>CAWKCY010000025.1:0-38784 GCA_963848195.1 uncultured Ignavibacteriales bacterium | reverse complement strand
ACATAATTTGAATTACTAAATGAATCTGAAGTGAACTATATCGTTTAAAAATGAAGAAAATACCAAAATATAAATTTTATTTTGTAATATTTGATTTTCTTATTGTTGCTTTATCTTTTCAAACTACTGCTGTATTTGTCTGGAAAACAAATAATCTTAGCTTCGAATATTTCTTTAAGCCTTTTTTTGATATTCTTCTATTATATAGCATTGTCTCAGTAATATTTTTATCTATTTTTCAGTACAACGGATTATATAAAATTAACATTATTTTAAATAAAGCTTCTCATTTAACTGCTGTAATAAAATCTTTATTTTTTGGTATACTAACAATAATTGTCTTATCGTTTATTTTCAAATATTTTGAGGTACTCTACTCAAGGTTAACATTATTTACATTTTCAATAATCTATTTAACTTATTTATTTTTAATAAGAGTGGAGATTTTAAGGAATATATTCCTAAAGCTAAGAAATAAACAATTCAAAAGAAATTTTATAATAGTTGGAGCGGGAAAATCCGGGAAATTATTAGCTACAAAAATTATCCTTGAAGATTCAATGGGAATAAATATTATTGGGTTTATTGATGATTATAAAGAGATTGGGAAGGAAGTAGTTGCAGAAAAAAAGGTATTGGGATCTGTGAATCAAATTCAGGAGATTATTAAAGAAAATAAAGTTGATGAGATTCTGGTTGTGTTAGATAATGTTAGTTACGACCGGCTTCTTGAGGTTGTTGATATTTGCAAAGCCTTAGAAGTTAATGTAAGATTGACATCTGAATTATTTGATATTGTTACAAAAAAGGTCTCTACTGAAAAATACGCCGATTTTCCGGTAGTGGATGTATCTTCGAGGATAAATAAAAGGATAAATTTTATATTTAAAAGAGCTTTTGATATTTTAGCGTCTGTAATCGGATTGATATTACTTTCACCAATTTTTCTTACTATAGCTGTATTGGTTAAACTATCTTCACCCGGTCCCATATTCTTTTACCAGGAAAGAATTGGAAGGAACGGGAAAGCTTTTAAATTTTATAAGTTTAGATCTATGTTTGTAAATAATGGTGAAGATATAGAACGTAAGAATATGATGCTGGATTTTATAAAAAATGATCAGGGAAATGGGAAAAAAGTAATTAATGAAAATAGAATCACTGAAATTGGAAAAGTTATTCGAAAAACATCCTTAGATGAACTACCGCAATTATTTAATGTTATTAAAGGAGATATGAGCCTTGTTGGTCCACGCCCATGTCTTCCTTACGAGTTTGAAAGTTATGTTAGCTGGCAAAAGAGGAGATTAAATGTTTTACCAGGCTGCACCGGTGTCTGGCAAGTAACAGGAAGAAGTTCTGTATCATTTAAGGATTCGATAGTCCTTGATTTATATTATATAAATAATATGTCACCATGGCTTGATCTTCAGATTTTATTTAAGACTATCCCGGTAATGTTATTTGCACGTGGAGGGAAATAACATATTAAATTTTGTGATTAAATTATGAAAATTACGGAGGATTAATGAAAGTAGGTATAATTGGTCTCGGGTATTGGGGACCGAATTTAGTAAGGAATTTTCTTGCACATGACAAAGTTGAAAGTGTTTCAGCTTGCGATAAAAGACAAGACAGATTAAAATTTATAAAGGCTAAATTTCCAAGTACAATATTAACGGATAATTATGACGAGTTAATTTGCGGAGATTCAGATATAATTGCAATTGCTACACCTGTTGATACACATTATAAGTTAGCAAAGAAAGCTTTAGATGCCGGAAAACATATCTGGGTTGAAAAACCTTTTACAACAATATCGGCACAAGCTGAAGAGCTAATAGAACTGGCAGAATCAAAAAATCTGAAGATATTTGTTGATCATACATTTGTATATACCGGTGCAGTAAGAAAGATGAAAGAACTTGTAGATAATAAAGAACTAGGGAAAATTCTACATTTTGATTCTGTAAGGATTAATTTAGGTTTATTTCAAAGAGATATAAATGTTATCTGGGATCTAGCTCCACATGATCTTTCAATTATGAATTATGTTATCAGTGAACATAAAGTTACTGCGGTATCCGCTCATGGAATAGCTAATTACAATGGTAGAGAGAATATAGCTCATATTTCTGTTTATTTTGAGGATAATTGTTTTGCTCATTTCCATGTTAATTGGACATCACCTGTAAAAATTAGAAAGATGATAGTCGGCGGGGATAAAAAAATGCTTGTATTTGATGATATGGAAAATTTTGAAAAGATAAAAGTTTATGATTCCGGAGTTGATATGAAATCAACTGCAAGTATTCATGAAGCATTAGTACAATATAGAATTGGGGATATGTATTCACCTAAAATTCCACAAACTGAAGCTTTAACTGCGGGAGTAGATGAATTTATTAGTTCAATTGAAGAAAACCGGCAGCCATTAACTAATGGACAGGATGGATTGGATGTAGTTAGAATTTTAGAAGCAACAGACATATCTATTAAAAATAGGGGAGAGCTCGTCGATTTAAAATCGAAGATTCTTCTGTAAAATTATTTTTCTATGGAAAAGAAAAATATTAACAATGTTAAATTAGGGGAAAATGTCAAAATATTTGATTTCGTGAATCTTTATGGGTGCTCAATTGATGATAATTCGAAGGTTGGTACTTTTGTTGAAATTCAAAAGAATGCTTTTATAGGGAAAAATTGTAAAATCTCTTCACATACATTTATTTGTGAAGGGGTTCATATAGAAGATAATGTATTTATCGGGCATAATGTAACTTTTATAAATGATAAATATCCCCGATCGGTAAATTTTGACGGCTCAATGCAAAGTGAAAGTGATTGGAAAGTAGTTGAAACTTATGTTAAAAAGGGAGCTTCTGTCGGATCATCTTCTACAATTATGTGCGGGATAACTATTGGAGAAAATTCAATTGTTGGTGCCGGAGCAGTAGTTACAAAGGATGTTCCTCCAAATACTGTTGTTGCCGGAGTACCGGCTAAAGTTGTAAAAAAGCTATAGCTTTTTTTAATTTTCGATTTCTTTAAAAAGACAAATTCCTCAAGATAATAGATTAATTATAATTTATCTTGAGGAATTTATTTTTTAAAGCGGAAATTAGGATTTATAAATTAGATCCTGCTTATTTTCAAACCTTCGAAATTTGTCCTAGAATGAGAATACTCGACATTATCATTAGAGGCTTTTGCAGTTTTTATAGCCCAAATCCCTATTGCAGCGTTGAGAACTAATATTCCCATGAATACCATCCCAATAATTTCAAAAAAGCCCATGTGATTCTCCTAAGATTATTTTTTAATTTGGAGATGAAACATCAATTACTGTTCCAATCCAAAGTTATTGTTTTAGTTATTATTTAATAATTATGTTTTCTTAATATTGGGAATTGGAAAAAATTACGTGTAGAAAAAGCAATAGAAATTATTTTCTACTTATATTCCTCAATAATTGAAATTGTATTATAAAGAAGGTAATTTTAATAGTTGACTTTTCGGGGTGTAGTGCAGCCTCGTTTAGCATGTCCCGATTTGATCGGGAGGTTGAGAGTTCGAATCCGTCCATTTGACAATTTCTCTTAATTCTATAAATATTTCAGGAGCCAAATAATTGAAATTGTGTAAAAAAGAGGGTAATTTAGGATAGACTTTTCGGGGTGTAGCGCAGCCCGGTTAGCGCGCTTCGTTCGGGACGAAGAGGTCGAGAGTTCGAATCTCTCCACCCCGACTGGAAAAGGGTTTATCAAAAAAGTTAAAAGCTCCCAGATTAAATTCCTACCGTATTTCTTCCTTTTATCAATATATTCTCAATAATTATCAATAATTTCTGTAAATTTTAAGGTTAAGAAAAAAAATAGTTTATATTAACATTTAATTAGTATGTCCGGTAATAATAGTCGAAAAATAGTAGAATTTGATATAAGACATATAAACAAATATGTTAACAAATCTACTCTTAAAAATACTTTATATTTTAGCGGCGGAATAATTTTATTTATTGCGGGTGTTATAGCTTATGGTATAATATTGAACTTGAGAGAAATCCCATTATCAAGAGCTGTTCAAGAGAAGGGTTTTACAAAAATTAAAGATGTTAATATCGTAATAGATCGTAAGAATTACAGCTTAAATCTTTATGAAGATACAGTTTTAATTAAATCATATAGAGCGAGTTTTGGTAGAAATATAAATAATCCCAAAGTGAAAGCCGGGGATGGTGCAACTCCTGTAGGTGATTACCAAATTTGTTCAATTGATACCGCAAGTAAATACCACAAGTTTCTTAAAATAAATTATCCGAATATTCATGATGCAGTTGAAGGCTTAAGAACAGGCTTGATTGCTCAGAAAACATTTGATTCATTGAAATTTGAATTTTATTATGAAGGTTGTCCAAATAGCAATACTGCACTAGGAGGTAATATAGGTATTGAAGGAATAGGGGAATATAATTTTATATTTAAGAATCTGCCATTTGTTTACAACTGGACAGACGGTTCTATAGCGGTCAGCAATGAAAGCATAGACGAAATTTTTTCTGTAGTAAAGAAAGGGACTAAAGTTGTCATTAAATAAACTCTTTAAATTCATTTTAATTATTTCTTTTGTGATTTTAGCTTATTCATGCGGAGAAAAGAAGACTCCTCCTGAAAAAATTACAACATCAGTAAATTTTAATAATCCTGAGATAGTGAATCAAGAGGCAAAAAATGTTCTAGGTGAGAATATGAAGTTTGCTTACAAAGGAACATTTGATAAAGATTCCGTTGTTGAAATTACTGCCGGTACAGAAATAGAGAATAAGGATGAATGGGGGATAAAATTCTATTTATTAAAACTAGAAGAAGACAAATTAAAGATAGTTTTTCAAACAAGTTTATTGAACGGTTCTTTTAAAGAATCACTTACAAAGAAAATAAAATTTCCTGCATTTAATTACGAACTATTATATTATAATTCACAGGATTATTTTTTAGGCAGCGGGGGAGGAGAAGTATATTCATATATTATAGATTTTAATAACAAAAACACTTTTTATGCGCATTTGTTTTCAGAAGGAGAAAAAGTATCTCTCTTTTTATCCGACAATATTGATAATCCTGATATTAAGAATTTTTTTATTTTGAACTTCAAAAGAGATTATCCTAATCTAAAAATAGTTCAGAAAGATATAAATATAGATAAGTAACTGAAGTTACACAGATTTAAAGATAACATCTTTAAAATAAACCATCATCTTCAATTTTAGTCAAAATATTAGTCCAGATAAGCCTTATTTGGAAAAAAATTAAAGACGTCATCTTTTGAACACTGATTATTGCGTAATTAAGTAATTCAAGTTGACAGCTTAAATTGAAAACTGTTAAAACAGTTAAATATCAAGCTTTTGGTTTTCATTAACCCCCGGGATTAATCCCGGGGTTAATAAAAAAAGATGAATATTTGTAACCATTTGAGTAAGTAATTAAAATAAGCTTTTCAGTTAAGAATATTTTTGAATAATGTCAAAAACTTTTCTCTCATTTATATTATTTTTTTTTGCAGCGGCAATAGCATTTTCTCAGACAAAGGATAAATATGAGCTTGCGTCTATAGACTTTACTGGAAACAGTGAGTTTTCTGCCTCGACTTTAAGTTCTATAATTTATTCAGAGGAAAGTCCTGGCTGGTTCTGGCAGTTTTTAAATTCATTTACAAGTTTCGGTAAAGAAGCGATTTATTTCGATTCTTCAAACATTCAAATTGATTTGAGTGCATTAAATGCATATTACAATGCGAATGGATTTTTCGAAGCAGAAATATCTTATAAATATGATATTGATTCGGCAGATAAGGAAGTTGATCTAACATATATAATCAAAGAGAATGATCCTTCGACATATGGAAAGGATTCATTATATCGAATTGAAAACCTTCCACCTGTTGTTAAAGAAAATTTTAAAAAAGAAGTTTCTTTTGACACGACAGTGAGATATTCTCAATCGAATGTTCAGCAGGAGGTAGAACAAGCGGTTAATGTATTATTAAATTCCGGTTATATGCTGGCAAAATTTGACAGTACAATAATTATAAGAGATACTGTAAAGAACAAAGCAAACCTAAATATCTATTTTACTACAGGCAAAAGATACGTTATAGATTCTGTAGTTGTTAATAAATCCGGAGCAGGCGCTTCAGAAGTTAAAGATCAGCTATTAAGAGATATAACAGATATAAGTAAGGGGGATTACTATGATCTTGGTAAAATACGGCAAAGGCAGGTAAGGTTGTTTCGAACGGGATTATTTAATTCAGTAATTCTCTCATCAAGTGAAAAAGATACTTCAGGTAACGGTGTTCCCTTAAATTTAACAGGCACGATTGGCTTAATGAATGAACTATCTCCCGAAATCATTTTGAACAATCAAAATGCAGATTTAAATATAGGTTTAAGTGCGTCTTATGTAAGAAAAAATTTTCTTGGAAATGCAAGGAAGTTAACGGTCAGTCCTTCATTCGCTGTCCAGAATATATTTAATGTAGATTTTGGAAATATTGTTAAAAAATTTTCAATACGGGATACTACATTACTTGGTTACCTTGATGCCAGAATTAAGATCGAACAACCATATTTATTTAGCAAACCTATATTCGGCACATGGGAAAATTATGCACAAGTAAGTAAGCAGACAAATTTTAATATAACCACATATGGCTCAAAGATTACGTTTGAATTTGAGTTACCCAAATTTACATTTATAAATTTTCTAAGTACTTTTTACAATTTTGAAGTAACAAAAGAAAATTACCGTCTTCAGCATGATAGTCTTTCAAATAAATCGATTTCTATAATTGGAGCGGAATTCGGCAGAACAACTGCCAATGATATACTGTTTCCAACCCAGGGATATAATCTTTCAATGCAGCTGGAAAGTGCAAATGAATTTCCGTACCTTATCTCTAAAATTTGGGGTTATAATTTAAGCGTGGCGTTTTACAAAGTAGTATTAAGCAGCTCATTTTATTTTGCTCTGGATTTAAAAAGAAATAATATATTTGCAGTAAAAGCAAAAGTGGGGCAAATACAAACGTACGCTGGAAATTATTCTGGAATACCGATAAATAGAACATTTTATGTAGGAGGGAGCAACTCCATTAGGGGATGGAGAGTTAACGAATTAACGCCTCAAAATGCTCCAAGTGTTCAAAATGTTCAAGGAGTGAATGCAAAAGGAGGTACCTTTTTAATTGAAGGTTCTTTTGAATACCGGTACCGGTTTTTACCAAGTTTCGGTGTCGTGTTGTTTTATGATTATGGAAATACCTGGATTGGTTATAATCAATTCAGGTATGATAAATTAGCACAAGCCATAGGTCCAGGATTTAGATATTATACGCAGATTGCTCCTTTTAGGATTGATTTTGGTTTCAAATTTTATGATCCTGTTGATAAGAAATATATATGGAATAACTGGAAGAAAAAGTTTAAGGATAACCTGGAAATACATTTTGGAATAGGAGAAGCATTTTAGAGATAGAGAGGTATTGCAATTTCTTATTTTTCTTATTTACCTTTTCATTTTTATTAGATAAATTTAACTAACACATTTTTGTTAGGAGGCGATATGAATAAACATTGGTTATTTAAAACAGATCCGGTCGAATATTCTTTTTCAGACCTATTAGAGGAAAGAGAATATACATGGACAAACGCGACTAATGTTATTGACAAAAAAGGGATCCGGAATATTAAAAAGGGGGATACACTGGTCTTTTTTCATGGTGGTGATGAAAAAAGGATTGTAGGAACAGCAGAAGCTATAACTGATTCCTTCAGAAATGAGGAGAATATTTCAGGTAATATAGTAGTAAATATCAAACCATTGAAAAAGCTTGATAAACCAGTTGCTTTATGGGAATTAAAATTAAATCCTAAATTTAAAGATTTTGGTCTTTTAAATATTCCTGAATTAAACATTTTTTCTGTAAATGATGAACAATGGGATGAAATCCTTATAATGTCGGAGGGTAAGCCACTGACTCAAATACCAGAAAGGTCTTTGGAAGAGTAATATATCCGATATTCCTGTAACTGAGCCCATTGTTTTAATGCCACTTTTGCGAAACGGAGTTTCGCGTTACATGAAGAGAAAGTCGAGGAGGAATTCCTTAACTAAAATCCCTTTCTTTTAACTTTTTATTTTGGGGGAAAAAATATAAGCCTGCCAATTGCTTAAGCTTTTCTTTGTTCAAAAGATAAAAATCATTATTTTTACTTTCTTTTTTTGGGATTTTATGATTCAAAGCATGACCGGGTATGGAAGAGGGAAAGCTAACAATAGTTCCTTTTCCGCAGAAGTAGAAATAAAAAGCATAAATAGCCGTTATCTTGATATATTCTTAAAACTTCCTTCAAATTTAATAGGCAAGGATATAGAGTTACGTGAAATTATTAAAGATAAAATCGGCAGAGGTAAGCTATCAATTTCCGTTCAAACAAAACAGAATAAAAGAAATTCAATTTCATTAATTGATAAGGAGAAGCTTAGAGATTTATTGTTTTTAATTAAAGACATAAAAAAAACTGCTAAAATTGATGAGAAAATAAAGATTGAGCATTTATTAAGTAATAAGGAGCTATTTATTTCAGACAATCCCGAGCTGCCCGAGGAAGAATTCAATATTGTTAAAGAGGCACTAAATTCAGCCTTAACAGATCTTATCCGGATGAAAAAGAAGGAGGGGAAGGAATTATCAAAAGATTTAGGGGAAAGAATAAGTAAAATTGAAGAAAGATTGAAATTTATTGAAGATGAAACTGAAAAAAGTGTTCAGGAAAATTTTGCTAAATTTAAGGAAAGGATGAAACTCTTAATTGAAGATATAGCTTCATATAATGAAAGATTAGAACTGGAATTAGCAGTTATAGCGGAACGAGCAGATATTACTGAAGAATGTATACGATTGAGAAGTCATTTGAAATTTTTCCTAGAGAGTATTGAAAATGAAGCAGATCCAGGAAGGAAGCTCAATTTTTTATGTCAGGAAATGAATAGGGAAACAAATACAATTGCTTCCAAAACCATTTCAACAGAAATAACTCACAATACAGTCTTTATAAAAGAAGAAATAGAAAAAATTCGAGAACAAATACAAAATATCGAGTAATATTTGAATAAAAGAGGAGCAATAATTGCAATATCAGCCCCCAGCGGTACAGGCAAAACTTCCATAGTAAAGAGATTACTGTCAGAAATTCCAGAACTTGTTTTTTCGGTATCCGCTACTACTAGAAAAAAGAGAGAAAACGAAGTAAATGGTATAGATTACATTTTTCTTTCAGAAGATGAATTTCAAGAAAAAATAAGGAATAATGAATTTGTTGAATGGGAGAAAGTATATGACTATTATTACGGGACATTTAGGAGGTTTATAGAGGAAAGTATAAATGAAGGGAAAACGTTAGTATTAGAAGTTGATGTAAAAGGAGCTTTATCGATAAAAAAAATCTTTTCCGATGCACATTTAATTTATGTAGTACCTCCGAGTCAGAAAGAACTGATAAAAAGGCTTACAAACCGCAAAACTGAAAATGACGCCGATATCAAGAAAAGACTTGAGAGGGCAATTATGGAATTGAGTATTAAGGATAAATTTGATTATTTTGTAATTAATGATGATTTAAATAAAGCGATTACAGAAACAAAATTGTTAATAACTAAAATATTAAAGGAGAAAAGTTAAATGCCAATAGAACCTGTTGATTTAAGAGTAATAGATGAACGTGCTGCAAATGTATATGAAGCAATAATTGTTTCTTCAAAGAGAGCCCGTCAAATTAATGACGAAAATAAAATTGAATACAACGCACTATTAAGTACAATACCGACGACGGGAACAGAAGATGAGAATGAAGATATAGAGAATCCTGCGCAATTAAAAATAGCACTGGACCTGGAGAAAAAGGAAAAACCTCACGTTCAAGCATTGGATGAGTTATTGGAGGGAAAAACAGAATTCGGCTATAAAAATAAATAACCTATTATTTCAAAAAGATATTAGATAAATTATTGATTAGCAGGAGGTGGTAATACTAGCAAAATGCTGCTTTTAATAAACAATAAGACCTTCATCTATGCAAAATGATATCCTGGATAAGAAGAAAATTATTGTCGGTATTACAGGATGTATAGCTGCATATAAGTCTTGTTTTTTAATAAGAGAATTAATAAAACGAGGAGCAGAAGTAAGGGTTGTAATGACTCCATCAGCATGCGAGTTTATAACACCTTTAACTCTCTCAACCATATCAAAAAAAGAAGTAATCGTCAATATCTTTCCTATATCAAAGGTATCCGGAACAAAACATTCCACATGGCATATCGAACTGGCTCAATGGGCTGATTTAATGATTGCAGCTCCTGCAACAATAAATACAATAGCAAAAATAGCTAATGGATTTGCGGATAATGCGCTGACTACATTAGTTACTGCGTTGAGATGCCCAATAATCATAGCGCCTGCTGCAGATGTTGATATGTATTTAAATCCTTTAACATTGGGAAATATTGCAAAACTTTCTAAGTTAGGTTATTATTTTGTTGAGCCCGAAGAAGGTGATTTAGCAAGCGGTTTATCAGGAAAAGGAAGGCTGGCAGACACTCAAAAAATTATAGATGCTGCTGAAATAATTTTATCCGGAATAAAAAAAGATTTTATCAATAAAAAAGTCCTTGTTACAGCTGGACCAACTTATGAGGATATTGATCCAGTTCGATTTATTGGGAACCGATCATCCGGTAAAATGGGATTTCAAATTGCTAAAGCTGCATTTTTAAGAGGAGCTAAAGTAACTTTAATAACGGGTCCTTCCAGTCAGTCATCTTATCCTGAAATTAAAATGATTAAAGTCCGGTCTGCAACCGAAATGAAAGCAGCTATAGAATTAGAAATTATGAAGAATGATATTTTAATTATGTCGGCTGCTGTTTCAGATTATAAACCTAAATTAACATCTTCTAAAAAAATTAAAAAGGAAGATAAGCTTTCGGAAATTAAATTAATTGAAAATGAAGATATTCTTTCCGCAATAAGAAAAGATAATAAAATTATAGCAGGTTTTGCTTTGGAAACGGATAATGAAATTCAAAATGCAAAAGAGAAATTAAAAAAGAAGAGCCTTGATTTAATAATTTTAAATTCTTTAAAGAACGAGAAAAGCGGTTTTGAGTTTGATACTAATAAGATTACAATTATTTCAAAAACAGGAAAGGAAAAGGAATTTCCACTGCAATCAAAGTTTCAGGCAGCAAATAACATTTTAACAGAAATTTTACAACTATAAATAGAATATTAGTACTCTAATGAATGATCCGATAAAAGAAAAATTGATTGAACTTCTTAAAAGTCAGAAAGAAATATTCGGTGATGAATTATTTGAAAAGGCGGTTCCGAGAAGAACAAAAATAGTATCTGAAGTTAAAACTGAATATCCTGCAAAAGAAGAGAAATTTATGCTTAAGAAAGAACCGACTCCTGAAAACCCAAAAGTTTATGATAAATTATTTGATTTTAGTGAATGCGAGGATCCGGCAAAGCAGGCAATTGAAACATGGGAATCTTCGGAAGTCCTGGAGGAATTGCATAAAAATATTGGAAGCTGTACTAAATGTGAACTTCACAGCGGCAGAAATAAATTTGTATTTGGAGTAGGTAATTCAAATGCGGATGTTATGTGTATTGGTGAAGGACCTGGTGCGGAAGAAGATAAACAGGGATATCCCTTTGTAGGAAGAGCAGGAAAGCTTTTAACAGATATCTTGAAGGCAATAGATTTTTCAAGGGAGGATGTATTTATTGCTAATATAGTAAAATGCAGACCACCGGGAAACAGAACCCCTTTACCTTCGGAAATGGATACATGTTCTCCTTATTTATTAAAACAAATCGATATAATAAAACCCAAATTAATTTTATGTCTTGGACTGACAGCTGCACAGGGGCTTCTGAATAAAAAAGATTCATTAACAAGTATGCGTGGAAAAATTTTTGAATTCAGAGGAGCAAAAGCAATGGTTACATATCATCCTGCAGCACTTCTTAGAAATCCACAGTGGAAAAAGGGATGCTGGGAGGATGTTCAAAAATTTCGTAAGCTATATGATGAACTGAAGTAAATACTATATTGTCCTTCATATCTAAGACAGCCCCTAATCGTGTAATGCATCAGTGAAGGTTGGAATGTAATTTTCCATCATATGTCACTCCTACGGAGTTAACTTTATTGAATGTGAATTTCTTTTAATAATATAGCACTCCTACGGAGTTTATGAATATTTTGAATAAAAATGAAAAAGAATCCTGCTAGGGGGATGACATTATATTCTCCCTTCCCGTCATTAACTAACATATTACCTAAACGTGATAATTTAGTTTGGTTTTCTTTATAAATCCTTTTAATTTCATGTGTTAATTATTTCTTCCAATCAATTGAGGAGAAAAAATAGTGGTAATAGGAGTTCCCAAAGAAATTTTAGAAGGAGAAAATAGGGTTGCAGTTGTTCCGGATGTTGCTTCCAAATTAATTAAGTCAGGTTTTCAAATCATAATTGAAAAGGATGCAGGATTAAACGCAGGGTTTATTAATGATAAATATGAATCTGCAGGTGCAAAGGTAATAGAAAATGTTGAAGAACTATATAATTCTTCCGATGTTATCTTAAAAGTACAGAGACCTAATAAGAATGAACTTGATTTAATAAAAAGGGATACTCTATTAATTACCTTCTTATATCCTTTGCACTATTATGATTTAGCCAAAGAGTGTGCACAAAGAGGAGTTGATATCATTTCTATGGATATGATACCAAGGACAACACTAGCCCAGAAAATGGATGCCCTTAGTTCTCAAGCTAATATTTCAGGTTACAAAAGTGTTTTAATAACTGCAAACTTGCTTGGTAAGATATTTCCTTTAATGATGACGGCTGCGGGTACTATCTCTCCCGCAAAAGTAGTAATTATGGGAGCGGGTGTAGCAGGATTACAAGCTCTTGGTACAGCAAAAAGATTAGGTGCGGTAGTAGAAGTTTCCGATATACGTCCTGCAGTGAAAGAAGAAGTTCAAAGTCTTGGTGGAAAATTCATAGAAGTTGAGACTGATGCTTCAATGGAAGATGAAAGAGGATACGCCAAAGAAGCTTCTGAAGAATTTCTAAAGAAACAAAAAGAGTTGATATTTAAACATGTTACAGAAGCTGATATAGTAATAACGACCGCATTGGTTCCAGGAAAAAAAGCGCCGATTTTAATTACAGAAGAGATGGTAAAGAATATGCGTGAAGGAGCTGTAATCCTGGATATGGCAGTAGAGTTTGGCGGGAATTGTGAAGTTAGTGAAAAAGGAAGGACAATTAAAAAGTACGGAGTTACAATTGTTGGCGAACCAAATTTACCCAGCCTTGTTCCGTTCCATGCAAGTGAAATGTACAGCAAAAATATATTGAATCTTTTAACTTATATCAGTAAAGATGGAAAAATTGAATTGAAGCTTGAGGATGAAATTGTAAAGGGTTCATTAATAACTTATAAAGGAGAAGTAATTAATAGCAGGGTTAAGGAATTGGTTGGTTAATAAAGGAAGATTACAAAATTGCAAGATTACAAGATTATGAGTACGATTAGGATTACGAGTACGAGTACGATTATGAGCACGATTATGAATACGATTTGGATTAGGATAATTTGGGTAAAAAATTATAATAAAAAATAAGGAAAGATTATGGAGTCATTGAGTTTTTTGATGCAAATATATGTATTTGTTTTGGCAATTTTTGTGGGGTTTGAATTAATAACAAAGGTACCTCCAACGCTGCATACTCCTTTAATGTCCGGTTCAAATGCAATTTCAGGAATTACAATTGTTGGAGCATTATTAAGTGCTGGAATGAAGGAGTTTACAATAAGCACTATCCTTGGAGTGATAGCTGTTATTTTCGCAATGATAAATGTTGTCGGAGGATTTTTAGTAACCGACCGTATGCTCAAAATGTTCAAAAAAAAATGAGTTGAAAAATGAGAGTAGTTATAGATATCACATATCTTATTTCATCTGTCTTTTTTATTTTCGGAATAAAGTATTTATCATCTCCTAAAACCGCAAGAACGGGAAATTTATACGCATCAATTGGAATGTTCCTGGCAATTGTCATTACACTTTTTGACCAGCAGGTTTTGACGTTTGAATGGATAATAATCGGAATAATAATAGGTTCGGCTGCAGGAACAATATTAGCGATGAAAATATCAATGACAGGAATGCCGCAGATGGTTGGAATGTTAAATGGATTTGGCGGAGGCGCATCTACGTTGGTTGCATTAGCTGAATATTATAAAATGAATCCTGCCATACCAATCAATACAGGGATAGCTATTGTTTTAAGTTTATTAATAGGTGGAGTAACTTTTACAGGTTCAATGATTGCTTTCGGTAAGCTTCAGGGACTTGTAAGCGGTAAAGTAATAAAATACCCGGGTCAGCATCCTTTAAATGCATTATTGCTGCTGCTGGTAATTGTAGGAGGAATATTTGTTATAATTAATCCGGGATTATCAACGTTAACTATTATCATAACTATTGCATCTCTTGTACTGGGTGTTCTCCTTGTGTTACCTATCGGGGGAGCCGATATGCCGGTTGCAATTTCATTATTAAATTCATATTCAGGATTAGCAGGTTCTACAACAGGTTTTATACTTCAAAATAATGAATTAATTATTGCCGGTGCACTAGTTGGTGCTTCGGGTATTATACTGACAAATATAATGTGCAAAGGAATGAACAGGTCATTAATGAATGTATTATTAGGCGGATGGGCTTCGGCAGGAACCATCCCTGCTGCAGGAAGTGAAACAGCGGAACATAAAGGTAATGTTAAATCTATTGATGCAGAAGAATTAGCTATGTTATTTGATTCAGTAAGCAATGTAATAATAGTTCCCGGTTACGGAATGGCAGTTGCACAGGCACAGCATGCAATTAGAGATTTAATGAATGTTTTGGAAAAGAAGGGTATCAAAGTAAGGTTTGCAATACACCCCGTTGCCGGAAGGATGCCAGGTCATATGAATGTCCTTTTAGCAGAAGCAAATGTTCCTTATGACAAATTATATGCACTTGAAGACATTAATGATGATTTTGTTAATACAGATATAGCTTTTATAGTTGGAGCAAATGATGTTGTTAATCCTGCCGCAAGACATGATCAGAGCAGTCCAATTTACGGGATGCCGATTCTGAACGTTGATTATGCTAAAACGGTTGTAATAAATAAAAGATCCTTGAATCCGGGTTATGCAGGGATTGAGAATGAATTATTTTACCAGGATAACTCTCTCATGTATTTCGGTGATGCAAAAGATGCAATTACTAAATTGACTCATGAGATAAAGAATATTTAACTTATTGTTTACTTAACAATTATCTGTCCTAAACCTGCCGGAAGAATATAATCCGGAAAATCAATTTTTATTTTCTTAATATAAATTCTTGCCCTCCCTATTTTATCATTTTGTATTTCATATAGAGCTCTTCTTGCAAGCATATTAGCAACATTATTTTTAATAAAGGTTATGTATTTACTGTCTTTCTTAGGAAACCTTAACCTAAAGTTAGGATCCGCGGCTGGAATATAATTTTTCCCTTTAACGACCTTAAATAGAAACAAATCGGGGACTAAGCTATAACCTTCCGGAAGTGTATATTCTCCTCTTTGTATTTCATTTTCAAAAAGTTCCGGAGCCAAGTAGAAATTTCTTTTTCCTGCATTTTCAGCTGTCAGGTCAGTCATTAGTTTCCTATAATGCATTTCAATTAAATTCGGATTATAATCTTCACCTCTTTCAAAAGGCTTTAATGCTGATAAAAAACTATTGATATCATCATTCAAACCAATAAGAATGGAGGGGTAATTAGTTTTTAACTGGTTATAATACCATGACCTTCGCATAAGTTCTTTATCAACTATTGCCACATCTCTTCTAAAATTTTCTACATAACGGAAGTAATATGATTCGGATACAAAATAATCCCATTCATAACTGAATATTATCGAGTTTTTTTCAGTTGAGTTAATAAGATCCAAGGTATAATCTTTAAAAGTATAAACGTTACTTTGATCAACATTAGTGTAATTATAATAAAATTCCACACCGATAAATAGCAATATCAGAATGGAGGGTATTATTATCCCAAATTTCTTAATTTCCAAATAAGAAAGAATTTTTATTATTCCAAACGCAGAAAAGAATGATAATGCTATAAATGCCAGCAAAAAGTATGAATCTATATCAACTATATCATAGTTAATCGCGTATGCGACTGTGAATAAAAAAGTAATCGATAAAAAAATGAAAAATTTCCTTGCCATAAAAAAAGATACGAGAATGCCAAAAAGAGCAATAAATAGGGAAATATTAAATTCATCAGGAAGTCTGATTAATAAAATAAGCCAATTGTTTTTTTGCAGCAGCAGTTGAAGAGAAAAGCCAGACCTGATATTGTTTACCGGAGATATGTCTATAGAAATTTTCGAAGTTAACCGGGTTACCCCAATTCAATTGAGGATTTTGAGAAGCTCTAATTGGCAGATACGAATAAAATAGGATTAATAGGGGAAGGAAAATTAGCAACAGTAAAAGAATTGTTTTTATACTGCTGCTGTTGAATTTATTTTTTTCAAAGTATAAATAAGCAGCTCCGGGGAGAATTAATAAAGTGGTCATATGGTTGGTGAATCCAAGTCCTAAAACTACGGCAAATAACATCCACCTTTTTTTTACTATTTTATTTAGCGGATTTTTATCGAAAAGGTAAGCTTTTATTAGAAATAAAATAATTAAATTTATTAAAAAAATGTGGAGAGAATATACTTCAACTGAAGTGCTTTGAAACCAGAAAGTTTGTTCGAATGCTAATATAGACCCTGAAAAGAGAGCAGTAAGATATTTAATATTTTCAGGGATTGAAGTTTTCTTTGAAACAGGAACATTTTTTTTCCCCTTAATATTTTTTTTACTTTTTTCAATCTTAACAGTTTTATTAAATTGAAAAGAGGTGATATTATCTAAAACCAGTTTAACAGTATATGCAAAAATCCCGGCACCTAAGCTGCACCAGAATGCGGCTAATATATTTAATTGATATATTTTTGAAAAATTCAGGGGGATAAGGGAGAATAAATAACCGATCATAGTAAATAAGGGATATCCGGTGGGGTGTGCAATTCCGAGTGTAGCCTGCACGGCTGCTAATTCACCAGAATCAATTTCAACCACAGACGGAGCAAGTGTAGTGAGATAAACAATAAAGAAAAAAGCTGAAACAAATAACCAGAAGGATCTTTTTACCGTTTGCAAATAATTCTCTATGAAAAATATTTTAGAAAAAATGATTGGTTTATTTTTTTAACTTCTGTTAAATAATTCTGAAACTTTTCTATTGAATTAAAACCTAATTTACCGGTAAAAATTTTCAAATTACTTTGATTAAAAGTTAATATGGACGTTGTATTACCAAATATATTCTGATTAAATAACTCAAGAGTCTTCAAAAAAACGAAATTTTGTTTCAATTTAAAGAGTTCATCATTATCAATATTATTTTTAATAACGTAATCAATTGTCCTTAATATTCCTTTTCCTCTGCATGATTTAAATAAATCAGGATTGGAAATTAATAGATATTGAACAATAAAATCGATATCAAGTATACCACCGGAACCTTTTTTTATATTAAATTGATCAGTTAAAGCAGATATATCAGAAGGATATAACTTTCGTCTCATGTATTTCATATCAATTTTAATTTTTTCTTTATCTTCATTAACTATCTTTTCATTTATAATTTTAATCGCGCCATTAAACAAGTTTTTATTGCCGCATATGAAATTCAATTTACAAAGAGATTGAAATTCCCAAGTCCTTGCCCTTTTAAGGATATAATTTTTATAACTATTTAATTCCCAGCTAAGGGGGCTGCTGACCCCTTCGGGTCTAAGCCTGCAGTCTACATCAAATGGTTTAAATTCAGCTTTAAGTTTATTTAGAAAGCCTTGAAAAAGTTTTTGAATTTCCGGCAGAATATTGATATCTTTTACAATAAAGATTAAATCAATATCGGAAGAAAAGGTCATTTCACCCGCACCGAAACTTCCCATTGCCGCAATAAAATATTCTGATTTTTTTATTTCTTTTTCTATTGAAACATGTGATAAAATTTTAATTTTTAAATTAAAATATCCTGTTAGAATTTTTGAAATTTCAAAATATGAAATAAGTTCGCTGCTAAATTGAACCGAAAGAATAAATAATAGCTCTTTCACGGATAAATGGAGCATATTATTTTTATTGAGCTTAAGGAAAACTTTTCTTGTTAAAAATATCTCACGCAAATTATCATCTTCGGCAAAAAGATCTATCGATTTTTGAGAATATTCACAGATATTTAAGAATGCAAGAAAGAATTTTTTATCCGTGAAATTCCTTATACCATATGGAGGGGAATGTAATGAATCTGATAACTCTTACGAAATTTTTTAGAATAAGATTAGGATTTACAGAGTTTTTTAGATAATTCATTAAAATAGGTTCTAATTTTTGAAAGGCAGCGATTGTTTTTTGATCGAATTCTTTCCTTCCAAGCAGACCTTTACCTTCCTGAAGGTAGAGTAGATCGGCCTCAGCTTTATTTCGATCTTCAAACCTAATTAAAGAGGTATCCAAGCTATTTGACTTCAAACCAGGGGATTCACCCATAATCGAATTGTAAATATTCCTGACAGATTTTCTATTTTTTGCAACTTCATTTTTAAATTTTGAAACGGAAGGAAAGTTTAAATAAGCGCTTAATTTTTCTAAAATTACCCCTCCATCAGGAACAATATGTGTTTGAGAATCATTCATCAATTGAAGGTAATGTTCAATCTTTCTGTAAAAGATGTAAGATGATCTTAAACCATTCATTTCATCAAAACTTAACAGATCATATTTCTGCAGCAATTGAATTGCTTCTAATGTATTTCTTGACCGGATATTTTTATTTTTCCCGCCGTTCAATAATTGAAGAGCTTGAACGGCAAATTCTATATCTCTTATTCCTCCCGGTTGTAATTTAATGTCTTCAACAGATTTAAGTCCTTTTTCAATATTATCTTTTAGTTTTTTTATTTGTTCAGTAGGAGAAACGGAGAAGCTGGAAGGATAGATAAAAGGCTGCAAGTAGTTAATAAATTTATTAAAAAGGTTTTTATCACCTCCGACAAAATCAGCTTTAATCAACATTTGCCTTTCCCAATCCTCACCACGTATTTCATAGTAATTCAGATAGCTTCTTAAAGATCTGCATAAATGGGAGGTTCTGCCGTCCGGCCGGAGCCTTAAATCTACTCTATATATATATCCGGAACTAGTTATAGAAGTTGCATTTTCAATAAATAAATAAATAACTTCGGTTAAAATTTCATAATATTCTTTTTTTTGATTGATTTGGGAATCTTCGTCATAAAAAATAATTAAATCAATATCGGAACTATAATTAAGTTCGTTTCCTCCCAGCTTTCCAAGTGCAATAATACAATAGCTGCGGTTAATATTTTCCATTCCATATTTAGATAATGTTTCATTGTAACAAATTCTAAATAAATGTTCTGAAATTGTCTTTGCAAGAATTGAGAGTTGTCCAGTAGTTTCAACCAGATCGGAAAGGCCAAGAATATCCTTAATGCCGATTTTCAAGAGTTCTTTCCTTTTTACGGCACGTAAAGCGTTAATTTTTGCAGAAATAGATTTGAATGATGAAGTTATGTGGTTTAAAGAAGAAGAAAAGTCTTCTTCTAAAAGTATCGAATTCAAATTTGAAGGATTCGAAATCCAATAAAAATATTCGGGATCTCTTACCAGTATATCGGTTAAATAGTTGCTATTTACTGAAATTGAAACTAAAATTTCAATATAATGCGGATATTTGATACAATCATTTAGAAAAGCAATTTTATCAAATCTATATTGCAGGATTCTTATGAAATTCGATTCAGCAGAATGGTCAAATATTCTTTTAATAGTTTCTGATTCAATAAGCCGGAGCAGTTCATCAAATGAGTATTCTGAAAGATATCCTGCAGAAATTTCTGTCAGTTTATTTAAAAACTCATCGGAGAAAACTTTTTGTGTCTTTAATTTTTGCACATAAATTCCAGAAAAAGAAAAGGTAATATTACTTTTAAAATATTAAAAATTAGAATAATATTTTCATATTTAAATAAAATGCGAAATAATAGGGGTATTGGAAAATTAGTAGTTAGAAGCCGGATTTGGCAGGATGTCAGAAATCAATATGCTGAAATCAGAAGCAGAATTACGATTAGGATTACGAGCAGGATTACGATTACGATTAGGATTACGATTACGAGCAGGATTACAAGGAGAATAAGAATAAAATTTGTCACCGTATTTTATGAATAGATGTACTAAGTTTGAATAGAAATGAAACAAACAGGGAACAATTAATAGTTAATGAATGTAAAAAACAATTAGTTGAGGGATTTCTTCCTAAATTGCATTTCAGACCTTCTATACTTAATTTTAAATCTAATTAATTCTACGGAGTTACAGTTAAAATGATAAATATTGTAAAGAAAATTTTTGGTGATAAGCATTCGAAAGATTTTAAGTTGTTATGGCCAATAGTTGAAGAAATTAATGAAGAATATGAAAAGATTAAGAATCTTTCAGACGATGAATTAAAGGCTAAAACCGGTGAATTCAAAGAAAAAATTCAAAACCATGTTGCCGAAACAAAACAGAAAATTGCTGAGATAAAAGAAAGGCTTCATTCCGATGAAGAATTTGACAGGCAGTCAGCATACGATGAACTTGATAACCTGGAAGAAGAATTGAATGAAAATTATGAGGAGATACTTGATGAAATTCTGCCTGAAGCTTTTGCAGTCATTAAATTGACATGTGAAAAGCTTTTAGGAAAAACATGGACTGCTGCCGGAAACAAGATTGTATGGAACATGGTACCATATGATGTCCAGTTAATGGGGGGTATAGTTTTACATCAAGGAAAAATAGCTGAGATGGCAACAGGTGAAGGGAAAACTTTGGTTGCTACATTACCCATTTATTTAAATGCACTAACAGGTCGAGGGGTGCATCTTATAACTGTTAATGATTATCTTGCCCTGCGCGACAGTGAATGGATGGGAGAAATTTATAAGTTTCATGGATTAACCGTTGGTTGTATTATTAATACTATGCCGCCGGAACACCGGAAAGAAATTTATCAATGCGATATTACCTATGGAACTAACAACGAATTCGGTTTTGATTATCTCCGTGATAATATGACTGCAGAGAAAGAAACTCAGGTGCAAAGAGGCCATAACTATGCCATCGTTGACGAGGTTGACTCGGTATTAATTGATGAGGCAAGAACTCCTTTAATTATTTCAGGACCTGTTGAAGTTGATGACCAAAAATTTAATGAAATGAAGCCAAAAGTAGAGAGGCTCTACCGTTTTCAGTCAAATTTAGTTGCTAAATTTGTCGGTGAAGCAGAACAATTATTAAACAAAGACGGTAAATCGAATGGAAATGAAGCAGGAATTGCTTTGTTAAGAGCTTACCGTGGCCTACCTAAAAATAATAAACTTGCAAAAGTCTTAAGTGAAGCTTCATACAAAAAATTAATGCAGTCTACTGAGCTCGAATACCTGAGAGAACAAGCGAAACACATGCATATCATAGATGATGAACTCTATTTTGTAATAGATGAAAAAAATAATACAATCGAACTTACAGATAAAGGAAGAGAAGAATTAGCAAAGGGAAGCGGTATTGAAAAAGAATATTTTGTTTTACCGGATTTAGGAACCGAAATGAGTAAGCTTGAAAATGATCTGGAATTAAGTGAAGAAGAAAAAACAAGGAGAAAAGATGTTCTTTATCAAAAATATTCAGAAAGCAGCGACAGGATTCATACTATTAACCAACTATTAAAAGCATATACCCTTTTTGAAAAAGACGATGAATATGTAATTACAGAAGAAGGAAAAATTGCAATTGTTGATGAATTCACAGGACGAGTACTTCCCGGCAGACGTTATTCAGACGGTTTACACCAGGCAATTGAAGCCAAAGAAAATGTTAAAGTTGAAAGGGATACTCAAACATTAGCTACCATTACTCTCCAAAATTATTTTAGAATGTACAACAAACTTGCAGGAATGACGGGTACGGCAGAAACTGAGGAAGGTGAATTTTTTGAAATTTATAAACTTGAAGTAGTAGTTGTTAAAACGAATAAACCGGTTATCAGGGATGATCAGGATGATGCGGTTTACAAAACAAAAAGAGAAAAATATAATTCTGTTATAGACCAGATTGAGGAGCTCCGTAATGAAGGGAGACCAGTTTTAGTTGGTACAACTTCCGTTGAAGTTTCGGAAACTATAAGCAGGATGCTGAAGAGAAAAGGAATTCCTCACAATGTATTGAATGCTAAGCAGCATCAGAGAGAAGCTGAAATAGTTGCACATGCAGGTGAAGTGGGGGCAGTTACAATAGCTACAAATATGGCAGGTAGAGGAACCGACATTAAATTAGGGGCTGGAGTAGTTGAAAGAGGCGGATTATTTATATTAGGTACGGAAAGGCATGAATCCAGAAGAATTGACAGGCAGTTAAGAGGGCGTTCCGGCAGACAGGGCGATCCAGGTACGTCTAAGTTTTTTCTTTCTCTGGAAGATGATTTGATGCGTTTATTTGGAAGCGACCGAATTTCCAATGTTATGAGCAGAATGGGGATTAAAGAAGGTGAAGTGATCCAGCATCCGATGATTACAAAGTCAGTTGAACGTGCACAAAAGAAAGTTGAAGAGAATAACTTCGCTATAAGAAAAAGATTACTTGAATATGATGACACTATGAATCAGCAGCGGGAAGTTATATACACAAGAAGAAACCGTGCACTTCAAGGGGACCGGTTGAAAAGCCAGATATTTGATTTACTTGAGGATAATCTGCATGACATAGTTGATAGATATTTTGAAGATGTATTGGTAGATAATCTCAAGGAAGATATACTTCATAATCTTTTAGTTGAAATAAAATTATCGGCTGAAGATTTCGAGCCATTAGGAAAAGATGGGATTATAGCTAGAATAATGGAATCAGCCAAGACATTTTATGATAAAAAAGAATCTATGCTAGGTTCTGAAATGATGGCAAGGCTGGAAAGATATGCAACTTTGAGTGTAATCGATCATAAGTGGAAAGAGCATCTTAGAGAGATGGATGATCTTAAGGAAGGTATCGGTTTAAGAGCATACGGACAGAAAGATCCTCTTGTTGAGTATAAAACAGAAGCATTTAAACTCTTTTTAACTCTTCTTGAAGAAATCAGAAACGATACTGTCTCATTTACTTTTAAATATTTTCCACAAGCACCAGAAGAAATCCAGAACAGAAGGAGAAGACAACCAGTCAGAATGGTAGAGACAAAACAAAGTGCAGATCGAATGGGAATAACAACAAATAGATCTTCTTCCGATGGGGAAGAACAAAGAGCGGGAAAGCCCCAACCGGTTCAGGTAGGGGAAAAAATAGGTAGAAATGATCCATGTCCATGCGGAAGCGGGAAAAAATATAAACATTGTCATGGGAAATAGTTTAAGTACAAGTGCCTGCCTACGCTAAAGCTCCGGCAGGTAAACAAATTTAAGTCCAATGAAACTATAAATATTAAAAGAAAACTGAATGAAAAAGATTGAGGCAATAATCAGGCCCTTTAAACTTGATGAAGTTAAAGAAGCCTTGATTGAAGAAGGTATCAGGGGGTTAACAATTTCAGAAGTAAGAGGTTACGGGAGACAGAAAGGACATACGGAAACATACAGGGGTAGTGAGTATCATATTGAATTTATTCCAAAGATAAAAATTGAGGTAGTCATTGAAGATGAAAAAGAAGACCAGGTTATAGACGCAATTATAAGAACCGCAAGTACCGGTCAGGTTGGGGACGGTAAAATTTTCATTTCAAATGTGGAAGAAGTCATCAGAATTAGAACAGAAGAATCGGGGAAAGAAGCATTGTAAAATCTTTTACCTTTTACTTTTTTAAAATCTTTTTTAGCTTCATTCATGCGAATCAAAATTATTTTGTTAAGAAAATTCTTATTTCTTTTCCCGGTAATATTTCTATTCGGCTGCGGTATTTGGGGTGATTTTACAACTTATTTTAATCTATATTATAACACCTCCGATATTTTTAACCAGGCAGAAGATGCAATAAATTCACAAAAGCAGGATCTTTTTTCAACTGAAGAGATAACAGTCCCTGGCTCAGCTGTCCAGCTTTTAAATAAAGTAATAGAAAAAGCATCCCAGATTTTACAATTCCATTCTGAATCGGCATATGTTGATGACGCTTTATTGATGCTAGGTAAATCTTTCTACTATCAGAAAAGCTATTTAAAAGCAAACAGAGAATTTCAAGAACTTCTGGCGACTCAGCCTAACAGCAGCCTGATATTGGAAGCGAAACTATGGATGGGGAAAACAGATATTAAATTGAAAAATTATGATGACGCACTAACTACATTAGAAACAGTTAGAAAACAGGGAATAGATGAAGGAAAAAACGATATCGTAGTTGATGATTATATAGAAGAAATTAAATACAAATTAATCCAGCAGGATTATTCAGGGGCAATAAGTTCATCCAAAGAGCTGCTGAATATTTCTAAAGATGATGAAATAAATGCAGAGATCGTTTATGAAATGGGGAAACTTTATAATCTTTTAAATGATCCTCAGAATGCCATTTTAGCATTTCAGCAGGTATTTGAATATTCGCCTACTTATGATATTGAATTTGGAGCAAAACTGGAATTAGGGAAAGCCTATAGAGATGCAGGTCAGCCTGAAAAAGCACTTGAAATCTTTACCGATATGAGATCAGGACAAAATTATTCAGATTCTTTTGATCAGATTGATCTGGAAATAGGGATAACTCAGGTTGATTTGAAGAATTATAATACAGCCTTTAGCTATTTCAGAATGGTAGATACAGGTTATACAAATTCAAAAAGTGCCGGATTAGCGAAATATCAGCTTGGCGAATTGTATCAGTATCATTTTTTTGATTATGACAGTGCTTCATATTATTATTCAAAGGCTGTTTCATCTCTCCTACCTACAGAATATGTTCTAACTGCCAATGAAAAAATTCAAAGATTCCGAAAGTATAAAACACTAAAAGATAATATTATCCAGAACTACAAACGGCTTGAATATGCAGAGAATCCTGATACATTTATTAAAGATTCAATAGCTTATTTTTCAGATACACTGAAAAATGAGAACGAAACAAACACAACTACTTCTGAGCCCAATATATCGAGAGATAATTCCCGTGGAAGAATGGATAGAAGATTCTCAGAATTAAATAGAGCTCAAACTCCCGAACAAACATCTCCAAATGTAAATACAAATACATCGAATTCCTTAAATAATAAGGGTATACCTCCTATCCGTCCAAGTATTTCAGCAGATTCAATTAAATCTCTAATCGTCCAGAATTTATTTGAATTAGGAAATCTGTTTTTTACAGAATTTAATTTACCCGATTCTGCGTACTTCTATTATTCTACAATATTAAATGATTATCCTCAATCAGAATATCAGGCAAGAACAATGTATGCATTGGGGAGTTATTATCAAACAGAGAATGATAATTTGCAGGCAGACAGCCTTTTTAATATTGTTTATAACAATTACAAAAATGAAAATATTGTAAATGCTGCGGCAAATAAGTTAAATAAGCCATTAATTGATCTTAATTATGATCCTGCAGTGGAATTATACGATAACGCCGAAAAGAAATTAATGGATAAAAGTTATGAAAAATCCTTACATGAATTTTATAATATCTATAAAAACTATCCTCAATCTTCAATGGCACCTAAAGCCCTATATGCTTCGGGATGGATACTAGAAAATCAGCTGAATTTACCTGATTCTGCCGCTTTATTTTATGACACTTTAACTGCAAAGTACCCGAGAACTGTATATGCGGCCAAGATTGGTCCTCAAATAAATTATTATAATCAGGAAAAAGAAAGAATAAAAAAGGCATATGAAGATTCATTAAAGCTAATTGAAAAAGTAAGGATGGATTCTCTGAAAACGGATTCATTAAAAAATGTTAATCACATTCTTTCAACAGGAACGGTTCCATCCGACACAACAGAAGTTCTAAAAAGATCTTTAGAGAATTCTATAAAAACCGATTCCATTAAAGCTATAAATGAAAGCAAAATTCAAAATCCCGATTTACGAAGAAGGGAGGAAACCAGAACCGGGATTGATTCAACTCAAAAGAATTTGGGTAGAACCCTGGATTCTTTGAAAACAGGGCGTTCACGGATAAACAAATAATATGTCCGCAAGTTGAGTTAATACAGATATAAGGTGACATCATTAAAAACAAAAATTACTTTCAATTTTTTTTATTAAAATGTAATTTCAGATAAGTTTTATTATTAAAAAATAAAGGTATCATCTTCTATTGTCTTTAAAAAAGGGAGAATCAATGATTACTTTACAATTCCCTAAAAATGAACTAGGATATATTTTAGATAGAATTATCCCATTTATTAAGAAGCGAAAATTTAGATCTATCTTTATTTACATTTTATTTATAGTTTATTTTTCAATTCCTTCGTTTCAAATCCCTCTTCTGGAATATTCTCATTTTAGAATTACATCTTTAATGGAGCAAAGAGCCATAGAACATAATATGCTTTATTATCCAAAACAATCATGGGTCAGCATTAATAAAGTAAATCCCTATCTTTTAAAAGCAATAATTTCAATGGAGGACGGGAGTTTTTTTCAGCATAAAGGTGTTGATTGGAAAGAGATAAAAACCTCAATAAAAACAAACAAAAGGAGAGGACGAAGTGTTAGAGGCGGCAGTACAATTACAATGCAGCTTGCAAAGAATCTTTATTTAAATACGGGTAAAAGTTTTATTCGAAAAGCCAAAGAGCTTTTTATCACATTTCGAATGGAAAAAGAGATTTCCAAGAAGGCCATTCTTCAAAATTACATTAATGCCGTAGAATGGGGAGAAGGAATATTCGGTATTAAAGAAGCTTCAATGATTTACTTTCATAAAAAACCGGAGGAACTAAACTTAAATGAATGTATAAGACTAGCCGCGGTTATTCCTTCTCCCTTAATACATAAACCTACTGCAAATTCAAATTATGTATTAAGGAGGTCATCAATAATTCGAGGAAGGCTTGGTGATATTATTTTATTTCCCAATAGCAGATTATGAAAAGAAGAGATTTAATAGAATTAATTGAAGATGGGGAAAGCACCATTTGCGAATTTAAACGTAAATTTTCATCACCGGAGAAAATTGCGAAAGAAATGACAGCATTTGCAAATACTAAAGGAGGATATATTTTATTCGGAATTGATGATAACAGAAGTGTTTACGGAGTTGAATCGGAAAAAGAAGAGACTGAATTGATTAAAGATGCAGCATTAAATTATTGTGAACCGCCATTGGATATTAAAATTGAATATATGGATCTTTACGGTAAAGAAATTGTGATTGTTAACATTCAGGAATCAGAAAACAAGCCCCACAGGATTCAGGATTATATAAAAAATTTTGACATTAACAAAGCTGTAGTTATGATTAGAGTTGCAGATAAGAGCATACAAGCTAGTAAGGAAATGATAAGAATTATGCGCGCACAATCAAATAATATGCAGTTAAAAAAATATACTATAGGACCAAACGAGAAATTAGTATTTGACTATCTTCATAAAAATCAGAAAATATCGGTAAGAGAGTTAAGCAATTTAATCAATATATCGGAGAGAAGGGCCTCCCGTACTTTGGTAAAACTGGTGCGTGCAAATTTGTTGGCCATTCATACAAAAGATAACGGGGAGGAGTATTTTACGGGAATAGAAAGGTGAAGTCGGAGGTCAGAGGTCGGATGATCAGAGGTCAGAAGTCGGAGATCGGAGGTCGGAGAATCGGAGGTCGGAAAGTCGGAGGTCGGAAGTCGGAAAATCGGAGGTCAGAGGTCGGATGATCGGAGAAGTCGGAAGTCGGAAAATCAGAGGTCAGAAGACAGAGGTTACTGATGAAATCGGAATTTTAGGGTTTAATTAATAAAATAAATAAATGAGAGGGGTGTTGATGAAGTTATATTCTGCTAAAGATTTGGATGTATATAAAAAAGCATATTCATTAGCTATGCAGATATTTAAAATAAGTCAAAAATTTCCGAAAGAAGAGCAATATGCATTAACTGATCAATTAAGACGTTCTTCACGATCTGTTTGTTTAAATCTTAGAGAGGCCTGGGCAAAACGGAGGTATGAAGCTCATTTCATAAATAAGTTAACGGATTGCGATGGAGAAAATAGTGAAACGGATTCATCTTTGGATTTTGCAAAAGATTGCGGATATATAAATAAAGTAGAATACGAATCATTAGTAATTATAACGAAAGAAGTTGGTAAAATGCTTGGTTCAATGATAAATAATCCATGTTCATTTTTAATAAATAACAAATAAACTTTTTACCCTTCTTATAGTATAGGAAGTAAAAAGGAATTTATAAGCTAAGCTCTATTTTCATCGTCAAATATTTTTCTTAATTCGAATATGGATATTCCGTACGCTACTGCAACGTTTAGTGATTGTTTTATTCCATATTGTGGAATTTCAATTGAATAATCACAAAGATCTAGTAATTCTTGTGAGACTCCGGTTATTTCATTACCTATTAAAAGACAAAGGGGAAAATCTGCTTTATTTATTTTATAATAAGGTTTGCTTGTGTTTGTTAGTTCTAAAGCGCATATTTTTAAGCCCTCATTTTTCAGTCTAACGATAACTTCTTTAGGGTCTTTAATATATTCCCAGTTTACACTTTCTGTAGAGCCAAGGGCAGTTTTAAGTATTTCCTTTTTACCGGTAGGAAAATTTTTTTTAGGCGGATATGGAGTATACCCGCATAAATATAGCTTCTCAATCATTGCACCATCTGAAGTTCTAAAAATTGAACCTACATTATAATTACTTCGTATACTGTTTAAGACTACATGTACCGGTAATTTTTTAACTTTATGAATTGTATCTAAGGTGCTTCGGTTCTTTGAAATTTCATCATGAGTTAGTTTTTTCATTAATTGTTTGATAAACTAAATTTCCTTATAGTAGATTAACAGCAAGCTGTCCACACGCAGCGGCAATATCTTCCCCTTGTGTAAACCGAACTGTCACTGTGATATTTTTTTCTCTCAATTTTCGTACAAATTCCTCTATTCTACTTTTTGAAGTAGGTTTTAATTCTGCAGATAATCCTTTCGGGTTCATATGCTGCAGTGAATTAAAAGGAATTACATTAATTTTTGAGGGAATTTCGCTGCAAAGTCTTCCCAAGGCTGCTATATCTTCTTCCCTATCATTTATTCCTTTGAGCATCACATACTCAAAAGTTATTCTTGTTCCGGTTTTTTGTGAATAGTATTTAACAGCTTCAATAATTTGGTTTAGAGGATACTTTTTATTGATGGGCATTATTTTAGAGCGTATATCTTCAAAGCAAGAATGTAGAGACAAAGCCAGTTTGACTTTTAGACCAGTATCAGCAAGTTCTTTAACTTTGGGTGAAATGCCCACAGTAGAAATGGTGATTTTTTTCAAACTCATTCCGGTTGTTAATTCTTCGGCAAAGATTTCCAAAGATTTTAATGTTGAATTATAATTTAGAAGTGGTTCACCCATCCCCATATAAACAATATTTGTGATATTTTCTTTCCCATAATCTTTAGCTGCAAGTAAATATTGGTCGAAGATTTCACCGGAAGTTAAATTCTTTTTATATCCCATCAAACCGGTCGCACAGAAGACACAATCGAGCGGACAGCCAATTTGAGTAGATACACAAAGTGTAGTTCTCTTCTCCTCAGGTATTATAACCGATTCAATTTTATGATTCTCTTTAGTTGAGAAAATAAATTTTTTAGTTCCTGTTTCTGATGAAACTTCAGAATCCAGATAACTTAAAGTATTTATTTCTGTTTCCTCATCGAGTTTTTTTCTTAAAGATTTGGGCAGATTCAGCATTTCATTAAAGTCACCGGAAAGGTGGTTATACATCCAGTTGAAAACCTGTTCACCTCGAAATTGAGGTTCTCCTATTTCAATAAAATAGTCTTTTAATTCCTGAAGGGTTAAACCTTTTAATAATTTCTTATTTTTGGTTTTATCCTTGTCGATTGCATCAAGATTCATAGTTGAAATATAATAATAACATTTGCGGTATAAAAAGAAGATAGGTGGTATCAAAAGTACCATATGCCATAAAAGTGAATAAATGTACAAAATAGTCCAAATTTTATGGTAATGAGATTCTTCCCCGGCAAAAGCGGGACAGGCACTCCACTCCGTTACGTTCAGAATGACAATATTTGCCGAATTTTAGATTTTAATAAAAATTTGAAAGCAGTTTTTCTTTTAAAAGATGACCTCTTTGAATCTTTAGAATGTATTAATATTAGGAATTGCTATAGATTGATAATTCACTTATTTTTATTTTATGAATGAACCAAAAGTTCAAAATTAGTTCTGATTACCAAAAGTAATTTAAAAAAAGGAAATACTATGAATTTCGAATTTTCTGAAGACCAAAGATTAATTAAAGATTCTGCCAAGGAATTTGCAGAAGCTGAAGTTGCACCCTCATCAATAGAGCGTGATATAAATGCGGAATTCCCAACCGAAATAGTCAAAAAGCTTGGAGAGCTTGGATTTATGGGAATGATGGTCTCTCCTGATTATGGCGGTGCTGGTCTAGATACCATTAGTTATGTTTTAGCTTTAATCGAAATTTCAAAAGTAGATGCCAGTGTTGGTGTTATAATGTCTGTAAATAATTCATTAGTATGTTACGGGCTTCAGGAATATGGGAGTGATTATATAAAAGAGAAATATTTAGTTCCCCTAGCTAAAGGGGAGAAATTAGGAGCTTTTGCACTTTCGGAACCGGAGGCGGGGAGTGATGCCACACATCAAAAAACCACTGCTGATAAAAAGGATGAATTTTATTATTTAAATGGGGTTAAAAACTGGACAACCAACGGCAAGTCTGCAGATTATTACTTAGTAATGGCTACAACGGATAAAGAAAAAGGTCATCATGGAATTTCAACACTTATAGTAGAAAAAGGGACAGATGGATTTGGACAGGGGAAAAAAGAAGATAAGCTTGGAATTAGAAGTTCCGATACATGTTCTTTAACATTTGAAAATTGCAAAATTCCGGCTAGTAATATAGTCTGGGAAGAGGGGAGGGGCTTCAAATTTGCTATGAATACATTAAATGGGGGAAGAATCGGAATAGCAGCTCAGGCGATAGGAATAGCAGAGGCATCATTAGAGGCTTCAGTAAAATATTCGCAGCAAAGGAAGGCTTTCGGAAAGCATATCTCTGATTTTCAAGCTGTTCAATTTAAGTTATCAGATATGGCAATGAAAGTTGATGCTGCTAAGCTATTGACTTTTAAGGCTGCTTCGTTAAAAGACAATAATAAGTCATATGTAACAGAGGCTGCAATGGCTAAATTATATTCCTCCAAAATAGCAGTCGAATGTGCACTTGAAGCCATACAGATCCATGGCGGTTATGGGTATGTCAGGGAGTACCTGGTAGAAAGATATTTGCGTGATGCAAAAATTACAGAGATATATGAAGGAACCTCAGAAATCCAAAAGCTGGTTATTGCGCGGTCTTTATTAGATTCTCAATGAAAATTAAGTAATGAAATTAACATTAATATTTATTCTTTTTTTTGTAATAAATATTTTTCCTCAGGATGATAAATTATTACGGCAGGATAAGGATTCTACAGATTGGCAAAAATGGGGTAAAGCAAATTATTCTTATGAAATAGAAGATAAACCCGTTTCCCTGAGAAGAAATTATTCAATAAAAGAAGAAACTCCAGGTGAGACATTATTAAAGTCTGCCGCAGATATTTATTGGATTTTTATTTCCGATGTAGATGGTGATAACTGTTCTTTCAATCCAACGTGCTCTTCTTTTTTTATTGAAGCAGTAAAAAGAACTAATATTTTGCAGGGAACGTTAATGTTTGCAGACCGTTTTACCAGAGACTTAAACTTGTTCAAATTGAATCATTACCCGAGAGAAAAAGACGGGCATTTTTACGATCCCATTACCCTATATACATTAAATTCAAAATACATTAATATAATTCCTTCTGATGCAGTTGTGAATACTGAATGAGTCGAACTATTTGCCTGGTTATTTTATTTTATTCTTTCATTTATCCCCAAATAGACGGGACAAATTATCAGGATCTTAATTCACCTTCCAATATTAAAAAATTTGCAGATTATTTATTTTGTACAAGTGATTATCTTCGTGCAGCAAATGAATATAAAAAATACCTAAACATTCATTATAATGATACGGTGGAATTCAAAACAGGATTATCTTATTCAATAATAGGAGATAACAACCAGGCAATTATTTGGTTTGATAAAATAAAAGATAATTCAAGATTTTTTTATGCTGCCAGAGAAGAATATTTGAAATCTCTTTTCCAGCTTGGGAATTATAATAATTTTCGCAGTTATTTCCCTTTAAATACACGTAATGAAGAAATTAAGATAATCGGAGAAAAACTTTATAATTTTTCCTATTTATTTACTGATAACCCGCTGCCTTTACATGATGATTTTTTAGAACCTTTTAATTCTGAGGAGAAAGAAATTGTTAAAGAATTTTATCAAAGAAAGGTTGAGCCCCCAAATAAGAATATAGCTATTGCTGCAATTATGTCTGCTTTAATTCCGGGTTCCGGGAAAATTTATACTGGTGAGATTGGAGATGGTATTATAGCTGCAATGCTACAGGATTATGCGCTTATCTTGCTTATGATAATTTCAAGGCAAAACATAACTTCAGAGGATGGCTTTTCAGTGGTTTAAGTGTCTTTTTTTATGCAGGAAATATTTATGGTTCGGCAGCTTCCGCACAAATATATAATGCAGGTATTCAGTTCGATTTTGTAAATGATGTTAAATTTTATCTAAATAAAAAGAATTATTTTATTCCTGAATATGAATTTTGCAAATAAAATATCGCTATACTGTTTATTAATTTCGGGTTTTATGTTATTCAACGGTAACTTATTCCCTCAAAATTTTTCTGCAAATACCTTGCAAATTCAGTTTAATTATGCATTGGAATTGTACAAAAAAGGAGAATATTTCGATGCCATTACAGAATTAAAAAGACTTTTGTTTTTTGATAAGGAAAAGATATATAATTATCGAGCAAACGAATTAATTGGACTCTCTTATAAAATGGGAGGGAAATTTTCAGATGCAATTCAATATTTGACGTCAGCAGGGATTAATTCATCAAATGAGGAAGAATTATTTAATTCTAAAATTGAGATAATAAAGACAAATATTTTAAGAAGAACAATTAGTAGAGCTTTACTACTACTCGATTCTTTAGATTCGGATAAGAGATTTATTAGTAAAGAAAATGATATAAATTATTGGAGAGGATGGGCATATATTTTTGCTGATGACTGGGATAAAGGTGCTACAGAATTTAATAATATAAGTCCGGATAATAATTTAAAGAAACTATGCGAAGAGGTAGAAAATGAAAGGTATTCAGTAACCAAAGCAAAAATTTTATCTTTTATTTTACCCGGAGCGGGACAATTTTATACCGGTAATTTCTTTAGCGGAATCCTTTCATTTCGGATGGAATTTATTATGGGGATACATTACGATTAATGCTATTAATGAAAAAAGAATTTTTGATGCTATAGCAGTGGGAGATCTTCTCTGGTTAAGATTTTATAGAGGGAATATACAAAATGCTGAAAAATTTGCGGAAGAAAAAAATCTCAAAATTAGCAATAGAACTTTGAGATTTCTGCAGTTTGAATATGAGGGGGAAAAGCCATAAAAATGGAAACATCTATGGTCATTCAGTTGTCATTCAGTAGACATTCAATGGTCATTCAATAGTCATTCGATGGTCATTTAATAAAATGTCTGCTTTCAAAATGTTTATTTACTTGAATTCAGATAAATCAAGGAAATTGGAGATTTACATTTATTTAATACCAGGAATTAGCATTTTTTACCTCACCCCCTAACCCCCTCTCCTTAGAAAGGCGAGGGGGAAGTGGTAAAGGCAATAAAATTGACGGATTTTAATTGGATATTAAGTTAAATTCATTATAAATTAAAACGGCTGTATTATTTACAGTTTTAACAAAATACAAAAAGAAGAAAAATTATGCTATAAAAATAACATAGGGAGTATAAATGAAACGAAAAGGGATGGTTATTGGGTGTTCAATTGCGGGGGCAATTGGGTTGGTTATTATAATCCTTGTAGTTTGGGGAATTGGAGCTTATAACAATTTAGTAAAGTTGAATGAAAGAGTTAATCAAAGCTGGAGTCAGGTTGAAAATCAATATCAGAGAAGAGCTGACCTAATTCCTAATTTAGTAAATACTGTAAAGGGATATGCTAATTTTGAAAGGGGAGTTTTAACGGATGTAACGGAAGCCAGGGCAAAAGTCAGCCAGATGACTGTAACACCACAGGTATTAAATGATCCTCAGGCATTTCAAAGATTTGAGCAAATGCAGGGACAATTGAGTAATGCTTTATCAAGATTACTTGTAACGGTTGAGAATTATCCCAATTTGAAAGCAAATGAAAATTTTTTACAGCTACAGGCTCAACTTGAAGGTACGGAAAACAGGATTGCGGTTGAAAGGAGAAAATTCAATCAAACAGTTCAGGATTATAACACAACAATTAAAACTTTTCCAAATTCTCTTTTTGCGGGTACATTCGGATTTCCGGTTAAACAATATTTCAAGTCGACACCCGGTTCCGAAACCCCTCCTAAGGTGGAATTTTGAATTTATTAAAGTATCTTTATTTGGTTCTATTTTGTTTTACGGTAGTAAAAGCACAACCTGAGGTTCCGAAACTAAAAAGCTGGGCAAATGATCTGACAAATACATTAACGGTACAACAATTAAATACACTCAATTACCGGTTAAAAACTTTTCAGGATTCAACAAGTAATCAAATTGTTGCTTTAATGATTCAAACATTAAATGATTACCCTCTTGAAGACTATTCATATGATGTAGCGAAGCAAAATAATATAGGAACCAAAGCGCATGACAATGGAGCACTTCTTTTAATTGTAAAGAATGATAAAAAAATAAGAATTGAAGTAGGTTATGGTTTGGAAGGTGCACTACCTGATGCGTTATCCAGTTCAATAATAAGAAATGTGATTATTCCATATTTAAAGAAAGACGAATATTACGCTGGTATAGGAGCAGGAATAGATGCAATTATTTCCGCGGTTAAAGGTGAATACAAAGTAGAACGTAAACCGGAATCCAAGGATAAAGGAATTCCAAATTTATTTCCGTTTTTTATTATAATTTTCTTTATTATAAGATTTTTATTTAGAGGAGGCAGAAGACGGGGCGGCGGTTTCATATTCTTTCCGGGAGGATTTGGAGGGGGGAGCTCAGGCGGAGGGTCTGGCGGCGGAAGTTTCGGAGGATTTAGCGGTGGAGGAGGTTCTTTTGGAGGCGGCGGAGCCAGCGGCAGCTGGTAATATATTATTTTATACTTGAACAATAAAGAAACATTCTTATTTTTGAGCACACGAATTTTCTATTTTTTGAATGAAAGGAGCATTGAAAAGAAATGGCAATAATGATAACGGAAGAATGCATCAATTGCGGAGCCTGCGAACCCGAATGCCCTAATACTGCTATATATGAAGGAGGAGCTGAATGGGAATTAACGGGTAAAAATTATGGTCAGGCGGATTCTGCTCCATCGGGGGCTATTGGCTTTTATTCAACAGATTTTTTTTATATTGTACCAGATAAATGTACGGAATGTAAAGGGTTCCATGATGAACCTCAGTGTGCCGCGGTATGTCCTGTAGATTGTTGCATACCTGATCCAAATCATGTTGAAGATGAAGCAACTTTATTAGCCAGGAAAGAATATTTAGATGGAATAGGGAGATAGATATTATCAAATAAATAATTGTTAAAAAAAACAGATTGATGTGCGAATAAGCAATTTTCTTTGGAATTCAAACCTTTTTTCATTTTCCACAATTGAGAATCTTTCATAATTAAGAATTTGAATTTTCATTTCTCAGACATGAAAAATGATTTTCTCAATTTAATTTTCCCATATTATTATTTTCTTCTATTTTTTGAGGTTAAGGGTGTGAGATCATCACATCAATGATTTGGCATAAAAATGGGATTAATAAATTTCAAGTTACTGAAAATAAGATATTTCAAAAATAAAGCGAAATAAGGAGTAAAAGAAAAATGGCTTTAAGGATAACGGATGAATGTATAAACTGTGGGGCTTGCGAACCAGAATGTCCAAATAATGCAATATATGAAGGGGGAACGGAATGGGAGCTTGAAGGAACTAGCTATGGTGAAGATGCTGCCGCACCATCCGGAAAAAGCGGATTTTTTTCTAATGAATATTTTTATATAGTACCAGATAAATGTACCGAGTGTGAAGGATTTCATGATCAACCCCAATGTGCCGATGTCTGCCCTGTTGATTGCTGTATTCCAATTGAATAATTGGCAAATTAATTAATAATTTGTAAATAAGGTTTAGCAGGGGAGAACGGGTAAGGGGAGAAGAAAACGAGGGGAGTAATGTTGATGGGGATACAGAAAGTATAAAAAGTTCGGGAACCGAAAGGGCATCGTAAGATGCCCTTTCTTGTTTTAAAGATACTCTAAATGTCTATTTCCTTTCTAAAACTGCATTTATGATTTACAATAAATCAATTTATTAAAATAAAGGGTATAAACCAGTCTTTTTGAATTGATAAATATTTCCTTTAGTTTACTTTTTTATATTTTAATATTATCCATTAGGATTGATAGAATGAAAATCGGGAAATATGAAATACATATAATTGAATCCGGAACATTTGCACTGGATGGGGGGGCAATGTTTGGCATTATCCCTAAACCTTTGTGGGAAAAGACCAATCCTCCCGATGAAGTAAATAGAATAACTCTTTCAACCCGCAACCTTCTTTTAATATCTGATAATAAAAAAATTTTAATTGATACAGGCATGGGTGAAGATTGGGACGATAAATTGAGAAGCATATATAAAATAGATCAGGGGGAAAATTCCCTTGAGAAATCACTTAATAAATTAAGCTTAAGCCGTGGTGATATATCCGATGTTATATTAACACATCTTCATTTTGATCATACCGGCGGTTCTATAAAAAATGAAAGCGGAAATTTAATTCCGGCATTTCCGAATGCAAAATATTATGTTCAGAAAGAAAATTATAACTGGGGAATGAATCCTTCAGACAGGGACAGAGGCAGTTATTTACATGAGAAATTTCATCCATTAACGGAACATGGAGTTTTAAATTTATTAGAAAAAAACGATAGATTTGATGATGAAATTGAATTTATAATAGTAAACGGACATACATTCGGACAGCAATTATTAAAAATTTCAGATTCATTAACAACGGTTTTCTATTGTGCAGATCTTTTTCCCACGACTTCACATATTCGAATTCCCTACGTAATGGGCTATGATTTACAACCTTTAGAAACAGTAAAAGAGAAGAAAATGATTTTACATAGAGCAGTTGAAGAAAATTGGAAAATATTTTTTGAGCATGATCCTTTTTACCCTGCTGTCACAGTTAAAAGTATTAATAAGGGTTTTATTATAAATGAGAAATATGAATCTCTTTGAAAGTGAAGGCTTTAAAAAAGTCTGTCCCTTAAATCAGTTGAAAGATAGAGAAGGGAAAAGGTATATTATAGATGACACTGAAGTTGCTGTCTTTAAAGTTGATGGAGAGATTTATGCATTGAGTAATATATGTCCTCATCAGCACAACACATTAATATATGATGGATTTATAGAGGATGAATACGTTGTTTGCCCTGCACATGGCTGGATGTTCAATTTAAAAACAGGTAAAACTCCTTCCGGAACGAAAGGACTTGATAGTTTTGATGTAAAAGTAGCGGATGAACAGGTATATGTAAGAGCATTTAAGAAAAAGCTTAACTGGTAAATGATAGATTAAAATGAAGATATCGAATGAAATTGTTATAGAAAGAGCTAAGGGTTCGGGATTTAATTTAATCGGATTCTCACCTGCCGAGGAACTAACAGATGAAATTAAAAAGCTGGAAGAATGGCTTAAAAGGGATATCATGGTGAAATGGCTTATATGGAGAAAAATCTTGAGAAAAGGAAGAATGTTAAAAATATACTCCCTTCTGCTAAATCCGTAATATCATTGGGGGTTAACTATTACACACCCTGAAGAATATTCTAATGATAAAAGAAAAGGAAAAATTTCCCAAGATATATTCATGGGGGAAAGATTACCATATAGTTATCGGGAAAAAACTTGATGGACTTATTGAGGAACTTCAAAAAATAGAGCCCTTATTTGAAGGAAAAAGCTATGTTGATACAGGCCCGGTTATGGATAAAGCATGGGCTGTCAATTCAGGTGTTGGATGGCTTGGTAAGCATACAAATGTAA
>CAWKCY010000024.1:0-477092 GCA_963848195.1 uncultured Ignavibacteriales bacterium | reverse complement strand
GTAGAATCAATGAATCGGGATTTGTACTACCTGAAAAAGTAAATTGTATTGTTGAATCATTTTTAAAATAATTATACCAATAATTATAATCTCCGGAATCTGCAATAAGATAAATTGTTCCGCCCAAAAGAGTACTTGAAATTTTTATTGAATCGAAACCTGATAAAAAATTAATGACGAAATTATGAGCACGTATCGACCCACTTTAATTCAAGCTCGTTTGAACTGCAGTATCCCGGAGTTCGATGGGGTATATAAATTGAAACCGGATTTAGATTTCCCCTGCATGAAATAAAATAATTATTGCAACAAGGGTTTTTTTCATTTATTTACCCCTAAAATAATCCAGCTTAGAACTCCCTACTAAATAATATTTTTACATAGCTAAATGACCAATGACTAATGACCATTGACCAATTTATTTAGCTTTTTCCCAGATATAACCACCAGCCTGTTTAATGCGTCCCTGGAGACAAATAGAGATATTTTTTACCTTTAATTTTTCACTCGCTTCGCCGATAGATTTAAATTGTCCTACTATCTTTCCTTCTGCAGTTTTTGCAATAACTGGAATAGGCTGCTTAAATCCGCCGCCGTGATTCTTAATTCTATTTTTATCTTTTGGATTTATATACTCTGCGGTAAAATCACCACTCTTTTTATTTTTATTTTTACATAATTGCCTGATAGTGTGAGCATTTAATCCTATTGCTTCTGCAGCGTCTTTGGTTGAAGAAAATTTTGCAAAGAATTTACCCTTCTTTAATATATTTATTGGTTTACTTCTTGGGTTAAATCTCTCTGACTTCAATGGTACCTTTAAAGGTCTTTTGCCGTTTGCAAAAAGCCAGTAATAACCTTTTACTGCTATACCGTCTCTTATAGCATGTAAAATATTTGAGGGATGGGAATTTATTTTTCTGGCGGCTTCTGATACGCTGTCATATTTGCGTACATATACCCCTGTCTTTTGTCTGTATGCCCATACAGATTTTGCATCTGCCATTAAATGCTCCTTTCGTAAAGTTTATTTTATCACATTAAATTAGATTATTTTCAATTAATTATGCTGGTAACTATATTATAATCCCTTGTATAGTTTATTTCGATATCCTCTTTACACCTCAGAATTGCCTCCCTAATGAAATTTTTCTGATTAGTTATTTAAACTTAAGCGAATTTCTATGAAAAAAGCAAAAAAAAAATAAAAAACTTTATATAAATCAGATTTCAGATTAATTATATAGCTGAAATCCGGGAGTTTGACTTCGAGATTGCAGCTAAAGCCTAATCCATCTCATCTTTTCCGTCTCTTGGATTTATCCAACATTTACGTTTATCCAAATGTTAACACCGTGGCTTTAGCCCGGTCCCTCCCCCTCTCCTTGCTAAGGAGAGGGGGCCGGGGGGTGAGGTTAAACTCAAATATTGTGAGACATTATTATAGGGGCCGGGGGGTGAGGTTAAACTCAAATATCGTGAGACATTATTATTACTCATTTAGACTTTTCACACAGACTCTAAATTTTCACACAACCTCTAAATCCACCAGCAATCTATAAAAAAGATAATATTTTTATTACCTTTCCTTTTTAATTATAAAAATATTTTAATGAGCATAGTATATCAAATTCTCGGGAAACCGGGTAAGGACAACGCGCTTTTTGTCAGTCTAAACAGCGGTACAAGAATATATAAGCTTCTCTTCGACTGCGGAGAAAATACAATCGAAAATCTGAAAAATTCAGACGTTAGAAGTTTAGATTACATTTTCTTTTCCCATTTACATATAGATCATGTTGCCGGTTTCGATTATTTTTTTAGAAGAAACTATGACCGTAAAAAACCTATTTTTATTTGGGGACCGGAAGATACTGCAGAAATTATTCATCACCGCCTGCTCGGCTACAAATGGAATATTATCGGTGATACCGGTGGAAATTGGTTTATAACTGAGATAAAAGAAAATTCACTAAAACAGTTCTATATAAAATTTCCGGATGGTTTCAGGTATAAAAATGTTGTCGGCACAAAGGTAATCAAAGAAAATCTTCTTGAAACAAGAGATTTTGTAGTAAAGTCCATAGATCTGGATCATATTATTACATCAATAGGATATTACCTTGCTGAGAATCCTTCTTATAACATTGATAAAACCGAACTTGAAAAATTACGTTTATCTCATGGAAACTGGCTGGAAAAATTAAAGGACCTTTCCATTCCTGATTCTAAAAATATTGAAGTAGATGAAAAGAAATTTTCTTTTGGAGAATTAAGGAGTAAATTATTAAAGACTACAGAAGGTGAAAGTATTGCATATTTAACAGATTTTCGTATTGATAACAATTCAAAAGTAAGATTAGTTAATTTTCTAAAAGGATGTAAAACACTAGTATGTGAAAGTCAATATCTCGATGAAGATTCGGAACTGGCAAAAACTAATTATCATTTAACGGCTTCACAAGCAGCATCAATAGCTAAAGAAGCTGGAGTAGAAAAGTTAATTATATTTCATCTTTCTGAAAGATATCAGCAGGATTTCACACTTTTATTAAAAGAAGCAAGGGAGATCTTCCCAGATACATTCTTCACTGAGAACTGGGGAGATAATTAATCAACATATCCGTTATATTCAATTTCCTTTAATTCACCATGATCAAATGTGAAAACCAGGTATTCCTGAGTTTCTTTTCTTCCTACGGAAATTTTTGAAGGGATATATTTTCTTCCCTTTAAATCATCAAATTTATCTTTGAACTGATCTTTTGTCATTCCCACATGAATATCTTTATATAATAAAATATTCTTATCACGTATAACTGCACTTTCAAGAAATTGCTCTGCAGGAAGCTTGTATATAATGAATTCGGAATTGCCTTCCTTTATTGTAAGGATAGAATCAACCTGGTTCTTTACATGCATGTTTTCAATTGGTGCTGCTTTAATTTCCAAATTATTAAACTCATGTTTTAAGTTTTCTTCAGATACCTCACCAAACTGAAATGGATGATCTATAAAGCCTTCATCAACTATTGACATTTCTCCTTGTGCTGTATCTACAGAGTTCTCATTTCTCTGCTCTTTTGTAAGGATTTCTTTTTCATCTTTCCTGCAGGAAGAAAATATTATTGCTGTTAATAATATTATATACAAAGTTTTTTTCATTATTTGAATCTTTTTTTCTGAAGTTGTATAAAAACCGGTATTTGAAAGATGTACGCAGTGTAAAGATGACATCTTTAAAAAGAAAAAACATGTTCGTCTTTCAAATACTTCATCTTGCCTAACTACACTTAATAACTTACATATATAAAAATATATAAAATGGATCACTAATATTTTAATAGTGCTAAAAATATTTTAGTCTAATTTGAAATTGATTTATATTAATTCTTAAATAAGGAATAAAAATGGATTTAACAATCAAAAGTAAAGTAAAATTAAACAGCGGTTATGAAATGCCGTATATAGGTCTCGGGACTTATCCGCTTAGAGCTAAAGATGCTGTAAAAGCCGTCGAAAATGCTCTGGAATCCGGGTACCGCTTAATTGATACCGCAAAGGCATATGGGAATGAAAAAGAAATCGGAGAAGCTGTTAAAAAAAGCAATATCTCCCGTGAAGAAATTTTTGTTACCACTAAACTGGATAATAATGATCATGGATATGATGAAGCGCTTAAAGCTTTTGATGATAGTCTAAAAAGATTAAACCTGGATTATATTGACCTTTATTTAATTCACTGGCCTTCAAGCAGACAAAGAAATAAAACTTGGGAGGCATTTGAGAAGCTTCTGGAGAAAAAGGTCTGCAGATCAATCGGAGTCAGTAATTATACAATTAGACACCTAAAAGAATTATTCGATAATTCGTCAACTCTTCCAGCTGTTAACCAGGTTGAATTCAATCCTTTTGTTTATCAAAAAGAACTCCTCAACTTGTGTAAAGAAAAGAATATTCAACTGGAAGGTTATACTCCTCTGGCAAGAGCAAAAAAATTGACTAAAAAAGAAGTAAAAATCCTTTCCGAAAAATATGGTAAATCACCTGCTCAAATTTTAATCAGGTGGGCTGTTCAACATAATATAGTTGTTATTCCTAAATCTTCACACATTGATAGAATTAAAGAAAATATCAATGTTTTTGATTTTGAAATTTCCAATGATGATATGAAAATATTAAATTCATTGAATGAAAATCTCAGAGAATCACCTGACCCGCATTATATGGAATAAAAATTTCTCAATTTCTCAATGCGAGTTAAAGTGAAGCAATTTCCTCTTCTTTATTATCAACTCTCGACCCGAAGAAATAAAGTATCAGAATAAAGCATACTGTAATTATTAGAATGGAAATATAAGGGGATAAACCAAAAGCTGTGGGAATATCTCCGATAAGCATACATAAAACTGCTGTAACAACTGCATATGGAAGCTGGGTACGAACATGATCGATATGATCGCAGCCCGAAGCCATTGAACTCAATATAGTTGTATCCGATATTGGTGAACAATGATCTCCAAAAACAGATCCAGCAAGTACCGAACTAATAACACCATGCAGAATTATCATATGATCAGGCATAAGAATAATGGTTTAATTCTGTTATATGATGGCTTAGACGGTATAACTATAGGCATCATAATTGCCATCGTTCCCCAGCTTGTACCTGTTGAAAAGCTAATTATTGCACAAACAAGAAATACAATTACCGGAAGAAATCTGGGATTTAAAGAATCACTAATAATGTTTACAATATAATCAGCCGTCCTCAGGTCCTGTGTAATTGAACCAATAGACCATGCAAGTGTTAATATTATACATGCCAGAAACATAGAACGGAGACCGGTAAACCATGCATCAACAGTTTCACTTAAATTCATTATTCTTTGGGTAAGTATCATAATTCCAGCAACTATACATGCACTAAAACTTCCCCATAAAAGTGAGACATATGAATCCGAATTACCAATTACTTCTCTGATCCCGTAGTTAACCAAACCTTGCTGCTTCACAGAAGAAATACCTGTAAAAATTAAGCCGGCTATTGTAATTAATACAAGAATTACTATCGGAATTACTCCATTATACCATTTTGCCTTTTCCTCATTTCCGAATATTTCGGAAGATTCAGTTAGATCTTTCGACACAACCGCATCATCCCTTATTACTTTCCCTTCATCAACTGCTCTCTTTTCAGCTTTTAACATGGGACCAAAATCCCTGTGCAGCCATGCAACAAGAAATATAAATATCAGCATCATTATAGGATAAAATCTATAAGGGATTGTTTGAAGGAATACATTATAGGCATTCTCATCTGAATGGATTGTATTGAGACTGTCATGGATTAATCCAACTTCATATCCAATCCATGAACTTACAATAAATATACTTGCTACAGGAGCTGCAGTTGCATCAACAATAAAAGAAAGCTTTTCACGGGAAATTTTTAATTTATCCGTTATTGGACGCATCAAATTCCCAACTATAAGAGCATTTGCATAATCATCAAAAAATATTAAAATACCGGAAAGCCAGGTTGAAAGTTGTCCGGATTTCCTGGTACGTGCAAATTTTGTAACCAGATTTGCAATTCCTTTCGTACCTCCACTTTTAGATATTAAGCCTACCACACCTCCGAATAAAAGAGTAAAAACTACAATTTTCAAATGGGACGAATCGCTCAAAGAATTTATAACATAAGTATCAATTAACCTTAACAATGCAGTAAATGGATTGTAGTCGAAAATAAAAACTGCACCTATATAAACCCCAAACATTAAAGAAATGATTACCTGCCTGAATACTAATGCAAGGATAATTGCAAGCAGAGGGGGAATTATGCTTAATATTCCCGGAAGGATCCTAATTTTAGATTCCGGAACTTTTAAGTTCTCCACATTTATTGTATAATCTCCGCTCCCCGATAGAATGAGGGAAGTATCTGATTTTCCATTCTCAACATCTGCATTTATGACATTGGAAAATTTTTCACCCTGAATTAAAATTTTTACTTTTTTTACTGAATCAGGAACAGTCCTTAACACTTAAAGAAAATTTTATCCCTTCAAGACCGATTGAAGTATTATTTAGTGTTTGAGGAAATAATGGGTGAAGTGATAAAAAAAATATTAAAATTATATAAATATACTTTTGCAATAAAGAAATAAGATTATATTTTATTGGTGTAATTTATTATTTTTGGAATTAAATGAATAGAAATATAAATTCTAATTAGATTAAATCAAAAAATACCTATATAATTGATACATGAGTTAATAACTTGTCATTTGGGAATTAATCAATCATAAACCTGATGAAAAAAATAATTACTACCTTACTCCTTACTTTTTTTATTATCAGTTGTAATAACTCTCCGGATATAAAACCTCCCGCAAGTGGTCAGGCTATCGAAAAAACTATTCAAAGGGCAAAAAACGGCGTAATTTCTGCGAACGATTCGATTTCAACTTTACTCGGGTTATCACTATCGGAAAATCATAATTATAATAAATTAAAAATCGACAGCTTAACTCTTTCTTCAGACAAATATTTCATTATTCTTATTGAATATCCTAATCCTGTCAATAACAAGTTTGGTATCTATAATGATTCATTGAAAACTTTATTACTAGATAAATCTTTGTATGGAGAATTATCAGAAGAAATTATCAATCTAAACGGCACTAAATATATTAAAGTAAATGAAGGTTTTACTGTTAAAAATAATCTTGAACTAAGCAGACTTTCTCTATATAAAATTAAAAATGATAAAGCCGGATTAGTTTTTAGGTCATTTACAAGATTAAAAGAGCCTGGTGCAGAATATACTCAAGTCATAAATAGTTATTCAGATGCTCAAATTACTACTAAAATTAATGGTAATAACCAGGATTTGGGCGGAAATGCAGATACTTTTAATTTTGATAATAACTCAAATTCTTATGTAAGCAAACAGAATTTATTTACCGATTTTGTCAAACGGGAAATTAGAAATTTATCTCATGATCAGGGATCTTTTTCACAATAAAATATTATTTCACTCCTTTAATCCTTATTTAATGTAATGAAATCTAAACTTTCTCTCCTTCTTTTGCTTTTTATATTAACATTTCAACCGGTATTTTCTCAGTCAGAAAATTCATATGAAAATAATGAAGTTTTTGACCCGTCTTTTGATTCTCAGCCGGGCAATGTTTATCGCAGTAAAAGTGGTGCTCCCGGTACTGATTATTGGCAGAATAAAGCAGACTATAAAATCGCAGTTACTCTTGATGATAGTGAAAATACTATTAGCGGTAATGTTGAAATAGTTTACACAAACAACAGCCCTGATACTTTATCTTATGTTTGGCTGCAGCTGGAACAAAATAGATTTTTGCCCGATTCTAAAAGTTCTTTATCTTCAACTCCACAAAATGAGTCCCTAACTTTTAAAGGCGGTTATAATATTAATTCGGTAAAGATTGAAAATAATGGAAATATATCAAACGCCGATTATGTAATTAACGATACTAGGATGCAGATAAGGCTTCACAAACCTTTATATCCGGAAGGAGGAAACTTAAAAATTTTTATAACCTATTCGTTTGAGATTGCTCCTGAAGGATTGGGAAGATCAGGTTTTATGAAAAGTAAGAACGGAAACATCTACGAATTAGCTCAGTGGTATCCAAGAATGGATGTTTATGATGATTTAAAAGGGTGGAATAATCTCCCCTTTCTCGGTTCGGGAGAGTTTTATCTCGAATATGGCGATTTCAAATACTCAATAACTGCCCCATGGTATATGATAGTTGCCGGTTCCGGTGAATTACTAAATCCGGAGGAAGTTTTAACCGCAAAAGAAATTGAAAGAATAAAGAAAGCAGGGCAAAGTGACAGTACTATTTTTATTATCGATTCTTTAGAAATTGCTTCCCCTAATATGAGACCGGTAAAATCAGGTAATTTAACCTGGCAATTCAGTATGAAAAATTCAAGGGATGTTTCCTGGTGTGCTTCCAAAGCTTACATCTGGGATGCTGCAAAAGTAAATTTACCCGGAAACAAGAAATGCCTGGCTATGTCTGTTTATCCTATAGAAAGTGCAGGAAACAATACATGGGGAAGATCAACCGAATACTTAAAAAGAAGCATTGAAATATATTCAAAAGATTGGTTTGAATACCCCTATCCTACTGCAATTAATTCTGCCGGTCCGGTCGGCGGAATGGAATATCCCGGTATTATTTTCTGCAGCTGGCGAGTAAGAAAAGCCGGAATTCTTTGGATGGTAACTACTCATGAAATTGGACATAACTGGTTTCCAATGATTGTCGGATCTAATGAGCGAGAGAATGCATGGATGGATGAAGGTTTAAACACTTTTATGAACATATATTCGACAGACGAATTTAATCATGGGGAATTTGCTCCTAAAAGAGATAATGAATATGCTCCCAAAGGAGGTAATCCGGCTCAGGAAATTATTCCCTTGTTAAAAGACCCTGAAGCTCCGCCAATTATCACATTCGCTGATGCTATACCTTATAAATATGTTCATCCGCTTGAATATTACAAAGCTGCACTCGGGCTGGTACTGCTCAGAGAAAATATTTTAGGGCATGAAAGATTTGACTATGCATTTAAGACGTACATCAATAGATGGGCCTTTAAACACCCTTCTCCGGAAGATTTTTTCAGAACTATAAATGATGCTTCCGGAGAAAATTTGAACTGGTTCTGGAAAGAATGGTTTTATGAAAAGTGGACTCTCGATCAAGCAGTAGACAGTGTTAATTATATTAACGGAGATTATACAAAAGGAGCTTTGATTACTATTAAGAATAATGATAAAATGGTGATGCCTGTAATCGTACAAATTAAAGAGTCAAGTGGTAAAATCGGAAAAATAAAACTGCCCGTTGAAGTATGGGAAAAATCAGGTTCTTTTCAATTTAAATATAATTCAGAGAATATAATTGATTCGGTAATTATCGATCCTGATGAAACTTTTCCGGATATAAATAGGATTAATAATGTTTGGAGTTCACCCCATTAAATTAAGAAGATAATAATATCCATTTCCAGGTTAAATAATGTATAAACTTCTATTATTTTTAAACAAAACAAATGAAGAAAGCATAATAAATCATTTTAAGAACTTTACTTTAAAATATTTATCCAATGCATTAAAGCAGGAAATAAAGATCGGTACTGTTGAAAGTAATTTACTTCTTGAACAAAAATACAGCTTATTTATTGAAGTTTCCGTTGATTCTAGTAAAGAATGGAATTCACTTATGGCTTCAAAAGACGGTAGGGAATTTAATAAAGATTTAATGGAATTCTATAAACACATCACCCCAATTTTCATTAGTTACTCATGATATAAAAAACCCGGGGTGACGGCTACACAAGCTCATACTGACCGCTGCTTCCTTCCGGACCTGACGGGGTTGGGTAATCACATGTTAGCCGTTCCCGGAAATCTCTTATTATTTCATTTCGGGGATGTAAAGATTACAAATTTTCAATTTAACTTCAAGTTTTCTAAAAACATTTGCTAACCTCTAAATTGGCAAAGCTTGTTATATTGTTAAAGACATAACAATTTAACAATTAAGCAATTTAACAATTAAACAATAAGTATTACTCTTCAAATAAATTAAAATCGCCCCGGGAATTCTTAACTTTTCTTTGATTACTAAATGTGTTCCTTTCCCAAAAAACCCCGTCATGAAATCCTTGAATTGATTTATCTCCATCAGCTTCATCCAGTCTCTTTTCAGCAATACAGCAGAAGTTCTCATCTATTTCAATACCGGAATATTTTCTACCCAATTTCTTAGCAACTACGGCAGTTGTTCCTGAACCAAGAAATGGATCAAATATAAAATCATCCTCGTTTGAACTTGCAAGGATTATTTTAGCTAATAATTTTTCAGGCTTTTGCGTTGGATGATCAGTATTTTCAGGCATAGACCAGAATGGAACGGTGATATCAGTCCATATATTTGATGGATATGTTATTCTATAATTCTCATCACCATCATTGTTCCAATCTTTCGGTTTCCCCGATTCAGTTTTATAAGGCGCCATTACCTTTCGTTTCAGCTTTACATCTTCAACATTAAACTTATATTTGTTAGACATTGAACAAAACCATATATCTTCGGAACAATTCTTCCAGTTAACTTTAGCCCCCCTTCCCTTTTCCCTTTCCCATGTTATCCGGTTTTGAACCTTAAAATATTTATTTGCTGAATTAAAAATTGCAGCGGAAGAATTCCAGTCACCGCAAATATAAATTGAAGCATCTGGTTTCAGAAGCGTTACCATTTTCCCAAGCCATGAATCCATCCATATTTCATAATCTTCGTTCTTCATTGATTTAAATGAAGTACTGCTGAATTTTTTATTTAAATTATAAGGAGGATCAATAAAAAGAAGGTCTATGAAACTATCCGGAAGAAGAGAAAGGACTTCAAATATATCCTGATTAATTATTTTATTTTCAATTTCATTAACGGAAACTGAACTATTGAGTCTAATTAATTTTTTCTTATATTTTTCAATTTCCTTTTCATTAAGTTCTATTGTGCGGTTATATGGGGCTCTTTTCTTCATCTATTCTTATAAAATTATAATTTCCGGAATGATAAAATAAGGAAATTTTTGTATTTGTCATCGAAATTGCTCTTCAGAGACCCCTATTTTCCTCTTTCCTTAAGCCCTGCTCTTTGCCCGATGCCCCTTGCACTATAAAACTTTGCACCTACATGTTGCTGTACTTTGCTCTAATAAATTCAAGCTCCTTAATTATTTTTCCAAAATCAAAAATAAGTGCATCGCATAATTGAATTGTTGTTTCATCAATTCTGTTTTCTTTTCCCGCGTTCTCTAATTGAGAACTTATTTTAACAAAAAAATCGATTCCTAGAGTAAGACTATTCCCTTTTAATTTATGCGCATAAAATCTTAACTTGTAAAAATCTTTTTCATCCACTGCCGACTTTATTTTCCCTATAACTTTAGGCATATCGGAAATATAGATATCCAAGAGTTCTATAAAAAAATTGACATCCTGTGCTGTCTGTATGTCATTTATAAAAGTGATTTTTGATTCATCAATTATTTGCGAAGGTCGTTTCTCCTTCTTTAGCTGTTCTATGATATCTTCCTTCTTTCTGTTTATCTTCTTTGCCCAATCGGAAACCACTGTATATATTTCTTCTAATTTTAGCGGTTTAGCTATATAATCATCCATTCCCTTTGATAAGCATTCGCTTTTATCTTCGTAAAAAGCATTTGCTGTCATAGCAACTATAACAGGCCTTTTATTCTCCGGAAATTCCTCATGTATATTCTTTGTAGTTGTAAATCCATCCATTTCCGGCATAAATAAATCCATAAATATAATGTCATAATTTATATTCCTAATTGCATTAAGAACTTCATATCCATTTGCCACCACATCAATTCTATAGCCTAACTTTTCAAAAATTCTTAAAGCAACCTTCTGATTTATTGTATTATCTTCGGCAAGTAATATTTTTAACTTGTAATTTTTTGCCAGTATAAGTTCTTCACCGGTTATACGCTCTTTTAATTTAGCTCTTCTAATAGTCTTAAAATTAGAGATTAAATGATCATAAAGCTGGTGGTGCCTGACGGGTTTGGTGATTACCGAAATGTTCATTTTTGTATTTTCAAGGATAACATCCTTTTTACCTATTGAGGATAGGATAATAAAAGGAATATCTTTCCCTTTTTCCAGTTTACTTATTTTTTCGGCTAATTTTACCCCATTCATTTCTGGCATATAAAAATCAAGAATGGCAGCATCAAATTTATCACTTTCCGAAACGATACTTAATGCTTCAGATGGAGTTGCTGCAGCCTTAAATTCCATACCCCACTGTTCTACCTGTGCAGTCAATATTTTAATATTTGTTTTATTATCGTCAACTATTAATACTCTTTTCCCTTTTATTAGCGGAGTCTTTGCCTTTATATATATTTTTGACTGCGGCGGCACCTGTTCGGCCTTTATTTTGAAATAGAAAGTTGAACCTTTACCCGGTTTGCTTTCAACCCACATTTCTCCGTTCATCATATCTGTAAGCCTCTTACTAATTGCCAAACCTAAACCTGTTCCTCCATAATTGCGGCTTGTTGAAGCATCAACCTGGCTGAAAGATTTAAACAATCTATCCATCTTTTCATCAGGTATTCCAATTCCGGAATCTTTAACGGAAAAGGAAATCTCACATATTTTATCATCAAGATCCTTTGCAGAGGCTTTTACAAAGACTTCCCCTTCGTCAGTAAATTTTATTGCATTACTAATTAGATTAGTTAGGATTTGTCTTAATCGTGTCACATCCCCGTTAATTACAATAGGCGTATTATTTTCAATTAGGTATACTAAATCAAGCCCTTTCTCTGCAGCTTTAGTTGCTAACAAATCCAGAGAATCCTCAATACAGTCCCTTAAATCAAAGGGCTGATTTTCAAGATCAAGCTTTGCTGATTCAATTTTTGAAAAATCAAGAATATCGTTTATAACAACTAAAAGTTGATCTCCGCTAAGTCTGATTGTTTCAACATATTCTTTCTGATCTACCGATAAATTCGTATCCAAAAGCAAGCCTGTCATTCCTATTACACCGTTCATCGGTGTTCTTATTTCATGGCTCATTAATGCTAAAAATTCTGCTTTTGCTTTTACAGCAGTTTGTGCTTTATCAACTGCATAATTCAACTCAGCATTATTCTTTACCAGCTCATCAAGTGCACTGTTTAGCTTTATAGCCGCGCCGAAACTGGATGCCATGGTTCTTAATAATGATTCTTCATCACTTTCCCACCATCTCTCGTATTGGCATTCATCAAATCCGATAAACCCCCAATATTTTTCATCAACCATTATTGGAACCAGAATTATCGATTTGATGTTAACATCAATAAAAACTTTTTTAATATCTACGGACAGTTTACTTATTATGTATTTTAATGAATTTCCGCTTGAAAAACTCTCATAAAAATTTAATGTTTCAAATCTTGAATAAGATAGGCTCTGTAAAGCTTCATTTTGAATTTGCGAATATGATTCCTTATTTACCCACTCATAAAGCAGGCTCATATACATTTCTTCTGTATCCGGTTTAACTTTATGTTTATATATGTATACCCTGTCAACTTCTACAGACTTACCTAATATTTCCAGAGCAGAAGTAAAACTTTCTTTTATATCCATGGATGATATTAAATTTTTTGTTGCTTCTGCTATTCCAAAAAGTAAACGGTCTTTCTTTTCCAGTAATGAATTATTCTTTATCTGTTCTGTCTCATCTCTGAATATGCTCAATACCATCTTTTCCCCGTTTATATTATCAATAAATGAGTTAATCATTCTGATATTTATTGTCTTGCCATTCCATAATTTGGCTGACGAAGTGTATTGAGTTTTTATATTTGAGTCTCGGAAATTAATAATATAGCTGGATTGAACATGCTCACGGTTAATTTCTTCATATACGGAAGAAAGCTGCTCCCCCTCAATTTCTGCTTTACTTTTACATACAAGGTCAGCATAAGCATTATTGCACATGTATACAATGCCGTTACTTGTAGTTAACCTCATTCCGTCAATTGATTTTTCCCAGATTTTCTCTAATATCCTTTTACTATTTTCCAAATCAGTTTTAATTTCACGTTTTTCTGAGTCTAGTTTCTCGATTAGTTCAAATATATTAGAGAAGTAATTGGAAAACTTTTTAGGAATATTATTTTCAGTTAATAATTTTTTAAGGAATGATTGAAATTCCAGTACCTTTTCAGGATCTAATTTGATATCTGAATTAACTTTCTTTTTCAAAATCTATAATAACAGTGATTATATTTAATACTTTAGATTCAACCTGATGATTAAAGCATCAAAAATAGAGCCAAAATTTATAATATAAAGATTTTATAGGATAGATAAATATACTGTAAAATATCGTATAAAATATAAATTTTAATAATAAATAAACCCAATTTTTTTTATCCTATTTTATTATTCTTGCCAACTTGAATATTATTCTCTAATTTTTGGTAAGAAATTATTAACCTTTAAGGGGATATATAAAATTATGAAACGGAAAATCGTAGCTCTCCCTGGTGACGGAATTGGAAAAACTGTTTTGCCCGAAGCTATCAAAGTTTTAAATGATGTTAACTTTGAAGCCGATTACATTCATGGAGATATTGGATGGGATTTTTGGTGTAAAGAGGGAAACGCACTTCCTCAAAGAACCATAGATCTTCTAGAAGAAAATAAAATAGGATTGTTCGGCGCTATAACTAGCAAACCTAAAGATGCTGCAGCTAAAGAACTCAATCCTGATTTAAAAGACAAAGGGTATGTATATTTTAGCCCAATTGTTGGATTGAGACAGCATTTCAATCTTGATATTTGTATCAGACCATGTCAGTCTTTTAAGGGAAATCCTTTAAATTTTATCAGAAGAAAAAATGGAGGTTTTGAAGAGCCTATTGTAAATGCCGTTATATTTAGGCAGAATACTGAAGGTTTATATTCAGGTGTCGAATGGACTAACCCGCCTAAAAATGTTAGAGACGCTTTTGAAACTCACCCTAAAATGAAAGCATTTAAAAATATAGTAAGTGAAGATCTGGCTATCTCCTCCCGAATAGTTTCAAGGAACGCATGCAGAAGAATTATTAAGGAAGCCTTTGATTACGCAAAGAAGTTTGGATATTCTAATGTAACCGTTTGCGAAAAGCCTAATGTTCTTAGAGAAACTTCAGGTATGATGTTTAACGAAGCTAAATTAATTGCAAAGGACTACCCTGAAATCCAATTATGGGATACAAATATTGACGCACAGATGATGTGGCTTACTAAAAATCCTGAAATATACGGGGTATTAGTTGCAGAAAACATGTTTGGAGATATTATCAGTGACGGCTTTGCCGGTTTAGTAGGCGGTCTAGGATTTGCATGCAGTGCAAATATAGGGAAGGATGTGGCCCTATTTGAACCTACTCATGGTTCGGCACCTAAATACCAGGAATTAAATCCTCCTATCGTAAATCCAATAGCTATGATTCTAAGTGCTTGTATGATGCTTGACCATCTAAATGAAAATGAAAAAGCTGATAAGATTAGGAAAGCTATTGCAAAAGTTATAGAAGATGGCAAAGTTAAAACATATGACATGCTGAAACTAAAAGGTGGTCCCGATGTATTTAAACATGGTGCGTGCACTACGCAGGAGATGACTGAAGAGATAATTAAAAATATTGTTTAATTGCTTAATTGTTTAACTGCTAAATTGTTTAATAAAATATTTACTGAACTTACACTAAAATTGTCATTCTGAACGGAACGAAATAAAATGTCTGGCAAAAACATAAAAAAAGAAAAAATATTGAACTCCCACCATGTTTTGGCATGTTCTTATTTTTGTTTTTCTACAAATATATTACACCTCCGGAACGAAGACATAAATACTAAACAACTCCCTAGCAGTTGAATATTTGTAGGCATCTTAACAATTCCATTAGGAATTCAAAATTTGTAGATATCTAAAAAACTCCACAGGGGTTGGATATTTGAAGGTATCTAAACGACTCAGTAGGAGTTCAATATTTGTGAATATCCAAATAACTCCGTAGGGGTTGAATATTTGAAGGTATCTAAACAACTCCGTAGGAGTTGAATATTTGTAGATATCGGTAAAACCCAAATACCTGAACTCCGTAGGAGTTCAATAAACTACGTAGGAAGAAAACTTATGAAAGATAAAGTTCTCAAAATATGGCCAGAAATTAATTTGATAAAAAATGAAGAACTTCACGATAAAGTCTTAAACTGCTGGATTTATGCGATTGAAAACAGCGTATTATCAATTGAAGATCTTAAAACTATCCCATTTTCTCTACTCATTGAAAACTGCAAAATTCCCTTCATGACTCATAAACGTACTGCCGTACAGCTCTCTGTCGATATAGCAAAAAGGATGAAAGAAAATTTCGGCGATGAAATAAAAATTGATATGGATATCCTTATTGCAGGTGCAATATTAATTGATGTTGGAAAGTTAATCGAATACGATAAAATTGATGGTCAATTAACCACAAGCAAAGCAGGAAAATTATTACGGCACCCTTTCAGCGGTGTTGCAATTGCAGATAGATTTAACCTGCCGCCGGAAGTTCTTCATATAATCGCCTACCATGCAAAAGAAGGAGATCTAGCAAAAAGAAGTATTGAAGCAATTATTGTTCATCATGCAGATTTTGTAAGCTTTGAACCATTTAAAGCATAATTGCTTAATTGTTATTAAAAAAGAAGGGATATGGAAAATAAAAAGTTTTTGAAATTAAATGACATAGAAGCTTATAGAATTGCTTTTAAATTGAGCAATCATGTTTGGGATATAGTCTTGAAATGGGATTATTTTGCGAAAGATACTATTGGAAAACAATTTGTAAGAGCTGTGGATTCAATTTCAGCAAATATAGCAGAAGGTTTTGGAAGATACGGTAAAAAAGACAAAATAAAATTTTATAGATATAGTTTTGGATCCCTATATGAATCTTTAGATTGGAATGAAAAAGCTCATATCAGAAAATTGTTAAATGAAGAAGAATATTCGTTTATATTTTCAGAATTAATTAAGCTTCCAAAATCAATTAACAGCTTAATCCTCTTTACTGAAAAAAAATTAAAAATCTGATTTTCACAATTAAGCAATTAAACAATTAAGCAATTAAACAATTTAACCATATGAGCCAAACCTTAATCGAAAAAATAGCCCAAAAATACGCAGTAGGTCTTGATGATTCTCATGAAGTACATGCAGGTGATTATTTATCTATCCGCCCTGCATATATTATGACGCACGATAATACAGGTGCGGTTATACCTAAATTCAAATCTATCGGCGCCGCTAAACTTTATAATCCCTTACAGGTTGTTCATACCCTCGATCATAACGTACAGGATAAAAGTGAAAAAAATCTTCAGAAGTATAGAAGAATAGAAGAGTTCTCCAAAGCAATGGGAGCCGATTTTTATCCCGCTGGAAGAGGGATTGGACATCAAATAATGTGTGAAGAAGGATATGCATGGCCGGGCACTATGGTAGTGGCTTCCGATAGCCATTCGAATATGTATGGAGGTTTAGGCTGTCTAGGCACACCTATCGTTCGAACAGATGCCGCTGCAATATGGGCTACAGGCAGAACCTGGTGGCAGGTTCCTCCAATTGCAAAAGTAATTTTTACAGGTAAATTAAAGACAGGTGTTAAAGGTAAAGATGTAATTTTAGCCTTATGCGGTTTTTTTAATAAAGATGAAGTATTAAATCATGCGATAGAATTTTTAGGAGAAGGAATCCAATCACTTTCAATTGATGAAAGATTGACTATTGCAAATATGACAACCGAATGGGGAGCTTTAGCCGGCGTTTTTCCGGTTGATAGTATAACAATAAACTGGTTAAAGAATAGGTCTGAGTTTATTAAAAAAAGAGGTCCGGAACGTGTAAATTCTGATAAAACGGGAAATGGTGCTAATCCAAGGATAAATGAAAGTAGAATAGCAGAACTAGAACATAATATTCCTAATGCAGATCCTGATGCATTTTATTCAAAAGAAATTACAATTGATCTTTCCACTATTCAGCCTTTAGTTTCGGGACCAAATACAGTAAAGATAATGACTCCTCTTTCGGAAATAAAAGATAAGAATATAAAAATTAATAAAGCATACCTCGTTTCCTGTGTAAACAGCAGGGTTGAAGATCTTGCGGAAGCTGCTGAAGTAATAAGGGGTAAAAAAGTGGCTGAGGGTGTTAAATTTTATATTGCCGCTGCTTCAAATGAGGTGCAAGCTGAAAGCGAAAAAAGAGGTGATTGGACTACATTATTAGATGCCGGAGCAATTCCCCTTCCCCCCGGATGCGGTCCCTGCATAGGTCTGGGCACCGGTCTCCTGGAAGATGGAGAAATTGGCATTTCGGCAACCAATAGAAATTTTAAAGGTAGAATGGGTTCGCCAAATGCTCAAGCTTACCTTGCTTCACCTGCAGTTGTTGCCTCATCTGCCGTTTCGGGTAAAATTGATTATTCATGGGATAATGAAAACTTTAATATTATCGGTGAAATAAAATCAAATATTAAAAGAAATGATGCAAAACAAAAAATAAAGATAATTGAAGGGTTTCCGGAATCAGTTGAAGGAGAATTGATCTTCTGTTACCAGGATAACTTAAATACCGATGGAATTTATCCGGGAAAATATACTTACATTGATGATTTCACTCCAAGGCAGCAAGCAGATGTTGTTATGGAAAATTACGACCCTGAATTTAAGAATATTGTTAAAGCAGGAGATATTTTAGTAGGCGGTTTCAATTTCGGAACCGGCTCTTCACGTGAACAGGCTGCAACTTCATTAAAGTATAAAGGAATAAAACTGCTGATAGCAGGTTCGTTAAATGAGACTTACAAAAGAAATGCATTGAATAATGGATTCCTTTTAGTAGAGTGCCCTGATTTAGTAAACGAATTTAGAAATAAATATGGTAAAGAAAATCTTACAGTAAAAACAGGAATAACAGCAACAATAGATTTCACAACTTCTTCTATATCAGTTGATAATAAGAGTTATTCTTTTGATCCAATAGGAACCGCAGCACAAGAATTAATTGTTACCGGAGGATTGGAAGATTGGGTAAAGAAAAATTTATCCATGTAATTATTTATATTTATTTTATGGTTCAGGAAAAATTTACAGAGTGAGGTATTATGAATTTACTCGATAGAATTACAATAAACTCTAATATTTTGGTAGGTAAACCAACTATTAGGGGATTAAGAATAAGCGTCGATCAGATTATCAAAGCCTTAGCAGCAGGATTAACTACTGGTGAAATTTTAGATGATTACCCTGAATTAGAAAATGAAGATATCAAAGCTGCTTTACTTTATGCTTCCAAAATATTGGAGTCTGAGAAAATATTTAATATTAATGCCTAATGACAAACATTGATTTTAAACTTCTATTTGATGTAGGTGTTAGTAAAAGAGCTGAGATTCATTTCAGGAATGTTGGTTTTGATATATTAGCTGTCCGTGATCTCAATGCTTCAATGAAGGATATTGACATTCTAGATCTTGCTGTAAAAGAGGGAAGATTAGTGATTACCATGGATAAAGATTTCGGTGAACTGGTGTTTAATTCTAAAAAAAATCATTCTGGCATACTTTTACTAAGAATGGAAGGGGCTGATTGGAAACAAAAAATAGATGTGCTTTCAGAAATTTTTGAAAAATATACAATAGATATTCAAGGAAAATTTTCAGTATACCAGGACAAAAAACTAAGGATAAGATGATAGTTTCGAACCGTTAATAATCGGCTGCTTTTCAAAAAAATACTAACCCAAGATTTTTACTCAATATATAAAGTGAAAAATCGAAAAAGAGATGCTTAATTCAATTTGAAAACAATAAAATAAATTTATATAAATATGAACAAGTCACTTTCGCAACAAATTTCCGAATTCTCAGTAAATCTTAAATACAAAGATTTACCGGATGAAGTAATAAATGAAGTAAAAAGATTTCTTTATGATTCCATAGGCTGCGCTTATGGCGGATATCATACGAAAGATGTAAAAATCTTAAGAAATATCTACAAAAAAATGGGAGGAAAAAAAGAAGCTTTAACAATAGGATTCGGAGATAAGCTTCCTGCTGTTAATGCCACCCTAATAAATTCCTTAATGATACGTGCTCTTGATTTTAATGATATTTACTGGAAAGAAGATCCTTCCCATCCCTCCGATTTAATTCCCGCTGCTCTGTCGGTCGGTGAACTTGTCAATGCTTCAATGAAAGATGTAATAACTGCCATAGTACTTGGATATGAATTTGAACAACGCTTATGCGAATTTGCAGTTCCCGGAATTAGAGAAAGGAAATGGCATCACGCAACCCTTACGCAGTTTGTTTCTCCAATTGTTGCAGGGAAACTCCTGGGATTAAATGTAGATCAAATGGTTAATGCTATAGGAATAAATGGGAGTCATAACCATACAATCGGTTGCCCCACCGCAGGCAAATTGACTATGATGAAAAATACTGTCGACCCTATGGCCGTTCAATCCGGAGTTTTCGCAGCTCTTTTAGCTAAAGAAGGTTATTCTGGTACGGAAGCTGTGTTCGAAGGAAAAGAAGGATTTATGGATTGTTTCTTCGGATGGAATATTAAAGATCAAACTGTAGAAAGTGTTAAAATGAAAGGAAGAGATAATCTTGGAGAATGGAAATGGGATCCGGATAAACTTATCGGTAATCTGGGACAGAAGTACAAAATAATGGAGTGCAGTATGAAGGCTTTCCCAACGGAAGCACTAACTCATACTCATATTTCTGCAGCATTGAAAACTGCTACAAAAAATAATATTACTTATGATCAGATTGATTCGATAACAGTGACCACAATTGCAAGAGCATATGATATTCTTTTTGACCCCCAAAAGTATAAACCTGAATCAAGAGAAACAGCAGATCATTCTCTCCCCTACTGTATCGCTGCTGCTCTAGTTGATGGTAAAATTACTACTCAGTCATTTTCCGAAGAGAAGCTCAAAGACGAAAGAATCCGTGAAGTAATTAATAAAATTAAAGGTGAAGCATCAATTGAATTTGAAAAGATGTTCCCTGAAAAGCAGCCATCGAAAGTTGTGATTAAAACAAAGAACGGCAAAGAATTTTCAGAATATCTCGAGTATCCCAAAGGAGATCCGAGGGAACCGATGACGGAAGAAGATCTTGAAAATAAATTCAATGCTTTATCCGGTAAATTGTTAACTAAAAAAAGACAAAAATCTATTAAAAAAATGATATTTAAGTGTGAGAAGAAAAAGACAAAAGAATTTATGGAGAGTTTAATTGTATAACTGAAGTTGTCATTCTGAACGCTTAAACATTAACCCCGGGATTAATCCCGGGGTTAATGCAAGAAGAAAAATATTTATAACCGTTTCAACGGTTTATTCAAAAGATGGTTAACTTATTATTTGATTCTTTTTAATTATTCAGCTAATTTAAAATATCATTATAATGTCACTATGAGGGAAAATGCAGGCTATAATATACACTGAAGCAAGGAATAAATTGAATAAAATTATCGACAAAGTTAACGAAAACAGCGAACCTTATATTATTGTTGGGAGTAAAGGAAGGAAAGATGCAGTATTAATCTCCAAAGAAGATTATGATAATTTGATTGAGAATCTTTATATCCTAAGCAGTCGTGATTGGGTAAAGAGTATAAAAAAAGGATTGAAAGAGCTCGAAGGAGGAAAGGGGAAAAAATTAAATATCTATGAAGTTTTAGGAAAATAAAGTTGGGAAAAATCTTAGAGGTTGTCTGGTCTCCTGAATCGCTTAGACAGATAGATAAAATAAAGAACACAAAATCAGCAGCTTCTTCCGGGCAATACTTCTCAAAAATAATCTTATTGATAGAAGACATCAAAGAGAATCCTTTTAGGGGTTTAGGCAAACCGGAACATCTAAAGCATGAATTTCCTAATTGCTGGTCAAGAAGAATTAATAAAAAGGATCGCCTGGTTTACAGAATTAAAGAAAATCAAATAGAAATTATTTCAATTTTAGGTCACTACCAATAATATGAAAGCTATTAAAACATCTTCGGCAGGTAAAAGAGGGGAAAATATCCGCTCCGATTGTTATTTTGAAATAGAATTTCAAAACTCCGGCGGAATAAAAATTGACCTGAGTAGTAAGGTCTCTTCAATGTATGGAGAATCCATCAAAACTCAAATTAAAGAGCTTTGTAAATATTTTGGGATAAATAATGCGAACATCTATCTGGAGGATAGTGGAGCTCTTCCTTTTGTTATTGAAGCAAGGTTTGAGTCTGCTGTTAAAAGATTAAACCCTGATATAAATAAAGAATATTTCATTCCTTTTAACAAAAAAAATTCCTATAAAACTTCAAAAGATAAATTAAGGAGAAGCCGCTTATATCTACCGGGAAATGAACCGAAGTTTTTTATTAACGCCGGACTTCACAAACCGGATGGAATTATACTGGATCTGGAAGACAGCGTAGCTCCTTCTGAAAAGGATTCAGCACAACTGCTGGTCAGGAATGCTCTCAGAACAGTAGATTTTTATGGAGCCGAAAGGATGGTAAGAATAAATCAATTACCCAAAGGATTGAATGATTTAAAATTTATAGTTCCTCACAATGTACATGTTATTCTGATTCCAAAATGTGAATCGAAGCAGCACATAATAGATACCGAAAATGAAATAAATAAATTAAAGCAAAAACATAATATTCAAAACGAAATCTATCTGATGCCTATTCTTGAAAATGCTTTGGGAATTATAAATGCATTTGAAATAGCTTCAGCATCAGAAAATGTTTGTGCTCTTGCTATAGGTCTGGAAGATTATACCGCAGATTTAGGAACTCAAAGAACTAATGAAGGTCGTGAGAGTTTCTACGCAAGATCAACGCTGATAAATGCTGCTAAGGCTGCCGGCATACAGGCAATAGATACGGTTTTTTCCGATGTTGCAGACATGGAAGGATTAAAACAATCGGTTCTGGAAGCAAAATCCTTAGGTTTCGAAGGAAAAGGATGCATTCACCCCAGACAAATTCCTATCATTCATGATGCTTTTGCACCAACCTGCGAAGAAATTGAAAAAGCTAAAAAAATAGTACAAGCATTTGAAGAAGCCGATAAATTAGGACTCGGTGTTGTATCCCTCGGAACCAAAATGATTGATGCACCTATAGTAAAACGCGCACAAAAAACTCTGGAATTATCTAAATTAAATAATAGTTAAACATTAACCCGCGATTTTTCCCGGGGTTAATAAAAAAAGATAAATATTTATAACCGTTTTAATTTATTCAAAAAGACATTTAACTTAATAAATTAAAATTTAATAACATTCTGAGATTTCTATTTAGCAATTAAACAATTTAACAATGAAATTAATTAAAAATACAGCCGCCCGTTTAATCCCAACCGAAATAAATGGTCAGAAACAAATTCCCTTCAAAGGAATAAATAACCATAAACCTTCAGGATACAAAGCAAAGCCTCCGATTAGAACTTGTATCGATTATCCGGAAGATGGAAATAAACTAGTTAAAAATTTAAAGGAAGCATTAAAAAATTCCGGTTTAAAAGACGGCATGACAGTATCAACACATCATCATTTACGGAATGGTGATGCTTTAACAAATCTCCTCTTTGATACTATTAAGTCAATGAGAATAAAAAATATCATATGGTTCCCCAGTGCATCTTTCCCCATTCATGAACATTTAATAAAATATCTTGAAGATGGTACTATTCATCATATTGAAGGAAGTATGAATGGACCAATAGGAGTTTTCACTTCAAAAGGGAAAATGAAAGGCATCGGTGTTCTGAGATCACATGGAGGAAGATACCAGGCTGTTCAGGATGGTGAAGTTCATATTGATATTGCTGTTATTGCTGCGCCGACTGCCGATCCATTCGGGAATGCGAATGGTGTAAATGGAAAATCAGCAAGCGGTTTAATCGGCTTTGCTCTTGCTGATTCCGAATATGCTGATAAAGTTATTGTGGTAACCGATAATCTCATCCCCTTCCCATGCATTCCATGGCAGATCCAGGGTAATAATGTGGATTATGTGGTTCAGATAGACTCCTTAGGTGATGCTTCAAAAATTGTTTCGGGCACTACAGAAGTAACAAAATCTCCCGATAGATTGTTAATTGCCGAATATGTTGCTCAGTTTATTGAAGAAGCGGGTATTATGAAAAACGGCTTTTCATTTCAGGCTGGCTCCGGTGGAACTAATTTAGCTTTTGTCTTATTTCTCAAAGATCGGATGAAAGCTAAAAGAGTTAAAGCGAGATTCGTTAGAGGAGGAAGTACAAAATATCTCGTTCAAATGCTTGAAGAAGGGCTTACCGATTATATTCTTGATGGACAAACATTCGATCTTGAGGGTGTTAGATCAATGAGAGAGAATCCTAATCATGTGAATACCAGTCCTTTTACCAGCTATAATTTCCATGGCAAAGGGAATTTCGCTTCAATCATTGATGTTGCTGTACTTGGTGCTACTGAAGTTGATGTAAATTTTAACGCAAATGTTGTCACTCATTCTGATGGCTTACTACTTCATGGTATCGGCGGCTGGCAGAATTGTCTTTATTCAAAATGTACTATACTAGCAATACCCTCTTTTAGAGATAGAATCCCTGTTATTGTTGATGAAGTAACTACTCTATGCGGACCTGGTGAATTAATCGATGTGATAATTACCGAAAGAGGAATTGCTATTAATCCCTTAAGAAAAGATCTTATTAAAGCAGTTAAGAATTCTTCCCTTCCTATAAAATCAATCCGGGAAATTAAAGAAGAAGTATATGAAATTTGCGGCGGAGCCCCTGCAAAACCCAAATTAAATAGAAATAAAGTGGTTGCAGTTGTTAAATGGGTTGACGGAACAGTACTTGATTCTATATTTCAAGTTCTAACAAAATCCGCCAAAGGTTAACACCGGAATTTATAGCAGTGTGAATATAATTTAACCATATCACTTGCCGTTGGATTTATCCAACGGATAATTCTGAAATAAAGGCTAACACCGGACTTTCAGTCCGGTGTGTAGTGTGCCAGATGATGATAATCACGAGACTAAAGAGTCTGTGTGAATATCATTAACCAACGGTTTTTACCGTTGGGAAATTGTAAAATTGTTCTTATTTTATTTTGTTGTATCATACAGAATAGAATTAATCATTTTGCTGATACTCAATCACCTAATTAGGTATTTAGAATAAGAAAACTATGAACAACATCCCTGATAAAATGATCGCAATGGTTCTTGAAAAAAAAGGAGAGAAATTAAAAGAAAAACAAGTTCCTATCCCTTCTATAAATCCGGAGCAGGTATTAATTAAAATAAAGGCATGCGGTGTCTGTCATACGGACCTTCACATTATTGATCAGGAACTAACCAAACCTAAACTTCCTTTGATTCCCGGACATGAGATTATTGGTAATATCGTTAAGATTGGTGAGAATGTAAAAAAGTTTAAGATAAATGATAGAGTCGGAGTCCCCTGGCTTGGTTATACATGCGGTCATTGCCGCTATTGTAAACGGGGTCAGGAAAATCTCTGCGAAAATGCTCTCTTCACAGGCTATACTATAGATGGCGGCTACGCTGAATATACAGCCGCTAATCAAAATTACTGCTTTCATATACCTAAGGAATATCAAGATGCTGAAGCAGCTCCTTTACTTTGTGCAGGACTAATCGGTTATAGAACATACAGAATGGCAGGAGATAAAGTTGAAAACCTTGGCATTTACGGATTTGGAGCAGCAGCACATATTATTGCACAAATTGCAGTTCACCAGGAAAAGAAAGTATATGCATTTACCAGACCTGGAGATTCAAAGGCTCAGGAATTCGCTAAAAGGCTTGGTGCAGTTTGGGCAGGAGATTCAAACCAATCTCCGCCTGAAAAACTTGATGCCGCATTAATATTTGCTCCCGTTGGTTCTCTCATTCCAGCTGCACTTAAAGTATCCGACAAAGGCGCTTCAATAGTAAGCGGTGGAATTCATATGAGTGATATACCATCATTCCCATATCGATATTTATGGGAAGAAAGAATAATCCGTTCAGTTGCCAATCTTACACGAACCGATGGTGAAGAATTATTAAAAATTGCCCCCGAAGTTCCCGTTAAAACTGAGATTACAAAAATCCCTTTAAATAAAGCAAATGAAGCACTGGATAAACTCCGGGCCGGTGAAGTTGAAGGTGCATTCGTTTTAACTATGCCCGCAGAATAAGCAACATATATTTTGTATTTCTTCCTATGTCCCTTATGTATCTATGTGGTTTTTCTTGTTTGAGATTTTGAATTTGTTATTTATTTGTAATTTGTTTTTGGTTTGTAATTTCCTGATCAATATTTACTTAACTTTATTAAGCTTTCTCTAAACCTTTCTTTAGGCAAAAAGTTTCTCTCCAAATTTCCGGAAAAAGGTACCGGTGTATCAAGACTCCCGCACCTCATAATTGGAGCATCAAGATATTCAAAGCAATTTTCTGCCAGCCATCCCGATATCTCCCCTCCTATTCCCCCTGTTAAAGTATCTTCATGTAATATTATTACCTTACCGCATTTTCTTGCCGAGACAAAAACTGTTTCCTTATCCCATGGTAAAAGCGTTCTTAAATCAATTAACTCAGCAGATAAAGAGTTCATTTCGCGGAGAATGTCTCCTGCCCAATGAACTCCCATTCCGTATGTTATGATTGCTATATCATTGCCTTCCGTTATCTTTTTAGCTTTACCAATTTCAACAGTATAATAATCGTCAGGAATTTCCTCTGCATTTGATCTATATAAAGCTTTATGTTCAAAATACAAAACAGGATTCGGGTCTTCTATAGCTGCATTAATTAAACCTTTAGCATCATACGGTGAAGAAGGGTATATCACCTTTAACCCCGGTGTATGAAAAAACCAGGATTCATTCGATTGTGAATGGAAAGGTCCCGCATTTACTCCTGCACCTGTAGGCATTCTAACAACTACATCTGCATTTTGTCCCCACCGGTAATGAATTTTCGCAAGGTTATTCACAACCTGGTTAAAACCATCTGTTACAAAATCCGCAAACTGCATTTCAACTATTGCCTTTCCTCCGCAAATTGAATAACCTAAACTTGAACCAATTACAGCAGATTCACATAAAGGAGTGTTTCTAATTCTCTCTTTTCCAAATTTCTTTTCAAATCCTTCTGTAACTTTAAATACCCCACCATATTCCGCTATATCCTGCCCCATAATTATTAAATCATGATATTTCTCCATACTTTGATCAAGACCGTCTCTTAAAGCATCGACAAACCTTTTCTTTGATTTACTTCCGGATTTAGGTTTAACTTCTTTTTGTTTGAATGGCTGATAAACATCCCTTACTTCCGCATCAGTTGAAGCAGCCGTTTCATTTTCATTTACGGCAATTTCCCATTCGTTATCTATGGTTGCTTTTATTTTTTCTCTAAATGCATGGATAAGTTCAAAGTTGATTACCTTTTCTTTTTTAAGATATGATTCATAATTCTTTAGAGGATCTTTTTCAGACCAATGTTCAATTAAATGTTTAGGCATATATTTAGTCCCTGAAGCTTCCTCATGTCCCCCCATTCTGAAAGTTACTGCTTCTATTAAAATAGGGCGAGGGTTATTTCTTAAGTCTTCTGCATATCTTTTAATTGTACTGTATACTTCAAGAATGTTATTCCCTTCAATTCTTTTTGCTTCAATACCATATCCAATCCCCTTATCAATTAATTGTTTACATTTATATTGTTCACCGGTTCTTGTTGATAAAGCATATTCATTATTTTCAATTACAAAAATGACAGGGAGTTCCCATACAGCAGCTAAATTTAAAGCTTCATGAAAATCCCCTTCGCTCGTTCCCCCTTCTCCTGTAAAAACTAATGTTACTTTTTTTTCATTTTTAATTTTATGAAATAAAGCTATACCATCGGCCACACCCATTTGGGCTCCAATGTGCGAAATCATACCGACTATATGATGTTCCTTAGAGCCGAAATGAAAAGACCTGTCTCTCCCTTTGGTAAAACCATTGAATTTACCCTGGAATTGGGAAAACAATTTTCTTAATGGAATATCTCTTGATGTAAATACTCCTAAATTTCTGTGCATTGTAAGAATAAATTCGTCACCGTATAAGGCATATGTACATCCTACCGATATTGCTTCCTGTCCGACTCCGGAAAACCATTTTGATATTTTTCCCTGCCTGATAAGGTTTATCATTTTCTCTTCAATTATTCTTGGAGTTAGCAAACCGACGTATAACCTTAGTAAGATATCATCCGGGATACCGTTTCTGTTAAATTTCATATGTATGTTTTTTTCTTTCAGAATCTTTTCAAAAAGCTTGAAAAAGTTAGAGTATTATTAGTTAAGGTTCAAGGAACCGGAATATAATGAAACTTGATTAGCTCAATATTTTTCGATATGTTAAAAAGGACAAACGGGGATTAAAAATGAAAAAGTATGTTTACATATTTGCTCTTCTCTTTGTTTTAAATGCTAATGCACAACCCAAAGTTTATATCCTTTCCATTGATGGTTCTATAAATCCCGCAACATCGGATTATATTATAATGGGAATTGAAAAAGCTAATGAAGATAATGCCGAATGCGTAATAGTTAAATTAAATACACCTGGTGGATTGCTTAAATCAACACGCATAATGGTTTCAGAATTTTTAAGTTCAAATATTCCGGTTATTGTATATGTAACTCCCGGTGGTGCGCAGGCTGCAAGTGCCGGTGTATTTATTACAATGGCTGCTAATATTGCTGCTATGGCTCCGGGAACAAATATCGGAGCTGCTCACCCGGTTACAATGCAGGGTCAAATGGATTCTACCATGTCCGAAAAAGTTACAAATGATGCCGCCGCTTTCATTAGGACAATAAGTGAAAAAAGAAATAGAAATATTAAGTGGGCTGAGGAAGCTGTACGTAAAAGTGTTTCGTTAACTGAAAATGAAGCACTTAAAAAAGGAGTTATAAATTTAGTTGCAGATAATATAGATGATCTATTAAATAAGGTTAATGGCAAAGAAGTGGTAACTGCCGCGGGAGTAAAGACATTAAATACTGAAAATGTGAAAATTATTAATTTTGACATGAACTTTTCTCAAAAGCTGCTGAATATTTTAAGTGATCCTAATATCTCTTATATCCTTTTTATGCTCGGTCTTTACGGATTACTATTTGAAATATTCAATCCTGGTGCAATTTTTCCAGGAGTAATTGGCGGTATTTGTATTATTCTTGCTTTTTATGCTATGCATACTCTCCCAATTAACTATGCAGGCTTAGCTTTAATAATTTTTGCAGTTATATTATTCATCCTCGAAATCAAAATTGTTAGTCATGGAGTCTTAATGATAGGAGGAATAATATCTCTTATCCTAGGTTCGATAATGCTGATTGATGTAAAATCAGCATGGGGAGCTCTATCAGTTTCTTGGGAAATAATAGCAATGATCGTTATTATTACAATATTGTTTTTCTTAGTTGTAATAGGACTAGGGATTAAGGCTCAACATAGAAAAACTTCAACTGGTGCCGAAGGAATAATCGGGGAGATTGGAAAAGCTATTTCTGATCTCAATCCCGGAGGTTTAGTCCGTGTACACGGAGAAATTTGGGATGCCGAAAGTCCCGATAGCAAAATTGAAACTGGAAGCAGGGTTATTGTTGAAAAAATTAATAATCTAAAATTGAAAGTAAAAAAAGTTTAGGAGTAATAAAATGGAAATAGTATCAACTTTCGTTGCTGTATTAGTAATTTTTCTTATTTTCGTTTTCTCAAGCGCTGTTAGAATCCTTAGGGAATATGAAAGAGCAGTTGTTTTTAGATTAGGAAGATTGATTGGGGCCAAAGGTCCTGGTTTAGTTATTTTAATTCCAATAATAGACAGAATGGTTCGGGTTAGCCTGCGGACTATTGTAATGGATGTTCCCCCGCAGGATATTATTACTAGAGATAATGTTTCGTTGAAAGTTAATGCGGTTGTATATTTCAGAGTTGTTCAGGCAGAAAAAGTAGTGGTTGAAGTTGAAGATTATTATGCTGCAACCTCGCAAATTTCGCAGACTACATTGAGAAGTATCATTGGTCAATCAACCCTTGATGAGCTTTTATCTGAACGGGAAAAAATAAACAAAGAACTGCAGCAGATTATTGATGAACAAACCGAACCCTGGGGAGTTAAAGTCACCGTTGTGGAAGTTAAGCAGGTGGACCTGCCTGTTGAAATGCAGCGTGCAATTGCAATTCAAGCTCAGGCTGAAAGAGAAAGAAGGGCTAAAATTATTAATGCCGAAGGAGAATTTCAAGCCAGTCAGAAACTTTCTGAAGCTGCTGAAGTTATTGGAAAATTCCCTGTCGCAATTCAATTGAGATTTCTCCAGACACTAACCGAAATATCATCCGATAAAAATTCAACTATTATTTTCCCGATACCAATTGATTTATTAAGACCATTTATGGAGAAATTCCATGAGAATAAATAAGCTTACGTGCAATTATAAGAATAATGCAGTCACTTGAACTTGAACTTACGAATTTGAACTTATTTAACTGTGACTAAAAACAATCCTCGTACTATTATTAAAATACCGCGCTGCGAATAATCTTCATGCATTTCTGAAATATTTTCAGAGGACTCACTTATAAATATGATTACGATTTTCTATTATATTTTTATTCAAACATTATTAAAAAATAATATTAATATTAATTTCTGGCACACCCATTGTACTATTAGAAATGAATACGAATAGTTAAAGTTATCGATATCACATTGAGAGAAACATATAACAGGAGGTTGTATGCGTGAAAATTTTAAGCAAGTTATATCGGTTATAATATTTGTATTTACTTTTGCAGTTGGCTCTGTTTTCGCTATAAACATTAACACTCCAACTATTCAAAACTATGACTTTGCAGCAAAGCATGCAAAGGATTTGCAAAACAGGCTTGGCCTAACAAATGACCAGACCAATCAAGTAACAAATATTTTAAGCGAATATAAAGACAATATTCAGAATAATAATTCCGCAAATCCGTCTATGAATCAGTCAGCCGATCCTCAGCAGACAGCAAATGATAGAATCGTAGGTTTATTAGATTCGAATCAAAAAGCTGCCTTTGCACAAATGGAAAATGTATGGTGGGAGAATGTCAATAAAGATATTGGTACTATTAATGGCAAAAATCAGAATAACTCTTATTAAATAACCTATCCCTGACCCCCTCAAAAAGCATATTAATGGCAAAAGCTTTTAATATGCTTTTCTATTTTAAACCTCTCTTAATATAAATCAATCCAAATATTCCTTTAAATATTTCCCTGTCCAGGATTTCTCATTTAAGACTATCTCTTCCGGGGTCCCCTCAGCTACTATTTCACCCCCTTTTTCCCCTGCCTCAGGTCCTAAATCAATAATATGATCGGCGCATTTAATTACCTCCAAATTATGTTCTATAATAACAACCGAATTTCCTCTTTGCAAAAGAAGGTTAAAACAATCCAGGAGTTTTGAAATATCATCGAAATGAAGTCCTGTGGTCGGTTCATCGAAAATAAAAAGGGTATGTTTTCTCTCCCTCTGTGAAGTAAGGTGAGAAGCCAATTTTATTCGCTGGGCCTCTCCCCCCGAAAGGGTATTGGACGGCTGACCAAGTTTAATATATCCTAATCCTACATCCGAAAGTACCTGTATATATTTAACAATCTTTTCATTACCTTCAAAAAATTTAAGTCCTTCATCCACTGTCATATCAAGAACATCTACCATATTCTTCCCCCTATATGCGATTTCTCTGATTTCTTTTTTAAAACGTGTTCCTTTACAGTCTTCACATTCCAGATAAAGATCGGCAAGGAACTGCATTTCAACCTTTATAAAACCATCACCAGAACAAGTTTCACATCTGCCCCCGGGAACATTAAATGAAAAATATCCTGGTTTGTAGCCTCTTGCCCTTGCCTGATGTGTGGATGCGAAAAGTTCACGTATATGTTCATATGCCTTTATATAGCTGATAGGATTCGATCTTGGTGTCTTCCCGATTGGCGACTGGTCAACTATTTCAATTTCATCTAATTATTCGGCTCCTTTTATATCATTAAACAAGCCAATCTTCGAAGGTCCTTTTCCTAGATACTTTGCTAATCCTCCGTAAAAAATATCATGGATTAAAGTACTTTTTCCTGAACCGCTTACTCCTGTAATTACAACTAATTTATTTAAAGGGACTTCAACATTTATATTTTTTAAGTTATGCTCGCTTGCACCTTCAATCAATATAGACTTTGTCTTCTTTGTATTCCGCTTTTTCGGAACTGGTATCTTAATTTCCCCGGTTAAATATTTTCCTGTCAATGAGTTCTTATTTTTTATTATATCTTCATATGAACCCATACCGATTATTTCTCCCCCTTCTATCCCTGCTTTCGGACCCATATCTACTAAAATATCTGCTTCTCTCATCATCTGCGGATCATGTTCAACTACTAATACTGTATTCCCAATATCTCTTAAATTTTTTAATAAATTAATAAGTTTATAATTATCTCTTGGATGAAGTCCGATGCTTGGTTCATCAAGCACATACAATGTGCCCACCAGAGAAGAACCTAATGATGTTGCTAGGTTTATCCTTTGTGTTTCTCCTCCCGATAATGTACTGCTTAATCTGTCGAGCGTTAAATATCCAATCCCGACATTATTTAAAAAGGACAACCTCTTTATTATCTCTTTTAATATTCTCTCCCCTACTTTCATATCATAATCGGATAGCTGCAGTTCTTCAAAAAATTTAAGTGAATGTTCAATAGGAATTTTCACAATATCATAAATAGATCTTTCATTTATTTTTACTTGAAGCGCTTCTCTCCTTAACCGGGAGCCTTTACATGCCGAACAGATTGAATATCCTCTATATCTGCTTAATAAAATTCTGATATGCATCTTATAAGTTTTACTCTCGAGTTTTTCAAAGAACTTATCTATTCCTTTGTAATCTCCAAATCCTTTTCTTATCAAATCTATCTGGGCGGTTGTTAAATTTTTAAATGGAATATTAATTGGTATTTTATACTGCTTTGCATTTTTTACCAGGTCACTGAGATAACTGCTGTATTTGGTTGTCCTCCATGGCGCAATTGCTCCGTCTACTATTGAAAGATTAGGATTAGGCACCACTAAATCCATGTCAATTCCGATTGTTTTACTGAATCCCTGACAAACAGGGCAAGCTCCAAATGGATTGTTAAATGAAAAAAATCTTGGCTCCGGTTCTTCGTACCTTATGCCGCAGCATTCATAAAACTTATTAAATTCCTTTTCCTTTCCGTCGTCCGCATTAATAAGGATTAGCCTGTTCTCACCTTCCTTAAAAGTAACTTCAATCGAATCAGATAATCTTTCCCTTATACTCCCCTTTTTAACTTTAAACCTTTCAACCACAATTCTGACATCATCTTTTTTTCCGGGCAGCTTATTATCTTCATTCAGATCAACCATCTTTTTATTAAAATATATTCTGAAGAACCCCCTCTTCTTTAAAAGTTCGATTTCATCTTTTACCGCAGTCCCTTCATGAACATGTAATGGGAAAGTGAGATAGAACTTTGTATCCTCCGGTTGTCCTTCCAGCCAATTAGAAACAGTAGCCGTAGTAGCTTTCTTTACTTCTTTACCGCATTCAAAGCAGATTGTTTTGCCAATCCTTGCAAACAGCAGCCTCAAATAATCATATACCTCAGTTGTTGTTCCCACAGTTGACCTTGTATTTCTGGCACCTGTTTTCTGCTCGATAGCTACTGCCGGACTAATACCCTGGATAAAATCTATATCCGGTTTATTCATTCTTTCAAGAAATTGTCTTGCATAAGCAGACAAGCTTTCAACATACCGTCTCTGCCCTTCAGCATAAATCGTATCAAAGACTAAAGATGATTTCCCGCTTCCGCTGACTCCTGTAAATACAACCAGCTTATTTCTTGGTATTTCGAAGCTTAAATTCTTTAAATTATGCTCTCTTGCACCTCGAACAATTATCTTTTTCTCTTTATATGAATTATTCTTTATTATTTTTTCCGTCTCTTCTAAATACATTTTTATCAAAAGATTTTTATTTGCAAACAGGCAATTTACAAAAAATTACAACATCAAAGAGTAGAAAATTCAGGTAGCTTCTATGAAATGTACTCAATAATTATAGAAAGCAAGAAATCTCATTTCATGCCTATTTCCTATCAAATCCAGTATCATCTCCGCTCTGAAACCGTTTTAAAACCGCTTTGAAACCGTTTTGAAACCGTATTAGAACCGCTCTGATATAGTATGAAATTTCTATACACTGGCAGAACCTATGAGATGTTCTCGGTATAAAATGGCATTTATACTATGCTAAAAGTGCTTGTGTGAATTTAATACATTGTAGTGGGTTTTAGACCAATTGTTATCCAAAATAAAGGTAACACGGACCTCCGGCACTTTCCCCTCTCCTTACTAAGGAGAGGGGCAGGGGGTGAGGTTGTGACTCGGATTGGTCTGAGACAAAAGTTAACAGTAGGACATTTATTTTTGAGATTGTAAACTCTTTAGAGTCTCTATTTTTTGATCTATTAAACGGATTTTGTCATTCAATTCATTCATTTTTGAATCAATTGCATCCTGATATTTAGCTTCATCCCAATAACCTCTCTCTTCAAAATAACCTTTGAAAAGCCAGTTATGTTTCAGTGCTTCCATATTTTCAGCTAATCTTGAAGCTGCAAGCTTTGCTTCCGAAGTCATACTTTCAATATTATTTATTGTCTTCGAAAATACTGTATCATACCTGGTTTTATCTACAAGCATTGCTCCCATAACCCCTTTACCCTGTTTGATACCAGTTATTATTGTATCAAGATCTACAACTACATTATCGACATTGCCTATTACAGATTTGATGCCGTTTCCTAATTCTCTAAATACTACTGTTAATTGATTAACTTGTTTTGTTATAGATTTAAGACTCGTATCAGCGCTTTGTGTTAACTTTGTTGCATTGTTATAGAGCTCATTATCAACCAGCAGCTTACCGATAGAACCTTCTCCTCTATTAACTCTCGCCACAATTTCGGATAGATCTTTGGTCATATCTTTAGTGTATTGCATTATTCCCTTTGTTTCTTCAATAATAGCCGAGATACTCATAGGCTCTTTAGATTTAATTGTCCCCCCTTCTTTAACCAGTTCAGCCGATGCACTACCTACTGTTAAAACAACAACCTTGTTTCCAACCAATCCTTCAGTTTCTATTGACGCTCTTGTGTCAGTACGGATAAAACTATGAATATCGTCCTTTAAATTCATTGTGACTTCAACCCGGCCGCTTGTATCATTTGCAATCTCTACATTACTTACCGCACCAACATCAATTCCGCTCAATCTTACTGTAGCTCCGTTCCTTAAACCTTGGATATCTTTAAAATAAGCCTTTACAGTAAAGGTTGAACTGAAAAGTGCTTGCTTTCTCCCGATTAAGAAAATTCCAATAACCAGAATAGCTATCCCTATAAAGATGAAAAGTCCGACTTTTGCAGTTGAAATTTTTTTAGCCATTCTTACTCCTTATTCACCTGACTTCCAGGTGTATTAGATTCTAAAACTTCATTGCCGAAAAATTCTTTTAAGAATTCATCATCTGATGAAACAAGCTCTTTGATATTCCCTTCGAAAAATATTTTAGAGTCTTTCAAAACTATAGCCCTGTCTGCGACTATCTGTGCGCAAGCAAGATCGTGTGTTACAACCACAGAAGTAACATCCAGGTTTTCTTCAAGTTCAACAATAAGATGACTTATCTCTTTAGATGTTATGGGATCAAGTCCCGTGGTTGGCTCATCATATAATATTAACTTTGGTTCTGTAATTATAGTCCTTGCCAGCCCTATCCTCTTTTTCATACCTCCGGAAAGTTCGGCCGGCATCTTATCTATTGCCTCTTCCAAAGAAACCTTCTTTAATCCCTCATGAATTTTTTCATCAATTTCTTTCGGAGAGAAATCGAAATTTCTAATTAATGGAAATTCAAGATTTTCTCTTACACTCATTGAATCATACAAAGCTGCACCTTGAAATAAAAATCCAATTTGTTTTCTTAATGCATTTAATTCCTTCGTCGAATAATTTAGAATATTCTTTCCTTCAACTATTATTTCTCCTGAATCAGGAATCATTAAACCAACAATACATTTTAGCAGAACACTCTTACCGCTGCCGCTTTTCCCGAATACAACTGTATTTTCTCTTTTGGGAATATTTAAGGAAATATTATCCAAAACTAAGTGGTCTCCGAATTTCTTCGAGAGATTTTTAATTTCAATCATGAAGTCGGCCATAACCATATCGATAGTTTTACAATAACCATATCGCAAAGCAGAATTAATAATGAAGAAACAACTACTGAAGTTGTGGATGCTTTACCGACTCCAACAGTACCGTTTTCTGCATTATAGCCCTTATATGCTCCGACTGCTCCGACAATAAATCCAAAAATAAATGTCTTAAAGAAAGGCGGAATAAAATCTCCAAATACTATCGCCTTAAAAGCTGTATCAACATAAAGCTGAAAATTAATTCCGGTTGAAAGTGCAATTGCTACATACCCGCCAATAACTGCTAAGAAATCAACATACATTGTTATTATAGGCATAATCAATGTGCAAGCTAAAATCCTGGTAACTACTAAATACTTATATGGATGAATTGCAGAGACTTCCATTGCATCAATTTGTTCTGTTACCCTCATAGAGCCTAATTCAGCCCCTATTCCGGAACTAACTCTTCCCGCGAATATTAATGCAGTTAAAACAGGGCCTAGCTCTCTTATTACAGATAATGCAACCATACTTGGAAGGTAATATTCTGCACCGAACCTCTGCAATACCGGCTGACTCTGCATTGCTAAAACTAATCCAATTATAAAACCTGTTACTGTAACAATTGGTAATGTTTTAATCCCCAGTTCTACCATATGCTTTTTTATTTCATTAAACTCAAAAGGTGGTATAAAAACATTTTTAAAAAACTGGAGGGAAAAGGTGGTCAATCCTGCAACTGTCTTAAAAAATTCGGTTAATTTTGGACTATTTAATAATAGTTCGTTTTCAACTTTTGTATCTTGTTCCACTAAAATAACTTAGAGATTTTTTTTCTTTGTATTACGGAAAATAATAAAAATTATACCCCAAAAAAAGGAAGCCATCCCACGTGTGCTTTTCATTCACTTGCTCTTGCTTTTGCTCTTTCAAAATTTATTTCATTCTAATTAAAAAAATTCATTATTTTCTGTATACCATTTTTATTTTGAATTATTAACTCAAGTTACGGAAGTACCCCTATTTGAAAGATGACATCTTTACTAATTAAAATAAGAATTTATCTTGAACTTACATTTTTATAAAATATGGACAATAACTTTATTTTTATAGATATCATCTTTAGTAAAGTTAATTAACCTCTCCAAACAAAAGGAAAAATAATGAAAAAATATATCCGCCGGGATTTTTTGAAAACAGTTTCTGTCGCAGCAGCCGGTGCAGGCACCCTTTCTCTTTTAGGATGCGATACAAAAACAGATTCTACACCTGCAGCCAGGAATGATGGGAAAAAATATGAATGGAAAATGGTAACTACATGGCCTCCTCACTTTCCTATTCTCGGCGAATATGCTGATGAATTTGGAAAGATCGTGAGTGATATGTCTGACGGCAGATTAAAAATTCAAGTATACGGAGGAGGTGAATTAGTTCCTCCTCTGGAAGTTTTTGATGCTGTTTCTCAAGGTGTGGCTGAAATGGGACATGGGGCTGCATATTACTGGGCAGGAAAACTCCCTTCTGCACAATTCTTCGGATGTGTCCCCTTTGGTATGAATGCACAGCAGGTTAATGCATGGCTCTATTTTGGTGGAGGATTGGAACTATGGCGGGAGCTTTATTCCGATAATAACCTGCTTCCATTCCCCTGCGGAAATACAGGCGGACAGATGGGCGGATGGTTTAATAAAGAAATAAATTCCATTAAAGATTTTGTCGGCTTAAAAATGAGAATTCCCGGCTTCGGAGGAAAGGTTATTTCAAAAACCGGTGCTACTTCTATTTTGGCTCCGGGAGGTGAGCTTTATACAGATCTCGATAGAGGCGTAATTGATGCTCTTGAATGGGTCGGCCCTTATCATGATAGTCTTATGGGATTCGATAAAATTGCTAAATACTATTACTATCCGGGATGGCAGGAACCCGGCTCGGTACTTGAATTAATTGTTAATAAAAATATATACGATCAGCTCCCTGCAGATCTAAAAAATATTATAGAAGTTGCAGCTGCTAAAGTTAATATACAAATGCTTTCAGCATTTGAGGCTAAAAACACCGAATATTATCTTAAAATGAAAAAAGAAGGAAAAGTTCAGTTTAGACAATTTTCGGATGAAATTCTTGAAGCATTGCGTAAATATACTAAGGAAGTAATCGATGAAATAACCTCCTCTAATCCAATGGCGAAAAAAGTTTATGCTTCTTACAGTAGTTTTAAGAAAAATATTTATGAATGGGATGCAATTGCTGAAAGAAATTATATCGGGTAATATTCATTCGTCTTTTTTCGACATTTTTTTAATTTTACAAACTTCTTATCTGTAAAATCGATAAATTAAAAGTCTTAATCCTGAGGAGTTTGAAATGTATACAGTAATTATTCTTGTACTTGTAGCAATAGCGGCATTCTTTCTAATTACTGGATTTAAGAAGGGAAAGCGCAGTAAAATAATCATTGGCGCTATAATCGGTTTTCTTACCTGGTATATATTCTGGTTTATGGATTTTTGGGGAGATGCACTTTGGTTCTTTTCTCTAGGGTTTGAAAGTAGATTCTGGACTGTAATACTTGCTAAAACAATTTTTCTTATTGTCGGCGGACTATTCGGAGGATTGATTCTTTATTCCCTTACCCTCGGATTATCCGCTAAAAGAAAGTATATTAAAATTTTTGCTGTGTTAGCCGGAGCATTCAGTGGAGGTGTATGGGGATTATCCAATTGGGAAATAATTCTAAAGTTCATAAATAAAGTGCCTTCATCCATTAGTGATCCAATTCTGCATAAAAATGTTGGATTCTATCTCTTCAGTCTTCCCTTCTGGAATAATTTCTACGGACTTTTAATATCACTCTCTATTATCGGATTGGCAGCTTGTGCTATTACTATCTTTTTCTGGTTCGATGGCAAAAATATATTGGTTCAGCCTCCAGCCGGAGATGATAAAACATTATCACAAACATATAAACCTTTATTTTTAAATGCTTCTATTTTTATATTTATCCTTGCTTTCGGAAAATATCTTAGCAGATTTAACTTAATGTATTCTTCTACCGGTGTAGTTTACGGCCCCGGTTGGACTGATGTTAATATCCTTTTACCTGCTTATAATATTATAATAATTTTAACATTTTTAACAGGCTTAGCTTTATTAATTTCTCCTTTAAGAAACCTCCTAAAAAAATTGCTTGAAAAATTTAAGATATATGGAAGCAGGTTTTATTCATCTGTCTTTTTAGCTGCAGGTATTTTTATAATTGGTATCTGGTTTCTTGGATTAACAGCCCTTCCTGGTATTTTCCAATGGATAATTGTTTCTCCAAATGAAATTACTTATGAAAAACCTTACATTTTAAATAATATCAAATATACAAGGTACGGCTTTGATCTAAACAATATAGAATCAAAACAATATCCGGTTTCTGGAAATTTCACACAGAAAACTGTAGATAATAATCAGCAAATATTTTCAAATGTACGATTATGGGACTGGAGAGCTCTTGATGCGGTATTTAAACAATTCCAGGAATTCCGCCTATACTATGAATTTGAAGATGTTGATATAGACCGGTACTCTTTTGATAGTACATATAGACAGGTAATGATCTCTGCAAGAGAGATACAGCCTAATAGTCTACCCCAGCAAAGTCAGACTTTTGTGAACAAAAGATTTCAGTATACTCATGGTTATGGAGTTACTCTAACAACTGTAAGTGATTTTACAAACCAGGGTTTGCCAAATCTTTTAATTAAAGATATTCCTCCTGTTAGTAAATATCCCGCTCTTAATGTCAGCCAACCAAGAATTTATTATGGTGAATTAACAAACAGTTATGTAGTTGCCAACTCTCAGGAAAAAGAATTCGATTATCCTAACGGTGAAGAAAATAAATATAATAGATATGATGGAAAGGGCGGGGTTCTATTGTCCAATATATGGCGAAAGTTTCTATATGGCTGGAAGTTCGGAGGTTCACAGTTCTTCTTCTCAAGCTATACTACTGAAAATAGCCGTATACTTTTTTACAGACAGATTGAAGAACGCGTAAAAAATTTAGCTCCTTTCCTTCATTTTGATCAGGATCCGTATATAGTACTTGCAAATGGAAAACTTTATTGGATTATTGATGCATATACTGCTTCCGATTATTATCCTTATAGCCAGCCTTATTCATCAGATGAAACTATTGAATATAATGAAGGCAGTGGTACTACAGAATTGCACAGCAACACAGTCCCCTATTTGAATGGTGAAAACTACGTTCGTAATTCTGTTAAGGCTGTTGTTGATGCTTATGATGGTTCTGTCGATTTTTATATTGTAGATAAAGAAGATCCGGTTATAAAAGTCTGGAATAATATTTTTCCGGGTATGTTTAAGACAAAAGAGGAAATGCCAAAGGATTTACTTCATCATATAAGATATCCCATTGATTATCTGCTTGTTCAAGGCCTGGTTTATGAAAAATATCATATGACAGATCCAACTGTATTCTATAATCAGGAAGATCTGTGGATTAGGGCAACCGAAAAATATTACTCTAATATTCAGCCTGTACAGCCATATTATATCATGTGGCAGTTTCCGGGTTCTAATAAACCGCAATTTGTTTTAATTCTTCCTTTCACTCCAAAAAACAGGCAGGTAATGATTGGCTGGATTGCGGGTATGTGTGATGGTGATGATTATGGTAAGTTTTTGGCTTATCAATTCCCTAAAGACAAGCTTGTTCTGGGTCCCCAGCAGATTGAAACTAAAATTGACCAGGACAGTTTCTTATCCGGACAGCTTACTCTCTGGGATCAGAGAGGTTCGAAAGTAATAAGAGGAAATGTTCTTGCTATCCCTGTTGAGAAAACATTATTCTATGTCGAACCAATTTATCTTCAATCTGAAACTGCAGCCTATCCGGAGCTGCGTCTGGTAGCAGTTATGCATGGCGAAGATCTAAATTATGCTCCTTCTTTTGATAAAGCCCTGGAGGGATTATTCTCAAAAACTAAACCGCAGATTGCTGTCGAAACTACTTCTCCATCATCCGCATCTAAGGGAAAAGTTGAAGAAAGTACTACAAATAAACAACAGATTCAAAACGCAAATAATGCTTTTGAGAATTATCTGAAATACCTTGGTGATAAGAAGTTCAATGACGCAGCGAATGAACTTCAAAAATTACAGCAGGCTTTAAAACAACTGCAGGAAGAAAATAAATAGTAAGAATAAATCTTTAATCAACTTCAAATAATAGACATTTAAACATAAAAAAAGGTTTAATCCATTTTTTTCTGACCTTTATCCATTCAAGTACCTTTTATACCACACTTTCCTTTGCTCATCAACTTCACTTCTGTAATTTTTTAGAAAATGATCACCGTTTTCAAAGATTATCAGTCTATATAAAATTCTTCTCTTATAAAATTCCTTTGATAATTCCAGAGTTTGAACAGGTGAAACTGTGTTATCCTTACCTCCATGCAGCAATAAATAAGGAATATCAGGAAGTTTATGGACTTTACTAATTATTGTCCGTTTATCTATTTCTTCATCATAGTTTTTATCGAAAAATCACTCTATAAGAATTTTCTCTTTCAGGATCTGTCTCTAAATAAGATTTCAAATTAGAAATAGCTCCGCTTAAAACAGCACATTTAAAGGATAGGGTTTTTCATTAAAGTTAATAAAGTCATCATTCCGCCCCGACTCCAGCCTTCAATTCCCCATTGATTAGTATCGGCAGCAGCAACTTCGTTTGCTAAAGGGATTAAATTCAAAATATCATTTACGTCATCTCCACCAAAATATTCTTCTCCTTCGCCTCCCGCATTTCCTCTATATTGAGTAGCTAAAACAACGTAACCCCAGCTTGCCAGTTGACCGAATATTCCTTTGGCAGTAAATTTATCAATAGCTCCCTTCTCCTTGAACCCCCCGCGATTCCATATAATACATGGGAATTTTTCTTTTTTGCGGTTTAACGGATAAGCTAAATATCCTTTAACTTTCAACCCGTCAGAAAGGTATGTAATTTTTTCAACTCTAGAGTTATCATAAGCTTCTCTTCCCCATCCGCTGATAACCATCTTTACCTGTGAATCATTTAACTTTATTTCTTCTCTATTTATAATTTCTGATTTCATTTGTTTTTTCTCATTAATCATAATAAAAATACTAAAATATTTAGTTCTTTTTATTTTAATTCAATTTACACAAAAATCAGTGCTTGAAAGATGCATCTTTACTTTTTTCAAAATAAGGCTGATCTGAACTTATATTTTAATAAAATATTTAATATGATTTTACATTTTAAAGATGTCATCTTTAGGTCTGTGTACCTTCACATTCTAAAATAGCATTGAAAAGTTCCATTTAATGTATCTACTATTGGTTCAAAATTTGCAGTGTATAATCCGTAATAGAATTGCATTTTAACTGGATAAAAACCATAAAAATAGTTTGATTATAATTAATTATTGTTTTAGTTTGCAACAGGTCTCAAAAGGAACAAATAAGGGGAAAGATGAAAACATAAATTCTTTCCGATAAAATTTTTCAAAAGAAAATAATAATTTCCGGGGATAACCATGAAAAAATATATTACAATATCTTTTCTTACAAGCTTACTTCTTTTCGTAATAGCTTCATTCTCTGAATTATATGCTGTGGGAGCGTTGTTTTCCCGGCCAAGATTCAGCAATGATGATTATAAAAAAATGTGGATTAAATCGGTAAATGCGGCAATTGATATCCATGGACAAATTGCGGTTACCCATATTGATCAGTTATTTCATAATGAACTTAATGCTTCGGTGGAGACTATTTACATATTTCCATTGCCTGAAAATGCCGTTATGACTGAATTGATTTATTGGGTTAATGGAAAGCGCTATACTGCTTCCATAAGGGAAAGACAGCAGGCAATTAATGATTATAATAATAAACTTCGCCATTGGCTTGATCCTGCACTCCTTGAATATTTAGGGAATAATCTTTTTCGATTAAGCATAGTTCCGGTCGATGCAAATAGTGATGTCCGGACAGAAATTACTTATGTTGAACCTCTAAAATATGATCTGGGAACGGTAGGTTATACTTTCAAATTAAATACTTTAGGCTTATCGTCCAAGCCTCTGGAAACTGTTACCGTAAATCTCGATGCACAATCTCAGACTCCTTTTAAAGAATTCTATTCCCCTTCTCATGTTAATTCATCGGCTACAAAGATTACAAAAATAAATGATAACCATTACACATTACTTTTCGGAGATGAAAATTTTTATCCTGATAAAGATTTAACAGTTAAATTTGAAACTTATAGGGACAGCGTTAATTATCAAATACTTACTTTTACTCCATCGCCGTCTGATTCAATAGGTTCCGATAATTACTACGCAATATGGATAACTCCTCCTGATAGTATTTCTGGAGAGGAAATTATTCCTAAAAATATTGTCTTTACTGCTGATGTTTCTTCCAGTATGGAAGGGCTTAGGATCCAGCAAATGAAAGAAGCACTAAATGACTTTTTAGATCTCCTTAATCCTATAGATAAGTTCAATATCGTTACTTTCGGAACTTTTGTAAATAAATATAAGCCTGATCTTGTTGAGGCAAGTGCAAATAATATTAATGATGCTAAAACCTATGTCAATCAACTGTATGCATTGGGTTTAACTAATATTGATGAAGCATTAACTTCCTCATTATCCGAAAGTTATGAAGATACAACTTCAAATAATTTAATTTTCCTAACAGATGGATATCCCACCTGGGGTGAAATAAATGTTGATTCAATTGTAAGTCATTCCAACAAATACAATCAAAAAAATGTTAGGATTTTTTCTTTTGGAGTTGGGGACGACATAAGTAAAAATTTGCTTATTAGTCTCTCCAGCGCAAATCATGGATATGCTCAATTTATAACTTCGGATGACAGTATTTCTCTTGTTGTTAGTAACCATTTCAAAAGAATTTCAAAGCCTGTAATGACAGATATTAAGATCGATATGGGGGGTTTAGATAACTGGGACCAATACCCCAAAATTATTAATGATTTGTTCTGGGGAAGCCAGGTCACCCAGTTAGGATTATATAATAAGAGTGGAATCTTTAATGTAACATTATCCGGAAATATTAGAACCAAAAAGGTTGAATTCAAAAAGACTATTAATTTTACCGATACGGTGGGAGGAGATCGATTTGTTCCCCGTCTATGGGCAAAATCAAAAATAGATAATATCTTAAATCTTATCGAAGTCTATGGAGAAACTGATGAACTGGTAAACCAGGTAATTGAATTGAGTTTACGCTTTCAAATACTAACACCCTATACTGCTTTCTATTCGGATCCTGATAATCCTACAGACCCCACTGCCATGAAAGAAGATGAATCAAATTTACCCGATAAATTTTTATTAAAACAAAATTATCCGAATCCCTTCAATCCGGAAACAATAATTGAATATAGTTTGCCGGCTAATAACTCCGCTTATCACGTAGTTGTAAGAGTTTATAATTCTCTGGGGCAATTAATTGCAGTTCTTGTAGATAAAGAACAAAGTCCGGGTCTTTATAAAATCATGTGGAACGGGAAAGATTTATACGGTCAGAATGCAGCAAGCGGAATCTATTTCTGTTCGATTCAAGCTGGCTCTTTCAATCAAATTAAAAAGATGGTTTTATTAAGATAATTATGAATTTACAACTTTATTAACGGGGATTTAGGGAGGAAATATGAAAAAAATATCTCTTTTAATTATTATTTCGTTGGCATCACTACTTTTTTCACAAAATAAAATGATGTATGATATCAATAAACCAATCATACAAAGCACCCAGAATATAATGTCAAAAATCAGTTCGTCCGATAATGAAATTAGTAATGATATTTTATCATTTACTTTATTACCTGACGGATATTATACGATTGGAACCTCCACAGGTTTATCGGATTCAAAGTTAGATGATAATTGTGACATTACATTTGGACATCCGTATGCTAAAACTTCATATCCGGTTTTTTCTATTGATAATACAATTTACAAACTTGACGATTATTTCAATTCATCAGAATTAAATTTTACTAAGAATGGAGATACTCTTTTAATAAATGCTAAAAAAGAATCCAAAATCTCTATTACCTTTTTAATGGTAATAAACAGTAATGGGAATGGAATAATACTAAAACAGAAAATAAAAAATCTGGATTCTGTCGAACATTTAATAGGTCTAGGCTTTATATTCGATCCGGCTTTAGGGAAATGGGGCGATGGTTATCTTGAACAACAGGCTGGATTTTTAACTGAGAGTAAAACATTTATTAATTCTGAAGTACCTAATGATTTGGTTCTATGGGAAAAATCAAAAGGGGCAAAAGGAATAGGTATAAATTTAAGCTATCCGGATGAAAAACCTCTTGAAATAACCGCAGCAAACTGGAGCGATCTGATTAAAAATAATGCTAATGCATCAGACTCGTCTAAGACTTTATACGATTTAGATTTATTGCTAATGTGGCAAAATAAAAATATATTACCCAATGCAGAAAGCAGTTGTCAGCTTCATGTTGATTTGAACGAACCGGACTTTTCTTCTCTCCTTTTTTTAAGATGGGATTTGCAGAGTTTCTTATCTTTACAGAATAATTTAGTTTTTCCGAATAATTTTAATACATATCTCCAAATAAACAGGCCTGAAAATAGTATAATAACTTCTGCCGATATTAAAGTAGACTTTCCTCCTTCTCTATCAGCTACTCCGAGAGAAAGTTCTATTTATCTAGATAACCTGAATTATTATCAGAAAATAAATTTAAGTTCCCATATAATTTATGAAGATAAAATAGAAGAAATAGATGTAAAATTGTTTAATAACAGTCAGGTTATAGATGAACTGAGTCGTAATGTTTTTATTCCGAAAACACCTGTATCGGATACAGGTTTAACCGTCAATATAGACACTTTAATAACATCTAAATTCCCATCTATTGAATTAAAATTTGAGGCTAAGATAAATTCAAATGATTACAGAATAACCAATCTTTCAAATGAAAATGTTTTCTTTTTTGAAGGTCAAAATAGAATAAATGATTTTTCGCTGAAGAAAGATACCATCGGTGGTATTAATTCTGCTGATATAATATTTGTACTTGATGTTACAGGAAGCATGGGAGATGAAATAGATAAAGTTAAAGATAATATAATAGAATTTGCAGACAGCTTAAGCATCCGTGGAATCGATTATAGATTGGGAATGGTTACTTTTCTAGATGAAATAGAAAATAAATATCCATTTACCAAAGATGCGCAATATTTTCAATCATTAGTTGCTCAGCAATTTGCACATGGGGGAGGGGATGGACCTGAGAATTCATTACAGGCATTGCTTGAGGCAACCCAGTTCACATTCAGAGATAATGCTAATAGAGTAATTATATGGATTACCGATGCTCCATATCATGAAAATGACACTTATCCTACTCCTACTAAGGGTGATGTTATAAATGCACTACTGGCTAACGGCATAACAGTACATTCAATTGCCCCTGAAGAATATAAATCAAGTTATTATGATCCTATAATAATTCCAACCGGAGGCAATTTCTATAACATTTATGGAAATTTCAGAGACATTCTATTAGATATTTCACGATTTAAATCATCGGGAAAGTATATTTTAAGCTATACAACTCAAGGTTCAAACATTCCAGAACAGTTAAAATTACAAATCCGCTATGCCGGCTTGGGCGGTGAAGGTGTTATCGTACCCGGTCAATTAAAAGCAGTTGAAAAAGGAAAATATCTTTCTTTTTATCCGAATCCATTTAATCCCAATATAACCTTTAAAGTAAATAATGGAAATTATATACATGGGGAACTGGCTATTTATAATGTTCTCGGTCAACTGGTGAAAACATTACCTATTGAAAAAGGCATGCAAAAAATTACATGGAATGCTGTAAATGATAAAGGTTCGCAAATCAGTACCGGGCTTTATATTGTTAGATTAGTTTTAACTGATGTAAATGATTCAAGATATCTTGAATCTGCAAAAATTCTCTTTTTAAAGTAATTCAGGGGTCTGAAAATGAAAAAAATATTTATAAAAATCATCTTAATAATTTTCAGTTTAACCGCATTTGCTTATGCAAATGGTTTACTGATGCCATCTAATCAGAATTATCCTAAAGATTTTCTGAGAAACACGGATACGGAAGTAACTGTAAATATTCATGGTGAAATCGCAGAAACCATTGTATATCAGGAATTTGAAAATGAATGGTCTGATTCAACGGATGCAGTATATTCTTTTCCTCTTCCGCCTGATGCAAGGGCAACTAAATTTTTATACTGGTACAATAATAAAATATATCAGGCTGTGCTGAAAGTAAAAGAGCAGGCAACAAATCCAGGGACGGGTGAAGGAGGAATAGCTGCAGAAGTCAATAGTTATATAGGACGAAATGGAATTAAAATATTTCTTAAAGGAATCCAGGCTGGAGCTATACAGAAAGTTGAGCTGCATTATGTTAGCCTTTGCATTTATTATAGAGGGAAAGTTTCATATACCTTTCCTCTAAATACAGAAAATTTTGTGACTTACCCGCTTGATAATCTTCAGTTTAACATAAATGTATATTCTAATTCCGATATTACCGATTTCAGTCTTCCAGGTTATTCCGATTATAAAGTTCTTCAATCCGAAAAAATGAATCTTAAAATTCAGCTGATTAAACCTAAGGCTTATTTAAGTGAGGATTTCAATTTTGATTATCAAGTAGATAATTCAAATCTGGATGTAGATTTTTATTCTGCTACAAATGATACAATGGACGGGCATTTCACATTATTTGTAAGACCTCAAAATGAAGCTGAACCGGATAGCATTTTCCCCAGACGGGTTTTCTTCCTCCTTTCGAATTCATCCGGAATGTACGGGAATAAATTAAATCAAAGCATTTATGCAATCTCCAAATCTCTTGATCAGCTTACCGCCAAAGATTTCTTTAATATTATTATATTTAATTATTCTTCAGAGGCATGGCAGACTGCTCCTATCCCAGCTAATGCCGGCAATATTCAAAATGCTAAAGATTATCTATCCTTGATAAATACATCATCTTATGGCTCCGATATGGATAATGCAATAAAACAGACTTTTAACCAGATTAAAGATGATCAATATAGTAATTCAATAATAATATTTACCGATGGAAGGTCAATAACAGATCCTAAGGAGATAGCATCACTTAACATTCACAAAGCCGGAATTTTTCCGATAGGGATTGGAGATAATCTTGATAGAGAACGTTTGGAAATGATCGCTTCATTAAACTATGGATTTGTAACATATCTTAATCCCCTTGATAATCTGGGTGAAGAAATGCTGCAAGTTTTTAATCAGATAAGTCAGCCTGTATTAAAAAATATTGCATTTGAATATGGAAGCGCCGTTGTTTCTCAGATTATACCCGAAAAGCTGCCTTCCACTTATGCTGGCTCTCTCTTCTTTATGACCGGGAGATATAAAAAATCAGGAGAATCGGGGATTAGTATTGCAGGTACATCAGTAAATGGAATGAGAGCATTTGATTTTCGCCTAAATTTTACAGATAAAACAAATGAAAATAAATATGCAGAATCTATTTGGGCAAAAGAGACTATTGATGCAATTGAAAGAGAAATCGCAGTTTATGGAGAAACTGCTGAACTGAAGCAAAAAGATATTGACCTCAGCCTAGCCTATAATATCAGATGCCGTTATACTGCATATATAGCAGATTATATAACAGAAGCCAATCCGCCTTAGAAGTCATCGAGAATAAAGGTTTAACTATTCCGGAATCATATATTGCCGGTAATTTTCCTAATCCGTTTAATCCTACAACAAATATCCGGTTCTTTTTAGATCATAGTTCAATGGGAATGACTAAGCTTATAAAAATTTACAACTTATTAGGAGAATTGGTAGCTGTAATTGATATTTCTAATTATTCAGAAGGCTGGCATGTAGTTACATTTAATGGAAAAGATGCATCAGGTAATTATCTTGCGAGCGGTATCTATTTAGTTCAACTCCAGATTGGAAATAGAATTGCTAATACAATTAAAATAAATCTGATTAAATAAAATTCTAATAATTAACATTTGAGGCTGCTAATAAAGTACTCTTTTTGTAATGTTAGGTAGCGAACATGGTGGAGTGGAGATTCTTCCCGCAAGCGGGACAGGTCTTTCCACTACGTTCCGTCCAGAATGATAAATATTACTTTCAGTGCCGTCTCTATATTTTATGATTTTAATTATTTTGCAGCAGCACCTGCTGTATTTCTTCCCCTGCTTCTCTCTATTGATTGAAGTGCAAGGTAGCTATCGCCGAATTTCTTTAGGTTATCCAGTTCCGTATCGTATTGATCAAAATGGATTTCTTCTTCAGATACAAGACTTTCAAATAACTGCTTAGAAATAGCATCGGCATTCGCTGCACATTCATTGGCCCAAAGATTATATTCCCTTGCGCTATCCTCTTCCATTTTTGCCGCTTTTTTTAACATCCCATCAACTTCATGAATTTTTTCTACTTCTTCAGAAGCAATCATTTCAACTTCACCTTTTAAAAATAAAATCCGTTCAGCCAATCTTTCAATATGCAGCATTTCCTGAATAGCTGTTCTTTTGAATAAGTTTGCCAGTAAATCATATCCATAATCATCGCAATAAAAATGGAAAAGCATATATTGATGAACAGCCGATAATTCATCGGAAAGAGCTTTGTTTAATAATTCAATACTTTTCGGATACATTTTTTCTCCCTTTCTTAATTTGAAGATTTCCTTAATGCAAATTTAACTATATTTTTTCTAAGAAAGAATGGATGAATGGATGGGCTTGAGATATAAAAAACCCGGTATAAAACCGGGTAATTAAATCTTTTTATTTTGTGAATTCTAACTTACACTTCCATGATTTCAATTTCTTTATGTTTTAATATCTCATCAACCCTTTGTGTATGTTCATCAGTAAGTTTTTGAATTCTATCTTCTGCGTCCTTCAATTGATCTTCGGATATTTTTTTATCCTTTTCTTCTTTTTTCAAATGATCATTTGCATCACGTCTAATATTCCTTACCGCAATTTTAGTATCCTCACCAAACTTTTTAACAATTTTAACGAGTTCTTTTCTTCTCTCTTCATTTAAAGCAGGAATCGGAATCTTTAAATTGGTTCCATCACTTACAGGATTTAACCCGATATTAGCTTCAAGGATAGCTTTATCAGCAGGCATTACCATAGATTTATCCCAGGGTGTAAATGATAGAGTATGTGCATCGAGTACGGTAAGATTACCGACCTGGTTCAGTGGTGTCATATTACCGTAATAATCAACCTTAATTCCATCAAGTAAAGCTGTTGTTGCCTTACCTGATCTGACTTTTGAAAGTTCCGATCTCAAAGCTTCTAACGACTTATCCATTCTGGATTTTGCATCTTTAATTGTCTGTTCCATTTAATTTCTCCGGTTAATTTTTTATAAAAAAGCAGGAGAAGTTAACTTTCTACTTCTTCTAGATTTTGAATTAATGTTCCTACGTTTTCTCCCTTTACTAATTTTATTAAATTATCGGGCACATTCATATTAAAAACAATAATAGGCAGTTTATTTTCCTGGCATAAACTGATTGCGGTTAAATCCATTACGCGCAGATTTTTCTTTAAAATATCCATATATGTAATATTATCGAACCTAAAGGCCTTTGGATTCCTTTCAGGGTCTGAGTCATAAACACCATCAACGCGAGTACCTTTAATAATTACATCGGCACCAATTTCAACGGCTCTTAAAGAAGCAGCAGTATCAGTACTAAAATATGGATGACCGGTTCCCGCACCAAAAATAACAACTCTTCCCTTCTCAAGGTGTCTTTGGGCTCTTCTTCTAATATAGGGTTCAGCCATTTCTTCCATTTTAATAGCGCTCATCAACCTAGTATATATACCCCTATGTTCAATTGCATTTTGAAGAGCCAGAGAATTAATAACTGTAGCGAGCATTCCCATCTGGTCTCCAGTAACCCGGTCAATTCCCTGATCATCTGCGCTTAATCCCCTGTAAATATTTCCGCCGCCGATTACAATACCAATCTGAACACCAATATCATGAATTTTCTTGACTTCCGCTGAAAAAAAATCCAGAACTTTAGGGTCAATTCCAAATCCTTTTTGTCCCATAAGAGATTCGCCGCTTAATTTCAAAATAACGCGTTTGTATTTTAGCTTATTCATTATAAATCATTTAAAAGTTATAGGTAAATATAAAAAAAAGGTCTTAATAATATTAAGACCTTTAACAAAAATTATTTTTTTTGATCCCCTAAATGGAAGCGGTAAAACAGTGAGATTTTAGCATTACCGTTAGTTTTGGTATTATACTCTTTAATCAAATCACCGACTGATTTTGAATTATCCTTTATAAAAGCCTGTTCAATAAGGCAATTTTCCTGATAAAACTTATTCAGCTTTCCCTGAGCAATTTTATCTAGAATCTGTTCCGGTTTACCTTCTTTTTTAGCAACTTCTTTATAGATTTCAAGTTCTTTACTAATAGTATCTTTTGGAACTTCTTCGCGGTAAACACAAATTGGATTCATAGCAGCGACCTGCATTGCAATGTCTTTTCCGAGACCTGAAAGAGTTTCAGTATTAGTAGCATCCTCAAATTTAACCAGAACACCTAACTTTGAACCGGGATGAATATAATCAACCATTAAGCCATTCGAAGCTTCTTCAACTTTGAAGCGGGATATTTCGATTTTTTCTCCAACCTTACCCATCACATCATTTTTTTTATTTTCAAGTGACTTATCATTTAATAATTCATCAACACTAAGTGGTTTTTTAGTTGAAACTGTATTTAAGACATCCTCTGCGAAATTCTTAAAATCTTCACTATTTGCTACGAAATCAGTTTCGCAATTTACTTCAACAATAATACCTTCTTTTTTATCATCGGAAACTTTAGTTAATATTAAACCTTCTCCGGCAGTTTTTTCTGCTCTTTTCGAAGCTACAGAAGCTCCTTTTTTTCTTAAAATTTCAATAGCTTTTTGAATATCGCCATTTGCTTCTGTTAAAGCTTTTTTGCAGTCCATCATTCCTGCACCGGTTTTTTGTCTTAATTCATTTACTTGTGCAGCAGTAATTGCCATAATAACAACCCTTTTTTATTAATTTTTATTTTCTTCACTGGAAGCAGCATGTTCCTTTGCAGCTTGTTCTTTTGCAATTTCTTCCTTTTTAGCTTGATCCTTTGCAGCTTGTTCTTTTTTAGCTTCTTCTCTTTCTGCTTCAGCTTTTTCTTTATTTCTGATTTTTTCTTCTTCTCTTTCTTTTTTCAATCTTTCTTTTTCAGCGGCTTCTTCGGCTTTATGTTCCTGCATTTTTTGATTTCCTTCAATAACTGCATCAGCCATATGTCTTACGATAAGCTCTATAGTTTTAACGGCATCGTCATTAGCGGGAACGATATAATCAACAAGATCAGGATCACAATTAGTATCAACTACGGCAAATACAGGTATATCTAATCTTTTTGCCTCTTTAATTGCGATAGATTCCTTTTTAATATCAACAACAAACATAGCTCCTGGGAGCCGGGACATAGATTCAACGCCTTCCAGAACTTTTTTCAATTTATCTTTTTCACGCGATAAGAACAATCTTTCTTTTTTTGTTATTTTTTCGAAAGTACCATCAGTTTCTTGTTTTTCAATATTATTTAATCTTTTTACACTTTTTCTAATAGTGGCAAAATTTGTAAGCATTCCACCCAGCCATCTTTCACTAACCCAATTAGACTCGCATCTTCTGGCTTCAGTTTCAACGATATTTTTAGCTTGTTTCTTAGTTCCGACAAAGAGAACTTTTCTGCCATCGGCAACTAAGCGGGATAAATTATCATAGACCACAGAGAGATATTCCTGGGTTTTCTTGAGATCAATTATATGAATCCCGTTTTTCTCCATAAAAATATATGGTTTCATTTTAGGATTCCAGCGGCGTGTTAAATGACCGAAGTGTGCACCAGCTTCAATAAGCTGAACTAAATCTATCTTTTGCATTTTTACTCCTGTTTATTCCGGTAATTACCGGGCTTCTATTTCCATCAACTTTGCTTTTCATCCCCGTATTGAGGACACAGGAAACAAATCAGGAAATATGAATAATGTTTTAATTGATTAATTAATAATACTATATGGAAACTCAAACTTGAGCTTAAATCATCTTTTCGAAAATTGAAATCTTTTTCTAGCTTTGGGACGACCGTACTTTTTACGTTCAACCATTCTTGGATCTCTTGTTAAGAATCCTTCTTTCTTAAGTGCAGTTCTATTATCGGGATTTATTTCAATTAGTGCTCTGGAAATTCCAAGTCTGATGGCTTGAGCTTGCCCGGTTGTACCTCCCCCGTGAACATTAACCATAATGTCATAATTACCCTCTGTTTCTGTAACTTTAAGAGGGTTCAAAATATCTTCTCTGCTGAGGAGCTGCGGGAATGCAGTCTCAAATTCTTTACCATTAACAGTAATTTTACCGTTTCCGTTTCTTAAAATAACTCTTGCTACCGATGTTTTTCTTCTGCCTACATAAATTTGATCTGACATTAAATCTCCGTTATAAACTTAATTGTTCGGGCTTTTGAGCCTGATGAGGATGTTCATTCCCTTTATATACTTTTAATTTCTTAATTAATTTATTTCCTAAACGGTTTTTGGGGAGCATTCCTTTAACGGCGTTTTCAATAATAAATTCAGGTTTTTTTGCCATTACCTCTGAGAATGTTTTCACTTTTAGACCACCCGGATACATCGAATGGTGGGCATAAGTTTTAAGTAATCCTCTTTTTCCTGTTACCTTAACCTGTTCGGCATTAATTATAATTACGAAATCTCCAGTATCCGAATTAGGAGTGAAAATTGCTTTATTCTTGCCTCGAATAATAACAGCTACTTTTGATGCGAGCCTGCCTAGTACCTGATCTTTTGCATCAATAACAAACCACTTTTTGCCTGCATCTTCCGTACTAATAAACTTTGTTAATTTTTCCTGTTTCAAATGTTTCCTCCAAAAAGCCAAATCTTTTCAAATAAAGAATACTAATTTAGGTGGATAGGTTAAAAAAGTCAAGGAAATGGTTAATTGTTAATTGTTAATTGTTAATTGTTAATTGTTAATTGTAGGACGAAACTCTGTTTCGTTTAAATAATTATAAATTCAAATAAAATTGGCATTAGCGATTCGGAGAATCGCTTTACAAATTTGAATATTCACGTAGGTTCTTAAGTGAACGTAATGGATTTAATCTATATAATTGACTGTAATTCTGCTTGAATAAATTTTATAATCTTTTAGTTACCATGATTCATCATGGGGATATCCATTTTTTTATAATCAGCAGGAGGATTAAATAGAGAATCATCTAAGGATTTCTTTTCAATAGATGTTACTTCCATCTTTGAATCAATATTTCCGTCTTCATCCTTAGAAACAACCATCATAGGGAAATAACCTTCCTGGGTTAATTTTTTTTGCCATTCAGGTTCGTTATTTTCGGGTTTCATAGGATTACTAAAAAAGAAAAAATTCTTTATTCCTTTAGTCATCCAGGCCTCCCCGCTTTTTCCTTCATCGTCTTTATAGACCCATTTTTCACATGGAAATCCATTTATTTCCTTAGTCTCACCTGTCATTTTAATATTTCCCTTTTCCATTTCAGTTTGCATTTTATTTTTCACAGTATCACTAGCAGCACCGAGCAAATTTTTATAAGAATATGTCATATACATTTTTTGCTGCGGAACTATTATGAGAGCACTATAATCTTTAGTATCCATGACCATAGCACCTCCTCCGCCTTCCGCTCCTTTACCTTCAAAACGTATTTTGCTTCCTTTACAATAATAATCAATAGTCTGAGGCTGATCTTGATCTTTAGAAGTAATCTGCATAACAATTTTACCTTCGAATGACTGTGAATAGGATTTTATATTGAGGAAACAGAAGATAACCATTGTGAAGATGAAAATACTTAAAATAGATTTCATGACAGGCTCCTTATAAAAAATACTAATTAGTTCCTGGAATCTACAAATTAGAATAGTGAATTGTCAAATTTAAAAGTTTTAATCATTCCGAAAAAGACCGGCTGAAATGATCTGAATGGTTCTTTACCTTGCATTATTAACTTTATGCTGAAATCTTCATCAATATTAGTTCTTATATATACTTCCTGAGAAATTTGCCCTGATAATTCTTCAGGATCATTATAATAAGCCGTATAATCATCAGTTTTAATAGAATATTTATATTTTTGGGGATTAAAAAGATATTTTTCTTTTACTTCAATATGAACATATGGGGGAGGAGAGTAAATTCCGTCAGCAGCCCAAAAAGTTACACCATCCAATTTATTTTTTACGTTCTGGTCAATGTATGTCCAGCCTTCGGGATATCTTATGGAAACATCAAGGGTTGATTCTTTATAGATCTGATAGAGTCCTGATGTATCCGATAAAGCTAATAAATTAGGTTTGGTATTTCTTTCCGGGGTTTTTTTATTGTTTATTTTATTTTCTTGCTTTTTTAGATGAGGCTCTCTTTTTTCCTGTTTGGGGACATCACTTTTTGATTCCTGTATAAATTCACCTGTTTTAATTTGAACATAGCTTCCCGATGCTTTAGAATTTTCTGTTGTAACATTAAAAACAAAAGCAGCTAAAATAAAAATAGTTAAATGGATAATTACAGAGCCGGAGAAACTGATTATTCCGTTGCTATTATTTTCAATTTTTATAATAGGCTTCATATTTAAAATTATAATAAATAAATTTTTTCCGCTAATTAATAAATTTCACTATTTTTAGTAACTCATGTTACGCAAATTATTTTTTTGTCATATTGAGGAGGGCGAAGTATCTCAAAATTGTGCAAATTATAAACCTTGAGATTCTTCACTTCGTTCAGAATGACAGCTATGCGTAATATGAGTAACTTGAATAAGTATTTTATTTATTAACAAATAACTCGACAAATTATATGAAATTTTTAGTAACAGGGGGAGCCGGATTTTTAGGGATAAATTTAATTCGTTATTTATACACTAAGGGAGAAGAAGTTGTTTCACTTGATATTGCTGATTTTGAATATCCTGATATTGCAGATAAGATAAAAGTAATTAAAGGTGATATCAGAGATAAAGGGGCTGTAAAAAATGCAGTAAAAGGTATTGATATAATTGTTCATACAGCCGCTGCACTGCCGCTTTATAAGGCTGAAGATATCTTATCTACAGATATAGAGGGTACAAAAAATTTACTTGAAGCTGCAAAGGATAATAATGTAAAAAGATTTATTCATATATCTTCCACTGCAGTGTACGGAATTCCGGATCACCATCCTCTTTATGAAGATGATAAGCTTGATGGTGTTGGACCATATGGAAAGGCAAAGATTTCTGCAGAAAAAGAGTGTCTAGAGTATAGAGCTGGAGGTATATGTGTCCCTATTATAAGACCCAAATCATTTGTAGGTCCTGAACGACTGGGTGTTTTTGATTTACTTTTTGATTGGGCAAAGGATGGTAAAGGGTTTCCGATGATTGGTAGCGGTAATAATCGATACCAGCTTATGGACGTTGAAGATCTGTGTGATGCGATTTATTTATGTGCCACACTTGAAGAAAAAAATGTTAACGATACTTTTAATATCGGCGCAAAAGAATATACCACAATGAAAGAAGATTACCAGGCCGTTTTGGATTACGCAGGGTTCGGGAAAAAGATTATCCCACTTCCCGAAAAACCTATAATCGCTGTATTAAAGCTGCTGGAAACATTTAAGCTTTCTCCTCTTTATAAGTGGGTTTATGAAACAGCTTCAAAGGATTCTTTTGTTTCAATAGAAAAAGCTGAAAAGAAACTTGGATTTAAGCCCAAATATTCGAATAAAGATGCACTTGTAAGAAATTACAAATGGTATATTGACCATTTTGAAGAATTCAAGGATAAAAGCGGCGTCTCACATAGAGTACCATGGAAACAAGGTATTTTGAGAATAGCTAAGAAGTTTTTTTAATTATGTTTGTGATTCTCTTAATGTTTCTCAATGACAGAGTTCCGGTGACCTTTTCCTTTATATAAAACTCTAATAATAGCCACAAAGTCTCAAAGGCACGAAGGGGCACTAAGTATTTTTCGGTGAGATCCAATAGAGTTGATCTAAAAAGTATTAAATTATAGATAGATATATTCCGGATTGTAATGGGAAATTGAATGTTACAGTCATGCTGGATTATACATTGAGTTACTTTGGAGTTATCTTGGAGTTATCTTGGAGTTACCTTGGAGTTACCTTGGAGTTACCATGGAGTTACCTTGGAGTTATCTTAGAGTTACCATTGAGGAAGATGTGATTATTTTATCAGATTCATTATATTTATTTCTCTTTAAAACTATTTATTTTATTTTTAATATAGACTAACAGCAAGGAGCAATAAAATGGCAGGCAAAAAGGATTTTTTGAAAGGGATTATTCAGCATATAGATATTAAAAAAAATAATGTTATATCTTTAGTTGATGCAATGGGAGAAATGGCTTTTTCTGCCCGAGACTTGTATAGAGCTGCAAATATTTATGACATGATGCTAAAAGATAAAGAATGCGGAATAATTCTTACACTTGCAGGAAGTTTGTTTAGTGCCGGATTAAAGAAGGTTGTTTATGATCTGATTGACAACAATATGGTTGATGCAATTGTTTCTACGGGTGCAATCATGGTTGATCAGGATTTTTTCGAAGCATTAGGGTTCAAACATTATAAAGGTACGCCATACAGTGATGATAATCAGCTACGTAAATTGCATATTGACAGGATATATGATACATATATTGATGAGGATGAGTTAAGGGTATGTGATGAAACATGCGGTAAAATATTTGACAGCCTGGAACCACGTCCATATTCTTCCCGTGAGCTGATATTGGAATTTGGCAGATACCTGGAAGATCATAATGGTCCCAAAGTAGATGATTCGGTTATATTTGCGGCATATAAAAAAAATGTACCTATTTTTGTACCTGCATTCTCAGATTGTTCAGCCGGATTCGGTTTTATATTACATCAGACACAGAATCCAATAAAACATGTATCTATTGATTCAGCAAAAGATTTTCTGGAGCTTACAAAAATTAAATTGAAAAGTAAAGAGACAGGGATTTTCATGATTGGAGGGGGTGTTCCTAAAAACTTTACTCAGGATATTGTGGTTGCTGCTGATATACTTGAGGAGGATGTTCCTATGCATAAATATGCTGTTCAGGTTACCGTAGCTGATGTAAGAGATGGAGCACTTTCATCTTCTACCTTAAAGGAAGCCAGTTCATGGGGGAAGGTAGAGACAACTTTCGAACAAATGGTTTATTCGGAAGCAACTATTGCTGTACCTTTAATTACAGGATATGCTTATCATAAGGGTTCATGGAAAGAAAGAAAGCCCAAAGAATTTCAAAAATTATTTACTGATGAAAATGTAACTGTTTAATTGTTTTTTACGGAGATTATGTCTATAAATTAACCTATATTAAGGGTTTATTGGATTTGAGATGCTGGGAAAAGAATTATTAAAAAAATATAATTACACAAAAAATTTCTTTAACAGAGATTTAAGCTGGATTGAATTTAATAGAAGAGTTTTGGAAGAGGCTCTGAACCCTCATTTACCTCTTCTTGAGAAGGTAAAATTCATCTCTATTTTCCATACCAATTTAGATGAATTTTACATGATAAGAGTTTCCGGATTAAAAGAACAAATAGCAGCTAATGTTCTAGAACCGACCATAGATGGTTTAACCCCGCTGGAACAGATTCGAAGAATTGAAAAGATACTGCAGCCGATGTTAAAGACGATCAACGATTTATGGCAGAACGATGTACTTCCCGCACTTAAAAAAAACGGGATTATAATAGCAGGATATGAAAATTTACCGGAAAAAGAAAAAGTAATATTAACAGAATATTTTAAAAAGGAGATTTATCCTGTACTTACCCCACTTGCATTCGATCCCGGAAGACCATTTCCTTATATCTCGAATTTGAGTCTCAGCCTTGCCATACTTGTAAAGAAACCTAATGGAGAAAATCATTTTGCGAGAGTAAAAGTGCCTAGTATTTTACCCAGACTAATGCAGATTGATACAATTAATCCTCAAAAGAAGGCCTCTGTTAACGGAAAATTTTATGCAAAATACATCTGGCTGGGAGATTTAATTAAAGCCAACCTTGATTTATTATTTCCGGGGATGGAAGTAGTTGAAGCACATCGTTTTAGAATAACGAGAGATACCGATATTGAATTGCAGGAAGATGAGGCGGATGATCTTTTAAGAGTTATCGAAGAAAATATACGACAGAGAAGATTTGGCAGAGTTGTCAGACTGGAAGTAGCAGCTAAAATGCCCGAATTCATGCTGCAGACACTAATTGAAAATCTGCAGATAAACAAAGAAGATGTCCATGTTTTTGAAGGACCAATTGGATTAAGCGATATAATTTCATTATATGACCTCCCTCTACATCAATTGAAATTCAGACCATATTATCCTGTTGTGCTGAAAGAATTTGAAGGCGAAGAAGACATTTTTTCAATAATTAAACAAAGAGATATTATTCTGCATCATCCATATCATTCTTTTGTTCCGGTAGTTGAGTTTATTAAACAGGCTTCAGTTGATCCGGATGTATTAGCGATAAAACAGACTCTTTACAGAGTAGGTTCTTCTTCACCAATTCTAAATTATCTTATTGAGGCAGCAGAAAGGGGGAAACAAGTTGCGGTACTGGTTGAACTTAAAGCAAGGTTTGATGAGGAGAATAATATCTTCTGGGCAAGGGAACTGGAAAAAGTAGGAGTGCATGTAGTTTATGGATTGGTTGGCTTAAAAACTCATGCAAAAATGACATTAGTTGTACGAAAAGAATCTGATGGTGTGAATAGGTATGTCCATTTATCGACCGGGAATTACAATGTATCAACGGCAAAATTATATACTGATCTGGGATTTTTTACAAATGATCAGGATATATGCACAGATGTTTCGGATATTTTTAATTATTTAACCGGTTATTCAAAGCAAGTGGAGTTTAAAAAACTTATTGTAGCCCCAATCAATATGAGGGAGAAGTTTCTTTCTTTAATTATGCGTGAAATTGAAAATATTAAAGCCGGCGGAACAGGGAAATTGATCTTCAAAATTAATTCTTTAGTAGATCCTGTTTTAATATCGGCACTTTATGAAGCATCTAATAATGGGGTTAAAATTGATTTAATAGTCAGGGGGATTTGCTGTCTCATACCCGGTATTCCAAATTTAAGTGAAAATATAAAAGTCATAAGCATTGTGGGTCGTTATCTTGAACATAGCAGATTGTTTTATTTTTATGACAATGGGGCTGAGGAAATATATTTAAGCAGTGCTGATTTAATGCAGAGAAACCTTGATAGAAGAGTCGAGATTGCATTCCCTATAAAAGATCCCGATATTAAAAATGAACTGATGAGTACTTTGATTAAAGCTTCACTAAAAGATAATGTTAAGTCGAGAATACTCCTTCCCACTATGGAATATGAATTTTTACATCCACAGGATGGCGAAAAGAAAATAGATTCACAGGAATGGCTTATGAACAGCATTATTAAATCAGCTTCGCGCGTTAAGAAAATAAAATCAAACTGACCTTCTATTTTTGAAGTGTTTTATCTTTTACATTCCCGAAGAATATCAATATATTTTACATGAATATTTTAATATGTTTTAATCTTTGAAAGCAAGGTATAACAAATGAGTGACATTACAAAAACTGAGATTTTGAATTCCTTAAAAAAAGTGGATGATCCTAGAATTAAAAAAGAATTATTGATTCTTAATTCCATAAAAAGAATAGATGTAAAGGGAAAATCATTAACGGTAGATATAGTTCTGCCGCTTCCCCCGTCAGATGTAAAGGATGAATTAAAAGAAAAGATTAGAAATGAAATAAAAAATGACTTCCCTGAATTGAATAACGTGGAATTAAATATTGAAACAAGAGTCAGTACTCATAAAGACAGGAAAAAAGATTCATTACTACCCGATGTAAAAAACACAATAGCAATAGCAAGCGGTAAGGGAGGGGTAGGCAAAAGCATGGCTGCAGTAAATCTATCTGTTGCACTTGCTAAAGATGGGGCAAAGGTAGGTTTAATAGACGCAGATATATATGGTCCAAGTATCCCATTGATGTTGGGAATAAAGGAGAAACCAAAAGTATATCAAGACCAGCAAAGTATGAAAATGATACCACTTGAGAGTTATGGTATCAAACTTATTTCTATTGGAGTTTTAGTAGATGATAATGCTCCGGTTATCTGGAGAGGTCCAATGGCAAGCGGTGCTGTAAAACAATTTATGACTGATGTGGATTGGGGGGAACTAGATTATTTAATTTTTGATATGCCTCCAGGCACAGGTGATATACAATTGACATTAGTGCAGACTATTCCACTGACAGGTGCAGTAATTGTGACCACACCTCAGGAAGTTTCATTAATTGATGCAAGAAAAGCACTGAAAATGTTTACGAGGGTTAATGTTCCGGTTTTAGGAATAATCGAAAATATGAGTTATTTTATTGCACCGGATACAGGTAAAAAATATGATATTTTTGGATCCGGTGGAGGTGTTAAATTATCAAAGGAGCTTAATACTCATTTTCTTGGAGGAATTCCTATTGAGCCTAGAATACGAATTGGCGGAGATAAAGGAATCCCGATAGTCTTTGATACGCCGGATCAGGAGCATGCAAAAATTATAATGGAAATCGCCCGTAATTTAGCTCAACAGGTACATTTGAGAAATCTAACTGCAGATTCAAAGATTGAAATACTGCTTGATGATGAAGAATAAATAAATTTAAAGCTTTAGATGAAAGAAAATGTTATAAAAGCTCTCGATGCAATAAGACCTTTTTTGCAGGCTGACAGCGGGGACATAGAATTAGTTGAAATAACGGGTGATGGAATAGTAAAAGTAAAACTAACCGGAGCCTGCGATATTTGTCCCATGTCCCAGATGACATTACGTGCAGGAATCGAAAGGGCATTAATGCGAGAAGTTCCGGGAATAAGAAGAGTTGAATCAGTAAACTATTAAAAAATGGTTGAATCAAACTTAAAAAAAGTTTCCAAGATTTTACTTTGGATAATTCTAGCTGCAATTTTACTTTATATTCTTTACTTGCTTTCCGATTTATTAATAATTTTAATCATTTCTATCCTTCTTGCATTTATATTTGATCCTTTTATCAAGCAGCTAGAAAAAGAGGGTCTCAACCGGATAATTTCTACAATTATAATGTTCGCGGTAGCGGGTTTCATAGTTTATATTACACTCTCGGTTTTTGTTCCCAAGCTTTTATATCAGGTTAACCAGCTTGTTCAGATTCTACATATAAATACTTTAGAAAATCAAATTTCAATACTTGAAAGAGATATTTACAGATATTTTCCCTTTTTCAGCATCGGAGAAATTTCAGCGGGGATTAGAAATTTCATTGATTCATGGATCCAGAATCCAATTGATAGAATTTCGGTTCTTTTATCCAGTATAGTATCTGTAGCAGCAATTTTGGTAATCATTCCATTTATAACTTTTTTCCTCCTTAAAGACAGCAAAAAAATATTTTTAGGGATGCTTAATATTCTGCCGAATAAATATTTTGAAATGTCTTACTGGATATTAAAAAAAGTAAGTGTCCAGTTAGGGAGATTTGTAAGGGCCTGGGTTTTTGATGCAACTTTCGTAGGGTTCACCTGCGGTATTGGTTTTTATATTATCGGAATACCTAATGCTCTTCCTTTAGGAATCATTGCAGGATTAGGACATCTGGTCCCCTATTTCGGGCCAATAATCGGCGGTATTCCTGCAATCATCATTTCAATAATTCAATATGGTGATCTTTCCCATGTTCCCTATATATTTTTATTAATGTTAATAGTTTATATTCTTGATAACGGGATTGTACAGCCCTATGTATTTTCTAAAAGTGTAGATATGCATCCTATAGTAATTATTCTTTTAATAATTGCGGGGAGTCAATTATTCGGCGTTTTAGGAATGCTTCTGGCAATTCCAACTGCAACAGTTTTAAAAACTGCAGCAACAGAAATATATTTTGCATTTAGAAATTATAAGATTGCAAGAATTTAAGTTTTTATTTTAGCATTTCTAATAACTGGCAAGAATAAAATAAATTCATCCATCCTAGAATTCTTTTTTCAAATTCCAAAATATAAAAAACAAATAAAATATAATTTCAAAAAAAGGGAAATAATTTAGTGAGGTAGTACATATATTGAAAAGAAATATTGACATTAATTAGGAAACTTTATAACTTCGAATCGATACTTTCTAAGTGCAAATAAAAATGTTGCTCTCAAAATAATTCTCATTTCTATATATAATTTAATTTAAAGGGATAGGGTTAAGTCTTAATGATATGTTTTAAATATATCATTGTTAGAAATATTATAGTTCCGGTATCATTCATTCTTTTGATAAACGGATGCTGCAGTTCAGAAGAAACCTCAGGTGAAGTTTATCAAAATCAACCTTCCTATAAAAATATTGCCGAAGAAAAATTCAATAAAAATTATAGAGTTACGTTTAATAATGATTCAACATATATCATTATCCAACAATTACCTCAAAATGTTACTAAAGGAATACAAACACCATTAAAATTTTTTATTTATGATAATGAACATCAAAAAATAATATTCCAGGATAACCTAACAAATGGAAACATAGAATGGATGAACAGAAGTCAAATCAAAGTGTCGACACTTCCTGAAATAATATCAGGTAAAGATGAAGATAATAAAAGAATGTTCGGCTATATATATGATGTCATTTCTAAAGCCAAGCTTTCCGGACAAGATAAGAACAAATAAATCATCTAAAAATATTATTCAAGTAAGGAGCAATCATGAAGAATCGTTTACTATTATATTATAACTTTGTTTGTGCTGGCAGGGGTATCTCTGTATTTAGTTTTTACCGGTAATAATTCTATGGATAAATTTGAAACAGGGAACTTTAACAAAGAGAAAAACAGAGAAGTTAAAACTGCGTCAATACAAGAATCAAATTTAGCCGGGAAAAGCTCAATTGACTTATCTAATCCTAGCAAGCATGCAATTTCAAAGAAGAAGGAACTTGAAAATAGTACCGTGGCTGGAGAAAAGAAATTCATTGACAAAGATTATTTAAAAGATGATGATGATGAACAGTTTAATTCAGAAAGAGAGAGAAAAGAGTCTAAGGGATTAATTTCTGAAAGAGAAAAAAGAATAGAAGGTAATAAAGATGATCATCCTGATCTTTTTGCTAAATATGAAAGGGATATTAGAACAAAAGAAGGTAGAACAGCTCCAGATTATCCAGCAAACTATAAAATTAAGCAATTATTAAAAACCAGGAATTTAAGTTCTACAAGAGCTATGACTAAAATGGCAAAGACACAGGCTTTAAACTGGGTAGAACGGGGACCAGGAAATGTAAGCGGAAGAACAAGAGGAATTATAGTTGATCCTGATGATCCAAATCATGATACATGGTTTGCAGGTTCTGTAGGTGGAGGAATCTGGAAAACAACTAATGCAGGTGATTCATGGACAAACCTTACTCCGGATTTACCTAATCTTGCTACCAGTACCATTGCGATGGCAATGTCAAATCATAATGTAATTTACGCCGGAACCGGAGAAGGATTTTTCAATGCTGACCAGATTGATGGTACAGGAATCTGGAAATCAACTGATAGAGGAGCAAGCTGGGAACAGTTGGCAAGTACTGCTAATAATAAAAAGATGCAGAATATTACCAGATTGATAATTGATCCTTCGGATGAAAATATATTATTGGTCTCCGCAACTCGGGGCTTTAATTATACAGCGTCTGCAGATTATCCTCATTCGGGAATTTTCAGATCTACAGATGGAGGAGTATCATGGAATATGGTTTACGATGCTGGTTTTAGCAGTGTTGAAGATTTAATTTCTAATCCCGAGAATTTTAATACTCAGTATGCAACAATAAATAGTGTTGGAGTTATTAAATCTGTTGATGGTGGTAAAACATGGAAAGATGCTTCAAATGGAATAACGGGAGTTTTACGAATGGAAATTGCAATGGCTCCAACCGATACTTCAACCTTATATTTTTCTGCAGAAGGTGGATCAAGCGGTTCCATTTTATATGTAACTGACGACGGTGCAGCTAATTGGTTTGCACTAACAGATACTACAGGAGTAGACAAAGACTGGTTAGGCGGACAGGGCTGGTATGACAACTGTATTGCAGTTGATCCTTATGATAAAAATAGTGTTTATGTCGGAGGGGTAGGCATGTTTAGACTGGATAGAATTGCCGGTACCGATACTTCTGAAAAGCAAATTACATCAGTTGACGAAGATAATATCAGTTCATTTTTATCATTTGTTAATTGGTTAGGCAGATATGCAGAAGGCGGATTGGACCTTGGTGAAATCTTTCATGGCCTGCCAACCGGCTTAAATGATACTGATTATACTTCGGTTGAAGTTAGATTTGGTCCTGGAATGCACCAAAAAGCTCATAGATTTTTATTTGCCACAAATTTTGCATATCCCTATCAAGATTATGTAGATGTTCCATTTGAAGTCTGGGATATTGATCATAATCGGCAGTTAATGGTATCTTTTAGGGATCAGGATGCAAGTGGAACATGGAATCCTATGGATGAAGCTGATGCACCCGGAGGAATTTCGAGGGAATATGTTTTTATTAGTTCAGTTACATATGATCCTAATAATCCAGATACTAATATTGCAAAAACAGCGGGAATGGCATATAAGAATACTTATGCATTTTGGCCGGAAGCTCCTGCCGGTACTACATTTGACCCAAATAACCTTCCTAGTTCATTGATAAGAATTAACTGGGGTTCTTTCTTAACAAAACGTCTGACAGCTACTCCTATTGCTGATGTTTACCGTCAGTTTGGAGGTACTTCTAAAGGAGTACACCCTGACCAGCATAATATTACACTTATTAAAACAAATGAAGCAACTCATAGCTTTAGACTTGTAAACGGTAATGATGGAGGTGTTTCATATTCCGATGATAAAGGGGCTACATTTACCCAACCAAGAAACGGATACAACACTACTCAATTCTACGGCGTTGACAAAATGAACGGAGCAGACAGATTTATTGGGGGTACACAGGATAACGGATCGTGGGTTTCTCCGTTAAATGCTACCGATACAAGTTCATGGCAACTGCTCCCGATGCCGGTGATGGGTTTGAAGCTGTTTGGAATTATAATGATGGCAATCAGCTATTGGAATCTTCACAGTTCAACAATATATTTAAAACAACAGACGGCGGAGTGACATGGGCTGGAGCAAGTACATCAAACGGTTTAGCTGATGTCGGAAACGACGCACCATTTATTACTAAATTAGCTAAGTCGAAGCAGGATCCTGATATGGTATATGCCATTGGAACACATGGAGTATGGAGGTCAGATGATTTTGCTTCAAGCTGGACTTTAACAGGAATCGATTCCAACTTCAATGGAAGTGCCACATTTGCTCAAATTAAGATGTCTTTGTTAAATCCTCAAATTGTCTGGACGGGAAGCGGAATGTCGAGCAGTGCTAATCTCTTTGTTTCTACTGATGGTGGACTTACATTTAATCCCACAAACAATTTTACCGATGTTGAATTAGGCCGCATCACAAGCCTAGAAACTGATCCTTTAAAAGATAGTACAGCTTACGCACTTTTCTCTTTCGCTAAGACCCCAAAGATTTTGAAAACAACCGACTTAGGACAAAGCTGGAAGGATATTTCCGGCTTTGGTACAGATACAGTAAGTTCCGCAGGTTTCCCAGATGTAGCATGTTACAGTTTACTGGTAATGCCTTATGATCCCAAAATTATTTGGGCTGGAACTGATATAGGCATTTATCAGACTACGGATGGAGGAAGCAGCTGGACATATACAGATAATGGTTTTCCGGCAACATCCATATATGAGATGGTAATTGTAAATGATGAAATTGTTGTAGCTACACATGGAAGAGGAATTTGGTCTGTAAAAATACCTGAGCTTTCGGGATATGAACCTCCGTCTGTAACTAAATCACCCCGTTTGAATCCAATAGCTCAAAATCCATCAGGAGCATTGGTAATACCTTTTTCCCTCAGGTCTCCTTACGATTCCACACATATTGTAGTAAACCGCAAAATTGAAGCTAAATTACCAGCAAATGGAGCTGCCAAAGATACAGTAATCCTATATCCTGTCATGTCCACCAGGAAAGATTCGATTCAAATAATTAGCTACAAAAACGGAATTGCATATAAATCATATCAGAGGATATCTGATGATAAAGTTCTAGCTCAACCACGCAATTCTTACGCTAATAATTTCGAAGGACATTCCAGTGATTTTGCAGGTAATGGATTTACAATTGATACAGCTAAAGGCTTCAGTAATGGAGCAATAAATTCTCCACATCCATATTCTGATAATACTAATTATATTTACCAATTATTAATCCCGATCATTGTTGCACAGGCAAACGCTAACTTAAGCTATGATGATATTGCGATAGTTGAACCCGGAGAACCTGGCAGTCTTTATGGTGATGATGATTTTTATGATTATGTTGTAGTTGAAGGGACAAAAGATGGTATTAATTGGAAACCTATAGCGGATGGTTATGATGCGAGAGCAGATACAGCATGGTTAAATGCTTTTCTATCTAATGAGCCTGGTGATTCTACAATGTATGTAAATCACATTTTAAATCTAGATGCTTCTTTTGCGGCAGGAGATACAATTCTAATTAGATTTAGACTTTTGGCAGATCCAGGAACTCATGCGTGGGGTTGGGCAATTGACAACCTTGTCATCCAGGGAAATCCAGTCCCGGTTGAATTAACATCATTTACTGCGAATACTGATGAAGATAAAGTCACATTATCCTGGCAAACTGCAACAGAAAAGAATAATGCGGGATTTGATATCGAAAGAAGTACAGATAAAAAGAGTTATTATAAGATAGGAAATATAACGGGTAAGGGAACGACAACTGAGAAGCAGTCTTATAGCTATGTTGATAAAACTTCTAACGGAGGGAAATTATATTACAGGTTAAAACAATTAGATTATAACGGAAGTTTTACATATTCCAATGTACTTGAAGTAACAGCTTTACCGACTGTATTTAGTCTATCGCAGAATTATCCAAATCCGTTCAATCCAACAACAACAATTAAATTTCAGCTGCCTCAACAGGAAAAGGTGGTTCTCGAAATTTACAATACTCTCGGAGAGAAAGTAAAAACACTCGTTAATGAAGTTAGAGATCCCGGATTCTACAGAACTATATGGAATGGCACAAATAACAATAATATTAATGTTGCTTCAGGTGTTTATATTTATAGGATAATGGCAGGTAAATTTGTGGTATCTAAGAAGATGATGTTCCTTAAATAAGACGCAGATTTTCACTGATTATTGGTTTTAGTCAGATTTCAAATAGAAAAGTGATACTATCAGTTTAAGGGAAGTGTTAAAACCTCCAAGGTTATAAAAACCTTGGAGGTTTAGTATTACTTCTTTTTAAGTCTAAGTATTAAGACATCGTGTGCGGGGACAACGGTATTTAAAGCTTCCTTTGTAGTACCAATATTTTTATTATTCCATAGATCTTCAATATTATAAAGTGTATTATCAAACTGTGCATTTCTTCCGGAAAGACTATCGGTAACAGCTTCATTATGCCAGTTAAATGATACCTTTTGGGGTTTCAAACTCCGGTTTAGAAAACACATTGCCCAGTCTCCTTTGACTAGAGGTTTGAACCAGATTTCTAAGCTATCCTTTGACGAATATTTAAATCCTTCAATACCAAGGGAATCCTGATCAATAGCAATTACGCTTTTATTTGTTAAAATTTTTTTGGTGTCTTCAGACATATTTCTTAAATCATTTCCAGCAATTAGTGGAGCCGCGAGCATGCACCACATCGAAAAATGGGCTTTATCTTCATTTTGACTCATACCATTTCCAACTTCCAGCATATCAGGATCATTCCAATGACCGGGACCTGCATATTTTCTTAAACCGTTTTGCATATCAAGTATATACATTGCTCCCCACTGTTTCCAAGTAACATGGTCTTTTACACAGTCAAAACAGGGATAAATATCCCCTGTAGTTCTCCAGAGGTACCCTACATTCTTAGCCCACAACCAGGGTTTGTTGGTGCCCCATTCACATAAGCTAAAAACCACAGGTCTTCCTGCAGAATGTAAAGCATTGGACATAGTTGTATACGCGCCTTCCGCATTTAGACCTTCGGTATTACACCAATCATATTTTAGATAATCAATCCCCCATTTTGCATAAGTTATTGCATCCTGATATTCGTGACCTCTGCTTGCAGGGTAACCGCCACATGTTTTATCTCCTGCGTCAGAGTAAATACCAATCTTCAAACCTTTTGAATGTACATAATCAGCAAGAGCTTTAATTCCGGAAGGGAATTTTGCAGAATCAGGATGGATAAATCCTTCACTATCACGTTTCCCCTGCCAGCAGTCATCTATATTTATATATACATATCCAGCATCTTTCATTCCGGAAGATACCATAGCATCAGCTACTTCGCGAATTATTTTTTCATTTATATTACATGAAAATTTATTCCAGCTATTCCATCCCATAGGAGGAGTTAGTGCAAGACTATCAAATTTTTGTGCATTTGTATTAACAGACAATAATGATATAATAAAAAATAATATTACCGGTAGTTTTTTATTAATAATAATTTTTTCCATAATGGTCCTTCAGAATTAAAATGAAACTAAGCTCAGGTAATTAAAATTTTATTTACGATATTCTTCAAGAATTCTATCAATTACTTGGTTTGATTTATCGTTAATTACCATTCTATTAGTATCCGATTCAAACCAGAGTAAAGTCCTTTTTATCCCTTCGCTAAAAGGGATTATAGCTTTGAAATCGGGGACAAATGTTTTAATCTTTGTATTATCAAAGATCACGCTAAAAGATTTATCGCCAATTAAAGATCCTTTTAATGAATTATCATATTTTACAATAAAATCGGAGGAAATATGGACTATATTTGGTTCAACACCGGCAGCAGAGGCAACTGCTTGATAGATTTGATCCCATGTTAAGATTTCGTCTGAAGTAATATGAAAAGTATGCCCTATTGCCTGTTGGTGCCCAATCAATCCGCAGAATCCTTTTGCAAAATCTTCAGCATGAGTAACGATCCAGAGTGAAGTTCCATCCCCATGGACTATTACCTCTTTACCCTTTTTCATTCTATCTATAATAGTATATTCTGTCCATCCCCCCATTATAAGAGGAATAACAGTATCATAAGTTAAAGAAGGACGTACAATTGTAATAGGGAAACCGCTATTACGATACTCATAATTTAGTTTTTCTTCACAAGCAATTTTGTTTTGAGAATAATCCCAGTAAGGATTATAAAGAGGGGTTGATTCTGTTATGATAGGATGTGAAGGAGGTTTTTGATATACAGATGCAGAACTTATAAAAATAAATTGCTTTGTTTTATTTCGAAATAAATTTATATCCCTTTCGATATCATTTACATTAAAGGCAATCCAATCGACAACCGCATCCCAATGATGATCTTTAACAAGTGCTGCAGCATGTTCAGTATCTGATATATCACCCGAAATAACTATAGCTCCTGGTATTTCTACTTTTCTTTTTCCACGGTTTAATAGATATAAGTCAATTCCTTTTTCAACACATAATTTACTTACGGATGTACTAATATTTCCGGTTCCGCCAATGAAAAGTACTTTCAAAATTTTCTCCTTTCGCTAAGAGGCAATTAAAGAATAATTAGAAGATCAATTACCCTGAAAAAAGCTTATCAAAGGATTAAATATTCCCCTTTGCAAGCCCATTATTAATTAAGTAATCATAACTCAATTTAATCCCATCGAAAATATTCTTATCATATTCATCAAATTCAACGATCATCCATTTTATATTTTCTCCTCCTGATTTTACAATAGCTTGAAAATTCATCACCCCTTCCCCTGCCGGAACTTGTTCATAGGATTTTTTTCCTTCAATAGCTGGACCATCTTTTATATGCAGTAGAGGTGCGCGGCTTCCAAAATCAGAAAGTATTTTTGCAGGATCCTGTCCTGCTGTTTTTGCCCAGTATGTATCTATCTCAAAAAATATATCCTTATTCATGTTGTCAAGAAGATAATAAAAAGGGATTATTCCATCTTCATTTTTTTCAAAATCCCACCAATGATTATGCAGTCCAAATTTCAATCCTTTACTCTTTAGAAATATTCCTATTTCATTATAAATATCGGTAGTTCGTTTTACTGCCTCTTCATTTTTAAATTTATCTCCCTGAGGCCATCCATGATAAACGATTGTATCACAATTATAAGCATCTGCCATTCTTAAAGCGTTCTCTCTTTCCTTTTCAACAGGAAGTTCCGCATGCATGCTGAAAATTTCCAGTCCTTTTTCTTTGAAAACATTAGCAGCTTGAATTAATGTTATATTTTCAGGGAGGTTATAAGTTTCGATTCCCATGTAGCCAATATTTGCAATCTTTTGAATAGTACCTTCAAAATCCGTTTCTATATTTTTTCTGACAGTATATAACTGCAGACCAATATTAGCTTTATATTCAAATCTGTTCAATAATTTAGATCCGGGTATTGATAATATGGCCCCTCCGATTCCCATCAACTTCAGAAAATTTCTTCGCGAATGTATTAGATTAGTCATTCTATTAATTACCTTTAGACTAATAAGTTTCGTTTTCAATTAAATAAAATTAGTTCAACTATTTGATTAATACAATTTGATTTATAAAAACAATTTTCAAATATTAAGATGAGATTATTTATTAAATAACCGGAAGTTACGCAAAAAACTATTACTCAAAGATGACATCTCTATTTTTGGAAATGAGGGAAAATTGTTAAAGAAATTTAATCAATCCATATCTGAAGGAATTCTTTATACTGATCAATACGAAATTGTAATGGCACAATTGTATTATAAGCATGGATTACATGAGAAACATGCTCAGTTCGACCATTATTTCAGAAACTATCCGAACTATGGAACACATAAAGCTGGTTACTGCGTAAATGCAGGATTAGAATGGTTAATCGATTGGATGGAGAATTCATTCTTTACCAAAAAAGAAATAGATATTTTAAAGAACCAGAAGACTAAAACGGGTAAACAAATTTTTCATGATGATTTTCTAAAATGGTTAGAGGGAAATGGGAATTTTTCAAATTTAAGTTTAAAAGCTATTCCAGAAGGGAGGATAATTCATCCGGGTGTTCCAGTTACTGTGATTCAGGGTCCAATTGCAATGGCTCAAATTTTAGAGACTCCGTTATTAAATCAATTAAATTATCAGATATTAATAGCAACCAAAGCATGCAGAATAAAGGAAATGAGCAGAGGGGGACTATTAATAGATTTCGGCGTAAGAAGGGGACAGGATAGAGGAGCTAATGCGGGTGTTCGAGGCGCTTTAATTGGGGGTGCGGATTTTTCATCAAACGTTGGGATTTCACATATTTTAGGTTATCCTCCTAAAGGCACTCACGCACATAGTATGGTTCAATTGTTCCTTTCTTTAGGTATGTCAGAATACGATTCTTTTGAAGCATTTGCAGATTTATATCCGGAAGATTGCATCCTTTTGGTAGATACAATTGATACGCTAGAAAGCGGAATTCCAAATGCAATAAAGGTTTTTGAAAAGATGCGAAAAAAAGGTCAAAAACCTATTGCAATAAGGCTGGATTCCGGAGACCTCGCCTATTTAAGCATTCAGGCTGCAAAAATGCTAAACGCAGCAGGATTTGATGAAGTTGGTATAGTACTATCAAATGAATTAGATGAAATGAATATTTGGCAGATAATCACTCAAATTTCTGAAGAAGCTCCAAAGAATGGAATCGATCCCGATGATTTAATTTCAAGGTTGACATATGGGGTGGGAACGAGATTAATTACCTCTGAAGGTGATCCTTCACTAGGCGGAGTTTACAAATTAGTTGCAATAGAAGAAAATAAAAAATGGAAGCCTGCTATAAAAATTTCAGAGTCGATTGAAAAGATTCCTAATCCAGGGAATAAGAAACTTTGGCGTATTTATGACAAAAGAAAAAAAGCTACAGTCGATTTAATAACTCTGAATGATGAAGATCCATCAATGGAAGATCAAATAGCTTTACATCATCCATTTGATCAAAGCAAGACCAGGATTTTAATAAAAGAAAATATATCCGAAATTGAGAACTTACTGGTGGATATTCTGACTGAAGGAAAATTAGTGTATGAGTTTCCTTCAATTGATGAATTAAGAGAAAATAGAGTCAATGATCTAAATAAACTAAATTCAGGAGTGAAGAGATTAATTAATCCTCATCTTTATCATGTCTCACTTTCAAATAGTCTATGGGAATTAAAAAAAGGGCTTATTTCCGAGATATCGAATTCATATCCAAAAAAGTGACCAACTTCCTTAAATAGAAAAAAATCACAAAAAATGCATTTCGTCATTTCATCACTTGCTATTTATCTAATATTTATTTAAGTTTTCGACCTTTCAAGTAAAATAGTCGAAAAATTAAATGATTGAGAAAACAAGAGAAAAGGCAATAATTGAAGCGGCAAAAGAGAGATTTGCCCATTTTGGCTTTTCAAAAGTTACAATGGAAGAGATAGCCTCGGATGTTGAGTTAGGAAAAGCTTCACTTTACTATTATTTCCCAACAAAAGAAGATCTTTTCAGAGCAGTAATTTCTCTTGAACAAAACCAGCTTAAAGAAAATATAGAGGAAATATTACAAAAGTCTAATCCAGCTTCGCAAAAACTTCAGGATTATGTTGACCTGAGGATGAAATTCTTTCAAGATCTTATAAATCTTGGAACATTAAGTGTCCATTCTTACTTTGATACAAAATCTGTTTTCAAAAAAGTATTTTTAGACTTTGAAAAAATTGAATTGAACTTAATTGAAAAAATTATTGAGGAAGGTAAAAGATCTAAAGAATTTAATCCTAAACTGCCTAAAGGGACTGCAGTAATATTTCTACATATACTTCAAGGATTAAGGTGCAGGGTACTTCGCTGGGCAAAGGGACAAAGCTTAGACAAAGAGGCTCATAATTATTTACAAAAAGAAATGAGTCTATTTACAGAAATTTTTATAAATGGAATTAAATAGTAATTAGTTAAAGATTTTTAATAAGAGGGAAAAATATATGGCGCAAAACGAAAAAATGGAGACCGAAGATAAAAAGGGAATGAGACTTAATGAAGATGAAAGTATTGATAATGTTCCTTTGTTTCGTAAAAAGAAAATTATTATACCGGCATTAATAATTATCATTGCGGCTGCAGCAGGAATTTACTGGTATATCGGCCAATTGGGATATATATCTACAGATGATGCCTTTATCGACAGTAATAAACTTTCAGTAAGCTCTAAAATTCTTGGGAGGATTACAATGCTTCAAGTTGATGAAGGTGATACGGTAAAACAAGGGCAGCTCCTTGTCAGGCTGGATTCAACCGATTTGAAAGCACAGGAAAGCCAGGCAAAAGCAATGCTGAATCTTGCTGTTGAAGGTATAAATCTAGCTAATGTAAACCTTGCTAAGGCACAGGATGATTTTAATAGAGCCGAACAGCAATACAAAAATAAGATAATTCCAAAAGAACAAATTGATCATGCACAAAAAGCACTGGAATCTGCTAAAGCAGAATTGAATATAGATAAGACAAAGGTAGGAACGTCGGAAGCCCAGTTAAATGTTATTAAAACAAGCCTTCAAAACGCATCCATCTATTCCCCTATGAATGGTGTTATTGGTAAAAGATGGGTACTTGAAGGGGATATTGTTCAGCCAGGCCAGCCAATATTTACCATGTTCGATTTGAAGAATATATGGGTAACAGCTGATCTTGAAGAGACAAAATTATCATCAATTCACGTTGGTGATAAAGCAGAAATTTCAGTTGATGCATATCCGGACCAAAAATTTATGGGTGAAGTTTACCAGATTGGTTCAAATACGGCTTCTCAATTTTCATTGATACCTCCTTCAAATGCATCAGGAAATTTTACAAAAGTAACTCAAAGAGTACCGGTAAAGATTTCAATTGCACCAGTAGATATGGCAGGACGACCGGATCCTAAAGAGGATATAAAGCTATTACCGGGTATGTCTGTAGAAATAAGTATAAAGATAGATCAGCATGGCAAATAAAAGAGATAATAATCTATCCAATCTGCATACTCATCCCTCATTTAGATGGTTTGTGTTAGCTAATATAATGATTGGTACTTTCATGGCTGTACTTGATGCAACTATCGTTAATGTTGCTTTAACGAAAATGATGGCTGCATTCGGTGTAAGTGTTGATAAAATTGAATGGGTATTAACAGCGTATCTTCTGGTGTTTGCTGTAGTACTTCCATCTTCAGGATGGATTGCTGATCATCTCGGCTACAAGAAGTCATATTTTCTCGGATTATTTCTTTTCACTTTGGGGTCTCTTTTATGCAGTTTGTCTGCAAATGAAAATATGCTGATTGTTTTTAGAGTTATTCAGGGGGCAGGAGCCGGTTTTATAATGCCTGTTGGTATGGCAATTATTACAAGGGAATTTCCTCCTGAAAAAAGAGGTATGGCTTTAGGATTTTGGGGTATTGCCGCTGCTTCGTCTATTTCCCTTGGCCCTATGTTTGGTGGTTATCTTATTGATACATTCAGCTGGCATGCAATTTTTGATGTCAATGTTCCTATTGGGATCGTAGCAATGATAGCTACTTTAATAATTCTTAGAGAATATAAAACTGAAGAAACCCGCAAATTCGATCTGCTGGGCCTTATCTCTATGACTCTCTTTTTGGTCTCCCTTCTGCTGGCTTTATCCGATGGAAATGCAGCCTGGAATACAGGGGGATGGACGTCAAATTTTATTTTAACTTGTTTTGCAATAGCATTTGTTAGCTTTGTAATATTTATTGCAAATGAATTAACAGTTAAGCATCCTATAATTGATCTAAAGATTTTAAAGAACCGGAATTTTGCAATGGCAAATATAATGCTGTTTATTTTCGGTCTTGCATTCTTTGGTAATTCTTTTCTTTTACCTTTATACCTTCAAAATTCTTTAGGCTATACAGCTCTTCAGGCAGGACTGGTATTTTTCCCGGTTGGAATTATTCAAGCAATAATGTCGCCGGTTGCAGGATGGATGACAGATAAATTAAACCCCAAAATACCAATATTCGTAGGGATTATATTAACTTTTCTCAGCATGTATTTATATAAAGATTTATCTCTTTCAACTGAATACAACGCAATAATCATTCCTTTGATTATTAGGGGATTTGGTCTGGGCTTTATGTTTATACCTTTGAGCACTATTGCACTTAATGATATTGCAAGAGATAAGATGGCTCAGGCTACTGGACTGTTCAATACGATAAGGCAAATTGGGGGAAGCTTCGGTGTAGCAATTCTTGGCACTTTACTTACCCGCCGGGTTATTCTTCATACTGAATTATTCAGCGAGGCTGTAAATCAAAACTCTGCAACATTTAAACATATTGAATACGGACTTAATTATTATATTCAAAAAGCAGCAGGTGGTTCAGGCAGCGAGTTAATGATGAGGTCAAAAGCATTAATTGTAAAAAATCTAACAGGTCAGGCATTTGTACAGGGAATTAATGATGATTTCCTTGTTGGGTCTGTAATTACTTTGTTTATTTTAATTCCATTATTTTTTCTCCAGTATCATAAAAAGAAAAAAGGAGAAAAAGCTGAAATGATGGATTAGTTCTTATTTCATCTACTTGGAGCAAAATTGTATGAGGTATAAATTTTCATTAATAGTTTTATTTTTTAGTATACTAATTTTTAACTGTTATGCACAGCATTCGATAAAGGACTCATTAACATTAAATGAAGCTGTTAAGCTTTCATTAGCAAATCAGCCGCTTTTAGAACAAGCTCTTGAACAGATAAATGCGGCAGAAGCAAAAATTAACCAGCAAAATACTTATTATTATCCCAAAGTAGAAGGAGAATTAAATTATACGCGTATTGGACCGATTCCTTCTATAGATTTTGGCGGTTTAAGCTTTAAATTAGCTCCCTCCAATAATTATGATGCACATGTTTCCGCATCAGAGTTAATTTACGATTTTGGAAAGAGGAATGCCTTAATTGATCTGGCAAGAAGCAATAAGTTGAGTTCTGAGGATAAAATTACTTTGATAAAGAATAATCTGTCTTTTCAGACTATTCAGACCTTTTATACTATTTTATTTCTAAGAAAAAGCAAAGATGTTGAAAATGAACAAATAAATACACTTCAGCAACATATAGATATAACTGAAAAGAAAGTTCAAAGCGGAAGTGCGACTGATTTTGATGTATTAACAACCCAGGTAAAAGTTGCAGATGCGAAAAATAGAAAAATCGATATAGAAAATAGTTTGCGTAAAGAAGAAATAAACCTAAGAAGTTTATTAGGATTACCTTCAAATGAAAAGTTAAACCTTTCGGGAGAATTTTTAATCGATACATCTGCAGTCGATATAGATTCTTTAATTACTGAGGCATTAAAAGATAGAGCTGAAATGAAACTCGCCAAAGATGCAGAAAAAAGTGCTATGATATCAAAGCATGTAGCTTCACTTTCTGATAAACCCACATTAAGTCTTATGGCAAGCTATGGTTTTAAGAACGGATACGAGCCAAATCTAGATGTATTACGAGGAAATTGGGCAGCAGGATTAAATGCATCTATTCCAATCTTTAATGGGAATTTAAAAGATGCAAAAATCGAAGAAGCCGATGCAAATTTAAAAGCTTCGTCTGCCGGAACTTCGGAAGTTGAGAGGAATATAAAAAAAGAGATTGAACAGGCTGCTGCCGATTATGAAGCAAATAAATTAAAAATAGAGACTTCGGACCTTCAGGTTAAACAAGCAAATCAGGCAGTTTTAAGGGCTGAGCTTAAGTACAGAGATGGTGTGATTACTAATCTGGATCTAATTGATGCTGAGACTTCTCTGGCTCAAGCAAAACTAATTTATCTTCAGGTTATATATAAAAGTGTTTTAAGTTATTATAATTTGCAAATGGCAGCAGGAAAACTATTGAATAATAAATCTTATTTTTGATTTCTTTATAAATAATCTGATTGAATATAACTTCAATTGAGTGAGTATGAATATGATTAGTTGGTGAAAAATTTATGGTTTTAACCTCACCCCCCAACCCCCTCTCCTTAGTAATGAGAGGGGGAGGGTTTGCGTTCTAAATTAAATAATAATAAAGGAAGCTAATGTAATAGATAAGGATAAGAAATAAAGAGAATGATATAAATTATTTATCCCAGTTCTTAAAAGGGTTTTTTACCAGGTTTGAATTTTTATATCTGGGATCCCTTGTAACATTTTCTCCTACCCATCCGGGTTTGTTATACTTTTGATTAACCCTTTCAAGTTCAATTTCAGCTAAAATTAAACCTTCGTTCTCACCAAAGAATTCATCTACATCCCAGACAAATCCTTCGTATTTAAGTTTATATCTTTTCTTTTCAATTAAAGGTTGAATACACAAATTTTCCAATATGTATAAAGCATCTGCATAAGGGATTTCATATTCAAACTCTTTACCTGATGGACCAATCTTTTCTCCCTTTATAGTAAGTTTAGAAACATTTCCTTCTAATCTTATTCTAACTGTACGGTTATTTTCAACGGATAAATATCCCTGTTTGTAAAATATACCTTCAGAATTTTTATCCCATTTATCCGGAATAACAAGATATTTGTACTCTATTTCATCATTCATATATATTAAATTTAGGAGATATTCTCTTAGAACTATAGTTGCATGAATCTAAATAAAGTTAAATTTATAACCAGCTTGTATGACCCAATAATTTGCCTTAAATGTTAAACCATCCGGAATATTCTCTCTTCTTGAAATCAAATGATAAACATATTCAAAAAATAATCCGTTATATCTTCCAAACATCAATTCGAAACCTGTACCTAAATTAAATCCTAAAGAGTTTTTTAATGGTATCTTATAATTTAATAACTGAATCCCATTTACTTCAGCGGCTTTCTTTTCTTCTTCATTCCAGCTTACCGCTTCTTTACCTGTATATAAACCACAGCCAAACCTTCCATAAGGTATAAAACTTCCAACCGCTAAATTAATTTTTATGATAGAACCTATATAAAGCTGATTAAATTGTATTTCTTTAATATGCCTTTGAGTTTGCCGGTCTAAAATATTAAAAGTGAATGGAATTGCAGCATAGCTTGCTTCTATTCCTAAATTAAATACAGGGACACCAAACATTAATTGTGCACCTATGGGTAAATATTCAGTTTGTGAAATCATATTTTCAAATGAAGATTTTCCATAACCTGAGAAGATATTTAATGAAGGCTGGGCATTTGCTTTAGAGGATAATAATATTAGATATCCTCCAATCAGAAGAATAAATGTACGGGTAGAAATAAAGAAGGATTTATTCATTTAATCCTCCAAATTAAATTTTTCTTTGAGTATTTTAAGAGATGTTTTATTCAGTAATAATTTATACTTAATATTCTATATAGTCAAATCTTATAATGCATATTGAGGTGTTTTCTATCTCACCTTATTTTAAGAGGATCATTTTTTTACTTTCAATAAAATTCTCCGTATACATTATATAGAAATATACTCCGCTTGATAAACTCGCCCCATCAATCTTTACTTGATGGCTTCCTGCATCTTCTTCTTTCGAAACTAAAGATTTTAATTCTCTTCCAAGGAGATCATATAATTTAATCTTAACAAAACTTCTTTTGGGAATAGAATACTTTACAGTGGTAATTGGATTAAATGGATTTGGAAAATTCTGGTATAACCGATAAGAGTTTATTTTATTAAAATCTTCAGCTACTGCATCAGGTTTAAATCCCGGCTGTATATATTTTATTAAATTAAAAATACTCCAATCTAAAGTTTCACTGAACCCACCTAAAACAATATTTCCTTTTCTGTCCAGACTGAGGCCAACCGGAAAACTATTTGAAATCTGGCTATATATATAATTTATATCCCATAATTTCACACCATTTGTATCATATTTAACTAAAGAATAATTATAATTATTATTATTAAGGCTAAATCCTGCAATATAGGGATTCTCCTGGTAATCAAGCGCTAAATTTGCAGCAAAATCATCCAAATTCTGGGGACTATCATAAATTACAGCCCATTTTAGATTACCAGAAGAATTATACTTTAATGTGACAAAATCATTCCCTGTACCTCCTCCGGAACCATAACCAGTAACATATACATTATCATATTTATCTGCTTTGATATCGCTTGCATTATCGGAAGAATTACTCGGATCATCCCAGATCTTTGACCATTGATAAATTCCATCAGAATTATATTTTACAGTCATAATATCTTCATTAGTTTTTTTTCTAAAACCTGTTCCCGTCACATAGATATTGTTATTTTTATCAATAACTATTTTTTTAACTCTTTCCCAATCATCCCCTTTTTGATGATACCTTTGTACCCACAATAACTGACCGGACGGATCATATTTAATTAATAAATAAGTATAAAGTGAAATAGTACTATCACTTATTCCTGCTACATAAATATTTCCTAAATTATCTATAGCGATAGAAACCACGGAATCTTTGCCGTTATTTAAAAAATTATATCTTTGCACCCATTGAAGCTGTCCGAATTTATTATATTTAATAGTTACAAAATCATCATTTAAATCAGCGCCTATACTGTTTCCCGAAACATAAATGTCACCAACATTATCAGTTACTATTGCTACTGGATAATCAGGACCATTTATTGTATTAGAACCATTATACCTTACAATCCATTCCTCATCCCCATTTGAATTATATTTTATAGTTGCATAATCAATATTTGAGTTTATTCCCTTGCTTCCTCCGGTTACATAAACATTTCCAGCATTATCGCCGGTAATTGCATAAGGTATATCAATTGAATGTGCAGGCCCATCATATCTGTTTATCCAGCTAATTTTTCCGGATGAATCATATTTAATTGTTATAAAATCTTGATTTACACCTTTCCCATTTTCAATACATCCGGTCATATATGTATTATCATTATTGTCTGAAAACATTGCAACAGCCTTATGTTTAAGGAATTCATTAGATCTGATTGTCCATATTTCTTTTCCATTGTTATTATATTTTGAAGTAATGACTTCATGTATACCGGCTTTTTTGCTCGAATCTTCTGTCGTCAAATAAACATTTCCCGAATTATCAAGAATCAAATTCATACCATTATCGTCATCTTTAATTCCGCCGGTTAAAAAATTAGAGTTCCAGACTTTATTGCCATGGTCATTATATTTAATTAAATAGATTTTATCAGGATTCCGGAAAAAACCAGCCGAATACAGATTCCCAGAATTATCTAGTATAACTCTCTGAATAAATTCCGCAGTCGTGTCAATAAATGATTTGTCTGATATTTTATTACCGTTTGTATCATATTTCACTAAAAAGAAATTGGATATATTGTTCTTATTTTCATATCCCAGTACATTTATGAAATTATCTTTGTCGATATTCAATAATAACGGTGTTTCATAGACATCTGATGATGAATCCTTATCCTCATATTTAATCCATTTCCTTAATCCGTTTTTATCAAACATAATAGTAATCCATTTTGAATTAAAATTTAGAGTAGTAGAATTTCCAGTTATAATATGATTTCCATTTTTATCGGAAGCTAAATCAGTCGCCAGATAATAAAAGCTTTTGTCTAAATAAGAACTGCTCCAGATATGCTCCCCATTATGATTATATTTTGTAAATTTAATAATATGGGAAAATGCAATGCTCTCACCCGAAACGAAAATATTATTCGAATCATCAAGTGCACAATGGACCATATAATTCAAGGAATCACCGGATGTTTTTGCAGTCCATTCTTCTATGCCGATTTTGCTATATTTAATTATTAACAGAGAATCATTTATAACAGAATTATTTTCAATTCTGCCGGAATAACCAATAAGTATTACATTTTCATTGGTATCAAATTTTATTTCAAAAGGACTGGAAAATGAATTAATTAAACTTCCATTATATTTTTTAATCCAAAGTTGATTTCCATCCGCACTAAATTTTAAAGGAGTAATCCTCCAGGCGAATTATTTTCAAATTTATGTGCCGCGACATAGATATTATTTGAATTATCAATTTCCAAAATATCAGCTACATAATTATTTGATTCGATATCTTTTGATTGAATCTGCCATAGAAATAAGCCTGAAGAGTTATATTTTGTTAATTTAAATCTATAGAAAGGAAAATCATCTGAAATCGTGCTCACCAATAAATATAGGCTGCCATCCTTATCGACTGCAGTATTTTTTGAGTTAGAACTTAAATAGTTAATAGAAGAATCTACAGAAGGATAATTTTTTTCCCATTTTAATTTAACAGAAGAAGAATTTTGTCCCAGAATTGTAATATTGAGAAAGAACAAAAAAGTTACTAAACACTTCATGTTTTCTCCGGTTTGGTCAAAATTTCCCTTGAGACAGTTTTTATTATGAATATTGGAAAATTCTGTCTATATCTTTAATAGAATAGTACTATTAATATAATATTTTATTTACTTTCATACATGAAAAAATAAATAGTTTATTTTTTCCCCTGAGGGAAATAAAAGCAGCAAATTCAGTTATAATTTCTTTAAGGATTACTTTTAATTAAGGCTTGAATGAAAGTTATTTTCTTACTAACCAAGCTTCAGGATTCTGATTTGTTCTAGAGTTCCAGATTTCAAAATGAAGAATATCTCCTTCAAGGCTTTCACCCACCTTAGCGATTATATTTCCCTTTTCAACTTTATCGCCTTCAGAGACATATAAATCAGATAAATGACTATACACAGTACGATAATCACCTTTATGAGTAATAATAATTACACTGCCGTAGCCAGGAATCCAATCTATTGCTGATACAATTCCCTCGGCAACTGCCTTTACATTTAAATCTGATGAAGCTTCAATATCAACTCCGTAATTGAGTGTCACTGTATTTAAATTGTCATTTACATTTTCTCCATACTTTCGGAATATTTTACCATTGAGAATGGGCCAATTCAATTTTCCTTTTAAGTTAGAAAATGACATAAGTTTGGAAGTATTTAGGTCTGGATTTAACTTTGGACTTGAGGGTGATATGTTTACAATATTATTGTCACTGATGGGTTTTTCAGAAGTTTGATTTAATTTAGATAAGCGCTCTTCTTCTTTCCTTTTTCTTTCAGCATCTACAATTAATTTAGTTATCATTTGTTTAATCTTTATTTCGGAAGATCTCTTTGCTTCCAGTTCTTCTTTGAGAGAAGTTTTATCGTTTTTTATTGCATTTAAAATTTTTCTTTTGTCCTGCTGTTTCGCTTCAAGTCCGTTTTCTTCACTCAATTTTTGTTCAACTAATAACTTCTTTTCCTGTTTTTCTCTAAGGAGGGTTGATTTTAGAATATTTAGAGATTCAATACTATTTTGGTAATTTTCAAGATCTTTGCTTCGTTTTTCCGAGAATTTTTTTAAATATTTATATCTTAGTAATGCTTGCTCAAAAGATTCTGCATCTAAGAGAGAGACCAATTCATTTGTTGAGCCGTATTTGTATATTGCAGTAACATATCTTGAATAATTCTTTCTTAATTCAACAATTTGATTTTCAATAGATTTTATTTTGAAATTACTTTGATCAATTTCTGTTTGCTTAGCTTTTTCACCGGCTTTAAGTTTTTTTATTAATTTACGAAGCAAATAATTTTGTTTGTTATAATTTTCTAATACCTCAAAAGATTCTTTTTCTTTTTCAGTTTTTTTATTTAGTTCTTCTTCCAGGCTGGAGATTTCATCTTTTAAATCGGAAAGTTCATTTTTTTTAAGATTAATTTTCTCCTGCTCTTGCGGTATGATATTTATAGAAATGAAAAGAAAAATTAATAATAAATAATTTAACCCAATTACCATTGTATTACAGTTGCATCTTCAGGTACTTTGAAATCTATATAAATCCCCTTCTTATTTGCCTGCATTTTTTTATAGTCGATAGTTACAAGCTGGTTTTCTTTTTTATTCATCACTTCGATATGATATGGAACGGCTACATTTTCAATTAATCCAAATTGGGAATATTTGCCTTCTAAAGCTATATCACCATTTTTATTTGTAACTTCATAATTAGTAATTCCAAGTTCACGTATATCAACTTTGTACTGTGTAGTAATATCGGTCAAAGAATCGAGATAGGAGATCACATATTTGTCATAATCTATATTATATTTAGTCGGCTGCTTATAAAGTTCTTTTGTTAAATTGACAGATCCGATAAAAGCATCTATAAGATCGCCGAAGGGAAGATCTATCTTAAAAATATCTTTTAATACTTCATCGGATGAATTCCCTTTATAAGCTGTATTTTGAAGTGCATCATAGAAGACAAACTTTTCTTTAGTAACCAAAGCTTGGGCAAGTTCAATACCAAAAGGTCCCATAATTGTGAGGTAAATTGAATCAGGCTTCATAAGAATTACGTTAAAGGAAGCGCTATTATTATATTGATTTGATTTTATGTGAATAGTTCCCGAGCCTTCGAAACTTTGAATTCTTCTTCTATTTGCTTCCAGTTTATTAATTAACCTTTCAGATGGAAGGATTTCAACATCTTCTGTGGGTTTCGAAGGGACACAACCGGGAAGAATAACAATTAAATTTAGAAGAATAGTAAAATAGAAAATTATCTTCTTCAAATTTCTCCTTTTTCTATTTTATGTTTTAATTCACTATTTGTAACATCGAGTTTAAGTGCTTTTTCCCAGAGTTGTTTTGCATAACTTTGTTGTCCGATTTTATAAACGATATCGCCAAGATGTTCGAGCATAACAGCGCTTTCACCCCCAGCATCGATTGCTTTTTCAATGAATTCTTTAGCTTTTTCAAATTTTCCCATTTTGTAATAAATCCACCCTTTAGTATCCAGATAAGAAGAATTTTTTGGTTCAGCTTCTAAAGCTATATCAACCATATTTAGAGCTTTTTCTAACTGTATACCTCTTTCAGAAAGAGCATATGCATAGTTATTATTAATTAATGCATTACTTGAATCGATTTTCAATGCTGATTGATAAATACTGTCGGATTGGATATGTTTTCCTTCATTATCATATATTAGTCCTAATGTGCCAAGTAAATTAATATCATCAGGCTTTAATGCTAAAGCTTTATTTAAATAAATTACTGCATTATCATAGTCCTTCAATTGGTTTAAAGTAAAGGCATAAGCGGAAAGAGCGGTTATATCAGATGAATTTAAATCAACCGCTTTTTTAAGGTACTGTTTGGCATCTGTAAATTCATTTTTCTGGGATAACGAAAGCCCCAGGATTAAGTTAACGGTAAAATCTTCCGGAAATGATATAATAGCTTCTTTCATAATTTTAGAGGCTTCGTCATATTTTTTATTATCAAAATAAAGCCCGCCAAGTCTAATCCAGCCGTCAACATTCCACCTAGCTAATTTGGTTACTTCCTTAAAATTTTCAATAGCAGTCGAATCCTGTTTTTCGTTTATGGCAATAGCTCCAAGGTACATCTTAACCTGCCAATCGGTAGTATCTTTATTTATAGTCTCAAATAATTTTTTAGAAACAGGAAGTAAAGTACTGTCTTTAAGAGCCTGATTAAAATAAACCGCTCCTATCCTAATTTTAATGTCAAAAGGAACGCCGGGTTGTTTTAAAATATATGAATATTCATTTGAAGCTTCACTCCAATCCCCTTTTGCAATAAAAATCTGGGCTTTCTTTTCTCTGGCTTCAAGATCATCCGGAGTTAATTCTAAAATATCATTTACAATGTTTAATGCCTCATCATATTTTTTGTTCCTTAGATAAAATTCAATTAACAATTTTTGAACTGCCGGATTTCCCGGATCAATTTTAATTAATTCCTTTAAGGCATTTTCAGCAGCCTCTGCATTGTCTAACTTTTCTTCTAAATCTGCAATACGAATTAATACATTCCAATCCGGACCTATAAGAGAAGTCAGCTTTCGATAAATTTCTACTGCCTTCATTGGTTTGGATGCTTCATATAAGCGCGCGAGTTTATAATATGCGTTTATATTTGTAGAATCTAATTGAATTAATTTATTTAAGACAACCACAGCAGAATCTGATTGATTTCCAGAAGCATATATATCGGAGAGAAGATCAAAATAATCGTCCTTAGTAGAATCCATTTCTACGGCTTTTCTTGAATTCTCAAGAGCTAAAGATAATTTATTTAAATAAAAATAATTTTTCGCTAATGCATAATAAATACCGGCAGATTGATCAAGTCTCAGAGCATCTTGAAATTCAAGTATTGCAGTTGCATGATCACCTTTATCTTCGGCGGCACAGCCATTAATGAAATGATCTAATGCTTCATCCTTAATTTCAGAATCTGTTTTATTCTGAATTATCTTAGTTATTTGATTTTTTTTAATTACTTCTTTTTGTCCCGAACAGCTGAAAGCTAACAAACAAATTAAAATAACCGCTAATTTTTTTATCATACACACTTTAAATAAATTTCGAAAATATATTACTAAGTACAAATAATAACAAGGTAATAAGTAAATCTAAACTCATTGATTTAGTAATTCAAGAAAACCTGTGAATTTGATACTTTCTTTTATGTGCCTTCGAAGAATATGAGTGGGTAACCTTCAAGATTGATAATCAAAAAAAATCAACCTTGAAGGTTTTTATTCTTATAAATTCCCTCTTAATTCCTGTTCTTTTTCAATTGCTTCAAAAAGAGCTTTAAAGTTCCCTTTACCAAATCCTCTTGCACCTTTTCTTTGGATTATTTCATAAAACAAAGTTGGCCGATCAACAACCGGTTTTGTGAAAATCTGTAATAGGTAACCTTCATCGTCTCTATCCACCAAAATGCCTAAATCCGCAAGTTTATCAATAGGTTCATCTATATTTCCGATTCTCTTTTCAAGTTGTTCATAATAAACTGTCGGTGCGGATAAAAATTCAAGTCCATTTTCTTTAAGCTTAGTTACTGTTTCAATAATATCACCCGTTAAAAAAGCAATATGTTGAACACCTGCTCCTTCATAAAATTCAATATATTCATCTATCTGTGATTTTTTCTTCCCTTTTGCAGGTTCATTGATCGGGAATTTAATCATACCTCTACCGCCAGCCATTACCTTAGACATTAAAGCAGAATATTCGGTTGAGATATCCTTATCATCAAAACTAATATATTGAGTAAATCCTAAAATATCTCTGTAAAAAGCAACCCATTCATTCATTTTACCCAATTCCACGTTTCCAACAACATGATCCACATATTGAATTCCAACAGGGTTTAGATTTTTAATAGAAGATTTTATAGGTTTAAAGCCCGGGATAAATAAACCATTATACTTATTCCTATTTATAAAGGTATGTATTGTTTCTCCATAGGTTGCAATTACAGCTTTTCTAATTATTCCATTCCCGTCAGCTAATATTATGAGGTTCTTCTAATCCTTTAGCACCTCTTTTAATAGTTTCCATGTAAGCTCTATCTACATCTGCGACGAGCATAGCAAGATCTTTTACGCCATCTCCATGTTTTGAAGCGTGTTTTGCAATCGGAGAAGAACTATTAAGAGCGGAAGTAAGTATAAATCTTATATTCCCTTGTTGTAAAAAATAGGAATTTTTATCTCTGACTCCAGTTTCGAGCCCTCTATAACCGGATAATTCAAATCCAAAAACATTCTGATAAAAATATGCAGCTTGTTTTGCATTTCCGACATAAAATTCAACATAGTCAATATCCAGTAATCCAAGATGATCGTCGAATTTTTCTTCAATTGGTCTTTCAAGTATTCCGGTATTATTTGAATGTTCTACCATAATATCTCCTCAAAATTTTAATTAGTAGAAGATACTAAAAAATACTTTAATTATATATTTGCTATATCAAGAAGAAAATTGATTTATAAGGTTTGAGAATAGAATCAGGGGATTCTAAGGATTTAGAGCGTATGTGAAGCGTATGTGGAGCGTATGTGGAGCGTATGTGGAGCGTATGTGAGAAGGAGTTGTTCAAATCCTAGGTAGTCTTTCGAGATAGGAGCTGTTACTTAATACTGCAAAAGTTTCTGTTTTTTTAAGATCTTCTAACGTAAAACAATTCATATAGCTCATGGAGCTCCTTAATCCATCGGAAATGCTGTCTATAACGTTTTTAACAACACCCTTAAAACCAACCATTGTTTCTTCACCTTCTATAAATTCATTCCTCATTTTAACACCGAAAGATGCAGAACCTCTATATTTTTTCCATAACTGGCCATTATACTTAATTACCTCTCCAGGTGTTTCTTTTGTACCGGCAAGCACTCTGCCGAGCATTACAGCATCAGCACCTAAAGCAATAGCCTTTGCAATATCTCCAGAGCTTTTTATTCCTCCATCTGCAATTATTTTTATCTGCAATCCGTCTTTTTCTTTGGAATAATATAAATTTAACAGTGAAGAAACTTGCCCTATACCAATGCCGGTTTGAATTGAAGTTGTACAAACACTGCCTCCACCTATTCCTACCCTAACTGCATCAGCCCCAGAATCCTCAAGCTGTTTTAAGCTCCCACCATGTGCAACATTTCCGACAATAATTTTTGAATTAAATCTTTTCTTAATTTCTTCAGCCTTATTCAAAACCTGTCTGTTGTTTGCATTTGCAGTATCAATACATATTATATATTTTCTTTCGGCAAGTTTTTCTATCTCATCTATTGAAGTGTTTAAGGCTACTGATACTGCCTTTATATTATTACCATTCGTTTCATCTTTAATAATTTCTTTAATGGAAGAATCAAATCTGTTAAGAATTCCTAAGCACCCCAGCTTAGTTAGTTCTTTCGCCATGGTCAATCCTGTTACGGTTTCCATCGGGCTCGAGACTACCGGAAGAGATAAATCCATGCCTAAAAAATTGCAGGAAGTTTTTGCTTCTGAGCGGGAACGTATTTCAGAAATTTCCGTTGGTATGAGACTTATATCATCATAGGTTAATGATTGATGATATTCATTTAGCTCTTTTTTTGAGTATATTTTCATGTCGCTATATTATCTTAAATCCAAAAATTGAGGTTTATTCTTATTGATGATTAATAATTTTATTTAAATTGAGATGCAATATAAGGATATTAACAATTTAATTTATCCCACTAATTTTTCCAGTTCGTCAAGGAGTTCATCCATTTTTTGGGTGGTAGCTTCAACGGGCTCACTTGAATTCATATCAACACCGGCAGCTTTAAGTATATTAATGGAATAATCGGAGCTTCCTGCCTTGAGATAGTTTAAGTAGTTACGAATTGCAGATTCACCTTCATTTTTAACTTTTTTGGAAAGGACTTCGGACGCAGCGAATCCTGTTGCATATTGATAGACATAAAAATTATAATAGAAATGTGGTATTCGCGCCCAGGTATATTCTTCCTCTTTATCAATAACCATTTCCGGACCCCAATATTTTTGATAAATTTCTTTATAATTCTTACATAACGTTTCGGATGTCAAAGCAGCACCTTTTTCAGTTTCTTCATGAGCCCACATTTCAAATTCTGCAAACATGATCTGACGGTAGAAGGTTGTAGTTATATTGTTTAAATATTTTTCTATTAGAAAAAGTTTTTCAGCCTTTTCATTTGCATGTTCAATTAAATAATCTAATAAAAGTGATTCATTAAACGTAGAAGCTACTTCCGCAAGAAATATTGTATAGTTTGCATAAGGATAAGGCTGAGTTAGACCGGTATAATAAGAGTGCATATTATGTCCCATTTCATGAGCTAAAGTAAAAACATCGTTTAACAGGTTTGCCCAATTCAGCAAGACATATGGATGTACTCCATAAGTTGTTCCGGAAGAATATGCGCCGCTTCTTTTGTGTTTGGTTTCATAAACATCTATCCACCTGTTCTCAAAAGCAGTCTTTAGTGATGTAACATATTCATTTCCCAGCGGATTTATTGCGTTCAATACAATTTCTATTGCATTTTCATAATCAAATTTATTCCCGAAATTAGATTCAAAAAGAGATACATAAACATCATAGGGATGAAGTTCATGGAGTCCCAGAATTTTTTTCCTTAATGAAGCCCACCTGTGAAGCGGTTTTAAATTTTTATTACACATCTTAACCAAGTTTAAGTATACAGATACCGGAATATTATTATTATCCAAGGAAGTTTCCAATGACGAATTATAATTGCGGGCTTTTGCATTGAATATGTTTGCTTTCAAATTACCGTTAAAAAGGGTTGAATAGGTATTGATATAATTTATATATGGGACATAATAATTTTTAAAAAACCTCATTCTATAATCTCTGTCTTTGGAATACATGGCAGCATAATAACGTGCATGTGAAATTTCAATTTCATTTCCTTTATCATCCTTAATTTTTGGAAATTGAATTTCTGCATTTGTAAAGATTGAAAAAACATTATAAGGGGTAGCGATAACCTCCCCTGCAAGAGCCAGAATTTTCTCTTGATCCTTGGATAAGGTATGCGGCTTTTCTCTAATTAAATTTTTGATGTAATGTTCATACACTACTAAATCTTTATTTGAAAGAATGATACTAAAAAGTTTTTCTTCGGAAATCTGCAGGAGTTCAGGTTTGATAAAAGAACTGACTGCGGATACCTTTGTATATAAGTTTTTTATTCTATCATCCATAGCCTGATATTTCTGAACCTTCATATCACTGTCTTTGGATAACATTGCATATAAATAAAGTCTTTCGAGTTTAATTCCCATTTCATTATTAAAATTTAGACACTCTAATAACTGCTCTGCACCTTGAGAAAGAGTTCCTTCATATTTTTTATAAATTGGAATATTATCTGAAATCCATTTAAAATCTTTTTCCCATTCTTCTTCGTTGGAATAAATATGAGAGAGATCCCATTTATATTTTTCTTCAATTTCAGATCGTTCTAAGATTTTATTTTCGTCATTTAATAATGAGTTAAAATATTTTTTCATAAAAGACATAGTTTTAAGCCGCCCCATAAATAATTAAAAAATCAAGTAAAAAACGATATCTATTTCAGATATATAAGTTTTTTAGTTATTGATGAAGTACCTGCTTTTAAGGTATAGAAATAGACTCCGCTACTTAACCCGCCGTTTACCACAGATGGATTAAAATTGATTTCATAATTTCCGGCATTTTGTTCTTTATTTATTAAAGTAGTTACTTCATTCCCCAACAAATCATATATAACTAATGAAACATTGGAGCTTTGCGGAATAGAATATTTAATAACGGTACTAGGATTAAAGGGATTCGGATAATTTTGATATAATTTAAAATCATTAATTCTTACTTGTGAGTAATTCACACCCGTGGGTAATTGAGCAGCCATAGTTTGCTTCGATCCGCGAATGGTGAATTTACCTAAGCCTGCAATAGTAAGATCTACATTTGTCGAAGGCATATAGTCCTGTACAACCCACTGATTAGAAGCGATCCAAGTAGTATCACTAATTGTAAATAATTTTATAAATGTACCTAAGAAATTAAGGTAAACATTATTATCCATGACGAATTTTTTACAGTTTAGTTCTCCATTAACAGTTTGAATAGTCTGATCTGCTACATGTGTCCCTTTAACTTCAAACCTTGCCACCAATGATAAATTATTAAAAACTACTGTAGTATCAAGAGTAAATATCAGATAACTTGAATTTATATCGGCTGAGAATTTATAAAAATCAAACCATCCTTCAACGCTATTAGCTTGTGAAATTTTTGAAAGGACTTTTGAAGATGATAATGAACCTAATAGAGAATCTATATTAAAAAGCTTAAAATAAGTTAAAGCATCACTACCTTCAAATGAAATATATGTTGTATCAAATGGTACAGACGGCAAACCGGGCTGAACGTTTAGTTTAGATACAATTACATTAGCTAATTTACCTTTATAATTTTGAGCAACAGCAAAGGAATCGGTTTGGTAGTAACTTAATGAGTCAATTTCATTATTATTAGAATCCAGAGGAACTATTTTATATAACCATGTATACCCCGGATTAGCTGGAAAATATGAAGATGCATCCTGAGGATAAATATAACTTCCGAATAAAATTACTGAAATTAAAATTATAGCTGCTGATTTCATTTTACACTCCAATTAATTTAATAAATATTTCATTTCAAAAATAGATCGAATACTTGAACAGTTCAGAACCATCTTTTTTTCTTGAAAAATATTATCAAACAGACTGCGATAATAAGCATTAAGCCCATAACAAACGGATAGCCGAGCCACCAATTTAACTCGGGCATGTTCCACTTGCTCACATCTGTTCTAAAGTTCATTCCATAAATACCAACTATAAAGGTTAAAGGTATAAAAATAGTTGAAATTATTGTAAGTAATTTAACTACTTCATTCATTCTATGACTTGCGCTGGAAAGATAAACATCCAGTAACCCATTAATAAATTCTCTGTAATTTTCAATTGTATCAATTATCTGTTTAACATGATCACTTAGATCTCTTAAATAGACAAATGTTGATTTCTGAATAAATTGAAATTTCTCCTTTTCTATAGTGAAAATCATTTCTCTTAATGGAGAAACGGCCCTTCTTAGCTTTATCAGCTCTTTTCTTAGATGATGAATTTGCTCCAAAGATGAATCATTTGTTTGACTTAAAATCTGGTCTTCTATTTCTTCAATATTCTCATCGAAATTTTCTAAAACAATAAAGTAATTATCTATAATAGAATCAAGTAATCTGTAAGCTAAATAATCCTCGCCGTATTTTCTAACAAGTCCTTTAGCTGTTCGTATTCTCTCTCTTAAGGGTTCAAAAACGTCCCCCTCACGTTCTTGAAATGTGATAATATAATTTCTCCCTATTATTATACTTACCTGCTCAATATTCAGACTATTGTCATCATTATTGAAATTAATCATTTTAACTACTATGAAAAGGTAGTTTTCATAATCTTCAATTTTAGGGCTATGAGATACGTTCAGGATATCTTCTAAAACCAGTGGATGAATATTAAAAATATTCCCAACTCTGTCAAGCATATTCACATCATGAAGACCGGTAATATTAATCCAAGTCACATTTGGATTATTTTTATAACCGGCAAGCTCATCAATATCGATAACTTTCATTTCTTTGCAGGTATTTGAATTATAATCAAATAAAGAAACTTCAATCTTATCAGTCTTCTTCACTCCTGTGAAAATAAGACTCCCGGGAGACATTCCCCGCTTATTAGCTTTCATTATATACCTCAACTGGAATAATTTTCTTAAGATAAAAAAAGAAGAAAATATTAAAAGGATGTGATAATTTATTAAAATTATTTTTAATATTTATTTAGAAAAGAGTAGAATTAAAAAATCTTAAGGTTTTCCTGCCAAATGTAAAGAAAAATTTCCAGAAAAGTTTCCAAACTCAATCTTAATTAAACTTGGCAATAGACCATCAAGGTTTACAGATGATGTTGTAAGATTGCTGCCGAAAATTCTATTGTATACAACAACCTGTTCTTTATTTACTAAAAAGATACTAACTGTACCTGAAGAATAGTTGTTAAGGCTCAAAGATAAATTAAGGTTTTTAAGTATTGGTAATGGATCCATAAAATAAGCAGAATTCTCTTCAGCTGTTATTTCAAATGTATATGAACTGGCTGTTAACGATTGGATTGGGCTATTTAGTAAATTATTCGTTTGAATTTTAGAGGGTATCAATATTTCCTCTCTGCATGAAGCGAAAAGAAGAATTGTAATAACAAATGCAATATAAATGTTTAATTTTTGGTAATTCATTTGCGATGAATCTAATAAAGAGATATTACACTATCAATACTATTTTTAAAATGTACATAATTTTGAAGACCTAAAAGAAATTTTTTGTTAAGCATTATTCTTTCAATTATTAGAATGAATAATAAATTTAGACAGGTAAAATATCAATCAATTTTTTTGGTTCTTTAGAACTCGTCACATTAGATATATAATTTCTCCTGTTTATGAGTATACAATTTAACCATAGAATTGCAGTTAAGAAAACTCCTAATAAAGAAGCATTGTCCCTAAATCCGGAATGAATATGATAATCTTCAACATAAATTTCGTTGCGAGAAATAAATTTCCCTCTTATTGAAATTAATTTGTTACTTTCAAACTTAAGATTAACTGTTTTAATTTTTTCCTTTGCAAAGGTTTTTATATAACCTCCTGAAGAATCAGTTAAGAAATCGGCTCTATCCAGTTCGATATACTTCCCTTGTCTTGAATTATAATCTCTTAAAGTTTTGACAAAATGATTATTGTTTTGTTCCGGCAGATTTAGCATAAATAAGGGGACTATAGAATATACCAGAAATAAAGAGATCATTAAGTACATTTTTTTAATACCGGGTATTGTCAGATCTGAAGATTCCTTTAATGCGCTTTTGTAATAGTAAATAAAATATAAAAGTCCAAAGCCCGTTATTACATATGTTAATATACTCTCAGGCCAAAAAAGGTTAAAGCTAAGTAAATGCCAGCTAAAAGGAACGAATAAATGAGTGCCATTCGCCCATTTAATCTGCAAAGGATCCAGCAATAGATGAAACAAAGAACTAAATGCAAGAATTAAAAAAACTTTTTTAGAATTTATAGAGAACATGGATAATACCCCGCTAAGGACAATACTGAATAGCAGAGTTGACAGTATGATGGAATAATCTCTAACATCATAAAGATTAAACAGATTACTATATTTAAGTATTCTCTGCAGAATCCATGGAAAATCAGGTATTATACATCCCAGGTATATCCATTTTAAATCTGAAAAATTAAAAATACTTTTTGTTGAAAATCCCTGGACGCCGATGTGAGCTAAAGTATTTGGCATAAGAATATTTTACTTATGCTGCAATTTCACTAGTTTCCATCTCAGACATCAAAAACTTGTGAACGGCAGCTGCACATTTCCTTCCTTCGGCAATAGCCCATACAATTAATGATTGTCCTCTGCGCATATCACCACATGCAAAGATTTTTTTTAGGTTAGTTTGGTGAGCATTTTCAGAATCACTAAATTCTGCCTTTACATTTCCGCGATTATCCAATTCAAGTCCGTATTCTTTAAGTTCATTTATTAATCCTTCATGAACAGGATGGACAAAACCTGCAGCAATTAATACGAGTTCGGCAGATAATTCAAATTCTGTTCCTGGAATATTATTAAACTTTCCATTTTCAAACATAACTTCAACACATTTCAAAGCTTTGACTTCACCTTTTTCATCACCAATAAATTCTTCGGTATTTATACTCCATTTTCTATTAGTACCTTCCTCCTGACTTGAAGAAGTCCGCAGCATCATAGGCCAGTATGGCCAAGGTGTCTGGGCAGCTCTATCTTTGGGGGGTTGAGGTAAGATTTCTAATTGTGTTATTGATTTAGCCCCTTGCCTATTACATGTTCCAATACAATCGGAACCTGTATCTCCTCCACCAATAACAACTACATTTTTACCAGTTGCTAAAATTTGATTAGACAACAATTCGCCTGCATTAACTTTATTCTGCTGTGGCAAGAATTCCATTGCGAAATGTATTCCCTTGAGTTCACGGCCGGGAATTTTAATATCACGTGATTTTTCGGAACCTCCGGCTAAAATCAATGCATCATATTTATCTAATAAAATTTTACCAGGGATATCAACACCGACTTTTACTTTAGTAATAAATTCAACTCCTTCAATAGCCATCTGCTCAACTCTGCGATCAATTAAAGATTTCTCCATTTTGAAATCCGGGATCCCGTATCTCAGCAATCCGCCTAACTTATCGTTCTTTTCATATACAGTTACAGAATGCCCCGCTCTAACTAATTGTTGTGCTGCTGCTAATCCTGCGGGACCTGAACCAATAATTGCAACGTTCTTTCCCGTAAATATATGGGGCATTCTAGGTTTAACCCATCCTTTTTCAAAACCTTTATCTATTATAGTCCTTTCAATTGATTTAATTGAAACCGGATCTTCATTTATGCCGAGAACACATGCTGATTCACAAGGAGCTGGACAAAGCCGTCCAGTAAATTCAGGAAAATTGTTAGTCGAATGAAGATTATCCAGTGCAGCTTTCCACTGTCCTTTATAAATTAAATCGTTCCATTCCGGCACATAATTTTGAACCGGGCACCCAGTATCTCCGTGACAGAATGGGATACCGCAATCCATACATCTTGCTCCCTGTATCTTTGCATCGGCAGAAGAAAATCTTTTTTCAAATTCATTAAAATGGAGGATACGTTCCTGAACAGATTCTTTAGTTAAAATTGCGCGTTTATATTCTTTAAACCCTGTAGGTTTACCCATTTATAATCTCCGCTAATTCGTTATTTCTCTTTATTTCGGCTTTATCTTTAGCTTGTTTTAATAGTGCCTGCTTGTATTCGCCTGAAATTACTTTCCAAAAATTATCCTTTTCATACTCCCAATTAGTTAAAATATATTCTGCTCTTTTTGAACTTGTATAGTTATAATGATTTTTAATTAATTGGTTCACTTCATTTACATCCTCATCATAGATCAAATATTCAAGATCAACCATTTCATGATTTAAATATTTGGAGAATTCCTTTTCAGGATCCCAAACATAAGCAACTCCTCCGGACATACCTGCAGCAAAATTTCTCCCGGTTTTTCCGATAACAACAACTCTACCGCCGGTCATGTACTCACAACCATGGTCACCAACACCTTCTACAACAGCGTGAGCTCCGGAATTTCGAACTGCAAATCTTTCACCGGCAACTCCATTTATATATGCTTCTCCGCTTGTAGCACCATATAAACAAGTGTTTCCGATAATAATGTTTTCTGCAGGTTCAAAAGTGACTTCAGACGGCACTCTTATAATTAATTTTCCACCAGAAAGGCCCTTCCCGGTATAATCATTTGATTCACCTGTGAGAATTAAGTCTATTCCTTTTGCAAGGAATGCACCAAAACTCTGTCCGGCAGTTCCTCTCATATTGATTTTAATTGTTCCTTCGGGAAGTCCGCAGCCCCCGAATTTCTTTGCAATCTCTCCAGAAAGTATAGTTCCGACAGTCCTATTTATATTTCTTACATTTGTATTTATTTCAACATACTCTCCTCTTTCTAATGCAGGCCGGGATAATTGAATTAATTCATGATCAATTTGGTTTTCCAATCCATGGTTTTGTTCTTTTGTTCTATATAAATCAGTATTATACAAAGGAGTAGGTTTAAATAAAGGTTTGCTTAAATCAATTCCTCTAGCTTTCCAATGATTATGCGGACGTGTAGGTATTAGTTTATCTGTTTGCCCAATCATCTCATTGAAAGTTCTAAATCCCATTTGTGCCATTAATTCACGAACTTCCTCCGCAACAAAGAAGAAATAATTAATAATAAACTCCGGTTTTCCTGAGAATTTTTTCCTTAGATCAGGATCCTGAGTTGCTACGCCCACGGGACAAGTATTAAGATGACATTTTCTCATTAAAATACACCCTTGAGTAACAAGAGGAGCCGTTGCAAATCCAAATTCATCGGCACCAAGAAGTGCAGCAATAACTACATCTCTTCCGGTTTTCATTTGACCGTCTGCAGCAAGGTAAACTCTATCCCTTAATCCGTTTAACACTAAAGTTTGATGAGATTCGCTCAATCCCAATTCCCAGGGAGTACCGGCATACTGAATAGAAGAAATTGGGCTAGCTCCAGTACCGCCATCATGTCCGCTAATTAGAATATGATCGGCATGTGCTTTTGCAACACCTGCCGCAATAGTACCAACTCCCGATTCAGATACCAATTTCACACTAATCCGAGCGTTTGGATTTATATTCTTTAAATCAAATATTAACTGTTTTAAGTCTTCGATTGAATAAATATCATGATGGGGCGGTGGACTTATTAAAGTTACGCCGGGAGTACTATGCCTTATTTTAGCGATAAAACTATCAACTTTAAAACCTGGTAATTGTCCTCCTTCACCGGGTTTAGCTCCTTGAGCCATTTTTATTTGAAGTTCATCAGCATTAACCAAATAATGAGCTGTAACACCAAACCTTGCAGATGCAACCTGTTTAATAGCTGAACGGAGGCTATCGCCGTTAGGAAGAGGAATAAATCTTTCTTCAGCTTCACCACCCTCGCCGGTATTCGATTTTCCTCCAATTCTATTCATAGCAATTGCTAATGAAGTGTGTGCTTCCCATGATATTGAACCGAAACTCATAGCGCCTGTTGCAAATCTTTTAACGATTTCTTTTGCAGGTTCAACCTCTCCAAGAGGGATAGGGTCTCCAATATCAAATTTAAACAAACTTCTTAAAGTGACTCTATTATTATTTTGATTATTAATTAATTCAGCATATTCTTTGTAGGTGCTATATTCATTCCTTTTTGTGCTCAATTGAAGTTTGGAAATTGTTAATGGATTCCATAAGTGATTTTCACCGTCTCTTCTATACTGATATAATCCTCCAACATCGAGAATACTCTGGTCAATCTGAGGATTGAGAGCAAACTTATGCCGCTGTATGGCTTCTTCTTCGAGCATTTCCAGGCTTAATCCCTCAATTTTAGTAGGCGTTCCGGTAAAATAATTTTCAACTATTTCAGAGTCCAGTCCGACAGCCTCAAAAATCTGAGCACCGCAATAGGATTGGAGGGTGCTGATGCCCATTTTACTGAAAATCTTAAATAAACCTTTTGTTACTGCTTTAACAAAATTGTTTTTTGCCGTTTTGTAATCTTTAATATCAGGGAGAAAACCATCCTTTGATAATTCATCAATAGTTTCGTACACCATATAAGGGTTTATAGCATTTGCCCCGTAACCGCAAAGTAGTGCGAAATGAAAAACTTCTCTTGGTTCGCCGCTTTCAATTACAAGACCTGTTTTAGTCCTTAAACCTGCTCTCAAGAGAGAATGATGCACACCAGCAACTGCTAATAAACTTGGTATAGCAGCACAGTTCTTATCTACTCCCCTATCTGAAAGAATTATTAAAGAGATACCCGATTTAACAGCTTCAACAGATTCATTACATATCTGGTCCAACCTTTCCCTCATATTATGACGAACATCAGGATTGAACAGAAGCGGAATTGTTATAGATTTAAAATGTCCTTTAGCAATATTTCTTATTTTTTCAAGCTGAGAATTTGAAAGTAAAGGATGCTCTAATTCAAGACGATGCGCATGCAATGGAGTCTCTGCTAATAAATTTTGCTCCGGTCCGATATATGTGGTTAATTCCATCACCAGTTCTTCCCGTATCGCATCAATTGGGGGGTTGGTAACTTGAGCAAACAATTGTTTAAAATACCTGAATAATAACTGGGGCTTTTTTGAAAGAACAGCTAAAGATGCATCCGAGCCCATAGAACCTACTGCTTCTTGCCCATTCATAGACATGGGAAGAATTACCATCATTAAATCTTCTTTTGTATAACCGAAAATCCGCTGCCTCAAATGAAGGGTATCAGGGTCGGCATTATAAATATAATCCGGTGCAGGAAGATGTGTGAGTTTTATCATATTTTCATTAACCCATTTCCGGTAAGGTTTCCTTGTTACAATATCTTTTTTAACTTCTTCATCATCAATAATTCTTCCCTGCTTTAGATCAAGAATAAACATCCTTCCGGGCTGCAGTTTCCCTTTTTTTGCAACATTATCTGCATCCACACTATAAGTACCTGCTTCGGAAGTAAGGACAACCAGGTCATCTTTTGTAACAACATATCTTGAAGGACGTAAACCATTTCTATCCAGAGTGGCTCCAATTATATTTCCATCTGTAAAAACAACTGCTGCCGGACCATCCCAAGGCTCCATCATGGTTGCGTGATATTCATAAAATGCCCGTCTATCAGGATCCATTAAATCATTTTTAGACCATGCCTCCGGGATCATCATCATCATTGCATGTGGTAAACTTCTTCCGCTCATCACAAGCAGTTCAAGAACCGAATCAAATGTAGCTGAATCGCTTTGTCCTTCCATAATAATTGGGAGCATTCTTTTAAGGTCTTTGCCGTAATACGGAGATTCCATTACTGCCTGACGTGCAGCCATCCAGTTTACATTTCCTCTTAATGTATTTATTTCACCATTATGAGCAATCATCCTAAAAGGATGTGCAAGATCCCAGGTTGGAAATGTATTAGTTGAAAAACGTAAGTGCAGCATAGTCATGGCAGATTTCATATCGGGATCAGTAATATCTTTATAGAAATCAGTCATTTGCGGCGCCAGAAGCATTCCCTTATAAATTAATATTTTGCTAGAAAAAGAAGGAACATAATAGTTACTCCTATCACATTTTAATTCTGCGCGGATCCGATGATCAATAATTCTTCTTATTAAATAAAGTTTCCTTTCAAATTCGTTCTGCGTTTCTATTTTAGGATTAGCCTGGATAAAACATTGTTTAATAAATGGCTGGGTAGCTTTTGCACCTACTCCGGGAACATTCGGATCCACAGGAACGTTGCGCCATCCCAAAAAGTTTTGATCCTCATCAATGATTATCTTTTCAACAATATTCTCAATGGCTCTTCTAAGTATTGGATTTTGAGGAAGAAACATTACGCCTACTCCGTATCTTCCTTCTATTGGAAGTCTAATATTTTCCAATGCCGCAGCTTTTCTCATAAAATCATCCGGCATTTGAATTAAAATTCCGGCACCATCGCCTGTTAAGGGATCGGCACCAACTGCGCCGCGATGTTTAAGATTTCTTAAGATAGATAATCCTTTATCAATGATTGAGCGTGATTTCCTTCCCTTAATGTCGGCAACAAATCCCATTCCGCATGCATCGTGCTCAAATAAAGGATCATACATTCCCTGTGATTTTGGCGGATAATTCTCCATATTAATATTCTTTCCTATCACCAAACCGGGCATAAATATTTAGCTCCTATTAGAATATATTTATATAATTAAAGAGATATCCAGGATTTTGTCCTTGATTATCAGCTTGAAAAGCTATTTTTCCTTAATTATTAAGGATCGCTTAATAAAAAGGAGATATGTAGTAAGGATAATTTAAGATTTTAAATGAAATTTTCAAGTACAATTTAGGATATTGCTTTATTCTTTTCACTTTGGATATATAATACTTTTTCATTAAATCCTAATATACTTTTCCACTTTTTAATTTCACTATTTACTATATCGGGATTTGGCGATCCTTTTGTTTTCTTTCTATATAAAACTCTTTCTAAATGAATTGTTTCTAATGCAGAAATGTCGAATACCGGATTAATTTTCTTTATATCTTCTATGGAAAGCGAATCAAATTTTTTATTCTCTTTTTCAGCAAATTTTACTAATTCTCCGACTATTTTATGTGCTTCTCTAAACGAAATGCCATGTAAAACTAGCCAATCTGTTAAATCAGTTGCGAGGGAAAAATCTCCTTTTAATTCTTCCTCAAATCTATTTGGACTAATATATATTGAACCAATTATCCCTCCCATTATTTTTAAAGATTTTTCATAAGTTTCGAATGAATCAAAAATAGGTTCTTTATCTTCCTGTAAATCTCTATTGTAGCTTAAAGGGAGACCTTTTAATGTAGTTAATAATGATATATAATTCCCAAATACTCTGCCTGATTTGCCCCGAATCAATTCAGACATATCAGGGTTTTTTTTCTGGGGCATAAGTGATGAACCTGTAGTATACTTATCGCTTATTTTAACAAATTTCCATTCCGATGAAGACCATATGATTAACTCTTCAGAAAATCTGCTGAGATGCATAATTCCTATTGAACAGCCGTTTAGAAAATCCAATGCAAAATCTCTATCTGAAACTGCATCCAAAGCATTGTTACTCGATTTCGAGAACCCAAGCTTTTTTGCGGTATAATCATTATCTAAAGGTAATGTTGAACCTGCCAATGCTCCTGAACCCAAAGGAGAAACATCGGCTTCTTTACATATAAATTCAAACCTTTTTTTATCCCTTTCGAGCATTTCCATATATGCAAGAATATGGAATGCAAATGAAATTGGCTGGGCTCTTTGAAGATGTGTATATCCAGGCATTATAGTTTCTGTATGATTTTCAGCAAGTTCAATTAATTTATTTTGCAAATATGAAATATTATTTATTAAAACCGAACAGGAAGATTTTATCCATATTCTCAAATCTGTTGCAACCTGATCATTTCTGCTTCTGCCTGTATGAAGTTTTTGGGCCGTTGGTCCGATTATTTCAAACAATCTGGCTTCAACTGCCGAGTGAACATCTTCATAAACAGAAGAATCAGGTCTCCATTTTTCAGCATAATATTCCATTTCAATCAAATTTAAGCCGTCTATTATTTCCTTAGCTTCTTTAGTTTCGATTAAACCAATATGAGCAAGCATTTCACTATGAGCTTTACTTACAAGAATATCCTCTTTTAATAGATTTATATCAAAAGACAATGATGAGGAAAATTCAAGAGCGAAATCATCTATTTTTTCATTAAATCTACTGCCCCAAAGCATGGGTTAATTCTTCTTCCTTATTATATTTATTAATAATATTATATGTTTTATATGGTAATCCGAAAATCTTAATAAAACCTTCCGAAGCTTTATGATCAAAGGTATCTTCTTTAGTATAGGTTGCTAGCTCTTTGCTATATAAACTGAAAGCAGAACTTCTTGATAGAATGGAAATATTTCCCTTATATAATTCTAAAGTCACTTCACCGGTTACATTTTTTTGCGTTACATCTACGAATGCGTTTAATGCATCAAAGAGGGGAGAATACCATAAACCATCATATATTAAATTGGCGATATTATTCGAAACGCCCTGTTTATATCTAAAGGTATCCTTATCTAAGACAAGCTTTTCAAGTTCATTGTGAGCTTTGTGTAGAATAACAGCCGCTGGTGCTTCATAAACTTCTCTTGATTTTATGCCTACAACTCTGTTTTCGATTAAATCCATTCTTCCAATGCCGTGTTTTCCGCCGATTAAATTTAATTCCTTTACAAGTTCAGAAGGAGAAAATTTCTTATAATTCAGGCTTACAGGAACACCTTTTTCAAAACCAATAATTATAGTTTCAGAATTGGTTGGTGCGTCTTTCGGATCAACTGTAATTTGCCATGCATCTTTCGGCGGAGCGGCTGTCGGATCTTCTAAAACTCCGCATTCAATTGCAATTCCCCATAAATTTTCATCAATTGAATAAGGAGAAGATTTTGTTACTTTTATCGGAATTTTATTTTCAAGAGCATAATCAATTTCATCTTCTCTGCTTTTAAATTCCCACTCCCTTAAAGGAGCTAATATATTTAACTGAGGTGCAAGGGATTGAATTCCAACTTCAAATCTAACCTGATCATTCCCTTTACCTGTACATCCGTGAGCAACAGTGTCGGCACCTTCGGCTAATGCCACATCAACTAAAAGTTTTGCAAGAAGAGGTCTACCAATTGAAGTTGCCATTGGATATACTCCTTCGTAAAGAGCATCAGCTTTTAGGGCTTTCCATACATAATTAGATATAAACTCATCCTGTAAATCTATAATATGAGCCTTAACAGCTCCTGTTTTCAATGCTTTTTCTTCAAGACCCTCAAGTTCTCCGGTTTTTCCAAGAACACCGGTAACCGTTATAATTTCTGCATCATATTTTTCACTTAACCATTTCACCATAACGGATGTATCTAAACCACCCGAATACGCAACTGCAATTTTTTTTATTTTCATTTTTCTCTCTTTTTATAGTTTTAAAACAAAATTTATTAAGATGGAATTTCAGTCATCATTTTTTTAATCATTTCAACCACAACCGGTATATTTTTACTTTTATTCGGAATTACTAAAACAGTATCATCTCCTCCGACTGTACCAATAATTTCTTCTCGATTCAGACGATCGATATAATGAGCTACTCCTTGTGCCCTGCCGGCAAGTGTTCTTATTATTATTAAAGATTCATTATTTTCTATTCCTAAAATTTCAAAACCTATTAATTTTGCAATTTGCTTTCCAGACTCATTTGCGTCCAAAACATATCTAACCCCCTTTTCGGTAACTGTTCGGGCAACACCAAGCTCAGCAAAATCTCTGCTTAATGTTGCTTGTGTTACATTAATTGCTTCATCTTTTAATATTTTTATTAAATCTTCCTGATTGGTAATATTATAGTCATTTAAAATTTCTTTAATGCGATTTTGCCGTTTTAATTTAGCTGACATTAGCACCTTATGGTTTATTGATAATATTAGAAAATTCTTTTATAAAATGATGAATTTCTTTTTCATTTATGATATAAGGAGGAAGTAGTCTTAACACATTTTCTCCTGCTGTACCGGTAACAATACCAGATTCTAATAATTCAGCAGCTATTTTCTTTACATTAACATTACTCTTTAACTCGATACCGATCATGAGACCTTTTCCGCGTATGCTTTTTATCTTTTCATTTCCCAATGAATATATTTCTTCCTTTAACCTTTCACCTAAAAAATAATTTTGTTTAAAACATTCGGAATCCAATAAATCCATAACGACATTTGCTGATGCAACAGCAATTGGGTTACCCCCAAAAGTAGAACCGTGGCTTCCAGGGGTCATTAAATCCCCGACTTCTTTAGTACAAATAACAGCCCCTAAAGGAAGTCCATTAGCAATTCCTTTAGCCAGAGTGATTATATCGGGTTTTACGTTTTCCCACTGAAATGCAAACATTTTTCCGGTTCTTCCCATACCTGTCTGAACTTCATCAATAATAAAAAGAAGATCGTTCTTTTCACAAAGTTCATTTACATTATGCAAATAAGTTTCAGACGGAACATTTATTCCTGATTCTCCTTGAATTGACTCAAGCATAACAGCAACAGTATTCTCATCAATTGAATTTTCAATTGCCTCAACATCATTATAGGGGACATAAGAAAAACCGGGAGTTAGAGGAGAGAATCCCTCCCATAATTTATATTGTGCTGATGCAGAAAGACTTCCCATTGTTCTTCCATGAAATCCGCCTATGGCTGTAATGATGGAAGATCTTCCTTTCCCCCATTTTCGAGCAAACTTAATTGCTGCTTCATTTGCTTCTGTACCAGAATTACATAGAAATACATTATCTAATCCGGAATGATTAAGAAGTTTCTCAGCTAAGGATTCTTGTAATGATGATTGGAATAAATTCGAAACGTGAAATAATTTTTCGGCTTGTTCTTTAACAGCGGTTGTAATCAAAGGATGATTATGCCCGAATCCTGTTACTGCAATTCCCGACAAAAAGTCAAGATATTTTTTACCATTTGCATCGAAAAGGTAGGCACCTTCACCTTTTATAAAGTCAATTTCATATCTAGAATAATTCTTTAATAAAGCTGAAGAGGTTTCAAACTGCAATTGCTTTTGATTCGACAATCCAGGTTCCTTTCAAATAAATTGAGTTATTAAAATCATTTAGATTTAGGTCAAATAATTCGCTCCCTATCCAAACTTTGCTGATTCCCTCTTCGATTAATTTTTTACAGCTCTTTAACTTAGGAATCATTCCATCGGTAATATGTCCGTTTTGGATACAATCATTTATTTCAGTATCATGAATAAAATTTTGAATTACCCCATTTAACTTTACTCCGCTAACATCTGAGAGAAAGAAAACAGTATCGGCTGAAATAGCTTTAGCTAAAACCTGCGTAAAAACATCGGCATTCACATTCATTAGATTTCCGTTTTTATCCTTGCATAGAGATGAAAACACAGGTATTACATCTTCATTTAAAAGGGAATAAATCCATTCGGTGTTTCCTGATATTTTGGGTAAACCAACATAACCTAAATTTTCATTTAAATATTCTGCAGTGAACAATCCTCTGTCTATTCCTGATAATCCAATGGCATCAAAATTATTTATTTGCAAATGACTAACTATTTTAGCATTAAGTAATCCTGATTGAACAGCAGCTACTACTTCCATTGTATATTTGTCGGTTACTCTTTGCCCTTCAATAAACTGAGGCTGCAGTCCAAGGGCATAAGACCATTCGGAAATTTTATTTCCTGCACCATGTATAAGTACAATCCCGTCATAGGTTTTCTTTAAATTAGAAATCAATTCAATCCACTTTTTATTTGTAAAAAAGTTATCAAGAGACTTACCGCTAAATTTAATTACTGCTGTTTTCATATCTTTACCCTTCGATAGGTTAAATGTAATATACTGGATGAGTATTGTAAAAAACTCTAATTCTCATATCCCATTTAACATTTATCATGTTTTTATGTCCTATAACTTGAATTAATTTTTATATATCCTTCTGAAAAATCGCAGGTCCACCATGTTGATGATTCATCTCCCTCATCAAGATCAACTGAAACTGTTATTTTTTCTTTATTCAATAGTTTTTTAGCTTTTTCTTCATCAAAATTGACGCTGTAATTTGGTTCGAGTATTTTCATATCATCAAACTTTATAGATACTTTCTCCGGTATAAAATCAACACCGCTGCTTCCAGCAACTGATAGGATTCTGCCCCAATTTGCATCATTGCCGTTCATTGCTGTTTTAAATAAAGGTGAATTAGCAACTGCCTTAGCTATCGTATCGGCATCTTTTTTTGTTTTTGCATTGTTTACTGATATGGTAATTAACTTTGTTGCACCTTCTCCGTCAGCTGCTATAGATTTGCCCATTTCTTGGCAGACAGAAAGAAGTGCTGTGTAAAAAATGTTATAATCATCTGTGGATTCCTTAATTTCTATTCCTGAAAATCCATTCTCAATTAAAATCACCATATCATTAGTGCTTGTTTCTCCATCAACTGAAATTTTATTAAATGAATTTTCCACAGCTGAACTCAACAAATTTTGAAGAAGATGTTGCTCAATTGAAGCATCAGTTGCTAGAAATGCCAGCATGGTTGCCATATTAGGCATTATCATTCCGCTTCCTTTGCAAATCCCACCAATAGTCGCTTCACCTTTAGATAACTGTACTTTAACGGCAAATGATTTTTTTCTTAGATCGGTAGTTAATATTGCTTCGGCTGCATCAAGTCCGCCGTCTATTGATATTTTATTTGCTATATTATTGATTCCGGATTTAATTTGCTCCAAGGGCAGCTGCTTACCGATAACTCCTGTTGAACTTATAATCACTTCTGAAGAATTAAGAGACAACTTTTTTGCACAAAATGACTGCATGTCTAATGCATTTTCAAAACCAATTGTTCCGGTGCATGCATTTGCATTACCCGAATTAACGAGAATCGCTTTAATTTTGTTCTGCTGCTTAATTATATTTTTTGAAATTACTAAAGGAGCAGCTACAACTTTATTTAACGTAAATGTTCCTGCAGCATTACACGGAACTTCCGAAACTATTAGCGCAAGATCCTTCTTTTGTTTCTTTATACCGCAGTTTAAGCCTGCAGCCATAATTCCAGAAACTGAAGTTATTGAACCATTTTCAATAAACTGAAACATTTTTTTGCTCCTTTTTATCTGACTGAACGGCAGTTCTTAATAATCCGGAAGTCTCATCCCATCCATATAACTTATTCATATTTTGAAAAGCTTGGCCGGAAGCCCCTTTGACTAAATTATCAATCGCTGCAGTTACAATAATTACTTTGTCTTTAACAGATATATTTATATCACAAAAATTGGTATCAACAACCCACTTTAATTCTGGTGGGAAATTCCTAATCCTAATGAACGGGGAAGTCATATAAATGTTATTATAAAATTCCAAAACTTCCTGCTGACTAATAGAATTATTTAAATGTATGGATGAAGTAACATAGATACCTTTTGAAATTGGTAATAAATGAGTTGTAAAAGAAAATGGAGAATGAAAACCATTCTTAAACAATTGTTGTAAAATCTCCGGTTCATGCCTGTGTTGATTAACATTATATGCCTTTATATTACCGTTCATCTCCGAAAGGAGAAGTTCTTGTTTTGGATTTTTGCCTGCTCCGCTTGTACCGGAATAAGCAGAACAGCTTATACTTAAAATACAATCAGCCAAATTAGGAAGTAATGGAAGTAAGGAAAGTAAGGTTGCAGTTGGGTAACAGCCCGGATTTGCAATTAATTGAACTTGTTCATAATTAGTCTTTGAATAATCGACTAATCCATATAGCTTGGATTGAAGCAGGTAAGGAGATGTATGTGTATATCTATACCATTGAATATAAAGCTCCTCATAATCTAACCTATAATCACCTCCCAAATCAATTACATACTTGTTATTTGAAATTAAATGCGGGACATATTTTAATGCTTCACCATGCGGAAGAGCAACAAAATATAAGTCATGTTCAAGTGAAATATTATTTATTGATTCAATAATCATGTTTTCAGTATAACCGACTAAATCAGGGAATAAAGAAAATAAATTTTCTCCTGCATTGCTGTTAGCGTAAATCTGAAAATTCTTTATAAAAGGATGAGAAAGACAATATTTAATCAATTCCTTTCCAGTATATCCTGTACCGCCTACAATACCTATTGATATCATAATTCTCTCTATATTTTAATTATTTAAATGAAAAAAGGTTTATTAATGGAAAGATTTTATCATTACCCCACATGGGGGCGGATAGGTGTCAGCAGCAAATTTTGCTGAATTGAGGAAAGCATATTTTTTATTATAAATTTCATTAGATTAAAACTAAAAAAAATGAAATACTTTGTCAAGTGATATTTGCATATATTTTCATATATTTATCTAAATCCTAATATAAATCCATACATTATGGATAATTATGCATAATATTAGAAACATATACGATAATATTGTAATAGATTCCAATTTTTATTTACATTGACTTGTTCGTTAAAAAATTTAATTGTTTAAAAACTTCTGCATCATAATGAATAAAAACAGAATAATTTCAATTCTACTTTTATTAATTCTCCCCCTAAACTTTTTATATACAAAAAACAACGCTTATATTTCAAAAAGATTAGGCTTAGAAGATGGTCTCTCACAAAGTACTGTCCACTGTATAATTCAAGATAATGAAGGATTTATGTGGTTCGGTACCAGTAATGGCTTAAATAAGTACGATGGATATAATTTTAAAATATTTACAAATAATCCTTATGATTCAACATCTATTTCAGATAATGGTATTAATTCGCTTTATGAAGATAAACAAGGAAATTTGTGGATTGGAACAACAAGAGGTGTGATAAATAAGTTTGACAGGAATACAAGTTCATTTATCCATTATAGTACACAGAACATTATAAGCCCGATTCCTGCACAGGAAAATGAATATTATGAATACCCCATAATTTTTTCCAGGAATGATAATAATTCTATTACTACAATAGCTGAAGATAATGATAACAACCTATGGCTGGGGACTTGGGGAAAAGGTCTATTAATATTTAACAAAAATACCGGTGCAATTCGGCATTATTATTTTAAAGAAAATAATCCTGACGGTTTAAATTATAATAGAATAATGAAAATCTTAATTGATAAAGAAGGTACTGTTTGGATTGGCACTTTCGGCGGAGGATTAAATAGAGTTGTAAAGAGTTCCGGTTTAATATATCAAAATAATAAAATATGGAAAGAAAATGAAGGGTTAACTTTTTTACATTATCGAAATATTACTTCAATAAAAAATTCCTTGAGCGATAATAAGATCGTTGCATTATTTGAGGATAACAATAATAATCTGTGGATTGGGACATATAATGGAGGATTGAATGAATTGACTGCTGATCAAAAATATTTAGAGCCTTCTAAAGCAGAATTTAAACATTATATAAAAAATGATAACGAAAGGAACAACATCGGGAATAATTCCATTATGGTTATTCTCCAGGACAGACAAAAATGTCTTTGGCTTGGAACTTTTGGAGATGGCCTAACCAGATTTGATATAAAAAGAAATAAATTTACACACTTTGAACATGATCCAATGGATGAAAATTCACTTGCAGGAAATGATGTGATCTCTTTGTGTAGTGATAGATCGGGAATTATATGGGCTGGAACTCACCTTGGTACCGGAATAAGTAAACTCGAAATCAACAAAGTAAAATTTGAACAGATTAAGTATGAACCTTCCAATCAAAACAGTTTAAGTGATGATGTGGTATGGGCTATTCATCAAGATGAACATAAAGACCTTTGGATCGGAACTTACAGAGGAGGATTAAATAAATTTGATATCAGAAAAAATAAATTTTATCATTACCTTCATAATACCTTCAACCCATTAAGCATAAGTGATAATCATATAAGATCTATAGCAGAAGATAAATACGGAATTCTCTGGATTGGGACATATAGCGGAGGTCTGGATAAATTTGATCCAAAATCCGGAAAATTTATTTCTTACATACATAATTCCAAAGATCCCTATAGTATAGGAGCAAATCAGATACAGGATATTCTTATTGATTCTGACTCCAATGTATGGTTAGCTACATTTACAGGTGGTTTGAATAAATTTAAACTCCCAAATCCCAAAAATAACAAAATAGAATTTGAACATTTTATAAATAATGAATCCGATCCAAACAGTCTGAGTGATAATAGAGTTTATACTTTGTTTAAAGATAGAGAAGGAACTTTTTGGATAGGTACCTTTGGGGGTGGTTTAAATAAATTTAATAAAAAAACAAGAAGTTTTAGACACTATATGAATGACCCACTGGATGAACATAGTTTAAGTGATAATAGAGTATTATCTATTTATGAGGATTCAAAAGGGACTTTATGGATCGGTACTTACGGCGGAGGATTAAATAAATTTGACAGGATTCATAATTTATTCTATAGGTATAAAAAAAAGAACGGATTAAACTGTGATGTTGTCTACGGTATTCTGGAAGATAATAATAAAAATTTATGGATGAGCAGCGATAATGGAATTTATAGATTTAATATTGAGAATGAAAATATAACACATTTTGGACTTCAAGATGGTTTGCAAAGTATTGAATTCAGTGGTGGTGCATATTTCAAATCCAAAGAAGGAGAAATGTTCTTCGGTGGAATAAATGGACTTAATTATTTTTTTCCTGATAGCGTACAAAATAATCCTTACATACCTCCGGTTGTAATTACATCTGTAAAGATCTTTAATAAACCATTAATGGGCGAAAAACATAATATTTCTTTGGCTTATAGTGAAAATTTTATTTCATTTGAATTTGCGGCGTTGGATTATTCCAACCCTAAGGATAATCATTATTCCTATAAATTAGCAGGATTTGAAAATGAATGGCACTTTGTAGATGCAAACTACCGAAGTGCTAATTACACAAATTTATCTCCGGGAGAATATATATTCATCGTTAAAGGTTCAAATAATGATAGGATTTGGAATTCAATAGGTGTTAAAGTACATATTACTATTCTCCCACCTTTTTGGAAAACCTGGTGGTTTATAATAATATGTCTTTTTGCGGGAAGCTTGGTTATTTACTATTTAAGTACAATAAGAATCAAAAATCTGCTCTCAATTGAAAGATTGAAAACCAAGCTTGCTGCAGATCTTCATGACAATATAGGCTCAGGTTTAACCGAAATATCTATTTTAAGTGAGCTTGCGGAAAATAATCTAAATGGAAATTACGAGAAGCATCCTGAGGAATTAAAAAAAATCAGTGAAAAAGCTCGCCAATTGATTGATAACATGAGTGATATAGTATGGGTTGTAAATCCGAAGAAAGACTCTCTATATGATTTAATTTTGAGACTTAAGGATTCCTATAGCGATTTTCTAGAATCGATAAATATAAGATTAAGAACTTCAAATCTGGAAAAATTGGAGGATATAAAATTACCTATGGATTTTAGACAAAACCTTTATTTAATTTTCAAAGAAGGAATAAATAATTGTATAAAACATAGTAAATGCAGTAGTATAGAATTAGAAACAAATATTCAGGGCAATCAAATTGATATAGAATTAAGTGATGATGGTATTGGATTAAAAAACATTTACGATAATTTCGGTAACGGTTTAACCAATATGCGCAAACGCGCCGAACTGATTGGCGGAAAAGTTGATTGGGAAAAAAATAATAAAGGTGGTACAACAGTCCATTTTTTCATTAAAGTAAATAATATAAACAAAATCAAATATTTTATTAATAAATAATATTTATGATAAATGTAGTAATAATAGAAGATAATAATACCATTCGAGAGGGTCTTGGTGCCCTAATTAATGGAACGGAAGGATATAAATGTGTCGGCATGTATTCTTCTTCTGAAAAATTTTTAGAACAACTCTCTTCCTTTAAAATGGATGTAGTTTTAATGGATATTGGTTTACCTGGAATGAACGGGATAGAAGCATTAAAAAAAGCCAAAGAGACCAAACCAGACTTGAATATTTTGATGCTTACAATATATGAAGAAAGCGAAGTAGTCTTTCAAGCTCTTTGTGCCGGTGCATGCGGTTATTTGGTTAAAAAAACCCCGCCTTCGCGTTTGTTGGAAGCAATTAAAGATGTTTATGAAGGCGGTTCACCTATGAGCTCCCAAATTGCTCGCCAGGTAATTAATGAATTTCAAAAAGAAAAAAATCTTGCAGTAGATAATGAATTCTCTTTATCCAACAGGGAAAAAGAAGTTTTATATCAACTTTCGAATGGTCAAAGTTATCAGGAAATTGGAGATAAATTATTTATAAGTGTAGATACTGTAAGACATCATATAAGAAATATTTATAAAAAATTACACGTTCATTCACAATCCGAAGCTGTCGCAAAAGCAATTAGAAAGAAGATTATTTAGTCAACTTTTTATCACACCGCATATATATGTACTTATAAACCCCTTTTTTCATCTAATTAAATTTTTACAGCATGAATATGTACTTGAATTAAAAATTCAAAATTTGAATTATTAAATTGAAATTTAAGGAGATAGTGCTATGGAAGAATTAAATCCTAATGAATTAGAATTAAATCCTCTTAGTGATCTCATTAGTAATGAGATTTATAATTTGCTCAAAAGCAAAGGGCTGTTCAATGAAACTTCATTAAGAGACAGGCTTATAAGAAAAAGATTCAAATCGCTAAGGTTAAAAAAATACCGGGTGAGTGATGCAATAGATATTATTAGACAGGACTATCCATATCTGCAATTTGAAACGATAAGAAAAATAGTACATCACCCTCCAAAATCATATAAAGAATTTAATTGATATATTTTGTGTGAAGATCATGGAGAATGGAAAACAAAAAAAATATAGGGCAAATGAAAAGTTGTTAAAAAGGAATAAAGAAATTCAGAGAGACTTTCAGCAAATGAAAAAAGAAGGGAAAAAGAACAGAGAGGCTTTAGTTGTTCTTGCAGACAAGTATTTCCTTTCTGAACATACGGTTAATTCAATCGTTTATTCTGAAAATTAATTCTTTGATTTTACCTATTATATGAACCGAACAAACCTATTTTAATTTTCTAATTTTTATTAGAACTTCTTCAAATACTATTCATTTTTTTCTTAAACTATTTTATTGAAATTATTTTAATATGATTTTTATCATGCCCTTAAGAAAATCACAGCAACTAAATTATTTCCGATTAAATTATGCTTATCTTATAATATTAGGAAAATTAATGAAATCAGGAAGCAAGTATATTACAAAAAAAGCAGTAGAGTTTTTTAAAAGTGGAAATTTCAAATTAAAATTAAATGAATATGAGTTTTCTATTAAAGATTTTGATAAAGCAATCGAATTCTCACCTGATTTTGCAGAAGCTTATTTAAAACGTGGTGATGCTAAATCATCAATTGGAAGACACAATGAAGCTGTTAAAGACTATAATAAAGCAATAGACTTAATTTTAACGAAATATTAAGCAGTTTTTCCCTTTTAATATAATATAGTATTCGCACCTAAATTTTCATATAACTAAAAATCTAAAATCTGTGAAATCTTATTTAATTAATATCATCTTCTTTGACAAATTAATAGGGTTTTGTCCATCCTCCGGAAAAGCTTTAAAGATATAAAAATAAACCCCTGAAGATAGATTTTGAGCATTCAGCATTTTTTCATATATACCTGCCCCTTCTCTTTCATCAACTAATGTAAAAACCTTTTGACCTAAAGAATTATATATTTCAATACTTACTTTGCTTTCTTTAGGGATGCTGTATCTTATTATTGTAGTTGGATTAAACGGATTCGGATAATTCTGCTCTAATTTAAAATATTTCGGTATACTGTAAGTTATACTATCAATAGATGTGGTTTTGTTTATATTTACATTTAACTGGGCAATATATTGAGATGTACCGTTGTTTTCTATTTGCCTTAGTCTATACATATAATTATGAGCGAAAGGCTGAGTGGGAACATCCTGATAAAAATATTTTTGAATTTTATTACTATTGTCTTTACCCCTTATAAAATCTATACTTTGCCAGATACCATCTCCTGCGGATCTTTCAATTACAAATCCATAATTATTCAATTCTAAAGCTGTTTCCCAATATAACATAACACTATCTTTATCAGTACTATAATAAAAACGGTTCAATTCTACCGGGATAATTTGGTTCAATAAAACTCTCAATGTATCATAGAAAAGTGATGCCATTTTTCCATACCCTCGATTATTTGGATGAAGATAATCATACATGTCTCCATTGTTGTATGGGGCAACTGTATCTATCTGATATATAAATCCGGCATTTTTTTCCATATCTACTATTTTTAAATGATCCCCATTTTTAATTCTTTTTTCAGCCATTTTTTGAATATTAGAATTGTATTCGGTTGTAGCTAAGCTATAAGGTGCTCGATTAATGATCTTAGCTAAAATTACCCATATTATAGAATTCGTGGTGTCCTGAAAATTATCGATATAATTAAGCAATTCCTCAAGATCTGCAGTTGCTGTATCTAATTCATTTGTTCCTATATGAAGCAAAATTATGTCGGCTTTATAATAATTAAAATAAGGTCCTTGAGTTACTTGGTTTCCCGAAACATCATATCCGGTTTTTAATAAGTTTAATAGTTGTTTGGTGGAATATCCGCCGAATCCTGCATTATTTGGATCAAATTTAGGAATAACGCCATATCCTGAAGAATCGCTGCCGATAAAATCAACAGGATAATTTTGAGACTGTAGCAATTGCCACAAAAGTTGACGATACCCAGTTAAAATTGAATCAGGCCGCGGGTTATCACCAAAACTATCCCTGGTGATTGAATCTCCTAACGGCATTATTCTTACTTTTTGAGAGAAAATTAGAGAAGAATTAATTATAATGAAAATAATAATTAGAAAAGATATTCTACATTTTACATCATTATTGTAGAAATTTACAACCATATAATCCCTGCTATTATAATTTTTATAGATAAAATAATATGGGTCTAAATTTCTTGTTGTGAATTTTAACAAAAATTTTAATACATACAAAGAAAAAAGTCTTAAAGTAAAAGGAAGATGATTAGGAGCACCCCAATAGAATTTCCTCAAAAAGAATACCATAATATCAATTAAATAAAATAGTTAGTAATTTTTAAATTGATAGAATGTCTAATTTTAGATTATTGTTGAAAATTGATCACTTTATTTTATGTTAACTAGAAAATTTTACGTTTTATGAAAAGTTAAAAGTTGAATAAGTAACGGCATGAAATTTGATTTTATTTAGTGGATAAAATTGATTTATTATAAATTTTTCTTTTATTTTCTAATCTAAATGGGTTCTTTATGCAAGATCATGTAGTTGCTTCTATTAAAAATAACAAACTTTTTTTCAATACAAATATAGATTTTGAAAATGTCAAATTTAACTATATAGATATGAAAGAAGGCGAATTTCTCTTACGAAAAGGAGAGACTTCAAATTCGCTTTATTTGATTATTGATGGTGAAATAAATCTTCTGAAGAAAAGAGTATCTGATAAGACCCTTTCTTTAATTTTATCTGAGAATGATTTTCTTGGAGCGGAATGTTTTTTACAAGAAAAAAGTAACTCAGTAGCTGTTGTTGTTAAAGATTCCCATATCGCACAACTTTATAAAGATGATTTAGAAGTAATAATTAAAAAGCATAATGTAATTGTTAATAACATAAAGAAATTTTATGAAGATACTGATCCCGAAATGTCAAATCAGTTTGATACTTTAATTGAGAATTTCAGGAATAAAGAACGGGATGAGTTGATTAAAGAATTAAATAAAAAGATAGAAGATTATAATGAACTAGTTATTAATCTTGAAAAAGCCAGAACTGAAAAAGATAATTATATAAATAATCAAAAAGATTTAATTAACCAGTTGAATACGCGCATTGAGAAGTACCAGTTTTCAAGTAATGAGCTGAATATCTTGATTGAAAATCAAAAAGAGCAAATTGAGAAATTACTTGCGTCTGAAAATGGATTTAAAACAAAAGTAGATGAACAAAATTCAAAATTGGTTACACTGGAAAAACAGGTGTTCTCTGATAAATCAAAAATATTAAATTATTCCGGTCTAATAAAAGAAAAAGAAGCAGAAATAGTAAAACTTGCAGATGAAATTCAAAAATTACTGGATAAAGAAAAAGAGTTTGACCTAATCAAAAATGAATATGAAGAAAAAATTAGAAATCTAACTGCTGAAATTTCAAGTTTAAGCAGCGAGTTGAATTCTTTGCAAAAGGAAATTGAAGTTAAAAATTTAATTATTAAAGAAAAAGATATCCAGCTAAATAAAACTGAAAATGAAATACTCACACGGAAAAATGAAGAATTAGAAGAAATAATAAATAAAAATCAATTAAAAATTGCCCACTTACTCTCCAGCGAAAAATCTCTGCTTCAATTTCAGGAAATTAATGAAGAAGAAAGAAACAAGCTTAAAAATGAATTAACGGATTTAAGAAATAAATTCAATTCAGCACAAAAGGAAATTAATCAAAAACAAAAAGCTGTTGAAGAACAAGCAGCATTAATAAATGAGATTAAAAACCATGAAAATGAACTCAGTAAGCTTAGTTTTCAAAAAGGATTAGAATTAAATGAATTAACAGATAAGATTTCGGAACTTGAATCCGAAATCTCAAATTCTTCAGAAGAAAAGAATACTCTTCTTATTGAATTAAATAGAATCAAATCTAAAAATGAAATAATAACAAAAGAATTAACCGAAAAAATTACTGATCTTGAATCAGAATTTTCTAAATCAATTGAAGTTAAAAATAATCTTATTATCGAGCTTAATATTATTAAATCCGAAAAAGAAGCCCGTATCAATGAATTAAATGAAAAAATTATTGAATTGGAATCCGAATCTTCCAAAACTTCTGAAGAAAAAGATATCCTGTTTAATGAACTAAAAAGAATTAAATCTCACAACGAATTACAGATTAAGAACTTACAAGAAAAAATTATTAATCTCGAATCAGAATTATCCAATTCAACAGAAATAAATAACAATACTTTAACTGAATTAAAGAATTTTAAAGTTCAAAAGGAATTTGAATTAAAAGGATTAACAAACAGGATTTCCGAACTGCAATTGGAAGTTTCTAAATCTTCAGAAGAAAAAAACATTCTTCTAGATGAATTAACTGAAATGAAAGCCCAAAAAGAATTGCAGATAAAGGGTCTGTCTGACAAAATTAGCAATTTGGAATCTGAGTTTTCTCGAACCAGGGAAGATAATAATAATCTTATTATTGAATTGAACAATTTAAAGACAGAAAAAGAAATTCAATTAAAAGAATTAACGACAAATATTACCAGGCTCAATTCTGAATTATCTAAGTCTTCTGAAGAAAAAAAAGACTTGTTAAATGAATTAAATGAATTTAGATACCAAAATGAATTACAGGTAAAAGATTTATTTGATAAAATTTCAGGACTGGAACTTGAAGTTTCTAAATCTTCCGAAGACAAAAATAATTTATTAATTGAACTTAAAGAAATCAGTTCCCGGGGAGAAGTTCAAGCAAACATATTAACTGAAAAAATTGCTGAACTTGAATCTAAAGTTTTAAATATAACTGAAGAAAATAATAATCTCATAAATGAACTTAATGAGATAGGATCTCAAAAAGAATCACAATTAAAGGATTTATCTGAAAAAATCAATGGTCTGAAATCTGAACTCTCTAAGGTTTCTGAAAGTAATAATAATCTCCTAAATGATCTTAATACCAAAATTGAAAATTATAAGGAGCTTAAAGAAAATCTTAATCTCAAGCTTCAGGAAAATGAGAGAGTATTAAATGAAAAAGAAATTACATTACAAAATCACAAGGAGGAGCTTTCAAAAGTAAACCAACTTTTATCTGATGCGGAAAAACAATCAGAATTCCTTAAAACTGAAATAGGGGAATTGGCCAGATATAAATCTGAATTCAATTCAATGGAAATTGAAAAAAACAATGCCGTTAACACGTTGAATGAAAAAATACTTTATTTGGAAAATGAAAATAAAGTTCTTAAAACTGAGGTTTCCGGCTCTGAGAATGAAATTCAAAAACTTATAAATGAAATTGCCAATCTGAATGTACAAATAAGTAGTCTTAACAAACGGGAAGAAGAAAAAGCTCGATTATTTGAAAATCAAGACTTAAGAATAATTGAACTTGAAAACATTGAAGCAGGTTTTAAGGAGTCGGAATTAAAGAAAAATGAGGAGATTCAAAATTTACTTAGGCAGATAGAAAATCTCAAAACCGTCCTGGAAAAATCAGAACTTCAGTTAAGACAAAAAGAAGATGCACTTCGTAAAAATGAAGAAACAATTAAAAAGTTAAAAGAACAGGAAATTCCTTATCAAAAAAGAGATAGAGAAAACGCTCTTCTAATACAAGAACTTGAACAGAAAGTTATTGAAAATAAACAGAATTGCGAAGAATTAAATAAAACGGCAAAACAACAGGAATTGGTAATAATTGAACAAAGTCTTGAAATAGAAAATTACGAATCCAGAGAAAATGAATTTCAGAAACTTAAGCTGGAAAAAAATAAAACTATAAGCAGGCAAAATGATCAAATTGAAGATTTAATTGAAAAAGAAAAATATTATAAAAATATTGAACATAAAAAAGAAGAAATTATTCAAAAGCAAATTTCGAGAATCATTGAACTTGAAAACAATGAAAAAACTTATCGTGATCAATTAAGAAAAATTGAATCTGAATTAAATGGACGTATTAAAGCTGCCGCGGATTTTGATGGAACACAAAAGTCAAAAGAATATGAACTTGAAATAAATAGGCTCTCTGAAGAATTATCTTCAAGAAACAATTGTTTGACTAAACTAAAAAATGACATTGAAGAGCATATAAATAAAAAGGAAGAAATAGAAAAAACTAAAAATAGAATCATTGAGAATCTTGAAAAAGAAATAACTCAAAAAAATGAGTTAATAAATGATTTGAACCTGCAAAATGATAGAAAGGTAAATGAACAAAATAGTCAATCTATTGAATCATTAAACTTAACTATCGGTTCCCTACAGGAAGAAGTGAATAATTTAATCAACCAAAAAGAAGAGTTATTAAAAAATACCGAGTTATTGAAATCTGACAAGTTAGAATTATTGGATAAAAATAAAGAACTGGATGGTAGGCTTCAGAAAATATTCTCTGAAATGAGTTCTTTAAAGAAGGTGACTTCTGATATTGTAGCTCAGAAAAGCAGAATGGATTCTGAATTAGAAAAATTTGACTCTTCTTTAGCTATTAAAGAACATGAATTGAAGGATAAAGAAAATAAATTAAATCAACTTGAGAATATTATCGCTCAATTAAATAATAGTCCTTCAAAAGATTCCGAAAATGATGTGAAAGAAAAGCTTGAAGAATTCCAGATTGAAATAAGACAATTAAAAAAACAGCTTGAAGAGAAAATATTTATCGGAGAGCAGCAGTCCAGTATAATTGAAAACCAGGCTCAGAAGATAGCAGAACTTGAAGCTCAAAAAATCCTTTCAAGGAAGAATCAAATCTTTGAATCAGAAAAACCCTCCTTTAATATCGATAAAGAAAATTTGAAGGTGGATAAGTCCAATAATTTACATGTAGAATCTCATGCTACCAAAGAAAAGGATGGTTACACAAAAGTAGAAGGTAAAATTGAAATCTCAAACAATAATGAAAATAAATCAGTTTTAGGTGAAGATAATAAAAAAACAAAAGATTCGGAAAATCCATTCCTTTCAAGTAGTAAATCTATTAGTCTGGAACAGGTCAGTTCTTTCCAGGAAAGCGGGAGTTTTGAACATCTTCAGTACGGTGAAATTAGTATAATTAATGTAAATTTATCCAGAGCTACTTTAGAAATAGCAAGTTCATTTGGAGAATTCCTTAATAAAATATTAAGACAAAATTACAATAAACTTGTTGTAAATATGTCCAATTGCGAATTTGTTGATTCAACTATATTGGGAGTTCTTGTTAATACATTAAAGAAGGCTTCTGCTGCAAATGGAGATTTGAGGATTGTTTGGAGTGAACAAAATGAAAATTCAATGTTCTATGTTACAAGAATGGACAAAGTCTTTATGATATTTAGTAATCTTAATGATGCTGTTAAAAGTTATTTATAATCTTAATAACCTATTAACCCAATAATTAAACCTACAATAAATCCGAAAATCATATGTGCCACTAAATGGGCTACAGCAACTGAAAATCCTGTCTTTTGAAATTCAGCTAAAGGATGATGTTCAGCTACAGCCGTAACAAGTACAAAGCTGACTACTCCGCCGTGGATAAAACCTATTATTGTGCCTGAACCTATGCTGCTGGCAATTCCGTGAACATTTAGACCAAAGATCGCAAATGTATATAAAAACGCAAAGATTATTCCCGAAATCAAATGTAGTATAATCCCGAATGAAAATGCTGAATCCAACGTTTTAGTAAATAAACTGCCGATTGCCCGAACCATATCAGCATTTGCAATTCCTGATTTGGATATTATTTGTAAAAATATAGTCATGCCTGCAGTACCAAAAATACCTGCTATCACTGCTGTACTAATTATATTACCTATTGATGTATTCATATAACTGCTCCGGAGGTTTTATTATTTTATTCAATTGATATCCTTACCGTTTGGACACCCTCTTTAACTTCTATATCAATTATATGCGGTTTTTTTAATTTGGGCTTTTTGGGAATTATACTTATTCTCCCTCCTTTTTCGAAAAAAGCCTCCTCCACATCTTCTATTTTTGTTATGTTTCCGTCAAACCGAACATGCATCATTAAATCATTTTTGCTTACATGATTTTTTTTCATTGCATCCCATAAAATATTTCCGTCTTTAGCAATTAATTTTGATTTCCCTTTTACTAACGAATCAATTTTATTTGAATATAGAGAAACTGTCGCAATTAACCAATGAAACCCAACTAGAACTATGACTGCGGAAATTGTTGGTATTAATTCTGCACTTCCATTAATTGCACGGCTTACGGTAGAGCCTATTACTATCCCCACAATAAAATCGAATGCTGCATTTTTACCTAAAAATCTTTTATCGCCAAGCCGGAGAATAACCAAAGCAGCCATATATAAAATTAAAGCTAAAACACAGGTTTGGATGATTACTTTTGATAAGCCTAATCTAAATAATAAAAACACAACCCTATTCATTTTACACATTCCTGTTTTATTACAAAACTGTTAATTATTTTTTATTTTGTTTTTTATAATATTAATTAAACCGCCTGCTAATACAATATCTGTTTGTCTTCTGCTCATCGTATGTTTTGATTCAAATTCAAAATTTTTTGTTCTATTTAATATTTTATATTTGTTCATTTCATTAAGGGATTGTAAACTTCCTATTTCAAGAACATCTCCCTGTTCAATATTATCAAAATCGTTCTTATTTATAAAGAGCAGCGGAAGGATTCCAAAGTTTACTAAATTCTGCCAATGAATTCTTGCAAAGCTTTTAGCAATTATAATTTTAAGCCCTAAATACCTAGGAGCTAATGCTGCATGTTCTCGGCTTGATCCCTGACCGTAATTTTCCCCGCCTATAATAAAAAAACCTGTATTCTTATTTTCAATTGCTCTATTGTAAAATTCTTCATCTACCTGATTGAAAACAAATTTGCTGATTTCCGGTATATTACTTCTAAACGGCAAAACTTTTGAACCTGCAGGCATAATTTCATCCGTTGAAATATCATCATCAACTTTTAAAATAATAGGAGCTTTTATTTTTTCCGGTAAAGGAGTTAAAGCAGGTAATGCCGCAATATTCGGCCCTTTGACTAGTTCAACATTTTTACCATCCTCCGGAGGTTTAATTAGCATCTCTGTATTAAGTATAATTTTTCCCAGCTCCTCAAAATTTGGATAGGTCCAGTCTAATGTACGCGGATCGGTAATGACTCCTTTAAGAGCTGAAGCTGATGCAGTTTCGGGACTGCATAAATATACTTGATCTTCTTTTGTACCGGATCTTCCAGGAAAATTTCTTGGAACAGTTCTCAAACTTATTTTGCCCGATGCTGGAGCCTGCCCCATCCCGATACACCCATTACAGCCTGCTTGATGAATTCTAGCCCCTGAATGTACAAGCTTTTGCAGCAGTCCTAGAGATATTAAATTTTCAAGGATTTGCCTCGAACTAGGATTTATGTCAAATGAAACCTTATCATTAATTTGCTTATTTTCAACTATTAAAGCTGCAATTGCAAAATCTCTTAAACCGGGATTTGCAGATGATCCGATATATGACTGATATATTTGGAGCCCCTCAACCTCCCTTACCGGGACAACATTACCAGGACTGCTTGGTTTTGCAATTAATGGTTCGAGTTCAGAAAGATTAATTTCATCATATTCGTCGTATTCAGCATCTTCATCCGCTCCTAGCTCCCGCCAATCTGCTTCTCTCCCCTGCTTCCGTAAAAAATTCTTAATGACGTCGTCCGAAGGAAAAACTGTTGTTGTTGCTCCCATTTCCGCCCCCATATTTGCGATTACATGTCTATCCATTGCCGTTAAAACTTTTAAACCGGGTCCATAATATTCAATTATTTTTCCAATACCTCCATCCACACCATGCCTTCGTAGCATTTCCAGAATTACGTCTTTTGCACTTACCCACCCGGGAAATTTACCGGTTATCTTAACCCCCAAAACTTGAGGCATCTTTATATATAATGGTTCCCCTGCAATTGCTAGAGCTACTTCTAAACCGCCTGCCCCGATAGCCAGCATCCCCAAAGAACCCGCAGCAGGAGTATGACTGTCTGAACCTAACAGTGTTTTACCCGGAATTCCAAACCTTTCCATATGGACAGGATGGCTTACCCCGTTTCCCGGCCTGCTGTACCATATTCCAAATTTTTGACATGCACTCCTTAAAAATAAATGATCATCTGCATTTTTATAATCTTCTTGGAGTAGGTTGTGGTCAACATATTGTGCAGATATTTCGGTTCTTGCTCTATCCAGTCTCATTGCCTCTAGTTCAAGCATCACCAGAGTCCCTGTAGCATCCTGAGTTAATGTCTGGTCAATCTTCAGTCCAATCTCTTCCCCCTGTAACATCTTGCCTTCCAATAAATGGGCTTCAATTAGTTTTTGAACCATATTTTTTCCCATAAAACCTCTTATAATTTAAGTTCATTATTTAAGATATTGTTCTAAGAGTTTATTATAAAAAAAAATAATAACAATTGATGTATCAGAAATTAAATGCAGTTTAAAATTTATACCCCAATCCTGGGCTCCAGATTGTTGAGAATCCGAGTAATATTTCTCCCTTATTATTAATAATACACCACAAACCCGGAGAAAAAGAACCTATTTTTAATAAGCCCGGATATATATTTAAATCAATTTTGTAGTCTGTCAATCCGCTGAACGATATGGATGATAATAAAGAATTCTGTATATCATAAAATAACCCGAAATTCCATGTTAGTTCTGCCGTTTTCTTATTGGTTTTTTCATCAAGTAAAATAAGCTCTTTATTTCGCAAGCCACCACCAAATGATAATGATCCGCCATTTTCAAATTTATATGATAATCCAAGTAAACCATTCATCCCGAAATAATAGAAAAAATGCCAGCTATCCGAAAAAGGCAGCTTCCATTTTATCGAGAAATATTGCCCGTTATTCTGAAGAGAAAAATCATTTATTAAAAAAGAAGATTGAAGAGACCAGTCTGCTAAATTAAGTTTTTTGCTAAAAAATTCATTTATTGAATCAAAACTAAAAAGTATGATGCCTCCAGCATCAAAAAAATATATATCAGCTATAGGATCTACATTATCACCTTTATATGAATCATTCTCTATTATTTCATTAAGTAAATGATAAACAGCCATTGTTGAAATTGACATAACAACAGGAGATGGTATATTATGATATTCATACCATTCTTTCATTGCTGTATAAGTCATTCCGCCTCCGATTAAATGAAGCTGGTAATTTGGCCACCACTGTGCACCTTCTTTTGTTAAATGAATTGGAAACAACTCATCGGTTATAAATTTATTCCATCCGTACCTGTTTATTACGGCAAATGGATCCCCTAAATTTTTTAGAACGTTTTTCGCTCCTTCCCCGTAATGAAACTTTTCCATTACCCTGTTGTGGTTTTGTAGCTGTATTATATCAAAGCTGCCATTTAAAATAACATTTATAGGATTATAATTGGCTTCACTACCCCAATCCATTCCCTTATAAAAATATTTTTCTTGCGGAAATATTTCTTGTGAAAGGAAATGTATGAGCAGTATTAAACAGAAAATATTCTTCAAGTAATTTAATCGACTAGAAAAAAATATCGGTTAAAATAACAATAATTGCGATATTAAAAACCAGAATTCACGATATTTTATTAAATTTCAGCTTAACTATCTTTAATTAAATACTTTAGTTTATAATAAGAAGAAATGAGATTGTCTCATAATCATCAGAATTATGAGACAATATCTAAGGATTGACTTATTTACTTAGCAGTTTCAAGAGTATAAGCGCCGCTCATTATTTTCCATTTACCCTCTTCTTTTACAAGAGTTAAATATCCATGTTGTTTCATCCTTGCATCACTTATCTCAATTTTTGCCATTGCTGTATTATCGTTAACATCTACGGAATTTATATTAAGCTGTCTTTCCCAGCCTCCTGTTTGACCCTTTTTAACTTTTTCTAAAAACTGATCATTAGTCATCTCCGATACTTTATTTGTAACTGAATTGAAGTTAAAGTAATTACCGGTCGGGTATAAAATATTTTCCAATGCATCAACATTCCGAGTATCTGTACCTTGAATATAATCTTGAATAACCTGTTTTACTGCTTCCACGTCTGCAGGATTATTTTGTTTCATTGCATATGTTGAAAATATCGTTAACATCGTTAAACCGAGTATTAGTTTTACAATCTTCATTTTAAACCTCATATTGAATTTTTTAATAAAATAGTAACTTGTTACAAAAAACAATTGAACAAAAATAAAGATTGGTTACTCTTTGATATTGAATTTTATTAACAACGGCGATAGAATTATATGAATGGTTATATAAAATGTTGAATATAAATTCAGAAAAAAAGGTGTGATTTATGTCTAAAAATCTTTTAGAAATCTATTTTTACAACTCAATTTTATTCAATTCTCATTAAGTTTATTTCGCAATTTTTGATAATTTCAAACGAAATCAGCAATACAATGAAAAAACTAAGAATTAATTTATTTACCTCATTAAGTCTAGGTGTAATTGCTCTTCTTTTTTTAGTTTTAGACTTTATTTTTTTTAAAGATATATCTAATGGAAGCGGAAATCTGAATTTCGAATTAAAATTTATTAGCTATAGTTTTTTTGTGTTTTTTATTTTTTTTATATCCATTTTTTCAACTATTTATCAAACTTTATATTTTTTAAGAAAAAAAGTCTCCAAAATATATTAATTACTAAAACTTGCTTTTACACCTGCACTTTTTATTGATGCTAAAATTTACTTAAATTTGATGTGTCTATTTGTTAAGGGTTGACATACCGGGGTAAAAGCATTAGATAATCTCATTAATTAAAATCATTAAGCCGAAATAAAATAAGGGAGGTATAAAGTGGCAGATTGTGAATGTTTAGCATCTTGCCCATTTTTTAATGATAAAATGGAAAAAATGCCTGCAATGAGCGATATGTATAAAAGAAATTACTGTAAAGGTGATTTTTCAAAATGTGCCCGTCATATGGTATTTAAAGCTCTTGGAAAACCTGCTGTTCCCATGAGCTTATTTCCTAATCAGCTGGAAAAAGCTCTCTCTATCATTAATAAAAGCTCAATAATATAAAATTATTCGGATGACATCTTCTTTGCAGGTGTCATCTTTTTAATGTCTTAAGGTGACAACCTTATTATATCCCACTTCTTATCATTTTTGATGTATGAGATCCTATCATGAAGGCGGCTCCCTCTTCCCTGCCAGAATTCAAATTTATCCGGCAGCAATTTGTATCCTCCCCAGAATGGAGGCAGAGGAACTTCACCAGGATATCTTTCTTTCATTTTTTCAAACTTCTTTTCTAGAAATGTACGATCAGATATTACACTGCTCTGTTTCGATGCCCATGCTCCTATTTGACTCTCATAAGGTCTTGTAACAAAGTATTCCTCCGATTCTTCCCTGGATATTTTAGAAACAGTTCCGGTAATTCTTATTTGCCTCCCCAGTTCTCTCCAGAAAAATAACAGCGAAGCTTTAGGATTTATTGAAAGATCATGTGCTTTTTTACTTTCGTAATTTGTATAAAAGATAAATTTGCCTTCCTTATAATCTTTTAAAAGAACAACCCTTGCCGATGGCTGGTTGTTTTCATCCGAAGTAGCAAGTACCATTGCATTAGGCTCAATCATATCCTGATTTTAAAACGTCATCCATCCATAATGAAAATTGCTTCAAGGGGTCCTTTTCAACATTTTCTTCACTCAATCCTTCTTCTGAATATCTTCCCCTTAAATTTGATAACTTATTATTGTCTACCATTATTGCTCATTTTTAGTTAATATATAAACAGTTGATTAAAATTATAATAATGTTATGATACATCGAATATTATTTTAGAAATGAATTTTTTATCTTTTATAATATTTTTGAAATTTATTTAATAACCATGTAATAATAAAAATAAAAGAATTAAAATGACAGAGCTAACCAAAGAACAAAAAGAAGAACTGGAAAAGTTTGGAGCAAATACCTGGTTTGTAGAATATCTTTATAAACAATACCAGGAAAACCCGTCTGAGTGTCCCGGATCAGTGGAAAAATTTTTTCAATAATGTAAACGGAAATAAAAACGGAAACGGCAAAAAAAATAATAATGCCGTTTTAACTCCCGCTATAGATAGAGTAGAATTCCCTATGCCAGGAGAAAATGACGAAACTCAAATAATTGCTGGCAGTTCGGAAAGAATTCTTGAAAATATGACCTCAAGCCTTTCTGTTCCTGTAGCAACCTCTCAGAGGTCTATCCCGGTTAAGCTCCTTGAAGAAAATAGAATGATAATAAATCGGTATATGCTCAAGAGGCAAAGTAGAAAGATTTCCTTTACACACATAATTTGCTGGGCAATTATAAAAGCTGTTCCGAAAGTTCCCGTCCTAAATTATGCTTTTTCAATTGTAGATGGAAAACCGATTATCATCAAAAGGAAATCCATTAATCTTGGTCTAGCTATAGATATTGAAAAAAAAGACGGGTCTCACTCTTTAATAGTTCCTAATATAAAAAATATTGACAAAATGAAATTCACTGAATTTGTGGAAGCTTATGAAGACCTGGTAAAACGTACTAGAAAAGGGAAAATAGATCCCAATGAATTTTTAGGAACTACAATTACATTAACTAATCCGGGTACATTGGGAACAGTGGCTTCTGTTCCTAGATTAATGGTTGGACAAGGAACCATTATTGCTACCGGTGCAATTCAGTACCCCGCTGAATATATGGCTATGTCTCCTGCAACTATTTCAGGTCTGGGAGTCAGTAAAGTGATGAACATTACCAGCACTTATGACCATAGAATAATTCAAGGTGCCGAATCAGGATTATTCTTAAAAGAAGTGAATGATCTGCTTCTCGGAAATAACGATTTTTATGAAGGGATCTTCAATTCATTAAAAATTCCGGCTCAGCCTTTAACATGGAAAACGGATTACCAGCCGGGAGCTTTCAATCAATCCTCTAACACTGAAGAAATTGAAAAACAGGCAAGGGTTCTGCAATTAATAAATATGTACCGGGTTCGCGGACACTTAATTGCAAATCTCGATCCTCTGAATGAACAATGTGTTTATCATGATGAGCTTGACCCTGCTACCTATAAACTTACATTCTGGGATTACGATAGAGAATTTATTACCGGTGGACTGGTTGAAGGGAAAACCGCTACTTTAAGAGAGATTTTAGATATACTTCAGAAAACATATTGTGAAAATATTGGCATCGAATATATGCATATTCAGCACCCGGAAGAAAAAAGATGGCTTCAGCGCAAAATGGAACCATTAAAGAATATTCCAAATTTCTCGCCTGAATCGAAAAAGACCATCTTAAACAAACTAATTACCGCTGAAAGTTTTGAACATTTTATTCACAATAGATTCATAGGGCATAAAAGGTTCTCCCTTGAAGGCTCCGAAACTTTAATTCCGGTTTTGGATTTCCTTTTGAATTTAGCTGCTGAACATAATATAAAAGAAGCCGTTCTGGGTATGGCCCATAGAGGAAGGTTAAATGTTCTCGCAAATATTATCGGTAAAACGTATGATTCCATATTCTCTGAATTTGAAGATATAATAGATCCTGAATCAATTCAAGGTTCAGGTGATGTTAAATATCATTTGGGTGCTGCCGGCGAATTTAAAACAAAAAATGGGAAGATAATTACTGTTTCTGTTGCATCTAACCCAAGTCATCTTGAATGGGTAAACCCTGTAGTTGAAGGTATTACCAGGGCAAAACAAACAAGGCTCGGCGATAGCAAAAGTCATAGGAAAATTATGTCTGTCTTAATTCATGGTGATGCAGCTTTTGCTGGTCAGGGAATAGTTGCCGAAACTTTGAACCTTTCACAATTAAGCGGTTATCGAACTGGTGGAACTGTTCACATTATTATTAATAATCAGATCGGATTTACAACCGGACCTGAAGACGCAAGGTCATCTGTATATGCAACAGATGTAGCAAAAATGATTCAGGCGCCGATATTTCATGTTAACGGGGATGACCCCGAAGCTGCTCTCTGGGTTACTAAACTTGCCCTGGAATTTAAACAGGAATTCAAAAAAGATGTGGTCATTGATCTATTCGGATATAGAAGGCACGGTCATAATGAAGGGGATGAACCGGGATTTACACAACCTCTTTTATATGAAAAAATTAAAAACCAACCTTCAGTTCGGGAAATTTATGCCGGTACATTATTAAAAAATAAAGTGCTTTCTTCTGAAGAAATAGAAGAAATGCAGAATAAAATTACTGATTCACTGAGCCAGGCATTCGATCGAATTAAAAAGAAAGCTACTTCCTTCAATACAGATGTTCCACTTGCTGTATCTAAAGAAAAAATAGAATCTGCAGTTCCTGTTAAGGATACTGCTATAAGTGAAGAGATATTAAAAAAAGTTGTTCTCGGTATAACAAGACTCCCCGATGATTTCGCTATACATCCGAAGTTAAAAAAATCTCTTGATCTAAGAAAAACTTTTATAAATGGAGAGACAGAAGCCGAATGGGCTTTCGCCGAATCAATTGCTTTTGGTAGTTTGCTTTATGAAGGAACACCTGTTAGATTAAGCGGGCAGGACAGTGTTAGAGGAACATTCAGTCAGCGACATCTCGCTTTATCCAATGTACAAACGGGTGAAGAATATATTCCTCTCAATCATATGTTTGGTAATCAAGCTAAAATTGAACCGCTCGACAGTCTGCTTTCGGAAGCCGCTGTACTAGGATTTGAATACGGCTACAGTACGGCAGACCCCTTGGCTTTGGTTATCTGGGAAGCTCAGTTTGGCGATTTTGCCAATGGTGCTCAGGTAATTATTGATAATTTTATTGTAGCTTCCTTTGAAAAGTGGCAGATGCCTAATAGTGTTGTAATGCTCCTCCCTCACGGTTATGAAGGTCAGGGCTCGGAACACTCCAGTGCAAGGCTTGAGAGATTTTTAATCCTATGTGCAGAAGATAATATGCAGGTTTGTAATCCGACTACTCCCGCTCAGTATTTCCATCTATTAAGAAGGCAGATAAAAAGAGTTGAAAGACGTCCTTTGATTATCATGACACCCAAAAGTCTTCTCAGGCATCCGGAGGCAAAATCACCTAAAGAGGATTTCATTGCCGGCACTTTTAAGGAAATTATTGACGACCCGGTCGAAAATAAGCATGATGTTGAAAGAGTTATATTAGCTAGCGGGAAAGTATATTATAATCTTAAAAAATATAGAAATGATAACAACCTTGATGAAAAAGCTGTAATTATAAGAATAGAACAATTATATCCATATAAAAATGAGCAGATAAAAGATATACTTGCATCTTATTCAAACACTAAAAAAATTGTATGGGTTCAAGAAGAACCAATGAATATGGGAGCCTGGAATTTTCTAGTACCGAGACTCTCCGAAGACCTCTTCAAAGGTCAGAGATTATACTATGCAGGCAGACCAGAAAGCGCCAGTCCTGCTGTCGGCTCTGCTAAAATATCTATGCAGCAGCAGAAAGACCTGGTTGAAAAAGCATTTAAGCTTTAATTATTGAATATCTAACAGCCATCTGACAGCCGTTAATTCCAGTATAACACAAGAATAAGATAGCATCTTTTTTAATTTTCTCTAATAGGATATCGACTTTACCTATGTCTTTGGAACTAAAATACTTGTAATTTTACAAATACTGATTCTATAACGGTATGAAGTTCGATAGGGGCAAAAGGTTTAATTAAATAACCGAAAGGCTTAGTCGAAAGAGCTTTATAAATAGTCTCTTCATCATTTAAAGCTGATAAATAAATTATAGGTATTTTAAATCTACTCATAATTATTTTAGCCGTTTCAATTCCATCAAGGTTTCCTTTTAAAGTTATATCCATTAAAACTAAATCAGGTTTTTCAAGTTCTGTTATCCTAATTGCATCCGCACCATTATCAATGCTTGAAGTAACATTATAATTTAGCCTCTGAAGTGTCATTCTTATATCGGCCGCAACAATAAATTCATCCTCTACAATTAAAATTTTCTTTTTTTCGTTATCCATTATTATCTTTATTAATGCCTATTGAAATCCTAATGCAATTTGTCAGGCGTACTTTGGAACATTTTTTATGCCATAGGAATTCGTAATATTATATTTTTATTTTAATAATTGCAGCAGGAAAAACGACGTGGGTGTAAATGTTACACCTTTTATAGTAAAAAGTACCTTCGGGAATTATTGACAAATATGGAATAAAAAATTAAGTTTGATTAGAAGAAATGCGAGCGTAACTCAGTTGGTAGAGTGTCAGCTTCCCAAGCTGAATGTCGCGGGTTCGAGCCCCGTCGCTCGCTCAAAGAGTTGGTGGTTGAAGGTTGGTGGTCGGTAGTTTGCAATCTACATATTTTTCTTTAGATTTGTCCTTTAATTTTTAACAATGTTATAGAAAACAACAAACAACATACTACAAACTTCATACTAATATAAAAGGGCGCTTAGCTCAGCTGGTTCAGAGCATCTGCCTTACAAGCAGAGGGTCCGCGGTTCGAATCCGTGAGCGCCCACTTAAAAAGCCTCAATTTTGAACGAATTGAGGCTTTAAAGTTGAATAGTGGATTAATTTTTATTAGGTATCTATAGTAAAGTCAGTAAAAGGAAAAGGGGTTGCATTCCATTAACAAGTATCACCATGCAAATTACATGAATAACTCCGATTAATTTTTAAAAGAAATATATTTAACTATCTTCATTTTTCTAATTTGTTGTACTCAATCATCTGTCGTTAAATAGAAATAATCCCCGCTAGGAAGATCTTCTACATTAAATATAGGGAGTATGGTCAGTGGCCTCAGTAATGAACGCATCAATTATAATAAAATATGAAGATTTATGAAGCACCTTTTTAATTTCTGGATATCTTTTTTTATTTCCTTTTCATTAAAAGCAGTATAACTTAAAATTAATGCACGATCTTGATTATGAATAACCTTTATTTCTTACCTGCTATTGCAATGTCTACATCTCTTGCAACCTGGTCGCGAATTAATGCCCAGTGAAACAGGTTATTATTATTAGCCGTGAAAAAATTATTATTATAATGAGTTAACGGCATATCCTTATATATTGGCCCGGTAATCTCAATTATTTTATCCCAGTATGAAAGAGCATTTTTTAAATGCTGAATAGCTTCGTCATGCAATAATCCCTGCAGCCTATAGGTCTGCAATGCAATCGCTCCTCTAAGCTTTTCTGCCAGGTGTAGACCCAAATATGCCCAGACCTTTACATCAGCTTCTTCATACATAAGCGAAGCATCTCCGGAAACATCAATATTTTCAACGAGATGAAGCGCTTCGCGGTTATCTTTTTCCAGACTATCCGCAAGCTTGTCAGGTGTAACACAATCATCCGCAAAAGTCTCACCTTTTAAGGTTTTTTCCACGTAATCTTTTACAGATACATAATCCGGATCCATAGTTGGCTGATCAATTAGCCGGTCAACGGAAATATACTTTGTGGTATCACCCTGCAATGCTAAAAAGCCTTCACAGTAAAGTGTGAAATCCCATTTCGAATCGTAAAGACAAGCAAGGCGCAATTGTGTACTCGAAGCAAGTGCGTATGCCTTCAATAAATTATCACCTTTCGATCCGTAACGCCTGTTAAACTCAGCCTGAAATACTTCATCGGGAGTGTTCGGATCATAAAGCAGCCTACCCCAAAGTTTATAGAACAACCACTGCCGCTGGAATGCCCATCTCCATTTCACGGGTCCTTTAACTGCGGTGAAATAATCCAGTGCAGGTATATAAGTTTCAGAGCCGATGAAATAACCGCCAACAAAATCCGCCTGTCCATTTTCAGCTATATGCTTACGAATAAAATCAGGTACACCCCATCGCAATGCAAAAAAATCTTCGTTGCGGACAGTCCAGACAATTTTATAATTCTTTGGTTCCGGCTTGAAATATGTATCACCAAGCTTTCCACCGTGTACTTTAATAAGCTTAGTAGTCGAATGGCCGTGCGACCAGTTGAATTTAATTGGTACCCAGATTGGTCCTTCAAAACTATTCCCCAGGCTCTCCATGGAATTGCGGGTCACTTCTTCAACATTCTTGCTTACACCCGGATCTGAACTGGTGCCTGAAGAAAAAGGTACCCGGTTTATCAGTTTCACGGGACGTCCTGCCCCAAGCATACCTTTTATAAGAACATCATCAACCCATTCCTGCCGCTGCATTGGCGTCATACCGGCCATACCTTCTCCCTGGGAAATACCTATACCATCCAGATTAGGATATTCCTGCAGCACCTGTTTTACACATTCACGCATGTAATTTCGAACAATTTCAGAGGTATCCCCTTTTACAAAATAATTAGGATAAAAATTTTCTTTGGCAACATTATGAGCCTTAGCAAACTCCTTGCTGACAAATATATTCCAATGAACGACATAGGTATCAAGCCCGCGTTCCTTGGCCATCCGGAATAATTCATGATAAAAGTGCTGCCACTCCGACATTTCTTTTTCAGACCAGGGACTAGCTTCGGGAAAATTTTTAGGCTTAATCATAAATGTATAAGGATCTAAATTCCACAGACTGATTACATTAAAACGATTCTCTACCATCATATCAAGAAACGCTTCCCAGAATTTCAAATTACGCACTGTCTGATAGTGTTGATCCAGAGCAGAACTTGGGCGGTAAGTATGCCAGGGTAAATTAAATTTTATTCCCCTGAATTCACACCCGGGCTTATCGTCTTCACTCTTTATGGTTTCCAGTGGAATGCCATTCCTTAAATGCTCAACCAAAGCCAAAGTTCCATATATTAATCCGCGCTTATCCCCACCGTAAATCGTTATCGCCTTACCATCAGGTAATATTGAAAATGCTTCGGGACCAAGCCTGTTTGGATTTACAACAAGGCTGATGAGAAAATCATAAGTAGTGCCGGCATTTGTAACATCATAATTTCTTTCAACAAGTGCTTCTGTTAATTTCCGTGCAGCATATTCAATCTGGGGAACACCTTTATTATACCGGACGAAGACGCTCTTTGCAAAAGATGTTTCCGAAAACAGGCAGCAAATGGTAATAAGTATGGGAATGATTCTTTTCATGGTTCAATTCATTATTCAATATTAAAATGCAGTTTAGGGCTTACTTCCATTTTATTTTCCGAAGCATAAAATGAGGCATCAATTGCACCAAGCGGACGGATAAGTAAACCTTTTGTTTTTCCGTCAATCATTCTTTGCAAAACTGGCCTTGAAATAGTTATAAAATTTTTTCCGCCTTTATCTTCGGATAATTCAGTATCATAAACCATTTGTGTATTAAAGATAGCCGCATACTCTTCCCCTTTTGTAAGATTATTAAATGTTACTTTATTTTGATCCCACACAGGGTCGCCACCAAGTATTTCAATAACTCTTATTTTACCAAACTCTTCACCAAAGTCCTGACCATAGGCTTCAATATAATTCCCTCCTTTTGTAACAGATTGTGTTGTCAATTCCAGTAAACCTGCACCCTCAGCTTTCTTATCTTTATATTTTTCAAAATCCCATCTTAATATTGCCCATTGATTACCATTTATCTCTAGTATCCTTGTTTCTGCGCCATTTTCTTTAACGCTCCAGTTATTAAAATTTAAATCAGGATAATAAGTATTGATCAGACAATCCTGAGCAACTTCAAGATGATTTGAGAAAGTACTTACATCAGGAATAGGGGAATGATAGGGTACAAGTACTCCTTTATCCGGTCCGGCTGCATTAACATTTACAATATTGGCACGGTAATAATCCAGGTCCACGTAATATTTACCTAAACCATAATCAGTTACGCACAACTGAACATAAACCGTATCACCGGGAAGGACGTCAAATTTTTTGGTGGTCATACTGATGATATGCCAGTCTGTTGTATCCGGTATATCAAACTCCATGAGGTCAATATGAAAGTTGGTTGTTCTTTGCGTATTTACCATCATGTTAACACGACGGGGGGCATTGTGAAGCCGCACTTTTGCCTCAACACGCAATTGATATGAAGGATCTTTAAATTTGTTCATATCAAGGGAAGAAGTAACATCGCGCTTAATTAATGTCCAGTAAACATTGTCCCTGTCTTTACTTCCGTCAACAACTATTGTTGCATAGCCGTTCTTCTGAACAAAATCCATTGCTGCATGACCGTCACCAGTAAAAAAGAACCATCCTTCTATTTTTTTATGATCAAAATTATCAACAAACTGTGCTTGCAGTTTTATGGTGAACATAATCAGAATAAATATTATTAGACTTTTTTGGTGAGTCAACATAAAAACCCCGTATGATTGTTAGAATTTACTGTTCATTCAGTTCAATTATTTTAGTTTTTTTCAATATAAAGTTTAGCAGCCCAGTCAGTAAAAGAAATCCTTTCTCCATCGGGAAAGTTAGGTAATATAATTACGCCTTTGTTATCGGCTGATAAAATAATTTTTTCTTTCCATTCACCCGTGCGAGTATTGAACCATTTAAGACCATAAATCCCGCCAGGCGTAAAACCGCTCAAAGTTGGTATCACAGAATGATTTTCGAAATATAATAAAGCCAGCGAGTTATCCTGAGTTCTCATCATATATGACCAGCCGTCAAGCCCTGCTTCAGGGCTATCAGGAGCTTTTTGCGGATGGATATTTTTTATAGCCGGCTGAAGTTGTTCGTATTTATCACCTTCAGATAAAATAAATTTTGCAAGATATTGCATTTCAGCACCAGCTCTATATTTTAACGCATCCCAGATATGCGGACGAGCTCCTTCCGGTTCACCTGTGGTTGTAATATCGTAAGCGGCAGTTCCGTACACATGTCCCGACAATCCGCCTGAGAGCACTGAGCCGTACATCTGTGCCCGGGAAAAATAATTATCCCTGTCCGAATTTGCAGGAGGACGCTCGCCGTTTGGCTTATTAATTTCATGATTCCATCCCGTATAATATGGTTCAAAATTGATTGCAGGATAAGGGGGTACGAGATTAAAAAGTGTATCAATTGCTGTGGAAACCCTGTGATCGCGCGGTTTGTTACCAACACTGTGCATGTTCAGCCACGGACAGTTTTTGCCATGGCCAAATTGAAGATAAGTAGAATTGTTTATCAATGCAGTACATGGTTGTCCGAATGGCATTGGCCCGTATTTTTTCAAATGATAAGTCAGTGCATCGTTAAACTCATCAGCAGTAAGACTGAAATCTTTCGGGATCCAGTCGAGGTGAATCCCGCTAAAAATAAAATTGAAAGCCCCATACCTTGAGATAATATACTGAACAAACCTTGCAAAAGATTCTTTAAAATTAAAATAAGCTTTCCATGAAGGACCCACATCCCTTCTCACTGTTTCCAGCAAAGGAACGAATCCTTGTTCCTGGAGATATTTCATTTTTTTATCCAGGCTTTTAAAATAATCAGGATTTATGTGATCGAAATCCGATACACCTTTATGTTTCCTGGACATTTCAAAAGGGAGGTTACCATATTCATCACGCATATTTTTAGCAGTGAATGTTCCCCAGTAACCCGATTCTCCAGAAGCGTTAGTACCTAAAGCGTCCGAAACATCATAACCGAATTTTTCCCACGCATTCCTGATAAATATACCATTCGAATCCGCATATGTACTTGGATGTGTGTCTGAATCCCAGTTGGGGAAACAGGAAATCATACTAACTGAATTAAAACCCATTCTCTTTCGATACATAACTGCGTCTTCAAAACCAATCCCCGGAGCAGGCACATAATTTTTTGAAGTGACTGCGTCTCGAAAAGGAAGCCGCCAGGTCGATCCGGCAAGCCAGGTATCTCCGATAAGAAAAAAAGGAGTACCATCGGCATACTGCAGGGCATGGCCGTTGGGTGTAGCGCGTATAAAACCATGTCGATTCGGGTTTTCCGATTCCTCTTCTTTAATCCAACTAACTGCTGTAAATTCACCGGTAATATTATTCAGTCCTTTGTCCTGAGGTTGATTTGAGCCGCTCTTCCAGTACCACTTTCCGGGCACTGCTGCAACAAAGCGAACTTTAAATAAATTGTCCCCATCCCAAAAACCGTAAACCCTTTTTGAAAAACCGGGTCCAGTAAGTTCCACCCAGCATGTTACATCCGTATAGGGATTTTGATAATCTTTTTCTGCTTTGAGTACAATCTCCTGCATCTCCCAAACGTGAATTTCGGATATTTTGCCAGCATGTGATTTGGCAAAAGGAAGGTTTATAATTAACAATATAATTACAGAAATCAGGAATAGTTTTTTTCGAATCATTAACTGCACTCCAAAAGAGGTATATAAACAATTATTTACAAAACTCGTACATTATCAGCGAACTTTTCCGGCAGCATTTTCAAGAACAACATTTGATAATATTGCCGTATCGGCTTTGTCCGGCAGATGAGAGCAAAAACCAATTCCAACATAAAAAGGTTCAGTAATATGTAACTGAATGGGTGAACCGAATTGGTTCATCTGCTCACCATCCATACTTACAAAAAGGGATATAGAATCGCCACATTTTTCGATACCGAGCCGTTTGGCATGAGCAGTAACTAGATCATCCGGCGATTTACCTCCCGGCAATCCACCGCGGCTGCCGATACGGTATTCCATATCTTTTATACGATGACCCTTTACAGGCCGCCATGCAAGGTGAATCATACCGTCACCATGAAGGGCAACAATAGCTTCCTTTGAGTCGTCGTCAAGGCTCTCCCGAATTATAAGTACAGCTTTTCGGTCAAAGTAACCTAATGAATCCGGAAAGCTAATATCGGATGCAAGCGAAACATCTCCTGACATCTTTTTCCACAGGAAACGGAATTCATCGCGAACATACCATATATTATAACCGGCTGAAGTAATAGTGTACTCCTTCGTTACCGGATCATAACCTGAGCCTCCCGGAACAAGCGCTGCTCCAACATCCGACTGTCCTTCAAAAATACCAATCGGTACATTTAAAGTTCTGGCAGGCCTGTGAAAATCTGACGGCGGTGATACTTGCTGATGTTTTTCTGAACCGGGTATTGCCCAATCGGGAACGTCCGGTTCCTGAGCCAAAGCAAGAAGAGGTATGGCAGACAAAACTATTAAGAATATTAATTGCATAAATATTGTCCTCTTTTTAATTTTATATTGTTAATTCTATTGTCTTGTTTGTATTCCACCGCCATTAAGAAGAAATTCTAATGTTACAAATTTAAGTGGTCCCGCATTATTAAAACAGAAAGATTTTATTGAAATAATTTCAAAAGTTAAGCCTAACAGAATTTTTAGAAAAATTATTTTGAAAATCGCATTACTCGCTTTCAATCGCGAGTTTGGGTATTTTCTTTAGTATAAATCATAAAGATAATTATGAATTAAGAGGAAGAAGCATCTTGTGATGAAAAAAAACCCATATGTTTATGATTGAACTCACCCCATAATTTTATTTTAGCTTATTATGTGATATAATATATATAATATTTCTAGAAGAATTATAAATATGGTTCTCATATAAGAAATATTCTGAAATTATAAAACTCTGAATCTTTAAAAAATAAATGCTGCTTCTTTGCGGCTATATTTGTTTACTCTCTCCGGATTAACTCCGGACTGTTCCAAACTATGAAATCTTAAATAATGGAAAAAGACAAACAACAAAATATTAATGAAGCTGAAATAAGACAGATAATAGATAATCATGTTCAAGCTATTCAAACCATGAACCTCGAGAGTACAATATCGATTTACGCTCAAGAAATAGTGTCGTTCGACTTAGTAACGTTACTATGGTACCATGGACTGGGAGCGAAAAGGAATGCATGGATAGATGCTTTTGCAACATATCAACCGCCAATGGGTTACGAGATTCATAATCTTAATATTACTTTGAATGATAATCTGGCTTTCGGTCATAGCCTTAACCGGGTAAGCGGTACTTTGAAAAATGGTCATAATAGTGATTTCTGGCTTCGCTGGACAATGTGCTTCCAAAAGATTGATAGTAAGTGGCTCATCACACACGAGCAGGTTTCTGTGCCTGTTGATCTCAAGAGCGGTAAGGCAATTTTTGATCTAAAGCCATGAATCATTCCGGTAGCTTCAATAGATATACCCTGAAAATCTCGTGATCCATTTGCAGGATACCTCCACAATTAGAAGGACCAGCATCATATGATTGGATGACCGCTAATCTTCCCTTCAATCTTATTTATTCGTCTTTCAAAAGTAAGGTACGTAAATGTAATAAGTCTTCCTTTTTAGGCAAAATTTTGCAGCGCAATTCCTTTTTCACAGCCCAATGTGCAAAAGTAAAAAAAGACAGAAAAATAACCCACAGCCACCAGGGTTTACTATAAGAAAAAGCAGCATTTACAATGATTGTGATAAAAACAGGTAGTATATACCATATTATAAAATATTTGTGTCGTTTAGCATGATAATCAATGCTTCGTATTGCCTGTTCCAGATCGTCCAGTAGTGAGAGGTCTGACAGACCTTCATATTTTATCCTATCTAGCCTGCTTTTATAAATGTACCCGGCCACCATGAAAAAGATAAATGCATCAGCCAATTTATACCATCGATTTTGCTGAATTCCCATAATAGTAGTTAGTAGACCACAACAAATCATTGCAATCAGGCATGTCCACTCAAATTTATTTATCATACGTTTAACTCTATTTTTCTTTCTAATAAGACGGCGGTGTAATTCCGATTCATTTATTGCGTAAATGTTTTCGTTATTTTGTTCATCCCATATTTTCTTCATATCTTCAAACTCCATTTTAAAAATCCTCCTGTGACTTTTGTATTAGGTCTTTTTTTATCCGGTTAATTTTTACACCTACATTGCTTTCGGAAATTCCGAGAATATTTGCCATTTCTTTATAACTAAAGCCATCCAGTAAAAGGAGGGTAAGTGAACGATCTATTTCATTTAATTTTGCTATTTGTTTATATAACCATTCTACTCGGCTGTCCCTAAAGCTCGAAATTTCAGTCAACATGTGGCTAATTCCTTCCAATGATTGTTTGCCGGTAGAATGTTTCTTTTCTTTTTTTGACCAGGAAATAGCAGAATATAATGAAACGCGATAAAACCATGTTGAAGCTGAAGAATCCCCCCGAAAATTAGGTATTGAATTCCAAATCTGGATTGTTATTTCCTGGAATAAATCTTCCTGATCATGTAAATTAAATGCATAAGCACGGATAACCTTAAAGAGTAGTCCTTTATATTTTTTAAGCCAATCGTAAAATATTTGTTTTTGTTCGCTTTCTGGCATATCTTTTAACAATTTTAATCTAATTTAATATAATAGTATCAAAACCTGACACATTTCTTACAAGATTTGAAAAAAAATATTCCGATAGCAATTTTTATTTGAAGATATTCTTATTCCCAGAAGAAAGGAACTATAGATTCGATTAATAGACTGATCTTACATTTTCAGCATTTTATGTTTCTCCTCAATTATCAATCAATCATTTTTATTTAAACCATAAGTCATAAGTAATAATCCGTTTAACTTTAAGCATTAGATATTTCTAATCAGTTTTACCTCCGCTTTATCACCGGTATAACTCCAAGGTAACTCCAAGATAACTCCAAGCTACCTTTTGGGTAAAATAACCACTAAAATGGACAAATTCATTCAATTTTAACCGGCAATTACACCGAAATTTGTCAAAAATGTCACACCTTAAAATATCCTGTTTTTAAAATTTTATTTAATATAATAGACAAATTCGTCATAAAAATCATCGAACCTTTGTGGATTAACCTAATAGGAGTAAAAAAGGTTGAATGCTCAACTTATTTGGGAGATGACATCTTTTCTTAGATCTACTTAGTTCATTTTTTTAAAAGAATTTTCTCGTTCTTAGACAATCGTTTCAGTTCGGTTGATTTAATTTGCCATATTTAATAAGTTTCCTAATAATCAATCAGTCAAGTTCATGTGTTTAATCGGAGTATAATTGAAATCCCAGTTTTACCTCCTTTTTCCCTCATCCCCCCTAAACTGGAGCAATAGCTACCGCTGCTTTATCTACGTTTATCCTTGGCGGAATATGGTATACCTTTTTAGAGAAACAATGGATGACGGCAAATAATTTTACTAAAGAATATCTCTCAAAAAGAAAATTACCATTGGTTTTCGGACTTTCCTTTCTCTCTGCCTTTATTATGGCTTTTAACTTAGCTATGTTTTTAGGTACAAAAGTAAATTTTAAGTTTGGAATAATTGCAGGTTTTTTAACCGGATTTGTCCCAAAACAAGAGTAAAATAAACATCGTAGATGTTTCATTATTGTAGAAAAAATAATTCCAGCTTTTATGTGAGGGGGCGACCAAAAGTGATTTTCAATTTAAAAATCACTGATAATCCATTAAAATCTGCGTAATCTATGTGCCATTTTTTAGAAAATAATTAATATATATATAGTCTACCGCTACATCATACCGTCTACTCAAAGTTCCAATATTCCAGTTAAAAATATTCGAAAATTTTATAATAAGATGCTAAATGAATCCAATTTTCCATTTCTTCACCACTCCAAAATTCAATTTTCCATCACTCCATCCTCAATTGTTCGGCTCCGTTCATTCATGTCCATAAACGTACAATAAAAGTCTTTATAATTGTCATTTATTAATGCTTTTTAACTATTATTTAACAGGCTATCCTTGCATATACGTTTCTATCTTAAATACAAAATTTTCAGTTAGCCATGAACGCCGTAACTCCGTTTTCTTTACCGCCATTCAAATATTTTTGATATTTATTTGACCCTCAAACCTTTAAGGAATGAATAAAGAATAATTCCTTAAATTATTTTTAACTAGTTAAGCAGTTTATTAATTTTCTCTATGGTCAGCGGTGCACTCCCCTCATAGTGATTATTAATATTTAAGTAAACATCCACCTCTCTGCTTTGCAGCTCCTTTATCATTTCGATTATATCCTTTAATTCCTCATCCCTATTTATATAAACCTTACTCCAATTCTCTCCAGATATATTTTCTATTTCACTCCTGTCGGGACCATGCAGCCTTATAATCGTTTGTCCTTTAATATATTCTTTGTATTTATTATATATTTCAACTATAGGAGGCATAAAATATCCCTGCAGAAAAACATAGGAAAGGTTTAAGTCCCTTAAAAATTTGAAAAAAGAACTGTTTAAGTAAAATGGGTTTCTGATTTCAATAGACATTGGCGGAAGATCCGGTGGAAGTGATATAAAAAATTGATGCAGTAATCTTTGAAGCTGCGATAGGGAAGGCATCTTCTCTTTATTTAAATATTCAAACTGAAAGATTAAGTAGGCAGTTTGGTTTATAATCGGCTTTATTATCTGAACAAACTCTTCTAATAAATTGACGTTCAGGAAGTATGGATTCCTTCTAAGAGGTTCATTTCGATTCTTAATGTAATAATGAGTTAAAGTAATTGAATTAGGAACTTTAATGATGAATTTAAAATCTTCCGGAACCGATGCTTTATACTCTTCAACAGTTTTTTTCTCGGGAAGTTTGACTATCTCAAACAATGACCAGAACCACTGATCAACTTCAACCGTTTTATAATGCCCTGAATATTCTTCAAGATAATTTATCTCGCCAAATTCCGGATAGATCAATCCCTTCCAGGATTCATATTTCCAGCTGCATGTACCTATATGTAATTTATTCACGTAACTTTGTTACATACCTGGTATTGGCATTGTCTCATGTATTTCTATGGTGCATCCGGCATTCCACCCCAGATGAGGATGACCTTTAAGAAGAGCTTTTACTTCCTCCATATTCTCTGCCTGTAATATTGAATAACCGGCAACATTTTTATTGCTGGCTTTACTTGTTCCATCCGGATTAAGTTGCTGCCCGTTCATAAGAGGAGAACCTAAATCCACAAGATTGCTCCCGCATTTTTGCGCCCAATCCATCCATAGCTGCATCCCTTTAGCCTGATCTTCCGGACTAGAATTTCCAGTCTGTGCCATCGCATCAACAGGTGCATGATATATTACAATAAATTTTTTCATTATGTTCTCTCTCCTTATTGTTAATCTGTTAGTTTAGTTGATACTTAAATATAATTTTAAAATAAATAAAAAAGAAAGGACTAAATTCGGACGTTATCCCAACAAAACCATTAACATAATCACTATTATATTATCCAACTTATAAGTAACACCGAACCTTTAGAGCCCAACTCTCATTAAAACCACAAACTTGTCACATTATGAGAAAAAAGCCTCTCAACCCCCTATTTTTAAAAAGAAAATTATTTAGCCATATAATACTATGCCTCACCCCGAGTTTATTTCAAAAACCGCTAGTTGAGAGCCCTTTTTTAAGCAAAAAACGAAAAATAAACGCCTATAGCATCTCTGGTTCTTGTATAAGATATGCAGATGTAAAGATGACATCTTTAAAAAAGGAATATCATTTTCACTCTTCATCAAAATTTGAGTTTAGATAAAACCTTATTTTTAAAAATAAAGATGTCATCTTTTAAATACTGGTTCTTGCATAACTTCCATTAAATTTTAACTTCCCACCCTGGCTCATATTCCCGCTGCCAGCATTTCATTGCCTCGTCATCATTCAAAATATGGGCATTTTCTTTATTTAAGTTAAGTGTCCTGTTTAATTTCCATGCGATATTTGAAAGAAGGAGAATAGTCACACTTATATTCCCTTCATTAATAGGAGAATGAAGTTTTTCACCATCTCTTATTGCACCACAGAAATTCTGAAAATGCGCATCTGTCATATCATCCATACTCAATAAATCCTGAGTAGAATTCTTTTCATCCTTCTTTTTAAATTCCTTTAATAATTTATCATCAAGATCATACACTTCATAACCGTCTCTGTCGATAATCACGGTCCCTTCTGTTCCATGAATTGCAGCACCACGCCCTCTTCCATATTTCGTTTTACCGTTGCAGCTTAACCCTTCCCATGTAATCATTTTATCATCATACTCATAGCTTGTAACCAGTGTATCATAAAATTCCCAGTCATCTTTAAAATGATACCTGCCCCCTGGTGCACTTACGGAATTTGGGTAATCAACTCCGAGTGCCCAGCGGCATAAGTCAACCTCATGTGTACCGTTATTTAATGTTTCTCCCGTCCCCCAGTTCCAGAACCAATGCCAGTTATACGGATGAACATTATCTTTATACGGTCTTCTGGGAGCCGGTCCCTGCCACAGCTCCCAATCTAAATACTCAGGAACTGGAACTTCTTTCCCTACTCCAATTGATTTTCTTGTATTACTGTACCAGGCTTTTCCAAAATACGGTTTTCCTATTAACCCTTCTTTTATCTTTTTCATTACATCAATTGTGTAATCAGACGACCTTTGCTGATCTCCCATCTGAACTAATTTACTGTATTTTTTTTGAGCAGCCACCAGCAGTTCACCTTCATGAGGATTATGGCTGCAGGGTTTTTCCACATAAACATGCTTCCCGGCTTGCAGCCCCATAATAGCCATTGGAGTATGCCAGTGTTCGGGAGTAGCTATTGTAATTGCATCAACATCTTTTGATTCCAGCATTTTTCTGAAATCTCCTGCCTCAATAGGGTTTTGTTTATATTTTTCTCTCGCTTCCTTTGCAAACTTCTTTAACTCTCTGCTATCAACATCACATATATAAGCAACAGAAGTATTTTTACAGGCATTTATACTCCCTAAATGTGCATAGCCCCTTCCATGCAAACCTATTATTGCAAAGTTTATCCTGTCATTTGCCCCCATAATTCTACTGTAGCTTTTAGCATTTAATCCGAATGCCAATCCTGCGGAAACAACAGATACATTTTTTAAGAAATCCCGCCTAGTCTGTTTCATCTGTTCTCCTATATAAATAAGTTTTTGAAAATCTTTATCTGTGCTTAAAGAATTCTTTAATGTTCACGAGCTAATTCACCGATAAAACACCTCTGACATACCCCACAGATTCAGCCACACCAGGCAAAGGATCTTCTTTATCCTTTTCAAACTCAAATGCAACTGTTCCTTTATAATTATATTTCAATAATGTCCTTAAAAATTTCGGGATATTTATTACTCCCCTTCCTATCTCAATTGTATTTCCATCCTCGGAAGCCTTGTCTTCATCTTTCATATGGATTTCGAATATCCTTTCTGAATATTTTTCAAATGCATCTGAAGGATCAATTCCTAAGCGCATAGTATGACCTATATCCAGACACATTCCCATCCTTTTATCCATATTCTTTACTTTTTCATAAACACTTTCAGGACTGGGAAATCTTTTATCACCTGGTCCGTGATTATGTATAGCCAGCATAATATCATATTCTTTTACTTTTTGCTCTGCTAAAGATAAAAATTCATGTTCCGGAACTCCGATAATTATTTTTATCCCTGCATATCTTGCATAATCAAATGCCCTGTCGACTTCATCTTTGTTTGTCATATAAATAACCCCTGCTCCATACAATTCTAACCCTGAATTTTTAATTTCTTGAACTGCTTTTTCAATCTCTTCTTTGGTACTGCTTAAAGGAAGATGCATATCCTTTAAGGATAACCTCTTTAAAGCCAATCGATTGGTCATTTGGATAACCTGGCTTAAAGAAAAATTTCTAAATGTATATGATGTCAAACCAAGATTTAATTTTTGGGGAGGAGGTGAATTTCCTTCCATAATTTTTTTCGCAATAGGATTAGAGAATCCTTTAAATGATGAAGCGGCAATGCCTAACCCTGTTAGTTTAATAAAATTTCTTCTGGAATGATTCTTTCCCATTCTTTATACCCTTAAAAATTTCAAATATCTAGAGAATTTTAATCTTAATATTTTTAAAAGAGACTTCATTTCCATGATCTTGAAGCAAAATATAACCTGTTTTTGCTTCACCGAAATTAGGCCAGTCTTTATATTTGCTGTAAGCAACTAAAGCCCGCCACATCTGGTTCCCCCTTTCATATTCAAGAACTTTTTTACCATTCAGCCAATGTTCAACGTGATTTCCTTTAACAATAATTTCTGCTGTATTCCATTCACCAACTCCGTTAAACTTTTTATCCCCTGCTGGAATTAAATCATAAAGAGATGCTAAAGTCCGGTTCCCCTTCACACCCAATTTTGCATCCGGGTGCCTTTCATCATCAAGTATCTGGAATTCACATCCTATCGCAGAACCGGGTCCTTTATTTAATTCCGGATCAACAAAATATTTTATACCGCTGTTAGCCCCTTCTGTAATCTTAAAGTCAACTTTGAGATCAAAATTCTTATAAGTATCTGTCGTAATTATATCACCCCCGTTTGCAGACTCAGCCCCGTTTGATGCAAGCACAGTTAAAATTCCGTTTTTAATCACCCACCCCTTATCCGGAAAATGCTCCAGTTTTGCCCCTCTCCACCCTTTTGAAGTTCTGCCGTCAAAAAGTAATTTCCACCCCTCACTTTTTTCTTTTTCAGTGAGTGTATTATCTTTCTGCTCCTGCATAATAGTTTTTACTACTATATTCGAGTCTGAAATCAACTGGTTCTCCTTACTTAAAGGACTGAAACTAAAAAACATTATTGAAAAAATTAATATTATAATTTTACTAAATTTATTTTCAACTTTCATTGAATTAACCTTTCAATATTTAAACAAACTTTTTGAAATTACACTGAAAATCATTTACCGCAAAAAGAATTATATGCAATAATAAAAACAATTAAGACAACTTTAAAATAAATTTTATTTATAAATGTATTTTTTATTTTTGTACAATTAATCTTTTGATTTTACTAAACCTATTTTATTGATGATTTAATTATTTCAATATAGCTTAATATATGAAATGCATATATTTTTTTAACAATTAATTGGAGTCTTAATGTTCAAAATAAAGTACATTTTATTACTTGCAATTTTAACTTCCTTTTATACAAGCGCACAAGGTGATAATTCAACTGCTTCTGAAAATAAAATTCCAATGCTTATCAGATGCGACGACTGGGGAATGTGCCATTCTGTAAACATGGCTGCTAAGGAAGTCCTGGATATAGGTTTCCCGGTTTCTGCATCCGTTATGTTCGCTTGTCCATGGTATCAGGAAGCAGTAGATATTCTTAAACAGTATCCGAATGTTTCAATCGGTGTTCATCTTACTCTAAATGCCGAATGGAAAAATTATCGCTGGGGTCCAATTTCCGGGGCATCAAATGTTCCCTCTCTTGTAGATAGTCTTGGTTATTTCTTCCCCTCTCGGGCAAAGCTTTTTGGCAATAATCCTAATCTTGCAGAAATTGAAAAAGAACTCCGCGCTCAAATTGAACGTGCTGTTCATTGCGGCCTTAAGATTGACTATGTTGATTATCATATGGGGGCAGCTGTACAAACACTCGAAACCCGTAAAATTTTAGAAAAGCTCGCTTCAGAATATCACCTTGCTATTTCAAGGTATTTCGATGAAATCGATGTCGAAGGTGTTTATGCTGCTGATATCGATAGTAAGCTCGATACTCTCCTCAGCATTACTAAAGCTCTCAAACCTGGTGGTACTAAGCTTTTTGTTTTTCATATCGGGATCGATAATGACGAACTGAGCGCCCTTAAAGATCTAAATACTTTTGGACCTAAAAATATGAGTAAACACCGGCAGGCTGAATTAAATGCACTTCTATCTCCCCAATTCCAGAAGTTGATCCACTCTCCGGAATTTCGTTTAATCAATTATAGAGACCTAATTAACGAAAAAGGTCTGAAGAGTATGAAAAGACCGGATAATATCTAAAATAATCTTTAATACTTATAATCTTAAGTTACCCAAGAAATTGTATTTGAAAGATTACATCTTTACTTTTTCAAAATATAGATTTAACTAAACTTAAATTTTTATAAAAAATTTGAAAATGATGTTTTCATTTAAAGATGTCATCCTTAGGTTCCGCATAATTTCAGTTATAATGTTATCTTTGTTCCCAGAACTTTTAAAAATTCAGCAAGCCACTTCTGATGTGCAGGCCATGCCGGAGCTGTAACTAAATTTCCATCGACAATAGCCCCATCTATCGGAATATCTGCATATTCGGCACCTGCCAATTTTACTTCCGCTGAACATGCCGGGTAACATGAAACCTTTTTTCCTTTTATAACATTTGCCGCAGCTAATATCTGTGGTCCATGACAGATTGCTGCTATCGGTTTCCCTTTATCTGCAAAATGTTTCACCATATTAATTACTTTGGGATTCATCCTTAGATATTCAGGTGAGCGTCCCCCTGTTATCATTAAAGCATCATACGAATCTTCCTTAATCTCATCAAAACTCTGATTTAATGTAAAGTTATGTCCGGGTTTTTCCGAATAAGTTTGATCCCCTTCAAAATCATGGATTGCTGTTTTTATTTTACTTCCGGCTTTCTTATCAGGACATACTGCATCTACTGTATGACCTACCATCTGCAATGCTTGAAATGGAACCATGGTTTCATAATCCTCTGCAAAATCCCCTACCAAAAATAATATTTTTTTTGCGCTCATAACTATTTTCCCTTTCTTACTATTAATTATTTTTTACTATATAAATATATAAAACTTAAAAGTGCGGAACAGTAGATAATGCATCACAAAATTTATCAATATAAATATTAAATTTTACCTGCTGGAATTTAATTTTTTAGCAGTTAAATAAAAATCTAAATACATAATTATATAATTAAGATCGGTTTTCGTTTTGTTTTCCAAGATTATGAAAGCAGCCCAAATCAAGAGATACGGTGATGATGACGTTCTCGAATTGAATGAAAAAACTCCTATTCCTGTTTTATCAAAATCACAGGTACTTGTAGAAGTATTCGCCGCAAGTATTAATCCTATCGATATCGCTATTCGTTCAGGTTATTTAAAAGACAATGCTCTAATACAATTCCCTGCAACTCTTGGAGGCGATTTTTCAGGTATAATTTTAACCGGTGATTCTGAATTTAAAAAGGGAGACGCGGTTTATGGTCAGGCGGCTCTTTTAACTGGAGGCTCGGGTTCTTTTGCTGAAATTGCCGCTGTAAATGCATCTAATATTTCTTTCAAACCTAAAAAAATAAATTTTATGGAAGCTGCTTCCTTGCCTCTTGCTGGAATTAGTGCTTACCAGGCATTGGATAAATATATTAAAATATCTAAAGGTAAGAAGCTATTAATTCATGGCGGGGCTGGCGGAATTGGTTCATTAGCAATTCAGCTTGCAAAAAATTCGGATGCATTTGTGGCAGCTACTGTAAGCAAAAATAATATAGGTTTTGTAAAAAAATTAGGAGCGGATCTGGTAATTGATTACCAGAACGATAATTTTGATAGTATGATAAAAGAATTCGATGCTGTTCTTGATACAGTGGGTGGCGATATTAACTTAAGATCCTATAAAGTTCTTAAAAAAGGAGGTATAATCGTCTCAATGATTGAACATCCGAACCCTGAATTAATTGAAAAATATGATGTCATTGCTATTAAACAAAATAGTAATCTTAATACCTTACAATTGAAACGTCTGTCAAAGTTAATAGAGAATGACAAATTAAAAGCACATATTGATAAAGTATATCCGCTGGTTCAAATAAAAGATGCCTTTAAGTATTTTGAAGAAGCGCATCCTAAGGGAAAGGTTGTCTTAAAAGTCAAAGGTGAGCTAATTGGTAAGATCAATGGGGTTTTATCTCTGAATAAAGTTAAAAAAACTATAAAAGCTGAAGGGGAAGTTCAGATTCAGCCGATTTAAAGATATCATCAATATTCTGTCAAAATAAAAATTAAAAAACGATACCGGTTAAGATACCTCCCCCTCTCCTTTTCTAAGGAGAGGGGGTTGGGGGGTGAGGTTAAAATCATTATAGAATGTCTATTACTTTTTGGACTTTCCCCTGGGGGTGAGATGAAGTGGTTATATCCTAAACATCTATCCCTATTTATATACTTCGCATTTAGGACTAATATCAAATATCTTTCCGGGATTCAAAACATTATTCGGATCGATTACGGATTTAATTTGTTTCATCATATTCAAACCTGGTATACCGGCAACTTTCTCCAGAAATCCTTTTTTTGCTAATCCGGTTCCATGTTCTCCTGTAATTGTACCTCCCAATTTAATCGCTTCATTAAAAATAAAATCAAATGCTTTATGCGCTGACTCTATCTCTTTTTTATCCCTTTCATCGGTTAAACAAGTTGGATGAAGATTACCGTCTCCGGCATGCCCGAAGTCCCCAAAGATAAGGTTATATTTATTTGCAGCTTCCGTAACTTTCTCAATCATAACCGGCAGTTCGCTTCTTGGTACGGTTGCATCCTCCAGAATTGTAGTTGGTCTTTTTCTCGCCAGAGCACTAAATGCACTCCTTCGAGCTGTCTTTAAATTATTTGCTTCACTAACTGTTTCAGCTTTCCTCACAAAAGACGCATTATTCCTTCTCATTATATTAATTATTGTTTCGGCATCTTCTTCAACTATGCTTCCTCTTCCATCCACTTCAATCAGCAATATAGCCTCACTATTTCTCGGTAAACCAACCTTTGTATAATCTTCAACGCAATTGATTGTAGTATTATCCAAAAATTCCATCATGCTCGGAACTATATTCGATGCAATGATCCCTGAGACAGCCTTTGCACTATCCATTAGTTTATTAAAATAAGCCAGCATCGTTATAGAATTAGCCGGGATAGGTATAAGTTTCAATATTATTTTAGTTATTATACCCAATGTACCTTCACTTCCTACTATAAAATCTTTAAGATTATAACCTGCCACATCTTTGAAATTTTTCCCCCCCGTTTTTAATAAATCACCGGAAGGAAGTATCATTTCAACTCCCATTACATAATTTTTTGTAACGCCGTATTTCAACCCTCTTAATCCCCCTGCATTATTTGCGACATTCCCACCCAATGTACACACACTAATGCTTCCTGGATCCGGAGGATAAAATAAATTTTGTCTTTCCACTTCTTTTTGCAGTTGAGCTGTTATAACTCCGGGCTGTACTGTTGCAGTCAAATTCTTTGCATCAACTTCTAATATCTTATTCCACCTTGTCATAACCATTAAAACACAATTCTCAACCGGAACAGCCCCTCCGCTTAACCCGGTACCCGCTCCCCTGGGTACAATATTGAACTTCTCATCATTTGCTAGTTTAACAATTTTGGAAATCTTCTCTTCATCTTCAGGAAATATTATTGCCTCCGGTTTCTGCTCAAATATTGGTGTAGCATCAAATGAATATACTCGTTTTTCTTCCTCTGAATCAAAATAATTGTTCTTTCCAACTATATTCTTAATTTTTTCTTTTACGGAATTATTCATTAAAAAATAATTTTATAATTTATGGAGATTATGAAATTAACTGTTCAAACAAAACGCCGAAGGAGCTGATATACAAGATACCCGGCCAAAATAGCCAATGCTAAATAGAATATCAAACTCTTTAATGAAGAACCTGTTATTGTAAGGGTAGATAGATTCCCTCTCCATCCACATTTATTGCAGCGGTAGGTTTTATAAAAAGTTGTATGCTTAACTATAGTCTCAAATGTAGTCCGGGATCTCGATCTTCTCAGTGAATTCGGAGCAGAACAGGATGGACATTTTTCATATAAAGGATTTTTTCTAAATATAACTTTTCCTGGTTTCATAATATGAAATTAATTTCAATTCATGCAATAGTCAACCTTATTGAGAAATTTTATAGTAAATTTCTCTCATTTCAACAATTTGCGTGAACTTATCAATTTAGAAGAAAGGATCTGCAGAAAATTCTTCCATTTTGCCTAAAGAATTTTCTGCAAATTTCTAGTGGTAATTTAGCAATTTTTCATAAGTTTTGGGCTGCTTAAAGATGTTGAGAGCTGCTTGAAACTGTTTATCATAATCGAGACTAATCTTAACTCTACCATTGGTTCCCGAATATCTGGCAGCTATTTCTTCTTTAATTTCAGTTAATATTTCCTGTTTGAAGATATTCATTTCATGTGATTCAAAGTTCGTAAATTGTTCCTTCAATTGACTTAACTCTGAGGATATTTTATCTCCCATTTGATCAGCAGATGCTAATTGAATTAATTTATCCACGTCTTTTTCAGCATCAGATGTATATTCGAATTTTTGTTCTTTAATATAATCCTGAAATAACTTAAATAATTTATCATCATTAACTCCTCTCAAATCTTCATTTTGATGAGCATAATAATAATGATCTGCAAACTTAAATAATAATCCTTTTGCTAATAGTTCTTTAGTAATATCTCCGTCAATATCATAATCGACCGTTGTATCTGGCGAAATTCCTCCGGCGCTGTATACCGTTCTTTTATTATCAGTTAAAAATGGTGTGGCAATTATTGAATCAACATCCCGGATTACTTTATTTTCTTTTGAATAATCTATTTTTTGAATGCATCTCCCGCTGGGAGTATAATATTTTGCCGTTGTAATTTTTATTGATGTATTGTAGTTTAGTGGAGTTATCGTTTGAACCAAACCTTTTCCAAATGATTTTGTACCTAAAATTACCCCTCTATCATGATCCTGAATAGCTCCGGCTACAATTTCTGAAGCAGATGCAGAACCTCCGTTAACTAATACAACTAATTTGGCTTCACCAACCATTGGCTCCTGAACAGAATAATATTTTTTCTCACTCGCATCTGTCCTTCCTTTTGTAACCACGATCAATTTATCTTTTTTAAGGAACTTATCGCAAATATCCACCGCTTCATCAAGTAAACCTCCAGGATTCCCTCTCAGATCAAGCACAATTGATTTTATTTCTCTTTTTGCCTTCAATTCCTTTAAAGCATTCCTTACTTCATCTGCTGCAGATCTGCTGAAATTAGACAGCTTTAAGTATACGTTATTACTGTTTTCAGGATAAAAGCCATAAAAAGATAGACTTTTAACAACTACTTCTTCTCTTATCAAATTAAAATTAATTGTATCTTGCTCATCATTACGGGTAACTTTAATGTCAATAGTTGAACCCGGTTCTCCTTTTACTAATGAGGAGATCTCTTCGACATTTTCCGGAGTGATTTTTACCCCCCCTGCTTCCAAAATATGGTCACCGATGCGAACTCCCTGCTTCTGGGCAGAATAACCATCAAGTACTTCGATAACTGTAACCTTATTTGCTCTCACACCAATAGATATTCCAACACCCCCGTACTTCCCGTTGGTAATTAAATCTATTTCATCTTTTTTATCGCCATCAATATATATTGTATAAGGATCAAGTGATCCAAGCATTCCCTGTATACCTGCTTTCATAAATTCTTCAGGGTTTATACTATCTACATAATTAAATGTAATCTCCTTATAGACTCTGCTGAAAAGATCCATATTTTTATTTATTTCAAAATAAACATCATCTTTCCCGGTAAAAAATCCTGACAAAAGAAATATTACAAAGCCGGCAATTATCAAATGCGAAAGCTTCTTAAATTTCATACCATCTCCTTGTTTTCTAATAATATAATTTCATTAATAATATTGCTGTGGATCTCTTCAATGCTTTTTGATCCGTTCAATACACGAAATCTCTTCTCTTCTTTAGATATTTCCAGATAACCTTTCCTGACTTTTTCAAAAAAATTCATTTCGGATATTTCGATCCGGTCCAGTTCTTTTAAATGATTTTCCTGTCTTCCTTTTTTCAGCTTCTTCAACAGGAATATCTATAAAAAAAGTGATATCTGGAATTGTTAAACCTATCGCAAGTTTATTCACGTGTGCTACCGATTCTATTGATATACCTCTTCCATATCCTTGATATGCAACAGATGAATCATGAAAGCGATCCGAAATTACATAAATTCTTTCTTCAAGGTAAGGTCTTATTTTTTCTCTAACTAACTGTGCACGGCTGGCTGAAAATAAAAATATCTCTGTTTCCATAAACATATTATCGTTTTCCGTATCAAGCAATATATCCCTGACTTTTTCAGAAATATTCGTCCCGCCCGGCTCTCTTATTATTTCCACTCTTTTATTTCTTACTGATTAAATAGCTTTTCAATAATTCAACCTGCGTTGACTTACCGCAAAAATCGATCCCTTCAAAAGTAATAAACAATTTATCCCTTCTTAATTGAAATTTTGAATTTCGAAATTGTTATTTATTTGTAATTTGTATTTTATCATTTGGATTTTTTCGATTCCATTACTCCAACATTCCATTATTCCAACATTATTCCAATACTCCACTCCTCCCCTTCAATTAAACTTCTTAATTATATACCTCAGCCTCTCCGGTTTAATATAAATTAAAGAAGTATTATCTGGCAATTCAACTTTCGGAGCAATACTTCCCAGAGTATCAAGTACAACATCCCTGTAATTTATATGAGCCATTAACTTACTGTTATCAAGCTTTGCCAAAACATCCACCCCACCTCGCAGCCCTATGCTTATTTTATTTGGAAGTAGTACAACACTTCTATCTGAAGGGACATCAACTATATCAACCGGAAGATTATCAAAATTTTTATCTACTATTTTTTGAACATCTAGAATAATGCTTACATTACTATTACTATAATTCATCTCAGGAATATTTTTCAAAGTAACTCTCTCTTCAACTTGATCATCAAGATTATTTAAAGATAATTTCTCCGTTGGAACCGCCCTTATACTTTTTACTCTGTTTGCCGGTCCGAAAACAATAACGGACTCAGGCTTAATAACCATTTCAGTTGCTAATCCAAATCCCGGTTTAAAGTTCAAGTTTAAATCCGGAATGATTTCTGCACGTGTGGACGCAATTTTTTCTATATTGTACGAAAGAGTATCCGGAGAAATATCAATTACTTCTATATCAGATGAAAGCCACTGATTATCAACCAGGTAATTATAAAGGTTTATAAAACGTTTACCGGATTCATTTCCTGCCGCCACCACATAGTCAGATTCCCTGCCAAGTTTTAATGCTGCCAGTTTCCAACCCTCCCCTTTTAGTTTTACGGAGATATAGTCAGGAACTCTTGAGCCAATAGTATACCCTTCGGGAAAATTTACAAGCTTGAGCGGGATCTTGAATGTAGCATAATAATCATTTGACAATGAAATTGATACCCATAGAATTATCGAAAAAATAATTGATATTATTATTATATGAAGATTCTTTTTCACTTTTAATTTATTTATTTCAAACTTTTAAAATAATTTAGAAGTACTTCACGCTTAGCTTTAGAAATTTCTCTGCCCTGGATAGGGAAGTTAATGGTACTTCTTGCCATCCTTCTCAACTGATGAACATTTAAAGAATCCAATCCGGGATTATTATTTTCTTCAATTTTCTGCTCAGCCTTCTTTTTTTCTTCCTTCTTTTCTTTCTCTTTCGTTCTTCCTTTTCCCCTTTTTTCAGCTTTATCTAAACCAAGGGCCTCTTTTCTTAATCTCTCTATAGTATCATTTTTATAATTTCTTTTAGCTTCCTTTTCTTTTTTATCAGATTTATCCTTTATCTCTATTTTTATTGATTTTTTACGCTTCAATAACTTATTAGTTTCCGCCAAACTCATTTCTTTACGATTATCTGGAACATTTTCTTTTCCTGTTACCGGTTCAGCAATATTTTCTTTCTTGGCGGTTATTTTATTTAACGGCGGTTCTTTTTCCACTATCATAGCCGTTTTCTTAATAGTATCCGGTTGTTTATTTAATTGAAAATAGAAATTGCTGAATTCAGGCAGAATTGATAATAATTGTTCTTCCGGTTCAGCAATTATATGAGATGAAACATTTCTTCCTAATTTTTTAACAGCATCAATTCCCGCTTCAATTGCAGTCTTAACTGCCCTGCATTCACCTATAACTTTAATAGTAATTATTCCTGAAGTAAAAACTTCTTTACCTGCTAAAATTACATTAGAAGTTTTTACCATTACATTTGAAGCTTCTACAGCTCCAAAGAAACTATCGGTTTCAATGAATCCTAATGAAATCTGCATGTATATATTTATAAGTATAATAATTTATTAATAAAAATAATGAAAATAATTTTACTATTCTTGTTTACCCACCGAAGCCTTTGCACTGGTGGGTTTATCCACCGGCCTGTTTGCAGTAACTCTAGCGAAGGAGGAAGCTTTAGCGTAGGTGGGAACTTGCTCTTACTCTATTTCCTCTCATCCAGATATTCCTGTAAAATTATTGCAGCAGAATTCTTATCAAGCAATCCCTTTTCCTTCCTTCTCGATTTTTTTATCCCGGAATTTATTACAATTTGTTTCGCAATCTCAGACGTATACCTTTCATCCCATAAAATAACTTCAAGATGGAACCTGTTTATCAATTTAGTTTTAAATTCTAATACATTATCCGAAATATCGAATTTAGTCCGGTTATTTCTCAGAGGATATCCGAGAATAATTTTCGTAACCTTTTTTTCTTCAATGATTGATTTTAATTTATTCCAGAATGAATTATCATTCATTATAGTAATAAAGGGATAGGAAAATGTTAAAAGCGGATCACTTAGTGCAAGACCAATTCTTTTTAAGCCGAAATCTATACCTAATATTCTGTTTTCTTCATTCAATATTAGGCACTTTCAAATCTTTCAACGGAATATATAGATTTCATTTTCTTTAATCGATCCATAATCCTTGAAAGATGATCAAGGTTATGAACGTAAAGTGTAACACTCCCTTCAAAAGTAGAATTACTAGTATTTATATTAATTGACTTAATATTGGTGTTTTGGTATGATACAATTGCGTGAGAAATTTCATTTAACAGTCCCGGAGAATCTTCTCCCATAACTGTAATTCCGGCAACAAATAAGGAACTTTCATTTTGAGGCCATTGCACAGGAACTAATTTGCTCCCGTCTTTTATGGATAAGTTTAATAGGTTAGGGCAGGTCTTCCGGTGAATTTTTATACCATCACCGATAGTTATATAGCCGATGACCGGATCACCCGGGATAGGGTTGCAGCATTTTGCATAGGAATATAGAATCCCATATTGTTTACCGTCAACTAAAACTCCTCCTGCATCTGCTCTTGCAATATTTGCAAAATTCTCAAACTCAAGGGCTGGAGCTTTTTCTTCTTTTTTCTCCTTTTCCTGGGTTGCCGTTAATACTTCCTCAAGGTTTATTTTACCCTGTGCTATGGCACTATAAAATTGCCTGTTATTTTCGAATTTCAAACTTGATGCAAGCTTAGCTACATCATTTGGTGTAAATTCAAGTTTTAACTTCTTTATTCTTTTTTCCCATATTTCCTTCCCTGAGTTTACAACTTCTTCCTCTTCTTTGTTTAATAACTTTCTTATTGCGGATTTGGCTTTATGAGTTGTTACAAACTTCAACCAGTTTTTATTCGGATGCTGATTTTTCGAGGAAATTATTTCAACCTGATCACCACTATGCAGTATTGTATCTAACGGAACTATCTTTCCGTTAACTTTTGCTCCGATACAATGATGCCCTATCTTACTGTGTATTTCAAAAGCAAAATCCACTGGAGTTGAATTCACCGGCAATCTCCTCAGATCTCCTTTTGGTGTAAAAACATATATTTCATCCTGGTATAAATTTAATTTAAAGCTCTCTAATAGATCTTTTCTTGTTTCTTCTCTAGTAGCATTTTCAAATATATCTCTAATCCAGTTTACCCAGTTATCAAGGTTCTTATCGGCAGCACTTTTATTTTCTTTATATCTCCAGTGTGCGGCTACACCTTTTTCCGCTACTTCATGCATTTTTCTAGTTCTTATTTGAACCTCAACCAGCCTTCCTTCCGGGCCAACTACAGTTGTATGTATCGATTGATAATTATTGGTCTTTGGTATGGAGACGTAATCTTTAAATCTATCGGGAACAGGCAAATACATTTGATTGACAATTCCAAGTGTAGTATAACAATCGTTTGTATTTTCTGTTTCTAAAATTATCCTAATCGCAAAAAGATCATAAATTTCTTCAAACGGCTTGTTCCTTCTAACCATTTTTCTGTATATACTGTATAAGTGTTTCGGACGTCCGCTAATTTCATATTTCAGATTATAAGTATTAAGCTTGTCCAGTAAAGGTTCCGTAAACTTTTTAATATAAGTTTCTCTTTCCTTTCTTTTACTTTGAATTTTTTTAGCAATTTCTTCGTAGGCTTCACGGTTTAAATTTTAAATGAAAGATCTTCAAGTTCCCATTTTACCCTTCCTAAACCAAATCTATTTGCAAACGGAGCATATATCTCTAAAGTTTCCTGCGCTATTCTCCTTTGCTTCTCTGGTGTAACAAATTCCAGCGTTCTCATATTATGCAGTCTGTCTGCAAATTTTACTAAAATTACTCTTACATCCTTTACCATTGATAAAAGAAGCTTTCTATAATTTTCCGCCTGAGTAATCTCCTGCCCTTTAAATATGCCGCTAATTTTGGTAACACCATCGACTATTTCCGCAACCTCTTTCCCGAATTCTTTTGATAGAATTTCAAGATTGAACTCTGTATCTTCAACAACATCATGTAAAAGTGTACTGGCAACTGTAACATCATCTAACGGCAGTTCCTTTGCCACAATCATTGCCACTTCAAATGGATGAGTAAAATAGGGCTCACCGGATGCACGAAGATCGTTCTTATGTGCCTCCATAGCAAATTCAAAACTTTTAATTATAAGAGGTTCATTTACCGAAGGCAGATGCTTCCTGCATGCTACTAAAAGATCACTAAGCATCTTTTTATTTGTTGAATCTAAACTCATCTAAAAAACTTCTTCTTTATTCCTTATTAATTTAACTTATTTAGCGGAATAGATAAAGGCAAGGAATTTATGAATACCTGTCTAAATTCCACATCGGAATCTGAGATTTCCTAAAAATTCATCTGTTAACACTTTCCGATATTATCTTTTTTCTTAACTCTTTTACTCTTTCAATCCTCTTGTCTAGTCTTTCTTTATTCGGCGAAGAAGAATAATCAATGGATAAAATTTCATCACACAATTTCTGAGCTTTTACTAAATCACCTAATTGTTCATACTGCTGTGCCATTAAATGTTTAAGAAGTATTTCATGAAATTTGTTTAATTCATTTATTTTTGAATAAGAAGCAAATATTTCATGATAAACGTTAATAGCTTTCCTTTTATCGGTTTCTTCATAGGCTCTAGCTAACACCCACTTAAAAGACCTGTTTCCTGGATACTTTCTAAGTGCTTTCTCCGACAGTTTTATTGCTTCTGAATATTTCTTTTGATCAATATATATCCATTGAAGAGAATTAATCGCTAAATAATAATTATAACTTGGATTATTTATTGCTTTTTCTAAATATTTTATTCCATCTTGACTTTCATCACTAACAAACGGAGTCCAATGTAAGAATTCCGTTTTTCTGCTTTTCCAATATCTAAAAGTTCCAATAGCGATATAGGCATCATAAAATGATGAATCTTTTCTTAAACATTTTTCAAAATCTTCTATTGCGTCAAATCCATTTGAAATCGCAGAAATCCAGCTGCCGTTCAATGCTTTATAATATGCATAATATCCTTTAGACAATGCAAAAAAATAGATGTTCCATATGTTACTATCATCCTTATCTAATAAGTTTTCTGCTTTATCCATTGCACTATTTAAACTGTTGCTAATCAATTCATCATTAAAATCATCATAATAATCGTATGATTTTGCCATATAATTAGCCGCTATATAAAGATCTCCCAATGGAAGTTCCGGATAATTTTTTTTTAAATGATTAAAATCTCGTTCTGCAAGCTGGTATTCCTGATTTATTAGATTGTTAATCCCTTCATTTAATAGACTATCGATTGTTGGATCAGGATACTTCTGTGCAAATAGAAAGGAATTTAATATAAATAATAATATTATAGAATGAATAATTCGGGGGTTCATTATGAGAAGGACAGCTTTCAGAAAATTACATTCACAAAAATTATAAAGTGTATTAGAACGAAAGATATCATACCTCATCTTATTTAAGAAAATCCGGGATATTATATGGTACCGAAGGTCCTGTCCCCTGCATCCCCTAGACCAGGAAGAATATATCCCTTTTTATTCAACTCTCTATCCAGTGCTGCACAATAAATTTTCAATTCCGGATGGTCATGTTCTAATTTTCGTAATCCTTCAGGTGCTGCAACTAGACAGGCAAATCTACAATCCTTAGCCCCTTTCTTTTTTAAATATTTTATCGCTTCAGACGCACTTCCGCCTGTAGCAAGCATAGGATCAATTAATATTATCTTAGATTTATCAAGATCCTTAGGAGTTTTGAAATAATATTCCATCGGTTTCAATGTCTCTTCATTACGCTGCAGACCAATATGCCCTACTTTAGCTTCGGGTATAATCTCCAAAAATCCGTTTACCATACCTAAACCTGCTCTTAAAACCGGAACGAGAACAATATTCTGATTAAGTTCATATCCGGTTGTTTCTTCTAAAGGTGTTTTTAATCTGATTTTTGATATTTCAAAATCAGCACTAATTTCAACAGCTAAAATAATCGATATTCTTTCTACTACTCCCCTGAATAATTCAGGCGAAGTTTCAATATCTCTTAAAATTGTGATATCCCTTTTAATTAAAGGATGATCAATTAGATGAAAATTTTTATTCATATTGCACTATCATTTTTGTAATTATTTCTGCTTAAAGCTTAATGTAATGGGAACACCTTTGAATCCGAAATTTTTTCTTATCAATTTTTCCAGAAAACGTTTGTAATGTTCAGCAACTTCCTTCGGGTAATTTAAGAAAAAAAGAAATACAGGGTAATTTTTTCCGACCTGGGTAATGTATTTTATTTTAACTTCTTTACCGTTAGAAGACGCTGGCGGAGGAGTTCTTTCTATTTCCGGCAGTAAAAGTTCATTCAATTCATTTGTCGGTATATTCTTTTTTCTTTCTGTATTAATTGTTATTGCGAGATCTATAAGTTTATAGATTCTTTGTTTTGTTTTGGCAGAAATAAATATAATCGGGATATATTCCATCGAACCCGTTTTTATTCTAATTTCATCTTCAAAATGCTTAGCTGTTTTTGTATCCTTTTCAACTAGATCCCATTTATTAATCGCAAGTATGATTCCTTTTCTCCACCTTATAGCTTCATCCAAAATTTTTTGATCCTGCTTTTCTATTCCATACTGTGCATCAATCATTATTACAGCAACATCACATTCACCTATTGCTTTTAAGGATCGTATTGTTGAGTAGAATTCAATACTCTCCTCTACCTTCTTCTTTTTACGAAGTCCTGCAGTATCAACTAAAACAATTTCCTGTTTGTAATACTTTAGAATTGAATCCACACTGTCGCGTGTAGTTCCCGGAATTTCGGTTACTATGCTTCTATCATACCCGAGTAATGCATTTGTTAAAGAAGATTTACCTACATTAGGTCTTCCCACAATTGCAATTTTTAATCTTTTATCCTTTACTCCATCCTCATCAGATTTAGCAGGTGGGAAGTCAGCAGTTAATTCGTCAAGTAAATCCCCTATCTTCCTTCCCGCTAAAGCAGAGATATCATAAAGCTTCTCAACTCCAAAACTGTAAAATTCTGCTGCAGCAGACTCAAATTTTTCTGAATCAACTTTATTTACTAGAAGAAAGAAGTTCCTATTGGCTGTTCTAAGCATTTCCGAAATCTCTATATCAACCGGATTTATTCCGCTACGGACATCTACCATAAAAAGTATTGCATCCGCTTCAGAAATTGCAATTTCTACCTGTTCTCTTATTGCGGTTTCAAAGAGTTCGGTTGAATTCGGAACATACCCCCCTGTATCAATTAAAGTAAATTCTTTTCCTGTCCATTCAACTTCACCATAATTTCTATCTCTTGTAACACCGCTTTTATCATCAACAATAGCATCTCTTTTCCCTATTAACCTGTTAAAAAGCGTTGATTTTCCAACATTAGGTCTTCCGATTATTACCACAATAGGAGTCTTCATAAATAAAATCTCAATAAGTGAATTTAATCCAGTTCTTCTCTTGAACCCTTAATCTTTATCCTTTATCGCACTCGTACTCATAATCGCACTCGTATTCGTAATCGTACTCATACTCATAATCCTACTCCGGATATTATTCTAAGCTTAATAAAATAAAAGCGATACCATAAATTAACGATATCGCTCGAAAGATAATAAACCTTCTTTATAATAAATGTTAAAGTTTATTCCACAAATAAGTCCTTGAGGTGACCAAAAAGTACTTAGTGTAACTTTGTGCCTTAGAGACTTTGTGGCTATTCCTCTAATAACATCATTAATTAAAAATTATACCTTACTTTTAATGTAGGTACCATTATAGCTCTGTCTCCAAGGTAAAGTGTTTCTACTCTTGCATTAACAGCCATATCTTTATTAAATGTAATCGCTGACCAAATACCATCCAGTGCACTTAAAAAATGGTTCAAATAAATAACCTTAACGGCAGTCTGAGAAAAATTGTAATAGTCATTCGCTTTACCACGCATTCCCGAATAATAAAGAAATTGAGGCGGAATATCATGGGTATCAATATCTGCAGAATTGAATTCTGCCCATCCCGGACTGAATTGATGATATTTGCCGATTAATTCATAATATTGTTGTTCGCCATGTGATGCTAATTGGTGTGTAAAACTAGATGACTGGCTTTCATAATAATTCAACCTGTTGAAATTAACTTGGTCCCATGGAGGTAAATTCTGATCATTACTTTTAAAGATATCACTGCGCATTGTATTTTCATCGACATTAGTAAATCCCAATATGTCTTTGTTCTTAATCATCCAGTTTGCATATTTGACAACACTCCAATTCTGATCCGCATAATTTTGAAACTCATTAGTTTTATCGTCCCCTTTTTTGTTATAGATTATTGCAGTCGTTACTACGGCAGCCTCAACTACTAAAAATATTCCGGCTTTTAAATAACTTTCCGAATAAAACTCACCGGAACCGGGTACTATTAATGAAAAAATTCCGCCAAGGAAAGGTGATTTTTCTCCTCTTCCGCTTACTTCAGATTTAACCGGCATAATAGATATTTCCGTTTTCTGAATCACATCAGCATTCTGACTAAGTAAAAAGTGGGAATCAGCCTGCAGATTTCCGGATAATAATTTTTTTTCTGTCTGCGCTTCAACCTGTATAATTAAGATTCCCATTAAAATTATTATATAAAATTTTTTCATTTTGATAATTCCTAAAATTATTAAACTTCAGATTTCCGGTTTTCTAAATTCTTAATCATTACTCGCAACTGTCATTCTGAACGAAGTGAAGAATCTCAAGGTTTATTATTTGCACAACCTTGAGATATTTCGCTCTTCTCAATATTACAAAAAATCGTAACATGAGTTATTAGTAAACTTAGCAATTAAACAATTAAACAATTAAGCAATTAAACAATTGCCCTAAATATCAAATCCGAATAAGATCCCTCCGTAAAAACGCCACTCTTTTCCGTACATAATATTTTCATTGTTTACTATACGTGAAAATTTGTCAAATCCATAGGAAGCATTAAAGAATACACTCGTTGGAAAGAGATAAAATGAATTTAATTGAAAACGGATTTCAGCTCCTGCTCCTTTCTTAAAAGTATTTAATCCCGGTACCTTTCCATTCCAGGCGTTGCCTAAATCACCATATACTGAAAAGAAAATTTTATCCAGGTAAAGGTGCCCGGCTCTCGCATCGATATCCCTAAATAATGGAAACCGGTAAGTGAGATTTACCCACCCTACTCTATTTCCCGATATAGCATAAAAAGGGTATGCTTTCATGCCGATTAAACCGCCAAGATAAAAATCAAAGAAATCGGGTACCGTAGGACCTAAAATAGACCCTCCCCGAAGCTGTAATGTTAAAGTATGTGCATACCACAATGGAATGTGAAACTTAGTGTTTAATTCTAATCTGTGAAAGTTAAAATGATTGTAATCAGGCTTCAAAAAACCTGCGTCTACACTGTAGTTCCCTTCATTATTATATCTGTTCATTTCATAGTTGTACTGAAATGAAAGCTCTGTACCAATAGGATTAATATCATCATCTTTATACGGAAGCAATGCTTCAAAATTATATTTTAACTGAAAATTATCAGCAATCAAATATGTATCGTTAAATGTTGGATTTAACTGCGGCCCCTGCGGAGAAGGATAAATAAAATCACCTATTGTAGCTGTATATCTGCTGAACATATATCTAAGTTCGATGTCGCTTCCCCTGGCGAATATTCTATGCTTAGCTGCTAAATCTACTTCAAAAAGGTTATAACTTACATCTGTTGGTATTTTAACATCATAATGGACTTGATTATCTACAGTATCTGCTCCGAAAAGTACACTTGAATTTGTTTTACGGGTTATATTATATAATTCTAGCGATAGTTCCGGTTTCAGACCCATATCAAACAGCAAAGGTAATTTATTGCGGAAATTAAAGGTGAAAAATAGATCTCTCTCAAGTCTTGAATTTATAGCTGCCCCTGCAAAGATTGAATATCTGTCAAGCATATCGCTTGAGGAAACAAAAAGACCTGGCTTTATTCTTTGAAAAAATCCGTTTGCAGTATTATAATTATCAAATCTTATCAAAGGATAAAATGTAAGCTTTGAAAAAACTCCTGTGTATTTTTCTTCTTTATAATCCGGAATTTTATAATCATTATAATTTTTTAATCTATTTAGGTTAAAGTTTGCTAAATCACCTTTGGGTTTATCTTCATTGAGAGGCGGATCATTTGTCCATACATAATCATCTCCCGGTTTTACTTTATCTTCTTCCTGAGGAGTAATCTCAAATATCTTAAATCCTTTTGAAGTATAACCCGCATAAAGTATATCCCCGTTATTTGAAATGTCCGGCATAAAAGCACCGCCGATTACATTCGTTAGCTGCTTACTTTCACCGGTTTTCAAGTTTAATGAATATAAATTAAATATTCCGGTCCTATCAGATGAATAAATCAAATTATTATTCTTATCAAAAACAGGGTTTCTATCATCACTCTTTAATGATACTATCTTTTGATAATTACTTCCATCAATATTGATCCTTGCAATATCTCTCCCTTCACTATATGAAAAATCAAACACAATAAATTTATCATCATTTGAAAATTTCGGATTATATACCTGTTCACCGTTTTCAAATGTAGTTAAATGTTTAAAGTTTTTACCGTTAATATCTACCATACCCAAATTTGTTGTACCGTCTTTTTCAAAAAGGAATACTATTTTTGTTCCGTCATGGGAAACTGCAGGCTGGTTTGCTCTTAAATCATTTGTTAATCTGACTTCGTCTTCCTTGTCAATATCATAACTGTAAAGATCATGCACATTATACCAGTTGGGATTATCTTCCGAAAGTTTTGAATAAATTATTTTGTTTGTTCCCGGAATCCAGCCAACCGTTGAACGTACATTTGAGACTAGCAGCTTTTCCTTTTTTGTAGAAAAATCATAAAGATATATTCCCGGATAATCCGAAATAATCAGAATTTTTATTTGAAACATATATAAATTTTGAACCGTCAGCCGAAAAAAGAGGGTAAAAATTACCAAATCCTTCCGAAACTATCTTATCTCCTTCAACTAGATTAGATAAAACTTTAGATGATCTTTTCTTATAATCTTGTGTTATATAATCTTTCCATTCATCATATATCTCATCCCCGTCTTTCCCTAAAACATCTTTAAATGCTGCATCAATTGTAAAATTGGTTAATTTACCCAGAGCATGACTTATCTTCTCAATCTTATCCTCACCGTATTTTTGAGAGATATATCTTGTCAAAGCAAATCCCTGGTTATAAACTGACTCATTTCCAAGACTTGTTTTACCAAATACCCCCATCTCGTTCCATGTAAGTAAATCGCCGTCAAGTGCGTAAGAACGAAGTATCATATCCCTGTGGGTATCCCAGTTATCGTAATTAAATTCTTTCCGCATATACTGTGCTGTACCTTCCGCAAACCAGGCAGGCATATTTATGGTCGCTAAAGGATAAGATGCAATAAAATTCGGGAAGCCGTAAAGAACATCCGGTCTCCTTTCATCTTCATAAGATAATACTTGAAGGAAAATTGCTGGAAGTGTTCTTGCAATTTTCATTGAAGACTGTATTTGTACCATGTGAGTAGTTTCATGGCTGATAACATTTCTTAGCCAGTTATGCGCTCCTCTAAGATCATAATCCAGAGCACTCGTCCATATTTCTATTTTATTATCAAAGAAATAAGTCGCTCCATTTGAATAGTCATCTATATCTTTTATTACATAGTTAATAATTCCGGGATCATAATCATAAAGAGAAGTCAATGGACCTATTACTTCATCGGCAATCTTTGCAACTACTTTTGCCGTTCTTTCGGCACCCTTGTGGAAATGAACCATGCAATGCTCACCTTTGATTGTATACCATTGAAGTTCAGGATGAAACTCAGTAAACTGAGAATAAGAACTTACATTAGCTAAAACTAAAAAGAATATAATCCAGATAATTTTTCTCATAATCACTTAATAAGTACCATTTTTATTGTTTGTTTATTTAGAATACTAAGGACGAAAAGAGAATTGCAAAAAGAGCTGCAGTTTTTCTCATGATAACCTCCCTAAATAATATTGTTTGAGATTTCTCAATTAATTGGTATCAGAGATTTCATTCAGCTCCTATTTAATGACGGCAATTTTAATAATATTTGATTCGGTTTTCCCGCTGCTTCCTGTAGCCTCAATCCTTGCCAGGTAAACACCGCTTTGAATACTGCTGACTTTCCAGATCGTTTCATTATCAAATCCTCCTTTTGCATTATCATTCAGTTCTGCAACAAAGTCTCCGGCAAGATCAAAAATTTTAATATTTACTTTTGAATCCTCATCAACATAATAATGAATATTTGTTTCATCTCCATAAACAGGATTAGGATAATTATATGCTTTTTCTTTAGGGAAGAACTCATTTACCGGAGAATTATTTACTGCTGAACCAACAAAGGAATTGTTATAGCTACTCCCATAGGCTTCAGACCAGAATAACTTTCCTTCTGTTGAGCTGATATCCCATACATATAAATTATTTTTTACATCTACTGCAGCTAATAAAGTCTTTCCCTGGTAATTGAATAAAACGGGTACAGTCGCTAATTCAGCACCCGTTGAAAAAGGGAATCCGTCCACAACTTTTCCGGTTCCGCCGTCTATAGCAAAAATTCTTCCGTCTTTTGTATAGGCTATAACTTCAGATTTACTGTCCCCTGTAAAGTCAGCAGACAAGGGAGTTCCTATAAAACCAATTCCAAGAGGATCTTTAAATGGGAAGTTATCTGCCTCGGCACCCTGAAGGTTTATTGCATCAAGATTATTGTTGTTAGCAAACAAAATATAATTCCCCCCATTGTTCTTCAAATCTGCTAAAGAGAAAGCAGATAAGCTATCGATGGAAGAAATAATAAAATTCTTTTCATCTCCGTTTATCCAGTTTTTAACTTTTATTTCATTATTATTGTGAAGAACAATCGTTACATAATCTCCATTTTTATCCTTTGTTAATGCAATATCTGAAATCGAAGAGAGGTTATCGGATATTCCATCGGGTTCTAAAAAAATTTTATCTTCGGTTGCAGTAAACCAGAAACCATCATCGGCGGCTATCAGTTTTATAGGTTCATTAACTATATTCGTAATCGAATCTTGCTGCATATTAAAAAAAGGAAAAATGATATGGTTATTTATTAATGTTCCACTGGATATTCCTATCAGCACATTATATTCAAAAAGATTTACCACCGGGTATGCTGTAGATATTTCATTTCCGGGTACAAAAGTCAGAATTTTTTTATCCGAATGAGAAAATACATTTAATGAGTCCCTATTCATACCAATTGAGTATTGTTTCCCTTCAAAAACAAATGAGGCGGTTTTAGATAAGGAAAAATTATTTAATATTAATTCTGTTGTATCCTGGTTAATCCTATATAGTGAAGAACCCGAAATTATATCGAAAGACATCTCTGATTGCGTAGAAGTATTCGTCAGTCCTTTTATATTTGCAGGAATTTTTAATTTTTGAATAAAGATAGGTTTAACAATTGAATCACCGTAACTTATATTAAAGCTCATCTTGTTCATATAATCGGAAAAATTTGAAATGGTAATTAAGCTGTTTGCTCCGGCATTTGTTGTACTGGCTGGCCTTGTATCTTTTCCAAATTTATTTTTGTAAAATCGTGACGGGTTCGATGAATACCAGAAATCCTCAGGTGCCCCTTCACCTACGACTATATCTCCGAATATATCCTGATATTCTTCTCCTATATCTTGTATTCCATCTGCTTCAACTACTCCTACACCTCTGTGCTGCTTATCCGTATTTATCTTATTTTCTGCAATTTTTGAATCTATTATATTGTCATCGATATGCCAGATAACTATTCCGTTGCCAGGAACAGCCCAATCAAATTCGTCAACATCGATTATAACCCCTTGAAGTGAGTCTGTATCAAAGCTGTAAAAACCGGATGTATCCTTTTCAAAAACTTTTGTAAGTGTATCTCCTCCGGAAATATATTTTATTCTTGCCCCATCTTTATGAGCATCTCTATTTCTGTTTTCAAGAAGATAGTATTCAGTCGAATTTATTGGGACTTTTAATATAGTCGTATCATTCCCTGATGCCGCTAAATTGGCTGCCAGATCTATATTATAATTTCCCGGTTTTATAGTAACAGGTTCTGACCATCCTAAAAATATTTTTTCCCATGCTGAAGGTTCCGGTGGAAATAACCCATTATATGCAAATATTGCCTGGCCATCCATCAGACCAAATTTCCCTATTGCACTCTTACCGGTTTCTGTATCAAATAAATCCGGAAGCCCTAAATAACTTGCGATGCTTGAAACTATTAATCCGTTTATCGATATTTCAATAAGTGCAGAACCTGCAACTGATGATATTTCTCTGCTTTCGGTTTCCGGGATTACCATACTGTTTGTTATATTATAGCTGTTATTTCCTATTGGAAAGCCGGCAAAATCCTGTCCGTATATCGCTTTTAAAGCTTTAAAGCTTAAATAAATCGATGGCAGATCACGTTCATCTCCTACACTTCCGGGTAGGGAAATATCTCTTCCCACTCCTGCATGGAAGATTAAAAAAATGTCATAATCTTTGAAGTTAAAACCCGGATTTTGTTCTCCTGCTTTTGTCCATACCTCCTTCGAAAAATCACCTAATGCCGTAAAGTCATTTGAATTAGCCGGTGGAGAATAATTTCTCATGGTTTTGGATACCAAAATTGTATCCGGCAATACATAAAAAGAAATATTCTGCTTTCTATTTGAAACCTTTTCAAAATAATTTTTAGCAAATTGAAGATGAGCTTCAAAATACTCTTTATCATGCGGAACAGGATCAATGATTGATAAACCGTAATTCTGCGAATAAATTGATCCGAATTTTCCGTTCCCGAATGTTGCATCATCTTTATCTTCCTGGAAACTCACCATTACTGCAAGAATTTTTAATGTGTCTTTCCTGGAAGATAGTCTATATGAATAATCAGGATATGGATTTATCTTACCAATAAAGTTTTGGGCAGATAAACTGCCCAAACTTGCTGTTATAATCAGAAAAAGAAATATTTTTGACATTTAATGTTAAATTCCTCGCGGTATCCCCATGGATTTTTGAGGAGCTCCTCCCCACCCTATTATTACTGAAAACCTCAATGTATTAGATAAAGGATGATTTTCTCCCCCTTTAAATACATCAGTTGAAATATAACTAAAATCAAATCCGTAAATATCATACCTTATACCGGCTCCGAAAGTGATAAACTTTCTGTTGCCGAATGAGGGATCTTCATAGAAAAAGCCTGTCCTTAAAGCAAATAAGAAATCTCCCGGTGTTCCATACCAGTATTCAAGCCCCATGGATGTAACAAAAGATCTTAGAACCTCACTAAATGGTTTGTCCGTCCATGATGAAAATATTGCTTGATAAAATTCCTTGGAGGTGGAGTTAACTATTGTAGTATCTCCATTTGCATCAACCAATGTCTGCTGTGGGGTTTTATCAATTAGAAGTCTGCTGAAATCCAGAGTATAAATTAATGAATTAAATTCATCACCGAATACTTGATAAGCAAATCCCAGCCTTATTTGAGTAGGTATAGGATCAGCTTGTGCTCTATCAATATAAGAAATCTTAGGTCCTAAGTTGCTTAAATTTGCGCCTATACTTAATTTACCGCCAATATCCTCATCAAGAAGTGGAATGACAAGAGTTCCGGGTCTCCACATTCCCCCGATATCAAAACTAACCGAAGTAGCTACCCCTTTTCCTTGTTCTTCTCCAGTAGGCTGATCCGATAAACGACTGTGAATTAATCTAAAGTTAAACCCTATCCCCCAATCAGGAGATAATTTAGTTGCATAACCGACTGTTAATGCGGCATCAAATGAATTGAATGTTCCAACAGGCTCAGGCCCATCTTCATTGGTACGTACAAATTCACCAAAATTCATATATGTAATACTTGCAGTTACACTTCCCTTTAGATCTTCTATGTACTGTCTGAAAGTTAAGTAGTCATAAAAAAGATCCAGATTAAATTGCGGAAGCCAGTTACTGTGCGTAATACTTAATTCTGTACCGGATTGGAATGCGATACCGGCCGGGTTCCAGAATATTGCAGCCGAATTATCAGCTAATCCGCCTCCGGATTCACCGATTCCTCCGGCTCTTGAGTCAGGTGCCAATTCAAGAAATGGTACAGCAGCTTCGCCTTGTGCATACAATACGTTTCGAAATAGCACAATCATCATACTGACCAACATTAGCCTAAGAACTATTTTCATTTTTTGTTCCTCCAATAATGATTTTTTTCTTTATTAAAAATCAAATATTTAATATATAAAATAACTTTAAACTGTCAGAATTCAACGCCAAAAATATTTATCTGATTACAGCAAGTTTTCCTATTACATTTGTATTATATTTCCCATCATTCGTCTTTACTATCAGTTTGTAAAAGTATGTACCGTTTGCTATTACATTTCCATCCTGATCCCTGCCGTCCCACGGTACAAGCACATAACTTTCCTCTACATCATTTCTCTCTATTTCTCTTATCAATCTTCCCGCTATTGTGTATATCTTTATCTTCAAATCCAATGGTGAATTTAAATTCTGCTGGAAAGTAAACGTTGTATTTACCTGAGAACGGATTAGGATAATTATACACATTACTTACCGATAAATTATCACCGCTTACCACTGTAAAATATGATATCTTTGATGAAAAATTGTTAAATACATCCCATGCCTTTACTTCTATCTTGTATTCTCCCGGGGATATATTATTAAATGGATAATTTATCTGACCCGACTTACCACCTGAATTCAAATCACTTGTAAAATAATTAGTGAAATCTATAGGGTTGTTTATATTGTCATTCAATATTCCTTCTAATTCGTGACCTACTCCTGTTCCGGTTGTATTTATACCCGTTTCATCTGTTAACCTGACTATCAGTTGAATTCAGGATTTATTAAATATGAATTACTCGCAGTTGGCTACATCATAATATATCTCTACATCCGGACCCTTTCCATCATTTACTATTGTCGAATCTGTTCCGCCAACTATTATGTTATTGGTAAACCCTAATCCGTCTACATTACTATTAAAAAAATATACTATTACCTTTCCATTCTCATTCTGGTAGGAAATATCTTTAGGTACTATAAAATTTGATGTGAAATGTCCGTTCGTTACCGATACCCTGCCTCTAAATATAGTTCCTCCCTGAACTGTCATTTGGTAGCCGTTTAGTTGATCCAATGCTACTTTTCTTTCCGAATCATAAACTGTTATTATCCCTTCCCCGTTAAAATCATTCCATATTGTATTATTCGGTTTCTCTATAATTCCTTCTATCCGGGTTTTGCTTAATGCTCTTATTTGAACAGCCGATAGAATGCTGCCTGAACCTGAACCGCTGTTTTTTGCAATTGCCAAACTATGACCGTTGATAGAATCTATTTCAGAATTGTACTGCGGAATTAATAATTGTAAAGCCGGATCCGAAAATAGTGCGAATTTTCTATCGTTATCTTCATAATGAATATCCTTTGTCAAAAGATATGCTTCACCAATTGTTATAGGTAAATTTAAAGAATCCCGGGACGAATTAAGTAGATAATTATAAAATGTCTTGCTTAATGCCGCATTTGCACTTGAATAAACTGGTCTTGTAGCAGAAAAAACACTGATTGCACCACTATTTTCTTTTAATAATAAAAGCTCCGCTCCGCTCTGTACAGTTGTTTTATCATAATATCCAAATGCACATGAAGCAACTGTAAGGAAAAAATATCTCGAATTATGAAGTTTTGGAATTGAACTGGTGTTCTCAAATACGCTCTCGTGAGCCCAAACATGCTCATTACCATGTCCTACATAATGTACTAACAAACTTCCCTGGTTCATTGCAGCTACTATTGCATTATTAACCTGAGGTTTTGTTATTCCGGCTCCGGTTATTACAGCCGGATATGAAGCTAAATAAATTTTATTTATATCATATGAATCCGGTATTACATTGTTTGCAAGATCTTCAGCCTGTCCGGTGTGAAGCGAACCGTCATTTTCTCCTATGCCAGCCGGACCATCATCTGCTACCATCGTTATTAAATTTCGCCAAAGATCCTTATCGTTATTATTTTCATAACTGATAATCTTATCAACTGCGATTTGTGCATCACTTAATGTTTGTATTGTTAATCTACCAATGGCTAAATCAATCATTCCATCATTCCCATCCACCATTGCATAATAATCATCCATAGGGTAGGAATATATTTCATTATACTTATATATTCCCGAAGGTACAGTTTCATAAGCAGGCACAAAATTGTTATTTGTTTTTTCTATATTCTTATAATCATAGTTTCCATCTCCAAATAAAAGGACATACTCCGGTCTAATATTCCAGTTGTCATATGCATATTTTATGAAATTTCTGATTCCCGACACATCAAGTGCCCCGCCTGAAAATTCATTATATATTTGATCTACATCCACTACTATCGATGATAGTTTTTCTTTTGCTTCACTCTCACGGTAGTTTTTAAGTATATTCGCCTGTTCATTAAACGTTTTATCTGTTATAATTATATATTTTGCTCCATCTGTTATTCCATGCAAATTTTGATTATCTATTTCAACCGGATTCACAGGCGTTTTGAACTTGTCGTTTCCGACAGCTATAAACTTTGATACATTTCCCGAATTCTCCCTCGATTGGAATCTATATTCACCTCCGCTTAATAACTTTGGATTTGTTATCGATTTTATATTTGCATAATCAGTAACATCAAATACCTGGATATTAGAATTTGAAAAATCAGAAAGATCATATTCTATGGCTGAAGATGTATCTTTGGAAAAAAATTCTATATTATCATTAACTGCTTTCAGTTCTTCCTGGTAGTTGATCTCAAAAAAATCAATATAAGCGGATGTACCCGAAGAGTTAGACCTAACCTGGAACTTTAATAAACTTGCATTATCCGGTAAATCTTCATTATATTTTGCTGAAATATTATATTCCGCCCCATGTGCATAATCCTGTGTTGATCCTAAACTTGAGATACCCGCAAAACTTTGGCTAAATATTCTATTAGAATTTTCAAATACATCCAAAATGATATTATCGGGCAACACATTAACTACATTTACTATTCTAAAATTATATATAATTGGAGTACCAGATATTCTTCCGTCAAGCTTATTTGCATAAGTTCTGGATACATTACTACCTGAGAAATCATCCCCTAAAAAATATCTTCCGCTGCTGAAAATGTTTATCGAATCAACTTCCCAGTCTTTGAAAGATTGTGTCGAATTCTGTATATATGCATTCGATTCATTTAAGCCCGGTTTATCCTGTATTCTCTTCCCCTGTGCTCCTCCCGATGTTATAAAATAATAATTCTGCTTCGAATACAGGTTAAAATACCTTCTTATCTTTCTCTGCGTTGTATCATAATCCCAGAAATCTATTCCCCTCCCGTAAAATAATATATAATCTCCTTCATCAAACTTTCCGTCTTCTTCTCCTACTACTTTTATTGCATTCTCTTCCAAATCTGACGGATAAGCCTCATTCACTTTCTCCGGAAGCATCTTGCCTCCGTTATTATATATCTTTATCGTCCTTGGGTCTGTTGTATTTGCATCTATTCCATAGGAGGATAACATTGACCTGGTTATTTTATATATACCCTCTCCTGGTGCCTCAAATTTTACCCACTTCCCGCTCGATAATACACTGTTTACTATCCCTTTTCTTAATCTGTTATTATTACTCTGACTCCTCCAATTTCTAGCTGTATTATAATTTAATATTCCTCCCGATAGAAAGTTATCTCCGCCTACCGATGATATCTTCTGATTCGTTGAAAAATTAATTTGAAATACTATTTGTGTATATATCTTTATCGAACCCTTTGAAGGGGTATACGATACTGGAGATATTATTATGCTCTGAACCGGGATTCCTCTGGCTATTCCATATTCTCCAAAGCTGACCAGCTCATCTTTGTCTTCATATCCATTATATTCCGGACTCAACTTGTAAATATTATCATCTAAGCCTTTATCCTTCACCATTTCAGGTTTAGGTGACAGCTTTGCATCTATTTCTTTGGATACAGCATTTAATACCCTTATTGTATTTCCGTATTCTGAAGGAACTCCTATATTTATCAACCTTTTAGGTATTGCAGGCATTCCCCATTCCTCAGGTTTTTCATAAAAACCTTCATTTAAGCCTACCTGCAGATAATCTGTATTATTTACCTTTATGTGTGTTGTATCCGTATATCCGGGTGTATATTCAATTACTATTGTACTTCTGTCGGATGAGAGTATCTTTATCTCATTTTGGGCAAATAACGGTATGCAAGTTACTAAAATTATTATAGTAGAGATTTTGCTTTTCATTCAATAGTAAAAAAGTTTACTCAAATATTATATGAATTTAACTCTATTAATTTAGAATTCCGGTAGCAAAAATCTCTAATAATTTCTCCTTTAATAACACTTAAATTACTGAAGTAAAAATAAAAGAATCAAGTCTATTATTGGCGCAATTTTTAAAAAATTATAAGTCTTTAATTTAATAAACTACAATCATAATGCCAACTTCAATAATATATAGTTCAGTTTGTTATTTTATGCTTTTTGGGTGTAGAGTAATAAATTGTGACAAGCCTGATTTGTCATTCTGAACGGAACGAAGTGGAGTGCCTGTCCCGATTTCCGGGGAAGAATCTCCCACTTCATTACTTGTACCATAAAGATGTCACTAGCAGCACCAGCGAAAACGTCAATACACCGCTCTAAAGAGTCTGTGTGAATATCATTAACCAACGGTTTTAACCGGGTCCATTTGCACCGACAAGAGAAATTTTATCGCGTGTGAATATCATTAACCAACCGTTTTAACCGTTGGAAAATGGAGTAAAACAAAACTTTATGAACCGTTTTAACGGTTTTTATATATTTTCACCCAGGCCTCTAAACCCTTATAAGAATCAATAAAACTAGAATCTATTTTCTATCTTAACAATTTAACAATTTAACAATTAAGCAATAAATTCTCGTAATTAAGAATGATCATTTGAAAATATTACATTTGGGATTTCCCCAATTGAATTTTCGATGATAATAATATTTATCTAATTACAGCAAGTTTTCCTATTACATTTGTATTATACTTCCCATCGCTTGTCTTTACTATCAGCTTGTAAAAGTATGTACCGTTTGCTATTATATTTCCATCCTGATCCCTGCCGTCCCATGGTACTAGCACATAACTTTCCTCTACATCATTTCTCTCTATTTCTCTTATCAATCTTCCCGCTATTGTGTATATCTTTATCTTCAAATCCAATGGTGTATTTAAATTCTGCTGAAAGGTAAACGTTGTATTACCTGAAAACGGATTAGGATAATTATATACATTGCTTACCGATAAATTATCACCGCTTACCACTGTAAAATATGATATCTTTGATGAAAAATTGTTAAATACATCCCATGCCTTTACTTCTATCTTGTAATCTCCCGGGGGTATATTATTAAATGGATAATTTATCTGACCTGACTTACCACCTGAATTCAAGTCACTAGTAAAATAATTAGTGAAATCTATAGGGTTGTTTATATTGTCATTCAATATTCCTTCTAATTCGTGACCTACTCCTGTTCCGGTTGTATTTATACCCGTTTCATCTGTTAACCTGACTATCAGAGAATCAGGATTTATTAAATATGAATGACTCGCAGTTGGTACATCATAATATATCTCTACATCCGGGCCTTTTCCATCATTTACTATTGTCGAATCTGTCCCCCCTACAATTATGTTATTTGTATAACCCAAACCGTCTGCATTTTTATTGAAAAAATATAAAATTACCTTTCCATTCTCATTCTGGTAGGATATATCTTTCGGTACTATAAAATTTGATGTGAAATGTCCGTTCGTTACAGTTACTCTACCTCTGAATATTGTCCCTCCGGGTATTACCATATTATACTTATCACCGGATTGCTCTATGGTTACTTTTCGTTGTGAATCATAAACCGATAAAATTGCCTCCCCGTTAAAATCATTTCGGATTGAATTATCCGGATTATTAATAACCCCTTCAATGGTTGTTTTGCTCAAAGCTTTAATTTGAATAGGATTTGATGTTGTAGTATTTTTTAACTGATATTTGTTGATTGAATCTATTGAAGCATTATATCTCGGAAGTAGTAATCTTAAGGCAGGATCGCATAACAAAACAAATCTTTTATCATTTTGATCCGAACGGCTATTTTTTGTCATGACATACGCCTTACCTATTGTAATGGGCATGTTCAAAGAATCTCTGGATTTTAAAAGATAGGTGTACAGCGCATAACTTAATGCGGCATTGTTTGGAGAATATACAGGTCTCGTTGCAGAAAAGACACCAATAGCACCGCTGTTTTCTTTCAACAATAATTGCTCTGACCCGCTTTGAACAATTGTCTTATCAAAATATCCGAATTCACAGGAAGCAACTGTTAGGAAAAAATACCTGGAGTTGTGAAGCCTTGGAATTGAAGTTGTATTTTCAAATACTGATTCATGTGCCCAAACGTGATCATTTCCATGTCCTACATAATGAAGCAGTAATGTCCCTTCGTTTATAGCTGCTATTATAGCCTCATTAACCTGAGGTTTAGTTCTCCCGGCTCCAGTTATTACAACCGGATACGCTGGGAGATATATCTTATCTAAATCAAACGAACCGGGGATATATATATTTGCTAAATTTTCGGCCTGATCCGTATGTGTACTGCGATCATCAAATCCCACCTCCTGTGGACCATCATCTGCAACAATGGTTATTAAATTACGCCATGGATCTTTATCATTATTATTTTCATAACTTTTAATTTTGTCTACTACAATTTGAGCTTCGTTTATGGTTTGAAAAGGTACTCTCCCGATTGCCAGGTCCATTTGACTGTCATTTCCATCCACCATTACATAATAATCATCCATCGGAAATGAGTATAGTTCATCATATTTAATTTCACTTAAATGGTATATGACAGTATCATAATTTTCATATGGAGGGATATAATTATTATTTCCTTCAATATTTTTATAATCATAATTTCCGTCACCAAACAATAGTACATATGAAGGTTGTATAATCCATGAGTCATATGCATATTTAATAAAATTTCTTATCCCCGATACGTCCAATGCTCCGCCTGAAAATTCATTATATATTTGATCTACATCTACTACAATAGATGAGAGTTTTTCTTCAGCTTCGGATTCTCTGTAATTTTTTAACTCATTTGCCTGCTCATTAAAATTTTTGTCCGTGATTATAATATATTGTGCACCTTCTGCTATTCCATGCAGATTTTGATTATTAATTTCAACTGGACGAACGGGAGTTTTGAACAGATCGTTCCCAACAGCTAAATATTTTGATACTTTCCCGGAGCTTTCCCCGGATTGAAATCTGAATTCTCCTCCGCTTAACGTTTTAGGATTTGAAATTGATTTAACATTTGCATAATCAGAAACATCAAAAACCCGGATGTTTGAATTTGAGAAGTTTGAAAGATCATATTCAATTATAGAAGATGTATCTTTTGAGTAAAATATCAAACTATCATTAGATGCCTTTAATTCTTTTTGATATGAGATTTCAAAAAAATCCAGATAAGCAGATGTTTCGGAAGAATTGGAACTTATTTGAAACTTTAACAGACTTTCATTTTGCGGAAGATCTCCTATATACATCGCATTAATATTATGTTCCATTCCGGATGTATAAGTATCTATTCTTAAATTCCCGGAAAGATTTTGTGAAAATATCTTATTTGAATTTTCAAATATATCAAGTGTAATATAACCGGAAGTAACATTTACAATTCTAAATGAATAATTTATTGGAGTGCCCGAAATTCTATAATCTAATTTGTTTGTATAGATATAAGAATTACCCGGAGAAAATCCGTCTCCCAAAAAATACCTTCCACTGCCAAATTTATTTATTTCATCCTTTTCCCAATCAGCAAATGCTGCTGTTGAAATCTGTATATATGCATTCGTTTCATTTAAGCTAGGTTTATCCTGCATTCTCCTCCCTTGTGCTCCCCCCGATGTTATAAAATAATAATTCTGCTTTGAATACAGGTTAAAATACCTTCTTATCTTTCTCCGGGTTGTATCATAATCCCGGAAATCTATACCCCTCCCGTAAAATAATATATAATCTCCATCATCAAATTTTCCGTCCTCCTCTCCTACTACTTTTATCGCATTCTCCTGTAAATCTGTTGGATATGACTCGTTCACATTCTCCGGAAGCATCTTACCTCCGTTATTATATATCTTTATCGTCCTTGGGTCTACCGTACCTGCATCTATTCCATAGGAGGATAACATTGACCTGGTTATTTTATATATACCCTCTACCGGTGCCTCAAATTTTACCCACTTCCCACTCGATAATACACTGTTTACTATCCCTTTTCTTAATCTGTTATTATTACTCTGACTCCTCCAGCTTCTCGCTGTATTATAATTTAATATTCCTCCCGATAAAAAATTATCTCCAGCCGACGTAGTTATCTTCTGATTACTTGAAAAATTAATTTGAAATACTATTTGTGTATATATCTTTATCGACCCCTTCGAAGGGGTATAAGATACCGGGGAGATTATTATACTCTGAACCGGGATTCCTCTGGCTATTCCATATTCCCCAAAGCTGACCAGCTCATCTTTATCTTCATACCTGTTATATTCTGAACTTATTTTATAAATATTACTATTTAAATCTTTATCCTTCACCATTTCAGGTTTGGGGGCAAGCTTCGCATCTATTTCTTTGGATATGGTATTTAATACCCTGATTGTATTCCCGTATTCTGATGGTACTCCTATGTTTATTGTCCTCTTCGGGATTGCCGGCATTCCCCAATCCTCCGGCTTTTCGTAAAATCCCCCCTCTAAATCTATCTTTAGATAATCATTATTATTAATCTTTATGTGTGTTGTATCCGTATATCCGGGTGTATATTCAATTACTATTGAACCTCTGTCAGATGAGATTATCTTTATATCATTTTGAGCAAGTAACGGTATGCAAGTTACTAAAAAGATTATAGTGGAGATTCTGCTTTTCATTCAATAGTAAAAAAGTTTATTCAAATATTATATGAATTTAACTCTATTGGTTTAGAATTCCGGTAGCAAAAATCTCTAATAAATTCTCCTTTAATTACACTTAATTTAGCGAAGTAAAAATAAAAGAATCAAGTCTATTATTGACGAAATTTTTTCAAAAAATTATAAATTATTTATTTGATAAACTAGAATCATGATGACAATTTTACAAGCACATATTTATCTCTAACTTCATTTTTCTCTATTTTTCTTTTGAGAACCTTACCGCTTCAAGCATCAATGGACTTTCTGTCGGGTTGTAAATTTCGACCCAACTTTTAGCAGGATGACTTATATCAAGATAGACCTCATTAAATATTAATCCTTTACTTTCTACTTGCGCGAACAACATTGTCTGTAAAAGGAATAACATTGTAATGGATAAAAAGATGATACAATTTTTATGATGTTTCATATAACCTCCAAATAATTTGTTTTATGATTTTATTTTGCATTAAAAGCTAATTTTTTTTATTACCAAAAGACATAAATCCCTCTTGCTCTTAATGCCGGTATATATTCATTAATAGATTTTTCATTTAAGGGATTACCATATATCTCAAGGGCATCTCCTTCTCCTAATCCTCTGTTATTCATTAATGGAAGAATGTCAGTAATTTGATTATTTGTTAAACGCAAGCGCGATAAATTTTCTAGTGATTCTAAAGGAGTAATATCTGTAACTTGATTTTTATCTAAGTAAAGCCATTCAAGCTGCTTTAGATTACTTAATGGCGTCAAATCAATTATCTGATTCCAATCAAAATTTATTTTTCTTAGATTAGTTAAGTCTTTCAAAGGTGTAATATCGTTTACTTTACAGACTGTCATCCACAAAAGCTTTAGATTTTTTAGTTCTGTGATAAATTTTAAATTTCCATCTAATGTATGATCTAACCATAATTCCTCTAACTTCTTTAGATTACTAAGAGGAGACAAGTCTTTTATAGGGTTTTCTGTAATATGAAGGTAATTCAATTCAGTAAGATTTTTTAAAGGGGCAATATCTTCTATTAAATTACCCATTAAATCAAGTTTTTCTAATTTTACAAGATTGATTAAAGGAAAAATATCTTTTATCATCCAGCTTTGGTCAAGGTATAATTCTTTAAGTTCAGTAAGAGTTGACAAGGGTGTAATATCTGCAAAATGTTGTCCCCCCATAGCTAAATAATTTAAATTTTTGCAGTTTTCTATACCCTTTAATGAATTTACCTTATCTCTCCCAGTTGTCGGATTGGTATCCGATAATGAATCAAGTTTCATTAAATCTTCATTTGTAAGCTCAGCTGACGGAATTCTTAAAGCATACCGTACCTGAATCTCTAAAGAAGGATCCTCAAAAATTATTTTATCTCGGGGAAGCACTGTTATTTCTGCTTGCTCGGTATTACTACTTTGTTTTCCATTACTTACCGATAATCTAAATTTATAAATTCCTTCTTTTATAAATCCGACGTATAATATTTTCATCGATGTATAGTTAGATATGTATGGATTTTCGGTAGGATTACTTTCATCAGCTTCCCAATTATATGTCAAGGTATCATCGATCTCACTGCGGCATAGAGAGCCATCAAGAATAATATAATTACCAACTTTAACTTTATCGGCGCTGCTGGTTAAAACTGCAATAGGTTGCGAATCATCTGGTTCTACATCTGTTGTACATTTCATTCCCAAAAGTGTTAAAATTATTATTATAGTTAATGTCATTGCTTCTTTCATTGTTTATTTCCTTAACTTCCTTAACATAATAAATCCAATTAGAATAATTATTTTAGTTACTAAAAAACATATACTCCCCTTACTCTCAAGGCAGGAATATATTCATTAATAGATTTTTCATTTAAAGGATTGCCAAATAATCCTACATTGTCTCCTTCTCCCAGTCCTTTGTTGTTTATTAAAGGAAGAATATCTGTAATCTGATTATTCCATAGATGCAAGCTTGATAATTTTTCAAGAGATTCTAAGGGAACAATATCAGTAACTAGATTTTTATCTAAATAAAGTCATTCCGGCTGCTTTATGTTATTTAAAGGTGATAAATCATTAATAGGGTTTCCATCAAAATTAATTCTGCGAAGATTTATTAGACCCTTCAAATATTGAATATCTTTAACATTGCATGAAGTCATCCAGAGGAGATGTAAAAAACCTTTTTTATCAAGTGCTTTTTTGTGTTGTAATATTACATAAACTTTAACTTTATGAAGCCTAGATTTAATTCCTGTTTTACATTTGGGTTCACGAGTAGAAATGAATCAAAATATGAAGTAAGAAGAAATTTGCAGGAATTATATGGAGGTCTCACAATTAGCCCGTTTAATAAAATCTTAATTTAGGTTATTTTTATTCTCCCTGAATAAAATGGATTTAGAAATTTTTTAAAACCATTCTCCCATAGATTCAATGTAATATTACAAATATCTAAAGATATTATCAATAGATTTCAATATTAAATTTTTGTTAATAGAAATTTCACCTTAATTAATAACCATTGAAACTATGCTGACTTAAGTTATGATTCCATTCTTACTTCGGATTAGTATCTAACCTGCTACTTCATTGTTGCATTGCCATTCTGCCAATTTACATTAAAGACTCAAAAATCAATAAAAAAGCAGTATCCGGATTCTTTATATACATAGGTGCTCATATGGGAAACCTGTTAACTATTGTTATTTATCGCTACTCTTTTGTTAGTTAATTTTATTTTGAAGGGGAATGTGAAAAATTTTACAATAATTTTTAAGGAATTTTCATAATCCCAGAGTTTCCCTGTTTTCACTCATAGCCTTGATGCAAAAATCAATATGTTCATCCAATGATATACTCAGTTCTTCCGCACCAGCTTGAATATCTTCTCTATTAACATTTCTTGCAAATGCTTTATCCTTCAATTTCTTCTTGACCGATTTTACTTCAACTTCCGTTATAGTTTTATTCGGACGTACATAAGTGACGGCAGTAATAAAACCGGTTAATTCATCGCATGCAAACAATGTCTTCCGAAGCAGATTATTCCTTGGAACCCCTGAATAATCAGCATGCGATAGTATTGCTTCACGGAAATCTTCGCTAAATCCCTTTTCCTTTAATATCTCTGACCCCTTAAAAGGATGCTCTTCAGCCGTAGGATATTTTTCATAATCGAAATCATGAAGCAGTGCAGCATTCCCCCAATACTCAATATCTTCATTAAATTTTTTAGCATAAGCCCTAACGCACGTTTCAACAGCATAAGCATGTTTCAACAGACTATCATTTTGAGTATACTCCTTAAGTAAAGCCAAACAATAATCCCTATTCCTAGATTGATCTTCCATCCATTTTACCTCACAACTAAATTACGAAACATTTAACGATTAACCATTAACTATTAACTTCCCATTAACTATTAACCCTTAACCTTTAACTTCCCCCATTAACAATTAACAATTAACGATTATCCATCAACGGATTAAAACTTGGACAAATATTCCCCAGAACACATTCAAGGCATTTCGGTCTTCGTGCTATGCATATTTTCCTTCCGTGAGCAGCAAGCCAATGGGAAGAATTTATCCAATCTTTCTCCGGCAGCAATTCTTTTAATTTAAATTCTATCTTTACCGGGTCAGTAGAATCTATAAAGCCCAGCAAATTTGATAATCTGATTACATGAGTATCTACTGCTACTGCTGGGATTCCATATGCATTACCTGCTACAACTGAAGCAGTCTTTCTCCCAACTCCCGATAATTTATTTATTTCATCAAAATCTTTAGGAACTTTCCCGTTATGCTTTTCAATTAAATCCCTGCAGCAGTTCTTTAAACTTTTAGCCTTCTGCCTGTAAAATCCTGTCGAGAATATATCTTTCTCTAATTCCTCATTTGAAACATCCAGGTAATCTTTCGGGGTTTTATATTTCTTAAATAAATCTTTAGTAACTATATTTACCCTTTCATCCGTACATTGCGCTGCCAGTATTGTAGCAATCAAAAGTTGAAAAGCATTTGAAAAATTCAAAGCACTTTTAACTTTTGGGTATTCTTTTCTTAATAAAGAAAATACCTCTTCAGCATGTTTTTTTTCAGCCGGTCCGGCAGAAACATTAGATTTTGACTTCATCTTTATTGAATTTTGGATGTTTAATAAATAATCTTTCAACAGGTTTATTATTTATAATATGACTTTGAATAATTTCTTCAACATCATCTAATGTAACACCTCCATACCAGATCTGTTCGGGATAAACAACAACAGAGGCACCGAATTCACATGCATCCAGACATCCGGAAGTATTTGCCCTGACTTCCGATTTCAAACCCAGTTCTTTTATCCGGCTTTTAAATTTCGCCTTTAATTCACTCCCTCCCTTATCAAAACAGCATCCGCGAGGATCATCAGGCGGTCTTTTATTCTCACAAATAAATATATGTTTTTCGTATCTTTTCATAATCTCAAAATTTATTTTCCAAATGTAAATATAAGAATAAGTGAATTTAATAAAATACATGTATCTTTGTAACAGCATTATTTATCCTATGGGGACAATATGAAAGCTGTTTTTTTTCTACTTATATTATCATTGTTTTGGGGTTGCAAAGAATTCTCTAAATTATCTTCTCGTGACCTCATAGAGCTCAAATTATTGCAGCAAATTTCTTTACGAAAAATAATTCTCCAAATTATTTCCTCGTGACCTCGTAGAGGTCAAATTATTGTAGCAATTGTATACTCTAAATTTTACCTAATCCTTGTAGAGGATTTATAAAATCTAACTTTTCCCTAACTCCGCCAGTTTTTTAACCGTCTTCCAATTCCTGGTAGTCGCCTTTACCTTCAGCTTATTTTCAAAAAAACTATTAGATAGTTTAGATGTACCATAACCATTTGGACAATATAGATACACTTCTTTATCTAATACAATAAATTTATCCGGAGAATAATCATACTTCTTTATATTTTCCATTTCAGTTTTTTTAGGAGCCTCTGCAAGAAAAGTTATATGAAGTTTACTTATATCTATCCCTTTCTGTTTTATAAAAGGATTAGCTGAAATTGCATTTCTCATTTCGTCAACACTTCTTATAATTACAGGGACTTCTAATTGAAATTTTTCCTTAATTTTCTTTTCAATTTTATCCGGCAGGTTTGAAAGCTTGTTAGCTTCAAAAATAACATTCCCGCTCTGTATATATGTGATTACATTTTTAAATCCCATCTCTTCATAGAGAGATTTTAATTCTTTCATTGGGACTATTCTGCTTCCGCCGACGTTGATCCCTCTTAAAATTGATATAAATTTTCCCATGATTGAAATACTTTTATTATTGAAATTTGCAATTAACTACTTTTATTCCCGACCACATACTTAATAATTTCAACTTTTTCCATAGTAATCAATCCTCCACTCTTTGCCTCTTCAAAAATGTCATGTAATAAAGGCAAAAACTTTTCAATATTTTCGGCTTTATCAACAATCTCGATTACTATCGGCATGTCTTCTGAAAGTCTTAAGATCTTTGCAGTGTGAATTCTACTGGTTCTTCCGAACCCCATCACTCCTTTATATACAGTCGCACCAGCTAAATGCAGCTTACGTGCTTCCTGTACAATTTTTTCATATACCGGTATATGCGAAATAATATCTGTCTCTCCGACAAATATTCTCAATAATTTCGCCTCTCCTTTAATTTCCATTTTAACTCCGGTTAAAAGTTTAATTTACCAACCAGGAGGTTGGAAATTTTATAAGAAATAAATAATGCTGCCAGCGTTAAAAATACATTTAATAAAGCATTGCTCCCAGCAAGGTAATATTCTTTTTCTTTTAAAAAGTTTATCGTTTCAAATGAAAATGTTGAAAAGGTAGTTAATCCTCCGCAAAAACCGGTTGTTAGAAATAAACGTAAATCATGGCTTATTATTTTATTGTTGTCAAAATAATATATTACTAAGCCGATAATAAAACTCCCTAATATATTAACAAATAAAGTCCCGTATGGAAATGTAGAAGGAAGAAATTTATAAACAAAGTCCGATCCCCAATATCTTAAAGCTCCGCCAAAGCCGGCTCCAATAAATACTATAATATAGTTTTGCACTTGGTAATCTCCTATCAAAATTTTTCAAAATATTAATAAATCAGGAGTTATCAGTCCGGAATGATTATTAGGACGGTTAAGGCGAACTCCATCGCTCTTACAAAATTAATAATACACATCTTTAAATACGATTAATAAGGATCAACTCCATCTCACATACGCTCCACATACGCTTCACATACGCTCCAGATACGCTCTAGATATGCCCTGGAAATGTTCTAAAAATACTTTTTTTGTTGTCCTACTTTTGGGGATTTAAAAGTTCAATCAAAAAAACTTAATTGATTAGATATGGAAATAATTGAATCAAACGACTTCCCTAATAAAACCAGCACAGAATCTGCTATAGGCTTTAATTGTTTTTCAATATAATGCTGGTAATCAATATCATCATGTTTCAGCTCAATAGGAATGGGTCCTCTTTTGGTAATTAAGTATTGTATTGTCCCGCTGTTTCTATCGATCATTTTAGCTGCACGCACCTGAGGAGGAACATTTTTAACATATTCTTCCAAATTTTTTCTTAATCTTTTTTGATATATTAACTTATTATCAAAAAGTCCTTCATTTACTTTTTTAACTATTGTTTTTATCCATTCCGTTACATCTTCTCCGTTAAAAATCTTTTTGTACAATTCAACTTGAAATTCCTTTGCCAATTTAGTCCAATCCGATCTTACGAATTCCATACCTACAAATTCTAATACTTCCTTTTTATCTTTTAATAGATATACCCGCATATCTCTTTTTCGCTCCGGTTTCTCCCCCTCTTGCCGGTGTAATTATAAACCGCTTATAATACTTTTCATACTCTAATTCCAGGAATGATTTCAATCCAAAATCTTTAAGAATTTTATCTTCCCAGTAAGAATTTAATTCTTCCGCAATCTTTTGCCCTGTTGTTTCTCCCTCTTTTCCTTCAGGAAGTTTTACAAAAAGTGAATCAGTGTCTCCATATATAACCGTATATCCATCTCCCTCCAATTTTTCTTTACTCCGTAATAATAGCCACTGACCGGTACTGGTAATTGCTGTTGGTAAATCACGATGATAAAATCTGCATCCGTATGAGCCCATTACACCGTAAAAACTGTTCATCAGAATTTTTATCGCTTGAGAAAGATATTTATCCTTATTCCTTTTAGCCTCAGCTCTTCTTTTCATCAATTCTCCGATAAAATCAGGAAGAACATTTTCAGTTAATGAAAATTTATAACCTCCGGGAGTCCTTATTGTATTTATATCATTTTTAAGTAAAGATAAAGGATCTATTTTGAAAGTCTGGATAATTGATGGATATAAGGATTTAAAGTCAAGAACAACAACATCATCATAAATTCCCGGCTTGGGATCAAATACATATCCTCCTGCAGCGTGCGATGTTGCTTGTATATCTTTAATATTAGGAGCCACATAACCTGCTTTGTGAAGTTTAGGCAGATAAAAATGATCAAATGCTGCTGTCATCATACCCAGCTGATCCATAAATAATCCCGATATCTTACTTCTCTTAACATTTAGATCTATTAAACCGGTTTTTTTAAAAATATCCGTGACAAGCATAGCATCGTTTAAATTATATTCTGCCAATTTTATCTTGTCTTCTAAAAATAGATGTTCAATCTCCTCAGGTTTGTTTTCTCCCGTAATTGTTTTCCCTTCCCCCAATAATTTTTGTGCAACTGTTTCAAGCTTATAGTCCTCGAAAGAATAAAAGGCAGTTCTTAAAAATACCGGTCCATCCATTACTACCCTCCCGGAAATATCTGCAAAAAAACCTCCCGATTTTCTTTTTCGGAGAATTACCGGGAATTCTCCGCGCTTTAAATCGAAAGAAATATTCAGCTCCCTGCACTTTCTTTCTAAAAATATTAAATCAAAGCCTATAACATGCCAGCCTATGATAATATCAGAGTCAGAATCTTTAAACCATCTTAAAAAACTGCTTAATAATTCTTGCTCTGAAGGAAAGAACTGAATTATGCCTGTATCTTTATTTTTTGCATCGCCAACTATAAATACTTTCTTCTCCTCAAAGTTTTTTCCCGATAAGTGCACAGCAATAGAATATAATTGATTGTTATTCATCCCTGTCTCAATATCAATTGAAGCTATTATAAACTCCGGGTTAGCTTCACAAGGTTTTATCTTTGGATTAGTAAAAGAGAGCATTCGTCTTCTGCCGGAATTTTTTACTTCATAATCCCCTTCTACAGAAAGTTGCATATTCAGATTCTTTTCCATTAAAAATCTTTTAACCGGATCGATATCCGATTCAAATATTTTTGTATTATCGGAAATTAAGTTTTCCGAAGCAGTTCTAAGTTCCCGCTGCATGCTAAAGTAAAGAGCATCAACGGGTTTACCTTCAAAAGATTTGAGCTTCAACCTTTTAAGTAGAAAAACAGAATTCAGATTTTTTAAATCGGCTCCTATTTCAGCGAAAAAGACTGGCTTATAGTTGGCAATTTTTATTTCAACCGGCTCTCCGGAACCCGATATACCATAGAAGAAAAGTACATTTTTCCCTTTAATATCTCTCCATGTGCCTGTTAATAAAAATACTTTAACCGGATTCAACTATATTTATCCAGAATATTCTAGTAAAAATTTCTTTAGCATTATATTATACAAAAAAATATTAAAATAAGTGCTCTTTTTTCCAATTGAATACTGGCTGGCAAAATATGGTTACTTTTCTATCTATATTTTGCTTACGGCAGGAATAGTGGGACTCCCTGTACCTGATGAAACTCTTCTTACATTATCGGGCTACCTGGTAAGCAAGGGGAATCTAAAATTAATTCCAGTTGTTATCTTTGCTTTCTTGGGCAGTGCTTCAGGTATTACCTTAAGTTATTTATTAGGTAGACTTCTTGGAATTTTTGCTCTAAAAAAAGCCGGCAAGTTCTTACATATCTCTGAAAAGAGCCTAAATAAGGGAGAATTGTGGTTTGAAAAGTTAGGAAAATGGACTTTAACATTCGGATATTTTATTCCCGGTGTCCGTCATATAGTCGCAATTATTGCAGGATCAACAAAATTAAAATTTCCAATATTTATTATATATGCATATTCGGGAGCATTCATCTGGTCTGTAACTTTTATTCTTTTAGGATATTATACCGGAGAAAAATGGCAGCCCATTATCGAAAATATACAAAATCACCTTCTGTTGATTGGAATTCTAATCCTCGTTCTGGTTCTTATTTATTTCCTAATCAAATATTTTAGAAATAAAAAACTTAAATCCTGAGCTTGATCTTACTCTTGCTCTCTTATCACTCTCCCCTTTTTACCCATTATCCAGCCATGTATGGATAAAATCGGTCCTAAAAGGAAATAAACTAATCCCGAATATGCTATTAAATTTTGCCCGCCAATTATTGAAATTATTATTGAAATTAATGACACAAGAACATGGGACATAAAAACCTGAATCTGGTATTTTGTATAAAAAATTTCGTAGCGGTCTAATTCAAGATGCTCCCTCTGCCTGTATGCATGAATATAAAGGACTACAAATATTAGAAAAATAGCTAAATATCCAATTGAATAAATTATCATCAGGCTTGGAGACTGTGATGTTTCAATCATCAAGGTAGTTTTTCCTAAAATCTGGTAAACAACTAAAGTAAATAGAAATTTTAAAGGATAGATATAGAAGAGTACAACAAATAATAATATTGAGTTCACAATAATTGTGAATTTATCATTTAATCCGTACCTCCTGAAAAACATATAATGAGTATACCAGATTATAATTAAAAGTGTAAAGCTAATCCCGAATGCTGCAAAACCCTTTACCAATTGCAATAATTCTGTAAATGTATTGGGAACCGAAAGTGAAACAACCAGTAAAGTTACTGCAAATGCAAATACGGCATCACTAAATCCTTCTAGCCGTGATACCTGTTCTCCCCTCCATTGGAAACTTTCTTGTTTTCCGACACCTTTATTTTTTAATTCTTTTCTAATCATACCTGGAGTTTTTATTGCGAAAAATAAATCAAACTATATATGGTAGGTTTTGGATGCGATGGTTTCCAGAATATTTTTGGCCTCTCTAATGAAGATGGTACGGCAAGTTCTTTTATTTGTTCTAAAATATCCTCTTTATAATCATATATCTTGATATTCGAGGTATATCTGGAAAGGATTCTCTTTGTATCACCGATAGACTGCTTTATTTCAAATAAATCATTACTCGTTAAAAATGCATAAGAAGGATTTTTAACTGCTTCTTCAGAAGGTAATATATAATATTCTTTTATACCCTCTATTTTGCCGTTAAATACAAAAGTAGGAGCATAACTCACTTTCGAAATATAAATAGAATCATTCCTGATATCTTTCGATATCTTAAAATTAAACATAATTCCTTCACGTGTAAATCTATGACTCTGTGCAGTAAAAAAGTTTCCTAGCGAATATGCTATTATACCGGTATGAAGCCGTGCATTTCTTGTATTAAAATATTGTACCGGCTGTAGAACATGAGGATGCCCCCCGATTATAATATCTGCGCCCGCATCGATTGCATTCTTTACTATTTCCTGCTGGTAAGAATTAGGCTTCGAACTATATTCTATTCCGAAATGAAAATAAACCAGTACAATTTCCGCCCCTGTTTTTCGTGCTCTATTTATATCTTTATCAATTAAGGAAGGATTAATAATATTGATTAAATAAGGATCATTCGGAGGTATTATATTCCCGTTGGTACCGTAAGTATAAGCAAGGAACGCAATTTTAATTCCTTTAATATTAAAGATCCTTATTGAATCTCTGTCTCGCTGCGATTTAAATGCACCTGTATAATTGATTTCATTTTTATTTAATTCCTCAATCGTTCTTATTATTCCCGTTTTTCCCTGATCCAGTGAATGGTTATTAGCCGTTGTTAAAAGATCAAACCCTGCATTCTTTAATGCTGATATATATGTATCGGGGGAATTAAAGAGAGGATAAGTTGAAAAGCCCCTGTATTTCCCTGCAGTAACAGTCTCTAAATTTCCAAATGTAAAATCTGAATTGAATAAATATTTTTTTATAAACTGAAAAGAGGGATTAAAATCATATTTGCCATTTTTTAACCTGGCACTATTATACTGCTCTTCGTGACACATTAAATCGCCGACAGCGGAAATAGAAATGGTAACAATAGGATTATCCGGGATGTTTTGAGATAAAATTAAGGAAGGGAATAAAAAGGATAAATAAATAAAAATATATTTCATCGAATCAAAAATATTTTAAATAAAAACTAAAATTTGAATTTGCAGCCTCAATTTGAAATTTGATATTTGGGTACTTAGTTTGATTATTGAAATTTGTTCTTTGGTATCTGGATTTCCAAAGTTTGAATATTGATACTTTCTATTTGGATTTTATTTGTTATTTGTCTTTTGTTATTTGTTATTTAAAAAGGTTAGGCTGAACTATTGTATAATTCAGCCTTACACAAAACAAAATCAATACAAATTATGGATTGCTTGTTTTATCAGATTTCCTTGAAGCTTTAACGTCTTGAATCTCTTTGCGTACATCCTGAGCTAATTTCCTCAGATCACTTAAACCTTTGCGAACACGAGTACCTGCAGCAGCTTGACCTTTTTCAAAGAATTTTTCAAAATCGGTCTGTAAGTTTCTAACTGCTTGCAATAGATCTTCATATCTATTCATGAATCCTCCTAATGAATGAATGTTAAATTAGTTAATTAAGTTTTCTAGAACAATTTCGGCAATATCTTTAACTGCCACTTCTTCGGATCTATCAAAATGTTTTACACCATCTGTCAGCATTGTCATACAAAAAGGACAGGCTGATGCTACTGTTTTTGCTCCTGTTGCCAGAGCTTCTTTTGTACGTTCAACATTTATTTTCCCCCCTTCTTCATCTTCGAGAAACATCCTCCCTCCCCCTGCACCGCAGCAGAATCCTCTGCTTTTGTTTCTCTCCATTTCTATTAATTCCAAATTCTTTGAACTTATTATTGATTTACGGGGTGCATCATAAACTTCATTATATCTACCGAGATAACATGAATCATGATACGTAACTTTTTCCTTCCCCTCACTATTATCTTTTAATTGAATTTTATCCCCATCAATTAACTCTTTTATTAATTGTGAATGATGCATAACTTCATAATTCCCGCCGAATTGTTTATATTCATTTCCAAGTGAATGAAAACAATGCGGACATGCAGTAACAATTTTCTTCACATTATAATCATTTAAGGTCGATATATTTTCCCTCATCATCATTTGAGCTAAATATTCATTTCCAAGCCGCCTGGCTGTATCGCCGTTACACTTTTCTTCAGTCCCCAGAATCCGGAAATTTATATTAGCCTTTTGCATTATAAATGCAAATGCCTGAGTTACTTTTCTATAACGGTTGTCAAATGAACCGGCACATCCTACCCAAAATAAAACATCACAATCCGGATCTTCTGCCATTGTTTTTATGTTCATTCCCTCTGCCCAGTTCGCACGGTCTGCCTGATTAAAAGCCCATGGAGTATAATTAGTTTCAATGCTTTTAAAAACATTATTTAAATTTGAAGGAAATTGAGCTTCCGTTAGGACAAGGTCCCTGCGCATATCTACAATTGAATCTACATGCTCAATCATTACCGGACATTCCTGAACGCATGCATTGCATGTTGTACATTGCCAGAGTTCAGTATCTGAAATATAATCGTGAACTAGGGTTTTTTCAAATACTTCACCTTCATTTTTACCTTCAGCCAACATGGGAGCTTTATCTTTTGTTCTGCGCCTAATATCAACTATTATCTTTCTGGGTGATAATGATTTACCTACAGTAGCCGCCGGACATGCAGCTGTACATCTACCGCACTCTGTGCATGTATATCCGTCTAATATTTGCTTCCACGAAAGCTGTTCAATATCTGCTGCACCGAAAACTTCAGCATTTTCATCTTCTAAATTGATAGGATCTAATGTATTCTTTCTAGGCTTTAATTTTGCAAAATACGTATTTGGGATAGAAGTTAATACATGAAGATGTTTTGAATATGGAAGATAGTTCAAAAATCCCAAAACAAAAACTACATGTGACCACCAGAATATTTCATAAAATGCAGCTGCATGTGTATGTTCGTTTCCGTAAAATATATTGCTGAGAAAATATGAAACCGGGCGGAACTCATTATCTCCTAAAACAAAATTATGTTGTGCAATCAATGAAATATTCTCTCCGAACATGGAAACAACTACTAATATAATCAGCACTAAAATAACTGCAGCATCCAGTTTACCGGCAATATCAACCTCAAGTCTTTTAATATGCTGAATATATCTCCGGTATAATGCATACAAACATGCACCTATAACGAATAATCCTAAGATATCCTGAATAAAAGTAATTACCAGGTAAAAAGGACCGGTAAATGCCAGGGTGAATGATGAATAGAATCCTTGAATTAATGCTTCAATTACAACAAAAAGAAAAAGAACAAAACCCCAGAATATTAAAAAATGAAGTGTACCTGCTTTCGGGTCTCTTAGCAGTTTCGTCTGCCCGAAAGCTATAGTCCAAACTCTTTTTAATCTCTCACCCGGTCTATCAAACCTATTATCTTTTTTCTTGGCAACCATCATGTATCTGTACAAATTTTTGCAGCTCCATACAAATAACCCGATTGCAAAAATAGAAGAACAGGATAAAGATGATATTTTTTAATTGCATAATATTAGAAAACTTTAACTATTTGGTAACCTTGAATATCTTTTTGAAATTCCGAAATAAATGCTGGCGGCAGCCAAAACTTTTATTACCATCCAGACTAAGAAAATTGCTCCGCCTGCTTTTAATGCTTCCATAAAATTATGTGTGTAAAACAATGAAAGGAAGCAGACTCCAGCTGCAATAATTGTAATACTTCCTGCAAACATTGAGAGAACAACATTCAAGTATGTTTTATTTTTTTCAATTAAATACCCGGTAAGAAATGCAGCAGCCGGAAAAGCAATCAGGTAACCGCCGGTTGGCCCTGCAAGTATTCCGATCCCCATTGCCCCGTTTGCGAATACCGGCAATCCTATACTTCCTAAAAAGATATAAAGAAGCTGGCTGTAAGCTCCGTTTCTGGGACCTAATATTGCCCCCGATAATAATACCATCATTGTCTGAAGTGTAAAAGGGACCGGTTTTACCGGTATTGCTATTTGAGCGGATACTACTGTTAGTATTGAAAATGAAATTATCCAGAATAGCTGGTAAGAAGATATATTTATTAAAAAATTAGGGACAATTGAATGTTTAATCTCATTATTTGCATTCATAGTTTTTCCTTAGACTAAATTAGTATTAAAAAATTTTTCAGTTTCTTCCAATAAAAGTTCGAGCTTCGGATTGCTTCCTTCAAATGGATGTTTGGCATTAAATGTATGGCCTGTACCGGGAATCTTATAAAATTCAGTATTATTTTTATTTGACCAGTTATATATCACCTCTGCTTCTTTTACAGGTACTGCCAGATCTTCTTCTCCATGAGCTATAAACAAAGGACCATTTAAACTTTTAACAGCTTTTTCAATATTCAATAAATCTTCTTTATTCTTTTCAAGATCATCAAGCAGTGAATAGTTTAATTTCATAATCTGTTTTGTTCGAGTATTTAAAACCTCAAAGACTCCTTTTTTCTTCCATTCCTCCTTTTGACGAATGGAATATCTATCAAAATTTGAAACTGAAGCCCATACTGCAACGGCTCTTATATCATTTCTTTGGTTTGCTGTTAATAATGAAATACCACCGCCTCTACTGTGACCAAGAAATCCAATCGGTTTATTGTTGACCTTTCCAAAAAAATGATTTTTATAAGCATCAACTAATTCGGATAGTTCCGATATTTCTAATGAGAAGGTATTTTCGGCAAACTTTTCTAATTCAGTAAATTCAGTTAAATTTTCACCGATTCCGTTGTGAGAAAAATTAAATGTAATTACAAAATAATTTCTATTACAAAAATATTCGCCAATATAGGGGCAGAAACCCCAATCTTTAAATCCTTTAAATCCATGAACTAAAATAATACAAGATGAAAATTCTATATTCTCTTCTCCGTAAACAGTAGCTCTTAATTTATCACCTCTGCTTGTATTCAGTACAAAATCTTTGCTCATCGTTGCCAAATATGCTTATTAAAGTAAGAAAAGTCAAGAAAACAGAGTAAATTTTAGGTTTTCAACTGCGAAGTTCCAGATGAACTTTAATACATTGTGTTACTTATAAAAATAACTGTCTCCGCAAAAAAAAGCAGAAAAAATCCCCTCCTCGGATGGGGTTGGGGGTGGGTAAAATATTATTTATCCTTGTCTTAGTAATCTTTTATAAACTTTCCATCAATTTGTACCAAATTTTAAATAATGTAAACTGATTTTAGGACTTGACATTAGGCATTTTCACAAAGACAAACTTTCTGGCGGAATTGCTTTGCTGATTGCTTTGGCTACAGTTAGTGTTGTCATTCAATTGGCAATTTATCTTAGACTTTTATCTCACATTTAGCTAAATTTTGGATATAACTTTGGGGTTTTTTTAATGAGATATTTATTAGTAATTCCATCCATTGATATAAAGAATGGTAAAACAGTTAGGGTTGTAAAAGGTATCCCCGAACTGGATTGTCAAGAATACGGAAGCGATCCGGTTGAAATGGCTAAAATATGGCGTGCAGAGAATGCTAAACTAATTCATATAGTTGATTTTGACGGTGCTCATGAACATACAAGAAGAAATTATAAAATCGTTGAAGAAATATGCTCTTCGGTGGTTATTCCTGTCGAATTTGCTGGCGGAATTAGAACATTGGATGATGCCGATGCTTTAATTAATACCGGTATCAGCAGGCTGGTGATAAGCACCATGGCTATTGAAAACTTTGATGAATTTAAAAAGGTATTCGAAAAATATGGCCCCACTCAAATTGCCGTAGCATTAGACGTCATCAACGATGAACTTATAATTCGCGGTAGACAGCAAAATACCGGTATCCCATATAAAGAATTTGCCCAAAAAATTTCCGATATTGGGGTAGATAGATTTATAGTTACTGATATATTGCGGAATGGAGTGATGGGAGGACCAAATATCAATCTTTCTGTCGATGTTGCAAAAATTACCAATGCCAAAGTCACCCATTCAGGGGGAATCAGAAATAAAGATGAACTATTGGATATTCAAAAATTAATTCATCTGGGTATTGATTCTGTTATCGTTGGAAGAGCTCTATATGAGAACAGGTTTCCATGTCAAAAACTTTGGCGCGTTGCCGAATCGGGTATTTTTAATTAAAGGCTAATTTTATGAATAATAATTCCGAAGCAATTCACAGTGGGTTTTGGGCAAATCTCTTTAAATCTCCTACGGAAAAAAATGACCTTGAAAAATTTCTTCTGAATATCCCTCCTTTCGAATCAATGGGTGAAAAAGATCTCGAAATTTTAAGCAAAATTATTCATAATAGAAGTTATATTGCAGGGGAATATATTTTTTATCAGGGAGATCCCGGTATAGGACTGTATATTATTCGAAGCGGTGAAGTAACAATTCAAAGGAATGATGAGTCAGGAAATATCCTTTCCCTTGCAACATTTAAAAAAGGAGACTTCTTCGGAGAACTTGCATTGGTAGATGGTGAAAAAAGATCCGCTTCGGCTACTGCTAAATCTGATGTTAATCTCGCTGTCATCTTTAAACCAGATCTCGATGAATTTATTGAAAGAAATCCTAAAAAGGGTATTAAAGTACTGCAGGGAATTTCTCATATTATTACTGTTAGACTCCGTCATCTTAACGAACAATATTATGATCTTCAAAAAAAATGTCAGGAAATAAAATCCGGGAGTGATTATGGAACTTAGTATTAAAAAAGTGCTTGTACCAATTGACTTTTCAGATTATTCCAAAAGTTCTCTTAAATTTGCAGTAAACTTTGCAATACATTTTAAAGCGGACTTATTTTTAGTCTATGTAGTTGAACCTGTTGTCTATCCGCCCGATTTCAGTATGGGACAGATAGCGATCCCCTCTATTAACCTGGATATTGATAAAAGAGCAAAGGAAGAATTAGAAAATCTCGCTTCTAAAGAGATTCCTGCTGATTTAAAAGTAAATATAATTGTGAAAACAGGGAAACCTTTTATTGAAATAATTGATACTGCTGCAGAGGAGAATGTTGATCTTATTATTATTGCTACACATGGTCACACCGGAATGGAACATATTTTATTCGGAAGCACTGCAGAAAAAGTGGTTAGAAAAGCTCCCTGCCCGGTTCTAACATTAAGAGAACCCTCAAAAGGTTTCAACTATAAAGAATACATAGATAGTTCACCGGACCGGGATAATTAATTAAATATTTTCCAGCTATAAACTGAAATTGTAAACTGAAAGTATACATACAGCTTTGTGCTGTACTCCATTTCATTTCTTAAATATAAATTCGTTATCAATGAATATATTTTCAAATTTTTAACTTATTTCGTCTGCCATTCTCTCCGTTTTTCTAATCACATCAATAATACGGATTGTCTTTCAAACGCTTTGAAAAATGTCTAAAAATTTATATATATAAAATGAAAGTATGTTAAACTAAGCGTTGGCGGTTATGTTATTTAAAAAAACATTAAAAGGTATTTTACTTAAAAACTTGACTATGTTAATTTCACCATGGATTATTTCAATAACACTTATAGCACTCATAGTTTGGGTAACCATGACTTATGTAATTAAGTAAAATAATTAAAAATAACCTATCTCATTTAATTAAATAAACCCTATCCAAGGGCTGTCCAAAAAGTAGTGTTTTCATGCCCCTTTCGCGAAACGGAGTTTCGCGTTACAAAAAGAATAACTCTTTGACCTCTGACTTTTGTGTGCCTGACCTCTGACCTCTGACCTCTGACCTCTGACCTCTGACTTTCTTCAAATTCCCTTCGGGAATACAATCTGAAACTCCGTACCATTATTTCTTATTAACTTAATTTCCCCCTTAACCTGTTTTACAAATGAATTTATCAACAGTATTCCAAGAGAATCGGTATTATCAACATCTATATCTTCCGGGATACCCTTACCGTTATCTTTTATAATTAATATAAGCTTCCCCCCTCCTTTTCCTTTAATCTAATTATAATGGTACCCCCCGCTTTATCAGTGAAAGCATGTTTAAGCGAATTAACAACAATTTCATTAATTATTAGTCCAAGATTTATAGCCGAATCAATTGATACAATTACTTCGTCAATATCAATTTCAAGACTGATATTTTTTTCTTTTAATCGATAGGAACTTTGGAGGTTATTCAGAACACCTTTAATATATCCCTCAAAATTAATTGAATTTATATCATGCGACTTATATAATTTCTCATGTAATATAGCCATCGACTTAACACGATCCCGGCTTTCTGAAAGTATTTCATCAGCACTCTTATTCTTAGGTGAATTTATCTGCAGACTCAATAAACTTGATATGATTTGGAAATTATTTTTAACCCTGTGGTGAATTTCTTTCATCAGCATTTCTTTATCTGCTAATGATGATTTTAAATCATTTTCTATTTGTATTAATTTTGTAATATCCTGGTTTATAACTACAACCCCAATAACTTTCTTATTATTATCGAACATGGGTACGGCAGAATTCATCATAGTTTTCTTGATACCATCAAAGCATTCTATATTTATAATTTGGTTTAAGTATGTTTTACCATATTTAAACGCATTAAAGCTTGCCCATTCTTCCGGTTCGATTTTTTTACCTGAATCAGCCCACCATCCCTTAAATTCAGGCTGTTTTCGAATTGAAATATTCCGAGTGCCTCCCCAAATTTCTTCGCTGGCTTTATTATGCATTATCATATTGCCATGTTCATCTACAATCCATACCCCCGCAGGTATATTCTCAAGTATTTTTTCAAGAAGAATATTCTTTCTTTCGATTTCTTTTTGTGCTTCTATTCTTTCTGTTATGTCCCTTGAGATAGAAAAAAAAGAATTTACTTCACCATCTTTATCCAGCTCCGGTACATAAATAACTTCAACGGTTCTTTCTCCTACAACTATCTTTAAATCTTCCTGGTAATATTGTTTCTTTTTTGATCTGGCTGCATTTTCAATACGATCACGTATAATTTTTAATCTTTCCGGCTCGATAAACTCGGATAGATTTCTTCCGATCAGCTCTTCTGGTTTTTTTCCCTCTATTTTTTCTACTGAAGAATTTACATAAAGGAAATTCAGATTCTTATCCAGCCGTACTATTATATCAGGACTGTTTTCGGCTAATAGTTTATAGTTTTCGAAAGATTCATTTAAGATTTGCTCCGTTCTTTTTTTAAGGGTTATATCCTCTAATATTGAAAATATTATAATAGGATTATCTTCCGTTTTTATCAAAGTTCGTGTAATATTAACCCATATTATTGTGCCGTCTTTCCTGATTAAACGTTTTTCAAATGAATAATTTTTTATTACCCCCTTAAGCAGCTCATTCAATTTTTTGCCGTCAATTTTAATATCATCCTTGTGTGTAAAAGAATCAATGTTTTTACCAACTAATTCCAGTTTATTATATCCAACAATATCGCACATTTTCTGATTAACTTTTAAAATATTCTTATTAGCTGAAAGATGCGACATCCCGACTGAAGCCTGCTCAAAAGTAATTTCAAATAAATCTTCGGTAGTCTTTACCTTCCGTTCAAGCCTCTTTCGCTCAATTGCAAACTTTAAAGATTTTTCAAGTGAAGCTTTTTGAATATTCCCCTTTATAAAAAAATCCTGAGCCCCTACCTTTATTGCCGATAATCCGAGTTCTTCATTACTGTCAATAGTTAATACTATAATTGGTATTTCAGGATTATAACTTTTTATTATTTTCAAAGTATCCAGATCAGAGCTATCCGGAAGTCTCAGATCGAGTATTAGTGCATCAAATTTTTTCTTTGACATTGCAGATAAGCCGTCCGATAAATTATGACAATAGTCGATATAATACCTGCAGTTTAAAGACTCTTTCAATACTTCCTGAACAACTCTTATATCCCCCAAATTATCTTCAATTATAAGAATTGATAAAACTGAACTGATTGTTTCTATATCCATTTTTCACCCCGGTAGTTTAACAATTGTTAACCAAAAATTTTCTATTGACCTTATTACTTTTATAAAATTATCCAGATCAACAGGTTTAGATATATAACAGTTTGCATTGAGGTTGTAACTTTTGTATATGTCGTTTTCCTCGGTAGAAGAGGTTAATACTATGACCGGTATTCTTTTCAATTCCTCATCTTTTTTAATTTCCGCAAGAATTTCTTGTCCGTTTAACTTTGGAAGATTCAAATCTAAAAGGATAAGGTCAGGATGTGGTTCAAATTCGTATTCTCCCCTTCTTTTTAAAAAATTTAAGGCTTCTTCTCCATCTGTTATTACAGTTAATTCTGTTAAAAATCTATTTTCCTTCAAAGTTTCCTGGATCAATTTAATATCTCCGGGATTGTCTTCTATAAGAAGAAGATTTACGGGATTCATATTATTTAACATGATTATGCCCTTCGGGGATAGTAAAATAAAATGAAGCACCTTTATTTAATTTTGATTCGACCCATATTTTCCCGCCTGTCCTTTCCACTATTCTTTTACAGACTGCTAGCCCTATTCCAGTTCCTTCATATTTATCTCTGCTGTGCAATCTCTGAAAAACTACAAAAATTCTATCAAAGTATTTCTCATCTATACCTATTCCATTATCTTTAACTGCGAACAACCATTTAGAATCTTCCTTCTTTGCAGATATTTCAATTACTGGATCTTCTTCTGTCCTATATTTTAATCCGTTCATTATTAAGTTTTGAAAGAGTTGATATATCTGATTTTTATCTGCTTTAATTATTGGAAGATCTTTATAAAATATTTTAGCATTATTTTCTTTTATAATAAATCCCAAATCTCTAATTAGATCTTCAATCAGTTTCTGAACATCAATCTTAACCGCTTCTTTAGAACGGGTTGAAACCCTCGAATAGGAAAGCAGCCCGTCAATAAGTCCTTTCATTCTCTTGGCTCCGTCTACCGCAAAATTAATGAACTCCTTTCCATCTTCATCTAATTTATCTCTATACCGTCTTTCAAGAAGCTGTGTAAAGCTTGTTACCATTCTAAGCGGCTCTTGCAAATCATGCGATGCTATATATGCAAACTGCTGCAGTTCTTCATTAGACTGCTTATATCTTTTCACCATATCAGTTAATTTATTTTCCATTTCTTTATGTTCATCATTTTTCAAATGAATCCCAACCCAATATTTAATATCACCTTTTTTATCCAATAATGGATGTGCAGTACTTAGAACCGAATGTTGAATTTTGTCGGAGCTTAATATCTGAAATTCGGTATTCAAAATGTCTTTATTCGATAAAGCTTTTTCCCATTCTTTTTTTACTTTTTTGATTTCATTCTCAGGAAGATAATTTATCCAGCCTTTTATTAAAGCTTCTTCTTCTGTTGTATTGAATTCTTTTAAAAAAGAATCACTTATATATAACAGTTTTCCTAAAGAATCGGACATCCAGCCGCCATATGGGATAGTATTGCCAAGTATTTTGTAAAATTCTTTTAATTCTTCTAATTCGTTTAATTCAACCTTATTATCATTTATTGTTTTTCTTAGCTTATCATTATTATTTGAAAATATCGCAAGTTTATCTTGTGAGGATGAATCAAACCAGTTTAAAATAATTTTATCTTTATAACTGCTTGCTTTAATGCGGATATTGTATTTCAACTTATTAAACGGATATTCCTTAAAATTTTTTCTATAAAAAGGGAGGTTGTTCTCAGTTACATAACAGAATTTTTTAAAAAGAGTATTATTGTCAATGTCCGGTCTATTATTAAAGAAATCTGAACCTATTAAAGTATTTCTTTTTTTATTTAGGGCGATAACTGCTGCATCATTTGCTGATTCTATTATAAAATTAATGATATTACCCTGATCATTTTTTTTAGCTTTTAATATAATTAACGGAGTTAAAACTGCATCAGTAAATGAATCTCTTTCATTTAATGACATTACGCTATCTAGCTTCATTAAATTATTTAATTATATTATTGGGAACTATTAAATTGAAATATAATAAATATAATTTCAATATGAGAAAAAAAATAATGTGACGGGAATTACAAAAAAACAAGATATAAAAAATTTGTTTTCTAGACTAATTAACAGAAGTGAATCAGAATCATTATTAAAAAGAGCCTGTGTGAATATCATTAACTAACGGTTTTAACTGTTAGAAAATGAAGCAAAAACAAAACTTCTAATAAGCGTTTTAAAGGTTTCCATGACTTTTCACACAGCCTTAAAAGATGACAGCTTTAAAAAATAAGCTTTAATCTAAATTTACATTTTAATAAAAAATTAGAAGTAATTTTCCTGTTAAAGATGTCATCTTTTCATCTCTAAATTAAATGATTATATTTTTTAGCTCTGCAGCAGCTGCGGTAATATTATCTGATTTGAATATTGATGAACCAACTATGAAGACATCGCAGCCAGCATCGAGCACAGGCTTAATAGTTTTAGTATCTATTCCACCGTCAATTTCTATTAAAAAATTTGCCTTTAATTCATTTCTCAATTGAACAGCTTCTTTTACTTTATTTAATGAATTCGGAATAAAACTTTGACCTCCAAATCCCGGATTTACGGACATAACTAAAAGTAAATCAACATACTCCATAATATATTTTAATACTCCAATTGAAGTTGAAGGATTTATGGAGACTCCCGCTTTCATTCCTAATTCTTTAATTCTATTCACCGTGCGGTTAAGATGAATTACTGTTTCAAAATGAACTGTCAAATGGCTCGCTCCTGCTTCTGCAAAATCTTCCAGATAATTATCCGGATTTTCAACCATTAAATGGACATCAAGAGGCAGTTTGGTCGATTTTCTCGCGGCTTTAACTATTAGGGGACCGAAAGTAAGATTTGGAACAAAATGCCCATCCATTACATCGCAATGAATCCAGTCGGCACCTCCCATTTCAGCTAAACGGATCTGCTGTGCTAAATTTGAAAAATCCGATGACAATATAGATGGAGCTAATAATGCCATTTTATTCCGTTGGTTCGTTTTTATTGGCTTCTACCGATTTAGTTACAAATAAATCTACCTGATCACCCTTATTTGTCTTATTACCTTTGCTGGGATATTGATCTAGAACCGTATTAGGCAATAGGGAGAATGAAGGCTGGTAATTAATTTTGCCTATTTGCAATGAACTGTCTGCTAAAATCTTTTCCGCTTCAGATAAGGATTTCCCGATTAAATCAGGCACTGTTATTTCACCATATTCTTCACCGGCACTTACTGTAACTCCTACCGAATCTCCTTTTTTCAATGGTGTTCCTTCAACATACTGCTGATCAAATATCATATTCTTAGGATTAGTCGAAGGAATATCATCAATATGACCTAATGATAATCCGATCCTTTCTAGTGAAAATTTCGCATCCCGAATTGATTTCCCTTTTAAAGATGGCACTAAAACAACCGGTTCACCCCCGCTGACAAAAAGATATATCCTTCTATCTTCTTTAACATTTTCTCCTGCGTTTGGCTTCTGTAAAATAATTGTCCCTCTGGGATATCTTTCATCAAAAGTTGTATCACTAATTACCGGCACTAAGTTCGCACTTTTCAAAGTTCTTAAAGCATTTTCCTCTTTTAAAGAAATTACGTTTGGAACTTTCTCTTCCGGTTCACTTACATACCAGGGCATGATCACCTTGTCCAGCAGAATAATTAAGGCTATAAATCCTAAAATAATGTATAATATTTTTCTAATGATCGGGTATTTAAGAATATTTTTCATTGAGTCAAATATATTAAATGAGTGATATTGTTACAACATGAGAGATGGAAAGATGGAGCAATGGAGTAATTATGAAATGCCGGGCCTCTCCACAATTTTCGTTCAACCGTTTACCCCCAAATCCCCTCGGAATTATTTAACTTAAATAAATTCACTTCATTATTTTGCTCCATTGAATGACTATCGAATGACAACCGAATGACCAAAAGTATGCATTACTCCATAACTTTAGCATTCCACCACTCCATCCATCCTCTATAGACCAGAAGTTCTAATTAACCCCCCCTTCCATATATTCAACAAAACCCCTGGAAGCATTCATTTTAATTTTTATCCCATTAGGAATAGTTATTATATTTTTTATATGTCCGTTAGGAAAATTATAAATAACTGGGATTTTTAGTTTACTCAAATAATCGTCAACTACTTCCCCAAGACTTAATGTTTTCTTTAATGGATCTGTTTCATTACAATCTATAAATGCTCCTAATATTATTCCGCTTATTTTATTAAAAACTCCGGCAAGTCTTAGCTGATTAAGCATTCTGTCAATTCTGAAAGGCAATTCTCCAATATCTTCCAAAAATAAAATCTTATCTTTCATATCCGGAAAGAAATCTGTCCCCTGCACTGAACTTAAAAGAGCAAGATTTCCACCTAATATTCTCCCTGCTGCATTACCTTTAGATAATTGGAATAATTTTTCCTCTCCTGGTAGCGTTAACTTTCCAATCTTTTTAGATGATGTTAATATTCTCCAGAAATTTTCTTCTGAAAATCTGCTTACTTCAGTACTAAAATCAACAGATACCATTGGACCGTTAAAAGTAATCAATCCGGTTTTATGATAAAAAGCCATATTTAAGGCTGTTATATCACTATAACCTACAAAAATTTTAGGATTATTACTTATAAGTTTGTAATCAATTTTGTCCAGCAAACGAGGTGATCCGTACCCGCCCCTAACACACATTATCGCTTTAACTTCCTTTTTATTAAACATATAATGAAGATCATTCAACCTTAAATTATCTTCTCCTGCCAAATATCCATGATATTTCCCCACATTTTTACCAACTTCAACTTTATAACCGATACTTTCTAAGTATCTTACTCCTTCTTCAACCTTGATAATATCGTCTGTTGACGATGCAGGTGATATTACTCCAATTAGATCACCTTTAACAAGTTTTTTAGGTTTTATTATCTTCATTTTCACTCTATATTTTGTAATTATAACTCGAATTTAAGAATTACATTTAATTGAAACAAATAACAATTATCCCATTAAAAGAATTTTATTAGGAAATAAGTATTTAAAAAACAAATATTTATAGTAATACATCACATTCTATGATCCTATCAGGTTATTTATTTGTTTTATTTTTTTAAAAATAATAACTTTAAGACATTCATTGTTTTGAAAGCATTTTTTTCAAAAAAATGTTCAAATTTAATATTAGCTTAACATAGAAAGGAATTTAAACTTTTATTTTTAGTTTTAATTTATCAATCTATTCCATTAATTATGTTTGAACCAAAAATTCTATTTATTTGCGGCTCTATCAATCAAACGAAGATGATGCATAAGATTTCGATGCATTTTTCCGGATACGGTTGTTTTTTTACTCCGTTCTATAGTGATGGCTTCAAAAAAGTCCTTTCAAACAGCCGGTTTTTGGATTTTAGCATCTTAGGCGGACAATTCAGACAAAAAACTATTGAATATCTTGAACAAAATAATCTTAAAACTGATTTTGAAGGAAGTCAAAGAAAATATGATCTGGTTTACACGTGCAGTGATTTAATTGTACCCAAAAATATCTTAAATTCAAAGGTAATCCTTGTCCAGGAAGGAATGACAGATCCCGAAAATTTAATGTATCACCTGGTTAAAAAATTAAACCTGCCCAGATATCTTGCAAGTACATCAACCACAGGTCTCTCCGATTCTTATGATAAGTTTTGTGTTGCTTCTGAGGGTTACCGTGACTTCTTTATCAAGAAAGGGGTGTCTTCTGATAAAATCGAAGTTACTGGTATACCGAATTTTGATAACTGCAAAGAATACTTAAATAATGAGTTCCCCTATAAAAACTATCTCCTGGCTGCTACCTCTGATTCCAGGGAAACCTTTAAATATGAAAACAGGAAAAAATTCATTGAATATGCAAAAATATTGGCTGGAAATAAAAAATTAATATTTAAGCTGCATCCTAATGAAAAATTTGAACGTGCAGTAAAAGAAATAAATGCATATGCGCCCGGTTCATTAATATTTACAAAAGGTAATACGGAACATATGGTTGCTAATTGCGATATTCTTCTAACAAAATATTCCAGCGTTGTTTATGTCGGACTTGCATTGGGTAAAGAAGTTCATTCGGAATTTGATATCGAGCAGTTGAAACAACTAATTCCAATTCAAAATAATGGTAAATCCGCTTATAATATTTCGGAAATAGGGAAAAAGCTTTTAATGGAACAACCTGAAACAAAAATTTATAAGCTGAATAAAGAACCGAAATTAAATATGGGGCTTTTTCGAAAATATAGATCATTCAGAAACTATCAGAAGGCTGAATAACCGGTTCGCATTATGCCTATATTAAAAGTAATTACAGTTGTCCAGGCTAGAATGGGATCAAGCCGCTTTCCGGGAAAAGTTATGCTGCCTCTTGCCGGTAAACCACTCCTGTTACATATGGTTGAAAGGGTTAAAGCATCTAAATTTTCCGGTAAAGTTATTGTCGCAACTACTTTTAATGAAGCCGACGATGAAATTGAAACATTGTGTAAAAAAAATAATGTAACTGTATATAGAGGCCATCCGGCTGATTTACTTGACCGCCATTTGAATGTAGGTAAAAAATTTGAAGCAGATGCAATCGTTAAAATCCCTTCCGATTGCCCGTTAATCGATCCTCTTGTAATTGATAAAGTTATTAAGTTTTATCTGGATAATTATCCTTCTTTCGATTATGTAAGTAATCTGCATCCGGCTACTTACCCGGACGGCAATGACGTCGAGATCTTCTCAATTGAAAGTCTCGAGAAAGCATGGGAAGAAGCTGAAAAAGAATTGGAACGTGAGCACACAACCCCCTACTTCTGGGAAAATCCGGATAAATTCAAAATAGGTAACGTACTTTGGGAAACAGGTCTTGATTATTCGATGTCGTACCGCTGGACTATTGATTATGAAGAAGATTATCTCTTTATAAAGAATATTTATGATGAGCTTTATATTAAAAATCCTTTTTTTACATTATCCGATATATTGAAATTACTGGAGTTAAAACCTGATCTCTTTAAAATAAATGGAAAATATGCCGGAGTGAATTGGTATAGACTTCATTTAGGTGAATTAAAAACTATTTCTGAAAAAAATACTAAAATTTTAGTGAATGAAAAATAAAAAGTCAAACCAGGATTTAGAAAATATTGCTCTTAAAGTAAGAGAACATATTATCCGGATGGCAACGGATGGAGGATGCTTCATAGGTGCCTCTCTTTCATGCACCGATCTGCTAGTTTATCTTTATTCAAATTTTCTAAACATAAATAAGGATAATCTTAAGGATACTTCCCGTGATTATTTCTTTCTTTCAAAGGGTCACGATGTACCTGCATTGTATGGAACTTTTGCCGAAATTGGAATCCTTGAAAAGGACAGGCTAAAAAATCATCTTAAAACAAATGATTTTATCTATTGGCACCCGAATGTAAAAGTTCCGGGAATCGAATTTCATTCCGGTTCGCTGGGGCACCTTTTATCTGTCTCTGCCGGTGTTGCTCTTGATTGTAAACTGAAAAACCAAAATAATAAAGTCGTTGTCGTTCTCGGAGACGGGGAATGTAATGAAGGCTCCATCTGGGAAGCTTCTTTAGTTATTGCGGCGCATAAACTGGATAATTTAATAGCTGTAATAGATCGGAATCACTTCCAGGCAAATATTCAAACAGAAGAATTAATCCCGATTGAACCTCTTGATAAAAAATTCCAATCATTCGGCTGGAATGTTTATTCGTGTAACGGTCATGATTTTGAAGATTTGGATAAAACTTTTTCTTCTATTAAAAATAACAATAAACCTTCTGTGGTTATTGCCGATACAATTAGAGGAAAAGGCCTTCCTAGTATTGAAGCACGTGCCGACAGATGGTTTTGCAATTTTTCTCATGACGAAGTAGAACAGTTAATAAATGAATTGCATACAAAAGAAAAAACAGATTTAAAATCAGAAACATTAATCGTTAGATAATAATGAACTATGAAGATATTTTATTAAACTTCGCTGAAAATAATAGTAATATAATTATTATGACAGCGGAAAATCGTGCAGCAATGAGAAACCTTCCCTCTAAGCTTCATAATCAATTCGTTGATGTAGGAATTTCCGAACAAACTATGATAGGAATGGCAGCCGGATTGGCATTAAGAGGCAGAATACCTCTTGTACACGCTCTCTCCACCTTTCTTACTATGCGTGCATTCGAATTTATAAGAACCGATGTTGGTATCGGTAATCTTCCTGTAAAAATCATTGGGGCTGTTGCCGGATTTTTATCCGAAGCTAATGGTCCTACGCATCAGGCAGTCGAAGATATTTCTCTAATGAGAGGGATTCCTAATATGCATGTATTTGCTCCTTCAGATGAAGAGGACATGCTGCTCGCTGTTCCCGAAATATTCAATAGCCCGCATCCTTCATATATCCGCTATACCAATCTCCCCTCTTCTATTGATCATAATAAAGACTTTAAAATTGGTAAAGCAGAGATTATTTCCGAAGGTGAAGATATTACTATTCTTACTTATGGTACTTTATTTAAGGAAGCAATTACAGCTGCAGAAATATTGAAATCTAAAGGTAAATCCGTTGGACTTGTTAATTTAAGAACTTTGAAACCGGTTGATCATGAAACTCTGGAAAAGATCTGCCGAAAATCCAAACTTATTGTAACACTTGAAGACCATTTCATTACCGGTGGTCTTTATTCTATCTTAAGTGAAATACTTACAATTAAAAGAATAAATGCACGGGTTCTACCTTTAGCTTTGAATAATAAATGGTTTAAACCTGCACTGCTTCCCGATGTCATGGAATATGAAGGCTTTACCGGGAAAGCAATCGCGGATAAAATAATTAAACACGAGCAAGAAAAACATATTGCTACAGAATATTATTATTAAACAAAATGCCGAGGGTGCGCTTTAAATTTTAAAATGGAATTAGTTTTATAAACCCTCCCCCTCTCCTTACTAAGGAGAGGGGGCCGGGGGGTGAGGTAATTTTCAATTTGATTCAAAACTCTTTAGTGGTAAGGTTATGCCATGCCAAATACAATAAAATTCAATAACGATTATCCTGTTATAAAGAAATCTGATGAACTATATAATAGGGCTTTGCATCTTATCCCTTCTTTAACTCAGACTTTAGCCAAAGGTCCGACACAGCACATAAATGGTATTGCTCCTAAATATCTGCAGAAAGGAAAAGGTTCGCATGTGTGGGATGTGGATGGAAATGAATATCTGGATTATAGTATGGGGATAGGTCCACTTTCACTCGGATATGCATATGATAAGGTTGATGATGCAATAAAAGAACAATTAAAAGACGGAATTACTTTTTCATTAATGCATCCCCTTGAAGTTGAAGTCGCTGAAATGATTCATGAAATAATTCCTAATGCTGATGCTGTAAGATACAGCAAAACCGGAGCAGATGTAACTTCCGCTGCAGTGCGGATTGCAAGAGCTTTTACTAAAAGAGATAAAGTTTTATGCTGCGGTTATCATGGCTGGCATGATTGGTATGTCTCTGTTACCGCAAGGAATTTTGGGATACCTCAAGCGGTTCAGGAATTAACATCTACTTTTAATTATAATGATATCCAATCTGTTAAAGATTCACTCGATCAGGATACCGCATGTGTGATACTCGAACCTTTTGTCTTTGAAAAACCTAAAGAGAATTTTCTTCAGGAATTAAAAGAAGTTTGTGAAGCAAACGGAACATTATTAATATTCGATGAAATGTGGACAGGCTTCAGAATTTCTTTAGGAGGCGCGCAGGAATATTTTAATGTTAAAGCTGATTTAGCCTGCTTTTCAAAAGCAGTAGCTAATGGAATGCCCATTGCAATTTTAACCGGCAGAAAAGATATTATGGATTTATTAGACAAAGATATATTCTTCTACACAACATTCGGTGGAGAAGCACTTTCTCTCGCTGCAGCAAAAGCAACTATAAATGAAATCAAAGAAAAAAACGTACCTGCTTATCTTCAAAAACAGGGGAATAAATTAAAAGAAGGGTATAACAAAATCACCGCAGATCTAGGAATAAATTATACGAAATGTTCCGGTTATGATTGCAGAACTATAATTTCTTTTAATGAATCGGCAGGTAATCCTCTGGAATTAAAGTCCCTGCTTCAGCAGGAATTAATTAAAAGAGGTATTTTATGGAGCGGTTTCCACAATATGAGCTTTTCACATTCAGACGAAGATGTTGAATATACATTGACTGCATATAAAGAAGTCCTGCCCATCTTAAAAAAAGCAGTCGAAGAGAAAAAAGTTGCTGCCTATTTAAAAGGCAAACCGGTAGAACCTGTTTTCAGAAAAACAAGTGATTTTAATATAAAACCAAAAAAGAAAGCTGAACAAACACAAAAAAAATAACCCTCCCCTCCTCTTGGTTGACAGGAGGTGAGGTTAAAAAAAAATTAAAATAAATAGAATAATCTCGTTTAACGGCTCCTCCCTCTCCTTACTAAGGAGAGGGGCCGGGGGTGAGGTTATTACCCCCCCTCACCTTACTAAGGAGAGGGGCCGGGGGTGAGGTTAAAAAATACAAAAATGACAATTCATTACAACAAAATATCTGAACGAACTAATAGAAGAAAACTAAGGCAAAAATCTACAAAAGCAGAAGAAATCCTATGGGAATACTTAAGAAATCGAAAACTATTAAACACAAAATTCAAAAGACAATACAGCATCGATCAATTTGTTATTGATTTCTATTCACCGCAAATGAAATTTGCTATTGAATTAGATGGAAAAATTCATTTAGATAAAGAAGTAAAAAATCACGATGAAAACAGAGATGGATACATGGAATCTTTTGGAATAAAAATATTAAGAATAAAAAATGAAATGCTTATTAACGATATCGACAATACACTGAAATTAATTAAAGAAAATATATTGATTATAAAAAACAAACTTGAATAATCTATAAGTTAGTGGACCCTCCCCCCTCTCCTTACTAAGGAGAGGGGCCGGGGGTGAGGTTAATCTTTTAGTTTACCGCCCCTCCTCTCCTTACTACCTGTCTAGCGGGAAGGAGAAAAGGCCGGGGCTGAGTTTAAAAAAATTTATGAACATAAATAACTTATTCTCCCTAAAAAATAAAGTAGCAATTGTAACCGGAGCCGTAGGCTTGATTGGAAAACATCATTGCCATGCTCTTTCCGAAGCAGGTGCAAATGTTATTGTTTGTGATATCGATAAAAATAAATGCGAGCAGTTTGCCCGTGAATTAAAAACTAAAAGTATTGGCATTGCAGCCGATATAACCAATCCTGAATCAGTAAAAAACCTCAGAGACAATGCTTTAACTCATTTCGGCAAAATCGACATACTCGTCAACAATGCTGCAATAAATGATATGTTTGTCACAAGGGACTCCTTTGGAGAAAATCCATCTATGGCAGCCGAACTTTCCAAATTTGAAAATTATCCCCTTGATATGTGGCAGAAATCTCTTAATGTTAATATTACCGGGACATTTTTATGTTCCCAGATTTTAGGTTCGGAAATGGCAAAAGCTGGCAGAGGGAGCATAATAAATATTGCATCAACTTATGGAATTGTAGCTCCTGATCAATCCATATACAAACAAATAAACGGCTCTCAGAATTTTTATAAATCAGCCGCTTATCCTGTTACTAAAGGCGCTGTAATTTCTTTTACAAAGTTTCTGGCTGCTTATTGGGGTAATCGGGGTGTAAGGGTGAATTCCTTATCCCCCGGCGGAGTTGAAAATAATCAGGATGATTATTTTATCGATAACTATTCCGCAAAAACAATGCTCGGTAGAATGGCAAAACCTACAGATTATAAGGGTGCAATTCTTTTTCTGGCAAGTGATGCTTCCGAATATATGACAGGCGCTAATCTTATTGTTGATGGAGGATGGACTGCATGGTAATCTCTAATATATTAAAAGAAAAAAATAAAAATCTTGAAGATAAAGCAAAAAAAATAAAGCTTGTTCTTACCGATAATGACGGCGTTTTAACAGATACCGGAGTCTATTATTCTGAAAAAGGTGAGGAATTAAAAAGATTTTCCATTAGGGATGGAATGGGAGTCGAAAGATTGAAAAACCTGGTCAATATTAAAACTGTAATAATCACCGGTGAACTTTCCGGTTCTGTGAAAAAAAGAGCTGAAAAATTAAAAATTGATGAACTTTATTTAGGAGCTAAAAAAAAAGAACTTCTTTTTGATGAAATATTAATCAAAAACAATTTAAAACCTGAAAATGTCGCGTTTATTGGTGACGATGTTAACGACATAAAATTGATAAAAATTGTAGGTTTAACTGCTGCACCTGCAGATGCTATGGTGGATGTTGTTGAACTTGTCGATTATGTGTGCGAGCATAAAGGCGGTAATGGTGCCTTCAGAGAGTTTGCTGAATTAATAATTGCTTTCAACGTAAACGATTAATCCTAAAAGGAGCTTTATGAATTCTAAAAGAAGTATTAAAGTGGGAAACCGCTTTATTGGAGACAGCGAACCTGTTTTTATTGTTGCTGAAATAGGAATCAATCATAATGGTTCTGTTGATATAGCTAAAAAAATGATTGAAGCCGCTCATTATGCCGGCTGCGATGCTGTTAAGTTCCAGAAAAGAACCCCTGAATTGTGCGTACCAAAGGATCAATGGGATATTGAAAGGGATACCCCCTGGGGTAGAATGACTTATATCGAATATAGACATAGAATTGAATTCGATAAAAAACAATTTTCATCAATAGTTGATTTCTCCCGTAGAAAGAAAATTACCTGGTTTGCTTCTTGCTGGGATGAGAATGCTGTCGATTTTATCGAGCAATTTAATCCCGATGTTTATAAAATAGCTTCCGCATGTCTAACTGATGAAAATCTTTTATTAAAACATAAAACGCTCGATAAGCCTGTAATCTTATCTACAGGAATGTCTACTATCGATGAGATTGAAAATGCAGTTGAAATACTGGGAACTGAAAAATTAATGATTGCTCATTCTACCTCTTCATATCCTTGTAAACCGGAAGAATTAAATTTAAGAATGATTCTTACTCTTAAAGATAAATATCCGGAAACTCCAATTGGCTATTCCGGGCATGAAACAGGACTAGCCCCTACTGAAGCTGCTGTCAGTTTAGGTGCTAATTTTGTAGAAAGGCATATAACATTGGACCGCGCTATGTGGGGTACCGATCAGGCTGCTTCTGTTGAAACAGTCGGATTGTTTAAATTAGTCGCAAACATAAGAGATATTGAAAAATCTCTTGGTGATGGTATTAAAAGAGTTTATGAAAGTGAACTGCAATCAAAAAGAAAACTTAGAAGAGTTGAATCAAAACTGAAAATCCATGAAGCTGTTTAAATTATGGGCATGACTTTAGAGCAGGTTAGATTATTCAGCATTTTTGCAATTATTATTTCTGCAATAATAATTATTCTGCTTGAACGCTTTTTTCCTTATGAAAAAAACCAGAAGTTTTTTCGTGAAGGATTTATTGATGATTTTATATTATACACTCTGGTTCAAAGTTATGCCCTGGGATTTTTAATATCCTATATAATTCAATTTATCGATGGTCAGGCTCAACTTTCAAGGCTTCATCTGATTTCCTCATGGCCTATCTCACTGCAGATTTTATTTTTTCTGGTAGTCCATGATTTTTATATTTATTGGTTCCATAGATTTCAGCATAACTCAAAGCTTTTCTGGCGAATTCATGAAGCGCATCATTCAAATAAGAATATAGATTGGCTAGCAGGCTCCCGTTCACATGCTCTCGAAATTTTAATTAATCAAACAATCGAATTCGCCCCTATTATTCTGCTTGGTGCTGCACCGGAAGTTGCTGTTATGAAAGGATTGATTGATGCTGTTTGGGGTATGTATATTCATTCAAATATTGAAATAAATACCGGCAAACTCCAGTACTTTATAAATGGTCCTGAAATGCATAGGTGGCATCACGCTGATAAAGATGAAAAAGCATATAATAAAAATTTCAGCACTAAATTTGCAATTTGGGATTGGATTTTCGGAACTGCATATTTTCCTAAAAATGAAAAACCTATCGCTTACGGTTTATCTTATTTGAACTTCCCAAAACATTATCTTCAAGCAGCTGATTTTCGCCTTCAGAAAATTCAGCGAAGATTAATTTATTATTCAGGTTGTGCTATATCCTGTATACTTACCCCTTTATCTTATCTACTTTGCAAGCCAATCACAAAGTATATCAACAGCTTTTATCGTATTTCCGCAATACATATTTAGAAATCCCTCATCAATTTCTTTCCCGTTCTTTAATTTTTCAACTGCATTAATAACTCTAGTACCATCAAAATCTACATAAGCAATTCTGGCAGTCAATTCATTTTCAGGCCTTCCGAAAGCTATTCCAGGTAAAATTGCAACTCCCGTTTCTTCCAGCAATTTCTCACAGAGCTGCTTGCCGGTTGTAATCCCTATAGAATTAAATTTATCTTTGAATGCAGTAAAATCAGGGAAGACATAAAATCCGCCTTCCGGATAAGCTGCATAAACACCCGTTTTAATTAACTTATCTGTTATTAAGGTTCCTAATTTCTTAAGAATGTTCCTGGAGTTTTTCAGATATGTCTCAATCTTTGCTCCGCCTTTAAAGGCAGTAACTGCAGCATACTGAATAGGAGCACTTGTAGCAGTAAAAGTTTCACTAGCGACCGCTGCCATTGAATTTAAGAGCCACCTTAAATTTGACGGAAAGACAAAAGTTCCTAATCTCCATCCTCCTGCACCGCACCATTTACTTAACCCGCTGCTGATAATTGTTCCCTCAGGATAAAATCTTGCTATCGAAATATGCTTTCCTTCATGATGCAATTCACCGTATATCTCATCTGATAAAAGTATAATTTTATACCTCTTGGCAACTGCTGCAATTTTTTTCAGCTCTTCAACTGAATACGTTAAACTGCTTGGATTTGAAGGATAATTTAAGATAACAATTCTTGGTCTAACCGGATCATCTTTGCAATGCGCGATTAATTCTTCAGAAGTCAATTTCCATTTATCTACTCTCCTGGTCGGAATCCATCTTACATGTCTTCCGATTATTTGGGCCTGTGGTGCATAAGATACCCAGCTTGGTGTGGGAATTACCAGATCACCATAATATACAAACTGCAGCAGAAACATCAATTCTTTAGAACCGGGACCTATTAAAACATCTTCAAAATCATAATCTAAGCCCTGCGACCTTGCATAATATTCTGCAATTGCAACTCTTAATTGATAAAGTCCTTTGACTGCTAGGTAGTCTTTTTGGAATGCATTTACTTTTAAAGCTTCAACGACCGGCTGTGGAACCGGAAATGGTGATTGACCTAATCCGAGTTTATATACTGTTTTCCCTTCTCTTTTTAGCTCTTCACTTTTTTCATTTATAGCGAGCGTAGCCGACTGCGGAATTCCCCTTACATTAAGATTCAGATTTATATCAGGTTGATGATTTTTATTATTTTTCATTCATGGTTTATTCATGCCTCATCTTTAATAAATCTTCTAACGATTACACATGAATGTCCGCTTATACTTGTCTTTTCATTTTTTATATTCTTATTAAAAATAAAGAAAAAATAATTAAGAATTAAAATTTATTGAAACCGGTCACAATTTCGATTGTCAATTGTTATATGTTCTATTTTAAGAAAAACGCCTCTCAACCCCCCCTTTTTAAAGATAAATTTTTCTACCCATACCTAACTATGCCTGTACCTGACTTTGTATCAAAATCCGGTAGTTGAGAGGCTCTTTTTAAACAAAAATCGAGTTTAATTAGTATAGTTAATGAGCCTGTGTGAATATCATTAACCAACGGTTTTAACCGTTGGAAAATGGAGCAAAAAATGAAACTTTCAACAACCGTTTTAACGGTTTTTCTGTAGTTTCACACAGCCTCTAATGACAGATGCTCAATAAGGCGAGGACTACATTTATATTTTCAATCAATCTTGATTGTATTGTTTTTTCATCACTCAACCCCAAAAAATTGATACGAAATAGCGTAGGTTTTCAGCCATTTTTTCGTTTCTAAGCCCTCAAAAATAGACTAAGCCAATATTTACCCCTCCTTCCCAACAGAATGACAACCGAATGACAATTGAATTACCATCGAATGACCCCCGAATGCCTGTCCCGCGAAGCTTTTTGCGAAGCGGGAACCACCTAATGACCCCCAACATTCCAAAATTCCACCACTCCATTATTTCATCACTCCCCATACACTCCTTTTCTCCTCAATTCCCTCAGATTTACATTCTCCGGTTTACCCTGCGGGAACCGTGAATATTTCAGAATCTGATTCCAGTACGCTTCATCCGGGTCGCCTTCCGAATACCTGTCGCGAAATGATTCCCCTGATGAGGCAGATATTCCCGTCGCCAGCCATATCGGGAATGTAAAACCTAAAAACCATCCATGAGATAATGTTGACACCGTTCCTAAAACTGTCCATCCTGAATATTCGGAAGTGTTTTTATCATCAATCTCTAATATTGCGTCTGTTATTTTTCCTTTAGGGATTATATATAATGAATCATAAAGAATATATACATTCAATGTATCTGAAGTTATATATTCACCTCTAATTACTATAGTTTCATCATTTCCCGGCTCATAGTCAATTGTCAGCCACCCTCCGTAAGCCTCCGTTTGGATCTGATCGGTATCGGGAAGCCATTTTTGAGGAGCATATGAATGAGCGCATCCTCCCATTATTAAAATCATGAAAGCTATCAAAAAAATTTTAATGGATTTATGGATTGACATATTTACTTCTCCAGAAAGCTTTTTCCATATCAGCTTCAATTTTTTTGTATTGCGGGGCTAAATCCCTGAAATATTGATTTGTATTAAAAATCATCTCTGAAATCATTGCCGGATTTTCATCTGCTAACCATACCTCTCTTAACCATTCAAGATAATATCCCTTGCTATCAAGAAAGTATTCGTAATCTTTGAAATTGTCCGGTAATTTATAAAAGATATTATATTTGTCTCCCGGTAATGTCACTAACAAAGAGTCCTCATTATTCAACAGGTTTAAAACATAAGAACCGTTTACTTCTTCCGGAAAGGTACTGGAAGGTTTTATAATTAAAGGAGAAACCTCCTTCCCCAGATCAGCCAGAGCGGCATAATCAATCCGCCACATACCGCGTGTCATCCTTAATCTTATTTTTATTTCTTTCCCTGAATATTTTTCTTTTAATGGAATTATCTTTATATCCGCAGCAATGGGACCGGTTTCACCAGCCTGATTAATCTTAACCCATTCACCCGAAGAATCCTGCTCAAGAACTTCTATATTTTTTAACAGTTCTCCGGGATATTTTATAAAATTCTTTAAATTGCTCCCTTCTCTTTCTAATTGTGAGAAATAGAAACCGGCATTTCTTCCCATAAAGGCTAATGATTGATAGAATAAGAAAGTCGAGAGCAGAGTCTGACGGCAGGCAATGATCAGACCTTTATTATTATTAGAGAAATTTTCAAAGACCAAATCAATTGTTTCGTATTGAGCTAAATTATTTGAATCTGCCTCACTGTATCTTTCTTCCCCGTCCAAAAACTGCAGCTTGTTTGTACAATCTCCCTCCATTCCGCTTGCATACTTTAATCCGGATATATTTATCGCTTCCATGTATTTTCCATCGGGTGTAGATAAGATTCTTCCCCTTTTGGGTTTGGGTAAAGCAAGGATATTTGCATGTCTTATAATATGCGTCTCCAGCGCCTCATTTCTAACCTGAACATCAAGAATATTGCTCTCAGGCTTTATTTTATATAGAGCATCTATATCCTCAGCTTCCAGGCTTGGCGAAACACTGGATGAAAATCCTTCTGCCTGAAGCTTATAATCATTACCATCACAAACATAAAAAGTGGGACACGATCCAAAACAGGCTTTGGGATTTATTATGCAGAATGTTGTTACTGCAAGAGATACTCCTGTCATAATAGATAATGCCAATAAAGGAGCCGAGCTGTTTATCTTATTTGTCTCATACCAGTGCTATATCACTAAAATGAATGGAATAATCTCCGGTATCTATTACTGCCCGGTTAATATCTAAATGCTTCCCCTTCCCCATTACTAATTCATTTTGCTTTTCAAATTCCCAGTTGCTTAATATAAATGCTTCGCCGTTTCGCATATGAAGTTTTATAAACGGTAGATCCTCGTTAAAACTATATGTTTTTAATTTCTCTGTTGATATAGTTCTTCTTTCTATTCTTGCCTGAGAACAATTGGAAAATAAGAAAGACATTGACAAAATTATTGTAAATGAAAGTAATAATATTACTTTTTTTAGCCTGATTGTGTTAATCATTAAAACCCCTGAGAATTTACGTATAGTTCTAAAAATTCATGTCCAGTTGAAGGACAGGTAATACAAATAATGATTTTGATGTCTCTTCTATTTGGGTTTCTTTCAATAATCTTACCCCTAAAACGATTTTGCTGTTTTCAGTCATATTTATGAAGATCCCCGAGCTTAAATTAAGGAAAGAAGCCGTTGATTCACCCCTTTGATCATTTCTAATTACTGTTATTCCCAGAGGATAATATTCAGGATTCGGATCTGAAGGTTCAAAATTAAAAAGTGTCTGGCTGAAGTAGCCGAGATTTAAAAAGAAATTCAAAGGAGCGGTTTTCGATGATGTATTAAAAGTTAATGATACATAAGGATTCCAGTTGGTAGATTTGTTTCTATCTTTAAAGAAGCTAATTGTAGTTGAACTTGAACCGAATAGAGGAGTCTCCTTCTGTTATCATTACTGTCGAAGCTTCATATGATAGGGACTGCCACATTACACCCGCATCAAGCCTGAATGCCGAACCCTCTTTTTCAGAAAAAAATCCTACTCCTGCGTTCCCGCCTGTATAGCTGCTTTGATTTTGAACCGAATAATTTAAACCGAGATTAAGAGCAATATGATTTCCGGCAGCATAATCTACATTTACTGCTGCTAAAAAATTGGGTAAATTCCACTCAAGGTTTTTACCTTTATACTCATTGAAATTTTTATTTGATTCTTTATAATATCTTGAACCGTCACCATTGAAGACAGTATCTACTCTATAAATCCCCCCAACATCAACGTTAGAATGTTTTTCAATTCTCCCGCTGAGCTGTTTATTATCATTTACGGAAAACCTCGTAGAAAAAGTGAATGCACCTTGCTTTCTGATCGGTAGTTATATTTAATGGAGGGTTATTCATAGGCCCTGACACTTCTATATTCTGAAGATACAAAGTCTGATTTATAGTTGTACAGCCAACGAAATTGATAATAATTGCTGCTGCCAATAATAATAACTTTTTCATAATTCCTCCCCCGCATCTATAAATTAAAAAATTTATTTAAGGTTATAATTAACTTAATTTATTTAAAGAATATTAGCAATATACTTGCTCTTGAACTCGAACTTCCTCTCGAACTTGAACTTGAACTTGAACTTGAACTTGAACTTGAACTTGAACTTAAACTTGCTCATGCCCCCATTTGTCATAAACCCCAAATATTCTTAATATTACCATTATCCAATAAATTTTTATTATAAAATGCGTACAGTTTTATACCCCGGCACTTTCGACCCTGTAACAAATGGTCATATTGATATTATTGAACGCGCCAGGGAATTATTCGATGCTGTTGTTGTTACTGTCGCAATAAATCCGGGTAAAAAACCCCTCTTCTCTGTTGAGGAAAGAGTTATGATGTTAAAAGAGAGCTTAAAACATTATAATAATATAACAGTTGATTCTTTTGACGGATTAGTCGTAGATCATGCCCATGAAGTAAATGCCGTTGGTATAATTAGAGGTTTAAGAGCTATTAGCGATTTTGAATATGAGTTTCAAATGGCACTTATGAACCGGAAACTTGCCAGTGATATTACAACAATATTTTTAATGCCTCATGAAAAATATACGTATCTGAACTCTTCAATTGTCAGAAATCTGGCTACCTTGCATAGTAATATAAGTGATTTCGTTCCGCCTGTTGTACAGGAAGAACTAAAAAAGAAATTCCCTCCTGGTTCCAAATAATTATCAATTCAATTCTTTGGGGACCGGAAATACTATAAATCCATTTCTAAAACACAATTTTATTATATGTGATATATATAATTAAACTGTATCTAAATAACCGGTATCTTTAAATCTCCTATAATTCTTTTCCTATTTAATTTAATTTACATTTTAATGAATAATTTAAATACAAATTTTAAGAATATCATTTCACATGAATGGAAAAAGCTCTGGGCTCCCACAGTTAATAAAATTCTCTTAATAATAGCCGGACTTTTAATTTTGATTATTATTTTAATTACTCCTGTTCTTAACGGAATTGTGAAACCAAAACTGGAAAATAAAATAAATAAGAATGAGGGTGTAAATGTAAAAATCGGATATGTTGGTTATAATATATTTGTTCAAAAACTTTTTATTGAAAACACCAACCTTACAATTAAAGACAGTTCATCCAAAGATTCCATAAATATTCAAATTCCCTATTGCAGAATATCGGGATTAAAAGTACTAAAATTTCTTTTAGGAAGCGGTCTCTCCTTTGAAGAATTAGCGATAAATAATCCTCATCTTTTCATCAAAAGAAGTTCGGAAAATGATAAAAAAGATCCGGAAGAAGAGAAGAATAAAGATCCCAAAAAAGATAAGATATTAACAATCCTCCCAAACAGGTTTAAACCTTTATCCTTTGAAAAGTTCTCCCTTAAATCACTTATACTTACACAGCTTATAAACCATCATGTTTATCATGATACGGTGAGAAGCTTTGACCTTGAATTTAATGATCTTAAAATTGATTCCTCAACAATTGATGATTCTTTATCATTAAAATATGCCTCTGATTTTAAATTATCTGCAGAAAGAATTTCATACCATTTCAGCGATCATTATTTAATAAAATTTGAAACATTGACTTCTTCATCTGCAGATTCTTTATTATTATTTAAATATATTTCTTATAAACCTTATCTACCCGACAATGATTTTTTCAGTGATAGTAAATACAGCACCGATAGGTATATTATTAAAATGCCCTTACTCTCCATTCAAGGAATAAATTACAAAAAATTGCTTTGGGATAATGATTTTTTCATCAGAAAAATTGAATTTGACAGTATGTATTTTAATGTCTGTTCAAATTATACTGCTCCGGCAGATCCTAATTCAGTTCCTAAAATGCCAAATGAACTAATGCGGTCTGCAAAAGAAAAAATTAATATTGAAAAAATAGTTGTTAAAAATGCGGAACTGCATATAAAGGCAAAACATCCTCATGTAAATAAATATTCCGATGTTCCATTCACAAATGCATATACCGAGATTACAAACTTAAGTAATATTCCCGGTTTACAGACCGATAAAAATCCATGCATCTTTAACGCTTCCGGAAATATGTTTAATGCCGGGAAATTAAAACTTATAATTAATATACCGCTGCTTAAAGAAGAAATGACTTTCAATTATCATGGTGATTTAACTTCCATGAGCACTCTTCCTATTAATTCCCAAATTAAATGGGCAGACCAGGTAGAAATAAAATCTGGGAAAATAGAGTCAGCCGAATATTCTGTTCATGTTTTAAATTCTGTGGCTGATGTATATGTAAAAGCTCTTTATCATGATTTAAAGATAGAAAAACTTAAAGAAAATTCTGAGAAAGGAGGTGTTCTAAATAAAGCCGCTACTTTTCTCGCAAATAAATTTAAATTAAGAAAATCGAATCCGGATGATGACGGAAAGATAAAAACAGGTAACATTATTTATCCGAAAGAGAAAGGAAGTACTTTTCTCGATTTTGTTTGGTCAGCTGTGAAAAATGCATTAGGAGAAGAGGTAGGTTTTTAATATAAATCATCTGTTAAATTCTTTGATAATATTGTGGAATCATCATCAAAAGTATCTATATATGCAGCTTTAGTAGGTAATCTGCTGGTTGCAGCTACAAAATTTACGGCAGCTATTATTACCGGCAGCTCAGCAATGCTTTCCGAAGGAATTCATTCCCTTGTAGATACCGGGAATCAATTTCTGCTTCTATTCGGTTTAAGACAAGCAAAGAAACCCGCCAATGAATTATTTCCTTACGGAAGAGGAAAAGAAATCTATTTCTGGAGCTTTGTTGTCGCTATTTTAATTTTTGGACTTGGAGCCGGTATTTCAATTTATGAAGGTATTAATCATTTAATACATCCGAATCCTGTTGAAAATCCTTTAGTCAATTATATAGTTCTTGGACTCGCTTTTATCTTTGAAGGGATTACATTAACAATTGCCTTAAAACAATTTTCAAAAGAAAAAGGAAAATACAGTTATATTCAAGCTGTCCATCGTGGAAAAGATCCTTCACATTTTATAGTTCTTTTTGAAGATTCGGCTGCTTTGGCAGGTATAATCATAGCATTTCTCGGTATCTTTTTAGGAGAAATTACCGGGAATCTCTATTTTGATGGAATTGCTTCTGTTATTATCGGAATTATTTTAGGAACTACCGCTTCCTTTTTAGCATATGAAACAAAAGGATTGTTAATAGGAGAAAGCGCAAATAAAGAGACTGTTTCAAAAATAAAAGAAATACTTTCATCTATTAAGGAAATCCAGAATATCAATGAAATTTTAACTATGCATATGGGTCCGGACTATATTCTAGTTAATATTGCAGTCGATTTTGTTGATTCTATCGGCAGTAATGAGGTTGAAAACATTATCTCTCAACTGGATGGGAAAATTAAAGAAAATCTTCCCAACATTAAAAGGATCTTTATTGAAGCCGAGACTTTTACTAAAAATAAAATTCCAAAACTTTAATTAAATTAGTATTAAACTTTATCTAATAAAAAAGAGTGAGGTAAAATATGCATGAAGAAAATTTAAGAAAGAGCCTATCTGATTTTCTAAATAAAGCTTTAGCTCATGCTGCTGTTAAAGATGCTATAAATAATATTAAACCTGAATTAAGAAATGTTCAGCCCCAAAAGGGTATTCATTCTGTCTGGGAAGAATTTGAGCACATGAGAATTACTCAGGAAGATATTTTAAGATATACTCTCGATTCAAATTGGAAATCTCCCAAATGGCCGGATGAATACTGGCCTGATAATGAAAAATTTAATGACAAAGCCTGGAATGATTCTGTCAAAAAATTTTTCTCCGATTTGGATGAGCTAATTAAACTTGCTAAGAATACCAAAATTGATTTAACATCCGAAATCCCTCATGGCGAAGGCAGAACCTATTTAAGAGAATTACTTCTTATAATCGATCATAATGCTTATCATTGCGGACAAATTATATTAGTGCGAAAGTTTCTGAATGACTGGTAATGAATAAAAATTCTTTTTAATGAATTAAACCCCTAATATTTGCAAAAATATTTTTCTCCATCCATCAAATGTCTTTTCATTTGTCTCTCATTAATTTATTTTGCATTACCTTAATTTTCTGAACTTTTAAACTATTTTGTAATAATTAAAAAGGATAAGTAAATTGGTATCTGAAGTTGCAAATCGAATAAATGAATCACCTACAATGAAAGTTTCTGCTCTCGCTAAGAAAATGAAAGCAGAGGGTGAAAAGGTTATTAACTTAAGTGTCGGTGAACCCGACTTTCCAACTCCTGAAAATATTAAACTGGCTGCAAAAAAAGCGATTGATGAAAATCAGACCCGCTATACTTTAAATGCAGGCACTGTTGATTTGCGAAAAGCAATTTCAGCTAAGCTGAAAAAAGATAATGGATTGGATTATGATATTAAAAATATTATTGTATCCAACGGGGCAAAACATAGTGTCTTCAATTGTATTTTGGCAACTGTTAATAAAGGCGAAGAAGTTATTATTCCTGCCCCTTATTGGGTTTCTTATCCCGATATGGTCAGTATAGCAAATGGTACATCTATAATTATTGATACAAAAGAAGAAAATGGTTTCAAGGTAACCCCTGAAGAGCTTGAAAAAGCAATTACTCCTCAAACTAAAGCTCTTATTTTATGCAATCCTTCTAATCCTACCGGTTCTGCCTATTCCAGGAACTGAACTTCAGAAAGTAGCTGAAGTTTGCCTGAAACACAATTTCTATATAATAAGTGATGAAATCTATGAAAAACTCACTTATGGAAATTTTCAGTTTGTAAGTTTTCCTACCTTAAGTGAAGAGCTTAAAAAAAGAACTCTTCTGGTAAATGGTCTTTCTAAAGCTTATTCAATGACCGGCTGGAGAGTCGGCTATACCGCAGGTCCCGAAGATGTTATTCAGGCTATTAATAAAATACAAAGCCATACTACTTCTAATGCAGCTTCAATTTCACAAGCCGCATCGCTCGAAGCTTTATGCGGCTCTCAGGATGCCGTTGAGGAAATGAGAAAAGAATTTCAAAAAAGAAGGGACTATTTATATAACGAACTGACTTCTTTAGAAGGAATTTCCTGCTATAAACCGGAAGGTGCCTTTTATCTGTTTCCGAATGTTTCAGCTTACTTCAATAAATCAAATGGCGAAACAACTATTAAAGATTCTTTTGATTTCGCAATGTATATCCTATCCGATGCAAAAATTGCCGCCGTTCCCGGCAGTGCATTCGGTGCCGAAGGTTTCATAAGACTCTCATACGCAACTTCGATGGAAAACCTGGAAGATGCCGCTTCACGTCTTAAAGAATCATTAAAGAAGCTTAAATAGTTTGTAAAAATGACATCCTTGAAACTTCAAGCAAAAACATCATAGATGTTTAACTATTGTAGCAGATTTGAACAATACAATCTTTCCACGTAATTATTAACAGAATTTGAACACCGAAGATATTATATTGCTCTAAAAATAATATCAACATTCATGTATAATATCATAATAGCTAATAGATTTATTTCCGCAACGCCGTTAGGCGTAAATATATTAATCAATGCGATAGGCTTGAATAATATGATAATAGCCAATATATTTTATTTTCCTAACGCCGTTAGGCGTGAAATATTATTAACACTTAACAGCCCAAGAGAACAAAAAAACACCGTAGGTGTATTAGATATTATTGTAAGAAAATATAAAATAGAAGTAATATTCTGAAATAAAGACGTATTTAAAAACTGAGCAGAATTAATATAAAGTTGAAGAGATTTGTGCAGCTTATCGATTGGTAGTTCTTCCCCTGTCCATAGCTTAAATGCACCCGCAGCTTGATAAACCAGCATATTTAGTCCATCTAATATTATCGCTCCCTTTTTTTCAGCAATTTGCAAAAGCTTAGTTTTTAACGGATTATATACAAGATCAAAAACTATTTGATCCTTCACAAAAGATTCTTCCATGGTAGTAACCGCATCATCACTTTCGGGATACATACCGATAGGCGTTGAATTTATAATAAGTTTTGAATCTTTAAAAACATTAACAAGAGTAGGAGCATATAATTCTTTTACTGTTAATCCATCAAATTTCATTTTAGCCTTAAAATAATTTTTTAATGCCTTCTGCCCTCTGTTCAGTTCTATTTATTAAAAATATTTTTTTAGGCTTAAAATGACGTATCAATGTATAAACAACGGCTCTTGCTGCTCCGCCTGAACCAACTATACTTACGGTTTCGCCGGATAAACTCTTCTTATATGGATTCAAAGTTTCATGTATACCTGTAACATCGGTATTGTATCCGCTTAATTTCCCCATCTCATTTACTACCGTATTAACTGAACCAACTATGGATGCTTCTTCCGAAATATTGTTCATAAATTCCATCATCTTCTCTTTATGCGGAATTGTAACATTGTACCCTTTTAATCCAAGAGCAATGATTCCTTTTATTGCATTCTTCAAGTTTGAAGGGGGTACATCAAATGGAAGGTATATGTAATCTAATTTTGTGATTTCAAAAGCAATATTATGGATAAAAGGAGAAAATGTATGTTTTATCGGATGCCCTAAAAGCCCCACAATTTGAGTGTTAAGATGAAATGAATTTCTCATAGTAAATAGAAATAGAGTAAAAGCTTAAGTAATAATAAGGAAAATCAGGTTTCGCCCATCAGCTTTTTGAATAGTCTGGATGATTTTATCTCCGGATATTCTTTGGCAAATTCCGTCTTTATCGTTGGATCAAGCTTAAAAGCAACTTTCAAACATTCAAGCGCTTCTTTTGTTCTGTTTAATATAAAGTTTACCTTTGCTTTTCCATAAAATGACGTAGCATCTTCCGGATCTATTCTTATACAATGATCAAACGCTTCAAGTGCATTTAACCAATCACCCATTTCTAGGTATGTCTCCGAAAGATTAAACCATATTTCAAAATTATCCGGTGTTATTTTAATAGCTGTTTTATAGCTGTTTACAGCTTCCTGAAGTTTCCCCAGAGAATATTCAAGGTCCGCTTTAGCATACCACGCATCGGCACTATCCTGTGATAAGGAAATAGCTTTATTAAAATCTTTTAATGCGAGCTGAAATTTTCCTAAAGTATCGTAGCAGAACCCTCTCGCAAGAAAAGCTTCATAATAATTTTCATTAATCTTAATTGCCTCTGTATAAAAAGAAATAGATTTCGGCAGTTCTCCCATCTCTTCATATATATTAGCAATATTATAAAATGATGCCTCATCCCTGCTGTCAATTTGAATAGCTTTTTTGAAGCTTTCTATTGCCTGTTGAAATCTTCCCAGATCTGCCAGCGTATTCCCCCTGTTAAACCATGCTGCAGCAAAATTATCTTTGATGGCTACTGCGAGATCATAGCTGTCTACTGCCTTTTCCAGTTTATTCATTTTAACTAAAACTATGCCTCTATTATACCAGCCGCTGGCACTGTATGGCTGCAAATCCAAAAATTTATCGTATGAATCAAGTGCTTTTTGCCATTCCTTTATATTCTCATATGAAAAACCAAGCTCATAAAAAGCTTCTGAAAATTCATTATCGATAGATATCGTCTTTATGAAGCAATTAATTGCTTCAATATAATTTTCCTGCCTCTGTTGGAATAATCCCAGACTGAACATCGCTTCTTCATCATTCGGATCTAAACTTATTGCAGTTAACAACGATTCTTTGGCTTCTATGTTTAATCCTAAACTTTCTTCTGCCTCTGCTTTATCTATTAATATTTCCGAATCTCCAGGATTTAAGGAAAGTGCTTTATTAAAACAATCTAAAGAGAGTTCGAATTTGAAAAGTTCTTTTAATATAACCCCTTTTTTCATCCAGTATTCCGAATTATAAGGTGCTATATCTAATAGGTTATTTACAAAATAAAGTCCGTCTTCAAATTTTTCATTATCAATGCAATTCTGAATTGTTTCTTCAATTGCTTCCATGCATGAATAAATGCTCCCCTCTTCAATAAGTCCTTTATATTTTTTTATCTCAAAATCAACATTCTTATCACTTCCAAAAAGATTTTCACTACTGAAATCGGAATCAAAAAAGGCCATCTACTCTCCAAAAACTAGAAATTATTTTTGAAAAAATGTATTACTAATTAAGTATAAAAGCAAGTTGATTTTGTTAATCATTATATGTAAAAGAAACAATTTTATTCTGATTAAAAAACATCAAAAAAAATGCCGTGATTTTTTGCAACTTATTCTTTATAAAAAGAAAGATTTTAATCTATTTGGTTAAAACAGAAGTAACTTTTTCAGCCGCGTCTTTTAAACTGGAAGCTACTTCAAAATTTAATCCGGAACTATTTAACATTTCACCTGCTTCTTTTGCATTTGTTCCCTCAAGTCTTACTACTACCGGAACAGTTACATCCATTTCCTTCGCTGCATCAATTACTCCCTGCGCTACCCTGTCGCATCTCACAATACCGCCAAATATATTTATCAATATAGCTTTTACATTAGGATCCGAAAGAATAATCTTAAACCCGTTAGCAACTGTCGTTTTATTTGCACCTCCTCCTACATCTAAAAAGTTGGCCGGTTCGCCACCTGCTAATTTGATTATATCCATTGTTGCCATTGCCAGACCTGCTCCGTTAACCATACAGCCAACATTTCCATCGAGCTTTATATAATTTAAATTATATTTGGATGCTTCAATCTCAAGCGTATCCTCTTCATCCAGATCACGAAAAGCAGCTATATCTTTATGACGGTATAATGCATTATCATCAAAATTCATTTTTGCATCTAAGGCAACTACACGATCATCATTGGTAATAATTAACGGATTAATTTCAAGCAGTGATGCATCAGTCTCCACATATGCTTTATAAAGAACCGGAAGAAATTTTACGAAGTTCTTAAATACATCACCCTCAAGTCCTAAAGAGAAAGCTAATTTTCTTGCCTGGTACGGCTGAAGTCCAACCGACGGTTCAATCCATTCTTTAATAATTTTTTCCGGAGTTTCAGCTGCAACCTTTTCAATTTCAACTCCTCCTTCTGTTGATGCCATAATTACATTCATAGAAACAGATCTATCAAGTAATATGCTTAAATAAAATTCCTTCTTAAAATCTAAACCTTCTGCAATAAAGAGAGTTTTAACTATTTTACCTTCATTCCCGGTTTGATGGGTAATTAGCAGATTACCAAGCATTTTTTCCGATAACTCCTTCACTTTTTCTGCTGATGTGGTAAATTTAACTCCCCCCTCAAGCACTAATTCATCCCTGTGCTTAGGATTGTATAATTTACCTTTTCCGCGTCCCCCTGCATGTATCTGTGATTTAACCACATATTGCTTTATCCCCCTTGATTGCAGCTCTGAAATAGCTTTCTCAACGTCAGGTAATTCTTTTACTGCTATTCCATCCTGAACGGGTACATTGTAGCGTTTCAGAATTTCTTTTGCTTGATATTCATGAATTTTCATTTTGACTGTATCCTTATAAATAAAATTATTATTAATATTTTTTTTACTCTTCACTCATAAATGGATAATGCCAATCTTTCGGCGGTTCAAATGTCTCTTTAATCGTTCTTACTGTCATCCATCTCATTATGTTCAAACCGCTTCCTGCCTTATCGTTTGTACCCGATGCCCTGCCACCTCCGAATGGCTGTTGTCCTACCACTGCTGCAGTAGGTTTATCATTGATATAAAAATTACCTGAAGTGTTTCTAAGCCTATCCGACATTTTCAAAATAGCTTTTCTATCCTGTGCCCAGACTGCACCGGTAAGTGCATAAGGCGATGTAGAATCACAGAGTTCTAATGTTTCCTCAAACTTTTCATCTTCATAAATATAAATTGTCATAACCGGCCCGAAAATCTCTTCTTCCATTGTCTTGAATTTCGGATTCGAAGTTACGATTGTTGTAGGTTCTATAAAATACCCTTTTGAATCATCAAAATTTCCACCGGTGATTATTTCGGTTTCATTTGAGTCCTTTGCAAAGTTGATATAATCGGTAATCGATTTGAATGCTCCTTTATCTATTACTGCCGACATGAAATTTGTAAAATCCTCTACATCTCCCATTTTAATCTTCTTTATTTCGGCAATATATTTCCCCTTAAATTCTTCCCAGATTGACTTAGGGATGTACATCCTCGAAGCTGCAGAACATTTTTGCCCCTGATATTCAAAAGCGCCTCTTATTACCCCTACAACAAGTGCATCTACATCTGCCGAACTATGAGCAAAAATGAAATCTTTCCCCCCTGTTTCACCTACTATCCTTGGATAGTATTTCATATTGCTTAAATTATCCGAAATTGTTTTCCACATCCCCTGGAATACTGCCGTAGAGCCTGTAAAATGTATTCCTGCTAAATGTGGGTTGCTCATTGCAGGTATCCCCACTTCTCCACCGGAACCCGGCACAAAGTTTATTACTCCTTTCGGTAATCCTGCTGCTTCAAATAATTTCATTAAATGATATGCCGAATATACTGCACTTGATGCAGGTTTCCATAAAACAACATTCCCGACAATTGCCGGTGCCGTTGGCAAATTCCCTGCTATTGATGTAAAATTAAATGGTGTCACTGCAAATACATAACCTTCTAAAGGTCTGTACTCTAACCGATTCCACATTCCGTATGGTGAGTATGGCTGCTCTCCCATAAGCTGCGTCATATAATAGGTGTTGAATCTCCAGAAATCTATTAATTCACACGCTGCATCAATCTCGGCCTGATGTGCTACTTTGGACTGCCCAAGCATTGTTGAGGCATTTAGCGTTGCTCGCCATGAACCTGCTAGCAAATCCGCCATCTTAAGAAAAATCGATACCCGCTGCTCCCATGGCATTTCTCCCCATTCCTTCCTAGCTTCCAGCGCAGCTTCAATTGCTTTTTCAACCTCTTTTTTCCCCGCTTTATGATAAATTCCCAGTACATGACCTTTATCGTGCGGAATTACCATTTCTGCGGTATTATTAGTCTTTACCTCTTCACCTCCGATAATCAAAGGTATTTCTATCTTGCTTTGATTTCAGTTCTGTTAATTTCTTCTTTAATTCTATTCTTTCAGGACTCCCCGGTCTATATAATTTTACCGGTTCATTAATAGGTAATGGTACTTTAAAATATGCATTGGACATTATAAAAACTCCGGTTCAAATAATTAAAAATTGCTTTATAATCTTCAACTCTAGCTAAAATTACCCGATATTTTATAAATTTTAAGCAGGCTCAGTAAATAACTTAAACTTTTTAAGTAGTGTTAAAGAATGATAAATATTTAAAAAATTAAATAAAAATTACAGCTTTTGGCTAATAGAATCAAACTATTATACATCCTGATTTCCTTTATTAAATATGTTCACTTCAATTTTCACCATTTAATTTTCAGAAATCATTTATTTTGGATATCATTAACCAACAGTTTTAACTGTTGGAAAAATAAAGCGGAAATAATCTTTTATGAACCGTTTAACGGTCTTCACACATCCTCTAAATGTCTGTGTTATCAATTAACAACCCCTGCTATGTCCAAAATTAATTGTTTAATACTTTCTTTTCTGCTTCTTCCTGATATTCAATAAGGGCAAATATATCTCACATACGCTCCACATACGCTACTCCACATACGCTCCACATACGCTCTATCCATCTGTTGATATATACTGGTACTGATATATAACTATTAAACTATTATCACTCTCTCCCTTGCATTTATAGAATATCAAAATTATTTTCACTATTTATTTAAAGAAAATAAATGCCGTCAATAAAACCGTTTAAAACTATACCTGAACTTTTTAAATGCCTTACCGATGAGTTTAGGGGGATGCCCGGTAAATTTATAATGTTCTATAAAGAAAATGGAGAATACAAAGGTATTTCCTATAAAGAATTCGAAGAACATACTGAGAACTTTGCCTTAGGGCTATCTGCTCTTGGAGTGAAAAGAAACGATAAAATTGCAATAAGCTCTGAAAACCGGCCGGAATGGGTTTATTCCGATATGGCTATTTTAGGACTAGGAGCTGTAGACATTCCTATTTATCCCTCCTTAACTGCAGAATCTGAAGAATTTATTTTAAATAATTCTGATTCTATCGGGATAATTGTTTCAAATAAATTTCAATTGAACAAGATATTAAAAATTATAAATGAATGTAAAAAAATAAAATTTATTATTGTCCTTAACGAAAAAGATCTTGAAAAAAATGATAATATTAATATTTATTCTTTTAATGAAGTAAAGGGGATGGGGGAAAAGCTTAAAGAGCATAATCTGGATTTTTTTAAGAAAAGTATTGAATTGGCTGATGAAAATGATTTATGCACTATTATTTATACATCCGGAACAACAGGTGAGCCTAAAGGGGTAATGTTAACTCATAAAAATATTATTTCAAATGTTCATGCTGCTTTGGAAGCTATTCCTGTTTCTTCAAATGATGTATTTCTTTCATTTCTTCCCTTATGCCATATTTTTGAGAGGATGGGAGGCTACTATACTGGTTTTGCCTGCGCAGGCTCAGTTTACTATGCTGAAAGTATTGAAATGATTTCTCAAAATATCCTTGAATCTAATCCTACGGTTATTACCTCTGTACCGAGACTTTTTGAAAGAATTTATACTAAAATTGTAAAGAGTATTGAAAAGGAACCTTTATCAAAACAAAAAATATTTAATTGGGCTGTTGAGATAGGTAAAAAATATTCCCGCTCAAAAAGAGAAAATAATATTTCTTTAAAATTAAAAATAGAATATGCTCTCGCAAATAGACTTGTATTTTCAAAACTAAAAGAAAAAATGGGAAGAAGATTAAGATTTTTTGTCTCAGGTGGTGCCGCATTGCCAAGACAAATGGGTGAATTCTTTGATGCAATTGGAATTGTCATTTTGGAAGGATATGGCTTAACTGAATCTTCACCTGTTATTGCCATTAATAGGGTAGATGATTATAAATTTGGAACTGTAGGAAAAGTAGTACCCGGAGTTCAGGTTAAAATTGCTCCGGATGGGGAAATTCTTGTAAAAGGTCCAAATGTTATGCTCGGCTATTATAAAAACAAAGGTGAAACCAATGAAGTTATAAAAAACGGCTGGCTGCATACAGGTGATATTGGCATTTTTGATTCTGATGGCTTCCTAATGATTACTGACAGAAAGAAACATTTATTCAAAACTTCAGGAGGTAAATATATTGCACCTGCTCCTATTGAAAATCTTTTCCTTACAAGTAAATATATAGACCAGTTTATGTTAATCGGTAACCATCGAATGTTTTTAAGCGCTTTAATCGTCCCTGATTTCGAATCAGTTCAGGAATATGCCGATTCTAATAAAATAAGCTATACAGACATTAAAGATTTAATTAAGAAAAAAGAAGTTTATAATTTAATAGATAAAGAAATTTCTACCCTTCAAAAAAAACTTGCTAACTACGAACGGATTAGAAAATTTTCAATTCTGGATAAACCTTTTACGATAGAATCAGGCGAAATAACTCCAAGCTTAAAAATTAAAAGAAAATTCGTTGAAGAACGCTACGCCCATTTAATTGATGAAATGTACGAATAATCTTTATTTTGCCTTAGCTCCAGAGGAGCGGTATATTATTAGAAACTGATAATCCAAAAAAAACGCACTCATAATCTTTATTTTGTCTGATATATTATTAGAAAACAAAATAAACCTCGGATACCAGCACTCCGGAGGAGTGCTAAATTACTTTACCACGATTAATTAAAACGGGGCATGATATTATGCCCCGTTTGCCTCCCCTTTAATTCGGTCTTGTTACAAATGAAAATGAATAGGATGTTTTCATATGATTCCCGTACATGTCTGTCACCATAGGCAAAATCGTTACTGTATACTTAGTGTTGGATGCTAAAGCAGTATTTGGAGTAAATACAATCTGATTCATTTGTTCATAAGGATAATTATTATAATAACTGAATGCTCCGCTTACTCCAGGCGAAATTGAAATAGAGCTCTTAGCTGAAGCTAGCGAAACATAATTATTAAAATTAATTTGTATTGGAGCGGTTGGAGTAATAAAGAGCTGTCCGTTTGAAGGTGAACTGCTGCTTACATTTAATGCTGCTGTCCTAAATGAAAAACTGAAATCCTGACCTATCTCAACTCCATCTTTCCCCTTTGCCGCTTTATCTATTTTAACAGATATTGTAGAATCAGATAAGAAAGGTCCCCCTGTATAAATGCGCAGTACGTTCTCTTCAGGCCATAAAAATACTGCGTTCATTGGTGGCGTAACCTGAGTAAGCATTTCGACAGATGCCTTATCCATTCTCCTCGGAAAAGTAATTGTAATACCGCTGTAACTGTAATCGAGCGGAGATACATCAATATCCCCGTGTACCGGATCTGTCATGATACCATTATATGTTGAATAAGACTGCACTGTCTTAAAGCTGAATTCAAACGGGAAACGAAGGAAATTTCCCGCTGTATCTTTTGCTGTTGTCCCGATTTTAACTTTATATTCTTTGTCCGGATATGAATCTTTTTTGGCAAAAGCATATGATACAGAAGTCACTTTACTAAAAGTTGTTATTGTTGCACCTAGATTATAACCGCTCGCTTTATCTGCAAACAACGAATACATAGGAGCTGTTGTATAGTTCCCCCAATTGAAAATTCCTTCTACAGGAGGATCAACAGAAAATGCTTTCTCAACGCTTTCTCTGTCCATTGGCTTTGTAAATAGAATCGAAACCGTAATTCTCCCGTATCTCCAGTCATAAACCACTTCTCCTTTATTATCCGGATAAAATGAATCTACAAGGTCCGGGACTGTTGAAAGTTCAATTTCTCCAAGATATATAACACTCCCTCCCTGCAGCATATAATTCTGATTTTTATAAATCCTGAAATTTTCTGCTCGAATTGTTATATCATAATTTCCTGCTCGCAAATCCTGGAAAGCAAATGAACCATCTACCGGACTTATTTCAACCGAATCTACTGTTCCAACCTGGCTCACTATAACCATAGCTTTACTCCCCTTTTGAATCACTTTACCTATAAGATCTGCGTGAAGCAGATCGTTTGTAAATTCTTTTGGCAGTACACTCTGCGGCTCAATTATTGTTTCTTTACAACCCGATATAATTAGCAGTAAAAATGTTGCAACAGTAAGACATGACTTCATAAAAAACTCCTCCTTTATTTTATGAAGATAAAAAAAACTATTCTCTTCCCGTCCATCATTAAATAGTGCCAAAAGAAATGCCAGGAAAAATAGTCTGTTTTTCAGGCTATTTTTATTAAATAAAGTGGGATACTAAAAAAAATATTATCAGTTTTTTGATAAGCTGTTAAATTTCTGATAATTATAACATTGTAGAACAGACATTCTTGTCTGTTCAAAATAAATGCTGTATTCAAATCATTTTAGAAGAATCATTTTCCTCATCTCTTTGAAATCTCCGGCAGAAAAAGAATAGATATAAATACCGCTTGCTAGTTTGCCTCTTAATTTATTATCCGGAAAAATTACATCGTAAATTCCTGGAGATTGAGTCATATCTACTAATGTAGTAATTTTTCTTCCAAGTATATCATAAACCTCCAGCTTCACGTGAAATGCACCTTCCTGATTAAAAGGTAAGATATATTGAATATCTGTGCCTGAATTAAATGGATTTGGAAAATTCTGCTCCAGAGCAAAACTAAATAATATTGATCGATCGGTTGAATCTACAATTGAAAATTCCTTAAATACGTTATTATCAGGATCAAAAGTCAATGAGTCCGCATATCCCTTTATTATAAAATCAAATGATTGAATGTTTCGATTATTAAATACCGTTAAAATGGTATCACCCAGAGAAGTATATAGCTTAAATTTAAGAGGCATTGTAAAAAACAAAGAAGATGAAGCATTCTGCTGTGAAATATTTATTGAGACTTTATTTTTATTTCCCGCTGAATGTGTGGATTTCCAGTATATATTATACGTTGGATAACCGCTGTTATAAATCCATTCATTAAAAAAGTATTCAAGGCTTGAACCATATACTTTTTCTGCAGCAGCTTCAAAATCTTCTGTAGTCGCTGTACCGTATGCAAGTTTAGGGTCAGTAAGATAACTTCTTAAAATCTTAAAAAATGTTGAATCTCCGGTTATCCCCCTTAACATATGAAGAACTACTGCACCTTTATAATAAACTAAAGGTGAATAAAATATGGTACTTGCTGAACTAATATCACTCAAATAAATAGACCCTTTTGCGAATTTTGCATTCTTCATCGCCATGTAAATAAAATCCCGGTATGATTTTTCACCGTATTTAGCTTCATGATAGACTGCTTCGGAATAGGTAGCAAACCCCTCATTCAGCCAAACATCATTCCAATCCGCACATGTGACCTTATCTCCAAACCATTGATGAGCCATTTCATGAACGAGTATTTCCTCCCCGAATGGTCCTACCACTGAGGTAGCAGTTTGATGTTCCATTCCTCCTGACCATCCGAATTCTACCTGCGCATATTTTTCTTTTATGAATGGATATAATCCGTATTTCTCCGAAAATATCTTCAGCATATCCGGCGATAGATCGATCGCTGCTTTTGAATCCTGAAAATGTTCGGGATAGACATAGTTCGCAACCAAAAGTGAATCATCCGGTGAGTAATGGAAATATTCATTATACTTATAATAATCTGAAATTGCCACCGATATAAGATATTGAGCTATCGGGTAATGGTTCTTCCATTTAAATGTATGGGTTCCGTTATCATTGTTAATCGTAGAGACCAGCGAACCATTTGATACTGCTGTAAGTGAAGTATCGCAGGTTATCCATACATCCGAAGAATCCGCTTTATCTGCTGGTGTATCTTTGCACGGCCACCAGTCACTCGCTCCATATGGTTCGCTTAATGACCAGATCGAAGGTTTACCGTTGTGCTCTCCGAATTCAAAACTTCCGAATCCTCCGGATTTAGGTACTCCCTGGTAGTAAACTACTAATGATATTTCTTCACCTGAGTTATAATTCTTATTAAGTGAAATATTTAATTTGGAATTTGAATGATTATAAAGAAGCCATTTACCTTCCGATAGAACCGAGTCTACCGTCAGGTTGTCATTTAGATCTAAGAAAAATGAATTTAAACCGTCTGATTTGCTTACAGCTTTCACTGTAGTTTCACCAATTAGATATTGAGGAGAATAGGTTATATTCAAATTAAGCTTATAATAAGTTATATCAATATGAAAATCTCCTGGATAATTTATTTCAGCTAAATGCATTCCTCTAATAAAATGCTCTCTTTCAGATTCAAAAAAATCACTTACCTTAACCTGAGAGAAATTAAATTGATTAATAACTAAACAAATAATAAAAATTTTTATCAAAGAGTTTTTCATTTGATGTAAAAATATCTTAATCTTTTATTTAACTCAAATTACTATATGGCACCGGCCCCTCCCCCTCTCCTTACTAAGGAGAGGGGGCCGGGGGGTGAGGTTGACCTCTAAATTCAACGGCAAAGAAGCAATCATTTTGCAGGTAATTATTTGATGACTATTTTTGTTAAATAATTTTTAACATCATTGATAACAATAACAATTTTATATTTAAGAATTTGAGAACCGTTACCGCAACTAGATACGTGACCCCTTTACGAGAAGGAGGCTCTCTTCCTGCTATTATAGAAGCTGATGATGATGGATTATATGTCCTTAAATTTCGCGGAGCAGGTCAAGGTGCTAAAGCTCTTATAGCTGAACTAATAGCAGGTGAAATTGCCCGCGCAATTGGATTACCGGTACCTGAAATTGTCTTTGTTGAACTTGATGCCGGACTTGCCCGAACCGAAGGTGATCCGGAAATTCAGGACTTAATAAAGAACAGTGACGGTCTTAATCTCGCTCTTGATTACCTTCCGGGATCTGTCATGTTCAATCCTGCTGCCGATCTGCTTGATGAACATCTCGCAGCTTCAATTCTCTGGTTTGATGCTTATGTATCTAATGTAGATCGTACTATCAGAAACACAAATATGCTGATGTGGCATCATAAGTTATATCTTATTGACCATGGGGCTTCCCTTTACTTCCATTACACATGGGATAAGTGGCTGGAAAAAAGCCGTACCCCCTTTTCTAAACTCAAAGAGCATGTACTTTTTAAATCTGTAAAATATCTGAAAGATATAGACGCAGAATTATCTTCAAAATTAACACGAAATGTTATTGAAAATATACTTAATACTATTCCTGATTTATGGTTAAATGAAGATTCAAAATTCAATAATGCAAGTCAAAATAGAGATGCATATTTCAAATATCTGCTGAAGCGTTTGGAACAGCCGCATTTATTTATTGAGGAGCAAGCAGATGAATAATAATTATTTCTATGATTATGCTATAATACGTCTTGTCCCCAATGTCGAAAGAGAAGAGTTTGTAAATGTAGGAGTGATAGTATCCTGCGAGGAGAAGAATTATTTGAACGCACGTATTGAGCTTGATGAACAAAGGATAAAAATATTGGCTCCCGGATTTGATATTGAAACGGCTAAGACTCACCTTAATATTATTCCCGCTATTTGCGCTGGTGATGCGGATGCAGGACCAATCGGACAGCTAACATTAAGAAAGAGGTTTCACTGGCTTACTTCACCAAGAAGTACAATTATACAGACATCTCCCGTACATTCAGGTTATTGTAATGATCCCGATACGGTACTTGATCATCTGTTTGAAACAATGGTTAGAACAAAAACTGAAGGTAAAATTCCAAACTAATTTTTCTCATTTCCTTTCATTTAATTTTATTAAATTTTATCTTCTCTTATAAATTTCAAGAGAAATATTCTATTGATAAATTACGGCTGGCTTTCAATCATCCCTCCCCTGCTTGCTATTGCCCTGGCAATAAAAACAAGACAGGTATATCTTTCATTATTTTTAGGTATTTTTGCCGGCTGGGTAATTATTGACGGATGGAACCCCTTTCATGGAATGGCTGGTGCCGTTCAGGCATGCATAAATGTTTTTAAGGATGAAGGGAATACTAGAGTAATTATTTTCTCTGCTCTTGTAGGTGCTTTGATTTCACTTACTCAGGTATCAGGAGGTGTTCAAGGTTTTATTGACTTTATTCAGAGGAAGAAATTAGTCAATTCGAGGAAGCGTGCTTCGATTCTCTCCTTCTTTGTCGGCTGTCTCGTTTTTATTGAATCAAGCATTTCATGCCTGGTTACAGGTACCATATTTCATCCTATCTTTGAAAAATTTAAGATTTCAAGAGAAAAGCTTGCTTATATCTGTGATACCACCTCTTCCCCTATCTGCATTTTAATACCTTTGAACGCCTGGGGTGCTTATGTTGTTGGCCTTTTAACAAAAGAAAATATCACAAATCCTATACCGACTTTTTTTTCTACCATCCCTTTAAATTTTTATCCGATTGTTACGGTACTCCTTGCAGGTTTCATGGCTTTTACATTCAAAGATTTTGGTTCAATGAAAAAAGCAGAAAGAAGATCTCTGGAAACCGGAAAAACAATTGCTGATGGTGCTGTACCTGTTGTCTCGGCAGATGTTTCATCATTAAAACCTAAAGCAAAAATTCCTCATCGTGCCGTTAATATGGTTGTTCCTATTTTAACGATGATTTTAATGATGCCCTTAAGCCTTCTTATAACAGGAAAAGGAGATTTAACCGCAGGTTCGGGTTCTACTTCTGTACTATGGTCCGTTATATCAGCAATAACCGTTTCCGGAATCCTGTCAATTGCTCAAAGAATTTTAACTCTGCATGAAATAATGGATTATACTTTGAAAGGAATCGGCGGCTTAATCCCCCTTGCTATTTTAATGGTATTTGCTTTTTCAATTGGCGACACATGCAGAATTTTAGGTACAGGGACTTATGTTGCTTCTGTAGCAGATAGATTCCTAAATCCAAATTTCGTTGCTCCCGTAATTTTCTTAACCTCAATGTTTATTTCATTTTCAACTGGTACTAGCTGGGGGACTTTTGCTATTATGATACCTATTGCTGTACCCATGGCACATGTAATGGATATTAACTTATCACTGGCTGTTGCTTCAGTCCTTAGCGGAAGCGTTTTCGGTGACCACTGTTCCCCCATCTCCGATACAACCATAATCTCTTCAATGGCATCTGCAAGCGACCACATTGACCACGTACGTACCCAATTACCCTACGCATTAACCGCAGCCTCTATCGCATTTATCTTATTTACTATTTCCGGATTCATTTTATAAATGAATTTTCTCACTAAATGAGGCATATTATCATCAATTATGGTTATAATTTAATTTTTTAACAATTAATTCGATAATGAAGTAGCGAGTTATATACGAAAGATGGATTCAAAGCCTGTGTGAGATGATTTACCCATTGATTTAAGAGGAAAATTAAGCCCCCTCTCAACGCTTCTTCTATATTTTCACACAGTTTCTTTATATATGTGTAACCTTAAATATAAAAAGGAACCGAAAAAGATATTTTATGGATGTTTTTTGAGAAAAATTAGATATAATTATGAAGATTGGAATATTTTCTTTTTTAGTATTATGCTCTTTAATTTTTACTACAAATCTATATGGGCAGCAGGGCAGAGCAGATAGTCTCCAGGAGCAGATAAAGTATCTGAAGGGGGAGAAAAAGGTCGAAGCATTGAATGAGCTAGCCGATATTTATCAATATATTAATACGAAAACTGCCATTGATTATGCTTTAAAAGGAATTGAACTCGCTAAAGCGATAGGTTATCAGAAAGGGCTGGCTGGTTGTTATGGGAGCCTCGGTTTTTGTTATACAAATATTGATATTATTAAAGCTGTAGACTTTACAAAAAATGCCCTTGAAATTAGATATAAAATAGGGGATAAAGCAGGTATTGCTACTTCTTTTAAATGTTTTGGGAGTTATATATTATTATCAGGGTGATTATTTAACATCTATTGACTATCACTTAAAAGCATTGAAGATGCGTGAAAATATTGGAGATGAAATTAAAATAGCTACCTCCTATAATAATATTTCACTTGTTTATATGGCTTTGGAAGAATATAACACTGCATTGGAATATTTTAATAAGGCTTTAGATATAAGAACAAAAAACAATAATAAAAAAGGAATCGCAGTAATAAAGGGAAATTTAGGTGATATTTATAACCGGTTAGGAGACAATGTTAAGGCTCTTAAATATTTAGAAGAAGCGTTAAAGATTAATACGGAAATCGGGAACATAAAATCGGAAGCAGGTATTTATCTTATTATTGCCAAAATTTATATGCAAATGGGGGATAACCGGCAATCATTGAATAACTATTTGACGGCGAATGCTCTTTATAATAATATGGATGAAAAACATGGAATGTCGCAGGCAGAGATTGGGATTGCTTCAATTTATAGTGATCAGGGGAAAACAAATCTTGCAATCGAACATGCACTTACTTCGCTTAAATTTGCCAAGTCCCTAAATTCTGTGGACAATATTGCAAGAGCTGCGGATATCCTGCAGTCAGCTTTCCAAAAAGAAGGAAATTATAAAGAAGCATATAAATATTTAACATTATATATGAACTCTTCAGATAGTTTGAAAGTTACAGATAAAATAAAGAAGCTATCCAAATTAGAGTTTAATTATAAACTGGAAAAAATTAAAGAAGAACAAAAAATAGCAATTGCCAGACAGCAAATATTTATCAAGTGGCTGATTGTAACACTAGTTTTATCGTTGATAATTGTTTCGCTTATTATTTTCGGTTACTTCCATAAAAAGAAGATTAATAACCAATTACTAGGGTTAAATGATAAACTGACAGAACTTAATTCAACCAAGGACAGATTTTTTTCAATTATTGCGCACGATCTGCGGGGACCTTTTCATACTTTACTGGGTTTTTCAGAAATACTTTCTACTAATATTGATTCCATGAGTAATGATGAAATAAAAGAATCTTATACTAAAATAAATCAAACCCTTAAAAGACAGTTTGAACTATTAAATAATCTGCTTGATTGGTCAAGACTTCAGATTAATAATTTTAATATGGTGCTTGAAAAGATTTCTCTGCATGAGGAATTGGACAAAACTATTGAAAGTTTATCACTAACAGCACAAGAAAAGAAAATAAAACTGGTGAACCTGATTCCCGAAAACATTAAAGTATATGCGGATAAAAATATGCTTCAATTGGTTTTAAGGAATCTGATAATTAATAGTATAAAATTTTCATATCAGGATAGCGAAGTCAAAATATCAGCAAAACAAAAGGAAGAGTTTGTAGAAATTGTTGTTGCAGATAAAGGAATAGGAATATCTGAAAACGATTATGATAAAATATTCCGGATAGATATTCATTACTCTACATCCGGAACATCTGATGAAAAAGGAACAGGTTTAGGTTTAATTTTATGCAAAGAAATAATTCAAAAGCATGAAGGGGAAATATGGATTAGAGGTGAAAAAGGAAAGGGTACCGAAGTTTCATTTACATTAAAAACTGCTTAAGATATAGTAAATTAAGCAAAATGGAAAATCTTTTAATCTTGAAATCTTGTAATTTTGTAATTTTATTAATGAATAGCTTTCAGCACTCTCTCCGGCGTCATCGGCATCTGAAACACTCTTGCACCTGTTGCATCGAAAATTGCGTTTGCTATCACAGCTCCCATTGTAATTATGGCAGGTTCTCCCCCTCCCTGCGAAGGCTCTTCTTTATTATCTAATATAACGGTTTCTATTTTAGGCAGCCATGAAAAATGGGGGATTTCATATGTATCAAAATTAACATCTAATATTTCCCCATTACTAAAATGCATATCTTCTCTTAAAGCATACCCCAATCCCATGGTAATACACCCTTCCATCTGAATTGTTGCTCCTTCCGGATTAATTACTAAACCCATATCCTGAGCACATACAACTCGTGTCACTTTCACATTACCGGTATTTACGTCAACCTCAACTTCGGCAATTGTTGCAACCGAAGTGCCGGCATCCATCCCGCATGCTACTCCATATCCTTTATTATTTAATTTATCAGGCTTCCATCCGAACTTCTCTCCGGCTGCACGTAAAACTTTTTTCATCTTTTCATCCGTTAAATTCTGCAGTCTGAATTCAAGCTGATCAATTCCCGCTGCATTAGCCATAATACTTATTTGAGACTCCCTCGCAAATGTATTTGTATTATTTGCAGGTGCCCGCCATGCACCCGTAGCAAAAGGATGGGCATTTCCACCCCACCCTGAACCATATACGGTAGTACTGTGATTCGGTATATCGTAAAACTGTTTAGAACCCCTGTCTCCCGCAAAATAAACATGATAATCCCAATAATTAAGTTTCCCTTTATCTGTAATACCTGATTTTATTTTTACAACGGCAGCCGGTCTAAAAGAATCAAAAAAGAATTCCTCTTCCCTTGTCCATGCTACCTGAACAGGCTTACCCGTTAATTTCGCCAGACGCGCGGCTTCAACAATCTGCAGATTCCTTGTCTTACCGCCAAATCCCCCTCCTACAAAAGTCTGCATAACATGTACATTCTTTGCCGGAATATTTAATGCTTTTGCAACTTCCTCCTTTGCAGGGAAAGGACTTTGTGTTGACGCCCAGACTGTTACTTTATCTCCCTCGATATTTACTGTTGCCGTATGAGGTTCAATCGGAGCATGAGCTTTATAACCATCATAATAAATTTCTTCAATTATTTTATATGAGTTCTTTTCTCCTTTCGACAGATCACCTCCGCTAGCTGTAACTTCTCCATCAGGTGCTTCTTTCAGAAGATGTTCAAAAATATTTTTATCATTTAAAGTCGAAGGAGATTTATCAAACTTTGCTTTTACTTTTGAAAGTGCCTCCTCAGCAGCATCGGGATATTTATGAAGCACGGCGACAAAATCACCTTCTTTGATAACTTTTATATCTTTTATTTTTTCAGCTTCGGAAGTATCCGCTGAAATAAATTTAGCTCCGTGAGCCGGAGGACGCAATATTTTTGCGTAAAGCATTCCCGGAAATTGTATATCACCCGCATACTTTGCCTTTCCTGTTGCCTTTAGTTCTCCATCTCTGCGGGTAACAGATTTACCCATTATTTTTAACTCTGATGGTTTCTTTACCTCTACCTGACCATCAGAGTGTTTCTCAATCCTTTTTCCTTTTGCAAGTTCGGCATAAGTAATTTTATTCTGATTATTCTTCTTTTCGAAAACGGTACCGTTCGCAGCTGTTAAATTTTTGACGGGTACTTTTAATTTTTCAGAAGCCAATTGAAGCAAAACTGCTCTCCCTTCGGCACCGGCAGAACGTAATGCAGGACCAAAAAACCTTGTAGTCAAAGAACCAAATGTACCTCTATCATAAGGACAGAGATCAGTATCTCCCATAACCATATCAACATCATCAAGAGAAACATCAAGTTCATCCGCAAGCATTTGAGCTAAAGAAGTAATAACTCCCTGCCCCATTTCAATTTTCCCTGTATAACATGCAACCCGTCCATCTTCACCAATTTTCAAATAAGCATTAAAATCAGAGGGATATCCCTGCTGCTGCCTGTTCTGCTTTTCAATAGTAAAAGGGGATGCATCTTTCAAAGTAAATAGAATGAAAATACCGCTCCCCGCAGTTTTAAGGAAATCCCTCCTATCCATAGGAAAACTTTCTTTAACATCCTTAAAATCTATTTCCGGATATTTATCCTCTTTCATGATCTTATCCTTTAAATGTCTCAATTATATTTTCAACTTTTGTACTCACCTTTTGAGGCTTACCCACAATAATTATAGCTGCCTCCATATGAACCTCCCCCTCGCCTTTATAAGGAGAGGGGGCCGGGGGGTGAGGTAATACTCCAATCTCAATTTTCTGATTCCGCAGCAGAATGAATAGCCTGGACAATCCTGTTATGTGCACCGCAGCGGCACAAATTATTATTCATTCCTTCAATAATTTCTGAAGTTGAAGGACTAGGATTCTTCTTTAGAAAAGAATAGGCAGTCATTATCATTCCCGGTGTACAGTACCCGCATTGCATAGCATCGTGCTCTGCAAAAGCCTTCTGCAGCGGATGAAGCTTTTCCTTACTTGCTAATCCTTCTATTGTAACAACCTCTTTATTTACTATCTCTTTAATAGATGTCTGGCATGAATGAACAGCTTCATTATTCACAAGTACTGTGCATGAGCCGCAATAACTAATACCGCAGCCATATTTTGTTCCGGTTAAACCTAAGTCTGTACGTAATACCCATAGGAGGAGTCTGTCGCTGTCTACGGTTAGCTCAATAGGTTCCCCGTTTAATTTGAAGTGAACTTTTTCAATCATATATAACCCCTTCTCCGCCTAAATACTAAAATAATTAATCTTATTAATTTCAAATTAACAAGATTTTTTGAAATAATAAATAACATTATGAATTTATTTACGGTGTAGGACAATGACCAAAAAGTACTTTGTGTAACTTTGTGCCTTGGAGACTTTGTGGCTACTCCCTCCACCATAAGGTATCACAATTAAGAATACGTGTACTAACTTAACACGTTAATGCAAAAAATCCTCAACAGCCTTAATAAACATGTCCGTCTGATCTACAAAAGTCATATGCCCGCTTTGCGGAAAAATAACCAGCTTTGAATTAGGGATCTTCTCGTGCATCTCTTTAGAGAGAGAAGGATCGCATTCATCATGATCCCCGCAATTAATTAGTGTGGGTACTGTAATTGTATGAAGTTTGTCAACATATTCAACCGATTTAAGGTTCCCGTCAATAACATATTCACCATTTGAACCCCACATTTCACGATAAAGAGTCCATGCTAAACCGCCGCTGGTAGGATCATAATCAGGGTCCGGATGCTTTTGATAAATATACGGGAAATATCCCTCTCCCCACGCCGCAATCATATAATCGTTAGTATAGCGGTTCCTTTCATAAGGAAGACCATGCCCGAATAGTCCTTCTTTCTCCATTTTGTTAATTCTATCTCTTAATTCAGGCGCCATTTTTTCTTTAATCTTATTAAAGACTTCGTTCATTTGTGAAGTGCTGGGAAAAGTACTGCATAAAATTAAATGAGTCAGATTCTCCTGGTATTTCAAAGCATAAGCCTGAGCCAGTACACCTCCGTAAGAATGACCCAGCAGACTCATTTTCCCGAGTCCCAGCGCTTCTCTCACTGCTTCAACATCTTCTACCATATTTTCTACCGTATACTGCGTTGAATCTTCCAGTTTCTCCGATTTACCTGAACCGCGTTCATCTATAAAGATTATTCGGTTGTGCTTTACAAGCGGTAAAAGATAAGGAAGGAAATAATCATGTGTTGCTCCAGGACCTCCATGTACAATCATTAAAGGTTTACCGCTCCCTAATTCTTCATAATAAATCATTACTCCGTTAGCATCAACATACCCTTGTTTTATTTGAAAGACTTGCGGATTAGAACCCTTTTCGGAGGTTTGACAAATCAATAAGATAGAGGAAATCAGAAAAAATAAAGAAGTAAAAATTATTCTTTTCATTTTTGGAACTCCTTAATAGAAAGAAATTGTTTAATTGCTTTATTGCTTAATGATCTTGTATATTTTCCCATTTGGGTACAGAAAAGATAATAAGGTCATAATGTTTGTATCTTTTGTTTTCTGTAATTATTAAAGTTAATCATTTAAAAAGGTCAATCCTTCGATAAAAATTTCAATATCAAATTTATTTCCTTTAAAACAATATAGCGATTCAACAATTTAACAATTAAGCAATTAAACAATTTAACAATTTAACAATTTAACAATTTAACAATTTAACAATTAAGCAATTTAACTCTATACACCCAAACATTTACTAAATTTCGTTATATTTCAATGTCAAAAATTTAAGGGAAATAGATGAAACTTTTTTTATACTCTCTAATTGCTGCAGCTATAATAACAGGATGTTCAAATAATAAGGATTCAAAGGAAATTAGTATGTTAAAAGATAAAATTGCACAGTTTGCCCCTGTAGAAATTAAATATGATTCAACTGTTTTGAATGAGCGGGAAAGGATAGTAGTTAGAAAATTATTTGAAGCTTCACAAATTATCGACAGCATTTACCTTAGTCAGGTCTATTTTAAAAATGTAGAGATCAAAGACAGTCTCCGTAATTCTTCTTCCGAAGCAGATCAATTAAAGCTAAAATATTTTGATATAATGTTCGGTCCGTTTGACAGACTGGATCATAATAAGCCATTTATCGGTACCCATGAGAAGCCTAAAGGAGCTAATTTTTATCCTCCGGACATGACTAAAGATGAATTTAACCAATGGGTAAAGGAACATCCCGATGATTATACCGCCTTTACATCTACATTTACTATAATTCGCAAAGATAACGGGAAATTGACTGCAATACCATATTCAGAGTTTTACAAACCGGAATTAAGTAAAGCTGCAGATCTTCTAAGGGAGGCTGCCGATTACGCCGATAATCCTTCATTAAAAAAATATTTACTATTAAGGGCAAAGGCTTTTGAAACTAATGACTATTATGATAGTGATATGGCATGGATGGATCTAAAAAATAATAAAATTGAAGTTGTGATTGGACCGTATGAAGTATATGAAGATGAAATGTTCAACTATAAAGCTTCCTTTGAAAGCTTTGTAACCATAAAAGATTCAGCAGAAAGTGAAAAGCTTCAGGAATTTGGTAAATATTTGAAAGAGATTGAAGAAAATCTCCCAATTGACAAAAAATATAAAAATAACCAGCGGGGCAGTGAATCCCCTATTGTTGTTGTTAATGAAGTTTATTCCGGAGGAGATACAAAGGCAGGAGTGCAGACACTAGCTTTTAATCTTCCGAATGATGAGAGAGTCAGAAAAGCTAAGGGTTCGAAAAAAGTAATGCTCAAAAATATAAATGATGCAAAGTTCGAGAAACAACTTAAACCCATAGCCGGTATTGTTTTATCCGAAGATCAGCTTAACTATGTGACAGTAAATGCATTTTTCAGCCATGCCCTAATGCATGAAATGTCCCATGGAGTTGGTCCGGGATTTATTACTGTTAACGGCAGAAAAACAGAAGTTAAAAAGGAACTAAAGGAAGCTTATTCAACCATAGAAGAATGTAAAGCCGATGTCCTTGGCATGTATAATAATATTTTTATGATTGATAAAGGAATGTTTCCAAAAAGCTTTGCAAATGAAACATGGACTACATTCTTAGCAGGGATTTTCCGGTCAGTGAGATTTGGAATTACCGAAGCTCATGGAAGCGGAAATGCAATTATTTATAATTATCTATTAGAAAAAGGTGGATATGAATACAACCCTGAAACAAATAAAGTAAAAGTTAATTTTGATAAGATTTATGACTCTATCAAAGAACTCGCAAATAGACTTTTAACTATTGAAGCCACAGGCGATTATAATGGAGCCAAAGAATTAATTAATCGGTATGCTGTAATTTCTCCTTCAATGAAATCAATAATAGATATGCTTTCATCAATCCCGGTTGATATTAAGCCTGTCTTCCAGATAGAAGAAATGAAATAAATATACAGAAATAAAGATGACATCTTTAATAAAGGTAGGTAATAATTTTGACTTCAACAAAGTCAAACATAAACATCGTAGATGTTTAATAATTGTAGCAAAGTAAATACAAAACATTAGACCAGAATCCTCGTTAGAGAGGTCATAAACATCGTAGATGTTTAATTATTGTAGCAAATAAATAGAAACATTAGACCAGGATCCTCGTAGAGGATCAACAAGATATCATCTTAGAATTATTTATGTTTTAATCATCTTCTCCGGCATTTGTACGGCTACAACTCTCCCCTTTGCTGTTACCTGCCCTTCTGCTGCTACCGTAATTTCTGAAATGACTTTCCGTCCTTTTAACTCGATAACCTTCCCCCTGATTTCTAATTCTACACCTAAAGGAGTGGGAAGAAGATAATCTACCTGAAGTGATGCAGTAACAAAACGGAAAGCGGGTTCTGTACCCGGTTCCCTTCCTTCATTCCGGTATGAAGCTAAAGCCGCAGTCCCGGTTCCATGACAATCAATAAGAGAAGCTATCAAACCTCCGTACACATAACCCGGAATAGCTATATGGTACTGCTTTGGTGTAAAATGTGCAACCGTATCATCCCCTTCCCAATAACTTTTTATCTGATGACCGTGTTCATTTAATCTTCCGCATCCGTAACAATAGCTTAGTTCATCAGGATAGTAATCTTGAACTGCGTTTGAAATCATTATATAAATATTATCTCAGTAATAGACTTAAATTATTTAATATTAGAAATTAATTCCCAGAGAAAAATACTGAACATTATTCAATCTACCGAAGTCCTGGTATGCATAATCCAATCCAATCTTAACAAGATCTATTATAGTATATTTAAGACCGAATCCCAATGTTAACCCTTTTTCAGTATCCAATTCGAATAGCGAGTTATATCCTCCTCTAATAAATATAGTCTCATTCCAGGAATATTCTAAGCCGGTATTAATATATTCAGAATGATCATTCGGATGAATTGCATCTACTCCAATAGTTATTCTGTTTGATGATGATTTTACTACATCAACCGCAGCACCTATTCTAAAAAGTAATGGTAAATCGTATGAATCCAGTTCTAAATCAGTATCGATTAAATTAGGGGAACTGCCGGCACCAACCTGCTTGACTGATAAAATATCCCTCCCCGTTAGTTTCATCTTTGTTCCGAAATTAGATATACTTGCCGCAATTCTCATTTCATTTAGAATAGGGATTTTATAAAGTGTACCGATATCCATAGCAAACCCTGTACTGTTCATGTGCCAGAGATTTTCACTGATATATTTAACATTAAAACCAATCGAAAATTGTTCAGTTAAACGCCTTGCATAACTTAATCCTACTGCCAGTGTGCTGTAAGTAAAAAATTCCCCGGTACCTTCCGGTCTTTCTATAGTTCTTACAGACATATCATTAGTCGTAAGGATTGAAACAAAAGATCCGAGAACTCCAAAATCCGGAACATTAACGGCTAAAGCCGCATAATCATAGTTAATATCCGCTATCCAGTTAACATGATTAAAGAAAGCCTGATTGGAGTTTAAATTAGCTAAACCGCCGGGATTCCAGTATAATGCGGTTATGTCATCGGACGTTGCCGTAAATGCACTCCCCATACCAATTGCACGGGGACCAACTCCTATCTTTAAGAACTCCGCTGCGGTTGTTCCTGTCTTCAAACTCTGTGCAAACAATCCCCCAGCAAAAAATAATGCTATTGCAGCTGTTAACATATATTTATACAATTTCATTTATTAACTCCTATTTTCGATATTCGTTAATTGTTATTAGTTAATCGTTAATCCCGGCAGATACTGATTTTTCATTTTTACTACTTAAAGCTCTATTAAGATAATTTATATATCCATTTAATATACATAAGGCCTTTTCAATTTTGTTTCTTCCAGAGAGATATTCTTCTGTTGTAATATAATTTTCATCTTTTGAAGTTATTAAGTCATCAATAAGTTCATATAAGGAACCTCTGCTGTGCCTGCAGAATTGCACATTCTCCTTAAAATGAAATCTTCCATATCCTTCGGCAATATTCCTTGTAACAGAATGAGCTGCTCTTTTCATATTATCAATCATATCATATTTTTCCGAATTGGGAAACTTTTTTATCAACCCGGAGATATACTTTCTAACTTCCACACTCGCCTTCCAGCATTCCAGATCTTCAAAACTCCTAATTGATTGCGTACTCTTCAACTAATCCTTTCCAATCTACTATTAACCACGATTAACAATTAACAATTAACAATTAACAATTAACAATTAACCATTAACTTATTTAATTAATGCAAACTTTATTATCTTCTCACCTATTCCCGGCGCGTCTACATGTGCAATATACAATCCATAAGAGACACTGAAACCGTCTCTATTCAATAAGTTCCAATATTCCCTTCCATTTGAAACTCCGGAATCATGTTCAAGAACTCTAACCGGATCCCCGACTATTGAATATATACGTATTGTACACTTAGGAGGCAGATTTTCAAAATAAATTCTGCGTTCACCACGTGATTGATCCGAAAGACGGTTTTGAGGCTCCAATGCATTATATGCAACATAAGGGTTAGGCACTACGTATATATTATCCAATTTTGAGGAAGCTAATGCATTATCAACTGTACCTTGATTCGTCTTTAAATAAAATGTATCCTGAACAGTAAAAGGTCTTTTTGTCGCAATTAAAAGAATATCACCTTCACCGGGATAAATAATATTTTTTATAGTAGAATCTGTAGGCAAACTAATTTTAACACCCCATGTGAGCATATCACTGCTCTTTGTACTCCCTGGCTTATATAAAATAATTTCTTCACCGGGACTCCAGGCAGAGTCTCTTGTTGCATTATTCTCATTTAAATATGTTAGAATCCTTTGCGGAACCCCTGATGTAACATCCGTAACCGAATATTTAACCGGCCACATTATGAAAGGCTGTCCCGGTGGTCTGATAAGTGTCGAATCAATATAATTGGATGAAAATTTAATTTCATAATCTGCTGGATATACCGTTTTATTAGTTGCAGATCCTACAGATGCTAAGGCAGCATTAAAAGTAAAATTTGAATTTCCGTTAAGCCATTTTGACCTATCGGGATCGTATTCAATTTTAGTCTGATCCTTTACCTGCAATTTTATGCCTTCAAATACTGGATTATTATCTTCGTCATTCATCAGCAAACTGTTTGCAATTGGCAAATACCTGAATTCAAGTGTATATGCTGAAGAGGGATTATCCGGAATGCTGCTGCTGCCCGATCTTCTTATCTTTCCTTTCTCCAGATCAATTATATAATCTGAAGTATCCTGTGAATTAACTCTCGAAAATATATTTCCATTCGCATCTTTTAACTTCAAATACTGATCATCAAGGATATTGCCGAATCCGATATCGGTAAACTTTTCCGAAAAGAAATTTATCTTTTTAGTATAGACTTTTGAATCAAGAATAGAGTAATTCTTTTCTCCTGTTTTCTTTCCGTTTATTATAAGAGAATCACTGAAAAATAATTCATAATCATTATCAGGAACGAGTAAATCATTTAAAATTGAAAAGTTAACTGAACCGTTGCCTATCCCGCTTTTATGTAAAACATTGGAACTGTTTAAAGCAGGTGCAATATAACCGTCCGCTCTTGGTCCGGGGATCACTGCCGCAGTATTTTTATCAAGTATATATTTTGAAGTAATCGGATCAACATTTATTTTCTTTGTGGTTTCTGCAGGAGGAAAATTAGCAGAATCTCCATGATCATATGCAACTAACGCATAATAATAGGTTTGTCCGTTTATTACATTATTCGAATCAACAAATGAATGTACAAGTCCCGTATTATCTCCCAGATAATAATGAATTCCGCGGCCTTTATATGGGACAGGATGATAACCGCTCCATTGATTAACTAAATCCCATTTGCATTCAACACCTGAGTAAGTTTTAAGCGGTTCCGATAAAAATGGGGTTGCCTGTCCATCCGAGATTGTTTGAATATCCGAGAAACCAGGATCTGTACTTCTGTAAAGGACATAACCCTCAAAATCTTTACCGGTTATGGGATCAATACTGCTTTCTGCTATATCATCCCAGTAAAGTGTAACTTTTTTATCACCCGGAACAGCAGTTAAGGTTGGTAGATCAGGCGGTTTTGAGAAATTATAATTTATGTTGTAAATATCCTGAACTGTTGAAGCAGTAGTAAGCAAATCGTCTATATCATTAGCCAAAATGAGAGCCACAGATATTCTTTTGGTTTCACCTCTTTTAAGAGAAATATATCCTGAGCCAAATACGAAAGTAATATCCTGTCCCTCAGTTAAAACCTCTTCAAAACCATTGTGGCTGGGGGTATTAGGTTTACTTTTTTCCCACATTAAAGAATCGTTACTTACAAAGTAACCTTCTCTGGGATTCTTCGGATTTCCTGTCTTCTGACCCCATGGCCATGTACTAAAACTTGTCAGACCAATCTGATCAGCTTCATCAAGATCAGTATATTCAAAATTCGGTTCTCCCGGATGCAAGGGATCAAGAGCTCCGTTAGCTAAAAGTTTACCGGCTGTCGGTATTCCGTCACCTTCTCCTTCATCTCCTGTATTTGATATGCCGTCTATCCCAACATCATCAGTTTCCGGGTTCCAGTCATGGTCATCATCTATTCCGTTAGATTGGCTTTCATCTATCATCCCATCACCGTCATTATCGATTCCGTCATTTGCATTTCCAGGACTTTCAAGAAATTTGCAGGCAATTATTCCATCAGGTATTGCATTTTCTCCTATGCTATTACCATCATCATGAAAAGCTACCATACTTCGGGAATAGACTGGAATATTATCAACATTATGACCGGGAATCGAATAAGGGGGAAAAAAGATACCAATATCATCTGCATTATCTTTTTGACCCCCAACATCAGGATCACCATAAATTCCGAAAAATACGCTGTCTAAATCTTTATCACTGACATTAGTAATTGTATAAACAAAAAATACAGCATTTTCTGCGAGTGAATTACTCCATTGTAATGCTCTTCCATCAACCTGAACTCCTATACCCATTTTCTTCAAATCCGAATTATATGGATAATAGGGGAATTCCCTGTTATCCCTGTCATCCATTGCCCAGAATGTCTCAAGGTCAGCATTATTTACATCCTGTTTTAAGTAACCGGGCCAGACATATTTACCTAAAGCTGGATTATACCAATCTCGCGGCCAACTGTCTGGTTTTCCATCCCTGTCTGTATCAAAATCAGGATTGTGAGCCATGTTATCCTGGTTTGGATCAGCGTATCCTGGCAGCGGTTCGAATTGCCATAGAGTATCCTCAGTTGGATTTATTTCAATTAGATCATCCCCCGGTCTTGCGGAGTGCGGGTAATCATCAAGCGCATCGGAAATTATATGAAGTCTTTTATTAGGATTTCTTGCATCAGGAACAGAAGCGCCAACTATCGGAACAAACTGGAAAACATATGGTAATCCTTTCCATACTACATCTCCCAAATACCTGCTGGATTGATCTAATGTATATCCTCCTCCTATTCCTCCAAAATTAGTTACATAAACAAGAATTTTATTCCCGTTCATTATAAAACTTTTTCTATCCTTTATCCCTGTAGTTTTCGACAGCTTTCCAGCTTTACTTTCATTTTTATCAGGCGAATTCAGGAACCTCTTTACCTGAGATCCATTCTGCAGCTGCTGTTGAATATAATCTTTGACAGCCTGATGCTCTCTCGTAGTTTTAGGATTCGCTTTCTGTGCTGCTGTAAAACTACTTAACACAAAAGTAAAAATTAGTAGAAATGTATTAATATATTTTATCTTCATTTAATATCTCCGTTAATATACTTTCAAAACTCTAATGTCAGACCCAATCTTACTTCCCTTGGAGGGAGATAATAATCAGGCCGGACAAAATATTCGCTGGAAGTTTTAATTAAAGGATTCAGACTAGCATAATGGTCGGCTGCTTGAGTTGTTCCCAGCTCTTTCTCAAGAGTATAATCTGCCCTTCCGGTATTATCATATACAATGTTTTCATTCAAGGCATCAAAAAGATTAAATACTTTCAGGAAGAATGTAACATTGATATCGGAAATATTTATTGTTTTGTCAATTAGCAGATCTACGGTCGCCTGTGATGGTTTACGAGCACTATTTGTCTTTAAAAATACCTGTTCAAAAAGGAGTTGCGGAGTATAAGGTAAACCGGAACCTATTCTTCCGACAATCGTTGTATTCCATGTTTTACCGCCAAAGTTTAAGGTTGCATTTAATGTATGCGGCTGATCCCAGTCCAGGTAATATGGTATCTTTTCACTTTGTCTGCCTGAAGCAAGATCTAAAAACGCAGCCGCAGATCTTGTATCGCTCCCTTCAGTAGTTTGATATGTATAATCAAGCGTTGCTCCAAAAAATTCATCCGGGTTCCTTCTTTTTCTTAAGGAAAATGTAATCCCTTTAATATTTGCATAGTCTTTATTTACATACATATAGTAAGCTTTAGTTGCTGTCGCCTGGATTTTCTGAAGAGCAAGTAAATCTCTTACGTCTTTAACAAATCCGGTAACATCAAATGAAAGATTATCAAGTAATTGCTGCTGCAGTCCGATTTCATAAGTAATTGTTCTTTCAGGATTCAAGTTTGCATTACCAAATGTTGGTGTCCCTGATACCGGATATTTGAAATCCGGATTGTCATATAAATAAGTGAATGGAGGGATCTGGAAAAAATGACCGTATGAAAAATGAATAATTCCTCTGTCGGTTATCGGGAAGGATACTCCGACTCTCGGGCTTACTTGATACTTAGCTGATGATTTTTTTAATAAAATACTCTTATCTACATTATCCGGTATCGCAGGATCATATGGGGAAGGATATTTTGTATCCGTAGAGTATTTTGAATCCGAATCAAAATAGTCAAGTCTTAATCCAACATTTAATATAAGACTCTCAAATTCCATTTTATCCTGAATATATCCTGATATTTCAGTTGGTTTTTTTGTATAACTGTCATGCAGTATATTATCAACAGGGGGGATAAAAGATGCCTGACCGTCTTTTAATACAGTAAAATCCTCATAATATAGTGTGTAATTGGAATATTCGGCTCCTAATTTAACCTCATGATGAAGATTAAGCTGACTCGTTAGATCAAATTTTCCGTTTAGGGTTCTGGTCTTTTGATAGAATTGCTCATTCAAAGTACCGCCGATCGGGAAAGTATTATCAGCCACATACTGTAGACTGCTTGCATATCTCGGGTCAGCCTGTAATCCGGTTAAATCCATTCCAGCAGAGAAATCTGCTTCATTACCGGATGCATCAAGTAAAGGATACAAATATCTTTTATAATCATTTATGCTATATGATCCTTTAAGTGAATAAAAAGTTGAATTACTTATAACCTGCCTTAATTCAATCGAATTAAAAAGCCCCGAATTGTTGCGGTGATAACTGGCATCAGGGTTATATTTTAGATCATGATTATAAAGCTGATATTTCGAATTTGATATTAAAAAGTCGTAATTAATTTTAAAAGTTGAAGAAGGTTTAATAGTAATCTTTGCATTCCCGTTCCAGTCTTTACTTGGATTCATTGAAACAACCTTACCGTCTCCGGTAGCAAGTACACTTATACTGTCTGCACTAAGGTATTGGATATAATCACCGGGCTGGTGTTCTCTAATACCATACAAATAACCTTTATCATCATTAAGTCTGCCAGAAACGAAAAATGTTACATAATCATTAAGCAGAGGAATAGGTCCACCTAGAGTAAACTCAGTTACATAATTATTAACCGGATCAACCGAATTAATATTATAAAAAATATCTTTATGGCTGCTGAGATAGTCGCCTGAATAAAAGGAAACACTTCCGGTATACTTATTTGTTCCTTCTTTAGTAATTGAATTTACAACTCCGCTTAACGCATTACCGTATTCAGCATTAAATGTACCGCTGACTACAGATAATTCCTGTATAGCATTGGTAGCTATTTCAACTGATTTGGAATTATCATAAGGATTTATAATGGAAATTCCGTTTACGTTATATGAAACTTCGCTGGAACGCCCTCCTTTAATATGGATCTCTCCGTTTGCACCTTTAATAACACCGGCCTGCAAAGTTAACAATTGATTAACATTTTCAACAGGTAAAGTAGCAATTTGGCTTGCATCAACTGAAACCTGTGAAGAAGTTAAATCTTTTCTTACCAGAGGTTTTTGAGCTTCTACAACTACGGTTTCAAGTCCTATAGTTTCTGAAGAAAGCTGAATATTAATGGTCGTTGTAAAATCGCTGGATACATTAACATTTGTAACCATTTTTTTCTGGTACCCTACACCTGAAAAGACGAGGCTGTAGGTACCGGGCTCTATATTAATTATTATGTAAGAGCCGTCTGCTCCTGTTGCTGCTCCCTGAGTTGTACCCTGTATTACTACATTAATACCAAGCAGGGGTTCGGATGTTTGTGCATCTGTTACTTTCCCGGTTATTTTCCCTGTGTTTCCAGCAAAAATATTTATGGATGTAAATAATATTAACAGAAATGGGATATAAAAAATTGATTTTCTGTTCATAGAAACCTCAATACTCAATGTATTTATTGAATTACAAAATGCAGTGTTAAAGAAGGATAGTATATTCATTGGTTTAAAGTGTAAAAATGATCTTTAGATTTCTCCCATCGTTTTTTTATATGAAATTGGGCTTAACCCCTATATTATGAGATAAGTCCAACACCTAAATCTCCGGGGTTTTAAAAACCCCGGAGGTTTTAAGAAATATAATATTGTTATTACTATGCCTTTTGGCACCTGATATTTCATCAGAATCTGTTAAAATCTGCGAAATCTGCGTCTTACTTTAAAAGAACCATTTTCTTCGAAGTAACCTGATTACCTGCTTTCAATCTATAAAAATAAGCACCGCTGGCTAGATTACTCGCTTTAAAATTAACATCATATGAACCTGCTTTCATTAACTTCCCGTCAATTAATGTAGCAACTTCTTCTCCCAGGATATCATATATTTTTAACTCAACAACCATTTCCTTCACTAACCCGAACTTAATAGTGGTAGTCGGATTGAAAGGATTAGGATAATTTTGATTAAGATAAAATTGCTCAGGTATTTTGTTATCTGCTAGTTTTACACTAACCGGAGTATATTTAATATCCAGAATTGCCAGATCGGCAGTTGTATCATTAGCAACACCTCTTGTATAACCCTGAGTATAGAGCACTTCGTCAGCAGAATCTCCGTCAACGTTAGCAACATAGAAAACATCAAGCTGACCGCCAGTTCCGCCAGGTGCAGGAACTAATAGTGAATCTATAACTGATATCTGATAATTTGCGGGATCACTTATTGCCCCACCTTCAAATTCAACACGGTATACTGCATTATTCGGTGTACTCGCACTTCTTGTACCGAATACAAAATCCGGATGTCCGTCATTATCTAAATCTCCTGCAGCTGCACCATTCAATCTACCAGCTCCAGGGCACGTGCCAACATGAAAAGTCTGTAGTGTATCCGCAACTTGTTTCAATACATAAACTGTATCATCCGACCAGCCACCCAAAACAATTTCGGGGGTTCCATCATTATCAAGATCAGCAGTAACGCTGCCTTTAAAAGAACCTGTTTCTCCAGCTACATTTGTTAAGGCAGGTAGAGAAGTATAGGTTCCATTTTCAGCTTTAACGGGGTAAATTAAGCCGGATCCGGCAAACAAATAAATGGTATTGCCAACAACATCACAATCCCACACACTTCCCATACCGGTCTGATTTGCATCCGTTAATCCGTTTGCTTCAATAGTCCATTTTTCACTGCCGTCTCCATTATCCGGAATATTATCAACAGAAACTACACCGTAGTGCCAATTAGCAGCCTGATCACAAAAAATTATTTCATCTGTTCCATCCCCGTCAATATCAGTAACTTTAAGCTGAAGCGGTCTTAAATTATAGTCTGCTTCATCAGTAAGGGTGGTAGATGCATTCGGAGAAAAACTGCCGAAACCATCATCAACTCCTAAGTTGTCACTCCCGTCACCAGCAACTTCGTATACTATAATACGTTTTGGATTATGATTAATTAACGAAGGATCAGGAGGATCAGGATAATTAGGAGGCGCCCAAATTAATTCAGGTTTTCCATCCTTATCAAGATCACCCCATGCAAGCCCGACCCATGTATTTTGTGCTTGGGCTGGAAGAGAAGCACCCCATACTGAATCCCATGATGCAGTGGTTGAATTCCATTCAAACTTGTAGATCTTTGGAATCAGTTCACCGGTTAATCTATCAATATAATTTGCATTAACGGTATAAAGATCCGGCTTTCCGTCTTTATCCCAATCAACTCCTGCAATTACATTTCCAAATCCTCCACCGCCAGGTTCATATTTAAGTGTGTGAATTGTAGTTCTTTGAAATACATCCTGTGCATTCAGAGAGATTATAGATGAAATAAAAAGAATAGCTGTAAGAAATTTCTTCATGATGCCTCCGATTATGTGAGTGGTTATTGAAAAATAACATTTACAAATTAAACTTTATTTTCTCTTTATGCAATAATTATTTTGTTAATTCATAAGTATTTTTATTGAAAAAACAGTATAAATATGAAATTATATAAATAAGCATAAAGCCCCCTCTTTGGATAAACTTTGAAATGGTTATAAATATTCATCTTTTTCTATTAATGGCTTGATATTTTACTGTTTTAATTTTATCTACTGAAGATAGACCGTTTTTAATTTAAGCAATAACTATCATTTAATTTAATAACCTTTGGTAAGATTTCTGAAAGTGGGTGTTTCTCTGAAATGACCGGCATTTTATGAATATTTTTAAAAATACTATAATTAATATCAATTTCTATATTATTTTACGGGTATAACTCAACTATTTTTTAATAAATTTATTTAGCGAAAAATGAAATTAACTTTTAAACCTTATACACTTGAACTTAAACATGTTTTTACCATTGCTGTGAATTCTCGTACCACAACTCCGGTAATGCTTACACAAATTGAACATGAAGGGATAATTGGATACGGTGAGGCCTCAATGCCTCCGTATCTTGGAGAATCCCATGAAACCGCCTCTATGTTTCTTTCTAAAGTTAACCTAAACCAATTCAACGATCCGTTTGACCTTGAAAACATTTTAATCTATGTAGATTCTGTTGCCGAAAAAAATACTGCCGCCAAGGCATCAATTGATATTGCACTTCACGACCTTATTGGGAAACTACTAGATAAATCATTGTATTCAATCTGGGGTTTTGATAAGCATAAGACCCCTAACACATCTTTTACCATTGGAATAGACACGCCTGAGGTTATAAAACAAAAAGTGAAGGAGGCTGAGATATATAAAATATTAAAAATAAAGCTTGGCGGGGAAAATGATAAAGTAATGATTGAAACCATTCTTTCACTAACAGATAAACCGCTTACTATTGATGCAAACCAGGGATGGCGAGACAAACATTTTGCTCTTGATATAATTAACTGGCTTAATGAAAAAAATGTGGAATTTATTGAACAGCCTATGCCCAAAGATCAAATCGATGATATTGCATGGCTTACTGAACATAGCCCCTTACCAATAATCGGGGATGAATCTATTCAAAGAATTCCGGATGTTATTAAAGCATATGGAGTTTTTAGCGGTATAAACATAAAACTTATGAAATGTACCGGTTTGCGGGAAGCGCATAAAATGCTTTTACTCGCTCGTTCCTTAGGAATGAAAGTTATGATCGGATGTATGACTGAAACCTCCTGCGGAATTTCCGCTGCTTCCCAACTATCCCCCATGGTTGACTGGGCTGACCTGGATGGAAATTTACTAATAAAAAATGACCCCTATGAAGGAACAAAAGTTATTGACGGGAAGCTTATGCTAAATGATAGACCGGGAATAGGATTGGTTTGAGGAAAGATTAGTAAGGTGGCTTTGCCGTTGGCTTTCAGCCAACGGAAAGAAAAGGATTATGAGAGAAGGCTTTAGCCGCATATAAATATAGGATAAAAGAACTCCTATGTAGCTAAGCCTATATTATGTTCATCTATCCAAAATCATTTCAGTAAAGAGGCTGGTGAAAATATAGAAAAAGCGTTGTGAGGGGGCTTAATTTTCCTCTTAAACCAATGGATAAATCCATTGGTTAATGATATTCACACAGGCTCTTTAGCCAGTTCACTAAAGTGAACTGCAATAGAACTTTTAATTAAATTTTGGGAAGTATGCATTCTTTATTTCAAATAATCCAGCACTCGCTTCATCACCTCATCCCTGCTATTTTCCCCCAGTATTGTCTCGAACGGAAAACCAAACACAACAACCCCATAACCTTTCTTATACTCAACACCCGCACCAAAATGATTTTCAGAATATCTGAGAATAGTTTCTCCCCCGTCTGCTGGATATAGTGCGTCAGGCGCTTCAACTGCATATATACTATCATTTAACTCCGTATTATATTTAATAAATATACTGTCTTTACTAAAAGTTGAAGGGATTGAAAATACTCTACCCAATCTATCAGCATACCCGTTTGACCATTTATACTTCAGTATATTCTCTGCAAATCCAATGTCTAAAGAATCAGATTTTGAAAATAAATCAGTCCCTACATATGCACCTGAGATAAATATATTACCCCCAGCATTTAAATATTTCTTAATAACATTTTGGAACTTCTGTGGAAAGGTTTTATACAGTACTCCATGAATCGAATCCTCAACCGGTTTTTCCCAATGTGTCGCTTTCTCTTCACCTAAAATTAAATCAATGAGTTTATATTTTGATATGTCAATTATTTTATCCCAAACTGCTTCGTTGCTGCATGATACAAAAGAATATCCATTAGTTTTTATTGATTTACCATGCATGTAAGGGTAATCAAAAGTATTGCCCGCAACAATTTTAGCTTCATAATTAGAATGACTTGCACCATGACCCGGATTATCATCGGTAATCCATTTAGAATCAGGATCAAAATCATACTGTGCTCCCACATAGCTCATTTCATATTTATCAAAAACTCCCGCATCAACATTATTTAAATATCCGGAAAATGAATCGGTCTTTACTGAAGCCGGTGCGCAAATTCTATCAAACCCGTTGATTATTAACACAGGTTCTTTACTATTATTCATTCTGCATGCGGATAAAATTTCCGATGAAAAACTCTCTCCTCCATCATTAACCGCTGCTACTTTATAGCTATAAATTTTACCTGGAATAATATCTTTATCCTCATACATAGTATCGTTAACAATAATTCCATTATCAAAATCACCGTCACCAATCCTCTTATACACGACATATTTATCCGGAACGGCAGAAGGCTCTAAAGGATCTGCTTCAGGTTTCCATCTTAAAATAAATCCCCCTGATTCATTGAACTCAGTGGAAAAATGGGTAACTGGCAAAGGCTGAACAACATAACTAAATCCGTATTGAGCCGAAAGAAATTTGAGCATACCTTTATATATTGCTCTTGAAACATCAAACCTGAATCGGGGATCGAGATTAAATTTTGTATCGAGAAAATTTTCATGTGAAAGGAGTTCAAGAAGAAGTGAAGGAATATTCGGTCGCATAGCTTCACTGTATTTTGCATCCCACAACCATCTTCTATTCCAGATAGGATCATATTTAGCTCTTATATCATCACACACTTGAGTCTGTACGATATCAGCAAGATCCCTGTTTGCAAACCTTGATACACTGTCTGGAAATTTATTGTTATTATCAATTGAAGGTATGCTGTAAATAGCTAATGTACCGACCGTAGTATCGTTCTTGGTCATTCCGGCATCCGTATGAAATGCAAGTGAAAGATCAATAGGAATCCCTAACCCTTTAACATTTCTATCTCTATTAGGACCATAAGGTGCTCCATATAAATAATTTCCATATTCCCCACGGTTCTGATAATCATCATTATAATCCAATGTATCATGGTTTAAATTATAAACAAGTGTATCGGGCATGCCTGCAAACTGAAGCCAGTATCTTGAGCCTTCAGCAAATTTAGGACGGCTGCTTGTACCCCCGCCTCTTTCAATTACTCCAATCCCTCCGCCGAATCTAACTGCATCTGCAGATACAATTTTCCCGGATTCTTTGCTTTCGTTTGTAAGAATAACACTGCCGGTCTCTCCGTTCTTCCCTTTTTAAACTTAAACTCCCCGAGATAAAGCCATGTACCCCCTCCAATTTGTTGATTAACCAAAAACCTGGTTGAACCGCCAAGGTAATTCACAGTATAATGCGCATCATCCACACTCTTTTCAGAGGATACATACGAAATATATACTGCATATTCTCCGGTTTCAGGAATATCCGGAATCCAGGCTGCTTCAGTACTTTGTTTATCTTCGGAATAAGTAATTCTATATTTACCCAATTTAAAGGGATTAACACCGGATTTATAAGGCGGATCCCCTATTCCGAATCCTTCTCCTTTTCCATCAAACCAGCGAGTTGAATCATTTTCATCCCCTTCTGAATAATTTTCGGACATATCATCAACTATTACTTCATTAGTTTGCACATCTCTCTCTCTGGGAATAAAAACATTTGCTCCTGCATTTTCAAGCATAGGCATTAAATAAGGAATTACATATGAATAAGGCCCCAGATCTTCAATTGTCTGATATAAACGCGCCCGCTGCCACATCCATCTATGTTGTCTGTTATTGTAATACCACCCGTGACTCGGCCATACCAGAATGTTTTTATCTATTAATCCGTTGACCGGTTTATACGGTCTGCTAATATTCTTTATAACTGGTTTAGGACGGCTCATATTTATAGGGAGCCTGCTTTTATCATATTCTGATTTGTCTCTATAGAAATTCGGGATTAGTTCTTCAATTGTTTTATGTAGTGTATAGATTGAAAAATTGTAATCGGAGAAATCATTCCCATAAAAGTTTTTCACCGCTGAATATAACTCCGTAACATTATTCTTCCTAAATGACATATAAGACAAATTCCTATTGAAATAGATATCAATTTTTTTAAGGTCTTTATCGATTATAATTGTATCTATTCTGGCAGCAGGTGGAATCTGAAGTGAGGCATAATTTTTATGAAATTCCTGTTTGAATTCTGCAGACTTATCGTATACAGACACCCTGCTTACCGAAGCACACCCCGAAATTAGAACAATTAAAAAAACTGAATAGAAGACATGTAAATATTTCATCATTTTTTATTCTTAAATTAATTGCTGCTATTGTTAAATTGCTAAGTTATTATATTGTTATAGGTTAACAATTTAGCAATTTAACCATTAACTTTTATTTCAAAACCACCATTTTTCTGGAAAAAGAATGATTTTCTGCAACCAGCCTGTAAATATAAATACCGGATGCCAGATCTGAGGCATCAAGAGTAATTTCATAATAACCTTTATCTCTATATCCATTAATGAGAGTTTTAACCTTCTGACCTAATAGGTTATAGACCTTCAATGTTACAAAACCCGCATGAGGTAAACTAAAATCTATATTTGTTATCGGGTTAAAAGGGTTAGGAAAATTTTGAGATAAAGAATAATCAGCAGGTATTTCATTATTATCATCTACTCCTAGTACTTCCATAGTCTTAAAGCCAAAGGAAGTGGACCATAAGCTTGAGCCATATTCATTTATTCCGGCGACACGCCAAAAATAATTTGTTAAGGGTTTTAGATTTTCCAGGTAAAATGTTGTATCTGTAATCCCTGATGTATCTACGATAATTGTCTGCTCATTAAAAGTTAAACTTTTTGATAGCTGCAGCCTGTAAGTATCTGCAGTAAGTGAACCTGCCCATTTCAAAATAGGATTAAGAGATACATTTAATGAGGCATGAGACGGTTCTGATAACAGCGGAGTTACCGGGAAACCGGTTGTAAAATCATAAATTGTTGAGAAGATACTTTCTCCTGCAATATTTGACGCTTGAACTCTCCAATAATACTTAACTTGCCCTGAGATTCCAGCTATTAACAATGTAGTATCAGTTAAGCTGCTTAAATTAAAAAGTATATTTGAGTTAAAAGTTGAATCTATTCCAATCTGAAGATGATAGGCGGAAGCTTGATCAGCGTAGAACCATTTAATCCTGACAGTATCCCTAACATTCATCTGATGAATGTACGGCATAGATAACAACGGGCTAACTGGTTTAGTTATTTCCACAATATTACCCGGAAAGCTTTCATTATAATTTCTATCTAAAGCAGTAATGGAAAAGAAATAAGGTCCAGCTGTACCGGAGGATGGAGAAGGAATGCTTTCCCTTTTTCCTTCAATAGTTAAAATATTTTCGGCATTCTCATAATCGCCTGACTTGGGAGTAGAATTATTAAAGTGATAAACTACATACCTGCTGGCTGTATCACCATCAATTGCGGCAGTGGGTAAATCCCATTTTAGTTTGGATATACCGGAAAAACCGCTTCTTCCAAATATCAAATTTGACGGGGGATTTGGTTTAATAGTATCTTTCCAGTTCATTACAGGGAGTAGAGCTGGATATTTGAAAAGATTATTTTTTAATGAATCTGCAAATCCTTTTTCGTTATCCAGTATACCTGCCATTGTTCTAAAAAAAATACTTCCCTGAACATGAGGATTATTTCTATTCGCTCTAACCTGATTAGGAAGTTCTATTGAAGCCCAATTTTGCTGGTCACCCAGATGATAGGGAGCTAAACCCGGATAAAGATGTCTGTTATAGGCAGAAGCAGAATCTCCCCACCAGGGTAAGAGTTTTCCGTAGTCCTGCCCTCCTCCGAATTTCCAGTAAAGCTGCGGAGCCAGGTAATCTACTATGCCTTGATGCAGCCATGCAATGGGATCACAATAGATTTCACTATAAGCATCGAGACCCGTAGTTCCGGGCGGAACTCCATTCTTCCAGATTCCGAATGGAGAGATCCCGAATTTTATATATGGTTTAACCGCCTGAATACTGTCGTGAACTTCCTTGATAAAAATATTGACGTTATCTCGCCGCCAGTTACCTCTATTTGTAAAGCCCCTGTTATTATGAGCAAATGTCGCATCATCCTCATTAGTTATACCTTCATAAGGATAGAAAAAGTCATCAAAATGAACACCATCAATGTCATATCTTTTAACAACATCTATAATAACCGAGGTTACATAATCTCTAACCATTTGCAATCCGGGATCCAGTATAATCTTCGTACCGAATCTAAGCAGCCAATCAGGATGCAATACTGTAACATGGTTGGAAGCTACAGGATAATCAGTAGTATTTCTATCAGCCTGATAAGGATTGAACCATGCATGTAATTCCATCCCTCTTTTATGAGCTTCTTCAACTGCAAACTGTAGAGGATCATAAAATGGATTGGGAGCTTTCCCCTGCTGTCCTGTTAACCAATACGACCATGGTTCAATATTAGAAGAATACATGGCATCACATTCCGATCTTACTTGAAATATAACTGCGTTAATTCCGGCTGCCTTTAAGCCGTCTAACATATCTATTAGCTGCTGCTTCTGCTGATCTGTAGAGAGGGAAGGAGAAGAAGGCCAATCAAGATTAAGTACGGTAGCAATCCATGCACCCCTAAATTCTCTTTTGGGATGATTTGATTGTGCATTAATTAATATTTGGAATATTAAAACCGGTAAAAATAATCTGATAAAAATTCTAATCATCCCTATTGATTGCAAAATTTCAAGATTAATCTTGTAATTCCTGTCCCGCTTGCGGGATTGTAATTTTTTACTTCACCACCATCATCTTTCTAGCAATCATTATATTACCTGCAATTAACCTGTATATATAAGTTCCCGAAGCTAGATTAGATGAATTAAAATTGACATGATAATTGCCTGCACCTAAGTTTTCATTAACAAGAGAGACAACTTCCCTGCCTAAAATATCATACACTTTTAATGTAACAATTCCCGGTTTAGCAATTGCAAATTTAATTTCCGTAACTGGATTAAACGGATTCGGATAATTTTGTTCAAGACCAAACTCGGCGGGTATATTATCATTATCTGAAACATATAAAGCAGAGGTTGTTTTAAATCCAAACCCATCCGACCAGAAGCTTGTACCATATGTATTCTTTGCATTAACACGCCAATAATAAATTTTGTTTGCTGTTAAAGGCGTTACAACTGACAATGCTGTATCAGTCAAAGTTGTATCTATAATAAAAGTATTATCATGAAACTGAACTGTTGTTGATACCTGGATTCTATAAGAAGAAGCACCTCCGGTAGAAAACCAGGTAAATACCGGTGTTAATGAAACTCCCGTTGATGTATGCGCAGGGGTACTCAGTTCAGGAGGTATTGGGATTCCTGACTTAAAACTATATACATCCGAATAGTCACTCTCTCCTACCTGTCCAAAAGCTTTAATTCTCCAGTAGTAATTTTGTCCGGGAATAATATTGTTAAAATTTATTTGTGTACTTCGATATTCACCCGCCAATAAAACAATTCCCGAATTAAAAGTCGAATCATTAGAAACCTGTGCAATATACCTTTCGGCATTTGTATCTGCAGACCAGCTTAATTTAGAGGTCATACTTAAGTCATGACTGTTATCAGCAGGAGAAGTTAATATCGGTTTATCAGGTATTAAGGAAGTCAAATTTAAAGATGCAACATTGCTTATATCCGATTCATTTGAATATCTGTCAGTTGCAGTTACACCATAATACTCACCTTTTGTAACAGAATATTTAGCATCGTTTGAAGGCAGCATCGTTAAGCCTGCTAATCCGAAAAGATTAGTAGAGTCGTTGATATCCGGCGGGTTATTTTCCGATCTATATATTATATAGAAAAATGCAGTATCCCCATCCGCCGATGCAGCAGGTTTATCCCAATGGAGTTCATATTTTCCGGTAGTTGAATTTATTTCGAATCTAAGATTAGTAGGAGCATCCGGCTTATAATTGTTTTTATCTTTCCATTTCATTTTAGGAGTAATAGCAGGATGAGTAAAATAATGGTATTCGAGAGTATCATTACAATAGCTGAAATTACCGGTTACACTATTTGAACTGAAAAATACTCCTCCTTTAACGGTTGGAGTACTCCTGTTGGTTGCAGTTTCCCATGCAAGTTCACCTGAAGCAAATTCGTTGTATCTGTAAGCAGCCTGTCCGATATATAAATCTCTTCCATTAAGAAATGCAGTGCTGCTCCAGCTAGGTAGATAACCGCTGTAATGTTCCCAGTATAATTGAGGCATTATATAATCGATATACGGTTCACCTGAAAATGGAATACTGGTTGTATCAGTATAATTCCCTGCAAGCCAGTCTCCGGGATTGCAGTATATTGTCCCATTAACCGAAGGATTTCCTGAAGGGCTGACACCGAACTTTACCCAGGGTTTTACTGCATTGATGCTGTCATTTATCATTTGTAACAATAGATTAACATTGTTTTCCCGCCATTTAGCTTTATTCGTAAATCCATTAGGGTATTTTGCAAAAGTAGCATCGTCATTGAAAGGGCCATAATCTGTGTAAGGATAAAAATAATCGTCAAAATGAATACCGTCTACATCATACCTTTCAACCACATCCATTACAATACGCAAAACATATTTTCTCACTTCAGGTAAACCGGGATTAAGAAAGCGGTATTCACTACCGCCGCATTTTATAATCCAATCCGGATGTTTTTGAATTACATGATTGGCTGAAACCTGGCTCCCGCCGGACAATTCTGCTCTATAAGGGTTCAGCCACGCATGAAGTTCCATTCCTCTATTATGAGCTTCGGTTATGGCAAATTTAAGAGGATCATAGCTAGTATCGGATGGTGCGGTTCCCTGTGTTCCTGTTAGATAACTGGACCAGGGTTCATATTTGCTCTTATAAAAAGCATCGCATATAGTACGAACCTGGAAAAAGATTGTATTTAATCCATAACTTTTATGAGAATTAAAAATAGTAATAAGCTGATTTTCCTGATTATTAATATCATTTGCGGTTGTACCCTGTGTATAAGGCCAGTCTATGTTTGCTACAGTAGCAACCCAGACACCTCTTAATTCCCGTTTGGGAGAGTCAAACTGGCTAAAAACCGAACTGCTGAAAAGAAATAAGAATAATAGTAGAAATTTTTTCATAAACCCAATCGTTAAATTAAAATAAAAAGCCGGGTATTATAAACCCGGCTTTAAAAATTTCACAAAAAAGATTTCCTTATTTCAGGAGCATCATTTTCTTAGAAATTCTAACACCATTAGCTGTCAATTGATAAATGTAAGTACCGGAAGCAAGCTTTGATGCGTCGAAACTTGCACTATAATTTCCGTTAACGAGATTCTCATTAACAAGAGTAGCAACTTCCTGTCCTAATACATCATAAACTCTTAATATTACCAATCCTGGTTCAGCAACAGAAAATTTAATTTGTGTTGTCGGATTGAAAGGATTAGGATAGTTTTGTGAAAGGTTGAAATCTTTTACGATAACATTATCAATTTGTTTTACAGATGTAACATGTGACGGATTATTAAACTTCTCTACAGTTGCAATATCACCGGTACCAAAAACACAAACATATGCATCTGTACCATCATTGCTGAATGCAATACCACGCGGTTTTTCATTTGCATCTTGCGGAGCTATGAAATTCCATTTTATACTGTCTTTAATTGACCAGTCATTAACATTAAATGAATACCATGTGCCTTCTTGACCTGCAAACTGACCAGCTGGCGGGTTGCCAAAACTTCCAACGCTCATCCATAAATTACCATCAACCGGGTCCCATGTACCTGATTCAATAACAGCACCTGCTAAAACTGTATCCTGTAACTCGTATGGGTCGAATTCACTTGCACGATGATATATAGATAATTTTAATGCAGTAAATCGGGGGACATAAAGAGTATTACCATCTTTTGAAACAGTCATCCATCTGCCATATTCATTTACAGTATCTATTGCATTTGCAACAAAATTGAAATCCTTATCATAAATCTTAAGGGGATAACCGGGAAGAACCGGTGCAAGATAAATATTTCCAGCTGCATCTACAGCAGGGCAACATAATGAACTAATTCCAGGTGCAACACGGTTCATACCCTCGTGGGTTTTATAATTTATTCTATATAATGTACTGGATGCACAATATAAGATATTTCCATCAGCATCCATTGTTAATCCGTAAGCTGATGCACTTCTAAAAAATGGGTATAATTTACCGTCAATTGTTAAACTATGGAGTGTATCATCGGGAGTTCCATCGGAATTAAATACATATAAAGGATTAACTTGGAAATATTTTCCACTATCTGGAACAAACATAGAGTCACTTACTCCTCTATAAGCACCCATCCATATCTTTCCATCAGCATCTACAACAACAAATTGGGTACCGGAATTTGTTTTGAGGGTATCTGAAGGAAATATTCCTTGAAATGTCCATCCCTGGGCATTCACTTTTGTTCCTATCATTAAACTGAGAACAAATAAAATAGAAAGCATTTTTTTCATATCCTACTCCTTTTTTGATGGGGAATTTGTATTATTTAACTACTAAGATTACAATAAAAAATGTTTATTGTCCATAATATGGAGCACCTTGTTTTGCTACAGTTAAGCGTAAAATAGTTTGAGATATTGTAGTTGTACCTGTGTTAGGATCAACTATCTGCCCTCTGGTGTAATATAAATAACCAGCTTGATCCCAGTAAAGGAATAATGCAGGTGCTTTCGCTAATGTTCCGGGAAATAATATTTCTCCAGAGAGATTAGAATTTACTACAACTATCGGGCTGTTAACATTATTTGTAGCAAGATACATGGTACCGTCGGTTGCAAATTCAATAGCATTTACATTTTGGCTGCCGTAATTTTTTGAATAATCATAATATGCTGCAGGACTCCCCAGATCTCCGTTGCCGTCAATCGGTAAGTTCTGTATAACAGTAGAAGAATCGGTTTTTACGGCACAGTAAAGACCGCCATTGAAAAACCTCATTGCGGTAATATTACCGGTAAAGGGATAGGAAACTATGGAGTTATCCGGTTTTATTTTATATATGGAAGAATTGTTGCCTCCCGCCCACAAATTATTGGCAGCATCATAATCGATTGAAGCAATTTTTGCTTTACTATCAGATATTACCACATATGTAGAAGGAGTACCGCCGCCAGCCGGAATTTGAAATAAAGCTCTTGCATTATCCTGTCTGACAGTTATTATAATACCTCCCGGTCCAAATCGCATTGAAGTCCAGTAAGTTTCTGATAATTTCGGTGCATAATCAAGCAAAGTACCATCCGCAGTTATTTCTTTAACTCCCTGTCCTACATTTAATTCATTTGTTAATGAAACAAAAATATTTCTTGATGGATCGATAACAAAATCATAAGGTTTTTGAAATGTTGTAAAGGCAAAAAATTGAAATGCTGCAGGTTTGAGTTTATAATTTACCTGGTTACTGAATAATTCTGCATTTAAAGTTGAAATTCTAAAATTTCCAATTTCATATCTTGCAGTATCACTTAACAAATTTGGAGCCTTAATTAATATAGTCGTTGATGTAGCCGATATTATATTGACCTGCCTGTTATTGAAGTAAACTATATCCTGGCTGGCATCAGAAGAGAAATTTGCTCCTGTAATAGTAAGCTGATCCAGACCTGCAAGAGCAGAATCCGATGGAGAAATCGAAGTAATGGCAGGAGTTGCACCTATTGGCCCGGTAGGTACGTCACTGAACAGACTTGGTGTCGGCTCTTCCTTACACCCGGCAATAGTTATTAAAAGTATTATTATAGCTGAATAAAAAATATTGTAAAATTTTTTCATACTCTTTCCAAATATTTTTAGAGCAAAAATTAATAAGCAAAATGAACTGATAATTGCTGTACTTTATCGAATACACCGAATGATGTATAGGCATAGTCAACACCGAAATTAAATCCTGAAAAAGAATGTTCCAGACCTATACCTGCACTTATTCCTTTTTCATCGTTCGGAGTTTGATAACCAACCCTTAAAGAAAGCAATTTCATAAAGGTGTATTCAGCGCCAATTGCTACCTGTTCCGGGTAATCTCTAGGATGTGAAGCATCAAATGACAACAATAACGAGTGCATATCCTTATCAACATCCAGAAGATCTGCAGCATTAAACGAAATGCCTATTTTAAACATTAACGGCAGCTGGAATCCATCTTTTACATATTTTACTTCCCGTGAAAAGTTTCTCACATCCATACCAAAATCAAGGCTTTTAAAGCCGGTTTTATAGATAACGCCGAAATCAAAAGCCATTACATTTGTTTCAGCATTCGAAGTTCTGCCTCCGGGATTTCCGTTGCCATCTACCTGTACATCTCCAACTATAGCAGTACCAAGAGACTGTCTGACATATTTAACATTGCCGCCGACAGAAAATTTATCAGAAAGAGCCTTTGCATATCCCACTCCAACCGATAATGCATTCGGAGAGAATGTGCCTGCATCTAGAAATCCCTGGTCATTATTATACCTGATGGTAGCCTGCAGGTCACCGTAATCGACTGATTCGAAGTTTATTCCAAGAACTCCATAATCTCCGTCGAAAGGAGCAAAAGCAACACCTCCATAGATATATTTTATATCTGCAATATAGTTTGTGCTCCCTAAAGTAACACTTGCATAATTTGTTATCCTTGCCATCCCTGCCGGGTTGTAAAACATAGCTGTAGCATCAGAATGCAGAGAAGTAACAGCTTCACCCAAAGCGCTTGCTCTGGCGTCAAGCGAGACATTTAGGAATTTCATCCCGGTTTGTGCAAGTTTCTGCTGGGCAAATAAATTGGAATTCATTAAAAAGAAAGCTATTCCAACTATTGCAATTATTTTAATTTTATTTTTCATTATCATCTCATTATTCTGTAATTGATTACCTGATAATTACGAATTTTAGAATTTTATTTTCTCCTGTTTCATCATTATGGATTACTGCAATATATAAACCGCTAACCACAATTTGATTTGACGAAGTGACCGAATCCCAATAAGCATCACCGCTTCCATCCGTATGTTCTATAGTATAAATCAATTCACCGATTTCAGTATAAATTTTAATTGTACATTTTCCTGGAATGTTAAAGAAAGCTAGTCTATTTGGCTGCTGATCACCAAAAGTCAATTCAGCCGCTGCTCCAATATAAAAAGGATTCGGAACAATTCTAACCTGATCCAGGCTTGTTCCTGCTTGCCTCTTTAATGTAGCCGGATTATATGTCTGAGTATAATACCTGCTGCTTCTTAAAGCTCCGGCAGGAGTCATTGCATCGCCATTATTATCCGAAGCTCTCCCAACACTTACAATATAATAATAGTATAATAGTCCTCTGACCGGTGTAACATCATCATAATGTCTTTCAGATACTCCTGCAGAATATAATAAATGATATGTACTGTCATAACTTCCTACGGCACGGTAAACCTCAAAACCTGCGAGAGCCGGATCGGTGCCATCGGCTGTCCAATCAAGTGAAATTCTGTCACCTCCTGAAGTTACCGTAAAAGTCTGGGGTGGTCTGGGAGGTTCAGGAATATTATATCCTGATTCATAATTAGCTAAAATTCTATGAAACGTTTGAAATAAAGAATCCCTACCGGTCATTACAGCAGTATTTTTAGTAGCCGCATCAATAGTTCCCTGTTTATATTGTTTACCTACTTCTATACATCTTTCCCTGCTTAAGCCATCTATTGCTTCAGCCATTATAATATGAATACTTTCTCCATGTGCTAAAGTATAAGGTCCATAACCATTAGCTGAAGAAAAACCACCTGAAGTTCCTAATGAAGGATCACCCCATTTGGATGGATTAATAAAATTTCCATCCGGCTGAACTTTATCCGCATGGCGGGGAGCAACGTGTCCTCTTGCTATAAAATTATTATATTCAGCACCCATTTTAGCCGTATTATATGCATCGTTGTTAGAATTAAGCGGGTCATCCGAGCTTTCATAGGAAGTTGTAGAAGGCTGACCGGGATCATCTGTTGTATCGTCTGCAGATTTATCTGCATGAATTGTTAACATTCCCGATAAATTGCGGTGCACCCAGCCTGCCGATCGTATCACTGGGAGAAATATTTAATTGCAGGAGTCCAGATAGGAACGCCCAAATTATCATAAGCCGTAAACGGAGGATAATGCCCCTGCCATGAGATATTGAGCCCTGAACTGCTCTCCGGCAGGATCGAGCTTTAACTCCATCACCTCTAGTATCATCCATTGTGTTAATTCCCCACCTAGTAGCATTAGCAATCTCATAGCCTGCATTTTTATTTACAGCATTTCGATACTGCCAATAGAAATAAACTCCTGTTAGAGTAGCATTCGGCAATTCAATTTCAGGATCACTGTCTGTATTACCCGTATTTGTAAAAGTATAGTCATAAATAAAATAATTACTATGGTATTGCTGACTGAACTGCATTATTTTTCTAGTCATTGTAACACCAAGGAGTGTATTTACACTATCAAAAATCATCCTGTCGGCTTTCATATTAGGGTCGACTTCATCGTTATCTGTAGGATTATTATAAGATAACAGCCCGTCAACAGAAACAATAGGGGGATCGAATTTGCTAATCATCTTAAATTCCTGCGGGAAAAATTCACCCGTACCTGGAACCCTTGGCCCTACGTGCACTACTCTATATTGATAGTTAACACCTCCGGGATCAGTAAAATTTGTTGCCCCAATCCAGAAACCTCGTGCGGCTTCACAATCCTGGTATTGATAAATAGCAGGCCACTGCATACCATCCTGCTGCTCCTGGACTCTCCCTTCTTCTATCTCGGAACCTATTTCTGAAAACCAGCTTTGAAGAGATCCGGCAGTCATCCACTTAATATTATATTGACCAAATATTTTACCGGGCAGAACCATAATAAAACATGTCAATATTAATATTAGATATTTATTTATTTTTTTATCTGATAAAACTTTCATTTATTCCTCAGAGTTATTAACTGTAGATCATTACAATTCTAATGTTAACCTTAAGCCCCAAAAAATATCCCTGGGATTAAGGAAAGTCAAAAATGTTTGGTTCGGCATATCTATATAAGATTTATTCTTAGTCCATTCATCTTTAGTTGCCTGATCAGCATTAGGATCCCATGCGTGGTATGGTCCGACACGTGAATCACCGGGTTTATCTGTGCCGAATTCGTAATGGCTAGCATCAGTGGTATTAGAATATCCGATATTTGGTGAACCATCGGGATTCTTCGTATAGTTGTCAAATGACGATTTAGGTAAGTGTAAGGATCTCATATATGCCAGATAATCATTCACGTCAACAAAGCCTCCCTGTGACATATATTTATAATTAAAGATGTTATTCATATCCATAAACAGTTCAATATTCGCAAAACCAACTCTAAATTGTTTACTCAATCTCATATCAAAATCAAGGTAATCATTCCATTGGACATTGTTTACAACACCTGGAATCGACCCTCCGTTGGCCCATGTAAGATAATAACCATTCCTCCAATTGCCTACAAGATTTAATCTCCAATCACCCAGAAGACTAACACCTCCAAATTTTGGACCTAAGTCTGCAGGAGTAAAAAGATCTATGCTCATATTGGCATATGGTCTCGGAGTAGGCCTTTCCTGGTAATAATCATTTGTTGTGAGCTCGTATCTTTTTTGTTCGGCAGGGTTTTCATAATATGTCAGATATCCGAAATATCCATTGGTTGTAACATCATAAGTATAATTGATAAACCCTTGAATCCAATCGCCTCTATTTTTTGTCAGGGTAAGTTCGAAACCTCTAACATCCTGATAACTATTTGATTCACTGACTGAATAACTAACCTTTCCGTCCCTGCTGATATATGTAACTAAGCCGCTAACTGAACCTGAAGGTATAGTAGATGAATATCCGGATTGAAGGGAAACGTCCTTGTAATAACCTGCAAGGTGTATTAAAAACATATCTAGGAGATTCTGTTCATATCCTAATTCATATGCTACGGTTTTTTGTAATGGCAAATTAGGGTCGGCTAACCTGGATATGGCAGTCGGCTGTACGAATCTTCTAATTAAATATAAATTATCAGGCGTAGGTATCTGTCTGAAATGTCCGTAATTAAAATATAGCTTACTGTTATCAGTAATAGGGAAAGCAATTCCCAATCGGGGGCTAATATCAAACTGTTTAACAACCGGAGATTTTGCTACAGAATCCAGAGTGCCGCTGGCAGATAACGCAACTGTATAAGGATTAGTGAAGTCATACCATTCACCCCCTGGATCAGAATATTCGGCACGGAGACCTAAATTTGCTACCATCCCTTCAAATTCCAGTTTATCCTGAACATAAACTGCAGCTCTTTTTGGATAAGTATGCCATAAGGATCTCGATCTTCCGCTGGGCAGATAATTATCGATGGAACCATAATAGACATTATTATCGGTGAAATTAAATTCCACACCGGCTTTAATCTGGTTGTGTTCGTCAACCTGACTTTGAAAATCGCCCTTAATATTATAGTTCGTTATCTTACTGCTGTCACGGGAATTACTGAATCCGACTCCCATTCTAAGACCGCTACCGACACCGCTTACAGGGAAATCGGAATACCCGAATGGAGCTTCATCTACATAATAATTATTACCAAATAAAAAGACACTATCGGTATTCCTATCAGCTCCGGGTCCTGTTTTATAAATCGACCCGAAGGTACTAAATGTAATTTCATAAAAGGTTGCCGGGTTTATAACATCTGTATATTTAGCGCCATACTGAAAATAGTTTACTTGGCTAGGTGCCCAGTAATCGGTTGCAAACATTCTTGCGTCTATATAGCTTACCTGGTTCAACGAACTAGCAATATCGTTCGGAGTGACAAATATTCCGTTTAGTCCGGCATTATTATCATTGGTGCCTAAATCCTGAGCAATCAATCCCTGAACCATTAATTTTTTACCGCTTCCGATATCACTTGTTAATTTTAATTGACCGGTATAGTCATTTACGCCATTTCGGGATAAAGGAATCACATACTCATTTTGGGTTTGACGGTATGAAGCAAAAAACCTTAATCCTCCGAGATCCTGCCCTATTATAGGTACAGGTCCGCCAAAACTCATATCCATATCATAATCAGGAAGTCTAATATCGAGTTGTCTCCTATGTTGCCAGAGGAAAAGTTTTTGAGCAGCAAGAGGCGTTAAATCGTTATTGGGATCTTTATCCTGCAAAGTTTTATTAGCTACTGCAATCCATCCTTCAAAGGAAGGATACTGCTTCTGTGTATTCGCATCCCAATAAGGCTGTCCGGTAGCAGGATTTATTGCACTGGTACCAAGCATTGCCACCTGAGGATCAAGATATGGTCTCAACCAATAAGTATTGGGATCATTAGGTGAAGGACCAAAATGTTTAGCATCTGCAGGGCTGTATCTTCCGAGAAAACTGAAATAGTATTTATCCCTTGGACCCTCTTTTGTGGTTACATTGACTAAACCGGATCTGATTCCACCGTATTCTGCGGTAAAACCGCCGGTCTGTATCTGTATTTGATCGATCGCTGTATAGCTTATTCCCGTAAATGGTGAATTATCTCTTTCATCTCTTAATGACATGCCGTTGAGGACAAAACCTGTTTGATCTGCTCTGCCGCCTCTGATGACCAGACCAGGTTCAACGCCAGCCTGCAGACCGACTACTTGTGAAACACTGGTAACGGGTAGGCTTTGAATCTGCTGTACATCAAGGTTTACCCGGCTGGCTGAAACATCTCTCTGAACTATCGGTGTTTGCGCAGTTACTACTACTTCTTGAGTTTGAATTGTTTGCGGTGAAAGTTTGGCATCAATAGTTGTTGTCTGATCAATATGAACAATAACATTATTAACAATATAAGTTGTATATCCCACCATTGAAAATCTTAAGGTATAAGTTCCTGGAGGAATACTTAAAATTGCATAATCACCGTTAAGGCCTGTAGCAGCACCCATAGTAGTCCCTTGTACAATAACATTAGCCCCTATTAAAGGTTCATGTGTTGTTGTATCTGTTATTACACCGGAGATTTTACCGGTTTGTGATAATAGAAAGGATGTTTGAATTAATATTAAGAAAAGTAAAAGTAAAAATTTCTTCATACTTTCTCGCTCCTATTTACTCAAAAAAAACAAGAATAACCGCATTCTTTGTTAGGAAAAAATTATTTATAAGAACTGACGAGAAATTAAAGAAATTAAATACTTAAGTCAACCTTATTTATTAAGTCCATTTAATGTAAATTAATTGCGATTTACATAAATCAGACTGCTAATGCAAATTTCTGTTAATAAAATTTTATAGCATAAGCAAAGTATAAATTTCTTCATATTAAAAGTAAAATAACAGCTTCTAATCCATTCCACATACGCTTCAACTCCAAGCTAACTCCAAGGTAACTCCAAGCTAACTCCGTGTTATATGCGTATTAAATACCTTAAATATTTAAGTTATATTTCATCTTCGGGGTTTGGATATGTGTTCCGTTTACTTTTTCTATAATAATTTCACACCCGAAGCGTTCTTTGATTTTATGAAAAGATTAATTAAAAATAAACTATATATTATAAATTTGACGAAACCTTTTTTTTAATTCCTAAAGCCCGAAGGGCTGATATTATTATAGAAAATTTGAAGACAAAGGTAAAAGAACCCCGAAGGGGTGGCATAACTCATTCCATCCAATCAAACAAATATTTTTCGTTGTATACAACATTAAACTTTTTTAAAAATCCTATATATTCCTCCCTAAATGTTTTCTTTTTATGATGCCTCTCCTGATTCTTTATGTAATTATAAACCGCTTCTATTTGAGAATGTGAATAAGAGAATACTCCGTAACCACTCTGCCAGCTAAACCTTCCTTTAAGCCATCTATTATCGTTAATAAAATTGGAAGAATTGTTCTTAACATCTCTTACTAAATCAGCAATTGTCATTGATGGTTTCAAACCAATAAAAGCGTGTATATGATCTGCCATTCCGTTTACAATAATGGGTTTCTGATTTTTCTCCTTTATAATTCCTGCTATATATTTATAAACTTCATCTTTCCAATGCTTGCTTATAAGATTTGATCTCCCTTTTACTGCGAAAATAACTTGTAAATAAATTTGAGAATAAGTCCCAGACATGATATTTCACCCTTTAATTTAATTATGAATGTTTTTTATTAAATATAATATATTGTTATTTTACCCCTTCGGGGTTTTTGATTATTCTCTGTTTTATTTTCTAAAATAATATCACGCCTTCAGCGTTCTTCCTTCATTGATTATAAATAATGTATTTTATTTTTATCATTAATTAATAATTAATATATTATTTTGGTTGTCCGAAGCCCGAAGGGCTGATATTATTGTAGATAAAGATATACTACAAAAAGACAGTTAACCCTGAAGGGGTGACATATTCCACCCCTGGAGTTTTGTTAGCTATAATTTTTTCTACAATAGTATCACGCCTTCAGCGTTCCATTTTTTCTTTGTCGGGCTAATATTTCTATTGTTCTTAATCTATCTTTATATAAATTGAATTTATTCAGGGTTGGAATATCAATCTGCGATTCGGTATTATCTTCCCATCTTCTGCAATAATAAATCGATTCATAAATTCTTGCTATCTGGTAATTCCGGGAAATTGCCAGACCTACAGCATAATCTTCACCATAACTTATATTCGGAACAATAATTTTTCTGATTAAAGGTGTATAAAAAGCCCGCGGTGCCCCTAAACCATTAATCCTTAATGCATTATTCCTCCCGTTTTCCGGGGTCCATTCTTTGTGTGCAATTATACCGGGCGGTATCTCCTCAAGATTGAAATTTGTTATGGTATAGCTTCCGATAACCATCGGCACTTTTTCTTCTTTAAATTTATTTATTATTAATTGAAGAGTGTTTTCATCCTTATACATATCATCGCTATCAAGCTGAACAGAAAACCTGCCGCATTTAGGATGATGAACTGCCTCATTCCAGCAGCCCCCTATACCCAGATCTTGTCTCTCCGGAATTATATGTATAATCCTGGAATCTTTTGAGGCAAAGGACTTTATCATCTCTGTTGTCCCGTCATTCGAATAATTGTCCACAATTATTATATTAAAATTAAAATCTGTTTTCTGCTTCAGAATCGAGTTGATTGCATCGCTAATAGTTTTAACCCTGTTCTTAACTGGTATAATTACAGATGCCTCGATTTCAAAATCCTCATCATCAAATCTTATTTCTTCAAATTCTGGTTTAAGATAGGCACCTATTTGCTTCAAATAAGCTGTAACGGCTTCTTCCATTTCTATCTGCACTTCCCGGTTTTTCGGATCAACATAAGCAAAATGCTTTTTTTCTTCACTGTCTTCATCAGTTCTTATAATAGTGTAAAGAAATTCAGGTATTCTAATAATTTTATTATCTGCAGAAATTTTTAATCGAAGATCATACATACCGGCATATTTATAACCGCTGTTTTCGGTTTTATCTAATTTAATCCCATTTTTTAATGCCTCAGCTTTAATAAAAAGAACAGGTCCGAAATCAAAATCATCTCTCACACTCCCCGTTTGATAGTCAATTACGGGATGTACAGTTCTTTTACCTTTAATAATTTCATAATAATCGGAATATACAATCCCGGCTCCCGTATCCTTTGCAACCTTAAATAACCTTTCCATCATGAACTGACCCGGTACAAAAGGTACTTCTTCAAGAAGTAGAAGAATATATTCTGTATTAACACAATTAGAAATTTCCGAAATAGTTTTTGTGCTGAAAATATTTTCAGTCTCAATTACTTTACATCCCGAAATAACCGGAACATCTGATGGAGATAATAGATACACTTCCTTGAATAATTTAACTCTGCCGGCAGACGGTAGTATATTAATAATTGATTTCTTATCGACAATTCCCCTGTATGGGATAAAAACAGTTACCTTTTCCATTTTTTCCTTATGTAATTATTGTGCAAATTATTGATTGATTTATTTCTTTCTTTCATTCAAAGGAGAAATTTTATATTTTCTCACTTCTTAAAATAGATTCCTTTTTGGAATGATTTAATTTCTCTAAATGTTTTACCAAAAAATAAAAAGAATTTTTATGAAAAAAATAATTTACCGGAATTTCCTCTTTTCCTTTATTCTAATCACTTCTTTTTTTGTTCTATCCGTAAATGCTCAATCAAAACCGGAAAAGCTTGTGGGCAGTATTGAAACAGGTTTTACGGCACCTGTCTGGTCGCCTGACGGTTTAATGATAGCTTTTACAAGTGCCAAATATAAAGGTATCTGGATTATAAATCTTGAAAACAAATATGTTAAACAAATTACTGACGAATCTGCAGCAGGGTTCGGATTTAAATGGTCTGATGATTCCAAAACAATCCTTGCCAGGGTAGCAAAGTATGAAGGACCCAAACGATACAATGCAGTAAAAACCTTTAATGTTGAAACAGGGACTTCAAATCAATTAACAGACTATAGAGCTATGATGCAAGGATTACCCTCTTTTATTTCCGGAGATAATAAAGTTTTTATGAATGGAAGGCATGATCTGGAATTATTTGATTCAGGAATTGAAACAAACTCTTTAAAGAAATCAAATAATTCTTCAAAAATTGTTTATATAAAAGATGATAAAATTGCCGTTGAAGACCTGACAACCAATCAAATCAATACTTATGAACCGGTTAAGAATGAACGGGTGCTGAATCTTAGGGCATCTCCGGATGGTAAAAAAGTTACTTTTGAAATTATCGGCGGTGATATGTATGTAATGAATATAGATGGAACAGGCTTGATAGATCTCGGGAAAGGCAATAGACCCAAATGGTCCCCTGACAATCAGCATATTGTCTATATGATAACCGAAGATGACGGCTACCAGATATTATCCTCTGATATTTATACTATAAACATAGACGGTTCAAATAAGTCAAATCTTACCAACACAGATGATAAACTTGAAATGGATCCCGACTGGTCACCCGATGGAAATAAAATAGCATACGATATTCTTGATGAAGGAGCGATATACATCATTACGATTAATAATTAACAATTAACGATTAACAATTAACAATTAACTTTTAACAATGAAATTTTTATACAACTTCTTCTTTGCAGTAATAATAGTTTTAACATTATCTAATTTTTCAAATGCACAGGTAACAGGATTATCAGGATGGAACATTTTTGTAGATCCTGGACATAGTCAAAACGAAAATGTAGGTATTTACGGTTATTCGGAAGCTAAAAAAGTTCTTCAGGTTGGATTAAATCTCCGCCAGCTCCTTCTTTCTAAAACCGATATTGATACGGTTTACATGAGTAGAACTAATGAATCTCAGCTTGTCTCTTTATCCCAGAGAACAGATTATGCTAACTCGGTTGGTGCCGATTGGTATCATTCAATACACAGTGATGCAGGCTCGCCTGATGCTAATAGTACTCTTTTACTTTACGGGCAATATGCTGATTACTCGGAAAAAATTCCAAACGGCGGCAAGGAAATGAGTACAATAATGATCCCTATCCTTACGGCGGGATATAGAACGCCTACTAGAGGACCGTATGGCGATCATGATTTCTACGGGGTCTGTCCAAGTTCTCACCCATGTCCGTATTTATGGGTTAATTATGCTACCAATATGCCGTCTGAATTGAGTGAAGCCGGTTTTCATACCAACCCGACACAAAACCAGCTTAATATGAATGCTAAATGGAAAAGACTCGAAGCATATACACTTTACTGGTCAATCCTTAAATTCTGGAAAATTGATAGACCTTTTCCGGGAATTGTAACAGGAATTATTTCCGATATCGAATCAGGTCAGCCAATAAATGGTGCGGTAGTTTCGGTAAATGGACAGATTGACTCTACAGATACTTATGAATCTTTATTCCATTTATATTCGAATGATCCCAATGAACTCCACAATGGATTTTTCTTTTTCGAAAACCTCCCGCAAGGATCTGTACCTGTTACTGTCTCCGCGGAAGGATATGATCCGTATTCAAGCAATGTAACATTGTCTGATACTTTTTTTACATTCAACAATGTAAAGATGATCTCCAATGTCCCGCCATATATTACTTCAATTTCACCTGGGCAGAACGATAGTTTATATCCGGGAGTTGATAATATACAAATTATATTCAACCGCCCGATGGATAAAGCTTCTGTTGAATCTACACTCGTTATTTCACCGGCAGTGCAATTTAACTTTATATGGTCAGATGGAAATAAAAGAGTTGCCATTAAAACAGGTAATTTTGAATATAATACCGACTACCGGATTACGATTTCAGGGAAAGCATTGGATAAGTATAATCATCCTTTTGATGGAAACGCAGATGGTACAGGCGGAGATGACTTTGTCTTGAATTTTAGGACCAAAACGCAGGACTTTTCTCCTCCTATTATTGTTAATTCATACCCTCCGGTAAATGAAACGGGAGTAGGATTACATCCTATAATAAATGTAACTTTTAACGAGCAGATAAGTACTTCTTCGTTATCCGGTAAATACAAATTAATTAAAAATTCCGATCAGTCAATTGTAACTGTAATTCCAAAATATTATATCGTTAACGGAAAAGGCGTGATAAATCTTTTCTTAAAGAATCCATTGGAAATAAATACTGAATATACCTTTTCAATTGAATCCGGTGTCGAGGATTTATACGGGAATGCAATAAAAGACCAATTCTCTTCAACATTTACTACCGGAGATCAGGATTATTCAAGCGTAAGTTTAATAGATAACTTTGAAGGCGGGACCTCTAAATGGTGGGCACCCCAGCAAAGCGGGAGTACGGTAGGTATTAAATCCGAACAAACAGGAATCTCTAGTGATGCCATTTATTTCAATCCTACAATTAGCGGTTCCAAATCTATGAAACTAAATTACACATGGGATACATTAGCCTCGGATTGGCTCATAAGAGAATATTATTCATTGAGCACTCCAACCTTTAACAGCAGCGATATTCTCCAAACATACTTGTTTGGTGACGGGAGCGGTAATGAATTCCGGTTTGCAGTAAGGGATAATACAGGTTCTGTAGAAGTCAGTCCCTGGTATACTATTAATTGGCTGGGCTGGAGATTAATTAATTGGGATATGACAAAAGACGGAACAGGCACCTGGATTGGTGATGGCGTTCTAAATGATCCCTTGAAATTTGACAGCTATCAATTAACCTATGCTCCCGGCGGCAAACCTGACGGCTCAATTTATTTCGATGACCTTCAAATAGTAAATAAAGCGACTGTTGGAGTTAAAGATGAAACTAATACCGGCGTACCTTCCAATTATACTCTTGAACAGAATTATCCGAATCCTTTTAACCCATCAACGGAAATAAAGTTCGGAATCCCCCAATCAGGATTTGTAAAATTAGAAATATATAATCTTCTGGGACAAAAAGTATCAACTTTAATAAATGAAGATATGAATGCGGGCTACCATTCGGTTGATTTCAATGCCGAAGGATTTTCAAGCGGTGTATACATATATACATTATCAACTAACAGCTCAGTAATCAGTAAAAAGATGATCTTGCTGAAATAACTATTTCTTTTGACCTCGGAGAGGTCACATTATTGTAGAAAGATAATCTACCTAGCGTATCCAGAACCTCGGAGAGGTTCCATTATTGTAGAAAGAACAAATACCTGGTGTCCCCTGAACCTCGTAGTTATTCCATTATTGCAGAATGATAATCTACCTAGCGTATCCAGAACCTCGGAGAGGTTCCATTATTGTAGAAAGAACAAATACCTGGTGTCCCCCGAACCTCGTAGAGGTTCCATTATTGTAGAATGATAATCTACCTGGCGTATCCAGAACCTCGGAGAGGTTCCATTATTGTAGAAAGAACAAATACCTGGTGTCCCCTGAACCTCGTAGAGGTTCCATTATTGTAGAATGATAATCTACCTGGTGTATCCAGAACCTCAAGAGGATGAATTAAAACAAATAGATAGTTGTAACCTAATATAATGTATATTTCAAAAACCGTTACATTAATTTAATAACATAATTCCAGTATATATAATGAAACTAAATAAAATATCCATCCTTGTTTTACTCTACTTTTTCCAAACAACCGTCTTCTCACAATCCGATACAATCAGGTTTGCATGGATGAGCGATACACACATCGGTGAACAAACTGCCGCTCAAGACCTTAGAAATTGTGTCAAGGATATAAATTCTCTTAACGGAGTAGACTTTATAATAATTTCCGGTGATATAGGAGAAATGGGAACCAACGAACAATTGAAGCTTGCAAAACAAATTCTCGACAGCCTTAATACCACCTATTACATAATACCCGGCAACCATGACTGTAAATGGTCTGAATCAGGTGCAACAATGTTCTCGAGACTTTGGGGTAAAGACAAATTCGTTTTTCAATATCAAAATTATACATTCATAGGAATGGCTCAAGGCCCGATAATGAAAATGGGTGATGGTCACTGGGCACCCGAAGATCTAAGATGGCTCGATTCAACTCTTAGTAAAATTTCCAAAAAAAGAAGACTCTTTTTTGTTACTCACTACCCGATTGATAATGGTATTGATAATTGGTATGAAGTTCTTGACAGGATGAAAAAATATAATACTCAAGCGTTTTTATTTGGACACGGACATAGGAACGGTTCATATAATTTCGAGGGGATTCCCGGAATTATGTGCAGATCTACACTTCGCGCTAAAGATACTGTAGGCGGATATACAATAGCTGAAATTGCAGATGATACCATTAAATTCTATGAAAAAACTCCTTTAACAAATAGGAAAAGATATCTTTATAAAGTTGCGCTCGGTGAACACCATTACGATGAATCTGATAAGGGGGAAAGACCGGATTTCTCTATAAATGAGAATTATTCTCAAGTAAAAGAAGAATGGATTCATAAAGCGGGATTTACAAGCGCATCTGCCCCCGCAGTATGGGGAAATGCAGTTTTCACCGGTGATGAATCGGGTGTTCTGCATAAATTATCAATAGAGAATGGGAAAGTTCTGGGTTCCTTTAAAAGCGGCGGTCCTATCTACTCCACCGCAGCTGTAAAAAATGACAATGTAGTCTTTGGTTCTGCAGACAGCAATGTTTACTGCATTAATTCAGGATCTTGTAAATTAAACTGGAAAGTAAAAACCGGTGCAGAAGTTCTAGGCTCACCTTCAATTGATAACGATATCGTTTATATCGGAGGAAGCGACAGGAAATTCAGGGGTATAGATCTAAACTCAGGAAAAGTTCTCTGGATATTCGACGGATTAAATGGATTTATTGAGACAAAACCCCTGGTTTACAAAGATAAGGTTATTTTCGGAGCATGGGATACATTTCTCTACTGCTTAAATAAAACAAACGGCAAGCTTTTATGGAAATGGAAAGGAGACAGGGACGGGCTGCTTTATTCACCCGCAGCTTTCTGGCCTGTTGCTGCCAATGATATCGTATTCATTGTAGCTCCTGATAGAATGCTGACTGCAGTAAATATTAATACAGGCAGACAGCTCTGGAGAACCGGTAAATATCAGGTAAGGGAATCAATCGGAATTTCAGAGGATAAATCAAAATTCTTTGTAAGAACAATGAGAGATTCAATTATTGCTTTTCCTGTCTCAGAAACTTTGCCTGAACCATTATGGATTACTAATGCAGGATTCGGATATGATATAAACTCAGCACAGCTTGCTGAAAAAGACGGCGTATTATTTTACGGAACTAAGAACGGATTGCTTCTTGCTTTAGATTCATCAACAGGCAAAATCCTCTGGAAACACAAAGTTGGAGTAACCATTATAAACACCGTAACTCCGCTAAATTCAAATCAAGTTCTTTTAAACGATTTTGACGGTAAGACAATACTTCTTAGAAAACAATAAAGGCATAATAGTAGCAAACATAACCCCACAGAGGTGAAACATTATTAACATTTAACCCTAGAGCGGTGACATATTATTAGCATCTAACCGCAGAGCGGTGACATATTATTAACAAAATTACAATCACTAATCTCATTACATTTAACCGCACAGAGGTGATATATTATTAGCAAAATCACCGCCACTAATCTTATTTCATTTAACCGCAGAGCGGTGATATATTATTAGCAAAATTACTCCTCCTCTTTGCTCTAATGACGATATCCAAATAATGAGAGATAATCGGATCTGACATTAAAGGAGATGCTCGTAAAAACTCTGGAACCAATAATTCCTATACCCCCATTGACATCAGAATATATAGTTTCATCAAGTCTGAGAGAATAGCTATCAAGATAGCCATGAGTGCTTGCGTAATAATTTGAAAGTTCATTATCGAATTCTGTCATTTGAAAAACAATAGAAATGATCCTGTAATTCTCTTTATCCGGATCTCCGGCAGGATAATTCTACCATGGCTGAATCTATTGCATCAAAATCATATATAATTGAATTTCCGGTTGTATAAGTTGGATAAACAGGCTCTAAGGAACCGTTTTGATTAATATACTTTATAGGAATTTCTTTTTCCTTCGTAGTGTATCCTATACTGTCAATAACTTGGCCTGTGCTGTCAGTTATATATATTGGACTTTCTAGTTTTTTCTGATAGATAATCATTAATTTTGGAAAGAAAAGATCATTGCCAAATATATCCCATCTAATTTCCCATGAATTCCCCCAAAGGAATCTGTTAATTCTTGTCGTAATTCCACCGGTAAAATCATATGAGAAGGTTGGAATAAACGGGAGCGGGATTCTTGTATAACCACTCAATTCCACCCCATTCGGGAGATTTGCTGTAATCCAAAACTGATCATAGAAATTAACCTCAAGAGGCGGAGATGAATAATAAATATAAGGTGTATTATACCTGCTGGTATCAGCTCTTCGTAACGTATCTTGAAAACATTCATAGACCCGGTTATTCTGCCTTAGTGTTACTGCCGCTCCCAGAACAACAGGATCAGTTTTATTTAAATAAGGATTTAAACCATCCACATTGTATAATCTGCTTATTGATATATATATTTTTGATTTTATTCCCGTTGCACTTCCTGATATTATACTGTTTAGAACATATTCATCTCTAAAATCAGTTTTGGGACTAAAATTTTCTTCACATGAAACTAAACTCAAAGAAATTGTGAACAACGAAATAAATATCAGACTGTTTTTCATAATTCCACCTTTATAGAAACAGAAGGGAAAAAAGGGAGCATATAGATTTCATTTCCGGTGTCGCGGTTAAAATAAAAAATATTCTTTCTGTTATATAAATTTAGAATATCGGCATCAATTGTAACTTTAGCAAAATAAAAGGTAAAATATTTTGAAATGCTTAAGTCCAAACGGTGATAGTAAGGCAGCCTCTTTGAATTTCTTTCACTATAATAAGTAGTAGGCTGGAAAGGCTCAAATAAACCTCCACCGGAAGCATCATTAATTGGTACTCTATCGTAAAAACCTATTATTGGTGTAAAGGGCATCCCTGAACGCAAGAACCACGTAGTGCTGATCTTCCATCCTTTTCCTATATTATACCCTAAGAGAACATTAAATGAATTTCTTATATCATATTTTGGAGAAAATTCCAAACCATTTTTTATCTCATAGGTTCTGCTTAAGGAGTAACTCCCTTTTATAAATACACGTTCTGATTGATATTTTGCAGTTAATTCAAGACCATAGGCATTGCCGTTTACATTTACAAAATCGTTAGCATTTGCCGTATATTTTTCTTCATTTATATCTATCATATGTTCTATAAATTTATAATATACTTCAAAATTTAAGTTTAGGAATTCTGATAGATAGTAATTTATTCCTGTCGATATTTCAGATGATTCGGGTGAATATACATTATCCGGTACTATAATCCATGGCTGGAAAATTGAAATTACTTCATTTTCATCACTTAAAGATATCAGTTCCTGTGAATACCTTCCCAGAGATGCCTTTATAGAAAGAGCTTCATTGAATTTGTAATGCATATTAATTCTCGGTTCAAAAATAAAAGGTCTGCCTCTTGAAAGAGCGCTTAATTTAGCTCTCATCCCAAATTGTAATCCCAGCTTCTCCCATTGATAAAAGGTATAATTCCCGTATAAAGTAAGATCCAATCCGGATTGATGAAATGAAAGATTTTGTGAATAAAGGTTTTGCTGATTAAGCTGCGTATTAATAATTTTGTTTTGAATTCCAAATGCCATTTCATTATTATTATTGTATATGTATGTAAAATTGAAATCGGCAGTAACATCATTTAAGCGATTCATACGCGGCTTTGAATTACTTAAATTAGGATTGACTTTTGCATAGAACCCGCTGTAAGAAATGGAAATAACTGAAAATAAAGGACTTGCCCAAACCTGCCTCCAATTTAATCCAAGTATATTATTATTAACTGTATAATCTTCTTTCAAAAGATCATCATTGTTTACTGCGTCATTACTTGTGAATCCGAATAAAACAAATTTACTGTCCTTGTTGAATTCAGGATTAAGATAATTAACTTTAAATGACAGATCGTAAAAATCAAACGGAGCTGAATTATCATTTAAATATTTTTTAAGAATGCTGGTATAGTAGCTCTTTCTTCCTGTAACTATAAAGGAACCATCCGGAATAGGACCTTCCAATGCAACTTTTCCTGCTAATAAACTAGCAGTGCCGCTTGCTGCAAACCTTTTACTGTTTCCATCCTTAGTAATTATATTCAAAACCGAAGATAAGCGTCCTCCATATTGAGGGGCGAACCCTCCTTTATAAAATTCCAGCGAGGAAACCATCTCCGGATCAATCACACTGAGAATTCCAAGAGCATGAAATGGATTATATACTACTGCATTATTCAGCATCACTAAATTTTGATCCCCGCTTCCCCCGCGTACATAATATTGTGCAGAAATATCACCAACTGATGTTACTCCCGTACTTGTTTGTAAAGCCCGGAATAGATCCATTTCAGCTCCATAGGGAATCATTTCAATTTCTCTTAATGAAATTTTTTCTAAACCTAAATCTGTCTCAGTCTCTTTTACAGACTTTTCACCCACTACAGAAACTTCCCTTAATTCAACATTTATAGGTGAAAGTTGAACATTTACTTCGGTGATTTTATTTGGTCTCACAGTTACTTCTATTATTTTCTTTTTATAATTAAGATGGGAAATAATCAAAGACTGCTTACCTGCCGGAATTGACGGTATAAAGTAATAACCCTTATTATTCGTTGAAGATCCTAAAACTGTCCCGGAGATTACACAATTAGCATATATTATAAGTTCTCCGTTTGTTGAATCAGTAACAAAACCTCTAACTATTCCACTTTGAGCAACTAAATTCACATTTGCAAAGATTATAAACGCAATAGTGATTGAAGCAGAAATAAAAGATTTCCCTAACCTCATTATTAATATTCCCCACATTAAAGTAAAAGTATTTTATATCATATCTTAAAATATAATGAAGTAAAACCAAAACATTTTCTAAAGAGTTAAATTTTTTAACCCTTGAAAAGGGTCCCCTTGAAGATTTTGAAGTATCAGTATTAGTAATTTGAAAATGATTTGTAGCTCTGTTATTCCATTACAAAAGCATAATATTCAACGGCTTCAGCGCATTCTGCTTCAATATAATGTTGAAATAATTTATCCCCTGCCTTTTCCCTGGTAGCTGAAATACCTACATCTATGAGTCTTATACCTTCATCCGTATAGACCACATTATCGAAAGGTCTGCCGCCAAATCCAGATGGCCGTTTTATATCACGATGCACAAATCCTCCATTATGCAAATCTTTAAGCTTATCCATAAATACAGAATACATTGCATCACGCATTTCGACTTCAAATGTACGCGGCTCTACAATATGCAGCCTCTCCATAACTAAAATCTGATTATCACCATCAATATCGATACGTATAAATTTTACTACCAGATCATTTATCTTATTAGCATATTTCATATTATCTGCTTCAGTGGATATTTCTACTCTGGAGTCTGGTGTAAATATTTTGCCGGCTTCACTTTTGTTCAAAGCGATAACAACGTTATTATTGCCGCGCGACAATTCCCTCGGATATTTAGATTTATTCATACTTCCTTAAAGAAAGTGAGGTTCACCTCCAAGGTGAGCCTCACTTTTCATTAACATTACAAGATTTTAAATAATCATGTAATCTTGCAATTTTGTAATCTTAATCTTACAATCAATCTATACCTTTATAAATATCTTTTTAGCATACAAAATCCACATCAATCCTAACCAAACTAAGACATAACAGATCGCCCAAGCGAGTGAAGCATTTATCGGGCTGAACCAGGGTAAAAATATGGACCTAAATAGGTACGTTCCCAAACCTACCTGTTCACTTCCGTATAGAACTTTAATTGTATACAGCAATCTTCCAACAAAACCTGAAAGAAAAAATACCGTAATTGCATTGAGCCCGTATACCCGGAAAGGCTTTATCCACCACCTGTAATTTTTAACATCAATGAACCAGTAACAGCATCCAAGGAATAAAAGAGCAAGACCCCCCGTGTAAAGAACATAAGAGCTTGTCCATAAATTTTTATTGATTGGAAACCATCCATTCCAGATATATCCTAAAGTCATACAAATACTCCCCAATACAAACAACCAGACTGTTTTCGTAGTTTTATCTTTATCCTCACGTCTAAGCCACCAGCCTGTAATCATTCCCATTATAGCTGTTACAACTGCAGGCATAGTACTAAGAATTCCTTCGGGATCCCAGACTTTGGATTGAGACCACAAATGATTACCCAGCACTGTTCTATCCAGCCAGGCTCCAAGATTTGTAGCAGGTTCAAGGCTCGGATGCCCAACACCGGGAACCGGTACCAGTGTCATTAGAATTGCATAGATGATAAGCAGTGCAGCACCTATATAAATCTGTGCTTTATAATTTGTTTTAAGAAATAATATTGCAGCTATTAAATAAACAACTGAAATTCTTTGCAATACTCCGGGTAATCTGACCGTTGCAAAATCCAGATGGTGACCAAATAATCCAAATGGTGAAATAGCCAGAATAAATCCCAATAAATAAAGTGTTATACTTCTTCTGATTATCTGCAGAATAATTCTTGAATGATCTTCCCCCTTCTCCATCCTTTTTCCGAGAGCAAAAGGAATTGCAACACCGACTATAAAAAGAAAGAATGGGAATATTGCATCTGTAGGGGTACAGCCATTCCACTCGGCGTGCTCAAGTGGCGGATAAACAGCACTCCATGTACCCGGATTATTCACTAAAACCATTCCCGCAATTGTAATGCCTCTGAAAACATCAAGTGAAAGAAGTCTGCCGCTGGTTTTAGCTGGCGGTTTTCTGGATGATTTCTCTTCGACTATACTCTCTAATGTCTCCGGCATTTTTTCTCCTTATTAAACTACTCAGGGATAAATTTATCTAAAGAAGAATTCATAAATATTTTCTATTTTAATATAATCTGTTATTTTATAGAATTCCAATACAAAAATGAATAAAATTTTACTTATGTTTTTTCTCTTTTCGGGTGCAGTGATACTATCCCAAACAAAATCGAGCGGCGCATCAAACTTAGAACAGCAGCTCAATAAAGAAATTGAAGATGGTAATTTCTCAAAGGCATCATCAATGATTGATGAAATAATAAACAAAAATAATCTTACACCGGAAGAAAGATATGAACTAGCTTTTAAAAAAGATAGAATGAATAGAATCAGGCTGGATTTTCAAAAATCAGCAGCCGATGTTCTCGAATTCGTAAAAAAATATTACCCGGATGCTGATGCTAAAACCCTTGAGAAGTGGGAAAAAGATGGTTCTCTTGAATATAAAATTATCGACGGACAGAAATTTTATTTTAACCGTGCTGCTGCAAATCTTTTCAGGGTGAATAAAGAAGCAAAAAAACTAAAAGAAAAAGTTGACGGAGCTTCATTAAGTGAACTTAATAAATATCTTTTGGTATATATTCCTGAAGCTGTTAAAGAATCAAAAGAATCCAATAAGAGCCTGGTAAAAAAAGTTGTTCATAAACTTGATTATACTATTACCTTAAAACCTAATGAAGTACCTGACGGTGAAATTATTCGCTGCTGGCTTCCATTTCCAAAAGAAGGACATGAAAGACAGACTGATATTAAACTGCTGTCGGTCAATAGTAATGAATATACTATTGCGGATAATGATAATCTTCAGAGAACCATTTATTTTGAAAAAACAGCACATAAAGATGAGTCAACTGTATTTAATATGGTCCTTGAAGTTACTAATTATTCACAGCTCTTCAAGTTAAACCCCGATAAAATTCAGCCTTATGACAAAGAAAGTGAATTATATAAAACATTTACTTCCGAAAGGAAACCCCATATCGTTTTTACAAAAGAAATTAAAGAGCTTTCCGGGAAAATTATTGGAAAGGAAAAGGATCCTTATTCAAAAGCTAAAAAGATATTCGAATGGATAAGCAAAAATGTCCCATGGGCAGGCGCAAGAGAATATTCAACAATTGATGATATCTCACAATATTGCACTTTAAAAGGTTATGGCGACTGTGGAATAAAATCAATGCTGTATATAACTCTCTGCAGATATAACGGAATACCCGCAAAATGGCAAAGCGGCTGGATGCTTCATCCCGGATCTGTTAATATGCATGACTGGACAGAAATCTATTTTAACAGTTACGGCTGGGTTCCTGTTGATCCAGATTTCGGATTGCAGAATTTTACCAATAAAGATGAACAATATTTTTATTTCGGAGGAATAGACGCACATCATCTTATTATTAATGATGATTTCTCCAAACCATTATATCCGGAAAAAATTTACCCGAGAAGTGAAACTGTCGATTTCCAGAGAGGTGAACTGGAATGGCGCGGTGGGAATCTTTATTTTGATAAGTGGAATTATGATATGAAAGTCGAATATCAATAAAACTGTCATTGGTCATTCGATGGTCATTCATAGCCATTCTATTGACATTCAAAAGTCAGCGAGAGTTATTTTGTAGTCATTAGTTATATAAATTAAATCAATATTGTCATTCTGAACGGAACGAAGTGGAGTGCCTGTCCCGCTTTTGCGGGGAAGAATCTCCATTTTAATATAATGCACTCACTTCTATAAAAAAAATATTGATTTTGTTATTTATAGTTATTTCTCATGGAATTATTTATGAAATTAAAAACAATTATAATTTTTTTTATCCTTATAAATTTATTCGCTTTAAATCTTTTCGCACAGGGAAAAAATGATATGGATAAGATACAAAATGTTATCAAAGAACTAGAGAATAAATATGCACCGGATGCACGAACAGCCCTCTTTAAAATAAATGTGGAAAAGAAAAATGACAGTTATATCCTAAATGGTGAAACAAATCTTCCAAAAGTCAAAGAAGAGCTTCTTCAAAAGCTGAATAATTTAGATATAACCGATCAGATTGAAACTTTGCCCGGAAAAGATCTTAATAGTAAAATATTCGGAATAGTCGATCTTTCCGTTGCTAATCTCCGGACTAAGCCTGAGAACCAGGCTGAAATGGCATCGCAGGCATTACTTGGTACTCCTGTTAAAGTTTTGAAAAGAAAAAGAGGATGGTATTTAGTTCAGACTCCTGATAAATATATCTCCTGGACTGAAGATGATGGGATTTATAGAGTCAATCTCGACACCCTGGCAGAATGGAATAGCTCGGATAAAATAATTTATACGAAAGATTTCGGCTTTTCTTATTCGATGCCTGATCAAAATTCTCAAAGGGTTTCCGATATTGTAATCGGGGATATTCTTAAATATTTAGGCGATGAAAATGGTTTCTGCAAAGTAACTTATCCTGACGGAAGAACAGCTTATATAAAAGCAGACGAATGTAAAGATTTCGAAAAATGGCTCAGTGAAAGAAATCCTACGACCGATAATATTATAAAAACTGCAAAGACTTTTATGGGTATCCCTTACTTATGGGGCGGAACATCCGCGAAAGGAATGGATTGCAGCGGCTTTACTAAAACAGTTTTTTTCCTAAATGGAATCGTCCTGCCAAGAGATGCTTCTCAACAGGTAAATATTGGAGAACCTGTTGATACCAAAGATAAATTAGATGACCTAATACCGGGAGACCTCCTCTTCTTCGGTATAAAGGGAGATGCTGATACAAAACAAAAAATTACTCATGTGGCAATCTATCTGGGTGATGGCGATTTTATCAATGCTGCCGGAAGAATCAGAATCGACAGTTTTTCAAAAGATAAACCCAATTACAGCGCTTACAGAGATGATTCCTTTGTCTGTGCCAAAAGAGTACTAAATTCTATCGGTTCCAATGGCGTAACAACTATTGCAAATAATAAATTTTATAACGAAAAGTAAAACCGCAGAGTTAACAGAGAAGTCACAGACTACACAGAGAAATCTTTTCTCTCTGTTATCTCTGTTTTTCCTCTGTTTCCCCTGTAATTATAAAAAGATTAGAACACCAAAGGAGTGTCATTATTGTAGAGCTTAACACCGAAGGTGTGACATTATTGTAGATAATATAATATAACAATAAACCAGAACCCCGAACAGGGGTGAAACAAACGGTAATCAAATGAAAATCTTAATCTTTGCCATATCCTGTTTCTCTATATTAATTTATCCTCAAAAACTTAATAACACATCAACTGGAGTAAAAGTGCCTGATTATTATCAAATCGACGATTCACTTTCCGATTCTCTTTTATCGATTGTCAAAAGTGTAGGGCTTGATGGAAAATACGATGCAGGAGAAGACGGAATCGAGACAATATCTTTTGCCGTAATCGATTTAAATTCAAATCCTCCAAAACTCGGAGGCGTATATTTTGATAATTTTATCTACCCCGCAAGCGTTTATAAAATGTATGTTGCCGCATCCATTTTGAAACAAATTAGTGAAGGAAAATTTTCTTTATATGATGAGTTTATTGTCAAATCCCCAAATGATGCTGATAAATCTAAACAATTAGATAATGATCCGAGACCATTATTAAAAGACGGCGATACAGTTACAATAAATTACCTGCTGGATTTAATGATAACAAGGAGTGATAACTCTGCCGCTAATTGTTTAATTGACAAAGCCACACGCCCCGAAATAAATAAAATGATAGATGATTTCGGATGGAAAGGGAGTGAAGTTACCAGAAAGTTTTTGAAACGTCAGTACGAAGACCCTGGTTATGATACCGTAAGAGGAACAGAGACATGCGCACTTACATGCCGCTGATTTCATGTATAAAATATATAATAATGAATTAGTTAATCCATGGGTAAGTATGCAGATGAAATCATTGCTGGGAAGACAATTAGATGTATCCAAACTTTCTGCCGGTCTTCCGAAAAATGTTATGTATTACCACAAAACTGGCTGGTGGAGCATATACACAAATGATGTAGGAATAGTCGATGACGGCAAAGTTAAATACGTTATTGCATTGTTTACCCCGGTTACTGAAGATGCTGTCTCCCCTAAAATGAAAATTCTATCTGAAAAAGTATATCACCTCATGAAAGAAAGGGAAAATAACAAAATACAAAATACAAATACCAAATAAATCCCAATCATAAAATCTCAAATTCAAAATAATTAATATTCTTACTGATTCTATGAGACTACCTATTTTTTACAGTTTGAATATTTGAATATTGATTTTTGAATTTTATTTGTTATTTGTCTTTTGTCTTTTGGAATTTATTTCTAGAATTACTTCCTCATGAACCTTCGGCCTAACCTTAATTATTTTAAGATTATCGCGTGTCGGATAAACCCTGTTTGTTAGAAACACAACAATTAAATTCCTGGTGGGATCTGTCCATACTGACGTTCCTGTAAAGCCCGTATGTCCATATGAGATATCGCTAAATAAATTCCCCGCAGATGAATATCCGGAAGATTTAGTATCCCACCCCAAAGCCCTTGAACTTAGATCAGATTGTTTTTTAACAAACATTTCGACTGTTGATTCTTTAATGTATCTCTTACCATTATAAACACCCTTCTGCAGCAGCATCTGCAGAAGCTTTGCCAGATCTCCGGCACTAGAAAATAAACCTGCATGTCCTGCCACTCCTCCCAAAAGCTGTGAAGTCTCATCATGTACAGTCCCCCTGATTTGCCTGTGTCTCCAATAATTATCATACTCTGTAGGTGCAATTCTGTATACTAACGAATCGGGAGGGTTAAACATTGTACTGTTCATTCCCAAAGGTTTGAAAATATTCTCTTCACAAAATTTATCAAGTGATTTACCGGTTACCTTCTCAATAATTTTTCCCATAAGGATAAAATTCAAATCTGAGTAAACCATTTTTGAACCGGTAGGATAAACAAGTGTATCAGTAAAAATTTCATTCATTACCCCCTGCTCTTTGTTCTTAACTGAATCGAATGCTTTATAAGAAGGGATATCGGGTCTTAAACCACTGTCATGAACCAGTAAATTTCTGATTGTAACACTTCCTTTCCCGTTTACTCCAAAATGGGTCAGATATTTATCGACTTTATCATCAAGCTTAAACAAACTTCTGTCATAACAGATCATAGCTGCAGTAGTTGTAGCAGTAACTTTGGTTAAAGATGCTAAATCGTACATTGTATTTACTGAAACTCTCCCTGATGCGGAATCATATGTATAATAACCGTATGCCTTTTCATGGATTATTTTTCCATTCTTTTGTATTAATAAAACTGCACCGGGAAAGGCTGAATCAGAAATCGAAGTATTTATAATACTGTCAACAGCAGCAAATTTGTTAATAGAACTATTCACATTATCACGTTTAAACCCGCCATCATGTGAATAATTGATAAATGGAATAAGAAAAATTAAAGCCGTAAATAAACTATTTTTTTTCACTATGTTTCGTCATTCTTTTTACCAAATTCAGGGTCAATATCCAGAGCTTTAATAATAAAATAACCCGGAATCATGCTGATGAACACCCATACAAAAAACATTTTATAACCTAATAATTCTTCAATTATACCGCTGAAAGCTCCGGGTATCATCATACTTAAAGCCATAAAACCTGTACAGAGAGCATAATGTGAAGTTTTAAACTCTCCTTCGGAAACATAAATCATATATAGCATGTATGCAGTAAATCCAAATCCGTAGCCAAACTGTTCTCCGGCAACACACAATGTAATCAGGGTAAAACTACCGGGCTGAACAAAGGATAAATAAATATATAACACGTGGGGGATATTGATTGCAGCAAACATCCACCAGATCCATGATTTTAATCCTCCTCTTGAAACTGCAATGCCGCCGAGTATACCCCCTATTAACAGAGCAATTACACCGATCGTTGAATAAGCAAAACCTACCTCACTAGTCGATAGTCCTAATCCTCCCGCACTTCTCGGATCAAAAAGAAAAGGCTGCGACATTTTAACAATCTGGGCTTCCCCAAGCCTGTAGATCAGGAGAAAACCTATAACCCACCCGATTTGTCTTTTTTTGAAAAATAATTTGTAAACCTTTATGAATTCTTTTAAATATCCTTTTTCTCTCTCCTTATCAGGAGCATCCTGTACAGGGTGAGGAAGAATAAAACTATGATAAATAAAAAGAAAAAAAAACAACACCGTAATAGCTATAAATGTCATCTGCCATGCATGCGGAATATTAGAAGTTGTATTTTCCATGTAACCTGCAAACATTACAACAAAACCTGATGTAATCATGGCAAGCCTGTAAAATGTGCTCCTGATTCCAACAAAGAATGACTGCTGGCTCTGACTTAACCCGAGCATATAAAATCCATCTGCAGCAATATCATGTGTCGCTGAAGAAAGTGCTACTAAGCTGAAGAATAATAAAGTATAAAGGAAAAAATTTGAGGCAGTTGTCGTCAGAGCCACAAGAATTAACCCTGCAAGGACAATTGACTGCATCAAAATTATCCAGAATCTTTTTGTTTTGAAGATGTCTATTGTCGGGCTCCATAAAGGCTTAAGAACCCAGGGAAAATATAATAAGCTTGTAAAGAACGCAATATCCGCATTCGAAACATTCATCCTTTTATAAAAAGCAACCGTTACTGTCATCACCATTACATAAGGAATCCCCTCGGTATAATAAAGAGACGGGACCCAAAACCAGGGATTTCTTGAAGCAGGTTTAGTTTTTTCCATAAAAAATTCTGAATAATTATTTTCAAACAATTATAATAAAATACTCAAATTAATTCTGCTTTATAAGGTAAACTATAAATATTTTTTTATTGACTATAAATACCATTAACCAATGATTTATCAATTGGCTTCGTAAGGAACTAAATGACTTTAGAGCCTATGAATATCATTAACCAATGGATTTATCCATTGGTATTCCCTGAGGAACTAAATATTTAAACCGTATGAATATCATTAACCAATGGATTTATCCATTGGTATTTCGGATAGTACACTGCTTCTCAAAAAATCAAAACCATCTCTTTATTTTCACCCTGCATTTTTATATTTTTCCAGCTTTAATTTGAGGATTATATCCAATTATTAACATGAACAATTTATTCTTTAATACCCAAATTAAATGTATTGCATTAACCGTCCGGTATCATACTTTTAACACTATCTAATGGCCATCTAACAGCCGTCAAATCCAGGTAACCTCCTTGTCTAATAAGTCTTTTATTAACTCCTTAAAACTATATTCAAAATCCCTTTAGGGATTAAATATTTATAGAAAATTGCACAAACATTGTCATCCCTTCAATATCATTATTTGATTGTCATTTAAAATTTAATAAGTTTTTGATTGTTATATTTCACAAATTAATAACAAAGAAAGAAAGAAATGATAAATTTTGAAGGATTGACAAAAGAAAATGCACTAAAAATACTAAATGAACCAACTCCGGACGCAGTATCGAAAATTTATAACATGGAATATCCAATTACCGAAAATCAAATAAACTATTACAAAGAAAACGGATTCATTCCCCTTGAAAAAATATTGACCGGTGAAGCATTAAAATATGCTAGACATGTTATCGAAGCGGCTGTCTTAATAAGAAAAGAACAAGATAAAAGGACACTTGCAGAAAAATCACAGTACGAACAATCCTTCCTTCAATGCGGATATCTATGCTGGGATTTCCCCGCAGTCAAAGATTTTGTTTTCAGCAAAAGGTTTGCCGGAATTGCAAGGGATCTTATGGAAGTATCCCATGTAAGATTGTGGCATGACCAGGCTTTATTCAAAGAACCTCACGGCAGGGTAACCGATGCTCACCAGGATATAAGCTACTGGCCGATTAATGAAGGAGAAAAAACTATCACCATGTGGATGGCTCTTAATGATGTCCCTAAAGAAAAAGGATGCCTTTATTTCTATCCCGGATCCCATAAAGGAAAAAATAAAGAATATGTGGACATCTTTAAGAACCCTCATCAGCCCGAAATAGTAAAGGGAATAGAAAAAATATTTACACCTATCAATGCGGGAGATGTAACATTTCACTCAGGTTTAACTTTCCATGGAGCGGGAGAAAATATCTCTGATGAAATGCGCGAAGGAATGACCGTAATTTATTTAGCCGATGGGGATACATTTGATGAATCCGATCCAAGAAATGCGACTCACAAATCATGTGCTGGATTAAAAGACGGTGATAAAATCGAAACTCAATATACACCTGTACTAATTTAAGTTTTCTTTTTTTCTAAAAAATAATCTAAGGCAATTAAATTGAAATATCTGAAAAACCTTCCAGTCATAATTTTTTTATTTATCTACGGATGTTCAACAAGCAAATATGAAACAAATACTACCGGTATTGAGTATCCTCCGGATATGAAAGTAATTACCCGCGATGAATGGGGCTGGAAACCCGGTACAAAAACATTACCTGAACAGACCGTAACAAAAATTACTCTTCATCATGGCGGAGAATTCTTCGCTAAAGATAAAAATGTTGTTGATTACCTCAGAAACCTTCAGTCATGGAGCAGATCCGAAAAAGGCTGGATGGATATCCCTTATCATTATATGATCGATTTGAATGGTAATATTTATGAAACACGCCCGTTAAAATATCCCGGAGATACAAATACTGATTACGATGTTCGCGGGCATGCACTCATCTGTGTTATGGGAAATTATGAAGTCCAAAAATTTAATAAGGCTCAATTAAAAGCCGTTGTAGATTTAACAAGCTTCCTTGTAAAAAAATATCATGTCTCTTTAGATAGTATTAAAGGACATAAAGATTATGCCCTAACACTTTGTCCGGGAGAAGATTTTTACAGATTTATAAGAGATAAAACAATTCCGAAACTTGTAGCACAAAAGCTTGCCGGCCTTCAGATCAATTATGATAAAATATTCAGAACCGGTCCGGTTGTAAAAACAGGAATTGAAGTCTTAAGAGATAGAAATTTTGATATCCTTAAAGGCAAAAGAGTAGGACTGGTTACCAATCCATCCGGGGTAGATAGTAAATTAAAATCAACAATTGATATATTAGATGAAGCTCCTGATGTTAACCTGGTTGCATTATTCGGACCCGAGCATGGAGTGAGAGGAAATTTCGCTGCGGGTGATTATGTTGAATCCTACAAAGATGATTTAACAGGACTCCCTGTCTATTCTTTATACGGAAAGACTCGAAAGCCTGATTCAGCAATGCTCAAAAATATCGATGTTTTAGTTTATGATATCCAGGATATAGGATGCCGTTCTTATACATATATTAGTACAATGGGAACAATAATGCAGGCTGCGGCTGAACATAATATTGAAGTCGTAGTACTTGACCGCCCTAACCCTTTAGGCGGGAGCAGAGTAGAAGGAGGTTTAGTTGAAGAAGGGCATTTTTCATTTGTCAGCATGTTCAAAATACCTTATGTATACGGCTTAACATGCGGAGAACTAGCCACGCTGCTTAATAATGAGGGCATGCTCCCCGGCGCAGTTAAATGTAAATTAACTGTTGTACCAATGGAAGGATGGAATAGAGGAATGACATTTGAAGATACCGGTTTACCATGGGTTCCTACTTCACCCCATATCCCGAACATGGATTCACCTTACTATTATGTAGCATCGGGCATAGTAGGTGAATTATACGGGGTATCAATCGGTGTAGGTTATACACTCCCCTTTCAGACATTTGCCGCAGAATGGATTGATGCTCAAAAGCTTACTGATAAAATGAACAGTTATGGTTTGGACGGAGTCTTATTCAGACCTATTACATATAAACCTTTTTACGGCTTCGGTATGGGAAAGGATCTTCACGGAGTTCAAACTTATATTACAGACTATAAGAATGCCAAACTCATACCCATACAATTTTATTTTATCCAGGCATTAAAAGAGCTCTACCCTGATTCTTCTCTCTTTAATGATCAGTACAAAAACAGATTCAGAATGTTTGACAATGTTGCCGGAACAAGCAAAGTAAGAGAAATGATCCAGGGAAACTTTAATGTTAAACAATTAGAACCCTACTTCGATAAAGAAGCATCCGAATTCAGAGAATTTTCAAAAAAATATTTTCTATACAAATAACTCAAGTTACCTGGATTTGAAAGATGACAAATTTATTGGAAATGGTTACAAATATTCATATTTATTAACCCCGGGATTAATGCCGGGGGTTAATAAACCAAAAGCTTGATATTTAACTGTTTTAACAGTTTTCAATTTTAGCGGTCAACTTGAGTTATACAATAACCATTAAATGTCTATGAGTGACAATTGAATGACCATAGAATGCCTATTGAATGACCATCGGATGACTATCGAATGACTATTGAATGACTATCGAATGACTATTGAATAACCATTGAATGACTATCGAATGACAATCGAATGACAATCGAATGACAATCGAATAACCATAGTACAATATGAATAATATTATCTACAACCGCTCCGATTATTTCAAACCCGATTTTAATAATTTACTTTCCGTTATAAATCGGAAAAAACCGGAAAGACCAACTTTATTCGAATTCGGAATCAACAATCGGATTATTGGAAAATTAACCGGTGAGTACAGGGAAGATACCTCATCCAGAACCGCACCTTTCAAAAGACTTATAAAATCTTTTTAAAATGCAGGATATGATTATACTACGATTTCTGCATGGAGAACCAACACACTTAACTTCCCAAAGGAGGCAATAGAGAAAAAGGAGAGCAGATCATTAAATGCCGGAAATATGATTACGAACCGTGAAAGTTATGAAAAGTATCAATGGCCTGATCCGGAAAAAGGAGATTATGATATTTACTATGATCTCCGTATTGAACTACCTGATGGAATGAAACTAATAGCAAGCGGGAACGGAGGTCTGCTTGAGAACGTAATTGATATAGTGGGATTCGAAAATTTATGTCTTATGTGCATGCTTGATGAAGATTTAACAACCGACATATTCGATTCGGTAGGTTCAAGATTATTACGGTTTTATGAAATTGTTGCACCCGTCGAAACTATAGGCGCATGCATTGTTAATGATGACTGGGGATTTAAGAATCAGACTATGCTCTCCCCCGAAATGCTGAGAAGATGGATTTTTCCATGGCATAAGAAAATGGTTGAGGCTATTCATAAAGCAGGAAAACCTGCAATACTTCATTCATGCGGACAGCTTAAGGATGTTATGAATGACATAATACTCGATATGAAATATGATGCAAAACATTCTTTTGAAGACCAGATTACTCCGGTTGAACAAGCATTCGATCTATGGGGAAATAGGATTTCCATCCTTGGCGGAATTGATATGGACTTCCTAGCAAGAAGCTCACCTGAAGAAATCACTAAAAGATCAAAAGCAATGCTTGAAAAAAGCTTAGCTAAAGGAGGTTATGCCTTAGGCTCCGGAAACAGCATACCCGAATACATCCCGGATGAGAATTACATAGCAATGATTTCTGCAGTTAACCTATAAGCCTCTCAAAAATTCTCCGTCAGCTTCTTCAGCTCAATCGACTTTGTATTGAATTCATCTATCGTCAATTCCTTTAAATAAACCATCCCATGCGCTGCTCTAACCCTGGGAATTTCATGCTTAATAAAGAAATCCCTTCCAAGACACAGCCTGATCGTACGGTACTGCTCGGCCAAAAGCTGTTGAGATAGTGCCGAAAATGGTCCGTCAAGCTCCCAGCTCGGAAAACTCGCACTTTTCTGAGAGCCGTAGCTGTTCATAAACATGCTGTCTATCAATGCAAAGCTATTTAAACTCACCGGAATATAAATATTTGCCTCAGCAGGATGAAATCGGTACCATACATTTCTATATCCCCATATACGAAGTTTTGAAATATCAGTCTCTTCACCATACAAACGAAGTGCTTCCGTTATAGTTTGAAGAACTTTATAATGAGTATCAGGTCCGCTTCCTTCCGGGTCTAATGCAACAGTGATTATTGTCGGTTTAAATTTCCTAAAAAGATTCAGAACAGGAATAACATCACGGTTGATTTCTGGATTTTCCGTGAATATATCTCCTTGATAAAAACCAAGGCGCGGATGTGATACACCATCACTGTTAAATCCAAGATGAGCCCATAATATTTCCTCTTCCCACTCCCTAAGCATTCCCTTAAGCTTCTGAACCTCAGGAACATCTTTCTTTCCGGGATATTGGGTTTGAAAATAATTTATAAGCTCATTTATTTTATCATTTAGAAATGAAATATCATTCTTACCGTAAACCTCTATTAAATTCCTAAGTGATCTTCTGGCCTGAGCTTCATTTTTGAATACATCACTCTTTGCGGCAATCCCATCAAGATAAAGATTAACATCCCTGTTTTTCCCTTCTTCAAAGGAAACCTCGAAATATTTTGTATTTAACCTGGCAATAAATTCCTGATCATAAAAATGCTGTTTTAAGTTTTCAATAACCTGCAGCATATATGAGTTAGTAACTGCGGTAAAACCACTAGTCAGAACAGTAAAATGATGCTGATTTGTGGGGTTGCGGACAAGATGAACAATATAAGGCAGATAGCCGAGCATTATATCGTCATGATGAGGTCCCGTATGAAGTATTCTTTCATTTTCAACATTCTCTATCCCCCTTTTAAATCTTTCCAAAACGGAGTTTTGAATGTCTTTATTGATCTCTTCTGTTGATAAACCGGTTTTTGAAAGTATATAATTCCCAAGCTGGTCATTCTTATAATCTTCTTCAGTTAATTTCATAACCTCTTTTCGTTTATCCACAGCCAGATTTATTATCGCACGTTCAATAGCAAATTTTGATAAAGGTTCTTCTTTCTTAATATCTCTTAATCTTCTTTCTTTCAATCTAAGGGCTGCGCCATCTGTAAGATAAAACCTTGCTTTGCTTAGTTTTTGTAGGACAGTAGCAGGGTATTGGTTATTCTGAGAATTTTCAATTGAATCCCTGATAATATTTGCCTTTGCTTCACCTGATGCAATAATTAGAGCCACAGCATTTTTATTATACGTTATAGTATTAAGACCGATCGTAATAACAAGCCTGTTCCTGGCTATTTCAATTCCGCCTAAATCAGTTGATGCGGCAGCCTGCGTTTCATAATTAGTTTCAGTTAAACGTGTGGTTGAAAAATGGTCGCTCCCTTCAATATTAAAGCCTATATGTCCGTCCGGTCCTATACCCCCAAGGAAAAATCCTATTCCTCCCAGTTCACGTATTTTCCTTTCATAGTTAGTGCAGTATTCATCTACTAATTCAATTGTTTCTTTCTGCCGGCGTTCCTGTCTCGTTCTTGCATATCTATAACGAAGAGATAAGTCTACATGTTTATCCGGAAAAATTTGATCAATGGGAAGATTCTCTGCTGTCGGTATTTTATTAACATTTATTAATTGCGCTTTTGCGGGATCTAATTCAAAATTACGGAAATAAAATTGCTGTATATAATAATAAAAACTGTTATGCTGAAAAGAATCAATCGGATAAAATTCATCTATCTGAACAAAGTATAAACTTTTCATATCCGGTTTTGTATTTGATTTGATTCCTGATTTCTCTAAAAATTCACTGGCCTCTTTTTTATTCCAATTATTGAGATAATAAGAAACCCATTTAATAAAATGCTCGGGCGTCTTTCCGGTAGGTAAAGAAATAACTCCGCCGGGATTTTCAATAACCCATTCTAAAAATCTTAATGCCGTTAATTTCCCCAGCTCAGGGAAGTTTTTAACCTGAATAATTCCAATTTTCTCTTTAGGAGGATAAAAAAGCTCTTTTCCTGATTTTTCAAGATATATTTTTTCAACAGTTGATAATTCCATCATTTTATTATTTTCCATATTACTTTAAAAAACATCAGTAAATTTATTAAATTTAAGTGAAAGATTATATTATCCTGAATTCCCGGATTAAAAAGGATTTGATGAGAAACAAGATATTCCACATTTTATTTTTTTATTTGATTAGCTTCTGTATTTCAGTTGTATACCCGGCAAGCTCCGATTCAACTGCCGTAAGCGGTGATATTTCCCCTCTCTCTGCTTCCACCCAGATGATTTTAATAATAACAGGGAACTGGAAAGATACAATCGGTACCTTACACAGATATGAAAGGAATAAACTAGGGGGAAAATGGAAACAAGTAGGAGATGAATATAAAATAACTGTAGGTCGTGCGGGTTTAGCATGGGGAAAAGGACTGCACGGAACTGCTCTTGATGAAGGGCCTGTAAAGCATGAAGGTGATTATAAAGCCCCTGCTGGTGTTTTCAAATTAAGCAAAGTCTTTGGCTACGAACCTCCTGATAGCGCCGACTGGCTGCACATGCCCTATATTCAGGTCGATTCATGTACCGAATGCGTGGATGATATAAATTCCAGATATTATAATACTATAGTAGATAACAGAAAGGTTGCCTATAAAGACTGGAACAGTTCAGAAATAATGAAGCTGAGTGATAATGAATATAAATGGGGCGTATTTATTGAACATAACAGCATGCCCCGGTTAAAAGGCGGAGGCTCCTGCATTTTCCTCCATATATGGGATAAAACAGAAGGAGCCACGGCAGGCTGCTCTGCAATGACAGAAGAGCATATAATCAATATTCTCAAATGGATTAATATAAACTCAAAACCGGTTCTGGTTCAGCTCCCTAAACAAGAATATGGGAAATTTAAGGCGAAGTGGGGACTTCCCGCATCGATGGTCATTCAATAGTCATGTAGCATTATTGTAGATTCATATATACCCGTAATGCATCACAACCCCGAAGGGGTGGCATTATTGTAGATCGCATTTACACTAAGCGCCCCATAAACCCCGAAGGGGTGACATAAATCCTTAAAAGTAAATAAAATCTTTCTTCAAATCACAAAAAATATAACTCTCTATCCGCAAAACTTAATTCTGTCAATCTATTAAAAGAAAACAAAGAAGCTGCTATATATTTTTCCTTGGAGCCATAATTAAAAATCCTATTATCAACAGCACTTACAGTATCTTTCATTATTTGTATAGTATCTGTCCCTGAAGTGTCGGTTCTAACCGAATCCATTGTATTTATTTTGCTGCTTAAATTCTGATCAAATGCATAGTTATTATACTTTCCGAAATTATTATAAATCAAAGTATCGCGCCTCATATCCATATGTGAAGTATCGATTTTAGTTTTATCGGGTTTTGTTTTATATGTATCTGTAGTATCTGTTTTTGAAGAGTCTTTGGGGATATAATTTTGAGCATATAAAAAACCTGTACATAAAAACAATATAACTAAAAAACTTCCGGTTATTCTATTAATCTTTTTCATAATTTTACTCCTTCCTTATATAAACAATCAATACATAAATTATTTTCATTATAAATGCTGCAACATTGATCACCTAAAAAGAAAATTGTGCCATGTTCCAATCATTTTTTTGAGAAAGAATGAAAATTCGTTTTAAGGGGTGGATCTTTACAAAGGAGGGGTAAATGGTGGCTCACTCCATTTTCAATGCCTTAGAAATGAAAAAACTGCTTAAAACCTACGCTATTTCGTATCGAATTTTGCAGCCGAGAAAATTTAACCACAGAGGAAACTGAGAAGACACAGAGAGAGCAGAGATTCTCCTCCTTTCATTGATAAATTACCACTTACTAAAGATTTTTATTGAAAATATTAGTAACTGTGGCTGCTTCACAAATAGATGACTTCGGTATATGTCATCCGAATATTGGCCCTTTGTATGCAGGTGCTGCTGCCATTCCAGCTGGATTCATGTTGGGATACTTTTTAACCGGAGAAAAAGAATATATTTTTGACCATACAAAATTTTAGAAAAAATGATAAAGTAAATTTAAGTAAATCCGAACGAAATGAATTGGCAAAATTGGTAAAAGAATTAATAAGAAGTTATAAGAGGTAAAATATGAGTGAGGTATATAAAAGTATAAGCAAAGGATTAAAAGAAGCAATAGAATATTCAAAAGGCGATGCAAAAGAAGCAAGGGTTTTTAGACCTAGACATATAGACGTGAAAAAACTGAGGGAAAGAATAGGGATGAGTCAGACAAGGTTTGCAGCATCATTTGGGATAAGTTTGGGAACATTACGCCATTGGGAGAGGGGGGATAGATATCCCCAAGGTCCAGCTTTAGTATTGCTAAACTTATTATCCAAAGCTCCCAATACAATTTTAAAAGTCTTATATAAATAAAGATCCATTGACATCATTATAAAAATTTCCATGGAATGAAAACCTCCGGGTTTTCCTAAACCTCCGGAGGTTTGAGGTATTACCTTTTTAATAAAAAAAATCAGCTTAAACACCCGAAACAACAACATCCGTAAAAACAAGACTGGGAACCCGCTGTGATGAATAAATCCAGGGATCATTAGCAACCTCAGCCAGCTTATTCCAGAACTTCAAGTGGTTGTCTGCTATATTCATTTCGGCAACAGCCTGAACAGGTTCACCATTTTCAAAAAGCTGTCCGAAAATACCAACAGATGCATCGCCTGTAGTTGAGTTAGAGTTGCCGCCTATAAAACCTGTTACATATATACCTCTCCCTAAATCTTTCATAATCTCTTTAACCGAACGTTTCCCGGCAGGAATAATAATATTTGAAGTCCCTCCTGTAGTTGGTTCCCATCCCAGTTTTCTGCTGTAATACCAATCCAGGTAAAATTCCTTCAGTACACCTTTTTCAATCATAGTACGTTTTTTAGCTGCAAATCCATCACCATCATAAAGCCTGCTCCCCATACCTCCAATTATAAACGGATCATCAATTAAGGTAAGGTGTTCACTAGCAATTTTTTGACCTTTTTTATCAGCTAGGAATGATTGTTTCTGTTGAATATTCCTGCCAAACATTGCAGAAAGAAATCCCCAGACCAATTGCATAGCATTCCGGTTTTCTACAATAATTGGGAGTGTCTCAGTTTTAATTTTCTTTGCTCCTAAAAGATCTAAAGTTCTTGTAGCTGCGGCAGTTCCGATCTCTTCATATCCGGGAAGATCTTTTTTAGCAACAGACCCGATGTAGTTGTAGCCCTGCGGCCTGCGGTCACCTTCATCTTTTGCAGTCATACTTGCACCTGCCCAGTATATGGTTGATTCTCTATGTCCCTCAAAACCATTACTTGTAAGCATTACAGATTCCGAATGATTGTCATACTCATCTGCGGTAACCGAAATTACCTTTTCAGCACCCTCTTTCAGACATGAATTTTCTATAATTTTAACGAGACTGTGCCTGTCTTCAGGTGTGAATTCATTATAATCAGGATCGGTTATCCGTAAATCAAGCTCAGCTCTATCCTCATAATATTTTGGATCGGGCAATGACCTGTAGGGATCTTCCGCAAGAAGTTTAGTTGCAGAAACAGCGTTTGCAATGAAATCTTTCAAAGCATCCTTACGTAAATCCGAAGTACTTTGACCGGAATACCTGTTATTAACAAAAACCTCTATATAAAGACCCCTGGTAGAAGCCTCTTTAATATTTTCCGGTTTTCGTTCGCGGTAGCTGATTTCAACAAAGCGTTCTTTATTTATATTTACACGGCAGTCATCTGCGCCGGCTGATTTTGCGGTCTTAACAGACCATTCGGCTAGATCAAACAATTCTTTATTCATTTTGTACTCCTTTTGCCATTGTACCGCCAACAGTCATAGATTTAACCAGGATAGTTGGTAATCCAAAGCCAACCGGTACTGATTGTCCCCCTTTACCGCAGAATCCTGCTCCACCTCTAAACATTTCAAGATCATTTGCCGCCATAATAACATTCTGAAGCATTTTCGGACCGTTACCCATAATATTAACATCTTTTATGGGAGAAGTTAATTTTCCATTTTCTATCATTCTCCCCTGCGATACATAGAATGCAAAATCCCCTTCCCCGATCTTAACCTGCCCGTTGCTTACATCCTTAACATAAATCCCCTTATCAACACTTTTAATTATATCTTCGGGCGTTTCATTTCCAGGAAGCATGTATGTGTTTCTCATCCTTGGCTGAATATAATGCTGATAACTTTCCCTTCTGCCGTTTCCGGTTGGTTCAACTTTATAATGGCGTGCAGATATTTTATCATGCATATAGCTGGAAAGAATACCCTTATCAACCAGCACCGTTTTTTGAGCAGGTGTTCCTTCGTCATCAACATTAACCGAGCCTGTCAAATTGGGAATAGTCCCCTCATCAATAATAGTAACAAAGGGTTCGGCTACTTTCTTGCCTATCATAGAGCTATATGTAGAAATATTTTTCCTGTTAAAATCGGCTTCCATTCCATGTCCAATGGCTTCATGGAGAAGAATACCGGTTAGACCGGGACCTAATACTACAGGCATTTCACCGGCAGGAGGCTGAACAGCATCAAATAAAATAATAGTCCGATCAACAGCAGTTTTAGCCACTTCATCAACTATAGCAGGAGTGTAATGAGAGAAATCCCATCTGCCCCCGATATCCCATCCCGATCTTTCCCGTTTACCATCTTTTTCTGCAACAACCGAAGCATAAAGATAATTTTTCGGCAATAAATCTTCGCTCTTCTTTCCATCGCTTGTCACAACAAGGATACGTTTCTGCTGATCATGAAAACCTGCAGTGACTTTAATGATTAAGGAAGAAAGAGAACAACATTTATCGTTTGCCCCCTGAACAAGCGGGAGTTTGGATTCAAGAGGAACAGAAGTTAATAAGTTCTCCAGCCGGTAGTAATTTTCCAGATTAGACTGAACAAACTCTCCTGCAGGTACATTCGCTCTTGAATCTGCGATAGTAGCGGCTGTAGATGCAGCGGCCAGCATTGAATTTTCAGTAAGTTCCTGGGTGAAACCGTAACCTACCTGATCACCGTTGACTGTTCTAATACCTACCCCGAGACCAACATCACTGTAAGCTCTGTTAACTTTACCGTCTTCCAATAAAATCCAGTTGCTTATTGTATGTTCAAAATAGAGATCGGCAAAATCGCCGCCTTTGGATAGGGCTTTGGTTAGAATTTTTTGACACAGTGCATCGGTAATCCCGAATTCCGATTCAAAATATCCGGAGGTATTAACTTTCTTAAAGCTGTACCATCCATTTGGCAGAAACGGAATTGCTGCTGCTGCAACAGCAGCTGTGGCTCCGGTTTTGAGAAAGGAACGTCTCGTAATTGGTTTCATAGAGTCCTCCTCAAATTATAATAACAGTTAATTAATTACTAAAATTACGCAGCATTGTCATTCTGAACGAAGTGAAGAATCTCAAAGTTTATTACTTGCACAATATTGGGATATTTCGCTTTGGTAATTACTTCCATGATTTCCGCTTATGTAATTTTAGTTACCTATTAGATAGGATAAATTAGATTGACGGAGAATATTATCAATATGCCCGCTTTCCCCATCCCTCTATTTTTCAACAACTAAATTATAATATATAATTTAGATTATCAATGATTTTTTTACCAATGAATGGGAAATTGATTCTGTGAAGGGTTCTTGAAATAAGCCTCCTTCCAAGAAATGAATTTCATTATAGTCATTCCTTCCATTGATACAAATTTTATTTTTATTTCCGGCTCATCCTGGATAATTATTTCTTCTGCCTTATTAAACGCCTCGTCAAATCCCAAGATATTTAATTCTGTTGAACTTTTGCCTTTATCTGTTTCCCATATTATTTTCTGCTTTTCTCCTCCTATTTTTCCAAATGGAATAATATCAATATTCGGTATACCTTTATAATTAAATTTATGTGGGACATTGGTGGGTTCAAAATTAAATCTTTCCAATTCATGAATTAGCTTCTCAAAATCTTCCCGAATCTCTATATTTACACCAAAATCAATATCATTGGTTTGTCTGTAAATTGGAATACGATGGACATTATGTAAGATAATATCTCGTGCTGTAGCACCTATAACAAAGAATCTCATGTCCAGTGATTCAGTAACTCTTGTAATTATTTTTAATATTTTAAAAGTTAACGGATCTAATTTATTTGATAAGTTGAACAATTTCTCTCTCATAAATAATATTTGCAGTCTCTATATTCCGCGGATCGCCAGTAGCCAATAGGTCGGCATAAATTAATATAGGATTTACAATATCTGCATTTTCTGGAAACCCCCAAAACTTTTTAATAATTTCAATATTACCATTTTGCTCTTTTCTTAACTTATTTTTTAGGATCAACTCTCCTACCCTTTCTCCAATATATATAGTGTGAATGAATGGTTTTAAGTATTTTGTCAATTTAGCTGCAGCAGTTTCTCCTCCCCATAAACCACCGAACTTTCCTATATCCCAATTTTCAAAGGTGACATTATCATCTTTAACATACCGCCCAAAGAAATATTTTGGTTTTAATTTATCTGGGAATAATATTACCCATTTCTTAATAAGATCTTCTTTTTTTCTAATTCTTTTGCCTTGTTTTCCTGTATCAAAAATGTATCCCTGCCTTTCTAAATCCTTAAATGTTATTTGAACGGTACCTAATCCTGTATTTGCAATATCTGCAATTTCCCTATATGGTTTTTTTTCCAATCCAGGATTGCAAAGTAAGGTAAAAACTATTTGCATTCCTGCCGGTTGAAAAGCTCTACCTGTCAAATTTTTCAGGTTAATATTTTTATCAAATTTTTTCCCTCTTATATCAATGTGAATTGGTGGTACTTTAATAAAGACATTTCCAGCAGTATCAATATAATTTATTTCAAGCTTCCTTATTATTTCTGCTAAATCCGGATTTACATAAAAAGTAATTAATATTGGGATATTTTTAAATTTGTTTAATTGATTCTTTATAAGACCCAACATTCCACGATTTATAGTATTTTTAACTTCAGCTTCAAATTTTATATCATTTTCTTCCCATATTAACTCTAAATTAAAATTTTTATTACTATATAATGGAATTAAGTTATTACCTGTTTCCTCCCGGAATCTGTTTATTGCTTTATTTAAAATTTCTTGTTCATTCAAGATAATATTCCTTTTTGTTCACTATTCGTGAACATAAGAAAATAGTGAACATTAATCAATAATTATTATTAATATTTAAAACTTCATGTTCATATTTATCATTTGTTCACTTATAATGAACAATATTGTGACATTCCTTAATGTTCCTGATAGTTCATTAAGAAATTAATTTTTGATAGGAGTGGGATATTGAATATTGAGAAAATTCAATTTTATGCTAAGATTATGAAAAAGTAGGGATAAATGTTGGCTTAATATAAAAAAGGATGCTTAGAAACGAAAAAATGGCAGCAAACCTACGCTATATCGTAATGTTTTTAAAAAGCTCGGTTAAGTAATCGTGTACATACAGGAAATAATTAAACTTGTTCTCCGGAAAATCTGTCTGGAGAAGCATTATCAACTACACTGTAATTTAATTTTATATTATAATTTACCCATTTTTCTATTGAATAATTCATTTTTTAGATATAGCTTGTACTTATCATAAAAGAGATTAGGGAATGGGAAACTGAGTGGGTGATTGTCTACCTATTCTAAAGCTTCTGTAGATAATAGGTTGCAGCTAAAAAATTCTATTCAAAAAGTAAAGGGGAACCTGTTACATGAGAAATAGAAACTGCCGGATGGGGATAGTTAAATTCATTATCTGTTTATCTCTCCTTTTAAACATTTCTATCCATTCACAAATTAATAATCCTGGCGCAGTTGTTATCAAAGGATATGTATTTGATGATAAAACAGAGGAGAAATTACCCCGGGTTCTATTGAGCATCGATGGGGAAGAATATTCAATTTTTTTATTATGAATTCTGGTATAAAAAGAAGAACTACATTTGAGGCAGGCAAAGAATATCTTGTACCTCTTGAACCTCGAGGAAAATATCCGAAACTTGATTCTTTAATAGTCTTAGTCCCCTATCTGGATGACTCAAATGGGTTTTATCCGGTTCTTGATGGTTATATAATAGATAAATACAATACTTTTGATTTTAGCGAAAAAACTCCCTACCAAATTTTTGATGAGAAATTAAAAAACAAAATAAAAGAAATAGAATCATGGTGATTATAAAAGAAAAGGTATTTGTGCTAAAAAGGATATTATTATTTGTCCTTATCAATTCCAGCATATTGGCTCAATCCATCTTAACAGATTCAACTAAGTTAAAGGAAACGGAGTTCCAGTCTGAATATGCAATTTCTCCGTTGAAGGATAAAATTGTAATTGTAAGAGAGCAATTAAATGTATTGGATAAATCTTATTTACATAAGAAAAGACATATCGAGTCAAAAATTATATATTCAATTTGGTTCATTAACCTGCAAAACGGTAATCCAAAATATTTAACAAAATTTGATGATGAGGATACAGGTATAAATAATCCATCATGGTCTCCCGATGGAAAATGGATCTCGTTCTCAACCTACAGCATTGGAGGTCATTCGCCTGAAACATCAACAAGTTCATGGGTGATTGATAGTAGTGGAAATAATCTTCAACGTATTAAACTTCCTGAACCGTTCCGGCATTTCAGTAATTACATATCTAGATGGATATTTCCCTCATCCCTTATTATAAATGGATTATATGAACAATATATAAATGGTACATGGGAAAAAAATAGTGGAGAATTTATTTACAATTGTAACAATAAATTCATTCAACAGCTAAAATAATTTCAATATCAATCGAAATTATCTGATACTTTTCTTAATAGACCTATGAATAACTTCCGAATTACTATTGAATGACAATTGAATGACTATCGAATGACAATTGAATAACCAACGAATGACTATTGAATCCATCATTCATACCTAAGCGATTTTGCGGGATTTACTGCTGCAGCTTTTATCGCCTGATAAGAAATGGTAAATATTGCAATAAGCAAAGTTAAAATACCGGCAATTATAAATGTAGAAACTCCAATATCAATTCTATATGCAAAATCCTTTAACCAGCCATTCATGAAATAGTAAGCGAGAGGCCAGGCAATTAAGTTTGCTAATATGATAAGTATAATGAATTGTTTTGATATTATATATAAAATTCCCGGAATAGAAGCTCCAAGAACTTTTCGAATTCCTATTTCCTTAGTCCGCTGCTCGGTCATATAAGATGCTAATCCAAATAAACCTAGGCACGCGATAAAAATTGCAAGAAATGTGAAACTTCCAATCAGGGTAGAGAAGCTGCTTTCCGTTTTGTAAAGCTGTTCAAATTCATCATCGAGGAAATTAAACTCAAAGGGTCTGCCGGGATTTACTTTCTGCCAGGTTTGTTCAACTGAATTTACAGCATCGGGGATTCTCCCTTTTTTTATTCGAATTGATAGTACATTATTTGTATTAGGATTATCAACAATCAGCAAAGGTTCTATTTGATGACGCATAGATGCAAAATTAAAATCTTTTACAACACCTATTACGTTTAGTTTATTCGGAGAATTACCACCAAACGATAGTTTTTTATTTAAAGGATTTTTCCACTTTAAAGCCTTAGCAGCAGCTTGATTAATTATTACACTTTCTTTTTGATCAGCAGGAAACTTCAATGAAAAGTTTCTCCCTTCTGCTAGCTCCATTTTCATATTAGGCAGAAATTTTTCATCTGCAGACATAATGCTGACTATCCATATATCATCTTTGCTCGAATAACCTTCCGGCTGAATACCCGTTCTGCCGAAACCTCTTCCGGGTAAATTGGAAGATAAAGAAACACTTTCCACAGAAAGAAGCTTTTGAATCTCATTTTCCAGAAGATGTGAATTTTTTTGAAGCTGCTGATCATTTAAATCAAGGGTCATCACCTGTTCCCTGTTATATCCCACATTTTTACTTCTGATATAATTCAATTGCTGATAAACAATATAGGTACCGATAATCATCCCTATAGATACTGTAAATTGAACTGTTACCAATATTCTTCTCATCCATATTCCGCTTTTATTGTGTTTAGCGGAACCTTTTAATATTGAAGCCGGCTTAAACCTTGAAAGTATGAATGCAGGATAAATGCCGGAAAGTAAGCCTAAGATTAAAATACTTATGATTAAGCTGGCAAGGAAGACAGGATTTTCGATGAAGAATAAGATATAGCTTCCTTTTATAGGTAAATTTATTAATGGCGCAAAACATTCAACAAGAAACATTGCAAGTATAAGTGAAAGGAAACTTAATAAAACCGCTTCTCCGAGATACTGCAATATCAGCTGATATCTTATTGCTCCTACAACTTTCCTTAGACCCACTTCCTTTGCACGGCCAACAGCTTTTGCGGTTGATAAATTCATGAAGTTAAATGCGGCTATCAGTATTATAAATATTGCAACTGCAAATAAAGAATAGATATAACCTATATCGCTTTTATCTCTGTTTGCATCATCGAATAAGATATCCGATGATTTTAAATGAACATCTTTCAGAGGCTGCAGTGTTACATTAAAATTCTTACCTACATTGTTTTTCCTAATTAAGGGTTCTAACTTTGACTCCACAGAAGACTCGGATGAAGGATTATTCAAAAGAACATATGTAGTCATACTGATATTGTTCCATGAATTTAAATACTTCGCAAGATTGGTATCCTGAGCGGTCGGATAAATGGAGATTATAACATCCATCGCTAAATGGGAAGTCCGGGGAATATCTTTCAGTATTCCAACTACCTCAATATCCTTATCATTATCTACTTTAAAGCTTTTACCGATAGGATTTTCATTACCGAAAATCCTTTTGGATATTTCTTCGGTTAAGACTGCTGTATTTGGTTTTGTCAGAGCAGATGCCTTATTACCATTTAAAAAGTCAAAATCAAAGACCTTAAACAATGAAGGTTCGGCATATATAAGATCTTTTGAATAGAGGAATTTCTGATTATATTCAATTAAATCCTTTCCTGATCTATTGACTCTAACCTCTTCTTTAACTTCAGGAAATTCATTCTTCATTGCAGGTCCAAGCGCCGGTAAAGTTATCCCCACAAGATTGCTGCTTACACCAAGTGCCTTATCAATTGTAAGTACTCTGAAGATATTATCGAATTTTTTATTCTGCTTGTCATAAGATAATTCGTTATGAATAAATAGAAAAATTAAAATACATGAAGTTATCCCAATTGCAAGCCCTGTAATATTTATAAATGAAATACCCTTATTTTTTAAAAGATTACGGAAAGCAACTTTTAAGTAATTTTTAAACATATTTTAACTTTAATAATGATGAATTATAAAATGGTTCCTATTGACCTCGTAGAGGTCAAATTATTGTAGAAAACGTTCATTCTGGACACCAAATCCTCGTATTATAAAATGGTTCCCACTGACCTCGTAGAGGTCAAATTATTGTAGAAAAATGTACTCTCCGCTCAATGACCTTTGATTACTACATCTTTCAAAACCTACCTTGAGACGATTAAACCCTCTTCCGGTTTCCATTTATCATACTCCATATATTTTGCAACCGCCTGTGCGGTTTCCATTCCGAATAATCTCTGAACTACATGCAGTGCACCATCAATCCCTGCAGAAACACCTGCAGTAGTAATAATTTGTCCGTTATCAACGAACCTTGTATCGGAATGGACTTTAGCCTTAGGAGTCATTTTCTTAAGGTTATCTATTGCACCATGCCAGGTAGTAGCCTCTTTACCATCCAGCAAACCTGTTTTTGACAGAATCATTGCACCCGTGCAAACTGACATAATAATCTTAGTCTTTTTAGAACATTCCTTAATCCAATTAATTACTTTTTCATTTTTTGCAGATTCACTTTGTGCGCCTCCGGGAAGAACTATAATATCAGGCTTAGGACAATTATCTATGGTATACTGCGGTGTTATGGTTATAAAACCCTGGCTTAAGAGGGGCTTGTCGTTTGCTGCAACCGTATAAACATTAAATACATTATCACCTTTATAATTCGCAGCGGCAAAGACTTCACTAGGACCGCCAAAATCAAGTATCTCAACATTATTGTAAACAAATATTGCAACATTCATTTTTTTGTTTTCCTGATGTGAATACGCAATTCCCAATAATAACAAAAAGGAAATAATTATTTTTTTCATATATAATTCTCCTTATTTTTTAAATGTGAGTGATAGTCATCCGGGACCGGATAATAAACGAAAAGTATTAATCATCTGGATGAATAATATTAAATAATATATATAGGAGGATTTCTTTATTTTATAACGGGAACTAATTATAAAAACCGCAAAGATTATGCCTGATTAAAGCATTTTAATTTGATTCAAAAATAATATTGTTAAATAAAAGAGTGTTCGATTCTGAACAGAGGTGAACGCTGGCGGACAGGACGAAGTTGAAGACCACAATGTGCAGGTAAAGTTTTAATAAGTACTTGCTTTTTAATATCAAATATATGACATTTTAAACAGTCATTATCTTTTCTATTAGACCATTTTACAAAAGGGAGAGTAATATGAAAGTATTCAAAGTTACAAAATGGTTAACCTTCTTCATTTGGCTTTTTTCAATTTCTGCACAAAGTCAATGGATGAAAAAAACTTTTCCATATGCCGAAAATCTCAATATGGTAAGGTTTGCTTCACCGCAAATAGGCTGGATTTTAGGACAAAATCATCTTTTCAAGACAACAGATGGAGGAAGCACATGGAGCATAAATGATACTTCTATTGGAACATGGAAGGGACTTCAAGTTTTAGATGATACCACTGTTGTACGATTTGATTCAAAATGGGGAATTATAAGAACAAGCAACGGTGGAAAAACATGGATAATTGTAGACAGCACAATTGATGATATTAATAGCTTTGATTTTGTTAATTCAAAGTTGGGTTTTGCTGCAGGCGGACACAGAGATACAGCAGTTGTTTATCGGACTATGGATGGTGGAAAAGCATGGGAGAGAATTTCACATACATATATTAAAAGTTTTTCCTCAGATTTTTCAAAAGTAAGTTTTATCGATTCTCTGCAGGGATGGGCGGTTACCTACAGCGGTATGATATATCATAGTACTGATGGAGGATTTAACTGGATTTTCCAGGATAGTACTGCCATGGCTAATTACTTACTGCCTTTGAGAGATATTCAGTTTACTTCACCGGAAAACGGTCTGGCAGTCGGCGGAATATCGGGATTTTCAATTATTTTAAGAACTACGGACGGAGGTAATACATGGATCCCCTCTTCTATTCCGGTTGGTATTACCAACTGCAGCTTTAAAGAAATCTTTATGCTCGACTCTAATACTGGATGGCTGGTAGGATCTTATAACGGAGGACCGGCTTATATAATTAAGACAACAGATGGAGGTATAAACTGGACTGATGAGACTCCAAAAGATATACATTTGGGATTTGAATCAATCTCAATGTTAAATGAATCGCATGGATTTATTGTCGGTGGAATGGCAGATTTTTATGAAACAAATAATGGTGGACTTACCGGTATTGAAAATGAGAATATTAACAAAGTTGATAAATTCTCTCTGAGTCAAAATTACCCTAATCCGTTCAATCCTTCAACAAATATTAGTTTTACGATACCGGAAAAAAGTTTTGTGACAATTAAATTATATAATATTCTAGGAAAAGAAACAGCAATAATTTTCAGAGGAGAAAAAAATGCCGGCAATTATAATGTGAAATTTAGTGCAGACAACCTTCCGAGCGGAATATATTTTTATCAATTAACTGCCGGTTCATATACAGCTACAAAAAAAATGACATTACTGAAATAAGACACAGATTTCCCAGATTTTCACGGATATTAATTCAGTTCATAAATTATACAGAAAGTAGAATCCTTTTATTATTATTGGCAATTTAACAATTTAGCAATTTAACAATTATTGAACCAGTTTTGCCAAAAAACATACCTCCATCTGTGCCCATTATCATTATAAATAAGCTTATAAATTGATATTTTTAACTATTGAATACGCTTTTCTATTATATAAATCAAGAAACAGATAAATCTAGACGATTGGGTTCTTCACTTCGTTTAAGAATGGCAGTTTTAATAACATGAGTGGTTGGAAGGATATGGATAAAAAAAGCTCTATAGAGGAAAAATATAGCCCGGCATTGGGAAATTCATTAGAAGATCTTAAGGAAAATGCCGAAAGATTTAAAACGCTCGCTGATAATATTTCTCAATTTGCATGGATGGCTGACAGTACGGGGTGGATAGACTGGTATAATAAAAGATGGTATGAATATACCGGAACAACATACGAAGAAATGAAAGGATGGGGATGGAAGGTAGTTCATCACCCCGATCATATAGATAGAGTTGTAAATAAATTTAAAGAATCTATAGAAAAGGGAGAATCGTGGGAGGATACTTTTCCTTTGAGAAGTAAAACCGGTGAGTATCGATGGTTTCTTTCAAGAGCTTTACCGGTTCATGATAAAGAAGGGAATATTATAAGGTGGTTTGGTACTAACACAGATATTACTGAACAGAAAAACGCAGAAAATGAATTGGAAGAAGCATACAAACGAATTGAAAGGCAGCTGAAAGAGAAAGAGGTATTGTTAAAAGAGTTATATCATAGAACTAAAAACAATATGCAGATAATGTCTTCTTTATTGGGCTTAAAAGCTCAAACAGTGGAGGATGAGAGCTTAAAAGAAATAGTAGAAGATATGAAAAACAGAATCCGCTCCATTGCCCTTGTTCATGAAAAACTTTACCAGTCTCAAAATCTATCCCGGATAAAACTAAGCGGGTATATAAAAGAATTAATCGACTTAATTTCACAAAGCTATGTAAATAAATCAAAAGAGATTCATTTTAATTTGAACCTTGAGGAAACCGATGCACTTATTGATACTGCCGTGGCTTTAGGGCTCATTATAACAGAAGTAATAACCAACATTTTAAAACATGCTTTTCCTGATGATAAAAGTGGAAAAGTTGAAATAATATTAGAAAAAGGAGAAGGAAACTTATTTGAATTAATCATTTCAGATAATGGTGTAGGTTTTGATAAAAAAGTTGAAAATCAAAGTGAAAAATTGGGTCTGCAGGTAATCAGAATAATCGCCGAACAATTAAATGCAAGCATCAAACTTGATACAGATAAAGGAGTCACCTGGCAATTTTCCTTTCCTAATGAATTGGATAAATAGAATTTCATTAACCAATGGATTTATCCATTGGTTTTTCTATATTTTCACACAACCTTCATTAATGCGTAACCATTTTCCGGATTCCTAAGTCTAATATTATATTCATCCGGAGGTTTAAAATGAATAAAAATATCATCATCTTATCATTTATCTTAATTTTAATTTTTTTGCATATGGATACTTTTGGCAGCGACCTAAAAGTAATTAAAGAAAAGACATTCCAGATATCTCCCGGTAAAAATTTAAAAGTTGAAGCTTCTAGCGGCGAAGTATTAATATCATCATGGGATAAAAATGAAGTTTATATTAAAATATTGGGAAACCAAAAAGCAGAAGACAAAGTGAAATTTGAGTTTAGTAATGATGATAATAAAGTCGAAGTAATAGCAAAAAGAAAACACTGGCTATTGGGGTGGTTTGAAAGCGGAGTCAGATTAAAATTTGAGATTAAAGTCCCTGAAAAGTTTAATGTAAAAGCAGGTACCGGAGGAGGTAATGTATATGCAAAAGATATCTCAGGGAACCTGGATATATCAACTTCAGGCGGCAATATAGATTTGGAAAATGTTAAAGGAAGATTTGAAGTATCCACTTCCGGAGGGAATATATCAGGGATAGATTTCCAGGGTGATCTGGATGCATCAACTTCAGGCGGAAGTCTGGATCTAACTGGAAGCAATTCAAAAATAAAAGCGACTACCTCCGGAGGAAATATTTACCTCGACTATAAAGGTATAAATAAAGGGATCTATTTAAGTACATCTGGGGGAAGCATCGATATAAGGCTCCCGGAAGATTTTAATGCAGCTGCCAATCTGTCAACTTCGGGTGGAAGGGTAAGCTGCGAACTAACAGCTAATAATGCAAGGAAAATTTCATCAACGGAATTTATAGCAGACTTAAATAAAGGGGGCAACACCCTTATAGCTGAAACATCCGGAGGAAATATTACTGTCAAAGGGAAATAAATTAACCAATGGATTTATCCATTGGTTTAATAGTAACTCCCTAAGCTAACTGCAGGAAATTTTGTAAGTACAATGAAGGGAGATGACATCTTTGTAATCATTAAAGATGTTGCCTCCATGTATTATCAAATATTAATTAAAACTAATTAGCTCTAATCTTATCCACAGCTCTTAATATCTCTTCAGAATTTACTATCTCTTCCGCAGGTTTAGAATTTATATCAGCTTCAATCCGTAAAGCTTTTAATCCATGTACCCCCTGAAGGTCGTCAAGCTCAAAATCTTCGATTTTAGGAAGTAAATACCCGGAGTTCTGCAAATAGTCTATGTACTTAATATACTCATTTGCCTCCCTCTGGCGGGAATAAACAATAGCAATTTTTCCCGGCTGTGTTAATCTTTCCCTGGTTTTACTTATTAAAGCTTTATCAATTCTTTTTTTCATTATTTCATAGCGCAAATTGTAAGTTCCGTCAACATCAAATTTTTTCTCATCCAGCCGGAACCTGATCGACAAAGGTGAATGCTGAATTAAAATCAAATGTGAAGTTTCAAGAGGTACCTTTAATTCAGCTTTTATTGCGTTCGTCTTTCTTACAATTCCGCATGAAACCATAAGCTGCCAGAGTCTTAAGTTTTTAAGATAAATAAGATTGAATCCTTTATTTTCGGTAAGTGCGGCACCTATATAGATACTATACTCCACCCCGTCAGTTTTATATTTTTCAAAATAATGAGGAAACATTTCCTGTGATTCCTTTTCACATTCGTCCAGGTAACTTGAAATAGTTTCATTAACTAAAGAAACACTTCTTTCATAATCCTTCCTTTTGTAATAAAATGAATTTAACTCGGGATCAAGAGTATCCTTATATTCTTTTACCAATTTAAGCAGATTATTATCAAGACTTGAGAGGTAATCGAAAACAGGCTGAATTTCCGACTCTAGAAATTCAATTATTGTAATCTCATCACCTGAATTCAAAGTTTCTTTTATCTGCTTAATGTGCTTATCGATTCTATAACTCTTTTCATCAAGCAGGTGAAGTTTTTTAGCTTTTCTTGCTTCTGTAATAATATTCTTCGCCATCTTAAGATGTTCAATTAAATCTACCTGAATTGATTTATTTCTATACTCGGAAGAATTTCTAATATCTGAAAGACCGTAAAGAGGATAAACATTTTCAAAAACGATCTGCTCCATTTCAGCAGTTTTATCTTTACTGCTCCTCCCAATAAGATTAATTGCGGCTTTCCTGAATCTCCATTCAACCGAAGGGTGAATTGCAGTACACTGTTCTTTAATAACAGCCTGAATTTTATTTTCAAGCTCATCCATGCTTCTTTTTACAGCAACAGCAAACAATGAAATGAAAGTATTTAATTTCATTGAATTTAATGAATGGAGGTCACCCGGATTTGGTGAAGCCAGCTCAATAACACCTATCAATTCCTTTTCGTAATATAATGGAGCAACAATTATATTCCGGATTCCCATTTTAATTATTGCATCTTCAATCTTTGTCTTTGATTTTAATTTTTCAAGATCTTCTACGATTAAAGGTTTTCCTGTTTCTTTTGCTCTGCTGTATATAGACTTATCAAATGTCTCGCATTCACTGGCACAAGCTTCATTCAATATAAAACTATCCCCGATTTTTTGTCCGTAATCCAGCAGCAGGTTCCAATCTTTCGGAAATGCCGCTAGACCCAGTTTCAGAGCAGGCAGTTGAAAAAGATCACGTAATTTTTCCTGGAGATTATAAAACCTGTCCATTGAAATAATTGATTCCTTTTCAAGCAGATCGTCTTTGAGCTGTGAAAGTACTTCCTGCTCTGTAATATCAACTGCTGTAAAAGTAGCAAAACCATAAAACTCAAAATTATCGGGAGGTAAAAAGGAGATCCATTTCTCTATATTACCGGTGTCTCTTAATAAGGATTCGAAATATTCTTTTTTAAGTTCCGTAAGCCTGCCGGTTGCTTTTACTTTTACAAAACCGGGATCAAGAAGTAATTGGAAATATTTATTCAGTTTTGTCGACTCATTTGTAATTCTTGTAATTATCGGCATACTTAAATTCAAATCAATTCCATAAAGCTGTTTTAAAATGATTAAATATGCTTTCATGATTTTTCCGTACAATACAATCTTTGGATCCAGGCGAAATTCAATAAGATTTGTTGAATTTTTAGCCAGCTTTTCGAATGCAGGACTGAACAATTCTTCGAATAATGGAGTTGCATAAAAATATTCGAACTTAAATGGTTCAACTGAAGCTCTTAATTGGGTATTCCATTGCACCGGTGAATAAATTACTGACATCATACAATCAATTAAATCTTTGTGCTTTTCAATCAAAGAAATATCTGTTATATATCCATGAAGTTCAGTACATAGATAATATTGCTCGAGAATATTTTTTAAAAATTCCCTTTTCAAAGGGTTACCATTCCCTCTTTCTTTCTCTAGAAATTCAACGAGAGATTCAAGACTTAAATAAGCCTTAAAAGGAAATTCTCTTAATTTACCATTATATAATTTGTTAGCGGAGGAAGAAATCTCAATAGGATGCGAATGCATTAATTCCTTTTCCATTTTTTTCCTTTCATTATAATTATACCGCCAGGATTCTCAGAAACAATATCGATTAGTCACTGCCAAATAAATACTTTTCTTTTGGATTATCAATCTCTATTGAACTTTGATGCAGTTTAGCTCACACTGCACCTACTTATGCCTTTTTTAATCCGGCAGTTCTTCACATAAATAACCAAGACTTTTTATTTTATCTATCACATCCTGCATTTCAATTTTATCACCGACTACTCTAACTACTTTATCCATATCATCAAGGTCTATTGTGCATTGGTTTATATTATAATATTTGTGTAATTTATTTTTAACTATTCTGAAATCGTACCCGCTGCTTATATCAGTCTTTAAAATTGCCATTTCCATCTAATACCTCATTAATCTGATATTCTTTATTCTTCCGCCATTTATTTATTTCAGATACATAACCTTCCCGGTAATTGGGATAAGCCGGTTTCCAGCCTAATTCTTCCTTAGCTTTTTTATTACTGCACCTGTAGGAAGAAAGCAGATATTCTACGAAGCCTTTACCAATCAACTGTTCTCCGGTTGAAACAGAAATATTACCCGGTTTAACCGCATTTAATTTTTCTGCAGTAAATGAGACTAAATCTTTATACAATACTGGTTCATCATCGCATATATTGAAAATTTTACCCTTATTATTCTCTGCATTATTTACTGCTTTAACTATTGCTTTAGCTGCATCATCAACACTTATAAGATTCCAATAAACATTTCCATCACCAATGATGCTGTATTGTCCATTTTTAATCATTTTAAATGTTGAGACGGTAATTGAAGAGTCAAAACTATAGAACGTACCGAACCTGAGAATAATTGCCGGCATGTTATATTCCAAAATAACCGCATTTATAAGAGCTTCCATTCTTTCTGCTGATTTAACAGACGCAGGCAGCTTTGAAGAAATTTTTGATTTCTCATCAACCCAATCGCCATTCTGATTACCGTATAGGGCTGTAAGACTCTGCTGTACATATAATTTGCATTTATTTTTTAATGCCGCATCAATAAGATTTTTTGTGCCATCGATTCTTATCCGGTCATTTAATTCCCAATCAGCCGTTGTACCCTTCGAATTTGCAGGGATTGCTGTGGCTAAATGAAGAATGACACCACAATCAGATGAAATCGATACTAAACTATTTCTATCAAATAAATTACCCCGCCTTGGTTCCGCATCCAATTGAGTAATGATCTGATCATTTTTATTGGAGCGGCTTAATCCAACAACTTCATGGTTTGATGAAATTAAACCGTGAATTACTCTTCTTCCTAATACTCCTGTTGCTCCTGCAATAAATATTTTCATAATAATTCACCTAAGATTTTTTATTCATTAAAGATATTTTTAATAATTTTCTGAAGTCTCATAGTCCTAAAGATGACATCTTTAAAATGAACAAATTGCTTTCAAATTTTATTAAAATATAAGTTCATATAAACCTATTTTTAAAAAGTTAAAGATGTCATCTTTAACATATCTTTTTCACGAGTGCACATCATGCAAACTCCTTTTTCCGGCGGTAACTGAAGTAAGTTCATCTAAATAATTACTAGAATATTCCTTAAGCTTTATTTTATCTGTCATATATTTTTTAACAAACCTTCTGGCAAGAAAAGATGACAGCAAAACATTAGTAAAAGTCTGACGCATCTGGATCGAAAATTTACTTTTAGGAATCAGTGAATGCGCAAAGCTTTTTGCTGTTCTTTGTTTATACTCAATTAAAGGCTTGAAAATACTTTCATACTGTCGGAAAGCAATTTCATAATTTCCGTTTGCCTCTTTAAGCTCACCTGCAAGAATATAAGCAGCAACCATAGCAAGAGAAGAACCCTGTCCTGCTAATAGTGAAGGGGCATGACATGCATCTCCCACGAGCGCTACCCTACCGCTTGACCAATGATCCATTCTAATTTGGCTGACGGAATCAAAATAAAAATCAGGATCAGTATCCATTCTTTCAAGTAAAGATTGACTTTCCCAACCTACGTTATTGAATATCTCCCTTAAAATATTTTTTTGTTTGACAACATCATGATGCTCATAAGAAATTTTTTTATCGGATGAGAAAATAAATAACGCTGTCAACTTATTCTCTTTCGTTAAATATATATCTATCTGTTTTCCTGGTATAGTATAACTATAATAAGAATTATTTTTCCGGTATAAACTATCTTCAGGAAGATAATTATCGATTGTAAAAGCCGCTGTATAATATCCAAAAAACTTTTCATATTTCGATTCATCGCCGAACACCACGTTTCGAAAGTTCGAATGCAACCCGTCAGCACCGATTACCAGATCAAAAGAACGAACATTACCGCTTTTAAAAGTAACAACCGTCCGGTTGGTGTTCTGCTCTATTTTACTTATTGAGTCTCCAAAAATAAATTCAATATCTTTATTAAGGTGATTATAAATAGCTTTTGAAAGGTCACTCCTAAATAAATTATAGTACTTATTATTTAACATCCCTCTCATTTTAAAAGAATTAAGAGCACCTTTTCGATTACCGTTTTTATCGACAAAGACGAGTTCTTTAATTTTAAGATCCAATTGTTTGAGATCCGGTAGAATTCCCATTTTAACAGCTACATCAAACCCGGCACCCACAAAATCTATTACATACCCTCCTTCTCTAAGCTCGGAAGCACGCTCAACAATAACCGGATTAAAACCATACTTTTTTAACCAATAAGCAAGAGCAGGTCCTGCAATTCCTGCTCCCGATATTAATATATTCATATTTTCCATTTTTTCATCACTTTCCTTATTTAGTTAAAATTACTTAACTAATTCAAATTTAGTTCTGCAATTCATCGAAGTATTGTAAATTTTAGACATTAGATATTTAAAATTAGGCTGCATAATTTGGGGGTAATAGAATTAGCCGGATTAATTCGTTTGAATGAGTTATTTATTTAGCGTTTTTATTTAAAAACCGCCTCTCAACTATCGGTTTTCCAAATAAACTCAAGGGAGGTATAGTTATATATGCCTAAATAATTTTCTCTTTAAAAAAGCGGTGTTGAGAGGCCTTTTTCTCATAATGAAACATCAAAATGACTATTAAATGACTATCGAATGACTAGATCACAGATCGTTCACTATCATAATGACTGATGAATTCCTGAGGCGTTAATCCAGTAAAATATTCAAATTCCTTTATAAAATGGGACTGGTCAAAATAGAAATTATCATAAGCCACTTCAGAAAGAGTTTTGAAATTATTTTCATGCAATTCGTGAAGGACACGCTGAAATCTTAAAATCCGGTTCAAATATTTCGGTGTAAAGCCTATTTCTCTTGAAAATATTCTTTCTATTTTCTTATACGAAAAACCTGTACCTGAACATAATTGATCTATTGAAACTGCATCATACGATTTTAAAATGTTTGACATCCTTAAACCTGGTGTGAGCGATTCATCAATATTTAGAGATATCCTTCTTAGTAAAAATGATTCAATTATCCTTATTTTATCCATGGGATTAGGGGTCTCATAAAGCTCCTCCTCTATTTCCCGGATTATATTACCAAATAATTGCTCCATATTGAAAAAAGAATCGGAGATTTCTTTCGCCGGGATCTGTAAAAAAGGATAAAACCCCCCTGGCCGGAACCTAATTCCTAACACATTTACCATTCCCTTTTCTGCAAAATATGTATTGTATTTTCTGCCCCCAATAATATGAGCATGAGATATATTTATAAAGTCTTCATTATTCATTTTAATGCCATATTCGGCATCGAACAAAAATAAGATATAAACGGATCCGTCCTGAATAATTTTTGCAGTGAGATCTGTGGGATTATTACTTTTCGATATCCAGTAGTATTCAATATATCTGTTAAGTCTTTTTTGAGGGAGTATTTTCTTGAACGATAGAATGAAATCATCTTTCCTGCTGTCAATCATCATGTCATTTATAATTACAAATCGTCGATACTTATCAGTTTTATTCCGAATCATATTTTCTCTTTCCAAAGGTTCAAAATTAATTACTTAAACAAATTATTTAATTGCATTTATTTTTCAATGTGAGGATAGATACAATATTCAATTGCCATCGGATTTACATCACTTACCGTTGGATTTATCAAACGGATTCAAAAGTTTGAAAACCACAGCCCCTTTAATATTTTGAACAATGTGATATTATTATAGAAAATACGTAATAGTACCAATGTTCTAGAGGGTGACCAGCAAGTAATTTTCATCCAGACATGTACTTTGTCGGGACAGTGAAAATCCATTAAAATCTGCGTCATCTGCGTGCCATTTTTTAAAAAATAATTACTTTTTAATCACCCCGAAATAAATGAGACAAAGGTTAACCCCGCACTTTTTAGAGCCTGTGTGTTTAAAAGGTTCATTTCAGCATAATCTTCTTTCATCTGAAAATATATATAAGGGTGCAATATCTGACAATGCCTAAATACTTTAAAACATCTGTTACAATTTTGATACTTAATGTTACAATTCAGGTAGAATATCAAAAATTATCACAGGATATTAACACCGGCTAAATTAAAACTAGTTAGAAAACATTCATATATGGAGGTCTTTCATGAAAGCAGGCATCTCTCTTTCAAAAAGTGCGTTGGTAAGGTTAATTAGTTCTTTTTATCCGAATCCCGATGATCCGGGAAATCCCCATAATCCATTTGGACCTTACGGACCTATAGGCCCTGTTATAGATAAATGGCTATGGGTTTTGCTCAATCCCCAGCCATTACCCCCCGGACCGGATCCTTATCGCTTCGTTCCACAACCCGATCCCTGGAGAATTGCTGGAATAGCAGATTCTATCGTTAATACAATAACTTCGACTTACAATTTTGCCGGAATTCTGAATGAAGGTGATAACCAGTTAATTCTATCAAAGATTGGCAAACAAGTAAATAGATTAATAGACGATTATTGCGGTACCCCTCCCCACATTCCTCCTAGACCATGGCCTCAATTTAATGCAGCTAAATTTAGACCGGTAGATTATCTAATATTTGGCGCAAGGTTCCAACAAGCCGGCGAATCATTTGAAAACGATCAAATACAGAACATTTTATTTAATGCCGCAGATAAATTCTTTGAAACCGGTTTAAACAAACTCGAAAACAGTTGATTCCCTTTTGGTTTTACCGATGCCATCCTTTGGAGGGATGGTATCGGTAAATAATTAGACTTTTAGAGATGACATTTTTAAGAAGAAATATAATCCATTCATCCATTCAAAAAAAAAGGCGACCCTTTTTAAGAATCGCCTTACTAAATCATTTATCTGTATGATTTCTTAATACATTCCGCCCATATCACCCATGCCGCCCCCCGGCATTGGAGGCATTGCAGACTCTTTCTCTTTCTTCTCATAAACAACTGCTTCGGTAGTAATTAATAAAGAAGCTACCGATGCTGCATTCTCTAGTGCAGTTCTAGTGACTTTAGTCGGGTCAATAACTCCCGATTTTATCAGGTTTTCATATGTTTCAGTAGCGGCATTAAATCCGAAATCATCTTTCCCTTCTTTAACTTTCTGAAGTACAACAGAACCATCTATACCTGCATTATTAACTATTTGTCTTAAGGGTTCTTCAAGAGCTTTCTGAATAATCTTAACTCCTGTTTTTTGGTCTATATTATCACCTTGAATTTTCTCCAGACCGGCAATTGCTCTTATAAATGCAACACCGCCGCCGGCAATAATTCCTTCTTCAACTGCTGCACGGGTAGCATGCAATGCATCTTCAACACGTGCTTTCTTTTCTTTCATTTCAACTTCGGTTGATGCACCTATCTTTAATACTGCAACTCCGCCCGATAGTTTTGCTAGTCTTTCCTGGAGTTTTTCTTTATCATAATCCGATGTGGTTTTATCAATCTGTGCCTTTATTTCATTAATCCTTTTCTTTATATCATCAGTTTTTCCGGCACCTTCAATAATTATTGAATTATCCTTGTCAATTGTTACTTTTTTTGCACTGCCAAGGTATGATATAGTTGTGTTCTCTAATTTAAATCCCCTCTCTTCGGATATAACTGTTCCATTCGTTAAAACTGCTATATCTTCGAGCATTGCTTTCCTTCTATCACCAAATCCTGGGGCCTTAACTGCAGCAATTTTTAATGTCCCTCTTAATTTATTTACTACTAATGTAGCAAGAGCTTCACCTTCAAGATCTTCGGCAATAATCAGCAGGGATTTACCTTGCTGCGCAACTTTTTCCAAAATCGGAAGAAGTTCTTTCATCGCAGAAATCTTTTTATCATGGATTAAGATAAAAGGATCTTCAAGAATAGCTTCCATACTTTCCGCATTAGTAACAAAGTATGGGGATAAGTACCCTCTATCGAACTGCATTCCTTCAACAATATCAAGTGAAGTTTCGGTTCCCTTTGCTTCTTCTACAGTTATAACTCCATCCTTTCCAACTTTTTCCATTGCATCGGCAATCAGATCACCGATAGATTTATCGTTGTTGGCCGAAATTGAACCTACCTGCGCAATTTCATTCCTTCCTTCAACGTCACGGCTTATGGATTTTAAATACTCCACAACACTATTAACTGCAAGGTCTATTCCTCTTTTTAAATCCATAGGGTTTGCTCCGGCAGTAACATTCTTTAGACCTTCTCGGTAAATTGCCTGCGCTAAAATCGTAGCAGTTGTAGTTCCATCGCCTGCAACATCACTTGTTTTTGATGCAACCTCGCGAACCATCTGGGCTCCCATATTTTCTGTCGGGTCTTCAAGTTCTATTTCTTTTGCTACTGAGACACCATCTTTTGTTACCGTTGGTGCTCCAAATTTCTTCTCAAGGATTACATTGCGCCCTTTTGGTCCTAACGTAACTTTTACTGCATTTGCCAGTTTATCAACACCCCTTTTTAGTTTTGTGCGGGCTTCATTTTCATATTCAATTAATTTCGATGACATTTTATAAATTCTCCTTCAATTATTATTTTCAAATTTTATTTGCTAACTATAGCAAAAATATCGCTTTCGCGCATAATTAGATATTCTTCACCTTCAATCATAACTTCCGTTCCGCTGTATTTACCATACAAAACTTTATCACCTTCTTTTACTTCCAGTTTAACAAGTTTTCCATCATCAGTGATTTTTCCAGGTCCTACGGCTACAATGGTCCCTTCAATAGGTTTTTCTTTTGCAGTATCGGGAAGAATAATTCCGCCTTTTGTTTTTTCTTCTGCTTCCATTGGTTTTACAATAACTCTGTCTGCCAATGGTCTTAAATCAACTTTAGCCATTTCTCAACCTCCAATAAATATATTTAACATATTAGCACTCTTTTAGTTAGAGTGCTAATATACTACTTAATTGGTGATTAACCTAAAATTATTTTTGAAATGACTTTTTAATGAACAATCATCTTGACATTTGACGTTGTTTCCTGTAAGTCTTAAAAGCAATAATACCACTTATTGGCAGGCTATTTCGCCACACCTTCAATTCACTTTTATTCGTATATTGATTTTATAACTAAAAGGAAATTTATGAAAGACGATTTCTATACTCTTACATCATGGAAGATTAAAAACAATAAACAGGAAGAGTTTCTCTATATCTGGGAAAAAGATTTTGCTGCAGCTTTTTTAAAGCTCAATCCTTATTCTAAAGTTACCTTGATTCAGAGTCTTGAAAATCCAAATATTTACTATTCTTTTGGTCCATGGTTAAATTTAGAGCAAATGCAGTCATCCCGTGCAAGTGATACTTATCGTTCTGTAATTTCCAAACTCGTTTCTTTATGCGATGAAGCTAGACCCGGTTCATTCAAGAATATTTTTTCCATTTCCGGAAGCAAATAGTTTTTTTTCCATTAAATCTCAAATTCTTAAAACGCCCTAATATCTCCAATCTTCAGGGAGTAGTCCCATTCATCCTTTTGGCCGATTTACTTATTATACTTTTCTTCATATAATTGTTTCATCTATTAATTATATTAATAGTATCTATTAATTATATTAATAGTGATGAAAGAATATATCGCCGTGAAAAAGCATAGAGTATAAATTGTAATTATCTTTTTTTTCAAATTTTTGAGAATACGGGTATCAAAAAAAGTAGTTCTTTAGTATTAATCCCTTTTCTATCCATTAGAACCATTTTTAATTTAATCCATTATACATACTTTTTATTAATATAAACTTTTGAAAAACTATAGGATGTTTAATTGACAAACTTCCTATAATTTATTTTAATTAAAGAAAGTGACATAGGTATTGAAAATGAATCGCAGACTTCAGGTAGGAATTATAGATCTCGTATCAAAAAAACCAAATAAAAAATTGTTCGCACGGATAATGAATGCAAATTTTGCAAGCATAATGCCCCAGGTAATAGGCGTATGGTGTGAAGAAGAAGGGCATAATGTAACATATATTTGTTATACAGGCAAAGAGGATCTCTTAAATGAACTTCCGCAAAATGCGGATATAATTTTTATCTGCGCATTTACCGAATCCGCACTTACAGCATATGCTTTAAGCAATTTACTACGATCTCGAGGTGCCGTAACAGTATTAGGCGGACCACATGCGCGATGCTATCCCGAAGATGCCCTCAATTATTTCGATTATGTTGCCGGGTTTACCGATAAAAATATTATTCATGAGATTCTGCATGATTGTTCACAACACCGCCCGGTAGGTTTGTATCTTGATGCTCATAAACAACCCATCTCTCTTCCGGGTGTTAAGGAGCGATGGAAATTTATTGAACCCACTCTCAGAAAGGCCCCTCTTATTAAATTAGTTCCAATGTTAGGAAGCCTAGGATGCCCTTATACCTGCAGCTTCTGCATTGATTCAACAGTTGCTTATCAACCCTTAGATTTTAATACCATGAAAGAAGATCTCTCTTTTCTTCTCACTAAATATAAACGTCCTCTTGTTGGATGGCATGACCCGAACTTTGGAATCCGGTTTAACGAATATATGGATGCAATAGAGGAAGTTGTACCGGAAAATAGTATAGACTTTATCGCCGAAAGCAGTCTATCACTACTATCCGAACAGCACGTTAAACGGCTCAAACGTAATGGGTTCGGCGCAATGCTTCCTGGTATAGAATCATGGTTTGATCTTGGAAATAAATCGAAAACCGGAAGTTCAATCGGCATCGAGAAGGTTAAACATATTGCAGAACAGGTTAATATGATCTTACGGTATATCCCCTATGTCCAGACCAATTTTGTTTTGGGGCTTGATGCAGATAAAGGCGAAGAACCCTTTGAGCTTACAAAAAAATTTGTAGATATGACTCCGGGTGCTTTTCCCGGTTATTCGTTGTTATCTGCTTTCGGACAAGCCGCACCCCTTAACCTGGAATATCAAAAACTTAACAGAGTAATACCTTTCCCTTTTCATTTCTTGGATAATAATCATGCTATGAACGTTAAACCTATGAATTATTCTTGGACTGAATTCTATTCCCATATTATCGGACTCGGTGAGCATACATTTTCATGGACTGCAATTGTAAAACGACTTGCTGCTACAAAAGCTTTCATTCCAAGATGGATGAATGTTGTACGTGCTATTTCGGAAGAAGGCTTCGGAAGGGTCGCATACAACGAAAAAATATTATCCCTTCTGAATTCCGATATTAAATTCCGTGATTATTTCGAACAGGAGACAACAGAACTGCCGCAATTCTATAAGAACATTATTAAAGATGAATTGGGTCCTTTATGGTACTGGCTTCCCGATGGCGCAATATTTCACGATCAGAATGCATATTTAAAAACCACCGCGGAACGTATTGCAGTATAAAAAATATTTAAGAAGCTCAATTATAGAATATAGCAGCATATTAAACCGGTCAATCGGTGGTTATTTACACGAACATTTTTTTAGCTTAAAATTTTATTATGGAATTTACTATTTTTTTTAAGGGGGTCATCATTGGCTTTGCCTTAGCCGTACCGATCGGACCCATTGGAATCATGTGCATACGGAAAACACTCACAGAGGGACGATTACGCGGCCTGATTATTGGGTTAGGCGCTGCAACTGCAGATTTGATTTACGGTTCTATTGCCGCATTCGGTCTAACATTTATTTCAAATATGCTTTTCAATCAGCGGATCTGGATTCGGCTGACTGGAGGATTACTTTTTCTTTTGATAGGTATAAAAATATTTCGAACTTTTCCTGCTACTAAAAAGCTTCATACCACCAGCAAAGGACTTATTAAAACTTATCTTTCTACGGTTTTTCTCACTCTCACTAACCCGTTAACCATTTTTGCATTTATTACAGTGTTTGCAGCACTTGGTTTGGGTAATACTGCAGGTTATCTTTCTACAGCTTTTCTTGTTGCAGGAGTCTTTACCGGTTCATGTTTATGGTTTCTATCTCTTAATACAGGTGCTATTTTTTTCAAAAAGAAACTGAACTTATCCGGCCTGCAATGGGTTAATAGAATTGCCGGTATTTTAATTTTTATCTCCGGCGTCATTGCCATAGGAAGTCTACTGTAACGCGAAACTCCGTTTCGCGTTTCGCAATATCGTACATGATCCTCCGCTTGCATTATATAAAACTCCATTTCGCAAAAACATATTACTTTGAAAAAATAAAGGAATTAACCTCATTAATTTCCTCCTGACTAATTTTATGCCCCAGATTCTGATAAATTTCAAGAGAAAGGTTGGCATTCATTTGTTTTAGAATACCGGCAGTTGCCTGAACTCTTTCAAGAGGTACATGAGGATCGGGATCACTTGTTCCTATAAAAATCGGTGTCTGCTGAAAATCGCCTTTATAGTTTTTTGAATATATCTTATCTCCGATTAAACCCCCTGTAAAAGCAGATATCCCCCCATATTTAACCGCATTACGCGCAGCAAATTCAAGAGCAAGGCAGGCTCCCTGAGAAAACCCAAGAAAGAATATATTATCCGAACTTATATTCTGCTCATTCAGTTCTTTCACAATTATTGATAATAGATCTAATGCAGAAGTAAGCCACGGTTCATTTTGCTCTGGAGGTGATAGAAATGAATAAGGATACCAACTTCTATTGATAGCCTGAGGAGCCATAACAGCAAAATCTTCAATAATTAAATAATGGGAAAGTGAAATAATATCATCAGCTGTAGAATTACGGCCATGCAGCATGATTAAGGCTTTTGAAGATTCGCTCACCGGTTTACCGGAAGTTGTAATATTTTTTGAATGCATATTATTTATATTTATCCAGGTTTATGTTTACAGGTTTAAGAAGATTTTTGATTTCATTTCTATGAATTTCATATTGAGGCGGAAGCTTCAATTCCTCACCCAAATTTTTAAGCTCCTCGTCTATAACGAAACCGGGCCCTTCAGTTGCTATTTCGAACAGCACATTTCCCGGTTCTCTGAAATAGACTGATTTAAAGTACTGTCGGTCTATAACAGGTGTTGCATTCAATCTGCTGTTAATAATTTTTTCTCTTACTTTCAATTGAGTTTCAGTATCAGGTGTACTAAAAGCAATATGATGTACCGTGCCTCCTCCGCCTAGCCCCCGAAGTGAATCAGGAGAACATAAAATATCAATATAGCTTCCAGGTTTATTAGATGCCGCAAAACGAAATCGATTTCCTTTTTCGGCAATTAACTTATGATCCATCTGTTCGGTAAGCAATCCTGCAGTACGCTCATATCCTTCCTCCCAGATCTCCGCATTATAAAAACCTTTTATTGAATGCTCAAGTGGAATATGTCCGTAAGTAAATCCGTGCCGGGAATCATTATCATTAAAAACCAATTCCAGACCTAACCCATCCGGATCTTCAAAATAAAGGACTACTTCATTTTCAAATCTTTCCTGGAATTCTTTAGAATTAATATTGAAACGCTTTAAACGATTTTCCCAATAACCGGTGGAAGATAAAGGAACAGAAAAAGTAGTTATATTAAGCATCCCTTTGCCGTGTCTTCCTTTTGCTATTCCAACATAAGGAAAGAAAGTTAGGATTGTTCCGGGTTCACCTGATTCACTACCATAATAAAAATGGTAAACTTCCGGTGCATCAAAATTTACCGTTTTTTTTATGAGACGGAGTCCAAGTATACCTGTATAAAAGTCAATATTATCCTGAGGATTATTTGCTAATGCTGTAATATGATGAATTCCATTAATAAGTTTTGTCATCTTCTCCTCATAAAAAAATTATTATAGTCAACCCGGCAAATATTGATATTTGTTATTTGCTGACACATAGAATTAAGAAAGAAGAATTCAATATTCTGCAAATGCATCATCTGGATAACAATATAACCATCTTTCTTCAGGTTCCGCTGAAGCGATAACCGGATGACCGGTTGAATGTGCATGTTTTGATGCATGACGATTTGGTGAATTATCACAGCACAAAGTTGCACCACATTTCTGACAGATTCGCAAATGCATCCACGTGGAGCCTATTTTTATGCATTCTTCACATTCATATTTCTTAGAATGTTTTACATCTTTTATATTCCCTATGTGTGAACAGGGTGCATCATCTAAAAGCATAGTATCCTTAATTATAGGTATTTGAAAGATGACATCTTTTAATTTTTATAAATAAGGTCATATTTGAACTATTGTAATAAAAATTTGAAACAATATTTACTTTTTAAAAATGTCATCTTTATATCTGCATTAACCCAGGTTAATTAAATTATTTGACTCTTAATGCAAATGTATGAAAAAAAATTATATTTATAGTTGCGCTATTAATTATTCGATTCCGAATCTTTGAAATTGCTAATCAATTTTCTAAGAACATAATTTATATAACTATCTCTTTGAGGTTTTATATTCCTGTTAGCTAAGACCTCAAGATTATTATTATTTCCTATCTGTTTCACATGTCTGGAAGTATAAATATTTTTTACAAACTCCATTTTATCTTTATATGTATTAAATGAAAGTGAGATACTATCCCCGCTGTCTCTGTGAATTATCTTAAGGATATTATCTTCATTAACTTCTTCAATATCCCATTTACTTGAGAAAATCGAATAATTTACTGCAGCTTTCGGCAATGGTATTCCATAAAAAGGATCAATATAAGTTTTATTAGCATATTGACTGATTGAGATTTGACTTTTTGTATTGTTTTCAAAAGACATTTTCACCTCCATGTTTCTTGATATTTCAGTTTTATTATCGGAAAAAAATCCAGCATATTTCTAAATTTGCAGTAAACGGTTCCCATAAAAAATAAACGGAGTTTGTATGAAATAAGCTGCTATTTTTGATTTCCTTTTCTTATAAAATCAGAATCCAATTGTTATGTTTTATTGTTTTATTTTGAGATAAGTCCCTTTAGTTATATATCTATAGAAAATAAATCACCCAAATAAAACCAGATAGGATAATTGTTTGTGTAAGTTCAAATATTCAGTAGCTTTAGATATAAAAATTTGGAGTTCTTATGAATAGATCTATGACAACTACGACTTTTACACTGGAAGGTTATAAAATAACCAAAAATCTCGGTCTTGTAAGAGGAATAACAGTTCGTTCCCGTTCAATATTTGGAACTATAGGAGGTTCTTTACAAACTCTAATCGGAGGCAATATCACTTTATTTACCGAGTTATGTGAAAAAACACGTGAAGAAGCTTTTGAAATGATGATTAGGCATGCAGAAAATATGGGAGCAAATGCTGTAATAGGTGTTAGGTATGATGCAAATGAAGTTATGAATGGAGTTACTGAAGTTCTATGTTATGGGACAGCAGTCTTAGTCGAATAATCCTCTGCTATTATTATAACTGGAAGCTGAATCCGTCGTTTACTAATTTATTATAACTCTTCTTATCAAATCTATAAAGGTAAGCAGCTCGGCGGAGATTATCTTTTTCCTTTTCGTCAAGTTTTATTAATAAATTCATCTTCAATAACTTTTTTCTGAAATTCCTCTTATCCAGTTTTATTCCAAGTACGGATTCATATAATATTTGTAACTTTGGAAGGGTAAACTTCTTTGGTAGCAGTTCAAATCCAACAGGATGGTATCTTACTTTTTCCCTTAATCTCTTTAATGCTTCCGATATTATTTTGTTATGATCAAAAGGAAGCTGATTTATCTCGGAAAGACGGAACCATTTTACCTCACTTGTATCAATTCCGGGACTAAGACTATATTTATCGGGACTTACTAATGCATAGTACCCAATAGTAAAAACCCTTCCTTCGGGGTATCTTTTAACTTCCCCGAAAACCGATAGCTGCTCCATGAAGATTTCTGTTACTCCGGAAGTTTCTTTTAATATCCTTTCCGCTGCATGATCCATTTCTTCATCTTTTAAGATAAATCCTCCCGGTAGGGCCCACTCCCCCACTGATGGTTCAATAGCTCTTTTTACCAGAAGTATTTCCAGAACTCCGCCTTCAAATCCAAAAATAACGCAGTCAATGGATATATTGGGTATAACTTTATCTAACTGATGGGACAAATATTTTCCGTATTATTTCATTTTTATATATTTGAATTTCAGAAAAATTCTTTCTAAAATTAAATATTTCGGGTATTATTTCAAAAAATTTCTTTAACTTTATTGCATATTTTTAGAAATAAGTGTATTTTTTACACCTATTATTCAATTAATCTGAGGAAGTAAATTGTTTTCTTTAGGATATGATATAGGCAGTTCATCAATTAAGGCTGCTTTATATGATATTGAGTCCGGTAAAGAAAAGGGGCACAGTACGTTCCCAAAAAATGAAATGAAAATCATCTCTAATTTTTCAGGCTGGGCTGAGCAGGAGCCTGAAAATTGGTGGGAATCTGTTATTTCAGCTACAAAAGAATTATTATCCGGAACAAATGTCAATCCAGGGGATATCAAAGCAATCGGGATTTCATACCAGATGCATGGACTGGTTTTAGTAGATAAAAATCAGAATGTCCTAAGGCCTTCGATTATCTGGTGCGATAGCAGGGCTGTGCAAATTGGAAATAAGGCTTTTAATGAGATCGGAAAGAATAAATGCCTTAAATCTCTTTTAAATTCTCCGGGTAATTTCACAGCTTCCAAGCTTCGATGGGTAATTGAAAACGAACCTGAAATCTTTAATAAGGTTCACAAGTTCATGCTTCCAGGTGATTATATTGCTATGAAGCTGACGGGAGAAATTACTACCTCTGCAACGGGTCTATCCGAAGGGATTCTCTGGAATTTTGAAGAGGATGAACCTGCACAATTTTTAATGGATAACTACGGAATATCTAAAGATCTGCTTCCTAAAATCGTTCCGGGTTTTGGAGAACAATGCCGCCTTTCAAAGAAAGCTTCACAACAAACTGGATTACCTGAGGGCATTCCGGTTACATATAGAGCTGGAGATCAGCCAAATAATGCATTCTCCCTGAATATTTTGCGACCAAATGAAATCGCTTCAACTGCAGGTACATCAGGAGTAATTTATGGAGTTAGTGAACAAATAAAATATGACCCTGAAGGAAGAGTAAATACATTTATTCATGTAAACCATACTAAGGATTCTAAAAGACTCGGCATCCTATTATGCATTAATGGGACTGGCATATCTTATAATTGGATCCGTAAAGTATTGTTTAAATCTTCAATTGGTTATGATGAACTGAATAATATTTCTGAATCTACAGATATCGGCTCTGACGGATTGGTATTTCTTCCTTTTGGAAACGGTGCCGAGAGAATGCTTTATAACCGGGAATTGGGTGCCTCTTTTGAAGGTATCAATTTTAATATTCATGATCAAAACCAGATGGTAAGAGCGGTTATTGAGGGAGTTGCATTTTCATTTTATTACGGAGTAAAAATCTTAAATGAACTTGCTGTAAATCCTAAGGTTATAAGGGCAGGATTAGCCAATATGTACCTTAGTAAAACATTCAGAAACACTCTTGCTGCTTTAATCGGGGCTGAAATTCAACTTTATAACACCGATGGAGCTTTGGGTGCTGCAAGAGCTGCTGCTTTCGGTGCCGGTTTTTACTCATCCATTGACGATGCTTTTAAAGATCTGGAATGTCTGTCAACTGTTGAACCGGATATTAAATATGAAGCCGCATATAGATCTGCTTATGAAAAATGGAATATCGAACTAACTAAAAAACTTAAAATACAGGAATAAATATATGAGTCTAAAATTAACATTAGGGAAAAAAGAATATTTCCAGGGTATCAATCAAATTAAATTCGAGGGGAAAGAATCAAAAAACCCTCTAGCCTTCAAATGGTATGATCCGGAAAAAGTAATTGCCGGTAAAAAGATGGCAGATCATTTTAGATTCGCAACAGCTTACTGGCATTCATTCGGCAATACAGGTGGAGATCCTTTTGGACCAGGGACTAAAGATTTTGCGTGGAATAAACCTCAGAATGCAATTGAAAAAGCTAAAGCAAAAATGGATGCCGCCTTCGAATTTATTACTAAAATCGGAACACCTTTTTACTGTTTTCATGATTTTGATATTGTTGATGAAGGTTCTTCTATCGCCGAATCTGATAAACGTGTTGAAACAATGGTGGAATACGCTAAAGAAAAACAAGATGCATCTGGCGTAAAGCTGCTCTGGGGAACATCAAATCTTTTCTCAAATAAAAGATATATGAATGGTGCTGCTACTAACCCTGATTTCAATGTTATTGCTTACGGAGGAACTCAGGTAAAACGGACTCTTGATGCAACTATCAAGCTTGGTGGGGAAAATTATGTCTTTTGGGGAGGACGCGAAGGGTATTTCTCGCTTCTTAATACAGATATGAAAAGAGAAAAAAATCATCTTGCTGCATTCTTAAAGATGGCAAGAGATTACGGCAGAAAACAAGGATTTAAAGGAACGTTTTTAATTGAACCGAAACCTATGGAGCCTACTAAACACCAATATGATTATGACACCGAAACCGTTATCGGATTTTTATATCAAAACGGATTAACCGATGATTTTAAATTAAATATTGAAGTGAATCATGCTACTCTTGCAGGTCATACATTCCAGCATGAACTTCAAGCTGCTGCTGATGCCGGATTACTTGGAAGCATTGATGCTAACAGAGGAGATTATCAAAATGGATGGGATACAGACCAGTTTCCCGTCAATATTTATGAAACTGTTGAAGCAATGTTAGTAATTCTTCAGTCAGGTGGTTTTACAACCGGAGGAGTAAATTTTGATGCCAAAACAAGAAGAAGCTCCACCGACTCTGATGATATTTTTATCGCTCATATTTCCGGAATGGATACTTTTGCTAGAGCATTAATTATTGCAGATAAAATCCTAACCGATTCAGATTATTTATCACTGAGAAAAAACAGATACTCTTCATTTGACAGTGGTGCCGGTGCTGATTTTGAAAACGGGAAATTAACTCTGGATGATTTAAGAAAGCATGCTGAAACCAGCGGCGAACCGGTTCAAATAAGCGGGAAACAGGAACTATACGAATCTATAATTAATAATTACTTATAGACCTTCTTAATTTTAATAAATATATGAACTTCCCCCTCTCCTTTTCTAAGCAGAGGGGGTTAGGTCTTTTATTCCCTCCGATTTTTTATTTTTCATCATTATAGCTGATGTGTTATTAATCATAAATGATATTGCGGGCGATTTAACTAATAGGATGTTAAATAAAAAAATATAAATTAAAGTATGGTTTATAATAGTACTTCGGAGAGGATTAATAATCATAACTAAATAACATAAGTTATATATTTGTAATGTTTAATCTAATCTGAACATTTATGTAACCTAACTATAAATCAAATGCTAGTATGGTTATAAGGGGATAAAAAACTTAAGCAATAATCAAAATAATTAATGAAGGGATAATAGATATGAATGATGTAATGGACACAAAAGAATTGTTGCGGCTTGTTCCTATTTTTTCTGATCTGGATGAGGACACTCTATCAAAACTGTCAAATATTGGTTCCCAAAAATCTTATCCAAAAGAATCTCTAATACTCACGGAAAATGATTCCGGAACTGCACTATATATTATTATAGAAGGTAAAGTAAAAATTTCCAGACGCAGTTCAGATGGAAAAGAAGTTATTTTATCTGTACTTGGAGATTCGGACTTTTTTGGTGAAATGTCTGTTATCGATGGGCAGGCACGATCAGCAAATGTGTCTGCTATGGAAGATTCTGTACTATTAATTATCCAGAGAAGTGAATTCCTTGATCTCCTTCACTCACGCCCTGAAGTTGCAATTGCTTTACTACAGGAACTGACTCAGCGCTTAAGAGTTGCCGATATCAAGATCAAAGCTCTTTCATTAAAAGATTCTGACGGGAAGGTGGCAACTGTTATTCTGCAGCTCGCAGAAGACATGGGAATGATTAAAAACGGTATTGTCGAAATTGAAAAACTCCCATTTCAGCATGACCTTGCCAATATGGCAGGTACTTCAAGAGAAACTATTTCAAGAACTCTTAGTTCCTTTGAAAAAAAAGGATTAATTGAACACGAAGGTTCCAGCTTAAGAATATTAGATTATAATAAATTTAAGGAAACCTTCGCGTAAATAAATCATGGAGATTTATTGTTCTTCTTTATTCTTTTTTAAGAATTAACTGAAAATCATTACCCGATTGATTCCAGTTTCCGGAAATAATTGTGCTGCTAAGATTTAATGTACCATTAAAATTTACTCCTGCAGCATTAAGTTTTAAGAACAATAAATCTCCGTTTATTTTTATTTCAGAAAACACGTATATCTTTTACCCCCTGATAGTCTTTTTCCGATTCTTCTACTATTAATTAAAGCTTCAAATCCTTCCCAGATACGCTTCACATACGCTCCAGGTACGCTCCACATACGCTCTAAAAAACTAAATAACAATATTGTTATTGCGGGTTAGGCCCTTGCGTAACTTCAATCAAGTCTAAGGGGTGAAGCCATTTTGCATATGCAGCTCTCACATCCTGAGCAGAAAGCTCTAAATATTTCTTTGCTGCTATTATAGGTTCATCCAGAGGTAATTCATTGACCGAACGGGATAATAAACCTCTTGCAATACTGTTAAGGCTTGACTCTGATAAAGGTATCTCTCTAAGAACCATTGCTTTAGCCTGCTTTAATTCGTGATCTGTAACTAATGAATCCTGCATCGCTTTAAGATCATGCTCAACTATTGCTCTTGCTTTAGAGACATTAGGAGGATCGCATCCGTATTTTACTTCATAGGTAGAACGGGTTTTACCTATATGAAATGAAGAGGAGACATAATAAACAAGACCGCTGTTCTCCCTAAGATCTTTATATAATCTCGTTGCATAAAAAGCACCTCCAAGTATATGGTTTCCGAGTTCAAGTGAATAGTAATCAGGGTTAGAACGGTTAAGTGTTAGTGTTTCAGCCAAAGTTACCTCATCCTGTACCCTGCTTTTATCTGGTACATTTGAAGTAGTGGACTTATTTTCTGGGACTGGAGGCAATTCAGTCTCAGGTTTTGTGCCCTGGCTCTTCCATTCACCAAAATATTTTTCAACTATATTTTTAGCAGTATCCGGTTCAATATTTCCAATCACAACTATAGTTGCAAGGTCAGGTCTATAAACTTTTTCATAATAATTTTTAATAGAGTTAAGAGTAAGTGAATCAATGGTACCTGGAGTTGTCTGTCTCAATTCAGGGTCTCCTTTAGGATATAAACCTTCATCTAACGCTCTCCCGGAAAGATAATCGGGGCTTATCAATTCCCCTGCAACTGTTGCTGAAGTACGTTTCTGAATAATTGCGAATGCATTTTCTGGTAATCCCGGATTTAACTCATTATCCGCCAACAGTTCTACTCCTTTTTCAAAATGATTTGATAGCGTTTTTAAGGAAAAATTAGTTCCTGCAGACTCATCCGCACCTATGTCATCAAGTGCTTTTTGAAAAGCAACCCGATCAAGCTTTTTTGATCCGAATTCAAAGAGCTGATCTAGAACATCATCTACTCCTTCTTCTCCTTGTGGAGCCTCCAGTTTAGAATTATTTTTAATCAAACCGTATAATGATACGGTATTGCTGATAGTTTCTTTTTGAACTATAAGTTTAATCCCGTTCGATAAAGTTGAAACAACAGGATTTACAACAGATTGGGGAACGGATAATCTTTGAATTGCACTATTTGCCCATGCTGGCAATTCTACTGCCTTAGGATTTTTAGGAGCAAAAGATTCCTCTCCCCCAAATCCTTTCCTTGAAATGGGATTGCCGGATGACTCAGGAGTAAGTATGGCATATATAGCATGATTATTATCAAGATATTTTTTTGCAGCATTGTTTACTTCTTCAAGATTTACATTTTCAAGTCCTTTCAGATCATCATCAGGAGATTCCCTCCCTTCAACTGCAACAGCTTCAGACCATGCTTCCGCAAGTCCTGAAACCGAATTTTTTTGAAATTCTGCATCCGAAAGCTCATGCCTTTTTTCAGCTTCAACCAGATCGGAAGGAAAGCCTTTTTGAATCTGTCCGGCAATTATCGATTGAATATCTTCAATTAATATTTTTGCATCAGCTCCTTTGGGAAAAACTGCAAGTGCAAACCCGAGACCTGATTCCGGAAGACCCGCTAACTGAAATCCTGCATATAAAGCTTTTCCTGTGGGAACCAATTTAGAATAAAGCTCCCCTCTCTGACTGCTTAAAACATCGGATAATATCTGCGATGCAAAATAATCCGGGCTGTTCGTTCCTGGCATCCTGTAAGTTACTATTGCAAGCCCGTATGGAAGGTCTGTAGTTGAATTCAGAGTATCTGCTTTTACTGTTTCTAGATTTACTACCGGTTTTTCGGGAAGCTTTTTATACGGAATATCACCGAATATCTTTTTTACCTGTTCTAAAGCTTTCACCGGATTTACATCCCCGACAATAATAAGGACCGCATTATTCGGTGCATACCATGTATCATGGAAATTTTTCAAGAATGCGCCCGTTGTCGAATCAAAAGAAGGTCGTGTTCCGAGAGCATCATGTTCATAAGGAGTCCCTTTGAACATGGCGGCTAATAATTTTTTGTAGAAAACATATTGAGGATTTGAAAGATCCTGCGCAACTTCCTGTTCAATCGCTCCCCTTTCATTTTCCCATAATGAATCGGTGGATAAAATCCCTTTCATTCTAATTGCCTCAATATGCAGTGCAAGATCAAGATCTTCGGAAGGAACAGTAAAGAAGTATTGTGTAACTGTCTGCCTTGTATCTGCATTAAAATCTCCCCCCATAGCAGCCGTAATATCAGCAAGCTGATCGGCCGAGAGATCCTGACTCCCTCTAAACATCATATGTTCCAATGCATGAGCTGTACCCGGAAATCCTCCGGGAGCTTCATTCGAACCCACCAGGTAATTTATTTCCGTTGTAACTACAGGAGCCAAAGGATTTCTAACAATAATAACCCGAAGTCCATTTCCGAGAGTATCTTTTAATACATTGTCATTTGAAATACTAATATTTTCTGCTTTTGCAGCCAATGTAAAAATCAATAATGATATTACGAGAAATAAAAAATCCACAATGCGTAAGCCGTGCATAATAAAATTCTCCTTTGTATCATATTCTAAATAAAGGAAGGAATACCCCAATTTTAATAATAATTATTATATAGAGATGGGAACTAAATCACAGAGTCATCCATAGTTCTAACAAAAGGTTAACATCGGACTTTAGTCCGGTGAATATTCGCAGCTCCAAATACTCCCCCTGGCTTAATTTCCCTGAAACCCGAAAAGGTTTTTATAAAAATCAGCCAATTCATTTATGTTGCTGCCGTATAAGTAGGTTTCAAGAATTCCATGTAAATGCATTTCAATCACCTATTACAACTGTCCAGGGTCTTATATTCCATTCTTCTATCAATCCATTTATTACATACGGATCATTCTTTACAAAATTCTCAATAACATTAGGATTTGTAACCTTAAAAATTAGAACCGCACTATCAGCAGGATCTGCCAGAGCACCGGCTAATATCAATTCCCCATGCTTATGCGCCTCTCTCGCATAAGAAAGATGCGCCTCACGGTAAGGTTTCCTTTTTTCAACATAATTCTCTACAGTCTTATAATTTAAAATATAATACATAATTATTTCTTTTAGTTTTTAGGAATTTTTTACTTGAAATAATATACAAATAATTCTTAAATAGACAAGCAGGTTTTTACATCAATTGCTGTTAGAGCCTTGTGAATATCATTAGCCAACGATTTTAACCGTTAAAATGAAGCAAAAGCAAAACTTTTGATAACCGTTTTAACGGTTTTCAGACTTTTCACACGGCTTCTTTATGGATTTCACCTATCCCGAAATGTTATACTTTGTATAATCCCGTTTAATAATTTTTCCAGTTTATAAGATTAATTGCCTCTCCGTTTGAACTTAAGAACACAGCGCCAAGTTTATCTGTTCTATAGATTTCGGATTTTGCCTCTCTCAGCCTGTCTAATGTTTTTGCGGATGGATGACCATATTTATTCCCGATGCCTGCACTTATAAGACTGATACGAGGTTTAACGACATTTAGAAATTGACCAGAAGTACCTGAAGAACTTCCATGATGGGAAACTTTAAGTAAGTCGGAGTCCAAAAATGAATTGTATTTCTTAACTAATAATTTTTCACGCTTCAACTCCGCATCTCCGGGAAATAGAAAACTGTTCTTCCCGTAGACTATCTTGATAACTCCGCACCTGTTATTTTTTGACTCGTATCTAGTCAAACTGTTATGTAAAAAATATATACGTAAGTTATTCAATTTCAGTATTTCCTTATGATAATAAGAAATAGGGATTTTATTCTGTGATAAATATTTTTCAAGTTTCATGTCTTTTTTATCAGTGCTGTCCAAAGCCGGTTTATAGATTTCCTTAATTCTATTATTATGAATCAGGGAAACAAATCCTCCATAATGGTCTGCATCAAGATGAGAAATAAAGCCGTAATCTATTTTATTAATACCGAGATAATCTAACAACGGAATTAAAGTCCTTTCCCCTGCATCAAAATATGAATAAGCCGGACCGCCATCAATTAGTGCTGTTTTACCATCAGGAAAACAGAGTAAAAATGAATCCCCCTGACCAACATCAACCATTACTATATTTAATTTACCCGGCTGCAGTAATTCTTTATTATCAAGCTCAGAAAATAAAAAGAAGTTGATTACTACTAAAAAGAAAAGAATAAATTTAGCTGCCGTTGATTGAAATCTTTTATAATAATAAAGGAAAAGGATTAGAAAAGAATAGAAAATCAATGTATCATAGATTGAAAAATTTCTCACCCAAATGAATGAATAATCAAGACTCCCTGCAGTTTTTATTAATTTGAATAGAGCATAAGTGAAAAGTTCATTTGCTGCTGCATATATCCCTGCAATTAAAGGAGATATAATACCTATAAGAAGTGTTACAATTGCGATTAAATATAATCAAACCAATGAGAGGAATTACGACAAGATTTGCGGCCGCTGAAATAAGCGATAATTTTCTGAAATATGATACCATAACCGGTAAGGTTCCGATTTCTACACATAATGAAACCACCAGTAATAAGATGAAATATTTTAATAAATTATTTTTAATATTTAATTCCTCTATTTTCCTTTTGAAAAAAGGAAATATTACCCCGATAGATAAAACAGCGGAGAAAGAAAGCTGGAATCCGGCTGTATATATATCCCAGGGATTAATTAATAAAATAATCAATGCTGCCAGCGCTAATGAATTAAATAAATTGGAAGAACGGTTTAAAATATAAGCTGTAAGAAGCGTGACCGCCATAACTGACGCTCTAAAAACCGAAACTGGCATTCCGGTAATAAGGAGAAATAAAACTAATCCGATAATAACTACTATGGAACGAAAATAAACATTTAACCTTCCAAAAATCAGAAGGAGGAACAATATAATAAATCCTGTGTGTAGACCGGATACCGCTAAAACATGCATAACTCCTGAATTTATAAACCCGGTTTTCGTTTCATAATCTATATCGCTCCGGTCAGCAAGCAGAAGGCTTTTTAACAATGAAGCCGTTTGTTTGGAATGATACTTTAATATGGTTTTATAAATAGATTTTCTAATTTGAAATATTCCATTCAAAAAGAAATTTGAATTCTTGTTTAATAATTTAAAATCTTTGATATAATATGCAGTAACTATCCCGCTAATCCCTTTACTCCTTAGATATTTATTATAATCAAATTCACCGGGATTTCTCATCTCCCGCCCTTTTGTGTAAGTCCCGGAAATCATTACTAAATTGCCCGGAGAAATGGAATCATAAATCGAATCCATTTCCTTATTTTTTAGTTCTCTAATCCTTCCGATTAATTTTATATTCCTCGCAATTATTATATTGCCGGCTTTAACAGAATCAGCAAGAAGATAGAACTCTATCTCATTATCTCTTTTCAATTCTACTTCTGAAATAGTCCCGAAAGCGGAGAAGTTTTTAATTTTATATAAATTTTCAGAAATAAATGAATCCCCTCCCGCGATAGAGGCTCTGAAACTCCCTAAAAGTAATATTAAAAGAAAAAACAGAATCGATAAAATTAAGTTTTTTTGTTTTAACGAAATAAAATAGAATATTGCTAATGAAGCTATAAGGAGGATGGGTATAAGAAAGAAAACCAGGCTTAACTTAATCAGCGGTTGTACAAGAATCCCGCAAATAAATAAAAGAGTAAATTTTATTACCGGATAATCCTTCATTTACAATATTTGATTATTGCAGGTTTAATTTGTGAAATGTCCTTAATTTCTTTATATAAAATTTCAGCATACCTGCCGGCAGTAATTGTTAAAGAGGGATTTAGAGTGTGAGTCTTAATAGACAGATCTTCAAAATTACCATGATCGGAACAAATAATGAGGGTGATATTTTTTTTATCTAACTCTGTTATTACCGAGTAAAGGAATTCATCTAGAACATTAATTGTTTTTTCAACTTCACCGTCATATCTGCCATGCCCAATATGATCTGTTAAGAAATATTCATAAGCAGTAAAAGAATGTTGTGAAGCAATCTTCAATAATCTTTTGGCTGCTGTTTTAGGTCTAATTACCGGCAGATTATATTTAAGTTTAATATTCCAGCGTTCGTTTGTAATTTCGGCAGTTATTGCTTTGCCCCTCCTAACATCCGAAACTCTATTAAGTCTCATCCCGTTTAATTTACAGCTTAAAGTAGTAACACTAAGCCTTGATTTCCCTGATTTAATATAATCAAAAAAAACCCGAGGATAAGCATTTACAAAAAAAGCTCTTTCGTTTTTCAATAAATAGTATTTGAAAATATTCCTTTCGGAAATAATCGGAATTAAAGTGGAATATGGATAGGGTCCGAAATGTTTCCCTACAATTTTAGCTGCATTAACACCACAGAAAATAGATGTCTGCCCCGTTCCGCTTTGCGGTAATCCTTCTATCCCTAAACGTGCATCCGATGGAAAAAGAAAAATATTATCTTTTACTAATTCCTGCTTTTTTAACGAAGGTATTTCTCCCAGAATATCCGAGAATGTTTTGAACCCGTATTTGAAAAAGGGATTGAATTCATAATCCTCTTTTCCAATCCCAACACCGTCGATGAAAATAAGCAATACAGAATTCAAGGTAAAGTCCTTAGGAGTACAAGTTTATGTATAAGTTCAAGTTTATGTATAAGTTCAAGGTTATTGTTTAGATTCTACAATAAGTGTTACTGGACCGTCATTGATAATTTCAACTTTCATCATTGCACCGAAAATTCCGGTTTTTACTTTCTCTTTACCCAGATTATTTTCAACACGATTTATGAACTTTTCATACAACGGAATTGCCTGTTCAGGTTTGGCTGCTTCAATAAAGCTTGGCCGGTTTCCTTTGGCAGTCTCTCCATATAAAGTAAATTGTGAAATAATCAATACCTCACCATCGACATCTTTCAATGAGAGGTTCATTTTTTCATTTTCATCTTCAAAAATCCTTAAGTTGCAGCATTTATCGGCAACAAAAGTTGCGTCGTTATCATTATCAGTCGATTTAATTCCCAGAAGAATCACAAAACCTTTTCCGATCTTTTTATTATAACGTTCCGAAAGAATATCTACACTTCCTTTCGAAACTCTCTGTACAACGGCTCTCAAGTCAACTCCCCGTATATTACACGTTCAATATTTAAATAATCTTTTTTAATTTGAATATTTCGAAATTTATTTTCAAGTAATATTTCTTCAACCTGCTTATATTGATCTTTACCAATTTCAAAAAATAGTTTCCCCTTTTCTTTTAACATATTTCCGGATCTTTCAGAAATAACTCTAAAAAAAGACAATCCATCACTATTGTCTGTCAAAGCAGTACATGGTTCGTATACTTTTAATTCCGGACGAAGATTTTGAAATTCTTCTGCCGATATATATGGAGGATTAGAAACTATTAAATCAAACTTTTCTGCATTATAATTATAACCATTCAAAATACTTTCGTTTATAAAATTTATTTTCTCTCCGACAAAATTTAACCTGGCATTTTCTTTAGCAATCTCCAATGCCTCCATGCTGCTGTCCATTGCTGAAATAATTGAATTAGGTAACTTTCTAGCTATAGAAATTGCAATATTCCCGCTTCCGGTTCCTATATCCAGAATGTTAATACTTTCATCTTTTTCAAACAAATTAATAATCGTTTCAACTAATATTTCGGTTTCAGGTCTGGGTATTAAAACGGATTTATTAACCTTAAATTCAAACCCATAGAATTCAACGGAACCGGTAATATACTGTAATGGTTCAAACTTCCCTCTCCTTTTTATAAATTCTCTATAAATTTTTATTTCATCTTCTTTAAGAGGTTGCTCAAACTTCAAATAAAGATCTAATCTTTTACATTTAAGAATATCCGCAAGCAGTAATTCGGCATTTATCCTAGGGGATTCTATTCCTTTATTTTGGAGATATTCAGTGGATAACCTAATAGATTCAAGAACAGTTAGCATGAGTAAATATTATTTATTGAAAACTAAAAATAAATTTATTGAAGGAAAGATGAAAATGCATGTACCGCGAAACTCCGTTTCGCACTTTTTCAAAATAGGATTAGTAGCCTAAAGTATTAATCACTGAAGTTACGCAAATATTGTCATTCTGAACGGAACGAAGTGGAGTGAAGAATCTCAAAAGTTTAATTTTATGCAATTCTAGAATAATTCTTTTCACTCTTTTCATAAAAATTTTCATTTTGCGTAACTTCAGTTAATCAGTTAAAAAATAATAGATAAGTACTCCAAAATTTATCTGGAGGGCTGTCATTGTTATCCCGCTAATTAAATCAAACCTTCTTGTTTCATCCAAGAAGGATTTTTGCCCGGTCTGCTGATAAGTGTCATACCTGTCATCAGCCTTTAACTTGAAGTAAGCCGTTGTACCGCCAAGAACTATTATACTGCCGACTAATATTTTAAAAATCCCCTTCTCATAAAAACTTTTACCGTTAGTCTCACCCGTATATTTCAATTGAATTGTGTTATTAACAGGCAGTTTATTTAGAAAAATAGTTTCCTTTTCATAACCGGATTTCGAGAGGGAAATTTTATCAAACCTCTTAGGGATAAATAATGGAGTATAGCCAATTGAAGTATCTCCGCTGGATACAAAAGCATCCTGCGGATCTGATTTCAGATAAACTGATGAATTGAATTTATATGATAAATTTATATCTTTGCAATTCGATACAAGAATCGTATCTTCAAAGATCTTTGAATCCCATTCATTCACAGGACCCCGAACAGAAATGATATAACTACCCGAATTTAGTTCTGTTTCAACATTCCCGGAACCTATTAAATTACTATTCAGATATATTAAAGATTTATTTTCATCAGTCTTTACAGTCAATTTTGCTTTGCATTCTTGTGAAACTGCTTTTATATAAATGCCTGCGATTAAGAATAAAAGCAATATTAGTTTCAAATTAAAATTTATACGCACAAATATTTCCATTTTCATAACCAATAAATAAGGTACTATCTGCAATAACGGGAGAAAGTTTTACTCTGCCGTCAAAGTTATAAGTTTTAATTGTATTACCTGTTTTAATATCTACTAAGTATAATTTGTTATTCAAATCGGGAACAATGAGAAAATTATTAGTAATTAATGGAGTTGCATCCAGTATTCCACTGGTATTGATTTTCCATATTTGATTACCGTTAGTTTTATTTATTGCATAAAGGTCGCCGTTCAAATTCCCAACAAAAATTTTATCCTTCAATAAAGCAGGCACCATAGTAATTCTGGCATTTGAATCAAATTGCCATACAATTTTGCCTGATTTTAATTCCAGAGCATATAATTTCCCGTCATCATTACCGATATATGCAATGCCTTCTCGGATTGCCGCACCTGAAAAGAAAGGAAGTCCTATTTGTTTTCTGTATATCAATTTTCCATTGTCTGAATTTATAGCCAATATCTCCCCCTTATCATTTCCAAAAATAATTATTCCATTAGACATAGCAGGAGAACTGTGAATAAAAGCATTTGATTCATATTTCCATTTTTCTTCACCATCCAATGAGTACTTGTAAACTCTGCCGTCTTCAGTTGAAAAGATTACCGCATCAATGGTTTTAATTATTTGGTTTAATACCCTCCCCTTTATTTCTTTATCATAATTTTCTTTCCCTTTAATAAAATCATAAGATATTAAGGAAGATTCATTGCTATTATCCGCCACAACGGAATAAATTAAATTAGTTTTGTCTATAACAGGTGCTGAAAATATGGCACCTTTATTTTTTAATTTACCTGCCACTTTTCCGGTTGTATCATTAAAACAGAAAATCCTGCCTGATAAATCACCAATAAAAATAAATCCTCCGTAGGCAGTTACAGAGGTATTTGTAAAGCCTCCGTTTACATCATTTTCCCATTTCTTAGTGAGAGTATCGATGATATTTAATGAATATGAAAAATCTTTTTCAGGGGTTTTCCCAAACATAGGGTATGTTTCCAGATCCGGTTCCGTCTTAAGTCTTATAAGTGAACCCGAACAGCCATAAAACATTGAAAAGATTAATATCATATATAAAAACTTCATCAAAAATCCCATCCGAAAAAGAATTGATAAAATAATCCCGGTTGTAATTGATGGAAATTGTCTTCAATTTTTTTGCCTATATCATATCTCAGAACAAGAATACCAAACAGATTAAATCGGAGACCAGCGCCAACACTGCCTAGAGTAGACGTATATTTAGTATCCCATGCATTGCCGGCATCAAAATATGCAGCTCCCCTAATCCCAAAGAAGCTTAGACCGAACAGCGGAAATTTTACCCGTAGTTCATCTATGAGAGGGAATCTTAACTCAACTGATGAAATCCACATTTTCTCTCCACGAATTGCAAATCTCGGCCAGCCTCTAAGATCCCAGCTCCCCCCCATAAAATACCTCCTCGCTTCTTTTCCCTGATTATAGAATATAGCTGATCTGAAAGCTAATGCCGTTGTATAGCCCAGACGAAAATATTGTCTGTAATCAGCTATGAATGTAAAATAGTTTACATTACTGTATTTAACATCACCGGTATAACCAAGTAATAAACGCGCTCTGGTTCCATCAAGAGGGCCGGTAGGTCCCCACAAGGAATTATCTTTTACATAAGAAATGGAATTACCCACAAGAAGAGCTTTTCTCTCGATAATTCCGGGAATATCCTGCTTGTCGGAATTAGCAACAGTCACAGAACTTTCAATCCTTTGAAATTTGGATAAAGGAAAGCTTAAAAGGAAGAATCCTCCGTAACTTCTCTCAAAGAAATATTCATCCGATTGAGTAATATCGTAACGGCGTCCGCTGAAATTAAATACTCCAAACCCATAGTTCGTTCTTTTGCTTAAATCAAATTTCTCAATTGATACATTAAAACTTTTTAGTATTTCACTCTGCACTTCAGCAGTATTATAAAGGTATAGGAAATAATTATCATCTCCGAATAAATCACTCAGGACAAAAACAGCTCCTCCGCGTGTCCCGTAAATTGGATCATAAGCCGTTGATACCTGACCTGCAGCATAATCAAGAGTATATTCTCTTTCATAATTCAGCTTTTCTTTTTGAGATGGAGTAATATACCTGGAGGCAGCCCATTTACCCGCAGATGAATCCATTTCCATTGTAATTACTGCATTTGATAAAGTATCGGCTTCGGAATTTATATCCACTTTATAAAGGTTAAAAAGAAACTTTTCAAAGCCTGAGAAAATGATTGTCGAATCGTTTATAAAGTCGGGATCAAATGCACTGGTAATAAAGCTTGTAACCTTTTTTACCTGATTTCCAAAACTGTCATTTTCAATATTAATCTTATAAATATTTCTTACACCGTCTAAATCTGATGAGAATAGTAAAAACTTTTTGTCCGGTGCTAAACGTGAAGAGAAGCAATTAGCATTCAGATAAGTTATATAACTTATCCGGTGAGTGTTCAAATCATACGAAAAGATATTATATTTTTTCTGATATTTACCGGCAGTTCTATCAGAAGAAAAGATGATTTGATTATCGTTTAGACCAAAGGCCGGATTCTGATCATCATAATAATCATTTGTTAATCTTGTTAATGAATCGGAAGGAATATCATATAAATAAATATCACTAAAACCTTTTACATCCACAGCTTGAAACACTACCTTGTTGCCATCCTCAGAAAATTTGGGTGAAGATAGAGATATAAGGTTTTCTCTCTGGAAGTCCTTTATAATTTTGTCCTGATCTACAGAAAAGAAATGAATAACATCTGTAGCACCTGATTTAGTTACAAAACAGATTAATCCGTTTTCGGAGATATCAATAGAAGACTGAAACAGGTGAAAAGACTCAAGCTCTTCGGATTTTTCACCCCGCAGAATCAATTCAGGCTTAGGTTTATCCTCATAATCTTTTTCTTTTTTTAGTTCAATCCTATAAAGTGAAGAATAACCATCCCTGTTAGCTACAAAGTATATATATTCAGTACTATCCTTAGTTTTATAATAAACTGGAGAAAAATTATACCCGAAATCTGTTAATTGTCTTGTAGCATTTCCAATAGGTGAATGGCTTTCCATAAGCGGATAATATTTTTTTTTGAGATAAAACTCCCATTCGGAATCAATCTCTTCAATAGGTTTTCCCAGAGTATACTCAATAACCTGGCTGAATTTTGAATACATCCAGAAGTTATCCAGCAGAAGCGGCACTATCTCTTTCCCATATTTCTTCTCAATAAATTCGAGAAAATTTTGACCTTCTTTATACATTAAAAATGTACCGTATATCTGGTATATATTTTCAAGGTTATAGAAATATCCGCTTATTACCGCATCTCGCATCACCATCTCTGCTTGAGCATCAGGTTTGGTGGATAAATATTCTGCCAAGCCTTCTGTAAACCATAAAGGAGGTGAAACATCGGTGGATATTCTATGGTCATGCAGTTCGGTATATAATTTACTTGACATAAAAACATGAACAAGCTCATGTCTTATAACGTGTTTAAAGTCCCCAAGAGAACCCATGTAAGGGATAACAACACGTCCTTTCAGAAATTCAAAAAATCCGCCGACACCTTCAGGAATGAAACCGGGTGTAGTGTTTGTTTCCTGGAAGTGAAGATGTGTGTTATAAAATATTAATGGAATCTTCCTTGTGATTATTTGATTCAGCTTTATTTTCAGCTCGCTAAACATATCTTCGGCGTAATTTGCACCTATTTCTGCAATCTCCTGAGTTTCACCGTAATAATAGATATTGAAATGCTCGGTTTTTAAGATTTTCCAATCAAATTTATTGTATTGTACCTTATTCCTTCCAAAGAAATAGAGCTGCCCAAAAGTTACCTGGCTGAAGAAAAATAAAATCAGTAGAAAGTATCTAATCAAAATTAACCTGAATTTTCATAGTGAAATTAAAAAAAAGTTCCGTACCGGCAATATATAAATATCCCTCTTATATTATTATAGAAAAGATTAAAGATCAAATCTCATCGGAAGTTCCGCATAACCTTATCATAAAGCTGTTTTAATTGAACATCACCGAAACCATATATACTTTCTCTTTTCCAAAATTCTTTTAAATACAGTATGGAAATCGGAAGAAATATTTTTAATTATATATTCGATAACCATCTCTGGCCTCCCTTGGGTTCCGTTTTTCGGAAAACGGTTTATGTGAGCTTCAATTACTTCCTCAAGATATGGGAAAGCAGGTGATTGATTCTTTGAGAGTCGAATTAATTCTTCAAGATTGTTATTTTTAAAAGCCTTCCATAGGTTACTACCAAATTGCACTTCAGCATCAGTTAAATAAATTCTTTTATAAAAACAATCTTTAAGTTCATCCGAATTTGCAGCCCCAAAGCCATTCCAAAATTGTTTGTTAGTTCTATCTAAATATGAAGTGTATACTGCAAAAGTTTTTTTCTTTACCGGCAGGCTGTTAATAATTGAAATAATAAACCACATATTAACCTGGCAAAATAGATCGTACTCAAACCAAAGGTTGAATTCCGAATCGCGGTTAGCCTTCATTATTTTATTAAATTCTTTTACTACCTTGTCATTGTATTCTTCTTCCGTCAATCCTATATGTTTTGCTCTTGTTATCCAAAAGTCACGCAGATTATCTCCTGACAGGTCTCCATCAACAAGAGCCTCTCTAAAAATGACCAACTCTCCGTCAATTCCTGTATCCGGAAATGCATAGGCAAGCGAATCACCATTTAATATATTATAAATCATGGATGTAAATTTCATATATATTATTATTGGTAGTTACCCAAACATTGTCATTCTGAACGAAACAAAGTAGAGTGAAAAATCTCATACCCTAAAATTTTGAACCATATTATGAATTTTATTCACCCTACATATAAATCTTGCGTAACTTCAATTATTAAATATTATTTATGGGCAGTTTTATCGTACATATAGGTCAAATATAAAGTTATAAGCTTTAATTTGTCAAGCTAGTTTGTAAACCATATATTATTAATGTTGGTATAAAAAAATATTGACGCAATTACCCATTAAGAATGTCGCAGCTTTACCTTTTTCTTTCAGCTTGTCGAATGTAAGTTTATGTATGTTTAAAATCAAAAAATTATTATTAACGGAAGTTAAGCAAATATAGATATTCTGAACGGAACGAAATGGAGTGCCTGTCCCGCTTTGCGGGGAAGAATCTCATTGCTTAAATTTTACTTTATTTTAATATATTTCTATTAACCTTTATTATAAAATATTCTTCTTGCGTAACAACACTTACATTGCTAATATTTAATAAAAAATTGAAAATGATTGTTCATTTTAAAGATGTCATCTTAGGGTCTGCGTAGCTTCACCTATTAAACATTAATCATAAGGAGGCAAATATGTCAACAATATCACTTCATCGCGTTTTTAAAGCTTCACCTGAAAAAGTCTACAGGGCTTTTTTAGATGCCGATGCATTAGCAAAATGGCTTCCCCCATATGGATTTACATGCAAAGTACATCATTTGGATGCCAAAGTGAACGGAACATATAAGATGTCATTCACAAACTTCTCGACCGGAAAAAGTCACTCATTTGGAGGGAAATATCTTGAATTAGTGCCTGGTGAACTCATCCGCTATTCAGATCAATTTGATGATCCGAATCTTCCAGGGGAAATGATTACAATAGTAAAAATTAAGCAGGTTTCCTGCGGTGCAGATGTCAATATTGTTCAGGAGGGAGTACCGGATGCTATTCCTCCGGAACTATGCTATCTCGGCTGGCAGGAATCAATCGACCAATTAGTTAAAATTGTAGAGGTTGATATCCCGGATTAAAAAAATGATTGCATTAAAGTAACATTTTTCTACCTTTGATTACATCCAATTACCTGAAATTACAATTTCATATGTTTATGGCCACTTTGAATTTATTTTTGGAGGAAAAAAGGAGCAAAAATGTCAAACGATCAATTTACTTTAACGGGTGAATCTATTAATGCAACAAAGGAAAAAAATATTGCTGTTGTAAAAAAGATTTACGCCGATGTTTCGGCAAAAAACCTTGAAGGAGTATTCAATTCACTTACTGAGGATATCAGCTGGGAACCTCCATATACAGCAGAAATTCCTCATACTAAATTACGCTCAGGCAAAAACGGAGTTAAGGATTGGGTGATAGAAATGACTAATGAAGTAACTTATTCCCAGGTTACACCAAAAGATATTTTTGCTGATGATAATGCTGTAATTGTAATAGGTTATTTTGAAGGTAAAGTTAATGCCACTGGAAAAAGTTTTAAATCGGACTGGGTGCATGTTTGGAAATTTCGAGGAGATAAAATTTACAGATACCAGGCATTTTGGAACACAAACGCTGTTGCATCTGCAATGAAATAAAAACGGTTTATGTAATAATCCGTACTTCCTTCAGGATATTTAATTAAGTGAAATATTATCCGGGAATTAATCCCGGGTTAATTTAAGCGGTCAACTTTAGTTCTTTTAATCAATAAATATTCAAATTTGTGAAAATCTGTGAAATCTGCGTCTGAAAATCCGTGCTTCATCATACAATCCTTATTTTCAATTCTTATCAATTTCTTAAAAACTAAATAATTAATACAGCATGATAAAATGGATACTGTCAGAAATCCCAGGCTTAATCCAAAAAATCCTGAATGCTTACTGAATATAAAAAATATGAATAATAAGAGAATTGATTCTGAAATTGAAATAAACCAAAATGGATCTTTTTTTAAGGCTCGCATATAACTTATCATTAAAAATCTTAAATGGTGCGGAATAATAGCTAATAAAAATATTGCTGATGTTAACAAATCCAGAAATCGTCCTGCTGTTGATGAGAAGTAAACATTTAAAAATATAAGACTGGCATATAAAATAATTATCCCTCCCAGCAAAAGTACGATTGAATTTATGAGAGGCTGCCGTAAATATTTCTTAAAAGATAGAAAATCATTCTTTGCAGCAAACCCTGCTAGTGAGGGCATAGCGGCAGCTATGGGTGTAACTGCAAGATTCCAAAACATTGTTATGATTGCCCACGTTATCCCTAATTTACCGGCTTCCACAGGGCCGAGGTACCAAAATACCAAAGGAACAAGGAAAGAAAAGTATAAATAACCGGCAAGAGAACTTGCGGCATATCGCCACTGTAAGGGGAATATTTCGCTCCTCCATATCCTCAATCTGTTTTTTTTCAGTTGCCCGATATGTTTGAAAAGTGATAAATACTTTCTTTTCAAAAAAACTACCTGTCCTGAAATATTTACCAAAGCTCCTGCTGCAAAAAGCCACAGATTCCCCCCTATAATTAAAACGAGCCATGATACACTTCTTTCCATAATTGATTGTTCAAACCGGAATTTATTTACCGGGGCTACTTCATTAATTCCGTCTAGGAATGTAATCCCTGGTGAAATTAATATTTGAAGCGACTTCAAAATACAAATTACCAGCCAGGGTAGAAACCAAACATTTACATTTATAATATTCTTAGGAGGTGAATCCTTAATGAAGAGGTAACCGCCGATGAACAATCCTATAAACAGTATTGCTGTCAACCAGGAATACCACTTTAATGTAAAGTTTTTTATTGATGATAACCTTTCAATTGAGCTTTGCTCCCCTGTTAATCCCGATTCCGGATCATACTTTATTTTTGCCCATTCATGACTTACAAACTGCTGGATGAGCTGACCCATACCAAGTAGAAATATTGTCTGAAGCCCGAGTATGCTGCTGAAAGTATAATAATAACCTTGTAAGGCGGGAGTTAAAAAAATAATTAAGAAAGGTACATTTATAAATGCAGATAAAAATAACCAGACTTTGTTTAAAATGCCGAAAGTTACAGCCCTGTCATTTTTTATATTTTGAAATGAACTCAAAAAGAAGTTGTTATACAACATTCCTGGTCTTTTATTTTTTATCATGCTTCTTGTTAGTGTTGGAAATTAAAAAAAGTGACAAAATTTTTAACTCATTCTTTAAAATTATTAGTAAAATATAGTTCTAAAACCCGATTACCAGCCTGTCTTATCTCTAATTGGAGAAGCGTCCAAAAAAATTTCTTCCGTAAAATTGTCTAAGCAGATGAATTAAAAGAAAGTAATGGATAATATATTATATTGATTTGTCCCTACAATAACGTAATTATCACTATTAGCATAAGCTTTTTTAATAATAAGATTATTAAAAAAATTTATGAAAATTGCTTACGTAAATTACTATTATGATGAAAACATTTCTTTAGATACTTATTTTACAAGATATCCATCAATTCACGGCTGGTGTAAAGCTGTTGCTGATTGGGGAATTCAGGTTACTGTTTATCAACGGTTTAATGATGTATTTACCTTTGAAAAGGACAATGTTTCATATTACCTAATTAAAGACAAAAATAAAAATAACCTGGAAATCTGGAAAAATCCCGAAATATTTCATGGGCAAATCATAACCGGTAAACCGGATATCATTCACATTAACAGCTTCAATTACATATTTCAAGCATACCTGCTTAAAAAAATATCTACTCCGTCTACAATTCTGATTCAGCATCATGCGGAAAAGCCGTGGAAAGGGATTAAAAAGACCTTGCAAAGAATACTATCAAGTTATGTAGATGGTTACATTTTTTCTTCACAATTGATCTATGAGAAGTGGATCAACTCTGGAACATTAAATAAGGAAAAAAGTGTGGCTGAAATAATTGAAAACTCAACAAACTTTTCTTTTGGAGACAAAAGAAATGCTAAATCTATAACCGGGATGTGTGGTAAACCAATATTTTTGTGGGTAGGTAGATTAAATGAGAATAAAGATCCTCATACTGTAATTACCGGATTTAGTATGCTCCTCAATGACTATCCCGATGCAGAATTATACATGGTTTATTCAGAAAATGACCTTGAGGAAACAATAAGAAAAATTATTTATTCAGATAAAAAGCTAATTAATGCAATTAAATTGCTCGAGCAAATTGATCACAACGATTTAAATGATTTTTTCAATAGTGCTGATTATTATGTATCGGGAAGCCACTATGAAGGATCGGGTTACAGCCTGATTGAAGCAATGGCCTGCGGAACTATACCGGTCGTTACAGATATTCCTTCATTTAGAACTATCACAAGGAACGGTAATGTGGGAGGATTATGGGAACCTGGTAATCCAAAAGCATTCTATATTACCGCCCGGAAAGTAATAGAACTTGATGAAGTAGAGCAATCAAAAAAAGCATTAAATATATTTAAAGCTGATTTGAGCTTTAAATCCCTTTCAAATAAAGCAAAACAGTTTTATGAAGAACAATTAAAGCAAAACCTGCAGGAAAATACACTTTAGAATTCGACGGAAGCAATTTATCAAGTTGTGTATATTTCTATTCAATCTCAGCAGGTAATTATCATCAGATAAAGAAAATAGAAGGTTAAAAAATAATCCCTCATTTGTAATACATTTGAGGGATTTTTTGTCCCCTATTTTTCAATAAATCGACAATTTAAAAGTTATCATAACCATAAATAATTTGGGAATAATAAACTCTCTATAGTTTATTTGAATATTTAATATTTATCTATATATTTAAAAGAATTACACCTTTTAGCTGTTTATTATTAAACCATAATAGTATCTCCCAAGTATCCAGTTGTAATTCCAAAAGAAATTTGACAAATGTTAAAATTAAAACCAAGGCAGGAGGTACAAATAGTGCAATTAGGTAACAGAATAGAAAATCTATTTCCCTGAGAACCTTGCCGCTTCGATTGTTTTTGCACTGAATTATACAAACTGTTATTCGATGGTAATATTATTTTAGCAGATATTTAAATGCAAAGCGAAGTCAAAATCCCTTTTGATAATAAAGAAGAAGATTCTATAATCAGAGCCATTTTCGAAGGGACTTCTTCAGTAACAGGGGCGGATTTCTTTTCTGCACTCGTTAAGAATTTATGTGCAATTTTAAATACAAAAGGACCTGGGTAACAGAATTTTTTGAAGATTCGCGATTTCTTAGAGCAAGGTCTTTCTGGTATAACGGAAGATGGATAAAAGATTTGGATACATAATAGATGGTACCCCCTGCCAAAATGTAATTGACAAATCCCGCTTTGTACATATAAAAGAAAATGTTTCCGAATTATTTCCTGATGCACCCAATCTCGGAATTAAAGTAGACAATTGATCCGGATTCCAGGGAGGCAGTGGAAATGCCTGGCTGGTTAATATTTTACTTCTCTCACTCTTTGCAGTCCAGCATAGTGTAATGGCAAGACAAGGATTCAAAAAATGGTGGACAAAATAATCCCGCCACCTATTGAAAGAAGCGTGTATGTATTATTTGCCAGTTTAGCTTTAATCTTAGTCTTTTACTTTTGGCTCCCGAATTCCTGATGTCGTTTGGAATGTTAGAAATATTTTCCTTATTGATTTGATATGGACATTATTCTTTACCGGATTTTTTATAGTCCTACTGGCAACATTCTTAATAAATCATTATCGAAGGGAGTAACGGATTCATTATTGCCGAGACTTCGGATATAGAAGCATTGGGGAAATGGATCCAGGATTGGTCTGATTCTCTTGGTTTGAAGTGTCTCCTGTTTAACAGATGAACAAGTTGCTAAAGTTATAGGATAAACATTGAATGGATCCTTAATTTGCTTTAAGCCGTAAGAGATATCCTTGCAGATAAATTTGTTAAATGTCAGCCGAATTATATTCTAATTGTGAAAAGATGCTCAACTTTGAGATGTGTGCTATACTTTTTTTCAATTGAATACATATATTTCCTTTGGAATTGGATTAGAACCCATATGAAAGCTCGTATTTAATTCAGCCGTTAAACTGACTTAAATGGTGGTCCGAGTGTTTATACGCCACATAACCAGATTCTACTTTTTTAACTTTTCCGAAAAAGGGGAGTACGAAATTACGATTTGAAAGCTGTGGAGATTCATTAATTAAAGAAATCCATCCTCTTTTCGGATGCTAAATCACTATTGATGTAGTTGTACTTTAAGTTCAGGAACCGAAAGGTAGATAAGTTTTAATGGGCTCTATTTTCACAACCTATTTAATAAAAGCTTACCGAATCACCTGCTCATGAACGATCGTTTTAGCTTTTTCTTACCTAATACGACTGTCTTCCCACATTATACAATGTCTAAACATCTGGTTAACATTCATTTTTCCCCATTGTGATTCTCTACTTTCATTCTCTAAATTGATTCTGTTGATCAATTCATCTCTTGTCGGCATCAAGTAGAATTAATCTACAGAACTGTAAAACTGTACCGCTGTTCAGAATTAATAAATTTTAAGACAATTTTAAGATTTACTTAGTTTATATTTAAGTTAAAATTCTTACATTTTAACGAAGGGTAAATTATTTCCTCTGTAAGTTTTTGTTTTATTTACCTATATATCCTATGAAATTATCTTCATATTTGATAAATATAGCATGGGGAAGATGAATACTCTAAGATTAATATCATTAGTCATTTACTAAATTGTTATACCTAATAAATCAATTTGATTCATTCTGGTAATAATTTTTGTGTAGGTAAAAAATTTTATGAATACAAACAAATCAGCTCAAATGTTCGCTATTAGACTTTCATTAGCATTCGGTTTTGTAATGCTGGCAATGAAATGGTATGCTTATTACTTAACTGGATCTACAGCTATCCTTTCGGATGCTGCTGAATCTGTTATACATATTATTGGAGTTGGATTTGCAGTCTTCAGTTTATGGTATAGTTTTCAACCTGCTGATAAGGGACATACTTATGGTCATCAAAAAATAAATTACTTCTCAGCTGGATTTGAAGGTGCATTAATTATTCTGGCCGCGATTTATATTATTTATATTTCTATAAAACGTTTATTATTCGGGATAGAAATTACTAATCTTGATGAAGGAACTTACTTTACTCTTGCAGCATCGGTCATCAATTTGTTTTTAGGGAGCTTTTTAGTCTGGAAAGGCAAGAAATCAAATTCAATCATTCTTATTGCCAACGGAAAGCATGTTCTTACAGATTCATGGACAAGTTTTGGTGTAGTTGCTGGTTTGCTGCTCACATTATTTACCGGTTGGCTCCCGTTCGATCCGTTGGTTGCAATGGCCGCCGCAATAAATATTCTCTGGTCAGGCGGTAAGCTTGTTAGAAAATCAATTGGCGGTTTGATGGATGAAAGTAATGAGAATTTATCAAAATCTATTAAGAATGTTCTGGATAAAGAAACTAAGATTAAAAGTTTAGGGTATCATCAGCTTAGGTTCAGAGAAAGCGGAAATATAATCTGGATGGAATTCCATCTTTTATTTCCAAAGGGAACTCTTCTGGAAGATGCACATAAAGAGGCAACGGAATTGGAAATCGCTATAAAAAAGGAATTAAAGACCCAGACAAATATTATTTCACATTTAGAACCTCTTGAATTACATGATGAAATTCACAAAGAATTACATAACCACAGTTTTATTTAATTATTACTCTGTTTAACTTTTATTTTAATTTTTAGCAAATTTTAAGAAATGATTTAGACTATTTTAAATTACTAAGTTTAATTTTGTATCAAACAAAAAAGGAGATAAAACATGTTTGATACAACACATCTACACCCCATGATAGTTCACTTCCCTATTGCTTTATTAATAATTGGTTTCTTATTTGATTTAACCGGTGCTATTTTTAATAAAGTTTTTTTTAGTAAGGCAGGTTTTTATTTATTAATTTTGGGAACGTTGGGAGTCATAGCAGCTTTCATCTCCGGAAACATTGCAGGAGATGGGGTTTCAGAAGTTGGAACACTTAAACAAGCATTGGAAAATCATGAGGATGCAGCTCAATTATCTTTGTGGCTTATGGTTATTGCATCTATTTTAAGAATTGCCATTGTTTTGCTAAAGAAATATTCAGGTGTTTTCAAATGGGTCGCTATAGTTTTGTTTTTAGTTGGAATTCTTTCTATTGCAAGAACAGGATACTATGGCGGTGAACTGGTTTTTAAACATGCTGCAGGTGTTCAATTAAATCTTGGTTTTGATTTTAATTCAGACAATTCAAATAAATCAGAGAAGGAATAAGTAAATTTGCGAATCTTAATTGTGGAAGATGAACCTGGAATTGCAAATTTTATAAAAGATGGTCTTGTAGAAGAATCATTTGCCGTTGATACTGCTGCAGAAGGTAATTCAGGATTAAGGATGGCTTTAACAAATGATTATGATTTAATCCTGCTGGATTGGATGATACCCGGTATAAGCGGAATCGAAGTCTGCAGGCAGATTCGAAGGGCGGATATATTAACTCCAATTATTTTCTTAACTGCTAAAGATACTGTGCAGGATACCGTTTTTGGACTGGAAACAGGTGCAAATGACTATATAAAAAAACCATTTGAATTTGAGGAGCTGCTTGCAAGGATCAGAGTACAGCTGAGGACTAAAGAAGGTGAACAATCTATATTAACTTTTGATAATATAAAGCTGGACCTTAATTCTCACCAGGTATTTAGAAATTCTAAAGAAATATTGTTAACTCAAAAAGAATTTGCACTGCTTGAATTTTTAATACGCAATAAAAACAAAGTCTGTACAAGAACCAGAATTATTGAACACGTTTGGGATATTCATTTTGATGCCGATACTTCAGTTATCGATGTTTATGTGAATTTCTTAAGAAAAAAACTTGATTCCAAAGACAGCAAGAGTTTTATTCAGACTATCAGAGGCGTCGGATATATTATTAAAGAAGAATGAAAAAGCTAAGCTTAAGAAATCGTATCTCTTTTTATTATTTAGGTGCTACTGCTGTTCTCATTCTTATCCTGTTCTTTACAATTTATTATGTAGTACATAAAACTGTTTATACACATCTGGATGATGATCTAAAAGCTGAATCAAGCGAAGTATTTAAAGGGATAGTAATTTTAAATGATAAATTTATTTTTGCAAATCCTTATGAATGGACAGAACGGGAACACAGTCAAATTGAAGTTAATCCAACATTTGTTCAAGTATGCGATACTAAAGGAATTGTTCTAAAGAAATCCGGTAATCTTCTTGGTTCCGAATTGAAATTTTTCCCTTTTGAAAAAACAAAAAGCTTTTTTAATACTTTACTCTCCATGAAGCCCACCAGACAGCTTCAAATGCCGATTCAAAATCCAAACGGCAAAATTCTCGGCTATTTAATAATTGCTATCCCGCTTGAAGAATCTGCACTTGTGTTAAATAATTTAAAATTTGTTTTGATGTTTGCTTATCCAATTGTTTTAATTGCATTATTCTTTATTACTAGATTTTTTGCAGGCAAAAGCATTGAGCCCGTTAATAAAGTAATATCAACTGCTGAAAGAATAACTAAGGAAAATCTTGAACAAAGGATTGAACTTCCTCTGCATAAAGATGAACTTTATAAATTAACTTCTACCATAAATCAGCTCCTCGATAGACTGGAAGATGCAGTATTACGTGAGAAGCAATTTACTTCGGATGCCTCTCATGAATTACGCACACCTCTCTCAGTAATAAAAGGTACTCTTGAAGTTTTAATTAGAAAACCGAGAGAAGTTGAACAGTATGAATCTAAAATTTCTTATTGTATTAATGAAGCGAACAGGATGTCAACTATTATAGATCAGCTTTTAATGCTTGCAAGATATGACAGCGGCAAAATCTCACCGGTTATTATTAAAATAAATTTAAACGAAATTGCTCAATCTGTACTAAGCAGACTGAATAATCAAATAATTTCTAAAAATATATCTGTTAAAATTATTGACCTTTATAATTTGCCTGTTAAAGCTGATCCCTCTATGACCGATATCATACTCGAGAATATTCTCTCCAACTCCCTTAAGTATTCCGGGAATAATACTAATATTGAAGTAAAAATTGAACAAGTAAATTCCTCTGTTATCTGCTCAATTAAAGATGAAGGAATCGGGATGACTAATGAACTGGTATCAAAAGTATTTGATAGATTCTATCGTGCTGATGAATCAAGAAATTCTCAAATTGCGGGGAACGGACTTGGTTTGGCAATTGTTAAGAAACTTATCGATCTTCAAAATTTGAAGCTTGAAATTAAAAGTCAGCCGCAAGAAGGAACAACTGTCCTTATCTATATCCCCCTTTCATAAAAATCCGGATTTTTTAATCAATTTTTAAGAAAAGTTTAAAGTTAATTTTAGACTCCATACGCTAATTTTGAGGTGTAAAATAAATATTAACTAATAATTGGGAGTTAAAAATGAAATTAAAAACTTTAATTACATCTCTTTTAACAATTTTGTTTGCAGGAATGCTGGTTTATGCAAATAATCCATCAGTTGATTTAACAATAAACAATTTGAAAGATGCACTAACCGGTGAAACTACCGCAAGTGCTAAGTATTTGGCGTACTCAAAAAAAGCCAAAGATGAAGGATTCAATAAAATTGCACTTTTATTTGAAGCAGCTTCAAAAGCAGAAGGAATACATGCAAATAACCACAGAGCAGTATTGGAACAATTAAATGTTAAGGTTGATAAAATTGAACCTAAATTTGAAGTAAAATCTACGAAAGAAAATCTGGAAGACGCAATTAAGGGCGAGTCTTATGAAGTAGTTGCTATGTATCCCGGTTTCATAAAAACTGCTCAGGATGGAAATGTTAATTTAGCTTTGATTTCATTTAATTATGCTTACCAAACGGAGAAGAAACATAAAGCAATGTACCAGAATGCTCTTGAAAAATTGAATGACAAAAAAGAAAATACATTATCATCACTCTATATGGTTTGTACTACATGCGGTAATACTTATGATGGCGAAGCCCCAAAACGCTGCGGCATTTCAATGACTCCAAGGGAAAGATTCCTTACTATCCAATAAACTATTTTATTACCCCGGCTTATATAAAAATAAACCGGGGTTTTTTGAAAATCTCCCGCTTCACATACCTAATTTTATTATTATTAAATAAACGCGTAATAAACTTGCAAAATTTCTGGCTTTAATATCATCAAGTATTAATAATGGATTTTCATATTCAGAGGCTAAAGCTATTGCATTTCATTCGCCAATGTCGAGACTTGAATTAATTATTGTTTGATATTTTTGATTCGCATCCTTTTTTATCTTTATCCAATCCATAAACTTCGTAATATGTACTATAGGTATCATATTTGTCAAAGTTAAAAAATTATGTTTCAAATTCAAACACGGTCTTTTTTAAATACAGTAAATATTGCATTTATAGCAAAGTAATTGTTACTGAAGATAATTTGACAAAAATTTTGTTAAGTAACAATTACTTTCAAGTATTCTGGCATTCCTATTGAATTACATGGAAGAAGAATTTCATAAAACAAGAGGAGATAAAATGAAAAAAGTAATTGTTGGTTTAGCGCTTATCCTGTTAATTCCAATATTGTGGGGATGCAGTGACTCAGTAGTGAACCCCATATCTGAAAATCAAACTGCAAATAATCAAAAAAGCTGGATTACATTACCCAAAAACCCGGGAATGAAAGTCGAAGATGAATATTCTGCATCAAAAGTAATTGACGGTAATATGGGTGGAGAAGTACAATTGAATGTTGATTATAAAGCAACATCTTCACTTCATATAAAAATCGCAGCTAAGATAAAAGTTCCCAAAGGTGCTTATTCAGGTGAAAAGAATATCACAATGATTATTAATAACATTGATGGAACAGCAAGTTTTTATCCAAGTCCCGAAACTTTTAATAAACCATTAATATTTGATCTTGAAGTACTTGGTGTAGATTTAACCGGGGTCAATCCTAAGACATTGGATTTTGCATACATAGCAAGTGACGGCTCCTTTGAATCAGTAGATTGCCACAAAATTGAAGTGAAAATCAAGGAAGGGAAATTAAAAGTAGATGATGCTGAAATACCTCATTTTTCAAAGTACGGATGGTGCAGATAAATATATGGTATCAGCCTAGAATTATAAAGTATATAATTTCAAAAATGTTATAAAAAATATAAGGAGAAAGAGATGTTAAAATATTTATCAATGCTGATGGTTTTAGCCTTATTTGTAGTTGGCTGTACTGATGAATCAAATATGGTTTCACCTGTTAATAATTCAATAAATACTGATGAGCAAGTCAGCAATCCGAATTGGATTACACTGCCTTCTTCAAATGATTTAGCTCTCAAAAAAGATATTTCCGTTGGTAAAACTATTTACGGTGATCAGGAATCTTTATTAGAGATTAATACCGGCTATGCAGGCGGTCCTTTCGGATGGATATCAATAACTGCAAATGCAAGATTCCAGCGTTATGCATTCACAGGTTCAAGATATGTTACTATGTCGGTTAATGATGACTTTGGAACAGCTTCCTTTTCACCTTCCGGTACATGGGCAAAACCTGTAATTTATAATTTAACTATTATGGGTGTTGATCTAAGCAACGTTGATCCTTCTAAAGTCAGCTTCGTTTATATGGCTCCTGACGGTAAATATTATAAAGCAAAATATCAGAGTATTTATGTTGAGAAACAGTCAGGCAAATTACAAATAATCAATGCCGAGCTGCCTCATTTTTCACGATGGGGATTTATTAACTAATTATTTATAAGAAAAATAAAGATGTTAACTCCGAATTGTACATTTGATATTGAATTAGACAAACTGCTGAAAGATTATCTAGGTGATAATAATTATAGCGACTTTAATGTCAACTTAATCCATCCTGAAAGCGGAGTTAATGGAATAGATGAAAAGATTAATAATTTCTACAGAGATCAACTGAAAATAAAAGCTGATAATTTTAATGAAAGAATCAAAATAGATAGAACAATAACATTTTCAGAAAAAAAATTAGAGAATAATAAGTTCTGTAGATTTTTGTTAGAACTTGGAAAGGTATGTATTTCCGGCGGCAAATTAAATTTAGCCGCCGAAATCTTTAAAAAAGCTAAAATAAAAAGCTCCTCTTTAACTATTTACAAAGCAGAATCCTTAATTGGATTAGCAAATGTATATATCAATAGAGGAAGCTGGTCAAGAAGCCTGTCTGCAATTGCAGAAGCACAATCGATCTTCACCCGGATCAACGATAATCATGGAATGGCAAAATGTGAGAATTTATTAGGATCTATTTCCGGAGAGCTTGGTGATATAGAAAATGCTAAAAAACATTTTGAGACTAGTCTGAACTTAATGAATCCACAAAAGAATTCTGAAATAGCGGCCAACGTAGAAGCTAATTTGGGGATAATAAATACTATCCAGGGGAATTTAGATGATGCACTTTTCCGCTTAAATAATGCTTTGAAAATATTTAAAGAACTTTCTGATTTTAAGAATATTGCAAATGTTACTCTCAATTTAGGGATGGTATATTTTGAAAAAGAAAATTATTCTTCTGCAATCTCTGCTTTTGATGAAGGAATCGAAATTGCAAAAAAATATAGATTTCTTTCAACTTTATGTATGTTTTATCTTGCAAAATCCAGAGCCTTAATTCCATTGAAAGCTTTTCATTATGCCGCTGAGTTTGCTGAAAAAGCACTTGAAATAAGTCATTCTACCGATAATAAAATTACTATTGCCGATATCTATAAGGTTAAAGGAACTATTGAGAGAGAATTGAAAAACTTTAATATTTCTGAGAATTATTTGCTTAACAGCCTTAGGATAAATACAACTTTAAAAAATGAATTGAATATGGCTGAAACATGCATTGAACTGGGTATGCTTTATGATGATTTAAAAAACTTTGAATCGAAAAGTTTTTATTTAAAAAGCGCACTAGATTACTATAAAAAAATAAAAGATTCTATGAAAGTTAAAAAGATTGAGGAAACCTTAAGTTTTAATATGGGAATGTAAATTCTAAATAAAAAAATGGATAATAATCTCTCACATATTGAAAATGATATAAGAAACCTGATCAGCAATTATTTACCCGAAAATGACACTGAAAATTTTATTAAAGTTCTTAAACATGATATTTCTTTCACAGGGAATGTAAATGATTCACTTTCGGAATTGGAATTAGAGCATGTAAGTTATAATCTGCCGGAAGGGATTAACTATCGCTTAATCATAGATAAAATAATCGTAGATTGTGAAAAACTACTAGAGGAAGAAAAATATTATAGATTAATACTGGATCTTTCGCAGCTGCTGCTTTTTGTCGGAGAAAATGCATATTCTCTTGAAATAGCTGAATATCAATTAAGCAAAATCAACTCTCAAAATTACCCGGCAATATTTGCTGAAACAAATTTAATGATTTCAAAAATTTATTGGTCGCAGGCATATTGGGAGGACAGCAGCTATTACCTCTCGGAAGCTATGAATATTTTCAAATCAATTGGCGATGAATCGGGCATCGCAAAATGCGAAAACATGCTCGGTACGCTTTATGGCGAAAAGGGTGAATTCGAAAAAGCACAAGAACATTTTGAAAATGCCTTGACATATCTAAATGGTGAAAATGATCTATCATCGCATGCCATGATTTTAACTAACCTGGGAATTATCAATGCAATTCAGGGAAATTATGAAAAAGCTATCTGGAACTGCAAAAAATCTGTTGAAAAGTTTGAACTATTAAATGATACCCGACGTTTATCACGGGTATATCATAATATAGGAATGTTATACACCCGACTGGAAAAATTTGATGCTGCTCTTGATGAATTTAATAAATGTATAACAATTTCTCTGGCAAACGATTATCTTTCAAATTGCGCGGTTGCATATATTGGAAAAGCATTCATTTATACAAGCTTAAAAAACTATTCCTTAGCTGATGCATATACCGATAAAGCAATGGAAATTGCATATAAAATCAATGATACGCTTTCTATCGCTGATATATATAAAATTAAAGGAATGATTCAAAACAATTTGAATAATTTTCAGCTTTCTGAAGAGCTCTTTGAAAACAGCATCAGACTCAATAAAGATATGGAAAATAAATCTAATGAAGCTGAAACTTCGGTAGAGATGAGTAAACTCCTGGAAAAGAAGGATAGGGATCAAGCAATAGAATAAATCTTCTCATGCCAGGCATTATTCATAAAAAGGCAAAACATTTTGGTTCCCCTTTCCCTACTGGTATGAGGTTGGAATTTGTAGCCCCAACTAGGAAACCAAATAAAGGCTTATATTGGCAGCCAACTCCGCAAAGGCGGCATAAACCTGAATATGTAAATATCTCCTTGTGGAAATATCCTCTTGATACAGTTATACAAAAAGAATTCACTAAGAACTACATGTTCTCATTACCCTCGACTGAAGCTGTAGATTTAATCTCTATAAATTATAGAATTAAAAATGATCCAATAGAAATATATTCAAAGACTGACACAAGCAATTTCTTATTTTTTCAAATACCTACGGGTAAATATCTTATGACTTGTAGTCCTTCAGATCACACTAAACGAACAAGGCACAGCGGACGAACGATTCGGAAACATAATCACCCGCCAGGACGTTATAAACCGTTCAATAAAAGTCCTCACCCCCTCAAAAAAATTATTAGGACTCGATTTCAAATAAAACTACCTCATCTCTTGACATTATCTTTAGCCATCTGTCACTTGCCGTTGGCTTTTAGCCAACGGATATAATTGAAACAAAGGTTAACACCGGGCTTCCAGCCCGGTGATCATTCGAGTCCTCAAGACTACCCCTCCCGGACTTTAGTCTGGTCCTCCCCCTCTCCTTGCCACCTGTCCCTATTCTACCCCGCTTCAAAATTTTTAACCCCAACAGGGTGATATTATTATAGAAATAAATAATAGCAGTATACTCTATTTCTGTTTAATGACCCACACCAAAGAATAAAAACTAGAATACCCACTCTTTTATTCCACAATATCCCTTTTCCTCATTTGGACACTTTGGACACAATTAATACCCTTTTTCAATCGCTCAATAAAAAATCAGAAATTCCGCCCACGCAAGATTGCAGCAATCTTAGTAAAAATCATTCTATCTCTTACCTAAAATTCTATTGCAGATAAGAGAAAATTGAGTTATTTTGAATCTAAAGTAAATACATTTAAGAAATTATGGGGATATAATTTTATTCCATACTCAGCATTCGAAATGTTCAAAGGAAATGGCTAGATATAGACATACAGCCATAACCACTCATACAGGTTAATAATAAGTTATACGCTTAAAAAACATATGAGAAAGCAAATATGCTTATTTTTGCCAAGTCAAGAGAGAGAAACAGTAGATTTTGTTAGAAGTAGAATTGATCCTATTCAATTTAAATTAATCCCTGCACACATTACTTTATGTTACGATGATGAAGTGGACAATTGGGATATTTTAGTTAATAGGTTAGAAAATACAACACAAAAGAAATTTTCAATTAGTTTTGCAAAGCCAAAATTGTTTGTAGAGGGTGGCTATTATTTACCGTATGTAGGAGAGGCAAATCAATACTTTGAATTAAGGGAATACTTACTTGGTAATTCTGAAAAGAGGAGAATTAATGTTAAACCACATATCACAATACTTCACCCTAAAAACATAAAAGACAATAGTCATAAAAATGTTATTGAAATATTTAATAAAACTCTGGAAGAAGTTGAATTTGACACTGTTAGTTTTATTGGCAAAGAAACAAATAAACCTTGGGAAGTAATAAATGAATATAAATTACGGTAGAGATTTTTGAAGTAGATGATCCGCAAAAAGTATCTTGTTCAACGTAGCCAAATTAATTAATAGTCTTGCAAACTGTGCTTTTCATAAACGGAAAATTAAGTATCCTGCTTTGCGGGACATAATCTTTGGCAGAGGTAATAAAAATAAGTTTCTAGTTCTGGCATTGCCACTATGTGGGCTGCAACTTAATTGCGGTTCACTTCTGTCACTTGCCTTAACTTGACAATGCGTACACTTATACGTACGTTAGTATCAAGAAAGGATTAAAAGATGAGAACAATTACAGCAACAAAAGCAAGAAGCAATTTATATAAACTTATAGATGAAACTGCAAAAGATAGTGAACCCATTTATATTTCCGGGAAAAGGAATAATGCCGTTTTATTATCGGAAGATGATTGGAGAGCGGTAGAAGAAACACTTTATTTATTGTCAATTCCTAAAATGAGAGAGTCAATAATAAAGGGTATGAAAACGCCAATTGATAAATGTTCAGATAAGCTAATATGGTAAAATGGCGGATAGTATATACAAAACAAGCTCAGAGAGACGCAAAGAAAATCAAATCTTCTGGGCTGAAAGGGAAAGCAGAAGAATTATTAAAAATAATTGAAAAAAATCCATACCAAAACCCTCCCGCATATGAAAAATTATTAGGCGATTTGTCGGGTGCAATATCATGTAGAACAAATATTCAGCACAGATTAGTTTACCAAGTGTTGGAAGACATAAAAATTGTAAAAGTAATTAGAATGTGGACCCATTACGAATAAATAAATTATTCTCAATAAAATAAAAGCAACTCAGTATAATTTTTCACGGGGTAATGTTTCAATTGATGTTGAAAACTACGGAGGTCTTAATCTAATGTGGGAGTAAGGTATTATTTTAAATAAAGAAAATACAATAATATGTAAGTAGCTAACAATGCAATTCCACGACGGCATATAAAGGGAGATTAATTCCAATGAAAAATTTAAAAAACTTTCTATTATTTTTATTTACAATCGCGACTACTACATTTTCACAACATTTGCCTTTAGGTATTGGTAATGAATGGGATTATGGAACTGGTAATCCACCTTCTGTGGATCCTTATATTGCAACTGCAACCGACACCGTACATATAAATAATAAACTCTATTATAAAATTGAACGGTTCGATGTAAATACGAAAAAAGTTACTAAAATAACATATGATAGAATGGAGGGAGATAGTATTTATTATAGGTTTGATGGGGAAATTGAAAAATTAATTTTTAATTTTAACTTGAAAGAAGGACAGATAATATCACAACCAAATTATGACGATACAACATTTTGTACAGTAAAATTAATAGGATTAGAGCGAATTGATACATTAAATGTCTGGGGAATTTCGACGATTATTTATATGAGTATCAATGGCTTTTATTGTCCCAAAGAGAATCCTGATACTATTTGGTCATTAACACCTATTACGTATTTGAAATATTTCGGTTGTTGGAATACTTCAGAGGGAAATCTAGTTGGGGCTAGAATTAACGGAATAGAGTATGGAACTTTGTATCCACTTCCAGTTGAGCTAATATCATTCTCAAAAAAAATATTTGGTAACTCTATTCAATTAGATTGGTCAACTGCAACCGAAAGTAATAATTATGGTTTTGAGATTCTAAGAAGTTCATTCCCTGATAGTAATACAAGTTTCAAAATAGGATTTGTAAAAGGAAGTGGGAGCACAACAGAAATAAAAGACTATAAATTTATAGATAATAATTTGAAAGAAGGAGATTATAAATATCGATTAGTGCAAGTTGACTATAATGGGACAAGAACAAAAATAGCAGAAACGACTGCTAATATTTGGAACCCTAATAATTATATACTATATCAAAATTATCCGAACCCATTTAACCCAACAACAAACATTGAATTCAATGTTTGTGAAGAATCCGATGTTACATTATTAGTATATAATTCAATTGCTGAAATTGTATATAGATTAAATAAACATGTAAAACCGGGTAAGAACGAAATAACTTTCGATGGAAAAAATCTTTCAAGTGGAATATATTATTATCAAATCCGAAGTAATAATTTTTTTGATACAAAAAAAATGTTACTTCTCAAGTGAAAAGTATGCCCTAAAAATGCAATTTAAGTTGACAGCATTTTACGCATTCGGCTTTTTATCCCAAAGGGATGGCAGTGCCAGAGCAAAAAAATGGTTAACAGCGTATAATAGCGAAACCTCATATGAAGGTTACTTGGAATGCACTTATCAAATGGATAAATCCAATTCAACCTATTTTCACCAAATAATATTTCTAAACGATCCAAATATAAAAACAATAAATGATAACGATTTATACGATTATAAACCTCCCTATCTGAAGCTTGTAATCTCTACAGTCCCACGTACACTTACTGTGGAATTTAAAGATGGTTTAATGTATTGGTATAATTACAAAGAAAAAACAAATTTGCATAAAGAATAAAACAATATGACGTTATAAGGGATTCATGCCGAAGCCTGCCGAGGCATAATCCTTTGTTGGACTAAGCCGCAAGCGACTTACTCAACTAACCTGTAATTTCAATAAATTTTATATAGAAGTAATAAACCTAAATATGTCCGAAAGAGGGATATTGAAGGGATAAAATTTGATTCTTTTTCGATAACCAGCTTAAGAGTGATTATAAATTTTCGAACGCATTAAAGAATTAAATAGCAGTGAACTGATGGCATCGCGTGAATGGTTCATGCATTTTAAGTAAAGTTGTAATTATATAAACAGATATTTTAGGTTTTATTGTTTTTAGTTATTTTCTGTATAAAATTATTTTCTTATCAAAAGAGTTTTCAAAAAATGGAAAATATTAATGAGCAGATCATAAGCATTGATAATATAGAACTTTGTACAGAAAGTTTTGGCAATGCAAAAAATCCACCTATTTTATTAATAATGGGAGCATTAGCTTCAATGATCTGGTGGGATGCAGAATTCTGCCAAAAGCTCGCAGATCATGGAAGGTTTGTTATCCGATATGACTATCGTGATGTGGGCAGATCAACTGTTTGTGAACCTGGTAAGCCTGATTATACAATAGAAGACATGGTAAAGGATGCCATTAGAATATTAGATTATTATAAAATAGAGATAGCACATTTTGTCGGAATGTCACTTGGCGGAATGATTTCACAACTTGTAGCTCTAATAAATCCTGAAAGAGTTTTTACAATAACAATGATTGCATCAAGTGTATGGGATAATATTCCAGAATTACCAGGAGTTGATGAAAAAGTTCTAAATTATCATTCAAGTGCTTCCTCAGTAGATTGGTCGGAAAGGGAATCAGTAATAAATTATATGGTTGGTGGATGGAAATTACTTAATGGTTCAAAATGGGAGTTTGATAATGAACGGGCAGTAAAGTTAGCCGAAACAGAGTACAAAAGAGCTAATAATTTATTAAGTATGTTCAATCATGCACTTTTAAAAGGTTACGAATTGCTTTATGGCAAATCAAAAGAGATAAATGTTCCAGCATTGATTATTCATGGAACGGAAGATCCTGTATTGCCTTACCAACATGGGCTCGCCTTAAAAAATACAATTCCAAATTCAGAATTACTAACTCTCGAAGGCAGAGGGCATGAGATTCATTATAAAGACTGGGATAAAATTATTAGGTCAATTATAAACCATACGAAATAATATTATATGCCAGCTAACAATGCGTTTGTACCCCACCGCGAGTCTGCGTTCAGCATTCCAAAGGTCTTTCACTCTAACCCCGAAGAGGTGAAATATATTTCTGTTTAATGACTAGCACCCAGGAATAAAAACTAGAATACCCGTTCCTGTTCAACTTTTCACTACTCAACTCCTAAAAACCATGAACAAGTTAAGGAGAACATGAAAAAATATCCCTTTATAATAGTAAATATTTTAGAAGGATATCAACAAATAGCTATATATTCGCCATTGGAGGTAATAAAATATGAATAAAGAATTTGATTGTGTAGAGATGAAAAGAAAGGGTGCAATAATATTGCAAAAAAAAAATAGCTGGATTGAGTTTAGAAGAAGAATTGAAGTTTTGGCAAAAAAGCAATAAAGCGTTAAAAGAAGAACAAACAAGATTGAGGAAAAAGAAATTAACAAAAACATAACCTTATAAGAGATTCATGCCGAAGCCTGCCGAGGCCAACCCTCACAATAAATTGTTCCGTTTGGTAAACATAATCCTTTGTTGGACTAAGCCAGAGGCTTAGGACTAAGCCGCGAGCGACATACTCGATTACCTGTAATTTCAATAGAACATTTTTTTAGAAGGGACAAACCTAAAGGGGACAGAAAGTTGCATTCTAAGTTCAAATTTTTTCCTGTGCTCTGTCCCCTGGTTTCCGGTTTTCGTAAAATTGTCACAATTTTCCATTACTCAACCCCAATATTCCCTACGAAATAGCGTAGATTTAAGCCCTCTTTTTCACTTCTAAGCCCCTTAATTCACCACAAGCCTATACTTACCCCTTCTTTTCAAAAATCCACTCCTTAAAAACTATTTCTAGAATTTCCGGGACAAAACAAAATCCTCAATCATCAACCGAAACTCTGGCTCAAATCATAAATCGAATTATCCAAATGATTGTCGATTAGAGAAAGGAGGAATATATTTCCATTTTATTAAAGTAGACGAGAACAATTATAGAATAATTTACGTGGGGAAATGTGAATCTTTTCAGTTAAGACAAAAAGAACATTTACCAGCTATCATTTTTCTTATTGTTGTTGATGTTTCCAATAAGTACATTTTTTGTTGTTTGGATTTTTGGATAATCTCCCCCTTAAATTGATTATTCAAACGTGGATTTAGCTTTTGTTAATCATTTATTCAATAATAACTATAAAATTTTTTCATGATATTTCTCAATTAAAAATCAATAATTTCTTTTTCCTTCTTTTCACTTTTTATATTATTCATAATCAAATTTTATTATTTTACAAATAAAATTCTAGGGAACTTTTGTATTTGCCTGAACAACACAACATAGAATACAAACGAAGCTGGCATGAAGACCACTTAAAACAATTTGTGCTTATGCTAATTCTCAAGGTGGTAAACTTTACATCGGTAAAGATGATAAAGGAAAAACGGTTGGCATTTCCGATTACAAAAAACTAATGGATGACTTGCCGAATAAAATCAGAAATCATCTTGGAATAACAGCAGAAGTATATCTTAGAAAGGACAAGCAAAATATTATATTGAAATAAATGTCCCGGTTTACAAAGTAGCTATTTCTCTCAGAGGTAGATATTATATTCGGTCAGGTAGTATATCTGATATGGGATAATTAAACACAGATACTCCATATTTCCCAAGTAATTCCATAAAAACTCTTTTAGATAACCCTGCTAAATCAGCAGCTTGCCCAAGTGAAAATTTTCCCTTTTCATAAAGCTTAGACGCAAACAGCATCGCTGCTTCATTTTTATCTATATCTACTGTATCTGGTATGTTAAATGTTATTGTTTTCATATTTTAAAAGTTATTAAATATTGCAATATCATCAAATATACCGTATGATAAATTGTACAATTTGATGTATATGATGAAAAAATTAAAAGTCAAAAGCATTTAGAAGAACCTGCTCCAGCTCTATAAAGTGATTTGTGATTTTAATTAAAAATTTCTATTCACCTCAATCTACTGTGTTAATTCTCATCGCAAATATTATTTGAAAGTTATTATTATAGTGAAAAACTCAGGAGATAAAATGAAAATAAACAAATTTGTGATTGAAGCTGCAAGTGATGATATGAAAGAAGTAAGACTTGGAAAGATGGCTGAATTGAAAGGAACATCTAAATACGTTAAAGATTATGGAAGAACATTAATAAAAGATCATTCCAAATCGGTTGAAGATTTGAAGGAGGTGGCAAAAAATAACGATATTAAATTCCCCCATGACCTTAATGAAAATCATAAAAAGAAGGTTCAGGAATTCCGGAAAACCGACAATTTAAATTTTGATAATAAGTTTCTACAATATATGATCCAGGATCATGAAGAAGACATACAGGATTTTGAAGAAGAAGTAAAAAGTGAAAAGAATGAAGATGTTAAGAATTGGGCACAAAAGAATATCCCGGTTCTTAAAAAACATTTGGATATAGCCCGGAATTTATCCTCCAAACCTGAAATAAATATTAATGATATATCAAGGTATAATACTATTTAGGATGCATTATATAAGCTTATATGATTCAAAGAAGGAGTTTGTGATTGTACCTAAATAATCCTATTCACCTCTTTCTATTGTGTTAATTCTCATCGCAAGTATAAAACAAAAGTTATTTATTGTATAAAATATCTTATGAAAAAAAGAAAGGAATAAAAGATGAAAACATTATTTATTATGATTTTGAGTTTAGCAGCCTTTGTCTTTGCACAATCCGATCCCGGTATGAAAACTAATGAATTCGTTAAAAAAGCTGGGAGCGGTGATATGAAAGAAGTACAACTCGGAAACCTGGCCCTGCAAAACGCAACATCACAGGGCGTTAAAGACTTCGGGCGAACACTAGCAAAGGATCATTCCAAAGCTGTTGATGATTTAAAGGAGATAGCTAAGAATAATAATATCAAATTCCCGGATAAACTTGATGAAAAGGATCAGGCGAAAGTTCAGGAATTTCAGCAGACAAATAAATCGGACTTTGATAAAAAGTTTGTTCAATATATGATTAAAGATCATAAAAAAGACATTCAGGATTTTACTAAAGCAGCGAAGAATAATAAGAATAAAGATGTTAGAGAATGGGCTGAAAAGAACCTGCCGGTTTTGAAAAAACACCTGGATATTGCACAAAAGTTATCGAATAATATGAAATAACCTTAGCGAGAAATATGAAAGCTCTCGTTTATCATGGTTCAAAAGATGTTAGAATTGATAATGTACCTGATAGTTATATTCCCAAAGGGATGGAAATTTAATTTTCCATCCCGTTCTTTTTATTATTATTCTGTTTACCTAATAGTATGCTTATAGAACCAGTTTGAAGATCAACTTGCCAAGGATTTAGCCCTTAGATCATTTTTAAATTTTTATTTTAATCTAAAAAATATTATCAAATATTTTCTAGGGAGATAATCGAAACTTCTGATCAAATCATAAACATTTTTAAACTTGATGGAGTTGTAGAAGTATTAAGAACTTATATACCGTTGACTAACAACTAAATTTAAATAGTCTCTTAAAAAAAGGAGTTAAAAAATTATGCTGCCAAAGTGGCTTGAAGCTTTCTTGTGGGGAATATTAGCGGGTGGTGCGCTAATAATTGGTGCGCTCGGAGGATATTATTTAAAAATATCGAAAAAAATTATTGCCTTAATTATGTCCTTCGGCAGCGGGGTTTTAATTTCCGCTCTTGCATTTGAATTAATGGATGAGGCGTATAAAAAAGGAGGTTTTATTTCAACAGCTATTGGATTTTTATGCGGTGCTGCTGTTTATTCCTTAATCGATTATTATTTAGCATCCAGAGGAGCTAAACATCGAAAACATCCTGGTAAAAAACAGCAAGGAAATAACGGGAACGGATTGGCTATTGCTGCCGGATCTCTTCTGGACGGCATACCGGAATCAATTGTAATAGGGTTAACTCTGCTGAACGGCGGAGCAGTCAGCTTTGTAGCAGTTACTGCTATTTTTATTTCAAATATTCCTGAAGGCTTAGGAAGTGCTTCCGGAATGAAAGCAGCGGGTAGAAGTACAAAATATGTTTTTACTATTTGGTTCGTAATTACTCTTGCATCCGGTATTTCCTCTTTGATTGGATATACAGTTTTTCAAAACTTTTCGGTTGAAGTTGTCTCCTCAACAACCGCAGTAGCAGCAGGTGCTATTCTATCAATGTTGTCTGATACAATGATACCGGAAGCTTTTGAAGAGGTCCATAACTGGGCAGGCTTAATTACTGTCTTTGGATTTTTAGTCTCTTTTACTTTATCAAAATTAGGGGGTTAAATAATTTTTCCTGCCAGCTCCTTAGCTTTAGCACTCGGTGACTTACCCTTTAATTCCAGATCCTTAAAGGAAATAAAAGCCCCCGAGCCCATACCCGCACAACCGGAAACCATTCCTCCTATACAATTTCTTAGCTATATCCTTATCATCGGTCTGCACTCTAAAATATTTCTCTCCGTATTCCTCCTGCCACAAATAAGTCAAACCAACCTCCGTAAAAAATTATTCCCCTACCAAAAAAATATTTACATTAAGTACACCTCTATCCAAACTACATACTACATACAACACACCACCAACAACCTACCTCCTAATAGATGTACTGCCCTTGATAAATAAAAGAGCAGCACATCCCGGGATACAGAAAAGACACTCGTATTGTCAACGTACTCAAGACTCACTACTAATTAATCACTTTTTTTCCGTCAGTACCTTTCCCTGTAAAATAAGCCAGTATAGCAATCGCAGCAGCGCCGGTCCAAACATACCATTTAGCATCAGCCGGCACATGCCCCAGAGCGGTAGCCACAGCAGTCCCAACACCCACAACAATTCCAACAACATTAGTAACAACATTCTTTAAATTATCCATAATACTTTCCTTTCTTTATAATGCCCTGCCTTCAGCAATTCCGCCTGCACAAACAAGGAATTATTACCATGGACATCCAGCACCCATGCATATACCAGCAGCCTTCCGTATGAATCATATAATTTCCGGTCAAAAGTCAGCTTAATAATTTTTCCTTCGATTAAATAATTAAGGAAAGCCGCAGCAGAATCAGCAAACAAAGAATCCTCCCGCGAAGCGGTCAATTCTGGAATACTTTTCTTCCTCAAATCCGGCGCATCAACTCCAATTAATCTAACATTCATAAAATCCTCATTGCCGTCTGAAAGTATAAAAGAATCTCCATCAATAACCTCTGCAGCTTTAACTTTTACCTGGTAATAATAATGCTCCCTTGGAATTGTGAAAGATTGCCCATTCAACATACCGCCAATCAAAAAGAATAACGAAATGATATAATTCTTATCCATAAATTCTGCTTTAAGTATTACAGATTCCCTAATTACACTCCAAAAAATAATCTTAAGGGAGAGATAATCGAAGGACATTCTAAGACGAATTTAAAATGAAGAATTTCTACTTATAGGATATAATTTAGAAGACACAAAATAAAGAGGGATAGTATCGGTAAAAACTATTTCGGAATAACTGTTGCATAAAATCAATTGCCATAGATATATTTATTTGTTATGTTATATTATTAAAACAAAAGATAAAGATGAAAAGAAACAATAACACAGTAAAGACCCATAAAAAACAGATCCCCTTGTTTATAGAAAAAGATGAGGATGATTTCTATGTTGTTGAGTGTAATTTATTTGAAGGATGCTATGCACAAGGCAAAACACTTGATGAAGCATTAAAAAATATCCGGGAAGTAATCGAACTAATTTTAGAAGAAAAGAATAACCGTGATATCTTGCGATCTTATAATCCACGTGAAATAAGCCTGCACACAATTACTATTTAACTATGACACATCTACCTGTTCTTAAAGGTCGGGAAATCATTGCTGCTTTATCAAAAATTGGTTATATGGAAACCCGGCAAAAGGGTAGTCACATCCGGCTCCAGTGTAAAGGAAAAAAATCTATTACTATTCCTAATCATATTATTGGTAGAGGACTTTTAAGAAAAATCCTTAGAGATGCAGATTTGACATTGGAAGAATTTCAAGAATTATTAAAATAATATTACAGGATTATCTTTTATTATAAAGTAGTAATCTCTTTTTAATTCGAAGGACATTCTTAGACGAATTTTGAAACAATAACGGCATAATTAATTTTATTTTTTATATTTGGAATATCTCTAAATAATTATTGAAGTAGCCATGCACATAGATCTATCACAAGAGAACGCAGACAAAATCCGGAAACTATCATACATCCTGGACTTACCATCAGCTAAAATCGTTAACATTTTACTCAATGAATTGAATTACGAAATCTGGAACGAAGACATAGTGATGAGAATGAAAAAAGAAAAAATTGAAATGCTGCGAAACAATTTAAAGCTGATTAAATAACCCTCTTAGGAAACTAAGAGGGCTCTATTCTGAAATAATAAGCTGAAAATAATTAAAAACATTTTCAGCTTATCCATGTAATACTACCCCCTGCACGAATAAAATTATTGCCATTTTACCCTCCATTTCTTTAACAATTCACCTATGATTTAAACCAGCCCCACCTCCGCTCTTCCCCCGCTATACCTCCGCTCAAAACTACCATCTTATATTTCCCTTTTATCCGGTATCCAGCATCATGGCATCCTGCATCCAAATCTGGTATTCAGTATCTCTTTCAGCAATCTTGTGGCATAGACATGCCTGGCATAATCTTGTAATTTTGTAATTTTGCCAATCTTGTGGCATAGCCATGCCTTTGGCATAATTTTGTAATCTTTCCCGACTATGTAAAAAAACTACAGTGACAATAAATTATTCATTCCTTATTGTTGCACTCAGAATGAGCGCTCATTTTTTTATAATTATTCATTCACAATATATAAGGAGTAACATAATGGCTCACGTTAAAGGAATCATACCTAAAAAGTAGGTACAAAAATGGGTACAAAGAAGGTACATTATGACCAAAAATCATCGGGACTCTTCGAACCCTTTAAAACAAAAAAGCCCGATTTTGAATCAAAATCGAGCTTTTTAAGTGGGCTCGGAAGGACTTGAACCTCCGACCCGCTGATTATGAGTCACCGGGACTCTTAGCAGTTCTTAACATAATGTGAGTTTTTATGGTAACTCCATACACAGTCCATACACTAAAAGGAGTTACAAAAATGTATCTTATAAAAACAATAAATCACAATTTTACCAGCTAGTTTATTTCATTGGTAAAAAAAGAACAACAATTTCAACAAAGACCTCAATTCGTTCAGAAGCAGAAGATTTCTTAGAGAATTTCCAAAAAGAAGATTTTTGAACCCCAAAAGCAAAAAATTCAAAATATTTCTCTCTCAAAATTCCGGAATGAATATATTGATTTTATCTCAAGTTTCAAAATCAAAACATTATACACGCTCAATAAAACTTTCCTTTCAGTAAGTTAATTAAATTTTACGGTGAAATATCACTCTTAACATGTTAGATCTTAGAACCCTGGATAAGTTTATCAATACAACTTTTTCACGAGCGGAAAAAGCTGCAGCACTTTATTATCGAACCTTAAAGGCAGCCTTTAGCAAAGCTGTAGTTTGGAATTACCTTTCTGAGAATCCGTTAAAAAAAATAAAAGCCCCAAAAGTTGCAAAAAAATTCCCGGTTTTCATTTCTGAAACCGAACTAAAATTAATCATAGGTAATACTTCCAAACAGTTTCTTAAAGATTTATTCTTTACTGCTTTTTATACCGGCATGCGATTAGGAGAATTACTAAATATGAAATGGGATTGGATAGACTTTGAACAAAACATTATAAAAGTTAAATGTTCTGAATCATTTACAACCAAAAGCAAAAAGGAAAGAATTATTCCTATATGTTCTACCTTAAGAATATTATTGACAAAACAATTCCCAAAGATTATCAATTTAGATAAAAATAATTTTGTCTTTACCCGGATTCAGAATATTAAACTCAATGAAAATTTTGTTAGTAAACAATTTAAGAAATCTGTTCGTGCTGCATGTTTAAATGATCAAATTCACTTCCATACTTTACGTCATTCTTTCGCTTCGCTGTTGGTTCAAAGAGGAGTTTCTTTTTATGTTGTTAAAGAATTATTTGGTCATGAAGATTTATGAACTACTCAAATCTATTCTCACCTTCAGCAACAAAATTTAATGAATGCGGTGAATTTATTATAAATTTCATGGGACTAAAATAGCCCCAATCTTGGAATTCATCCTGTTAGTGAAAGATGATACTGAGAGTAGTGAATAATCGGAGAGGCAGAGGTATTAAATTATCTGTCTCTTGTCCAAAAAATTTTATTGCGTGTAATAAAAAATTGAGTTATTTTGATAATAAAGTAAATATTCTTAAGGAATAATGGGGATACAATTTAATTCCATATTAGGCAATCGATATGTTCAGCGGCAATGTCGATGTAGACATACAAGGCAAGTCTACATTGTAGGATAATATAGTTTTGCTACAAGGAAATATTGTGATTACAAAAAATGAAAAATGGATTTTAAGAGTAATAATAGGAACTTTAATTCTCGGCTTAGTGGGAATTATAATTACAATTATGGTTTACTATTTTCGAAATCATTTATCATTTTCTCAAGATTTAGCTTTTAATAAATTAGATGCATTTGGCCAATTCATAGGGGGATTTATAGGTACCATTTTTACATTCGCGGCGACAATATTAATATGGCTAACATATAAAACTCAGAAGGAAGAACTATCTCGGACAGTAGAAATTGCAAAAAATCAAAGTTGGACTTTGAAAATTCAACAATTTGAAAACACCTATTTTAATTTATTAGAAAATTTACATGGTCTTATTGGTAATATGACTTCAATTAATGGTGATATGAAAGGGCAACAATATCTCCACGATTTATTTGAAGCATATAAAATTTCAGTGGAAAATGATAAAGCTTATCAGACTTTGAAAATTGCAACGAAGGACACTACAAAGCTTGAGGAACTTGAACTAATCAAGAAATCTTTAATGGAACATTATAATCCTTTATTTGAGCAAAATAGTTTTAATCTCGGTCACTTTTTTAGATATATTCATAATATTATAAAATATGTAAATGATGAGTTATCTGAATATGAAATACTTAGGAAAAAATATCTTTCGTTTTTGCAAGCCCAATTATCAAATGATGAATTAGCTTTCATTATGTATAATTCACTTTCCAAATACAGTTTGGATAAAAACAACAACCCGACATTTAAAGAATATATTGACTATTATGGATTATTAGAGAATATTGATAATGATTGTGTACTGCATTCACAGTTATCTGAATTTTTTCCAAACACTAAATTTTTTTTTAAGAGAATTGCTGTAGCATAAAAATCATTTTAAGTCGCGACGATTCCTCACTTTGCATTTTTGAGATTTAGAATATGCATCTATGGCTTAATCTTTGGCAGAAGTAATAAAGATAAGTTTCTTGATTTGAAGCTGCAGCTTAATTGACCAGTTTATTATACGACAAAAGTGATTTTATGTTTAAGTGCATAATATGCTTAAATATCTATGAGGATGAGAAAAGAAGTCTTGAACATATTTTCCCAGAATCGATCGGTGGCTGTATCACGATTGATAAAGTATGTAAAAATTGCAATGATCATCTTGCAAGTTATGTCGATTCATATTTGGTAAATCACTGGTTCATACAAATGAAACGTCTTCAATACAAATTGGGTAATAAAAATGGGAAATTACCAAATCCATTTGGGGAAGGTGTATTGAATAATGATCAAACTCAGAAAATTAAATATTTGATTTCTGATGATGGTAAACCACTTGGTGCATATTTGGTAAATAATAAAACGACTAGTAATCATAATGGCAATACTATTATAAAATTTATTATGGATAAAAGTTCTGTATCGGAATTATCAGATATTCTTAATACGACAAAAGAGAGATTAAAAAAGCAATACGGACCTGAAGTAAAGTTTGAAGATATTAAATTCTTTGAGGGAAAAATTGATAAGCCTATTATTAACTTTAAAAAAAAACTTCACAACTTTAATTGGCAACGATGTATATTAAAAATAGCTTATGATTTAACTTAAGATTAATCGTAAAATAATTAGATACCCAATTGCTTTCAAAATTCGGGAATTATTAAAAAAGAAAGCAAGTCAAAATAAAGGATATTCTATGCAAAGATTAATGGTACGTTATCTTATGCTGAAATTCAAAAAGTCTTCCTTTAATAGATGATCCTGAATACCTTTACGCTGCTCATTTATTTATAATAATAAATTCAGTTGTTTGTACGAAAATTATTTTATTTATTTGACGATATGGTTGTGATGTCTCACAATAGAAAAGGGAATCCTGATACTGATAATAAGATTTATCAAATCAATGTTAAAAGTTTGCCGAATTTGATTGAGCGGGAATTTTAAATTCTTTGTCCACATTTCACATAATACGCATGTAAAAAAGCTTTTCGGTTCAACACCGTATAGGCACTCGATTATTTATTGTAGAATATCCGAATAAAGCCTTGAAAAAATATTATTGAGTAATGTTTGGAATATGCAAACTCGAATGTGGATACTAAACTGTTAGACCTAAATTGCGCAAATGTTGCAAGCATATGATTTAGGTAAATGGTTTTTAGGTACAATTTTATTTGGAAAAAGAGGATTACTTGTATCTATTTGGTTGAAGAAAGAGAAGAAAAAGGAAACAGCCTCTAATAATGTGGTTTGATGAAGAAAGATTTTTTAATTGGCACTTAAAAGTTGGAGGAACTTTATGACTAAATTTGACTTAGAAAAATTCAAGAACGATTTAAGTCGTTTACATGAAAATGTTGCCCTCTTAAAGGAAGATATAAGTGAATGTAAAACTAATATGACATTACCCATAATTGACCAATATAAAAACTGGACGGTAGTGGATTATGTCTGGGTCGCACATGAATTACTAGGTCCGCTGATAGTTTCAATTAATGATTTAGAAAATAAATTAAAGGAAATGGTTGGTGATTTTCAGGAACGTTAAGATTATTACTTATGACAGAGTTCTCTAATTTACCTAGATGATAAAAGACCACCAACATATGATGACGATATTCGTTTTCAGTTTTAAAGCAAATTTGAAACTTTTTAGTTTGATTGATGGTAACACACGGCAAATGACCTTTTTTTTTACTTTATTAATAATTGTAATCCCTTTATTTTCCAAAAGTTTTGATGAAAATTATCACTATTTCTATCACAATTTTTATTAAGAAAGATAATAAAGTTGATTTTTTTAGAGATTTTGAAACTTTGCTTTTATTCCGGGGTAAAACGCTCTATACATTGAATTGCGGGAGCATTTTTATTATTTCAAACAAACACCTTTGAGCGGTTCGTACAACTTGGACAACTCCATTTTATTTCCCACATAAAACCACAAATAAACCTGTCCAACTCGTCCAACTTTCCCATTTCCTTCGAAAATTGAAAAATTTCACAACTTTTCCCTCCTGCTTTGGACAACTTGGACAACTTCCTTAAAAGTCTATATATTCAATTTGGACAACTCTATAATCCAACATATCCAATACTTGTCCGCAACTTGTCCAACAAAATCTTCAAAAACAACCCAAATTCAAAACATTTCACCCATTTGGACAACTTGGACAACTTTATTTCACTTTTTACTCCCGGAATAAATAGAAGTTGTCCAATATCTTGTATTCATTCCTACCACCGACAACCTATCCACCAACCTACGCCACTCCACTCCCCAATCCTAACATACCGCTCCATTCCCGTTTTTCTTTCCTTTACCCTTACCCCCTTAATCTTAGCCGCTTCCCTTATCCACCTCGAAAACCTTACCGATTTCATATCCTCATACTCCTCATACTCCCTCTTAAAATTCTCAAAAAGTATCTTCTTATGAACTTCCTTCCCCAATTCAATATTCTCAAAAAACTCCGCAAACTCCTCACTAGTAGAATCAATCAGCTTCTTCCTCTCCAGATTCACATGCCCGCAATCCACAAGCCCTCTATCAAGGTACAACTGCATACACCCGATCATATAATTATTAAAACTATTCCACTCCTCACCGCTCCACTCATTAAAAAACCTATGCCCGAACTCATCTATCGGCCGGTGCGACTTATTATAATGATCCGAAAACTCAACCACAAACTGCCTGTCCAACGTTGAATCATCCGACCCCGCAATAGTATAATTAGTAGAAATAATAATCTTTGGCGACTGATGAAACGGAATTATCATTTCATTCTGATTCTTCTTCTCCACAGTTATATCATCCGTGATAATCGAAAACAGCTTATCAAAATTGAATCTCTTAGTAACATCATTAAACTCAATTATTGCAGTATCAAGATTAACCGACTGAAAGCTGAAGCTCTTTGAAAAATTAAAATTCCTTCCATCAAGCCTTACAGTCTTTCTTAACTTCCCTATTGCTTGAGCCACCAACCCCTTACCGCTCCTCCCATAAGCACCATCACTAAGCTTTTCATCAAGAAAGATTACTGCCTTAGCATTAGTAGAATCCTTATAATTATGCAGCAGATACCCCATTGCACTCCTAAGCGAAATAATCCTTTGCTCATCATTCTTACAAATATTCCGGATAAACAATTCAAACTCCGACACAGATTTCTCTTTTTCCCCTTTTTGTTCAATAGAAAACTTCTGCGGTATCACCTGCCTATCCCAGATAAACCCATCCAGCTCCTCATATTTCTTCACCTCAACTTTTGTTTTCGTTACCTCCACAAAACAATTTGAGAAAAAAAGAAATCCTTTATCCTTTGTGTCGCGCAGAAATTCCGGTTTCCTTGTCTCTAGGAACTCCAGAAAAGTATTTCCAAAATGCTGCGGAGCCCCCTTTATTATCGCATCGATTACCTTTACCTTCTTTGTATCCCTGAAATACTCATCATCCATCCCCTTCAAATAGTCAATTACAAAATCCTTGATATTAAATATCTGGATTTCCCTCACTATGTTTTTACTTACCCTAAGAAGAATATAACCCTTCTCAAGCTGCAGCTTGCAATACCCGTTCTCTTCCAGGAACCTCTTAAAGTTCTGCTTCGATATCTTTGTCTTATCATTCTCTATAAACCAGAACTTTACAAACGGCTTTTTCCACCCATACTTCTCTGCAATATGATAAACAGTACCAAGCGTAATCCTGCCGTCAAACCTTCCCATCAGCTCATCAAACTTCTTGTTTATCTCAAACTCCGTATCATGATAATGCGGATTACTTAAGCTCAACTTTAAAAAGAATCCCCTCCCTTCCTCTCCAATTGTCACCAGACCGAAACCGATTCTATACCAATCCTCATAACAGTTACCCGGAAGATTAGTCCCAAGATATTCTATTGCACTTTCCAGCTTCTCACTATCAAACCCTGCCGGCTCAAATGTTCTCTTCCCTATCTCAAGAATTTCTTTCTCCTTATCCAGATCGCAAAGCTCCTCTAAACATTCTATAAGCACATTTGGCGCAACTTCAGCTGGAGGCACCTTAGGATCGTTATAAAGAAATGAATACTTATTTCCGCTCTCATGCTGTGAATATGGGAGTATAGTCTGCGATCTATTCCATCTCAATTCAATATGATCACAATACCCATCATCTTTCAGCTTTAACCGGTAAACACTTTTGGGACCATTTAATCTTTTACTCAACATTTCACTTTCCATTACCTTCAGCCATATATGAAAACCCTTACCGCTTCCGCTCTTTACAAGCCACACATATTCCCTTCCCAATCCAAGACGATCACAAAAAGTTTCAATTATACTCCCGTTAGTAACCTTATCAAAATCCAGATTCCTGATATTGTTTAGCCCGCAAATACCTCCTATACCTGATATATTTTCATTCCATGCAAGATCCTCAATATCCTTTTCACTTTGTTCAATCAACTGCCAGTTTTCCCAAGCAATAGTAGGCCTCTTCCCTTGCACCGGCAAAACATTAAACCCAAATTTTTTATTATAAGCTTTTGCTAATCGTTTATAAATCATAATTTATCCTCAAAATTATTTTACATTATTTTTTATAATTATTATTGAATCTATTTTTTGCATTAAACTTGTATGACCCAATGACTTTTTAATGACTAATGACATTTGAGCCATTGTACTATTTTCAAAAATGTTCTAATTCTTTTAGTTCGACCCTCCCAAATCATTACCAAATAGCGTAGGTTTTAGCCCATTTTTTCACTTCTAAGCCCCTTATTTTCCCTTAACCCTACATTTACCACTACTTTCAAAAAATCCACTCCTTAAAACCAATTTTCCATTTTCATCTTTTTTTCCTAATGACTTAATGACTATAAATGACTATCGAATGACCATCGAATGACTATCGAATGACAATGACTTTTTAATGACCAAAAGTAAAACACCCCTCAGAATCAATTTTTACCTCTTGCCCTGTAATGGATTTAAGAGTTTCCTTTGCCACATCAGGCCTGGAAAATTCACAGCCAAAAATCCACAGACATGTCCCCTGACCGGGCTTTCCATTCAATACATATCCAATTAAATGAAATCCATTTCTTCTTTTCATCTTTTTTGCTATATCAATATCATCCGTTTGAATCCTATAATATTTTTTACCTCTTTCTTCCTGCCATAAGTAAGTCATTTTTCCCTCCATTTTTTTTCTGAATCAATTAACCGTAATCCCGATGATTTTGACATCGGCAATTGCACTTGTTTTTCCTCAGGACTATCTAAAACACTTATCGCTTCTTTTAACGTTTCCAAATTCAAATGAGAATAAATTTCCGTAGTAGAAACTGAAGAATGACCCAGCAGTTCTTTAATTACATAGAGCGATACACCCTGTTGCGCTAAGTTCGAAGCAAAACTATGCCTGAGCGAATGAAAGTGAATAGATTTATCCATACCTGCAGCTCTACAAGCTCTCTTAAACCTTCTGGAAAAATAATCTCCGGTAAACTTTTCCCCATCTTCCTTACAAAACACATAACTTTCATTGTTATCTTTCTTTATATGATAAACAATCACCTCATTTTTCTCTCCCGGGTTATTTTTCTCATGACTTCTGTCCTTTGACTTCTGGCTCCCGCTCTCTACTTTCTGACTTCTGCCTGTCCCGATTCTATCGGGAACATCTGCCTGTCCCGATCCTATCGGGAATCTCTGGCCTCTGTTCTCCGGCTTTTCAACCTCCAACCACCCACCACCTACCACCTCCTTCCTTCTTTTCAACACCTCCATCGCCTCCTCACAAATCGGAATAAACCGTTGATTTCTCCCCTTAGTTATAAAATCTTCATCTCCTACTGTTATGATCCGGGAGTCGAGATTCACATTCCTCCATCTCAGATTAACAATCTCATCCCGCCTCATCCCGGTATAAAACCCAATTGTAACAACATCCCTGACAATATCATTTTTTATTTGTTTAATTATTTCTGCCAGTTCATCGCTGTTGATAAATACCGGCGCCAGCTTTTGCCTCTTCGGCAGCTTAACCTTGGTGAAATAATTTTCATTCACATAACTCCAATCCAATGCTTTATTAAAAGCGGCTTTAAGATTCCTGTAATAAACAGCATAACCTTTCTTTACTTTTTTCTGAAGAAAAATCACAAAGGATTCAGTATCTCTTAGAGAAATACTATTAATTGCCTTTTGAGATTCAAAAAATTCAAGAAGATACTTTAGTGAAGTAATTATCGAATTTAGATAAGAATTTGACATATTATTTTGAATAAAATCTTTATATTCTTCGGCAAACACCCGCAGCGTTACAGCCTCTTTATTTACAGAATCCATTTTATCCCCTGGTGAACAGGACATTAAAACCTTAAGCTTCTCAACATCCTGAATAGTTAGCTTCTTTAATAAACGTGATAGCTCTTCCATTTAAATCCCTTTTTATTTCCCTATTTATTTTCCCTTATTAATAAAATGCAAACCATGTACAATAGCCGAGCCATATTCCCTCCATTGTTTTTTGTTCGTACTCGTACTTGAACTTGCACTTGTTTCCGCCTCTCCCTCCTCTTCATCCTCGTCTTCCAGGATTTTCTCAGCCTTTTGACTTTTGACCTTTGACTTTTGACTTCCCACCACCCACTCATCCAATTCATCCTTAGAAAACATCATTATCCTCCCTGTTGCCCTATAAAACGGAATAACTTTTCTTTTAGTTAATTTATATAGCTGGTTGAACGAGACTCCCAAATAATCCGCAGCTTGAGTGAAGTTTAATAATTTACCCTCCCTTAATCTCTGAAGTACTTTCAACTCCTCCAACTGCCTCTTTTTTTCTTCCCTTTTCACGATATATCCTCCTTTTAAAGCCGTATTGAAAAACTCAGATTGTGGTTAGTTAGCATCAATAACGGATTAAATAAAAAAAACCGTCAGTATCTCTTTATCAAAAACTGACGGTTCTAAATATATAATACGAAACTATAAAATCTTTCCCGGGATTTTCACCTTTTTTCACCTACCCTATTTTAAAAATTATCTGTTATGTTACTACCATATGAAACAAAGGTTAACCAGTACTTCTAATCTGGATATAGACTTTGATAACTCTTCCATTTCCATCGTCTTCGGCTGAGGGATTATTGTCAAAAACATTGAGGTTTTGGTCCATCTAATACTTTTAGAGAGCAGTGATAATGTAATTTTGAGAAACCTTGTTGAAAGTAGAACAAATCTTCCTATTTACTTTCTAATATTTATTCTATGATTGCCGAATATCTAATCCATTGTTGCAGCCAAATGATAATAAAAAATTAATATCAACTAAATTGAAAACTTCTTCATGATAATAAAAAATTAATATCAACTAAATTGAAAACTTCTTCTAACAATTAAACCTTTTCTCTAACAATACTTACAGAACTTTTCTTCTGTTTTTCGGTGTAACTCATGAGATTGAACCCTATTGACAATGCTTTTATATATTTGTAAATTAAAATTATAAACCTAGAGGGGAATAGGTTTTAAACAATTTATAAATCCATTTTATTCAGGGAGAATAAAAAAAATCTAATTTAAGATTTTATTAAACGGGGTAATTGTGGAACCGACATATAATTCTTGCAAACTTCTTCATTCATTTTTAGATTCATTTCCACTAATGAACCCAAATTTAAAACAGCGATTAAGTCTAAGCCTGATCAAGTTAAATTTATATAATATTTATAACACAAATAAGCACTCGATAAAAAAGGTTTGTAGAAAGGAGTGCTTAATGGCTAAACTCTACAATATTTAGATCAAATTTTATCGGATTTTAAATGAAATATATTTAATATTTTGTTAACATGTAGTTTTCTTTTTAGTTGTTGTGAAAATGCTGTTGAAAGTAAAGCAATAAAAACTGGAGCAAATGCCGGAGAAGACCAAACAACTTATGTAGGCAGCTATGCGGCTTTGGATCCTTCTCAGAGTAATCTTGAAGGAGAAATAGTAAATCTTGTTCAATGGATGCAGGATTCAAGCAATCCTGCAGAAATATATGCCTTCGCCCCTTCATTACAAAAAAAATCTTATGCCGGATTTGTAAAGGAAGGAACTTACAAATTGACGCTTAAAATAGGTTGCAAAAGCGGAAATATTTATACAGATGATCTTATAGTAACAGTAAAACCAAGACAGATGAGTCTTATAGAAGATGTTAATCTTGAGGCACGTATAAGGCAAGAAATTAACTTTAAAGCGGGTAGTTTAACTGCTGACAAATTACTAATGGTGGATTCTTTATCAAATTACAACTTTGCCTTAAAAAATAAGATAGTCAGTTTAAAAGGAATCGAAAATTGCATTAATATAGCCTCATTAGGTTTGCCCAATGAAAGTATAATCGATTTAAAACCGCTTTCCACCCTGAATAAATTAGAATACCTCGATCTTAATCAAAACTATACAATAGAAGATATCTCTCCTATTTATAAACTCACTAATCTTAAAAAACTTATTTTATATAGCAATCCAATTAAAGACATAAGCGGGATAGGTAATTTAATCAATCTAAAATATTTAGATTTATTGGATCTACCAATAAACAATATTAGCTCATTAAGCAATTTGATAAATTTAGAAACACTTTATGTGAGTGGCGTAGGAATAAAAACGAATTTAAACAGTATTGAACCTCTAAAAAACTTAACGAAATTAACACATCTTGATATTGCTGGTAGAGGTATTACTGATATAAAGCCCCTAGAAAATTTGACTGGCCTTGTTTTTTTGGAAGTAAGTTACAATAATCTTATTGAAATCTCCGCAGTCTCTAATATGAAGAAATTGATAAGGTTATATATAAGATTAAATAAAGTAGAAAATCTAAACGGAATTAAAAATTTAGAAAATCTTGATTTCCTTGATGCGGCGGATAACCAAATAAATGACATAAGTGAATTACAATTTTTACAAAATATACATTTGATAGGTTTAAGCGGTAACAAGATAGAAGATATATCCCCACTTTATAATAATCCTTATCTCGGAGAAGGTGTAAATCTTTTTTTGAGAAACAACCCATTAAATAATAAGTCAATTAATGAATATATACCGGGACTACAAGCACGCGGGGTTATAGTGAATTGGCAATAAAATCTGTTTTAAAGACAATTCCGCATTAAAGCGGATTAAGAAAACAATAAACAATAAATTGTAGGTGATCAAATGAAAAAGTTATTATATATCACTTTTGTTTTATTAGCCCTCCTAAAAATATATGGACAGGATAATTTAAAACAATTGGTGATAACAGAAGTCAAACTTGATCAAAGAAATCAAGAATTCTGGATCGAAATATGCAATCCGTCCGAAATTCCTTTGGTTCTAAGCAGCATGAGAATTTCATGGGTAAAAACCCCAAGTATATTACCTCATGAATATCAAGGACAAAATGGAATTGAACTTAAATCTGGGGAAAGAATAATTATATGCTCTGATATTAAGTCATTCCAAAACAAATACGGATTTCAAATCAGAGCAGTTGAACTAAAACTTTTGAAAGATATGTCCATCGGTGGATTTATTGCAATCAACCATATAACTGGTGTTGAAAATTCTAAAAATGTATTCAGATTTGGTCCAAGTGAGAGATCTAGCATAGTAGCTGAAAAAGTTGGGGATAATGCAGTTTTAAATTTTACAAATGATGATATGAGTTATCATCGTGAAATATTAAAAGACAATAAAGTTTCTTCTTGGTTAAAAACAATTCCAACACCAGGTAAATAAGGGAGATGTAAAAATGAAAAATATTTTATCAGTAATAATGTTTTTGTCATTCTTGATACCTGCAATTACATATTCACAAAACTGGAATGCTGTTTGTGTAGGCATCAATGATTATCCCGGAACGTATAATGATCTTCAAGATTGTGTAAATGATGCAACTTCTATGAAATATTATTTAGAAACTTATAAACATTGGAGCAGTAATAGAGTAAATCGTATAATAGATGGTGCTGCAAGTGAAAACGGTATCCAAATTGCAATGGCAAACATGTCAACTTCAACAGGCAATACAAATTTTTTCCATTTTTCAGGTCATGGTGATTCCAGAGAATTAGGAATAGAGTATGGGACACCTGGAATCGATGGTCTAATACCTTCAAATTCAATCGATGCAAGAATAACACAAAATGAATTACAAACCAATTTTGGTTCAACTTATAACCAATGTACCGCTTTTCTTGATGCCTGCGGCTGCGGGATTTTTCCGCGTGATATGACAATAGGTGTAATTTCTTCAGCAGTAAAAGCAGATGAACTGGCAAGCGAGGGCTATAATGATCATGGTTATTTTACTTATTATTTATTAGATGGTTTGACGCATTCAACTATAAATACAGCTGAACAGCTTCACAATTATGCGGCACCTTTAACTACGAACTTAGCGTATGATTTTAATCCTGATTATCCACAGCATCCTCAATTAGGAGACAGATTTAATGGTTATCTTAGTATTTATAATGCTCCTTATACGGTATCTGGAACTTTACAAAGATATGAAACATGGAGTGGATCAATTACAATAACTGGTAATGTAACTATTCCTAGTGGTATTGCGCTAACAATAAGTTCTGGTGCAACAGTAACCTTCAATAGTGGGGTAAAGCTTATTGTTAATGGTGGTGGTACATTGATAGCTAATGGCGCCACTTTTCGGGGTAATGGTTCAGCCGGCTCATGGAATAGTATCTGGTTTGCTGCCAATAGTTACGGCACAATTCAGTCGTGCACAATTAGAGATGCACAATGCGGAATTTATGCTACTTCAAATGCAAATATTACAGTTTCAAATTGCACTATAACTAATAATTCAATCTATGGATTTTCGATTCTTTCAAATGCAACTGTAAACATTTCTAATTGCACAATTTCAAGTAGTCATACAGGAATAAATATTTCTTCTTCATTGGTAACTATTACGGGAAATACTTTTTTAAATAATTCATCTTATAGTATAAATGCCAATAGTATTGCATCACTTCAACCATTATATTGGCATGATAATACCTTCCAAAGCAATGGACCATTGCTTTTAAATAATGCTGGTGTACATCTATACTTTTATAATAACATAATTTCCTCAAGTAGTGGAGTTTATGTAACTAGTTCATCACCGGATTTTGGAAATCCAGCGGATCATTCACATGGTTATAATGCTATTACCTGTGCAGGTTCTCCCTTAGTCAAGGCAGATAACTATTCAAGCCTTTCTATGGGTCATGCTCCTGAAGGTGGTTATAATAGTATATATGGAAGTGATCTACCAGATATGGAATCTTTAAATCATTCCATTATATGGGCAGATTATAATTACTGGGGTTCTCCTTACCCCCAGGTTTATGCAGATGGAACTTCACAGATTACTACAGTCGGACCATTAAATTATGATCCAAACCCTCCATGTAATGGGATGCTAAAACAATCCACTTCTTTGGCAAAGATAAATTCTGAGCCAAATTCTGATATATCTACTAAATATTGGGAGGCAATATCAGAGTTTAAAGAAGGTAATTATTCAACTGCTGCAACCTTATTGAAATCTATTATTAGTGGAGCGTATGATGACAAATATTCACCTCTAGCATTATTATCTCTATATGACTGTAAATTGAAATTATTTAACTCAACGGCATCAGACAGTTCAATAAACCAGGATTGGAAAAGCATTACTAAAAACTTAAGTGAATCTTCAGGAAATTCATTAAAGCCATTTTCTATAAGGCTTCTTGCTAGAGAAGCAGCAGGTTTAAATGATTATTCAAATGCTAATATTTATTACAAAAAACTAATTAGTGAATATCCGAATTCGGAGCACGAATTAGTTGGTCTGTATAATTTATTTATCTATTATATCATTGAAAACGATTTTGCGCATGCAAAAAGCTATCTTGATAGAATGGAGAATGGATATCCAAAAGAAGATTTGACAAAATTTGCAGAAATAGATTATGGTAATGGTACAACCTCAACTATGCCTAAAATTTCCAATGAAAAAGAAGCAAGCAATAGTCAGGAATTTGATCTATCTAACGCATATCCAAACCCATTCAATCCCACCACGATTATTAACTATACTTTACCGCTGGATGAAAAAGTAAATATCAAAGTATTTGATATTTTGGGAAAAGAAGTTGCGGAACTTGTAAATGAGGAAAAACCGGCAGGCAAATATTCGGTTCAATTTGATGCAAGTAAATTATCAAGCGGTATATATTTCTATTCAATAACCGCTGGTAACTATCACCTGACAAAGAAATTACTTTTAGTTAAATAAGGAATCAATTCTTTTTAAGGGATGACAGCCTCTGCTATCATCCCTTTTCTAAAGAATATAATTCTAATTACATTTACCGTAAAATTACATGCAAGTAACTGATTTAATACTCGTCGCCTGAATTGTCAACTGTTTTAGCTTTATTCCATAAGATTGATGTCAATCAAGAAAAATAATTAAAAATCAATATCAGCGAAAATCATAAGAACCTGTCCCACTTTCTGTGGGATCTGCGTCATCCGCGTTCCATTAAAATCTCACATCACCTCTTCTTCGCCAGATTATAGCACTGCTCCTTAGTCCACCCCTGCCACTTAAACTTATACTTATCAAACAAAGCATCAGATGCCGCTCTCAAGCTTGTATAATTATTACCATTGGCCATATACTGCTCAATAATAAACTGACCAAACTCTCCCTTAGTACCTGTCCATTCAATTTTCTCTTTTTCCCTCTCCTCAATTACTATTTCAAGCTGTTTATTTTATTCCGTATCCTCTCTTCAAATGGAGGAACCAGTGTACCGTTCAGGATCCAACCTTGGCGGGTCATTTTCCCATTTATATAAAACAAATTTCAAATAATTAACCTGCTCCCCTGGTTCGGTATACTTGCTGCACTCTTCAATTATTTCCGTATACACATAACTTCTAATATCATATTTCTCCGGATCAACCATATTTTTTCCTTGCCAATTATGTACATTATATTTAAAATTATTTTCTAAATTAAATATATTTTTTGTCACCTATGGGGGTCTATTAGTCCTTCTGTTCAACATTTTCGTAGGTAATGAGGGGAAATAATCAGTCCGAAATATCTTCCATAGGTTCAACACCTTTTAATAATACTGCATTCAACGGGATATGCCTGCAGTATATATCCATTGCCTTCGATATAAACATAGAAAAACTTAATAAAAATGGACTCCCAATTTGCGCAATTGCCGCTAAAAATTCTACTCTTATTAAAATCTCCCGTTCCGGTTCAATTAATTCCTTCATTCAGGAAATTCAAAACGATATAAAGATTCTCTCAAAAATAGAAAATTATGATGAAGTCGTTTATTTAAACTCTTCCGATGCTTTTAATTCTCCGCTAGTTAGACGAAAAATAAGAAACTCTGTAAAAAATTGTAAAAATTCTCATGTAATTGTCTCTTATACTGAAATTATTAGTTTCCTGCATGAAAACTCCGGATTTAAAGATTACAAGCTGTTTGTCCATGCCGATCTTGAATATCTTTACCACTCTGCAGTTTATAATCATGATAGATCCTATTTAATCCTCGATGAAATTCTAAATTATATCCACAATGAAAATCATAGCCCTCCGCCTCAGGAAACTAAAGATTTAAGCCTGTCCCGCTTAAATAATAAGATCACGGTTAACTTTGGTCCCCCTGAACAGGAAAAAATACGCCAATATTATTTCGGTATCTGGGGTAAAAAAGAAATTGTTGAAAAGTATATCAATATGAACTTTTATTCTAAATCCGAGGATTTATTTTCCCTCAGATTAAAAATTCAAAAAGAATTCATTAAAGCGGAATAAATTTAAGGAAGTAAGAACCCCTGTTAACTATATCGGCACATTAATGGATATTGCTGAATCCCTGCTCCCTCCCGGAAAGGAAAACTGCCCCTATTTTTTGTCCCTTTGTGAAGCCATTGTTATGTATTTCTTTGAGTACTGCGACTTCGGCGAACGCTATGATAATGAAGAACCTTCTCTTTTACAAAAAAATTCTTTGGATTATTATGATACTTCCGAATAAATACGAACCTCTAACCTCTAATGCTTTAATTATTGGTGCCGCCATCGTAAAAATACTCCTTCCGGTAAAAGAAATTGAAGTTCTTAAGCTCTACAATAAATTAGATTCCGGTATTTCCATTATCAATTTCTTTGATGTCCTTACTTTTCTTTTTACCCTGGATATTATTTCTCTCAACAACAATAAAATAAAGTTAAAAAATGTACCTAAATAAGCTCTATACAGGTCCCGTTAATTTATTTCAACCCGTTGGATTTCATTCCGGGTTAAATTTTATCTATGGAATTAAAGATAATCCCCTTGATTCAAACGAATCGCTAAACGGAATCGGTAAATCATTGCTTCTGGACTTTCTCGATTTTGCTCTCTTATCCCATTTCAACAGCAGCAGCAATTCCCGTTTAGCACGTGCTTATAAAAATGCCGGGTTGAATAGTCATTATGTAATTCTTGAATTCGAAATAGACAATAAAGCTTATTCCATTATGCGGTATTTTGATACTCCCTCTTCTCCTTATTTTTCTGATAACACTGGAAACCGCAAAAAATATAAGCTGCGGGACCTTCAAAAATATTTGTTCAAACTAATATTCGAGCGCAAAGATTATCCTGGCTTTTATAATGATTCCTGGTATACCCCTTTAATGAAATTCTTCACTAAAATTCAAAAAGTATCCGGACAAAAATTCACTGACCCCATTTGTTTCATGAATTCCCGGGAAACCATTCTTAATCAATATCATCTTTTCCTGCTCGATATCAATAACTCCATTGCACATGAGAATTTCGAATCATTAAAGCAGCTTGATAATTATAAAAAGACTATCAATACAACCAGACGATTAATCTCTGAAAACTTTAACCTAAAAGATTTCGCCGCAGTTCAAACTGAAATTAACCGGCTTGAAAACCAGATAAAAGAAACCGGCAGATCTATCTCATCATTTCGTCTATCCAAAGAATATGATTCACTCCAGCAAAAAGCGGACCTGTTAACTGCAGAAATCCACTCCCTTTCACTCATGAATTCTGCCGATAATAATAAAATACGCGATTATCTCAATTCTACTAAAGAAGACTTTCCTGCTGCAGATCATGTCAAAACCATATACGATGAAGCCGGTTCTTTATTTGGTGATTTGATTAAAAAAAGACTCGATGAAGTAATTGAATTTAGAAGGAATCTTATAGATTCAAGGAAAGATTTTATCAATAGAGAAATTGAAATATTAGAATCGCATATTACAGAAAGAAATGAAAAAATTGCAGACAAGGAAAACGAAAGGTCTGAAATATTAAAATATTTATCAAGTAAGAATGCATTAGTAGAGCTGACTTCGGCTTATCAAAAACTAAACACCCTTACAAACAAGAAAGCCGAACTATCATCAAAACTCGATTTATATAAACAGTCAAAAGATAAGATTCTTAAGATTAACAATTCCGCCTCGTCATTTAACGAAAACATAAATAATTTGGCTAACCATAATTCAGCGAAATTAGAACAATTCAATAAACATATAACAGAGCTCTATTCAATACTTTTTGGAACATTAAATTCCCCGCACCCCTTTTCAATTAAAAATAATTCAAAAGAAAAGAAAATTAAGCTGTCGGTATTACCTGATGACATCTATTCTCACGGCAAAAATCAAGCACGCACACTCATATACGATTTATCGGTACTATGTAATTCGATAGAAAATAACATAAAAGGCCCCCGCTTCTTAGTTCACGATGGAATCTTTGATTCACTCGATAAATCCCATTTCATCTCATTATATGAATACTGCGACAGAAAAGTGAAAGAAGGAAACAAATTCCAATACATAGTCACCCTAAACGAACAAGGCACAACCGATGAACGATTCGGAACCATAATCACCCGCCAGGATGTCATAAACCGCTCAATAAAAGTCCTAACCCCCTCAAAAAAATTATTAGGAACCGATTTCAAATAACATATATTGCCATTGGATTCATCCAACAAAGATTAACACCGGACTTTTAGTCCGGTGCCTATGCTAACTTTTCACAAACATCTCAGCCAAAGGTTAACACCGGACTTCCAGTCCGGTGGCTATTCCTAGCCCTCCAATATCCTCTCACGGACTTTAGTCCGGTCCCCCTCTCCTTGCCTGCCTGTCCCGATTCTATCCGGAAGGAGGGGTAGTTTACTGTTTAATGTCTAGAACAAAAGAATAAAAAAAGAATACCCATTCTTGTATTCCAATATCCCTTTTCCCCATTTGGACACTTTGGACACAATTAATGCCCCTTTTCAATCGCTCATTTAAAATCACCAAAAATTCCGTCCAATCTGTCCAGATCCAAAACCGCACAATTTGAAAGTAATTGAGAATTACAATATGTACAATTTATCAGTTTTCCACATCCGGTATCCGGTATCAGGAATCTGGCATTCAGCCATTTAATCAATCATCATTCCTGTTCCACTTTTTCCCTCCTCAATCCCAAAAATCCCTACGAAATAGCGTAGGTTTGAGCCCATTTTTTCGTTTCTAAATCCACCCCTTAAAAACGATTTTCAGATTTTCTTCTACTTGTTTACCTGCCAGCCTGTCCATCGCAACTTTAGTGAAGGCGTAAATCCCAGTGTAATCAGGCATTTGAACTTACACTTGAACTTTATGTATGTATCCATTTTTAATAACATCAGACCCATAACACAATTATCTTTTAACAAAACAATCACATACTTGTCAATAATAACAGATATATTTAAATTCAATCATCAGTAAAAACTTTTGGGGTTAAAATTGCAAAAATGTATATAACATTTCTTTCGGATAAATTTAGTAAGGTTTTCTATTATAAGAAAAAAAAGTTTTCTGATGTAAGAAAAGTTTTTCAATATAAGAAAACAAAAAATAGATGTTTCAGGCGTCTAATGAATATGTTATGGGTTAATCTATATTATGGGAAAGTATACCTTTAATTTTGACTATCTAGCAGAAAAGCTGGATGAAATAATTGAGGTAAAAGATGAAAAGAAAATATCTTTTACTGAAATATTTTTAATTAATGATTTAGAATCAGTATTGGAATCCGCATATGATTTTAGTTCAGAAATTCCAGAATCACAAAAGCAGTTTATAATACAAGACGGGATTAAAAAGTTTGCTTACAAAGACAAAAAAGATGGCAAACAATTACAGAATCAAATAAAGAAAAGCGAAAAGGAATTTTTGAAAAAACCACTTAATAAATATTCTGTTTTGAGTAGTCTATCCTTTCCGTACTTTGATGAACTTCATAATGTAAGACTAAAAAAAGGGGCAATTACTTTCCAACGGTATTCATATCCCAAGAAATATAAAATCGGTAAACTTTATGAAGTTTTAAAAAATTACTCTAATTCAATACCTCCTCACGGCTATGTACCTGTAGTTATTAATATCAATGCTAGAAATAATCCAGAAGCCATAGAAAGAGCATTAGAACTTTTAGATTTAATACGGGGTATGTGGAATTACTCAATTAATAGTATGCAACCCTCAAGAATTTATTATGGTCCGAGGCATCCAATAAATGAAATTAGATTAGGTCCTACTCATACACTGCATTATTCAAATGGTAAATTAGCAACAGAGCTATACTGGTATGAAATTAATTATTTGGAAAAAAGTACTACTTGGGATGTTATGCACAAGTGGAAATATATTTCAAAAGAATTTATTTGGATTCGCAAATCAATGAATAAAATGCCTTATAAAAACGATTTTATGAATATATTTATCCGTTACACCAGAGCTCTTGATACAAACGATTACGAAACATCTTATCTCAAATTATGGTCTCTTCTAGAATATTTAACTGCTACAATTAATTCAAATTATGATAAAACAATTTCACGGTCATTGTTCTTTTATAAGGATGATATACTAAGTAAACAAATCATAGAACATCTCCGAATATTCCGCAATAAAATTGTCCATTACGGTGAGTCCAAAGATGATTTAGATTCATTATTGTTTCAAATCAAAAGAATTGTTGAAAATGTAATTTGGTTTCATTTAAAATTTGCTGGCTCGTTTCAATCAATGGAAGAATTTGGTCGATACTTAGATTTATCGAAAGATAAAAGTATTTTAGAAAAGGAAATTAGTTTGCGGAATAAAGCGATGAAATTTTTTTATAAATAAACGCATAACCAGCCAATCAAGTGGACACCGTCTTCGCATTTGGCATTTTATAAATTTTAGAGTTAGTCGTTACGTTTAGGCTAATTTGTTAAAGGTAGTTCTATAAAATAACATTGTTGCAAACTGCGCTCACAATGAAAGTTAAGCACAGTTACCAGATATTGATAAAGTTAAGGCTGCATTACATTATTTGAAGTTACCAAATATTTTATTTGCTAATAAAAGAATCAGAACAACCCTAAAAATGTTATATTTTTTTGAGTATGTATTAATGACTCCTAATTTTCATTTTTTACCAATTTTTTGAAATTCATTTAAATATCGCTCAAATCATTTTTTCATATAAGATTTAAAAGAAATAATCAGAAAAATACCATTAGCAAAAACATTATAAGTTATAGTTCAAACAAATCATAAACTTTCCTCAACATTCTCGTAAAACTTATCTATTCCTTTTTGCAGCCCAATTGTCCCGGAAAGCGCAGTAACAATTTTACAGTAGGTCTCAATTTCATCAAGATTCAAAGTCCTACCCTTCCTGTCCTTCAGCCATTTTTCACAAATTTGATATCCGCCAATCTGATAATTCCATACATCTTCATTTACCCCGGAGAAATATTGCTCTTTGTTTATCCACACTTGCTCATTCTCATATTTCAATTTTTCTACTTTATTGCTCCCGCTATTGGGGAATTTGGAAACTGTCTTATCCAGTTCTTTAGATTTGAGCAGATGCAAATCTGCAAGCCGCTTACCAAGTTCACCCAACTGTATAAAAAGTTCATAATTTTTTGCGAAAGGAATACGCGGGAAATCTATCTTCAAGAACTCTGCATATTTTGTACGGTAGATGTTGCTGTAGAGAACTGCATAGATGTAATAAAATATTTCTTCAGGTGTAACTTCTTTGCCATAATTGCTTTTTAATTCTTCAAATAATTGAGATTTTATATTTGTTTTTTTTACATCTACTTCATATTGAGTAAATAAATTCTTTTTGTTAGAAGGATATAAAAATAAAGGAAATACCATTTCGCCGCCTCTACGATAAAGGTTTAAATCAACAATTGATTCTGAAACAAAACAAATATCGTACTGTTTTGATCCAATAGAACTCCATTGTCGTCCAATACAAATTGCTATATTATCCTTAAGCAAATGTTGCATTATTTCACTTCTTGGCATACAATGGAAGCCTCTTGACTTACCTGTATAATAAGTAAATCTGGAATCAAAGGGGCGATATAAAATTGCAGTTAAATTTTCTTCTTTTAATCCGCTTTCTACTAAATCCTTTTGTGCAAAATCAACCTTCCAATCTCTTACGTCCTTTCCGAGTTGATAAGTTCCTCTTGCTAATTCTTTTTCAAGTTTAGCAAAATTTTTGACACGTTTCCATATTTCACCTTTTGTATAACCGATTGTTAGTGAATCTCTTGCGGTAAAGAGACCATTACTACCTAAACTAAAGATAGCGTCCAATTTTGTGAACGAATCAAATTCAGTTTTGATACCGCTATTTTGGGGAATAAAAAGATAAAAATCCCTATAAGGTTGGATCTTATTCCATCTCGTATTGACAATATTATGTATATTTAGCCAATTATATTTACGCTGTCTCAACCCAAATAGTTCTTTATAGAAAACTGAATTTGCTTTCGCATTTTTTTTCTTAATTAATAAAGCAATAGCAACACCTTGTTGAATATCAAATACATTTTCATCCTTACCTCCGTCAGGTGCTTTTTCTTTTTTTAAGCTATTCCCATGAAGATCGAGTATATAAATTTCATCAAAACTATTCATCAATGATTGACGCATACCCCTAAATGTGGGATTATCCAGATAACTATGATTTGTAATAAAACCAAGAACCCCTTCTCCAGCTTGATTAATTTTCCATTGAGAGAACCGGATGAATTTTACATAATCATCCTGCAGCCACTTAGGATTCTTTTCTCTAAGAGGTTTTCCATCAACCTTGTAATATTCTTTTATAACTTCTGATATCCATTCCCCTGTATTTGAAGAATGGCCGGAATAAGGTGGATTACCAAGTATAACAAGAATAGGAACCTGCTTCTTTACTTTACCAGCCTCATGACTTTCATGTGAAAGTGATGACATCCCCGGAAACTTTGATTCATCAAGTTCCTTCATTTCCAACGTATTTGTTAAGTAATATTTTATCCGCTCATCATCTTCCATTCTGTAGCCAAGTTCCTCCAGCAAAAAAGACATCTTCATATGCCCGATTGCATAAGGCGCCATCATCAATTCAAATGCATAATAATTTTGAAGAATCTGTTCTTTGATAAAGCTTTTCACTGCACCATTGCCATACTTCCCTTTAAATTCATTAACTGCAGTTTCAATAGCCTTTGCAAGAAATCCGAGAGTTCCGCCGGCAGGATCCAGAAGAGTTACATTCTTTGAAGCAAGACCATCAGAAATATTGAACTTTTCCTTTAAGATTTCATGAAGTGAACGCACAATAAATGAAACGACTGGCTCAGGTGTATAATAAACCCCTCTTTTTTCCCTCGTAGTCGGATCGTATATAGAAAGAAATGTTTCATAAAAATGTAATACTGGATCGCTGCCTTTCCCTTCATGATAATACTGATCAAGTATCTTCTTCGCATCGGCAGCAGAAAGCACTTCAGAAATATCGTCAATAATTATTTCCATCTGCTTTGGAATATCCTCTAATGATATATATTTGAAAATATCCCTTAGAATTCCAATTGATTTTGGAATAAAGGAAAAAGCAGTTTTACGATTAAACTCTTCACCTGACCTCAGACGAGCAGCAAATAAACCATAAGTAATTGTCTGTGAATAAAGATCAGCAAATTCTTCTTCATTTATTCCGGCAATTAAAAACTCTTTGAAAGCTTCATAAAATCCATGAATAGATTCCGTACCGCTTTTTAATTCTTCACTAACAATTTCATCTTTCAAAAATCTTGTTCTTTTTGCAAGTTCAACAGCTAAAGTTTTTGCAGTATATGTTTTAGGAAGGGAGAAGTCTAAAAATCTTTCAAGAAGCTCAAACAACTTATCTTCGTTTTCCAGTGGAGGAACAGTAGAAAGCTTTTTAATAATAAAAGGTCTCCCAATAGAAACTTGCTCCACAGGTTCACCATCTCGAAATAATCGAAACTCAGTGAAATTTGTTAGAATTACATTAGGAAAAGTTGAACGGTACCTTTCGAGTTGTTCAGAATCTTCAATCCCATCAAGATCAACACCTAAATCTTTAGCTTCAATATATCCGATAATTTTTTGCCTTCCATCCCAAACACGAAAATCCGGATTTCCGGCTTCAGTTTTCTTTGGAAGAATAGTAATGTCAATTTTCTTTTTCCTATAGGATTCAGAAAAATCTCTCAGAAACTCTGCAAGATGCTCATAATAAGATTCCTCCCGTGCATCCCCTTTTTGATAACTCTTAAAAAGATTAGATAAATATTCTTTTGTCATATTATGCAAGATAGTAAATTAATTTCAGATTATCGTTGAAAGTGATTTGCCCCTCCAACCATCCCTACTTTTCAAAAAAACATCCCTTAATCGATTCTCTTGCTTTACTTAGCATTTGCAGCCTTATCAAAAAAATAATTGTGCCTTTATATTGGAGCACATAACTATTCCCTATCAATAAACCGGCACAACTAATTTTTTTAATCTGCTCAATAAATCAAAATATTGGCATTGGTAAAAAAAACTTTGCTTAATCTTTCCTATTCATTTAACTATTGATTAAGCAAAGCTTTTTTAACAAACATTCCATGATCATTCTATCAGTTTATGATTATCACTTGACATGAACATTCTATCCATTTGTCATCAATAAACTGAACCTTGGCATCCTCTCAATAAATCCTTTCATAAAACTTTCTATCCGTTCAAATTACATTGACGCTCCGGCACACTTTTTAATAGCTGTCATGCTTTTTGAAATGTACCCTTTAGGTTTCGCTCCGTTGTTAGAGGAAATAATTTAACAACTCCGCAAAACACAGGGTACGACAAAAAGATATGCCAGCTAAAATCAAAAAGATGTGCCCTCGCTGCGTGGATTACTATTCCTTTGTAGTTCTATCTTATTATGACTACCACTTGACCTTGGCAATTCTATCCATTTATCATCATTAAACTGAACCTTGGCATTCTCAGTAAATCATTTCATAAAACTTTCTGTCGATTTATCATTATCACCTGCTATGTCCATTCTAACGATTTATGATCATAAAACTTAACCTTGGCTGAAAATGCCTTAGTAAGTTCTGTCTTACATATTTGTAAGCTTTTTATTTAATTGTTAAATTTTACTCATGGAAAAAATAGGCTACATAGAAATAAAGGTAACAGGATCAAATGGTAACATAGAATTAAATCCTGATACCTACGATATCAAAGAAGTTGTGGGAATAATTGAGCAAGCAGAAAGGTTACTTTTCCCGGGCGAAAAGAAAGAACGTCCTTTAATTAGCTATAAATTAGAGGAAGGTTCCGTACGTAATATTTTTCGTACTAGTATGCAAGTCATTATTGGTTTTACCGCGGTTTTAAGCCAAGTTCAAGCTTCTCGAAATATTGACTTTTTGGAGTTAAATACGGCAAAGGCAATTGAATCATTTCAAGAAGCTGCAGTTAGAAAAGATTATACCTTTGAAATCAGTACATCGATAAATAAAGCTGAAATCTTAACAATAAATTCTTCGACAAATTTTTACCGTACAACAGAACATTGGGCTGAAGCTGAATTCTATTTTTATGGAAAGATCACAAATGCCGGAGGTAAAGATAAAGCGAACATTCATTTGGTTGTTGATGAATTAGGTACAATTATTATTCAAACTCCACAGAAGTTTTTAGCTGATAGAGAAGAAAATCTTCTCTATAAAACTTTCGGGATCAGAACCAAAGGTAAGCAAAATACCGAGACCGGTGAAATAGACAGAAGCAGTCTTATATTTTCGGAATTAATAGATTACAACAAAAAGTACGATGAAATATATTTAAAAAACTTAAGAAATAAAGCGAAGAATTGGCTTGGAAAAATAAATCCCGATGACTGGCTGAAAGAAATCCGGGGATATGATGCCTGAAGGAGTCTTACTGGATACAAGTTTCTTTTTAAGATTCTTAAATGAAGAAGATCCTTTATTTAAAAATGCAGACAAATATTACCAGTACTTTCTCGAAAAAGAATTTAATTTATTTATTTCCACAATTAGTATAGCTGAATATTGTGTTGGTGGAACAATCGATCAACTCCCTTTAAAAGAATCTTTTAATCCTGCCTTTTAATATAAATCACGCACAAAGAACTGGTAAATTTGCACGCATTCTTTATGAAGCCCGGAAATCGGGAGAATTAAATGTTGGTGAACGTCCAATTATTATAAATGATGCAAAGCTTTTTGGTCAAACAGATTCCGAGTCAAATATTTCTTTCTTTGTCACTTCTGATACAAGAAGTTTGAATATATATGAAAGCTTAAGGGGAAAAACAGAATTAAATTTTCAAATAATTGATATTAATATTGAACATACTGAAACATTCGGCTTGTTAAACCTATAACTTTAAATGTAGATTTTTGCTAAAGTTTTTCCATTCCAATATTCCATTCTTTCATCGCTTCCGGGTCAATCACCCATTGATTCATTCATCCATCCCAAAGTTGGGGAAATAAATTTAAAGCTAAAAAAATCAGTTATCGAAGTTTTCTTGTATTGGTTCAAAAGATAATGCGAAATGTTCTGACTTTTGGAATTTCAAGACTTAAAAACACAACGAAATAGCGTAGGTTTTCGTCCATTTTTTCACTTCTAAGCCCCTTAATTTCACTTGAACCTATGTTTACCCTTCCTTTTCAAAAGCACACTCTAATATCTTGAACTTCAATGACTAATGACACAATGACCAATGACTTTCCCACCCTTAAAACTCAATTTCTAGATTTCCTTAATATCTTGAATTTTCAATGAGAATGACCAATGACAATGACTTCCCCTTTAAAACTCAATTTCTATATTTCCTCAATATCTTGAATTTCAATGACCAATGACTTAATGACCTATGACCAATGAGGCATTATTCAAACGATTCACGGAAATTCATAAAATTAAGAATGGTAAGTATTGAACCGTTTAATTCAATGAATCCTTTCTTAATAAAATCATGAAGGGTTCTTGAGACTGTTTCCCTCGAAGTACCTGCCATATTTGCCAAATCATGCTGCAGAGGTAATTTTTCAATTCTGATATTATTCCCCTCTACATAGCCATATTTTCTGGCTAGTTCAAGAATAACAGAAGCTATTTTTCTTTCCGCATTATTTAAGGAAAGTGATTTGATCTTCATATCCGCAATCCGGATCCTGTGTGATAACACTTTCATTAAAACAAATGTAATCTCAAAATGATTTTTTAGCAGTTTGAGAAATTCACTTCGCGGGATAACAAAAAGAACAGATTCTTTCATGGCAGTAACAGTTGCAGAACATAATGAATTGTTCAAAATAGACATCTCTCCAAAAAAATCGCATTCATTTAGTACGGTTAAAATAATTTTTTTCCGGCTTTCATTCGCTGTAAACACTTTTAATTTTCCATTTACAACCAGATAAAGATCCCCTGCCATTTCATTCTCCGAGACAATTTCGGCATCTTTTCTATATAATTTTGCGGTGCCCAAATTTGAAATTTGATAAAGTATATTATTATTAAGATTTGAGAAAATGGAAACCTGTCTGAGAAAACCAATCATATCAACTACTTTTGGTGAGCGGTTAGCATAGTTGATATTAAATTTTATCTCACCGTCAAACGGACTATCGATTGCTCTATCCATGATGCTCTATAGTTTATTGTTATAATAAGACTTACTTGAGAAATATAAATCACTGGAAATACTAAATAACAGTTCTGAACCAGGAGACAAAAGGAAAGTAAATTGTTTCCCTATATGTTATGCAGTAAAGATAGCTTTTTCTATGTCTATAATCACAATCCTCTTTTAAAAAATATCCTTTAATTTTGCCATTCAAAGATTATGTAAACTTTTTCAAACTCAATTTTCTTTTATTCTAAATTTGTGATGCGAGTTATATGCTTTAATTGCTTGAAAAAATATTTTACAAATTAAGATTTTCGATGAAAGATAAAACGTCTACGATGAAAAGAGTATGCCCGCTTTTTAAGCGGGCATTTTTTTTGTTGATATAAGAGGAGTTATGATGTTTTAGCTACATTTAAGATCAAGGGAAACAATAATTTTTTCTTCAGCAATAAGATCGTTTTTTGTTATATAGTATGTGATTTCAAATCACACATTTTTTTCATTGTTATATTTTATTATTAACTGATTATTTTTTCGTTTATCTTTGTGCTAAACACAAGGGAAACTCCTATAACTGTATCCGAAACCTAAATTTATTTGAACATACCCGGGGAGATTTAATGATGCCTAATAAAACTATTTTAATTGCTGAGGATGATACAATTGTTTCACTTGATCTTAAATTATTTTTAAAGAATAATAATTATACTATAGATGCAAGCGTTTCAACCGGTGAAGATCTAATTAAACGCTATAAAATTCAAAAACCTGACTTAATAATTGCAGATTTGCAATTAAAGGGAAAAATCAGCGGGCTGGAAGCAATTACCGAAATAAGGAAACTGGATAATACTCCTATTATAATAATTTCCGGTTCTTCGAAAACAAAATTAAAAAAACTTGCCGGCAGCATCTCAAATTGTAAAGTTTTAGAAAAACCTTTTGAACAGTCGGAGCTTCTATATCTGGCTAATAAATTCTTTAATCCTTTACTTCAACTCCTGGATGAAACTTAAGTTAATTAATATAGCGGTTCTGGATAAATTTGCCATTTTGCAAAAACAACTAAGAATATCTCACCCTCTTTTTATCTTTAGAAGTAGATTTTTAATTAGAGCACGGGATTTACTTCTTAAAACGCCCATAAAAGGAGGGTATTTTTTCATTTCCCCAAGATATTACAATTTGACCATTCTCATTCATCCAAAGCTAAATTTCTTATATTATTAAAAATATGTTAAATAAGATATGTAATACTTATGATTCTTATAAAATGTTTTTCATTAGGTGAATGGAGCTGCATAATAGAACCCCAAGGTGAAGAACCAGGCAATATTTTAGTTAATCTTACATTTTTCGGCAGATTAAAACTTAATGAAGCATACAAGCTTATGGAGAAAAGATTTAACCATAAAAATTCATTTATTTATATTGAAAATAATACCTGGATCATTAATTTTGACTTATTAAAATTAAAATTCCCTCGGCTCAAACCATTCCAATGGTTGAAAGGCACAGTTGAATACAAACCCGGGATTGAGAATATAGAAACAAATAATTATAGCTTTACAATCCTTACCCATACAATGAACAAAGAACAAATAAATAATGGGTAACAAGCTTCAAAATGTAAAAGTGAATTTTTAGTTTCATAACTTGTGCATGTAATGGATCTTCTTTTAGATACCCACACTTTCCTAAGGTTCTTATCCGGGATAAAAAATCAATTTCCAAATTTCCTTAATATCTTGAATTTCAATAACCAATGACTTAATGACAATGACTTTCCCATCCCTTAAAAATCAATTTCTAGATTTCCTCAATATCTTGAATTTCAATGACTAATTACCAATGACTTTCCCCTGTTCAATGCTTATGAATCTGGGAATATATTGAACATAATATTTGATTTTTTAGAAATAAACCCTATTTTTGTTCAGATAACATATTATAATACCAGCGTCGAACAATATGAACAATAAAGAAAATGAAATAATTAAGATTGCGGTCAGGAAATTAGAAGAAGAAACCGGATTCCGAACCACATTGCATTTCTATGAGCAACCTGATAAACCGGATGCCATTTTAACTATTGAGAATAATGAGTATCAAATTGAATTTAATGTTGTGACTAAACTATTCCTTAATAGAGCAAGATTGGGAATGGTAATTAATGAGCTTAGAGGAATGAAAGGAATACCTTTATTAATTACTGAATATGTAAATCCCGGGTTAATGGAGACAATGGAAAAGAATAAGATTAATTTTATTGACGCTGCAGGTAATGCATTAATAAAAGAACCGCCCCTATTTATAAAACTGAAAGGGAATAAACCAACTCAAGAAAATAGGACCAAAATCCTGAAAGGAACTTTTAATGCAGCTGCTCTCCAGGTAATATTTACTTTGCTGTGCAATCCCGGAATAGAAAGAAAAACAATCCGTGTAATAGAGGAAAACACTGGAGTTGCAACAGGTACTGTCTATAATACAATGCAAGCTTTAATTAATCAAGGATATCTGAACGATAGAAATTTTCAGAGATATAAACTTAAAAATAAAGAGAATTTATTAGAACGCTGGGTGACCCTCTATCCGGAAAAATTGAGACCAAAATATTTAATTAATAAATATAAAATTGCAGAAGAGCATATCAATAATTTGCAATTAGAAAATTTTAATGCATTATGGGGAGGAGAAGAAGCCGCCGCTAAACTAACAAATTACTTACGCCCTTTTATTTTTACAGTATATATCGGTGACAGACTGGGTGAATTTATTCTAAAAAATCAATTAACAAAAGATCCTAAAGGTAGGTTAATACTTATGAAAAAATTCTGGAATTTTGAAAATAACGATTATCCGGGCTTAACCCATCCAATACTAATATATGCCGATTTACTCGCTACCGGAGATCCAAGAAATATTGAAACCGCCAAAATAATCTACGAGAAAGACATTGTTAGATATATCCGGGAAGATTGACAAATTCAATCTTGAAATTTTAAAGAAGATTAAAGAAATAGCAGATAAATTAAATATTGAATTCTTCCTTATTGGAGCAACTGTTAGAGATTTAATCTTACACTGTGTTTATAACATCAATGTATATCGCGCAACCAATGATATTGATTTTGCAGTTAAAGTTAAAAGTTGGAATGAATACAACCTTCTTATAGATGAAATCAAAAAGCAAGGTTTTATAAAAAATGAGAGGATTAAACATCGTTATTCTTACAATGGGATGATAGTGGATTTTATCCCATTTGGCGATATCTCGGACAATAATGAAACAATCACATGGCCGGATGAGGATAAAAAAGAAATGAATATTATTGGTTTTGATGATGCTTATGCAAATACAGAACAACTCTTATTACAAAGCAATCCGGATATTATTATTAATTCTGCTTCAGTAGAATGTCTGGTTATGCTGAAGATATTTGCATGGAATGATAGAACTCTTCCCACAAGGTTAAGAGATGCAAAAGATCTATACTTAATAATTACCACATATTTAGATGCCGGAAACCTTGAAAGACTCGTTGAAAAACATATAGATCTTTTTGAAGGAGCAGTAGATTCCGAATTAAGTGGTGCCAGACTTTTAGGAAGAGACATATCTAAAATAGCAAGCGGGAAAGTAAAGGAAAAAATACTCACCATATTAAATGGAAAGTTTGAAAATCTTGCAAATGAAATGGCAGAGTACGAAGAAACATCATCAGAAAAAGATAAAATTATAGAAAAATCTAAAAAATTGTTATATAATTTGATACTAGGACTACAAGAAAATAATAAACAATAATCCAGGACATTATATTCGTAAAATCAGAACCTTAAAAAATATAAGAATAAATTCCTGATATACAAAAAGCGTAGGCTGAGGATTTCATGAATTGATTATGAAAACTATCCATGATCTTGAAAGTCACTTAAAGATGATAAGTTCAAGGAAAAACACGTAATCAATTTCCCAAACCCAAAAACTGCGATCAATAAGTCACGCATTGAGTGACAAATCCCCGCTTAATAAAAGACTCCCAAATCCAAGTTTATTCCATCTTCTTCGGGAAGTTCTTCTTCAGATAAATAGAAAGTTTTTAACCAAACCGGTTAAATCCTAACGACCGCCCAATAAAAGCTGTACTTTATGTAAAAAGAGTTTGAAAATATATCTAACAAAAAATATCAAGAAATAAATAGGTCTCTAAAGCTACTGCCACTAGGGATTTAGCAGAATTAGCAATAGCGTAGGTTTTCGGCCATTTTTTCACTTCTAAGCCCTTAATCTTCCTTGCGCTTATACTTACCTCTTCTTTTTAAAAATCCACTTCTTAAAAACGATTTTCAGATTTTCTAGTTTAGCTGCCGGCCAGTCATCCGCAACTTTAGTGAAGGCGGAAGTCTTAGCATAGACTGGCACTTAAACTTGTATACTTGACGGATTTCTAGCCTAGACAGCTTTTGGACATGCTCTTGAGTCCTTTTATCATCGTTTTCAAAAAACCGAGTTGGGGAACAATCCTTGTAGATTAATTAAACATTTTTCCTCATAAGTTTGCGATAAACTTTTCAATCCATCATTTTTCCACATTCGTTCAAGAGGTTTCCCCCTGCATTTTGATGTTTGAAAGAGTAAAGGCTTCCTTCCTAAATGGAAAGAAGCCTTTTTATTTATAAATAGTTTTTGAAATAACTAAGAAGAAAAATTTTGACTCCTTATTTAATTAATAGCATCTTTTTAGTAATAAATTTTCCATAAGCATAAAGACAATAAAAATAAATACCACTTGACAAACGATCTCCATTAAATTTAACTGTATATTCACCAGCTTTTTTTTCTTCATCTGCAAGAGTTGCAATTTCTTTTCCAAGAACATCATAAATCTTTAATGTTACATAGGTTGCTTTGGGCAATGAATAAGCTATTGTTGTAGTAGGATTAAAAGGATTGGGATATGCTTCTAAATTTAATGAATTAATTTTACTTTCTGTAATTTGTGAATTTCTCTTACTTGAATCTGAATAAAACTGGGAATTACCTGAATATAGATTGAGAACGAATTGTTTCTCTTTGAGGGTCTCCCTATCTTTATACCTTTCGGTGAGTTTATCAAGAATTGTAGTAACTTTTTTAATATCATTTGTTCTTTCCATAACTTCACTAGCAACATCAAATAATATTTCTCTTCCCATCGGTGAAGTGTCTGGAATTAATAAAGCATATTCTTCTGCTTTATTGAAATCGTCATTTCTAACGGCAAGCTTTGCTAGCCATCTTAAAGATTCAAATTGTGCCAACTGATTTATAGATGAATTTGTACTCAATGAAAGCAAATTATTTTCTTCCTCCTTTAGTCTTCCCTCTAGCATAGCAGATTTCATCCATAGAAATAATATTTCGCATGATTGTTCCTCCGTATTTTTACTTTGGAAAAGAATTTTAGCCATTTCTCCTGATTTTTCATAATTTCTGTTGAAATATTCTTTCCAAGCATCTGCAAGCGGATTATTCTCATTGACTTCTTCATTTTCAATATTAATATTATATTTAGATAAAGTCCAATTAGGACCAAGATTGCTGGGAGGCGATGAAAGATATGGTGAGTAAACTACAGTCCCTTCAATGGCAGGAGCGCCGCCACCCCAGTAATTATAACGTGCATCCCTCGAAGAGCCTGAATAGTTCGAATACTGATAAAGCATTTGCCTAGCTGGAATGGAATTATAACCATATATAAAATTGGGATAACCTCCACTAACACAAATGCTTGATGCGGCAGAAGTAAAATTAGTACCATCTATTATATTGTATCCTGCTGGAGGATAGTCATAAGATGGTGTTGCTGAGTTCATATTATAGTGACCATGTACTACATTAATACCTGAACTATATAATTTGCAATTATTTATTTTTCCATTTGAATTATCAGCTGATAAAACAACATGCCCACCCCCGGTACCATTAAGATATGAATTATATATTGTTGGATCACTACTGTTCTTAATATAAACCGCTGCCATGCCCCCCTCTATATAGCAGTTGTTAACCTGATGAGACACGTTATTGGAACCGCCCAATATTAATCCATATGCACTATTGGAGAAACCTTTTATTTTGCAGTTGGTAAATGATGAAGGCGTTGAACCATCGATATTGATCCCATTCCATGTAGAACCGCTTTGGGGAATAAAATAATCCACTCCACTTGCAACAACTCTACCATGTACAAATAATTGTGTTCCACTTGCAAAATATATTACAGTATTTTGTTGGATTGTTAATAATACACCTGAATTTACTGTAATACTATTAGGAGTATTATACATTCCTATATTTAAGGTTTGATTACTAGAAATAGTTGAAGGTGGTGTTAAAGTTGAATTATATAACTCCAGTGTAAAATAGTTATTTCCCTCACTTACTATTAACATACCAACATTTGATGATGGTTTGGTATTTGGAATCCAAGCCGGTGATGTCCTTGTGTCTGACCACGGTGAAAGTACTTTTACATTCTCCGCGCCAGGGAAAAAATCTCCATCAGAAATAAGTGTCCAATCCTGCCACTCATTCCCATTAGCTCGGAGCATTGATCCCCAATTACTTCCGATTCTTTTCCAAACTAGAACGCCCTGCGAAGCTGGATTGCTGTAAAATTGCCTTAAAATATAATAATTGTAATCACTAGTTGTGGTGCTTCCAATGGTCATTGTTGAATTAAAACTCCTACCTTCTATGTAATAAGAATAATTATTGTTAGAAGTATTATAAATTCTAAAAATTTTGGGCACTTTTAAATTATAGTTTGTCTGTCGTTGTACATTTGAGGTGATGTCTTCTATATTATCAGTTGTATTAATCCAACCAAAATTTTCTCTTGTAATTGGATTAAATGGAGCAGGGCATGCACCTCGAAGATTTGGTCCTCCATAAGGACCACCATTCATCATATCCCATCTACCATTATCATAAAGATCAGGGGCTCCTAAAAGGTGTGCAAATTCATGAGCATTAATTCCGATTTCAGAGAACAATGCATCGTCGCGTTCCTCTCGATATGGAGCAAATGCTGCAAATCGTTCCCCATTTATGTATAATGAGTATGTATTCCCACTATAATAATAACTACCCGCTTGAGGGTTTAATGAGCAGTTTGTTGTATAATCTCCACGATATGTATGCCCTGCATAAATTATAACGAGTTTTGTCGTTGAATTAGTGGAAACATCAATCCCAGCAGAGTTTGCTGCAGATAAGGCTGCGGTCAAAAAAGTTCCCCAGGCTGCCCAACCTCTTGTATCATAATATTGTTTAGTATTTGGTAAAGTAAGCCAATCAGGTACATTGTCATGATCATTATCTCTATTTACTATATAGCCATTTAGAGAAAATAGACCATTAGACATTATTGAATAATAATCTTTCATACTTCCAAAAACCTGTTGTCCATCAGGCGAATACATATTTGGTGAAACATATATGTTTGTTGAAAAGAAAAGATTATTAAAGTTGGTTAAAGAATAAGCTGGTAGTGTATTATGCTTTATATCAGAAAATTCTACTAAAAGAACTTTAAGAGTAATTGTTGTTCCACTTGAGATACTTCCCGCTCTAATTTGTCTAACCATTGAGTTATCTAATTTGTCATTATTATTTCCACAGACCCAAAGATCCTGTTGCGGATATGAAGATGTTAGATATAAACTTGTAAATAAAACTAATAGAAATGCAAATCGCTTCATGGAAAACCCCTTTCAAAAGCTATTTTAAAATAATAGATTTTATTACTTCTATGTAATTGGAAGTCTTTGCCTGAATAAAATATATTCCTGAAGGCAAGGGCAGTTTTTGGTCGTTTGTAGCATCCCAATAATAAGAATAACTACCTATTTGTATTTCTTTTTCTTCTAATATTTTTACCTCCTCACCAAGAATATTAAATATTGATAATTTTAACCTGCTTGTTCGATTAATTTCCATATCAATTTTTGTCGAAGAATTAAAAGGGTTAGGGAAATTTTGATATAATCGAAATTCTTTTGGTTGTTGGAAAATACCGGTAACAGATGTTATCGTGTCTTGATTAAGCGTAACAAAAACGCCCGTACCGCTATGCACTATATCCAAATCACCATCTCCATCTAAATCAACCGATGTATTAACAAAAATATTAACATCTGGAAGTGTATCACTAAAAAAATTATTTGATCTGCAATTAATAAAATTGCTGTTGCAGTTAATTTCAACTTCATAATACGTATTTGGCATTTCAGGTGGGAATTTGTCTCCACTATTTATAATATCAATCCACCCGTCTCCGTTTACATCTCCCTCATTAACGGCTCCTCCATTTTCTCCTCCTGCAAAACTATGTATATATGTAGTATCATAGCATTCCCCATAAAAGCCGCCTCCTTTATTTAATGCTATCCCTCCCTTATTTCCAGCGATTGCAATATCTATAAGATTATCATTATTAAAATCTGATGTAAATATATATTTAGGAAATCCGGGAAAATCATTGCAAGATGGATACAACTGATATTCATCGTAAATACCATTTCCGTTATTCCTAAAAATAGCCAGTCCTTCTAATCCTGTAAGAATAATCCCTGGTATTACAGCATGCTGAGAAATTACCATGATATCTAAATCTCCATCATTATCAACATCAGCACTAGATATGCCTTGAAACCATCCGGTTAACTGTCCTCTTAATGTAGTATCATTAAGATGACCGGTGCCATCGTTTAGTGCAATTCCCCAGTAGGATGTTGTATCATAAGTTTGGTAATCTAAGGATGTGTTGAATCCTATGATATCCGGGTAACCATCAGAATTAATATCGGCACTTATATACCCAAAAAACCACCATGGATAATAACTCTTAATAAATTTGCCTTTTCCGTTTCCAAAGCCTAGTATTAAACCATCGTTTCCGGCATAAAAAACATCCATGTATCCATCCCTGTTAAAATCATCTATCACAATTGGATAAAATACATTTGCATCATCTAATGTCCAATTAGAATTGAATTCTCCCTTACCACTATTAATTAATATTATCCCACTACTTGTCACAATATCAGGGCTGCTGTCATTATTCATATCTATACATTGCATCCCATACCCTCCACCGTTGTAAGCAGCCGGCCCAGAAAAATTAAGGCCTACTTTTTTTGAAGGTATTCTGAATTGCCAATTAAAACCTTTTAATGAATCTTTTTGTGATGAAACTATTTTATCGGTTAACGTTACATTTACCCTCTCTCCTGCATTAAAATTATTAAAAGATTTGAAGGTTACGGTTTTAATTTCATCAAAATATTTTATCACACCTAAGTGATAACCGGTTCTTTCTCCCAAAACAGAAAATGATTTCTCATCAAAAGAAGCCGAATCCATCGAAACATCAAAAGTCACTGCGATTTCTGGATTAAGACCATTAGCTATTTCGTTGAAAGAAGGAGATAATTGAATGACTTTTAGAATATTAGGTTTATTTTTTCTATCAAATTGATTTTTTGCAAAAGTTATTGATGAGAAGAAGAAATAAATTAAAAGAAGATTTCTTGATAATAATTTTAGAATGTTATAATAATGCAGGATATTATTTGGAGGTTTCATAAATGCCTGATTTTGGGCTAAATGATTTTGAATTAAAACCTAAAATTATTCGATTTGTAAATCTCCTCCTGATTGAATTTTAGGTTCTTATAAAATTAAATAAATAAAATAATATTATCAATAGATCTAAATAATTTTTTTATATACCATATTGATGCTTGGGGTAGAGGTACTTTAAAAATAATTGATTCATGTAAAGAAGCCCGGCTTCCTGAACCGGATATGAAAGAAATTTCCGGAGGTTTTTCAATAACCATTTTTAAAGATATACTTAATGAAGAACAGCTTAAAAAATTAGGCCTAAACGACCGCCAAATAAAAGCTGTACTTTATGTAAAAGAGTTTGAAAATATATCTAACAAAAAATATCAAGAAATAAATAAGGTCTCTAAAGCTACTGCGACTAGAGATTTAGCAGAATTAGTAGATAAGCAGCACTTATTGTTAAAAGAAGGTAAAATTGGTGCAGGTACCATTTATATTCTAAAATCATTTTGATTGACTCATATTTGGCTCAATTGGCTCACGATTGGCTCATAATTGGCTCAGGCATGTTCAATGAAATCGTATCTTCAGCTTACAAACCAAACAGAGTAAGATTTAGAATTAAGTGCAGCACTAGAAAGTTATATTTGTTCTTTTTATGAATTATTAATTGCATCAATTGCATCACAATCTCTTCATATTAGCATCATTACTTCAAACACAAAGACGCCACGAAGCAGTCATAATGAAGCAATTAGTTGGCGATTGGCGATTACCAGCAAATATTGTTAATTCCTTTCCCTTCCCTTAGTAATAGTTCTCTGTTGATTCTTCTTTTCAGCTTTTAACCTTACCCTTTCCTTTGCCATTTCAATCCTAATGAACAATTCCTTTAATTCCCGCTTCAATTGCTTTATTTCAGCTTTCGTTAAAGGTCTATCAATTAAAATTCTAGCCATCCGGTAATTCCTCAATAAATAATACAATTTTACTAAATTTGATATAATTCCTAAATGAGATAATAACTTGAACATGGTTAGTTGTTATTACTAATAAGCCTTTCCCTTTTTTAAGGGAAAGGTTTGATAGGGTTCTTTTTATTATTTGAAACTAATTCTTACCTCTGTCCAAATACAAACATCCCTTCAGCATCAATTTTTCCCTTTTCCCCTGTAACCGATTCAATAGTTTTCCTTGCAATATCCGGCCGTGAAAACTCACAACAGAAAATCCACAAACCCAATCCATTCGAAGAATCGGAATTCATTCCATAAGCACTTAACCGAAAACCATTTCTCCTAAACAACTTTTTAGCAATATCCTTATCATCAGTCTGCACCCTATAATATTTTTTCCCGCTTTCCTCCTGCCACAAATAAGTCAAACCAACCTCCATAAAAAATTATTTCCCCTGCCAAAAAAAGAATTACATTAAGTACACCTACTATTCCACCAACTACATACTACACACCACCCACATTTTTACAACCTACCACCAACCACCTACAACCTACCTCCTATTAGATGTACTGCCCTTGACAAATAAAAGAGCAGCACATCCCCGGGATACAGATAAGTGAATCTCACACTAGAAATTTTCCAATCATCAATTCCAACAAATGACCATTGACCAATGACTACGAATGACAGCGAAGCGAATGACCACTAAATGACAGCGAAGCAAATGACAAATGACTTTCATTCATTCCATTCCTCCATCCTTCCATTCCTCCACAACTCCATTATTCCGTTTCAACCTTCTTCCCATCCGCTCCCTTCCCTGTAAAATACGCCAGTATCGCAATAGCCGCAGCCCCTGTCCACACATACCACTTAGCATCAGCCGGCACATGCCCCAGAGCAGTAGCCACAGCAGTCCCAACACCCACAACAATCCCAACAACATTAGTAACAACATTCTTCAAATTATCCATAACACTTTTCCTTTCTTTAAATATGAATATTTTAGTTAACCAGTCCCCAAAAATGTCTTCGCTCCAGAGGAGCGATATATTTGTAGAAAAACAAAAAATAAGAACAAACCAGAACTCCGTAGGAGTTCAATATTTCTTCTCATTTAAGGTTTTTTTCCAAACATTTTATATAGTTAATTTTAATTTCTATTTTCTTAAGTTTAAGCATGTCCCGCATTTGCGGGGAAGAATCTCATACCCGATACTTTGCGCAAATTCAAAAAGATCAGAATCTTTCAATCTTGTAATTTTTTAATCTTGCAATCTTCTTTCCACCAATCAATTCTCCAGGCTGTAATAGAATCCGGAACTTGATACAGCGAATCCCTTAAGTAACTTAATTTAGAGCCATCAAAAACCTCAAAATTAAAATGCAGCCCTGCAGTATCCCCTAAATCATCAGTCCTAAAAAACAAATTCAAATACCTAACAATACTATCTTCCGGAAACGTCCTATCATCATAACAAACAACTACCGAATCCCTATAATTATACAGAACAGAATCCCTGTAACTAAAAACAGTTGAATCCCTAAAATTATAAACCAGCGAATCCTTAAAATGAATTATCAAAGTATCATGAGGGATAAAAAGGACCGAATCCCTAAAAACATACCTTAACGAATCAATCCAATTAATCGAATCAACCGGGCTAAAAACAAAAACCGTATCAGACTTTCTATTTTTAATTGCAGAATAATCCTGATACAATGAACTATAAGAATCAGAAAGAGAATCCAGAGAAAACCTCAAACCCAAATTTTCATCCTTAAGCCTCTCGGTTTCTAAAACCTCCTGAATTACCTGCACTGAAAAACTCAGAGACTCTGCTGCATCCAATCCCAACAAAACAAATCCCCAAAACCAAAATGATTATGCTTTTCCTCATAGTTAATTGTTTTTTTTGACTTTTGACTTCTGATCTCTGCCTTCTGATTTCCGATCTCTGACCTCTGATCTCTGACCTCTGATTTCTGACTTATCTTCTTTTTCTTCTATACACAATAGAATTAATCGTTAAATCCGATCTAAGATATTTCCTTGACAAATAATCTACCGCATCCATCGGTTTCATCCTTGACCGCAGCAAAATAAACTCACGCTTAATCTTAATATTCCTAAGTCTGGTACGATTGATCAGCCCCTTCCGGTTAAGCCTGTGAAACTGATTCTTGCTGATAATATCCGCGACAACCTGGTAATCATCTATCACTTTATCCCCCATATACCTAACCTTTTTCTCCTTGCAGTCCGCCTCAAATTCTGAAATATGTAATAATATTTCATTTTTTTAGGATAATGAAAAATCCGAGCTAAGCCAGCCTTCAGTAATTCCGCCTGAACAAACGAAGAATCATTACCATGGACATCCAGCACCCACGCATAAGCCAGCAGCCTTCCATATGAATCATATAATTCCCGCTCAAAAGTGAGCTTAATAATTTTACCTTCGATTAAATCTTTAAGGAAGGCTGCAGCAGAATCAGCAAACAGAGAATCCTCTACACTTTTCTTCACAAGCTCCGGAGCATTAACTCCAATTAACCTGACATTCATAGTACCTTCGTTATCTCTGCAGCATAAAAGAATCCCCATCAATAATCCGTTCAGCTTTAACTTTTATCTGATAATAATAATGCTCCCTGGGAATTGTGAAAGGATTGCGCATTCAACATAACGTGCCAATAAAAAGAAATAATGAAATGACAAAACTTTTATCCATAAATTCTGTCTCTAAGTATTACATACTCCCTAATTACGACCTGAAAAAATAATCTTAAGGGAGAGATAATCGAAGGACATTCTAAGACGGAATTTAGAAGCAATAGCCGTATAATTAATTTTATTTTTTATATTTGGAATATCTCTTAATAATTTTTGAAGTAGCTATGCATATAGATTTTTCACAGGAAAACGCAGACAAAATCCGGAAACTATCATATATCCTGGATTTACCCTCAGCTAAAATCGTGAACATTTTACTGAATGAATTGAATTACGAAATCTGGAACGAAGACATAGTGATGAGAATGAAAAAAGAAAAAATTGAAATGCTGCGAAGTAATTTAAAATTGATAAAATAAATCTCTTAAAAAATTAAGAGATATCTATTTTAAAAATAATAAGCTGGAGATATATTGTTGTAGATACCTCCAGCTTATTGATGCAATCATATCTCCTACTCAGATTAAATTATTGACATTTTGCCATACATTTCTTCAACCATTTATTTACCAATTTGAAAATCCTAATCTCCGCCTCACCTCCGCTACAACTCCGCTATACCTCCGCTATTCCTTCTTCCTAAATCTTGTGGCATAGCCATGCCTTTGGCATAATCTTGTAATCTTGACAATCTTGAAATCCTGTTAATCTTGTAATCTTGAAATTTTGTAATCTTGTAATTTTTTTCCCGACTATGTAAAAAAACTACAGTGACAATAAATTATTCATTCCTTATTGTTGCACTCAGAATGAGCGCTCATTTTTTATAATTATTCATTCACAATATATAAGGAGTAACATAATGGCTCGCGTTAAAGGCTCGGTTCTAGGTAACCTCAGCGGTAGATTGGGTAACCTTTCTGCAAGGACAATAAACGGAGAAACCATTCTCGGTGCACGTCCTTCCAGTTTCAACGTTTCTAATTCACCTGCTGTTGTTGCTGTTAGACAAAAATTCACTGTTTCTACCCAGCTCTCTAAAGTCATTGATAATATCGATGATTTGAAGGCTGTCTGGGATAAAGTAAAACAATCCGGTATTTCTGTATTCAATACTTTAGTTCAAAAGAACTTCCAGTACGCAGATACCCAGAGACCGACTGCACAAAATATAATCACCCCTGGTGGTTTTAATTTGGGAGTCACCTCTGCTTTAATTGGTGCCGACACCATCACTGTTGATTTACCTGCGCTCAATACACAGGCAAACTTCACAGCAGCTGATAAGGACCTTTCAATTTCAATGATACTGATCGGCTTCGATCCTGTTGATGAGAACGATGCATATTACAAAATAATGCCGTTCAACTACTTAGAAGCAGACTACGATCCTGCTCAAACATTGGAAGCAGTTGTAAACCTTGACCAATTCAGCAAGAGCGAATTGGCAAGATACACCAAGAAAGTGCTGTTAGTAGGTGCAGTTACCAAAGATGCAGACGCAAAGATAATTAAATACTCAGCCACCTATGGCAACGAATCTTAATTAGTTCAACTTGAGGGTGACAAAAAGTAACACTGTCATTCTGAGCGGTAGCGAAGAATCTCATATACTTTTTGTTCGCCCTCAAACATTTAATCATAATAAATCATAAACAATCATAAAAATCAGCGTTCCATTAAAATGTCACAAGAAGAAAAAGTAAAATACTCAATCGACATTATTAAATTCGTCATTTACCTGATTACTTTAATAATCGGAATCCTGGCCGCCTATAATTCCCTTGACAAAAGACTATCCGTAATCGAAACCGAAATGCAATACAAAGTAGACATAGGAAAACTCCTGGAAAAACTCGACATGGTAAAAATAGAAATCAACACCAAGATCGAAACCGAAATCCGGAAAATCTCAAGTAAGACAAAATAAAAAATATTTTATATTCCAAAATTCCTAAATCATACTTACCCCCTCCTTTTCAAATATACTTTGTAATTGATTTTCAAAAATTTCTTAACATCTGTAATCCTATAAATAAAAATTAATAACCAATGTCATATTCAACCATATAGTCAGCTAATTTTTTCGCCTCCACTAATACCATTGCTGTTTCAGTCATTGAGTTTTTGTAAATATATACAGAAAAATTCCTACAACAATATCAATTTTGCTATCGATAACAATGTTTGTTCAACTTTATTAGTCCTATTAGTAAAGCTTTGTATCAATGGGCATTATAAGAGCTTAAATTAAACACTTTTATTGTTACAAAGCATAATAAATATAATTGCATAAATAAGGAAGATAAATATAGATGAATAAAAAAAGGCTCTTGATAAAATAAGAGTATCTAATACCAAAGCCTTATTTAAAAAATAAAATCATTCATCAACATAAAACACTATGGAGAAATATCATGATTTAAACCATTTTTTATCTTTTACTTTATGGATTGAGTTTCTTCTTTATGTCTATCACTAAGTCTCATTGACCCATGTTTAGTGAACGTCCCTCCACTGGTTATATTCGCTGTTAGTTCGTAAGAAAAATCCCATTCATCATCCCCATTAGGACTTATTTTAATATATATACTTGCATTATCTTTATCTTGTAAAAAAAGTTTTGTATTCGGGGTCAAATTAAAATCTTTAGTTGAACCATTTTCATATCTCGATTTATCTGATTTAGACCAATTTGCGATAAGTCCATTCGGACCATTTACTCCAACATATACACCTGTATCATCGTCCAAATCATCATCATGAGTATGAAAAGTTATGGACCAATTATTCAACTGAGGTATAGAATGATATTCAACTCTTTCATAATTAGTTGTAAAACTTAAGCGTGCTATTGTATTATCCTTTAAATAGTTAACTCGATAACTGATTGGAAGTCCAAGTTGGATATCTTTTGGTTTGATATCTTGCTTTAACCAAATATTTAAAGCATCAAGTGCTTCAGCAGTAGTTGGAATTAATTTTATACTTTTATCTGGCGAACCACCAAAAAGCAATAACTTTACTTCACTTTGCTTTAATATTTTTTGTTCTTCATCTCCATAATGTGCACTTGCAGATCCACTAGCCCAACTAACATACGCATCTAGAGATTTTTTAAGGTCTGAAAAGGTTTCTTTTGAACTGGATAATAGCAAACCTAATCTCCCATAAGTTACACTCTGAATATAAGTAATGGGATTATTAAGAGTATCTGAATATGGAGTGATATCATCAATATTAATTTTCTCACCAAAAAAGCTTGTTGGACTTGTTGGAGGTTCAACTGCAATAGTATAATACTCTTGAGCAAACGAAACTACAATATTGGATTGTGATGCATAATTTTCTGATTGAAGCTGAGCTTTTAAATTTGAACCCAAATAAGATATATTAGCTCCAATTTGTGTCATTGCATGTTCCAAAGAATAAAACTGTTTGTAAGTTTGAGAAAGTTTTGCTGGGATTATAAATCCTTTTTGCATCAACTTAACTCGTGCTCTTTCGACATTTCCTGCAGAAGGATTTATAACATGTAGATCAGTTGGATTTAATTCATTATAAGGCTGGCCCAAAGTACTTAATAAAAGATTTATTTCCGACCTTTTAACGTTAATTGGTGCCAAAGTTCCTGATATTAAAGATGATCCTTGAACCAATGCACCAGGCCAAATAACCCCAATATTAGGATTAAAACCTGCTAATTCTTCTACTGTAATATTACTGGTGAAAGGGGTCTTACTTACAGTAAAATCTCCTTCTTCATGAGATTCGGATACTCCGGCTGTAGTTTTATCTTCATCTACTTCTAATTTTTTCATTTTATAAACATAATCTCTTAAACCTTTTTCATTAGTACTAGAATGACAATCAAAGAAGATAAGAGAGCTGAATAAAAAAAATATATAAAGGTTATCTACTATGAAGGAAAATTTAATTCTCATACTTTCTCCTCTTAATTAAAAATTATTAATAGCAGATTTTATTCTAAAAAGTACTAAGAATTATAGGATTTAATTGTATGAATATATATGAAAGGAACAAAATAATTATAAACCTTTTTTTAATTAAAAGCAACAAGATTTTATAAATCATCATTAACCCAATATTTCCATTTTAACAAATCCTTTTATAAACTCTCTGTCAATTTATACGAAAATCTACTAACCCAACTCTAAAAATCATTACGAAATAGCGTAGGTTTTCGGCTATTTTTTTATTTCTAAGCCACCTTTTTTATATCGAGCCACCATTTATCCCTACTTTTTAGAAATCACCCCTTAGAATTGAATTTCCCATATTACTTAACATCTGCAGTCCTATCAAAAAATTAATTGTTCCCTGGTATTAAAGTAGATAACTTTTTCTTCTCAATAAATACGGGCACAAATAATTTTTTTATCTTCTCATAAATCCTAATATTAGCATTGGCAAAAAAAACTTTGCTTAATTTTTATATTCCTTTAATTATTGATTAAGCAAAGCTTTTTTAACAAACATTCCCTGATCATTCTGTCAATTTATTTTCTCTTCATATGATCATTAAACTGAACCTTGGCATTCTCAATAAATCCTTTCATAATCTTTCTATCCGTTCAAAATACATTGACGCTCAGGCACACTTTTTAGTAGCTGTCATACTTTTTGTATTGTACCCTTAGTTTCGCTCCGTTGTTTTGGAAATAATTTAACAACTCCTCTCAACAACGGGTACGACAAAAAGATATGCCAGCTAAATCAAAAAGATGCGCCTTCGCTGTGTGTATTACATCCCCTGTGTAGTTCTATCTTAGTATAATGATCACCTAACATTGGCAATTCTATCAATTTATCATCAATAAACTTAACCTTGGCATTTTCAGTAAATCATTTTATAAAACTTTCTGTCGATTTATAAAGATCACCTAACATGCAACATTCTATCAATTTATCATCATTAAACTAAACCTTGGCATTCTCAATAAATCCTTTTATAATCTTTCTATCGATTGAACGTTTCATAAGCGTTCCAATCAAAAGATAAATTGTGCTTTCATATAAGAATTCATAACCATTCATTCCACTTCTTCCTTTGATGATTACATTTGTAAACCTTTGTAAAAAATTATTAATCCACTCAACATAAACAAGAACATCAGTTCATCTTGACATTGTAAGCCAGATTTACATAAGGGAAATTATAGTACATAATGCCCATCTTCACAAACATTTGAAATTCTATCGATGTCCTATAATTTGACCTTATGTAAACTCGGCACAATTTATTATCAGTTCACCCATCGCTCCATTCCAGCGGCTCGTTCCTCGACACGCCTCCATTCCGCTACCATTGGTAAAAAACATCATGGAAACGATCATTATACATCCTTTCAGTTTATTATCATCACCCAACATGATAAATTCTGTCAGTTTATCATCAATAAACTCAACCTTGGCATTCTCAATAAATCCATTTGTAAACATTCTATCCGTTCAAATTACATGACGCTCAGGCACACTTTTTTAATAGCTATCATACTTTTTGAAATGTACCCTTTAGTTTCGCTCCGTTGTTACTGGAATAATTTAACAACTCCGCTCAACACAGGGTACGACAAAAAGATATGCCAGCTAAATCAAAAAGATGTGCCTTCGCTGCGTGGATTACACTCCCTGTGTAGTTCTATCTTTTTATAATTATCACATAACCTTAGCTATTCTGTCCGTTTATCATCATTTAACTGAACCTTGGCATTCTCAATAAATCATATTATAAAATATTCTGTCGATTTATAATTATCACCCACTATGTTCATCCAATCAATTTATGCTCGTGAAACTTAACCTTGGCACCGCTCCATGGGCCTATTCAGTAAAAGCAAGTTATATCATACTATCAATCTCTATACAAATTCCTATCAAAAATTAATTGTGCTCCCTATTGGAGCAAATTACTATTCCTTATCGATAAATCGGCACAAATAATTTTTTATCTCCTCAATAAATCAAAACATTGGCATTGGCAAAAAAAACTTTGCTTAATCTTTCGATATTACTTTAATTATTGATTAAGCAAAGCTTTTTTTATCTTATCCTTTTATTATTAACTGTAACTGCCGGCGGGCTTTTTAATCTTTCCACCCTTATTTGTTTTATTTCTTAATGGTAAAGGGCGGAAAGGAAAAATCCCGCCTTACCCTTTTCTCCTCTGCAGTTCTATCGTAGTGAACTTCCTTTGAACTCTTGCCTTTTTTCTTCTTATCACCTCAATTCCAATATTGATTGAGCTAATCGCTTCCTATTATAAATTAAAAATATTTTTTGCCCCCTGTATTAAGTTGCTGTTTGACGTCTTTACTTTCACTTCTCAGTTAACAATCCTTTTCATTGTTACTTAACCGGGGCAAGGACAAAAAAAACTACCAGAATCTTTTTTATTTCGCTTCGCTTTTGACTTTTGTTCCGGCAGTTTTTTTCGCCTTGCCTTTCCGTCAGTTAATCTGAAACAAAGAAATTCTTTTCTTAAGGGGCAAAAAATTTTTTTGGGGGCAGAGTGTAATCACTTTATGTCTCTTTCTTTCAATTTTATTGGAGGTTATCACTATGTATAAATCATATCTCAAGCCTGTACTTATGGCTATACATCATCGCCTTGTCAATAAAGGCTATTATTTCGCTGCAGCTGATATCTTATCCTATCTCAGGGGTATCCGTACAAATTACACTTTAGCTGCTGTTTCTTATTGGCTCAATAACTATCAAAATATCGGATGGTAAATATGACTAATAAAAGAGTGATTAAAATGGTTCGTAATTCCAAAGGCTTATGGCGGCTTATTGTTGTAATCTATCCCTCTAAGCTGGTTTACTATGTTAATAATTTTAAGGCAAACGGGGAACTTAATCTCTTACCGGTTTAATTATTTCAATGAAGCAAATCAATTCTTTAACTCTCAAACTTCTAAAAAAAATAAAAGGAATAATAATAATGATCAACTTAAACTTATTTAGCTATAAAGCTATAGGTTCCGCAGCTCTGCGCTGTGGAGCCTCTCACTTTGGGGTGAAATCCTTAGGTCCTTTTTCCCGCTATCCTTCCCACTTTGTGGTGATTTTCAAATCCAGACCCAGCCTTATGAAATTCACAGATTCTCTAAAGGTAAAAGGTCTTAAAGATGGTTATGATTTCTATTATAAAGAAGTAATTCATAAAGAAAAGCTTCTTTATTTAGTATTTATTTCATTTTATCAATATGTAATCTTACCTAAATCAAAACTCTATTTCAAAAATTTCCGGCAGCTTTGTAAAACTTCTAACCTGCAGCTTTATGAATCAAATACAAAGCATCCCGCCCGGCATTTAAGCTCTAAATTTAGAGAGGAGAAGAAGTTAAATGAAAGTTTATGAATCTAGTCATCCCCGAAAAAGGGATTATACAAAAGTTCCTCAGATAAAAATTAAGAACCGAAAACTTGAAGAATGCGGTTTTAAGATAGGAACCGACTTCAAGATAATTTACACTCAAAATAAAATACTTCTCAAAGTTATCCATTCACAAAAACAAGGAGAAACTAATCATGTCTGATGATAAAAAACAAAAGATAAGTAAAATCATTAAGCAGCTTGCAGATCTTCCCGCTGAAAAGCGGGAGGAGCTCTCCTCAAAACTAGGAATAATAAATCCGGAAGGGCACATGCTTACACCCAGAAATCAATGTTTAATCTACTTCCAGAATATAGATAGCATCTCAATATCTGTAGTGGCAGGATATAAACAATGGCAAAAGTTCCAGAGACAGGTAAAGAAAGGTTCACATGGATTTTTAATTGCTGTTCCTTCGGGAAAGAAGAACCAGGAAGAGAATGAAGAAGATGAAGATGTTTATTTCTTTTATAAAACTGTTTTCGATATCTCGCAGACTGAAGAAGTACCATCATATAATTAGGGAGAAGCTATGCAGTATAATTTAGATGAAGCAATCAGAATTTTATCTGCTCACACCCTTGCTGAGGTCCAAACTATTTTGGGCCTCAGTGATGATGATATTATTGATATCCTTCTGAATAGAAGATATGACCGGAAAATAATGGATTGGTATGCAGGCTATATCAATAATGAATCTATCCGGAAAGAAGGAAGGATAAGCAGTAATGATAAATAAAGTTTACCGCTGCAGCACAGATGTAGTGCTGGCCGGCAGAATCAGATTTTTTACAGGGGATGATGTACTGGTATTAGCTGAGGATAAAGACTCTTTTAATATACCGGTATTCATAATTAAACATAAAGAAAAAACATTTTCTACTCATAAATGTTTTTTCTTCAAATACTTTTATTTTTCTTGAATCAAAAATATAGAAAGGACCTAAAAATGAAACTAAATGATTTTGCATCAGAATTAGCAGCAAAGAACCATTTTATTAAAGGGAGTTTTGGCGGATTCCAGGGCAGTGGAAATTATCGAAAGTTTTTGCTTATGGAAAGAAACTGTGATAAATACTTATCATAGTTGAAAATGCCCTTTTATTTCTTGCCATAATATCTCACTATAGATTATCAAAAAATAATCAGTGAGGTACCATATGAAACCAAAACTAACTATCGATGAACTAATAGCCAAAGTGATGGCTGAATTGGAAAGACTGAAATATTCCAAGATCTCGTATTGTAAATACCGTTGCTTTTACAAAAAATTTAGTGCTTTTGCCAAGGAAAATAAGGAAGTTTATTTTTCAGAAGAATTGGGCAGGAGATTCTTAAAAGAAAAGTACAACTGCATTATTAACAATTATACTGAGGCTATACCCAAGCGATACAGAGATCTTATTAGAAAAATACGGGTCTTGGGTGATTATCAACTTCATAATGTGATATTCCGAAAAATTATTAAAAAGCCAGGATTCATAAAACCTCCCCAATTTGAAAAAGAGCTTGCAGCCTACGAAAGAGAATGCGAAAGCAAGGATTATTCTAAAAGAGGATTACCTATCGCGGATGCAGCGTTTGTTTTTTTTTATAGATTATCTTAATAACAGAGGGTTACAGAATGTAAATAGTATTACTCCTCAGATAATATCCGATTATGTTAAAGCAATCTATTGGCATCACGAAAAAAGTATTTCATCGATATTAACAGCACTTAGAGTATTTCTAAGGTTTCTCTACCTAAATCAATACATAGATGAAGACCTAAGCTTAAAAGTCCCCCACCAGAAAAAGTATTATTATCCCCCTGTTCCTTCTGTCTGGAATAAGGAAGATGTAATCAGGATGCTGGAAAGTATTGACAGAGGAAATCCAACCGGGAAAAGAGATTATGCTATACTGCTACTGGTTACCAAGCTTGGCATAAGGGCAGGCGATATAAAGTCATTGACCTTATCCGATTTAAATTGGCAGTTAAAATCCATAGAGATAAGACAGAATAAAACGAAGAATAGTGTCACCTATCCCATTTTGGATGATATAGGCTGGGCATTGATTGATTATCTGAAAAACGCTCGTCCAGTAAGTAATTCACCCTTTGTTTTTTTAAGGATGAATGCTCCCTACGAAGCATTTGGAGAAGATGCCGGTCTTTCATTTTATTATAAGCAAAATATACGAGAGCTTCAGGAATTACTGTTCCAAAGGTCAAAGGCACGGATTACATTCTCTCCGTCATACACTTGCCAGCACTTTGCTTGAAAATCAAATACCACTGCATGTAATCTCCGAAATCCTTGGACATATCAATTCCAAATCTACAATGATCTATCTTCATACATCACTTGAAGGATTACGGTTATGTGCTCTTGATCCGGAGGAGGTGTTTTACGATGTCTAAAGAAATTGTCTATAAAAGTATTTTTGCTGAATTAATCACCGGATATATTGAGGAAAATAGGGCGGTGGGTTATAAATTTTTGAAAGGCTCCTCCCTTTTGAAACGATTTGACACTCTGGTCTATAGAGAACAATGGACCGAAATGAAACTGTCAAAGCAATTGGTATTGCTATGGACAAAAAAAAGACCAAATGAAACAGAAAGTAACAGATGCCACAGGATCTCAATAATACGTGGCTTTGCAAAATATTTGGTACGGCTGGGTTATGAGGCATATATTTTTCCGCATGGTACAATTACTGTTGATAGATACTCTTATGTTCCTTACATTTTTTCGAAAACAGAACTAAAGAATATTTTTAAGATATGTGACAATTATCCCCCTTCTATTACTTCTCCCAACCGGCATCTGATGCTTCCACTTCTGTTCCGAATGTTATACGGGTGTGGTTTGCGTATTTCTGAAGCATTAAAATTAAAACTTAATGATGTTGACTTAAAGAAAGGAACTTTATTTATACATGAGGCGAAATTTGGGAAAGAAAGGATTATCCCAATGGCAGCAACACTTACAGAACGATGTTGTAAGTATACAGATAAAGTCCACAATCTGGAGTCTTGTAATCCCTTCTTTTTCCCTTCTCCCTTCGGTGGGTATTATGATGAAAGTACTATATATGGTTTGTTTAGAGATATACTCTGGAAGGCCGGGATCTCTCATAGTGGAAAAGGTCCGCGACTACATGATATTAGACATTCGTTCTCCGTCCATTGCTTAAAGAAATGGGTTTTAAATAAAGGTGATCTTACTAGTCTTCTTCCATATCTTTCCGCATATCTCGGTCATGTTGATTTAAGAGGTACGCAGCATTATCTGAGACTGACTGCTGACTTATATCCGGATATTATTGCTTTGGTGGAGCAGAACTTTTCATTTTTAATACCGGAGGTACCCCATGAAGCAGACTGATTTTGCAAGAATGCTGACTCGCTTTTTATCCGATTATCTTCCGGGACAGCGCAACCTCAGCACCAATACAATAAAATCCTACCGGGATACGTTCAAACAACTCCTAATATTTTTTGATACAGAACTTAAAGTCAAACCGGAACAGCTTACCTTTAATAAAATAAAAGTAAAAACAATTAGAGATTTTCTGCAATGGATTGAAAAAACACATAATGTAAGTATTAATACCCGTAACCAGAGACTTGCAGCAATACACAGTTTCTACAGATATACCCAATCAGAAGAACCGGCAATCCTGTTAGAGTGTCAAAAAATTTTAGGTATACCATTTAAGAAGCGAGAAAAAAAGATAATTGAATATCTACCACAAGAAAGTATGAAGTACATTTTAGAGCAGCCGGATACTACCATGAAAAGAGGCCGCCGTGATTTAACAATAATGACCACTCTCTATGATACGGGGGCAAGGGTACAAGAATTAATTGACTTAACGATAGGCGATATAAGATTAACAAAACCTGCCACAATATTATTAACCGGCAAAGGAAACAAAAAAAGATGCGTTCCTATTATGGAAAAAACACGACTTCTGTTAGAGAGTTACATGAAGGAAAATCGACTTTGTGAAAACGGAAATCAAGTTCATCCTTTCTTTTTTAATAGTCGAAGGCATCCATTTACAAGACCCGGTATTACATATATCCTGGGAAAATATTTGAAACAGGCTAAGGAATCCCATTCTGATATTTTTTTCCCTAAATGTCTTCATCCTCATATGATAAGACATACCAAAGCAATGCATTTGCTAGAAGCCGGTGTAAACCTAATATATTTAAGAGATTTATTAGGACATGTAAATGTTACTACGACAGAAATCTATCTTAGAGCAAATATGGAAGTAAAAAGAAAAGCATTGGAATCTACGTATATGGAGATTGTGAAAAAGGATATACCAGTTTGGCAGGAAGATACAGACCTATTGAATTGGCTTCAGGATTTATGCAGTTAAATATTATGGAAAGATTTTCATTAGAAAACGTCTAAAACTTATGTGTTTATGGTGTTTATCTGAAAATCTTTCCATAAGCAAAAACTTTCGATAATTTCCGTTATGGAAAGCTTTCCATAATGGAAAATCCAGGACGTCCACTGATTTTATTATCGGTGTATATAAAGAACTCAAATTAACTAAACCTATCCTGATAATTGATAATGAAAAAGGAAGCAGGTTCTTAATTAAACTTTTCCAGAAAGCCGGTATCAAAGCAATTGCCAAGGATACTAAAAGACTTGCAGACGTTATACAGGCATTCGAATTCCTTTCAAAGAAAGAAATTGACTTCCTGTTTATCGATTCATTGACCAAGATTTACTACCAGTACGTTAAAGATTATAAAATCAAAAACAGAAAAGAGAGGATGTTCTTAAATGACTGGGGAGCTTTGCTCCCTGCCTGGCAGGAAGAATTCTCTGATAAATTTGTAGAAGTAGAAGGAAATATTGTATTCACCGGAAGAGGAGGATTTGAATATGATAAAGAAAACGATGAAGTAGATGACCAGGGAAAAGTAATCCAGAAAGGACAATTTGTAAAAAGCGGTGTAAAGATGAAAATAGCAGGAGAAACCCCATATGAAACAGACCTTAATGTATGGATGCAGCTTGAGAAAGAACTTGATAAAGAAGGCAGGCCGGTTCAGAAAAACGTTGGATATGTACTAAAAGACAGAAGCGACACAATAAACGGGAAAAGATTTGAATTTCCCAATTATAAGAGTTTCAAACCTGTAATAAACTTCATATTAGGTTTACCTATAGGAGAAGTATCAGGAGAGACCTTCAGCAATAACCTCACACCTGGGAATGATTCAGACTATTTTGAAAGAAAATTAAGACAACAGATAGAAATGGAAAACATATCCGGAATATTCGATAAAAATGGCTTAGGAGACACAAGATCCAAAGCAGACAAACAAATCAAAGCAGTAATAATAGAAAAAATATTCGGTACCACCAGCCAGACCGAAATCTCAAAGATGGATCATAAACTGCTGAAGATAAAAAGGCAGGAATTGGAAGAAATGTTCACGCAGTTATCCGCAGCCCAGCCCGAAAATATAATTGATTGGCTTATATCCTATAAAATAAATGCAGCTGCATAGAATAAAAAAGCTGCCGGTAAATACCGGCAGCTTAAATCTCTATGGTTGTTTTATACTAATTAGCTTAGTAATTCAGTTTTTACTTCAAAAGCAATAGCTTAGCAGTTTTTTCGAATATTTCATTCTTGCCTTCCAACGGCATAGCCTTAAAGTGGTATAAATAAATACCGCTTGCCACCTGTTGACTATTACTATTAGTTCCATTCCATACAACATGTTGTTTACCTGCATTTTGTGAAGAAATATTAAAACTTTTTACTTTATTCCCTAGAATATCATAGATTATTATTTCGACATTTGAAGTTCTTGGTAAATTATAAGAAATTGTAGTTGATGGATTAAAGGGATTTGGATAATTACCTAATAAACTAAATTCTTCATTTTGATTTATTGCGTTTGAAAGAGCTTTTTTAAGAGCATCAAAATCTGTAATTGGTTTTTCATGTATTCTTGCATAAGATTCAATAGCATATTCTGCATCTGTAAGTTCAGTTGATGTAGATAATTGGGCTTCTTTCAAAACATCTTTAAAAATATCTACGGCATCATTTAAATTGTTTTCACTATATAATAAAATGTATATATTTTCAATATTTGCTCTGACTGAAAGAGGCGTATTGGGATATTTTTTTATTAAAGCATTATTTATTTTTTTTGCAGATTGTATATCACCTTCCTTTTGATATAAATAGGAAAGGAGCAATCCCTGTTCCTTAGAAGCTTGTTTAGGTAAGGTTTTAAACAATGTAAGTATTTCTTTAATAGTCTGTTTATCTTCACAATTATATAGTTCTGTATATGCTCTTTGGTCTTCCGGATGTTTGGAAAGATATGATATAAAATAATCTTTGGCTTCGATAAGTTTTTTCTGGTGACGCAAATCTATACCTATATATAAAGAATCAAAATCTTCAACCGATGAACTCTCTATATTGATATTAGAGGCTTTACCGATATTATTATTAGCATCAATGCTTGCAATAGCATTATTGTTTTTCACATTAGGTTGTGATTGAATTTTGGGGAAAGGAATATTTTGCCATTGATCTGAGGTAGATTGTGGATTATAGATAATATTAGAACCATTACCTTTTTGAATAATTGCATGGGGGTAATCTCCATTATTCCAATAAATTTCATAAGCTTCTAAATTAGAAGTTGTAATATTATCGGTATTTAAAGAAACGTCCACGGTATTATTTTTTATAGTACTATATCCATATGCTGAAATCGGCCTACCTAAAATTGGATAGCTATTATTATAAATCCTTACCCCATAATTACAGTCAGTTATCCTATTATTTCTTTCATCATTTGGTTCATTATTATAATTGGAGTTGTAACAGTCTACAGAACTACTCCATATTGAACCGATTCCCCAATCAACATTGTATATATCATTTTGCCAGGCCGTGCCATGTGAACCGCCACCGAATAAAATCCCATGACCTCTTTTTGCACCCGAATCAATTTTTTTTATTTTATTTTTATTGCAGGTTACAGTTGAAAGATTTAATTGGATTGAATGTCCAATACTATTACTACTTAAATAATTATTTAATATGGAACCCGTTGAGCCATTACAATAAATAGATATATAATTATTTAAAAAATTACAGTTTGATATTTCAAAATCAGGAACATTTATTACTTGCATTCCATTTCCATACTGGATATTCGAATATTTTATAAATGAACCTGAAGATCCTGAACCAATCAGAAATATATTTCCCCAGTCGTTTACAACAGGATTTGATGAATTTGAAGTAAATAAAATGGATCCAATACTACTTCCGGCTCTTAGTTGTCCATTGACAGTCAAATTAAAACTATGACCAGAATTAAATATTACCTTAGAATTTGAACTTATTGTTAATTGAGCATTAGAATTAACTGTAACATTATTATTCACGTAGACAACACCATTCCAAAGTGTATTAGAACTTATTGTACTAGGTGCAGTAATTACATTAATTGCATTTGAATAAGATGAACCGTGTTCGTTAAAAGCATATATCTGATATGTGGATGGTAAATTATTAACACCATTATGATCAATAAAAGATGTTTCAGTTCGCTCCATTGGGGCTCCAAAAATTTGATCATTTTTTACTATTTGAAGGGCCCAAGCACTATTATCAGTGTAATTATCCCACGTTAATTTAACATCTTGTCCAATAATTGTAGCTGAAAAATTTGATGGTTTAAAAGGAGGGCACGTTTCGCATACTCCTACTGCAGTAAGATCTTCTAGAGTTCCACCAGGCAAAACTATAATCTCTGCTCCATTTCCGAAAGATTTCAAACAACCCCTCTCTAATATTAAAGTTGAACCTGACTCTACAGTAATTGTTACATAATCGGGTAATATTAATAAACATCCACCCATTACATCAACAGTTGAATTGTTTATTATTCTAATATTATTTTCAACATAAATATAATCATACCAATTCTCAAATTGAGTTACATTTTCAGATAGTTGTGTGTATTCAGTTTGCCAATTAAATACTATTTCAATAAAATCGTTATTTGATAAACCTATATCATAAAATGTACCATCAGCCAAATCAATTCCATTTGGATTGTTAGGTCTTTGGCCATTTGGATAACCCGTTAATGGTTCACTATAACCACTATTATAATTGCTGTAATAAGCTGCTTCCGCTTCAGGAACATACTGTCCTAGACCTGGTTGACCTCCTTGATTAATATGATAATAAATGGAACGTTCTCCTTCAGGATCCCAATAATTATCATGTATATTCCAAGGTCCTATATCCCATACTGGAACATTATCTTCTTCATTGTTATAATAAAGTGAGACTGTAAAATCTGTATGTTGATCATTACTATTAAGTATAGTGAACCCCGAAAACTGGACAAAAATTTAAGGTGGAAAAATCTTAAATTTATATAAGCCAAAAGGAGGCTAAAATGTCCATAAAAAGGAAGAATTATAGCAGCGAATTTAAAGCTAAAATTGCTCTGGAAGCAATTAAGGGATTCGCCAGTATAAATGAAATTGCAAAAGAATATAAAATCCATCCAAACCAGATAAGTCTTTGGAAGAAACAACTGCTTGAAATTCTTCCATCAGTTTTTGATAACCCACGTGGACCAAAAACTGATGGAGGTTCTGAGTTGATAGACCAGCTCTACCGGCAGATCGGAAAACTTCAGGTAGAGGTGGAATGGTTAAAAAAAAAGTACGAGCCATTCAGTTGAAGATCTCAAAGGGCTCATAGAGCCTTACCACGATTATCTCAGTATAACTGAGCAATGTTCTTTGATTTCATTACCACGTTCGAGTTATTACTTTGAGCCGTTAGCTGTAATGGACGAAGATCTCGAAATAATGAAGCGGATGGATAAAATATATACAAATTGGCCATTTTACGGTTACAGGAAAATAACCCGGGAGTTAAATAGAAATGGCGAAATTTTTAATCACAAACGGATACTCAGGTTAATGCAATTAATGGGAATACAAGCACTTACACCCAGAGTCAATCTGAGCAAACCAAACAAGGATCATCGGGTTTTTCCGTATTTGTTAAGAAATGTGAGCATAACAAAAACAAATCAGGTATGGAGTACAGATATAACATATATTATAAATAGTTGTCCAAATGACTAAAGTTCAGTCAAAATTTTTTATTTTTGAAATAACAGAACATAAAGGATCAAAATGCAGATTAAAAAATTATTTTTCTTGGTTACATTTTTCATCCTTTTATCTGTAATTTCATATCTTGGATACAGATTCATTTATATAAATAACTCTTCAAAGTCAAATATTATTCCCAAATTTTTAGATTCAGTAAAAATAGTAGACACAAAATTCTTAATAAGCAAAGATACTACCATTTATTTCTCTATGAATGATAGTAACAATTTCAAATTATTCAGTTATAATTATAGACATGAAAAGGTGGTGCAGCAAACAATTAACTATACAAATGTTTTTGAACCCTTGTTTTATGATGATACTTTAGTGGCAATACATGATAATAATGGAGATGAAGAATTTTTTCCAACTTTAAGTGAATTAAATCGGTATACTAACAATAAACCAATTAAGTATATTGAATCTTCACCATCAGGTGCTTACATAATATTTCAAATTAAAAATGACCCCTTTTTTTATTTTCTAAATGTTAAAAAGAAATTAAAAATACCAATTATTAGAATCGATTTTAGATTTTATTCCGCATGCTTTTCAAAAAATGAAAAAATATTACTTATTAGTATATTTCAAAAATTATACTTATATGATATCAAGAAAAATCATTTACAAGAAATATTTAAAGAGATCGAAGGTGATAAATTAAATCCAAGTATTTTTGGGAATAAAATATTTTTTGTTAATAATTCAAAATCTGAATACTTCCAAATTTATGCTGGGAACTTGAGTAGTATTGATTTAAAGCCCTCCATCATTTATAGCTGCAGCTATGATTTGAGATTACCCAAATATGATGGAAAATTCCTTTATTATCTTCAATTGATAAATAGTGAATACCTTCTTTTTAGAAAAAAACTGAATTCCTCTCAGATAGAACAGATTACAAAAAAAGGCGTAGTATATAATTACGACTTTTGGGAAGAAAGTAAAATAATTCTTTTTTATAGCGACTTTTTTACTCCAACGAGCTTAATTCTATTTAATACAATAAATAAACTTTTTCAAAACTTAACGGCCCATTCCATAAATACAAAGTTTTCTTATTCAATATTTAAACCTAATCAGGATTTATCTTTATCATATATATTGAAATCAAATATTTCTTATAAAATTAGGGGAATAATTCTTTTTATTCATCCCGGATTAAGAAATGATTTTTCTCCTCGATGGGATTCTATTCTCATGGGATTAATAGCAAATAATTATATCATAATTGCACCCAATTATCCAATGTCAATTGGCTATGGTAAAACTTATAATAATTCAAATGTAGATTCAGCAGTTCAAGATTTGATAAATTGGAGAAAGTATATTAAAAAAATATTTCCATCTAATCCACTATATGTCGTTACATCAAGTTCAGGAAATATTCTTTTAGAAAAATATTTAAATAAAGATAACAAAAATATTACTGCTGCAGTTTCAATCTTTGGATTACCAGGTTTGCAAAAAATAAATTTCTCAACTCCCCTATTGTATATTTTAGGTCAAAATGATCCATTAGTAAATTATAAAGAAAGGAACTTCTTTTTATTAAAAGCCAAAGAAAAAGAAAGAAATATTTTTATTGAAAGTTATGCGAATGAAGGACATTGGTTCAGACATATATCAAATATAAAAAGTGCTCTCGATAAAATTCTAGGATTTTTTAAAAACAAAAAATAAATTTAAATTATGGTTATTTAATTATAATAATCAATATTATTTGTATTAATAACCCTTAAAATTCTGGCAGCCTCATTTTTTATTTCAGCAGCATAATCATTGTGAAATTTTGGTTGCATTTTAATAAGACGTTCCAGTTCCTTTTTTGAATTTACAAAATTGCTTGACCTAAAATATACCTTTCCTAGCAAAAGATGAGGGAGTAATAAATTGGGGAATTTGTTTTCAAATTCTTTAAATACAGATATTGACTTATTAAACTCTGATAGGTCCAAATATGCATAGCCTAATGAAGTATAAGTATTTTTATCTTTATACGTTTTCAATGATTTCTTAAGATAATATATAGCCTGCTTTGTTTCATGCTTATTTAAATATGCCGCGCCTAAATTAAATTGGAGTTGGCCATTTGTTGGAAGGATACCTAGAACATAATTATACTCATTAATGGCTTTTTCCCATCTGTTCATTATTGCATATTCTATTCCCTTTTGCCAGCGATAATAGGCATTTGCCTTAAGAATTGTACAATAAATTAGGTAAGGCATAAGAAGAATGAAAAATAAAGGTGTTAATCTTATTATTGAATTGAATATCTTTTTCTTAATCAAAGTATGAGAAGATCTATTGAAAAAAGAGATAGCTTTATTGTAGAAGTGACCTGCTATTCTAATTCTAAATTTTTGATTTGATAAATGTGAAACTACTGCAATATTGAAAAATAAGATTATATAAACGGGCAAAGCATGTAGAGGGTTGTCAAAAAGACAATGAACCAGAATTATAACTATACTTGATAGACTTACTCTCCCTAAAGATTGAATTTCTACCTTCTTACTTTTTAATATATCTTTACTTTGTTTAAAAATTGTAATGAAAACAATTAGAAAGAGAATAAATCCGAATATTCCAGTTTCAGCTAATATTAAAAGATATTCGTTATTAGGCTGGCTTACACCAGATGCATAATACAAATACTTTGAATTGTTCTCGTTTTTGAAAAACTTCTCTTGATAATCTAAATACATTACAGGAAAATTACCGGATCCTATCCCTGTTATTATATTTTCTTGTATCATTAACTCAGTAACCTGCCATAAAAGCAATCTTCCGTGTATTGATCTTTCATTAATTTTGAATAAAATTGACGCACTAAAAATCATTAGAAAACATAGAACTAAAACAGAACCAATTTTTAATAATAATCTGCTTTTAATTTTAAAATAAAGATGTTTTATTTGAGGTGAATAATAAAACATTAGACCAATAAATAAGGCAATCCAGGTTCCACGGCTTAAAGAAAGAACTATTACTGTAATAAGGGAAATGATTGAAATGACATAAATACTCTTCTTTATCTTTGAATTAGTACTTCGAACTAAAAGAAATAAAAAAGGTAAACATGCAGCCAAAAATACTGCTGCGATATTAGGATTTCCAAATGTTCCATAGATATTTGGTTTATCCCTCACAAAGTAATTACTGCTTGGAAATATTTTAAATATTATTTCATAAAAAACAATAATGCCTTCTATTAAGCAAGTAAGAATAATGAGGCTATATATTTTCTTTACATTGTTATATTCAATTTTGTCAATAGAGAATAGCAATCGAAGTAAAAAATAAAATAATGTTAATAAAGTTAAATTTGGCAGATAATATGTCGAATCTAGCAAAGAACCGGTTAAAAAGAATTGGAATAAAATAAATAAAATAATTGTGAGATCGATAAAATTAAATTTAAGAGATCTTATGGTTTGCTTTTTTAAACTAAGTAATGAAAAAAAAATATTTAAATACACAAGTACTTCAAAAAGAAGTATTTTAGTACTTTGGTATGGAGAAACAAATTGCTTAGAATATGCAAGGGGTGTAAAAACTATTATTGCATATATTAAAATAATCCACGTTGAATTTAAGAAACCTTTTATATAAACTTTTATCCCCAATTAAACCTCAAAGATAAACAAGGTATTTTACTTTACAAAAACCTTAACTGTTTTTAATATAGATGATCCGAAATAACCATAAGCTCCCTCAACCCCTGAACTTTCCTTTCCTTTGAAAACATGTTCATAATAGTTTTCATCAAAACCAAGCAGTCTAATCCTAACCGTGTCAGTTGGTTTATAATCTTGACCAATAAAATTATAGCTGGTATCGAAAAGGACTTCACTATAATAAACAAAATTATCTATATAACGTGCTTGAGGATTAACATGGTAGGAAACTTCCATAATATATCCATAAATGTTTCTACTATTTTCCCACTTCAAATTAATTTTAAATTGATTGTTTAAAAAAGAGATTACTTGGTTATCTTCTGGTGAAATGATCTGGAAGTTTTCCGGAACAATTGTTTTACCTGTAACTAAATCATCGCCAATTTTTATTTTGAGGTTATATACTTCTCCTGGTTTCGGATTTAAATCTTCATTAGAATAAAATTTAACATTATTAGTATCTTGCGTAATAAAAAAATTACTAAATGATTCACTATTTGATTCTATCTTAATTAAAGCATTTTCAGTAAAAAATTGATTAAAATCATCTAAAGAAACATAGCCACCATTAGTTCTCTGTTCAAGCCCTGTTACATTATAGATATATAGTCTTTGTTTTTTAGCATTAGCTGTAAGCGTACAAATAATACTATTTTTATTTATCGTTTGCCCCGGATCCGATAAATTTTCACAAGAATTCAACAAGAGTATAATAAATATTGCAGTTATTTTCGGAATATTTGGTTTTATATTAAAATTCAACAGATACTCCTATTGTTGGAATTAGAAATGAACCTCTTTCTTCCCCATCTTCTAAACTTTTATTAAACACATTGGGATTGTAAAAATAAGCATTAGGACTGTTAAGAACATTAAGTATTTGAAGATAAGGTTTGATTATAAACTTTCCCCACAAAAAAGTGCCTGTTAAACCTAAATCCAAACGGCGGTAATCACCTAATCTGACTGAATTCCTTCTGCCTTCTAATAAAATCCATTGTCGACCTTGATTATCAATTCCTATCCAGTTATGATTATCATTATTGGAATAATCTGGTGCTCTTAAATATTTTGCAATTATTGGAGTAGCAGTCACACCGGAAGCATAAGAAAAGAATGAACTCAATGTCCAGTGTTCAAATATCTGATAGTTTATTAATACTTTTATGTTATGTGTTCTGTCATAGTTAGTAAAGTAGGTATAAATATCATTTCTTTTTGTTGATCTTGTTAATGAATATCCTATCCAGCCGGTTAGATTTCCTATATCTTTTTTAAGTATAATATCTATTCCAGCAGCGTATCCATCTTCAAATGAATAGGTTCCATCTTTATATGAAGTTGAAAGATTTTCTCTTATTTTATAGTAAACTTCTGATTCCATTGTAAAAAAATTAAATAGATCTTTAATTAGTAATCCGGCTAAAAAATGATATGAGAATCCAACTTGATCAATATTATCCGGTATAAAATATGAAGAGAACGGGGCATATAGTTCCTGATGCCGCTGGTCTTTAATTGTATATAAATATTGATAGTATCTGCCGAAAGAAAGACGGGCATTTATATCTTTATTAAAGCTGTAGTTGATAAGTAGATAGGGTGCAAATAATAGCTTTTTTACTTTTGAAAGATATGATAATCTATAGCCAGGAATTATTTCAATTTCTTTGTTAAGCTGGATTTTATCCAGGCCATAATTGCTATAAATAAATGCTTTATCTTGAAATGAATACGGATTGGGAGCAAAATCAAAAAATACTTCTTGAAGGGGAAATTTTAATAATCCCGAAAAATCAAATTCATCAATATTCCAGTTATATTTCATATCTAATTTCTTTACTTCTACTCCTGTCTTTAAATGATGACCGGTAAACTGGAATTCAAATCCGGCTTTAATAGTAAAATCATTAATTGAATTATTCATATAAAGACTATTTATTGAATCAGGTTTTATTTGACCAAATGAATAATAAGCTTTAGAATCGGCTTTTAAATAGGACCTGGAAAAGTATGATTGTAGACTGAACAGATTTTTGTCATTGAAAAAATGAGTGAATTTAAAATTTAATAGAATATTTCCCCAATTTGGATTATCTTTTTTATTGATTAACTGATAATAACTGTCGGAAAAAATATTGTATGTATCTTTTGAAAAAAGATAATCTAACTCTAATAAATTCTTATCATCTATCGGAAGGGCATATTTACTATAGAGGTCATAAAAATAATAGGGAAAGCCCTGCTTTATCATTTTTCCAAGCAGATCCAGGTAAGTTCTTCGTCCGGAAACAAGAAGTGTTCCTTTCCAAAGAGGAATTTCAGCAAAGATTTTTGAGGATATTAATCCGAGGGACAAACTACCTGTAAATCTATTAGCATTATTATTTTTAGACTGCATATCTAAAACACCAGATAAATACCCTCCGTAATTTGATGGATAATTTGAGGGGTAGAGTCTCTCTAATTGAATAATATCCGGGTTTATAATTCCAAATGTTTCACCAACATGGTAAGGATTATAGAGGGGAACATCATCAAGAGAAATTAATACCTCGTCAAAGTTTCCTCCGCGTAAGAATATCTGAGAGCTTAAATCATTTATCTCACCGACACCAGGTAAAGCCTGTAAGGCTCTGAATACATCAGGTTCACCGACTTGAGGAATCTTACTCAGGTCTCCAGGTAGTAATTCATATGTTGAAGTATTAATTTCTTTTTTGAATTTCTCCCCACTGACTGTCACTCCAGGTATTTCAATCGGTACCGGGACTAAACGCAAAAATATCTTTTTTATCGGAATATCTTTTTCAATAGATATTTGTATCTTCAGCTTTTCATAACCAATACAGCTTGCTTCAATTGCATACTGCCCAGGTAAAACTTTAAACGAAAAAAAACCTCTTTCATCAGAGACTGCTATCCCTTTTCCATTTATACTTAATAAAACCCTTGGTAGATTCTCCAATGTTTTATCATTAAAAACATAGCCATTTATGATAACCTTGTCAGACTCTCTCCCTTGGGAAAAAATAAAAAAATCAAAGGCAAAAATTAAATAAATAATTATTTTAACCATAATTACTTCAAAATCACCGTAAAAAATACGGTGATTTTGAAAATATTCTTACTAACTTACTAAAATTAATTTGTTCTATAATCTCGAAATTCAACATAATCTGGTTCAGAATCTGGTGAATCAACAGCTTGGTGATTTGTTAAAGTATAAGGAAATTCTACTACATCACTGCCCCATATTGGATATCCATCAGGGAGCCGAATAACCTTATCCCAAGTAGCATCTGCTACAAAATCATCATCAGTAAGAAATCCATCAGATTCCCATACTTCGAACTTAATGTGGTCATTTAAATCGGTAGAGTTATATGCATTCCATCCTATAGGAACACCATGCCACATTCCTGCTGTCACCCCGTCAATAATATTAAAAGGAATATAAACATTACTCCAATTACCATTATGTTTATACCATACCTTAAAGTAGATTTCCATCATCCCAGATGGCCACGGGTCAAAATTATGACTTATTTTAAATTCTTCAATTCTCCAATGATAAGTATATACTGGTGGCGGGTCGTCAGAATTTACAGAACTTAAAGAACTATTTTTCTTTAATATATCATCAAAGTTTTTGTTTTCGTTATATAGATAATAATTTCTATTTTTTTCACTAGGATAGATTACCAAAGTAGGTGTATCCGGTGCTTTATCATATGACAAAGCAACCTGATTTCCATTTAAATCGTATGCAGGGATATCACTTTTATCGCTTTTATCTCTGCAAACATATGCAATAAGTAAATCATCTTGGTTTTTCCATTGTTCCCTATACTTCTTAAGAGGAAAATAAATATCGACTAAACCAAATGGTAAGTTATCAATAAAGTCTTTTAGCTCTTCATTTTCTTTCCCCGTAAACATTTCAAGAATACTTGAGGCAAATGTAGTATTCTTAGCTACCCCATTTACATAAATATTTTTCCCTGTTTTCAGAAATTCTGTAGCTTCCAATATTTGCTCAGTTTTTTTTGAGCTACTTATTTCATTCTGTAAAATAAGTCTATTTTTTTCATCTTTCAACAAAATTGATAATCCCTTAGCAATTTTTTGAATATTGGCTTGGACAGTTGCTTTAGAAAAATTAACTGTAGAAAAATTATTCTGACCATCATCTATAATTTCCGGGTTCGTTGGTTCATGACATGATTGTAATGTGAAAACAAATATCATGATTGGAACCAAGATAAGAAATAAAGAAGTTCTTTTGAATAAGTGCCCCATATTTCCTCCTTTTTATAAAATATTAGGTTAGAGAGATTTTAAAATGAACACCATTTCAAATAACATATAAAAATATATAATTTCAATAGGGAATTCCCCTATTTTAAGTTCATTGAATAAAGTTCATTTATCTTTTTAATCTCTAACTTATGTTTTATATTTTCCTTATGTGCTTCTACTGTTTTTACACTTATAAATAATTTTTCTGATATCTCTTTATTTCCAAACCCACTCCTTATCATTTTCAATATTTCGTTTTCCCTCAATGACAAGATTTTATGATCTGATATAATATTTTTAACATTTAAAATATTTTGTACATAGGTATCTATATAATATTCTTTCTCAAAAACATTTATTATAGCATTTATTAATTCGTTACTGTCAATTTTTTTGCTTATTATTCCATTAAATCCCCAATAAATAAAATATTGAAGATATGTCGGTTCATTACTTTCAGTAAAAAGAATTTTTTTGGCGTCCAAATAATTAAGAATTACACTAATGGAATTTTTAATTTCATTTTCTTTCAAAAAAGTATCATCCAATATTGCAATATCATAGAATTTTCGATCTTTTTTCAATTTATCATTCGAATTAAAATCAAAAGCAAAAGCAGTAATTAAAGAATCACTGGCGAACATATTCAATAAGGCTGTTAAAAAAAAAGGTTGTGCAGATAAGAATAATGTCTTTATCTTGTTTGTAATCATAATATACCCCTTTTTTATAAGTAATTTAAATACTACTAATCGGATATAAATAATATTCGATGTAATATTTTGATTCTATGAATTGCCATCTATAGAAGTGGAGAGTACAATTTAAAGGAAATTATTGAAAGTTTCATAATTACCCTACGATATAATTTTTAAATATTTTTAATAGCCTACTTTTTTGATGTGAAAAATTCCGCCTTAATAAATACTAGGTTCTTACAATACTAAAGAAAAAAAACGTCATTGTCAATATATTTAATCCAATTCAAGAAACCTCAAATCCGATATAGCCGAACTAGGTAGTTAAAAAAGTATGGTCAAATCGTTTATTTGCATTAAAAAACTAATAATTCAATTATAAAAACGTTAATCATCCCAACTTAATATTATATTGTCACAAAACATTCATGTTTGGAGATAACTATCCGTTATTTATTAACCGTAGAAGAAGAAATTGCATTATATAATTATTTTTTCAACAAGGTGGTGGAGCAAGAGAATACCTTAGATAAGCTGATTCAATGAGCTTAAACTTTTCAACTGAACTAACAATTTTTATAAACAGCATTCTTCCATGCTTAATAACTCTGGCAGGAAGATGAATTAGCTTATGACGAAAAGTTTTTATACTTGATTTTATATAACCTTCAAAGAAAGTGTCCTGTTTAAGTAATTGCAGAAGATTAGCTGCAAGTATACCGGTTGTAAAGTACATAGCATTAGCACTGAATTGCCCACAGGGAAGATGATCTAAACCGCAATGATGCTTTAATTCTCCAATAGCCTTCTCCATCTGTCCACGCATTTGATGTGTAAGAATAACTTGATTTGTAGTGAAGTTCTCTGATGGCAGGTTTGTGATTATACACCAGTAGCGATACTCAGAAGGATCATATAAATCTAGCTGTGGACCCTTTCTTTCCCGCTTTACAACAAGCCGGGAAGATTTTCTGTTCCCAATAAATGCATAATCAATCTCTGCAACATAATAGTTTGTTTTTAATCCTTGTTCATCTTTACCACGTTCCCATGCTTCTTCCGGAATTTCACTAATTCTTTTCCGTACTGATTCTGTCTGCCTGGCCGTTATACTATACAGCTTATTCTCCTTTACCAAATATTTAACAACGCTTTTTTGAAATGCTGCAGAATCACTCCTTACATAAGATATCCGGTTATATGTATTTTCTTTACACTTTTCTATGAATTGAACTATTCCTGCTTGAGCGGAAATATTACCCTTCCTAAATTCAGAAAAAACAGTAACATTATTTTCTGCTATTATTCCTAACATGGGTTGATAACCTACTATTCCTTTATATGTTTTTACCCCATCTCCTTTGTTTGCTTCAATTATTGTTGCATCTATATCTAATGTAAAGTCTTTACCTGGCATATTAATAAATAACTGTTTCATCACTCTCCAGAGATTCTCTACTCCATTTGTTTCCCCTTGACGGCGAAGTCAATCTCCTATGGCATCTGATGTAGGATAGGATTGAACATCTATCATTTTCTGCAATGCTTTGTCTTCTGATAGCTCATTGGCATCTTCCAACTGACTTGCTCCATCATGAAACATCTGAAGTAGTGTTGTTACATACTTACTGTGAGCAAATCCCTATTAGAGCCTGGTTTTGGAAATGTTTTGTCTATTAGTTCTGGAAGCTGAATATATTTTTGATATCTATCGCATACCAATAATCCTGCTTTTGCAGTTATCAATTCTGGAGAGTGTTCAAGTTGTTTTTTCAAGATTGGTAAACTTTTTTAATTTTTAGAATTATTTTCCCTAAAATAATTTAAATTTAAGATTTCACCTGTTGGGTGATTTAAATTAAACATATTTTATACCAATCTTAAAGGATAGTTTTTATATTTCTTGAGTTCTATATCGGATTTGAGGAATATTTAGGAAGGTTCCGATCAGTTTTTATTTACATTCATACTATGTAATTTTTAAAGCTTGCTTTTTTCCAAAGAGAATAAGATTGTTTAAAAATCGGTTGAGGAATACTTCATCATTCATTTAAGAATTAAACTAATTACAAAGCGTAGATCTTAAGAAGAATATAATTCTTTATTTATCAGTCTTTGTGTATATTAATAGGCAACAATGAAAATATTTTATTGAATTAGAGTTCCGAAAAGATACTTGGTTGTTAAAGTGAATAGGGAGCATCCTTTGTAGTGAAGAATATATATTTTAGATGATGTTGATTGGATTACTGGATATAGTGATCGTTAGGCATAATAAAAATTAAAAAGTATAAAAAATATATAGGAGAAATTTATGAAACACAAAATATTATTAACGCTTTTAGTACTTAGCTTTTTTTTAATATCAAAATATTCATTATCAGATTCTTTACAAAAAGGAAATTATGGAACATATATATCCATTTCCTTTCAAAGTCCAATAATATTTAAAGATAGTACTTTACAAAATAATATAAAAAGAAATATTGAAAAAGTTTTTAAAGATGCAGGAATGCATATCATTCATACTGAAAAACCAGAAGAATTTAAGTTAAATGTTAATATTGTTATAAATGATAGTTTGATTATTGAAGCCCAAAGTATAAGCATAGGAGATGGCATGTCGATGATAAAAGTAAATAAACCTAAAATAACTTATAAATATGAGAATGAGAGAGATATATATTATTTAATTAAAAATTATATTAAAAAATATCTATAAAAATACTGATAAATTAAATCTAAAAACCATGCTAAATTTCTAACGTTCCGACTTCTTAAAAACTAGAAATCTAAAAAGGAATTCTTCAAAAAAGTAGTATGGAGTTTGATAAAGAATTTATAGAAATCATTATACAACAGAAATTGGCAAAATATCGAATAGTTGCAATATTTGGCGGAAATCTTTGAAAACTTGAAGTCCTATTTAAAAACTAAAACTTAAAAAGCACCGACAATTGAAAAGATCATCTGTTAAAATCCCTCACCTTTTGAAATTTGTAAAAAATAATATAAACTTTATATATTCAGAAAATAAAAACGATCTCGCAATTTCTTTAGTTATAATGGTCTTATTACAGTTCCATATATTCTTATAAGATCCAGACTTGAAAAAGTTCATGAAATTTACTAAGAAAATTGGATTTTTAATGTATTAACTTAAATAGTTAGGAAAAATGAATCTTTTATTTATCCGTCCGGAGATGCAGAGTATTGGAGGAACGGGTATCTTTACAAAACTTTTAATGCTATTCTTAAAATCCCATGGGCATAATATAGGTTTATATCCTGCAAGTAATATTATATATCCTGAAATACTCTCGATGAATATTAAAAGGTATTCAAGCAGAGTTTCCATAATAAAAGAGAATTGGGATTTAATTATTCTTCAAAATTCGTACAATCTCCGTCACGCCAGAAATGTTGTAAGCAATTTCGAAAATATTCCAGTAATTTTCATTAGTCATTCTACCACTCCTGAAAATAACATAATAAATTTATCTAATTTATTTAAAATTTTCAAAGTAGCAGATTATATTGATACAAAAGGTTGGGGAGTTCCAGAAGAAATGTGCGAAGTTTTATATAATCCAGTTAAAATAAATCTTAAAAAAAGAAATTTTAGATTACTTAAAAAACCTTATAATATTTTAATGTTAACCCGCCTTGATCCTGATAAAGCGGAAATATGTAAAACTTTTATAAAATTATTCAATAATCAAACAATTTTCAAATTAACCATAGTTGGGAACGGACCTTATTATGATTTTTTAAAAAGTATAGCTAATAGTAATATCAATTTTGTTGGGGAAAAAACAAATGTAAATCAATATTACTTAAGAAGTGATATTATAATTGGGACAGGTAGAACGGTTTTAGAAGCAATATCTAATAAAAAACTATGTATAGTTGTTGGTATAAGAGGTTTCGGAGGAATGATTACACCAGACAATTTTAAAAAATTTCAAAAATATAATTTTTCAGGTAGAGTTGGTGGAAAATATAAAGAGAAATTTTCGGAACTTCAGGTGTTAAATGAACTTAAGAAATGTATCAAATCCAAAAATATAACAAAAATCATTGATGGAAATTATAAACTTGTAATTAAGTATCATGACATCAAAATAATAGGAAAACAGCTGGAGATGGCATGTAATAATGTTTTTATTTTAAATAAAAAACTCAATAATTCCCAGGAAATATTAGGATTACGGCCGATTCTATCAAGAAATATTAGATTAAAAAAAATGAACAATAAAAATGAATATGGTATCTTTAATAAAGCTACTAATACTTTCTTAGGCAGTTGTAATTCTTCAATGAAAAGAATTATGTTAAAATTTAGAGGTAACCTCACTGTTTATCAAATAATATCAGAACTTGGCTATTCAAATACTGGTGATTTAAAAATTTTCTTAAAAAATCTTAAAGCATTATGGAATTTAAAGGTAATTATATTTAGGACTTCTAAAGAGTCAGTAGATAAGTCTGAAAAAAAAATTTCTGAAAAAAAGGAGTGTAAACAATTTTGTGTAAATGGTTAAACAATAAATTGAAGATAATTGCTGCGGAGCGTAGCGGAGCAGCACTTATCCTCTGCGTCCGAAAGCGATTCGCCCAGTAGCGGTATTGCTTTTGGGAAAATAAATAATATGTTTAACTTATATCCAAAAGGAGTTTACACATTATGAAACTAACCGATGAATGATCGAGCAACTAAAAGCCGATCTTGCCAAAGCCAAAAACTATGATGATCTAATGGGTAAGGATGGAGCTATTAAAAAGCTCATGTCCAAAACCCTAGAGCAAATGCTCGAAACAGAACTAACTGAACATCTTGGGTATGAGAAGTACTCACCAGCTGGAAAAAACAGCGGGAATGCCAGGAATGGTAAAACCCATAAGACTCTGAAAAATGATAATGGTCAAATAGAAATAACTGTTCCCCGTGATCGTAATGGAGAATTTGATCCTGTCATTGTCAAGAAATATGAAAGGACTATTGGTCCGATTGAGGATAAAATAATCTCCATGTATGCAAAAGGAATGACTACCAGAGATATACAGTCACATATACAAGAGCTCTACGGCTTAGACGTTTCAGCTACACTAGTATCGAACATAACCGATAAAATTGTCCATGTTGCAACAGAATGGCAGAACAGACTACTTGATGGGATTTATCCAATAGTTTTCTTTGATGCCATCCATTACAAGGTTAGAGATGACAGCAAGAAAATCACTTCAAAAGCGGCCTATACGTGCCTTGGAGTTGAACTCAGCGGTAGGAAAGATCTTCTGGGTCTCTGGGTAGGAGAAGCAGAAGGAGCTAATTTCTGGCTGAGTGTTTTGACTGAACTGAGAAATCGAGGAGTACAGGATCTTATTGCCTGCATTGATGGTCTCAGAGGTTTTCCTGAGGCAATCAATACAGTTTTCCCTAAAACAGAGATACAGCTTTGCGTCATACATCAAATCCGTAATACCCTTAAATATATTGCCTCGAAGGATCAAAAAGAATTTATGAAACAGCTAAAGCCGGTTTATTCTGCTGCTACTGAAGAAGCTGCCTTAGAAAATCTAACCCAGCTTGAGGCAGATGGTCAAATAAATATTCACTGGCTCTGAAATCATGGAGACAAAACTGGGATAATCTTGCTACTTTTTTCAAATACCCACAGGAAATTAGAACTGTTATTTATACAACCAATGCAGTTGAATCAGTTCATCGCCAGTTCAGAAAAGTTACTAAAGCACGCTCACTTTTTCCTAATGACGATGCTCTAAAGAAAATGCTTTATTTAGCTTATAGAGATTTATCTAAAAAATGGACTATGCCGATAAGAAATTGGGGAATTGTTCTTTCTAATTTTTCTATTATTTTTGAGGAAAGACTGGAGTCTTTTCTCTAATGAAAAAAATCATTTACACAAATTATTTTACAGACTCCTCGGTGGCAGAAAAATGCCCCAAATTTCAGCCAACTTAATATTTTTACATTTTAATCTCTGAAACACGTTTAAGCTTTACCTTTTCTTCAATGATATGTGTGTAATTCAACTGATCCTTATTAGCATCTTCTGCTAGATAGAATTTATACTTCGCGTATCTTTTTTCTTTTTTTAACATTCCATAATGTAAAATTAGTATCTGACTAAAAAAAATATTTCCCAAATAAGGAATCGGAAGGAAATGCAATCTTTTACTTGAAAAAATCTGCATTCTGCCCTTATTTCTAAACATTCGCCATATACTTTTTAATCCCAATTCATCTGAGCCAGGATAATCTGTTCTATAAGTTTCTTCATTATCCCAAAGATGAGCAAGTTTGAATATAATTATATCAATATCCTCTTTGTCTATAATTTGATATATATTTGCATATCTACTATCAAATCTTTCATCAACATCAATGAAATACACCCAATCAGTATTAAAAAATGATACTATATTTAATAAAATGTTTTTATTTTCTAAATCATTGAAACACATTCTTTTTTTTTGAACTTTTAACAGCAACTTTGGATATCTTTCCAGATCAATGATTTCGTATGTCCTATCATTACTATTATCATCCAATAATATTATTCCGTCACAATATTCCGATAACTTTTCTAAAGATTTTTCAATATATTCTGACTCGTTATAGGATTGCACCATAGATATTATTTTATACCTCTTCTCAAATATATTTCCCCTCATCTCAAATTTTAAAAATTCTGACAAATATTTTTTAATTAATTCCTCTGAAAATTTATTATCATGCCAATCATATATTAATTTGTTAATAGTTATATTTTTCTCCTTTAGATTTCCAATAAGATTAATTCTATTTTTATCCGAAAAATTATTATAAATTTTAAATTTAATTTTATCCTGATTTGCCTCCACAGCTCCAGACAATTTCATTTTATCTATAATTAGAATTTTTTTACCAATCAATTCAAGTTTAGTTTTTATATTGTTGTAACATTCATTCCATTTTTTAAAACTCTCATCACATCCGTTTATCTTTATCATATCTTCTTTTTTAATCATAATCAAATTGGATGGTTTCTGAGGTCCAAAATATTTAAATAAATGTGTACTTACTGCATAACTATTGTAACAATATTTTAATGTTATTCTTAAATTATATATCATATCTGTACATAATAGTTTATCTGGAAACATAATCATGATATAATCTTTAGTAGAATTTCTAACACCAACATTAATAGCATTGGAAACATTTTCAAATCTATCTCTATTTTTAAGCAATAACAGCTTCCAGTTAATAAAAGGATAATTCTTTATAAATTTGATAATATTAGTCGATTTATTTTTTTTATTGATTATTATAACCACTTCTATTCCGTTTCGCTGAAAATATTTAACATTTTCTTTTAATACCTTTTTACATGTATTTAATTCTAAAAAAAAGGGAAGGATAATAGTTAGATTAAAATTAGTTAATATTTCAATTTCCTTTACAGTGCTCATTATTTACTATAAATTTTCAAATAGTAATATTTTTCTTTAGAAAGTAAGCTAATTTCCTTTATAAAGAAAATTATAACTATTTATTCTTTTTACGGTTTATAGGGTTGGAAATTTATTTTGTGATAAATATTGTAAGTACGCATCCTTTTATAGTATTCACAATCGTGTATTAATTGATCATGAGTACCATATCCAAGAATTTTCCCACTTTCAATTAAACATATTTTATTTGTTAGCATTATTGGATTGATCCTATGTGTAACGAAAATTAATGTATTGTCTTTTTCTTCATTAATCAAATTTTTCAATATTTCTTCCTCAGTTTTCAAGTCAATATTTGAAGTAGCTTCATCGAAAATAATTATTGGTGTATTTCTTATTATTGCTCTAGCAATCGCAAGTCTTTGCTTCTGCCCAGCTGAAAGAGTTGCCCCCCATTCAGCGATTTGAGTATCTAATCCCAGGGGGAGACTGCCTATGAGATCATTCAATTTTGTTAATTTTAGTGCTCTTCTTATTTCAGACTTACTGATATTTTCTTTGCCGATTAAAAGATTATCTAATATCGATCCTTTAAATAAACTAAACTCTTGCCATATCACGGTTATTTGTTTTCGCAATTGATGCAATGGAAATTGTGAAATTGATTTTCCATCATATAATATGTCACCATTATTAGGAGTGTCCATTCCGATTAATAATTTGAGAAGTGTAGTTTTTCCAGAACCATTTGAGCCAATAATTGAAACTATGGATTTTTGCTCTATTTTTAGGTTTACATTCTGAAGTACCGGAATTTCCTTATTATAACTAAATGTTAAATCTTTAACTTCAATATCTCCTGTTAATGGTTGGATAATTTTAAAAGAATTGATGATAATGGAACTTTGAGGTATAATTTCGGTGGGATAATCTAAATATTCAAAGGTTCGTCGAAGATTAATGGCTGATTGTTGAAATTCAGAAAAAAAACTTATGAATTCAGATAATGGTCTATATAAAAATCCTAAATATGTCGAGAAAGCTATATAATCTCCTAAGCTCATATGCTGAGATAAAATAAGTGTCCAGCTATACCAAGTGAAAAATGCCATATTTAAGGAGTTTAATATACCATTACACATCCCAAGTTTTTGATTTAATCTTCCGGCTTTTAACTTTAGTTGCATGGCATTAGTCATTAGCTTTTTAGTTTCAGTATATACATGGTATTCAAGTACCATTGATTTAAGAGAATTAATATGTGCAAGCATTTCGAATTGAAATGCATTTACTTTACTGTAGGCCTCAGCAGACTTTTCCCAATATTTTCTCAAATACTTTCCTGTCAAAATTATCAAGACTATTATCAAGGGAAAAGTAATAATTGAAATGATAGCTAATTTCCATTGCAGTACAAATAATAATGCTGGTATTAAAATCACATAAATTCCATTCATAAAAATCGTTTGAAGAGCTTTGTTTATGGAATTAAGTGATTTATTGACATCACTGAAACGACTCATGATTTCACCAACCTGGTGATCTTCAAAAAATCTAATTTTCAAATGTTGAATGTGATTGAAAAATTTTAAACCTATAGTATTTTCTATTTCCACATTTATTTTTAAGCCTAAATATCCCTGAAATGCTCCTATTAATGTAGAAGCTATACTCAAAACTAGAATTCCAAAAACAAAAGTTTGCATTAATGAAAAACTTTGTAAGGGGTATGCCTGATCAATCAATAGCTTAGAAAAGTATGGAATTACTATTCCAATAAGAGTAAGAATGGGTCCCAATGACATAACTTTCAGAAGTCTTCCCCAATAAGGTTTAATCAAATGAAAAAACCTACTAAATAGTTCAAAGGATTCTTTCAAACTAGGGGTTTCTATCTTCATTTGAATTACAGTTAAATAAAACTTGTGTTCCGCAACTAAATATCTATTCTAAGTCTTTATGCTCTATATCATCCTAACTGACCGTTCCTTCTCTTTAGATAGCCTAACCTGTAAGTTACAAAACACTAATTTTAAAATATATATCAAAAGTGTCTGATACTTATAATTAATTTACATGCTTCAGTACAAGTGTTGATCTATCAAAATTAGGTTTTGGCTTTAACACAACACAAATCCCTTTTTAAATTTATGTTCACTTGAACCAATCCAGTTTTTTATGAACTCAATTTTTTTATAATTCAATAAACCCTTAGATGGATCTGATATATATACTAAATCATTAATAATTTTATATAATACAACGAAGTGTTTTTGTTTCCAAAGAATAATGCAAGGTATTGGAATTTCATTTTGTAGTTGCTGATATCTTATTTTAATTGCAAGACTTTCAAAGCCAACCATTTCAGCCAATTTAATTAATGACAATAATGAAATGCCATTTTTATCTAAAATATTATAATCTTTTAAATTTTGAAAAAATAATCTCTTCCCATAAAAAAATGAAATACTTCTAAGACAAGCTAATCCACAATCATTTGAATACTTTTGCTTAATGAAAGGAAATTTGAAAATATCACATTTATTATTAGCCATAATATGATGCAAACCTTCTCAAATATTTAAAAAGCTTTAATAACAAACTTTTGATCAACTATATTTCTTTGAGCCACAATTCACCATCTTTTCCTGATAAAATCCGTAATCGCAATAGTCTAATTCCTTGCAATATCAAAAACAAAATCTCCCAGTCCAAAAGTTGTTTCTACAATAATACTCTTGCAATATTTCTATGATTAATATTTTTACATTATAAATTATAATATCATTATATATTCATTTACAATTAGCTTTCGATTCTTTGAGTTTACTAATATCAATAATGGAAATAATATTATTATAATTTTCATCAAAATAGATAAGTGACTCTTCCCTCAGATTTATTAACATTCTTTTTAAATCTTTGGATTTAATAAAAAATTTATTATTTACTATTTTAAAAAGGCTATAAAACGAATTGCATTTTTCATCAATATAGTTTAAAATTTCAAAACATATAGGATAATCTAATTTTATTTCTTTTATTTTTATTTCATCCAAATATTCTCTATAAATAATATTATTGCCAGATTTTATAAGATTATATTTAAAATTACAATTATGCATAACTGATAAATATTTTTCTAAAATTTTCCAATATTCCTGATATTTACTTACATAATAATAATCGAAAAGAAAATCATAACTTTCATTTGAGATTGTTTTGGTAGAAATAAAATATGAAAATTCATCTCTTAATAAATTTTCTTTTTTATTTGATAATTCATTATAATAAATTGATCCAAAGGATACTCTTAACCTGATAGGTTTTAACTTGAATGAATCTTTGCCTAAATAGAATCTGAGAAATCTAATATTTTCAATTGATTTCCTTAGGACACTCTCAGATTCTTCAGGTAAATTCATTATAATATTTAGTCCTGAACAAGTTAAATTAAATTTATACGCGTATTTAAGAAAAGAAATATTATCTGAAAAATTGTTTTTTTTTCGCATTTCCTTTAGTAAATAATTGTTTAAAGATTCGAATCCAATTTGAACCATTTCGAATCCTGCCTCTTTCATTTTCATTATAATTACCGGTGATAAATTTGAGTGTGATATTTCACCATAAAATATTAATCGATGCTTGTTTTTACTGTTTAACAAAATCAGTTCATTCAATAACTGATCAAATTCATAAATTTTACTTCCAACAATATCATTGTCACAAAACATAAATTTCTTTACTTTGTACTCTCTGATTGCGTATTTTATCTCTTCACAAAGGTTTCCAAAACTTCTATTTAATCTTTTATATCCTCTATTTAAAACACAAAATTTACATTTATTCCACGAGCAGGTCCTCCTCAGTTCAAGTGGATAAATCAAATCATTTTTTAATTTTCCATCTCTCTGATAAAAATCTTGAAATGATGGATAACTATAAGCCTTTAAGCGGTCTAACTTAGTATTTGTTTTCTCTCTTGAAATTAATATTCTATTTTGTTCCCTATATATTAACCTAGGTACATCTTCAAAATTATCTTTTAATTCATTCAAACTATTGCATAATTTATTTAGTGGAACTTCTCCTGCACCCCATATAGCATAATCAAAAACAGATTGATTTTTCATCAGTTCAAAAGCTGATTTTTTATTTGAGAAACCTCCAACTACAATTTTACAATTTGAGAAAATATCTTTAAGTACTTTGGAAAATAGGATTGATGCTATCCATTGATTAAATTTTGCTGAAAATCCCCATAAAAGTATATTATTATAAAGTTTCAATTTTTTTTCTATTTCACCCACTATTTGAACTGAAATTGTTTCTAATTCATTTAAATAAAAGTTACTCTGTAAAAAATTAAACTTCGGTTGAAAACCGCTTAGAAAAGTTGTAATTCTATTTACTATAATAATATCATTATTGTTCTTCGCCAGCCAGTATAGAAATGGGAGTGTCTTGAGAATTTCTAATTCAATTTCCTTAATTGAATTTGTATAATATTGTTTTAATTTAGAATTGAATATTCTGTTCCAGTAAACAATATCACAATCGAATTTAGCTTCATTCAATATGGATTTTTTTAAAATTGATAATCCTAATGATGGTAAATCTTCACGAGCTGGTGGTATCCAATTTAGAACTACTTTTGATTTCATCTTTATACTGAGCAAAGATTAAATCTATTAAAAATAAATTCGTAATTAGAAATGGGAGGACAAAGATATTTGAAAATGCATGTTTGACAGGGAATAACTTTATTCCTTGTTAACTTCCAGGTATGATTATTATTAATTTCCTCAATAACATATTCATGAATTTTATTATGGTAAATATTACCAAAACTTTCAACATTCAAATTTGAAAATATTTCTCCATTATTTAGAACAATTACTTTTCCAAAAAAATTTGAATTTAATTCAAAATTTATAAATATTTCTTTAAGGGTTACTTTTGAATTAAGAATGTCTCTTCGATTTATAAAGATATTCTTTCTAAAAAATTTTTCATTGTTCATATAAATTGGTTCAAACAAGCAATCAATATCTTTATGCTTTAGGATATATTCAGAAAATTGCTGAAAATCGGCTGCATTATGAATTATAAATTTCAATAAAAACTTTAATTTAAATTCAAGACAAAACTTAACTATTTCATCTAACGGGCTAAAATCATCTAAATCATAAATTGAAATAATGAGTGTTATTGACATACAATTTTGAAATCTTTTTTTAAAATCGTTAAAATTTTTATAACAAAAATAAATATTAGTCTCAAAATATTTACTAGAATAATTTAATAATTCATCTATATACGTATATTTAAAAATATTTCCACCTAAAATATTTATAACAATTGGCTTTAAATATTTTATGTTCGATAAAAATTCAATAATGGAATCTAATTTGATTTCCCCTTTAGGTAAACCTACTTTACTACAATTAACAATTTGATTAAATACCTTTGAGCAAATATTGCAGTTCTGGTCGCAATCTGAATTTACATAAAGACTGACTTCTCGCATGTATGTATTTATAGTTTTTTCATCATCTGAAGGAAGAATACGATCTTTATTTATTGAGAATTTTGGAAAAATTTGAATCGGTTTAAGAGTGTTATTTTTATTTAGATGTAAACTGCCCATAAAAAATTTTTTAATTTTTATTAGGAAATTGTGTACTTCTTTATATTTCAAAAGATTATAATCAATTTCTGTAACATACATATTTTGATCCTTAAGAAGAAGGTGAGCTAAATCTATAACTTTGGGATCTGTAGATATAATCCACTTAAAATTATTTGTATTATAAAATAAACATTCACTTTTATTGGATTCTATCCAAACATATGGCTCTATAACTAAGTAAAAACTTTTACTTTTCATATCACATTCTTTTATGATTTTGAACCAAAATCTTGTAAAAATTGGGGCACTCTTCTAAGAAAGAAATAAATTGAGTCAAATTATTTAAATACGATTCTTTATTTTGAAAAGAATTACATTTTTCTTTCTGAATTGGATTTGTTTGAAACATGCAGCTCGTACAAAATGGCCTGATATAACATTCATTACAGCAGTTTTCAGATAAGTATTTATAATATTTATTGTAAATTTTAACTATTTTTTTATTCTCTATATTCACTTTCCCCCCACTTAGATTTCCAAATTCGATAGAATTTCCTACGCGCTCACATGGATATATCTTTCCATCAACACTTAGCATTATTTTGTTTTCAAAAGGAATGCATGTACCTGTTGGTAAATAATTATTATTATTGTTAGGAGTAAATAAATTTAAATACTCTGTGCACCAGAAAACTGAATGTGTAATAAATATATTATACAGAAATGAGATTATAAATTTATTTTTTTTAATAAAAGGGATATTATCTAATTCAGATAAAGATTCTAAATAACTTTTAAAACAATTTTTATAGATAGAATTAAAAAAATCTTCGTTCTCTCTACTAATTCCGCATCTTGAAATTTCAGAAATTTCAGGGTATTTTTTAAAATTCTTATGAAAGAAATTAAAAATTTCAGCATAAGAATTGTTATCATTAAGAACAGAAATAAATTGAAGATTCTTGGCAAAGAACTCTTTGTAATTTTCTTTAATCATCAAAAGGTTCATGAAAACTTTGTTAAAAGTGTTTTGTCCACTTCTATTTATTCGATGGGAATTGTTATAGATATTTCCATCTAAACTAACCGATATCGAAAAATCATTTTCAACTAAATATCCAATATATTTATCCAAAAAATATCCATTTGTTGTTAGTGAAAATGTAAATTTCAATTGTTGATTTTGTATCCTTCTTATATATGAAATTATTTGACTTATAAGAGATATATTGAGTAAAGGCTCTCCACCATAAAATGAAATGATTACATTCTTGACTTTGTTTTTACATGTTGGTTCCCAAAGTTTTATTAAATAATCAATAAAGGTTTTAGCTAAATCAAAACTAAGTTTTTTATGTGTTCCGTGGTTATGGTTAGTGTACAGTTTACCGTTAATACAATAATCACATTTAAAATTACATAAATCTGTCACTTCAAATAAAACGTGTTTAACTGATGATAACATATTTTCATTAATATCAGATAAAAAGCTGTAATTACTGAACCTATTATAACTGATACTTTTGAAGTAGTTATTATTTTTTAAGAATAGAAATTTGTCTACATCAGAGTTTAAATTATATATGCAGGTTTTTCCCTGTAATTTGAAATTTGATGGTATTTGTTCAGGAATTTTCCCTTGAGAAAACTGATTTATAAGTAATTTTAGATTTTCATTTATAAACAAAAATTCTTTTTTAAAGAGGGAATACAAATAGTTATTCCCTCTTTTTGACTTAAATATAAAATAACTTTCCATGGGGGTATTCAATTTGAAATCTTAGCAAAAACCGTATTCAACACCCGATCTAGATTGAGCTGAAAGCCAAACCATGCAAGTTACACCATCACCAGAATATGTATAACAATGACAATTACAAAAGCAGTCTCCTTTCCCCTTGATTTTCCCTAAATCTTTTTTAGAGATTTTATTTTTGGCTAAATCAATTAACTTAAGTTTTTTCATATTAACTCCAATTTTTTATTTTATTATTGCCTCTCTTAGTAGAAGCATTCTTATAATCTATATTTTCTTACCAAAAAAATTCTAATTTTTTTTAAAGACTTTATAACATTTTCTTTTATTTAGTTTCATATTAAAAATATTTATAAGTAAATACAACTGGTAATTATACTAGTTTATTGTATTTATAAGTATATATTTTATTGAAATAATAATTAGATTTATAGCAGTTTAGTTAAATATAGAGGAGTTTATAAAGTTCATTTAAGGAGGTTATTTTATTTTAAGAATAACAGAATAGTTAATCGCGAGCTTCTTAAGAAGAAATTCGACAAAAAAAGTTTATACCTCTTGTCTTAGAAAAATAGCTGAACCTCCATTTGGAATGCTTTGAATCTTTCTAAATTCTTTAATAATTTTTTAAAAATATCAGATGAAAATCGCAATATTTATAAGGGAGTGGATGGAATTCCCATATACCTGGGTAGAAATAAATGCTTGACCGTCTTTTTTTAGAACTCTTTTTATTTCAAAAAGAATCTTTTATATAAGTCTCTGCATTGAATCTGCAATGAGTCTATGAAAAGATAAATTATATATTTAAATTCTCTAAGTTCAAAAAACTATCATCATGAAGTGATTGGATATAAAAAGTTGCACAAATAATTAGTTCGGCCCTATTCTTACAATTCAGCTTTTTTAGTAAGTTGCATCTATGAAAATCAACCGTTCTTTTACTTATATATAAAATTTTAGCAATCATATTACTGGTCATCCCTTTCCCTATTAGCTTTAAGACATTTTTTTCCTGTCTAGATAATAAAAAAAAATTTATTTTATTACTTTGATTTAATAAATTTAAATCAAAATTTTTCATATTACATTTAATTTCATACATGTTTAATTCATTTTTATTAAAATATCTTAAATTAGGAAAATTATAATTACAAAGAATAATGCAATTATATTTCTTAAGTAAATATGTGCAGAAATTTTTATAACAAACATTGGATATTATTATTAATTTTGTATGTCTATATTCTTCTATACTGTTAATAATAGATATAATGCTAGAATAATTGTAGTAGCATAAATTTAAAATTATATAATCATATATTTTATATTTATCTTTTGTTTTTTTTAAGGTTAGGAAAATAATTTTTTTCTTAAGAATTTTATTTAGATACAATTTCAAAGCCGATCCATTTATTTTGTTTTCATCAACTAATAAAATTTTTTCCATAATTGCTACTTCTACAAATTTGATAGCTATGGAGTTCAATATTCACATCGAGAATTAAGTTAAAGGCTACTTTCGATTTTCAATTTTTTAATACCTTTGAATATTATTTGCGAAGACATGACTTTATTTGTATTCCTCTTTAGTAGAATTGAGTAGCCTTATATACATATCGGATTAGTATGTACTCTTAAAGAGATAGTACTTACAACAAAAAGACTGCTTTTAGAAAACTGGATAGGAAAATTTTTTAAGCACAATCCCTATAAAACCGCTCACTCCTGTCAAATTTCCAAGATGAACAATTCAATATTAAAAAGATATAGGATACAATTCAAGTTTTGAACTAAAAAAATTGAAATTCTGTCAATTAAAAAAATTTCAATAATCCTATTGAAAAATACATTTTTTCAGGATAATTTGAAGTGAGGGTAAAAACTTATGGGGTAAATTCCTATCTTTTTCACATCCCAGAAACTCCCAAATGTAACTCAAAGGGCGAAGGTATACCGGTATTCATAATCAAACATAAAGAAAAAACCTTTTCATATCATCAGAGGTTTTTCTTTAAATACTTCTATTATTTAAAACAAATTTAGAAAGGGTCCGAAAATAAAACTAAATGATTTTGCATCAGAATTAGCAGCAAAGAACCATTTTATTAAAGCAAGTTTTGGCGGATTTCAAGGATCAGGAAATTATCGAAAGTTTTTGCTTATGGAAAGATTTTCAGATAAACACCATAAACACATAAGGTTTAGACGTTTTCTAATGAAAATCTTTCCATAATATTTAACTGCATAAATCCTGAAGCCAATTCAATAGGTCTGTATCTTCCTGCCAAACAGGTATATCCTTTTTCACAATCTCCATATACGTAGATTCCAATGCTTTTCTTTTTACTTCCATATTTGCTCTAAGATAGATTTCTGTTGTAGTAACATTTACATGTCCTAATAAATCTCTTAAATATATTAGGTTTACACCAGCTTCTAGCAAATGCATTGCTTTGGTATGTCTTATCATATGAGGATGAAGACATTTAGGGAAAAAAATATCAGAATGGGATTCCTTAGCCTGTTTCAAATATTTTCCCAGGATATATGTTATACCGGGTCTTGTAAATGGATGTCTTCGACTATTAAAAAAGAAAGGATGAACTTGATTTCCGTTTTCACAAAGCCGATTTTCCTTCATGTAACTCTCTAACAAAAGTCGTGTTTTTTCCATAATAGGAACGCATCTTTTTTTGTTTCCTTTGCCCGTTAATAATATTGTGGCAGGTTTTGTTAATCTTATATCGCCTGTCGTTAAGTCAATTAATTCTTGTACCCTTGCCCCCGTATCATAAAGAGTGGTCATTATTGTTAAATCACGGCGGCCTCTTTTCATGGTAGTATCCGGCTGCTCTAAAATGTACTTCATACTTTCTTGTGGTAGATATTCAATTATCTTTTTTTCTCGCTTCTTAAATGGTATACCTAAAATTTTTTGACACTCAAACAGGATTGCCGGTTCTTCTGATTGGGTATATCTGTAGAAACTGTGTATTGCTGCAAGTCTCTGGTTACGGGTATTAATACTTATGTTATGTGTTTTTTCAATCCATTGCAGAAAATCTCTAATTGTTTTTACTTTTATTTTATTAAAGGTAAGCTGTTCTGGTTTGACTTTAAGTTCTGTATCAAAAAATATTAGGAGTTGTTTGAATGTATCCCGGTAGGATTTTATTGTATTGGTGCTGAGGTTGCGCTGTCCCGGAAGATAATCGGATAAAAAGCGAGTCAGCATTCTTGCAAAATCAGTCTGCTTCATTGGGTACCTCCGGTATTAAAAATGAAAAGTTCTGCTCCACCAAAGCAATAATATCCGGATATAAGTCAGCAGTCAGTCTCAGATAATGCTGCGTACCTCTTAAATCAACATGACCGAGATATGCGGAAAGATATGGAAGAAGACTAGTAAGATCACCTTTATTTAAAACCCATTTCTTTAAGCAATGGACGGAGAACGAATGCCTAATATCATGTAGTCGCGGACCTTTTCCACTATGAGAGATCCCGGCCTTCCAGAGTATATCTCTAAACAAAACATATATAGTACTTTCATCATAATACCCACCGAAGGGAGAAGGGAAAAAGAAGGGATTGCAAGACTCCAGATTGTGGACTTTATCTGTATACTTACAACATCGTTCTGTAAGTGTTGCTGCCATTGGGATAATCCTTTCTTTCCCAAATTTCGCCTCATGTATAAATAAAGTTCCTTTCTTTAAGTCAACATCATTAAGTTTTAATTTTAATGCTTCAGAAATACGCAAACCACACCCGTATAACATTCGGAACAGAAGTGGAAGCATTAGATGCCGGTTGGGAGAAGTATTAGAAGCGGGATAATTGTCACATATCTTAAAAATATTCTTTAGTTCCGTTTTCGAAAAAATGTAAGGAACATAAGAGTATCTCTCAACAGTAACCGTACCAGGCGGAAAAATATATGCCTCATAACTTAGCCGTACCAAATATTTTGCAAAGCCACGTATTATTGAGATTCTGTGGCATCTGTTACTTTCTGTTTCATTTGGTCTTTTTTTTGTCCATAGCAATACCAATTGCTTTGATAGTTTCATTTCGGTCCATTGTTCTCTATAGACCAGAGTGTCAAATTGTTTCAAAAGGGAGGAAGCCTTTAAAAATTTATAACCCACCGCCCTATTTTCCTCAATATATCCGGCGATTAATTCAGCAAAAATACTTTTATAGACAATTTCTTTAGACATCGTAAAACACCTCCTCCGGATCAAGAGCACATAACCGTAATCCTTCAAGTGATGTATGAAGATAGATCATTGTAGATTTGGAATTGATATGTCCAAGGATTTCGGAGATTACATGCAGTGGTATTTGATTTTCAAGCAAAGTGCTGGCAAGTGTATGACGGAGAGAATGGAATCCGTGCCTTTGACCTTTTGGAACAGTAATTCCTGAAGCTCTCATATATTTTCTTATGATAAAATGTAAACCGGAATCTTCTGCAAATTCTTCGTAGGGAGCATTCATCCTTAAAAAAACAAAGGGTGAATTACTTACTGGACGAGCGTTTTTCAGATAATCAATTAATGCCCAGCCTATATCATCCAAAATGGGATAGGTGACACTATTCTTCGTTTTATTCTGTCTTATCTCTATGGATTTTAACTGCCAATTTAAATCGGATAAGGTCAATGACTTTATATCGCCTGCCCTTATGCCAAGCTTGGTAACCAGTAGCAGTATAGCATAATCTCTTTTCCCGGTTGGATTTCCTCTGTCAATACTTTCCAGCATCCTGATTACATCTTCCTTATTCCAGACAGAAGGAACAGGGGGATAATAATACTTTTTCTGGCGGGGAACTTTTAAGCTTAGGTCTTCATCTATGTATTGATTTAGGTAGAGAAACCTTAGAAATACTCTAAGTGCTGTTAATATCGATGAAATAGTTTTTTCGTGATGCCAATAGATTGCTTTAACATAATCGGATATTATCTGAGGAGTAATACTATTTACATTCTGTAACCCTCTGTTATTAAGATAATCTATAAAAAAAAACAAACGCTGCATCCGGGTCCGTAATCCTCTTTTAGAATAATCCTTGCTTTCGCATTCTCTTTCGTAGGCTGCGAGCTCTTTTTCAAATTGGGGAGGTTTTATGAATCCTGGCTTTTTAATAATTTTTCGGAATATCACATTATGAAGTTGATAATCACCCAAGACCCGTATTTTTCTAATAAGATCTCTGTATCGCTTGGGTATAGCCTCAGTATAATTGTTGATAATGCAGTTGTACTTTTCTTTTAAGAATCTCCTGCCCAATTCTTCTGAAAAATAAACTTCATTATTTTCCTTGGCAAAAACACTAAACTTTTTGTAAAAGCTACGGAATTTACAACACGAGTTCCCGGAATATTTCAGTCTTTCCAATTCAGCCATCACTTTGGCTATTAGTTCATCGATAGATAGTTTTGGTTTCATATGGTACCTCACTGATTATTTTTTGATAATCTATAGTGAGATATTATGGCAAGAAATAAAAGGGCATTTTCAACTATGATAAGTATTTATCACACTTTCTTTCCATAAGCAAAAACTTTCGATAATTTCCGTTATGGAAAGCTTTCCATAAAGGCAAAAGCAGGACCTCCTCTGATTTTATTATAGGTGTATATAAAGAACTCAAATTAACTAAACCTATCTTGATTATTGATAACGAAAAAGGAAGCAGGTTCTTAATTAAACTTTTCCAGAAAGCCGGTATTAAAGCAATTGCAAAGGATACAAAAAGACTTGCAGACGTTATACAGGCTTTTGATTTCCTTTCTAAGAAGGAAATTGACTTCCTGTTTATCGATTCACTTACAAAGATATACTATCAGTATGTAAAAGACTATAAAATAAAGAACCGAAAAGAGAGAATGTTCTTAAATGACTGGGGAGCTTTGCTCCCTGCCTGGCAGGAAGAATTCTCTGATAAATTTGTGGAAGTGGAAGGAAACATAGTATTCACCGGAAGAGGAGGATTTGAATATGATAAAGAAAACGATGAAGTAGATGACCAGGGAAAAGTAATCCAGAAAGGACAATTTGTAAAAAGCGGTGTAAAGATGAAGATTGCAGGAGAGACCCCATATGAAACAGATCTTAACGTATGGATGCAGCTGGAGAAAGAACTTGATAAAGATGGAAGACCGGTTCAAGAATGTAGGATATGTATTAAAAGATAGAAGCGACACAATAAACGGAAAAAGATTTGAATTTCCATCTTACAGAAGCTTTAAGCCAATAATTAACTTCATATTAGGATTACCAATAGGAGAAGTATCGGGAGAAACCTTCAGCAATAACTTAACACCTGGAAATGATTCCGATTACTTTGAAAAAAGATTAAGACAGCAGATAGAGACAGAAAACATATCCGGGATATTTGACAAGAACGGCTTAGGAGACGCAAGATCAAAAGCAGATAAACAGATAAAAGCCACAATAATAGAAAAGATATTCGGAACCACAAGCCAGACCGAAATCTCAAAAATGGATCACAAGCTGCTAAAAACAAAAAGACAGGAACTGGAAGAAATGTTTATCCAATTATCCGCAGCGCAGCCGGATAATATAATTGATTGGATTATATCATATAAAATAAATGCAGCTGCATAAAACAAATAAAGCTGCCGGTATAAAAACCGGCAGCTTTATTAATCTTTATGATTATTTTATACTAATTAAATAATTAACTAAGTAATTCTTATTTTACTTCAACAGCAATAACTTAGCAGTTTTTTCAAATATTTCATTCTTGCCTTCCAACGACATAGCCTTAAAATGGTATAAGTAAATACCACTTGCTACCTGTTGATTATTACCATTAGTTCCATTCCATACAACATGTTGTTTACCTGCATTTTGTGAAGAAATATTAAAGCTTTTTATTTTATTTCCTAGAATATCGTAGACTATTATTTCGACATTTGAAGTTCTTGGTAAATTATAAGAAATTGTAGTTGATGGATTAAAGGGATTCGGATAATTACCCAATAAACTAAATTCTTCATTTTGATTTATTGCGCTTGAAAGAGCCTTTTTGAGAGCATCAAAATCTGGAATTGGTTTTTCATGTATTCTTGCATAGGATTCAAGAGCATATTCTGCATCTTTAAGTTCAGTTGATGTAGATAATTGGGCTTCTTTCAAAACATCTTTAAAAATATCTACGGCATCATTTAGATTGTTTTCACTATATAATAAAATGTACATATTTTCAATATTTGCTCTGGCTGAAAGAGGCGTATTGGGATATTTTTTTATTAAAGCATTATTTATTTTTTTTGCAGATTGTATATCACCTTCCTTTTGATATAAATAGGAGAGGAGCAATCCTTGTTCCTTAGAAGCTTGTTTAGGTAAAGTTTTGAAAAACGTAAGTATTTCTTTAATAGTCTGTTTATCTTCACAATTATATAATTCTGTATATGCTCTTTGGTCTTCCGGATGTTTGGAAAGATATGATATAAAATAATCTTTGGCTTCGATAAGTTTTTTCTGGTGACGCAAATTTATACCGGTAAATAAAGAATCAAATACTTCAACCGATGAACTCTCCTTACTTACATTAGAGGCTTTATCGCTATTGCTGTTAGCATCAATACTTGCAATAGCATTATTGGATTTCATATTAGGTGGTGATTGAATTTTGGGAAAAGGAATATTTTGCCATTGATCTGAGGTAGCTTCTGGAGCATGGATAATATTAGAACCATTACCTTTTTGAACAATTGCGTGAGAGTAATCTCCATTATTCCAATAAATTTCATAAGCTTCTAAGTTAGAAGCTGTAATATTATCGGTATTTAAAGAAACATCCACAGAATTATTTTTAATTGTACTATATCCGTATACAGAAATCGGCCTTCCTAATATAGGATAGCTATTATTATAGATTCTTACTCCATAATTACAATTAGTTATCCTATTATTTCTTTCATCGTTTGGTTCATTATAATAATTTGAATTGTAACAATCTACAGAACTACTCCATATTGAACCGATGCCCCAATCAACATTATATATATCATTTTGCCATGCTGAACCATGCGAACCGCCGCCGAATAAAATTCCATGACCTCTTTTAGCACCTGAATCAATTTTTTTTATTTTATTTTTATTGCAGGTTACAGTTGAAAGATTTAATTGAATTGAATGCCCAATACTGTTACTACTTAAATAATTATTTAATATGGAACCGATTGAACCACCACAATAAATAGATACATAATTATTTAAAAAATTACAGTTTGATATTTCAAAATCAGGTACATTTATTACTTGAATTCCATTTCCATACTGGATATTGGTATATTCAATCGTTGATCCTGAAGCTCCTGAGCCACTCAGAAAGATATTTCCCCAATTATTTACAGCAGGATTTGTGGAGTTTGATGAGAATAACACTGATCCATAATTCACACCTTGAGAATTTAATTTACCTTCACAAATTATACTATAATTATGCCCGGCATTAAATATTACTTTTGTACTAGCGCCAATAATCAAATTTCCTGTGGCAGTAATATTAACATTTGAGTTTACATAAACTACACCTGTCCATAGTGTATTTGAACTTATTGTACTTGGCGCCACAATTAAATTAACGCTATTTGAATAAGAGTATCCATGTCCATTAAAGGCTGCTATTTGATATTTTGCAGGTAATGAATTAGCAGCATTATTATCAATAAAAGACGTCTGGGATGTTGAAAAAGGGCTGCCATAGATTTGATTATTCTTTATTATTTGCAGTGATGCGCCTAATCCATTAAGATATGGATTCCATGTCAAAACAACATTTTGTCCACTAATTGTTGCAGAAAGACCTGTTGGAGCTGCAGGTGAACAAGTTTCACATACTGGAACCAATATATCTACATACCATGATAAATTATCTTCATCAGTGTTGTTTATTGACTTTTCACTTATATTTCCAACAGGCTGACTTGGATACATAATGCAATCAGGATCTTTTGGATTATCCCCTAACCCAACTAGATGTCCGAATTCGTGGAGTAAAATATTATAAAAATTAACATATGTTTCAGGATAGAAGAGGATAAAATAGGTTGTCCAATTGAAATTTCTTGTAGATGAATTATTTAAGAAAATAACACTATATGAGACCCCGGATTCTAAAGGATTGCTGTTACTTACTGAAAAGTGTTTTTGGTCATTTTTATCTACCGATGAATATGTCACCCCTCCCGGCACCCCTCCATCTTTTTCTTGAAATAAATTATTATTAGTACTCCATTCTATTTCAATTGGTATGGGATTTAAAGTGTTTACTTCACTAAAATCTATAACATAACCACACTCCGAAGCCCATTCATCATAAACACTTCGTAAATCTTCAAGACATTTATCAGAACTTTCAATTACATCATTAGCTTTATCTGGAATATTAGTAACTAAATCAACATAAATGGGTAAATTAGAAGAAATAGAAGGATTCCAAGTTATAACATCACCAGAAAAAGTGATCTCCATCGGGTCCTATTTCGATGTTTCCAACATATGGCTTTTGTGGGTCGTTATTCTTATATAATATCCCCTGTAAGAAATAATCTTCTAACGGCTCCTGGGCATAACCTAACGATAGACTAAATAGCTTCAAAAATAAAATAGACAGAATTAAGATTGTAAAATTTAACATTTTCCCTCCTACCACGATTTAAATCAAATTAATTTGTTGCGTTAGATTATTACTAAAATCAGTCCAAAATATTTTTTCCCCATATCCGAAATAATTATTACTGTCGATTAAATAATCATTATCTATCTGAAAGCAACCATAGCTCAAATTGTAATCAAATTTTTCGGGTGGTAACTTTTGTTCATCATCCAATGTTACCAAAGCTAACCAATCATATTTTTTCCTCTCCCTCCGGAACATTTCAAAGGAACAAAATAGCTTTTCCCTTCTTGAAAATTCTTATTTGTATATTTTCTCCAAAAAGGCATATAATAAAATATTATATTATCGCCTATTGAAAAATGATTATCCCCCTTTATTACATCTTCTATGATACGATGAACATCCACAGTCCCAAACTCAATATTACTATTTGGTGTTGGTTTTATTTTAGTTGAGCCGAATGATTTCACTTTTATTTTTAAAAAATATGCAGTAGTCGTCAATGCATATATAGTATTTGAAAATTTTTCTTTTATCTCTTTTTCAATCATGCCTTTTGTTGCACCTGGAAATCCAAATGTGGATAAATGTTTATGAGATAAAGAATCAGATTTCTTTACTTCATATTCATATTGTTTACGAACATTTATCGCACCCTTTTCATTAGCTTCATAAAGGATTTTGACACAACATTTTAAATGTTTTCATATACGAGGCACCTTTAAATCGATGGTAATCCTTTTGATTCTTAAAACCTTCATAAAAATTATTGATTTCTTTTATTTCCTTAGGA
>CAWKCY010000023.1:0-15324 GCA_963848195.1 uncultured Ignavibacteriales bacterium | reverse complement strand
ACCAAGCAATCCACTTGCCCCCACATCAAACGCAAATGTTTCAAAAGAAGTTTGTTCACGTTGTCATGCTTCTATTACATTAGCTACAAAATATGGATTAAATCCAAATCGCTTATCAACATTTAATAATAGTTATCACGGGTTAGCTTTACAGGGTGGTGCTACAACAGTTGCAAATTGCGGTAGCTGTCATGGAGTTCATCTTGTACTACCTCCTGATAATCCCAAATCTTCTGTTTTTATAGGCAATCTTGAAAAGACTTGTGGAAAATGTCACCCGGGTGCTAACAAAAATTTTAGTGTGGGTGATATACATGCTACCAAAAAAGAAACATCGGATCCGATACTTTATTGGATATCCTTGATTTATATTTTAATGATTGTTTCTGTTATCGGTGCGATGTTGCTGCATAATATTCTTGATTTCTTGAAAAAAGCTAAAATTAAAAAATTGAAGCAAATGGGGTATATTGTTCAGGAAAAACACAGTCATGCTCTGTACCTTAGAATGAATGTTAATGAGAGAATTCAGCATCTATTATTTACAATCAGCTTTATTGTACTTGTAATTACAGGATTTATGCTCCAGTTCCCCAATTCATGGTGGGTATCTCATATTCGGAATGTAGTTGAAAATGCTTTCGAGTACCGCAGCTTACTGCATCGAATAGCTGCCGTAATTATGATAGGAACAAGCTTATATCATATTTATTATATTTTATTTACCGATAGGGGGAAACAGTTAATAAGGGATTTATTACCTAAAAGACAAGATTTCTTTGATGCTATTGGAGTCGCCAAATTCAATTTAGGTTTATCAAAAGTAAAACCAATGCTGGATCGTTTTAGTTATATTGAAAAAGCCGAATATTGGGCCCTTATCTGGGGAACTATAATAATGTCTGCAACCGGGTTTGTAATGTGGTTTGATAATACTTTCATTGGATTATTCACTTTACTCGGCTGGGAAATTGCCAGAACAATTCATTATTATGAAGCATGGTTAGCTACTTTAGCGATAATTGTATGGCACTTTTATTTTGTAATCTTTAATCCTGATATTTATCCGATGAATACTTCCTGGATTACTGGAAATATTACTGAAGAAGAGATGGCTGAAGAGCATCCTGCAGAATTAGAAAAATTAAAAGAACAGCAAAGCGGGGATGAAAATAATGTTAAATAATATTTTTGAGTATGGAAAAGGGAAAAAAAGGGAAGATGATTAAATGAATTCGCTCAGATTATGTTTTTATAATATCCCCATATATATATTATTAATTATACCGCTTTTAATGGTAAATAGTATATTTGCCCAGGAAAATGATGATTGTTTAATGTGTCATAGCGATAATACGCTTTCAGGGAAAAAAGAGGGGAAGTCATATTCAGTATTTGTCGATAGTAAAAAACTTACAGGATCAGTTCATAGCGGTATTCAATGTATTGATTGCCACGCTGATCTGGCAGGTTCCGATTTTCCTCATAAAACTGATGTAGCACCCGCCCAATGTCTTCCATGTCATGAGGATGAACAAACTTTATATTCTGAAGGAATCCATGGAAAAGCTAAAGCCAAAGGAGACCCGTTAGCTCCGGTATGTCAGAATTGTCACGGTTCGCATGATATTCTTCCGGTTAAAGATATTCATTCTGCTGTAGCACCAATTAAAATTCCATTTGTATGCGGATCCTGCCATAAAGAAGGTACAAAAGTACAGATACAAAGGCATATCCCTCAAGATCATATAGTCGAAAATTATTCGGAAAGTTTACACGGTGTTGGTTTACTGCAAAAAGGTCTTTCTGTTGCTGCCAACTGTGCGTCGTGCCATTCTCCGCATAAAATTCTTCCGCCGTCCGATCCTCAATCTACAATTGCTAGAAAAAATATCGCAGCTACCTGCACACAATGTCATCAAGAAATTGAAGTGGTTCACCGTAAAATTATTAAAGGGAAATTATGGGAGCAGACACCCCATGTTCTCCCGGTATGTATTGATTGTCATCCGCCGCATAAAATAAAACAAGTTCTTTATGAAGAGAGTATAGCTAACCAGGATTGCTTAAATTGCCATGGGAGAACCGATCTAAAATCGATGGACGGTCGTTCCATGTTCGTCAACGTTGATCAGCTTCAAAGTTCAGTTCATATTAAAATATCATGCAGTCAATGTCATAATACAGTAAATCCTTCTTTGCTTCGGCCATGTACCGGCATAACCTCAAAGGTTGATTGTTCTATTTGCCATGCAGATCAGGGCGATCAATATAGAGAAAGTATTCATGGTCAGCTTTTTGCGAAACAAGACAAAAATGCCCCGACCTGTGAAGAGTGTCATGGTGGTCATGGAGTATTGGCAAAAAATAATTCAAACTCTCCAACTTTCCCGACAAATATTCCCACCCTTTGCGGTAAGTGTCATCGAACCGGAGAACCTGCTGCCGTAAGATATACCGGCCAGGAACGTGATATCATTACAAACTATACAGAGAGTATTCATGGGAAAGGATTAATGAAAAGCGGTTTAACTGTAACAGCTACCTGTACAGATTGCCACACAGCTCATAGAGAACTGCCGCATGATGACTCTAATTCAAGTATCAACAGGAAAAATATAGTAGCAACATGCGGAAGATGTCATTATGGTATTGAAAAACAACTTGAAAACAGTGTCCACTCTCCAAGTATCACTAAAACTGATCAAAAATTACCGGTTTGCTATGATTGTCACAGTGCTCATAAAATAAGCCGGACTGATGATGCAGGATTCAGGCTTGAAATTATGAATATCTGCGGAAATTGTCATAAGAAATATGCAGAAACTTATTTCACAACATATCATGGACAGGTCTCGCGTCTTGGTTATTCTAAAACTGCAAAATGCTGGGACTGCCATGGTGCTCATGATATTTTGCAGGTTGAAAATTCTGCTTCACATTTGAGTTTTCAAAATAAAGTAGAAACATGTAAAAAATGTCATGAAGGAGCAACCAGACAATTTGCAGGTTATTTTACTCACGCCACTCATCATGAACCAGGGAAATATCCATTTTTATTTTGGACATTTTGGGGGATGACCGGATTATTAGTATTTACATTTCTAATTGCTGGCATTCATACTATTTTATGGTTACCTCGTTCACTTCAATGGCGGCGTCAATTAAAAAAGAATAAATCTATGGAAAAAGATAGCAAAAATAACGAGGATAATAATGTCGTTGGTTGATGAAAAAATAAATAATGAATCAGATGAACATACCATTAGAGAAGATGGTAAAATAGTAGTACGGGAAACTCAAATTGAAAGATTTTCAAGGTTAAACAGAGTTTTACATGTATTAATGATTATTAGTTTTATCAGCCTGGCCCTCACAGGAATGACTCTAAAATTTTCTTACACCGGCTGGGCTGTCTTTCTATCCAAACTTTTCGGTGGTTTCGAATCTGCAGGGTATGTTCACAGGTTTGCCGCTTTCATTATGATTTCTGTTTTTGTAACTCATATAATCGATTTAATAAGAATTAAAAGGAAAGAAAAAAAATCTTTTAAAGAAATGATTTTTGGGCGTGATTCTATGATGCTTAATAAGCAGGACCTGAAGGATTTTATAGGTTCGTTAAAATGGTTTTTAGGATTAGGTGAACGCCCCGAATATGGGCGCTGGACCTACTGGGAAAAATTTGATTATTTCGCAGTTTTTTGGGGAATATTTGTCATCGGGTCCACAGGATTAACTCTATGGTTCCCTGAATTTTTTACTAAGTTTGTTCCGGGCTGGGTCATTAATGTTACTACCATAATACATAGTGATGAAGCTTTATTGGCAACCGGATTCATATTTACAGTACATTTTTTTAACACTCATTTGCGTCCGGAAAAATTTCCAATGGACATAGTCATTTTTTCCGGAAGAACATCTCTTGAAGAATTTAAACTTGATAGACCAAGAGAGTATAAAGAACTGCTGGAAAAAGGAGAGTTAAGGAATCATCTTGTTGAAACTTATCCTCCAATTGTTATTAAAGCTATTAAAATATTCGGATGGACAGCATTATCTATTGGATTCAGTATAATTATTTGGATTATTTATGCAATGATATTTGCATATAAGTAAATCTTTTAATAATTTTTTCTTATAATTATTACGTAAATGAAAAAGATTTTTCCTTCATCTTTCTACAATCCAATCACATTAATCGGTGCAGCACTAGCTGTCATTAATTTCGGTCTAATACTGTTCCTTATGCTTTTGGAAGCACTTACCTCAAATCCAAAACCTTATATGGGGATTATTGCTTTTGTAATTTTACCCGGATTCTTAATTATAGGTTTAATTTTAATTGCTTTCGGAATAATCAGGGAGCATAGAAGGGAAAGACAGGGGAAGATAAGAGGGGCACATTTTCCGGTTATTGATATGAATAATCCCAAGCATCGCTCAGCTTTAACATTCTTTTCTGTAGGGACAATACTTCTATTATTATTTTCTGCCTTTGGAAGTTTTAAGGCGTATGAATATACAGACTCAAATCAATTCTGCGGGACTATTTGCCATTCTGTAATGACTCCTGAATATACCGCATATCAGAATTCACCGCACGCTAGAGTTGATTGTGTAAAGTGTCATATAGGACCCGGTGCCGGATGGTATGTTCGTTCTAAACTTTCAGGTGCTTATCAAGTTTATTCAGTCATTTTTAAAAAATATCAACGTCCAATTCCTACTCCAATTAGTAACTTAAGACCGGCAAGAGAAACTTGCGAGCAATGCCACTGGCCGAATGTATTCTATAATGAGAAAAAACATGTTAATACCTATTATCTATCGGATAAAGAAAACTCCAGAATGATTTTAACCCTTTTAATGAAAATTGGCGGAGGGAATGAGGTAACCGGTGTAACTTCGGGAATTCACTGGCATATGAATATTTCAAATGAAATTACTTATCTTGCAACTGATTCTGCCCGTCAGGTTATTCCTTGGGTTAGAGCAAAATCATTATTAACCGGCAAAGAAACAATATATAAAAGTACGGAAGCAAAATTAACCGATGATCAGATTAAAAATGGCGATAAAAGAATAATGGATTGCATCGATTGCCATAACAGACCTTCACATATTTACCACCCTCCCGCTCAATCTGTTAACGAAGAAATGGGTGCTGGTTTAATAAACCCTGAATTACCATATATTAAAAGTGTAGCCGTTAATGCTTTAGATGGAAGCTATACTACTAAACCCATTGCTTTGGATAGCATCAAGTTAGCTGTTGAAGATTTTTATAAAACAAATTACCCGCAAATTGACTCAAGTAAAAAAATAGATATCGAAAAAGCTATTATTCAAATCCAGGGAATATATCAGAGAAATTACTTTCCTGAAATGAATGTAAGCTGGAAAAAATTCCCTAACAATTTAGGGCATTTATATTCACCCGGTTGTTTCAGATGTCACGACGGAAAACATGTTAGTGCAGATGGTAAAATAATATCAAGAGACTGCAGTGTGTGCCACACAATATTAGCCGAGCAATTCGGAAATAATCAACCTAATGTGGCATTAACAGGTTTATCGTATAAACATCCTGTCGATATAGGCGAATCCTGGCAGGAAACTGCCTGCAGCGATTGTCATTCAAGTAACTAGAGGGAACATAAAATAATGAATAACACTATTACTAGTGGAGTTCATAAGAGGCGTGAATTCCTAAAATATTTTCTATCCGCCGGTCTATTCGGATTAGGGGGAATAATACTATATCCACTTCTAGCATATCTTAAACCACCCAAACAAAGTGAAGTAGAAGTATCAAGTGTATCTGCAGGTAAACTTGGGGACATAAGTGAAGGAAGCGGAAAAATAATTAAATTCGGCAGCAAACCTGTCCTTCTTCTTCGGACACCGGATAATAAACTTAAAGCATTTTCGGCAGTCTGCACCCACCTTGGATGTACTGTTCAATATAGAAACGATATGGGACTGATTTGGTGTGCATGTCATAACGGTAAATATGATTTGAACGGCCGTAATGTTGCAGGGCCACCCCCAAAGCCCCTTGAGGAATACAGGGTTATAGTTAAAGGAGAGGAAGTTTTCGTTTCAAAAACAGCTTGAGATAAAAAGATGAACAATTTTTTTAGAAGCATCTATCTCTGGATTGATGAGAGAGTTAAATTGGGGAGTCTCGTCGAATTTATGGGGAAAAAGTATGTGCCTATTCACCGGCATTCTGTATGGTACTATTTCGGGGGAGTTTCACTTTTTTTATTTATTATCCAGGTGATAACAGGAATATTACTCCTTTTTTATTATAAAGCCAGCACCGATTTAGCATTTGAAAGTGTTCAGTTTATTATGTCTAAAGTCCAGTTCGGATGGCTTATCCGTTCAATACATGCATGGGCTGCGAATTTATTTATCTTTTCCGTATTTATTCATATGTTCAGTGTTTTTTTCGAAAAAGCATACAGAAAACCACGAGAAATTACCTGGATAACGGGGGCTTTAATGTTTTTTCTGGCGCTCGGGTTTGGATTTAGCGGATATTTACTTCCATGGAATCAATTATCTTTTTTCGCTACCAAAGTGGGTTCTGATATAGTGGGTGCAATTCCGTTAATAGGAGACCCAATTAAAATATTTATGCGGGGAGGCGATGATATTACCGGTGCAACTCTTTCCCGTTTGTTCGGATTTCATGTAGCATTGTTTCCAGGTATTTTTACATTTCTCTTATTAATTCATTTAGTGCTCGTACAGAGGCAGGGAATGAGTGAGCCGTTAGAATTTGAAGTTAAGCCCCTTGCTGAAAAAAAGAAAATGCCTTTCTTCCCTAATTTTATGCTCCGTGATTTACTTCTCTGGTTGATTGTTCTTAATATCTTAGCAATTCTTGCTGTCTTTCTTCCCGCTGAATTGGGTATTAAAGCTGATCCTTTTGCTTCAGCACCGGCCGGAATTAAACCGGAATGGTATTTCCTATTTATGTTCCAGACCTTAAAATATTTTCCCGCACATATCTTATCTATTGAAGGTGAATTACTCGGGATTTTACTCTTTGGTCTCGCAGGATTATTGTGGCTGCTCGTTCCGTTTTGGGATATTAAAAGTTCAAGGGGAAAGCAGAACCGTTTAATTAATTATATAGGGATTTTTGCAGTAATTTTCATCATTGTTTTAACAATACTCGGATGGACCTCATGAAAAAGTTAACAATGATTTTATTCTCGGTTTTTATTTTATTGTTTAGTAATATAATTAAAGCAGCTGAAGATGAATGTTTAAACTGTCATGAAGCGCAGGGGGATAAGCCGGCGGAATTGTTTAAGAACGATATTCATCATAAAAAGGGGATTCCATGCTCAGGATGTCATGGTGGAAATAGTAAATCGGATGATATGGATGCTGCAATGAATAAAGATGCCGGATTTATTGGTGTTCCAAAAGGTAATGAAATTTCTGAAAGATGCGTTATATGTCATGCAAACCCTGAAACTATGAAAAAATATGGTGCCGATATACCAACAAATCAAATGGAACTTTTATCAAAAAGTGTTCACGGCAGATTATCTATAAAAGGCGGGGAGAGAATTGTACAATGTATAACCTGCCATGGTGCCCATGGTATAGTAGAAGTTACTAATACTGCATCCCCTGTTTATCCTCTTAATCTCCCCAAAACCTGTGCAAAATGCCATAGCGACGCTGTTTATATGCGCAATTATAATCCGGCCCTTGCGGTGGATCAGCTGGATAAATATAGAACAAGTACTCATGGAATTAGGAATGCCAAAGGAGATATCAAAGTTGCGGAATGTGCAAACTGTCATGGAAGTCATGGCATTCTGCCGGTTAATGATGCAAACTCAAGTGTTTATGTAGTAAATATACCGAAGACCTGTGCTCACTGCCATAGCAATAAAACATACATGAAAGAATACAATATTCCAACTGACCAGTACCAGAAATACTCAAAAAGTGTACATGGAGTTGATTTGCTTGAAAAGCATGATTTAAGTGCTCCTGCCTGCAATAGCTGTCATGGAAATCATGGTGCAGTACCTCCCGGTGTTGAGTCAATTTCCGAAGTCTGCGGAACCTGTCACGCATTAAATGCTGAGTTATTTTCTGCCAGCCCTCATAAGAAAGCTTTTGATGAACATCATTATCCCGAATGTGAAACCTGTCATGGTAACCACGGTATTGTTGTTCCCACCAATCAACTATTGGGTGTCTCGAAAGATGCAATTTGCAGCAAATGTCATACTCAAAGTGAAAATATTAACGGTTATAAAGTAGCGAAACACATGCGGTTATTAATCGACAGCCTTAGTTATTCTGAAAATTTTGCAGATTCTTTAATAAATAATGCCGAACAAAAAGGTATGGAGATTTCCGAGGCTAAATTTAAATTAAGAGATGTTAATCAAGCTAAGCTGGAAGCTAGAACCATAATACATTCGTTTAATAAAGAAAAATTTGATAGTGTTGTTGTTAACAAAGGTTTGGCTGTGAACAAGGTAGTAATAGCTGAAGCACAAGGCGCCATACATGAATATTATTTCAGGCGAATCGGTCTAGGTATTTCGGTATTAATTATAAGTTTTCTTGCTTTTATATTATACCTGTATATAAAGAGAATGGAACGCGGTAAATAATTTTTTTAGAAAATAATTAAACAGGGAGGCAGGTGTGAAATCACTCTCTGATAATCCCGGCCTTGATGATATAGTTAAATTCTTAATCAAATTAGATGAAAGAATTTCAAGTATAGAAGCCCGCCTTTCTATAGTACCGGAAGAAAAACCTTATATAGAAAAAGAAGAAATACGGAAACAGGAAGAAACAATATCAAGTTTAGAAAGGGAAGATAATCTTGAATACAGAATTGGCCAATTTTGGTTTGCAAAAGTTGGGATTGTCGTATTAATTATAGGTTTTGCATTTCTCTTAACTCTGCCTTATGAAAATTCTCCATCTGCTTTTCCGACTATATTAGGATATTTTTTTTCGATCGGATTAATTGCTCTTTCGCAATACTGGAGAAAAAACTTTCCTCATATTAGCGGATTTATTTTAGGGGGAGGATTCGTATTATTTTATTTTACAACACTGCGGTTATATTATTTCAGTTCAAATCCTTTAATTACCAGCCTGAGAATTGAAGTTGTTCTCTTGTTGATTGCCGCAAGTCTGACGTTGATATATTCAATCAAAAAAGGTTCGATTTATTTAACTGCAGTAAGTCTTACACTTGAATATGTAACTGCTATAATTAGCGATCAGTCCTATTTTATTTTTATTATGCTGGCTCTTTTATCATCACTTTGCGTTTATTTTACATTGAAATATAAATGGAATTATCTCATTATATACGGGATACTAATAACATATCTAATCCATTTGATCTGGTTTTTTAACAATCCTTTACTTGGTAAACCGTTACAGCCGGTATTCTATCCTGAATTCAATGCAATATTTCTTCTTATATACGCTTCTATTTTTTATATAGGAAATATATTAAGGGACAAATCAATTAAAGAAAATCTGAATGTTGTATTGATTACAGGTTTGAACACTGCCGGAGCTTATTCTGTTTTTGTGATAATCACATTAACAACAACACATGCTTATTCAGGTTTTTATCACCTTCTTGCTTCAATGTTGTTTTTAACTTATTCTATAATTTTTTGGGTCAGAGAAAAAAGTAAGTATTCAACATTTATACTTGCAATGTTCGGATATCTTGCACTGAGTGCGTCAATAATAATTCAATTCCCTGCGCCTAACTTTTTTATCTGGTTGTGCTGGCAGAGCTTACTTGTAGTTTCAACTGCGGTCTGGTTTAGATCTAAATTTATAGTTGTTGCAAATTTTGTTATTTATCTTATTGTTCTAATTGCTTATTTATCTATGGAGGGGAAAATAGACGCTGTTAGTATTAGTTATGGAATAGTAGCATTATTAAGTGCAAGGGTTTTAAATTGGAAAAAGGACAGGCTGGAATTAAGAACAGAATATATGCGAAATGCTTACTTGATAATTGCACTTTTAATTATTCCTTATGCTCTCTATAATTTTATTCCAGGTGGGTTTGTAAGCATTTCATGGGTAGTTTTGGCCTTTTTATATTATTACCTGAGCTTAATATTGAAGAACAAAAAATACAGGTGGATGGCGATTCTTACCCTTCTATTAACCGTCGTTTATGTCTTCATTTTAGGAATTACAAGTGAGGATTTCACCTATAAAATTGTTTCCTTTTTAGTTTTGGGGGTAGTCCTGGTTACTGTTTCTCTCATTTATGCCCGTCTTAAGGCTAAGGCAACAACTACTCAGAAAATAGGAGATGGAAGTTAAATTTTGAATATATGTCTGTTGAAAAGCTGATTGAAAATATAGTAAAAGGGGACTTAAAATCTTTTAAGATTCTGGTTGATGAACATCAACAGATGAGTTTTAAATACATGCTTCAGGTTTTTAAACAATAAAGAAGATTCAGAAGATTTAACACAAGAGGTATTTGTAGAAGTCTATAAATCCCTCGCTTCATTTCGAGGTGAATCAAAGCTATCTACATGGATATATAGGATTGCAGTAACTAAATCATTAGATTTTATCAGGAGGAAGAAAAGAAAAAAAAGATTTGGAATAATTAAAAAAGTATTTAATGCAGATGATTCCTTCGAAGATATAATAGATGATAATAATCCGGATCCGGAGGTTAGGCTGGAAGAACTGGATAGAATCAAAATCTTAAATGAAGCTCTCGGAACATTACCCGAAAATCAAAGAGCTGCTTTTACTTTGAGTAAATATGATGAAATCAGTTATAAAGAAATCGCAGAAATTCTAGATACAACAATTCCCTCGGTAGAATCACTAATACACCGGGCTAAAAATAACTTAAAAAAGAAGCTCCGAAAGTATTATGAAACAGAAATAATATAAGCGCAAGTTTTTTCTCGAAATGACGTCTAATTACCGTATGAGGCAGAAATATGAAAAAAAAAGAACAAATAGAAGAAGAAATAGAAAAGACGTTAAATGCATTCGATAATATTGAGAGTCTTGATGTAAATCCTTATTTAATCACCAGAATAGAAGCTGAAATTAATAAGAGTCAAATTAGGCAAAGCAGGATATTAACAAATATAAATCTTCTTCGCCCGATGATTTTGTTTCTTTTTATTATAATAAATGTATTTACCGCACTTTTTTTCTTAGATCTTAAAAATAACACAGATTCTGCAAAACAGACATATCTTTCGGCTATCTCTACCGAATATACAATAAATCATTCATATTATTCACAACTAAATGATATGATAGGTAAGTAAAATGGATATTCTAGCAAAGCAAAAGTTTACAAATATTTTAATAATAATCCTGGTAATTATTAACATTGGCAGTTTGTCATTTATTTGGTTTAGGGAATTCAATCGTCCTAAATTACCTCCTCCCTCTCCAGGAAGAGAAAATGTGAATCGTTTCCTTGATAATGAATTGAATTTGAGCCAGGAGCAAAAACAAAAATTTAAAGATATTAGAAGAGAACATTTTGAAACAACGAGAAAATTTGAAGATAAAGTTTCAGAGTATAAAAGAGAAGTATTATCAGAATCCTTTAATCAAAAACCGGATAAACAGAAAATAACTGTGTTGATTGATAGTATAGGTTCAGCACAAAAAGCATATGAATTATTTTTATCGGAACATTTTCAAAAGCTTGCGTCGATATGTACACCCGGCCAAAGGGACAAATTAAAAGATATTTTTCTTAACTCATTTAGGCCTAAAGACAGACCACCCTTACCACCTCCCGGCAGAGAACCTGAACGGTGACATATTTTATTCTTATTCTACTTGCTCTAACTCGTAATCGTACTCTTAATCGTAATCGTAATCGTGCTCGTACTCGTACTCGTAATCCTAATCTTTCATGTAAGAGCAAGCAAGTAATTAATACTTAATCACAATTAAGAATACCCGAACTATGTTATAATTATCAAGTAACAATAGATAGCTTTAAGAATTTTAGAAGCATCTTGTAATCCGAATCACACATCCAAGATTGGCTGCTACAAACACCGCAGGTTATCCTCTGCAAAAGACATCTAAGCAATAAAATTAATAACAATATTATATTTATAAAAAGGAGCCGTGCTATGAAAGTATTGCTGAGCTTTATAATGTCGCTGTTTTTAATGACCGGATGCAGCAGCCCTACAGATTCTCAAATAGATTTATTGGGAATATCTGGGAATGGATCCAATTCAGGTTCTGTACAAAACTTACCTAATGCATTCAAAAAATTTTCAGGAAATGTTACTGTTGCAGTTCTGGGAGATTATGCAGTTATCACAACAATGGATATCCCGGATCATAAAAGCCCTTATTTTGATGTGGGAGATTCAAACTATGAAGCTTATAACGGAAATAATCCTGACTTTCGTTTAAATCCAAACAGAATTGTTGAACAAAATTTAGTATTTAAAATACCACTAAATCCGCATGAATCCTCTTCACATTCATATACTCAGCTTGGACCGATTGGAGTTTCAATTAACGGTGTCCCTTTATTTAATCAATATGCAGGTCCAAACAGAGCACTTGGAGATGAAATAAATTCATTTGATCAATATAATGGTCATCCCCAGCAGTCAGGAATGTATCATTATCATGTTGAACCTTTACATATTACTGAAGAGGAAGGTGAAGATGGTCTAATTGGTTTTTTGCTTGATGGTTTTCCGGTTTACGGTCCTTATGAAGATGGGAAAATGATAACTAACGATGATCTGGATAAGTATCATGGTCACTTTGGACCAACTAAAGAATATCCTGATGGTATTTATCATTATCATATTACAGGTGATTCACCCTATATAAATGGGGGACAGTATTACGGAACTCCCGGATCTGTAACTCAATAGAAAATTGAAAATGAAGAGTAAAATTAAATATTTAATCTGTATACTTCTTTTTATAGTCTGCTTAACGGGGTGCAAAGTAGAAGAGGTTAAAAATCCAGAAGCAGAAGTGAAAACAGGTGTCCCTTCATTAAAGGTAAATAAAAATGATACGCATATAAAAGTAATAAATGGATTGGTTTATTATAATAAAAAATTATTTTCCGGAGTTTTAACCGGTAATTATGCTGACGGCAAAAAGAGATCATATACAGAATATTTTGAAGGAGGGAAATGGGGAAAAGAATTGATTTGGTATTATAACGGTCAGCTTTATACAGAACGATATTATACAGTTGGAATGAAAGATAGTGTGAATAAAGGATACTGGCCGAATGGGAACAGAAAATTTGAATACTTTTTTTCTAAAGGGAATTATAACGGTTCATTTAAAGAATGGTATCCGGATGGGAAATTATCTATATGGATGAACTATAAAAACGGGAAGGAAGAAGGAAGCCAGAAAGGCTGGCGTGAGAACGGAAAACTTTTCATAAATTATGTGGTGAAGAATGGAAAAACTTATGGAGTTGTTAAATCAAGGCTTTGTTATTCTGTTAAAGATGGCAAAGGACAATTTAACAGCAGCAGTAATATTGATTATAATGACAGTTCCGGCATTTCAAAGCTGCAGTCAGAGTAATGCAGAATCTTCACAGGAACTTCCATTTTATATCTCCGTTGATCTGACACCTCAATGGATTAATGAAAATTCAGATGAATATGAACATATTCATAAAATTGCTGAATTTTCTCTTACAGATCAAAACGGGAATGAAGTTACAAACACGACATTTGAAGGAAAAGTGTATATAACTGATTTCTTTTTTACAACATGTCCCGGCTTATGCACCAATATGACGGCAGTAATGCAGCTCCTTCAAAAATATTTTAAAGACGATAGTGAAGTTTTATTACTTTCGCATACGGTAACTCCTGAAATAGACACAGTGCCGATATTAAAAAAATATGCTGATGCTAAACATGCAATAAACGGGAAATGGTTTATGGTTACAGGAGATATAAAGAAGATATATGATTTAGCTAGAAATTCTTATTTTGCCGACGGAGATTTTAGTATACAAAAAGAAGGAAATACATTTCTGCACAGTGAAAATTTTATACTTGTTGATCAGCATGGGAGGATAAGGGGAGTCTATAACGGCACCCTTCCGGCTGAAATGGAAAGATTAAAGGAAGACGTAAAGATTTTAGAAATGAATGAATAATCTATTTGCTATTTATAACTATTTTGTTTTTATTTTCCTGTTCGAATAAAGATTCACTTAATTCTTCTCTGACCCAAAAAAATCATAATATCTTTAGTACGGTTCTGATAGAAATAATAAACAGTAAAGGATGGAATACCATGGGTGTAATAATGCAGACCTTTTATTGGGATTGCGCAAAACTGGAAAATAAAGCAGGGGATTGGTGGAATTTTATTAGTAGTAGAATAGATTCACTTGTCTCCGCAGGATTTACCGCAATATGGCTTCCTCCCGCAAATAAAGCCGCAAATTTAGGCGGATTATCAATGGGTTACGATCCATATGATTATTATGACCTTGGAGATATAGATCAAAAAGGTTCTGTTAAAACTCTTTTCGGTTCGAAAACCGATTTATTAAAGCTGATAAAAACAGCACATAATAAAAATATTCAGGTTTATGCGGATCTGGTACTAAACCATAACAGCGGAGCGGATGAGGAAGAAAGTAATCCTGTTACGGGTCAAAAAAGATGGACAAAGTTTTCACCTAAGAGTAAAAAATTTCCACGGAGCTGGCAATGCTTTCATCCTTCTCCTTATGAAACATGGGATAATGGAACCTTTGGTGATATGCCTGATTTATGTCACCGGGATCCTTATGTATATACCGAACTTCTTGAATATGCCAGATGGCTTTTAGAAGAAATTGGCTTTGACGGCTTCAGGTATGATTGTGTTAAGGGGTATGGAGGATGGATGGTACGTGCAATCCAGGAACTGAGAGGATTAAAAAATAATGAAGGATTTAAACCTTTCGGAGTTGGTGAATGCTGGGACAGTGATCGGAATATTAAAGAATGGCTTAATGAAACAAATGCCTGGTCTGATAACCCGGCAAGCGCTTTTGATTTTCCTTTAAGATACCGGCTAAAGGATCTATGCCAGACTTACGGGTTCAGTTTAACAAACCTAACAACAAGCGGAACACTCTTATCAGATATTCCTTCACTTGCAGTAACTTTTGTTGAAAACCATGATGTAGTGAGAGATGATCCTATTATTAACGATAAAATGCTTGCATATGCTTTTATACTAACTCATGAGGGATATCCCTGTGTTTTCTGGCAGGATTAT
>CAWKCY010000022.1:0-17795 GCA_963848195.1 uncultured Ignavibacteriales bacterium | reverse complement strand
AAGAGTATGGAAGATGATAAAGAATAGAAGGATATAAACCTGCTTTACACTTCGGTAGTTAAACCGGAAGAGCTGCAGGTAAAAGGCAGTATAATATAAAATAAAAGCTTAGTTCAATTTAATCTCTCGGCGAAGTATTATGCTGATTAAAAGCAAAAAATGGAAGAATATAATAATCCTTAGTTTATTCTTGTTTATGGTAGTTACATTCTCCGATATAATACCGGATTATTCAACCCTTGTAACTACAGGATATGATCTTTTTGTACAAAAAAGGAAGATTGAAGAGAGTGAGAATAACAGACTGGCAATCCGTGAATTGGAGATAAAGAATAAAAATTTGAAATTAGAAATAAACCAGGTTGTATCGAATTATGAAGAGAATAAAAATCTATCTTCGGTTTTAAGTTTTCTTGATGAGGCGGCTAAGGAAAGCAAGGTAAAGTTTACATCAATCAGACCAAAGAAGCTTGAGAAGAAAGATAATTTATGGATGCAGCCGGTTGAAGTGAATATTTCTTCCAGTTATGAAAATATTTATAACTTCACAAGGTACCTTGAGAGCTCTTCGAAGGTAGCTGTGTTGAAGGAGTTAAGCTTTAAGCCGGAGGAAATGTTGAAGCCAAAGCTGGAGATGAAAGCTGAGATAGAGTTTTATTTGAATTTGTAGAAGATAGACACCAATTACACGAATTAACACAGATAAAACATATAGGAACAGATTTAAGAATTTGTTAAAGTAAATACTATGAAGCTGAAGAAGAAAATAAATATACCATTAATAATTATAGTAATAGTTATTTACGGGCTGGTTGCAGTAAAGGCAATAGACTATTTTAGAACTAATGGCGATGATTCTAATGAGAATTCAGCTATTGATGAAGATTTTTCTGTGGTTTCTAATTCAAATCAGAGTAAACACGAATTGGATGATTCATTTAAATTTAAAGACCTTTTGAATGATCCCTTTACTTTTACTAAAATGAAGAAAGCGAATGATACTTTAAAAGTTTATAAAAAAATTGTAAAGAAACCTCCGGTTTTTGTTCCTGCTTTGCAGTTTAAGATTGATGGAATTATTATTAATAATGATAGGAAGATGATTACTCTTGTTGATCTTTCAAATAATAAGACTGTTTTTTTGAGAGAAGGGGAAAGCTATAATTCAATAAAAATTAAGAATATCAGTAAGGATAAGGTTGAGGTTGTAGAGAATGGAGTAACTATGGATATTGAAGTAGAAAGATGAAGTATTTTTACCGGAGATTTAATATTGAAAAGTAACATACATTTTATTTATTAACTATAAAAGAAATTAATCTAACTCTAAATTCCACAGTAATTATCGATTCAAACTTTTCAAGTATGAGATTTTCAGTTTTTAATTTTGCGCTGACTGAAAAAATACCTTGTACTGTTGTCCATTGTGAATCGGTATTGAAGTTATCCGACAAGAGAGTTTGTCCACCTTTTACCGTCATCTTTATTGAACTAAGATGATCCTTCAAATAATAGTATCTTCCCGTTACATAATTGTTTACTACTTTTACCTGTCCAATATTATCTTCATTTCCCCAAATGTTGTATGTTAAATCTGAGCTGTAAGGCAGAAGACAAACAGCTTCAGTTTTTCCATCTATACCATTGAAATAAAATCTATCTATACTGCCGTTAACAGTTTTTCTTGTTCTATTCCCGTTCATATCATATGTATAAAATTGACTTTCTCCATTGGATTTATAAATACGAACCGGGAGATTGTCCGCATCATATATCGCAAAGAGTATTCCTTTATGAGTATCACCTATGACATTTCCGTTATCATCATAAGTATAAGTTGTTGGAGATGTACCGCTTAATGAAGCTAAACGGTTTGTTCCGGTTGTATATGAATATGTCAAATTATCCTGTAAAGAAGTTCCGTTGCCGTCTCTTTGTAAAGAGGTTATACTACCCTTTTTATCATAGTTGATATCTGGTATCCAATATGAACCGTAAGTAGTTGTCCAATACTGGTTATTTATTTCAAAACCAAACTTAGCGGTTTTCAATCGATTATCATTATCATAGCTATATGCATAGCTCTGAATATATTTTGTTGTTCATACAAAAGTATTAATAAATTTTAAGTAAAATATTTTTTTATTATGTAATTGCTTTTACTAATTTTAAATCTTTAATATTAAGTTTCCTTGAAAATTTTGAATCAATCATCCTTTTGTATTGTTTGTAGTAATCTTTAGGGGAGAGAATTATCTTATCGTTGGAATTCCAAACAACACCTCCTAAATTTTTTATAAAAAAGTAAACTGCTCTATGAAAACTTTTAAATCTATCAACGCGACTTTCCTTAGAATCTGATGCTTTGCATTACCAATAAATATTGTTGCACAATATTTATAATTCATATCTTCAGCTTTTTTTAATGCATTTTTACTAAAATTAATATCTCTTCTTGATAAAGGAGGGAAAATTATATTTATATACGCTCCTTTAGTATATTCAGGTAATTTTTTATTTTCAACCCATTTAGGCCAATTTAAGATCATTGAAATTGGATTTTCTTCATCTTTATAGTTGAAATAAGAACCAGCAAATTCATCATTTCTGAAAGATTTATTATATACAAATGACAGAACTTCACCTTGATTAGGTAAATTTTTATAGCTATTGAAAAATATATATTTAATCATTTGAACCCTTATTTTTATTTAGTTCATTAAGTTTATTAATTCCATTCTCAACATTCTTTACAATTTTATCCATATTGCCTTTTGAAGCTTTAATAAATCCTTCAACCTGTTTTTTAATTGGTGAGGCAGGATCAATTTGTTGCTTTGTTTTTGACCCGGAAATCTGAATATGAATATTACCACCTATTGGTTCAATATGAGTTTGAACTCCCACATTTTTCCCATTATATTTTGCATCAACAGTTTTTCCTACTGTGATACTTTGTTCTTGAAGGTTACTAACTGGTGAAAATCCTTGTTCTGTTAGGATTCCAGATAAATTTGATGAAACACTTGTAGCATCTGATGGAACAATAGTTGTTTGATTTATTCCTTCACCTTGTGTAATTGGAAAAGAACAGTTTTGAATGTCATGATCTCCATTAAATACATTATTTATTTCATTTCCTACATCACGTATGGCCCTTCCAGTATTTTCGTATCCTACCGCAGATAAAACTGCTCCAGTCACTGCAGTTGCTCCCATCATAAAATATGCGCCACCTTCGATTAACCAAGGAGCAAGTTCTGGACCATTTCCATCAGGGTCAAAATATCTTATTGGATTGTTGAATGTGTAATTATACGGGCTCCATCCCGGATACTTATCAGCCAGCGGGTCTACCTGCAACCATCTGCCAAGCCAGCTATCGTAATAGCGGGCGCCGAAGTAATCGTAGCCGGTTTCGGTATCTCTTTCTTTGGAGGTGAATTTGTATCTTGTATCTGCAGATTGCACCGAGCTTCTATTAGGCATTATTGAACCATAAGGATAATAATCATTATAGCTGTCAATTGTGCCATCTGCCTTTATTTCCATCTTTACGGTACCTAAATGATCCTTCAGATAATAGTAACGGGAAGTTGTACTCCCAATTGTTCGCAACTGACCTATATTATCTCCGCCTGCTCCAAGTATATTGTATGTTGAGTTTATTCCTGTAGCCACTGATGATACTGCCTCCGTTTTTCCGTCCGGTGAGTTAAAATAGTAAATATCGGAACTTCCTACAACATATTTTCTTATTCTGTTTCCGTTTATATCATATGAATACTGCTGCTCTTGACCGTTTGTATATATGCTCACCGGTAAATTATCAGAATTATAAATAATGAAATAGACATTTCTGTGGTAATCAGATGCAACACTGCTGTTATTATCATAGGTGTAAGTAGATGAAGTTGAACCACTGATAGATGTGAGCATGTTGTTATTATTATTTGCATAATTATACTTAAGGTTATCGGATAAGATTCCATATTGATTATTTCTTTGTAAAGTATCTAAGTTACCATTTGGTAAATATACAAGCTTCTTTACATCATAATCACTAGTAGGATACCAATTCCAGGTTCCACCCATGTTTTGGGCCCATAAACCGAAGTCGGCACTTTTCAACCTATTTGCACCATCGTAGTTAAAAGAATAACCAACCAATGATGCCGGAGTAAATGGTTGCTGATTGACAGTTAATCCTGACATATTATAGATAAGCCAGCTAATATTTCCACCATATTGTGCGGCAGTTCCTTTGTTGTACTCCCGCTTCTGCCAGGCATTACCATACCAAAAAGGATAGCAATTGTTATAAGCTACTACTTCTGCACTCCTCTTCTTGCATACTATTACCTGTAACATATAATTCTTCCGTACTTTTATCTGCAATTTATTTAATCATAGCACAACATAAAGCCCTTCGTTATATTTATCAAGCTATTTCTGCTGAGCTGTTCAAAAAATGAGATTGTAATTCTCTGCCCTCATAAATGACTGGTTCGATCAGCTAAGTGCTCGTATTTGCTTGAGTTGAATCATGAATGTGTCTACTTTTACAATCTTTCCCCATGAGAACCTTTGGATACTGAATTCCATAAATGTCCAAACAGCTCAAACTTTAGAACCATTGGGAAAAAGAAATAGCTAAAAACAGGAAATTGATTCTAAGGGGAGGTTTTTAAAAAAATGAGGTAGATATATGGCTAATAAGAAAATGATGGCTGACAGCAACAACAGCAGGTGAATTAGAAGCGTTAAAGCTTGAATGACGAGCACCGAGAAAGGTTTCTCCGTTTCTTGTCCTTTCAGTTCATTCTGGATGCAACAATAAGGATTTAAGATTTTTGAGTCACTGTAGTTTTTACACTCGGAATGAGATTGAATGGATGACCTGGTCCTGTAACAGAATTATTCTGTACTCTAACCTGACCTATATTTTCATTGTTACCCCCGAGCTATGACTTAAAGATTCGGCGGGCAGATATATATTGTGAGTCAGATTAGAATTTTATGATAGCAGATATACAGCTTCAGTAATTATATGATTATAAAAATTATTTATACTCTGATAATTTTATATAATAAAATGATATAAATAGGAATAAACTTTTTAAGTTTCATAATTTACTCTCCGAATTTTGAATTTATATAATTTACATATGCATCCAACCATATGCAACATGCGAAAGCCCCCTAAAAAATATTTCATTGTGCATGATTGTATATAAATCTTTAGCAGCTTTGTCATAAACCCCCTCATATAACATTTTAACATATTTAGGATTTAATTGCAATGTTGTACCACCTTTTTTCTCAACAAGTTTTAGAGAACCGCCATCATTAAAACCAACGAAATCCCCAATAAATGCTTCTTAGTGCGTAAATCTGGTTTAACTTCTGTCGCAAAATGATTAGTAACAACAAGGAAAAGTTATTCTACACCTAATCATGACTGCAGTTATATTATTCTAATGCTTTTTCCAAATCTGATTTTAACCGGTCATGAAAGTAAACGGAGGCGCTACGACCTTTAGCTACAATTCTCATAATATTTTCTGGTACCGTAGGATTTGTAGCAGTACGTGACAGATCACGCCAAATTTCAATTGCTTTTTCTCGCGCCTGCCTTATTAAAGCAGGCTCTGCTGGATGATTAGTCTTTATCTCAGTTAAACTCCATAAATCTTCAGCAAAACGAAGTTTTGTCCAACTATCTCCTTCGAGCGAAACGGCTAATATTTCTGGGAGTACGTCTTGAGCACCCATCAGTTCTAACTTACCAATCGCAGAATAATCACCAATAAATACTCTAGATACCAATTCAGTTTTTAATTCACCAAACCATATTGATTCCTGAACCTTGCTGATACCGAAAGAACGATATTCTTGTTCGATCCCATCATGTTGCATCAAGAAAGAATTTCCAAGATAGTTGAAAAATATTTTTTTTGCTTTTTTTAAGATATCTGAATTTTTATCCAAAGCAATATATTCCTTCCAAATTATTTTAGTGCAATGAGCAATTAGTTTGATCTTCGTTCCATAAATACCCATATTGTTTCTGTAGATAGTTGAAATGATCAAGGTTTACATAACTTCAGTAATTAATAATATCCAGGGCAGGGATAAGTATTTTATTTTGTATTATCATTATCTTCCAAAGCCCATTTCCAGACCGGCTTGATCGTAATATCTAAATTCTCAACTTCTATATCTTCCGATTGATCATTTGTTAATATTAATCCGTTCTTCAATTTGAAATACTTCATCGCTTCTGTAAGTCCTTGCACTTCTCTTTCTCTATTGTAAGAGTCTAATTCGTAAGCAACCTGGATAGCATTCCTAATTTTTGTACCATCCTTGAATTATAAAATCACACTCTCTTTTATTAAAAAAATAGAAGATATTATATCCCTTTCTTTTTAAATGAAGATAAACAATGTTTTCAAGCATTCTTCCTTTATCTTCTGAAAATCTGAATGATACAATATTAGCCAATCCGTTATCTATACAATAAAGCTTTTTATCATTGGTATTCTGTACATTTATAGATTCCGAATAAATATTAATTAAAAAAAATAAGTAGCAGTCATTAGCATAGTTTATGAATTCATATATTGAATCCTTGCTTAGCTTTATCCCGCTTGATCTCAGTTCGTTAAAAAGCTTATTTACAGATAAATAGTTAGAAACATTTGAAAGGCTTTTTTTAATAAAATATTTCAAAGCTGTCGGATTTTTTACTTCGTATCTTTCGATAATATCCCGGTAAGTCATAACATCGAGATAAGAGCGCAAAGTTTTTAACCGCAGATCTTTATCATAATTTATGGTTTCAGGGAACCCGCCGTTATATAGATACCGGCTGAATGCATTAATGATTTTAGATTTATTTCTTGTCGAGGAAATATCTGTTGAATCAATATCCTTGAATTTTAAATATTCATCAAACATTAATGGATATATTTCATAAGATATTGATCTTCCTCTTAGACTTGAAGCAATTTCCTTACTTAACAGCTTTGAGGAAGAACCGGTTATGAATATGTTTTTTGAAACAGTATCGTATATTCTCCTTACGAATCTTTCCCAATCCTGTATGTTTTGAATTTCATCGAAAAAGAAATATAAAGGTTTGTTTTTTCCCGGATACAGCTCGTAATAAGATTCAAGTATCAGATTCAGATTTTCGGATTTCAGATTTAATCGCTCATCCTCAAAGTTTATATATATTATTTCGCTGCGATCAACATCCGGCGGAAGCTTATTCATCAATTGATAAAGGCAATAAGTTTTCCCCGATCTTCTTGCCCCAATTACACTTATTATTTTCCCGGAATTTATAGGAATATGTTGTTTTCTTTCAACATAAGCAGGTGTCTGTCTTTTATGAAAATCAGTTATTATATTTTTTATTATATCTTTCATTTTTACTTTTCTTTACAAAGATAACACCTTCCTTTATAAAAGGAAAGTATTCAATGATATTTTCCTTAACAAAAGGATGGATATATAGTGAAAAAGGTCTCATTGTTATTAATTTCGAGCCTGAAACAACTAAATTTTAGTATTCATTGAACTTAAGACTCCGAAGAAATGATTCGTTTACCTGCAAAAGAAAGGATAAAGTTAAAGTTGATATTGCTAACAGTAGAAAGATGCATGTTGTTATATAGTAACATATTTGTTATCTTTACTTAGTGGAATGGAGCATTGAATATTATAGCAATGAAGTCGAAAAGAAAATCCTTTCATTGCCTTCTGGTTTGTTAGCCCGCTATTTAAGATTAACAGACATAATGCTTGAATTTGGTTCAAATTTAGGAATGCCTCATACAAGATTTATTGAAGAAGGGCTGTGTGAACTTAGAATTAAAAGCAGGTAAGGAATTGCTCGAGTATTTTATTGCACGTTAGTTGGAAAAAAGATTGTTATGCTTCATATATTTATTAAGAAAACTAATAAAATTCCGAAGAATGAATTACAATTAGCTAAGAATAGAATGAAAGAGGTAAAAGAAAATGACACATGAAGAATTAAAAAATAAAGCTCTTAAAAGAGTTTCAGTTAAAAAAGAATATGATAAATTTGAACCAGAATTCACCTTATTAAAAGAAATGTTGAGGGCAAGAAATAAAGCCGGTTTAAGTCAAGCTCAAATAGCTAAAATAATGGGAACTAAGTCACCTGCAATTACAAGATTAGAGTCATCTTTAGGTAGTGGTAAACATTCACCCTCACTTGCCACAATCAAAAAATATTTGGAAGCAGTAAACTGCCGCCTTGAAATAAAAATAATTCATAATTAATTGTAAAGTGAAGTTAGGCGAAATAATATTTTTTTAAATTTTGATTGAAGAGAATTTATTTATATGCTCTTCTCTACCAATTCGGCAATTTCTACACCAACCCCTTCTTATGGCATGAATCAAACTCCGCCTGTATTGTCACATGGTTAATTTCAAATTTCTTATTCAAAATATCCTTTATTTTTCCCTGGATCACTTCAATTTCTTTTATTGTAAAATTTTCAATCAGATCTATGTGCCCTTCAAAGAAAATATTTTTCTCATCAAGCTGCCAGACATGAACGTGATGCAGGTTGCTTACTTCTTTTATCTCTTCCAGATTCGATTTAATATCCATTAGATTAATATTTGCCGGAGTAGACTGCATTAAAATATTATAAGCTTCTTTTATAATGGAATAACCTTCCTTAATAACATATATTCCGATTATTACAGTCAATAAAGGATCGATCCAGTAAATGCGATAGAAATAGATGAGTATTCCGCCTATAACCACTGCTATCGAGGATAAAGTATCTGCCAGAAGATGAAGATATGCCGATTTTATATTTAAATTATCTCTTGTCTCATTCTTTTAAAAGAAAGACCGATGCGGCATTGGCTAACAATCCTATAACCGCAACAATCAGCATAATCATGCCGTGAACCGGTGAAGGATTTAGAAATCTCTCATAAGCTTCCTTGAAAAGATATAAGGATACAAGAATAATTACCGATGCATTAAACAACGCAATTATGATTTGTATTCTTCTATAACCAAATGTCCTTTTGAGTGTATGAGCCTTTTTACTTATTCTAAGAGCTATGTAACTTAAAATAATGGCAACTGTATCGCTCAAATTGTGCAGTGAGTCAGAAATTAAGGCTAAACTATTTGCTATTAAACCGCCGATAACCTCAGCAATAGTAATGATAAGGTTTAGGGTTATTACAAATATTAACTTATTGGTGTTGCTGCTTTGTTTAAAAGTTAAATGATCGTGATTATGTTTATGGTTATCAGTCATAATTATTTTTCTAAATTCACTATTATTCTTCCAGTATTTCTTCCTTCTATCATTAAACGGATCTTTTGTTCCAGATCTCTTAATGATACTTCTTCATACATATAATTTAAAGTATTTATTTTCCAATCTCCAGAAAGTTTCTTCCATATCTCTGTCCTGTAATCCATTGGACATTCTGCTGAATCAATTCCAACTAAATTAACACCCCGTAATATAAAAGGGTAAACAGTTGAATAAAATTGAAAAGACTGCGTTAAACCGCAGGCTGCAACAACACCGCCCCATTTTGTAGATTTGATCGCTGTCGCCAGAATATTCCCTCCTACAGAATCAATTACACCTCCCCATCTCCCTTTTAATAATGCTTTGTTACTTTTATCATCAATTTCACTCTTATTTCTATCTATCACCTGATTTGCACCAAGGCTTATCAAAAATTCGGATTTATCGGTCTTTCCTGTGGCAGCTACTATATTGCTATATCCTGCTCTGGAAAGTATTTTTATTGCAAGTGAGCCAAGACTACCGGTAGCACCGGTAACCAAAATTTCTTCTTCAAGAGATTTTAATCCGTATGTCTGCAATTTACTTATTGCTAAAGCCGCAGTAAATCCCGCTGTACCCAATATCATGCTCTCTTTTAATGAAATATTAGCAGGCTTTTTAACAATCCAACCCTCAGGAACCTTAATAAATTCGGCAAATCCTCCAGGTGTATTCATCCCGAGATCATAACCTGTTACTATTACTTCCTCCCCTACTGAAAATCTTTCTGATTTTGAGGAAACAACTATTCCTGCAGCATCAATTCCCGGAATATGCGGGTACTTTTTCGTTATCCCTTTGTTCCCCGTTGCAGATAATGCATCTTTATAATTTAAAGAAGAGTATTTTACATTAATAAGAACATCATTATCCGTTAAATTTTCTAATTTTTCACTTTTTATCTCCGGATAGAATTTTCCCTCCGCTTCTTTTACAATATATGCCTTAAATTCCGTTTTTGTCATAAATCCATATCTCTCTATTTTTTGTAATTAATTTAAGTTACGCTGACTTAAAGATGACATCTTTAAAATGTAAAATCATTTAAATATTTTATTAAAATATAAGCTCAGATTAGCCTTATTTTGAAAAAAATAAAGATGTCATCTTTTCACTGCTTATTTTTGCGTAAGATGAGTAATTAAGTAAAATTTACAAGTAATTCTTTCGCAAGTTACTTTGCTAACATTTCTAATCCGTATTTAATAACTCTGTCAGCTAATTTCAGTTTTTTAATACTAATATAGCTGTCCAAAATAATTAAAAAATCAAAAATAAATTTAGAATTCAATGGATTTTCAATTAATTAGATTATTTTCAAAATTAGAACCATATGTCGGGGTTGTCCAAAAAGTACTTTTTCCTATCATTCGGAAGGATCCAGATAAAATATAAAATGGGAATGAAGAATTTTCAATATTTATTTCACCCCTTCGGGGTTTTGAATATTCCTTATACTTTATATTTTCTACAATAATATCACACCTTCGGTGTTAAAATAAGGCATTAAATTTGATATAATTCATTGAGTGTTATTAAAAAGGGATCATAAAAATGAATAAAACCTATTTATAACACGGCAAATTTATAACAATTTAGGTTTTTTAATAAAGATTTTATTTGATAGGAGGAAAAATGGATCTGGGAAAGATTGCTTTTCTGGAAACTTTGACGCTTGACGATGATTCAGGCATAATGGGTGCTATTTTAGTCACTGATTCTGAAACTAAACCGCTCGAATTCAGGGTAACTGCACCTATAAAAACAACTAACTTTCAAAAAACTCTATATGGCGATGTTTTGCTTGAACATATTCTGGTTGAGTTGATTTCCGTTCCTCTTATAAATGCAATTAATGAAGAAATAGATCTAATTCTAGTTAAAGATAGATTATTCCTTGGAACTAATAATAAACAGGGTGTTAGGGTTGTCCGCGTTTATAATGAAAAACCTTCTGATGGAAAGAATAGTCAGGATAAGCACTTTGTTGGAACTAACGGCTCAACTTTATATCTGGAAACTTCAAAGAAATATGAATCAGAGCTTCAGGAAATTCAAGAAAAAATTTCATCATTAGCTGAGTCAAGAAACTTACTTGAACCATTCGACAGGTTGAAAGCTGCGTGTGAACAAGTTCACCTGCAAAAAACCAATGAATAATGAATGTACAAACTTTTAAGGAAAAAATTTGCCGAATCAATTAATACAGTTGATGTTCCTGAACAATTTGAATGGAGCAAATGGATAAGGGAACCTGTTTCCGAATCCCTTAAAATTGATAGAATTTATTCTTATCTTTCCGATGATCAACCGGTTTTGTCTTTCATTATTCCTGAAATCAATTCCTTCCCTTTCAAAACTAAAAAAGCCCGGCAGTATAAAAGTAAAAGTAAGTTTTCGATAATTAAAGTGAAAACCAGTAAGGTTTTCTTTCAAATTAAACAAATCCTCTGCAAGAAAAATTAATATTTTTAATGCGGATACCGGGAAGATAATTTTTTCTTCTTCTATTAACGATGGAAAGTGGGCTAAAAGTAAATTATTGAAACCGAAAAGGGAATATCTTATTGAACTGAATACTCCCCTATTTTCTTTTGATTGTCATTCACCTGAACCGGCTATAACAGATATATCCGTCAAATCTTTAGATACTCAAACCATTAATATTCAAGCTGAAATCGATAAACCTTCAGTTTATGACAGGTTCATCGGGATTCAACAGGATATGGTTAAACGGGAACTCTTTATGGAAGGGTTTCTTCAACCGGATATGGCTAGCCTGGAACTCTTCATAGATGGGGTTTTTCCGCAGGTTACGGTTAACCCCGATTCCTTTATGGATGTGTTTCTTCCACAGGCTATGGTTAATCCGGAGCCCTATATAGAAGGTTTTATTTCAAAAGATAATCTCATTGAAAACCTCTTTCATATTGATTTTATCCACGTTGATGAAACCCCAGTAGTAAATAGTTTTGAAATCTCAAATGTTAACAGCCTTATTGAAAAGTTGGATAAAGATACTTCAATAAAAAATATCATTCCTATTCCTATTCAATATCTAACCAATAACGAGGAAATTCACGAAGTTGAGATGGATAATATAAATACTCCCGAAACCAGACATTTTATAGTGGAAAATATGCAGCCGGATGAAGGGGTTTCAATTAATAATTACGATTTGGGATTAAACAACCCGGATATCCCGGAAAAATTATCCGGAGGAATTCTCGAAAGAAGCTTATTTGAAAATTTTGATAATCTTTTAAAAAATAACGGTTTGTTTTTTAATGAAAATATAGAAACCGGAAATAATCTCAATAATATTCTTGTTGATGCACCATTTGTATCAAATGATGTGAACTTTACTGATGAAGACGATCCATTTCAAAAAATTATTTCAAGACTATTAAAACCTAAGACTAATGAATCTGAGAAAATCGAAGTCATGTCCGACTTCCTTTATGAATTTCAAAAAGAAGGAGCTGAATTTTTAGTTAACAATAAAATCGCCTTATTGAATGCCGAATTAGGTTTAGGAAAAACGTACCAGGCTATCGCTGCCTTAAAAACTCTTTTGCACCTTGGAAAAATTAATAAAATATTACTTTTATGTAAATCAGGCGATATAGGAAATCTTAATTTTACCGATGGATGGTCAGGTAAGCTAATCGAACTTTCAAAAGAAATCGATTTTACAATTGTGGATGGAAATGATAATGAAAGAAAAGCTGCCTGGAGGGAAAATAAAAAGTTGTTTATTGCCGATTACGAAACATTTTTTAATGATTTCAATAATGAAATTATAAGTCACAAAATTATAGAAAGTTTTAATTGCTTAATATTTGACGAAGCTCATCATTTGCTCATCCATAAAATTTCATTTTCACGGGTAATAGATCTTCAGAACTCAAATAAAATTTATACATGGTATCTTTCAAGCCGGATAAGTACCAAAATTCGTGAAGAATTAAATTATCATGAAAATATTTCGATAATAGAACAAAGAAGAAATAAAAATGAAATATATGAAGAGTTACCAAAAGTGATTGAACAGGATATATGGCTTGAGCTGGATGATGAACAGAAAACCGAATATGACAATTTTCTTACGCTTGGGCATGAAAAAATAACAAAGCTATTACAGAATGGAAATCCTTTTATTATCCAGTCAAATGTATTTACTTTACTTCATCAATTGAAACAGGTCTGTAATTTTTCTTCACCGAAAAACGAAAGTTCTAAAACTGATTATTTGTTAAGACAAGTGGAGACTTTTGTACTTAACGGGAAAAAAGCCATTGTCTTCTCACAATACGATAAAATGGGAACTCAAAAAATTGAGAAGGTGCTGGATTTAGCCAAAATTAAATATATACTGCTCCATTCCGGTATGTCTTTACATGAGCTTGAATCTGCTAAAAGAAGATTTAGTGAAGATAAAAATATCCACGTTCTTTTAAATGGAATAAAATCAAGAACTGGTATTAATTTCCCTGAGGTTCAATATATTATCCATTTTGACCAGTGGTGGAACCCTGCTACCATCTGGAAAATGGTAGAAAATGTAAAACGCTCTCCGGATGAAAATATAAATGTATACAATTATCTGGCTAAAGATACGATCGAAGAAAATATCAAAGAGCTGCTGCTGAAAAAAGGTTTACTGAGAAAAGAAATTGTTGAATTTTTATCTGCCGAAACAATAAATTCCATGATTTCATCTGATGAATGGATGGAAATACTCGGTATTAAAGCACCTAACTCTGCATCAAATGAGAAGAAAAAGAATACAAATTTTACCTTCGAAAAAAGAATTGAAAGTCTTTCAATCGATGAATTAGGTAAAAAAACAGAGATGCTTTTTTCAAGGTTAGGTTATAAGAATCTGTTTCTGAATAAAGGGAACTACGAAGGTGAAATAAATATTATTGGTACTTTACTTGAAAATAATAATAAAATTAAAGTGGTAGCGAAATGTTTATTTTCCGACCAGATAGATATTGAAAATATCCTGGAATATATTGAAGCTTTACAAAACGACCGGAATCTGGGTAAAAACTTTATAATTCATTTTGACGGGCTTGAAGAAAAACTCCCCTCTAATATTCAGAAAAAAATAATTTTAATTAATAAGGAACTCTTTACAAATTATCTAATTAATTTCAGATTAATTTAATCCTCACCTACCGAAGCAGTTCCGGTTATATAATGGACTAATTGATCAATCATAAATTCCTTTTCCCCTATAATTGCTTTTACTACATCTCCTATCGATATAAGTCCCAATATTTTATTATCCTTTAATACTGGTAGATGTCTGATCCTTTTATTTATCATTATCGACATGCAGTCATCAACACTCTGTCCCGGATTTACATAATACACTCTTGTAGACATAATCTCTTTTACTGCTAAATCCTTTGAAGACTTTCCCAGCAAAACTACTTTCCTGGCGTAATCTCTCTCTGAAAATATTCCGACTATATCTCCCTCATCTAACACTAATAATGCTCCGACTTCCTTTTCGGACATAATTTCCAGTGCTTCAAATACTTTTGTATTAGGTTCTATGTAAAATATTTCATAACCTTTTCTATCCAACACCTGACTGACTGTCTCCATGCAATATCCTTTCACAGTTTTGAAGGAATAAATTTCTCATTTTGACCGATTTTGAAGAAATCTATATTAGTACACTATTAATTTAACTGTAATTTTGATAAATGCAATAAAAATTAACACAGATTTTATCCCGCTCACGCCCCATTTTTGAACCCAATTTATACAAATAGAAAAGTTTCACTAATCAGATTTAACAACATCGTAGATGTTCTATTATTGTATCTAAGAGATTCCCCACATTGTCCGGATACTGGAAATGTTTGTAAAAGGCTGAAAAATTAAAAAGAAAAGTTTATAGTACCCCTATACTTCGTTCAAGATTTTATTTATAACATCTACCGAAGATATTCCTTCCGCTTCGGCATTGAAATTCGTTATAATTCTGTGGCGAAATACGGGAATCATGGCAAATCTGACATCATCTATATTCGGAGTATATTTTCCGTTCATTACAGCGCGTGCTTTTGCCGATAAAATTAAATATTGAGAAGCTCTCGGACCCGCACCCCAGCTGATCCATTGATTTATTGAATCCGCTTTATTATCACTATTTGGACGTGTTTTATTGGCAGCTTTCACCGCATATTCAATTACATTTTCAGCAACCGGAACTTTTCTTACAAAGTTCTGAAATGCAATTATTTCCTCTGCTGTAACAACTTTAGATAGATTGGGAATATATTCACTTGTTGTGCTTTGAACAATTTTTATTTCTTCTTCAAATTTGGGATAATCAAGCCAAAGATTGAACATAAACCTGTCAAGCTGCGCTTCCGGAAGAGGATAGGTCCCTTCCTGTTCAATCGGGTTCTGAGTGGCTAATACAAAAAAAGGCTCCTGTAATGTATATGTAATCCCCGCAGTCGTAACTTTATGTTCCTGCATCGCCTCAAGTAAGGCAGCTTGTGTTTTGGGAGGAGTTCTGTTTATTTCATCTGCAAGTATTACATTCGCAAAGATTGGTCCTGATATAAATCTGAATTCTCTTTTTCTTGTTATTTGATCTTCATCCAATATTTCTGTCCCGGTTATATCACTCGGCATAAGATCAGGTGTAAATTGAATCCGGCTGAATTTTAAATCTATTACTTCAGCTAGGGTTTTAATCAGAAGTGTTTTTGCAAGACCGGGAACCCCCACTAGAAGACAATGTCCTCTAGATATTAAAGCTATTAATAGCTGATCTATTATTTCTTCCTGTCCTATTATAACTTTAGCTATTTCTGATTTTATATTCCTTATTCTTTCGCTAAGGTTTGATACAAATTCAACTTCATCACTAATTACATTTTGTTCCTTCAATACTTTAATCCTTTTTTCTTTACAGCCTTACATCGTAATATATTTTCTTCTTAAGTTCACTTAACCAGTTATTGTAAAGCTGCTGTCTTTTATATTCATCAGCCAGCTTTTTTATTTCAGGATAATCCTGATTCAAATCTGCCACGTGCTGGGGGACTCTCTTTTTAAGGTAAACAATATGATATCCGTAGTTGTCCTGGCCGTAATCTATTCTCTTTGGAAAGCTTATCTCCCCTTCTTTTAATTTTGAAACTATATCCATGAGATTTTTATCAAGCTGATTTAAATAAAATGTACCGAGATCACCGCCAAAGTTTTTTGAACTTTCATCTTCGCTGTACTTTTTTGCATACTCGCTAAAGCTCCCGTCTCCTTTAATTATACTATCCCTTATATCAGTTAAAAATTCAATCGTTTTAAGATCAGCGTCTTCATCATTCTTAATTTTAATTAAAATATGACGGCAATGAATAGATTCTCCTCTTTTCTCTATTAATTGAATAATATGAAAACCAACCGGTGATTCGACTACATCTGATATTTGACCTGGCTGTAAGGCAAATGCTGCAGACTCAAATTCAGGATAAAATACTCCTTTTTTTACAAAACCTAAATCTCCTCCATGTGCGGCGCTTCCCGGATCCTCTGAATACTTTTTTGCCATAGCTGCAAAGTCAGAACCATGTTTTATTGAATCTAAGATAGATTCCGCAAATGCTTTCGCTTTTGCCTTAGCTGCACTGCTGGTTTTCGGATTTCTAAAAATATGAGCTATTTCTTCTTTTTCAGGTATTACTCCAAGACTATCTTTGAACTTTTCAAAAAAATCTTCAACTTCCCTCCTCGAAGCTTCAACTACACCAAAATTTTTCTGCTGTAGTTTTTGAATCATCAACTGCTTCCTAATATTATCCTGAAGTTCTCGCTTAATTTTTTCAATGCTCATTCCGTAGGCTTTTTCAACATTTTCTTTAGAGCCGAACTGCTGTTCAAATTGCTGAATCTGGTAGTCAATTCTTTGATCAACTTCATCTTCTGTAACCGTTATTGAATCCAGATTTGCCTGTGTATAGATAAGTTTTTCATTTATTAAATTATCGAGAACCTGTTGTTGCAGACCGGGTGTATTCGGGGAAATCTTTCTTTGAGCTGCGTATATATTAGTCTGAAATTCAAGTTCACTTAAAGTAATAAATTCATTCCCAACCACAGCAACTATTTTATCTAATACCTCCTGCGAATAAGCCGTACAAACAATCATTAAAAAAAGAAAAATCATCTTAATTTTCATCTATCACCTAATTTTTTACTTCTATATCATTTTTCGAATATAATTCTTTTATATAATCCTTAATAGTCAATTCTTTCTTCTGCATCATACAAACATTTTTAACTTCTTTCTGAATTAAATCAAATGGCGGAACATCTCCCTTATTATATTTTTCAATTAATTGTACCACACTGTATTTATCTGCCTCATTGTTCAAAACAATACTAATC
>CAWKCY010000021.1:0-15183 GCA_963848195.1 uncultured Ignavibacteriales bacterium | reverse complement strand
ATGGGATGCTTTAGCAGATTTAAGCTTTAATATTTCAAGAGAGAAAAAATTTAGGAAAGATGATGATTTGGAAAAAGAAAAAATTGAAGCGGGTGATATTGAAGTGAAGAAAACTATTTCAATAAATGCATTGCAAAATCCTGATAGAAGTTTTACTAAAATATTTTTTATTGATGCTGTGGAACCTAAAAACGATCCTAAATTTCCAGATTTAATTGATCTTACTTATACAGTCAATACGAACTTTAAAGCAGATCATGCAGCAGAAAAGGATGAGCCCTTAAAGCTGACATTAACTTTACCGGTTACAAATATACCGGCTCAAATTCCCAAAATTACTTCGGCAGGAGTTGCATTATCCCCTTATATTAGAAATGAAAAGTATTCATCAACTGAACCGAGAAGCAGGTATCTGTGGATTGAATTTGAAGAACCTGTTCTAGACCCCGATGATCTTTATTTCGCCAGAGTGCTTGCATATGCTCCGGATCAATTAATAAGTAATAATGAGCCAGGATTGTTAGCTATCCCCACAGAACCATCTCTGCCTATTGACCCTGAATATACTAGAGTGATAACACCTGGTCAACCGGATGACGGATCCGGTTTGGATGCAATGCAGCCGATGGAAAAATCACTGGATTCGGATAAACATTATCTGCTGCCTATACCTCCCGGTCTTCATTCTGAATCCGATGAAATGTTTGGATTTTTTACCTACGAATTCCGTGTTGGACATGCGAATATTGAGGGGCGGCCTGATAGATGGAGTACCGCTCAGGGCAGGTTTGGAAGAGCTTTAAAAGCTACCGGAATTCAACATCCGGCGCCTACGCTTACCTGTATTTGCAGCCGCGACGAAGAGAAGTTATATGTTACTGCACCTTATGCCTCGGCAGTCCTTAATGGAAAGAATGTAACTTCCGTACCGCCGAGAACTACTCTTTGGGTACTCCTCTACGCTCAAGTCAAGCAGGCTGATAATAAAGATTTTCGAAATATCCTGTTAAATGAAAAGAAACTTGACTGGCGTGTTAGAGTTGAATATCAAAAAAATGTCAAGTGGCTTGAGAAATATAATGATGTACAGATTAAAACATTAAAGAATGTTGCATTTAATAATTTGAATACTGAAATAGGCTATACCAATTTACAGAATGTTTTCCAATTAACTGACTATTCTACCTTAAACAAGGATTCAACTAAATACGGAACAGCTATCTGGAGCAATCAAGAAATAAACCAAATTTTAGAAATGTTTGGATTACCTCTTGATGTTTCATTAAGTGTTTTATGTGTAGAGATGCTGCCGCATATTACAAATGTTTTTGAACATATAAATTCTATCAATAAGTTGAAGGCTGATGCTAATCTTAATAGGGTTACTGATTTTACAAATCTTCCAGGTGAGGATGAAATAAATCACAGAAAAAACTTTAGTGAGGTTGATTCAATAATTTATGATATTAGACCCTTAAGCAATCAGCTTGGTGAATTTAGGATATTGAGAACTTCACCCCTTACCGAAGTACCTTATGTCTGCTGTACAGGGTGTGACTAGTTAATTTTTGAAGTGTAGCTTATTTGAAAATAAATTTAATTTTCATGAGATGCTCATCGAAAAAAATATTACTATTTATTCGTACTGCGAATACCATTTTGTCCCGATTATTGGTAAAGCTCCACTTGTTTTATTGAAATTTGACGGCTTCATTGCTTTCGATAGGAAGTTTTAGATTTTTTGTTAATATTTCCTCTGAATTATTGAACAATATTATTGGAAGTTCCTCGCCTGTTTTTATATCAACATCTTCTAAATCAATATTTTTTACATCATCAAAAATCAGAGCGGGACGGAAATCAAATTCTTTGTATCTGAGAGTAACATTTTTCATTTTAATGTCTGAAGCATGTCTTACATAAAAGCCCCATGCCGGCAATTCACCGAACATTGAAAACTCAGGATACCGTGATTCATACTCCTGAACCTGGTCTAAGGAATCCAATTTAATCTCCGCTAAATTTTTATCGGCAGCTCCTTCAAAATATATTTCAATATTTTCGAGCGTTATATCTTCAACTCTATATCCCGGGATGCCTGTAATTGATGAAGGAATTAAGTTATAAGGCCATTTGGGTAACTTGGTATAAGGATAACCCAAATCAGGTCTTTTAATTTCATCCGGTGATTTAGTTCTAAATCTTAGGTAGTCAGGAGGTCCTTCGAAAGGATATCCAAGGTCAGGCTTTCTAAGAGGTATTTCAGCTTTTACATTTTCAATATGTATACCTTTTAAATATCCTACTTCACCTTCAGCATTTCGGTGTCCCAAACGAATAAATATAGCATTGCCTGTGTTCTTAGCATATATTTTTCGGATATCAACATTTTCTATAAAACCGCCGTCAACACATTCAACAGCTAATGCTGAGCGGTATGTATCATAAATAGTGAGGTCGCGGACAATAATATTTTTAAAGCCGCCGTGGGATGCAGTGCCTATTTTAAATGCGCTAGCGCTAGACCTAATTTTGCAATTCCCTATATAAATACTATCACAAAAATCAGCGGGGTCCTCAGATTTCAGACAAATACCATCATCCGCTGCATTAATTTCGCAATTTGTGACTTTAACATACTTGCTGTCCGAAATATCAATGCCATCATTATTCCAGTATGCGGTGCTTTGAACTTTTATACCATCTATAATGACGTTGGTGCATTTATTATAATTCTGCGTCCATCCGGCAGGATTCATAAGTTTTATACCACTTACTTTAACATGATCACATTTATTAAATTCGATTATTTTGGGGCGGTTAGATTCATTGGGACGTTTTGTCTTCCAGTCCGGATCTGTAATTGTCCCGTCATTCAGAAGTGAAAATAAAGTCTTCACGAATTCGCCAGCTTGACCGTCAATTACTCCAGGACCGGTAACAGCAATATTCTTTTGTTCCTTAGCAACAATTAATGCAAGAGCTATAGATCTGTCGTAATCGCCAATATTTACACTTCCCAAAAGCCTTGCACCAGCTTCAAGATGAAGTTCAACGTCCGATTTCATAATAATAACTCCGCTTGCAAAATTGCCAGGGGGGATGACAACTTTACCTCCCCCGTTTGATGATGCTTTATCAATCGCTTTTTGAATAGCAGTGCTGTTGTTTGTGACTCCGTCTGCTTTAGCACCAAAATCTATTATGTTATAACTCTTTATCTGGCAAAATAAGCTTACAGAAAATAATACCAGAAAAGAGAGAGATATTATAACTCTAGAAGTTCTCATATGCTTCCCAACTATATTAAACCGATATTTGTTAAAATATTAAAATTTTTTATTAAGGACCATCTTAACTAATTTAGAGCACTATGTATAAGTTATTCATTTTTATTTTTTTTATAAATCTCGTAAATAAGGCTGATGCTCAAAAGATAAATGTTTACGTTCAACCTGATGCTGTTTGTTTTATGGAAGGTAAGGATAGCATTTTAGTCTATCAGATAGCAGAAAAATCAATGAATGGAATGTATAAACGCTGTAACTATATTCATCCGCTTTATACTTTAGACGGTGAAGTGTTAACGGAGGATTTCCCTCCTGACCATCTTCATCACCGCGGTATATTCTGGGCGTGGCATCAATTGTACCTCGGCGATAAGAGAATTGGAGATGCCTGGGAAATTAAGGATTTTTCTTGGGAGGTAAAGTCAGTCACCGTGCTTGAAAAAGAAGGAGATGCCCGGGCAATTCAAACGGAAGTAATATGGAAATCCCCGCAATGGAAAGATGCTGATGGCAACGAAAAAGGAGTAGTAAGAGAAACGACAACAATTACAGTATATCCTGCTGAAAAAACCTATCGGCAAATTGACTTTGAAATATCACTGATAGCACTTGAGAAAAATATGCGTTTAGGCGGTTCAGAAGACGAAAAAGGATATGGAGGTTTTTCAGCCAGGATTCGACTTTCAGATGATATTGAGTTCACTAGTTCAACCGGGAAAGTAATACCTGACAATGTACCGGTTAAGGCAGGTGGATGGATAGATATTTCCGGGTCTATTGGGAAGCATGGGGCAGTTGCCGGGTTAAGCATTCTTTGTCATCCCGATAATCCAGGTTATCCAAATCCATGGATTTTACGTTCGTCCGGCAGTATGCAAAATGCTGTTTATCCATATCCCGGAGCTATTGCAGTTCCGCTATCTCAAACACAACCTACTGTTTTACGGTATCGCTTACTTATACATGAGGGGAATAATGAAGCTGTGGATATTCCGGCAATATATTTCGATTATGGGAAATAATAATTTATAAAAGGGAATCCGGCAACCGCTACCAAATTTATAGATCAAAGTTCAAAAAAAAAGTAGGACGTGTAACTTATTTTACTACTACTACCGAAGATTTTTCTTATCTTTAGTCTTGTCTAAGCCTTGCTCAGTACTCACTTTATCAAAACAAACTTTTTAGTCGAAACAAAATTACCGGCATGCAGCCTATACAGATACACACCGCTTGAGAGATTACTTCCCTTGAGTACAACTTTATAATTTCCGGCAGATTTCTCTTCATTTACCAGAGTTGTTACCTCTCTTCCAAGTAAATCAAATACTTTAATATCTACATTAGACTGCTTTGGAATGGAATAAGTTATTGTGGTGTTAGGATTAAATGGATTAGGATAGTTTTGAGAGAGATAAAATTCATTTGGCAAATGCAATATTTGATTATTTACTTCTACCGTAACACTATCTAAATAAATATGTGTATGTGTATAAATTTGAGAATTTCCCCCATAATGGTAATAATAAGTTCTCTTATATAATCCTCTATCATCAAACCATAGAGAATCCAGAAAGGAATGGTAATTATTACAAATAGAGAATTCCGGCTCATCATGATATCGATAAATTGGAATTACTACTTGATAGTATTCATAAACGGGGAAATCCCAATTACCTTTGTCGTTGTAAAAACGGCCGGGATCCCATGTAGTTGGAGCAGCCATTAATTCGTGATATCCATCCAAAGATTCCGTTAAAACAAAATTGTTTGTTTTTTGGATCTTATTTTGAGTATTACCTTCAGGAGCAATATAATTTAACTGAAGATCCATCCTTTGCTCAATTGACCATTCTATTTTATTTTCTTTATATGAAGAATCTACAACGTAATATTCAATCGTACCAGAAACTCTTTGGATATGATTTAAAAAACCCAAATAATATGTAGTATCAGAAAATTGATAGTTATATTTATATTTATTTCCTTTTGCTATTGGAAAAAGATCATATAACTTACTTATATCTGAATTACCGAAGTTCGCCGGCCCGCCTCCTCTAAACACTCCTCTACTATAACCGCCAGCATACAAAATAGTATCCGAACCAAGCGCAAATGAATAAATGTAATCATCAACTCTATCACTTATATTTTTCCATAATAGAGAGCCGGTTGACATATAAACACCATTTGTTGTTCCGAGAAAGATATAATTCATCGAATTTGAGATTATCCCTCCGTTAGGATCATAATATGAATTATATTGTGATGTGAACCAATAATTTTCCCATGTATTGCCGATATCTGTAGAGCGAAATACCCCAGCGGAACCCCCATAGGAAATCATTGTGCAAACATAAATCACTCCATTTTTGTCTATGGTTAGATCTCTTACAGTTGCACTTGGAAAGCCAACAATATTCCAATTTACCCCGGTCAAATCAGAACGATAAATGCCTCCATTGTAAGCAGTTGCAAATAAATATCCGCCGGGGTGAATATTAATACTTGAAATATTTAAATTTACAGGACCAACCTGCTCCCACTTTCCTGTGACAGATAGGCGAAAGATCCCTTTAGTTTTGGTTCCGGCAAATAGCGTTCCATTTGAAAACAGAATAGCTGAAACATTAAACGTATTTAGCCCAATATTTTGCCATGTGTCACCATTATTAGATGATGTGAAAATTCCCACATCGGTACCTGCAAATAGCCGTCTTTCTGAGCTTACTTCAAAGCATAAAACAGCGAAGGCTTGTGGTAAAGCAATTTGTGTCCAGGACAATCCGAAATTTTTTGAACGGTAAACAATTCCTCTACCTTCCCCCCCGGCAAAAATGAAGCCGCTGTCATTTACAATTATTGCATCAAATCTCCCCGAAAATTGATTTGTTTGAGACCAAAAACCGGTTTGCGCGAAAACATTGAAAGGCATAATCATAATTACAAATAATATAATTCTCATTATTCTCCCCTGATCAAAATTATTTCAATAATATAAATTTTTTAGTTGATATAAAACTATCAGCCTGCATCTTATAGATATAAACGCCGGATGCTAATCCGGAAGTTGTGAAATTGAATTCATAAAAGCCCGGTTCTTTAACATCATTCACAAGTGTTTTAACTTCCTGCCCTAAAAGGTTAAATACCTTTATGGTAACTAAACCAGTTTTTTTAACTGAATATTTAATCATTGTTTCAGGATTAAAGGGATTGGGATAGTTCTGAGCTAGATTATACTCCACAGGAATTTTATTTTCATCTGAAATATTAGTGAAAATTATATTTAATATTTTAGAGGAGTCACTCTCATTACCGGAATAATCCACCGTTTTTACAAAATAATTATAAGCTTTATCCATAGAAACATCTTTATCTATATAAAATGTATCAATTGTAGAGCCGATTTTTTTAAAACCAGATTCATTACCGCTTTTATAGATCCGGAAATATTGAAAATCTGCATCCCTTACCGGCAGCCATCTTAATTCTACAGATTGTTCATTAATAATAGCTTTTAAGGCTTGTGGAGCTGATGGTTTAAGATTATCAACTGAATATCCTGCAGCAATATTACCTGTAAAATTTCCCTCATCCATACCTGCAATTACTCTAAAATCAATTATACCATTTGACTGTGAGGTTGAATCTTTTGTAGTAGGAACCAGTACTGAATAGAGATATTTCCCATATGCGGCAGTACTGGCAGCGGCAACCCATTCATGTCCATCATTAATTTCTACAGTGTATAGTTCTGCATTAGAAGATTTGGATAATTTTAAAGAATCAGTATCATTAATGTTTTTTATAAACTTAACGTTCACCCACCCACCCTGGTCATTAGGAATATCTTTTATTGAAGTGATCCAGGGGCCGTTAGTTTGAGTATACTTAATCAAAGTAAATTCTTTCCAAGTTTCTGCATCGCCGCCCGACCAGCCTGATACAAACACATCAGAATTTTTGACTAAAATTTTATTTGGAAAATTAGATATGCTGTTAGTTTTAGTATAATATTGTGTCCATTCCTTCTTTTCTTCAGAATTAAATTTCATTGTAATGATAGATGCAACAAAACCTTTCTCCGTCCACCCTACCAGATAGGTATTTAAATTATTATCTAAGAAAACATCTTGTGCAACAAAGTAATTAAAATCAGAAAGGGTATCTGTTCTAACCCAGTCAAGAATTCCGGAATTATTATATTTAATTAAAAAAAACTTTTTAAGTAGGAATTCACTTGTAAAATAGCCGGCTACATAAACATTTTGATTTTCATCTATACGAACCTTTCCAGGAATAACAGTCAACGAACTATCATTGTTATAGGTGAGCTCCTGATCCAAATTTCCATTTGAATCATATTTTAAAATTAACATTACGTTTTCATTTAAACTCTTTGAAACAGAAGCACAAACGTAAAGGTTACCATCTGAATCTGTAGAATTTATTAAACTTTTTCCCTGAGTCAGGGGCCACTTATAAGGTCTTTTTTGCCAAAGCAATTGACCGGTATTTGTATATTTAAGAATAATAATGTTTTGGCTGGTATAAGCACTATCTGAAAATCCTATTACATATACGTTACTCGAATCATCCAGTAAAATAGATGTTGGTTGGTTATGAGATTGCAGTCCTCCATCGAATCGTTTTCTCCACAATTCATCTCCTTTATTGTTTAATTTTATTGTCATTATATCTTCATATGTGTTATTCCTGAAGCTATAACCGGTAACATAGATATTTAAAGAATCATCCGTACAAATATTATTTGCCTGATCATAACCGTCTCCTATTCCGCTGAAGCTTTTGACCCATTCCTGCTTTCCATCGCTAGAATACTTTAATACAATATAATCATAGCCGGTGCTATCGGAAACATAGGCATCACCAGCAACAATTATATTCCCTATTTTATCAACAGCTATCGAAGCCGGCTGTTCATCTGCATTTACATTTCCGTTAAATTCTTTAAGCCATAATCTCTCACCTTTTGAATTATATTTTATTGTTACAATATTAGTAAAAGTTACAGGATCTAAATAAGACCCTGTTTGATAAATATTTCCCGCTGAATCAACTGCAATATTTACAGATGCAGCCGTTGAATCAAAATTTGAATAAGTCCGGACCCAATCCTCTACACCATATTGAGCAAAAACTTTAATAGTTATAGAAATGATTACTAATATTATTTTGTACATCTGGTTCATTTATTCTCCTAAAGATTGTAAACTATATAGGTCATCATAATTCCATTTAAAAATTTCGATTTTTTAATTCAATAATAGTACCAATGTGAGATTTTCAGTTTTATGGATGTTCACACTACCGATCCAGGGTTAATATAGAAAGAATAAGCTAATAAGGTTAGTTTTATAAAGGTTCCGTGAGTTACTAAAGTTAAAAAAGACAATAAGGTTTTAGATGCATCATTATAATTAAAGACATAAGTATCTAGTAGAATTACGCAAGAATCTGTATTTGAAAGATGACATCTTTAAAAACAAGCTTGTTCTTAACTTACATTTTAATAAGACATTGAAAGCAATTTTGCTTTTTTAAAGATGTCATCTTTATATACCTAATTTGAGAACTTAGGTTAAATGCCACTCATTTTCAACCAACGATTTGATAATCTGCTTTCCCCTATGTCCGAATATAGGATGATTTTTTCGGGAGAGTTTGTATGCAAGCTTTAGAGCAATATCCGAGGTCGGAATATTTTTTTCTTTAGATTCGTTCAAAATCTGTAGTGTCCTATTAAATATCGAATGTTTCCGATTTCTGCTGAAATGATTTTCAATCATAGGATCATTATTTATATACCCATATTGTTCATTTGCACAGGTTACAATTCCCATTCTGTTTGTCAGGAAATCAGGTATATAATAAATTCCATTACTGTGTAGAGTCTTTCCATCTCTTTTCATATCTTCAAGCTGGTTATTAGCTGCTCCGCATACTATTTTAGCTTTCAACCCCGGGATTGTCTGCGGATTCAGTATTGCACCGGTTGCATTGGGTGAAAAGATATCACAATGTTCGTTAAAGATGCTAAAATCATTCTTATTGATTAGTGTATATTCAAAATTTTTACCGGCAAAGTTTTTCTTTGCTGAACTAATATGATCAGGATTTATATCTACAGCCACAACCTTTTTGACATTTTTATCAAATAAAAACCGAACTAAAGGTACCCCAACGTGTCCTAGTCCCTGAAGTGCGATTGTTTTCCCTTCAAGAGTCCCTGAGCCTAAAAATTCCAGAGCTGCTTCCATTCCCGAAATTACTCCTCTTGCAGTAGGAACGGAAGGATTTCCGCTGCCACCAAACTCAGGAGGGATACAGGTAGTGAACCTGGTTTCAGAAAAAACATTTGCCATATCTTTAACACTTGTTCCAACATCTTCTGCGGTTACATAACATCCGTTTAATGTGGAGATAAAGGTACCATATTCTTTATAGATTTTTTCTCTAACTTCCGGGTTCATCCTATCAACTTTAGGATTGTGAGCAATAACCCCTTTTCCGCCGCCCCACCATAGATCGGCAAGGGCATTCTTAAAAGTCATTCCGGCACCAAGTCTTAATCCATCCCTGAAATAAGATTCAACGGAATCATAATCCCAGTATCTTACACCGCCTGCAGCCTGTCCCCTGTTTGTTCTATGAACAAAAGCACCAAGAAGCATATTATAATTTTCAGAAATTTTACAGAACCATCCTTCATGCTTTATAAAATCTCTTTTATCTCTAACAAAATAGTCTGCAATGGGCTGTAATTTGGTATGGGAGGTTATGAGACTTTTTTTTACATCATCATAGACGAAATAAAATTTGCGGATATCCTCTTTTTTTAGGAAGTTAATAAAGTCAGCAGGTGTTAAAGAAAGCAAGCTAGGTTTTTCAGGCATGATACCCTCCCTTTTTTATTGTGAAAACAGCATTTAATGTACTAGTATAGTATAAAAAGAAATTGAAAAACATGCTCTATTTCTATAAAATTTTATTGATTTAGATATTGCGTTAGTAATATGTTTTTTTAATTAAATGTTTGGTATATCAATACTATAAATTGAGCGTGTTCCGATTTTATCAGAAGTAAAATAAGCTTTGTCTGCACTGTGATTAAATATTGGATGAGGATGGCAGTCCTGATTATTCCAGGTAGAAAAGTGGCGGCACAAAGGGATCCACTTAATAATATGCTCATCCCAATTTATTTTTAATAAACATATCCATTCTCCTGATATTTCAGCTTTATTGAATCCGGTATCAAGTGATGGATCTTTAGCCTTATGATCACTGATTTCATTGATGTTTCGATCATCATAATAACCATCGGTAATTAACATTCCGGATTTTCCTTCTGTAAAATGACCGTACCGCGACCATCCATTAGGTAAAGGAATCTCGGTTATATTACTACCATCCGGTTTCACCCGTCCCACATAAGCAGGCCCGTCTTTATAAGCTCCATGATAAATTATGGCCGAGCCATCTCTTTCCCACATTTCATGACATGTCCAATCTTCTTTGCATCTGCCTTCTCCTATAGTGCGTAATGCCCTATGCTGTTTGCCATCCCAAATCTGGATTCTTCGTATTCCGCAATCTGACGGCCACTCATTATTGTATAAGATTACTTCATTATTAATAGGTGAGAATTGAACGTGAGTAATCCATTGTCCGGGGACTTCTTCACAAATGAGCTCTTTCCCGGTTTCAGTATCATAAATACGGAGATATGAAGAAAGTTTTTCAAACCGCACACGCTTGTCAATATCGTAATCCGGTTTATCATGTAATTGTTTATCTCCATCTAAAGCACGATCATCAACAGTCGGTACGCAAAGAAGTTTTCCATCAGATGAAACATGTGTGAAAGCTGTCATTTGTCCTTCAGGATATTCTGTAAGCACTCTTAATTTTCCCGATGTATTTACGGAGCAAATTTTCCTTCCTTCTATAAAATAAATATTGCCTGATGGGGCATGCACACTGATACTTGCCTTTCCAAAACCTGTATAAGGAGAGCCATCAAAATAAACATACGATTTAAGAATATCTTTTTTATTATGTGTAAGCTGAGTCTCTGCCCCCGTTTTTATATTAAGCATGAAAATATTCGGATTGCCCGATCGCTCACTTAAAAAAATTATATGATTATCATCTGTTAAAAGGCTGGTAGAGGTAAAATATAAAAGCTGATTATTAAAATTATTCAGAGTTATTTGAACCGGAACAGATAGATAGTTTTGGTCAATAGAATTCATATTAATAATATACTTAATTTTCTGAACTCAGCGTTAAAAAAGCATACGAAATAGCGTAGGTTTGCGGCCATTTTTTCGTTTCTAAGCCCATCTTTTTTCATTAAGCCAATATTTATCCCTCCTCAAACAAAAAACTCCCTCAGAATCGATTTTTAGAAATTCCTTTAATACCTTTAATCCATATAATTCTTTAAAACATCTTGTATAGATTTAATGATTTAGTTACATTTGTTTCTACACCTTCTAATCCATGAAGATGAAGTAATTCTAATAATTCTCGTTTATTGTTGGAGGTATTCATGTATCAACTAAAAATATTGTCAAAAGCAGGCAAAATATTTTTTGCCTTATTTTTATTAATTACCTTTTCTTTTAAAAGCTCAGACTTCCGGTGAAGGAGAAGAAGTATCTCCGGCTAATCCCGTTGCAGCTCCAATTACAGAAGGAGAATTAATTAAATCAATACCGGTTCATGAACTTGAACATCCTTATTTATTTTTTAATAACCAGGATAAACAAGCTATCATTGATAGGATAAAGAACAATCCCGAATCCGAACACATATTTGCTGCATTAGTAGCTGAGGGGCATCGTTACCTTCATGTTCCGATTCAAAATCCGGAACCAGAACATCCAAAACATAACAGGTATGTTGGTGAGGATCCTGCTTCCCGATATGAAAATGATATTCTGCAGGGAGTAGTAACACTGTCTTTTTTATATCAGATGACTGGAGATACGGCTTATGCAAATAAAGCTATTGAATTTGCAATGGATATAGCTGATTGGACTACCTGGGTTGACCCTGCACATCGATTTGATGTCATCTATTCACGCGTTTGGCCTTTTAATGTTCCAGACGACAGAGTGGTCTTCTCCTATGGAGAAATTGCTACACATAAAGCACTTGCACTTGCAATTGCGTATGATTGGATGTATCCTGCTTTGACGAAACCGGAAAGGGATAAAATTAGAAGCGGACTTATGGAAAAAGTTATTATTAATGTTCGCCATAACTATGATTATTTCTGGTGGTCTACAGCTTATAAATGCAACTGGTCGGTACTTTGTTTTTCAAGTATGGGTGTAGCTGCGCTTTCACTCTTAAAAGATAATCCGGAGCTTCTCGATGTAGTTGCAGAAGCTCACAACCGCATCGATACAAGCTATAGTTATATAGGCAAAGACGGCGGATGGGAAGAGGGACGCGGATATTACGCTTATATGATGAGCGAGGGAGTTTATTTTATGGATGCTCTGAAGCGTCTGACGAATGGAAAATATGATATGTTTAAAGACAAAGCTGTTGCGGATCATCCTGTTGATTTTGAACTATATGGTTTAACTGCAAACTTTGATGATGGTGGCGGAAATCCCGTTGGTCCAACATTTTCGGTTAATAAACTTGTTAAAGAAACGGGCGATAATACGGGTGCATGGTATCGTGAAAAATACCTTGAGAGCGATAATAATGTATTCGAAGTAATCTGGCCTAAGCCTGATGTTAAACCGGTCGAACCGGAGCAAAAATCAAAGCTTTTCAGAACAATTAACTGGGCAATATTAAGAAGCAGTTTCACCGATTCTTCAACAGTAACTGTGGGATGCAAAGCCGGTTTCAATGACGATCCTCACCATGGACACCTGGATTGCGGACAATACGCAGTAACATGGTATAACGTCCCTTTTATAAGAGACCTCGGCAACGGAGTTTATGATGAACTCTATTTCGGTGAAGATAAATATGATTATCCGTATGCCTCAAGTCTCGGGCATAATCTGATTTTTGTAAACGGCGAAAAGCAAATAACAGCAAAGAAAAAAAATACTCCATGGCTTAAAGGGATTGGAGGTAAAATTCTAGAATACAAAACAGGACCCAAACTTGATTACGTATTGATGGATCCAACGCATGCTTACCCGAATAAACAATTAATAAAATGGAGAAGAAATGTTATTCTGGAAAAACCTGTAACCACAATAGTTTTTGATGAAGTAGAAGCGAAACCGGGAGCAGAAATAGCAGCGAGAATTCATCCGGGTGTCGGTGTGGAAGTAAGCAGAAGAGAGCACGGTTCAAAATATGCCCCTATTCCTAACGGTAAGTATGAAATTATGAAAAACTATATTATGCTTTCCGATCAGAAAAATCATAATATGGCTGTTATCCCCCTGGTTCTTGATAATGATTTTAACCTTGTTGAAGGCTCAGATCCGTTTGTTCCTGTTACTAAAGATTCCAGATTATCCGAAATTCCTTACATTGAAACAGTTACACATGCAAAAACAAATACTACCTTCATAGCTACTATAGTTGTTCCGGTAAAAGATCAAAACGATGCCGAAAATGTTATTAAAAGTGCTAAGGTAAGCCAGGTTAATCCTACAAATATTCAGGTAAGTATAAATACGGATACAGGTAATTTAAGCTGGACATTTGTAAAGGAACAAGATGGTTATGTACTTAAAGAAGATTAATTTTTATTCAATTTAATTTTATAGCGCCTTTATTGTTTTATTTCAATAAGGGCGCTCAAATATTAAAGAGCCGATATTTGGTTCATCTATCTTCTTACTTGCAGCGAGGGAGGAGGATTGTCCTTTCCCCAATCTGATCTTTTAGAATCCATAACAAACTTAATTGATGCGCCATTACTTATTTCTTCTTGTGTTATCCATGCTCTATTAAGGGGTTTTCCGTTTAATTCAACAGATTTAACATATATATTATTGTTCGATAACGAATCGGCTGTTATTATAATTTTAGCGCCATTTTCTCTTTTAATAGTAATTTTTGGATACAGCGGTCCATTTAATAAGTATACATCCTGTCCGGCAATTGGAAAAAAGCCCGAAGAAGCAAAAACAAACCATGAACCCATTGCACCGCTGTCTTCATCACCGGGATAACCTTCCAATGTATAATTCTCAAAATTTCTTCTTACCCAGTATGATGTTTAAATCTGGTCTGCCTGCATATATAAAACAAAATGGAGTTAGAAATGAAGGTTCACCCGTCAGTATGACCTTCAGGTGTATCGGAACTTGGATTTATAGAGCCGAATGGCAGCTGCGGGCCAACTACACAGCTTCCATTTCCTTTTACACCAATAAAAGGATCAACATATTGTGTTAAGTCTTGAGAAGAAGCAGTAAGAATCAAACTTAAAAAAAGAGAAATAAACAGAAGGAATCTCATAAGTTTACCTTAAGCAGTGAAAATAAAAAGTGTGATACTATTTTTTAACTAGTAAAAATATTAAGAATGCCGGCAACGAGATCACTTCTCGGAATATATCCAATTAAATCTGCCCCCGGGTGCGGCATCGCCATTTAAATACCAATCCAGAGGGTTATTTGAATCCTGCATATTATCCGACCACTTGAATTCAAAGTTAAGCGCTGCGGAGAACTGAGAAATAAGTTTCCTGGGAAGAGTAATCATTAACTTATTATCTTTCACAGAGTAATCAACATTACCATAATCGTCCCATTTTCCATCCGAATATTTTTGAAGTTTATTCCCTGAGACAACTCTGAAATCATATCCTTCCCATCCGCTGGAGAATTTTCTATCCGCATCGATATAAAGCCGCATCCAATTATCACCG
>CAWKCY010000020.1:0-417858 GCA_963848195.1 uncultured Ignavibacteriales bacterium | reverse complement strand
CTAGCAGTCTTTCTACGTTGCAATAAGTTTTCGGAAAGTGGATCAATTGCTATTTGAAATGAAGGATAATAACGGACATGGGAGAGGTGTGTAGAAAGTTTAGGTGAATTTAACCTCACCCCCCGGCCCCCTCTCCTTAGTAAGGCTGAGCTTTACCCACACATAGGACAGAGGGTTAGGTATCGTCATCAGGTGGGGGTTTGGTCAAAATTATATACATTTCAGTAGCTGTTTCTAGTCGTTCTAATCCACGCCAAAGTGTCTCGGTACCAGGCATACCATCTGATTTCCTCCCGAGATGACCACCTATACTTCCAAGCATTTTTACTGCTGCTGCCATACTCGGCGGCTCTTTAGGCGCTTTTGGTGTTTTATTTGCATAACAATATAATGCTTTCCATTCTTCTTCCTTAAAAAATATTGTGCAAGGGGAGTTAGGCAGCTCTCTTCCAAGCATCGTCATATGAAAAATTCGCCAGGCTACTACCATATCTATTCCTAGACTTGCTTCTATTGTATCTGCTGTTCCTAATTGTCGATCCTCTATTCGGCATCCGCTTTTTAATGTCCTATGATATACCTCGATTCCCCATCGCCTTACATACCAGTCCACTATTTCCTTTGCTTCTGTAAAATCTTTTACCTCTGCTGTAGTTATTAGCATCCATTCTATCGGTCTGCTCTCTGCTGCTGCCTCATCTGCTTGTTCATGTAAATATACCCCCCACACCTTTATTGTTCTACTTCCCTGTAATCGCTTTGGCGGGAGTAATTCCAACTTCGAATACCGTAGCTCCACTTCTGCTACTCTTGATTTCCGATTATTTTTTCTAGGTATATGTATCTCCAGTCTACCCTTTGACTGTTGGCGTTGCATATATTCCCATATATATTCCTCTTCTGCTCCACTGTCATTTCTTGTCCTGCGATTTCTGCTTCTCTCTGCCCGTACCAACAGTTTTGGCTCTAATTCCCCTTTTACCGCTTCATCAAATAATTCATATATATCTGATTCCCTATCTCCTATACTTACTAGCTTTGTCTGCGGGCATAACCTCTGTATCTCCCTTACCCTTTGAAAACTCCTTATCCATTTTATACTCTCTTTTTGCTCTATTGATAATTCCTTTCGCTTATATCTCTTCCCTTGCTCTGACTCATCTCTTGCCCAACACTGTGCATCCAATATCCCTAATGGCGTTCCCTCTGGACTAAAGGCCATCGTATCATGAAGTATCAATCCTATACTCTCATCCTCTTTGTTATTTATTGGACCCATTCCTTCTGTCATTGGGTGCGTGCTGTAATTCAAAAATGTTGTATCCTGCACTGCCAATACTACCTTACGCTCCTTTATCCTTTCTATCGTTGACTCTCTATGCGAATCTAATATTACTTCCATTGTCACTTTTGGGTTTTGAAAAAATCTATAGGCTCCTATTGTGGCTGCTTTGCTGCCGCAAGCCTCCGGTATATTTGACTGTGAGTTCTCATAAAACGATTCTGCTATCTTATTCAACCGTCTCTTTATCCTTCTATCATATATCCTTACCCTTCCAAATTCTGCTTCTGTCCAGCTTCCCGTCTCATCTATTGACGGTATCTCTCCTATGTCTTCATCCCGGCTTCCCTCTCTACACAATTCCTCTTTCCAGTCCTTTGATAATTCATATACATATATATCCTTGGATATTCCATCTCGTCTTCCCGATGTCTGGCCTATATATCTCCAATTTGATGCCTTATATATTGTCCCCCTATAACGGCTTGGATTTACATATGTCTCTATCAATTTCGGCTCTATTTTATAGCGCTTCTCCCAATCTTCTGATATTCGACTTATTGTTCGTGATAATATATAGGAACCAAGATTTCTTACCTCTACTGTAGGGACTATTAATAATCTACCATTATTTATTACTCTTCTTATGTTTTTACTTCTTTCCCACTCGCTCCATCCTATATATTCATCCCTTGCTTTTGATTGCCAGCTAGACGAACTAAAGGATATGGCTCCTATATAACCATACTTCGGACTTTTTACTATATAACGTATCTGTGAACCGCATATTCCTCGATTACCAAGATAATGATATTTATTTACTAATGTGAACCATGCCTTGGAATCCTTACTATATCTGCTATCGATTGGCTCTATTTTTACCTCCCCTAATTCTGATAAACTGCATCTTATCTGGGCTATTTCCAGTTCATTCACCTCCAAATTACTGCTCCGGCAGCTCCTTTGTTTAAAAGAATATCTCTGCTTTATCTCTGGTAGTCTTATCTTTCCTTGACGCTCTAATTCTAATAATGCTTTCCTGCAGCTCATTTCCTGTAATTTCCCATTTGGAGAGTACCAACCTCTCCATTCACAAATCTTTCGGGACAGTTCTCTCCGAGATATTTCCGGGCTTTCGGTTATCATCTGCTGAATTCCTTCGATGATTACCTTATTATAATATTTTCCATAAATACGCACATACAAATATAATTTCTCTTGACCTCTGTGTCAAGTGTGTAATATGCTCAGCCTTAGTAAGGAGAGGGGAAAGTACCAGACTTGAAAATGTGTGTGGAAATCAATTTTAAGCTCACCCCCAAGCCTCCTCTCCTTCCCGATTAAAACATAATTATTTCAATTTTTTTGGGGAATATTAAAGGAAAAAGTTGTTCCTATATTTGGTGAACTTTTAACTTTAATTATGCCACCCAGTTTGTCCAGCAATTCTTTACTCAACATTAAGCCCAAACCGGTACCTTTTTCATTTGCCGTGCCATCTCTAATTATACTATTATCAATTTTAAATAATCTATTCAACTTTTCATTATCTATTCCGATACCGGTGTCCGACACGATAAATTCTACATAGTTATCAAGATTATTGATATTAAAATCAACTTTTCCACCTTTATGAGTAAACTTTATTGAATTTGAAATAATGTTCCTCACAATTGAAGTTAATATATTTTTGTCGGATTCTATATAAATTGAATTGTCGATTGAAAAATTAAAATTTATATCCTTGAGCGATGCGGTTTGTTTTGCCAATGAAAGAGTAGGTTGCAATTCATTAGAAATATTAAATCTTTCCAGATTAATATTTAATTGCCCGATTTGTATCTTTGACCATTCTAATAAATTCTCAAGAAGCTTATGTGTATTTTGACTTAGCTCTTTAATACGGGTAATAAAAGAAATTTTTTCGTTATCAGGCATATGATTAAAGTTTGTCAATAAAATTTCCGAATAGCCAATTAAACCATGGAAGGGATTTTTAGATCATGAGCAATGATTGAAAAAAATTTATCTTTAGCAGCATTAAGTTCAGCCAGTTTGAGATTTTTTTCAAAAATTTCTTTTTCCGCGAGTTTTCGTTCAGTAATATCCCTTTCAATGAAGAGAATACTCTCAGGCTTTCCTGCCGAATCAAATAAAATTGTTGAATTAACATCGATATAAAATTTGCTTTTGTCTTTCCTAACGGCCACATATTCAGTGAGTCTGTCATCATTTTTGTCAGCAAGTAATTTATGAATGTTGTCAATCAAATTTTTATGACTTGAAGGATCGATAAAATCGAATACCGGTTTTCCGACAAACATATCTTTTTCATCGATTGAATAACCATACATTTCAGGTAATTTTTTTGACATTATAAGCTGAATTTTTCCATCTAAAGTAATCATTCCTATTCCATCCGGGGATGCAGATATGATTGCTTCTAATTTTTGATTGCTTTTACGCAGTTCTGCTTCAGTATGTTTATTCAGTTCGATTTCTTTTCTATAGGTCGATTGTAAATATTCATTTTCACTTTGCAATTTGATTAATTCCTGCAAAAGATCTTCTTTGGACATTGTCATGTAATCCATATTTCTTAATACCATAATGAATAAAAGTTAAATAATATATTATCGTAATAATTTGTATCCTTTTAAGATACAAATTTCGTTTATAATGAAAAAATTGCACTTGAGATATAGCAATAAACGGAGCCGAAACTGGTACACACTACTATTCTATGAGAATTTCAAATAGAAAAATTCTTACAGCTGAATTATTCCTCGATTCATTATTCAGATATTAAACTTTGTATTTTAAATATATTTTGCACGCTATTTTGATTATCCGACTCTAAAAAACCTTACGAAATAGCGTAGGTTTTAGGCCATTTTTTCCTTTCTAAGCCCTCGAAAATACTTTAAGGCATCCTTTGTCCCTCTTTTATAAAAATCCTACCCTTAGAATGAATTTTCACCCAATCTTTCTACAATAATGGAACCTCTCCGAGGTTCTTGATGCACCGGGTGGATTATCTTTTCTACAATAATGGAACCGCTCCGAGGTTCATGACGCACCGGGTGGGTTAACTTTCTACAATACTGGAACCTCTCCGAGATTCTTGATGCACCGGGTGGATTATCTTTTCTACAATAATGGAACCTCTCCGAGGTTCTTGACACACCGGGTAGGTATCTTTCTACAATAATGGAAGTCTCTCCGAAGTTCTGATGCACCGGGTAGATTAACTTTCTACAATAATAGTACCTCTCCGAGGTTTTAAGGCCGGGGAATTTGAATATTAATTTTATAAATTATGCATACCTCTTTATATTTGTAATCTCACTAAAATTGGATTAAAAAATGATAAGATTTCTCACTGCGGGTGAATCTCACGGGAAAGCAGTAATTGCTGTTTTGGAAGGATTTCCTTCTAATATTAAAATTGAAAATGATTATATAAATTTTCATCTTAAACGAAGGCAGGCTGGATACGGAAGAGGTTTAAGAATGAAAATTGAAACTGATACTGCTGAAATTCTATCCGGAATTAGATTTCAAAAAACTCTCGGTTCTCCAATTACTTTATTAATAAAAAACAGGGATTGGGAAAATTGGATTTCTAAAATGACTCCGGATAGAAGAAAGAAATAATAGAAAAAATCACAATTCCCAGACCTGGGCATGCAGATCTTGTTGGAATTTCTAAGTTTAATTTTAATGATATCCGGAATTCAATTGAAAGATCAAGTGCACGGGAAACTGCTGCAAGGGTGGCTGTAGGTTCTATTGCAAGGAAATTTCTAGGAGAATTCGGGATTTCATTCGGAAGTTATGTTGAGGGAATCGGAGGAATATATTCTGGAAATAATTTTTTAGAGAAATTGTTTAATAACAATTTGCCGAAGAATTTTAAGGCCTGGAGTTTATCGGAGGAAGCAGATAAAAGTGATGTCAGAGTTCTTGATAAAGAACATGAAGAAAAGATTATAAATAAAATAAAAGAAGCTAAAAAGAAGGGGGATACTTTGGGAGGAACATTTGTCGCTGTTGCAACCGGTGTTCCCGTGGGTCTCGGCAGTTTTGTTCATTATGATACAAAATTGGATGCTGAAATTACTCAATCAATTATGTCGATTAATGCTGTTAAAGCAGTGGCTATTGGTTCGGGTTTCGAATCCGCAGAAAAGTTTGGGTCAGAATCTCATGATGAAATTATAAAAACCAAGAATGGGTTTTCCAGGAAAACAAACCGGGCCGGAGGAATTGAAGGGGGGATTTCTACAGGATTGCCTATCATTGTTCGCGGTGCTATGAAGCCAATTGCTACTTTGATGAGTCCTATTGAAAGTGTGGACCTTAAAACAATGAAGATTGTGGATGCTAGAAGAGAACGGAGTGATTTTGTAGCTGTACCGGCTTGTGCGGTTATTGCAGAATCGATGCTTGCTTGGTCTATTGCTAAGTATTTCCTGTTAAAATTTGGGGGGGATTCTATTGAAGAGACTAAGGATAATTTTAAGAGTTATACTTCAAAATTGAATAATAGGATTGCTAGAAATTTTAAAGTTAAATGAAAGATAATTGTTTAATTGTTAAATTGCTTAATTGTTAGAATCAGTTTATTATTGAATAATTGAATACAGTATTAAGCTAAAGACAAGATAATAGATGGTTGTAATTAAGAAATTTGTTTTTAATCCTTTTTCGGAGAATAGTTATGTTGTTTGGGATGAAGAGACAAATGAGGGTATGATAATCGATCCGGGCTGTATTGATCCATTTGAAGAGAAACAGCTTGAAGATTTTATTATTGAGAGAAATATTTCGGTTAAGTATCTTGTTATTACTCACTGTCATATTGATCATATTCTTGGCTGTCGATTTGTTAAAGACAAATATTCACCCATTTTTATGGTTCCAAAAGATGATCTTCCATTATTAGAAAATGCGGATAAGCAGGGAGAGACTTTCGGAATCGAAATTGAGAAACCTCCTTTACCGGATGAATATTTAAGTGAAAGTTCTAAAATCATTTTGGGAAATTCTAAGATAAAAGTATTATCAACTCCCGGACATTCACCGGGAGAACATTGCCTTTATTTCGAAAATGAAAAATTTTGTATAACTGGAGATGTTTTATTTCAAAAAAGTATCGGCAGAACAGATTTGTGGGGAGGGGATTATTCGATTCTATTGAATTCAATAAAGGAGAAACTATTTATATTACCTGATGATGTAATAATTTATCCCGGACATGGGGAAAGCAGTGAAATAGGGATTGAGAGGAGGGAGAATCCGTTTTTAAATTAATAACAAGCAAAGCCAGAAGCCAGAAGTCGGAAGTCAAAGGTCAGAGGTCAGAATGTCAAAACGAAATAACAAATTATAAAATACAAATTCCAAATAAATAACAAATTTTAAATTCAAATATTCAAATGAGGAAAGAGATTTGGCCCTTACCCGGTTTTTATGTTTCTACAATAATGGAACCTCTACTAGGTTCTGGGGGCTCAAGTGATTTTCTTTTCTACAATAATGGAACCTCTACGAGGTTCTGGGCACATTTACCTTTACGAGGTTCTGGGGACCTTTACGAGTTCTGTCGATGGATAAGATTTGTGGAAGAGTTTTTTTGAACGGATTGTATTATGAAGTTTTAAGTAAACACTGTTTTTTAATGATTTTATGTTTTATTTTTATTGACGGGAAAAGAATAGAATAATTTCATGGGCTTACAGAAAAATTCAGGGAAAAATATTGCTTATTTTTTAATTAGTTATTTACTTCTGTGGATAATATTATTCGAATTTATTTTACCTTCTAATAATTTTCTTCCCAAACCTTCAATTGTGATTGATTCTTTCGGCGCTTTATGGAATGATTATCATATTTTAAGAAATTTTATATCTTCAACAGCATCTGTATATATTACAATTATTGCGGCTTATTTTTTACTCAGGATATTGAATAAATATCTTTTACATGAAAAAGAAGGTGTCCGGAATTTTATTTTTTCGATCGAATGGTTTTCGAAATATATTCCCGGGGTTGTTTTTGGTTTTTTGTTAATCTTCTGGTTCCCCCAATCTGAATATATCAAATATTTTTTCATTTTTATTGTCGTATTCAATTCATTGTTTTTGGAACATGCAAAATTGTCTTCTAAGGTTGAACGGGTTTATATTGATTCGGCGTTATCGTTAGGGGCAGGAAATTCAATCATTGCCGGCAAGGTTATCTGGAAATCGTTTCAGCCTGATTTAATGGAATGTATTTACCATAATCATCTTTATTACTGGACAATGTTAATAATTTTTGAATTTGCCAATTACGGCAATGGATTTGGAACCATTATAAGACGCGCACTTGATTTTAAGGATTTATCGGCATTAGCTGCCGTAATTATTGCTGTAGGGTTAATCATATTTATTGGTTCTTATATAATCAGACATTTAAAAAACAAATTCTTCTTCTGGAGCGGCATTGAGCACTGAAACGATCATTCTTCATGTAAAAAATGTAAGCAAATATTTTGAAATGCCAGCAGGTGCAAGAAAGCATGTACTTGAAAATATTGATTTTTCAATAATACAAAATCCGGAGGCGGGGCAAATTATATCGATACTTGCTCCATATGGTTCAGGGAAATCTACTTTACTAAGAATAATCGGCGGCATTGAAAAACCTTCTGCTGGTGAAGTACTATTAAATAATGTAAATTATAAAACATCGGCACAAAAAATAATTTATCTTCCCGAAGAACCTTCATCTTTCCCGTGGCTGAATGTCAGACATAATTTAATGTTTGCTTCTGAAATTAATTCAAATAATGGCATTGAAAAGAATATAAATAATATTATATCTTTGGTAGGTCTAAATGGATATGAAAATCATTTCCCAGACAATGCGAGTATAGGTTTTAGGTTTAGAATTTCTCTTGCCAGAGCCCTGATTATTAATCCGAAATTTATTTTAATTGATGATTCTTTAAAGAAGCTGGATTATGAAACAAAAGAAGAGCTTTACGATGTAATTAATCTTGCGGCTAATACGTTAAAAATTACTTTTATTTTGGCTACAACAAATATTTCATCAGCAATAAAGCTTTCCGACTCTATTTTTCTTATGAAAAAAAATCCAGGTTCAATATTTCATGAATTAAAATTAAATAAAGTTGAGGGTAAACGTTTACAAATTGCCGGAGATAAAAATTTTTCTGCTGTTAAAGATGAAATTGAATCTTTATTTAGATCAAAGAATCTGATTGATGAAATAAGTTTTACTATATAATTACTAAGTCATGTTACATAAGAATCAGTACAGAATTAGAAAGATGACATCTTTGCTTCTAAAAATAAGGTTTTCATCTGAACTTACATTTTAATGAAAATTTGAATTGATTTTTCTTTTAAAGATGTCATCTTTAGATCAAGAGTTACTAATATGATTATTGGTATAATAATTGAGCTTTCTTAAAAATATCGACTATTTAGAATTAGATTATTTTTAAATAGTTTTGTTCATTGATATTTTTTTAGAAAATTCAATTATTTAAGGGGCTGCGTGAAAATATGGAAAAACGGTTAAAACCGTTCCTAAACATTTGTTTTCTGAATCATTTTCCAATAGTTAAAACTGTTGGTTAATGATATTCGCACAGGCACTTAAGGGTTTAAATTTTTCACTAGATTGATCGGTTGTATTAACTAATTATTAAATGGGTAATTACTTCCGAAAAAACTTCCCAATTTCGAGAATTATTTTGTTAGTTAGAATTCTAAGTTAAAAAATACTAGAAAGGTTTTAATGCAAAATAAAATAGATGACTTGATCGAAAAGAAAGAAAATGCAAAATTGGGAGGGGGAGTAGAGAAAATTGAAAAACAGCATGAAAAAGGGAAATTAACAGCCAGAGAAAGAATTGAATTATTAGTTGATGAAGGAAGTTTTGAAGAGCTTGATATTTTTGTTCAGCATAGAGCGACAGATTTTGGATTGGATAAGCTTCACTATCCCGGAGACGGAGTAATAACCGGATTTGCAAAAGTAGACGGCAGACCGATTGCGCTATATAGCCAGGATTTTACGGTATTTGGCGGATCTTTATCGGAAGCGCATGCAGAAAAGATTATTAAGATTATGAAAATGGCAATGAAAGTCGGTGTACCGATAATTGGCTTAAATGATTCGGGTGGTGCAAGAATTCAGGAAGGTGTAGTTAGTCTGGGAGGTTACGCAGATATTTTTCTGCTTAATACTTTAGCGTCCGGAGTGGTTCCTCAAATATCTGTAGTTTTAGGACCGTGTGCAGGCGGAGCTGTTTATTCTCCTGCAATTACTGATTTTATTTTTATGGTAAGGAATACGAGTTATATGTTTGTTACAGGTCCAAATGTGGTTAAAACCGTTACGCATGAAGATGTAAGTTTTGAAGATCTTGGCGGAGCCGAAACACACGCTGTGAAGAGTGGAGTTGCACATTTTATAAATGATAACGAAATCGAAACTTTAATGGGAGTAAAAAGATTATTAGCCTACCTGCCATTAAATTACAGAGATACTTTAACAGATAAAGAATTTAATTTCGAAACTCTGCTACCGGATGACGTTTTTAACACAATAATACCGGAAAATCCTAATAAACCCTACAATATGAAGCAGATAATAAATCTTCTTGTTGATGAAGGCGATTTTTTTGAGGTTCATAAAGATTATGCAGATAATATCATTGTAGGTTTTGGAAGAATTGGCGGTATGACGATAGGTATTGTAGCCAATCAGCCCGAAGTTTTAGCCGGTGTTCTGGATATTAATGCTTCTGTAAAGGGTGCCCGATTTGTGAGATTTTGCGATGCATTTAATATCCCTATACTGGTTCTGGAAGATGTGCCTGGTTTTTTGCCCGGAACCGAACAGGAATGGAATGGAATAATCAAACATGGTGCAAAATTACTTTATGCATTTTGCGAAGCCACTGTACCAAAAGTAACAGTAATTACCAGAAAAGCTTACGGTGGAGCATATGATGTAATGAACTCCAAGCATATAAGAGGTGATTTTAACTTTGCCTGGCCTTCTGCTGAAATTGCTGTAATGGGACCTAAAGGTGCCGTTGAAATTATCTTCAAAAAGGAAATATCGAAAGCGAAGGATCCGGAAATAGAATTGGAGAAAAAACTTAAAGAATTTATCGAAAAATTTGCTAATCCGTACATTGCAGCCGAAAGAGGTTATCTTGATGATGTTATTGATCCAAAGGAAACCAAGATTAAATTGATAAAGGTATTCAAGTTTTTAAAGACAAAAGTGGATAAAAACCCGCCAAAAAAGCATGGTAATATCCCTTTATAAGAAGAAAAATTTTAGTTAAATATATATAATAAAGGAAATTAGCATAAATTAGTTAATTTTTTACTTGATAAATGTTAAATCAACTGTTATATTCAATATCAAAAAATAGAAAATATGGAGAATTAATGGGAAAAAAATTCTTACCGCTTGTGATAATTTCTTTATTTACTTTGATCTTCTATTCTTGCGGAGCAAATAAAGAAATTACCAAAAACGATAAATCCGCAAAAAAACCTGTAAAAGTTGAAAATGGAGGAATCGTTTCAGAAATGCTTGAACAGGCGAGGCAGTATTATGTTGCTGCATTAGCCAGTCAAGAAAAAAGCCCTACTTCCGAAACAATACAGAAGTATGAATCATCATTGAGGATTGTAAATAACCTCAGCTACTATCCGGGAATTGAAGACAATGAAGCATATGTAGAACTTGAAAAATCTATAATAGATGATTATAGAAAATATGTTGATGGATTGCCTGAAGTTCCGGTAGAAGTTTCATTTGCCGCACTGGAAGAATGGATGGGGAAGAATCTTCCGGAAATTTCAATGGATTGGGAGAAAAATAAAGAAACAAAGTCATTAATCATACCTGCAGATATACCACTCGAAGTAAACCCGATAGTTGATAGATGGGTTGATTATTTCACCACCAAAGGAAGACCACATATGCAGTTGTGGCTTGAAAGGTCGGGGAAATATTTTCCGATGATGACAAAAATCTTTTCTGAAGTAGGAGTACCGAAACAATTAGCTTATCTAAGTATGGTTGAAAGTGCATTAAATCCAACAGCCCGTTCATGGGCAAGTGCAGTTGGATTATGGCAGTTTGTGAGATCAACCGGCAAATTATATGGGTTGCAGTCGGATTTTTACTATGACGAAAGGAGAAATCCCGAAAAAGCTACCCTTGCCGCAGCAAGACATTTAAGAGATTTATATGGTGATCTTGGTGATTGGTATCTTGCGTTGGCTTCATATAATGCAGGTGAAGGTAGAATTACGAGAGCTATGAGAAGAGCAGGCTCTAATGATTTCTGGACAATCAGTAAATATCTGCCGAGGGAAACGAGAAGTTATGTTCCCCAATATATTGCTGTATGTTTAATCGGGATGAATCCTGAGAAGTACGGTTTTACTGATATTAATTATGAAAAACCTTTACAGTATGAAACCTACAATGTTAATGAAGCAATTTCTTTGAATTACCTAGCGAGTTCAACAGGAACAGATTTAGAGACACTTCAGGATATGAATCCGGAATTAACACAATTAAGTACGCCTCCTTCATTCCCCGGTGGTTACCCTTTAAATATTCCGGTTGGAATGTCCCAGCAGTTAGCTTCAAGTTTAGTTAATATCCCGGAATCGGCAAAGAGTTATTATCTTGTTTATACTGTGAGAAGAGGAGAAACCCTTTCCAGGATAGCCAGCAGATATGGTATTTCAACACATGATTTAGCAGATGCAAATAATATTTCTGTAAGAAGTAAAATTTATCCAGGAGTATCACTTAAAATTCCCGTTAATAATAATTTGACGACAAAAGATTTTGCTTATAATACAAATGTAGAGTCAGCCGATGATGATGATAGTTCATCGGGTGGATATGTATCTCCCTATTTAGCTTTAAATAAAGACATTGATAGTTCATCTTCATCAGAGGATAATGATGAATCTATAGCATTAAATGAAAACGAATCAGAAAGTGTTAATAGTAATACAATTCCTGAAACGAGTAATGAAACAAACAATAAAGATATATCATCCAGCACAGTAGTGGTCCCTCAAAATAAAGTGGCAGTAAATTACAGAGTAAAGAAAAAAGACAGCTTATTAGGTATATCAGATTTGTTTAATACCCGTGTTAGTGATATAAGAAACTGGAATAATATACCTTACACTGAGACAATTAATGTTGGACAAACTTTGACTCTCTATGTACCGGAAGATAAAAAAGATTTTTATGCAAGCCTGGATACCCAAACACCAGTTGAAAAATCTATTACCAATACCAGTATACCTGTTAGCAGTAATTATTGGGTATATCACAGAATACGCAGAGGTGAAAATCTTAATTCTATAGCATCCAGATACGGGGTGGATGTTAATTCTCTTAAAGATTGGAATAATCTTAGAAGCAATAGAATCTTTGCTGGAAAAAGGTTAAAGATAAGTACTAATAAACCTGCTTCTACTTATGCTAAAAATGACAATGGAACGGATAAGACGACAAAATTCAGATACAGAATTCGAAGAGGTGAAACCATCAGTGAATTAGCCGAAAGATTTTCAGTTTCGATAGCCAATATAAGAAGATGGAACCATTTGAGCAGCAACGAATTAATTGCCGGACATTCCCTAACAATATTTACTGATGAACATACATCTTCTCTGGGTGACAATACAACGAAAACTTCCGCCAATGTAAATTATTACAGAGTAAAGAAAGGTGATACTATTGGTGAAATCGCAGATTTATACAAAGTCCGTTCTTCTGATATCAGACGATGGAATAGTTTAAGCGGGAATGTTATTTATGCAGGTAAATCATTAAAAATTTATTCAAATTCAAATATAAATGATCTGCCTGAAAATGTTAGCAATAAATCTGATTATGTACATATTGTAGAAAACGGAGATACTTTATACAGCCTGGCAAAGAAATACGATACAACAGTTCAAAGATTGAAATATATAAATCATCTGGATGGGAGTACGATTGTTGCAGGTCAAAAGCTGAAGATAAAGTAAGTAATGTACTGGTGTTAGCCTTTATTTTAGAGTTATATGTTGAATAAAGAGGCTGTGTGAAATTGCTATAAGGATAAAAATATCTTACATATTAACCTCACCCCCTGCCCCTCTCCTTAGTAAGGAGAGGGGAAAGTGCCGGACTGGAGGAGAGTCTGTATGAAAAAACAGAAAAATTGTTAAGAGGGGGCTTAATTTTCTTGTTAAACCAATGGATAAATCTATTGGTTAATGATATTCACACAGACTCCAAATCAAACCCGTTGGATAAAATCCAACGGCAAGTGATATTCACACTGGCTCTGGAGATAGCTGCGAGATATATAACTTTATTTATTTTTTTAGTAAATTAAGGAAATTAAAAATAGTTCATAAAAAATAATGAAGGCCGTTAGGGGTGTTATTCCGGTTTAACCGGAATAGCTGAGAATAAACCCTAAAACCTGATCTGGGTAATGCCAGCGTAGGGAAACGGGTTAAAGAATAATTAAGATTTAGCCGTTTCTCCGTCCCGCTTTTGCGATTCGGATTAAAAACGGCTTTTTTTTGAAAGGATTCAAAAAAATGAAATGCTTAATTGTTCTTTTTTTGTTTTATTGCTCAGCTATATTTTGTCAGAATGTCCAGATAAAAGGGAAAGTAATAGACAGTGAAACAGGTAATCCATTACCTGGAGCAAATATTTATATTAAAGAAAATCCTTCCATAGGTACTGCAAGCGATAGTTCGGGGAATTTTATTATTAAAAATCATTTCACAAATGTTCATCTGGTAATAGCATTTTTAGGATATGATACCAGGGTAATTTCAATGGAGGATATAAAGAATAACGAAAGATTTAGGATAAAACTTGAGCATAAAATTATTCCCGCACAAACAGTCTTAGTAGAGGGAAGTCTCGGGAAGGAGGGGATTACCCCATTAGCTTTCAGTAAAATAAAAAGAAAGGATATTGAAGAGAAATATTCGGTTCAGGATATACCTGAGTTTTTAAGTACGATGCCTTCGACTACTTTTTATTCGGAAAACGGAAACGGTATAGGATACAATTATCTAAGTATAAGAGGTTTCGACCAAAGACGAATTTCGGTCTCAATAAATGGTATACCTCAAAATGATCCGGAAGACCATAATGTTTACTGGCTGGATTTCCCTGATTTACTGGCAAGTACAGATTTAATACAAGTTCAGAGAGGTGCAGGTTCGGGGGTTTTTGGATACCCTGCTATCGGAGGTTCAATAAACATTATTACCTCATCCTTTTCAAATAACCCAATGGTGAATTTATTTACAGCTTTAGGGAGTTATAATGTACGTAAATATTCTGTGTCAATATCTAGCGGATTAATTGATAATAAGTATTCTATTAGTGCAAAATTATCAAAGATATTAAGCAGCGGGTACAGAAATTTATCATGGGTAAATCTAAATTCATATTATGTATCTGCGGTAAGATATGATAATGAATTAACAACCCAAATCAATTTTTACGGAGGGCCAATTTACGATGGGTTAGCATATACAGGGCTTCCGAAGTTTGCAGTCAAAAATAAAATATTAAGAAGGGCTAACTATTCTTATTGGGAAACTAATGCTCAAACCGACTCTTTTTCATATACTGTAGACCGGAGTCCAGATGAAATTGAAAATTTTTCACAACCTCATTATGAATTATTAAATGAATTAAAATTGAGTGATGTATTGACATTTAATTCTGCATTATTCCTGGTAACAGGAGACGGATTCTTCGATTACGATGGTACCGGTTTAGATACAACTTCATTACATTTAACTTCAGAATACGGCTTTCACACTAACCAGAATCCTTCCGGTATATTAGTTAAAGCTGAGGTTGAAAATAAGCAATACGGATGGATACCTAAATTAAGTTACAATCATCAAAATGGTCAATTGATTATTGGAGGTGAGTTCAGAATACACAAATCAATACATTGGGGAAATATAGCATATGCTTCAAATCTTCCTGATGGCTTATCGCAGGATTTCCATATTTATTATTTTAATGGTGCAAAAGATATAATTAACGGATTCGTTCATGAAACATACACTTTAAATAATAGTTGGAATTTTTTAGGGGAAGTTCAGCTTGCCTATCATAAATATAAATTTAATAATGAACATTTTTTCAATAACAATTTTACAGTTGACGGATTATATTTTAATCCAAGAATCGGTGTTAATTATAAATTCAATCCAGAGGAAAACATTTTTACATCATATTCAAGAGTTACGAGAGAACCGAGATTAGGGACATATTATTCAGGAGAGGAGTCTATCTGGGGCTCTACCCCTCAATTTGTTCAAAATGAAGACGGTTCTTACAACTATAATGAGCCTTATGTAAAGCCGGAGACAATGAATGATTTTGAGCTTGGATATTCAATAATTAAGAAAGATTTTAATATTTCAATAAATTTATATTATATGTTGTTTGATAATGAAATAGTCAATAGCGGGAAGTTAGATATTTTCGGTCAGCCGATTACCGGGAATATGAGCAGTACAATCCACAGAGGAGTTGAATTGTCCGGGTCCATAAAACTTCCTTATAATTTATCATTATTATCAAACATGACGTTCAGCAAAAATTATGTTAACAATGGTACTTACTATATTGATTCAGATAATATAATTAATTTAGGCAATAATAGAATAGGCGGTTTTCCGGATTTTTTATTTAACTTAAGTTTAAGCTATGATACTGAACCGCTATTCATACAACTGAAGGGGAGATATGTAGGTAAATTCTATTCTGATTATTACGATTCAAAGCTTTCAGTATACTTAGAGAAATTTCCGGGGTTTGTAAGCTACAAAGACAATGTTAATGATGCTTATTTTACTGGAGATTTTTATATAAGTTATTCTCTTAAGGTTTTCAATGCATTAAGTCCAAGTAAAATCTTTTTACAGTTAACAAATATTTTTGATAAATTATATTCAGCAAATGCAATTGGTGCAGAGTTTTTCCCAGCGGCTGAAAGAAATTTCTTAGCCGGAGTACAGATTGGATTATAGACATCTTCAAATTTGAGATAATTTATCCGATATGAAAAAATGTATTATTTTAGCAAATGGAAGGTCTCCTCAAAAATCTATTATTCAGTATCTTAAAAAAAATAATTATTCAACTTTGATTTGTGCGGACGGTGGTGCGAATAGTGCTGAGAGATTAAATATCATTCCGGATTTTATAATCGGGGATTTAGATTCAATAAATGAATCAGCACGAAATAAATTCAAATCTGATTCTAAAATAATTCAAATAAAAAGACAGAATGATACCGATGTAGAAAAATGTCTGAAGTTTGCAATAAAAGAAAAATTTAGTGAATCAATATTATTAGGAGTTACAGGAAACAGGCTTGACCACACTTTCTGTAATCTTGGAATAGTAATAAAATTTTATAATAGAATTAAGCTAAGAATTATAGCAGAGAATTCCATTCTAACACCATATACAGGGAATATAAACTTAAAAACAAGTCCAGGAGAGACAATTTCTTTATATGGCTTTAATAAAGAAACAAAAATAGATTCGAGAGACTTAAAATATCCTTTGAGAAATATTTCTCTTCCATTTGGAGAAAAGGAAAGTACCAGCAATATAGCGCTTTATGATTCAACAAAAATAAATATATCGGGAGGCATAATATTTATAATCAGAGACTATAAAACTGTTGAAAAATATGATCTCCTTTAGCACTTCCGATCTACTTGTAATTATAATTTTCTTTTTTTCCGTAATTGCCATAGGTTTTATTTCAGGAAGGAAATCCGGAGCTGAAGCCGATGATTATTTATTATCAGGAAGAAAAGTAGGTTTATTTCTTTTTATTTTAACAAACGTATCCACCTGGTATGGCGGGATTTTAGGGGTGGGGGAGTTTACTTATAGATACGGCCTTGTAAGCTGGTTCACTCAAGGATTACCATATTACATTTTTGCTTTTTTATTTGCATTATTATTAGCTAAAAAGATAAGAAATGCATCTTTATTTACGATTCCTGATAAGTTAACTGAGGTATACGGAGAAAAAGCGGGTTTAATCTCCGCTGTGTTGGTTTTTGTTCTTGTATCTCCCGCTCCTTATTTATTGATGACAGCAAATTTGATATCCCTTATTTTTGGTACAGGAATACTAATTAGTTTAATATTGGGATTAATTCTCTCAATAGCGTATTTACTTCAGGGCGGTTTTAAGGCAAACGTTTATACTGATTCATTCCAGTTTTTTATAATGTTCGGGGGGTTCATTCTTATATTGGTATTTGCTATTTCTAAATATGGAGGTACTGAATTTCTTGCTTCTAATTTACCAGCTTCACATTTGAAAATAACGGGAGGAGCTTCACCGACTTTTATAATTGTATGGTATTTAATCGCTTTATGGACGTTTGCGGATCCTGGTTTCCATCAGAGGTGTTATGCGGCAAAATCAGGAGATGTAGCTGTCAAGGGTATTATAATTTCAATAATTTTTTGGGGGTTATTTGATTTTTTGACTACAAGCACGGGTTTATATTCTAGAGCTGTTTTACCTGATATCAGCCAGCCGGTTCAGTCATATCCTCTTTTAGCTGAAAAAGTTTTAGGACCGGGATTAAAAGGTGTTTTTTATGCGGCATTATTTGCTACAATAATGTCAACACTAAATAGTTTTTTATTTTTGAGCGGAACAACAATAGGGAGAGATTTCATTTATAAATTGAATAAGAATAAGGATGAAAAAAAGTTAAAATCATATACTATTTACGGGTTAATTATTTCAGGAATTTTATCAATTGTTCTTGCCTACTTTATTCCTTCGGTAATTGAGATATGGTATACTATAGGCTCTTTCTGTATTCCGGGAATAATATTACCGGTTATTAGTTCATATTATCCAAAGTATAGGGTTCAAAACAGAATCATTGTTTTAGAGATGATATTGGCTTCAGGGGGAAGTATTATCTGGTTTATTATAAGAGAAAATTTCAAGTTAAATAATATGTTAAACGAGATTGAGCCAATGCTTATAGGCTTAACGATTGCATTACTAATTCATATTTATGGAATGAAAGGGACTTTTTTGCGAAAAATATAAAAGAATCGGTAGGGTGTACATACACAAAAATAAGGTAATAAGGTTTCCGTCATTCAGGTGAGTTTGTGTTACTAAGGTGAAAACAAAAAATTATTCTTGCTTATTTCTTTTATTCTTTACAACTGAAATTATAATTGATGCAATCAATATAAATCCAATAATAGTGAGTGAAATTGAGGTAGGTATTGGGAGCAATTCAGATATTAGCATTTTTATTCCGACATAACATAAAATAAGGGCTACCCCATATTTTAGATAAGCGAAAAGGTCTACCAATCCGGAGAGGGTAAAGTATAAAGCTCTTAATCCTAATATTGCAAAAATATTTGAAGTAATAATAACAAAAGTATCCCTTGTAATTGCAATAATTGCGGGGATTGAATCAACTGCAAAAAGAATGTCGGAAGATTCGATAATCAGAAACGTTAAAAAAATAGGAGTTGCATAAATAATTCCGTTTTGTTTTACAAAAAAGTTTTTTCCTTCGTAATCGGGTAAAATATTAAAATACTTTCTAATAACTTTAACAACGGGATGTTTTTCCAGATTTATCTCTTCATTTTTCCCGAATGCCATTTTATATGCCCCGTATAATAGAATAAATCCGAATATATATATAACAAAATGAAAGAGATTTATAAGTCCGACGCCGATAAGAATAAAAATAATTCTAAAAACAACAGCGCTTAATATTCCCCATTTTAAGATATGCGGCTGGTTTGAGCGGGATATCCCCATAACTTTGAAAATCATTAAAAAGACAAAAAGATTATCAACTGAAAGGGAATATTCAATTAAATAACCGGTTAAGAATTCAAGTCCTCTCTGGTGACCTTTTTCTAAAAAGAAGTAGATACAAGTACAAAAAAGAAGAGCGGTGAATATCCAAACACCGCTCCAAATTATACTCCTTTTTAGTCCTAATTTACCGCTTGTATGTTCAGTTGCATATAAATCAATTATAATAATAATGGCAGCAATAATTGAAAATATAATCCAGAACGTGAATTCAGTATACAAGTTATATCCATAAAATTAAGGAAGTAGAATTCCGGCTGCAATAACAGTCGTCCATAAACCATTTTTATCACCTTCTGCAGATTGGGTAATATTAAATGACCGAACAATTTTTCCAGACATCTTATAAATATTTTCTCTTTCGCTCCAATCGGTATCAGGATTAAAATCGACGCCGAGAGTAGTGGCAAGCATAGTGGCAGCTAAATCTTCAGCATATTCGCCAGCGACTTTCTCAGTTTGACCAAAGGGATGATGTTCCGAGAGATAGCCGTACTGGGAGCTATCTGCAGGAAGAGCAACACCAATTGAAGAGGCGATTAAACGGTTGTGTTCATTAGTAGAATTGCGTGCAAGAACAGTAAAAGTAATTTGTCCGGGAAGTAATTCTTTAAGACCTTCTTCTTTAGTTATTCTTTTACAGTTACCTGGAAAGATACTGCTTACCGAAACCAGATTACAAATTTCTATACCTGCGTTTCTCAATGCGAGCTCAAAAGAACTTAAATATTCTTTATGTCTGCCTACCCCTTTTGTAAAAAATATTCTTGAAGGAACATACAAATTTTCATCTCCTTTCCGAAATTATAATTTTAGTTTTATAAATTTTCTTTTACCGACTTTAAGGACTTGTTCACCGGTTAGGCTAATATTAGAATTTATATCGGTTATTTTTTCACCGTCAATAGAGACTCCTCCTTGTGAAACAAGTCTTCTAGCTTCTCCTTTTGATCCGGCAAGACTCACCTCAGTTATCAGATCTAAAATATTAATCTCTTTTATTTTGTTTTCAAAATGATATTCGGGTATATCTTCCGGGACTTCTTTTTTTATAAATATTTTATCAAACTCAATTTCTGCTTGATCAGCGGCAAGCTGATTATGATACATCTTCACCAATGTTTTAGCCAGCCTTCTTTTAAGGTCTCTTGGATTTATAGAATGATCTTCAAGCTGCAGCTTTACTTTTTTTAATTCATCATTTGAAATATCTGCAGCAAGTTCAAAATAATTATAAATTAAATTGTCAGGTATTGAAAGAGTTTTTCCGAAGATATTCTGAGGACTTTCAGAGATTCCTATATAATTATTATAAGATTTACTCATTTTTTCAATACCATCGGTACCTACAATCAATGGAGTTGTAATAATTATTTGAGGTTCCAAACCGTATTCTCTTTGAATATCCCTTCCAACCAGAAGATTAAATTTCTGGTCAGTTCCTCCTAATTCTACATCACTGTTTATAGCCACAGAATCCATTGCCTGAGCGAGGGGATATAAAAACTCGTGTATACTTATCGGTTCGCCTGATTTAAACCTTTTGGTGAAATCATCTCTTTCTATCATTCTGGCTACAGTATATTTTGAAGACAACTTAATTACATCTTCAAAGTTCATTTTCCCAAGCCAATCGGAATTATAAACAATTCGGGTTTTCTCTTTATCCAATATTTTTGAAGCCTGTTCCAGATAAGATTGTCCGTTTTCTCTTGTTTCTTTCAAAGAAAGGGCGGGCCTGGTAACATTTCTTCCGGAAGGATCACCAATCATCCCGGTGAAATCTCCAATTATTAAGATTGCTTGATGGCCTAAAGATTGGAATTGAGCTAGTTTTCTTAAAACCACAGAATGTCCAATGTGTAAATCAGGTCTGCTGGGATCACAGCCAAGTTTTACGTTCAGAGGTTTACCATCGGCAATTGATCTTTCTAATTTTTTTATAAGATCGTCTTCGGGGATAATTTCATTTGTTCCCCTTTTAATTAAATCAATTTGATCATTAATAGGTGGAAATTTCAATTTAGACATCAGTAAAAATCATAAATATTGATATTTGTAAAATAGTATAATAATTTTTCATTTAAAATTTTATTTTCCGTTCCTGTTCTCTCTGAAGATCACGTTTAGCAATAGATTCTCTTTTATCATAAACTTTTTTCCCTTTTGCAAGAGCGAGTTCAACTTTTACCTTACCTTCTTTAAAATACATACGGAGGGGAATTAAAGTGAGACCTTTTTCTTTAACTTTTCCAATAAGTCTTCTAATTTCGCTTTTTTTTAATAGCAATTTCCGGTCCCTTGTAGGAATATGATTATTTATGTTACCCTGAGTATATTCACTGATATGAGCTCCGATTAGCCAAACTTCTCCATTTTTCAGAGCTGCATAACTATCAACCAGATTTGCTTTACCCTGTCTCAGTGCTTTGACCTCAGTTCCAAGCAGAACAATTCCAGCCTCAAAAGTCTGTAAAACAGAGTACTCATGCCTTGCTTTACGGTTTACAGTAATGTTTTTGATTTCTTTTTCTTCTGACATGGTTTTTAAGTTAAATATTTCATATTTTATTAATTATGTAGTGAATAATATTTAAGAAACATTCGATAATACCTTTATTCACAATATTATGCAACGTTTTAATAAGCTAAGCCTCCAATCTCATCCTTGCAATAGTAATAAAAATAATGAGGATTGAAATTATTTTTATTGCAGACTAAAATCAAGATTTTGATAAATTTATTAATAAATAATAACATATCATTCTTATTAGTTCGGAATTATATTGAGATGAAATTTTTGGAATGATTTTTATTATATATTTAAGAGTATAATATACAGGCTTAAAATAATGGGTAAAACGATTGCTGTTGCTGTACCAAAAGGCGGGGTAGGGAAAACGGCTACAGCAGTAAATCTGGCTGCAAGCTTGGCGGTTGCGGAAAAAAAGACGCTGTTAATTGATTTTGATCCTTCCGGAGCTTGTTCAAATTATCTGGGCTTTAATCCCGATAATTTTCAGGGTGATATATTTGATGTAATTAGCTTTACGACCCATATATCGAAAGTCATACATCCAACGGATTTAAGCAACCTTGAAATTATACCTTCGGATTTTTCAAACCTTATAAGGGAGGAAAGGTTAAACAGGTTAACAACCAATACTAATATATTTAAGAATATTCTTGATGCGGATGAGTTAAAGAAGTATGATTTCATAATTATTGATTGTCCGCCGTATTTAAAAGGATTAACTACACTTGCTCTTACAGCCTCCAATTCATTATTAATCCCGGTAAAAGCAGGTCAATTTTCCATCACTGCATTAAAGAAAATCCTAAAGTATGTAGATATAATCAGATTAAATTATAACCCCAAACTTCAAATTGAAGGAGTATTACTAACCATGTATGAAGCTCATACAAAAGCATGGGCAATGACAAATGAGAAGCTGGATGAAGGTTTTAGCGACTATTTATTCAAGACAATTATTCCTAAAAATGTAGCGATTACCGAATCTGAATTTTTTAGTAAGCCTGCAATTCTTTTTAATGTAAAGTCAAAAGGTTCAATAGCTTACCTTGAATTGGCAAATGAAATTATTCAGAAGAACCTTCCAGTTAACGGGGCTGCTTTCCAGCAGGGTTCAGCGTGAATCTAAATATACACATTATTATTAAGTTGTATAATTCTGATTTGACAGATCGTTGAGTTCTACATATCCAAATTTAATTGAAACTTCAAATCCTTTAGGAGTAGGAGAATTATATTAAAATAGTGTAAAATCTAAATTAGGAGATTCTTCCCCACAGAAGCGGGACAGGCACTCCACTTCATTCTGTTCAGAATGACAATGTTTGCGTAGCTTGAGTAATTAAAATTAATTAACTAAAACTTCATTTATAGTATCTAATAACTCTCCTTTATTATAAGGTTTGGAGATGATTTTAACAGGATTCGTGAGGTAGGCATTTAAATAAGTTTCATCGTCCTGGTATGCAGTTAGATAAATAATAGGGATATTAAATCTTCCGGATATAATTCCGGCAGCATCTATCCCATTAAGTTTTCCCTTTAGCATAATGTCCATTACAATTAAATCCGGTTTTTCTTTTTCTGCAGTGATTACAGCGTCAACGGCATTATTAACAATGGCAACCGAAACGTCGTCATATTTTTCCAGATCTTTCTTTATACCTAAAGCCGTGATCGTTTCATCTTCTACTATTAAAACTTTTGCTCTTTTTTCCATTGAACCCTCTCTAAATATAGTTTCATAAAATTATTATTGATAACGGCAGTAAATATAGTTGAACAAAAATGAAATATCAGTTGCTCATTTTCACATGTGCTGGAAAATAACTGAGAGCTTGAGCCAGCCTTATACTAAAACTTCGGCCGGTAGAGAAGAGCATGGGCAAGAGAAGAAATTATTTAAAGTTAGGAAGCACTATTTTAAATTCAGTTCCCCCCTTTTTATACAATTCGATTTTACCTTCCAGTTGATCAACTAGAGTATTAACTAACTGTAATCCTAGCGATTCTGTTTGTTTAAAGTTAATATTTTCCGGGAACCCAATTCCATTATCTTTAATAATCAAAGTTGAATTATTTTCATTATCCGGTTTATATAATATTTTAATTTCGCCTGAAGTTCCGTTAGGGAAGGCATATTTAAAAGCATTAGATAATAATTCATTCACAATTAGGCCCACTGAAATAGCTGTATCAATGCCGAGTGAAACATTATCAATATCGGAAGAAAGCTTGACATTTCTTGGATCAAGGTTATAAGAATTCATTAAATGAGTTGCCAGATCTTGAACGTAATCCTTTAATTTTACGGCGGCAAGGTTTCCAGTCTGGTATAATTTTTCATGAATTAAAGCCATTGATCTAATTCTATTTTGGCTTTCTCTAAAAACATCCACTGCTGCATTATCATGAAAATATGAGGACTGAAGATTAAGTAAACTGGAAATTATCTGCATATTATTTTTTACCCGGTGATGGATTTCCCGTAGTAAAATATCTTTTTCCTTTAATGAATCTTCAATTATTTTTTCTGATTTTTTTCGTTCTGTAATGTCAGTAAAAGTGACAACGCCGCCTTTAACTTCACCATTTTCAATGATAGGATTTGATGAATACTCAACCGGGAAAGAAGTACCATCGGCTTTCCAAAAAACTTCATCATCTTTAATACAACCATTTTTTTCAATTAAAGCTTTATGAATCGGGCAATCTTTAATAGGATAATTTTCTCCGTTGGGATAAGAATGATGAATTAACTCATGAATATTTTTACTATTTTGAACGGGGTCAAAACCAAGCATTTCAATAGCGGATTTATTCATAAAAGTACAAAACCCTTTAAGGTCTATCCCATATATCCCTTCACGCGTAGATTCCAATATTTGCTCGGTTTTCTTATATAACTTTCTAGTTGTGGTAAGAGAGATAGCCACAGTAAAAAATAATAGAGTAACAGCACCGCCGGCAATTAGAGCAATCCATGCTTTTTCAGCATCTATTGTTTTATTAAATCCTGGCAGAGAAGTAAATTTAATTGTCCAGATATGCCCGTTAAAATCTATTTTTTTAGATTCAATAAAGTTACCATTTTGATTTTTAACGGAATAGAATCAGCAGAATTACTAGCATACATCATATTTTTTTCAGATACTGTATTGCCATCAAATATAGCGAGATTCAGAATTTTAAATTGTTCGCCTAAAGTACCTTCGATTAAATCATTCATTCTAAAGGGGCTGTAAACATAACCCATTAAAGCCTTGCGTCTTTCCTCTTCATTATCAATAGGTAAGTCTTTTTTATAAATTGGAACATACATTAAAAATCCAAACTGAATATCTTTACTTGTTTCCTGAACCAAAATAACTTTTCCTGATATAGAAGTAATACCTTTATCTCTGGCATCTATCATAGCTTTCTGTCTTATTGGATTAGTAAACATGTCATATCCGAAAGCACGCAGGTTTCTTCCTTTAAAAGGTTCAAGAAAAACGATAGTGGTATAAATATCCCGGTTACCTTCGGGCCAGATCCAAAAATTATCGAAACCTTCTTTCCGGACAGATTTAATAAATTTATCTTTTTCAGAAGGAGATAAAACTTTAGAGAAACCGATGCCAAGGATTCCAGGATAATTCTGATCTATTTTTAATTTTTCGACATAAGTTTTCCATTCTCTTCTATTTACTTCTTCTGAAGCAGCAAACAGACCGCTTCCGCCTAAGAGAACCTGTTCATAAGCCATCAGCCGTTTTTTAATTGAAGTTACAACCTCCTGTACACGAAAATCGAAGCGAACAGTGGCGTTTTGATAACTCTCCTCTTTGACCATAATCCAGAACATAATAGTCATTAAAAGGGACAGAATTACCATAATCCATGCAACTGTATAGCTGTATTTAGCAGCGGTTTTTGGGAGAGATTTAATAAATGCTAATTCCATTTTCTACAGAAGGATACCTAAATCATTACAGAAAATGATTATTGCAATAATAATAATTGATGTGAATGGTATTTTAATATCCGGTATTGAATAAAACAAATTTTTATGTGGCTTAAAATACAAATTAAAATAAAACAAAAAAAATATATCTATATTATAACGCGATTATGGGGTATAAGGCTTAAGTTTTCTCTTGTAATCTATATAAATACGATAATTAGTAAGATTAGGAGTAGGATTAAAAAAAAGGGATCCAGGTGAGGAATATTATCAGGATCCCTTAATCTTTATTTACTATAGGTTTTAATAATATCAACAGCATCTTTATTCCCTAAAAGTCTTGCCGAATTCAAATCAACCATAGCTGCATCTATATTACCAAGAATAAGTTTTGCGGTGCCAATCATTGAATATAGTTTTGCATATATTGGATTAATTCTTCTTCTACTTTCATTATTGTATAGATTCGGATGTCTTTCTTCATCCATATCCATTCTAAAATGAAGTCTTATTGCCTCGGTACAGTCTTCGATAGCACCTTCATAATCATGAAGTTCGATTTTAGCAGCGGCTCTGCTTGTATAGGGTTGCGGCAAATCAGGATTCAACATGCTTGCTTTGGTAAAATCAAAAACAGCTCCAAGGTAGTTGCTTAATAACATTTTGTTATTCCCTGAAATTATATAGTATTCTGCATTTCTCATAGTTAAAATAATTTATTATTTATTTCATTTAATTGGTGATTTATACTTTTTAAACTTGTTTGATTTTTTTCCAGAATTTCCTGAGCAAGTCTCATATAAGCAATAGAAGACTTTGCGGTAACGTTATATGATATAACCGATTGATTTGAGAAGAAAGCATTTGTTATATCTGTATTTTTAGGAATAATAGTTCTTAATATATGATTTGGATAATTCAAGATAAGGTTTTTCTTCGCCTTAAAGGAAGCGGTAGAATTTTTTTCATTGAATGTAAGGAGAATTCCTTCAATTGAGAGGTGCTGATTATAATTCCTTTTTAAAAAATCAATATGGTCAACCATTTTTGCAATAGATTTTAATGAAAAAGGACTAGGTTGGATGGGTATTATTACCGAATCAGCAGCGATTAAGGAATTTGATGTCATACCAACAAGATAGGGAGGGCAGTCTATTATAATATAATCATAATAATTTGCTTCAGGTTTTAATTGATTTCTAAATAGTAAAAAATTACTAGTGAGTTTTGATAGTCGGGTTTCATCATGAAAGGAAATATTTTTAAAAGGGATGAAGAAAAGATTCTTTTGATTTGTTTGATGGATGATGTGCTTTAATAATTTGGTATAATTAAAGATATCAAAAATTCCCCCGTTAAAATTCAAATCATAAAATACCGATGAGCAGGAACCAGAAGGATCAGCGTCAATTAATAGAGTTTTTTTACCGTTCAATGCAAACGCAAAAGATAAATTGTAAGCAGTTGTTGTTTTTCCAACACCTCCTTTAGGCGTTGCGACGGCAATTATTTTTCCCATTTAGATTTTTCTGGTAAATAGAAATCAGTTAATTTCTTACCAATTTGACAAATAATATGCCGTTTAAATTATAGCTAATCCAATGAGTTTGCAAGAATCGATATGTAATATATTAATACAATAAAAATATTTCAGCACATATATTAAAATTGGAAGATGCAAATTTAATAGGAGAGACTATAAAAATAATATGGCATTGTCCTTGAGACTTATCTAGCGGAGGGCGTAAAAGCCGGCAGGGAAACCAGCCGGCTTTTTTTTTAAAATTCTTGATATATGATCTTAAGCAACAACTTTAAATTTCTAAATATTTCTTAAAAATTTTTCTTGACATTGAAAATTATATATTTTAGATTAGAATGTAAGCGTTTACATTTTCGTTTTATAATATAAAGGAGGTTTCTATGAAGCTAGCATTTTTACTCTTCATACTTTCTATTTCAGTTTCAATTTTTGCGCAACCTGTTTGGGATTTTGAAACAACTGCGCAAGATACAGGTTGGACTCTCTTTAACGGCACTACAGAACAATTTTCAGTAGTACCTAACCCCGATATGTCCGGTTTGAATACTACTGCCAATGTTGCGAAATTGGTTATTGATCAAGCTGCCGATCCCTGGGCAGGAATTTTCAATAACAAAATAACACCTTTTGTAATAACTGCCCAAAACGCTCATCCTACATTCTTAGTTTATAAAGACACAGTCTCGCGAGTCGATTTTAAGTATGAGGGGGATGGATTTGGAGCAGATCATTTTGATTCAAATACAGTGGCACATCAATGGCAGAAAGTAACATTTGATTTTACATCTGATATTGGAAAAACGGTAAAAACAATAACCATAATTCCTGATTTTTCTTCAGGACCACCCAGACCTTACAGCAGTGTAAGTTATTTTGATATGATCGAATTTACACCTCCTCCGGTTCCGGTAGAATTAAGTTCGTTTTCAGCATTCGCAAATTCAGAAGGTGTTGAATTAAGATGGAGTACAGCTACAGAGACGAATAATTCAGGTTTTGCCATTGAAAGAAGCACCGATAATATCAGCTTTAAACAAATAGGTATTGTAAACGGACATGGAACATCAACAAGCGCCAATAAGTATTCTTACCTTGATAAGAATATCAGCGGAAAATTCTTCTATCGATTGAAACAGATCGATTTTAGCGGCAGCTTTAAATATTCCAAATCAGTAGAAGTTAATTCTTCCAAACCTCTTTCATTTGCATTAAATCAGAATTATCCGAATCCATTTAACCCGACAACAACTATTAGTTATTCTATTCCTGAGAAATCATTTGTTACAATTAAAGTATACAATGTTTTAGGGAACGTAGTTGCTTCATTAGTAAATAATCAAATTGAAGCGGGTGAACATAATGTTCAATTTAATGCAAATGAATTGAGCAGTGGTGTATATTTCTATACCATTACTGCAGGAAATTTTTCGGCAACGAAAAAACTAATGCTTTTGAAATAAGATCAATTCCCAAATTTTTATATTCAATATCAGCCGGTATGTATAAGTACCGGCTGAATATTTTCTGCATATCTATTTAGTTGATTTCTTTGAGGCTTAATTTTGAAGAGAAAATTTGAGAATAAGTATGGTTATTTCTCTGATGATGGAAATGAATATATTATCAAAGACTACAAAACACCAAAACCATGGATCAATGTTATAACAAACGGGGATTATGGATTTGTAATTTCACAAACCGGGGGGGGATTCAGCTGGCTTACACATTCCGAATTTAATAGAATAACAAGGTGGCACCAGGATCTTATACAGGATAACTGGGGGAAGTATATATATATAAGAAATAATAAAACCGGAGAAGTTTGGAGCCCCACCGTTCTTCCTATTAAAAAGGAACTCGATTCTTACCTATGTACATTTGGTTTTGGATATGCCTCTTTCCAAACCGAATATAAAGGGATAAAAATTTTATATACACTATTTGTCCCTAATGAAGACAATCTTGAAATCTGGGATATCCGGATAGAAAATAATACAGATGAAGAAATTGATCTATCTTTATATACTTATTTTGAATGGTGTCTTGGTACATCCGCCGATCATCATAGGGAATTTCACAAAACATTTCTAGTGACCTCATTTGATGAGAAACTTAACAGTATACTTGCAACCAAAAAATTGTGGGAAATACCCTTAGGAGACCGTGGTCACTGGAATATTGACTATGATTATTTAGGATATTTTGCATCAAACAGAAGAGTTGATGATTACGATACAGAAAAAGAATCTTTTATCGGGCAATACGGCAATCTTATAGACCCGGCAGCTTTAAGAAAAAATACTTTAAGCAGACTTACAGGGAGCTGGAATGATCCTATAGGAAGTTTAAAAATAAATTTAAAGATAGATTATGGGAAACACGAAAGGTTTAATTATTATTTAGGAGCAGGAAAAAACAGAAACGAAATTGAAATAACCCTCAAAAAATACAAAACTTCGGGAAGTATTGATGATGCTTTAAAAGCTGTTAAAGGGAAGTGGCTCAACTTATTTGATAAACTTGAAATTAAAACCCCGGATGAGCAAATGAACCTGTTAGTTAATAAGTGGTTAAAATATCAAGCAATAGCCGGCAGGTTATGGGGACGAACTGCTTACTATCAGCAGAGCGGAGCATATGGTTTTAGGGATCAACTGCAAGACAGCCTGGTGTTTTTACCTTTAGACGAAAAATATACGGCAAATCAAATTAAGCTACATGCTAAACATCAATTTACTGATGGGACGGTATTGCATTGGTGGCACCCAATTACAGAGACCGGACTTGAAACGAAGATGACGGATGATCTGTTATGGCTTCCGTTTTTAATAATTCAGTATTTGAAAGAGACCGATAATTTTGACTTTATTGATGAGGAAGTTGAATATTATGATAAACCGGAGGAACACGAATCATTATATGCACATTCTTTAAAATCCATTGATAAAGTTTTAAGCAGATACAGTGACCGAAATCTGCCATTAATAGGAGCCGGTGATTGGAATGACGGATTAAGTGCAGTCGGATTAGATATGAAGGGAGAATCAATCTGGCTGGCAGAGTTCTTTTATTATATACTTACGGAATTCCAGGAAATATGCAAAAAGAAAAAAGATGACAATAGAGGGTTACAATTGCAAAATGAAGCCGCAAAATTAAAAAGTTCTTTTAATAAGAACGCATGGGATGGAGAATGGTATTACAGAGCAACAAAGGATTCGGGAGAAAAAATCGGAAGTAAGGAAAATTCCGAAGGGAGGATTTATTTGAATGCTCAAACATGGGCTGTAATAAGTAATGCTGGTAAAGAAGAAAACAATAAAACAGCAATGGAGTCGGTCAAAAAGTATCTAATTAAAAAAAACGGACCTCTTTTACTTTATCCAGCATATTCAAAACCAGATAAGTATATAGGATATCTTTCGCGTTATGCTCCGGGACGTCGTGAAAATGGAGGTGTTTATACCCATGCAGCTGTATGGGCAATTTGGGCATATGCGATATTAAAGGAGCCGGAAACTGTTTACGATATATTCAATAAAATTAGTCCTATAAATAATGGAATGAATCCGGATGAATATTCTGTAGAGCCATATGTAACCCCCGGCAATATTGATGGTCCGGGATCACCATATTACGGAAGGGGAGGATGGACATGGTATACAGGTTCTGCAGGATGGTTACAAAAGATAATAGTTGACTGGATACTTGGTATAAGAGCAGTAACCGGAGGTTTATTGATTGATCCCTGCATTCCAAAAGAATGGAGCAGTTTCTCAATTAAAAGAACTTTTAGAAATACTGTTTATCATATAGACATTATAAATGAGAATCACTCTTCCTATGGAATAGAATATATGGAAGTTGACGGTACCAAGGTAGAGTCGGATATTATTAAATGCAGCGGAAAAGAAAGATCGTTTGTAAAAGTATTTATGAAATAATTAATAACTAAAATTACGCAAGGTTAAAGAGAATCTTATCAGTATTGTGCAAAAATTTAACCCATATAACTCAACATAAAAAATAATATTTAATGGAAGAGACAAAATCTCAGGTCATTAATAAAAGGATGACTTCTTGCCTGTTAAACGGTTCCTGGAAATATTTAACTGATGCGGATGGAATATTTTCCATTAATGAGGTTAAAGAAAAATATGATAATTTAAACACTCTTTCAGAAATGTCAATTCCAAACAATTGGCAGTTAGCAGGATTAAATAATTTTAACGGGTCTGTCTGGTTTATAAAAACAATTGGTCTTGATTTTGATGAAAAAATCAGAGATATCAAAATACTTAAATTTGGCGGAATAGATTATTTTGCTGATATTTGGTTAAACTGGAATTATATAGGACATCATGAAGGATATTTCCAGGAATTTATTTTTAAAATTGATAAAAGCTTAAATAAAGGTGATAATGTTTTAATTGTTAAAGTAACTTCTCCGTTTGAGGAACCATATAAAGTTTGGCCGGATAAGAAAAAATTAATAAAGGGAATATTTAATCATCACGACTGCAGACCGGGAGGAAGAACATATGAACATGGTCAGGACCAGAATACCGGTGGTATCTGGAACGATGTTTTAATTAAATACGGATATCCTGTTTACATAGATTCTGTTAAAATATCTTCAAATATAAACCATAAAACTAATACTGCAAATCTTCTTTTCAACATAAAGTCAATTGATTCTTTCCAAGAACCTGTTAAGATACCGGTTGAATTTAATATTCTTTCCCCATCAGGAATAATTAAAAATCACAAAGTGGATATTGAATTTATTCCATCGATAAATGAAATTAATTATTCGATTCAAATTGAAAATCCGGAACTTTGGTGGTGTCATGATCTTGGAACTCCAAACCTTTATGAAATAAAAATTTCTTCCCAATTTTTTGAAGAGCAAAAAATAGACTTCGGAATACGGGAAGTTTACCTGGATGAAAAGAAACGATTCTTCATTAATGGAAAACGACTTTTTTTAAGGGGGACAAATATAATTCCGGAACAATACTTAAGCAGATTGTCGAATGGAAAAATTTCAACATTAGTAAAACTAATGAAGGAAGCTAATATTAATATAGTCAGAGTTCATGCTCATGTAAACAGAAAAGAAATTTATAAAGAGTTTGACATGCAGGGAATATTAGTCTGGCAGGATTTCAGCCTTCAATGGACTTATGATGATTCATCCGAATTTATTGACAATGCTGTGACTCAAATTAAAGAAATGGTACGTCAGCTTTATAATTATGCCTCGATAGTTATTTGGTGCTGTCATAATGAACCGGGGGAACAAACCTATTCTTTAGATCCAATACTTTTTCAAGCTGTTAAAAACGAAGACAGTCAAAGAATAATAAGGCAATCATCCAATTATGAAGAACATCCATATGACGGCTGGTATTGGGGGAAGATGGAACATTTTGCAGCAGCGCCAATGGGTCCACTGGTAACCGAGTTTGGTGCTCAAGCTTTACCGGAATTCAGCTCATTGAAAACGTTTATTTCGGAAAAGGATTTATTTCCGCCAGCCTGGGATGAATGGGAATATCATGATTTTCAGAGAGATCAGACTTTCAATATTGCGAAAATTAGAATGGGGGATAATATAGAGACATTCATTGACAATTCTCAAAATTATCAATCAAAACTTTTAGAAACAGCAATTAATTTTTATCGAAGGAAAAAATTTAGAGATATTACCGGAATATTTCAGTTTATGTTTGTTGACAGCTGGCCTTCAATAACCTGGTCTATTGTCGATTATTATCTTAATCCCAAAAAAGGATATGATACTTTAAAAAAGGCATTCCAGCCGCTTTATATTTCTATTAATTTGAGACAGGATCAATATTTTAGAGGCACAAAATTATTATTTGATATTTATTTAATTAATGACTTATATAGAAAGTTTAATGATAGTAAATTTAATTTTTATATCGATAATAATTATTATGATAGTTTTAATTCAATTTTTATAAATGAGGATGATATTACCTTTATAAATTATGAGGAATTTAATTTTATTATACCTGATAATCTTGAAATCGGAAGTCATGAAATGAAAATAGTATTGACAGAAGGAAATAATGGTGATGAATTATCAAACAACAATTTTACTTTTGTGATAGTAGAAGATTATACATAAATAAGTTTCAATTAAAATGGAACAGTTAATCAATGGGAATAGTTTTGAAAAGAAATACAACTTTAATATTCTTATTAGTATTTGCCGGTTTTATATTTGGACAGGATTATATTTTTTTTAGTGACAGCCCAAATGATACTTATTACGATCCCAGCTTTGGATTTAGTCAAAATGGAAGTACGGTTGTAACAGTAAATGGGAATAAATTTCCTGTAGATATTAATCATAAATATTCAGGAACAAACGCATTGAGATTAATGTGGAAATCTGTTTCCGGTGGAGATTGGGGAATTGCAGTTGCCGAAGAAGGCTGGACAGCTCATGATTTTACAGTAAAGGATTCTATTACATTTGAAGTTTATACCGGAACAACTGTTGATTCGGCTTCTTTAATTTCAATTTATCTTGAAGATATCCAAAACGTAAAAACACCAAAACAAAGCTTAGCAAACTATATAAATAAAATTCAGAAAGATAAATGGATAAAAGTCTCAGTTCCGCTTTCCATTTTTATTCAAAATCCTGGCAGCGCTGACCTCACAAAAATAAAAACAATTTATTTCGGGCAGAACTTATCCGACGGTAGTTTACATCTAATTTATCTTGATGAAATTAGAGTGACAGCGATAACGGGTATTGACACAACTGCCCCTTCAGTTCCAACCGGCTTAACTGCCTCAGCATCAAATACAATTATAAATTTATCCTGGAATCCAAATACAGAAGCTGATCTGGCGGGATATAGAATTTACAAATCAACTGGGATTGATTATGAAATTATTGGGTTTAAATCAAGGACTGATACTAGCTATACTGATGATACAGGTATTCCTCCCAAAACTCTCAGTTATAAAATTTCTGCATATGACTCAAGCGGGAATGAATCTGCTTTAAGTGAAGAAGTTACAACATCGACTACAAGCGCTTCCGACAGCGTACTGCTTGATATGGTTCAGAGAGCTACATTTAAATATTTTTGGGATTATGCTCATCCTGTATCGGGATTGGCAAGAGAGAGACTGGGATCCGGTGAAACGTGTGCTATTGGCGGATCGGGATTTGGCGTGATGGCAATTCTGGTAGGAATTGAAAGAGGTTTTATTACAAGGGCACAAGGTGCTACAAGAATGCTGACTATTTTAAATTTCCTTAATACTAAAGCTGATAGATTTCATGGAGCTTTCCCTCATTGGATAAATGGAACAACCGGAAAGGTAATTCCTTTTAGTGCGAAAGATGACGGCGGTGATCTGGTAGAAACATCATATATGATGGAAGGATTATTAACTGCACGAGAATATTTTAATCAGGATAATTCAGAAGAAAACCAAATCAGGGATCTAATAACTTCAATATGGGGTTCAGTTGAATGGGATTGGTATAGAAAAGATAATGGAAATTTTTTGTATTGGCATTGGTCTCCAAATTATAATTGGGATATGAATTTTCCAATCCAGGGGTTCAATGAAACGATGATTACTTATCTTCTTGCAATTGCTTCTCCTACTCACTCTATACCAGCAAGTTTATATTATAAAGGATGGGCCAGCGGTTCAAGTTATAAAAATGGGAATTCATTCTATGGGATACCTTTATATGTTGGCTGGGATTACGGTGGTCCCTTATTTTTTGTTCATTATTCCTTTTTGGGATTTGATCCTAGAGATAAAAAAGATATCTATACAAACTATTTTATTAATAACAGGAATTATACACTTATTGATTATGCTTATTGTTCAAATAATCCTAAAAATTATCCAGGGTATAATTCCGATACATGGGGTTTAACAGCCAGTGATAATCCATGGGGATATGGAGCACAAAGTCCTACTAACGATAACGGGACAATTTCACCGACAGCGGCACTTTCATCTATGCCTTATACACCTGAACAATCAATAAAAGCATTAAAGAGTTTTTATTATGTTTATGGAGATAGGCTATGGGGAACTTATGGTTTTTTTGATGCATTTAATCTAAGCCAAAATTGGTATGCCAGCAGCTATATTGCAATAGATGAAGGTCCAATTATAGATATGATTGAAAATTACAGATCCCAGCTGCTCTGGAAAAATTTTATGGCAAACCCGGAAATTCAGTCTATGCTTAATGCTATTGGGTTTGTGCCTGATTCTATTTCAACGGGCGTGAATGATATTGAAACTAATAATACAGCATCCTATAAATTAATAGGTAATTATCCAAATCCATTCAATCCTTCTACTATCATTAAGTTTGATTTGCCTTCAAAACTAAATGTTGAAATAAAAGTATATGATACTTTAGGAAGGGAAGTAAGGAAGTTATTTAAGGGACAACTTAATGCAGGTTCAAATGAAGTTAAATGGAATGGGAGGGATAATTATGGAAGAAGTGCTGCATCTGGAATATATTTATATACTTTACAGGTAAACGGTGAAATTTTAAGCGGCAAAATGGTGTTGGAGAAATAAGACGCAGATTTTCGCAAATTTGCACAGATTTTTTTAAGTTTTTGATGAAAATATCTGTTGCCAACTGCACTTTAGTAAATGATTTCAACTGATGTTGTGAGAAAAAAACAAAAATGCAGAATAAAATTCTTATTTGCTATGGAATACATTTAAAATGTTGAAAATTTATTTGACGGCAATAATACTATTTTTCTTTTTTACAAGCTGCAGTAACAAAGATAAAAATTATATACAAATTAGCTTTTGGGGATTAGGTGCAGAGGGAGAAATGGTTCAAAAATTAGTTCCTGAGTTTGAAAAAGAAAATCCGAATATAAAAGTAAAAGTTCAAATGATGCCATGGACCGCAGCGCAGGAAAAGCTTATCTCTTCATACGCAGGTGATAATACTCCCGATGCCTGTCAATTGGGTAATACATGGATACCCCAGTTTGTTCAAATGAATGCAATTGAAAACCTTACACCTCTAGTAAAACAAAGTAACGAAATTAATGAAGATAAATATTTTGAAGGTATCTGGGAAACAAATGTAATCGACAGCCTGGTATACGGGATACCATGGTATATTGATACACGAATATTATTTTACAGAGCTGATATTCTAAAAAATGCGGGTTATAACTCACCACCCAAAACATGGCAGCAGCTTTTCGATGTTTCAGAAAAAATTGTTAAACAGAAAGAAGCGAAATATGCAATTTTTTTGGCAACAAACGAATGGGCAACCCCGGTAATATTTGGTTTACAAAACGGAGCAAAACTTTTAAGAGATGATAAGAAATATGGAAATTTTAGTGATGTAAAATTTAAAGAAGCTTTTAAGTATCTGATTAAATTTTATAAAGAAGGCCTATCACCGATGGGTATCCAGGACGTCCCGAATATTTATCAAGCCTTTGCAAAAAAATATATTGCTATGTACATATCCGGTCCATGGAATATTCCGGAATTTAAAAAATGGATGATAGAAGATTTGTCAGATAAATGGATGACAGCACCATTGCCGGGTCCAAATGATTCCACTGCAGGAATTTCTTTAGCCGGTGGGTCAAGTCTTGTTATTTTCAAAAGTTCGAAGCTTAAGAAGGAGGTCTGGAAATTTTTTGAGTATTTGTCCAGACCTAATATTCAAGTAAAATTGTATAAACTGCTGAATGATCTTCCAGCTGTGAAACAAGCATGGAATGATCCATCGATAAAGAATGACATATATATGAAGGCATTTTATGAACAATTTCAAGATGTGGTTGCCACTCCAAAAATTCCCGAATGGGAGCAAATAGTATTCTCTAAACTTCAACAGTACCTGGAATTTGCAGCAAGAGGAGCAATTACAATTGATAAGGCATTAGCTGATCTGGATAAAGATGTTGATAAAATACTTGAAAAAAGAAGGTGGATGTTGAGCAGAAGATGAAAGGGATTGCGGATTCCTGCCTTGCCGGCAGGTAAATCTGATTTCTGGCATTGCCATCCCTTTGGGAGAATTTCGGATTGAAAAGAAAAGAGTTAGAATTGGGAATTACAATAAAATCAATTTTGATTCATGAAAATTGAAAACAAAAACAAAGTTTCTGCGGCTTATTTTTTTCTTGCTCCGGCATTAATTGCCATTTTTATTTTCTTTTTTATTCCTGTAATTGCAGCATTTTTAATAAGTTTTACTGATTTCGATATATATTCCCTTGGCAATTACTCCAACATTAGAATAATCTGGTTTCAGAATTATTTAAACCTTTTTAATGATCCATTATTCTGGACAGCATTAAAAAACACTTTCTATTATGTAATAGTTGCGGGACCGATTTCAGTTGCAGTTTCACTAGGGGCAGCCATTTTATTAAGCTCGAAACTAATAAAATTTACAAGCATTTTCAGATTGGCATATTTTATCCCGGTGGTTACGACATTAGTGGCAGTAGCAATTGTTTGGCGATTTATTTACAATCCAGGATTTGGACTTTTAAATTACGCATTGAGTTTTTTTGGAATAAAAGCAATAGATTGGCTGGGCAACCCGGTTTGGGCAATGCCGGCAATAATTATAATGTCTGTATGGAAAAATTTCGGATATAATATGATCATTTTTATTGCAGGGCTGCAGAATATCCCTGAATATTTATATGAGGCAGCTAACCTTGAAGGAGCAAACGTATGGCAGCAGTTTAAGAGTATAACCTTACCAATGCTGGCACCAACAACAGTATTTGTAAGTATCATTACCATGATAGGGTTCTTCCAATTTTTTGCCGAACCTTATATAATGACACAGGGAGGACCCTTAAACAGCACACTTAGTATTGTAATGTATATGTATCAGGAAGGTTTTCGATGGTGGCATATGGGATATTCGGCATCTATTGCTTTTGTTCTTTTCATCATCATTTTTATCGGAACAATTGCACAATTGAAACTTCAAAAAGAGACAGAATAGATGAAAAAAGTATTTATTTATATATTTTTAATAATAACTGCATTAGTAACACTTGCTCCATTCTTCTGGATGGTATCAGCATCGTTTATGCTTGATGGTCATTCAAGTACCTACCCTCCAAGGTTTATACCTGATCAATTTACCCTGATTCAATATAAAACTCTTTTTTTACGCTTAAATATTACACGAAATTTTTTTAATAGTTTATTTCTGTCAATTGTAGTAACATTTATTTCACTATTTTTCAATTCTATGGCAGGTTATGCTTTTGCTAAGTACAGATTTAGAGGGAAGAACAAGCTTTTTAATTTTTTACTAAGTTCTATGGTAATTCCTGCACAGGTCACTATGCTGCCACTTTTTTTAATGTTAAAGGAATTAGGATTTATAAATACATATATGGCAATAATAATTCCGGGATTAGCCACAATATTCGGCATTTTTTTAATAAGGCAATATGCCATGTCTATACCCGATAGTTTAATAGAATCTGCGAGGATGGATGGCGCAAGTGATTTTACAATATATCGTTTAATTATATTACCGCTTTGTATCCCTATTTTAACAACGTTAGCCATATTTACATTTATGACTACATGGAATGATTTCCTATGGCCTTTAATTGCTTTAACTGATAATTCAATGTATACACTTCCGGTTGCACTTGCCAATTTAATGGGAGAACATACAAAAGACCCGGAGTTAATGATGGCTGGTTCAGTTATAACCATAATACCGGTAATAATTGTCTTTTTAGCACTTCAAAAGTATTATATAAAGGGTATAATGATGGGAAGTGTTAAGGGATAATGATCACAAAAATGATATTTATAGAGAATTTTTCCTTGACAAATAAAATTGGATTTTGTAACATGTAAGCGCTTACAATAAAGTTTTTTTTTCAATGTAAGCGTTTACGAAAAATAATTAAAAAAGAACAGCCTATAAAAATTTATACATTTTAATATTTAATAATGAAAATAAATATTAATGAAGTTGCAAAGAGGGCAGGGGTCTCAATTGCAACAGTTTCGAGGGCTTTTAACGGAAATAATCTTGTAAGAGAAGAGACCCGAAAAAAAATCCTGGAGATTGCACACGAACTTAATTACATTCCAAATCCAATAGCACGCAGTTTATCAAGACAAGCGACAGATACGATAGGAGTCGTCCTTCCTGACTTAGTTGGTGAATTTTTTATGGATATCATTCACGGAATAGATGAAGAAGCTTACCGGCAAAACTGGTATGTATTAGTATCCAGTTCACACAGTCAAAGAAATATTATGGAAACCTTAATAGAATTTATGGGAAGCGGAAGAGTAGATGGAGTGATTCTAATGGCACCTCAAATGCATAGGGAAGTAGCCGAAATAGTACTTAGAAGTAAACGGCCGGTTGTTCTAATTAATGCGTGCAAAGATTTAAGCAATATTGTTAATATTCAAATAAATAACTTTGAAGGAGCATATAATAATATAGAACATCTGGTTAAGGTACACGGGTTCAAGAAAATAGGTATGATCAAGGGACCCGAAGGGAACTGCGATTCAGATGAACGGTTTGCCGGCTATTTAGAAGCTTTAATCAAATTAGATCTGTCTATTGATGATTCACTAGTAGTTCCTGGAGATTTCAGTGTGGAATCCGGTTATAGGGGATTTTTAGATCTTATGAGGAAAAAAGAAAAACCTGAAGCGATATTTGCTTCAAATGATATGATGGCTGTAGGGGTATATAAGGCGGCTAATGAATTAGGATTAAAAATACCTGACGATATTGCTTTAGTAGGTTTTGATGATATTTATTTAAGCCAGTTTTTATCTCCTAGATTAACAACTGTTCATGTTCCACTTTTAGAACTTGGAAGGAAATCAGTACAGTTTCTACTTAACATGATAAATGGTAAAATAGATAAGAATAAGTCTTACTCGGAAATCTTATCTACCGAGTTAAAAATAGGCGGTTCATGCGGATGCAGCGACTTTAATTAAAAAGGAGGTTCATAGAAAAGGAAAAAATAAAAACAAGTCATTTTTATTTTATTAAAATAAATTGGAGGCTATAATGAATGGAACAATGAAACTATTATTTAGTGTCTGTCTTTTAATATTTTTATATGCAGCAACCATAAAAGCTCAAGGTCCTGCCAGACAGGATCTTGTTTGGGCACGTACTACAACTGAAACTATTAATCTTGACGGAAAATTAGATGAAGCATCATGGGCCAAGGCAGATTCAATACATATTACTTTTGGTCAAAGTTCAGGAATTCCAAGCAGCGGCTGGTCTACTGATGGGTTCGCGAATACATCGGGTTACCCGGATTCAGTACACGCCACATTGAAATTTCTTGCTCAGAATAATCAATTATACATAGCTTTTATAATACCTGATTCCTCTATTGATGGGCATGATTGGCCTGGCCCAGCTTGGTGGGATGGTATTTTAATGAATGTAAAAGATGTAAGAACTATTCCAGTCGGCCGTGAAGAGATATTCCCAACGTTTTTATTTACAGATACAACTACCGGAGGTGGTGTTGGTTCAGGACCTTTATTCGGATATCACGGAAAATTCAGAAATCAACGGACAGCAGCCGAAACGGCAAAATGGGATATGGGATATGATATAATTGGAACATCTAACGATGATAGTTCACCTGATACAGGATATGTATTTGAAATGCGAATTAATTTAGATTCATTGGGGTACAATACAACGCAGCCTGGCGGTGATGTTGTAGGATTAAATATAAGTATCTATGATTGTGACTGGTATTTCCAAAGCAATCCGCTGAAGAGAGGTGTAGGGAGAGCTTACTGGCAGCATGCATGGAGTGATCAAAATGATAATGTTGGAAGGATAATGATTGACCCTAATATAACCATTGATTCGGGACCGGTTCCTGAGGATAAACCCGATGTAGTACTTCCGGATGGTGCAAAAGATGCAGATCCAGTAATTGATGGAGATTTATCGGATGCAGTATGGAAAGGAGCTTATACATTTAAAATTAAATATGGAGATACCACAAATGTTCGCAGTTATCCCGGTATTGGAAAATATATGAGCGGATGGCTGGAATTAAATGTTAGCAATTCTAGTCCGGTTCCGGAAGTTCTGGATCCGGGAGAAGCTACAATTAAAATGTTCTACAAAGATAAATATTTATATTTGTCAGCTGATGTAAAAGATCAATTGATTCAGAGTGATTATACAACACCGGACAAGAAGGATGGAGTTAGACTTGTTATTGGTTTAAGAGATTCTACTAACCTTGATCACCAGATGGTATTTCTTAATTTATTAGCGGATTTTGATTCATCAGGAAATCCAAAAGCGGATGAAGATCTGGACACATTAGTTAAACAGGGAGCAGCAACACTGGGTATGTCAAAGAACGGTACAGTAAATGATATGGGGGATATTGATGTAGGATATACAGTTGAACTTAAAGTTGATCTTACAAAATTTGGCTATGCATCTGATCTTGGAGATCATTTATTGTTTGGAGGAGTGAATTTGTTAGATGCGGATTCTTTTGATGACCCGGCGAACAATTACGGCTCCCGAACTTGGTTTTATAAAGCAGACAAAGGTGCCGGCCCAACAGCCTGGATGTATTTGGGAAATGCCTTTACAGATGTTAAGGATCAAAATAATATACTTCCTGAAAGCATAGTTTTGTATGGAAATTATCCAAACCCCTTTAATCCATCTACTAAATTAAGCTATTCCATACCTCATGAAGGACAGGTAAACCTTTTAATTTATAACATTCTCGGGCAGCAGGTATCTAATATCAGCTTACTGCACCAGACACAAGGTTTGCATGTTTATAGTTTTAATGCAAGTTCATTTGCTTCAGGAGTTTATTTGTATAGAATTAAATTAAGTGGTGATAAAGGGCAGGAATCTTTAAGTAAAACAGGAAAAATGGTATTACTGAAGTAAGAGCAGATTTCGCAGATTTTCACAGATGAGGAATTTAAGTCTAGTTGAAAATATCAGATGTCATATGGCATTAGAAAAATAAAAATCGATACTATCCTTTTAAGGGATAGTATCGATATTTAAGGTAATAATCTTAAAGTTATATCAACTTTAATTCGGTGTTATATGCTTAAAATAAAAATGAAATGGCAAAATAATATCTTTTACTATTTTGCTTTCTTTTTGCTAATCTTTTGCAATATGAACTTTGCGCAAACTACAGGAAAACTAAAAGGAAAAGTAACTGATAATAATGGTGAACCATTGGTTGGTGCAAATGTCTTAATCATGGGAACCAATCTTGGGGCAGCTACTGATGTTGATGGTTATTATAATATAATTAATGTAAGAACCGGCACATATTCTGTTGAATTCAGATATGTAGGTTATCAGTCAAAAATTGTAAAGGAAGTTAATGTTGTGCCTGATCAAACAACAGAAATTGATGCTCAGTTGAATGAGCAGTCAGTTGAGACACAGGCTGTAACAGTAACGGCACAAAAGCCATTAGTAGAATTTAATCAAACAAGTTCTGTTGCATCGGTCAGCAAGCAGGAAATTAATAATCTGCCGGTACAGAGTTTAAGCGAAATAGTAGGTTTACAAGCAGGTGTTATTACAGATGCAAACGGAGATGTTCATTTTAGAGGTGGACGAAACGGTGAAGTTCAGTACCAGGTGGATGGTGTTACAGTGAATAATCCTTATGATAATTCATCGACATTAACATTGGATAAATCAGTGCTCCAGGAGGTTCAGGTAATAAGCGGAACTTTTGATGCAAAGTACGGCCAGGCGATGAGCGGAGTTGTAAATGCAGTATTGAGATCCGGTTCTGAAAGATTTTTAGTATCGGGTGAAGTATACAGTGGAGACTATTTTACTACCGATAATGAAAGATATCCAAATAATGATAGTTTTAGACCCAAACAAATTCAAAATTACCAAATGACACTAAGCGGACCGGTTCCGCTTCCCAATACAACATTTTTTATAAGCGGGAGAAGATATGTAAATGAGGGCTGGTTATTTGGGAACAGAATATTTGAACCAACCAATTCAAGTAATTTTGAGCTGAGAATCTTTAACCCAACCGGTGATAATAAATTAGTTGCATTGAACACACATAAAGAATGGAGCGGACAATTTAAAATAGCCAATCAATCTTTTTCCAAATTTCAAATAAGTTATCAATTAATCGGTAATTATATTAATAATTTTGGATTTAATAATCCTTCAGATGATTTTGGATATAGATTAAATCCGGACGGTTTACCTGAAAGAAAAACTATATCTATATCACATGGAATAGATTTTACACATACCCTTTCGAATAGTATGTTCTACAAGATAGACATCCGGCAGAATTATTTCGACTACAGTGAGTATAAATATAAAGATGTTTTTGATCCTGGATATTTGACAGCAGGAGTACCAATAGGTGATGCAAATTTTGCAGATGGTGCTATTGTTCAGGGAGTAAGTTTAAACCGTTTTATACAAAAAACAAATTCAGGGATATTCAAAGGTGATTTTACCTGGCAGTTTAACCGGGCAAATTTTATTGAAGCGGGTGCAGAAGGACAAATATATAAGCTGTCATTCGGTAGTCCGGGATTTTTAAAAGAAACCAGTGTAAACGGCATTCAAATTTTATTGCCTCACATAGGAGTAAACCCGGAAGATCCGAAGGTTGAAACCTATTACCCGACACAAGCCGCATCATATGTTCAGGACAGAATAGAGCTTGGTGATCTTGTAGTAAGGGCAGGCTTAAGAATGGAATATTTTGATGCAAACGCTTATGTACCAACAGATTTAAAAAATCCATCAAATTCTATTAAAGGGGCTCCTCTTACTTCTCTTAAAAAGACCACAAAAAAAATTGCAGTAGCTCCACGTCTCGGGTTTAGCTTCCCATTAACAGCAAGCGCTTCAATTTATTTTTCCTACGGCCATTTTTATCAGATGCCGGGTCTTGGTGATCTTTATAATAATTCGAATTATTTAATATTAAAAGATCTCCAGGCAGGGGGAGTTACATATGGAGTAATGGGAAATCCTGATTTAAAACCGCAATTTACCGTTCAATATGAAGTAGGATTAAAGCAGGCATTAACAGATGCAATAGGATTACAACTCACTTTTTTCTATAAAGATATTCGTGATTTACTTGGAACAGAATTCGTAAGCACATATACAGCTGCAGAATATCCGAGATTAACAAATGTTGATTTCGGCAGTGTAGATGGAATTACTCTCTCGTTTGAACAAAGAGCGATAGGTCCGATAAGTACATCAATTGATTATACACTTCAATTTGCTCGAGGTAATTCGAGCGATCCGAGAGAAACAGCAAACAGAGCACAAGCAGGCAAGGATTCGAGACCCCGAGATATTCCATTTAACTGGGATCAGCGTCATACTCTTAATGCCACTGCAATATACTATGTGCCTGATAATTTTTCTATTAGTACAATTATTAAATACGGAAGCGGCGAAAGGTTTACTCCTCAAATAGGTCCGGCAAGTTTCACTGCTGATTTACAAACAAATGCAGGAAGTAAACCAAGTTATATAGTGGTTGACTTAAGAGCAGAAAAATTCTTCGATTTTGATTTTATTCAATTTAGTATATTTGCACGAATTTATAATTTGTTTAATGAAGATGTTGTAAACGGATTTGTGTTTGCAGGGACAGGGAGTCCGGACTACTCTTTAACTCCTTCAATCGATAAGTCTCAATTATTAAATCCTGCTAGATATAACGATCCAAGACGGATAGAATTAGGTATCTCTTTCGGGACTAAATAATCCCATGTTCTTAAAAATCTAAAATTTTTGATTTATATGAAAAGATTATTAATTACAGAAACAATCCTACTATTAGCAGTTTGGTTATTATTCAATAATGAACTGTTAAGCCAGCAGCTTTTACCTGTTATACCAGATTCATTAAGAGGCACTGCAGATGCTGAACGAGAAGGCACGCACGATGCAAATAATATTCGAACTCTTTTTTACAACTTCGGAATGGTTGGAGATTACCCTCCGGACCCGTTAAATGTTGATTTAACATCTTTTCATTCAATTGAAGTGCCAAAAGGCTCAGGACAAAATTACAGTGATGGTTACACGCCTTATGTTTTAGCAAAGATTAATCAAACAAATGGTGCACAGGCATATATATTGGAGACAGGTTATAGAGAAAGACAGGGGCAAAGTCCATACTTTAACAGGGTGATGCGTTATGAACCCAGACCTTCTTACCGGATGGGAGGCAGCTGGGTAGGATATTTCCAACCGGATCCCACAATAAATACCGGGTTGTCTCCTGCAATAAGCAATGATCCGCGTACATGGCCGGACTTGTGGTATGACAAATTAAATGATCCTGATGATCCTGGCTGGCCTGGTTCATGGGATGGATATTTTGGAAAACTACCAGGCGCAGACCAGGAGAGTTATTATGTTTATGATGATCAATATTATGATGCCTGGAATTATGTACCTGACAGCCGTGATCCATCTAGAAAGGGCTTAGGATTAAGAGTTGAACAAAGAAATTTTCAATGGGCAAATGTTCAGGCCGGCAATGTTCTCTTTTCACATTATGATATTTCAAATGAAAGTACAACCGATTATAACAATAATATAATATTTGGATTTTATGATGATACCGGAGTTGGTGGTGAAGGAATCGGACCGGAGGGTATACCGGAATCTGATGATGATAATGCATTTTATACAAAAGAAGTAGGACTAAATCTTGTTTATACATGGGACAATTACGGAGACGGGACAAGGGGTAAAACTGGATATCTGGGGTATTCTTACCTTGAAACTCCTGGAAATCCGACCGACGGTAAAGATAATGATGAAGATGGTATAACGGATGAGAGGAGAGACAGCGGACCGGGCGAGGAAATAACAGGGCAGGATAATATAAGATCTTATGTTCAGTCACATTATGATATGACAAAATTTGAATCATATTTTGGAAAACTGGAAGATAGATTAGCTTATAAAGAAGGAGTTTGGTGGACAGGTGATGAGGATATGGACTGGGTTGCAAGATTTCATGATACAGGAGCTGATGGTATTTTTGGAACACATGATACCGGTGAAAATGATGGAAAACCTACTGAAGGTGAACCTAATTTTGACAGGACTGATGTAGATGAATCAGATCAGATTGGGTTAACGGGATTTAAAATGAATAGAATAAGAGCTGGAAATGGTATCGGACCAGTTGATAATGTAGTGTTTTTTGATGACGGTCATCATTGGCCGCAAAGACTCTACGCTCTTTTTTCTAATCCTGATTCATCTTTTGACAATCCACTGGTTCTAAACTATAATATTGGATTTTTATTTGCATCCGGTCCTTTTAATTTACAAGCCGGTCAAAGAGAAAGATTTAGTATTGCATTAGGTTACGGTGGAGACTTAAGAGAACTTGAAACCACTACCCGGGTAGTTTCACAGATTTATAAAGCAAATTATCAATTTGCTGTTCCGCCCCCTGCACCAACGCTCCATGCATTTGTAGGAGATCATTATGTTACTTTAACGTGGGATAATAAGGCAGAAACAGCATTTGATCAGCTGACTAATACAAATGATTTCGAGGGATATAGAATCTACCGCAGCACAGATCCCACATTTCTCGATCCTCAAGTTATTATTACTGCAACAGGCTCAGGACCTATTGGAAACGGTAAAGCACTGGTCGAATTTGATGAAAAGGATGGAATTTACGGATTTTCTAAGACTACAGTTGAAGGAGTTGCTTATTATTTGGGTATAGATAACGGATTAGCCCATTCTTTTACTGACACGTCTGTAACCAATGGGCAGACTTATTATTATGCTGTAGCTGCTTATGATAAAGGTTCAGATTCATTAATTATATATCCTTCTGAAAATGCTATTACAGTTAGTCAGACTCTAAGAGGAGGAACAATATTGCCTAAAAATGTTGTTTCAGTAATTCCAAATGCTTTATCATTAGGTTTTAAACCGGCAGAAGCTTTACAATTGCAGCATGCTGAAGGTATGGGAACTGGAAATGTTAGTGTAGAAATAAAAAATTCCAGTCTTGTACCTGATAACCATACATTTAAGATTATCTTTACAAATCAGGCAGATACAGTAAGAGCAAATTACTATTCCTTGGTTGATGAAACTAGTCATGATACTTTATTTAGTTTGGGGTATGATCTTGAAGGACAGGGTACAGGTCCTGTTGCTGATGGTATTTTACCAATAATCAGTACACCTATAACAGTTTCGGTTGATTCAGTAAATTCAAGATTTACTTCGGACAGCCAAACAAATTTGAAATTGACTACAAGGTATGCTACTACTTTACCAATAACTTTACAAAGACCCGGCTACCCGGATAATATTCAAATAATATTCAGCAATGGAATATTAGATACATCAGTAGCTGCAATAGGGGCACCATCTGAACCAACTAAATTCAAGATAATTGCTAAAGACCCGGCAGGTGATATGAAATTAAAATTCCGTTTCAGGGATGTTGATAAATCGGGAACTATATCAAATTCAGGAGATTTTATAGAGATTCTGACAGCTCAACGGGCAACACCTAACAGTCTAAAACCAACCTGGCGGATAGATGTAAATAATACAGCTACAGGTGGTAATATACAACCGCCGGGAGATGGTGATGTTTATAATATACTCCTTAATATTCCATATTCAAGCGGCGATGTATTTACATTTACTACAATGGCTCAAAGCTTTGATAAAACAGCGGAGAAAGAGCAGTTTAAGGAACCCTATGTGGTACCTAATCCTTATGTAGGACAGGCTAGTTTTGAACCGCAAAGATTTGCAGTATCAGGAAGAGGTGAGAGAAGGATTGAATTCAGAGGACTTCCTCAAACATGTACAATCAGAATTTATACGGTTAATGGTGAACTGGTAAAAATATTGTATCATGACGGATTACAGGGATATGAACCCTGGGATTTACGTTCTAAAGATAATCTGGAAATTGCTCCTGGATTATATATTTTCCATGTTGAAGCACCGGATATCGGATCATATATCGGAAAATTTGCAGTAATAAAGTAAGGCAGCGATATTATGAATATTAAAATATTTACCAATACAGAATTTATTATTAAAGCTGGAAAGTATATCTTTTCATTGATATTAATTTTATCGGCTGCAAATTATCCGCAATCGAAGGTTGGTACTACTATAGGTCAGTTTCTAAAAATTGAACCCAGTGCTAGAGTAGGTGCCATGGGTAATGCAGGAGCTTCACTTTATGATGAAGCATCATCCTTATATTATAATCCGGCTAGTTCAGGACGCTTGAGAAGGTCCGATGTTCAGTTTACATATTCTAACTGGATTGCTGATATATCTTATGACTATGCCGCTTTATCCTTTTATATTGAGAATCTTGGAACAATTTCACTACAGGCTACCTCATTAAATTCCGGTAAAATTGATGTACGAACTGTAAATCAGCCGCTCGGAACGGGGGAGCAATATACCGTTTCTGATTTTGCTATGGGATTAGGATATAGTTTAATGCTGACTGATAGAGTTAGTGTAGGTTTACTTGTTAACTACATTACTGAAAACATATGGCACAGCAGTTTAAATAATTTCGGTATTAATTTAGGGGTTCAGTACCAGGTTGAAGATGGTGGATTAACCCTTGGTGCGAGTCTTCTGAATTTCGGACCCAGAGCATCTTATGATGGAAGGGATCTTTATGTCGATTATAATCAAGATCCTGCAGTACATGGACAAAATGATCAACTTCCTGCCGAGTTGAGGACTGATTCTTATTCATTACCAACTACATTTAGGGTAGGTGTTTCATATCCAATAAAATTTGATGAATCGAACAGATTTTTAATATCTGCTGATTTACTCCATCCAAACGATAATAATGAAAGTGTAGATATTGGAGGTGAATGGGTTATTTTTAATAATTTTATGCTGCGCGGAGGATACAGGGATTTATTTTTAACCGATTCGGAAGGTGGATTAGTACTTGGCGCCGGTGTAAAATTGAATTTAAATGATCAGTATAACCTTAGATTTGATTATGCATGGGCAGATTACGGTAGATTAGATCAAACACATCAATTTACTGTTGGAGTTGGTTTTTAGTTTAGGTACTCACAACATATACCCGTTATTTTTGATAATCGGAATGTGCCTTTATAAAAGGAAAATATGAATAAAATTAAATTCTATTTTATACTTTTATTATTTTTATTTCCTTATAAACATGAAATATATCATCACTCCGATAATATCCAGCTTAGCAAAACAAGGTATAATCTAAGTCTATCAGACAGAAAATTTCTTGATACTCTTCAATACAGATCATTCCTATTTTTTTGGAATGAATGCAATCCCGTAAACGGATTAGTCAAAGACCGTTCTACCAAAGACTCACCTGCAAGCATAGCTGCAGTTGGTTTTGCACTGCCTATCTGGGCTATAGGTTCAGAACACAAATGGATTTCTAGAAATGACGCAGTTCAAAGAACCCTCGCTGCATTAGAATTTTTTATGAATTCAGAACAGAGCACAAATCCCTTAGCAACGGGTTATAAAGGATTATATTATCATTTTCTTGATATGAATACCGGGAAAAGGGAATGGTCCTGTGAATTATCTTCAATAGACACCGGTTTATTAATTGCAGGTATAAGATTTGCGAGGGAGTATTATATTAGAAAAGACATAAATGAAAATAAAATTAGAGATTTAGCTGATTCGATTACATACAGGATCAACTGGGATTTTATGAATATCCCTGATACAAAAAAATATGCTGGCTTAATAAGCATGGCATGGGGACCTGAAAAAGGTTTGGCTGATTATGGTTGGTTCGGATATAATGAAGGTTTAATTTTACAAATAATAGCAGCCGGGAGCGGTTATTCAAAGTACCAGGAATCCTATGATGGCTGGCTTAAAACCTACCAATGGCATGAACCTTATCCCGGGTTGTCGCATGTTATTTTTCCTCCATTATTCGGTCATCAATATTCGCATATGTTTGTTGATTTCAGGGGAATATACGACAAGTATATGAAAGAAAAAGGGATAGATTATTTTGAAAACTCAAGACGTGCCACATTAACACAAAGATTATATGCAATTCAAAATCCAAAAGGGTGGCAGGGATATGATTCGTTAACATGGGGATTAACAGCATGTGATGGTCCAGGTTCTAAATATAATAAAAGTGGAATGGAATTCCATGATTATGCAGCAAGAGGGACAAGCGGTCCAAATTTTATTCATGATGATGATGGAACTATTGCTCCAACAGCTGCTGCGGGGTCTATTGTATTTGCACCTGAAAAAGTGATTCCAACACTTGAAATGATGAAGAAAAGATACGGGAATAAGGGGTTATGGGGTAAATACGGATTTGTTGATGCATTTAATCCAACAATAAAATGGTATGATTCAGATTATCTTGGTATTGATGAAGGCCCTATTGTTTTGATGATTGAAAATTTTCGAAATGGTTTTGTTTGGAAATATATGATGAAAGATCCTGTTATAAAAACGGGTCTGACAAAGTTAGGATTTAAATAATATATTAATAACTGAAGATACGCAAATATTTGTCATTCTGAACGGAACGAAGTGGAGTGAAGAATCTCATTGTTTAAATTTTGCATTATTTTAATATATTTCTATTAAATTTTATTTCAAAATATTCATCTTGCGTATCTTCAGTTAATAACTCACATTATGCAAGAATAGGTATTTGAAGGATGACATCTTTAATTTTAAAATTGAAGTTTTACCTAAACTTACATTTTAATAAAAATTAAAACGATGAAGAATAAATCACCAGGTTTAACTCGAAGAAAATTTATTTCAAATTTAGGATTTTCTGCAGCAACAATTCCACTTATTAATATCAGTAATGCATTAAACATACAACCTTCCAAAGCAAACGAAATAATAGTAAAAAAAATATCTGATGAACAACAGCCTAATATAATATTTATCTTAAGTGATGATCATCGATATGACTTTATGGGATTTATGACTAATGGTAAAGAAGGAGTTGGTCGACCATCTTTTTTGAAGACACCGGCTATGGATAAAATGGCAAAAGAAGGAGCACAATTTGAAAATACTTTTGTAACTACATCTCTTTGCTCGCCAAGCAGAGCTTCAATTTTAACAGGTCAATATTCAAGTAAACATGGTGTAACAGATAATGATGCACCTGAACCGGAAGATAATGTTTACTTTCCCGAATATCTGCAAAAGCTGGGTTATGAAACTGCATTTATCGGGAAATGGCACATGGGTAATATTACAGATGAGCCCCGTAAAGGTTTTGATACATGGATTAGCTTTAAAGGTCAAGGGGTCTATTATAATCCCGAATTAAATATTAATGGAAAAAGAATTACAAGAGAAGGTTATATAACTGATATTTTAACAGATTATGCAGTAGAATGGATTAATAAAAAACGGGGTAAACCTTTCTTTTTATATCTATCTCATAAAGCAGTTCATGCAATGTTTGAACCGGCTAAAAGGCATCTGGGGATGTTTGATAATATGAAGATCGAATATCCTGAAAGTATGGCTGACACCCGTCAGAATTATGAAGGAAAGCCCTTATGGGTTCATGCTCAAAGGTATGGCTGGCATGGCGTTGATTATTTATATCAGGGGCAGATAGATTTTGATACTTTTTATAGACGGTATTGTGAAACGATTCTCGCTTTAGATGAAGGAATTGGAAAAGTTCTTGATAATCTAGAAAAAGAAAAGATGAGTAATTCTACAATAGTTTTTTATACCACTGACAATGGTTTTACTCTTGGTGAACACGGATTGATTGATAAAAGACAAATGTATGAGGAATCTATAAGGATTCCTTTACTTGTATATGCTCCGGGATTTATAAAACCAGGACAAAAGTACTCTGAAATGATATTGAATATAGATTTAGCACCTACAATACTTGAGCTTGCCGGTATGAAAAGACCGGAACAAATGGATGGAATTTCCTTTTTACCATTGCTGAAAGATGAAAAAATTGACTGGAGGAAATCTTTTGTATACGAATATTATTGGGAAAGACCATTTCCTCATACACCAACTGTATTCGGAATTAGAACCGACCAGTATAAATACATGACTTATTACGGGATCTGGGATACAGATGAACTATATGATATAAAGAATGATCCAAAGGAGATGTTCAATTTAATTACTCTTCCCGAGTATTCAAATTTAGTGGATGATTTAACTAAACAGATTTTCAGCTGGCTAGACTCAAATAATGCAAATAAGATTGTGGTAAAAAGAACAACAAACTGGCAGGCAAATAAAAGGAAAGGGAATGTTATTTTTGAAGGCTAATTATAAGAGCGGCATGTGATCAAGAATGAAGTAAAATCATTTGGTGTAATGGCTAAGCCTACCGGTCCGATATGCAACCTGGACTGCAGTTATTGTTTTTACCTTGAAAAAGAAAAGCTATATCCCGAAAAATCCGGTGTTCATTCAGGTGACAAGGGCTTCATAATGCCTTTTAATGTTCTTGAATCATTCATATGGCAGCAGATAGAAGCTCAAGATGTAGATACAATAAGCTTTATATGGCAGGGAGGGGAACCGACCTTAGCTGGAGTCGATTATTTTAGAAAAGTCGTTGAACTTCAGAAAAAATATGCCAATGGAAAAAGAATAGAAAATGGATTTCAAACTAACGGGGTTCTCCTAAATGATGAGTGGTGTAGATTTTTTTATGATAATAATTTCTTAGTTGGAATTTCGATTGACGGCCCTGAAAAGCTGCATGATAAATATAGAGTATATAAGGGGGGACAGCCTTCATTCCAAAAGGTAATGAAAGGGATAAGCTGCCTAAAGAGAAATAAGGTAGAGTTTAATACGCTTACAGTAGTAAATAGAGAGAATTCATATTTTCCAAATGAAGTTTATAGTTTTTTGAAAGAAGCAGGAAGCGGATATATGCAGTTTATACCTGTAGTGGAAAGAAGAGCTATTAAAGAAATGGATAAACTGCTGCTGGTATCTCCCGATTACAAAGAAACTGCTCAGGTTACCGGGTGGTCTGTAGAACCAGCTCAATATGGGAATTTTCTTTGTGAAATATTTGATGAATGGATCCGGGAAGATGTAGGTAAGTATTTTATTCAAATTTTTGATGTTTCACTGGAGAGCTGGTTAGGGTTAAGACAGAGCTTATGTGTTTTTAATGAAACTTGCGGTAAAGCCCTTGCGATTGAACATAACGGGGATATTTTTTCATGCGACCACTATGTATATCCGGAAAATAAACTTGGAAATATTTTAGATCAACCGCTTGAATCTTTAGTCTATTCCGGACAGCAAATGAAATTCGGGAATGATAAGAAAGATGCCCTTCCCAATTATTGCTTAAATTGTAGTGTACGTTTTGCCTGCAACGGAGAATGTCCGAAACACCGTTTTATAAAAACTCCGGGCGGGGAAGAAGGATTAAATTACTTATGTGAAGGATATAAAAGGTTTTTCAATCATATAGATCCCTATATGAAGTTTATGGCAAATGAGCTTTTAAATAAACGGCCACCTTCAAATGTAATGAAGTGGATACACAATATTTGAAATTTAATTTTATTCATAGAGGGATGGAATGGGGATATTCAATCCGGGAGATGGAAATTAAATAGCATATTCCGATAAAATTATTGTTATTAAAATAAAAAGTTAAACTACTATAAAAAATATTTCTTATTTTTTATTCCATAAAATTAAATTTAAGTCACTTTAATTAAATATTATTATGAAGAAAACTTTGTTACTAATTATTTTGGTTACAATTTGTCTGTCCGGTCAAACAGATATATATAAACCTTTAACGGAAGTTCAGCAAATTGACCCGGCTAATTTTACTAATGAAACTATAGAAAAGAGAATTGACAGTATATTGTCAAAAATGAGTTTAGAAGAAAAGATTGGACGATTAATACAAATTGTGGGTGAACCTAAATATTTAGAGAATTTTATAAAGAAGGGAAAAGTAGGCTCAATTTTAATAGGGACAGGGGTACCGGGTGAGATAAACAGGCTGCAAAAAATAGCAATGGGGTCCAGCCTGAAAATTCCTTTGATATTTGCACATGATGTTATACACGGATATTATACAATTTATCCGGTTCCACTTGGAGAAGCTGCAAGCTGGAATCCTGATGTTGCAAAGAAAGATGCACATTTAGCAGCAATGGAAGCTGCATCTCAGGGGACAAGATGGACATTTGCTCCTATGGTAGATATTGCAAGAGATCCAAGATGGGGAAGAATAATGGAAGGTGCCGGAGAAGACCCATTTTTAGGAAGCGTTATAGCTGCTGCGAGAGTAGAAGGTTTTCAGGGTAATAATTTGAATGACCCATGGTCTATAGCTGCATGTGCAAAGCATTTTGTTGCATACGGTGCTGCTCAGGCAGGAAGAGAATATAACACAGTTGATATTTCAGAAAGGACATTAAGAGAAATATATCTCCCTCCTTTTAAAGCTGCGGTCAATGCAGGGGTGGCTACTATAATGAGTGCATTTAATGATCTTAACGGTATACCTGCATCGGCAAACCATCATACATTAACAGAAATTTTGAAGGATGATTGGGGCTTTAAAGGTCTTGTGGTAAGTGATTATAATTCTATAGGTGAACTGACAACTCATGGAATCGCAAAAAATAAATATGAAGCAGCAGAAGAAGCTTTTTTAGCAGGAGTAGATGTTGATATGGTCGGTGATACTATTTCCGGTGATGCTTATTCTCCTAACCTTGAAAAACTTGTTAATAATGGCTTAATCAGCACAGATAAGATTGATGAATCAGTTAAAAGAGTTTTACGTGTGAAAATAAAGTTAGGATTATTTGAGCACCCATACGTTGATACACTATTTTATAAGAAAAATATAATTAGTAAAGAGAAAAGGGAGAGCATAGTTAGAGAATCAGCGAGAGAATCTATCGTACTTCTTAAAAATAAGGAGAATATTCTTCCAATTAAAAAAGATATCGGTTCTATAGCATTAATCGGACCGTTGGTTGATAACAAAACAGATCCCATGGGGGGATGGTCTGCTGCTGGCAGTCCCGATAACACAGTAACAGTTTTAAAAGGTATATCAAGCAAAGTTTCCTCAAATACAAAGATCAATTATTCAATAGGATGCGGCATAAATGATTCGAGTGAAGCAGATTTCAAGAATGCAATAGATGCGGCAAAGAAATCGGATATTGTTATAATGACTGTGGGAGAATCCAGGGAAATGAGCGGAGAAGCTTCAAGCAGAGTTAATTTAGATTTACCAGGTAAACAGGAAAAATTGGTTGAAGAAATTTCTCAATTAGGAAAACCTATAGTAGTAGTTTTAATGAATGGCAGACCACTTGCAATTGACTGGATTGCCGAAAATATACCGGCAATTCTTGAAACATGGTTTTTAGGCGATCAGGCAGGGAATGCTATAGCTGATGTATTGTTCGGCGATTATAATCCCTCAGGAAAACTTCCGGCAACTTTTCCAAGATCAGTAGGACAGGTTCCCATATTTTATAATCAAAAAATTACCGGAAGACCTGCAATGCCAGATAATAAGTTTACTTCTAAATATCTTGATTCCCCAACAACACCTCTTTATCCATTCGGATACGGATTAAGCTATACTACTTTTAATTATAAAAATATAAGAACAGATAAATCTAAAATCGCTGCAAATGATTCACTAACGGCTGTCATTGATGTAACAAATACGGGGCAGTTTGAAGGTGAAGAAGTTGTTCAATTGTATCTTCATGATAGAGTTAGAAGTATAACACCGCCAATAAAAGAGTTAAAGGGATTTGAAAAGGTTCTTTTGAAACCCGGAGAAACAAAGGTAATTAAGTTTTTTATTACTCCGGATATGTTATCATTTCTGGATAAAGATTTAAAAACCATAATCGAACCAGGAACTTTTGATATTATGATCGGGGGTAATTCTGTTGACCTTTTATCTGCTTCTTTTGAAGTTGTAAAATAAATTTTTTTAACAACTAAAGTTATACCAGGATCAATATCCTAAAGATGACATCTTTACTTACTAAAATAAGTCTTTATCTGAACTTTCTATTTTTATATAACTGGAAAATGTTTTTGTTTTAAGATGTCATCTTCACATCTATGCAGCTTAGCTTAAAAATATATTTCAGAAGGATAATATTTGAGTAATCTAAGTTAGTATGTATAACAAGATAATTCTTTATTGAATTGAAGCTAAATTGGTATTAATTTTTTATTTGAAACTTTATCTGCTGAACTTTAATATTGTTTTATGAAAATAATTCTCTTACTTTTATTTTTCCTTACATTCAGTTCAATCCTTTTTTCTCAGCAAAATGAAATAGATGATAACCGTGTAGTAGCACGTGCAGGGAGTGAAAATATTACTGCTGAAGAATTTAAAGACAGATTTGATTTTAGCCCCCATCCTATTAAAAATCCAAAAGATGATACTCTGCAAATTAAAAGAGAATTCTTATATACCTTAATCGCAGAGAAACTCCTGGCTCAAAAAGCAAAAATGATGAGTCTGGATACTGCAAAGGAAATCGAAGATATTTTAAGTTATATGGAGCGATTATTTGTCAGGGATGCATACTACAGGAATAAAATATCCGATAAAGTAAAAGTTACATCTGGCGATATGGAAAATGCAGAAAAAAGGTATTCAAAATTGCTTATAGTTAAATATGTATATTCCGAAGATGAAAAGGAGATTAAACAATTATATGAAGAATTAAAAAATGGATATCCAATTGATACTCTGATTAAAAAAAGACCTGAGTATGAAGAACAAAAAACCCCTGGCACTGTTACTTTCGGAACCCTGGAAAAAAATCTTGAAGACTCTATATACAATCTGAAGCCAGGTCAGTTCACTGAACCCTTAAAAGCAGTAAAGCGGTGGTATATATTTAAATTGATTAGAACGATTGATAACCCGGTCTTTGATACAGATAATATGAAAGTTAAGTTAAAAAAGATTATAGAAGACCGGAAGACGAATAAACTTGAGAATGATTTCCTTTATAATTTTTTACATAGGCAAAAAGTTGAAGTAGATAAAAATTCTTTCTTTGAAATAGCAAGATTAATTGATACTAAAATTAAGGAAAGAAAAAAATTAGATAATAATTCATTGATAATTTTAGACTCTTATGATTTTGATGATATTATAAATTCACTGGATCAAATTGCATTAAATAAGCCTTTTATAAAATTTGAAAAGAATCCTGAAACAGTTAAAGAATTCTTAACACAAATGAAATTTAATTCATTTAAAATTGATACATTAGACATAGATAAATTGATAATGGTATTAAATAAATATGTAAAAGATTATATAGAATACGAATTACTGGTACGTGCAGCTTATAATGAAGGTATTGAAAATCTTTTTGTAGTGAAAAATGATAGGAAAATATGGGAGGATTATTATCTCTCACAGAAGCTGGAAAAGATAATCTATGATTCAATTTCAATTTCAGATGCCGAAGCATATGAGTATTATACAAAGAATAATAATATTTTAAATAATCCCAATGAAGTTAATGTAAAAGAGATTTTTGTTGACAGCCTTAATAAAATTGAAGTAGCCCTTAAAGAAATAAATAACGGAATGTCTTTTGAGAAAATTTCGAAGAAATATTCTATAATAGATTCATTAAGAGAAAGAGGGGGAGATTTAGGATATTTCCCTGTAATAACTCATGGAGAAATAGGTAAAGCTGCCGATAAAATGAATGTAGGTGATTTATATGGTCCTATCAAAACTAATGATGGTTACGCATTAATAAAATTAGTTGATAAACGAAAGTCCAATAAACCTATAGATACTTCTTTTGTGAATATTAAAGACAATTTAATAGAAATATTAAAAGGAATTGAATTGAGAAAACGATTAAAAAAACGTGTTGCCGGGCTTGCAGCAGAATATGGATTAAAAATAAATACAGATATATTTAATTCTATTGATGTAACCCAGTTTAATACATTTACTATTAGGATGATTGGTTTTGGGGGAAGGATCTATGCGTTTCCATACCAGCAAATTTTTGGTGACTGGTATGATGTATACAAATCGAAAGTTGAATCCGCTCCTCAATAATTGGGTTAATTTAACTTTGATGCTGCCAGCAATATTCGTTTTCGGGAAGTGATTGTCTTTTACATCTATTTCCGGAAGTAGTTAGAGCCTTGCACTGAATTTTTGTTTGAGGTTCACTATCAGTATCCTCTTCCTTAAGGAGGCTATGATTTTTTATAAGCACAGGGATGACAACTATTATAACTAAAGCAATTCCACCATATATCAGGGATTTCTTTAACATTTACTATTTATTAATTGAACTAAATTTATTATCTATTTACCAGTCTTTGTAATGATTCATTGTAGCGATTACCGACATTTGGATATTGTTTTATCAGGTCATTAATGTTTTCCAAATCTTCCAGACTCAAATTTATGTTTACAGCTTTAGCATTTTCCTTAAGATACTTCTTATGTTTAGTTCCCGGTATTGGTATTATATCATCACCCTGAGCCAGAACCCAAGCGAGTGCTAACTGGGCCGGTTTACATTTTTTTTGAGCGGCAAAATCTGCAAACGCTTCAGCAAACTTTTTATTATTTTCCCAATGTTCATCATCAAAACGTGGAAGCGAACGGCGCATATCTTCAGCAGGAAGGTTATCTTTATTTACAGTGTTGGTTAATAGGCCTCTCGCAATAGGGCTGAAAGGTACGAAAGTAACTTCTAACCCTCTACAGACCGGTAAAATTTGTCTTTCAATATCCCTTGTCAAAACTGAATATTCAGATTGAAGGGCGGAAATCGGATGAACTCTATTTGCCTTTCGCAAAGTATATATAGATACTTCGGATAAGCCTAAATATCGGACTTTCCCTTCCGTGACCAATTTAGCCATAGCATTTACTGTTTCTTCAATAGGTACTTTAGGATTTATTCGATGGGCATAATAAAGATCTATTACATCGACATTTAATCGTTTTAAACTTCCTTCAACTGCTTCTCTAATATATTTGGGAGAATTATCAATAAAAAGATTTCCGTCATTTTTTTTACGAATTCCGAACTTAGTAGCAATAAAAACTTTATCACGATTAGGAGATAAAACCTTGGAAATTAATTCTTCATTATGGTGAAGACCATAAAAATCAGATGTATCCCAAAAATTTATTCCCAGATCCAATGCCAGATTTAAAGTGGCTATTGATTCATCATCATCTCTTTCACCGTAGGATTGGCTCATTCCCATGCACCCCAATCCTATTGCAGATAATTTTTCTCCCGTATTGCTTAATTCTCTATATTTCATAATAAAATATTATCGTTTTTTAGAATTATAAAACAATTTTAATTTAATACTAAACTTTTATGTTCGAATTGTTCTAAATCAAAGCTTTACTTTATTTCTAACCAGATCAATTAGAATTTTATACTATTTATAAATTTTGACAACATAACTGCACTTATAATTGTAAATAAACTAATTATATAAGAAGTTTATTAGAATAATCATAATTCCAAGTATAATCGATAATACAAAAACAACTCTGTTCTGATTTTTCATTTTCGAAATATTAATTCCCCCGTATTCATATGCATTTGAAACAAACATTAATTCATTTTTATAGAATAAATTTAGTTAATCTAACAAAGAAATTAAAATTTCATGGTTCAATTTTTTAGGTTGATAAGAAATTATATTATTTTTAGGTATACTCTTTAAAATATTGGGATCCTTCAGAGAAAGAAAGAACTTTTCAAAAATTCTAAAAAGAGGTAACAATGCATATATATTTTACATTAATCATAGTTTTCTTCATCTGCTCAATTAGTTGTTTGCCTCAACAAATTCAAGGAGTTACTGCAGTTATACCAAAACCGGAAAAAATAGAATTAATTGAAGGTAGTTACAATTTTACAAAAAACACTATAATCATTATTCAACCCAACACTACAGAGACAAAGGAAATTTGTGAATATCTTATTGAAAAGATAAATAGTTTAACTGGAATTAAACTATCATTATCCGATAGTATGTCAAAATCTTCGGGAAACAGGTTAGTTTTATCAATAGATAATAGTGCTGATTCGCTCGGTATTGAAGGTTATTCTGTTGTAATTAAAAATAATAGTGCTATCCTTACGGCATGCTCACCAAACGGTCTGTTTTATGCTGTCCAGACATTTTTGCAATTATTTCCATCAGATGAATTAGGAGCTAAGTACGGTGAAAATACTGCATGGTCAATTCCCAATCTTTATATTCAAGATGCTCCTAAATTTAAATGGAGAGGGATGCATCTGGATACGGGAAGGCATTTTTTTACTAAGGAATTTATAGAGAAATATATTGATTATTTGGCTATGTATAAATTAAATGTTTTCCATTTCCATCTAACTGAGGATCAGGGGTGGAGAATAGAGATAAAAAAGTATCCAAAACTAACTGAAATCGGTTCTAATCGAACGGGAACCTTGGAGGATGGAATCCCATACGGAGGATATTATTCTCAGGATGATATTAAAGAGATAGTTGCATATGCAAAAAGCCGGTATATAACCGTAGTTCCTGAAATTGAGATGCCTGGTCATTCAACAGCAGCTTTAGCAGCATATCCGGAACTATCATGTACCGGCAAGCCAATAGAAGTTGGAACAAATTGGGGGATATTTAAAGATGTATATTGTGCAGGGAATGAAAAAACTTTTCAATTTCTTGAGGACGTATTGTCGGAAGTAATAGAATTATTTCCTTCCGAATATATCCATATTGGCGGAGATGAATGTCCCAAAGACCGCTGGCATGAATGTCCTAAATGCCAGCAGAGAATGAAAGATGAAGGATTAAAGAATGAGGATGAGCTGCAGAGTTATTTCATTCACAGGATTGAAAAATTTCTGAACTCAAGAGGCAAAAAAGTAATCGGATGGGATGAAATTCTGGAAGGGGGCCTCGCACCAAATGCAGCAGTAATGTCCTGGCGCGGTGAAGAGGGAGGAATCGATGCTGCACGCCAGCAGCATGATGTTGTAATGGCTCCAAATACATATTTGTACTTCAATTATTTCCAGGGTAATCCCAAATATGAACCGGATCCTTTTGGAAGTTACCTCCCTTTAAGGAAAGTATATTCATATAATCCGGTGCCGCAGCAATTGTCAGAAGATGAACAGAAATATATTATTGGTGTTGAAGCCTGTCTATGGTCAGAGAACCTGCCGACAAATGCGAGAGCCGAGTATCAACTTTTCCCCAGAATAGCTGCGCTTTCAGAGACCGCATGGACTCCGGAAGAGCTCAAGAATTGGGAAGACTTTTCTCAAAGAATAATTTCTCATATAAAAAGATATAAATTCTCGGGTATAGATTACTCACCAAGCGTATTCGATGTTTATACAAAATCACAGCTTATAAAAGATACTTTAGGATTAAAAGTTGAGCTGGATAATGAGATAAATTCATCGAAAGTTTATTATACTTCTGATGGCAGCAATCCAACGATAGCATCAGCAGAATACAAAGTACCAATTGAATTAACTTCAACTACAGAAATAAAAGCTGCAGCTTTTGAAAACGGAGAATTAATAAACCGGGTCTCGGACAACATATTTTATATACACAAAGCTCTCGGCAGGGATGTCCAATTCAGATATCCATTCGAGAATAAATATTCGGCGGGAGAGTACGGATTAACAGATGGAATTAAAGGTTCTTCCAGTTACGGGGATGGTAAATGGAAAGGATTTCTGGTAAACGATTTGGACGCTGTAATTGATATGGATACACTAACGTATATAAAGAGTATTTCATGCGGGTTTCTTAATAATACGGATGCATATATCTTCTTACCCCAATATGTAGAATTTTTTATAAGCAGCGACGGAATTAATTATCAATTACTAGATAAAATTGATGTGAATAATAATAATCCGGATATGAAAACCGAAAGAAGAGAGATCTCTTTACATGCAGGCAAGAATGCCAGGTTTATAAAAATATTTGCAAAGAATACCGGGTACTGCCCTTCATGGCATAAAGCACGAGGAGAAAAAGCGTGGCTTTTTACAGATGAAGTTGTAGTAGAATAAATAATTAAAACTTCCCACTTACTATTAATTAAAGGGTGCCTATTATGAAAATTAAAAACTTTATTTTAGTTGTAATATTTTATTTTTTATCTTATTCATTCAACTCTCTAATCGCAAAAACCGGCCCTGATGAAGGAGAAAAATGGGTAGCTATACATCTGCTTAATTACAATGATGATGATGCTCTAGATACATTAGGAATGGCTGTCCCGCAGCTGGCAAAGATGGGGATTAATGTTATTTTTCTGGAAGTAGATTACAGCTTTGATTTTAAATCTCATCCTGAATTAAGAAGGGGAAATAAGAATATTACTACGGACGGTGCAGGGAAGTTTTCAAAGATATGTAAGGATAATGATATAAGATTGATAGTTGAATTCCAAAGTTTAGGGCACCAATCATGGGCACATGAGACATTTCCTTTGCTGACAAAATATCCGGAATTGGATATTACTCCAGGCGCATATCCAAATAATGATAGTATATACTGCAGGGAATGGGACCCGACAAATCCAAAAGTTTATGAAATAGTTGATACATTGATTGATGAACTAATTGATGCTTTTGATGTAGATGGAATACATGTAGGAATGGATGAAGTATTTCTGCTAAATGATTCTCTTGCGGTGAATATAAATAAAATATGGCCGGCTAAATTATTTGCTCAAGCTGTGAATGATCTTTATAATCATATTGTTAAAAAAAGAGGGTTGCAAATGTTTATGTGGGGGGATAGATTAATTGACGGAACCAAATATAAATATGGAGCATGGGAATCTTCGGAGAATTGTACTGCTGCAGCAATTGATATGATACCGAAAGATATTGTTATTTGTGACTGGCATTATGAAACAAGAGATACATATCCTTCAATACCCATGTTTCTAAAAAAAGGATTTAAAGTTCTGCCGACAACCTGGCGGAACAGAGTAGCCTCAAATGCATTCCTAACATATTCACTCGAACAGGATAATCCTAATATGCTGGGCGTTATATATTCTACATGGAGTGCGAATATAAGCAGATTGTTAAATTCATCTCCAATTAAAGACGGGGTTAAGCTAATTAAGTAATTCTGCTAAGTATAGGGTTGTAAATTATTCGTTTTTCTTTAAAAGAAGCCCTCTCAACTACCGGTTTTTAAAGCAAACTCTGGTTGAGCCATAGTTTAGTATGGCTAAAAATTTTTCTCTTTAAAAACCGGGGGTTGAGCCTAAAAATGAAAAATTATTTTATTTCTGAAGAAGCAACTTTATTGTCTTGTTATATTTTCTTCCCTGCATTCTACAGAAGTAAACACCACTGGAAAGGTTTTCTCCGTTAAATATGATTTCATAATTTCCAGGTTCATAATCAGAATTTACAATTTCCGAGACTTCTTTTCCTAAAATATTAAATACTTTTATTATTATATGATTTCTTTCGGAAACTGCAAATTTAATCTTTGTAGCCGGATTGAATGGATTCGGGTAGTTCTGCAGAAGATTAAAATTTTCAGGTCCTTTTGTTGAATTATCTGCCAGAACAGAAGTAGCATCCTCCTCACTATTTTGACTTTGAATTAGGTGGTATAAATAAAGATTACCTAAACAAACATACCATATATTTTTGTGACCACTTATATAAGTAAGGTGATTATTGAGGTAATCTTTATTGATATCCGGAAACAGTACCTGTGGATGCCACATTAAATGATAAATTCCGCCTTTTGAAACAATAGTATCAAAAAGGCTATTAAGAGATATAATACTTGTATCACCGCCTCCCCATGATGGTGCACCTAATTCAACCGAAGGAAAAAACGGTTCAAAATGATTTCTATTGATATCCCATAGGCTGAAAGTTGAATCACCGTATATATATTCTCTTGGATCATCCAAGGGCAGGTCTTTATATAAACGTGCCGTTAAATAACCGGCTTCTCCCAATAATGAATCTACAATTTCATCATAATCCCCATAGGGCGCAATCCAGGTATAAACATATTGTCTGCCGTTTATATTGTAAAAAGGGGAGAGTGTCAGGTTATCAATTATATCTTTATATGAACCTTCAATTTCATTTACTGCAGTTCGGCCATATGGTGTTGGCGGATGATTTCTGCTATGGGAAGCTATTTCAATATTCCCTTTTGTAACTTCCTGCTGAATCTGTTGCCATGTTGAACTTGTTGTATTTTGAGCTGATGTTATAACACCAGCGGTCATATATAATCCATAGGATCTGAATAAGTTTATTAAAGGAGGGATCATGGAAGAGGTCCAATCTGCATAATCATCGAAAGTAATTGTTACTGCAGCCTCCCGGTTGTCATAATATTTTGCAATTCCTTTATAAGTAATCGAAATTAAGTTGTTATCTTTATCAGTAACCCTTATATAAATTGAATCACTTATACCACTGAAAGCACAAGATATGAAAGCAGTATTGTTTGTATAATCAAAACGTACAACCTCAATTTCATTAAATGTATCAAGAGAAGTTTTTTCTATTAAATTCATCCAATTTTCGGAAATTGTGTGCCTTTCCCAGACTTTTAGTTCTTCTGATCCGGTTGGTAAACCCAATATATACGTTATAGGAAAAGCTAATCCAAATGATTTATGAAATTCCGGTTGGGCAGCGATAATAATTTCACTTGAAGAATTAGTTATCGAGAGATGTGCATCACCCTGAACATTTGCATAGTTGATGGATACTAAAGTTATAATAACAAATAAAATGTAACGAATTTTCATTTAATTCCTCAAATATATTGGAGTAAATTTTCTTGATAATGTATTTATAATATAAAATAAAAATTAGCACTGCTAATAAAGATTTTCTAGGTCGGCATTAGCCACTTCAATAAACAATTGAGCTAATTTTTCGGTTACTGCTTTGAAATATTCTTCACCTTTTGTTTTAGACGCCTTTCCAGGGTTGCCTATTCCCGTATCTTCAGTAACCAATGACCATTTCCTTTCAGTCCACGCCCATCCTTCACGTATCCCATTTATTTTAATTTTCTTTTCATTTCCTTCTCCTGCTTCTTCAAGAGGAAGGACGAGATCAGGTACGAGGTAGAGCAATAAGCTTGTTTCCATCTCATCGGCATGATCCCCATCATTTTCGAAGAAATCTTTTTTACTAACGGATTTGAACCAATCACATGTGGATAAAAACATCTTAGGAAATTTAAGCCCTAATTCCCTCAGCATCTGCTTAAAATTATTACCTCCGTGACTATTCACAATAAGAAATTTATATATCCCTTGTGAATTAAGAACTTCAATAATATCATTAAGAATTAAAGATTGTGTGCTGGGATTTAAATTTATATCCAATGTTATATCAGTTTGCCCGGTATTAACACCGAAGGGAACCGCTGGTAAAACCATAATCTTTGCCCCTTTTTCGTGAGCAATTCTGGCACCTTCCGCAGTAATAAGTTCCGATTGAATTATATCAGTACTATAAGGGAGATGATAATTATGTGCTTCAGTAGCTCCCCATGGAAGAAGTACAAGATCAATCTTAGTATTTTTTATATCCTTCCAATGATTTTCAGCTAGAATATAGGGCCGCATTTTTTCTCCTAAATATTTAAAATCTTTTTTATACAACAGTAATTTAAATAAAAATACCCTTTCGTTCAGATATTTTAAGTTTTATTTGAATAGGTAAATAAAGGATAGAAATGGAACTGATATAAATAATATGAGAAAGTAAAGAACAAAAAAATTATAGAAGTAAATTCCTTTTTTTTTAACTTCAAACTCTCTTTTATTGACTTTTCGATACTCTGCTTGTAAAATAAGCGATCATTGTATAAACCGCTCCGATTATTAAAAGATAGAAAAAAAAGTTTATAAGAGTATCACTTGCAGAATGAGATCTGCTGTCTATATCAATAAAAATGTAAATGGCGTATACCATTCCGCAAATAAAAATCATCCAGCCGAATATATTTCTTGGCACGAAGAATATTCCAAAACGTTTAAACCAGGGTAACTTCATATTGTGTTTATTTAAGTGAATAAATAAAAAGTATTAAAATTGACGCAGCAATCATAATAATATTGAACCAAACTGCCTTTAAAAAACTAACAGTTCTTGGATTGCCTGATAAGAAATAAATTTTTCTTATATTCAAAATATTAACAAAAATAAAGATTATAGGCAGGAACAGAAACAGCAGTAAGGATAATAAATTCTGATTTTCTGAGAAATCATGCTTATTAGTCAGAAATGTCGTGTTTGGCATGTAAAGAGATTTCATTAAAAATGCCAATAATACATAAAGAGGGATACTCAGCCACCACCAGTTTAGAACAGATTTATCTTTAGCCTCTATAATTTCTTTTGCCAATAAATCTTGATGCTTTAACTGAGAAATTTCTGGTTTACTAATTTTCATTAATTTTTCTTCAAAATTTTCCATTGTTGTATTCAATAACGTGTAAAGTTAAAATTGGTTGCATTCTTTACGCAATTTATTTAATCCCCGCGATAACAAGGATTTTAATGTACCCTCTTTTATATTTAATATATCTGCAATTTCTTTATTCTCAAACCCTTCAAAATATCTTAAAGAAATTGGTTCTTGATATTTAGCGGGTAAAGTCTTTAGAGCTTTAAGAACAGAAATAAACTGAGTATGTTTTTCGAATTCTGTTTCGAGGAATTCTTTATCCTGAATGAAATAAGTTTTAAACAATTCATTTTTATTAATACCGAGCCTTTCAAATAAAGAGTTATGCCTTTTTTTATGCCTGAAAAATTGATTCAGTTCATTTATAGCAATACGGTAGAGCCAAACCCTTATGGAAATTCCTTTATAGGAGAAATTTTTGATATGTGTAAAAGCTTTTAAGAATGTGTCTGCTGCGATATCAGCGGAATCATCAAAACTACCTGTCCTCCGGAAAATATAACCAAAAATTGGTTTATAATATATTTTGAAAAGTTCAGAGAATAATCCGGGTTTCTCTTTAATTTTATTTATTAGCTCAAATTCGTTCAATAGTCTGCAGCTTTTTATCAGTAATGCAAAACAGACAATTTAGTTGCATTTAATATCCAAAAATTTGAAATTCCGCATTCTTATGAATTCAAATTTGCTGTAGGGAGAAAACTGGGTGGTTTCCGGATTCCGGTAGCCTGTTCAAAACCATAGGCTATTTTAAGCAGAACAGATTCACTCCATGCTTTACCAAAGAAGGAAATTCCCACAGGGAGTCCAAAAACAAAACCTGCGGGCACTGTAATGTGAGGGTACCCCGCTACAGCAGCCAATTGTGAACTACCGCCAAGAAAATGATCTCCATCTATCAGATCTGTCATCCAGGCTGGGCTATCAGTAGGAGAGACAAGCGCATCGAGATTATACTTATCCATCACTGCATCAATTCCTTCGGTTCTGGTTAAACGATGGTTCTTTTCCAGTGCGTCAAGATATTCCTTATCGGTTAAAGGCCCCTTTTCTTCTGCTTTAAGAAACAATTCCTGTTTAAAATAGGGCATTTCTTTCGAAGCATTTTCAGTATTAAAATCAATTATGTCCTTAAGTGAATGAACCCGTGTCCCAGATCCACGTCTTTCAAGATAAGCTTTCATATCTGCTTTTAATTCATAATATAAAACTGTCGACTCTGTGTCATCGAACTTCCCAATTGAGTCTATTTCTACCGGATCAATAAGAATAGCTCCCTTCTTCTTTAAAACATCTAAAGCACTCTCAATTACCGTATCTACCTGAGGCAGAAAGCCAAAATATTTACGTAATACACCAATTCTTGCTCCTTTAAGACCATCAATTTCAAGAAATTTAGCATAATCCTCGTAAGATTTTCTACCGCTGTTTTTAGTTGCAGAATCCTCGGGATCAACCCCTTGTAGTGCACTAAGTAAAATAGCAGCATCTTTAACAGTTCTTGCCATAGGACCTGCAGTATCCTGAGAATGGGAGATAGGGATAATCCCGGAACGGCTTACCAAACCGACGGTAGGTTTAATTCCCACGAGTCCATTGATTGAAGATGGACTAACTACAGAACCATCTGTTTCGGTACCTATAGCAATAGTACAAAGATTTGCAGCAGCAGCAGCACCTGAACCGGAACTTGAACCGGATGTATTCCTATCCAATGCATATGGATTTTTTGTTAGACCGCCGCGTCCGCTCCAACCACTTGTAGAATGTGAAGATCGAATATTTGCCCATTCACTTAGATTAGTTTTTCCCAGGATAAGTGCTCCTGCTAAGCGTAACTGCTGTACAATAAAAGAATCCTTTTGCGGTTTTGACCCAAGGAGTGCAAGTGAACCGGCGGTTGTCTGCATTTTATCTGCTGTATCTATATTATCTTTAATTAATACCGGTATACCATGAAGCTGACTTCGCGGACCTTTCTCCTTTAATTCTTTATCAAGTGCGTCTGCAATTTCCAAAGCATCAGGATTTAATTCAATAACACTATTAAGTGCAGGACCGTCTTTGTCAATTGATTTTATCCGGGAAATATATTCTTCGGTAATTGAACGTACTGTATATTTTCCCGATTTTAATCCTTCTTCAATTTCTGAAATAGTAATTTCTTCTAATTCTGAAGAAGGTATTTCAAAAGGAGGTACCGATGAAGAATATTTTTTCCCGGCAAAAGAGAATTGAGGGAGTGACATTGCAGCAATGCTGCCAACCAAACTAGTTTTTAAGAATTTTCTACGGCTTTGATTACTTGAGGATTTCTTGCTGTTACGCATGACATGATCTCCATAGTATGAAAATTTTTAGTTAAATATTTTAAGAATACTGATTCTGCACTTTAACCTGGTTCAACTATTTACCTACGGTAGGTGATTGAAAATTAGAAAATAAATATAATATTCCCAAATATTTTGAATATTAGAATCAAATATATCCGGCATACTAAATCCACTTCTTTTGCAGTTATGAGTCCCTATTCCAGGCCATAAATCTGTCTGGGAGCAAGATATTGAGGGAATTTATCTATTAAACCTAAACGAAGAAGATAACAAAAATGACATCATCTATATAACTATCCTCATGTTCAATTTTGAATTCTTCAGCCAGGGCAACCGGGGGGCCACCTTTAATAAGAGGAACACAAGTTGGATGGACATAAGTAATCATATTATTTTAAGATGTTTCCCGTTTTTATATAATAATTTATAGCTTCTTCCCAGTCTTTCAGATCTTTTTCGAACATATTCGTAATTGAACGTTTATTAATTTCATTGCCAAGTGAATTAAGACTAGTATAGGTATAAGTAATTATTGCTTCGGTCTTAACATCAGATAAAATATTACATTGAATATTTATTATCCAATATCTATTTGGAGTAGAAACAATATATTCAATATGATGATCCTTAGGTTCATATCCTGACACAATCCAGTTATAGACAGTTTCGTGATGATTATGAGCATTAGTTAAAAAAACCATCCCTCTTTCAATTTTACCTGATTGGGAATAAATTATTAGAGGCTGCCAGCCATCTGCCCATTTTGTCTCTTCTATAGCACCAAATAGGGGAAATATATGCTCTATTTCTCCCTCCAATGTTATTTTGGCCGTTCTTGAAAGACGCTCAGATTTAAAATTTTTTTGTTTCATTTATTAATCAAATGTTAAACGGCTTGGAATTATGGTTGCTTTTATATAATTGGTATTATTAGTATTTCCCGAAAATTTCATCCCGCTTAACTGATCCTTAATTTAGAAAATTAAAATTTAAAACTCAAAGAGTCTTCAATATTTATATTGGTAAATTAGACATTACGGCCTCCTAGAAAATGTTTGATCTTTATTCTATATTAAAGATGATTCAAATACCATCCAGATACTTCCCACATACGCTCCACATACGCTCCAGGTTCGCTCCAGATACGCTCCAAACCCTTTATAATAATATTGGCATTTATATCATTTATCTCAATTATACTTGATTTCAAATCTTTGCCATATCGCATATGCCTGAAATCACATCATAATAAGATATAGTTAAGTTATAACTTTTAGTAAATGAAAAATCATCTAGGTATTTTGTCACAATAAGAGAATAAAAAAGACTAATTCATGAATTAACCTTGAACTAAATGATAAAAAATGAATACAAACATAATTTTATCTTAATATTTATTAAATTTTTATTTCTTTATATTTGCGCTTCAAGTTCCCGATTATAACATTAGTTTTTAGAACCTACTGTTAAACAATTTATCCATAAGTAATAAAATTTCTTAGCCGTTGCAATAAGTGGCCCAGGGTAAAAAGAAAGTGGTACTATAAAAAAAACAAATAACGGCACTTTTTTTTTATTTTTTTGCAGATAAAATTTGATGCTTTATTTTAGCATTGTCGCAATCAACCATTAAATCTGCCGTAATTACACCTTTCATGATCAATATAGCGACATTAAGTTAGCAATAGTAATTAAAAATCCGGATAAAAGAATAAGGAATAAATATGCGAATAATTGACAGAGTAATGTTATCTATTTCTCTCCTTACGATTTTCAATATATTTATAACAGCTAATGCACAAACAGTTGTTAATCCCGATAGTGCTCTTCAAACAATTTTAAATAATTTAAAGGGAACTCCAATAACTCTGTTGGAAACAGAGGAATATGCTAAAAGTAATTCAACATCTCTTAAACAAGCCGAAACAGTTTATTTAGGTGCACAAGGAACTTTACGGAGAGAAAGAGGAAGCTTTGATCCGGAATTTTACTTCAATATAAACTATGAAGGCCAAAAGATTCCAACAGCATCATTTTTCTCTGGCGCCTCAGTTTTATCAACTCAACAGACTGATGCGGCTACCGGTATTCGGCTAAATCTGCCGATCGGAACAAGATTAGAACTGTCATTAAACACAACAAAATTAAAAACAAACTCGCAGTTTGCTTTTTTAAATCCTGAGTATGATGCTTTCGGGTCAATAATTTTACGCCAGCCTTTATTATCCGGATTTGATGTTTCTTCACGCAGAGATTTAAAACAAGCTGAGCTAAATGTTGAGTCATCAAAAGCACGGTATGATCAGGAGGTATTATCTGCGAATGCTGAAGTTGAACAGGCATATTGGAGCTTATATACGGCTGAACGGGATTACGCAGTTCAAAAGTTAACATTGGAGCGTGCCGAGGCTGTATTAAAGGAAGCTCAACTACATGAAAAAGCTGGTTTAGCAGGTCCAAACCAGGTTGCTAATGCAAAAACTTTCCAGGCTGAGCAAAGGCTGCTGCTTATTGATAGAGAGGAACAGCTTGATACTCAATCGGATTTGCTTACTGTATTAACAGGGAAAAAGCCGGAAGCCGGAAATTCAAGGTTTTTAGCGACTGATACTCCGCCAAGTAATTTTCCTATTGAACCGGTAGATAATCTTATTGATTATGCTTTAAATAATAATCTTGAATTGAAAGCGGCCCAAAATAATATTGAGATTGCCAATACGTTAGTAGATGCAGCCGGATGGAAAGCTCTTCCGCAAGTGGATTTAATCGGTTCATTAATAAGCAACAGCTTAGGCGGAACATCTCAGGAAGTAATTTTCGGAGGGGATACTTTGAGAACATCAACAGGCGGCAGTTACAGCAATGTACTTTCACAGCTTTTTAAACGTAAGTTTCCCGGCTGGAGTGTGGGAGTTGAGTTTACTTTACCAATAGGACTAAGAAGCGGTTTAGGGGAAAAGGATCGATTGGAGGCAGGATCATTATCCGCTAAACAAAGTTATATTGAGTTATCAAGGCTGCTTGAAAAACAAATTCGTACTTCATACCGCGAATTAGCTCATGGAAATGAGCGTCTAAAAGCTTCAAGAGATGGAGTGGATGCTGCTCAGGAACAGGTTAGAATCGGAATGATTGAATTTCAAAACGGCAGAATAACAGCTTTCGAATTAGTTCAATTAAGTGAGGATTTTGCTGTCGCACAGCAGCGGTATTCAGAGGCTTTGGTAAAAACTGTTAAGGCTGCTTCGGATCTCAAGCAATTAACTTCAGGTTATTATCCTTCTGATGAAAGAGAATAAAATTTTTTTGATAAAAGAAAGGAAGAGTTTTATGTTCAATAAAAAAAAGGTAAAGTATTATTTAATATTTAATGCTTTAATTGTACTTTTTATTTTATTAACAAGCGGCTGTTCGGATAAAAAATCTGCAGCAGCTGGATTTAAACTGCCGCCTACACCTGTGGAAGTTGCTGATGTCAAAGCAAAATACGTTGCCGATAAATTCGAAGCTGTAGGTACGGTTGAGGCAATTGAAGGCGTTACTATAGTATCTGAAATAGATGCAGCAATAATCAGCCTTCCATTTGATGAGGGAAGCTTTATCAAAAAGGGTGATTTAATTGCCCAACTGGATGATTCACAATTATCAGCCGAAGTTAACCGGACAGAAGCATTGGTTAATCAAACCACGTCAGCTTATAAAAGAATAAAATCGATTGTGGATCAGAATGCGGGAACACCCCAGGATTTGGACGATGCAATTGCAAATCTGAAAGTTGCGGAAGCCAATTACGAACTCGCAAAAGCACGGTTAAGTAAAACAAGGATAGTTGCTCCATTCGATGGAATAGTCGGTACAAGAAAAGTCAGTATCGGTACTTTTTTAAGGACCGGACAAGCAATAACCGAGCTTGCTAATTTAAATGAAATTAGAGTTAGTTTTTCAGCACCTGAACGTTTTCTTGCACAATTAAAACGGAATGCAGATGTAACCGTTACTTCAACTGTTTTTCCGGATTATAAAGTCAACGGGAAAATAATAGCTATAGAGCCAATGCTGGATCCTGAAACCCGGAATATAAACGTTGTAGCTCGTGTAAAAAATCCGGGTCAAAAATTTCATCCCGGAATGTCGGCAAATGTATCAGCTGTTTTAAATGAAAGACAAAATGCCCTGACAATTCCAAACGAAGCTGTATTTGCTAATGGAAATCAATCATTTGTTTTTGTAGTTAAGAAAGACAGCAGTGTTACTGCCGTCCCTGTTAATCTTGGTCTTCAGACACCTGAAATAGTAGAGGTTGTTAATGGACTTACTGATGGAATGGAGGTAGTAACTGCCGGTCATCAAAAACTATTTGAAGGTGCCAAAGTAATGCCCGTAAATTCAAAAAACGATTAACCATCAACTATTAACTATTAACGATTAACCATTAACGATTAACATATTGGAGTTTTAAAGATGAAACTTAGTGATATATCAATAAGACGCCCGGTATTTGCTACAGTAATGAGTTTAGCAATCCTGCTTTTTGGTATTATTTCATTCACACAATTGCCTGTCAGAGAATATCCGGATATTGATCCTCCGGTTATTTCTGTTGTTTCTTTATATCGTGGCGCAAGTTCAAATGTTATTGAAACGGAAATTACTGATATACTTGAAGAGCAGTTTGCTACTTTAGAAGGGGTAAAAACCATTACCTCTTCCAGCAGTGAAGGAGGTTCTGTAATAACAATTGAATTCGAATTGAACCGTGATGTTAATGAAGCTGCAAATGATGTCAGAGACAGAGTCTCCCGTGTAAGAGGCAATCTTCCTCAGGAAATAGATGATCCGGTAATTTCTAAAGTAGACGCAAATGCACAGGCAATAGTATGGCTTGCTCTTTCAAGTACACATCATTCGGGACTGGAATTATCTGATTTTGCTGACCGTATTTTAAAAGAAAGGATCCAACGAATGCCGGGGGTCGGTTCTGTAATACTCGGCGGAGAAAGAAAGTATGCTATGCGGGTGTGGTTAGATCCTCTGAGAATGGCTGCTCACGGATTAACATCTCAGGATATAGAAACAGCAATTAGAAAAGAAAATGCAGAGATTCCCGGAGGCAGAGTTGAAGGAGTAAAACGGGAATTTTCGGTTCGTACAAGAGGAGATCTAACTACGCCGGAAGAATTCGGCTCTATAATAGTCTCCCAAAAGGGAAATGATATAGTTCGCCTCCGCGATGTATCGGATGTTAAAGTTGGAGCTGAAGATGAAAGATCAGTGGCAAGATGGATGGGAAAGCCTGCAATTGGTTTAGGTATTGTGAAACAATCCAGGGCTAGTACTGTGGATGTTGCTGCCGAAATAAAAAAACAAATTCCCGAATTATCTAAACTGCTCCCTGAAGGTATGAAGCTGGACATTGCTTATGACAGTTCGGAATTTATTAAAGAATCTATTTCTGAAGTTGAACAGACTTTAATAATTGCCTTAATCCTGGTTATTCTTGTTGTACTGGCATTTTTAAAAAGTTTTCGGGCAACAATTATTCCTTCTATTGCAATACCTATATCTATTATAGGAGCCTTAGCAGCAGTTTATTTCGCCGGGTTTACAATAAATATTCTTACATTACTTGGATTGGTCCTGGCTATTGGTTTAGTAGTCGATGACGCAATTGTGGTACTCGAAAACATCTATCGCCATATGGAAATGGGTAAGAGCCGCTGGCAGGCTGCAATTGATGGAAGTAAAGAAATTGGTTTTGCTATTGTTTCTACTACAATTGCCCTTGTAGCTGTATTTATTCCTCTCGCGTTCTTATCCGGAAATGTGGGGAGACTCTTTAATGAATTCGGTATTGCTGTAGCTGTAGCTGTATTAATTTCCGGGTTTGTCGCTCTGACTCTCACACCTATGATATCATCACAGATCCTGAGACCACTCCATGGTGTAAGTAAAAGCTGGGCCTCCAGATCTTTCGATTCCTTCTTTGAAAAGTTAAATATTTTATACGCAAAACTTCTCGGTTGGTCTCTGCACCATAGGGCTTTGATGGTTTTATGTAGTGTTGCTGTAATCATTATTGGTGTTCTCTTATTCAGATTATTACCGAGTGAGCTTGTCCCTGTGGAAGATCGCGGAGTTGGTTTTGGAATTGTGGTTGCTCCTGAAGGTGCTACTTTAGAATATACTGACAGTTATGTTAAAGAAATTGAAAATCGATTATTAAAACTACCCGAACTCCAGGGGCTTTTTACCGCAACCGGTCTAAGCTTCGGAGGTCCGGGAAGCGTAACTAATAGTTTTATGTTTTTGAATCTTAAACCAAGAAGCGAACGGAATAAATCGCAGCAGCAGATTATACAGGAATTATTTCCCCAGCTTATATCAATTCCGGGAGTATTAGCATTTGTTATTAATCCGCCAAGTCTGGGTGCAGATTTTTCAAATCCAATAGAGTATGTTCTCGAGGCGGACAATTATGATGAATTGAATAAATCGGTTGGCGTAATGATGGGTGAAGCATCAAAGTTAGGATATTTAATAAACATGGATAGTGATCTTCGATTAAATAAACCTCAGCTTGATGTAGATATTGACCGTGAACGTGCATCTCATCTGGGTGTATCAGTGACAGACATTGGGTCAACTCTTCAAACACTATTAGGTGGAAGGAAAGTTACTGATTTTAAAAGAGGGACTAAGCAGTATGATGTAATGCTGCAAATGAAACCTGAATACAGGGCTACTCCGGATGAAATACAAAATATTTATATACGCAGTACAGGGGGTCTGGTTCAGCTTGCTAATGTTGTAAAAGTTAAGAAAACTGTTGCTCCCAAAGCATTAAATCATTATAACCGCGTACGTTCAGCAACAATTTCTGCAAATCTAGCACCAGGAGTAACTTTAGGTGAAGCCTTAAATGATCTTGACCGTATTGCACAGGAAAAGCTGCCAAATATTAAGCACGATTATGCAGGAGAATCATTAGAATACAAATCATCAAGTTCTGCTTTATATTTTATGTTTATATTGGCAATAATATTTATATATCTTGTATTGTCTGCACAATTTGAAAGTTTTATACATCCGTTTACTATACTCCTTTCAGTACCTCTTGCTATTTTCGGAGCTTTATTAACTCTTCTTATTTTTGGACAAAGCCTCAATATATATTCTCAAATAGGGCTCATAATGCTAGTTGGACTTGTCACTAAAAACTCTATTCTAATTGTCGAGTTTGCCAACCAGCAGCGGGCAAAAGGGCTTTCTTTTACTGAGGCTGTTATTAATGCGGCAACAATCAGGTTAAGACCAATATTGATGACTTCCTTTGCTACTATTTTTGGAATTTTACCTATTGCTATAGGCCTGGGAGCAGGTGCAGAGTCAAGAAGACCACTTGGTTTGGCAGTGGTAGGTGGAATGTTCTTTTCAACTTTCTTAACATTAGTAATTGTTCCTGTTGTATATACTCTGCTAGCCAGATTTACAAATCCCGCAAAATCAACTTCTGATGAAAACTATGAAATAGATGCGGATTCAAAAAAATTAGTTCCTGAAGGAGTTATAGATTAAAGAGTAATCATTGGCTGAATACTGGATTTCACGATGCTATCTCCTGGAGAGATAGCACCGGCTTCGAGTTTTTATAAATGAGATAAATTATATAGCGAGTTCCCGGTTATACTTCTTTCTATACTGTATAGGTGATAATCCTGTTATACGTTTGAAAGTAATTCTAAATGCTTTAGGATCCTGATAGCCAACGTTATACATCACTTCATTTACATTTTCTCTTGATGATTCCAGGCTCATTTTTGCTGCCTCAATCTTAACTCGCTGGATATATTCGGTAACAGTATTACTTGTAGCTTTTTTGAACCTTCGTTCAAGGTTTCTTCTGCTTAAAGCTACCATGGATGCAAGCTGATCCACTGTCACCTTTTCATGAAAATTGCTTTCTATATATTCTTGAGCTTTCTTTATTGAATCATCGTCATGTTCTTTTTGTCCGGTGAATATTATAAAAGGAGACTGGCTGTCTCTTTGAATATCAATCTGGAATGCTTTTGAACAGTAAACGGCAGCCTGCCTGCCGGCAAATTTCTCCACAAGATATAATATAAGATTTAAAGACGAATATGCTCCTCCGCTGGAATATATCCCATGTTCATCTGTTATAATTTTGTCTTCGACCAATTCAATATCCGGAAACATTATCCTAAAAACATTTGCAGCAAGCCAATGAGTTGCACATTTTCGTCCTTTTAATAACCCTGTAGAAGCAAGTAAAAATGCTCCAAGGCAAAGACTGGCAATTTCTGCACCCTGTTTATACTGCTTTAATATCCATGGAATAAAGTCTTTATTAAGTTCAATTGCTTTTCTTAAATCACCATACATAGCAGGAATAATAATAAGATCCGTTTTTTCTATATCTGTTAATAAACTGGTGGAAATTGTATATAAACCATCATTCAATTGAGATTCATTCGACAAACCAACAAGTTTAATCTCAAATAGTGGGGGATTATTTGTACTAGCCAAAAGGTTATTAACTTCCGCAAATACCTGTCTTGGACCTTCTATATTACCTAATATAGCTCCCTTTGTTACGATAATTGATACATGTTTCATTATTCCTCTCGAATTAATATATATAAATTGTTTAATCTGTTTAGGAAACCGGGAATTGAATTTATAAAATAGCATTGTCGCAATCAACCTCTAGGGTTGCAGTATGTACACCTTCATCAGGCATATTCGCGATATTTATCCATTTTTGAAACAAAAATATGCATTTATAGTGATATTAATCACGCCTCTGAACCTATTTATTTTTGCAATTATTATTTATTACTAACTGGAGTTTGATTAAAAAGGAAAAAATCTTTGTGTATCTTCGTGTTCTTAGTGACTTTGTGGCAAATAAAAATTAGTCGCATTTAACCCCTGAAATTGACGTAGTTGCACCTTCCACTTATAGAAATTCATATTTATTTTTGATATGCAATTGTGTATCAGTTCTTATTATTAAGTGAAATTACAATTTTTGTCATTCTGAACGGAATAGAAGTGTGGTTAAGAATCACATTATTTAAGAAATATTTCTCTTCTCATAAATATGTTTTTTTTTATACATTTTATGTCAGTAAAAAATAAAAAGATTATTGAAAGGATTATTAAAGAATTTACAACAAAAAATTATTCCTTTTGTTTAGAACTTCTGACTGATGATATTAGATGGAATATAGTTGGAATGCCACCTATAAACGGTAAAAGTAATTTTGTTTCTGCATTTGAAATGATGGAGCTTTGGCAGAAGTCTTCAACCAAAATGGAAGATGCTTCCCATTCCTGCAGCATCAAAAATATTATAGCTGAAGGAGATTTTGTAGTGGTTGAGAGTAAAGGAATTAAAAATAACAATCCTGCTTATTGCGATATTTATCATTTAAGAGGTGGTAAGATCGATGAATTGACTACATACATTGTTGATTTAGGTGAACAATAAAAAAATAAAATAGGAAGGAGCAAGTAATGCTTAAAGAAGTTAAGGCTTTTAGCAGTTTCTCAGTTGATGATATTGAGAAAGCAAGAGATTTTTACAGCCGTAAGCTCGGACTGGATGTTTCAGATGTTCCGGTAATGAAAGGATTGTTACAAATAAATCTTACCGGTGAAAATAAAGTCTTAATATATTCTAAGACTAATCATACACCGGCTACATTTACAATTCTTAATTTTCCTGTTAAAAATGTTGAAAAAGCAGTAGCAGAATTAACTGGTAAAGGGGTAAAATTTGAAATTTATAATGAACCTGATTTAAAAACTGACCAAGATGGAATCTTTCGAGGTGAAGGTCCAAAGATAGCATGGTTTAAAGATCCGGCGGGAAATATTTTATCAGTACTTGAACAGGAATAGTTCTAAAAAGTAAAAAATAAAATAACAATTGGCAATAATCAATTTACATTACTATAAATTAAAGGAGATCAGAAATGAACAAGATGAATCCTGTTGTACATTTTGAAATGGCTGCCGAAAATAAGAAACGAATGTCCGATTTTTATTCGAACGTATTCGGCTGGCAGACGCAGCAGTTCGGACCGGAAATGGGTGAGTATGTAGTCGTATCAACTTCTGAATCTGATGTAAACGGTAGACCTAAAAATCCTGGTTCTATAAATGGTGGGTTTTACCAGAAATTAGAAGATCCAAAATTAAATTATCCTTCGGTTGTAATAGCCGTTGATGATATTAAGGAATCAATAGAGAAAATTAAAAAAGCGGGAGGTAAGATTTTGGGTGAACCTATGGAGATTCCAGGTGTAGGAACGTATGTTTCTTTTATTGACACTGAAAATAATCGAGTTAGTATACTGCAGCCCTTAATGAATAGGTAATTAAAATCATTTAAACCTAGCTTTAATTATAAAGATAAAACATAGTATAAATGTAAAAGGAAGAGCCGGTCAGGAAAAATGAGAAAAGTATCATTTTCTATAAATATAACTATTGACGGTTTTGCTGATCATACGGCAGTTATAGCTGATAATCAATTACACGATTTTTTTACTAATTTGTTAAAGAATGCTGATACGCTATTGTTTGGTCGCAGAACATACCAGCTTATGGAAAGTTTCTGGCCAACCGCTGCTGAGAACCCTATATGTACTAAAAGTATGATTGAATTCGCAAATCAAATCAACAGCATAAATAAAATTGTTTTTTCAAGAACTTTAGATAAAGTCAGCTGGAACAATACTAAACTAAAAAAAGAAAATCTTATTGAAGAAATTCTTAAATTAAAAAATCAGAACGGTAAAAATATTTTGATAGGCAGTTTGAGTCTTGCTTCAAACCTGATATTTCATGATTTAATTGATGAATTCTGGTTTTTAACACACCCTATTATTCTGGGAAAGGGAAAGCAATTGTTTGAAAGTTTAGATAAAAGAGTTGACCTTAGATTACTCGACTCAGTAATATTCAATTCAGGAGTAGCAGCTTTACATTATGAAAGACATTAGGAGATGATATAATGGTATCAACAAAAAAAAAATTCAAAACGATAAATGAATACATAAATATCTTTCCTAAAGATGTGCAAAATATTCTGGAAGATATAAGAAAGACCATTAAAGAGGCTGCACCTGAATCGGAGGAAGTAATAAGTTATCAGCTCCCGGCTTTCAAATTAAACGGTATTCTGGTTTATTTCGGAGCTTTTAAAAATCATATAGGTTTTTTTCCCACTGCAAATGCAATAAAAGTTTTTAGCAAGGACTTGTCACTATATGAGACTTCAAAAGGTACTATTAGGTTTCCGTTGAATAAACCAATTCCTTATAAATTAGTAAAAAAAATTACTAAGTTTAGAGTCAAAGAGAATTTAAATAAAATAAATAAAAAAATGAGGTTAGGTGAAAATCAGCACTTTTGAAAAATTAAAATTAGATTCCGCTAACAAAATTACTCTAACAAGATAAACTTATTTTTATACACTAACTTTTGATTCTGTATAATATTTTACCTTTTCAATAAATTCCTGGCTGTCTATTGGCTTTGGTATATAGTCTGTAGCCCCTGCATCCAGGCATTTTTCCCTGTCTCCCTTCATTGCAAAAGCGGTAAGTGCAATTATAGGGGTGTCCTTATAATCGGGCATTTCCCTGATTTTCTCTGTAGCTTCAAATCCATTCATAATAGGCATCTGCATATCCATTAAAATAAGGTCAAATTTTTGTTCTGTAACTTTTTCTATTGCTTCAACTCCGTTCTCAACTACTACAATATGTTCGAAATTATTTTTTTTGAGCAGACGTGTAACAATAATTTGTGAATGCTTATAATCTTCTACCAAAAGAATTCTTACTACATTCGGTTCCTCTTTTAGCTTTTCCGGAGGGGTTGGTTCATCATAGCGGTTTATCATTTGTGTCACTACCTCGGATAAATCCTCTATATTCGTGCTGTTCTTTTCGAGGAGATCTTCAAATAGACCATCTATCTTTTTTAAATCTTCTTTATAATTTTCTTTCCCGGTATAAATTATTACGGGAAGTCTTGAAAATTTAGACTGGGATTTAATTTGCTTTATTAAATCGTAACCATTTACTTCCGGCATATCGAGGTCTATAATTGCAAGGTCAAGCTGCATATTTTCAATCATTTGACTAACTTTTTCGGAATGAGACTCGGCAATGGCATTGTATCCTGCCTGTATTACGGCTTCCTTTATAAGATTAAGTGTTGGGACATCATCATCAACTATTAAAATATTGGAATCCCTTTTTAGTCTGTAATTCTGAAGGACTTCGACAAGATATTTATATTTAATTGGTTTTATAAAATATTCCACAGCCCCCATTAGAAAAGCTTTTTGCTGTTCAGCTTCAACGGAACAGACAATAATAGGAGTATTTTTACAATTTTTATGTGCTCTGATATTCTTTAAAAGTTCGAACCCATTTGAATCCGGTAAAATTATGTCCATAAGAACTGCAAGAAAAATTTCTTTTTCAATAGATTTAATTGCCTGCCCGGCAGAATTAACTATAACCGGATCATAGCCCCATTTAGTCAAGTAGTTGCTTAATAACTTGGATGTTGCATAATCATCCTCAACTACTAAAACCCTGTTTTTTGCTCCTGCTTTTGGCAGACCACTTATCTTTTCCTCTATGGAGCCTAAGCTTTCTACACCTAAAACTATATTATAGTTGGTACCTTTACCAATTGAACTGGATACCTCAATCTCTCCATTTAAAAACTCTATATATCTTTTTACAAGAAAGAGACTTAACCCCGATATATTTCCTACCTTATTATTAGCCATATCCAGCAATGAAAAAGGTTTAAATACTTCTTTCAGCTGCTTTTGGGACAGACCTATGCTCGTATCTGAAATCTTAATATCCAATTTATTAGAAGAGCTGCTTGTGATGTGTATTGATATTCGTCCTTTTTCAGTTAACCTAAGTGAATAAGTGATAATAGTGACAAAAATATACCTTAGCTTTTGAGAATCCAGGCTTACTTTCTCCGGGATTTCCTTATCAATATTTAACAAAAAGTCTACATTTTTATTGATTGCCTTATCTTTAAATAATTTCAGGATTTCGTCTATAAATGCTTTAAGGTTTATGCTGGTCAATGTCTCTTTAAAATTACCGGATTCAATTTTTGAAAGGTCTATTAAATCATTAATTAATGATAGATGATTGAATGCATTCTCTTTAAGTGTGGCGACATATTCAGCCTGAGAAGGTGAGAGATTATCTTCATTAAGTAAAGATGCAAAACCCATTATACTGTTTGTCGGTGTTCTGAGCTCGTGAGCTATACTGGTTATTATATTTGCTATTGAATTGCTGCTGTTAACATTTTTAAACCAGTTTTGAATAAGATTAATAATCAAATTCCCGATTATGTTTACTTGGTTCTCAATCTTTACTGAAAGGTTAGGATAACTGAACTTTACAACTACTTTTTTATCTCCCGGTATTTTTAATAATATACTTCCTTCACTTTTATTAGATTCGGAAACCGGAACTCCGCAATTCTGATGACTATTATAATTAATCGGATTTGTGTTCGAAAGTTCTGACGTGCATTTCGGACATTTATATGATATGGCTGAATTATTGTATTTTTTTACGGCTGAAGATTTACCTATGACTTTTAAACTTTCATCATCATTTACTCTGAAAATAACAACATTTTCTAACCTGAATTCTTCAACGATATACTCACATAACTTTTCTGTAAAATCCTTCGAACCTTGATTTGCGCTCTTTGCAAGAGGGTTCAGCTTGATTAAGAAGTCGATTTTTTGGTTTTCCATTTATTCTATGTAAAAAGTTTCTATATAATAACCAATATAAATTATTGTAAATATATAAATTTTAGTTTTCAAAAAGAAAGAAGTACCTTTAATCTTTTATATTTAAATATTAAAAGCTTCTAAATATGAATACAAAAAATCAAAATATAAAGATATAAATATATTTTTGAATCTCCGTATTATTTATTTGAAAATATCAATTATTTCCCTCCCATATCCTTTTTAAAAATAAATATTATATATTTAGATCCATATTTTATTATCGAAATTAATAAGAATATTTTAATAGGTCCCCCTAAAATGAAAGATAATGCCACTATCCTTATTGCTGAAGATGAGAAAATTATTGCTAAGGATATTATGCTGACATTAGAAAACCTTGGTTATGATGTTTTGGGTGCTGTAGATTCAGCAACTTCTATAATTAACAAAGCCGAAGAGTTAAGACCAAATTTAATTTTAATGGATATTATGCTTAATGGCGATTTAACCGGAATAGATGCAGCAAATATTATCAAGAAAAAATTTGATATTCCTGTCGTATTCCTAACAGCGCTGGCTGACGATAGTACTCTGCAAAAAGCCAAGGTTTCAGATGCATTCGGATACATTCTAAAGCCGTTCGATGAAAAAACCTTAAGATCCGCTATTGAAATGGCTTTGTATAAGCACAAAATTAGTGTGCAGTTAAAACAGAGAACAAAAGAATTGGAAGAAGAGAAGTATAAATCTGAAAGGTTGTTGTATAATATTTTCCCCCAGGAAATTGTAAATGAATTGAAAGAGAAAGGAGTTATTGTCCCACGTGAATATAAATCGGTTACCTTACTTTTTACAGATTTCCAGGGATTTACTAAGATTGCTGCTCAAATGCACCCTAATAAGCTTATTGATGAATTAAATGATATTTTTCAGAATTTTGATGCAATAATTGATAAATTCGGACTGGAAAAGTTAAGAACTATTGGCGACTCTTATATGATTGGAGGTGGTTTTCCAAAGCAATCTGAGGATCATGCTGTCAAAGTTATTTCTGCCGCTATTCAGATGCTTGACTATATAAAAAAACGGAATGAAATTTCGGAATTTCAATGGGAAATGAGAGTTGGCGCTCATTCCGGAAATGTGGTTGCTGGAGTTGTCGGTAAAAATAAAATTACTTACGATGTTTGGGGAGATACTGTTCATGTTGCAAATAAAATGGAAAAGAATAGTGAAGCAGGAAAAATAAACATTAGTTCTTCAACGTATCAATTAATTAAAGACTATTTTTTGTGTCAATTTAATGATTATCTGGATATTAATGGGAATGGTAAAATTGAAATGTATTATGTTCTTGAAAAAAATATTTAAGATGTATTTTGCTCTTCTATTGTCTATCCTTTAGGAAAGGAATAATAAATAAATTCTCTATAATTTTACTAAACAATGGAATAATAATTTAGAATCCCAATAAATGAACCGAACTTTGTGCCCATTGAATTAATGGAGTGAAATAAATTCCTAAAACCAGGACTGGTATTAAAAGGGCAACAACAAGTATGTTGTTTCCAAGTGAAGCAGAAAATGAAGGAATTGGTATCTCTGCCTTAACGAGATACATATTCCTTAAAACTCTAATATAATAGTAGAGTGATACAACTGTATTTAATAAAGCTATTATAGCTACCACAAACATCTTTGCATCAACCAGTGCCATAAATAAATAAAGTTTTCCAATAAATCCGGCTGTAGGTGGAAGTCCTGTTAAAGATACTAAAAAGATAGCTAATGAAATTCCTAGAAGAGGAGAAGAATATCCCAGACCTTTATAGTCATCAATATTTTCGCTGCCTGTTTTATTTGCAATCAGCATTACGACAAAAAAGGCTCCAAGATTCATTATTGCATAAACTGCAAAATAGATTAAAACTGCCATTGTCCCTTGATTTGAAAGAACTGCAAGACCAAGAAGAATATAGCCTGCGTGCGCAATACTTGAATATGCAAGCAATCTTTTCATATTATCCTGCCAGAGTGCGGCAAAATTTCCCAGGGTCATTGTTAGTATCGAAATCAAAATAAAAAATGTTTTCCAATCTATTAAATGAAGCATTTGCCAGTAACCGTCTGCACTTACAGATTGTATAAAAGTAATTCTGATAAACCTTATTAACAAAGCAAACCCGGCTGCTTTACTTGCAACCGACAGGTAAGCAGTAATAGTGATTGGTGCGCCTTCGTAAACATCCGGTGCCCAGAAATGAAAAGGTGCAGCCGATATTTTAAAGCCTATGCCTGTAAAAATCAGTATTCCGGATAAAGCTAATGTACTTACCGGAATTTGTGCTGTTTGAATTACAGTATTTATAGTATATAAGTTTGTACTGCCGGTTAAACCGTAAATAATAGAAATTCCAAAGAGCATAATACCCGAAGCAGCACTGCCGTATATAACATATTTAAGAGAGGCTTCACTGTTCCTTAATGAGTTCTTGGTAAAACCTGCAAGTACATAGGATGAAAGTGATACTAATTCTATTGATAAATAGATTAAGATAAGATCAGCTGCCGAAACCATGAAAAACATTCCGAGAACCATTCCGAATATCAATGCATAGTATTCACCATGCCTGTCAAAAACCGATTTGATCTCCGAAGATGAGATGGAAAATAATATGATAAAAATAGTTGCAATGATGATGATTAACTTGAAGAAAGACCCGAAATTATCAATTGCAATCATCCCGCCCGCACTGTTTGGAGAAGCAAAAGATGAAATCCCCCATTGCTGTATTATGTAAAAACCTGCTGCAAATAATCCTATTATACCTATATATGGAAGTATTTTTTTATCTTTAGATAATATTAAATCAGAAACTACCAGCCAGACAATTGCAAGAGAAATCGCAATTTCCGGTTTTATTAAACCTAAGCTATGTGTAATATAATCAAGATTGAAGTTCACTTAAATTCTCTTATGTTTATTTTAAATTTTTGCCACAAAGTCACAATGACTCTAAGATTCACAAAGTTTAAAGGATCATTCTTTTAATTCCATCTTTAATCAAGGGTACATTAAAATTGATCAAATATCCTAATCTCTTTTTTGTTAGTCTTAAATGACTTAATAATTGTGCATTCCAGACAGGATTAACTAAATCGACAGCTTTTAACTCACAGATAATTAAATCTTCAACCAATACATCGAGCCTCAAACCTTCCTCAAAAACCAAACTATCATATACAATCGGGATATCAATCTGTCTTTTAAATTTTAATCCCATTTTGCTTAGTTCGTGACAGAAACAAAGCTCATAAACTTTTTCTAATAGACCAGGACCCAAATTCTTATGAACAATAAAAGCTGCACTAACGATATCTTTCCCAATTCTTTCTTCCTTATTAGAAAGAGGAAGAAATTCTTTGTGAAACTTTGTGCCTTCGAGTCTTTGTGGCATTATTCTTCAAAAACGCAAAGAACTATAAAATGTTTGTGCATGAGCCATAAAGCTGACCATCTGATTTACAGATGAATTCATTAAATTCAGCATCGACGACGGATATATTCCAATGAAAATCACTATTACAGTTAATGGAACAAGCATTGCATATTCTCTTGCTGTCATATCCGGAAGTGTATTCCATTTTTCATTCAACTTACCAAGATAAACCCTTTGCAAAGTCCATAACATATATCCGGCACCCAATAAAATTCCGCCGGTCGAAATAATTGCCAAAGTCCTTATTGTATCCGCACCAAAGCTGCCGATAAATACAAATGATTCTGAAATAAACCCGCTTAATCCCGGTAATCCGATCGCTGCGAAAAATGCAATAGTTACAAATCCCGTGTAAATTGGCATTTGAGTAGCTAAACCACCGAAATCTTCAATTCCTCTTGTATGTGCTCTATCGTAAATTATCCCTACTATTATAAAGAGCATTGCTGTTATCGTTCCATGATTAAACATCTGGAGTACTGCCCCCGATATCCCAATAGTCGTTAAAGACGCCATACCCAGAAGCACAAATCCCATATGCGAAACCGAGGAATATGCTATAAGCTTCTTGAAATCTTTTTGTGCCATTGCACAGAATGCCCCATAGATAATATTAACCATCCCGAATAAAGCGATATACCACATTAAATCTTTTGTTATTTCAGGAAAAATAGGGAAGCATACTCTGAGGATTCCATATGTTCCCATTTTTAACAATACACCCGCAAGTATAACACTTATTGCCGTCGGTGCTTCAACGTGAGCATCCGGTAGCCATGTATGGAAAGGGAACATCGGTATTTTAATTGCGAATCCGATAAATAGTGCTAGGTATGCTATCAACCTTAAATTATTCGGATTGAATGGCGAAAGTATTCCGGTTGCTGTAAAATTATGCGGATCCATCATTGCAAGCATATTAAAAGTGAATACTTTAGAGCCGTCTGCAAGTACTTCAGTTGAACTGAAATATAATCCAATAACCGCCAGTAAAATAAATACACTCCCTAATAAAGTGTAAAGGAAGAATTTTATTGCTGCATATTCTTTTCGTGGTCCGCCCCAGATTCCGATTAAGAAATACATCGGAAGAAGCATCAATTCCCAGAAGATGTAGAATAAGAAAAAATCAAGAGCAACAAAAACTCCCATCATCCCCGTATCTAAAAGAAGAAAGAGAATAAAATAACCTTTGACCGATTTGTTAATTGTCCATGATGAAAAAGTAGCTATGAAAGTTACTATAGCTGTCAGCAGCACAAGAGGAGCACTTATACCATCGATTGCAATAAAATAATCAACTTTAATTCTTCCAATCCACGATAAGCCGGAAATATCAATCCATCTGAACTTCTCCATGAACTGAAATGATTTAGGATCGTATATTCCGCCCATTGAATAATTGAAGTTCATCATAATTATTGCTGCTAGTATAACCTGTAATCCGGTTACTACCAGCGTTAAGCTTTTAATTACTTTAGCTTCTGATTTTGGAATGCATAAAATTGCAATCATTCCTACAACCGGCAAAAAAGTGATAAGCGATAAAATTGGAAAATTTCCCATATTCTTTCTCTAAAATGTCTTGAATAAAAATAAAAGTATAATTAATGAAAACACTACAAATATTATATATGTCTGAACTCTACCTGTCTGAAATCTTCTGAAAATCAAACCAATAAATCCGCTGAAATAAGCTGCAAAGTTTACAGCTCCGTCAACAACAACGTTATCAAACCTGCCGCTGAATCTCGATATTCCCCTTGTAACTGCTGCACTACCATTAACAATTCCATCTATCACTTTAGCATCAAACCATGCTAAAGCTTTACTTAATCCTAAGGTACCTGCAACAAAAACTGCATTATAAAATTCATCGAAATACCATTTATTATATGAAAGCTTATACAATGGTTTTAACCTCTCTGCCAGTTTATCGGCAGATATCTTTTTCCATTGGTACATTAAAAAAGCTAATAATAATCCGGTTATTGCCATTATTAAAGAGAGAATCATAGTAGGTATATGCGCTTGGTGCATTGCTTCCATATATGAGTCTGAATATATGATCTCTTTTTCTGCTACCTTTACATGACCTTCAGCTTTCGGTTCATTAATAGCAGTCTTCATAAAAGAATATCTGGCATTATTTGGAACCGATACCTCAGGAGTTTTTACCCAGTTTGATAAGAACCACCCCTGCTCCGGTCCGAAGGGATTCGGAGTATACCAGATAAATATTGAAAGCGCTGAAAGAACAACTAAAGGAAGTGCCATATTAAAACGGGATTCATGTGCATGTGCATATTTCTCTTCATCACGCGGTTTGCCATGGAATGCGATTATGATTAGTCTGAACATATAAAATGCAGTGAGTATAGCCACTAGAAATCCTATGACAGGGAAGAACCAATGCCCCGTCAGAGATGCGAATGCGTATGAACCGAGAAGAATTCCGTCTTTACTTAAAAAACCTGAAGTTAAGGGTATGCCTGATAAAGCAAGAGAAGCCACTACAAATGTTATATATGTCAAAGGCATTTTCTTCCTTAAACCTCCCATTTTTGTAATGTCCTGCTCATGGTGCATTGCATGAATTACCGACCCGGATCCAAGGAATAAACAAGCTTTGAAAAATGCATGTGTAATCAGATGAAAGAAAGCAAACTGGTAAGCTCCCACTCCAAGTGCCATAATCATATAACCCAGCTGACTTATCGTTGAGTAAGCAAGAACCTTTTTGATATCATTTTGCGTTAAAGCTATTGTTGCCGGAATGAAGGCAGATAATGCTCCTATAATAGCTATTATAAGTAAAGCATCACCGGTCATTATTGTAAAGATTCTGGTAATAAAAAATACTCCTGCCGCTACCATTGTTGCTGCATGAATCAAAGCACTGACCGGAGTCGGACCTTCCATTGCATCCGGCAGCCATACATGAAGTGGAAACTGGGCCGACTTACCGATAGCACCGCAGAATAATAATAAACCTGCAACGGTTAACCCTGTTTCACTGTTGAAAGGTAACTGTCCATGTGCAATTGCTGAAAATATTTCGTGAAAAGAAAACGTATGATACGTTGTAAATAGAATTAGTATTCCAAGCAGCATTCCAATGTCCCCAATTCTATTTACAATAAATGCTTTTTTCCCGGCATCCGATGCAGACTTTTTCTCATACCAGAATCCAATTAACAAATAAGAAGATAGACCTACAAGCTCCCAGAAGATGTACATCATTAAGAAATTGTGGGTAAATACAATTCCCGACATTGAAAAGGTGAATATCCCCAGATATGCAAAGTATCTTGAATATCTTTTATCACCTTTCATATAATCAATTGAGAAAATATGAACCAAAAGACTGATTAGATTTACGGTTAAAATCATTATAACTGCAATGTTATCCAGTAATATTCCCAGATTAATTGTAAGCTTTTTCAATGCGGGTACATTGCCCAGATCAATCCATGTAAATTCTCCCGAAATATCGGTATGCAGATAATAAGTTAATTTAGTATAAGCAAGAATTGCTGAAAGAACAAATGCTGTAATGATTATAAATATTTCAAAGTAAAATAACTTAGAAAATCTTTTTCCGAAGAAAATTGTTACTACAAACCCCAAAAGAGGAAGGAATAAAATAACAACAGCTAAACTTATAAGTGAAGATTCAGTCATATAAATATTAAATAATTCTAATAATCAAATTTTTAATTTCAATAATCAATCTTAATCTTAATCTTGTAATCTTTGTAATTTTTGTAATCTTGCAATTTTTTCAATCTTTCAAAGTATCAATTTCATCAACATTAACAGTTGAGAATTGCTTATAAATATTTAGAACAATCGCCAGTGCTACGGCTGCTTCTGCGGCTGCAAGAACAATAACAAATAAAGCCATTAATTGTCCCGGATATCCAAGACTTCCAAATTTCGAAAACGCAATGAAATTTATATTTGCTGAGTTTAGAATCAGTTCTATTCCCATTAAAACCATTACTGCATTTTTCCTGGTAACTATACCAAAAATTCCGAGTGAGAATAAAACCGTGCTTATAAATAAAAAGTGATTTAATCCTGCATGTATCATATTATCTTCTTGCAATTGTTGCTGCGCCAATCAGCGCAATTAAAAGAAGTATTCCTAATAATTCAAAGACCACTACATACTGGTTCATTAAAAGAAGTCCAAGGTTGTGTGTGGTTGAAAAAGGAATTTCTATATTATTTGTTTTCCAGGTAGTATTTGAAAATGTCCAATATAAAAAGCTTCCAAGCACTCCGGCACCTATAATGGCAGGAACTATCTGCCAGGCACCCGATTTTATTTGAACGCTGGTTATCTTGTTCGTCAGCATTACTCCGAATATCATAAGAATTAAGATCCCGCCAACATATACGATCAATTGAACGACTGCTACAAAATCAGCCCCTAGCAGAACATAAATACCTGCAACACCGAAAAATGTAAACAGTAAGTAAAAGGCTGAATGAACTATATTTCTCACAGTTACAACAAAAATTGCCGAAATAATTGTTATTGCTGCGAACAAGTAAAATATTATATCGTAAACATTCATAGGTTTTAGTTTTTACTTTCTTCTGAACTTTTATCCTGATTTATGCCGCTTTTAGTACTTTCATTTGAAGTACCGCTTCCGCTATTTGCTGTACTTTCAGCCTTATCATTCCCTGGTGTTTTTTTAACAACCGGCTTTACAGGAGCTTTTTTAGCTTCAGGGTTTGCTGCAGCTTCCGCTTTCTTTTTAGCAGCTTCTGCAGCTGCGGCTGCTTTCTGAGCAGCTTTCTCTGCTTCCAGCTTTGCAAAATTTTCTTTCTTTTCTACTTTTTCCTGCGGAGTAAGTGTAGTAAAATCATAAAGCAAATTCCCCCTAGTATATTCGGAGAATTCATATACATCGGTCATATAAATACACTCGGTAGGGCAGGGAAATACACATAACTGGCAGTAGCAGCATTTAGCTATATCAATATCAAATTGCGTAACCCATAAAACTTTCTTCTTACCATTGGAAGTTTTACCAAGGTCTTCACTTGGTAATGACTTTACTGTCTCGATTGTTATACAATCTACCGGACAAGCACGGGCGCATTGATCGCAGCCGATGCAGTCATCCATATTTACATATAAACGGTTTCGCTCTCTCTGCGGGAGTGTCAATTTTTCATCCGGATATTGTATTGTAACCGCTGGAACGAAAAGATGCTTAAATGTTACTCTCATTCCTATAAATACGGTTATTAAACCAGTCCAGATATTATTTATATATTCTTTCATCTTATAAAACGGTAATTAATCCGACTACTAATAAATTAACGAATGCAATGGGTATTAAATATTTCCAGCATAATGCCATTAGCTGATCAACTCTCAATCTTGGCAATGTCCATCTCAGCCACATTTGAACGAAAACGAAGAAAACACCTTTAGCAACAAACCAGAAAAATTGTTCAATGGGTATAAGCCAGTGAGCATTAAAAAGATTCCCCAGATAACCGAAAGGTGACTGGTAGCCCCCAAGAAATAAAGATACAACTATCACAGAAACTGCGAACATATTGGCATATTCTGCGAGAAAAAACATTGCAAACTTCATCCCCGAATACTCAGTATGATATCCTGAAACTAATTCCGATTCTGCTTCAGGTATATCAAAAGGGGTTCTGTTTACTTCGGCAAGAGTGCTTATATAAATAATAATAAAACCTGCAACCATCAAAGGTATAAAAACAAATTTTGCTACTCCAAAGGTTGGTCCGCCGAATATCATCCAATTCCAGAAATGACCGGTTTGCATTTCACTTAATGTGCGCAGATTCATTGTCCCGGTTATCATTACAAGTGTTAGAACGACAAGTATAGTTGGAATTTCATAACTGATGATTTGAGCAGCTGATCTCATTGCGCCAAGTAAAGAATATTTATTATTGCTTGACCAGCCTGCCATTAAAATTCCGGCTACCACTAAACCTGAAATTCCAATAATAAAAAATATTCCAAGATCAATATTGGAGCCTATAAAAATACTTGATAAAGGAATTACAGCAAATGCAGCATAGCTCCCTGCAAAAACCAGAATTGGAGCTAAATTAAATAATACTTTATCATTATCGGTCGCTACAATATCCTCTTTTTGAATTAGCTTTATTAAATCAGCAATAGTCTGCAGCCAACCGTGCCATCCTACTCTCATCGGGCCTAATCTATCCTGCATATGCGCCGATACTTTTCTTTCCAGCCATACGGCAACGAGAGTAAAAGGAAGTACTAATATAAATAGAGGAATTATACTCGTAACAAGCATTGCAATAAATTCATTCCCGAATAATTTTAAGAAGAAATCGTATGTCATCTGTCTACCTCTCCGAGAACGATATCTACACTTCCAAGGATTGTGATTATATCCGCTATCATATGACCTCTGCACAATTCATCCATAACTCCAAGATTTACAAATGAAGGACCTCTGACTTTTATTCTAAATGGATTAGGTGTACCGTTGCTGATTATAAAATATCCAAGTTCTCCCCTTGGATTCTCAACCCTTGCGTAAACCTGTCCGACAGGCGGTTTTACTCTTTTCGGAATAGCTGAAGTTACGTCTCCTTCAGGCAGCTGATCCAGCGCCTGTTCAATTATTTTTAAGCTTTCGGACATTTCCAAAACTCTTACAAAATATCTATCCCAGCTGTCTCCAACTGCTCCCATTAAACCATGTCCTATGGGTATATCAAAATCAAATTTACTATAGACAGAGTAAGGATCATCCCTTCTTAAATCCCACTTAAAACCTGATGCACGAAGCATCGGGCCCGTTACTCCAAAATTTATTGCCGTTTCTACCGGAAGAATACCTACGTTAGCTGTTCTTTCAGTAAAAATTCTATTATAAGATAATAGGTCGTTTAATTCTTTAATTTTCGGCTTAAAATAACTGGTAAATTCTTTAGCAAGCCTTACAAAATCAGGGTGGAGGTCGTGAGATAGACCACCAATCCATATGTAATTATACAGTAATCTTGCACCGCATGTTATTTCAAAAAGGTTAAGAATTTTCTCCCTGTCCCTGAAACAGAACAGAAATGGAGTGAAAGCTCCTATATCTGCACCGTAAGTTCCAAGTGCAACAAGATGCGAAGCAATCCTCTGCAGTTCTGCCATTATGACTCTTATATATTCCACTCTTTCAGGCAGTTCAATTCCCAATAATTTTTCAACAGCCATTGCATAACCGAATTCATTCCCCATCGAAGCCAAATAATCCATCCTGTCTGTATACGGAATAACCTGAGGATAAGTCATTGCTTCGGCATGTTTTTCAAAACATCTATGGAGATAACCAATATGTGGTATAACTTTAGTTATAATTTCCCCTTCAAGCTGAAGCTCCAACCTTAACACCCCATGCGTAGAAGGATGCTGAGGACCCATATTCAGAATCATCTCTTCAGTCTTTATATTTGAGTATTGAGTCTTGAGTACTGAGTCTTGAGTATTTGTAATTGAATCTTGAGACATTATATTCTTTATTTTTCCAGAGACTTGATTAAACCAGTTAACATTTTTTGTATTTCTTCAATATATAAATAGAAATCATTCAATTTATCTTGATTAATAAATCCGAATCAAATGATAAAATAATTTGAGTATCTAATTCACATGATGATGCATAAGCAATTTCTAAAAATCTTGAAAATTCCTTATTTGAAAAATGTCCGGCACCTTCAGCAATATTTGATGGGATAGAAATCGTAGCCCTTCTAATCTGGGAAGTTAATGAATAAATTTCTTCTTTAGGAAATTTATTAGTTAACTCATAAATGAATTTCACTAATTCTCTTCCTTTTTGCCAAACTTTTAATTCTTTATACTTGTGCATCTTTCCCTTTCTCAATACTAACTACTAATTACTAACTACTAATCTACTATACTACTAACTTCTAACTACTCAATAAGGTACTTTCATTCCCTGATAAAACTCCGGGTTCTTGTAATCTTTTCTAAGGGGATGTCCTGCTTCCCAGTCGTAGGGCATTAAGATTCTTCTCAAATCCGGATGGTTTAAGAATTTAATCCCAACCAGATCATATGCTTCCCGTTCCTGCCAGTCTGCATGTCTCCATACATCATAAAGGGATACAGCTTCTGGGTTTTCTCGCGGAGTTGAAATTTTCAAGCATATCTTATGTCGGATCTTTGTTGATTCAATATGATAATATACGCTTAAAGTCCCGCCTATGATATTCAATGCACCTGTTTCATCATTCTTGCTTTCTCCATTCGCATCATCTACACCTGAAAGATTCATCAAAGAATCGAATAACAACTCTTCTTCGTCTCTTAAATAAAGGCATATTTTATCAATTTCTAACGGATTAACAATTATAATGGGTTCAACCGGCTGTTCGCTTTTTAATTCTAATACTGAATCACCGAACTTTGCTTTTAAGATTTCAAAAATCTCTTCAATTGTCTTCATGCGGATTTCTCCAGAAGAGACCCATGTCCATTTACAGTTGTTTCATTTCTAATCTTTTCCTGAAGTTTTAATAAACCTTCCAGAAGAGCTTCCGGACGTGGAGGACAGCCCGGTACATAAACGTCAACAGGAATAACTCTATCAACTCCTTTTAATACATGATATCCATGTTCCCAATAAGGACCTCCGCAATTCGAACAGCTTCCCATTGATATAACATACTTCGGGTCTGGCATTTGCTCGTACAATCTTTTTATCCTCAATGCCATCTTTAAGGTAACAGTCCCTGAGATTATGATTACGTCTGATTGACGGGGTGAAGGTCTTGGTATTACACCAAACCTATCAAAATCGTAGTGAGATGCTGATGTTGCCATCATTTCAATTGCACAGCATGCTAAGCCGAAACTCATTTGCCATAGCGAAGATAACCTTGCCCAATTAAATAAATCTTCAACTTTGGTAACTACAATATTTTCGTCTGTAAATTGCTTATCCAGAAATCCCATTCTTTATCCAATCTCCGTTGTTAGAACTTCTTTTTCTCCACTCTTGGCGGATTCTTTTACTATAATTTTGTTTAAAACCGGAGGTTCAATTTTAGGACGTGCCCACTCCAGATCGCCTTTTCGCCACTCATACGCCATTCCAAGACCCAATAAGAAAAGGAATATTCCTCCAACTAAAAAGCCTCCTATTCCAAATCCTTTATAAACAAGTGCCCATGGTATTAACAATACTACTTCAACATCAAATATTAGAAATATAAGAGCTACTACATAAAAACGAATATTGAATTTGACCCAGGGGGAACCAATTACATCTTCTCCGCATTCGTAAGTTAAGAGTTTTTCTTTGGTCGGTCTGGCGGGCCTTATTAGTTTAGCTGCAAAAACTGCAACAACTACAAATAGAATTGCAACTAAAATGAAAACAAATATTTTTCCGAATTCTGTTAACATATTTTAATTTTTTTAATTTACATCCTGGAATTCCGGTGTAAACTTAAATCTATCCCTCTAAATTTCAAAATCGCAATTCTTTTACAACATATATGCCATACAAATTAATTCAAAATATCTTTTATTTTTTAATTAAATATGTTATAAGTTCATTACCTAAAAAAAATTTTTCATTAGAGAAAAGAAAATAATGAATATTCTTGATAATGAGAAATAAAAAATTATTAATCTAAGCCGCATCTTAATCGAAAGTCAAGTACTCCTCCTCTGTTCACATCCAGTATAACTCCAAGATAACTCCAAGATAACTCCAAGATAACTCCAAGATAACTCCAAGATAACTCCAAGATAACTCCAAGATAACCCCACGATTTCTTTTGGTAATAATGTAACTCGAAATTCCGATTTCGAGAATCCTTAGCCCATAATTAAATTTCAAAAAAAAGAACCTTATCCAAGTATTATAGACGCAACTTTGTATAGTATGTTTGAAATTTTGATATTTAATATTGTATTTTATTTGTTTTTTGTTTTTTGTCATTTGGAATTTTATCTTCACTGGGATTGCTTATAAATTCAATAAAATTTATATTTTATGTTCTAAAAAATTAAATTTAAATGCGCTCAACTTATGCTGTTATAAACTTAAAATATTTAAAGGAAAATTATTTAAATATTAGAAAAAAAGTAAAGAATGTTAAAATCATGCCTGTAGTTAAGGCAAATGCCTATGGTCATGGGGTAGAGAAAATCACTTCTGCTTTGAACTCTCTTCCGGAAAAGCCCGATTATTATGCTGTTGCTCTGGTAGATGAAGGAATTGAATTAAGAAAGTATGACATAAAACAGCCTATCCTTGTTTTTGAAGTGATAAATAAAAATCATATTAAATCTATCTTCGAATATAATTTAATCCCTTCGGTATTTACTAGTCAGCACTTATCTCTGTTAAAACATAATCATGGCAGTGACGGAATAAAAGTTCATATTAAAGTTAATACCGGTATGAATAGATTGGGGATAAGTTATAAAGATGCCTTCGAATTTGTAAAAAACATTAGCGAAGATAACTCATTTGTTATTGATGGAATTTATACTCACTTTGCAGCTTCGGATGAAAAAGATAAAAGTTTTGCTAACCTCCAGTTAAAAAGATTTAATGATCTGCTTGATGAATTGAAAAAGAATAAAATAAATTATGGATTAGCCCACACTGCTAACAGCGGTGCAATTCTCGATTTACCCGGCTCTTATCTGGATATGGTCAGACCAGGAATCTCTTTATATGGCTATTATCCTTCCCCTGAAACTTCCATGTCTATACCTTTGAAGCCCGTTATGTCTATTGTTTCAAAAGTTGACTCAGTTAATAGGCTCGAAAAAGGAGAAACCGTAAGTTACGGAAGAAAATTTATAGCTAATGAGGCAACTAACATTATTTCTGTTTCTATGGGCTATGCCGATGGTTATTGCAGGAATTTGACTAATAAATCTAAAGCTATTGTAAATGGAAAATTATATAACCAGGCCGGTACTGTCACTATGGACAGAATTATGTTTGATGTAAATAATGATGATGTTAAAATTGGGGATGATGTTATTTTATTGGGTGAGATAAATAATCTAAAATTTAATGCATTGGATTGGGCAAATATTTTAAATACCATTCCTTACGAAATTACATGCGGGATAAGTCAACGTGTCCCGAGATTATATATAAATTAAATGGACTTTATAAAACAGTATATCACTCAAAGCATTTCGACAGCATCTAATAATCTGCGCTTAAGTACTGAGAAAATTGAAGTTGTGGCTCTCCTTCGTGAAATGATCTCTAATTCGGATAATTTACATGAAGATATTAAAAAAATGAAAAAGGTTACCGAATTTTCTACTCTTGCCATTAGACTCAATCAAATTTACGATTTTCTTATCGAAGGTAGAATAGACTTTTCAAGACTGTCCGATAAATTCAAAGAACATAGCCAAAGTTTAATTAGAGATCTTAATCATATGCTGGAGATGGTTAATCCTCCTGCTTTCAGAGAATCATTAAAAAAGATTAACGGTGATATTCAAAATAAAGTTTCTGAACCGGATACGGAAAAGGAATTTGAAAGTCAGGAAGAAATCTCTGTTGATCTATCAAGAAGGGAACTTAATGAGAATGTGTTTGAAGTTTCTGAAAGCGATAAGATAAAGGAAGAAATAATTTTAGGCGAGGAAAAACATACTCATGAAAATTCTTTTGAAGATTATGAAGAATCGGTTTTAAAGTCAATAAAATCCTTTGACTCGTTATTAAAAGAATTATCTGAAAAAGGAATCTCTGACGAAGAACTCGGGACGTACATAGGTATTATGAAGGAAAATGAGGATGCATCCAGAAAAAATGGTTTTAATATAATCGCAAATATGCATCATATTCTTTACCATTCTTTATCTCTCATAAAAACCGGAATATTAATACCTTCTTCCGAAATAATTGAATCTATGAGGGCATGCTTGATAGTTATTGTTGCCCTTGTTAAAGGCAAGGAAGTCGATATTACTAATTACCTCAATAGGGCCGAAGATTTTGGAAAAAAAATAATAAGTAAATAAATAAAGGATAATAATGAAAATTTATGCTGTTATTATGGCTGGCGGTGTGGGCTCAAGGTTCTGGCCAAGAAGTAAAGAAAAATCACCGAAGCAATTGCTGAAAATATTCGGCAATAATTCGATGATCCAGGATACTGTTTACAGGCTGAAGGATATAGTTGATAATGATAATATTTTCATAATTACCAATAAAATACAACAGTCGGAAATTAAAAATCAGCTTCCCCAAATTCCTTGCGAGAATATTATAGAAGAACCTTTCGGTAGAAATACAGCTGCCTGCATCGGATTGGCTTCAATAATAATAAATTCAAAAGATAAAGATGCGGTAATGATTGTACTTCCTGCAGACCATATTATTAAAAATGTTGATGAATTCCATAGAACTCTTAATGATGCTGCCGAATTTGCTTTTGAATCAAAGGGACTTGTAACTATCGGGATTACTCCTACCCGGCCGGAGACAGGCTATGGCTATATTCAAATTGATGAAAAAATAATTAAGAAAAATATTTATAAAGTCTATACTTTTGCCGAAAAACCTAATTATGCAACTGCCGTAAGGTTTCTTGAAAGCGGAGATTTCTTCTGGAACAGCGGTATGTTCATCTGGAGAGCTGATGCTATTCTTGATGAAATTAAAATATATATGCCTGATCTTCATGAAGGGCTGAAGGAAATTAGTTCAAGTCTGAATACTGAAAAATATGATAAAACTTTAGCTGTTGTTTATGGGCAATTAAGGAATATATCTATAGATTATGGTATAATGGAAAAATCTCAAAAAGTCTATCTTACCAAAGGTGACTTTGCGTGGAGCGACGTTGGAAGCTGGGAAGAAGTATATCAGCTCTCGGAAAAAGATAGCGATGGAAATGCCAAAGTAGGAAATATTTATACCGAAATGACTATTGATTCTTATATCTATTCGCCGAATAAGTTTACTTCTGTAATCGGCGTTGATAATGTAATTGTTATAAACACTGATGATGCTCTTTTAGTTTGCCGCAGAGATCAGTCACAGGAAGTAAAGAAAGTCATTGACCATCTAAAAATAAATAAATTAAAAGAGTATCTATAGTTGTTCGTAGTATGTTGTATGTAGTTTGTTGTTTATCTTTTGGGATTTGTTTGTTATTTGAGACTTTTATATTGGAATTTATTTGTTATTTGTTTTTTGTAGTTTGTTATTTTATTAAAAGGGTATCACTTGTTAATTGTTAAGGCCCCTCTCCAGCAAGTAATCGAACTTGAAAATAAAATATTTTTGTTAAAAATTTTCTCTCCGGAGATTGCTCACAAAATTAAACCTGGACAATTTCTTAATGTATTGGTTACTAAAACATATTATCCGCTCTTGAGAAGACCCTTCAGCGTCTGCGATGTTGAAGATGATTATTTCTACCTAATGTTTAATATTTTTGGAGAGGGGACAAGAATGCTTTCCAGGAAACATCCTGGTGATTTAATTGACATTTTAGGCCCTCTCGGAAACGGATTTAATTTAAATGACGATTATGATACCGCAATAGTTGTAGCCGGAGGTCTGGGTGCTGCACCTTTTCCATATTTAATCCGAAAAATTCAAGTTACGAAAAATATTATTTCTTTTATTGGAGGAAGATCCCAGAATGATGTGATTCTTCACGGAATGAAAAATATCCATATTTCTACAGACGACGGTTCTCTCGGGTTTAAAGGAACAGTTGTTGAATTATTAAAAAATCAAATTAACATTGTAAAATCTTCAAAAACAAAAATTTTTGCTTGCGGTCCAAATGCAATGCTTAGAAATTTGAAAGAATTTTGTATTGAAAATGATCTTAATTGCGAAGCTTCCACAGAATGTGCAATGGCCTGCGGTTTCGGTATTTGCCAGGGATGTCCCATTGAAGGAGTTAACAGTCCGGATAAATATTTATTAGTCTGTAAAGATGGTCCAGTCTTTAATGTTAAAGATGTTATCCTATGAATAAAATAGATCTATCCGTTACTGTCGGTCCCTTAAAATTTCGAAATCCAATATTGCTGGCTTCAGGCACTGTGGGTTATGGGAATGAAATGTCCGAATTTATTGACCTTAATAAAATTGGCGGAATTGTCACAAAATCTTTAAGTTTAAAACCGAGAAAAGGGAATCCTCCGCAGAGAATTGTTGAAACTCCTTCGGGTATGCTTAATGCAATTGGATTAGCGAACGTTGGAGTTGAAGAGTTTATTAAAGAAAAAATCCCTTTTCTTGAAACTTTTGATGTACCCCTGATTTGCAATATTGCCGCAAGCTCTATTGAAGAATATGTTGAATGTACTAGGATTTTAACGCTGGAAAAAGCTATTTCTGCATTTGAAATAAATGTCTCCTGTCCAAATGTTAAAGAAGGTGGCCTTCAATTTGGTAATGATGTTTCTGCAGTAGGTAAAATTACTGAAAGAGTAAAAGCTGTATCTACAAAACCGGTGATAATTAAACTTTCACCCAATGTTTCATATATTTCAAAATTTGCTGAAGCTGTAAAAAATGAAGGTGGCGATGCTGTTTCTGCTATCAATACTCTTGTAGGCACGGCTTTTGACATCAATACAAGAAAACCAAAAATTTTCAATGTTACGGCTGGATTGTCAGGGCCTGCAATAAAGCCGGTTGCTCTTGCTAAAGTTTTAGAAATTAAAAGAAATGTTGAAATTCCTATAATCGGTATCGGCGGTATTATGAACTGGAAAGATGTGATTGAATTTATGATTGCCGGCTCTTCAGCTATTCAATTAGGAACTTTAAACTTTATTGATCCTTCAGCTGCAGAAAAAATATTAAGTGATCTGGAAGATTACTGCATTAAATTTGGTGTTGAAAAACTTTCTGATCTTACCGGTTCTTATATTATTTGATTATGAATATAGAAAAGTCTTTGCAAAAGTTGTATTCTCTTCATACTTTTGGGATTAAGCTTGGGCTCGATAATATTACACGATTTCTTGAATTCATTGGAAACCCCCAAAAAGAATTCAAAGCTTTTCATATTGCCGGTTCTAATGGAAAAGGAAGCACCGCATCCTTTATTGCCAGTATTTTAATGGAATTAAATTATCAGGTGGGACTATATACTTCTCCGCATTTTGTAAAATTTAATGAGCGCATTAAGATCAATAATGCTCAAATACCTGACTACTATATTGCCGGTTTTATCTCCGGATTTGAAAAATATATTGATGAAAATCAGCTTACATTCTTTGAAGTAACTACTGCAATGGCTTTTATGTATTTTATGGAACAAAATGTGGATTATACAGTAATTGAAACTGGACTAGGCGGGAGACTTGATGCAACAAATGTTCTTAATCCTTTATCAGCAGTAATTACTTCAATCAGCCTTGAACATACCAGTATTCTGGGTAATTCTATTAAAGAGATTGCTGCCGAAAAAGCAGGAATTATCAAAAAGTCATCAAAAGTCTTTATTGGAAATTTGCCTGATGATGCTGTGCAGGTTATTGAAAATAAATGTGAATATCTTAATTGTGAATTGTTTAAGTTGAAAGAATATATAACTGAAGAAAATAATTCCCTGGAATTTCGTCCCGCAGAACCTGGAAAACAATTCGGAAAAATGGTGCTCAATGATACGGTTATCCCTCTTAAAGGTTTGTATCAAAAATATAATGCAGCCCTTTCAGGTTTAACAGTTTATAAAACATTAAATTTGGATGATTATTCTCCTTTATTTGACGGTTTCAAAAGTGTCTTAACAAATACCGGTTTTCAAGGACGTTTTGAATTCTATAAAAAGAATCCCGATATAATCTTTGACTCTGCCCATAATCCCGAAGGTATTAAAAGTTTTATAAATGAATTTAAAAAGGATTATCACAAATATTCCCGCAGAGCTCTCCTTTTTGGTGTGATGAAAGATAAAGCTGTAGAAGAAATGCTTTTCGATATTAAAGATTATTTCGATGAGATATATATTACTGAAATCGATATTGAACGGTCATGTAAGGTTGAAGATTTGTTGAAAATTGCCTCCAAATTAAATCTGCATGTGAAAATAACAAAGGAACCTGTAAAGTTAATTACTGAATTTGAGGTAAATGCGAAGGATAATTGCCTCGTTGTTCTGGGAAGTATGTATTTAATCGGAGAAATTAAATCAAAGTTGATAAATATTTTAACTTGACATTATTTTTAATTAGATGTATGTTAGATATTAAACCTCGTGTTCCTTTCAACGTTTTACAATAAAATAGTTAGTAAAAAGCCCCGATATCTTAAGCATACCGGATGCATTTGAAAAAATTAGTAACAAAATATCGTATTTAACAACAAACAAAGTTAGGGTCAAAAAATGCCAATGGATATTTCTGAACTGAAGTCAAAGAAAATTGTTGAGCTAAATGAAATAGCAAAAGGCCTCAACATATCTGGCTACAGTGATTTAAGAAAACAAGAATTAACTTTTAAAATATTAGAAGGACAAACTGCTAAAGATGGTTTGACTTTTTCGAAGGGCGTGCTTGAAGTCTTGCCTGATGGTTATGGATTTCTTAGATCTTCAGATTACAACTATCTGCCTTCTCCGGATGATATTTATGTCTCTCCTTCCCAGATAAAAAAATTCAGTTTAAGGACAGGTGATTATGTCAGCGGGCAGGTTAGACCTCCCAAAGAAGGCGAACGCTTCTTCGCCCTGTTAAGGGTTGAAGCTGTAAATAATCTGGACCCTGAAGGAATTAGGGAAAGGACATTATTTGATAATCTTACTCCCGTTTATCCAACTAAAAGGATTTCTCTTGAATCTGCTCCAGGTGAATATTCGATGAGAATAATGGACCTCCTTTCTCCTATTGGAAAAGGACAACGCGGTCTTGTTGTATCTCCTCCTAAAAGCGGAAAAACCGTGCTGCTTCAGAAGGTTGCTAATTCAATCACTAGAAATAACCCTGAAATTAAACTTATCATCTTATTAATAGATGAAAGACCGGAAGAAGTTACTGATATGGAACGTTCTGTTAAAGGTGAAGTTATTAGCTCCACTTTTGATGAACCTGCTGAGAGACATGTTCAGGTTGCCGATATGGTTATCGAAAAAGCTAAAAGACTCGTCGAAGCAAAAGAAGATGTCGTAATTTTATTGGATAGTATAACAAGACTTGCAAGAGCTCATAATATTGTTGTTCCTCATAGCGGTAGAATTCTCTCAGGTGGTGTCGATTCTAATGCCCTTCATAAACCTAAAAGATTTTTCGGTGCAGCTAGAAATACCGAAGATGGCGGCAGCTTAACTATTATCGCTACTGCATTAATTGATACCGGCAGTAGAATGGATGACGTTATTTTTGAGGAATTCAAAGGTACCGGCAACATGGAATTAGTTCTCAATCGCGATTTGAGTGATAGAAGAATTTTCCCCGCAATTGATGTTAATAAATCAGGTACAAGACGGGAAGAATTACTGATGAAGGAAGATGATCTCGCCAAAGTCTGGATTTTAAGAAAAATATTAAGCGATTTCGCACCCGTGGAAGCAATGGATTTCTTACTCGATAAAATTAGAGGTACAAAGAATAATAAAGAATTCTTGAATAATATGAACAGTTAATCTTTGGGGCTTATATAAAGGGTAACCCTTTCCGGGATAATTTCTCTATTGATTATTCAATATTTTATAATTTTTTAAGAATTAGCAAAATTTGTCATTCTCAAACAAATTTTAGTCTGGTAATCTTTTTATCTTTTCAAGCTTTTTATACCTTTGTATTAGCATTGAAAAGAAATATTAAGTCTCTATTTTTATAGTCTAAAAAAATGAAGTTGAAAACTCTTATAATTTTTATCCTTGCCCTTTTTTTTAGTGCTCCGGTTTATAGCCAGCCCCGTAGAGAAAGGACTCAATTTGTAAACCATATTTTATTATCTGAAATATATAAACTTCCTTACGGTAATGCACAAGATTCATCCGAAGTGCTTTATTATTTTTACCGCATCCCTTATAACATTTTAGTCTTTGAAAAAAATAATGACGATTATTCTGCTTATTATAGGCTAACTGTTGAAATCCACGATTCTGTTTCTAATACCATTGATAGAAAAATGAAGGAAGATAAAATCCTGGTGCAAGATTTCGATAAAACCGATAGTAGAAATAGTTATGCTCAAGGATTTCTAAGTTTTCAGATTTCTAAACAAAAAACCTATAATCTCTATCCAATTTTATTTGATGAAAATTCCGGCCGGGAAGTTAGACTGAATAAAATTCCTATTCTTAGGGATGATGAGAAAAATAATCGGGATCATTATCTGGAACCTTTGGTAGTTGACTCAAAACAACCTGAACATGAGAACAGTAATTCATTTATTATATCAAATTTTGAAGGCTCAATCCCGTTTGGGGAAAAAGATTATGACCTGTTAATCCCCTGTAAGGATACTTCGGTACAAAAAATCTATGTAAGGTTTATAAATGATAAAGACACTCTGCTTTCCGAAAATATCAGCCGCTCGGTAACTTTAAATAATTCTTTCGAAGAAGTTAATGGAAATATTGTCTTAAACAATCACCAATCCTCTCCGGTTTATAAGAATTTTATTATCCCATTTGTTAATAAAAAATTATATGAATGCGATCTGGAAATACAGGTTTCTGCAGCTGAAACCTCGAAATCATTTGCCTCCTTTAATAAAAGCGTAAGATGGTTTGATAAACCCCTATCCTTGCTAAATCCTGAACTGGCAATTAAATTCCTTAAATATATGGAAAATGATCAGGTAATTGACAGCCTGCTCGATTTTAAGAAAAAGGAATATGAAAGAGTTTTATTTGACTTCTGGAAACATTTCGATCCGACTCCCGAAACTGCCTTTAATGAACTTATGAATGAATATTATTCGAGGATCGACTATACTATGAAGAATTTTTCCTCTATATCCGGCAAAAGAGGCTTCGATACCGATAGGGGAAAGGTTTTCATCCTGTATGGTAAGCCTTTTGATATGGAAAGGACTTCAAATCAGTTCGGTAAAATTATTGAAACATGGATATATAAAAATCCGGAAAGAAAATTTGTCTTTATTGATGAAACCGGCACCGGCGAATATCAATTGAAAAATGGTTAATTATGGTTTTCCCTCTATGAATAAATTTATTTTTACTTGTGGAGATACTAATGGAATCGGTCCTGAAATTGTTATTAAATCATTAAACAAAATCTCTTCCTCTTCTTCAGACTCCTTTATTTTTATTTGTCCTGGAAATATTTTAAAAGAAACTCTAAAAACTACTAATGCTGAATTTAATTTTGAAATCAAAGACAAAATAGGGACATTAACTCCGGGAACTGTAACTATCCTTGATATTAAAAATCCGGAACATGATCCAGGCAAGCCTACTAAAGCTTCCGGGAAAGCTTCTTTTAAAGCAATTAAACTTTCTGCAGAACTGCTGATTAAGAAAAAAGCTGATGCAGTTATTACTGCACCGATTTCCAAAACAGCAATTAAGCTTGCCGGATATAATTTCCCCGGTCATACGGAAATGTATGCGGGATGGACCAAAACCAAAAACTTTGTAATGGTTTTTATTTCAAATGAAATGAATGCTGCACTGACTACTATCCATGTACCTGTTAAATCCGTACCGAAATTATTATCTGCAAAGAACCTCACAAATAAGATTGAAGTTGTAATCAACACTCTCATTCAGGATATGAACATCCAAAATCCTAAGGTTGCTGTTTTAGGTCTAAATCCTCATGCAGGGGAAGAGGGGTTAATCGGCAAAGAAGAGAAAAATATTATTGCCCCTCTGATTAAAGAAAGTAAATTTTCACAATATTTAACCGGCCCTTTTTCTCCCGATGCTTTTTTCGGAAGCAGAGCTTATAAAAATTATGATATGGTTCTGGGTATGTATCATGACCAGGTTCTAATACCTTTTAAATTATTAAGCTTTTCGTCCGGAGTAAATTATACAGCGGGATTGCCTATAGTCAGAACTTCACCCGATCACGGGGTTGCTTTTGATATTGTTGGTAAAAATACAGCCGATGAATCAAGTATTTTGGAAGCATATTATTTCGCCCAAAAAGTTGTAAATAGCAGAAAATTAAATGTCCTCCGCTAAAGTTTATAATAAGCTCTCCCTTATTTATAATTCGGTCATGAAGCATGTTCGCTATGACAGGTGGTCCGAATATCTTTTCTCGGTCGTTGAATTGTATGTTAATGATCAAGCAGAAGTATTGGAATTAGCGGGCGGAAATTGCAATTTTGCTGAATACTTCGTTAAGTATTTTCCCAAACTTATTGTTTCGGATAGGTCTTTTGAGATGCTTGCTTCTTCCCAATTCAATAATATTCCAAGAGTCTGCTGCGATATGATTAGACTCCCTTTTAAATCTAAGTTTGATTTAATTTATTCTACTTTCGATAGTGTGAACTATCTTACTAATAAAAAAAGTTTATTAACTTTGTTTAAAGAAGTTAAATTAAATCTAAAAGAAGACGGGATATTCACTTTTGACGTCAGCCTCGAAAAAAATAGCCTGATTCATGTAAAAAAACCTATTCGGGAGGGAATCTACCAGGGTATTTCATTTGTCCATGAAACCAAATACAATAAAAAGATCAGGATCCATAAAAATATATTTAAAATAAAAATTGATAATAGCGTATATACCGAAGTTCATAAACAAAAAATTTATCCTTTTGAATCTTATTTCAGTATCATTGATTCTGCCGGCTTGTATGTAGTAGAATGCATAGATACTTTTTCATTTTTAAAAGCTAATCAGAATTCCGAAAGAGTTCAATTCATTGTAAAAAAGATAAAACCCCATGTTAAACATTAACAGTGTTGAATTTAATTATTCAAGTATCCCGGTGTTTACAGATTTAAGTTTATCTGTAAATCAAGGCGAATTTGTTTTTTTAATCGGAAGAAGCGGTTCCGGTAAAAGTACACTTCTGCAAATGATATATATGAACATTCTGCCTTCTTCCGGGACTGTTGAATTTGATAGATATGACTCTAAGACCATTAAACCGAAGGATCTCCCGTTTCTTAGAAGAAAAATAGGAATTATTTTTCAAGATTTTAAATTATTAAAAGATAGAAATATTTATGATAATCTATCATTTGTTTTAGAAGCCACAAATACACCCGCTAAAGAAATAAAAAGAAGAATAACAAATTCTCTATCGGATGTGGGATTACTTCATAGAAGAAAAAGCATGCCTTCCGAATTATCAGGAGGGGAGAAGCAGCGTGTTGCCATTGCCAGATCAATCTTAAATGAACCCATTTTAATACTAGCCGATGAACCAACCGGAAACCTTGATCCCGAAACTTCCTCCGAAATTCTCGAAATATTAAAAAAAATAAATCTAAGAGGAACCGCAGTCTTATTTGCCACTCATAATTACGATATAGTAAAAAGCATGAACGCAAAAATTATAAAACTCGAAAATGGAAAGGCATTCAAAGCAGTAATAAAACAAAAGCTCTAAACCCCGGCTAGTGGTAAAACTTCCTCTCTCAGCTCACTAGCGCAGAAAGAATATCCTCTGTTACCTTCTCTATTTCTTGTAAACCATTTATATCGATTACCTTCCCCTTTTCCTTATAAAATTGAAGAACAGGCTTCGTAGTAGATTGGTAAACTTCGAGTCTATGCTTTATAACATCTTCCTTATCATCATTCCGTTGATAAAAACTATTTTTCGCATTACATACAGGACATTCGTCTTTATCCATAATCTCGCTGTAATTAAAGATACTTCCGCATGATTTGCAGGCTCTTCGGTTAGTCAATCTCTTTATTAATTCTTCTTCATTAGCCGTTAAATTAATTACGCAGATAAAGTCAATATGTAGTTCTTTTAATATTTTATCGAGTGATTCCGCCTGTCCGATAGAGCGGGGGAAACCGTCAAGTATAAAACCATTTTTGCAGTTTGGCTGAATTAAAGTATCTCTTACTATTCCTACTATAACATCATCCGGTACTAACTCACCCTTCTGTATAATCTCCTGCGCCTTAATTCCAAGCGGCGTTTTATTCTTTACCGCTTCACGAAGAATATCACCGGTAGATATATGAGGTATATTATATCTTGTTGCTATAAACTTTGCCTGTGTCCCTTTTCCAACTCCCGGAGGGCCAAATAAAATTAACTCCATTGATACTCCCTTTTTTTTGAAAATACAAATTATTATTATTAAAATCCTTAATCAAGAAATGAAACAATAAATCCCTGATTAACACAAGAAATTTCCCCTCCGACTTCTGTCCTCTGCTCTTTGACTTCTGACCTCTGTCTTTTGACCTCTGGCTTCTGACTTCTGTCCTCTGCTCTTTGACTTCTGACCTCTGTCTTTTGACCTCTGGCTTCTGACTTCTGTCCTCTGCTCTTTGACTTCTGACCTCTGTCTTTTGACCTCTGGCTTCTGACTTCTGTCCTCTGCTTCCGGCTTCCGGCTTCCTCAGTTCAAATTAGATTTCTCATTCCTAAGCTTCTCAAAAAACCTTTTCAAAAGCTCCTCACTCTCCTGCATATAAATCCCCGAATAAACATTTATTTTATGATTAAGTCTTTTATCCTCGCATAAATTAAAAATAGAACCGCAAGCTCCGAATTTCGGATCAAAAACAGAAAAATATAAATTACTTACCCGCGCCGATATTAAAGCTCCTGTACACATTACGCAAGGCTCCATGGTAACATAAACATCACATTCATTTAAACGCCAGTTATTAAGAAAGTTCGCTGCCGCAGTAATTGCAATCATCTCTGCATGAGCAGTGGGATCTTTCAGCATTTCCACCTGGTTATATCCCCGTCCGATTATCTTATTCTTATAAACCACAACTGCTCCCACCGGGACTTCATTTATATCAAAACCCCTCTCAGCCTCCTGCAATGCAGCATACATAAACCGGTATACATCTTCTGAAAAAGTCATTTTAACAATTAACAATTAAAAAACTAAAAATAAGAAAACTCCACATTATATCCTCCATTCTAATTACATTTCCATTGCCCCGACATTTATGTCGGGGAAGACATAAGAAATAAAAAGAAACCACGGCTTTAGCTAAAATAAGGGGTTTTAACCCCACATGCCTCATACATTCCGATCTGCCCACCGAAGCTGAACAAAAAATAAAAATTTCTTTGTGCTTCTTAGAGTCTTTGTGGCTTTGCGGCAAATTGTCAAATGGAATTCGATAATAAATTTTTGATAATAAATATGTATAAGTATATTTATTATTTAAAACTATCTAAGTATAACCTTTATAAAATCTAATATATAATCAAACTTGATTTATCAAAAAGAATCTGCAGAATCCCGGATTAAAAAAAAGAATATTACTATTAGTCTAGGTATTAAAGTTACTATTATAGTTTCGATAATCACTATTATATGCATTAAATATTTAGATGCTGAAATTGCCGCGGGAGTAATGCACCTTCTTCGAACAATCCATACCTTACGCAAAGCTACTGAAAGCATCCCTGACTTTTTACCCCATTTCGTTGGTATAAGCACAGTATCGATGTGGACTATTTATTTCTATAGACTCAAAAAGGAAAAATATGACATCGAAACAAAATTCTTAAAACTTGCAGCCACAGTTTTGCCTGCTGCATACCTGGTAAAGACATTACTAAAATTTGTATTCGGAAGAACCTTCCCTCGCGACTGGCTTCTTCATAACCATCAACTGACATTCCACTGGTTTCACTTTTGGAGCAGCAGCTTCCCATCAGGTCATATGGTCGTCTTTGCTGCCTTCGGAACTGCCATTTTGATTTACTATCCACGATATCGAAATTTAGTTTTAATTTTTCTAACCCTTCTCGGTGCTGCCCTTATCGGAACAAACTATCATTTCCTCAGTGATGTAATTGCTGGAGCCTACATCGGAATTATAACAACATATATTATATATTATTTTTATAAAGACTCCTAGAAACCCATCGTCCTAATATGGATAACATTGCTGATAAAGCTAACAAATTAATCCTTAATTATATTCAAATGCCTATGTCAATTAATATTATTTATTTCTTAACGCCGTTAGGCGTGAAATATTATTAACATTGCTTGATGAAGCAACAAATTAATCCTTAATTATATTCAAATGCCTATGTCAACTAATATAATTTATTTCTTAACGCCGTTAGGCATGAAATATTATTAACATTGCTGATAAAGCAACAAATTAATCCTTAATTATATTCAAATGCCTATGTCAACTAATATAATTTATTTCTTAACGCCGTTAGGCGTGAAATATTATTAACATTGCTGATGAAGCTAACAAATTAATCCTTAATTATATTCAAATACCTATGTCAACTAATATAATTTATTTCTGAAATATTATTAACAATTGCTGATGAAGCTATCAAAAACACCGTAGGTGTGGCATATTTCTATAATAGTGACACAACTTTTTGACAATCAAAAATTCATTATATTAGCAATATAATTCCACACTTTTATATAGGAAAAATATAAACAAATATAAATGCGCCCATAGCTCAACTGGATAGAGCATCAGACTTCGGATCTGAGGGTTGAGGGTTCGAATCCTTCTGGGCGTACTATCTCTTTCAACTCTTAAATCGTACTCATACTCGTAATCATGCCGGTGCTCTTACTCGAACAAGTACTCTTATCCTCCGCAATACTCTATGCGCTTTTCGCTATACTCGTACTCCTAAACTGTCATAGGCAAAAACAATTGTTATACTCTAAAACTATTACATTGCTACACCTTTAACAATTTAACAATTTAACAATTAAGCAATCAAATTGATCATTAGGATTAGTAATTTATTATAACTAGATTTAATCGGTTGAAAAATAAAACTAATATTTATACTGAGAATAAGAGAAAAATAAAAAAAGCCGAACAATTCATTTATAAGTAACCTTTACAACGGACTTCTTTATAGTACGTTCCTCTTTTTAATATTTCTTCAATTTTTTATCAATCATAATTACTTCCTGTTTACTTTTTTTAAATAATTCGATTAAGTATTCCGGAAAAACAAAAACAAACTAAAAGGAAAAATGTATGAACATTTACGTAGGAAATCTCGCAGCGGATGTTACCGATGAGGATTTAAAAGATTTATTTTCCGAATACGGAAATATTACCAGTGTTAAAGTCATAAAGGATATGTACACCGGTTCGTCAAAAGGTTTCGGCTTTGTTGAATTATCCAACAATGAGAAAGCAAAAGCTTCAATTACCGAATTGAATGCCAAAGAATTAAAAGGTAAAAGTATTATTGTAAATGAAGCACGCCCAAAAAATGATGATAATTCGAATAGAGGCAGAGGGGGAAGGAACTTCAATAATTCTAATACTAGCCGCACCAACAGGTGGTAATTCCTGAATTTGAATTTCTTAAAAGGGTATCCAAAAGTAATTTCTTTGGTTACCCTCTTTTATTAATTTTCATCAACTCAAAATTGCCCCCATTCAATAAAACAACAAATATAAAATATAAACTGCCCGAAGAATCAAATGAATTTGTTTACATCTATCAAGCTAAATAACTTTGAATCGTCAAAAAAAAATAATTTTATTGAAATGTAACTTAAGTGCTAATTCTTTAGTTATTCAACCCTATTGCCATTTTATAGGCCGTTGCAGCATCGGGTAGCGGTGTTAAAGTATCTAACAAAATATTGTAAGTCCCTTTTTTAGACAATTCATCAGCAGCTTTTTTAATTAAAGCTAAAGTAGCTTTCATCAAACATGAGCCAAGACTTAAACGGGCAACACCTGAATCCTGCAGTTCACTTACCGATGGAGGTAATCCTATCCCTACCCTAGGATTTGCAAGAATATTAATTGGGGCATTAATTTCCTTAACCAATGTCGAAATCGTTTCTTTTTCCCAAACAGGTGGTACAAATATACAGTCGGCACCGGCTTCCCGGTATTTATTGCCGCGCTTAATTGATTCATTTAAGTTTTCTCGTGGTGAACCTGGTGAAGTGAAAAACGAATCCGTTCTTGCATTAATTACTAAATGAAAGCCCAGTGAATCTGATAACGCACGAATAGCTGATATTCTTTCACAAAATTCGATCTCGTCCGTTAATATCGGATTTAAATCAATACTATCCTCTATGTTTATTCCAACAATTCCTGTTGCAATTATCTTTTTAACAGAATCAATTATTTCATCTAAATTATTTCCGTATCCGGCTTCTATGTCCACAGTTACCGGAACTTGTACTCCATTTACAATTCCCGTTATAACTTCAATCATCTCTGACAATTGTATTACCTGGCAGTCAGGATACCCTAATGAAGCAGATACTCCCATACTTGTTGTTGCGATTGCTTTATAGCCGCATGCTTCTATTAATTTAGAACTTCCAATGTCCCACGAGTTTAACAGAACCAGAATTTCTTTGTCTTTATGATATTTCAAGAACAATTCTGCTTTTTCTTTTTGAATACCTGAAACCATAATATCATCCTTTCTTATTGTTTAATACAAATACCTACAATCTAACTGATCACTTAAAACACCGACCGCGTCCTCGCGGTCGGGTAGAAACGCATGGTTAGGCACTTTCTTTTTAATAGATTGAAGGTGGTAATTTTTTTAATAATCTACACAAATTATACTAAGCGTTTTTTCAATTCTTTTGGGTTCCGATTTTCATGAAATATTGCTAACACAATTATTGCATTTTGATCGATTATATAGTGAATACCAAAAGGATATTTTCGAACTAATGCCCTTCTGATATTTTTATATGTTGATGTGTATGCTTCAGGAATTCTTAAAATTGATTCTAATGTGGCTTCAATATTTAGTAACAAATTCGATCCTAATCCTTTAACCTTGTCTTCGCACCATTTTACAGCTTCCAACAATTCAGATTCGGCTTCTGGTCTGATTATTAGATTATATTTCATAGTTGAGACTGGATATTAGCTTTAACTTCCTTCCAGGATCTTCCTTCACTTGGGTTCTTATAATATGCTTCCAGCCGTATTTCTAATTCTTTCTTTTGTTCATCTGATATGGGAAAGCTCTCATTTGATGAGATAATACTATCCCAAATATCTTCAACAATTAATATCCGTTCTGCAATGCTTAATTTTTTTATATTATCGATAGATTCTTGAGTTATATTTACACTCATAACTATTCACCTTTCTCATTCTGACCTTAAATATAATTCAAGTTAGTATATTATTCAATCTTTTCTTAAGTGACGTCGTCCGCATATCCATTATCTAATTACCGGTGGAGGATTCTCTGTTAAAGATAATATATGGATTAGCCCTCATTCCAAGAAATTCCTTTTTCCTGTTAAAGCTCTTTCCGTTGTCTTTAAAGCTAAATTCCGGGATGAATTATCTTTTCAAGTGCGGCCTGTGAAAGTTGTTTATCCCCGGATAGGAACCATAGGAAAGTGTGGGTATCTAAAAGAAGGTCCATTACATGTATTCTTTAAATTCATCTAAAGGTTCATCGAAATTGGGTTTAATTGTAACTGAATCTTTAGCATAGCCAAAAACAATTGTTTTCTTTTCTTTTTTCCCGAACTGAATTTTTTTTGATTTAAGAAAATCAACAAAATCAATTACTTCCTTTTTCAGTTCAGCCGGTAGTGAAACTATCTTTTTAACTTTACTTTCAGCATTAGCTCAAATGGAACGGGATTTAATCAGTGAGAGAACAAAAGCCGCTTTAGCATATAAGAAATCAAACGGAGAATGTATCGGTCAGATTCCTTTCGGTTACGATTTATTAAATGACAAATTAAAACTCTCTTTCTGTATAAATTCATCAAAGTTATTCTTTACAATTTTACTCTCAATAGTTTTATAGTGATGTTTTACAGACTCACGCAACCCCTTATTTAATCTGCTTCCCGATGCGTCCTGTTGCGTTGGCTGCTTCTTTCTATCAACATCGTTGAAATTTAATATATACAAAACATGAATTTATAGTAATACTTGATTTCTTTGTTGAAACTGCTTATTATTCATTCAAATAAATAACAAAATGGAATTATATGGAAACAATGAGAATCGAAATAGTCAATAAGAAAGCTAAAAGGATTCTAATGGATTTGGCGGACCTTAAGCTTATAAAGATTAAAGGAGAAGATCCCATTAAATCATTCCAGGATTTATTAAATAAGTTAAGAGCCAGGGGGAAAACTCCCTCTATTGAAGAAATCACTAAAGAAATAGAACTTGTTCGTGCCCGGAGACATGGTAAAAAGAACTGAAAAGATAATAATCGATACAAACCTTTGGATAAGTTTCCTTATAAAAAGCGACTTCAGCATACTTGATAGTAAAATAAAAGCAGGAACGATAAAACTAATTTTTAGTACCGATTTCAATAAAGGAATTTCTAACAGTAGCCAACAGACCAAAATTCAGAAAATACTTTGAGAAAAGCGACATAAGTCATTTACTTGAACTTTTTGAAGTTTATGGTGAGATAGTATTTGTAAAAAGCAAAATTGATATATGTAGGGATCCGAAGGATAATTTTCTTCTCTCGTTAGCAAGGGATTCAAAAGCTGATTATTTAATAACAATGGATAATGATTTATTAGTGTTAAAGAAATTTGGAGGGACAGAAATAATAACCATGATGGACTATTTAAAGAAAGTGAATAGATAAATCAGGGGAAATGCAAATCGGTAAGCCTAAATTTTTAACCGAACAACTTACTTATGGGGATTTTCCGATGTACATGAGATAAATGAAATTCACTTTTAAGGTGGTATTTTTATAAAAGTAGGAGTAAATGGTGGGTTGATAAAAAAAAGATGGCTTAGAAAAGAAAAAAGTGGGACAAACCTACGCTATTTCGTAGGATATTTTGGAGCCGTGTTAATGATTTTTTGAACAAAACGGCGATAAAATATGAAAAGCAAAATCATCTTTAGAACATTTACAGTTTAGGAAATCTCTTTGATAGATTATTTTAAAGATATGACAAATAGGAATAATTCTCCCTTTTGCTTTTCCTTGAACAAACCTTAATTGATTGTAAAAATTTTTTATTTACAGTATATTTGAAGTAATAAAAATGCGCCCGTAGCTCAATTGGATAGAGCGTTTGGCTACGGACCAAAAGGTTGAGGGTTCGAATCCTTCCGGGCGTACTCAGAAAAACTCTTATAAATATGATGTATAAGAGCTGCAATGCCTGATTAAAATTTGTTCGATTTGCAATGCTCCTGCAGATAAATTTATTAAAGTTTAAATTGATCTTGCAAAAAGAAGAAAAAAGAACAAATCTCATTTTTATTTGGATGAACCGGATTGCATTATTCTTACTTCCACCATATGTAATTGACGATCGTCATTCAGAGAAATAAATTTATCATTATTCTTAATTCCATCGACAGATAGACTAAATTCAACATCACTTTCATGTATCTGAAGAATGTTGATGTTGTATGAAGTTTCCCGGTATCGGTAAAATACTTTATAAGTTTCCCAATGAGCAGGGAGGCATGGCTCTATAAACAGTTTGTCAACTTCTAGCCTAAGCCCAAGGAGTGATTCCGTTATAAGCCGGTACATCCATCCCGCAGAACCCGTATACCAGGTCCAGCCGCCCCGACCGATGTGAGGGGAAAGTGCATAAACATCACCCGCAATTACATAAGGCTCCACTTTATATACATCAACATCTTCCCGCGATTTTGAATGGTTAACTGGATTGATGATTTCAAGCAGTTCCCACGCGCGTTTACTGTCTCCTAAAGAGGCAAACGCCATCGCAGCCCAGATAGCAGCATGCGTATACTGACCGCCGTTTTCTCTAACACCGGGAACATAGCCTTTTATATAACCGGGATTCAAATCGGATTTGTCGAACGGTGGATCTAAAAGCTGAATTAATGCATTATTCCGCTGAACAAGACGTTTGTCTAGCTCACTCATAGCCATGCTTGAATGTACTGCATCTCCTGCTCCGGAAAGCACCGACCAGCTTTGAACTATAGAATCAATTTTACATTCCTGATTGCTATCTGAGCCGAGGGGGGAGCCATCATCGAAATAAGCACGGCGGTACCACTTGCCGTCCCAACCGTTCTGCTCTATATTCCGTCGCAGCGTGGAAGCTTCTTTTTTGCATTGTTCAACGAATGGGAAGTCACCTTGTGTTCCGGCAACCTGAATGAAATGCATAAGCACTTCATAGAGAAAAAATCCTAACCAGACGCTCTCACCTTTCCCTTGATTGCCCACCATATTCATGCCGTCGTTCCAATCGCCGGTTCCGATTAGCGGTAATCCATGCGTACCAAACCTGAATCCTCTTAGTATGGCTCGCACACAGTGCTCATAAAGGCTGCCGGTTTCTTCCGATCTGTTAGGAAGATCATAATAAGAATCGTTCTCAGCATTTACCGTGCGCCCTTCAAGATAACTCACTTTTTCATCAAGTACTCCGGTATCGCCGGTGCTCAGCACATAGCGGCAAGTTGCAAATGGCAGCCACAAGTAATCATCAGAACAATGTGTTCTAACACCACGCCCGGAGGGCGGATGCCACCAATGCTGTACATCGCCTTCTATAAACTGACGGCTCGCCGCGAGGAGCAGATGTTTTCTTATAAGACCCGGCTCTGTATGAATGAGTGACATTACGTCTTGTAGTTGATCACGAAAACCAAAAGCTCCTCCCGATTGATAATATCCGCTTCGTGCCCAAATGCGGCATGATAAAGTCTGGTATAAGAGCCATCCGTTTGTCAGAACATTTAAAGAAGTTTCAGGTGTTTCAATTTGCACAGCACCAAGGGTGTGGTTCCAATACTGCCAAACCGATTCTAAAGCACTTCTTGCAGCATTTGATCCCTGGAATCGCTGCACTAGTTTTTCAGTCTCATCATAATTATCTCCGCTGCCTAGTTTGAAAATTATCTCAAACTCTTGTCCGTCTCCCAGCTCGAAAGGAACCTGGATGGAGGCACAGGGATCCAAAGCAGCCCCTGTCCTACCTGAAAGATGCATACGCTTCATGGCTGCCGGGTTTCGAAGTGTACCGTTGCGTCCGATGAATTCTGCACGGTTGCAGCTTATTGTATAAGCTGGAGCATCTGTTTGAAAGAAGACAATCCTTTTGGAGAATTCCGAATTATAGGAATTTCGTGCGTAGATAGCACCGTTGACGGGGTCAACTTCAGTAATCACATGCATAGCTGATTTCGGTCGTAGATCACCCAGCACCAGCTCTATATAAGCTGTGGTAGAAAGCCGCCGAGGCTTGCCTGATTCATTCCGCACTTTCAATACTGAAAACTTGATCGAAGCATCAATTGCTGTATAAATCCAAAGCTCCGAGCGGATGCCATCCTCCATATGTTCGAAAACACTATAACCAAAACCATGGCGGATAACATAAAGACTGGTACCACGACTGGGTGATGGAGTGGGTGACCAGAAATGACCTGTTTCTTCATCCCGGATATAAAAGGCTTCTCCGCTCAAATCGCTTACGGGATCATTATTCCACGGTGTAAGACGATACTCATGAGCATTCTCACTCCACGTGTATGTCGGACCGCTTTCGGAAACTATGGTTCCGAAGCTTCCGTTTGCCAGAACATTCACCCATGGTGCTGGTGTAATTTGCTTGTCCGAGGTTGTGATTATATATTCACGCCCATCATGAGTGAATCCTCCATACCCGTTAAAGAATATCAAGTCAGAGCGCTGTAATTCTGGAACATAATGGTGTTTTTTATTGTAGCTTCTAATAAACTTAAAGTGGGGAACCGGTATTTCTGAAATATTGCGATGACTGATTTGGGATTCAAGAGTTCCCCGTCTATCCGAGATAATGACACGGGCAACTGTTTGAATAAGGATGCGGTCTTCATTGGAAATCTGATCAGCTTGGCGTACGAATATTCCGCCGGGTCGATCAATAATGTTAGCTTCTATGCCCGCTGCAATCAGCCTCATTATTTGTTCTTGAAGCTGCTGCCTGTAACCTGCATGGTCTTCGTTCCAAATTATTAGATCAACTTCCAGTCCTTTTAATCGCCAGTACGCATGGGCCTGTACTATCTTGTTTACAAGACTGATATTGTGAGGATCTTCAATTTGCAGCAGAACAATAGGTAAATCGCCGGAAATAGAATAACCCCAAAGACCTGATTGTCCTCTTCGATTCTTGATAATTATACCAGGGTCCGTACGCAAGTAAGAATTAGCATATATAACTGAACTTGCGAGATGGCCGTAAAGCTGTGCATCGGCTTCCGTAGCATTAATTTGACGCAGCACTACCTGACTGTGTGTGTATGCCAGTTCGAATACACGATTAGCGAGACGTCGATCCCGGTATTTATCTATTAGATTTAAGGTTCTATCTCGGGTTTCACAGATTCCATAAATCATATCTATTGTTGCCGTTTCTTCAGGTTCAAGTATTATATTATATCGTATTGCAACGATTGGATCCAATACTGAACCCTGACTGTTTGAAAGTGCCTTAAGGTCTTTCATAGCTCGAGGAGAGTTAATTGTATTACCGCGACCAATAAATTGCATCCGGTCAGTTTCGAAGGAAATTTCTTCTGCTTTCACTCCTCGTACCTCCATCATATGGAACATCCATAAGATTTGGTCGTCCGGAGAGCGGGGTCTGCGCATACATAGAATAGCGTGCCGCTCTTGGATAATTTCGGTCTGAATAAAAAGGTTGCTGAACGCCGGGTGCAGTGCGTCTGAGGCAGACGACGCAAGTACTACTTCTGCGTAACTAGTAATATCAAATACCCTGCGTGTTCGGGAACGGTTAGTTAGATGAATACGACGCAGTTCAATGTCATCTTCCGGTGAGACAACAATCTCCGTATGCATATCGATGTTATTATCACTGCGTCGATATTCAGCATGTCCTTCAGAAAAAATAACTTCATAATTCTTCGAATGTTTTAGCGTTGGTTTATATGCCGTTGACCAAAATTCTCTGCTATTAGTATCACGGATAAAACAAAAGGTTCCCCAGTTGTCGCAAGTACTATCTTCATGCCAGCGGGTGACAGCAATATTTTTCCACCGACTATAACCGCCCCCTGCATTTGTAATCATCACGTTGTATCTGCCGTTCGAAAGCAAGTGAACCTCAGGAATAACCGTTTCAGCGTTACTAAATATTCGAACCGGTACTTCAGGTATACCTGAACCTGTTTGACTGTCGGTGAGTCCCGAAGTATGTGAATGGAACAAAGTAGCCCTTGGAATTCTCTCCTGGAGCAGCAACATTGTTGCTTCGAATAATGGATCTGACTCAAATCGTTTTTGCATCGGACGATCCAGAATTAAATAAGCTAGAGAAAGAAGGCTCATTCCTTGGTGATGTGCCATGAAAGATTTTATCACGATACTTGATTGCTCCCGTGGAAGTCGTGAAACTGTATAGTCTATCGCTTCATATAGACCATATTTCCCTAATAATCCTTTAGATTCAAGCAACTGCAGATTTACACATGCCTCTTCTGGCTCTACCATCAATGCGAGTGCCGAAGCGTAAGGCGCAACAACCAGGTCTTCAGCCAATCCGCGTTTGAGTCCTAATCCGGGCACACCAAATGCTCGGTACTGGTAATTCAGATTAACATCTACGGTATTAAAACATGATTCGGAAATTCCCCAGGGGATTCCTCGCTGTTTTCCATATTCAATTTGTCTTTTTACAGCCGCTTTATAAGTCTGATCAAGCAATGTGTTTTCGTATGACGGCATTACCAGAAGCGGCATCAGGTACTCAAACATTGAACCGCTCCATGAAAGAAGAATCGGATCACCGCCCGCCGTTGTAAGCAAACGTCCTAAGGCAAACCAGCTTTCTTGTGGCAATTCTCCCTGTGCAATAGCTACAAAGCAGCTCAGTCTTGCTTCTGAAGCCAATAGATCATAATAACTTTGATCCCGCCGTTTTTCGTCAATATTGAACCCAACTGAAAGTAAGTGACGCGTCCTGTCATAAAGAAAGTTATATTCCATATTGGAAAGTTCACTTGTTTGTTCTGCAAGTTGTTTGATTGCTGCAATTCTCTCATTAGCACGTTTTCCTCCTTCAATGATAAGCCGTCGAAACTCATCAAGCTGCATTTTTTTTTCGGCTGTCATATCTGGGGAAAGCCAGCCAATAACTGGCGGCAATTCTCTATAAAGTTTTGCAATCCCATGCAAAGTTGGTATTTCGTCGGTACCGGCAAAGTAATTATTCATATCTTGAAATTCCTGCATGCTAATCCATGGAGCTAGAAACATTAACTCATCTAAAGCTCCACTGCATTGTTTGTCGAGTGCATCCACCCAGCATAGAGCTTGATTTTCAGCACTTGAAATAAAATTATCTTTTATTTTAGCGGTAGATACTATCAATCTTTCAAGTCTTTGCCTTATTGCCGAAAGGGTAACCGGTGGTGAATTGACAGTTAATTCTAAATCTTTCTGAAGTTGAATTAATGGATCATGATCTTTTCCCTCGGCAATTTCTATGATAATTCGTAGAGTATCGTTTATCCCTTCAAAAAGTTGATGTCCCACTATTTTCTGTTCTGGAAGAGAAAGAATACCCTGCCGGAGAGTGAGCAGGTGGCCTGCAAGATTTCCGCTATCAACTGATGAAATATAAAGAGGTCGCAACGGCAGTAAAGATTGTGTATCATACCAGTTTAAAAAATGTCCGTTATACCGTTTCAGTTTTTCCATCGTTCGTAATGCATTTGAGGTACGATAAATCAGTTGACTAGCTGAAATGTAGCCGAAATCGTAAGCAGTTAAATTTGCAAGGAGTGCTAATCCCATGTTGGTTGGAGATGTGCGGTGTGCAACCACGCCAACTGGGTTTTCCTGATAATTATCAGGAGGCAGCCAATTGTCTTCCGGTCCCACAAATGTATCAAAGAACGACCATGTTTTCCTGGAAAGGTCCCGTAGAAATAATTTCTGTGAAGCAGTTAACTTTGCTTCACGGCGCACGAGCGGCAAACTTATCCACCATGTTATTGCCGGAGATGCACCCCAGAGAAATAGTATTGGTAAGACAACTGCAGGAAATTCCTGTTTAGTTATCCCTAAATAGATGAAAGAGAAAATTGCAACTGCCGGGGATATCCACATCATTCTATAAGAGCCGATGAGGTTGATGCGGTTATTGCGCGCTCTAAGGTTGGAAGGATTCCATTCGAGAAGTTTTTTATGGGAAATAAGTGTCCGCCATATAGTGCGGATTATAGCATCCATACTGAAAAATGCTTCATAGGGGAGTGTAATAAGTGTAAAAGCTGCTTGGGTAAAAAGCATACCTGCAGATCGCACTGTTGCCACTAAATGCTGTCGCATAAGCATATCTAATGGTTTCTTTAGAAAATCGAGGATGAAGATGAACATTGAAGGAATTAAAATTATTCCAATCAGCGAAAAGGTCCAGAACCAGGCTTGTGTTAAGATTGTGAAGCCTGACAGAAAAAATAGTGTCAGTGCAAAAGGAATAATGCTGCGTCGAAGGTTATCGAAAATTTTCCATCGGGAAAGCCCGGATAAATTGTTCTTCTGTAAACCTCCGTTTAGGTTTGGAACGAACGGCAGAACCCAGCGTACAAGTTGCCAATCACCGCGAATCCAGCGATGACGGCGGTTTACGTCGGAATTATAACCCGGTGGATATTCTTCATATAATTGAACATCACTCAAGAGACCTGAACGCGCGTAACATCCTTCAATAAGATCGTGGCTGAGAATTTGGTTTTCTGGAAAACGTCCTTTGAGAGACTGTTTAAACATATCAACATCGTAGATACCTTTACCGATGAATGATCCTTCTCCAAATACATCCTGGTATAAGTCAGAGACCGTGCGTGTGTAAGGATCAATTCCGGGTTGACTTCCGTATAAACGCGCATAACGTGAACGGTTCGTTCCAGGAAGGCTAACAGAAACACGCGGCTGCAAAATAGTATACCCCTCTAGTACACGCTGTTTGTCTTCATCATACTGTGCCCGGTTAAGCGGATGGACCATTGTTCCAACTAACTGTCTTGCTGTGTCACGTGGTAATTGTGTATCTGTATCGAGTGTAATAACATACTTTACGTATGTTAAAACTTCGACCTTCCCAATGACAAGCGAGAAACGGTTTTTCGATCCGCCGCGCAGAATAGAATTCAATTCTTCAAGTTTACCTCTCTTTCGTTCGTAACCCATCCACAGCCGCTCTTTTGAATTCCATTGACGGGGGCGATGAAAAAGGAAAAAAGTATCTTTATGCGAACCTTTATATTTCTCATTAAGCTCTGCGATTTTCTTATGAACTAGCTGTAATAGCAGTTCATCCTCCGGCTGAGTTTCTTTCTCGGAGTCTTGAAAGTCAGTCACTAAGCTAAAGTGCAGATTCTCGTCCCGGTTTGCCAAAAACCGTACTTCAAGAGTTTCGATCAGTTCATGAATGTTTTGAGTGTTATTTAACATTGCCGGAATTACCACAAGAGTACGAAACTCAGGCGGTATTCCTTTGGAAAAATCCATTTTCGGTAAAGGTTTTGGAATTATGAGTAATGTAGACAGCCAATTAGTAAGTGAAACTGCAAGCTGACTTGTGCATAATAAAAATAGTATTCCGGTAAGCCCAAACCGCCAACCATGTAACCCTAGGGCATAGGCTTTAACCAATAAGCCGGTAGTAAGGATCACAGTCATTAATACAATAGAACCGGTGTAAATAAGCAAAGGAACCCGGTGACCAATTTTTTTAAGAACAGAAAAAACGGAATTTTTTTTCTTAGCCAGCTCCTCAAGCTGTTTCAAACCGTTATCGATCAGGTAGAATCCGACATGTGCTTTTCTATCTTCACAACTCATATTTAAGGTGTGTCCTTCTGCCAGCTGAATTGCATTTTGTGCTACTTCTTCTTCCGACAACGGACTGTTTTTTGCAATCTCCTCTATTATATGACGATAACTATCCCGCGTAGCAAAATCCATTTTACTATATACTCCGGCAGGATCCCTACTTAATATCTTTTCAACAGAACTCATGGTTTCAACAAACTTACGCCAGTCCATTGATTCCATGAATCTAAGACTCCCGATACTGTTGCTTATTGAGACTTGATCGGCAGCCTGTTGCTGGTTGCCTGACTGTACTAATTTTTCAATCGTCAAGCCCGATTCGGAAAGCCGCTGCTCAATCCATGTTAACGGCGATACTAGAGCGTGACTTAAACCTTGTAGCCTGCGTGAAAATTCTGAGACGAACGGTGTGGTCATGGGAGGGTTTGTACGAGCCATATCAGCGATTATAAGAATTAGGCCTTTCGGATCCTTTTCTGCAATATCTAACATCTGGTCAGCCCATGAATCAGCCAAATCACGATCAATCCTTCCGGCCGCGATGCGTCCAGCAACTCGACGCAGGTTCTCTATTAAAGCAAGACGCAGCATGGTTGGGATTGCCCATAGCTCTCCTAATTTTAAGGTTGAGATTGTCTGGTAGGATGTAATGAAACAAGTGAGATTTTCCGGGTCTACACGGCCGTCTCCATGTGAAATAGTTTCCAGTGCTAAATCATAAACCCGCGGAAGACCTTTCGACGATCCATTCAATAGGCGAGGCAGTTCCCGGTTATAGCCTTTCGGCAAATGTCTTTTACCCATCCGGATTTGCTCTTCAACCAAATAAAAGTTATCAAGTAGCCATTCACCTGCTGGCGTTATCTGATGTTTTGCTTTAACTGTCTTTGTCAATAAGTTATGAACTTCAAACAAGAAGATTTCATTCTCAGCCAAACGTGCTAGTAAATGCTGATCAGAAGTGTGTTGGGAACCCAAAGTGTGCAAGCCTGCAAGAGTCTTCCCGTGCTGCTCCATTTGGTCGGCACTAAATAACTCAGATCTTAAGGGTAGTTCTTCGCTCGTTAATTTTTTAGCAAGAAAGTTCTCATTAAGATGAACTTTTAGTCGGAATAATGAATCGTTTATTTTTGGACCTATTATCTTCATAGTTTTCTAATGGTGATGGGAGATTTAAATACCTATTTCCTGAAAAGACTAAAGTTAAAACTCAAACATAAACTACAAAAGCTGTTTGGAAATTAAATGGTACAAAGGGATGAAAAAGGAACTACCTCTTTAGGTAATTGTGTCCGCTTGATGCTATTTCCAAGATAACTATCTTCCGTTAAATTAAGATTTAACTTCTTCTAATATCCTTTTTTCTTTTTCAGAACCATTATTCGATACTTTATCAAGAATCCAATCAATTTGATTTTTCTCAAGAGTCTCATTTTCTAGAAGTGCTTCCGCTAAGGCATCAAGCTTTACAAGATTTTTATTTAATATATTATTAACAATTTGTTCCATTTCCTTAATTATTTTTTGAATTTCTTCATCAATAATTCTTCCTGTCAAATCGCTAAAATCTTTCGGTTCAGCTAATTCTCTTCCCAGAAAAGGATGTTCTTCACCCAGTTTGAAAGAGACCGGGCCCAATTTATCACTCATACCCCATTGACAGACCATCTTCTTTGCAATTCTTGTAACCATTTTAAGATCACTTTCTGCACCGTTGGTATAGTCGTTAAAAATAATTTTTTCTGCTGCTCTTCCCCCCAGACTAACTGCAATTCTATTCAGCAGATATTGTCGTTTTAAATTATGCCTTTCAAATTCAGGAATTTGTTCCGTAACACCCAATGCACGCCCCCGCGGAATAATTGTTACTTTCTGCAAAGGATCAGTACCGGGAAGCAGCTTAGCAATTAAAGCATGCCCCGCTTCATGATATGCAATAACTTTTTTCTCATCATCGGTTATAATTTCTTCCCGTTTAGCGCCAAGTAAAACTTTATCCCTTGCTTCATCAAAATCATCTTTATCAACTTTTTCCTTTTTTTTACGACCGGCAAGCAGAGCGGCTTCATTAACCAGATTCTTTAAGTCGGCTCCGGAAAAACCGACTGTACGAGCTGCGAGATTATCAAGCTCAACATTATCTGCTAGCGGAACATGCCTGGTATGAATTTCAATAATTTTCTTTCGGGCTTCTTTATAAGGGAGCTCAAGAGTAATTTGTCTATCAAACCTCCCCGGCCGTATTAGAGCAGCATCGAGAACATCCGGACGATTTGTAGCAGCCATAACAACGACAGATTCATTTTGTTCAAAACCGTCCATTTCCGATAGGATTTGATTTAGAGTCTGTTCCCTTTCATCGTGTCCGCCGCCCAAACCGGTACCCCGAGCTCTGCCAATCGAATCAATTTCATCAATAAAGATAACCGATGGAGCTTCTTTTTTAGCATTTTCGAACATATTCCGTACACGGGATGCACCCACACCAACGAACATCTCAATAAATTCTGAGCCGCTAATACTGAAAAAATTAACATTCGCCTCTCCGGCAGCAGCACGGGCTAACAAAGTTTTACCGGTTCCCGGTGGCCCCATAAGTAAAATTCCTTTTGGCATATTTGCTCCGAGAGCAGAAAATTTCCCCGGTTCCTTTAGGTAATCAATAATTTCCTGAAGATCATTTTTTGCATTATTTAAACCTGCAACATCATTAAAAGTAATGTTAGATTTTCCCTTTTTAAATCTTTTGGCAGTTGACCTTCCAACACCGAACATACCTCCTCCCATCATTCCACCACCTTTGCCTTGGGTTTTTCTCCGAATGTATCCAAAGTAGGTTACCATTATTATTAAGGGGAGGATAAGAAAAATAAAATATGTAATCCAGCTATTATCACTTTTTTCTTCGGCATTAATTGTTACGTTATTTTTCTCCAATACCGCCATCAAATCGGGATCTTGAAAAGTAGGTTTGATTGTTGAAAAATATTTAAAAGCCGTTGTGTCGCCTGCTTTATCTACATTTATAAATTTATTTCGAAATGCACCTGATATTTTATTTTCTTTAATTGTAATTTCAACAACATTTTTATTCGACACTTCTTGTTTGAATTTACTATAAGCAATGTTTGTCTCGGGGGGGCCATCAAAAGATTTCATAAAATATGAAGTGACAATCCATATTAAAAAAAAGGCTACAATAATTTTCCACCATTCTAATTTGGTATTAGGGATTTGATAAATTTTATTTTTATCTTTTTTATTTTGGAAATTATTTGTCATTTATAATTGTCTCTTTTCTTTAGGATTGAAAATAAAGTTTAACTGTTATTAGTTGATTTATTCTTTATCATATTTTAACTTAACATTTCCCGTTGATCAATAAAATCAACTCGTGGAAATTATTTTTTGCAATTCTTCTTTATTTAAGCAAACCGCTTTGTTTTTTTAAACGCCATTTATTTAATCCTAATATTATTATGTATTTATGTAATATATTATGAAGAAATAATCCGCGATACAATAGTTCAAAGGGATGGAAAGGGAACTAAATCTTTCGGGTGAGCTAGTACCTAAATTTGTGCTGATATGTTAATACTAAATACTGATTAAAAGAAAATTAAAGATTGTAATGTAAAGGTGCAAAAGGATTAGTCCTCCTGCTCTTCGATTAAAGAAATTGATTTTGTATCTTCATTATAATCGCTAGAAGTATGTGCGAATTTTGCAATCTGTACGCGCGTGTGGATAGCAAGCTTTTCCAATATGTTATGAACATGACTCTTTACGGTATAAGTCGAGAGATTAAGCTTTTGTGCGATTTCTTTATTGGTAAAACCATCTGAAACTAAGTCAATTACTTGCCGTTCGCGTTTTGTCATTTTTACGGAACCAATTATCTTTGAAGGATTTGACTCATTTACTGCCTTATTAACAATCTGGGAAAAGAGTGATTCCGCTAAATTCGGCGGCAGCGCTTTAGCTCCACTTGCAACTGACCTGATTGTTTTAAGAAAATCATCTACAGTTGCCTCTTTAAGTATAAATCCGGAAACACCTGCCTGCACAAAAACTAATAAATCTTCCTGTAAGGGAACAAGATCCATCATTATAATTTTTATTTTTGGAAAACCCTTTTTTAATTCTTTTGCAAGGTTTAAACTATTTTGATTTCTTAAACCGAGATCCAGAAGGACTATATTGGGTTGAGATTGGCGGATAAATTGTAAAGCTTTTGCACAGTCCCCAAAGGCAGCTGTTACTTTTAGATCCGGCTGTTCCCCAATCATTGAAGTTATACCTTCCCGCAATAACCGGTTGTCTTCTATAACTACGATTAAAATTCTTTTCATTTTTACTGGTAGGTCCTCTATGAATTAGGGATATTCATATAAAATTTTATTTACCAAATTAATGAATTCATTTTTAGCATGCAATAATATTAAGCACTGTTTTTGACAATTTTCGATTTTTAACCGGAAATCAAAACAATAATTAACGTAGTACAGTCTATAAGAATTTCCAACGATAAAAATAAGAGCTACAGCTCCCCGAAAAATACTTTCCCGAATGCTATTGGTTCATTCTTTACCCACTCCTGTAAAATTTCTAAAAATATAATAAAATTAGGGATTATATTTTCCAAAAATTCAACGAGATTTAATAAATAGGAGATCTGTTCTTTCAGCTTTTGGTACTGCTTCGGTTACCTTATTTTTTAACCCCATGAGCGCGGCGGCTCAAAAGTATTTGTAAAGACACTGTGTTATTCCGGTTTTGCTGTCTCCGGAATTGTAGTAAACAACATTCTCCGCTCGGTTAAAAAAAACCATTTCACTTAAAACCCATCACTATCATATTGCTCCATGGATGTTTTCCTTCCATTGACCAGCGTGCCATTCGGACTGAAATCGAAACTTACCTTGTCTATCGATTTAATTTTTTCCGATTTGATCAGGCTTCTATCTTCAAATTCTTTTATCTTTATAACAAATTCTTTGTTCTTCATAACATGGATCTTTGTAATTTCAACAGCCTTCACCTCCGGAATTTCTTTTTTTTCAGTTTCCTTGGAAGATGAACAATCTGCCAGTATCAGGGAAAATAATAAGAAACTTATAATTAGCGATAAATACTTTTCACTAAGTTTTACTCCGTTTTTCCAAAAACGATTTAATCCTGTGAAATAATTTTTTGCAATTCTTCTTTTTAAAGCCGAACTTAATTTTAAGTTTATCCCATATTGTGCCATTCTTCGCTTCTTCATAACTTAAATCATTATCAGATAATATTGGATATCTCTTCTTGAGTTTAGCTTTTTGGATATACCAATTTTCCGTAATTGAATGGGTAGAAATTGTGAATTGCCGGATTGCTGTGCTTTTTATAAATGCCATTTTTTCAATCCTAATATTATTAGGTAATTCTGATGCTATATATTATAAATGAATTATCCGCCATACAATAGGTCAAAAGGATGGAAAGAGGACTAAATCTTTTGGATGAGTCGGTAGCTGATTTTGCTGCCGAAGGAGGGAATAAAAACTTTAAACCAATTCGAGTTGAAGTTGAGCTTTTTCAACACTTTCATAGAGATTGTTCAGGTCAATAGGTTTTTTTATTATACTAACCGGATTTAAATTATAGGAGTAAATGAGGCTGTTGTAATCTTCATAAGCAGTAATAAAAATATATGGAATATTATACCTACTCTCTAAACGGGCTATTGCTTCAACCCCATCGAGTTGGCCATTAAGGTTGATATCCGTAATAATCAGTGAAGGATTTAAAAGCTCAACATGCTTCATTAAATCTTCACCACTAGTTACACTAGGAAAAACTTTATGACCAAAGGAGACCAGATAATTTTTAATCATGTTAACCATTTTTGTATCAGTTTCGGCAATTAAAATTCGCATAGATTCTTTCATAATGCACATTCCTTCTTAAAAACAATGTAGATATAAATAAATCCTAATACAAGCGATTATCAGCAGTACTATTATTTACGGATATAATATAAAGAACTAATAATTACGTTCTTTAGCTTCATTAACTTTAATATTTCTTCCGGAATATAATGAAAGAGTATCTCCCCACACAATATTATTGCTCTAGAATTCCATGACTCTTCTTTGCATTTTTTTTCTCTCTTTTAGCTGCCTTTTTTTCTTTCATGGATTTTGCAGGTTCTTTTTTAGAGTTTTTTTTGCTGTCCTGACTTTTGCTCATTTTACTTTCTCTTTTGATTAATTAACAATTGAAATATCCTTGATAACCTTTTTTAGAGTTCCGGCTGAGTATGAGTAGTTTGCAACTTCCAAACGTGTATGCAGTGCAAGCTTTTGCATTATATTATGAATATGACTTTTGATGGTAAAATTTGAAACACGCAGCTTTCGTCCGATTTCTTTATTACTCAGACCGCTTCCAATTAATCCAATAACCTCCCGTTCCCGCTTTGTCATACGAACCGCTTCTTTTAATTTTATCTTACCTCCTTTAAGTGCTCGATCTACTATTTCGGAAAAAAGAGAATCGGTTAAATTAGTTGGGAATATGTTTGTACCTTCTGCAACGGTACGAATAGTTTCAAGAAAATCATCAGGCGATGCATCTTTCAATATAAAACCTGATGCACCTGCTTTAACAAATAAATTTATATCTCCAAGTACTGGGGCGAGATCCATAACAATCACTTTCGCATCAGGGAAGTCTTTTTTTACAACTTCTACTACAGTCAAACTATTCCTGTTGCGTAAACCAAGGTCTAAAAGAATTATATCCGGTTTTAGCTCCCCGATCTTTTTAATAGTATTCTTATTGTTTCCCAATGCCGAAACTATTCTAATATCTTGCTGCTTTTTAAGCATTGAAATAATTCCATCGTGGAGTAGCCTGTTGTCTTCGATTAATAGTAGTCTAATTTTTTTCATGAAAAAATTTAAAAATTGAAAAATAATATTTCAATCCGGCAAAGGGATGAAAAAGGAACTACACCTTTCGGGTGAGAGAACTATTTGTTCTAATCCTCTCTTTAAATTTTCCAATTATCTTTGCACTATCATTTTACTTCTCAGGCTTAATTTATTAATATAACTTTGAGAGCTTTTTCTTTTGCAGCATTTCCAAAAGTATCGTATGCTTTCATTATCTCATTCAGGGCAAACCGATGGGTGATTAACTTTCCTGGTTGTAGTTTTCCTGATTGAACTGTTTTTAGCAGCATTGGTGTGGTTACTGTATCAACTAGACGGGTTGTAATGGTTATGTTGCTTGACCATAGCTTCTCAAGATGCAGTTCAACACTTTTTCCATGTACACCTACGTTTGCTATATGTCCGCCTGCTGCGATTATTGATTGACAGATATCAAACGTAGCAGATACACCTACAGCTTCGATAGCAACATCAACCCCCTTTCCATTTGTCAATTTCATTATCTCCTCAACAGCATTTTTACTGACAAGCTTAGTTGCCCCAAATTTTTTAGAAGTGTTCAGTCTGTTCTCATCTAAATCAACCATAATAATCTCGGAGGGAAAATAGAATTGTGATGTCAGCAGAGTCGCAAGTCCAATTGGTCCTGCACCAACAATTGCAACCGTATCACCCGGTTTTATTTGTCCCTTAAGAACTCCGCATTCAAATCCAGTTGGCAAAATATCACTAAGCATTACAATAGCTTCTTCATCCGTGCCGGCCGGTATAAAATGAAGACTGGTATCTGCATGAGGTATTCTAACATATTCTGCTTGTGTTCCATCAATCAAATGACCAAGAATCCAACCGCCGGTTTCGCAATGCGAATACATTCCTTTCCTGCACGCCTCACAAATTCCGCAGGAGGTAATACAAGAAATCAGAACTTTATTACCAACTTTAAAATTCGAAACACCCGGTCCAACTTCTTCTACAACTCCAACTCCCTCGTGTCCAAGAGTGAGTCCATCAATCACTTCAGGAACATCTCCTTTCATGATATGAAGATCGGTTCCGCATATGGTTGTTTTTGTTATTCTGATAATTGCATCGGCAGGGTTTTTAATTTTAGGTTTTGGCTTTTCCTCCCAATTACGTTTGCCAGGCCCGTGATATACTAATGCTTTCATAGGATCCTCTTCTTTATGAACCGTTATTATTAAAATTATTATTATGAATATTAACCTGATTAAATTTTCTTTTTAAAGTGCTTCCAACTATGACTTCCAGATATATGCAAAAAAACAATCTTATACTTTATCAAAGTATGAATAGAACTTTCTTAATTCAATCGAGCAAAGGGATGGAAAAGGAACTACATCTTTTGGATAAAATGGGCACTTACATTTGCTGATCAACGATGAAGAAAAATCGCTTAAGCTGGAGCTATGTTTGTTGTATGCTGCATACGGATTGAAAAAAAGGATTAAGTTATACCTTTGGAATGTTTTTCCTGCTTCTTGCTTTCCCTTTGTGCTTTAATTGATGATTAGCTATGTTTATGAATATTTTTTTAACAAATCATTCCGCTAAATTAAAATAAGTGAAAGAATAAAATTCCAATACTATATTTAAATGAAAGAATTTTTTAAGCAAATACAAAAATATTTTAATGATGTAAAAGATCTATTCAGCGTTCATATTTTTGATATTGGTAATAGTTCAATAACAATCTGGACTATTCTGTATTTTATTATCCTTGCATGGCTTCTTTTCTTTATTACTGCAAAGCTCAAAAAATGGATGGTTTATAAAGTCCTTTCCGAAAGCAAGATAGAGCTTGGTGTTCGGCTTGCTGTTGGTACAATTATTCGTTACGGTGTTCTTTTACTCGGACTTTTAATTGTGATTCAAACCGTTGGAATTAACCTGAGTGCAATTACAATTCTTCTCGGCGCTCTTGGTATTGGTATTGGCTTCGGTTTGCAGAATGTCACAAACAATTTTGTTAGCGGGATAATTATTCTTTTTGAAAGGCCGATAAAAGTTGGGGATAGGATACAGGTGGGAGACGTGTTTGGTGATGTTATGAGCATTTCTATGAGAGCAACAGTGGTCGTAACAAACGACAATATTTCTGTGATCGTACCTAACTCTGATTTTATATCATCAAAGGTTATTAACTGGAGCCACAACGATAGGAATGTGAGATTCAATATTCCGGTAGGTGTTGCTTATAAAGAAGATCCGGAAAAGGTAAAGCAAATTTTACTGGAAGTTGCTGAAAAGGAAGAAGGTATTTTAAAAAACCCGAAACCAGATGTATTTTTTAATGAATTTGGTAACAGTTCCCTTGATTTTAGCCTGGAAATCTGGACAAACAGTTACATAACCACACCGGAAATCCTGAAAAGCATACTTTATTTTGAAATATTCAAAAAATTCAGAAAAAACAACATCGAAATACCTTTCCCGCAGAGAGATATACATATCAAGAATACAGAATACCAGGTAAGTCAGCCAGATGTTAAAAAAGATTAAATATCTGTCAAATCTAGACGTGATAATTTTTAATTATTCTGTGTAATTGTTCTTTAGTTTTTCCAGGTTTATTTTGAATGTCTTTCTTCTTTTAGCAAAAACAATTGGGCGGTTTAATTATTTGGCTTTAGCCATACCTACTGAAGGCAAGCACAATAAATAACTTGTTTTGAGCTATCCAAAGCACTCTTGTTTTCATTCAAATAATTTACTTATGCTATAGCACTTTAAACTTACCAAGATTCCTTTTTTATTTTCCTTTTTGAGAAGGAAGCCAGTCTTGCGAAGCGTGGCCTTCGCGATGGTCGTGCTGCTCGTACAATTTATAAGCTCGCTCAGCGATTTTCGGTTCTAAATTAGCTGTTGTCCTAATTTTGATCGGATCAAAAATTTTATATGCAAGTAGTTTTATACGATCATTTAAAAAGAACCAAAATAGCGCATAGCCCCAAACAAATCCCGCCCATCCCCAGCCAAGCGGCGTCATAAACACCCCATAAACTGCTATCAACGTAGCCACGATTTGCGTTCCAAGTACTGCTCCCCATAAAATTTTTGCAGGGCGTATAGACCAAAATGGGTGACGCGTACGCGTGAGGAAGATTGTCAAATGTCCGGCTACCGATAGCTTCAAATACATTAGCGTCTGTATGTGTGCACGATCTAGATGAAAGATGCGCTCACCAAGATAGAACAAACCAAAAGCTGAGATGACACCAATTACACCAAGTACAGTGGAGACGCCGAGTACCATGCGCATATTCCATGCTTCGGGTTGATCTTTATAATGAACATTATCATAGGCAATAGATAATATGGCGCCGTCATTTAGCAATGCCAGCATCACTATCATCACTGCCGTCAATGGATAAAAGTTGAAAATCAAAATGGCCAGCGTCATGAAGAACAACACTCGCAGAGTTTCGGCGATTCTATATATCGCATAACTGTTCATCCGTTGGAAAATTTTTCTGCTCTCTTTGATTGCATCTATAATTACCGAAAGTCCAGGTGTTGTTAACACAATTGAAGCAGCAGCCCTTGCAGCATCTGTCGCGTCAGAAACTGCAATTCCGCAGTCGGCTTTCTTCAACGCCGGTGCGTCATTTACACCATCACCCGTCATACCTACGATGTGACCGCGTTTTTGCAATACATCCACAATATGGAATTTGTGTTCGGGGAAAACTTGTGCGAAACCGTCTGCATTCTCGATAGAGTCAGATACCTCTGTGGTCTCTTTCTTTTTAGAGTCGCCCAGGCCGGCGGCATCAAGAATATTTGTACCAATGTCCAACTTTTGGGCGGTTTCTTTGGCTATGGCAAGCGCATCGCCCGTAACCATCTTTATCTTAACACCCATCTCTCCTGCAGTCTTAATCGTTGCTCTTGCATCTTCACGCGGCGGATCGAATAAGGGCAGCACACCAACAAACTGCCATTGCCCGTCACCCTCGGCTCTCGCAACACCTAATGATCGAAAACCCCGTGCTGCGAATTCGTTTACGGCTTTGTCGACAGCTGATTTTATCTGTCCTTGATTCGAAGACAATTCTAAAATTACCTGTGGTGCTCCCTTAGTTACCTTAAATGTTTTTCCATCTTTGGTTTTTACTGCGGCTTCGGTCCGTTTATGTACAGGGTCGAACGGCTGGAAATGAACCACTTCATAAGCCTTTAACGAATTCTTGTCTTTCAATCCACCCAGCACAGCCAGATCAATGGTGTCGTTATTTTCAGCTCGCGAAGCCAGCGCACCGTTAAGGATGACTTGTTCTGTAGGAATATTATTAACACTGAATGGATCACCAAGTGTAAGTTTGTTTTGGGTAAGAGTGCCGGTTTTGTCGGCACACAGAATGTCCACGCCTGCTAATTCTTCGATAGCTACCAACTTGCTTACAATAGCCTTTTTTCTGGCAAGCAGTTTTGCGCCGACAGCCATGGTAACCGACAATACCGTAGGCATTGCTACCGGAATTGCCGCAATTGTGAGAACCAAGGCAAACTGCAGCGTTGATATGATTGAGTCTCCACGGTAAATAGCGACTGCAATAATCACTATTACTAAAGTCACCGCAAGCATGATCAAATAATTGCCGATCTTCAAAACTGCTTTTTGAAAATGGCTGATAGTATGTCCCTCTTGGACAAGTTGCGCCGTCTTGCCAAAGTAAGTGTTCTCTCCGGTGGCATAAACAAGTGCGCTTATTTCACCACGACGAATAATCGAACCGGAAAATACAGCTTCACCGTATTTGCGTTCGACTGGCAACGATTCACCAGTCAGCGCAGATTGATCCACTTCCACAGGATCGCCATCCAACAAACGTGCATCCGCAGGAACAATGTCACCTAAGCGTAAACGAATTATATCCCCGGGCACCAGTTCACGTGCAGCAGGAGTGATCCAATTCCCGTCACGTTTTACACGCGCCTTGATTGCCAGCTTTGCTTTTAGGGCGGCGATCGCATTACCCGCTTCTCGTTCTTCCCAGAATCCGACTACCGCATTAGCAGCAAGTAAAAGCAGGATAATAAAAAAATCCGGCCAGTGTTTAACTACACCCGACAGAATTACCGCGATCTCAATCATCCAAGGGATGGGACCCCAAAAATATGTGAGGAATTTCAGCAAAAGGTTGGTTTTCTTTTCTTCAATCTCGTTAGGTCCGTATTGCGTCAGCCGTTTCTCAGCTTCTGCTTGAGTGAGTCCATCTGGAGATGACTCTAATTTTTTCTCCACTTCTAACAGGGGTAGGGTTTTTAAATCGTCCTTTGCATCAGGCGTGTTATCAGGTTTCGATCCCGATTTCAGTTCGGGAGTTTTGGGTTGTTTGATATTGGGTTTCATATTGAGGATTCTCCTTTCATATTTAACTGATCCATTTTTTTGTTTCTTTCAACTCAGAATCTTTAAGTATGCGAAGTTCTCAGGATAGTATTATAGCCTCATTACCCTGGATATTATGGTCTGTATTGATTTGGATATTCATTGTTTTCTCCTGTTGTGATTATATATTTTCATTAACTATGTTTATCAGTTCTTTCTCATTCATTTGAGATTGCCCCATTTCCAGTTACGGATTTCCGGCATATCTTGACCATATTTGTTTATATATTTTTTGTGATCCAAAAGCTTATCTCGTAGGAACTGTTTCACATATGCTGCCCGCGAACCTAAACCGGGCACACGATCAATCACATCGCCGACCAAATGGAAACGATCCAGTTCATTTAACACTACCATGTCAAATGGTGTGGTTGTTGTTCCTTCCTCCTTGTACCCTCGTACGTGAAACCGTTCCTGATTGGATCGTCTATATGTTAAACGATGGATCAAAAGAGGATAACCATGAAAGGCAAAGATGACGTGCTTATCTTTCGTAAAGAGAGTATCAAAATCCTTATCGCTGAGCCCGTGCGGATGCTCGCTTTTGGGTTGAAGTGTCATCAGATCTACCACATTGATTACTCTGACTTTAAGTTCAGGAAAATTCTTACGAAGAATCTCAACTGCTGCCAGTGTCTCCAGTGTTGGAACATCACCGCAGCAAGCCATGACCACATCAGGGTCTCCGCCTTTATCGTTACTTGCCCATTCCCAAATACCAAGTCCGGCAGTACAGTGTTTAATGGCTGAATCGATGTCCATCCATTGCAGTGCCGGTTGTTTTCCTGCGACAATTACATTAACATAGTCGCGGCTGCGTAAGCAATGATCGGTTACCGACAGCAGTGTATTGGCATCAGGCGGAAGATAGACGCGGATAACATCCGCTTTCTTATTCACAACGTGGTCTATGAAACCTGGATCTTGGTGGCTAAAGCCGTTATGGTCCTGCCGCCAAACATGAGATGAAAGTAAAATGTTCAGTGAAGCAACGCGACTTCGCCAGGGGATATCATGAGCTACTTTGAGCCACTTAGCATGCTGGTTAAACATTGAATCAATGATGTGTATGAACGCTTCGTAACATGAGAAATAACCGTGTCTGCCCGTCAGCAAATAACCTTCAAGCCAACCTTCGCATTGGTGTTCGCTCAACATTTCCATTACGCGACCATCGGGCTCAACATGGTCGTCAATTTGAATTAGCTCCGCAGTTGAACAACGGTTTGTTACATCGAACACATCTCCCCAACGATTCGACGCTGTTTCGTCAGGACTGAAAACGCGGAAATTAGTTTGGTTTAGTTTCACTATATCACGAAGGAACTTACCTTGTACACGCGTGGCTTCTCCTTCATCAACGCCGGGATTATTTATCTTCAGAGCGTAATTACGGAAATCCGGCATCTTCAATTCTTTAAGAAGAAGTCCTCCATTGGCATGTGGGTTAGCTCCCATTCGGTGTTCTCCTTTAGGTGCCAGCTCGGCAAGTTCCGGAATAAGTTTACCGCTTTTATCAAATAATTCTTTAGCTTTATAGCTTTTCATCCATTGTTCAAGAATCTTCAAATGTTCCGGCTTTTTCACAAAATCTGTAATTGGTACTTGATGCGCGCGGAATGTACCTTCGATTGGCAGATCATCCACTACCTTAGGACAAGTCCATCCTTTTAGAGAGCGAAAAATTATCATGGGCCACATAGGACGGTTCTTAAATCCCTTGTTTCTTGCTTTGGTTTGTATCTCCTTAATCTCAGCAATTACAATATCAAGAGTGGCTGCCAGGATTTGATGAAGTTTGTCGGGATCGTCTCCCTCAACAAAATACGGATTGTAACCGTAACCGCGGAAAAGCTGGTCTAATTCTTCGTGACTGATGCGCGCAAGAACAGTTGGGCCGGCTATCTTGTAACCATTCAAATGTAAGATTGGCAGTACAGCTCCATCACAAACCGGATTGAGGAATTTGTTGGAATGCCAGCTGGTGGCCAGCGGTCCTGTTTCCGATTCGCCGTCACCTACAACACATGTTACTATCAGGTCAGGATTATCGAACGCTGCGCCATAAGCATGCGACAAAGAATAGCCGAGTTCTCCGCCTTCATGAATTGAACCGGGCGTTTCCGGCGCAACATGACTCGGAATACCGCCCGGAAATGAAAATTGTGTGAATAGTTTTTTCATACCTTCTTCGTTCTGGGTAATATTCGGATAAACCTCACTATAAGTACCTTCAAGATAAGTGTTGGCTACTATTCCGGGCGCGCCGTGACCTGGTCCAATGACATATATCATATTCAAATCGTATTCCTTGATGATACGATTGAGGTGTACATAGATAAAATTAAGACCGGGAGTCGTGCCAAAATGTCCCAGCAAACGCGGCTTTACATGTTTCAATTTTAATGGTTTCTTTAACAGCGGATTGTCAAATAGATAAATCTGTCCGACCGACAAATAGTTTGCAGCCCGCCAATAGGCGTTCATCTTTTGCAGAAGTTCATGCGTTAAAGGTTTATCCTTTACATCTATCTTTTTCATCTTGGCTGCAATGTTCTCTCCAAACCCTTCTTTTACTTCCTTAACTAGTTTCTTTTCAGACATCTTTTTTGTTTTCATAATCATTAATTCTTTCAATATTAAGTTTTAAATTTGACTAATACTTCATTGGTTCTTCACCTTTGATGAATTCGTTTCCGCTTGAGTGGCGCACAAACAGGCACCGAATATGAAAATGCATCCGCAAAGATAAATCCAGAGCAGCAATGCCATGATTCCGCCAAACGTTCCATATACAGCATTCAATGTTGCGAAGTTTCTCAGATACATTTCGAACAGACTTTCGCTAGCTTGTAAAAGAAGGGTAGAGAACAGAGCTGCGACCCAGACTACGGAAAACTGGGTAGGCCGGAGCGGTGCGATCATGTAAAAAACACTTAGACCAAAAAAAGCCAGAAGCAACGGGATAAAAAAACTTCCTATGCCGTATAGCCAGGAACTGAACTCGTTTGTTGCAAAAAGCCAATTCTTAGCTACTCTCATCATCACCGGAAGTACCATGCCCAGCAGAACCATACTTGCGGTGGTGCCGGACAGCACCAAGCTTTTGAGCGGTAGACGCCACCAACTTTTGTCCAACTCGGTTCCCCAGGCCCGGTTTGTAGCAACTATGAGTGTGATGAAACATTGGACGGAAGCCCAAACAAGGATGACAAACGCGACTAAACCTGCTTGTTCGCGCGCATTAATCACACCGGTGATTGTATTAAAAATGTAGTTATGCATTTCACCACTAATCGGGACATAGTTTTCTATGTAAGTAATTATCACTTTCCCGGCCCGGTCCCTGTCAATAAAAATCGAGGCGATAGTGACGAAGAGGATGATTATAGGAAACAGAGAGAAAAACATATTGAAGGAGAAAGAACCCGCCCATTGTACTCCATCAATATGAAGAAATTTTTTGAACGCAATAAAAAGAATCTTCCAAACTCGTCTGATCCCATGACCATACTTACTTTTACTCCATAAGGGCGCCATCTTGCCCATGTATAGCATCCTCTATTATATTTTTATTTTTTTGTCAAAATATTCTTGAAGCATGGTTGCGTGAACCCGCATGCAAGCATCCTACATAATTTCATTTTGGTTGACGGCAATGTCGTGCTATGAATGTGTCGACAACCAGATAGCGGATGGTACAGTACTGGTCATCGAAATATGATTCTTTAACCTTTCCTATTTCCCGTCGCGGCTGTCCAATTTGTAACCCTTAAGTGTTGTCGGAACTGGTTTCGGAAATGCCGAGGAGACCGGAATCATGGTTGATTAATTTATTGAACTGTTTGGGCGTGAGATTCTCCGACTTCATCATGTACCAAGCAACGCCTGGATCTAAATCACCGGGACGGGTGCCCATCGTAAGTCCTCCGGCAGGTGTAAAGCCCATGCTGGTATCAATGCTCTTTCCTTCGCTGACGGCGGCCAAACTTGCACCGTTGCCGAGATGAGCCAGAATCACGCGACCGTGTGCTGATTTTGTACCTGCAATACGAGCAAGTTCTTCGATGAGATACGAATAGGACAAACCATGAAATCCGTATCGCCGGATTCCCAATGCTTCGAAGCGGCGCGGGATAGGCAAGATTTTGGCAACACGCGGCATGGTATGGTGAAATGCCGTATCGTAGCAAGCCACTTGCGGTATTTTGGGATAACGCTGCTGCATCGCCTCGATCAATTCAATCTCGGCAGGCAGATGATCCATATCGTACGGGCTGATTCGATGAAGTTCATTCACTAATTTCTGAGTAAGGGATTCTGGTTCCGTATGATTCAATCCGAAAACCACTCGATGTCCTATACCAATAATCAAAGAAAAATCAATCTTTTTTTCGAGCCAATCAATCAGAAAATTTGCTGCCGACCTGGTATCCGAGGATTCAAGAATGAGACTACCTTTTCTGTTTTCTATTGGGTCACTGAAAGTTAAATTTGTATTAAATGAGCCTATACGTCCAATGCTTCCATGAAGACTTTTTTCCAGCGGTTTGCATGTTTTATATAATGCAAACTTGATGCTCGATGAGCCGCCATTTATCGTCAGTATGTGTGGATTAGCTGACTCCATATATTAATTCCTTCTTAAACTTGTTCTAAATAAAGCGTGATGCATAAACAAAGGTCTCCTAATTCACTAAAAAGCTATCCATGCTAATGCATATAATGAATTATTATCCGATGCATTTCTACCGGTGCCATCATAATTATCATTACTGAAAATTTTGTATTAAACTAAGGCAGAAAATCAAATTCCGCAATGTACCCCTCCGGTATTGAGTTTTCCCAACTCGTAGGTATCGAAAGCCTGGTTATGCCGTTTCTCCATCTCTTGCTGATCCAGTTCAAATGTTTTAGCCGCCAGCTTACGGTATCCGTGAACCCATCCGTCGGTAAGCAAAACACCACCGTTATCTAAAAACAAATACTTGATACTTTTTTTCCCTTTCATCTTATCTCCTTGTTCATTACCGTTTACATTTACCAAATAAATTTCTGTTAATGTTTATGATTCTTTTTCAATCACAATTATATTTTAAATCGAATCACCGTTGCCATAGTATTTTAGAAGCTTCCAGCGGAATAGCCGCTCCCGCGAACCGCCAGATAAGCTATGTTGAAACTTTCCGATGAGTCTTTCGGATTCCGGCGGCCCAGAGCTAGCAAATCGTTTAGAGTTATGCCGAGTTTCTGCTCAGCATAACCCCCAATGTATTGCCCGATAAGGGCAGGATGGAAACGGTCAAAGCCGGCAGCCACAGCAGTGTGGGTGGTGAATAGGTTCCCGGCACGGGTGACATACAGTGCGGCTTCAAAAGATTGTCCTGTTTCTTCCATGAAATTTCTTGCGCGTTCCAGCACAGCGAATGCAGCATGCCCTTCATTTAAGTGGCAAACCTCCGGATGGATGTTGAGTGCGGCGAGCAGCCGCCATCCTCCAATCCCGAGTATGATTTCTTGTTTGAGCCGCAGCTCCGGCCCGCCTCCGTAAAGCTCGCTTGTAATTCCTCTATGAGCCGGAAAGTTCGCAGCATCATTAGAGTCGAGTAAGTAAAGTTTAATTCTGCCGACCTGAACCTGCCATGTACGCAGCCAAACCGAATAACCGGGAAGCGCAATTTCCAGACGCAGCCAATCCCCGTTCGGTTTCCGCAGAGGTGTGATTGGCAATTGCTCCGGATCGTTATATGGAAATAGAGCCTGCTGCGCTCCATCCTGATCAATTACCTGTCGAAAATAGCCCTGCTGGTACAACAGTCCTACACCTGCCACCGGTACGCCCAAATCCGCTTGCGGCTTTAAGCTGGTCGCCGGCAACATTTCCGAGACCACGACCATCGCATATCTAGGGCAAGCTCGGCAAGAGAATCGAATCCCTCGACTTCTGTGGGTAAAAGGCTGTATATCGGGTGATTTACTCGTGTTTGTTTGTTCATGGTTTCTCCTAATATTTATCTTTAACAGCGTTTCAGGTTATCGGTGTATTAATTAGTCCTATGATTTTGCCTTCATTTGTTTGAGGATGTTATACGCGGCTACTGCTGTTGATTCTTGAGCCGCGCCGGGCTCTAAAGACTTCGTTAGAGTTGTAAGCAATTCATTGAATCCATCCTCTCTCTGGTCCCTTAAAACATGGTGTGCTCCTTGGCGCAATAAAATAGAATCAGGTTTGCTTTTAATCAATATGTTTAAAAGTTGCGGCCAGGCGGCTTTTTTAAATTTTCTTAATGCTACGGCAGCCAACCATGCCACATCATGGTCATTATCTTCAAGCGCTTTCACCAGCGATGGTATTGCTCTTGTATCGTAAATCGAACCGAGAGACTTGGCTGCTTCCCAACGAAGATGATCTAACTTGGAATTCCGCAAAGTACGGATTAGGAAAGGGACGGCGGGTTTACCTAGGGTTATCAGTGATTCCCTTGCCTTTTGGCGCATCGAACCCTCTTTGCTTGCCAGCATGTCCATCAAGGATTCTATATTTGTGATAGTCAAAATTTGTTTGCTTACACTTGTTACTTTGCTCATGGCTTCTCCTTAATGTTTTGTATTTAATGTCATTTCAGGTTTCTGTCCGACCGCTATGGCATCGTTAACAATTATCTGCGCTTCTTCCAGGATGCTGTGTAAATGATCAGCTCCCCGGAAGCTCTCTCCATAAATTTTGTAGATGTTTTCAGTTCCGGATGGACGAGCGGCGAACCATCCGCTTTTTGCAATTATTTTCAATCCCTCGATAGGCGCGGCGTTGCCCGGCGCGTTGGATAGGATTGTCTGGATTTTTTCACCGGCCAATCCGGTTTGCTTAACCTGCCGGGGAGAGATTTTTGCCAGCGATTCCTTTTGAGCAGAGGTGGCGGGTGCATCAATGCGTTCGTAGAAAGGCTCACCAAACTCATGTGTAAGATCATTATATAACTGACCGGGATCACGCCCCATTTTTGCCGTTATCTCTGCTGCCAATAAAGCTGGGATAATTCCATCTTTGTCCGTTGTCCAGACGGTACCGTCCAGCCGGACAAAGGAGGCGCCTGCACTTTCTTCTCCGCCAAAGCCAAGTGATCCGTCAAGCAAACCTTCAACGAACCACTTGAAACCGACCGGCACCTCGTAAAGTTTACGTCCAAGTTTTGCAGCGATGTGATCGATCATCGAACTACTAACCACCGTTTTACCAACCGCCGCTTCCATGAGCCACTTAGACCGGTGTTGGAAAAGATAGAAGATAGCCACTGAAAGGTAGTGATTAGGTGAAAGCAAGCCTGCACTCCTGGTGACAATTCCGTGCCGGTCATGGTCGGTGTCACAGGCAAAGGCAATATCGAAGCGATCTTTTAAATCAATCAATCTATGCATTGCATAAGGCGAAGATGGATCCATACGTATCTGGCCGTCCCAATCTACCGTCATGAATCGAAAAGTCGGATCGACTGCCTTGTTAACAACAGTCAGATTCAATCTGTATCGCTCGGCAATCGGCTCCCAGTAGTGGACGCCCGCACCGCCGAGTGGATCTACGCCCATACTAATCTTAGCATCACGAATGAGTTTCATATCTATTACATTACCGAGATCATCCACATAAGCATCAAGGTAATTATGTCGATGTGTCGTACCGGTATGAAGAGCCTTCTCGAAAGGAATTCTTTTTATATCTTTAAGGCCATTCTCGAGAAATTCGTTTGCTTTAGCCTCTATCCAATTGGTTACAGCATTATCAGCCGGCCCGCCATTTGGGGGATTATACTTGAAACCTCCGTCATGTGGCGGATTATGCGATGGTGTAATAATTATACCATCGGCAAGTCCTGTCTTGCGCCCCCGGTTGTATGTAATAATCGCATGAGAAATAACAGGGGTTGGGGTATATTCGTCTTTCTCAGCAATCATAACTTCCATCCCGTTTGCCGCCAGTACTTCTAACGAAGTAGCAAGAGCCGGCACGGAAAGCGCATGAGTATCCATGCCTAGAAACAAAGGGCCATCAATTTTTTGGTAACTGCGATAGAGACAAATAGCTTGAGTGATGGCGAGAATATGCCGTTCGTTAAATGTTTTGTCGAATGCTGAACCGCGATGCCTGAAGTGCCGAACATGACCCGCTGAGCCGGTACTGAAGGATCAGGTGATTCGGTATAATAGGCAGTGACTAGTTTGGGCACGTTAACCAGCATTTCTGGTTCGGCTGGTTTCCCGGCAAGAAGGTTTATTTCCATTTTTCTTCCTTTAATTAAACTTATCTTTATACTTACTTGTCAACTATGGCTGATCAAAGATGTTATCACCGTAAGTAATTTTTTATTGTTTTGCATCTTCGTCCCCGGTTATAATTGTTACGATAAATCCTTATTTGGCTAATTTTTCTTTATAATAAATAACCAACCGAAAGAGATGCCAAAAACGAGTAAAACGATAGTGGAGAACCACCACCAGCTATTGACGCCTAACCAGCCATTTCCATTCATCCTTCCATTTATGCCGCCATTCATCATTTCACCGCTGCCGAAGAATAAAAAAAGCAGCACTACAATCATAAACACAATAATTAAGAATCTTTTGTTTGTCTTATTCATAGGTTTACCTACTTAAATGCTTTGTATTAAATTTTATTTTATTATCATAATCCTATTCATATTTTATTTCTGAATTTTACATTTGAACTTAAAAACTCAAATTTTTTATGCTTGCGCCTGGTAACTCACAAACCGGTAACTGATATAAAATAGAAAAACTATCTTTTATTATATTAAGCTATAAAGAGAACATTCTTAATTCAATCGTGCATAAGGATGGAAAAGGAACTAATTCTTTTGGATGTATAAAGAATCAAGTTAGAATTGTATTTTATTGAGCGGGTAATTTTTTGATTATGTATATATTATTGAAATATCTATTATTGTATTTAAGTCCACCCTTTCCTCTTTTAATTTCACTCAGGAAATCCCACAATAATCTTGGTTCCGTTTCCGGGAATGAATTTAATTTTACCATTAAGCTGGCTGACCATTAAATTTACAAGATGAAGCCCTAAGCTTTTGCTTTCAGTTATATTAAAATCATTTAGTAAACCAATGCCATCATCTTCAAATATCAATACTATCTGGGAATTTACTTTTTTCAATTCTATATTTATAATTCCATCAGAGTAAGGGAATGCATATTTAATAGCATTGGACAATAGTTCAACAAGGATCATCCCTATGGTGGCTGCATTTTTAGTGGGAACAGTAATTTCTTCAATATGTTTATTTATTTTAATATTTCTTGAAAGGTTAAGCATCGAATCAATTACTTTATTGCAATATGCTTTGAGCTGGATCTCATAAAAGGAATTGGTACTATTTAACAAGGAATATAAATCTGAAATTGATATTATTCTTAAGGCTAATTCTTCAAGTGTATTTTTTGTTTCATCGGATTGGGTTATGTTGGATCTAAGATGAATTAAACTTGTTATTATACTGAAACTATTTTTTATCCGGTGCTGTATTTCATTAAGTAAAGCTTCTTTTTTATCTATATCGTCTGTTAGTGTTTTTTCATATTTCTTTCGCTCTGTTATATCACGAATATTGCATTGAATAACCCTTTCATTATCCACTAAATAAACATTACTGACAAATTCTACATTTATTTGTTTTCCGCTGGAGGTCTCCAGGGGTAAATCTTTATAGCGGACATAATCTTTATCCTGTAATTCTTTATACAATTGTTTTGAATAATCAATATTTTTGAAAGCGCTGATATCCCAAATATTTTTTTTAAGGAACTGCTCTTTAGAATAACCCAGCATTTTAATTAAATAGGGATTAACGTCAACAATTATCCCGTTATCGGCATTAAGAATTAATATTCCGTCTTTAGCTGATTCAAAAAGCCTGCGATATCTTTTTTCAAACATCCGTAATTTATTCTCTTTGGCTTCAACTTCTAACTTCTGTTTTTTTAAATCCTGATATGCTTCATGAAGTCTGAAAGCCATCTTAATAGAAGCATCAAGTACAGTAATTCCGTTCTTAACAACATATCCATAGGAAGTTACATTCTCAGTTCTATCCACAATTTCACGAGCCGTATAGCTTGAAAGGAATAAAAGAGGGATGTCGTGTTCTTCAAGTATTATTTTAGCTGCTTCAGTGCCGTCAATTCCTTCACCGAGATTAATGTCCATAAGAATAAGATCGATTTCATTTTTATTATCGTTAACAACTTCAATCGCTTTTTGCCCGGTTAGAACATGGATAATATTATATCCATACTCTTTCAATTTAATTGAATCATTCATGGCGATGATTGCTTCATCTTCCACAAGAAGAATGGTCTTATTTTCTTTGCTGTTCATAATTTTAATCCCCCGATATTCATGTTATTGTGTAGTACTGTTTTAAAAAGTCTCCTGTAAATTATCAAATATTAAAATCCCCACAACAGCCAGCTGCTTTTTGCCTGCTTCATAAGAATATTTAAATTATTAGAGCTTTCTTTCATGTTAACAAAAGTAGAATCAAAATTTCGTCCCCACGATTTGTCCATTAACAGTCTTCCTATTATTCCGTCCCCTGAATGTAGGCTGTTAGTAATTTTAGATAAATCACCTGTGATAGCTGATGTATTATCTATAGTTGTTTTTAATGACGTTAGAATATCTCCCAATTCACTCGATTTGTCCATAAGCGTTTTAAACCCTGCCGAACCATTTTTCAAATTAATAAAAGTAGAATCGAAATTTTGTCTCCATGATTTATCCATTATCAACCTTCCAATGGTTCCTTTACCTGATTCTATATTACTGGTAATTTTAGATAAATCACCGGTTATACTGGAAGTATTGCTGATAGTTGTGTTTAGTGATTTCATAATATCATCCATACTAATCGGTTGGATTGTTTCGATAACATCGTCGTTTTCTATTTCTTTTTTTCCGCCTGTTCCTGGATTTATAATTAAAACTTTATTCCCCATAAGTCCTTCCGAACCAATAATTGCAATTGCATCCTTTTTTATAAACTTCCTGGTACTTTCATCAATTAGTATTTCTACACTAACGGAAGTATCACTAACAATACCAACATATTTTACAGTCCCTACATTAACCCCTGATAACCGAACATTGTTTCCTGCCTGAAGCCCGGCAACATCTTTAAATACTCCGGATATGTGAAATGTATGTCTGAATAATTGCTGTCCTTCACCAATGAAATATATTGCTACAATAAATATTACAATTCCAAGGGAAATAAATATTCCAAGCCTGATTTTATTTGTTACGTTATTCTTCATTTTATCTTCTCTTTTAATTTTTCTGACTTATTATTCAAAAAACGATCTTACCCAGGTATCTGTCGAATTCTGAAGATCGGTAAATGATCCTTCTGCAGTGCATACTCCTTCTTTGATAACTATAATCCGGTTTGCAGTCAACCTGGCGCATTCTATATCATGTGTGATTATGATGGAGGAAGTATTATATTTTTTTTGAACTTCAAGTATAAGCTTACTTATTTCTTTTGATGTTATGGGATCCAGCCCGGTTGTGGGTTCATCGTAAAGCATTATTTCAGGTTTTAGGATCAGCGTTCGGGCTAAGCCTAGTCTTTTGCGCATTCCACCGGAAAGCTCTGAAGGCATCTCATTGATTGTTTCGGAAAGTCCTACATTTTCTAAGGCTTCTTTTATCAGTAATTTCATTTTTTCCTTACTCATTGAACCTATCTGTCTCCTAAGAGGGAATTCAAGATTTTCTCTTACTGTCATAGAATCATACAAAGCTCCGCTTTGAAAAAGGAACCCTATCTTCTCATGTAACTCAATCAGTTCGTTTTCTTTTAGCTCTGAAATATTTTGCCCTAGTATTACTAGTTTTCCCTCATCAATTTCAACTAATCCCACTATACATTTTATTAGAACCGATTTACCGGTACCGGATTTTCCAAGTATAACGAGATTTTCTCCTTTATTAATCACCAAATTAATATCACGTAGAACATGTTTATTCCCAAAAGATTTCTTAAGATGTTCCATCTTAACAACAATACCGTTTTGTTTTTTATCGTTTTCTATTAAGGTTGACTTCTCTATCATTCTTCTGATTACCTATTTTAATGTTGAAGCAAACTTGTAACTTGCACTGCTATCATATCTATAATAAAAACCATTAAAGATGCGAATACGACGGCTGAGTTAGCGGCTTTTCCAACTCCTTCAGTCCCCTTGTTTGAATAATATCCTTTATAACTTCCGACAAGCCCGATAGCAAATCCAAAGAAAAAAGTTTTAATGAAAGCTGGGAACAAATCCTTAAATTCGAGGCTCTGAAATATCTGCGAAAAAAAGAAATAGATACTTACATCTCCTTTTATATTAACACCGACAAACGATCCCAACAAACCAATACCATCGGCAAATATTACCAATAACGGAAGCATCAATGTAGCAGACAGGACCCTTGTAATAACTAGATATTTAAATGGATTGGTATGCGACACCTGCATTGCATCAATTTGTTCGGTTGTATTCATCGATGCCAGTTCTGCACCTATTCCCGAACCGACTTTTCCGGCAAAGATTAACGATGTTATAACCGGCCCTATTTCCCGAATTATTGAAACTGCCACCATCGCAGGGAGCCAAGATTCCGCTCCAAACTTTGCTAAAGTTGGTCTTGATTGAATAGTAAGGACAAGACCTATTATAAATCCTGTAATAGCTACCAAAGGAAGAGACTTGTAACCGATCATGAAAGATTGTTTGAGCAGTTCATTAAACTCATACGGCGGTTTAAATACTTCTTTAAAAAAATGCCAGGTAAAGGCTGTAATCGAAGCTACTTCTAAAAAGAATTTTTTAAATATTGAATCATCAATTATTTCGGAAATATTTTCCGGGTTCATCTCTGCTTCCCGCTTTTCGTTCGTATACTGGGGCAAAATTATTTTTTCCATTTTAGTGATTTCATTAAATATCTAATTTCATTTGAGTGCTTTCCAACATTATCAATATTATTACTAAACTTCCGTTTAAATTCTTTCCAATCATCTTTCCTTCTTATATATAGCTATTTATCATTTCCTTGAGTTCAATATTTATTTAGTTAATGGATACATAACATGATATAAAGAAGTTCCGAATTGTTCAATCGAGCAAAGGGATGAAAATGGGACTACATCCTTAGTAGACTATATGATTACCTTTTCCAAATCCCTGAATCTAATACAAGATAAACCCACTTTTGCCCCAAAAAAATCATAACAAACTAACCATAACTATAACACCGGAGATAATTATTAATATTCCTGCAATTCTGTTTACCCATTTCAATCCGACCAGATCTAATTTAGTTCTAAATAGCATAACTGCGGAACTAAGAGACAAAAACCATAAACATGAACCGATAAAAACACCAGCAACAAGAACTGACGAAGAAAAATTACCAAGATCACTTCCCAAGCCAAGTGCGGCAAATACCGCTATAAAAGCAAAGATAGTCAACGGATTAGTAAGTGTTAGTATAAATGCTGTGAGATATGATCGCAAAACTCCATTGCTGTTTATAGGGATAACAGTATTAGTAGGAAGTTTGAGAAATGTTCTTACACCCAGGTAAAGAAGAAGTACTCCTCCAATTAATCGTATCCATATTCGTTGGCTGACAAGCGTATTGGAAATAAACGTAATTCCAAAAGCAGCAACACAACCGTAGAGTAAATCCGCAGTTGCAGCACCAAGACCAACAATTAATCCGCGTAATCGTCCTTCGTTAAGTGTCTTACGGATACACATTATTCCAATAGGCCCAATAGGTACTGCCAACGCAAAACCTATAAAGATTCCCTTAAGAAAAATAATAAGTTCCATAATACAATCTTTAAATCAGAATACTTATGTAAAAAGTTCATGTCTTCAAATACTTTTTTACAAGTCATAACTAGAGGCAGCCTATCAAAAATCTATTGTCGGTAACCAGAGTGTTCATCATTCTCCTGTCTTCTTTTAAATTGGCGTAGAAATCTCATCCAACTTTTCCGAACCCAGCAGCACAGCAATCCATTGTGTACTTTCATTGCTTTCAAATGCATACTTCAATGCCATCGTAAGTGGTATACAAAGAATAGCACCAATCAACCCGAGCAGGCTCCCCCAAAAAATAAGTGAGAGAAAGACAACCAATGTGGAGAGTCCGAGTCTCCTTCCCATGAGCCGCGGTTCAATCACATTACCTATTAGAAATCCAATTAAAATATTACCTGTAACCACAAGAAGAGCACTGCCAATCCCAATTTGAACAAGTGCTAGAAGCGCTGGAGGAATTGCCGCAATTATAGCTCCGATGTTAGGTATATAATGAAGGAGAAATGCAAGAAAACCCCATAAAATAGGAAACTGCACTCCTAGTACTTCCATCCATACTGCAATTAAAATTCCCGCTGCAAGATTGATCATAGTTTTGATGACCGTATAACGTTTCATATCAACTACAAACTTCATGAATTGCGGAAATACCTGGTTAGGATCACCGAGAATAGTGCGGAGCTTTTTGGGAAAGCTGGAGACTTCCAGCAAGATAAAGGTCACTGTGAGAAGGACTAAGACAACGTCGGAAAGAAGAGAACTTAATCCTGTTAATAAGCCGGCCGTAAGTTTCATAACTGCTTCCGGGTTAATATATTCCAGAAAGAATTTTTCATTCACAACAAAACCCTTTCTCGATAACATTACACTAAGGTTCATGAATTGTTCTCTAATACGTGTTTGTAATAAAGGTATTTCATCTGAAAAGCTGCTGATGGATGTGCCAATTTGTGCCCCAATAAGAGCTAAAATAATAATCATAGCAGACATGACTATCAACACTGCCAATACGGATGGAATATGTTTCTTCTTTAACCAGAGTACTGCAGGTGCACCAAGTATTGCAAGAAAAATAGAGACGAGGAACAGCACAACAACCGATTGCGCAAAGTTTATCCCCGCGATGATTACCACGAATGCTGCTGCACCGATAAGTATACGCATTCCTCGGGAAGAATTTATTTGTTCAGTCATTTTTTAATTTTCAATGTTTAAATTCTTGATAAAGCTATAGAGAGATATAAAGTAATTCAATCGTACAAAGGGATGAAAAGGGGATTACATCTTTTGAGATATGTTCTAATCCCTTCAAGAAATTGTTTCGTTTGTTTTATTAAAACTTTTAATTAAAGAACCTGTCGTTTGAAGGAAAAATCCAAATCCCGCTAAAAGAAAATCTAAAAAGTTCAACCCGAATTTCTCATTTGATCCTAAAATAATGTCAAGGATATTTATCAAGAAAATGATCATCAAAAAAGTAGTAAATCCAAAAAAGCCGGATATCATAGCTTTGAATAAATGATCATTTATTTTTCCAAAACCTGGAATTGAAATTGTAATGTAAGTCGAAATTGATTTTGTTAATGCTTCCATCTTTATTATTTGTGTTCGGTTATTATGGAGGTTATCAGTCATTTTTTTTATGGAATTCTGGTGTCAAATAAGTAAAAAACCCGGATATTTTCCGGGTCTTTTTCACAATAATTATTAATATTTATTTTATAATTTTGCTGTGTGATCTACTACGATCTCTACACGACGGTTGTTAGCCCGGCCCTCAGCAGTATTATTGTTTGCAACTGGACTTTCTTCGCCTATACCCTGCGCTTGAATAAGATCGCTTGGGTAGCCGCGTGAGATTAGATATGTACGTACCACATCAGCACGCTTTTGAGACAATACCATGTTGTAGTTTGACGATCCCTGTGAGTCAGTATATCCCTCAACAGTAATTTTTCGCTCTTTGGTTACCAGGAGAGCATCTGCAACTTTGTTTAACCGATCCTGTGCCGACGGTAAAAGTGTTGATTCGTTCGATGCAAATAAAACACTTCCCGAAAGTGTAATTACAAGACCGCGAGCTTCTTCCTTAACTGCCGCGAGTTTGGCTAGATCTGCCTGGGCATCAGCTGCAGCTCTTTCGGCATCGACTTGCGCTTTTTGTGAGATAACAAGCTGATCATTTGTTTTCTTCATAATCTCAGCCTGAGTCGCTTCATAATCTTTTTTAGCCTTTGCGGTCGAATTATTTTCTGCTGTTGTAACAGCTAATGCTTCAGCCGTCTTGGCTTTGCGATCTGCTACATATGCTAGATCACGGGTACGATATGAATCAGGATCTTCCTTGAAAGATTTTTCAGCTGCATCAAGTGCAGTTTGTGCCTTGTGAAGTTCTGCCGGAACTAATTGGGCTGCCTGCCCGGTACTTGCCTGTTGGTAGGCCTGACGCGCATTAACTAGTTCCTCTGGAGGCAAGCTTGCGCTGCAGCTAACCAGCAGTCCAGCAAAAACTATAGTTATAAGATATATCATGGATCTCATTGTTTAATTCCTTTCTTGAGGTAATTTGTTATCCTGACGAAGCTGTTGTACACGATCTATTGCTTCTGCTGCTTCTTTCTTATCGGTATCACTGCGGGAAAGTGCTACTGCCAACTCTCCATCAGTTTGTGCACGAAGTAGCATTGACTCTGCCTGCTCCTTGTCTCCCTTTTCTGCAAACCCCTGCGCTTTTACCAGTTCTTCTTTTGCAAGCTCTAAATATAGAGATGCACTCGGTATACTGGATGCTCCTACTTCCTCAGCTGCGCGAATTGATGATGTGGATGCTTCTTTATCGATCACCGCCGGGCTGCTTCCGCATCCCACAATCACTATGCCGAAGAGTATAGACACTGCAAACAGAGTTATCTTCATATGTTTCATTGAATACTCCTTTTTAATTATTACGTAACAATATTTCAATTCCTGTTAATCAAGAATGGAAAAATCTTTTATTAAATTTACAATAATGTACCGAGGATGTACTCTGTATCCTATAGTGCAAAAGGATGAAAGGGGGATTACATCTTATAAATGTGATAACAACGGAAAGTATTTATTTTGTTGATTACTTTCTGCCGAAAGGGATTTGAAGTTTTCTAAGATACAAAAGACCGTCTTTTTTATTTTTGACTACTTTATACTTTTTCATTTTCCTTTTCGCCTAAATCATGAAAAGGTATAAAATTATTTTTTGTAAGGCAGCGATTGATAACCTGACATTTTCATTGTCTTAACACTATCCCCCATCATGTTACGGGAAGGCATGGACATATTATCAGTATTAGTTTTTCTTTGCATCATATCTGCCAATATGGTATTCATTTCCGGGTTATCCAATATTGTTTTTCCCAGATTCGACATTTCCTCCTTATTTCCTTTTGTTTCATCCAGAATCATTGTCAGCATCGACAGTCGCAATTCAGGATCAGAAGATATTTTGGTCATCCAATCTTTGGCCTGAATCTCTAACCCTTTTTTGTCATCATTTTTATTTTGTGCAAATAATGGTAAAGATATTATTACTAAGAAAAATATTAAATATCTCATTTTGGTCCTTTAATTTTTATTATGATATTTTGTATTAGCTATTATTTCTTACAACTCGCTTTTAATAAATTTTGCTAATGAAGAATATTTATTAGAGTTTATCAATCATAAGAATAATTTCACTCTTGGTTTTTGAAAATATTTTTTGAAACCTGGCCAGCAGATCAAACTCATCACCATGATTCAATTTCAAATCTTTCTCGGTTATAATCGGATATGCCAACCTGATCTTTTCTTTAAGAGCGATCCAATTTCCTTTGCTATTTATCTGGTACATGTAAAACCTCTTTCCGGATAATTATACTAAATCATGTTATGTAAAAAATGAGAGTAAGTAAATCGAGCAAGAGGATGAAAAAGGAACTAATCCTTATTAGATGGCAGTCTTAAATTAGAGTGTTTGAAATTTCAAATTTTGAAATTATAATTTATTTGCAGTTTGTATTTTGTAGTTTAGAATTTAAAATAAAGAAGGTGGTTTGCTACAAACCACCTTCCTATAATAAATAATGCTGGATCTGCCTGAAATTAAGACAGGTCAAAGCGATCTAAATTCATTACCTTATTCCATGCTGCCGCAAAGTCCTTCAAGAATTTCTGCTGAGAATCACTGCAAGCATATACTTCTGCTATAGCTCGAAGCTCAGAGTTAGAACCAAAGATGAGATCGACTCGCGTACCGGTCCATTTAAGCTCGCCGGACACTCGATCATGACCCTCAAATAAATCTTCGGATTCTGAAGCTGCCTTCCACTTTGTGCCCAAATCAAGCAGGTTAACGAAGAAATCGTTTGTAAGTGTCCCGGGGCGATTTGTAAAAACCCCGTGCAGCGAATGATCAAAATTTGTATCAAGGACACGCATACCTCCAAGAAGAACTGTCATTTCCGCTACGGTCAGCGTTAATAGTTGAGCACGGTCTACAAGCATTTCTTCTGCCGATATAGTGTGCTTTGCCTTTAGATAATTACGGAAACCGTCTGCATCCGGTTCAAGTACGGCAAATGCTTCTACATCTGTTAACTCTTGTGATGTATCCACACGTCCCGGAGTAAAAGATACTGTTATTTCATGACCTGCTTTTTCGGCTGCCTTCTCGATACCCGCGCATCCGCCTAGAACGATCAAATCCGCAAGCGAAACCATTGTACCGCCGGATTGAGTGAACCCTTTTTGGATACCTTCAAGAGTCTTTAGCACTATATCTAATTGAGCCGGATTATTTACCTTCCAATCTTTCTGCGGTGCAAGCCGTATGCGTGCACCATTCGCTCCACCTCTTTTATCTGACCCGCGAAATGTTGATGCCGATGCCCATGCGGTAGATACTAGCTGGGATACTGTCAATCCCGAAGCAAGTATTTTATTCTTCAGCTCGATGATATCCCGGTTATCGATCAGCTTATGCGTTACAGTCGGGATAGGATCTTGCCATATCAAATCTTCTTCCGGTACTTCCGGACCCAAATAACGTGCACGAGGACCCATATCACGGTGCGTTAATTTGAACCAGGCTCTTGCAAATGCATCTGCAAACTCATCCGGATGCTCATAGAAGCGTCTTGATATTTTCTCGTAAGCAGGATCAAACCTTAAGGAGAGATCTGTAGTCAGCATAAAAGGCGCATGTTTCTTTGAAGAGTCATGCGCATCCGGCACTAAACCTTCACCTGCACCATCCTTAGGTTTCCATTGATGTGCTCCTGCCGGGCTCTTTGTCAATTCCCATTCGTAGCCAAACAGGTTCTCAAAGAAATTGTTGCTCCACTTAGTCGGTGTTGTGGTCCATGCTCCTTCCAAACCACTGGTAATCGTATAATCTGCATTACCGCTGCCGAAAGTATTTTTCCACCCAAGCCCCTGCTCTTCAATACTCGCTCCTGCAGGTTCTTTACCAATATATTTACCTGGTTCGCCGGCACCATGGGTTTTTCCGAATGAATGCCCCCCGGCTATTAGTGCGACTGTTTCTTCATCATTCATTGCCATACGTCGAAATGTCTCGCGAATATCTATGGCTGCTGCAATCGGGTCTGGATTTCCATTCGGACCTTCCGGATTCACATAGATTAACCCCATTTGAACTGCTGCAAGGGGATTCTCCAGATCGCGCTCACCGCTATATCTCTTATCACCTAACCATTCTCCTTCTGAGCCCCAATATATATCTTCCAAAGACTCCCAGATATCTTCACGCCCGCCGCCAAAACCAAACGTTTTAAAGCCCATTGATTCTAGTGCACAGTTGCCCGCAAGGATTATCAAGTCAGCCCATGAAATTTTCTTTCCGTATTTCTGTTTAACCGGCCAGAGCAGCAAACGTGCCTTATCCAGATTAGCATTATCAGGCCAACTGTTTAAAGGTGCAAATCGCTGCGAGCCTGTACCTCCGCCGCCTCGCCCGTCAGAGATACGGTAAGTACCTGCACTATGCCATGCCATACGAATGAAGAAGGGTCCATAATGACCATAATCTGCCGGCCACCATTCCTGAGATTTGGTCATCAGTTCAAAAATGTCTTTTTTCACGACATTCAAGTCGAGCGTCTTGAACTCCTCTGCGTAGTTGAACTTCTCTCCCATAGGATTCGATAGGGGAGAGTGTTGGCGGAGTATATTTAAATTCAACTGGTTCGGCCACCAGTCACGGTTTTTCGTGCCGCCTCCTGAACTATGTTTTGCATGCCCGGTAACCGGACATTGACTTTCATCATTTACATCATAAACAGATTTTTTTGGATCTAATTCTTTTTCCATTTTTATTCCTCTTGATTAATATATTCGTTAATAAATTCAAATTTTCTATAATGTTTATTGGTAATTTTGTTTTGTTAGCTTCATTTAAGGCTCCGGATAAGCTCAATAAATTTAAAGAATTATTGATAGTTTAACAAGGCAATGTCACGGTTAAAAGAATTTAAATAATCTTAATTTAATCAACCTCCGGGGGTTTGCCGAATCCTCGGAGCTCTGTTTTACCCAAAATAAAATCACCTTCCATAAATTAAACTCTTGAAATTTTGAATTTCGAGAATTTAATTTGTCTTTTGTCTTTGGAATTTTAACCCCTGATGTCGTTTTTAAATTGCCTATGTACGTTGAAATAGGGCATTCCAAATTCAAATATTTATCTTTCAACCAATATTGTCTATTGCATCACAAAATTGAGGTATGTGTGACCTTTATCTTGGTTTTTATCAAATATGGTTATAATTTAAACTATCCCTTAATAACATCCCTCGTTATTTGGGGGAATATATATTGTGAGTGTGCCCGCTGTAAAAAGCGGGCATTCTTTTTCCTCCCAACCTTATCCTATATATGAAAGATGACATCTATACAATTAAATAATTGACCCCTATTTTTCTTATCATATATCATCTTTACATCTGAAACAATTAAACAATTAAGCAATTAAACAATTATAACAATTAAACAATTAAGCAATTATAAGCAATTAAGCAATTAAGCAATTAAGCAATTAAGTAATTAAGTAATTAAACCAATAATGATAAGATAAATTTTACCATAATTCATTATATTTATTCACATTATTTAAATTTATATTCTCATGAAAAAGTCTATTCTGTTTTGCTTGCTCATTTTCTCCCTTAATTCATTTGCACAACAGGATACAATCAGTTTTGATAAATTCTACATATCATTCCAGGGAAATCTTCTCCGGGCATTTGATAATAATAATAAGATCTTCTATCAAAAGAGGTTTAACAATCCGGAACAATATACTGCTGATTTAAATGATGACAATATTGATGAATACTTGGTACTTGATTCAACCCTCAATAATAATATTCCCGGATTTACACTTTATATTTATAATACTAAAGATAATTTCTCCTTTATCGATTCAATATTATCCGGTTCCACCGAGCCCCTTGAAACCACAAATGGAGACCTTGGCGGAACAATTATTATTGCCGGAAATCCTGATTTCGAAAAATTTAATCAGAACAATGATGAAATTACTTTCTTCCTATAAACTGCTGGCGATATGAAGATTCATCAATATTTCTGGTTAACGATGAAGTTTATAATGTCTTTATTAATGAAAATGAAAGCATCATTAACTTTATTGATGATAGTGTTGAAGGTAATTCAAAAAACTGCGGGACATCCAAATTATTAATGGCTCCCATTGCCGCAGTTTATGCTAATTATATAAATGCGGGAGAAAAATCCGTTGCCTCTCAGTTTCTAAAAAACTATTATTTATGTGAAGATTTAGAACAATTTAAACAAAAGTTAAACGAACTTATTAAGAGGAAGCGAATGAAAATAGACTGGAATGAATTCCTCGGCAAAACTCTTAACGTTACTCTTGTTGAGAACTACGGCCTTGTGAAGGATTCTTCTAATAATACTCCTTTATATGAAATAGTTTTCAAAACTGGTAAACTGATTAATGCCTATGACGATGGTTTACTACTCGAAACTGAAAGGGAAAAACAGTTAATCAAAATATTTGTTTCTTATCAATATATAAAATGCGTTGAAATCTTTAATCTTTAAGGGGAACTTTGTGTACCGGTTAAATCTGTTATTTTTATCTCTCTTATTCACTGCTTCAAGTCTTTATTCTCAAAAGATCGAAATCAAAAGTTTAAAAGTTTTTACCGACGATGAAACGGCTCTGCCTATTCTGATTTCTAAAAAATTAAACATTGAATTCGACTTAAATTCACCGTATGAACCCTCACTCATAATTGTTTTTAGGTTTTGTGATAAAAATTGGAATCCATATCAGAATATTTTCCTCTTAAATTATGGAAAAAATATTGAATATAATCTGAAATTTGACCGGCTTCCTAATACGGTTCTTGATGCCCGTTATCATTTTCGAGGTTATTTCCCAAATAAAAATAATTATGTTGATTTTCCTTTCTCTGGTAAATGGATGTTCTTTATTACCGATTCACAGGACACATCAAATATATATGCATCTGGTAAATTCTATGTCATAAAGCCTGATGTAATTATGAATGCCGCCAAGAAAAATGAAGTATTGGAAGACAAGGTTTATTCCCCTCCGGTTCTAGCCAAAATTTTTAATATTACCGCCTCATTTGATTTACCTAATGAATTCTATCCTTCTTTTGTCGATCATGTCGAAATCATTGAAAACCAAAAAATATATTATCCTGTGATTATTGATAGAAACTTCAATACTAACACTAGACAATATTATTGGGACGGCGATAGAAAATTCTCATTCACTGCAAGGGATATTCATCCCGGTAATGAATACCGGCAGACGGATTTGAGAAATTTTAATAAATATAATAAAAAAGATGTCTCTGCGCAGTTTGACGGTTTGGAATATTCAAGATTTTATAAGCAAGGACAAAAGGATCTGAACGGCGGTTCCCTTTATCTGTTTTTTGAAAATGATTATGCTGATTATCTGAATGTTACCTTTAAAATTAGACCCCCTGATAATGGTTTTCAAAGTATTTTTTTAGTTGGCGCGTTTAACCATTGGCAGATTTTACCCGAATTTCAGATGTCTAATGAATATGGCGTGTTTACTAAAACTGTTCCTCTCAAAAGAGGGATCTATGATTATCAGTATGTCGCTGCAGATATAATAAACAATAAAATTGAAAATCCCGACTGGCTTGTCCTTGAAGGTAACTTCTGGGAAACTTCAAATGTTTATTATATATTTTTATATTACAATGATCAAAATTACGGCGGTTATGACAGAATAATCGGCTATCAAAAAATAATAACTAAATAATTGAAATTACTCAAATATTGTCATTCTGAACGAACGAAGTGAAGTGAAGAATCTCGTACCTAAAATATTAAAAATCGGCGTTATCGGAACCGGGCATCTAGGCAAACTTCATGTAAAAATGTTTAAACACATTAAAGATTGTGAATTAATTGGAGTTTATGATACTAACTTTATTCAATCCAAAGCTGCCGCATCAGAATATAACGTAAAAGAATTTGAAGATATTAATGAACTCTTTCAGGCTGTCGATGCAGTATCAATTGCTGCTACTACTACATCCCATTATAAACTGGTAAAAGAATCTCTTGAGAAAGGCAAGCATGTTTTTGTCGAAAAACCAATAACTGCAGCCATCCCTGAGGCTGAAGAGTTGGTTAAAATTGCCGGTGAAAAGAAATTAAACCTTCAAGTAGGTCATATAGAAAGATTTAATCCGGCACTAGTATCTCTTGAAAAATATATTATAAGACCTATGTTTATTCAAACCGATAGGCTTGCACAATTTAATCCCAGAGGTACCGACGTTGCAGTAGTATTAGATCTAATGATTCACGATATCGATATTATTTTAAGTCTGATTAAAAGCGAAGTAAGCCATATTGAAGCCAGCGGAGTAGCCGTTGTTTCGGATAATATTGATATTGCCAATGCACGTATCCAGTTTGAAAATGGAGCAGTAGCGAATGTGACTGCAAGTAGAATTTCTCAAAAGAAAATGAGAAAGATGAGAATTTTCCAGAAAGATAATTATATTGCATTGGATTTTATTACAGGTGTATCTGAAGTTTATAGACTTCTCCCCGTTGAACAGGATCTTAATAGTTCGGCTATATCTTTTGGAGAAATTGGAATCGGTGATAAAAAGAAACGCCTTATATATGAACAACCGGAAGTAAAAGAAATTAATGCTCTCTCCTATGAGCTCCAGCTATTTATTGATTCTGTGCTTAAAAATGAAAAACCAATTGTCTCAGGTGAAGATGGTCTTAAAGCACTAAAAGTAGCTGAACATATTATTAAAAAAATCGAAGAACAAAAATTACCATAAATTGAAACATACTACAAACTACAAACCACATACTACAAACAACATACAGCTATGAAAAAACTTCTAATACTATTACCCTTTTTATTATTCACAAATTTAAGCTGCAGCGTTTATCAAACTATTGTGAATATTTCAAGACTCCAGTTTAAACTCGGAAACGTAAATAATTTTACTCTCAACGGTGTTTCATTGAATAATAAAACTAAATTCCAGGATTTCTCCGCATCTGAATTATTAAGAATTTCTTCGGCGGTTGCACAAGGACACCTTCCTGTCTCTTTCATTCTAAATGTTGATGCTAAAAATCCAAATGATGGTACCGGTGGATACAAAAAAACTAATGCTACTCTTAAGGATTTTCCCTGGAGACTTTTAATTGATAATAAAGAAACAATTTCAGGTAGTTTAGGATCTCCTGTTTCAGTTCCCGGAACCGGGGAAGCTGTTGTTTTACCTCTGCAAATGAGCCTTGATTTAGTCTCTTTCTTTAAAGACAAAAATTATGAATCTTTAATTAACTTAGCATTAAATATTGGAGGGTATAATAATTCAACCTCTGCTTCATCTAAGCTTGAGCTTTATGCAAAACCTGTTGTAACTACCGTTATAGGTGATGTTGCGTATCCCCAGGAAATTAAAATCGTTAGTGCGGAATTTACTAAATAGGTCCGTTTTGTAACATTAATCAACAATATTTCGTCTACTTTTTATAAAGATTATTTATGACAAAAAAAGAAAAATATGCAGTGGGAGTCGATTTGGGAGGAACAAATATTAAAGTTGGTTTGGTCTCTCAAAGCGGAAAAATTGTCAGAAAAACTTCTGTGGAAACTAAAGCTGAAGAAGGCCCTGATGCAGTAATATCACAGATGAAAAAAGGTATAAATCAAATTTTAGCAAAGAATAAAAAGGAGATTACCGGTATCGGTATTGGTGCTGCAGGTGTTGTAACTGTCAAGAAAGGTATTGTGGAAAATCCTCCTAATATTCCGGGCTGGGGAAAAGTTAAGCTTGGCGAGATAATCAAAAAAGAATTTAATATTAATGTCCATGTTGAAAATGATGCTAATGCAGCTGCTATCGGTGAAATGATTTTTGGGAATGGTAGAAAATTACACTCTTTTGTTATGGTTACTTTGGGAACTGGTGTCGGCGGTGGAATAATAATAAATAGAAAATTATTCCGTGGTGAATTTGGAGCAGCAGGAGAAGTAGGTCATACTACAATTGAATATGGAGGACCTAAATGTAATTGCGGCTCTTTTGGCTGTGTCGAAGCTTTTATTGGAAATTCATATCTAATTAATATTGTCAAAAAATCATTGCCTGAACATCCTGACTCTCTTATTTGGAAAATTATTAAAAACGATCTGGAGCTTCTTTCTCCAATTACTATTCAAGATGCAATGGAACACGGCGATAGTTTCGCTCAATCAATCGTTAATGATATGGGTTTGCACCTTGGTTCTGCATTAACATCTGTAAGCAACCTCCTGGATATTAGTACTTTTATAATTGGAGGCGGAGTAGCAGGCTTCGGAGAACCCCTTTTTGATGCCATAAGTAAAACTATCAAAATGAGAGTTCTAACCCCCTTACGAAAAAGAGTTAAAGTACTACCCGCAAAATTAAAAAATAATGCCGGAATAAAAGGAGCATCAGCATTAGTATTCTATAAATCTGAGTAATGACCTAATGACCATTGACTAATGACTAATGATAAATGACCAATTATCTTTTGCTATCAATTTTTGTATTTTTCAGTATATCTTTCCTGCCCGCTCAGCAGAAAGATTCCTTGCTGATGAATTACCCGAATATTTCCCCTGAAATTGATTCAACTGGTTTGACTCCTCTAAAAGATTCTTTATACATGCCTGATTCAACTGCTAGTTTGACTGCGGCCGATACAGCAAAAAAAAAGACTTACGATGTTGATTCCGTAATCTATTCTACAGCTTCCGATTCTTTAATCTTTTTTGTTAATAAAAAAGAAATGGATATCTATGGAAACGGTGAGCTTAAGTATAAACAGACAGACTTAAAAAGTGCTAATATTTTTGTTGATTTTAATACTAATAATATTGAAGCAAAAGGTGTACCCTCCGATTCACTTCCTGAAAAGCTGAAAGGTACTCCTATATTAAATGAAGGGGGAGAGGAATATACCGGCAATAGAATGACTTACAATTTCAAAACATCTAGAGGTTTCATTGTCTCAGCCGGTACCAAATCCGAAGGCGCAATATATACAGGTACAAAAATTAAAAAAATTGATAAGAATGATTACTTTATAAAAGATGGGATCTATACAACATGCGATAGTGACACCCCCCATTATTTCTTCTATGCCAGCGAAATGAAAGTCGTTCAAAAAAAAGAAATAGTCGCTAAATGGATATGGTTATATTTCGGCGGAGTTCCGTTCCCCATTCCTCTACCTTTCGCTATGTTTCCCATTCAATCCGGAAGGCGCTCCGGAATAATTCCACCGGTGTTCGGGCAGAGCGGAACCCAGGGAAATTTTTTCAGAAATTTCGGGTATTTCTGGGCAATAAATGATTATATCGATCTAAATCTGCAGGCAAATTACTGGACAAGAGGTAGTTATGAGTTTAATAGCAGGTTTAGGTATGTTAAACGGTATGATTTCTATGGTAATTTATCCGGCGGATATAGGTTAACTAAATCAGGTGAAACTGGTGATCCAAATAGCGCAAAACAAATAGATTGGAACTTACAATGGACTCATAGTCAAAAAATTACACCAACCCTCCAGCTTGATGCTAATTTACAGTTTAGTTCTAATAACTACTTGCAAAAGACTAGCTTGGATGTCAGTCAGGTTCTTCAAAATCAAATTGTTTCTAATGCAACTTTATTCAAAAGTTGGGAAGAATCTGGCAATAGCCTTTCCCTAAATTATAAAAGAACTCAGAATCTGGAAAATGGGAATATTCAAGAGTTACTGCCGAATATAGCCTTTACAAAAGCTCAAAGTTATCCTTTTAAAGGCCAGGGTGTTGGTGAACAAAAATGGTATCAGTTGTTTGGCTACACTTATTCCGGACAATTTGAAAATGAAAGAAATAAGACTAACGGCAGCTTAAAAATTAGAGGCGGTTTCCTTCATACAATTAGCACAAGCTTTTCTCCCAAAATAGGGTACTTTAGTTTTTCTCCAAATTTCCAGTACCAGGAGAAATGGTATAACAAAAGAATTGAAATTTTCGCCGCTAAAAACGAGCAGGGCAAGGATACTATTATTACTAAAGACGTTAATCAAATTAATTTCGTTAGAACATTTAGTACGGGTCTTACAGTTTCCACAAAATTGTTCGGTATGTTCCAGCCTAACATGCTCGGGATTTCTGCAATAAGACATACAATAACTCCATCTGTATCTTATTCCTATCAGCCTGATTTTTCAAAACCGCACTGGGGGTATTATTCAACTTACACTGATACAAATGGGCATGTTATTAAGTACGATAAATTTTCAAACGGAATATTTGGAGGCACTCCTTCGGGTGAACAGCAGAATATTTCTTTTAGAATTGGGAATCTCTTTGAGATGAAAACGCAGCCTGATCCTACTGACACTACCTCCAAAGAAAAGAAAATCCAGCTCCTCAATCTGGATGCTTCAATCGGATATAATTTCGCTGCCGATAGTCTTAATTTTTCTAATTTGAATTTAGGTTTTAGAACACAGATTAGTGATTTACTAAGTTTTAACGGTTCTTCACAGTTTACTCCCTATGATTATTCCCCAATTCAAAATAGGATAAATAAATTTTTAATTAATGAAGGTAAAGGTTTATTAAGACTAACTAACTTTCAATTCTCTGTTTCAACCAGCTTATCCGGTGAAAAATTAAAATCGAAAACCAAAGAAAATAATGTTCCGGAAGATACAACCGGAAATTTAGGAGAATTAAATCAAAATGAGAACAGAATCTATAAAGGAATTTATGAAGAGGGAAAAGAAGCTGATTTTTCTATCCCCTGGAATATCTCTTTAACATATAATTATAATCTAAACCGTCCAACCCCATTAAATCAGATTGAATATTCTACAATAAGCGGCGGATTTAATTTTAATTTAACTCCCAATTGGAAATTCTCTTTCTCCGGCAGCTATGATCTAAAGAATAAAGAATTCGCTGCCCCTCAGATTAAAATATCCAGAGATTTACACGAATGGATCATGAATTTTACATGGAATCCTATCGGTATCACCCGCGGCTATTACCTGGAAATTAAAATAAAAGCCCCCCAGCTCCAGGACTTAAAACTAACCAAAACAGGCAATTTCTTCAGTAACCGATAACTTGCCCTCCCCCTCTCCTTACTACCTGTCCCGGTTCTATCGGGAAGGAAGAGGGGGCTGGGGGGTGAGGTTATTTTTATCCTTTTAGTATTTTCACACAGCCTCTTTATCCAACGGATTCAAAAGATAGGAAAAAGGTTAACACCGGACTTCTAGAGTCTGTGTGAATATCCATTGCCGTTGGCTTCAGCCAACGGATAGCTCGACATCGTACCCCTCTAGCCACATAATTATTTTAATTATTTATTTAACCATTCATCTAATCTAAATTTAAGTTACTTTAGATTTTTACAATAAAAATATTATTTAAATTCTTATAAAAAGAATATGAAAACCTATTTAATTGACGGCAATAACCTAATACCAAAAATAAGTCAAATAAAAAATCAGGATAAACAGTCCACCAGAGAAAAACTAATCTTTCTTCTAGAAAACTACTTTTCATCTAAAAAAGCAAAATTATATTTACACTTTGACGGCTTTGAAAATTCTCCCCTCGGACTTTCTAATGGCAAAATAATCTATTCAGAAAAATCACCTGCTGATAAAAATATAAAAGATCAAATCGAAACTGCTAAAAACAGGAAGAATTTAATTGTTGTATCTTCAGACCATGAAATTCAAAATTTTGCCAGAGTATGTAGCTGCGAAGTTCTGTCAAGTGAAGCCTTTGCAAAAGAACTATCAAAAAGAAATAACTCCGATGAGGAAGCAAGAAAAATAAAATCTATGAACAATATCGATGAGTTCAAAAAACTATTTAATATAAAAGATTAAATTCATTCATCCATTCTAAGAAATTTATCCTGATATTTATTCACTTCGTGCAGCTTTGTGTCCTGGAGTCTTTGTGGCTAAAACTGCGTTTGAAAATTTAACGTCACCCTCGAAGGAATATCTGATTCATTTGAAACTCCCACTGATAAATTCCACCCTAATTCTTCCGAATCAACATTTCTATTATACCTTGAAACTAACCTAACCGCATTTATCGCGGAAACAATTCTATTCAAAATTAATCCCCCCACTATAAATCTTAAATTATTAAAAGAATGCTCACTTGAGAGCCACATATCCCTGTAAGTCTTCCTATCATTTCCTGTCCAGTTCCAGTAATACTGCTGCTGATTATACATCGCTCCGAAATCTCTATCAAATGCTTTTGTGTCGTTATACTCTTTAATGCTTGTGTAAAGCCCAACATTTGCATAATAATCACTATTCTTGTTGATGTTATTTACACCTCCGTTGGAAGCAGCAAAAGATTTATAGTTGTCTTTCTGCCAGTTCCCGTATGAATTAAAGCCTATATATGTTGTCCATAAAGCCCCCTCAGCAATAGTGAAGTATTTACCGCTCGAATATGAATCGGCATAAAGTTCTCCCATTCCCGGAAGAAGTAGGGAATATATTATTGCAAGTCCCGGACTTTTCTTTTCATTCACCTGAAATGAATTTATATCTTTTGAAACTGTCTCCGGATTTTTAAAGGATTTATTTACTTCGTTCCTTAAACTCAAAACTTTTGAAGAATTTATTGCTTGAGAAAATAAAGGTAATGTTAAAAGCAGAAAGAGTATCGGAATTTTTTTCATTTTTAGATGTAATTTTAGAATTAAGATGCCAATTTATCAACTGAATTATTAATCTCTTTTAGATTATTTTCTAAAACTTCCCCCCGGCATATATTCCCCTCTACTCTGGTTATTTTTACATCAGAGAATCTGTTAATTAGAAAAGGCTTAAAATTATTTATCACTCTTACATAATTCGAAGTGAAACCCTTTATATTTCCATCACCATCTTCTGCTTCGAAAAGTACTTTTAGCTCTTTTCCTATCATTTCCTCATAAAACATGTGTTTCTTCTTTTCACTTAAAATTCTCAGCATGTTATTCCTTTTTTTCCGTTCAAAAACATCCACTGATCCGGGTATAGTAATAGCTTTAGTATCCGGTCTTTCGGAATAAGTGAATACATGCAGATATGATACGGGTAGTTCATTAATAAAATTATATGTCTCGGTAAAGTCTTCTTCTGTTTCACTGGGAAAACCAACAATTACATCAACACCAATACCTAAATCTTTAATCTTATCGTTCGCCTTGTAAATTAAATCCCTATAGTATCCGGCTTTATAACGCCGCTGCATTGCTCCTAATATTCTTGAGCTCCCGCTCTGCAAAGGTATATGGAAATGATTGCACAATTTTTCCGAATCAGTTACCAAATCTATAATATCATCCGACAGTAGATTAGGTTCAATGGAACTTATTCTTATTCTGAAGTCTCCCTCTATGTCCACCAGTCTTTTTAGAAGCTGATAAAGGTTTGTATCATACATCTTTCCGTAATCACCTACATTAACGCCAGTCAAAATAATTTCTTTATAACCGTGATCTAATAATTTTATGAATTCTGAAATAACCTTATCAGGATTCATGCTCCGGCTTTTTCCCCTGGCTAAAGGAATAGTGCAGAATGAGCATTTATAGTCGCAGCCGTCCTGAATTTTAAAGTATGCTCTTGTTCTATTGTCGGCATCTGAAGAATGGGCAAATCCGAATTCATTTAACTCTTCGGTAGGGGAAACATAAGTACATGCTAATTCTCTCTTCTCAAAATTTTCAATTATCGTAAAGAGTTTGAATTTTTCTCTGCTTCCTAAAACTGCATCTACTCCATCTATTCCTGCAATTTCTTGCGGGCGAAGCTGCGCATAACATCCTGTTACAATAACATATGCTTCAGGGTTTCTTCTTAATACTCTCCGTACTAACTGCCGGCATTCTTTTTCAGCATTTTCTGTTACTGTACATGTATTGAAAACATAAATGTCCGCCTGCTTTCCGGATAACATTGACTCGCTAAAATCCACTATATCATAACCATTTTCTAAAAACTGATTACCGATAGTAGATGTTTCGGAAAAATTCAGTTTACATCCTAATGTGTGTAAAGATACTTTTTTTGACATTATTATCTTTAAAATTAAAAAGCGGGAATAATCCCGCTTTAACTTGTCAGCTTACAGCAGGTAAGCGGCAAATTCCTAATTATTTCTTTTCTGAATCTGAAGAATGTGAATCCGGCATTTCAAATATTGGGAAATCGGATGCATCTACGGATGCTGTATCCATACTCATGATCTCTTCTATCGATACTCTGTCTAATTTATGTTTATCCAGATATGCACGTATTTCATCTTCAGATTTATCTTTTAAGGCCGCAATAGCACTTAATACGATCTTTTTATTCTCCTTATCAAATTCAATAACTTTCAAAGAAATTACATCGTCAATTGGAAAATGATTAGCAATATTCTTTACCTTGGATGGAGCCAATTGTGTTGCCGGAACAAATCCGTCAACATCTTCAGGGAGTTCGGCAATTAAACCTTTTTCGATAATCCTCACTACCTTGCCGTCAGTTATCGCGCCTACCGTATATAATCTTTCAAAATTATCCCACGGATTGCTGAATACCTGTTTATGTCCTAATGAAATTTTCCTCTGATCAATATCAATTCCAAGGACTATTACATCTAGTCTTTCACCTTTCTTTACAACTTCACCGGGATGTCTTATTTTCTTTGTCCATGAAAGATCGGAAATATGAACTAATCCGTCTACTCCTGGCTCAAGCTCTACAAATACTCCAAAATTTGTAAGGTTGCGGGCTATACCCGTATGTTTCGAACCTACCGGGTATTTCTGAAGCAGTGACTCCCATGGATCCGGCTCCAACTGTTTTATACCAAGTGATATTTTCTTCTCGTCTTTATCTAGGCTTAATATAACTGCATCTATAATCTGCCCCATTGCAACAACCTGTGAAGGGTGTTTAATATGCTGGGTCCAGCTCATCTCGGAATTATGTATTAATCCTTCTATCCCTTTTTCAATCTCAATAAATGCACCGTAATCTGTAAGTGAAACAACTCTTCCTGAAACTTTATCTCCAACTTTATATTTCTCTTCAATATTTTCCCATGGGTGGGGGAGTAGTTTCTTTAAGCTTAATGATATTCTTTTCTTTTCTTCATCGAAATCTGTTACTACTACTTTTATCGTTTCATCAAGTTTCACTACTTCGTTCGGATGATTTATTCTACCCCAGCTTAAATCGGTTATATGAACCAGTCCATCAACTCCGCCAAGATCAACAAATACTCCAAAATCAGTTATAGCTTTTACCGTTCCTTCTAAAATTTGACCTTTCTCCAGACTGTTTAGTATTGCTGTTCTTTGATCTGAAATTTCCTCTTCAACAAGAACTTTATGTGAAACAACAACATTTTCAGTTGGAATATTAACCTTTACAACCTTGAAGTCCATTGTCTTCCCGACAAAAGCATCAAAATCTCTTATTGGTTTGATATCTATTTGCGAGCCCGGCAGGAATGCTTCCATCCCCATTAAGTCCACTACCATTCCGCCTTTAATTCTTTTTATAATTTTACCCTGTATTATTTGGCCTGTCTCATATGCATTGACAACCCTATCCCATATCCTTAAGAAATCGGCTCGTTGTTTACTTAATACTAGGTTTCCCTCCTGGTCTTCTACACTCTCTAATACTACTTCTACTTCTTTACCGACTTTTATATCTTCCGATTCATAAAATTCATTTTTCGATATTGTACCTTCCGATTTAAAACCTACGTCTAGTATTACGTTATCTCCCTGGATTCGTACTATCCTTCCGGTTACTATTTCACCTTCCTTAAGGTCCTTAAAAGATTCGGTGTATAATTTGGCTAAAGATAAAAATTCTTCTTGTGAATATTCTTCATTATTAAAATTCTTCTTAGCTTTTTCATAATCATCATTGGTCGCAATATTTTGTGTCGTTTCTTTTGTCTCTGCGGACATTAAGCCTCCTAGTTGTAAATTATGTTTCTGTCGTTATTTTAAAACCATCTAAATAATAACACAGAAAAATTTTTTTATTTTACATTTATTAATTATTATGGTTTTATTAAAATTATTATACCGGAACTTCAATACCTTTAAGTTCGGCTCTCTTTTTTATCTCATTTATTATTAAGTTAACCTGCTCTTCAATCGTAACTTTCGATGTATCTATCTCAATTGCATCTTCCGCCTTTTTTAAGGGGCTGACTGTTCTTGTCGAATCAATATCATCTCTATGATTTATATTATCTTTAATTTCATTAAGAGTAATCTCAATTCCTTTTTCTCCAAATTCTTTCGCTCTTCTTTTTACTCTCTGTTCAAGGTCTGCAGTTAAGAAAATTTTTACGTCTGCATGAGGGAAAACCACCGTACCGATATCTCTTCCCTCCATAACTATTCCATTATTTAAATTCCTCATCTCTCTTTGTTTCGCTACCAGCGCAGTTCGAACCCCTTCAATTTTGCTGATTTCACTTACCTTCGAATTAACTTCCTTCGAACGTATTTCTTCTGTTATATTTTCTCTTGACACATTTACTATTGTCCTCCCGTTTACAAATTTTAACTGTATCTCTATATCATCTGCCAGTTCAACAATCTTTTTAATGTTATCTATCGGAATTCCATTTCTTAAAACCATAAATGTAACTGCACGATACATTGCTCCTGTATCGATATATAAATAACCTAATTTTTGAGCAATCAACTTTGCAGACGTACTTTTACCCGAACCCGCCGGCCCATCAATTGCTATAATTAAATTTTTTATCATAGTCTATAAAAATAGGCAAAAAGAACTAAATTTTCAAAATTCTAAATAAAGAGCTAATAGCCCTCTTTGGAAAGAAAAATCCCCTCCTCGGAGGGGCGCAGGGGTGGGTCTGATATAATAATTACCTCCGTCTGCTCAATTTATCTCTTCACCCCCTAATTCCTTAATTATTGCTTCTACATAAGGATCTGTTACTTTTTCTTTCTTTTTATCATTATTAGGTTGTATTGAATTAGATTCCGAAGTGTCTAGGTTATAATTCTCTTCTAAACGGAAGGCAATCTTCTTACCAAAATGTTCATGAGCCTTTTTAATCATGAAATCTTCGTTTATATTTAATGTTTCTCTTGCGTGAGAATCATCCGAATAAATACTTAGTATGTTCCCTTCGAATTTTATAAGCTTAACATTCGCCATAAAATGACCTAATATTAATCCTCTTTCCGAATTGATTAGCTTTATAAAATCCTCCCACTTTTTTACAATTGTATCGAAATCAAAAACAGAATCTCTTGAATAGGAAGAAGATGTAGTCTGCATAGATCTGTTTTTTTCAATTTTTAGTGAAGTATTTTGCCTCTCAATAGTAACATCTTTTAATTCTTTATTAAGATTTTGGGGAAAATAATTTTTTTTTTCAGAGGAATTGGGATTTGATTCAATATTCTTTTCTGAGGATGCAATAGATGCTGGTATTTCTCCTAAATTTGATATCAATTCACTTATGGTTGACGAACGTTCTAATCCTATTAAGTGACATAAAGAAATTTCAATTTTGAGCTTTTGATTTTGAGTATATCTTAATTCCTGTTGGGTTTTAATTAGAAAATTTAATAAGCGGAGTAAATCTCCCTGTGAATATTTATCAATGTAGTCCATATATTTAATTTTGAAATCTTCAGCGGTTTCAATTAAAGCGGCATTTTCAGTCACTACTACCGTCATTATATTTCTAAAATGTTCAACTAAACCGTCTATAAAATCAATAAAATTCCAGCCGTTTTCATATATAATGTTTGATACTTCATAAACTGCTTTGAAGTTCTTTTCTAATATTGCATCGGAAATTCTGAAAAAAACTTCATCATCAATTAAATTTAACATTTTGGATACGGTTTCAGGATCAATTTTATTCCCGCAGAAGGAAACTATCTGATCGAAAAAGCTTTCGGCATCCCTTAATGCACCATCTGCTTTTTTTGCTATAATTGTCAATGTCTTATCATCTATTTTAATTTTCTCAGCTTCGGCTATTTTATTTAATAGAGCTTTAATTGTATCCAATTGTATCCTTCTAAAATCGAATCTCTGGCATCTCGATATTATCGTTAAAGGGACTTTATGTATGTCGGTAGTTGCAAATATAAAAATTGTATGCGACGGCGGTTCTTCAAGTGTCTTTAAAAATGCATTAAAAGATTCCTTTGTGAGCATGTGGACTTCATCAATAATATATACCTTATATTTACCCCTCGTTGGCGCATATTTTACCGAATCTCGCAAAGTTCGAATTTCATCTATTCCTCTATTTGATGCACCGTCTATTTCAATTATATCAAATGATTGTGTCGTCTGGATCGATCTACACATTTCACATTCATTGCATGGTTCAGTATCAATTGGATTTAAACAATTTAAAGTCTTAGCAAGTATACGTGCAGTAGTAGTCTTTCCAACACCTCTTGGACCGGTGAAAAGATATGCATGTGCTATTCGGTTATTCTTTATTGCATTCTTTAATGTTGTGGTTATATGCTCCTGTCCTACAACTTCATTAAATTTTTGCGGACGCCATTTCCTCGCAGTTACAACAAATGCCATAAGATTTTCTTCTTAAATTTAATGTTTATTATTTTACTCTTCTATTATCAATCTGAACGAAACGAAGTTCTTTTTTCTTCTGACCTTGTAGAGGTCAAAATTATTGTAGAAAAAAGTTCAACCTCACACGCTGAATCCTCGTAGCAAGTATACGTGCTGTATTAGTTTTGTCCACAAATGCCATAAGATTTTCTTCTTAAATTTTATGCTTATTATTTTACTCTTCTACTATCATCTGAACGAAACGAAATTCTTTTCTTCTGACCTTGTAGAGGTCAAAATTATTGTAGAAAAAAGTTCAAACTAGCACGCTGAATCCTCATAGAGGATTTATAAAGTTCTTTATTTTATGAACTTCCTTTAACTATATAATCTCCTCACTCAAAAAATTTATAATCTCTTCTAAATATTTTTTATCTATATCGTTAAACGAATTCAACGAATTACTGTCAATATCTAGCACCCCGAATAATTCACCATTTTTTACTATTGGAATCACTATCTCCGATCTGGAATCCGGGTCACAAAATATATGCCCCGGAAACTGGTTTACATCCGGAACAATAATTGTTTCCAGTTTCTGAGCGCATGTGCCGCATACGCCTTTCCCGATTCTTATTTCCGTACATGCAACCTTCCCCTGAAAAGGACCTAGATACAGTTTATCACCATCATATAAATAAAAACCTATCCAGCTGATTTTTTCGAATGTCTGTTTTAATAAGGCAGTATAATTAGAAAGGTTCGTTATCAGCTTTTCTTCTCTATTTAGAAGTCCTTTTAACTGCTTCTGCAATTCTATATATTTTTCTTCGAGCGAAAGAGTATTATCAATAATTACTGCTTCTGCCAATTCTTCTACTTTCCTTTTCTTCCCCTTTTTTCACTAATTTTTTGGTTGGATAAACCCTTTCCGGAATTTATTCTTGAACCTTTACTTTTTGATTTTAAATTTGGAAAAACATAGGGAACCGCATCTTCTATTCTACTTACCGGAATAATCCTTAAACCTTCCGTAACCCTCTCCGGGATTTCCTTTAAATCAATTTCATTTTCGGAAGGGATAAGTATTGTGTGTATGTCGTTTCTTTTAGCTGCTAAAAGTTTTTCATTTAGTCCGCCGATTGGAAGTACTTCTCCTCTAAGTGTTATTTCACCGGTCATCGCTATATCGTTTGATGCGGGTTTCCCGCTAAATGCCGACAATAAAGCCATTGCCATTGTAATCCCTGCCGAAGGGCCGTCTTTCGGGATTGCTCCTTCCGGTAAATGTATATGTACTTCCTTACCCTTTAAAAAGTCCGTCTTCAAATGAAATTCTTTTGCTTTTGCTCTTAAATAACTTAAAGCAGCTTGAGCTGATTCCTTCATTACATTTCCAAGCTGGCCTGTTAAAGTTAATTTAGCCGGACCACTCATTATGGCTACATCTACATTTAATAGCTCTCCGCCTACACTTGTCCATGCTAAGCCAGTGACACTTCCTACACGGTTTTCTTTACTGTGCTGTCTATGCCTGAATCTCGGAACTTTTAAGTACTCTTCTATCTTCTTCTCATCAACAACAAACTTCTCCTGTTTTTTCGATTTACCGTTTGTCGATTCTTTTAACACTATATCTCTTGCTAATTTCCTGCATATTGATGAAAGTTCTCTTTCAAGATTTCTAACCCCGGCTTCCCGTGTATATTCACTGATTATTTTTTTAACAGCTTCATCTTTTATCATCACATGTTTATTCTGAAGCCCATGGTTCTCAAGCTGCTTTGGAATTATATGTCTTTTCGCAATTTCAAATTTGTCATATTCCAGGTAACCCGGTAATTCTATAATTTCCATTCTGTCCTGAAGGGGAAGAGGAATGTTATAACGGATATTTGCAGTGGTTATAAAAAGGATCTGTGATAAATCATAATCAACCTCAAGATAATGATCATTGAAGGAATGATTCTGTTCGGGATCTAATACCTCAAGCATTGCTGATGACGGATCACCTCTGAAATCCATGCTCATTTTATCAATTTCATCCATCAATATTACGGGATTTATTGTCCCCGCTTTTTTCATTGACTGAATTATCTTACCGGGCATCGAGCCTATATAAGTTCTCCGGTGTCCTCTTATTTCAGCTTCATCTCTAACTCCTCCAAGACTAATCCTCACGAATTTTCTGCCTAAAGCTCTCGCAATAGATTTTCCAAGTGAAGTCTTACCCACTCCTGGAGGACCCACAAAACAAAGAATCTGTCCGCGCATTTGTTTTACCAAATTCAAAACAGCAATATGCTCTATTATCCTTTCTTTTGGCCTTTCTAAACCGAAATGGTCATCATCTAATATCTTTTGAACATGCTTTATACTTAAATTATCCTTCGTCCTTGTCGACCATGGAACTTCAATCAGCCAGTCAAGGTAATTTCTTATTACTGTAGATTCAGGAGACATTGGTGAAGTCTTTTTGAGCTTGTTTAATTCCTCCATTGCCTTATTTTCAGCCTCTTCAGACATCTTAGCCTTCTTTATCTGATCCCGCATCTTCACGAATTCCGGCGATGCTTCATCTTCATCACCAAGTTCATCCTGCAATATCTTTATTTGTTCCTGAATTATAAACTTACGTTGCGTTTTTGTAATATTTTCCTGTACTTTATTGTCAATCTCTTTTTCTATTTTTAAAATATCAATTTCAGAATTCAATACCTTGATAACTTCATAATACTGATCTTTTATCGACGTTTTCTTTAGTATTTCCTGTTTAACTTCTATAGATTGATTTATATTTGCAGCTACATAAAATAATTTTCTGTCCGGCTCCTCTATATTTTCAAATGCTGTTAATGCTTCATTCGGAATATTCCGGCTTATTTTTACATAATCTTTGAACAACTGCGACATTTGCCTTACCAGGGCATTCATTTCATGATCAGTTTCAAGTTTGGGAAGAATAACTTCTATCTTCCCTTCGAAAAATTCAGTTTTATTTGTAAATCCCGTAATTCTGCCTTGTAGCAGTCCATCCACCAAAATCTTCATTAGTCCGTTCGGAAGTTTTAATATCTGAACTATTTTTGCAATAGTTCCGTCCCTGAAAATATCATCTTTTTTAGGATCTTCAATATTAGATTTCTTCTGTGCTGCAAGAAAAATATACTTTGTGTTTTCTAAAGCAAAATTAGCCGCTTTAATCGATTGTTCTCTCCCCACTAATACTGGGAAGATCATATAAGGAAAAATTACAATATCCCTCAGAGGTAAAATAGGTAGCACTTCAGGCATACTGTCCACAATAGAGTTTTCTTTTCCCGCTTTTAACTCTATTTCTTCAAATTTGTTCAATAAATTCTCCAATAATTAACTAAATTACACGCTTAGATTAAATTTAAATATACCAAAATTCGTTTCGGCTTTCAAGGAATGAATAACTGGTATAACCCTAATCCAATGCTATCCCTTCGTGTAATAGTACCGATTTTTCCCAGGTTAACTGCAAGCTAACTCCAAGGTAACTCCAAGCTAACTCCAAGATAGCCAGTAAATAAAAAATGGAAGACAAAAATTAAACAATTAAACAATTAAACAATTTATTTATTAAATAATATACATCTCATAATTAATCCTTCCTTTTTACTATCTTTCACTTTTCAAATAAATTCATTTCGGAGTTCTATGATTCAAAATGTTATAAATATTGCTAAAGAAGCCGGAGAAATAGTAAGAGAAGGATTCGGAAAAAAATTAAAAATAGAATATAAATCTAATGAAACTAATCTAGTAACCGAAATTGATAAAGCTTCAGAAAAATTTATTACCGATTTTATTAAAAAAACATATCCTACGCATGATATTCTCGCTGAAGAAAGCGGGGAAATGAAATCCGGCTCCGAATATTTATGGGTTGTTGATCCACTGGATGGTACTACTAATTTTGCTCATGGCTTACCGATATTTTCTGTTTCAATAGGACTGCAGAAAAAAGGTAAAACTATTTTAGGTGTGGTTTACGATGTTATGCAGGATATAACTTATTTTGCGGAGGAGGGGAATGGTGCCTATGCAAATTCAGAAAGATTAAAAGTAAGTCTAAATGACAAAATAAATCATAGTGTGCTGGTTACAGGTTTCCCATACAATATTTCTGAAAATCCGGAGAAAACTCTCGAAATCTTTTCAGCACTTACCCGTAAAGCCAGAGCTATTAGAAGACTGGGTTCCGCAGCCATTGATATGTGCTATGTCGCCAAAGGTGTTTTTGATGCCTTCTGGGAAGTCTACCTCCATCCATGGGATATTTGCGCCGGAATTTTAATCGTTGAAGAAGCCGGTGGAATAATTACTGACTTCCACGGTAAAAAAATTGACATCTATGCCAAAAGAATATTAGCCTCAAATGAAAAAATGCACCCCCATTTAATGGACATAATAAACAGCCTTTAATTTATTATTGCCGTCAGCTTAATCAAAATTGCCTGCAGCTTTAGCTTTAAATTGCCGTCAGCTTCAGCAAAATTGCCTTCAGCTTTAGCTTAAATTGCCGTCAGCTTTTAGCTTAAATTGCCGTCAGCTTTTAGCTTAAATTGCCTTCAGCTTTTAGCTTAAATTGCTCGTCAGCTTTAGCTGACGGTTAGATTTATCCAAAGGTTAACACCGTGGCTTTAGCCCGGTGTTTCTATTAAGCTTGGCGCACCAAACTAAAAGAGCCTGTGTGAATGATGCAGAAACAAAACATTTAATAACCGTTTTAACGGTTTTCCTGACTTTTCACACAGCCTCTAAATCCAACGGCAAGTGAAATATTCAAACATGCTCTTCATCATTCTGTTCCCCTCTCTTTCCAGCTCTGCCAACTTCTTCTTACCGTAAGCAATTCTCGTTATAGTTACAAACAAAACAGGAACAATAAAAATCGCAAGCATAGTTGCTGCTAACATACCTCCCAGCACTGTCCACCCAATTGTCTGTCTGGCTTGTGCACCTGCACCACTCGCAAAAACCAACGGAGACACTCCAAAAACAAAAGCCAATGATGTCATTAATATCGGCCGTAATCTTAATCTTACTGCATTTATAGTTGCATCCATCAGGGGAACCCCGTTATCCACTCTGGTCTTCGCAAATTCCACAATCAGGATCGCATTTTTTGCGGCTAACCCGATTAACGCTACAAGACCTATCTGAGCATAAACATTATCACTTAAACTCGGTAAAAATGTCAACGCTATTATGGCGCCGAATGCTGCTATTGGAACTGCAAACAAGACTGCAAATGGTACCGACCAGCTTTCGTATAAAGCCGAAAGAAATAAAAATACAAACAATAGTGATAATGCAAATATGGCAAATGTACTGCTCCCGGCATTAATCTCCTCCCGGCTTAATCCGGAAAATTCATAACCGTAACCTGCAGGCAATACCTGTGTAGCTACTTCTCTCATTGCCTGAATTGCTTCGCCGCTGCTGTATCCCGGTGATGCCCCTCCATCAATTTCTGCCGAACGGAATAAATCATAATGTGAAATTAACGGTGCGCTTTGCGTTATCTTGTAATCAATTACCGTACTTAATGGTATCATTTTACCCTGGCTGTTTTTAACATAATATTTCGATAAATCATATATTGTTGAACGGTAATTTGTGTCTGCCTGAGCTATAACATGAAAATTCCTTCCGAAAATCGTGAAGTCGTTTACATAATTGCTTCCTAAATAGGTTTGGATTGTGCCGAATACATTTGCTATTGATATCCCTAATCTTGCGCATTTTTCCCTGTCTACATTTAACTGGTAACCCGGTGTGCTTGCTGTAAAAAAAGAAAATGCTCTGCTGATCTCTGGACGCTGATTTGCTGCCATTACAAATGATCTGACTACACTTTCAAACTGTTGTATATTATCTGTACTTTCCTGCTGTTCCAGTTGGAATGTAAAACCTCCGGTTGTTCCTAAACCTGGTATCGCAGGCGGTGAAATCACTAATACATTTGCGTTTTTAATTGCCGCAAATTTTCTTTGTAATGTTGCTATCATAGAGTTTAATTGAAGTTCTTTACTTGACCTTTCATCCCAGGGTTTTAGCTGCGTAAATATTGTTCCGCTGTTTGATTTTGACGCAAATGAAACTACATTTAATCCGCTTACTGCAGCAAAATGTGCAACTCCCGGCGTCTTTTTTATTATATCCATCATTTCATTTAATACATTAATTGATCTTGTAGTAGACGCTGCTTCGGGTAATTCAAATGTTATATAAAGCCTCCCCTCATCTTCATTAGGTATAAAGGCTGTCGGTTTATTCATAAAAAGTATTATCGTTCCTGCATAAACCAGAATTAAAATAATTAAAAAATAAGGAGCGATTTTGATGCTTTTTTTCACTCCCGAAGAATAATTACTTGTTGTTCTTTTGAACCAATCATTAAACTTAAAGAAAAATTTATTTATTCCTCTTGGTGCCTTCTTCTTCTCCTCAGGATTTATAGGTTTCAATATTAAAGTGCATAATGCTGGTGTTAAAGAAAGTGCTACAAATGCCGATATTAAAACTGATACAGCTATCGTAATTGCAAACTGCTGATACAATTTTCCAACTATCCCTGGAATAAATCCAACTGGGATAAATACCGATGCTAATATTAAGGCTATCGCAACTACAGGCCCTGAAATATCATTCATTGCTGCTGCTGTTGCAGCCCTTGGAGAAAGATGCTCTTCATCTATATGATGCTGCACTGCCTCAACAACTATAATTGCATCATCAACTACAATCCCGATAGCTAAAACAAATCCAAACATTGTTAAGGTATTAATTGTAAATCCCATCGGGAGAAAAAAGGCAAATGTTCCTATTATTGATACCGGAATCGCCAGAATAGGTATTAAAGTTGCTCTCCAGGTCTGCAGAAATAGAAAAACTACCAGAACAACTAACCCTAATGCTTCCAATAATGTTGTTACTACTTCGGAAATTGACTCTCTTACCACTGAAACAGCTTCAAATGGGATTTCATAAGCTACATCTTTAGGAAATGACTTCTGTAATTCCTGCATTTCATTATAAATACCATTTGCCACTTCGATTGAATTGCTTCCCGGTGCCTGGAAAACTAATAAGAAAGAGGACCTTTTACCGTCAACATAGGAATTGTTTGAATAACTGGCTCTTCCTAATTGAACCCTTGCAACATCTTTTAAGTATACTTCCGAACCTGTCTGTGGATTTTCATGGACTATAATATTGTCAAATTGTTCTACTGTGCTCAGAGCACTGTTAGTGAACACTGTATATTCAAAAGTTTGATTTTTATTTTGCGGAGGTGCTCCTACTGTCCCTGCTGCTATTTGCAGATTTTGCTGCTGTAATGCGCTGACTACCTCGTCAGTTGTTAATCCTAGCTGCGCTAATTTATCCGGGTCCAGCCAGATTCGCATACTGAAATCATCTGCCCTCACAAATATGTCTCCTACACCTTTTACACGAAGAAGAGCATTTTTTATATATATATTTGAATAATTGTCAAGAAATCTTATGTTATGTGTACTGTCTGGAGAATATACCGCTACAATTAAAAGGATACTTGATGTCCTTTTCCTCGTTATTACTCCCAATCTTTTAACTGCGTCGGGCAGTGCAGGTGTCGCAACACTCACTCTATTTTGAATATCTAATGCTGCAACGTCCGGGTTTGTTCCTACATCCAGTACTACATTTATTGAAGATTGGCCGCTATTAGTACTGTTGCTGGACATATATGCCATCCCTGGCGTTCCGTTTATCTGCGATTCTATTGGTGTTGTTACTGTTTGTTCAACTGTAAGTGCATCCGCTCCTGTAAAGTTTCCTGATACCTGTACTGTCGGTGGTGTTATATCCGGATATTGGCTGATTGGTAAATTGAATATGGCTAATATACCAATTAAAACAATTACTATTGATATTACTATCGCTGTTACCGGTCTGTTTATAAAAGTATTTGCTACCATTATCTTCCTGTTTCAGAATTTTTCAATATGCTTCATTGTGGCTTTCTGTTCCCTTGGTTTTGTGCCCCTCCGGTTTGACTTGATAAGGTTATCGGTGCATTATCTCTTAACTTTTGTACTCCTTCGGTTACAACCTGCTCGCCCGGACTTAATCCGTTCGTTACTATTACCATATCCTTTATTGTCATTCCAATATCTATTTTTCTTTGTGATACTTTGTTTCCATTAATTACAAAAACAAAATACTCTCCCATCTCTACTACAACTGCCTTATATGGTATCAATATACTCATGGTTGTATCGTTATTTAAAACTCTTACATTGCAGCTTAAACCTGGTCGAAGGGTGTTATTTTTATTCGGAAATTCAAGTCTTGTAGTTATTGTCCCTGTTTGTGGATCAACTGCACGGTCTATTAAAAGCAGTTTTCCAGGATAAGGATAAATTGTCTGACCGGGTAAAACTAAGGTAAATGTTGAATCCTTTTTGCTGTTTCTTTCGTGCAAGATTTCATTGAATTTATTTATATATTTCTCATCTACTGAAAAATCTACTCCCATTGGATTATCTGAAGAAACAGTATTCATTAATGTAACCCCTGCGGTTACTGCAGATCCTAATTTTACCTGAGAAATTCCGATTGTCCCGTCAAATGGTGCATAAATAATCGAATTTCGTAAATTTGTTTCTACTGCCTCAAGGTTGCTCTGTGCAGATTTTAAGTCGGCTAAAGAATGTTCCAGCACCTGCGTTGCAATTGCATTATTCTTTGCTAATTCTTTGTATCGATCATAATCCTGTTGCGCCCTGTTTAGGTTTGTTTTTGCTGCATCATAAGCAGCTTTATACTGCTGTTGTTCTATCGCATATAATTTCATTTCTTTGGTAACATGTTGTCCATCGTTAAAGTATATATCAGTTAAGTAGCCTGAAACTTCCGGCCTTAGCTCAACCTGGTTTAATGCAACCACTGTTGCCGGGTACTCGGTATGATAAGGTGCTCTCTCTTTTTTAACTGTATATGCAGTAACAGGTGTAGGAGGAAATTGCGGCCGATTATTCTTGTTTCCGCCGCAAGATGCTGCAATCAGCAAAATAAATATTGCTGAAATGGTTAAATATAAATTCTTTCTCATATCAATTATCTTTAATATTTAATTGTACCTAAAGCCTTTTCTACATCTAATTTACTGCTTAGTACCTGGTAAAGTGCATTTATATAATTTACTTGAGTCGTCCTTAAATCTGTTTCCGATATTATTACATCCAGGTAAGTTTTTATGCCTGATTTATATTGAAGTTCTATTGTGTTATACACTTCTTTTGCAAGCTCCAAATTTTTCTTTTGCATATTAAAGTTAATAAGGTTGCTTTTATAGTTCGATAATGTCTGAACATATTCTGTGTTTATTGAATTTTCCAAATCCTCAAACTTATAATCATATTGGTCCAGCTCCAGATTAGCCTGCTCAATTTCATGAATTCGTTTTCCTCCCTGGAATATTGGCAGCGATAACTGAAGACCTATATATGAATTCGGGTAATTCTGATTATATAGCTTTGATAGTTCATCATTAAAAAAATTTATGTTATATTCGCCAAATGCCGATAAAGAGGGGATAAAGCTCCATTCATAATAATGAAGATTTGCCTGCATCAAACTTTTTTGAGTCTGCAGCAATTGATATTCTATCCTGCTGCCTAAGTTTACTGTTTGGGTTGTATCAATAAAAATATCTTTCTGCATCTGTGCGGTATCATATTGTAGTTTCAAATCATTGTGTATCGGATATCCCATCTGTCTTTTTAATGCCGCATAACTTGCCTTAAATAATTCTTCATCATGTTTTTTCTCAGCCTTTGCATTATTCAAAGCAATAGTAGCTCTCATATAATCGGTTTTATCAACCACTCCTCCTTTATACTGATTATATGTATCCGTCAGACTTTGCTGCAGACGCGTAATATCTTCATTTGTAATAGAGATTTGATCTTCTGCCAGAAGTGTTTGATAAAATGATTTGCTGACATTTACTATCGTATTAATTTTAGTCTCAGTTGTCGATTGTTCAGATTCCTTCTCAATATCTCCTGCTGTACTGGATGCTAATAATACATCACTGTCGAATATTGTTTGTGTTATAGAAAATTGTGCGCTGGATGTATTTATTACTCCGAAATGAACTGCATTACCCTGGAAAATTGAAGTCTGAAGCTTATAATTGTGCTGAATATTAAAATTAAAGTCTATTTGCGGAAACCAATCTGACAGCTTACTTTTTACCTCCTGGTTAACTATTTTCTCATTTAATAATGACTGTTTAATCGACGGCTGGTGTGTAAGTGCATATTGAATACAATTCTCTAAAGTGGCATTTCCTAATAATGAATCGCGTGAATTATTGTTCTGTGGGAAAAGTGACGAGGTGGTAAATAAAGTTGTGATTGTTATAGCAGCAATGGCAAGAAATCTTTTACAACACATTAATTTTTAAGTACCTCTACAAAAGATTTAATACGAAAAAACTAAAATAATTGTAATAAAAATTAGAGCGTTTGATTTATATCATAATAAAAAATGAAAATTTAAACCTGAATTAACCACAGAGAAAACAAAGAACCACCAACCACCCACCACCCACCACCAACCATTTTTATTGAACCATATAACTTCTACCAAGATAATGATTGTAAATTTCCGTTGAATTATAGCTATCAATTGCTGCTTCAACCGAATTAGATATATTAAAAATTTTCAGCGTTCCCAGCTTTTTCATAAAAGGTCCGGCAAGTCTTTCTGATTTAACTATTCTTAAATCCCCCCCAACCTTAACGACCTGTTTGAGAGTAAATACTATTGCTCCTAGAAATGTCGAATCAATAAAATCGCATTGACTTATATCTACCACTAATTTTCTATAACCATTCTCGATATCTTCTTTTAATATTTCTCTCAATTCACCGGCTTCTTTTATCGTTGCGCGTGTTAGATTTACGAATGTAATAACTACATCATTCTGCACGATTTTTTGGAAATCTTCCATTTAATCCCTCAAAATTTAATTGAAATAAAAAATTCATAGTCTCAGCATACAAGAAACTAATCATCCCACCTTTCACAATTTCTATGCCTCTTAATTAAAACGGCAATTATCAATTAAATCCCAAATATTTTACTAATCAATTGTTTCATATCGATAAACAACCATACATCTGTATCGTTTCATTTCCGGAACTATCCTAAAAGTAATATTATAATTCCAAGCCCATTTAAAAGGAAACTGATCTTTAACTTGTCATTCTGAACAAAACGAAGTGGAGTGAAGAATCTAAAGCGCCATTACTCGCACAATTTATAATCTACAAAGCTGTCACTGTCAGCGAAATAATCTTGTAATCTTTTAATTTAGTAATTTTGTAATATTTTAATTTTGTAATTTAATCTTGAACATGGAAAAGAATATAGAACATGAATTTATTTCTAAACTCAATGAATTGAATGATGCTTTAATCGACACTCATTCCCAATTCCGCTCCAATGATCTCTTGCACGATGCAGAAAACCTTCTTGAAAATAAAAAACAATCAGTATCAAAAGATATTTGGCTTAAGTACCTTAATATTACCATTTCCCCCTTATTCCTGACAAACTTAAAAGATAGGGAAGCAAGATACAGATGGGCAGATACAGCTTTTAAAGCTATCCTAATTTCTGATTATTCTTTACTTTCAATGTTAAATCACCGCACTGAAATTTATCCTGATAAACCTTTGTTTTCCACTTTCGAGGGAAATATTAGGAACGATTACACTTATAAATTAATTAATGAAAAGATTAAAAGAATAGCTTCTTCTTTTCTTTCCTACACCGGCCAAAAACCTTCCGTTGCCCTTTATCTTGATAATTGTATCGAAGGCGCATTGTGCGATATAGCCTGCTTATCCTATGATATTTTTGTATCTCCTTTAAATATTCATTTCAGTCTTGATAATCTCGCCTATATATTTAAATTGCTAAAGTTCGATATAATAATAACTGATTCCCCCCAAAGGGTAGAACTATTAAATACTCTACGCCAAAAAATTGATTACAATTTTACTATCCTGTCTGCAGGCAAATCTTCTGTTCATGACTTTGAGAAAAATGATATCTATGAATTTGAAAGCTTCATTTCACGGGTTAACGATAACCAGATAACTCAGATTTTAGACAAACGCCTTCGCTTTAATCTTGATAATATCTCAACTGTTATGTTTACCTCCGGCAGCACCGGCGTTCCTAAAGGCGTTGCCTTTACAAGTTATAATTTACTAACGAAACGGTTCGCAAGGGGAGCTGTATTTCCGGAGGTAGGCAAGAATGAAACTCTGCTTTGTTATCTCCCTCTTTTTCATACATTCGGCAGATACTTTGAAATGATGGGAATGATATACTGGGGAGGTACCTATGTCTTTGCACCCAAAAGCGATATAGATTCTTTAATTCAATTAATGCTGAAGGTCAATCCTACCGGCTTAGTAAGTATCCCGCTCCGCTGGAAACAATTGTACGAAATTATTATCGACAGCAAGGTTCATTCTTCTGAAAAAGTTGACTATGAAAAGTTATTACAAAAAGTAACCGGTGGAAATCTTAAATGGGGTATCTCTGCTGCCGGTTATCTTGAACCTAAAATTTTCAAATTTTTCAATTCTAATTCAGTTGATTTGTGCAGCGGGTTCGGAATGACCGAGGGTACCGGCGGTATTAGTATGACTCCTCCCGGTGAATATGTAAAAGACTCTGTCGGTATCCCTTTACCGGGAATTAAATTGAATTTTACCGAAGAAGGCGAACTGCAGATTGCCGGTCCTTATGTTGCCAGGTATCTCGAAGATGTAGATAATAATAATTCTGATGAAAATTGGATAAAAACCGGTGATCTATTTACTCAAGATCAAAACGGCTTCCTTTTTATCATTGATAGAATAAAAGATATTTATAAAAATAGCAAAGGGCAGACCATCGCCCCTGCATTTATCGAGAAAAAATTTGAAAATATTCCCGGCCTGAAAAGAGCCTTTCTTGTCGGTGATAGAAAACCTTATAATACTCTGCTAATTGTTCCCGATTTTAATGAATCATTTATTCAAAAAGCTGAATCCCAGCACCAGTTGAAAAGTTATTTCGGCACTCTTGTTTCCGAAGTAAATAGAACCCTCAATCCTTACGAACGGATTGTAAAGTTTTTAATTCTTGACAGAAATTTTGAAGAGAATAAAGGTGAGCTGACTTCAAAAGGTACTTTTAAAAGAAAAATTATTGAAGCTAATTTCAAATCTGTAATTGATAAGCTTTATACCCGAAATAGCATAGAATTTGTTTTCAATAAAATAAAAATTTCATTACCGGTATGGGCACTAAAAGATATTGGTATTACTGAAAATGATATTATATGCACTTCCACCCATATCAAAAATAAAGGGAATAATACATCCCTGACTATTAAAAATTCTAATCATCCTGATAGAGTTAAAATCGGAAACTTTGAATATGTTATAAAGAATAAGGAGATTGATCTGGGAACATTTATTCTGCAGCCGATTTTATGGCTGGGAAATATCGAATTGATGGATTTTTTTGTTTGTAAAGAAGATTGGGAAGCTGATTTTCAGGGTATATCTTCGCAGATTTTTGTCCATTTTAACGGTCATCTTCCTAATAAGAATCTTATCGGCATAAATAAGTTGTCTTCCAAAATAAAAGAAATAAATTCCCTGTTACTTAGATTACTCTATGGTACTCAAGATGAAATTTTAAAAGCTCTTGATGAAATTGAAAATCTCCTTATTCGGTGCGAACATAAAACTATAAACCTCATTAATAGAAGGCTGGAAGCACTTGCCCTTCATCCTAAGTTTAGCGTTAGAAGCAGAGCTTATAGGATCCTTCTCTTTACAAAACCGGATATCGATTATAACCGGTATTTACCCGCTTTTATCAATTCCGGATTACCTTTCTTAAATAAAAATGTAATAGAAAATATTTTCCAGGATAATATTGAAGGATTTAATCTTACCGCTTTTAGAAAACGTTTAACAGCTTATAGGAAAGGTTTAACCTGGCCCGCTAATCAAAATACCAGGGAACAATTTAAAAGAGTATTTGATCTACTCTACTATTTTGTCCATAAGAATCCGGCATCCTACAGCTCTGTTAGAGAAGAATTTATTATCTGGATTCTTCATACTGATGAACCTGTCCTTTCTCAATACGTTAGGGAACTATTTAAGAAACTAGCACGTTGGTCTGAATCAAGGTTTAAGCTTAATCAATATGAAAAATCTACTCCCAATTGGAAGGAAAGAGTTATTTTTCAGGATACTATTCCATCTCATGAAAAGAAAAGAATTGAAAAGATATTCTATCGCTCGACCTTCTTGAAAGAGGCCTTCATGTTGATTTTCAATCAGCATCATTTCGACCTAAGAGAAGTAAATCAAAATGGAATCTTTATTTCTACTATTTCTGCTTCCGTCGGAAGATATCTGTATAGGGTAAGTGTCAATACTAAAAATTACAAACATTTCGATCTTGTAATTTTAATTAAACCTGATATAACTCGTAAAGAAGTGCTTGAAACAATTTATCTAATGATAAAAATATCCAGTACCTCGGAAGGTGTATCGGTGCTTCCGAGATTAGGTAATTTCCGTTCGAAACTCGGCGTAATTTCTTTTGAATTTGTTAACGATCTATCGGTATGGGAAAGAATAAGAATGCTTAATTCAACTTTCTCCCTTATTGGTAAAAAGAATTATGAATTCGAGTTGAAATTATTATTTATCAGAGGAATTGCGGCTTATTTTAGAGTATTAAAGAATAGTGATTATAAGGTAGTACCTGGAAATTTTTCTCCGTCAAATGCTGTTGTCCCCGAATCTCATTTCAAAAAAGGTTCTTTAATATTTTCGATTGCAGGGTGGTCGTATTTTAAGAATTTTGATGAGTTTATCCTCCGATTATTTAATAATTTTTATCTGCAGACTTTTGCACATTATCCGGCTTCAAAAGATTCTATAAAAATCAGCTGGATGTTCGATGCCTGTATGGAAGCCCTGGGATGGGATTTAGCAATTGAAAAGCTTAAAGATCTATCAAAGAACTTCTCAAATAAAAAATCAATTGAAAAAATACAAATCTCAAACGAATTGGATAATTATTTCAAGATAATTAATGATTCTCCCTATGTCGATTCATATATTCTGAGTGCTGTAAAAAATTATACCGACTGGCTTGAGCAGAACCCTTCACCTGCAAAACAAGCATGCGAAAATTTCGCTAATAATTTGTACTCTTTGTATCGTCTTGATAAATATCCTGAAATATATAAATATATATTTTACAGTAGAACCTTTTTCTCGTCTTCTTCACAGGATGTCTGGCTGCTGTTTGCGAAACTGGTTAATTCACTCTTCAGATTTCCCGATGAACCTGTTGCTAATAGAATTGAGCTGTTTGAACTTCAAGAAGCGTTGAAAGATGAAATTGATAAGCGAGTTCTGAATAATCTAATCTATCCTTCCATAAGCCAGAATTTCGAATTGATGGCAGGAGAAGAATCTGATGAAAAAGAAATTGTATTAAAAACTAAGGTTACCGATTCATTTGGATTTAGTTATACTATCCGTAAACCGATTTCGGCTTTTGAAATAGCAAGCCTCCATAAAATTTTTATCCTCGATAATTACCCGATTAAAATGGAACCTAATCTTCAATATTTAATAATTATTGATGATGAAGATGAAGAATCTATTGTGGGAGGTTTATGCTTTAACATTAAATATATGAATATTGCTCAGTTAGAAGGAATTGATATTTCAAAGCCCTACAGAAAAAGAGATCTAAGCAGAAAACTACTGGAAGATTTCTACAATAGACTCCATTCGGAAGGTATAAAAACTCTTACAACCTATTTTTATCTAAACACCTTCTTCGAAAAATTCGGCTTTAAAATTGACAGCAGATGGGGCGGTTTAGTAAAATCAATTTAGAGCCAAATTTATTACAGTTCACTTCATAGCCTGTGTGAATATCATTAACCAATGGATTTATCCATTGGTTTCAAGAAATAAATTCCACCTCATTTTCCTAATCTCCTAACCGCAGAGCGGTGAAATATTATTAGCAAAAATCTACCCCCAATACCAAATAAACACCGTAGGTGTGAAATATTATTGTAGATAAAATATAACCTGGATTTTATCCGTGACCTTCCGTTTTTTCCAAAAGTTAACTCCAGACTTTAAAGTCCGGTGAGCATTCGAAATCACCAATATTACCCCTACTGAACTTTTGTCTTAGCTTTATCTGCTTCGGGGCTGACCAAAAAGTAATTTTCTATTTAAAAAATCAGTGAAAATCCATTAAAATCTGCGTCATCTGTGTGCCATTTTTTAAAATATAATTACTTTTTGGTCGGCCCCGAAATATTATATTAACACTAGACTCATAATCCGACCCAAACCAATATTAACCCAACTCTGAAACCGTTTTGAAACCGCTTTGAAACCGTTTTAAAACCGATATGAAACCGTATTAGTACCTTCAATATCCCGGTTAAAATTATTTTCCCATAAGGACATTGATGATGTCTTTATATAGAATATAGCTGATGAGTGAAGACAGATAAATGCAGTTACTCTCTGTCCTACGTTTAGTTAATGTTCAGGGCTTAAGAGAGGGGTGTCGGGAATGAAACTATAGTTCCTTTACAAATTAATTAAATCACTATTTCTTATCGATAAATTCCGTATCTTCATTTCCGTTAATCCCATAAATTCTTTCTAATAAATGATGAACAACCTTTAATAATAAATTATTTAGTTGAAGGAACAATAAATGAAAAGTTTTATATACCGCAATTTCTATCTATACATTGCTTCAATTATTTCTATAACAGCATTTACTTACGGACAAAGTAAAGCACCTAAAGTTAATCCTGAAATTTTGGTAAGACCTGGATATGAATTATCAATAGCAGTGAATTCTGATATTAGAGCCAGGCACATGGCTTTAGGGCCTGATGGAACTCTTTATTATACTACAACACCCGAAAAAATAATTGTAGCGGCAAAAGATAAAGATAATGACGGATTTTATGAAACTTTAACTCATTTTTACACTTCTGAAAATTCAGTCTCCGACGTTCTCTGGTATGACGGTTACCTATGGTATACGGAAAGCGGGGCAATTTATAAGTTAATAGATAAAAATAATGACGGCATTGCCGATGAAAGAACTACTGTCATTCCCGTTGATAGCCTCCCTTCAGGAGGTTCCCATCATTACCGCCCAATATTAATCAATAAAGGAAGACTTTATACTGCCTTGGGAGATCCCGGAAATATTACCGATGCTTCGAATTCCGATAGAGAAAAAATCTGGACCTACAATCTTGAAGGAAAGGATAAAAAGCTTTGGTGTTCAGGGATCAGAAATACTGAAAAGCTTGTTCTAAGACCCGGTACCGATGAAGTTTGGGGAATGGATCATGGAAGCGATTGGTTCGGAAGTGAAGTAGGTGATAAAGAAGGCGAACAGCCTATTACCGATTATAACCCTCCTGCTGAAATGAACAAATATATCCTGGCTGGATTTTACGGTCACCCTTTCCTTGTTGGAAACAGAGTGCCCCGTTATGAGTTTATGAAACGCCCTGATATCATAGAATTAGCTGCTAAAACCATTGTACCTGAATGGTGCGGAGGTGCACACTATGCTCCATGCGGGATGATGTTCTATACCGGTAATCAATTTCCTCCCGAAATTAAAAACGATGCTTTCGTTGCATATCATGGCTCATGGAACAGATCCGTTAAAGCCGGTTACCAGGTTACATGCGTTTTATTTGAAAATGGAAAGCCGTATGGCGAACTCCCTTATGTTAAATTTATAACTGATGACCAAAAAATACTCGGCAGACCGGTTGATGTTATCCAGGCTCCAGATGGTACTTTGTTAATAAGTGATGATAAAGAAAATAAAATATACCGGCTAAAATACACCGGCTCAAAAAAATAAAAGAAGCATTGTTATCAAATTTTAGAAATGTTAACGTAAGTGACAGTCAAAGAATCGTTATATCATTAACCAATGGATTTATCCATTGGTTCCTCTTCGCTCCAGAGGAGCGAAATTCTTCACTCCAGAGGAGTGAAATATTATTAAAACAGAATAAACAATAGATATCCGCACTCCGTAGGAGTGCTACATTCCCTTAACAGAAATAGTATTTGCCATTATTATCATAGGATTATATAAAATTTTTAAGGAGTTTCAAATGAACAACGAATTGGAATTAAAACAATTGATAGTTGATATAGGGAAAAGACTATGGACTCGTGCTTATATTTCAGCTAATGACGGCAATATATCTGCTAAGCTTAATGATAACGAAATACTTATCACTCCTGCAAAAGTAAGTAAAGGGTTTATGAATATGGAGATGATAATAAAAGTTAATATGGACGGGGAAGTAACTTCCGAAAATTCAAGTTATCGCCCCTCCAGTGAGCTTAAAATGCACTTGGATGTATACAAAGAACGGCCGGATGCATACTCTGTTGTTCATGCTCATCCAACTTATGCTACCAGTTTTGCGGTTGCAGGTATACCTCTGAATAAGTGTGTTTTACCTGAGGCTATTTTAAATATTGGAGGCGTACCCACTGCAAAATATGGCTTGCCCTCAACAATGGAATTGCCTGATGCTATAAGGGAACACTTAAAAAATTCAGATGTAATCTTACTGCAGAATCACGGCGCTCTTACTTTAGGAATAGATTTATTAGATGCCTATCATAAAATGGAAACTCTTGAACATAATGCAAATATTATCTGGAAAGCTATTCAGCTTGGAAATGTAAATGTATTGTCCGATTATGAAAGAGACCGGTTATTAGCATTAAGGGATGATTATGGGTATGTCGGTCCCATAACTCCCTGCGATACTTCCCCCTACACTTTTAATAAGATGGATTTATGAGGACTCTCTCTATTGCCCTTGGCTTCAGAGCCTGTGTGAATATCATTAACCAATGGATTTATCCATTGGTTTAAGAGGAAAATTAAGCCCCCTCCTACGCTTTTTCTGTATTTTCACGCAGTATCATCTCCGCCGAAAATAAAACGTTTTCTAGAAAATAATACTTGAATTTTATCTAATAAAATCTTAAATATCCATATAGTATGATAAGCGTTTATCATTTATGTCCGATACCATAAAATAGTGAAACAAAATATGGATGGAACAAAATCATCTGTTCGACTATTCGGAAGTTTACCCAAAATAGGAATCAGACCTGCTATTGACGGCAGAAGAAAAGGAGTTAGGGAATCCCTTGAAAATCAGACCATGCAGATGGCTGTTTCACTCAAAACATTTTTTGAAGAAAATCTAATTCATCCAGATGGCTCAAGGGTCGAATGCGTTATATCCGATTCTTGTATTGGTGGTGTCGCAGAAGCAGCTCAATCTGCAGATAAATTTTCTAGGGAAAATGTTGGTCTCACAGTTACTGTCTCTCCATGCTGGTGCTATGGTACTGAAGTTATGGATTCTGATCCACTCATTCCGAAAGCTGTCTGGGGGTTTAATGGAACTGAACGACCCGGTGCCGTTTATCTTGCCGCCGCTCTTGCAGGATATAGCCAGAAAGGATTGCCCGCTTTCGGAATTTATGGAGAGGATGTTCAGGATATAAATGATACTTCAATTCCTCTTGATATACAGGAAAAACTTTTACGGTTTGCAAAAGCCGGACTTGCAGTTGCTGCGATGAAAGGTAAATCTTACTTATCTATCGGCTCCGTCTCTATGGGAATAGCCGGTTCCTTTGTTGACCATAACTTCTTCTATGATTATTTGGGAATGAGGAATGAATCTGTAGATATGAGTGAAATTGTCCGAAGATTAGAAGAAAAAATTTATGACGAAGATGAATATAACATTGCATTAAAATGGGCAAAAAAATATTGCCATGAAGGTCCGGATATAAATAAAAATAAGTCTTCTAGAGTCAGAAAAGATTTCGAATGGGAAACTGTTGTTAAAATGACTTTAATAGTTCGTGATTTAATGATAGGCAGTCGGAAACTTAGTGATTTGGGTTTTGAGGAAGAAGCATTAGGGCATAATGCTATTGCTGCCGGTTTTCAAGGTCAGAGGCATTGGACTGATCATTTCCCCAATGGTGATTTCATGGAGGCTATCCTTAATTCATCTTTTGATTGGAATGGTATACGCGAACCATTCATTGTGGCTACTGAAAACGACTCGCTCAATGGTGCTTCGATGTTATTTGGCCACTTACTAACCAATACCGCACAAATTTTCTCCGATGTTAGAACTTATTGGAGCAATGACGCAGTAAAACGTGTTACCGGAAAAAATCTTGAGGGTAAAGCAGCTAATGGAATTATTCATTTAATTAATTCAGGTTCTTCTGCTCTTGACGGAACCGGAAAACAAAAAATAAATGGTAAACCTGCTTTGAAACCATTCTGGGAAATTAATACTAAAGAAGTTGAAGATTGTTTGAAAGCAGTAAAATGGTGGCCTGCTGAATTAGAATACTTCAGAGGAGGAGGTTTCTCTTCTCAGTTTTTAACTGAAGGCGATATGCCAGTTACTATTTCTCGCCTTAATCTGGTTAAAGGTTTAGGTCCCGTATTACAAATTGCCGAAGGTTTTACAGTTACACTCAACGAGGATATTAATTCTTTACTGAATAAAAGAACAAGCCCTGGATGGCCTACAACATGGTTTGCACCGGTTCTTACTAATACAGACCCTTTTAAAAATGTCTATTCCGTTATGGCCAATTGGGGAGCAAATCATTGTGCTGTTAGTTATGGTCATATTGGTGATAAGCTTATTACCCTTGCCTCTATGCTCCGGATCCCTGTCAATATGCATAATGTTCCTCCGGAAAGAATTTTTAGACCCTCTGCATGGAATGCTTTCGGTACTAAAGATCTTGAGGCTGCAGACTTTAGAGCTTGTAAAAATTTCGGCCCAATTTATAATCGATAATATTAACATTTATAAGAAAATGAAAAAATTCATCTTACTATTTAGCTTATTGTTATTTGCTGTCTCTGCAGAAGGACAGAACTTCACTCAAGAAACAAAAAAGGAACATGATAAAAGAATGGAATGGTGGCGCGATGCCCGGTTCGGCTTATTTATTCATTGGGGATTATATTCTATCCCTGCAGGTGAATGGGAAGGGAAAACAGATTATGCAGAATGGATACGTAACCAGGCTCAAATTCCCGTAGATGAATACGATAAATTTGTTTCTCAGTTTAACCCGGTAAAGTTTAATGCCGATCAATTTGTCAGAATGGCCAAAGAGGCGGGGATGAAATACATTGTAATTACTTCTAAACATCATGATGGATTTTGCCTTTTCAATTCAAAATACACTGACTTTGATGTTATGTCAACTCCTTTTAAAAGAGATGTTCTTAAGGAGCTGTCTCAGGCTTGTAAAAAAGAAGGTATAAAATTCTGCTTCTATTATTCTATTATGGATTGGCATCACCCGGATTACCTCCCTAGACGCGAATGGGAGGTAAACAGATCAACTAAGGGTGCCGATTTTGAACGTTATATTAAATATATGAAAAATGAATTAAAAGAATTATTAACAAATTATGGTGATATTGGAGTTCTATGGTTTGATGGGGAATGGGAAAATACATGGAATGATAAACGCGGTCTGGATCTCTATAATTATGTTAGAAGCCTGCAGCCGGATATTATTGTAAATAACCGTGTTGGCGCTAGTAGAAGCGGAATGGAAGGATTTACGGAAGGAGGTGGGTTTGCTGGTGATTTCGGTACTCCTGAACAACAAATCCCTCCCACTGGTTTACCTGGGGTAGACTGGGAATCTTGTATGACTATGAATGATCACTGGGGATATAATAAAAATGACAAAAATTTTAAGTCATCCAAAGAAATTTTAAGAATGCTAGCAGATATAGCTTCCAAAGGAGGTAATTATCTACTTAATATCGGTCCAACTTCTGAAGGCGTTTTTCCTCCTGAAAGTATCAACCGGCTTCATGATATTGGTCAATGGATGAACCTGAATGGTGAATCCATTTATGGTACAGGTGCAAGTCCTTTCCAAAAATTAGATTGGGGCAGATGCACTCAAAAATCTATTAATGGAAATACTCGGCTCTACCTTCATGTATTTAACTGGCCTGAAAATGGAAAGCTTTCTGTACCGGGAATCTATAATGATCCCGTAGATGCCTTTCTCCTTTCGGATATAAACAAATCACCTTTGGATTGTGAAAGGAAAGAGGATGCCCTGGTTATTACTGTACCAACAGCAGCTCCCGATAGTATTAACTCTGTAGTTGTACTCGATGTAGCCGGTAAAGCTGATATCAATAACCCTCCAAAATTTGTGTCTGAAGATGAACTCTTTATTAATGATATGGATGTCCTGATACAATCCGATCGTAAAAATATTCAGATCCGTTACACAACCGACAATTCTGTTCCTGATTCAAACTCAGCAATTGTTGAAGGTCCTGTCCATCTAACTAAAACTACAACTTTAATGGCAAGATGCTTCCGCAATGGCAAGCCTGTAAGCGGCACTTCTGAAACTTTATTCTCAAAAGTTAAACCAGAAGAAAGTTCAAAAGTTGATGCTCCTGTTAAAGGGATTTCCTATAAATATTTTGAAGGTGATTGGGATCTTCTACCTGATTTTGATTCTTTAAGATCATCTGATGGTGGAGTTATCTCTAATTTTTCAATAACACCTGCAAAAACAGACGACCATTTTGGATTTGAATATGAAGGTTATATAAAAATTCCGGATGATGGTGTTTATAATTTCTATACTGCCTCCGATGATGGGAGTCGCTTATATATTAACAATAAACTGGTAGTTGATAATGATGGGCTGCATGGAATTATTGAAAAAAAAGGAGTGATTCCTCTCACTAAAGGATATCATCCGTTTCTTTTAACTTTTTTTGAAAAATCCGGCGGTCAAAATCTAAATGTTATGTTCAAAACCCATGGCTCGGAAAAGACCATTGTACCGGATTCAATATTATTTCATTCAAAATAATATTTATTAAAAAATATATCTTTGTATAAATGTCAGTTTCAGAATTTCTAGCTGTCGATTTAGGCGCCGAAAGCGGGCGCGTAATTGTAGGTATACTAAAAGATGAAAGACTCTCCCTTGAAGAGATTTATCGTTTTCCAAATATACAAATAAGCAGGAAGGGAAGTCTTATATGGGATGTTCCGTCTTTGTTTCGCGAAATTAAAAAGGGATTATCTTTATCTGTAAAAAAAGGACATAGTAATATTCAATCTATTGGTGTTGATACATGGGGAGTTGATTTCGGTCTGATTGGAAAAGATAATCGGCTTTTGGAACTGCCTTATTCTTATCGCGATAATCGTACTAATGGTATTCCTGAAAAAGTCTTCCATAAAATTTCACAAAATGAGATTTACAAAAGAACAGGTATTCAGTTTCTGCAAATTAATACCATCTATCAGCTCTATAGTATTAAACTCTCAAATGAAGCAATTTTAGAAGAATGCAATAAGCTTTTATTTATGCCTGATTTATTTAATTTCTTTTTAACAGGTATAAAAAAATCTGAATATACCATTGCTTCAACATCTCAACTGTTGAACGCTGAAACAAAAGAATTTGATGAATCTATTTTTTCAGCTCTGAATTTGCCTCCTGATATAATGGCCCCAATTGTAAAACCCGGAACAGTTATCGGCAAACTTCTTCCTGAGATTTCTACTGAAACAGGACTGAATGACGTTGATGTTGTTGCGGTTGGCAGTCATGATACTGCAAGTGCTGTTGCTGCAATACCTGCCGGAGGAGATGACTGGGCTTATTTAAGTTCGGGAACATGGTCATTACTTGGAATTGAAAATGAAAAGCCCTTAATAGATTTTCAATACAAAGAGTTTACAAATGAGGGGGGTGTAAATGGTAATATCCGATTTTTACGTAATATAACCGGTCTGTGGCTTCTTCAGGGAATTAAAAAGAGCCTGGAAAAAAGAGGTCAGCGTTTTAGCTATGAAGAAATAACAAAAATGGCAGAAAATACAGATTCAGAAGTTCCGTTCATTGATACGGATGATAATCGATTTATCAACCCGCCTGATATGATTGACGCAATAAATGAATTTTATATTAAAACAGATCAATCAATACCAAAAACCTGGGGAGAATACTCCCTCTCAATTCTGCAAAGTCTTGCCGGTAAGTATAAAACTGTTTTGGAAAACATTGAAAAGATTTCAAATAAAAAAATAAATAAGCTGCATATTGTTGGAGGAGGTTCAAAAAACAAATTGCTAAATCAATTGACCGCAAATGCAGCAGGAAAAAATATTATGGCCGGACCCATTGAAGCTACTGCATTGGGAAATATAGTTGTCCAGGCAATTGCAGGAGGTAAAATTGAAACTCTTGAGAAAGCTAGAGAAATTATTTCCTTGTCATTCCCTCAAATATTATATAAACCTGTGATGTTGAAAGAATAGAATTTAAATCTAAAAAGATTGAAATGAAACTTGAAAAAGTTAACATGCGGATTGGGAGTTTTATAAAAGTCAGACCGGAATATGAAAAACGTTATATTATTCTTCATAAACATGTATTTCCCGGTGTCCTTAGTAGAATTAGAAAATCAAATATTAGGAACTATTCTATTTTTTTAAGCAATGGTGGAAATGAAAGAAGTTTTCCATACTAACTGAAGTAATGAATAAATTGTCATTCCGAACTGAAAGAAGTGAAGAATTTACTAGTTTAATTTTGTACTAATTATTATATGTTTCATTTCTCTATTATTTATAAAATATTCAGTTTGGATAACTTAATAAACAATTTAATTTTAACACCTGATTATCTTAAATATATCTTGAATTTAAAAGAGGGTACTTAATGGATTTAACAAAAATGTTTAAGTCGCAAGATGGTAAGAATTATCTCTTCACTTTCATGCTTGTCAGTACACTGTTCTTATTATGGGGAATATGTAATGGGATGATTGACGTAATGGATAAACACTTCCAGGATTTTTTACATTTATCAAAATCCCAGTCCGCTTGGGTACAGTTTGCGCATTATTTAGGCTATCTTTTAATGGCACTACCCGCAAGCTGGCTGGCTCGCAAGCTTGGATATAAGGGAGGAATTATAACCGGATTGATTCTCGTATCCATCGGCGGCTTTTGGTTCATTCCTGCGACAAATATAGCATCCTTCTGGGCTTTCCTTCTAGGGGTTTGTGTAATTGCTATGGGCTTAACTGTTCTGGAAACAGTTGCTAATCCATATACTACTGTACTCGGTCCTAAACAATTCGCAGCTACAAGAATTAATTTTGCACAGTCATTTAATGGTGTAGGTTGGATATTTGGCCCTATAATTGGAGGAATATTTTTTTATTCAAATGAGGGAGCGGTTGTTGCACAGAAACAACTCTATATCCCATATTTCGCTATTGCAGTTATTGTACTTGTCATGGCGGTTGTCTTTTATTTTTCAAATTTACCCGATCTTAATACCGAAGATGAATATAATATAGATGAAGCCGGTTCAACTGGTGCTAAACCGTCAATTTGGTCCCATAAACATTTTGTGGGAGGCGTAGCTTCGCAGTTTTTATATGTGGCAGCACAAGCAGGTATTTTTAGTTTCTTTATCAATTATATAGTTGAAGAACTTCCCTCTATTTCAAAAGGCATGGCTGAGAGCTGGGTATTTTCCGACCGGACAATCCTTCGGAATGGAGCTTTCTTTATCAATGAAAAAGGCGCAACATTCTTGCTGGGTACTATTGGATTTCCGCTATTTTTAATCGGTAGAGCAAGCGGTGCTGCTATTCTTAGAAAATTAAAAGCTCACCGCGTTCTCGGCACTTATGCATTAATTAACGTCTTCCTATGCGCAGTTGTTGTCCTTAAACTCGGATGGATCTCAGTGACTGCTGTATTCCTTAGTTTTTTATTTATGTCTATTATGTATCCTACAATTTTTGCTTTAGGTATTTATGGTCTAGGTGAACAAGCAAAAAAAGCTTCCGGTTTTATAGTCATGGCTATAATTGGCGGGGCTATTATGCCTAAAATTATGGGCTACCTGGGTGACGTTTATAATATGTCTGTTGGTTTTCTTATGCCTTTATTTTGTTTCGCAGCAATTGCTTTTTATGGATTCTACTGGACAAAATTTAGTAAAGCTGAAGGTATCACCGGTATCTCCGCTGCTAAAGGTCATTAATAACTCATGTTAAACAACTAACGACTATTTTCAAAAGTAAAAATATTTCACGCTAACTTTTAATAAATATTGGAAAGAGAAAAAAGCTAATTAACTATGAAAGAAAAAAAAGTTTTTGTCACCGGCTGTTTTGATATGCTGCATAGCGGGCATGTAGCTTTCCTTAAAGAAGCTGCTCAATTTGGTCATGTCTACGTGGGATTAGGTTCCGATGAAACAGTCTTTAATCTAAAGGGACGCTATCCCGTAAATAATCAGGATGAAAGAAAATATATGATTGATGCTCTGGGTTGCGTTAAAGAATGTTATATAAATTCGGGCAGCGGAATAATGGATTTTTTATCCGAAATGGAATCTATTAAACCTGACATTTTTATAGTCAACGAAGACGGAAATACTCCTGCAAAAGAGGAACTTTGTAAAAAGTTGAATATTCAATATTTTATTTTAAAAAGAATTCCCCACGGACATTTACCCGCTCGTTCAACAACTTCTTTAAGGGAAGAATGTACGATCCCATATAGAATTGATATTGCAGGTGGTTGGCTTGACCAGCCTTTTGTTGGAAAGTACTCTCATGGATCTGTTTTAACAGTCTCAATTGAACCCACTATTGAATTTAATGAAAAAAGCGGGATGGCTTCAAGCACTAGAAGAAAAGCCATCGAACTCTGGCAAACAGATATTCCATCAGGTAATAAAGAGAAACTTGCCAGGATGCTCTTTAGTTATGAAAATCCCCCTGGTTCAAAGGTTATTGCTGGCTCTCAAGATGCAATTGGAATAGTTATGCCCGGACTAAATAAGCTTGAGTATTCCGGTAATTATTGGCCAGCTAAAATTAAATCAATTCATGATGAAAAAATATTAACCTGGCTTGAGAATAGTCTTTATTTAATTACTATAGGACCCCGCAATAAAGATTATAACGTTCTTGAAAACATGAATATAAATATTGAGAATGCAGAAGCCTTAAAAATAGCATCGGAATTCTGCTGGGAATCAATTCTGCAGTGTGATAGGGAAAAATTTGGCTGCTATTTCAGAAAATCATTTGAAGCGCAGATTACCATGTTTCCCAATATGGTTTATAGAGAAATATTTGAAATTATTGAAAGATATAAAAATTTATCATATGGCTGGAAATTATCAGGTGCAGGGGGAGGTGGATATATAATATTTGTAGCAGAAAATGAAATTCCCGGTTCAATGAAAATAAAAATCAGAAGAAAATCACTATAACCCTTCAGTATGGCTACAATATTTAACGTTGCTGAAAAAGCACAGGTATCTGTTATTACTGTATCACGTTTGCTGAATAATCCTGCTATTGTTAGTGAAGGAACTGCTAAAAAAATTCTTAGAGCTATGGAGGAATTGAATTATCAGCCCAGCCAGATTGCTCGATCATTGGTAAAGAAACGCACTAATACAATTGGTGTTATAATGCCCGATATTAAAAATACTTTTTTTAATAGCTGGTTTCGGATAGTTGAAGATTATGCAAGTAGACACGAATATAATTTACTATTATGCAATACAGATGAAAATCCGGCCAAGGAAATGAAATATGTTAAGCTGCTTCAGTCTCAAAGAGTTGATGGTCTCATAATTATTCCCTGCTCTGAAAAATCAATTAATTATCTTTTGAAAAGCAATATGAACTTTATTCTCGTAGATAGGATTATGAAGAAACAAAAAACTAATTATGTTTCTACCGATCATTACTCAGGAGCATTCGAAGCAACCGAGTATTTAATTAAACTTGGTCATAAAAAAATTGCTGTGCTAAAAGGGGAAGGGATACTTTTTACGGATATTCAAAGATATGCAGGATTTGAAGACGCAATGAAAAAAAATAATATCCATATTGAAAAATGCTTTATCATAAATTGTGAATTTGATGAAATGAAGGCCTACGATGCTGCGATAGATTTAATAAAGTATGATAATAAACCAACTGCAATCTTTACCTTCAATAGTAAAATGATGAACGGCACTATTAGAGCAATACAGAATCTTGGACTTTCCATTCCCCGTGATATTTCACTAATTTCTTTCGACCAAATATCCGGCTATGAGATCTTCCAGCCTAAAATCACATGCATATCTCAGCCAATAAAATTATTAGGCGAAAATTCTATTACTGCATTAGTTGATAAAATAAAAAAACATGAGAAATTAAAACAGGTAAAAATAATTTTAAAGCCACAATTAGTTATTGGAGGATCCTGTAAAAATATAAGAGACATCACCTCATCCTTTACACAGCGTTAATTTCATCAAAATCAAATTCTGTAACGCGAAACTCCGTTTCGCAAACATTTAATGAAACAAACTTAACCATCTTTGGCATTGTCACTATGGGTTTAATTATAAAGGAACTAAATATCTGTTCAGAAGGGGGGGGAGTGGGTTCAATAGGAATAATTTGCATTTAATTTATATCTTTTAGCTCTGAATCATCATTCAGAGCTTTTTCATTTTCAATTTCATCAAGGTTAATTTCTCTCTCTTCACCGCTGAAGGCTGTATGGCTGTATTTTAATACGGCAACAAAGAAAACCCCTCCGATTATATTGCCTAAAGTTGAAAGTCCTAAGAACCTTAAATATTCCATAATGGAGAAATGACTGGATAATAAACCGGATAAAACTTCTACATTACCGACGATGCAATGGTGCAGTCCTGCAATACCAATAGCAGCAGTAATGAGCCAAATAATAAATAACTGACTAATAGTTTCTCTTGCAGCAGCTACAAGCCATGCTAGAAGTCCCATCAACCAGCCTGCAAGAACAGCACTTAAGATAGTGCGCTGCCAGTTATAACTGATTAATTTCATTCCTATTTCTTCCAGAGCCCATCCCTTTATAAGATGCGGTGCACCCGAAAGATATGTTAGAATAAGTGCGAAAATGATTCCACCGATTATATTGCTGAAGTAGACATAAAACCAGAGACGGAGCAGGCTTTTTAGTCCGGCAAGTCTTTGAAGTACAGGCAGGACAGCCAGGGCAGTGTGTTCGGTGAAAAGTTCAGATCTTCCCAATATCACAAATATAAAGCCCACAGGATTCATATTTCCAACAATAAAGTCTACAATTGGCTTAGGCAGAACATCTTTAAATAGTGATAGGACTACCGCCATTAATAAGACTGAAAATCCTATATCCAGCCCTGCAGAAAATCCGGATATTATAAGACCGACATTTGTTCGATTTAATTGAGTAAGCGCAGCTTCTTCAGTATGCTGTAAAATAAGTCGTTGGCTTTTTTGAGGCCGTTGTTCACTAGAGGGGATCTGGGATTTTTCCGGCATTCATCATTTTTCTATAAGTTGTATAATAATTTCAACAAATTCTTGGCAATTGTTCACCCGATAACATATCAACAACCCTTGTTCCGCCAACAGCGGTTTTCATCATTACCATTCCGGGATAATCATTAACAACCTCACCAATGACAGCAGCCCCTTTTCCGAGGGGATGTGCATGTATGGCGCTTAATATATCATTGGAAATTTCCCGGGGTACTACAGCAATGAGCTTACCTTCATTTGCTACATACAGAGGGTCAAGTCCTAAAATTTCACACGCACCTTTTACATCCTCACTAATAGGGATTTTATTTTCTTCCAAAAATATCCCGAGGTTAGCTTTTTCGGCAATTTCTGTCATTGCACTTGTTACACCTCCGCGAGTAGGGTCTCTAAACATATGGATATCTTTACTTACTGAAAATATTGTTTCTACCAATCCGTTCAAAGGAGCAGTATCACTGGCAATTTCAGTTTCAAATTCAACCGGAAGGATCATGTACCGAATATTCTAAATTATAAATGGATGCTAAAGGAGGTTTTTCTTTTTCAAGCCGCAAAAGAAAATTCTGCAATATACCGGGCTTGCCTTCAACTTCAACAAATAAACCTTGTGCAGAATTCAAGACCCATCCATTAAGGTTCATCTCTTTCGCAAGTCTATAAACAAACGGACGAAATCCAACTCCCTGTACAGCACCAAGAATATGTATTCGAAAAACCTTTAGCATAATTTCATAAGAATTTCACAAATTGATAGTTCGCTCATAACAAATTTAATAAATTTTAAATATTATGCAGTTATTAACCACAAAATTCCAACTCTAATAGATGTATAGAATAAATATTATGATTTATATAAATTTTTATGAATTTTAATTGATTATAATCTTACTGCTTATTAGATTATAACTAAAATTCTACTCTTATCCGGGTTTAGCTTTATGGATAAAATCCCTAAAAATCAAATTACCCAGCTTTTAAAAAGGGTTAATGATGGAGACAAGGAGTCATTAAATAGTCTTTTAAAATTAGTTTATAAGGAAATAAAAAAAATAGCTTCTAAATATTTACAGAATGAATATAGAAATAGAACCATCCAGACTACTGAACTTGTTCATGAAGCTTATTTAATTGGGCAGCAGAATCTATCTCTGGAAGATAGAAAGCACTTTTTCGGTTCGATTGCCAATTCAATACGTCAAATTTTAGTAGATAATGCAAGACATAGGAACGCCGTTAAACGAGGAAGCGGGAGAACGAAAATATCTTTGGATAAAGCGGTTCTTATCGCACCTGAAACTGATGAAGAATTTAGATAATAATGAGGATTAAGAATTCGTTTCGTAACACAGGAAATGGGACAAAACAAGTTTATCTAAAAGAATATACATAGATATATGTATATGCGTAAAAATTAGTTTTCAGTTCATTTAAACCGGATTTGGAGCAGAATAAAAAAAAATTGCTTATTTTATCAAGATCATTTTTCTTGTTGAAGAGAAGCTAACAGAGAGTCCGCCGTTAGACAAAGCTTTTAATGTACAAAAATATATCCCGCTGCTGTAATCTGCAGCATTGAACTCTACTTCATGAATTCCCGAATCCTGAATTTTATTAACTAATGTTTTGATCTCTTTGCCGAGTACATTAAAAACCTTTAATTCTACCAGTGTATTATTAACCGGTATCTGATATTTTATGATAGTCGAAGGATTAAAAGGATTCGGATAATTTTGATATAAACTATATTCCGAGGGAACATATTCTTTTTTAAGATTATCTATGAAGTTTTCATTTCCTATCAGCAGTCTGTAATCATAATTTTTATGAATAGGGGAGATATCAATTTCATTGCTCTCTTTCAGATTATAAAACCTGTTTAAATTCTCATCAAGTAAATAGACTTCTTCATTAGTAAATTTCTCAACACCTGCGGCTAAAAGTCTAATTGTCTTTTTAGTATCATTCTTAAGCTTCAAGTCATAAGACTGACCTTCATTTACAGAGGGTCTGTAATCGACAAATAATTGTTTATACGGATCAGTTAAATTTTGCTCTTCAATATGAATTCTTACCTCGTCAAAATATCCGGGAGGTGCAAAGCAGTCGAACTTATCGTAATCCTCTTTGGCAGAAGTATTAAATCCTGCTACAACGAATGATTTTTCCACATCATTCTGATATAAAGAAAGTTTAACATAATCGCCTGAATATATCTCGGCTTTTTGAGAATTTGAGGCAGTAATTTTCCCTGCGGCGGCAAAGTTATATGGTATCTTTAGTGTGCTCAGGCTGTTTGTATTCTTAAAGTAATATGCTTTATAAGGCTCCATTTGAGTTGCATGCGTCCAGACGCCGGTCCAGTCAAAAAGGAAATCATTCGTGCTTAATCCGTTCTGGTTCTGAACATCAGCCCAGCTGACACTTACGTCAAAGGGATTTGAAATAATATTGAATCCTGAAGTTCCAGAATTAAGAGTTATAGAGTAGGTATTATCTGCTGAGAGTTTAACATTATCTACCTGACCACCGACGGTAAAAGGATTTTTGCTTAAAACCCAGAATCCTTTTCCCGGTTTAAAATTGAAGGTCGATGAGCCGTCAAACTCTACTAAAAAATTAGAGGAAGCTCCGTTATCGAAATAAGCATCCCAATCCTTCTTTTGTGTTCCTGTTTTAATCAGATTGGAAATAAGAGTGCTTTGGTCTCCGGGTAAACCGATCATCCGGTAGTTGCTGCTCTGCAGTACATCACTAAAACTATATGTGTTATTTAGGGTTATCATTGCAGGATAATTTATTTTTTTAGCCTTTTTAAGCTCTATATTATCAACTATAGCACCCCAGTAATTAGATATTGATTCACTACTTTGAAACATAAAAGCAATGTAAATCCCGCTTTTTCCTATTAGATTTCCAAGGGTAGGGACATTAGCTAAATCAAAAGATTGGAATGTAAATTGCGAAGTTGTACTTGTGTCACTAAAAAAAAAGCCTGAAAAATTAGTTCCGTCTTCAGATGCTAACCACCAGAATTTATCAACTCCAGGTTCACACGAGTTGTAGTAGTAAAAATTCAAAGCAGCCCATGAAGCATCTGATAAATCAAATGGGCCATAGACCATCCAGGATTTCATAGAATTTGCATAACCTGTACCATAAATTATTGCTTGTGTTCCTGAACCGGCGCACCAGGCAGCGTTATTATTAGAGGCAACTTGTTCGATTCCCCAGTAAGCATCAGTAAAACCTTGTTGTGCGTAAATTTTCCAGAGCCCGGTCGGGAAAGAACCTTCAAAATCTTCTGTAACTATATTTAAAGTGTCCTGAGCTAAAGATATATTCCCTTGAACATTATTTTTACTTGCGCTATTTGATATATCAATTTTCTTAAATTTACTTAAATCAAGAATTTGGGAACCGGGAACTATTGCTTTATTTGAAAAGTCTTTTTGAGCAAAAAGATTTATAGTTAAAATTAAAAAGGCAAGTGAATAGAGAAATAAAACTTTTTTCATATTTATTTTTTCCGAAATGATTAACCCAAAAGCGTTCTATTTTATCAAGATCATTTTTCTTGTTGAAGAGAAGCTAACAGAGAGTCCGCCGTTAGACAAAGCTTTTAATGTACAAAAATATATCCCGCTGCTGTAATCTGCAGCATTGAACTCTACTTCATGAATTCCCGAATCCTGAATTTTATTAACTAATGTTTTGATCTCTTTGCCGAGTACATTAAAAACCTTTAATTCTACCAGTGTATTATTAACCGGTATCTGATATTTTATGATAGTCGAAGGATTAAAAGGATTCGGATAATTTTGATATAAACTATATTCCGAGGGAACATATTCTTTTTTAAGATTATCTATGAAGTTTTCATTTCCTATCAGCAGCCTGTAATCATAATTTTTATGAATAGGGGAGATATCAATTTCATTGCTCTCTTTCAGATTATAAAACCTGTTTAAATTCTCATCAAGTAAATAGACTTCTTCATTAGTAAATTTCTCAACACCTGCGGCTAAAAGTCTAATTGTCTTTTTAGTATCATTCTTAAGCTTCAAGTCATAAGACTGACCTTCATTTACAGAGGGTCTGTAATCGACAAATAATTGTTTATACGGATCAGTTAAATTTTGCTCTTCAATATGAATTCTTACCTCGTCAAAATATCCGGGAGGTGCAAAGCAGTCGAACTTATCGTAATCCTCTTTGGCAGAAGTATTAAATCCTGCTACAACGAATGATTTTTCCACATCATTCTGATATAAAGAAAGTTTAACATAATCGCCTGAATATATCTCGGCTTTTTGAGAATTTGAGGCAGTAATTTTCCCTGCGGCGGCAAAGTTATATGGTATCTTTAGTGTGCTCAGGCTGTTTGTATTCTTAAAGTAATATGCTTTATAAGGCTCCATTTGAGTTGCATGCGTCCAGACGCCGGTCCAGTCAAAAAGGAAATCATTCGTGCTTAATCCGTTCTGGTTCTGAACATCAGCCCAGCTGACACTTACGTCAAAGGGATTTGAAATAATATTGAATCCTGAAGTTCCAGAATTAAGAGTTATAGAGTAGGTATTATCTGCTGAGAGTTTAACATTATCTACCTGACCACCGACGGTAAAAGGATTTTTGCTTAAAACCCAGAATCCTTTTCCCGGTTTAAAATTGAAGGTCGATGAGCCGTCAAACTCTACTAAAAAATTAGAGGAAGCTCCGTTATCGAAATAAGCATCCCAATCCTTCTTCTGTGTTCCTGTTTTAATCAGATTGGAAATAAGAGTGCTTTGGTCTCCGGGTAAACCGATCATCCGGTAGTTGCTGCTCTGCAGTACATCACTAAAACTATATGTGTTATTTAGGGTTATCATTGCAGGATAATTTATACCGGTTGTAAACGTTGCATCGGAACCATTAACAGTGTTCCCATTCCCGGTTGCCTGAATGCTGAAATGGTAGGTAGTGTTTGCCTGCAGACCTGAGACATTTGCACTTATACTTACATTATTTCCTCCGCTTATAGGACTTTCATTAGCACCAATTTGATTATCATAAGAGGTTGTGGTTCCATATTGAAAGGATACGGCTGTTGTTAAAGAATTTGGATTTACTAACCCTATAAGAACTGCTGAATTTGAAGTAATATTTGTTGCACTTGCTGAAATGACTGTTGGTTGAGCAGTAGATCCGGAAGTAGTAAATGACATATCAGAACCCGCATTTGTACCAACACCATTAGTTGCACTTATCCTAAAATGATAAGTGGTATTTGACTGCAGACCGGTTAAATTTACACTAACAGTTATATCTAAATCACCTGATGCGCTTCCAATTGTTGAAGCAATTTGATTTCCATAACTGGTTGTAGTACCATATTCAAATAGGATATCCGTGCTTGAGTTATTTGGATTTACAGTTCCGTTTAGTGTAGCTGAATTCTCAGTAATATTTGTAGCTGCATTTGTAGCCGCAGTTGGAGCAGTGATAGAAGATGAACCAGTAATATCATATCCGTAAATTATATCAGAGCCCGGATCACCTTGAAGAACACCTCCTAAGATAATTTTCCCCGGTGTAAAAGCATCGGATACAAATAATCCTCCGGCTAAACAATTAGTTTGGTTTTGTCCGATAAGTGCATCAGCCCTAGCATCATGCTGTTCACCGGTAGGTAAACTATTAGCTATCTTTATCTGTGAAATTATCTGTGGAGAACCTGCGCCATCACCCTGCCCCCAAACCCATAGGAACGGGCCATCATCAGAAAAATAATCATAAGCGGCCCCATAAATACCAGTATTGCCTAATGTACTATACGGGATTGATTGTAAGATATTTCCGCTGCGGTCAATTAGAGTAGGATCTGTAGTAAAATTGCCAATCCAAAAACCGCCGTTATTATTATCAGCAGTAGGATCATAGCTTATATACCGTACGGATAACGGAGCATGTAAAAAGCCTGTTAATTCAAAATTAAGAGGATCCAGGATCATTATTGAATTTGAGTTATCACTTGCATAAACGAAATTTCCATCATAAGTCATCCCTCGTATACTATCAACACCTGAAATTACAAAATCCCCGGACGAAAATAATGTATCATTTGAAAAGAATAGAATTTCAATATCGGCTGCATTGAACTTAGAAACCCATATTTCACTTAAGTCAGGAAGATAAACTACGCCGGCATGTCCTGAAGTACTAAAACTATAAGCAAAAGCCACATCCCAGTTCAGCTTTACTTTTGTAAAAGAGGACTTATTATGAAGTAGTTTATTAAAATCTTTAGATTGCGGTTTATATGCATCTAATTGTGCCGCAATATTCCCCGCATAAACTATGATTATTAAACAGAAAAACAAAAAAATATATTTTCTCATTTTAAAGTTAGAATTATTAAAATAAGTTTTTATTTATCTTTCCTAATAAAAATAAACTGCCCGCCTTCATCGTTTGTATCCCGCAGAGCTTGAAGGATAGGGGTTTGATCCGAATTATTAGCTACGGCAATTTTGAAATCATTATATAATTGGGTAGCATCCATATATTTTTGCTGATTATCCATCAAAGATTTAATAAGATAATATGTGAATATTGAATGATTATCTTTGCCGCCATCCATAACTTCTTCCAGGCCGCCAGAAGTTAAGGCATCTCTTGACTGTTTGTTATAGACTTCCTTATAATAACGTTCCATATTATTCGGATCAAATTGAATTGATTCAGCAGGAGCTCCCCTGAAGATATCGCCAGCGAAGCAAGCATCGGTAATTAGGAGTGTATGCTTTGAAGGAATTCCGCCGATAAAAGTCTTCAGGTCGCTATTTGAAATACAATCCGCAACAGAATTTGAATTTGCATCAGAGGGGACCCAGAAGCCTTTGTTTAATATTTTATTATACTGTCCATGACCCGAATAAAATATCAGTAAGTTATCATCCTTTGTTAAATGTTTCGATAACCAGTCAAGTTTGTCCAATATGTTCTTTCTGGTAGCCTCTTCATTTGTAAGAGTATAGATATCATTGAACATATAAGATTTTTTAAGGACATCAGCCATTCCATTTGCATCGTTAACTGCATTTTTAAGCTGGGGCCAATAACCTGAATAATTGTTTATTCCAATAATTAATGCGACATATTTCCCCCCTGTAATAATATCCTGAAGATGCCTGGTAACCGAGAAAGTATCAATTGTTGTATTTAATTTAGTATCTATAGCTTTTACAACAATTTTATTATCACCAAGCTGCAGGTAAAGGTCTATAGAGAATTCACCATTTTTTGCTAAAAGAGGTTTCTGCTCATTTACTGTAACATCAAGTACACCGCTGATATCGGTTGCAAAACCTCTTACAGTAACCACTTCACTTTTTCTAATAATTTTTATTCCGCGCGAAACGGTGGGTTCTGTTATTAAAACGGTTGGTCCTTCATGATCTACCTTTGAATTGACAAGGAAATTTATTTCGCTTGATTTTCCTTTGACATTCATAGCTTTTACCGAAACAGAATTATCTCCACCGGTTAGTCCTATTTTTGTATCAAAATGATTATCACTTGAAAGCTTAATTAAAATGCTGTTTATTGATAACTCTTTTATTCCATAATCATCCTGGACATAACCCCTTATTCTTAAATCTTGGGTATCATTATCAAACATATTATTAGATGAGATTTTAGGCTCCAATAGAATTATTTGGGGGGCTGTGATATCAGCTTCCTCTTTTTTATCTTTATCTTTTTCAATAAAGATCAGTCTGCCTGATTGTGTAGATCCGCTTACCTGAGAAAAACCAGTACTGTAGGTGACTAAAAGGTATAAAATTAGCATAATCTTTTTCATTTTATCATCTCACTTTTTATTAAACTATGGATTCGGACGTGCCGGAGGTTCGGGAAAAGTATTGGTTGTACTTCCTCCACCACTATTATCACTCTTTTTAGATAATAATAATACTGCAGCACCGCCGGCTAAAGCAGCACCGCCTACATAAACAAACCATGGTATTCCTCCCCCGCTTTTAACTTCTTCAGCGTTAACTATAAAGTAAAAATCTTCCCCGTTAAGGATTACCTTCTCTTCCGGTTTTAAATTCCAGATAATTGTTTTTTTGCTGCCGTCTCCGAATTTACCTTTCCCAACATTACCCGAAAGATCGGAGGGTACTAATTCAAAAGATGGCACAGATGTTCTTTTTAAAACAACACTCACGTCATATTCCTTTTCAGGATCACCGTTTAATTGATAATAAATAAAAATTTTCCCTTCAGGAGAAGCCTCAAAAGTTGCATTAATCCTTTGCTGACTGAACGCAAAGTTCAACCAAAAAGGGAATAGTAAAACAACAGTTATTAGGATTTTAAAAACTCTTTGCATTTATACTCCTGAAATATGTTAAGGTCTTAGAGCTATTAAAAGCTTATTTACATATGCTTGATTTCAATTAGAACAGGAACTATTGATTTTCCTTCGCTTTTCGCTTTAAAAATGATTTTATTATCATAATTATAACTTATATTATTTTCGTTCACTATATTATCTTTTAGTACGTGCGTAATTCTTTGCCAGAAAGCTCCACTATCTGCCTCAATTTTTTTTATAATACTGTCAATGTTTAACGATTTTTTAGAATAAAGAAAACAATAGTATGCAGGTCCCGAAACCGAATCCAGCATATTATAGCTTTCTTCATCAGGTATAGCCACATTATTATTCCGGTATGGGAGGTATGCAACCATTCTTTCATCAAAAGGAAATATTTTATAAGTAACATTGCTTAAATCGCTGCTAAAAGCATAAACGTAAGCAGGTTCATTATTGGAAATGTGAAGTTCAAACAGGGTTCCTGATGGATAAGGTTTATCTGTAATGAAATATTGGCCGTTGAAAGCTGAGATCATTGGAGACCCGTTTCTTTCCTTAAAAGTTAAAGTGCCGGAAAGATCGGGAGCATCGGGCGATGCTTTAGATTTATCAATAAGTTCAAAAGCATATTTGCAAAAGAAATCAAAATCGGAGTATCTTATCCAACCTAAACCATGATTTCCCCACCGGGTGCCCCAGCTGTTCAATAATTGGAATGCTCCTCCGTATTTATTATCATCATATGCTATGACAGTCATTGCATGTCCCCTATTCCAAACTTTGTAATCGGAACTATCCGGAAGCCATAATTCTCTTACCCTGTCGAACGAATAAGGGCAATCGAAAGCAATAACCACAGGCCTGTTTTCAGAAAGACTTTTTTTCACAAACCTTTCTTTATGCTGGGCCTGAGAAGATGCAATTTCCCTGTATTCAATTATTTTATAATTGGCAGCCTTAACTTTGTCAATCGGAAGAATTGTTTTTGAACAGTCATAAGCAAAATCATCTAATTTTTCCCCACCCTGATTTTTTAATACATCAAGAGCATCTACAAGGGAGGTACCCTCATTGCATCCGGTAGAATGCCTTATCTGATTATAAACAAAAGAGGGGGAAAATGCATTACTGTCAATTGTTGATTGAGACCAATCTTTTCCTATAGCTTCAAGAATTGTTCTTCCACCGTAGGCAGTAGACCAGCCAGCACAAGTGGAATATAGTCCCTGGTTTCCAGGAGTAGGGGCATATTGCTTTAGACTTGCCGATGAAGGGAGTTCCGAATAATCTCCCCGCATAAGAGGAGCAGCTGTTGGACTATTAGCATATAGGCTATCTGCTAATAGCGTACCTACTCCGTACTGCTGGGAATAACATGTGATTTCAAATATTACAAATAAAAGAATAGTAGAAATACTTTTCATAATTTACCGGGAATTTATACATTAACACTAAAGAACAGCAGAGCTGTGTAATTTTAAGGAATTTATAAGCCAAAGAAATGTATTGCAATCCGATATTTTCTTCAAAACATAGCAATAAAAATGTATGCAAGTTTTTTGTATAAATCAATAAGTTTTTTATTTTTTTTTAAAAGTCACAAAATTAGATAAAAGGTTTAATTTTATATTTCTTGCGTTAATATTACAAAAAATATTAATTTGCGTAACTTCAGTTATTTATTTATTTTATTTTCAGCGTTCTTTTTTACAGCATTTATAAAGTGTAGTTAAAAGGTGAAAAAATGACACGTTTAATGACATTTTTATTTATAAGCATAGTTGTTTTTTTACAAGCCTCAGTTTTTTCTCAAAATATCATAAAAGCAAAAGTTGCAATCCTTCATAGATCAGGAGATGATTTTGCCCCACTTCGAAGTAATGATATGTTAAAAGCAGGTGAAATGATAAGGATTTTTGTAAAGCCGGAAAATGATTGCTATGTTTATATTGTAAATTCGGATAATAAAGAATCTACTTTATTATATAATAAAAAAATTACTGCGAAAAGCGACACTTTAATTTTACCTTCAACTTCCGAATATTATGTGTTTGATGATAAAAGTCCTACTGCAAATATTACTATTTTCTGTTCCTTAAAAAAAATTGATGATATAAATAAATTATTCAAAGATGAAGAAATTTCCGAACCATCCAGGTGGAGTTCACTGGAAGAAGAACTGGTAAAGAAGTATAAAAAGGATTTTTCAGACCAATCTGAAAAACCGTTTCCTATGGCAGGCAATGTGAGTGCAGTAAATGATGAATTTCTTAATCATCAATTAGTCCTTTCAGGGAAGGGAGCAATCATCAGAAAATATGAAATTGAAATTAAAAAGTAAAAAAGTTATAGGTAAAATATTTCTCATTAATTTTTTACTTACTCTCATTGTATGCTTAATAATTTATCTCTTTAATATTCCCTGGAATACTCTTGATTACAAAGCAGTTGATGCCGTATATAAGAAAAATTTAGAAGAGGGAGGTGGTCCTAAAAAAAGCGGCAAAATAATCTTATTGAATATTACAGATTCTACTTATGATTATTTCGGGACAAATTATTTAAAAAGAAGTGATCTTGCCAGGCTCAATAATGTTTTATACTATTTTAATCCAAATACGATATTTTACGATATAGTTTTCCCGCGTTCAAGCGTTGATTCGAGTGATAAATCTTTTGCCAGCTCAATAAAGCAAAACGGCAATATCGACCTGCCGGTGGGATTTAATATATCCGAAAGTAAAGAAGAATTTCAATGGGGTAAAGGTTATTTTTATAGTCTATTGAAAAATGGAAATTTTAGACCTGAAGTTCATGGCAAAGGGAAACCGTTTTACGCTGCTAATGCACTTCCTCAAAATGAAATTTTTGCTCAGGCTGCATTTAATACCGGACATATTTCTATTGTAAGAGATCATGATGGAATTATCCGGCATTACCCGATGATTATTAAAATCGATTCACTCTTTTTCCCTGCAATTAGTCTTCAGATCTTTTTGGATTATAATAAAATTCCTTTCAATAAACTTAAAATAGATTGGGGACGTTCAATTACTATCCCGGCCTTAAAGAATAGTTTTTTAAATAAGGATGTTGTTATTCCCATAGATCAGCATGGCTTAACATTTATTCCTTTCTATGGATTCTGGAAAAACGAGAAAAACATGCAGGCACAGAATCTTTTAAAGTATGCTTCAAACGAAGAAAATCTGGATGATCTGTTGGATTACTTTGGTGGAAAGTTTGTATTCATAGGAGATATTTCCGTAGGAACATCTGATCTGGGTCAGGTATCTATTGAAGATAACATACCATTGGTTTCCATTCACTCTGCTCTTTTAAATGCATTATTGATGAATGATTTTTATTCCGAATGGAAACCTTCTATGACAGCATTATTGATTTTTCCGCTGGGACTATTGTTGGGTTTGTTTTCAATCTTCAAAAGAAATGCTCCTTTATATATAGCCTCTGTAGTAATTATTGCCGGTTTAATTATATTTTCATTTTATGCAATGACAAGTTTTCAATTATTCCCCCTGGTAACCTCCGGCGGAGCGGTCATTATTTTAACCATAGGAATGGTTTTAAGTCTGAATGTGATTATATCAAAAGACCAGGCTTTTATAAAAAGTGCTTTTTCTAAATATGTTCCTACTAATGTTGTAGATCAATTATTGGAAAATCCGGGTATGCTGAAGCTGGGTGGCGAAGAGAGAATATTAACCATTCTTTTTTCGGATATTGCCGATTTTACAACAATTTCCGAAAGCATGAAATCTACTGAACTGGTCTCATTTTTAAATGATTATCTTTCAGAAATGACTGATATAATAATAAAGGAAAATGGCACCGTTGATAAATACATAGGTGATGCTATTCTTGCTGAATATGGAGCGCCCGTCCCGATGGAAAATCATGCTGATGCTGCAGTTAAAACTGCGATAAACATGCAAAGAATGATTGAAGAGCTAAATGAAAAGTGGTCCGTAGAAGGATTGCCAAAATTGAGAAGCCGTATTGGTATAAATACTGGCCAGGTGATTATAGGAAATATGGGATCAGATAGAGTCTTTGATTATACTGTAATTGGTGATCCGGTTAATCTGGCAGCCAGACTGGAATCTGCAAACAAGAGGTATAATACTCTTATCATGATTTCAGAATTCACTTATAATGAGCTTGATAAAGAGAAATTTAAAATTCGTCTGCTCGACATTATTAAGGTAAAGGGGAAAACTAAAGCTGTTAAGGTCTATGAAGTATATGGTTTTGCCTCAGACTCTCTTCATGAAGATGAGCTCGAATACTACAGAAATTATCAGGAAGCTTTCAATAATTACCTGATTAAAAATTTTGTAAAATCGAAAGAACTTTTTGAGCAGTCTTTAAATTTTCGCCCTAATGATCCGGCTTCTTTGCAGATGCTATCAAGGATCCAGAATCTTGAGGAGCAGGAATTAGATAAAAATTGGGATGGTTCAATAGCACTTTTAGAAAAATAATTATCCAGGAGTGTAATTTTATGCCAGCAGAATATAAAATTAATATTCTTTTTGAAATACTATCAAGCGAACAGCAAATCCTTCAAAGGACAGATCAAAAAGCTTTCACATTGCTTTCCATACTTGGAGTATTCAGTACTTTTTTTATTGTTCATTATACAAAGATCCCTCCTGATTTTTATAATTTATCTTTAATATTTCTTTATTTTCTGTCTGTTTTATTTTCAATATATTTTTTACTTATGGTAATTTCACCAAGGATAAGCGACACAGAGGAAACATTAAGAGAAGATCGAAAAGCCATTGCACCTACATTTTTTGGTGGCATAATTAAGTATAAATCTTCAAAAGAATATGCGGATACTCTTGAAAATTTATTGGAGAATCCGGAAATTACATACGAAATATTTGCTAAAAGTGTTTACTCAATCGGGAGAATAAATGCGCATAAAAACAAATATTTCAGGCGGGGGATAATTTCATTTGTTGTTGCGATTACCCTGGAATTAATTATTATAGTTTCGTTATATTTTAGACTTGTATTATAAGGAAGGCTGCGGAATCGGATATTAAAACCTCAGGGGTTTTTAAAAACCCCTGAGGTTTATAGATTAGACCGGTAATACCTGGTTTTTTGCTATCACGACTATCCCGCTGTCGGTAACAGTAAACTTTTTCTTATCTGCATCCAGGTCGAAACCGATTTCATATCCTTCGGGAACAATAACATTTTTGTCTATAATTGCTCTTCTAATTCTCGCGTGTCTGCCAATATTGCAGTTATTCATGATTATAGAATCTGTTACATATGAAAAGCTGTTAACTCTTACATTTGGCCCTAATAATGAACGTTCAACCAGACCTCCGGAAACAATTGAACCATCACAGATTAAGGAATTTAATGTTCTTCCAACCCGTTCGCCTTCATGAGATACTGTTTTTGCAGGAGGGAACTGAAATTGATAGGTTCTCATGGGCCAGTCCAAATCATAAAAATTAAATTCAGGAGTAACACTTATTAAATCCATACTTGATTCAAAATAGCTGTCAATTGTTCCGATATCTTTCCAGTATGTTTTTGTTTTTCTGTTTTCATCATGGAAACCATAGGCAAGAACCTTCATTTTTGATTTAACCATATAAGGGATAACATCTTTACCGAAGTCGTGCGAACGGATTTTTTTAGCTTCCATTTCATGAAGGACCTCCCTCAGTGTTTCGGCATTAAAAACATAAATTCCCATATTAATAAAAGAGTGACCCGGTCTATCCGGAATTTCAGGCGGATTAGCAGGTTTTTCAATAAAAGATTTAACATTATATTTATCATCGACTCCCACAATTCCGAATCTGCTGGCTTCATCTTTCGGAACATCGATGCATGCCATTGAGAGGTGCGAATTATAATCCACATGATATTGCAGCATTTTGAGGTAATCCATTTTATAAATATGGTCACCGCTTAATACCAGAACCCATTTTGCTTTTTTCTCCGTTGAAAATAAATTTATATTCTGATAGATTGCGTTTGCAGTGCCTAGGTACCAATCATTGTTTAATTTTCTCTGTGGCGGAATGGTATAGATAAATTCTCCCAATTCCGGGTTAAAAATACTCCAGGCTTCAAGAAGATGCTGATTTAAAGAATCGGATTTGTATTGTGTAAGAACATATACTCTTCTTAATCCTGAATTCAAACAATTAGACAATGCAAAATCTACTATTCTGTATTTCCCTCCAAAGGGAACTGCTGGTTTGCTCCTGTATGCAGTTAAAGGGTGCAGTCTTTCTCCTTGACCGCCTGCAAGAAGCATTGTTACTGTATCGCGTAGAATTGAAGAACCGGGAAAGGTCATTTTTTTCCTCTGTTTATATGTTTAAAAGAACAGAATGATAAAAACATTCAAGTGTTTAACTTCTCTAAATAAACTAAGTTATCCAAGAATCGATATCTGAAAGATGACATTTTTATTTTTAACTGCAGTTACGTTAGATGAACATATTGTAAAAAAAGTAAAGAAATATATATTGTTCCGTTCAGAATGACAATACTTGTGCAAAAGTTTTATTTAAAATACATTTTAATAAAAAATCAAAAATAATTTTTCTTTTTAAAGATATCATCTTTTTACAATTTTATAACTTCTATTAATAATATATTAATATTTGATTTGATTGGCAAATAAAGAAATTATTAACTTAGTAAGTGAAGTTATAGTATATTTTGAATTTTTATGCTTAATTAATATGATTAAATACATTCTTTGCCTGACTTTGGTTAAATGCCGGTATAAAATATATAGTCTTTTCACAATAACAAACCTAAAATTAAAATTGTTATAAAAAATTTTAGATTTTGTTAGAAATGTCACTTAATGTCATTTAAAAGTTTTTGGATGAAAAATAAAACAAAAATCTTTTTCGTTATTTTAGGAGCAGCTTTTCTATTTGCCGGGTGGCAGTTCGGCTATACTCCTATCAAGGAGAAGATTATTAAATTAAAAGAATCCCGTGATAAAAATCTAAATAAAATAAATAGTGTTATGCCGGTTAATATACCTGCTAATTACATAACAGACAATCAGTATAAAATTGATGTTCTACATTATGATCTTAACCTGGATATTTTCCCGGCAAAAAGAATTCTCAAAGGAGATGTAACAATAACCGGGATTTTGAAAAATAAAGATTTGAAAGAGATAGACCTTAATTTTTATGATAATATGGATGTTTCAAATGTTTATTTAAATAATCTTCCTGTTTCTTACAATTTATCGGATACTAAACTTTCTGTCCCATTTAATAGAACGGATATTGATACATTCAATATTCGTGTCGTTTATGACGGCACACCAAAGCATGCGGGTTTGGGTTCATTTTCATTTGGTGAAATAGACAGTCAATCAGTGGTTTATAATTTAAGCGAACCAGTATACGCATCAACCTGGTTTCCATGCAATGATCTTCCAGATGATAAAGCGTTGCTTGATATTAAAATTACAAATGATACTTCGGAAACTTCTATTTCAAATGGTATCTTAGTTGACACATCTATCAGCGGGGACAGAAAAACTTATCATTGGAAGACTTATTATCCCATTTCAACTTATTTAATTAGTATTTATTCTTCGAAATATGATAACTTCAGCGATCTGTATATATCTCAGGACAAAAAAGATTCGATGAAAATTGAATACTATGCTTTTCCGGAACATCTCGAATATGCCAAAGTAGATTTTAAAGATCATCCTAAGATGATCGAATTCTTTTCGAAAACCTTTGGCGAATATCCTTTTATAAAAGAAAAATATGGAGTAGCCGAGTTTTTATGGCAGATGGGTGCAATGGAACACCAGACAATAACCGGGATCGGTTCAAATTTTGTCAGAGGCAGAAGGTTTTTTAATGATATTTACGTTCATGAGCTTGCTCATTCATGGTTTGGTGATGCTGTAGGGCCTAAGACATGGAAAGATATTTGGCTTAATGAAGGTTTTGCCACATATAGTGAAGCTCTTTATGATGAACATAATTTTGGAGCAAAAGCTTTACGTTCTTCAATGCTCAGCAAATACCAGGATGATTTTGCCGGTACTCTTTATAATCCTGGGAGTAATCTTTTTAATTCTACGGTTTATGATAAAGGAGCATGGGTACTTCATATGCTTCGCCATGAAGTAGGTGATTCTGTATTTTTCAATATATTGAGAAACTATTATAATGAATTTAAGTATAAGAATGCTTCTACCGAAGATTTTAAAAATGTTTGTGAACAAATATCGGGTAAAAATCTCGATATTTTCTTTAAACAATGGGTTTACGAAGGTGAAGGAAATATCAATATAGATTATAAATGGTCAGCTGAAAAGATGGACAATGATTCATATAAAATATCAATTGTAGTGAATCAAACCCAGGAAAAGTTTAAGGATTATCATTTCCCTGTTGATATTATGTTTGACAATGATTCCGGTACCGGTTTATCAAAAAAATTTTATATCGTTTCGTGTGATACAACTTTAGAAACCGATTTAAATTATAAACCCTCTAAAATAATTCCAGACCCTGGTAACTGGCTTCTCGCAAATTTCAATAATACAGTTGATGGTAAATAATTACTTTTTTTATTCTGAATTAATAACTGAAGTTGCGCAAGAAGAATATTTTATAATAAAAGTTAATAGAAATATATTAAAATATTGCAAAAATTTAAACAATGAGATTCTTCCCGCAAGTGGGACAGGTCTCTCCACTTTGTTACGTTCAGAATGACAATATTTGCGTATCTTCAGTTAATGAGTCAAGCTACGCGAAATGAATAATAAAAGTGAAAAAAATTATCAAAATGGCGTAAAATTCAAGTTAGGAGATTCTTCCCCGCAAAAGCGGGACAGGCACTCCAATTCGTTTCGTTCAGAATGACAATGTTTGTGTAACTTTAGTTAATAAATATAAAAATGAATAAAGTTTATTTTTTTATTTCAGATATTCACCTTGGTTTAAAGGACAAAGAGCATGAGAAACAAAAAGAACGGCTGCTGGTAAAATTTTTGTACTTTGCAAAAGATAATTGTGATGAATTATTTATTGTAGGAGACCTTTTTGATTATTGGTTCGAATATAAAAAAGTTTATCAGAAAGGATTTTTCCGTACATTAACTGCTCTTCAGGATTTAACCGAGAGCGGAATTAAGGTGCACTATTTTATCGGTAATCATGATTTTATGCATTCAACATTTTTTCGTGATGAAATAGGAGTTGCTTTATATGAAGATTCTTTTATTACGGAATTAAATAATAAAAAATTCTTTATTGCTCATGGAGACGGGTTAGTGCAAAATGACTACGGTTATTTGATATTAAAAAAAATATTGCGAAATAAGACTTTGCAGAAAATGTATTCCTGGCTTCATCCCGATATTGGTATTCTCCTTGCAAGCAATACCAGTAAAACCAGCCGTGAATATACAAGTAAAAAGGATTACGGTGAAAAAGACGGCCTTTTTGAAACAGCAAAAAAGAAGATTGACCAGGGATTTGATTATGTTATATTCGGACACCTGCATCAAAGAATGTTTAAACAATATAAAGACGGGTATTATATCAATCTGGGTTCATGGCTCGATAACCCTTGTTATGGTATTTTTCAAAACAACTTATTTGAAATTTTAGATCTTGAGTATTCATCCCCTATGGAGAAACATAATGGCTAAAAAGAAATTATCCGATTCGGAGTTAAATAGTTATTTCAGCGACAAAACTAAAAGAAAAAAGAAGAAATATTTCAGTAAAGAAAATCGGAAATTCTGGTGGATTGCAGCGGCTGCTGTTTTATTCTGCTTATTGATCTTCACTATATATATAATCAGCGGACTCCCTTCATTGGAGCAACTGGAAAATCCCAAACCCCAGCTTGCCAGTAAGGTTTTTACGGTTGACGGAGAACTTCTGGGGCAGTTTTACGTTGAAAACCGAATTGAAGTAAGTGTTGACAGCCTCCCTCAATACGTTACTAATGCATTAATTGCCACTGAAGATAGGAAATTTTATCAGCATTGGGGTGTTGATGTTACAAGGTTTTTCCAGGCTATGATAAAAAACGTGTTCACTTTTTCCAGGGAAGGTGCGAGTACTATTACCCAGCAGCTTGCAAAAAATCTTTACAAGCTGAAATCAGGACATGAGAATGTTTTTGAAACAGGTGTAAGAAAAATTAGAGAATGGATTACTGCTGTTCAGATTGAAAAGACTTATACTAAAAATGAGATACTTGAAATGTATTTAAATGTCTCATACTTTGGAAGGAGTGCATACGGTATTGAAGCGGCGTCAAGGGTCTACTTCGGTAAAGATGCAAAGGATTTAACACTGCCTGAAGCGGCTTTATTTGTTGCTTTATTAAAATCTCCCGAAAATTATGACCCGATTAAAAGGAGAGAAAATGCACTTAACAGAAGAAACCTTGTTATGCATAATATGGTTGTTACGGGAATGCTTAACGAAGAGGAATATGAAAAATTAAAAGAACAGCCGATAGATTTAAAGTCGAAGAGAATAGGGGGGTCGATTTCCGAAGCTCCATATTTTATGGAATATGTAAGGCAGAAGATGGAGGCAATGTCTGATAAATACGGATATAATCTCTACCGAGACGGATTAAATATTTATGTATCTCTTGATTACAGGATGCAGAAGATTGCAAATGAAGCTGCCGCCGAACATTTAGAAACTTATCAAAAATTATTCGAAAAAAATTGGAGCTGGAAAAAAAATAAAGATCTTCTTGTAAGCCTGGTGGATAGGGCAATTAAAACATCGGATAGATATAGAAATGCCGCTGATAAACAGGAAAAAGCAGAGGTATATAATAAGTTAAAGAATGATGAAGCATTTGTAGATTCCGTTAAAAAAGTTGCTCAGACAATTGAAGTAGGTTTTGTAGTAATTGATCCCACTAACGGGCAGATCAGAGCAATGGTAGGTGGTGAAAACCAGAATTTCGGAAGAGGCTTAAATCATGTTACAGGTATCAGAAGGCAGCCCGGATCTTCTTTTAAGCCCTTTGTATATATTACTGCTATAGATAACGGATATTATCCTGCTTACACCTTACTAAACCAGAAGTTTGATTATAACGGGTGGTCACCAAGCAATTCCGAGGATGAATACGGCGGTTATGTTACTTTAAGAGATGCTCTTGCTCAATCAATAAATGTGATTGCGGGAAGGATGACCATAAGCGATATAGCTCCTCCTTCCCAGGTAATTAAATATGCTCAAAAGATGGGTATAGAATCGCACCTCGATCCTTTCCCATCGATTGCATTAGGTACCTCTGATGTATCACCACTTGAAATGACTTCCGCATACGGTACCATTGCTAATCATGGAGTTCATGTTTCTCCGATTTCTATTTTAAAGATTGAAGATAGAAACGGTATATTAATCGATCAATTTGCTCCTGAATATACAGAAGCTATATCCCCCCAGACGGCGTCAATTATAACAAGCATGATGGAAAGTGTAATTGATTATGGTACCGGTGCAAGAGTAAGACAGTATTTCCATCGTCCTGCTGCAGGCAAAACGGGAACCACGCAGGAATTTTCGGATGCCTGGTTTGTAGGATTTACTCCCCAGCTTGTTGGAGGTGTATGGGTCGGGTTTGATGATCATAGAGTTAAATTTACAAACTGGTATGGGCAGGGAGCTCAGGCCGCTTTGCCTATTTGGGCTAAGTTTATGGAAAATGTTTATAAAAAAGTTGATATGCCGCTTGAATATTTTCAAATGGCTCCGGGAGTTGATACAGTGCAGTTCTGTAAGGAAACAATGGATCTGGGCGATCCGAAAATTGCCACTGAATATTGTCCTGAAAAAATTACTGATATTGTAAACGTTAAATATATGCCGCAAAAGTGCAATATACATACCGGGATAAAACAAATTACTCCTGAAGATAAAAGGGGAGATTCTGGCTGGTAATAAATTTTTTGAAAGATGAACTTTGAAGAATCCTAATTTCTATGTTTGGATCTTGCAATCGTGATTGTTTTGGCACTTAATATATTTTTAAAATTATTATAAATACACTCAATTCCCTCTAAAGGGGTAAACAAATACAAGAATATTTCGAATATTAATTAGCAAGTTACGAATATTATTAATTATAGATTTGATAATTTAAATAGGTGAAGATTTGAATTTGTACCCTAAGACTGCATTAATTGTTGAAGATCAGGCTATAGCTGCGATGGATATACAATCTACTCTTAATGATTATGGATTTATAAATTCTATAATTGCAAATTCTGGTATGAAAGCAATTACTCTGCTTGAAAATAAATCATTTTCTTTTGCTACTCTAGATATCAGGTTAGCAGATAATGTATCCGGGATTGAAGTGGGGAAAATACTAATTAGAAAAAATATTCCATTTGTATTTATTTCTGCTTTTTCTAACCCAGAAAATTTAGTACTTGCGAAAGAATTAAATCCCTTAGGAATATTTGAAAAACCTTATGACAGAGATGCATTCTTAAGAATGCTCCGAAAAAAATTTAATTCAGATGCTTTACCAACGCAGTTGTATTAAAGCATAAGTCGTCCTATTAAAATACCGGAATTTGCTTATTGGAAGGTTGGATTGAGATTGGATGGGGATAGGAAGATCGGAATGTTGAAGGAAAGGAAAACTAAAATTCTAATTTTTGTGTCGACTCAACCTCCATGATTTCAAAATACCTCTAAAGGTTTCAGAAGAAATGAAGTTAATTAATGTAATTAAAAAGGAATCCTTACGAGTAATTATTTTAGTACTATAAATGATAATTCCAATAATTGTTAGGATAGTGCCGGCAATGCCGGCACAATATTTTATCAACTACTCCTCAGGATACAACAAACTACAGACTTCATACATATTTTATTCGAACCTGATAACATCTGCTCTTACATGTACTTTAGCACCAGTATAGAGAATAAAATTTGATGCATCAGTATCATACCTGATATTTACGAGAGCTAATTTTTCACCCTCAACAGCACCATATTTTTCTTCATAATTTTTCCATAAACTTTCAAGAGCTTCTTTATAAAGCAAACCGGTACCGGAAACTCTAATAAGAGCCAAAATATTTGTTGCAGAACCTGTAGGCATTGTAAACCCAAGTAAATATCCTGCTTCAGCTTCCCCGTTAATATTTTTAGCAATTATTTTATAGTTTGCCTGTCGTAATTCTACATTTGTTGTATTAATAGAAGTAAACATCCCAGAAGTTGAACAGCCTGCGAATAGCAGCATGAATGAAAAGATTAAAACAGACAGTTTAGCTAAATTCTTCATTGAAATTCCTTTATGGTTAATGTTGATATATAAATAGATAGTGCCCTCAGTTAACAATAAAAAGCATGAGAACTTTTTATCATCCCAATTATAAAGATCATTATATTATTTGGAAAATCCAAAATATTAAGAATATTTATTGAATCAGGGTTAAAACTTTATGAATATTGAGGAGTAGGTACAAATATTACCTTTCATAAGAGTTTTCCAATACATACCGCCTTCTATAAATGATACTTAAAAAACACAATTTCCCTAAAAAAGTTATAAATTCACATAAACGTTTTTATAATAAACCATGTCTTATTATACAGAACAAGGAGTTGATTATTGGATCCTGATATTGAACTTATTAAGCAGGCTCAAAAAGGAAATATAGACGCCTTCAGAAATCTTGTAAATAAACATAAAAGAAATGTTTATTACCTGGCTTATGATCTTACACGCAATAGGGAGGACGCTGAAGATGTATCACAGGACGTATTTCTAAAAGCTTTTAGTTCTATTAACAAATTTAGAGGAGATGCTAAGTTCAGCAGCTGGCTTTATAGGATTACTGTTAACACCTGTTTATCTCTGAAAAGCAGAAAGGGTTATTCGGCAATGAAAACTGCAGAGAGTATTGAAAATATCGTTGATACAAAACTTGAGATGAGCAGTTGGGGAAATACTGATCCGGAGCAGCATACCGAAGGCGGTTTCATCAGAGAAAATATTGAAAAGGCTTTACAGAAGCTTACACCTAAAGAAAGAACAGTATTTATTATGAGAAACAACAGCGAATTGTCTTTTTTGGAAATAGCTGAAATTATGGGTACAAAGCCGGTAACAGTACGGGTTATAAATTTCAAAGCATTAGAAAAAATGCGTAAAGAGTTAGCTTTCTATAAAGAAAAGATATAACAGGAATTAAACATGAACAAATGTAAAAAATGTGAAAGTTTGTTTGAAAAAGCACTTTATAATGAATTGAATGAACATGAAAAAGAATTTTTCCACGAACATTTAACCTCATGTAAAAAATGTGCAAGCAAATTTGAAGAGCTGGAAGCAACTTTAGAACTCGTAAAAATGAATAAAAAACGAGAGCCGGACGAAACTTTTATGGAAAACTTCTGGGAAACTCTCGAACCGAATCTTGAGAAAGAAAAATACTTCAAATCGTCCTCTGCATTTGAGAATCCCGGATTGGCTGAGCTTTAATTTCAAATGGAAATACCAGATTGCCGGCGGGCTTGCTCTGTTGATCTTAGGATTCTTTCTCGGTAAATATCTTACAGGAGGTAATGAAAGTGCAAATACTAATATTCAGCCGGGCAAGGCTAAAACAGAATTTAGTGAAAATGCTGTAAATGCGGAAGCTTCGAAATATTTAGAGCGTTCTAAAGTCATACTTTTGGGGATTACTAATTTTGACCCCTCAAAAGAGGATGACGAAGTTGTCAGTCTTCAATATATGAAGAAAATTTCGAAGCAGCTCGCTGCTCAGGGTGTCGTATTAAAAGATGACCTGAGAGATCCCTCCCAGCAAGAGTTAAAAAGGCTGGTTACTAATCTTGAAATAATAATGCTTCAGATTGCGAATCTGGAAACAAAACATGATGCAAACGGAATTGAATTAATAAAAGACTTAGTTAACAATAAAGGAATATTTCTGAAAATAAATATTCAGCAGCTTTTGGAGAACAGCAGGGAACAGAATGAACAAAAAAACTCCGGTAATCAAACGGATAAGGAAAATAAAAGAATATAGAGCAGGAGAAAAAAATATGTTAAGCAAATCAATAAAAATAATTTTAGCAATTATTTACATGACAGCTTTTGCCAATGCATCGGCTGATATTACACCGTTAATCGGTTACGGCGGCATAATTAACACAAACGAATATAACACCGATGAAAATAGTCCGGACGCTGCAGCATACAAGAATGCTTATGAGCTTGTTCTTGATGAAAAATGGAGCGATGCAGTAAAAGCCTTTAGCGGTTTTTTACAGCAGTATCCGAAAAGCCAGTGGCAGGATGATGCCGGTTTCTGGCTGTGCTATACAAAAGATAAAGCAGGATACAAACCTGAAGAAGTGTTTAAATCATACCAGGATTTTATTACAAATCACGGTAATAGCAAATGGGCCGATGATGCTCGCGCCAATATGATCATTGTAGGGCAAAAGCTAGTAAAGAATGGAAAAGCGGAATACAAAACCACTATTGATAATCTGCAGAAAGAAAATAATGATGAAATAAAAATTACTGCTTTATATGCACTGCAGAATATTGGTGATGATAAAGCACTTAATGCAATTATCAAATTGTATGATTCAACTCCAGATAAAGAATACAAGGGAAAAATTATTTATGCACTTGGTAATTTCGATTCACCATCTGCATTTGACAAACTCGTTCATATTGCAAAAACAGAAAAAGACCCTGATTTACAAAAGAAAGCAGTTTATGCTATCTCTAACGCAGATCAGAAGGAAGCCGTTAAAACACTAAAAGATATACTCGCAGGTTCCAATGCTATAGAAGTGCGCAAGGCAGCACTTTATTCACTTGGTAATATTGATTCTCCCGAAATTATACCTATCCTAAAGAATACAGCACTTAATGATAAAGATGAAGATCTGGCAAAAAGTGCAGTCTATGCTCTTGGCAATTCGGAAAGTGCCGAAGCATTTGGAGCGCTTAAAGATATTCTGAAGTCTTCCAGGCCTGTTGAAGTGAGAAAAGCTTCTTTATATGCAATGGCAAATTCAGAAAAACCCGGGTTGATAGATTTTCTATCCAATTTTGCTATAAATGAACCAAATGAAGAACTGGCTAAAGCTGCAGTTTATTCACTCGGCAATATTGATAAAAAGGCATCGGTTGAAGCAATTGAGAAAATATTAAAAGTTTCCAGGTCAGTTGAGGTACGAAAAGCTGCTTTAAATACTCTCGGAAATTCGGATATGACGGGCATAGTACCGTTTCTTAAGTCAATTGCGATTACCGAGACTGATGCAGATCTTGCTAAATCTGCAGTTTATTCTTTAGGTAACTTCAATACTAAGGAATCCGTTGATGCTATAAAAGAAATTTTAAAGGAGCTAAATCGAATGATGTTCAAAAAGCTGCATTGTACTCACTCAGTAATTCAGATGATAAAGATATAATCCCATTTCTTAAATCGGTTGCTATAAACAACACAGATGAAGAGCTGGCTAAAGCTGCCGTATACTCTCTCGGTAACTTTGACTCCGGGAAATCAGATGAAGCTTTGCAGGAAATTCTTAAGAATTCTAAATCCGTAGAAATACAAAAGGCGGCCATTTATAGTCTTTTTAATAGAGATGGCTCCGGAGCTGATTCTAAAATATGGAACAATCTCTTCGCTTCTGTTACCGAACCTGAGGTGCGTAAAGCAATAGTTTACCAGATAGGAAACAGCAGCAGTAAAGAAGCAGTATCAACACTTGTAAATATTATTGAGAAAGATAAAAGCCTTGAAGTTCGTAAAGCCGCTGTATCTGCACTTGGAAATATTGATACTCCCGAAGCTAAGGAAGCATTGTTGAAAATATTGCAAAAGTAAAATATAAAGGTTAGATGATGAGAAAATATATAATCTTTTTATTTGCAGCAGTCTGTGCTGCGATTCTTCATGCTCAGCCAGTTATCAGTATTACCGGAAGTGGAAGTCTTGCCGAACAATTTAAGTATGCCTTAAACAAATACAGCTCAAGTGACAATTTCTGGATCGGATACAGTATTCAAGAAAATGACAAGTACCAGGTAATGATGGGTTCATATTACTACAGCGATGAGTTTAAAGATGTCAGTCTAAGAGATATAATACTGAATACTCAAAGGGCTAAGGATTTCGAATCATTGTTTTCAAAAAAGGGGAGAAAGAGATCAGCGCACAGCGGATTTATTACTAACTACGGCATTTCAATTAATGATAAAAAGGAAGGCGATAAAGAAACCGCTATCCTTTTCTTATATGATAAAAATTCAAAAGACATTAATGATTTTTTAGAGGTAGGTGTATGTAATTTATCATATAACTATGATCTTCAAGGATTTCCGCTGGTATGGTTAGAGATTCAAGATAATAGAAACAGTGTAAATTTTTTACTAAGCCTTTACAGCAATGCGGACGAATTACGGGCAAAGAAAGGGCTTGCTGCAGCAATAGGTATGCATACCGATCAATCCGAAACCGGTTATTTCTAACTAAACTAATTACCGGCAGGGAAGAGACTGAACTGCGAAAGGATGCGGCTTTTTGGCTTGGACTGCAGAATAATAGTGAGGCTTTAAATGTATTAAAAAAAGTTATTAATAGTGATGATGTTCTGGAAGTCCGTAAAAATGCTGTTTGGGGAATTGGCTATATACAGCTTCCCGAAGCACTCGATGAATTAATAAATATAGCAAGGCACAATAGTACAAATGAACTGCGGAAAAATGCAATTTATGCATTGGGTAATAAAGCAGTCAAAAAAGCTGAAGAAGCGTTAAAAGAGGTTATTGATAATGATCCTGATATTGAAATTAAGAAGACTGCGGTTTATGCTCTTGCCAATAACAGTGATAATAATATTCCTTATTTAATTAAAATCGCAAAGACAAATCCCAGTATTGAGGTTCGCAAATGCGCTATTTACAGTTTGAGCAACTCCGAAGACGAAAGAGCACTTGAAGCTTTGATTGAATTGACCAGGGAGTAGGCAATTATCTGTAAACTTTTTTATTGTAGTAATTTTTTATTTACTTTTGGAAAAATATTCCATTTTCTGAGGTAATTTCTTTACGGGTGTACGACAAATTGTCCAGAGGAGCAATCATAAAGTCCTTAATTTACTCTTTTTCTCAACTCATCATGCAAAAAATACGGCTTAGGGACAATTTGTCGTACACCCTTTCTTTACTATAAAATGGAATCTTTTTTATTTTGATATACTATTAATACAGTATCTGATAATGCACAATAAAATGTATATTGACCACAGAATAATCCTCTTGATGTATCAGTTATAGAAGGTGGTGAAAAAGGATTTGGGTAATACATCCAAAATACATTTGCAGAATCTTTGTCTTGGATATCTATGGGCTTTAAATGTTTTGTAATGGTCCCTTTGTTGTTACTGCGTAATTTTTGTGAGTTGTTTTAAGAAGCCATCGATATTTGTGACTTTCACTTTTGGAAATTCTATTTCTTCTAATATATTAAAATGTTTATCATTTGTAACTAATAGATGAGAATTCGAATTTATAGCACAATCCACAAATTTATTATCTTCAACATCTTCTTTAATTAGATTCCAATTATAATAAATTAAGACTTTATAAACATTTGGTAAAATAAGAAGTGCTTTTACAACGTCACGAGCAACAACAGAATTGTATTTTTCTGAAATTACTTCTTCATATTCCATTAATATCTCATTTGTAATAAATAAATCATATTCTTTTGCAAGCAATTTCTCATATATCCAATGGTATTTAGATTTTGAAGATATCGACACAAGTAAAACATTGGTATCAAGTACAACTTTAAGTCTATTCTTCATTTAGCCATTCATCGATAATTTTATCGGAATATTCTTTCTTATCCCAAATCTTATCAGCTTCTTTTGACGCTTTACGAGCATAATACTTTCCCAGAACAGTTTTCAACTCCTCAAGCTCTTCAGTTGAAAGATTAGTAGAATATAATTTTAATAATTCTTCTTGAACATTACTTAATGGTTCATATAACATAAATTTTAGGTTCTCCATGACATTTTATGTGATAAAGTTACTAACAATAATAAATTTTTTCAATAATTTCTCTTCTAATAATCATTGATAAATTTCCATACTTACCTGTCTAGACATATATTGCGATACTATTATTTTACTAAAACCATCTTTTTTGTCTGAATAAATTCACCTGCTCTTAAGGTATAGAAGTATACGCCGCTGGATTGAGTTTTGCTGAAATTTGAAATATTTATATTGTAATATCCGGCGGGTTTATATTCATCTATAAGCGTTGCTACTTCTCTACCAAGAAGATCATATATTTTTAACTGTACTTTGCTTCCAACACTTACCTGGTAATTGATAATAGTGCTTGGATTAAAAGGATTCGGATAATTTTGAGATAATGCGAATTCTTTAGGAACTGAAGTTTCTACAACATTTTTAACAGCAGTTACAGCAGAGTTTACACTGCCCGGAGTTCCATGTCCTTGTGAAGCTTTCCAGTTTACAGCAAGAGAATTATCCTTATCAGCATCAATTAATTCCAGTGTAGAGCCTTTGCCGTCTGCTTCATCAGGCCAGGGTGAATTATCATCATAAGTTAAGGAATCAATTATTTGTCCATTGATGCTGACTAATTTCATGAACTCTCCAGAGCCGCTTAATCCAAAACCTGTCTCACCTACATAATTTTTGACATCAGAGAAAAGAGCGGTGAAACTGCTGTCATTTTCAACAATAACAAGATAAGCACCAGGTTCCATGATAGTTCCTTCATGCAGAAAGAATTTATGGTTATCATCGCTGTCGGAATAATGCCATCCGCTTAAATTTATCGATTTACTGCTTCTGTTATATAACTCAACCCAGTCGCCGCTATCGAAGTCATCAGCGGAGTTATAATTAATTTCGTTTATAACGATATCACCCACAGTAGAAGTATCAACTGAAAAAGAAGCCTGAATGGTAGTTGAGTTTGAAACGGTTAATCCTATTGAGTCTTCAATAGAACTTATTGCTCCGCTCCAGCCATCGAATTTATAACCGGAATCCGGTATAGCTTTTAAATGAATCTCGTTTCCTTGAAAATAAACTCCATTAAACGGTATATCTGCAGAATGAAGGCTTAGGGTATTAAGCTGAACCGAACCGCCGCCTGTTGAATTTACTGTTAAGTTACCATCTTTTCCGCATCCAAAATAATTGCGGACATGGTCACGCATGTATGCCGGGCGCTGTTCTGCAAATGTCATCATTTTATCGAGATTTTCACCTGCAATTCCCCAACGTTGTCTATGCTTTGTGATTTCAGAGGAGATATGATCTGCCAGTCTGTTTATTACACCTTTTACCTGATCAGTCTTAAAATTTGTATTAAGCAGATCTGCAATCTGATTGATAAACCGATTTTTAACAATAGGATTTTCTATTAACTTCCTTTGAAGCAGAGTAGCCCAGGGCGGATTGGAATACCTTGTTTCAATCGGAGAAAACATGAAAGATATATGATCTTCAAAAGGTCCGTGAGCATACAGTCCGAAGCCGAACTCAGTACCGAAGACGAATCCAGCGCCATTTACCAGCAGGGCTTCGTTCCCGCCAGAATTTAATATTTGTTCCGGGCCAATCGAGGTTATCATAGTATGCCTGTGCTGCGAAATATAGGATACATTCCTTAAGATTTATCACTGAATCCAGATAGGTGTATGCAGTACTAGTTGTCATATCTTTTGTGCTGATATAATTAATCAACCGGCTGTAACTTACAGAATCTCCATTAATAACTTCCCTGTTATTTTCCAAAAGATCTATATTATCCGGGTCTACGCCATGTCTATAAGCAATATAATATTCACTTATCTTTTCCCGGATATTGTAAATCCCCCAGTACTCACCGTTAATAAAAGAAGCTGCGGGACGATACTCCTGGTAATCGATATCCAGGTCTTTAACAAGGGTCTGCATTACGGCATCCCGGATGTGCGTATATGGAAAATCATTCCCGGAATTCCTTAAAACAAATGATTTAAATGTAGTAACACGAAAATCAGGGAATAGCGGATATTCTATCTTTGATACTCCATATTCCTTTTTAAATTTTACTGCCAGAGATTTTTGAGGTGATGTAGCACTCTGACCTCCGTAAATCTCAATACCGCAATTCTCTGAGAATCCCGGACTTTTATCATCTTCAAAAAATTCCACATGAGCAGGACGTTCCCAATCCTTTGTATAATTGGCATAAATACCGGAATCAGGATCAAAAAGATTTTTCGGATCAGAAATCAGCGATATTACCGGAAGATCTGTTTTTTCATTTATAAAATAAGTTTGGCAGATCACCGGGGAAGGGGAGAAGCCTGTTTTTATACTTAATGCTTTTAGAACGGACGTTTTACTTATATTTAATGGTCCGGAATATTTCGATGAGCTGGCAGTAGGGTCACTCCCATCCATAGTATAATAAATATCGCTTGTACCTGCAGATAATTCTAAATCAATTGGCGAAGGGTAAAATCCTCCCGGTAAAGAAACTGAAACAGAATCCGAATAATTCCGTGTAATGTCCCCTTTATTAGCCGAACCAGGGGAAGGTGTCTGGAAAATCCAGAGTAATGCCCCATCACTTATTCTCCCATAAGAAATATCAGTTAAAGAAGCCGGTATATTTACTTGGTCAATAATTGAACCGCCGGTATCACTTAGGATAATACTTTCACCGGAAGCACTTATCTTAAAATTGGTATGCCAGTAATTAATGAGTGTATCTTTGTCCGATGCAAATACGATCATGTATTCTCCCGGCTCAATAACTGCATCTCCGAACTGCCATTTTTTAATATTAAGTGAATCATCACTAAGATAGAATCCCTTTAGGTCTGCCTGAGCGGAACCGCTGTTATACAATTCAATCCAATCTGAAGCATCACCATCTTCATCATAAATTGTAGTATCATTGGAAGCCATAACTTCGTTAATAACTATATTCTGAGAGAATATAAAGTCAGCTGTAAAGAGTAGTATAATTATTAAGAATTTTTTCATATTTCCCTATATTATTTTATTTATAATTATCAATTATTAAGATTTTAATTCCCAATCTACAATTTTATTCCATATTATTTAAGTAATAGAAACTTTTTTGTTTTGATAAAACCTCCGGGAGCATTGTAAACAGGATTAAATAAAACATTCTAATGATTTTCATTTTTCATTTCCCCTTTCTGCCTTTTAATAATTCTATTTGGCAGGGATGTTTTCCAGATATTTCTTTGATGCTATCTTTTATCTCTATGGTTTTTCAGATAATCATGCATTATTTTTCCGAATTTTTTATCCTTCTGTCTCTTTTCAAAATAGGACATTTCGTTATATAGAGATTCCTTATAAATTTTTATATAATTATTATAACGCTCTATAGAAATAGTGCCTTTTTCAAGTGCATTCATAACCGCACAATCTTTTTCAACAGTATGAGTACAATCCTGGAAGCGGCATTGTGTAGAAAGTTCAACAATTTCAATAAAAGTATCATTGAGTCCGGAATCAATAGAAATTATTCCAAGTTCACGCATTCCGGGAGTATCAATTACAATTGAACCATTTTGAAGAAGGATGAGTTCACGGCGGGAAGTGGTATGTCTGCCGCGATCGTCTTTCTCTCTAATCGGTTGAGTCTTATATAATTCTTTATCTATTAAATTATTTAGTAAAGTAGTTTTACCGACACCTGAAGAACCAAGAAAACAAAAAGTTTTGGCAGGAAGAAATTGAGTTTTAATGTTTTCAATATCATCCTTATTGTTATTACTAAATGATTCAATTTTAACATTAGGTGCAATTTTATGAATATCATCTTTCTTTTTATCAATTTCCTCAACATTTGTCAGATCACTTTTACTCAATAATATAAGGGGCGTAATATTACTTTCGTTTACCATAACCAGATAACGTTCAAGTCTTCTCAAATTAAAATTAGAATCAAGTGATTGTATGATGACGGCAGTATCTATATTCGCAGCTATTAGCTGATACTCTACCTTTTTACCAGGTGTTTTTCTTTTAAGTAATGATTTTCTGGGGAAAATATCGTGAATGATTGCTAAAGAATCATCATCAAATAATTGAACATATACCCAATCACCGACAGCAGGAAAATCGAGTGATGAATCGGAACCGAATAAGAATTTTCCAGTTAATTCCGCATAGATATCATTTATGCCGTTTGAAACTATGAAACTATTTTTATTTACGCTTATTATTCTGGCGACTTGAAGGCTATTTAATTTTGCTGCATCAATTTTATCCAGGAACCAATTATCGAATCCAAGTTTTTCAATTTCATTCATGTTTTTAATATCCCCTAATGATATATAATTTGTAACAAAAAATAATAATGTAATTATAATTTAGGAAAAATAAGCATTATCTACTTAATAGGTTTAATTTCTTTTGCCAATAAATGTACCAAAACTTAATATTTATATGTCCAAAGTAAGTCTGAATTAATATATGTAATTTTTATGTGAAAAAACTCAAGAAGTTTCTTTCAAATTAGGAGGGAGTTCATTTATGAAAAAAAATCCTTACAACAAACTTGATCTTGCAACACCATGCTTAATTCTAGATCTGGATCTGCTTGAAGAAAATCTTCAAAAGATGCAGATTCTCGTGGATAGTAAGGGGAAGAATCTTCGTCCCCATGCTAAGACGCATAAATGTTCAATTCTTGCAAAGAGACAAATTGAGTATGGAGCAATAGGTGTCTGTGCTGCAAAAGTCTCTGAGGCTGAAAAGTTAGCCGATTCAGGTATAAAGGGGATTCTTATAACCGGTCCAATTGCAACACAGTATCAAATTCAAAAGGTAATAGAAATTTTATCAGCCTGTCCATCAATAATAGTTGTACTTGATAATGAAGTCAGCATAAAGAATCTTAATGATGCTCTACATTATAAAGGACTTTATATGGATACATTATTAGATATAGATGCTGGTCTGGGAAGAACTGGAGTGAAACCATCCGGTGCGCTTAGGCTTGGGGAATATATCCTTTCACAAAAAAATCTCCGGTTATGCGGTATTCAAGCATATGCGGGGCATATACAGCATATAGTTTCATATAATGAAAGAAAAAATGCCTCTTACAAAAGTTTTGAACAAATAATCCCTGTCTTTAATGAATTAAAAAAGGAAATAGAAGGTTTTACAATTTTCAGTGCTTCCGGTACCGGAACCATTGGAATAGACAATGATATTCATGAAATAACCGAACATCAGGTAGGCTCATACGTTTGTATGGATGCCGAATATCTGCCGGTTGAATTATCTGAAGTAAAAAAAGAATCTAAACAATTCAGCCCGGCACTGCGGCTGTTGACTTCAGTTATAAGTGTTAATCAAAAAGGTATTGTTACTGTTGATGCTGGATTGAAAACTCTATATAGAGATGGGGGAGTCCCGAAAATTATTACACCTGAATTTGCAGATATGGAATATGATTGGTTTGGTGATGAGTATGGTAAAATAACATATAAGGAAGGAAATAAAGCACCGGCATTAGGAACTGTAATTGAGCTTATTGTATCCCACTGTGATCCTACAATTAATTTATTTGATAATTTTTATATTACACGAGATAATAAGGTTATTGACATGTGGCAGATTGATTTAAGAGGATGCAGCCAGTAAGTTGTTATACATTACGCCAATGGATGAAATCCATTAGTTAATGATATCCGCATTATAACTAATATGTTTGCTCTTCATCAGACAATGGATAATCCATTGGTTTAACTGATATACTTAGGACCACCAACAAACCAAGTATCACATACCATCCACAACATACAATAAATTATTCAGATATCGTATATTTATTAATCAAAAAATGAACTGATATATGAAACTAATAAATGATCAAACAATACTAATTACCGGTTCTACTGATGGTATCGGTAAATTAACTGCTCTGAACCTTGCGAAGCAAAATGCTAACATTATAATTCATGGTAGAAATAGCGAAAAAGTAAAAAAAGTGGTCAATGAATTAAAAGAAAAATCAGGCACAGAGAAGATTGGCGGATTAACAGCAGACTTTTCATCATTGAATGAGGTTAGGAACTTTGCCGGAGAACTTAAGAAAAATTATACGGAAATTGATGTTTTAATTAATAATGCTGGTGTCGGGTTCGCGGATGAAAGATACAGTAAAGATGGTTATGAACTCCGCTTTGCAGTCAATTACCTTGCTCCGTTTTTACTTACAAATTTATTGCTCACTCTTCTTGAAGAAGATAGTCCGTCAAGGATTGTAAATGTTAGCTCTATAGGTCAAAGTCCTCTTAACTTTGAAGATATTATGCTTGAAAAAAATTTCAATGCAACCAAAGCATACTCTCAGAGCAAACTTGCTTTAATTATGTTTACAATTACCCTGGCTGAGAAACTTAAAGATAAAAATATAACAGTAAATAGTCTTCATCCGGGAACTTATTTAAATACAAATATGGTTCGCCGTTCAAACATTAAACCATGGGGAGAACCGGAAACCGGTGCGGATGCCGAAGTGTTCCTTGCGAGTTCTGCTATGCTTGAGAATGTCACCGGAAAATATTTTAATGTAAAGACTGAAGCATCTGCGGATTCACAGGCTTATGATAAGAAAGCCAGGGAACGTTTGTGGAAACTGAGCCTTGAATTAACAGGACTAAAAGAGGTTTGATTTAAAGCACTCAGTCATTAAAAATCTCTTGAAGAAAATGAGTTTTCTCGTACATTAGGTAGGGTAATTTGAATAGATGAGGTAATGAAAGGAGATGATTTATGACAGTCAGTGAAATAATGTCCCGCAATATAGAAATAATTGATCCGGATTTTACACTGAAGCAAGCTGCTGAAAAGATGGCACAGCTTGATGTAGGTTATCTTCCGGTAGGGGAGAATGATAGATTGGTCGGTATGATTACCGATAGGGATCTCGCTATCCGAGGTATGGCAGAGGGTTTAGATCCAAATGATGCAAGGGTGCGTGATATAATGACCGAAAAGGTTGTATATTGCTTTGAGGATCAAAGCGTTGAAGATGCTGCAAAAATTATGGAGGAAAAAGAGGTTCGCAGGTTAACCGTATTGAATAAGAAAAAAAGAGCTGTAGGCGTTTGTTCTATTGGTGATTTTGCGAATATTAGAAGACCTAAAAGACTCAGCAGTGAGATTCTCGAACATGTATCGGCTCATCATAATAGCTACTAGGCTTATAAATGTGATTGGATGGAAGACTCCATCCAATCACTATAAAAATTCTCCGTTCAGAATGGCAAGTTTGAGTAATTTGAGCTAATCACTATTTAATATTTACGGTGATCATTTTTCTAATGCTTTGAACAGGAAGGTTGATTTCAATATTCGATGTCTCAGTATCCTGTTTCCAATTAACATTGTTTTCTTTATTAACCGAAACTGATTCGGGCTTAATAATTCCATGAACAATCAGCTTGTAAGATCGGTTTTGTACCTGTCCATCGAATGAGCCCCTGGAAGCATTGATTATTATTTGATGCGTTCCATGGCTTCTGTCTGATAAATAATTTATTTCTGTCCGGGCGTATTTGCCGTCTATATATTTTAACGAAATACCGTCATCTTCATATAAAATAAACTTACCATTTTCAGAACCATAAAAGTTAAGTATTAAAGTATCCAGAGTTTTAGCATTTGAGTAATCCATTACCGGCTGTTCGGGAATAATTGAACCTTCGCGTACAAAAACCGGTATTTCATCAACATTATAATGTTTTTCAAATGAATTCCCCCCATTATACTTCTCACCCGTAAAGAAATTCATCCATTTACCCGGAGGTAAATAAATTTCACACTTGCCTGTAGAATCTATAATAGGTGCTGCCAGCATTTCACTTCCAAAGAAGTATTCATGCGGATGTTCGTATGCCTCATTTAAATCCGGGTAATCGAGGTATAAGGGACGCACTATTGGCATTGACTCTTCATAAGCCGTTCTTGTGTAAGTATAAACATATGGAATTAGTTGAACTCTGAGAGCAAAATATTTCTTAGCAAGAGACAATCCTTCTTTCCCGTATGTCCACGGCATTCTCAGATTCCCTTCGGAAGGATTTTCATGGGCACTGTGTAGTCTTAAAATCGGACTGAAGGTTCCGAACTCTATCCAGCGGGCATACAGGTCAAAGCTTATTTTTCTGCCATGGAAGCCGCCGATATCATGGGTAATATATGGCATTAAAACATTCCCGCCTACTGCGGTAAATACTACTTCATAAGCCAGTACAGGCCATTCGGAATAGGTATCTCCGGTGAAGAAAGCAGGGTACCGCTGGCTTCCCCAGCCGCCGTAGCGGCTGAAAATAAATCCGCGTTCATTTGAATACTTTTGATTGTATGTATAATAAATATGGTTTGTCCACATCTGTTTATTTAATCCTGGCATTTCGACTGAGCCGCTTCCTCCGTCTACCCACCAGAAATTTATTCCATGTTTATCCAGGGGCTTGTGCAGATCATTCATAAAAACTTCTGCTTGTTTTTTATTTGAAAGATCGAAATGGATTCGTTGGGGAGGCTTTATATTTTCAATAGAAACAGGTTTTGCAATTATACCGCTTTCGTTTCTCTTACTTTCCACTCTTATAGAAATTTCATTCATTTCTCCCGGTTTTACATATTTGGAAATTCCGGTATATGTTAATCTTTGGGGCCAATGCAGTTCATTGTGCTTTGCTTCTACTCCATTAATATAACATTCGTAACTATCTCTTACTTCACCAAGATATAAATAAAGCGAATCCGGCAATTTTGAAGGGAGATTTATTGTTTTACGATACCAGGCTATACCATGATAATCGTATCCTTGATTCTGCCAGGGTATTTCAACTTCAATTGTATTCCAGCTGCTATCATTATAATTTACTTTATACCACCCTTCGTAAGTCCCTTTATTACTTGAATCTATCATGAACTTCCATGTGCCGGAGATATCCATATTGAAAGTTGGTTTATTTGGAATAGGCATTCCAAGGTCTTTAAGTACTTTTGGAGCATGGCTGTCCTTGTAAGATAAAATGCTCATATCGGTATTTGCGTAACCGGGATGATCATTAAGTGAAACTTTAATACCTTGAGAATGAAGCCAGGTTAAAAAATCCAGTGGTTTAGGAATTAATGGACTCCAGTCATAACCACCCTGCCATCCGTAATTGTGCCAGCCAAAATCCAAGACTAATATATCGAGAGGAATATTATTCTCCCGGAATTGCATTATTTCATTTTTAAGATGCTCCTCATTGTATTTTTCAAATTCCGGTTGATGCGATTTATATGAATCAGGGAAATATTCAAAGTTTAAATCAGTAATCCATGGACCCAATGTATAGCGGGGGATCATTGGTATTCTACCGGAGAGTTCTGCATATTCATTCAAAACCTTTTTATAATTTCTTCCGTAAATGAAAAGATACCAGTCAATACCGGATGTATCTTCACGTGGATCTATCCATTGTTTTTTTTCATTCCAGACGGGTGTACCGCTGTCATCTATAAAGGCATAACCGTTGAGACTTAAAAGTCCAGGTTCGGCAGCAGAGAGTATTACATCGATTCCGGGAATAGTATCATGAACAGGACTTAATAGTTTTGTCTTTGCTTTGGGTATATTATCCGCTTTAATATTGTCCAGTGAATATGTAAGTCCACCGAGATTAAGACTGTCTATTTTACCAGGATACCAGTGGTGAGAACCTGTGGAATCATTCCATGTTACATTGAGATTCTTTGCATTAAAAGGTCCGGAATCAAGATGGTAATTTAAAGTCATTACAGAGGTGGTCAGTATTATCCATCCGTTCTTATTAGTCGATTGAACTTTTACAGCAGGCCAATCTCTTTTTTCAATAACTGCGGTTGGAACATCAATAAATTTATCTTTCGAAGAATACTCAATCCGTACCAGGGATGGGGTTAGGAATTCAAAACGGGCATTACCTGCATTTATAATGGTAGTATATTTGCTTAAACCAGTGGGAAATATTTTTACTATCGTGAAAAAAATAATTAAACATATCGATGTCAGACTGGATATCCAGGTTCTCAAGTTCCTTTCAGAACTGATTGAGTAAAAATTTTTCATATTATTTATTTCCTTTTTCATTTATCTTTCCACCAAGCCTCAAAGAGGCTGTCTGAAAATACCGAAAAACTGTTAAAACAGTTGTTGAAAAGTTTCATTTCTGCTTCATTTTCCAACAGTTAAAACTGTTGGTTAATAATATTTACACAGACTCTTATATCCTATATGGATGCTGCCTCTAAATTCCTTATTAGCAGAAGCTTCAGTGTGAGGATGAAAAACTTTTTAACGTTATAAGGGCTAATTAACACATTTTTACTTTGCAGTCAACCCTGATCCCTAATTTAGTCACGGAAAGTCGGAATTATATAATTTCAAAGAATTTTAGTCAAATAATAAAGGATAAAGATGGATTATTCTTAGATTAGCTTTTTAGAGTTAGTTTTGCCTGGATTTATCATGGAATTACCTTGGAGTTATCTAGGAGTTACCTTGGGGTTATCTTGGAGTTATCTAGGAGTTGTCTTGGAGGTGGAGCGGAGTTATAAGTGTCCCTGAAATCAGGTTAAAAAAGTATGATGTAATGTAAAGAAACAACTTACAATTTTTAATTTAAGAGAATCTAAATAGTAGATAAAAGATAAATATTCGTCACAGAAAGTCATAATTCCCACATTCTGAAAGATGACATCTTTATCCATAAGGCTAATTGCACTACCATAAAAGTAAAAAAGGTAAACCTGTTCATAGTATCTTTTCTCCTTAACTATAAAGAATATAAAATAAAAAAATAAGATGAAAAAATCTTATTGACAATGGTACTATGCATTTATCATGTTGTCTGGTATTTCATAATAATGATTTTGCTTGAATAGAGATAAAAATTTGATAAACTGACTAATATAAATAAATCCTTAAAAATAAGAGGCATATGTCGTCCCTAGCGGGACTTGATTCCTTTGGGTTGTAAAATTTTCTATAGATATTTAGGGGCTGACCATAAAGTAATTATTTTCTAAAAATGGCACGCAGATGACGCAGATTTTAACGGATTTTCACTGATTTTTAAATAGAAAATTACTTTTTGGTCAGCCCCTACAGAAAGTCTTAATTGACCATAAATGTAGAACAGATGAAAAATGTAAAGTTTTTATTGAGCTTAAATCTTTCTATTTGTAAAAGAAGAAATTGTATAGAGTTCTTTGGTTTACTTCTTGATGTAATATTATTTAGAGTGAAATATAACACCACAATTTCTAATTAATTTTTATATATATATATTTCTGTTTTTAAGATTATTCCATCCATTTGTTGTTCTTCTTTTTATTTTATTCTTTTTTCTACCTTTACACGCACTATTCAAGGCTGTATGTAGATACAGAAAAACCATTTACCAAAAGCAGATAAATCTGCTCCGGTAGATAAACTGAAAACGGTTAATAAAAGTTCTTTCCTCCTTTATCCAACAGTTAAAACTGTTGGTTAATGATATTCACACAGGCTCTTTAATTGGTATCGTTTCATCATACTTCTTGTATAGGCAAATTCTGATTGGATTAGTTTGTAAGGTCTCGAATTTTAACGTTAAGATATTTTATGCCGGCAAGTCTTTCGATACAATTATTTTCAAAAGCTAAGCTTCAGGTCGATAAACAGGAAATAGAATTTTATAATACTGAAAAATGGACTCCTGAAAGCGAAGGGTTGCTTATCCAGCGAATGCATGAATTAATTTCTTCACTCAGACCGCTTGGAATTTCTTTTCATCTCGATCTAAACATAGAAGTAATCGATATTTTTACTGCCTCCTTTATAGTCAATAAAAAGTTAAGACCTGAACTGGAAGTAAAAAGCCGCAAGCTTAGCGTGAGGGAGATAGAGGTTCTAGGATTAATTATGCTGGGTTATACTACCAGAGAAATAGCTGATAAATTATTTATTTGTTATGAAACGGTTAAGTCTCACCGCAAAAATATTCTGGAAAAAACGGGTGCTAAAAATACAGCATCTCTCATAAACTACTACAACCACACCTTTTTTGATAAATAGAGTATTAATTCCCCCTTTAGGGGGATTGATAGTGCATAGCTCCAGTTTTTATATTTGAATCAAATAAATCATTCGTCTAACTAATGTAAAGCAAATCCCATGGAAAAAAATACAAACAACGGTTCAGCTATTGAATTATCCGAATATGAAACCCCATTTGCGGATACACCGGCTGCAGGAAAAGAACTAAGTGAACAACAGTTAGAGAATTATACCTTTTCCTTTCTGAACGAAACTGATAATCCGTTTAAAACTACATTTGAATTACCTGAAACCGGGGCTGCTCCATCCCCAGTTAATGAGGCTGTCTCCGAGCTTCTCGCAGAATTGAATGATCCTGAATTCGAGACTACTCTTTATAATCTTGCTGCCGAAGCTGAAGATACCTTTTCTTCCAAGATATCGAATGAATCTGCTATGGGGCAAGCTTATATTCCATTTGCATCACAGCAAATAAACCAATACATGGAACCGCTGGCCCTGGAATCAGAGAGGATGATTGATAGAATAAGAGAGCAGTTCAGCGGAAATGATTTTGCTGATCAGAATGAAGCTACAGTGGAGCAGTTTTTTAATCAATTGGAAATGGGAAGTAGAGATTTCTCTCCTGCTCAGGAACAATTTTTCGGCTCTTTGCTGAATAAAATAAAGTCTGTTGTTAAAACAGGGATAAATTTAGCAAAAAAAGGGATCAGTTTTGTCGGGAAATTACTTCCTATCAATATCATACTTGGGAAATTGAAAGGACTTATTCGTCCTCTTCTGCAGAGAGTATTGAACTTTGCAATTAATAAACTTCCGAAAAATTTTCAGCCTTATGCTCATACTTTAGCAAAAAAGATATTCAATATGGAATCATCTCCTGCAGAGCAGCCGGAGGAGAATTTTAACCCTACCACCGGTGACCTTGAATCTGTCCAGTATGAGCTCGATAATAATATTGCAAACCTTTTATTTTCGGCTAGTGAAGCTGAGTGTGAAGACTATATCCAGAATTATCTCACTTCACAGGAGAGATACGAGAGGGAAGTTTCTTATGATGCTGGGAATATGAATATTCCACAAATTGAAACCGCACGTCAGCAATTTATTAATGAATTGAAGAATTTAAAGGCAGGAGAGTCACCATTGCCTGCTATTGAAAACTTTCTTCCAGCAGTAATCATGGCTGCCCAACCAATAATAAAAATGGCTATATCTATAATCGGAAGGCCGAAAATAATTAATTTCCTTGCAGGACTGTTATCTAAGCTTGTATCCAAATATATTCCTCAAAATATTGCAGTCCCATTATCAGCCAAAATAATCGACATTGGAATGTCTGCCATTGGCTTTGAAACGTTTGAAGCTGAACGTCCCGATCTGGCTTATGAAGCAATTGCCAATACCATAGAAGAAACATTTAATAAAATGGGAACTCTCGATGAAGGCTTATTAAATGATCAGGAGAATATGGCATCTTTAACTCTTGAATCTTTTGAGAATGCTGCAGCAGACAATTTCCCACCTTCTTATATTAAAGAAGAACTTCATAAAACCAAAAAGGGTTTATGGGTCTTAAAACCGAGGTATAGTCCTCATCATTCTTACAAAAAGTTTACACATGCTTTTTCTGTTACAATTGATCCCGGTGCTGCAAATTCAATTACTACTTTTAGGGGGACAAAGATGGCAGACTTCCTAAGGGATAAACTCGGACTAGATCCATCTAAACCTATTAATGCGAAAGTGCATCTATATGAAGCAATTGATGGAACTAAATTAAGCAGAATAAGCCGTTCGGAAAACACTCCAGGTCTTGGTAAATCTCAGCCCTTCGGCTGGGTACAGCTGCATCCTTTAACAGTACAGGCTGCATCACTATTGCTTCATGAACCACAGCTCGGGAAAGATGTTCCGGAGCAATATATAAAGAATCGACATAAAATTTGTACAGGAGAGAGATTCTATTATCTTGAAATTAATGGTGCCAAGCTGAGGCTGCCACATATTTCCAAAAGAAAAAATGAAATGGAAACAGAAACCGGAAGCCTTGTTAAAGGGAAAATAGTTGTTCCGGAATCGAGTGATATTCAGGCTGTAGTCAATTTAATCCGTTCCGAAATAATCTTTAACTATTATTTCAGTGAAGAAGATGCTAAATCGATTGTTGAAAAATTAAACCGTAATGATTATCTGGGAACTTCCATAATGATCCGGCGTTCTGTTAAAAGTATACTTAATGATTTACTTATTCGGAACGTATCGCACAAAGTTAAAATTATTCATGAAGCTGTCCCGGAAATGTATATTGATAATATTAGTGAAGAAAACTTTACGCTGCCTTCTTCAATAGGTAGTCTCGTAATAAATGCAGGAAAGGAAGTTCTAAAAAAAGTAGTGGAGAAGCTTACCGCGAAAATTGCAGGTCATGCCTATAGCGCAATTGCAAATTATTTTAAGGCACGGGCTGAAGAATTCAAGCAGGCTCAGGCACTCCCTGATGACGGAGTAACAATTAAAATTATCTGGTCTAATATTCCGGGGATGTCTTCTATAAGAAAGATTATCAGTGCAATAAGAGGTAATCTTTCGATAGGAAATATTTCCGATCTTTCACTTCCTAGTATTCCCGTTCCGGTTATACGAGTAACTGCGGGAAAGAATTTTGATTAGTATTTGAAGTTTTGGATGGCGTGCTGATGACAAAACAAAGTAATTCTAGATAGAAGAAGTGAGGAGGTGAGAGATTCTTCACTCCACTTCGTTCCGTTCAGAATGACAAAACAGAGTATGTCATTAATTTAATTATTAAAGGCAGAGGCTTTTTAAAGGTCTCAGAATGACAGTTGTGTTATTCACTAAATAAAAATAAAACGAATGATAACAGCAGTAGATGCAGAACTCACATCCTTAAACCGACAGGTCACTCATTGGTACGAAGCAGCATTACATCTTTCAAAAATAGATCAGCTTGCTTCTGAAAGTGCCTGGCATGGTATAGAATATAATATGGGACAGCAGCTCCGCAATGTTCTCCTTAGCAGCATATCTAAAGTTTTGACATCTGCTGAAAATTTAATGCAGGAATTAAAAAGCATTAAAAACAGTGAGTCATGTAAAATTCTTAGAAATAAGGTTATTTTATTGCGGGAGCAATATCTAAAAGCAGAACAGACAATTCACTTTTATACTGTTGCTGTTAATTCACGAACTACTTCAAATATTTCCGCACTATTGAGAGCCTGCGATATACTTTGTTCCAAAAGTATGGAAGAAATATTGCTTCCTCTTGATAAAAAAGCTCCCTTTGTATTAACCTATGTGGATAAAGGTATTGGAGCATCGATACTTAAAGCAGGCTTACATTTATGGGACGGCAATATAAGTCCTGTTGCTGCTATAAAAGTTACACTTCATAATTTATTCAGGCCAACAGCTATTATCCATGAATCCGGGCATCAGGTAGCACACATACTTGATTGGAACAACCAATTGGCTGAAGGATTCCGGCAAAAATTAACTAACCATCCTTCTGTTGTCGGAGCTGCATTTTCTAATTGGTCAAGCGAAATCGCTGCCGATGCATTTGCTTTTGTACACACCGGTTTTGCAGCAGTAGCAGCCTTGCATGATGTTGTGAGCGGCAGAGTTCAATCAGTGATGGCTTTCCATCCCCTTGATCCTCATCCTATTAGCTACGTTAGAATTTTACTGGGCCTAGAAATGTGCAGACAGTTTTATGGAACCGGACCATGGGATTCTTTAGAAGCAGCTTTTAAGGAAGAATACAATATTGATGAAGCTAACTATCCATCTATTGAACTAATTAAAATGTGCACAAAAGCCTTACCGGATGCAGTTCGAATAATTTTAGATACACCATATCATGCTTTTGGGGGAAGAGCTTTGTCTAAAATGATTCCACCTGAACAAGTCAGTCCTAAAGAATTGGAAAAGCTTGAATACATTGCGGGTCCTGCTTTATTTACCTCACATGCATGGATATGGAAGGAATGCATCAAACTTCTTGCTCTTATTGGTCTTAAGATCGGTGAAGGTCAAAATAACCTTGAGCCTTATTATGAACTTCAGGAAAAATGGATGGTAGAACTCGGGTTTTCCGTACAATTAAATTAAATAAAATTAAAAGTTAGAGAGGAATTATGGAAACTACAACAAAGCCAACTGAGCTCGATTATGGTGTAAATGCTGGAAAGAAAAAATTAAATAAGGAAAAGAAGAGGGAGGAGATATTGGTAGAAAAAGTTCAGGCAGAATTTTATCTCTCTCTTATGGGGCTGGTGTCTGAAATGGTAAATAAGCTAAATCAAAAAACGGGAGAACAGCCGGATGAATCGCGAAAGACTCATGTTAATGATTTTAAAGATTATTCATTAGCATTTCAAAATTTTGCCCAGCAGAATATCAGCAAGATTGACGGATTTAATATTTCTGTTCCTGTTAATGAACATTATAAAAGAAGACTTGCTGAATTTTTAAATAGTAAACAACAATTTATTAACAAATAACAGAAGAATAAAATGGATGCAATTGACAACTTAATTTATAGTACACTTAATCAATGTCTTTATCCTTCCCCTACAGCAACGACGTTTACAAGTGACAGAATAACCAGTCTTTACCAGGATATAGGGCTGAGTGAACCAGCAGGAGCCCCTCCATTAACAGGAGGTTCATTCCCCAGTAATTTTAACAATGCAAATCATATTACATCATACCATAATGCTACGAGAGAAACGTTTGTGACCCTTGATGATTCAGATGTTATCGGGGATGCACTTGAAAAACATTGGTTTGATATAGCCAATAGAGTAAGTTTCCTAACTGCCGGAGGTGGTGCGGTTGATGACACCGGATTTAATTTTCCTATTTTTGATCCTTCTAATAATCCGGCCCAAGTACAGTCTTTTATCAAGTTTAATACTCCTCCTTATCATTTAATTTTTTCTTATTTGGTTGAGAATACACGTATTGCTCAAATATTTGAAAAATTGATCTGGATGTATTTACACGATGAGAAATTGACTAAAACCGATCAAGCACGTGCATTTACATGGATAATGAATACTGAAGTCTTATTTTATAAAGATTCAACAATTTCCGATCAAAAGAATATTGTAAGTCAGCTTAGACCGGTTTCGGAAGCTACCAGGCGCAACGCTTATCATAGAATGTTCGGAATGGATCTAGCGTTTGGAGATATAAATAATACCAGCTATCAGTATGTAAAAGCTGATTTTGCCAATTCTGCATTCATCAGTATGTTTGAAAACTTTTTAATTGAGTTCTGGCAGGGATATATAAATGCGAATAATACAAGCGGCCAGAATACTACTGATCCCGAACATCTTGAAGATTTAGCCAGAAAACTGCAGGAAATGCTAATGTCCCGAAGAACTACAGAGCTGAATTTTACAAACTATAGATATTTCAATCTCTCTAAAGAAGAGTACGCTTCATATATGTTTATGTTCTGGCTTTTTTATGTGATATCATACGACTCTCCTATAGTAACCTTCCTGAACTGCACTGCAAATACACCAGGAGACAGATTAATTAATATAGGTAAAAAGGTGGGAGTTCCGGCTCACTCTAAGTCTGTACCTATTCTTGATATAGCACAGCCTATGAATGCTACACTTCGTTCAATTGAATTGGGTTTATTTAATAATGCTAATTTTATTGGGCGTGTAATTAGAAGTCAAGCTACGGTTAATCCTATTTCTCCACCTGCTACAGTACAGGAAATAGAAATTCTGAATAATGCTTTGCTTATTATTAACAACTGGGAAAAAGCAACCGGTCACAGGATTAAAAATCCTGAAGCTAAACTTAATGCAACTATTAAGCTTGATCAGAAATATAAAGCTCCTGTTTTGGTGAATAATTAGTACTGGTGCATTATATGTTTTAACCTCACCCCCCGGCCCCCTCTCCTTCCCGCTAGAATTCGGGACAGGTAGTAAGGAGAGGGGGAGGGTCTCATGAGCTAAGTGATTTTTTTAAAGATGTCATCATTACATTTAGTAGTTATAGTGCAGATAATTTGATGAATGCTTTTCTTTACTATAAAAAGGGATAAGATATGAATAATTTTGACCTTTATTCTCCTTTCTCTGATTTAACTTCAACGGCACTAAAAGAAAATCAATTTTATGAAGCTGATATCTTTGAAAGTCCTTTGTTAAATCCTGAACAATTAATTAATGAACAATACAGCAGTAGAAATATTGAGGAAGAAGAAAATGAATTGCTGCTTGAAGAAGAAATAAAAATTGGAGATGTCACTTTTTCTGAAGCTGATAGTGCGACATCAGGTTCCGAAGATTACAGGGAACCGGTTAGTTCAGGAAATCCTTTAATAGTTATTACTGCGGCAGCACGTAAATCTCATATCTCTGAGAACTTTCTGACCGATGAATTGGTCCGGGCACAAGGGGGAAAATATACATGGAATTATGCAAGGATAGATCCTGCATTGATTGATAATCTTCAACGTTTAAGAACTTTTATGGGTTTACCTATAGAAATGATTGATGGATATTACCCACCGAAATATCTTAGACAGGTTCTCTCTATAAAAGATGTTAAAAAGATTGGATCAAATCCTCACATCAGTGGAAGAGGTGCTAAAATTTCGGTTAAAGGTTTTACAAATAATATGCTGGATATAGCTGCTGCAGCTATAATTAAATGTGATGCGGATATACAGCTCAGCCTGGGAAACTCCACTATAGCCCTTTATTTTAAGCAGCCTGATGATCCGATTAAAAAGTTCACTTCATATATTGCAGATGAAAGACTTAAAGTTAATACATATAAATTCTGTTTTAATCTCAGTTCATTATTATCAAACAAGATTTTTGCTTTATACGGTTTGAAGATGCAGAAGCTTACGGGCATTTTACTTAAAGACATTCTTCGTGTACACTACCGGTATATACAAGATATAGAATTCCCTAATGAGATAGGTGATGTAATTTCAATCATGCACAGCCAAATTGAAGACCCGGAAGTGATTTTATATGCACTCGCATATTCTCCTTTCGGAAACCTGTTAAGGTATTATTTCAGAGATAAAACAAACGGTAACAGTGATAGTGCAAATTTAATAATGGCTGTTTCTGTTAGAGATAGTGATTCAGTTTCATCAAATTTACAGGGTACTTTTTACTATCAGCAGAAGCAGTTTGATAAGTCTGGTTTTATAAAATTATGCTATGACCGTTATAATACTTTGTTACCGAATAGCGAGCCACATGATATTGCAGGAAATATTTTCTTTGACTGGAGGCATAATAAAGATGATAAAATATTTTATGAGCAGATGAAAGGGATCATTAAGAAGGTATATAAAGATAACGGATATAAATATGAAGAGACTATCCAGCAGCTCCCCGAAGGGGGCACTCATAGCAACCTTGTTCTTTCTAATCCGGCTCCTGACCATCCGAAAGTTGATTTCACTGGAAGATATTATATCGAATTTACAAATGATCCCCTTGTAAGCGGTTCTTATTTGTTAATTAACCAATCCGGGAACTATATTTCAGGTAAATTCGGGAGCATTCAAAAAGTCGTTCTGAGCAGCATTAAAAAAATAAATTTGAATAATAAACAGCCTAAGAATCTGAGAGATACTGTAATGGAATTCTTCGGCAAGTTGAATGATAAGGGAGAAGCTGTTTGTGATTTACCTCCGCAAATGTCAATACATCTCCGTAAAGTTTCGGATAAGGTAGAATTCACTCTCTATAATAATGTTGATAAAAAGATATTAGGTCAATGGAGTTTCTCTTTAACTTCTTCATTTCCGATTATTTCCAATAGCATAATGGATTTTCTTACAGCCTTGCAGCCGGATAAACAGGATCTCTTTATTGCTTTAGCATGGGCACTTCCATTGCCATCTCAATTAAAAAAATTCTTTGATTTCCTGGGAACAAGTGAAAAGGAAGTAGAGAAATCCATTGTCACGTACTACAATATTGACGAAGATATGCAAAGTGTTAGAACAACTAAACTTGGAAGTGCTGTAGGTGACTTAAATTATAGCTACCATTATTCTTATCTGCCTAACTATGATCAATTTGTAAATTATTTTACAAGGTTTTATTTAAGTAAAGTACTTTCATGGAGACCGAGAAACGATAGAGAGTTTATGTCTGTGTATGATTGGACAAAGCGGATGCTGGAGGATTTCAGGGATCTTAAGGGGAGTAAAAATATTTCCGGTTATCAAAGGTTATATAATGATTTTGATGTAGACACTGAAATCCCTGTTGTGGAATATATGTACGAAGTAAATCTTAAAACAAGCACAACAGGGTTCGGACCCTTTGCAAAAGTTACAGGCAGTATCACAATCGAAAATAAAACCGATTACAAGAAATATCCGGGCGCTGAGAAATGGAGTTCTCCTGGAAACAAAGTTGAATATTCTATTGATTTCTGGAATATATCTCTTTCATTATCAAAATGGCGGCCGAAGATTTCATCAAGCTGGAGCACGCAGGCATCAGGTAAATCAAATGTACCTTATAAAGAGTCTGATTTTTCCGGTGCTAATATGGATATGGTGGAATGGACTGCATTTGATATATCAGCCGGGATAAAAACAGGTTCAAATAAAGCAGGTGTTAGTACGGGATTATCTAAAAGATTTCTTTATATAGTTCCGAGAGGAAAAAAGGAATTGGATCTTGAAGGTACGGATTATCCCGGGATACCCGGTACACTGAATATTGGTCCTGCTGACAAAGATGACAAATCAGGATTTGATATATCATTACCGAGCGTCTCCTTTTTTAGGGGTGAAATCGATACAAAGAAAATTTCCCATGATATAAGCTCTGTACCTCTCCCTGAAAAATTTGAAGCGGATTACAAATTAGAAAACTCAAAATATTTTAAGCATGATGATGCAGTTCTTTCACAGTCCGGGATAGAAGCTATCGGGAGGATGTGTGCAGAAGAACTTGCGGCTCTCTCCGATCCGCTTAGCGAACTTGAAATCATAGGACATACTGACGCTTCAGGAAAACCGGAATATAATCTTGCTTTAAGTGCGGCACGTGCAGCTAATGCAATGCAGGCTATTGAGGATAGACTGGGTGATAAATTAAAAGCTAAAATCAAAAAGGTAAGCGGGGTGGGGGAGAAGGAAGCCAATGAAAAATTTGGCCAGTTCACCGAGAAGAATGCCTGGTTAAGAAGAGTAGTCATCATAATAAATGGAAGAGCAGTTTTATCATTAGGTCAAATATAGTTATCCAATAAATATTTACCGGGAAAAATTATGTACGAAGAAAATGAAAATGCGGTATTTATAAATGAAGATTCAAATTATTTCCTTTCTTCAACAAAAATAGCAGAAGAAGAATCATCAAAATCTGAACTAGAGCCTAATCAAGATGAAGATTCTTTCTTTTCTTCTGAGCCGGAATATGAAAGAATTGATACTGAAACATATGAAAATATAGAACTGGAAATTATTGAACATGAAATCCCTATTGTTGAACCGTTATTATCTTCTCAAAAAAACAACTCATTAATTCCGAAAAACAAACAGCTTGTTCTTAAATCGGGCATATCCGTTAAAGATATTCTGACAGAGCTTTCTAAAATCATTAATTTAACGGATGTAAAGCAGAAACTTTTAACCCATAATCAAAATTCTAATCAGGATAAATATCAAATTGAAAATGATGGCGAAGCAGGGGCTGTTTTAGTTGAAGCTGTTCACCAGTTTCAAATCGCTAATTTTATTGATCCCAAAGAGCATGATGGTATAATTGGAAGGTCTACAATCGAAACGCTTGGATTTATAAATCATGGGCTTAAACAAAAATTAAACAGCAGCGGTTTTTACGGACAATCAATATTAAATAAATCCGATATTAAGCAGAAGGTTTTACAAGAAACCGGTAATGAATTTTCATCCGAAAACTGGTTTCAGTTCATTCTTGTTCCTGCATGGCTTGGAATAAAAATATCAAGCGGGATTCATTTATTATTACTTCGTAAACTGAAAGAAGCAGAAAGATGGCTTTTATCCCAGCCAAAATACAAAGATATGACCCCCGCTTCTTTAGGTAAGGCACTTGGATTTAATGCCGGAACAGGCTTCAGTAGTGCAAGGCTCTCTGCAGATAATCAGGCAATGCATAGCTTCGGTCTTGCTATAGATATAAACGGCTGGGGTAATCCCTGGATTGGTGCGGGATGGGTTGTTAATAACGAGGAATTGCTAAAAGAAAGAACCCGATTTATTGATTTATTTAGAAAAGCATCAGGGGAAAAACTTCCCGGCAGTACTGTTTTTGCTTATTTGAACAGCATTGCTGAATCAACCGGATATGATACTTCCGCTGCTTATGAAATTCTTAAGCAAAGGAATGATGAATTTATTACTTATCTTAAAAAAAATCCGGAAGAATTAAAATATTGGCGTAACTCCGTTACTTTTGATAAAAGGAATCCATTAGATGGTTTTTTAAATCTTCATCCTGATCTTGTATATGCATTGAGACAAATAGCAGGGCTCGCATGGGGGGCAATGGATTTTGGTCCTAGAGCCAGCGGGGATATAATGCATTTTGATTTGCGGACTTTAGGAATTGGTAAGATAATATGCAAAAGCATAGGAGGTTTTATACCACAGAATGGTCATCCGTTAACAAGGAATAATGAATTTGTGAATGAATTTGAGCATCATGAGGCGATCTTTTAGTCATTGGTCTATTGGTCATTGGTCATTGGGTCATTCGATGGTCATTCAATAGTCATTTATAGCCATTAGGGCATTTATAGTAATTCAATGATCGGAATATTTCCACCATAATATTGTGGCGGTATAACCTAAAATGCTGGTTAATACAATAAGTAAATAGCTAATGGAATTCAACTCTGATTTAAGCTCTTCTCCGCCGCTTCCGCTGTAAATTCCAGGCACTGACCAGGGGAAATAACTTCCGTAACCTAATGCGCCTATAATTTGAGCGAATACTAATGTTAGTGCTACAAGTCCAAGCGGAACCAGATATCCTTTACCTGCAACTGCGAAGAAAGCAACCGGAGTATTCAATAAGACAATCAGAAATGTTGTCACGAAATAGATCTTAATATTCTGGATAAACATTAATTTATCCCATCCGGGAAGCTGAAGGAAGTATCCTAATAATAATCCAATCGATAAGTTTGAGATTACCAATACAAGACACCAGATAATATAATAAATGAATTTTGCATTTAATATTTTTGTACGGGAAATTGAAAGGGACAATAAGTCTTTAGCTGTTCCATCAGAGTATTCTCTTCCGAATAACCATGCTGCTGCAAATCCGAAAATTAAAACTCCGCCGACACCTACGGCTTGTGATAATAGTCCTAAAAACGAATTCCAGTCGGCATTGAAAGACATCATTATTGCTTTTGTTTTTAAAGCTCCTGAAAGTCCATTATAACCGTTGTCTTTCATTAAAAACATTATTACGCTGCCAAACAGGGGTGCAAGTGAAAAAGCAATGAATGTAACCGGGATAATTTTGGCGCGTTTATTTTTATAAATCTCTGCCAGGAATGCTTCTAATTGTTGTTTCATGATAGGCTTTTTTCATTCCCGATTATTCTAAGAAAATATGATTCCAAATCTTCCTCAAATACATTCAACATTTTAGGAGGCAGATGGGATTCTGCCAGCAGGGCAGCAACTGTTTCAGGATGCTGAATTGAATTTATATCCGTAGTTTCAATTAAATCATTACTATTAAGGACAACATCCAGACCATGGTCTTTTAATAACTGCAGTGCCCTGGAATTATCCAGAGTTTTCAGACAAAGTTTTTTAATTACTTGCTGTTCTAAGTCATTTGTATTTATTTCTTTAACAAGTTTACCTTCATGCACTATACCTATTCGCGTTGCGATTTTTGAGATTTCGGAAAGGATGTGACTTGATAAAAATATTGTTGTATTATATTCAGTCACTAGCTCTTTAAGCAATTCTCTGATCTCAACAATGCCAGCAGGATCTAAGCCGTTTATAGGTTCATCAAGAATTAATAATCGGGGTTTATGCATCAGTGCTTTTGCCAGTCCCAAGCGTTGATTATTTCCCATAGATAAATATTTTACTTTTTTGTTTTTATATGGAGTGAGTTTTAATTTATCTATAATGATGTCGATCAATCTTTTGTTATCGAGATGTCTTAGTCTGAATACTACCTTAAGATTTTCTTCGATAGTAAGTTCAGGGTATGAATGGGGTGTTTCCACTAAATATCCGATATTATTCCAGATGATTGAACCTTGTTTAACGTGTTTACCAAATAATGTGAACGAACCGGAGTCAGGTTTTATCATTCCTAAAAGAAGTCTTATAGTTGTTGTTTTCCCGGCACCATTTAATCCTAAAAAGCCATAGATTTCTCCTTCCCGAACATTAATGGAGACATTATTAACAGCTGCTGTATTACCAAATTTTTTTGATAGATTTTCAGTCTGTAGAATGTTCATAATAATAAATTATTTTTAATTTTTAATGCCGGTAGAAAATATGTTTTTCGGCTTTTATATTTAGGAGTGTTGTGACAGAGAGCACGAAATGGATTAAATAATGGTATATATTACATGTCATCATATGGAAATTTTAATTAATTAAAAGAAAACATTCGGCGTGATAATTGTATTTGATATTAAATAGTGATAGTAATCATTACACATTAACTACATAATATCTACTTTATTTACCCGGTTTTGAAAATAATTATTTAAAATTAAATTTAAGAAATCCATAATCTAAAAGAAATTTTCTAAAAAAAATAATAAAGTTTCAACTAAGTGGAGGGCTTCTGCTTAATGACTTTTTTTCAATTTTATATTTTATTCGGCATTTCCGGTTTAACTCTTCTAACAACATTTGCACTTCCGATGTTGTTTAGTAAATACCATGAAAAGGCGGGACTTACTTTTCTTTATTTAATTTTAGTTATATCTATAGTCTTTGATATAAACAAGTGGAATTTGATATGGTTAACACCTCTTGCATTTATAATACCATATTATATTTCGAAGATTATTTCAATTATCCCGGTTAAAAGATTCAGACTATCCATTAAGTATATAATTCAATTATTTCTTTAGAATTTATTCTTTGTTCTACACATTACTAATTATTGTTTTCAAAACTTCTCTGTTAAAAGGTTTTTCAATTATTCCTAGCGGCTTCAGTTCTTTCGCAAGTCTTAAATTTTCCGGGTTTGAAAAAGCGGATACAAAAACAAAGGGAACATTTTTAATCATTAAAATTTTTGCAACTTCAATCCCGGATACATTATCTGATAATTTTATATCGAGTGTGGCAATAGTTATAAGTTCATATTTAATAAACTCAATAGCTTTTCTTCCGGAAGCAACAATTGTGGAATTAAAAAAACCGCATTCATCAAATGCTGATTTTAAATCTAATGCCGTTATTCCCTGATCTTCAACTATTAATGCAGATTTCAACGAAACTAATCCTTTATCCTTCTATTCTAATCATATCAAAAAATCTTTATCTCATTATGTTAATTCAACTCTAAGATTGCTTAGCTAAATAGTTTTCTATTCCCATTTGTTGAATTTGATCACGCTGCATTTCTCCCCAATCAACATGACCTTCTTCCATGTTTAAGATTTTGGTCAATAAATCAACAGAAGCCTGGTCTCTAACTTCACGAGCCAGTGATATTGCATCGTTATATGCTTTAACGGCGTCAATTTCAGCATCCTGATCATTGAATATCATATCTTTTATTGTTTTACCTATTTTAATCTTATTTAATTTTGAAACCGTTGGATTACCCTCGAGAAATATTATTCTCTGAATAAGCCATTCTGCATGATGCATTTCATCATATGCTTGTTTTTCTATTGCTTTATGGAGCTTTTCATATCCCCAATTATCACACATTTCTGCATGGACCATATATTGATTGATTGCAGTTAATTCATCTGCCAGCAGATCATTTAAAATAACTAGTAACTTTTGGTTTCCTTTCATAATTTTCTCCGGTTAATGTATTACTCGAAATTATTTAAATTATGATTTCTTAAAAATCATATTAATCTCAACCTCAAATTAACAATTTTACAATTATAATGTTTAAACGTCCATCATCATAGGGGATATAATCAAACCAATCTCCACCAACTTCCTGGCAAAGGCCCACTTCAGTTACTTTGAATCCATTAACAACCGGCGGGTTGTGAGGAAATAAGTTTAACTGAATTCTGGGTGCTTCAATGAGTTCATTCAACATCCTTTTCTTTATCAATACGTTCTTTTGAGAACAAACGGGCATTTTCAATAGCTATAGAAATATAACCTGCTAATGTTTCAAGCATCTTAATCCTTCCCTTAGGAAAGGCGTCAAGTTTTCTGGTGCCGTTGGTTAATGATATTCACAGGCTCTTAATAGTAAGGTGTGATGGATATAAAACAATATAATCTTCATGCTTTATCTCACGGATAATTTATTATATAGGATTTATTTTGAGTTAGGAGATCCTTATTTAAATATATTGAGAAAGGAAAAAAAATGGAAAATATATTAAAGACCCTTTTCCCAAATGAAATAAGAATTGCAACCGATTATCCGGAACAATCTGTAAAAGTTCAAAAAGAGGAAGTAGATATTAGTGATTTTCTTAAAAACTTAACAATTTTTTCAGGTTTAGATGAGGATACATTAAATCAAATTTCTAAGATAGGAATGCGAAAATCATTTAGTAAGAATTCCGTTATTATATTTGAAGATGAAAAGAGTTCTGCATTTTATTTAATTATTAAAGGAAAACTGAAAGTATCAAGGGTAAGCGATGATGGAAAAGAAGTTATTTTGACAATACTTAATGAAAAAGATTTTTTTGGTGAAATGTCTATTTTAGATGAAGCCGAGTGTTCAGCTAATGTTATCGCTTTAGAGAATTCCGAGATATTTATTATACAGCGGAATGAATTCTTAAATTTACTGAATAAATACCCGGATATTTCTATAGCTTTATTGAAGGAATTGATAAATAGGATTCGTTATGCCGACACGAAAATTAAATCACTTGGTTTAAATAATGCTGAGCAAAAAGTAGCTTCAGTAGTAATAGAATTAATGAATAAATCAGGCAGAATAGATGAGAATAGAGCTGAATTAGATGAAATTCCATTTCAGCATGATCTAGCAAATATGGCGGGCACGTCAAGAGAGACGATTTCAAGAACACTAAACAGTTTTGTTCGAAGAGGCCTGATTGAATTTAATGGTTCGAAACTTACAATTCTTGATTTTTCAAAATTCATGGAATTATTCCAATAGTTTTTTGGTGTACGTCTGACAGCCCGCTTGAATAATACTAATTTACAGGCGGGTATAGACCTTCATAATTATTTGTTCGCAGCACGTCTAAAAGATGACATCTTTCAAATGCATTATTCGATTTTTAAGTAATATTGTTTGTTTTATTCGGCCGTATTATTTTGATCTGTTTTCTTGAAGATGTCATCTTTCAAATGCCGGATATTGCATAAGATGAGTCATTAAGTTTATATGGAGCGTATCTGTAGCGTATATGAGATGGATTTAGCTTTAATGAATAATAGTAGATTCAACTTCCTGACGGAATTTTATCGTTTATTAATATGTATATAAGGAAGATGCAGATATTATGAAAGAACAGTATAAAGCTTAAATTCTTGATTTATATAACTTAATCAGCTATCTAAGAACTATGGAAAACATTGATATTAAAAAGCTTACAGTTGAAGAAAAAGCTAATTTATTTACTGAGCTTTGGAATACCATGGGGAATGTAGACGAACTGATTCCCTTCGATCCAAAGCATAAATCTATAATTAAAAAGCGCTTGGAAGAATTGAAGAGCAATCCTACATTAGTAAGTTCCGATGAATTAAAAAAGGCTCTACAATCCTTAAATGAATAATACCGTAGACCTTCTATCATCGGCACTTGCAGAAGCTGTTAATATTGCTGTAATGTATAAACTTGTAAATGATAATGTATAATTAATCTTGAAAGGAGTGGGGAAGAATTTTCTGTTTTGAGTTTTTATTTTAAAACTATAAACTTTTTAGCGGCTGAAAAACTTCCGGCTTGTATTTTGTAAAAATAGACTCCACTTGACAGTTTGCTTCCATCGAATTTAACTACATACTTTCCAACCGGTTTTTCTTCGTTAACTAAAGATGCAATCTCTCTTCCAATTAAGTTATAAATTTTTAGAGTGACAAAGCTTTTTTGTGAAACTAAATAGGTAATTTTTGTCCCTCCATTGAAGGGATTGGGATAATTCTGTTCAAGATAGAATTTATGCACCGGTTCCAATCCGGAATTAACTTGAGTAGTTATGCTAATTTCATATTCAGGTGATATAGAGACCATATTATTATTGGATTCTGCGACGGCTTTAAAAGAATAATCACCTTTCCGGTTTATTGTTATTGCAACCGAGTCATTTAACAGTTTAAAGGTAATACCGGAATCGGGACTTCTGAATTCGATTCCTGAAATATTTACAATGCTTTTTGCGAAAAGAGAAAGAGGAAATTTTGAAGTTTTACCAGGCTCCAAAGTAATTTTAGAAAAGTCAACAGGGAGCCATTCAACATCCGAATAATCGTCTGATATATTAGCATCAATCCAATTATAACGGCGGATAATCCATCCCTTCAAGTAAAGGACTTCCTGTTTATACGATTCCCCGACATAGTATTCCGGCCATTGATACTCACCTATAATAGGCCATCTTACAAAGTTTCTTGATATAGGTATATTAATGTCAATAACTGTTTGATCTATATAATTCAAAATTCCAGTTAAATTAAATACGGTATTTTTTAATTCATTCCATCTTTTAGCGAGTTTATTTTTGAATAGAGGATCATTAAAGATTTTTTTAGTCCAGAAAGGAACGCTCCAGATTCCTTCATATGGATTTGAATCAGCTTCCCATCCGTTTGACAACCATGCATTTCCATAATCTGCAAGACCGAAAGCCAGGTCATAGTCCCATATGGGTCCGAATACTAATTTCCTTCCTTCACTATCACGGTTTTTGTACATATAAAAGCTGAGACGATAGGCATCAACAGTTTTAGCAAATTCGTTAATTAGGAAATAATCGACTAATGCATCCATATCTACAAAGTCGTAATATCCGATAAAAGGATCGTTAAAAGTAGAATTAGAAAGAGAAGTCTCAAATTCAGTAATGTAATTTTTAATATATTCCTGCTGAGCGGTTAATATATTATCAGCATTCGGGTAGACATATATGTAGCTAATTGGTGAAGGCTGACGTGGAGTTTTAGGATAAACAGAGGGGAATATGGAATTGAAATATTTATCACCCGGATCTATACGGTCTATTTTCATAATGTATCCGCCGGTTAATGCATCACCGGATAAATCTTCAGATTCAAGTTTTTTAATATTTACCCTATTTTTGTCGCGTTTGATTTTTTCCTGGAGGATATAGAGTCCCATATAATCGTTATTGATAACAACCTCGCAAAATCTTGTGCGGGAAGCATACCTTCCCATATCATTTGCGAGCTTGAATGCAAGAACATTCCTTAGGAATGTTTTATCGGTATAAGATGCATTTAGAACCCAATCGCTTTCTGAAGGCATTCCAAATATGGATGAATTTATAGAATTACCGGCAGAGTCTCTGAGTTCAATTCCGTACTGTTTTTTGGGAAACATTTGAGAACTATGACCGCGAATTTCAATCCCGATTTTTCCGTTATAGATATTGTATGAATCTGTAATGTAATTCGTTTTTCCTTCTTCGTTATCAATTATCCCCATGTCTGCGGTAATTTTAGGTTCATCTTGAATAATTTGTTCATGGGTATTAATAATAAAAATCGGGAGGCTTGAAGATTTAAAAATGACTTGAGCCGGCAGTACTGAAGTTAAAAGCACAAGAATAGAAGAAACAATAAATGATCTCATTCACGTGACAATATAAATTTATTCCTTAACACAATTTATGGGCCAATTATCTATCATTAGTAAAAAGTCAGGATTTGCAGTATAATTCATTTGTTGATTGTTTCAGAATAATATAGATGTTTGACATTAGGAATAATTCTTTAAGCCCGCTTAATTTGAGGGGTTCAAATTAAATCGAATAAAATTAAATTTTAATTTTATAAATGTAAATATATAAAAATAAAAATGTTATCTTCCAAGTATAGATTTCTGATGGGAGAATTATCGCCTATCCAATTAAACAAAAGCTATTAATAATTTAAGGCAATTTTATTAAAACTTCTTTTGCTACTTTGATTACACTTTCACCTAAGTTAAAAATGCGGTTTTTTAATTCTGCAATACTTTCATTTTTTTGTGTAGCTACCTGAACTGCATCGATTAACTTATTAAAAGATTCTTCATCCGAGATTTGAGGACGAAGTTTATTCCAATTTACGCCAGTATTCTTTAATAATTTGTAATTCTCTGTCTGAAAGCATTTGGTTTACTTTCATTTCAGTCTGATCTGCAAGTTCACCCATACCTCCGGTTGGATCATTATCCATAATTACCTCAATTTTTTAAATTTTTAATGTCTGTTAAATTATTTTTTATATTATTTATAAAGCCATCTGCTTCTTTAATTTTTTCAAGACCTATTTTTGCATTACCAGATACAGTCACCAGGCTGCTGCTGATTTTATTCCGTAAATCTTTTACGCTAAAAGCATCCAATAAACTATCCTGTACATCCTGGACATGCTTTAGACTATTTAAATGGGCGGTGATAATAGAATTGCCTCGATAAATCCTGTTAAAAGCTTCGGAAACTAAAGAAGAAAGCTGAGCCTCCTGAAAATTCAACGAATCCAGTAACTCTCCTCTTTTTTTTGTTATTTTACTCATCGCAGCTTGAGACCAGAATGCTACGGTATTTGAAAGTTCTTTTGCTTCTTCTCCTGTGGTAGGAGAAACGAAAGCCCTTTGAGCTGGAGACCATACTACTGAACCAGATGCAACATCCATTAATCTGCCGTCTTTTATCCATTCATTAATAAATTTCGGAACCCATTCATTATTTAAATAATTAAGCCGTTCCTGGCGAAGCAGTTCAAAATGATCATGGATAAGCTGTAAATAAGATTGTTGTATCACAGAGATATCTTCTCCTATCCGGTATGAAAGCTCAACCACTTCAACCGGAACAGTAGAGCATGAAAAGGAAATTAGAGTAATTCCCATCAGCAATATTCTTATAGGATGGACAATATGGTTTTTCATAGGAGTATTAAATGTATTAGTTAATTTGTTATAAAAGATGACATCTTAAAAGAAAAAGTAATTTGTAATTTCTATTAGAATATAAGTCCAGATAAACCTTAAGTCTAAAAAAATAAAGATATCATCTTTCAGAACTAATCTTAAATAAAAAAAACCGAACTGAAATATCACTACAAGGAAGAGCATAAAGAAAAGATATCGAAATAAAATACTATTTGTGAGATGAATAGTCAAGAAGATTTTATTTTTTATAATTGAGCCTCCTCCTGAAGGTGAACCTCACCTAGTCTTTATAAAACATTTTGAAAATAATCAGAGATTGCTATTTCGTTTCATATTATTTTTTGCTATATATAAATACTGAATTTAAGATTTCCACTTGAAGCATTCCTAACGGGATGAAAGAAAAGTGGAAAATCAACTTTCCTATACAGATTTATCCTAGCTGCTTTTTTTAAGATGAATTTATGACTGTTCCTTCAATCTCAATAATGGAATATTTAATTATAGGAGGAAGTTTATGAATGATGAATCCGGTGGAGATAAAAGTTCTAGATCTCCAGGTAAAAAAACTAATATTAAAGCTGAAGTATTTTTTTTAGGGCTTTATCATTTATTTATGGCATTATTATTTGTATACCTGCTGATTATGGTATGGCCTAATAATACAAAGGGGAGTAATGGTGAAATAATAGCTGACGGAACATTAAATATTTTCGGATTTGAATTGCCAATAGGAACGGAGACAAGGTTCCTTCTGCTGGTAATTATTTCAGCTGGACTGGGAAGTTTTATTCATGCTTCAACCTCCTTTGTATCGTATGTAGGTAATAAAAGACTGGTTATGAGCTGGGCATGGTGGTATATAGTAAGACCGTTTATAGGAATGTCACTTGCCTTAATTTTTTATTTTGTAATTAGAGGGGGGCTTTTATCAACCGGTACATCAACTACGGATATAAGTGTTTTCGGAATAGCTGCCGTTGCAGGGCTTGTCGGTATGTTTTCTAAACAGGCTACCGACAAATTGGGAGAAGTATTTGAAACTCTTTTTAGAACGAAGCAGGGAGTGGGGGATGATGAGAGAAAAGACAAGCTGGGAGAAAAGATTTTAGTAACCGAAAAAATGATACCGGTTAATAAAATTACTTCATATATTATTCCGGAAAATCAGCCATTAAACAAGATAAATATTGAAGTTTTATATAATTTATTAAGTGAAACAATTACCAGGGTTCCAGTACTGGATAATAATGGTGTATTGAAATTTGTGATACATCAAAGTGCTATATATAAATTTATTTTCGAGAAGAGCAGAGAAGCTTCAAAGAAGGGAGAAGCTTTCAATTTAAAGGAGTTAACGTTTGATGATTTTCTGAATCATCAGGGTATCAAAGAGTTAGTTTCAGAGGCGGTAGCTTTTCTGCCAAAGAATGCAACCATATTGCATGCTAAGGAGGAAATGGAAAAGATAAAATACTGCCAGGATGTATTTGTAACGGAATCAGGCAAAAGAGAGGAAAAAATTCTTGGGTGGCTGACAAATGTTGATATTGGGAAGTGTCTTTCGGCGTGATAATTACAGAAGAAAGTCATTGGTCATTAGTCATTGGTCATTAGTCTGGTCAGGTCATTAGTCATTGAGGAGCTAGATATTAAGTAAGATCGGCGGAAGAGTTTAAAGTTCAGGATTAGTTGATCAGCAAATTCTTGTTGTCGAAATGTCTTAAACATTGCTGCTCAACCTTAAAAAATATTAACGAAATAGCGTAGGTTTTGAACCATTTTTTGCTCTACAACGGACTTTTTTTTATCAAGTCTATGTTTACCATGGTTTGTTAAAGAAAAACCGCTCAGATAGGATTTTTATCTAAATCGGTAGCCAAACCTTCGAATACAAATCTTTGCATAATTTAAAATAATTATTAACTTAACTTCACTCTAATTTTATGCTTCTTTTGTAAATAATTAGCTGAAATTATCTTTATCATGAATAAGAAATCAAAAGCTTTAAATAATAATTTGTTAGTTATGCCAGATGCTTCAAAAACGAAAAAGAAGGAGAGAGAAAGATATTTAAAGAAAAGAATTAATAATCTTTTTGATAATTTGGAAGAATGGATTGCAGATACCGGATATATTTTAAAAAGAATTTCAATTAATCTTGATAATAATAGTCTGCCGGCTGCAGAGATTTATTTGAACAAGAAAATAATTACATCACTGAAGCCGATAGGACTCTGGGGTTTTGGCGTGAATTGCCAGATAAATATCGAAGCTAAAAATGAAAAAAACTATATTTATGATTTAGCAGATGAAACTTCTGAGCCTCAATGGGAATTGGTTTATATATCAGGTAAGAAATCTAAGAAGTTAAATAAAATTCTTTTTCGAAATTTGTTAAAAAGAATTACCGGAGAATAAATATGCGAATGAAAATCCTTCAGGCTCAATATATAAACTGCTTTCAACTTTCAATCTTTTAAAAACGAGGTAAACTATGGATTCAGGGAGGCATTTGACAGGATATTTCATGGCACCGAGCAGTTAAATGATAGTCATATGAATTAAACAAGGAAGAATAGATGGTATTTCCGAAAAGGGTTAAGCTGGCAAATATTCCTACTCCTGTTGAGATCTGTAAATTTAAGGACAAAAAGTTTTTAATAAAAAGAGATGATTTAACGGGCATGGAGTTATCAGGTAATAAAGTAAGAAAACTTGACTACCTGATTTATCAGGCGAAAAAAGAAAGGGCGGATTTAATCTTTACTGATGGAGGCGATCAGTCTAATCATGCAAGAGCAACTGTTATTGCAGCGGCAAAGGCAGGGATTAAAACGAAATTATTTCTTTGGGGAAAGGATAAACCTTCTGCTGACGGGAATTTGTTCCTTGATAAAATATTCGGAGCTGAGATTTCTTTTCTGACAAAAAATGATTTTTCAAGAGTTAATGATATAATGTTTGAAGAGAGGGGTGAGATGATTACAAAGGGGAAGAGGGTGTACGTGATACCCGAAGGGGGATCTACAACACTTGGTATTTGGGGTTATATCTCCTTTATGTATGAATTAAAAGAACAATTTGATATTAAGAAGCTATCCGGAATTACTGTTGCCGCAGGTTCAGGTGGTACTGCCGCAGGACTTTTAGTCGGTTCTGCATTATTAAACAGTAATTTGAAGGTTTATGCTGTTAATGTACTTTATCCGGAGCAGCTCATTAAAAAGAAAATAATGCGTCTTGCGGAAGGCTGTATTCTTGATTATAAACTTTCATGCAAACTCAATGAAGACAGACTAGAGGTTATTGACGGATATTCAACGGAAGGATATAAAAATATTTCTGAGGATAAGATATCTTTAATTAAAGAATTTGCGGCTACTTCAGGGATACTTTTAGATCCGGCATATACCGGTAAAGCATTCAAAGCATATTATGATAATTTCCTTACCGCGAATAAAGGTATGAAGAATTTATTTCTTCATACCGGAGGTTTATTTGGTATTTTCGGTAAAAGAGATAAATATCTTAAGTAAAACTACAATGCTTCTCAGAAGGACAGAGGATTTCAATTCACCTGGTAATCCTACGAGGCATGGTTCTATTTATATGGATGATGGACGACATGATGTAAACGGGCAATTTTATAATAATGGTGCACATGTGCGGCTTTTTATCTCTCCTACAACTTCCGACCCTACCGGGTACAATCGTAGGAAAGCAGATAGACGCATATCTGGATTTTTCCGATATTTATAATGCATCAGGATGGTCATTCCCGGGACAGCCTGTTACTCTTTCCAGGTTTGTAACCAGATTTGCAGCTCTTTTTGAGAAAGAGGATGGAACTGCATGGCAGGCACGGCATGGTCTTACAGCCGGTCAGTATCAGGCTACATTCAATGATCTTGTAAGCCAGGGTTACAGGCTTACTAATGTAAGCGGGTATGCAGTTGAAGGTCAGTCCCGCTATGCTGCAATATGGGAGCAAAAACCAGGACCTGATTGGCAGGCCCATCATGGAATGACCGGAGCTCAATACCAGCAGATATTTAATGATTTAGCTCGACAAGGGTATATATTAACCCAGATTTGCGGATATAGAGTAAATGTGAATGTGCTGTTTGCAGGGATCTGGGAGAAACAATACGGGGTTACTGTTCAGGTACGTCATGGACTTACATCAAGAGAATACCAAAAAACGTTTGATGAAATGCTGGCAGCGGGTTATAGATTATCATGTGTAAGCGGTTACAGTGATACGGGAATAGCACGTTATGCAGGAATTTGGCGTAAAGAGAATTATGGATCATGGCAGGCACGTCATGGAATGGATGCAATCGGATATCAGCGAATATTCGATGAGTTAAGAGCTCAGGGATATCGACCGGTTCAAGTTTCAGGTTATGGAGACGGATTCTACCCGGCATGATGGATTAATTTCCTAATTAAAAGGGATACAGAATTGGGGATGCAAATTTGCATCCCCAAATAATTTGGAACGTTCCTCACATTTTTCAAGTTGGCATGATTATGAAATTAGTATTTGTAATGATATAACTCACCTCATTAAAAAATTAATTTGCATTTATAAAAAATAAACATTAAAATCAATTCCCATTGCTATTAGACTGTAGGGAATCGATTTTTATTTTTTTGTTCTTTCTAATATAATAACAACTGTAAGGGATAGTGTCTTTAAAAATGTAATTAATTAATGCCAAGATAAAATGCAGGAGGTTTATGATGCAGGATGATTATCATGTATTGCTGGGAGAAGATGATTTAATAACGGCAAAATGTATTAAATCAAGTATTGAGAAAAATGGATTTAAAATAATCCGGATTGTAGAATCGGGTGAAGAATTAATAAGTTCTGCGCTCTATGAATGCCCTTCTTTGATAATTACCGATATATCACTTAAAGGTCAGCTAGACGGGATAGAAGCCATGTCCCGTATTTCTGAAATGAGGGAAATACCTTATATATTTATCACAGGTTACTCGGATTATTTCTCTTTGATAAAAAGCTACAATCTGCACCCATTTTATACATTGCTGAAACCATTTGATATGGATACCCTAAATAAAACATTAGAGGCAATGTTAGATACAACCCAAAATGTAACTGATTATTATCTCGGATAATTTAATTTAGCTGGATTCTAAGTTTTTTGAAATATTTTCTTTTTGTGAAGTTGTAAACAATTATGGAAGCGTTTACAATATAAATACTACCCTTCTTTTGACATGAAATCATACCTTTTTAATAGTAAAAAGATTGCAAAATAAATTGAGATAATACCTAATATGAATAAATCCCAGTGAAAATAATAGGGGATATAATTTTGAGTTACATTAATAAATGAACTTTGCCTGAGAGAAAGGATATTCCCAAACAGATTATTTTTTATAATGATCCGGCTGTAATCCCATATAAAAGATACAAATATTAAAACTGCGCCTAGAAAAATAAATAGCCAATCTCCTAATCTAATTTTAAAAACTTGGTTTTTATTCTGAAGAGCTAAAAATACCAGTGCAAGCAGGATCATAGTAAAAGAACTAATTAAAGGTGCAAGAACAGGACCAATCCAGGGGATAGGAATTAAAAAGAGGATATCCCATGTAAAAAGAGAAGCAGGCCAGTTTAATATTAATTTTAAACCTATATAGTATGATATATCCCAGAGTGCAAAAGTAAAAAGGAAGTAGGAAAAAATTTCTAATTTATTCTTACCTGCAATAAACGATATTGATAAAAGCATAACAAGGGTACAGAACTCACGTAATATTTCTATTCTAAGAGTTGAATCGGGGATAATCATTAAAGGGAATTTGAATCCGCCGGAGTAATAGATATCCCTTAAATAGACAACAACGATTGCTTCTAGAAAACCCATAGCAATGGCAAAAACCGTCACTGAAAGCAGTGTTCTCTTAAGTGTCTGCATTGTTTTTTCTTTTATTTTCTATCATCTCACTCTTGAAGGTCTCTTTAATATCCTGAACGGTAATAAAATTAGATCTTCTAGAAATTTGAATAATACTGAGAATGATAGTCCGATAATCCGGAAAGGAAGCAGAATTAACCATATAATTGGATATGCTATTAATGCAGCGATTGCTAAAGGCCAGCATAGGAATAATAAAATAAGCCATAAAATAAAAGTTTTCATTATAATCTCAATTTAATTTGAAATTTATAAGCAACTTATATTAAAACATTTATTTTTTAAAGACAAAACTGATAGGATAGATGAATATGTATTTTATTGGTTTTATTTGTGTATGAATAATTGGTCACCGGAGTGAAGAGGCTGTGTGAAAATACAGAAAAACCGTTAAAACGGTTGTTGAAAGTTTCATTATTGCTCCATTTTCCAACGGTTAAAACCGTTGGTTAATGATATTCACATAGGCTTTAAATCAACTCCGTTGGATAAATCCAACGGCAATTAACGTTAATGATTGCGTATTTTGAACCTTACACGGAGTATTCCGTTATCAAAATTAGTAGAGATTATTTTAAATTCTCCTATTTCAGAAGTATTCTTAACATGAATCCCGCTGCAGGGGCATGCATCATAATCACCAATTTTAATAATCCTGATTTCGTTTCCTGCATCAGCAGGGAGCCTTTCAAGATAATAATATTTTTCAGCTTCTTCTCTTGGTAAAAATTCTTCGAAGACGGTATGATTTTTTCGTATTTCGAAATTTACTTTTTCTTCTATTTCAAGGATATCTTCGGGAGATAGATCTCTGTTAAAGTGATAATCACATTTAGATTTCTTTTTCTCAATATGATTGCTGAAAGATCTTCCGCTTTTGAATTTCCTAACCATTGTCTGGTTAAGAATGTGCTCGGCAGAATGCATTGCGGGATCGTAATCTTTTGACATATATTTTCACCAACCGTTATAGTGTATTTTGTCAGGTTTAAATCTTTCTTCGGCTGCCGGTGCTTCATCCGGATAACCTAAGGAAATAAGTGAAATAGGGATTATACTTTCAGGGAGATTAAAAAGATTTTTCAAACCTTCTATTGCTTCTTCAACGGGATATGCACTGATCCATACAGCACCTAATCCAATATTATGTGCAGCTAATAAGGCATTCTGTGTAGCTGCAGCACAATTAAGGACTATTAGATCAGTGTTCTGTTCGAGGTTTTTATCTCCGCAAATAAGAATTACAGCCGCAGATTGTTTTAACATTTCTGCGTGGGGTATTATTTTTAATATCTGTTCAAGAATTTCTTTTTTATCAATAACAATATACTGCCATGGCTGGTTATTAAAGGCTGAAGGGGCATACATTGCTGCTTTTATTATTTCGTCAATTAAATTTTTAGGGATTTGTTTGTTCTTATATTTCCGGATACTCCTCCGGGTGAGAATTGCTTTCATTGTTTCCATATTTGATTTCCCTGTTTAATGCAAAAATTGTAAATGTAAATTTAAGGAAAATTCAGCAAAATATTTAATCAGAAATGTGTATATACAGATGAAGAAGGTAATAAGGTTGGGTATATGTGGGGATTTGTAGTTACTAAGGTTAGTCATTGAATAAGGTTTTATTATAGGTTCAAGTTCTGCCTGGTTTATAAATTACTGAAGTTACACAAAATGAAAATTTTAATGAAACTAGTGAAAAGAATTTTTCCCAGAATTGCATAAAATAAACTTTTGAGATTCTTCACTCCACTCTGTTCCGTTCAGAATGACAACTTTGTGTAACTTCAGTTAATTAGATTGAGAATTTTATATAATGACCTATTTAATTTACTTTTTGCGCATGTACTATATACGTAGCTGAAGTTATATGGTATAAAGATCACATTTTTAATACAAAAAAACTTTGTCAATTATTTATTGAAGTGTAAGTTCGTATTGCTGCTATTTTTAAAAAGTAAAGATATCATCTTTCAAAAAACTGTTTATTGGTAATTTTTCAGCTTAACCGAAGCTATAAATAAATTAGCTATTATGAGATTTTGACTATTTATTCGGGCGTAATTAAATTTCAGAATAATTTTCATTTTTTATTAACAGGTTGCAATTATGAACAGCAGAATAATTTTTGTTTCAATTATAAGTTGTTCTTTATTTTTTTTAAGCTGTGGGAAAGGTGAGTCTGACAAGAAAAATAGTAAAGCATCCGCTAGTGAAATAAATACCTCCGAATCGCAGGAAGTAAATGATAATATTAAACATGATATTTCTGAATTCAAAGGTAAATATATAAAATTTAAACAAATCCAAATTTATGACTATAACGGTTTTGCTAAACCTGTGGTTGCTTATACTCTGCTGCTGCCTGAAGGATGGAAGGTAACCGGAGGGATTAAATGGAACATATATGCAAAATGTTTGACTGAAACTGTAACAAACCATCTGAGAGCAGAGAGTCCGGATGGAAAATATTCATTTGAAATGTTTCCGATACAAACATGGGAATGGATGAATGATGCAAGTGCATTACAGATGGCTCAGTATACAAGGCAGACAACGGGGAAAGGTTGCATGCTGCACCAGCCGATGAATGCAAGTCAGTTTATTTCACAAATCTTCATACCTGAATTTCGATCTGGTGCTCAAAAAATTAAAGCAGCTAATACTTCCGGAGCTGCCGCCGCTGCACGGGAAAAAAGTATCAGCGAAATAAAGGCAATGCTACAGACCTATAATGCAGATCTTAATACCGATGCCGTACTTGCAACCATTCGATATAATAGTTCAAATGGGGAGTATGATGAATGGGTTACAGCGTCTGTTACGGAATATAATTATAATCTTCCTTCCGCTATGAATTATGGTTCTTACTATAAATATTTTTATGCTTCTGCGGATGAAATAATGTCGTTTTCAGCGCCTAAGGGTGAGCTTGAAAAGAATGATAAGTTGTTTAGTACCATTATGGCTTCTTTTCACTTAAATCCCGTATGGGGTAAGGCAATTAGCGATATGTTTGTTAATATCTCTAACATACAATCTAAAGGAGCAATGGATAGGAGCCGAATCTGGAGCAATGCAATGAATGAGATTGGAGAAAAGCAGTACCAAAGCTGGCAGAACAGGGAAGATTCACAGGATAGAATTGCACAGAATTGGAGCCAGTATATGCGGGGAGTAGAAACTTATGTTGATCCGAATACTAATACTTCGGTTGAATTAAGCAGCGGTTACAACCAGGCATGGAGCAATAATAACGGGGAATATATACTGAGTGAGGATCCTAACTTTAATCCCAATGAATATTTTCAGAATCAGAATTGGGGAGAATTGAAGAAGAAGGAGTAGCGCATGTTTTCATTTCCAGGCTATCAATCTTTCATTTTAATTCTCTCGTTTCTTCAAAATTCTCCTGTTTATTCATATCTTAATGTTTTCTTTTTCTTTAATAGCAATTAAAATATAATCATCCAGAGTATCTGAAAACGTCTGAGCATTTAAGATTAAATTTTTTAAGGAACTATCTTTTATAAATAACTCAAAATCTTTAGAAAAATTGTCTTTCCTTATTTGTTCAATAAATTTTTTAAAATCAGGATTTTGCCATTCACCTTTCCCTATATTAAAAATAGATTTACCAATTACTTCATCTTTTATAAGTTCAAATTTGAGATAAAAAGACTTATTTGCTTCTCTGACAGTTAGATCACTCTGGAGTATAATTAAAGGTTCTCTAACAGTGTTAAAAACTGCTTCGGCAAATTTTTTCCCCTGTAATGCATCTTCATAGCTCTTTTTCATAGTTCCGACATCTATAAGAGAAATGACAACCCCGTCAATTTTATTATCTAAAGTTCGGTAAGGTCTTATTTTCATTGAGAACCAATTACCGTCATTATCTTTAACTTCCAGCTCTTTTGGTTCGAGGCGATCAATGACATCAATAATTTTTTCTTTTAAATTATCGACCTGAATATTTGGAGAGATATTGCCGACCGGTCTGCCGATATCTCCCGAAATTAAATTCCAGATCTTTTCAGCCTTTGGAGTAAATCTCCTAATTCGTAAATCTCTTCCAAGCATAATGATTGGAATATTAACACTTGATAAAAGATTATTTAAATCGTTATTGGTTCCGTTCAATTCAACATTGCGGCTTTCAAGTTCGTCATTTACTGTGATTAACTCTTCATTAGTTGATTGAAGCTCTTCCCTGGTGGTTTCCATTTCTTCATTTGTGCTTTGAAGCTCCTCATTGCTTGACTGTAATTCTTCAAGTGCGGATCTTAATTCTTCATTTGCGGCTTCACGTTCTTCAACTATTGATTGAAGATGTTCTTTAGAAATAGATAATTCTTCTCTTAACCTTTCAATTTTATTATCTTTATTGTTTTCATTGGATTTATCATCTCTCTCTTTTACTGTTTTATTCCCTTTTGATTTAGAAGAATTATTTTTTTCCGGTAAAACTTTATATTTTTCCTTAAACAATACTAAATAGAAAATATCCTGATGATTATTAGATTGCTTAATTGGAATAACTTCCAGATCGATTTTCTTATTGTTTCCGTTTGAATCAAGACTAATATCTTCAATAGTTACAGGGTTCTGAGTTTTCTTAGCTTTTTTAATAGAAGTATGTAGTTCAAGATTAAGCCCTTCTTTCATCATTTTAAATAAATTGAGACTAGCATCTCCTTGCGAGGGTTCAATATATTGATTTATTTTTCCTCTTATTTGTATAATGTCTAAATTTTTATTAACTAAAACTCCCGGCGGAGAGAATCGATTTAAAACAATTTTATCTGCTTCTCTTTGAATTATTAAATCATTGGGAATATCGAGGTTGGGCTGGAATTTATTTTTTTCCAAAACCGAAGTATTATAGTTGAAACTGTAATCAAAATGGTTTGCGGCCTGTTTTTTTTCATAAATTTTGAATTTATTATCTATTAGGAAAAATAGGTCAGCAAAAGTACCGATTGATTCAGATACACCCAGGAGAAGGAATCTGTTAGGTTTAAGAGCATAATGGAAAACCGGAATTATCTTCTTTTGAAGTTCGGGTGAAAGATAGATTAAAAGATTGCGGCAGCTTATTAAATCGATGCGGGAAAACGGAGGATCTTTTGAAATATCCTGACGGGCGAAAATACAAAGATCTCTAATTATTTTATTTACTTGATGTCCACCGTTAACTTTAATAAAATATTTTCTAAGCAGTTCCTGGGGCAGATCTTTGGTTGCAGAAGCAGGATAATAACCAACTCTTGCTTTTTCAATTGCAGGCTCACTTATGTCAGTTGCAAATATTTGAATATTAAAATTTAAAGATTTCATTTCCAGGTATTCGAGTAAAGAAATAGCAATTGAATATACCTCTTCACCCGTAGAACAGCCCGGTATCCAGATTCTAACCGGATCACTAACACTTATTTTCTTAGTTATTTCAGGGTAAACTTTTTTTCTTAAAGTAGTAAATACTTCAGGATCTCTGAAGAAATTGGTTACATTTATTAAAAGATCATGATATAGTTCATTGACTTCATTTTTATCTTCCCTAATAAGTTTAGCATAGTCTTCAATTTTTTCAATTTTGTTAACAACCATTCTTCGAGTAATCCGTCTTTTCACGGTAGTTATTTTATAATGAGAGAAATCAACTCCTGTTGCAGTACGAAGTTTTGCAAATATCTTAGGAAATGAATCTTCCTCATCCGGTTCAATTTCTTTATCTTTCTGGGGGAAAGAAAATGCAATATAAGGGTGTTTACCTATACGTATTAATTCTTTAGCCAGATCTTCGGGGGGGAGTATAATATCAACGTTGCCTGAATCAATTGCACTGCTCGGCATCCCGTTATACTTTGCAGACTGTTCATCCTGTGCAAAAGTTAATCCTCCCTCCGCTTTGATTGCTTTTAATCCGAGTGTTCCATCCGATGCAGTCCCAGATAAAATAATTCCTATTGTTTTATTCTTTCCTTCTTTAGCCAAAGACTGGAAAAAATAATCTACGGGTAAATACACACCGTCTGTTTTTTTACGCTGGGAAAGAAGTAATCTTTTATCTTTTATTATCAAATATTTATCAGGAGGGATTATATAAACCTGGTTTTGTTTGACCGGCATTTTATCTTTAATCTGGACAACCGTCATTGAGGTAAATTTGGAAAAAATTTCAGTAAGTTTACTTTCGTGCTGTGGCTGCAGATGCTGAACAAATATATATGCCATCCCAGTATTATCGGGCAGGTTTTTTAATAAAGCTGAGAATGCTTCAATTCCTCCTGCTGATGCTCCAATACCTACAATAGCGACAGGTTCATGATTTTCAGTAACCTTTTTTATTGGGGCGAAATTATTCATTTCGTTTACTTTTTTCATTTATCCCTCAAAAGTAAAATTGCACGATGTATGATCAGTTTGAGTTTCATCAATATATAATATTTTGCCGGCATTTGAAAGATGACAGCTTTAATAATTAAAAATAAGATTTATCTGAATTTACTTTTTAATAAATAAAAAGAAAATAACTTTTTTAAAAAGATGTCATCTTTACATCTATATAATTATTTGGAACTCTGTTTTTCCGTTATGATGAATTTCTAATTCTCCTTGTAATTGTTCAACCAAAGATGTAACTATTTCGAGACCTAACGATTTCAAATTATGAATGTCAAAATCTTCCGGCAGCCCTTTTCCATTATCCGATACTTTTAGAATTACGGATTTTTCAGGTTCAATATACTTTAATGATATTTCAATTTCTCCGTTCTCTTTTTCGCGGAAAGCATATTTAAGGGAGTTAGTTATAAGTTCATTTAATATTAATCCTAAATTTATAGAAGTTCCGATATCGAGCTGAATATTTTCAATGTCCAAATCAACTTTTACAGAAGAATTTTGATATGTATTTAATAGCTGGCTTGTTAAATTTTTAATATAACTTTCAAAATCTATATTATCAAAGTTTTTAGAATTGTAGAGTTGTTCATGCAGTAAAGACATAGACAGGACTCTAGTCCTGCAAGCATTGAGTATATCCGGTATCGATTTATTATTGATATAATGTGTCTGTAATGAAAGAATGCTTGATATTATCTGCAAATTATTTTTAACACGATGATGGACTTCTTTAAGTAAAATCTCTTTTTCTTTTAAAGAGTTTTCAATATTCACCTTAATTTGTTTTCTTTCTGTAATGTCGATTCCGATCCCGACATAACCTTCAAATTCTTCTCCCTTAATAAAGCGGGGGGAGACCGAATCAAGTATCCATCTATATTCATCATTTCGGTTTTTTCTTCTAATTTCAAGATCAAAAGGCACCCTTTCCTTAGAAGCATCCATAAATGCGTCATCGAATTTACCTTTATCATCAGGGTGTATTTGATTGAACCATATATTACCTTTTAAATTGTCCAGATTTCTGCCATAAAACTCCGTACTTTTTTTATTTAAATAAATAAGAATATTGTTTTTGTTGCTCATCCATATCATTGCAGGCGAGGCATCTGCCATTGATCTAAATCGTCCTTCAGTTTCTTCCAATTCTTTTTTAGCATTTCTCTTTTCGGTAATATCAAGCAATGATAATCTAAAATTCAATTTTTTTGAGTTATAATCGAATACAGGTAATGCTGCAATCTGAATAATTAAGGTTCCGTCCCTTCTATTATTGATTGAAAATTCATTCACCTGCCGTGAATTGTGTTTTTTGCATTCTCTTAAAAAGGTAAAAAACCGTTTTGTATCGCTTAATATTAAAAAATTTATGAAGGGAAGTTTAACGAGATATCTTTTTTCCACACCCAGAATTTCAGTTGAAGTTAAATTAGCCTCAATTATTAATCCGTGATCATCAAGAGTTAAATATCCTGCAGGTGAAAAATCATACAGATCAGCGTATTTATTACTTGATGCCTCAAGAAGGTTACGCTGCTGTATCAACTCCTGTTTTTGTACTTCAATTTGAATCTGCTTGATCTTTAGATCATGTATTAACTCTTTTTCCTTTGATGAACTTAAGAAATATTTTTCTTCTGTTTTGCTGACCGGTTTTCTTTTTTTTAATTTATTCTTAACCTGTTCACTCTGTCCGTTATCACCTTTATTTTTTTGACTAGACATATTCTACACTGATTTAAAATTAAATTTATACCATTTCAACACATTGTTTCAAAAGACAGTTTTGCTTAAGAAGAATACAAAAATACAGTATGCTCACATAAATGAGTCTTGTGTAATTTAGTTTAATTATAGCTTGAATTCAACAAGTAACCGGTCAGGAAAATCTTAATGTATTCAATATTACACCTTTTTAAACTACATTTTATTATATATTTACGGTCTTCTATTAAAAAATCCGGGAACCCGGTTAAATAATTTAAACTTTTTATAATGAATTTTTGTCAAAATTAACATGAGAATTTTAATTACGGAGAAATAATATTGAAGAAAATCACCACTTGTATTTTGGTTTTTATTGTTCTATCTAACATAATATACCCACAGCAGCAGATAAAAAGAGGTTCGGGAATAATATCAGGAAAGGTTTTAGATGCCGATTCAAAAGGACCTGTAGAATATGCCAATGTAATTGTCTATAACCCTGTTGATAGTTCCCAGGTAACAGGTGGTATAACTAATACAGGGGGAAGATTTTCATTACAAGGAATCCCAAACGGAAAATATTATGTTGATGTACAATTTGTGGGTTATAAAAAAAAGAGAATAAAAGATGTTACAGTTCAACCAGCGCACTTAAATATTGATCTGGGAAATATCTATATTAAGGTTTCAGCGGTCAGTTTGCAAAATGTTGTTGTTGAGGGGGAGCGAAACCCTGTTTCTTTTCAAATAGATAGAAAAGTTGTTGATGTGAGCAAAATGCCTACTTCAATTTCGGGAAATGCGGCTGATGTTCTTGAAAACGTTCCATCGGTAACAACAGATATAGATGGAAATGTGAGTTTGAGAGGAAGTAGTAACTTTACTGTATTAATCGATGGACGTCCATCTGTCATGGATGCTCAGGATGCATTACAGCAAATTCCTGCCAGTTCAATTGAGACCATCGAAATAATAACTAATCCTTCGGCTAAGTTTGATCCTGAGGGGAGTGCAGGCATAATTAATATTAAATTAAAGAAGGAAAAAAATTTAGGTTTAAGTGGAGTGGCTAATGCCAATGCAGGTGCAAATGATAAATACGGGGGAGATTTTCTTTTTGAATATAAAACACCGGGCTATAATTATAATTTCGGCATAGATTTCAACCGTAGATTTTCACCAGGAAATGGTCTTGAAAATAAGGATTTTGAAATTGGTAATGACATTTCACATCTTAATTCAAGCGGAAGCAGGGAATGGGGAAGAATTTCATTCGGGGTTAGAGGAGGAGTAGATTTCAATTTAGGAGAGTCCGATCTTTTAAGTTTGAGCGGCAGGTTCGGTACGAGGGATCATCAGAATAATCAAACATCAAATTATATTCAATGGACCGAACAGGAACCACAAAAGATATATTATCTAAATAACAACAACAGCAGCAGAAGCGGTTCTTATTTCGCATTTAATACAAACTATACAAAAAAGTTTAATCAGGACGGCCACGAGTTAGCCAGCGAATTCTTTGTCAGTCACAATACTTCGGATGAATCTTCCATTTCATCCAGCGTTCAGGAGAACGTGCAAACCGATGGGAAGAAGACTACCGAAACAGGACCAAGAACTCATTTAAGAGGAAAAATTGACTACACACTTCCTCTAGGTGAAAATTCCAAATTTGAAGCTGGAACCCAGGGAGAGACAAGATTAGAGAATGATTCAAATGGTCTTTATGACTTCGATCCGACTACAAATTCTTATGATTTCCAGGGTCTCTACAGCCATTCTATCAAATCAACCAACAGTAATCTTGCAATATATTCTATTTACTCGGATGGCTGGAATAATTTGAGTTATCAAGCAGGCTTACGGACTGAATTAACTTACCGGACTATTGAATTAACTGATAACAGAGAGAAGTATTCTATTAATAGGTGGGATTTCTTTCCCTCTATTCACTCTTCTTATAAATTTAGTAATGTGACCCAATTAATGGCAAGTTATACCAGGAGAATTAATAGACCTCGGGGATGGAATCTGGAGCCATTTTTAACATGGTGGGATCCGAACAATGTTCGTAAAGGTAATCCCAATCTTCAGCCTGAATTTATTGATTCATATGAATTTGGATTTCAAACTTTATTTGGGGAGATAACTTTTAACAATGATTTATACTACCGTATTAACCATAACAGAATTGACTGGGTACGTTCAGCTTATGCAGAAAATGTTACTTTAAATACTTTTGCTAATGTTGGAACTGATTATTCGCTGGGAACCGAGTTTATGATAACTTTTGATCCTATTGTTAAATTATGGAATGTAAATTTAATGGGGGATGTTTACGACTATAGGATTAAAGGTATAATAAATGATATCCCTTATGAAAGAAAGAGTTTTAACTGGAATATCAGGTTCAATAACGGATTTAATATTTCAAAGACTACTCAATTCCAGATAAATGTAAGATACAATAGTCCTTCGGTATCCTCACAAGGAAGGTATGAAGGATTTTTTAGGACAGATGCTTCGATAAAGCAGGATTTGTTTGATAAATCAATATCTTTAACGCTTCAGGCAAGGGATTTATTTAAAACAGGTAAAAGGGAATTCACTTCTGAAGGTGCTGATTTTTATTCTTATACATATTATACAAGAGAAGCTCCGATGTTAATGCTGAATATGCGATTTAATTTTAATAATTATAAAGAAAAACAGCAGCAGAATATTAATGAACCTGAGAATAGCGGAGTACCAGAGGAGAGCTATTAGGTACAAGTGCAAGATCAAGTTCAAGCGCATATGTGAAGAAACAATTTTTGGAACATTTTTTGTGAGTGTGTGATCTTTGTGATTGATTTTAATAATTAGTCAATTATTTATTTTTATTTCTTAATTAATTTGACTTTAATTTTTTTATACCTCATTTTCAAAACGGTTGAAATAATTAACAATTTTTAATCTTTAATAACTTCTCTAATCTATTGTTAATCAATAAGGACGGTATGATAAGGAAAGATTTAATGAAATTAAGTGAAGCAATAGAGTATTTCTGTGAGAAGAAAAATTTTGGTTTATTCTAAGTTTAGGCGCCGGGGTGTGTTATGTATTTGTTAGAGATGTTAAGGAAAAGAATGAATAAAACAAATGAGTAATAAATGTTGGTGTGATTGACACACCACGGCCCTAAAGTTTAGTAGTTAGTATTGAGTAGTTAGTATTGAGTAGTTAGTATTGAGTAGTTAGTAGATCATAGTCGAACCTGCCCAAACAATAAAGTCAATTTGATGCACCCATCTATCGAAATCGTTAAAAGAATAATCAAAACCATTTCTTGTTTCAATTAATATATTAAGTGACATCAGTAATCCGAAGATTAACTATAATTCTAAACATTAAAAAACTAGATGTCAACAAACCACAGACCACATACAACTTACAATTAACCACCTTTAACATTTACCGTTTATCATCAATTGTTTGACAGTTAAATATCTATTGTATATGTTTTTTAAGTTAGATTGAGGAAATTATACTTATTTTTATATTCAAATATTATAATTTTTAATTATGAATGGTGCAAGCACAAATACCGGGCAGAAATTCACAAGGGTCTTACATGATGATATAAAAAATATCAGGTTTAAGAAAGATGTAAAACGTGAATTTAAGGAATTAAGAAGCTTTTATATTACTGATGAACAGAATAAGCGTCTTGCCGGTATGAATCCGCTGCATAAAGGATTTCATATTGTAGTATGGATGATAAAGAGCCTGTTCCTTCATTTAACTCCTCTTAGAAGAATTTTAACAACAGTTGGACTCCTTGTAATTTTATTCGGGAGTAATTTCGGTAGTATCATAGTAGTAAATAATGGAGAACAAGTAAACAATACAGGGCTTTTCGGAGGTGCACTTATTTTTCTGGTCTTAATGCTTGAATTAAAAGATAAGCTTTTAGCCAAAGATGAACTTGAAGCCGGAAGAAAGGTTCAGCGTGCTTTAATGCCTGAATTGAGTCCACAAGTTGAAGGATGGTCAATATGGCTTTATACCAGGCCTGCGAATGAAGTAGGAGGCGATTTAGTTGATTATTTAAAAATAAACGGGGATCGTATCGGTATCGTTATTGGGGATGTTGCGGGGAAAGGACTGCATGCAGCGCTACTGATGGCAAAACTCCAGGCAACAATACGGGCATTAGCTGCAGATTATAATTGTCTTTCAGAATTATGTACCAAAATAAATTCGATTTTCTTCCGTGACAGCCTGGCTAATATTTTTGCATCTATGTTATATTTAGAGATTAAACCGGATGATACGAAGATACGTTTTGTAAATGCCGGACATCTGCCTCCTTTTTTAGTAAAGCAGAATGAAATAAAAGAAATTTCAAAAAGTAATCCTGCTATAGGACTGATGAATAATTATTCCTTTTCCGAAGATGTTATAGAAATGGAAAAGGGTCAGATGATGGTGGCTTATTCGGATGGCATTACGGAAGCTCAAAATGAATACGGGATATTTTTTGAGAAGGAACGTTTCATTAGAGTATTATCTAATATTGTGGAATATAAATTTGAAAATATGGGTCAAGCGATAGTAGACGCAGTTGATAGGTTTGTAGGGGATGCTCCGGTAAATGATGATCTGTCATTGATAATCATCAAAAAGAATTCGGGCAATTGAACCACACAGGCACATAGGAAACATAGGAATTAAAAAGAATTAAAATGGAAACTATGTGTTTTATGTGTCTATGTGGTTCAAAAAAAAGAGGGGAGTATTTTCAACTATTTAATCTAAGAATAAGAATTAGTTCGGTTCCTTCAGGGGTTAGGTTGTATTTGATTTCATCCATATATATTTTCATAAGATAGACTCCTCTTCCGGAATCTTTTAATAAGTTTTGAGGTTCCGTAGGGTCGGGTACTTTTGTAGGATCAAAGCCATTTCCTTCATCTTTTACTTTAATAATTATTTTTCCATCCTCGACAAAGACATTTATAACAACTTTTTTATTTATATTGCATTTATTTCCATGAATAATTGCATTTGTAGTAGCTTCGGTTACGGATAAAAGAAGGCCATTCATTCGCTCTTCACTTACGCCGAGATCTTTTGCAAAATAATTAACAAATTCTTCAACTGTAATTAAATTATTAGGATCACTTTCTATTTCAAGACTATAATGATCTAGTGGCAAATTTTCCCTTAAATTTTAATAAGTGAAATTAACAAAAAAATATTTTATTTCAACTTGCAATCATTCCTGTTTAAAATATTTTTTATTTCGTCCCTCGGGACTCTATTTATTTCTTAGGTTTTCTTTCTATAAATATTATGGGCTGACTAAAAAGTAATTATTTTCTAAAAAAATGGGAATGAGGAATTTTCATTATTTATTTCACCCCTTCGGGGTTTTGAATATTCCTTCTCCTTTTCATTTTCTACAATAATATCACACCTTCGGTGTTCAAAATTATGTTAATGGCAACTCCTCTAAAGGAAATTTACTTTTTGGTCAGCTTCAAAAGATGAGCATACAAACAGGATGCCCATCCAAACTTGTGGAAGCAGTTTAAAAATTCCAATTTATCTGCATAGTTAAATTAGCCTGCTGTCTATTTAATAAACTATTTATTGTTATAAATTCATACCAACCGTTTATTCTTAAATAAAGTGATTTCTGCAAAAACAATAATATCTCGCTCACAGGTCCAAGGCTTAGATATTTTGAATCAACAATTCTTAAAGTTCCATCATAATTATATGAATTTATCGTAAAATACCTCAATCCAGCTGATAATTGAAATGGAATGTGATAGAAGGTAAATTTAGGTTCTCCAAAGAACTCAGTTAAAAACCTGTTCGGTTTAGTAGAAAATGAAGCCCATCTAAGGTCTCCCTGCTCCGATAACTTTGCATAACCATAAAAGACCAGGCTGAATTTGCTGCTGAACTTAATGGAAGAAGAATCGGTTGCGGTATATTGCCTAAAAGAAAAGCTTCTGTAAGTAGGATTAATATCTTCAAAATCATAAACGGTATAATTTGCAGATACTTCAAAGTTATTTAACGATATGAAATTTTTGCCGTAATAATTACCTCCTGCAGCTAATTTAATTATCCTATTAATATTATTATTTGAACTTTTTTCGGAGAAAATATATACGATATGATTTAAAGTACCTTCAACGGAAAGGAAGGATTCGAAGAAAGGGGTTAACATTTTGCTGTATTTCAATCTTACTATTGATAAGATTTCATCCCGGTCATCAAAGTTTAATTGGCTTGGTGTATCATATCTTAGTTTATTTTGAAAAAAACTAAAGTTTAATTTATCTGATAGTGAGAAAAAGTAATTCCCGCTGAATGATAATGATGCACGTACGGAATTATTATTATTCTGGGTTTCCTGATCGGAACGCTCGTCATAAAATATCTTATCAACACCCTTGAAATTTTTAGTTATATGTTTTTCATCTCTTTCGGAATAATTAAGCTTTAATGCGCTGTTAAAATTTTCCGATTTATAATTGAGAATAGATTCGAGTTCTATTCTCAGCTCATCGATCCTAGTATCGAATATTGATTTTGTATCAAAGGATGGCAAAGCGGCTATTGCTGCAGAACGGAATCGTGTATTCCTGTCGATACTCCTTAAATTTACTCCTCCGGTAAGATTTAGAGAAACATTATCCATAAGATTGTTATAGTAGAGCTGATCCTGTAAAAAATAATTTGTTTCAATTCTGTTTTGAATATTATTAGTTATATTAAAGAATTCTGATGTAAACACATCGGCTTTATAATAAAAATCTCTCCTGTTTTGAGAAAATTTGAAGTTAATTGAATTTAAGATATCTTTATCAAAATTATTAATAACGAAAAGGTTAAAATATCTATCGATATTTTTTCTCGGGTTAATATCTTCGTTACGCAGTTTTAATTGAGAGGTAATATTAAAATCCGACAGCATGAACTGGTTTACAAGACCTTCCATTCCGTATAAATATCCATAATCGTTTTCACCCACCTGCCGGTTATTAGCATATCCGAAATAGGGAGTAAGATATATTTTCTCTTCGGGAATAAACTGGGTAAACAAAACAGTATTGGATTCGGAAGCCTGGTTAATTTCTATTTGCCGGTTGTCAGATAAAATATTATTCAAAGCTGATAATCCTATATTTAAGAAAGAGGTAACCTTGTACGCCGAAGTGAAAGTAAAAAAATGTTCATCCTTAATACTTTTGATTGCCGATTTTATAAATGTTGAATTATAATCTTCCGAAAATTTAAAAGAAAAATTACCAAATGTTTTATTATAAAAAAGATCGGAATTTAAAATGTATGTATTTAGCTGTTTATCGAATTTAGTAGCGAGTTTGTTCAGAGGATTTTCGACGACTATATAATCGAGACTATCGCTAAGAACCTGAGCCTGGTTTTCAGGGAAAGATATAAAAATAAAGAGAACAGTTAAAAAAAATGTTATAAATAACCTATCAATCCTTTTAAACATTAGAGCTATTTATTTTGTCCCGTTTTTATAGGAATTCAATTTACTGTTTAATCATGAATTTATAAAGTCTCGAAATACTATTGGGCTCAAAATTACCTTTTGAAAAAGTAATTACCCTCCAGTAATAATATTTATCTGTATTTATATAATTTGCATTGAAATCAACATTTAATAAATCATTTATGGCATTTGATGAGATTGTATTGCTCCAGATTTCACCAAAATATTCATTAGTCTGTAAAATAATTCTATAAGTGGCCGGAGCTTTAATTGTTTTTATTTTGAAATTTAGAAAGGGGGATACTACAGAGTTATTTTCGGGGAAAACGATTTGAGGTATTTCAAAAATTTCATCATTAACTTCGATGTTACCATCACTTGACAAAGCTCCTTTATCCATTGCTTTAATTATATAATAATAATTGGTATAAAAAGACAGGTTTGAAGTATCCGAATAGAAAATATTTTTAGTAAAGGCGAGGAAAGTTGAGGAATCGGGGGTAAAAGAAGAATTAGTACTTTTAAAGATATTATAGCCGGCTATGTCGGTTTCACCGCTGGGAGTCCAGCTTAAATATATAGATATGGTATCTTCCCAGTTCCGTGCATTTATTGAAACATTGCGCGGGGGGTAGGGCTTATATTGATTAGTTGGTTTAGCATATACTTCACTACTTGGTGAACTTTCCAGATTTGAAATATCAACAGCAGTTATATGGTAATAATATGTGGTATTGTAATTGAGAGAATCATCTATAATGTAATCATTGCTTGTAAAATCAATTAATTGATAATTGGTGCTGTCGGTTCTTCTGTAGATATTGTAGCCGCTGAGATCAAGTTCGGAGTTGTTCTGCCAATCAACTTCAATTTCCCCATCGGCTGCATAAGATATTCTAACATCGGCAGGGACAGCAGGGGGGATATTATCATTTGTATTGGTTATATCTACGGGCCTGTTGCAGGAATAAAATAGAGTTAAAAGTAAAGCAAGAGGAGTAACAATTCTGATCATATAACTTCGTTATCTGTATTAAAATAAAACTAATTATAATAAAAAATTCGGACAGTTTTAAGCGCAAAGGCAGGCGCATAGAGCATGGGGAAAAGCGCATGTCATAGAGCAAAGCGTATTTTTTTGCCAAACTTTAAGGGCAGACTCTGAAGGTTTTTTATTAAGTATTATATTTGAGTTAGCTTGGATTTACCGGCTGTCAGATGGCTGTCAGATAGCTGTTTAAGGTATAATTAACGATGCTGAAGTATTTGATTTTTTTAACATTTATAAGGGAAAAAATTTAGAACTAATTATAATATTAAGAAAATAGTAGATCATTATCAACGTCATAGCTGTCCGAAATAATTAAAAAATCAAAAATAAATTTAGAATTCAATAAGATTTTCAGTTAATTAGATTACATTCAAAATTAAACTATATGTCGTCCCTAGCGGGACTTTGGCTGCTGGTTTGTATATTTTCTATAGATATTTAATCCCTAAAGGGATTATAAAAATTCTTAAATAGACATAAAATGATTTTATCCGAATAGATAGATATAAGTCTCTTTAAGGAAGAAACAAAAATTATTTTGGGAGAGATATAATGAATGTAAGTTCATTTCCATTTAAATTGACAATAAAACCATTTTTGGATAATTTTGAAGTTTAATTAATAAAAGAATTCAAATGATTGAGCAATATCTTCCGGTATTTATAGTAATTATAGTGGCAGCAGTATTTGCAGTGGTGACAGTCCTATCATCCAAAATTTTTGGGCCCCAGCGTCCTAATAAAGAGAAACTTTCTACTTATGAGAGTGGTATGAAGCCTGTCGGGACAACAAATGAAAGGATTTCAATTAAATATTATTTAATTGCAATGCTGTTTATAATATTTGACCTGGAAGTAATTTTTGTTTATCCGTGGGCTGTAGAATTCAAAAGGATGTTCGCGCAATTGGGAATTTCAGTATTTATTTCAATGCTGGTATTCCTTGTAGTATTGGAATTAGGATATTTATACGTATATAAGAAAGGCGGATTTAAATGGGATTAGAATCCAAACTAACTAAGGATAATTTTTTTACAACAAAAATAGATGCATTAATTGAATGGTCGCGTAAAAATTCAGTCTGGCCGATGCCGATGGGTATTTCATGCTGTGCGATAGAAATGATGGCAGTGGGTGATCCGAAGTATGATATAGCACGTTTCGGATCTGAAGTTATGAGATTTACGCCGCGACAATCGGATATGATGATTGTTGCAGGAACGGTAACCTATAAAATGGCACATGTAGTTAAGAAAATATATGATCAAATGCCAGATCCAAAGTGGGTAATAGCTATGGGAGCATGTACATCATCGGGAGGCATGTACAGATCATATAACGTTGTTCAGGGAATTGATCAGTTTTTACCGGTTGATGTATATTTAGCCGGCTGTCCTCCGCGTCCTGATAACTTACTTAATGCTTTAATTCAAATACAGGAGAAGATCGGCAGAACCAAAGCAAGAGATTTTCAGGACAGACCTTTACCGGAATTACCTATTATACAGAATAATTAATTATTATGGAATTCAAAGAACTCATTCCTCAAAAAATCAAAGAGAATTTACCTAATATAAGTTTTGAGAAATCAGAATATAGAGGTGAATTGACATTATATTTCGGCAAAAATGATATTGCTGCAGTATGCAAATTCTTTAAAGAAGATCCGGAACTGGAATTTTTATTATGTGAAGATATAACTGCGATTGACTGGGCAAGAAGGAAGAATAGATTTACAATGGTTTATCATATTTTCTCCTTAAAAAATAAATTCCGCCTCCGTCTTAAAGCAGATATTGATGAAGCCGAATGCTCAGTTGATTCGGTTACTTCCGTATGGCGGACTTCCAACTGGCAAGAAAGGGAAGTATACGATATGTACGGCATAACATTTAATAACCACCCCGATTTAAGAAGAATGTATATGCCCGAAGATTTTGAGTATTACCCTTTACGTAAAGACTTCCCACTTATGGGAATTCCGGGTTCACTACCTCTCCCAAAAAAAGAAGAATGATATTATGGAAAAAATAAATAAAGATGATGTCCATCCTAAAATAATAGAAGCTCTATTAAATACAGAGACGGATCTTACAGTTGAAGATGCTCTTGAAAATGAAATGATTTTGAATATGGGTCCCCAGCATCCGGCGACTCATGGTGTACTGCGTGTTTTATTAAGACTTGATGGTGAAACCATTATTGCTTCTGTAGCAGAACTTGGATATCTGCATAGAGGTTATGAAAAAATGGCAGAGAATATGAGCTACCATGAATTTATTCCTCATACTGATAGGCTAGATTATCTGGCGCCTTTATCTAATAATGTTGCGTGGGCGTTAGCAGTTGAAAAGTTAGCCGGAATTGAAGCTCCTCCAAGGGCTCAATACATAAGAATGATGGTTGCGGAACTTGCGAGGGTTGCATCTCACCTGGTAGCAATCGGTGCACTTACAATGGATGTTGGTGCTTTAACAGTGTTTTTATGGACCCTAAGAGAAAGAGAAAAGATTCTTGATATATGGGATATAATTTGCGGTGCAAGGTTTACCAATAGTTATACAAGGATCGGCGGAGTAGCTAATGATGTTCAGCCTGAAGCTCTGGCAAAGGTAAAATGGTTTATAGATCAGTTTGAAGAGAACCTTGATGAAGCCGAAAGGTTAATAAATACAAATAGGATCTTTATTGAGAGACTTGAAGGTGTTGGTGTAATTTCAAAAGAAGATGCGATAGATCTTGGATTAACAGGATCGAGTCTTAGAGGGAGCGGGGTTGAATTTGATTTAAGAAGAGCTACTCCATATTTATTCTATAATGAGATGGATTTTAAAGTTCCAGTTTATAGTGAAGGAGACAGTCTTGCACGGTATTTTGTTAGAGTTGATGAGGCGCGTGAAAGTATAAAGATAGTTCGACAGATTCTAGATAAAATGCCAGCCGGAGAGACTATATTGAATCAGCCTAAAAAAGTTCTTCCTAAAAAAGCGGAAGTATATACTAAGATGGAGGAATTAATCCATGACTTTATGATAATTAATTTTGGTATTCATCCTCCTGTTGGAGAAATATACAGCGCAATTGAAAATCCCAAAGGTGAACTAGGATTTTATCTCGTAAGTAACGGGGAAGGGAAACCCTGGAAATGTAAGATACGCTCCCCCTCGTTTATTAATCTGCAATCCTTATCCCATTTGATAAAGGGACATATGGTATCGGATGTTGTGGCGATAATTGGGAGCCTGGATCCAGTGATGGGGGAGGCGGATAAATAAAAAGTCATTGGTCAATGGTCATTAGTCATTGGTCAATGGTCATTAGTCATTAGTCATTTGGTCATAGAAAGGGATTTTTATGAAATTAGAGGAATTACAGGTATATCAGTTATCTATGGAAATTGCGGATAAAATTTGGGAGATTGTTAATAAATGGAATTATTTTGAGAAGGATACTGTGGGTAAGCAAATGGTTAGGGCTGTGGATTCGGTTGCTGCTAATTTAAGTGAAGGGTTCGGAAGATATTTTTATAAAGAGAATAAACAGTTTTGTTATTACTCTAGGGGTTCATTATATGAAACTATTACGTGGTTGACAAAGGCTAAAAATAGAAATTTGATTACCAATGATGAATTTGATAATTTTTCAAATAATATTGTTTTAATCGGGAAAAAACTAAATAGTTATATTAATTCTATTGGTAAAGAATCTTCTATTGATTTAAATTTTAATAATAATGGTAATAATTAATGACTGACTTTAAATTTTCGGAAGAGAATCTTGGGAGAATAGAGGGGGTATTGAAGAAATATCCTTTTAAGAAGGCTGCGGTAATGCCGGTTTTGTGGATTGCGCAGGAACAGAATGGGTGGATTTCGGGGGAGGTTATGAAGGAAGCGGCTTTGCTGCTTGATATGACTCCTGAGGAGGTTCTGGGTATTGTTACTTTTTATACTATGTATCATCAGAAACCTATGGGGAAATATCATATTCAGGTTTGTACAAATGTTTCATGTATGCTGAAGGGTGCTTATCAGATATATGATCATGTTAAAGAGAAGCTGGGATTAAATAGCATGGAGGTATCGGATGATATGCAGTTCTCACTTGAAGAAGTTGAATGTATGGGCTCATGCGGTACTGCCCCTATGATTGCGGTAAATGAAGATTATTTTGAAAATCTTGATATAAACCAAACAGATAATATTTTAGAAACTTTAAAGAATAGAAATTAAATAGTCTAGGACCTGTTAAAATGGAAAAAATAGTTTTACCTGATATAAAAGATATTTGTAAACTAGATGTATATCTACAAAACGATGGTTTCTCTGCAGCCAGGAAGGCTTTCGGACAAACCAGTGATGATATAATTGACCAGGTAAAGAAATCGGGTTTACGTGGACGAGGCGGAGCTGCTTTTGCTACAGGACTTAAGTGGAGCTTCATGCCGAAGACTACTACTAAGCCCAAATATTTATGTGTAAATGGAGATGAAAGTGAGCCGGGTTCTTTCAAAGACAGGCAGATTTTTGAATTTAATCCTCATCAGTTAATTGAGGGTATTTTAATTACATGCTATGCCATAGGTGCTAAAGTAGCATATATCTATATACGCGGTGAATATCATAAGTGGATTAAACTATTGCAGAAAGCAATAGATGATGATTATGCTCATGGATATATAGGCGAAAAGATGAAAGAGACTTTTAATACCGCCTTCATGTGTGATATATTTATACATAAAGGTGCCGGTGCATATATTTGCGGAGAAGAGTCATCATTAATGAATTCACTTGAAGGTAAAAGAGGTTATCCAAGAGTAAAGCCTCCTTTTCCTGCACAGAACGGATTGTGGGGATGTCCTACAACAATTAATAATATTGAAACTATTACGAATGTGCCGGCTATAATCAATAAAGGCTGGGAATGGTTTTCGAAAATAGGTGAACCGAAACATCCGGGAACAATCTTATATGGAATTAGCGGACATGTTAATAAACCCGGAGTGTACGAATTACCTTCAGGAATGCTTCTAACCGATTTAATTTATAATTATGCGGGAGGTGTTCCGGGTAATAAAAAGATTCTTTGTGTTATTCCCGGCGGTTCTTCAATGCCACCGATAAGAGGGGATCAGATTGAAGGGGTTAAAATGGATGCCGAATCCTTAAAGCTGGTTGGTTCTGCGATTGGTACTGCGGGAATAATGGTAATGGATGAAGATACTGACCTGGTGAAAGTATTAGCCAGGATATCTAAATTTTATTATCATGAAAGCTGCGGGCAATGTACACCATGCCGGGAAGGGACCGGCTGGATGGTGAAGATATTAAACAGAATCATTGCCGGACAGGGTTCAATTAGAGATATTGATTTGTTAATCAGTGTGGCAAACAATATTGAAGGAAATACAATCTGTGCATTAGGTGAAGCGGCTGCCTGGCCGGTTAAATTCATGGTTACCCGGTTCAGAGATTATTTTGAAAAAAGGGTAAAACCTGAAGTTGAATTACCTATAGCAAATAAAGTTCATTCCATGAGGCATACTGCAACTCCTCTTGCAGACATCAAGCATTGAACGATTTAATTGTTCAATTGCTAAATTGTTTAATTGCCCTTTTATCAACAATATAACAGTTAAACAATTTCTTACTACTTTCTACATACAAGAATTATCATTTTAATTAATCAAATTGTAAGTAATTAAATAAGTACTTATATTTGTACTTATTACGAAGAATAATTATGGTGAAAACAAAATGATTGCTGCAAATTTTACTGAGTTTAGAACAAATCTTAAAACTTTCCTTGATAACGTTGAAGAAAATAACGAGACTTTGATTATTAAGAGAGGAAGCGGTAGAGGTACTGTTTTAATATCATTAGATGAATATAATTCCATTATGGAAACTATGCACCTTCTTAAATCAAAGGCAAATGCCGATAGATTATTTGAATCTATTAAGCAGATGAAAGAAGGAAAAGTTGTAAGGAAAAAGTTATTCGAATAAGAATGAGAGTTACTTTTTCAAAAAATTCATGGGAAGAATATGTCTCATGGCAAAGGGATAAAAAAATACTTAAAAAGATTAATGAACTTATACAAGATATTCAAAGACATCCTTTCGAAGGGATAGGAAAACCTGAACCATTAAAATTTGATTTATCCGGTTATTGGTCAAGACGCATAACAGGAGAGCATAGGCTGGTATATCAGTTTATAAATGATGAAATATTTATATATAGCTGTAGATATCATTATGATATTTAATATAAAGATTTTGTTATACGCTTACGACATATTTAGAAAGAAATTTTTATTGCTTAATTGTTCTAGGTCAAGTGATATAAAAATTAAGCAATAAAACAATTTGTTTTTATCTTCCTGCGGCTCTTTGTCCGAGTTCCCTGTCTAAAAGGAAGAGACCGTTTTTATTATCACCGACAAGTTTAATTTTATCGAGTATATTTAGAGCAGTTGATTCCTCTTCAACCTGTTCACTGACAAACCATTGAAGAAAATTGTGGGCTGCATGATCTTTTTCAGAAATGGTTAGATCAACGAGATTATAAATTGATGCCGTAACTTCCTGTTCATGTTTATATGTATCTTTAAAGATCTCAAGAGCTGATTTCCATTCGGTTTTCGGTTTTTCAATTGTTAACAAGTTAACATTGGCATTTGCCTGATGGATATAGTCGAAAATTTTCAATGCATGTGAAAATTCTTCCTGAGACTGGATTCGAAACCAGATTGCAAAACCATTTAAATTCTCTTCATAGAAATATGAGGACATAGCAAGATATATGTATGATGAATTCATTTCCATATTAATTTGTTCATTAAGTGCTTTGAGAACCTTATCTTTAATCATAATAGCTCCTAAAAATATTTGATATTTGAATGGATTTTAACGGTGCGTTAATATAGAAATAGTTTATCTTTAATAAAATAGGATATTGATTTTTAATAAAAAGAAAATAGTAAAATGCAACTTTCTGATAGATTTAAAGAAATGGAAAGTTTTGTTCTCCGTCTCCAGAACAAAATCATCAGTGAACTTGAAGAAATTGAGGATAAAAAATTCAAGGAAGATAAATGGGAGAGAAATGAAGGTGGAGGCGGAATAACAAAAGTTATTACCAACGGTACTATATTCGAAAAAGGGGGAATAAATTTTTCTTCTGTTTACGGGCTTTTGCCGGAATCAATTGCCGAACAAATTAAAGTAAAACAGGGCGAATTTGCAGTATGCGGATTATCAATAATTCTCCATCCGTTTTCGCCGAAAATACCCACGATTCATATGAATATCCGGTATTTTGAAATGGAAAATAGAGAGCAGGCAGAGGACGGGAAAAGCTGGTTCGGCGGGGGAGTAGATCTTACTCCTTATTTCCCTTATGAAGAAGATTTTAGGAACTTTCATGGTGTTATGAAAAAAGCATGCAATTCTGTAATTGGTGATTCCTATTATCAGTTTAAGAAGTATTGCGATGAATATTTTACAGTTAAACATAGAAATGAAATGAGAGGAATAGGAGGGATATTTTTCGATTATCTTCCGGGAAATAATATACACTTCGATCTTGTTAAATCGGTGGGTAATTCCTTTTTGGAAGCGTATCTTCCCATAATCAAAATTAGGAAGAATGAAAGTTTTTCTGAAAGGGATAAAGAATTTCAATTAATTAGGAGAGGAAGATATGTTGAATTCAATCTGATTTATGACAGGGGAACTCTTTTCGGATTAAAAACAGGCGGAAGAATAGAGTCTATATTTATTTCAATGCCCCCCGAAGTGAAGTTTATATATAATTATAAACCAGAAAAAAATTCATATCAGGAAAAAATGATGAGATATTACCAGCCTCTGGAGTATTGAGGAGCTAGTAGTTAGTAGTGAGTAGTTAGTAGTGAGTAGTTAGTAGTGAGTAGTTAGTAGTTAGTAGTGAGATTTGAGTTAATTTCTTACCTTTTTATTGGAATAACAATTTTTTATATTTGCAATCTTAAATTCGTAATTTTATAAAAACCTTAATAAAAAACAATATGATAAACCTAAAAACTCTAAATCCTGACCAAAAAAAGGCTGTTGAATATGACAACGGACCTTCTATGATAGTGGCGGGTGCCGGGTCCGGTAAAACAAAAGTTCTTACTTATAAAGTTGCATTTTTAATTGATCAGGGCTACGATCCCGATAGTATTTTAGCTTTGACTTTTACAAATAAAGCTGCCAACGAAATGAAGGATAGAATAAGAGAGTTAGTCGGCAGCAAAGCAAATTCAATCTGGATGGGTACATTTCATTCAATATTTGCAAAAATTCTACGAATTGAATCAAAAATTCTTAATTTCGAGAGTAATTTTTCAATTTATGACTCAGAAGATTCAAAATCTTTAGTGAGTAATATTATCAGTGATTTTGATCTCAATATAGAATCAATAACACCTAACGGTGTAAAGCATAAGATTAGTTATTTGAAAAATCATATGATAATGCCATCCGAATTCAGGAAAAATCATATTAATTCTCCAACTGATGAAAAAATAGCAGATATTTTCGATGAATATCAGAGGAGGCTTATTGAAAATAATTCAATGGATTTTGAAGATTTACTTTTAAAACCAATTGAGTTGTTTAATCAGAATCCGAAAATACATCAGAAATACAAGAAAAAATTCAGTTATATACTAGTTGATGAATTTCAGGATACAAATAAAGCCCAATATGAACTTATAAAGATGTTAGTATCGAAGGAGCAGAAGATTTGTGTAGTAGGGGATGATGCTCAAAGCATTTATAGCTGGAGAGGTGCAAACCTTGAGAATATGCTTGACTTTGAAAAAGATTTCCCAAAACATAAAGTATTTAAGCTTGAGCAGAATTATCGTTCAACAAAAAATATACTAGCTGCGGCGGATTCCGTAATTAAGCACAATAAGGCACAAATAATTAAAACGCTCTGGACTGAGAATAATGACGGCGATTTATTGGTTCTGTTGAAGTGTTCGGATGAAAAGGATGAGGCATATCAAATAGCAAAATATATTAAACATGAAATTTCAAAAAAGAAGTTATCATTAAAAGATGTTGCAATCCTTTACCGGACAAACGCACAATCGAGAGCCCTTGAAGATATTTTTAGGAGAGAAAAGATCCCATATAGAATTATCGGCGGGATAGAATTCTATAAACGAAAAGAAGTAAAAGATATAATTGCATATTTGAGGATAATTGCAAATCGAAGTGATGAAGAAAGTTTATTAAGAGTAATGAACTTTCCTCAGCGTGGAATAGGGAGTACTACAATAAAGAGGATGATAATGTTTTCAAGAAAGCATGAAATATCCCTTTTCGATACAATGCAAAGAGTTTTTGAAATTATAGAAATTAAAGAGAGAATTCAGAAGAACGTTAAAGGATTTAAAGTACTCCTTGATAAATATATTGATCTTAAGGATAAATTATCGGTAGGGGAACTTACCAGGGCATTGGTAGATGAGCTCGGGGTATTAAGAATGTTTAAGGAAGAAAATACACCCGAATCAATATCGCGCTGGGAAAATATAAATGAACTCTTGTCTGCACTAAGTGAATTTTCAAATGCAAATAAAGAGGCAAAACTTGAAGAATACCTTGAGGATGTCTCACTTGTATCAGATATTGATTTGTATGAAGAAGAAGCAAATGCAGTTACCTTATTAACAGTTCATAGTGCAAAAGGTCTGGAGTTTCCAGTAGTTTTTATTTCAGGATGCGAAGAAGATATCTTCCCTCTTTCAAACAGATTTAGTGCGGAAGCTTCACTTGAAGAAGAAAGAAGACTCTTTTATGTAGCAGTTACCAGAGCCAAGCAGAAAGTATACATTTCACATGCAAGGTCAAGATATAGATTTGGTGAAGTTGCTTATCAGAACAGGTCCCGCTTTATTGATGAACTAAAACCGGAATTACTAAAAGAAGTAAATGGCGGAATAGGAAGGAAAGCGAACCGGAAATCGAAAAAAGAGATGTATTATGAATATTTTGAAAGTGTGGATTATGAAGATTTTGACCAGGAGAATAAACTGGTGAAACCGGGAAGCAGGGTGATGCATGAAAAATTCGGTTTGGGGAAAGTAACTCAGGTTACCGGAGTAGGAGAAATGCAGAAAGCTACCGTAGTTTTTGAAGGGAATAATGTAAAGCAATTGATGCTGAAATTTGCTAAATTAAAAATTCTTAATTAATTATTTATTTAAAATCAAACAACTGAAAAAGTTAGGAGTAGGATAGATGTCAATAGCGCCAAAAAAGTTAGCAATCCTAGTTGCTGGTGGTCCGGCGCCGGGAATAAATAGTGTTATTGGAGCGGCTACAATACGTGCAATAGTTGAAGGCATAGATGTTATCGGCATAAAAGACGGGTTTAAATGGATCATGGAAGGGGATATTTCTCATGTAAAAGAACTTACTATTCATAATGTCAGCCGAATTCATTTCAGAGGCGGATCTTATATAGGTATTTCCAGAAGTAATCCGACAAAAGATAAAAAGCATCTGGAAAATACAGTTACTTCTTTGTTAAGATTAAATGTTGATAAATTAATTACTATAGGGGGAGATGACACTGCATTCAGTGCTTTGAAAGTAGATGAAATGGCAGCCGGTAGAATAAAAGTAGTTCATGTTCCCAAAACAATAGATAATGATCTGGATTTGCCTCACGGCATACCTACATTCGGATTTCAAACAGCCAGACACATTGGTGTTGAAGTAGTTAAAAATTTAATGGTTGATGCGCAAACAACTTCAAGATGGTATTTTATTATATCAATGGGACGTAAAGCAGGCCATCTTGCTTTAGGTATCGGTAAAGCAGCGGGGGCTACATTAACATTAATTCCGGAGGAGTTTCCGGGAAAGACAATAAAGCTTTCTCACATGGTCGATATTTTAGTCGGTGCAATTATCAAAAGAATGAGTTATGGAAGGACAGACGGAGTAGCTGTTTTAGCAGAAGGATTGGTTGAACATCTTGATCCAAAAGAAATGGAATCACTTATAAATATTGAAAGAGATGCACATGACAATATTCGATTAGCTGAAATTAATTTTGGCGAGATATTAAAATATCATGTGCAGGAGAGGTTAAAAGAATACGGACTCAAGTCAACTATAGTCGCAAAAAATATTGGATATGAACTTCGTTGTGCGGACCCTATACCTTTTGATATGGAATATACCAGGGATTTAGGATTTGCTGCTTCGCAATTTATGATTAATGGCGGAAGCGGTGCAATGGTTTCAATACAGGGAGGTCATTTCGTTCCGCTTTATTTCAAGGAGATACTTGATCCTAATACAGGCAGAACACGCGTCCGGATGGTTGACCCGGCATCAGAATCTTTCTACATTGCCCGAAGATATATGCTGAGGTTAAGCCAATCAGATTTTGATGATCCGCACGAGTTAGCTAAGTACGCGGCTACATGCGGAATTTCGTTGGAAGAATTCAGGAATAAATTCTTCTATTTAATAGAACAAGACCTTCTGTATAAAAATTTAAAGGAAGGTAAAATTAAATTGGAAGGAACTGAATCAAATACTGCTTACATGGCCAAGAAACCTGCATCAAATGATGAGAATAATGAAAACGGCGGAGAATTAATTCCAAGAATTTAACATTATTAATGAGAAAAACCTCCGAGGTTTTCTTAAACCCCGGAGGTTTGGATCTATCAATTGCAAAACGGTATTATTTTTTCCTTTCGGATTTAAAGACACGGTAAAAGCAGAATGAAGTTAGAGCAATAATCAATACCCATGCTATGGTCATAAAAATTATTCCTCCGGTATTTAATCCCATTTCAACTCCAATTTAATATAATAATAATAGGATTTTCTTCCCTTAATATCAATAAACAAAATATATCTTCGATTATTTTTTTGCTGTAAGATAATATTTTTATTAGATTTTATCATATAATAATAACAGCAAATATTCTAAAATATTGATCTGCATACTTAATAAATTCTTTAATTTTTCCTTCCACTAATCTTTTAAAGGGAGATTATTGTGAATCAATTAAAAACCTTATCAATTATATTTATACTTCTTTATTTAGTTGGATGCGGACCTGGCAATACAGTTGAAATATCAAATTTTTCTCCTCAGGGTAAAGTTGAGAGATTAACAACCTTCTCCATTGAATTCTCAAAAGATCTTGCGCCCGCTGATATTCAGAATAAATGGCTGACTGAGGAGTATGTAGTTTTTGAACCAAAGATTGCCGGGAAATTCAAATGGACAGATTCAAAGACTCTTCTGTTTTCACCCGATTATCCCCTTGAGCCAATCCAAACTTATACAGCCAGGGTAACCGATAAGGTATTATTTAATACAAAATATACTGCGGATTTCGAAACTTATAAATTCCAAACTCCCGATTTTGATGTAACAAAGAGTGATTTTTTCTGGACTCAGATTCCAAATGAATCTTATAAGATCAGTGTTCAGTCGAATATATATTTTAATTATGCAGTTGATCCCGGCAAGATAAGAGATTTTCTGGAAGTTTATAAAAATGATGAGCCGGTAGTTAATTTCAAAATTGTTTCAAATGCCCCTTCGGATATAATTGCAATAAATTACGGTGAAATAAGTCAAACTGATAAAACGGAGGATTTAAAGATAGTTATTAAAAAAGGCCTCCAATCCGTTTTGGGTAAAAAAGCATTGCAGGACGAAAGGACATTTAATCAAAAGCTGCCTCCGATTACAAAATTAACAATTACTTCCGTAACATCGGGATTTGACGGTTCAACAGGGTGGATAAATGTTTATACAACTCAAACAGTTGATGATAAAAAACTTTCAGAATATGTTTCATTAGAACCTAAGAGGGATCTCAAATTCTATGCAAACGAGAATCAGTTTAGGATTGAAACAGATTTAAGCGGTATCAACAGTGCGAATTTAATAATAAAAAAGGGACTCCCCGGATTATACGGGGGAGAATTGGAATTCGATTACAGCCAGGAGGTTTCCTTTGTTGATATAAATCCCTCAATAAACTTTGCCGATAAATCGGGAATGTATTTAATGATGAGCGGGAATAAAAACCTTGAAGTTAATGCGGTGAATTTGACATCAATAGAAATTGAAGTGTCGCAGATATTTAAAAATAATCTTCTTCATTTTCTAAACAGGTCAGGGTATCGAAATTATTCTTATAATGATGAAGATGAAGGTTATTATTATTGGAACAGCCGGTATTACACCGAAGATGATGGAAAATCGATTTATACCAAAAAAATTGATTTGAAGGATAAAAAGAACTGGCTACAGAAATTTACCGTTAATGTAGATAAGGTTTTAAATCAAAGATTCAAAGGAATTTACCTGATTAATGTTAGTTCTGAAGATGAAAGATGGATAAGTGATTCAAAGTTTTTTGCTGTATCGAATTTGGGAATTATTAGTAAGATCAGCAGTAGTGAAATAATTGTTTTTGTAAATTCTATTGATAAAGCCGAACCCGTTGAAAATGTTGAAATAAGTATTATATCCGATAATAACCAGACTCTTCTCACCGGGAAAACTAATAGTGAAGGGATTATTAAATTTACTGATATCAAAAAGAGTGTTGAAGGATTTACACCAAGGTTAGTAACTGCAGAAAAGGATAATGATTTTAATTTCATTGATTTAAATAGAACAGAAATTGAGACATCACGCTTTGATGTAGGGGGAGCTTACGACTACACTCCTGATTATAATACTTTTATTTATTCCGATAGGAATATATACCGGACGGGGGATAAAGTAAATTTATCTGCAATAATCAGGGATGATAAAATAAAGATTATAGATGAACTCCCTATCATTGTCAAAATAATAACGCCAACAGGAAAAGTTTTCCAGGAATTTAGGAAAGAATTAAATGCACAGGGTTCTTTTGAACTTTCATTTGAAATACCAGGATATGCGCAGACCGGAGAATATATAGCTGAAATTTATTCCGGTCCGAAGCAATTATTAGGCTCTTACCGGTTTAGTGTTGAAGATTTTGTACCGGACAAAATCAGAGTAAATTTGAGCAGTGACGATAAAGTGAAATATCCCGGGGAAACTGTAAACGTTAAAGTTGAATCGGAATTTTTATTCGGAGCCCCTGCTGCGGGCTTGAAATATCAGGCTGAAGTGCAGCTGACAAATGTACCCTTCAAGAGTAAAAAATATCCTAAGTTTGATTTTTCGAATTCTTCCGTGAAAAATTCAAATGTAGAAAATTATTTTATTGACAGTGTCCTGGATCAGAATGGCAATTCAGGATTTCAATACAAGATTCCGCAGGACTTAAATTCAGGAGGAATAATAAAAGGAACTGCGTATGTTTCTGTTTTTGATGTAACCGGAAGAACAGTAAATAGAAATATCAGTTTTGATGTATATACTAAAAATTATTTTATCGGAATAAAAGCCCCGGGTTATTATTTTGCTGTTAATGAAATGCAGACATTTCAGATAGCAGCAGTAGATGAAAACGACAAATCCATTAATAATTTTAATGTTTTGGCAAAGTTAATAAGGTATGAATGGCAGACGGTTCTAAAGAAAGATAATTCGGGACGTTTTTATTATACATCGGGGAAAAAAGAGATTGAAGAATGGGAAAAAGAATTTGTAATCACAAATAATCCTAAAGATTTCCAATTTGCACTTGATAAGTCAGGAGAATATGAATTAAGGATTTACAGAAAAGGAAGTGAGGAATATCAGAAAAAATCATTTTATGCATACGGGTGGGGGAGAACCACGGCCTCATCTTTTGATGTTGATAAAGAAGGAAGAGTTGAAATTGTCTTTGATAAAGGGACTTATAAACCGGGGGAAAAAGCGAAGATTTTGTTTACAACTCCTTTTGCGGGTAAAATGCTGGTTACGGTTGAAAGAAATGATGTATATTCCTATAAATTCATAAACGTTGAAAACCGTTCGGCAGAAATGGAATTGGAATTAACTGACGATTATATGCCGAATATTTATGTCGCAGCAACATTATTTAGAAAACATTCAATTGAGAACACAACTCCTTTCTTAGCCGGACACGGCTTTGCATCAGTGAAGGTAGAAAGGAAAGAAAACCGTTTGTCTGTTGAAATAAAAGCTCCATCAAAAATAAAGCCTCTAACCAAACAGGATATTATAATCAAAACTATGCCGGAAAAAGAAATTTATGTAACTTTAGCAGCAGTTGATGAGGGTATACTTCAAATTAAGGATTTTCAGACACCTGATCCTTATAAATATATGTATGGAAAAAGACCTTTAAGTGTATCCGGTTATGATCTGTATAAGCTTTTACTCCCTGAAATTGTTTCTCTTAGTTCGTCACCGGGAGGAGGAAACATGGAAGAGGAAAATCAGCTCCGAAAAAGATCTAATCCTATTAAATCGGAAAGATTTCATGTGCTCTCCTTGTGGAGCGGCATTCAGAAAACCAATGGTGATGGAATTGTGAAAGTTGAATTGAATATCCCTCAATTTAACGGTGATGTCCGGTTAATGGCTCTGGCTTATTCAGGTTCAAGATTCGGAAGCGCAGAAGAGCATATGAAAGTTGCAGATGATATAATTATTGAGGCTCAGGTGCCAAGATTTCTTGCCATGAATGATTCTTTAAGTACAACTGTAACAGTAATTAATACCACCGGGAACAAAGGGAATGTAAATGTAAATTTGAAAACGGAAGGACCGGTTAACATTAGTTCACGAGCTGTCCAATCAGTTTCTGTTGGAGCAAATTCTACAAATCACGTTACATTTTCAATAAAGACCGGAAATGAAATTGGTACCGGTAAAATAGTTTTTGAAACTTCAGGGATTGCAAAAGTAAAAGAAGAGATTGAAATAGGAGTACGTCCAATTTCCCCACTTGTAGTAGAAAGCGGCAGCGGGATAATTAAACCGGAACAGAGAATCAAGCTGGATATTTCGAAAGATTATCTGACATCAACTCAAAAAACGTCATTAACAATAAGTAGATTTCCCGCAGTTAAATTTGCAAAGCAGTTAAAATATCTTGTCGGATACCCATACGGCTGTATAGAACAGACTGTTTCAAAATTATTTCCTCAATTATACTTTGAAGATCTGGCTAAATTAGTTGCACCGGAAATGTACATGACTAATAATCCTGAATATTATGTAAAAGAAGGGATTAGAAAAATAGAATCGATGCAGTTATATGATGGTTCAATTGCATACTGGGAGGGAGGGACATATACAAACTGGTGGGGGAGTGTTTATGCTGCACACTTTTTAATCGAAGCACAAAAAGCAGGTTATAACCCTTCCGTAAACGTATTAGATAAACTGTTAAACTATATAGCCAAAAGAGCTAAGGAAAACAGCACTTATGATTACATTACTTACGAACAGAACAGGAGAACCATACGTAAAATAGCCAATAAGGAGATATTGTATACCCTTTATGTACTTGCACTCGCAGATAAAGGGGATATTTCAACGATGAATTATTATAAAGCCAGACCAAATCTTTTATCAACAGATACAAAGTATTTGCTAGCCGGAGCTTATGCTTTAACAAATAACTGGAATACATATTATGAAATAATCCCGGCTTCATATGTTCCAGAAAAAACGGAAAGAATGAGCGGGGGTAATTTCGATTCTGAAGTAAGGGCCAATGCCATAATGCTTAATGTTCTGCTTGAAGTTCAGCCGAACAGCAGCCAGATACCATATATGATAAAACATATAACTCAAATGACTGATCAAATGTATTCCACACAGGAAAGATCCTTTGCATTTCTGGCACTAGGAAAGGCTGCTGCCAGAACGGCAAATACCGATATGAAAATTGATATTACTTCCGGGGGAAAGGCAATAGGAACTTACAATAATAATGATCTGACCTTGACTTCCGATGAACTGAATAAGGGGGATGTTGTATTAAATTCTTCTGGAAAAGGAGAAGTTTATTACTTCTGGAGCAGTGAAGGAATTAAAACTTCTCAAAAGATAAAAGAAGAAGATTCATTCATGAAGGTAAGGAGAAGCTATTATGATTATAGAAGCGGGTACCCTGTACAGAATAATAACTTTAAGCAAGGACAGTTAATTGTATGTAAAATAACACTTGAGGGGATGTCACGTTCGGCAGAAAATATTGTAATTACCGATCTTCTTCCTGCTGGATTTGAAATAGAAAACCCGAGACTATCCGCTTCAACAGAGTTGCAGTGGAAAACAAAGGACCCGATTAATGTTCAATATATGGATATAAGGGATGACAGGTTATTATTATTCACAAACCTTGACAGGAATACAAAAAGGGAATTTTATTATATGCTCCGGGTAGTAAGTAAAGGGAAATACCAGCTCCCTTTAATTGGTGCAGATGCAATGTATGACCCTGAATTTCACTCTTATAATGGAGCTGGGGTTATTAGGATAATGGAATAATAAATTGGTTTTTGGTCTGTTGTTTGTAGTTTGTAGTAAGTGGAAACTCAAAGATGACATCTTTAAGAATGAAAGAATAATTAGTATTATTATAATAATGTAATCTCAGATAATACTTTCTCTTTAATATTAAAGATGTCATCTTTCTAATACTATTCTTTTATCTCTAATAAAGAAATTTGCTAGTAAATAAAGAATCTTATAAATCCTCTCCGAGGATTCGTTGTATAAAATTACCTGTTTTCTACAATTATTTGACCTCTACGAGGTCAGTAGAGAGATAACCACTCCGTTCAGAATGTCAAATTAAGATTATCACCAGGTTCTTTGGATTGGATGAGCTTCTGTGTTGAAAATAATTTTGTTGAAATCAAGAGTATTGGGAGGTGCAAATAAAAGAAAGAGATATTTTAATGTTTCGGCAAAAAAGAAACTTTCCATATCATCTGCTTTTTCTTTTGTAATAACGCTTTTAAGAGAAGCATAACCTTCGGAAGTTCTGCAGTATTTAATAAGTGCTTTCAGAAAAGTTTCTCCCATCTTAAGATATTTTTCGTCGCCGGTGTAATGATATAAATAATATGCAGATTCAATAATTTCAGGTCTTAGAAAATATTGAGGAGATATGATTTCCATTGTCTTATAATTTAACTGTTCCGGTTCAATCCCTTCAAGATTCCACATTTTAAAGCATGATGCTTCAAGTTTTTCAGCTCTTTTCAGATCATTTGATAATGCAAGGCATGCGGGGAAAAATGCATCGAGAGAACCGAAAGTAGTAGATGTCCTTTTACTTGTATTCATATCTGCATGGCCGTACCAGAAACCTGAATTAACAGAATCAGGCAAATATTTGTTAATTGATTTTATACTTGTTTGCCACATTGATTTACAATCTTCATCTCCGAAAAGTATTGAACATTTAAGCAAGTACTCATAATATGAGTCTATCCCTCCACTGATATGACTGTCGGTATTTTCCCATTCCCCAGTATCCACATTGATTGTAGAACCAACAAGTCCTATCTTTGAACGTCTTTTATATACTTCAATCAAGGCTTTCTTTGCTTTATTATAGTAAACGGGATTGGCTGTTAACTTACTTAATGTTCCGAATTCAATTAACAAAGTTCCTATTTCAGCCGGATTGCTTATATTTCCTTTTATTTCTCCGGTCTTTAAGTTGACATATCTATACGGCATGCCGGTTTTTGATTCAAACGATGGAAGCAGCCGAATACCTAAATCTTCAGCTAAGTTCAAAAATCTTTTATCTCCATCCATCTGATATGAAGAAAGCAGACCTCCAAGCATACGGATAGTAATTTCAAAAGTCTGAACAGAAATATTTTGATCAAAAGATAAGTTTTTGAAAACTAGTTCTTTTGCTTCTTCTGCTTCATCTTTCAATCCCATTAAGATCATAGTATCGAAGGCATCCACAGGAGTCATATACATGGAAACGCCATACCAATCGCGGTATGATTTTGAGATGGGATTGAGAACATCATGACCCCAAGCATATTTCTTATAACCATTCCATGCGTGCAGGAATTCCTGTTTTACTTCCTGCGCCAGTTTTTCTTTATCAATTTGGTCATTTCGAGATTCAGTATTATCATAAGGTATTATATTATCCCGATCTTTTGAAATAGTAAATGAGATTGAAAAGAAGAGGAATAGAAACGCACTAATAGTAAGAATAGCCATAAGTAATTTCATTTGAGTATAATCCTTATTTAGCTTTTAATTTTATTTAATATTCATGGAAGGGGGATAGTCTGCTCTGTTTTGAACCCCAGTTTTTATTTGGTTCACTTCCCATATTGAAGATAAGTTCGCCGCCATCCATTATTTCTTTGTGATAGATAAATGTTCTATTTAGTACCTTATCATTTAAAGTTGCAGACTGAATATATTTATTAATACTTGAAACATTTTTAGCTTCAATTATAAAATGTCTTCCATTGTCAACATCAATAGATACTTTATTAAATAACGGACTTCCGATTAGATAAATTCCTTCAGCGGGATTCACAGGATAAAACCCGATTGAGCTGAATAGATACCATGCAGACATTTGTCCGCAATCATCGTTTCCGCATAAGCCGTCTGTCGAATCTGAGTAAAGTTTTTCCATTATTTTTCTTGTTATTTCCTGAGTCTTCCATGGTTTACCTGCATAATTATAGATATAAGCAATATGATGGCTTGGTTCATTTCCATGGGCATATTGACCGATTAAACCGGAAATATCGGGAGAGGCATTTTTCCCTTCAATTAAAGGTTTTTGATTAAAAAGAGAATCGAGTTTCTGAGTGAATTTTTCTTTACCGTTCATTAAGTTTATCAAGCCATTTATATCCTGCGGAACAAACCAATCCCATTGCCAGGCGTTGCCTTCGGTATATTCATTACTGCGATGATTAGAATAGCGGGGATTAAAATCCGCAACCCATTTTCCATTACTGTTTTTGCCTCTCATAAAACCGGTGGCGGTATCAAAAAGATTTTTATAATTTGCTGCTCTATCCATGAAAAGCTTATAATCATTATCTTTATTTAGATATCTGGCTATCTGAGCTATACACCAGTCATCATAGGCATATTCTAGTGTTTTAGAAACAGATTCGTTTTCTTTATCTGCCGGAACATACCCTAATTTTTTATAATAATTTAATCCGAATTGATCCTGCATTGCACTTGCTTTCATAGCTTCAAAAGCTTCATTAACATCAAATCCATTAAATCCCTTAAGAATTGCATCGGCTATGACAGGAACAGCATGATAACCGATCATTGTATTAGTCTCATTACCCTCCAGTTCCCAGACGGGAAGAAGTCCAGTCATCTTATAATATGCGAGCATAGATCTTACAAAATCATTTACTTTATCCTTTTCAATAATTGTAAACAGGGGATGCTCTGCCCGGAAAGTATCCCAAAGAGAAAAGACAGTATATTGATTATAGTCTTCAGCTTTATGAACGAGGCTATCGGGCCCCTTAAAATATCCGTCTATATCGCTGAAAAGATTCGGTGCAATCAATGAGTGGTAAAGTGCAGTATAAAAGATTTTCTTAAGGGAATTAGAAGGTGTTGTGACCTGAATTTTATTTAATTCATTTTCCCAAGCCGCTGCTGCAGAATTTCTTACAGAATGAAAGTCCCATGATGGTATTTCAGAGTTCAGGTCATCTAGAGCACCTTTAATGCTAGCAGATGAAATACCGGTTTTAACCATAATTACATTACTATTATTTGTATCAAATTTGAAAATACCTGAAACAATTCTTCCTTTAATTTCTTGTTTACCGTTAACAAACTTATTATTCAGGCTTATTAAATAGCTTTTAAAGGGTATAGAAAATTTAGCTGCGAAATAGACTCTCTGATCTTTAGCCCATCCGGTTGACAATCTGTAACCGGCTATAGAGCTGTCATTAATTATTTTGATATAAGCATCTGTAGTGCTGTCCCAGTTTAAGCTGTGACCTAAGTTGAGTACAATAACAGCATCCTTAACTTTAGGAAAGGTGTATCTCTGAAAGCCTGCTCTTTTAGACGCTGTCAATTCAGCTATTATATTATAAGCATCAAGCAGAACCGAATAGTATCCAGGTTCAGCCATTTCATTTTTATGCGAAAAGTGTGAATGAAGATTATTTAATTTTGAAGCCGATGTATTAGAATCAATTGCTAAAACCGCTGGCATAAAAAGTATATCGCATAAATCCCCGATTCCTGTTCCGCTTAAATGTGTGTGGCTGAATCCGATAATTAAGCTGTCCGAATAATTATATCCGGAGCACCAATCCCACCCGGAAGTACCATTATCGGGACTTAACTGAACCATCCCGAAAGGGAGGGTGGCTCCCGGAAATGTATGTCCATGTGCTGAAGTTCCAATAAATGGGTCAACGTATTTATCAGGATTAAACTTCTCAGGCTCACTTTGTCTGCAGCCGTATATAGAAATAAAAATTACAAGAAGAGCAGCAATACGTGCGGATGATGATGATTTCTTAAGAATTTTTGAGAGAGGATTAAATTCCATTGTCTATGCTTTCAGTAAATTCGGTCTTTCATTATAAACTTTCAGAATAAGTTCACCGAAGAGGGTATTTGCCCAGGCGAACCATTTCCTTGAAAAGTCAGCGGGATTATCTTTATTGAAGGATTCATGCATAAAACCTGTCCCGGCATTGCTGCTTTTTAGCATCTCCAGACATTTCTTAATTTCTTCATCATCATTACTGGTTAAAGCCCGCATTATAATGCTGATAGGCCAGATTTTATCCATTCCGGTATGCGGACTGCCGATCCCTTCACCAGCTTTTCCTTTAAAAGAAATAGGGATTTGAATCACTCAATAATAATTTCCTGGTATTCAAATAAAGAGAATCATCTTTTGAAAGACAGCCGAGGTAGGGGAGTGATAATAAGCTCGGCGCATTAGCATCATCCATAAATAGCTGATTGCCAAATCCGTCTGCTTCATAGCCAATGATTTTCCCGAAATTCAAATGATCTGAGAATGCATATTTTTTAATAGCATTTTCGACTTCATCAGCAAGTGAAGAGCAATCTAAAGCGAAGCTCTCATCATTTTTTATTTTCAAGATCATTTCGGATAATTGCCTTAAAGACTTAACTGCAAAGAAATTTGAAGGTATTAAAAAAAGAAAAATTGTGGCATCATCGGAAGGACGAAAAGTGGAACATATCATACCTACGGGTTTTATAGGATTTCCGTACCCACCGCCAGGCGGATTGTCAGGCTGCCATGAAGTAATTCGGTTAAATTTATATGGTCCGTTATTTATTTTTCTCTGCTGCTCTTTAAAAGTTTTAATCACCATGTTCATAGCTTTAAGCCAATCATCATCAAAGCATAAAGTATCACCGGTTCTCTTCCAGTAACCGTAAGCCAATCTTAAAGGGTAGCAAAGAGAATCCACTTCCCATTTCCTTTCGTGGAGTTCCGGCTTCATATCAGTTAAATCCTTATCCCATTCACTTCCTGTCGGACCAGAATTAAAAGCATTGGCATATGGATCTATTAAGATACATTTTGTCTGGCGGTTTATTACTCCGGCTATTAATTGCTGCAGTTTTTTATCTTCTTGAATTAGCTGTAAGTAAGGCCAGACCTGTGCACTGGAATCTCTTAACCACATTGCATTTATGTCACCGGTAATAACAAAAGTATCAGGTTTGCCATTAATAATCCGGTATTTTACAGTAGTGTCTAAAGTATTGGGATAACAGTTTTCAAAAAGCCACGCGAGTTCTTTGTCTTTTATATTTTTTTTGACTTCAGCAATTTTATCTTCTACAGCATCACTTATAAAGTTTCTTTCTTGCGGCTGAGGTCTCATATTTTTGTAGTTATTCTGATCCGCATATTTGAAGTTTTTCAAGCCAAGCATGGATATGCCAGCTATAGTTATTCCGCTTGATTTTAAGAATTCCCGTCTTGTTGTCATAAAATTTCTATGATAATGAATTGAATAAAAGAATAAATATTTAAGATTACTAAAGTTACGCAAAATGAAAATTTTTATGAAAAAGAGTGAAAAGAATTATTCTAGAATTGCATAAAATTAAACTTTTGAGATTCTTCCCCGCAAAAATCGGGACAGGCACTCCACTTCGTTCCGTTCAGAATGACAATATTTGCGTAACTTCAGTAAATTACTTAATATAATCTAGCGCCTCCTAATCCAATCTTGGGATCCTTTAATATTCCATATATAATAAATGCATCAATAACTCCGCCTATTGCAGCGGCTGTCCAAACATTCCCTCCTTCATCAACATAAATGTATTTAGAAATAACCGAAGTATTAATAGATTTCAATTCATCATTTTCATCCATAACAGTGATCATTTTTACTTGTTTATTTCCTTCTTTGAATTCATTATGGTCTTTAATTCTCCCCTTTACTTCAGTCGAATCAGTTAATTCCAGAATTATTTTTTTCCCTTCTTTTAATTTAATTATTTTTTCATACTGAACTTCTTTTTCACCTTTGTTTGCGGAATTATCTAATGCAACAATTCCTCCTAAAAATAGGCTGCAAGAATTCAGCATTATTGAAATCAGAATTAGAATTAAAGACTTTATTAAGATTTTCATTTTAGGTTTCTATTATATAATTTTCAGACTATACATCTGCATCATAGTTAAGGACCAACTCATGCAATCGTGAAAATATGTTCTTTGGTTCCATTCCAATCTCATTTTAATGTCTATTTAATATATTTTTTATTATCAGCTATTTTAACTAATTAAGTGAAGTTATGCAAGAACCGGTATTTGAAAGATGTCATATTTAATTTTTAGAAAAAGGGTTTATGTGAACTTATTTAGAGTGGTTTGGTTGAGGGACCAATGGATAAATCCATTGGTTAATGATATTCACATAGGTCTTTTGATATTTTCTACAATAATATCACACTCTTGGGATTCAAAATATTTCACACCGCTCTGCGGTTATGAGATTGGGAAAATGAGGTGGAATTTATTTCTTGAAACCAATGGATAAATCATTGGTTAATGATATTCAGATGGGCTTCTAAATCCATAGGGATGTGTTATTGAGGACACAGGAAAATTTTATTCATTCAATTAAATTGATGTGAGAAGTATCAACTACTATTCCAGTGCGTTTTTTTTCCATTTTAATATTTTGATTCATTTTTGAAGAGTTTTATGGAGCAATCTGTAACTATTGAAGAATTAAAAAAGGTAATTGCCTTGAGGGATTTATCTGAAGAACATCTTGAATGGATTTTAGCGCATTCTGAATATGATGAGTATGAGGATGGAGAGATAATATACAAAACAGGTTCTGTAATGGATATAATGTCAATTATATTAGAAGGGAAAATTTACTTTTATATGAATGTAAAGGGGAAGCTGGTTTTTTACATCAGTTTTGAAAATAATGAATTTTGCGGGGGAGTAACGGGGCTTTTACCATATTCTAGGATGCAAACTACTCCGGGCACTTCTTATGCGGTGGGGAAAGTGCGTGTACTTAAACTTCATAAAAAATATTTTCACGAACTTGAAGAGCTTAATCCGGATTTTATACAGCGCTTAATTGGTTATATGACTGAGCGAGCACGTGTTTTTGCAACCACGCAAATGCAGGAGGAAAAAGTAAGTGCACTTGGAAAACTTGCAGCCGGAATAGCTCATGAATTAAACAATCCAGCATCTGCAATCGACAGAATATCAGAAGATCTAGGACAAAGATTGGAATTAAACTTTAAGCTTACCGAAGAGTTGTTGAAACATAATATTTCTCCCGGACTTATCCGGAATATCCGGGAGATAGCATTGAATAAAAGAAATAATTATTCTGCAAAATCTAAAATTACTCCCCTTCAACGAATACAAGAAGAAGATGAACTGAATGACTGGTTAAGAGAAAGAGGATTTACAGACTATAATGAAATTGCAGAAACATTTACGGATGCAGGTTTTACAATCAATGATCTGGAAATAATTAAACAAAGATACCGGCGATGAAGCATTTCAAAATATACTTAAGTGGCTTGAAAATTTACTTAGTTCCGAACGGATAATAAAAGATATTGAGAATGCGTCCGAACGTATTTCGTTGTTAGTTGGTGCCATCAAATCTCATGTTCATATGGATAGAGCGGGGGGATTATATTATACTGATATTCACAAGGATATAGAGAACACACTTATACTTCTCGGCTATAAAATACGGGATAAAAATATCCAGATAAAAAAAATATTTTGTGAGGATTTACCTAAGGCTGAAGTTTATATTGGAGAACTAAACCAGGTATGGACTAATGTAATTGATAATGCAATCTATGCAGTACCTCAAAATGGTGAAATTCTTATCGAAACATCATGCGATAAGAAGGATGTATCGGTCAAGATTACTGATAATGGTCCAGGTATTCCCAAGGAAATATTATCACGTATATTCGATCCTTTTTTCACTACAAAAAAAGTTGGAGAAGGGTCGGGGATAGGTCTTGATATAGTACAGAATGTAATTAAAAAGCATAAAGGTGAAGTAAAAGTAGATTCCATAAAGGGTAAAACTGAATTTACCATCAGTTTTCCGATATCACAAAAATTAAACACCAAAGTAAAAGATGAAACTCCCATTCATTATAATAATTGATGATGATGTTCAGGTATTAAGAGCAATACAGAGGGATGTACGTAAAAAATTCCGTGATGAATATAAGATACTAGCGACCGAATCTGCATTGGAGGCTTTAGATGCTGTTAAGGAATTAAAATTAAAAAATGAAACTGCCGCACTATTTATATCAGATCAGCGGATGCCGGAAATGGAAGGTACCTCATTTATGGAGAAAGCGAAAGAGGTTTTTCCGGATGCAAAAAAAATACTGCTGACTGCGTATTCAGATATTGAAGCGGCAATAAAAGCTATTAACACATTAAAATTAGATTATTATTTACTTAAGCCGTGGAATCCTCCAGAAGAAAAGCTTTATCCAGTAATAACTGATCTGCTTGATGACTGGCAGAATAATTTTATTCCTGAATTTGAGGGGATAAAAATTATAGGTTATCAATGGTCGCCAGTATCACATCGAATAAAAGATTTTTTAACGGGTAATTTAATTCCATATAAATGGCTGGATGTGGAATTAAATAAAGAAATGTCAGAATTCTTGAATACTAATAAGATTGAACCAAACGAATTACCGGCAGTTTTATTTGAAGACGGCACTATATTAAAAAGCCCGAGTGAAATTGAAATAGCAAGAAAAATAGGATTAAATTCAGCCGCATCCGAAGAATTTTATGATGTAGTAATTATTGGAGCAGGACCGGCAGGTTTAGCTGCAGCGGTTTATGGTGGAACAGAGGGATTGAAAACACTTATGATAGAAAAGAAAGCGCCAGGTGGTCAAGCCGGAACTAGTTCAAGAATTGAAAATTATCTTGGATTTCCTTCAGGGCTTTCGGGAGCTGACCTAACCAGAAGAGCCTTAACACAGGCATCGAGATTTGGAGTTGAGCTTCTTTCACCCTGTCAGGTTATAGATATAAATACAAAAGAGAATTATAAAATATTGTCCCTTTCCAACGGACCAGAAATAAAAACCCGTTCAATAGTGATATCAACAGGTGTGGATTACAGGACGCTTGATACTAAAGGAATAAATGAACTATCGGGAGCAGGAATTTATTATGGTTCGGCAACAGCGGAAGCTTATTCATGTAGAGGTAAAAATGTTTATATTGTTGGAGGAGGCAACTCTGCCGGACAGGCAGCTATGTATCTATCCGGTTTTGCAAAAAATGTATTTATTATAATCAGGAAAAAAACTCTTGCTTCAACAATGTCACATTATCTGATAGATCAGATTAATAAAACAAGTAATATATCGGTAATCACTAATTCAATTGTTTACGAAACGTTAGGAGATAAGAGACTTGAATGTATTACTTTAGAAGATATTGAAACCGGTGAAAAGAAAACCAATGAAGCGGGTGCTTTGTTTATTTTCATTGGTGCAAGGCCGGAAACAGATTGGATTAAATTAAATATTTTAAAGGATCAAAAAGGTTTTATTTTAACGGGAAGGGATTTATTTAAGGATGAAAGTTTTCCAAAGATATGGAAGCTGGAAAGGGATCCTTATCTGCTTGAGACCTGCATTCCGGGAATTTTTTGTGCAGGTGATGCAAGGGTAGGTGCCATGAACAGAGTAGCTTCAGCTGTAGGGGAGGGAGCTATGGCAATTAAACTTGTTCATGAATATTTGGCAGGGATATAAATAGTAGAAATTACAAATGACAAGGTGCAAATGACAAATAAATAACAAATTTCAAATATGAAATTCTGATTTACTTTCGAAATACAGCAAAGTTAATATTAATAAAAAAGGGGGAGAATGTCGAAAAAGAAATTCCAAACAGAAATAATTGCCGTAAAATCAATTACTGATTTTTAAGGCTGCATAGAATTTTGCTATTTATAAATGATATACTATTGGAACTTAAGCGATTAGGAATTCAGGTATTCTACTGCATCGTCGACTGATTTATGGGTGCCGGTAATTACTAGTGTGTCATGTGGTTTGATTACTTCTTTACCAGAGGGGTTTGTTATTGTCTCTTTATCTCTTACTATTGCGATTATCGCTGCGTCTGTCCGGGCTCTCAAATTTAAATCAGCTAAGGAATAATTAATAAACTTATTTTCTTCTTGTATATAATAAGTTTCTGTAATACCTGCGGCTAAAAATTCATTTATGTTTGTAAGAGATTGAAGACCCACAGTTTCTTTCCTCATTAAACTATAGGTTTCACTTCTTAACAGATTGCTCTGTCTCATTACAACATTGAGGGGAATGTGAAATCTTCTTAAGACTATATTAAAAATCTGGATGGAAGTTTCGAATTCTTCAGGTATAACCTCATTTGCTCCGAGAGCGAGGAAGTCATCAACATCGGCAGCGAACCTGGTTCTGACAATAGTAAAGATGGAAGGGTTTAATTTTTTAGCAAGGTTTAAGCCTCTGCGTAAAGAATCGGGATCGGAAATAGCAAAAACAATCGTATTTGCAGACTTGACATTCGTTTGATTTTGAATTTCCTCTTTAGTTATATCACCATAAATAATATTCTCTCCGAGTGATTTCTCCTTCTTAACAGTTTCAGGGTTTAGTTCTATTACAATATATTTTATTCCTGTTTCCTTTAAAACTCTTGCAAGGTTTCTTCCATTTAATCCGAATCCAGCGATAATAACATGATTGGAAAGATCTTCTGAGATTCCTTTTATATCTGTTTTAACGCTTTCCAGTTTACCAAAACCTCTTGAAACAGGAGCAGCAATCTGAAAAATGAAAGGGGTTAGGAGCATGGTGAAAATTGAAGAGGCCAAAAAAGCTTCGTAAAATCCATTGCCGATAAGATTGTAATTCAATCCAGCCTGAGCAAGAATAAAAGAAAATTCACCTATTTGTGCCAGTCCAAAACCGGTTAATACTGCAACTCTTAATGGATATTTCATTAATTTAACTATAGTAATCACAATTGAAGATTTAATTAAAATTATACCGAGAATAGCTGCCAGGATAAGTACCGGGTAAATAAAGAGGAAGCGGATATCAAGTAATAATCCGACTGAAACGAAGAATATACTGTTAAAAACATCTTTAAAAGGGAGAATTTCAGCGACTATCTGGTGACTAAATTCTGATTCGGATAAAATCAATCCGGCTATAAATGCGCCTAATGCAAATGAAAGACCTAAAGAATGGGTTAAATAGGCTGTACCTAAAAGAAGCAAGACGATCCCTATAGTGAAGACTTCTCTTATTCTTAATTTTGCCAGTTGAAACAGAATTTTCGGCATCAGGAATTTAGCCAGAATTATAATTATTGCTACAGCACCGAAAGCATATAATAACTGCAGTATAATCTGTCCTGCAGATAAGCTGCCACCTGAACTTAAGATAGGGAGCATAAGAAACATGGGGACTATAGCAAGGTCCTGGAAAATCAGGATACCAAGTGATATTCTGCCATGAGGAGCTTCTAACTGTTGTTTATCAGATAATATTTTCAGAACTATTGCCGTACTTGAAAGGCTGATAAGCAATGATAAGAATATAGATTGATTGATGGGGAGATTAAACAGAAGAAATACCGCTGTCGAAATACATATTGTAAATAAAACCTGAAGACCGCCGGAGAGTAAAAGAAACTTTTTCATTTTTATAAGTTTTCCAAATGAAACTTCGAGACCTATGGTGAACAGCAGTAATATTACCCCGACTTCAGCCATAATATTTATTTCATTTACTTCGGAAATTAACTGGAAGCTGTGAGGACCGATTAACATACCGGCAATTAAAAATCCTACAATACTTGGTAGATTGATTTTTTTAAATATGAATATAATTGGTATGGATACCAGAAGGATTACGACTATGTCCCTAATAATTGTAAATTGATACATGGAATTAAAAAAAATTTAATTAAGTTTAATGATATATATGAAGAATTTAAGTATTCATCAAATCTTTATATTAATTAATTATATGGAATTGAGGAGGATATACAATGTCGAACAATAATATCCATGCAAAGAGAGAAGAAAGTTTTTTCGATGATGTTTTAAGGTACTTCGAAAGAGCGGCATCATTTACAAAATATCCAGCCGGACTGCTTGAGCAAATAAAATACTGCAATAGTGTTTACCGTGTGAAATTTCCGGTAAGGATAAAGGATAATATTGAAGTAATAGTAGCATATAGAGTAGAGCACAGTCAGCATAAACTTCCGGTAAAAGGAGGAATAAGGTATAGCCTGGCAGTAACTCAGGATGAAGTAAAGGCATTGGCAGCTTTAATGACATACAAATGTGCGGTAGTTGATGTCCCTTTCGGGGGGGCAAAAGGGGGAGTTAGAATTGATCCGAAGGCTTATAATGAAGTTGAGCTTGAACATATTACAAGGAGGTATACAGCAGAGCTAGTGAGGAAAAATTTTATTGGTCCCGGCATTGATGTACCGGCACCCGATTACGGAACGGGTTCGCGGGAAATGGCCTGGATAGCAGATACCTATGCCGCATTTCATCCCGGAATAGATTCAAGTGCATGTGTTACAGGTAAGCCAATTAGTCAGGGAGGGATTAGGGGCCGTACCGAAGCAACCGGTAGAGGAGTGTATTTCGGAGTAAGAGAAGCATTAAGTAATCAGAAGGATATGAAGAAACTCGGGCTTACAACCGGAATTGAAGGGAAAAAAGTAATAATTCAAGGTTTAGGTAATGTAGGTTATTATACTACCAAATTTTTCCAGGAAGCAGGAGCAGTAATAATAGCCATATCCGAATTTGAAGGAGCGATATATTCAGCGAAGGGTCTTGATTTAGGAGAAGTATTTAATCATCGAAAGGAAACGGGTTCAATATTGAATTATCCAAAAGCAAAGAATATGAAAAAGCGGGCACTAGCCCTGGAGCAGGAGTGTGATATCCTTATTCCAGCGGCTTTAGAGAACCAGATTAACTCCGGAAATGCAGAGAGAATAAGAGCTAAAATAATAGCTGAAGCGGCAAATGGCCCAGTTACACCGGAAGCAGAAAAAATATTGCAAAAGAAAGGGACGATGATAATTCCGGATCTTTACTTGAATGCAGGAGGGGTTACAGTTTCATATTTTGAGTGGTTAAAAAATTTATCACATATTAGATTCGGCCGAATGGGGAAGAGGTATGAAGAAAGAGTTAACCATGTTTTAGTTGATTCAATAGAAGAGGCCCTTGGGAAATCTTTAAATGATTCTGCGAAAAGAGTTATAATTCATGGTGCTGAAGAAGAGGATCTGGTTAATTCCGGTTTAGAAGAAACTATGGTTTCCGCATATAACCAGATAAGAGATACCTGGATGGAAAATAAGAAAATTCCTGATTTGAGAACTGCAGCTTTTATTACAGCTATTGATAAAATTGCAACAGCCTATATGGCATTGGGTATTTTCCCTTGATTTTCTGATCAGACCCAACCTCTTAATTTGCAAGCCTCAGCTACTTTAGCAACACCTACAACAGTAGCAGCTAAACGGGGGTGTACTTTTTTCTCCTTTATAGCTTCCAGGACGCGGTGATAAGCTTTAGTAAGTTTTTGGTCGAGCTGTTTATTCACAGTTTCTTCATCCCAGAAGAAACTATATTTATCCTGAACCATTTCGAAATAAGAGACAGTTACACCACCGGCGCTCGCTAAGATATCAGGAATTGTATGAATTCCTTTTGCATTTAAGATAGTATCAGCTTCAGGAGTAGTGGGACCATTAGCTAATTCACAAATTATCTTTGCATTTATTGAATCTGCATTTTCAGAAGTAATAGTATTTTCAAGAGCGGCAGGATATAAAACTTCAAGATTTAAGGTTAAAAGTTTTTCATGAGTAATATTCTCTCCACCCGGAAAACCTTTAATAGAACCGGTCTTAAGTTTATGGGAGACTAATTCTTTCGGATTAAACCCATCAGGATTATAGATAGCACCTTTGGAATCGCTAACAGCAATGAGCTTACCACCGCCTAAAATTTCCTGATGGAGCAGAGCGGCTCTTTGTCCAACCGTTCCAAACCCTTGAATAGCAAACCTTCCGGTTGGGTCGACGCCAAGTAATTTACAAGCTTCCCTTACCGTAATAACTCCTCCTCTAGCCGTTGCATCTCTTCTCCCTTCGGTACCTCCAATTTGCAGGGGCTTATCGGTAAGAACCCCGGGCTGGTGATTATGAACTATGGTTTCATATTCATCCATCATCCAGGCCATAGTCTGGGGGTTGGTATATACATCGGGAGCAGGAATATCTTTATCTACTCCGATATATTGAGCAACCGCCCTAATATAACCTCTCGATAAATTTTCAAGTTCTCTATCGGACAGAGATTTCGGATCGCAGACCACACCTCCTTTTCCTCCTCCCAGAGGTAGATCAACAACTGCAGTTTTCCATGTCATCCAGCAAGAAAGTGCTCTAATAGTATCAACGGTTTCATCCGGATGGAATCTAATACCTCCTTTAGCAGGTCCTCTGGCAAAGTTGTACTGGATTCTATACGCATGAAATATTTTTGTTTTCCCATTGTCCAGTTTAACGGGAAAGGTAAATTTAATTTCTCTTTGAGGCCATAGAAGGAGTTCCAGAGTAGCATCATCTAACTTTAAGATCTTTGCAGCTTCATTTACCTGTTTTTGTGCAACAGAGAAAGAATTATATGATTCCATTTATAAACAACCTTTAATTTGATTTATCATTTTTAATTTCCGGATGACCGGAATTTTCTTTTCTAATATCGAGCAGAATTCTATACCAGCAGTTTTTACAAACAATAGCTCTATCGACGGTAAGCAATACTTTTTCCCATGGGCTTAATTTTCTACCGCAGTGGGGGCAATTATCATATGCGTCCCCTTTTTTCTCTTCCATAATTAATTTATTCCCGGTTTAGTTATTATTCCCTTATTTCTTTGTCCGTTAACTTTAATTGTGAGAGATTTTTCTAATTTAATATGGCTTGTAAACATCTTCTTTTCTTCAGGGACTTGATTTAAAATCCAATCCCAATTTATCCAGCTTTGTTTATGATTAGGGTAGATACTGAAGTAACCTATCATAAAGGAGGTAAGATTATGAAAGAAATGGGAGCCTTGAGAAGGAGTTACATCAAAATCCTTAAACCCGGTTTCGATAATTGTCTTAGCTCCGGATATCTGCTCCCACTTAACAGGGATCCCGAGCCAGGGGTCAAGGCTGCCCCATCTTCCTACACCGATCAATAAATAAGGGCGGTTCAGTTTCATTAGTTTATTATTAAACTGGTTTAATTCGACAGCAACATCTTTGCTTTTTGATCTTTCAAACAGATGATAATCAACAAATATAATATCATAGATATCTTTAATTACTCCGTGCCCAAGGACCTGGTCGGAATAACAGAGCAGGTCATTCTGTGAATAATTTTCAATATCGAGTTCCTCGATTTCCCTGGTTAGTACCAGGGGGCGCATTTGAAGGAGTGCAAATTGATTCGGTTTATTTTTAGAATTGGACATATTTACGGCGAACTCAATTTCAACAGGAGTACCCATTCCCCATGTACCCATATCGAGTAAAAGTTCCAGAATTTCAGGAAGGGGGAAAATTTTATTTTTTAGAATAGGAGCGAAACTCACAATCCTTATCCCGTTTCTAGAAATGCCGTCATAAATAGCTTTATTATCAACGCTGTATGTGGAGCCGACAGGAGCAAGGGTATTATCATTTTCGGCAACATTTAAATCGTATTTTTGAACCAGGATATCATGAGTAAGGCTTGAATCATCAAAATGTCCATCAAGATTTAATGCATAGAATTCGCGCTGGCTATTATTTAGGGTTTCTTCAACCGAATAAAACTGGGGGATATGTGAAGGATATTTAGGACAAAACTTAATAGTGGTGCCTCCATCAACAACCCATTTACCGAGCCCTAAGGCAACTGATGCAATACCGTCTACAGATTTCTGTGGAGGCATTGGATAGAAATTATGAGATTTTGCGACTCCCGAGAAGTTAGGATAAAATTTATTATTGTGCTTTGTGCCTACCATCTGCTGGACAATAACAGCCATTTTTTCTTCTTCGAGCCTGTAGGCAGTAGCAAATATATAGTCTTTTGCATTTTGGTAGAAAGTGGAGGCAAAGACTCTTTTGATAGTTGTAATTAATTCACTTAACCTGATTATAGGGTTATGGTTATTATTAGGGAGCATATAAGTTTCGTAGACACCAGCAAACGGCTGATATTGAGAGTCTTCCAATAAACTTGAAGATCTGACTGCAAGCGGACTTCTAATAATATCCAGAAATTCTACGAGATGTTTTATAATATCTTCGGGAAACTTATCAGCTGCTAAAAATCTGAGTGTAATTTCTTCGTCATCATTGCATGATATTGCGAAATTTCTTAAATCATTTTCTTCAAGAAACTGGTCGAATACATCTGTACCCAATACAACGGCAGGGGGAACGTAAATTAAAATATTGTCATACTTTGCACTAATATTATAATTATTAATTAAAGTATTTATAAATCCTAATCCTCTTGCTTTACCGCCGAGAGAACCTCCACCAATTCTTGCAAAAGAACTAGCAGGGTCAAAAGTATCTTTTACAAAATCGGTAATTATGCCTTTTTGTCTACGTTTCTGATATTCTTTAATAGAAGAAATTAAATTCTCTCTTAACTCATTAATTGATGAAAAGTCCGACACTTTTCTGGGTCTTAGTTTATGAGCAAGCCAGAATTCGGTTCTTGCTTTCAGCCAATTAGAGAAATGATTTCTCTCTGCATGATACAAGATACTTTCATCAGGAACTATCTTTAACTGTTCTTCCAGCGACTTCAAATCATGAGCCCTACCGACTTCAGAGCCATCGGGTAATCTGAAAATAAGGTCACCAAAGCTAAAATAATTGACCATGAATTTTCTTAATTCCTGGAGAAGATTAGGAGATTCTTTCACCAGGAAAGAAGCACCGATCTCTTTAGCTTTGGCTTTGTTTTCTTTTATATATGATTGAAGAAGGATAGGAATATCGGGGTATTGGGCTTTAACTCTTTTAGCAAATTCAAGTCCAGCTTCGGGGTCTTCTATTCCATTTCTCTTAAAATCTATATCGGAAATAATACCAAGAATAAACTCACGATATTTCTCATAATAATCCCATGCTTCTTCATAATTTGTGCAAAGCAGTATTTTGGGTCGGGCTCTCATTCGTAAAAATTTATGAGAGAGATTTATTCCTTCGGAAATTAAATTTTGAGACTGCTTTAATATTTCAGTATAAATTAAGGGAAGAAAAGTTGAATAATCACGGATATTATCTTCTATTAATATAATTGACTGAACGCCAACGATTTTAGTATCGTGCTCGACATTAATTTTGTCTTCCATATATTTAATAATGCCAAGCATGATTCTGAAGTCACCCTGCCAGATAAAAATTTTATCAAAGACAGAGACATCATGTCGTGATATTAAATCAGTTAATTCACGATTATTATAGGCGAGTAAAACAATAGGTATATTCAGATTTGACTGCTTAACGAGTTTTGCAAGGTTAAGAGCATGCATATCTTCAATATGAAGAGTAGAGATAATTAAGTCGTATCTTCTTTCCTCTTTTGCAAGAGCGATTGCTTCAATTCCGCTGGATACCCGTATTAGTTCGGGAGAATGACTGAGGTTTAATCCCTGGTATTCTTTTCGAATTAATTCATACAGTCTGCCGTCTTCTTCAAATAGATAGGAATCGTAAAGGCTAGAAACCAGGAGGATGTCGCGTATCCGGTATTTCATTAGATTCTGAAATCCCTGGAAACGGGTTCCGTAGCCATGCTCTACCCATAGCTGGTCAATATTACTAAGGGAGTATAATGAATGATTTTCCATTTACGATTCTACTTCTGGATAGATTGGGTGTAAAATTAAACCGTGAGATTCTTCACTCCACTTCGTTCCGTTCAGAATGACATTATATACGTACTCTAACCTTTTGCTCTCTCCTTAATAAAGAGAGGGACAGAAGGTGAGAGCATTTTTAATTTTAACCATAGTTTAACAAATTAAACTATTCCTTGATCAAGCATTGCGTCTGCGACTTTAAGGAAACCTCCTATATTGGCGCCGTTAACATAGTTACCAGGAGTACCAAAACGCTCAGCAACTTCAACGCATGTTTTATGAATGCTCTTCATGATTATATGAAGTCTATTATCAACTTCATCTTTCATCCAGGAGTATCTCATACTATTCTGAGCCATTTCAAGTCCAGAAACTGCAACACCGCCAGCATTAGCAGCTTTTCCAGGGCCATAAAGAATGTTCTCATTCAAAAAGTGTCTAACTCCTCCGATAGTGGTAGGCATATTAGCACCTTCAGAAACACAATAAACTTTATTTTTAAGGAGATTGACGGCATCTTTTTCATTTATTTCATTTTGTGTAGCGCTGGGGAAAGCACAATCAGCTTCATGATCCCATAATGGATTATAATCAAGTCTGCTATCAACCGGGAAATATTCAGCGCAATTATATTTATCTGCATATTCTGATATACGTCCTCTGCGAACATTCTTAAGATCCAGTACAAAATTTAGTCTTTCTCTGTCAATACCTTCCGGGTCAAAGATATAACCGCTTGAGTCAGATAATGTAACGGCTTTACCTCCAAGCTGTATAATTTTTTCAACTGTATACTGAGCTACATTTCCGCTTCCGGAAACAAGACAAGTTTTACCTTCCAGGCTTTCTCCTCTGGTTGAAAGCATTTCGGAAGCAAAATAAACTGCACCGTACCCAGTGGCTTCAGGTCTGATTAGTGAACCTCCCCAATTAATTCCTTTACCTGTAACACACCGGTAAATTCATTTCTAATTTTTTTGTATTGACCGAAGAGAAATCCGATTTCTCTTCCGCCAACTCCGATATCTCCAGCAGGTACATCGGTATTGGAGCCAATATGCCTGTAAAGTTCAGCTCATAAAGCTCTGGCAAAATCTCATTACTTCGTTATCACTCTTTCCTTTAGGGTCAAAGTCCGAACCACCTTTACCGCCTCCCATAGGAAGAGTAGTTAAGCTGTTTTTAAAGACCTGTTCGAAAGCTAAAAATTTCAGAATACCTAGATTAACAGAAGGGTGGAAGCGCAGGCCACCTTTATAAGGACCAATTGCACTATTCATTTCTATTCTAAAGCCGCGGTTTATATGGACTTCGCCCTGATCATCCACCCAAGGAACGCGAAACATAATAACCCGTTCAGGTTCTATTATTCTTTCAAGAATTTTATTGGAGCGATATTCGGGATGTTTTTCCAATACAAGATCCAAAGAATCGACTACTTCTTCGACTGCCTGATGAAATTCGGGTTCATTAGGATTTTTGGCTTTAACTTCAGCCATCAAATTTTGGACATATTCTGACATAGTTAACCTCAAATAAATTTGTGTTTATAATGAATTTTATATTTTGTGATATAAAAAATCTGGAAGGGATGCGTAAATAATATTTTGTATTATTTATACATGAAAACTTGTAAGAAAGTAGTATCCCCCTAATTACTTTAGAAGTTTTCTGGTTTAATATGAATTTATATTGTCTCAATTAGATAACCAGAAATTTATCACAGATAAACTTAAAAAGAAAAAAGATAAAAAGCTTAAAATTTTTTATTTTTTATATTCTTTTTAGCTGACTTATGGTTAATTTTAATAAATTGATTCAAAAGAAATTTTAAGGATATTTATGTCGACAGAAATAATAAAAGAAAAAATTGAACAAGCAGTATTGATTCTTAAAGAAAAAGGAGTAGATCTTTGGATAACATTTGTGAGAGAGAGCTCTACTATTCATGATCCTGCTCTTGATATAATTGTGGGGAAGAACTGCACCTGGCAGTCAGCTTTTATAATTAATAAAGACGGAGAGACTACTGCAATTGTGGGTTCTATTGAAGCGGAGAATTTTAAGGGAGGGTTATATAAAAATATAATCGGCTATATTAAATCTATTAAAGAGCCGCTACTTGAGTATTTAAATGTGCATAAGCCAAATAAAATTGCAGTAAACTATTCACAGAACAGTGATCTTGCTGATGGATTAACCCACGGTATGTATTTGATACTTCAGGAACACTTAAAAGGGTCAGGTTATGAAGATAAGCTTATATCTTCCGAAGAAATAATCTCTGCTTTAAGAGGGAGGAAGTCGGAATCCGAGTATGCGATCATGAATTATGCTGTGAATGAAACTCAGAAAATTTTTGAGCAGGTGACTAAATTTATTAAACCAGGTAAGACAGAGAAGGAAATTGCAGAGTTTATAATAAATTTAACAATGGAAAAAGGATTTGAACTAGCATGGGAGGAAGAACATTGTCCGGCAGTATTTACCGGACCCGAAACTCAGGGTGCTCATTCGGGGCCAACAAATAGAAAAGTTGAAAGAGGACATTTAGTTAACATTGATTTCGGAATTAAGCATAAAGGGTATTGTTCCGATATGCAAAGGACGTGGTATGTATTAAAGACTGATGAAGAAAGGCCCCCTGCAGAAGTTCAAAAAGGCTTTGAGGTGATAAGAGATTCAATTCAGAAAGTAGCCGACAATTTGAAGCCAGGTGTTAAGGGTTGGGAAATGGATGAAATAGCGCGCAATTATATTATTGAAAAAGGGTATGATGAATTTCCGCATGGACTGGGACATCAGGTAGGGAGAAACGTACATGATGGGGGGACAGGACTTCTACCAAGATGGGAACGCTATGGTAATACGCCTTTTATGGAAGTTGAAGAAGGACAAGTATATACTATCGAACCGAGACTTCAAGTGAAAGGATACGGGACTTCCACAATTGAAGAAGAGGTTTTTGTAACTAAAGAAGGTTGTGATTTTATTTCTAATCCGCAAAAAGAATTGATAATTATTAAGTGAAGTAAAGTTACATGTTGTAAAGATGACATCTTTATTAGAGTAAATCAGATTTAATTTTTATGGGGATATTGAACAGATAAAAAGTTATATTTAAAAAAAAAGATGTCATTTTTCAATTATTGATTCCAATTAGGTTAATAAATTTAAGAATTAGCTAACATTGGATAGGAGATTCTTCCCCGCAAAGGGACAAGCACACCACTTCATTTCTTTCAGAATGACAGATTCGTATTAGATGTCGATTCTTTCAATCCTCATTTCAAAACTGATTTTAGATACTTAACATAATTTTCTGCACCGCCTTGCTGATAACCGGTAAAGGCAGCGAGCTGCTGGTTCTTATTTATCACGACAATAGTAGGAAATCCCTGTACTTTAAACATCTTTGCGAGTTCCTGGTTATAAGTCTTTGTTGATTCATCGAGTTCTTTATATTGAGGAAAATCAATTTTAACCAGCACAAGGTTTTTATTAGCATACGAAATAAATTCATTTTGAGAAAAGACTTCAGCATCCAATTTTTTGCACCATTTGCACCAGTCAGAGCCGGTAAAATTAATTAAAATAGCTTTTTTCTGATCTTTAGCAATTTTAACTGCCTCTTCGAGATTATTATTCCATTGAGCTTTATTACTTTTGGCAGTGTTGTTTACAGACAGGAATGAAATCAAAATTAATATAAAAAAAACAACAGTAAATTTTTTCAACTGTATCTCCTTTTTTGTTGAATTGTTAAATTGACAAAAATAATACCAAATTTACGTAATATGATTCAATTGTTGCTGATTGGTTTCATAAAAAATAACAATATTAACCGTGTATTTAAAGATGACATCTTTATCTCTTTTAATAAGTTTCTATGAAACTTACATTTGTTTAAAATATTAAAGGTAGTTTATATTATAAAGATGTCATTTTTATCCATAATGATGCCATGCTTTGGGAGCAATTACAACTGCAAATTCACCTTTATTTACTTTTTCATTGAAGGATTCAAGCAATTCGGCCGGAGTGCCTCTTCGTATTTCCTCAAATTTTTTAGTTAATTCTCTGCAGACGACTAACTGCCTATCCGGCATATAGTTACATAATTCATTTAATAATTTTTCTATCCTATACATAGATTCGTAAATTATTATTGTTCTCTCTTCCCCGGCTAATTCTTTAAGTTTTTTTTGTCTTCCTTTTTTTTGTGGAATAAATCCTTCAAAAATAAAAGAATCCATGGGAAGACCGCTTACTGATAGGGCAGTAATGCCAGCAGTTATTCCAGGAATAGGGATTATATCTATATTGCTTTTTATAGCAGCTGAAATAAGCCTATTTCCGGGATCGGATATTCCGGGTGTTCCGGCATCGGAGACAAGAGCACAATTTTCACCGTTTTCAATTCTTTTTAAGATGTAATCTATTTTTGAATTTTCGTTGACTGCATTGAGAGAAATTAGTTCTTTATGAATTTCATAATGTTTTAAAAGGATTGAAGTTACTCTGGTATCCTCACAAGCAATGAAATCTGCATCTTTAAGGATATCCAGGGCACGGAGAGTGATGTCTTTTAAGTTGCCGATTGGTGTGCTTACTATGTAGAGTGATTCAGACATGGTTAAATTCCAATAAATGGTTAAATTCCAATAGACAAAATACAAAACCCAAATAAAATACAAATATCAATATTAAATAATTCAAAGAAATTAATTACATATTACATAACAATGAACCTTTTAGCATATTCTGGAACCCTCTCTAAATCTTTCCCTTGAGAAGGGGGAGACTTTGTTTTCAATTAAACTTAATATTTAATAATTCTGTCTTAGTAAACTATTTTGTTGAAATGTCGTAAGTTAAAGCAATATGGCACTCCTATGGAGAGCAGATATCTTGTGGTTTATTTTGTTGCTAATAATATTTCGCTCCTCTGGAGCTAAGATAGTAATAAAAATGGGTTTAGCTTCTGTAGTTAATTAGAACTGTTTTGGAGAGGGGTTTTATTTTCCTGTTAAACCAATGAATAAAGACTCAGGTAAGGGAGGCGAAACGGAGTTTCGCGTTACAAATGATAATCCCGCCGAGGGGCGGGATATATCATGCAAGTAGTTAAATAATTTACTTATTTGACACTAAATAATTTAATACTTTTTTGATAATTGTCAAGCCATCATCAAGGTCATCTCTTGTAATATCTAAACGGGGTCTGAATCTTATTGATTTTTCACCGCATCCGAGGATAATCAGCTTTTCTTCAAAACATTTATCTTTAAATTTATTTCTCAATTCAGGTGTTGGTAGATTAAACGAACACATTAGGCCTAAACCTCTTGTCTGGGAGATTAGGGAAGTGAATTCATTTTGTAATTCATAGAGTTTATTTAATAGATATTCACCCATAATCCTTGAATTTTGGACAAGGTCTTCATCTTCAATAATCTTAATAATATGTTTTGATCGAACCATATCAGTAAGATTTGCTCCCCATGTAGAGTTTAGCCTACTTGATTTATGAAAGCAATTTTCCGGGACGTCATCTATTCTGTCGCTTACCATTATCCCGCAAACCTGAGCTTTTTTACCGAAAGCGATGATATCGGGTTTTACGTAATAATCTGAAGCCCAGAATTTGCCTGTCATACCAAAACCGGTTTGAACTTCGTCAAAAATTAAGAGAAGTTCATTTTCATCGGCAATTTCACGAAGTTTTACAAAAAATTCTTTTCTGAAGAAATTATCGCCACCTTCACCCTGAATGGGTTCAATTATTATAGCGGCAATATCATCTTTATTGTTTTTTAATGCCTGCAGAATTTCATTTACTGCGAGATTTTCAAGTTCAATAATTTTATCAAGATTTTCATTAATTGGGAAATTGACCTTGGGATTAGTTATTCTAGGCCAATTAAATTTCGGGAAATATTTAACTTTGTTGATTTCTGTGTTTGTTAATGATAAAGTATATCCGCTTCTGCCGTGAAAAGCTTGTTTAAAATGAATTACCTGGTGTCCTTTTTCTTCCTTATAACCTTTCATAAAGTTCTTTTGAACTTTCCAGTCAAAGGCAGTTTTTAAAGCATTTTCTACAGCAAGAGCACCACCGGATATAAAGAACAGGTATTTCATATAATCCGGTTTAGCGAATTTAGAAAATGTCTCCACAAATTCAGCCATAAATGTTGTATAGATATCTGAATTTGAGGGTTTATTTGTAGCAGCTAGAATTAATTCTTCTTTAACCTCAGCGGAGGTTAATTTAGGATGATTCATTCCAAAAGGGGCAGATGCAAAAAAAGTAAAGAAATCGATATATGATTCTCCAGTTTTTAGATCGATAATTCTTGAACCTTTACTATTTTCAAGATCCAGTACGATTGGAAAGCCGTCGACAAGCATATTTTTTGCTATAGTTTCATGGACTTTCTCAGCGGGAATAAAGGAATTTTGTTCCATTACATTATCTTCTTCAAAATAATTGTTTCTCATTCTGTACCTCCGTAATTATCCGGCAGCTGCCGGATCAAAAAAAGATTTATTAAATAATATTATGTAGAAATAACTGAAGGGGAGGTGTTGATTAAAAGACGTTTTCGAAGGCGGATATAAAATAGCTTCTTAAATCCTTAAACCCGGTAATTTCAAAGTATTTGATTGAAAGAAGCATATTATTTGATGTCGATTTATTGAATATTATTTATGACTAAATTACTAAAAAAAAAGAACATTTTCAATCGGGTTTAAAGGCGATATTATTATCACTATGATACTAATCTATTTCTATAAATAAATATGGATAAGAGAGATATATTACCATATTGCTGTATTGTTTTATTCCTAAATTGTTAAAGTACAAATTCAGTTTTGGATTCTCATGAAGATAATATTTTGTATTTATGATCAGAGAACCATTGATTATATTATTCAAATTATGTACCAATTGTCTTTTCTATTCAAATCAAAAGTCAGATAGTTGCAGTGAATATTTTTTTAAGAAATTTCCAGAAACAAAGTTTCAATTTGATATTATAAGAAAATTTAACATAAAAGCAGTTATTACTAATAAATAACAACAAGATGGTGAAAAAGACTGATTCAAACTGGTTATTATTGACGCATTTATGAATGTTGTTAAAACCTATTAATTTAAAGCAATATAGCGGAGCTGACTATAAAGTAATTACTTTTTAAAAAATAGTACACCAGATGATGCAGATTATAAAGAATTTTCACTGTCCTGACAAAGTCGGCGCTAGAATCGGGACAGTAGTAAATAGAGGGGAGGTGCAAGGTTTAATCTTCATGTCAACTGATATCCATGCAGGCTCTAAATCAGACCGTTGGATAAAATCCAACGGCAATAGAATGGGAATCCAATAGTTAAATCAATGGAAGGTTAATTTGATTTTCATGGTTGGATTCGTTTAATTCAGGGTAATAAATTTAGAATTAGTTTTAAAGTATGAAGGGAATTAAAAATGGAAATTGAAGAAAAAAAGTTAAGAGAACATAGGTTTGTTGAAAAATTGGGGATTAAAGAAAGGAATGCAGGGAGTTCAACGGGACAAAGCTGGTTAGAGACTTCGGGAGAAGGGGAATTAAAGATATATTCACCTACGAACGGAGAAATGATTGCCTCTGTTTACCAGGCTTCCGAAGAGGATTATGACAAGATAATTAAAACTGCTGAAGAGGCGTTTAAGTATTGGCGGAAAGTTCCGGCTCCTAAAAGGGGTGAGATTGTAAGACAGATAGGATTAAGATTACGGGAATATAAAGCTGCTTTAGGAACTCTGGTTTCTTATGAAATGGGGAAATCACTGCAGGAAGGTTTGGGTGAGGTTCAGGAAATGATTGATATCTGTGATTTTGCGGTTGGGCAGTCAAGACAGCTTTATGGTTTTACTATGGCATCCGAAAGGACTGATCATAGGATGTATGATCAATATCATCCTCTTGGAATAGTTGGGACAATATCTGCTTTTAATTTTCCAGTGGCGGTATATTCATGGAACGCGATGATCTCCGCAGTATGCGGAAATGTTAATTTGTGGAAGCCTTCTTCAAAAGTGCCTTTATCTGCTATAGCCGTTCAAAAAATTATCGGTGAAGTTATTAAGGAAAATAATTTGCCGGAAGGGATATTTTCATTAGTAATCGGAAGAGGTTCGACAGTAGGGGAAAGAATGTTGAATGATAAGAGAGTTAAATTAATTTCTGTTACAGGGTCGACAAAGGTAGGAAAGCATGCAGGTGAGGCAATAGCAAGGAGATTCGGGAAGTCGATACTGGAATTGGGCGGGAATAACGGGATAATAATAACTCCGGATGCCGATCTTAAAATGGCTATTCCAGCAATTGTATTCGGTGCTGTTGGAACATGCGGGCAGAGATGTACATCTACAAGGAGATTAATAATTCATGAATCTATATATGAAAAAGTTAAGGAATCTTTAGTAAAAGCATATAATACATTAAAGATTGGGGACCCATTAAATGAGAAGAATCATGTTGGACCTCTAATAGATAAGGATGCAGTGAAAATGTTTTCAAATGCATTGGATGAAATAAAAAAAGAAGGGGGTGAGATTATATTCGGGGGTGAAGTATTAAGCGGTGAAGGATATGAATCGAGCTGTTATGTAAAGCCGGTGCTTGCGGAAGTAGAAAATCATTTTAATATCGTTCAGGAGGAGACATTTGCTCCAATACTTTATCTCATTAAGTATAAAGGTGAAGTTCAGAATGCAATTGATATTCATAATGATGTAGTCCAGGGATTATCTTCGGCGATATTTACAAATAATTTAAGAGAAGCTGAACAATTTTTATCAAGCAGAGGTTCTGACTGCGGTATCGCAAATGTGAATATTGGTACTTCGGGAGCTGAAATAGGGGGAGCTTTCGGAGGTGAGAAGGAAACAGGCGGGGGACGTGAGTCAGGTTCTGATGCATGGAAAGCTTACATGAGGCGTCAAACTAATACAATTAATTTTGGAAGTGAATTGCCGTTGGCGCAAGGGATTAAGTTCGAGATTTAGACTTAAAGGGGAAAGGCAAAGTAAATAGAGCAGAGAGCGGGAAAAAGATAAAGGCGTAGGTGTATTGGGAAAGCTAAGCAAAAAAGATGTAAAGGAGAAAGAATAGAGACGAAAAAAGTTGGATGGGATTTATTGGAAACCCGCAGTTAGGTTACTGCGGGTTTACTTTTAAAATACTTAAAATGAAATTACATACCCGGGCTCATCATGTAGCCGCTGAATACTACTGCTCCTACAATTGCTCCTATAATTAAGTATAATACTATAGCAATAACTATTATAACAACGAAATAACCAACCATTTTATCATCAGGAACTGACTTGACTCTTTTAAGTCCCATATAGAGAAGGACTAAACTGTATATGCTAATAAGTGCAGCTAATACGGACAGGTATGGAAGGATATGAAATATTCCGCCTACCCAAGCAGCTGTATATGAAAAGACAGCAACTTTCATGGAAGCAACTAAATCTTTTGTTGATCCGAAAGAAGGAGCAAGGGCATCAATTATCCAACCCAAGATATAAACACTAACGAGGGATAAAATATAAGTTAATATAGCCCATGTAATTGTTGTCCCTATACCAAGTGTTATCCTGCCTAAACCGAAAGAGATTCCAAAAACAGTATAACCAATTAAACCGGCAACAGCAGGAATAGCGGCTAAAATAACTGCATACCTGGTAAAAAGTTCGTTGATTGTAATTGGTTCTACCTTAATAGTTTCCCATTCAGAAGCCGGGGAAAACAAAATGTTTTTAGCTCTGTCAACAAGATTCATAATTTTAGGCTCCTCTATTATTAATTGGAAGTAAATATAAATTTATTAACGAAGGATATTTACGTGATATAAATTACATTAATAATGGAAGTTAAGCAAACGAGGGAGTAAGAGTCATTCGATGGTCATTCAATTGTCATTCGATAGACATTCGATGGTCATTCAATTGTCAGTCGATGGTATTCGGTGGGAGGATATTGGAATTTTTGGAATATTGGATGGTTAAGATGTCATCTTATATTGTTTAATTTTACTTAACTATTATATTCAAATGCATGTGATTGAAGCGGAAATTATTACCTGATTAAAAATACGTACATGATTGTTTTTGATAGTTAACACATACTTTTACAAATTATTAATATATTATAATAAGAAATAGAAATCTAAAACGTTAACTTTGTTATTATTACTGATTTTTAGGTTATGCTGAGATGTCTATCCTGTAGTTATATTGTGGCATAAAAATTGTTTTCTTAAAATAAAAAGAGGTAATGATATGGAAGGCTTGAAGTTAGAGACGTTCTTATCGGCGGACAGAGATTTGGAGATGAATCAATACAGAGTATTGGGAGGAATAAAAGAATATCATTCAGAGTTAACTAAAAAGAAGGTTTATCCAACTCTTGCTGAATTAATTCATTTAGCTTCGATACTGGAAAATATCATGGAAAATAAATCGAAGCTGAACAATGCTTTCCCCAAACATATAAAAGATTTCGATTTAAAAAATCAGAAAGTTAATTTTGAAACGATTGGAAAGTTTGCTCCGGATGTTGAATTTTTATTTGAATTAATTAACTGGGCTTATCCATTAATTAAAAATGAGATAGAGGAAGCGATAGTCCTTTACGATTTTGTAGAAGATAATATTGAGATAGGAAATGTAGGGTTAGTGCCTTTGAATAAAAACGAAGGGTATTTTTTAGTTCCAAGCAACAAGGATTCAAAGATACAGGTGCATAGATTTGAATCTACAATATTTTCATCCGAGAGTGAGAAATACCGGTCTTTAAAGACAAAACTGGTACAGGAGATAGAAAAGGCGGTAGTAGAAAAATCACCAGAATCAATAAAGCTTGATTTGATAAAGCAATATACTGATTTGCCGAATCCAGCTACTTTTATATGTGATACTGATCTTGACTTTCCTTTTGATGAAACAATTTTTCCGGTTGCCAAAAGGAAATTAATGACAATGGTAGCTTCGGCATAACATTCTAAATTTAATTGTTAAATTGTTAAATTGTTTAATTGCTTAATTGCTTAATTGCTTAATTGTTAAATTGCTAGAGAGATAGGTTGGATAATAGGCTTTGTGTAAATATGAGAAAAGAGTTGGAGGATCTTATTTTTCCAGTAACTAATGGATAGATTTATCTACCTTCGGTAGATAAATTGGTTAATGACATTCACACCCTCTCTAAATCCAACTACAAATGAAAATAACAGTTTAATAGAAAAACTAATTTACAAAACCAATATCAGACTTATGGATGCAGTCGGATAATTCAATATAGTTAATTGGTTTTTTAATAAAGGCTAAGGGTTCCAGGTTATAAATTTCGATAATTCTTTTATAATCATCATATGCAGTAACGAAGATATAAGGAATTGAAATTTTTTCAGAAAGGCGGGCAATGGCTTCAATTCCATCCAATTCTCCTTTTAAATTTATATCGCTTATGATCAGTCCAGGTTTTTCTTTCCTTGCCTTAGACAATAAATCCTCGCCTTTAGAAACAACGTCAGAAATAAAATAACCCAGATTTTCGAGATATTTCCTTATATCGAGTGCGATTATAAAGTCATCTTCGGCAATTAGGATCTCGTTTTCTTTTTTCATTTAAACCATCCAATAAATAAGAGTAATTATACTGATCATTACGGATTAAAATTTAAATATTCAATGTTTAATATCACCTATTGGAGGTTAATAAGTCATATCCATTAAAGTTAACCCGGGAGTTAGAATATTTCTAGGCTATTTTATTATCTATAATAATATTTGTTAAAAAGCAGGGCAAGAGTTGAAATAATTTTGTATTAGGTATAACTTTTTTTTATAAAAATATTTCCAAGTAATGGGTATTTCTTTTCAAAGTATAATGTTTATCTTTGTGCGGATGATTCAGAAAGTCATTATTTTCTTATAGATAACTCAGATTTTAATGGATTTGCACTGTCCCGACAAAGTCGGGATGAAAATTACATTTTGGTCACCATTCCGTTAAACAGGCAATTAAAATATTTAAATGGATAAGAAACTAATTAATAGTGCTTTAATATTGAGCATCGTAACCATTGTTTATAATATTGCAGAAGGTGTTGTATCTATCTTTTTCGGGTTGAATGATCAAACACTTGCTTTATTCGGGTTTGGAGTAGATAGTTTTGTCGAAGTTATTTCCGGAATCGGAATATTTCACATGATCATAAGAATAAAAAATTCTTCTTCTGAGAATAGAGATGAATTCGAAAGTACTGCTTTGAGAATAACGGGTATAGGTTTTTACATATTAACGGCTGGTTTAATAGCCGGGTCAATTATTAATATTGTTAACAATAACAGACCGGTAACTGCATTGCCTGGTATTTTGATCTCTATTATTTCTATATTAGCAATGTATTTTTTAATGAAATCAAAATTGAAAGTAGGTAAAGAACTGAATTCCGATGCAATTATAGAAGATGCTCACTGCACGAAAACATGTTTTAATTTATCGATCATTCTTTTGATTTCAAGTTTATTATATAAGTTTACAGCAATAGGATATTTTGATATACTTGGTTCATTAGGGATTGCATACTATTCGTTTAGGGAAGGGCATGAGTCGTTAGAAAAAGCGAAGGATAATGAATTAAGCTGTTCATGTCATGACAAATAAACTATTATTCATGTAACTTAAATTTATACTATTTATAATATTGAACGAAGTGAAATGCCTTAAGGAGCTGCAAACTGTAAGGCTTGAGATTGTTACCCGCAAAGCGGGACAGGCACTCCACTTCGTTTCGTTCAGAATGACATCTTTTTGAGTAACTAGAATTATTATTATCATTAAATAACAACTTGACAAAGCGACTTACTTTCAGCCTTATTATTTTAATCTTTTTTTACAATATCAAAATCTTTGGACAGGATAATTGCGATGATACAGTACATACCTCTGTTATCCAGGATATTAATTATGGTATAAAAGATGGTATTAGATTATTTAAAGCACCTGCAGATTTCACGACAAAAGACTGGATTTATTTAGGGGGTATAGCTGGAGTTGCAGCGGGTTCAATACTGCTTGATAATAGTATCAGGGAGTCCGCAGCAAAGAATCATAATAAAACTATGGATGATCTCGGTAAGTTTGGGGGGTATTACGGAACCGCATCATATATGATAATATTATCGGGAGCAACATATTTTACAGGGAAAATAATTAATAATAATGAGATAGCTGAAACGGGGAGGATGTTTTTAGAAACATTGGCTTATACCGGGATTGTTACAACAGTCCTTAAGGTAGGATTAGGAAGAGCGAGACCTTATACAGGTAAAGGAGCTTATGACTTTTTCAATTTTAGTTTTAATAATGATTTTATTTCTATGCCTTCAGGTCATGCGGCGGTAGCTTTTGCAATATCTTCGGTACTAGCTGCAAAGATTAAAAATACTTATGCTTCAATCGCATTATACGGCTTAGCCGGATTAACGATGTATCAGCGGATTTATACAGACAATCATTGGTTTTCCGATACATTTTTAGGAGCTGCTATAAGTACGGTAATTGGGAATGCGATAGTAAGATACAATGAGAAGTCAGGAAAGTAAAGATGAGAGTTCATTAATTATTTTGCCGGCAGCGGGAGTTCATTCGATGGGGTTAAGTCTGGTCTATTCTTTTTAAGCGGGTTTATAGCGGAGTTAGCTTGGGTTTGACGGCTGTCAGATGGCTGTTAGATATTAATTTAGGTTTTGTTGATCCTCTACGAGGATCCCGGGTTGCTGTTTTTTCTATTTACTACAATAATTAAACATCTACGATGTTTTATTGCATAAATTGTGTTTGATAAAATATTTAAGTTATTCATAGAATGCAAGAATTTGAAAGATGGCATCTTTTCTTTTTAGAAATTAGTACTAAATACCTCTTTTGCGAAACGGAGTTTCGCATTACATGAAGATTAGCATTCCCGATAGAATTGGCGATAGAATCGGGAGAGGCCGGACTGAAGTCCGGGAGGGGTAATATTGGGATTATGAAAAATCACCGGACTAAAAGTCCGGTTTTAACCTTTGTAGGATAAATCCCCCGTTGGATAAAGCTGACAAGCTGGCGGCAATTTTCTTTGCTTTTATATAGACCTGTATATATATTTGATGATTAAATTTTTTGAAAGATAACAAGACGATTAATGCAGAGAATCTTAATAAGCGGTCTATCTGAATATGTAGGCAGGGAAATTACATTAAAGGGGTGGCTATTCAACAAAAGGTCAAGCGGTAAGATAAAATTTCTAATTTTAAGAGACGGCACGGGGTATCTTCAATGTGTCTATTTTAAGGGGAATGTTAGTGATGAAGTCTTTGAAACAGCGGATAGGATAGGACAGGAATCTTCAATTGAAGTTACCGGAAAAGTAAAAGCAGAACCCAGAGCACCAGGCGGTTTTGAATTAGATGCTACTGATTTAAAAATCATATCCGAAGCCCACGATTACCCGATTACTCCTAAGGAACATGGAATTGAATTCTTAATGGATCATAGGCATCTATGGTTGAGATCAAGTAAACAGATAGCTATTCTTAAAATCAGACATAGGATTGTAAAAGCTATCAGAGATTTTTTTGATGGAAAAGGATTCACATTGATGGATCCACCGATTCTAACTCCTAATGCTGTTGAGGGAACTTCAACATTATTCGAGACAGAGTATTTTGATTTAGGGAAAGCATATTTAACACAATCGGGTCAGCTTTATGCAGAAGCGGGTGCGCTTGCATTAGGTGCAGTCTATACATTTGGTCCTACTTTCCGGGCCGAGAAATCGAAAACGAGAAGGCATTTAACGGAGTTCTGGATGGTTGAACCGGAAGTAGCATTTGCAGATTTAAATGATGATATGGATCTGGCGGAAGAATTTTTAGAGTATGTTGTTCAAACGGTACTTAAAGAGAAATCTGAAGAATTAAAAGTGCTGGAAAGAGATACTACCAAACTGCAAAATGTGAGAAGACCTCTGCCGAGAATATCCTATGATGAAGCGGTAGAAATTCTTAAAAAAGGGGGTGTTAATTTTGAATACGGGAATGATTTCGGCGGAACGGATGAAACAGTAATATCTGAAAATTTTGACAGACCGGTAATGGTTCACAGGTATCCATCTGCAGTTAAGGCATTTTATATGAAAAGAGACCCGGAGAATGAAAAACTAGCGCTTGCTGTGGATGTATTGGCACCGGAGGGTTATGGTGAAATAATCGGAGGAAGCCAGAGAGAGGATAATTTAGATGTTTTGTTAGAGAGAATTAAAGAGCATAATCTTCCTCAGGAAGCCTTTGAATGGTACCTTGATTTGAGGAGGTATGGTTCTGTTCCTCATTCAGGTTTTGGATTGGGTCTGGAAAGAACTGTGGGGTGGATTTGCGGGCTGGATCATGTTAGGGAGACGATACCGTTTCCGAGGATGATATACAGGAATACTCCTTGAGGGGAGGTTGGTGGTTGGTTGTGGGTGGTTGGTGGTGGGTAGGATTTAGTTTTGTACTTAAATTAATGTGAGAGATGTCTTTAGATTTAATTTTGTTTATAATATTTGCGGTGGTTGCGGCGGTTTCAGCTGTGTTGATGATAACTAGAGTGAATCCGGTTATTAGTGCTTTATTTTTAATTTTGAATTTTGCGTCTCTGGCTGGATTGTATTTGCTGTTGAATGCACAATTTATTGCGGTTGCACAGGTTATTGTATATGCAGGGGCAATAATGGTTCTTTTCTTATTTGTTATAATGCTGTTGAAACCGGAGCATGAAAAGAAATTACTTGCAATTAATAAGAATGTAAAGATTTTTGCTTATATAGTAGCTGCGCTTGTATTTCTCCAGTTAGCATATATGATATTTTTCAGTAAACCGAGCTTCGGTATGAATGCTCAAACTGCAGCGAGCATTCATGCAGGTACAATTGAATCAATAGGATTTGAATTATATTCAAATTATGTACTTCCATTTGAAGCGGCGGGGTATTTATTATTAGCAGCGACCATTGGTGCATTAGTTTTAGCAAAAAAGAAATTTGAGTAAAAAATGACAATCCCTATAGAATATTATTTGATACTCAGTGCATTTATGTTTGTAGTTGGTGTAGCCGGAGTTATAACCAGGAGGAATGCAATAATTGTTTTTATGTCGGTTGAGCTTATGTTGAATTCAGCAAATTTAACATTTATCACTTTTTCATCATATCTAGGAGATTCGGTAGGGCAGTTATTTGTATTTTTTGTTATGACGGTAGCAGCAGCGGAAGCAGCGGTAGGCTTAGCTATTATAATTGCATTATTCAGAAATAAATTAACTGTAAATATTGATGAAATTAATATTTTGAAATGGTAAATAACATCATTCAGGAAAAATGACTCATCTTATTTATTTAACTATTGTACTGCCTCTATTAGGATTTTTAATTAATGGACTTCTGGGAAGCCGGATTAAAAATGAAAAAGTAATTGGTATAATAGGAAGCGGGGCTATTGGAATATCATTCCTAATAGTTTTAGGAGCATTTTTCCAGACATTATCCTTACCGGTCGATGACAGGCAGACAATAGTAAATCTTTTTACGTGGCTTAATGTAGGAAACCTTCATATTGATTTTGCTTACCAGGTAGATCAGCTTTCATTAATCATGGCTTTGATAGTAACGGGAGTAGGATTTATAATCCATGTATATTCTATTGGCTATATGCATGGAGATAAAAGCTTCTGGAGGTTTTTTGCATATTTAAATTTATTCATCTTTGCTATGATGAACCTGATTCTAGCGGATAATTTTGTACTATTATTTTTAGGTTGGGAAGGAGTGGGGCTTTGTTCATATCTTCTTATTGGATTCTGGTATGATAAAAAGTTTGAAAAAGGTACTACGGGTGATGCTGCAAAGAAAGCATTCATAGTTAACAGAATAGGTGATTTCGGGTTTTTGTTGGGAATGTTTTTGATCTATTTAACTTTCGGCAGCTTAAATTTCAACGAAGTATTTTCAAAAGCCAATATACTTAACATAAACACCGGGATTTTTAATTTAATTGCTTTGTTTTTATTTATAGGAGCAACGGGTAAATCGGCACAAATACCATTATTTGTATGGCTTCCTGATGCAATGGCAGGTCCTACCCCGGTATCTGCATTAATCCATGCAGCAACTATGGTAACAGCGGGAGTTTATATGGTTGCAAGGTGTTCAATTATATTTGCATCGGCGCCAGCTATCTTAACTGTTGTGGCTGTAATCGGAGTTTTCACTGCATTATTTGCTGCAACAATAGGTTTAGTCCAGAATGATATAAAAAAGGTGCTTGCATATTCAACTATAAGTCAGCTGGGTTATATGTTTTTAGCACTTGGTGTGGGAGCATTTAGTGCGGGTATTTTCCATGTAATGACCCATGCATTCTTTAAAGCGTTATTATTTTTGGGAGCGGGTTCAATTATTCATGCTATGCATAATGAGCAGGATATAAGACACTACGGGGGATTGAAAAAATATATGCCACAGACTTATATAACATTTTTAGTTGCATCTTTAGCTATATCCGGCATACCTCCTTTATCAGGTTTTTTCAGTAAAGATGAAATATTATGGTTTTCATTTGCAAACGGGAGTTTTTTTTACTGGTTTATCGGTGTTTTCACTGCATTGTTAACCGCTTTTTATATGTTCAGGTTATATTTTCTTACTTTTGAGGGGAAGGAAAGATTTGGAAGCAGCAAATCAGGTCATCATAGCCCGCATGAATCACCGAAAGTAATGACAATTCCATTAATTGCTTTGGCCGTGCTATCTGCAATAGGGGGCTTTATTGGGATCCCGGAATTATTTTCAGGAGAAAACGGGAACAGATTTCATAACTGGTTAGCTCCTGTTTTTGAAAATGCAGAGAGAAAAATAGTTATTTACGGAACCCATACACATACAGAAGAAATAATTTTCATGCTGATTTCCATAATTGCGGCAGTCAGCGGTATTTTAATAGCAAGGAATATTTATATTAAAAACATTTCGATAGCTACCGACACCGTTAAAAGATTTAAAGGTGTACATAATCTTTTGTTCAATAAATATTTTATAGATGAAGGTTATGATGCAGCGATTGTTAATCCCATAAAAAAAGGATCAGAGAAAGTTTTGTGGAAGTTTACAGATAATAATATTATTGATGGATTTATTAACGGAACGGCTTCATTAGTCGGAATTATTTCAGGTAAGATCAGGAAAATACAAACCGGAGTAGCACAGGTATATGCAATTGTAATGATGCTTGGAATACTTGCTGCATTGTTCTGGGTTATTTTGAGATAATTATAAAATTACACGATTACAAAATTGCAAAATTAAATTACAAGATTAAGAAATTTTATTCGTTTAGTTTATTAAAATAAAATGGGAAATAGTCATTTAATTAGTTATTTATTGCTTATTCCTCTTGTTGGCGGAGTATTGCTTTTATTTTTCGGAAATAAAAAAGAAAACCTTATACGTTATTTCGGATTATTTGTTTCGATAGTTACTTTTTTAATTTCGCTGGTAATTTATTTTAGTTTTGATTTAAACAATCCTTCATTTCAATTCATTCATAGATTTGAGTGGATTGAAAATTTGCATATAAGCTATAATGTCGGTGTAGATGGTTTATCATTACTTTTAGTTTTATTAACGACATTTTTAACACCGCTGACATTAATTTCAAGCTGGTCGAGCATTCAGAAGAAAGTAAAAGAATTTACATTTTTTATGCTTATGCTTGAAGTGGGTATGCTGGGAGTATTTGTATCACTTGATCTTTTTCTCTTTTATATTTTTTGGGAAGCCATGCTGATCCCGATGTATTTTATTATAGGTATCTGGGGTGGTGACAACAGGATATATGCATCGGTAAAATTCTTTTTATATACATTTTTCGGAAGCTTATTGATGTTAGTGGCAATAATCTGGCTGGCAGTTTATGCTTCCGGACCTTTAGGGCATTTCTCAACAAATTTAATCGAGCTTTATAAAATCGGACCTGAAGTTCCACAGAACATACAAAACTGGATGTTCTTAGCCTTTACATTCAGTTTTGCGATTAAGGTTCCGATATTTCCTTTGCATACATGGCTTCCGGATGCCCATGTTCAGGCGCCAACTGCAGGAAGTGTAATACTTGCAGGGGTATTATTGAAGATGGGAACTTATGGTTTATTAAGATTCTGTCTTCCATTATTTCCGCAGGCATCAATTCATTTTGCACCCTTTATTTCGATCCTCGCCATAATAGGGATTATCTACGGAGCTTTGGTTGCAATGGTGCAGAAAGATATGAAGAAATTAGTTGCATATTCATCGGTAGCCCATTTAGGATTTGTTGTACTGGGGATATTTGCATTAACTCAGGAATCGGTACAGGGGGCAGTGATACAAATGGTGAATCATGGATTATCAACAGGAGCCTTATTCCTTTTGGTAGGAATTATTTATGAAAGGACGCATACAAGGGAGATATCAGAATACGGAGGGATAGCTAAGATAGTTCCTATCTTTGCAACCTTTTTAATGATTGCTTCCCTCTCATCAATAGGGCTTCCGGGATTGAACGGGTTTGTTGGAGAATTTTTAATTCTCTTAGGTTCATTTAAATCAGCGGTTCTGGACAGCTGGTGGTACACGATATTTGCGGCATCAGGAGTAATATTCGCGGCCATATATCTTTTATGGATGTATCAGAGAGTAGTTTTCGGTGAAGTTAGAAATCCTAAGTTAAATGATCTAAGTGATATGAACACAAGAGAAATGCTGGTATTAATCCCGATATTCATTTTTATAGTATGGATTGGAATATATCCGAGCACATTTTTAAATGTTTCCAAAGCTTCTTCAAAAAATATTATAGAACATGTAATAACTCCAGAAAGGGTGAGTCTAAAATAATCAGCTATGAAGAATAAATTAAGTAAAATCATTTTTTCTAAAAGAGTAGTTCCGGGTATAATAATATTCTTTGGATTATTATTACTTGCATCTCAGAACATATTTGCAAGTGAAATAATAAGTAAGACAATTGCCGATACATTAAGTGTTCAAACAACTCAGGCAGCAGTAGAGCATGAACTGCCTCAAACTTTTATGGTAGTACCGTTCATTATTCTTCTTTTAATGATTGCGACGGGACCATTATTTTACAAACATTTCTGGGAGCATCATTATCCCAAAGTATCAGTAGTTTTAGGGGTTATTGTTGTAGCTTATTATATTTTTTATTTACATAACTTCCATAGTTTAACACATACACTAGCGGAATATATATCATTTATTGCATTATTAAGCTCTTTATTTGTTGCTTCGGGCGGAATTCTAATAAGAGTTGACCGTAAATCTACTCCTGTTGTAAATGTAATTTTTCTGTTGGTAGGAGCAATCATATCAAACGTTATTGGAACTACCGGTGCATCAATGTTATTAATAAGACCATATATAAAGATGAACCGTGACAGGCTTCAGCCGTATCATATAATATTTTTTATATTTATAGTAAGTAATGTTGGCGGAGCGCTTACTCCAATAGGAGACCCTCCTTTATTTTTAGGCTTTTTAAGCGGAGTGCCATTTTTCTGGGTTATAGAGAATGTATGGCATATCTGGATTCCGGCATTAGTCCTCATATTAGCCGTATTCTTTTTATTTGACGTGCTCAACAAAAAAGATGTAGATATAGTTGAATACACCGGAAAAATAGAATTCAAAGGGATGAAGAATTTATTTTATCTGCTTGTAATAATACTTGCTGTTTTTATTGATCCGTTAGTAATTTCGGGAGTCCCCAGTCTTGCACCGCTGCCGTTTGGAATAAGAGAAATAATAATGTTTGCTGTGGTATTTTTATCCTATAAACATGCTAATCCGGAAATCCTTAAAGCAAATGAGTTTGATTTTGAACCAATAAAAGAAGTAGCATATTTGTTTATTGGTATATTTGCTACAATGGTACCTGCTTTGGAATTGATAGCGCATGAAGCTAATGTACTTGGTGATAAGTTAAATCAAGGAGTATTTTACTGGGCAACAGGCACATTATCAGCTGTACTTGATAATACTCCAACGTATATGAACTTTTTAAGTGCGGCGATGGGAAAATATGCGCTGAATGTAACAGTAAAGCAGGATGTACTTCATTTTGTTAAAGTAGATGATGTATACCTGGTTGCAATATCTGTGGCTTCAGTTTTCTTCGGTGCTATAACATATATCGGTAACGGTCCTAATTTTATGGTCAAATCAATTAGTGAGAGAGCCGGTATAGATATGCCTCCGTTTTTTACTTATGTAATAAAGTACTCTCTTCCAATTCTCGTTCCTATATACGGTATTATTTGGTTTATCTTTTTTAGATAAGGAGATTAAAAAATGAAAACATTGACAGAGGCTTTGGAAAATAAACACAATGGTTTATATTATAACAACCGTCTCATTCTCCCGTTCCATGCACATTTTCTTAAGATTATTATTGATGACGAGATTATAACCGATTTTTCACCGAGTTCAAAAGGAGTATATATCATGGAAGAAGAAAATTTCACAGATATATATTTTCTTGAGTATAAGCATATTAATGATGTAGTTTCAAAATACGAAGCAATAAAAATGGTGGTAATAGAAAAGGGAGAGAATATATTTGATTTCAGTAATCATAAAAAATTAGCTGTCTATATTGAAGAGAAGCATAAAACACGGATTGAAAAATCTGATGATGATATTTTATTTATTGAGTAAAAAGCAAAAGGTTTTGATTCATGTTCAATAATTTCAGGGAATTTTTAAATATCCTTCCTCTAGTAATATTAGGGTCTGGGATTTTAATTTCCTTAATTGTAGAGATGTATTCCAAAAAGAGTAAAGAAATACTTTCCTGGATAACAATAGTAGTTTTTCTTGCTGCAGCATTTTATTCATTAGCAACAGTGAATTTTGTATCTGTTGTTATGCAGAATATGCTTGCAACCGGAGGAAATGTAAATGTATTTTATTTTATATTCTGTTTTGGAGCTGCGATAGTCTCTTTACTCTCTATAGATTATCTAAAAAAATACGGAACGTATTACGGTGAATATTATATACTACTTCAGTGTTCAGTTCTCGGTATGATGTTTATGGCAGGAGCAAAAGATCTGTTTATGATCTTCATGGGTCTTGAATTGATGTCAATATGTTTTTATGCATTAGCAGGGATAAACAGGAAACGGTTACAGGCAAACGAAGCGTCGTTAAAATATTTTTTACTGGGAGCTTTTGCAACCGGATTTACTGTGTACGGCATAGCGCTTATCTATGGTTCGGTTCATTCTACTTCAATAGATACAATCATATCTAAATTTTTATCCTTAAAAGAAAATGTATTATTTATAACAGGTATACTTCTTTTCCTGATTGGTTTTTCATTTAAGATAGCAGCATTCCCATTTCATATGTGGGTACCGGATGTATATGAAGGGGCATCTACCACAATTGCAGGATTGTTTTCAACTGGCGGGAAAGCAGCTGCATTCAGTGCAATAATTGCAACTTTAAGCGGTATATTCAGTAATGCTCAGATTAGTAATTTATTTGAGCCTTATTTAGCTGTAATAGCGGTTTTCTCGATGTTATTCGGCAGTATTGTAGCTATTTCTCAAAATAATATTAAGAGGATGCTAGCTTATTCATCAATAGCACATGCAGGTTATATGATAATAGGACTTGCAGCAGGAAATTCTGATGGTATTGCAGGTATTATATTTTACTTATCGGCCTATACATTCATGAACCTTGGTGCTTTTGGAATAATTGCTTTAATTGAGGGAGAGAAAGATTCAAACCTGGATATCAATAATTATGCTGGATTGAGTTCAAGAAAACCATTGTTAGCTGCTTTACTATCAATATGTATGTTTTCATTAGCCGGTATTCCACCATTTGCCGGATTCTTTGGAAAATATTATGTATTTATTTCAGCAATACAAACTCATCTGACATGGCTAGCTATTGTTGGAGTCTTCACAAGCGTAATAAGTTTATATTTTTATTTGAGAATTGTGGTATTGATGTATTTCAGAGAAAGCACTACAGAAATAGCGTTTACAAATAGTAATACAGGATTGCTTGCGGTAGTTATTTCCGTTCTTCTTGTTATAGTACTTGGAATAGCGCCGGGAACTTTTATAAGTTTAGTTTCATCATTCTTATAGTAAATTTATTTCCATTAAATATGATTCCGTTATTTTCTACAGAACATGTTAGAGAAGTTGATGGCTATTCCATTAAAAAAATGGAAATGCCCGGAATCATTTTGATGGAAAATGCAGCATTATCAATTTATAATACCGTATTAGAGAATGCCGAATTAAATGCTTTTAATAAAATCGGATTTGTATGCGGCAAGGGGAATAATGGAGGTGACGGATTCGCGGCAGCCCGACATTTTGCTAATAATGGATTTGAAATATTTGTAATTTATTTAAGTGCAGAAAATGAGATGTCTTCCGATTGTGCTGTTAATTTTAAAATATTAAGAAATTTATCCGTAGAAAATAAAAGAATTTCCTTAAAGAAATTCTCTTCCAAAAAGGATTTAAATAATTTAAAGAGCTGTGATATTATTTTTGATGCCATGCTCGGCAGCGGGATGGAAGGGGAATTGCGTGAGCCTTATAAATCGATAGTGGAAAGTCTAAATAATGCAAGATCATACAAGGTAGCAATAGATATTCCAACCGGACTTGATTCTGACAGAGGATCGGCTGAAACTGTTTTTAAATCTGATTTAACCATTACACTCGGTGAATTTAAACCTGGATTATTTATAGGTGATGGATATACATATGCCGGAAAAGTTTTCAAGGGGGATATAGGGATCAACAATGATTTTTTTGACAGGTATGATACAAGTGAATTTTTAATTGAACCAGAAGATGCATTAAGTTACTTGCCTCATAAAAATAAATCAGAACATAAATATTCGGCAGGTAAAGTATTTACTATTTCAGGATCAGCTAAATTACCCGGAGCTGCGGCATTGAGCAGCAAAGCTTCATTAAATATTGGTGCCGGAGCATCTATTTTATCATTTCCCGAATCAGCTAAAAATTTAGTGCACGCAAAATTAAATGAAGTTATAGTTGAAACTTATGATGATAAAGGCAGGGGTTTCTTAATAGAGGAAAATGTAAGCGATTTGGAAAAGAGGCTGGCATGGGCTGATGTTGTGGCAATAGGATCAGGATTGGGCCGAGAAAAAGAGACACAAAATGCTGTTCTGAAAATTATTTCAGAAAGAAAATATAAGAGAATGGTAATTGACGCAGATGCTATTTTTGCACTTTCACAAAATGATTATCAAAAACTGAACTTAAAGAATCTTATTTTTACACCCCATCATGGTGAATTTGCCAATTTAATAGAGAAAAGTACCTCTGAATTAAAAAAAGATATTTTGAAGTATGGAAAAGAATTCGTACAAAGCACAGGATCATATTTAGTACTGAAAGGAGCACCTACAATAATTTTTACACCAGGAGAATCCGGGGAAGTATTTATTAATACATCAGGGAATCCAGGTATGGCAAAATTCGGAACCGGTGATGTATTGACGGGAGTTCTGGCGGGATTGATTTCACAATCAGGAGAAATTGAAAAAAGTATAATAGCGGGTGTATATATTCATAGTCTTGCAGCTGACCTTCTTTTAAAGGATTTTACCGAATTCGGATATACGGCAGAAAATATTATAAATAATTTACCTTCAGCAATAAAATTTTTGAGAGATTCGATTGTTTGATTATATAAATAAAAATAAAAAGAGAATAATCTATATACCTTTGACAATTTACTGGATTATTTTGTTGACCTTAACAACACTGCCGGGAAATGAATTACCTAAAACCGGAGTTAATGATAAAATTGAACATTTCTCCGCATATTTTATTTTAGGGGGTTTACTAAGCCTGACTTTATTATTTCAAAACAAATATAACAAGTTAAAGAAACATTTTGCAATTTTTACAGGATTGATTGTTGCATTATATGCGGGATTGGATGAGATTCACCAGCTTTTTGTGCCCGGGAGGGATTGTGATATTTTGGATTGGACTGCAGATATGGTAGGAACAAGTTTGGGAATTTTATTAATTATTTTTTTAGTAAAAATTTCACAATATAATCAAAAATCACAATTTAATTAAAAATATTTTCAATATATTTAGCTTTATAATGTAGAAAGATTTTTTATAGAATTATTTTATAAATAAATTCTATTAAATAGGAACTTAAAATAAATAATTTAGTAGAAATAACAGTTTTCTAATTTGACAAAGAAAACATCATTTGTTAAATTTCTTTAAGTAAAAAGCTATTAGGAGCAAAAAATGGCATTGGTAAAAAGTCCAAAAGCAGATTTAAGGGCTCAATATAAGCGTGTAATCGAACTAAGCTTAATTGTTTCGTTATTAGTTCTAATTGTTTCCTTCAAATATTTTCCAGATATAAAACAAGAAAAACAAGTGGTACAGGGTCCGCAGGAATTGATTAACATGGAAGATATTCAACAGACGAGACAGGAGAACAGACCACCACCTCCTCCGAAGCCTCCGATCCCGATTGAAGCACCATCAGAAGATGTTCTGCAGGATATAGAAATTCAAAGTACGGAACTGGATGTAAATGCCGATGTTGCTCCTCCTCCGCCACCAAAAGAAGAAAAGAAAACAGAGGAAGAACCTCAATACTTTGTAGCCGTTGAAGACATGCCCGAACCAATCGGCGGAATTGCTGCTATTCAAAGTAAAATAGTTTATCCGGAAATAGCAAAAAGAGCAGGTGTTGAAGGAAAAGTTTATGTTAAAGCTTTTGTTGATGAATCCGGTAATGTTACTAAAGTAGAAGTTCAAAAAGGAATAGGTGCAGGATGTGACGAAGCTGCAATGAAAGCAGTTAAAGAAACGAAATTTAAGCCAGGTAAACAGAGGGGGAAGCCGGTTAAAGTTCAGGTCTCTATACCAGTTGTATTCAGACTGCAGTAAATAATCGAAAAATATTTGGAAAAAGTCCCGGTTTATCCGGGATTTTTTTTGCTTATTTCGGATCGGGGAGTGGAGGTATAGGGGTATAAGGGTATGAGTAAAGGTCAGCCTTACTTTTTTATTTAAGATTTGGGTAGTTTGAATGTTAATGTTTTATAACTTGAGTTAAGCAATAATTATTTCAGATTTTTTGTTTATGAATTGTTCAAATGGAATGATCGCTTTTTTTAATAATTGTTTAGTCTTATTGTTAAAGGAATCAAAAAGTTCAATTTCTATTTTTACTTTATCATTCTTTATTGATCTTTTCCAGGTACCTTTTACCTTTTCATTTATTAAAATGACCGGGCGGAAGAGTCCGTTTGACGAAATTGCTTTACTATTATGTTCAGGGTGAATTGCAACAAACCTGCTTTTATAACTTATAATGAATTCATCATATGCAGGTAAAAAATGAGCAGATGATTTATTTTTATCCGGCAGTGAAAAAGAATTAGGTAACCAGTATGTTTCTGAATTAAAGGATTCCGAAATAAAATTTGATTTTACAGAATCCAAAGCAATCTTTGCATCTTTGGCAGGCAAACCAGACCACCATATAAAGTCTTTTAAAGTTGCAGGAGAATGGCTTGAAAAATAAATATTTGCTAGTTTGGCTAAAGATTCTTCTTTAGTCAGAGTATTTTTTTTAGGTACTCTTTCAGACAATAAGGCATAAGACTGCTTATTACCTTTAATAGTTCCGCTGCAAATTAAGCCGTCCAGTTCGGCATTAAGTAAAAGGTGGGAGAGCCTATTATCCTTAGTTGATATTTTAGCTTTTTCAAATTCTTTTTTTAATTCTTCACGTGTTGTATATTTTCTATCAGATAAAGATTTCTCGATGATCGTATTACTGCTGTTTAATAATGCTTTTGTAAGTCCCAATTCTTTACTCCTTGATTTCATGGAGGATCTTATCTGCGGTGCAGTCAGTTCAAGCATCCAATAAATGTCCTCAGAAGAAACAAAATGCAAAGTCGGTCTGAGAAGATGCGTTCTTATAATATTACCATTATTGATTGCAGATTCGACAGTATCTATTGTCGAACCCGGGAGACGGATACCAATAGCCCATTCAGCCATTAAAAGATCCTGTGCCTGCATGGCTCCCATATAACCCACAACTTGCTTTGCGGTTTTAGAATGAGAGTTAATTAATAGCTGGTTATAAAGTCTGATTTGGGAGATTTTAGTTTGGGTTGTTGAATGTGGGTGGTAGGTTGTTGGTTGTTGGTGGTGGATTGTTGGTTGTGGGGATGACATGTTTTTATAAAATTTATATATTCTTTTATGATATAATTATGATTAAGATTATAAATAAACTTAGCATATATTTTTTAATATTTCTGAATTGAAAGATAAGAAATAAATATGTGTAGATACATAAAAATAAGGTAATAAGGTTAAATCGTGTTTAGATGTTTAAGTTACTAAGGTTATGACAATAAATAAGGTTGGGAAGGATGGGATTGGGAGTCATCGAAAAATCATTATCATTTCAATTACTCAAGTTGACCGCTTAAATTGAAAACTGTCTACCTTCAGTAGATAAATTAAAACAGTTAAATATCAAGCTTTTAGTTTACATAAACCCCCGGGATTAATCCCGTGGTTAATAAAAAAGATGAATATTTGTAACCATTTCCAAAAGGCGGTCAACTTGAGTCAATTAAATAATTTTTTTTATTTGTTTGATATTAAAGTATAACATAAATATTTTCAATGAGTTGTTCGTAAGAATTATTAAAGTATTATCACTATATACAAATGGAGTATAAAATGGAAGTTAAAATTGAAAACGGAAAACTTGTTATAAGCATTGAATTACAGAAGCCAACCCCAAGTGCTTCGGGAAAAACATTAGTGGTTGCGACTACACATGGGAATGTGGTAACAGAATGTATAATCGATGGGAAACCTGTGGTGATAGGCTTAAATGCTTATATAAAGAAATAGGAAGAATAGAAAGATGGAAAAGTTAGGGAGATTAGAAATCTAAAATGCAATGAAAATATTAAGAATAGTTAAAAAAGATTCTAAAAATGTTTCAATTCATTTAGATAATGAAAAAACTATTTTTATTAATTATGAAGTTTTTGTAAAAAGAGGTTTTAGAAAGAATGATGAAATATCAGATGCTCAGATTGAAACTTTAATTTATGAAAATCAAAAATTTGCAGTTAAGCAAAGAGCTTTTCGTTACCTTGCCAGAAGATTGCTTTCCGAATATGAATTACGGATTAAATTAAAGCAAAAAAAATATAATGAAGAAGTTATAGAAGAAACTATTAATAATTTAAGAGAAAATAATTATTTGAATGATATGGAATTCGCAAATGTTTTTTCGGATGAAAATATAAAGAATAAGTATTGGGGAAAGAATAAAGTTAAAGCCGAATTGATAAAAAGGGGAATAAACGGTGAAATTATATCCCAAGTATTGTTAGATAAATTTCCTGACGGAAACAATTTGCATAGTGCAATTGAACTAGCGGAAAAAAAATATAATTCTCTTATTTTCAGGAAACCGGAAAAGAAAAAAATGAAAGAAAAATTATTTTCATATCTTTTTTCAAAAGGATATGATTATGAAACCTCAAAAGAAGCGGTGGAAAGTTTAATAAAGGAGGATGAAGAAAGTTTTATTTAAATCAATTACTTCGTTTTATTTTTGCAGGGAGAGAGAGAATCATTGCAGATACACCGGGTAAAGAAACCGTTGAAGCAGCTTCGGCAACGGATAGCCATTTTCTTTTTCTCATATTCTTTTCGGGATAATCATCGAGCACTTTAATTACTTCCATGGAAAATATTTTAATAGTCTGTTTTCCGATTGATTTATCTAACGAATAAGAGCCGAGTTCTATAGTTTCGTTTGAGCCCATAACCCCGGCTTCTTCATAAGCTTCTTTTTTTGCAGATTCGAACGGTGTTAAATTAAATTCCACATATCCTTTGGGAACGATCCATTTTTTCTTTTTAATTGAAGTAATTAAAAGGATCTCATATTCATTTTCTTTTTTTCTATAGGGAATGACCCCTGATTGATTAAAATTAAATTCAATTTCCAAAATAAAGCTCTTTTTTACAATTTAGCGAGTTTCATTAATAAATAAAACTCTGAATAATCATTTCCAAAGTTAACCAGATTTAGAATCATTTTTAATATATAAAATAAATAAATGAGTTTGTTTGAGAAAAAGCAATTTTAGAAAGATATGAACTTTAAAAGATAAGGATAAGAAAAATATAATAGCATTTACTTCTAATAAATTTTAGTTTTATTCTTTTATATATATTTTTGTTAAAACAGTTGTAAAATGGATATACTAGAAAATTTTTCTTTAAGGAACCTTAATACTTTTGGAATAGATGTAAAAGCGAAATATTTTGCCAGAGTTTCCTCTACTGAAGAGCTAAAAAAGTTATTGCCAGCAGATAATTTTCTGAATACCCGAAAGTTAGTTTTAGGCGGGGGGAGCAATATCCTTTTTACAGGAAATTTTGAAGGTCTTGTTATAACATTTATATCAGATAAAGTTCAGGTTGTTGATAAGACAAAAGATAATACTTTTATTGAAGCTTCTGCCGGAATGATCTGGAATGATCTGGTAATCTATTGTGTTAAACAAAATTTTGGGGGGATAGAAAATCTTTCTTTGATACCAGGTAAAGTTGGTGCTGCACCGATTCAAAATATCGGTGCATACGGACAGGAATTAAAGGATGTATTCTATTCATTAAAAGGGATTTTTATTAAGGATCTTAAGGAAAAGGTTTTTTATAAGGATGAATGTCAATTTGGCTACCGGAACAGTGTTTTTAAAAAGGAATTAAAAGATAAGTTTATAATCACTGATGTGACTTTGAAGCTAAATAATGATCCTATTCCTAATACTTCATACGGGGCTGTCGAGGAAGAACTTAAAAAAAGAAATTTAAATAAAATAACCATCGGAGATGTAAGCAGAGCAGTATCAGATATAAGGATGAGTAAACTGCCGGACCCGGCAAAGGTTGGAAACGCAGGGAGCTTTTTCAAGAATCCGGAAATTGCAAAAGATAAATTTGAAATATTAAAGAATGAGTTTCCCGGAATTATTGGTTATAATATTTCAGATAGTAAGGTTAAAGTTCCTGCGGGGTGGCTGATTGAGAATGCAGGGTTAAAAGGTAAGAGGGTGGGAAACACAGGTACACATGCAAAACAGGCTCTGGTAATAGTAAACTACGGAGAAGCAACGGGAGAGGAAATTTTAGAGTTTAAAGACTTTATCAAAAAAACAATTTCCGATAAATACGGGATTGAACTTGAAGAGGAGGTAAATGTATTATGATATTGAAGGGTTCAAACATCCTAAGTTTAGGAAACGTTGGAGGTTTTTTAATTATCAAAAGTTATAAATAAAACCTATCTTTGAATTTGTATCGACATCTTTTATGCCTACAGGGGTAAAGTGATCATATCTTAAATCAAACTCTACAGAAAGAGAAAAATTACCTGATAAATTTACAATTAACGAATTTTCAGATAATATCCTTACATCCTTCCATAGATCAAAACGGGGCTGGTAATATATAACTGATGAGATGCTTACATTCTCCTTAACGGATAAATTGAATGATAAATAATTACTCCATCTATTTGCTAAAATAATCTTTTTATTAATATAACTTCGGGGGCTATTATATCTTTCATACTCAAGCATATAAGCCGAACCAAACCATAGTACAGAATTATTAGTTTCATATAATTTGAACCTCAAACCGGTGCCTCCAAGAGCGCGGAAGAGAAGTAGCAGGGATTTATCATAATTTATCTGGGAGAAAACTTCCAGTTTCAGATCTTTGTTGAGAGTCTGGACAAACCTTAAATGTGCCAGAGCTTCGTTTGAAAACTGTTTACCATCATTCCATCCGTAATCTCCTTTCAAAATAAACAGCAATGTTGATACTGGTTCTTTATAATTTACACGAATTTCGGAACCGATTTCCTGTAAATCCGTATTGCCTGTTTGGATTGAAGCATCTAACTTTGCAATTCCTGAAAATCCTGCACTATCTCCAAAATTTCTATATTTTTCAGTATTGACCTGGCAAAATAATAATTGAGTTAAAACAAAAAATAGAAAAGCAGTGTATCTCATTTTTGATATATTTAATTTTATTTTACTGTTAAAAAATTTTGAATTTTATTTTCAATTTTAATTATAATAAAAACATTAAACAAAAATCTTATAAGATAAATGAGAGTTGAACGAGTTGAAATAAGAAAGATATTTCTTCCATACAAAAAACCTTTCATAACAAGCGGGTGGACGGATGAAGGGAATAACGGGATAATAGTAAGAATTTATTCTGATGGAATGGAGGGTTGGGGAGAAGCACCTGTCAGTCTCAATCCTTTTTATATTGAGGAGACAAGCGGGACAGTCTGGTCAGTTATGAAAGATGTTTTAATACCCTTAATACTAAAAGCTGATATATCAACACCGGAAGATATTAATAGTATTTTTTCTATAGTTAGAGGTAATAGGATCGCAATTGCGGGGATTGAATTTGCGGTTTGGGATTTAGCCGGAAAGGTGTATAATAAAAGTATTTCAAATATGCTCGGGGGAGTAAGAACAAAAATAAATGTTGGAGTAAGTATTGGCATTCAGGAAGACATCAGCTCACTATTGAGTTCAGTAGAAAATTATCTGGATGAAGGATATAAGAGAATAAAAATTAAAATAAAGCCAGGATGGGATATTAAACCGGTTAGGGAAATTAGAAAAAGATGGGGAGATATAATGCTTCAGGTTGATGCAAATAGTGCTTATAATCTAAAGGATACCGAACATCTGGCAGAGCTTGATGAATTTAATTTATTATTAATTGAACAACCGCTTGGGTATAATGATATATATAAACATTCCGTATTACAGAAAAGCCTTAGAACTCCAATTTGTCTTGATGAAAGTATAGTTTCATCAAAAATTGCGGAAGATGCAATAAATATGAAGGCATGTAAAATTATAAATGTAAAGCCTTCGCGGGTAGGGGGACTAACAGAAGCAAAAAGGATTCATGATATTTCGGAAAAGAATGAAATTCCGGTATGGTGCGGCGGAATGCTGGAAACCGGAATAGGCAGAGCATTCAATACAGCTCTAGCAAGTCTGCCCAATTTTAAATTACCAGGAGATATAAGTGCAAGTAAACGGTATTTTTCGAACGATATTGTGCTCAATCCTTTTGAATTAAATAATGACGGGACTTTAAATGTACCTGATATTCCAGGCAGCGGAGCAATTGTTAATGAAGAATTTTTGGAAAAGGTAACTATTGAACGATTAACATTCCCTGGAAACCGGATATATTAATTTGCTTTATATCTCATAAAACAAATCACTTTAATACTATATTAAACAGATTAAATGCAGTTAAGGAGCTATCATTCTGAATCCGGAAAGAGATAATGAATTTAATAAAGCAGGAAATTAATCCGTGGGTTGAAGTTATTGCAAGAGTGGGATTTGCAGCCAAAGGACTTCTCTATATTATAATGGGTTATTTGTCTTTTGAAATAGTGATAGGAATTGGGGGTCAAACAGCCGGAATGAAAGAGGTTTTAACAACCATACACCAGCAATCCGGGCCATTCGGAGATATTATCCTAATACTTTTAGCAGCCGGTTTAGCCGGTCACGCATATTGGCGTTTTATTCAATCGGTTTTTAATGCCGATAATAAAAAGATAGATTTTAAGAATTTACTCGATAGAGTAGGCTATTTTACGAGTGTCATTTTGTATGGGGGACTCGCATATTTCTCCTTAAAGATAATGGGCGGATCCGGAGGGAGCGGCAGTTCCACCGAGGGAATAACTGCATTGGTACTTTCAAAGCCATTCGGAAGATGGCTTATTATTATTGCAGGATTAGCAATTGGAGGCTCCGGGCTATTTCAAATCTACTTCGGCACTTTTTCTAAATTTGAATTTAAATATAAATTAGGGGAGATGAGCAATTTTGAAGAAAAACTGACAAGATATATAAGTATGGTGGGACTTACTGCAAGAGGAATTGTATTTATATTAATAAGTATTTTTTTAATTCAGGCGGCTATAGAATACAATCCGCAAAAAGCTGCTGGAATAGGTAAAGCGCTTTCAAAGGCTTTATATGAACCATACGGACATTGGCTGCTGGGTGCAGCAGCAGTTGGTTTAGCGGCTTATGGAGGTTATTGTATTATTCTTGCAAAGTTCAGGAAAATTCCGATTAATTAAATAAAGTGGATTATGAAGAAGCAGCAAATGTATTTGTTTTTTTAACTTCTGAAAAAGCGAGTTTTGTGACGGGAGCATTATATTCTGTTGACGGGGGAATATCGAAGAGGCCGATAGGTGCGGATGTTCCTGATGAGTTAAAAAAGCAGCCGGAAAGAAAGTTAAATCTGAAACATTCAAAAGAAGGATTGGAAAACAAGATAGTAAATTATATTCCTTAAATATATTCATTTGTAAGCATTGATATTATTTTCAATTCTGATTAAGTTATCAGAAGTTTCATAGGATAGGTATTTGAAAATATGATATTTGCATAATATAATTCAGGTGCAAAATTTAGGTGTTTTAACCTCACCCCCGGCCCCTCTCCTTAGTAAGGAGAGGGGGGATTTGTTAATAAGTGTAAATTGCCAAAAGCAATTAAATCTTAAGAAGGAGTAAAAAATGGATAATCCAAAAGATGAAAAAACTTTGTCTGCTTATGAACAGGCAGCTAAAGAGGGGATAGATCCAAGATGTATTCCGCAGAAATTAACAGGACCGGTACCCGAACATGATGAAATTATATACCCTGATTATCCGGAATCTGACCAGGAATCATGGCGGTTTCTTTTTGACAGGCAGATGAAATATCTTCCCGGAAGAGCCTGCGAAGAATACATGGAAGGCTCTAAAAGGCTGAACTTTACTCCTGATAAAATACCTGCTTTAAAGGATCTGAGTCATGTATTTTATAAAACAACCGGCTGGAAAATTGCCAGGGTTCCGGGTTTAATACATGAACAGGATTTTTTCAAAATGCTTCAGCGGAAAGTATTTCCTTCTACTGATTATATAAGGGGAAAAGAAGAGCTTGATTATACTCCGGCTCCTGATCTTTTTCATGATATGTTCGGTCATATGCCATTGCTAACAGATACAAGTTTTGCTTCATTTTATCAAATGTTTGGAGAAGCCGCACTAAATGCACAAGGGGAAAATAGGAAAAAGCTTGAAACCTTTCATTGGTTTACAGTTGAATTCGGTTTGATAAGAAAGCCGGATGGAATGCGTATTTACGGTGCTGGAATTATTTCATCTCTTGGTGAAATACAGCATGCACTATCAAGTGAAGTGGAAGTAATTGATTTCGATCCGGAAAGAATTGTTAACCAGGCGTATGATGTTTGGCATCTTCAGCCGGTACTTTTTACCATAGATTCGTTTGAACAGCTAGAGAACGGGTTTAAAGATTGGACTAAAAAGCTGAAACTGCTGTAAATGAATTTTAGATTTCGGATTTAGGGACATCTCTCTATCATTAAAGCACTAAATTGGTTTTTTGAATTATTATTAAAGATATTTTATGTATATTTGCAATTGAATTGCATTATTACATAAAATGATAATAGAAAGAAATATAACAAGTCACTTAAATAAAGTTCTGAAAAAATTTCCGGTTATATCATTGACTGGACCGCGCCAATCCGGAAAGACTACTTTATTAAAATATGCTTTCCCTTCTTATACTTACTATAATCTTGAACGAATAGATTACCGTCAGATGATACAATCGGATTTAGCAGGATTTTTAAGAGATGCAGGGCCAAATGTAATTTTTGATGAGGCTCAAAATATACCGGAACTTTTCAGTTATATTCAGGTAATTTCAGATGAGAGGAATTCCGTCGGTCAATATATTTTATCCGGTTCGCAAAGCTTTTTATTAAATGAAAAAATATCACAATCCCTTGCGGGCCGTGTTAACATTAATCATCTTTTCCCTTTTGATATAACCGAGCTCGAAATAATTTCGAAACAAAATTTAAGTGAAACAATCTTAAAAGGATTCTATCCGAGAATTTATGATAAAGATATTCATCCGGGAGATTTCTATCCTTCATATATTCAAACATATCTGGAAAGAGATCTACGATCATTAAAATCTATTGAAAACTTAAATACATTTACAAAATTTTTAGGTTTATGTGCAGGAAGAATTGGGCAAATAATAAATATAACATCATTGGCAAATGATACTGGCATATCTGTGAATACAGTTAAGTCATGGCTGTCTTTACTGGAATCAAGTTTTATCATTTTTTTGCTCCAGCCTTATTATAAAAATTTTAATAAAAGATTAATAAAATCTCCTAAACTTTATTTTTATGATACCGGAGTAGCATCTTCATTATTAAAATTATCAGGCCCAAATTCGGTTAGAAATCATTTTGCATACGGTGCACTTTTTGAAAATTTAGTAATAAGCGAGATAATTAAAAGCGGATACCACGATGGTAAAAAGCCTGCGGTTTATTACTGGAGGGAAAGTAATGGTGTTGAAATCGATTGTATTGTAGAAAAAGAAAATGAAAATTTAACTGCAATTGAAATTAAAGGGGGTGAAACGTATAATGGTGATTATTTAAGGAACTTGAGTAAATTTCCAGTTCCAACTTCAAGAATGAATATTGAAAAAATCTTAATCTACACTGGCAGTGAATCTTTTAAAATTCAAGATGTAAGAATAATCCCTTTTAATAAATTACGCGGATTTATTAAAGACTTAAAATAGGGTTATTTCATCTCAATCAATTTAGCAATTAAGAAATGCAATGTTTTATTTTGAGAAAAAGGCTTCTCAACCCCTTATTTTTAAAGAGAATATTTTTTAGGCATATAAATGTATGCCTTGACCTGAGTTTTCTTTAAAAGCGGGAGGTTGAGAGGGGGTTTTTTGTATAAAAATCGAAAATTTAAAGGATGTTTCAATACATAATTGTGGTTATTTCTTTCTATACACGGGGTGGACCAAAAAGTAGATTATTGTCATGCTAAACTTAATTCAGCGATGCTGTTTTCAGCGCAATATTACATATCCGTTATATTCCGGGTACAATACTGATCTACATCAGCACAGGTCCAAAATGACCTGTTTAGTCGGCCCCAAATCAGATCTAATATTCTGTTAATAATTCAAGTTGCCTATTGCATTAAGTAAAGCAAATTGTTTTGTATAATAATTATACTGTGCCTGTATATTGTTATTTAATGCCTGGAGATAATTATTGTAAGTCTGCTGCAGATCTATATAAGTAACTGCACCTACATTATAGCTTTCTTTTTTAATATCCCAGCTTTCTTTGGCAGAGAGCAAAGCTTTTTTTGATACATCAAGCTGCAGCCGGGAAGTCTGCAGATCGAGCAAAGCATTTTTTACATCCGATTTAAGCTGTCTTTCCAGTTGATTCAGATCTTCGTTACTATTTTGAACTGAAACATCCGCAGATTCAATTGCATATTCTGTATTCCAATTGGAAAAGATAGGGATGTTTAATGATAAGCCAAGGCTGTAAGTTTTTCTGTTAAACATTGCACTTAAATCTGTGGCGCCGGTTGAAATACGATAACTTCCGGATAGGGTAGGGAAGAGATCGGACCGAGCCATAGTCAACTGATTTTGGCTCGCCTCAACAGTATATTTTTGACTTAAATAATCGCTGCGATGGGCTAGTGCAAATTGAAGAAGCTCTTCATAATCTTCACTTGTTAAACTTGAGTCATACTCGCTCTTTGAGGGAAGGTTAAAAGAGTAGTCTTTATTTATATCGAGAGCTAAATAATTTAGAAGAGAGATCTTAGCCTTCTCAAAATCATTTTTGGCTTGAAGATATGATAATTCAGAATTTGCGGTTTGTGCTTCCTGTGAATAAACATCGGCTAGAGTTACCATTTTTAACTGCTGTTTCTCTTTTATTTCCTTTAATAGTTCCTGATTGTACTTTAAATTTTCATCTTGATATTTTAAGAGAGAATCAAAACTAATTATAGAGAAATAATAATTAGCGGTCTGAAGGATTATATCTTGTTTTAGTTTTTCCAGGTCATACTTTGCAGATTCGTAAGAATTTTTCTTTTGGGCTATATTAGCGAGGTTTGAAAGTCCATCAAACAGGGTAACATTACCGCCGGCGGAAAGAGAATAATTCCGAGCATCTATTTCAGATGGTGGAAGAGTAGTTTCCCTTCCGAAGAAATCTGTTTGAGTTTCACCTCCTTTATCACTAATTCTCTGCCAATTCCAGCCGGCACTAATATTTAAATTCGGGAAGAGATTGCCGTATGCACTTTTTATTGCACCGGCATTAGTTAACAGATTATTCTGAGATTTAAGAAGGGATGTATTCTGGTGAAGTGCAATATTAATTGCATCATTTATTGATAGCTGTTTTTGTGCATAATTTTTTGAATAAAAAATTATCATAAAAAATAAGATGTAAGAGAAATAAGTTTTCATTATTTTATATAGTAAAAAATAATAGATTATTCATATCTAAGAGCATCAATAGGATTTAAATTTGCGGCTTTACGAGCAGGATAGAAGCCGAAAAATATCCCGATAATACCAGCAAAACTAACGGCTATAAAAATTATTTCCGGTCTAATGTAAGCAAATTGACTTGTATAATTATTTAGAATATATGTAATACCAAAAGAGAGTAAGATACCTATTAATCCGCCTGCTAGACTTAGGACAATGGATTCAGTTAGAAACTGAATTAGGATATCGGATGTCCTTGCACCTACAGATAATCTAATACCAATTTCTCTTGTTCTTTCGGTAACGGAAACGAGCATAATATTCATTATTCCAATGCCGCCGACAATGAGAGAAACGCCTGCAACTGAGGCAAGCAGAACGGTTAAAACTTTTGAAGTTTCAGTTGCCGCTTCGGTAATATCAGCCTGGTTTCTAACTGTAAAATCATCATCTTCTCCGGGATGCAAATTATGGGCCTGACGCATAATTTGTGTTAATTCCTCCTGAGCCTGTCCAATTTGCTGTAATGAAAGAGCACTTGCCTGAATATAATTAATATATCTGCCGCCGGCTAATCTGTCAATAACAGTAGTAGATGGTGCTAAAATTATATCATCATTATCAGTTCCCATTGCACTCTGCCCTTTAGGCGATAAAACGCCAATAACTCTAAATGGAACGTTTCTAATTCTAATCAATTGTCCAATAGGATCTTCATTAGGGAATAATTGGTTTACAACAGTTTGACCCAGTACAGCGACTTTTGCTCTTGAAAGAACGTCTTTATCAGTAAAGAAATCACCTGAAGACAGGGGCCAATCTCTGATTTCCAGATAATTAGTAGCTACACCAAGAACCTGAGTGCTCCAGTTACCGCTGCCGCCTATAATTTGTCCTCCGCTCCTTACAACAGGTGATACTGCTTTTATTAAAGTTGCTTGTTCTCTAATTCTATCAACATCTTCCATTGTAAACCTGTTAAAGCTTCCAGCTCCCATTCTTATTCCTCTAGAGTTGCTAGAACCGGGGAAAATAATAAGGAGGTTTGAACCAAGAGCATTTATCTGCTGTTCAACCTGCATTTGTGCACCATCGCCTACAGCAACCATTACAACAACAGCAGCGACACCAATAATAATTCCTAAAGCAGTTAGTAAACTTCTCATTCTGGATTTGAGAATACTTTTTCCTGCAACTTTTAGAACATTTTTAATCTGCATATTACCTCTAAAACTTTAAATTACTTCTTCTTTTAATTTTTCTAACTCTTGAGCAGCAATCATCCGGTTTTTAATTTCAAAATCTTTAATTATATAGCCGTCTTTGAGTTCAACAATTCTTTTGGCAAAATGAGCGAAATCCCTTTCATGAGTGACAAGAATAATTGTAATGCCTTCATCATTTAATTTCTGAAAAAGACTGAAGACTTCGACAGACATTTTACTATCCAGATTTCCGGTAGGTTCATCAGCTAAAATAAGAGAGGGTTCATTAACAAGGGCTCTTGCAATGGCAACCCTCTGCTGCTGTCCTCCCGAAAGCTGGTTAGGTTCATGTGTTAATCTGTCACCTAAACCAACACGCTCTAGTACTTCGACAGCTTTTTTATTCGGGTTTTTTATTCTATGCAATCTATCATACATTAATGGAAGTTCGACATTTTCGAGGGCAGTTGTTCTTGGAAGGAGGTTAAACCCCTGGAATACAAACCCGATTTTTTGATTCCTGATTTCTGCATATTCATTTTTAGTCAATTTGCTTGTATTAATTCCATCAAGTATATAATCTCCCGAAGTTGGTTTATCCAGACAACCAATCAAATTCATCAATGTTGATTTACCTGAACCGGAAGCGCCCATTATTGCAACGAATTCACCCTCATCAATATTTAAATTGACGGCTTTAAGAGCCGGAATTTTAATATCTCCTACAAAATATGTCTTCGTTAATTCAATTGTTCTAATTATATTTTTACTCAAAACTTTCTCCGGATATTTCAGTATTGATAAGTTAAAAACCTCTTCTTAAACCTCGCGTGAGATTTTGATTAGGTGTGCTGGAAGTATTGGCTGCTGCAGCATTCTCTGTACCGGTAATAACTTTCATTCCATCCTTCAAATTTCTGCTTCGTACAATTTCAGTGTTCTTACCATCTGTTAAACCTAAGACAGCCATACCCATCTGAAGTTTCCCATTATCATCTAAATACCAAATTCTGCCGAAACTCCTGGATTTGAAATTGTTACTCCCAGATGATGTACCATTATTAGAGGTAAAATTTCCATTCCCCATTCTTTTAAATCTATTTCTTAAGCTATCGGGAATATTACTCCGTCTACTTACAGAAGAATCTCCGGTGGATTTCTTATATTCTGCCAGAATTTCAGCCGAAGGCTGATATCTTAAAGCTGAATTTGGAACCATTAAAACATCATTTTTCTGTTCGATATAAAAGTCGATAGTTGCAGTCATACCAGGCAGTAAAAGATTATTCTTGTTCTCAGCATTTATAACCACAGTATAATTAACAACATTCTGTTCTACTTGAGAATTTAATCTTATCTGGACAACTTTACCTATAAACTCTTTATCCGGAAATGCTTGAACTGAAAACTTTGCTTCCTGGCCAACGCGAATTTGTCCTATATCACTTTCGTCAACAGATGCTAAAATCTGCATATTAGAAAGGTTTTCGGCTATTTCAAACAAAGTAGGAGAAGAAAAGCTTGATGCTACTGTCTGTCCTTCTTCAACATTCTTATTAATAACCTTACCGTTTATCGGCGAATATATGTAGGCATAAGTCAAATTTGTTTTTGCTCTTTCCAGAGATGTTTGAGAAGAATGATAATCTGCAAGCGAGGATTCAAGACTGGTTTTCGAACTTATATAATCCAGCTCAGATAAATATCCTTTATCATATAATTCCTTATTTCTATTATATTGAGCTAATGCCTGTTCATATTGAGATTTGGATTTCTCAAGGTTTGAGTTTGCATCTCTAATTGCTAAAGCGAGATTAGTAGTATCAAGAATAGCAAGAAGCTGTCCTCTTTTCACATCGGAATTAAAATCGACAAATATTTTGTCAATTTTACCGGAAACCTGGGTACCTACATCTATTGTTTTAAGAGCATTTAAGGTACCTGTGCTAGTAATAGTATTACTAATATCCCCTTTTTTTATCTCAGCAAAAGTAAATTTTGGAGTAGTACTATCACTTTTAATAAAGAGAAAATAGACTGCTGCAAGTATCACAACCACAATTAAACTATAAATAATTACTTTCTTTTTCATTTTTTATCCGTTACAATAAGATATTATTTTAATTTGAATCGCGGTTCTGTCGATTTCCCCGCATTCTGTTTCTTCGTTCTTCAATTATTTTTTTGAATGAATCCTTTTGTTCATCCGTTAAAAGTTTATCTATTTCCGTATTTGTACTATCCATGATAGATCTAAATTTTGTTCTATCGAAACCATTTTGTGATGCTTCCTGGAATTTTGTATCAGCCAAAGTATAAAGGCTATCAACTTTTGCAGTTTGTTCATCGGTAAGATTTAGCTGATCTTTAAGCAGTTTGGCTCTTTCTTCAGGTGTCCGGCGGGGTTGTGCATTTGTAACAATTGAAGCTATTAAAAGAGCCATAACAAAATAACCAAATATTCTATTCATTTTTTCTCCTAATTAAAATTTGATTTTTTCTATTTTCTGAGGATTAGACATAAGGTTAGTTAAATTGGTTTAATGGATTATTACTCAGTTAGTTTTAATTTATGGGAATATGTCACACCTACGGTGTTTTTTCTTTCAGTTGGAATGATTAAATGTTAATAATATTTCACGCCTAAAGGCGTTAATGAATAGGAAATTTTATACTACTAAGGCGTAATAATGAAATGCTAATGATATTTCATGCTTAATGGCGTTATGGAATAAAACAGGGAAATTTTATATTACAATGGCGTAATAAAATGGGAATTTAAGGGTTGGTTAAATTGGTTACATGGGTTATACTCTCATATTTTAATTTATGGGAATGTGTCACACTTCCTTTCATTTGGGATGATTAAGTGTTAATAATATTTCACGCCTAACGGCGTTAATGAATAGGAAATTTTATATATGAAGGTGTAATAATGAAACGTTAATAATATTTTATGCCTAACGGCGTTATGGAATGAAATAGGAAATTTTATTCTACTAAGGCGTGATAATGAAATGTTAATGATATTTCATGCTTTATGGCGTTATGGGAATGAAACAGGTAAATTTTATGTTACCAAGGCGTATAAAATGGTAATTCAACGGTTATTTGGAAATTAGCTAAATCACAACAATGTTGAATAGACTTTTAAATTTATCTATGTTAAAAATAAGATTTTAATATTTTATGGAAGAATATTGATACAAAAATTAAGACCGGTAGAAGTTAAAAAGATTTTAGATAATGAAAAAAATATAAAAGTAATTGATGTAAGGGAAGAGTGGGAAAACCATCTAGCTAATATACATAATTCAGAGTTGATGCCTCTTTCTAAGTTTGTTGAAGTATCTAAAGGTTTAAATAAAGAAGATAAGACAATCATTTATTGCCACCACGGAATTCGAAGTCTACAGGTCTGTTACTATCTGGAAAAGCAAGGGTTTAATAATTTAATAAATTTAGAAGGTGGTATTGATGCATGGGCGAAAGAAATTGATAATTCGATACCTCTTTATTAAATGTATTTTTAATTTTTTCACCCAAATTGACCAGTTAAATTGAAAACTGTTAAAACAGTTAAGTATCAAGTTTTTGTACATTAACCCCCGGGATTAATCCCGGGGTTAATAAAAATGATGAATATTTGAATTATTTATAAAACAAAATTATGAGGAGAGTATGTTAGAAGAAGGAAAAAAGGCACCCGATATAAAATTAAAGGATCAGGATGGAAATACAGTTTCATTAGATGAATTCAAAGGGCAGAAAGTTGTAGTATATTTCTATCCAAAGGATGATACTACAGGATGTACAAAAGAAGCGTGCAGTTTTAGAGATGAATTTCCAAAATTTGAAAGGTTAGATACTAAGGTAATCGGAATAAGTCCTGATTCAGTTGAATCCCATAAAAAGTTTGCGGAAAAGTATAACCTGCCGTTTACTTTATTGAGTGATGAAGGAAAAGAAACAGTAGAATCTTATGATGTATGGAAACAAAAAAGCATGTATGGAAGAAATTACATGGGAGTAGAAAGAACAACTTATATAATTGATGAGGACGGAAAAATTCAGAAGGTATTTCCAAAAGTTAAAGTGGAAAACCATATTGAAGAGGTATTAAAGGAAATTACAAAATTATAAAATTACATAATTACAAAATTAAAAAACAATCTGGTAATCTTTCAGTAAAACTTTTCGGTTCTGGCTTTGCCAACTTAGGAATAAGAGTAAGTTCAAGTGCGAGAAATTTAATTCATATTTATGGTTAATTATTATTAATTCAAATGGTATATGTAACTCGGCGGGAAACATTTAATGCTGCACACAGGTTATTTATCACTGAACTAAGTGATGAAGAAAATCTTAGAATTTTTGGGAAATGCAGTAATCCTAACTGGCATGGGCACAACTATGTTTTAGAAGTAGTTGTAGCAGGTGAAGTAGATCCCAAAACGGGTTTTGTAATAAATTTGAGGGATTTAAAAGAGATAGTTAGAAAATATGTTATTGAAGAAGTTGACCACAAAAATTTGAATCTCGAGACTAAATTTATGAAGGGGATTATTCCTACTACTGAGAATATGACTATCGGGATTTGGAAACAGCTTATAGATAAGATACCCAATGGGAATTTATATTCCGTAAAACTATCGGAAACTGAAAATAATTTTTTTGAATATAAAGGAGAATAGAATTTGAATCTGCCACAAGTGCAAAATATAATTTCAAATTTACTAAGTGAAATAGGGGAAGATCCCAAAAGAGAGGGATTGTTAAACACACCAAAGCGTGTTGCAAAAGCATATGAATTCTTGACTTCAGGTTATAATAAGAAAATTGAAGAGGTGCTTAATAATGCAATTTTCGATGTAAAGTATGATGAAATGGTATTAGTTAAAAATATTGATTTTTACAGTCTGTGTGAACATCATATGCTTCCTTTTTACGGTAAAGTTCATGTTGCCTATATACCGGACGGTAAAGTTTTGGGCTTAAGCAAAATTCCGAGAATAGTAGAGATTTTTTCGAGGAGGCTGCAGGTGCAGGAACGGATGACACAGCAGATAGCAGATACAATAGAGGAGCATTTACATCCACAGGGAGTAGCGGTAGTATCGGAAGCGAGACATATGTGCATGATGATGAGAGGTGTTGAGAAACAGAACTCTTCTGCAACGGCAAGTGCAGTGCACGGAATTTTTAAGGATGATCCCAGGACAAGGAGTGAATTTTTAAACCTGGTATCAAATTGTAATATATAATGGGAAAAAAAGAGAAGGGAATATGGATTACAGGAGCAAGTTCCGGTATCGGTAAAGATGCCGCTAAAGAATTTGCGCGGGTAGGGCTAAGAGTTTTTGCATCTGCACGGCGTGTAACTGAACTGGAAAGATTAAAAAAGGAGCTGCAGAAAGAATCCGGAAATAACCGGATGAATATTGAAGTGTTTCCATGTAATGTTGCATCATCAGCTAATGTTGAACAAACTGTAAAAAAAATAACTTCTGAAAATCAAATAGACTGTTTGATAAATAGTGCGGGAATAACTTCCTTCAAATTGGCAGAAGAAAATTCAATAAATGAAATAGATGATATAATTAATACAAATTTACTGGGTGCGGTATATGCTATAAAAAATGTACTCCCTCATATGATTGAGCAGGGGGGAGGAACAATAATTAATATCAACTCTATTATAACACAAAAATTTTTTACCAACAGCACTGCTTATGCTGCGTCTAAAATGGGACTTTTAGGATATTCAAAAGTTCTAAGGGAAGAGGTTAGAAAATATAAAATCAGGGTAATAGATATATTACCCGGAGCTACAGTCACGCCAATGTGGTCTTTAGATGTAAGGAAGAAGAATTCGGAAAGAATGATGAACAGCGAAGATATAGCAAGAGTTGTTGTATGGGCATATCTGCAAAAGAACAATATAATTAGTGAAGAAATAGTATTACGACCAATCGAAGGAGATCTATAAAAATGGCTGAAAAAGAATTATCGATTATAACAGGAGGAAGCAAAGGAATCGGGAAGGGTATAGCGTTAAGATTAGCAGAAGAAAAACATGACATAATGATTTTCGGAAGGGATATTGATGCGTTGAAAAGTGTTCAAAAAGAAATTCATGGAAAGGGAGTTGATTGCGAGTACTTTTCGGGAGATGTTGCGGATGTTAGATTTGTCAATGACTCTGTTAATCGGATTTTGAAAACTTATGGAAAAGTTGATCATTTAATAAACAATGCCGGAATAGGAATAATGAAAAAAGTTGTGGATGCCGAACTAGAAGATTTTAAAAAACAAGTTAATGCAAATGTTTACGGCATATTTAATTTTTCCAAAGCGGTTCTTAACAGTATGATTGAGAAAAGAAAAGGTTCTATTATTAATATAGCATCGCTTGCCGGAAAGAATTCATTTGCAGGAGGTTCTATGTACTCGGCTACAAAACATGCAGCCCTTGGTTTTGCGAGATCATTAATGCTGGAAGTAAGGCAGTATAATATTAAAGTAGCGACAATATGTCCGGGTTCTGTGGATACAAATTTCGGTTCGGGCGGACATGATCCAAGGAGTAAAGGAGAGATATTAAAGCCGGAAGATGTAGCTGAAGCTGTAATGTCTATTATAAGACTTCCTATCAGAGCATTAATAAGTGAAATAGATTTGCGTCCGACTAATCCACAGAAATAATATTTTAATAATCTTTTATTAAAGGAATATTTAATGAAGTTTTGTCCATATAAGATATCCATTATTGTTTTATTCATGATAATTTATATGTATTCCGTTTCAATTGCCCAGCCTTCAACAACAAAACCGGGTATCAGCATAAGAGACTTAGGGACGGTAGAAAAAAGTTCAGTTAGGATAAAGAAAGATCCTCTTTCCGGTAATCTTTATATAATGCAAAATGACGGTGACATAAAACTAATAAATTTTGGATTAGACAGTACAATCAGCCTTACTACAGTTTATCAAACATCAGATCACGGACTTACTGCTCCTTTGGGCATGGCATTCGGAAAAAACGGTACAATGTATTTAGCCGGTAATGAGATTAGCGATACGAATAATGCATATGCAACATGTGTTATTGCTAAGGGAATTCCGGACAGTAGTAATGGTAACAAAAGAGTGTGGAGTTTTATCGCAAAATCAGTTGAATATACTTACGGACATGTTTATAATCATAAGACTAATGCTATTGCTGTTGATCCCAATGGAAAATATATTTATGTGAACAATGGTGCATGCACGGATCATGGTGAAATGCGGGAAGGGCACAGAGAGGTAGGTCTCACATCAATCATTTTGAAGTTACCGGTAGATAGCACTAATATTTTACTATTAAATGACAGAGAATGGCTTAGATCAAATGGATATTTAATGGCGGAAGGAATAAGAAATACATTTGATCTAGCATATTCAGGAAACGGAGATTTATTTGGAGTTGAGAATTCGGATGATCGTGATGATCCTGATGAAATGAACTGGATAAAGGAGGGTAATCATTACGGATTTCCATGGCGAATCGGAGGTGATGTCACACCGCAGCAATTCCCTGATTATGACCCGCATTCTGATCCTTTATTAAGTCCTAATGCATGGGGTGGGGGAAACGGGATGTTATATACAACTTACAGAAATGATCCTGATTATCCGCCTTCTCCGGATAGTATTACCTTTACCGAGCCAGTTTTAAGCTCAGGTCCTGATGCCGATAAATTTCGTGACACTGTAACCGGTGAAATAAAAGATGCCGGTGATCTGGGAGATACAATAAAGACCTTTTCCCCTCATAGCTCACCGGACGGAATTGTATTTGATAAAGATTCAATTTTAGCAGGAGATTTGAAAGGGGGTGCATTTGTAGACAGGATAAACAGCAGTGCATTACTTAAAGTTTTAGGGGATACAGGAAATGATTTGCTCCATGTTGCATTGACAAAGGTAAACGATCATTATACTGCGAAAGTAACTCAAATAGCAAAAGATTTTATATCTCCTTTGGGAATTGAACTTGTAGGGAATAAACTTTTCGTAATGGAAACAGGACTCAACTATAACAATAATTCTCCTAAATTATATGAAATAACTTTACCCAAAGAAAAAACTACAGATATTAAACAAAAAGAAAACCTTCCAGAATATTTTATATTAAAACAAAATTATCCCAATCCTTTTAACCCGGTTACCAGTTTCGAATTTCAAATTCCTCAAAGTGGACTAGTTACTTTAAAGATTTATGATGTATTAGGGAGGGAAGCTGCAGTCATAGTAAATAGTATACTCCCATCGGGAAAATATAAATACAGGTGGAATGCAGATGGTTATCCAAGCGGAATTTATGTTTATCGTCTCATGACCCGGGATAATGTATCCAGCAAAAAATTAATTCTATTAAAATAGGTTTTTATATTATTACTGAACTTTGAACATAATAAAAATTTTAAAGATGACATCTTTACTTCTTTAAGGCAGGTTTTATCCGGGTCTGTCATTTTGTCACGCTTCCGAATATATTACAAGAAAATAAATGATTTTTTAGCCTATTCCTGGGGTTCTTTTAGCACAGAGTTATCTTGGAGTTATCTTGGAGTTGTACCGGAGGTGGGGGGGAGGTGTAATTAGGATCAAAAAGAGGAATTGAAAGGGTCTGACATTTTGACAAATTATAAATAAAATTTTATAATAAAAATTGCATGTTGCAACCTTAGTAACTCGCAGAATCGAAGCTAAAGCTAACCTTATTACCTTATTTTCTTTTATGTATGAACGGAAATCGGAAATGTGTTCATACAAAGAATAAGGTAATAAGGTTTTCGTCGTTCAGATATTTTATAGTTACTAAGGTGAAAACAGAAAATAAGGTTTTAGAAAAATTAGAAAAGAACCTTATTTTTCTATTTGGTCATAAAAAGTCGGAATAAATAGACATAGTAGGGGACATAAACATAATGGTAAATTGATTTTACCCCTGTCAATCTTTATTTTTTCTATGTATAAGTATTTATAATATTTTCATTTATGTGAGGATAAAGTGGATAAGTTTGTAATAAATGGTGGTAAAAAAATAAGCGGGGAAGTTAAAATCAGTGGTGCAAAAAATGCTTCACTGGCATTAATGCCGGCATCAATATTAGCTGCAGGAAAATCGACGTTTTATAATACACCGGAGTTAAATGATGTTTATACAATGATGAAATTACTAAATCAGCTCGGAATAGAAAGTAAATTTGAGAATCATACAGTTGAATTAGATACTTCCGATATAAAAAGTCAGTATGCTCCTTATGAACATGTCAAGAAGATGCGAGCATCAGTTTATGTCTTAGGACCATTATTAACCAGGTTCGGATATGCTAAGGTTTCCCTTCCGGGAGGATGTGCATGGGGCCCAAGGCCTGTAAATCTCCATTTAGAGGGGATGAAAAGATTAGGAGCAGATATAGAGCTTTCCGAAGGGTATATTATTGCAAAAGCAAAGAGATTAAAAGGTGCATTGATAAGTTTTGACATACCTTCTGTAGGTGCAACAGGTAATATTTTAATGGCGGCAGTCTTAGCAAAAGGGACCACAATAATAAACAATGCTGCAATGGAACCAGAGATAACTAATCTTGCAGAATATTTGATTAAAATGGGAGCACGAATAGATGGTTTAAATACTGCAACTTTAACAGTTGAAGGAGTTGAGGAATTAAAGCCTGTAGAAATTGAAACAATTCCCGACAGAATTGAAGCAGGAACTTTATTAGTAGCTGCAGCTATTACGGGAGGAAATATTAGATTAAAAAACATTCCTTCGAAGTTAATCAGTCATATTATATCTAAACTTGAAGACAGTGGATGTAAGTTATTAAATAATAATAAGATATTGGAATTGGTAAAAGAAGATAATAATATCAAATCAACCGATATTTCAACAGCTGTATTCCCAGGATTTCCGACAGATATGCAAGCACAGTGGATAGCGTATATGTCCCTTGGAGATGGTGTTTCAACAGTAAAAGATAATATTTATCTGGATAGATTTGCTCATGTTCCGGAATTACAGAGGCTGGGAGCAAATATACAGGTAAAGGAAAATACAGCGATTGTTCAAGGAGTATCCAAACTCAAGGGAGCAAAGGTTATGTCAACTGATTTAAGGGCAAGTGCGAGTCTTGTATTGGCAGGTTTGGCTGCCGAAGGAACAACCGAGATATTGAGAGTCTACCACATAGACAGGGGGTACGAAAAAATAGAAAATAAGTTAAGATCTTTAGGAGCAGATATTCAGAGAATTTCCGGTACTGAATATTAACTGTGACTACAATAAAAAAAATATTAGAATTTAGAAATTACCTCCCGGTTTATTTAATAATAATCTCCTTGTTTGATTTTATTTTAATCAATTTACCATTAACAAAAGTATTTGGTTATGAATATTCCGTATTAAATTCAGCGTTGATTGTTTTTCTATCAGGGATATATATAATAAAATTGATAATAAACTATCCGGGATTAGAATCTAAAAAAAGAGTAAATAGTTCCATATTATTTTCCTATGCATCTTTTATAATAATCCCAGCGATAATTTCTTTAATAAATTCTTTTCTAACGGTTAAATGTTCATTAATAGACGGGTTTCTTTTTTACCTAGTGATAACGGTACCTTCAGTTATTATAGGAAGTTCACTGGGGTTTTTCTGTAATTTAATGTTTAAAAGGTTCAGGATACTATTATTTATTTTAATTTATATTTCAATCCTCTTGATCCCTTTATGTGAATTTTATTTTAATCCGCAGGTATATTTCTACAATCCTATTATAGCTTATTTGCCGGGAACAATATATGACGAGGGGTTAAGTGTAGATATAAAATTAACCTTGTACAGGCTATTAAATATAATATTTTTCGGTGGTTTACTATACATAGCTTACCAGATCTACTATCATAAAAATCATATGACCAGGAAATTTTTTTTCTTTATCGTGATATTAATCCCTTCGATGTTTATTTATTTTTCACCTGTTTTAAAATATTCTACCGATAAAAGCAGAATTGAGAAAGAGTTAACGGGTACGATTGAATCACCTCATTTTATTATCCATTATCCGATGTCTGTAAAAGAAAATTTGATTAAGGATATTGCTGTCCATCATGAATATTATTATAAAACATTGAAGGAATTTTTTAAAGACAGCCTAAATAAAAAAATTGAATCATTTCTATTTTTAAATGATGAACAGAAGAAAAGACTATTCGGTTCGGAAAATGCGGATGTAGCAAAACCATGGCTGCAGCAGATATATATATCATATGATGATTACAACGCAACCCTCAAGCATGAACTTGCTCATTGTTTTACGGCAGCTTTTGCCAAAGGTATATTTAAGGTAGCAGATAAATTTAATCCGTATTTAATAGAAGGTGCTGCTGTTGCGGCTGATCCTATTTACGATGAAAATTATATCCATTTTATGGCATCACTAGCATATAATAACGGATATAAAACAGATCTAAAAAATCTTTTCGGATACCTGAGTTTTTTCAAACAGGTATCAAGTATTTCTTATATCTATGCCGGTTCTTTTTCAAAATATTTAATTGATAATTACGGAATTGAGAAGTATAAAAGATTGTATTCAGATCTTGATTTTAAAGAAATATACGGAATCCCATTTTACAAATTAAATCTAGATTATACCAATTTCCTAAGCATAATAAATACTAAAGAAGATATTGACAAGGCTAATTTTTATTTTGGGAGAAAATCTATATTCTATAAGGTATGTCCAAGATACATAGCGGATAGATTGAGCAAAGCCTGGAATTTATATAATGAGAAAGAATATAAAAGTGCTAAGAATATCTTCGAAGATGTTATCAAGCTTGGAAAGAACTATTCTGCATTAATAGGGATAGCAAATTGTGAGTCAAAGCTTAACAATAATAATAAAGCAATTGTATTATTGAGAGGTAATATTTCATTTTATAAAAACACAGCAAATTATTACAACGTTGAATTTTCTTTAGCCGGCTTTTTAGCAAAGGATAATAATTTCAGCGCAGCCGATACAAATTATACAATGCTTATTAACCAAAACCCTAATAGAAGTTACTATTATTTGAGTCAATTGAGGAAAGAACTTTTAAAGGATTCATTGATTAATATTTATCAGAATGGAAATGAATTTGATAAATTCCAGATTATTAAAAATATAAATGAAAATAATTATAATTATAATTCAGTTCCAGTATTCATTGATTTAGCCAAAGAATTAAACGAACAATATGATCTTTTTTTGAAGAATTTTAATAAAACAATCCACGTAAAAGATTATTCTTCAAGTTATGCTATGTACAGGTTGTCAGTTTATATGCTAGAGAATCTTGATTTTCCTGGTGCCAGAAAAATATCTGCATTATCATTAAGATATAATGCAGATGAAAATTATAATTATATCCTTCAAAACAATTATATAAAAACGGATTGGTTTTATTATAACGGTGAAAGAATTTTAAAACAATTAATATTTAAATAAAATATGACTAATACAGAGTTACCAACAGGAATACAAACAAAGGTTGTAGCCTATCTGTTAGGCTTTATTTCGTTTGTTTTATTTGTTTATGTTTTAATGGCACTAAAAGAGATATTAATTCCATTTACAATTTCGATTTTTTTAACATATCTTTTCCACCCGTTAGTTGCTTATTTAAAAAGGTATGGAGTACCGATATGGGTTTCATTGATTCTCATTTTTATCATGATATCAGCTTTGTATTATTTAATGGGATTACTAATAGTCTCTTCACTTAGTTCTTTTCCACAAAATATGCAGGCATATTCAGCAAACATATCTAAATTTTTGCAGCAGATTTTAACTCCATTCAATTTAACAGTTAAGGAATTCGCAGCATTATTTAATCTTAATCTGCAGGAATTTGATTTCGGTACGGTCTTCCAGGGATTATTTAAAGCGGGAATAATACAGAATATAGTAAGTTCATTTTCCTCCATGCTGGAGGATTTTATTATCATGATGATTTTTTGGATTTTTATGGTATTAGGAAAAAAACAATTTGAAGAGAGGGTAAAGATCGCTTTCAGCAGAAATAAAGATTCTGTGGAGAGAACCATTAATAGCTTTAATACCCAGCTTCAATCTTATATCGTTATTAAAACAATCATTAGTTTGCTAGTTGCAATTGTAGCTACTATAATTTTTTTATCTTATGGTATAGACTATGCGCTAATCTGGGGATTGCTGACATTTATTTTGAATTTTATACCTAATATAGGTGCATTAATTGCAACGATTGCGCCTATTATAATAGCATTACTTGAATATGGTTTTGGCTTTACAACCATTTCCATGGCAGCTTTACTTACGATTAATCATACGATAATGGGGAGCCTAGTTGAACCTCACTATCTCGGTAAACAAATGGATTTAAGTCCAGTGTTTGTATTATTTTCATTAATATTCTGGGGATGGGTTTGGGGAATAGTCGGAATGTTTCTTTCGGTACCAATCGCAGCAGCTATGAAAATCTTATTCAGTAATATCGAACCTTTGCGTCCGGTAGCCATTCTAATGGGAAGTAAGACAGAACCATTACCTGTGGAAACAAAGGTAAAAATTATATGAAGTTTAGTTTAGATTTTAATCAATATCCTTTTTTATTTACAGCACAGCAAACCGGAATAGAATTGAATCAAAAAGTCTATATTGTGGGAGGGTTTGTCAGGGATAAAATCCTTAATAGAGGAAGGAATGAGATTGATTTCTTAATATTGGGTAACGGAACAGATTATGCAAATATATTAGCAAAAAAGCTGGGAGTTAAAAATATTAGTGTGTTCAAGAATTATGGTACTGCACATTTTCATTATTTGGGGTTTGATCTTGAATTTGTAGGTGCGCGGAAAGAATCCTATAGGGAAAACAGCAGGAAACCAATTACAGGCGAAGGTAGTTTTGAAGACGATATAAGAAGGAGAGATTTCACCATAAATACCCTGGCTGTTTCATTAAATGAAGAAGATTTTGGTGAAATCATTGATACATTTAGCGGATATGAAGATATAAAAGATAAGATCATTAAAACACCTCTAAACCCGTTAGAGACTTTTAATGATGATCCTTTGAGAATTTTAAGAGCTTACCGGTTTGCTTCCCAGTTGAATTTTAAAGTTGATAATAAAATAAATGAAGCTGCCAATAAATTAAGAGAGAGATTAAAGATAGTTTCGCAGGAAAGAATAACAGATGAGTTTTTAAAAATTCTAGGTTCCTCCAAACCTTCAATAGGATTAAAATATCTATTTGATTCCGGTGTTATGGATATAATTTTTCCTGAGATATCAAATCTTGCAGGAGTTGAACAGAGGAAAGACTATCATCATAAGGATGTTTTTCTGCATACTTTAATAGTTGTTGATAATATCTCAAAGGCAACAGACAATATCTGGCTGCGTTTTACAGCTCTTGTTCATGACATAGCAAAGCCGCAGACTAAAAAATTTATAGAAGGGATAGGATGGACTTTTCACGGGCATGAAGAATTGGGAGCAAGAATGATGAAGGGTATATTTAAAAGTCTCAAGCTCCCATACCATAAGCTTGAGTATGTGGAAAAATTAGTCAGACTACATTTAAGACCGATTGCATTAGCGGGGGAAGATATTACAGATTCGGCAATTAGAAGGTTAATTGTTTCTGCCGGTGAAGATCTGGATGATTTGATAACATTATGCAGGGCGGATATTACCAGTAAGAATCCGGGAAAGGTAACAAAATATCTTGAGAACTATGAAAATGTAATGAAGAAAGTGAGAGAGGTTGAAGAAAAGGATGAGCTTAGGAATTTTCAATCGCCTGTTAGAGGTGAAACTATAATGCAGGTTTGTAATTTAAAACCTTCAAAGAAGGTAGGGGAAATCAAAACTGCAATTGAAGAGGCAATTCTCGATGGTAAGATAGGAAATAATTATGAAGAAGCTTACCGGTATTTATTGGAAATAAAGGATGAGTATTTGAATAAAAATTGATGGATTGATGGGGGAATGGAATAATGGAATAATGGAATAATGGAATAATGGATGAATGTAGACCAACTATCTTAATAATAAATTTTAAATATTTTTGGCTGCCAAGACCGTCACCAGTCATGGCAGCACTTAGAATATTATTTAAAGATTACCATTACAGCGGTCTGATTTATATGCCCGATCAATCTCATCAGTGTGTTTTTTTATTTTACCCGCCATTTGAGCTCCCAGCATTAAGTAAAGGCAAATTGTTTATCATTATATTATCGAATAAATTTTGCAGAACTTAAGCTGATTTAAGGAAATGTGAGAATTAATTAGTTTTTATGAAACCTATTCTTGAATTGAAGATACTTTTGCCCGGAGGATTTAATAGTGGTAACCTAGATTTGACGGCTGTTAGATGGCCATTAGGTGGCCATTAGATAGTTAAAAAGATGATACCAGATAATTAATTAAAATAAGTTTACTTTGAATAGATAAGAATAAATTATTCATGGTTTTATGATTATATATATTTAAAAATTAAAAATATAAAAAGACAGATAAAAATAAAATATGCAGCTTTGTTTCAAATACCGGTTTTTGGGTAACTTGAATTAATTACAGCGGAGAGACCTTGGACTTTATGGTAGAAATAACAATAACAAACAGTTTAAATAAAGATTTCCAAAAGTTGATTTCTCACCTGGATAATGAGTTGTATGACAGATATGGAGAACTCCAGAACGAATATAACAAATACAATAAAATTGAATTCAATGAGAATGTAGTGATAGCTTATAATGAAGAAATACCTATTGGCTGCGGATGCTTTAAAAGAATATGAGGAAGAAACAGTGGAAATTAAAAGAATGTTTGTTAATAAAAATTATCGGGGAAGAGGTATTTCCAAAGTTATTTTAAGCAGACTTGAGAATATTGCTTTTGAGAAAGGGTATAAAAAAGCTATTCTTGAAACCGGCATTAAACAGCTAGAAGCAGTTGGGCTATATTCAAAACAGGGGTATAAGAAGATTGAGAATTATGGACAATATGCAGGGATGGAAAGCAGCATTTGTATGCTGAAGCGGCTATAAGCGGAAAGCGCATAGCGCAAAGGGCATGGAGAGAGGGGATAGAGATAAAGATTAAAATTCTTTGAAAATAAGTTCAGAATTTTTTGCCGGTTTAATCCGGAACATATTTATATGTATTTTCAGATTACCGGTAAGCTTATTCAAATCGTCAGCATATTTAGCAATTAATTGAACCCCTTCTGAATTTTCTTTAGAAACATTATTTATGCTTTCAATATTCCGGCTAATCTGTTCTGCAGCTTTGGATTGTTCTTCGGTGGCAGATGCGACCTGGTTAATTATATCCGTTACCTTTTGTGCACCAGCAATAATTTCTTTTAAGGATTGCCCGGCTAGGTCAGTTAACTTTCTGCCTTTATCAACTTCTTTTGTCCCATTATTCATTGATTCAACAGCAACGTTAATTTCTTTTTGAATCAGCCGGATCATATCGACAATTTCTTTAGTAGCTTTGGTTGTTCTTTCGGCAAGTTTTCTAACTTCATCTGCAACAACTGCAAAACCTCTTCCATGTTCACCAGCTCTAGCAGCTTCTATTGCAGCGTTCAAAGCCAAAAGATTTGTTTGTTCGGCAATGTCATCAATAATCTGGGTTATTTCACCTACCTCAGTGCTTCGCTGACCGAGTAGTTTTATAGTTACAGCCGAACCATTTACTACTTCAGAAATTCTAGCCATACCTTGAATAGATTCAGAAACAACTTTCCCTCCTTCAACTGCAGCATTCCCCGAGCGGCCGGCTACTTGTGAAGCCAATGTTGAATTTGAAGAGGTATCAATAATAGTAGATGTCATTTGTTCAATGAAATTTGCTACTTCGGAAGTTTGAATAGATTGATCCTGTACACCTGCTGCTATGCCGGATGTTCGATCCAGAATTTCTGTACTCATCTTTGCGGTTTCAATGACGGCATCAGAAACATTTGCAATCATATTCTTCAACTTATTAATTGCTTTATTAAAACCAACAAATAATTTTCCTATTTCATCGTCTTTCTCGATAGGAAGATTTAATGTAAGATCTCCGTCGGCAAATTTATTCATTTCAAAAAGAAGCTCGTCAATTTTCCTGGATAAATAGTCTCTTTGTTCGGCAGAATTATTCTTTTGTATTTCTGCTTCTTCCACAGCTTCTTCTGCTTTAGCCTTTTCATATTTCAAAGAATTTTGAGTTTCAGTTATTTCGGTAATCATTTTTTGCAGGGCATGAGCGAGCTGCCCGATTTCATCACTTGATTTAACTTCAATTTTTACGGAAAGATCTCCTTTTCCGACTTTGACTGCAGAATTGATTAAAACATTTATTTGATTCGTGAGAAATTTGCTGATAAAGAATATAATGATAATACCAGAAATTAAGATTACGGCAGTTAAAATTGAAGGTGTAATCGAACTTGCGATAAGTTCTTTTTGCATGCTCGTTAAAGAATAGAGCATTATAATGGTGCCGTAACGGATATCTTTATATTTGATAGGTACTGACATAGTCAATACATTTTCATTTTCTCTAATCTTTTTTTGGGAGACCAGAGCCTGACAGTTGATCTCTAATTTGGAAGGATTAAACATTACCAGACTGCTGTTGGATTCATCAAGTATATTTATGTAAATAATTTGCTGATTTTCCTTTGCCCAGTCAAAAGCAGTTTTTACAATATCAAAGTTACCTTCACTAAGACCTGCTCCTACGGAGAAAGCGAGCATTTCGGATAAAGTTTTAAGATGAGTTTTAGCAAATTTAAGTCCTTCGGTTTTCCCGGTTGAGTAACTGAAAAATAAACTTATAAAAGAAATAATCACCAGTAAAAAAATAAAGGTGATCATATATTTTATTCTAATAGACTTCTTATATGTCTTAATTAATCCCATATTCATTCTTACCAGAAAAGTTCGTAAAAGAATTAATCTATTTTAAGTAGGACCTTAACATTTCCATTCACCGATTTTGAATCAATAAAACCTATTGCCCCGGGAGTAGATATAACTTTCTGAAGCATATCACTGGCAGTAGTAATCATTTCAGGAGGTTTTCCATTGCCTGTTAATTTTGCTTTCAACCATATTTTTTTCAGTTCGAGAAGCGATTTACCCATTACAGATAGAAATTTAGTATCTGTATCATTATTTTCATTCAGAAAAAATAAACTAACCTTTTGTGATTCAATTTCATTTGATTGTATGGTAAATAAATTGACTAATGTATTGATATCAATCGAGCCGGCAGTTATACTTTTATTTGCGACAACAGAAACTTGTGCACTGCTAACCTCAGAATACAAGCAAAACAATGAGATTATTAAAATCAAATTAACTTTAAATAACAGTTTCATCTTAATTCACTTTCCATTTAATTTAAAAAGATACACTTACTCCAACAGCATAGTTATTTTCCGAGTATTTTCTAATTGGAATAACTTCTTCCCCAGTATCATACCTGGCGAGATTTCTTGTATACTGTACTTTTAAAATTACATTGTCATTTAAATAATAGCCTCCGCCAAAATGATATCCGTAATAACCATCCAGTCCAAAATAATAAGGATCGACAGAATCATTTAAATAATCATACATGACATAGGCAAATAATCTATCCGAAAAATTATAAAGAAGTGTAGCGTAGTAGAATGTTTTGTCAAAACTATTCCCGATAAAATAGGGGTCAAGGGAGCTCCAAGAGTTTAATGAATCCTGGATATCAGAGGTTACTTTTGTTTTTACTTTCAAATATTCAGCAGACAGTTCAAATTTATTGAATTTGAAGTTAAAATCGACACCAACTCTATATCTTGGAAGATCACCCAGGTTAGCAGTATTGCCATCGGAATCAGTTTCAAAATTTTCCCTATTATCTTTATCGATACTACCAGATAGACCGGCTCTCAGACCACCTATTTTTACACCTATTCTACCACCTAGACTGAAATATTTAACTGCACTTTCTCCGTAGGCAACATATCCGGGAAGAAGATCATTATTTGGTGAAGAAAGAAAATTATTAGGGGGATTTCCTGCAAATAAAGCATATTCAATACTCGCAGCATCAACAGGAACCGAGCCATTGATCTGAACCAATGCTTTCTGGGGAAGAATATCAAAAATATCAACCAAATTTCCGCTAGTTGCATCGTAAAGTTTTGGTCTAATTAAATAAGGGAGGAGAGGGGTTCTGTTATAAATCTCAAACATGGCGTTAAACTGTGGAATTACCATACCGAATTTAACTTTCAGGTAGTCATGAAAATCCCATTTCAGGTATACCTCTTGAAGATTTAAAGAACCATATCCTTTATCACTGGAAAAATTATTAATAAATTCAAAATTTATAAAACCGGAGAAATTATCTCCCAAATCCTTTTCAAAAAACAGATTTAACTGATTCAATCCCATATTATGATAGGTGTAATCCTGCTCTTCTTCGGGAGGGTATGGATCAAATTTATTATGAAAGAAAAGATATGAACTCTGGACATAACCATAAATATCAATAGAACTCTGAGCATATAACTGAGTAACAATTATTTCAATAAAAACCATTATAAGAAAAAACTTTCTAATCATATACTCTCCATTTGAAAGTGTCCAACCCAAACAATTAAAAACATTAGGTTTAATAAAAGAATATCTGTTTCTCTTTATTACTATATCATACTACAAGCAGAGAAGTATCAAAGATGCAAATATTCTCACATAATCATCGTAAACATTTTAGCGAAGTTTAGTTATATCATTAAAAACAACTTATATTTTAAAGAGTTAAGCAATTTATTTGAAGAGGTATTTATAATAGAACCTGAAATTTCATATTTATTGACTACTATGTAAGCATTTTTCATTTCAGGACGGATTTTTATACTGAGGGCTAACGATTATTCCTGTAAATTTGAAGAATAATTGAAAAATACTATCCAAAAACAAATTCTGACTTGTTTAATCTGCCGAATATTTATTTATTCAGCCGTCTATAAAGTAAACTATTAAAATAGCCACACTCTTTTTATTTTTGTATAGTTAATTGGTGAAAGTAAAAGCTAAGTGTAAATTTGTAACTTATCAAACTTTAATTTTGTCTAAATAGTGATTTTTATTAATTGATAATAATGGGAGTAAATAAATGCGGACTTTCCTTATTTTTCTATGCCTTATAACATTAAACTTTTCGATTTTCCCTCAAAAAGAGCTTTCACTTAAAGAAGCAGTAAATGTAGCTTTGCATAAAAATACACAATTACTGAAAAGTACAAGTGAACTTCAAGGTTATGAATCGAGTGTAAAAGCTTCATATGGAAACTTTTTACCGAATCTGAGTGCTTCGGGGGGATTTAACTGGAATAAATCTCCTAAAGGGGGAGTAATTTATTATCAGGGTGCAGTAATTCCAACATCTTCCGAAGAAAGGAATTATTCAGCTTCAGTCAGTTCAGGAATCACTTTATTTGATGGATTAGCTAATTTTGCAGGCTTAACGCAGAGTCAAAATGATCTTCAAGCAGCACGCTTGAATTTAGAGAGAGTTAAGCAGGATATTGTATTTCAGACAATCAACTTATATTATCAAGTAATAAATGCGCAGCAGCAGATGAAAGTTAAGGAAGAGGATGTAAAATATAATCAAAAGAACCTTGAAACGATTACCGAAAGAAATAAATTAGGCGGAGCCACGCTGGCAGATGTTTATCTTCAGCAGGTGCAAGCCGGGAATGCAGATCTCGCTTTGATTCAGGCAAAAAATGATCTTGAAACAGCTAAAAGTAATTTATTATATTACCTGGGACTGAATGTTTTTCAAGAATACGCATATAGTGATTCCTTAACTTCCTCTGAAACTCAAATGTTAAAATCAGATATAACGGAAAGTTACGAGGACATGTCAAGGTTAGCTGAAGAAGCATTGACAAACCGGGTTGATTATAAGAGTGCTAAGTTAACCCTTGAAAGTGCTTATAACGGAATTACAGTAGCAAGATCCGGACATTTTCCAACGCTTACTCTTGGAGGCGGAATATCTGTAAGTTCAAATAATGTGAATACATTATATGATTCAAGAAGATACAGTGTTGGATTAAATTTAGATATACCTATATTTTCAGGATTTTCAGTTTCAAACCGGGTGCAAATGGCGGAAGTTACGGCAGAAGATCGTGAATATGATTTAAGTGACCTGGAAAGACAGATAAAAAAGAATATTCAAAAAACATTTCTGGACCTTCAAGCAGCACAAAAAGCGCTGGCAGTAAGTGAAAATAATGTAAAATCAGCAAAAGAGAATTTAAATATAGAACAGGAAAAATATAGTCTGGGTTCAGGAAAACTTCTGGATGTCTTAGTTGCCAATACAAATTATACTACTGCTCAAAGTGATTATATAAATTCGGAGTTTTCATATATAGTATTAAGTCAACAGTTAAAATATTATCTGGGAACGCTGGAATATCAGAAATATGAATAGATTTTTAAAGAAAAAAAATATTATAAATGCGTCATAAATAAATTTTAATAATAGGAGAATTTCCATGGCTAACGGAAAAAAGAAATCGAAAAAGAAAATTTATATTTTCAGTGCAATAGGAGTTGTTCTTATTGCATTAATTCTTATGGCACTTCTCGGAGGCAGTAAAGAAGAAATTATACCTGTCCAGTTTGAAAAGGTGATGAAGAGAAACATCACTCAAACAGTTTCCGCAACCGGAACAATTGATTCTGAGTTTAAAGTCGGTATAACACCGGAAGTTACCGGTGAAATTGTTGAACTTCCTGTTAAAGAGGGTGAAAGAGTCACAAAAGGTCAGATGCTTATAAGAATAAATGCAAAACAATATCTGGCAGATAAAGAAAGTGCTGAGGCAAATCTTCAAGCTTCAAAATCAACAATGGCTATGAGGAAAGCGGAACTTGATAAAGTTCAGGCTGATTATGAAAGGACAAAAGAATTATACAATAAGAAGCTTTCAAGCGACGCCGAATTTCAAGCAGCAAAAAGCACCTATGAATCTACAAAAGCATCATACCAGGGAGCGATGGCTAATGTTTCTCAAAGTGAAGCTGCTTTGAGAAGATCTGAAGATCAATTAAGCAAGACCAAAATTCTTTCTCCAATGAACGGCACAGTTACTAAATTGAACGTAGAATTGGGTGAAAGGGTTCTGGGAAGCTTTTATAGCCAGGGTACCGATATTATGACAGTATCTGATCTTAACAATATGGAAGCAATTGCGGACGTTGATGAAAATGATGTAGTGCTTGTATCAATAGGTGATACTGCAAGAATAAAAATTGATGCTTTTGGAGACAAAATATTTAAGGGACTTGTTAAAGAGATTGGAAACAGCGCTATTTCTACCGGGACAGGAACTCAGGAACAGGTTGTTAACTTTGAAGTTAAGATAAAACTGACCGACCTGGATCAGAAACTTAGACCAGGGATGTCATGTAATGCAGATATTGAAACCGAGACTAGAGATAATGTAATTAGTGTACCAATTCAAAGTGTTACTGCCAGAACAAATTTAAAAGGACCAAATCAGAACAATCAGGAAGGTAATGAAGGTAATCCTAATCAAGCGCCAAAGAAGGTTGAAAAAGTTAAGGAGATAGTTTTTACAATTAAGAATAATAAGGCAAAAGCTGTTCAAGTTGAGACCGGCATCAGCAATAATAATTATATTGAAATAAAATCAGGTTTATCCGGAGGTGAACAGGTAGTAAGCGGAAGCTACAGAGCAATATCAAGAGAATTGAATGATGGAGCAAACGTCAGAGTGGAATCCGGAGAAAAAGATTTCGGCCAAAAACAACAATAATGGATTAAACAGATGAACATAATAAATATTGAACATATTGCAAAAATATATCAGGTTGGTCTTGAGGAAGTTCATGCTTTAAGGGATGTTTCATTGAGAATAGATAAAAATGAGTATGTTGCTATTATGGGACCTTCAGGTTCAGGCAAGTCAACTTTAATGAACATGCTGGGATGCCTGGATACACCAACATCAGGCAAATATGATTTTACAGGAAATAATGTAAGCGAAATGAGTGATAATGAACTAGCAAAAATAAGAAATAAGGAGATTGGATTTGTATTTCAAACATTTAATCTTTTACCGAGATCCGATGCATTGCATAACGTTGAACTGCCATTAATTTATGCAGGTGTTCCTTCATCGGAAAGGAAGGAAAGAGCAAAACAAACATTAAACGATGTGGGCCTAGGGGAAAGGATCCATCACAAACCAAATGAGCTTTCAGGCGGACAAAGACAAAGAGTTGCAATTGCCCGTGCATTAGTTACAAATCCTTCAATAATTTTAGCAGATGAACCAACAGGTAACCTTGATTCAAAAACAGGCGAAGAAATAATGATTTTATTCAATGAAATATATGAAAAAGGGAATACTATAATTTTAGTTACCCATGAAGAATATATTGCCGAACATGCAGCAAGAATAGTAAGATTAAAAGACGGATTAATTGAAAAGGATGAACCGGTAGTTAACAGGTATATTCCGAAACTCAAAACTGCTGTAGAATAATATTCAATGAATATTTTTATCAACAATATAATTATGAGGACTTTATGAGCGGCTTACTCTTTGAAATGAAAGAGGGGTTAATGATTGCATTGCGTGCGATAAGGGCAAATAAAGTAAGAGCGACTTTAACAATGCTCGGAATAGTAATTGGAATAACTTCAGTAGTATTAATGACTACTGCTATCAAAGGGATAGATAATTCATTTCAAAACGGGATCAGTGCTTTAGGGTCGGATGTTCTTTATATTGATAAATGGGCCTGGTTTTCAAACGATGACTGGTGGAAGATTAAGAACCGTAGAAACATTTCTATGGAAGATTTTGACAAATTTAAAGAAATGGCAAAACTTCCTGTGGCTGTAGCTCCAGTTATGAATACGCGGCAGACAATTAAAATAGGTGATAGAAGGGTTGACGGTGTATTTTTAAATGGTTCCAACTCTGATTATGTTAAAACAACAAACTTTACATTTGAAATGGGAAGATGGTATTCGGATGTAGAGAGTAAAGGCTCGAGACAGGTGATAGTGCTTGGCAGTGAAGTTGCAAAAAACCTTTTCCCGCTTGGAGATGCTCTCGATAAATCAGTGAAAGTTGGTAAAGAAAATTACGAAGTTATCGGAGTTTTAAAAGAGCAGGGAAGTTTTATTTTAGGAGCTTTTAACCCGGACAACCAGGGTTTTATTCCAATAAAAACAATATATAAAAATTTTGTCGGCCAGTCATTCGGCAGTGTAACAATAAATGTTAGAGCCATGAATAATGCTTCAATAGAAGATACGAAGGCAGAAGCAGAAGGAGTAATGCGTAAAATAAGGGGACTGAATTATAATGAAGAGAATGATTTTACAATAAACCAGCAGGAAGGGCTAACAAAAACATATAATCAGGTAGTAGGTGTTGTTCAAATAGCAGGTTTGTTTATAACCAGCCTATCTCTTTTTGTCGGTGCTATAGGTATAATGAATATAATGTTTGTTTCTGTCAAAGAAAGGACAAAAGAAATCGGAGTTCGAAAAGCAATTGGTGCAAAGAGACGTACAATTTTAGGTCAGTTCATATTTGAGTCCTCTGCAATATGCCTGATGGGAGGAATTGTAGGATTAATATTAGCAATAATATTAAGTAAAATTGTAAACCAGTTTATCCCCACTTCGGTCCAGTATAATGCTGTTGTAATTGCAATATTAGTTTCTTTAATTACAGGAATTATCGCAGGATTTGCACCGGCTTATACAGCAGCTAAGATGGACCCGGTAGACGCATTGAGGTATGAATAATGAAAGTCAAAGAAATTCTTTCGATATCACTTCAGTCATTAAAAGGAAACAGGTTAAGAACACTTCTTACAATTCTCGGGATAGTTGTAGGTATTTTTTCAATAATTGTAATAATGACAATAATTACTATGCTGCAAGGCAGTATTGAAAGCGGGTTCTCAATGCTGAATAAAAATACCTTTCAAATACAGAAATTTCCTGCGATGCATGGGGGCGGACCTGGCTCTATGTCTAAATATAGAAACAGGAAGGATATAACAATTGAGGAATATTACAGACTTAAAGATATGTTGAAACAAGCGATGTATGTAGGAGGAGAAGAATGGCAGTTTGGTGAAGTAATTAAATTTGGGAATAAAGAGACAAATCCAAATGTACAGATAGCAGGTATTACAATGGAAGCTATGAAAACAAATAATTGGGTTGTAGACGAAGGGAGAGATTTAAGGGATCTTGATATAAAATATTCTAATGATGTTTGTGTAATCGGAAGTGATGTTGTTGATAAACTGTTCTATAATATTAATCCTATAGGACAGGTGATAAGGGTAGGAGGTAAACCATTAATGATAATTGGGGTTTTGGAAGCACAGTCTCAAATGTTTGGACAAAGCAGGGATAATTTTATTGCGATGCCAATTACTACTTTTCAATCAACTTACGGAAAAAGACAAAGAAGTATAAATATTACAGTAATGTCTTATGATAAAAGCAGCTATGATTCTACAATTGAAGCTGCTATTGGTTATATGAGAACTATAAGGAAAATAAAGCCAGGCGAAGAAAATGATTTCGATATTTTCAGCAATGAATCATTAATAACACAGGTAAATGATATAACAGGGGGTATAAAAATAGGGGCACTGGTAGTATCAATAATAGCGTTGTTAGCTGCCGGTATTGGGATAATGAATATAATGCTTGTCTCAGTTACGGAAAGAACCCGTGAAATAGGGATCAGAAAAGCGATTGGAGCCAGGAAAAAATCCATATTGATTCAATTTTTATTGGAAGCAATTTTTTTATGCATAGCCGGCGGATTTATAGGAATAGCTCTTGGGATAGGGGTTGGAAATTTTGTAGGCGGATTGATAAATGCTAAATCTGCAATACCGTACGATTGGGTGGCTATCGGGATGACTTTATGTATTATTGTCGGGGTAGTTTTTGGTACTTATCCTGCATATAAAGCAGCTAATCTGGACCCAATCGAAGCGTTGAGGTATGAATGAGTGCAAGTGCAAGATTAAGTTCATGAGCAAGTGTAAGTTCAAGTATAGTTGTTAAATTACATGATTATTCAATTCCGGAGGGGATAGAATGAAAATCGCGCAGTTAATAATTCTTGCTTTTCAATCTTTAAAAACTAACCGATTAAGAACCCTACTTACTGTTTTAGGAGTAGTTGTTGGAATATTTTCAATAATTGTTATTATGACAATTATAACTATGCTTCAAACTACTATAGAAGAGGGAGTACAATTCTTAAGTAAAAACACCTTTCAGATTCAAAAATTTCCGGCAATTTATACAGGCGATAGGAATACCTGGGACAAGATCAGGAATAGGAAGGATATAACTCTTAATGATTTTTACCGTCTCGAAGATATGATGACGAATGTGAAATATCTTGGAGCTGATCAAGGGGCAGGAGGAAAGGTAATTAAATTTGAAAATAGGGAAACTAATCCGGATACTTATGTTGTTGGAGTAACCGAAGGTGCCTTCCCAACACATAATCTTAACATCGAAGATGGAAGGGAAATCAGGAGAACCGATATTGATTATTCAAACAATGTATGTGTATTGGGTCATGCAGTTGTAGATAAAATATTTTATAACATAGATCCACTTAATCAATTTGTTAGATTAGACGGACGACCATTGAAGGTAATCGGAATACTTGAAAAACAACCTGAATTTTTCGGACAATCGCAGGATAATTATATAGTGATACCAATTACAACATTCCAATCTATGTACGGAAAGAGAAGAAGAAGTGTTTCAATCACTATAATGTCGAATGGCCAGGGGGATTATTTATCCGCTATTGAAACAGCAATCGGTTATATGAGAACTATAAGAAAGGTACCTCCCGGAGAAGATAATGATTTTGATATTTTTAGTAATGAATCTGTAATGGGGCAAATAAATGATATGACAGGGGGAATCCGTATCGGTGCACTGGTAATATCTATTATAGCACTTTTAGCTGCAGGGGTAGGGATAATGAATATTATGCTTGTTTCAGTCACTGAAAGAACCAGGGAAATAGGCATAAGGAAGGCAGTTGGAGCAAGGAAAAAGACAATTCTGGCTCAATTTTTAATAGAAGCGATAACATTGTGTGCAATTGGGGGATTAATTGGAATTGGTTTAGGTATAACAATCGGCAATTTTGTAGGGACTTTAATCAGTGCAAAAATAGCTATTCCTGTAGATTGGATATTTATTGGGCTTACTCTATGTGTTACCGTAGGTGTAATATTTGGTACATATCCGGCTTATAAAGCGGCAAACCTTGATCCTATTGAGGCTCTGCGATATGAATAAATAAGAGCAAGTGTAAGTGCAAGAGTAAGTGGATTACTCCTGTTTCAGCTTGCACTTGAACTTACACTTGTTATTGCTTGTCTATATTTAATCCTTTAATTTTACATTTAATTCCTGAAAAGATATACAAAGAGGTTTTATGGCCAAATTTAATGGCGTAGATTATTTTAATATCGATTCATTATTAACTGAAGAAGAAATTTTAATCAGAGATACCGTTAGAGAATTTGTTTCGAGCGAAATTATTCCTGTAATTGAAAATTATAACAGGGAAGGGAAATTCCCGCTGGAATTAATTCCCAAAATGGCAGAAATGAATTTATTAGGTTCTAATTTACCGGAAAAATACGGATGTGCCGGGATGAATAACCTGGCATATGGGCTGGTAATGCAGGAATTAGAAAGAGGTGACAGCGGGATAAGGAGCTTTATTTCCGTTCAAAGTGCTCTTGTTATGTATCCGATCTTTACATTTGGAAGCGAAAAACAGAAGAATTATTGGCTGCCTTTTCTGGCTAAAGGAGAAAAGATAGGATGTTTTGGATTAACAGAACCTGATTACGGTTCAAATCCGGGGGGAATGGTTTCAAAAGCCGATAAAGTAGAGAATGGATATATCTTAAATGGTGCCAAGATGTGGATTACAAACGGCACAATTGCAGATATAGCTGTTGTTTGGGCAAAACTGGAAGGGAATATCAGAGGCTTTTTAGTTGAAAAAGGAATGAAAGGATTTACTGCTCCAGAAATGAAAGGTAAGCATTCATTAAAAGCATCTGTTACATCTGAATTGATTTTAGACAATGTGGAAGTACCGGAAGAAAACATTCTGCCGAATACTTCAGGATTAAAAAATGCTTTAATGTGTTTAAATCAGGCCCGTTATGGGATAGCATGGGGAGTAGTAGGTTCAATGATGGCATGCTATGATTCTGCTTTAAACTACGCAAAGTCGAGAGTTCAGTTCAGCAAGCCTATAGCGGCGTACCAGATGACTCAGGAAAAACTTGTTTATATTTTAACTGAAATAACTAAAGCACAATTGTTAAATGTTCAATTAGGAAAAATGAAGGATAATGGCACTTTGAGGCATACTCATGTATCGTTAGCCAAACGGAATAATTGTGAAAAAGCACTTGAGATTGCCAGAATTTCACGGGAAATATTAGGAGCAAATGGAATTCTGGATGAATATCCGGTAATGCGGCATTCAATGAATTTGGAAGCAGTCAAAACATACGAAGGAACCCATGAAATGCATACCTTAATTCTGGGTGAAGATATCACGGGATTTCCCGCGTATGATTAAATAATTCATAAAATATGACCACCTTGCGTGGTCTTTTTAATATTTAAGAGATATAATATGATAGAAAAAAATCTTAGAGAAGGGCTTACCTTTGATGATATATTACTTGAACCTGGAAAATCTTCTTTTCTTCCTAGAGAAGTTGATATTAGAACCAGGTTAACACACGATATAACATTGAATATTCCTTTAGTATCCGCAGCAATGGATACTGTGACGGAATCTGCTATGGCAATTGCCATCGCAAGGGAAGGTGGAATCGGGATACTGCATAAAAATATGACCATAGAGGAACAATGTGAAGAAGTTGACAGGGTAAAAAGATCTGAGAGCGGAATGATTCAAAATCCAATTACACTTTTGCCGGATAAGACCATCGGCGATGCACTTAATTTGATGAAAAAATATAGAATCTCAGGAATTCCGATTATTGAAAACGGTGGTAAATTAGTTGGAATATTAACAAACCGTGATTTAAGATTTGAACCAAACCAGAAGCTTATAGTTAAAGAACTAATGACTAAGGAAAACCTAATTACCGCTCCTGTAGGAACAACCCTTGAAAAAGCAGAGAAGATTTTACAAAAATATAAGATTGAAAAACTTCCTGTTGTAGATAAAAATAATATTTTAAAAGGTCTGATAACATTCAAAGATATTCAGAAGAAGAAAAGGCATCCTCATGCATGCAAAGACCAACATGGAAGATTGAGAGTAGGTGCGGCAGTAGGAGTAACATATGATACGTTAGACAGAGTATCAGCTTTATCGAATGCGGGGGCAGATGTTATAGTAATCGATACTGCTCATGGTCATTCTCAGGGAGTAATAAAGACGATTAAAGAAGTTAGAAATAAATTCAAATATGAGCAAATAATAGCAGGTAATATAGGGACTTATGGAGCAGCAGTTGATTTAATAAATTGTAAGGTTGATGCAATCAAAATCGGTATAGGACCTGGTTCAATTTGTACAACGAGAGTAATAGCTGGAGTTGGTGTTCCTCAGATTTCGGCAATATCGGAAGCGTATAGAGCAGCAAAAAATAAAAATATACCTGTAATAGCTGATGGAGGTATAAAACAAACAGGCGATTTGCCAAAAGCCATTGCTGCCGGAGCAGATGCTGTAATGATAGGCGGTTTTTTTGCGGGAGTTGAAGAAAGTCCGGGTGAAAAGATCCTTTTTGAAGGCAGAAGCTTTAAACTTTACCGCGGGATGGGATCATTATCTGCTATGAAAAGGGGAAGTAAAGACAGGTATTTTCAGGATGTAGAAGACGACATTGCCAAGTTAGTTCCCGAAGGAGTTGAAGGCCGAGTTCCTTTTAAGGGGGAGTTATCTGATACAATTTATCAACTAATAGGGGGCTTAAGAGCTGCAATGGGTTATTGCGGGGTGAAAAATATAAAAGAGCTTAAGACTAAATCTAAATTTATTAAAATTACCCTTGCTGGTTTGAGGGAAAGTCATCCGCATGATGTTATAATTACAAAAGAAGCTCCAAATTATCATATATAAGACAGAGAGTAAGTTTTATTTTTTAATAACAGATTTTTCAAATATATATTCAGATAATATTTTATATTAATAATCATAAGTGAAATTTCTTTTTAATGTTTAAAGTATTAGTAATTGCATATTATTTCCCTCCAATGGGTTTAAGTGGGGTTCAAAGAACACTTAAATTCGTTAAATATATGAAGCGTTATAACTGGGAGCCTACAGTTATTACAACAAGCAGTGTTGGATACTTTGCACATGATGATTCTTTATTAAAGGAGATAGAGAATGAAAATATTAGAATCATAAGAACAGCCGGAAACGATCCAAATTCCTTGTTATCAAGATACGGAACTATAAGGGTACCGGGAGAAATCATTAGGAAATTATTTAATAGGTTAAGCCAGACTATATTTATTCCTGATAATAAAATTTCTTGGTCAAAAAAAGCATACCAAACTGCTTCTGAAATCCTGGAGAAAGAAAACTTTGATATAATTTTCGTAACTATTCCGCCATTCTCTGCTTTTAATATGGCGGTAAAATTAAAAGAAAAATTTGATATTCCGCTATTGGCAGACTATCGTGATTTATGGTTTGGAAGCTACTTTGCTTTTTATCCTACTCCGCTGCATAGATTTTTACATAAGCGGATGGAATATAAAGCTTTAAAAGCCGTAGATAAGGTTACAGTCACTAACAGAAAAATAAAAGAAAAGTTAATTAATAATTTTAAATTTTTAACGTTTGATGATATTGTAATAGTATCACATGGATATGATACTACTGATTTTGATGAAATAAAACCTTTACCTAAAGAAATAGATAAAATGGTTTTAACGTATGCCGGTGTTTTTATAGAATACAGTACACCAGAATATTTTCTGAAAGCATTTAAAAAGGTTACAAAGGAACGTCCGGATATAGCAGCTAAGATCAATCTGAATTTTGTAGGATTACTCAGAAAGGAAAACAAAAAGTTAATAAAGAAGTTAAAGCTGGAAAATTATGTTATGGATTATGGATACTTATCCCATAAAGATTCAATTGAAAAGTTAATGTCAAGTGATGTTCTATGGTTTATGGTAGGTAAGAGAAGGAATATTGATGCAATACTACCCGGGAAGCTGTTTGAATATTTTGCAACACTTAAACCTATAATAGCATGTGTTCCAAAAGGAGCCGCTAGAACAGCGACAGTCGCATATGAAGCGGGATTTATAACCGAACCTGATGATGTTGAGGGAATTAAATCAACAATTTTAAAAGTATACGATTTATACATAAAGAATGAATTGCCAAAGCCGAATCAGGAATATATAGAAAAACATAGAAGGGACTTTTTAACAGAACAGCTAACCAAGCAATTTCAATTTTTAATCAAAGAAGAAGTTGAATGAAAAATGTTTTAATAATCGGGTCAGGAGGAAGGGAGCATGCTTTAGCCTACAAAATAGCACAAAGCAAATTATTAAAACAACTTTATATAATTCCCGGTAATCCGGGTACAAAACAGTTCGGTAAAAATATAAATATAAATCCGGACAATCAGGAGGAAATACTAAATTTCTGCAAACAAAATGAAATAAATTTGGTTGTAATAGGTCCGGAGAAACCATTGGTAGAAGGATTGGCGGATACTTTGCGGCAAATTGGTTTAATTGTATTTGGTCCTAACAAAAATGCTGCAGAAATTGAAGGATATAAAACTTTTGCAAAAGGTTTAATGAAAAGATACAAAATACCTACTGCAGAATATTCGGAGTTCTCATCAGAGGAAATTAACAAGACAAAAAAATTCTTAATAAAATCAAATTATCCTTTGGTAATAAAAGCAGATGGATTAGCCGCTGGTAAAGGGGTTATAATTTGTAAAGATTATGATGAAGCCTCTGATACTATAGATGAAATGTTCGTTACAAGAAGGTTCGGTGATGCCGGAGACAAAATTATAATTGAAGAATTCTTAAGTGGGGAAGAGGCTTCAATATTTGCAATAACCGATGGTAAAGACTTTATCTGCCTTCCTTCTTCACAGGATCATAAGAGAATCGGAGATAATGATACCGGAAGAAATACAGGCGGCATGGGAGCATATTCACCTGCTCCAATTATCACAGATGAAATATTAGAAAGAATAAAATCGGATATTATATTTCCTACTTTAATTGCTATGAAAAAAGAAAACAGAGAGTTTAATGGTTGCTTATATTGCGGATTGATGATTACAAGTGAAGGTCCAAAAGTTATAGAATATAATTGCAGATTCGGTGACCCTGAGACTCAAGCTGTTTTACCTTTATTGGAAGGGGATTTTCTAGAACTTTTGTTTTCAACTGCAACCGGAAATATAGATAAAGAATGTGTTCTATATTCAGGCGGAGCATCAGTTTGTGTTGTGACGGCTTCTCAAGGATATCCGGATAGCTATGAAAAAGGATTTGAAATACAGGGATTAGAAGAAATAAATAGCAAAGAAATTATAGCTTTTCATGCCGGAACAAAAGAAGAAAATGGGAAAATAATTACAAACGGAGGGAGAGTTCTAGGTATTACAGCATTTGCTAAGCAAAATGATTTAAGTTCTGTAAAAATAAAAGTTTATGATGCCTTAAATAAGATAAATTATAGCAATATTTATTTTAGGAAAGATATCGCAGACAAGGCGTATAAGAATTTACAATAAAAGCAGGGTAATAAACGATATATAGCTAAAGCCCCCGGCTGAAGAGGCTGTGTGAAAATACTTAAAACAACCTCACCCCCGACCCCCTCTCCTTAGTAAGGAGAGGGGGAGGGATCGAACTGAAAATCCGGTGTTAGCTTTTGTTTCCGATAATATTCGTTGGATAAAAGCCGAGGGCAATAAATAAGTTGGGCTTAAAATTGAATATATCTTACTTTAATTTTTTATATCTTTCTGATACTGCTTCCCAGTTGACCACATTCCACCAATTATCAATATACTCGGGGCGTTTGTTTTGATATTTTAAATAATATGCGTGCTCCCAAACATCCAGACCCAGGATGGGATTACCTTTTTTTTCAGCTAAATCCATTAAAGGATTATCTTGATTAGGTGTTGAAGTAATCTCAAGTTTACCATTATTCAGAATAAGCCATGCCCAACCGGAACCGAATCTTGTTCCAGCAGCATCACTGAATTGTTTTTTAAATTGTTCAAAAGAGCCGAAAGAAGAATTTATACCATTAGCCAAATCACCGGAAGGGTTACCGCCACCGTTATTCTTCATAATTGTCCAGAACAAAGAATGATTATAATGACCACCGCCGTTATTTCTTACTGCAGCCGGATATTTGGAAACATTTTTCATAATATCCTCTAAAGATTTATCTACCAGGTCTGTTCCTTCGATAGCTGCATTTAATTTACTAACATAACCGCCATGATGTTTTGTATGATGAATTTCCATAGTTTGTTTATCGATGCTGGGTTCCAGAGCATCGTATGAATAGGGTAATGAAGGCAATTCAAATTTTCCCATTTAACTTCTCCTGTTTAATATTAAAGTATTTGGTTAATTATTTAATAAGATTACAAAATTGATTAAAAAGCCTAATATTTAAACACCGAATGATTCGCCGCAGCCGCATGTTTTAGCAGCGTTTGGATTGTTGAAAACAAAGCCTCTTCCGTTTAATCCATCTGTAAAATCTAATTCTGTTCCAGTCAGGTAAAAAAGACTTTTACCATCAACGTATAGTTTTATTCCTTCCTGTTCTATTACCGTATCTCCTTCTTTTTGTTCGGCATCAAAACCAAGTGAGTATTTTAAACCTGAGCAGCCGCCTCCTTTAACACCGATTCTTAATCCAAAATTGTCAGGTATACTGTTTTCTTCTCTTATTTTTACTACTTCTTTCATTGCTTTAGGAGTTATTTTTATTTCCTGTTCAGATTGAACATCAGACATATTAAATCCTCTCTCTTTTTTGTAATTATAAAATTCAATATTTAAATTTAAGATAAAAACAGGTCACAGGGGATCACCTGGTGCCTGCGTCACAAATTCAGGGAAATTTATTTTCCATGTTAAATGACTAATATTTACGAAATACTCTTTTTCTTCAAAGTAAGCTGCCAAAAGTTTTGCGAATTCTTCTGCTTCGGGATAAGAAATATCTATTTCTTTTTTTTCTAAGTATTTTTTTATACCATACTGAAAATCTCTAAAAAAGAAGTTAGAATTATGGAACAACGGGTAATTTGCTTTCAAAAAATTAAGAAATATTACCGGATCATTTTTAATTTGTTCCAGTTGTATGTTTAATGATTCTTTTTTCATAAATAATAACCTATTAGTGTTCAATATTAATTAATAGTTCAGGTGAAGTTTTTCTTAAAGTATTTACAGTTTTAACTACTTTATTTATTGTGTAATCAATTTCTTCCTCAGTATTAAATCTGCCCAATCCGAATCTTATTGAAGATCGGGAAAGGGAATCGCTGAGTCCTATAGCCATTAATACATGGTTTAGTTTTATATTTTCGGATGTACATGCAGCTCCGGAAGAAACAGCAATATCTCTCATATTCATCATCAGGGTTTCAGATTTAACATAACGGAAACTTAAATTTAAGTTTCCGGGAATCCTATTTTCCAATGACCCATTCAAATATACTTTATCCAGGTCGTTAATAATTCCAAAATATAATTTATTTCTTAATTTGGATGTTATTTTCGCTTCTTCATCTATTAAGCTGCTGCATATTTCCACCGCCTTTGCAAAGCCAACAATTCCGGTAACATTTAAGGTGCCAGATCTTAAATTTCCTTCATGTCCTCCGCCGAATATTTGGGGGGTTAGACTAATTTTAGGTGATCTATTTTTTATATAAAGAGCACCGATTCCTTTAGGACCATAAATTTTATGAGCTGAAAAAGAGACTAGATCAGCTTTATTTTCTTTTACATCAAAAGGTATTTTTCCGACAGCCTGAGATGCATCAGTATGAAAAAAAATATTCTTGCTCTCACAAATTTCACCAATGGCATTAATATTATTTATTATTCCGATTTCATTATTTGCAGTCATTATAGAAGCCATAACAGTTTTAGAGGTAATTGAGCTTTCAAACAACTCCAGGTCTATACTTCCATCTTTATTGACTGGCAGATAAGTAATTTCTAACCCTTTCTTTTCAAGAACTTTAAGAGATTCCAATACCGCACTGTGTTCAATTGAAGTAGTAATAATATGGTTTCCCTTTGAAAAGTATGAGCTGGAAATTCCAAAGTGGGCAAGGTTTATGGATTCAGTGGTGCCGCTTGTAAAATATATTTCTTCAGGATATGAGTTTATGAATTCTGCAATAATTTTTCTGGAATTTTTTACTGCACTTTCAGCCTCCCATCCGAAAGAATGGCTCTTACTAGAGGCATTCCCGAATTTCTCTATGAAATATGGCTGCATAGCTTCAAATACCAGGGGATCAAGTCGGGTAGTAGAGTTATTATCCAGATATATTGGTAGTTTCATAAAAATTACAGTATAAACTTAAATTAAATAAATAACTGTAGTTACGCAAACATTGTCATTCTGAACGAAACGAAGTGGAGTGAAGAATCTCATACCCTAAAATTTTGAACCATAATTATGAATTTTATTCACTCTACATAAATCTTGCGTAACTTCAGTAAATAAGTGCTGATATTTACATAAATTCATAAAATTTGACTTATAGTAGTTCTTTTAAATAAGCTATCTATTTCCTGCTGTACCTTTGATAAAGGATTCCGGATTTGACAGCAATCGAAACGTGCACAATCTTTTTTGGAGCCGTTCTCTTTCATGCAATTTGTAATTTGTATCTTTTCAACAGCAGTAATTACATCATTTAGCGTAATATCATTAACATCTTTTACAAGAGAATACCCGCCATTAATGCCTTTATAAGAAACAACGACATTATTCTTTGTTAATTTCTGCAAAATTTTTGCTAATAGTTCATAGGGTATATTATATCCAATTGAAATTTCTTTTGCTGTAACACAATTATTATTATTTCTTAATGCGATAAATTTTACTGCCATTAAGGCATATTCGGTTTTTTTTGATAGCTTCAACATAAATAAGACTATTTTAGTCGGCTTTAAAATATAGAAATTCTTAATAAATTCAAATTCTTATATAGTAAGTAAAATTCCAAATCTGATGCTACTTTGGGAGAGATCCCGATACATATGGTAGATTTCTAATGTTAGCCGGTAAGAAAACATAGGGGTTAAAAAAATCGATATCATATATTAACCTGGAATAAGTATAAGTGTTTGCTCCGAACAGTAGAGATTTCGCATCATAGCCCAAAAGCCTTAGGTATGCAGTTACAAATGCACTTTCTTGCCCTGAAATGGAATAAACAACTATTTTTTTATCCGGCGGGAGAGATTGAAGATAAGTTGAGCTTTGAAGATCCCTACCGGAATAAAAGACCGCGACAGGTAAATGTCCCGTAGGCAACGGAAACATTATTAAAGGATTATAAAGTCTAACTGAACCAAAACACATAATATAAAAATCAGAAATATCCTCATTGTTAAAATTAAATTTTAAAGTTCTTTCATCGGCTGATCCGACAGTATCAGGAGGGGAGAGAGTAACATAAGCCTGCTCATTGAATCCTTCATTGATAAGAGATGTGATTAAATTTTTAATAGAGTTTTCTTTATCATTATCTTGATTGACCTGTATGTCAGGCAATTTCATATTTGAACTTTCAGGAGAAAGGCGAGAACCATCAAGGTGATATTGAATTTCATGATCTTTTGCATTTTCAATCCATGGGTCTGAAAATGCTCTATTCCAAAGAGCCATTCCAAAGTTTAATGAAAAAACATTGTTTAGTCCATAGATCCTTAAAAGGCAAGTATAATACGCAGAAGCCTGCCCGTCTCTACTAACAATTATAACTTTTGGATACTTCTGAATATTCGGTTTGGAATTTATGAATTCAATTAATGAATCATTCGCAACATTGATTGCTCCGGAAATATGGCCGGAAGAATAATCTTGTTTGGAGCGGACATCGATTATAAGAAAATTTTGAAGATTTACATATACATCATTTAGACCAATAATGGAAGGCATTTCTTCTGAGTTTATATAATTTCCGTTTGTCTCCAGAAAATTCAGAAGCAAAGCATTACCTGCTAAATTATTGGTTACTGCTGAGGGTGAGATGTCATCCTTCAAGCAGCCTTGAAAAAATAAAATAAAACTTATAAAAATAATTAAAAGAAAGAATATGTATCTGTTTTTCATTTGGCGCTTTGTTTTTACCTCATTATTTAGGTGAAAAGCCGGAAAGATCATCTTTTAAGAATATTTGAAAAAATATTTCACTAAAAATGATATAAACATAAAATGTTATTCTTCTTTTCATTCCTATAAAATATTAAAAAATCTTCATTGACCGGCTTTTATATACTTAACCACGGCAAGTCCTATAAAAAGACCAATCACATTTTCTCCTTGAACATTCCATGAAACCTGGTCTCCGCCTTGAGCAAAAATATTCTCAGTAGGCTGATTATTATTTTTTGAGATGAAATATTTTAAATAAGGAGAATCAAATGCATAGACCTGTGCATACATTAAATTACTATAACCTCCTGAAGTATAATTATCAGGCAGGTCTTTAGTATCGACAACCATCTGATTCGACTGAAGATCAATTTGCTGAGGCCGAACGATTGTTTGAAAATCAGTTGATTCGTCAAACAAATTATTAGTTACGGCATTATAAATTTCCCAGCCAGCGCCATACACTTCATCTGGATAAGGCCTTAGTGTTATTTCAATAAACTTATTATTTAACAATACAGCATGTGTTATTCTTGGCAGCTGCGGAACCTTTGTAACAGCATAAATATTTGTATTATTGTATTGGGCAAAAAGTTCATATGTGGAACCAGGCACAATAAATATAGAATCCAGAGGTGTATATAGACCATTTTTCAGATATCTTAGTGTTATTATTCTAATACCATCAACCTTCAGATATGCAGTGACATTATTTAATTCTGCTTTGTTAATATCATAATTTTCATTCAAAGGTAAAGTTTTTGTAAATGAGACACCTTCAAAAAGGGAATAGGCTTTCAGTTGTGCTCTTACAACAATGTATTCCTGATAATTAATATCAGGACTAATTTCAGTAACATTTTCACATCCGGCAATGGAAAGCAGCAGAAAAAAGGATAATATAAAATATAAATATCTCAAAGATCTTAGAACTCCATGTTAATTCCTAGTGAAGGAATAAAAGGGAATAAAGAAATTTGGTTAAACATTGTAATTTGAGTTGAGTTGGCACCTTTCACTACTGTTGGATAAAAAGCAAATGGATTGTTTCTATTATAGACGTTAAGGAGACTCAGATAAGTCTCCATATGATAGTTGAGCCAATCAAAATCATAGGTAATATTCAGGTCCAATTTATGATATGCTGGCAGCCGGTATGAATTCCTTTGAAGAAAATTAAACTGTACATTAGTTTCATCCTGAAGCCCGATAGTTTCAAATTGATATTGTGCATTGGGTAAAGTAAATCCCTGTCCTGTGGAATATGTCCAGGTTAACCCGGCATTCCAATTATCATTAAATTTGTAAGTTAATACAAGTGAGACATCATGTCTTCTATCATAACGGGGGAAAAAGATTTTACCATTATTAAGGTCACTGAATTTTCTTCTTGTCCAGGAAAGAGTATAACCGATCCACCCTGTAAAATTACCTGTAGTTTTATTTGCAAAGAATTCCAGCCCGTAGGCTTCTCCTTCTCCTTGAGTCAGTATATCTGAGATTGATTCCCCCGTCTTAAACTGGGAAGCGTTTTTAAATTCGTAAAGATCTTTCATATCTTTGTAATACCCCTCGAGTGAAAAAAGGTACTGCTTGTTAAAAAGATTATACTGGGCACCGATAACATATTGAGATGATTTACTTGGTGATATTTTATCCGAAGAAGGATACCAAAGATCAGTAGGAAGAGAAATATCATTTCTGACAATGAGATGCAAGAATTGGTGTGCAACGGCATAAGCCATATTTAATGAAAGGTTATCATTAAGCATAAACTTTGCAGAAAGACGCGGTTCTGCACTGAAATATTTTTTTGATTTAAAATAATAACCTCTTACTCCAATATTGGTCTCCAGCCAGTTTGATATTTTACCGTCATTTTGAAAGAAAATTGATGCTTCAGTAGAAATAATATTGGGTAAAGAACTTAAAGAGGAGACTAATAACGGATCATAAAAATCACTATAGATTAAGTAATAATTGTGATTAGCTATTTCATACCCTGTTTTAAATGTATTGTTTTTTGACCAATATATTTCAGCATTAGTTTTCACATATAAATCTCTTAGCTTTGAAAGGGCATAATAATTATTAGCTGATGCACCGAGAGTATGATCCTGTAGATCAGATTCAAACTCGTAATCAATATAACTAAGAGATGTTGTAATGAAAAGGGATTTTGAATTTACATACAGCCATGTGAAATTAGCCATGGCATTCTTCCACTGTATATTATAATCTATTCCGTTACTTTTTGAAGGATTAAAAAGATTATCATTGCTTAATAAGCCTTCCAGTGTAAATATGTTTGATTCTGAATTTGTTACAGTAATTTTACTATTCAGATCATAAAAGTTATAACGTGGAATAATAGTAGAATTTAAGAATTGCTTTTGTATAAGATCATAGTACATTTTCCTGCCTGAGATCAAGTAAGTAGCTTTTGAACCGAGTGGTCCTTCAAGTGAGAAATGAGAATTGATTAACCCGAGCCCGATTTTTCCTTTATCTCTTTCTTTTGTTCCTGAACGTAATTTAATATCGAGGACGCTAGAGAGTCTTGCCCCGTATTCAGCAGGAAAAGCTCCTTTTATTAAACTGATACTTTGAATTGCATCCGAATTAAAAGTGCTTGAAAAATTCCCGAGATGAGTAGGATTATAGACGATTACACCATCGAGCAACGTTAAATTCTGGTCCGGAGAGCCTCCTCTAACATAAAGACCATTGGATATTTCGGAACCGATTTTTACCCCTGGAAGAGTCTGTAGAATTTTAAAAAGATCAACTTCACCGCTTATTGAAGGAAGTTGTTTTAATATATCAGGATTCAATTCAATAGTGCTGGCATTAATATCCTGTTTCTTCCTTCCTTCAACAACTACTTCCTGAAGCTTGATATTTTCGGGAATCATATTAACATCGTTCTGCAGCCTGCCTTTAGTTATTGTTATATTAATTTTCTGAAAGGAAATTCTATATCCGATATTTCTTGCAATTAAAAAGTATATTCCTTTATTCAATTTAGGGATAGCATAAAATCCATAATTGTTTGTTGCAACTCCTCTAAACGGCGGTTCATTGACAGTGATACTATCTTTATACAATAAAATATTTGTACCAATTAAAGTTTCACCGCTTACCGAGTCTCTGGCAAATCCTGTAATAATTACATCATTAATTTGGGCAAATATATTTAAGGAAAGAATAAATAAAAGGATGAGAAAAATTCCGCCTGTTTTTTTTATTCTCAATTTGACTAAATGTTTAATTTTTGCGTGTTGAGAAATAGTTTAGATTAAAGAACAACATAATCAGTAAATATTGATTCTTTAACATATATAAGATAAAAAGATACTGCATCTCATGCAATATTTAATAAGATGTCATAACCTATTTTAAAGAGCAATAGATTTTGCTCTATATTCTGAATAACTTTTAATTTCCGGGACTTCAATTATTCTTTTGCTGCTGATAACCGGATTTTCAATAGAATAAAGAATGGTTAGTACCATTTGATTAAGAGTTACAAGCCCTAATCTATGTGCAGAGATTGATGTAGAAGGAATTTTTTCAAATAGTTTGTAAACAGGGATTAGCAGGTAAGGCCAACGGTGTCCGGGTCCCAATACATACCAGGGTCTGATGATAGTAGCATTTAGTCCGCAGTTAGAAATAATATTTTCACATTCTTCTCTTACTTGAATATATTCTTTCATTAAAGGAGCCGGATGAGCAACACTTAAATAAATAAAGTGTTTTATACCTGATTCAACGGAGGCTTCAACCGATTGTTTTAAGGATACCAGATCTATTTTTCTGAATTGTTCCGCTTTTGAGGGAGAAGGATGAGGAACACCTATAAGGTGAATAAAAGTATCCGATGGAAAAATATTATCTTTATAAGAATTACTGTCAAGAGCATTCCCTATTACTTGAATACTTTTTGCTGGTAATTTATTTACAGATTCCTTTCTCACCAAACAGGTAACAGAGTAGTTTTTGTTCAGCAGAAAAGGAATTAGAGCTCTCCCAATATAACCGCTGCCTCCTGCAATAAATATATTTCCTGTTTTAAAACCATTACTATTCATTTTCATAATACCAATGTTATTTATAGAATATTTATAAAATTTCATTACCTGAAATTCTTAAAACGATCAAAATAATACCCATTGCCGCAATTAAAAGAGAGACAGTATTTATAACCAGTTTTTGCCCTTCCAATTTTCTTATATACCAGAAAAGGGGATAAATTAAAATAATAACTGTTACCTGACCAAATTCAATTCCAAGGTTAAATCCAAGAAGAGGTGCCCAGACATTTCCCATTCCCAGCATACTTTTCAACAATTCTGTTAAATGACCTGAAAATCCTGCTCCGTGAATAAATCCGAAAGAACCGGCTACTATCCATCTGTACTTTTGATCTTTACGGATTAAATTTTCGATTCCCACATAAGCGATGGAGGCTGCAATTAAAGTTTCTGTGATAGTAGGATTAATTGATAATATTCCAAGAGCACTTAGAATTAGAGTAGTAGAATGTGTGATAGTAAATGCAGAGGCAATGCTAACCATGGATTTTAAATCTTTAGTAACGATTATTAACCCTAAAAGGAAAAGTAAATGGTCATACCCTTCGAGAATGTGTCTAAAACCTATCTGGAGAAAGAGAATAAAATTTTCCATAATAATACCTTCAGTTTATTATTTTTATTTCGTTTTTAGACTGACTAAAAATTAGACTATGATCTCCCGATGGGGAGGCTACGTTCAAAAGATTCAATTGATCACTATATTCATTCATCAAGACATCATATTTTAGGTTGACTATATTTATCTTTTCTGCCGAAGTAAATTTGAATTCAAACCAAATTGATTTATCATTTCCGCTATTACCGGTAATAATCAAATTGAGTCTAATATTATTGTTGACAAGAGCAATTAGATGTTTCTTGAGATAATTGTTTTTTAGCTCCGTGTATTGCTTAGCAGAAAAATTCTTAATATTCTCACCCTTCCAGTTTTTTAATGCCAGCATAAAATCATCATAATAAAAAGTTAACTTTCCAAAAAATTCATTACCCTTAAGAGTTGCTTCACCATAACTAATATGGATTGCATGCATAGCAGCCGAATTAATATTTATGGTAAGCAGTAAAAAAGCTAATGTATATTTTAATAAGTAATTCATCGTATAAAAGAATTATTAATTTTATTTGGCTGCTAAATTATTTAAGGAATTAAGTGTTTTTCTTGCACTATCTGCATATAATACATTTATATAAGGATTTTGACTGAAAGCCTTTTTCAAAAAATAAACAGCAGCTTTATTGTTATTTATATCATAATAAATCATGCCGGCATGATAATAGAGTATAGAACGAGAGGTATTTAATCTTATGGCCTTCTCAATAAACTGAACTGCATCTCCGCTTCTGCCGTTTTTATATAGAGCCCACGCGTATGCATCCAGAGCATCTATATTACCGGGTCTTCTATGATATTCATTTTCAGCACATTCCAAAGCTATATTAAGATTTATATCATGATTTAAACAAAATCTTGCATACTCAAGATCAATATCATAACCGTCTTTTTCATGCTGTCTGAAGGCATCAAGAACTTTCTGATTTATTTCTTCTTCACTTTCTTTTTGTCCCATCACCTTATAGATATCAGCAAGTTTTTCGATGAAAATATGCTGGGGAGCATTTTGAGAAGCCTGAACTAAATTTTCGATTGCTTTATTGAAATTATTTTTAGCAGCATAGATATCTGAAAGACCTGCTAAAGCAAAAGCATAACCGGGACGTTCCTGAAGAATACCGTTAAATATAAATGCTGCGGTATCAAGCTTCCCTTGATTTAGGAATAGATTCCCGAGATTATATAAAGCCCAGGCTCTGTTTTCCTGTCCGGTTACTCCTGCATTTGAAGCAAGTTTCATAGCATCAATCGCATCACTCTGCTCACCATATAGCTCTCTTAAGTATGAGGCTCTAGAATATGAATTTAAATCGGGCCGAATGCTTAACATTTTATCACATGCTTTAACTGCTTTTTCATAAAAGCCCAGTTCAACCTCATCATCTACAAGCACGCCGTAAGCATTAGCGTTAAAGGGGTTGCCTGAAGTTATTTTATCAATTAGATATTTTGCTTTATTAAATTGATGAAGTGTCATTAATAGTGATGCTTTTGTAACATTTGCAATCAAATTATCAGGTTCTTTTTCCAGGGCAATATCAACCAACTTCTGTGCTTTAGGAATATATTCATGATGCTTCCCGGTAATTCGAGCTTCCTGAATAAAGATCTGGGCAAGTTCAATATAGTTTTTTGCTGCATCAGGATGTTTTCTGATCTGTTCCCTGTAAAAATCCACTGCGTGCTGGGCATTGATAAATTCTGAAGAAGAATTAGCATTTCCGCCGCGGGGGCTAAGATTAGGAATATTATAATCTGATGATTTGATGGAAATAAAATATATAATAGCTCCAAACATTAATATTAAAAGTCCGACAGCAGTTAAGACATTCTTTCTTTTCATTTAATTGCTCCGTTATTTTTACATTTAAAAAGGATTAATTAGCTAGTCTGCAAAGTATAGTGATGACATCTTTATTAAGAAAAATCATTTTTAATTTTTTGTGAAATTGTAATTTCATATAGATCATATTTTTTAAAGATGTCATCTCTCTAGTTCAGAATCTGCTTTACACACTATTTAAGCAGTAATGCTTTTTTAGTAATAATATCCGAACCTATCTCAAGCCGGTAGAAATATGCACCGCTGGCAAGATTGCCGGCATTCCAGCTAACTTTATAAATTCCCGGAGCTTGCTCTTTATTAACAAGAGTAGTTACTTCTTTACCAAGTGCATCAAATACTTTTAACGAAACTTTATCCGATTTCGAAACATGATAACTTATGGTGGTGGAGGGGTTAAAAGGATTAGGATAATTTTGGTTTAAAATAAATCCTTTCGGAACACTTAATCCAAGCGGATCTTTAACTGCAGTCGGATTATTACCGGGACCTGATGCCGTCAATTGTTTTACATAATCATATCCACTATGAGGATTAGCGAGGTAAGGAAATGTATTTAATAAAGCTACATCATTATGTGTAGGACCTGCATTATAAGTTAATTCGGCTACCAGATTAGAAGAAGCTAAATCGGAATAATCAGCTGCAGCTGCATCGTTAAAAGGAAGACCGACAGCTGCTAGAACTAAACCGCCAACAGCCTGAAGCTCTATTGAAGTGACATCATCCTCTAATCTTCTGCCGTTTGGAAAACCGTCCATATGAGGAATAAACTCCATCGTATCCGAAGTATTATATGGAGCAGCCGTAAGACCAATTGCCGCGGCTCTAACTAATCCCATATAAGCATTCATTTTAAATTCATCAGAATTTCTATCAGTAACGGGTACAGCCATATTCAATCTGAGCATATCGCCGCCGTAAAATTTCCCATTATCATTTGTGATAGGAAGGAAATTATTAATAAAAGGTTTACCTTCACTTAAAGGTCCGCCTGTCTTACCGGTAGCCAATTGATAGGGAATTAAATTAGGGACACCAAAATAAAAGATTGGATATATATCAACTAACCTTGGTTTACCTTCTCCAACGAGACCGGCATTTAAGTTAACGGAAAATGCTGTTCCAGAAAGGTCCGGAACAGGGTTCAAATGAGTTACTGCAAAAGCTCCGTCTTTTCCGTTTCTAAAATCAAATCCTGGAGCCGAATAAGTAGGAATTGTGCCAATCCCAGGGTACGACTGTGATTGTATCCTCAATGCTGCAAGTGCAGGGACTGCACCTCCGAACTGACTATCATCCATGTAAAGAGCTAGCTCAGGATTTGCAAAGTAATCAATGAAACTTTGCTCATCTGCACTATACGGAGTTACAGCATTCCAATGATCTTTTTCTCCTATTGGAATAACAGCTTCGTTAGTCAAAGGCATTCCAAGCCGTGAAACCTGAATCCATGGACCGGAATGTTCGGGTTTTGCACCACTGGCAGAAAGAGTAGTAATTTGCTGTCGACTTGCAGAGGCCCAAACACCGATAACAAAACTACCGTCTAAAATATTTTCGGCCTGGTCAGGTGATTTACCATCTTTCTGCAAAGAGGAGATAGGTATTTGAAGAACGATGGCGTGCGTATTAAAACCTGCGACCGCATCTCTGGCATTAGCAGGATCTTTTGGATCGGAACCATATGCACTCCTTGTCTGGCCTAGATCGAATATTCCGCCGAGATCTACAAAGAATGGATCATCACGCGGTCCGCAGAATATTTTCTCACCGGAAGATGCAGTAACGACAGCATTCTGCACAAGGGTATTATAATCGTTGCTTAAACCTGCACCTCCTTCTATGGAACGCGGACCAATATTGTTTGGAGGGACTATACCGTTATCTACTATTGTAGACCATGAGTAACCTCCGTCGGTACTTTTTTCAGCCATATAAGTAGTTTTAAGATTCTGTTTTCCCAAACGTATATTAAAAAATGTGGTTGGATCTTCATTTGTTTGAGTGAAAGTAAATCTATAGGTTATATCATCCTGTGCTTCTCCCAGAGCAGCGCTTGAGGTCTGGTTTTTTATATGTATCTCATAATGAATATTTTCACCGAAAGTATTATAATTTGGTCCGCCTTCCGGAAGTTCTAAGGGTATATAATCAGCAACGATTGTAACCGTACCCGGATTATTGGGGGATCTGAATGCATACAAATCAGTATTGTCTGCGAGGGGATCGTTGCTAATAAGAGGAGCTTCTCTATGACTCGAGGCTCCTGAATCGTTTGGTATTAAAGAGATAACTATTAAAATAATACCAACCAAAAGTCCAAAAAACAAAAGTAATTTTTTCATGACCTTCTCCATCATATTTTGTTAAATCTTATTATTTAATTTTTTAACTCACTTTTTGCACTAATATCTTCAACAATATCATAATGTAGAGAAAAAATTCTCTACTGCAGATTTATTTTTCTCCGGGGTATTCATATTAAATATCCTTTTTGTTAATATTATTTATGCTTTTGATTTTTTTACTTCATCCAGAAAATAGATCTTAGGAATCTCAATAACCCCTGCACGCTGCATTGTTTCTTTTAGATCGGGAGAAGAGGCAAATTTTTTAGCATGTTCAATTGTATCCCACTCAAACAATAATACGATTTCATTAGGATCATCCTGATCCTTAAATAATACAGCACCTTTGGAACCGCTGTTTTTTCTTACTATTTCATGTTCATCATAAACAGGTTTCCATTTATTAAAGTTTTCTGATTTATGAATAACTAACATGTATGGCATAAAACCTCCTACGGTTGAAATTAAATTCAAAAATTATATTATTTTGATACTTCTCGCTGATTCGGACTTTCTCTAATAGGGAATGAATCGGTATTCCAGGATTCCGTTTTAATTTTCCATGAACCATCAGATTGTTTCTGCCAGACTACAACATATTTCCCCTGGTCACTCATTTTTTCTTTATTACCAGGTAATTTAAATGATACCATCCAATCACCAACTTCAACTGCCAGATCCCCGCTTCCATAAAGATCGTTTGTTTTAAAGTCGACAGAGTAGTATTTAAATCCATCTGAAAGGTCTTTTTTATAATCAGCCATTACATTGTCTATACCCCTAAGTGCCGGTTTATAATCCGGGAGTGATATAATGTCGGACGCATAAAATGAAGAAATTGTATTAGCATCATCAGACACCATAGCTTTCTCCATTATATTATTCATTTCCTCAATAGCTTTTCGAACTTTCGACCAGTCTTCTGCATTTATAGAGGAAGCAAATAAAAGAAATAAGATAACGAGTATTACACATTTTATTAACCCTGATTTCATAGAACCTCCTTTTATATATTATTAGATTATTAAAGAACACAAAAAAACCGTTAACCCTTTATGGGAGTAAATATTACCACGGACTGTCATTATTATTATTTAATAATTCATTTATTAAAGAAGATAAGTCATCTTTGTTAATCGGTTTGGATAAAAAATAATTAGTTAAAGAATACTGCCCGCTCATTTCGCTGCCGTTTTTTGATGTAATCAAGATAAAAGGAACCATTGATAAGACCATATCGTTTTTTAACTGCATTAATAATTCAACTTTTTCGTTTTTTATCGATGTTAAATCTGCAATGATTAAATCATAAAATGGCATATCAAAATCAGCCATTTCCATATGGCTTTCGAAAAAAAATATTTCGTAATTTCCATCATTAAGCGAGTTATTAACTATATTACTTATTGTTTTTCCATTTTCAAGAATTAGAATTTTTTTCATCATTATCGATTTAGTAAGAGAATATTTTTTACATGTCGAAAATGCTCTGTTGAATAGGAAAAATGAACAAGAATGTAATTTCCGGTTAATAGGTGTAGTGAGAGGTTGAGAAGTGTAAGTTCAAGGGCAAGTTCAAGAAAGTAGGCGGAGCTGGAATATAAATTAAATATTCTTTTTCAATTTTGCGGCATATCTGCGACTCACAATGAGAGAATCATTAAAGTAGTGAAGATATAATTTCAAAGTACCATTGAACCATTTCTCTACTTTTTTGATCTGTTTTATATTAACGAGAAAGGATTTATGTATTCGAATAAATATAGATGGAGGAAGAGTTTCTTCCCATTCTTTTAATAATTTTCTTACAAGGACTTTCTTACCGTCAAGGCTGAAGACATTTGAATAAACGCCATCCGACTCAATATAAACAACACTACTGACCGGAATAACTTCATAATTATTTTTCGTAGGTAAAAATAAATAGTCATCAGGACCAAGTTTTATCTTATTATCTAAAATTAAATCCTCCGGTTGTTTCATCATATCAGAGATAACTTTTGATTTTGTCAGTCGGGTGCTTATAGCACTAAGAAGGTCTTCAGAACGAAAAGGTTTTGTAAGGTAATCATCGGCACCGAGGTTCATTCCCGATCTAAGATCACTCATAGCTGCCTTTGCGGTTAAGAATATAAAAGGGATGAGTTTTGTTTTTTCTCTTTTCCTTAATTCTTTGAGTACAGTATAACCATCAATATCAGGGAGCATAATATCACAGATAATAAGATCTATATTTTCATTTTTTGCTTCATCAATTCCGTCAAATCCATTTTCCGCTGAAGTTACTATATATCCTTCTTCCTCAAGAAGTATTCTAATATTTTCGATATAAGACTTATCGTCTTCTATTATTAAAATGTTTTCCATAATTATTTTACAAAAAATTATATTATTTGTTTTACAGGAAGAATTATAGTAAAAACCGAACCTTCATTTAAACTGCTGCTGACTCTCATCTCTCCATTCTGAAGAGAGACAGCTCGTTTAACAATTGAAAGCCCAAGACCGCTTCCTTTTATTTCGGATGCATTTTTTGCTCTTATGAATGGTTCGAATATATTTTTTAATTCATCTTCAGGTATACCGATTCCTTCATCTTTTATGATAATTTTAAACAACTGTTTATTTTTACTTATAATAATAAAAATATTTTTCTTTATGTGAGTATATTTCACTGCATTGGTAATCAGGTTTACAAATATCTGTCTTAAAAGTTTTTTGTCTGCAAATATCTTTACCATCTTTTTCGGACGTTGAAAATGAATACTTGGCGTCTCCTTAAAGGTAAATTTAATCTCATTGATAAGCTCCTGAAGGAAAGCGGCAAGATCAATATTTTCGGGAATAACTTTTATCAAACCTGATTCTTCTTCATTCAAAGCAATAACATCTTTTATAAGTCCGGTTAAATTTTCAACTGCATACTTTATTTTTTCAAACAGTTCGTCTCTTTTCTCTTTATTCCATTTATAACCGAAATTTTGGAGTAATTCGGAAGAAGAAAGGATTAGTCCTAGCGGGGTTCTAAATTCATGTGAAACCATCGATATAAACCTTGACTTCAAATCATTTAGTTCTTTTTCCTTAATAAAAGCATTATGAATTTTTTCTTCATACTCTTTGATCAAAGTAATGTCTTCGGCGATGCCGACAGTGCGGGTTAATTTTCCGTTAGTTTTAATAGGGAAAGTTTTAGCCCATATCCATTTAATATTTCCATCAGGCCGAATAATTCTGAACTCTTCATTGAATAAACCGGCATCCAAGTATTGTTCAGAGCTAAAGCTGTTGAGAACTCGCTGGAAGTCTTCCGGATGTACTGCCTGTAAAAATGAATTAGGATCTTTATAGAGAGAATCACAGCTTTTGCCGCAAATAATTTCATAAGCCGGGCTGACATAAATGACTTCATTCCCTGTTCTGATCCAGAAAATATCCTGAATATTTTCAGCAAGCTCTCTGAATTTTTCTTCAGATACCTTAAGAGCATCAATAACCTGCTTCCTTTCAGTAAAATCAATCACCCAGACAGCAATTCGGATAACTTTACCATTGGAATCAAAAACGGGGTGGAGATAATTATCGAAATATCGATTATTTCTCGAATCATCAAATCTAAGTGGCTTACCCGTTTTTACTACTTCACTCACTTTGAGTTTTCTTTCCCTGGCTATCTCGGGAGTGAGGTAAGTAAAGACATTCGATCCTATGAGTTCTTGTATAGGTTTACCGAACCTTTGGGCTGTTTTTTCATTTGCTGCGATAAAATTACCTTTAGTATCCAGAATGAAAACAGCTTCAGGATTAGAATTCATTAGAACCCGTAAACTTTCTTCACTTTCCCATAATTTCTCAGCAATAAACTTATCACTCCGAATTTTATCTAATAAAACAAAATTTGAATTCATAAAATATATCTTGGATAAAACTATTATATAAAACTATAGCCCGGGGAAAAAATAACTGAAAGAAAATCAGTTTACAGAATATAATCATGATAATTTATTTAATTAAATATAAAAAGGAAAGAAAATATTTTATATAAATAAAAAATTGCAGCTATATTTGAGCAAAAGATTTTTCAAAAATAAGAACTTTTTCTCTGCCGGGGTAAGGGAGTGAAGTTATTTATATTGCAAAAATTATAGAAAAATGGATTTGAATAGAAGAAAATTTATATTATAATACGATTTAATTTTGAAATTTATATAAAATTTAGCTATAGTTTTATTTATAGTAAGTAACAGCTATTTATTAAAAAACCAGGAAACAAAAGGCCAGGGAAATATTTTGATAATGGAAACGAAAAGAAATATTGTAATTGTAGAGGATGAAAATATTATTGCCATTGATTTAAAAAGGACCCTTAAAAAACTCGGTTATAATATTAGTTTTGTTGCCAATTCAGGCGAGGAACTTCTGATGGAGCTGCCTTCAGTAAAGCCGGACCTAATATTGATGGATATTCTTTTAGCCGGTGAAATTAATGGGATAGAAACAGCTCAAATTATAAAGGATAAATATAATTTGCCTGTTGTTTATCTTACCGCATTGACTGACGAAGAAATTCTGCATAAAGCTATGATAACTGAACCATATGGTTACCTTCTGAAACCTTTTGAAGAGAAAAGTCTTAATTCTACATTGGAGATGGCTTTTTACAAACATGATGTTGAAAGCAAACTCAGACAAAAAACTAAAGAACTTGAAGAAGAAAAAATCAAAACGGATGAATTACTTCATAATATCCTGCCTGCTCCCATTATAAGTGAATGGAAAAAAAGCGGTAGAATAAATCCCCGCAATTATGAGAATACTTCAATCCTATTCACTGATTTTTATAACTTTGCCAACCAGACTGTAGATTTAAGTCCAGAAGAAATTTTGACTGAATTAAATGAAATATTTTATGTATTTGATGATATCATCGCGAAATATAAACTTGAGAAACTTAAGACAATTGGTGACAGCTATATGATTAGCAGCCTTCCGAATGAATTTCCCGATCATGCAGTTCGCATTATAAATGCAGCCCTTGAAATGCGGGATTATGTTCAAGAAAGGAATAAAATATCTAGCCATAAATGGAAATTTAGAGCCGGAATTAATTCAGGTCAGGTAATTGCAGGTGTTGTCGGTAATAATAAATTTACCTATGATATATGGGGAGATGCAGTTAATATAGCAAGCAGAATGAGTAGCTGCTGCGAACCTGATGAAATTAATATATCAGGATATACTTATGATCTGGTTAAAGAGAATTTCGATTGCGAATACAGAGGTAAATTAAATGCTAAAGGTAAAGGTGAAATTGACATGTATTTTATAAAAGGGGAAAAGAAAAATGACAATGTTTCAATTTCCGAGATTGATGATTTTACTGAAAATGAAATACTTGAATGATATTCTTATATAAACATCTCTAAAAATAGTTAATAAATGAATTTATGCAGTAACAGGTATCTGAAAGATGACATCTTTTACTAGTATCTGCCCCCGGTTAGTAATTTATATCCAGTTGTAAACTAAACCGGTTATCTAAATTACCGCTTATCTCAGACAAGCCAGATCCAATAGATTTTTCTTTTGGCTTAAAAGTTTCAGAATACTTACCGGAAATTATAAAATTTTCAAATAGTCTTAATTTTAACATTATATACCATCTGACTCCCTGACCAAACAAAATATGACTTAAGAAAGTTCCCGCTATGTCATTTTCATATTCGTAAAAAGCTGAATTAAAAGAAACAGTGCTGAAGAAAATTATTCTGGAATAAAAATCTGCACCTGGAAATAAATGATACTGCAGATCCTGAAAGGTTAAGAATCCATTCTCAAAAATATTATCATTTATATTAATATAATTATATTCAAATCTCCCTTTTAATTTTAATTGATGAGTTACCCTGTAGATAATTTCAATTCGTGAGATATTTCTGATTTTATTTACTATTTGGGATACATTATTTTCACTAAAGGGGACTTCTTTGTTCTCATATTTAAATCTTAGATTTGTTTCCAGATTTTTAACCGGTTTATTTTTATAATCTATTAAGAACTCACTGCCGGTGCGGGGCAAAGAGATATCGGAGGAGGAATAAGGAAATTTAAACTGGTCATAATAAAGATTTACAGTACCTGCGGGTGATATCCATTTAAGCCCATTATAAATTCCAAACTCGTTTTTCCCTGCTTCACCGAATGAAAATCCATGAATTGAATTAAAATTTTTGGGATAACTTCTTATGGAAGTGACAAATGTAAAGTCCTTATTTATTGGAAGTTCAATACCATTTATTGTAGATAATGATTTCCCATCATAAGCTGTTTCTCCGAAGAAATTTAGTTTTGTAAAATAGAGATTATAAAAGATAGAAGTATAGCGAAAAGCATTCCCGCTTACACCAAGCACCGATTTAGCTATAAATGGATTGTTAAAAACAGATTGATAATAAAGAATACCGGTATGAACAAAATCATTGGTAAAATCAAGAGCAGTACCGTATACTGTTTCTGCTGTAGTTTCTCTTTTATTTATTTCATTTTCTGTCCTATGTAAACCGTCTATCGGGGTTGATAGAATCCCATTGGAAATAGAATCAATATTAGCATCGAGATTATTTTTAGAGTAAAAAGCCGTAATAGAAAAATTATCAAACTCAAGGTTAGCTGCAATCCCCCTCATGAAATTATTTTCCGCCGAACTTGTATACTTTTTAATAACTTGAGATTTTTTTTGGGCAGAATAAACTGCATCTGCTCCTTTCGAAAAACCGTAGGGGCTCCATAAAACTAAACCCTGTCCCCAATTTACTAAATAGTCGCCTAATATTAGATTTTTTACGAGCCCAACTTTTTTTATTGAAAGGACATAGGAAGAAAAATCAGTGAGCGAATTTTCCCCGGGATCTTTATCAGTTAAAAATCCGATTTCAAAGTTCTTATATCCGGCTATAATTCTGTTATATATCTTATATTTAGAGCCCTTAAATTTATTTTCAATAAAACCTTTCCTATCCTGAATATCCTCTTGAAATTTACACCTTAAATTAAATGAGGAATTATCTGAAAAGGAACTTTGCAGATTTTTCTCATTATAAATATTCTTCCCCGTTGTTAAAAAAGAGGAAATTTTTCTTATAGTCTCAACTGAAATCCCTTTAACCGAGTTCAATTCATTTATTGAAAAGAAATGTCCGTACTTTTTTCGGTAATTAACTATAAGATTGGCAGTTTGAAAATCAATATATGGAATTCTTTGTAATTCATCCTGGTTTGCTTCATTTATGTTCAGCGGATTTTCAATGAGTTCTTCAATAAGATTATATAAATCCGAATTATCCGATTCTTCTGATGGTTCCTGGAGCAGGTCCAGGATCGTTTCATCAGTTTCAAAATAAGTTGAATCCTCCTCTATCTGAGCATAGATATTACAGAAAGATAGGATTAAAAAAATAAAAATAAGCACAATTTCAATTATTATGTTGAGTTAGCAGATGAAAAGATGACATCTTAAAAAAGAAAAAATACTTTCAATTTTATTAAAATGTATATACACAAAAGTCTTATTCCATAAAAAATAAAGATGTCATCTTTTTTAATCATGATCCTGTTTAAGACTTTTTCTTATTTTTTCGTACCTATTACCGATCATCTCAAAGCTGAATATTAATCCTGCCTGATGCGTTAAACCCAAATCCGGATGATTATAAACTGCATAGTCAAGGCTGATAAAAGAATAATTTATCCCGATACCTGCTGAATAAGTAGAAGGTTCATTTGAAAATCCAAAACGAAGAGATATGTTCTCGATTATATAGTAATCTAATCCCAATTTTAAAGAGGCAGGATATCTTACATCTTTTTCTAATGCAAAAGTTAAAGCAAGTTCAGGTATTAAATTATACCCAAAACCGGTATTATAAATTGTAGGAATTTGATCTTCTTCTTTGGTAAAAGAGCTTCTATTAATATTGTTAATATAAAAACCCCATCGTAATTCACTTATAATATAAGCCAGGGCTCCGATATTAAAGTAAAATACAGATTTACTCCCATACTTTTTAATAGAAACGGAGTGATAATTGAGGGCAGTTCCCAAAAAGAATCTATTTGAAAAGTTATGAGAATATCCAAGTAGAATTTTATTTTCTTTATAAAGTTCAAATCCATAAGTCATTCCGCCGAGAGATATTGAACCAAAAGAAAAGGATTCATTATAAGCTATAAAAGCGTTAGACAGCTCATTAAATCCAAATGGAGAAGGGGAATAAAATACTCCTATTTCTCTCCAATTCATTTGAGCTAAACCGGCCGGGTTATTAAATAAAGCGAAAACATCGTTGGAAATTGCGGCCCCTGAATTTGAAATAGAAACCTGCTTTGCCCCTGCGATTATTTGCGCTTTTGAAACCGGTTTGTAACTAATCAAAAAAAGTACAACAAGAAAAAGTTTCAAACCTGCATAAATAATTTTATTTATTGTTTGATTATATTGAATTTCATATATTAAATCAACCAAAAAATTGAAAATAATTAAAAAAATGAAAGCTCTAATTTTATTTCTTATCTGTTTTTCATACTTAACATTCTCTCAAGAACTCAATTGCAAAGTAACTCTCAATACAGAAAGTATTTCAATATCTGCGAGAGATAAACTTCAGAATTTCAATCATGTTATTGAAGATTATATGAACAAAACTCATTTTACCGACAACTGGGAAGGAGGTAAAATAAATTGTTCAATGTCTATTTTTGTTTTGAGTGCATCAAATGATATAAATTATAGTGCTCAGGTAGTTGTAACAAGTCTAAGACCTATTTACAAATCCAAAGATAATTCTTTAGTTTTAAGCATAAATGATAATTCATGGTCATTCAGTTATGATCAGGGACAGGCATTATATCAAAATCAATCTGTATTTGACCCGATAACAGGGTTCCTGGATTTCTACGCTAATGTTATTATCGGCTTCGATATGGATACGTGGGATAAACTGGGAGGTACTCCTTATTTTTCAAAGGCATCTGATATAATAAATTTAGGGACAACAAGCAGCTTTTCAAATGGATGGGCAAAAACCAGTAATTCATATAGCAGGAGGGGATTGATCGATGATCTTTTGAACGATAAATTCAGATCATTTAGGGAATCAATATATGATTATTATTACGGCATTGATATTTATTCCATGAATCCGAAAGTGGGTCAGGAAGACATAGTTAAGCTCGTTAAAGTGCTTGAAAATTTAAAATCTAAAATGGATTTGAATACTACATTAACGAAAGTATTTTTTGATGCAAAGGCAGGGGAAATAATTGATAGATTGAAGACATACCCGGATAAACAGGAAATATTTACTGCGCTGAAAAAAATTGACCCGGCGCATGCAGGAAAATATGATGAGCAGCTAACTTCTTATTAAAAACTAAATATCAATTTCATATATCCTATATTTTTTATATGCCTCTCCATTTAAAGCGTCAAGTCCGCGTCTCATCATATCGTTATCTTCAAGCACCCAGCTTGCCTCGCCGAAATTAATCCCTAAATCGGCTGCCCGGTTAACAATTTCCCAGTAGAACGCTGCATCCAGTCCCTTCTTTTGGTATTCCGGTATAATTCCCAAAGTGATTATTCTACATTTCTTGATTTTTTTCTTTTGTGTTAGGAGTTTGATTATACCAAAAGGAAATAATTTTCCGTCCATTGTTTTAAAAATTTCATTATAATCAGGCATCACCAGTGCAAAACCTACAAGCTTATTCTTTATTTCTCCAAAAAGCACGAGAGAAGGTTCAACAAGAGGCTTTAAATCTTTAGCCATAGCATTTAATTCATCTTCCGTCATAGGTACAAAACCCCAATTCGGCTCCCATGCTTTATTATAAACATATTTAACCTTTTCGACTTCATTATTAAAGTCTTTCATATTTAGTTGAGAAATTTCCAGACCATATCTTTTTTTGGCTATTTCTGCAACCCGGCGAACCTTATCAGAAGATAATGTTTTATCTGTTGTAAGTTTATAAGCATATAAATCTTTGGCTTTTTTGAAACCGTAATTATTACATAAATCAAGATAATATTTGGGATTATAGGTCATCAGGATTAACGGGGAAGAGTCAAAGCCCTCTATGAGCATAGCATATTCATCATTGCTGGAAGGATTTGCGGGACCTCTCATTTTATTTAATCCTCTGGATTTTAACCAATCTTTTGCTTTATTGAAAAGTGCATTAGCAACCTCCTGGTCGTTGATTGATTCAAAAAATCCGAAAAAACCTGCTTTATCATTATTATGCTGGTTATGAAGGTCGTTTTTGACCGCGGCTATTCTGCCAACCAGCTCTCCATTTTTTTCTGCAAGGAAATATTCTGCTTCGGAATGTTTAAAAAAAGGATTCTCTTCTTTATTAAGAATTTTTTTTCTATCCATAATTAATGGGGGAACCCAGTTAGTATCATTTTGATAGATCTTCCACTGGAATTTAATAAAGCGCATTAAATCGCTCTTATTTTCTACTCTTTTTATAGTTACAGAACTCATTTTAAATTAGTCCTAACTTTTTTCCTGTGTCAGTAAATATTTCTAATATTTTATTGAGCTGTTCGTCTTCATGAGTAGCCATATAACTGGTCCTCATCATCTGTCTTCCGGGTGGAACACCTGGTGAAATGAAAACATTGACAAAGACGCCGGCATCGAATAACATTTTCCACATTGTGAATGCAATATTGTCATCCCCCACAATAACCGGAACTATAGCTGTTCTTCCATCTAGAACTGTAAATCCTGCGTCTTTTAACCCTGCTCTCATTTTAGCGGCATTTCTAACAACTTTACTAACTCTTTCAGGTTCAGCTTCAAGAATATCAAGAGCTGCAAGAGTGGCAGCAACAGAAGATGGAGTAGGGGAGGCACTAAATATTAAAGCAAGTGAGTTATGCTTGATATAATTTATAATTCTTTCTTCACCGGCAACAAATCCGCCTAATGATGCAAATGTTTTGCTGAAAGTTCCCATAGTCATATCAATTTGTCCGTCTAAATCAAATTCACTGGCTGTACCTCTTCCTCCTTTACCAATAATACCTACTGCATGTGCATCATCAATTAGTATTCTGGCGCCATAAGTTTTAGCAATTTTATTTAATCTTGGAAGATCAACTATTTCTCCGCCCGTACTAAATACTCCGTCGCTTACGATTAATCTTCCGCCATTATCAGGGAGCTTACTAATAACTCTTTCAAGGTCATCCATATCATTATGTTTATACCTGACAAATTCAGCAGTAGCACCTTTAGCCATCAAATTACCGGCTATTAAACAGGCATGATTATCCCTATCGGAAATTACATAATCACCCCGTTGTACAAGAGTAGGTATAATGCCCTGCCCGGTTTGGTAACCGGTACTAAAAAGTAATACAGCCTCACGTTTGAAGAATTTGGCTAATCGGCTTTCCAGTTCGATATGTAGGTCTAATGTTCCTGTTAAATAACGGGAACCGGAACATCCGGTACCATATTTCTCAACCGCTTTTCTTGCAGCTTCTTTAACTTTCGGATGAGCTGTAAGTCCAAGATAATTATTAGAACCAGCCATAATTACTTTTCTGCCTTCGATTTGTACAACCGGGCCTTCATTTTCTTCAATAGCTCTAAAATACGGATACAAACCCAATTTTTTTATTTCATCTGCCCTTGTAAATTCATAAGCTTTTTTGAATAAATCCAAAAATTCCTCCTAATGTTTGAATAATAGAATTTTTAATCTTTAATTATAAGTAAATTATTTCTAAATTTCCCGATAAAACATAAAGTTTAATAGTTTCAAAATCAAATATTTATGAACAATTCAATTGCTGTAATTACCGGTGCCAATGGATTCGTTGGCAGTCACCTTGTTGATTTATTATTAGAAAATAATTATAGAGTCAGATGTATAATCCGTAAAACCAGCAATCTCAGATGGCTGGAGAATAAAAATATTGAAATTTTTGATACCGGATTATTTGATAAAGAAGGATTAAGGAAAGCCTTTAAAGATGCAGAGTATATTTTTCATGTTGCTGGTGTAGTAAAATCTAAGAAACCGGAAGGCTATTTTAAAGGAAATGTTGATACAACAAAGAATTTACTCGAATCTGCTTTAGAATTTAAAGATTCTATAAAGAGATTTGTGGTTGTAAGCAGCCAGACTGCCACCGGACCTTCATTGAATGGAAAACCGGTTAATGAAGAAACCAGATGCAACCCGATAACAACTTACGGAAGAAGCAAGCTTGCGGAAGAAAAACTTGCGCAGACATATATGGATAAAATTCCGATTACAATATGCCGTGCTCCGGCAGTTTATGGAGAGAGAGATACTGAGATTTTAATTTTCTTTAAAACATTTAATAAAGGCTTAATGACATCCATCGGATTTGACAAAAAGAAAGTCAGTCTGGTACATGTTTCGGATTTAGTTAAAGGATTTTTACTTGCTTCTACAAATATCAAAGCAAAAAATGAGATATATTTTATAAGTTCTGAAAAATATTATACTTGGGAAGAAATAGGTAATGTAACTTCAAATATAATGGAGAAAAATCCGATAAAGGTAAAAGTACCTCATTCGGTAGTATTTTCCATAGCTGGAATAGCCCAATTTTTTGCTGTATTTAGTTCAAATCCGGCTACTCTGAATATTGAAAAAGCTAAAGATATAACCCAGAATTCCTGGACATGTGATACAAGCAAAGCAATTCGGGACTTAAATTATCATCAGGAAGTCTCAATTGAAGAAGGAATTAAAAGAACCGTAGATTGGTATAAAAAAATGAAATGGATTTAGTTTCTTTCGGATTTTAAACTTTGGAGTGCGGATTTATAATCCCCATAATATCTGAACGTCTTTCCACTAACTTATCCCCCTCACATTAATTTGAAGTTTTTTAAACTGATTTAGCTAATTATTTTTAGCTCCTTCGTTAATCCATGTTTTAATTCCGTCTATTTGATTAGTGGTTAATGCTGAATAACCAAGAGGAGGCATAGGTGAAATACCTGCAATCCTTTCTATAGACCAAACAAGCCGGCTGTTTTCAGCATCTTTTGGAACAACAATTGTCGGATCAGTTGCCCCAACCCAGGAGGTTAGACTAATACCATCAGCTTTAGTGGCATCATCATGACACCCTGAATTTGTACATTTTTGTAAAAAAACCGGAGCAATGTTTGCTCCGAAACTTACATTTGAAGAAGGAATTTCTTTTGAATCGATACCTGTAGTAGTATCGCATCCGGTATAGACAATAATAAAACCAAAAAAGATTAAAAAAAGAGCTATATTAATTTTCATTAGAATATATATTTTTTAGTATTATATATTATAAGAATTTAGTAAACGAATCAATGTAAAATTAGATAAATTCTGGTTGATATAAATGAGAAACTTGTATATTTTTATAGAAACAAAATAGGGGGCTATAGCTCAGCTGGGAGAGCG
>CAWKCY010000019.1:0-231213 GCA_963848195.1 uncultured Ignavibacteriales bacterium | reverse complement strand
GTTTTAGCGTCGTATGACTCTCAAGTGGGAGCGACTGTTTTCATGGTCTGGGTTGGAAAATGGTCCGATGGAACGCTAGCGCCTCCAATTCTCTGAACCACGATTCAAATTCAGTCGATAACAAGTCGTATCCCTATTTTTCGGGTGCCCAAATTCGGAATAATTCTGGTTAATTCTGATTAGTTTAGGTGAATTCTCAATTTGAGGAAATAAAAAAAGCTTCAAAATCATCGATTTTGAAGCTTTTTTAGCGGGGCCGACGAGACTCGAACTCGCGACCTCCTGCGTGACAGGCAGGCGTTCTAACCAACTGAACTACGACCCCGATTAATAATATCAATTCTCAAATAACAATTAAAATTCAAATTCCTTTTAGTCATATTCATTCAAAAAACGTGCTCAAATATATATTATGCCTATACTAAAATCAACTTAATTACCATTAAGAATCTCCGAAAGAAATACCAACTGCTTTTGCCGCAAGCAATGCTTGAGTATCCGGCTTCACTAATTTCTGACGTGAAATCGCATCTTCTATCCTTACATGCTTAACTTCATTCCCTTTTAAAGCTACCATCCTGCTGAACTTCCCTTCTACTGCAAGCTGGATTGCGAATGCTCCGAACTTTGTCGAAAGTATTCTATCAAAGGGTGTTGGACTTCCGCCACGCTGTGTATGCCCTAATACCGTAACTCTTGTCTCTCTTTTTGTATTCTCTTCTATTCTTTTTGCTACCACCTCTGCTATTCCGCCAAGCTGAATAGGATCATGTCTTTTAATATCTTCACCTTTGGTAACCATACCTCCCCCCATTGGTTTAGCACCTTCGGCTGCACATACCAGGCTGAATTTCTTTCCCATTATCTCACGGTTTAATATCTTATCATATATCTTTTCCCATGAAAAAGGAATTTCCGGAATTAAAATAATATCGGCTCCGCCTGCCAGTCCGCCATTTAAAGCTATCCAGCCCGCATATCTCCCCATAACTTCAACTACAATAACCCTATGATGAGATGACGCAGTTGTATGCAGCCTATCAAGAGCTTCGGATACTACATATACTGCTGAATCATGTCCAAAAGTAAGATCTGTCGCTTCAAGATCATTATCAATTGTTTTGGGAACGCCGATAACATTTATCCCCATATGGCTTAACTTATTGCAGATATGCATCGTTCCATCACCGCCAATGGCTATTAAACAATCCAATCCCCATATCTCATAATTCCGTACAGCAGCTGCAGACTTATCGATGATCTCAATTTTACCGTCTTTTTCTACCGGCCAATGGAACGGATCACCTTTGTTTGATGAGCCTAAAATTGTTCCCCCTCTTGCAAGTATACCTGATACATCTTCATTTTTCAGCTCAATTGCCCTACCTTCAACAAATCCTTCAAATCCATCCAATATACCATAGACTGCCATTCCATGATCCTGAGCCGGTTTAGTCACACCTCTAATTACCGCATTAAGTCCGGGACAATCTCCTCCGCCAGTCAATATTCCAATTTTTCTTACTTTGTTTTTAGCCATACATTCCTTCCTATAGACTATTCGACCTTCTCCGGAACTATCATAATGAGAATAAAATCTATTTTCTCCTCCAAAATCAAGCTATTTTTCCTTCTTGAGCATTCAAAAAAGCCCGGATTATTTATTAACGCAATATTTAAATAAAATTCGACCACAAAAATACTTAAATTACTAACAATCCTGAAATAGGACGTAGATTTTTTAAGTAAAAAACTTTTTTCTTTCCGTTAAAAACTCTACTCTACCTCTAAGTTAACTCCAAGGTAACTCCAAGGTAACTCCAAGGTAACTCCGGGTAACCTCAAGTGCAGAACCCCCTTCCCCTTATACCATGTCTTTTTGAACTATTAACACAATATGGAACATTAAGAATTATTACATGTAAAAAAGATGAGATAAAAAAGGTTGACATTATATAATTATCATGTTAGATTAAATTTGGTTCATTTATGGAGAATAACAATGAAGAATAAAAGTCCGTCAAATGTATATATAATAGTTATTTTATTTATTATACTTATTTCCACACCCACCAACCTGTTTCCTCAACAGGCCAATAATAAAGATAATCAAAAAGACTTATCTGAAATAATGGCTTCCAATTTAAAGCAAAAGCTCCTTTTAACTGATGAACAAACTGTTAAGATAAGCGTTATCTTATCAAATTATATTAATGAGCTTGATAATGGAGGAAAGGCTTCTGAAAATATAAGTAAAATTAAAAATCAGATAGAATCATTGTTGAATGACAAGCAGAAAGCAAAGTATGAAATTATTAAAGATGACTTTTTTGAGGAAATTAATAAAAGGACAGTGAAAAAGTAGTAAGTGCACTAAAATAGGTTGAATCAACTGTTAGCAGGAAAAATTATCTCAAATTGTGTAAACCCGTTTTTTTCCAGTTCGATTTTTCCTCCAAGCTGGGATGTTAATGAAGTAACTAGCTGTAGGCCTAATGATTCCGTATTTCTAAAGTCAATATCATCAGGAAAACCGACTCCGTTATCTTTAACAATTAGATCATAATGGTTATCCGGGTTCAGATGCATGCTGATATATATTTCCCCTTCCTTTCCGTTCGGAAAAGCATGTTTTAGTGAATTGGAAATAAGTTCATTTACTATTAACCCGCATAAAATACCTGTATCGATCTCAAGGAAAGTTCCGTCAAAGTTCGTTATAAATGAAATTCTTCTCTTTTCAATACTATATGAATTAAACAGATCTTTTGCGAGAGAATTAATGTAATCGGAAAATTCTATTTGATTTAATGTTTTTGATCTATACAGCTTTTCATGGACCAATGCCATAGATCTTACTCTATTCTGGCTTTCCCTGAAAATTTCAAGCGATTTTTTATCGGAAATATACCCTGATTGAAGATTTAATAAGCTGGATATAACCTGTAAATTATTCTTTACTCGGTGATGGATCTCCCTTAAAAGGACAACTTTTTCTTTCAGCGAATTATTTATCTGCTCCTGAGCTTCTTCTCTCTGCTTGATTTCTATTCTGAGTTCCTCATTTACATTAATTAGGTCTGCTGTTCTTTCTTCAACTCTTTTTTCGAGATCTTTTTTTGCCTTTTCCAGCGCCTCTAATGCAAGTCTCCGTTTTGTTCTATCACGAATAATAACTAGGCCCCCTGTAATTTCCCTTCCGGAATTATAAATTGGCGAATAATATGCCTCAACGTAACCTTTCTTCCTGGTTTCCGGAATGGAGAAGAATTTATCTTTAACAATTGCGTAATTACCTTTTAGTGTTTCGAGGATATTTTGTTCCTCTCCGATTTTTTTAAGAATAGGAAAAGCTTCAAAAATTTTTCTTCCTAAAACTTTGGATTTACTTATGCCGGTTAAGTTTTCCATTCCGGGGTTCCACAGAGTAAAAGTTAAGTTCTGGTCATATGCAACTATCCCATCTATACTGCTGTTCAGCAGTCTTTCGGAAAAATCTTTTTCCTGTCTTATATCACTTTCAATATTTTTCCTTTCTACTATTTCCTTACTTAAAATATAAAATACCATAAGAAAAATTACACAGGTAATTAAAGTACCCACCAGAATTGTTATCGAAGTTCTTCTCATAGTTGAAATACCGCTTTTATCCTTCAACTTTAAAAGTTCATACTCATAATTTTCCATAGAAGAAGCAATATTTCTGACTTTGTCGACATATTTTTTACTTAGGCCTGCCTTAATATTTTCAACTTCAGTAGCAGCTTTCCCTTTTTCCTGTTGAACAATTTTATTATTTAAAAAAGAAATTCTTTTATTAATAATATTTATAAGGCTGTCCGCTTTTCCGATTTGAATAAATTTCCCTTTTAACAACTGGTTAAGTTTTTGAATATCGGAATTTAACACTGATACAGCCGAATGATAAGAATCGAGATAAATATTATTCCCGGTAAGAAAATAGCTCCTCTGACCTTCCTCCGATATTGCAACTTGAGACAATATATCTTCGATTAAAGTAAGGGTATTATAGGATAAGTTTTTTGATTCAGAATAATTAAAGATCTGGTTGATAGATTGATATGTAATAAAACCTATACCGATAATTACTATTAAGATAAACAGTAGAGCGGCATTGATAGTTTTTATTTCTTTTATAAATGGCATATTAATGAACCAACCCTGTTTATCAAACATATTTATTTTCAAAACAAAATATAACCATAGAAAAAATTATTATTGGAAATTGTGATAAAATTCATCCTGTAGTCAGTTGAGAGATGACATCTTTATTAAAAAATATAAGATTTTATCCGAAATGAATTTCATAATAAATTGGAAAAGTGATTTTATCTAATAAAAGATATCATCTTTACTCTGTAAACTCCTTTAATTAGCTAATTTTTATAATTTTTTGTAAGTCAAAAAAACTGGCCCGATATATCCGTCCGAAATAAAATCGTAAAAAGAATAGATCCCGCTTTAATTAGGCGGCTTGATATTAACAATTTATTAATTCTTATTTTTTTATTGTCTCCTAATGTTTTTTAGATGATATTAGTGCTTAGAAATTAGGGCATTTGTTTCGGAATTTTCAATCCATTACTAAACATTTTAAAAGATATTAAACTATAAAGAGGAGGTTTTATGAAGCAGACTTTACCCAGGCTTTACATAGTTTTAATTGCAGCAGTATTATTCTGTTCAAAGGTTCTTTTAGCACAAGGTGTAACAACCTCTTCAATTAATGGAATTGTTACAGATTCATTAGGAGAGCCTTTGATAGCTGCTACAGTCTTAGCTGTTCACGTTCCATCTGGAACACAATACGGAGCAACAACAAGAGATGATGGGAGATTCTCTATTCCTGGTATGAGGGTTGGCGGCCCCTATACAGTTACTGTTTCATATGTCGGTTATGAAAAAAAACAAAAAGAAAATATTTACCTAAATCTTGGAATTGCTAAAGACCTTAATTTCGTTTTGAGCAATAAAGCTTTTCAGACAGAAGAAGTTATTGTTGAAGCAAGACGCGATCCGGTTTTTAGTTCTGACAGAACTGGCGCAGCAACTTCAGTTACCGTAAAAGAACTTGAAGCACTGCCAACTATTTCCAGAAGAATAAGCGATTTTACCAGGTTAAGTCCTTTAGCTAATAATAACTCTTTTGCAGGTCAGGATAATCGATTAAATAATATTACCGTCGATGGTTCCTATTTTAATAACTCTTTTGGCTTAGCCGGTCAGCCGGGCGATAGAACCGGTGTCTCTCCCATTTCCCTTGATGCAATTGAACAGGTTCAGGTAAACGTTGCTCCTTATGATGTTCGTCAAGGAAATTTTGTGGGTGCGGGAATAAATACCGTTACAAGAAGCGGTAATAATGAATTTTCTGGTTCAGTTTATTATGATTTTAGAAATCAGGGACTGGTAGGTACTAAAGCTGGTGATCTTAACTATAACCCTGGAACATTTAAATATAATTTATTCGGCCTCCGTTTGAGCGGTCCGATTATACAAAACAAATTATTTTTCTTCACTGATTTTGAAAAAGATAAAGATACTCGGCCGGGAACCGATTATGTTGCTAATACAGGTCAAACCGTTGGAGGAAATGTAACAAGAGTTAAAGCTTCTGACCTCAACCAGCTTAGCAGTTATTTGCAATCAAATTTCGGATATGATACGGGACCTTACCAGGGTTATAATCAGGAAACTCCGGCAACAAGATTTTTAATTAGGTTTGATTATAATCTTAATAATACAAATAAAATAAGTCTTAGGTATAATCAACTTGATTCCCGGACAGACGTTTTGGAATCAAATTCCAGCTCATTGGGTTTTGGCAGCCGGAGAAGCAGTACAAATGCTCTAAACTTCCAGAATTCAAATTATATTATACTTGAAAATATCCGCTCAATAATAGGGGAGTGGAATTCGAGTTTCGGCAACAATATGGCTAATAATTTTATCACTGGTTATACGTACAATGATGAGAGCCGTGATTCAAAAGGTAGCTTTTTTCCTCTGGTTGAAATTCTCCAGGAAGGTACTCCTTACACCTCATTCGGCTATGAGCCTTTTACTCCTAATAATGAGCTTAGATATCATAGCTTTCAGGTTCAGGATAATTTAACCATTTATTTAAAAGAGCATTATTTAACATTCGGCATTAGCGCTGAAAGTTATAGATCCGAGAATGTATTCTTCCCCGGTTCTCAAAGTGTTTATGTTTATAATTCTCTTGATGATTTTTATGCAGATGCAAATGCTTATCTTCAAAACCCAAATAGGGATACCTCTGCCGTTAATCTGCGCCGCTTCCAGGTACGCTATTCAAATATTCCGGGACAAACAAAACCGCTTCAGCCTTTAGAAGTATTCTATGCCGGCATTTATGCTCAGGATGAATTTCAAGTAAATAAAAATTTGAAGTTGACTGCCGGAATTAGAGCAGATGTTCCATATTTTGGAGATACTGGCTATGATAATCCGGATGCTGATAAATTGACTTTTAGAGATGAAAATGGAAATGCTATCACATATAATACTAAAAAACTACCTGATCCCAATATTTTATTTTCTCCGAGAATTGGTTTCAACTGGGATGTTTTAGGTGATAGAAGTACACAATTTCGGGGTGGTTCTGGAATATTTACTGGACGTCCCGCTTATGTATGGATTTCCAACCAGATTGGTAATACTGGCGTATTAACCGGATTTGACCAGAAAGATAACACTAATCAAAGACCTTTCAATCCTGATCCTAATTATTATAAACCTAAAAATGTTACTGGTGCACCTGCTTCCACTTATGAACTGGCATTAACATCTCCTGATTTTAAATTTCCCCAGCTCTGGAGAAGCAATATTGCAGTTGATCAAAAATTACCTTTTGATATTGCCGGGACATTAGAATTCCTTTATAACCGGGATGTTAATGGAATATCTTATATCAATGCAAACTTGCCGGCAGCACAGACAAACTTTGCTGGTGTTGATAATCGACCAAGATGGACAAATAACAGGATAAACTCTAATGTTATTGATGCTACCGTTTTACAGAACGAAAGTAAAGGGTATTCATGGAATTTGGCTGCTTCATTAGAAAAATATTTTAATGAAGGCTTATTTGCTAAAGCAGGTTACGGTTATGGAGTATCTAAGAACACAGTTGATGCTGGTTCTATAGCTTATGGATCATGGTCGGGAAATCAAATTTCCGGTGATCCGAATAATCCTCCTGTAGCTTATTCGAGCGCTTTCGGAGGCGGGACTCCTGGTCAAAGAGTTTTTGCTGCTGTTTCTTACCGCAAAGAATATTTTAACTTTGGCGCTACTACTATTTCATTGTTCTGGCAGGGAATACGTAATAATATTTTTGGCTTTAGTGATTATAGTTACACTTTCAGCGGTGATTTAAATGGTGATGGTGCAACTAATAATGATCTAATATATATTCCCAAGAATGAATCGGAAATGAATTTCCAGGAATATACAGCATCAGGGAAAACCTTTACTGCAGCCGAACAAGCTGCTGCCTGGAATGCTTATATTGAACAGGATGATTATCTAAAGGAAAACAGAGGAAAATATGCTGAACGGGGAGCCGCTCATCTCCCGATGGTATTTAGAGCTGATATTAGCATTATTCAGGAAGTATTTACCGATCTTATTGGCAAACGTAATGCATTGCAATTCAGGATTGATATCTTGAACTTTGGTAACCTTTTAAATAAAAGCTGGGGTGTTGGGCAGAAGTTTTCGGCGGGAAGCAATAGTAATATTCAGCCTTTAACCAACCCTTCAGTCGACGATCAAGGAAGAGCTATGTACAGATTGAAACAGATTAATGGGCAATTAATTTCCAAGTCCCTTGAGTATAATAACTCACTTGATGATGTTTACCAGATTCAATTTGGTTTAAGATATACATTCAATTGAAGTGATAAAAAGCACAGTACGAAGTAATAAAAACTCAAGATTTATTGCTTTATATTATTCTTGTTATTATTTTTTTACCGCAAGCAAAAATAAAATTTGACCCTTTCAAAGGGTTCTCCCCTGCCCTTTGATGGTAACGGGTCGCACCCAGTGTTTCCCCAACACTGGGTTGTTTATTTTAAAGCCACTTTTTCACTCAGATTCGCAACATTTTTGCCAAAAATAAAAAGTGTGCCCAAAAATGTGCCCAAAAATGTAAGCGGAAATTCATTTTGTCCCTTTAATCGGTTCATAAAAAATGATAAATAAAAAAGGAATAGAAAAAGGTAGGAAATAAGGTAGAAAGAGAGAGAGAGAAAAGGGAAAGAAAAAAAATGTGGATATCTTTTCTTTGGCAGCAAAATGAAATAGAATCAACAAATCAAAAAACATTCAAAAAGAAATTGTACAAGGAAATTAAAGTGATAACCCCCGCTGCCGGAATTGAAAACAACCAACAACTCACAACTTAGTCTCTTAACTCTCTGATTTTTTCGATTTGACGTTTATATCAGTTTTCTTTGTAATTTGATTTTTATTTATCTGTAAAGAAGCCCTGACTCCTGTTTTCGCTATTGTAAAATCATTAATAGTTACAGTATCACAAACAAAACTATTAGAAATAGATTTTGAAATAAAATCATCTACAGCATTGCGTGCCTCTTTTTCACTGTTAAAAGATTTGTATGCCTCCGCCTGGTAAACCCCCTGGTCATTACCGACAAAAGTCATTGTCCCGTTGTCTCCTTTATAAAACATACAAATCATTTCTGGATTACTTTTATCCTGGTGAATCGGATCTCCGTACTTTTTAACAACATCAGCTATTTTTTTTCCTATCATATCATGCACATTAATATCTTGAGCAATGACCTTCCCTGATAAAAAATTTATAAGAATAATAACAAGTAAAAATATTTTTGTAAGTTTCATTCTGTTACCCCTCTGATTAGTAATAAATATATGAATTTTTCAAAAAAGGATATAAAAATTGATTTCTTTAGAGATATAAAGGTGGTTTGAATTCTAAAAATTTTCCCGCTATTCATTTTAGCTCCTAAAGCCAAAATTATATAGCAATAATACAATTAAATTGAATTAACTTCAATTATTTATTGACACTTCCATTTGTGGAGAATTTCGAAGTGTCTGATAAACTACACAGTACCTTTCAGTCAACTTTAAAAGGCTTGCAAGCTGCTCCTCTGTAAATTCTGTTGGAGTTAATGATGTACATACCATTGCCGGGTGTGAATCAATGAACGAAAAAAACTATTTGAATTCTATGAAAATCATTGATCAATATGACTTTGGCGATAGAATTGAATATAGAAGCTTTGATGGGAATCCATTTATAAATAGTGTTCAAGAAATATTATTCCATATTTCTAATCACTTTAGTCATCATAGAGGTCAGATTATGGCAGATTTACGACAATGTGGTGTTGAACCATTTATTACTGATTATATCTTTTTCAAAAGGTAACTTCGCACTATCTGGAAAGAAGAAAAAAGAAGATCAATCATTTAACCATCATGATAAATTTAACTTCCTTTTTTAATGGTTATCTTTCTTCCTGAGGAGGTTAAATCCATAGTAGTATCGGTAGTAATCTTTCCCGAAAATTTTACATATTCACCAAAAGATCTTATTGAGTAAAATGAAATATCCTTATTTGTAAATTCACCGACTATTTGTGCCTGGAAAATATTTGAATCGGGCCATGTCTCATTGCCGGAAAATAATCCATGAGTTACTCCTACATCAATTTGCTGTAAAAAAAATTCATGAGCCGGTACATTTATATCATGCCATAAATTTGAAAAAGGAGGAGGTACTTCTCCGCTATCTCCATTAACCGGATTGGAATCTTTAGTACAGGAATTTATAAAAAGAAGTATAAATATAATTAATAATAAAGATCTTTTTTCAGTTTTCATATTTGCACCTCAAAGGTTTTTTCAAGTTGAGTCTTTTAAACTTATAATGAGATTATTTGCTTTCCTGTCAAGTATGGGAATCCGAACTTCAAGTTCATGTACTACTGAAATAATACTTTCTGCAATTGATTTCCTAAGTTTTTCTTTTTCAGCTGCATCGGTTATTTGACCAGTCAATATTTTTGCAACTCCTACAAGATAGTCATTTAGTTTTAATATGTAAGGCTTATGAATTTCATCCAGCGCATAATCAATTGTAGTAATTAAATTTTCCGATAAATATTTATCTTCCCAATAGTCGAGGACATCTTTTTGAAATGAATATTTATTATTATTTATCTCATTAAAAGCAGAATTATAATCGTTAATTGACTTAGTAAGAATTTTCATTTCTCCCGAATCATAAAATGCTATTTGAGTAAATAGTTTAAAAATATCTTTGACATCCTGAAGCTTAAGGATATAATTTAAAAGAGATCTGGAAATCAGATCAAATTTCTCATGTTTTTTTTCGTTTAATATTGCATCCCGCAAACTATCCTTTTGAACATCATAGTTAGCAGCCTCCTTTTGTATATAATTCTCAACTAAATTTTTTAGCTCGTCTTTTGCAACACCAATATCTTTTAAAAGCGCTTCAAGTTTACTATAGTTTTTAGCTGCATATTCAAGCCTCTCAGCCTGCTGAGCTTCTGTACTAGTTACGACAATTTTTATTATGCTGTTTTTGTCATTAGGGATTAAAATTTTTTTATCTATTGGATATAGAATTGTCCAGTCTTTATTTGTTGTTTCTATTTCAGCAGAAGTTATATTATCAGGAAGTTCTATAATAAACTCGCCTGAATTTGTTGTTGTAATGCTGCCGATAGTAGAAAATCTTAAAGTAAAATTTTTAACAGGATTCTTCTTCTCATCATAAACTTTCCCGCGTAATTCTATTGTTTGGGAATAATTTATCTTTGTCAGGAAAATAAGAACAAATAAGACAAGTGAAAAAGACTTAATCATCAAATCATTTAAAATTAATAATCAATGAATTATTCTCCGGTAAAGTTACATATTCGTTATAACCAATCCTTCCGTTTTTCGAAGCCATAAGTAGTATTGATGAACCTGCCGGTCTAGGAACAGTTGCTGTAAACCTTCCGGAAGCATCGGTAGTTGATGATGCCAAACCACTTTCAAAATCAATTAAAATATTTGAAATGGTATTTCCTTTTGAATCTATGACTATCCCTCTCACCACTGTTGAATCTTTTTTTCTCGCAAGTTGTAAATAAATTATTTTATCCTCCGGAATGCGTTCCGGTTTTATGTTAGTTAATTGATATCCGGCAACATCAATGCGAAAGTTAATTTCTTTTCCCAAAAATTTAGATGGGATATCTGAAAAAAATGCTTCTCCATTTTCACCAATTTCATGCTTAATACCTTGTGAGCCGAAATAAGCTATAACAAAACCTTTATCTATTATTTTGTTTTCCATAGTCTGGGTTCTAACTGTCAGTAAAAATGTTGATTCAGGCTTTGCAAAATAAAAGCCTCCAACAATTACTAAGCAAAAAATAACTACAGGACCGGATAGTTTAAGCTTTCCATATACTGCATTGCCCGTGTATTCGGCTAGAGAATTCAATGCGCCAAATAGAAAAGCAGCAGAGCAAAGTCCCAGAGGAATCAATATGATATAATAAAATGAAGAGGTAATTCCGAAGGCATTTAATTCATTAGAAAATATTATTAACAGAACTGACAGTATTATTGAAAATGAAAAAATAGCTCCGCTGACATATACCCATGTTAACCCTGATATTTTTTTATTTCTATTTGTCATTTTAAGTTACATTTCTGGGATTTTGGAACCGACGGTGATAATAATACGATAGAAATTATTAATAAGCAAAGAAAAGAAAGTACTTCAAGTTGTTTTCTGAGTAAAGAGGAAAGCTAACAAGCTATAACGGGTATTTTTAGAATATAATATATAATTGATGTAACCTTCTTTAAAAAATTGTTCGAACTGATTCTAAATCCCCCAAAATATAAATTGAAATAATTATAATATTATTCTAACAGATCAGCTGAATTCGGGTTAATAATAAACTCTTCTCATTTATTAATTAATACATTAGGACTTTCGCCTGTAAAATGCTTAAAGTCTCTTATAAAATGGGCTTGATCAGAGTAGCCTGCAGCAAAAGAAATTTCTGTTAAATTTAACCTTTGTCGGCTATTAATCATCCGGTTTACTTCATTCAATCTTGCAATTCTCATATAACTTTTAGGAGATATTCCAATTTTCTGTTTAATGTTGCTTTGCACTGCTGTGCAGGATTCTCTTTTGCCCTAAATTCATTTAATTCGAGTGTATTTAAATCAACTTTAACCATTTTATTAATCCTTTCATTATTAATTATTTTTTATATACTAGCTGCTAAAACCCGAGACTTTAACCTTCCCGGTAATCATATCCACTTCTCCAATACTCCACACCTGCTTCCTATTCAGCCATTCATATTTATCAGATACGGTATAGAAATCCATGTTCAGATGAAGCTTTGCCGTACCGTTAGAACCAGGTGTAGAAATACCGTTTTCTTTTACAGCTATGGATAAACCGTCATCGGTAATAATAATAGCATGAATATTAAGCATAAACTTACCATCGCTTCTTATTTCAAGATAATCCACACCTTTAATGGTTCCTTTTATTTTTTCGCCGGTTACTTCCCCCTCGAAAGATAGGTTAAATCGTGCCCCATGAGCAGGAATATCAACATTCCCTTTTATCAAATCGTCCCAACCGATTCCATACTCAATGATTCCGGTTAATTGAATATCCTCATCAAAGATATGTTCCGTAAAATTTTCAATTTCCGTTTGAAATGTTTGTGTTTCCATTTGTAACTCCTTTCTTATTTTGTTAATAATTACGGGAGTAAATTTATACTTCATATCCAGGTTATAATTGAAAAAAAACGACATAATTTATTTTTTCTGGTATGAAAAAGGAGTTTGTATCAATTGATTATTTTAATAAAAATGATTTGCCTATTTTGCCAGCGATTTTAATAAAAGATAATTAGTTTGTCGCATTAAACCATTTAGTTTGCCGTGAATGCACCTTTTAATAATTAGAAATTGAAATTAAGTTTACAATAGATGCTTTAGAACGATATCCTTATAAAGACATAGAGTATCAAAGTAAGCACGCATATATTTGGACTAAAAAATAATATAAGTATTTCTATTTGGATGTATATAAAAAGGAAAAATTATGAACATCATACTCTGGATTCTTCAGTTATTACTTGCTGCTCAATTCCTGCAGCATGGTTTGATTATGGTATTTCCTCCTGCGGAATATGTTGAGATAATGAATGCCACCCTTGGTATTGGGTTACGGTATTTCATTGGTATAGCTGAATTACTTGCTGTTCTTGGTTTAATTCTGCCTGGTCTGCTGCGAATTTATACCTGGCTGCTGCCTTTGACACTAGCAGGACTAATGATTGTAACTGCCAGTGCTACTGTTTATCATTCATTCAGAGGTGAAACCAGCAGCGCAATTTATACGGCTGTTCTGTTTATAGTTATTACTTTCGTTTTTTATATGCGATGGAAAATAAAACCCATTTTGCCACGGCAAAGAGCACCGTATTCTATTATGTGATTTAATTCAAAATAAATTTATAAAAAATAATAAAGGATAATAACATGAGAAAAATAATTGTCATATCAATGATTACATTAGATGGAGTAATGCAAGCACCTGGTGGATCCAAGGAAGATGCCTCAGAAGGTTTCAAATATGGCGGCTGGACTGCACCTTATGCAGATGATGCTTCTAGCAAGGTCTGGAAAAAACAGATGAAAGCAGCAGATCTTCTGCTAGGCAGGAAAACCTTTGATATTTTTGAGAGCTATTGGCCTGAACATGCAGCCGGCTGGCCAGGTATCAATGATGTCACTAAATACGTCTTGTCTAACACAAGGGCAACTTCAGATTGGGAAAATACTGTTTTCCTAAAAAGTTTGGCTCATATCAAAAAAATTAAAAAGGGATCAGGTTCTGATATAAAAGTCTGGGGAAGTAGTAAGCTTATTCAGTTACTGCTGAAACATGATTTAGTAGATGAACTCTGGCTCAATACTTACCCGCTGACGCTTGGTACAGGGAAAAAGTTGTTTCAGGATGGCACAATACCGGCAGCTTTTACATTAGTAGAGAGTACGGTTACAACAAACGGAGTTATTATGGTTAATTACAAGCGAGCCGGAAAAGTAAAGACAGGTACAGTTGGAACTTAAAAAATTTCGCTAAAGAAAAAATTAAATAATTAATTTGATTAAAGAATGTTATGAATAAAAAAGAAATTGCAACGACCTTTTTACAAATGGCCTCCGCCGGCAAAGTGCCGGAGGCATACGAGAAGTATGTCCATCCTGATTTCCGCCATCACAATGCCTACTACAAAGGTGATCGCGAGACGCTTATGAAGGGCATGGAGGAAAATGCAAAGCATTTTCCAAATAAAACGTTTGAGATTTTACGTGCTCTCGAAGATGGTAATCTGGTAGCTGTACATGGAAAAATAACACTTGCACCGGATAAAATATACTCGGTTATCCATGTTTTTCGTTTTGAGGGAGATGAAATTATAGAAGAATGGGAAGCGAGCCAGCAGCTATTGAAAGACTCGCCGAACGAGAATGGAATATTTTGATGGATTTGTCGCTAAAGTAATCTCTAAAACATTAAGAAAAACACATTATGGGTCGCTAAATTCAAAAATATTTACATGATGACCTTACAATTCAATTCCGCTGTTCGAAATATACTCTAAATCCTCATGCAGCCTTATGTCCCTAAAAGTATTTTCTATATACCATATATTATAAATATTAATATTATGTTTGACTATGTCAAAAATAATTTTTTAGGTTATTTTTTAATAAAAGTTAATATTTGAGAATTTTCTTCGATAAGATTTCTAATCTGTAGATTATATAAACGAAAAAACTAAATTAAAATTATAGCCATTACGGAGACAAAGAAATAGTTACAATAATTTGGGCTGAAGAACTGATACAATATTCTGATATTGGTTCTTCAAAATGTAATTATTTAGACAAATCAGGCTTTTATTGTATCCTATCAGGTGTATACAATGAAAGTAAAAGTAATTGGGTGGAACTCACTCCTCTTTATATATCCAAAGCATTTCCCGAAACCCTAAGAGAAAGAATAAAAGAGCCTCATGATGCTTTGCATGGAATTAATAAATTTCTAAATGAAAAACCTGAACGTAATCTGCTGGTTATGTTGGGAATATTCACGAATATATCTAATCAGAAAGTCTCGGAGGATTTATTTAATGCTGTTAAACATTGTTTAATTAATACCAATAGACCCCTGAGCAATCCTTCATACATAGAAAACTATACCGGCAGTCTACTAGAAATTAATAATGAAGGGAATTTCCATCCTTTAAAAGCAAAATCAATTTGCCGGATTTAGGTAAAAATAAGATTCTTTATAATCACCATAATTTTATAAAAAAACCTTTATGTCTTTTCGGTTTCCAAACCCTAAATCATTTAAGAGTGGCTGGAAATTTACTTTTTGGTCTCCTTTGAATGATATACTAAAATCTTTTACTTAAAAATTATCTTTTTAATTAGCTTCGAAAGGGGCTATTCACAAACCATAAAATGATATACTTCATGTCACAATCAATAGTCCACAACCACAATATGAGACCATAAGTAATATTTTTCTTGCAAATAGATTATAATTAGATTAGATTATTACTAATCAAAAATCAGAAAGATTAAATACCGTTTAGAATTACCTCAATATTTTTATTTATTTTTTAAATTCAGCTTAAGCATAACCTAAAATCCTTCTTTGGTATCCTAAAGCAAGATCATTAACTAATAATAAAAAAGGAAAGTATCATGAATATTTATGTAGGCAATTTGTCCAGAGATGTCACTGAAGATGAACTGAAAGGACTATTTTCTAAATATGGAGGCGTAAAAGATGTTAAAATTATAAAGGATCCATATTCGGGCGAATCAAAAGGATTTGGCTTTTTGGAAATGTCTAATTCATCAGAAGCTCAGAAGGCTATCAGTGAATTAAATTCAAAGGAATTAAAAGGGAAAAAATTAACTGTGAATGAAGCAAGACCTCGAGAAGATAAAAGAGGTGGTGGGGGCAGAGATAGAAGAGGCGGAGGCGGCAGAGAAAGAAGCTGGTAAGCTTTGCTACTCATTTTAATGATTGCAGTACAATCTGTATAAATCGGTGAAATCCTTAAGTATATTCGCTTCATGACAAGAGAGATAAAGATCCTAAAAGATTGACAATCAATGCCCGGTGTGCAAAGCGGGCATTGCTGTTTTGTCATTTTCTCTCATTCAAGATTCCAAATAAACAAATAGCCATGCTGATAGTGCCCCCGATGGGGTTCGAACCCATGATTTAGGTTTCATTAAATCCGCGCTCTTTGGCTTTAACAATTCCTTGCTCTCCATCTTAGCTTCGGGGGACAAATCAATTTAGATAAGGATGAGTTAATTCCCTGTGCGCTAACTTAATAATAACAACTCACCTTTGATTGGAATAAACTTTGTCGCCTGTTCAATCAACGAATTTGCTGTAAGTTCTTGAACACCATATACTTCAACAATAATATCATACTCTTTTTTTATTTTATTGACGAGTAAGCCAAAATCACCATCTCCGGATGCTAGAACTATTATATCCGATTGCTTTACATAGTCAAGTATATCAATTGTTATTCCGATATCCCAATCTCCTTTTCTTGAACCATCACTTCTTTGTATGAATGGTTTAAGCCTCACTTCAAAACCCATATTTTCCAATATCTTTTGGAATTTAATCTGTTTTACATCTCCTTTATCTATTGCGTAAGCTATAGCTTTTATTAACTCCCTGTTATTAACGGCATCAAGAATAAACCGGTTATAATTAAAGTGACAACCATATATTTGTTTAACTGTGTAATAAATATTTTGTACATCTACAAATATTGATACTCTTTTTAACATTTGATGTTAGCTGCCTTTTTAAAACCAACATTGAGGGGCTGACGATGACATATGATTATTGCTTTTAAAGTATTCGGATTAATTGAAAACCTCATTTGCATACAATCATTTACATCTATTTAAGCAGGATAGCCTTTATAGTTTTATTATAGCTCCCGCTGGATGTATGAATAAAGTACATACCCGAAGGGAGGTCGGATGCATTCCAGTTGAAATTATGTGTTCCCGGCTTCAAGTATATCTTTATAGATTGTTTTAACCTCACGTCCCGTAATATCATAAACAGCTATTTCTGTAAAACTTTTTTCATTAGTAATAAGCTTAATATTTGTCTGAGGATTGAAAGGATTCGGATATACTGATAAGCTGTAGGTCTGAACTAAACCGGAAGTACTGTTATCTACAGAGGTAACATTTGCTGTATCTTCATAGAAAAATGTGTAAGCTACCCCCCCTTTACTGAACCATGATTGTGAGAGTTCAGTTTTATTAAATTTGTATCCATAACCATTAGACCTTGCGGGATCATGAACAAGGGGATTTCCCTGAGCATCAAATCCTGCCAGCATCATCAGATGACCGGTATAAAGAGGGGGACCGACTGACATTACAATTCTCCCGCCTGCAGCCAGCACTTCTCTTGCCTCGCTCCACGTCCTATATCTTGTCACAGCACCGTTTAATTTATATTCGGCAGCATTTTGTACTGCACGCGGCCAGATTCCAAACATGCTATAATAGTCATCATAATTATCTCTTGCGAATTGTAGAGGATCTACTTTAATATTATAGCTTCTCAATACCATGCTGACTGATGTAGGAGAACAAATATCTCCTCCTATTCCGGGATCGAGCGCATATTGATAATAATGCTGCGTTGTTATAAATATAGCAGAAGGTTTATCTTTAACGATTGAGTTTATGTCAACAGGAGTTTTACTGTCGCTAGCATAAAAACTCAGCTTGTATAAATCCGGCGAAGGTTCACCGGTATCTGTTCTTTTCATAACAACCTGGAACTGCCATTTAGAGTAATATGAGTTGAGGACTGCATTATCTATATCTATTATTCCTCCGCTAAAAGTAGTGGAACCATATGAAGGCCAGATATTATCCTTCCAGAAACCAATTGTAAGCCATGGAGACCAGCTGGTTTTATAAAATCTCATTAAAACCTTGAAACTGCTTTTATTGTCCGGTACGTGACCGTTCCATGATGGCAGCCCACGATCGAAAGGGGAGTCTGAAGAATCTGGTTTAAATATTACAGAGCCGTCAATGAAGCCGTCAGATAATATTACGCTTTTGCCATCGGCGGAAATCTCAGTCCCGCTCATCTTTTCAATCCTCATCATAAGACTGTCATTCTGATATGAATAAAATTGGTCCGGATAAGGCTGGCCGCAGGCAATAAATGATAATAATAAAAAAATCAGTAAAATAATTTTAACCATATAATTCCGTAAAAAGATTATGAAACCATTGAAGAAATTCTAACTTCAGCTAATTTTAAGGTTTATTGGAATTCAATTTAATGTTTTAAGTAAAGAGATTCAATTAATAATGGTCTTTTGATGGAATGATGAAGTATTGGATGAATGGAATGTTGGAGTATTGGAATAATGTATGAAAGATGGAATAATTAGGTTATTAGTTCATTTATGGATAAAATTACAGTATGGATAAGGGAGTTATGCAGCGCTTTTCTTCTTTTTTTGTTCCAGGCTTTTCTTCAATAAAGTCATCATATCAATTACTTCAGCTTGTTTTTTTGGTTTTCCTTTAGCTTTCGGTTTTTTTCCTTTTGCTTTAGCTTCAATTATTTTTTTCAAATCTTCAATGTAAGTATCTTCATAATCTTCCGGTTTAAATTTTGCTGATGAATTTTCGATAAGCTCGACAGCTATTTTCAGTTCCTTTTCTTTAACAGGTTTTGAATCGGGCAGATTTAATTCATTATAGTCTCTGATTTCTTCATTATATCTAAGCTGGTTGAAGACTAAAAGTTTGCCGTAGGGTTTAACAACACCGATATGTTCCCGGTTTCTCATCACAAAACTTCCGATACCGACTTTTTTTGTTTTTTTTAAGGCTTCTCTTAATAAGGCGTAAGCTTTAATCCCGGCTTTTTCCGGTTCAAGATAATAAGGTTTATTATAAAAAATTGAATCGACTTCGGATTCATTAACGAATTCAGTAATATCAATTGTTTTTGTTTTTTCGATATTTGCTTTTTCAAAGTCCTCTTTATCAAGAACTACGTAATCGCCTTCTTTATATTCATACCCTTTTACAATATCATCCCATGGAATTTCTTTTCCATCTTCCCTGCAAACACGCTGATATTTTACAGGGCACAGATCCCCGCGTCTTAACATATCGAGATCGAGAGTATTGTTTTCCGAACCGCTGTATAATCTAACCGGTATGTTTACGAGCCCGAAGCTTACTGATCCTGACCAAATTGATTTCATATACAAACTTTTCTTTTTATTAATCTATTTTAAATCCTTTTGGCTAAATTGCAAATGACAGCAAGCAATTCTTTGGGAATAAATTCCTAAGAACCAGGAATAAACTCCAAACAGCAAAAGACAAAATCCAAATAAATCTCAAACCGGAATATTCAAATAACAAACTAAAATTCAAACGAGAAATATTCAAATTACAAACTCAAACTTATCAAAGAATTCTGTTCCAGGGATATCTTCTTAAATCATTCTATTTTTATAAGGTATTTGATTTTTTACTTTTAAAATATGCAGTTGACTGCGGACGGAAAAGATAATAAGAAACCAGGATGAGAAGTAATATATGTATTACTAATTCAAAAGAGGAATTCCATATACTTATTATTACATGCACAATTAACCAAAGGGCGAGAAGCCAGCGTGCCCAATTAGCAGCATAAAGCATAAATATGCCACAAATAGCAGCCATAAGCCTCAACATTAAAAGAAGGGTGTATATGAAAGGACTATAGCTTTTAAATTCTGCAGTGCTGTGGAAAGTATCTATACCAAAAACAGGCAGCAGACTTGTGATAAATGCAGTAATTCCAAATACAATGAAAATCCAGCTGATTAAAGTAATTGAGAGAGGCCGCTTATTCATAATTTTTATCCTCCTAAATCCACTCCGGGGATTCAACAGTTCTTTCACCTCCGGCATTACCGGTATTTAAAGTTCCTGCAGGCTCTACCATTAACAGGCTGCATTCTGTTTTTGCTGAAGGTTTGTGTTCAACTCCTTTAGGAACTATGTACATTTCTCCTTTTCTCAGATTTACGCTTCCGTCCCGGAATTCAATATCGAGTTCTCCATCCATAATAATAAAAGCTTCATCAGTTTCGGGATGACTATGCCAGATAAATTCACCTTTAATCTTAGCAATTTTGAAATGATATTCATTTAATTGAGCAATTATTTTAGGCCGGTAATATTCGTTTATTTTATCAAACTTTTCTTTGAAATTTATAGCCATATATCCCATTATATTTACCTTTTTTAAAGAATTGAATAATTCGGTTTTAAAATATACGGCATAAATTCAAAATAAAATATGATAGGTGATGACTATTTCCTTATTGTACTACTTAAATTTTAATAGGATCTATTGTTATACCAAAAACCCTAATTAGATTGTTTTGATTTTGAATTTGCACCTTGAAATTTATTTGTCTTTTGTTATTTGTCTTTTGAATTTTTCTTTTCTGTGCTTATTTGTCATTTGTTCTTTGGAATTTAAATTAGTGTTCCTTCGTGTTATCGTGCCTTCGTGGCAAAAGGTTATTATATATTTTATTATTTTTGTAAGATATTCAAAAATTTTAATAAGATAATTATGACATCAAATGAAATAAGAGAACAGTTTTTAGAATTTTTTAAGAGTAAGCAGCATCGAATAGTACCAAGCGCTCCTGTAGTTCCTTTTGATGATCCTACTTTGCTTTTTACTAATGCCGGAATGAACCAGTTTAAGGATGTTTTTCTGGGAAAAGGGAAGAGAGATTACAAACGTGCGGCAGATACTCAAAAATGTATACGTGTAAGCGGTAAGCATAATGATCTTGAGGAGGTCGGATATGATACCTACCATCATACTTTTTTTGAAATGCTGGGCAACTGGTCATTTGGAGATTATTATAAAGAGGAAGCTATTGTATGGGGATGGGAGCTTTTGACCAAAGTCTGGAAGCTTCCCAAAGAGAGATTATGGGCAACAGTTTACAGAACAGATGACGAAGCTTTCGAGTTATGGAAAAATAAAACCGATATCAATCCCAAACATATCTTGAGATTTGATGAAAAGGATAATTTCTGGGAAATGGGTGAGACAGGTCCATGCGGACCTTGTTCGGAAATTCATATAAGTCTTAGTAATGACTATGATAATCCGGATCTGGTAAATGCAGGAACACCGGAATGCATTGAAATTTGGAACCTGGTTTTCATTCAATACAATAAGGATGAAAAAGGTGAACTGCATGAATTACCTGCTAAACATATAGACACAGGAATGGGATTTGAAAGAGTATGTGCTATTTTACAGGGGAAAAATTCAAACTATGATACAGATGTTTTTACTCCGTTGATAGAAGCGACATCAAAGCTTTCGGGGATAAAATATGAGAAAGAATCTGATAAAATCTCAATGCGTGTAATTGCAGATCATATCAGGGCTTTGACATTTGCTATTGCAGACGGAGCAGTCCCTGGAAATGAAGGACGCGGTTATGTCTTAAGAAGAATTCTCAGAAGGGCTGCCAGGCACGGGAGGAAATTAAATTTAACCGAACCTTTTCTTTTTAAACTGGTTGATGTATTGGCTTCTGAAATGGGAAATATTTTCCCGGAATTAAAGCAAAAACAAAGTTACATTGAAAAAGTTATAAAAGGAGAAGAGGAAAGCTTCAATTCAACGCTGGACAGAGGGATTGAGCTGTTTGATGAATTAATCAAAGGTTTAACTGCAGAGGGGTTAAAAGCGATTCCGGGAGAGGATGTTTTTAAGCTATACGATACTTACGGATTTCCGGCTGATTTGACGAATGTTATGGCAAAAGAAAAAGGGTTTAGTATAGATGAATCTGGATTTAATGAGTTAATGGAGATGCAGCGGGAACGGGGGAGGGAAGCCACAAAAGATAAATTCGCATCTGTTAATATATCTTTAAATGATTTAAGGGATTTCAATCTGTCTGAAAAGGAAAAGTCTGAATTTATAGGTTACGATGAGCTAAAATCGAAAGCAAAGATAATAGGTCATAAAAAAGAAAACGGCAATGATCTGATTATTCTTGATAAGACTCCATTTTATGTTGAAGCAGGAGGGCAGATTGATGACCACGGAAATATTGTAGTGGAATCTACTCCTTTAAATGTTCTCGATGTAGCGAAAATTGATAATAAGACTATACATGTAGTTGAAAATGAAGGACAGAAAATTATTCAGCCGGGTGAAGAGGTAGTAGCAAATGTAGATGAAAAGCGGCGGTGGGATATTATGAGAAACCATACTGCAACGCACCTTCTCCATGCTGCATTAAGAAAAGTTCTTGGGACTCATGTACATCAGGCTGGTTCGTATGTAGGTCCCGACAGGCTTCGATTTGATTTTACACATTATTCAAAATTGAGCGAAAGTGAAGTAAAAGAAATTGAAACAATAGTTAATGAAAAATTAAGAGAAAATATCCCGCTTCAGCATCATAGGAATATCCCTTTTGATGAAGCAAAGAAAATGGGTGCCTTAATGTTCTTCGGGGATAAATACGGAGATAAAGTAAACGTTGTACAGTTCGGGGAGTTTAGTAAGGAATTCTGCGGGGGTACGCACGTTAAGAATTCTTCTCAAATAGGGTTATTTAAGATCATTAGTGAATCGTCTATTTCAAGCGGCGTTAGGAGGATTGAAGCGGTTACCGGTTTAGGTGTGGAAAATTATATGGATTCACAGATAGTACACCTCAAAAAATCTGAAGAGAGAATAGCAGAGCTGATTGAAGAAAGAAAAAAACTTGAAAAAGAGATGTCCGAGTTAAAACTGCAAAGTAAATTAGGTCAGCTTGATTCAGTTATTTCAAAGCCGAAAGATTTTAATGGGATAAAGATCTATAAGTCTGAAATAAATGCTGAAAATATGGACGAGTTGAAATCATTTGGTGATGAGTTAAGGAATAGGATTAAAGGCGGAGTTGGTGTTCTAATATCGAAAATAGATAATAAGGCAGCAATTGTCTGTATAGTATCAGATGATTTGATAAAAGAAAAGAAACTTAGTGCAGGTAAAATAGTAGGTGAGCTTGCGAAGATAGTTGGCGGCGGCGGGGGAGGAAGACCGCATCTTGCAACTGCAGGAGGAAGGGAGACCTCTAAGATTAAAGAAGCGCTGGAAAGGGTTGAAGAGGTAGTTCTACAATTCGGGTAGTTATTTTACCACTAAGACACTGAGGGACCACTAAGGAAGCACTAAGAGGAAATTACTATTAGGGCACTGAGGTTATTAAGGAATATTAGGAGGAATTAATATTTAGATACTGTGGAGTATTAAGAGGAAGATTTAAGATATTTGTAAGTCATTTATAAAGAATCATAGTGAAACTTAGTGTCTCTTAGTGACTTAGTGGTAAAAAAAGGGAAATAAGAGGGTATGTTAACTCAAAAATTCATAAATCAACTTTCGTATGAGATTGTAGGATGTGCAATTGAAGTACATAATCATTTGGGTCCCGGTTTATTGGAATCAGTTTATGAGGCTTGTATGGTTGAAGAATTAAAATCAAATGGTTTTAATATAAATAGGCAGCTGTCGGTTCCAATAAATTATAAGAATAAGATTTTAGGGAGTAATTTAATTCTGGATTTATTAGTCGAAGATTTGATTATTGTTGAACTTAAAGCAGTTGAAGACATAATCCCCGTTTATAAAGCTCAGTTACTTTCTTATCTGAAATTAACTTGTAAACCCAAGGGCTTATTAATTAACTTTAATACTGAAAATATTACACGGACTTTGGTTCCCTTAGTAACTAAAGAATTCATGAAGCTTCCAAAAGAATAGGATTTTATTATTTTACTACTATGGATCTAACAAGCTCTACCTGAAAAATTAATTTATCAGGAAAATATCTTAGTGAAACTGAGTGCCCCTTAGTGTCTTAGTGGTAAAACCTTCTTATGAAAACAAGATTAAAATATATTTGTGCAAATTGCGGGTATGAATCTCTTCGCTGGCTCGGTAAATGTCCGGAATGCGAAAACTGGAATACTTTTACCGAAGAAATTATTGAAGAAAAGAAAAGACAGCCGAAAGCATTTAAAGGAACGGTTACTTTAAATAAGATAAGTGAAATTTCTGCCAATGAAGAAGATAGAATCAAAACGGGCATAAATGAATTTGACAGGGTATTAGGCGGAGGATTAATGCCCGGTTCTATAGTTCTTTTAGGAGGGGATCCCGGAATCGGGAAGTCTACTTTAGCAATGCAGGCGGCTTCAGGGATTAAGCAGAAAGTTCTTTATGTAACAGGTGAAGAATCCGCAATAACAGATTAAAATTAGAGCTACCAGATTAAAAATCAATTCAGATAATTTTTATATTCTTTCCGAGACAGACTTAAACATTATTTTAACTGCAATTGTTAATCTATCACCTGATGTAGTAGTAATCGATTCAATTCAGACTACTTACCGAAGTGAACTTGATAATTCACCGGGAACTATTACACAGATAAGAGAAAGTGCTTCATTGTTAATGGAAGAGGCAAAGAAAAAACATTTTTCGGTAATTATTATTGGTCATGTAACTAAAGAAGGAATGATTGCCGGCCCTAAAATATTGGAACATATAGTTGATACTGTCCTTCAATTTGAAGGTGAAAGCAACCATTCATTTAGAATATTACGAGCTCAAAAGAATAGGTTTGGCAATACAAATGAAATCGGGATATTTGAGATGATGGAAACCGGCCTGGTTGAGGTTAAAAATCCGAGTGAGCTGTTTATCAGCCAGAGAAAAAACGGCATTCCGGGCTCTGTTATTACTTCAAGTATGGAAGGCACCCGTCCGATATTTCTTGAGGTGCAGGCTCTAGTGACTCCTTCCAATTATGGCTATCCCCAAAGAGTGTCTACAGGATTTGATCAAAGGAGATTATCTATACTTCTAGCTGTACTTGAAAAAAGAGCAGGATTAAGGGTATCTGCCAATAATGTGTTTGTCAATATGGCTGGAGGAGTGAAAATTAATGAGCCTGCTGTTGATTTAGCTGTTTGCTGCAGTATAGCTTCAAGTTTGCAGGATAAAATAATCGACAGTAAAATTTTAGTAATGGGGGAAGTTGGTCTTGGTGGTGAAGTAAGAAGTATTGGAAATATTGAGAAAAGAATACAGGAAGCGAAGAAGTTAGGGTTTAAAACTATTATTTTGCCTGCTAATAACTTAAAGGGAATCGAAGATTCTATCAATATACATGCTGTTGAAAGTTTGACAGAAGTTCTTGAATTGTTGTTACCTCAATAGTTATTTTGTTTCACCTTGGGGGTTTTTTTATAATAAGTTTGGCTCAATATTTGTTTTTTATTCAATACTGGAAGTAATAGAACAATGGGGTATCTTAAAATGAGAAAGAGTTTATTAATAATATTTATTTTAACAGTAACGATTTATTCACAGGAGATGCCATTCCATAAGGGTGTGAACTTAACTAATTGGTTTCAAGCAAGTAATCCGCAGAGCATTCAATTTAATAAGTTTACAAAAAAGGATTTGGAGAGGATAAAATCACTTGGAGCTGATGTTATTAGACTTCCAATAAATCTGCAGGGTATGACGGAAGGTTCTCCGGATTATGATCTTAATCCGCTTTTTGAATATATGCTCGATCAGGTTATAGAATGGGCCGAAGATCTACATATTTCACTGATCCTTGATAATCATGTAACCGAATCAATCAGCACAGCAATTGAGCCTTCCTTAATAAAAATGTGGTCCAATGTAGCAGAAAGATATAAAAACAGATCAAACCATATTTATTATGAAATACTCAATGAGCCGCATGATATTTCAGATCAGCAGTGGAACAAAATTCAGCTTGATGTGCTAAATTCTATAAGAGCAATTGATACAATACATACGATAATAGTAGGACCGGCAAACTGGAATAGTTATAATAATCTATCTGCTATGCCCGTTTATGCAGATACGAATTTAATTTATACTTTTCATTTTTATGATCCTTTTGTATTTACACACCAGGGTGCAAGCTGGACCGGTCCCTCAATGGTATCACTCAAAGGAGTTCCGTTTCCTTATAGTTCTGCTTCAATGCCTGCCTGTCCTGCTGAACTTAAAGGGACCTGGATTGAGAGCAGTTTAAACAATTATTCAAATGATGGAACCCCAAATAATGTATATAAACTAATAGATATAGCAGATAAATTTCAGAAGAATAGGAAGGTGAAATTATATTGCGGTGAATTTGGTGTATATATGGAAAATGCTCCCGATAGTAACAGAACTTACTGGTATAGCATCGTGAGGCAATATCTTGAATCTAAAAATATTGCATGGACTACATGGGATTATCAGGGAGGGTTCGGTCTCTTCAAGAAAGGAAGCAGTGAGCTTTTTGATTATGATCTTAATATCCCTTTGCTGAATGCTCTTGGATTTAATATTCCTGAACAGCATCAATATGAATTGAAACCGGATTCTGTAGGTTTTGATATTTATACTGATAACATTGGAGAAAATATACTCGGCTATGGTTCAGGTACATCTGATTTTTGGAATATGGATAATCCGGAAGGGGGAGAGTTTTCTATATACTGGACAGGAGCTTCGCAGTACAATACCATTAGCTTTATATTTAAACCTGTTAAGGATCTGTCGCGATTGGTTACTGAAGATTATAACGTTGATTTATATATAAAAGGTAATAGTGCGGTGCCGCTGGATATTCGATTTATTGATACTAAAGAGAATGCATCAGATCATCCATGGCGTATGCGTTATACTTTGGATGCTTCCAATATTTCATATAATAATACATGGCAGCATATTAAAATACCCCTAAAAGATTTCAGAGAACAAGGTTCATGGGATAATGCCTGGTATAATCCTGAAGGAAAATTTGACTGGTCAAAAATAGACAGATTTGAGATCGATTCGGAATATGGAAATATGGGTTCGGCACAATTTTGGTTTGATAATATAAGTATAGTTAATGACAAGTCGTTATTTGCTCAAAATAGTAATAACAAAGAGATGACATTTGAGTTGCAACAAAATTATCCTAATCCATTTAATCCAGCTACTACTATTGAATACAAAATAGCAGAAAAAAGTTTCATAACAATAAAAGTATATGATCTTTTAGGGAGAGAAGCTGCAGATCTTGTCTCCGGAGAAAAAAATCCAGGTTCTTATAATGTTGTTTTTAATGGAGCTAATTTATCTTCGGGTATATACTTTTATAGGCTTAATGCTGTATCCGGTGATGGACAGATTACATACGAGGCAGTAAAAAAACTCATGTTAATAAAGTAGGTCAATGGTATTAGGCAAACCCCCGAGGCCCCCGATGTTTTTAGAAACTCCGAAGGCCCCGGAGGTTTTCTAATCTTTAGCAACTATTCTCCGTTGAGCTACCACAATTAAGCCGAGCATACCAAGATCACTGTACAGCAAGGGTGCAAATACCGGTGCAAAAACAAGCATTCTTTCCAGACTTATTTTCCCGGTTCCGGCAAGATCGGCAGAGAGATGAAATCCAAACCCCATTACACCGACTACTATTGCTGCTATCATTGTCCAGAAGTAAACAAGTTCATCTTTTTTAGACCAATGATGAGAAAGAGCAATGGTAAGAACCACAGAAGTTGCGAACAGACCGAATACAATGGCTATTAATTTATATATGTTGTATCCATACTGAGCATGATCTATTATTGAAGTGACGGCACTCGCACCAAAACCTAAACCTACAAGCCACAAGAAATGTTTATCGCGTGAAATGGGGGCATGAAAAATACCAAGGCCCGGTACTCTTAAAACTCCCGGAGAATTTTCTACTTCTTCGGTAATTCCATATAATCCCAGCAACGAAATTCCTGAGAATGCTAACGGAGCTAAAATCGGGGAGCCGAAAACAAGCCATGCCCAGCTTAAATGACCAAGCGGATTGAGTACAGCATTCATATGAAATGCCATACCTATTATACCGACTAAAATCCCTCCCACCATTAATGCAATATGAATTAAAGCAGAAATCTTTTTAGGATTGGGCTGAAATGATATAATAAAGCATGACATTGCTCCTAACGGGAAAAAATAAATTGGTATCCATTCATAAATGGGGATAAAGCTATTAATAGAATGTGCAAGTGCAACATCAATTCCAGTAAAAAAAAGATTTATTCCAACAAAAATTAATAGCAGCCGGTTCTTCTCCATCGGAATCCGGACATTGGCAAGATGGAAGATTTCAATATCATTCATTATCTAGTCCCTTTTCTATGTTCATCTCTTAATTTTTTTGCATCTTCTTTTACTTTATTAAGTTCTTTGAGCAGAGGATATATTCCATGCCATTGGACAAAATCTGGTCCCTGCATATAAGCAGCGAATTTTGCAGACCTTCCGTAATAATGCCACAAATCAAAAGCATCAAAGCTTATTTGTGTTGCGAAAGGTTCTTTAGTTATAATCCCATCCTTAACTAATCCCTCTATAATATTGGAAGCTTCTTTAACTTTTGAATTTACGAATGCAGTCACACTATCCGCTCTATTATAAAGGTTATTAACAAAATTAGGAGAATGACAATTGCTACAGACAGATTTCATTGCTTCTCTTCCGTCAACGGCGCCGGGTCTATCGCTTGAAACAGCGGCAAATAAAAACTTGGATAACCTTTGTCCTACATCGTGCGTGGTGCCTTGATTTCCGAACCCGCTCATATGACATGTTGCACAAGTGGGTGCAGGCATGTCCAGTGTAGTTAATCTTCCCGGTTTCTGACTCCAGTTCCATTTTTCACCTTCGGTTTTATACATTACACCATGAGCTGATTCATCATAAATTTCCATTTGCGGATGATCAGGTCCCAGATGGCATTGTCCGCAAACTTCCGGTTTCCTAACCTGCTCTAATGAAAATTCATGTCGAAAATGACATTTATTACAATTCCCGATGCTCCCATCCGCATTTGGTTTACCAATTGAATGACAGCTCTGACAAGCAGCCGGAGTAACTGAAGGACCTTCAATATCAAACAATGAATTTCTTAAAGCCGTAATTATTCCGTTAGGTCCCCTATTTGCTTCGGGAATATTTTCATTAACAAATTTTTGCTGTTCCGGAGAGAAGTCTTCAAATCCATTCAAAGCCATCCATGCTGGTGCACTATGCCTGCTATGGTCAAATTGTCTTGATTCAGAGGGATGACATTTAGCGCATTGTTTCGGGGTAGGTGAAACAGTAATAAAAAATCCCTGATGTTCTTTCCCCATAGGATTAGATTTTTCGACAACATGACAATCTGTGCATTTAACACCTGCTCGAGCCATAGTACTTACTGAGAATTGATTCACTATATCAGGCGAAACTCTTCTATGGCATGTAGCACATTTATCCGCAGAATCAAAAACAACTGTATTGCCGTTTTTTTCTATGGTAGTAGGTTCCCCGCCGCTAGGCAGCTGGGTGAATAAATAAATAATTACTATTATTATAAGTGTGACTCCTGTCCCTATAACAAGAGTTTTTGGTAATTTATTCGGCATAGTACTCTCCGCTTAAACTGTTACAATACTTATTCATTTTTTAAATATAATTAAATAATTTAAAATTTAATATCATTTGCCGATGGATTTAGAGGCAGTCTGAAAATTCAAATTGTAGAGCGATTCTCCGAATGGCTAATGCGAATTCCGATTGAATTTATAATAAATTAAACGAAACAGAGTTTCGTTCTACACTTTTTTGTTTAATCTCAGCGATTAAATTTAGAATCCTTTTTCAATTCTTCTCATCATATCATTGAGAATTAGAAATTATTATTTTGAAAATAAATAAAGATTTATTATATATTTAAGTTAAAAAGGAGATATAATGGCTGAACAATTAAACAAAGAAGCCTTTTTGGAAAAAGTCTTCGATTATGAAAAGAATAAAGAATGGAAATATCTGGGAAATCTCCCTGCTGTAATTGATTTCTGGGCTCCCTGGTGCGGTCCCTGCAGAACGGTAGGACCTGTTATTGAAGAACTGTCTGAAGAATATAAGGGACAGGTAAATTTTTATAAAATAAATACAGATGAAGAACAGGAATTGGCAGGTGCATTTGGAATTAGAAGTATTCCATCATTATTGTTTATTCCTGTCGAAGGTCAGCCTAAAATGGCAGTTGGTGCAGTTCCGAAAGAAAGTCTTAAGAAAGCTATTCAAGAAGAATTGTTAACTTCCGCAGCATAAATTTAGTTTAAGTTCCTAAGTTCGAAGCAGTAAGTGCTTGAAAAGTATAGCAGGAACTTAACTTCTTCCACTTTTCTCAACTCTTCTTTAATAAAATAACTATTTAAATACCTGAACAACAGCTTCGGATTTATATTAACCAAAATTACCCCGCATGTAATAGTGATTCCACTGATAATTGTTAAAAATGTAATATTCTCTCATTGAGGATTAACCAGGCTGCAATCACCGTGACAAACGGTTCAAAATATAAAAATGCTCCCACCTTTGAAGATTCCATATCCTTTAGCGATTGAGCCCAAAAAACATATGCTACGCCTGAACAAAGCAGCCCTAAAAAAAATAATGCAGCCCAGATTTCGAGGGAAAGATGATAAATAATTTCAATAGTTTTGCTGTCAATATTAAAAGGAATAATTATGATTGCCATGATTATAAACTGGAATAATATTGTCATTAACGGGGGATATGTTATAGTGATTTTTTTATTTACCATTGAATAGATACTCCAGGTAAATGCACTAGCTAATATTAAAAAATCACCTTTATTCGAAATAAAATCAATAGATGTAAAGTCGCCTTTACTAATCAGCATCATCAATCCCAAAAAGGAAACAACAATCCCTATTATTTTAAATAGAGTAAACTTCTCACTAAAGATGAAGAATCCAAGGATAGCCATAAAGACGGGTGTAATACCTATTATCCACCCAGTATTTGATGCAGTAGTGTATTTTAAACCCGTTACCTGGATCCAAAGATGGAACACAGCAATTAAAGCAAGTATGAAAATATAACCGTGACTTTTTAAATTGATGGAAAAGCTTCTTTTAGTATATAGGGCTATAATGGATAATAGGATAGACGCTAAGATAAGTCTTATAAATATAATATTGATCGGGTTTAGCTGGTTTAATGCAATTTTGGTTGCAATAAATGAAGCTCCCCAGAACAAGACGGCAGTTAGGGGTTTCCAGTATTTTAAAAAATGGTTTTTCAATATTACTTGTTTTTTTAAGTCAAAAGATAATTAAAAACTCTCAAAACAAATTGGAGATATGTTTTGAAGTTGCGCATCCTCTTGAGGATGTAAGGTTTGAGGGATAATTTTTTCTAATGTCTGATATTCGATTTGACAATTCTTTAATGTCTTTCTATATATTGCTTTTCTTTTTTATATTTGAATTCCTAAACTTGAAGGAAAATGGATTCAAAATACGAAGCTGTAATTGGATTAGAAATTCATGCCCAGTTATTAACAAATTCTAAAATTTTCTGTGGATGTTCTACTAAATTTGGAAATGCTCCCAATACAAATGTCTGCCCTATTTGTCTGGGTCATCCGGGTGTTTTGCCTGTCTTAAATAAAAAAGTAATTGAATTTACAGTTTTAATGGGTCTAGCGACTAACTGTATAATAAATGAAAAATCGATATTTGCACGAAAAAATTATTTTTATCCGGATCTCCCTAAAGGTTATCAGATTTCCCAGTATGAAGAACCCATTTGTGAAAACGGATATATTAATATAGTGATGGAAGACAGCTCCCATAAAAGAATTGGTATAAAAAGAATTCATATGGAAGAAGATGCCGGAAAATCGATCCATGATCAGGGTTACGAAACTCTTGTAGATGTAAACAGGTGCGGGGTCCCTTTAATGGAAATTGTCAGCGATCCAGATATAAGAAGCGGTGCAGAAGCATATTTATATTTATCAAAAATAAAACAGATTGTACAATATCTCGGTATTTGCGACGGGAATATGGAAGAAGGTTCCCTGAGGTGCGATGCAAATATTTCTGTTAGATTATTCGGTGAAGAAGAGCTTGGTACAAAAACCGAGGTCAAAAATATGAATTCCTTCAGGAATGTTGAAAAAGCAATAAATTATGAAGTGAACAGGCAAATTGATACCCTGGAAGATGGGGGTAAAATTATTCAGCAGACTCTCCTATGGAATGCAGATTTGAATGAAGCATATCCTATGCGGAGTAAAGAAGAAGCCCATGATTACAGGTATTTTCCGGAACCGGATTTACTCCCGGTTATAGTTGACGAAAATTGGAAAGAGGAGATTTTAAAGAATATGCCCGAACTTCCGGAAAGAAGAAAAGAAAGGCTGATTAAAAGTTATAATTTGCCTGAATATGATGCAGAACTGCTTACTCAATCCCGCAGTATTGTTGATTATTATGAAAAAGTAATAGAAAATACGGATGACTATAAATCCGCCAGCAACTGGATAATGGGAGAAGTTTTAAAAGTAATAAATGAGGAAAAAATCGATATCGAAAATTTCACTGTGAAGGCGGAAAACCTGGCAGAGCTCATAAATATTATAAATGACGGAACTATAAACGGTAAAATCGGAAAAGATGTTTTCCAGGTAATGTTGAAAGAAAACGAAAGTCCTTTAAAAATAGTTAAGGATAAAAATCTTATTCAGATAACCGATTCATCCGAAATAGAAAATATTATTGATGCAATTCTAGAAAAAAATTCAAAAGAAGTTAAGCAATATATTGAAGGGAAGGAAAAAGTATTCGGTTTTTTTGTCGGACAGGTAATGCGGGAGACAAAGGGGAAAGCAAATCCTAAATTAGTAAATGAAGTTTTGAGAGATAAATTAAATTCTTTAAAAGAAGCATAACATATAAACGGAGAACAAATTGTCATTTAAGAGCGGATTAAAAAAATTTTTCGGTATAAAAACAGAAGAAGAATTAAAAGAAAACAAAACACCTAAAGAAAAAGCAAAAGAATTTTTCGAATCATTATTCTTTGCTGCAATCGCTGCTTTTCTTATTATAACTTTTGTTATTCAAAATACGAGGATCCCCACCGGTTCTATGGAAGATACTATTCTTGTGGGGGATTTTGTATTGGTTAATAAATTTATTTATGGCTCATCGTCGCCGCATTACATTCCTTTTACCGAAATAAAAATTCCATACTTTACCCTGCCTGCTTTCCGTGAACCTCATAAAAAAGATATTGTTGTTTTTGAATGGCCGGGAGAAAGGGATAATTTACAAGCTTCGGAACTCGGAGTGAACTATGTTAAGCGCTGCATAGGAACACCGGGTGATACTATTCAGGTAATTGATAAAGTTGTTTTTGTAAACGGGAAACAATTCTGGATCCCATCACATATTAAATATTTAAATCCGTTTGCCAAACCAAAAGATTATATTGAACCAAGAATTTTCCCTAAGGGAATGCCATGGAATGAGGATAACTATGGCCCGTTAATAATACCTAAAAAAGGTTTTACTGTTCCGCTTAACCTGAATAATATAGAGCAATGGAGAACCACGATTGATCGCGAATATGGGAAAAGAGTAGTCGGGATTGAAGGCAACCAGGTGACAATTGAAGGTAAACCGGTAACTTCTTATACTTTTAAGAAGGATTATTTCTTCATGATGGGGGATAACAGAGATGATAGCCTCGACAGCCGATTTTGGGGATTTGTACCGAGGGATGCTGTTGTCGGCGAAGCTTTTATAACTCTCTTTTCATGGGATAGAGATATACCCTTTTCCGATTTATTCCGGTTAATCGGTTCAATTAGACTGGATCGGGTTCTACTGCTTTTGCATTAATATGCTTAGGTGCATTAACCCCGGGGATTAAGAGTCAGAAAAACCGTTGAAATGGTTAATGAAAGTTTTGTTTTGCTTCATTTCTCAACAGTTAAAACCGTTGGTTAATAATATTCACACATGTTCTTAATCTCCGGGGGTTAATATCAAAAGATAAATGTTACTCCAAATTTAAACTGGTCATATGCTAGAGGGTGCTGCGGTATTAAATGGCCAGTTCATCTTCTCCTGCCTTAACTGGTATATCCCATAAGAAAGTGCGCTCTTGAGAACAAAACTTACTATCGGAACCGCAATTGGAGATGAATCTTTTATCTCATTTATGAAAGCATCAAGTGCTCCTATGCCTCCCAAATAAATTACTTCACCTCCTATCCATTTCCAGAACAAATGTCTTTCAAAAATGATAGATCTTTCATATCCGGCATTAAATGCTATCAATGGAATTACTTTAAACCTTATTCCTCCCTCTACACTTGTTCCGAACCGGAAAGTCTGATTGAACCTGTCCAGCTTCTCTTTATCCTGCGGATTCGATGGAAAATCTTTTAAATCTAATCTTGACCACACTGCAGACCCGGAATTATAAAAAATAATGGAAGAACACCCGAAGCTATAGCCGTATCCGCTATTCCAGCTTGCACCGAATCGCCATAAATTAGTGTTTAATCCATCTGATGAATTTTTATTTGATAGTTCAGTAGATATATAGCTCAAAAAAACATTGGTAAATCTATATTTAACTATTTCTTCATCCTCTACAGGATACTCTGCTTCATGTCCGAGTTTCAATTCAAGCAAATTAGGTTTTGCAAAAGAAGGACCGAAATCCTTTAAATTGATTTTTGAAAGTCCGTAATTAACACTTATTACAGGTTTACCTTTCTTATGGAATTTTTCAAATTCCATTTTGAAATCATTCCAGTCCCATGTTTTTGTTGAATCATTAAATTTATTTTCATCTTGTCCATGAGAGAAACCCTGGGTTGAGAAGACAATTAAAAATAATACCATTGCAATTAAACTTTTGTATAGCATCTGACTCCCTTTTTGCATAAGTAAATTTATTTTATGACATATAATAATAGAATGATTTCTGGTTAACGGTTATTAAAAAATGTTAAACTGTTAAAAACCATGACTTCCGGTAGTTATCTTAGATGACCAGATTCTATCTTTCCTTAACATTCACTAGATTTTTTCTTAGATTAGGAATCAATTTTTAAGATTTCAAGTTTTGAAAATAAAGCGAATGAATTTGGGGCTGACCGAAAAATAATATTGTCATTTTGAAGAGAAGGGACGTGTCCTTCCGGGAAGAATCTCGTAATCGAATAATGTTTGAGATACTTCAGAATGGCATAAATAAATAGTTTTTGGATAGTTTACTAAAGGAGGGTTCATACTTTACTTTTTGCAAAACTTATTTTTTATAAAAACTTATAATGGAGGATTCAATGTTTGACAACAATTATAAATTTACCTGTGTGGATAGGTTCTTGAGGTATGTAAAATATGATACCCAGTCAGATGATGATTCACAGTCTTTTCCAAGCACTGAAAAGCAGAAGATTTTGTCAAAAGATCTTGCAAAGGAATTAAAAGAATTAGGACTTGGTGACGCTCATATGGATGAGAATGGCTATGTTATGGCTACTCTTCCATCTAATACGGATAAGAAGGTTCCGGCAATCGGTTTTATTGCTCACGTTGATACCTCACCGGCTGTAACAGGAGCAAATGTTAATCCTGTTATTAACAAAAATTATCAGGGCGGCGATATAAAGTTGCAAAAAGAGGATGTAGTTATTAAGGAAAGTGAAAATCCCGATCTAAAGAACATGGTAGGGTTCGATATAATTACGGCAGATGGAACAACTCTGCTTGGTGCGGATAATAAAGCCGGAGTTGCAGAAATAATGGATGCAGTTAACTACCTCCTATCACATCCAGAAGTAAAACATGGCGATATAAAAGTATGTTTTACACCTGATGAAGAAGTAGGAAGAGGGACTGAAAAATTCGATGTAAATAAATATGGTGCAAAGTATGCCTATACTGTTGACGGACAATCCAGAGGCGAGGTTGAAACTGAAACTTTCAGTGCAGATGGTGTTACTGTAAAATTTATTGGAAAAAATATTCATCCCGGATATGGAAAAGGGATTATGATAAATTCAATGAAAGTTGCTTCTGCTTTTATAGATAGTCTTCCCAAAGATAAATTATCACCTGAAACTACTGAAAAAAGGGAAGGATATTTCCATCCTGTTTCAATTAATGGAAATGAAGAATTAACAACAATTAAATTTATCATTCGTGATTTTGAAACGTCCAAGCTTAAAGAACATGAAGATATATTAAAGAAATTAGCCGAAGAAGCAGTTGGTAAATTTCGCTGGTTCCAAATTGAATTTTGAAGTAAATGAACAGTACAGAAATATGAAAGAAATATTAGTTCAACACCCGCAAGTTGAAAAACATGCAATTGAAGCTATGGAAAATTTAAATATTAAACCGATAATGAATCCGATAAGAGGCGGTACGGATGGTTCCAAACTTTCATTTATGGGATTACCATGCCCGAATATATTCGCCGGTGAACATAGCTTCCATTCAAAAGAGGAATGGGTTGCAATTCAAGATATGGAAACAGCGGTTAAGGTCATTGTCGAAATCGCGAAGATATGGGAGACGAAGTCATAATTTTTGGTGGTGGGAGGTTGTCTGTTGTCTGTAGTTTGTTGTTATCTAGTTTGTGGTATGTAGTAAGTTGTGTATAGTATGACAGGGTGTAAATTCAATTATAAAATTTATAATAAAGGGAGAAATTAATGAATACTAATTTTGAAAATTTGGAAGTTTATAAACTTTCGGAAAAACTTTCAGACTTGGTTTGGGATATTGCGATTAAATGGAATTATTTTGCAAAAGATACAGTTGGGAAACAATTAGTTAAAGCTGTTGATAGTATTGGAGCAAATATTGCTGAGGGATCAGGGAGAGGCAGCTATAGTGATAATAAAAGATTTGTGAAAATTGCCAGAGGATCATTATTTGAATCGAAACATTGGCTTAATAAAGCATTTAAGAGAGAATTAATTATTGAAAATGATTATAAAGAAATGCTAATTCTCGTTGAAGAATTTAATCCCACGACTAAGTGCATTTTTAATTATTTAGAAAAAAAATGTTAATAAAATGAAAATTCAATAAAAAAATAAATAACGATTTATTATTAAAACTGATATGCTCAATATACTACATACAACAGACAACAAACCACATACAACAGACCATAAACCTGAGTTAATGGCTCCTGCCGGAAATTGGACTATGTTATCGGGGGTGGTTAATTCGGGGGCTGATGCAGTTTATTTCGGGGTGGAAAAATTGAATATGAGAAATAAGGCTGCAAATTTTAAGCTTGATGAGCTTGGTGAAATAAACTCATTCTGTAAGGAAAATAATGTAAAAACCTATCTTACTCTTAATTCAATTGTTCTCGAAGATGAAATAAAGGAGCTTGATGAGATTGTTTCCTCAGCCAAAAAATCAGGAGTTGACAGGATTATATGCTGGGATTTATCTGTAATTGAAAAATGCATAGAATTTGATTTACCATTTTGTATTTCGACTCAAGCTTCTGTTTCTAATTCTTTAAGTGTTGAGTTCTATAGAAAGCTGGGAGCGGTAAGGGTTGTACTTGCAAGAGAATGTTCCCTGGAAGAAATAAAAAGAATAAAAGAGAAGTCCGGTATTGAAATTGAAATATTTATTCATGGGGCGATGTGTATAGCGGTAAGCGGCAGATGCTTTATGAGTCATCATCTATTCGGCAAGAGTGCGAATCAGGGAGAATGTATTCAGCCATGCAGAAGGGAGTATGAGATTTATGATAAAAGTATTGACAAAACGATGTTATTAGGTGAAGATTATATCCTTTCACCCAAGGATCTTTGTACAATAGAATTTATCGAAAAACTAATTGAAGCCGGTATTGATTCATTTAAGATTGAAGGGAGAAAAAGAAGTCCTGAATATGCTGCAAAAGTTGTATCTGTATACCGCAAAGCAATTGATCTTTATTTTCTGAATCAGCTTACTGCTGAAATAAAGAAGGAATTTCTTAAGGAACTTGAATGTGTATATAACAGGGGATTTTCATCAGGTTTTTATTTCGGAAAACCAAGTTCAGGAGATTATGCAGATATTTATGGAAGCAAAGCTACTTCTAAAAAAGTTTTTGCCGGTAAGGTTTTGAATTATTATAAAAATGCCAAAGCTGCTTATATTAAAATTGAATCGGGTGCTTTGAGATTGTATGATGAAATTCTTATAACCGGACCGACCACAGGAGTAGTTAATTTAAAATTAGAGAATATTATAAAGGATGATGTAAAATTAGAAAGGGGAGATAAAGGAGATAAAATTACTTTCCCATGTAATGTTATAGTACGTCCAAATGATCATGTATATTTGATATCAAATAATAACGTTACTCAAGAAAAGATATTTGAAAGATGACATCTTTACTAACTAAGATAGGGGCTTTACCAGAATTTATATTGTAATCAAAAATTGAAGATAATATTTCTTTTAAAAGATGTCATCTTTTTCTAATAATACAGACCTATTTAACCTGATCTAGTTATCTTGACGGGGAAAGAAATTCTATCTTTTGATTATATAAGTCGATGCTTTCCTTGATAATATTATAAGCATCTTCTTTTCCCAAAAACTCCTGAACGACTACCTCTTTATGCTCAAGCTTTTTATAATCCTCAAAAAATCTTTTTAATTCAACAGAAGTATGTGGCGGCAATTCTTTTATATCATTTATATAATTAACGGACATATCATTTTTAGCGACCGCAATTATTTTATCATCCCGTTCATTATTATCAATCATATGCATTGCACCAATAACTTTCGATTCGACTATACATAAGGGATCAACCTCTATTGAACAGATTACTAAGACATCTAATGGATCGCGGTCATCGCAGTAAGTTTTCGGAATAAATCCGTAATTTACAGGGTAATAAACTGCGGAAAATAAAACGCGATCGAGTCTTAGAAGACCACTTTCTTTATCAAGTTCATATTTTCCTTTTGAACCTTTAGGGATTTCAATGATGCTGTTTACAATTCGCGGAACATCTTTTCCGCTGCTTACAATGTGCCATGGATTATAATCTTTCATAATGAAAAATATTTATAAATTTATATTCACTTCTTGATTTGTGATACAACAGATTATTTAAGTGCCGGACTTAAAGCCAATGGCAATGTAAGGATATGCTTTGATAAGCATTTTCAAATGGTTATTTTTGAAAATTCGTTTAAAATCAAAAAAGAAAAATTTATAATGAGATTCAGTAATTCATTTATACCGACTTTAAAGGAAGTGCCGAACGATGCTGTAGTTAAAAGCCATATTTTAATGCTTAGAGCAGGAATGATTAGAATGCTTTCTGCCGGAATATATTCTTTCCTCCCTCTTGGATATAAAGTAATTAGAAAGTTATCGGAGATAATCAGAGAAGAAATGAATGCTATCGGAGGACAGGAATTTCATCTCCCGGCTTTAAATCCAAAAGAAATCTGGGAAGAATCCAATAGAGTTGAAGCTTTCGGCGATACTATGTTCCATATAAAAAATAAAGATTATATTTTAGCCCCTACACATGAAGAAATAATGACTTTTCATGCCCGCAACGTTTTGAAGTCATATAAAGATATGCCCCAGATATGGTACCAGATACAGACTAAATTTAGAAATGAGCCGAGACCAAGGAGCGGTGTTATCCGGGGGAGACAGTTTTTAATGAAAGATTCTTATACTTTCGATACATCATGGGAAGGTCTGGATAAATCATATTTACTGCATGATAAAGCCTATAGAAAAATTTTCGATAGATGCGGCTTAAAATATTTTGTTGTCGGTGCTTCAAGCGGTGCAATGGGAGGAACCGGTTCTGAAGAATTTATGGTTAAATCTGAAGCCGGTGAAGATACCGTTGCTTACTGTAAGTGCGGATATGCGGCAAATGTCGAGGTTGCAACTTCAAAAATTAAAGCAAAGGTTAGGTTTGAAACCAGCGATGAACTGAAAAGAATATATACTCCCGATGTGAAAACTATTGACGAGCTTTGTAAGTTCCTTGAAATCAATGAGGATGAATGTGCAAAGTCAAGAGTATATATATTTCAGGAAAAACCGGTAATGATTCTAATGCTTGGCAATGATGGAGTAAATGAAATTAAACTTGAAAAAGTTCTCGGAGGTCCAGTCCGTGCAGCACTACCTGAAGAACTGATCATGTTTACAAAAGCCTCTGCCGGTTCAATTGGACCCATAGGTTTTGAAGGTAGAATTATTGCAGATAACAGACTGATTGATACAAATAATTTATACAGCGGAGCTAATGAGGATAATTATCACCTTGGAGGGATTGATTTTCTTCGAGATATAAAAAATATTGAGTATAATGATTTAAGAACAGTAAAATCGGGCGAACAATGCCCTAATTGCGATGGTGTTATTGAAGTCTTTAGTGCAATTGAGCTCGGACATATATTTAAGCTTGGTACGAAATATTCAGTATCAATGGGGGCGAATTTCCTTGATGAAAAGGGGAAGGAAAATCCGATTATCATGGGAAGCTACGGAATTGGAGTTGAGCGTGTTCTTGCATGCTATATCGAACAAAATCATGATGAAAACGGAATAGTGTGGGATAATTTACTGGCTCCTTTTCAAGTCCAATTATTAAGCCTCAATATGAAAAAGGAAGAAATAGCAGTTGCTTCTGAAAGTATATATAAGGAATTAGCATCAGCAGGATTTGAAGTCCTTTTCGATGATAGGATTGAAGTGCAGGCGGGAGTAAAATTTAATGATGCTGACCTTTTAGGTATGCCAATTCAAGTTATTATTGGAGAAAGAAAATTAAGGGATAAAAAAGTTGAAGTTAAAATTCGTAAGACTGGTGAAAGATTTGATTTATCCATGGATACTCTGGCTTCTAAATTAAAAGAACTTATTAATCCCAAAATTTAACCTTAAGAGTAATAACTACCAGCGTTTGAGATATTAAATTTGATTATTCACATTACATTTTCGAGAATATATAGTATAATTTTTCAACAATTCCATTAGTTTTACTCATTTTCTTTCATTTTTCCTTAAATAATCCCTTTTTTATCCGATTATGCTTATAAGAACCATTATGATCTTGTAAATGGTCTAAAAATTGTTTCAAAAGGAAATATCATTTTTGGTTAAAAGTGAGAAAGAAAATTGAACAATATTGACGAAGAACCTAATGCGGGATATTTTTCTAAAAAGAATCATTATTCCAGTTTGTCTCAATTCAATGAAACCAATAAAAAAGAAGGGGCATTAGATCAGTATCTTTTTAAAGCCTTAATGGATAATTCTCCGGATGCTATTTATTTTAAAGACCTGGAGAGTAAGTTTATTAAGGTTAATGAAGGGTTTATACGAAAACTAAACGCTTCTTCAAAAGATGAAATTATTGGAAGGAACGACTTCGACCTTTTCGATGTAGAGCATGCTAATGATGCCCGCAAAGATGAACTTTTCATTATTCAATCCGGGACACCCCTGGTAAATAAAGTAGAAAAAGAAATCTTGCCTTCAGGGAGAATTTCATGGGTATCAACTACAAAAATGCCATTAAGAAATGAGAATGGCGAGATAATCGGTACTTTTGGAATGTCAAGAGATATTACCGAGACCAAAATAATCCAGGAAAAACTGAAATCATCTGAAGACAGGTTTCAGCATGTTATTGCCGCTACTGCTGCAGTATTATATACTGTAAATATATCTGGTAATGGTTTTGTTATTAGCTGGATCGGGGATAATATTATTCAGTTCGGCTATACAATTGAAGAAGCTAAAAATCCTGAATTTCTAGAAACTATTATTCACCCGGATGATTTCGAATATTTTAATTTCAATAGAGATGCTTTATTAGAGAATAATAGATTTGTATTAGAATATAGGATAAAAAATAAGGATGGGCATTATTTATGGGTTAGGGATGAAGCCGTACTTATTCGCGACTCAAACCGGAGCCCTCTGGAAATATTCGGGTCATGGCTTGATATTTCTGAAAGAATGAAAATGGAAGAAAGTCTACTAACCAGCGAGACGCAGCTTTCAAATGCTCTAAGGATGGCCAATCTATGCCATTGGGAATATGACATTGTTAATGATATTTGTTCCTTTAATGATCAATTCTTTTCAGTTTATCATACTACAGAAAAAGAAGCAGGCGGGTACACTATGCCTTCCTTATCTTATGCCCGGCAATTTATCCATCCGGAAGATTTTTCGAAGATCGGCGAAGAAATTCAAAAGGCTGTTATTGCAAATGATGCATCTTACAGTAGTCAGTTTGAGCATCGTGTAATTTATAAAAATGGAGAAACCGGGTTTATACTCGTGAAACTTTTTATCATTAAAGATTCCGAAGGCCGTACTATTAAGATGTATGGTGTAAACCAGGATATTACCGAAAGGAAAAAATCTGAAGAGATTTTACTTCGAACATTTTCCGAGCTCGAACAGACTAATGAGGAGCTTAAAAAAGCAAATAAAATTAAAGATCAGTTCCTTGCAAACATGAGCCATGAAATTCGCACCCCCTTAAATGCAGTAATCGGGATGACGGGGCTCTTATTAGATACCCCGCTCAATGAAGAACAACAAGATTTTGCGGAGACCATTCTTAACAGCGGGGATATTCTTTTAACTCTTATTAATGACATTCTGGATTTCTCTAAAATTGAAGCGAAAAAAATTGAATTAGAGAAACAACCTTTTAATATAAGATTTTGCATTGAAGAAGCTCTTGATCTTCTAGCTGCAAAAGCAGCTGAAAAAAAACTGGAATTAACTTATTCTATGGATTACGGTTTGCCGTCGAATGTTATTGGAGATATAACCCGTCTAAGGCAAATAATCGTAAACCTTCTAAGTAATTCAATTAAGTTTACCGAAGAAGGGGAGGTTGTTGTCTCAGTTTCCGGTCAACTGCAGGATAACTATAAATATATGCTTCATTTTTCTGTGAGGGATACCGGAATTGGTATTCCATTACATAGGCAAACTAAATTATTCCAGTCTTTTACGCAGGTAGATGCTTCAACTACCAGAAAATATGGTGGCACCGGCCTTGGACTTGCAATCAGCAGACAGCTTTGTGAATTGATGGGGGGTACTATGTGGCTTGAGAGCACAGGCATCCCTGGTCAAGGTACTACATTCCATTTTACAATTCTTACTGAATTTTCAGTTGAAAAAGAAAATAAAAATGACTTATCTCTTCTCTTAGGGAAAAGAGTGTTAATTGTTGATGATAACAGAACCAATAGAAATATTCTTATCCAGCAGACAAAATCATTAGGTATGATTCCTAAAGGAATTGCTTCCGGAGCGGAAACCCTGCAGTTATTTGAGAATAACGTTTCATTTGATATTGCTATATTAGATTATCAAATGCCTGAAATGGACGGAATTCAATTGGCAGAAGAACTTCAAAAAAAAATATCAGGCAAATCTTTCCCGCTTATTTTACTTTCATCTTATGGGTATCGAGATAAAAGCGGAAGTCTTTCCAATTTTAAAGCTACTCTAACAAAACCAATTAAATTTTCACATTTGCAGGACGTACTTTTGACTGTGCTCAAAGGAAAGAAAACCAATGTAAAGAAAACCGGCGATATCTCTTCTTTACAGTTTGATACCCAAATAGGAAAAAGGTATCCCTTACATATTCTTCTGGCGGAAGATAATATAGTCAATCAAAAAGTAGCATGCCGTTTTCTCGAAAAGATCGGATACCATGCAGATGTTGCTTTTAATGGACTAGAAGTGCTGGAGGCTCTTAAACGTCAGTCATATAATGTAATATTTATGGATGTTCAAATGCCGGATATGGATGGCGAGCAGGCTACTATGGAAATCAGGAAGAATTTTTCCATTGAAGAGCAGCCCAGAATAGTTGCCATGACCGCGAATGCTCTTAAATCGGATCTTGACAGGTATCTTCTGGAAGGTATGGATGATTATATTATTAAGCCGTTTAAGATAGAGGATTTGGTACGTGCATTATTTGAAAGCTATCAGTATTTTCATTCCAATGAAATATCGAACTTAAATGAGCCGGTTTATTAACTACTTTATGGAACGAATCGATATTTGAAAGATGACATCTTTACTTTTAAAAATGAGATATTATCTGAACTTACAGTTTAATAAAAGATAGAAAATGATTTTTCTTTTTAAAGATGTCATCTTTACATCCGGGTAACTTCAGTTATTAATTTTCTTCCGGCTTACCCCTTAATGAATCCCAGATTATATATGCACAAAGGATTGCAAACATTATTAAAGCAATAAGCTCTGCTGAATGAGATTCCGCCCATTCATTATTTATCCAGTTGAATCCGAAATATCGAAGAAGTGCGCTTACAACTCCCATTAATGCGCCTCCAGCAATAAAGCCTGAAGCAATCAAAGTTCCCCGTTCTCTCCGAGCATTATTTATCTTTTCATCTTTGCTTCTGGTTGAAACGTAGTGAGCTATGAGTCCGCCGACAAGGAGCGGAGTGTTTAATTCTAAAGGTATATACATACCAAGTGCAAATGCAAGCGCAGGAACATTGATCATAGTTAAAATTAAAGCCATTATTGCTCCGGCAATATAGAGCATCCAGGGTGCGGGCTGATGAGCCATTAAAGGTTGAATTACTGCAGCCATTGCATTGGCTTGAGGTGCAACAAGAGCATTCGGACCTGTAAAACCGTAAGTCTGGTTTAAAAGAAGAATTACCCAGCCAACAGTTGCAGCTGAAACAAAAGTTCCTAAAAATTTCCATCTTTCCTGCTTGTAGGGAGATGATCCCAGCCAATAACCTATTTTTAGGTCTGTTATAAAGGCACCGGCCATTGACAGGGCAGTACATACAACTCCACCTATTAATAAAGCTGCTACCATACCTGAATTTCCGCTTAATCCTGCAGAAACCAGGATAATGGATGAAAGAATAAGCGTCATCAATGTCATCCCGGATACCGGGTTTGTTCCAACTATTGCTATTGCCGTTGCCGCAACAGTTGTAAATAGAAAAGATATAACAATCACAATTAATAGACCTAATAAAGCAAACCCAACATTATGTACCACGCCGAAATGATAATAAATAAATATTAAAATTGCAGTTGTAATTAATGCCAGAGCTATGAATTTCATACTAAGATCTTTTTGAGTGCGCAGCTTTTCTTCGATAACTTTCTTTTTACCTAAAATTTCTTTTGCAGCTAAAGAAAAAGCGGAAACTATAATTTTAGATGACTTGATAATTCCAATTATTCCTGCCATTGCTATACCGCCGATTCCTATATGACGCACATAGTTTGAAAAGATTTGTTCTGCAGACATATCTTTAATAAGCAAAGTCACATTTGACCCTAGGGGCTGAGTTAAAAATTGGCCGATATAAGCGACAACCGGGATTAAAAGGTACCATGCGACAAATGAGCCTGCACAAATTATTGCGGAATATTTTAATCCGATTATATATCCCAGGCCTGTAATAGCTGCACCAACATTTATTCTAAAAACTAATTTGGTTTTATTTGCAATTTGTTCACCGATAGGAATTACCCTGGATGAGAATACTTCGCTCCACCAGCCGAATGAAGCAATTATAAAATCATACAGACCACCGATTATTCCGCTGACGACCAATACCATTGCCTGTTTTCCCCCTTTTTCACCTGCAATTAAAACTTCAGTTGTTGCAGTTGCCTCAGGGAACGGGTACTTACCATGCATATCTTCTACAAAATATTTCCTAAATGGAATAAGAAATAAAATTCCAAGTACCCCCCCGAAAAGTGATGCAAGAAATATTTTATAAAACTCAGCATCTAAGTTTAATATATATAAAGCCGGAATTGTAAAGATTGCGCCTGCAACAATAATTCCTGAAGTCTGTCCAATTGATTGAATAATAACATTTTCCCCTAATGCATTTTTCCTTTTTTTCCCCGCAGATAATCCTACAGCAATAATTGCGATAGGGATTGCAGCTTCAAATACCTGTCCAATTTTTAATCCAAGGTATGCAGCAGCAGCAGAGAAAATAATAGCCATTACAACACCCCACAGTACAGAATAGCTACTTACTTCACGAACCTCTTTAAATGGAGGCATAACCGGAGTATACTTTTCACCGGGCTTTAATTCGGTATAAGCATTACCCGGCAGCCCTTTTAAATTCTCACCATTGATGTAGTTGTCACTCATAAATATCCCCGAAATTGTTCAATTTTAAAGTTTTAAATTATAGAAGCAGATTATTCCCTTAATAATCCCCATTAGCTATAATTAAGTCCCTCAAATTACAAAAAAAACCTTTGATAAAGCAATTAAAATTTATTTCAACTCTGAATAAATATCTTCGATATACTGTCCCGAAAAAGTCCGGATAAAAATTATTTTTTGGTCAACCCCTTCATTTTTTTAGTTTTTATTATATAAACTTAAATAAAATATTAATATTTTCGATAATATATATATACCTAAAAAAGAAGATTTGGTGATTCAGAGGTCGCTGTTATTAATTTTAAGAGAACAGGTAAAGAAATTTTGGATACAAAGGTAAAAACTTAGATTTCAAATCTATTTATAACATCTTTTCAAACTTAAACTCAAGTAAAGAAAAAAAATACAATCAGGGTTTAAACTATAAATTTCCTCCGATACTAAAATTTCTTAGTGATTCTTAGTTTCCTTGTGCCTTCGTGGCAATTATTCCTCAATAATTTTCAAGATCATATAACTTCCACTAAAGTTTATACTGAACTTTTCGATTATAGATAAAACTAATATTATGTAAAAAATTGATAAATTATGGATAAAATTAACGAAAGGGAATTCATTTCACCAATTTTTAATAATTTAAATCTGCTTCCTGATATATCTTATTTTGCCGATTCCGAAGGAAAAGTAAGAGAAATTTACGGAAATTGGTTTAAGCAAAATAATTTTACACCTGATGATGTTATTGGTAAAACAATTGGAGAATTTTTTGATAATATCTCTTACGACCTTCACCAGGAACGATTTCATCAATGTTTGAAAAATGGAAATGTTATATATGAGTGGAATTTTAATAAACTAAATAAAACATTCTATTTCCAAAGTGTAATAACTAAAGTCAGCTATAGTGCAACATCCGGTGTGGTAGGTATAATAAGAGATATAACAAGACAAAAAAAGATCGAATCATTCTACAGAGAAATAGAACTTTCTTTTAAGGCCCTCACAAATGCTGCAAGTTATGGTATTATTTCAATAAACGAAAACAAAGTTGTAGAATATTCCAATCCGGCTGTTTCTATAATTACAGGATATTCTGAAGATGAACTGCATGGCAATGAAATTGATAAATTATTTCTTAATCCTCCCGACTTTTACAATTTTCTTGAACATTACTTAAAAAATAAATTTTTTACCGGGAATTATTCTGAATATGATAACCATTCAGTCGAAATTTTTATTAAAACCAAGAATAATAAAAATATTGCCGCAGAAATTACCTTATCTTCTTATGAAATCTTTAATGTGATGCATTTTGTTATCTTAATACAGGATATAACCCAGCGTAAAAATGCTGAAAATGAATTGCTGGATTCTAAAGAAAAACTTAGAATTCAAAATGAAACTTTGGAAGTGGCCTTGTCTTCACTGCAGAAAATGCAGGATCAATTAATTCATTCTGAAAAAATGGCTTCGCTGGGACAGTTAACCGCCGGGATTGCACATGAAATAAATAATCCGCTTGCTTTTGTCTCAAGCAACATTAATAGGTTCAACGAATATTTCAGAGATGTTAATACCATCCTCAATAAATGGAGATTATTTGGAGATTCTTTTGCTGAGCTTAATGGTAATCAGAATTTATTTAATGAAATCAGCCGGATGGAAAAGGACATTGATCTCGATTTTATCAGACAGGATTTTGTTGATTTAATGAAATATAATCTAAAAGGTTTGGATAGGATAAAAAATATTGTACAGCAGCTCAGAGGGTTCTCTTATTCAAGTGAAAATGATCTATCTGAAGAGAATATAAATGCCGCTTTGGATGAAACATTAACATTGGTCTGGAATGAAATAAAATATAAAGCTGAAGTAATTAAAAACTATAATGAATTACCTCCTGTTGAATGTAATATCGGTGAATTAAAACAGGTTTTTGTAAATCTTCTTATAAATGCTGCTCATGCAATTGAAGAAAGGGGACAGATTATTATTGACTCTTTTTCATTGGGCGAAAATGTTTTTATCAGAATTTCCGATAACGGACAGGGAATTCCAACAGATATAATAAATAAAATTTTCGATCCTTTTTTTACTACCAAGTCATTAGATAAAGGTACCGGACTTGGACTCTGGATTTGTATGTCCATAATTAAAAAACACAATGGCTTACTGAACGTTAATAGCGAATTTGGTAAAGGTACAACTTTTGAAATAAAACTTCCTCTTAAGCAGGATAGAAAGAAGAAAGAAATTTGTAATAATGAATGATGAAAAAGATTTAAAAGCTCCCGTTTTACTGGACCGGAAATCGATAAATAATGAAAATACTCCAAATGAATCAAATACTGAAAACCCTGATCAGCTTTCAATTCTCTTTGTAGATGACGATGAGCCGATTCTATCCTCTTTAAAAAGTTTATTAAGGAAGGAAAAATTTACTAAATATTTTTATTCTTCCCCAAAGGAAGCGCTCCGGTTCCTTCATACCGCACAGGTTGATCTAATTGTCTCAGATATGAAAATGCCTGAAATATCCGGCAAAGATTTCTTAATTCTGGCTTCCGACCTTTCACCTGAATCGATTAGAATAATATTAAGCGGATATGAAGAAAAACCAACTGTTCTCGATATGCTTGCAAACGGGATTGCCCATTATTATTTCATGAAACCCTGGGATGATGAGGAATTAAGAGGGGTTCTAAATAAGTTTTGTAATATAAATCTAAGCCTCGAACGGAATAAAATTAAGCAGTATCTGAAATCCTTTTCAAAGCTGCCTGCACCCAAAGCTATTAGTACAAGGTTAAACTCTATTCTGAAAAATCCGGATGTAAATATTAAAGCTGTAATTGATGAACTTGAGTATCATCCTTTTTTAATTGCAAAAATACTCCAGATAGCTAATTCTGTCAGTTATGGGGTTCGTAAGGAAATATCTTCTATAAGAGAAGCTATTATCCTTATAGGATTGGAACAATTAAAAACTCTAATAGTATCTTTTGAGCTGCTTAAAAGATTTTTTGATTCACTTGATTCACGTTATCAAAATACCATAAGCGATTTCTGGAATTTATCGTTAAAGAAGGCTATGATAGCAAAACGGATTGCAGAAATTTGGGCTGAAAAGGTTGATAAAGATCTGGCTTTTGTTTCTGCACTGCTTAGTGATATAGGAATGATTGCCTGGCTTTACACTGAACCTGATACATTTAATGCATTTACGCATCTTCTTAAGAACAAGAAAATAACTGTTAAAGAAGCAGAAAATAATTTGTTTATTTTCGAGCATAATAAGCTTGGTTCTATTCTTCTCCAGCTTTGGAATTTTCCACGCAAAATTATTAACCTGGTCGAGAATCATCATTCAACAAAATTAGACGATCCCTACATTCAAATTATTCAGCTCGCGGAGCAATTATCCAAGACAGACCCTGAATCGCAGCATAACCCTATCATAGAGCCTTTAATTAGTTATTATGCAGGACAATTAAATTTATGAATAGAGATGTCATCTTTTCACACGCCGGTTTTCCAGCCTAATTAAAAAAGAGATTATTATTAAAATATTAACATATTTATATGTCTAGATTTATAGATTTGCGATAACTTTTATATTTTTAAATATGAAAGGAAAATTATATTTAGTCTCCACTCCCATTGGCAATTATGAAGATATTACTTTACGTGCCCTGAAGATATTAAAGGAAGTCGATTTTATTATATGTGAAGAATATAAAGAAGCAAGAAGATTACTTTCACATTTTGAATTAGATAAAGAGTTAATTTCACTTAATGAACACAATGAAAGTGAAATTGTCAATGATATGATAATAAAGGTGGGGGAGGGAAAATCTGCAGGACTAATTTCAGATTGCGGCACACCATTATTTTCAGATCCCGGTCATTTACTGGTTGAATTATGTATATCGCAAACCATTGATGTTATTCCTATTCCCGGTGCAAATTCACTGCTTCCGGCATTAACAGGATCCGGGCTGGATTTTGAAAAGTTTTATTACTACGGCTGGCTTTCACCCAACAAACAAATAAGGAGAAAACAGTTAATAGATTTAAAAAGGATAAAAGAAGTAATTGTTTTGCTTGATACTCCGTATAGGCTTAAAAGTTTAATGTCGGATATAGTAAAAGTAATGGGAAGGAATATAAGGACAGTGTTGGCATTTGAACTTACTATGAAGGATGAAAGATTTTTTAGAGGAACAGCATGAGATATTTTGCAAATTGCCGAACAGAAAAATCTGAAAGGGGAATTTGTACTGATATTAGATAATAAAAATTAAAAATTTTATGTGGATTTTCATTTCAATAATTGTTCTACTAATTCTATTATGATTTTTTCAGATAAATTTAGAAACAAATTACTTAAAATGGTCTGGTTTATTCTTGATATGTTTTTAAATTAATGTTATTATTTTAATATGCAGCTTTTCGAAAGTCAATAGATAAAATATATACTATTTTTTGTGTCTCATCTATTGCATAAAACAATCTATATCTGCCGATTCTATACCGCCATGTTTCTGGCTGATAACCAACCAATTTCTTTATATTGTTTCCGAAATGAGGCTCATCTCTTAATTGGGGGTAAATATATCGATGGAGTTTTTTCTCTATGAAGGATGTTTCATGTTTGAGGATTTTTTCGATTTTCTTCTGAAATTCATTAGTTTCAAAGATTTTGTATTTATCCAACTAAATTTCCCTTTTTTGACTTCATATTAGATAAACCACGTTTAAGACTTTTATTTAATTCAGAATTGTTTCGAATTTCTTCCATTTCAAATTCATCTACAAATACATTATCTTCAATAAATCTTTCAACAGCGGTTTCAATAAAATTTGAAATAGGTCTATTATCTCTTTCGGCAAGATTTTTATATATTTCATATTTTTCGTCGCTTAAGCGAAGCGTTATAGTTTTAGACATTTTTTTCCCTTTGAATTATTATCGTTCTATTGTGTTCTAATGTATTCATATTAATTGAATATTTCAACTTAAAAAAGGTAGCTTCAAAATAAGAGATTGTAAGTTGTTTTGCGAAACGGAGTTTCGAGTTACATTTCGAAAAGAGAGCTTTGAGAGTTAGATTAGAATGTCAACACTTAATATATTACTTACGCAATAAAGCAACATTTTCAATATGATAAGTATGAGGGAACATATCAACCGGTCTGATTTTCTCTAATTTATATCCTCCATCAACAAGCATTTTAATATCTCTGACCTGTGTTGTTGGATTGCAGCTTACATATACAATCTTTTCAGGATTTAATTTTACAATATCATCAACAGTATTTTTATGCATTCCGCTTCTGGGAGGATCTACTACAATTACATCCGGTAAAGGTAATTCATTTTCATTAACTATTGGGAGAAATGATTTATAGAGATCAGCGGTAAGGAATTTAACGTTCTTGATATTATTAATATTTACATTCTCTTCCGCATCATGCACTGCAGACTCAACATTTTCAAATCCGTAAACTTTTTTAGAATTACCGGATATATAAATAGCAATTGTACCTGCACCGGAATATAGATCATACACTATTTCATTTCCATTTAATCCGGCAAATTCAAGAGCAGTCTTATATAAGTTTTCAGCTTGTAGTGTATTGGTTTGAAAGAACGAGTTAGCACTAATCCTAAACCTGTATTTACCTATTGAATCGTAAATTAAGCCTTCACCGTAATAAACTTTCTCATAGTCTCCAATTGCAACCGCTGCTTTCTTCAAATTAATATTATTAACAATTGTAGTTACCTGAGGAAAAGTTTTTAGTAGAGCTTCGGAATATTCCCTTATTAAGTTATCATCTTCATAAAAGGTCACTAAATTAATCATCAAGTCATCTGTATGCTCTGATTGTCTTATCACTAAATTTCTTAAAAATCCCTCATGGTTTTTCGTATTATAAATGGGAATCTTTCTTTCCTTAAAAAAAAATCTGGTAAAGTTCAATATTTCATTACTTAAAACCGACTGAAGGAAACACTCATCTATATCCAGAACTTTATCATATACATTTGGTACATGTAGTCCCAGGGCAAAATCTTTATTGAAATCCTTCCCGGAATCTATCTCATCTTTTGTCAGCCATCTTTTATCAGAAAAGGAAAATTCCATTTTATTTCTATAATAAAATATCTTTTCTGAAGGGATAATTCTTTCAATGCCGAAATCTTTAAAGCCACCCATTTTATTAAAGATCTCTTCAACTTGCTGCTGCTTAAATTCTAATTGTTTTTGATAATCAAGGTCCTGCTGTTTGCATCCGCCGCAGATACCAAAATATTTGCATCTAGGGCTTACTCTGTATGCTGAAGGTGATATTACCTCTTCTGTTATACCTTCAGCATAAGATTTTTTAATCTTTGTTAATCTGCCCTTTACTTTATCACCAGGATATGAACCGTGCACGAAAACCACATAGTTGTTTTTTCCTTCTTCATCTTTAGAACCAGGAATTAATAATCTCCTATCTATTTTTGAAATCCCCTTTCCTTCAAATGCGTATTTTTCAATATTTAGTTCCAATATATCTCCCTTTTTCAAAATCACACCTTTTTCAATAGTAAAGTTTTAAATCCCATATGAAGTTCACCCCCCATCTTTAAATAAGCATTAGATTCATGGCTGATTTGTTTCAGCAATCTTTTATAATAACTTTTTTCATCATCCGAAAGTTCATTTGATCTTTCTTTAAGTAAATTGCTGCTGAACTGGTAAAAGTCTTGTAAAGTATTTGAAAGATCATCCTCATATATAATTTCAAAATTCTTATTGGTATAGAATTTATTTATCTCTTCCTGATGAAGTGGTGAAATATTTGAACCGCTCCATATATCTTTTACAAACTGGGGAGGTGAAATTGTTAAACTAATAATTTCACCAACACAAAAATATCCTGTTGGCTTAAGTATCCTTTTAATTTCCTTTATAATTTTATTCCTATTAAAAGTTGAAATTGAAGCCTGTGCATAAATTAAATCAAATGTTGAATCTTTAAATTCAGTATTATCGAATTCCATTAACCTGACACTAACATTATTTGTCCCGGATAAATTGAATCTAGCTGTTATAAGAGATTCTTGATCCTGTACAATTATTGTTACTTTAGCTGCACCTGAGGATATAAGATGCTTTGAGATTTCCTCACTGCCCGAGCCAATTAAAAGGATGGTGAAATCAGTTAAAGAAATTTGATTGAGAAGAAGTTTGATCTGTTTATCAGTTCCTGGTAGAAAAATATTACTATACATTATAGTCTATATATTATTAAAGTTCCAAAATACAAAATGCAAATTACAAATAAATTGCTTTTTTACCGCTGAGTTTACAAGAGAAGGCACAGAGGAAACAGAGAAAGTTTTTTAACTCTGTTACCTCTGTGGTTAATTTTCTTTATTAAGAATGTGCATTATGTGGATAATAATTAAAGTTTTTTATAATATTATAATTAAGTTATAATTAATTATGGAATGTTAATGTCAATATTTTCTACTTGTCGTTTCTCCCTTCCTTAATTTACTCTCATTTACGGTTCTAATGGCCATCTAATGGCCATCTAACAGCCCCTACATCCATGTTAACTCAACTGTAAAACCTAAACAATCCTGTTTAACTATTGAATGACAATTGAATGACGCGAAGCGAATGACCATCTTTGCGCTTTGCGATTATTCTTCGGTTCCGCTATTTTTAATATTAAAATAGTAAAATCATTTTAAGGAAATCATGAAAAAATTTCTGACAATTATTCTGTTATTCCCAATTTTAATTGGTGCCCAGACAAAACATCCTTTAACAGTCGATGATTTATGGTCTATGAAAAGAATTGGGTCTTACGACCTTTCTCCCGATGGTAAAACTTTAATTTTTGATGTTACAACTTACAACATGGAAGAGAATAAAGGCAACAGCGATATATTTCTTATAAATTCAGACGGAACTAATCTTCATCCTATAAAAGATTCGGATAAGGATGAATCTAATCCGCACTTTTCTCCCGACGGTAAAAAAATCAGTTATTTAATTAATGACCAGATCCATATCTGTAATATTGACGCCTCTGATGATGAACAGTTAACAGGTTTGTATACAGGAACCGATGATTACAAATGGTCGCATGACGGTAAAAAGCTGCTTTTAATTTCTTCCGTTTATCCTAACTGCGGTTCTCAGGAATGTAATCAAAAGATTGATGAAGAAAAGAAAAAATCAAAAGTCGATGTTCGTGTTATTACACATTTGATGTATAAATACTGGAACAAATGGCTTAACGGGAAAAGAAGCCATCTATTATTGTTTGATACGGCTTCAAAAGTATATGACGATTTAAATTATAAAATGCACAATGATGTACCGCCTCTTGATCTTGGAAGTAAAAATGATTTTAACTTTTCACCGGATGATAAAGAAATTGCTTTTACAATGAATCCCGATACGGTGGTTGCCCTAAGCACTAATAATGAAATTTATACTGCGAGGATATCCGGTATTCAAACAGGAAGTAAAGCCGATACAAAGATAATCTCATCAAGTAAAGGAAACGATAATCAGCCGGTTTATTCTCCCGATGGAAAATATATTGCATTTACATCAATGCTTGTGCCCGGACATGAGTCGGATCAATATTATTTAGTCCTATTTGACCGGTCAACCGGCAATATTAAAAACCTCACGAAAGAATTTAATGAATCGATAGGACAAATTGTCTGGTCACCGGATTCAAAGACAATTTATTTTACGGCCGAAAATGAAATCTTTTATTCAATATATAAGATTGATATAAATAGTGATGAAATTAAACTTATTTTAAAAGAGCACAGCAATACGGATTTGATGGTTTCTCCGGATGGAGGGACTATTTACTTCAAACAGCAAAAATCAACACAACCCTATGAAATTTTTGCTATGAATACGGATGGGGGAAATATCCGTCAGGTTACACATTTAAATAAAGATATTTTATCTAATGTTGAGATGATTCCTATCGATACTTTCTGGTGCAAAGGTGCAGCAGGGAAAAACATTCAATCAATTTTAGTTAAGCCTCCTTTTTTTGATTCTACAAAAAAATACCCGCTGATTTTCTTAATTCACGGCGGGCCGCAGGGGCACTGGGAGGATGATTTCCATTATAGGTGGAATACGGAATTATTTGCTTCCAAAGGATATATTGTAATAGCGCCTAACCCAACGGGAAGTACAGGATACGGACAGGAATTTACAAATGCAGTTTCTACCGATTGGGGAGGCAGGCCTTATGAAGATTTAATGGATGTTTATGATTATTCTGTTAAACATTTTAATTACATCGATGCCAATAATACTTTTGCAGCCGGAGCATCTTACGGCGGCTATATGATAAACTGGATTGAAGGCAATACAGACAGATTTAATGCTCTCGTTTCTCATGATGGAGTTTTTAATACTGTTAGTGCATGGGGAACTACTGAAGAACTCTGGTTCCCGGAATGGGAGTTTAAGGGAACTCCGTGGACTAATAGAGAATTGTATGAAAAATGGAACCCGCAAAGGTTTATACAAAATGCAAAAACACCTATGCTTGTTATAGAAGGAGCACATGATTACCGGGTCCCCGAAGAGCAGGCTTTCCAGCTATTTACTTCTTTGCAGAGACTCGGTGTCCCGAGTAAATTTTTACTCTTTAACAACGAATATCATTTCGTTGTTAAACCTCAGGATGCCGCTTTTTGGTGGAATTCAATTTTCGATTGGTTTGAGAAGTATAAAAAATAATTTTCTCTCTGTTCCATTGCTGTAGTATATGGTAGTAATTGGAAAAATTTTGTATGTTATTATTATGAATACAAGATTAAAAAATTGCAAAATTACAAGATTAAAAAACAAAATTAAAAAACAATTTTGGAATTTTGTAATCTAATCTTGCAATTTTGTAATTACTCTTAATTATACAGCTGGAGATTTAAATAAGGAGTAAAATTATGAAAGAAGATATAAATGTAGATGAACTTGAGGAACTGGATGAATTAAATTTTGGGGGTGAAACAGAAACTGCTGAAAAAATAAAGTTTGTAGAAGAAAATTTATGGACTAAGCTGGAACGGGTGGGAAAGAAAATTTCTTTTGCAAAAGATATTGTTGCTTTATTCTATTATATGCGTGATCCACAGGTATCATGGCACAGAAAGGCAATTGTTGTTGCTGCTCTAATCTATTTTATTTCACCAATCGATGCCATACCCGACATTGCTCCATTAGTTGGATATCTTGATGATCTCGGTGTGATTACTGCTTTGCTTAAGTTCCTGGGGAGTGAATTGATTCCCTATTATCAGTCCGATTATAGAGTTTGATGTTAGTATGAATTTCAAAGTAAAAAAAAGTGAAATATTATTTAGAGGTAAAGTCTTTGATCTGAAAGTAGATCAAATTGAATATAACAGCGGCAACAGCGGGATTCGTGAAGTGGCTGTTCATCCCGGAGGTGCCGTTGTTGTACCGGTTACTGATAACGGAAAAGTTATTTTTGTTAGTCAGTTCCGCTATCCTTTCCAAAAAACTATACTTGAATTACCTGCCGGGAAGCTGGATAAAAATGAAGATCCGTTCCACTGCGCCGTTCGAGAGCTTGAAGAAGAAACAGGTTATAAAGCAGGTAAAATTGAAAAGCTTGGCTATATCTATACTACTCCCGGCTTCTGTACCGAGGTTCTTCATATTTATTTAGCCAAAGACTTAAAGGAGGGGAGTCATAATAGGGAAGAAGGGGAGCATGGTATGGAGGTCTATGAATTTTCGATTGATGAAATTGAAGAAAAAATAGCAAGTAATGAAATCGTTGATGCAAAATCAATATGTGGATTTCACTTCGCAAAGCAGGCGTTGGGTAGAGAGGTATAGGTCGGAAGGTCAGAGGTCGGAAGTCAGAAAGTCCCCCTTTCTATTTTTTCAAATTTAATTTAACTTTAAAGATAAAAGATAGAGAACTAATTTTAATAGGGTTTAGGCTATCATGTTGAAATCATTGAAAATTCAGGACTATGCTCTTATTAAGGAAATTAATGTTGAGTTTGGAAAAGGATTAAACATAATCACCGGAGAGACAGGCGCAGGGAAATCAATCCTTGTAGATGCTATTAGTCTTTTAATAGGTGAGAGAGCATCTACCGAAACTGTGAGGGAAGGGTCTCAAAAAGCTATTGTGGAAGGTGTTTTTGAACTGGAATCAAATAAAAAAATAAATACAATTCTCGAAGAAAATCAGATTGAAAACTTACCCGAACTCATACTTAGAAGAGAAGTATCCTTAAAGGGGGCTAACCGATGTTTTATAAATGATACTCCTGCCCCTTTATCCGTTGTGAAAGAAATTGGAGACGTTCTCATTGATTTTCATGGGCAGCATGAACATCAGGCTCTGCTTAGGACTGATACTCACATTGACTATCTAGATGAATATTCTGATTCCAGTGAGCTGCTCAGAAATTACAGATGGCTCTATAATGCTTTAATAAAGCTGAAAAAGGAAATCAGTGAACTTAAATCAAAAAAAGATTCGGCTGTTGAAAAAAGAGAGATCCTTTCATTTCAGTTGAAGGAGATTGATGCGGTTTCTCCTGAAATTGATGAAGAGGAAAAGCTGGTTCAGGAGTTAAATGTTCTTGAGAACTCTGAGAGGCTTTTAGAATTAACACATGATATTTACCAGGGACTCTATGAATCTGAAAATGCTGTATATGATGCTCTGGTAAAGATTAAAAACAGCCTGGATGAATTAGCGGGTATTGATAAAACTTTTGATGAATCAAATAAGGAATGTGAATCGGCTTTAGCTAATATTAATGATATTTCCGCATTTATACGGAATTATAATTCCAAAATTGAAATAGAACCTGAAAAGCTGGAAACAATCAGGGAAAGGCTTGCTGCAATTAGTCTTTTAAAAGAAAAAATATGGCGGTTCTGTTGAATCAGTTTTAGAATTTAGAAAAAAGGCAAAAGAAGAATTCAATAAAATAGAAAGTTCGGAAGAGAAAATAAGTGAATTAGAGAGTAAAATTGAAAGTGTATCTAAAAACTGTGCGGATGCTGCTGTTAAACTTTATAAGAATAGAAGAGACGGTGGAAAAGAGATGGAAGGTACCGTAAAAGATGTTTTACGGTATATCGGGATGGAACATGCTTTTTTCTATGTCAAAATCACACATGAAAAAGACGAAACAGGGTCAGATGATGTATTAATTATAAAAGATAAGCCATATAAGTATAATTCGAAAGGTTATGATAAAGTAGAATTTTTTATTTCAACCAATAAAGGTGAATCACCAAAGCCTTTGACTAAAATTGCCTCAGGGGGCGAAATTTCGCGTGTAATGCTTTCATTAAAAACTATTTTAGCTTATAGTGATAAAACTCCCCTATTAATATTTGATGAAATTGACACAGGGATAAGCGGACCTATTGCACAAAAAGTAGGAGAAGCATTTAGGGCTTTAACTAATTATCATCAGGTTATAGCTATTACACACCTTCCACAAATCGCCGGTATGGCAAATCACCATTTCCTTGTGGAAAAGCAGACTGTAGGTGAACGTGTTGTCAGTTCAATCAGAGAACTAAGTAAAGAAAGGCGCATTCTCGAAATAGCCAAGCTTTTGAGCGGCGAAATTATTACGGAAGCAAATATAAAAGGGGCTAAAGAATTGATTAGACTTTAAAAGAGTAGCAGCTACTAGTTCTTTGTGGCAACTTAGTGTCCTGGAGACTTAGTGGCTATTCATTCTGAATCTTCAAAATTTCTACTGCATCATACTCCTAAAATATTTAAACTTTTAAAGGATAAACAAATGAGCTATTATTTTAGTAAAACAGTGGGAGGGGATTTTAATAATGTAATGTGAACAAGTTATAGGAGCGTTAAAAGTTGAAGGTTTTGGTATATTAACAGAAATTGACGTTAAAGAAACATTAAAAAAGAAACTTAATGTTGATTTCAAAAGATATAAAATACTTGGTGCCTGCAATCCGCCGTTTGCATATAAAGCACTTCAAACTGAAGATCAAATAGGTTCTATGCTTCCATGTAATATTACCATAATTGACCAGGGAGAAGGGAAAATAGAAGTTGCTGCAGTTGATCCTGTTGCTTCTATGCAGGCAGTTCATAATCAATCGCTTGCTTCCGTTGCTTCAGAAATTAGAGGAAAATTAAAGAGTGTAATTGAGTCACTAAATTGAAACCTCAATGTAAAAAAAACGATAGTGAAATATATTTTGAACAGAAAGAATGGATTTCATACTATCTCATTTTGTATATTAAAAGAGGGTTAAATTTTTAATATTAAAATTTTATTAGAAATTTATTGACTAATCAAGAAAAAAGTCATAAATTGAGTCGGATTTTATTTATAACCTTTTTTATTAAAACTATTTCTATTTATTATTGATAAAAAGAGCATAAAAAAAATAAAAGGGGATCGCATTTTTGGGATGCATTCCCTTAAAAAATAATATTGACTTTAAACCAGTTTTTTTAGACCTTATTTTTTGTAAATTATTTAAATTTAAAATAGGTGCACGGGCTATAGCTTATTGAAAAAAATTTTACAACTTAAAATTGTTTAAAACTTTTCTATAATAACCCCACATTTATTTAAGAGAATAAATGTTCGCACCGTATTTTTTGCGTCATTAAAGCATCTAACATAAATTAATTTTTAGTAAGTATAATTATTTTAAAATTATTCCATTATTAATGCTTTCATATATAATTAAACTTTGAAGGAGGTTATATGAATAAAGCTGATAAATTTAAGCTATTATACATATTTGGTATCAGCTTAATATTTTATTTCATTGGATGCGTAGATACTTCCGTACAGAATATACCGACCAGCATTGATTATCACAGTCAGCTTCAGATTGTTAATCTTGATGCTTTAAATGGTGCTGCGACAATCAATATAGTAAATACTGAAGGTACAGTAGAAGGTTCTACAGGTCAGTTGAATATTGGTGACGCTTATCCCGCTGATGGGCAGCCATTTATGGATATTCCATCGGGGACCAAGACTTTTAATGTCTCTTATACATCAGGTGCCACTGCTACATATAGATTAACTATTGATACAGAAAGAAAAATAAGGCTTCTCCTTATAAACCCGGATGCCGCTTCAACAAATCTTCTTAAGGGAGATGTAAGATATACATGGCAGGATAAAAATTCTGCCAATGCAGGTAACCTTTATCCGGCTGATTCTGCTTCAATTTCATTTCTTAATTTTACACCCGATGTTTCTGTTTCTGATGTTTCGGTAAACGGTGATCCACTAGGAATATCTTTAGGAATTGCAAAAGGGAGTGGATATTCGTTGTTCGGGGCAGGAGATTACACAATTGCATTTCTTCAGGATACTACTGGATTTGCGTCAGATACAACGGGATTAATACCAGGTGAACCTACTCTGGCAACCGGCAGTATTAGCGCGCAATCTAAAGGGAGATATTCAGCAATTTTGTATGGTACTGCAGGAAATTATAAAGCAAAAGTTTATACAGACGATTAGTAATTAAAGTTTAAAAATTTCGGAGGAAAAAATATGTTTCGAAAAATTTTTACAATAGCAAGTTTATTATTGCTAATTACATCGGCAGCAATAGCCCAAACCGGAAGGGTAATGGGGAAGGTGATTGACCAGCAGAGTGAAGAGCCTTTAATTGGTGCTAATGTTATAATAATGGGTACCAGCCTAGGTGCTGCTACCGATGTTAATGGTAATTTTATTATTTCACAAGTCCCGCCCGGAAATTACAGCGTTAAATCTTCTTATATTGGTTATCAGGATGTAACAGTTGAGGGCATTCGCGTAGTATCAGGTTTAACTGCAGAAGTTGATTTTAGACTTCCTTCCTCTACTATTGCCACCGGGGAAGTAGTAATTGTTTCTCAAAGACCTCTAATTGAAAAGAGTGCTACGAATGCCGTAAGAATAGTTGGAGCTGAGGATATACAATCTCTGCCGGTAAGAAATGTTGCATCAATCATCGCATTACAAGCCGGTGTTGTACAGCAGAATGGGAATATTTTTATACGAGGCAGCAGACCTGATGAAACCGGATATATTCTTGATGGCGCTGATATAAAGAACGTCTATAGCAGAAATGGAGGATCACTGGTAACAGTTTCTCCGGATGCTTTACAAGAACTTCTGGTTCAAGCCGGAGGATATACTGCTGAATACGGTAACGCAAATGCTGGAATTGTACAGCAGGATTTTAAGACCGGTACAGAAAAATACCATTTCTCAGTTAGAGCGGAAACAGATAATTTCGGGAATGCTAATTCATCTGATAAATTCCTGGGAACTTATTCTTATGGATATTCCGATTATACTGTAACTTTAAGCGGTCCGGTGTTTTCAGATAAAGTAAAAGTCTTTCTAACCGGTGAAAATAATTTTGAACGTGACTATAGTCCCCAATTCTTATATGGTAACCCCGCTTCATTTTCCAATGGTGTTTTACTTGATACTGCTAAAGCATTTGATACAGGAATAAACGGCGGAAGTACAAGTGATTCTAGAACTTTACATTGGGAAGGTGGCTCAGTTCCTGGAAGAATGCAGAACCGGTATACATTTAACGGTACTGCTTTATTGGATTTAAAGCCCCTGTTAGTTAAAGCATCGGGTGCTTTTACATGGTCTAGACAAAGAGGAAATGACTATACTTATAATAGCATTTCACCTGTACCCGGCGGTGCTACAATCACTGATCTTTCAAATATTTATGATTTGGGACGTTTACCTATATATGATCAAAGTAATTTGTTGTTAAATTTGAAGGGCACTTATTTTTTATCAGCCAGCTCCGTTATTGAGGCGAATGTTAATTATCTCGATTTCCGTCAGAAACAATATGACCCATATATGCAAGACAATTTCCTTGATTATTCTGACAGCTTAAAAGCGGCACAATATGGATTTACATATGATAATTATACAACAATGCCTGCTCCATACAACTTTTATGGTTTCGATTTTACAAGACCTGGTGATTACTTAACCAATTTTCTTAAAGATGATAGAAGCTATTTGGGCGGATCAATTGCTTTCACTACCCAATTAGATAAACATGAAATAAAAGCGGGCGGTAATTTCCAGAGATGGACTCTTAGAAGATATAATGTTACCGGTTCATCTACTCTGCTTTTAGATACAAGGAACGATCCTGATTTAGCAAGGAATACCGACTCATTAAGCTTTCTTTTTGAAAATGCCGGTTACCGTTCATTTAATAATTATGGATATGATTTCTTTGGAAATTCTATTGACTCCGGTCCTTTTGGTCCTAAACATCCTGTCCTTGCATCCGGATATATTCAGGATAAATTAGAATTAAGCGATTTGATAATTAATGCAGGTTTAAGATTTGACTATATCGATGTTGACAGCTGGCAATGGGCAAATCCACTAATCCCAACTGCTGATCAGAATACACATTTACCGCAGGATCTTTCTTCCGGAAATACTTTCAGCTATGTATCACCCCGTTTAGGTTTCTCATTCCCGGTTACTGATAGAACAGTATTCCATATGCAGTATGGTAAATTTGTTCAGGCTCCGAGTCTCGATATAGCTTACAGAGGTGTTTTACAGTTATCGACTTATGTAACTGCAGCTAATCTATATGTTAATCCGGCTGCATTTAATCCAAGCCCGATTAGAACAACGCAGTATGAAATAGGATTTACACAGCAGTTTACCGACTTTGCTGCTATGGATATAACTGCATTTTATAAAGATATTAAAGGACAGATACAGTATACTGAGCTTCAGACTGCACCTGGTGCCGCAAAAGCACAATATCCTACTTTTGTTAACCAGGACTTTGCTACAACCAAAGGACTTGAATTCAGCTTAAAGATTAGAAGAGTAGCAAGAGTTAGAGCCGAATTAAATTATACTTATTCGGACGCTAAAGGAACAAACTCTTTCCTTGCAAGCGGAATTGGCTCGACTGAAGTTAGTAAAAATGTACCAACAGTTATTCTTCCTTTGACCTATGATCAGACTCATAGAGGTTCTTTAATGCTTGACTATAGGTTTGGACAGGATGACGGCGGGCCAATTTTACAACAATTGGGTCTCAATCTATTATTTACTTTCAACAGCGGTCATCCATATACACTTGCTCAAGGAATTGATCTGACTGGGTTAGGGCAAGCACGCGATAATACCGGTGGTTTAATTCCTGCACTAGATACCAGAGGTAGAAGAACTGATGGTCCGGTTAATCAGGCCACAACTCCATGGAATTATAATCTCGACCTCCGTGTTGATAAAACCGTTAATATCTACAACCTGGATGTTAACTTCTATGTTTATGTTCAGAATGTGTTGAATACCAAGAACGTAATCAATGTTTATGATAGAACCGGCAATGGCTATGATGATGGATTCCTTGATTCAGCGCCTGGAAAGAATGAATCGATACAATTTAGGGATTTATATAATAACTTAAATCTTGGTAATCAACAAGCAGCTGAAAATGTAATGAATGTTAATATGTTCTCAGCTCCTAGACAGATAAGAGGCGGCGTTTTAATTAATTTTTAACTTATTTTTATAGAAAGAGTTTTACCTCATGAAAAAAAATAAATTGCGGAGGTTATTTATATGAGAAAATTCAATTATTTAAGTTTACTTTTAGTACTAATTTTTCTGATTGCGAATCCATTTAATTTATTTGCTAAAGAAAAAGATAAGAAAAATTTAAACAGGCTCTCCAAAGTTGCCTCTAATCCGGCATCTAATGTTGTAGATATAAATAATATTACCTGCTGGGTAGGTTCCGATGGATTCCATGATTGGGTTATATCAGGTTCATGGAACGGAATGTTTCCAAAAGGATCTAATATTGGAGCTATTTTTGCCGAAGGTATTGTTTGGGGAGGTAAAGTAAATGATGGGCAGACCCCTCTCGTTAGAGTAAATGGTAATACTTATGGTACCGGCTGTCAATCTGTTTTTAATCCCCCAAGAGTATTCAGGGTAAGACCTGATTATAAAACCGGCAGTTTGGTTGATGATGCAGCCAATTTTAATAATATTTCGTTAGGAGCAGTAGCGCAAGGAGACGTTGACGCACTCCAAACCCAGTATGAAACCGATTGGAATGAATGGCCCGCAGATCAGGGTGCTCCTTACACTGATGTTAACAAAGATGGTATTTATGAACCCGATGTAGATATTCCGGGTATTCCGGGAGCGGCACAAACATTATTTACAGAATACACAGATGCATTATCTGCTGCCAATTATGGTTCTGCTCCTATTGGATTAAAAATATCTGAAACATATTGGGCATATGCATATACAGGGGCTTTAGGCAATGTTATTTATAAAAAAGTAGATATGATTTATACAGGAACTGCTAAATCGTCTGCTAATTCAACTATCGATAGTATGTTTATAGTTCAATGGGCTGATCCTGATGTTGGAACTTCGTCCGATGACTTTGCAGGATGTGATACTTCATTAAATTTAGGATACGCTTATACTGCTCAAGATCAGGATGCAACTTATCAAGCTGCAGGGTATGGTCCACCGGCTGTTGGTTATGACTTCTTGCAGGGAGTATCTCAATATACCGGTAATCCAAATGATAGTGCTATTGTTAATGTAAAATGGAGAAAAGGATATAAATATGTAAATCCAAAACCCATGAGTTCCTTCATATATTTTGCCGCGGGTGGTAACTGGTCTGATCCAAGCTTTGATTATACCGGTACATTGGAATTTTACAATTTAATGAGAGGTGATAAACCTGAACCAAAATACCCATCTGCACAAGCATTCCCTGTAGGGGTATCCGATGTTACTCCCTTTGGGACTTATCTACTTGATGGTGATCCTGTTTCGGGTGACAGGGAAATTGGATGGAAATACCACCGCTGGTGGTGATTCACCTGGTGATAGAAGAATCATGGTTGTTAACGGACCTATAACTATGCATCTTGGAGATACAGCGGAAGTAGTTTTAGCTATGGTCGGAGGTTTAGGTACTAATAATATCTGATGCAGTTAAGCAAATGAAACAAAATGATATAACTGCTCAGATTGTTTTTGATCAACTTTTCCAATTACCTACTCTTCCTCCTCCGAATGTTCATGTTGAACAACTGGATGGAAAAATTGTATTAGATTGGGGAAATGACCCGACATCTGTAAATGCAATAGAACATTTTTCAGACCAGGGTTATTCATTTCAAGGCTACGATGTTTATCAATTACCAACTCCTACTTCGAAACTTTCAGAAGGGGTTAAATTAGCTACATATGATTTAGTTGATGGAATTACGACAATCCTCGATACTGTTGAAGAATCAGGTGTACAATTAGCACAAATTGTTGAAACAGGTCAGGATAAAGGCATTAAACGTTATATAACAGTAACTACCGATACAAAAAATCAGCCATTACATAATGGGCAGGAATATTATTTTGCAGTTGTTCCGTATGCAGTTAATCCGGCACCATTATTACCTTTCCATGCATTGCAATCTTCGATTGTAGTTAAAGTTGGGGTACCCCAACAGACTGTTGGAGTTAGTCTGAGCAGTGCTGTTGGAGATACAGTTATAGCATCGCACACCGGACCCGGTGACGGAACTTCTTTGGGACTTGTTGTTGGTCCATCACAAACAACAGGTGATCAATATAAAGTTACTTTTGCTGCCGATGGGAGCTGGGGAGTTACTGACGTAAATACAGGCGCAGTGAAAGCTTCAGGTATTACAAATCAAAGCGGCGGTGAAGAGTATCCAATAGTAGACGGAATAATTGTTAAGGTTTTTGGGCCTCCTCCCGGAATGAAAGCTTGGGATATACCTTCAGGAGCACGTCGTTTTTCATGGGCTGGTGGATTTACCGGATTAGGCTTAGAAGGATTCAGCGGTGGTGTTCAAGATGCCTATGATCAGGATAACGGAACTATAGGTATGGCTGGACACTTTGCATTTGGCGGAATTGGAACAAATTTATCAAACACAGATTATCATACAGTTCTTTTAAAATTAGCACCGATCGATCCGGTAGCTGCTAATCCATGGGATCCATTAACTAATCCGGGAAATGAAAATTTCTCAAAAGGATATAGATATTTACGTGCAGCAACAGCGGCTGCTGCTGATCCAGCGTTTACACCATGGATAATAAATGCTACTGCCGGATATCCATATCAGGATTATAATTATTCAGTACCGTTATCTGCCTGGGATATGGAAACAAATCCTCCAACCAGGTTAATGGTAGGTTTCCTTGAGAATAATGTTGCAGGAGCTTCAGTTGATGGCCGTTATTTACCGCCACAGGCAGCAACCGGAGATAACACGGTTAATCGTGAGTTTCTGTTTATTTTTAATGAACCATATTCTGAAACTCCCGATCCCAATCTACAGGTAAATATATCCGGGAATTCCGATATTCCGTTAGAGTGGGTGGGTACATTTAATGTCCGTGCCGCAACTCCATGGGTAGATGGCAGTTCTGATGGCGGTGATCAGTTTGAAATATTAGCTAACCATCCGAATACGTCTGCTGATGTATTTTCATACACTGCTCCACTTAATAAAACTGGCGCAGATGTGACAAAAGCAGATGTTAATAAAGTGAATGTATTTCCGAATCCATATTATGGTTTTCAGGATAGGGAAACTTCAAGGGATGCGAAATATGTTACCTTTAGTCATTTACCTGCTCAAGCAACTTTAAGAATATTCGATTTATCAGGAGTATTGGTTAAAACTATAAACAAAAATGATGCGACACAATTTACTACATGGAATCTTCAGAATGATAACGGTTATCCCGTAGCAAGCGGAGTTTATGTAGTATATGTTGATATGCCGGGTGTCGGAGCTACCAAAATATTGAAACTAGCACTTGTTCAAGAAGAGCAGATATTGAAAGTTTATTGATTCCGTATATGCCGGAATTTAATCCCGGTCCAATTTTTATGAGGACCGGGATTATAAAAATTTTAATTTAATTGGAGGAATTATGATTTACTTAAACAGATTATTATTTACCTTTCTAATATTTGTTTTTGCAGCTATCGATATATTTGGTGGCGGGCAAAATAGGGCAGGAACTTCCGCTGCGCCCGAGCTAAGGATACCTGTTGGAAGCAGGTATCTCTCTATGGGCGGCGCTGATGTTGCTCTAGTCTCCGGATTAGAAGCAATTTATTGGAATCCCGCCGGTGTTGATGTTAATGAAAATGATGCCAATGCTATTTTTTCTTACAGAAAATACATCGCTGATATGAATATGAGCTTTGTTGCCGTAAGCGGAAAGTTTGGAGAATTAGGAACTATTGGCGTATCCTTCAGAGATTTGAGTATTGGAGATATAAATGTTACTACTCTGGACCAGCCTGATGGAAATGGTCAGATTATTAGCCCAACTTACTTTGTTCTTGGGTTAACTTATTCAAAACAATTAAGTGACCGTATTTCCATTGGAACCAATTTTAATATAATCAATGAAAGCTGGACCGGTGTAAGTGCTACAGGGTTTAGTTTCGATGCCGGTGTTGAATACAGAGATCTTTTTTCAGTTCCAAATCTGTCTCTTGGAGTGGTTGTAAAGAATCTTGGTGCTTCACTTAAGTACAGCGGTACGGCAATGTGGACAACAGCTAATGATCCTAACAGCAACAGAGGTTTAACATTTTATGAAGTAGGTGCCCAATCTTCCGAATTACCTTCGGAAATTTCACTTGGTGTTTCATACAGCAGAAACATTGATGAGGATAATAAATTTACTATTGCTGGTACTTTTGTAAATAATAATTACACTTATGATAACTATAAAGGCGGATTAGAATATTCTTATAAAAATATTCTTTTCCTTAGAGGCGGATATCTTTATTCACCCCAGTCTAATACTTTGAACCCTGATATCTTCCAGAACTATACAGTAGGCGCAGGTATAAATTTTGAACAGTTTACGAGTGTAAATATTTCATTTGATTATGCTTACATCCCAGTTAAATACTTTGATGCAAATAATATTTTTACCATTAATATGGGATTATAAGCAAAGTTAATTCTGAAGTGAATGCCAGGTACTAAGCCTGATTACACATAGAAAATAAAGACATTTAATAGTGCGGTTTGTTTCATTAATAAACCGCACTTTTTATTTTAAATAGCAATCTTTAGAAATGTTGAGGTTTTTTATGTAACTTTTATAAATACTTTTAACGTAATTAGTAAATAAATCTAAATTTTATATAGTTTTTGTAGTGACTAAACAGAATATATTTCGACTAATCCTCGTCTTAATTCCTCTGATCATTTTAATTTTGTTAGAAGCAATACTGAGATTAATAGGATACGGACATGACTTGAGCATTGTAGCTACAATAAATCGAAATGATAAAAATTATTATACAATGAATCAATTGGTTGGAAATAGATATTTCGATGAAAACCGTCTCTTTTACCGGAAAGGGTCTCATGATTATTTTGAAGTCAATAAATCATCAAATACCGTAAGGTTATTTTGTTTTGGTGCTTCAACCACAGCAGGGTTTCCATATGAATATAATGCAATACCCTCGGAATTTTTAAGAGACAGATTGATAGATGCTCTCCCTGGTAAAAATGTTGAAGTTATCAATACTGCAATTGCAGCAACAAATAGTTATACTGTTGCAGAATTTGTAAATGAGTTGCGAAGCTATAAACCGGATCTCTTTATTATTTATATGGGACAAAATGAATTTTATGGCGCTTTTGGAATAGGTTCAACAATATCAATCGGAGGGAGCAGGTGGCTTATTAAAAGTTATCTTTGGATGCAGCAATTTAAAACCTTTCAATTAATCAGAAGTATTATCTCCTCCATTTCAAACTATTTCAAGGCACCTAATGACGAAGAAGATAAACTGCTAATGGAACAGATGGTAGAGAATAAATCTATTAAGTTTCACGGCAGAGAATATAATACTGCAAAAAATAGTTTCAAGGATAATTATAAAGAAATAATTGATAGAGCTATAGAAAATAAAATACCGGTTATTATATCAACACTGGTTACAAATGAGAATGATTTACCCCCGTTTGTATCAATGCATTCGGATGATTTGAAAGATTCACAAAAAAGTAGATGGAATGATTACTATAATAGCGGACTTACATTAATAAAAGACAAAAATTATAAATCCGCCCTAAATTATTTTGAAGAAGCTTTATCAATCGATTCATTGCCTGCGGATATTCATTATCAAATAGGCAATTGTTATTATAATTTAAAAAATTATAGAGAAGCTGAGAATCAATACAATCTGGCTAAAAATCTTGACGGTTTAAGATTTCGTGCTCCGTCCGAATTTAATGAAATTATTAAAGAAATGGCTTCAGAGTATAAAGTACCGCTATCGGATGTTAATAAAAACTTCAAACAAAATTCTCCACATGAAATTATTGGTAATGAATTATTGGTTGATCATGTTCATCCTAATATTCGAGGGTATTTCCTATTAGCGAAAACCTGGTTTCAGACAATTAAAAATAATCACTTGATAGGGTTATCGCCGGCATTAACAGAGAATGACAGCCTTTTATGGCAGCAATCTTCGGTTACATCTCTTGATAGTTTAATAGGGAAAATAAAAATTATGAAACTTAAAAGCAGACCTCCATTTAGTCCGGTTGACAGTGAATTTGTATTTAAACCTACAAATAGTAATGAGCAGATTGCATATAATTACGTTACTGGTAATCAGGTTTCCTGGGGAATGGCCCATGTATTGGCAGCAAAAGAATATTTGGGAAAGAATGAATTGGAAAATGCTCTTAAGGAATACAAAGCTATATTAATAACAGATGATACAAACACAAACCTTTTATCAATTATAGGAGATATATATTACCAACTAAAATTATATTCAGATGCGGATGACAGTTACAAAAAAGCATTTTTATTGGAAGATAATCAGTATTTAAGATATAGATTAGGTCTGACAAATATTAACCTCAAAAAGCCCGAAAGGGCATTACAATATTTAAATAGCTGCTTAAGGGATAGAAATTATAGTTCACGTCAGTTTTCACCTTCAGAAATCGAAAATATCCACTATAATATTGCTCTAGCCTATTATCAAATGGATGATAATAATAAGGCGCTTGAAGAATTAAGTGAGGTATTAAAAGTTAATCCCTCAAATAAAGATGCACTGACGTTATTGAAAGAAATAAATAAAAAGAATAACCGATAAATAGATTTTACTATACACCGGAAATCATTTTGAAATATTGATATAATTATTATATTTTATTTTTTATAACATTTTATCAATCTCCGGAGACATTGAATAAATGGACGAGAATACTGTTAGTCGTGAACTTGATGTTAAAACAAATACAGAAAATATAAAGGCACCGGCATACCAGGTTTTTCACCCTGAAGAGGATTCATTCTGGTATAAGGATGGAATTATATACCAGGTTCATATCAAAGCCTTCCGCGACAGTAATGATGATGGGATAGGAGATTTTAACGGCCTTATTGAAAAGCTCGATTATATCAAAGATTTAGGTGTAAATATAATTTGGATTCTTCCTTTTTATCCTTCGCCTATGAAAGATGATGGCTATGATATTTCAGATTATTTTGATATAAATCCCGATTATGGAATTCTCGCTGATTTTAAACGGTTTCTTAAAGAAGCACATAGAAGAGGTATAAAGGTTATAACAGAATTAGTTCTTAATCATACTTCCGATCAGCATGAATTATTTCAAAAAGCACGAAAAAGTCCTCCGGATTCCCCACAAAGAAATTTTTATGTATGGACCGATACTCCTGATAAATATTTGGATGCACGCATTATTTTTAATGATTTCGAATCTTCAAATTGGTCATGGGAACCCGTTGCCAAAGCCTACTACTGGCATCGTTTTTATTCACATCAGCCAGATTTAAATTTCGAAAACCCTGAGGTACATAAATTTCTTTTTAGAGCAGTCGACTTCTGGTTTGAAATGGGGGTTGATGGATTAAGATTAGATGCTGTTCCATACCTATATGAACGCGAAGGGACTAGTTGCGAAAATTTACCAGAAACCCATGAATTTCTAAAGAAATTAAACAAGCATATTTCAGAAAAATATAAAGATAAGATGCTATTAGCTGAAGCAAATCAGTGGCCTGAAGATGCTGTTACTTACTTTGGCAGCGGAGATGAGTGCCAGATGGCATTTCATTTCCCTCTGATGCCGAGAATGTATATGGCTATTCAAATGGAAGACAGATTTCCAATAATAGATATTCTGGAACAAACTCCGGATATACCAGAAAATTGTCAATGGGCTATGTTTCTCAGAAATCATGACGAATTAACTCTGGAAATGGTAACTGATGAAGAACGTGATTATATGTACCGTTTTTTTGCTAAAGATAACCGTGCCCGGTTAAATTTCGGAATTCGCAGACGTTTAGCACCCTTAGTTGAGAACAATAGAAGAAAAATTGAACTTCTTAATATCTTATTATTTTCATTACCCGGAACTCCTGTCATTTACTATGGTGATGAAATTGGGATGGGAGATAATTATTATCTCGGCGATAGGAACGGTGTCCGTACTCCTATGCAGTGGAATTCAGATAGAAATGCAGGTTTTTCTGATGCCAATCCTCAGAAGCTTTATCTGCCCATAATTATTGACCCGGAATACCATTATGAAGCCATCAATGTTGAGGTTCAGCAAAGAAATAATTCTTCATTATTATGGTGGATGAAAAAGGCTCTCGGGATAAGAAAAAGATATAGAGCTTTTGGCAGCGGCAAAATAGAATTTCTCTCTCCCCAGAATCCTAAAGTTATTGCATTTTTAAGAACTTATGGCGATGAAATAATCCTTGTAGTTGCAAACCTTTCTCGTTTTTCCCAGGTTGTGGAACTAGATCTATCAAAATTTTTAGGTTATACCCCTGTTGAAACATTCAGTATAAATAAGTTCCCTCCAATTGGTGAATTATACTATATGCTTACCTTAAGTCCATATGATCATTACTGGTTTGAGCTTAAAAAAATAAATCAGCAAGAAGGGGTAAAAAAGGACAAGATTATTCCAGAAGTCTTAAATGAAGATGATGTTTTTAAGTCAAAATTTTTCCTTGAATATATAGAGCAAACGAGCTGGTTTAAAAAAGGTGAGTTTAAAATTGAAAGTATCCTTATCCACGATAAAATTCAATTATCAAGCAAAGATATCATTTTAATTTTAAAAGTTTTTTATGTCGACGAATTACCGGAGATTTATCTTTTACCTGTAACAAATAATGCTATTGCGTTCAGCGGAGCTGTTTTGTATGAAAATGCGCCTGCTGTTATGGCTGAGTTTAAGGATGCGGAAAGTAATCAAATGATTGTATTTGACGGAATATTTGATGCCATGTTCCGGCAAAATTTTATGCAGGCTGTCTCCGTTAGAAGAGTTATAAAGGGAAATAGAGGTGAATTATATTTTGCAAAAGAAAAAGATTTACAAAAATTATTTGCCGATAGCAGACAATTTGGAAATTCAAAATTGTTAAAGACCGACAGTAAAGAAATAATTATTTTATATAATGAGAGCCTAGTTCTTAAATTATATAGAAGGCTTGAAGAAGGAGTAAACCCTGGAGCCGAAATATTGTCTTTCTTATCAAACAAAACACCATTTCAAAATATTCATCAATATGCCGGTAAAATAACATATGAACAAGTCAACAGTGATCCTCTTACTATTGGAGTAATGAAAAAATACATTCCTAACCAGGGAAACGGATGGGTCTATTTTCTCGATGCCGCAAAAAAATATTTTGAAAACCTATATATAAATAATAAAGCAAAAAAGAGGCGGATAAAATCTTTAACCAGCTTGTTTGTTGATCCCTCCAAAATAAGAAATGGAGTGGCAATCGCAGATGCAGTGGATAATATTTATATGGAAATGGCTGGTCTTTTAGGTGAAAGGACAGGTCAGCTTCATCTTGCACTTAGTTCTAATTATGAAGAGAAGGCTTTTCACCCCGAAACATACTCATCTTTTTATCAGAGGTCGGTTTATCAATCATTGAGAAGTAACGTTAAAAATACTTTTAGATTGATAAAAAAGCATATGAATAACTTTGATAAGAATCTTCAGAAAGAAGCAGTAAAAATTCTTGAATTTGAAGAGGATATAATTGATTTTATTGCTGAAATGTTAAAAGATAAAATAAGCGCAAAGAGGATTAGAATTCATGGTGATTATCATTTGAAGCAGATACTCTTCACCGGAAAGGATTTTATTATAACTAATTTCGAAGGTCCTGCCAATGTACCTATAAGTGAAAGAAGATTAAAAAGATCGGCATTAAGGGATGTTGCTTCAATGATATGGTCTTTTCATTTTGCAGCCTTTGTCGCATCTTTTACCGATGACATACAGGGGAAAGCTGAAAATGCAAAATCTGAATTGTTCGCACAACAGTGGTGGCTTTATGTTGGGAATAGATTCCTGTCTTCTTATCTTAAAACAGTTGAGAATGCCGATTTTCTTCCCGGAGAGAATGAAGAAATTGAATATTTATTTCATTTCTACTTTTTAGAAAAAATTTTACTTGAACTTGCTTCATGTATAACCGAAAACTCTCCATGGGTGAACATTCCTTTTAAGGGACTTCAGTATATAAAGAAATACTTAAAAGATAAGAAGGAAAGTCCGAAGCCTAAAAATCTTTAATAAAAAACCTTTCAGCTGTAAATTTGTCACTAAGCACGTGTTCATTGCTGACCCTTTTTTAAGTTTCTATTACTAAAGTGAAGTGTTAAATTTTTATATCTAATCGGTAATATTAATTGTCTAAAAATGAATTATGAAAATAGGTGCAAACTATTTAAAGAATGGGTGGTGTGAATTTAAAGTATGGGCGCCTTTTGCCCAAGATTTAGCTCTCAAAATTATTTCTCCGCAAGAAAAATTAATAAGATTGGAGAGAGATGAATTTAACTATTGGGGAATTAAAGTTGATAATATTCCACCGGGAACGCGGTACTATTATAAAATAAATACTGGTGATGAAAGACCTGATCCAGCCTCTAATTTTCAGCCTGATGGTGTTCATAATGCTTCGGCTGTTGTAGATCATTCGTATTTTAAGTGGAGTGATAAGAATTGGAAAAACCTAGAGTTGAAAGATTATATTATTTATGAAATTCATACAGGTACTTTTACAAGAGAAGGAACTTTTGAAGGAATTATTTCAAAATTGCAATATATAAAAAATTTAGGGATTACGGCTGTAGAATTAATGCCCGTTGCTCAGTTTCCCGGAAACCGTAACTGGGGTTATGATGGAGTCTATCATTTTGCTCCGCAAAACAGTTATGGAGGTCCTGATAACTTAAAAAAATTAATAGATGCATGTCATAATGCCGGAATTGCCTTCATCTTAGATGTTGTATATAACCATTTCGGCCCGGAAGGAAATTATACGGGGCAGTATGGTTCTTACTTTAATCCTATGTATCATTCCCCATGGGGAGACGCCCTCAATTTTGATGGTCCTGATTCCGGTTTTGTTAGGAACTATTTTATTGAAAATGCTATAGTACTGGTTTTATAATTTTCATATAGATGCCCTTCGTCTAGATGCAATTGATAGAATATATGATATGAGCGCAAAACATTTTTTACAGGAACTTGCTGGAGAAACCGGAAAACTTTCTGATAAATTGGGCAAAAAATTATTCCTGATTGCAGAAAGTGATTTGAATGATGACAAAATTATCAGATCAGTTAAGGAGTATGGTTATGGAATTGATGCTCAATGGAGCGATGACTTTCATCATTCCATCCATTCTTTGTTGACAAAAGAACGCCAGGGCTATTATGAAGATTTTGGAACAACCGTCGATTTAATAAATTCTATTAATAATACCTTCGTTTATACAGGCCAATACTCAAAATATAGGAGAAGAACTCACGGAAATTACGCTTTAAATAGGAGTCCTGACCAATTCGTTATAAATCTTCAAAACCATGATCAGGTTGGAAATAGAGCGCTGGGAGAAAGGCTGTCTCAACTAATTTCATTTGAACAAGCAAAATTAGCCGCTGCTGCTTTGCTGCTCTCCCCTTATATACCTCTGATATTTATGGGGCAGGAATATAATGAAAATAATCCATTTCTGTATTTTGTAAGCTTTAATGATCAAAATCTAATTGATGCAGTAAGAAAAGGAAGAAAAGAGGAATTTTTATCTTTTCAATGGAAAGATGGAATACCGGATCCGCAAAGTGAGGCCACTTTCCTTAGATCAAAACTTAATATGGAGATGGCAAATGAGGGGCAGCACAAAGTATTAATTGAATTTTATAAATATTTAATAAACTTAAGAAAAAAAAATAAAGCATTTTTTTCATTTGACAGAAAAGATTTTAAAGCGGATAGAACCGAAAAAGATAGTATAATAGTATTGACGAGGTCCAATAAAGGAAGTAAAGTAACTGCAATTTTAAATTTTAATGAAGAAGTTTTTACGACTAAAGTTTCGTTTTCCACAGGAAAATGGAAAAAAATATTAGATTCCGCAGATGAAAAGTGGGAAGGTCCAGGACCTTCAACCCCTGAAAAGGTTCTGGGGAAAGAACAAAATATTACAATTAAAGAATTTAGTATATCACTATACGAATTGGAGTAATTTATGAATAGGTATGTATGTATTCATGGTCATTTTTACCAACCCCCGAGAGAAAATCCATGGTTGGAAGAAATTGAAGTACAGGATTCTGCGTATCCTTATAGAGATTGGAACGAACGAATTACAGCCGAATGCTATAGCCCTAATACTGCTGCACGTATATTAGGCTCTGGCAAAACAGTTATGGAAATAATAAACAATTATTCTAGAATTAGTTTTAATTTTGGCCCTACCCTTCTTTCATGGATTGAAACTCATGCACCCGATGTTTATGCTGCAATCAAACATGCAGACAGAGAAAGCCAGAGAAGGTTTTCCGGGCATGGCTCTGCAATTGCACAGGTATATAATCATTTAATTATGCCACTGGCTAATAGAAAAGATAAAGAAACACAGGTAATTTGGGGAATAGAAGATTTTAAATACAGGTTCGGGAGAAAACCGGAAGGGATGTGGCTGGCTGAAACCGCTGTAGATACAGAAACCCTGGAGGTTTTAGTTGAACAAGGTATAAAATATACTATACTTGCTCCAAGGCAGGCTAGTAGAGTTAAGCAGCTTAATAAAGAGGAGTGGTTTGATGTTTCAAATTCCAGGATTGACCCGCGAAGGGCATATATATGCAATCTACCTTCCGGCAAATCAATTAGTCTTTTCTTTTACGATGGTATTATTTCTCAGGATCTTGCCTTTGGGGATTTAATGTCAAATGGTGAGAATCTTGCAAATAGAATGTTAAGTACACTCGATGAAAAACCCGGATATGCTCAAATTGCTCATATTGCAACGGACGGTGAAACATACGGTCATCACCAGAAACATGGTGATATGGCGCTGGCATATTGTCTTCATTACATAGAAGCAAATAATTATGCTCAATTAACAGTTTATGGTGAATTCCTGGAAAAATTTCCTCCTGAATATGAAGTTGAAATAATTGAAGATACTTCATGGAGCTGCATACATGGAGTTGAAAGATGGCGGAGTAATTGTGGTTGTAATTCGGGGCGACAGGGATGGAATCAGGAATGGAGAGCCCCTCTTCGAAATGCTTTAGACTGGCTGCGGGATACTCTTATCCAATTTTATGAAAAAGTTAATGGACAGTTTAATATAAACATTTGGAAATTAAGAAATGATTATATAAAAGTAATTCTAAACAGATCTCCTGAGAATGTTAATGAATTTTTATCTTCAAACGGCTTTAATAATTTATCCGGTGAGGAGAAAATAAGGATATTAAAAATTCTTGAGATTCAGCGGCATTCTCTTCTAATGTATACAAGCTGCGGATGGTTTTTTGATGAAATATCGGGTATTGAAACTGTACAGGTTATTCTTTATGCTGCACGAGCCATCCAGCTTTTAAATGAAGTAAGCGGCATAAATCTCGAGAAAGATTTTCTGGATTTGCTTAAAAAGATTCCCAGCAATATTCCCGAACTAAAAAATGCTAAAATGGTTTATGAAAGATTTGTTAAACCCGCTATAATCGATCTGCAGAGAGTTGCTGCTCATTATGCAGTATCTTCCCTGTTTGAAGAATATTCCGATAGGACCAGGATTTACTGCTATGATGTTGAAGATATTGAACGGGATTTCAAAGAAGCAGGAAGACTAAAGATTATAATAGGCAGAGCAGTAATGAGGTCAAGAATAACAAACGATGAAAAAACAATTAGTTATGCTTTTCTTCATATGGGTGATCAAAACCTGAACGGAGGTGTTAGAGAAAGTCTTTCGGATGAAAAATATGAAAAAATGCATAAAGCCTTGGCAAATTCTTTCTTAAAATTGAATATTGCAGAGATCATTTTGTCTATTGAGAAATATTTTGGTACCCATAGCTATTCATTATGGCATTTGTTTAAAGATGAAAACAGGAAAGTTTTCAATAAAATTATGGAAAATACTTTAGCAGATATTGAGTTTTCATTTCGGCAAATTTATGAGAATCATTATCCCCTCATGCAAGCAATGAAGGAAACAGGAACTCCTCTTCCCAAACCATTATTAACTGCAGTAGAGTTTATTATTAATACCGATTTTAAACGAATGCTTGAAGATGCAGGAACAATTGATATTGAAAAATTATTAAGGTTGTCGAATGAAGCTAAGAGTTGGTCTATAGAATTGAATAAAACGGAACTAAGTTATACTGCAAGTCAAAAAATTAATTATTTAATGGAAATCTTTAAAGAACAGCCTGAAATTACTGAATTAATGGAAGAAATAAATACATCTCTTATGGCTTTAAGAGAACTTTCCTTTGATCTCAACTTATGGAAAGCACAAAATTTATTATTTTATATTTCAAAAAATGGTCTTAATAAAATCAAAAGCCAAATTGAAAATGAAGGCGGTGATTATGCTAAATGGATTGAGCTCTTTAATGATCTTCAGAAAAATTTACAAGTTAGGATTTCAGTAAATGCACATCCCGAGATCAACATACAGGCTGCAGTTTAATTCATCTTTTAGATTTTCCTCTGCTTCCGGAATTATGGATTACCTATCGAAGCTTGGTATTTCTGATGTATATGCATCACCGATATTTTATGCTAAAAAAGGGAGTGCTCACGGATACGATGTTGTAGAACCAAATCAGATTAATCCGGAATTAGGTACTGAAGATGAGTTTAATCTTTTGATTGACCTAGTAAAGAAAAAAGGAATGCATTGGCTTCAGGATTTTGTTCCGAATCATATGGCTTTCAATATTGAGAATAGAATGCTTATTGACCTTCTTGAGAATGGGGCTAATTCGCGTTATGTTAATTTTTTTGATATAGACTGGAATCATCATCATGCCGGGATGAAGAACAGAATACTGGCTCCCTTTCTCGGTAAATTTTTTCAGGAAGCACTTGAAAATGGTGAGATAAGAATAAATTATGACGAAGAGGGTTTGAGCATTAATTATTATGAGACCCGGCTTCCGCTAAAAATTGAATCTTATGCTGATGTCTTTTCGTTTCGATTAGATAAATTAAGAAATAAATTAGGCAGGAATGATCCAGATTTTATTAGATACATGGGAGTTTTGTTTGTAATTAAATCATTACCGACTGCCGAGGATATAGATGAAAGGTATAACCAGATAAAATTCATAAAAGGCATTATTTGGGAATTATATTCAAATAATAATAGTATAAAAGATTTTATCGATGAAGACCTAAAGATTTTTAACGGTATTAAAGGAATAACCGAAAGTTTTGACCTTTTAGACAAATTATTATCCCAGCAGAATTTTAGGATTGCTTTCTGGAAAGTTGCCAATGAAGAAATAAATTACAGAAGATTTTTTAATGTAAATGAGTTAATTTCTTTAAGAGTTGAAAACGAAGATGTCTTTAATAGAATCCATTCGTTTATTCTTAAACTAATTAGAGAAGATAAGATATCAGGTTTGAGAATCGATCATATCGACGGCTTATATGATCCTTCTACTTATTTATCAAATATACGTGAACGTGCTAAAGATATCTTTCTTGTTGTTGAAAAAATTTTAGAGTTTGATGAAAATATTCCGGGTTTTTGGCCGGTTCAAGGGACTACAGGATATGATTACTTAAACTTTGTGAATGAAGTTTTCTGCAAAAGAAAAAACAACCAAAGATTCAGTGCCTTCTATAACAAATTTTCAGGCTTAAATAAATCGTATGAACAGATTGTAGTCGAAAAGAAAAAATTAATAATTCAGACCAGAATGGCAGGGGATGTTGAAAATCTTGCTATTCTTATCGAAGAAATATCAAGTAAAGATAGGTTTGGTGTTGATATTACTCTTCATGGTGTTAAAGAAGCTTTAGAAGAAATCCTTACCCATTTCCCTATTTATAGAACATATATAAGCGGTCGAAAAAACAGAAAAACCGATAAAAAGTACCTTTCCGAAGTAATTGAAAAAGTAAAAAACGAAAATCAGCTGTTGTCTAAAGAGTTTCAATTTATAGGAAGTCTGTTAACAAAGGATTATAGTGAGAAATTTACCATTGAACAGAAAGATAAGTCTTTGGACTTTTTAATGAGATTTCAACAATTGACCGGACCTATCATGGCTAAAGGTTTTGAAGATACGGTATTGTATGTCTTTAATAGATTGATTTCATTAAATGAAGTTGGAGGTAATCCTGATAAATTCGGAATATCCTTAAATGAATTTTATAATTTCAATAAAAAAAGATTTTTAAACTGGCGGCATAGTATAAATGCATCTTCAACTCATGATACGAAAAGAGGAGAAGATGTCCGGGCAAGGATAAATGTTTTATCTGAAATTCCTGAAGAATGGATTAAAAAAGTTAGAATTTGGAATAGAATAAACAGACAATTTAAAAAATTCAAGAATAATTATTTCATTCCCGATAATAATTTGGAATATTTTATATATCAGACTCTTATCGGTTCTTATCCGTTTAATAGTGTTGAAATTAAAAAATATTTACAGCGAATAAAACAATATCTGTCAAAAGCTATGCGTGAAGCAAAAGAACATTCTTCCTGGACGCAGGTTGATACAGAATATGAATCGGCAGTCTATTCATTTATTGAAAACATATTTGATAATAGTGAATTCTTTGATGATTTCTTATCTTTTCAGAAGAAAATTGCTTTCTTTGGTGTCTATAATTCACTTTCTCAAGTCTTGCTTAAAATTACTTCTCCGGGTATTCCCGATTTTTATCAAGGGACTGAATTGTGGGATTTGTTTTTAGTCGATCCCGATAATAGACAACCCGTTGACTATAATTTAAGAAGAGATTTTTTAACCGAAGTAATTGAAAAAGATACTGAAGAAAGAATCTCCTATTTACAAAATATTCTAAAAAATCCTTCAGATGGAAAGATTAAAATATTTATGGTTTATAAAGCCCTTCAATTAAGGAATGAGAAACCGGAAATTTTTAATGAAGGAAATTTTATTCCAATCGAAGCTGGCGGAAAGTATAAAGAAAATATTATTGTATATGCAAGAAATACTGAGGATGATTTCGTTATTACGATTGTTCCAAGATTTCTTACAAATATTGTTGAAGAAAATAATCTACCGGTTGACCGGGATATATGGGATGATACCTATATCAAATTGAATAAAATCAACCCCGGTTCATCAATTAAAAACTATTTCTCGGGTGAAATATTTGAAAGGAATGACAAAATATCAGTAGGTGAAATCTTCAAAAATTTTCCATACGGACTTCTTGTAAATAACTAAATAACCTAAGTTACGCAAGATTTATATTAGGGTGGATAAAATTCTAATATGTTTCAGAATTTTAGGGTATGAGATTCTTCACTCCACTTCGTTTCGCAGAGTGACAATGTTTGTTAATTTTTATGAATCCCACTCAATAATTGTTTTTATCCCGCTGGATGAATTTACCGCAAAGGCTTCATCAAATTTTGTAAATTGAAATTTATCTGTTATAATATTTTGAATTGTGTTTCCCCATTTTTTGTTTGCTTCTGTTAAATCTTTTATCGCCAATTTATAATGATGTATGCTGGCATTAACACTTCCTAACCAGACATGATTCATAAGGACCATTTTTCTTATCAATTCATCTCCGAGGATATTAACCGGTCTATTACCTCCGGGAATCCCTGATAATACATAGATCCCATTAATCCCTATAGTATCAAGCAATTGGAATTCTAATTTTGTAATACCTGCAGCTTCCAGAACAAAGTCCATGTCTCCACATTTTTCATCAATTTCAGTAGTTTTTATAACTCTTCCGTCAATATATTTCCCTCCAATTTCTTTCAGAAGAGACGGTCTCTTTGAATCTTCATCTACAATGTCAAGCCCGAATACTTGAGCATTTCTTAATCTCAAAGCAACTGCTGATAAGAGACCTACCGGTCCAAGACCTGCAACCAATGCTCTCTTCCCTTCTAACCAGTTAGATGCTTTTGCACCCGGTATTCTTGCTTCCTGCAATAATAATGAATCATCAATAGCTTTTTCAATTACAGACATAGGTTCGGTAAGAACACCTAGCGATGAAATTTCCTCCGGGATTTTAATTACATATTTTTCGCTGTCAATAACAAACTCGGCCTGGTAGCCATGCAGTCCTTTAATACCACGTTCTTTATATTCACCTGTACTGCACATATCACTTCGTTCATGCAGACATGGATAGCACTTCCCACATCCCCGTCTAACTATGAATAATGCATAATCTCCTTTTTTTACCCTAGATACTTCTTTCCCAACATCTACTACCTTTCCAAACATTTCATGGCCGATTATAAGATAATCATCATTTGTCGGGGCATCAGCTCTTCCACCGCTTACTTCTTCATGATCTGTTCCGCAAATCCCAACCTGCAGTACTTTCAGTTTTACTTCATCAGGAAATTGAATTTTAGGCTCAGAAATATCAATAATTTTTAAATCTCCCTTGCCGGGAGTAATTGATAAAGCTTTCATTTTAATCTTTCTTTAATAAAAGTAAACCCGCACCCACAGCAAATATTCCTGAAAGAATGATTCCTAAAAGACCTTTATTTTCCGAAGCCCAGAGCTGTTGGCTTCGTTTTCTTGCCTTATAATCAAAATTTCCATGAGCGCCATAATCACCAGGAACAGGTTCCCAGAGATTATCCGGCTGATTAGGATCTTTTGGTTCATCTGTCTGCTGACTTTCATAACCATTCTTTGCGAGATAACGATCTAAAAATCCTGGCATTATTTTATTCCCCAAAATAGTTTCTACGGAAGACATTCCCACAAAAATTTCTCTTCTATTATTATGCGCTGCATAATAGATAGCTTCAGCCGGAACTTCAGGTTCGTAAATTGGAGGCACGGGCTGAGGTTTTTTTGATAACTTATTTCTTACCCATGTAAATTGAGGTGTGTTTACTGCAGGCAGTTGTACCATAGTTAACCTAACCTTACTATTGTCATGGATTAATTCCGAACGAAGTGAATTTGTAAATCCTCTTATACCATGTTTTGCACCGCAATATGCAGACTGTAATGGAATACTCCTGTAAGATAATGCGGAACCAACCTGTACTATGGAACCTTTATCCCTAGGAAGCATCCTTCTTAAGGCAGCCATTGTTCCGTAAACCGTTCCAAGATATGTTACTTCGGTTACTCTATGAAATTCTTCTTCAGTTATTTCCTTTACAGGTGCAAAAACCGATGTCATTGCATCATTAATCCAGATATCGATTGGACCGAATTCATATTCAACTTTTTTAGCAGCTTCTTCTACTTCTTCCCATCTCGCTACATCTGTTGGAATCGCAATGGCTTTGCCGCCTGCATCTTCTACTTCTTTTTTAGTATTTTCAAGTGCTTCCTTCCCCCGTGCGAGTAACCCGATATAAGCACCTTCATTTGCAAATCTTCTAACAACTGCTCTTCCAACTCCGGCAGTTGCTCCTGTTATAACTACTACTTCTTTCCTATTATTCATTTATTCACTGTCCTTTACTTTTATCTATCTTAGTAATAATACTGTTTATAATCTTTTTCACTGCTCAGGTTTCTTTCATCCCCCAATTGCTTATCGAGATTTAATGCTGCACTAATCATACCTAAATGAGTAAATGCTTGTGGAAAATTTCCTAATGCTTCTCCCTGTTCTCCCAACTGTTCTGAAAATAAACCAAGATGATTTGCATATCCCATCATCTTTTCAAAAAATAATCTTGCTTTTTGAAGCTGGCCTGAACGGGATAAACATTCTATATACCAGAAAGTACACATTGAAAAAGTTCCTTCTCCTGTTTTTAATCCGTCAGATGCCGCTTCTTTAAATCTGTACCTGTAAACCAGAGAATCGGAAACAAGGTCTTGTTCAATGGTTTTTAAGGTTGAAAGCCACCGTGGATCTTTAGGACTTATAAACCTAATAAGAGGCATTAAAAGAGTTGCAGCATCAACTGAATTGGCATTTTTATACTGTGTAAAAGTCTTCCTTTTTTCATCCCAAAATTCAAGGAAAATTTCATTGAAAATTTTATCTCTTTCTACTTTCCATGTGGAAGGGTGAGGGAAAGAACTCATCTCAGCTAACCTTACAGCGCGGTCCAGAGAAACCCAGCACATAAACCTCGAATAAAGAAAATGTCTTTTACCTCCCCGGACTTCCCATATGCCTTCATCTTTTCTATTCCAGTTTTCTGAAATCCAATCAATCTGTTTTGTAATGTTAATCCAGAAATCATGAGAAATGCGGTTTCCATATTTATTATAAGAATAAATAGAATCCATTAATTCTCCATAAATATCTAATTGCAATTGTTTATTTGCATTATTTCCAATTCTAACAGGGGATGAATTTTTATATCCTTCAAAATTTGAAAGAATTACTTCATCAGGAACATTTTTTCCGTCAATGGTATACATTAAGCCCAGATTTCCGGCATCTCCTATATCCTCACACTTTTTTTCAACCCATTTCATAAACTGTTCTGCTTCTTTAGTATAACCAAGATTCAGAAAAGCATATATTGTGAAGGAAGCATCTCTTATCCAAGTATACCTGTAATCCCAATTTCTTGAGCCTCCAATGTATTCAGGTAATCCAAAGGTAGGTGATGCAATTATGGAACCATGATCATAAGAAGTTAATAATTTTAGTACAAGAGCCGAACGGTTAACATTTTCTCTCCACCTGCCTTTATAATATGAAGCATCTATCCAGCTTTTCCAGTAATTCATTGTTTCATAAAGTTTTTTCGTTACAAGGTCGGACAAGTTAAATTCAAAAGGTTTCCCTTCCTTTACCAGTTCCAAAATAAAATCTGCACTTTCGCCCGGTTTTAGAGTAAATTCAGCAAAACCATCTCCATTTTTAATCTCCAGGGGGACATTACTTTTTAATCGTAAAATTGTTCTATCTTCACTTTCGCTTTCAAATAAAATAGAATTGTTATGCATGTTAGCTTTATGTGATGATCTAGCATAATTAAATCTTGGTTTGCAATTCATATAGTATGTAAGCTCTCCCTTTATACTAGTTATCCTTCTCATTAAGATTTTTCCTTCATATAGATCCTCTACAGGCATAAAATCAGTTAACTCACTGATCCCGTTTTGAGATAAAAATCTTGTAAGGAGCACATTAGTATCCGGTATATACAATTGTTTATTTTTCAAATCATCTATTGCCGGATTTATTTGAAAGCATCCTCCTTTATTTATATCAAGCATAGCAGCAAAAATAGTTGGAGAATCAAAATAAGGAAAACACATGAAATCTATAGATCCATTCAATCCTACCAATGCAACTGTATTAAGATCTCCGATAATTCCGTAATTTTCGATAGGTTGATATTTATTCACAATAAATTCCTATTTTTTATTATTTAATATTCATTCTACCGGGTAAGCTAAAGTTGAAATTAAAGCATTTTCCGCCTGTCTGGAATCTAATCTTGTATGTTGGACAACTATAGGGACATCTGAAATAATAATGCTTGAGTAATTTGTATCTTTTGGAATCGGTTCCGGATCGGTTAAATTATTAAATCTAATGTGTTTTGTTCTTTTAGGAGGTACTGTAATTATATACGGCCCAACAGGTTCTTTATCTTCGAAAAAAATTATTATTTCAATATGTGCTTCCTTTTCGGATGCATTCAATATGCAGGCAGCTTCATGACTAACCATTTCTGGTTCAGGGCCGTTGCTCCAATTAGGAATATAACCTTCCGGGATTGCCCATCTTTTTTTACCTATCTCTTGTGTCATAGTATTATTCTCTTTTCTCCGTTACTTCTTTTTTTCCCTTTACAATTCTCCGTCTTCACGTCTCTGCGTCTTCATTCCTTCATTATCGTTCTGGGATATTCATCGGGAATACTTATCTCTTTATTCTTCAACCCCATATGAAGAACTTCTGCTAAATGTAATGCCTTCCTTTTAGTTAGTTCTGAAATTTGAGTCCGACAGCTGAAACCATCTGCAATAATAATGGTTTCTTTTTCTGCAGTTCTTACGGCGGGAAGCAGAACCCTTTCACCACATTTAACTGAAACGTCATACTTCTCTTTTTCAAACCCAAAAGCACCAGCCATTCCGCAGCAGCCGGATGTTAAAATTTCACAATCCAAACCAATCTTATTCAAAATTTCACTTTCATCCGACATTCCCATTATTGCTTTATGATGACAATGTCCATGAACAACTGCTTTCCTTTTTATTGTTGGTGTCTTATAATTTTCAACTTTTTCAATTAAAAATTCACTTAACAAATAAGAATTATTTTTTAATCTTTTTGCATCTTCATCGTTAGGAAATAATTCTGTCAATTCATCCCTGAAAACAGCAATACAGCTGGGTTCAAGTCCCACTAGAGGAATTCCAGCTTCAATTTGCGGTTTTAAGTTATTAAGGATTTGTTTTAATAAAGATTTTGCTAAATTCAGCATTCCATAATCATATAATGGTCTTCCGCAGCATAAAGAAACCCTGGGTATTTCAACAATATACCCGGCATCTTCCAGAACTTCTTTTGCTGCTATAAGGGTTTCAGGGTGAAAGTTATTGTTGAATGTATCGGGCCACAGAAGCACTTTCTTACCGCCGGTTCTTTGTTTATTATTTCTGTTATACCATTTTCGAAAGGTTATTCCTGCAAATGGAGGTATTTTTCTTTGAGGTGCCATTCCAGCTAAAATTTTAGCTATATCTCTAAGTCCGGGAGTTTGAGTAAAGAAATTGGTTAATGCCGGAAATGCAGAACCTATTTTAGCTCCCCAATATATTAACCCAAAAGCATAAGCATACCTTGGTCTTATTTTACCTTTATAATAATGAGCTAGAAATTCAGCTTTATATGTTGCAAGATCAACATCTACGGGACAATCATTTTTGCATCCTTTGCATGCAAGACATAAGTCAAGTGCTTCTTTTACATGTTCGTCTTTCCAGCCGCCTTTTATTACATCTCCCCTAAGCATTTCAAAAAGCAGATGAGCTCTCCCTCTTGTTGAATGCATTTCTTCATGTGTTACCATATAGCTAGGACACATAGTTCCACCTCCTTCACGGCGGCACTTTCCTACCCCTACACATCTTAAAGTTGCCCGGGAGAAATCACCATGATCAGATGAATAGGAGAAATATGTTTTTGGTTTGTTAGGAGAATAATTGGTACCCAATCTTAAATTTTCATCTAGTCGATAAGGCAAAACAATCTTACCCGGATTCATTTTCCAATCAGGGTCCCATGCAGCTTTAAATTCCTTAAAAGCATTTATCAAATCTTCACCGAACATCTTAACGAGTAATTCACCCCTAGATTGCCCGTCTCCATGTTCCCCGGATAAGGAACCGTTATAACTTACAACTAAATCTGCAGCTTCTTCAACAAAAGAGCGGTAATTTTTTAATCCTTCAGCAGTTCTTAAATCAAAAGGGATACGGCAATGAATACATCCCTGCCCAAAATGTCCATACACTGAAGCCGAATAGTTATATTTATGAAAAAGCTTTTTTAAATCGCGGAGATAATCCCCTTCTTTTTCAGGAGGAATTGCAGAATCTTCCCATCCTGGCCAGGTATCATGCATATTGGGGATATGCGCAGTAGCCCCAAATCCTGATTCACGGATTTCCCATACATGCTCTTCTTCATGTTCTTTATCGAACAATTTCATTGAAGGAGCATTATCTCTCATTTTTGAGCTTATTCATTAGCACTTTAGCTTTACCATCGGATTCCTCTTTATCTTTTCCTCCGAATTCAACCAAAAGCCATCCGTTTCCTTTAGGGAGATATTGAGTATCCTTGAGTGTGCATCCCTTTTTTTTCCATATAACTTATTAATTCATTATCAATTCCTTCCAAACCAATAGGACCGGTCTTCATAATTTCTATTACATGGTCGGCTGCACAAAAAATATCCTGGTATCCGAGTACAAGCAATGATTGTTTTTTCGGCCAGGGAACAAGCTTAAGTTTCGCTTCCAATATAACAACACATGTTGATTCTGACCCAATCAGAGCTTTTGCCACATTAAATTCATTTTCGGGTAGAAGGTCATCCAGATTATAACCCGAAACACGTCTTGGGATCTGCGGATAAATTTTCCTAATCTTTTCTGCATAGGTATCTCTTATAGCTTTTAAAGAAGAATAAATTTCCCCCTTTCTTCCTCCCATATTAATTATTTGTTCCAGTTCAGCAGCACTTGTTTTTCCCACGGTCATGCGGCAACCATCGTAGGTGAGGATTTCGAGTTCAATTACATTATCGACAGTTTTGCCGGCCATTACGGAATGAATACCGCATGAGTTATTTCCCAGCATTCCTCCCAGAGTACAATGATTATGAGTTGCCGGATCCGGCCCAAAAGTCAAATCATTTTTTTTTGCTTCTTCCCTTAATGAATCGAGTATAACTCCGGGTTCTACTATAGCATATCTTTCCTTTGCATTTATATCCAGAATTTTATTCATATACCTCGAAAAATCCATAATTACCGCATAATTACAACATTGACCAGCTAAGCTGGTACCGCCGCCGCGGCTTAAAATAGGAGCCTTATATTGCCTGCAAATCTTTACAGTTTCTTCTACTTCTTCTTTATTATTTGGATAGACTATTCCAATAGGAACCTGTCTGTAATTTGATGCATCTGCTGCATATAATGCTTTGCTTCCCTCATCAAAACGAACATCTTTTAGTTTATTTCTAAGTGCTGCTTCTAAATGTCCTATATCAATTTTACCGTTTGTCATATTATTAATATTTATATAGTAATAAAATCAATTAACCAAATATTTTTTAATATCGTTTTTTTTTAACTCGAAGCCATTTCCCGGTCTGGAAAGATCCGGATATAGTCCGCCATTTACAGGTTCTGGAATCCCATCGAAAAACATTTTTTCTATTCTTACATGATCGTGAAAATATTCGGCATGTTTTAAAGGAATAACGGCACAGCATGCGTGCATATGCAAAGCCGGAGCTGTGTGTGAAGATAGTTCCATTGATCTGGATTCACAAAGAACTGCGGCTTTTAAAAATCCAGTATAACCCGCGCATCTTGAAGCATCCGCTTGAAGTACATCAACAGAACCTGCTTCAAGCATTCTTCTGAAATAAAAAAGATCATATCCGTATTCTCCGGCTGTAATCTGCATACCTACAGGTGCATTATTTCGTATTAGATTTAAACCTTCAAGGTCATCTGATGATACAGGCTCTTCAAACCATCCGATATTAAAATTCTTAAACTGATGTGCAAAATAAAGAGCCTGTTTGCGGTCATAGGCTCCATTGGCATCAACCATAAGCTCAATACCGCTGCCCAGAGTTTTCGAAACTGCTTTTACTCTTTTTATATCTTCTGAAGGATACCTCCCAATTTTCATTTTTACCCTTTTAATATCTTTTTCTGCCCACCCGCATAGTTGCTCCTCTAATTGTTTTATTGAATATGAGGTGAAGCCGCCGGATCCATATATAGGTGTAGAATCGTGGACCTTACCCATCAAAATAACCAAAGGAAGATCTAGTATTCTGGCTTTTACATCCCACAGAGCTGTATCAATTGCAGCAATTGCAGAAGAAGCAATTCCTGGCCTTCCAATATTACGGATAGCTTTTAACATATTAATCCAATTTAAAGAGATATCCATAGGATCCAGATCTTTAATAATGTCAGCAAGTTTATTCTTTATTAAGCTGGCTGTGGATATATGAGAATAAGTATATCCAAGACCGGTTTTACCTCCAGCTGATATCTGAACTAATATTAATGTAGTCGTATCCCATTCCAGCGTACCATCGGATTCAGGCCGATCTGTTGGAATTATATATGCAGAAACATCAATATTATTTACCTTAACTTTAGATAAACTATTCATTTGCTAAGCTATTATATGTATATAAAGAGAAAAGCCGGAGCAGGTGATATAATGAATATCATCTGCTCCATAAAGAATACTAGACATTTAAATTATTTCTCTGACCTTATCGGAAGTTATTGTCCAAGCAATTTTCTCCCTATTTGGTTCACCTTTAATTAAAGACTTGGCAAATTGTTTTGCCTGTTTAATTGTGATTTTTGGGGGCAATGGAGGTTCAAACTGATCAACTACCGCTTCTATAATTGCAGGACCCGGGGCATTTAATGCTTCTTCTAAAGTTGAACTGCATTTCTTAGGATTTTCAATATTAAATCCTTTTGCACCGCAGGCTTCTGCAAATTTAACAAAATCTATAGGCTCAAATTCACAGCCATACTCCGGGTTCCCATCTATTACCATTTGTTCCCATTTAATTTGTCCCAGGGTATTGTTTTTAATAATAATAACTTTAACCGGGAGATTATACTTAATACATGTTGAAAGTTCTCCCATTAGCATGGTAAATCCTCCGTCACCTACAAAAGCAACAACTTGACGGTTAGGATAGGCAACCTGAGCACCTATTGCATAAGGAAACCCATTAGCCATTGTAGCAAGATTCCCGGATAAAGAAAACATTTGACCTCTTTTTGCTTTGATTTGCCTTGCCCACCATGTAGCAATAGTACCGGAATCCGAAATAACTATAGCATCATCTTTCAGTAATTTTCCTAATTCCCATGCAACAACCTGAGGCTTCATCGGCTTATCGGATCTTGTTCCTCTATCTTCAATTAATTCCCACCATGCCTTCATTCCCTCTTGTGCTTTCTCCAAAAAGCTTCTATCTGATTTCTTTTGTAATGAAGGAAGAAGAAGCTGTAACGAAATTTTTGTATCTCCAACCAGACCAACATCAACCGGATACCTCAATCCTATTCTTTGCGGATCAGTATCTATTTGAACTGCTTTTGCCTGACCCGGTTTTGGATAAAATTCTATATAAGGGAAAGAGGAACCAATAATGAATAAAGTATCACATTCCTCAATTGCTTCCTGAGAAGGTCTTGTTCCAAGTAATCCAATTGATCCGGTAGTAAAGGGACTGTCATCCGGAACAGCGGCTTTCCCTAACAACGGTTTTATAATAGGAGCACCAAGTTTATCAGCAACCATTTCAAGTTCATCAGTCGCGTGTAATGCCCCTCTTCCTGCCAAAATAGCTATCTTTTTTCCCTGATTTAGGATTTCGGCAGCACGCATTAAATCATTAGTCATGGGCTGCCCGCTTTTTCTAGCCAGGACATCAGAAACATGGTGAGCGGCATTCCTTTTTGAGCCTGATGCCTTTGCTTCCATTTCCTGGAAATCTTTGGCAATATTTACATGTGTAACGCAGTTTTTTGTAATAGCCGTCCGGCATGCTAAATTAACAGCATTCTCTACATGAGCAGGTCCCATAATCCTAACACTATAATCAGCTACATCTTGAAATAATCTATCAAGTTCAACATCCTGCTGCCCAAAGGTATTCATAAGATCGTGAAATGTATTTCCTGTAATTGCCAGGACAGATTGGCCGTCCATTTTTGCATCATATAAACCATTTAACAAATGGACTCCCCCGGGTCCCGAAGTCGCAACACACACGCCGAGCTTACCGGTAAATTTTGAATAGCCGCATGCCATAAAAGCAGCAGCCTCCTCATGCCTTACATGAATAAATTTTATTTTATCTTTTGCTTTGCGGAAAGCTTCCATTAATCCGTTTATTCCATCTCCCGGCAGGCCAAAAACCACTTCTACCCCCCATTCAATTAATACATTAACTAAGGTATCTGAAGCTGTTGTCATTTTATTCTCCACATTTTACATTTTACTAATTTTTAATAAACATACATAAGAATTTGAATATGGTGAGTGCGAGAAATCAAAAAAATCATGAAATGAAATTATTTGTAGTTTAAAACAAGTAGCTTCACATTCGATATAGAGAATTATATATATAAAAATATTTATACTCAGATATAAAGTTGACATCTTTAAGAATAAAAATTAATTACTATTTTTTATTAAATTTCAGATTCAGATAAACATTATTAAAGAAAATAAAGAAGTCATCTTTTTAAATATCGATTTATAAATAACTTATAAAATTTTTTATAAAGGTTGAGGATTAAATAAAATTAACAATATTTATGATGTAGTAATTGCAGGGAGCGGTCCGGCTGGTACAGCAGCTGCATCTGCTTTGGCGGGAGCCGGAAAAAAAATCCTTTTAATTGAAAAAGAAACGCTTCCGAGATATAAAACATGCGGTGGAGGATTAACATTTAGAGGTGTTAAGTTAATTAATTTTGATATTTCCGGGTATTATTGAAAGAAATTGTTATACTGCCGAGATAAATGATTTTGAGGCAAATATTTCTATTTTGACTAAAAGAGAAAAACCAATTGTCTCCATGACCATGAGAAGTAGCCTTGATTATCATTTGATTAAAGAAGTAAAAAAAATAGGTGTCGAAGTGAAGAGATAAATCCGAATTGAAGGCAATAGTTTATTTAGAAGATTCTATTGAAATAACTATTAATAATGACTGATGAAAAATTATATTCAAAATTTCTGATTGCTGCCGATGGAGCATTAAGTAGAACTTGCAAAAAAATATTTCGGAAAGCGTTAAGCCAAATTCATTCCCGCCTTAGAATATGAAATTTATGTTGGTGAATAAGACTTTATCTTACTTCTGTAATTCTGCCAGGTTCGATTTTGGTATTGTCCCTGGCGGGTATTGCTGGGTTTTCCCTAAAAAAGATCATCTATCCATTGGTATATTAAGTATGAAATTGAATAAACGGTAATATGAATAATTATTTTTCTAGATATCTTGAATTACTTGGATTAAAAAAATAATAAAGACTGAAAAACATGGATTTGTTATCCCTTTGCATTTTAGAAATAATTATGCACAAAATAGGATTCTATTAATAGGCGATGCTGCGGGTTTTATCGACCCCATTACAGCTGAAGGTATAAGTTTTGCAATTTTAAGCGGACAGATTGCTGCCGAATCTATTATCAAAGGCGATTTGATATCAGATGATGTTTGTGGTCTATATAATAGGGAAATATCAAAAAAGATTTTGCCAGAATTAAAAGCCGGAAGAGCCCTATCATTATTTATTTATAGTTTCAGCAGCGTTCGAAAATGGATAGTTAGGTTTTACGGTAAGAAACTAAGTGAATTAATAACCGATGTAGTTATGGGGGAAAAAAATTATACCGAATTAATTAAAAATCCCTTAAACTATATAAAGTTGTTATATAAAATCTCACTAAAGGATTTTCAATTTAATTCCGTAAAAAAGGTTAAGTCGATTCAAATCAAATCATAATCTACTTCTTATTCTTGTTATTTCCACTTTTCTTAAATTTTACATGAAATAAAAACTTTTGCAAATTCTACCCAAGAAATTTTCCAGGACTCTACATATTATAACAATAACAAATCCGGTGTTAATATCGATAGTTTAAATATTAAAAATGGTAATAATATTCCAAGGACAGATTCACTAACCAATACTAGTAAAATAAATAAACATATAGAAAATCATATTAAATATGATACTAGTATTAATAGAAAAAGTCCTAAAGAATAATAAAAAATGTATCAATTAGAATTTCAGATTGCATTTTCTTTCATGGATGGACTCTAAAGGAATTTGTAATTTGCTAAGAAGTAGACAGCCCCCGTCACTGGTAGAAATGAAAAATAGAATTCCCGTAAAAGGGACATTCATCCCTTTCCCTTTTAATTCGATTTCATCCACGATACCATATCGATGCAGTAAAACCCCGGTGCCTGCTTGATTCATTTCATTGTGTTTAATAAAGCTGTTTTATAAGTTATTTTTTACAGCATATGGTAAATTTTTAATATAAAGGAGTAATGATGAATTCATTTAGCCCGGAATTTAAGAATGGTTTCAATATTAAAGAAACGACTAAATTATCACAATATGCAGAGATGGTTTTAGAAATCAATAGTTCCACAGGTGGACCAGATAATAAGCATAAAAATAGTGACCAGTGGCTTTATGTAGTTTCAGGTAAAGGAAAGGCTGTAATCAATAAAAAAGAAATTGAAATTAAAACCGGGGATGTACTTTTAATTGAGGCAGGGGAAACACATGAGATTATTAATACCGGTAATAAGCCGCTTCAGACACTTAATTTTTATTCCCCTCCCGCTTACCCCGAGATCTAATTATCTATCCTATCTCTCAAAACTGGGTCTATTAATCAGAATGAAAAAACAGTGAATTACTGAAGTTACGTAAAGTATTTATTATTCCGAATCCCTGCCAACCGGAACTCTAGTGTAGGTTGGAAACATCATTTTAATTTTTAGAGATACCATTCTTTCGTTTGTTGCTAGCATCCAAATTTCTTCATATGATTTACTTAAAAAAGGCGATTGGATCGAAATGCCGAAATACGATGCAGACGGAGATGTAATTGATATTTCATTAAATGTTATTAAAGTTCAAAATTGGGATAAAACTATTACTGTAATACCAACCTATAAGTTGATCGATGAATCATTTAAAAATTGGAGGGGAATGCAGCTTACAGGAGGCAGAAGAATCAAAAGAGCAGTTTACATCGATCTATCTTCTATTAAGTTTTGTGATGAAAAAATGCTCGATAAATTTGAAAATTATCAGCTTATTACCAATTATATAAGATCAAAAAGAGATGAAATCAAAAAATATAATTTGGAAAAAGGGGTTGACGAGAACGAACTAATTAACGGTCGGCGCTTAACCAATTTAGGTACTTTCAGAATTTATTTAAAAGAATATTTATTGCAGCGTGAAGACATTAATCCCAATCTAACCTTCTTAATAAGGCATTTAGAACCGGGACCTGCCGGACTTCCGATAGAAATTTATGTTTTTGCAAATACTATCCTGTGGGGACCTTATGAGGATATTCAGGCTGATGTATTCGATCATATTTTTGCAATTGTACCCCGTTTCGATCTAAGGATATTTCAATACCCTACCGGGAATAATTTCAAGAATATTGTTTAGGTAAATAAAATAATATCCTGATAGTTGAGATCGTGAAAGTTGAGTCAGTATATTCCAATCCGCTCGTCGCATAGGCGTGCAAATTCCCGCTCATCTGGAGAATGAAGAATTAATTTCGCTCATGTTTGTTCAATTACATCCCCCAACATTCCATCCCTCCACCACTCCATAATCCCACCCACTCAGTCACAATGTGACTGAATTCCCCAATTTCATCCTCTCACATTATCAATAATCTTAACAATTATCAGCTATTTTTAACCCGCCGATTGTCATTTTTGTCACTCACTTTTTTCTCCCTTTCAATCCCGGAATTACCTCCGTTCCACCCACGGGATAACTCCTAGACAACTCCTAGATAACCCCATGTAAACATAACCCTAAAAACGACTAAAATTTACTGCTTCTTACCCAATAAAATTTCAAAAAATTGACAAAAATGTCGCACAAAAAATCCTCTTATTTCGAACGAAAACAATTCCCGGACATAAAGCAAATTGGTCACAGAAAGTCCGCTGTCTGATGGAATAATTATTTTGTCATAATTGATACTATGATTATATTTGTAGCTCAAAAGGTCAGCAACTTAAAAATTCCGGAGAGATGGCAGAGTGGTTGAATGCGGCGGTCTTGAAAACCGTTAAGGATGTAAGTCCTTCCGGGGTTCGAATCCCTGTCTCTCCGCAAGGTAATCTAAAACCCTTCAAAAATGTGACGTTTTTGAAGGTTTTACCGTTTTATAGTGAAATATAAAACTCTCCCTGCTGCGATGAAACCAACGAGACGCCAAGTCGATAAGTTCATTTGCAAATTTAACTAGGCGGATGCATTTTGAAAAAACTTATGCTCATTACTGCAGTAATTGTTCTGTTCATAAATAATTTCAATCTTCATGCGCAAAAAAAAGATAACAGCATTTACGGTTTTGTAATAGACAAAACTACAGGTGAAGTTTTAATCGGAACAAATACACTTCTTTACCGGGACAGTATCTCTACTATCCTTCCTCCTTTCGCCGGCGTAGCCACAAACAGTTACGGCTATTACATTTTTCCTAAACTCCCAAAAGGAGACTATTTTTTAATCTTTAGGCAAATAGGATATAAAACTACGATTAGAGAAGTTAAATTTAATTACGATAATGAAAAACTTGTTTACAACATTGGATTACAGCCTGAAAGTATTGAATTGAATGAAGTGGTCATTACCGGGCAAAAACAGGAAAATGCAGCAAGCATTTCAACTATAGATATCTCACCGGATGTGTTAAGCAAGCTCCCCGGTCTGACCGGTGAAGTAGATTTATTTAGATTGCTTCAAACCCTTCCCGGTGTGGGAATGGCAAGTGAAACTTCAAATGGACTTTACGTCAGAGGCGGTTCTCCGGATCAGAATCTAACACTGGTTGACGGAGTGACTATTTATAATCCTTCTCACCTCGGAAATATAGCAAGTACTTTTAATTCAAACGCAATTAGTGATATTAAGCTTATTAAAGGAGCTTACCCTGCAGAATACGGAGGCAGACTTTCAAGCGTTCTGGATATTCATTTACGATCCGGAACCAAAGAAGAAAACAAAGCCGCTTTCGGGCTGGGACTTATAAATTCTTTTGCTTCCCTCGAAGGGCCGGTCGGTGAAAAATCTACTTACATGATTTCGGGAAGAACAATGTACTACAACTTGCTTGTTAATAATTTTAATAAAGCCAGTTCCATTCCACGGTATGGCTTCAGCGATTTAAGTTCAAAAATTACTTACAGCCTGTCCGAAACAAGTGCTCTTTCGATAAGCGGCTTATATTCCAAAGATATAATAACAAGTCCTTCCGGTACCGAATTTAATTATGATATTGAATGGAGCAATGAATTTTTGAGCCTCGATTGGCTTCATATCAATAAAAATTCGGTTTTTTTTAATTCAATTCTAAGCTATATCGATTATAATTTCAAATCGGTTATAGGCTTAAGCCCTGATCAGCTAACAAGTTCAACTTATTTTGCTTCATCACGATTAAGAGATGTGCAGCTGAAAGAACAGGCCGAATCGAAATGGAATGAAAATAATACTCTCAAAGGCGGATTGGAGCTGACTTATCATATTTATAATTTATTATACAGCAATGTTTATAACTCCTTATTGGAAGAAAATCCGTTTGCAGGCAATAATTTGAATTCATTCGAAAGTGCGGTATACCTCGAAAACGAAAGTTTAATAACTCCTCTATTTACTGCCAATCTCGGTGCAAGATTGTATTATTTTAACCTCCAAAAATATTTATATGCCGAACCTCATATTTCTTTTAAATATGCTCTTACTGAAAACAATTTCTTAAAAGCTGCATTTGCTCAATCGCATCAGTATCTACATTTGATTGACAGAAACGACATATCACTGCCGACGGACTTGTGGTATCCTTCAACAAAACAAATTCTTCCGGCAAAATCAAACGAATATGTTTTCGGTATTGACAATTATATTTCTAATCAAACTTACCTGCTGTCACTCGAAGGCTATTACAGAGATATGATAAATTTGTACGAATTTAAAAACAACGCTGCATTAAACCCCTTTGATAATTCAATTGAAAATCAATTTGTTAAAGGGAAAGGTGAAGCTTACGGCATTGAACTTTTCTTTAATAAACGGAAGGGAAATTTTAATGGCTGGATAGGCTGCACGCTTTCATGGACGAAGAGACAATTCGATGCTCTTAACGCAGGACAGGTTTTTTATCCTAAATATGATCGGAGGAATGATATTTCCGTTGTAATCTCTTATAAAATTTCTGCTGCTTTTAGCACCGGACTTACATGGATTTACGCGACTGGCGAAAGATACAATTTACCTGTAGGTCAGTATATATTTCAGCATGTTAACACCGGTCAATATGAAGAAATTTATTTAAACCACACAGGACTAAATGCTGATAAATTTCCGGCATATCATAAACTTGATTTAAATTTTTCATATACATTTACCTGGCTGAAAAATAAGATGGAAGCATACGTAAATATTTTAAATGTTTACAACAGGCAAAATCCATTTGCTCAATATGTAACCCCGGAAACCAATCCCGATGGTAGTCAAAAATTAGTAATAAGAAGAATCACACTTTTCCCGATAATTCCTGCTTTAGGGTTAAAAATAAATTTGTAACATGAATAGACTAAATTATTTTTTTGTAATCGGCTTTTTTCTTTTTTCATACGGCTGTGAGAAATCAAGCATTGTTAGTATACCGGTTCCCTACGAAGATGATGTTGTGGTAGAGTGCCAGTTGATTGCAGGTCAAAATTTTCAGGGCGTCCGGATTACAAGGACTATACCTGTTAATGAAACCTTCGACATAGATAAAGCTGCAATAAAGGATGTCGTTGTTTACCTCAAGGTAAACAATGTACAGGTAATTCCGCTTCATTACATATCAAAGGGTATATATCTGCCCGATGCCGGCTTTCTTGTAAAATATGGAAGTAAATTCGAATTATTCGGGCTGGTTGATGGGAAATCTTTTTACAGCCAAACAATAATACCGCAAATGCCTGTTGAAGTTAGTTCGAACTATAATTCAGCAGGGAATTTTATGGAAGCAGCAGTCCAATCTCTTCCCGGTGAAGTCTACGGCGGTATCTGGAGTATCGACAGGCTGGCTAATACTTCAGCGTCAGATTTTTATTCTATAATTTCTCCTAACAATAACCAAACTATTGTTTCCACCAGATCAACTGCTCTGCCTCAGCAATACCGCTCAACAAGTTATGAAGGCAGAAGATTTATACAGGTTTATGCATTCGATAAACAATTCAAGGATTTTTTTAATTCTAAGGATAGCAACCAGCCGGTAAGTAATTATTTTGCACAGGGAGGTGGATCGATAGCATGGAACGTTTACGGTGAACATGTAATAGGATTGTTTATCGGAATTGCAAAAAGTCATTTTTGAAAAAGATTAAAATGATTATTTAAAGGATTGTACAAACTTGTTCCTGAAAAAGAAAAATATTATAATTTTAATTTCAACTCTAGTCATCTTTTCATTTCTTGGATGCTTAAAGGACTCTGTTATTCAGCCTGTCGATGTGAATCTCGATGCCAATGCTCAACTTCTCGGCCTTCTCGAATCCCGGAACAATTTCATTAGCACCGACACCTCCATATCTTTGGTAAATGCGAAGGAAGTGTACAACAACTTAAACAATTATTTAATTCTAGATGTAAGATCACCTGAAGATTTCATAAATGGACATATTCTCAATGCAATAAATATTAAATCAGACAGCTTATTACTATTTATGAAATTAAATGAACAAGACAGCTTTTCAAAATTAATAATTGTCAGCGGAACCGGGCAGGCTGCTTCATACTTTGCAGGATTACTGCTACTGGACGGCTATCCAGATGTCTATGCATTAAAGTACGGAATGGCATCGTGGAATAATGCTTTCGCTTCTCCCTGGCTTAATGCTATAAACAATTCTTATGCAGATACGCTTAACAAAACTCAATATCCTCTGCCGGAATTTTCACCTCTTCCGCCTATAACTTTTTCAAATAAAAGTTCAACTATAAAAACGATAGTTGACGAAAGAATCGATGATTTGCTGAAAGAAGGATTTGAAGACGATTTTAAACCGTATTATTCAACACCGGTAAGCGATTTTAATAAAGTTGCACTTATTGTAGGCCCCGATATATATTTGGCATGTATAGGCGACCTGGATTTTTACGGTACTCCAGCTTCAGGCTTGGTACATCCGCGTCTTGCAGTAAATTATTATTATACGAAGTCATACTCGTATCTTGAATCCGCAAATTATCTTCAAACGCTTCCGGGAAGCAAACCAATTTATTTGTATTCTTACGCGGGACATATAAGCGCTTTTATTACGGCTTACTTAAGAATTTTGGGGTATGATGCTCATTCAATATTGTTCGGAGGAAATAATATAATTCATAACTCAATGTTTTTCCGCGCAATGCTTATAGCTACTCCTTATAATGATTATATTTTTACATCGAATGATATAAATAATTTTCCATATGTAACCGGCAGCCTTAAATAAAAATGGATTTCGTGATTCTATGTATCACCAAAATGAGGAATTAGTTTTTAATATAATCCGGGAGTAAGCTTTTATTATAAGTACTTCTGAAAAAATTATTTCCAATCAAATAATATTAAAAATCGTATCCAATTTTACCTGGCGCAGTATCTTCATTACATTTTCACCGGCACTTTCAATATTAAACTTAATGTTTCTGTTTGTGCAGGTTGTATATGCATGCACAAGACTTTCAATTCCTAAACTCGCTATATACTCAACTTTTGATAAGTTAACTGAAATATTCTTAATTCCTTTGTTAATTGAATCCTGTACAAGGTGTTGAAATGTTTTATTTTCAACCCCAATAAAATGATTATTATCTATTGTGATAATAGATTTATCCGGATAATAATCAGCATGAATTCCCATAGTTTCTCCTGTGATATGTTCTTGCTAAAAATAGTTGTTACTTCTTTTCCCGGTTCAGTCCGCTTATTTGCTTTTCCCTTTTTATGATAGGATTAATCTACAAATTTTTTTACATTCATTCTACAATAATAATAGGTTACATTGAAACTTAGTAAAAAAGCTCTTAGTCTATGCTGTCCTGCTTTTTGTGAAATTATAACTTTCCAATACAATGTTTAATAAGGCTATTGTCAGAAATCCATGCAGAAACTTTGTAAATGGTTTAACCGGTGCTAATCTGGGAAAACCTGATTATCAATTGGCTCTAAAACAGCATCAAAAATATGTTGAGACTCTTACGGAATGCGGACTTGATGTTATTGTATTAGAGCCTGATGAAAATTATCCTGATTCCGTTTTTGTTGAGGATACTGCAATACTTACTCCCTATTGTGCTGTAATAACTAATCCTGGTGCCCCTTCCCGCAATGGTGAGATTATTGAAATGAAGCGTGTTTTATTAAATCACTTTTCAAAAATTGAGTTTATAAAAGCACCCGGTACTCTTGAAGCCGGTGATGTAATGAAAGTAGGTCTTCATTTCTATATAGGCATATCTGAAAGAACTAATGTGAAAGGTGCAAATCAGTTAATAAATATCTTAGCTAAATATGGCTTCTCAGGTTCAACAATAAATGTTGGAGATGCTCTGCACCTTAAATCTGAAATATCATATCTTGAAAATAATAATCTCTTATCTGCAGCCGGTTTTTTGAATAGTCGGGAATTTCAAAAGTTTAATTTAATTCCTGTTCATAATTCCGAAAGCTATGCAGCAAACAGTCTTTGGATAAATGATAAAGTTTTAGTCCCCTATGGATTTCCGGAGACAAAAGAAAAAATTCAAAATGCAGGTTATACTATAATTGAGATTGATGTTTCCGAATTCAGAAAATTGGATGGAGGGCTTAGCTGCCTTTCATTAAGATTTTAATCTATAAAAAATGAAGAATATATCCTAAAACCGCACTTCCCGGAACAATATGAGCCGAATTTATTTTTCTGCTTAGTAGAGAATTTAATCCGGCCATAAATACTTCTCCAGATTCTAAATTGTGAGCTGATATCCCAAATAACCGGAAACTTCATCCCTATTTGTTAAACTCGGTCCGATTGAAAAGAGTAAATGATTTTCTTCGTTAATATTAATGAATCCACCCACTTTAAAAGCTACATTATATGATCCGTCTTTTGTATCTGGCGATTCATAATACAACTCACCCCCCAAAGAAAGAGTTGGTGAAAAATCATATTGCCCCTGCCACCCCGCAAAAACCGAATTCTTATTATTTGCACCGGGATTTATCCAATATCCGGCACCACCATATGTTGTAAATTTCCCAAAGCTCTTTTGTATCCACAGCGGTAAGAATATCTGCATATTATCATTTCCAACAAGACTTTCCCCGGAAGCAGTAGGAAGCTCAACTAAAGGAAAAATTCCCGCCTGAAAATCGTCATTGTCATTTATGAATCTGTACTTAAATCCCAGCTCTGTAGTCATAAAACCATATTGATGTTCAGTTCCTTCTTTAACATAACCCATCCCCGCAAGTATATGCAGCTGTATATTTGGTATGGCTCCATAATTAACTTCAATGTGAGGCAATGTTGCATCTCCATTATGGTTCATAAATTCATAAGCTGAGGCAGCATAAAATTCCCAGTGATGAAAGTCTACAGGTACCGGGTCATCTGTATTAAACGGAGGCCCGGCAAAAGTGGTATTGGTAATGAGAATTAAACAAAAAGTAAAGATATATGTTTTTCTGAAAACTCTACTCATTTCTTTTCCAGCATTAATTGAAAAAGATTAAATGATATCTATTTATTATCATCAGGAAATAGTTCCTTTGTCCTTTTTTCCATTTCGGCAGCAATAATCCTCCCATCTTCACCCTGTTTATTGAGCTTCTCTTTTATGTTTTGATAACTTTGTTGATCTCTGTCCTGGCTTAATTTGAATACATTATCAATTTCCTTTATTTCAATTTCAAAGGCGACAATTGCTTTCATTAATTTTTGTACATGCTCGGAAGGAAGGTTATCAAATACCGTTGTTGAATGCGGATTGTAATTTTCAAAATGAAGTGTAGTTTTTCGCAGCACTGATTCTAATGATGCATCATCCAGAAACCTTATGATACCTTTAGCATGTACACTCATGTAATTCCAGGTAGATGGGATATGCGGATTACTGTACCATGTAGCACTTACATATGTATGATTACCCGTGAATACTACAAGTACATTTTCATTATGTAAAAAGGCTTTATGATGATCTGTATTTCTCATTATATGTCCTCTTAGCACTTTTTTCCCTTCATGTTCTTCAATAAAAACCGGGACCTGTGTAGCAATAGGTTTATTTTCCGGATCACATCCGGCTAAAAAGGCAAAAGGGTGCTTATTGATAAATTCCTTAATTACCTGCTCGTTTTTTTCTTTGTAATACGGGAGATCATACATAATTTTAAGCTTCTTTTTATGTTATTAACTATAGTTACGCAAACATTGTCATTCTGAACGAAACAAAGTGGAGTGAAGAATCTCATACCCTAAATTTTGTACCATATTATAAATTTTATTCACCCTACACATAAATCTTGCGTAACTTCAGTTATTAATAAAATATTTCTTAATGCAATAATAATATATCTCAAGTTTCTGAGAAGTCAAACTAATTCTAAATTCCCAATAATCTTATAGCTTATAAAAATTCTAAAGCTTTGTTTTATCCAAATTGAATACGCTATGAATACACTTTATATCCCATTAACCTCGCTTAAAAGCTTTTGTTAATATCGTTAGCTGGTACAATAAAAAATACTTTGTGTAATCCTGGTGACTTAGAGACTTTGTGGCTATTCATCGCAAATTTTATTTTATACATTTTATATTCAACTCTTTGGGAATTAACTATTATTTTTATAGTTTTAGTCAGATTTTAAGATATTAATTTAAGCCTCAATTAATTATTTTAAGGGGGGACTATTACAATAATAAAATTATTAATTCAAATTAAATGAAAACAAAAAAAGCTGTAATTACCGCTGCGGGTAGAAAACAAAGAAATTTACCGCTTCAGACACTAGTAGATCGCGACGGAATAGAAAAATCTGTTCTGGAAATTATTATCGAAGAAACCTTAGCTGCTGGCGTTGAAGATATTGGTATTGTTATTAACCCCGAAGATGAAAATAGGTATAAAGAAGTAGTAAAGGATTACAGCAGCCGTATAAGCTTTATTTATCAACATGAGCCTCTTGGTTACGGTCATGCCGTATATTGTGCTAAGGAATTTTCTGAAAAATCTTCTATATTACATCTCGTTGGCGATCATCTAAATGTAAGTCTGCTGCCTGAAGGCTGCTCCGAAAAACTGGTTAAAATAGCCGAAAAGGAAGCATGTACTGTATCTGCCGTTCAGTCAACTTCCGAAACACAGCTCCCTTTTTATGGAACAATAGGAGCTAAAAGAGTTACGGGAAACAAAGGCTTATATAAAGTTGATAAAGTTATTGAAAAACCAACCCCTACCGAAGCCGAACAAAATTTAATTATTCCAGGTCTCCGTTCAAGCCACTATTTATGCTTTTTCGGTATCCATGTACTAACTCCCTCTGTATTTGATTTACTGGGATTTGAACTGGAAAAAAGCAGTAACCCTGTTAATGTAACTCTTTCCGCTGCTTTAAATGAATTGTCTAAAAAAGAACAATATCTGGCTTTCGAATTTCCGGGTATGAGATATGACATTGGCTCTAAATACGGTTTATTTACCGCACAGATTGCAATAGCTCTTAACGGTAAGGATAAGGAATTAGTCCTTACAAAAATGCTTGAGCTGTTGGCGCAAAAGGAATTAAGTTATCTTAATACAAAGGTCGATTAAAAAATTCCAAAATTCCAATGAATACACTAATTGAATTAATAATTTCTCAGGATCCCGGCATAAGAAATACTTCTCTGGATGAGTACTGTCAAAAATTATCCATGGATGATCTCTTAAAAGAATGCGAAGAGCTTGAATATTTCTGGAGAAACTGCGATAATTTATATGAAAGGGTCCGTGCTTTATTTTTTCTCTATTCTATATATAGGTTCCATTTACCTGGAAAAGGATTAAACGGGAAAGGTTTAATACCTTTTGAAGGATATGACCATCTTTTAAACAGAAGATATATTGAAGCGATTGATCTCTTCCGAAATTCAATTGCAAAAAACGGATTAAGTGACGGTCTATCAAGTGCTCTTGCCAAAACGTATCAGAGTCTCGGGTTTCAAACTTTAGCTGACCAGGTTAGAAAAAGTGTGAAATCTATAAAAGGAAACAACTGGATGTTTAGGATAGGACATCCGGATGACCATCCTTTACGAATTAGAAAAGAATTATATGAAAATATTTCACCGGCTAATTTATTCCCGGTTATCCATGAGCAGACTCCTGTACGAATGGACTTATCTCATAGCGGATGGAGTGATATTTTCTTTTTAGGAATGGATTTCCCTCAGGGCGCAAGGGTCATTAATGTCTCTGTTAATTTATCTGTCCTTACAGGCGGTAAACATACTAAACCTCAGCCTCCTATAGAAACTTATTTTCGAATTATTGATAAACCTATTTTAAAGCTTACCAGTGTTGATTTAGATGCTTCTACGGAAATAAAAACAATTGACGAGGTTTTTGACTTTGCAAAAGATTATCTCGGACTGTTAAAAGCTGCAGTGATTGCCTCGGGAATTGTTCCACCCGGAATGGAAGGTGCCGGACAACCATTATCTAAATTATTATCCCGTTTAATAAAACCTGGATTTGGCATAGAAATAGTCAGTAAGGTTAATAATATTCCCAAAGGCTCCCGTCTTGCTGTATCCACTAATTTGCTGGCATCGTTAATTTCAATTTGTATGAGAGCTACCTATCAAATTAAAAACTTAATGGGAGAGCTGGATGAAACCGAAAGAAGAATTGTTGCTGCCCGAGCAATTCTAGGTGAATGGCTCGCCGGCTCTGGTGGTGGATGGCAGGATAGCGGAGGTATATGGCCCGGAATGAAAACTATAAAAGGGGTCGATGCATCGGAAGGTGACCCCGAATTTGGTATCAGCAATGGCTGTCTTCTGCCAAGACATAAAGTACTGGGGTATTCTGATGTTTCTAAAGATACAAGAAAATTGCTTCAAAATAGCCTTATTATAGTCCACGGTGGTATAGCTCAGGATGTCGGACCGATACTGGAAATGGTTACTGAAAAATATTTATTGAGATCAAAAGCAGAGTGGAATGGAAGACGAGAAGCTATAAATACTTTCGATTCGATTCTTGAAAAACTGGAATCCGGTGATGTTAGAGCAATCGGGAAATTAACTCAAAAGAATTTTTTCGGCCCTATTCAAACTATCATTCCTTGGGCAACTAATTTATTTACTGAAACTTTAATTAAAGAAGTTGAAAAGAAATATACTTCCGATTTCTGGGGATTCTGGATGATGGGGGGAATGTCCGGTGGTGGTATGGGTTTTATCTTTAATCCTGCAATTAAAAAGAAAGCGCAAGTTGATATTCAAAATTTAATGTCTGAATTAAAGAATGATTTAAAAGATTCCGTTCCCTTTGCTATGGAACCTGTTGTCTATGACTTCGAAATAAACGAGAAAGGTTCTTATTCAGAACTACTGCTGAATGAAAAAGCATTAATGCCGGGCGGATATTATTCTATTATTACTCCCGCACTTCTAAAGAAAGAAAGCCATGAATTGACATCAGTCCAAAGAACCGAATTGGAAGAGTTAAGTTATATCGCCCGTGAAAATAAAGGTTACTCCGGTTTATTGAATTCACTATTTGATATAATCTTACCTCAAAAAATCTCCATTAATGAGAAAAAAGAAAATCTTACTGATTTGTTAAAGAAGTTTGGCTTCGATTCAATTCAGCATGAACAAATAAGAGCCGATTTAAAAAATGGAAGAATCGGTTTATCCCAGAATAAGCTACCTGTCAATACTCAAATAACAGATGTGAAAGAAGGTGATGTAACCGGATACTCAAGTATTATTAAAGATAAATATATTAAAATTGGGCTTACTGCTTTGCAGAATGGTGAAGTGGCTGTAGTATCATTTGCTGGTGGTATAGGAAGCAGGTGGACTAAAGGGGCTGGAGTTGTAAAAGCTTTACATCCGTTTTATAAATTGGATGGTAAGCATAGAAGCTTTATTGAAATACATCTTGCTAAAAGTAATAAAACAAGTGAGTTGTGCGGTAGGAAAGTTCAGCATGTATTCACAACAAGCTATTTAACTCATAATCCTATAGATTATAAATTAAATATCGATAAAAACTATAATTATAGCGGTTCGGTTTATTTATCACAAGGAAAATTTATCGGGTTGAGAATGATTCCAATGAAAAGGGATTTACTCTATCTCTGGGAAGAAATGCCTCAGCAGTTGCTTGATGTACAGGCTCAAAAAGTACTGGAAAGTTTGAGAGCAGCTTTATTGAATTGGGTCGAAAATAAAGGACAAGGTTCCGATTATACTGATAATATTGCCCGTCAGTGTCTGCATCCGGTAGGACACTGGTATGAAATTCCAAATATGTTCTTAAACGGCACTTTGAAAAAAATGATTGATGAGAATCCTAATCTGAAATATTTAATGTCGCACAATATAGATACTCTCGGGGCTAATTTGGAACCATCTATTTTAGGATATCATATTAATAATGGTAAAACACTTTCTATGGAAGTTACTACAAAGCGTATTGATGATAGAGGAGGCGGTTTAGCCAGAGTTAATGGGAATTTACGTCTAGTTGAAAGCCTAGCATTACCAAAAGAAGAAATTGAATTTAATTTAACTTTTTATAATACTCTCACTTCATGGATAAATATTGATAAATTATTAGAATCTTTTTCATTAAACAGAAATGATCTTGGAAATGAGAAACTTATTCTGGAATCCGTTAGAAATATCGCTGCTAAAATGCCGACGTATATTACAATTAAAGATGTCAAAAAAAGATGGGGGAAAGGGCAGGAGGATATTTATCCAGTCGCTCAGTTTGAAAAATTATGGGGTGATATGACAGGACTCCCCTTTATTGACTGCCAGTACTTATCTGTACCCCGTTTTAGAGGACAACAGTTAAAAGAACCCGCACAATTAGACGGCTGGCTCAGGGACGGTTCTGCAGCTTATATCAGTTCAATTTTGTAAATGGAATTAAGTACGAAAAATTAGTATTAAAAGATGACATCTTTATAAGTTAAAATAAGGCTCATATAAATTTAAAGATGATTTTTCTTTATAAAAATGTCATCTTTATATTCATGATTATTAATCTCTCCTATTAATCCTTGCAGCTTTTCTAACTCATCTTTCGGAATTAATTGATTGTCTGAAATCGAGTTGTATAATTCCTCCGAAAGATTATCAAATGATAGCTTCCACTTTTCAAAAATTCGTTTATCATTCTGCAGTATAGCTTTTATAGCCATATAACTTATTAATAACGGCTTTAACTGTTTATCTCCTAATATCTTTTCCATTGATTCATTTTTGTTAAAACCATAGAACCCAATATTTTTTGACTCCAGCAGTTCGTTATATTTTGACCAGTACAGGTGATTAGTAGAATAATTTATCTTGTCCTTAAATCTTTCTATTTTTAGCAGATATTCGGCATAAAAATTATTGAATAAAATCATTTTTAATAACACAATCTGTCTTTTAGGTTCGATATTTTCTTCTAATTCATTCATATTTCTCAATCGATAATTTGTAAAGTCTATAATTTGTAAATTTTACGGAATAAAAATAATTATTTTTTAATTAATATCTGATGTTACGCATATGTAAAGATGACATCTTTAATAAGAATAATTATCTTCAATTTTTGATTAAAATGTAAGTCAGATAAAACTTTAATTCAGAAAATAAAGATGTCATCTTTCTAATAACTATTATTGTGTGACGTGCGTTTATAACTGATGTAATGTAAACATGTTCCGCTAAACGCACCATCCGGTATCTCATAGAAAGAACACCTTTAGGTGTGAAATATTATTAACTAGAATAAATAAACACAAAAATCAAAACCCCATCGGGGTGATATACTATCGGAAAGTCTTTATGTCTAATAATTAAATCAATAAGCTTATTATAGTAAAGGTAATGATTTGTCAATATTTAAATATAAAATTAATTTTATAATACAAATTATTTAATACGGGATTATAAATGGAGAATATAAAAGAATTAAAACTATTCACTAAACATTTGGCTGAAATTAGCGGAAATATAATCAGAAGTTATTTTCGAACTAAAATTATCGTTGATTCAAAAAGTGATGCTTCACCGGTAACAATTGCCGATAAAAAGGCAGAAGAACTTATGAGGAATGAGATTATGAAGGAATTTCCCGATCATGGGATAATCGGTGAGGAATTTGCTTCATATAATGATGATGCCGAATATAAATGGATTTTAGACCCGATCGATGGTACTGTCAGCTTTATTTGTGGTGCAATATCCTTTGGAACACTGATTGGCCTGCTGAGAAACGGTGAACCTATACTTGGAGTAATAAATCATCCTATCTTGAATGAATTTTTAATAGGAGATAATTCTTCTGCAGAATTAAACGGGCAAAAGGTTCAAGTAAGAAATTGTGATAGTCTTTCCAATGCAGTTCTATTAATAACAGATTATCCAAATATTGAAAAATATCAGGATATAAATAAATTTCATCAGCTAATAAAAAAAGTAAGGTTTGTAAGAGGCTGGGGGGATTGTTACGGATATTATTTAGTAGCAACAGGTTTTGCCGATATAAAGCTCGATCCGATAATGAATCTCTGGGATACTGCCGCTTTAATTCCTATCATTAAAGGGGCAGGAGGTACTATTACTGATTATCATGGCCATGATCCGGTTAAAGGCAACAGCATAATCGCATCTTCAAATAATATCCATAACGAAGTAATCAATATCTTAAATTAATGTATGTAACGCGAAACTCCGTTTCGCAAAAGAGGCATTAAAACAATGAGCTCGAACCAGACAACATGGTAAATGTATTGTTACCATTGTCAATAAAACGAGGGTGACCAAAAAGTACTTTGTGTAACTTTGTGCCTTATATGTTTAAAGTTAGTGTCATTATGTTGCTCGTTTCCTGTTTTGACTTTTGACCTTTGACTTAGTGCTCCTTCGTGTCCTTAGTGCCTTTGTGGCTATTACTCTAATTTTTTCTATTTTCGAAGCTTTTAATTGCCACCAAGGCTTATTTCACAAATAAAAAAGCAATCAGAGTGACTCCTGCAATAAATAGAGCCCATTTTTTGTAATTATTTAAATTGAAAAATAAAATAATCCCTAAAATCCAAATTATAAGTAGAAGTAAATGATTGAAGTCAAAAAGTTCTGTAATTGGAAGTATTGTTGTTCCTATTCGGGTACTTAGTTCATATGAATGCTTTACCGGATTGAATATCATAACATTCGAAATCCATAGCATAATTGTAAATAGAGAAAGCTTTTTAATCTTTTGATTTTCATTAAAATAATCCAGGCCAGTTCTTACACTAAATATTAAAGCGAGGTATAAAAAAAAGTAGTAAAAACCCATAATTGATGATGGAACTTTGTTGAAATATTTCAAAACTACATTGCTCGTTTGAGGTAGATAATGTACATTCTTATTCAACCATACCTTTACCCTATATTCAATTACTGTAGAAGGTGGCTGATGCGGTATCTTACCTAAAAGCATTTTATCGGAAAATTTCATCCTTGAGACATTCCATCCTGCACTGCTCCCTTTTTCCCTCCATAATATCAACCCATTTAAAGTATCAGTTTCTGTTTTAATAATGATTTTATAATCATCATTTCCCCGATAAACCTTATCGAATTTATATGTTACACTTTTCATATCAATTCCAAAGGAACCGGTGATTGGATATTCTGGCGAAGAGAACCTGTTCCAGAAGGCAAATAAAAAGGCGATAACAAAAGACCCGATCCAGAGTATAAGTGATTGTTTCATATCAACTTCAGTGAGGTATAAAATAATTATTTTTTATTTAGATAAGTTAAACAAATAAAAAATTAAATTATTTATTCACTGACAAATTCTAATACAAAGGCAAGTAGTGGAAAGAAGAATAAGAAAATTCAAAACCCCTCAAGCTTTAGCAGAAGAATTAGCTGTAAAGCTCAGGAAGGATATAAACGAAAAATATAAGGTTAAAGAAAATTTTTACCTATCTCTGTCCGGAGGGAGTACCCCCAAAATATTATTTAAAATACTCGCTGAAGCTCCATTTGCTAAAGATATAAAATGGGAAATCATTCACTTATTTTGGGGAGATGAGAGATGTGTACCGCCAGATGATGCTGAAAGTAATTACGGAATGGCCAAAAATCTTTTACTCGATAAAATTGCTATCCCTGACGGAAATGTCCACAGAATAAAAGGAGAAGTAAATCCTAAGGAAGAATCATTGAGATATGCAGATGAAGTTAAAAATTATGTGCCTGTAAAAAGAGGACTGCCTAAATTTGACAGCATTTTATTAGGCATGGGTGAAGATGGACATACAGCATCTTTACTTCCGGGACAAAAATTATATGCAGTAGCTCAGGGTATCTGTGGAGTAGCAGAAAAATCTATAACTTCAAAAAACAGAATTGCCATTCAAAAAAGAATATCACTGACAAGAGAAGTAATTTGTAATTCAGAACAAATAATCTTTTTGGTAACCGGCAGCAAAAAATCGAAACCTCTTTCAGAGATAATCAATCAAAAACCTTCAGGCAAAAATTACCCGGCATCGCAAATCAATAATTTTATGGGTATTTCAGAATGGTGGATTGATGAAGAAGCAGCTATATATTTATAATCTACAAGGATGTTCCAACTTTTATTCTGATATTGATAAATACAGAAATAATACCGAAATCTCCTGTATTTGTTTTACTTAGAATAAATGAGGGACCCATTGCAAAAGCGCTGAACCCCCATGCCTCTGCTATTTTTTGTATAAGAATATCGAAGATATATTGAGGCTGGCGAATATCACTATGCACCATGGCATCAAACCTAAAATCAAACGTACTGCCCGCCATGGAAAGTTCCCTCCCTGTATATCCAATGTGCAGTTCATTGAGATAGTTTGCAACATACGCTTTCCCTCTTGTGGAACCCAGAAAGCCAAAAGGATAGCGCAATTCCCAATTAAAAAAAGAACCCTGAGGAATTTTTACATGATAATTCTTTGTATCATTCTCTATATAACCTGCAAGCACTTCTTCCGTTGGTCTATCGGTTACATCTAAATAGCTCACTTCAAAGAAATTGCCGAAAGGAATAACATATCCGAATTCATAGCCATTTGTAACATAAAGGTTATTATGGTTATTCTGTTGTTTAATATTTGTAAATGCATCATTATGAGTAAATCCACCCACATAAAATCCAAGTATATGAAATCGTGCCTCTAAAAAATTAGTTTCAAGAGGTCCGGAGTATGGTGTTCCAATCCCGAATGAAAGTCCTAAATCATTTTTAATAGGCAAGCCAAACCTTTCGCTGCCGAACAATTGAAAAAATGGATTTATATAACCTAGGGTTGGTGAAATCTGATAATATGTTGGAGGAGCAAAAACTTTTCCCAGATTTAATCTGTCAATAACTCTTGTAAATACACTTGTGTATGTAATATTCTCTTCTAAATTTATTTTAAATGGATAAGTTTGAATTTTAGCCCTTGTTTCAGGTTTGAATGCTAGGAAAGGATATAATGTACTTTTTATTGAAACAGTTTGATTATTCGGATCCCGCAAATCTACTATTATCTCTGCTTTTGGATCCGGAGGGTCAATAAATACTTCCAGCTGTATATGTACAAAGAGACTATCATCTAAAGGTTCCATTTGAAAGTACAATACCGGTTCTTCTTCCTGTGCCATTATATATTTACCTGTAAAGAAGATAAAGATAATGAAAAAGCTAAAAAACACTTTCCCTTTTGGCATTAATAAGTATCCTATTAAAATTTTTTTTATGAATAAACCTAATTATGAAATAATTTTATTACAATGATGTCCCTAACTTAATTCTTGCATTAACAAAGACAGTTGTAATACCGAATCCACCCGATCTGGTTGTTGAACATATAAAAGAAGGTCCTACGGCAAATGCACTAAAGGCCCATTTATCAAATATTCTTTGTATCAGAATTTCAAACAAGTATTGTGGTAACCTCTCATCACTATGAGTCATCGCATCAAATCTGAAATCGAAAGTACTGCCTCCTAAAGATAATTCTCTTCCTATAAAGCCAAAATGCAATTCTCCTACAAAATTTGCAATGTAAAATTTACTTCTTGTAGACCCTAATATGCTTATAGGATATCTTAATTCCCAGCTAAAGTAATCCTTTTTAAGGATTTTTGGCCGGTATCCAACTGTATCTTTCCCAAGATAGTATTCGATTACGAAATCATTAGGTTTTTTGAAAAGACTCTGATAACTAAATTCGAAAAAGTTTCCAAGAGGAATAACGTAGCCTAATTGGAAACCCAATCCGGAAACATAGAGGTTATTAAAACGGTTTTCTTTGCTCGATAAGTCAGTAATTCCATCTGCGGAACTGAAGGCTCCGATCTTAAATCCTAAAAGGTGAAGATTAAATTCAACCCAATTAGTTTCGATTGAACCCGAGTATGGTGTTCCTATTCCAAAAGAAATACCAAAGTCGTGTTTTATCGGCATACCTAATCTTTCTCCTCCGAAGATTTGAAAATAGGGATTTATATAACAAAGAGTCGGAGAGATCTGGTATAAGCTCGGAGGCGCCGCTATTTTACTCAAATTTAATTTCCTCACAACTTCGGTGAAGATACTGCCGTAATTAATTTGATGTTCAAGATTTATTTTAAAAGGATAAGTTTGAATCTTAGCCCTTGTTTCAGCTGTAAATGCTAGGAAAGGATAGAGTGTACCTTTAATAGAAATAGTCTGATTATTTGGATCTCTTAAGTCAACTATTATTTCTGCTTTTGGATCAGGTGGATCAATAAAAACTTCCTGCTGAATTTCAACAAATAAACTGTCATTAAAAGGCTCCATTTGGTAGTATTGAACAGGTTCTTCTTCCTGTCCAAATGCTGCATTCAAGAATAAAATAAGAAAAAGAATAAATAAGTGATAATTTTTCATTCAAGCGATTTTTATAAATTACCTGGAAAAATCAGTAAAGTAGAAGGAATCCCCTACCTGGACTCTATCTTTTGATTTTTCGTCAACAATTGTAAAAAAGAAATTTACTTTGTATCTGCCGTCAGCTTCCCTGAGAGTCCTATTTCTGTCAAGCCATTGATCAAATCTACTTTCAGTCGGGGCAATATTTAACGAAACATTGTAAACAAGATTCCCTTTACTGTCCTTCTCCGGTTTGGAAACAGATATGGGTCCCGAATGATTAACTTTTAATTGATCAGGCCTTTCATCTATTATAGTTACTTTAAAAACAGTTATTCTTTGTAAATCTTGTACATAAATATCGGATGAATTCATTTTTGTAGTGACACGCTCTATTTTCACATCAGGAGGTTTATTCGGCAAAACCTGTATCCGTTGTTCCTGGCTTCCGAATTTAATAATTACTTCTTTCTGATCCGTCAAATCGAATTTTTTTTCTTCTCCAGGTGGTATAACAACTAGCGGTTGATTTAAATTTTGCGGATCATATATTTCGGAAGGTACATTGCCCTGGTTTTTTGCTATGTTCCAGGTATACTGTATAAATGTTTGGCTGATTGATAAAGGAGACTGCATTTTTGTCTGTTCTTTGACAGGCTCTTCTTTCGGCGGCTCTTTCACTTCAGGAGGAATTTCTTTCATCTTAGTTGTTAGTACTGATAACTCTTTCTTCATGGAAGTGAGCTTTTGCTTTAATTCAACATTTTGTTCTTCGATATTTTCTTTAATATTTATATCAAAATTGATACCTTTTGCATAAAGTGAATCAATAATTGTAACAAGTGAATCTCGTACACTTTTCTTAACAGCTTCTTTACTCAACACTACTTTGTTTAGATCCAGATCAGCACCTTTTAGAGCTAATACTGTTAAAACAAAAATGTAAAGGACCTGATATATTATAAATTTGCTGTCCCGTTCCTTTTTTATCATTGTGAAAAACTCACTTCTTTATTACAATATTTTCGAGATGTTTTAAACCAAGTAATGTTTTTTCATCACCTAAGGAATTAGAAGCCTTGGAAATAGACTCTGCCAGTGATTTTAGTTCATCAATTTTTTGAGTGCTAATATTTTGAGAGCCGTTAATCTTTTCAAGCACTAAGTTTATCTGGTTGAAATTATTTAGGATTGTTTCACTAAGGCGGCCGGTATTCTCTAATAAAATCCTGTATTGTTCGAGGTCCTTTAATGTAATTTCGGGAGATTTAATCTCAGTTCCGCTTATCTGTTTTAGAATATTTCTGGAATTTTCTATCTGCAGACGTGAAAAATACCTGTCTTTTATATCTTTAACATGGTTTACAACGTTTTGAAATTCGACACTGAGCTGGTCTAATACAGGTTCAAATAATTTTCCAATTGCGAGAACTATTAATGCCTTTACTTCAAAAGGGACAGATAATCCTAAGAATACTTCTTCACCCAATTTTATACTAATTAACAATATAGCTGCGCCAATAAGAGGTAACGCTGTAGATATACTATCAACTACAGTAGTATAGGAAGTAATTATCCGGTCAATTGTCTCGGATGCCGGAGTACGAACGATTTCCATTTTTAATTTAGAATATGCTAAGAAAGAAAGAAAAAGAAAGAAAATATAAACTAAAACCGGCATCCACCAGAAACTATAAGGTGCAATTACCGCTTCTGAAGGTTTCCAGGCTGGAAAAAGTTCAGTCGCTAGTTTAACCGAAATATTTCCTAAAAGAGGAACATAAGAAAGGTCTAAGAAGAATGAGATAAGTAAAGCGGCAAAAGAGATTAAAGCAGGTTTAATAATAATTGTAAATTTGATTTTATCTACTGCTGATTTACAATAACTTTCTAATTCTTCTTCCAGACCGTCTTTTTCTAATATATCCGGAAAATTTTTTAGATTATTTTTTTCTCCATTTGGAGGTTTATTCTTTATTACCGGCATTAAATCCTCATTTAAATTCAAATAAATAAATAATATCGAAACAATAAGAGTAATTAAAAATAAAAAGCTTTATAAGAAAGATATAAAATTATTTCAAAAAATATCCGGTTATTATTATTCTTAAATAAATTAAGAATAGTACGTGTACCATCACATTCATCAATTATTTATTGGATATTTTTCAAGAATCAGCACTTCTTTTTGGACACGGTTTATAAGCCGGAAATAACATATTATAATGATTTTAGAATTAATGAAGATTATAGAGAGTGGTTTAATTTTTAACTAGAATTTTAAATATCTTTGAATTTAAAGTTATTATGTTAAATATTATTATTTTTAAGTTTCAAATAAAAAAGTTTGGAACTATTTCAAAAAATTTATGAAATAATGTATAGGAGTAGAATAGATATTGAATAATCTAATAAGAATCAAGGTATGTTAAATCCCAAGCTCTATGAAATCAATACAAGGGTTTGGATAAAACGATTTGGGGAAAAATCAACATTAAATACTATATCCCTGGATGTTTTCCAAAAATTAGCTGATAAAGGAATTAACATTATATGGCTAATGGGGATCTGGAAAACATGTGCATCCACAGTTGAAAAATATTGTTTTGAAATTGATTTAATTTCTGCTTATAACAATAGCCTAAAGGATTGGCATAAAGAAGATATAATAGGTTCACCTTTTGCTATTGATAAGTATGAGGTTAATCCCTTACTAGGAAATCTGAATGATCTCCTGGAATTGAAATATAAGCTAAATGAAATGGGTTTAAAACTGTTTCTCGATTTTATTCCAAATCATTTTAGTGCAGATTCCACACTTATTAAAACAATCCCGGAAATTTTCTTAGAAGCCGATGAAGATTTATTTCAGAAAGATCCTTTTACTTATTTTAGACATGATTGCCTCAACGCTAATAATGAAATATATAATAAAATTTTCGCACACGGAAGAGACCCATTATTTCCTGCTTGGCGTGATACTATCCAGGTTAATTTTTTTGAATTGAAAGCACGAACTTTCTTAGTGGAAAATTTGCTTAAACTAACCGAATTATGTGATGGTGTAAGATGCGATATGGCAATGCTTCCCTTGAATAATGTATTTCATAACACATGGTCAGGAGTATTAAATAAATTTGGCTATAAGAAACCTCAAGAGGAATTCTGGAAAATTGCAATTGATACAGTTAAAGCCAAATCTCCTGATTTTATATTTATGGCGGAAAGCTATTGGGATCTGGAATGGGATCTCCAGCAACTAGGTTTTGATTTTACTTATGATAAAAGATTAACTGATCGTTTAAGCGGAGATAATTTACAAAACATCTATGCTCATTTAAGGGCAGAATTATCCTTTCAATTAAAATCAGTTAGATTTTTAGAGAATCATGATGAAAAGAGGGCTGTGGTTAAATTTGGAAAGCAAAAATCTATTGCAGCGGCAGTTGTAATAAGCACTATCCCTGGAATGAAATTTTACTTTGATGGGCAGTTTGAGGGCAAAAAAATAAAATTACCTTTACAGTTAGGAAGAGAACCTGATGAAAAAGTGTCGGAAACGAAAAAATCATTCTACAATAAATTGCTTGAGATTACTAGCCATGAAATTTTTAAATATGGGGAATGGAGCTTATTAGAACCACTACAGGCAAGCGATAAAAATGATACTTATAGAAATATTTTTACATGGCAATGGAAGTACAAAGATGAGTTTAGAATTATTATAATAAATTATTCTGATAGCACATCTCAATGCAGACTGGTTTTCCAAACTGATTCATCCGATAGTACAATTATACTAAATGATCTATTAAACGATCAAAAATATTTCAGAAAAATAAGCGAGATTACTGGTCTAGGACTTTTCATTGAATTGAAATCATATAACAGCCATATTTTTTCAATAGAAAAATAACTTTCCTTATAAATTTTAATAAAATATTTGTGATTTAGTCGGGAATCTAATTATCATGGTGATATTATTGGGTTTTGAATCTCAAATTAAAAATATATTTTATTTTATATGACTGATTATAAAATAAAAGGAAGAGGAGCTCAATTTAATCCTAAAAATAGGTTTGAAAGGCTCTATATTGAAGATTTCCATGATGACGAAATAGAAGGTTCTTTATCTTTAGAAGAAGTTAATAGAAAAATAAAAACGCAGTATTTTAAAGACAACTCTAAATCTGTTATTGCAGTTAATGACAGCCCGGATATTGATTTTGATTATTCGTTTAATCCATATAGAGGATGTGAGCATGGCTGTATATATTGCTATGCCAGACCTTCACATGAATTCTTAGGCTTTTCTTCCGGTCTTGATTTTGAAACCAGGATTATGGTAAAAGAAAATGGGGCTGAATTACTTGAAAAAGAACTTAGGAAGAAAAGCTATAAACCTGATATAATAATCTTTTCTGGAAATACAGATTGTTATCAGCCAATTGAATCAAAATTAAAAATAACCAGGAGAGCACTTGAAGTATGTTTGAAATATAGAAATCCGGTTGGTTTAATCACTAAAAACTCTTTAGTCCAAAGGGATATTGATATTCTGAGAGAGATGAATAAATTAAATTTAATTTCTGTTACAATCAGTATAACAAGCCTGGATAAAACGCTGATCAGTAAGATGGAACCAAGAACTTCTATTCCTATGAAAAGGCTTGAAACTATAGAAAAATTATCAGAAAATAATATTCCGGTCGGTGTAAATTTAGCTCCCATAATTCCCGGCTTAAATGATGAAGAGATTCCGGCTATTCTAAAAGCCGCTTCGGAAAGAGGCGCTCAATTTGCCGGCTGTATCTTATTAAGGCTTCCTTATTCGGTGAAAGATTTATTCATTAAGTGGCTTAATGATGAATTCCCGGATAGAGCAAACAAAGTAATCAATAGAATTAAAGATACAAGGGGAGGGAAACTCAACCATTCGGAATTCGGTGAAAGGTTTTCTGGTGAAGGGGAGTTTGCAGAAACCATAAAGAATCTATTTAAGATAAGCTGCGCTAAATATAGCCTAAATAAGAGAAAATTTGATTTATCCCTTGAAAACTTTCGAAAAGATTCTGAAAACCAGCTTGAAATGTTCACTTAATTCTTATACTCATACTGGAAATAAACAATCTTTTTATGGATTATTTTATTATTTTTACATTTTACTAAAGACAATTAAAAATTGAATATTTAATGGCGACAAAAAAAAATAAACCACGGGAGAGGCAAATAGGGAAAAAACAGCCTCAAAAAAAACCTTTAATTGATCCAAGATATAAAAATGCAGTATGGACTGCAGTAATATTAATTATTCTTACAATATTTTTTATTATAAATAACACTAGATATGTTCCTGACACAGGGCCCTATCCTCCTAATTATGATCCTGCAAAGCATGAACATCCAAATACTACTTTGAATCAAACATTATACGGAACTACACAAAAAGATTCAAATAATCAACATCAATGATTTGAAGGAGAAAAGATGAAAAAATATTTGATTTTATTATTATTCCTAAGCGGTTTAACTATTTTAGGTTGTAAAAAAGAGGTTAAAACCGTACCTTCCGAAAATAATAAATCCAATGCACCTGCTGTTAAATCTGAAACTTCGGAAATGGCGCCGAATTTCAATTTAACAAGTACTAATGGTAAAAGTATTCAGCTCTCTGATTATAGGGGGAAGGTAGTAATCGTCGATTTTTGGGCAACCTGGTGTCCTCCATGCAGAAAAGGAATTCCTGATCTTATTGATATTCAGAAAGAATTTAAAAGTCAAGTAGTGGTAATTGGAATTTCATTAGATCAGGATACAAAATCTGAAGTTATACCTTTTATGAAAAAATACGGAATTAATTATCCGGTAGTGTATGGTGATAATAAAGTTGTTAGTGATTATGGTTCAATAAATGCAATACCCACATCATTTGTAATCGGCAAAGATGGAAAAATTGTAGACAAACATATTGGGCTGGTTCCGAAAACAGCATTCGTTCAAAAAATTAGAGATATTTTGAGTTAAGGAAATTTCTTTATAATATATAACAAGAACTATTTTTTTAATAGGTATAAAATCAAAGAAATAATTAAACTTAATAAAATTGAGGTGACTATAGGGAAATAAAAAGTAAAATTATTTTTCTTAATTATTATGTCACCGGGGAGTCTTCCAATGAAAGGAATTTTATCCCCGAAAAGAAAAACAATTCCCAAGACCAGAATAAAAATTCCTACAAAGATCAAAAGTTTTCCTATTTGTTGAAATTCGGGAGTCATAGAATAGACCTACTGTAATTTTTGTTCGTATTTATGTTATAGATACTTTCAATTTCAAATTTTTACAATAATTCTTTTATTAAAATATTCCTTTTAAACTAAATAAGAGTGATAATGATCTCGGCAACTTTAATACAACTTCCATATTTAATATATCAGTTAATGAAATAAAAATAAATGGATAAAGACGAATCAACTAAGCCAGTAATTTTAATTGTAGAAGATGACTATGAAAATCAACGATTTTTGCAGCTATTTCTTGGGAAAAAATTTATTGTATTTAGCTGTGATTCGGAAGAATATTTTTACAAATATCTTAATGAAAAATCCATTGATATAATTTTAATGGATATCTCTTTACGAGGTGAAAAAGACGGTTTACAGCTTACCAGAGAAGTTAAAAAAAATCCCCGATTCAATCGCATACCAGTTGTATGCTTAACTGCACATGCATTTCCAAGAGATAAAGAGAACGCCCTTAATGCTGGTGTTGATATTTTTTTAACTAAACCGATAAGTAATAACTTTTTGATGGAAACACTTTTGGAGATGGTAAATAAAGAATAATAGTGATATGATATTACAAGAAATTAAAAGGATCTTCTTCTTTCCTAAAAACTATTTCCCTCTCAGGAATTTAGGTTCTTCTAAAGTTAAGATTAATGAAATCCGGTGAGTATCATCTAATCTATCTTCTGCGGCCTCATTAAAACGCGCAAAAGAATAGTCAATATTGAGTTTCGGGAGCCTTATACCTGCTCCAATTGTAAATTGTTTGACATCGTTATATCCGCCTCTAATAGCGAATAAATTTTTATAGTTATACTCTAAACCTGAGTGCACGTCAAAACTAACCGGCCCCAAATGAAAATTTGAAGCAAACTGTCTATTTTCAAATCTTAGGTCAAAATCTACTGCAGGTGTAATTTTTCCCCCAAGAAAATTAATAGAATATCCGGCGCCAATTTTTGCTGTAGGTGAAACAAGTTCATTTGTCCCGGTATTCCAGGCAATAAGTGTTGTAGTGATATCCTGCAGGTTGACACCTAAAGAAAGATCCTCTACAGGTGAATACCAAGCTCCTACATCAAATCCAACCCCCCAAGCACTATATTCAGCAATACTCCTTCTTATGATCTTAATATTAGCGCCATAGTAGAAATTTTCCGAATATCTTTTTGCGAAGCTTAAATAAAAAGCCCAATCCTGGTTACTGAACTCGGTAACTAAAGAAGGATTAATCCTATTTCTCGGGTCATTGATTGCATTAGGATCGTGTAAAACATTTCCATTGGGATCTACTAAAGCATTGCGGGTATCGGGAATTCCATCAACTCCAAGCCTCATTATGCTTAAACCAAAACTCATATCCGGACCATAAGGTATGGCGACGGCTGCATAATCGTAATTTACAAGACTTCCATATCTTTCATCATGCATTAATGATATCTGGGGATAATCTAAATGTGCCAGACCGGCCGGATTATAGTAACCTGCCGTAACATCATTTGCAATGGCTACATAAGCTCCCCCCATTCCTAATGCCCTGCCTCCAACACCAATAGACATAAATTCTCCCGCATATTTAGCGACAGTAAATCCTGAGCCCTGTGCATATATTTGAGAAACGGATAGTATACAAAGGAAAGCAAAAATAAAGAATTTTTTTGGCATTAATTATGAATATAGTATATTATAATATTTCAAAAACTGTTAAAAAAAATCAGTATTTGGAACTTGAAAATCAAGTCTAATTTTATTGATTGACATATTATTTTTAAAAAGGACATTAAATTTTATAAACTATGTAGCTTTTTGAGATTTGAATTAGTAATTTCGAATAGCAAAATTATTTTTTGGGGAAGTACTTTATATAATTAAGGTCTTTTCTTAATTATATAAATAAAATTCATCCGAATATATTTAACCTATTATCTTTCTACTAAAGATATAGTTTAATAAATATAATGATTAGTTTGCATAAAACATTCGAAAAACAAAGGCTACTTTGGAGATGTAATGCGGAATATACTACTCTTTTTTATTTCACTTCTGATAACAATTAATATAACTAAGGCTCAAGAAATTAAACTTAATCCTTTTTCGGACAGATGGGTTTTAACGGCTGAAGGCGGATTGTCATTGGGACAAACCGATTATATGGAAAATAAGCTTAGTCATTCTTATAATGGTCTCCTTGAATATTTTTTCTCAGTTCAAGATCCGAATATATTTGGTATACGGCTTACCGGAGGCACTGCTAATATAAAAGGAAAAGATTCGAGAAGGGCTCCTAATAGTCCTGTAGAATTTTCAACAAATATTCAAACATTAGGATTAGGTCTAGTTTATTCTTATTCAATTCAAGATGCGATTTTTCCTTATGCATACGGAGGTATTTCTCTAAACTGGTTTAATCCATTATCAAAAACCGGGCAAAAAGCTCCTAATAATCTGAAAGGAGTGTATGATAATAATGCATTTTCATATGATATAGAAGCCGGGTTCAGGTTTAAGATTGCCAAAGACTGGACGATAAATGCATCCGGTGGACTTCACTTCATTCAGACTGATTATTTAGATGATGTCTCTCCTGCCTCACAAGTTAATCCTGGTGATTTCCCTGCTGGACCTCATTATGATCTCGATGCAACGGCATTTATTGGTATTTCTTTTTCATTTCCGGGAGAAAAAGACAGCGACGGAGATGGTATTCCGGACTCAAGAGATTTATGTCCTGATACTCCGAGAGGTGTTCTAATCGATGAAACCGGATGTCCTCTTGATAATGACGGAGATGGAGTACCGGATTATCTGGATAAATGTCCTCAGACTGCAAAGGGTGTAAAAGTAGATAAAGACGGTTGTGCACTTGATTCGGATAAAGATGGTATTCCGGATAATTCGGATGAATGTCCAAATACACCAGGTGGAGTTGCAGTCGATAAGAATGGGTGCCCGATTGATTCTGATGGAGATGGAGTAGCTGATTATCTGGATAAATGTCCGGATACAAAATTTGGATTAAAAGTTGACTCAAATGGATGCCCGGTTGATTCGGATCAGGATGGTGTACCTGATTCAGTTGATAAATGTCCCGGCACTCCTATAGGAGTGAATGTTGATCAATTTGGATGTGAGATAAAAGAAAAACCTTCTGTAAAAAATCCTGCTGTTAAAAAAGAAGAAAATAATGAGAATAAAGAAACAAAACCGGTTACTCCGAATATCAATATTCCGGTACCACCGAAAAAAGAAGAAAATACAACAACTACTACGATACCTCTTAATAGCAGCAAAATAATTATATCCGGCAGTGATACTTTTGAACCGGGTACGGTAAATATTAAGACATCTGCATATCCTAATTTAGATAATATTGTTAACTTTTTACAAAAAGATCCATGGACAAAATGGAAGATACAAGGATACGTTGATAGCCAAACTCCCGATGAAAAGAAATTATCGTTATCATATGAAGAAGCAGATGCAATCATGAAATATTTTGTATCAAAAGGATTGCCTTCATTTCAGTTCCAGGTATATAGTTTAGGTGATGAATCTCCTATAGCACCAAATTCGACACCTGAAGGAAGAAGTAAAAATAGAAGAGTGGAATTAGTTAAAATTAAAAAATAGAAATTTTAGAATGATTTAATATAAAGACATAATCTGAAAGAGTTGAGGGTATCACGATTTGGGGGGAAGAATCTCAAATTTGAATAATAATTGTGATTCTTCCCGTAGAGATGTTTGAAGTCTCCTTCAGAATGTGAGAAATTAATGAAGCAAAATAAAAATTCAGAAGTTAATTCCTTGTATACTGAATTTTCTTATCCGTATAATTAATACTATTATATACAGGCACCTTAAAATAAAAACTTGTCCCTTTCCCTTCCGCACTTTCAACTTTAATGTCCATATTGTGTACTTCAAGTATTTTCTTTACAATTGCCAGTCCTAATCCGAGTCCCTGCTTTTCTTTTGAATGTGTTCTTTTCCCCTGGTTATACCTGTCAAAGATATAAGGCAATTCTTTAGAATTAATACCCACACCCGTATCGCTTACTGAAACTAAAACATCATTATTCTGAAGATTTAATTGTATAACTATTTTTCCTTCTTCGGGTGTAAATTTTATTGCATTATCCAGGAGATTCTGCAGAACTTTTTCAATCATACCTATATCTGCATAAACCATAGGCAAATCATAAGGAAATTTAAGGAGCAATTCAATTTTTTTTGATTCGGCAATAATCAGATTTTTTTGCTGAATATCCTGAATCAATTCTGCAATTGAAAAGGCTTCAGGTTTAGGTTTGGTTTCCCTTGCTTCCAGCTTGGAAAGTTCAAATAATTCTTCCACTAATTTTTTTAATCGTTCAGTACTTCCCCATATTGTCTGCATATATTTTTTCCTATCCTCTTCGGATAATGTATCTGCTTTAATTAAAATAGTTTCGATATAACCCTGGATAGTTGCAAGCGGAGTTCGTAAATCATGCGAGACATTTGCTACCAGTTCCCGGCGAAGATTATCCATAGTTTTCATTTCTTCAATATTTGCTACAATTGTATCTGCCATTTCATTAAATGAATCGGCAAATTCTGTTAATTCACCTTTTCCTTTTAATTTAATACGTGCACTTAAATTTCCGTTTTTAAATTCACGTATTACGGAAACAGTTTTTCTAATGTTTCTTGTAATAAAACCTAGCAGAACTAAACCAATTACGGCAGCCGCAATTAAAGTTAAGCTCATTGAACGGGCTCCCAGCCTTAAGATATAACTGCCTAAAACAAAATTGGCTGCATTATCATATTCCTCTCCTCCTAAGATAACATATATATATCCCATCAATTTTCCGCTTTCAACCACCTGAGCAGCAGAAAAAGTTTTTTCTCTATTTTCATTCTTTGGATCAGCTCCTAAAATGAATTGATTCCCTTTATCAGCAATAAATTTCTTAATAGGTGCAAGAGGAACATATTTAAGAGAGATTACTTTATTCGGTGCATAATAGGTAAGTATCTTTCCATCCTTATCAAGAAGATAGACCTCAAGACTGGGGTTAATAATCATAACATTATGAAAAACATTCTTCAAAACTTCTTCATTTGCTTTTCCATCAATAAAACATTTATTATCCGAAGCAATATGGGGAGCTATATCAGTACCCAATGTTTGATTGGCTTCCTGAAAGTACATTTCAGTAGTAAAAAGAGCTATATAAGAATAAGCACAAGAAAGAATAAATAAAATCAGAAGAAAAGCTGCACTTATTTTCCAGTATAAACTATTGAAGAATTTTCTTTTCATTTAAATACTGATAATTTTCTCAATATCATTGAACCTATATCCAACACCCCACGAAGTTATTATATATTTAGGATCGGAAAGATCTTTTTCAATTTTAGTTCTTAATCTGTTTATATGGGAATTAACCGTATGTTCATATCCATTATACTGATATCCCCACAAAATATTCAATAACTGTTCTCTTGTATATGTAGTACCGGGATGAGAAGCAAGCAGATAGAGTAAATCAAATTCTTTGGGGGTAAGTTCAATTCTTTCTCCGTTTAATAATACTCTTCTTTTAGCAATTTCTATATTTAGGTCGCCGACAATAATATCGGAATCATTGGCTGTTTCTTTCTGCAGCGCCTGTATTCTTCGAAAAATGGCTTTTACACGAGCGATAAATTCCCTTATTCCGAATGGTTTTGTCAAATAATCATCCGCACCGAACTCTAATCCCAAAACTTTGTCAAATTCTTCCGATTTTGCCGTAAGCATTAATATAGGAGTATAAATCTCCTGTTTTCTTACTTCTTTACATATTTCCAAACCATCCAGCTTTGGCAGCATCAGGTCGAGAACTATTAAATCATAATTATTTTCTAAACCTAATTTTAGACCATTCTCGCCATCAAATGCTTTTGTAATTTGACAATTTAAGTCAATCAGATGTATTTCGATTAAATCTGAAATTGCTTTATCGTCTTCTATTACTAAAACTTTTTTCATTTTATTATCCCAAATCTTTTAACAAAAAATAATAGTTGATTATCACAATAATATCACGGATGATTTACAAAAGAATACATTGTTTTTGCAGGATAGGAGATCAAGAATTAATAATGGATAAAGTTATCAATTGATTTGGTTATTTCAAAGTGAATAATTGGATCTTTAGAGAGACTGTGTAAAAAATGAATTGTCCCAGCATTTATGTCGGGGAGACATAAGAAATAAAACAATCATGCTGTACTCTAAATAAATAAAAAAAAGCCGACTTGAGGTTACCGGCTTTTATTAAAAACTTAAGCTAATTAAAATTGAATTCTTTTCTTGGTTCGGTTTGAATATTCCAGAACAAGTGCACTTGCTATGAAAATTGAAGAATAGGTTCCAATGATAATTCCAAAAAAGAGTGTAAATGCAAAAGCTCTTAGAACTTCACCGCCAAAAATTAATAAAACAAAAACGGTTAAAATTGTCGTACCGCCGGTTAAGATTGTACGGCTCATTGTTTTATTAATACCCATATTTATAACATCTTTGAGAGGTGTAGTCTTATGAATTTTCATTTCTTCTCTAACCCTATCGAATACAATAACCGTATCGTTAATTGAATAACCGATAAGAGTTAAAAAGGCAGCAACAACTGTTAGATCAATTTCAAGATTAAGTCCCGGTATAACACCATATAATACAGCATAAAGACCTACAGTAATAAGAACATCGTGGAAAAGTGCAACAACTGCACCAAAAGCAAATATAAATTTAAATCTGAATGCTAGATAAATTAATATCACAATCAAAGAAAGAAAGATAGCAATAAGGGCATCCTGCTTCAATTCACTGCCTATTTTGGGACCAACAAGCTCTTCTCTAATTACTGTAAAAGGATTATCCTTAACCTTTTGCCTTAAATTACTTTTTATCCAATCGGAAATCCCCACTCTAACAACCATCTGTGTATTATTTTGTTCTTCAGAAACTTTCCCGGTTTGAAAACCGGCATTAAATAATTTGTCAACCAAAATATTAGTTGTATCAGGATTTGCAAAAGAATATGTAACTGAATTTGTAGCAGAACTATCGATAATCTTTTTATTATTTCCCGGCATAATATTATCAATAGCCTGATTAATGTTTGCTACCACTTTTGGATAAATGGTTCTTGGCAATTCCTGAAGTTCGGTTCTTACTAATACACCGGTTTCAGAACCGAAAGTTTTTAATTCAAGATTCCCCAATCCGATATTTTCAATATCCGTTCTGATACTAGAGATTTGAACGGGTTTTTGAAACTGAAGTACTATTTCGGTACCCCCTTTAAAATCAATACCAAACTGCAATCCGCGGAAGACCACATTAATCAAACCAATTAAGAAAAGAGAAGCGGACACAATATAAAAAATATTTCTTTTTCCTAAGAAATCAACATTTAGATTTTCAAAAATTCTCATTTATAAATATGCTCCCTAAGCTGAATAATTAACCTACAGTAATTTTAGTACCTTTAATAACCATGTAATCAAAAAGAACACGTGCAACAATTAAAGCACTGAACAAACTGGCAACAATCCCGATCATAAGAGTTAAAGCAAAACCCTGGACAGGGCCGGTACCAAATTGATAAAGAATAATCCCTGTAAAGAAAGTAGTAATATTAGAGTCAATAATAGCCGAATAAGCCTTTGAAAAACCGCTGTCGACAGAAGCTTTTATGGTTTTCCCTGTGCCCAGTTCTTCTCTAATACGCTCATAAATAAGGACGTTGGCATCAACTGCCATACCTATCGTTAATATAATACCTGCGATGCCAGGAAGAGTTAATGTTGCATTAAACCCTGCTAAAACTCCAAGAATGAAAAGAATAGTAAATGTTAAAGAAGCAGCAGCGATTGTTCCAGCTTTTTGATAATAAATTATCATAAAAATTCCGACAAGTATGTAACCAATCAGTGCAGAACTAAAGCCGCTATTAATTGAATCCTGTCCAAGAGAAGGACCAACGGTTCTTTCTTCTATTATATTAACGGGAGCTGGAAGTGCACCCGCTTTTAGAACAATGCTGAGCAATTTGGCTTCTTCCATATTTCCGCTGCCTTCTATTTGCGATCTGCCTCCAGGGATTTTGCCCCTAACATTCGGAGCCGAATAAACAACACCGTCTAAAATAATAGCAATCCTTTTCCCGATGTTAGCTCCGGTAATTCTTGACCATTCTGTTGCTCCGTCTGAATTCATTTGCATTGTAACAATCGGTGCTGAAGACTGAGGATCTATGGTAGCTTGCGCATCAGTAATTACACCGCCTGTCAACTCCGGTTTTTTATTTACAAGGTACATCCTGTAAAATTTATCTCCGTTATTATCAATGATAGGTTTTGCATCAAAAACAAACTGGACATTATCCGGTATAGCTTTTTCAATATCCGGTCTGTTAAGAATCAGTTTTAGTTTGTCCATATCATTTGCGCCAACATATCCATCAGCTGTATTTTGATTAAGCCTTACTATTGAAAAGAAAGGATGTTCTTTTAAGAATGCTGCTTTGGATGTGTCTTTAACAGTAGTATCTTCTTGAGCGACATTTTTGGATTTGGCACTCTTGCTTTTTACAGTGGATGTATCTGCCCCTGTTGTATCGCTTATATCTTTGCCGGCTAAAACATTATCCACATTCTTCATAACCGAAACCGTAAATTCGGGATCTTTAACTAATTTGAATTCGAGTAAAGCAGTTCCCTGCAGTAATTGTTTAGCTTCTTCTTCACGAGCTACTCCGGGAAGTTCAACAATAATTCTTCTTGCTCCCTGTCTCTGGATGGAAGGTTCTGATACTCCATACTGGTCAACCCTATTTCTAATGATTTCCATAGCTCTTGAAACAGCATCTTCTGCATCTTTTTTAAGGTCACTTAATATTTGAGAATCGGATTGTCTTATATTGCCAAAATATCTGCTGAGCCTGATTCCTCTTTGTTCAAACATTCTTCCGAGAATATCAACAACAGACTCTTCAGAGGTTTTTGATTCTTTTTCTGCTGCTGCAAGGACAGATTTGAAAGTATTATCCGGATCTTTAGCAATTTTACCAAGAAGCTCAGCTGTATTAACTTCCAGTACTACCCTCATACCTCCCTGTAAGTCGAGACCTAATTTTATACGTTTTGCCTTTGCATTTTCAATAGAAGGATCGGAGGCTTTAATACTATCTTCAAACACATTTACCCTTAGATCAACCTGCTGTTTGGTAAATTGGGGATGCGTTTCAACTATCTCTTTCCTTTCGGTATCCAAAACCTTATTGAGTTTTTGGGTATTCTTGTAATCAACATAAGTGGGGTACAGGAGATAAATACTCAATGCTATTGCAAGGAGAATCAATATTATTCTAAATCTAAGTTCTTTCATAAGTCTTGATAAGTGAGATTTTAAAATTTATTAAACCTTAAAATTACCTGTAACGGCAAAGAAAGTCAATTAAAATAATAGTCCGGGCATAGTAAATATTCTTAAATTTCCAAGTCTTAGAATGGAACATTACAAAAGTTTTATAGTTCCTTTGATTAAATTTTCGAATTTTGTTTTGACCAGATCGGCAGTAGCTACAACTTCCAGATGGTTCAATTTTTTACCGGAAATACCAGCAGCATAGTTTGTAATACAAGATACGGAAGATACATCCATACCTTTGGAGGCAGCAAAAACTGCCTCATAGACTGTAGACATTCCTACAGCATCACCTGCGAATTTTGATATCATTTTTATTTCGGAAGGAGTTTCATAGCTTGGTCCTTTAGTATACCAGTAAATACCTTCTTTTAATGCCAAATTATTTTCAACTGCTGCTTGCTTTATCTTCTTATTCAGTTTTAAGGAAGGAAAATTAAGGAAATAATCTTTTTTTTCGATTCCTGCTAACCCTATAAGTCCGGTTATTTCTTTTTTTATATTTATACCATTAAAGGAGGAGGCGAGCATCAGATCTCCGGGAATTAAATTATGGTTTATTCCTCCAGCTGCATTAGTCAGTAATATTTTTTTACAACCTAATTCAAATGCGATAAATGCAGGAAGAATACATTCCGATAAGTCGTATCCTTCATAAAAATGGATTCTACCTTGAAACACAAGCAAATTTTTGCCTAAATAATTTCCGAAAACTATCCTTCCCTTATGACCTAAAATAGTTGAAGGAGGATAGCCAGGTAAATTATCTGTTTGGAGAGACTTTATAACCTCAATCCTATTTACAAAATCTCCCAATCCGCTCCCAAGAACTAAAGTCAATTCCGGCTGAAAAGGGATAACTTTTTCAAGGTAATATAGCAGGTCATTATATTTGAAATTTAAATCAATCAACTCGAGCCAGAATTTTTACATAATTATTCAATTAAGCAATAGACATTTAAAAGAGGATTCCGGCTAGAGTTGCTGTCATTAACGTAGCGAGAGAACCTCCAATAACCGCTTTAATACCAAGCCTTGCAATATCGGATCTTCTATTCGGAGCCAGAGGTCCCATTCCACCGATTTGTATAGCAATTGAACTGAAATTCGCAAATCCGCATAAAGCATATGTTGCCATTAGAATAGCTTTACCGTCTAACAAAGTTTTGGAAGAAATCATTTTTCCCATTTCCAGATAAGCCACAAATTCATTTAAGACTACTTTAGTTCCGAGCAAGCTTCCGAACTGCAAGGAATCACTCCAGGGTACCCCTATTCCAAAAGCCAGATATCTTAAGACCAAACCTATAATTAACTGGAAATTCAGAGGCTGTCCATAAGTTTTTATTAAATAGTCGTTCCAGCCTGAAAAAACTCCAAGCTGATTAAGAAGGTAATTTACTAATGCAATCAAAGCAATAAAAGCAATTAACATTGCTCCTACATTTAATGCCAGCCACAACCCCTCGCCGGCTCCTGCTGCTGCTGCTTCAATGATATTTGAGGCATTTTTTTCAATATCAACTTTGACTGTCCCTCTTGTTTCAGGTTCACTTGTTTCAGGAAATAATATTTTAGATATTAATAAAGCTGCAGGGGCAGCCATAACACTGGCACCAAGCAATTGAGTAGCAAACATCTGCTGGGCTTGTGCAAGAGGAATATTCAAGGTCTGTGCATAAGAATTTCCCAGAATCTGAATATAAGCAGCCATGACTCCGCCGGCAATTGTAGCCATACCCCCAACCATAATGGTAAGTATCTCACTATTCGTCATATTTTTAATAAAAGGCTTGATAAGAAGGGGAGCTTCAGTTTGCCCAACAAATATATTAGCCGAACAGGAAAGTGATTCAGCGCCGCTGGTTCCCATAACTTTTGCCATTATCCATGCCATTCCCTGGACAACGCGCTGCAGAATCCCGAGATAGTATAAAATCGAAGTTAAACTGGCAAAAAATATAATTGTCGGAAGAACCTGAAAAGCAAAGATAGTTCCTAGGCTCCCGGTTTGACCGGGACTAATAGCAAGGGGTCCGAAAACAAATTTTGCCCCTTCTGTAGTAAAATTTAGGATAGATACAAAAAATCCGCTAACCCAGTAAAAGAAATCTTTGGGCCACCCGAAAGGGCTGAAAATTAAACTTAATTCTTCCCCTTTAAGGATTAAAATTGCAAAGGCTATCTGTAATCCAAGCCCTGAAATAACCAGTCTCCAGTTTATTTTTTTCTTATTATTAGATAAAAGGAATGCGATTCCGATTAGAATAATTATTCCTAAAATTCCCCTTAATAATGAAACAATATTCATAAAATATCCTTATAATTCATCAGGTATGAAATGACATTTTCTACATCGTGCTTCATAAATATCGGAAGCACCTACGATAACTCTTTCTGAAGATTTCGTTTTCCTTTGGGTTTTATCGGCAGGATTTCCGCATACAACACATATTGCAAGAGTTTTTGTTATATACTCCGCTATTGCCAGTAAATGCGGCATTGGTTCAAATGGAATCCCTTTATAATCCTGATCTAGCCCGGCGACGATAATACGTTTTCCATTGTCTGCAAGTGTATTACAAATATTAATAATATCATTAGAAAAAAATTGTGCTTCATCGATCCCGATTACATGAGCAGAAGATGAGTGTTCTAAAATTTCATTTATGTCGTTGATTAAAATTGACGGTAGAAACTGGTCACTATGAGAAACTATAGCGGTTGTGGAATATCTGGTGTCAATTTTAGGCTTAAATATCTTAACGTTCTGTCGGGCGATCTGTGCACGTCTTAATCTTCTAATTAGTTCTTCTGTTTTGCCGCTGAACATGCATCCGGCAATTACTTCAATCCATCCTGTTTCTTTGGGTACTGAATGTGGTAAGGGTTCCATAGAAAGTCAAAAGTAAAAAGTCAAAATTCAAAAAAATTATTTAAGATTTTCATCACCAAAAGGGAAGGGGAATAATTCAGAGAGTTTCATTTGTTTTAATTCATTCTTACGATTTATCATTATTATATCGATATTTCCGCAAAGATCGTTCATTACCTGTCTGCATGCACCGCATGGAGGGCAGAAATCAGGATCATCACTGGCAATTGCAATGGCTTTAAATTCTCTTTCTCCTTCTGAAATGGCTTTGAATAAAGCAGTTCTTTCGCCGCAGATAGTTAAGCTGTAAGAGCTTGTTTCAATATTCCCCGCCTGATACACTTTATTGTCTTTTGTAAGCAAAGCTGCTCCTACATGAAATTTTGAGTAAGTAGGGAGAGCCCTTGATTTTGCTTCAACTGCTTTGTCTGCTAATTCTTTATAATCCATTTCTTAAAAAATATAGATTATAAATATATTGGTTTTGATTTACTATTTCAAAAAAATTCAAAATTTACTTACAGCGGAATCACCGTTAATCTTTTTCAAAATTATTTTGCAGTAATTAAAAGAAAGCTTGATACTAATCAATTTTTTTTAAATATTTAAATACTTTTTTAGATCTCTTTATATATGATAAATCTCATTCATAATATTGTTTTTACTCGAAAAATTTTATTAGATCAAATGGCCATCAAATGGCCATCAAACAGCCGTTAACCCCAACCTGCTTCAAAGGTAAGTCCGTCTTAATAATTTATTTCCTATAATAAGAATGACATATTATGTTTTGTAATTGCTTAAATTGGTCAGTAGAGGATTTTTTTTGCAACTAAATAAAAAGCCGGGCTAAAGAATTTATTTATAATCCCTATTTTATTATTTGAAAATAACCGGAGGAGTTTTCCCATCTTCAATTTATTTACTAACATAATAAGGGTTAAATGAAAATCACTCCAGATAATTCCTCTATTTCCAATTAATAATTGTTCTACAGAATGTTTTAATTCCAGATTTATTTCAAAATAATCACCAAAGTATTTCCGGATATCATTTAGAGAAAGAAGCTGCGGAATATCTTGTCTGTTTATTTCATCTTTCCTAAAATATTTTAAAAAATATTTTTTAATTGTTTTTCTTCTTAGAATTGAAACAAATGGAAACCCCCAATGTGGGTCAGCTATTAAATTGATTATTGAACATTTGTTTGGAGTGCTTACATATATAAATCCGCCGGGTTTTAAAACCCTATAAATTTCATTTACCAAAAGGTTAACATCTGGCATATGTTCAACAACATCCTGCATGATTATTAAATCGAAAGTATTTTCTTTGAAAGAAAGCTTTAAGGCATCGCAATTTATTCTAAAATAATTCAAAGAATTGTTTTTCTGTCTTTTGAGTCTAATTAAACTTAAATCGCAGCCCGAAACCATGTTTAGTTCAGATAAAACTATTGAGGTTCCGCCTTCACCCGAACCAAGATCAAGTACAGACAGACTTTTGCAAATTATATATTTTTCGACAATTGATTTAACAAATTTTCCTCTTTCAATAGATAAATCTCTTGCACGTTCCCACCTTTCGAAATTCGGATGTTCGGGATTAAGCCACGCCGCTTTTCTTTCCTTTATTTCCCGTTTCTTCAATATTTACTTCCATTTATCTTTTTTAAATAATGCGTTTACAAAATGAATAATTAGAAATATTTCATAAATTATTTGAAGCCAAAAAATTTCAAGGAAATTAAATTCATAGCCAAACTTTTTTTGCTGAGACTTAACTATAATAAAATCTATCAGTAATTTTATTAAAAATAATAAACCGGACAACTTATTGAAAAACATCAATAAGGGTGAAAATAAAAAGAACAAATTTATTAAGTGCCATGTAGATAATAAAAATTGTCTCCCCGGCAGGTAATAGAAAGAGGTTTTTGTATGTCGTGCTCTTTGGCTGAAATATTCATTAAGGTTCTTTTTAGCTAAAGAATAAACAAATGAACCTTTATTAAGTATAGTCCCGATTTTTAAGCTATTTTTTACAGCTTCTCTTAAAAGCAAGTCATCATCGCCGCTGAGTGTTTCCACAGTATTTGTGTATCCTTTAATTTGCTCGAAAGAAGATTTTTTAAATCCAAAATTTCTGGCGGAAGCAGAATATGGAATTCCGGCTTTTGCAGCACTAAATGATAGAATTGAACTTCTTAGGTTTTCAAAAGAAGAAATTTTATTTACAATGGAATTATTCTGAATTAAAGGTGCATTTCCAAAGATAAAGTCAAACCCCTCTCTAAATTTTTCAGCATAAAATTTTAACCACTCTTCTTCTGGTAAACAATCAGCATCAGTTATTAGAATAAATGGGTTTTTTGCTTTTTTAATCCCTAAGCTTAAAGCACCTTTTTTTGCAGGAAATTCTTTTTCTCCAGCCTTATATATATGGAAGTTATAACTATTTTGAATAAATCCTTCTGCTGTTTTATAGGTGTTATCGGTAGAATTATCATCTATTAGAATAACTTCAAAGTTTGATTTACGATAATCTAGTTTCTGAAGCGATTTAATAAGGGAAGTAATTTTACTAACCTCATTTTTTGCGGCTATTACAATTGAAAAATCTAAATATTTAGTTTGGGAGGCATTGTTATTTTCATGAAATAGTTTTAAAAGAAAAATAAAAGAGACATTTATTATTAGGAATAGGGATACTAAAATTATAATTATTATTTCAGGCATGTATTAATCAATAGGCTAAAATTCATCATCAAGCAGCCACCCCTCTGCAAGTTCCGGTTTCATTTCTGAAATGAAACGGGAAGGTTTTGATAATGTCATCCCTGCTTCCCTATCGAACATATTCATTGGGTATGTGACAAAAAGGTTTTGTTTTGCCCTTGTTGAAGCAACGTACATAAGCCTTCTTTCTTCTTCCAGTGAATCTAAATTCTCAACTGATCTGCTGGAAGGGAAGTATCCTTCAACTGCATGAATTATAAAAACCGAATGCCATTCCAATCCTTTGGCAGAATGAATAGTTGACAATGTAACAAATTCTTCTTCTTTATCGGGTGCATCGATGTCTATAACACTATCAATTATCGGTTCAATTGCCATATCTGCAAGAAGATTGTCCAGAGACTTGTAGTTTTCAGAAATGTTATGAAATATCTCTAAATCTTTGTTCCGTTTATTATAATCATCATATCTGTCTTTAAATAAAGGCCAGTAATAATCAAAGATCATCTGTACTTTTTCTGAGGGCAATTCTTTCCCGGTATGCAGTTTATATAACAATTGAAATAAACCTGCGATTTTATCATTATATCTGAAAGAAGTCTGAGCATCAGGATTTGCTTTAATTGTAAGTCGTGCGGTTGCCAGTTCATCTAAGATTTTTTGTGCTGTTTTAGGTCCTACTCCTTCATGAAGCAGTAAAACCCTGTACCAGCTGACAACATCTTTCGGATTTGCGGCAATCCTTAAAAAAGCTAACACATCTTTTATATGTGCGGTTTCAACGAATTTCATACCTCCGAATTTCTGAAAGGGGATATTTGCTTTAGTTAATTCAATTTCGAGATCAAAAGAAAAAAATGAAGAACGGAAGAGAACAGCAATATCCTTTAAAGAGACACCCTCTTCACGTAAGTCTAAAATCTTTTCAACAATAAATTTTGACTGCAGATTTTCTGAAGCAGCCGCAATTATTACCGGTAATTCTCCGCCGTTCTTTTTAGTATACAAATGCTTTTCATATTTCTCAATGGAACTAGCAATAATATGATTTGTAAAATCAAGAACAGGCTGAACACTCCTATAATTTTCTTCAAGCTTAATTATTTTAACATTATCAAATAATTTTGGGAATTCAATAATATTCTTGAAGTTAGCTCCCCTAAATGAATAAATCGATTGTGAATCATCACCGACAACCATTATATTTTTATTAATCCGGCATAAGCCTTTGACAATATCAGCCTGAAGTTTATTTGTATCCTGGTATTCATCAACCATAACAAATTTTATAGTCGACAGAAGAGACTTAGCAGCAGGTCCAAAATCTAATAGGAAATCTCTTAAATAAACCAGTAAATCATCGTAATCAAGCAGATTATTTTTTCGTTTATATTCATTAAAAACAGTATGAATTTGGAGGATTTTGTCCAGATCATCTAAAAAATGAGGGTAATTCTCTTCAATAATTGCAGAAATTTTTCTTCCTGTGTTTATACTTAAACTGAAGACTTTGTTAAGTGTTTGTTTATTTGGAAATCTTTTTTCTTTTGAAATAAAACCAGCCTGAGATCTGATTAAGTTTATAACGTCTTCACAATCTCCCTGATCGAGGATTGTAAAGGAAGAATCAAGTCCGGCAGCTTTAGCATATTTCCTTAAAGTTAAATTTGCAAATGAATGGAAAGTTCCGCCAAGAATTTTTGCACATCTGTTATCAAGTAAAATCGAAGCACGGTTCATCATCTCATTTGCGGCTTTTCGAGTAAAAGTAAGCAGAAGGATTGATTCAGGTTTATAACCTGTTTCAACTAATCTGGCTACCCTATAGACGAGAGTGCGGGTTTTTCCGGTACCTGCTCCTGCAATTATTAAATAGGCCCCTTCAACAGCGGAAGCGGCTTCATATTGAGCGGGATTTAATTCATTTTTATAATTAATTGAAAAACGGGCTTCATCTACTGTTTCTTTAGTAAAGCCCGTTTCTCCTAATCGTTTTAACTTATATTTCTTCTGGATCATCTACGCTTTGCTTTTGGCTTTCCTATTATTTCAGATATTAAAATATAATCTTTTAGAGTCTCAGGGTGATTTAGCTTTTCTTTTATTGAGTGTCTAAACATGCCAATAGCTTCACTTTTTTTATTCATTACTTCTTCAAATTTTTTCGCCTTATTTTCAATATTAAAATCAACTGCCGCCTTTTTTTTAAGGTTCTTTTCATCTTTTTCCCAATCCGTAATCAAAGTATGTTCGGAAGCTGTTCCTTCATGCCATTGTATTTCTTTTTGAGCTGATGCTTTATTAGCTTCGTGCGATTCAATTCTCGTTTTATCCGATATTTTGACTTTGAGTTCATCATCCTTTTTAAATAAACTTTCAATTTCGGAGAGCATATCATTATATGAATCTATTTCTTCTTTATTTTGCGCTGATTTTGGGATGGATTCAATTTTTTGAGGATTTCCGGTCATATTATTGTCATTACTTCTTTGAGATGGCTGTGATTTTTGATCCCCTTTTTTCTTCTTTTTAAAGAATGAACTAAAAAAAGCGATAATTATTATTACCCAAATGAGTATTTTTATAAAATCTTCCATTATTCCGGTTTATCTCTTTTCTTTTCTGGTTTAGATATGGAATCTCTCATTTCAGTATCAGCTTGAATATTTTTCATATTATAATAGTCCATAATACCAAGATTTCCAGACCGGAAAGCTTCAGCCATTGCTCTGGGGATTTCAGCTTCAGCTTCTACTACTCTTGAGCGCTGCCTCGCAATTTCAGCAATGTTTTCCTGCTCACTCGCTACTGCAGCGGCTCTCCTTTCTTCTGCTTTAGCTCTGGCTACTTTTAGATCTGCTTCAGCTTGATCTGTCTGAAGAATAGCACCAATATTTTGTCCAATATCAACATCTGCAATATCAATGGATAAAATTTCAAAAGCAGTACCCGAATCCAGCCCTTTGGCAAGAACACTTTTTGAAATTCTATCGGGATTTTCAAGAACTTGCTTGTGGTTATCGCTTGAACCAATAGTTGAAACGATACCTTCTCCAACTCTTGCAAGGATAGTTGCTTCTCCTGCACCGCCGACTAATCTATCGATATTTGCACGAACAGTAATCCTGGCAATTGCTTTAAGCTGGATACCATCTTTTGCTACAGCGGCAACCACTGGAGTTTCAATTACCTTAGGAATAACAGACATTTTGACAGCTTCAAGCACGTCTCTTCCTGCCAGATCAATAGCAGTTGCGCGTTCAAATGAAAGACCTAAGTTGGCTTTATCTGCTGAAACCAATGCATTAATAACTCTAACCACATTTCCGCCAGCTAAATAATGAGCTTCCAATTTTCCCTGATCAATCTTTATTCCCGCTTTAGTGGCAGTGATCATACTTCTGACAATTACAACCGGTGGCACTTTTCTTAGCCTCATTCCTACTAAGTCTTTGAATATCTTTACTTTTACTCCTGAAAAGAAGGCTGTAATAAAGAGCCCGATAGGCACAAAGTATAGAAAAACAATTAAAACGAAAACAATAGCAATAATTAAAACTATTGATAAACCTGTAACAGCTTCCATTATTCTCCCTTTTATGAATTTGATTCTTAATTTTAATATTTATTTAGACCTTAAGCAATTATTTTTTGAAAAAAATGTACAATACAAATACAAATATTTGTAATATAATAGACAACATCTTTATTTATTTGTTATTAACTTATAATTAAATGATAATAAATGGATTTTTTATCTTTTTCATGAATTGGTTTTAATAATTAATTTGGTATAATATTTGGTTTCAATAAAATAATAATATTTATAAGAGTTTTATTCTTTGACTTTAAATGTAATTATTTTTAGGTTATAAGAGCCTATCTTGAATGAAGAATAAGCTGTTAATATATTTATGAAACTAATTAGCTGTTTGTGCCGTTAAAAAAGAAATTATTTAAAAGAAATGAGGAATTAAATTATGGACGGAAACTTTTCTGACAGACTTCAAGACGTTATCAGATTAAGCCGGGAAGAAGCTCTCCGACTTGGACATGATTATATAGGAACCGAGCATCTTCTTTTAGGAATTATTAGGGAAGGCCAGGGAGTTGCTGTTAGAATTTTGCGAAATTTGGATTGTGATTTAATGAAATTGAAAAAAGCTGTTGAAGATACGGTCAGAACCTCCGGGGGCACTTTGACAATTGGAAATATTCCTTTAACTAAACAAGCTGAGAAAGTTTTAAAAATCACGCAAATTGAATCGAAAATATATAAAGCGGATGTAATAGGAACAGAACATCTTCTTTTATCATTATTAAGAGATGAGGATAATATTGCTACACAAATACTACATCAGTTTAATGTAACTTATGATTCAGCCAGATCAGAATTGAATTCTATGTTAAGCAGCAAGAGTTCTAAAGATCCTTCAGGAGCTGTTCCAGCACCTGACAAAAAGGTGGAGAGAACAAAAACTCCGGTATTAGATAACTTCGGAAGAGATTTAACAAAACTTGCGGGTGAAGATAAATTAGATCCCGTTGTTGGGCGTGAAAAAGAAATTGAAAGGGTAGCTCAGGTTTTAAGCAGGAGAAAAAAGAATAACCCGGTTCTAATCGGCGAGCCAGGAGTAGGTAAAACTGCAATTGCCGAAGGTTTGGCTTTAAGAATTATACAAAAGAAAGTACCCAGAATTCTTCAAGATAAACGTGTAGTAACTCTTGATCTTGCTGGATTGGTAGCAGGTACGAAATATAGAGGCCAGTTTGAAGAAAGAATGAAAGCATTGATGAATGAACTTGAAAAAGCCAGCGATGTAATTCTTTTTATTGACGAACTCCATACTATTGTTGGCGCAGGGGGAGCATCCGGTTCATTAGATGCTTCTAATATGTTCAAACCTGCACTTGCAAGAGGTGATATACAATGTATTGGTGCAACAACTTTGGATGAATATAGAAAATTCATTGAAACCGACGGTGCTTTGGATAGAAGGTTTCAAAAAGTAATGATTGAACCGCCTAGTTATGATGAAACAATTCAAATACTTGAGAATATCAAATTCAAATATGAAGAACATCATCATGTTAGGTATTCTAAAGAAGCAATTGGTTCTGCCGTGAAGCTTAGTAACAGATATATCACTGATAGGCATCTGCCTGATAAAGCAATTGACGTTATTGATGAAGCCGGTTCAAGGGTCCATATGGGAAACTTTGAAGTACCAAAAGAAGTTCTTCAGCTTGAGGAAAATATTGAAAAAGTTAGACAGGAAAAAGCCTCGGTTGTTAAAAAACAAGATTACGAAGAAGCTGCTAGGCTTAGGGATAAAGAAAGAAATTTACAATCCGATCTTGAAATTGCAAAACGTGAATGGGAAGCTAAAACAAGAGATATCATTCATGACGTAAGTGAGGAAGATATAGCCACAGTTGTAGCAATGATGACCGGGATTCCGGTTAACAGAGTTGCTCAAACTGAATCGGAAAAATTATTAAAAATGGCTGAATCTCTGGAAAATTACATAGTAGGACAGAATGAAGCTGTTCAAAAGTTATCTAAAGCAATTAGAAGAACACGTGCGGGTTTGAAAAGTCCCGACAGACCAATAGGCAGTTTTATTTTCTTAGGACCTACCGGAGTTGGAAAAACTGAACTTTGTAAAGCTTTAGCAAGGTATTTATTCGATTCCGAGGATGCACTTATTAGAATGGATATGAGTGAATATATGGAAAAATTCTCTCTTTCGAGGTTAGTTGGTGCACCTCCCGGATATGTTGGTTATGAAGAAGGGGGTCAGCTTACTGAAAAAGTAAGAAGAAGACCTTATTCTGTAGTCCTTTTTGATGAAATTGAAAAAGCTCATCCGGATATTTTTGGGATACTTCTTCAGGTACTTGATGATGGTATATTAACCGATAGTTTTGGAAGAAAAGTCGACTTTAAGAATACGATTATTATAATGACCTCTAATATAGGAGCAAGGGATATAAAAAATATTGGTTCTTTCGGTTTCGGTGAAGAAAAATCCGAAGACCGGTATGCCAGCCTTAAAAATACTGTTGAGGATGCTATGAGGCGGTTATTTAATCCTGAATTCCTAAATAGGGTTGATGAAACCATTGTATTTAGAAACCTTGAAAAAGAAGATATACTAAAAATTATAGATATAGAATTAAGAGATCTCCTTAAGAATGTACGTGAAAACAAAATGGAAATCACACTTGATCAGTCTGCCAAGAATTTCCTTGTTGAGAAAGGTTACGATCAGAAATATGGTGCAAGACCATTGAGAAGAGCAATTCAGAAATATGTCGAAGATCCTTTAGCAGAAGAAATATTAAGAGGTTCTTTCAAAGAAGGAACGAAAATTGTTGCCAAACATATTGAAAAAACAGCTGAATTAATCTTTATCGATGAGGATTTGGATGTTAAAATCCCTGATGAAGCAAAAGAAAAAACCGATTCAGGTGAATCTAAATAATATTTGGTATAAATTACAGAATATTAGTTAAAAGCGTCTTAAATTTATAAGACGCTTTTTTTATTTTAAATAATGGTAATAATTATGATTTACAGCAGGAGGTTATATGGCTTTATTAAAAGAAAATGATAGGGATGAAAAGTTAAAAAAGATGGATGGATGGCAGTTTGTAAATAATCAAATCGAAAAAGAGTACAAATTAAAAGATTTCAAATCTGCTCTTAATTTTGTTAATAAACTGGGAGATGAAGCGGAAAAGATGGATCACCACCCGGATATTAATATTCATTCATATAATAAGGTTAAGATTACGTTATCAACGCATAGTGAGGGAGGTGTAACTGATAAGGATTTTAAACTTGCAGAGAAGATAGAAAATTTAAATAAGTAAAATGAAATTACGCAGATATATAAAGATGACATCTTTGTAAAGTTATTATCTTTAACTTTTTATTAGAATGTAAATAAATATGAAACGGTATTCTAATGAAATAAAGATGTCATCTTTAAAATACCGGTTCCTGCAGAATTAAAGTAAATAAATTAAAAGGGATTATTAAATGAGTTTAAGTGAAAATGAAATATTAGGAATATTCCGCCAAACCGGAGCCCTTTTAGAAGGACATTTTCTATTGACTTCGGGTAAACACAGCAATGTTTATTTTCAATGCGCTAGGGTTCTGCAGTATCCGGACTATACAAAACAAATATGTACATTAATTTCGGAGCAATTTGCATCTTATGAATTTGAAACAGTTGTTGCACCGGCAATGGGAGGTATAATTGTCGGTTATGAAGTAGCCCGGCAGTTAAACAAAAAATTTATATTTGCCGAAAGAGAAGATAAAAATTTGACTTTAAGGAGAGGTTTTAGTTTAAATGAAAATGAAAAAGTTCTGGTATGTGAAGATGTAATTACTACTGGCGGTTCAGTTTATGAAGTTATTAATATTGTCAAGGATAGTAAAGCAAATGTTATAGGAATAGGAGCCATTGTAGATCGAAGCGGTGGTAAAGTGAAGTTCGATTATCCTTTATTTACAACATTACAAATAAATGCCGACACCTATACACGGGAAAATTGCGTTTTGTGCAGTAAAGATATACCGTTAATAAAACCGGGTTCCAGAAAAATATTATAATGATTTTCCTTCCAGAACTCAAAAATTAATTTAAATGAAAAGTATATTCTTTATTTTATTCCTCTCTTTACCGCTTTTTGCGCAAATAAAATTTGATGATTACTTTCAAAATAAAACGTTACGTATCGATTATTATCATACCGGAGACAGTGCTGATGATTACTATTCGATTGATGAATTAAAAGAAGAGCCTTTTTGGGGGGGCTCTCATACTAACTTAATTGATAAATTCAATTATGGAAATTATAAAGCCGAAGTTTTTGATGATTCGTCAAATAAAGAGATTTATTCCAGAACTTATTCTACATTATTTCATGAATGGCAAACAACTGAAGAAGCAAAGAAAACTACCAAAACATTTTCGGAGACATTTGTGATGCCTTTTCCAAAAGCGAATATCAGGGTTGAATTTTTCAGCAGAAACAATGAGAATAATTTTATTAAAAAATTTACGTATAAAATAGATCCTCAAAATTATTTTATTAAGAATGAAAGGGATAATGAATATAAATCGTTTAAAGTCCTGTATTCCGGAGATCCTTCTGAAAAAGTTGATATAGTAATTATTCCGGAGGGCTATACCATGGAAGAAATGGATAAGTTTATGGATGACTGCAAAAGAGTTTCGGGTTATCTTTTCAGTTCATCACCATTTAAAAGAAAACGAGGATAAATTTAATATTTGGGGGATCCAGGCACCTTCTGAAGAAGAAGGAACAGATATACCCGGAGATCATGTTTGGAGAAAAACTTTATTAAATTCATCATTTTATACCTTTAATTTAAAACGTTATTTGATGACAACAGATAATAAAAAAGTAAGGGATGTTGCTTCAAATGCCCCTTATGATCAAATTTACATTTTAGTTAATACAAGTGACTACGGCGGCGGCGCAATTTATAATTATTATTCTGTTTGTGTAAGCAGAAATGCATATTCCGAATATATCTTTTCGCATGAATTTGGGCACGGCTTTTCCTATCTGGCAGATGAATATTCGGAGAGAGATTCACCTTATAAAAATTTCTATAATTTTAAGGTTGAACCAACCGAACCAAATTTAACAACGTTAGTTGATTTCAAAACAAAGTGGGAAGACCTGGTCGATAAATCAACACCTATTCCAACTCCGGAGAAACCGGAATATAAAAACGCTGTTGGTGCCTTTGAAGGAGGGGGTTATGTTGAAAAAGGGATTTACCGACCAATGGAAGATTGTGAAATGCGTTCAATTTCAATAAATAATTTTTGTGCTGTTTGTAAAAGAGCTATCCTGGAAATGATTGATTTCTATTCAAAATAATGTAACGCGAAACTCAGTTTCGCAAATTAAAAGTCTCTCAATTTTTCATCTGCAATCTTAACTCGAAATAGGAATCTCGAGCTATTTGTAATTTTTTCAAATTACCTCACAGTGCATCTGCCCGTATAATTCGATTAATAATAATTATATTTGCGTAAGTTTTTATAAAACATAAGGATAAATATGGAGCAAAGAAAGTTATACAAAACTGTTGAAACAATAGCTTCACAAAATTTTGGATCAGATAAGGATATGCTTGTTGCAGTTGTTACCCAAATTATAGAAAATGAAAATATAAATATTAATGGTGGAAGGGTTTGGAAACTTGATGCAGAAAAAGGTACCTATATGCTTCTTTTTCAAACAGGTAAAGTTAAAATGATAGATCCCGATTTTGTTATCCTAATAAGGGATTATCCTATTTTCGATCTCATTGCAAAACAGAGAACAATAGTTGGGGTTGAAACTAATGAAATATTAAAACAAAAAGGAATACTTAAATTTTCATCTTCAGGAGTAGGGGATAAAATAAAGGTAAACGGGAAGATTTATTATGAATATTTACTGGCATTAAACAGCGAGAATATTAATGAAGATTTCCGGATAACATTAAATATTATTGCAACAGCTTTGACATCACAGATAAATCAGAGGAAATATTCTGAAAGGGCAAAATTCCTTAAGGCGGATCTTGATAAAGGAAGGGAGATCCAGAAGAGTATACTGCCTGAACATGAATACCGTTTTCATAATTATGAACTTTTTGGAGTAACTGATCCTGCGGAAATTGTCGGCGGTGATTTTTTTGACTACCTTGAAATTGGAGATGAAGGGGATAGACTAGGTGTAACTATTGGAGATGCAGCCAGTAAAGGAGTCGGGGCTGCCGCAGAAGCAATGTATATTGCAGGCGCATTAAGAATGGCAACAACTTTTGAGATTAAAATATCCCCCCTTATAAAAAGGACAAACCAGCTGGTAAATAAAATTTTTTCAGATGATAAATTCGCTTCATTATTTTATGGTGAATTATCAGCTGACAAAGGAGGCTTATTTTTATACGCAAATGCAGGTCACAATCCCCCTTTTTTTATAAAGGGTGATTCCGATAAGGTTATAACCCTCGATCCTACCGGACCTGTATTAGGGCCTGCACCAAAAGCAAAATACACTATCGAGAATATAAACTTTGAAAAGGGGGATGTTTTATTAATATATTCTGACGGGGTTACAGAATCTACAAACTCTGATTTCAAGGAATATGGTGAAGAACGCCTGTTAAATCAACTTAAAAAATCAAAGCAATTTTCTCCAAAAGAAATTATATATATAATTCTTGATGATGTTATTAAATTTTCAAAAAACGGTAAATATTCCGATGATAAGACTTTAGTTGTTATAAAAAGGATAATCTAATTCCGCGAAATTAAAAGTGCCAATATCATATTGAAAATGAGCGATTTGGTAAAAATTAACTCTTAGTCAATCAATTTCATTAAATTCACATTCTGCACTAGTTAATGTGACAATGCCGCTTTAACTAATTCATAAAATTCATTATTTATTTCATAATATTTAATAAATAAGAGGCAGCAATGGCTAAGTCAATAAATCCTGCTACAGAGAAAGAGATTAAAGAATTTCCCGATATGAATGATAATGAAATTAAAAAATTATTGGAGAAATCAAATAAAGTCTTTCTAGAATGGCGAAATACAAGCTTTTCTCATCGTGCCGGAAAAATGAAAAATGCACATGACATACTGATAAACAGGAAAGAAGAATTTGGTAAGCTCATGACTCTTGAAATGGGTAAACCTTTTGCGCAATCCCTTTCTGAAATTGAGAAATGTGCATGGGCTTGTGAATATTTCGCAGATAATGCCGAAGGTTTTCTTGCTGACGAAGAAATAGAAACGGATGCTTCAAAAAGTTATGTCTCCTTTCAGCCTCTGGGTGTAATACTTGCTATTATGCCATGGAATTTTCCTTTTTGGCAGGTATTCAGATTTGCAGCACCAAATCTAATGGCTGGTAATGCCGGTGTATTAAAGCATGCATCCAATGTAACAGGGTGTGCTTTTGCAATTGAAGAGGTTTTTAAAGAAGCAGGATTCCCCGAAAGCTTATTTAAGACTATCGTGGTTCCTTCATCAAAAATGGATACAATTATAAAGGATAAAAATATTAAAGCCGTTACTTTAACAGGAAGCGTTCCGGCAGGTAAATCAGTTGCATCTACAGCAGGTTCTGTTTTAAAAAAAACTGTTCTGGAATTGGGAGGAAGTGATCCCTATGTAGTTCTTGAAGATGCCGATTTAGAAAAAACCGTTGAAACGTGCGTTACCTCGAGGCTTATAAACGGGGGACAAAGCTGTATTGCGGCAAAACGTTTTATCATTGTGGATAAGGTTTATAAAAAATTTGAAGAGATGTATGTACAGCTTATGAAGGAGAAAAAGATGGGTGATCCTTTTAATAAAGAAAATAGTTTGGGACCTCAGGCAAGTATAAGTCTTAGAGACGATTTGCATAAGCAGGTTCAAAGCAGTATTGAAAAAGGGGCGAAGCTTCTATTAGGTGGAAAAGTTAGTGAGAGTGTAGGAGCATACTATCCTCCTACAGTATTAGCAGAAGTAAAAAAAGGTATGCCCGCTTATGATGAAGAGATTTTTGGTCCTGTTGCCGCATTAATAAAGGTAGATGATGAAAAAGAAGCAGTCAAAGTTGCCAATGATACAAATTTTGGATTAGGTGCGGCTGTTTTCACTGCAGATGAAGAGAGAGGGAAGAGAATAGCAGAAAAGGAGCTTCAAGCCGGAAACTGCTTTGTAAATGCATTTGTAAAATCTGACCCAAGACTTCCGTTCGGCGGGATTAATGAATCTGGATATGGCAGAGAACTTTCACCTTTTGGAATTAAAGAATTTGTAAATATTAAAACTGTCTACATACAATAAAATGATTTTCTGATTACTTTTAATTTAATACAATGAACTTTGTATCACCTGTAATCCAGGATACTATTAAATTTTTACCTGATTATTTATCAGCTTCCAAAAATAATACGGGGGGAGAAGATCTGTTTATCCTTTTCCAAAAATTAATAATTGTAATATTAATCGGAGTATTGATTGGCCTGGAACGAGAGCATTCCAGACCTTCAGAAGAAAAAACTTTTGCAGGTGTTCGAACATTTCCATTAATATCTATTTTGGGATTTGCAGCGGCATTGATTTCTTCAATTACTTCATTCTGGATTTATTTTGCTGTTTTTATTGGGTTTTCAGCTCTTATAACCACATCACATGTTTTTTCTGCAAAGCTTGGCCGGCCGGGCGGAACTTCAGAAATAACAACTTTTCTTGTATTTATCTTGGGTTCACTGGTTTATTGGAATTTTATTGTTCTGGCTGCAATTATTGCAGTTATTACAGCTACTTTTCTGACATTAAAAATACAACTTCATCGTTTTGTCGGGAAAATAAGTGAAGAAGATCTCTATGCAACGATAAAGCTGGCAATCATTACAGTAATTGTTCTACCGCTGCTTCCTAACCGGAATGTAGGACCTCTTGATATTCTCAATCCGCGAATGATCTGGCTGATGGTAATTTTTGTAGGCGGTATAAGTTTTATCGGGTATATCTTCATAAAATTTTTTGGAGAAGATAAAGGGATATTAATAACGGGTCTTCTCGGTGGTTTGGTATCAAGTACGGCTGTTACCTTTTCTTTATCAAAAAAGAGCAAAGAAAATAGTGAATTAGCTGAAAATTTTGCTCTTGGAATTATCCTAGCCTCTGCAGTAATGTTCCCAAGAATTTTTATAATCATTTTAGTTCTGAATGATTCGCTGATAAATCCTCTCTGGTTTCCCTTATTACTCTTAACGTTTATAAACATAGGTGTCGGCTACTTTATGTTTCGAAATATTAAGAATAATAAGTCAAAAGAAATGATTGAATTAAATAATCCGTTTAAGCTTAGGTCTGCATTAATTTTCGGGGGGATATTTGCAGTTATGATTTTTGTTTCAAAAGCTGCTCAAATGTATCTTGGAAATGGAGGAATTTACGCTGCAAGTGCTTTAGGCGGTTTAACCAGTGTCGATGCTATTATTATTTCTTTAACCCAATTAATAACTCAAAAATTGAATTCAAATATAATTTCTATTGCAGTTATTATTGTAATTATTTCAAATTCAATATTTAAATCGGGCATCGCATTAATATGGGGTACCAAAGAATTAGGTTTACGGGTTATTAAAGGGCTTGGATTTGTTTCCTTTATTGCTGCAGTCTATCTAATAATTGAATTATTTTTTTAAGTCGAGGTTGATTGAAATATAATCCAGTGAGTTTAATTCAATCAACCTCAGATCTCTAACTTGCACTTGCTCTTTCGCTTTTATCCGTTTTCATTTACCTCATCGTTCCACGTTTTTTCAATATCGTTCCAAACAGAATTGACCCCTGACTTAAAATCGTCCCAGCTGTCTTTAGTCACGTCATTAAAATTGTTCATTTTTTTGTCGAGTACTTCTCTTTCCTCTTTTAATTTTTTTACACTTTCATTATAAGAAGCCTTTGCATTGCCAGAAGCATTTTCAGCTTTTTGCTGCAGGTCATCAATTCTTTCATCTAATTTTTCTTTAGCGGATTCCACATCCTTTTTGAAATTTTCTTTTTGTTCATATGTATAGTCTTTAGTGTTATTCCACATAGTATCTGTTTTATCCGTTACAGAGGTTTGTGTATTATTATTTTCTCCTTCCATACCATGGTTTCTGTTATTTCCACATGAAATAAGTATTAGTGAGACAAATAAGCTTAAAAATATTGAAAAAATTAAATTCTTCTTCTTTATCATATTTTCTCCTTTAAACATTTTTATTAATTATTATGAAGTTTTTCTGCCCTGAATTATTTTTAATACAATTATTATTAAAGCTAATATTAAAAGGATGTGTATAAGTCCACCCAAAGTATAAGCTAAAATAACTGCAATCAACCATAAAATTAAAAGTAAAATAAAAATCGTCCAGAGCATTTTTTATTATATCTTGTATCATTTTTAAAATAAATTATATTATAGTATGGGTGTATGTATATTATCACATAATATTTTTTTTGTTAAATTAATCGCATATTCTAATTATGATTATGCACGAACGGTATTTGAAATATGACATCTTTAAAGCAGGTATTTAATTACAAAATAATAATTCAATATGATGGTACCGAATATGCAGGGTGGCAGATTCAGCGGAATGCGGGTACAGTTCAACAAGTTTTAAGGGATAATATTAAAATCCTAACCAAAGAAGATGTAAATTTAATTGGTTCCGGGCGGACTGATTCGGGGGTACATGCTGTTGGTCAAACAGCTAATTTTAAGACAGAGAAGAAATTAGATATTTATAGATTTTCATATTCATTAAATTCATTGCTTCCTAAAGATATTTCAATCAAAAAGATGGAAGAAGCAGATAATAATTTTAATGCACGCAGTGATGCAAAGATAAGGACTTATCTTTATATATTTTCCAGTTATAAATCACCTTTTTATGATAAATTCACTTATTTTTATCATGAAAAAATTGACTGCATCAAATTAAATAATTTAAGTAAATATTTGGTTGGTAAGAGAGATTTTACTTCTTTCTGTAGAACAATATCGGATACTGAAAATAAGATTTGCAATATTTTTAATATTAAATGGAAAGAAACAAAAGGGCTGATATTTTTTTTAATTGAAGCGGATAGATATTTGCATGGAATGGTTCGGACTATTATTGGCACACTGCTTCATGCTCTAAAAAATAATTTGGACAAAAATTATATTGATGAAGTACTTTCGGCAAGAAATAGGATTGCCGCCGGTGAAGCTGTCCCTGCCAAAGGTTTGTTTTTGTATAAGGTGCGTTATTAAAATTATACTTGTAAATGGGTTAATATCCTTTACGGAAATTTATATATCTTTTAATTTCAGTATTTGAAACTTTAGCAATTTTACTATCAGATCTAATGGAATCTCTCTCAAAAATTCATCCCGATACAGTTCATTTCCCGATCGCGTTTTTATTAGCATACGTATTATTTGAAATTCTGGGAATCATACTTAAAAAAGAATTTCTGTCCAAAACAGCATATTTATTTTTATTTCTTGGATTATTGGGATTAATTGCGGCAGTATTAACAGGTAATCAAGCAAAAGACGCTGCCAGGCTGCTTAGTGAAAAAGGTGCATCAATTTCTTTTAAGGCCATAAATGAACATGAAGATTATGCTAATATTACACTCTGGTTTTTTACCCTAATACTTGTTATAAGAACGGTGGTTGTTATAAAAAAAAGATTTATAGGAATAATAAGATATTCATTTATTGTTTTGGCCTTAATTGGTGCGTTCTTAGTTTATGAAACAGGAGAGCATGGAGGTGCATTAGTTTATAAACATGGAATAGGTACCGACTTAAAAAAAATGGAAATGAAAAATCCAAATCTTAAGCCGGACGAAAAATAGTACTATGAATAAAGATATCAGCTACACCTCCATTATTTTAATATTAATTTTTATAAATATAATAGGAATAACGTTAAGATATTTTGGTCTGGATACATACTTTATTTTTTTTGGCTTCCGATTTCAACTTAGTTTATTTCTTCCAATAATCATTATACTAAGAAAAATTAAAAAGGATTTTTTTTTAGATGTTTTTAAGAACCCTCTCTATAAAAAAAACACATTTTATATTTATCTCTTGATCATACCGCTTTTGGTACTTTTGGGTATTCTTTTCCTGCTGAAAAAAATTGAACTTGGTGATCCGGAATATTTTTATGAATTCGGTTTTTCTTCAATTGCGGATTTTCCTATATACCTTATATGGAATTCATTGCAGCTAATATCCTTTTTTTTATTTTTAATTTATTTCAGTTCTTTTTCAAAGTTCAAATTTTCATTTAATGTATTAATAATTATTTTTCTCTTTGCCTATGAGTTTATACCTCTGGGAAAAGAAAGCATTAACTATTATTCTTTAGTCTCTTTTTTCATGGCAGCTTTAATTACCGGAATTCTGATAAAATATTTTCAAAACATCTATTGGCTGACAGTGTTTTCTTTCACGGTTTTATGGATAAACTTTCTCTTATTTGGTTCCCAATCGGAAATAATTATCCATTTACTTTTTGCATCACAATATAATGCATGGGAAGGTTTTTTTGCCGTAAGCAAGAATTTTAACACTTTTCTTCTCCCGGCTCATTTCTTATTGACCGGTATATTTCTTTTTTCGGGATTGTCAAAGAAGGGAAGTTAAATCAATCATTTTGGCAAGAATTTATATTTTGTATTTTTAATTATGAAAAAAATACTTTTTATCCTAATTATATTTTTATTCGTTTCAACATCATTCGCAGATAGACCTCCTGCAGAAAAAGCAAGAGGTGTATTTATTTCGTTTGGTGTAGGTCCCCGACTCCCGATAAATTATTTTGCTAATTCTTCTGATTTAGGTTACGGCTTTAATGTAGAATTTTCATATACGGATAATGAGTATTTACCCTTCTTTTTATTTGCTAAAGTAGGTTATGAGCAATTTCCCGGTTCCCAGGACTTTTATAAAATAACAGATTATACTAATTTTTCTACAACTGCTATTCCAATTAATTTAGGTTTTCGATATTATTTTGCTCCTTTACTTGAGAAAGTAGTCCTGTTTATGCCGGTAGTTGAACTATCAGGATCATATGTCTATCTGGAAAAACTGAATGAATTTAAGCCGACAGCAAATAAAGCAAACTATACTGAAACAACTTCAAAGATTGGTATAAGCGCAGGAGTGGGGATTTCGATGTTTATGATGGAAATTATGGCAACTTATAATTTTTTTCAGACAAATCAGTTCATTGGATTAGATTTAAAAATAAGGCTTCCATTATTTATCAGTTATTAGGAAATTAAATGTATTTTGAAAATTTACTATTAGAAATAAAAAATTCTGTTGCGATTTTAACTATAAATCGTCCGGAAAAATTAAATGCATTGAATTTAGAAACTCTGGCAGAACTGAAAAAAGCTTTTACTGAATTAAATAAAGATGAAAAAGTAAAAGTAGTTATCCTTACTGGCAGCGGGGAAAAGGCTTTTATTGCAGGTGCAGATATCTCCGAACTAAATAAGCTCGATATAATAAGCGGGAAAGAATTTGCAGAGAGAGGACAGGCAGTTTACAATTTAATTGAAAACTTTGAAAAACCTGTTATTGCCGCTGTAAACGGATTTGCTTTAGGAGGAGGATGTGAGATTGCCTTAGCATGTCATATAAGATTAGCTTCTGAAAATGCTAAATTTGGGCAGCCGGAAGTAAATCTTGGCATTATACCCGGATTTGGTGGTACTCAACGACTCCCAAGGTTAATTAGTACAGGTAGAGCAATGGAATATATTTTAACAGGTGAAACATTAACTGCACATGAGGCATTGAGAATCGGATTGATTAATCATTTATTTCCAAAAGAAGAATTCCTTATAAAAGCAGTTGAATTAGCCGAAAAAATTGCTGTAAAACCTCAGAATGCAGTTAGATTAGCAATTAAAGCAATTAATGCTTCAAATGAAATTTCTTTGAAAGAGGGTCAAAATTATGAAGCAGCTATGTTTGCTCTTTGCTGCGGTACGGAAGATTTTAAAGAGGGAACTAATGCATTTCTTGAAAAACGAAAGCCTGAATTTAAGAATAAATAATTTATATCATTTTATTCGATGAATCTTTCTGTCAAAGGGATATCTCCGCTCCAGCGTAAAATTATTATTCCATTGATCATTATTGCGGTTTTGCTCTTTATTGTCAATTTTACTCTCGGTTTATTTTGGAATGACAGCGTATTAAAAGTAGAGCATAAAGAAGAAATCGACACGGCAGTAATTAAAAAAGTATTTAAAGAATCATTGTATGATTTAGGTTTTGAAGATAACTGGATTAAGCCTTTAACTAAGGGGAATAAATTTAAATCTTCAGAAGAAAAAACTGCCTCGTATAGTGTATCCGTACCGGCAGATCTCCCTATCACGATAATTTTGAATGAAATATTTATTTCATTCAAGAAATATGATGTACATGTCAAATCTGAAGAACAAAAGATAAACGGTAAAACTCTTTTAGAAGTATCTTCAAGAAACAAACCGGAATTAAATGCAGAATTTTATTATGATAAATCTATAAACCGTAATGCAGGCAATATTGGAATTTTTGTTACCGGAATTACAAATTTAGTTACTGATGATATAAAAATATTTCTTTCACTCCCGGAAACTTTTGAATTGTTATTAATTCCTTCAAAAAATGCAGGCGAACTTTTAAAGACATTAAATGATTTCAAAAAGAAATATGGTATTTTATTTAATGATGTTATTCCTGATATTGAATACAAATTGAGCAGTAAATATTCTAAAGCGCGTTTAAAAAGTTCTATTAGAAATATTTTAGGTAATTTTTCAGAAGCAACGATTTTTATGATTGATGATAAATCAAAACTTTATTCCTCTGATGTATATCCATTATTAGAGGAAGAATTTAATAAAAGAAAACTTAAACTTATTCCCGAGGATTCCCTTTCAAATTTAAGCGAAAGTAATACTAATGTTTTGGAAAATTTCAAAGAGACCATTGAAATGACGAAAAGAGGTCAAGAGGCTGAATTTATTGTTACAGCAGAAGAATTCAAGCTGCTTCAAAAGGAAATAGCAAGGTATAGAAAAGTCGGCTATAAATTTGTTCTTCCTTCAGAGTTAATAAATTCTAAATAACAATATCGTTTAAGAGCCTGTGTGAATATCATTAAGGTGCTGTCCAAAAAGTAATTTTCAATTTAAAAATCAGTGAAAATCCATTGAAATCTGCGTCATCTGTGTACCATTTTTTAGAAAATAATTACTTTTTGGACAGGACCAAAATGGGAGCAAAAATGAAACTTTTAATAACCGTTTTAACGGTTTTTCTGTATTTTCACACAGCCTCTTAAGTGTTATATTACATAGATAAATAATTTTGTTATAGGGTTTTTAAAAGGGATTAGATTGAAAATCAATTATCTAAATTTAATATCAAAGGTTAAAGAAAATATATATTTGATTTTTAGCTTAATAATTGCCCTGTTTCTGAGGATTTATTCCCTTTCGATAAATGGAATAGGTTACACAATAGATTCGAAAAATTATATAAAGCAGGCTAGTCTGCTGCTTGAGGGGCACTATTCAATTTATTTTCCCAATGGATTTCCTTTAATAATCTCATTTTTTCTGCCATTTAAAAGTTTTATTGATTTAGGTCTTTGTCTGGTTATATTAAACGTAATTTTATCTACGGCTACTGTTTATCTAATATATAAAATCTGCCGTGAAGGATTTAAAAGCAAATACATTGCATTAATTGCCGTTACTATCGCAGCAATTTATCCAAATCAGATAAAGTATGTACATTGGGTTTTATCTGAAGTACCTGCAGCTTTTTTTATAACACTATCTCTTTATTTATATATAAAAAAAAGATATATGCTTTCAGGAGCTTCTTTGGGCTTTGCTTCAATGATTAGGACAACACTTTTACCGGTGGGGATTTTGTTCAGTATTTATTTAATATTAAAAAAGAATCATAATGTTTATAAATATTTTGCATTGTACTGCCTTGTAATTTTAGTTTTTTTAATTTACGGATATACCAGAACAGGATACTTTACGATTGGTCAAAATGCTGCTCATAATCTTTCCATTACAACGGAATATTCTGACACAGAATCCTTTCCAAGAGTTCATTTGAAAACCTTGAATGGTTCTTTAAGTGATTATGTGGGCTATGTATTCAGTAATCCTGTAGATTTTACTATTGAAAGACTTGAGAATTTATGGGATCTATGGGGTCCCATGCCTCCATGGGGAGAAACATGGATGGGCCGCTCTAAATTTTTCTGGGAAATTGGAATACGTTTACCTTTACTGCTCTTTGCAATTTACGGTTTCTTTAAATCTGATAAAAATAATGTTGCAATGTTTTCAATCATTTCAATAGTCACGATTACATTTGTTCATATGCTATATTTTGCAGATCCTAGATTTACGCATACTATAGAACCTTTTACTATAATTCTAGCATCAATTGGTATTGTGAGTCTCTATAAATTTGGAAAAAGATTACCTTACGTATTCTTTTCCATTCTAATTAACTGCTATTTATATATCTTCAACCGTGTATATCATGCATCAAATTAGAGCCATGATTTAACTCAAGGAATATTCAAATCCTAATTTGTATCTTATATAGTATCAAGTGAAGTAATAATTGATGAAGAAAGGCAAGATATATGTTACTTAGAAGTAAAAAGATAGCAATGTTTGTTGAAAATATGTATGAAGACTTGAAATTTTGCTATCATAATATAAGAATGAAAGAAGAAGGAGCTGAAATTAAGAAATTAAGAGACAGCAATGATTACTAAACGATTTTCGAGTGTTAAAATAATTTTTCAAGTTATTGCAATTTGTTTGATTGTGGAATTAGTACATGGATGTGGAAATAAAAACAAATCCGGTCGTGTTCGAGGTGAACATGAGATCTGGATGAAAAATATATCGTATATTCCCGATACACTTAATATACCGGTGGGAACAACAGTTTCATGGGTAAACCAGGATTCAATGGCGCATACCGTTACTAGTGCAGACACTGTGAATTCAAAAATTCTTTTTAACAGCGGTAGTATTGGTATGCATGATACTTTTAATTATACTTTTGACAGTAGTGGAATTTATCATTTCTATTGTAAAATCCATTCAAAGCGGATGAATGGAATTATTATTGTTCAATAATATTTTATGAGGTTACTTATCATGATAAAAAAGTCAATCTTAGTACTACTTTTAATATTTGTTATCTCAAATTTTTTTAACTGCGGAAAAAATAAGGGAAGCAGATATGAACCTGATGAAATGATGAAAAAACCTGATAGTACTGCTATTACCAAAGCTGTTGCTATTTTGGGACCAACAAAAGGAAATGATGTAAAAGGGACTGTTATTTTCACAAAGGTAAATGGTGGAATTAAAATAGTGGCTGATGTTGAAGGCTTAAAGCCTGGAAAACATGGTTTTCATATTCATGAATTTGGTGATTGTACTTCTCCTGATGGAAGTTCTGCCGGAGGTCATTTCAATCCCGATGGAGTAAAACATGGTGGCCCGGATGATCCTATAAGGCATGTCGGAGATATGGGGAATTTGGAAGCTGGCAAAGATGGTAAAGCACATTTCGAATGGGTTGATTCATTAATGACCTTTTACGGTCCTCATAATATTATTGGAAGAAGTGTTATTATACACGGAGGAGCTGATGATCTTAAATCACAACCTTCCGGCAATGCAGGCCCTAGAGTTGCTTGCGGTCTTATTGAGGTAAATATGTAAATAGATAAACAATCCTTATATTGAATTTTTTACTACGCAGTTAATTATTTCTAATCATTAGTCTAATTATTTTCTTACCCTTTTTAAATAGAGTTTCATCACTTTCTATTCTGCACTGTGAATGCAGTCATTATAAATTTATCTCATTTTTATATCTTTCAATATAAATAAAATAGGATAAAAAATTATGAAAAATAATAATAAACCAGTGGAATTTCCGGAACAGGAACAATCTTTACCCGGATTAGAATATAAAATGCATCCTCAGCCTGAATACATCAGAGCAAATTATAAAGGAAGTGATAAATTAAAAGGAAAGGCAGCTCTTATTTCAGGAGGAGATTCCGGAATAGGAAGAGCAGTAGCTGTGCATTTCGCTAGAGAAGGAGCCGATTGTGCTATAATATATTTAAATGAACATAAAGATGCTGATAAAACTAAAAATTTAGTAGAAAAGGAAGGAAGGAGATGTATTACTATTGCCGGAGATATAGGTGATATTGAGTTTTGTAATAATTCGGTTGAAAAAGCTTTTGCTGAGTTAGGAAAATTAAACATCTTAGTAAATAATGCCGGTGAACAGCATCCGGCGGATAATCTTCAGGAAATAGATTTTCAATTAATGGAAAAAACTTTCAGAACAAATATTTTTGGTATGTTCTTTCTATCAAAGAGTATGCTCCGATATATGCACGAAGGAGATTCAATTATAAATTCGACAAGTGTGACAAGTTATAGGGGCAGTTCTCATCTATTGGATTATTCTTCCACCAAAGGAGCTATAACTGCATTCACGAGATCACTTTCTGAAAATCTGGCATCAAAAAAGATTCGTGTAAATGGAGTTGCTCCTGGCCCTATCTGGACTCCTTTAATACCCTCAACATTCAAGGATGTTACAAAATTTGGGCAGAATACAGCTTTAGGGAGGGCTGGTCAGCCTAGTGAAGTTGCACCTGCATATGTATTTCTTGCTTCCGAAGATGCATCATATATAACTGGGCAGATTATTCACGTAAATGGAGGGGATTTTGTAAGCTCATAGCTTTAAAAAAGGCATATTTTTTAATCTGGTTGTGCTTCTAAGCCGGCACAACCGGATTAAAATAAATCTCCCGGAGAAATGATTTTCTCTTTCAGCAATTCTCTAATCAGAATTTCTGTCATTTCACTTTTAAACTGAAATTCATACCTAATATCCATTACATAAGCTTTAAGTCTCATTTTTAAATATGATCTTCTTTCTTTTACTTCATTAAAAAATAGTACAACAATAGGTTTGTTAAGAAATATATATTTAGATACTTGAGCGGATTCTAATGCAATTTGTCTTACCTTTTCCGTATTTACTGTAATTGGTAAAAATATCTCTGCTACTACCTGACAGTATGGCTCTCCATAATTTGTATTTGATACGGATTTATTCATTACTTCTCCGTTTGGAATGCTTACCGTTGAGTCATCCGGTGTAACAATTCTTGTTGAACGCAGCCCGATCTTTATTACTTCTCCATAATATTGACCTACTTCTATTTTATCTCCAACTTGAAAAGGTCTGTCAAAAAGAACCATTATACCGCCGAAAATATTTTTAAATATATCCTGTGCAGCCAAACCAACTGCAATTCCTAATGATGCTGCCACCGTAATAATCGTAGGAAGGGGCGGGTTAAAAATTCCAGCGATAATTATATATATTATAATTAACCATCCGAAAATTCTTATTATGGGTACAAATCCTTTAATTGTAATTCGATATCCTGTACTCTTTTCGGCAATTAAATCTATCGTCTTGGAAATAACTCTGATTATAAAAAATCCAATGACCAGAATGACCAAAGACCAGAATACTTTAGCAAAGGAAATAATTTCTCCAACGGGCGGTGTTCCGATTTCAATAATACTTTTTGAAGTATCTTTCTGTGCTCCCTTTTTTATTGAATCCTGCTTTACAAAAATAGTATCGATTTTTACTATTATCTTAACAGAATCCTTTTTCTGCAAAGATTCTTTTATAAGTTTGCCCGGATGCAAATCCGCTAAAAAAAAGAAAAAGAATAAATAAAATAGATAAAAACTTTTCAAGTTTATTCATATGTAATCAATGAATAATATTTTTAGTTTGCAAAAGAGTAGCAGTCTGTCTATATAATAACGGATTAATTTTGAATAGTCCATTTTTTTGAACGATAACTCCGTCATCTAAAAGAACAAGAAGCATTAATCTGCTTTGAGATTCAGGTAAATTATTAACTAATGAAAATGATTCAACAGTTAGTCCATCATGAATTAGTAGAGAATTAAGAGTAAATACCTTATTTGTATCAAGAGAAGAAAGAAAAGAAAAATCTATATCTCTTAAAGACCCGATGGTTATCGTGTCACCGGAAACTTCTTTTGTAGAACGTAACCAGAATAATAAAGCTAAGCTTATATTACTTTTTGCAAATTTATTCAAATCTGAAAAATATTGCTTGAATAAATAATCTTGTTTTCTATCATCGGGAATTCTTAAATAGCTTTTATTTTCTTCCTCCTCTTTGGAAGGTTTAAAACTTAAATTGTAACCGCTTATTTTATGCCTCTTTAAGATAATGTTTATCATTTGTTCATCTTCCAGACTTCTTAACCTCACAACATAACCAAAATAATCAGTGATATTTAAAGTCTTATTCAAATATTCCCATGAATATAGAGATGAAGTGGAAATCCAAAAAATATTTTTCTGTGTTTTTGAAATTACTTCAAATAATATTTTTAAACATAAAAATCCATTGACCTTTCTAAGAAAAAGATGCTGAATATTTTCGATTATTATGATTCTCTTTGACGGCTGATTATTAAGAAATCTAATTAATTCTTCAAGATTTTTGATTGAGTTAATTTTAAAAAAGGTTTTGAAGAATTCAATTAAATCATTCTGTTGGTAAATAACATTATAAATTTCCGTTCGAAAAATATTATATTTAGTTTCAAGTCCCGTTTCGAAGAAATTCAACAAAGTCGTAGCTCCACTCCCTTTTTCACCAACAATAGCAACCGGAGCATATCCGCCTCTCTTCCAGTTACTGTAAGCAGAATTTAACATAGTTAATTCGTTTTTTCGTCCCTCAAAAAATCTTTCATCTTTTAGTGCTTCAATTTCAAATAACCGTCTGTATACTACCGGCAGTTTTAATACTGCAGTTTGTGTAGCAGCTAAAAAATCTGAAATTTCAGATGAAATTACTTCAACCTTGCCGGTTAATCCTAATTTTTTTCTTATAAGGCCATAGAAATCTTTATAACCTCCTTGTCCCTTTTCATAAGAAGTCTTAAGTACCGGAATAACATTTCTAATCCATCTGATTGACTTTTCCTTTAACCTGGTAGTTCTTTGAAGAGTTTTTTCCTTTGCAATTTTAATCTTTATATCTAATATGTTCTCAGTTTTTGTAAGTTTTATCAGATCTCTATTAAATTCCTTTACGGCTTTTCCGACAGTTTCTTCTATCTCTTTAATAATTGATAGAAATATATTTTGTATCTCATTTGTTCTACTTATTGCTCTCTCAATACCTTCTGCTGCAATATCAAGGGGATCTTCACCGGTTCTTTCTTCACTCTTAAACATTGATATAGCGGTATCGAGATTGAAATCTGAAATCTGATCAATATCGGAAATAGCATCCTGGACTTTTTGTGTTTCTTTTAAAACATTATTTTTAATTCCCTGGATCGATTTACTAAATTTTGTTAAGCTTGTAAAAGAAATCATTTCTTTTGGAGAGATATAATCGATTTCGGATGTTTTTATTTTTCTTATATAAGACTCGGCCCTTATTATTGCTCTTTTATTTGAGATATTTTGCAGAAGCTTTTCTATATTTAATTCTATTCCTCCGATTAATTCAGGTATATTTTGAGTTAAAATGATCTCACTTATGGAAGGAATTATTTTATTAGATAACTTTTTGCTAATTATCTCTTTTTCTTTATAAAGGAGTGAAAGAAGTTCATTGCTGCTTCCATAGAATTCGTTTATTTCACCTTTTATGTATTCAAGAAGTGTTAAGATTTTTTGAAGTTCGGATAAAACTATATTTCCGATTCTTCTTTCTGTCTCCTTTTTTAGATCTGAATATGCAAGTTCAGATCTGCCGTAAAATATGAATAATTCCTTATTTAATCTCCAATCCTCAAAAAGAGTAAAAAGTGTATTTAGCCATCCTTCATCTATTGATTTGAATTCTTCATTTAATTTCTTATTGGAAGAGATAATCTCTTTAGGGCCGAATTTTCTTCCGGGGAGTTCGACCGTTCCTGCCTTTTCACAGGATTCATTAAAATCTTTTATAACCGATTCAATAATCCCATTTATTTTTTCATTCAGGAGTTCATATTTATCACTGATGTTTTTTAAAATGTTGTCAAATTCTAATTGCAGTTCTGTATAATCTTCTTTTCTCTTTGTAGTGTCTTCAAAAAACATTTTATTGATATTTTTGTCTATTTGAAGGATAGAATAAGAGGATGAAGCAATATTTTGATTAATTTCTTCCACTAACGGGAAAAGTGCTCTAAACAATCTATCTCTTAATACTTTAAATGCAATTTGCCTGAAGGGAATTATATGTTTCCAGTTCTTTTTTCCCTTCAATTCTTTTTTTAAAATCTTTTTTATAATATTTCCAACTGAAATAGGAATTTGTGAGATGTTAAGAAATATCTTCTTTATTCTTTTGAAATTCTTAATATAAAAAGGATCATTCGCGGAAATTTCGAATCTTTCATCTGATTGTATTTCGATTAAACTATCGTCAAAAGTATTTATATAGTCATCTAAATTGATTACTAATTGTTCAAAATATTCATTAAAATTACGGTATGTCTTATTGCTGATAAATTTTATTTCTATTAATGAAGCTGTTTTTTTATTATAATCAGTTAAAGCTTCTACCCTTACATCATTCTGCCCGATAAATTTGTTTAGATTGTTCTTGAATAAATTAATAAAATTGATTTGCTCTTTTATTATTTCTTTTTGATTGGTGGAGAAATTTGCTGAAATAATCTTTTCTATGTTTTCCTGTATTAAATGAAAATCTAGATTCATAAAAAGAAAATGATTCAGGTATGATAAAATTTGTAATTAAATATAAATAAAAAACTTCAAATTGATTAACTTTAAGGAAATATTTTCAAAAAATATGGAATTTATTAATTTTTTTCGAGAATTCTTGTAAAATAGTTATTGGTTATTGTTGCATATCTTTCATTTTAAGCAACCTTTTTAATAAATTGTTGTGATGTAGAGGTATAATATGATAGTTGCAGATGCAGAGGTCATTATAAGAAACACAACTCCGGCACATTTTGATGAAGTTAGAGAATTACAGAGAAAGGTATACCCTGGTTTGAAGCCCTGGTCAGTTGAACAGCTTGAAAATCACCTTAAAGTTTTCGCCGAAGGTCAGTTTGTAGCAGAAATGGAAGGGAAAATCGTTGGAACCGCTAGCTCATTTATAATTTTGTGGGACGAATATGGTCCTGAGCATAACTGGAAGGAAATTACCGGGAGCGGAATGTTTTCTACTCATAACCCGGAAGGTAAAACCCTTTATGGTGCCGAAGTTTGTGTGGACCCTGATTACAGGAAGAAAGGAATAGGTCAGAAAATTTACCAGGAAAGAAGGGAATTATGTACAAGGTTGAACCTGAAAAGGATCATTGCCGCAGGCAGGCTACCTAATTATCATCTATTTGCTGATAAAATGGATCCTCATACATATTGTCTCAAAGTTATATGGGGGGATATTTATGACCCTGTACTTCGTTTTCAATTAAAACAGGGGTTTCAATTTTGTGATATTGTTGAAAATTATTTACATGGAGATACTCAATCTTTAGAATTTGCCTCTTTAATTGTATGGCTAAACCCAAATTATAATCCAAACTTTGATAAAAAGGAGAAATGATGCGCGTTCGAATTGCTTCGGTTCAATATCATCTAAGAAGAGTTAAAGACTTTGAAGAATTTGTAGAGCAGGTTCATTATGTCTTAACTGCTGCCGCAGAATATAAACCTCATTATGTGCTTCTCCCGGAACTCTTTACAATTCAGCTAATGTCGTTTATTGACAGTAGCGATCCATTAAAAGCAATTAACGAATTGAGTAAATATAAAGAAAAATATATCGATTTATTAAAAAGTTATGCCGTCAAGTGTAATTATTATCTGATTGGAGGTACGCATCCAACAAAAGTAAATGAAAAAATATTTAATAGAGCCTATCTTTTTACTCCTGAGGGGAAAGTATTTAATCAGGATAAAGTTCATAGAACAAGGTGGGAAAAAAATCCATGGCAAATTGAAAATGGAAGTGAACTTAAAGTATTTAAAACTACTCATTGTCCGATCTCCATATTAATTTGTTATGATGTCGAATTCCCTGAAGTTGCTAGAGTAGTCTCGGATGCTGGTGCAGAAATAATTTTTGTCCCCTCCTATACTGATGACAGGCAGGGTTATTTACGCGTTAAGTATTGCTGTCAGGCTAGAGCTATAGAAAACCAGGTATATGTTGTTATGGCAAGTACTGTTGGCAACCTCCCGGTTGAAAATCTCAGACTTCATTATGGTCAGGCGAATATTTTTACTCCATCCGATTTCCCATTTTCACGAGATGGAATTGCAGCCGAAGGTATTATTAACTTGGAACAAATTATTATTGCAGACCTCGAATTAGATCTCCTCGATGAGAATAGAATTAAAGGAACAACAATTCCTTTAATGGATAAAAGACAGGATGTTTATTCCAAAGTTGCAATTGTCGAAAATACCGGGTAAACTTATTCTAAGCTTTTAGTTTAAACCCTTTCACCATCCATTTTTTAGCAAGTATTAATCCAATTGGACTTACTATAGCAATTAATCCATAAATAAACCACATAAACTCTGTATTCATATTTGATGGGAGCATATCTATTGGGCAATATTTCATCAAAAACCATCCCGAATAAAATCCTGTCATTACCTTAGTTAAAAACCATGGAAACTGGCCTACTCCCATGTAAAGACCTGTCATTCCTTTGGGAGCTACTTCAGCAATCCATTGCAAAAATCTAGGCTGCCACATTGCTTCCCCTATTGTGCTGATTAAAACATATAAAAGAAACAAATATAAATTCGGACCTATTGTTAATAAAAATGTGGGTATTGCCATTACTGTTGTTCCGAGTATCATCATTTTATAAACATTTGCTTTGGTTGTAAGACCTGCAATAAGCGGAGCTAAAATAAATATCAATATTGGGTTTATATTGGCAAAAATTTCATAATATTGACTGGCTACCGACCCGGCAGGGAACGCACGGTTTAAATAATATGGTATAGTTAACCAGTTGTGAGCAAATAATGTTTGAACCGGTATTAATATGAATATAAAGAATGCAAATCTTTTATCTCTGAAAGGGTGGTAAGGTCTTTTCCTTAAAAATTCATAAATAGCAATTATGAATAAAGCAATAGTTATAACAAAAAATAAATCAAATGTAATTTTATAACCGAACAGATAAAAACTTTTTATAAAGTTTAACGGATTATTAAAACCGAATCCTGAAAATAAAAAAAATAGTAAGGTCAACAAACTATATATAATTAATGGGACGTTATTATTTTTTTTCTTTGTAGTTTCCTTTTCCTCTTGCTCCTCTTCTTCTTTGATCCCCTCTTTCTTTAATTCTTCTTTCACATGTGCAAGTGCCTGGGCATCTGTCTTTTTGCTTAAAAGAATTACAGTAAGTAATAAAGCAATTAAAGTAATAATAGTAAAAGCCCAGAATACTGCTGTTAATCCGTTTGGAGGAAAAATATCTACATAGTTTTGCCTGGTTAAAGAAGATACAAATCCTGAGAGAAAGGCACCCAGATTCATAAATCCGTATATTGCACCATAAGCCATTGCCGATGTTTTAGGCGTTGTGTATCTCTTTACTCCGGCATAAGCAGCAGGCTGATATAGTCCATATGCTAAAACCATAAATAGAAGACCGGCATTCATAGTAAAAAACATTGGAGACCAAAGTCCATTTGATAGATTCAAACTTCCTGAAAGACCAATAACAACCCTGGCAATAAAGAAAACCAGGAAAGAAATAAATAATGACTTTCGAACCCCGATTTTATCGGAATAACCCCCTAAGAGTAGCATGGAAAAGGTTATTCCTCCTGTAACAAAGCTGTAAACTAATCCGGCTTGTGGATCTGTTAAACCTACATTCTCGGATGAAAACTTGCCGAGCTCGGTTAAAATTCCAAAATAAACAAGCCCTTCCAGTACATAAGGTACATTTATTCCCCATAAAGCTTTTGGAGCTTTGATAAATGCAAGGAAAGTCTCTTTTAATTCCTTGAAAGAATCCTTAACAACTTCCCGGAAACTCTTAACTGGCTGAGTTTCAACTTTATTCTCGATTTTTTCTTCAATCACTTAAGTTTTCCTTATAATAATTTAGAAGATATTTAATAATTTTAAAGACATAATAAAAACAGCTGCAATAAGAATAATTTTGATTATGCCTTCTCCTCTTTTTACAGAGAATTTTGCAGCCCACCATCCACCTATAGCATTACCGGCGGCAAGTGTTAATCCTAATTCCCAATTAATATTATTTGTAAATATAAAGATAAGGATTGCCGGGATTGTATAAATTAATATTATAAAAACTTTATGCATATTCACATAAACTAAATTTATCTTCATTAAATAATGGAGTGCAGCCATAATAATAAATCCTACTCCCACCTGAATAAACCCTCCGTAGAATCCTATAAAAAGCATTGAAACATAAACCCACGGCGAAATATTTTTATCATCGGATTGTAAATATTCAATTTTCTTTCTTGGAATAATCATTGAAATAATTATTCCGATCATAACTATTCCTAAAATAGTCTGGAATGTTTGATCATTCATCTTTACTGCAACCAATGCCCCTATAACTGCGCCTGGTAAAGTAAATAGTGACAACTTTAAGCTTAATTTAAACTTTTGATATTTTTCCCTTTTGAAAGAATAGACCGCAAAAATATTTTGAATAATTATTGCTACCCGGTTTGTACCGTTTGCTAATGCAGAATCCAAACCTAAAAAAATTAAGGCTGGTAATGTTAAAGTTGAACCGCCGCCTGCCATAACATTCATAAACCCTGCTATAATTCCTATAGCAAATAGTAATATGAGCTGGAGAAAGATAGACAAACCGTTATACCCTATTTTTAGAAATTATAATTTTGATAAAGCCTGCACCAAATCATCAATTAAATCATCCGGATGTTCCAGACCGATAGATAACCGTAAGAGATTTTGAGGTGTTTTGGTTTCCGGCCCTTCGACAGATGCACGATGTTCAATTAAACTTTCAGGTCCACCGAGACTCGTTGCACGAGTAAATAAATTTACATTCCCAGCTAATTTAACGGCTTCATTTTTATTCCCCTTGACCTGGAAAGAAAGCATACCCCCAAACATTTTCATTTGCGCTTTGGCAACTTGATGACCTCTATGAGCTGCTAAACCGGGATAATGGACTTCCTCTATCTCTTTCCTTGAATTAAGAAATTCTGCAATTAACATTGCATTTTTTGACTGTTCCCTTATCCTCAGCGGCAGTGTTTGAACCCCTCTTAAGGTCAGCCAGCACTCAAAAGGAGAGGGGACTGCTCCGCCTGATCTTTGAATCTCTTTTATAAAATCAAAAGTTTTACTTTCCTTTGAAATTACAGCACCGCCTAAAATATCGCTGTGCCCGCCGATATATTTAGTAGTAGCGTGAAGCACTAAGTCAATTCCCAGTTCAAGCGGATTTTGCAAAATAGGTGTTGCCCATGTGTTATCACAGACGGTAACAGCATTTATTCTCTTTGCTGCATCAGCTATCTTTTTAATATCGACCATTTTTAATAAAGGATTTGAAGGAGTCTCAACCCAGATAAGTCTTGTCTTTTTTTGAATGGCCTTCTCTAAATTCGTTATCTCCGTCATATCAATAAAAGTGGAATCAATATCCCATTTTTTAAAGATCTTTATAAGATGTTTTGTACCATGGTAAATATCATCCGGAGCAATGATATGATCGCCGGGCTGGAGAGATTGCAGTATACTCATTGCTGCAGCTGTACCTGATGAAAATGCCGCAGCATATAAACCATACTCAAGTTCAGCAAGGCATTTTTCTAAAGCTTCTCTGTTGGGATTATTACTTCGGGAATAATTGTATCCTTTAGGATATTCCCCGTTTTTTTCTCGTTCAAAAGTAGTCGAAAGAATAATCGGTGGAGTAACTGCCCCGGTTGAAGAATCCGCATTTCTTCCGCTATGAACAGATAATGTCTCTATTCTCATTTAACATTTTCGCAATAATTTAATTGCAAAGATACTAATTTGAAAATCTCCGCGAAAGGTGAGTATGCCTTTAGCTTAAACTTAAATAATTAAGGGTAAATATGGAATAAACTTGAAATCGTTGTAATCTTGTAATTATCTAATCCTGTTCAACTGTCTTCAGAATTTCAAAAAATTCGGATTCAATTGCCTCTCCCTTATTTCTGGCATACCAGAGATGAAGCTTTTCATAAAGCTCAGGACTAACAATACCTTCCGCTTTCCATTGAATGAAAAATTCCTGAGCAATTTTCGGTCGGGCACCCCATCTGAATAACTCATTTCCATTAGAATCTAATGCAACCAGAATTGGGATGCTTCGGGTCCCATTTGTTAAATATTGATCCATTACATCTGGATTTGAATCTCTTAGAATAATTTTAAATCTAATGTTTGGATTTTCTTGAGCAATTAAGGCAATGTAGGGCAGATTTTGGGCAGAATCACCGCACCAGTTTTCCGTTATTACCATCCAAAGCTGAGCCTCATTTATCCTTTTAATCTCTTCCCGCAAATTATTCGAAACTTTATAAGTCTTCATAATTCTTGTGCTTCGTTGAAGGTTCAATTTTTTAGTTTCGAATTTCTTGCTTGCTTTTATATCTAATAGATCGGGATTTGTTTCTGCCAGTTCGTTTATAAATTTATTCAAATATTCCTGATAATCGATTCCTTTTTGATTTATCAGTTCTTCAATAGTTTTGAAATCCATCAATATCACCTTTAATTATTCAGTATTTAATTAATTACTTAAGTTACGCAAACATTGTCATTCTGAACGGAACGAAGTGGAGTGAAGAATCTCCTAATTTAGATTTTGCACCATTTTAATATAATTCTCCTACTCCTGTTACAAATAATAGTGATTTTGCCTAACTTCAATTAATTAGATACAATTAATCAAAAAGGATTCCAACTTAGTAAGGAATATTTTTAAATGGAATTGTAAAGTTATCTAGAATAATGAATTGGGATTCCCCTTTTTCTAATCCTTTTGCTGTTATTTGAACTCCTTCCGGTTTCGGATAAAGAAGAAGGTAATTAAAAGGCCTTAATTGAGGTAAATTTACAATATCTTTATGAATATTAGAGCCGGTTTTAAGAAGAACCCGTGGACCGCCGCCTCCTCCGGAGATTATGAACATTTTACCCTTCTTTTGAAATCTTTCATAGGTGTGTGCGTGTCCGCTTATCATTGCCAGAGTTTTTTGAGATTCTAAAAAAGGCTCGACAAATGCTTCCTGTACATCTATATTGTCTCCCGTAACTAAGCTGTTGGTATAAGGAGGATGATGAAGACAAACGATGATCCCTTTAATATCACCATTCGAGTCGTAATAATTTAAAGCATTCTCAAACCATCTTCTTTCTCTAGTCCAGTTGTCTTCCATTAAGTCATATCTGTTGGAATCAAGAATTATAAAAACAATATCACCGTAAATTTTACTGTACCAATGGGATTTTTGGAAAATAGGAAAATTTTGCTTGGCATTATTGAGTGCTATTGAATTATCTCCCCAATACTCATGATTACCTAAGACAGGTATTACCGGAATATCTTTACTCATAATAGGTTTTAGCAGATTATGAAGATAATCCCACTCCTTTATATCTGAGCCGTTCGATACCATATCACCTAACAAAATTAAAGCAGCAGGATTATGTAAGGCAATGTTTTCAATGATTTTCTTTCTTTCCACTTCATTTTGTTCTCTTCCGATCATTAGCTCCCAGACTGTAGTTCTTTGCAGATCACCTACTAAAGCAATTGGATAATCTTTTTTGAAAGTAATATTAGAATCCACTTGAACAGTAGAATTTATAGGTTTTTGTATCCTGTTAGTCTTTATGCTGTAAGAATTAAAGCCTATAAAGGAAAGAACAATAAAAAGAAATATCAACTTTTTTAACATTGTATATGGAATAGTTGTAAATGTTTTTTTTACAATAATTAACTTACAATGTTCCTTTTATTTGATTAAAAAATCAACAATTTCATTTGGAAAAAACAATTATGTTGAAAAAGTAAGTTTTTATTTTATAATTATAATCAGTATCATTAATTTACTGTTGAAAAGATACTATTTTGTGATGATCTTGTAGTAAATAATAGTTAGTTTTTTAAGAAAATGGAATTCAAATGATCACTGAAACAAAGTATTTTACCCCTTCCGAAGCGAAAAAAACATTACCTTTAGTAAAAAAAATTGTCAAAGATATTCTTGATACAACAAGGGAAATGCGTTTAATTGCCGAAGATGTTGATGGAAAAATCGAATCTAGTAATACATGGAACCAAATTCAAAAAATGGTAAGTGAAGTTAATGGGTTCATTCAAGAACTGGAAGAGGTCGGGTGCCTTTATAAAGATTGGAACTTTACTATAGGCCTGGTAGATTTTCCATCTATTATTGACTCCAGAGAAGTGTATCTCTGTTGGAGAAGCGATGAAGATGATATAAAGTTTTATCACGGGATTGAAGAAGGATATAGTGCCCGTAAATCTATACCGGAGAAATATTTATAAAGTTGGTATCCTCTTCCTCTCAGGCTGAGTTAATTTTGCCTCTCGATTTAATCCCTGCTCAATTTAAACCCTGCGTTAGAAGAAGATCTTGCTCCTGAAATAACATCTTTAACACTGAAAACGATTATATATTCTCCGTCAACATAAGTAGAATCAAGATCAAATTGTGCTTCCAGTGCTGTATCTGTCATTTTTTCTTTATCTGATTTATCGATAACCTTAGAAATTAAAGATCTTATTGTATCATTTTTAGGAGTAACTAAATTAATTTCATAAGCTAAGGATGCTTTAAACATATTATTTTCTTCTTTTTGAATGAAGCCTTTGACTCTTGTTGTTGCATCTACCTCCCAGCTGTTTCCTAGGTCATAGGCAAAAGCAGCTGCATTATAAGCGGATAAATTTTCTTTTTCTTTTTTACTGCATCCGGTAGATATTACAATGAGAATAATTACAAAAACTGAATATTTCATTATTTGACCTCGATTCATAATGAATTTAAGCTTGGTTAAACCAAATTATGCATTAGATTGGAAATTCATTTCGTAGCTTTGGAACTTTCGCTTTGAATTTGACTCTATTGCATAACCTGGGCTTAATTATTTTCCTCTTTAAGAATGTTTGGATTGGAATTTTTTCATAAAATCAACAAGGTCTTCGATCCCTTTCTTAGGGAAAGCATTATAAACTGATGCTCTTAAACCGCCGACAGATCTATGTCCTTTTACACCGTCAAATCCTGCTTCAGTTGCTTCCGAGACAAGTGTTTTCTCCAATTCCCCGGTCTGCAAATTAAAAGTAATATTCATTAAAGAGCGGCTATCCTTCTCCGCATGTCCTTTATAGAATCCGTTGCTTTCATCAATGCAATTGTATAAAATTTCCGCTTTTTCTTTGTTAACCTTTTCCATAGCTTCAATTCCCCCCATATTCTTTATCCATTTAGTTACTAAAGCAATAATATAAACTCCGAAAGTATTTGGTGTGTTATAAAGTGAATTATTTTCAAGGTGCGTCTTGTAATTCAACATTGTTGGCAATGTATCCTGACTTCTTTCAGCCAGATCTTTCCTGAAAATAACAGTTGTAACTCCCGAAGGTCCCATATTCTTTTGAGCACCGGCATATATGATCCCATATTTAGCAACCTCAATTTTTTTACTTAAAATATCCGATGAAGCATCACAAATTAGAGGTACATTACCAACTTCAGGTTCACTTTTCCATTCTGTTCCATAAATCGTATTGTTAGATGTAAAATGAACATAAGAAGCATCAGTGTCTAATTTAAATTCATCCTGCTTTGGTATCCTTTTAAAATTTTCCGATTCAGTTGTTGCTGCAATATTAACAGTACCGGCTCTTTTGGCTTCCTTGACAGCTTTTTTTGACCAGCTTCCTGTTACTATATAGTCTGCCTTATTCTGCGGAGGCATAAGATTTAGCGGAACCATAGAAAACTGTAAGCTGGCGCCCCCCTGTAAAAACAATATTTCATAATTATCAGGAATATTCAATAAGGCTTTTAGATTTTCTTTAGCTTCTAAAATAATTTTATCGAAGGTTTTGGAACGGTGACTAATCTCCAAAATAGACATGCCAACACCAGGAAGTGCAAATAAATCTTTCTGTGCTTCCTGTAATACTTCTTCCGGCAATATTGCAGGTCCGGCGCTAAAATTATATACTCTTTTTTCCATAGAACTCTCCCTTTATTATAATATTAAATAAATGAATAAATCAGATTCCTATACCAAATATACTAATAACCCGTCTCTTAATTTCGGTTCAAACCACGTTGATTTAGGAGGCATTTTCTCTCCTGCGTCTGAAATTTTCATTAAATCTTCAATTGAAACAGGATATAAGGAAAACGCCACTGCTGCTTTCCCGCTATTAACCAATTTTTCCAGTTCCTTTGTCCCTCTTATGCCTCCGATAAAATCTATGTTTTTGTCTGTCCTTTGATCTACTATTCCAAGTATTGGGTTTAATAAGAAATCCTGCAGTATGCTTACATCTAAAGTCTCTGATACGGAACTTGACAGACTGATGCTCGCATTAATTGAATTCCTTATTTTTAATTGATACCATTCTCCATCTAAATACATTCCAAAACTTTTTCTTTGAACTGGCTCTTTTATACTACCTTTCTCAACCTGGAATTTTTCATTTATCTTATGAAGAAATTCTTCCTTACTTAAACCATTTAAATTATATACTATCCTATTATACGGCAGAATCTTTACCTGGTCAGCAGGGAATAAAACCGCAAGAAAATAGTTGTAATCCTCATTCCCTTTATGGGAGGGATTGGCTTCTTGTTTTACCTTTCTTGCGCGGCTTGCACTTGCTGCTCTATGATGCCCGTCGGCAATATAAAGATTTTTAATCTTTGTGAATTCATCCATCAAAAGTTTATTATATTCTTTGGACAAGCTCCACAAGGTATGTTTAATATTATCCTTAGATGTAAAATCATATAAGGGCTCTGATTCAAGTACAGTCCTATTTACTATATTATCGATTGACGGTACTCCTTTATAAGTTAAAAATACAGCACCTGTCTGGGCATTCGTAGTAATTATATGGTTTGTTCTGTCATCTTCTTTTACTTTCCGGGTATTTTCATGTTTTAAAATTACATTATTATCATAATCGTCAATAGAAAAAACTGCACCTATTCCAACCTGTGCATGCCCGTTCATTTCTAATCTGTATAAATAATAATGTTCTTCTTCATCAATTTTCAATGGTGCTTCTTTTCGCAGTCTTTCAAGATTTTCTTTTGCCTTTTCATATACTCCGTTCGAATAAACATCAATATCATCCGGCAATTCTATTTCCGCTCTAGTAACTCTTAAAAAACTTAAAGGATTATCTTTAGCGTATTCTCTAGCTTCTTCTTTATCCACAACGTCATAAGGAACACTTGCTACAAGCTCACCAATTTCTTTTTTAGGTCTAAGTGCTTTGAAAGGTTTTACAACAGCCATAACACAATCTCATAAAATGAAAAATTTATTCCCTTAAAATCCCAAAAATTCAAACAAAGTCAAATGTTTAGCCCAGCTAATTTCTCCAACCTGTGGTTGGAGTTTTGAATCATTTTTGAAAATGGAGTAAAACTGACGCATATACCATAGGTTTTGCGTTGAAAATCCTTTTATACCGGGAAATTCCTTTTGCAGATCAGTAGACAGATTTTCAACAACAGATTTACCCCGCAAGATTTTGGAGTGGACATGGATTTTATTCTTCGATTTTTGCTAAAAAATAGCCTCTCAACTACCCGTTTTTAAACAAAACTCAGGGTGAGGCATAGTTATATATGCCTAAAATATTTTCTCTTTAAAAAAGGGTAGTTAGGAGACCTTTTTTTAACTTCCTATGCCATAGCCTCCTCTTAGCCTTTCCAGGGTAAATTGATTTTGAGAGGGGATTTTTTTTTGAGGAGGGATAAATGGTGGGTTGATAGGAAAAAGGTTGCTTAGAGGTGAAAAAATGGTCGAAAACCTACGCTATTTCGTAAGGTTTTCCAGAGCTGAATATTGAAAAAGTGAAACAGGAAATCTCAATATCAAAACTCCCAGCCTTCATTCAACATGAATTCTTCAAGCGTCATATATTCTACGCCATGTTCAGAACAAATATTGGGAATTTTATGGGCGTTTTCTCTAAATTTTTCCTGTGTAACAACTACTAAACCATTAACCTTTGCTTTCGCTATTATAAAAGGATCGGCAACAGGTCTTCCACCGGTAAAATTAAGCATTCTGATAAGTTCTTTATGCCTCGACATGATATCTCTTACAACTTCAAATTCTCCGGCAGATGGTTCTTCAAAAATGCTTGAATTCTGATCAGCCCAGTCGGAAACAATATCGCTTCCTTTCTGAATTTCATTATATACCTCTCTAACAGAGATTATATCTCTGATTTCTGCATGTTGATTTAATTTATTCCAATATGTTTTGAAAATGTTTGGATAATAATATCTGCAGTCAATAAAGGGACCGGTATCGAAGACATATTTCATTATAAAGAAGATATTCCGGCAGAGTTCTGAATTTTCTTCTTATTGTCAGGTTCTCCGGCGGTTCTGCTAGAAAGAAAGCTGCAAGAGGAAGCTTTAAGATTTTGTACGCAATATTTTCAAGCTGTTTATAAGGGGGTTCAGATTCACCGGATAACCAACTATTAACCTGTTCCGGTTTTACTTTTACCTTTTGGGCAAACTCATCCACACTTAAATTCAGATCTTTAAGTGCCCATTCTAAAATTGCTGGATTAATTGGCGCTCTAATTATCTTGGACATATAAAGTTATTTTGATATCATCAAAAATATGAAATATATTTTAGCAATGCATAGTTTTTCTAATCTTCAGATTTGTATTCTTCTCAGATATCTCGATATTCATTTAAGTTTTATTGAAAAATATATAGCAAATTTCCTTAATAGGCTGCTTAAATTTCTTTTGTTTTAAAATGTCTATCATTAAAGTACAACTACATCTCAGGTACGCTCCACATACGCTTCACATACGCTTTAGTTACTCTTTTTAATACCTAAAATGTAAGAATGAAATATCCGCCTAAGACCTCTCCCCAATTTTTTTTATATTTGCACTTCAAGTATTTCAGAAACAAATAGAATAATTATGTCAGAAATTCCAAAAGCATACAATCCCTCGGAAGTTGAAGATAAATGGTCAAAGTTTTGGCTGGATAACAGTTTATTTCATTCGGAAATAGATAAAACTAAAGAGCCGTATACCGTTGTAATCCCTCCGCCTAATATTACCGGCATTTTAACAATGGGACATATCCTAAACAATACAATCCAGGATATACTGATTCGAACAAAACGAATGCAGGGATATAATGCCTGCTGGGTTCCGGGTACCGATCATGCTTCTATTGCTACCGAAACTAAAGTAACCAATTACTTAAAAGAGCAGGGACTTGATAAATATGAAATAGGCAGAGAAGAATTCGTAAAACATTGCTGGGAATGGAAGGAAAAGTACGGGGGTATTATTATTCAGCAGCTTAAAAAACTTGGTGTTAGCTGCGATTGGCAGCGTGAACGCTTTACAATGGACCCTGATTATTATAAAAAGGTAATCGAAACGTTTGTCGCACTTTATAATGAAGGGAAAATTTATCGGGGCTATAGGATGGTAAATTGGGATCCTGCTTCCCGCTCCGCTATCTCTGATGAAGAAGTAATCTATCGTTCCGTTAATGGAAAGCTGTGGTTCTTCAAATATCCTCTTAAAGAAAGTGATGAATTTATAACCGTAGCTACTACGCGTCCCGAAACTATGCTCGGAGATACAGGTGTTGCTGTAAATCCTGCTGATCAAAGATATAAAAGTTTAATCGGTAAAACAGTCATACTTCCAATTGCAGGGCGTGAAATACCTATTTTTGGTGATGAATATGTAGATTCTGAATTTGGTACCGGTGCAGTTAAAGTTACTCCCGGCCATGATGTAAATGATTATGAAATGGGTAAAAGACACAGCCTGGAAATTATAAATATTTTCAATCCGGATGCTTCAACTAATGAAAATGTCCCCGCAGAATTTCAAAATATGGATAGATTTGAAGCAAGAAAAAAAGTTGTCGCAAAAATGGATGAACTTAAACTCCTTGAGAAGGAGGAAGATTATCAAAACAATGTAGGTTACTCCGAAAGAGGCGGGGTTCCTATTGAACCTTATCTTTCCGAACAATGGTTCATGAGCATGAGTGAACTTTCAAAGCCTGCTTTAAACGCAGTTAATGAAGGAAAGGTTAAATTTTATCCCGAACATTGGATAAAGACATATGACAATTGGATGAACAACATAAAAGACTGGTGTATTTCACGCCAGCTCTGGTGGGGACATAGGATACCCGTTTGGTATTGTATCGGTGATGACCACTGTAACATAGAATGCAGGAACCCTATTGTTTCTGTTAATCCTCCGGAAAAGTGTCCTCATTGCGGCTCAGCTAATATTAAACAGGATGATGATGTTTTAGATACATGGGCTTCTAGCTGGTTGTGGGCTTTCGATGTATTTAAAACTGACGAAGAACAAAATTATTATTACCCAACTAATACACTTGTTACCGCGCCCGACATAATTTTCTTCTGGGTCGCAAGAATGATAATGGCAGGCCTCCATTTCAAAAAAGATATCCCCTTTAGTGATGTTTATTTCACAAGTATTATTAGGGATCTCCAGGGAAGGAAAATGAGCAAATCTCTGGGGAATTCTTCCGATCCTCTCGATGTAATTAAAGATTATGGAGCTGATGCCTTAAGATTTACAGTTATATATTTAGCTCCTCTAGGGCAGGACGTTCTATTTAGTGAAGATAAATGTGAAATTGGAAGAAACTTTGCCAATAAAATATGGAATGCAGGTCGTTTCCTTTTGATGAATACCAAGTCTGTTCCGGTTAATAAAAATTTGCTCGATAAGCATATCGACTTTTCCGATAGATGGATTGAATCCCGCTTTGTTCAGACAGTTATAGATCTGAATAAAGCAATGGACAAATTTGAAATTAACAATGCATCAAAAATTGTTTATTCCTTTGTATGGAGTGATTTCTGTGATTGGTATATTGAACTTTCAAAGGACAGATTATATTCTGATAACGATGAAGTTAAATCCGCGGTCTTAAGCAGGGCAATAAATATATTCGAAAATTTACTTAAAATTGTTCATCCGTTTATGCCGTTTATAACAGAAGAGCTCTGGCATTTAATAGAAGAAAGAGGAGAAACGGATAGTATTTCAGTTTCGAAATATCCTGAGCCGGATGAGTCTTTAATTGATATTCAAGCTGAAACTGAGATGAAATTTATGCAGAATATTATAACTGCTATTAGAAATATTAGGGGAGAGATGAATATACCTCCTTCAAAATTTGTGGATGCATATATTAAAACTAAAGAAATTCCGGAATATCAATTAAATTATATCAAAAAATTAGCCCGCATCGATAATATAACCGTTGATAGTAATATTCAAAAACCAACTGCCTCTGCTTCTGCAGTAATTAAAGATGCTGAAATATATATACCTCTTGAAGGGTTGATTGATCTTGAAGTTGAAAGAAACAGGCTTCAAAAAGAAATTACAAGATTGGAAGGAGCTTTAGCTGGAATAAATAAAAAATTATCCAATGAAAAGTTTGTTATAAATGCCGCTCCGGATGTCGTTGAAAGGGAAAGAACAAAGAAAACAGATTGGGAGAAAAGTCTAGAGAAATTAAAAGAAATTTTAACTACTTTTAGTAACTAACTGAAAGATGACATCTTTACTAATTAAAATGGAGTTTTATATAACATATATTCTATTAATAATAAAAATAATCTACTTATTAAAGATGTCATCTTTAGAGCTGTGTAAATCAATAATTAATAAAAACTTAAGGGGTCTATTATGTACCACACAATAAAAGAATTCATAGATGATTGGAAAAATGAAAGTGAATCGACTATAAAAGTATTTTCCAATTTGACTAATGAAACATTGAATCATAGAATTACTCCCAAAGGCAGATCTCTGGGAAGACTGGCATGGCATATTACTGCAACTATCGGGGAAATGCTGAATAGAACAGGATTAAAATTCCAAGAATTAAATGATGATAATAATTTTTCACCGCATGCTGAGGATATTATAGAAAATTACAAATCTGCATCTAAAAATATTGAAGACCAATTATCAAAAGAATGGAATGATGAATCGCTGTCCGAACAGGTAAATATGTATGGGGAAATGTGGACAAAAGAAGCTGTCTTAGTCTCATTAATAAAACATCAAATACATCATCGGGCACAAATGACGGTCATTATGCGTGCAGCAGGTTTGAAAGTTCCGGGCATTTACGGTCCCTCATATGAAGAATGGTCTGCTATGAATATGAAACCGATGGAATAAAAAAAAATTTATCTATTTCAAAAAATATTATGATTTAGCATTATAAAGAAAATCCAGAATGCCATATCTAAAGACATAAATGCTAATAAAGTCTTTCCCTTCTCCAGGGAAAGATTTAGATAGGTTCGATGTAAAAGAAATAAACTTCATCTATTTCACCCTTAAATACTGTATACTAAACAGATGCTCCTTATCTGTCCATACCTTTCTAACTTCAAAACAATCTGATACTAATTCGGCAAAACTTTCTATAGTATATTTATATGAATATTCTGTTAAAATTGATTCGTTTTTCCTGAAATGTATAATTGAACCATTTAAATGAACATCTTGATTTTTCTCAGAAATTAAATGCATTTCGATTCTGCTTTTTTCATCGTTAAAAAATGACAAATGCTTAAAATTGTTTAAATCAAAATCACTATTTAATTCATTATTCAAATGCTCAAGTATATTTAAATTAAAAGCGGCAGTCACCCCTTGTTGATCATTATATGCAGCTTCTAATATTTTTCTATTCTTTTTTAAATCAACTCCAATTATTATCCCGCCGTTCGTTCCGCATATCTTTGCTATTCTTCTTAAAAAATTTTTTGCCTGAATAGGAGTAAAATTGCCGATTGTAGAACCGGGATAATAAACAGCTTTATGATCAAATGGTTTATCTATTTCCGGTAATTCAAAATCTTTTGTATAATCTGCAGCAAGAGGGAAAATATCAAGGTGCGGATATAATTCCTTTAATTCGTTTGAGGATTGAATAAGATGAACTGCTGAAATATCGATAGGTACATATCCTGCTAAACCCGGAATGTTATCTAGTAAAAGCCGTATCTTAATGCTGCTGCCGCTCCCTAATTCAATCAGTAAAGTACCTTTTCCCAATAAAGCAGACATTTCTTCTATGTTTTCTTCCATTATTTTCAATTCTGTACGAGTAGGATAATATTCATCGAGCTCGCATATTTTATCAAAAAGTGCTGAACCTTTTTCATCGTAAAATAACTTGCAGGGCAGCCGTTTTGGAGTCAATGATAATCCTTCAATCACTTCGGATATAATTTCCTCCTGAGTGATCTCTTCAGTTTTTATAGTCATTTCTTAAACCTTTTAATTTATTACAGTATGCAGGTCACTCCTTAAGTGAAATGCAACTTAAATTGTCGTTTAAATTAAACATCTTTTGCTAATCTTATCCCCATAAACTGCCATCGTGCATTAGGAGGGAAAAAATTGCGGTATGTTTTTCTAATATGAGTGTTTGATGTTGCGCAGGAGCCACCGCGCAAAACCATCTGGCTAGACATGAATTTGCCGTTATACTCTCCAAGTGCTCCCGGAAGTGTTTTATAACCCGGATACGGGGAATATGAACTCCTTGTCCATTCCCAGACATCACCATATATTTGTTTCAGATCGTTCTTTTCTTCTTGTACAGGTACCGGATGAAAATTTCTATTTTCAACAAAATTTCCTCTGACTTCCGCACTAGATGCAGCAATTTCCCATTCTGCTTCCGTTGGCAGCCTGCCTCCTGCCCATCGAGCAAATGCATCTGCTTCATAAAAGCTTACATGACAAACAGGTTCATCAGGATTTACTTTTCTAAAGCCTGTCAGCTTAAAGTTCCACCATTCATCATCAACTTTTTTCCAGTAGAACGGAGTTTTCCAGTTCTCCGCAGCTACAGTAGCAGCCCCATCAGATAGCCATAATTCAGGTCTATTATAACCTTCGTCTTCAATGAATTTTACATACTCTCCGTTTGTTATTAATCTGGAAGCTAATGAAAAGGGTTCTGCATATACTTTATGCCGGGGTGTTTCATTATCATAAGAAAAGCCATTTCCATCATGACCTATTTGATATACTCCTTCTTCAAATGGGATCCATTTAATGGACGGAAGATTATTTATCTTCTTATCTTCAATATCTAAGTATACCGGGTAAAGAGGGTTAATTGAAAATACATGCTTGATATCTGTTAACATTAATTCCTGGTGCTGCTGTTCATGATGTAAACCTATTTCTATTACAGGAGCTAATTTCATGAAATTCTCCTCACTCCCGTTTTCCAAAAATTCCACCATATTTTTATCAACGTATTCTCTATATTGATAGACTTCTTCTACACTCGGTCTTGATAATAATCCTCTTTTTGGCCTTTCGAATCTTTCACCAGCCTGGATGTAATAGGAATTAAATAAATAGGCATATTGAGGATGCAGTGATTTATAATTTTTAACAGCTTCTTTTAATACAAAAGTTTCAAAAAACCAGCTTGTATGTGATAAATGCCATTTAGTAGGACTTGCATCAGGCATTGATTGTATTACATAATCTTCTGTAATTAAAGGTTTACAGATTTCTAAAGAAAAGCTTCTTATCGAATTAAATCTTTTAAGAAGGGTATTCCTGGATAACATATCTTTTGTTTCCGGGGTAGTTATTACATCTGAATGATCTTTCATTATAAATTCCTTAATGGTTAAATATTCGGATATGTTTGTAATACAATAATTTAATTGACTAATTAAAACAATTTTAAAATCAGTGGTTATGACAGAGATAACATCATGCGAATGCAGGAAAATGATATGTGACCATCGTGCTTTTAAAAATCATCAAGTATATTCATATTGTTGATATTTTGCTCATAATTAAAACAATTAAGGTAATATGATGAAAAAATGTTTGATTGTATTTTCTATAATATCGATTATATCTCTTTATTATTCGGATTCATTTGCCCAGAGCCCGGAAGGAAAAGATTTTGGTTTTGGAATTATGGTAGGAGATCCTACCGGCGCAACTTTGAAATTCTTTACCCGTAAAAGTAATGCTTTTGTAATAGATCTAGGTGCTTCATATTTTGGCTCTCCAAGAATTGGAGTGGATTACCTTTGGCAATTCAATGCTTTTAATTCTAATATAGCTAATTTATACGCTGGTGCCGGTGGAACTATAGGATTTGGTAAAGGCAATGGTTTTTATTATAGAGATAAATATATAAGAGAAAAGAATAATGTGGGACTTGGTGCCAGAGGAATTTTCGGTGTTAATTTTATACCCCCAAATACTCCTCTCGAAATCTTTTTTGAAGTGGGAGTTTTATTAGCAATGACTCCGGATTTTGGTTCCTCTGCTGATGTTGGTCTGGGTATGAGGTTTTATCCTTAATCGCAGTTCATTTTAGAGCCTGTGTGAATATCATTAACCAATGGATTTATCCATTGGTCTAAAGAGAGAATTTAAAGCCATCCCTAAACGGTTTTATTTATTCCTCCTAACACATACTAATATAAAATTTTATTATCTTTAATAGATGGTTAAACCAATCTTCGATTTAACACATTTTTATACTTATAAAAATTTTTCTATAAATAATTTCTTATAATGATTTGAAAGGAGCTTATATGCCGATTAGAAAAGCTAATGCAGAATGGCATGGAGATTTAAAGGATGGTAAGGGTACTCTTAGTACCGAAACCGGCACATTAAAAAATGTTGCTTATAATGCTGTCTCCCGTTTTGAACAGGGGGATACTACTAATCCTGAAGAATTACTTGGGGCAGCTCATGCCGGCTGCTTTTCAATGGCTTTAGCCAATTCCTTATCAAAAGAAGGTTATAAAGTTAATTCAATTAAAACCGAAGATAAGGTTAGTATAACAAAAGTTGAAACCGGATTTAGGATTACTAAAATTGAAATCTCAACAGAAGGAGATATTGACGATATTGATGAAGCAAAATTTAAAGAATTTGCTGAAAAGACTAAAACAGGTTGTCCGGTATCGCAGGCTCTAACAGGAACGGAATTTGTACTAACAGCTTCATTGAAATAATTGAATCTAATTAAAGAACCCGTATTTAAAAGATGACATCTTTACTAATTAAAATTTAGGGATTTATCTGAACTTACTTTTTAATAAATAATTGAGAATAACTATCTTATTAAAGATGTCATCTTTAACTCTAAGTAACTCCAATTAATGAGTGGATAATAGGATTAACCAGGATGGAAATTTTGAAAATAGTTATTTTGCAACAAGCTCTTCGAATTGTTTATTCTTATCTATAAAAGCTCTGACATATGAACATCCAGGAACAACTTTAAATTTATTTTCTTTTGCATAATTTAATGCTCTTTCAACAATTTTAGCTGCAATATTCTTTCCTCTTAAGCTAAACGGAACATAAGTATGATCAAAAATCAAAATATTATCTCCGTCATTCATATATGTTAAATAAGCTTCTTTTCCTTCAATGATAGAAAAAAATCTTCTTCTTTCTTTACTATGTTCTATTTCCAATTCCATAATTATTCCTAATTCTTATTCTTGACTTACTTGCACTTGAACTTCTTTATACATTAAACAAAAAATGCATCACATCTCCATCCTGAACTTCATATTCTTTTCCTTCAATCCTTAAAACCCCTGCATTTCTACAAGCTGCCTCCGATGCATATTTTATATAGTCATCATATCCTATAACTTCTGCCCTGATAAATCCCTTTTCAAAATCTGTATGGATAACACCTGCTGCCTGAGGGGCTCTCCAGCCTCTATGGATAGTCCATGCTCGGACTTCTTTCGGTCCTGCGGTAAAATAGCTTATTAAACCCAGAGTATGGAAACCTGTTCTTATTATTTTTTCAAGACCACTTTCCTTTATACCATAAGAAGCTAAAAATTCTTTTCTCTCATCATCTTCCAGAACTACCAGTTCTTCTTCAACTTTAGCGGAAATCTTTATTGCATCGGAATTCTTACTCTCAGCATATTTTTTTACATCTTTTACATAACCATTATCTTCAGCTAAACCATCTTCACCGACATTTGCACAATAGATTACCCTTTTTGCTGTTATAAGCCCGGTTTCTCTTAGAAGTGTTTGAATTGAATCCTTTCCTTTATCCGGATATAAAACAGCAGCATTTCCTTCATTCAAATATTTTAACAAATCTTCTGCTTCATCGGCTGCTGCCTTTGCTGCTTTATCACCTTTAGCTTGTTTTTGAAGCCTTTCAATTTTCTTCTCAAGTGTCTGAACATCTGCCAGCAAAAGTTCAGTCTCAATGACTTCAATATCTCGCAATGGGTTGATACTTCCATCTACATGCACAACATTTTCATCATCAAAACACCTGACTACATGCAGGGTTGCATCTGTCTGACGGATATTGCTTAAAAATTGATTCCCAAGCCCTTCTCCTTTGCTTGCTCCTTTAACTAAACCGGCAATATCAACAAAATCAACAGTAGAATAAACAGTGCGCGCAGGTTTAACTAATTCAGTTAATTTATCCACTCTTTCATCGGGAACAGGGACAATAGCTTTATTTGGTTCAATTGTGCAGAAAGGATAATTTGCTGCTTCTGCATTTTGTGCTTTTGTTAATGCATTAAATACAGTCGATTTACCCACATTGGGCAATCCAACAATTCCAATACTTAAACCCAATTAAATACTTTCCGGAAAAATGAATATAATTATTAATATAGGATTGTAAATATACTAAGAAATCCTTTCGGAAGGCACCATTTCAAGGTCTATTATCTCAGTCCTTCTAAGTATCCTAATACTTGATTCCTTACCTACCTGCATATCCGTAAGCAGTTTGTGTAAATCATCAATTCCGGAAACCGGTTGATGATCAAATCCGATAATTATGTCACCTTCACTTAAACCGGCTTTTTGAGCGGGACTGTTTTTCTCGATCATTGTTATGAGTATACCCCTTTCAACCGTGAGATTATAAAACCTTACAATCCTTCTATGAATCGGCACGTTTTGTCCTGCGATTCCTATATAGCTTCTTTTTATTTTCCCGTCTTTAATTAGTTTTCCCGCAACAAATTTTGCTGTATTTATTGCAGTCGCAAAACAAATATTTTGAGCAGGGAGAATTGCTGCTGTATTTACTCCTATAACTTCACCTTTAGAATTTACCAGCGGACCCCCAGAATTCCCAGGATTTAAGGCAGCATCGGTTTGAATAACATTATCAATTAATCTTCCCGAACTTGCCCTTAATGAGCGTCCCAGCGCACTTACTACACCTGCAGTCACTGTAGTCTGAAAACCATAGGGATTCCCGATTGCAATTACTAATTGCCCGACTCTTATCTTCTCCGAATCACCTAAAGCAGCTGGATTTATATTAGGGGAATCAATTCTAATCACAGCCAGATCAGTATCCGGATCATCACCCATCAAATCTGCACTAAACCTTCTTCCATCCGAAAGAATAACTTCAATTTTTAATGCGCCGTGAACAACATGGCTGTTTGTTAATATGAAACCATCCGGTGTAAAAATAAATCCTGAACCGCTGCCGCTTTGAACATTCTTGTTATTTCTTCCTTTTACGGAGACATTAACGTTTACTACTGTTGGACTAACAATACTTGATGCCCTTATTACAGCTTTGGAGTAAGAATCAAATAATTCTTCTTCTGAATAAGCTATATTTTCCTGTTCAGCCGGTTCGAATATCTCACCATCTGCCGATAATAATTCAACTTCATTAGACATACTTTTCCTTTATAATTTCTTTTTCCATATTTATATATTAAAATTAAAAAAGGAAATATATTATTTAGGTGATGTGATATTACTTCAACGCTACTTTACCTCTAGCTGCTAATACCGAATCTCTGATTTCACGTCTTTTTTTTATTATCGATAAGTAATGAGTAATTAAAGAATCAATTTTTGTTTCCGAAATATCGGTTATATGCGGATCGTCTGCCAATAGCTTCCAGGGAGGTTTACCTTTGTATTTATATTTCCCGTATATTATTACCGGAGTTCCATAAGCTAATATTTTCTCTCCGTCTCTCGAAACTATCCATTGTTCAGCCCAATAATAAATCCACTCTGCATCCTCTTCCAGCAGGCGCGCACATGCATGGCTGGCAGGATAACCGGGTAATGTAAATTGATGTAGTGAAACCCCTCTCTTGTTTTCCAGGTTAAAATACCAGGGTAATATCCACGTTGAGTCCTCAGTGCTTATTGTTTCCTTTGATTTCCAGTTTGTAAAAAATAAACCTTCCGGAGTAGGTGTGCTCCTTTTCCCAAGACTCGTTGGACCCCACCTTATCAACAAACCATTCTGATAAGCTGCAAATGCTTCTATTGGATAAGAAAAAAATAGGATTTTCGGAATGGAATCTAAAATACCAACCCGTTTAGGAAATGGAGAATAAATCATTATATCTTCGGAAACAGTATCAGGAATAATCAATGTATCACGGGTAATGTTATTATGATCAATTCTATTTAATGCAAGAATAACCCTTCTTTTTGGAAGCCCGTATTCTTCTCTTAAATCTCTTAACGTTTTCAGCCCTGTTGAAGCATATTTATGGTAAGTAATTTTTAATTCCGGTTTTATTTTTTTTAATAATGAATCTTTTCTATTGGTAGTATCAATTTTGGGAATCTTTTTTTCTTTGCATCCATAATTACATAAGAAAATAAAAATGCTTGCAAAAATGAGTAAAACCGGAATTATCTTATTTCGTATCAATAAAATTTTTAATATTAGTAATGAAAATTTATATAGAGAAGTATCAAATATATTAAAAAATCTTTCTCTCTCTTAATTCTTCAAGTAATTTTTCATATCCTGTAAAATTAATTGCATCCCAGCCCGCTTTTTTTGCTCCCTCTACGTATTCTTGTATGTCATCGATAAAAATATGTTCATCGGCAGATCTTTTGGTAATATTTTCTACTTCTTTGTAAATTTTTTCTTCCGGTTTTAAGGCTCTTACTTTATAAGATAATACAAGCTTATCAAAATATTTAATGAATCCATAATTCCTCCAGTAAAGTTCATGGATAGAATTTGTATTCGATAACATAACCAGCATATAATCCTTTTTTAGTTTTGGTAAAAGGGAAACTACATTTTCATTTACTGTAAAAACCTTTGAATAATATTCACAAAAAATCTCTTTACTTATTTTTTTATTTAAACCGGTTAACATTTTATTAATAAAATCTTCTTCGGATAGATCCCCTCTCTCAAATTTTCTGTGAATATCATAATTTTCCATATAATATATTAAAAAATTCTTTCCAAGATCCTTTTCTATTTTATCCAGCTTATTAAGCATAATATTATAATCGAAAGGCAGGAGAACGTTTCCTAGATCAAATACAATTACGGAATATTTGTTTTGCATAATTATTACTCTAATAGTTTAGAAAAAAGTTCAATCTTATTAGCTGTAGGTATGTACTTCTAAAGATGACATCTTTAAAAATAAAACTATTTCGATTTTTTATTAAAATGTAAGTCCCGGTTAAACTTTTTCTTAATAAGTAAAGAGGTCATCTTCAAATACCAATTCTTGCGTCACTAAAGTTATTAAATCATTTATTGTAAAGTCTAATCAATTTCAAAGTTTCGATCGCTTAAACCTGTATTTACTTTTATCGAATCAACGTGAAAAATAAATTGAGAAGTACCTAGCGTCTGATTTATTCTAAAAGGATATTTAACCCCCTCTACCTTTTTATAATTAGTAAAAAAAGTTATTTGATTGACCATTTTACTGTTCGGAGAACTAATTGGCTTTATCTCTTTCAATTTTAGATATGTAGTAGTATCATAATATTGAATCCATTCCATATTGTCCGGCAGCTTCAAAATTACTTTGAAAGCAAACTTATCCTTTATCTTTTCTTTTCCTTCATATATTGCCTTTACATCATATGCTTTTAAGTAAAGCAATAGCTGCATAGTTGCGTCATATTTAAGTTTATTAAGTTCTATCCCCCTTATTTCCTGTTCATTATCCCCCGTAATTGTTACTCCCCTTTTTCCATCATAAATAATTTTTTGTTCCGCTGCTCCTAAATTTATTTTCTGATAATATTTATTAGGTATTTTTTGATATACTACGATATGTATGCTCATATTACGGACTTTACCTGTAATGAAGGTTGTTCTGTCCATTATTTTGTTTATCGTATCTTTTCCTCCGATTGCAGAAATATATTTTGCAATAATTCTCGAACCCTCAATCTCTGAGCTGTCAATTACAATCGGGTTAGTTTTTTTTTCTGAAAGACTTGAAGTACTCTCTGTTACTCTTTTTTCTGTTATTTGATTCCGGATAATTAAATTATATGGTACTCCTATTCTCAAAAACAGAAAAATTGATAATAGTATTATATAATCCGCTTTCATCTTGAAATAAATAAGAATAGTTGGTAATTCATTTCATTCGTAATAATTTTCACTTTAAAATAAAAATTATTTACTTTTCGGAAAAGGTACCTGGCTCATTTCTTCTCACAAGGTAACAGTTAATTCTTTTATATTATTTCTTACTGAAAAATATATATTTTTTGCAATAAAGACTGTTAAGAATCTTAAATAAACATGGTTAATGGATTATTACTACTTATTTTATTCTTTACTACCCTAGTTTATGCTCAACAGTTCACCATTGTTGGAAAAGTTGAAGATAAATCAACCGGACAGCCCTTAAATTATGCGAATATTCGCGTCTTGAATTCAACAAATGGTACTGCTGCAAATAAGGAAGGAGAATATGAGCTTAAATTGAATTCGGGGAAATTTCGTTTGGCAGCTTCATATATTGGTTATAGTTCTGATACCTTATCAATCTCTGTTATTCAGGATCTTAATAATGTAAATTTTTATTTAGCCCCCTCAAATATTCAGCTCCCTGAAGTTATAGTTAAACCGGGTGTTAATCCTGCAATTGCTATAATTAAAAAAGCTATTTTGAGAAAAGAAGAAAGGAATATAAAGTTAAATGATTATGAATTTGATGCTTACACTAAAGGAATTATAAAAACCCAGCATGATATCACTACTCAAAGATCCGGTATAAACTTGAGCATTGGAACTAACGATACGATTCCTTTGAAGATAACCGGTATACTCGAGAGTAAAAGTAAAGGATATTATAAAAAACCTGATGATTATAAAGAAATAATTATTGCGCGGAAACAAACTGCTAATTTCCCTCCTTCTATAAATACTCTTACCGGCGGTCGATTAATAAAAAGTTTCTATGAAGAGGATATTAATTTTTTGGGTAATAACCTTCCCGGTCCCCTTGCAGATAATGCGTTGGATTATTACTACTATTACATAAAGGCTACCACATCTAAAGATAGTCAAATTGTTTATCAGATAAACATGACTCCTGATGATCCTTCTAACCCGGGCTTTACCGGTGATATTTTCATAACGGGCGATACTTATGATTTAATTGAAGTTGACCTTCATCTAAACAGTGCAGCCAATGTGGGAGGTATTTTTGACAGTGTTGAAATATTTCAACAATTCTCTTCATACGACTCTATTTATATGCCTGTTGATTATCATCTGTTTGTAAAAGCAAATATTTTAAGTCTGATAAGATTTGGTTTTGAGTTAAATTCTATATTGTATGACTATAAAATCAATGTTAAAATCAATGACGATTTATTTAATAGAGCTCTTATTACCGTGCTGCCTGAGGCAGATAAAAAGAATTCATCCTATTGGAGCAATATACAGTCAATTCCGATTACCCCTGAAGAGAAAACAGCTTACCGGAGGATTGATAGTATCAGCAGCCTTCCCGTTTCTTTTTGGGATAAGTTTTCTCCTATTTCAACAAGAATAAATTTCAATCGAAATTTTTCTACAAGTGCTCCGTTGGGGATGTATCATTTTAATAGTATAGAAGGTAACGGACTTGACTTCGGTTTATTTTTTAATGATTTATTTGATAAAAGATTGAATTCTGATCTTAAGCTTATGTACGGTTTTGCCGATAAGAAATTAAAAACAGATTTAGCGGTGCAATATCTCTTTGGAGATTATAGAACCTATAGTATATCTGTCAACTATTTCCATAAACTAAATATATTGTTCAGTTCATCAGATGAGTATAGTGATTTAATTGCAACTTTTTCATCTTTAGTATTGAAAGATGATTTCAGAGATTATTACTATTCAAAAGGTTATAAGATAAATCTTGAGGGGGAGGTGCTTCCGGTCTTAAGCTTAAGTGCCGGTTTTTTAAATCAAACCGATAAAACTGCCTTTAAAAGAACGGATTTTTCACTTTTTAATAGGAATAAGAAATTTGACAGTAATCCCCCCGTATTCGATACAAAGTTAAATGCTTTAACGGGTGGATTCAAACTGGATTTCAGAAACTATATTGAAGACGGATTTTTCAGGAGAAGAGTTTCATTGGGAAATTCATTCATTATTTTCAAAGGAAATATAACTTATTCAAATAAGAAATTTCTAAAGAGTAATCTTGACTTTACTAAATATGAATTCACCACCACAGGAAGGGTAAATACCTTTAATACCGCTTCACTGGAATTTAAAGTATACGGAATGTATAACAATGGTACTCTACCTTTTCAGCTCTTATATGGTTCTCCCGGGAATATTGATGCGCTGTATCAGAGTAATTCTTTTAGAGTGCTAAATGTTAATGAAATCTTTGGCGATAGAGTTCTAAATATCTTCCTTGAGCATAATTTCGGTGACGAATTATTTCGTTTATTGAAAATACCGGGATTAAAAGACTGGGGTATTTTACTTAGTTCATTCCTGGATATTGCTATTTCTGAAATTAGCGAACGGTCTAAGTCTATTCTAGTTCACCCAATAAAAACCTTTAACCGACCTTTTTATGAAGCCGGCTTCGGGATCGGTCATGTATTAGTACCATTTAAAATTGAATTTGCATGGAGGTTAAATTATTTAGATAAAAATAATTTTAGAATTGGCTTAAGTACATATTTATTCTAAAGAAATATTGTATAATCCGGTTTAAAATAAAAAAGCGCTCAAAAGAGCGCTTAAAAAGCAACGTCCTGCGGGAATAGTTTAACTTTTTGGTTTTGCCTCACTAACAATAATACTTCTGCCGTTTAGCTGGGAACCATTAAGAGCCTGGATTGCTTGACTTGCATCTGATTCTGATTCCATCTCAACGAAACCAAAACCTCTAGATCTACCGGTCTGGCGATCGGTAATCACTTTTGCAGAAACGACCGTTCCATGTGTTTCAAATGTAGAACGCAAGGTGTCATCGTTTACTGCCCATGGAAGTGAACCTACGAAAAGTTTAGTACTCACTAACTTACCTCTAAGAAAAATAATTAATAAAACAAACAGCTTTTTAAAGCTGTAAATTTAAAATAGTACTATTATTTTCAAAAAACAATAAATTTTTCATTTATTAAGCATTTTTAAAATTTATAAATATGCTCTACGCCACATAAAAAAATACCCCACAGTTACGTGAGGTACTCTCCCCAGAGGAGAAGGGATAGTGCTTGGGCTATGGGTTTTAATCTAATAATTCCTTTTTTCTTAAACTATAGTCTTTATATAAATGTTGTAAAATAATTGCAGTACCGCTGTCTTCTCCAAATTCAATTGATCTTTTCACTAAAAATACTCCACGGGCATCTCCGATTTTCAATAATGATAAGGCAGCTACTAATTTTGCACCGTCATCCTTTTCTTTTCTAAACATATCCATTAATGGTTCTACTGCTTTCTGAGATTTCAACTCTCCTAATAAATATGCACTATTAATCCTTATTTCTTCATTTCCCGAATTTAATGCAGCTAAATAATTTTCTTCCTTTATTCCTTTTTTCTCTGACAATAACGTCAATTCTCTATTAACCTGTGAAAATATAATCCCGGTATAAGTCATTATTATTAAAAAAGTTATAAGGATATTCTTAAGCCATTTCATCTTTATCAATTTCGATTATTCTTTTAATAGTTCCTATCTCCGCTACAAAAATCCTTAATTATTCAAGTATTCTCTACCAGTTATGTAACAAAATTGATAACTGATGTAACATTCGAATTCAAGTGATTATTTTATTAAGATAGAATTAAAAAATGATAAGGTTTCATTGAAAATAAGGGAGGGGCCAAAAACTACTTTGTGTAACTTTGTGCCTTAGAGACTTTGTGGCTATTCTCATTTAGAGGGTTCAATTAAAATTTCTGTCTGACAAAAGTGATTCTAACCCGTTTTTTATGGGTATTCAACCATTTTTACCTCCCCCATATTCAAACTTTCAAGTTGACCGCTAACCTTCTCTTTATCTCCTACGATAAGAATAACTGATTCTTCAGGAAAAATATTTTTCTCCGCAGCTTCTTTTACTTCTTTCAAAGTAACGCTTTTTATTCTTTCGATAAAATTATTTAAATAATCATCAGGCAGTGAGAAAATATATTTTGCCGATAAACCGCTTGCTATTTGCTTATTTGTTTCGAAATTTGCCGGATATCTTCTAATAGTTGATGACTTGGCGAAATCCAGTTCTTTCTCTTTAGCTCCCTCTCTGATTGAATGGAGTTCATTTATTATCTCTTTCACTGCATTTCCGGTATTTTCAGAACCTACAGATGTTGAGACTATAAAATGAGCTGATTGTTTATAGTAAGTAAATCTTGAAGAAGCACCGTAAGTATAGCCTTTATCTTCACGCAAATTTAAGTTTATTCTGCTTGAAAATTGTCCCCCTAATATATTATTTAATAGTGCTTTGGAATAATAATCTTTTTCATTTCTCTCCGAAGTCAAATGACCGATCCTTATTTCACTCTGTACAGCCCCTTCTTTATGGATAAGATAAATTTGCGCCCTGTTTTTTTGACTTTCATTAACAGTTAGATCTTGAACTTTTTCAGGTTTCCATTTTGTAAGCATCAGGTTTAAGTTTTCTTTTAATTCACTGGCATTCGAATCACCAACAACAACTAAAGCTGAATTATCCGGTTTGAAATATAAATTATAAAAAAGCTTTATATCTTCATTGGAAATATTGTTTACTGTTTTTTCTTCACCAAGTATGAGTGAAGAATATGGATTATCTTTACCGAAAACTAAATATTCATATGCTCCGTCCGCTATTTGGTCAGGCTCATCTTTCAACTGCAAAATTTTTATTAGAACTTTTCTTCTTTCACGTTCAAAATCCTTAACATTTAAATGCGGCTTTGTTACGACCATTGAAAATAAATCCAGCGACCTCTCAAAGTTTTCTTTTAAAGTCTGAAGAGATAAAAAAATATTATCCTCACTTGTACCTATACTAAAATGAGAACCAAGACTATCGAACTCATCACTCAATTCTAATGAATCATAATTCCCGGCCCCCTCATCTATCAGCATAGATGTTAAATTTGCCAGCCCCTTTTTATCATTAGGATCATATTTGTTTCCAGCATCAACAATCATATTTACCTGAAGTATTGGCAAATCGTTTTTCTGGACAAAAAATACTTTCAGTTTGTTGTCTAATGAAAAAGTTTGAATTTCAGGGAGTGAAAAATCTATTTCTTCAGATGGTAATGGTTTTGTACTTCTGTTAATTGAATTCATAATATATCTATTTTGATGGCAATATTTTTAATTCTACATATGGTTTGGTTAAATATTTTTCAATGCAGCTGCTGATTATATCTGCATCTACATTTTCATATCTCTTTAAATCTTCGGTAAAATAATTGGGTTCATTCATGAAATAATTATAGGAATTAAGTTGATCGGCAATACTGTCTAAATTTTGCAGCGAATAGATGAAATTTGATTTGATTCCATTCTTAGATTTGGTTAATTCTTTTTCGGTTACTTTATTTACTTTAATATTATCTAATTCTTTAAATATCTCTTCTTTTAATTGTTCCGAATGAATACCAGGTTTAGCTGTCGCAATAATAATAAAACTGCCTGTGAGTTTTCCGGAATATTGAAAAACCGAAACACTCTGTGCAATCTCCTTTTCAAAAACAAGATTTTTATATAATCTTGAATTCTTTGAACCGGAAACAATATCGCTTAAAACATCAAGAGCAGCATCATCATTGCCGTATGCAGGATCTGAATGCCATGCAAGATGTAAGCGCTCTAGTTGAACATCTTCCTTTTTCTCCAGTAAAATATTTTCATGTAAGACCGGTATTGAATTTTTCAAAGGTTTTAATGAATTTGGACCTATAATGCTCCCGAAATATTTTTCTATTAAACTTTTCACTTTTTCGGTATCAAATGAACCTGCAATAACCAGGCTTGCATTAGAAGGCGAATAATATTTTTTGAAAAAATTACTGACATCATCAAGTGAATAGCTTTTTATATCATCCATAAATCCAATTGTGGGCCAACTGTATGGATGGCCTTCTGGGAATAGATGGGTTATTAATAATTCCCATGCCAGTCCGTATGGCTGATTGTCATATCTTTCAAGTCTTTCATTGCTGACTACATCTTTTTGATTATTAAGCTTTTCCTGAGTTAAAGCGGGAAGCAAAAATCCCATCCTATCCGACTCAAGCCATAATATTAATTCTAAAAAATTGGAAGGAACCTTTTCAAAATAATTAGTCCGGTCAGAGGTTGTTGAGCCGTTTAATGTGCCTCCCGATTCCTGTATGTAACGAAAATGCATCTCTTTAGGAACATTTTTAGAACCTTGAAACATCATATGTTCAAATAAATGGGCTAAGCCTGTTTTCCCCTTTTTCTCATTTGCCGAACCAACCTTATACCAGATATTTACCGAAACTAATGGAAGAATATCATTTTTGTGGAGTATTACCTCCATTCCATTGCTTAATTTATATTTTTCATAACTGATATCTAAGATTTCCATAAGCTTTTACTATTGCAAATTAAAATTTTTAGTATTTAAAAAACAATTAACTAATTGAAGTTAGGCAATATCGTTATTCTGAACGGAACAAAGTGGGGTGCTTGTCCCGCTTTTTGCGGGGAAGAATCTAATGTTTAAATTTTGCACCCTTTGAAATATATTTCTTTTCATTTTTGTTATAGAATTTTCATCTTGCGTAACTTCAGCAAATAAATCTATTTTTGATTAAAAGAATTTAAAGCTTTTTTTGATAATATTAAATTTAAATGCTCATATTAATCTATAAATTTTATTTTAAGGTTAACTATTTCCGGATAACTCCCTGTCCTGACCGGTGGCCCCCATGTTCCTACTCCGCAGGATACGTAAAATTGTGTATCTCCTTTTTTGAGATATCCCCAGCCTTTTTCATATATCATATTGGTAATAAAATTTAAAGGAAATAATTGACCATTATGTACATGCCCTGATAATTGAAGAGCAACACCGTTTCTTTCTGCTTCGTCTAATCCAAATGGCGTATGATCCATCAAAATTATAGGATATTTTTTATCCGTTTCATTAATAATCTTCTCAAGAGGTAGTCTTTCCTCTCCGGTAAAGCTTCTTTTGCTCCTGTCATCCCTTGCAGCTATTATAAATCCCTCATCTATTCTAACAGAGGAATCTCTTAAAAGATTTAATTTGAAATCTTCAATATATTTCTCTGATTCTTTTATTCCGGTTATAAATTCATGATTACCTGTTGAGGAATAAATGCCGTACCTTGATTTTAATTTTAGAAAAGATGAACCTATATTATTTCCGTTTAAAACCGATGGTTTATCGTCTACTATATCTCCTGCAAAAAATATAATGTCAGGGTTCAAACTATTAATTCTAGTCACAATTTTTGAAAGTAATGATTCTCCATCCATTGGTGATAAATGAATGTCACTTACTAAAACCACATTAAGTCTGTCCAGTTTGCATTCTTTCCTTGAAATTTCAATGTTTAATGTTTTAGTCCTGATGTTTCTTGTATTTATAAATCCGAAAATTATTATTACTGTAACTACAAATAAAATTATTATAGCAGCAATTTGTTTGGTAAGCAAATAATGTTCTTTAATATTATTAGGAAAGAAATCAAGTCCCAGGTTAATCAGACGGGTAAAATCCAACAATACTATGAATAAAAAAAAGTATAACATTAAAGCGAACCAGAAAGAGCCTATCCATAACACTACATTATAAAAGTATAAAGGCAAATAAGATACTAAGAATTTTGCAGCAATATAAGAAAGGGACAAAATTAGAAAAATAATCAAATATAAAATTCTCAAATGTGGAAAACCTTCTAATGCCTGCCAGCCCCTGATAAAAATATAATAATTTAAAACCGCATAAAGCGTAAAGAAAATTGAAAAGAATATAACCATATATAGATTTTTTAAATTTAAATATCAGTAAATTTACCAAAATTATTTCTTAAACCTTAATTTAATTAAAGGTTCACATAAACCTCACTTTCAATTGCAGTTCAATTTAGAGGCTGCGTGAAAAGTGTAAAACGAAACTCTGTTTCGTTTAACTTATTATAAATTCAATCAAAATTAGCATTAGCGATTCGGAGAATCGCTCTACAAATTGAATATTCACTCAGACTCTTTAGTGAATTGATGAAAAAGTAAAGGAAATAGAAAGAATCTTTAGCCTCATTTATCTTAGATACATAGATTTTGTTTTCAATCATAACCTCCCGGCTCGATGATATTTATTTTAAACATTGATTCTTAAAATATTAATTATGGAGATAAAGATGGAAAAAAGAAGATTAGGTTCCCATGGCCTTGAAGTATCAGCAATTGGTTTAGGTTGTATGGGTATGTCTGAATTCTATGGAACCGGTGATGAAAAGGAGTCAATCGCAACTATTCACCGTGCTTTGGAACTTGGAATAAATTTTCTAGACACTGCCGATATGTATGGTCCTTATACAAACGAAAAACTTGTTGGTAAAGCTATAGCAGACAGAAGGGATAAAGTTGTTTTAGCTACGAAATTCGGTATTCAAAGAGGCGCGGATCCTTCTCAAAGAGGAGTAAATGGAAAACCTGAATATGTACGTTCTGCCTGTGATGCTTCCCTTAAACGTTTGGGAATTGACCATATCGATTTGTATTATCAGCATAGAATCGATCCCACTGTACCAGTTGAAGAAACTGTTGGTGCTATGTCTGACTTAATTAAAGCTGGAAAAATTAGGTTTATTGGAATATCTGAAGCTGCTCCAGAAACCATACGGCGTGCAAATTCTGCAGCGCCTATTTCTGCTTTACAAACCGAGTACTCTCTTTGGTCAAGAGAACCGGAAGAAGAAATTTTGTCTACTGTTCGTGAACTCGGGATTGGCTTTGTTGCATACAGTCCTCTTGGCAGAGGATTTTTATGCGGAAAAATTAAATCTGTTGATGATTTAGAGGAAAACGATTTTAGACGTCATTCCCCAAGATTTCAGGGAGAAAATTTTCAAAAGAATCTTGACCTTGTTGATAAAGTTGAAGAAATAGCAAAAAGAAAAGGTGTTACTCCAGCTCAGCTTGCACTTGCATGGGTGCTGGCTCAAGGGAATGATATTGTCCCCATTCCCGGGACAAAGCATGTAAAATATCTGAATGAAAATGTTAAGGCTGTTGAAATAAAACTAACCCAAGATGAATTGGAAGAGATAGAAGAAATTATGCCTATCGGTGCAGCAGAAGGCAGCCGCTATGCTGAAGCCGGAATGAAAACAGTTAATAGATGATAATTTCAGCAAGAAAAATTGAAGATTAGTAATAAAGATGACTTCTTTAATATCAAAATCATCTTTTCTTTGTTGCTGCATTATTTCAACCGGAAAGATCCTCCTTATTAAATAAGCATCATCCTATTATTAATTCTTTTGTTAATGCTGCTGCACTATATTAACATTTATCTTATTTATATCGCAAAAGAAGAAAAATAATTGTTCAATTAATGTTTCTGAATCCATATATTAATATTTGAGATAAAATATTTTTGGAGATGATCCAATGGCAGAGGATACATTAATTCAGAAGCTTCAAGAATTACTGAGTGAAACAGGAAAAGAGCATCATCAAGCCTTTATTGAATCCAATGGCCAGGACGCTGAATGGCCACTATGGTATGCAGGTTATCTTAAAGATAAAATTGCTGGCCTGATTGAAAAGAAAATTACTAAAAGTGAATTAGTATATCTGATACTTTCCGCTGAGAAGGAAAGAGATAAATCGAAATCAAAAGCAGAGTGGGAAAAATTTTACGCAGAATATATTGCCGAAAGAATTTGAAAACGTCCGGCTCTGTAAAATGGTTGTAAATAACATGCGTTTCTCATTTTTATCATTATATTTAAATAAAATTTATAATGGAGAATATATGAGGCTAATTAAAATTACTTTATTACTGCTAATAGTCGCTTCCTTCTTTGTAGTTTCATGCAGTACCGTTCCTATAACCGGAAGAAAACAGTTAAGTTTAATCCCGGAAAGTCAAATGCTTTCAATGAGTTTTTCACAATATGACCAGTTCTTAAAAGACAACAAAGAAAGCAACGATCCCCAGAAAATAGCTCTCGTTAAAAAAGTAGGTGAGAGGATTGCTTCTGCTGTTGAAAAGTATTTAACGGATAATGGTATGGGGAATGAAGTTCAAAATTATAAATGGGAGTTCCATCTTATTGAAAGCAGTGAAATAAACGCTTGGTGTATGCCAGGTGGGAAAGTTGTTGTTTATACCGGTATTCTTCCTATTACTCAGGATGAAAATGGTTTAGCAGTTGTATTGGGGCATGAAATTTCTCACGCTGTTGCCAAGCATGGCGATGAAAGAATGAGTCAGGCTTTAATTGCTCAATTGGGTGGTGTTGCTTTACAGGAGGCTTTGAAGAGTAAACCCGAACAAACTCAGCAGATATTCATGGCTGCTTACGGTGTTGGTGCTCAAGTTGGTGTTCTGCTCCCTTTCAGCCGTACTCAAGAAAGTGAAGCAGATCACCTTGGCTTAATTTTTATGTCGATGGCAGGCTATGATCCGAATGGCGCCGTTACTTTTTGGGAAAGAATGATGTCTCAAAATACCGGCAGCAAACCTCCTGAATTCTTAAGCGATCACCCCGCTGACCAAACAAGGATCAATGATATTAAAAATGAAATCCCGGAAGCAATGAAATATTATAAATGATACTATATATCCAGTATATCCATATACCTTTTTCAGCTGTGCTCTATGGAAGACTTTATTGAACAAAATATTAGTGACTTAAAAATTAAAATTGATAGATCAACTTGTATTGCAACTGGCAATTGTATCAAGGTTGCCCCTGAAGTTTTTGAATTGGATGATGAAAGAATATGTTCCTTTAAAGTAGATTTCATGGAAATAGAACATGAAAGACTGGTGGAAGCATGCTCTGTTTGCCCGGTTGATGCATTAATTGCCTTGAATAAAAAAGGTGAACAGATCATTCCGTAAAATAAGTCATAAATTATTATAACAGGGTTGACCAAAAAGCTTTTATATGTAAAATAGACATTCTTGTCTGTTCTATCATAAATCTTCTGTGTCAAGTATGTGAACCACTCAGTTTCTCTAAATGAGTGTGGATTAAAGGGGTATGCAAAAATGTAATTTCCCGTATTTTAATTTCTTAAATTTGTATATTAATAAAATAAAATTTTATGAGAAAATTCTTCCGGTTTGCATAATTTAATTCTAATTCTTGGACTTGTTAGTCCTGTCTTCCTGATAATAGCTTTAGGTTATTTATTAAAAATTCTGCATATAATAAATGACAGCTTTGTCAATTTATCATCAAAAATAGTTTTTACAGTTTCCTTGCCTGCACTAATATTTATTGAGGTCTCCAGGATATCCTTAAGCGAAGTGCTTGATATTAAAATGCTTGCTTTTGTCTATGCCGGTATTATTATATCTTTTATTCTCGTATGGATAATTTCGGTTCCTCTCATAAAAGACGGAAGAGATAGGGGCGCATTTATACAGGGAAGCTTTAGGGGTAATTATGCTATAATCGGTCTCGCACTTATATCCAACATTTTTGGTTCTGATAAACTCGGGAAAGCTTCTCTTTTATTAGCTTTTATTATTCCCTTATATAATATTTTATCGGTAGTAGCTTTAACAGTTCCCAATAGAAAAGAAAAACAATTAAATACTTCCAAAACTCTTTTAGAAATAATTAAAAATCCGTTAATCATTGCGGTACTTCTTGCAGTTCCATTTTCAATTTATCGTTGGGAACTTCCTGATGTTATTCTTACCACAGTAGATTATCTTGCTGCATTATCTTTACCACTGGCTTTAATAGGTATTGGCGGGTTTATGAATTTTAATGAAATAAGAAAAGCTTCATTTGTAACTGTATTATCAACAATGTTGAAGCTTATATTTATACCCCTTGCAACTTGTATAATTGCTTATGAAATGAATTTCCCGGCCGGAGATATGGGAATTATTTTTATTTTCTTTGGCTGTCCCACTGCAATTGCCAGCTTTATAATGGCTGAAGCTATGGGCTCAAATGGAAGACTGGCTGGAAATATCGTATTGATGACAACATTAGGGTCAGTTATTACCATTACTATTGGTTTATTTCTTCTGAAACAGAACGGCTTACTTTAAGACAATCTAAATATAAAGCGCTCTGCCGAAATCTTTTCTATGCTTTAACGTAATCTCATTTTCTTCACCAAGATATTTAAAGATTGCAATACATGCCTTTCTAGCACCGTCATCATCGTAACTTCTATCTTCTCTAATTATTCTTATGAATTTTTCAAGAGCTGATTCAAATTTTTTTTCCTTTAAATCTTCAACTGCAGAGATATAAATATCTTTAACCGGTGAGTCCGGAAGGACGCTTTTATCATTTAATTTATGTAAAAGTTCTGCAATAGTCTGAATAGATTCTACCTGCTCATAATTCTCTGTGCTGCCGTCTATATTTTCTATCAGCTGTTTCGCTTTATCCGAATCTTCAAATACCAACATCTTTCCTAGAAGTAATTTTGCTTCTTCATTTTCCGGTTCCGCTAAAAGTACATCCTGCAGCAGTTTTTTTGCATCTTTATTCTTCTGCTCGACGATTAGTTTCTTAGCTCCTTCAAGCCTTTCCGAATATTTACTTGGTAAAGCTTTTTTTAACCATTGTTCAACCATATGCTCCGGTAAAGCACCTGTAAATTCATTAACTACTTTTCCTTTTACAAATAATTTTACATTCGGGATCCCTCTAATCCCATATTCCATTGCAATTTCCTGGTTATTATCGGTATCGAGCTTTGCTAATGCCCACTTATCTTTATATTTTTCTGCCAATTTCTCTAGTATAGGGCCAAGCATCTTGCATGGTCCGCACCATTCTGCCCAGAAATCAACAAGTACCGGAATTTTATTACTTTTTTCTATAACATCTTTTTGAAAATTTTTAATTTCGTAATTCATTTTACCCTCAAATTTTACCTTTAATTCAATAAATTAGATGCAATTCATTAAAAAAAGATACAAATTTTATTATTTCTGTCATATTAGGTTCAGATTAAGCATTATTTTTAAAATAATGATGTAATCTTTCTAACACCCTTTATACTCATTTATGTTTTCAGTAATTTTCAAAAAATATAAAAATTCTATTTAGATACCGGTTAAATTATTTATATGGAAAAGTGTATAAATCACCCTGATAATGAAGCCTTATATACCTGCCATTCATGCGGGAAACATTTCTGCGAACTTTGTTTAACTGAAGCCGGAGATTATTATTACTGCAGTAATCCGGAATGCCAAGAAGTAATGCGATCTTCATTAAAGCCTGAATTATTACCTGAAGAGATAATCTGTCCCAATTGTTCGGTGAATATACAACTGGAAGAAGAAGAAAGGATAAAGGGGATAGTCCATTGCCCTGAATGCGAATCTTTAATTGATTTTAGAGCAGAGCCGCCAACAGTATTCAATCCAAAGGAATATGTCCAGATTACATCTTCTATAAACCAGGGTGATATCGGGTTAATAAAATCATTGCTTGATGATGCTGATATTGACTACTATGTCTTTGGTGAAAATTTTATGATTATTGACCCCTTAATTCAGCCTGCAAGAGTTTTTGTACGTGAAGATCAGTTTGAAGAAGCTAAACAGATATTAAAAGACGTGGATATTCATATCTTTGGTGTTTCTATGCGAAAGGAAGATGAAGAATAATTCTAATGAATCTTTCAAAGTCTTTATTAAAATCCTAAAGAAAAAAGTACTAAACCGATCGTCAATCCAAAGGCAAAATTAAAAAGCTTTATTTTTACTGAATCCTTAAAAGAATAAGAGAGCAAAGGGAGCATTCCATGACCGTCCTGAACAATAGAACTGGTAAGTAATACGGAAAATGGGATTAAACCGCTCGCAAATAAAGTAACAAATATTAAATGCGGTCCTGATTCAGGTATTAATCCAATTAAAGCTCCTACAATTAAAAAAATAATTGGATAACTTGTACTAAACTGCTCAAGATTTAAATATCTTAAAGATATTTCTACTACTATAAGTGCTCCAAATGTCCATAAGGCAATTTTCCATATATGCTTTTTTATTATATGAATATATACATGCTCTGTAAGAAAATGTTTAAAATTTCTTTTTGTATTGTGTACCACCAGTTCGGTGCAGTCAGTGCATGTTGATATTTTGAAATACTTCACCAGCAAATCAACTAATTTTCCCGAAAAGACACCTATAACAAAAAGAATTAAAAATAAAATTACAGCAGTCTTTGGGAACATTGCTAACATTACGAATGCCTCATCACCGGAAACAGCAACCATTGATCCTGCTAATGCCCCAAAACTTATTAGACCATGAATATATAGAGATACGTTAGTGAAACCTCCGAAACATCCGGGAACCGTACCTATAAATGATGAAATCACATATTGTCTTAGTTTACCTTTTTTTCTTAGAAGTATACCTATTTTCCCTTTAGTCCATAAATTTATTATATCTATAAATATCATCATAACAGTTACAAGCAGTGTAATCTGTACTGTATCTTCAATTACTTTTATTAATATTGTTTTCATTATAATGTAGAAATTATTTTGCGTGTCATTATGGATAAAATAAATGGATGAACGATTCTATTTCTCAGTATCAAATCGATCATCCATTTCCGGTACAATTATATACCGGATACTATCTTTTCTTAAAAATTTTATAAATGCATCACAAAAATACTCTTTTTCTAATAAATAAATATTTTCGAGTAATAATAATTAATTATGGTCGCACGAAAGTGCTGGATTATCTTTAAGTTCACCTTTTATGAATTGATTTACTGCATCATCAATCAATTCAGTATCGGAAAAGATTGTTTGAATATTATTCTGTCTTAAATCTTCTACAACTCTCCATCCTCCTCCTTTTGAGATAAGATAATTACAATCCTTTAGTCCTTCAATTAAATTAGCATGGCTGTGTCCGCCGCCTTCTCCATGATGCTGGTGATGTTCATGCTCTGCTATTCTGTGGTGGGTAAACACATTTTCCCTAAATTCTTTATTTACAATTTTATCACTGTCAATCTCAAAAATCATAAATGCTCTGCATTTTCCGATGTGTCCGGTCACTCTTCTCTGATCATTAGTTGCAATAGCAATTTTCCCTGAAAATCCTGTTTTAAGACTAGATAGCTGTGTTTTAGTTTCTTCAGACATTTTTATCTCCTTCGATTTTTAGTTTTTATTAACTGCTCATTGTTTATCCTAATTGCTTTACCATTTAAAATACCATCAGCTGCTTTTTTCCTAGCTCTTTCCAGTATTCTCCCGAATGTAGCTCTTGAAATTTTCATCTCTTTTGCCGAATCTTCATGTGAATACCCCATCAGATCGGCAAGTCGGAGAGATTCCAATTCGTCATATTCAAGGATTATTTCCTCAAGGTCGCAAATAGGGATTCCCCTTGGTTTAAAGTAATAAACCGAAGGATTGCAGCATACTCTACGATATTTTTCTGGTCTAGACATAATTAATTATGAGCATATGCTCAAAATAATAATTAGTCTGATGAAATACAAAGCAATAAAAATCCCTTAACTCTCAACCTGCCATTGACCCTATATCCATATTATTTTATGAATTGTTTGAAAGTTTGAATCATTATATTTTGAAAATTATTGCATTTTATTATTTGATAGTTTATTATTGAAACAGGTAAGATTAATTCAATTGTTTGGAAATTGAACCATTGCAATTTGAAATTTATTTGTTTTTTGTTATTTGTCTTTTGGAATTTTCTATGCGTTCTTGTCTCAATACTCAATACTAACTACTCTATACTAGCATATGGATACAATCCGTTGGGGCATCATCGGTTGTGGTGATGTAACTGAAAAGAAAAGCGGTCCGGCTTTCCAAAAAGCCGATAATTCTGAATTAGTTGCAGTTATGAGGCGTAACGGAAAACTTGCAGAAGATTATGCTAAGCGGCATAACGTTCCCAGGTGGTATAGCGATGCTGGTAAATTAATAAATGACCCTGAAGTTAATGCAATATATATTGCAACACCTCCTGATTCTCACTTAAAATATGTATTGGATGTCAGCACAAGCAGGTAAACCTGTATATGTTGAAAAACCAATGGCTCTAAGCTATTCCGAATGTCAAAAAATGATAAAAGCTTGCGAAGATGCAAAAGTTCCCTTATTTGTTGCATATTATAGAAGGGCTTTACCTTATTTCCTCGAAATTAAATCCCTGCTTGATGGAGGAGCAATCGGAAAAATATTATCTGTTAATATTAGCTATTATGCCAAACCCTCTGAAAAAGATAAAGATGAAGCAAATTGGAGAATAAACCCTGAAATTGCCGGTTGCGGATACTTTTGTGATTTGGCCTCCCATATGTTCGATCTTCTGCAATATTATTTCGGTAATATTATTTCTTGTGTAGGTCTTACAGCTAACCAGGGAAAATATTACAGAGCTGAGGATATTGTGACTTCAATTTTTAGTTTTGAAAATAATATTCATGGAACAGGATTGTGGTCCTTTAATGCATTTGAAAATCTTGATAGAACAGAAATTACTGGAACTCAAGGAAAAATCGTCTTCTCTTTTTTTACAAACGAACCCTTTCATTTAATAAAGGATTCAAAAGTTGAAGGATTTGATATTAAACATCCCTTGCACATACAGCAGCCTTTAATTCAAAATATAGTTAATGATTTATTGGGAAGAGGGAAGAGTCCGAGTACCGGCATTACCGCTGCAAAAACAAATTGGGTAATGGATAAAATCCTTGGAAGGTTATAAAAGATAAATCAAGTCTGTTCTTAGCATTTCTGAGAAATCAATTTTATCAAAATTAGACCCCATTTTTTATTATTTATTTGATTGTCTATATTTATTTGAACCGATTTAATTTTTATATTAAAAGTTCAAGAAAATAATTAGTTCAAGTTGATCGCCTTTTGGAAATGGTTAGAAATATTCATTTTTTTTATTAGCCCCGGGATTAATCCCGGGGTTAATGTAAACCAAAATATATCCATCTATAAACATGTTTCAGAAGTTCTAAAGAAATTTTTAAATGAGCGTAGAATTACATTTTAATAATAAACAATTTAAAGTTGAAAAGGGTTCTTCACTTTTCGAATATGCTGAATCTTTTGGAATTCGTGTGCCTACTACATGCCAGAAACAGGGTAAATGTAAGGAATGTATGATTGAAGTTACCGAAGGAATGGATTATCTCTCCGAACCGGTTCAGAAAGAATCTCACCTTAGCGGGAATTTTAGATTATCCTGCCGTACTAAAATAATTTCGGATTCAGGTATTATCAGATGTAATACGATGCGCCGTGGAAAAATGAAGATTGAAAGTAAAACAGCCTTAATTAACATTAATAATGAAAAATTAAAAATAGACCCTGCGATTACTCGTGATGGTGAACGTATTTTACTGGATGGTAAAGAAATCGATCACTCTGCTAATCAAATATTTGGACTTGCAATTGATCTTGGTACAACCACAATTGTAATCCGTTTAATAAATCTTGAAACCGGAGAGCTTATTGCAGATTCTTCATTTGAAAACCCTCAGAGATTCGGCGGTTCCGATATTATGGCAAGGATTTATTACGATACCGAACATAGAGGTAAGCTGCTTCAAAGGACTCTTGCAGGGTATTTAACGCATGCAATTGAAGAATTTCCGGTAGACCCAAATAGCATTTATGAAATCGTAATTGCCGGCAATTCAACTATGCGTGATCTTTTTTTTAGGCTGAATGTCTATTCTATCGGTCAAAATCCATATCGCTCTATTACTGAAATTGAAATGTTAGACGGCAAAAGAATTTCAACCAGCTTAACTGAATTCCCTAAAAGATTGCTTCTTCCTATAAATCCTAAAGCCCGCATCTACGGGTTACCTATTATCAGCGGTCATGTAGGTGCCGATGCCGCTGCGTGTATGCTTGCAGTAGATATTGCAAATGAAGAACGGTTAATAGCTATAATGGATATTGGTACAAATACCGAATTAATTTTGGGAAATAAACATAAAATTCTTGCAGCTTCATGTCCTGCAGGACCTGCATTTGAAGGCGGAAGAGTCTCCTGCGGTATGCCCGGTCTTCCTGGCGCAATTGAAAAAGTAAAAATGAATCCTGATGGTTCTTTTAATATTTCTGTTATTGAAAATGTTAAACCTGAAGGAATATGCGGTTCGGGTCTGATCGATCTCTTGAGCGAACTCCTAAAGAATGAACGGATTAACTATCTGGGTCGCTTTGTACATAATGATAACTTTCCGGAAAATGACAAAGTTGTTCTTCATTCCGGTGAAGATTATAATATCTTTATAAATGAAAATGATATCAATGAACTTGCTCAGGCTAAAGGTGCAAATGTCGCCGGGCTACATGTAGTTTTTAATAAATACGGGATAAAATTCGAAGATATAGATCTATTTTATCTTGCCGGCGGCTTCGGCAGATACTTGAATATAGAATCCGCAAAAAGGATAGGTCTTATACCAAATATCGATGACTCAAAAATCCAGCAGATAGGTAATGCATCAATTGAAGGAGCTTCCATTGCTCTATTATCTCAAAACAAACGAAATGAATTGGAAAGTTTGATTAAAAACGTTATACATTGCAGACTTGAAACTGATCCTTCTTTCTTCGATTACTTTGTTGAGGGCTGTCAATTTAATCCTGTTGAATCTTTGAATCTTCATAATATATGAATGAATTAATTGATACAAAACCGGATACCAACGTACTCGAAATTGAGTATAAAAGACTGCTTGGATATCCATATCATTTTGAACTTAAAGAAAGAGCACGTGAATTAGCTGACTGGGCAAGGGAGTGGTATTCTGAAAATGGAAGTCCCTGGATATACGGGGTTAAAACAGGTGAAATCGATTTCACAAATGAAAAGCTTCGAATTAACGGTGCTGAATTTTCATCGCTAAGACTTCGCAGTCAATTGTTAAAGGCACAGGTAAATAGCGCTATGCTTGTGGCCGTCAGTGCCGGAAATGAATGTGAGGAAAAATCTAATCAGTTATGGTTGGAAGGCAAACCGGATGAATATTTCTTCCTTGAAGTATATGGCTCTTCCGTAGTTGAACATTTAATTACACTTGCCGGTGCAAAACTATGTGCATGGGCAGATGAAAATAATTTAGCTGTCCTGCCGCATTATAGCCCCGGTTATCCGGGATGGACAGTTACCGATCAGAATGAACTGTTAAAATTAATTGTAAATAATAAGCACGACTTACCTGGAAAAATGAATGTTTTGGAAACCGGTATGCTTAAGCCGAAAAAGTCATTACTGGCACTTTTCGGGATAACTGAAAACGTAGATAAGGTCCTTAGACTTTCGGATTTAATTCCTTGTGAAACTTGCTCATTGCAGCGATGTCAGTACCGAAGGTCTGCTTATAAACATGCCCGTAATCCCATTGAAGATGTTTCTAAACTACAACCTGCAAATAAAGAATTTAATACCAGAGGCTCTGATGAAAAAAATTCAGCGCATATTTTAACAAAAAATGGAAAATATAATATAAGTATTAAGGCACTTCAGAAATGGTCGGATGAAAGGCTCACATTAAAAGTATTAGAAGATAATTCAATCGAGGCAAATTTCAGATATGAGGGTACAACTTGTTCTAATATGGGGCGGTCGTTAGAATTCGAATATTTTATTAAGCTGGGCTCACCGGAAATTCTTTATAAAATTATTTCAATGAGTTGTAACCCTGTTCATGACAATGACGGTTATAAATTTATGTGTGAATATATTTCAGATTCGGAATCATTAATGAATAGTGTACAAAATGAAAAGCCTTTAATCGGGAAGCCCCTTAATGATATTTTAAATTGGAAATATCAGTTCTCTCCGGAAGGGTGCTTTTGTAAAGCGGAAAGTCGTGAACATAAGTGGGGTTTAGTCCTGGAAGTTGTGCATTATGCTTTGGTAAAATTAGAAAACCATGCAGTTAATGCAGAAATTGTAACTTTCTGATTGAGAGAAAATCTGAAAGTTCGCTGATAATATCTTTAATTTTTTTTAATATTTAATCTCAGGAGAATTATAGTGACTAAGATTTGTGATATAAATAAAGAAGCTAAAGATAAATTACCTCCGGTTTTTTTGGATAAGTCCGGTATTGGTGTTCATTATATCGATGCTTTTATTAAACCTATGAACATAAAACTTGAAGATGGTACCAGAATATCCTGCAAACGTAAAGGCTTGAAGATTATGCTGGGTTTTGGAACTAAGAAAGGGGAGGGTTTAATGAGGCGTCTCGATGTTAGCAGGGACGCGGTTATAATGCTCGATGCTGCTCTTCAGGAAGCTGCTAAATCAGCAGGAATTGAGTTAAAAATTACTGATAGCGAGATATTTATTTCATAATTTATTAATATACAATTATGTGGGTAACCAAAAGACATTAATATCTAGAACATACATCCTTACTGTTGACAATAAATGAAATTTCTGCTTTTGGTTACCTACTCATTAAAAAAGGAAAGAATACATGAAACCTGAACAATGGGAAACCTTTAAGAAAGCCGCACACATGGAAAAGCTTGATAAAATTCCAATGGCTTTAATAATCGATAGCCCGTGGATACCGGGATATTTAGGCATTAATCATATGGATTATTATCTTGATCCCGAGCTGTGGTTTCAATCTAACCTGAAAATCCATGAAGAATTCCCGGATATTATTTTTGTCCCTTCCTGGTGGATGGAATATGGTATGGCTGCCGAACCGTCTGCACTCGGTACTAAAATAAAATTCTGGCAGGATAATACTCCCAGCGAATATCATACACTCTTTCATATTGAAGATATTGAATCATTTCCGGAATATGAAGTTGAGAATGACGCATTTATGGCAATGACTTTGCACAGAATTAAAATGCATAAACAGCGTATTTTTGAAAATGGGCATATACTTCCCCTTGTTACCTCACGCGGTCCTCTTTGTACAGCCGGTTTTGTAAGAAGTACAACTGAATTTATGTTTGACCTGGTTGAAAAGCCTGATTATGCCCATAAGCTGATAAGTTTATGCACAAATTTAATTATAGATTGGCTGAAAGCTCAAGCTAAAATAATGGGCGACTCTGTCGAAGGGATTTTCATTTTAGATGATATCGTTGGATTTATAAATGAAGACCATTATAAGGAATTTGCCCATCCCTATTTAACTAAGATATGCGATGCTTTCCCTAAAGATTGGGTAAAAATTTATCATAATGATGCTGATATAAATGCTTGTCTTGAACATCTTCCCGACTGCGGATTTAATGTTTTGAACTGGGGAAAACAAACAGATATTGAAGATGTAAAAAGCAGGGTAGGAGACAGAATGTGCTTGATGGGAAACGTTAATCCTTTGGAAATAGGAGTTCGAGGAACTCCTGATGAGGTTTTTGATGCAACAATGGACGTTCTGGAAAAAAGTGGTGGTGAAGGTATAATTCTTTCCGTAGGTGGAGGCACAAGCCCGGGAATGCCTAAAGAAAATATTCTTGCAATGCAGAATGCCCTAAACGAGTTTAATTCTAAAAGATAAAAACAAAAGGAAATATATAGATGCCTGATTACGCTTTAATGAACCAATATCTTTATGAGGGGAAAGCAAAAGAAGTTGAGCAAATGACAAAAGATGCCTTAGCAGAGGGGAAAACTGCTCAGGAAATATTGAATGAAGGTTTAATTGCCGGAATGAGCGTTGTTGGAGAAGATTTTAAGTATAATATTCTTTATGTGCCGGAAGTTCTTATTGCAGCAAGAGCGATGAAAGCCGGTATGGCAGTTTTGAAGCCTCTTTTATCAGCAAAGGATTCTGGTGTTAAACCGGCAGGAGTTCTTATTATGGGTACGGTACGCGGAGATTTACATGATATTGGAAAAAACCTTGTTTGTATGATGGCTGAAGGTGCCGGCTTCGAAGTTCATGATATAGGCGTGGATCAAAGCCTTGAAAAGTTCTTGAATGCCGCAGAGAAATTTAAGCCTAATATTGTCGGGATGAGCGCTTTGTTAACTACAACTATGACATATATGAAGACGGTGATAGATGGATTTAAAGAAAAAGGTTTGGATGATATTAAAATGGCAATTGGAGGGGCACCCGTTAGTCAAATGTTTGCTGATGAAATTGGTGCCGATGGTTATGGTTCAGATGCAAGCAGCGCTGTTGATCTTTTCTTAAATTTAGTTGAAAATAAGTAGGAATATAATGGCTTATTATCAAATATTATACTGGCAGAACATTCCGTCTCAGATTAAAATCTGGGATGATTTTGATGAGATTAAAATTGAAATGCCTCCAAAGTTTATGCTCAAAATCGATAGTGTCGCCAAGGCTCAAAACTTAATCGATGAAGATAGTTATTTAAATCAATGGAAATGGGGTGAAGAAGAAGAATATAATGGAACTATTGAAGAAACTGCTGAAGCTGTAAAAAAGGAATTAGAAGAAAAGTTCACTTGATAAAAAAAAGATGACATCTTTAGTAAGGGAAAACTCCTTTCAATATTTTATTAAAATATAAATTCAGATTACCTTATTTTTAAATATTAAAGATGTCATCTTTTAATACTGATTCAGGTCCTAAATTTATTTAATAAATTATATTTTTAATTACAATGGAATTAAAATGAAATCAATTCTTAAAGCAATAGAAAACGGGAAAATATTAATATCTGATGGAGGCTGGGGAACTTTCCTTCACGAATTAGGATTGGGAGTAGGTGAATGCCCTGAAATATGGAATGTAACCCATCGAAAAGAAGTCTTCAGTATTGCGAAAAGTTATATTGATGCAGGTTCCGATATGGTTTTAACAAATAGCTTTGGTGCTCATCCGCTTAGACTGGCACACTTTGGTTTTCAGGATAGAGCTTTTGAATTAAATGAAGCTGCGGCAGCAATTTCAAGAGAAGCTGCAGGTGATGATCATTTTGTACTTGGTTCAATAGGACCTTCAAGCGCAATTATAATGATGCAGGAAATACCTGAGGAAGAAGTTTATGATGGGTTCAGGATTCAAGTTGAAGCTTTAAGTAAAGGAGGGGCAGATGCTATTTGTGTTGAAACAATGTCAGCAATTGATGAAGCATGCCTGGCAATCCGTGCCGCAAAAGAATTTACTGATCTTGAGGTAATATGCACATTTACTTATCAGAAAACGGTTCACGGATACTATCGTACAATGATGGGAGTTTCACCTGCAGAAATGATTAGTGCTGTTAAAGAAGCCGGTGCGGATATTATCGGTGCAAACTGCGGGGTGGGGACTGATCAAATGATTGAAGTAGTACATGAAATGAGGGAGGCTGATAAAACGACCCCTGTATTGGTACATGTTAATGCAGGTATTCCTATTATTCAAAATAATAAAACTGTCTTTCCTGAAAGCCCTGAAATGATGAGCTTAAAAATGAAACGGCTGATTAATGAAGGAGTAAATATTGTAGGCGGCTGCTGTGGAACAACTCCCGAACATATCCGTGCTTTCGTTAAAGAGATAAGAGGATGAATTAAAATTGATTATTCCCCTGAACTGAAAATAAATTTGTGATTTGAAAAAAGAAAATACTATTGTAAAAAACTATAATAGTTTATATCTTTATTAAAATTTTCAAAGGAGGAATAAGAAGTGTTTATTGGACATTATGGAGCCGGCTTTGCCGGTAAAAAAGTTGACAGCAGACCATCACTAGGTACTTTATTTTTTGCCGCACAATTTCTAGATCTTTTATGGCCTTTTTTAATTTTAACGGGTATTGAACACGTAAAAATAGTGCCTGGTTTAATGGCTGCCAATCCGCTCGACTTTACATTTTATCCATATTCTCATAGCCTATTATTTGCAGTTATCTGGGGGTTTCTCTTCGGACTAATATATTTCTTTTTCCGGAAAAATATAAAAGGCTCAATTCTTCTTGGGGCACTTGTTGTCAGCCATTGGGTTCTGGATTTAATAGTGCACAGGCCTGATCTTCCCATTTTACCATGGTCAGATTTTAAAGTTGGTTTTGGACTTTGGAATTCTGTTCCATTTTCTATAACAGTTGAAGTTGTTATCTTTGCACTCGGCGCTTACTTATATTCTTCGGCAACCAGAGCAAAGAATAAAACAGGGAAATATGCTTTCCTGGGATTATTGATATTTCTTTTCGTAGTATATATCTCTAATGTTTTCAGTCCTCCGCCTCCTTCTGCAGAGGCAATCGGATATGCAGGTTTATCACAGTGGCTTTTAATTGCATGGGCTTATTGGGTTGATCATAATAGAAATTATCTTGCTCAAGATTTTAAAGAAGAAAAAATAGGTAATGTTGAAAATAACCCCGCTTAATATTATTACTGAAGAAATGAAAAAGAGAAATAATAAAAGAAAGGATAATGAACCTCCATTGGCAGTTTCCAATCAGGGAATGCACTTCCATCATATTGGTATTCCGACCTTAGAAAAAAAACAGAATGAGAAATATTTAAAGAAATATAAATTTTACGTTTCAGGATTTGAAACTAGTGAATATGGCATCGAATGGATGCGTTTTGAAAGTGACAGTCCAATATCGGATATAATTAAGGAAATTCCTCATATTGCATTTGAGGTAGATGATCTTGATGCAGCCATCAAGGGAAAAGAATTAATTGGGGAGATAACCTGCCCTTCAAAAGGAGTTAGGGTTGCTATGATTAAAGAAAACGGAGCCCCTGTGGAATTCATAGAATTTAGAAAGAACGATAGAAGACAAAAATAAAGTTAAATGAAATGCACCCCCGACATAAATGTCGGGGCAATTCACTTTTCACTAACATCTAAAAGGTCAGTGTTAACCTTTATTCTCCAAACACATCAATTCTGCCGTTCATGTGTTTAGTTTTATCGATGATATTTCCGAACTCATCAACTACACCTACGTGGCAGCCTGCGCAGTCTTTTATATCAACCTGTATATGGCCTGCAGGAGGAAGTCCGTGGCAGGTACCGCATTTGATTTTTGAAATATCTAAATTATTCCATACTACAGTTTGACTAAGCCCGGTCATTTTATCTGATGTATATGCAAATTGATTTCTTAATGAAGTTGAATCTTTATAAAAAGTAAAGTTTCCGTGGCAATAAGTATTAGCACAGCTACCGTCCGAATAATTAAATGTAGCATTAACAGCACCGTAAGAAGATGCTTGACCGGAAAATGTAACTTCAGCAGGTAGATCAGTATCTACATGACCGGGTGAAGATAAACTTTGAGGCACTTTATGGCAGTTCGAACATGAAACCGTATTTCCTAAAGTTGTTGTATATAAATGCTGTGCATGTGCCCCTACTCCGAGTACTGAAGTTGAAGTGTCGCTATTAATATCTCTTGGAGGTGCTATCCTTGCAATATTATTAAAATCTCCGTGGCATGTATTGCATGCTTCAGGCCCGCCCTGATTTGTGTGACAACTCAAACAGCTTGCACCGGCTATACCACCTGAGTAATTAGCAGCATGACATTCCTGGCACTCCTTCATGTTCCAATGATTATCTCTTACTAAATTACCGTGCCAGTTTGGTGATTGTTTATTTAATATGCCAGGTCCGTGTACATTAACCGTCTGAGGTTGGGTAATATTATTCTCGTCTAATTTACTGCAGCTTGAAATAAATAAAATAGCTAAAACTATTCCAGTAATATAAAATAAAAGAATAAATAACTTATGATATTTCAATTTCATCATTTCGGTTGACTCCCATGACAATATCCGCAAAAACCAACTCCGGGAGGTGAAGAAGGACTGGAACTTGTATGGCAATTAAAACAGATAGAACCCTGACTGTCATGCCAGTCGCCATGGTCATTTCGCATGAAGTTTACAGGATGCGTTTTAGGATTTGTTCCTTTTATGCCGTCACTATCTAAATGGCAAGTAATACAGGTTGGGTCGCCTCCTTGAACATCATGGCATGATGCACAGTTTTCAATATCTCTTCTAGCTAATATAGCATGTTCTCCGCCTCCTGTTCCAACTCCTATTGTAGTGAAATTCGGCTGTATGTGTGAAGCCGGAACTACTCCGCTTAATGAATAATCCGCATTATCTGATTGATGGCAGTTTGCACAGAAAGTTTCTACCTCATGGCAGCTCTGACATTCTGCAGTTTTTCCTTTTAAATCTATTCCATGTGTATAAATATAATTTAAATCATGAACCCTTGATAATTTTTGTTCTTTCGGACCTTTAACGGAAGTACCGGGAGCGAAAGGCTGGAAGAAATCATTTGGAGTATTGGCTTCTGTTATAGTATTTGTAGCTACATGACAATCTTCGCACGAATTGTTACTATTATCATGACACATTGCACAGTCTGCATTAATTTTTTTAGCTGCAAATTTATGGGTGGAAATAAAACTAGCTGCTTTATGATCCTGCGGTTTTAATTCTGCAGTTGAAATATGACATGACTGGCAATTATTCATTGCCAAAGTAGCACTATTATTATTATTGTGACATGAATAGCAGTCATCCATTACCGGATCAGGATTCTTTAATTCCCAGCTGTAATCGACTGTTTTAAAACCTTTATGGCATGTTTCACATTCAAGTTTTTGCTTTTCTACATGTAAGCTATGATTAAATGTTAAGTTTACTTCTTTTTTAATTAATGGTTCAAAGGTATCGTCATAATGGCACATTTTACAATTGTTTTCATCGGTGACATCATGACATTGAGCGCAATCATCCATAGTAGGAAATAGAACACCATCAAGAGAAGTGCTTTTAACAGCACCTGTATGACATGATTGGCAGTCCGTAATCCCATCCAGATGAAATTTGTGTGAAAATTTTATAAGCCCTTTGTTTCTATATTTAACACCCGTGGTATCATTTGAAGAAAATGCAGTAAGTATTAAAGCTGATGCTAATAACGGAATTATCGATAAGTGGAAGAATCTAAATTTCATTTTACATCAACCCTAGTATAGTATTAAACCAGTAATTTATTTTAAAGAATACCCGGAAATCGTTTTTATAAATTTTATTATTAAGGAATTGCCCCTGTAAATCAAATGATAACAATTTCCAGGGTCTGTAGTTGCAGCCTGCCAACAGTGTAGTTAAGTTGTTTTTGCTCTTATCATCCGGAGAAAGTTTATATGTAATGTAAGATAACCCAACAGAGGGGGTAACTAATCCATCTAAAAAAGAATAAGCTGAATAGACTGAAACTGCATCCAGTTCTCCGGCATAACCAAAAGTTTTTCTATAGCTGAGAGTGCCGTAATTAGTAGCAAGAGCAATTGTTGCTCTTTGAGAAGTTTCATCTTTATAAATTACGTCACCGACTTTCCCGGTAATAGTGAAAGTTTTACTCAAAATATAATCAGCACCGGCTTCTATTTCTTGAGTATTTCCATAATCAAAGACCGAAAAAATTGAATTATATCTAATTCTGGGTTCGCGGTAATTATAATATAAATTTAACCTTAAGTTTGAAATTTTTTCATAGTTTCCATAGAATTCAACCTTGGATACTTCATCAAAATTCAAATCATAGTCAAGTTTTGTATTAATAGATAAAGCATCTTTAAGGTCATAGTCTATTTCACCGGAAGCAAATTTATACTGATTGGAATTATTTCGTATTAAAACAGTAATAGGATTCAAATCAGCATCTAACCGAGTGGCATAATAGTCCTGAACTCTAAAATTTTTATTTACAAAGCTTAAAGCCATCTGGAAATTATCAAGTGCAGTGGTAGTAATCTTGCCGCCGTAAATGAAATCATTGCTCCAGTCATTCGTTACTTTAAGTTTCTGATAGGCAGGTACATTACCGCCGTAATAACCTGTAATTTTATAATCCCCCTTTTTTACATCAAGATTTATCCCGTCGTAGATTCCTCCTGCGACACTATTAAATAAAGGCTGTCTTCCTATTTTTACCGTTGCAGCGCCGAAGATTTTTCGCGCTTCAAAATATAAATTATAGAATCTTAATAGCGGATCAAGTTTAATATCTTTTGAAAGATCACTTTCAAAGTTTATATAAGATCTAAGAGAGTAGTTCCCTTGATTTATATTAAGATTAAGCATTTGATACGTACGGGCATAAGTAGTTGAAGTATTTAATGTATCAAATCTTTCAAATGAATAGAGAGAAGAAGTAAATCTTCCATTTATACTTTGAGCAAATACACCGGAATTTAAGAATATAATAATCCCAAATAGGAAGACAAGTCTTTTCATTTTTTCTAAATCAGTTTTGTTTGAGTTCTATTATTGCTGTGGAATCGGGTGTTTAATCTTATCCCAAGATTCTTTTAAAGTTAAACTCAACAAAAGTCGGGCTTTCCGGGTTATGACATGATTTACAGAATTCTTCCGTATTATCGTGCATTTCCAAACCGTTCTTGATTGCCAGTTGTTTATCTTTCATAACCTTTATGTTCTTGTAATCGGAACCGGCGCCATGACAAGTTTCGCACTGAACCCCATCTTCAACTTTGAATTTTGCACCCTTAAATTCTGCAGCAAGGTTATAGCCGCTTGTGTGACATTTCAAGCAAGCTTCAGTCTTAACCGCAGGTGTACTAAATCCTTTGTCTTTTGCAATTTTATCAGCTTTTTCAGTTTTCAAAGCTTCATATGCTTTAGAATGCATTGAACCTTCCCAGATTTTCAGCTGATTTCCCTGTTTATCAGACTTGTGGCACATACCGCAAGTAGCAACTCCAACAAATGAATGTGTTGCAGCAGTATCGCTTGGAGTGTATCCGAATACAGTTATGGGTAATATAAGTGCAACAGCGAGAATAAATTTTGTAAACATTGCATCTTCTCCTAATGTGATTTATAAATAAAAGAGCCCAAATCTTTGCAAAAGAGGTGGACTCTTCTCAGTATGATAATAATTTAATTATTTTAGCAGAACCATTTTCTTAATCATTATGAAATTCGAAGCTTCAATTTTGTATAAATAAACCCCTGAAGCATAGTTCCCAGCATTCCACCTGGCTTTATAAGTTCCCTGTGCATAATATCCGTTTATTAACGTTGTCACTTCATTCCCTAAAACATCATATATTTTAATACTTACATTACTACCGAACGGCACGGAGAATTTAATTTCAGTTGCCGGGTTAAACGGATTTGGATAGTTTTGGCTCAAAGTAAAACTAACAGGAATTTCACTGACTTCTTTAATTCCGGTAGGAGTATAATGACTTATAGCATCTGTTAACAGTTTCTGAACCAGTAATGTATTGTGAACACCATGACTTCCTTCATTCTCGCATGCTAATAAATTATATTTAGCCTCTTTGAAAGAATCAGTAGCGGAATCAGCTGAAGAAGCACCTGCCAGTTTGTTTGAGAGTACATTTATTAAACTGTCGGTAACGGTTTGTGCTCTCTTATAATCAAACATTTTTTCGTGATTCGATGTATCAACCTGTGAATAGAAATTCGGGTGACAGTTTGGCTGTGCACATGCAGAAGTTTTAGGATTAAATGTATGACCTGTCGAAAAGAAACCTGTAATAGGATCAGCAGTTGAAGATGCATGAACATGGCATGTTACACATCTGTTCAGTACTGCAAAAGTATGGGGTGAATTTGGATATTTTTCTCCCGGATACTGATATCCGAAATTCTTTGAGCCGCTTAGACATTCTGATGTAGTATGATGGGGCTCAGTATTTATATCAACAGAATCAATATCTGTTGTATGGCATTGATCGCATATTACTCTTGTCCCCGCTTCAATCGGGAATCTTAATTGATGTATATTCTTATTACTATGAGGGTCATGACAAGCAACACAAGTCAGAGGTTGAATATCCTGTCCGGTTGCTAGTATCTCAGGTTTATAATTATCAGGATCTTTTGCAAACGCTATAAAGCTTTGAGCCACATGACATTTAACGCACTCAGGATTATTCACGATAAATGATTGTTTAGCTGAGAGTGCGTGTCCTGATTGCGACCACTCTTCATAATATGGGTGATGCGCTTCTGAGTGGCATTTACCGCAGTTTTCAGCAGAATAATCCAGAGTAATACCTCCGGTAAAATGTTTTACGAGATCTAACTGTCTGTCTGCTGTTCCCTGAGGACCATGGCATGCTTCACATCCGACGTTCCTGACTCTATTCCAATTAGCTTGATCAGTAATAGCGTAATTAGGAGTTTGACCCGAATCTTTTTTTACATATTCATCGGCACCGTAATTATCTACCGCAGGGTCCCAGCCTACATTATGGCATCTTAAACAATCAAATCCGAAATGGCTGTTTGTTACTGATATCGAATCTTGTGCTTGCCCATGCAGAGTCAATTTCCAGGTATCATAGTAAGGAGTAGCCCGTGCAGTAGAGCCGGCTGTATGGCATGATGCACACGATGTTGGGGCCGGATCGTTTGGTGTTCCGGTTCCTAAGTAATAACTTTGTTCCTGGCTATAAGCAAAGGAGGGTCCGATAATAAATGTAAGAAACAGCAGTAAAATTTTATTCATACATCCCTCAAGTTCTATTCTGTTAAAAAATATTATCTTCTTAAAGATAGATCATATAATCATCACAAAAAGTAAACCAATATAAAAAGGAGAATTTTTCAATATTCAAATAAATAATATTGCCATTGATGAGAATAAGAACACTGCTTTCCTAAAATTGAGAAGCCCAATAAAAATATCAAATCTTCCAGAAAAATCAATAATTATCTGTATTTAACGGTTAATAATGTGACCTGGAAGATAAAATTGTCATATAAGCAAATTTTGAACCTAAACTAGAACTTTTTTTAGATTTTCATAACCGCTTTTACTAACGGGAAAAGGTTTAGTTATTTCTTTTAATTTCACCAAAAAAGATTCTTTACCCAGCTGCTCAATTTTTTCTATCTCTTTAATCGATACAATATAGGAGCGGTGAATCCGTATAAATTCGTTAGGATTAAGGTGTCTTTCCATATGTTTCATAGTTTTCTGCTTTAAAAATTTACCCATTTCCGAAAATATCATAATGTAATCATCCTGTGCTTCTATGTATTTAATCTGTTCTGCAGGAATGATAAGAATATTTGAACCATCTTTTACGATTATTCTTTCGATATAATCTATCTGCTCGTCATTATGATTTATTAACTTTTTAAGCTGATCACCTTGTATGGATTTGTCTCTCAAATAGACTTTTGCCTTTTCAATCGCTTCGTCGAATCTTTCTTTGGAAAAAGGCTTTAGTAAATAGTCGGCTGCATTAACTTCAAAAGCCTTGATGGCATATTGATCATATGCGGTGGTAAAGATAATCACAGGAGGTTCTTCAAGAATTTCCAGCATTTCAAATCCGTTTATTTTCGGCATTTGTATATCCAAAAAAATTAAATCGGGATTGAGCTCATTTATTTTCTTTATCCCCTCAAGCCCGTTGCTGCAGTCAGCAATTAGTTCAATGCTGCTGTATTCTTCCAAATATTTCTTGATGATCTGGCGGGCAAGGCTTTCGTCATCAATAATTATGGCTGTAAGATTATCTTTCATATTTTTTTCGTTGTTTATTCCGAAACCGGAATAAATAAATCAACTCTAAAAATATTATTCTCCTTTTTCACTTCCAAAAGATTTTTTCTATTATACAGAAGCTCGAGCCTGTTTCCAATATTTTTTATTCCTATTCCAGCCCCTTTTGGTTTTGAGTTTCCATTTTCAAAATTATTTTCGAGAGATATATTTATAAAATCATTTACCTTTTTGCATTCCAGCTTTAAAATCACTTTGTCAATAGATTCATAGACGGCATGTTTTATTGCATTTTCAATCAGGGGCTGCAAGAGCATATTAGGTACATAATTTTCCAGGCATCCCTGATCAACATTTTCAATAAAATCAAACTTATCTTCAAACCTGATTTTTTCGATATCGAGGTAGAGTTTTATGTTATTCAGTTCTTCTTTTAATTTATTTTTTTGTCTCTCATTATTTGCAAGGGTATACCTGAGAAAATCCGCAAGCTTTAAGATCATACTCCTTGCTTTATCGGGATCAATGGTAGTTAAAGCACTCATGGAATTGAGGCTGTTGAAAATAAAATGAGGATTAATTTGAAACTTTAATGATTTGAGCTCTGCCTGTGTTATCAGATTCTTTAATTCCGACTCCTGGATAATCCTTTCCTGGAAACCGGTATAATAAATTATAACATAATAAAAAGTAGTAATTAAAAAATAAAAGAGGAGTCCAATGAGGAACCTCCAGGGAAGAGTTGAATAAAAAAAACTTTTATAGATTAAAGATGAAGGATAAATAGAGGTAATTATATAATATCCGAGCAGAAGCCATATAATAGAAGTTATAAAGCCGCCGAGAGCATGACTCAAAATTATTTTCGATATCCTGTTATTCTCAAAAGATATATATCTTGCCGAGTACCAGAAGCTCAATCCAAGCCCGCAAAGTATTAAATTAAAAATAATACTGTCTGCAACGGCAATAGATAATTCAATCTTTTCACCCGTCATCAGAATAATAAAGTACAACAGCATGAGAATGAGCCAGAATAGAAGATAAAGGCCAAAATTTCTAAAATTTTTTAATAAAGGATTAGTGAGCATTTTAAACCTTAATGATAACTTTTTATTTCACCACCTCCGAAAATAACAATCCCTTTTATCAGCAAAGATTTATCCTGGTCAACTACAGTATTAGGGTCACGGAAGATTTTATTAGAGAACCCTCCGAACATAGGAAAAACATCTGTCCTGACATTCCAGTTTTTAGGAACAATAAAAGTATTCCCCCCGAAAATTGCAAGAACATCTATTACATTTTCTCCTGGAGCGAGTTTACAGTTTGTAAGATCGATATTCGAACCTCCAAAGATAGAAGTAACGTTACCTCCTTGAAAATTTTCCGAATAGATGATTTTTTCTCCCCCACCGAAAATCGAAATTTCATCTATTTTATTTGCATTTAAATCATGCCCTTTAGTGTGGTTAAAGGCATTGATTTTTGACGGATCATTGGAATAATCCCGTCTACGGGTAATTATAAGAATGCCAAGCAAAATTATAACAATTGGAAAAACAATGCTCGCGTTAAAATGTATCCATGGAAATATTCGGGGAATCATTAAAAATAGACCGAAAGCAAAGAGTAATGCTCCCAAAATTTTTTTCCTTGAATTTATAATAATAATTGCCCCAAAAATCATTAGAACCATAGGGAACGAAAAAATAATTCTGGGTATATCGAAATAAAAAATATCAAGGTTGTCTAAAAGAAATAACCCGCCGATTATTATTAATATAATACCAACAAATATTCTTGTGCCTGAAACTCCAGAGCTTCTATTTGTTTTTAATTCTTCCATTTTTTCTCCTTAATTCTTTGGATCAAAGATAAAGGTTTTGGTTAAGATTATTAAGAAAAATTCGGTGAAGTACGGAAAAATACCGGTAAGATTTATACAGGTTATGTATTAATTTAATTTATATGTCTAAACAAAATACAAAAACTTCCGATAGTAGTTAGTGTAAAGGGGAAATTGTTAATAATGAACGAAGGAAATAGATTGTATGGTTATTGGCATTAGTGTTGATGTAATTACTTTCAAGAGCTGTTGTTTGATGAATTATCCGCAGCTTCTCTATTGAAGATGAAACTTTTGAGTTTCCGGGTAAAAGTTGTCCCAACAAACAACAGCTCAATAATATTTTTTAATTATTGAATCTCCCTTATTATATCCCAATTCCGAAGCAATTTGAAAATCAATTAAAGCCTCTTTTTTATTTCCATAATACAAATAAGCCAGTCCTCTTTTATAATAAGCCTCTTTATCCCATGGAACCAGTTTCAAATAAGTTGAAAAGTCTTGAATTGCACCGTAATAATCCTGAGTAACCAGCTTAGCGTTTCCTCTCAAGAAATAAAGAATGGTATCTTTGGGATTACTTTTAAGTGCTTCATCTAACCTTTGTATTGTAAGTTCGTTTACTTTAACATCTGAAACCGGGTTATCTCCGATTATAGGAGCCGGTTCATTGATAACTATAGTTGGGTTATAATCTATAATAGTAACTGGTTCAACTATAGGCGGAGGTGGCGGGAGGGGCGGGCAATAATGTTTTGGCGGTCTTACCGGAGGTTCAGGGTAGCTTACCGGATTTGCATGAACAGGATTACTTATTACTTGAATTGGAGGAGTATTTCTTTCTTTTGTTACAGGTTTGCTGGTTACAGGCTCTCTGCTTCTATCAGGAGTATTAACTCCGGTATTTGATCCGGGAATTCTGGAAGTTGGTCTGCTCTGATCCGGATTTCTTGAGATTTGGGCATTTAATGTTTGGCAAACAATAAATAGTGAGAAAATGAAATTTAAAAGAATGTAGGATATGTTTTTCATGATAACCCCGCTTACTAATTTATTACAGGAGGTGTAATATAACGTACCATTAAATAAATGCCAAATTTGCAAAAAAACAAGGAGTTTTGGAGTAATCTGTATCAAAATAATATTTTTAACTGCTCAATAAAATGAACACATTTGTCTTGTAACGCGAAACTCCGTTTCGCAAGTGTTCCTTACTGCTAATTTATTTTTCCTAAGGGAACGAAAGTGGATGGATTTTGCGAAACGGAGTTTCGCACTACAATTAATATGAGGTGGGTTTTGCGAAACGGAGTTTCGCGTTACAATATGTCCATATCTTTCATTCTTATTCGTCATTAATATGAATCAAAATTTAATAACAAAAAATAAGGAGCTCTGTTATGGAAAAGTTTATGTTTATTTTTAAAGGTGCCGATTATGAAGATGCCAGGTTATCTGCCGAAGAAGCACAAAAAGAAACGGCCAAATGGTATAGCTGGATAAAAGATCTTTCCGAAAGGAAAATTTATGAAGGGGGCGAGCCCTTAATAAAAGGGGGGAAGGTTCTTAAAAAGAACGGAGGCAAGGTAGTTGTTACCGATGGCCCGTTTCCGGAATCAAAAGAATTGGTTGGAGGTTTTTTCGTTGTAAAAGCAGAAGATATGAACGGGGCGCTGGAAATTGCTAAAGACTATCCCGATTTTGATTTAGGCGGGACTGTTGAAATAAGACAGGTTAGAAAAATCGATATGATGTAATTTAAGTCTTATGGTGAGGCTCACCTCCAATGTGAGCCTTTTTTTGACCTTGAGGTCAAATTATTGAAGGAATATATTTTCCCGAAAAGAAACATCCTTGTGAGGATGCATAATCCATTTGTATGAATTCACGCGATAAAGGAATATCAAATCTGGTTGAGCATTTATTTCGTCATGAAAGCGGCAAAATTACATCCACTCTAACCAAAATTTTCGGAATAACTAACTTAGAGCTCGTCGAAGATGTTGTCCAGGAAACATTATTAAAAGCCCTGCAGATATGGCCATACAATGGAATTCCTGATAATCCTTCTGCATGGCTTTACAGGGCCGCTAAAAATAATGCAATAGATATTTTAAGAAGAGAGAAATTTGCGAGGGATTATTCTCTGGAGCTGTCTGCATCTTTAAAATCGGAATGGTCTTTAAGCGGAAGCGTTAAGGAATATTTCTCAGAAAATGAAATAAAAGACAGTCAGCTTAGAATGATCTTTACCTGCTGTCATCCCGATCTTCCTGTAGAATCACAAGTAGCCCTTGCTTTGAAAACCTTATGCGGTCTGAGCATCAAAGAAATTGCAAACGCGTTTCTGACCAATTTAACTGTTATAACTAAAAGATTAGCCAGGGGGAAAGAGAAAATTAGAGAAGGGAAAATAAAATTTGAAATTCCAACAGGGAGTGAACTTGAAACGAGACTAAATAATGTCTTATCTACAACCTATCTTTTGTTCAATGAAGGATACAATTCGTCTAATGAGGATACTCTGATAAGAGATATTCTTATTGAAGAGGCAATAAGATTAACGGAATTATTAACGGAACATACCATTACTGATAAACCTGAAGTTCACGCATTGCTTGCGTTAATGTTTTTCCATTATGCAAGAACACCGGCAAGATTAGATAAGGAGGGGAATATAATTTTACTTGAAGATCAGGATAAAAATCTCTTTGACAATGATTTAATAGTAAAAGGGATAAAACATCTTGAAAAATCTTCTAACGGCTATAAAATGACCGGATATCATCTCGAAGCCGGAATTGCGTATATTTATACTACAGCAAAAAATATGCGTGAAATTGATTGGAATAAGATTCTGAAAATGTATAATCTTTTATACGAAATTAAAAAAACTCCGGTTGTTGCACTAAACAGAGCTATCGTTTTTTCCAGGGTAAACGGACCTATGGAAGGAATTGTTGAGATCAATAAGATTGAAAATAAAGAAACCCTTGAAAACTATTATCTCTATCATTCGGCAGTTGCCGATTTATATGTTAAAACGAATAATATTGAAAAGGCAAAATATCATCTGGAAAAGGCTGTTAAGTTGACTACTTCGAAGGCTGAAAAGAAACTGCTGAAAGAGAAGATTAAAAAATACATTAACCGCGGATTAATCCCGTGGTTAGTGAATAAAGATAAATATTTATAACCGTTTCAACGGTTTACTAAAAAAACTGTAAGCCTAAGTTATTTAATAAACACGCAGTAATAAAGTCTCCTCCCGGGAGGAGATTTATAGGTGTGTTACGATTTAAATAGGCTACTCTATTATAACCCTGTTCGATATTTCATTAGTATCATCCGGCTTTATAGGGAAATGAGCAGTTAGAATCTTACCAACTTCTACAACTCCGTGAATAATCCCCTTACTAAAATTCCCTTTGAGAAACATTTTCTGCATTTCATCTTTAATGGAATCCCATGTTTTAGGCTCAACCTTTTCATTGATCCCTTTATCTGCAAGAATATAAAACTGCCTATCCTCAAGAAGAATAAAAACCAGAATTCCGGTATTATCCCTCGTCTTATCGATTCCTAATTTAAAAAACTCATCTTCGGCAAGCTCTCTGACAGATTTTTTCCTTTGACGGAATGATTTATGCTCTTTGATGCTAACGCAGATTTCTCCGGCTGTAGTTTTTTCAGCTTGTTTGATTCTATTTGAAATGCGGAGAAGCTCATCGTCGTTTAAGAAGTAATATATTAATTGTTTTTCCATGATGTTAAAGCTATTAAACATTAAGAATAAAAACAAAACCGGGAGAGCTTATTAACCGCGGAGAGCCCTGAGAAGACGCAGAGGTTCACAGAGAAAATTTCACTGATAATATCTCATGAAGGGGTGGGTACTGGTTCGACTGCCATTTTGTCATACTCTTAAAAATTTACGGAAAATGAACGGATGATTTTTAGCTTATTTTAGGGTTTATTTAGCTTGGTGTTAGCTAGGAGTTACCTTGGAGTTATAGCGGAGGTGGAGGGGAGTTATAACCGGAGTTAGATAGTGGGAAAAAGGAGTCTGCCAAAATGACAAAATTGGTCATCTGTCATTGGGTCATTTGTTATTTGTCTATTGGTTGGCTAATATTCCACACCTATCAAAAAGTTATCCACATTAAAAAATCCGATTTTCCCATTTTGTGTTATAATGTTACACTTTTAAATATAAATATTAGCTTTATTAAATTACAAAAATTCACATAGATAAGAAAATTGTATAGTATACTATACAAGATTTGGAAATTTTTCAGAGTTCGACGAACCTTTGCTACATAAAGAAAGAAAAGTGAGAGAGAGAAAAGGAGGTTAAAATAAAATGTGGATAACTTCATTCGGCAGAAAATGGAAAATGTCAGGAAATATGAAAAGAAGTAAAAAAAAATGGAAAGGGGATTAAAAAGAGAAATTGCTGCTACCGCCAGATTCAGATGCGATTAAATAAATGTGGTTGAAAAGCCATATAAAAGTATGTATATTTTAGAAGTTATAAAAGAGAAAACATTTTGATGGAAATTATAACATTTGAATGGAATGAAAATAAAAATATACTTAACCAAAAGAAGCATAATATTTCATTTGAAGAAGCTCAATATGCATTTTCTGATATTAAAAGAATCCTAGCTAAAGATTTAGAACATAGTGAAAGTGAAGAAAGATATTATTGTTTTGGAAAAATTGGAGAAAATATAGTTACAGTTCGATTTACATACAGAAATAATAAAATTAGAATTATCGGAGCCGGTTATTGGAGGAAAGGAAAACAGATTTATGAAAAAGAAAATAATGTACAGTAATGAAAAAATTGGTAAAGTAGAAATTGTAAAAGATTTTCTGCCTAGACCAGAAGAATTGGTATTCAAAGAAGATACAGTTAAAGTTACTCTTAATTTGAGCAAATCAAGTATAGAGTTCTTTAAAGAAATTGCAAAAAAACATGGAAGCCAGTATCAGAAAGTAATTAGGAATTTGCTTGATAGATATACATCTCATTTTTCCCAATAGTCTTTAAACAGTTATATGAAACAGGCATAACCTTTAATTAGCATTTTTGAAATTTTGCGATTTTGAAATTGCAATTTATTTGTAATTTGTATTTTGTCATTTGGAATTTTCAAGAAGTATTTGATTTAATTATCGTAAACAGATAATTTGTATAGAAAACAAATTACAGAAAGCGGGGCTCATGTCTGTTCCAACCAGAATAATTGACCTTGTTGAACTCTTCGAAAGAAATATCGATTCTTATAAGTCCGGTGTATATAATGAAACGCAGGTAAGGAATGAGTTAGTTAGGGGTAATCTTTAATAATTTCATCGAAGGACTTTTCTGAAGAAAGCCATTACAGAATACCAGATATAGCTCTTATTTATTATTTTATTTGTGTTCCAATCAGGACAGCGGCTTTACCAACTACACCGCCGCTTGATGCAAATCCTACTAGTACTATCCTGTTATTACTACAGTCGCCGGAAACTATCACTAACCCTTCCGGTCTTGGCTTTATTATTTGCCAGGTTGAGCCGTTAAAATGTACAGTTCCATCCGGTCCAATTCCGTATATATTATTGCTATTAGTTCCTTTTACTCTTATAAAAGAGTATCCGGTTGAAGTTTCCTGATGCCAGATACTGTTCCTATTTTTCCAAATTTCATAGCCTCCGGCATAAGTGTCTCTGCCATTAATCCATATCCCGGAAAGGCTTTTATTATTTGGCCAGTTTAATGTATCCTTTGCGAATGAGTTATTTATAGTTAATATTCTATAATTATTAATAGCATTTGTTCCTGCCAATATTTTAAATATTCCTGAAACAGAGGCAGTTGCTCCGTAGATATCTCTTATATTTGCAGTTGTTCCACTTTCTATTTTACTCCACCTTCCGTTCTGGTTGTGGGCAATATTTCCGCTGTCTCCAACAATATAAAAATTGTTACTCGACGTCCCCCAGATTTTGGTGATTATAAAAGACCATGGCAAACATGAAGTTTGGGTTTGTACTTCATTTTCTAATTTAGCTAGTTGGTCACCATCCATTCCTATTAAAATATTATTTTCATTAAAAGCGAAAATTGAGCTGGCCGGGTAGGGTGTTTTTTGAGATTGGCCACATATTGTATAGAATTCAATTCTTTTCAATTCCCACTGGCTACCATTCCAATGAGCGGCATTGTAAGTTGTAAAACCATTTTCACTATTGTCAGTAACATTAATTTCACCCACACACCAAATATTATCTTCAGAAATTATTGCAGCATCATAAATTTCACTGCTGCCTGCATCAGCATCTCCAAAAGTGAAAGTTTGCCAGCCAAAATTGTGGCTTGTGGTATCTAATGTTTTTACATGCAGTGTATCACTGTTCTGTTCCTCTCCTTTTATTACCGCAGTTGTTTGATAAATATAAGTTTTACCTGGTTCCAGCGTAGTATCTATTACTATTGTATCTGTTTTTGTAAGTCTAAAATTAAATAGGACTGCATCATCTTTGTTTAATCTTATATTGGCAGGTAAAACAGTATCGCTTACTGTAATATTTATAAATGACTCCGAACAGCTTACATCAAGAAGCTTTAGTTTAATATCTTTCGGCTGCTCCTTAGTAGGCGGCGGGGAGATAGGATTGCTGCAGCTTAAATTAAAAATAAGAGTAACTATGTAAATCCAACGTAAGAGGATCAGATATTTCATATAATTAATCCTGATAACTGAAATTATGCATTTAAAGATGACATCTTTAAGAAAGCAAAATTACTTCAATTTTCTTATTAAAATGTAAGTTTAGATTAATCATATTTTTAAAAATTAAAGATATCATCTTTAAATTACAGTTTCATGCTTTAAATTCAGTAATAATTAAAATTTTCTTTAATCATTATTTTAAATAATAATCTTTCCTGGATAGAAGTTAAATTCTTACGTACGTAAGTTAGGATTCACCGCAATATCCGAAATTTGGCGGCTTAGATTTTTTTCTACTTCATATGATATTTTTTTATAACAGAATTTTTTGAAAATCTTTCTAAATAAAACATCGGAAAAATAGGGGTAAGTGTAAGTGGACGGTTATGCAGCGAACTCCATCGTTTCAAATAAATATAATTAAAGTAAATTATGTACTAAACTAACAAATGATCTTTTCTCATTATTTCTACAAAATCTTTTGTTTTATCTTAGAGCAATTTTTTATTATCTAAAAGAAATTGAATATCGTCGAGTGCTTCCAGAGATTGATTTATCCTATGACTGATTAAGAGAGATTTATCGGACTCTTTTAGAGTCATATTTCGATTCCCTCATGAAGCGCATTTTGAATATATGGCTGTTTACCTTTAATGGTATTCATTTCGTTCAAAGATAAGAAGCTTATGTCAATCCACATATCGTATTTCAAGTTAAGGTCATTACAAATTTCAAACACAATATCCTTAATTTTCCAATTAATATCGGAATTAAAAATAATTAGAATATCCAGATCAGAATTTATATTTTCCTCTTTCCTGGCAAAAGAACCGTATAAAATTATTTTATAAGGCTCACCATGTATTATTTCTTCTATTTTTTCTTTTAGTTCTTTGGCTATTTTTAGTGTATTCATAATTGTAAGATATGATTTACATTGAGCAAATTATCAAAATAATATAACTTATTCAATTGAAGGTTTTATTATCAAAATATTAATCTATACAAATCTTCCCAGTAACTTTTCTGCTTCGGTTCTCACGTTTCATTGAATTAATCCTAATAACTGAAGTTACGCATTTAAAGATGACATCTTTAAGAAAGCAAAATTACTTCAATTTTCTTATTAAAATGTAAGTTTAGATTGATCATATTTTTAAATATTAAAGATGTCATCTTTTAATTACAGTTTCATGTATAACTTTGGTAATAATTAAAACTATCTTTAATCATTATTATAAATATTTGGAAAGAAATAGAGAAGTAAAAAGAAAAAGTTTACAGGATAGAGAATGGAGGTGTCATAATTATAGAACCTCTTATAATAAATTTTATAAAGAGTATTTAAGCAGAATTTTTAAGGGGAATTGTGGAACCTCTTGAGGTTTATATCTGAAGGTTGAATATTTTTGCTACAATAATGAACATCTACGATGTTTTATTTGGGAGAGAGATTTATCGGACTCTTTTAGAGTCATATTTCGAGTCCCTCGTGAAGTGCGTTTTGAACATATGGCTGTTTACCTCACATCTGCCAGGCAAAATCAAAGGACAATGATGCAGCGAGGTACTTGAAAGGACCAATAATCATAATTTATTTACAAGCTTTTTCATTATATTAAAAATAAAAAAAAATTACTTTATGAAACAATCTGTTATATTGAAACATCTGTTGTAAGCTACTTGGCTGCAAATATAAGCAGGGATATTATAGTTGCAGCACATCAGCAGATCACACAAGAATGGTGGCAGAATGTACGTTCCAAATTGGAATGTTATATTTCACCATTTGTTATTCAAGAATCCGAACGTGGGGATAAAAATATAGCTAAAGGAAGATTAAAATTATTATCTGGAATTAGCATATTAGAAGTAAACAGCGAAATTGAAAAAATATCAGAAATTTATTTTAATAGACTTCATATACCAAATAAAGCTGAACTTGATGCAGCACATTTAGCCATGGCTTGTTATTATAAAATGGATTATTTAATAAGCTGGAATTGTAAACACATAGTAAGTGCAAGAATAAGAAAAGATTTGGAAAAGTTAAATATTGAATTAAAATTAGAAACACCGATAATTTGTACACCGGAAGAATTAATGGAGGTATAATATGTGGGAAGACCCAATTGTAGAAGAAGTAAGGAAACATCGTCGAGAAATAGAAGAAGAATGCAATGGAGATTTTTCGGTAATATTCTTTAAAGCAAAAGAATTAGAGAAGAAATTAAAAGATCGATTAGTCTCGAAAGTTCCTCTTAAAAGAGCAAAAAGAAAAACAGAAAAAACTGTATAACATCAGTCGGTTTATCGATAAGGTACAGCCCCATGGTGTCAATACAGGATTATTGTAAAGCATTTCTAAATTCTCGCGGGGAAATGCCCTTCATTTTTTTGAATGCACGGGGGCAGTGAGCTAGACTTGCAGTTAATTACAAATGTATTTCGTAAAGCTTGACCATATGTCGAAGAGTTACCCACTTAATTCAAGTTTGAAAAGATAATAAATGATGTCTATAACCAATTTCCATTAAGGTGATTTTGATATGAAAGAAGAAATTGAATTTAGAATTGATAATAAGTATTGCTCATCTGCTTTTGGAACCAAATGAGGACAAAATAATTGGTAACTACAGAGTTATTTTTGTATCTCGTAATGATTCAAAATATAATAAAATAGGTGAGCTATCAAAAGTTATTTACCAAAAGTATAAAGATTTATTTTTCCTTTTTTGGAAAATTCATAGGCATTATGATAATAAAGAGTTAATAAGTTCTAAATTACTTCGAATAATAATGAACAAAAGATTTGAACCAGCAGGAGAGGAGTGCGGAACATTCTACAACGAAAGTGTAGCTTGCAATATATGCGGAGCAAATAGGGCACAAAGCGGGCCATTAAAACTCATGAAAAATTCAATACCTAATAAAGACATATCAAAAACTATTGCTGGAGAAGTTATTGTATCTCAAAAATTTGTATTTTCTTTTAAGCATTATGGATTGAAAGGGGCGTCTTTAAACCAGTATATTTTGGTAAAATTTTATCTAATTATTATCAGCCCATTATTACTTCTCCTAGCCTGAAAATCACTGATAAAACTATTGGCGGTGTGGATCCTTTTGATTTTTCAGAAGCTGCTGACTCCTTGGAAATTAATATTCAAGGTTATAAAACAAAATTGGGGATGGAAATTTATAAATGTCCTAGCGGGCATACAATTGGTTTAAATCTTCTTTCTGAAGTTTATATTTCCGGTGAACCCGAAATTAAAAATTTTGATATTTTTTTTTCCGATAAAAAATACTACAGTTCTATTAATATAAGCTCCCTTTCGAATAATTGGTTTAACAAATTTCTGTAAAAAATATTCCCGAAAAGTATTAATATTTACTATAAAATAATTATTTGCTGCAGTTACTATCCCGGTTTTGGAAGAACATCCGTCCTTTCATAAAGGAAGATATTATTGTCCTTAAATTTAAATGAATCATCTAATTCGTGTTTACTCTGATTTGAATTTCTTGTTTTGAATTTCTTGTTTTTGGCTGCAGATTAAATGTAGACTACTTGCAGGTTAAGACGATGATAAAAATTTCATTCATTATTATTGTTTTAGTAATTTAAATATAACAATAATTCTAGTTAATATATTTTTTATGAAATCTCACTTATATATAGATACTTCAGTAATTGGTGGATGTTTGGATGAAGAATTTTCAGAATACTCATTGAAATTGATTGATGAATTTAAGAATGGAAATAAAATATTAAATATTTCTGATTTAACATTAAGCGAGTTAGAAGAAGCACCATCAGAAGTGAGAAAGGTTTTAGAACAAATACCAGAGAAGTTTAAAGAATATTTATCTTTAGATGAAGAATCAAAGATGTTAGCAGAAAAATATATTAAGGAAAATGTGGTTAGCTCAAATTATTTAATAGATGCACAACACATAGCAATAGCTACAATAAATAAAGTCGATGTTTTAGTAAGCTGGAATTTTAAACATATAGTAAATTTAAGAAGAATCCATTTATATAACTCAATAAATCTAAAGTATGGATATTCATTGATTGAAATAAGGTCACCACGAGAGGTAATAAATGAATAATATTAAAAAAGAAAAAAAGTACGATTCAGTTAAAATGATGAGAGAAATAAGAGACAGACTTTCAAAAAAATATTCTCAAAATCCTGAAAAAGAATTGTATGACTTAAAAAAAATAAGAAGCAAATATAAAATCCATTCTGATATAAAAG
>CAWKCY010000018.1:0-46880 GCA_963848195.1 uncultured Ignavibacteriales bacterium | reverse complement strand
AATTTATACAGGTGTTTTTGGAGGTTATGAGCCTTGGTTTTATAATAATATTGATGAAGTTGAAGAAAACTTTGATGAACCAGCGGCTTCTATGCTTGGAGGTCGTTTTGTAAAATGCCACCAATACCGTTACGTGGTTAAAGATGCTCCGGCAATTCGAAAAGAGCCTTATATAACAACTGTCGAAGATTATTATAACAAAGTTAATATTCAATTAGCAGGTTATTCATTTCTTAGCACAGGGAAAAAAGATGTTTTACGCACATGGAATTCACTTATAACCGACCTGGTTGACAATGACGCATTTTTAAATAGAATTGATGTTACCGGGAATATTGAAGAATTATCTGCAAAAATTACCAAAGGTTTGACTTCACCCGAGGAAAAGTTAAAAGCGATATATAATTGGGTTTCAAAATCAATAGTTTGGAACGGGGAAAATGGTAAATATGCTAAGAATGAAGTTGATGATGTACTAGAACTGAAGAAAGGAAATGATGCAGAGATTACTTTTCTACTTCTCTCACTTCTTAAAAGTGCAGGAATTCATGGTGACCCGGTTATATTAAGCACCCGTTCAAACGGTAAAATCCAGGAATTATATCCGATTATTTTTCAGTTTAATTATGATATTGCAAGAGTTATCATTGGAAATAAAACCTATTATCTGGATGCAACTAACCCGAACCGTCCTATGGATCTACTACCATCTAAAATTTTAGGAGTAAGAGGACTTGTTATTAAAGAAGCTGATGATAATGCTCCGGTTGAATGGGTTTCATTTTCAACTGATAAGAAAAATATAAATAAAACTTTAATTAATATTAATATAACTCCTGAGGGTTCTCTTTCGGGCATTATTGAAGATGTTTATGGTGAATACAAATCTCTATCTGTTAGGGAAGATATGAGCAGTAAAAAAGATATTGATATAGCAAAAGAATTGTATGATCCCGAGTCTGAAGGTTTTTCTATTGATTCTGTTTCCCTAGGTAATAAAGATAGTTTGGATCTACCTATTAAAGTTAGAAGCAATATTTCATCTTCAATTTATGCACAGAAGAGCGGAGATTTAATTTATATAAATCCCTTTATGGTTCACCGGCTTAAAGAAAATCCATTAAAAACCAAAATCAGGAGATTCCCCGTAGATTATGCGTATAAAAGTTCTCAGTTAGTGGTGATTAATTTAGCACTTCCTGAGGGATACGAACTTAAAGAGTCATTAGCTAAGAAAGCATATTACGAAGGGAATGATGTATCATATTCCAGACAGATGATGGTTGAAGGTAATAGAATTCAGATAATAAGCAAACTGGATTTAAAAAACACTATAGTTAATCCAGGCGGATATGATAAATTAAGAAATTTTTATGCGCAAATAGTATCGGCAGAATCGGAGCAATTAGTAATTGGACCAAAGGAAAGTAAAGTCAATTCACAGAATGATGTTCAACCGGCTTCCGGGAAAGTAAGTGTAGGAAATAAATGAAAACATCAGTATTGAAATACTATATCCTATTTTCTACTCTTCTTTTTTCAATTAACTGCGTATTATACGCGGAAGAGAATGAATATAATGTAACGAAAATACCGGTTCAATTGATTCCAGAGGCAAACGCTGTTATACGAAAACAGTCAACAAGATTTGAAATTAAGGATGAATCAAGTGCAGTTGAAAAGGATACTCTTGTTGTAACTATTTTTAATAAAGAGGGACAAGATTACGGAATCTTGAATTTGTTTTATGATAAATTTATAGATATAGATGACCTTGACGGTAGAATATTGGATGCGAACGGGAAGGAAATAAGAGATCTTGGTGATGAAGACCTGAAAGATTACAGTGCCTTCAACAGCTACTCATTATATGAGGACGATAGAGTCAAAGCCGCAGAGCTTTTTTACGATAAATTTCCTTATACAATAGAATATACCTATCAAAAAAGTTTTGACGGGTATATCAACTGGCCATCATGGTTTTCCCGCGAATCTACTGATCCTGTTGAGCTAAGCAGGTTCGAAGTACTGGTTCCGGATAATTTTAAGCTTCGGTACTGGTGTAATAGTACAACAATAAAGCCGCAAATTTCAGAGGAAGGCAAGCTTTATACATGGCAGGCAGAAAATCTAATAAAACTTTCTTATGAAGCAGTTGGGGAATCGATATACGATGTGGCAACTGCAGTGAAAATTGCTCCTTCAAATTTTGAAATTGAAGGGTATCAGGGGAGTATGAAAACATGGAAAGATTTCGGTCTATGGGTTTATAATTTGTACAAGGATAAAACTGAGTTATCTGAATCGGCACTCAAAGAAATTAAAGCTGTATACTCTCCTTCAGATAGCGATAGGGAAAAAGTATTTAAGCTTTATAAATATTTACAGTCTCAGACAAGGTATGTCAGTGTGCAATTAGGGGTTGGTGCATGGCAGCCTTTTGATGCAATGTATGTACATGATCACGGTTATGGAGATTGTAAGGCTCTTTCCAATTATATGGTTTCATTACTTAAAGCAGCAGGAGTCACTGCTTACCCTGTTTTAATAAATAATGGGGACCACAGGCTTCCATTGACTGAGGAATTTCCGAGCAACCAGTTTAATCATGTAATTGTCTGTGTACCTCTTCAGCAAGATACAATCTGGCTGGAATGCACAAGTCAAAACATAATAGCGGGTAATATAGGATCTAGTAATGAGAATCGTGGAGCTTTAATGGTGACTCACGATGGGGGTGTAATAATACAAACACCTAAAAGCAGTTCAAACCAGAATTTAATGCAAAAGAAAATTGAAGTGACTTTATCATCCACGACTGCTTCAGTAAGTGGAATAATAAAATGGAAAGGTGATCAGCAGATTTATGCACGTTCGATTATGAAAGAGGAGGTCCCGAAAGATCAGGAAAAATGGATATTAAAATCTTTTGAAGTTCCAGATGTAAGTATTAAGAATTATTCATTTGACATTTCTAACGATTCTTCCAACGCTGTGAATTTAAAATTGAATCTTAATTTACCGAGATATGCAACAATTTCGGGAAGCAGAATATTTTTTAATCCAAATATAATGGAAAGAAATACTTATGTACCCGGTGAAGTGTCTAAAAGGCTTTCACCCATCAGATTTTCTTATCCTTACCATGACATTGATACAGTTTATTATAAAATTCCACAGGGATATAAAATTGAAGCGGTTCCAAGTGAAACGAATTTATCATCATTTTTTGGAGAGTTTTCTTCGAAAGTTGTTCAGGGCAGCGATGGTAGTATTATGTATGTAAGGTCTATGGAAATAAAAAAGTATGAGATACTGGCAGAGAATTATGATGAGTACAGGAAATTTTTTGGAGATGTTGTTAAGGCTGACAGATCGCAGGTAGTGCTTGTTAAAAATAAGTGATAGAGTTGATAATTATTTATTTCACCCCTTCGGGGTTTTGGGATGTATTGGTAATATATGTTTTCTACAATAATATCACACCTTCGGTGTTCAAAAATCGGATAATGGATACGTGGATAAATTGTATAGTTCAAGTAGTTTGATAATAAATTCTTCCAAAAGAAAAATAATATTTATTTCACCCCTTCGGGGTTTGAGTGTTACTGCTATTTTATATTTTCTATAATAATATCACACCTTCGGTGTTCAAAAACCTGATAATGGCTACATGGATAAATTGTATAGTTTATGTAGTTTGATAAGAATTTATTCCGAAAGAAAAATAATATTATTTCACCCCTTCGGGGTTGAGTGTTACTGCTATTTTATATTTTCTACAATAATATCACACCTTCGGTGTTCAAAAACTTACTAATTTACCATTGAAATAATCATCATAAGCAGGCATATCAAAATATCCTCGGGTCACTTCTAACTCGATTGTAACTAATAATCACGGGATTAGCGGAGTATCTAGCTCTTTTAATCCCGCGTGAAGTTCTTCATCGGTAAGCTCGTGATCTACTAATTTGCCTTTGAAATAATCATCATAAGCAGACATATCAAAATAACCATGACCGCTTAAATTAAAAAGGATTGTTTTGGATATCCCTTCTTCTTTTGCTTTTAAAGCTTCCTTAAAAACTGCAGCTATAGCATGAGTGGATTCCGGAGCGGGAATGATTCCTTCAGTTCGTGCAAACTTTACTCCAGCATCAAAGCATTCAAGCTGTTTGAGTGCAATTGCTTCAATTAATTTATCTTTTAGTAACTGGCTGACCAAAGCGCCTGCTCCATGATAACGTAAACCACCTGCATGAATAGGCTCCGGAACAAAGGTATGTCCTAAGGTATACATTGGTATGAGGGGGGTTAAACCGACAGTATCGCCGAAATCATATCTGAATTCACCTTTTGTAAGCTTTGGACATGATGCTGGTTCAACAGTAATGCATCGAACTTTCTTTCCTTCCCTGAAATTTAACCCAAGAAACGGAAAACCTATCCCTGAAAAGTTGGAGCCGCCTCCAAAACATCCAATGACGATATCCGGAAAATCATTGGCTAGTTCCATTTGTTTAATTGCTTCAAGACCTATAACAGTTTGATGCATCAATACATGATTGAGTACACTGCCCAGGGAATACTTTGTATCTTCCCTAGATGCTGCTCTTTCAATTGCCTCTGATATAGCAATCCCAAGGCTCCCCGGTGAGTTAGGATTTTGAGAAAGAATTTTTCTTCCAGATTCTGTTTTATCAGTTGGACTTGAAAATACATTTGCTCCCCAAACGTTCATCATTGATTTTCTGTAAGGTTTTTGATCGAAGCTTATTTTAACCATAAAAACTTCCAGTTCGATGCCGAAAAGCTGACAGGCAAAACTTAGAGCACTACCCCATTGACCAGCTCCTGTTTCGGTAGTTAATTTTTTGACTCCTTCCATCTTGTTATAGTAAGCTTGAGCTACTGCGGTATTAGGCTTATGGGAGCCCGCAGGGCTAACACCTTCATATTTGTAATATATTTTTGCAGGTGTATCTAGATATTTTTCCAGCCTGCTTGCTCTTATTAATGGTGAAGGCCGCCACAACTTATATACATTCCTAACTTCTTCGGGAATTTCAATCCATCTCTCAGTTGAAACTTCCTGTTTTATTAATTCCATAGGAAATATCGGTGCTAAATCTTGGGGGCCAACCGGCTGCTTAGTCCCTGGATGAAGAGGGGGAAGCATTTTATTGGGCATATCTGCCTGGATGTTATACCATTTTTCCGGGATATCTTTTTCGGGTAATAAAATTTTTTTTGATTGTTCCATAAGCCTCTCTAATATTTTATGATAAAACAGACTCTTTTATCTAAAAGAAACTTTAAAAGATATTAAAGTTTAATGTTTAAATCATGAAATATAACTCTCTAAAACAGATTTTTTTATAGTGAATGTATTTTTATTCATAGAAAGGCGAAGAAATTTCAATTTGTTTTTATCTCTTATCATATTGTACCAGAGGGGTATTTCCCTATTTCTACATTGGTTTTAAGCGTATTCATTCCGTATTTATAGCGTATTCACTCCGTATTCACTCCGTATTCACAGCGTATTCATCATAGGAAACGTTTAGAACTATCTGAAATAGTAAAACTATTTTTCTATGTGCCAGACGACTTATGCTCTTGATATTAAATTGATTTTACTTTTTATAACCACAAAGTGGATACAATTAACTTTATGTTTTTGATTTTGCATTTCTTTATACCTAATTTTTTTTGAATTAATATAAATAGCTTATTAAATAACAGAGTAAAGAATGGGGTTTAAAGAGGAGAAAAGCCGGTTGTTTCAACCAAATCCCTTTAAATTAAACGGAATAATAATGAAAACCAATAGAATAAATAACGATGAACGCACTAAAGCTTTCAAAACAATTAAGAAACGTGAAGTTATTAAAAGACAAAATTTGGATGTTCGTTATCATGTTGAAGATTTTGAAGTAAATGACCGTCCCCAACGTTTTTTGGAAGCCTTTGCAGCAATTCTAAAACATTCAAATTACAGAATGGCATTAGATCATTACTTGCGAGTAATATCGAGGTGCTCTTTATGTGCATCAACCTGTCAGGTTTATCAGGCAACCGGAGATATAGAAGATATTCCATGCCGCAGGTCCGAACTTTTGCTTGATATTTACCGCCGTCATTTTACACTTGGAGGATTATTTAAGGGAAGAATTTCGGGAGCCGGTTATTTAACTGATGAAATGATACAGAAAATAGCAGATAGCTATTGGAACTGTACGGCGTGCAGGCGGTGTGTTCTTGAATGTCCTATGGGAGTGGATCACGGATTAATTACACATCTGGGCCGTTATATTTTAAGTGAAATTGGAATAATTCCGCGTGCTCTTGTTGTGAGTACAAGAGAACAACTGGAAGGTGCTACAAAAAATACATCGGCTATACCGGTGCCGGCATTAAAAGATACTCTTGAATTTCTTGAAGATGACATGTTCGAAGAAAAAAACATAAAAATAAAATTCCCGATGGATGTTGAAGATAGTGATTATGTTTTTTTCCCGGCAGTAAGTGATTTCCTAATGGAAGCGGAGACTTTAATGGGGATTGCAGCAGTATTTACTGCAACGGGAGATAAATGGACAATCGGAACAGAATATTATGATGGAATTAACTATGGTTTGTTTTATAGCGATAGAATTCTTGAAAGAGTAGTTAAAAAAGTTGATAAAGAAACAAAAAGGCTTAAGGGTAAAAATATTCTTATTGGTGAATGCGGGCATGCTTCGCGTTCGGCTAAATATTTTGTTCCGGTATATTGCGGAGGTAAAGATTCATTAAATGTTATTAATATTTTAGAATATACACACAAGGTATGGAAAGAAGGAAGGCTTAAACTAAATCCTGATGTAGTTACAGAAAAGGTTGCTTATCATGATCCATGTAATCTAGCAAGACAGAGATGGATAGTAAATCAACCCCGAGAAGTATTAAAATCATTTTGTAAAAATTATGTTGAAATGACTCCTTCGGGTGAAAACAATATATGCTGCGGCGGCGGCGGCGGTACAGTTTCCATTGATGAAATTAGACCATATAGAACTACAATCGGAGGTAAATTAAAAGCCGAACAAATTAGAAAGTCCGGATGCGAAATCTTGGTTGCACCCTGTGCCAATTGCAAGAAACAGTTAAGAGAATTAGTAGAAGATCAGGGAATAAATTGTCAGGTTGTAGGTCTTCACGATTTGATTTATAAAGCAATAATTATTTAATGGTGCGCAGATGACACAGATTTTACTGATTTTCGCAGACATTTTCAATCTATCTGAATAAATAATATGGTAATGAGTATGACACAATTACTTGAATTTGCAAAAGGTCCCTTATTCCGACTTTGTTTTGCGATTATGCTGCTTGGTTTGGCCAGGATTCTTTTTCTTGATATCTGGTTTGCATACAAAGCTTATAAAAAAACCGAAGATAAGAGAATGCCCTGGAAATTAATCATCAGCCGCACGTGGGAATGGATTTTTCCCATAAAGAGGTTATCAAATAATTTTCAGGTTTATTCTGTCTTATCAATTCTTTTTCACATTGGTTTAATTTTAGTGCCAATTTTTTTATTAGCTCACATTCAACTCTGGAAAGAATCGATTGGTATTTCATGGCCTGTTCTTCCTTATAGCTGGGCTTTCTGGTTAACCTTAAGTACAATACTATTAGCAATTTCATTGTTTATAGGAAGGTTGGTTATCAAACAGGCAAGAGAATTAAGCAGAAAACAGGATTATCTCTGGCTGATTTTATTACTTATTCCATTTCTAACAGGATTTATTTGTGCAAATCTAAATATAAGTCCTCAAAGCTATCAATTCTTTATGCTTGTTCATATTTTATCAGGTGAATTGATCTTTGTACTGATGCCTTTTTCAAAGATAGCCCATTGTGTACTTGCACCTTTATCTCAGGTAGTTTCTAGCTTAGCCTGGAAATTCCCCCCTGAAACAGATGAAGATGTTAGTATAACTCTAAATAAAAAAGGAGCGCCGGTTTGAATAAGGGAATATTAACAGATATTACGAAATGTATTGGTTGTCTGAAGTGTGTTTCTGCATGCAAAGAGGCACATAATCTTAAAGAAGATGAACCAAGAATATGGCAGAAGAATGATGGATTATCAGCAGATAATTGGACATCCATAATAAGTAAACCTGTTTCCGGTGAGGTTCACCAGAGTGGATCGGATATTCGTTACATACGAAAACAGTGCCGTCATTGTCTTGAACCTGCATGTGCTTCAGTTTGCCCGGTTGGTGCATTACACAAGACCAAAATTGGTGCAGTAGTTTACGATAGCGGCAAATGTCTCGGATGCCGTTATTGCATGATGGCTTGTCCTTATGGAATACCGCGTTATGAATGGGATAGGACAGTTCCTTATGTACAAAAATGTATACTTTGTTACGATAAAATTGAAAAAGGGGAGCAGCCGGCGTGTACTAAAGCCTGTCCTCAGGAAGCAACGGTATTTGGTGAACGATCTGAATTACTAAAGATAGCCCATAAAAGAATTAAAGAAAATCCGGGTAAGTATATAAGTAAAGTTTGGGGTGAACATGAAGTTGGGGGAACTTCTGTTTTATATTTATCGGATATAGATCTCGGCTTCCTTTCATACCCGGTAAACCTTGGTAATAAACCTTTACCTGAAAGGACATCGACAGCAATGGAGTCGGTACCTTTTGCATTTGTTGGGATGGGCGGTGTAATGCTGGGGCTTAATTGGATAATTCGCCGCCGTATAGAATTCAGTAAAGAGCAAAACAAGAAAAAGGAATCTGCAGATGAACAGAGTTCGTAATACAAAACTTATTTTATGGTTAATAACCGGTTTTGCGGCTTCAGTTGTACTTAATCGATTTATTTTCGGATTAGGAGTTACAACAAACTTAAATGATAGGACCCCATGGGGTTTATGGATTGGTTTTGATGTAATGGGAGGAGTTGCATTAGCTGCAGGTGGTTTTGTAATTACGGCAATCTTCTATATAATGAAGCGGGAGGAATTCCATCCTCTTGTAAAACCTGCCGTATTAACAGCATTCCTTGGATATGTTGCTGTTGTCTTTAGTTTGCTTGTTGATCTCGGATTACCCTGGAATATCTGGCATATGATAATTTTCTGGAATCTTCATTCGCCGTTATTTGAGGTCGGCTGGTGCGTTATGCTTTATACGACAGTACTGTTACTTGAGTTCAGTCCTGTCCCTTTGGAAGAATTCAGCCGGTACGCGAAAATTCGAAAATTACTAATGAAGTTTCGTTTTATTTTTGTTCTATTGGGTATAATGCTTTCGACTTTGCATCAATCTTCACTCGGCAGTTTATTTTTAATAATGCCATTTAAACTTTATCCTCTCTGGTATTCGAACATTTTGCCGATTCAATTTTTTATTTCTGCAGTTGCATTAGGTTTAATGATGGTCGCATTTGAAAGCTTGTTATCTCATTGGATATATAAGCGAGAACAGGAAACCAATCTTATTGCAAAATTATGTAAAACAGCAGTTTGGGTATTAGTTGCTTACATCATGGTTAAAATGATAGATATAATCGCTGCAGGAAAGTTTTCTATGATCTTCAACAGCAGCTGGCAGAGCAATCTTTTTATTATTGAAATTTTAATTTCGGCTGTAATACCGGCTATATTGTTTGCTACACCGAAATTTGCTCAGAACCACAAAGTGCAGTGGACAGGCTCATTCTATGGTTATAATTGGAGTAGTGTTAAACCGGATTGATGTCGGGGGGGTAGCAATGCTTGGAACTACCGGTGATTCATATACTCCTTTATGGACAGAAATTTTTGTTAGTTTCGGAATCATATCCGCTGCAGCATTAGTCTTTTTATTTGCAATCGAACATTTTCATGTTTGGGATATTCAGCCAAAAGAACCGGACTCATTACCACATAATCCTCCTTCATTTGATTATACTTCAAAGACATGGCTTGGAACACCTGATGTTTCCGGAATAACAAGGTATTCACTAGCTTTCATTTTAAGTTTTGCTATTGGAATGTTTTTAATGCCCGGAAAACATTTACATAGTAAAGGAATTGAAAACATAAAAGTGAGTCGTGCATCAGGTATGGATACTTTATACATTAATGGCAACAGGGATGATCAGCTGGTTAAGTTTCCGCATCAGGCTCATATTAACTGGATTAAGGCTCATAAACTCCCGACTATGAATAATAAAGTTTTCAAGAATGCGTCAATTGTAAATAATGATACGTGCGGAGTCTGCCATCATTTAAACCTGCCCGGAGAAAAATTAAGCGCATGTTCAGAATGCCATTCGAACATGTATCTGCAGGCAGATTTTTTTAGACATGATTGGCATAAAACAAATCAAAGGGCTAATCTTAAATGCGACGACTGCCATAAAGCGGGAGTATACCGGACTGCTCAATCTGCAAAGAACTGCAGCGACTGTCATAGAGCATATAAATTTAATACAAATGAAAATGGTTTTGTAAAAGACTACTATATACTTTCCTATACAGATGCTATACATAGATTGTGCGTATCCTGCCATATAATCGAATCAAAGAGTATTGTGGATAAACCTGATCTTGCAGAATGTTCTACATGTCATAAAACGGTGCTACAGGAAAATTTAGCGGCCGGTCTTAGCTGGAAGATTAACATTCCACATTTTAATAATGTAATTCTGCCGGATGTTAAGAAAGAGGGATCTGAATAATTAATGGTGTGAAGGAACGTCAAATAATATCTATGTTGATTATTTCAACACATACATAACATAACCCTTCAAGAAGATTCGATAAATTTTGTTATAGAACCTCTCAACAGAGACAAAAAGTTTTCATTTATGATAATTTTAAAAAATTTCCTTTAATAAAGAGGAATAAATTGAGTCATTTGTAGTGGTATATATTTTGCGCCGAAAATAGAATAATAAAGACAAAAAATATCTTTATGATATCCAAGGGTATTCAAACAAGCTTAAACTGTCCATTCTGTAATAGTTCCAGAATCATCAAACATGGAAAGACTTCAGCCAATATTCAACGTTTTAGATGTTTATTCTGTCATAAAACATGGATCCAGAATAAAACAGAAAAACAACAACCCGATATTGGTGCGCTGACAGAAGCATATTTTAGTGGTTATTCATATAGGGACCTTCGAGCAATTTATCAAAGCTCACCAATAAGAATAAATCAAAAAATAAGAGAATATTTGTTAGGCTGCTCTTCATGGGAAGAATATCTCGATGCATGTACTCCAAAACATGAAGCGCGTTTAATTCATCTCGTGGGGAAAAATTTTAAATGTAATTGCGGAGGGAATAAAGAACATTCAATGTTTTTAGCACTTGCTATTGATGCTTTATCGACTGTAGTCCTTGGTTTTGAACTTGGTAAAAGAGATTCAACCGAAGTTTGGACAAGACTGCTTGATCGGATGAACTGCAGAGGCTTTGTTTGTCCGACATTTATGTCTTACGGATTTAAGACTATAGATGAAGCATTAAAAATAGTATTTCCATATTCAACTACATTTAATAATTTTACAAGAGCCTGTTATGATAAACAGCTTAAAAATGAACTATATTTTGCGCCGGATATTAAGAAATTGATATTGGAAGCGATAAATGCTTATAAAACAAATCAGTCATACCAGTTTGCAAATTATCTTGTCATTTTCAAAGAAAAAAGGATGAAGCAAATCGTTTTAGATTCTAAAGATTTTTTTATTAATAGACTGCAGGAAAGAATTAATAAAAAACCTACAATCCGTTTTGAGGGTTTATGCAGGGCATTTCAGATAAGATTTGAGAAATTTCACATGATAAAATATGATCCTGCTCCTATTATCAATGGCTGGATTGCCTGGTGGATGCTTGTTCCTCTTCCAATAGGATTCAGCAGGCTTTCACTATATCTTCAGCACCCGTGTGAAACCCATTTCAAGAATTTTAACTGCGGAACTCTCCCAATACCTTTAAATCTTTCAATCGACAGCCCGGAGATGAGAACATTTGTGGTTGAGCTTGCAGTCAGATCAATACACATTCCTATTTAAATAAAAACTTAGAATCCTTTTCTATCTACTTTTTTTTCAACGTTTTAACACTACAACACATAGATTACAAAACCCAATTTTGTATTGTGTTTACTAACGTGCTTCTTTAAGTTTTATTCTGAAATTTTGATTTAAGTTGTTTCATGGGGAGATCATGAGCCTTGCAAAAAGATCTTATATTAGAGAAGATAAACTTTCATTACGGGTTGATCTTTTTAGATTTCTTCACTCTTTAGAAATAATCTTAATTGTTTTAAGCAATGGAATTAAGACATATGTTTTTAATTCTACATTGGTAATATTTTATGCTCATGATGGCCTTCCGGAAATCTTCAACTATCATAAAATAAATTTATTGATAAAAGAAATTGAATAACAAAATGAGTGAAAAAAATAAATTTAATGAAGAATTAATTGAGATAGAGTATAGACCTTTTTTACCAATTGAGAAAAAGCTGAGAGTATGGTGTACGTGCTGGGGAATTATTTTAATAGGTTTATTAATATGGCTGAGCTATACATTTTAAAGAATATTGCATGCAAATTTTTTATTACTATTCTAAATAAAGAGGAAAATAAAGGAAATTTCAGAAATAAAAAGAAAAATAAATCTAAAAATTAAGGAGACAAAATGGCTGAAAAAAAATATGAAACACCAAAATTAGACGAGCTTGAAAAAGGTGCTTGGCCAAGTTTTGTTAAAGAAATTAAAACAGCTGCAGAGAAAAATCCAATGGCTGAAGATCTATTAGGACAACTTGAAAGATCTTATAATGAGAGGATTGGTCACTGGAAGCATGGGGGAATAGTGGGAGTACTCGGATATGGGGGAGGCGTTATTGGAAGGTACTCAGATCTTCCCGAAGAATTTCCTAATGTTTCCCACTTCCATACACTGAGAATTAATCAACCAGCAGGCTGGTTTTATACTTCCGATGTATTGAGGAAATTATGTGATATTTGGGAAAAGCACGGATCAGGTTTAACAAATATGCATGGATCTACGGGAGATATAGTCTTTCTAGGGACAAGAACTGAAGAGCTAGAACCTGTTTTTAGTGAATTGACAGAATTAGGATTTGACCTTGGTGGTTCCGGTTCAGATGTAAGAACGCCAAGCTGCTGCTGCGGAATGGCTCGCTGCGAATGGGCCTGTTATGATACAATGGCATTGACACATTTTTTAACAATGCACTATCAAGATGAACTTCATAGGCCTCCATTTCCCTATAAATGGAAATTTAAAATGTCCGGATGTCCTAATGATTGTGTTGCAGCGATTGCAAGATCAGACATGTCTATTATTGGAACCTGGAAAGATGATATACAGGTTGATAAAAAAGCTGTAAACGAATATGCAGAATCAGGAATGGATATCCAAAGAGACGTGGTTAATAACTGCCCTGCTAAATGTATGGATTGGGATGGAAAGGAAATTAGAATAGATAATAAATCATGCGTTAAGTGTATGCACTGCATAAATGCAATGCCCAAAGCACTTTCACCCGGTAAAGAACGTGGAGCCTGTATTCTTATTGGAGCTAAAGCACCTATTGTTGAAGGAGCGTTATTATCTTCTGTTCTGATACCATTTATAAAACTTGAACCGCCATACAGTGATCTCATAGATCTAGTTGATAGAATACACGAAGTTTGGGCAGAAAATGGAAAGAACCGTGAGAGAGTTGGTGAGTTCATTCAAAGGGTTGGAATGGGTAATTTCCTGGAGGCCATAGGAGTTGAACCAATTCCCGAAATGGTTGCTCATCCGAGAGAGAATCCTTACGTCTTTTATGAAGAATACTTTGAGGATGAATCTGACGGACAGGAAGAATTGGAAGAAAAGTAGAGGCAGGAAGATTGGAGTGATGGAATGGTTGAATAATGGAATATTGGAGTAATGGAATGTTGGAATATAGGAATCCTTCACTGAGAATGGATGAATGACTGAATGGATGATTGTAAAAAGCGATCTTAAAATTAAAATGAACAATTAGTTTGTAAAATTTAAATTTACATTTTATAAGGAATAAAAAAATGGTTGAAGAGAAAAAGAAAAGGATTACGGATATAGGTCCGCCTCATTATGAAAAATTTTTACCACCGATTATAAAAGAAAACTATGGTAAGTGGAAATATCATGAGGTTTTAAAACCAGGTGTCATGGTTCATGTATCGGAATCCGGTGCAAAATTATTTACAATCCGTGCCGGCTCACCAAGGCTTCTCAGTATTGATAAAATACGAATTTATGCGGATCTGGCAGATAAATATTGCGATGGATACTTAAGATTTACCAGCCGGCATAATGTTGAATTTTTACTTTCGGATGAAAGTAAAATAGAACCGCTTATAAAAGATTTGCAGTCATTTGGTCATCCGGTTGGAGGTATGGGGAATTCCATATCCAGTATTGTACACACTCAAGGCTGGGTACATTGCCATTCTGCAGCCACAGATGCATCAGGTATTGTAAAATCAGTGATGGATGATTTAATAGAATATTTCATAGAAATGAAATTACCTTCGAAACTTCGTATTGCTTTAGCATGCTGCTTGAATATGTGCGGAGCAGTTCACTGTTCTGATATAGCAATTTTGGGGATTCACAGACGCCCGCCAAAAGTAAACAAAGATAGGCTGAAAGCAATATGTGAAATTCCATCAGTAGTTTCTGCGTGCCCAACAGCAGCTATTAAACCTGCTACTTTCGATGGAAAGCCATCTGTTGAAGTAATAGAAGAAAGATGTATGTTCTGTGCAAATTGCTACACAGTTTGCCCGGCAATGCCATTGAATGATCCATTAAATGACGGAGTTTCAATCTGGGTTGGGGGTAAAGTTTCTAATGCGAGAAGTGAACCGATGTTCTCTAAACTAGCAATACCATTTTTGCCCAATAATCCACCTAGATGGCCTGAAGTTGTTGATGCAGTAAGAAACCTGGTTGAGGTATGGGCACAAAATGCCAAACCTTATGAAAGAATGGGTGAATGGATCAATCGTATTGGATGGCCAAAATTTTTCCGGCTGACAGGGATTCAGTTTGAGAAGGTACATATTGACGATTTCAAGCATGCCGGCTTAACATTTAAAAGATCAGCACATCTGACTTATTAAATAGTGAAGATTTAATTAAAAAAGGAGAGTATTATGGCTGAGCAAATAAAAGTAGAAGAAGTTTCAAAAGCCATGTTTGATTTGATAAAAGGGAGCATGGGGCAAAAAAAATGGAAAGCTACTGATTTAACTAAAGCTGTTATGGAATTATATGGTGATAGATGTGATAAATCGTTAGTCAAATCTGCCATTAGAGATTTAGTTGAGAGCGGAAAATGCGTCTACACATATTTTGGCGGCAGTTTTATAGAAATTCCGCATAGAGAGGCAGCAGAGAATTAAGAAGTAAGGGAATATTGGTAAAGGTAAAAATGATAAACGTTATATCATTTATCTTAGACAAATAATGAGCGATGAAGTTAAATAATTATCCTAGAATAGTAGTCAGTGGTCTATCTGGAGATTCAGGTAAAACTGTAGCTACTTGCGGTTTACTTGCATGTTTTAGAGATAGAGGATTAAAAGTATATGGATTTAAGAAGGGTCCTGATTACATTGATGCTGCCTGGCTAAGTCTATCATCAGGTAAACCGGCAAGGAACCTTGATACATATATGATGGGATTTGAAAAAGTTAAAAGTTCATTCTTTAAAAATGCATATAGAGACGGTATCAATATTATAGAAGGTAATAGAGGACTCTTTGACGGAGTTGATAATAGAGGCGTTCACAGTACATCTGAATTAGCTAAGCTTCTACAATCTCCGGTCATTATTATTCAGGATATTTCAAAAGTTACTCGTACTGCAGCAGCATCAATATTAGGCTGCAAAAATCTGGATCCTGAATTAAAAATTGGAGGAGTAATTTTAAATCATGTTGCAGGGGAGAGACATGAAAAGATAGTAAGAAGTGCAATAGAAGAAATAACGGGTATTCCTGTTTTAGGAGCAATTCCCAAATTACCGGGTAAGCTCATTTTACCATCAAGATATTTAGGACTAATCACTCCGTCCGAGTTTGATAAAAAATGGGAATTTTTTGATGAATTAAAAAATATAATAAAAAATAATGTTGATGTTGAAAAAATTCTTAATATAGCAGAAAGTGTACCATTAATAGAACATAAAGAATTTGAAGATATAAAACAATCAAAGGATAATAAACCTACTAATGTTAAAATAGGATATTTCAGGGATAAGGCATTTTCATTTTATTACCCTGAAAATCTGGAGATGCTTAGCGGAAAGGGTGCCGAATTAATCCCGATTTCTTCTATTCATAACCCGTGTTTTGATGATCTGGATGCACTCTATATTGGGGGCGGATTTCCGGAAATGAATCTAAGTTATTTAACAAAGAATAGGGGAATGATTGCTGCAATAAAAAAATTAGCCGAAGATGGTTTACCTATTTATGCAGAATGCGGCGGGTTGATGTATCTGGCAAAAGAAATTACATGGAAAGAAAGAAAATATTCATTATCGGGTGTATTGCCAATTGAAATTGACATGCATGACAAACCACAAGGCCATGGTTACTGTGAAATGACAGTTGATACAGAAAATCCTTTTTATGATTTAGGAACAATAATTAAGGGACATGAATTCCATTATTCCAAGATTAATGATTACGATCTGGAAATAAAGAGTTGTCTTGCAGTTTCCAAAGGTTACGGGTGTTTTCACGCGAGAGACGGATTAATATATAAAAATATTTTTGCAAGCTATATTCATGTTCATGCACTTGCGACACCGGAATGGGTAAGTGGAATGATAAGATGTGCACAAAGATATAATGAATTTAAAAGAAATACAAAGTACGCGGGTTTATTTCAGATTTCCAATAGTTTGTAGGAAAAATTCGGATAAATGCAGAAGCATATGTTATAACAGGAGAAAATAAATGGCAAAATTAGTAAAAAAGATAAAAAGACCTTTAGGTGGATTGAGTTCCCGTTCATCAGGAAGTTCTTCTGTAGAAACTTCATCACTTCGTCCGGTGCAGGTTCCTAAAACTCCGCCTTGTTCGAATGGATGCCCCAACGGAACTAATATAAGAGAGGTATTAACAACTTTAAGTCAATCGGAAGATTGTGGAAGAAGTTTGGAAGAATCATATGAAAAAGCATGGGGAATATTAACTGAAAAAAACCCTTTCCCATCAACATGCGGAAGAGTCTGTCCTCATCCTTGTGAGGTTGAATGCAATCGAAATCATAAAGATAGTGCAGTAAGTATAAATAATGTGGAAAGATTCATTGGTGATTTTGCATTAGAAAATAATTTTAAATTAAAGAAAATAAACATCGAATCTTATCCACAAAGAATTGCTGTTATCGGATCTGGACCATCGGGTTTATCTTGTGCTTATCAATTGGCCAGGAGAGGTTATCTGATAACGGTATATGAAGCTTTCAGCAAACCTGGTGGAATGTTAAGATATGGCATCCCGGATTACAGGCTGCCGCAGGATATTCTTGATAAAGAAATTAAAAGAATTGAAGAACTTGGAGTAGAAATTAAATGTAATAAAATAATAGGGAAAGATATCCCTTACGAAGAATTGCAAAAGGAATATGATGCAATATTTGTTGGAATTGGTGCTCACAAAGGAAAGCTTCTTGGAATTCCAAATGAAGAAGCTTCAAATGTTTTTACGGGAACAGAATTTTTGAACAGAATAAATTCCGGAGAAACAATTAATATTGGAAATAAAGTATTGGTTATAGGGGGCGGGGATACAGCAATTGATGCAGCCCGTGTTTCCAGAAGGCTAGGAGCCGAAGTAACAATTGTATATAGGCGGACAAGAAAAGAGATGCCAGCAATTGAAGAAGAGATTTTAGGAGCCGAAGAAGAAGGAATTAAAATAGAATTTCTGGCGGCTCCTGTGGATTTAGAAAAAAATGAGGAAAAGGCGACAAGAATGAAATGTCAGCGGATGGAACTAGGTGAACCGGATGAATCCGGAAGAAGAAGGCCCTTTCCCATTCCGGATACATACTTTAATTTGGAAGCGTCCACCATTATTGCTGCAATCAGTCAAGAACCTGAATTTAGAGGGATTGACATTTTGCATGAAGGCAAAGATTGGATCAAAACGGATGAAAACTATCATACAAATGTTTCCAATACTTACGCAGGCGGAGATGCATTGGAGCTTGGTTTGGTAACAATAGCAATTTTTAATGGAAGAAAAGCTGCAGAGACTATTCATAACAGGTTCCAAAATATAGAGCCGGAAAAGGAAGTAAAGCCGCAAGTTATTACACACGATAAAATGGTTTTAAGTTACTTTGAAAGTAAACTTAGGAACGAACCATTTAAGCTTAAACCTGAAGAAAGATTAGGAAAATTAAATCTTGAAATCACTTCAACATTAACTGAAGAACAGGTTATTAATGAAGCTAAAAGATGTATGAGCTGCGGCTCCTGTTTTGATTGCGGTACATGCTGGAGCTATTGCCAGGATCAAGCAATAATAAAGCCGGTGGTCAAACACCAAAGTTATAGATTTAAATTGGATTTTTGTAACGGATGTAAAAAATGTGCAGAAAATTGTCCATGCGGTTATATTGAAATGAGATAAAAATACAGAAATTAAAATATCGACTAAAGGTTAGTTATTAAATAAATTATCATTAAACAAATAATAAGGATAACATTATGCCAATTTTTGAATATCAGGAACTCAAAATTGAAGTCGATGAAGACGGTTTCATTGAAAAACCCGAAGAATGGAATGAGGAAGTTGCAGAAGCATTGGCTTCCACTGAAGACGTTGCTGTAATGACAGAAGCGCACTGGAAGATTGTTCATTACCTGCGTGATTATTATAAGAAATTTGGAATTGCTCCAATGATTCGTAAACTCTGCAAAGAGACAGGATTTTCTCTTAAAGAGATTTATGAATTATATCCATCCGGTCCTGCTAAAGGTGCTTGTAAAGTTGCTGGTTTAGCTAAACCAACAGGATGTGTATAATTGTTATAACCTTCGAGGTTAACAATCTTGTTTTTTCGATTTAACCTCGAAGGTAAAATTATCGATGAGTTTTAATATGTTAAAAGATTTATTGGTTAGTAAAAAATCATTAATTGTTGATAAATGGATTGGTTTAATATTAGAAACATATCCTTCAAATGGTTCAAAATTTTTAAGATTACAAAAGGATAGATTCAGCAATCCTGTCGGATATACAATATCCAATAGTGCTGAAAAAATATTTGAAGAGATCATCAGCGACAGAGATATTGAAAAGATTAAAATATTTTTAAATGATATAATAAAAATAAGGGCCGTTCAGAATTTCTCACCTTCTCTTGCTGCAGGTTTTATTTATTTACTGAAAAAGGTTATCCGACAGGAGCTTAACCCGGAACTAATTGATGGAAAAGTTTTAAAGGAATTATTCGAATTTGAATCAAGTCTAGATGATCTGGCTTTAATTGCATTTGATTTATATATGGATGCGAAAGAAAAGATCTTTAAAATTCGAGTAAATGAGATAAAATCAAAGGATGGAATGAGGAGGAATGGAGTAATGGAGGAATGAGGAAGAATGGAGTATTGGAGTAATGGGGTAATGGAGGAATGGAAGATTGGAGTAATGGGGGGTTGGGGTAATGGAATATTGGAAAGTATGTGTGGGGTTTTAAATAATATTATTCTATGGGGAGAATTCTTATGAAAGATAAATTAAAGAATTTCTGAAAAGAAAGAAGTTAAGATGAATATTCTTTTTTCACTGTTTGTTGTTTCTGTTTTAATTATCACCGCAATTATCGGAACCGGGACAATTAAATTGAATTTTCTTTTTGGAGTTATTATACCTTATGCTGCATTAACTACCTTCATCGTGGGAATAATTAGTCATGTTATTAAATGGGCAAGATCGCCGGTTCCATTTCATATTCCTACGATTGCGGGTCAGCAAAAGTCACTACCATGGATTAAAAGCAGTAAACTGGAAAGTCCAAGTACTACTTTAGGTGTTATCGGAAGAATGCTCCTTGAAATCTTGTTGTTTAGGTCTTTATTCAGAAATACAAAAACAGAAATTAAAAGCGGACCCAGATTAGTTTATGGCAGCAGTAAATATTTATGGTTCGGTGCTATAATCTTCCACTGGTCATTTTTATTTATAGTCTTAAGGCATTTCAGATTATTCATGGAACCAATTCCTTCTTTTGTGCTCACCCTGCAAAACCTTGATAGTTTTTTCCAGGTAGGTCTCCCGGCTCTTATTTATCACGGATGTATTAATTTCAATAGCACTATTATTCCTGATATTTAGAAGAATTGTTGATTCCAAAATGAAATTTATTTCTTTAGCAGCAGATTATTTTCCTCTATTCTTAATATTAAGTATTGCAATAACCGGGATCTTAATGAGGTATTTTTATCGAATTGACATCATTAAAGTTAAAGAATTTGCAGTGGGATTGTTCAGCTTTCACCCAGTAGTTCCTGAAAACACTGGAGTTTTATTTTTTATTCATTTATTCCTGGTATCCAGTTTACTTCTATATTTCCCTTTTAGCAAACTATTGCACATGCCGGGTATATTCCTTTCTCCAACTCGAAATTTGGCTAATAATAGTAGAATGAAAAGACATATAAATCCGTGGAATCATCCGGTAAAAGTACATTCTTATGAAGAATATGAAGATGAATTCAGAGATAAAATGAAAGCTGCAGAACTGCCTGTGGAGAAAGAATGATATGGAAGAAGAAAGACGGAGACTAATTTGAAATTAAAGTTGAAATATAGAGTATAAATATGTCTGAATTGAAATTAAAACCAGAAGAATTAGGTAATAGTATTAAATATGAACCTAAGCAGAGGACATGGCGGAATCCTTCAGTAAATTTTAAACAGGGTTCTTTCAATTACAGTGGTGTTCCTAAGAATGTTGAATACCTGGAATTGCCCAATCCAAGGAAATGGCAGCCGACAGATACTGATTGGCAGCTGCCTGAAAATTGGAAACAAATTATTCTTGAAGGTTTAAGAGATAGATTAAACAGATTTCGTTCGCTTAGATTGTTTATGGATATTTGTGTTCGTTGCGGAGCTTGTGCTGATAAATGCCATTTCTTCATTGGTTCCGGAGATCCAAAAAATATGCCTGTTCTTAGAGCTGAGCTTTTAAGATCTGTTTACAGGAATGATTTTACTCTTGCCGGAAAACTTTTCGGTAAATTTTCAGGTTCACGTGAATTGACAATTGATGTGGTAAAGGAATGGTTTTATTATTTCTTTCAGTGCACTCAATGCAGGCGCTGTTCTGTTTTTTGTCCTTATGGTATTGATACAGCAGAGATAACCATCTTAGTAAGAGAGCTGCTTAATTTAATTGGAATCAATATTGATTGGATCATAACACCTGTTGCCAATAGTTTCAGAACGGGGAACCATCTTGGCATCCAGCCGCATGGCTTTAAGGACAGCATCGATTTCGCAGTAGAAGAACTGGAATCGATTACAGGAATAAAAGCGGATGCACCTATCAATAAAAAAGGTGCTGAAATTCTCTTTATTGCTCCATCTGCAGATTACTTCGGGACTCCTCATTATTTCACATTGCTCGGTTACCTCGCGCTATTTCATGAAATAGGACTGGATTACACATGGAGTTCATATGCATCTGAGGGAGGGAATTTCGGATCATTTATTTCTCATGATCTTATGAAAAGCTTAAATGCAAAAATGTATGCTGAAGCTAAACGTTTGGGAGTTAAGTGGATTCTTGGCGGTGAATGCGGTCATATGTGGAGAGTAATAAACCAATATATGGATACATTAAATGGTCCTGCCGATTTCTTAGAAGAACCGTCATCACCAATTACAGGAACTAAATTTGAAAATACTAAATCCACGAAAATGGTTCATATATGTGAATTCACAGCCGACTTAATAAAAAATAATAAAATTAAGCTGGATAAAAACCGGAATAATCATAGAAGAATAACATTCCATGATTCATGTAATCCTGCGCGTGCTTTAGGTTTAATAGAGGAACCAAGATATATAATTAAAAATACATGCAATTATTTTTTTGAAATGCCAGAGAATACAATTAAAGAGCAGACATTTTGCTGTGGGAGCGGAGCAGGTTTAGGAACAGATGAAAATTTGGAAATGAGATTGCGAGGCGGGTTGCCGAGAGCTAATGCCGTGAAGTTTGTTAAAGAAAAAAATGGGGTGAATTTCCTTGGGTGTATTTGTGCAATTGATAAAGCTACATTACCTCCGCTTATGGATTACTGGGTAGGTGGTGTGGAAGTTGGCGGTGTGCATGAATTAGTGGGTAATGCATTAATAATGAACGGTGAAAAGGAGAGAACGACTGATTTGAGGGGGGAACTGTTGGTGGAATGATGGAGTAGTGGAGTTATGAATGGATGAATGAAGGACGAATGATTGAATGGATGAATGGTATATAGAAATTTAAGGATTAACAATGTATGATTCAGGAAAGATAATAGCAGGATTAATTGTTTTTGTTATATTGTTTACTTCCCCGATCTGGTATGATCTTTTAAATGGGAAAGACGCACTTAAACAACCAGAACTTGTTTTACCGACAAATAATAATCAAAAGGAATGTGTTGCAGATACAGCATTTATGAGATCCAACCATATGACGTTATTAAATGATTGGAGATTTGAAGTAGTTAGAGAAGGGAAAAGGATTTACACATCAAATAATCATAAAAATTTCGATATGAGTCTAACCAAAACATGTTTAAACTGTCACTCAAATGCGGCACAATTCTGCGATCAATGCCATAGCTATATTGGTGTCTCTCCTTATTGCTGGGATTGCCATTCTGAACAATTACATCCGAATAAGCCGGGATTGATTTCCAAAAAGCTGGGGAGCAAATAATGAATAAGAGTCGAAGAAATTTTCTGAAAATAGCCGGAATAACTGCTGTAGGAATTGCATCAGAAAAATATATAAATGCAGGCACTCAAAATACAACAACTAGACTTACTAAAGTTGTCAATTCCACAAAGAAGCTAACGAAGACGAAGGTTGTTCAGCGAGAAAGATTAGTAATGGTTGTAGATTTAAAAAAATGCATATCTCAAAAAGGCTGCAGCAAATGTATTGATATATGTAATAAAATTCACAACATCCCTGATTTTGGTGAATCAAAAGATGAAATAAAATGGATCTGGAAAGAACCGTATGAAGATGCCTTTATAGACCAGGAAAACTTTTATATGACAGATGAACTAAAGAATAAGAAAGTTCCTGTATTTTGTAATAACTGTGATAATCCGCCTTGTGTGGAAGTATGTCCAACGCAGGCAACATTTAAGCGTGAAGATGGAATTGTAATGATGGATTTGCACCGATGTATAGGCTGCCGGTATTGTATGGCTGCATGCCCATATGGTTCAAGGAGTTTTAATTGGCGGGATCCCAAACCTTTCATTAAAGATGTTAATCCCGATTTCCCGACACGTACACGAGGTGTAGTTGAGAAATGTGAATTCTGTAATGAAAGACTATTGCAGGGGTTACCTCCGGCATGTGTAGAAGTTTGTCCTGAGAAGGCATTAGTTTTTGGAAATTTAAATGATCCTCAATCTGAAGTAAGAAAGTTATTAAAGGGAAATTTTTCAATAAGAAGGAAGCCTGGTTTAGGTTCAAACCCTGAAATTTATTATCTGGTATAAGGATTAAAATGTTAGAACATGCATTAAAAGGAAATAAAAAATATTGGGGATGGTTATTCTTTTTATTCTTAATAATTATTGTCGGGTTTTATTTTTACTTAAGACAATTAAACTATGGTTTGGGGATAACCGGGATGAGCAGGAATGTCAGCTGGGGTCTCTACATTGCGCAATTCACATTTATAGTTGGAGTAGCTGCATCAGCAGTGATGGTTGTCCTCCCTTATTATCTACACAATTATAAAGAATTTGGAAAAATAACAATACTAGGAGAATTCCTAGCAATCTCATCGGTTATTATGTGTATTCTTTTTGTTACAGTTGATCTTGGCCAGCCATTCAGGGTTGCAAATATTTTTTTATATCCCACATTTCATTCTTTAATGTTCTGGGATGTGCTAGCATTAAGTGGTTACCTAGTGATAAATGTTATAATAACCCGTGTAACACTAAGTGCCGAACATAAATCGATTGCTCCTCCCAAATGGATACGAGCTATTATTATCTTATCAATTCCATGGGCAGTCAGCATACACACAGTTACAGCATTTTTATTCTCCGGTCTTGCGGGGAGACCTTTTTGGATGACTGCTATTCTTGCTCCAAGATTTCTAGCATCCGCATTTTCTGCCGGTCCTGCATTGCTGCTGATCTTCAGTTTAATTTTAAGGCGAATAACAAAGTTTGATCCTGGAAGTGAAGCATTAAAGAAACTAGGATTAATAATAACGTATGCAATGAGTATAAATGTATTTTTTATTCTGATGGAATTTTTTACGACGTTATACAGTGGAATTCCGGATCATATTTATCATCTGCAATATCTTTATTTGGGACTGGATGGGAATACAAAGTTAGTGCCCTGGATGTGGACATCGGCTATTCTTTCGATAGTGTCTTTAGTATTCCTTATAATTCCACAGCTACGTAATAACCACAAAATGTTATTTTTGACAAGCATTATGGTTTTTTTATCAATATGGATAGATAAAGGCTTGGGTTTGGTTATTACAGGATTTATACCAACACCTTTCGGAAAAGTAGTTCAATATTGGCCGACAATTCCGGAATCATTAATCTCTTTAAGTATTTGGGCTTTCGGGTTCTTTATGATAACAATATTTTATAAAATTGCTCTTTCTATTAGAAGAGAAATAGAAATATAGTAAGAGGATAGAATGAAAACTGGAAAATACCGAGCCAGTGGTGGTGGATATTTATTAGAGGAGGATCAATGAATATAATAACAATTTCAAGAGGTTCATTGAGTGCTACAGAATTACTGACGAGAAAGGTTTCGGAAAAACTAAATTGTTCAATTGTAACAAGAGAAGATGTTATTAAAGCTTCCAAGAAATGCGGGATAGATGAAAGCGGATTGGGCGATTTATCTTTTATAGAAAAATCTCCTACAATATGGGATAAAATGAAAGATAGAAAGAATCATTATCTGTCATGTTTTCAAGCTACACTTTTGAGTTTCGCATTAAAAGGAAGTATTGTTTATAATGGTCATCTAGCTCAATTTCTGCTTGGCCAGATACCTTTTGTGTTGAGGGTTTTATTAACTGCCCCGACAGAATTCAGAGTTAAAACTTTAATGAAAGAAGGAGGTAAAGGAAGAGAAGAGGTATTATCTTATATAAAATTAATAGATGAGAGAAGAGAAAAATGGTCACGTTTTTTATATGGAGTTAATTGGAAGGACTATTCACACTATGATATAGTTTTTAATCTTGAAAAAATAGATATAGAGCTTGCCGCTGATCTTATTTCAAAAATTGCATCCCAAAAGGAATTTAAATCAAACCCGGAATCTTTCAAGATTCTGAAGGATTTATATTTTGCCACAAAAGCCAGAGTATACTTACAGCAATCGCCGAGAACCAGGGGGAGCGAAGTTGAAATTGAGGCAGATTCAGATTCCGGTTCGTTACTTATTAAAGGAAATACTCCCAAAGTAGGTTCAAGAATGTGGGAGAAAGATATAAAAAATGTTTTATCAAAAGTTGAAGGTGTGAAAGATATAAAAGTTGAAAAATCAATTATCGGGTATTTTGAATAAATATGGAATTATGAAAATTTGGATTCCTTGTATTGAAATATAAGAAAAAATATTTTAGATATTAAAAATCCAAATGACAAAATACAAACTTCAAATAAATCACAATTTCAAAATTTGAAATTTCAAACAATCTAATTTAAAGTTGCTGCAATTATTTGGGGAGCTGCATTTAGAAAAATTCCATATATGATGATTAATGAATGAAATAAAGAATGAGAATTAAAATTTTTTTGGAGTAAAATAGAATTGTTTAATAATTTTTTCATGGAAAAATATATGAGCAAGAACGCATTATCATCTGATCTTTTAGTTGTAGGCGCAGGCATTGCAGGAATAACTGCTGCAGTTGAAGCTGCCGAAACAGGAATGAATGTAATATTAATTGAAAAAAAACCTTATATAGGTGGTAAGGTTACGCAGTTTAGTAAATATTTTCCAAAGCTGTGTCCGCCTGCCTGTGGATTGGAAATAAATATCAGGAGACTTCGTACTAATCCATTAATTAAACTTTTCACTTTAGCTGAAGTTATCAATGTAGTAAAAGAACCTGCCCTATCTGCAGGCAAGTCAGGTAAATATAAAGTGGATATAAAATTAATACCCAGATATATTAACAATCAGTGTACCTCATGCGGAGATTGTGTAAAAGTCTGCCCCGAAAAAAGAAAGAATGATTTTAATTATGGAATGGATGAGACGGCTTCTATTTATATTCCTTATGAGAATGCTTATCCTCAAAAATATATTATTGATAAAGAAACCTGCAAGGGAAGTAGTTGTAATAAATGTGTTGAAGCTTGCAAATATAATGCAATAGACATGGATGAACCGGAAAGAGTTCTTTCTGTTGAAGTAAGTTCTATTATCTGGGCAGCTGGTTGGGAGCCATACGATGCTCAAAAGCTGGATATATTAGGATTTGGAAAATTTCCCGATGTAATTACAAATGTTATGATGGAAAGGCTTGCTTCAACTGACGGTCCTACAAAAGGAGAAATACTTAGGCCATCCACCAAAGAAAAAGTAAATAGTATAGCATTTGTTCAATGTGCAGGTTCAAGAGATGAAAATCACCTTGAATATTGTTCATCAGTTTGTTGTATGGCTTCTCTCAAGCAAACAAGATATATCAGGGAACAGAATTCTGATGCCGAAATTCATATCCATTATATTGATATTCGTTCAAATGGTTTGCTAGAGGACTTTTATCAAAATGTTCAGGGGGATGAGAAAGTCCATTTTCATAGAGGTAAGGTAGGTAAAGTATCGCTTAATAAATCAGGAAAATTAAATGTCGAAGCGGAAGATTCTTTAACCGGTAAACTATTGAAGAATGAAGTTGAGCTTGTAGTTCTTGCTACCGGAATGAAGCCAGCCACTCAAAATTTGAAAGTTGATAATTCAGTAATTGATAAGAATGGTTTTTTACATTTTAATGGTAATGGAAGAAATAATCAATACTTGCAAACCGGCTGCGGTGTAATCACAGAACCGAAAGATGTTGCAGCCACTGTTCAAGAAGCAACAGGTTCTGTGTTAAAGGCTATCCAAATAATAAAAAGGAATTAATACCATGTCAATAGAAACAAAAGTGGGAGTTTATTTATGTAACGGCTGCGGAATTGGTGAAAGTATAAATTGTGAACAGCTAGTTCAGGTTACATCAAAAGAGAATAAAGTACCCGTTTGTAAAGTTAGTCCATGGCTATGCAATGAAGAAAATGTGGATATGATAAAAAAAGATATAGAAAATGAAAATTTAAACCGGATTGTAATAGGTGCTTGCTCATCAAGGTTTTTATGTGATGTTTTCAAATTTGATTCAAAAGTTTTTGTTGACCGGGTAAATTTTAGGGAGAACGTTGCCTGGACTCATAAGCCTAACGATGAAGATACACAAATGCTTGCGGAAGATTATCTCCGGATGGGAATAGCAAAAGTAAGGAACTGCGAGCTTCCGGAGCCTTTCAAAAAAGATATTAATGAGACTATACTAGTTGTTGGCGGTGGAGTTTCCGGAATAACTTCTGCGATTGCAGCAGCGGATGCCGGATTTCCGGTTATATTAACGGAAAAAGAGAATCAGCTTGGCGGGTGGCTTGGCAAACAGTATAAGATTCCCCCAACTCAATTTCCGTACTTAGAACCGGAGCTTCCAAACATTGATGAATTGATTTCCGACTTAGAATCTCATGAAAAAATTAAAATAATTAAATCATGCTCGATAGATAAAATTTCCGGCGAGCCTGGTAATTTTAATGTTGTTTTACAAATAAATAATTCACAAACAGAAAATCTAAAGGTTGGTGCAATAATTCAGGCAACAGGTGGAGAAGCATATAATCCAAATAAACTTGGTGATTTTGGATATGGTAAATTTGATAATGTAATGACAAGTATTGAATTAGAAGACAATTTTAAAAATAAAGATATTAATAAAAATTTTTTTAACAGTAAACTTATTCGAAGCATAACATTTATACAATGTGCAGGTTCCAGAGATGAAAGACATCTGCCTTATTGTTCATCTGAATGCTGCTCAACTTCATTAAAACAAGCATTATATATAAGGGAGAAATATCCGAAGGCATTAATATATATTATTTACAGAGACATACGTACTCCTGCACAGCATGAATTATTTTATAAAAGGGTACAAAACGAAGATAATATTTTTTTTACAAAAGGTGATGTTGTTAATATAAATAAATCGGAAAATGGTTCAGTATTTATTGATATTGATAATACACTTTTGGGTGATAAAATTCAAATAGAATCTGATATTGTTGTACTAGCTAACGGAATGGTTCCATCAACATTGGTCGGAAATTTAGAATCAGAAGAAAAAGTTGCGTTAGAAGAAGATAAAACACTTAATGGAAAAAAAGCAACAGCATCTGCAGAAACAGGGGCTAAGATATTAAATTTAGCATATAGGCAGGGAACTGATTTACCAACATTAAAATATGGATTTCCGGATTCTCATTATATTTGTTTTCCCTACGAGACAAGAAGAACAGGCATTTATGCTGCAGGTTCAGTAAGAGCTCCAATGGATATTGAGATGAGTAAAGCTGATGCTTATGGAGCAACGTTAAAAGCTATTCAAGTAATTTATACAGCGAAAGAGGGTAAAGCAGTTCACCCAAGAGCCGGCGATCAATCTTACCCTAATTTTTTCCTTCAGCGCTGCACACAATGTAAAAGGTGTACAGAAGAGTGTCCCTTTGGAACTTTAGATGAAGATGAAAAAGGGACACCTTTATTAAACCTAACAAGATGCCGCAGATGCGGAATATGTCTTGGTGCTTGTCCAGAAAGAATTGTTTCTTTTAAAGATTACTCAATTAATATGGTTTCATCGATGATAAAGGCTATAGAGATCCCTGATGAATTTGAAGAAAAACCAAGAATACTTGCATTTCTTTGCGAGAATGATGCATATCCATCATTGGATTTAGCAGGCCGGAATCGGCTCCAGTATAATCCGAATGTTAGGGTTATTCCCGTACGTTGTCTTGGTTCTATAAATACTGTTTGGATTGCTGACGCCTTATCAAGGGGATTTGATGGAATCATCATGATTGGTTGTAAATACGGTGATGATTACCAATGTCATTATATCAAGGGAAGTGAGCTTGCAAGTAAACGAATGGAAAATGTTAAGGAAAAGTTAAAGCAGCTTGTGCTTGAACCGGAAAGAGTAAAACTTATCACACTTTCAATTGATGAGTATGAAAAAATTCCTAAAATATTTAATGAATTTGTAGAAGAAATTACTGAAATAGGATTTAATCCGTATAAGGGGATGTGATCTTAGAATTACAAAAAGTTAATCGTTAATGGTTAATCGTTAATCGTTAATGGTGAAGTCAACAGAATGAACAACAGCCTGATTACAAAATCTTTAATCACGTTGATTTTACAAGTGTATAACTATAAGTTTTATTTGAAATTATTCCGATTTGTTCTGAATAATAGTTTATATATTGTCGTTAACATCTATTAAAAAGGGAGATGAAATTGCCTGTTCTGAGTGGGGAAAAACTTATGGTATGTCAGGGAAAATCTTTTACAGGACAGGCATTTTCATTATTTATCCACCGAAATGGAAGAAGAACAAATCTTCAAGGTATTTACAAAAGACAAACTTAAAATATTTTAACGGAAGGATTTTTTATGTCAAAATCTATTTTGATAGCACCACATGGAAGTGATGAGTTGAAGGCTCTACTGCTTTGTGGAACTGAAAAACAAGAGGAATTTAAAAGAGCTAACGGATTGAAAAAAATTCGTTTGACGAGCCGTGAAATAGGTGATTTGATAATGCTTGGTATTGGAGGTTTTACTCCCTTAGAAGGTTTTATGTCCCACGATGATTGGAAAGGTGTTTGCAGCGACATGAAAATGTCAAATGGATTATTCTGGCCTATTCCAATTACACTTTCTGTCACAGAAGATGCAGCAAAATCACTAACCATTAACGATGAAATAACTTTAGTTAGTGATGAGACTGATGAAATTATGGCTACAATGAAGGTAACTGACAAGTACCAGATAGATAAGGATTTTGAATGCAAGCAAGTATTTACCACGAATGATCCGGAGCATCCCGGTGTAAAAATGGTAATGGAACAATTAGAATGGAATATTGCCGGTCCCGTAAAAGTTTTATCAGAAAGTTATTTCCCAAGAGAGTTTGGTGGATTGTATCAACGACCTGAAGAAAGCCGGAAAATATTTGCTGAAAAAGGATGGAGGACGATATCAGCATTACAGCTTCGAAATCCAATGCACCGTTCGCATGAATTTCTTGCCAAGATTGCTCTCGAAGTTACAGATGGACTTTATATTCATCAACTCGTTGGGAAACTTAAACCAGGTGATATCCCTGCTGAAGTAAGAGCAAAGTGTATAGATATTCTTGTAGAGAATTATTTCATAAAAGAATCTGTCGTTTGCGGAGGATATCCTCTTGATATGAGATATGCAGGGCCAAGAGAGGCATTATTGCATGGTGTATTCAGACAGAATTTCGGCTGTACACATCTTATTGTTGGTCGTGATCATGCAGGAGTAGGAAATTATTATGGACCTTTTGATGCACAAAAAATCTTTTTCGAAATACCTGAAGATGCATTATTATTAAAACCTCTTCCAATCGATTGGACATTCTGGTGCTTTAAATGCGGAGGAATGGCATCAATGAAAACATGTCCTCATAAAAAAGAAGACAGACTTTTCTTAAGCGGTACGGCGCTTCGAAAATCTCTTTCCGAAGGGGGCGATGTACCGGCAGAATTTAGCCGGCCGGAAGTTTTGGCAATACTTCGGGATTATTATTCAAAATTAGAAGAAAAGGTTGAAATAAAGATGCATCAGTTTGCAACAGGTGATATTAAAACAAATGGAAAATAATAGATCAAATTAAATTGAATACATTAAATACAATACAGTTATTTAATTAAACCAAAAGGAGATAAACTAATGCCAAGTTATGTTATTCCTGATAAATGCGATGGATGTAAAGCACTGGATAAAACAGCATGCCAATACATTTGTCCTAATGATTTGATGGTGTTGAATAAAGATACAATGAAAGCATTCAACCGTGAACCGGAAATGTGCTGGGAATGTTACAATTGCGTTAAGATTTGTGCAAACCAGGCAATAGAAGTACGCGGATATGCAGACTTTGTACCTCTTGGAGCTACGGTAACACCAATGAGGAGTACTGATTCCATAATGTGGACAGTTAAATTCCGCAACGGAACTTTAAAACGTTTCAAATTTCCAATTCGTACAAATGAAGAGGGCAAAGCAGTGCCTGACGGCGGGTGGAATACAAGCAATGATGACCTCAAGAGCCCTGTTCTTTTTACCGAGCCTGAATCTTTAGGTCTTCCTGAAGTAGTAACAATTAAGAATTAGGAGGAAGGAAAAATTATGGCAAATTACAAAACTGAAGAAGTAAATACCGATCTATTGATAATCGGCGGCGGTATGGCAGCTTGCGGTGCAGCAGTTGAAGCTGCATATTGGGCAAAGAAGTATGATCTTAAAGTAACCATGGTTGATAAAGCCGCAGTTGATAGAAGCGGTGCAGTAGCCATGGGACTTTCAGCAATCAATCAATATGTGGGAATTAAAGATGGTAAGAATACAGTTGAAGATTATGTAAAATATGTCCGCAGCGATTTAATGGGGATTACACGTGAAGATTTGGTATATAACATTGCACGTCATGTAGATTCTTCTGTTCATTTATTTGAAAAATGGGGATTGCCGATATGGAAAGATGCTGATGGAAATTATGTTCATGAAGGCAGATGGCAATTAATGATTAATGGTGAATCTTATAAAGTTATCGTTGCTGAAGCTGCAAAAAATGCAATCGGGGCAGAAAACATTTATGAAAGAGTCTTCATTGTAGGACCTTTGATGGATGGTGATGTTTGCGTTGGAGCTGTAGGCTTTAGTATTCGTGAAGAAAAATTCTATGTATTTAAAGCTAAAGCTGTATTGGTAGCTATGGGCGGTGCAGTCCATGTATTTAAACCTCGTTCATCCGGTGAAGGACTTGGCCGTGCATGGTATCCCCCATGGAACGCTGGCTCAAGTGCATACTTTACACTCAAAGCAGGAGCGGAAATGACCTGCCAGGAAGTTCGCTTTATTCCAGTTAGATTTAAAGATGCCTATGGTCCGGTTGGCGCCTGGTTCTTATTATTCAAATCAAGAGCGACCAATGGTGAAGGTGGAAACTATATGGTTGAAAGACAACCTGAATTAGAGAAGTGGGTTCCATATGGAAAAGTAAAACCTGTTCCGGCTAATTTACGCAACTGGCTTATGATGCTGGATGTTATGGATGGCAAAGGACCAATTTACATGAAGACTGATGAAGCCATAAAAAAGATTGCGTCTGAAGCAGGTGACGAAAAAGCAGCCAAGAAAAAACTTAAAGAATTAGAATCTGAAGCATGGGAAGATTTTTTGGATATGACCATTTCACAGGCAATTCTTTGGGCAGGAACAAATACTGCTCCTGAAGAGAAACCTTCGGAAATTGCTGCTGCGGAACCATATTTTATTGGTTCTCATTCCGGAGCTTCCGGTGCGTGGGTCAGCGGACCAAAAGATCTTGCACCTGATGAATACTTCTGGGGTTATGCAAATATGGCAACAATAAAAGGAATCTTCTGTGCTGGTGATGCTTCGGGAGCTTCAAGCCATAAGTTTTCTTCAGGCTCTCATGCGGAAGGGCGTATTGCTGCAAAAGGGGCTATTGACTATATAGTCGATAATCCTAATGGACATAACTATAATCAAGCAGAAATTGATGCACTGAAGGACGAAATATTAAAACCTCTTGATATTTTTAATCAGTTTAGCAATGCTTCAAGTGATCCGGAAGTTAATCCGAATTATATTAAACCGAAGATGTTCATGTTTAGGCTTCAAAAAATAATGGATGAATATGCAGGTGGTGTATCTTCACAATTTAAAACCAGTAAAGGTCTTTTAGAAAAAGGACTTGATCTCCTGGAATATTTGAAGGAAGATTCCAGCAAACTAGCTGCATCTGATTTGCATGAATTAATGAGATGCTGGGAAAATATTCATAGGATGTGGCAGGCTGAAGCACATGTTAGAGCAATTTTGTATAGAGAAGAAACACGGTGGCCGGGTTACTATTATCGTGCAGATAAACCTTCAATGGATGAAAAGGACTGGAAGGTATTTGTCAACATGAAATGGGATCCGAAAAGCGATAAATGGGATGTCTTCTCAAAACCGATTATTTCAATAGTTAATTAGTTTTTATCTGGAATTTAAAAGGGGATTTCTTTCGGATAAAGCTGTAGTATAAAAGAGAATCCCATATTTCTATGGGATTCTCTTGATTTAAGGATTTCATTGATCTGTTGTTTGGAATTCAAATGTTAAATATCCTGAGTTAATATTGAATTAGGAAAATAGAACATCAAATGAAGAAAGAAAAAAAATATTATGGAACCAGAAAAAACATATTCTTGTCCGTACTGTAACCTGCCGTTAAAGAAATGGTTGTGCCCGCCTGAAACTTCATGGGATGTTGATTTCCAGTATGTATGTTTCAATGACGAATGTTCTTATTATGTTGGAGGCTGGGATTGGATGCAGAGAAAATTCAATCAAAATATATCATATAGATATAGACTCAATCCTTCAAACGGGGAATCAGGACCACTCCCAGTCTGGTCTAAAGATGCATTAAAAAATTTTATAATCGAGTGAAATACAAACCTGCTTGTAATATAATTTAGAATTAAAGGTGGAGATCATGGATGAAATAGAAAAATTAAAAGAAACAATATTAAAGGAATATCCTAGGCTGTATAAAGAAAGTAAATTTCAATTCAATTGCCATAAAAATATCAGCTGCTTTAATAAATGCTGCAGTGATGTTAATATATTCTTAACTCCTTATGATGTTATCCGATTAAAAAATAGTCTTAAAATTTCATCGCAGGAATTTTTAGATAGGTATACTATTCTACCGATTGATGAAAGACAAAATCATCCGGTTGTAATGTTAAAAATGGACAATGATGAAAACAAGTCATGTCCATTTGTCTGTGAAGAGGGCTGTTCGGTTTATAAAGATAGACCATGGTCTTGTAGAATGTTTCCTTTGGGAGTAGCCTCTCCAAAAGAAATTGATGCAAATGGAGATGGAGAATTTTATTTTATTCTTGAGGAACCTGTATGTAAAGGTTATGCGGAGAAAAGGAATTTAACTGTTAATGACTGGATTAATGATCAACATGTTGAAGAGTATACAGAAATGGGAGAACAGTTCAAGGAAATAACTCTTCACGATTATTTTAAAAAAGGGAAGCAACTTGAACCTGCCAAACTTGAAATGTTTTATACAGTATGCTACAATATTGATAAGTTTCGGGAATTTGTGTTTGAAAGTACATTTTTAAAGCGGTTTGAAGTAGATGAAGAAGTTATAAATAAAATAAAAGATGATGATGAAGAATTATTAATGTTTGGATTCAATTGGCTTAAGTACTCTCTCTTTGGAGAAAAAACTATGAAAGTAAAAAATAGATAAAGACTTAATCCAGGCTGGTTATATGAATGATAGAAAATTAATTAAACCTGATACAGAATTTGTAAATTATATTAAAAAGCATGGGGGAGAAAACCTTAAAAAATGTTATCAATGTGCAACATGTACATCTACTTGTTCTCTCTCTACTGAAGAATACGGATTTCCACGCAGACAAATGCTTCTAGCACAGTGGGGTTTAAAGGATCGTTTACTTGAAGACCCTTCGCCATGGTTATGTTTCTATTGCGGGGATTGTTCAAAAAGATGCCCAAGGAAAGGTAATCCCGGTGAAACGATGATGGCATTACGAAGATATCTTACTTCATTATATGATTGGACAGGATTGTCCCGCCTTATGTATCGTTCAGTTTTCTGGGAAGCAGGCATCCTTGCTTTAGCTGCCGTAGTAATAGTGCTTCTATTTACTATACCGTCTAATTTTGGATTTGGATTACTAAACCAGTCCGGTTCATCAGCACTGTCCACAGTTATGCTAGATAAGTTCGCACCAGTAGATATAGTGGATTGGGGTGATAGAACTATGGCGGTAATTTTAGGGTTACTCCTGCTTAGCAATGCAGCACGTATGTTTTCCGGCCTGGCACGGGGGGAAAGAATTCCCATCAGCTTATATCTTACACAACTTCCCCATTTTATAGTACAAGTCCTGACACAAAAGAGATGGGGAGATTGCGATAGTAAGGAATCAAATAAGAACTGGATTCGTCATCTCTTTCTTGTAAGCGGATATGCTATCATGTTTACTCTTGTTGTAGTATTTCTTCCATGGTTCCAAATGAACGGCACAAGTTTACATTGGACTGCCTTCCTTGGGTACTACGCTACAATTGTCCTGCTTGTATCGACAGCCTGGATTATTATTGACCGGATTAAAAAGGGGACTGAAATGCATCAATTCAGTCACTTTTCAGATTGGTTATTTCCAATATTGCTATTCCTTTCCGCTCTTAGCGGTATTCTTCTCCATATTTTTAGAGTAACAAATATGGTAATGCCAACATACTATACATATATGATTCATCTGGCGATAGTGGTACCAATGCTTGTTGTAGAAGTCCCATTTGGTAAATGGAGTCATTTATTGTATCGACCACTTGCAGTATATGTTGCTGCGGTAAGAAACAGAGCGAAGGATAATAATGCGGTCATAGAGATTATTGAAATATTTTAAATAAAAATTAGGGTTCCCCATGAATTCAATCATTATTTCCTTCAATAAATCTCATAGCAGGAGCAGAATCACCTTTTAGGAAAGCATCAATAAATTTATTAATATTTTCATCATTTGTAAGGGTAACATCTACATTTCTTACAGCACCCATTAATCTTCCAATTTCAGTAAGTAAATATAAAATAGAAGCAGATGGAATTTTTCTAATTGTCGCTAATACGTGATCATTTTTATGTGAAACTGAAAAGTTCAAAGTTTCTAAGACTTTAGAAACAATTTTTGCCCTTCTCATTCTTCGTATAGGATCAGCTGCACCGCCCCGGAAATTAAAGTTTATATAATTGTTGTTAAGCTCCTCGCTAACATAAGCATCGAGCCTGGAAAAATGATATCCCATTCTTGAAAAGAAATTCACATAACAGTCAGAAATGATAGCATAACTCCGGCTGCCCAAATCTCTATCGCTTCTGCTTGAATCAACAACGTTTGACATAAGGAGATTAGTAAATCCTTTAAGATCGATCGGCAAGGGACCTGCCCATCTGATACCGGGTGCAGTCATACCTTTAATTAAAGAAAGAAAGGGTACTGAAATAATATCTTCAGGAGTAATATATTTTTTACCTTCAACATTGGATAGACCATTTCCCAGATCAATAACATGGATATCTAATGGCACGGAAAATTTAAGGGGGTAGGCATGTTTATTTTCAAATTGTGCCGATTCATAAAGTGAAAACATTTCTCTCATTGCATATTCGTGGGCGAACCTTGTAACATCATGAAGAGTTTTGCAGTTCTCCGGAGTAAAATCAACGGAGCCCGGATCTGATAAATTTAAAGGTATAACAAGCTTTGAAATATTCTGCCAGATCCGGTGCATTGGACTTTTTTTAAAAACATTTTTATTTGCAGAGACAGATTTATACTTTTCAATTAATTCTTCGTTTAGACCTTGATAGACTTTATTTTTTGATGCATCAATAGTAACAATGATATTATTAGAAAGGATTTCTGTTGCATTTTTAGTATTTACTATAACCGGAATACCCAATTCTCGTGCTATAATAGCGAGATGTCCTGTGGTATTTCCTATATCGGCGATAAGCCCGGAAGCTTTATGAAGCACCCTTGTCAACTCGGGTGAAGTTTTTTTAACAACAAGAATACCTCCGGATGGAAAATTGATAAGATCTTTTGACCTGTTCACTAAAAAGACTTTCCCGGAACTAATTCCCGGGCTGGCACATGCTCCTTCATTTATTAATACCGGATATTTTAACTTGTTGTTGTCAGTAGAAAGTATTTCAATTGTTTCAAGAGGATTTGATTGAGAAACAGCTAATGGCCGGCACTGTAAAATATATACTTCGCCACTTTTATCTATTGTCCATTCAATATCTTGCGGGGTACTAAAATAATTTTCTATTCTTAAGGCATATTCAGTAATTACTTTTATCTGATCTTCAGTTAAGCAAGATTTATGAAGGAGATCATCGGGTATTTTTTCTTCAAACAAGCCATCTGTTTCTCTGGGTATAGTTTTATAAAACTGATTTCCTAATTTAAAGCTGATTATTTTATGTGAAACCGGATCCACAATAAATTCTTGAGGAGAAACACTTCCATCGACAACTTTAGTTCCAAGACCTCTGACAGCATGAATGATGATTCCATTTCTAATACCTAAAGGATCTTTAGTAAATAAAACACCACTCGCTTCAGAATCAATCATCTGCAGGCACCCGATACTCATAGGCATATCGACATCTCTTAAACCGGTTAAATAACGATATACAAGAGATTGAGGTAAATATTTAGAAATCAAAACCTCAAAACATGCATCAATAAGATTAGCCTTACTGACATTTAGTGCAGTATAATGCAACCCCGCAAACGAATAATGAAGATCATCTTCACCAATAGCACTCGATCTAACAGAAATTAAAATATTCCCATATTTACTTGATAAATATTCATAATTATTAATAATCAATTTTTCGATTAGCTGCGGGATTGGCGAAGCAATAATTAATGCTTGAATAACCTGGCTTACCTGCTGAACATTTGCATTGTCATTAAAATTAATAGACGAAATAGCTTTATCAATCTGTGAGTATAAATCACCTTGCGACAAAAAATCCTTGAAAAATCTGGAAGTAATAGAAAAGCCGTCCGGAATTGGTATTAAAAGTTTATTATGAATTTCACAAAGACGGCTTATTTTTCCTCCCACCTCCTTGGTTAGCTCCATAGTAATTTCATCAATCCTATAGGAATAAGGAACACCAGCAGTTGCGTCATCTTCCGAATCGACCTTTTTACATTCATCGCAATCAGGTTCAAGGCAATCCCATCTGATAGGGCAATACGAACCAGGAGCAAGAACATCTGAACATTTATCTTTGATTTTAGATACTTGATTAATAAGGGTTTTGTATTTGCCTTCGCACATAATAGAAAGGTGTTGAGTGACTTCCTGAGTATTAGTTAAAATATTTGAAAATATCGAATAGATTTCCCCTTTTGAAAAAGGCCTCCCAGAAATAAGAAGTTCGCTCAAACTTCCCATTAATTTGAGGGCTTCATCATTAGAATATAAGAGATTCTGAAAATGACGGAGTTTTTCCTTAAATGAAATCGAATCCGCCTTTTTATTCTTTAATAATTTTTTTAAAAATGTCATTATTTAATTTTCTATTTATATCCTATATTCATTTACTTTTGAGCGGTATTTAACGGTATAATAGAATGTATTAGAACTAAATAGCACAAACTTGAACATTTAATTTTCAGATTCCTTTTCCAATTGCTAGTGTATGAGATACAATCGAACATATTTCTTCAGTAGTAAATGGTTTTAAGAGAAAACCTGATGCATTATTCAGAGTCTCATTAACCGAATTTTTATTTTCACTTAAATTAAAATTTACTCCAGATATAAATCCGGACATAACAATTACATGAATTAACGGATAAATGTTTTTAATTCTTCTTAAAACTTCGGTTCCATCCAATCCTGGTAACAGAAGGTCCAGAAAAACAAGATCAAAAGTATCATTTCTTATTAATTTTATTCCTTCTAAAGCCGTATTACAAAGAGTTACCGAATAATTAATATTTGAATCTCCTTTTAATGCTTTTTCTATCGATTTTAGAATTATTTCTTCTCTATCAATTGCCAGAATTTTTATTGTTTTCATTCTATAATATTATAATGGTAATTTAATTATTACAGATGTTCCAATTGCGCTTGAATTAATAATTATTTTGCCTTTATGCATTTCAATTATATCTTTACAAACAGTAAGACTTATACCGATTTTCTCAAAATTTTTCAGATTGGAATTATCAGTCGGATCAAGAATATTCTGCAAAACACTGCCGGGGATTTCTTTGCCTGTATCTGTAAAAGCAATTTCTATCTCCTCATTATCGTTCAAATAAGATGATGTAATGTTTACTATTCCCCCCGTAGTCATCGATCCGGAGGAAGTTAAAAGCAGATTTAAAAAAACCTGTTCGATTAAATCGGGATCTGCCGATACTTTTGGGAGATTTTTACACAATGATGTAATAATTTGAATATTACGGAAATTTGAAAATTTTTCTATAACGGAAATTGAATGTCTGATTATGCAGTTGATATCTGTCGATGTAAAATCCGGTTTTTTTTGTTTTGAAAGGGATAAAATATTTCTAATGCTTTCTCTAATTTTTAAAGCTTCAAGTCTGATTGTTTCATAATCGTTTTTTCTCAAATCAGATATATCAGTATCTTTTATCAAGCTTTCAGAATAGATGATTATTCCGGTTAAAGGATTATTGATTTCGTTTGCAACTTCATCTGCAAGTTTACCGACTGATGCAAGTTTTTCAGATTCAATCAATTGAGATTGAGTTGTCATTAATTGCTTCTGCATTTTATTAAATGATTCCGATAGTAATCCGAGTTCAGCTTTTCCCGGGGGGATTTCACGGTTAAAATCTCCCTGGGCAACTCTTAAAGTTCCATCTACCAAATTTTTAACAGGCCTTCCAATTAGATATTTGATTGAAAAATAAGTAATTATTGCCGCAATTAAGGCAAATAATATTGTAAGAAATATCAGCTGAGTTCGAGTTTTTTCAAGATCAGAAATAACTTTTTTAATTGATACTTCAATGTCGATAAATCCTAATATTGTCTGTGAAGAATCGTGAGGTGAAAGCGAAGGTGTACCGACTTCTGATTTCTCTTTGACAACAGATACAGGTTGTTCTGCAGTTGAATGACAAACACCATTATAGCAACTTGTAGAATTATAAATTGGGAGTGAATTATATATAAGATTATTTTCATTATCTATCCGGAAGTGTTTAAATTTTTTAATATTAGCTTTTATTTTTTTATCATTTTTGTTATGACAACTTACACATAACGGGCTGCTTTGAGATATATTTTTATCAATTTCCGAGTGTATGGAAGAAAACTTGATTATTCCATTATGGTTTAAAATCCTGATTGATTTGATATCCTCACTGCCAACGATATTATTCACAGCCAATGAAATATCATCCCGCCGGTTTTTAAGCATGCTCACTCTCAGAATTTTTTCAATCGTTTGACTCAACTGGCCCGTATTATTACTTATAGAAGCAATCGAATCTTCTTTCTGTTTTATCAAACTAAATGTTGAAAACATCCCCATAGTAAGAAGAATTATTGCGCCAAGTAAGATTGATACCCGTGTGGATATACTAATATATTTTAATTTTTCAAATAGTTTCAATTCATGCCGTGCTTTATATTTTCTACAGTTGAAAAATAAAAATTATCATTCGCTATGAGAAATTTTTGAGACATTCATACCAAAATATTTTAATACAAGGTCTGCTCCGAAAGCCATAATTGAACCTAATGATGCCATTACCAGAGTTACAACCACAGCATATAAAACCCTGTCGTTGTTATATAATTCGGCAATCCATAGGCTAATTCCAGAAAGATCCTTTGTATCAATTTTTTTACTTAATTCTGTTTCCTGTTTTCCCCCAGATTCACCGTTGGCGTAAGTAATACTGCACATACAGGTAAAAATAAGACAGAACATTAGTAAAGCAACTATTTTTTTTGTTGACATAATTTATTTCCTAAACTTTTTTTAATTAAAAATTAACTTTTTCTTTTCTTGCTTCTAAAATAAGTTTTGTGATAATAATGATAGTCATAATGACCGCTGTTCCCATCAAAACAACTCCCGCAACCGATTGAAAGATAGGAATGTCTGAAATTTTATAAATTTGTTCGAGTGCAATTGAACAGCCTGCTAAAAGAATCATGATTGCAAACAATATCCTAATACCGTACCCCTTTATATACTTAATAGCAGTTGCTCCTATTTGAGCACCTATTGAAGCACCAATAAGCATAATAAAAGCAGCAACAAATTCAACACGACCTTTAAGCGCATAAGTGAAACAGCCATAAGCCCCTGCAAAAAGGACACTCATTAAATCCGTACCTACAGCTATGACTGTAGGAACTCCAATCAAATAAACCAACGCAGGCATCCTAATGAAACCTCCACCAACGCCTAAGAATCCGGATAAAAAGCCGGTAAATAAAAAAACGAATATCACTATCCATAACGAAACAGACTTAATTCCAGAAGCAGGAAAAGATACCATAGGAGGAAGTTTGATTTTATGAAGCCTTTGGGCAATACTGCTTTTATGGTTCTTCTGTTTTGAATCAGGTGAGTCATCTTGCAGTCCTGATTTATGTTTGAGTTTCTTTGGGTTGTTCGAAAAATAATCATAGAACATAAGAGAGCCAAGGCCAAACATAAGGAAGAGGTAACACCACCTTACAATAGAACCTACATCGCCTGCTTTCTCCAAAAAAAGCACAACTTGAGAACCTATTTCCAGGCCGACAATTGATGCAATAATAGAAACACCGCCAAGTTTCCAGTCGATATTTCCCATCTTATGATGTTTTTTTGTAGCACCGATTGACTGTCCAAAAATATTTGCGAGGTCTGTGCCAATGGCGTAAGCCATGTGGAATCCAAAGATGTTCAACGCAGGAGTAACAATCCATCCTCCTCCTACACCGAAGAAGCCGCCGAGTACACCTACGCAGAAGCCGATTACAAATAATAATAAAGCGTTGAACTCGATTCCCGCAATAGGTAAATATATGTTAAAGATATCCATGTTTTTACTTTATTTAGTTAGTTAAACTTTTAGATAAATTCATTTATCTTTTTTCGATTCAATTAGAAGTTTACCGATTATTACAATAGAGAGAGTTAAGGCGGTACCAATTAAGACAATACCCGCAAGAGTTTGGAAAAGCTGATGCATTGTAATTTTATAAAACTGTTCAGTTGCGACAGAAAAAGCCGCAAGTATAATCATAATTGCAAACAATAATCTAATCCCATAACCTTTTACATATTTGACAGCGGTAGATCCTATTTGAGCGCCAATAGAAGCACCAATTAGCATAATAAAAGCTGCTATTAATTCTACGCGTCCTTTCATAGCATAAGTGAAACATCCATAAGCTCCGCTAAAAAGGACTGTTATTAAACTGGTTCCAATGGCAATAGTAGTAGGAAGGCCAATAAGATAAACTAAAGCCGGCATTATAATGAATCCACCACCTACACCCAAAAATCCGGAAAGAAAGCCGGTAAATAAAAAGATTAAGAAAATAATCCATATTGAAACGCTATCAATATCGGATGCGGGAAAAGAAATCATTGGAGGCAAATTTATTCTATAAAGTTTCTCCGAAATTTTACTTCGTTCTCTTTTAGACTTAAGACCCGGAATTTTCTCTAATTCCTGAGCCATCCTCTTTATCTGGTTCGGATGAACCACAAAATAATCATAAAGCATATATATGCCGAGAGATGAAAGTAGAGCCAGGTAGCACCATCTGACAATTAAGCCAACATCGCCTGTTTTTTCCAGTGCAATTATAACTTCTGAACCGATTTCTAACCCTATAATAGAAGTAATGATTGAAATGATTCCAAGTTTCCAGTCAATATTTCCCATTTTTTGATGTTTTTTAACTGCGCCAATTGATTGACCGAAAATATTAGAGAGATCGGTTCCAATTGCAAAAGCCATATGAAAGCCGAAAATGTTTAAAGCAGGAGTTACAATCCAACCTCCTCCTACGCCAAAAAACCCTCCGAGAACACCCACACAAAATCCAATAATCAGTAATAAAAAAACATTAAACTCTAATCCGGCTACAGGTAAATAGATATTGAATATGTCCATATTTCTTCCCGGTTTTACATCTCTGAGATGGATATATTTTTTATATTCTTTTTTTAGGTTAGATCATTTCTTAACACTTTTTATCTTGCAATATATTAATAATGAATTTGGGGCAGATTATATAATTCATCGATTTCTTGGGATTCATCAAGAGCCATTATTTCTTTATTTGATAACTTCTTTTTTTCAAACCAGGATATATCATCTCTTAGTGATACAGTTGGGCTAATCATAATAATAACGGGAGGGTGAAAATTTTGCTTTTTAAATTCTTCAGCTATTTCATCAAGCTTAGCAGTTACAGTCCTTTGATTGGGTAATGTACCATTTTCAATAACTGCAACGGGCATAGCCGGGTTCATTCCATAGTTAATTAATTCGCTGCTTATCCTCTCTATTCTTGAAGCTCCCATATAGATAATGAGATTTGCATTTTTCAATTTTGCCAGTTTTTCCCATTCGACCTGAGTTTCCGGTTTTTCAGGACATTCATGAGCGGTGATAAGGACACATTGCGTAATCATCCCTCTTTGGGTAATTGGAATACCACTATAAATAGGTGCTGAAAGACCGGATGTAATTCCCGGTATTATTTCGAAATGTATACCTGCCTTTTTAAGAGCCGCAGCTTCTTCCGAACCTCTTCCAAATACGAATGGGTTGCCTCCTTTTAAACGGACAACATTAAAACCAAGTTTTGATTTATTTATTAGTATTTCAATAATTTTTTCTTGTTCAATAGGATGGTTACCCGACTCTTTTCCTGCAAAGATCTTTTCGCAGCCAATTTTACAATATGATAATAGATCATTATTTATTAATCTATCATAAACTACAATATCGGCGAGCTTAAGTTTTTTCAATGCTTTAAGAGTAATAAGGTCAGGGTCTCCGGGCCCTGCACCTACAATATATACATTACCGTATTCCAAATTTAATCTCCCTTATATGAAAATTTTGCTTTTATAAATGTTTAAGTACATTGATTATTAGAAAACCTGCAGTTGCAATAAAACCAATTAGAAATACTACTATAAGAATATTTGCATGTGAATCTGTTCTAGATGATACATTCTGTTCTCGGGATAGGATATTATTTATCATTTCAATTGTACTTCTACCGATTTTCTTAAACTCTAAGTCATATTTAATTATTTCATCCTTGCTAAGATTATTGGATCGTATTTCATCAAAAAATTTATTATATGTATTTGACATTTCTGAATAATCTCTTTTTATTCCAATAATTTCATTATTATTTAAAGCATTCATTCCAATCAACTCGCCAAATCTCTGGTGAAAGTTTTCCTTTGCTTTTTGCCACCTTAGATATCTTTGCTGTGAATAGCCCCTAATTAAAAGGTTTTTTTCTTCTCTTCTTAACTGGAGTTCTGCTTCTTTAAGTTTATGGACAACCTCAATAATTTTATTACTATTTTCAATTTTTTGTGTCAATATCCAGCCCAACGTACCGCTGCAAAGGATTAAAAGAATTATAACAGAAAAGGTGATGAATATTTTTTTCTTTAATATCTTTGGATCACCCATAGTTGTTCCCCGAAAATTTTTAAGAATAATTAAGATTCTTTTAAGATTTTTTGAATATAATCCTTTGAATTTTTCTTTTTGCCTGAATTACCGTTAGTCAGGTTTTCTATTAAAACGCTTTCCCAATCAACGTCAGTGAATTTTCTGAACATTTTTTCTTTATCTTTCACCAATTTCACTTTGGAATTTCGCAATAGTTGGCTTCTAAATTCACCTGCCAAGTCAATAATATCTTTATAGATTGGCGGAATAAAGCGATCTAATTTTTTCTTCATTTCTTTAGTATAAAATGGAGCTTTGCCCTGTGAAGAAATAGAGATTGTTAAATTTCCTCTTTTTATATTTGCCGGTAAAATAAAGTCACACAAAGGGGTATTATCGGCAACATTTAAAAGAATATGCTCTGTTATACAATCCTTTCGCACTATTTTATTTATTTCCGGGTTATCTGTTGCACTGAAAACAATTTTATAATCTTTAATAAATTCTTTAGAATAGAATTTTTTAATAATTTGAATTTTATCTTGTTTAGCTAAATCTAGAAGAGGTTTGCAGAATTTAGGTGAGATAACAGTTATTTTAGCATTAAATTCTTGAAGAGATAATACTTTTCTATAAGCTACTTTTCCGCCGCCGACTATTAAGCAGGGAAATCTTTCAAGACTAATCAAAATAGGATAGAAATTAGAGTCTTCGCTTTTTTTCATAAATAATTTTCCCCCTTTTAAGAGATAAAGATTATTAATTACGTGAAAAAAAACAAAGGTGTATAAGTTTCTGTAATCTGAGTGTTGTTAAAATTAATCAGGCTTTAATTGGGAAAAAATTATTGTTCATGAAGCGAGGGGAGTTTTCCAAAACGGGTTTATTTACTTATGCAATAGGACTTTTTTTAATCCATTTTTAACGTCAGATTCCACAGGAGCTTTCATCAAATCTTCAATGGTCTTATTGACATTATATTTTATTCTATAATTGAGAATATTCCCATTTTCATAAACTGCATAACATGCTTCACCTCCATCTCTTGAAAGACCTACACTGCCAGGATTTACAATCAGGCTGTAATCAGATTTTTTTTTATACTGGATGTGGGTATGCCCGACCAGAATATATTCTACAATATTACCATCCGATGTATCTAATTCATTAATAATTTCATCTTCATCTAAATATTTTGATATATCTCCTTGGGGGGATGCATGTGCAAGAAGAAAGGTGTTGCCATCAAAATGAGCTTTATCAATAACCGGCATCTTCTTCAGAAATTTAATATCATTCTTATCGAGTAACTTTTTGTGCCATTCACGGGTTGCAATGGAATAAGATCTGAAATCTCCCATGGAATTGCAGTCAACATCAAAGCCTAAAGCATGATCGTGGTTACCTCTGACATAATAATCAGCATTTTCCCTAATGAATTCCAGGCATTCTTTAGGGTGGGGTCCATAATCAACGACATCACCAAGAAAAATGAGCTTATCAAAAGTGCCTGCATTGTCTAAAACAGCCTGAAGAGCAGGGAAATTTGCATGTATATCTGAAATTATCAGAGCTTTCATTGGTTAGCCTTTCAAAAGAGGGAGAAGAGAGTACTCCCGCCTTAAAACTGAATATATTCTGAAGGATGAAGATATTAAAAGTAGGAGTCATCAATTCTGCAAAGCAAGAATGTTAAGCGAACTCCATCGCAGATAGAAACATAAATATTTTAATATTTACAAACAATTCCTTGAGAAGTCAGCTTAGTACTTAATAAAGTAAATGTGATTTATAATGACAAAAAACATTCATTTTTATAAATTCAATTAATTATAAATATGATTAATATATTCAAATTGACTGATTCTC
>CAWKCY010000017.1:0-363726 GCA_963848195.1 uncultured Ignavibacteriales bacterium | reverse complement strand
AAAATTGCTTACAGGGCTAACAATTCCTATATTAGATTTTGATCTTGCAATCTCAATCAGTCTTTCTAGCCAGCCTGAAGTAACATGAGTATCATTATTTAAAAGAAGTATATATTTACCGCTACTTTCCTTAATTCCCTGATTCGCTGCTTTAGTAAATCCTATATTTATTCTATTGGTTATTAACTTAAATCTCGGATTTTCAGAACAGGTTTTCTTTAACCAGTTCAATGTTAGGTCAGTTGAATTATTATCAATAAATATTATTTCATAATTTGATTTTGTATTGCTGATAATGCTTTCAAAACATTCCTTAGTATACTTTAATTGATTATATGTAACAATTATTATTGAAACTTCAGTATTATTTAAATTTTCGGATGGTAAAGTATTTTGTTCTTTTATTAATTTGTACCTGCTTTTTTGAATCCCATACAATTTAATCCGGGAATCAATGTCCCAGGGATTCTTTTCGATATTATGAATTAGTTTTTCAACATAAACTTGTTGATCTTCATCCTTTTTTTTACATTTGAATTTTTGTTAAAGGATACAAAGACATCTAAAGATAATTTAATCCTTGCTTTCTTCTTACTTAATTCTTCGGAAATTATATTGGTAAATGAACTGACAGTATTATCAAAATTATCAAAACTAATTTTTTTCAAGGCTTCGGTTTTTACAGTAAAACATTCATTGTTTACCCTTTGATTTTCTACATCAGCTCCGATGAAATGTCTAAATTTATGTGCAATATTTTCGTAATCAAAAGGATCCAAACCAGGGAAATATTTATCCAGTATCTGTTTATAATCATCATGATTGTTTAATGCATTTACCGCCTCTATATCAGGATACCACCGGAAATAATTCAGTAACCTTTCTATCAAATATGCAGGATGATTAATATAATCATGAGTGATAACTGAATAATCAGATTTTATATCTCTAATTATTGAACTCAGATTTTTAGTTTCACTGGTATTAATCCAGCCGGAAATATTTAAATCATTAATATCAAAACCGGAATCCATGTTTGATAGAATGAATATTTCAGTTAAAAATTTTGGGTATGTATTAGTAATCTGATTAATTAATTCTACGAGATCTTTTTTCAGTTTCTGATTATTGCTTATAATAAAAATGGATATCCTACTCAATTTTTCTTTCTTACTGATTTTACCAGAAAGTAAATCTATTATTGCTTCTGCAGTACGCTCCGCAGATTTACCATCTCTGCCGAAACATAATTTTTCGGTATAATATTGTCTTTTATCGCTAAGTTCTTCCGGATGTTTTAAGTTCTTGTCTAAAGCTGATTTCAATTCAGTTAATGTATTTACAACTGTGCATGCTTCACGTATCTTATATTCAATATCATCAGGAGAATAAAAGGGGTATTTTTTTATGTTGGGATTATTAAAAATAATAACAGGTTTATCTAAAAAAAGGAATTCTGCCGCCGCAGATGATACATCACTTATTAAAACATCTGCTGCTGCTAAGGAAGGTGTTAAATCTAAATCTTCTATAAAAATTACATTTTTGTTTATTCTGCCAAGTTCTTTATACATTTCCACATATTTTATATCTGTCATGCTGTGCAGCTTAATCAAAAGGACTTTATCATCATCTGCTAAATCTATAATCTTTTCCCTGATTATGGGGATACTTGAAAGCTCTTCGTTAAATGTGGGTGCAAACAATATAATTTTTTTATTCTCATCAATTTTATATTGTTTACAAAAGTTAGGTCTTTTAATAGAATTAGCTCCAAACATTTTATCTGACTTTATAAAACCGGTTACAACTATTGGAATAAAAACATTTTTTTCCAATATTTCTTTATGCCATTCGCCAGGAACACACGTTAAGTCTGCCAGATTTTCTCTGCGAACTATTTGGGAATCCCTGTAAAACCCGCCTTTACTTATAATTCCATGTCCAACATTAATAATCTTTCCACAATTTTTAAGAGAAAAGCTTACATCCGCAACTACTGTAATATCTGGTTGGAATTTTTCAGGATCTTCATAAAATTCGCTTTTACTCTTTAATCTATTGATTTCCTTTACTTCTAATCCTATCCCAACTTTCCCATTTTCGGATATTTTATAATTCGGAGCAGAAAAAGCTAAGTGAAAATCATTCTTATTTATACCTGATATTGGACTAATGGCTATATTTAGACAATCAAAGATTGGCTCAAGAAAAGGCAGGTGTAAATCCCGTTCAACATAAAATAGTACCTTCTTTTTTTTTTCACTGCAATTTTGTGGTTCTTCAAATAATTTTCTAGCTCTTTCCAGATCCTCAGGGAAATCAATTTCTATAGTTTTTATATCGCTGATATTAATGGCAGTTAATGTTATTTGTTTGACAATTTTCTCTAATGCATATTCAAAATATTCCTTATATAGTTTTTCATTTTCAATTGTCCGTTCTAGTGAATTTTTAAATATGCTATATATATCTTTAGAAAATTTTGCAACCCCAATAAATTCGCCAAAAGACTTAGATATGGAAATTTTCTTCCCGATGGAAGTAATTCTGTTTTTATTTAGAATAACCTTTACTTCTTCTTCGCCACATATCTTTTTTTCAACCGCAAGAACATTTTTAGCCTTATGGTTTACTAATCTAAACGTTAATTCTTCCGTGAATAATACATCTCCATTTAGATATATAAAATCTTCATTCATCTGCTCCTTAACCAGGTAAAGTGAGTATGCAGTATTTGTTGTTTGATATTCTTTGTTTTCAATAAAGGTAAATTTCAGTTCAGTATATTTGCTGACATAATTTTGAATTTTTTCTTTCAAATATCCAACAACTATAACTATTTCTTTTATTCCGGCTTTTTGAAGTGCAGAAATCTGGAAATCAATAATTTTCTTTCCGCCAATATCAAGCAAAGCTTTATGATTATTGTCTGTATAAGGAGCAAGTCTGCCCCCTTTTCCGGCATTAAGAATTATTGCTTTCATTATTTACTTTGCAATTTCATATTATGTGTTCGTTAATTTTAGTTAATCTTAAATCTTATAATGTGTTAAACAAGAAATAAATTTTTCAGAGATATCATAGCCATTTGGTTCAAAAATAACTTTCGATATAGTTGAAAAAAGAGGAATTGATATGTTTAAATCATCCAATCCAATTATGGTTTTTGTCATTTGCACCCCCTCAACAACCATTCCAACTTCAGCAAGCGCTTCTTCAGTTTTATAACCCTTTCCCAACAAATATCCGAATTTTCTATTCCTGCTGTTCTTGCTTAAGCTGGTCGCAATTAAATCCCCAAGTCCTGCAATTCCATAAATTGTTTTTTTCTCAATTCCCAAGAATTCTGCAATTGCAACAAACTCACGTAGACCGTAAGTCATTAATAAGCCGGTGAAATTATCCCCTAAATCAAGGCTATCGGCAATACCAACTCCGACTGCAATAATCCCCTTTAATGCAGCACACAATTCAATTCCTTTAACATCCCGCGAAACTTCAAAAGTCAAATGATTATTTTTAAGAGATCTTACCACTTTGGTTACGGCAATTAAATTTTCTGAAGCAAGTACAGCTTTGGTTGGTTTTCCTTGAGCTAATTCTTTAGCTATATTCGGACCCGAAAGCACTATCAATGGAGAATTTGGAAATTTCGCAGATAGAACTTCACTCATTGTTCTTAATGTCTGATGCTCAAAACCTTTGGTTGCGCAAACAATAACTTGCCCGTTCAGCTTGTCTTTAAGTTCATCTGCTATGCAAGGCAAAGCACTTGAAGGAACCGCTATAATTATGATGTCATCAATGTCTATATCAACATTAAACGATTTTACCGCAGTAATATTTGGTGATAACTTAAGTCCAGGCATATATTTCTTGTTTTCTAAATCTTTATTAATATTATAAGCCTGATCTTCAGTATGCGTCCATAAATAAACGTCATTGTCACAAGAAAAAAGATGAGCAAGCGTGGTACCCCAGCTTCCCGCGCCTATAACATGAATTTTCATAAATTTACACTAACTTTATTGTACATATCAGCCTTATCATTTTTTCTATAATATAATTCTAAAGCAGCATCAATAATATTTTTACACGCATTTCCATCATTTTTATTAGCTATTAGCTGATCGGTATAATATTTTCTTTTTTCCTCAAATTCTCCGGGATATACAAATGATCTAACTACTGCTTCTTTCATTTCTTTTACGTTATTTACCTGTATGCCAATATCACGCCATTTAAATTCTATATCAGATGGATTGTAATATTGGTATTTATTCCAATTCGGATTATTAAATAGAATTAAAGGCTTATTTAACCCCGCAAACTCTATCATTGCCGATGAAACATCGGAAATCATAACATCTGCTAAAGCTAAAAATGGGGTAATATCCAGATCCTCTATATAAATCACCCTAGCGTCTTTTTTAAAAAGTGCTTTATATATCTCCTTATATTCATTTTTTGTACTGCCGTGCAGCTTAATAAGTAAGATTGATTTATCATCTGGAATTATTTCATCTATTCTGTCCGATATAAAAGGAATTGCCGAAAGTTCATCATTAAAAGTTGGTGCAAACAAAATATATTTATAATCAGCAGGAAGCTTATATTTATCAAGGACCGATTCCTTATTGATTTTTCCCGAAAATAAATCATCTAACTTTGCCATCCCTGTTGCAGCGACTGCTTTAGTAATAATTTTATCCATTATGTTTTTATGATATTCGCCTGGCACACATACAAGATCTGCTAATTCTTCCCTTCTAGCTAATTCGGTGTCGGTATAATATTGTCCTTTTGATAATATTCCATGACCAATATGTATTATCTTCCCGCAGTTTTGAACAAACTGGTATGCTGAGTCGGCAATTATTGTTATATCCGGTTCAAATTCCTGCGGTTTAAGATAAAGAGGTTCACCAAAGCCTTTTAGAATTCCTAATTCTTCTTCTGTGAAACCTGCCCTAATCTGCGGTGCGTATTGCATATATCCAAATGCAAGTTCTATCTCAGGGCAATGCAATTTCAGATAACTAAAAATCGGCAAAAGAATTGGAATGTGTACGTTTTTATAAAAATATAATAATATTCTTAATGATTTCTGGGTTTAAACATTCATTTAATTTGTTCTTTTGAAGAATGGATAATAGTTCTATATCCTTTTTCAATGAACTTGCTAATTTAGACCCGGTTATAATCTTTTCTAATTTGTGTTTGTATTAAGATCGTAAAATCTTTGCCCCAGACTTTGTGTAGCTATTTTTACAATTTCGGTAAGTTTAAATTAAATCTATTTAGATTATCGATTAATAATTCAAAAAGTTCAGGGAACGAAATACGTTTAATTAATTCAGCAATTATTTTTGTTCGCATTTCCGGTCGAATTAAAAATCTCGATTCCATAATTCTTTAATTTCACTCTGAAGTCCCTTATCAATGGCAGTATAAAAAAATGAATGAGAGATATGTAGTTCCCCGTTTTCCAATAAGTGAATGAATATATCGTGAAAAGATTTAAATTGGTCGAAATCGAAGAATTTTTTCCGTAGTACTAAAACCGGAAGTATTTGATTTGATTTTAAAAGTTTATGTAAATCTTTTCCTTGAAATTATTAATAAATTCATAAGCAAGTCTTTCAAATTCTAAATTATCATTTGCATTTATATAATTTTTGAAATTTATTTCTGGATTATCAGATATTGTTAAGCCGGTAATAGCTGCTATATCAGGATTTGCTTGGAATGATTTGTGTATAACATAATCAAAATTCTTAAAAATATTTACACCATCCCGCAATACAATTATATAATCTCCGGATGCATTTTTTAATCCTTGTATAACGGGATCAACTTTATCAATCTGCGCATTACCTTTAAAGAATAATATTCACCAAAATCTTTAATAGTCTCTAAAAAATCGCTGCATAATTCATTGTTAGCTTTTACAATAACAAATTCAATTGGCATTATAGAATGAAATTGAATCTGGCTTAATATATTCCTAATAAAAATTATATTTTCAGAGTTAAGCGTTAGAATGATTGAAATAATTATTTGTTCTTCATTTATTGGATTTTCCTTTAATAGTTTTCAACTTTCTTTCCAAACATTTTTCGAAGCATTACCATTAAAATCTGAAAACAGTTGTTTAGCATATTCTTTTCTTATTTCAGATTTGTTATCCCCATACTTAATAATATGATTTAATTCATCAGCTAACTGATTGAAAGAAGAAACCTGCGTTCCAAGGTTACGCCATATATATTCAATATTACTTGCATTATAACCATGATAATTTTTTACATTAGGATTATTATAAAGGATAACCGGTTTGTCCAGGGCCATAAATTCATGAAGGCAGAAGAAACATCTGAGATCATTATATCGGCACCCCCAATATACATGGCTAAATTTGTATCTTCAATATATCTTATATTTTCAGCAGAGTTTGCAATTTCCTTATACTTTTGGATGAAATTCGGTGGAGTGGAACCATGTAATTTTATCATATATAATAGTTCTGATTTGCAAGTAAATGAAAATTATCTGCAAAATCATAAAGAGAGCTTAAATCGAAATTAAATGTGGGCGCGTACAATACTATTTTTTTAATTGGATTTAGATTTAACTCTTTACATAATTGATCTCTGCGGAATTCTCCACGGAACACCGGGTCCATCTTAGGCATTCCGGTAGAAACGACGCGAGTTTTTAGTACATTCCTAATTGATTTTTTGCGAATTCTCCCGGAACGCATAAAAGATCAACCAAATCTTCTCTTTCAGTCCAGAAACTTTCTGTAAAGTAGTAACCTTTTGATATTGTTCCATGTCCTATGTTCACGATCTTTCCGCAACCATATACCTTACCGGCAATTGTATCGGCAATAAATGTTACATCTGCCTTTGCATCTTTTGGGTGAACTGTTATCCGTACTCCAAGATTCATTAGTTTATCTATTAATTTGTAACTATCTCCGACAACCAGATTAGGAATATTCGGTAGACAAATAACAATCTCTTTGACCTCAGGCAGTTTTTCAAGATATTGGAACAACTCTTCAAACATCGGCCAATGAACATTTTTATATACATAAAACTGGACAATATATTTCTCCCTTATTTCCATGCGATTCAATTCCAGAAGATTTTTATATTCATTCAAATATTCCACTGCCGATTGGTGCATACTTTTTATTAGTGGGATATTATTTTGAAAATCTGAAGTATTTCTTTGTTATTTATAACAAGTTGCATTGCTTCGAGAGTTCAGTTACCATACCAGATTTTACAAGAATTCCATTTTTCATATTTGAAACTAATTCAGGAATTCCGCCAACATTCGAAGCTATGACTGGTAATTTATTTGCAAATGCTTCTTGAATTATAGTTGGATAATTATCCATCAGTGAAGGTATTACTAGCACATCAAAACCTTGAAAAATTCGACTTATTTCATCATATTTATATTCACCGAAATATTTTATTTTTGTATCACTATTAATTAAGTCTTTTAGATTACTAGCAAATTCGTTAATTTTTAATGGACCATAAATATGCAATTCAATATTTTTATATGTTTTGATTGATTTAAAGATTCTATTATAGATTCACCCCTTTTCGAACTATTATTTGCCCTGCATAACCAAAAATAATTTTAGCCGAATCGTTTCGAACTAATCTTGGTTTAGGAATTTCATATTCTAATCCATTGCTTAAAACTTCAATTTTATTAAATCCAAACTTGTCAAAAACAGATTTGAGGTATGTACTTGGTGAATATAACTTGCAAATTTTTGGAATATGCCTCTTTGAAAATATGCTTTCTTACTTCATTATATTTTTCAAGGTTCGTAAGATTTTCTTTGGAATTTAGAACTTTATTTTCTTCAAGATAACAAACAGCACATTTTTTAATCGAATCCGGCCAGGGGAACATATGTCCTGGTTATTTCGGACTGAAATGCCAATAATAGCATAAAAACCAAAAATCATGTAAGGTTATAACTGTTTTAATTGAATTACTATCAGCAGCGAAAATAGGGGCTGTAGTTAATTGGCCTAATCCATGAATAATGCATTCAAATCAAATTTATTTTCTTTAAAATTCATCAAAAGCCGTAAAGACTTTTTGGTCATAAATTTTTCCTATTTCATTTACTTTGGGTTTATGAAGTTCATAAACTTTTACCCCCTCATATACTGATTCGTTAATCGAATAATCATTCATGGAAGTTTCTCTAAAAACGGGGTAGATAATTTCTACTTCGGCTTTTCCCAAAGAATTTATTTGCTTTGCAAGAGACAGAGCAAAGAGCTGCGCACCAGCAGACCGATATGAGGGAAAATCATGAAGTATAAATAAAATTTTTAGTTTATCTTGAGTATGTCGTTTTATTCCAGCAGTAAATGATTTGAATTGAATCTTACAATCTGGGTTTAATAGATATGAAGGAATATAATTTATTTTCTTTAATTCACCCATTACGCAGATCTTTAAGTTTGCGAAATCTGATAAACATCAGGATGAAGTTGCATAATTTTTTGTTTTAAAGTCACATCTTTATTTTTCGCATACATCACAACTGAATTTTCTTTTCTTCTATACAGAAATAACGGTTCGTCAATATTGAGTTCCTATCCATCCATTCTTAGTTGCCCTAATCCAAAATTCCCAATCAATATAACCTTCATTCATATTGGGTGAATAACCGCCGATGTCTTTCCACATTTCCTTTCTATAAAGTGTTGTATTTGTCTGCTGATTTTTACATACAAGTAATAAGGGTTCAAATTTGCTACGTGGCCAGATTTTATTTGATGTTCCGAAGAAAAGACTTTTTGTACTTACATAAGATAGGCTATTGTCGCCATCCAAAATGTGGACTGTTTTTTCTAAAAATTCAGGAGCAAGAAAGAATGCATCCACATCGAGAGGAAGCATATATTTACCTTTACTTTTTTCTACTCCATAATTCCTTGGATAACCGAGTCCTCTATGTTCACCTTTATAATAAGATATATGAAAATCATTAAATTCAGAAATAATTTTTTTTGCAATATCTTCAGTATTGTCAGTGCTGCCGTCATCAATAATAATTATTTCCCAATTTCTATATTTTTTGTTTTAAACACTTTCGACACATTCAAATAAGTATTTCCCATAATTAAAACATGGAACTACAATCGATACAATTATGGACTCATTCTTATTTCCTGTTTCGAGATTATGCCTTTATTTAGAATAAAATCTTTTAACCAAAAAGCTAAATCCTTTGACTCCCCTATATTTTTTAAATAATGAATTATAGAATTAACTAAATCTTCAGAAATATTTTTACTCGATTTTATTTGATCAATAAGATAAGATTCATCTGTTAAATTAGTTTGCAATAATTTCTTGCTTGGTTTTTCAAATGTATCTGTATTTGTTCTGCTGACTAAGCTAGCCTTTTTTATAAGCAAATCCTCTCTTTGGCGATAATTCTCCCAGCTTTTAAAAGTGCCTATCCCAATTGAGATGCTTTTAATTTTAATCTTTGTCTTGATTTTTCCTGCCGCTCCAATTTTTGATTAAGATGATTTTCATCTCTCACATAATCATGAAAAATCACTGGTTCAGGAGAATAAATTTGTTTTCTAAAATCCTTTTCTATTTCCAATAATCTGATTGAAAGGTCAACCCCTCCTCCCCAAATTCTATTTGATGATTCCCAGCCTCCCGCTTGGTAGAATATATCAGAAGAATATGAAGTATTACCTTCTAAATCTGAAAGATGGGAAAGGACTTATCTCCCAGATAATAATGTTTTGCAAGTTTGTTCAATACATTATTACTTTTAGGTATACAAACTCCTCTGCACGCTATTATTTCATATTCTTGAAAAAGATTAAGATGTACTTTAATTAAATTGCTTTCAGGTATACAGTCATCTTCAAGAAATAAAAGTATTGGAGCTTCTGCAAACACTGCTCCTATATTTCTGGCTAAATAAGCACCTGTATTTTTATTCAGCTTAATATATTTATCTATAAAGGGTCTTAATGGTTCGAACTCTTTATCATCTGCACCGTTATTTACAAAGATCAATTCAAAGTTTTGATCTCTTTGTTTTTCTAAAACTTGAAAACTCTTAACATTGTCAGGATGTAATCTCCACGAAATAACAATCACAGAGATATTTGGTCTATTAATAACTTTATTTATACTGTAGTTATAGATCTGATCAGCATATAATTTTTCTTTATGGCTCCAATTTTTATTTGCAAGTAAATGTTTGAATTCATCTTTGCGCTCATTTGTTGTTCTTTTCCCGTCAAGTAAAGAAAAAAGTCTATCATTTAACTTATTTATATCGAATTCATCTTTTACTTTTTCTAAAGCGTTTTCGCTAAAATACTTCCAGATATTTTTTTTAGATGATAATCTCAACATATTTTCGGCAATAGAGTTAACATCCTTTTCTTTTGGAAAGTAAACCTGTTTTTTCATGATTAACTAGTTCTGGTATTCCGGTATGATAAGTACTAATAACAGGCAAGCCCATTGCATGTGCTTCTATTAAAGCTACCGGCATTCCTTCGCTGTCCCCATCCTGAGCGGTTATACTGGTAAGTACAAAGATATCCGCCGATTTCATTTCTTGGATAACTCCCGGATTTTGTCTTTGACCCTAGAAACTTAACACTAGATTTAATGTTATTTTCTTCAATGATATCTTTATAATTATTAAGTAAATCCCCCTCGCCAACTATTCTATATTCCCAGTGAATTTTATCAGGCAGCTTAGCGAGTGCTTTTAACGAGTACTCAATCCCTTTCTTTTCAACAAATCTTCCAACTGTTAAAAAGATTACTTTATCATTATAATATTTCCGTTCGGTATAGTTAAATTTTTCAGAATCAATTCCATAGCGATGAATTATTATTTTTTCAGGATTGCACCCTCTATTTTACCAACTCGTTTTTCATGAAGTGGCTTGGTACTGTAATTAGATTAGCTCTATGAAACAAATAATTATAACAGTTATCCCCGTTTTGTTTAAAATACCTCGATGCATCATACCCATGAAAAGAAACTAAAACAAATTTGTCAGTCGATCTAAATAGTGGTTCAAAAAGGTTAAAATTAGCTCCATAATGAACATGAAAAGCGCTTATACTATCCAGGCTTTCAATATTATTTCTTAAATAAAAATCCTTCAGCCCCCCCTGGAAATCGTTTTTTAATATTTCAGGGGGAAATTTTATATACCTTGTATTATTAATGAGATTATATTTCTTGATATCTTCATGAATTATATTTGTAGATGTTTTGTATGTAGCCCAGTTCTCAATAGCAAATCCCCTATCAATTAAACCGGTTATTTGATCTAAAATAAAAGTAGCAGAAACTGACGGAAAACCACCTTGGATAACAACAATTTTATTTTTGTTTGGAACGTATTTATTTTTCGGTTCAGTATCAGTCGTATAATCTCACAAATGTTTCTTCTTTTTCTTTTTTTAAAGCTGTTCCTGCAAAACCAGTTGTCATAATTTGACTATTAAATGTTTGAGGGATTTCATCTGTATTTAATAAATATTTATAAAAATTAAAAAGTCCACTTGTAAAAGCATCTTTTTGTTCTTTCTGCAATTCGCTCCTTTTTAACCAAAGGCCAATCATCTGTGCAAGACTTGCATTCCAATCCACCAAAAGCTTTTATATTTACGTTAAGAAAACCAGCAGTATTCAAATGTCTCTCTAATGAAAAAGGAGTATATCGATATTCATCATGGGGAGCATCATGAAGCGGCCATAGGAAAGGTACCGTAAAAAACAATAAGCCTCCTGGTTTCAATACCCTATTTATTTCATTCAATACTAATTGAATATCAGGCACATGTTCAAATAATTCTGTTGCCATTACTGTGTCTGCAGAACTATCTTCCATAGGAATAGTTTTACCATTCCAAAATAAATCGGGTTTAGTATTCTTTTGATAAGTTGGATTCTCGGTATCAATTCCGATATATTTCGATATAGTCGATTTTGAAAGTATATATTCACGGTAAGGCATTTGACCGCAGCCGATATCAAGCAAGGTACCGCTAAACTCACTTAAATGATTTGTTAAAGCATTCAGAATACTTTTGCGAACATGAAACAAATCAACATTTTGTTTGGTTAATTCCGGATTTAAGAACGCACTATTGGCATCACTAATTTCTCCATTAGTTTTATTGAACTTATCGATACATTTATTAACCCATTTAACCGCACCATCTAATCTGGAAATCCCAGCATACTCTGTTTTTATACGGGAAAGTTCGTGCTCGGCCTCCGACAATCCTATTTGGTTTAATAATAAAATTATCCTTGCACAGTCTAATTCTACCATTTCTTCCTTCGTTAACAACTTGCTGTATCTTTCAATTACATTATTCATCAAAAGGATTTTTTCTTCTTTGGACAATTTCGAAACAATATTATTATTCAGAATTTCCGCAGGTATTTCTTTTTTGTATAAAAAGACTAACGAGTTTGAAGGTACATATTCAATGGGTTCAAAATATTCGGCGAATAATTCCATTGTGATTGCCAGCCAAGGACATGTAGGATGTACAAAATCATGTTGGATAACAATTGGAATGATTTGGCATTAATATGCGAAAAATTCATTTACAATGTGATCGTTTAACTCCCATGTTTTTGCTACGTCGATGAACAAAATTTCAATTGGTTTACCCGTCCATTTATAATTATTTAGGTCCCCCTTCAAATACTTTAACAAGATTCGATACTTCCGATATATTCTTGTCGAAAATCGAACGTGTGGAATCTCCCGGGGAATAATTTCCTATTTTTTTAAGATAAGAATTACATTGATGATTATCGGCAATGAATAAATCGTAAGAATGTATAACTTTTTCTTTATTCGGATCATTGCTGTTTTCGGTCAATCCCATTGCCAAAGAGAGAGTCGAACCGCCTAAAAAGCATCCGGCATCGACAATTGCACCTATTTCCTTCCAATAATTTTTTCCCCAAATTCATATAAAAACTTTCGCTCATCAATTGAGAGCATTGTTGAGATTGATTTTACACTAGCCGGCAGGGAAATAGTTTTCCAATCATATGTTTGCTTCTTCCTCTTTTATATCCCGGAACGGAAATATCCAAACCGATTTTAGTTTGGTTGCAATCTTTTTTAACTGCATCTTGAAATTCAGATAATATTGAATTAAAAGTTTGGAGATGGTAAGAAAGGTATTTATCTGCTCCTGAAAGGATGCCTCTTATTGTACTGGCCGTAAAATGAATAAACACGATAGGGAATTCATTGTTTATTAATACTTCCCACCAAGAGTACTGGTTCTTTTACATTCCACTTGATTCCAGTTTGCAACGTTGCATCCCTTGTGTTTGATAATCTTTATGCCGTCAAAAAGATAATGGAAAAAGTCCAAATATGTTTGATCGACAAAATTCCCGGTTTCGGGTTTAATTTCACAATTATATAGGCAAACTTCAGCCCACCAATTTAATGCTTCGATCGCTTTTTTATTAACGCCGATAAACCCGGCATTATAAAAACCGCTTGTGAGTAAGCATTTAAAGTTCGATTCATCTTTCAACGGATCTGAAGATTGCCAGTGAGGGGTTAAAAGTATATTGCAGGAATCCAGATAATCAAATAAAAAATTATAATCATTGAAAAAATGTATATCAGAATCAATATAGATCAGTTTTTTGACATGATTACTATCCAATAAATATTTCATAAATACCGGTTTCATAGACCATCTAAAAGCATCGTGATACAAGGATGAATACTTTGCTTCGAATCTGAATAATTTCATCTGCAATCAAATCATTTATATTATAAAACTTTAGCCTGGGATCAGGTGAATAAACAACTTCGGGCGAGTTCGATATCAAAACATGGAAAGTTATGCCCTCGTTGAATTTTGTAAGAGAAGATAAAATTGCTAATGCATATGGGATATAGTTGTGCGTAATTATTGTACAGAAAGCTCTATCGTTATTTATATGACCAACGGAATGATTAACGAAGAAAGATAATACGTTGGGATAATTTGAAAATAATTCAAAGTATAACGCCGGGCTAAGATTTCCGGGAGACTTGATTGCCTTCAAAGAATTTAAAATAGTGCTTGTTATAAATTTTCTATATTTTCCTTCAAAATGATTATCAATATTTATCAACATTTCAATACGATTTTAAATAAATCCAATTTCCTTTATGATTTACTGTAACACCGCCTTTATGTTTTCGATAAATTCCCATTACCTCATTTAGAAATTTTATTTTTTTGTCTTTTGTTACAAGAATACTCAATGCAATATCTGCACTCGCTGCTTTCCTAATACCATTCAGGTAATTGTCCCAATTCATTCCTAAAAACCAAACTGCAGGTAACGATAAACGGACCGCGAATTGCATCTTCGATGGTAAAGGTATCCTTGTTGGTATCTATTTCATTCCACTCGAATTGTGAAATATATATGAGACGGGGTCGATTCATCATTACACCTAACACCGACTTCGTGAAAACAAATAGCAAAATCATAATGAGCCTCAAGAAAATCTACCTGCTTTTGCAGTTTATCCGGATCAGTCCAGTAATCATCACCTTCACACAGTGCAATATATTTACCTCGAGCTTTTGGCCAAACAAATGTTGGTGATGGTCGAATACCTTTTGAATATTGATTTTCTGTTTGAAAAATCGGGACAATGATTTCAGGAAATCGGTTATAATATTCTTGTATAATCACCGCTGTTTGATCAGTTGAAGCATCATCATGAATAATTATTTCGATCGGAAAAGTAGTTTTCTGTATTAAAAAACCTTCAATGGTTTGTCTGATATAACTTTCATGATTATAAGCTAAACAACAAACGCTCACCATGATGTTGGAAATATTCATTCTATTTTTTTTTGTTTCTTTTTGATTTGAGAATAAAAAGTGGTCTATTCAAAAATTCACCTAATGAATCATCTCTAACTATATTTTTTTCATTTAACTCTTTATAAACAATCTCGCCATTATATCTTTCGGGAATCCCTATTGCTATAATGTCCCAGTGATTTTTAGTTCCATTTTTTATATATTCAATCATTCTGATTTTAAACCGTTTTCAAAAAGACAGGTCTTTATATTTCCCTGCCAATTAAATCCCATTTGATAAATAAGGATTGAGGCGGTATTATCTAGATTATTAAGCTGGTCTATAATTTTTAATTTAGCATCATTTATTGCTAAAGATTTTTCATCATAATCGTCACCAACATGATGAAGAACATTAAGTAAAAAAATAATATCATATTTTTCATTACTTTCATAGAAGTCAAAATACTTTTTAAAATGCTTAAATTTATTCTCTTCACCCAATAAATAAATTGCTTTTTTAACAAATTCGTTACAAAGAGTTTTACCTTCATATCCCGTCACTTTTGCAGCTCCGTCGTCAAGAGTCCCAAATAAAAAATAACCAGTGTTGCACCCGATATCCAAAATTGATTTGTTTTTAAAATCCACGTAAACTCTAAAGAAGTCCATTCTTTCTTTTTCATAAAAAACCGGCTTAGACTTAATTTCGTCATCAGTTATTTTACTATTTAATCTTTCAGGGAGAATATGATAGCCTCTATGCTTTTCTGTCTTTGTGGTTTTCAATAAAATTTTATTTAATTTGTTTATTATTTCAAAATCGTTATTCATTAAATTTATTTCTTCTGTTTTTACTAACATTCAATCTCCTGTTTTGATAATTTTAAACTTAACCAATTGCTTGTAACCGGCGGAGTTAATCCTTCAAAATAATTATCAAATACTTTCAAAGCGTTATCGATGCTAAAAAGTCCACTTAATACATGAGGCCAATATTTTACATGCCGACGGTTAATTATTAAATTCACACGAATAGGAATTTCTGTATACCCCAAAGCTGATGCTGCAGATGCTCTATGATTTCCTGCCGTTATTAGCCATCGCCAATCATCATATTCATTTATTAGTGCTGTAGCTCTAACATCTCCTTCGGATGAGTTCCATCGCTTGTAACCGTTTCTAGAATATTTTTAAGGACATAAGTTAATCTCATTGCTTCAATTTTTATCTTTTCGTAAGAAACCGGTCCACAGAATAACCAGCCTTTTGTAATATCGAATTTAGTTCCAAGAATTTTATTTTCCTTTACAGCTGCTTTTCATAAGCTTGCTGATATGATGTCAATGTTCTAGCTCTCCAAGGAAAAACTGCGCCCCAAGGAGGCGCTTGAGTTAATTTGTTATTCTCCTCCAAATCTAGTCCCAACCATTCACTTGCACTCTTAGGTCTCACCATCTCATAATATTTTGACAATACCTCTTCAATTACTCTAGTTACATCTTCCCTTTCAATTCCATATTCCAATGCACTTTCAGCAGCCAAAACGAATGGCGATATACCCTTTAAACTCAATCCTGGTTGTGAACGCCCATTTACTAATTTGCCGGCTAGTAAGGCATTTTTATAAATCTCGCTGTACAATAAACTAAACGGATGATTTGTTTTCGATCGTAAATCAATAATGCTTTCATTTTCAAAATTAGATTCGCAACTTTGAGGGGCATTATTCAAGTTTGGAATAGGAACACTAAATTTTATTGCCTCTTCAAAATCGAGTTTCGGTGAATATAATCCGTTACCATAATTTGCATTTTCAATAAATACTTTATTATCAATAATTTTAATTCGTTTTTCTTCAAACCATCTTATAACCTGAAGTAAAGTACGGCATTGATCGACAAAAACCATATGCCTCAACTCTTCGATCGGTTTACTATGATCAAAGGGAATGACAGACTGTACAATTGGTAATCCAGTATCTATTCCATCATCTACAAAATGAATTGTGGAACCAATAAACCTGGTTCCGCTTTTATTGTATCATGAAAACCATCCATGCCTGGAAATGCTGGTAATAAAGAGGGATGTAAATTAATTAGCTTATATTCTACTTTTTTTAGAAGTCGTCCCTTAAATAATTTTGTGTAAAAAGAAATAAATAAATCAATTTTCGATATATTTATTTCTTTTAAAGTGTTATTGGAGAATTCTTCCCTGTAGATGCTCTTAATATTTTAGTCTTAATGCCAGCTTCTTTTGCAGTTCTTAACGCACCACATTCTCTATCAGATACAACACAGCTGATTTTCTCCTTAAAATAATTAACGTTTAATAATTTAGAGAGAACCCCTCCATTTGTCGAAGCAATAACAATAATCTGCAAAGTAAAACCTCTTTCAGTTTACATTAAATTAATTCATAATCTTCAAGCATCTCTTTTAAATCATCTTTACTATTATTCATAAGAAATCAATAATTGACAATGCAGGAATAAATTCCTTCGATGATTGATTATATTCTTTGAATTTAGTTCTAATGAAAGAGAGACTTATTCCTTGTTGAGAGAAATATTTTTTAGTATAAATAGCCTGGCCGCCAATAGGATTTATATATTCATCAGCTTTCACATGCTTACATATTTCCAATATTTTATCAAAGTTTTTTAATCCGGCTGTCGAATAAACTATCGATGAATTAACAATCTCTGTTTTTATATTCAAGTATTTTGTTATTATTTTAAGACTATTCACAATAAATCTTGACAAGTTTTTATCTTTATCTATCAAGCTTAATTTGATAAGAGGAAAAGCTGTACTAAAAAAACGCGTCTGCTTATAATTATTTTCGATAGTCTTCAACAATTTAACTTTCCATTTTTCTTCATGTAGAATTTCTATTTCATTCATTAATTTGTTCTGTGAAACTTTTTTCAACGGAATTGTAAAAGTATATTCTTTTCCATCTACTAATAGTCTATTTCTATTTATCCAACCTTTTTTGATATAATTAACATCATCGAACACAATAAATTTATCAACGCTGTTAATTAGTTGAAAATATCCGATATACGGAAATAAATACGGTTGCATAATTGCTAATTTCATTTAATTTGCATAACCAGGTTTTGATATAAAAATTAGATCTTCAAGAGGATTTGCACCAAATTTTATATAGTCATATTTTTAGTTATTTATTGATTTATAAAGTCCTATTTCATTTATATACAGCCGCAAATGCCTTTCTCTGTCATGACATTAACACTTTGGACAATAAAAGTTTTTTAAATCGCTGCCGATTACATTTAATTCCGATATGAACTTTTGCTGCACCAAATAATAAGGTAAAAACGCCTCTACTTCACTTTCACATAAACAGCAATATTTATCTGCCATTTGTTATTCTCAATAATTTTATTACACTTTCATGATCATCGTTCGTTAATCCTGAGTAAATAGGAAGACATATTACTTCCCTGGTAATTCTTTCCGAAGTCCTCAAATTTTCAGATGCTGCAGAATTCAAATGCCGGTAAGTCGGGAATTGACTTATTAGCGGATAAAAATATCTTCTTGCATAAATATTATTTGCCTTCAATTCATTATAAAGTTCATCTCTGCTTTTACCATATTCCTTTTCATTTATAAAAATTGGAAAATATCCGTAGTTATGCTTTACATTCGGCACGTCTTCAAGCATTCTTATACCTTCTACACCTAATAATTCACTTCTATATATTTCAGAAATCTCTTTTCTTTTAATTAAATTACTTTCAACATATTTCAACTGAAGCAATCCTAATGCAGCTTGAAATTCATTCATTTTAGCATTTATGCCTGGACCGACTACTGTCACTTCATCTGCAAAACCGAAATTTTTCAGAAAATCTATCCTTTTTTTTGTTCTTTCATCATGACAGACTATCGCGCCACCTTCAAAAGTTGTGAAAACTTTTGTGGCATGAAAACTTAATACTGATAGATCTCCAAAGTTCAAGACAGATCCGCCATTTACTTTTACATTAAATGCATGACTGGCATCGTAAATAACTTTTAAACCGTATGTATCGGCTACCTGTTCTATTGCTCCAACATCACATGGATTCCCATAAACATGCACCGGGAGAATTGCGGTTGTTTTAGGGGTAATTGCAGATTCAATTTTTGTCGGATCAAGGTTACAGTAAATTGGATCAATATCAACAAAAACTGGCTTTATTCCATTCCAGTGCAATGCATGAGTTGTGGCTACAAAACTGTAGGGGGTTGTAATTACTTCACCTGTAATTCGTAATGTCTGAAGAGCGGTGATAAGTGCTAAAGTACCGTTTGAAAATAAGGATATATATTTAACTCCAAGAAATTCAGCTAAAGCATCTTCGAATAATCTATGATATTTCCCATTATTAGTTAATTTCTTGCTTTCCCAGATATCTTTCAAATAAACCATAAATTCGTCTAAAGGAGGAAGAGACGGCTGGGTTACATATATTTTTTCTTCGACTCTTTGCCGGCTTGAAGATTCAGCTTCAAATGATAAAATATCATTAACATTAAAACTATTGTTTATAATCTTTTGCTGATCTTTAAACATGAATATCCTGAAAATTCAAAATTTATTTACAGCTTTATTCTAAAATCATTCCAGTCATTTTTCTTTTGATTTTTAGGATATTTGAAGAAATTATTGATAAAAAGTATATACTTGGCTAATATTCGCCATAATCTTTCTTAATAGGATAACCCTTATTTAATCGTTTTTCAGCCGAATGTGAAATAATATTAGAGAAAACAAGGATCGAAAACTGGATTGATTGATTGGAATTGAAAATTGCATATTGAGATTTAATTGGAGTTTAAGAATTGTTACTTATAATTTCTTACAAGTATTGAAATTTTGGTTTGTTATTTGGAATTATCTGTTCATTATTTTATTCTTTATCAAATTTTTCTTCATCCAAAAGAAATGTATAAGGTTTAATTTCTTCTGAAATTAATTTGTCTGCTTGTTCTTTCATTTCAGAGATTTTTGTTTCCCTTTGTTTTTTCAACATATCAATTCTATCCTTGTTTTCATCTATAGGGGTATTGAAGTTTTTTATTAAGATGGCTTCTTTTTGAGCTATATCTTTTTTGAAATGGTTCATTTTGTATTCTTTATCATTTTTTAAACGGCTGATATTATGCAGAAGCTGTTGACGGCGGTTGGATCTTTCCAGTATTGTAAATCCGGCGGAAAAAGCGGAAACAATAATTCCTACTAAAAATGTGATTACTCCCCATTTAATTCCGGTAACTAATGAAATCGATATTAAATTCTTTAATTCGGAAATATCGTGAACAAAATTATTAGAATAACCGGCGCATCCTCCCATTAAAAATACTATAAATGAAAGAATTATATTATAAGTCATAGCATGCTTAAAGGCTATTTGAGGATTTAACTTAGGCTTTAGAGGCAGATTTTCAATTCCTACTTCCAGATCCCTGATATCATCCGCAGTTTTCTTTTCTATAGCTTTAATCCCTGCATCCAGCTTATTTTTAAGTTCAAGTTTTTGTTTTTCCAGTTCCTGTGTTAATTCTTCAATAATAGCAGTTTTGCTTGATATCTCTATATTTATCGGAGAAACTACTTCCTCAATTTCACTATAATATTTATTCTTCGCATTTTCAATAATTTTCCTAATGGTCTTTATAAATAAATTTTTAAGCTTTTCTGCAGTATTAATAAAATAGATATTGTCCGAATCGCCGTATTTTTTAATAGCTTTTTCAATAAAGAAGATAATTTTGCGTGTTTCCTCCGCCAGTGTTTCCTTGTCTACTGCAACATTGAAAAGTTCAAATTTATTGGTTAGAACTTTAATAATGGGTTCATTCGATACCCGGATTAAGGAAAGGAAACCTTCAATTTTTTCATTTAGGTAAGAAAATTCGGGATAATAGAAAAGATTATTAAAAACAGCATTTTCAATAAAATAAGCGTATAAGTTGAAGCTTAAGTTTTCAATTGCAAAATTTATTCGTTCGTAATCATAACTGTAGATTTCTTTAATATGCTCTTCGATTCTATCAAAATTCTGGTGCCGCACATCTGCAAGAGCTAAATTAAATTTTGCTGATATTCCCGAAGACTTTAGTCTCAGTGCATCTTCAAAAGTATCCCTTGCAAATTCATTCTCCTTTTGTATAATATATGAATATCCGGAAAAGAGAGTAACCAAATAACGAAGCTCCTCTTTGGCATTTTCGGTTAATTTTATTTTACCTATAATTTCTTTTGATTTGTCAAATAGTTCAATTGATCTTTGCGGATTAAAAATATCTTTATCATAAAGTAAAACTATCCCTGCGAGTATATTGCTTAGGAAGTTGCTTCTTGAATTATAATTCTCTACAAAATCAATAATTGAAGTAGCAAAATATTTCTTTTGTTCGTCGTATTTATTGGTAAGCCATTTATTATAAATTTCTCTTACACCCTTATACTGATCAACACCGTTCAGAATCGGAAAATTATGACCGTAAAAATCTTTTATATATTTATTTAACGGAGAATCGCAAATCCAAATTAATGGAGCTTCTTCCAGACGAAAGAAATATTCATTTATATTTTCCGGAAATTTATAATGGAAGAATTTATTACAGGCTTTTAAGAATGTCTGGAAATCTCTCAATGAAAGGGGATCAAAATTCAGATAATGTCTGCTGATGTCAAAATATTTTTGGACTGCCGAATCAAGTCCTTGATTAAGATCATTATCTGATTTATAAACAATATTAGAAGAAATATCCATTTAATAAAATTTCTAACATAAAAAAACGTTTCTATTCAATTTCATTATCGAATGTTAGCGGTAAATATTAAATTACCTTCAAATTGATATTTTTTAAGGGAAATGGATTCTCATTTTGGATTGGGGGGTGGAGGTCGGTGGTTGGTGGTTGGTGGTTGGGGTTGGCACATGGGACGGCAGATTGCTGTATCAGGGGGCAGAAGTCTGAAATCAGAGGTCAAAGGTTAAGGGTTAATTGTTAATTGTTATTTGTTAATAGCTTTGGAGGTAGTCCAATTAATTATTTTATTACTGGAACCGGTTAATACTGATGTAAAGTAGATTGTGCATGAATTATACATTTTAGTAAGATCTTTGATTTCTTTTGATAAAGGTTGAGTTAGATTATATTCTTCTTTCGGATTAAAATTGAGATATTGAGGAATGGCATGTGAAAGTCTGATTAATTCTGAATTTTCTTCATTAGGTTTCTGGAAACAAAAGATAGCAAAGGATTTTAATTCTTTAACATTCGTGGGTAATGTATTCGTTCCGGGTATTGAAAAAGAGATAGATAGATTCTCCAAATCAGAGTCAAACTTTGATATATTTACCGGTAATCCTCCGGGAACGATAAAGTTTTCGATATTGAATAGACCTTTTTGTAAAGATTCACCATTAGTGCTTATAATATAATTATAACCGCGTTTGTTTTTGGGGGCAGAATTCTTCCAAATAGTTTTAATTTCGGGAAAGGCATTTATATAAGCAGCAAATTTTGAAAGTCTACCGAAAACAGAAGTTGTGGCATTAGGGTTTTTGGATTCCTTGGTTTTATATTTTTTAGGTCTTGGTGAAATAAAGGTTTTTCCATTCATTTCTCTAAGGACGTAATCTCCTAATCTACCAGATAAAGAACCGAGTAAGCCGGGTGTAACAAGAGCCATTTTGATAACCTTTGTAAAGTGTGAATAAAGATTTATGAACTAATATACCAATATTATATACGGAATCAAAACGGTTTTAAATCGGTTTTAAAACGGTTTCAAAACGGTTTCATATAGGATATAGATAGCGTGTTACACGGAATGTGTATGGAATTAATTCATTTGGCACAATTTAGATTACAATTTAATAAGCATTCTTTATATAAATTATAACGAATATTAGATTAGAATATTTAGGTTAGAATTAGTCAATGTTGCAACTTTGTAATCTAAATAAGTTAATGTTGCATAATTGCTACATAGGAGTTTTACAACAGATCATATTTCTTCATTTTCCTATAGAGAGTAGCGCGATGTAATTTAAGTTCTTGAGCGGCTTTAATTTTACTCCCTTTATTATTTTCCAATACATTAATAATCAAATTTCTTTCAGCATCCTGAAACGGGGGGAGTAAACTTTCGTATTTCTGTTGGGAGAACTCTTTATTATCACCTTGTAATTCGGGGGGGAGGTGCTTTAACATAATATCTATTCCCTGGCACATAACGCAGCAGTGTTCGATAATATTTTCAAGTTCGCGTACATTACCGGGATAATCATATTGCATAAGCAATTCAAGGACATCGGGAGAGACATTTTCGATAGATTTCCCCATTCGTTTATTGAATCGTTCAATAAAATAATTTACCAATAAAGGAATATCTTCTCTTCTTTTCACAAGAGCGGGGAGATATATTTTAACGACGTTTAGCCTATAAAATAAATCATCTCTAAAAGCTTTCTTTTTTACTAATTTACTGAGGTTTTCTTTTGCGGCAGCAATTATTCGAACATCAGCTTTAATTGGAGACGTTGCTCCCAGAGGTTCAAATTCACGTTCCTGCAGAACTCTTAAAAGTTTCACTTGTAGCGGGAGGGGTAGACTTTCGACTTCGTCCAGAAATATGGAACCGCCTTTAGCAAGAGCAAAACGACCGGGTTTATCTTTTTTAGCGTCGGTAAAAGCACCTTTAATATAGCCGAATAATTCAGATTCCAATAATGTATCCGGGAGGGCGCCACAATTGATGGCAACGAAAGGTCCTTCTTTTCTTCCGCTTAATCTATGGACAGCGCGTGCAAATAATTCTTTCCCTGTTCCGCTAGCTCCATGGATTAAGACAGTGCTTTCACTTTGAGAAATAATAGGAAGGGTATCGAATATTCTCAAAATTTCATGATTCTTTGAAACAATATCCTCAAAAGTATAGGCTTTTCTAATTACTTTCTTTAATTCTTCAATAGTTGATAAATCCCTGAAAGATTCCACTCCACCAACGAATTTTCCTTTTTCATTTTTCAGAATTGAAGTACTAATACTTACGGGTATTTCATTACCATCAGCTCTGAGGATTGTAACCCGTTTATCAATTGTTCGTTTGCCTGTTTTTAATGAACATTTTAGAGCACATGCTTTTTCACAAATATTAGCTCTTAAAACTTCAAAGCAAAATTGCTCCAGGGCTTCTTTCTTTTTTATACCTGTTATTTCTTCAGCTGCTCTATTAAAGGAAGTAATTCTCATATTTTCATCAACAGTAAATACACCGTCTGCTACGCTATCGAGAATAATATTGGAATAGATTTCCTGAGGCCCTCTTTTTTGATTTTTCATTTTCCCTGGTTCCCCAAAAATATTTTCTTTTAATCTAAAGCTACTATATAAACATAATGTTGCATATATGCAACGTATATATCGCAATTGAATGAGAATTTAATTAAAAAACAGGGTTTCCTTTTTGGTTCTGTTTTTGTTTGTCGATGATGGGGGGAGGAATCGTTAATTGTTAATCGTTAATCGTTAATCGTTAATTGTTAATTGTTAATCGGTAATCGGTAATTGTTAACTCGGTTATTGTTAATTGTTAATTAATGGAAGATAATATTTATAAAATTTGGAGTTCAAAAAAATGAAAAAAATAATAGTTGTCCTTTGTATGGTTTTTATTACTGTATTATTAATAGATACAAATTTTGCTCAGGGAAAAATGCACGGAAACCAGGGAATATGTTATAACAGATTTTACGATGCAAATATTCTTGAGACGTTTAAAGGAACAGTTATCAATGTAACAACTTTTAATCCGGATCAATATATTAAAAATTCAATAAGATTCAGACTAAAAACTAAAAATGATACTATTTCAATTCACATCGGACCCTCCTGGTATTTGGACTATAAAAAGTTCAGCATTAGAGAAGGGGAAAAAGTTAGTGTTACGGGTTCTAAGATAGTTTATAATGATAAACCAGCAGTAATTGCATCGCAAATCAAAACATCCAATGATAAAATTGAATTAAGGAATCCGGAAGGATTTCCATTATGGAGTCATTGGAATAACGACTAAAAAATTTCTAAAGTAATTTATTATTTTAGTTCAGAAATTACAATTAATTGCTTAATTGTTTAATTGTTTAATTGCCTGATTGTTTAATTGCATAATTGTTTAAGTGTTTAAGTGCTTTTTGTGTGAAAAAGAAAAGAAACGATAAACTTTTAGTTTGACAAAAAAAGGAGAGTTAAAAGAATTAAATGAACCCACGGCGAAAAGAAGCACCGGACATATTAGTTGATATTAGAAGTAATAAGAAATCTTTTTTGGATTTAACTATAGAGACAAAAAAGATATTTATCGAAGTACCGTTAACTATTAGAACGTACGACATAGATATTGCCGGACATGTAAATAATATTGTTTATATCAGGTGGTTTGAAGAGCTTAGGACAAGGTTATTCGATAAATATTGTAACCTAAAGGATTTAATTTCAAATGATTTATACCCGGTGGTTATTTCCACAAATATAATTTACAAAAAAGCCTTGAACCTTTACGACAAACCGGCAGGTGTAATAAGTCCAGGGTGTTGTAATCATGGTATTATAACATTAGAGGTTGAAATTAGACATGATGAAAAAATAGCTGCTTTCGGAGAACAGAGATGTATACTAATGAATTTAACAACAGGCAAAATGAACAAAAAGGGGTTAGAGTTTTTTAATATAAAATAAAATGTTGTTAGAATATTAAAATATTTGCATATCTCATTAAACTGCCGGTTTCAATTTGCTTCATTTTTTCCTTTGGGGGGATGAAAATATCCTTTTTTCATTTAAATTTAGGTTAGATTTATATAAACACAGTAAGAGTTTTTGATTTTAGGCTATGTGCTTAGATTCTTTGTTATAAAGAATAAAACTTTTATTTTTGTTGTCTTAATAATTTTGCATAGAAGCGAGAATGGCGGAATTGGCAGACGCGCTAGACTTAGGATCTAGTACCGTAACAGGTGTCGGGGTTCGAGTCCCCGTTCTCGCACTACTAAGTGCAAAAGAATTGGGGGGACACTCCGATATAGCAATGATCCAATTATACGACCACTTCCGACATTTTGATAATTTCTGTTGCAAATAAACCTATAAAAATATACTTTAGAATTAGAGGTATTCGGGGATATTAGATAAGGGGTAATTTTTCTTCCGTAGGAATACCTGGGGTATAATCCCCTACTGTCCGTATCAATATTCCCAAATAGAGTATCTAATAGATTTATTTTGTGTGAGTAAAGCGGCGGAGCTGTGGGGTTTAGATCAGGTCATTGGTCAATAGTCATTGGGTCATTGGTTAATGATAATTAGTTATTGTTACTTCAAAGAGATTATGTACGGAAGAATGGATTTTTGAGAAATAAAATCTAGGCGTAAGAGTTATAAAATGAGATGGGTATTGGAAGGAGAATAAAAGCAGCAGGAGACACCTGGAACATTAGGAATTAGAATTTTGAATTGTAAAAGAATTAGGATTAACGGATAGAATAGTTACAGGCAAAAAAATGATGGAAAAGGTTAAATTAATTAATAGTCTTGCAAACTGTGCTTGTCGTAAACGGAAAATTAAGCATCTCGACTTTGTCGGGACTTAAGCTTTGGCAGAAGTAGTAAATGTAAGTTTCTTGTTATGGGCTGCAACTTAATTGCGGTTCGTTAGCTGGTAATAAGGGATATTAAAATTTATTAAAGAATCACACCCATGAAAATTATAATATTAAATTTTACACTATTAGTATTATTTTTTAATCCTACATTTGGTCAGATTGTAGATTCATATGGATTAAAAGTTGGTATTACAAATGCAGAACAAAATTATAGTAATTCTTATACGGATAATATATCAAAATCTATTTTAGGTTTAGATATAGGAGTATTTGCAGAGAAGTGGAAAACTAATTTCATAAGCGCACAGGTAGATTTTCATTATACACAAAAAGGCAGAAGTTTTACTTTGCCCGGGGGTACTGTTGTTGATTTAATTTCAGAGCTTGGATATAGAGATGTTGGCCCGTCTGAAGTTAAAGTCAAATTTCATTATTTCACAATACCGATTCTTGCAAAATTAAATTTTAACTATGGTAAAGTAAAACCATATCTTGAATTTGGCCCATGCTTTAATTATTTAATTAAAATAACTGAAGATTATAATTATCCCTATGCAACATCAATTAATTCATTCAGCAGATTTGATTACGGAGTTATGCTCAATGTTGGAACCGAATTAAAATTAATCTATATACCCAAAATGCTAATAGAAATTAGTTATAATCCAAGTTTCAAAAATATTAACATGAGAAATACTCCATCAGTAAAAAACTCAGCACTAAGTTTTTTATTGGGAGTTGTTATTAAATAAATGTACCAGCTAACCAGCGGCGACAGCGATTTCGCTCTCGTCATTTTTAGGTTTTCGGGTTGGTAGTTCTGTTTTTTCTTGTTCAAAGTTGTTATGCTATGAAGGATATTTTTAATTATAATATTTACTAATTAATTCGGCATAGCTGTTCTGGGCTGCGCCTTAGCCGCAAAGCCTTATATTGCAAAATAAAGGATAAAAAATATGGGGAAAGAATTTAATTTAAAATATTCCATCTTATCAGTTTTGTTTGTTTCATTTATATTATCAGGTTGTTATTCGTTTCGTGAAGTATCAAAAGAAGATTATTTAAAAAGTGAAAGGCATCCTAAGACTAAAATAATCTTAAATAATAAAGAGGAATTAATATTTGATGAAAATGAAAATAACAAAGTGATAACGGATAGTGAAAAAATTATTATTATAAACGATATATCAAAGGTAAATGTATCTTTTTCAGATATTGATAAAATAATGGAAGAAAGGTTTGATATAATAAAAACATTTTTTGGTACATTTTGGTTATCACTTGCAACATTTGTAGTTCTTGGTTTGATATTTATTGCTGGTGGTTTTTTAGGTCCTTTTGGTTAAATAATATTTATAAAAAATCAAAATATATAAATGTAAAAAAGCAATATAATTGCGGTTCGTTATACCGTAATAAAAAGTAAAAGGAGAAAGAAATGAAAGTTAAAATTATATGTTTTATTTCGTTTACTATTTCTCTTATATTCTTGGGTTGTAATAAAGAATCACCAACAAGCAATGAATTTACAGATACTTTTGCAGTTTATATTTCAAACACAACTTTTACATCAGAACAAATATCGGATCTTAATAAAATTGATTTAATAGATGAGCCTTTATTAACGAATAATGATATCACTAAATATAATTGGGAAGATCACCATATAACATTTTCCCAAAATGTTTATGAACGAATTATAACAAGAGGAAATTTATTACATAAATTATTTGTAGTCGTTGCGAACGGTCGAAGAATATATTGGGGAAGATTTATGGATAATGCAGATTCAGGAGTTTGCCAAAATCCTGTAATTATTCTTTATCCACGACATCCAGATGGAAGAATTACAACACCTGAGAAGATTGTAATTGATAGAGCATATCCAGAATATTATGGTTCAATAAATGATCCTGATATTCGAAATAATCCAAATGTCTATCAAGCATTAATAAGTTCTGGAATTTTAGAATAATCTAAAAGAATAAACACATTTAGAATTGATTAAAAAACTTGAACCAAAATTATATGAAGCATGTACTAAAGTTGGACTTAATGTAAAGTATGCATCTTATGCTGCATTAGCCAAGGAATCTAAATGAAATTTAGATCAAATTAAATAAAGGGTAAAGAAATGAGAAAGAATATTTTTATTGGTTTATAAGTTCTCCTCCCTTAAGAGTCTGTGTGAAAAGTCTGAAAACCGTTAAAACGGTTAATAGAAGTTGCTTTTTACTCTATTTTCCAACGACTAAAAAAAGCTAAAAATGTTTTAGGACTTGGTTGTGGAACCGGACGAGCACTTGTGCCATCCAAATCCGTTTAATCCGGCAACAACTATTATTTATTTGGGCTGCGGCTTAGCAGCAAGATCAATATGGTTTAGCATTTTGATATTAATTCGAAGTTCTTTATGTTAACTTAGTTAGTCTAAGTACAAGCAACTGAATTGATATTACAATAATTAACAGACAAAATAATTAGAAAATGGAATTCAACCCAAACAACAATGTTGTTAAACGCTGCCTTCAAGGTATGGGCCTGGAAGAAAAAGGCAAACCTGAAGAAGCAAGCAGAATATTTATTCAAGCATGGAACGAAGCAACAAACGACTTTGAAAAATTCCTTGCAGCTTATTATGCAGCCCGACATCAAGAAAATGTTTCCGATAAATTAAAATGGCTCGAAATGTCTTTGCAGTTTGCATTAAAAATAAATAATGATAGTGTTAAAAGTGCTTTCCCTTCTTTGTATTTAAACATTGCTAAATGCTATCAGGATTTAAGCGATCTTGATAAGGCAAAAAAGAATTATGAATTAGCAACTTCATTTAAGGATAAACCGCTTGAAAAAGGTCCCTTTTATCATGGTACGAAAGCAGATTTGCAGGTTGGTGATTTACTGACAGCAGGGGGCAGTTCTAATTACAAACCTGAACTCAAAATGAATCATATTTATTTCACAGCCCTGGTTAATGGGGCGGGTCTTGCTGCCGCATTAGCTAAAGGGGATAGAAGTGAACGAGTTTATATCGTTGAACCGACAGGGAGTTTTGAAAATGACCCGAATGTTACAGACAAAAAATTTCCGGGCAATCTAACACGCTCATATCGCTCACAAGCACCATTAAGAATCGTAGGCGAGGTAACAGATTGGGTGAGGCAGACACCTGAGGAACTCAAAAAATGGCGTGAAAAATTAGCTAACAACAAGGGAGATATTATTAATTAACTTAAGTTATGCAAGGTTTATATAGAATTTCAAAATTCAAAAATTTCAAACACACTTAAAGATGAGTTTGATTCAGGTAAGGTTGTTATAATTTGGGGATTGAGATTTTGAACCGTTTGGGTTTTCTTTTTATATTGTTAAAACGGTTATTTAAGATTTTAGAATGAAGAGCAAACAAATAAAGAGATATCAAATTAACGATCCGAAGCAATATGAGGATGAGATTGAATATTGGCGGTTAATATCACCGGATAATAAACTTAGTATTCTTCAAGAATTGAGGGAACAATACATCTTACTTTTTAATAAACAAAAACTATATAATGAAAGTCGAAAAGGACTTCGAAGAGTTTATAAAATTATTAAACTATCACAAAGTTAAGTACCTTATAGTAGGTGCTTATCCATTTCCCTAGCAAAGGTGACTTATTATAATTGTTAAATTGAAAATATTTATAAAAATATCTATTGATAAATTCTTTTTTTTGATTTAATTTGAAACATGATAAAAAAGAACGGGGAGAATCAAGCAATTCTTAGAAGATAATTATCACGCAAAATTCAGAGTGATAAAGCGGAAATAAAATAATTTTATTATCTTGATATTTTTTTAAGTAATTTAAAACAAGGGAAATAAAAAATATGAGGACTATATTTTATTTAATTATCATTGCTTTAATATTAACTTTTGACTCTATTTTTGCACAAAGAGATCAGAAAGATATAATTGGCGCTGAAAAAAATCGAGTAATTATATTATCGGATATTGGTGCCGACCCGGACGATTCTGAATCAATGGTTCGTTTATTATTATACTCCAATGAAATTGAAATAGAAGGATTAATTGCAACAACATCCTGCTGGCAAAAAACAGCAATCCATCCCGAATATATCAAAAGTATAATTCAAGACTATGGCAAAGTGCAGCCTAATCTTAATAAAAATGAAGCCGGTTTTCCTAATGCCGAATCACTTTTAAATATAGTAAAGGATGGGATTGCAGAATATGGGATGCAGGGAGTCGGCGAGGGAAAAGATTCACCGGGTTCTAAATGGATTATTAGAGTTCTTGAAGAAAAAGATGAGCGTAATTTATGGATATGTGTTTGGGGAGGAGTGAATACTCTTGCTCAAGCATTATACGAAATTAAAAAAACAAAAACAGAATCAGAAGTAAAAAGGTTAATTGCAAAACTCAGGGTTTACACAATATCCGACCAGGACGATAGCGGTATATGGATTAGAAAAAATTTTCCTAATTTATTTTATATTGTCAGCCCGGGGGATGATTACGGCAGTGCAACATGGAGTGCAATTAATAGTTATATAAACGGTAAAAATAATGAAGAGATCAGCAATATTTGGCTGGCAAAAAATATTCAACAGGGTCACGGTTCTCTCGGAGCTGTATATCCTGATGTAGCTTATGGAATGGAGGGTGATACTCCATCGTGGTTGAATCTAATCCCGAATGGGTTGAGTTATCCGGAGCATCCTGACTGGGGAGGCTGGGGCGGACGTTATGAACTGTATAAGCCTAAGTTTGATTCCCTTAAAAGAGGAGGTTCGGGCGTACCGATAGTACCTGAAACCAGGGCAATTTGGACTGATGCGATCGATCAATATACTCCATACATTTTTAATGAATACGGACGTGCGGTTCGATTGGATACGATTACTTTTACAAGTAATAAAGCAACTTTATTTCGCTGGCGTAATGACTTTCAAAATGATTTTGCCGCCAGGATGAACTGGTGCACGGAATCATATAAAGAAGCCAATCATCCGCCGATTCCCAAATTATTAGTACCCGAACAAATTACTGTTAAATCAGAAGAGGGTTTTGGTTTGGATGCAATAGCAAGCGATCCTGATGGAGATAATCTCAGTTATTTGTGGTTTAACTATCCGGAGGCTGGTACTTATAAAAAATTCATAAAAATTAATTCAGCGGAGAACGCGCATAATGCTTATGTGATAGCGCCTAAGGTTGAGAAAAAAGAAACTGTTCAATTTATTTTAAGAGTTACGGATAAAGGAACGCCTTCATTATCAAGATATAAAAGAGTATTCATAACTATAATGCCAAGATAAAAGTAAGGACGGGACAGAGATTGTGTGGGAACCCCTACTGGTTCACCGAATTTTTATTTGAATGGAGATTTCAATATTTTGGAAGAAAATATCACCTGGCTAAAGCCGAGGTGTTAGCCTTTGGGTGGAAAGAGTAGAGCCATAATCAATGCGTTTATCTAATGCTTTACTGTTCCAAATCTTTCTAAAGCTCTGGCGTGAGCTCTCTGAGCTTCAACTTCGCGGTCACGGGGTTCGGCATTAGTGACTAATGAATAAAGTAGTTTCCGTGCACTTGAAGTTATTTCTTCAACTGCGGTATTAAAAGCTTCCTCATTTAATTTTGAAGGTTTATTAAAACCGGAAATTTTTCTGACAAACTGAAGAGAGGCTCCGCTAATTTCTTCATCCGTTGCAGGTGGATTAAAGTTGTATAATATTTTTATATTTCTGCACATAAGATTCTCCTTTTATGTATAATTTATCAAATTTCCATTATAAAATCCAAATTGTTAGCAATATTTGCAACATAAAAAAAATTAAATTAGAGGAGAGATATGTCTCAATCCTTAGCAAATATATTAGTTCACATAATTTTTTCAACAAAGAACCGTTATCCTTTTTTTGCGGATAGAGATATACGCAGTGAAATGCATGCGTATTTAGGTGGAACATGTAATAATTTGGATTGCTCTGTACTTATAGTGGGAGGGATATCTGATCACGTTCACATTCTATCAAGACTTTCAAGGAATATATCAGCATCAAAATTAATCGGAGAGATAAAACGTGAATCTTCTAAATGGATTAAGACAAAAGGAGGAATACTGAAAAAGTTTGGCTGGCAAAATGGTTATGGTGCCTTTTCAGTAGGTAAATCAGAAGTTGAAAAAGTAAGAGCCTATATTTTAAATCAGGAAGAACACCATAGAAAGAGGAATTTTCAGGATGAATTCAGGTTGTTTTTTAAAGAATATAAAGTAGAATATGATGAACGGTATGTATGGGATTAGATTTCTTATGCCGGGGCTGACCATAAAGTAATTATTTTCTAAAAATGGCACGCAGATGACGCAGATTTTAACGGATTTTCACTGATTTTTAAATAGAAAATTACTTTTTGGTCAGCCCCTTGAGGACTCTATTGGAATCAAATAAGTACCGGGACGTTGTCCCGGTCTGTATTATGCAACCCCTTCGGGGTAAAAAATAAATTTGAAAAATGAATATTTAAACATGAGGAAAATATTTAAACATTGGTGAACGGATATCTCTATGTTTATCACTTTATTCTGTGTCTTAAAACCTATATCTTTGTAATTCTAATTAAAATGAGGTTATATTGGAAACAAAGATAAACGATTTAACAACTTCGGATAAGGAATTGGAAGTAACTTTATCTTATAGTGAAGTAAAAGAAGATATAGATTCTGAAGTAAAGAAACAGACAAAAAAGTTACAATTACCGGGATTTAGAAAGGGGAAAGCTCCCCTTTCGATAATAAAGAAAATGTATGGGGATGCTCTTGAACATGAAGCTTCGGAGAAGGTTGCAAACAGCAAGTTCTGGAAAATTGCAAAGGAGCAAGATATAATTCCTATCGGGCAGCCGACTCTGATTGATATTCATTTTCATCCTAATGAAGAATTGCATTTTAAAGTTCAATATGAGACCTATCCTGTATTGGAAGTTAAAAACTATATGGATCAGGAGATTGAAGTTCCGGATTTTATTGTAAAAGATGAAGAAGTTGAACAGGAGATAAAATATATAAGGCAGGCAAATGCTACTCAGGAAGATGCAGAAGTAATAGGAGATGAAAATAATTATTTAATTGATGTTGATCTTCTAAGGATAGATGAAAAGGGTGAGCCTTTTGAAAATACCGAAAAGCAGAATATAAAAGTGGATCTTTCCGATCCGAAAGTTAATCCTGAATTAGTGGAAAATGCCAAAGGGAAAAAAGTCGGAGACACGATTAACTTTACATTTAAGCGTGAAGCGGAACCTCAAAAAGAAGATGAAGGAAAGGATAAAGCCGAAGAAGTATTAAACTTTACAGCGACAGTTACTTCAATTAAAAAGAATATACTTCCGGAATTAACCGATGAGCTGATTAAAAAAGTTACAAAAGATAAAGTTGAAAATGAAGCTGATTTAAGAGAGGGGATAAAAAAGGACATACAGGATTATTATAACCGGCAGACAGACACCATAATAAGGAACAAGATTGTCAGTTTAATAGTTGAAAAAAATGATTTTGTTCCTCCGAAAACATTAGTGCATAACCTTCTTGAAGATTTACTGAAAAAAGAAGAGGAACAGGCTAAAAAAGGAGGCAACAGACTTTTTAATCGTGAAGAAACAAAAATCCGATTGAAGCCTTATGCGGAATCGGAAGTAAAATGGTATTTGCTAAAAAACGAGATTGAGAAGAAGGAAAAGATTGAAGTCGATGAGGAGACACTTAAAGAATTAGCGAAAAAGGAGGCGGTAAGTACAGGCTTAAGTGAAGAAAAGCTGCTTAATTATTATAAATCTCCGAATTATCAAAATACATTATTAGATCAAAAGTTATTTGAGTTCTTAAAAGAGAAAAATACGATTAAAAAAGTAGCTCCCGAAAAATATTCACAAAAAGAAGAAAAGGATTCTAAATGAACAAACATATAGAGATTTACAACCAGCTTGTGCCTTATGTAATTGAACAGACAGGGCGCGGCGAAAGGGGGATGGATATATATTCACGGCTTTTGAGAGAAAGAATTATATTTCTTGGAACCGCGATTGATGATCATATAGCGAGCTTAACAATTGCGCAATTGATATTCCTTGAAGCTGAAGATTCGGATAAGGATATTAATTTATATATTAATTCTCCCGGCGGCAGTGTAACCGCAGGTTTAGCAATTTATGACACAATGAAATACGTAAAGCCTAAAGTGGCAACAATTTGCGTTGGTATGGCAGCAAGCATGGGTGCAATATTACTAGCAGGCGGTGCAGAGGGAAAAAGGACTGCATTGCCGAATTCTAAGATATTAATTCACCAGCCATGGATTGGAGGATTACAGGGGCAAACATCAGATATTGAAATTCACGCGAGAGAAATGTTGAAGACAAGAGATACTTTGTATAAAATTTTAGCAGATCATACAGGTAAATCCGTTGAACAAATAACCAAAGATTGCGATAGGGATCATTTTTTATCTTCTGAAGAAGCAAAAGATTATAAAATAATCGACAATATTTTGGAAAAAAGAATTTCAATGGACAAGAAAAAGGATTAAAAGAAGCTGCGGGTGACAAGTTTTTTTTTGTCACCCGTCTTTTTCAATATACGATTTAGCGGGAATGTTTAACTCTTATTTTACTAAACTCTTCATTATAATAATAGCCTTCTTATTATTTTATAATCTATCTTCTGCACAGGACCATAAAACGGAGCTTGATAAATTTATTGGGGATTACAAGGACCTGAAGAGAGTCCCTTCAATATCTGCGGGGATACTTTCCAAAGGAGAAATTACCTGGCTGGGTTCCGCAGGCTACTCAGACGTTGAAAACAGTATTACTGCAACACCGAAAACGATTTACAGGATTGCTTCAATTTCCAAACCTATTACAGCGGTTGCAGTAATGCAGCTGGTTGAAAGGGGGAAAATACGCTTAGATGACGATGCACTAAAATATATCCCTTATTTCCCGGCGAAGAGATGGAAGTTTACAGTTAGACAGCTATTAAACCATACTTCAGGGATAAGAAATTACAAGAGTGCTGAAGAATTCGATAGTAAGGTGCATTATAATACAACCAGGGAAGCTGTGCTTCTTATGATGAATGATCCGTTGAGTTTTCAGCCCGTGACAAAGTTTCAGTATACTACACTGGGATATAATTTACTAGCTGCTATTATAGAGAATGTAAGCGGTATTGATTACAACAGCTATTTGAAAAAATATATTTTTGAACCGGCACATATGAATTCAACTTATGCTGAAATTCAGAAAAATATAGTATTTAACCGGGCGCATGGTTATATAAAAAACGAATATAGAGAACTTGAGAATGCTCCTTTGGCAGACCTCAGCATAAAATATGCGGGCGGGGGGCTTATTTCAACTCCCGAAGATCTTCTTAAGTTCGCAAATGGCCTTGTTTCAGGAGTTTTAGTTAAACCAGCCACACTGGACACTATGCTGCAGCCTATTACACTGCTGAACGGAAAAGTTATTAGCTATGGTTTAGGTTTGAGTTTCGGTACAACAGATGACGGCAAGTATTACTTTGCGCATGAAGGGAACGGAACCGGATTCTGTTCATTTTTTGTAGTATTCCCTAAATCTCAGTTAGCGGCAGCTTGTTTAATAAATATTAAGGACAGGGATATTGAGAATCCAGCACTGCAGCTTGCTTTGCTTGCCAAGGGGGAAAAATATGAGAGAATAAAAATCTCTTTAGCCGATTCTCTTCTTTATTTAACCTTGAGCAGAAATATAGATTCGGCAATTGTACTTTATAATAGTCTTGCCGGCGATTCAGACCATGTATTTTTGAATAATGAGGATGAACTGCTTCTTTTTGGTTCCGATTTGCTGAATATAAATAGGCCTGTGCAGGCTATTAAATTTTTCCGGCAGTTATCTTCCAGATACCCGGACGATCCGGCAATATTTACGGTATTGGCAAAAGCGTATTATTATGATCGGAATAAAGGAATGGCTCTTAAAAACTTTCGAAATGTGTTACGCTTTGAGCCTAATAATAAGTATGCACAGAGGATGGTAGAGGTGTTGAAGAAGTAAATTGCCAGATCAGAAGCCGGAGGTCAGAAGCCGGAGATCAGAAGTCAGAGATCAGAAGTCAGAGATCAGAGGTCAGAGGTCAGAAATCAGAAGTCGGAAATCGGAAGGCGGAAGTCGGAAAATCAGACCTCATGCGACTTTGTAAGGGTTTAATAATTTTTATAAATTGAGTTAATATAATTGTGGATTATTTAAAATAAAAAGGAGGGCATTATGCGGGGAGAAAAATTGTTTTTATTTCTTTTTGTGTTAATCTTTACAACCATTGTGTTTGCTCAAATGCCGCCTATTATAGATAGAGATGTTTTTTTTGGTGACCCTGAGATTGCAGGTTCAAAAATTTCACCTGACGGCAATTATATATCATTCCTTAAGCCGTATAATGGCATAATGAATATATGGGTAAAAACAATAGATCAAAAGTTTGATGAAGCGCATGCTCTTACTGCCGATACCACCAGACCTATAAGAGGCTACTTCTGGTCAAGGGATAGCAAATTTATTTTATATGTCCAGGATAAAGGAGGAGATGAAAATTTCAGAATTTATGAAGTTGATCCTTCCGCCAAAGGTGATCCCGTACCTCCTTCAAAAGACTTGACTCCACTTGAAAAAGTAAGGGCTATGATTATAGACGTTCCTAAGAATACGCCAGATGAAATCCTCATCGGTTTAAATAATAGGGACCCGAAATATCATGATGTTTATAAATTAAACCTTATTACAGGTGAAAGAAAGCTCATAAGAGAAAATAATGATAATATAGCCGGATGGTCTACAGATCTTGAAGGCAACTTAAAGTTAGGGATCAGAGTAACTCCTGACGGAGGTTCGGAAATACTAAAGCTTTTGAAAGATTCGGTTGAATCAATTTATAGAGTAAGTAATGAAGAGACTGCTGATCCTATTCGATTCGCTCCCGGAGGAGAAAGTTTTTATCTTTTAACAAATAAAGGAGCTGATTTTGATAAAACCGAACTGGTTTTATATAATATGAAAGACGGTTCTGAAAAGCTTGTTGATAAAGACCCGGAGAATGAAGTTGATCTAAGCGATGCAATTTTTTCTGAAGTTAGTAATAAACTTGTTGCCACTATTTATATCGGTGATAAACAAAGGATTTATCCTAAAGATGAAGAATTTGCCGAAATGTATGAAAAACTGAAAGATGCCGTACCTGCCGGAGATATTCATTTGAATTCTGTTACAGCAGATGAAAAAAAATGGTTAATCTCCGTATCAAGAGATGTGGATCCGGGTTCTGTATACTTATTTGATTCGGAAACAGGGAAAGCCGAGTTTCTTTACAAATCCAGACCGGAGCTTAATACCGATTATTTATCGGAGATGAAACCCATTAGTTATAAGGCCCGCGACGGGATGACAATACATGGTTATCTTACATTACCAAAAGGAATCGAACCTAAAAAGCTGCCTGTAGTAATGTTTATACACGGCGGACCCTGGGGACGTGACTACTGGGGCTATGATTCATTTGCACAATTTCTTGCAAACAGAGGTTATGCGGTCATGCAGCCTAATTTCAGAGCATCTACCGGTTACGGTAAGCAATATTTGAATTCGGGGAATAAACAATGGGGAAAAGCCATGCAGGATGATATTACAGATGGAGTAAAATGGCTTATAGATGAAGGGATTGCGGACCCTAAAAGGGTATGTATTGCGGGAGGTTCATATGGCGGGTATGCGACACTTGCAGGTCTAGCATTTACACCAGATCTTTATGCAGCAGGATTTGATATAGTTGGTCCTTCGAATATTATAACTTTATTAAAATCTATTCCGCCCTACTGGGCTCCGATAAAGAAAATGTTTGATGTCCGAGTTGGTGATATGGAAAATCCGGAAGATTTAAAGATGCTTGAAGATGTATCTCCTTTGAATCATGCGAATGAAATAAAAGCTCCTCTTTACGTAGTACAGGGAGCCAATGATCCGAGAGTAAATAAAGGAGAGTCTGATAGAATAGTTGCAGCACTGAGAGATCTGGGAAGGGATGTAGAATATATGGTTGCACCTGATGAGGGGCATGGATTCGCGGGACTTAAAAACAGGATGGCTATGATTGTTGAGTTTGAGAAATTCCTTTCAAAGCATATTGGCGGAAGATATCAGGAAGACGTTAAACCCGATATACAGGAGAGGCTGAATGCGATTAAAGTAGACGTCAAGAGTGTAGCAGCATCTAAAACAAATACGGAAACTGCAGCATTCCTAACATCCTTTGACGGTTCTACCCTTGAACCAGGTTCTTCCAATTACCAGGTGAATATAAAAGCGGGGGGGCAGGACATTACAATGCAGCTTAAACGGGTAATTGAAAAAAGTATGATGGGAGATAAAAATATTTATACTGTAATTGATGAATCAACCGGCGGAATGATGGCGGGTAATGATACACTTATTGTTGATGCAGCCACACTTCTTCCTATATCACGATCTGCAACTCAGGCGGGAGCTAAGGTTAATTTAGCTATTAGCGATAATGCAGCAACCGGACTGATTCAAATGGGTGCTCAGGAAATACCTGTAAATATAAAATATGACTCCCCTTCCATTACCGACGGTACCGGGATTCAAATTGCGTTAGGAACCCTTCCGTTAACAGAAGGCTACTCTGCAACTTATAATGAAATTAACCTTATGAAGGGTGCTTCAGAGAAGAAATTAATTAAAGTCACCGGAAGTGAAAAGATAAAAATAGGGATGGGTGAATTTGATACTTACAAGATTAATATAAATCCTGCTGACGGAGGACCGGGATCTGTTTCGCTTTGGATGGATAAAAATCTTAAAAAGATTGTAAAGCTTGAAGCGGCTTTACCGCAGGGAAATGGAACTGTTACTGCGGAGCTTGTGAAGTGAGATAAGAAATTTCAAGATTACAAAATTTCAAGATTACAAGATTAGATTACAAGATTAGAATCTCGCAAGCGGGACAGGAATTGCAATCCCGCAGGCGGGATTGGAATTACAAGATTAGGGGGCGGAGGGGATATATTATTTTAACCAATGGATAAATCCATTGGTTAACTACTCTTAATACAGAGCACACTTAAGAGATTTTCAAATATTTTTTCCTTGAATTACAAATCTTTTATCCTAAATTGAGAACTTATATATCAAAACATTATATCCTTTATAAATATTATGATTGGAAGCAGATTTACTGAATATATTCCGGATAATAGAGGGAAAAATCAATTTGAGGAATTACTTAAGATTTTTCTTCAGTTATTGACTATAACTTCAGGAGACGTTTCGGAAGCTTTAAACTGGATGAATCAGTTAGATCAGAAGTACGGTTTAACCGGAAATGAATACGGCATGGGTAATTTTATTGATGATTTGAAAGACAAGGAATATATCAAGGAAAATGAGGATGGTACTACTTTAATTCTAACAGCAAAAAGCGAGCAGTCGATTAGAAAACAATCGTTGGAAGAAATATTTGGGAAACTGAAAAAGACTACAAGAGGGAATCATAGGACACCATATTCCGGAATTGGAGATGAAAAGACCTCCGACAGGCGTGAATATTATTTCGGTGATTCAATGGAGCAGATTGATATGACCGATTCGATCAAGAACGCACAAATCAATCATGGAATTGACGATTTCAAATTAACAGAAGATGATCTTGAAGTGGAAGAACGTGATTTTAAAGCATTGACTTCTACAGTTTTAATGATTGATATTTCCCACTCTATGATCCTTTACGGTGAAGACAGAATAACACCAGCTAAAAAGGTTGCTATGGCGTTATCGGAATTAATTACAACCAAATATCCGAAGGATACGCTGGATATAATTGTATTCGGAAACGATGCATGGCCTATTGAAATAAAAGATTTGCCATATCTGCAGGTTGGTCCTTATCATACTAATACAGTATCAGGACTAGAGCTATCGATTGATATTTTAAGGAGAAGGAAAACGAGCAATAAACAGATTTTCATGATTACGGACGGTAAACCTACTTGTTTAAAAGAGGGTCTTAGGTACTATAAAAACAGTTTCGGACTGGATAGAAAAATTGTAAACAGGACATTAGATCAAGCTGCAAAATGCAGAAAATTAGGAATTGCGATAACAACATTTATGATAGCAAGAGATCCTTATCTACAGCAGTTTGTAAGAGAATTTACAAAGACCAACAACGGCAGAGCATTTTACAGCAGCTTATCCGGATTAGGCGACTATATATTTGAAGATTATATTCGTAATAGACGCAGACGTCTGAAATAATCTTTTCTTATTCTAATCTTTGTCATTAATATTTAATAATCATAAGAAAGAATTATAGCTATGGATTTTAGATCTATTCATACCTTAGGTGAATTAAAAAGAAGCGGATATCAAGCCAGATCAATAAAAGATGAATTAAGGAATAACTTAATTTGTGCATTAAAGAAAGGAACGAACCCTTTTGAGGGAATTATTGGCTACCAGGAGACAGTCATACCGGATATTCAAACTGCAATATTATCGAGGCATAACATTATTTTACTTGGTTTAAGAGGACAGGCGAAGACAAAAATTGCCAGACTTTTAATAAATCTGCTTGACGAGTATATACCGATAATTGCAGGATCGGAATTGAATGATGATCCGCTTCAACCTTTATCAAGGATAGCAAAAGATTTAATAAATATGCATGGGAATGATACAAAAGTAGACTGGATTCACCGTTCGGAAAGATACTCGGAAAAGCTGGCAACGCCGGATGTTTCGGTGGCGGATTTAATAGGAGATGTTGACCCAATAAAAGCAGCATCTCTGAAACTTCCTTATTCAGATGAAAGAGTAATTCATTTCGGATTGATACCTCGTTCTCACCGTTCAATATTTGTTATAAACGAATTACCGGATCTTCAGGCGAGGATTCAGGTAGCTCTCTTTAATATACTGCAGGAGAATGATATACAAATAAGAGGGTTCAAGATAAGACTTCCTCTGGATATTCAGTTTGTCTTTACTGCGAATCCTGAAGATTATACAAACCGCGGTTCCATTGTAACTCCATTAAAAGATAGAATCGACAGCCAGATACTGACTCATTATCCGAAATCTACAAAGGTAAGCAGGCAGATAACGGCACAGGAGTCGATGCTTACAAAAGAGCAGAAGGAGTCAATAAAAGAGAATGAACTGTTAAATGATTTAGTAGAGCAGATAGCATTTGAAGCGAGGCAGAGCGAATATATAGATGCAAAAAGCGGAGTATCAGCAAGATTAACAATATCGGCTTATGAAAATTTGATCAGTACTGCAGAGAGACGGATGATAATAAATAATGAAGCGGAAGCGCATTTAAGAATTTCGGATCTTTACGGAGTTATACCATCAATAACGGGTAAAATAGAACTCGTTTATGAAGGTGAACAGGAAGGGCCGTCCAAAGTTGCACATATTTTAATAAGCAAATCAATCAGAGCATTATTTGAGAATTATTTTCCATCTCCCGATAAAATAAAAAAGAATCAGCAGTCGAATCCTTACCAGCCGGTTATAAACTGGTTTAACAAAGGAAATATTGTAGACATACTGAATAATGTTTCTGAAAAAGAATATGAAAAGGCACTGAACAGCATACCAGGATTAAAGGATTTAGTTAATAAATACCACCCGAATCAAAACGGAAACTACCAATTATTGTTGATGGAGTTTATACTTCACGGACTCGCAGAATATTCGATGTTAAGCAAGTTCCGGCTTGAACTCGGGCTGCAGTTTAAGGATATGCTCAGCTCAATGTTTACGATATCGCCGGAGGAAGGGGATGAGGATTTTAACTCGGATTTGTATAAGTAGGGGGGAGGTTGGAGGTTGGAGGTTGGAGGTCGGAGGTCGGAGGTCGGAAGTCAGAGGGCAGAAGTCGGAGGTCAGGGGCTTAGACTAATGGATAAATCTATTGGTTTAGGAGATTCATACAGGTTGTTAAGTTTGGTATAATCTTTAATTTGCCCAGTAGACTACACCTAGTTCAAAGGGATTGATTAGTAATTTATGTTTTGGGAGAATGCGGATTGTGAATCCTTTCTGTCCGCTGTTTTGAGAAACGATATTGCCTGAATAAAGATAGAATCCATTATCTTTTTTTGAATTAGTTTCCATAACAACGGTAGAACTATAATTCGGATCATCCTGTTTATCCATTGGTCCATAATAGAGTTGAACTTCTATGTCATCAGGAGATAAATTTCCGAGTTCAATTTCTGCATTAACCGGGAAGTTTTCTCCGACAAAAACCTGCTTGGCTGTTCCATTTGTTAAAGCATTAATTACCTTAACCTGTGACCAGTTTTCTCTCACTTTCTCTTTCCAGTCAGCAAGTTCTTTTACAGCATTTCCTTCCCTTTCGAAAAGCATTTTTCTTTTTTCACATGAAAGGGTATAATATTTTTCGAAATACTCTCTGACCATTCTATGGGTATTAAAAAAAGGTCCTAATTTCTTCATAGAATTTTTAACCATAGAGATCCAACCACGCGGTAATTTATCTTCGCCGCGAGCATAGAATAAAGAGATTATCTGGCTTTCGAGGGTAGTATAGAATTGTCTTGCTTCAAGTTCATCCTGGTAATCAGGGTCTGTATATTCTTCACCGTTGCCGATTTTCCAACCTACTTCAGGGTCAAAACCTTCGTCCCACCAACCGTCGAGAATACTAAAATTCAAACCTCCATTTGAAATTATTTTCATTCCTGAAGTTCCACTTGCTTCCAGGGGTCTGCGAGGATTGTTTAACCAGATATCACATCCTTCGACTAGATATCTTGCAACGTTCAAATCGTAATTTTCAATAAAAACAATTTTTCTTCTGAACCTTTCTTCTTTGGCAATCTGGACAATTTCCTGAATAAATCTTTTTCCTTCATCATCTTTGGGGTGAGCTTTTCCGGCAAAAATAAACTGCACGGGATGTTCTTTATTATTTACAATATCGGCAAGGCGTTCAATATTTCTAAAAATTAAAGTTGCTCTTTTGTAAGTAGCAAATCTTCTTGCAAAACCGATAGTTAGAGCGCTTGGATTTAGAACTTCGGCAGCTTTTTCAATTTCGGACTGACTGCCTCCTCTGGATATGATTTGTTTTCTTAAACGGCTGCGGGCAAAAGCAACCAGCCTTTCTCTTCTTCTTTCATGCGTACGCCATAATTCTTCATCAGGTATCCTGTCAACTCTTTCCCAAAGTTCTTTTAAGGAGGGATTTTCAACCCATTTTTCACCTAAATACTGGATGAACAATTGTTCCATTTCTCCCGAAATGTGGGAGCGGATATGAATACCGTTTGTAACGTAACCGATAGGAATCTCATTAAATGGTACACCTTTATAGCCGGATACCCACATTTTTTTGGATACAGAACTATGCAATTTACTTACACCGTTAACATAGCCGGCAGTATTCATGGCAAGGTGAGCCATATTAAAGACGCTGGACTGCTTTTCTTTATAAATAGTACCTAGAGAATAAAACTCCTCGCCTGAAATTTTCAATTCTCCCCTATAATAAGAACCTAAATATTTTTCGACAAGATCATTTGAAAATACATCTATTCCTGCGGGGACGGGAGTATGGGTTGTAAAAATATTTGAGTAATAACCGATCTCTTTAGCTTCTTTATATGCTATACCTGACTGCTGAATTAAATAGCGCATTCTTTCAAGAGATAGGAATGCAGAATGGCCTTCGTTCATATGGCATACCATGGGTTTAATACCGATTTCATGGAGAGTTCTAATCCCTCCTATTCCTAAAATTATTTCCTGCTGAATTCTAGTTTCAACATTGCCGCCGTATAAAGTTTCGGTAATTTTTCTATCAAGCTCAGTATTTAAAGGAATATTTGTATCCAAAAGAAAAAGAGGAACTCTCCCGACCTGAATTTTCCAGACCTGGAAATATACATCTCTATTTGAGAAAGAAACGGATATAATTAAAGGTTCATTCTTATCATTCAATACCCGATGCATCGGGAGGTTATCAAAGTCATTTATTTCATATCTTTCGAGCTGCCATCCATCAGAATTTAAATACTGCTGAAAGTAACCGACCTTATAAAGAAGTCCCATACCAATTAACGGGATACCGAGATCGCTTGATGCCTTTAAATGATCGCCTGCGAGGACTCCCAGCCCTCCCGAATAATTCTGTAAACATTCTGTTAAACCGAATTCGGCGGAGAAATAGACAATATTAAAATTTTCAGGATATTCATAGCTTTTCTGATACCATGTTTTTTCTTTTAAGTATTCCTGGAGTGAATTATGTACGCGGTTTAAATGGGAACGAAAGCCGTCATCGTGAGAAACATCTTCCAGCCGATTCTGACTCATACTACCAAGCATCATAACGGGGTTATGATTAGTTTCTACCCATAAATCCCTATCCAGTCTCCTGAATAGTTCTCTGGCATCCGGATTCCATGACCAATGCAGATTATATGCAATCTCCCTAAGCTTCTCTAAATTTTTAGGGAGAGAAGGAACTACATGATAGGTTCCCAGAAACTTATACATTCTTACTCCATTTGAATAATTTTAATTAAACTTTTTTTAAAGATGACATCTTTACATCTATGTAAGTCCATTTATAAGTTAAACGGATCCGTTTAATCACCTGATATGAACTAAAAAAATGAGGGTAGAAAATAAAAATTCTCAAAGGAAATTTGGATTAAATTGTTTTTGAGTATTTTGAAACCTCTTTGTTACTATCTATGAAAGCATCGAACTTCATTGCAATATTCCTAATCAACAACCTGCCCATTTCGGTAATTTCTATTTTATTATCACTAAGCGCAACCAAATTATCAGTTTCCATTTCATCAAAGCTGTTAAGCTCTTTAGAGAAATAATCTTTGAAGTTAATGTAAAATTTACTTTCTACGGAGGGAAAATCAAGTTCAAAGTCACACATTAATCTCATAATTACAAATCTTCTTAACTTATCGTCGAAAGATAGGTGATAGCCTCTTGCAGTTGGAAGTAAATTTTCATCTAAAGCTTTAAAGTATTCATTTTCGGTTTTATAATTTTGAGCAAAAACATCCTGTACCTGGCTGATGCCGGTAATACCCATTGCGAATAAATCGGTATCGGGATAAGTGCTGTATCCTTGAAAATTTCTATACATCTTTTTTTCTTTAAGTGCGATTGATAATTCATCATCAGGTTTTGCAAAATGATCCATACCAATAAAAATATAACCTGCTTCGGTTAACTTTTCAATCGTAAGCTGGAGAATATTCAACTTGGTTTCAGCAGAAGGCAGATCATCGGCATTTATTAATTCCATATGTTTTTTCATCCATGGAACGTGCGCATAGTTAAAAACTGCGATCCTTTCGGGGGATATTTTTATTATTTTATCGAGAGTATTATTAAAAGAGTCGAAAGTCTGAAAAGGGAGACCATACATTAAGTCTATATTCATACTTAAAAATCCTAATTCCCTAATCCAATCAACAGTTTGATTGGTTACGTTATCGGGCTGAATCCGGTTAACGGCTTCCTGAACTTTACTGTCAAAATCCTGGACTCCCAGACTTATCCGGTTAAAGCCATTTTTTCTTAAGGCGGCGAGATGTTCTTTTGTTAATTCACGCGGATCTATTTCACAGCTGATTTCAGCATTATCACGGAAAGGAAATGTTTTCTGAATATAAGAAGCGAGTTCATCTATTTCTTCAGGAGAAAGATGTGTAGGTGTACCTCCTCCCCAATGGAGTTGAATAACTTTCTTACTATCAACAGCATATTCCTTAATAAGATCTATTTCCCTTTTTAAGTAATCGAGATACTTTATAATTCTATCACGGTTTCTTGTAATAATCATGTTACATCCGCAGAAATAGCAGAGAGTATCACAAAAAGGCAGGTGAAAATAAAGTGACAGATCCTGAGCGGAATCTTTTCTACTTTTATTTATCTCGTTATAATAGTCTTTATAAGTAAATGAGGGATCAAACTGAAGAGCTGTGGGATAACTTGTATATCTGGGTCCCGGAACATTATATTTCTTATACTTTTCCATATCAAATTTAAACATATCAATCACCTTTATAAATAATCAAACGTGTGCCAGTCACCTTAAAGGTGGTGTCACATAATACAATTGCAAAATAGTTATTTACGACAATTATTAAAAGATAAATATTTCTCAACAGTGGGAATAAGATCTATTCTTTTCCAGTGGTGCAAAAATATTAAAAAAAATGTTTATTTTTCATCTATAAGAGAAACAAATTTATTGGTATGTACTTTGCCTTTAAATAAACAATAAAAATTTTTATTCAAAGCCTAAAAAAGAAATGAAAAGGGGCAAAATTTTATGAAATGGATAGATTCCTACAAATCAAAATTATGTACGGCTGAAAAAGCAGCTTATGCCATTCAATCGAACCAGCGGGTATATGTTCATCCCGGCTGTGCCACTCCAGATGTTCTGTTAAATGCAATGTGCAATCTTGATAAGCATCTGGCGAATGTGGAGGTAATACATTTATTAACCTTAGGTATCTCACCTTATTCTTCGCCTGAAATGGCTGGAAGATTCAGACATAATGCACTCTTTATTGGAAAAAATGTTAGGAAAGCAATTAATGAAGGAAGAGCTGATTTCACTCCGGTATTTCTATTTGAAATACCTTATCTTTTTAAAAGAAATATTTTGCCTATCGATGTATCATTAATAAACGTCTCCCCACCTGACAAATACGGTTACTGCAGTTATGGAGTTGGTGTGGAGTGCACTAAAACAGCAACTGAATGTGCTAAAACCGTTATAGCACAGATTAATACAAAGATGCCAAGAACATTAGGGGATACATTTATACACATAGATAAGATAGACTATTGTGTTGAAGTTGATCAGCCGTTAAATGAATATAAGCCTAATGATAAAGATTTATCGGAAGAAGAGAAAGATATATATGAAAAAATAGGGATGAATATAGCTTCATTAATAGAAGACGGCTCAACACTGCAGTTAGGCATCGGATATATACCCAATGCAGTTTTACATTACCTGGGAGATAAAGAGCATCTTGGAATTCATACCGAAATGTTCTCCGATGGAGTGATAAAATTGATTGAGGATGGGGTTATTACCAATGAAAGGAAAACTTTTCACCGGGGAAAGATCACGTCGTCTTTTGTTTTAGGTACGAGTAAGCTTTTTGATTATATAGATAATGATCCAATAATGGAATTCCATCCTTCGCATTATATTAATGACCCTTTCATTATAGCAAGGAATGATAAAATGGTTGCAATAAACTCTGCAATTGAAGTGGATTTGACGGGACAGGTATGTGCAGATTCGATTGGACCGAAGTTTTACAGCGGTTTTGGAGGTCAGCTTGATTTTATCAGGGGAGCTTCCAGAAGTAAGGATGGAAAGCCGATAATTGCGATCCCTTCCACTGCAAGAAACGCAAAGTGCTCGAGGCTAGTACCTTACTTATCTAAAGGAGCGGGAGTTACAACCACAAGAGGAGATGTACATTATGTTGTAACGGAATATGGTATAGCTGATTTGTATGGTAAGACAATACGACAGAGGGCAAAAGCTCTAATAGATATTGCACACCCTAAATTCAGAGAAGAATTAAGCAGTGAACTGTCGGAAGCATTCTTCAATAAAGCAATAGCTTAGTATTTGCAGAAATAGAAGCCTTTTTAAATCTCTCCTTGCAAAGGGAGAGATTATTTTTAATATATTTATCCCTTTTTTTTCCAAAAATTAAATACTATTTTTGTCACGGTTAAAGAGTCTTTATCTTAATTATTCAAGCTCTATCTCTTCGATTAGACACATATCTGTTATAATGAAAGTTTTGTTTTTAAATTCAACAATAACGAATTTAAAGAAATAAATAAAAAGGAATGACTATATAGGGATGTATAAAAATAGTGAAGTAATAATGAATAAGGAGCTTACGATTGATTTCAGTTTATTTGATACTATACCTGAAATTTGTTTATTTATTTCTAAAAATTTCAAAATTGTAAGGGTAAATCAAACTGCTGAGGAAAAAATAGGATATAATAACGTTGATTTAATTGATTATGATTTTCTGGATCTTATAGTTCCCTCTTGTCTGGAAAAGACTAAAACTGCACTACAGAACTGTTTAAATAATAACAAGCAGGTAACCATAGTCACTAAAATCTATGATAAAGAGAAGCGAACAATTGATATTAATCTTACATTAACTCAATATCAGAAAAATGAAAAGAATATTTTCATATTTGCTAGAGATATAACGGAGGAAAAAAACCAGGAGTTAAATTTACGCCGTTTTTATTCCATAGTCGATAATACAGTTAATCCTATACAGGTAACTGATGTAAATGGTAAAATGGTTTATGTAAATTCAGCGTTTGTTGAAGCAAGCGGCTATACGGAAGCAGAATTGATTGGCAACAATCCGAGTATTTTTTCCAGCGGTAAGCAGTCAAAAAAATTCTGGAAGAAGATGTGGGAAACCATAAAAAAGGGGAAAGTATGGGTGGGAGAGATAGAGAACAGGACAAAAACCGGAGAGCCGTTTTATACACAGGTTCTTATTTCACCATTTCTTGATTCGGAAGGGAGTATTGCTGGCTACTTTGGAATCCATAGAGATTTACGAGACAAAAAATTGATGGAAAAGCAGCTTATCCATACACAGAAGATGGAAAGTATAGGGATATTAGCAGCTGGAGTAGCACATGAAGTAGGTAACCCCCTTGCGTCTATCTCGGCGCTTGTGCAGGTAGTACAAAGATCGACAGAAGATGAATTTGCAAAAGAGAAATTGGAGCTTATTAAATCGCAAATAAACCGGATATCAAAAACGATCAGGGATCTGGTGGATTTTTCACGTCCCTCAAATTATGAACTTAATCTAACGGATATAAATAAAAATATCTACAATGCTGTTGAGATAATAAAAGCCGGAACAAAGATAAAGGATATAAAATTCGATATTAAAATAAATAAAGATATTCCGCTCATTCCTTTAGTCGAGGATCAAATTCAGCAGGTGTTTGTAAATATTTTAATTAATGCAGTGGATGCAATTTCCGAACAGACCAATAAAATTTTAGAAAAGAAAATTGTAGTATCTTCCGATATTGATGAAGATGATATAATTATCATATTTGAAGATACAGGTAAGGGAATTGAGGATATAAACCTTGCGAAAATATTCGAACCTTTTTTTACAACCAAAAAAGAAGGCAAGGGAACCGGTCTCGGCTTATGGATAACATATGGAATTATAACTAGTTTTCAGGGTACCATAAGTGTAGAAAGTATTTTAGGTACAGGAACAAAATTTATCATTACCCTACCTATTCACCTAAATAATTAAGGGGTTATTTCTTATTTATTAAAATTTTTTTTTGCATATAAGAGAAATCCAGCAGTTATCATTAAAAAATCATTCCATTTTAGTCTAAAAAGATGCATTTCATTCCCATACGCCCCCTGGCACATAAATAGTTTAACAAAAGTAATTGCTTTTCCCCTCATACACTGTCTTCAAAATGAAAAAGATTCTTTTATATAGTTCGGATTTTGTTATGAGCTTCAGTTTCTTAATTTATCTCCAGAACAGATATAATATAACTATGACTACTGATCTAAAGGTTTTTGAATTGATTTCGAAGAATACAAACTTCGATATAATTTTAATGGATGCTGAGCCGACAGTCGAAACAGAAAGTTTATGTAGAAATATTCAGCACTTAAAGGCTATACCAGTAATTCTTTTTTATGTATACAGCAAAGAATTTAAGGAGTTTGACAGGAAAATCAGAAAATATGTGAAAGCTATTTTTTACAAACCTTTTGATTTGTTGGAAGTAACTCAGACATTGGAACTTTTAATTATCTAACAGAAGAAAGAGGTGAGATATGCTTATATTAAAAAATATACTGGTGCCGGTTGATCTTTCGGAAAATTCCAAGGATAGTTTTTATTTAGGCTGTACACTTACGAATCAGAGCGGGGGTATTCTGCATTTAGTACATGTAATAAAACCTCATTATAATACCGAATTACTTGTTGATGAAGATAAGCTGAATAAATTTAAAGTTAGCAATGTTAAGGAAGAAATGAATAAATTCATTCATGAAATTCCTCATCCCGAAGCGAAAATCTCCGAAGTAATATTATTCGGAGAGCCTAAAAGAGAAATCTTAAAGTACTCACATGAAAATAATATTGATATGATAATTGTAAATTCTCATGGCTGGACGGGAAGTTTGAATGTGATGATGGGGAATGTTGCAAGTAATATTTTTAAACTTTCTCCTATACCTGTCATCTGTCTAAAGAACTATAATGAAAATGCCTTAAAAGATTTCTCAAGACTCCATACAACGGCAGAGAACTGGGTGGGATAAACATTCAGTCATTCGGTTGTCATTCGGTTGTCATTCGGTTGTCATTCGTTGTCATTCGATGGTCATTCTGTTGTCATTCCGTTATTCGATGGTCATTTAGTTACCTGGTTGTTCTGCCTCCCTCCTTTTTGTTATAAATCATTTTTCATAATCATTTTAATCAATATATTTTTTATTGATATAACCATTATTTAATTTTATAGTCAAATAATTTTATACTTAGCGGAGAGATATAATCATGCATAAATTCAATCTACATGACATACAGGAAAATTTAAGAAAATTAAACATTGACGGATGGTTGATTTATGATTTCCGCGGAAGTAATGACTTAGCATTAAGTATTCTTGATATCCCGAGAACAAGTCATCTTACCCGCAGATTCTACTATTTTATACCACAGCAAGGAAATCCAATCAAAATTGTAAATGAAATTGAAGCAGGTCATTTGAATCATCTTCCTGGAGATAAATTTACTTATTCGAGTTATAAATCTCTTCATGAACATTTAAATAGAATTTCAAAAATTACAAAAAGATTGGCAATGGAATATTCTCCTAAAAACAATATACCTTATGTCTCTAAAGTTGACGCAGGTACTATTGAATTTATCCGTTCCCTTGGGATAGAAGTAATAAGCAGTGGAGATCTTATTTCAAAATTTAATGCAGTTTGGTCCAAAGAACAATTTGAAGAAAATCATTCCGCCGCTATTGCGTTAACGGAGATTGTAAAGGAAGCATTTGATTTTATCGGCAACATTTTATCAAATGATAAAAACACGAATGAGTATGAAGTTCAACAGTTCATCATGAAAAGATTCAATGATAATGGTCTGATAACTGATTTTCCGCCTATAGTTGGGGTTGATGAGAACAGTTCAAATCCGCATTATGCACCAACTGTTGAAATGCATAAAACAATAAACAGGGGGAATTTTGTTTTAATTGATCTATGGGCTAAAGTAGATAAACCGGATGGAGTTTGGGCTGACATAACATGGACCGGATATACCGAAGCCTCAGTACCTGAAAAATACAGTAAAGTATTTGATGTAGTAGCTGAAGCCAGGGACACAGCATTCAATTTAGTTGTAACCAGGCTTAAGGAAGGGGAAGAACTGCACGGGTTTGAAGTTGATGATGCAGCTAGAGGAATAATTGAAAAAGCGGGATATGGAAAATATTTTATCCACAGGACAGGACATTCAATTACCACCGATCTTCATGGAAGCGGTGCAAACATGGATAATTACGAAACTCATGATGAAAGATTGATTTTGCCTTCTACATCATTTTCAATTGAACCTGGAATATATCTTCCTGATTTTGGAATCAGAAGTGAAATTGATGTTTTTGTAACCGTTGAGGGGGATGTAATCAGCACAGGGCAGGAGATCCAAAAGGAAGTTTATCCGATAATGTAAGGAAAAATTCCAAAGGGCAAATGACAAATTATAAATAAGCACCAATGAAGGAAATTTCAAATAGAAACACCGGGCTAAAGCCACGGTGTTAACCTTTGTTGGATAAATCACTATAAATCCCGTTGGATAAATCCAACGGCAATATATCTTCAATAAAGATAGGCTTACTTCTTTTTTCTATACTCTGCAAGAACGTAAGTTGTTATTGCTTTTAGCTGATCCTGATTTAAGCCGGGTTTGGGCATTTGGGGAAAATTGGGGTTTATCTTCTGTGGATCATTTACAAAACTTACCAGATCATTTTCATGTCCGACATATTTACTAAGGACTTCATTAAATGCAGGTCCTACAACAGCATGGTCATAGGCATGACAGGCAGCGCAGATAGTATTAAATATTTTCTCACCGTCATTCCCGGCTTCCGCTGTTCTTTGCGGAAATACATCCTGCATATGATGAATAATTTCATAATCCGCTATATTTCTCGCTTCGGCAAGACTAAGACCTGGATTTGGCATTGGCGGGAATTTAGGATTAACTTTTACTGGATTCCGTATGAAAGCTACAAGAGCGTCTTTTTTTCCTTCAAATTGCGGTAAAACATTATCGTAAGCGGGACCAACGACTACTTTATCGAAACTATGACAGGCAGAGCAGACACCTTGATAAATTTCTTCTCCGCTTCTCACAGCAACCGTCTTTTCTTTTGATAACCCTGTCAATCCATTCATATATTCTTCAAATTTTTGGCTAAGAATTACAGTCTGCAAGCGTGTTGCATTGCTCATTGCCAATTCATCTTTAACAACCGATGCCAGCAGAACAAAAAGGATAACAAAAAATATCGAACCGCTATACCTGGTATTAGAATATTTAATCATAGAATAAAGGAGATGCAACGCCAAGAATACCAGTAAAATTGCAGCAACCGAATAGCTAAAAACTGCGAGTGACATAGCTACATCGGGCAAAATTATAATATCTATTAATAAAAACAGAGGCAGCAAGACCATAGAAGTAAATGATACAGAGAGAGAAGCTTTTCTAACGAAGTTTTTATAATTGCTGTCGATATTTTTTCTCCCGCCTTCCCAGAAAAAGAAGTTAAAGAATAAAGCACCGCCTGTTATTGCAAATGAGCTGATAATAAAAGATGTAAAGCGTAAAATAACTTTCAGAGAGAAAAGGACATTAAGCAGATTACTTCTAACCCAATCATCCGGGAATGTAGCAAAAGTAACACTTGCAACAAAAAGCCACATACCCACAAAAAGACAGAATATACCGGTCAATCCGGTTTTATTAATTACTTGAATGCTTCCCCTGCGGAATTTTTGAACTTCCTGATACATCTCTTCTTTTTCCGATGTATGCTCACTCATATAATTAAATATATTATTAAATGCGAGGGAGTACCTATAAGAATAAATAAGGATAACACCAATTGAAGATATTAGAAAGGAACCTGCAAGGAACCCAGATATCGAAGTGTTTGATACATTTAATAGCTGCGAAAATATGAGCAAAGCAGTAAATGAGGGGGCTATTCCTAATATAAAGCCCAGGGACTTATTTACAGTAACAATCTCGATTAAATCTTTAGAAAACCTTAGGTACTGGAGATCATTTTTATCATATCCTTTTTTCCTATAATAAAGAGAAAGAATGGTTCCGCCGAAAAGCAAGCTGATAAAAGGGATAAAGAGGCAGAGATTAAGCATCAGCATATAGTGCAAAAGCTTAATATGAACAGCGGATTGAGGTATAACTAGATCTTTGAGAAACTCCATTTAAAATCTCACTTCAATTTTATGGTAAATAAGCCAGCTTGTCTATTGATAAGAGAATTACAATTAAAAGTGCAAAAATATTTATTTCTCTAAATGCAAAACCGAAAGACTTCTTCCCGGTATTATTACTTAAAAGAGAACTGGATTTCCACGCAAGCCACAGGCTGAGAGCTAAAATGCAATAACCAATTAATGGGAAATTAACTAAACCAAATACAGGTAATAATAGTCCAGTAACACCGGTAGCAACAATCCAGATATAAGTTATACGGGATAACTGTTCATTATTAAATATTTGAGTCAAAGTAGGAAAGCCTGCACTTTCATAATCTTTAGAGAGAAGTAAAAGTAATAACCAGAAATGAGGGATTTGCCAAATGAAAAAGAAGAATGAAATAATTAAGATCCGGGGGTCGAAAATATAACCTCCGCCGGCAACCCATCCAACTGCAGGCGGTATAGCTCCGACTAAAGAACCGGGAATAATTGCAAGGGGACTATGTCTCTTTAAAGGAGTATAAATTCCATTATACCAGAGGAGATTAAGGAGACCCAATCCGAGTGCAAGCAATCCAGCACCGAGGTATAATATAATTGATCCGAAAACAATTAAAGTCAACGCGATCTTAAGGGCATTAGAGGGAGAAATTTTCCCGGAAGGTATTGGACGATATTTAGTCCGATTCATTAAAGCATCGGTTTCCCTTTCCTGGTAATGATTAATAACAGCAGAACCACATGCGAGAATAAGAATGCCCACAGCAGGTGCTAAAAGTTTTAGAGATATTCCACCGGCCGCACATATAAAACCGAAAGCTGTAGTAACAGTAACAAAAAGTGTTATTTTAATTTTAGTAAGTTCAAATAATATTTTTAGATTATCTTTCATTTCTTGCTTTACTTATTTAGCTTATTCCAGCCTATTTACTTTCTTCTTGTTTTAAATTTTCATTAGCCGAAGAATCATTTGCAGCTACATTAAGTTCTTTCGAACCACTTAACCAGGCATTAAATGTAGATTCAGGAACGACTTTTACTTTAGTCATCATATATGAATGTCTTAATCCGCAATATTCGGCACATGTAAGAACATATTCCCCTTCTTTTTCGGGTTTAAACCATACCTCATTTGTTCTACCCGGAATTACATCCTTCTTTATTCTGAAAGCAGGTATAAAGAAAGAATGATCAACATCCATAGAATGAAGCCGGAAATTAACAGCTTTATTCAAAGGGACAAATAAGGTATCGGATTGCTTACCATTTTTGTATTTAAATTTCCATTGCCACATTTGAGCAGTTACATCAACCTGCATAGCATTTTTGGGTGGGTGAGACATCTGATAATATCCTTTCCATCCTATCCAGAACATAATTAAAACGAGTATAATAGGGATAACAGTCCATGCTATTTCCAAAGGAACATTATAACGGACATTTTCAGCTTTTTTATTTCTTTTGCTGCTGTACTTAATCACAAAAACAACCATTAAAACAGTAATCAAAGCCAGGAAGAATACACAAATGGAAACCACAATAATAAAAGCATCATCAACCGAAGTGACAAAATTTGAAGCTTGAGCTATCATTTTTTAAATCCTTGCAAAAAAGAATAATCTGCGAATGTTAGAACAAAAGCAATAAAGAGAAAAATTAATGCAACCACAACAAAGATCCTGAAAGTTCTTTGTTCTATTTTAAGGTGCATAAATACAGTTAATACAAGATAGGATTTACTTGATGCAATTATCAAAGCGATAGCAAAAGATAGAGCCCCGAAATTAATACCGGCAATTACAGCTGTGAGCACAGTTAAAGTAAGCAATCCCAGCCAAACGAAAATGTAAATACTATAACTATGCGAAGTATGTTCAACTTGAGTTTCTTGTTGTTCCATTTAATTCTCTTTTAAGTTATAAGATAAAATAAGGGGAAAAGGAAAATCCATATTATATCAACCAGGTGCCAATAAAGACCCGCCACTTCTAATTTTATAAAATCATCCTTATTTATTATACCTTTTACGGTGTATACACACATAAATGCTATTAAAGTCATTCCCACGATAACGTGTAATCCATGCAAACCGGTCATTACATAATAAAGGCCGTAAAATATTACAACGCCGTGCTCCTTTTGGGCTAGCAAAGGAGAGCCAGGATAATTTCCGGCATTTATTTCAGCAGTCCATTCAATATACTTATTGACCAAAAATAAAATACCAAAAACAATAGTTATCAACTGTAAAAGAATAGAAAGGTTTTTATTCCCTCTTTCAATGGCAGTAATTGCAAGTGCCATGGTTAGGCTGCTTGTCAGAAGAATAGCAGTATTCATAGTACCGATAATAACATGCATATCTTTACCGGCAAAAGCAAAATCAGCAGTATAAATATACCGGTAAACCGAATAAGCGAGGAACATACCTCCAAACAGGAGTAGTTCGGTAAAGAGGAATAACCACATACCCATTCTTGATCTAAGATCGTCACGATGTTCTCGAACTACAGCATGCTCTTGAGTACTCAACTTTCCTCCTTCTCTAAAATAGGTTCATCATTAAATTTGTACTCATAGGGCCCATCGGTTATGGCTGGTATATGTTCAAAATTTTCAGGAGGAGGTGGAGTTGACACAGACCATTCGAGTGTTTCACCATATTTCCAGACGGCTTTAGCATCAATTTTTTCCCCATATTTTACAGATTTTAGTAAATTGTAAAACATGATAATCATACCGATTATCATAATCCATGAGCCAATCGTAGATATTTGATGATAAGTAGTATATTCAGGCAAATAATCATAATATCTTCTAGGCATTCCCAGCCAGCCCATAATAAACATGGGGAAATAGAGAATATTAAAACCAATAAAGAAGATCCAGAAAGCAACCTTTGCTATTTTTAGATTATACATACGTCCTATCATTTTAGGAAGCCAGTAATGCAGAGCAGCAAATAAGCCGACACCGGTAATTCCAAAAACGACATAGTGGATATGCCCGACTATAAAAGCTGTATCGGTTATTTGTATATCAACAGATAATGTGCCTTGTATTAAACCTGATAAACCGCCGATTGAGAAGAGAAAGATTGCAGCGAGAGCAAATAACATCGGCGGTTCCAGAGAAATAGAACCTTTATAGAGCGTTGCAGTCCAGTTAAAAACTTTAATAGCGCTAGGGATAGCAACCAGGAATGTTAACAAAGAAAAAATGAATTCGCCGGTATCGCTCATTCCGGCAGCGAACATATGGTGTGCCCAGACTAAAGATCCGAAGAGAGCAATTCCTAAACTAGAAAAGGCAATCATTTTGTAACCAAAAATTGAACGTTTAGCAAATACAGGCAAAATTTCGGAAATAACTCCCATAGCAGGTACAGCCATTATATAAACTGCCGGGTGAGAATAAATCCAGAACATATGCTGAAACATAATCGGATCTCCTCCTAGAGCAGGGTCAAAAATACCGACATGCAGAAGTCTTTCGACTATAACCAGCAAAAGAGTTATACCAATAATAGGTGTTGCCAAGATTTGTATCCAGCCGGTTGCATATAACGACCAGACAAATAGAGGCATTTTAAACCAACTCATACCTGGAGCTCTCATCCTATGAATAGTAGTCAGAAAGTTTAATCCTGTAAGGATAGAAGAAAATCCTAAAATGAAAATTGCAGATAATGCAAAGATCATATTTGTGCTTGTTCTTACACTATAGGGGATATAAAAAGTCCATCCGGTATCGGGAGCTCCACCGGGCATAACTACAGACAAAATTACAAGAAATCCTCCAATCATATAAAGATACCAAGACAGAAGATTTAACCTTGGGAAAGCAACGTCTTTCGCCCCCAGCATAATAGGAAGGAAGAAATTCCCAAATACTGCCGGAATTCCGGGTATAACAAAAATAAAAAGCATTATTATACCGTGAAGGGTAAAGAAAGAATTATAAGTCTGGGGGTCTACTATAGTTTTACCGGGAGTTAAAAGTTCCAGCCTAATTAAAAATCCTAAAGTAACTCCAATCGCAAACCAGCTGAAAAGAGCTATCATATATAAAATACCGATCCTTTTATGATCGGTGGAAAATATCCAGGCTCTTATACCTTTATATTTTCCGGTATTATCCAGAAAGCTTGGATGTTTAGAATCATCCACAGTAACAGATGCAGCTTCATTTGACATTGACTTCTACCTTATTTTTTCTTTTTCCTTTTTGGGGTTTTACTAATACAAATAGAACAAAAACAGCAGCGGCGAATATTATACCCGCTCCGAAAATTTTTAACAAATTTATAGTATAAGTTTTTCCACCGGGATCGTAGCTAAAACAGAACTGTATTAATTTTCCAACCACGGAAACTTCTTTACCCTGTGCAGTTTCCATATTTGCCATTTCAAAATCGAACGGTAGAATCCCAAATTTCTTTTTTCTAGTTAGATCGGGGTACAAATACCTGCATATCTTTCCATCCTTGGAAGCAAAAATCAGGATACTAGTATGAACAAAACCATTACTAACTCTTTTGAAATCAAAACCAGCGGCATCGGTCACTTTTTTTATGGCTATACTATCGCCGGTTAAAAATCGCCATGCGGAATCAGGGAAATTAACATTAATCAAGCTAGTGAATGTTTCTTTTTTTACTTTAGCATCCACATGATTTTCGCGGTCATCAAAACCAATTGAGATGACATTGTAATCAATTCCCGGTTCAAGATTAACTTTGTTTATCACATCTGCAATTTCGGTCATTAACGGATCACACAAACCAGGGCACCGGTAATAAACAAAGGCAATAACGGTGGACTTTGTAAATATTCTGGAAAGCTTTACACTTTTTCCATTTTCATCTTTAAATGTAACATTTAAAGGAATTTTTGCTCCAAGATGTTCATGTATACCGGGATCTAAACTTTGCCCGGCAAGAGTAAATTTTATTAGAGCTGATATTATTATTAAAAAAATAGCTAGAAACTTTTTCATTTCTTTCCATTCTAAAGGAATTTATTCATATAATTATAAAGCATACTCCACTGTGAATCACTTAAAAAGAAAATCTTATCATTAAACCCGTCCTGATTTACATTATTAATAATCAGATCGACAAAATTATTTTTATCCTGCTTCCAATCAGGTGAATTCATAAGAGAAGCAATTGCGATAGAAGGATCTTTAGTTACATTTTTAAAGATAACAGCTGCCGCATCGGTATCTTTAGAAATAGCACTGACAGTTTGTTTTACTTTGTTAATTTTCCCGCTGTTTTCTTTTATGATTAAATCCATTGCGACATCCACCGGAATTTGACCGGGAAGTTTTCTTTCCTTAGATAAACTGTAAGTTTGATCGAGGTTTTCCAGATCGGATTTGGAATCTTCAGGCGGATCAGGTACAAATGTCTGTCTGATATATTGTGCCAGAGCAATTTTATCTTCGGGAGCTAAATAGTCAAAGGGTTTCATAGCCGAGCCTACAATCCCATGTTCAAGAGTTTCATAAATTTCTGAAATTTTCTGTCCGTTAACCCATCCTGTTTTAATTGTATAATTTCTTGGAGGAGGGTTTAATCCTTGAGAAGCAGGTCCGTCTGCTTTTCCATCGACACCATGGCATGAGACACAATTGGCTACATATAAGGCTTTCCCTTTAGCGACCATATCAGTAGAAGGTTTACTTAATTCCATTACATCAACGGCAGAGACATTTCTAGGTTCAACTATATCCAATCCTTTAGGAGCAGTAGTATCGGGGAGAGGCGGCGGAGTGCTTTGTTTTGCAATTTCACCAAGATTAGAGCTGTATATAAGTCCAAGCACGAGAAGGATTAAAAAAATATACGGATACAACAATCCGAAAATCCTTCCAGGATTCTGCTTAATGGTATTTATTTTTTCTTTTATATAACCTTGATAATCTGTCATAAGTTTTTATTTCTAATTAAAGCCGAAAATCAAATCCTCTCTGCAGTTTAGGATCTCCTATAGGAATTAAGTTATATCTTTTTGCAAGGGAATTGAATAGAATCATTAATAGCCCAACAATGGCAATGGGGAAAACAAGATCGCTCCAGCTAAAGAAATATCCGCCTGATGCAATTTTCATTCCGGGCATAATCATCCAGTAGACATCGAGAAAATGAACAGCAAGTATCCAGATGGACATAAATTTTAATCTTTTAGGATTAGTTTTAGACGGAAATGAAAGCAGGGCAAGGAAAGGGACAATGAAATGTGCCACCACTAAAGTAATAGATAAGATAGTCCATATGCCATGCCATCTATGGAAAAACCATGATGTTTCTTCAGGGAGATCTCCATACCAGATAAGCAGATATTGAGATATAGCCATATATCCCCAGAAACAGGTAAAAGCAAAAAGCATTGCTCCCAGACTGTAATAGTGATCTTTCTTAATTTTATCGACGAAGTAGCCATTTTCTTTCAGCAGAACTACTATCAAAGTTAAAGCAGCCAGAGCACACCAGGTAGTTCCAGCGAAGTAGTAAACTCCGAAGATAGTAGAGAACCAATGCGGTTCAACACTCATCATCCAATCAACAGCCATTATTGAAATGGATACAGCAAACCATAGGATGAAAATGGTAGATATTTTAATATTTTTTGTAGTTAAGTTCTGATCGCCAGTTTCATCCTGTTTACGGGAATTTTTTGTAATAATCCAGTAAAAAACAATCCATGAAAGAAGAATGAAAGCAAGTCGAACCAATAAAAAAGGAACATTTAAATAAGCAGTTTTCTCTACTAAGATTTTATCATTTACAACAACTTGTTGATTTGCCCAAAGAAAGAAATCATGAATATTAAACAATAGAGGAATAGCGAGAATGATCAGAAATGGAATAGATGCAGCTAAGAATTCAACTATTCTTCTGAAAGGAGTACTCCATGTAGCACCGGCAGTATATTCCAAAGCAACCAGGAATAAAGAACCGATAGCGATACTAACAAGATACATGTAAGAAGTAAGATAGCTGAATGCAGCTCTTGCGGGATTTAACATATAACTGATAATCCCGAGTACGACTCCTAATATGAGAAGGAAAACTCCTACCTGTCCTATATAACCCGGCAGTTCCCGTTTTTGATATACATATCTTTCATTGGACATTTTTACCGGACTCCTCCTCTTTAGCTATTTTAACATCTGTTTCAGAAGCATTTTCAGCTCTTTGAAGAACTCTTATATAATTGATAATAGCCCACCTCTCTTTTCTAGTAATCTGTGCAGCATAAGATGGCATAACATTTCTGCCATTTGTAATGATATGATAAATTTGACCGTCAGTCATGTTAATAACGGCGTTTGAATGGAAGGTTGGACCGGGTGGAAATTGACCTAGTAAACGTCCCTGCCCTTCTCCAAAGTTGCCATGGCATGGGCTGCAGAAGGTTAAGAATTTTTTCTGTCCTAATTTCAAAACTTCTTTAGTAGGAATCAGAGGATCGGAAAGAAAGACTTTAGGGCTATCTACTCCCATAAAGGGATACGGCATAAAACCCCGAGCAACAGTTCCTTTAACCGGAGTCCTCATGCTAAAACTATCAGCAAAGAAATCACTTCTTTCCTGAGGGATAGTTTTATCCTGTTTATCCATCCAGTTAAATGGGATCATATACATCAATTTATTCAACGAGAAATAAGTTGTGCCACTTGTAACAACAGCAACAATTATAAGGAAGGTTATAAACTTCGGGTCAAATATTCTAAATGTTTCTTCTTGCGGCCAATAAATAGTTTCAATTTTTTGAGCACCTAACTGTTTAAATAAACCGGCAACCTTACTTTCATTAAATAAAGGGTCTTCAGCTTCAACAACAATACCAAATTTACTTAAAGAAACAGCTTTTAAATAGTCTGTTTCATTAAGTGGATGGCTATTTTTAGGCAGATTGAAAAAAGCCGCAATCATTCCAAATACCGTTGATACTGCAGCGAGCAGAACAGTGAACTCAAATGTTATAGGAATAAACGCAGGCAGAGGAAAGAAAGGTTTTCCACCAATAACAAGTGGATAGCTAACATTGAAAGTCCACCACATAAAAAATAAAATAAATGCGGTGCCTGAAAATCCAAAAGTTAAAGTAACAAAACCAAGGTAGGAAGGTTTTAATTTCATTGCGCCGTCCATACCATGTACCGGATAAGGAGTATTTACATCAACCTTCTTATATCCTGCATCAGTTACTTTTTCAGCAGCGTGCAGAATAGCATCCGGAGAATCAAATAATGCGGTGATCCCATAAACCTTATTAGCTCTATCCATTAAGTTTTTCCTCCGCGTGTTCGTGATGAGGCTGGGCACCTTTGGAGTGGGCTTTGACTTCTGCAATTGAAATAACAGGAAGATTTTTAGCAAATAATAAGACTAAAGTAAAGAAGAGGCCAAAACTACCAGCTAGGATACCAATATCATAAAATGTGGGTATAAACATACCCCAGCTTGAAGGGAGGAAATCTCTATGCAGGGATGTTATAATTATTACATATCTTTCAAACCACATTCCTATAAGGACATATATTGAGATCATAAACATTATAGGAATAGATCTTCTAAATCTTGGAAACCAGAATAACTGCGGGAATAAAACATTGCAGCTTATCATTATCCAATATGACCAAGCATAAGGACCGAAAGCGCGGTTTATTATAACAAACTTTTCTATAACTTCACCGCTGTACCATCCCATAAAGAATTCCATTCCATAAGAATATCCAACCATGAGTGATGTAAGAAGAATTACCTTATTCATATTGTCGAGGGTACGGATAGTAATTATTCCTTCCAGGTCGAAGACCTTTCTAACAATTACTAATACAAATACAACCATAGCAAAACCAGAGAAGATAGCACCGGCAACAAAATAAGGGGGGAAAATAGTTGAATGCCATCCAGGAAGAATAGCCATAGCAAAATCAAAACTTACGACACTATGTACAGAGAGAACTAGTGGAGTAGCAAGGCCAGCAAGGATCATATAAGCTTTTTCATAATGCTGCCATTGACGATTTGAATGTCTCCAGCCCAAACTAAATAATGAATAAATAAACTTTTTAGCTTTAGAAGTAGCCCTGTCTCTTAAGGAAGCAAAATCAGGAATTAAACCGACGTACCAGAATAACAGAGATACAATAAAATATGTTGAAACTGCAAACACATCCCAAACGAGTGGAGAAATAAAATTTACCCAAAGATTATGTTGATTAGGATAAGGTATTAAGTAGCCGGCAAGCCATGGTCTTCCTAAGTGTATAAGGGGAAACAGACCGGCACAAATTACTGCAAATATCGTCATGGCTTCGGCAAATCTAGCAATCCCTGTTCTCCATTTCTGTCTTAAAAGAAAAAGAATAGCAGAAATAAGAGTACCGGCATGACCAATACCTACCCAGAATACGAAGTTAATAATTGGAAAACCCCAAGCGACAGGTATGTTATTTCCAAACATACCAATGCCATAATAAAAGCTGATAATTAAACAAATTACTCCCAGCAATAGCATGCTTACGGTAACTGACATAGCGAAGAAATATTTTCTATTTGGTTTTTCGTCAATCGGCCTGGCGATTAAAGTTTCTATATCAGAAAAAGTAAGTCGCTCATCAATAACAGAAATTTCTTGAGAGTAGTCAGTACGCAATTATACTTCCTCCTTATGAGTATTTCTTAATTTAGCCAGATAAGTTACATTAGGTCTCACATTCAAATCTGCAAGCACATAATAACCAAGTTCATGATTCCTATATTTGAAAAATTCGGAATCTTTATCATTCATATCTCCGAACTTTATGGCATTGGTACTGCATGCTTCCTGGCAGGCGGTTTTAACGTCAGTGCCTTTGACTTTTCTATTTTCGCGAATTGCATCAGATCTTGCAGCCATAACTCTTTGATAACAGAAAGTACATTTTTCCATAACGCCGCGAGATCTAACGGTAACTTCAGGATTATAAACCAGGTTAAAGATATCGGTCTCCTGGTATTTCTCTTTAAAGTGATCCCTGTAATTAAAGAAATTGAATCTTCTAACTTTATAGGGACAGTTATTAGAACAATACCTTGTACCGACACACCGGTTATAAATCATCTGGTTAACACCATCGGGGCTGTGAGTAGTGGCTAAAACAGGGCAGACATTTTCACAAGGAGCATGGTCGCACTGCTGGCACAACATTACCTGAGTACTTACAGAAGGATCATCAGGAGTACCGGAATAATACCTGTCAATCCTTATCCAGTGCATTTCCCTTCCTTTACCTACCTGATCTTTTCCCACAATAGGGATATTATTCTCTGCATTACAAGCGATAACGCATTCACCGCATCCGAGGCACTTATTTAGATCAATTGCCATAGCCCATTTCACATCCGGATAATCATGAGGATAATACAAACTTTCTTCCTCATGTTTATTTTCTTCACCATACAAGAAATGAGGATTCTTTTTATATTCGTCTACTGTACCTTCCCTGATAATACCTCTTTTTTGAACCTGGTCTTTAGTAATCCCTACATCAAAAGTATGATGCTCCTGATTGGTGACCAATTTATAAGTTTTATCTATTTTCTTTACTTCACCGTTATAAATCCATGGAGAGACACCGGAGTTTTTAGAGATTAAAATACCAGCATTAAATCCAACGCCAGTACCAACAACACCAACATTACGTCTTCCATAACCCATTTCAATGGTAATGGTTTTATCGGCAGCACCAGGCTGAACGAACGCAGGTATTTCAAGTTTTCTTCCGTTAACAGAAACCTCAATCATGTCATAAGAGACATCGTTCATATCATGAGTGGTATTAATATTTAATTCTTTAGCAGTAGACAGAGAAATTGCCGCATAATTATCCCAAGTTATTTTTGAAATAGGATGGGGAAGTTCCTGCATCCATCCATTATTTGCAAAACGTCCATCTCCTGTTGCATAACTTTCCCTTAGGTTAATAACATATTCCGAATTCTTATTACCGGAATTCTCTGCCGAAATACTATTATTAAAACTACCTATACTAACAGGGTTATCATTTGATTTTACAACTCCATCATGCAGGGCAGACAGCCAGAATTTTTTAAATTCCAATTCTGCATTAAGACCGGGATAAATTTCAGTTTCCCAGAATTTCATTAAATAGTTATGAAATAAATCTTCGTTGAATTTTTCGTTAGGGCCTTTTGACCATAGAAGAAGGACGGCTTCTTTTTGCCTGGTATTATAAAGGGGGGAAATAACAGGCTGCCTCATAGAATAAAAACCAGTTCGTGTCTTAAAATCTCCCCAAGACTCAAAAGGATGATTAATAGGAAGAATATAATTACTAGCTGCAGAAGATTCATTTTCATTTTCTGTTAAAGTAATTACATCCGGAACTTTTTTAAGAGCATCTGCATAGCCGTAATCATCCGGCAAATGATAGACGGGATTAGAATCAAAATGTATAACTGCAGCAATATTTCCATTGTTCATCCTGCCAATAAGGCTCTCCCACTCTTCAGTGGTACTTAGAGCCTGCAGATAAATCTTTGAAGAATCGGTTCTATACATGCTGCCGTTATTCAAAGTTTCATTTAATTTATTTACAGCAATATGAACACTTTCCGGTAATGTATCGCCTGCATAAATGATAGATTTACCTTTATTTTTCTGAAGATCATCTACCATAAATTTTATCTTTATAAGCGGGATATTATATTTATCTGCAAAAGACTTTAGTACGGGATCGTTAGGACCGGATCCTTGAACTGCATGAGAAATTGCAGATACAAATTCGAGTTCGGCATCAGGTCTAAGTCTAATTCTATAATCAGCATTACTGCCGGTAACAGATAGACTACCTTCAACGACATACAGCCTATTAAAATTATCCAGATTTTTTACTTCTCTTCCTTCAGAGAATAAGATAGCATTTTCGGTTTTATTTTCACCGATGCCGAGAAAATCGGCTTCTAATGCTACGATAATCTTTGCTTCATTCCATTTAATCAGAGGGAAAACATCTGCACCGTGAGTTTTTTTCCACGCATTATTCCTGGTATCCTCGTTAAATAGCTCATAAGAATAAATTTTAGTATCAGGATATTTTTGCTGAAAATCCTGCATAACTTTTTTTGTTGAAGGCGAAATTATTCTATGAGTAATTACAGCAATTTCTTTCCCGCCGGAAGCAGATAACAGAGAGCTGATTTTATCATCAATATTCTGCCATGTAGACTTAAGCTGATCGCCGTTTTTGGTTTTTATCAACGGGTTACGGAGTCTTTCCGGATCATACAAATTCAGAATGGAGGCCTGACATTTTGCACATGCTTTCCCTTTATTAACCGGATGATCAGGATTTCCATCAACTTTAATAGGTCTTCCTTCCCTTGTTTTAATCAGAACGCCGCATCCGTTCCGGCAACCGTTTGCAGTAGAAGCATAATAGTTCGGCTGACCTAAAGTTATACTTTCGGGTTTATTATTATAAGGAATTATATCCCCCTCATCCCTATAATTAGAACAACCAGCGCCTGCTAAGGCAGCAGATGCAGCAACAAGAGTTAGAAATTTTCTTCGTGAGAGTCCGCTAATTTTATTTAAATCGAAATCATCGGTAACGCCTTTTTGAAATTCATGATGAGTATCTTCAATAACGGCAGGATCCTTATATAAGGATTCAAAACTTCTCCAATAATTTATATCAGGATTTTCTTTCTTTTCTCCGCTAATACTTTTATTGTCAAGGTCAGACATTATTTTACACCCGTATTTTTTCTTTGAACAGCAAGAGGATTAATTCTTACTTTTATTTTCTGTTTTTTTAACATCTCTTTTTTTGCAAAGAGGTTAAAAGGGAAAGATTTGAAAACCACATAGCTTAAAAATCCAGTTCCAATAGAAGTAAAAAACCTATCTCTTTTAATTTTCTTTTGAAAGTAATCAGCTAAATCCATTCTAACTCCGTATTAACGGTGACAAGCGAAACAGTAATCGGGACCATTTTTAATATTTTTTAATTCCGGTAATTTTTCATGAGCATTCCTATGGCAATCCAGACAGGCAGCCATAGTAAATGAATGAACTTCTGTTATTTTTTTCATTTGCCTTACATCCCCGTGACAATGGACGCAGTCAATACCCATATTTACATGAACACTATGATTAAAATAGACAAAGTCGGGTACTCTATGAACTCTTTTCCAGGGCAGTGCTTTCCCTTCCTTATAATACCTTGTTAATTTTACAATTTCAGGTTTATCTTTCATGGCTATAGTATGACAATTCATACAAGTAGCAACAGGAGGGACCATAGCAACGCGTGATTTCTCAACACCGGTGTGACAGTACTGGCAATCAATTTTCATCTGACCGGCATGAAGCTCATGGGGAAAGTTAATTGGCTGATCGGGACTATAACCAACCATATCTCTTTCCGGCTTACCGAAGAAAAAAGTCAAAGTAAAAACAGCAAGAATTACAAATATAGTGATTGGAAGCCGGACTCTAAGAATATAATCCAATCGCGTACTTTTCATTATAATCCCTTTTTATGTAGCAATTTTTATATTATTCCAAGGACTATTTCAAAATCACCTACGAATTTACAGTTTCATATACAGCATAATACAACAAAACGATGCGCCAAATAGACGCCTTACAAAAACGTAAGTGGGATAGTTAATAGATTAAAGCAATGATAGTGTCTAATATTGATCAACGGATCTAAACTAGACGATAAACTTATATATATTCTAAATAAAAACAAAAACATTGAAAAAAAATATTAAATAAATATTTAAGTCTATGTGTTCTATTTCAAAACCATTTTCAAAAGTTTTATTAAGCAAGAAATAATTCAGACTCTTTTCATATAAATACTATATTTTACAAACCATGCGCAAAGTGGAAGTTAATTGTTACATTGTTTAATTGTTGTATTGTTAAAGGTAATAGGACATAACAATTTTATTCTGGCTTTACCAATTTAGGAAATTGAAATATAGAAACAAGTATAAGGAGTTGATTTAACTTTTTATCAACGCTTTTTTTATTAAGGTTGCAGGATGGAGAACTTCAATAGCGATATTAAACTTTTCAGCTCCATACTTCAATTGCGAGATACAGCCTGGATTTCCGGTAACTACAATTTTGGCATTTGTTTTTTTGATATTATCCATTTTCTTTTTAAGAACAATCATGGATGAGTCATACTGCATTACATTATAAATCCCGGCACTTCCGCAGCACCAGGAAGATTCTTCAAGCTCTTTGTAATTTATATTCGGGATAGATTTTAATAAATCTCTCGGCTGGGCGGTTATTTTTTGAGTATGTGCGAGATGGCAGGCATCGTGATAAGTTATCGATTCATTAATTTCATTCAATGGTAACTGGATACCCACTTCTGTGAAAAATTCTGTGAAGTCCTTTACTTTTGATGAAAATATTTTTGCTTTCTCTGCATATTCAGGATCATCTTTCAGAAGATGAACATATTCTTTCATGAAAGCACTACACCCGGCGGAATTGGTTATTAAAAAATCATAAGAAAAGCGGGTGGTTGGTGGTTGGTGGATGGTGGTTGGTGGTGTGTGGTTATTTAGAAAGGTATCGATAGTATGTTTGGCAAGTTTTTTTGCAGATTCTAACTGGCCGTTATGAGCATTTAATGATCCGCAGCAGACTTGATCTTTAGGAGTAAAAACGGAACAGCCGGATTCTGTTAAGACATCAACAGTATCTTTATTTATATCCGCAAACATAACATTCATTAAACAGCCGGAAAGAAATGCCAGTTTATATTTGGTTTCTCCTTTTGAGGGGGAAAATTCGGGGATGAATTCATCACTGAATTTTGAAGAGACTTTTGGAGCTAATTTATCAATTTCCGACAACTTGGGGGCGAAGAATTTGAATAAACCTGATGAGTGGAGAAATTTTTGTATGCCTTTGTCTTGATAAAAATATAAGAGTTTAGCAACAAACTTAAATCTCTTTTTTGAAAGAAATATATAGTTTAATATAAATTTTTTAATTCTGACTTTAGCAGAATTGCCAAATTCAGAATTATCAACTTCAATCCTTGCCGCTTCCACCATAGAACCATATTTAACACCTGCAGGACATGCTGTTTCGCATGCCTGGCAATCGAGACAAAAATTCATTTCATAAGAGAAAGTCTCCGAAAGATTCATTTCTCCCCTTGCTATGGATTTTATTAACTTTATCCTTCCGCGCGGGGAAGATCTTTCGAGTTTGGTAATGTCATAAGTCGGACAAACAGAGAGACATAAACCGCAATGGATGCATTGGGAAAGAACATCATCGTCCGGTAGTACATTTAACAAATGATTATTTTGTTTAGAATTCATAATTACATATTAACGAAAATAAAATAAAATTCTAATTTAAGTTGTTATTAGACTAAACGAAAATCGTCAATGGTCAAGGGTCAATGGTCATTGGTCAATGGTCATTGGTCATTGGTCATTAGTCATTGGTCATTGGTTAATTTAAAAAAGTTATAGACAATCTGGTTAAAAAGTCCGGGATGCTGCTGCAGTATGCCATGATTTGAATCGGGGAAGATGCATAATTGGGCATGTGGAATTGATTGAAATATTTTTAGAGTATGTTCGGGTTTAATAATGTCGTGATCACCTGCCATGACCAGAACAGGGCAGGATATTTTTCCTAAGCTGTCAAAAGGTATATTAGGCTGATAAAGCATCATCTTATTCAGTGCAATATCTGTCTTTGATGCTGTTGTATCATATTCAACATAATCTCTTGCAGCAAGAATATCTTTATATGGTATTGCGTTTGAATCGGGAACAGTATTAGCTCCCGATACCGCGAGCATTTTCACTTTAGAGGGATATTTCAAGGCAAGTATAATACCATCAATTCCACCATCGCTCCAGCCCAATACATAAGCAGAATCAATACCTAGCTGGTCCATTAAAGCGTTGAAATCGGAAGCCATTAAATCATAAGAAATTGTATCGGGGTTACCTTCCGATTTCCCCTGAAGTCTGCTGTCTATTGCAATTACTTTATAATACTTCTCAAAAAATGGAATCTGATTGCTGAAAGCCTGAATTGACCCCCCGTTTCCATGCATCATGATCAGAGGTTTCCCCGCACCGTATATTTCATAATATAGCTTAATTCCATTCACTTCTGCATAATGACCGGCTTTAGAATTATTACCGTAATCCGTCTTTCCTGTTTGGGCAGAAACATTTATAAGAGTAACAAGAAATACTAAAGAAAAATATAATTGTTTACCCATAATTGTATACTCCAAGAAAAATCTAAAGTAGAACTAAAGACTAATCTTTAAATTATCATTTTTTATCTAATTACTGAAGTTACGCAAGATTTATGTAGGGTTAATAAATTCATAATTATGGTTCAAAATTTTAGGGTATGAGATTCTTCCCCGTAAAGCGGGACAAGCCCTCCACTTCGTTTCGTTCAGAATGACAATGTTTGCGTAACCACAGTAATTATCTCTTATTTAAATTTTATAGCAAAATATCAGGATAAACAAAGCACTTATTTTTCTAACAATCTACTAATTAAAAGGATTTGAACTGGAAGAGATACGGTTTCAAAACGGTTTCAAAACGTTTTCAAAACGGTTTCAGAGTTAATGAAGATTACATGAATACAAGATTTAGTGAATGAGAATGGTAGATTTTTCGAATTTTCAATTGAAAATCAGCAAAACATGGTTTCCGCAAATGACTCAATCTTTAAATAATATTATAATCTTAGTAATTTACAATTTAAAAGTCTTATTTCCCAGATCTGAAAATTGACAAAGAAAGTTATTGCATTTCTGATATTTATAATTCTAATTTCAGTAAAAAAGTTCATTTATAGAGGATTTTTGCATACTTTCTTTGGCTTTCTTTTTGAAAGAGTCCTGCGATTTGAATTTTTAACCACCAATAGTGTCTTAATAATGTATAAGATAATCTCAGCAGAATTTCTTGCACCAAGTATAAAGAAATTTATCATAGAAGCTCCAAAAATTGCAAAAAAAAGGAAAGCCGGACAGTTTGTAATCATTAGAATAAAAGATTATGGAGAAAGGATACCTTTGACAATAGCTGATTCCGATATAGAATATGGAACCATTACAATAATTGTACAGGGAATCGGTAAAACGACAAAGGAATTAAATTCATTTCAGGGAGGAGACTTGATCCATGATGTAGTTGGTCCACTGGGAAGACCTTCACATATAGAAAATTTTGGAACGGCGATATCAATCGGAGGAGGTGTTGGAACTGCAATTGCATATCCAACAGCAGTAGCATTGAAGCAGGCTGGAAATCACACAATTTCAATTATCGGAGGGAGAACGAGAGAGTTTGTTATCCTTGAAAATGAAATGAGAAAAGTCTGTGACGAAGTATTTCCAACTACTGACGACGGAAGTTACGGATTTCATGGATTTGTAACTCAAAAATTACAGGAACTTATTGATGCCAAAAGAAAAATTGATTTTGTATTAGCGATTGGTCCGATTCCAATGATGAGAGCAGTTTCTCAAGTTACAAAACCATATGGAATAAAAACGATGGTGAGCTTAAACCCGGTTATGGTAGACGGAACGGGGATGTGCGGAGGCTGCAGAGCTACAGTTGATGATAAAACAGTATTTGTTTGTGTTGACGGACCTGAATTTGATGCACACAAGGTTGATTTTGCAACGCTTGAAAGAAGAAACAGAACATATGGGAATTTTGAAAAGGAAGCTCTTGAACATTTATGTAATATTGACTCGATGTTTCAAAATGGTTTAAATAAAATAACGATATAAAAAACTGGTTTATTATATGGGAAAATTATCTAATAAAGAAAGAATGAAAATCCAAAGGCAGGCAATGCCTGAGCAGGATGAATTAGTAAGAAGAAATAATTTTGATGAAGTTAATCTAGGATTAACAGAAGAGCTTGCATTACTTGAAGCACAGAGGTGCATTCAGTGCCCGAAACCAACTTGTGTTGAAGGATGTCCAGTTGGTGTAAAAATAGGTGAATTTGTTTCATTAGTATCAGATGGGAAATATGTTGAAGCAGCAGCAAAGATTAAGGAAGATAACATGCTGCCTGCAATTTGCGGAAGAGTATGTCCTCAGGAAGAGCAGTGTGAAGCCAAATGTGTAGTGGGGAAGAAAAATGAACCGGTAGCGATAGGAAGATTGGAAAGATTTGTAGCGGATTATGAAAGAGAAAAAATTGGTTTAGGAAAACCTGAATTAAAGCCTAAGACCGGCTGTAAAGTTGCAATAGTTGGAAGCGGCCCTGCCGGATTAAGCTGTGCGGCTGATTTAATTCAAATGGGGCATGATGTTACGGTGTTTGAAGCACTTCATGATTTAGGGGGAGTCTTAATATATGGAATTCCGGAGTTTCGCTTACCAAAAGAGATTGTTAAAGTTGAGATAAATTCATTAAAAGAATTAGGAGTGGAATTTAAGACAAACTCCGTAATCGGATTTACCGACACTCTGGATGAATTACTAGAAGATGGTTATGATGCAGCTTTTATTGCAGTAGGTGCTGGTCTGCCTTATTTTCTAAATATAGAAGGAGAAAACTTAAACGGGGTCTATTCTTCGAATGAGTTTTTAACGCGAGTTAATTTAATGAAAGCATATAAATTTCCGGAATATGATACGCCAGTTTTTAACTGCAAGGACAAAAATGTAGCAGTATTTGGTGGGGGTAATACTGCAATGGATGCGGTACGAACTTCAAAGCGGCTTGGGGCTAAAAATGCTTATATAATATATAGAAGATCGGAAGTTGAGATGCCTGCCAGAAAAGAGGAAGTTCACCATGCAAAACAGGAAGGAATTGAATTTAAGTATTTGTCAAACCCTTTGAAATTTACAGGTGATAAAGACGGCTGGCTTAAATCGGTAGAACTTCAGAAAATGGAACTTGGCGAGCCTGATGCTTCAGGCAGAAGACGTCCCATTCCTATTAAAGGTTCAGAATATGAAATTGAGATTGATATGGCAGTAATAGCAATTGGTAATGGTTCTAATCCAATTATCCAAAAGACTACTCCGGATTTACAATTTAATAAATGGGGAAATATTATTGTTGATGAAGCAACTATGAAGACATCAAAAACAGGAGTTTTTGCCGGAGGTGATATAGTTACAGGGGGAGCGACGGTAATACTTGCTATGGGAGCAGGGAGAAAAGCTGCAAAAGCTATTGATGAATATTTGAGATCAGTTGAAAAGTAAATAATCTTAATTGTTTAATTGCTTAATTGTTTAATTGCTTAATTGTTTAATTGCCTGGCTTCTACAATATTGTAAATCTTTCCGCCTTGACTATAATTTGTGAATTGAAAGGAAGAGCGTAATTAGAATTACTAGTATGAGGACGATTAGGAGTATGAGTCTGAGTACGAGTACGAGCAAGATTATGAGTACGATTACGAGTACGATTACGAGCAAGATTACGATTATGAGTAGGGGTGTGTGGGGGTTGGATTACTAAAAGGAAATGATGAAGAGTAAATAGTTATTATATTAATTTTTACTATCAGATAACATTTATTAAATTTCTTATCAAATTAAATAGAGATTTACAGTGAGAACTTTATACCTGAGAAAAGAAGACGGTGATCATGTTAGAAAGGTTCTTATAGATATGGCTTACCTTGTGTCTCATAAACTGATAAGATTACCCAAAGTATATCTTGAAGAAGGATTATTTCTTCCTTATTCGAATACCGGACAAATAGAAAAATATTTTCTAACCAAAGATAAAATTATTAAGGAAGATGAAAATCATTATTTCTTTAATTTCCCCTTCACCCCCGAGCAAGTAGAAAACTCAGCTGATTGAAATTTATTTCAAAAGGTTATAATATTTCCATAAATTCTAGTTCTTCAGCATCAAGTTTTTCGCTGAGGCTTATTTAATTTTGATAAAGAACACCTTGTTTATCCGCTCACTTGAAAAAATTCCCGAAACTATTAGCTTATTAAATATTTTCTTTTAATAATAAGAAGAGAGATTATTATGTGGCAAGGATGGATTGATCTAATTGCCGGGCTATGGGTTTTGTCCTGCGGATTCTTTAATCCTTTAAGAACATCCGTTAATATGTGGATACCCGGTTTGGTAATTTTTATTTTCGGATTATGGGCAGGCAAAAAAGGAAACAGCTGGCAGGGCTTTACCAATTCTCTAATCGGACTATGGCTTTTTTTAAGCGGATTGGTGTTTAACTTAAACGTCGAATGGAATTTTATTGTTTTTGGCGGATTAATATTGCTGCTATCATTATGGAATGTTTCTGCAAATCCGAACAATTCTCGAATACAAAGTGCGTAATGGTTTGTGGTTTGTTGTATGTTGTATGTGGTTTGTGGTTTGTGGTGTGTAGTTTGTGGTTAGTGGTTTGGATTAAAGGTATCTGTTGAAATTTGTTTGTCTTTCCCATATTCTTCGATAGATTGGCTGTTAGTATATAAAACAGTTATGGTTATATCATTATCGAATTTAGAAGCAATAAGACCGATAAATCCATTTTTAAATTTCCAGTATAATTCCGGTCCTTTAAATTCTCCGTAATCTGTAACTTTAATCCAAACAGAATCTATATCAATAGAAAGGCCGGCTTTGTAATTAGGTCTACCGTAATTATCGATTAAGTATTTTTTGAGTTTATTAAATTCTGGTTTAAATGAATCTCCAGGGTAAATGGAATAAGTTCCTTCAAATAATTTTCCGACTTTAAATGAATAATCTATTCGTGCATCCAAACCGGCAATATTCCCTTTGTAGGATAAAGCATCTATTCCGAAGCCATGGAATGACTGCATATAAGGTGCTGGTTCAGCAGATTTAATTTTATCCATACTGCTTCCCCATTCAATTCCTCTAAACCCGGACAATACTTTTGGAGTCTCCTGCTGAGGAAATAAAAACCCGTTAAAAGTTATATAGAAAAAGAAGAAGTTAGAAAGGATTTTATAGAATTTGACTTCCATAATTTAAGATGAGAAAATTGAAAGATGACATCTTTATTTTTAATAATAGATTTTATTTGAACCTAAAATTTAATAAAAAATTGAAAATGATTTTCTTTTTAAAGATGTCATCTTTTATAACAATTAATTTAATTATTCTTAAACGATTTCCAGACATTTTTCGAGATCAAGTAAAATATCGTCTGTATTTTCAAGACCGCAGGCTAATCTTACACCTCCAGGATCAATTCCATATTCAATCAGTTTATCTGCCGGAACCATTGAATGAGTCATAGAAGCCGGATGTTCAATTAAAGTTCTTGTATGACCGAGACTAACAGCGAGAGTCATAGTATAAGCATTTTTAGCGGCATAATTCATAAAACATCTACCATTTTCTTTACGTTCAAGATTTGTATTACCTTTCAAAGTAAAATAAATCAGGCTGCCTGGAGCAAAATTACCGTTAAAATCAATCATCTGAGTTTTTGCTAAAGAATAAAAACGATAGCTTTTTAGCCCGGGATAATTAACCATATTGACTTTAGGGTGAGCTTCCAAAAATTCAGCAATTCTCATTGCACTTTTAATTTGCTGTGAAATCCTTAAATGAAGAGTAGGGAGACCGTAAGTTAATACTGTCCATGCAGCTTTTGTATTCAAAACCGCACCGAAATCTTTTCTATACAGCATTAAATGATCATGAAAACTTTTAGGTCCAATTACCACTCCGCCCATATCGGTACCAAAACCTCCAATACCTTTAGTTAATGAGTGAACAGTAAAATCAGCCCCAAACTCTATAGGTCTTTGACAATAAGGTGTTGCAAACGTATTATCAACAACAACGTATATTTTACTTTCTTCGGTCCGGTTCTGATTTTCATTACAAACAATATTCTTAATTGCTTTAATATCGATAATATCGAGATTGGGATTCGCAGGAGATTCAAAATAGACGACTCTTGTTTGAGGAGTAATACTATTTTTTAAATTTTCAGGATAAGTTAAATCGACTGAAGTATTTTTGATATTGTATTTTGGGTACCAATTATTCAGCAGAGAAAAAGTACATCCATACAAAGTTTTATGAGTAATAATTTCATCGCCGGATTTTGTCAGCACGCCAAGGATTCCGGAAATAGCACCCATCCCGGTAGCAAATGTAACAGCAATTTCTCCTTTTTCTACGAAAGCGAGATTTTCTTCCAGAAGATCTTTATTCGGTTCACCCAATCTATCATAAATATAAATAGGACCAGGTTTACCATCAATAAGATTTGAATGGGCAAAGTCTTCAAATCCCTCAGCTCCCCTCTCGACAGAATCCAGCCTAAAAATTACGGAACTGGAAAGAGGTGAAATTACATGGTGTGAATAATCCCATTTATTAGAATAATTTTTTCCATAGATCAGGTGAGTTTGTACAGAATATTTTGATTCATCAATTTCACCATCATTAGAATTATTTTCCATTTTTTTTTGAATATCAGTAAGCATGATATCCCCTTTCTTTTACTTTTAATTTTTAATAGTTAAACTTAATAAATATATTGTAAACTTTCTGCGTAAAAGAGCTAAAAAATAGGAGAAAATGAAATATAATTTAGGGCTTTATATATACGGAAAAAGTTCGGCAATGGTTTCAAAGAATAAGTTAAGCTGCAGTTACCTTTATTTTATTCAGAGTAATGGAAGGATAAATATTACTAGTAGAAATATTAATTTTGGAACCGGTTAATTTGGTTATAAATTCAAAAAGACTAAAATTGATATAAGATAAATCAAAGTTTATAAATTCAAGAATATCATCAAAAAGACTATCCAGCATCATACTATCGTCTGAATTTAATTCATTTTCTATATTAAGAGAAAATAATCTTTTAAAGAGCATTTTAATTCCAGGAAGTTCATTTTCAATATTTTTGTTAAAATTATTTTCATTTATATCCATGGAGATAAATGCTGTTAATTTTTGCTTTATTTCATTTATATCTTTTTCCGAGCTGATGGAATAATCAATTTTAGATAATTTAATAATTTCCCCGGTATCAATGATGGAATGGAATTCTATACCTGCAACCGAAAAAGTAATAGAGACCCGCTGGCTGGATAATAAAAAAAGTTCTTTTATCTGCCATTTTTTCTGCATTATATATTGAACGGCTTCAGAGCAACTTAACGTATCAGTATAGTCTAACCCTTTCTTGGGATTATTCTTCTTGTACTGACCTGAATAATAAGCTGTTTTAGAACCATTCAGATTTAGCTGTATGTCTTTAATTTTATCTAACATGTCATTCTCCTTTTTTATAATCGAAAATTCGGAGAAAAACTTTAGGATTTACTTGCCAAGCCTAACCATTTTTTGATCGGCAGCATATTCGATTAAATCGGGATTTTGAAGGTGGGTAAGATCATTAACCAAGGATTTGATTTTTTCGATAGATTGAAGAGCAATATTAAAATCATCATTAAATTTATCTTTTTCCTTTGAATTTAGCTCATCTTCAATATTTTTCACAGATAATAGAAGACTGCTCAAAGGATTGTTTATTTTGTGACCGATAGTACAGGCCATTTCGAGAATTGCTTTATTATGCTCGATACTTTTTAATTCATTCTGAAGATTATGAATTCTAATACCAGATCTTATTCTGGCTAATAATTCTTGATTATCCACAGGTTTTACAAGAAAGTCGTCAGCGCCGACATCTAAACCAATAACCCTATCTTTTAGAGAAGCTCTTGCGGTGAGAATAATAAAATAAATAAGCTTAAAATTTTCATTACTTTTAAGAATTTTGCACAGTTCAATACCGTCCATAACAGGCATAGTCCAATCAGCAATAATTACTTTAGGTTTCTGTTTCTTTAAGATTTCAAAGGCTTCTTCGCCATTTATGGAAGTAATGACATCATAGCCGTTTTTTGACAGTAATTTATCAAGAATATATCTTGTATCTTTTTCGTCTTCTACAACTAAAATCTGATCAGCAGCCATTTAATTATCAACTAACATTTCAATTTTTTCCAAAAGAAGATTATAATCCAATATAGGTTTAGTAATATAATCCTCAGCTAAACTTTCTTTAAAAAAACCGGGTCCATCAGCAATTAAAGAATAAGCAGTCACAAGCAAAACAGGGACATGTAAAAACTCAGGATTTTCTTTAACAAGTCTGGATAGAACAATTCCATCAACTTTCTCATCATTAAGATACGTATTCTTTAAATTTATATCCATAATAATTAAAGAAATAGAACTTTTCTTTAATTGTTCAAATAATAAATCACCGTCCTCAATAATTAAAGGGATATATCCTTCTCTTTTCAGGAGATATTTATAAAATTCCTGCGAGAAGGGATCATCCTCAACAACAATTATATTTTTCACTTTATTAATTTAAGTATTTAACAATAATACTAATTCGTCTATTAACAAGATTATAAGGATCTTTTTTATCCCTTAATCTTCTATCCGCATACCCTCTAATTTCTTCGATTTGATCCGATGGAAGATTACTTGTTAACAAAGCTCTTCTTGCAGAGTTAGCTCTATCAGTACTTAATTCAAAATTGGTATAACCTTCATTATTTCCGTGATAAGGACGAGCATCGGTATGACCTTCAATAACTACTTTGTTAGGAAGTTTAGCTAACTGATCTCCTATTTTTTTAAGTAAATTAATCATTGCCGGTTGAAGGTTAGCATTACCGATTTCAAAGAAGACGTCGTTAGCAGAATCTACAATTTCAATCCTTAAACCTTCATCTGTAATTTCAATTTTAATTTGACCGACAATATTGATATATTCAGGATCAGCTGAAATTTCACTTAAAATTTTATCACCCATTTCTTTTAATTCTTGTCTTTCAGTCTCCCTCTGATCGACATTTTTTTTAAGATCAATATTGATCAATTGAGAATTACCTTCCATAATATTCTTACCTTTATCTGAAAACCCAATAGGATCTCTAAAATAATGTGCAACAGAATCTTTTATTGACTGATCCTGTCCTAAAATCCATAAAACAATAAATAAAGCCATCATTGCAGTTACAAAATCGGCATAGGCAACTTTCCATGCTCCGCCATGACCACTCTCATGCCCAGCCTTTTTCTTTTTTATTATTATAGGATTTCCTTCAGGATTAAGCACTCTTGCCTCTTACATAATTTTCCAGTTCGGAAAATGTAGGCCGTTCATCGGAGAAAATAGTTCTACGTGCGATTTCAACAGCGATAATAGGAGGATTTCCTTTAGCATACGCAACTATACAGCTTTTAATAGTGGATAAAAAGCGGACTTTACTTTCAATACTATGTTCAACACTTGATGCAAGAGGGCTGATGAACCCATAAGCCAATAAGACACCCAAGAAAGTACCAACCAAAGCAGAAGCCACATGGTGGCCAACGACTTCGGCACCTTTATCAATGGATCCCATAGTAACGATAATACCCAGAACGGCAGCAACAATACCCAACCCGGGTAAGGAATCTCCTATTTTATTAATTGTAGAAGCAATGGGTTTAGATTCAATTTCAAACGTTTCGATTTCAGCATCGATTAAACTTTCAAGTTCATGGGGAGGGACTCCGCCGGTGAGCATAACTTTCATAGTATCGCAAAAGAAATCTCTTATGAATGGATTGCCTATAAATTTTTTGTTTTGAGAAAGGATATCACTCTCCTCAGGAGTTTCCACATGCTTTTCAATAGATAATAAGCCATCTCTTTGAGCAACAAGAAAGAGATCATTAAAAGATTTTAGCAATTCCATGTAATCGGATTTAGAATAGTGACTCCCTTTTATTACATTAGGTAATTCAGCTAATATTTTCTTTAACAAAGAAAGGGGGGAAGAAATCAATAAACTACCGATAGCAGCCCCACCGATAACAATAAACTCTGACCATTGCAATAATAAAACCAAATTACCACCGGCAATTAGAAAACCGGTTATAATAGAGACAATAACAACAGCAATACCAATTAATACAAACATATTATTTTTCTACAGATTTGGAGTCTTCTATTTTTCCAACAATGGAGAAGAAGAGTTCACATTTAATTTTAATTTCATCCCAATTTATATCGAGTTCTTTGACAGAGGACTCAATATCTTTGCAAATGTCAGTAATTTCCTGATGCCCGATAGAACCCCCTACGCCTTTCATTTCATGAACTACACTTGCAAGAGATGTCTTATCTTTATCTTCAAGAGCATCAAGAATTTTTTGTTTTTTTATAGGATATGATTCTAAAAACAGCTTCTGAAGCTCCTCGAGGAATTCTTTATCTTCATGTTCAGAAATAACAGCATATTCTGCTTTTTTCAGAAAATCTTCACCTACAAGTTCCTTTATAGTTTTTACAATTATTTCTTTTCTAAGCGGCTTTGAGAGCACCCTATCGGCGCCTGCCGAAAGTGCGGCAAGCACGTTTGCTTTACTTGTAATTCCACTAATAACAATAGTCGGAATACGTTTTAAATTATCAATGGCTTTTAATACCCTTAACATCTTCATTCCATTGAAATTAGGCATCATTAAATCCAAAAAAATTAAATCCGGAATATGCTCTTGAGCTTTCTGAATGCCTTCCAGCCCATCCATACAACTAATGACTTCAAAATTATAGCCACTGAAAAAATTTTTTAATGAGTATCTTATGATATCAGAATCATCTACAACTAAAATTGTGACTTTTTTTCCCGGCATAAAATTACTCCTTAAAACTTTGATAAAAATTTAAATACATCTGCAATCGATCCTTTAAAAAATTTAGGTCATCAAATAACTAAATAAATCATATTAGAGACAGCAATAAGAATTAAGATCTATCATATTTATTCTTCTAAAATGTATTTAGAATATTCAATCTTTCTAACAATAGAAAAGACATGATCACATTTATTTTTAATGTACATCCAATCTATTATCGAAATTTCCAGAGCTTTTTCAATATCATTACAAATAATACTTATAACCGGATAGCCGATAGTACCTCCAGCCCCCTTTAATTCATGAATAAGACCAGACATTAAATCTATATTCCTGGTTTCGAGAGCTTTTTCAATCTTCCTTTTTGTAAGCGGAAAATGTTTTAAGAATATTCCGCAAAGCTGATTTAATATTTCTTTATTTTCTTCTTCCGTGACATTATTTTTTTTTGATTTTTTTAGAAAGTCAGGACCTAATAATTCATTAATACTATTTATTATAACGTCTTTTTGCAGAGGTTTGGGAATTACTTTATGAGCACCGGCTTCCATAGCTGCAAGAACATTTGCTTTATTGGTATTTCCGCTTATTATAATAACGGGAATATTTTTCAAGTCATCAATAATTTTAATAACCTGAAGCATTTTAACACCATCAAAGTCAGGCATTATCAGGTCTAAAAATATCAAATCGGGAACATGCTGAATAGATTTTTTAATCCCTTCAAGACCATCCCGGCAGCTAACCACTTCAACAAAATATTCTTCAAAATACCTGGTTAAAGTTTCTCTAATTAAATCTGAATCGTCAACAACAAGTATGACAACTTTTTTATCGGGCATGATATTATTTATTTTATTTTATTTACCTTCAATTTGGAGAGATCTTTAATTTCTTCATTAACTTGATTTAAACCATTTAGTTTTTCAAAGGGCAAATTTATGGTTATATTTTTAACCCGCTCATAAATCTCACCTCTTAATATTTCCATATCTTCCGGTGCGGAAATACCTAATTTAATTTGATTTTCAGAAATAGAAAGAATTTTTATTCTAATTTCAGAATTTATAATTATCTCTTCATTTATTTTTCTAGTTAAAATTAACATTATATTATCTTATATTATCTAAGGCTTAAAAAGGTTATAATTCATAGAATATTTACTATCGCTAAGGACTTTCTGATACCCTATTTTTTCATCCTGATTAAGATAAACAGGAGATTTCAGATTTATTGTAATCTTCAGGGGGTCCTTATCTAAAGTAACTATCCCGAAGGCCTCGAAATCTAATTCTGTGGGGAAGGATTCATCAATCACCCTTATCCCAACCATAGGAAAGCATACTTCGGGTTTTTCAACGGAATTCAACCAGTAAAAAAGGTCATCTTCGGTTTTTATTAGAACATAAATTTGCAGGTTTTCGAACCCGATTAAACCTGAAGAAAATTTTACAATATGCTCGTCCCGAAATTCAATTTCGCCAAATTGGCGTGTTACTATTTTCATTTTTACTCTCTAACTATTACTATATCGACTCTTCTATTTTGAGTTCTGCCTTCAACTGAATCATTGGAGGATATGGGTTTATACTCGGAATTACCTACAATTGAAACTCTTTCTGCTTTCAAATTTTCATTATGAATTAAATAATAAGCAGTATTTAATGCTCTCATTACCGATAAATGCCAATTAGAAGGGAAATTAGGTGTACTAATAGGTACGTTATCAGTATGACCTTCAATTCTAATTTCATTTGGAATTTGATTTAGAATAGAAGCAATTTTGTTCAATATTTGAAGAGAATTTAGATTTAAATCAGCACTTCCAGATGGGAATAAGATTTCATCGAGAATATGTATAATTATACCCCGTTCATTTTCTTCAAGTTTAATTGCATTCCCATAACCATTATCGGTAATGAGCTGTTTTAAATGATTCCTAAGATCGTCTACCGGGGCTACAACAATATTTGCAGATTTTTGATTTATACCTATAATCTTTTCATTATTTTTGAAAGAACTTCCAAAAGCAACCTTTATTTTTTCATATTTTTTGAGGTCAATATTTGACACAGCATAAAGGATAATAAACAGCCCGAGCAGCAGAGTAATTACATCTGCATAAGTAATAAGGTACCTGTCCTTCTCGGGATCGCTCTCAAAGAATTTGTCACTACCAACTAAGAGTTGAGAAGCTTTCTTTGTTCTTTTTGAGGAAGCATACTTATTAACCTTGCTTTTATTATTGAGGGTACTTCCCCATTCTGCAGGGCCATAATTCCTTCCAGAGAGATCTCCATCATATATTTTTCGTCCGAATGACATTTTTTTAATTTATCACCTATTGGAAACCATAAAATATTAGCACTAACAATACCCCAAAGGGTAGCTATAAATGCCGAAGCAATATTGTGAATTAAAATATTAGGATTAGCACCAGCATTAGCGAGTGTCATAATAAGACCCATAACCGTACCGATAATGCCCATAGTTGGAGCATAACCACCCATTTTAGAAAAAACCTGAATGTTGGAGAAATGCCTTTCCTCCATAGCTTTCATTTCCATGAAAGCAATATTTTCTAAAGATTGAGGATCTGTTCCATCAACAGCATATCTTATTAATTTTTTAGGAAAAGAATAATCAATTCTATCGAGATATTTTTCAATAGTTAATAATCCTTCTCTTCTCGATATTATCGAAAAATCGATAAAATTGTTTATAAGACTTGTCAAATTATATTTTTGAGGGAAATATGCCAACTTAATAACTGAGACAGCTTCAATAAATTTTTCAAACCCAAAGCCTATAATTACAGCTGAGAAAGTTCCACCGAAAACAATTATTAAAGGGGGCAAAAGAAATAGAGCCTTAAAAGAACCGCCTTCAAGAAAAAATGCGCCGAATATAGAAAAAATTCCAAAACCAAGACCAAGAAAGGCTCCATATTTCAGCTTCATAAATAGTCCAAAATAGATTTAGGCAAAAACATAGATGCTAATTTATAATTCATATCCAAAACATAATTCATATTTTGAAGATTCGTAATAGCCTTAGCAACGTCAACGTCCTGTTTTCCGGAGAGCAATTCTTCAATATTAGCCTGCTGATTTGTGATTAAATCTGAAGTATAATTTAACTGGTTAACAGTATTCCCATTCTCAGACAATTTACTAACAATTTTACTACTAAAGTCTTTTACAATTTGTACCTGTTCATCGGTAGGTTTTATTCCATTTCTTAAATTATCTCTGATCGTTATCAATGTATTGAAGATATCATTTTTCTGGTTTGCAGATAGTGAAATAGAAGATGCTGAATTTTTTTCCTCAAGCTGAGAAAGGTTGAGTGAAAAATTTATTTTCTTTGACGGATCATTAATAATAAATGAGAGAGAGGAATTGCCATCTAATGATTTCATTGAACCGGTGGTTGAGTCGAAAACAACAGTTTTAGAAGCGGGCGGAGTACTAAAAATGGAGGTATTGGCAGCATCTAAAATATCATAGTTTAAAGTATAAGTATTTGCTGTTGTTTTAGTATAAGACAAATTAAGAGTATATTGATTTCCGTCAGCATCATAGATTGACTGCTGATTGGCAACAACATCACCAACATTACTGTTAACATCAATATTTCCGTTTTGGTTAACAATAGTGCCAAATACCTCCTGACCGCTCATGTTAATCTTCTGGATAATATTAGATGAAATTCTAACCTTCTGTTCACCAGAGACATCATTTAATTTCACTTCGATAGATTTACCATCTGCAGTTAGATCATAAGGTTTCCCGGATTGGTCAGTACCGGAAAAAAGATATTTTCCATCATATTCGGAATTAGCAGAGTTTAAAATCGATTGCAGAGAAAGATCAATTTGATCGGCAAAAGTATTTAAATTTGAGTTATTAGCAGCATTGCCAATTGATGTTAGATTGGTTAAGACACTAACAACTTCAGATTGAATAGACTCCATAGCAAATGAAGTTTCATTAGCAAACGAAAGACTATTTTGAATATTATTTGAATAAGTATCAATTTGAGAGATTTGATTATTCATCCTCAAAATTTGAGAAGTACCGGTAGGTGAATCCGAAGGTTTATTAATTTTTTTACCAGTAGAAATCTGAGTATTTAACTGACTCAGTTGATTTTTAAGGAGATTCAAATTATTAAGATACGTACTCGTATAAGATAAATCGGAAATTCTTTTCATTATTGCACCAATCCCATAAGAGTTTGCAGCATTTGATCAGCAACAGAAATTAATTTTGCCGAAGCGTCGTAAGATCGCTGATAAGTAATTACATTTGTCATTTCTTCATCTATTGAGACCCCCGAATAAGAATTTTTCTGATCCTGGAGCTGTTGTAAAACGAGCTGGGTAGAATCCGCAAGCTGATTGGCAGAAACTTTATCATTTCCGATACCGCTAACCAGTTCAGAATAACTGTCGGAGATGGTAGAACCATTCAATAATTTTTGACTGCTTAGATCGGCAATTTTGAGGGCGATATTTCCGTTCCCTGATGTTCCATCGGATGAGACTGCAATATTATTATTATCAGCTAATATATTGTCATTGATTTTTAAAACACCATTCTTATAACTGTCGAAAAAATTAATACCTGTTTCAGGGGAAGCAGAATTTGTGTAGCCGGTAGAATGAATGCTGTTAACAGAATCAACTAAAGTGCTCATTACACTATTAAGATTATCCTGATATTTTCCGGTGTAATTGGAATAAGAATCTGTTATTGCATAAAGTTCGCCGCCTTTAATGGTTGCGACATTATTAGCATCAGTAGTAGTTATCGATAAAGTGTCATTAACGGAACCGATTTTGAATTGTACAGCAGTATTTTGATCTGCGGCGAAAACGCCGCCAACTGAAATAATTGCATTATTTGAGGAGTCATAACTCACATTTATATTTGTTAGTTTACTAAGTTCATCAATAACCTGATCACGCTGGTCCAGAAGATCATTATTTTCTGCACCGGAGACTGACGAAGTAGAAATCTGAGTATTTAATGACTGCACCTGTTTTAAGAGATTATTAAGATCTTTTACTTTGGATTTAGCATCATTTAACAGATTCCCCTTTATCTCGTCAAGACCTTGATAAACAGTTTGGACCTGGCTAGCTAATTTTTGAGCGGACTGAACCACACTGGTTCTTAAAGCATCGGAATTTGGAGTAACTGACAATTCATTCCATGAATTGAAAAAAGAATTAATTAAAGAAGATATACCTAAATCAGAAGGTTCAGGGAAAAGAGCTTCGACCTGACTAAGAACTTCGGAGCGCTGATTTGCATCACTAAATTTACTATTATTATTTCTAATTTGGTTATCGGTGAGTTGATCTCTAGCTCTTGAAATCTGGTCAATAGTAACACCGGTTCCCCACACCATACCAGCGAGAGATTGAGGAGTTCTAGCAGATAGATCCACCCTCTGCCTTGAATAATTTTCATTGGAAGCATTGGCAATATTGTGTGAGGTAACATCGAGTGCACCTTGATAAGCCATTAAACTGCTTTTTGCGATATCGAATATTCTACCTAAGCCCATTTTTAATACTCTATTATTATTTATACTTTTCTATCCAGTAGAGGATGTTTATTTAATCCGATTAAAATAGCAATGGTTTCTCTTAAAAAACTTCGTGAATGTTCAATTAAAACCTTATTTTGCTCATTAATACGGGCTGCTTCACTTATTAAATCTTTAATAGAATTCCTTAAAAGGTTAATAACTTTTACATTAATTTCCATTTTATTATTAACAGCATTTAAGAATTCAGCTATTGAAAGCGTCTTTAAATCCAGACCATATTCACCGGCTAATTTTTCAACATTGAAAGATATATTTTTGCTACTTAATTCAATTTTGGATAATAACTTTTGCTCGTGCACCAATGAATTACGAAGATTATCAATATCATTCCCGACAATAGCTTTTTGTTTATTTTTACAGCATTCTAAAAAACTTTTAAGACTTTCCTGCTGTTCTTCCAAAACCGAAATAAGTTCATCTGTTTTCATAATTTTAACCGTTAAAATGATTTAAATATCCCAAAACCCTTGTTATATAATTTTTAGTCTCTTCAAATGGAGGGACGCCATTATATTTTTCTACATTACCTGGACCTGCATTATAGGAAGCCAAAGCCAGATTGACATCCCCTTTATATAATCGAAGCATTTGCGCCAAATATTTAGTCCCGCCGAAAATATTTTCTTTCGGATCCAATGAATTATCCACACCCAGTTCCTGCGCAGTTTGATCCATTAATTGCATTAATCCTTTTGCTTTTGCTCCGGAAACAGCTTTTTCATTAGCAGCAGATTCAGCCAAGATAACCGATTTGACCAAATTTTTATCTACATTAAATTCTTGAGAGGCTTGATCAATAATTGATTCGTACTTATTTAATCTTTTTAATGAACTTTTGCTAGGAGGTACAGAGAAAAAATTTTGGTCATGATTTTCAAGATCTAATTTTTCAAGAGGCTTTTCAGCCTGTGTAGATACGTCAATTTTTGTACCGGAGTCATCCGAATTGATATATTGAGCAGCTAATTTTTTATAGATAAAATCAGCAATCCCAATCCCCTTTCCTTCAGAAATTTTAGAAGCAATCTCATTTTGAAAGATCATATCAAAATAATCACCGCCAAGACTATTATCCCCGAAAAGTCCGTCGGTACTTTTCGTCATGCTATTTAACATCATTGAAGTAAATAAACTCTCAAATTGTTTTGCAGCTTTTTGAAGACTTGTCTTATCAATATTCGGAAGATTAGAATTGACTTCCGGAGCAGACTGTTTAATTTCGTTCGAAATCTTAAAATTCATATTCTATTTTACATTACGTTTAAGTAAATTTATATTCAACTGATGGATATTAAATAATTATTATTTCAGCAATTAGAGCACCGGCTTCTTTTAATGCCTGAAAAATGGATATAATATCCTGAGGAGCAACTTTAAGTGAATTAAGAGCTGCTGCGACCTCCTGGACATTTGAAGCGCCTTTAATAGCAACGGTATTAGTTGAATCCTGAACCACATAAGGAATAAGGTTATTTACGACTGTAGTAGTTCCATTTGAAAACGGATTAGGTTGTGAAACAATCGGATAAGACTCAATGGTAATATTTAAGTTGCCATGAGAAATAGTTGCCGGCTGAATCTTCACATTATTTCCAGCGACCACAGTTCCGGTTCGTTCATTTAGAACAACTTTAGCAGGATAATCAACCTGGACAGGGAGTAATTCGAGTTCAGATATAAAATTTACAATATCATTTTGTTTATCAGCAGGAACATTAATTTTAATTTCACCTGCATCAACAGCAATAGAGGTATTTTGACCAAACTTAGTATTAATAGCTTTTGAAACATTATCCGAAGTAGTCATATCGGGGTCTCTTAAGAATAGACTAATTTCCTTACTTGAAATACCATTTAAATCTACAGGGACCTTTAAAATACCCCCTCTTGGAACTCTGCCGGCAAGAGAATGATTTTTAGCTATACGACTTCCAATTGTAGTTCTAATATCATATCCGCCGGTTGAAATTGAGCCTTGTGCAAAACCCATCACTTTACCATCGACACTGGATAAAGGAGTCATTAAAAGAGTTCCCCCCATTAAACTGGTAGCATCACCAAGAGATGAGACAGTGACGTCAAAATTAGCACCTTGTTTCAAATATGGGTTTAAAGTGGAAGTGACCATTACAGCGGCAACATTTTTTGTACGTAAATCGGTTTGAGGAACCGTAATTCCAAATCTCTTAAGCATACTAGTCACAGACTGAACAGTAAAAAGAGAACGCTGGCTATCACCACTGCCGGCAAGACCAACAACCAATCCATAGCCAATAACCTGCTGAGCGTTTTCACCGGTAATATATGAAATATCTTTTATCCTCTGGGCGAAAGAGTTCGAATAAATAAAAAGAAATATTATAAAAGGGAAAATTTTTTTCATATTAAAATATCCAATGAAAGAATTTTGTTAACCACCCAGGGCGCTGAGCATTATCAATCATTCCGCTTCCTTCGAGAACAATTTCAGCGGAAGAAATATTATATGATAAGACAGAATTATCTGCCATAATGTCGGAAGATCTCACAACACCTTTAATATGAATCGTCTGTTCTTCTCCATTAATCGAAATTCGTCTGCTTCCATTAATGAAGAGATTTCCATTCGGCAGTACCGAGTCAATAGTAGCACTTATTTTAGTCTGAATCATACCTGCTGTTTTGGTGGACCCTGAACCGGTGAAATTATTATTAGAACCAATACTAATATCCGCTTTAGGTGCAGAACCGGAACCGATGGTACCACTGGTATTAAACCCCAGATCACTTTTTTTACCGGTAGATGTCTCAGCATTATTAGAAGCTTGTGATGACTCAACTACAAGAATTGTAACAGCATCACCAACACGATTTGCCTTCTGATCGGAAAAAAGTGATTGAAATGAATTCTGCCGCATTTCCTGTGGAAAGGCATAAGCAGTAATTAGTAAAATCAGGCTAATATTTAGTATTTTTAACATATTACTCAACTATCATAACATTATTTGAATCAAGTATTTTTGCTTTAAATTGTTTTTTATCTTTAGTAACTATATATATTATATCACCAGAAACTCCATCCTGCCGGGCTTCAGCACTTGTAGAGATCTTAACATTTCCAGAAACCGCTATTGCAGTTACGAAATCTCCTTTATTTACAACCGGTATTTCCTCCAAAAATTCTTTTAACAAAATTGATCCCGGTTCAATCTTAAGTTTACTTTTCCAACCATTTAAATCATTAAGGGATTCAACAGGTGTTCCATGCAAATCGGTAACGTTCATTAATTTAAGTTCTATATTATCATTCGACAGCGGCTGTTCACGTTCAATTTCATTTTTTGCTATGCAAATTATTTTGAACAATTTTAATTTTACGGTAATATAAGTTTGAACAACACCGGAATTAGGTTTAGTGATCTTTATGGGTATATATGCAAAGCCGTTAGTTAAATTAATTTTTGCTTCATTCCTTATTTCAAAATCATCAATCACTTCAGGAGCTTTAACGATAGTGAATTCATATTTATCGAATTGGGTAAGATTTTTGTTTAAATAATCTTCAACGGATTTTTTTAATTTTTCATTAGGGGTGAAAAAAATTGATATTAATAATAAAAATGAATAAAACATATTTATTTTGGATTTTGAATTTCGGATTGCGAATTTTCAATCCGAAATTAATTTATTATCTTTTAAATTATTTGCTGTTGACATCATATCTTCAACAGTTTGTACAGTTTTTGAGTTCATTTCATAAGCTCTTTGTGCTGATATCATGGCAATCATTTCTTCAACAATATCTACATTTGATGATTCGAGATAACCCTGATGAATATCGCCGAAGCCATCCTGTCCGGGTGTACCTAAAATTGGGGTACCGGATTCATCAGTGGGAGCATAAAGATTATCGCCAAGCGGTTTTAATCCAGCAGGATTTATAAACCTTACCAATTCAATATTTCCCAAGACAAATTTGCTGCCGTCAGTCTGCTGAGCTTCTACAGTGCCATCCCGGGCAATTGATAATCCGGCTACTTTATCATCAACCGTAAGACCAGGATCTAAGAGCAGACCTCCGGATGTAGTAATATTTCCATCGGCATTAGTTTGAAATGATCCGTCGCGCGTATAGACATAAGTTCCATCGGGTTTTTGTATCTGGAAGAACCCATCTCCCTGTACAGCCAAGTCAAGCTGATTATTTGTATTAACCAGATCACCCTGTTTAAAACTTTTTGCGGTAGATGAATTTTGCACACCATTACCTACCAATATTGTGTTCGAAGAAGCTTCGTCTATACCGGGAGTTGGAGTAGTCTGGGGGTGTACCTGGACTTCCTGATACATTAAATCCTGAAACTGTGCAGTGTTTTTCTTGAAACCGGTAGTGTTTACGTTTGCAATATTATTTGAAATAACTTCGATATTAACCTGCTGTGCATACATACCGGAGGCTGCGGTTCTAAGGGCTCTAGTCGGCATAATAATACTCCTTTTTTATACTTTTCCAATTTCATTTGCTTCGGACAAAGATTCATCCAAATAATTTACCATCTTTGATGCTGAATTATATTCATTATGAACTTTTATCATATTTGTCATTTCTTCAATAGGATTTACGTTTGATTCTTCCAAATAACCCTGATTTATTTGATAATCACCATCTTCAGCAACAAGGTATTTTCCATCTACAGAAGAGAAATTGGTTCCGTCTTTTCTGGCAAATTTATCAGAAGGATCAAGTTTAACCATCAGCAGCTTATCAACATAAGTGTCGCCTATTTTTATATCACCATTTTTAGAAATATTGATACTTTGCTTTTTATCCAGCTGATAATTATTAATGTTTATGGGACCCTTTGTTCCCAGGACCATTTTGCCCTGATCAGTAACCAAAAAACCATCATCAGAAATTGAAAATTTTCCATTTTGAGTAAAATTCATTCCGTCATTTCCCTGGAGAGAAAAAAAAGCATTTCCATTAACACTAAGATCAAGGGGGTTATTAGTGGCAACAAAATTTCCCTGACTATAATTGGTAGCTTGATTAATTTCAACATTATTATATTTAGAAATAACTTCTGTAAAAGGCATAGCTTTTTTATAACCGTTTGTATTTACATTAGCAAGGTTGTTCCCGATAACTTCGATACTTTTAAATTTCGAGTCCATGCTTCTTCCAGCTAAAAAAATTCCTTTAATCATTATTATTCCTTTATTTATGTGAACTTAAATGTGCCAGCTGATAAGATTTAATTTTTGCAGCGAGAATAACTTCTCCTTTTCCAATTTTAAATCCCTTAGCTTTCGAAGAAACGGAATTATCGGAGAACTCTACAGCAGATTGATTTACCAATCTACTTCTGACAAGATTTAATTCCGGATTATTTTCTTTTAAATTGTATTCCTCAGTAATTAATTGGGTATTTTCTTTAGATTTATCAAATGATTGACTGTGAGATTTATTTTTAATCCTTCTTATAAATACAATTAAAAAAGCAAGAATCGAAAACCCGATGATTATTAGCATCCTGGTGTCTAATTGAACAAAGAAAGATGAACCATTTTCAACGTCAGCATTTTTATGAACCGAAGGAATTATCTCTGATTTCATATACATATAATTAATATAGCTTTTTATTTCCCCACGTAAATTCCTTTCTTTCGCAGAATCTATTTGAGCCTGTACTAATGCTTTAATATCAATTTCTTCTACTAAATTTATTTGAGATTTAGATAACGAACCACTTGTAGAAGTTTGACACATACCAGCATCAATCATAAATATCAACACGAGTAAAAAAACAGAAAAAAATCGGGTTAACTTCATAATCTTATTTTCCTTTGAAGTGGAAAAGTTAGGACAACAACCGAACCATTTACTTCATTTCCTAAGAAATTCAATTCTCCTTCGTGTTTTCGCATTAAATTGTTAACAATTCTTAGATTATATTGAGCGGCATCTTTTTCACTATTTAAAGTTTTTATTTGATTAGTGAAAACAATTCTTACATCAATCTTCCTTTCTTTGTATCTCGTCTGAATTAAAATTCCACCTTTGTTTTTATCTTGGGAATATCCCTTTAGAAGGTTTCTCGAAACATTGTCTGCAGGTGATGAAATAATAAAGCTAAAAATATTAGAAAGGATTTGATAAAAATAATCCGGATGACTCAGAACAGGGGGCAGATTATCGGCAAGATCGAGATAGCATTCATAATTTATATTTTTAAAAGTTGAAGAAAGCAAATTATAATAATCCTTAATTAATTTATTCAAATCACAAGGATATATTTTTATATTTTCTTTATTGACTCCGGCAAACTTCACCAGCCTGGTCACAATTGCTTCGACTTTTTTAACCTGTTCTTTTATGCTATTTGACTCCGATTCGGTAATTTCCTGATTCCCCTTACTTAAAAAGTCGACCTGGCTCATTATAACCTGTAAAGGAGATAAAATTTCTTCAACCACACCATTTGTCAATTCACCAATAGCTGAAAGCTTATAATCGTTTAATAATTTTGACTGATAAATCTGCTGGTCCTGATAAGCTGATTTTAATTCATTAGTTTTCTTTATCAAATTTATCTTAGAAAAGACAATACCACCGATAATTTGTATAACTTTACTTTCGATAGAATCGTCTGATAGAGTTGTTAAAGAGGTCAGAATTGAAAGCAGCCCTTTATTTTTATTTTCATGTTTAAGAGGGAATATTATATAATTATAGCGCGATCCCTTAATATTATATAATTTTAGATCAGGAATAACTTTAGGATTTGTATCTTCAAAAATCCAGTCAAGAATACCTTCTTTATGTGCGTTATTCATAAAGTTAATAGAATACTCCGGAGTAGATTCCGTTAAAGGAACAATTCGCGAATCTTCAAGGATAAAGATATTGATATCTTTAGAAGGAATAATTCTTTTAACAGCATCTTCTACTTCGAATGAAATCCCGGAAAGATTTGCATTATCAAATTCAAAAATTCTATTCTGAAAAGAGTATAAATTGTCAAATAATGTTTTTAGTTTATTTAACTGGGTGGATAAGGGAATACTTTCAGCAGGCCGCCGGCTGTTATTTAATAAGGAATAAGAATTTCCAGAATCGATGGACCCGGACAAATAAGGCAGCGATTTATAAAAAGATTCGTACCTTAAAGTATTATGTTTGATAACTCTCAATTAAAGATTCCTAACAGATTCAATTTGATTAATAAATAATTCTTGATAACCCTCAATAAATTTTACCATATCCTCATCACATTTAAATTGCATAACGTTTAATGCATCCTTATCCAATTCAATATTCTCATCCCAATAAAAATCACCTATTTTTAATTTTTGAGTCATATAATCAGCAAAATGGATTAATGTTGTCATCAATCTATCTTCCTGTCTAGCAGAGGACGGATTATGATGTGATAAAATTGCATTGCATAGTTCAATGGGGAAATTCCACCTTTCGAGCAGAAAATTACCAATTTCCTGATGATCCATACCAAGAATTTCCAATTCGGCTTCTTTTAAAGACAGCCGTTCAATTGTGATTAAATCATGAATCTGGATAAAGCTGCTGTGTAAATACCTATGCATAACCGAAATTCCCATATCATGGAGAAAACCTCCGATAAAAGCTTCGCCGCTATTATAGAACCCAATATCTTCAGCCAATCTTTTAGAAGCGCTTCCGACTAAAAAAGAATGAAGCCAAAATGTTTTCTGGTCAAGATATTTATCGGTTTTATTTTTAAAAGCTTCAGTCAAAGAAAGAACGGAAATTATACTTTTTAATTCACTGAAGCCCAAAATTAAAAGCGCAAAATCAAGAGAAGTAACTCTTCTTTGTAATCCATACATAGGAGAATTAGCAATTGTTAGAATCTTTGAAACAACTCCCTGGTCTTTAGAAATGAGAGAGCCCAACTCAGAATTGCTAGTTTTCTTATTTTCTAAAAGTTTTAATGCCTCGCTTAAAACTTTAGGAAGAGGTGGAAGATTATAAATATTCTTCAGTACTAACTCTGTTTTCTCTTTTCTTTGCTGCAAAGGTAATAGGCTTATCATAATTTTACTCAATTATTGGTTCTAATTTATTTTGAAAAATCTCTCTATAACTTTCAATAAACTCATATACATATACTTCACTTCCCCACCCCAAAACTTCGATGATTGAAAAATCAAGTTTGGAATCCTTATCCCATTCAAATTTTCCAAAATCAAGTTCCCATGATAGATAATCAGCAAGATGAACAATTGAAACAAGGAACTTATTTTCAACTGATTGTCCTGGATTATGATGAAAAAGGATAGAATCACTAAGCGGCTTTGGCAGGTTCCATTTTTCGGCTAGATAGTTTCCAATTTCCTGGTGTGTTGCACCTAATATTTCCTTTTCTGCATCTAAAAAAACTAATGATTTCGAATTCATCAAGTTATAGATTTTTTCACTTTCTTTGTTCAGATATAACTGAAGTATAGCCAAACCAAGATCATGGAGCAGACCAGCAGTAAAGGCTTCTCCAGATTTGGAATAACCTAAATCTTCAGCCAGCCGTTTTGCCATACTGGCTACTGCCAAACAATGATACCAATATTTTTTTCTATCCCAATTTTTACCATTTCCTTTTAATGCACCCATCATTGAGAGCGCGACTATAATATTTTTAATATTTTCAAAGCCAAGAATTACAATGGCAAATTCAATTGTTGAAATTTTTTTTGTCAGTCCATAAAAGGGGGAATTAGCAACCGTTAAAATTTTGGTAACCATACCTTGATCCCGGCTGATTAAACCGGCGAGATCTGAAGCATTTGTCATAGGATCCTCAAGAAGTTTTGAAACTTCAAAGATTACATTAGGGATCGACGGCAGATTCCTTATATTCTGTAAAGAATTTAAATAAGATTTATTTTCTGGTTCGGGATTTGTCCCGCGATTGTCATGTAATTTACTTGAAATGCTGTTATCGTTAGACATTTAAATAAGCCAATCTTATCTTAAGAGTTTTAATAATTTTAGAATGGACCTGTGATACCCTAGAAACAGTAATGCCTAAAATTTTTGAAATCTCCTGATAATTCAGATGTTCGTAATAATATAAACTAAGAATAGTTCTATCTCTTTCAGGTAATTCTTTAATTGCCTCAGTTAAAATCTCAATTGCTTCATTTTTTTCGACTTCTTCATTTGGTGTATCATAACTGCTGGGTAGAATATCGGAAAGAGTATAATTTTCATCTTCATCAATAGTGTTATTAATAGAAACGGTAGAATATATAACGCCATCAGTTGAAGTTCTCTTTTTCTGAAGTTTTCTTAGTTCATCTATTATTTTACCTCTAATTCTCTGAATAGCATAGGTCTCAAATTTTGTCCCATAATCAGGATCAAACCTATCAATAGCTTCACTTAACCCTTCTATACCAAATTGAAAATAATCCCGGTCATCAAGGATATCTAGATTAATAAATCTTGAATTATGTATTACGTAATGAACAAGTCTAGTATAATTCATCATGATTTTTTTCTTGAGTTCCGGACTGGGGGATATTTTGAATTCGTTCCATAAAAGTGAATTATCCATAAGACATCTATTTCATTTAAGGTTTTTTCGACTAATTATCATCTTCATATGATGATTTATGTAGAAGCTTCATAAAAATAAGAGTTACAGCACTAATCATTATTGTTAGAGCAAAAAACAGGATAAAAGCTCTTAACAAAATGTCCTTCAACGGTAAACCTGTTTTTGCAAAAAATATAACAGCCAGGAAGAAGAATAATAAGCCGATTTGTATAATTACTTTTTGCATAATTATACCTTAAAATTCAAATAACATACCAATAAAAGGATTTGAAATTGATAAGAAAAAAGTGATATTTAATCAGAATTCCGAAGAATTTAAAACATTATTTGGGAAGGGATGGGGAATATTAGCCAATTGAATGATATCTGATAATGAACATGCTAAATAATTTATTTTGGCGGATGTTTTCGAAGAGGGATTTTCAGCAACTAAAAATTCTTGATGTATGATTGAATTATAAACGTTCTCATCGAAATAGATATCTCCTAAAAGTTCAATTTTTTCATCCAAAAAGTGTTGTGAAGCGGTTTTAATGTTGGTAAAAGCAGTTAAAGATTCTTCTTCATTAGTACATTTATTTACAATAATTAATTTCTTTCCTTTATAATTTTCTTTACTTAAGAGTTTAACCATTACATAAGCATCCATAACAGCAGTTGGTTCCGGTGAGGTAACAATAATATTGGCATCCGAAAAGGTCAGAAGGTCAATTAAGCCTTTTTGCCCGCCGGAAGAGGTATCAAAAATGATATAGTCATAATGCTCATTTAGCTTTTTTAAATGATTAAATAAACGCGAAACTAATTCATATTTTAGTTCTTCCGGCTCTTTTTCTCCGGATTCTCCAAATATCAAATGGAAATTGGGACTATATTGAGTAATAACCTCATTTAATAATTTGCTCCCCTGAAAAAAATCACTAATTGTTGTTTTAGGAATTAAATTTAATAATATGTTGGAATTAGCAAAATTCAAATCAAGATCAATATATAAAACCTTTCTGTTCAATTTAGATAAAGCATAGGCAATACTTAAAGAGATAAAAGTTTTACCAGTACCGCCCTTTCCGGAAGTAAAGCTAATAACTTTAAAATCCGGAGAAACTTTTTCTCTGTTTTCAATTTTTTTTAGACCTATTAATCTTTCAGCTTGACCAATCATTTTCCGATTTTCCCGGTGTAAATCAAATTAGCAATAAATTCAGAATCTGCAGATATTATATCATCCGGAATTACCTGACCATTTGAAAGAAAGGTTAAAGGGATATTAAAATTAGTAACAGTATTTAAAATATTCCCAAAAGCTATACCCTCATCAATTTTAGAGAAAATAAATGAATTATAGTTAAACAATTTGAATTTTTCTGCAGTATCAAAAATGTTTTTAGTTGAACTGGTAGCGCTTAAAACAAGAAAAGTTTCATCTATCTTAATAGAATTAAGGAACAATTTGGTTTTTTCAAGATGTTCAGTATTCTTTTGACTTCTTCCGGCTGTATCTATAAAAACGATATCTTTATTTTTAAAACTATTTAAATATCCTTTCATTTCTTCAGGTTCATATGCAACAAGCATTTCGATATTACTTATTTCGGAGAAGATTCTTAATTGATCAATAGCTCCAAGCCTATAAGTATCAACAGAAATCAGCCCCACATCGAGGTTGTGCAGAATCTTTGCAATTACGGCCAGCTTGGCAATACAAGTTGTTTTTCCAACGCCGGTAGGACCAACAACTGAAACAACTTTAGGTCTGTCACTTTTATATAATTCAAAGTTTTTAGTAGGAGTCATAGATGCAATGCTTGAAAGGACGTAGTTGTCAATATTAGATGAATCTAAAAATTTTCTATACAATTCGAGCTGATTCATAATAACAGATATCAGATTTTTAGAAATCTCCCTATGTGCCAGCAGATCTGAAATATCCTTTAATTCTTCATCAACAGATATTTGCAGCCGGTTAATATTCTTTCTCAATTTTACCGGAGGATTTAATTTAGGTTCAACTGGAAACTGTTTTTTCTGATCATTAGGTTTTTTATTATCAGCAGGATAACTTAATGGCTTGTCCTGCTCAATTTTGAGAGTTTTTATACCGGTTTTTGGTAAAGCGTTTGCTCCATGTCCGGAGGGATATATTTTTTTAGTTAATAAAGTAATTTCATCTGCAAAAGAGGAGGTTACTTCAATTTCATCTTCATGAATATTAACTGCTTTTTTAGTAATTTCATCATAACCGACAGTAATCTCAAACATTTTCCTATTACCAAACTCAGAGATATCCTCAATCATTCTTGACCCGAGAATGATAGCTTCATTACCGAGTTCCTCTTTCATTTGTTCGGTAGCGACTTTTAAGGTAGATCCAACAAATTTTTTAATTTGCATTTTCAATCTCCACTTTATCTATAAATTCAATTTCAATATGAGAAGGAAGTTCAGAATATGATAGGACAGCAACTTCCGGGAAACTCGAATTAATTAATCTATAAAAATACATTCTAATGGTTGCTGAGGTTATTATTACAGGGTGATAGCCGAATGATTTGAATTTCTTGACAGAGTCATCAATTTTTAAATTTAAATCTTTTAGAATCAAAGGATTTAATCCTAAAGTAGAAGTTGCTTCTTTTTGATTCTGCAAAGTTCTAGTTATTAAAGTTTCGATATTATTACCAAGAGCAGCGGTTCTAATAATATCATTACTATCTTTATAAATATTTGCGATAGTATCCCCTATTGAATGTCTAACATACTCTGTCAGCACATCAATATTTTTAGTAGCTTTAGAATAATCAATTAGAGCCTCTAAAATCTGGACCAGATCTTTAATCGGAATAAATTCTCTTAGTAAGTTCTGTAAAACCTTTTGTATAGTTCCAAGTGATAATACTTCGGCATTTATATCTTCAATAACAGCGGGATAGTCTTTCTTTAAATTCTCAAGCAGCTGTTTAACTGCCTGGCGCGAAAGGATTTTATCAAAATTCTTCTTTAAGGTTTCCTGGAGATGGGTTGATAATACAGATGTTCCATCAACAACTGTAAATTCCAATAATTCAGCTTTTTCCTTTTCTTCGGGTAAAATCCAGCATGCGGGTAGATTAAAAGCCGGATCTTCTGTTTGAATACCGCTTAATTTATCTTTAATATGACCTGGATTCATTGCAAGAAATCTGTCAGTATAAACTTCAAATGATGCAACTATATTACCTTTTATCTTGATTAAGTATTGATTGGGATCGAGTTGTAGATTGTCCCTAACCCTTACCGGTGGGATAAGAATACCATATTCGAGAGCGATATATTTTCTTGTTGAGGAAATTTTTTGAAATAAATTACCTCCTTGTTTTTCATCTACAAGACTAATTAAGCCATAACCAATTTCAATTTCAATGGGATCAACCTGCAGGTATTGTTCAACTTTATCCTCACTTTGCTCAGTACTTACTTCCTCAACTATTTCAACAGATTGTGCAGCTTTAATTTTTTTATTACTAAAATAAGATCCGGTTCCTAAGAAAATACTTAAAAGGATAAAAGGAATAGTGGGCATTCCAGGTATTAAAGCAAATAAAAATATAGCTCCGGAAACAGTTCCTAAAACTCTTGGATTAGAAAGGAGTTGTTTTTTCATCTGCAGATCAAGAGCGGTGCCTGCAGCACTTCTAGTAACCACAAGTCCAGCAGCAGTGGCAATTAATAAAGCAGGAATCTGTGAGACTAACCCATCACCAATAGTCAGAATAGTATAAGTTTTTAGAGCATCTGAAAAAGATAGACCTCTTTGTGCAACCCCGATAATGAAACCGCCAATAATGTTAATGCCATTTATAATTAAACCTGCAATTGCATCACCTTTAACAAACTTGCTGGCACCATCCATAGCACCATAAAATTCGGCTTCTCTTGAAATTGACTCTCTTCTTGCCCTAGCATCGTTTTCAGTAATTAGTCCTGTATTTAAATCAGCATCAATAGCCATCTGTTTACCGGGCATGGCATCCAAAGTAAAACGTGCAGCAACTTCGGATATTCTACCAGAACCTTTAACGATTACAATAAATTGAATTACAACAAGAATAATGAATACAATAAAACCAACAACAAAATTCCCTCCGACGACAAAATTGCCAAAGCTATCTATAATTTTTCCCGCATTTCCTTGAATAAGAATTAACCTAGTTGAACTGATATTCAGGGCCAGCCGAAACAAAGTTAATACAAGAAGCAATCCGGGGAAAATAGAAATATCTAAAGGGGACTGAATATATAGTGAAACAATAAGAATTAAAACGGCAAAAGTGATATTCAAAGCTAGAAAAAAATCGAGCATTACTGCAGGCAAAGGAATTAACATTAAGCCTAAGATAAATATTAAGCCAAATGCTAAAATAATATCAGTATTTTTACCTATGCGTTTCATCTAAACAATCATTTTTCTTTTTTTAGTTTTTTTAAGCTGATAAACGTATGCAAGAACTTGAGCTACAGCTTTAAATAATTTCTCCGGAATTTGGTCGCCGATTTCACAAAATTTATACAAAGCTCTAGCCAATTCTCTGTCCTCATGCAAAGGAATATTATTTTTAACGGCAATTTCTTTTATTTTTTTTGCGAGCTCATCGACACCTTTTGCTAAAACCCTTGGAGCATGATCCTTTTGAAGGTCATATTTTAAAGCAATTGCATAATGAGTAGGATTAGTTATTACAACATCTGCTTTAGCAACATCACGCATCATCCGGTTTCGAGAGATCATAAATTGCACTTTTCGTATTCGGGATTTAATTAAAGGATCTCCATCAGCCTGTTTATTCTCCTCCTTTACTTCCTGCTTAGTCATCATCATTTCTTTTTTGAAATGCAATTTCTGGTAAATAAAGTCAGCTGCAGCAAATAGAGAATAGATAATGGCTATTTTCCAGGTTAATTCAAAAGCAGCTTTTATCATAAATGTTGTAATTTCAGCCACTGAAAGTTCAATAAAAGAAGTAGACTGCTTCAACAAATCATTCAATACATAATAGACGGCAACACTTATTACAATAAGTTTCAATAATGATTTAACCAATTCAATAATAGAAGTAGGTGAAAAAAGTACCTTCTTAATTCCACTAAAAACGTTAAATTTCGAGCCCTTGGGTGCTAATGCTTTGAAACTTATTTTGAAACCGACTTGTGAAACTGTAGCAACAAAGGCGGTAATAAATAATCCAATAAAAATTGGAGCAACTGTGAGAGCCATGAACCATAATCCATCTTTTACATAAAGCTGGAAATTATTTATATTCAAATCGAGTACATCCAGAGAAGAAAATATTTTAATAGTTACTTTTGATAAGTTTTCTCCAATCATAGAATGACTGAAATAAAGGAACATCAAACCAGACGTAAAAATAGCGAGTGAATTTATTTCAACGCTTTTTGCAACCTGTCCTTTTTCCCTGCTTTCATTTAATTTTTTCGACGAAGGTTGTTCGGTCTTTTCCTGCCCATCAGATTCAGCCATATTAACTTCCCATTGCTTTGACTAAAGTAAAAAGATTATCTTCAAAGGACTGCAAAAGATTTTTTATTGCAAATATCATTAAAGGGGTACATAATATTAATAGAATAAATCCTAAACTAATTTTTAGAGGCTGAACTACAAAAAGGACCTGCATTTGCGGGATAACTCTAGCAACAATTCCTTCTGCTACATTTACGAGGAAAAATGAAATTAAAAAAGGTGCAGAAATTTTTATTGCAACAACAAAAATTCCAGCTGAATATTTAATTAATAAATCAAAAACTGGTTTAGTAACAGAATATTTTCCTAGGGGAATAATAGTAAAGGAATAAGCAAGAGACCTAATCAGATAATGATGTCCATTTAATAAAAAAAATATTAAGATAGCGGCCATATAGATAATTTCGCCAATGATATTTGTATCAGAATTATCTAAAGGATTAAGAACTTCGGCCATTGACAATTCCATATCAAACCCGATTAAACTCCCTGCGTATGAAAAGCCGTAAAATGCAAGGTTCAATGAATATCCTATTAATAAGCCAGTAATTATTTCTTTCATAGCATTTGTAAATAGCCAGAAAAGCCCAATCTCTATCTTTGTTGTTGAGTTATCTCTAACTAAGAAAATAATATATGCGATAATAAACGCCAAAAATATTTTTACTACAACCGGAATGGAACGATCATTGAAAATAGGTGCCGAAATAAAAGCTGCCAGAATTCTCAGAAATATTAGTAAAACAACAACGAAATCGAAGATTAGGATATGATTCATCTAATTACACTTGAGAACATCGCAAATATTTTAAGAGTAAATGCGATAATTTTATCCATCATCCATGGCAGGAGGAAAATGATTGCAATTGCTGTTACAAGAATCTTGGGGACAAAAGTTAAAGTCATTTCCTGAATTGAAGTAGCTGCCTGAAAGATAGAGATAATAATTCCCACTATTAAGGATACGCCGAGTACGGGCAAAATAATTATAAATGTAGTATAAAATGCTTCTTTTATTATTTCAATTACAATTTCTTCAGTCATTATCCAAAACTCCTAACTACTGAGCCGACAATTAAATTCCAGCCGTCTACTAAAATGAATAATAATATTTTGAATGGGAGAGAAATCAGCATAGGCGGGATCATCATCATACCCATAGACATCAGGATGCTGGATACAATCATGTCTATCATTAAAAAGGGTATAAAGAGAAAGAAACCAATTATAAAACCGGCTCTAAGTTCACTTATTGCAAATGCGGGCACAACGATATATGTGGGTAAATCATTCCTATTTTCAGGTCTTTTCAAATTTGCAAGGTTAACAAATAGCGCAAGATCTTCATCCCTTACATTTTTAAACATAAATTCCCTGATTGGGTCGATACCCTTATCATATGCCTCCTCTAATTTGATTTTACCATCCATTAATGGTTTTAAGGCTGTATCGTTTACCCTACTCCATGTTGGTGCCATAACAAAAAAAGTTATAAATAAAGCAATTCCTGCTAAAAGCTGGCTAGGCGGCATAGATTGAGTTCCCAAAGCACTTTTAAGAAAATGAAAAACAATTATTATTCTTAAATATGAAGTAGTCATAATTAAAAGTGAAGGTGCAAGTGAGAGAACGGTCATAAGAAGTAATATTTGGAGAGTAATTGAAACATCTTGCGGATTCTGGGATGTTCCAATATTAATACCGATTTTGGGAATAGGAATAGTCGTAGCTTGCTGAGCAAAAACCGGATTTATAGAAAGAATAATCAATAAAATAATAGAAATAAATATTACCTTTTTCATCTAATTCCTAAATTCTTTTTCAAAATCGTCAAAAAATTATTTTCATTATTCGATTCATAATTGGGCTGCTCTTCGTAAGGGATTTCGTCATCAAATTCTTTTAACATATTTATAGAATTTTCACTTACGCCTAAGACGAGAAATTTATCTTTTACTTTTACAATTGAAATGAATTTCTTGGGCATAATAGCCTGAGTACTGATTACCTTAATATTAAAATTTTTTGAAATTTTTGACTTGCCTCCACGAAGTGAAAACCCTGATTTTTTTACAAAGTGGAGGATTGTATAAAGTAAACCGACAATTAATATAAGAGGGAAGAAGACTTTAACCAGATCATAAAATCCCATTTTAATATAATCCTTTTAATCTATTGGAAGCCTCATTTAGACTTGTAATACGAATTCCAAAATGTTTATCAATAACAACAACTTCCCCTTCAGCAATTTTTTTATTATTAACGAAAATATCGACAGGTTCGCTTGCTAATTTATCGAGTTCAATTACATACCCTCTTTCCAATTCAAGAATGTCTTTTATCTGCATTTGTGTTCTACCCAATTCGATATAGACACTGAGCTGGAGATCTTTTAAAAAATCCAATTTTTCTGAAGAATTTTTGTCGCGGATATTTGATTCATCCAGGTCTTCAAAATCGGCGATATTAGCTGCAACTTTCAAGCCCTGATCCAGACTATCTATAGAATCAGATAATTTCTGGTGATCCGGATTATTAACATTATTTTGTTCATCTTTTTCTATATTATCAGACATAGATGTTTTACCTGCTTAGATTTCATGAATTATTTTTCTAGTAACTTTAATAGCTTTATGTCTATTTAAATTTCCCGATCTTCCGTAAAAGAGGATCTTGTTACCTACTTTAATTATATGTTCATCATTAACTTTTGTTTCTAATTCGATTATATCACCTTTTTCCAATTCCATTAATTCCTGTACAGATATTTTCGCTTTTCCGAATTCGACCGTAACGGGAATAAAAGTCTCATAAAGGTGATTAGTTATAATTTCTTCGGAAGTTGTACCTTCGTATTTGATTGGCCTAACAGATGAAAGTTTTTGAGAAGAAAGTTTATTAAGTATTACATCAAATGCATACGTAGCAAAACAAATATTCATCATGTAAGATTGTTCACCGATAATTATTTCAAAGGAAATAAGTAGAACAGATTCACTCTGAGTGGTTATCTGTGCAAAATCAATATCAGGTTCAAACCTTTCTATCGCGAATTCAAAATTTCCAACTACCTGCCATGCTTTATTCAGATCGAGCATTACTTTATCAACAACGGAGCCCAAGACCTTTTGTTCAATAGGAGTTATAACCTTTGATTGCTTGTTCCCACTTCCATTACCGCCCAATAATCTATCGACGATATTTAGTGCTAGATCTGCATTTATTTCCAGAATTCCTTTAATATCTGTGTTTTTTATTTCGAACGTAAAAATGCATGCGGGATTAGGAACAGAAAGGATATATTCCGAATAATAAATTTGATCTACAGAAGTAACTTTAACTATAACCATAGCTTGAAGTTTAGAAACCAGAAAAGAGCTAAAACTTTCGGCAAAATTTTCATTAATATTCCGAATAGTTCTAAGTTGATTTTTTGAAATTCGATTTGGTAATCTAAAGTCAAAGGGAATAACCTCATTATCAGAAGATTTAAGTATTACATCGTCTTCTTCTTTTCCTCCTTTAACCTTATTTAGAAGTTGATCTATTTCTTGTTGTGAAAGTACTTCAGCCATTTTCTATTGAATGATATATTTGCTAAAATAAACTGCATTTAATTTTAAATTTGGAACCAGGCTAATAATTTTTTGTCCAATTTCATTCTTAAGAGTATCCCTGTATGAACTATCCGAAAGCTGCTCCAATGTTTTACTAGACAGAGTAGATACGATAACATCTTTAACAAGAACTTCTTTACTTTTTAATTCCTGCTGTTCCTCCGGGCTTGATAGATCAAATCCAATTGAAGCAAGCAGAAGCTTTTTCCCGTCTGTTTGTGCAGGATTTACAATAATATCTTCAATTAAATAAATAAATTTTCCAAGCTCCACTTTTTCCTTTTTACCTGCATTTTCTCCCTGGTTTTGACCGGTTTTTGTATTTGCACCAGTAGTTAGACCTTGCACTCTATTTAATAGGAAATTTGCAGTTATAAAGTAAACAGCAACTAATTGAACAATAAAAATGGGAAGTCCGATAAGTATTATCTTTTGGTTAAAAAATGAGCTCTTCTTTTTAACAGTAGGCTCGGGATTTTCTTCCGTTTTTTCTATTTTTTCTTCTTCTTCTGCCATAGTGTTTTCATTTAATCAATAGATATGCCACATTGAAGGATTCATCAAACTAAATCCAGATTATCGAATATTTCCATCGTTTTTGTTGAGTAATCACAACTATTCGCTCTGAAAAACGAAAAATATTGTGCTCTAGCGGGAAAGCATTATAGAAATTAAAAGGGTATTTAATTTAAAGAGGTGAATTTAATTTATTGCAGTGGTTATTATTATACAAATGGTTGAAATCAGAAAAAAGTTTATAATTATTTTATTCACGTTCTTACAAAGTATGATTTAGAGGGAGCGACCTGCCAGGGTCGCTCCATAACTTTAATATAATTTTAATAATTATCTAATGAGATTTGTGATTTCTTGAAGCAGGGAATCAGCAGTTGTAATTACCCTTGCATTAGCCTGGAAACCTCTTTGAGAAACAATCATTTTTGTAAATTCTTCAGATAAATCAACATTTGATTGTTCAAGAGCGCCAGATTGAACTGTTGTACCTGTTTCTTCTCCAAGACTTCCAATCCTTGGTTCACCTGAGTTTGCATATGCAGAATATAGATTATCTCCGGTGCTAATAAGTCCATTTAGATTAGCAAAAGTAGCCACCATAACCTGGGCTAAAGTACGAGAATTACCATTAGTAAAAATTCCTTCAATATTTCCATATTGGTCAATATTTAGATTTGAGAGAGTAGCTGATGCCGAACCATTTTGACTTAATGCGGAGACCACGGAACTTGCGGAAGTCTGAGTAATTCCATCAAAGCCACTACCAAAATTAAGATCAATAACCAAAGGATTCGCACCACCCGAAGGTGTATATGTCAATTGGGGGTTGTTTGGTGAGATATTAGCCGCATCCAGAGTACCATCTGCATTAAAAGCAATGGTTCCGCTTGAAGAAGCAGGCTGTCCATTATCAGTACTGGTACCCGGTACAGAGGCCGTCCAGGTCCATTGATTATTTCCAATTTTTGAATATTTTAATGTAACCTGATGTGAATTTCCTAAAGAATCAAAAATTGTAACTGAACCGCTTACAATATTAGGCAATCTATTTCCATCAGCAGAAATACTGAGAGTAGTAGTAGCTGAATTTTCAGTTAAACCTGTTCCATCAAAGAGAAAATCAACATTACTTCCTGGAATATTTACCCGGTTATTAGTACCGTCAAATAACGCTTTAGATGCAGCATCTAATGCCATATTTCCGGAACCATCGTCGGCAAATTGAAGTCCATTGATAGAACCATTCCCAAGTTGATTCCCATCTGCATCCAAAACTTGCCATGTCATATTATACTGGTCGGCATTTCCTGCTACCGGTGAATAAGAAGTATCAAAAGTTAAAGGATCTCCCATTTCATTATAAATTGTTGTTTGAGTGTCAAATGGACCTGGTAAAGAAGAATTTATATTTCCTCTTTGCACAACATTTTCAGTTCTTGTTAGCTCAGAATTGCTTTGAAGATTACCACCCCATTTAATTAAATCGGTAGCAACAGCAGGAAGCTTTAAATTTTTATCAATTACAATATCTTGCAAGTTGTTACCAGGAGGCAAGATACCGTCTTCATTAGCTACTTTCCCCTGTACAATAGCACCATTTTGAGGGCTGACTAATTTACCATCGGCATCAAAAATAAAAGCGCCAGCTCTTGAATAGAAATTTTCGCCATTGCTCTTTAATACAAACAGACCGCTACCCTGAAGAGCTAGATCTGTAGTTATACCGGTTGTTTCAAAAGTACCCTGGTTCCAATTTCTATCGATTGAATTGACTTTAGCGCCTAAGCCGATCTGGAAAGTATTAGTACCACCGGTAGATGAGGTTGGGTTAGTCCCAGCTTTTACAAATTGGTTAAATGTATCACTAAATGTTACCCGAGAGCCTTTAAAGCCGATAGTATTAACATTAGCAATATTATTACCGATAACATCCATCATTGATTGATGATTTCGCAGGCCGGAAACACCTGCAAAAAGAGAATTAAGAAGTGCCATTATAACCTCCTAAGGATTATATTTTATTTTCAGGATTTGATTCAACATCAGTCAGTCAGTTGAATCTAGAGCGTCCTTAAAAGGTCCCGCTCTATCGTTATTTATATTATTTATTTATGCAAAAACCACACTATCAATATTAGTAAAGATATTTTCTTCCGAGCTGCCTAAGGGCATTGCAGTAACGACTGTTTTATTAGGGATATTTACTATAAAAGCTGTATTTTTCATCATTACCAAAGAATCTTTAGCACCTTTCAGTTCGGCTTTCTCGACAGCATCTTGAATTTTATTTAAATCTACATCTGATAGATTTATATTCCTGCTTTCAAGTCTTTTAAGAGCATGATTTGAAAATTTTACTTTTTCCAGCTCTTCCTGAAAAATAGACTTAAAAGGGGCTGCTGTATTCTGAGCACCGGATTTATTCTTAATTTCTTTTCCGGGCTCAATCGGTACAAACGGAACATTTATACCGTTCATTTCAATCATTATTACTCTCCTGAAGAATTATTTAATATTTCCATTATATCAGAAAGATTGTATTGATTTCCATTAATTAGAACCATTGCACCAGAACTTGAATATTTAATACCATCAATTGTGCCAGAACTAAATGTTTGTGCATCTATATCATTTCCGCTACTATCAACTGCATTAACGGTAAAAGTGTACTTACCATCCGGTAATTGATTACCATCATCATCGGAAAAATCCCATGAAACTTTATTGTCACCCATGGTTTTCGAGATTCCTTCGATAGTTTTCACCGTTACGCCATTTTCATTCTGAATAGTAATAGTTGCTGAAGCGGCATTTTTAGGTAAAGAATAACCCAGATTAGTCTCTCCCTGTCCGCTATTGGTTACGGAGTTAGAAAGAACAGTAACATTTTTTCCAACTAAGTTTGAAGCTAAAGAATTATTAATAGACTGTGTTAAATAGTAGCTATTATTCATACTTTGCTGGATAGAATCATTTAGATTTGATAATTGTTCCAAAGAACTAAACTGTGCAAGCTGTGAGGCAAATTCAGTTCCGTCAGTCGGATTCATAGGATCCTGGTTTTTTAATTGAGTTATAAGCAGTTTTAAGAAATCATCTTTTCCCAGGACACTATTATTACTATTGGTTTGAGAGCTCGAATTAATTGTCGTATTATTTGAAATACTATTTAGATCCATATTTTACTCCTATGCTAAAAACTCATATGTATTGTAGCCGTAATTTTTAGAAACTGTTTGTGTTTCTTCATCACTTATTTCTCTTATCTGTTCATTAAACAATGCTTTTCTTTTCGATACAAAAGGCTTATTAGATTTTTGTTCCTGATGATTTGCCAGAGAGATATTTAAAGAATTCAACTGTAAACCTTGTTGTACCAGTGATTGTTTTAGAATATCAACATTATTCTGCATGAGAATTTTGGCGGCTTCATTTTCAACTTCTGCATGCGCATGAATTATATTGTTGGATATATCTAAGGAGATTTTCACCTTCCCAAGATCTTCAGGAATTAGTTTCAACACAACATTTTTTTGATCACTATCAGCAGCAAGTTTTGTAATCTCCTTAACAAGCTCACTGGAATCAACTTTTTTCATTTGATCATCAAAATTTTCTTTATAATCAGGTCTTTTCAGGCTTTGAACATTATTCATTTCAATTTTGTTCAAATAAGAAGAAAAGAAATTATCCCCTTTGCTTTGAGAAAATTGTTCTTCATCTTTTGAATTACCTGTGTCATCCTTTTTATTATTTATTAAATTATCATCAAAATTATCGTTCAACTGCTTATCGCTAAAATTAATTTTATCCGATAGCTTGTTTTTAATATTTGCGATGTTATTAAATTCGGAATTTGATTTTTGAGAATCAGTTTCAATTACTGTTTTCCCAGAAGCTAATATTTCTTGATTGTCATCTGCTTTTGAGACAGACATTTCTTTCGAATCATTACTATTGTTTGACTCAATGTTTGTACTTATAGTTTTAGTTTTCGTATCGGATGTTATAGATTTTTCTTTACTAACATGTTTTTCATCAGCAACATCATCTGTTTTTTGAACATCAGAGTGAGAGGATTTCTTATCTTCTACACCAGATTTAACCGATTTAATAATTTCTCCCTGGATTTCTGTTTTCTCTGCCGGGATTTTGTTTTTTTCATTTAACTTATCATTATCAACATTTTCTACATTAAGTAATATTTTTTGGTCAGTAACATTTTCAATAAAAGGATTTTTCGCTTTTGCCGAAGCATTGAGAGGTTTAGTTACTCCTGATTCAGGTTTACTTTTACTGTCTTCCAACTCGATTTTTACATTGTTGTTTTTAATCTCGTTCTTTACAACGTTATTTTTATCACCGCTGGTTGAAATTTTGGAGGTTTCTTTTAAATCTTTGTTGCTAACCTTAACAATTACATTTAAATCTTTTTTTGATTTGATTGAATCGTTAAACTGAATTTCTGACTTAAGAATTGTATTTTTAACTATTGGCTTAGCAATTTTTAATTCGCTTTTAATTTCACTTTTAATTTCACTTTTAACTTCATTTTTATTTTCATTTTTGAAAAATGCAGGGTTTTTAATTTTATTTACGGCTGACCTGATAGAATAATTATTCAGTTCATTGGGAACTTTATTTAAACTTTTCATGCTATTTTTTGAAGCAACAAGCTTTTCAATAGAAACAGATTCTAATACATTCTTTGATAAATTATCATTGGATTTACCAAATATTTTATTCGATAAATCAGGTGTAATCTCCGATCCGGGTAAATGAGAGGGTTTTTCAATCTTTGAAATTTCAACTTTAAGTTTAAAAATATTCTGAGTATTTGAACCACTATTCAATTTTACAAACTGTACCGAATCTGAATTTATAGATTGCTCAGCGGGAGAAGCAGAATTTTGTAATAATATATCTTTTGGAGAAATATTATCTACTTTTCCGGTTAATTCAATTTTAGATTGTCCATCAGAAACAATTTTCCTCCCATTTTCCGAAGATAAACTTTCCATTGCTTCAATAGATAAAGGATCTTCAGGTATATGCAGAGATTCTTTGTAACCTGTATTATTAACTAATTTTAAATCAAATTTATCTTCTTTTAGAGAAACTCCTGAATTACTATCATCGTGATTTAACGAAATAGATTTTTCATCCTCTCCTAGAATATCAGTTTTTTGTAATTCAATCTTTAAGTTTTCGTTTTTACTAACAATGTTTATAATAACGGGTTTATTTGCATTTAAAGAATTAAGAATATTTATAATCAAATCTTGGGGATTATCATCAACTTTATTTTTTTCTTTAGATTTATCTCCATTACCTGTTATATTTTCGGAACCAAACAACTTAATAAGGTTATTTAATAGGGGAGTTAATTCATCCGATGATATTATTTTCTCATTTGATAATATGCCTGATTTAAAAGAATTTAAGCCTGAAATTCCACCCTGTAAATTTAGCTGTCCACATCCGGATAATTTATTTATCAAATCAATAATTATATTCAGATTATTAACTGCAGAATTATTAGTTTTTGATAAAGAGGTATGTTTACCAGGTATGGCTGCTGGATTTTGAATATACAACGAATAAATATTTGCTGCCTGAAGCTGTTGATTTGGTAAGTTATTCTGAGGTAAGTTTAATCCGGTATTTTCCTGGTTTTTAATTAAATCCGTTCCAGCAAAAACATTAATAATATCAGAAAATAAATATGTACTATTACTTAATTTAAAAGCCTTTGTGATTCCCGGATTTTCAGCAAAATTATTTGCCGGTAAAAAAAGAGGATTAAACTGCATTAGGTTTTCTTTATTTTGAAACTCAAATATATTTGCATTCATTATCTATTATCGAACGAATTTAAAATTAGTTTATACATAATTATTAATTTTTAATTAAATCTGATTTATCTTTTTCTGCCTGGAATTGGGCTATTCTATTAGCAGTAACAGGATCAAGTTCAGATAAAATATCCGCAGCCTGCTTTTTTTTCATTTTATAAATAATATCTCTTGCCGTCGACTCGGAATAATTCCTTATAATCAACGCAGCCTTTTTGGGGTCCATTGATTCGTAAAGCTTAGCGGTTTGCTTAATCCACTTTTGATATATAGTATCAATTTCCGAAGCTTTTATATTTTTATCTATAACAGTTTCCTGTCCATTTTGTTGTTCCGGATCTGTTTGATTATTAACAGAAAAATTTTGAGATTTATTTTGAATAGGAATAACCTGTGGAGTTGCTTGAGACTTTGGAATAGAAGCATTTACAGTATCCTTCTGCATATTTGAGGGGAGGTTATTAGTAGTATCTTTTCCCCCAACAGGTACAGCTTTCTTATCAGCCTGTTCCTTAAGTTCTACAGAGGGATCATTTGGAGAAACTGTGCTTGCAACACTTAAAGAATCTATATTAGGAATAGAAGAAAAGTCAAATTTAAAGATGTTGTTATAAATGGAGTTAAAAAAAATCAAACCACCAGTTACTATAAGAAAAGCTGCAACAAAAACGACAATATTTAATATTTTCATTTCAGCTATTATCCCTAATAAACTTTTGAGTGGCAATTTCATTTATTTTATTCTCATCTTTAAGATTTTCTTCATATTTGAAGTTTTCTAGATAAGTTTCTTCTAATGTTTGAAAGATTTTATTTTCTTTACTTCTCTCGGACAATTCCTTCAATTTTTTTTCTTTCTGCAGCTTAAGTGCTTCAATATGTCTTTGAATAATTTCAATTTTCTTTTCCAATGTTTTTTTATAGTTCTCAACGGCTTTTAATTCCGATATCCTATTACTTTTGGGGATTTTGATAGTATTTTCTATTTCCTGCACTAGTTTTTCACGCTCAAAAATATTTCTGTCAATTTCCAATTCTATAAGTGCCATTTCCTTTTGGACTTTTTTTTCCAGCAATTCTTTGACTTTTTTAATAGAATCATACTTAAATGTAAATTTTGACATATGGTATTTATCAGGTCAATGGTTTTTCAATAATTTCATTTAATCTTGAGACAGTAGAATTATATAAAGTTTTTTCATTCATATCCTGTTTTAAAAACGATCTTAAAAGATTTATTTTAGATAGTGCATGATCAATTTGAGGATTGCTACCTTTGACATACGCCCCAATATTAATTAAATCTTCTGCTTCTTTATAAGTAGAAAGGATTTCATTAAAAATCATGGAACGTTTATAATGATCTGATGTAACAATATCGGGCATTACCCTGCTGACGCTCTGAAGAGGATCAACAGCGGGATATTGTCCTTTGTTTGCTAACTTGCGTGATAATACCACATGCCCGTCAAGGATTGATCTTACAGCATCAGCAATAGGTTCGTTCATATCATCGCCATCCACAAGGACAGTATAAAAACCAGTTATAGTACCATTTTCAGTTGTACCTGCTCTTTCCAAAAGTTTTGGAAGGATGGCAAATACTGAAGGAGTATAACCTTTAGAGGTTGGTGGTTCACCAACAGTCAGTCCGATTTCTCTTTGTGCCATTGCAAATCTAGTTACCGAATCCATCATTAAGACTACGTCCATTCCCTGATCTCTAAAATATTCGGCAATAGTTGTACCAATATAAGCTCCTTTGATTCTTACGAGTGCGGACTTATCGCTTGTTGCCACGACAACAACAGATTTTTTTAATCCCTCTTCACCCAAATCTTTTTCTATAAATTCCCGAACTTCTCTTCCTCTTTCACCTATTAAGGTGATAACATTAATATCAGCATTGGTATTTCTTGCGATCATACCTAATGTTACACTTTTACCAACTCCACTACCGGCAAAAATACCAATCCTTTGTCCTTTGCCAACAGTTAATAACCCATCAATGGACCTAACACCAGTCTGCAGAGGTGAATTAATTCTCTTTCTTTTTAAAGGGTTGGGCGGTTCTCTATAGATGTTATTTAAAGAGAAGCAATTTAATTCCCCTTTCCCATCAATTGGATTCCCCAAGCCATCAATTACTCTTCCTAATAATTCTTTTCCTACCGGAATATTAAAACTCTTCCCCGTAGCAATAATCTCGCAAGCAGGGGAAATATTGTGAACTTCACCTAAAGCAATTGATAATACCTTACCTTCTTTAAAGCCTACAACTTCGGATTGACATACTGCTTTTCCGTTCCTATCAACAATGATGCATACTTCTCCAAGCGAAACATTAGGTCCAGTGGAAATAATTACTAAGCCAACAACATCGGTAACTTTTCCATTTAATTTAATCAGTTCCGACCGATCCATAAGGCTGCGGTATTTTTCTATATATGTTTCTGTTAAATTCATTTACTAATTTGACTTGAAATCAGACTGGATTCAAAATATTTCTTTAATTCATTTAACTGGGAAGTTATGCGTGCATCCACATTTCCGATCTCAGTTTCAACTGCACATCCTCCCTGTTCAATTCTATCATCCTGTTCAAATTTTATTTTTGAAAATGATTCATCAAAGAATAGGTTTCTGCTATAGTCATCATTTATTAATTTAAAATCTTCCGGATGAATTTTTATAATTACAGAATTTGCTCCGAGTATTTTTTTAAGTGATTCCTTCAAAACATTTTCTACCGGGGATTCTTTCTTTATTTCTCTTCTAACAATTTTTTGAGCTATTTCAAAGGAGAGGCGGACGACAAGTTCTTCAAATTCTTCGCCATACCCGGAAATTTTTTCATCTGTTTTTGTTAAAACTTTTTTAAATTCATTGATTTTTTTTAGGAGTCTTTCATTATATAATTCTTCAATATCATTTTTTGCATTCTCATATCCATTTTGAAACCCAAGTTCATACTTCTGTTCAAGCTGGATCTGAAATTGATTTTGTTTTTGTTCTTTTTCTTCTTCAAGGTCATCATATTCATTCTTAAACCTTACCGAAAGCTTTTTAGAAACTACATTATTTAACTTTATTACATTAGACATAGACTTCTTCTTTGCTTCCGCGTAAATTCAATGTAATTTCACCAGCTTCCTCAAGCATTTTTACTAAATCAATGATTTTAGCCTGTGCAGCTTCAACTTCCTTTAATTTAACCATTCCCATATATTGAAGCTCTTCCTTGAGCAAATCTGCTCCCCTTTCGGACATATTTGCGAATATTTTATTTTTTAATTTATCTTCAGCAACTTTTAACGCAAGAGCAAGATCTTTTCTATCAACTTCTCTAAGTACTCTCTGAATATCTTTATCTTGAATATTGAGAATATCTTCAAATAGGAACATAAGGCGTTTAACTTCCTGAGCAACTTCAGTATCCTGCTGTTCAAGTTTTTCCAAGATTTCCTTACTCATTGTAGTGTTGGTCTTGTTTAAAATATTTGCAAGACTTTTGGTTCCACCAATTTTACTTAATGACTGAGACATGCTGAAACCAGCCATCTCATCAACAACTTTTTCGACTTGTTTAAGAGTTTGCGGAGATATTTTTCCCAGAGTAGCTATACGATAAACAACATCCGCCCTAGTATTTTCGGGTAATTCCTGTAAAGCCTGTGCGGTTTGATTTGGGTTTAAATGCGAAAGAATCAGAGCCATGGTCTGAGGATGTTCCTTATTTAAAAAACCTATTAGCTGAGCCGAATCAGCTTTTTTAAGAACATCAAAACCTTTTAGAGTTGTTAAGGTTTTAACCTTTTCAATTATTTCCGTAGCTTTACTAGGTCCAAATGATTTCTCGAGCAACGCTTGAGCATAATCTATCCCTCCTTCCAATACATATTGACGTGCAGTCGCCATTGTATAGAATTCATCCATAACAAGATCGACCACTTGTGAAGGTATATTTTTAACTTTTGAAATTTCAGTTGAAATTAATTCAACTTCAGTAGAATCTAAAAATTTAAAAACCTCTGATGCTGTTTCGACATTTAAAGCAATCATTAAAAGAGCAGCTTTTTGAAGACCAGAAATATCTGTAGTTTTAATAGATCTATCAGCCATACTTTTTCCTACATCTCATCTTCATGGATCCATGAGTGGATAAGTTTAGCAGTATCCGTTGGATTTTTGTTAACATAATTAGATATTTTTTCCTGCTGATGTTTTTTTCTTACAGCATCATCGGAAATATCATCCTCGATATCTCCTACAGGGAGTAAATCTCTTTTAGGTTTTTGTGCAATCTTTTTACCCTGCTGATTTTTTGAAACAGGAGCTTGTGTATTAAAACTTTCAATCCTTTTCTCTTCAAGCTGATCAATATTACCCATATTAATTTTTTGATTTTTTAGTTTGGTCATAAGGCTTTTTAGAATAAACATTGCCCCTCCTATACTTAAAACTATTAGAATAATATTAATATAACCATCAAAATTATTCATTATTGAAGATGGTTTATCTATCTGCAAATCTTCGAATGGTTTAGTTTCAAAAGATATATTTTCAATTGAGAACTGATCATTTCTATCAGTACTTACCCCGATGGCATTTTTAATAATATCTTCAAGTTTTTTCATTTGTTCCGGCGGACGGGGTTCATAAACAGTTTCTTGTTTATCTCCTTTTTTTACTTCTTTTGCAGCATCATTTATAACTGCGGCAACACTTAAACGTTTTATATTTCCGGTACCCTGTACAACTTTCTGTACAGTTTTATTTATTTCATAGTTTGTAGTATTATTCTGACTTACCTGAGAAGTCGAATCACCGGAATTTTTCCCTGCATTTTCTGTTTTTGTGGATTGTTCACTAATAGCTACCTGGCTATCAGGATCATACATTTCCATTGTTTTTTCAACTTGATCGAAATTTATATCGGCATTTACCTGGATGACGGCATTGCCAGGTCCTAATATATTATCCAGAATAGTTTGTGCTTTTTGAACAAGATAATTCTCAACAGTCTGCTTTATTTCATATTGTTTCGAACTGGAAAAAGCAACAGGGCTGTCTTCAAATTCCTTTGATAATATCCTTCCTCTGGTATCGATTAAGGTTACATTATTCTGGGTTAAACCTTCAACACTGCTTGAAACAAGGTTTACAATTGCAGCAACATTTCCCTTAGTTATCATGAAATTATTTTTAAGTTTCAATACAACAGAAGCAGTAGGCAACTTTTCTTCATCCTTAAAAATTGATCTTTGAGGAATAACAATCTGAACGCGAGCACCTTCAACCCCCTCTTCTTCCATTATTGTTCTTGCAAGCTCACCTTCAAGTGCCCGCTTATAATTCAGTTTCTGCATAAACTCGGACATTCCCATAGTATTTTTATCAAATATTTCATAACCTACAATTCCTGAAGCGGGAATTCCCTTACCTGCCAGAGACATACGGGCTTCGTATACTTTTTCTTTAGGAACTTCTATAACTTTTCCATTATCATCTATCTGATAAGGAATTTTTTCATTATTTAGATAATCAATTACTTTGGCAGCATCATCTTCTGCTAAATTGGAATATAACGGAGAAAAATTCGGTTGATTTAAAAGAATAATAATATTGCAAGCAATATTATGGTTATTGCGACACTACCGGCAATTAATATTTTTTGTTGTAATGAAAATCTATTAAATAGATTAAGAACAGCTTCTAAAGGATTTTTGTTCATATTTCAATCTATAATGGCATATTTGTTAATTCTTTATACATATCAATTGTTTTGTTTCTAATTTCCATTAGTAACTCAAGACTTGTTTTTGCTTTTTCAGAAGAGATCATGACATCCTGCAGCTCAACATTTTTTCCAAGTATAAAATCATTAGTTATATTATCCGAATCCAGCTGACTTTGATTAACACTTCCAATAAAATCAGATAGAACATTTTTGAAATTGCCGTTATCAGGTTTTTCTGATTTATTAAGAAGATTAGCTGATAAAAGATTATTAATTTCTCCTATTTTCATATTTATCCCTTTTTATCGAACAATTGTCCGACTTTAACACCTGACATTGTTCCGCTTTTTTGATAAAAATGATAGTCAATTATTTCTGTTTTCTTTTGGGGATAGCGGTCTATAAAAAATCGTTTTTCTTCGGTTGATAAATCTTCATTCTTTTTTTCTACAGTTTTTTTCTGTACTGCTTTTTGTGCAGTTACCGCATGACTGTTTATCGAATAATTACCAATATTGTTAGTAGATATTTTCATTAGTTATATCTCCAGTGAATCTTTTGCCATTTGTTTTGAAGAACTTAATGCTGTAAGATTTGCTTCATAACTCCTGGTAGCCGCAATCATTTCAACCATTTCATTGATTACATTTACATTAGATTGTTCTACATATCCTTTGTCATTTGCGTAGGGACTATCAGGCATATAAACTATTTCACCGGAAGAATTATCCTGCTGCTGCTCGGAAATTAAACTTGAATCATCATTTGCATATTGGTTCATTTCAATTTCAGGAGATGTTGAAATATGATCTTCGTCAGTTGTATTTAATCTTAAAGTATTTTTAGGAGGTATTCCCTGAAATTGAAACGGATCCTGTTTTTGTATTACAGTTAAAAATTTTCTTTTGTATGGTATTCCATTTGCATTTCTCACATCTGCATTAGCAATATTTTCAGCAATAATATTCATTTTCTTTCTTTGAATGCTAAGACCTTTAGCTGAAATATTGAAGCCGGGGAAATTATCACCGATTTTCAAATGTTTATACTCCTCCTTTAATTACGCCTTGAAGTGTTTTAAAGTAATCACCTATTTTTTGGGATGTAAATTTAAACTGGATAGTATTTTTAGCCAGTTCAGCCATTTCCTCATCAATGTTAACATTATTGATCCCTGAAACCATATCTTTGCTGTTATCAGTATTTATGGTATTTTCACTTTCAAAACTAATTTGTCCATAGTGCCTAGGATCAGAGGTTTTTAACATTTCGATATTATTATCTAATAAATCTTTGAAAACGACATCTTCCTTTTTATAATTTTCCGTACCAATGTTGGCAATATTTTTACCGATCACTTTATTCTTTAAAGAACAGTAATCAATAAAGTTTTCTAATAATTTGATGTTAGTAGCAGCCATCTTTTCTCCAATTTTCGTTATTGGAAACTCAAAACGGGTGCCATTCTAGAAGGGAATGTTATTTTTAGTTTATTTAATTGTTTATTTCATTAAAGAGAAATTAAAGGAAGGGAACAAATGGCTAAAACTAACCAGATGCGAATTATTATTCATTATAATCTAATATAATGGACTTAGTTTTTCCGCACGAACAGATGAATTTTATTTCTTTCACCGTATCTTTTTCATCTTTTTTTACTACTATCTTAACCCCGTTATGGCTTTCTTCTTCAACAGAAATCTTTGTTTTACCGATAACCTTTGCTTGAGAAGATTTTATTACCCCCTTACGATTTTTAGCAAATTCAATCTCCTTATAAAGAGATTCTTCAAATACCTCTTTCATTTTAAAAAGCCCTATTTATTATTTCTGAAATATTGTCCAAAGGTGCAATAATATCTGCAAATCCGGCATCAATCACAGCTTTAGGCATACCGAATACAACACATGAACTCTCATCCTGTGCCAAACAATAACCGCCGACTCCTTTCAATTTCCTTATACCTTCCAGACCGTCTTTTCCCATACCTGTCATAATAACACCTAAAGTATTTTTACCGAAAATATCGACAACCGAATTAATCATTACATCAACCGAAGGACGATGTAATGTTGTCGAAGGTTCTTCAGAAATAGAAACAAAAAATGTACCTATATTTTTTTTAGATAAAGTCATATGGAATCCACCCGGAGCGATGTAAACTACACCGTTTCTTATAACTTCATTATTTTCAGCTTCTTTAACTTCTAATTTGCTCAGGCTATTTAATCTATCTGCCAAGGATTTTGTGAATTTGGGAGGCATATGCTGAACGATAAATACAGGACAATTTATTTTTACAGAAATATTAGGAATTATTTTTTGTAAGGATAAAGGACCTCCTGTAGATATTCCTAATGCAATAGCTTTATATCCATTTCTCGGCAATGACTTCACAAATGTGGAATCTATCCCTTTCGAAGAAACAGGATTTAATTTTCTTAATCTCCTTAATCTTTCCCTTAAAGAACTTTGTTTTACAATCTCCTTAATTTTCCGTATAAGATCTTCTTTAATTTTGATAATATTTACATTTATATAAGATAATTCTTTAGGGATAAAATCAACTGCACCATATTCCAGGGCTTTTATTGTTGAATCCGCTCCTTCAGTCGTCAAAGAACTAATCATAATAACAGAAGTGGGACAGTCTTTCATAATTTTTTGAAGGGCGGTAAGACCGTCCATCTTCGGCATTTCGATATCCATAGTAATCAAATCAGGGCGGAGATTTTTAGCCATTTCATAGCCTTCTTCACCATTTCTGGCAGTGGCAATAACTTTTATCTCTTCATCACTCTCCAGCATAATGGAAATAGATTTCCTCATAAAAGCCGAGTCATCGACAACTAATATATTTATCTTTGCGGCCACTAAAATTACCGTTCCAGTTTATGAATTAACTCAGCTATATCAAGAATCATAATGACTGTTCCATCACCTAAAATGGTGGAGCCGGCAATTCCCTCAATATTTCCCAGATAAGTCCCGAGCGACTTAATAACTATTTCCTTTTGTCCAATCAGGCGATCCACTTTAATTCCGAATCTTTTTTCAGCAATTCCAACAACAACAATATATTGCCATACTTTATCCTTGCTGTAGGTTATACCGCTTAAAAGTTCATCAATACCCAACAGAGGAATAACGCTATCTCTCATTCTAATTACCTCCCTCCCATTAATTGTATTTATATTATCAAGATGTACACGAACAACCTCAATAATAGAATTTAATGGAATTACCATAGATTGGTCGTTTACTTTTACAATCATCCCTGAAATGATTGCAAGAGTAAGAGGAAGCTTGATTATAATTTTTGTACCAAACCCGACCCTGGAATCTATACTTATTAAACCTCGCAGCTTAGTTACATTTGTTTTAACTACATCCATTCCCACTCCACGGCCGGAAATATTTGTAACTACTTCCGCGGTTGAGAAGCCCGGTAAAAAGATAAGGTTATAGGCATCATTTGTTGTTAGTTCTTTAGCCTTTTCTTTAGAAATTAAACCTTTACTTACAGCTTTTTCTTTGATAATTTCAGGATCTATTCCTTTCCCATCGTCCTCAATAGTAATGATAATATGGTTTCCCTCATGTTCGGCAGAAAGAGTGATTGTACCGGTATTATCCTTTCCAGCCTTTATTCTATTTTCAGGGGACTCTATACCATGATCTACAGAATTCCTAATGAGATGTACAAGTGGATCATTTATTTCTTCGATTAAAGTTTTATCAAGCTCCGTTTCTTCTCCTTTTAATTCCAACCTGACATTTTTTTGGGATTCTTTTGATAAATCTCTAACAACGCGGGGGAAACGGTTAAATACCTTACCAATTTTCACCATACGGGTTTTCATTACCACAAGCTGAAGTTCATTCATCATTAAATCAATTTGTCTGGTTGCATCGGCAAGATCCCGCGACAGCTTTGTTCCCTCATACTCCAGTGCGAATTCAGAATTTACCTGAGCCAGTCTGTTTCTTCCTAATACCAACTCCGATGCTATATTTAATAATTCATCAAGTCGAGCAACATCTACTCTTATAGTATTATCTTTTTGCTTTAACTCTTTTATTTTACCGGATTGATTTTTTTCATTGTCATCATTTACCAGCTTATTATTCTCTGTATTATTCTCTTCGTTGTCCTTACTATTGTCCTCAATAATTTCGGGATGTGAATCTTCTTTTACCTTATCGGATTTTCTACTTCTTTTTACTTTAACAGCGCCGGCTTTTGTCCGGGATTTAGATTTTTCTTTTTTCTCCGTCTTTGAAACTTCATCATTATCCTTTTCTTTACTATGATTATTTATTTCCAATAAAACGAGAGTATTAGTTAAAACTTCAAGAGAATTCTCAATATCAACATCCTCATTAAAGTTGTCTTCAATGCTTAAAAGAAGTTCTTTAATTTTATCATAAGCCAGAAGTATTGAATCCATTATATCGGAATTTAATTTGGCTTCTCCTTTTCTGAGCTTATTAAGGATATCCTCACATTTATGTGTAATTTCAGTAAGTTTAATTAGTCCGAAAAATCCTGAAGTTCCTTTAATTGTGTGAAAAGACCTGAAAACCTGGTTAAGCAGGTCCATGTCTCCTGATCTTTTTTCCAGTTCCATTAAATCAAGATCCAGTCTTTCCAGAATTTCTTTGGTTTCTACCAGAAAACTTTCCAGTATCTCTTTCATTTCCGGATCTTTTAAGAGGGGGTATTCGTTCATTTCATCCATATTCTTTACGAAAATAATTTATCAATTTCATCTTGTGTTGTTTGATGAGTATTTACAATTGAATCAACGAGATCCTGTCTTCCGTCTGTTTTAGAATAATTAGCGTTAGGATCGAAACAAGAACCTTCCGGTACAACAATTCCGGTTGTATCCGTATCACTCACGCTCGCTTCTTCAAGATTAAGTATTAATGATGCCAGCCTGTCCTGTACGGAAACAATTAAATGATTAACGGCTGCTAATTGCTGGGAAGTTATATCCTGTACTTGAAGTGAGAGGGTAATATTATTTGAATTATTTTTAATTTTTGAAATTAATTCTGATATTGACGAGTAAGGATTAGTAAATTCATCGAGTTTCACATATTCATCCAGGAGCTGTTTAGCATTTTCGTCCTCAATTAAGCTCCTAATTTTTTGAACAATTTCGGTCTTCCGTTTTTTTGCCTTTAATATATCTTCGAGATAATTTTCTATTTCAATAATATCATTGGAGATCAAATCTATCAAATCCAATATTTCGGTGGTTGCTAATTCAGTAGCACTTGTTACATTGTTTATTTGATTAGTAGCCTTTGGAATTTTACTTGTACTTTCTGTTATTGAATCATTAATATTTTCCAATAGAGGGACAGTTTCACCCATAAAATCGAGCAAACTTTGAATTATTGGTATTAACTTTTGACCATACTTAAAAACAGATTTCAAATCATTCAGCCTATCAAATAGTTCCGTTATATTTGTTGGATGACCCATAATATTTTTCTCCATCTATACAGTTGCTAAAATTTGTTCAATCTTTTCTTTTAAAATTTGAGGAGTAAAAGGTTTTACAATATAGTTACTTACCTTTGCATTGAGTGCTTCAATAATATCTTCCTTTACACCTCTGGTTGTAACCATTAGAATTGGAAGTTTAGAATATCTGCTGTTACTCCTAAGGGATTTTACTAAATCTAATCCGGAGACACCGGGCATATTCCAATCGGTTATTAGGAAATTTATATTTCCATCCGCAGTTAATTTTTCTATAGCTTCCTTACCTTCTCCTGCTTCTACAAAACTATCATAGCCGATATTTTTTAAAGAATTTACTACAATTCTGCGCATTGTAACCGAATCATCGACAACCAAGAACTTTATTGACATAATTTTACCTCATGTTAAATATTTTGAAACTTCATATAATATCCTTTTGGGATCAAAAGGTTTGATCAAATAGGAGTTTGCGCCAAACATTAATCCCTTCTCAATTTCTTCACTTCCTCCCATAGATGATAATATTATTATCGGTATTTCCTTTAATTCATCGTTTGCCCTAATTGCTTTAATTAACTCAAATCCATCAACATTCGGCATATTTATGTCGGTTATGACTAAATTGATACGTTCAGTTGGGAGTTTTTCAAGGGCCTCCATTCCATCGGAAACAGGGATAATTTCATATCCTTTCATTGCAAGAGAAAATGCAACGAACTTTCTAATCGAAGGGGAATCGTCTGCTAACAAAATTACTTGTTTCATTTTATTATTCTTTTTTATAACCTATTGTTTTAGGAAAACTTAAAATCTTAAAAGCCTTTGAAATATTATGCAAGGTTTCTGAATATCCTATAAATAAATATCCCCCTTTATTTAGAGAATTATATAAGTGGTTCACAACTCTGATTTTTGAATCAGCATCAAAATATATAAGAACATTTGCACAAAAAATTATGTCATAATTAAACATTAACCTCATACCGGTATTATCATATAAATTCAATAATTTAAAGTTGACATTCTTTTTTACCTCAGGATTCAGTTCATAATTATTCCCTTTAACGGTAAAATATTTCTTCAGGTAATAAGCCGGCATATTTCTAATTGAATATTCTCTATATACTCCTTTTCTTGCAGTTTCTATTACCGAGTAACTTATATCTGTACCAACAATTTCGAATTCAAGATTCGGATACCTAGGTAATATTAGATCATTTATAGAAATTGCAATAGAATAAGCTTCTTCACCGGAAGATGAGGCTGCGCTCCAGATTCTAATTCTAGTTCTGTTATATCTCCCGTTTTTTTCAACTATATCGGGAATTAAGGTTTTAACTAAAGCATCCAGCTGCGGCTGATTTCGAAAGAAATAAGTCTCATTTATTGTTATTGCTTCATATAAATATTTTTTCTCATTTAAGCCGTTTGCACTGTTTAATACGTATCCTAAATAATCATCGAAAGAATTTAGCTTCAGATAACTCATCCTTTTCAGCAGCCTTGATTCTAATAAATATTTTTTATTATCCTGAAAATAAATTCCACAATTTTCATAAATATAAGTTCTCCACCTCTCAAATAACTGGGAGGTCATTATTTGAGGTTTTACAAAGCTATTCTGTGAAATATTTTTTAAAGCCGTATTAGTGTTATTGTTCATTCTATTTTCAATATCTTTTAAGCTGATGCTTAAATGTGAACATCCCTTTTAGAGAGACAAAAATTTGCTCTTTCCTTTACCATTTCTTCGGAATCATTAGAAAGTTTGATCAAAGCTTCATCTGCTTTTGGATGATAGACTTCATCCAGCAGTTCTATAAGCTTTAATCTGTTCCAGAGATTATTATCTTCGATAAATTCATCGATAAAAAGGATCCCTGCATTTTTATCCAGAATAAAAAGTAATTCAAGTGCTAACATCCTTACTTCTTCATCATAATTAGATAAATAATGGGATAAAGAATCTGTTAAACTTCTTAGCTGAAGAGATGGGATAAAATTATACTTTTCTTCACCATCCAGCTGAATTATATCTTTAAGTAAATTTAAAAGTGATTTTACGTTTTGAGGTTCTTTATTAAGTAATTCGGAAATAATTTCAAATACAACATAAGGATTTTCCCAAAATTTCGGGATTATCATTTCATCGACTTCGGGCTGGTCTCCTAAAATCTTCAGGTATGCCGAAATAATTTCTTTATCATTAAAAATTGATAATAAATTTGCAGCTATTTTTCTATATTCTACACTTGCATCGATAATTATCTGAAGTATAATATTTTTCATTCTTTCATCAAAAGGAATATCAAATCCGAATTTTTCTTTTAGATTATGGACTGATTTAATAATCGGCCATACAAGAGGTCCTTTCACTTCATTTAATTCGGATAAAAGGAAAAAGAATGTTTCTTCATCCCCTATTAAACCAAGACTTTCTATAATAGAAAATTTAATTAAATCATCATTTTCTTCTTCATACTTGGAGACAATGAATCCCAGTGCAGCAGGTGAGCCAATTTTACCCAAAGATTCAATGACAGTGGGTTTATACAACTCATTTAATCCGTAGAATGCCATTAAATGATAAAGAGATTTTTCGGATTTCAGATTTCCGAGTGCTTCTATGCAGGCTAAAATTACATTATCATTTTTGCTTGTATTTAACTGCCTTGTGATTTTAGCACTTGCTTTATTATCCCCAATTAGTCCTAAAATATCTACTACAAATTTTTTATCATCATCATTACCATCGTCTATTGAATCCAGCATCGGCTCAACAGCTTTTGTACCTATTTTTAGAAGTATTTCCCCGACAAAATTTTTCATATATATATCGGGTAAAGATAAAAAACTTACAATTTTTCTGCAGGTATTTTCAGTAGCATTCTTACTCAATAAATAGGCAACTGAGTTCCTTACACCTTTGTCGCTGTCAGTAATTAAATCGCATATAGAATTTAATTCATCTTCGAATAATTGTGAATCATAAAGTGATTCAAGGAAAATAATTTTTTCTTCCGAAGTTTTCAGATTGAATAGCCCGGTTAATTTATTTTTTTCAGATTCTATATTTTCCATGAGTATTCCGAATTAAGAAATTTGAGTTTCTATTTATAAGTATTATCGTAAAAAAATATTTTTTTTTAATTTATAGTTTATTGACAGCTTGAAAGTTTATAAAAGAGCTCCCATGGCTTCAACTTTTTTAATTTCGTTAGTCTGGATCACCTTTTGAATATCAATTAAAATTAGGAGTCTGTCTTCTAATTTTCCTACCGATTTTATGAATTCCGATTCAACTCCTGAAACCATATCAGGAGGAACTTCTGTAAGGTTTGCAGGTATCCTCAAGACTTCGTTAACTGAATCAACAATAAAGCCGATTGTTTTATTATCCACTTCAACAACTATTATCCTTGTATTCTTATCATAATCTTTTTTTTCTATTTTCAATTTTAGTCTTAAATCAATAACAGGTATTACTCTTCCTCTTAAATTGATTACTCCTTCAACAAAATGGGGTGCATTTGGAACTTTAGTAATATGCGTCATCCTATTTATTTCCTGGACATGAAGGATATCAACGCCAAATTCTTCCTTCCCTATATTGAATGTAACTAACTGCAGTAATTCGCCTGTCTCGGTCTTTTGCTCTTTATTTATATTCATTTCTTCCTCTTAGAAATATGGTTGCTTTTTCAGGTTATAAAATTTATAATTTATTATCGAATTTTATCAAATTTTGTTGAGTTAAATTGCCATTTAGTATTGTAACATTTATAATCATTTTTATGACTTAATCAGCTTTCCGTTTTTTCTGACTGCATAATGTATTTCGCTTTCTTCTGAAAATTCATCGATTTTGAACTTGCTTATTAAGTTCTGCAGATTTTCGGTGAGCATGTTTAAATCTCCAGCCGATTTAGCCACCTGTTGTATTCCGGTTGCACTTTCCTGTGCTACATTATTTATTGCATCAATATTTTTGCTGATTTGTTCCGCTGTAATTGATTGTTCCTCACTGGCGCTAGCCACCTGGTTTACCTCATCCACTACCCGGTTAGAAGCATTTATTATTTCTCTTAACGATTCACCAGCGTCATTAGCTTTCTCTCTTCCTCTTCTTACCTCTTCAGTCCCTGTTTCAATTGAACCCACTGCTTCCGTAGTATCTTTCTGGATTTGCTTAATCATTAATGCAATTTCTTTTGTAGCTTTAGTTGTTCTTTCGGCTAATTTCCTTACTTCATCTGCTACTACTGCAAAACCTCTTCCCTGCTCACCTGCACGGGCTGCTTCTATTGCTGCATTTAATGCCAGTAAATTCGTTTGATCTGCTATATCATCAATTACCTGCACTATTTCTCCTATTTGATTACTGCTCTTTCCAAGCTGTTTTACCGTCTCAGCAGCTCTTGAAACTACATCGGCTATCCTTATCATACCCTGGATAGTATCTTCAACAACTTTCCCACCCTCATCTGCAATCATACCTGCTTTTCTTGCATTATCAGATGCAGTTCCTGCATTTTGAGTTGTTTCAAGGATTGTCTTTGTCATTTGTTCTATAGCCGTTGCTACTTCAGATGTTTGAATAGACTGCTCTTGAAAGCCTGAAGCCCCCTGTTCTACAATTGCCGATATTTCCGTTGAAGCATTTGCAGTAGCTCCAATTGCCTCATTTACATTTTTTATTAAATTATTTATATTTTTAACAGATAAATTAAAACCGTCATATAATTTTTTTATATCGTCATCCTTTTCTGCATTCAGCCGGATAGTTAAATCTCCTTCCGCGAATTTTTTTATTTCCTCCAACATAACTTCAACACTCTTGGACAGATAATTTTTCTGTTCTTTTGACTCTTTAACTGCAAATTCCACCTTCTTTTCAATACTTTTCTTTTCTTCATGTAAAGCTTCGTTTGCTTTTATAAGATTCTTTACCATACCGTTAAAGCTCTTTGCCAGAGAACCGAGCTCATCATCAGAATCTATTGAAACACTTACATCCGTATCACCATCAGCAACTTTATCTGCGGCATTTTTAAGTTCGGTTATTGGCCTACTTATATTTCTGGAGACAAAAAATCCTATCAGAATAATTAAACCAACACCTAATGCAGATATTAAAGCAATCAGTAAAGATTTTTGTTCAACAGATGCTTGCACCGGCTTCATTGACATTAAAATTTCAAAAGCTCCGTGTATTTCACCCGCTTTCCACCCTTCCATTTTTGCTCCTGTAATATCTTTTCCGTCATTTCTTCCCCAGTATTCCATAGATTTATCGGGATCACCATGGCACCTTAAACATTCTTCAGTTAACTTAATTGGTTTAAAGAATCTAACTGTATTTGTTGCATCATCAATTTCCCAATACTCATTTACATTACCGGTTTTAAGTTTTTCAAGTATTTTAGATTCATAGCTATCAGGAGTATTATCCGGGTTCCTTGGCTGAAATTTCGGAACTTTGAAGTTCATATTGAATTCGGAAGCTTTTTCTTTAGCTACTTTCATTGCAGAAAAAATGGGAACAGTGTAAAGTACTTTCTTTGTATCAGTTAAATCATTCCTAAATACTCCTTTTTGAAGCTGCGTGGCTGTATAATCCCTGACTGCTTCCGCCTCAGTAATTAGAGTGCGGGCTCTTGATACGAGGGAATTTACTTCCGAATCTCTATACATATTATTAAAATATAGAAAACTAATAACTCCGCTCAGAATGGATACAAGTATAATGGGGTATAAAATTTTTTGATTTATTTTAAGATTTTGCCAGAATTTACTCATCTAATTACCTGGAATTTTAATTTATTTATGCTGCAGATTTATTAATATTGTTAATATTTAACCAGTTCGCCTTCGAAAGTGTCATGATAATTTAATTGGGCATTTGATTCGATTTTAAAGCTGCTTATCAATTTTTGTAAATTTTCGGTAAGGCTATTTAAGTTTTCTGCGGATTTTGCAACCTGTTGTATCCCTGATGCATTTTCATGCGAGACATTGTTTATAGCTTCAATATTTTTACTTATCTGCTCAGCCGTAACCGATTGTTCTTCACTAGCACTCGCAACCTGGTTTACATCATCTACAACTCTATTCGACGCATTTATTATTTCTTTCAATGAATCTCCGGCTTTATAAGCCATCTCCCTCCCCTTTTTCACTTCGCTGTTTCCTTCTTCTATCGAATTCACAGCTTCAGTCGTATCTCTCTGAATCTGCTTTATCATCTCAGCAATCTCTTTTGTTGCTTTCGTTGTCCTTTCGGCTAATTTCCTCACCTCATCTGCAACTACGGCAAAGCCTCTTCCCTGTTCCCCTGCACGGGCTGCTTCTATGGCGGCATTTAATGCTAGTAAATTTGTCTGATCAGCAATATCATCAATTACCTGAACTATTTCTCCTATTTGATTACTGTTATTTCCAAGATGTTTTACTGTTTCGGCAGTCTTAGATACAACTTCCTCGATTCTTCTCATTCCTTCCACAGTTTTAGCAACAATTTCCCCTCCAACTCCCGCAATTTGTCCGGCTTTTTTTGAATTTTCAGATGCCTGACCCGCATTTCTTGTTGTTTCAAGTATTGTTCTTGCCATTTGTTCAACAGCTGTTGCTACTTCCTCGGTCTGCGAAGACTGCTCCTGAGCACCAGCAGCCATTTCTTCAGTACTTGAAGAAATTTGGTTAGATGCGCTTGCAGTCGCATATATCGATTTAGTAACTGCGTTTATAGCTTCACACATAGAGTCAGCAACTTTATTTATGTTTCTTTTTATTTTTATAAAATCCCCCTGGTAATCCCCTCTCATTCTAACTGTAAAATCTCCCTTTGCCATTTCACCTAAAATTTGAGAACTTTCTTCGATAGGTATACTCATTGCATCTAAGGTTTCATTATAACCTAGAACAATTTTCTTATATTCTCCGGAGTGATTTTCTGCATCTACCCTTTTTCTTAGATTTCCTTCTTTAGATGCAACGGACATTTCTTCAATATCATTAACCAGTAATGTCAGGCTTTCTTTTACAGTTATCATTGCTTTTCCAAGCATATCATTCTCGGAAAGTTTAACTATCTCAACATCTATATTCCCTTTAGAAATTTGCTCTGCTGCGTTGCTATGTCCTTTAAGTGAATGTATTAATATACCTACTGAATCGCACAATTCTCCGAGTTCATCATCTCTCTTGATACTCATTTCACATTTCATATTTCCGGTTGCAAGTTTTTTGATTTCTTTAACCGTAATTAGTAAATCCTTTATCACTGTTCTTTTTAGAAATATCATCACTATCAGAATAGCTATTATAATAGTACCAAGGGCCATTAGTATGGCTTCCGATTTTTGATTAGCTATGGCTTCATAATCTGCTTTCATTGAATATCGTAAACTTATTACTGCCAGAGGCTCATTAACTTTTACATCATGACAGGTTAAACAATTTTCTTCAGCAAGGATCGGTTTTATAAATCTGCAGACTTTTTCATTATTAAAATTCTCTTCATAGAATTCTTTGGTGCGAGTGGATAAAACTTTTCTTTCTTGAGGGTCAAGCTTGTCTTCACTCCCTTTTTCTATATTATTTGAAGGTATTACTCTAAGTTCTCTGATATTCTTTATCTTTTCCGCTCTCTCAATAAACGGATGAATATCATTAACGCCTTGCCCCATACTAAATATGATTGACTGATCAATAATATTTGATAATTCATTAACGGCTTCTTTATCCTTATTCTTTTTTGCACTTTCCTCCCTTGTAAGAAGCAGGATTAGCATTATGCTTAAAGAAATCAGCAGGGTAGCAGATACTATTACTCCAACTTTTCTTGAAATTGTTAGTTTCATTATACTTTTTCCTTATATTTTTAACGTATTCTATATATGGTTTATCATCCAGTCCTTAAAGATCTTTTAAGAACTTTAATTTAGTTAGAGTAACTAACCTCATTTAAATAAAGATCAGCTGTTTCACCGTTATCGATTTTAAATTTGTACCAAATGCTTTATATAAAAAGCTCCAATCTTTAAATTTTTTAATCTTAATTCCTGTCAAAACTATTTCCTTTTATTAATTTTTCTTCTCTTTAATGAGAATTTATTTTTTGATTATTTTATTATCGAACTATTTATTTTTATATTTAGCCATTATGCTGAAATTTTTTACAGAGATACGGCTCTAAAATTTTTTTTTGATAAAACCGGATTTTAAATACTGTAATAATGCAGCTAAAGTTTTTAGTAAAATATTTTTAGATTTTACCAGTTTTTTATTTTGTTAATCGCATAATGGGTTTCTTGCTCATTAATATTATCTGTAATATTAAACTTATTTATCAGTTTTTGTAAATTACCAGTTATACTATTTAATTCTTCTGAAGATTTTGCAATTAACTGAATTCCTGTAGCACTCTCAATCGATACGTTGCTAATTGCTTCTATACTCCTACTTATCTGTTCGGCTGTCGTAGACTGCTCTTCACTTGCACTAGCTACCTGGAATGCCTTTCCACTATAGCTGTTGTGTAATTAACTACATGTGACTTTACTTACTTATGTGGGGTATTATTGGATATTGCCATTTTGGCAGAGGTTTTGAATTTTCTTAATAAATTATAATAGATTTTGGAGAATTTTTAGGATTCTGTTTACTTGGAGGTAGCTAGGAGGTAGCTTGGAGGTAGCTTGGAGGTGGAGTGGGAGAAGAAATGCATATTAAATACATAAGCAGAGGGGTCTGCCAAAATGACAAGGATTAAGCACTTTATCAAAATAATTTCTGACAGCCGTGGACAAATTTATTCCCATTTATTCGTTCAGATAATGCATGCAACTCATGGAAGGAAATCAATACCGGTTTAGGTTATAAACAATGCCTTTCTATGTATATAAATGTTTGGTGCGGGAGGGGAGCGGTTTTTATATTGCTGATAAAGAAGACAATGATACAGACAAGACAATATGATTATATCTCCGGTTTTATTGTGAGTAAAAACGCGTTCTACGTTGGTACTTATGAGGATGGAATCCTTATTTCAAAGGATAATGGGAATACATCAGGCATTTATTTTTTGTAATTTGAAGCCGGTGATTTTATTCAGGTTAAGAAGAGTATTCTATTAAATAAGATTTCGCAATGTTGTTATTAAAAGGATTATAAATGAACTATATGACATTAATTTCCGTAAAAATTCTTTTTATACTTGGATTCACACTCCATAATTTAGAAGAAGCTTTGTGGCTGCCTAAATGGTCAACTTATGCAAAAAAATTTCATAAACCCGTAAATCCTAATGAATTTATTTTTGCAGATATTGTAATAACACTAATAGGTTACTTGTTAACAGCCTTTGATCTAATTTATGGCTCAAGCGGCAATATAATTAATCTTCTCTATTTGGGATTTGTGAGCATGATGGGGCTAAATTCATTTTTTCCGCATTTGGCAGCAACAATAGTATTAAAAAAGTATTCACCAGGATTAATTACAGGTATATTTCTCAATTTATTATTTTCTATAATTATAATCAGAGAATATATTATAAGAGAAGTTAATATAATAGGAATATCAGTTTCGATGGTAGTAGTAAGTACTTTAGTTTTATTATCATTGAAACCATTATTCAAAATGGGGAATCGTTTTATAAATTATTAGAGTATAAAATCAAATTGTGGTTATCCTGGAAATTGTTAAAAGATTTTAATTCTGATTAAATTCTCACTATAAAGTTGTCCAACATGTAGTATCTATAATAAAACTGGATGGTAAAGCAGCGCAATTTATACGGCTGTTCTGTTTATAGTTATTACATTCGCGACTTATATGCGATGGATAATAAAACCCATTTTACCCAGGCAAAGGGCACAGTTTTCTAATGTTTCAATTTTCAATACCCTGTCAGCATGTGAGGAATATAAGGTGATTCAAGTTTTTGTACTTCCTCATCAGATAGATTAAGAGATACAGCAGCAATAGAATCTTCAAGATGATTTAATTTTGTTGCACCCACAATTGGAGCACTAACGGCTGGTTTTGATAATAGCCATGCTAGTGCTATTTGAGCTTGAGAGACTCCTTTTGCGTTAGCTATCTCTGTAACACTATCAATAACTTTTTTATCGGCTTCTTCAGTTTTTTCATAAAGAGTATTACCATAAGAATCAGTTTGTGCCCTTAATGTATCTTTTTGTTCTTCCCATGGGCGTGTAAGTCTGCCACGTGCAAGCGGACTCCATGGAATTACACCTATTCCTTCTTCGATACAAAGCGGGAGCATTTCGCGCTCTTCTTCTCTATATAATAAATTGTAATAGGGTTGCATTGATACAAAACGGGTCAATCCTAATAAATCAGCTAAATAAAGTGATTTTGCAAACTGCCTTGCAAACATTGTAGATGCACCAATGTATCTTACTTTTCCGGCTTTCACAATATCATGTAAAGCTTCAAGAGTCTCTTCAATTGGTGTTTCATAATCCCAGCGATGAATTTGATAAAGATCGATATAATCCGTATTTAGTCTTTTCAAGCTATTATTAATTTCTGTCATGATAGCCTTACGTGATAAACCTCTCCCATTTGGATATTCGGTCATTTTAAAATATACTTTTGAAGCAATTACTATATCGTCACGTTTTGCGAATTTGTTAATAGCCCTGCCTAGAATTTCTTCGCTTGCACCTTTTGAATACATATTAGCTGTGTCAAAGAAATTAATACCCGATTCTATAGCTTTTTGAAAAAAGGGCTGACTTTGCTCTTCATTCAAGAACCATTTTCTTTCGGAAGGATTTCCATAACTCATGCAACCAAGACATATTCTCGATACTTTAAGACCGTTTCTTCCAAGTTTAACATATTTCATAAAAATTACTCCGCTTTTATTAAATTAAAAATTATATTTCATTAACCGCAACATATTTCTATTTTGTGGAATATAAGACATAAAGCGCCACAGCAGTTGAATCACAAATCTCTTAATTATTACCATCGAAAGACACAACAAACATAAGCCCGGTTTTTAAAAATCTTCAAGACTCTTCGGTTCATACTTTTTCTTAGGCAGTGTAATATATAACCAAAGAAATCCTAGTAAGCCCGCTAAAACGGATGCAATTAATACAGATATTTTTGAATTGACAATAGAGATATTTTCGTTGAATGCTAAAAGCGTTATGAATATAGACATTGTAAAACCGATACCGGCAAGCAGTCCAACCCCGATAAGATATTTTTTACTTATTTCTTTTGGAATAGAACATAAGCCCAAAGTTACACCAAGAATGGAGAAAATAAATATTCCTAAGGGTTTGCCAAACAATAGACCAAGCATAATACCATAGCCGTTTGAATTGGTAAAAGAGCCGATAAAAGATGATGGAAAAAGAATTGCAGTATTGGCTAATGCAAAAAGCGGAAGAATAAAAAAAGCGACTATTTTGTGCATATTATGCTGCAAATTATATGATGGTGATCTCTCATCACCGTTACCAAACGGAATTGCAAAAGCTAAAAGCACACCTGTAATTGTAGGATGAATACCCGAACGATACATGCAAAACCACATAAGACAGCCAAGAATTAAATACACCCATATCTTATAAAATTTTGCTCTATTAAGAATAATCATAATTGCAAATATTAAAATAGATAATCCAAAGTATGTAAAAGAAAAACCAGTTGAATAAAATAGTGCAATAATTATAATTGCTCCTAAATCATCAATGATCGCCAAAGCTGTCAAAAATACTTTTAGTGAAACTGGAACTCTATTTCCCAATAGGGAAAGTACCGCTAATGAAAACGCAATATCGGTAGCCATAGGAATGCCAAAGCCCCTTTGAAAAACTGTACTTTGATTGAATAAGAAGTGAATTACAGCCGGGAATACCATTCCACCGAGAGCTGCGAAAATAGGCAGCAAAGATTTTTTAATATTAGACAATTCGCCAACATAGATTTCCCGTTCAATCTCAAGACCAACGAGAAGAAAGAACACTGTCATTAACCCGTCATTTATCCAGAACTCTATTGGTTTAGAAAGAACATCAATATGCCAAAGATGAATATAGTTTTGCCCAAAAGCTGAGTTTGCAAGTAAAAGAGAAACAATACTGCATAACATTAAAATTAACCCGGCAGATTTTTCACTGTTGAAAAATTCATTAAACAGTCCTGTCAATTTCATTAAATAACCCTTCAATTCTTATTTTCCGATGTTCCGCTGCCTAAAGAGGTTTGAAATTTTTGTACTGTTTGCAATGCTGTTTTACTCATATGTTATCCTTTTTTATAATTTGAATTAAATTATACTAACGGGACATAACTTCATATACTCTTGAAGCGGTAATCATTGGACATTCCTGTGCTATCCTCAAAGCCTCTTCAATATTTTCTGCATTAATAGTTAAATAGCCTGTAATAGCATTTTTATCCATTGGCAGTTCTGCAATACCGTTTTTTGTAATTTCCTTTCCATTTCTTAGACCAACCTGCTCTTCAATTTTATTACCTATTGAATTAAACCATTTATTCCATGATTCCATAATCTCAGGAGTAGGCTGGCTAAATCCAATGGTAATTAAGATAAATTTTTTCATATTAACTCCTTAAAATAATTTATAAATATTATCCCCAGGGAAAGTACAACACATCAAAGTATGAATTATGATGCAAAATTACCACTAGTTTAACTAATTGTATTTTAAAAATGGGAAATCAAGGAATTGCGGAAATAAGGGACTTACTTTGTTTTTGTTTACCATTAACAAGGATCATTTCATGTTTCTGCACACAGGCTCTAAATCCCACGGTAATGGAGTGAACGTCACTCTTAGACTCTTAGAAAAAACTACAGTGACAAAAAGCTATTAAAGCCTTTATTGTTGTATTCAGAATGAGCCTTCATTTGTTTCATTTAACTAACTTAGTGACACAGAGCAATGAAATATATTTTATGTGATTAATATGACATACCAATATTATTGCATAAAATATTTAAGCATCTAAAGAATAAAATTATAATTTTAATAACCCGTATTTAAGTTTAAAAAAAGATTCTGTGAATACCAAAAAAAGAAAAAGAAATATTTCTCGAAATTACTTCCTTTTTAATATTTCCATCAGGAAACGTTTACCAATATTGATTACATTTCTACTATTATTAGTAATAATAATTTTTTCGTTGGCATCATTTAATAACCTTAAGAAAATATCCCTAGAAGGAGGAAAAGAAAGGTTAAATGCCCTGGTTACGGAGTTCAGTTCCTTATTCCAGCAGTCAACTAACGTTTTTCTTAATACTGTTGAATCTGCCGCAAACAGTAATTCAATCAAAACATATATAAAATCAAATAGAACTAAAGATAAGACCGATGCCATCGAAGAATTAAATATTCTGAGCTCAAAAGTTGATACCCTATCATTACTAGTGGAATTGAGAGATGCGGACAAAAATCGGATTCTTACATCAACATTTATTAAAAAAAATATAGAACCTGATGCTGAATTTTTAAATAAATATCTCGTACCAGGTAAATCTACAATTAGCAAGTTTTATATATTAGAAAGACACATTTATTGGGCTGCAACTGCACCTGTAATGAAGAATGAAAAAACCATCGGTTACATTACAAAATGGAGACTGGTTTTGGCTTCGCCTGGTGCTATTAAGCAGCTGTCAAAGTTATTAGGTTCTAATGCACTATTATATGTTGGAAATATTAATGGGAATTTATGGTATAATTTATCTGAGATTATTCCAAATCCTCCCGTCACTATGAGGGGGAAACAAGGTATTGTTGAATATTCGCGTGTAAAGGGCTCACCTCTTATAGCTCAAACTAAGCAAATTCCCGGTACCGAATGGATGGTTTTAATAGAACTTTCAAAAAATAAGATACTCTATCCTTCTCAAGAATTCTTAAGCAATATGCTATTGATTGGATTGTTATTAATTCTTGGGGGTATACTATTAGCAATAATGATGAGCAGGAGGATTACCAAACCTCTTAACCTTTTAACGAGAGCTTCTTCTAATATCGCATCGGGAGATTATTCATCATTCGTTGATATAAAACAAAATGATGAACTTGGGGAACTTGCCAGCTCATTTAATTTTATGTTAACAAAAGTAAATGAATCACAAAAGAACTTGCATTCTTCTTTAAAAGAAAAGGAAGTACTGTTAAAAGAAATCCATCACCGTGTTAAAAATAATCTTCAGATAATATCAAGTTTACTTAATTTACAGACATCTTTCCTTAAAGAAGAAGAATCTATTCAGGCAATAGAAAGCAGCCGGAATAGAATTAGATCAATGGCAATTGTTCATGAAAAACTTTATCAAACGGAAAATTTCGTACAAATTAACTTTAAGGATTATGTGCATGAGCTGGTAAAAAATTTAGCTAATTCTTATAAATCAGAGAATGATGTTATATATAAAATAGAAGTGGAAACAACTTTTGCTAACATTGATCTGGCTACTTCTCTCGGATTAATTATTACAGAACTTATTGCAAATTCTGTTAAGCATGCATTTATAGGGATTAAGAATGATAGTAAAAATGAAATAATAATAGGGGGTAATTTAATTAATGATAATTGCTATAAATTGATTTTTAAAGACAATGGAGTAGGATTACCGAAGGATTATGATATAAACTCTTCGGAATCACTCGGTCTGCAGCTAGTAACAAGCCTTGTAGAACAAATTAATGGTACTGTTAGTGTAGATAATACTTCCGGAACGCAATATGATATTACATTTAACTTAAATAATAAAAATATAACTTCTAAAGAACCGGTAAACCTAAAGGAAAACTGGTCAATTTAATTTAAATTTAAATTCATTGAGAGCTCATACTTCTCCGGCATTTGGGGTGTACCGTTAAAATCCCAGTACCTTTTATCAGTTAAATTATCTACCAGAAAAGAAATTCTAAATTGTGGAATTTCATAGAAAATATTCCCTTTCAAAACCAAATATGAAGGAATAGCTAATAGATTTTTATCATCATAATAGAAATCATCGGAAAAAATAAATCCCAAACCGATACCGAGCCCTTTGTAAGTACCTTTTTGAATAATATAACTTGACCACAAATTAGCAGTATTTGGAGGTGTGCCGGCAGGTCTTTTCCCTTCGATATTAATATCTCCCTTTGTAAATTTGCTAAAATTATATTCAAAACCTGCGATAAGATTCAACCCGGCAAGAGGATTAGCTCTTAAATCCATATCAATACCACGGCTTATTTGTGTACCGTTCTGAATTGATGCCAAAGGATTTGTTCGATCAGGGTGTACTTTGTTTCTAACATTAATATTATAAAAACTTAAAGTAGAGAATAATCTATTTTCAAACAAAATACATTTAATACCTCCTTCGAGTTGCTCAGCATATTCAGGATCAAAACTATGACCAAGTAAATCAGGCTGTACATAGTTAAATCCTTGCATATAATTACCGAATAAAGATACTTTATCTGAAATAATTTGATATGTTAAACCAATCTGGGGAGATAACGCACCTTTTAGATAAGGTTTATTAGAGGGGGAACCGGAAATTAAATCAAACAGTCCGTTATAATCATTATAGTCGTACCGGAGAGAAAACATTAAATCTAATTCAGGAATAATATTGATAAAATCCGATATATATATAGCATATGAATTTCGGCTTTCATAAGTATTTAAAGAAAAATTATAATTGGTTCTTAATTTATTTATATTAAGGACAGGTGTTGTATTTTTTGTATAATAGAGCGTATCTGCAGCAAAGATAAAATCCCCTGAAGTTGTTACATCAATCCACTGATAATCAATTCCAAACAGGAACCGGTTCTTTAATCCGGCGATAAAAAATTCACCGGTTAAATTCTCCTGAATATCAGTATTATTTATTTTTAAAAAGTAGTCATATAATCCTCTTGATAATAATGAATCATTAAGGAAGTTAAGAAGAATACTGGTTCCTTTCAATGAAAAATTGGCAAAAGCGAAATTAGTGCTCAATCTCCATGTACTTGTTAAGTCATAATTAATTTGACCAAAATAATTATTTGAAGATCCCGGAGGATTATTAATTTTGTCAGAAGAGTATGATTTAAAGTAATTACGTTTAATTTGATCAATACTGTTAACCGTTAAATTGAAAGCGCCGGAAAAAAGTGATTGAGGGGAGAAATCAAGACTATTAAACTCAGCTTCTAAAGTTAAATTGAGCCTATCATTTACTTTATACGAAATGGACGGTGAAATAAGGTAAGTTTTTTTATAACCGATATCTTGAAAAGATCCTTCGGAATATGCCGCAGCATTAAGCCGGAAGAATAGGTCTTTTTTTTCATCGATCACTGTATTAAAATCACCTGTAAATTTTTGTAAGTTATAACTGCCAAATGAAATTCCCGACTGAAAATAATTACCGTTAAACGGTTTCTTCGTTACTATGTTTATTAATCCGCCATAAGCTACCCCCCAAGTTCCATATACAGAACCGGAAGGGCCTTTAATTAATTCTATTCTATCCATTACTTCGGGGTCTCCGCCATTCCAGCTAAAACTATATAATCCATTTCTCAAAAAAGAATTAGTTTGAAATCCTCTGATATAAGTTGCAGAAATCCCCTGAGGGTTTTCAGAGGAAAGAACACCGCCCGGAATTGTTTTCAGCGCCGACGAATAGTCAGTTATATTCTCTTCTGTTAAAAGTTCTGCCGGAACAAGACTATAAGATTGAGGATTTTCCATATTCCTTACATGAAGCTTAGCTATATACTGGCTTTCAATATCAGCAAGCTTATTGACTTTATTACCTGTCACAGTTATTTCATGGAGCTGAGCTTCGGTTTCCCTTAGATAGATTACCGGGACCTGGGTAGTTTCACCCGGTTTCACTTCAACTTCGATTTCAACACTCCGGAATCCCATATATGAAATTCCGAGCTTATAAACACCTGGATTTATATTTTCAATCTTATACTCACCTTTGGCATTTGAAATAGTACCTTTGGGAGAACCTTTTAAAATTACATCAACTAATTCAACTGGCTGATCATCGGAAGTTTTTATAACTCCTTTTATGCTCCCTTTTTTATTCTGTGCATTACATAAAGCTGCAAAAATCAAAATAATAATAACAGTTTTTTTCACTTTTTATATTTTTTTTGAGAAATGTAATGAGCAAATATATAAAGGATAATTTATGTTCACTTAATTTGCATTACAAAGGTGTAATATGTCACATTATGGATGGAATGGTGGAGTATTGGAGGGGGCTTAATTTTCATCCTAAAACCAATGGGTAAATCTATTGGGTAATATATAACGACTCTTTAACTAAATGGAATTGTTTTCGAACGGCTATGATTAGATTCATTGAAAAAAGACCTGACATTTCCATTAACAGTTCCTATATTTGAATTACTAAAATTGCTTCCTGCACTAACAGGATTCCTTAAGAGAATTATTACAATTTTGGAAAAATTCATAATGTCAATTGTTTTAATAAATGAAACGTTTAAGAAATATTTAATCAATCAGCCCGCACATGTGCGGAACAAGATAAGAAAACAATTCGAATTTTTGGAAATAGGAAGCTGGGACGGCAGCCTTAATGTAAAAAAGATTAAAGGTACTTCATCAAATAAAACAATTTTTGAAGCACGGCTTGACAGAAGCAGCAGAATTTTATTCACTCTCGGCAAAGATGGAATTTATGACAGCCCGGATACAAATGATAAGTTTGATACCGATAAAAACATTCTAATTTATGTATGGGGAATGGTTTCTCACGATGAAATTTCTTTAAAGAGTAAAAATATTATCCCTAAGAATGCTCCATTCATGAATTTTGTACCTTATGATCAAAAAGAATTTGAAAGCCCGTTTTTCGAGACTTTTGACGAATCATTTTTTACACAGGAAAATATTACAAAAAAAGTTTCAGATGATTCAGGTTCACAAAAATGGCACCGGTTAGCAGCTCCGGATTGGCAAAGAATTCAATTATATACCAAAGATGATTTTGAACTTTTTCTTTATATGACACCCATGCAGATGGAAGTGCTTAAATCGGTTCCGCCTGTTTTACTTTCCGGAACCGCCGGAAGTGGTAAAACAACCATTGGGGTTTACTACCTTCTTAAAACTTCTTTAGCAAGGTATAAAAAACTATTCATCACTTATAATAAATTTCTCAAAAATTCTGCTGAAAGGTTATATAGCGGACTGGTTAACTCGGATCAATCTTATGTTGAATTTCTTCAGCCCGATTTTTTTACTTACAAAGAATTTTGCTTACAGATTACTGCAGAGGATAACAGGTATTTTAATCCGGAAAATGAAATAGATTATGAAAAATTTTTATCACTCATTCATTCTTCCGGCGGGGCGGCAATAAATGCGGCAAAGCATGATCTTCCTTTAATCTGGGAAGAGATCCGTTCAATAATAAAAGGAGCATTACCCCAGCTTAACGTAAAATTATTTGAATCGGCACTTCATAAAATAAAAGCTAACCGGATTGATTCCGGTTTAATAAATTCTCTTCAGCGTCAATTCAATATTTTTGAGAATCTTGAATCGGCTAATAAAATAGAACATATAGTCCAGAGATTTATGAAGATGAACATTCCGGCTTTGATTAAAAACCTTAACAACATTTCTCTAATTGATTTAGAACGCTTTCAAATCGTAATTGAAAATATCATAGAATTATTTTCGAAACAAAAAGAGCTTACAAAGAAGAAATATCTTTCTTTTCTTGAGTATGAAATGATGGGAAAGAAAAAAGCACCCAATTTCATTATAGACCGGAAAATAGTCTACAGGATTTTTGAATGGTATCAGGATAAGCTTGAAAGCAATAAATTTTGGGATGAACTTGATCTTGCCCGCGAGGCAATAAATATTATAAATGAAAAATCACAGGAGAATGGCAGTTCTTCACCCGGTAAAGCCGGAATGGATACTCAAAAATTTATTTATGATCTTATTGTATGTGATGAAGTTCAGGATTTAACCGACATTCAGCACGAGCTTCTTTTTTACATTACAAAAAATCCACTTGATCTTATTCTTACCGGCGATACGAAACAGATTATAAATCCAAGCGGTTTCAGATGGGAAGAATTAAGGCATCATTTTTATTCAAGAAATATTAAGGTGCCCGAAGTTCGATTTCTTAATCTAAATTTCAGAAGCTCAGGAAGCATAGTTGAACTTTCCAATTGTCTGCTAGATATCAAAACCAATTTGCTAGGTTTTAGCAGCAATGAGCTAAATGAAGATTGGAAATTTAAGAGCAGACCGCCTGTGGTTGTTACCGGAATTAAAGAAACCGATATGATTGAAAATCTGATGACTACCGGCGCTAAAAAAACTATTCTGGTAAGAACTGAGACCGAAAAGAACAAACTTAAAAAACATCTTGGTACGGAATTGATTTTTACAATATATGAAGCGAAAGGTTTGGAATTCGATACAGTGCTTTTGTGGAAATTCTGCGCCGATAATCTTTCAAAGGATTTATGGAAGAATATATTGATGGAAGAACAAATTTCTTTTCATCAGGCAAAAATTAGACATGAAATAAATCTATTATATGTGGCAATCACAAGAGCACAAAAGGATCTTTTGATTTATGACGGGATAAAAGAATCGGTAATCTGGAAAGATCCGCAATTATCGGAAAAGATTTTCTTATCGGATGATGTTGATTATATTAATAATATCTGGAATGTAATATCAACGCCCGATGAATGGCTTGAACAAGGAAATTACTTTTTCGAAAGAGATTATTATAAAGCCGCAGTTGAATGCTATAAAAATGCTGATGCGAAAGAGCAATTAATTAAAGCTCAGGCATTCTACCATGAAAAACAGGGGAATTATCTTGAAGCTGCCAGATATTTTGAAATGCAGGGCAATATTAGCCATGCAGTAATAAACTATGAAAAATCTTCTGCGTTTTCAGATGCATTAAGATTATGGACTCAATTGAAAGACGAATCTAAAATTTTCGAATGTACTTTAAAAGTCTATGAGCAGGAAGGAAAATTTGCAGAGCTAGCCCTAATTTATTTGCAGCAAAAGCAATATCAAAAAGCTTCTGAATATCTTTTAAAAGACAAAGACTATGAAAATGCGGCTGAACTCTTTGCATTCAAACTTAAAAATAAAGAGAAGGCTGCTTATTATTATGAAGCAGCCGGTAAACAGGATAAGGCAGCTTCTTATTATCTGAAGTTAAAAAAATACGAGAAAGCCGTAAAGTTATTCGAAGATATTAATGACTTTGATAATGCGATTCTCTGCTGGAAGAAGTTGAAAAATGAACCTAAACTTATTCAGCTCTATTACAGAACCAATAACATGGTTGAACTAATAAAAATTTACGAAAAGAAAAAGGATACAACTTCGGCAATAAAAATATTGAAGAGAAACTATTCTGGGGAAGAATTAAAATTTCAAGCGGATAATTTATTCGGATCAAAAAAATATTACAGTGCTTATCTTAGATATTCTGCTATTGAGGATAAAAAAGGAATTGCAGAAACCGGTTTTTTACTCCGCAATTATAAAGATGCGGGTAAATATTTTGAATTGATCGGAGATTTTTATTCGGCCGGAGAAGCTTATAATAAGTTGAAAGATTATGACAAAGCATTTTTATGCTATATCAAATCAGAAGAGGATAAAAATAATAATTATTATAAAACCCAATTGATGTCCAGGCGTATTCCCTACGAGGAAATTTCCGATTACGGAAAGCATTTTTATGAAGAGGAACAGTTTAGTTTGGCGCTGCAATGTGCCAATATTGTATTCGATTATGTTGACGCAGGAATTTGCTACTATAGATTAAATCAAATTGATGATACTTTAAGAGTCTGGGGCTTGTGTTTTATTTACAATAGACTCGAACTGATAGCAGAATTTTGTTTGTTGGAATCAAGGATTGATTTATTTTCAAGATTAATTCTTGAAGCACCTCTCTGGAAATTTAAGAGCGATTTCGACGGTATGGAATTATATGATGAATCTTCGGTAGTTAAAGCAATGGATAAATACTTTTCACAAAAGTATGAATTAACAGCGGAAGATTCTTTACAATCCGTAAATGATCAAGCTAAGGAAGAAATGGCACAGTGGGCAGAACGTTTAATCCTACTTGATCACAAATATAAATTTACTGAAAAAAACATCGATTATTTTGAGAAAAGCAAAAAGTATAATGCATATTTTAAATGTTTTATAGAACTTAAATCAGATGCAGAATTGTATAATTCTTATTTTAAAGCTGTTGAATATTTTAAGTGTAATCCTCAAAGGTTGGAAGAAGTAAACGAAAATTCTGCGATAGGTTTGTACTTCACGGCAAAGGATAAATTTCAAATGATGATGGAAAAGCTAGAAATTAATGAAAATAATTTTCTTCTCTTTTTAACTTCAAGCTCCAGGGAAAAAGCTATTGAGAATCTATCTAAATATTACGATGAAGAAACTGTAATTCTTTTCTTAAAAATAAATAAAGAATATGTTAAACTTGCACAGTTCTATGAATTAAAATCCGAATTGAAAAAGGCGGTTTATTATTATCTTCAGGCAAAAGAATATGATAAAGCTGCTTCATTATTTATTGAATCAGAAAATTATCTTAAAGCTGGGGATATATATTTTAAAATTCAAAATTATTCCGAAGCACTTAAGATGTATGAAAAGCATGGTAAGAATCAATTAAAGATAGCGGACACTTTAATTAAGATGGAAAAATATGAGCGTGCTGCAATAATCTATAAACAGCTCGGCAAAAAAAATTTATTCAGAAAGGCATTGAAATTAAAGAAAAGCAATTTACCTGTTACTGAAACTAAGGGAGCAATTCCACAGCCGACTTTATTTGACGAACATGATAATTAACTCATAGGATTATCTTAAAAAAATGACTATAAATGACAACCGAATGACTATTCAATTACCAAAGTATATCTATCCATCATGAAATATATAATTATACTATCCCTTCTTTTTATTGCGGCGACATTTCGGAACGATTCCAATACGGAATTGAAACCTAAATTCAGTCACCCTCAAGTCATTCGTTATGATCATAATACTTTTTATATAAATGGGAAAGAAATATTTATATACAGCGGAAGTTTTCACTACTTCCGCTGCGATCCTGATCAATGGATAGATATACTGCAGAAAATTAAAGCTGCAGGTTTCAATACAATTGAAACATATGTTCCCTGGAATTTTCATGAACCGGTAAAAGGCCGGCTTGATTTGACTATGCTTGATAATTTTCTAAAAGTTTGCGGGCATATAGGTTTGTATGTTATAATTCGTCCGGGTCCCTATATTTGTGCAGAATGGGACGAAGGAGGTTTCCCAAGATGGCTCGCAGGGAAAGAGATTGGATTCAGAACAGCGTCATCTCAGGATATTTATTGGTCGAAATATTGGTTTAATGAAGTTATGCCGTTAATCCGGAAACACTTAATTACAAATGGAGGGAATGTAATTCTCTTACAAATTGAAAACGAATATGATCACTATGGTGTACCTGATTCAGCGAAAATTAAATATCTTAAATCCCTTTATCAAGTTACAATACAAAACGGCATCGATATACCTGTTATAACCTGCTTGACACAACAGGCACGTGATAATACCGATTCGGTATTCTCTCAAATTATGGATGCGGTAAATGGGTATCCCGGATGGAACTTAGAAGGAGTACTTCCAAGAATAAGGTTACTTGAAGAACAGGAAAGGGATGCAGTCCCGATATTTACGGAACTGCAAGGCGGATGGTTTACGGCCATAGGCGATCCTTCCGTTCGACAAATAAATAAATTTAGTGCCGGTCAAATTAACGCTTTAACTAAATATGTTATTGCACAAGGTATCAAAGGAGTTAATTACTATATGTTATATGGGGGGACAAATTTTGATTATTGGGCAGGAAAAGAAAAAACCACCAGCTATGATTATACTGCGCCAATTTCTGAATGCGGAGGTTTATGGGAGAAGTATTATGCAGTAAAATTAATTGGTGATTTTTTAAATTATTCAAATCCGTATTTGGCAAGTAGTCACGAGATCACTGATGGTGCAGGATCAGATAATCAAACACTTGAAACAATCCTACTCTCGGAAGGGAATGCAGGATTTCTATTTGTGCGAAATAAATCTGATAAACTACAGAATGCTAATATCGAAGTTAAAATGCCAGGAAAGAACTCCATTAATATTTCAGTTTCAGTAGATTCACTTGACGCCTACTTTTTACCAATCGATCTGCCAATTCCCGCAGGCCCCAATCTTAATTACAGTAATATTGAATTATCAGCCATAACTAAATATAAGGGTAAACCGCTGATAATTGCTTATGGTTCACCAGGTGAAAAAGCAACAATAAAACTGGGTTCAAAGGTTTTTTCTGAATCGATACTTTCTCAAGACAGATTATACTATTGGAACGATACTTATCTATTGTTAACTTCCCGGAATCGAGCTGAAAGATCAGCCCTGCTCAATACAAAAAAAGGTCCGGCAGTTTTGTTGTCTGATTCTTATTTAACAATCCCGGATGCTCAAAACGGTGATAATATTGAATTACAAACCAAGCCCGGTCAGAATAAATTTTCCTTAGTTACAAACGAAGATGTACATCAAATTCTTTTTGACGGCAAACCTGTTGATTATACTAAATCTCCAGAGGACAATATTATTAATTTTATTTTGGAAACTCCGGACTTTTCCGCACCTGAAGTAGAATACGGAGAACTCCGATTTAAAGATGATGACAAGGCTGAAAAAAAATCCGATTTTAAAACTGTATCATTCAACAGCGGGATTTATCCATCACTTGACAGCTCGGGTGATTTTCAAAATGGTTATTTCATTTATAAAGGTAAATTTGAGATAGACAAAATGGAGATATTAAAAGCAAGTTACTATTCCAATGATTGGCATTCCATTTTCATCGGTGGAAAACTTGTGAAGGATTTAACTGGAAATACTTTCAATGACTTTTCGGAAATAAATCTACCAAAGGGCACACATGATATAAAGATTATTTTTGAAAACAAGGGAAGACCCAACATAGGATTTATGGAAGAGAAAAAAGGAATTAAGTCGCTTAGTGTATTATCTCCTAAGCAAATAAGAATATTAAAGAAATGGAAATTTAAAGTTCAAGTGGATGATGAACCAGGTGAAAATCATGCTGAAGCAGCCGAAGGGTTCAATGATTCAGAATGGATGAATTTTGAAGTTAGTAATGATTTAAAAGAAACTCTAAATGATAAACAGAAAGGTTCATGGTACAGAAAGGAAGTTGACCTAACTCATAAAGAAGCGGATGATAATCCAGAATTGATATTCGAAGGAATTAGCAGTAGTGCAGATATTTTTGTTAACGGAAAACTGGTATATAAATTCAGACATCATGGATGGGATGGTCCTTTTAATGTTTCACTAAAAGAGGTTGTAAAATCAGGAAGAAATTTAATTGCTTTATATATTGAAAACGAAAGAGGCAGAGGGGGCATTGTAGGTCCGATTGAATTTGAATATGGTAAAGAAGCACCTTTAAAGCTTATTCAATTTAATTATCATGCATCTTTGAACGGAGAATTAGCCGGATGGCAAAAACCTGAATTTAATGATTCAGATTGGAGTGTGGTAAAAAAATCCGATGATTCCGGTTCAAATTCCAGAATTAAATGGTACCGTACGTGGTTTAAAGTTCAGCAAATTGAAGATTGGATAGCACCATTATATATTCATGTGGAATCGACTGGACATTTACAAATTTGGCTGAATGGAAGTTTACTCGGACTCTATTTTTATGTAGGACCTCAGAATGATTTTTATATCCCTAAAGGCTGGCTTAAGGAAAAAAATACACTGGTCTTCGTGATGCGTCCCGGTGGTACAGAGAATACAGTTCCTGCATTGAAAGATTTTTCAATTCGATATTATAAAAATTACGCCGTTCAAAAGCATGAACTTAAAATCGAATAATAAAATTTTCGAACTGCTGCAATATGAATATTATAATTAGATCAAGATCTTACTGTGTTTGATTTAATGTATTTTTTAATTTGCTCACCTCTATGCCTGCATCTATGACAGCACCGAGACCGTGCTTTTCATTCAATCGCGCGGGGCGTTCATAATAGAATACCAGGTTATCTTCAATACCGGTACCGACACAAATATCCTTCACCTCCCCATCAAGCCTTATTTTATTCTCTTTTAATCCTTCCCATCCTCTTATAGCAATAGAACCGTAACGCGGGTCAATCCATTTTTGGTTTACAGCCCGTGCAATACCATATATGAACATAGCCGAACAGGATGATTCGAGATATGAATCATTCTTATCAAGAAGCTGGTGCCACAAACCATCTGCACTTTGATATTTTGCTATGCCAAGAATCTGCCTCTCCAGATCTTTTATTATATCTTCTCTTCCCGGATAATTTTCAGGTAAATAGTTCAACAGGTTCACCTTTGCCATAATTATCCAGCCGTTACATCTCCCCCAATGAGCTACTCCGTTGCGTTTAAGATCCGTATAATAGCAATGCCAGTATAACTCTTTGCTTTGATCCCAGAGATATTTTGTAAAATTTTTAATCTGCAGTATTGCATCATCCCAATATCTTTTGTCGCCCGATAATTTTCCCATCCTTGCTAAAAAAGGAACACTCATATATAAATCATCAGCCCATATGGTCATCTCGTGGGGGAATTTCCGCGCTAATGTACCGTCTTCAAGTCTATCCTGATCCTCTGTGATATGCTTTGCTGCTTTTTCAATATACACTTTATAATCATCACGTTTAACTGTTTGGTAAACATCGATCATGCTCGCTCCCATGGCACCGCAGTCATCCAGTTCCTTCATTGTCCAGAGCTGTCCGAAAGGATAAAGATAATGTGGACCATCGGTCTCTTTATTGTACCGTTTCTCAAAGTATTTGTAATTATCCATTCCAAAAGCAATTTGAGCAGCAGCATAGTTAAAATATTTCTTATCCCCTAGATAATCAGATAAATCAACCAATGCCATATTTAGAACACCATCCGTATAATGCCACTCTCCGAAGGGACTTGAAAATGTTACTTTTGCACCTTCGGGAATTTCATCTGTAGATTTATAAATTTTCCCTGTATTTACATCATTAAAACTAAGGCTGCCGTGTTCCAAAATATAGTCTGCAACTCTCCTAACAACCATTTCATCAACATCCTCTTTTTGTGCAAATGCAGTTGGAATTGAAAACAAGACTAATAAAAAAATTATAATCTGTTTCACTGGTATGCTCCTTTTATATTTTTTACAGTACAAATTACTCGATTATCCTAATTTCTTGAACTTGAACTTGAACTTGAACTTTTTTATTTCAATTTATAAACTTTAAAATCATCAACTTCCTGGTGCGATTCCACTGTTCGAAAACCAAAATAACCTTCACTCAAAGGCTCATCATCTGTATACGAAAAATATTGTTCCCCGTCCACATAAACTTTAGTCATCCCATCATAAACAACGATTTGAATAAAATAGTTTTTATTAGGTTGAAGCAAATGCTGCTTATCCTTAAGATCAAATAATAGTGTACGTTCACCATTCCCCTCATATTTTCTAAAGCGTGTAGTAGTATTATTATTGCCCCCGATACCTGCATAATAAAGCTGCAATGAATCATATTCCGAAAAGGTCCCGCTGCGTGTAAATAAATTCTCTTGCACGGGGTCAGATGCCATCCAGAATTGGTTGAGATCAGATAAACGGTCATTATGCCCCCCGTTCATAATCACTTTCCGATGGTATTCTATCAGGATATTTCCGGACAACTCTTTGTTTAACCAAATAGTTGCACCATGATCGACATCAATTATCAATTTACCATCCTCAATTCCGACTTTTGAATTTGGAGAGTCAGCTGTTTCCACTACCCAGTTGTTTAAGCCATAATCAAAATCATCATGATAAAGAAGCCGGCCTTTTTGATATTGTTCTACAGAACTGCTGTCAATATCACCTTGACTATCTGAAACTCTTCTATTTGCGGGATTGTCTGCAGGAAGCTGATCTCCAACCATCTGCAGTAATTCAATTGCATTCAAACACCATTGAGCAGTATTATTGGTAGAAACTCCTCTTACTTCATACACCGGCTGCAGACTTTGAATTCCATTAAACTTATGCATAGTGAAATCGGTATGATAATATCTGGCTTTGGCGTTAAAAAACTCATCCCATGCTCTATTTGCATAAGCTGTATCACCGTTACTTTAGCATAATAGGCTGGCATTCGGGCATACCATGATCCGGGATCCCCTAATTTCACCGCTATCCCAAATTCTTTTTCAACATCTTCTTTAGGAGCTCCATATAATTTACAGAACTGCAGCCAGAGCTTATCCCATTTTTTGCTGTGGAGAAGATGACTCAATTCAAAAGCTATCTCCGGTCCCCCCATTAAAACAGACAAATGAATCCAGCCAATATCATTTTTATCCAATCGATACAACTTGTAAGTTTTTGGGTCGTACCCAAAAGCTCCATCTTTACCGGAGAAGAAACCATAAGGCATGTCATAAAAACAATTAACACCAACCATAATCCTGTCACGGTACTTAGTATTCCCGGTACGTTCCCATTCAGTCATCCAGTCACCAACAAGCGCAAACCAATCCGGTCCTACACGAATGTGTGTCGGGTATTTGCTTTTTTTCAATATCTCACGCAGCGGATCAATTTTACCAATAGCTTCATTTGAAGCATCAGCAACATCATGCATTAAATCTCCCGTACGTTCATCTGTAGTTAGATAATAATAAAACCTGCCAAGTGCAGCCTGTGAAATTCGCACTTCTTTTGCACCTCCGCCCCAATGAACAACATTATGGCGAGAACCAAGTCCTTTAAATCGCCCAAGATGATAAACATCTACTTCACCAGTATGCCGTGTCAGGGCTTCAGCCATGCGGAAGATATCCTCTCGACCCGATCGCAAATAACTATACCATAACCACATGTTTGGCATCAACTCAGTATTGTCCCAGGCAAAACCTCCCATATCATATTTCCAGGTATGCCTATCTCGATCGTAACTATGCCGGATATCTCCATAATTCCAGAAACCATACCAATGGCGTTGTTCTACTTCCAGATGATAGTAGTTAAAAGCTTTGCCGAGTTGATCTTCTAACCAGAGTTTTCCTCTTGTACTGGAGTCAGGCAAACTCCAGACACCAAAAACCGGAATGCTATGAATGTACTCTGGAGAAACTGTAAATAATGCAGGCTGATTCCCTTGCTTTACAATTTTATCCAGTGTTTCATAGGAGGGAACATTAGCGGAGGCATATAACAAAATTTCAGTTGTTCGTCCAACACCGGTTGCTAAACTAAATCCTGGTTGAACATCTTCATAACTTGCATCTAGACCATGTCCCCATGCAAGAGTATCATAATGCCGCATGTCCATTTCTTCGGCTTCGGGCGGCCAAAGCCAGGCTTTAATTTGAGCTGTATCTGATTTAACATTGTTGATTTCCAGTTCTGAAGGAAATGATTGCCAGAAATTTTGTACACAAATTGCTAAACCGCCTGACACATCTCCTAAAAAAGCCATTCCTTCGGAACGTTTCCCATAACCGGCATCAATCCATGTACTTTGAATGTTGGTTCTTTTTTGCACACGAAATCCATCGGCATTTGATTGCAGCAGTTTAAAATCATTCCAGGAAGCCCAATTATCAATTAGGGATTGCTGCTGTTCAGTGAAGGTATTGCGCTCGGGAATGCGTTCCCCTGTAAGCTGTTTTGCATACAAATCATTTCTAAAATCAAGTGGCCTCCGACCGTTAAGCGGCTCACAAGGTTCATCCCAGAGACCACCGTTTTCTCCTGAGAAACGAATGTGCCGGTTGTATAACTGTTCATCCAAAGGAACATCAAACACCAATCCTAAACCTCGAATAAAATCCTTTTGCTGATCGCCATCATAAATAATTGTATGAACCATTCGAATCGATTGTTGTCCAGCATAAAAATATAACCGGACAATAAACGGTAGCCAACCCCGGTTCCCAGATTCCGACAAGTGCTTTCCTTCGATTTTGATTACCGCCCTGACCGGTCCATTTTGTTCAATCAGTTACCTTATCTATATTACCAACAAATTTTTCTTTAGAAGGTTGAGCACCATATTTCTTTACTCTGGACCGTTTTGAAGAATACAAATCAATCTTCCGCCTGTAGAAATCTCCTTTCCATCTATTTTAATGGAACGAATAATTTCTTCTCCATGCTTTGGGAATATCGCAATGTAAAATACCTGTATTTACTAACACATCATCATTGGTTTCAGTTAATTCAACCTTTGCTTTTAATATAATAGCATCGGCTTTTTTCTCAGGTTCAAGTTCGAAAGTTGTTCCGGCGTTAGAATCTACAACAGTACTTAAGCCCACCCATTTTAAGGAACCATCAGGCCAATATGCCAGCGGCCATGATTGAACCGGCATATTTTGTCCCGCGGCATTTTTCAATGAGAAACCCGTTGACGGCTTAATCTTCCCTTCCGGAAGCGGTACTCCCCAGCTCACCCCCGTTGAAAGTGCCGGCGGTTTTCCGCCAAGCCAGGATAGTTTAATAGGAGTAATGTTTTGTGCAAAAACCGAATTCTGTGCAGTACTCAAAAGGATTGTCAACCCTAAAACCCACAGGCATTTTCTTTTTTCTAACCAAAAATGTTTAGACATTTTATATCTCTCCAAAAAGATTTTTGTCATACCTAAAACAACATTATCGTTTCACCGTATTTACTACGTTCACAACTTCATAATTATGATTTATTCGTATTCATACTCTTACTTACAATCATACTCGAAAAGATTTTTTATCAAGCACAAAAGGAATGAAGATTTTTGAATCTATAATGCTGGTTACTTATTTAGGTTTTAAATCATCTGTACTTTGTTTTGTATAAAAGTCAAAAACCGGCCGGTCTTTTTGTTCAAAAAGCTCTTTAATTATTGAATAATCAACTTTGAATTCCGGATTGAATTTATCCGACAACATATACTTTGTTAAACTATAAAGTAATTGTCTGGCAGCAGGGCGTTTATTTAGATTGTTCTGAAGGTCAGCACTGCAAACCAGGATTTTTCCATTTCCTGCCTTTGCCTCGAATATTAACGCTAAACGGCGGTTTAAGAACCATGTATCAATGGGCTGTACTATTGGTCTGAATTTAGGAGGGAAAAGCTCAAGATTCATCACCTGCTGGCGATCGAGAATTTCCCACCATTGTAAATCGCTATGATACTCTGTTGGAAAATCAGAAAAAGCCGGATTATTTGGATCGCATAAAATTCCTAATGTATGCGGCGGCCTCATTTTGAACCATGATGTATTCCAGAATACTGGTTGAAAATATTGTACTACATCTTTTCCGTTTTCAACAGTACCTGCAGCGAGTAAAAAAACTTTTCCTCCCTCTTTAAGAATAGATTCGGCTTTCTCATCAAGTTTATTGCAAAAATAAATATCACCCTTTTTTACATCCGGAAGTTTATCAGGATAAACCCAGAAATTCCAATGATTAACATTAGTATCCAGAGCCACTTCTAAATTTAGTTTTTGAGCATGAGAAATTTGTGTTAACGGGAAATTAATAGCACCCAGCTTTATACAATTATCAATGGGAATATCCCGTTTCTTTAAAAGAACCCTGTGCAATAATGTCCCCATCGGAATTAGTCACCTTCCATTGTGCTGCGATATTATTAAGCGGACGGCTGCCGAAATGAGCAGCTTCAATTTCTGCATGGAATATCTCACTGTTTAGAAATACAAATTTTGTTAGCCGGGCTAGAGGTACTGTCGGTCCGTAAAATTCTCTAAATTCCGGTGCAGAAACATATCCCTTTTCATCCCAGAATGCATCAAGTACTCCAACCAGGGCTGTTCCCTGTCCGGGATAATCGTTGAGACTTAGCAGCTGGATGCCTGCCAATTTATGTGTTCGCAAAGCAGCCTCAATCTCGGATTTGTAACATAAGACCTGCAATTTACCAGATGCCATTAAAAAATCTTCAGCCTCATCTCCCATATGATTTTTTGCCAGTTCTTCTTGAAATAATTCAAAATTCTTTGCCTTATAAACACCGGTGTACTTTTCAATTTCTTTGAAATCCGGGTAAGCACAATATTGTCCCATTTCATGCACTACATAAGGAACAGTATATTTCTCTATCCGGTCCGAATAATCAAACATACTTTCTGGGCGCTCTTTCCATGGAAGCCCGCGAGGCTCTGATCGAACAATGTATTGACTCTCGGGTACCAAAGGCCAGCTCTTACCTATTGATGCAGCTGTATATAATCTTCGGTTATCCTTTGCTTTCCAATAATTAACTAATTTTCCCAAATAATTTACCTGATTCCTCCCTGCCGGTTCGTTGCCGTAGGCCATCATACAAAATGAAGGATGGTTGCCATAGGTATCCAAAATCCTGTTGGTTTCATCATAAATATATTGATCGATAGGTAATCCATCCCCCAAAGTTACTCCATGATTTGCCCAGCTTGGACCTTCAACCTGTAGATAAAATCCTAATTTATCTGCAGCAAGGAATGCAGCCTCTGGCGGACACCATGAGTGAAAACGCATATGATTCAAACCATAGTTCTTACAAATGGTGAAAATCCTTTCCCAGGAAGCAGCATCTGTGGGAGGATAACCTGTTTTGGGAAAAACACAATTTTCAACAGTTCCCCTTAAAAATACCGGACGATTATTTATTTCAAAGCGGGTTGCGTTTATAGAAAACAACCGCATCCCGAATTGAATTTGCCGTTCATCTGTATTTCCAAATTCATCCGATAAAAATACTTTCATTTTGTAAAGCGACGGACTGAATTCATCCCACAACTCTGTATTTTCACCCATCGGATAAACAATTTCAGTATATGATTTTCCTTTTTTTATAATGACTTCCTTTTTAAGGGGTTCAACGATATGAACTGTTTTTGTATTAAATGATTTTGCATTAAGTGTTAATTTCGCAGATATATCTTTTCCTGAAATATTATTTAAAGTAATAATTACTCTAACAGATTTTTTTTTGATGTTAGTGAAAAGTTTGATATCCCCGAAGAAGACCGGAGAAGTTGACTTAAGGTAAATATCCCCTATAATTCCATTCCAGTTTCCCTGAGTTTGATCCGTAATGCTATGTGAATCCGGCCCGACATTAATTTCTTTAATACGGTTATCTACCCTGATTGAAATGATATGGTGACCGGGAGTTAATATTTTTGATAACTCATAACAATGAGGTGTTGATAGACTGTTTTGCATCCCGATTTTAAAACTATCCACCCACAATGTCGTTTCCCAGTGAGGTCGCTCTAAAAATAATTCTATTTCCCGTTCTTTCCAATCAGCAGGAATTTCAACATCATGCTGATACCATGCTGCTCCAACATAATGTCTATTCGGTGTAAGCCAGAATGGAAACTTCAGATTATCTTTTTGTCTGTACTTTGCCATGTCCTGGCGGAAATACCAGGAACTATCATAAATACTGCCGGTCCATTTGGTATTAATGGTAACCTCATCGCCTTTATTGTTATCCCTCATCGAACCGGGCAAATTTATAGTATCCTTTAATTTTGACTGATACCAGTTTTGACTGCTCCCTATATCTTTAGGGTCGGTTTGAAATCGCCATGTTCCTTTTAAGGATATTATATTTTCATTTATTGATTGAGCATAATTAAAAGGAAATAAATTAATAAATAACAATAAAGCTGAGATTGACTTAAGCATATTAAATTTCATATACAAATAAAACGAATCATTTAACATTAATTCAATTGCTGACTATTCTTAAAATCCGTAAGCTTTATTGGAAATATTACCTATTATTTCAAACTCGCCTTTTAGTTTTATATCAATTGATGAACTGCCTATCATAACGTCAAATGTTCCGGGAACTACTTCCCACTCCATATTTTGATTTAGTAATTGCAAATCTTCAGGTGTCAATTCAAACTGAATTTTTTGAGTTTCCCCCGCCTCTAAAGTTATCCTCTTAAATCTGCGTAATTGACTTACAGGGACAATTACAGGAGTGACTTTTTCATGTATATAAAGCTGGACAACTTCATCACCTCTTAATTTGCCGGTATTTTGAACATTCAAAGAGATCTGAATATTTCCTCCAATATTTTGTTTCAAGGGAGAAACCTGTAGATCATTGAATTCAAATTGAGTATAGCTTAATCCATACCCGAAAGGATATAAAGGACCTGTTACTCTCGCATCTGCTTTAGGATCAGTGGGAAAATATGATTGACTCGCGGGCATATAAGGAAAATTTAACGGCACCTGACCTACGGATTTGGGGAAAGTGATCGGTAATTTACCCCCCGGATTATATTCCCCAAATAGAGTTTTAGCAATCGCCTCACCGGTTTTTGCTCCTGGGTACCAGGCTTCTAAAATTGCACCCGCATTTTTATTAATCCAGTTAATTGTTAAAGGTCTCCCGTTCATTAGTACTACAACAGTCGGAGTCCCGGTTTCAACTATTGCTTTGACTAGTGATAATTGATGTCCCGGCAAATTTAGACTTACCCGCGAATGACTTTCACCTACAGTTCTGATCATCATCTCCAACCACTATAACAGCAGCATCAGAATTTTTTGCTGCTGCAGCTGCTTGTTGAATCTGCTCTTTCTCAGCATCACTTAAAGATGTTTCCATTATATCACTTTCAGGAAAATCTTTATCAACTACATCCACTCCTTTAACATAACTTACTTTTGTTTCCTTAGATACTTCGTTTTTAATTCCGTTAAGAACCGATGTTACTTTTATATGTGTCGGACCATATCTGTTCAAACTTTCTTCCATCACAGCATTTGGTCCTGCAACTAAAATTGATTTAATTTTAGTTTTATCTAACGGCAAAACAGTGCCTGTCTGACTATTAGACAGTCTTGAATTTTTTAATAATACTAAAGATTCTTCTGCAGCTCTTAAAGATAGTTCATCAGATGACTGCTTGTTTACGTTTTCATTTGATTTTGAAGTATCTACATAAGGATTATCAAAAAGCCCTAACCAGTATTTAACTTTTAAAACTTCACGAACACGCTGATTGATAACATTAATCGGGTAGCTCACTACTTTTAACAGCTTCTCTTAATGGTGTCAGATAAACTGATGGATTTTGGAAATCTGTTCTAACATTTACGCCGGCTTCCAGTGCCTGAATTATAGCACCTTTAAAATCTTTCTGAACATGATGTTTTTCGTGAATAAACTTAAGTGCACCACTATCTGTTACAATATAACCCTTAAAACCAAATTTCTGTCTTAGCAATTCAGTTAAAAAATAATAACTGCCGGTAATTGGAATTCCATTATAATCATTATATGAACTCATCACACCAAGTGCATCGGCTTTAACTGCTGCTTCAAACGGGGGTAAATATAAAGTATAAACATCACGGGGAGTTACTTGAGGATCTGTTCTGGAATGACCGTCACGGCCTCCTTTAGGAACACTATAAACAGCAAAATGTTTTAAAGTCGAAACAACATGTTCTCCTTGTAAACCTTTTACCATTGCTTCGCCGAGTTTACCAACTAAATTCGGATCTTCTCCATATGTCGAAAGAACTCTCCCCCATCGGGGATCTCTTGAAATATCCAATTCCGGAGAGTAAACATTTGTATATCCAAGAGCGCGGGCTTCTTCACCTTCTACTTTACCTATCTGATTTATAAGTTCCGGATCCCATGTACTACCTTGACCAATCTCATCAGGAAAACTTGTTGCTTTTACAGCCTTTAATCCCCTTATCCCCTCAACCGTAAAATCAACCGGAACTCCTAATCGTGTCTGTTCAATAAAAAACCGTTGAATATTATTAAGCGCTTGGGCATGTGTTGAAGGAGGCCAATATAAATCTGACTGCACATCTGTGCGGCCATCTAATTGTTCATCAATATTTGCAACCCCATCTTTCCATACTGTATCCAACCATGCTTTTGTTGGCTGCTCGTCCTTTAATACTGCATCATAACCATATAATGTAACTAACTGTGCGGTTTTTTCGTTTATATCCATTCTGGAAAGTAAGTCATTGATACGTTCATCAACAGGCAAGTCGGGATTTTCATAAGGATCCATTTTCCCGTTTTTATTTAAATCTATCCAGCCCATATGATAAATCGATTTATTAACTTCAAACGGATAAGATTGAGCACTGCATTCTATTGTACAAAACAAGAGAAATAATACAACCACTGTAAAATTAATATCATTTTTTCTTAACATAATTATTTCCAATTCTCACAACCAAAAGATATCATCTTAACAATTAAGCAATTGAACAATTAAACAATTTATTTTAATCCTATTAATTTAACTGGCCCAATCAAACCCGACTCAAGCGGTTTCCAGTTCTTTGCAGTAAACAAACCATTCTCATCCATATCTTTTCTATCATGAGGAGCGAAATTAACATTATAGAATTTTTTGTAATTAATTCCGTTTTTATCCATATATATTATTCGATTTGCCATTAAGTTTGTTACCTGCACTTCGAGATTATTTGTATCTTTTAATTTAGTATCTTCAATTGTTACTTGAAATTCAGGTCCAATTAATGTCGCCAGTTTTATACCGTTTAAATAAACATCCGCAGACTCACATACTTTACCGAGACTCAGCATATAAGCATCAGCTTTAAATGCAGGTTTCTTAAATGTTATTTTGTAGCTAACTGTACCGGAAAACCATTTCAATTCATCTGAATGTTCAGTCCAGGATTCTAATTTTTTAGTTGTATATGATCCTGGTAATTTTGGTCCCCCTTTTACAAAATCAATTTCCCATTCTCCGTCTATCTTCATTACATCATTTGTCTTTTCATAAAATTTATAATCTTCAATATTCTGTTCTGCCGGATACCATTGTAAAATTAATGTTTCTCCTTTATTTAATTTTATATAAACTTCAGCATAACTATCATTCAAATTTCTTATCTCAGCCTTTCCCGCTCTGTTTATTCATAGGATTAAACAAGACTGCCTCTTTTCCGGATGAATGCACTTGAATCCACTGATCTATATCTTTACCACTCCAGTTACTTATAAAATAACAAATGCCTTCCTTTCGATTTACCCTGCTAAACCAGAGTCCGTTTTGAGCCATTTGTTCCGGATATATCTCCGCTTCATTTAAAATAGATTTTATATCGTTTCCTTTAAATAACTTTCCGGAGCCTGTTTTACTGACTTCGATATTACCCATGGAAGTAAATCTAATCTCATTTTTTAGCTTCCGATAATCTTCCCGGCGCTGCTTCAAATTATTCAACCCCGGCACATCTTTAGGAAAATCATTTTGCAAAATAATTTCTGCACCTTCCTTCGCGAGGCTCATTACTTTCTGAATTGTTGCTAAAGGAATATATTTACAATCCGGAATAACTATGGTTTTATATTCAGCACCATTGGAAAGAATTTTATTATTATTAACTGTTAATTGTTCTATTTTCTTATCGGAAATGTAATCAAAAGTATAACCGTTGCTTAGCAGCATTTCACCAAGCCCTTTTGTCAATGCTTCATCACGCCCCCCGAAATGCTCAAGCATGCTTTTTCCTCTTTCCGACCAGGCATCATATATAGGGAAATACAACAGAATGTCATTTGCCGGTTTGGAACTTTGTAAAAATGATTGACAATTTGTTACATATGAATTGATAGTCTTAAGATCTTCCCACCATGTATTCGTTGGTGCAAAATGAACTGAAGCATAAAAGAGCCATCCCGGCCATTCTGCATCTAGTGGAGAATAGGGTGTACCATGATATACAAGATGATTAACACCATTTGCAAAATATCTATCAAAACTTTTCTTAACTTCTGAAAGAGTTGTAAGAAAATGTTCATTCAGCCAGGTTGCTGCTTCAGCCGATATTAACGGTTTACCGGAAACATGCCCTGCTGAAGTTGCCATTTTCATACGTAATGCAGATTCTCCTTCGGTTTCAGGAATATCACTTGCTGCATATAGATCAAGTATATTTGCTGGTGATCCATGAGCCTGATTGCGAATGACCGCGTTATATTTACGGGACCATTGTTTCCATACTTCAGTAAATTTATTCAGCAGCAAATCTGAAATAGTCTCTCTGTAATCGCAGAGAACTCTATCGTTCATTTCTTCAGAATCCTTTCCGAATAAAGCAGGCAAATATCTTTTTAGATCATACCCCCTGTATTTCTTAAATTCTTCAAAAAATAATGGTGTCCAATCTGCCTCACCTTCTGAATCATCAACCTCATATGAATCATTAAAAAAAGCTCGAATTCCTTTTAATTGGACATTCTTTGCATTCTTATCGAAATATCCCAGATAATCTTTTACCGCCTTTTCCGAAAAATGATCAATAACATTCCCTTCTCCTCCTTTACTCGCACGTTCTACCTGTTTACCATGCCAGCCAAGAAATACACCATAAAGTTTCCAGCTTCCATTTGGGGCAGTCCAGTCTAATGTTCCGTCTTCTTTTACATTATTTGTGATGTCAATAATTTCCCCTTTTTCACTGTAAGCAATAAGCGCCTGGAGCGGTAGTTCCTTCTTAAAACGTACCTGATCTAAAGCAAGTTCCTGTAAATTATTATTACTGCTTATTGGATATTTCACTTCTGAAATATCAACCTTATGACCAACTGCGCTTACCATTGGCTCTTGAATAAATTCAACTTTTTCATTTAATCTTTCACCGGACTTTAAAGAATAAGTTTTATATCTTACTTCTTTGCAAGCATCATCAGCAGAAACCCAGGGACCCCCAAAAGGCCATCCTGATGCATTTGCTAAATCAATTCCTAATCCAAGTTTTTGTCCTTCATCTAAAGTATATTTGAAAATATTCATCCACTCCGGAGAAAAAAAACTTATATCTTCTTTTTCATATCCTTTTGTTCCATATATTGCTGTTACTTCAACTCCTCCAAAACCTGCATTTTTAAGTTCTTCCATATTCATATTTAAGTCTTTCTTTGTTACAGCACTTCCATGCCACCACCACCTTGTCCATGGATGTGTTACATTATTCACGGGCGGCCATTCTGATATATTTTGCCCTCTAGCTGAACAAAAAAAAGTAGATATAAACGCAAGTAATATTCCTGCAGATAACCATTTTAATTTCATACTACATAATTATTCTTATTAAATACAAAAAATTTATCCGGACAGTTTAATTCATTGGGATAAACTTACTTTTCGATTTGACCTTAGTAATCATGAATGTCCATCGTCAGTTAGTCAATAATTAAATTTCTATGAAGCTTCCTTCCTGACCTCGTAGAGGTCAAATTATTGTAGAAAGATAATCTAACTGGTGCTTCGAGAACCTCGTAGTTATTCCATTATTGATCAAAAGTTGTGTGGTAATACTATTCATTCATCCAATTCTCTTTCGATTCCAATTCATGCATATCATATTTATGTGAAGTAATATTTACAGATTCTTCATATAATTTATTCAAGTCGGGTAACTTCAGCTCAGCTCCTTTACGAAGAAATACCGGAGTCTGATATGGCTGAGCATTAATTTCAATATATTTCCCGCCTTCATACTCTTTATTGTTCCATAGATCAATCCAGCTTTCACCGGCTGGTAAATATACCGACTGTTTAGTCTTCCCCTCTTGCCAAATAACGGAGACTAATAAGTCATCTCCAAACTTATAAGTTGTCCAATCTTTCCAGCTCTCTTTTTGATCAGGATATTCAACAAATAAAGGCCGAACAATTGGCATTCCCGTTTTACTGGCAACTTCCGCATAGTGGTGAATGTAATCAACAAGATTCATTCTTAATTTTGTATAAAATCTCCAAACCGCCAGTAATTCATGATCAAACGAAGGCTGATAATTCATATCCCAAAATACAGTATTATTAGTGGGACCAACTTCCATTATAGGAGAAAAGCAAGCAAATCCTAGCCAGCGTTTGGTAACTTCACGATTAATATCTTTCGCATATCCTCCGCAGTCAGACCCCCAAACCGGATATCCCATAACAGCACACCTCTGAACAGCTATAACCACCGAACGAAGCCCTTCTGGCGGATTTCCTGTATCACCTGCCCAAAGTCCTCCATACCTTGAGCTTCCTGTATATTGAGCCCTGGGAAACAAAATAAAATCATCACCTAGCACAGGCTTTACTGCATCATAAGCTGCCTTTACATATTGACGCGGATAATCGTTATAATTTTCCCGGTAGCTGGTTCCAATTGAGGTTGTCAGCGGAAGTGAATCCAAAAGCTTCTCCCCGTCTCCACGGTCAAGCTTAAATCCTTTTACCCCCATCTTTGCTAATTTTCCCGGTCCGTTTTCTTCCCACCATTTACAGGCTTCTTTATTTGTAAAATCCATTAGAACCTGACGTGCATTCATCCAGATATGACTCTTAAGATCATATCCCCTTTCTTCCGCAGTATCAGCCATTTTCCCCATAACAAATGGTGCTATCCAGAGCATAGTTGAAATTTTTTTTGAGTCCAGCCATTTAACCATTTTTTCAAAGTTAGGTAATCGGTCATAATCTATCTTGTAATCGTCAAATCCCCTGACTCCTGGACCCCATGGTCTGTCGATCCAATAAGCAGTACATGGAATATCATATGCATTCATTAATAAAACTTCTTCAGCAATCTCTGAATTATACGGAGCATGTACAGTGCTGCCGTCATAATATTTCTTATTATTAACATGCTCATCACGCCAGCGCCACGGTCCAAAAGCCCATTTTGGAGGAATATAAGAAGGCCCTGTTTCCAATGCATGACGTTTTATTAATTCTGCAGGTCCTTTATCCATCATTAAAGAAAAAGAAAATTCCGGTCCCTCAAATGAAATTTGAACTAAATTTTTTTGCTCTTTACAAAAATCAATTGCTCCCGGCCAGGTTCCATGGACAAAAACTGCATAATTTCCCGATGAAATATAAAATGGTGCATAAGCCGAAACAGTCGGTTTTAATTTAACATCTATTTTTTGACCTCTTAGATTCAATCCTTCCGTAATTCCTTTTTCCCACGATTTATATTGAGTGCCGTCTACAACCCGTTCAAATACACCTGTAAAATATTCCTCCGGATTAACTTTTGTATTTACCATCCATGCCGAAGGTTTTAAATCTGTACCTTCCAGTCTAAACTTAAAATCTAAATCTTTATCCTTCTTTTCTGTTTCCAATATTATAGACATATTACCATTGTTCCATTTATATGACGATTTGTTGGATGCAGGATGAGATAACTGAGGTTGCCCTTTTACCCAATAATCCTTTCCATTTAGAATAAAACCAATTGCACCTAAACTATCATCTGAAGAAATAGTAAAACCATCCCCATAAGGATTATGAATTTGAATAGAAGCAAAAGAATTATCCCCCCGATTTAAAATAGTAATATCTTCAGATTTATTACACGAGATAAATCCTGTAATTATTAATCCTAAAAATATATATTTTAAAATCCTATGGAATGATATTAGATTTGACATAGTACAGCCATTTTAATTTAAAAAGTAATTAATTTTGGAATAATTAAGAATTGAATACGGATTTATTTAAGTGAGACTCACCTAAGAGGTAAGTCTCACTCATTAAATTTATCTGTCAGAATCTGCGAAAATCTGTGAAATCTGCGTCTCTGAATTCTGCGTCTGAAATCTGTGTCTTACTTCAGTAGCATCATCTTTTTAGTTGAGACAAAATCTTTTCCGTTAACCCCGGCAGCATGTAAAGTGTATATATAAACTCCGCTGCTTAAGCTGGAAGCATCAAACTTGTACAAATGCTCTCCAGCTGCTAAACTCTTCTCTGTTACCTCAAGTACTTTTTGACCTAAGATATTGAACACACTTAAAGTAACTTCCGATTGTTCAGGCAATCCGAATCGTATTGTAGTACTTGGATTGAAAGGATTCGGATAGTTGTTGCTTAAATAGTAATGTTCTGGAACCTTTGAACTATAGGATTCAACACCAGTCACATTATCCGATGTGATGAAAGCCGATGTACTATCACCCGGAATGTAAAGATACTTTGCATTTGACATTGAATCCTGTAATGCCGCAATATATGTAGCTCTATTTGCCTTATAAGTTGCTAGATCATTAGGGAACCAGTTCAAATCACCGAGCGGCAATCCATCTGTACCTGCTTTTAGCAAAGTATCATTTGTATAACTTAAATCAAAAGTTGGCGGCCAGTTTAACTTAGGTTGACCTTGATCATCAAATTCTACAACTAATTGAGTACGCCAATCTGGCCAGGTTGTTGTACCTGTAATCCCCAAGGTACTAGCCCAATAAAAATTATCCCAGGCTAACATACTATCAACTTTACTCGGATTATTAGTAAACATAGGGTCAAACTGCCAATAGTTTTTACCAATTTTAAAGTTATCATCATTAGCGATAGTCGTATCAACACCAGTATCCCATAAGAAACAGGGAATTAATCTAAGAGAATCATTCGTAACCAATGGGTTAATTGTATTTTTCCAATAATCGGGGAATGCAGGATTTAGATAAAATGCGTTTTTTCCTTCGTATACTGAAATAGAATCAAGTTTATTTTCTATCTCATAATAATGATCCCATGTTGTAAAAGGTGCTTCATAGTGGTTAGTGCTTAAGTTACGTCCTCTATAACTCCAATTATAATAAATATTATTTGCCTGTAATCCCTCATACCAATGAAGCTCATGTCCGTTTACCTGCATATTAAGATATGTATTATGTATCTCTGTCATTTTTGAAGTAATAAAATTACCGCCATTACCGAATAATCTGCTTGAATTAACAGAAGTATTGTTTTCGAATATAAAATTTTTAACGGCAGCATCTATACGTGTTAACATACCATTAAAGGGTGTACTCGCCTTTCGAACCATATTTACAAATACACAGTTGGTATAGCTAACTGTATCAGCTACTGCTTGGTTTCTACTGGTAAAATACTGACACTCACCGAAACCACAATTATCGAAGACCATTTTATTACCACCCTGATTAACTACAAACGCTCCAACAAGGTTATCATCGGAAAGATTTCCGTCCATTATAACATTCATTACCCTTATACTTCCTCCCGTCAAAATATGAATCATATCTCTTCCAACGCCACCAGCAGCAGCAGGTACTTGTAATATCACCGGTGGGGCGGTTTGATTCTTAATCCAGGTATTATCAGGACCTATTATTGTTAGGGCAAAGTCACAATTCAATGTTCCGTCAAAGGCGTAGAAGTTACCGCTTTCTGCCTTGTAAACTGTTTTTGCTGGATCATGGGATCCATCTGCCAATGTATCACCAGCTATTTGCACATTAACATATTGGTTTGGATCTAGTGTTTCCTGCGCAAGCATAGATGATGCAAGTATTAGGAAAAAAACTGGCAGTAGTAGTATTAACTTTCTCATTAAATACTCCTTTTAATGTTGTTGATTTGATTAGTTAATTATAAATTCACCTTAAGTAAAATCCTTTAGTATATGGAGTACTGGAATGATGGAATGTGTTTTTTATTCCACTATCCCCCTGAAAGCAATAGGTAGAGAAAATTCATTTTACTCCATAAATTTCGTAACATGAATTAAGAAATTGGTTTTTGCATTTTTTCTATGTCATGAATCACCTCCTCCATCTTCAAGTTTATCAGATAACATATTTTTAAAACGAATAACGAACTCCTAAATCTGCTGTTCGTCCATAGTATTGCACATCAGCCAATTTCTGTAAAACACTTATAAACTGACGATCCGGCCTGTTGGTAATATTATTTATATTCAAATATATTTGAAGTCCTTCGTACCATGGAAGATTTTGATATGCTGTAAAATCCCACCTGGAATAAGGCGCTGTATAAGAATCAAGCTCCTGATAAACATTATCTGCCTGCCTTAAAACATTATCAGTATATTGAAATGATATCCTAGCAGAAAAACCACCAATATCGTAACCGAATGTTAAGTTCAAAACATCATTTGGCTGATCTATTAACCTTCCGGTTCTGGTTGTATCTATATAAGTAATTTTTTTAAATGGGCCGCCACCTATTGCTACCTGTTTTGTATATGGATAACGCGTAGCAGAATTAATATGTGTATAGTTAATATTGAAAACGATTCCACTTAGGAATGACGGCAAGTACCAAAAATGGGTTTGCCAGTCTAATTCAAAACCCCTTACATAAGAGGTTTCATTTAAATTAGTCCAGGTGTGAACCTCCGTTGTTTGCGTCTGGCTTAAAGGAAATCTATTATTAACCTTTGAAACGTCTTTAGTATTATACGTAACAGTAACAATCAAATTATCTATTGCTTTATAAAAGAACCCTGCTGTGAATAATCCTATATGATTTTCATATACCGACGCATAAATATCATAGTTTTGAGTTAACGCTGGTTTTAAATAAGGATTACCTAAACGTAATATCGGGTCACTATATATATCAGCAAACAGATATGGAGAAACAGCTCTGTAATCAGGATAAATTATACTTTTAGTGGATGCTAAGCGGAAATCCAGCCAGTCTGTTGGTTTAATACGCAGTTGAATTTGAGGAAACCAGTTTTCTGATTTTGTAGAATCCCAACTTACAGTTGCAGAGTTATAATAATGCTCACCCGGCGTTGTTAACCGGCCAAATTCAACTGTAGAATCTGCAGTATAATCATATTTATATTTTTCGTATCGTATTCCGGGCAATAATGTAACATATTTGCTAATATTCAATTCAGACATGATGTAAAAGGCATAGAAATTCCGGGTATAATGATAATCATATTGGGTTGAACCGAGTGGATCTGGAAGATAGTAGTTATATTGTTTGGCCAAATCTGCCAAATGATACATTTTCCAGATTGAAACTTTATTATAGAAAACATTACTGCCGACACCCTCACTACCCGAGAGGAAATCACCAATATCATAATTCGGATCTGCAAATAATGAAGCTAATAACCCGTTATCCTGAGCAGTCATACCAAGATCTGTCCAGGCAGAAGTCCTCAAAAGTGTATTAAAATCTAATGCAAGGCCTCCTCTGTCTGCATCAATGGAAGTTACGGATTCATCATTTTTTCTTGTATTCTGTTCATATTTACCGCCAAGCTTTAAGCTCCCTGAAAGATAATTAGTAAAGCTAAAGGGCACCTTAAAATTAAGTACAGCCGATTGGGCGGCTTCTTTAACATCCCGCTTAAGGGTAGATGCGTTATTTACAATTTTATCCCCTAGAATTTGAGCATGATTTAATATTAAGCTTGGCGATGCCTGTCTCTCTCTACCAGCTATAACTGAATCAGGAATCCAACCCTGTGTACCGCCTGATCTAGTTCTCATATCTAGTGTAAGATCGCCGGGATTGCTTAGTGTTGTAATTGCATTGGAAAGTGAAAAATCCATGTTAATGTTAAAAAATTCAAATTCACCTTGAAGGGCATTACTGACTACCGTATTACTAAAATCCCTGCCCGCTCCATAACCCCTCCATTCGTAACCAGTAGTTAAATAATTTCGCTGCTCTGTCTGATTTTCATGCAGGTTGCCTATATAATTATTTAACATTAAATATCCCCCCGGGAGTTGGTAGTCCAATACCAGGCTGCCGCCGGCTCTCTTTCTATCAGTAACTTCATCGTATATGGTAATTTCATTCAACTCTGTTGGAATCAATCCGTTCTTTGTTATGGATTCTACATTAGGAAGATATGTAGCATTTAATCTATCAGAATTTCTATTATATCTATCCAGGTAGCCTGAAAACTGTATGCCTAAGTGGTTGTCAAAAAAACGATTAGTGATTAGTCCTGTCACCCGGTAATTCCCAAAGGGCCTTTTATTTGCTAACGAAGTATATCCATCCTGTGCCGAAAAGTTACTATGAAATCCTTCTTTGGCTTTACCAATTCTAAGGTTTACTGTTCCCCCTACAGCATCAGCATCCATATCCGCGGTTAATGCTTTTTTAACTTCAATCCCGGAAAGTATATTGGGTGCTATCATGTTCAGATCCACACTGCGGTCATCGCGGTCGGTAGATTCCAGCCGCACTCCATTCACCATCATTACATTGTACTGCGGCGCCATTCCCCTGATAGTTACTTTTTGACCTTCCCCGCCGCTTCTTATTATGGATATTCCTGGTAAACGTCCAACAGATTCTGCTGCATTTGCATCCGGAATCTCCTGAATGCGGTCTGCCGATACAACATTTGCAATGGTATTTGAAGCTAACTGCTGGTTAATAGCTTCGGTTTGTCCCATAGCTTGAGCAGAAACCACCACTTCTTTACCCTCTAGTGTAACCTGTTTAAGATCAATATTAACTTCCACTGTTCTTCCCGATAAAACGGTAACCGGCATCTTCTGTTCTTTATAGCCTATATACCTGATTATCATATTATATTTTCCCGGTGCAACCTGAAAGATGATATATGTACCATCAACTAATGTAGCTGCCCCCAGACTGGTTCCCTCCAAAAAAACATTTGCTCCGGGTAATGGATCCCCTGAATCTTTATCGGTAACCTTGCCTGTAATTTTACCTGCTCCCTGTGCTAAGGTTATGTTATACCCTAGGAAAAACAAAAAGAAAAACATACATAGGAAAATTGTATTTAACTTAAAGAAATGTTTGTAGAATGTTTGCATAATTTTAATTCCAATTAGTTTTAAGAATTATTTATCATCTTCAGCAAACTGATTATTCTAAAAGAAGACTATTAGTTTGAAATTTGGGTCTACTAAAACGTTTGAGTAATCGATTACTTTTTTAGTTTGAAGTTTGAAGCATAACATTTCTGAATTTTACGAAAACGTTTGAGTAGTCTTTGAGTAAAATATCATAATTTTAAAGTAATGTCAAGAATTTTTTTTATCCATATATTCAATAGAATTTCCAAATAATAATTTCTTAGTACAACTGTGTGACTTAGAGACTTCATAGTTATTTTTGACTTCTCTTATCAGCCTTAATTTGCCTTTTAAGTTCTTTAAGTAATTCAGTTTTGACTTGAGGATAGTCTTTTAAAACATTCTCCCTTTCATCCGGATCATTTTTTAAGTTATATAGCTCTTCCTTGCCCTCATCGAGTGTCTTTCCGAGGTGAATTAATTTCCAGTCCCCTTTTCGTAATGCATATTGATCAGGTATCCTTAAATAAAGTTCCCTTTCTTTTTTAATATTTTTCTCATTTGAAATAAAACCCCACATATTTTCCCCATCCAAACTTAAACTTTGAGTAAGAGAACTATCAACAACTGACGTGATTGTTGGAAATAAATCAGTGACTTTTATTAACTCTTCAACTTTATTATGTTTTAAATGATCTTTCCAATATATCACTGCAGGGACTCTTATTCCCCCTTCATATAATTCTGCTTTATAACCCCTTAAAGGTGAATTATCTCCTAATTTAGGATATGGCCCAAATTTTCCACCATATAACTTAATTTTAGGTGATTCCTTCTCAGGATACCAGCTTTCCTGCCCCCCATTATCACTGATAAATATTAATATTGTATTATCCAGTAATTTTTCATCTTTCAAAACTTGGATAATTTCACCCATAGAATAATCCATATGTGTCATGGAGGCATCAAATAATTTTCTTGAATTAACTTCATTTAAACTTTTATAGGGTTCAATCCATTTTTCTTCTTCTTGAAGCGGGTAATGCGGCACACTATAAGGAATATATATAAAGAATGGTTTTGATGTATCTCGAATATCTCTGATGTATTTAATCACCTCATTAGTTATAAGATCTGTTGCGTGACCTTTTTCATCAACAAATTTGTTATTCCTATACCACGATCTATCTCCATTTTTATACCTGTGTGTGTACTGATCAATTTGACCATGGAGATAACCGTATGTATAATCAAATCCATAATGGCTTGGACCACTTTCGAGGCTTAACCCTAAATGCCATTTCCCTGTAATCGCCGTTTGATATCCTACTTTCTGCAATGCTTCAGGCAGTGTTTCGACATCTGTCGGTAGTACCTGCTTACTTCTCATTGCAATCGGTTCCCCTATTCCAAACCTGCTCGCATATTTACCGGTTAATAAGGAAGCCCTGCTCGGAGAACATGTTGGATAAACATAAAAATGATTCAATTCAACACCGGCTTCAGCTAGTCTATCAATATTCGGAGTATTTATTTCCGAACCATGGTAACCTACATCATGCCACCCGGCATCATCAGCAACAAACAATACAATATTCGGTTTAGAACTTTTACCATAATCATTAGCTACTTTATTACAACTAACAAGAAATAGGAAAGGTATCCCAATTATAAAAATTTGTATTCGTCTAACCATCTTTTTAATTAATTTGGACATCTTCTAAACTTTAATTCTTAGGAACTATATTAAAATGAAAATCATCTATTTAATTTTTGAATTACTTTTTATATCTTTAAATCAAATTTTAGACATAATAAGAACCTAAACCCATGAGTAATTTGTTCATATACATTTTAAGAAACATTTCTGCAATTAACCTTACTGTAATATTCTTATAACCATCTAACAGCCATCTAACAGCCGGTAAATCCATGTTAACACTATATCTAAACCTCCACTAAAAGGAGCAATCTTTCAATCAATCCATAAATCTTGTAATCTAATCTTGTAATCTTTTTAAAAATGTTTATTCAGAAAATCAAGTATTATATTCCAATCATCTTTCATCATCCCATGACCCCCCTCATGCATATAAAAACCAATATCATTTAAAACAGGATTGCCTGGAAACGGCATTTTATCTGTATCCAGACCCTTTTTACCCAAAAGTTCATAAACCGGTTCAGCAGCTTTTGCGGCTAGATACTCACCATATGGATCCGACCATTTATCTGTATTTCCGGTTATAAGTAATATTGGTCTCGGAGCTATTAAACTAATTAGCATATGTCCATCGACCGGTAGACTATTTACATCTGTTCTAAATTCTTGATATTTAGGGGCAAACCAATAATAATAACGTTTTGGCGAAGCTATATGAGCAATAGTCTCGCCGTAATTGCGTCTGCTCAATGTTGCTCCGCTTTCTCCGGAACATACTGCAACAACTGCAGCAAATCGTTTATCTAAAGCTCCTGCCCATAAGACAGTCTTGCCCAGCCTTGAGACTCCCATTATTACGACACCGTTTGCATCTACTTTATTATCAGTTTCAAAATAATCTAATATTCTGCTCAATCCCCAGCTCCAAACGGCAATCGATCCCCATGAATTTGAAGCTGTATCTCCACTTTCTTTGAACAAATTCCTGACACCATACTTATAACCATCGGCAAAATCTGGTTCAATATCTCCATAGTAAACATTCGCAAATCCAAAACCATTTTCTAAAACCTTTCTCACATTTAATATTTCAAATCTGCTTTTTCCTTCAGCCGGTATTCTTTCTTTTTCTCTATTCCAGATAAATCCTTCTTTAATTTCAGGATCATCGATAACCTGTGAGTTTGCTCCAAATGAAATGTACAGTAACATCGGAACCGGCTTGCCAGCATCTTTTGGAAGGTAGTAAACCAAATTTATCTTTTTCTCTTTTTGATTTCCTGATAAATTCAAAATAATTTGTGTTCGCAAAGCAGAATCACCAAATGCTGCAGCTTCACGTTCAATAATATCATATCTAGTTTCTATTTTATCTTTAGGAGTGACCCCAAACTGATTCTGCTCAAATAAATTAATAATTTCATCACGGCGCTTATTATACCATGTTTGTGAATCTTTAACAATTTCTCCATCCAAACACTTCAGTGGATCAGGAAGAATATAACTGCCGGTTTTTGCTTCGGTATAATTAGCTGGAATTCCTGCAACCGTATCCCCCGGAGAATCAATTATCTGTCCAGATGAAATTGAATACCCTGATTCAATTACTAAAATAAAAATAATAAATAAATAGTTTTGCTTAAACAAATTTAAAGATTTCAAGTTTACTTCCTTATTAAAGAGCATGTATATCATTAAGGGCTTCCTGGAGCGATTTAATCAATTATTCTCTCAAATATGAAATACCTCTTCCAATTCCACCGATACCGGACTATTATCTTCATTTACTTCCATTAGCGGAGCCATATAATCCCACCACTTCCTGCATATATCCGTATTTGCAACTTCCTCCCACTGTTTCAAATCTGAAACTTCAGCATACCCGAATAAATTATTAGTATCCTTGTCTAAGAAAATAGAATAGCTCCTAACCCCATGATTTATTAAAACTTCTTTTAATTCAATCCAAATTGGATTATGCCTTTTTTTATATTCTTCAACATTCCCCTCAAATAATTTCATTTTAAAAGCAATCCTCATTCTCTATCACCTCCCTTTGTTTTAAAACTTTTTGAACCTAAGTTATATCATTTGGTACTTGTTCAATCCACATGATTAAAATTAGTAATCAGCATTAAACCTATGAAATCTTATTTAATTATCGTCATCTTTTTAGTTACAACGAATTTGCCTGCTCTAAGCTGATAAAAATAAATGCCGCTCGGTAATCCGCCTGCATTGAACGAGACTTTATAATTACCCGCAGGCTTTTCTTCATTAACCAAAGTTGCAGCATCTTTACCTAATACATCAAAAACTTTCAATGTTACAAATGACCGTTGACTAATGACAAATGATAATACTGTTGTTGGATTAAAAGGATTCGGATAATTCTGGAATAATATTATTTTCTCAGGTTTACTTCCTTCATTATTGCGAACATCAGTCGGATAGTCAACTTCAATAGCACCTAGTTCCGGAGCCTCGCCCAGAAAATCAAACCCTATATCCACCCCTGCATCAATCAGTTTACTCCCCGGAGCAGGCCGCATGAAATTTATATCCGGTAGACTGCCGTCAGCTTTTCTTGGTGCGGTTAATTGAGTTTCATCTAGACTGACAAAATCTTTATCTGTAATATTTATACCTAAATCAAAGGAATTATGCGAAAGCGTGTTTTGAGAAGTGTCTATATATGCAGTATCGGAACCCCTTGGTTTATAACTCAAATTATTTTTTAAAATATGATTATAGCCATTTTCCCATATGCTGCTGTCTGCCTCAGGACTTTTACGATTGACCATATTATAATTAATTTCATTTTGATATGCAGAATTGTTGAACCAATCATTCCCATTCAGATGATGATTGGAATCAAAACCGTTTGATTTATTATGAACAGCTATACAAAATTTAATTGCATGTCTTGGCACAGGCGATGGTATTTTATCCGCAGCATCATAAGCAAAACCCCCTGCTTTAAATCCATTGCCGTCTCCCAGACTCTGAAATGAAGTCGAGTAGCCATTGTCAAAAGCCCAGCAGCTGTCAAATACCACACTGGCTCCCGATCTGATAATATCAAAACCGTCATCACTGTTAAACCAGGAACGGCACCCTCTAAAAACATTACCTGTACCGCTAGTGTTCGGATGACAGCCGAAACCATCAGAATTACCCCCCAGTTTATCTTCAGAAACATTGTCCCAGTTTCTATAGGAATCACAATTTAAAAACAAATTATCCCCGCCATTATAGTGCCTTAATCCTGTACCCACATTATCATGCATACTGATTTGCTCAAATATATTATGACTTCCGCGGCTATAAATACAGTAAGATTCTGTGTGGCTTGTAATAGTTACCTGTATACCGGTCATCTCCAATCCTTTGATGTGAATATAACTTCCTACTATATATATACCCGCCACTCTCTGGTTCGCGGGCTTAACATTTGAAAAATCAAAAATAGGAGTTTCTCCCGGATATGCCAGGTAATTTATAGTCTTCCCTTCTGTTCCGCTTTTATCTAAATAGGTTATGCACGCAAAAAGATTTGATACTACTTTAGAAATCTGATCCTCCCGAACATGATAAGTTCCTCCACGAATATAAACTGTATCGCCGGGATTAACTAGTTCCTGTGCTTTTTGAATTGATTCGAGCGGTTGTATCTATTGTTCCTGAATTTGAATCATTTCCATCCGGAGCAACATAAATTTGTGACAATATATTAGCATTTAACAGTAAGGATATAACGAAAATAAAATGGCTTAATCTTATCATTTTTTTACTTTGTTTTATGATTGTTGGAATTTTTATCGAAGTATCTCTCATATTCTTCTTTCTGCCGGTTGTAAGCAAACAGTCATTTTGAATTAGTATAACGTGAACACTATCTGAGAAAGTTTTTGAAATTTTTCAGGATTGTATACCGGCAGGAGTTATCCATATACTCCAATATGATCCACTATTTATAAACTACATCCGGAAAGAGTATTCATCTTATTATTATGTATTCGATTCATTATCTGAACAATTTGTTCTCTAGGATATAAAAGATAAAATTTAAATTATACTTCCCCTAATTCAATTTTTGAGTTGCATAAAATTCATTGATTACTTTTGATGGAGGTTTAAGTTTATTTTTTACTCTTTGTACGCCGGTACTTCGATATAATATTTTATGCTCAACTTCAATATTTATTGATTTAGCACAATAGTTATCATCATTCAAACATTTTATTAAAAGGTTGACGGCTTCCTGTCCGATTTTATATGGGTTTTGATTTACAGTGTAAAATGGAATCCCAAGCCTTGAAATTATATCATTATCTCCAAATTCACATAGAAAAATATCCTCCGGGATTCTTAACTTACTTTCAAGAATAGCATTACCAGCACCGTAAGCTACAAGTCCCCCTACACATACTATGGCGTCAATGTCAGCTCCGCTCTGCAAAGCATTGAATAAAGTATTATGAGCACTCTCAAATGTTCTTTCAGTCTCAAGTATAAGTTTTTTCTTTACTTTAATTTTGTTTTCCTTCAGAGCCATTAAATATCCTTCAAATCTATCCTGCGCGACGGGTATTCCGGTATTCGGACCTATAAACATTATTTTTCTTCTTCCGTTTTCAATCAATTTATTAGTCAGTTCAAAAGAAGCTTTTTTATCATTAATTGTAACAGAGTTAAAATTTGAATTTCTGAGCTGTCTATCCCAGCAAATAAACTTCATCCCTTCAGAGTGAAGCTTCTTATATAAATCCAGATTGGATGTTTCATCGACCGCATTAAGTAAAATACCGTCTACATTAATATCACTTAAAAATTCCAATTTTCTTTTTTCATTCTCAGGATTTTCATCATGAACCAACAAGATAGTCTCATATCCGTTTCTTGTGGCTTCTTCATAGATTCCACGTGCGGCTTCCGAAAAAAAAGAGATTCTGAGATCCGGTATAATAACACCAAGAATATTACTTCTTTTATTAATTAAAGATTTGGCTAAAAGATTTGGCCGGTAGCCTAATTTATCTGCAAATTTTCTGATCTTTTTTTGCATTTCAACTGAAATATCACTTTGCTTACGTAAACCCTTTGAAACAGTAGAAGGATCAACGCCAATCTCTTTAGCAATATCTTTAATTGTTATTTTCTTTTTCATACTAGCTCCACGAAAGTATAATTCCCTAACATTTTTCCATATCTGTTATACTTCTATACCCCAATACCTTTATACCCCTCACACCCACCTACCCTTCCGCCTTATTCATCCAGCTAGGAGCAGATACAAACCAAATTATGGTTCCTATAAACATAAGCATCTTACTGGAATCGAATGATATGTTTCCCGCAAAAACCAGGAATGATGGTATTAGAGTCAGCCCTAAACCAATATACGAAATAAATTTTATTAAAAGTTTCATGCTATTGTCTCCATTGAATTTTCAACCTTTTGTTTAATTGCTTTGCTTGCAGCCTTTTGCTGAACAATTTTGCTTGATATAATGTAAACCAGCGATGCAATGAACCAGCCGGGTAATCCTAGGAAGAATACTTCAACTCCAAAATATATACTGAAAATTAATGCAGATAATAAAGTTAATACCCAGCTTATTGCAGCAGAAGGATTAAAATTTCGATTAAAGTATTCTGCAAAGTTTGATTTTAGATTTAATTTCGGAAGTACATAGACATCCATCATAATAACCGCACCCATAGGCATTAATAGCAATCCATACAAAGCAACGAACTCTAAAAGTTTCATAACCAAAGCAGGGAATAAAGCTGCTGTAGTTGTTATGGCTCCAACTAATGCTGTTACCTTCCATGTCTTCCATTTGGGTTTAATAGCCTGTAATGCCAGACCTGCTCTATAAATCGTGGGGTTAGCTGTTGTCCAGCCTGCAATCACGACACAAATAGCTCCGGCTAATCCGGCTGCGCGATATGCAACCGGGCCGGGGGCAAACAGTGTACTATTTGAAGATTCCAATAAAAATAATGAATATAAAATACCCGATGCCACCCACGCTATATAATGCCCTAAAAACATACCCGCAGCGGAAGAAAATCCGTAATACCATTTTTTTGCATAACGCAAAATAGAAAGATCTGCCATACCAATGTGCATAGCCATATTGCAGAACCAGGCGAAAAAAAGTACATGCCAGAATGTAAATTGACTCTGTCCTTCAAGTGGTACTCCTGTCCATACAGTATCATTAGCTTTAGTCCAAAAATCTGATAATGAATGAACCCCCAAATCTGGTAAAACCGCAACTGCCGATGCTATAAACACCATTATCATCCACGGAGCTGCAATATTTGCAAACTTTGAAATTTGATTATATCCAAACATTGCCACAATGGTAGTCGCTATACCAACTGCAATAACAACAACGACCCAGCCGAAAGTACTTGGAAGCCAATCGTTTAATGAAGGCATAGACATATTAAATGGAATACCTACCGCTGTAGCTGAAACAGATATCATTGAACCGGCTAAAAAACAAAACATAAGAGCATTAACAAGATTATAAACAGATGTTACTTTATTTCCGCTTATCTTTTCAAGTAAATAATAAAGTGTAATTCTTTTTTTTACGGCTATCGGGCCAGTTAAAAAAGCCCAGCTTAAAACTGCTAATATATTACCCGCTAAAAGCCCTAACAATAAATCTCCAGCTGTAACACCATGCGCGACAAATAAAGGACCGATAACAAACTCAGTTCCGGCTGTATGTTCACCGGCGTACATACCTATAAAACTTTTCCAGCCTTTCAATTTATTTTCCGGGATTGGAGTCCTCTCATATTCTTCAACAGAATTCAATTGTGATAACAATTTTTCTTTGAACATTTTAACTCCTTGATTGCAATACTGATTTTATAATTCGATTATTTCTCTCTTCTTCGATTTTGGTCTGATATCCGCTTTGCACAAAAGCTTTAACCGGATCAAGTGGTAATTTTTTATTATATCTAGCCTTATAAACTATTGGTCTCACATCGCAAAGAATCAAAGCATTATTGAAAAATCTATTTGCTAAAATAATGCTGTCTTCTTTTTGATATTCCATTAAGGTTTCTTGATCAATTAACATTGCTTTTGCCAAAGATATTTGCAGTGAATCAATTGAATGAATAACCGCTTGAATTCTATTCTCTCTACTGCTGCACTGATCAATCATTAAATCCCATTTATTTGGACCAAAAATGGCATCGCCTTTTATCAGTTCGTAAAATATCCTTGCAAGTTCCGGGTTCGGCTCTACCGAATGATCATCATCTGCCGCATATCTTGTATTAAAATGAAACCCACCGTGAACTTTATTATTAACCAATCTTGCAACAATCTGTTCTATGTTTTTTGAATGGTAATGGTGCCCCATATCTATCAGAACACCGGCATTTGGTCCATAAATTTGCGACATCATTAATGCACTGCCCCAATCAGGTAATACCGTACTGTAAGTCCCCGGTTCAAATACTTTATATTCAATTAAAACCCTTACCGATCTAGATACATTTTCCGATATAATCTTTAATGAATCAATAGTGTTTGAGATAACTTTGTCTAATTCCAATTGACCGGGATAATTAGAGCCATCGGGAAGCCAGAGAGTTAAAAGTTTATTTGATAATTCATCGGCTATTTTACCGGAAAGTATTGTTTGCTCAATATATCTTTCTCTAACCTGGTCATCATATGAGCTTAAACTTCCGTTATGAGAACCTGTCAAAAAATAAGTTGGATTAATTGAACCCAATCTAAGTCCTCTTGATTCGGCAGCTTTTTTAACTTCAACAGCAATTTCATAAGAACCCTCAAGACCATCATTGGAAAAATCCCATAAAGTATGTGCTGCGATTTGTTCAGAGGCTCCCGTTAGTTCGTTAACTAAAGCTGCATCATCTAATTTTTCAAAAACATTTCTTGCAAATCCGGGAGGCATAAAGTCGCCAAATCTTCCTCCACCAAAATTCCCAAAAACCCAGCTTGGGACTTCCACTTTGAAATCTTCTACTGCCTTTACAGCATTGTTAACTATTTCTTTTCCAAATTCCATATTAAGGGATTCTATTCCATATTCGATTTTTTTTTCAATCATTTTTTCCTCTTGTAATTTCGATCGGCATCTGCATAAATTCTTTCAATAGTTGCAGTAGTATTCTTCGCAGAAGGAACGAATTGTCAGCGCAAAAAAGCATCTTTAAGGCCGCCATCTACAGGCACTATATGCCCTGTTGTTCGATTGGATTTTTCCGAAACTAAAAAATAACCGGCTTCAACAATATCAGCGGGGCGAACATCTTTTAAAAGTAATGTCCTTTTTGCATAGAACGAAGCTAATTTATTCCGCAAAGACTCGGTTTTTTCTTTTTTATCAAAAGCAATTTTATATTTTTCCAAACTGTTAATTATACGCTCGCGGGGGAACATAGTGCTCCCTTCAATAACTGTTGCCGGGCTGACTCCATTGATCCTAAGTGTAGGAGAATAACGGACTGCAAGTTCTCTAATTAAATGGTTTACTGCTGCTTTACTGACATCGTAAGGCTCACTTCCAAATTTCGGAACAATTGCATTTGCAGAACTGGTTAACAACACAGTCCCTTTTGAATTTTGTTTTTTAATAATATTAAAAAATTCTTCAACAATAATATAGTTTCCTGTAATATTTATATTAAATATTTTGTTCCAGGTTTCATCATAATAACTTTTCCCATCTTTATCTGCTGGAATAAAAACTGCCGCAGTATTTATTAGAATATCCAATCCACCGAATTCTAAGGCCGCTTTATAATAGGCACTTATTACCGATTGCCTGTCAATAATGTTAATATAAACCGCTCTACAAACCTCAGAGCCGAATTTAGAATTGATTTGTTCTGCTGTTTCCTCAGCAGCTTCAATATTCAGATCGGCTATAACAACATGAGCACCTTCACCTACCAATCTTAAACAAAATTCTCTCCCGATCCCGCTTCCTCCTCCGATTACTAAAGCAATTTTTCTTGCTAACTCTTTTTCCCTGGGTTGGCGCTGGATTTTTGCTTCTTCAAGTGCCCAGTATTCAATTCTAAAGGCTTCTTTTGGAGATAACGATACATAATTATTATAAATCCTTTTTACGTTTATTCCTACATCAGTTTTACCGCTTTCCATTGAGGTTGAACCTTCCATCACATGGATTGCATTAATATAAAATTCTCCTGTTATTCTCGCCTCTTTTTTACTTTTTCCGAAACTAAACATTCCAACTCCGGGTAACAGAACAACTGCCGGCTTTGAACCCCGCATTGCAGGTGAGCCTGGTTCCTTGTTTGTATCATAATAATTCTTATAATCCGTTTCATATTTGTTAAAGGCATTTGATACGGCTTCAGTAAGCCCGAACAAATTATTATCATTAACTTGAAGATTCCAGTCAATATACATTGGGCGGACTTTAGTTCGAATAAAATGATCCGGACAGCTTGTGCCCATAAATGCTAACTTTTCGGCGTCATAACTGTTAATAAATCTTAAAACTTCCGTGGAATCTACATAATTTCCAATGACTCCTTTAGCGGCTTCTTCGATGTTCCCTCTTATAACCGGCATAATTTGTTCTGCGATGATATCTTTATTTTTTAGAGTCTTATATTTCTGGCCCCCAAATATTTTCATCCCTTTCTTCTTTATTTTCGATACAACAAATTGCCCCATGCTGTCTATAATTTCCAAAGTCAGGCGGTAACATTCATAATGCCCATTTGTCCAATTAATTAAACCATGAGACCCGAGAATTATACCTTCTGCTGCAGGATTTTTATCAATAGTTTCCTTAAGTATTACGCCGAGCTGGTAACCTGGTCTTTGCCAGGGCAGCCAAACCAGATGGTATCCGAATTTGCTGTTAAATTCATCCAGTAACTGCTGTCCGTTAGCAGAAGCAGCAATAGCAATAGCCCAGTCCGGATGCATATGATCAACATTTTTGTAAGGGATCAATCCGTGAAGCGGGGTATCTATTGAAGCTGGTCTTGGATTTAACCCAAATGCGCATAACGGATATAATGCAAGCATCTCATCTTCATATTTTTCTCCTTTATATTTTTTTTGGATAGATAAAAATTTATCCATATATAAAGTTGCAAATCCATCACGTTTAATAGAACCAAGATCTCCGCCGCTTCCTTTAACCCATAATACTTCTACTTTTTTATCTGAAATGGGATCTTTCATTAATATTTTTGATGAAGTATTACCGCCGCCGAAATTGGTTATCCGCAGATCCGAACCGAGCAAATTAGAACGATATCGCAATTTCTCGGGTTCATCTAATTTCTTTTCAAATTCATGATCCCATTTATCTTCCAAATAAATAAGTTTATATTTTTTCATATTATAATACTTTTAACCCTTTATTTATTTACTCTTTATTAGGAAACATTATTAATACTAAAAAATATTTTCATCATATCCATAAATATTTTTGAAGCAAATATATAACAAAACAACATCATCTACCTTGAATTTATATAATCGTTATTAGAGCTCCGCATATTGAGTTACATCATAGATAATGAAATATTCTGAGACTCAATCGTTTTCGAAAACCTTTGAGTTAAATTATATTTTTTTTTATAAAATGTCAAACTACCTTCATACCACATTAATTCCATCAATTCTTCCTTCTCGCTCCAAATAGTATCAACAACAAGTCCCAGATTAAAAGTGCTAATAAAATCTTTAATATAAACTCTCCATTTTGTCCCAAGCTCTTGGGAAAACTCTTAATCAGATTCTCTATAAATTTTGCTGTAAATGGGATGATATATACAATGCAAAATGATAATATCGCAAATATAAAAGCTCTAATGAATTTCATCTTATCCTCTATCTTACATACCGTATTCTCAACACATAAATTAATTTTCAATAATTCATAGAAAGATATATCAAATTCAAAAAAAGATACAAAAACAATCAGATATTTTCTTTCGATATTACCATGCACCGGAAATGTTGTTTTTAAGCACATAACACTAATTTTTTAATGATTTTTATAATAATATTAATTGAGAAAAATAATTTAAAGAAACCGGAGTTTATCGTAAAAAATGTTAGTTGAGCGGCTGCTTATATAAAGACTATGAATGGCCGATGATTTTAATGACCGATGACCGATGACCAATGACAATGACCAAGACTAATGGAATAAACTTTTTTATATAAGTCTTTCCTTCATAGAGTCAATATTCCTTATCTCTGAAGGGTCAAACCCTCTAAGAATTGCCGTATAATAAGTAATCCAGTCAAATAAGTACACGAGGTCCATCAATCTTAATTTAAAATCGTCCTCGCTGCTTTCAAAGTTTATCACATCGATCTTATTTTCAGAAGCTAATTCGGAAGTAATTTGAAATCTTTTTTTTGTTTGAGGATGATAAGATGTGTCCAGAATATTCAGAAGTTTAGCATTCATCTGCTTTTCGGAAAAGGTTTCCCAGCCGATCAATTCATTATGGTTTAACTCAGGGATTACATTGTGGAATGCATGCAATTTGGCATTCTCGTTAAACTGGCATTTAAATCTATAACCAGCAGCAGAAGTTATATCATCTGCAGAATAAATTATCGGAATAAAACCTATAATTTTTTCCGCATAACTGTAAGCCGGATTATTATTTCCGGAATATTCTTTCCCTTTGTTTTTCCAGAGAGAGGTTATCTCTCGTACAACTTCATCCTGCTTAGAAATGATCTCAATTACCTGAAGAATTTTTAATAATGAAAAGAAACTCAATCCAAGAGAATATCTCGGCTGATATCCTTTTAATAACTTGACGGAAGGTATATTGTTTTCACCGGCAAGTTTTTCAATTTTTCCCCCCGTTGTTATACAGACAATGCTGCAGTCTCTTTTTAATACTTCCTCAAATACCGAACAGGTTTCTTCGGTATTACCGGAATAAGAAGAAATGATTACCAGGGTATTTTTATTAACAAATTGCGGAACGAAATAATTCCTGTTTACAATGAACGGCACCTTCAATTCTCCGTGCAGGAAATTTTTAATCAAATCAGCACTTATAGCCGAGCCGCCTAAACCGCTTACGAGAATCGATTCAATCTTTTCATTTTTTATTTTTTCAATATTAAATTTATTATTCCAGGCATATTCAATTTGTGTATAGGTATCAACTAAAACTTTAAATTGATTCTGAGGATCATATTTAGCTGTATAATCAGAAATCTGCATTTTCTCTCCTAAATAATATTTCTGGTTCGCGTAATTTGGTTTTCTTCAAAAAACTTTTCAATTCTTTCCGCAACCTGGTATTCATAATGGCAAGAAAGGCAGTCATCTGCCATCTTTTTAGCACTTTCGTATGAAATGTACCGTATAATCCTTTTTGCATATAAAATAGTAGTTGGAGAAATACTCAAAGATTCTAACCCTAAGCCGATTAATAAAGGTATTGCCAGAGTATCAGCAGCCATCTCACCGCATAAGCTTACTTCTGTACCTGCTTTTTTACCTTCATTTACTATAAAGCTGATTGTTTTAACAACAGCAGGATTAAATTCCTGATATAAATCTGCTACAAGGTCATTCCCTCTATCCACAGCCATTAAGTACTGAATCAAATCATTTGTACCGATACTTAAAAAATCAACCTCCCTGGCAAATTCATTTGCTAATACTGCAGCAGAAGGAACTTCAACCATAATCCCTAATTTTAAATTTTTATCAAAGGGAATATTTTCTTTTTTAAGTTCCTTTTTACATTCTTCAACCAGTTCTTTTGTTTTCCTGACTTCCGCAATAGTAGAGACCATGGGAAGCATAAACTTAATATTCTTATTACTGCTTGCTCTTAATACCGCTCTTATCTGGGTTTTAAACATTACCTGGTTTTCAAGTAGAAAGCGAATACCTCTTAAGCCCAGAAAAGGATTCGGTTCATCATAATCAAACAGGCGGAATTTATCTCCACCAATATCGAATGCCCGTATTGTAAAAACTTCCGGATAAACCCTGGACGACAAATTAGTGTAAATCCTTACCTGTTCATCCTCACCCGGTATTTCACCCAATTCATCGATAACCTGTTCCGTTCTATACAGTCCAATCCCTTTCGCACCCGAACTAACTACCAGATCAATTTCACCGGTAACATCAACATTCGCCATTAATTGAATTTCTTTACCGTCTTTTGTTTTTGCCGGCTTATCGACAAATTCTTCAAGACCCTTTTGTAATTCAACTAACCTATCATGCTTGGTTTTAAAGAACTTAATCTGCTCCTCATTAGGGTTTATAATTACATACCCATGAAAACCATCCACAATAAGGGCGTCCCCGTCCTTAATTTTTTGTGTAGAATTGTGAGTACCTACTACGGCGGGAATATTCAATGAACGTGAAATGATTGCTGCATGTGATGTTAGTCCCCCATGATCGGTAATAAATGCCTGTACATGACTTCTTGTAAAAAGAATGGTATCAGACGGAGTCAGCGAATCACTGACAACAATAGCATTAGGAGGTATTTTAGATTCCCATCTTTTCTTTTGAAGGTTCCTGATTATTCTATTTTTAATATCCTCTATATCGTGGGCTCTCTCCTTTAGATAGGTTTCTTCCGAAGCAATCATTATTTTCTGATATTTTGAAATTTCGTCATCAACGACTGACTCAGGGAGTTTCTGCTCTTTTACAATCCTTTCCCTGATTTTATCAATGAGCACAGGATCGTCAAGTATCATTATCTGTGCTTCAAAAATCGCAATCCTTGTATCATTCATTTTTTCTTTTGCGAGAGAAAGTATTTTAGAAAGTTCTTTTTTCGATTTGGCAAGAGACTCTTCAAAATCTTTCAAACCATCATCGGTATTTATAATGCTGCCGTGATTAACTTCAAGCTTATCTTTAATAAAGAGATAAGCGTTTGCTACAACAATTCCGGGTGCTGCGGCAACGCCGGCAATTTTATTTTCAGCTTCCGTAAAAACTTTATGAAAACTTTTCATAATTCATCAAATCCTCTATTAAAATAATCCGTTATTTCCTTTGCGGCCTCTTTTTCATCCTCGCCTTCAAAAGTCAACGTAACACTGGAACCCATTTCGGCAGCGAGAGTCATAACACCAATAATACTTTTACCATTTATATATAGATCATCCTTGGTAATATAAAAATCGCATTTATATTTAGCTGCCATCTTAACGATAGTAGCTGCAGGTCTTGTATGCATACCGGCTTTATTTTGTATCTTTACTGTTTCTTCGATCATTACCTGTTTCTACTGATAAGGGAGTCCGTAAGCCATCTGAAAATTTCTCTATCTTCATCTTTAAACCTTTTGACTGAATTTAAAGCTTGAGCAGAATATTTCTTTATATCTTTTTTTGCTTCTTCCAGAACCCCAAGTTTAATATAAATTTCCTTAAATGCAGGGATTAGATCTTTACTTATCCCTTTATTTTTAATTAATTTTAATAAAAAATTTTTCTCTATACCTTTTGCCTTTTCCATTGCTTTTACAAACAAATAAGTTTTTTTTCCTTCAATGAGATCGCCGCCAACTTTTTTACCGAGCTCTTTTTCATTGCCGGTAATATCCAGCAGATCATCCTGTATCTGAAAAGCTATCCCTAAATTATTTCCATAGTTTGAGAGAGCTTTTACCTCTTCTTTAGTTCCCAGGCCAAGTAAAGCACCTATTCTGCAGCAAGTTTCCAAAAGAGCAGCAGTCTTTTTTTTAATCATTTCGATATAATCGAATAGCGAAACTTCAGATACTGTTTCAAAATCCTTATCAATACTCTGCCCGTTGCACACTTCCAAAAGACCATTTGTAAATGCAGAAAGAACCGGTTTTGAATTCCCATTACAATCTTTAAGCAAATATTCATAAGCCACAGAAAGCAATCCGTCACCGACTAAAATAGCAGTGCTTGTATCGAATTTTTTATGGAGTGTTTGCCTATTGCGCCGTTTATCGGCATTATCCATTATGTCATCATGAACAAGAGTAAAATTATGAAGAAGTTCAACAGCAACAGCAGCATTATAAGCATCTTTAAAGTTTCCATTTACAGCTTTAGCAGAAAATAACACAAGAAGGGGGCGAAGTCTTTTTCCCCCGCTTTCCAGGATATAAGATGCCGGTAAATATAAAGAGAAGGGCTTCCTGTTCTTTACAGATTCATGAAGTTTTCTTTCAATTTTTTTTCTCTCTCTTTCATATAGAGAATTAATCGCATTATCATTACTAAAGCGTACACCGCTCAATAAAGTTTTTCCTTTTTAATTATTTTATTTTTTTTTAATTCCGATAAACTTTGGGAGCCGGTCAGAAACATTATCTGTCTTAAAATCTGAAACCAGAATTCGATTAATTCTACGACACCTTCAATACCTTTTTTATATAGAGTCTGAAGTATTATCCTGGCAGAAGCAGTAAAATCAGCACCGAGAGAAAAGGCTTTGGCCATATCAAAAGCATTATTAATACCGCCCGAACCAATAAGTAGAAATTTATAGTTCTTTTTCAGCTTGAAAATTTCTTTAATACAATAAGAAGTCGGGAGTCCCCAATCCCAGAATTCCTTAAAATTATTATCTTTACTTCTTAAAATCTCGACACCAGCCCAGCTGGTTCCGCCTGCACCAGCAGTATCAATTCCTTTAACACCCGCATTAAGCAGCCGCTCTGCAGCTTTTTTAGAGATACCTGCTCCTACCTCTTTCACTATTACCGGAACATTTAAAAACCTTACCAGTTTTTCGATTTTTTTCAGGAAACCATTAAAATCAGGTTCACCATGAACCTGAACTAATTCCTGCAGGGGATTCACATGCACCACCATGACATCCGCTTCAACTAAATCAATTAAATATTTAACCTGAGCAAAGTTCTTTAAGGCAATTATCTGTGCTGCTCCAATGTTTCCGAGAATGGGTATATCAGGTGCATTTTTCCTAATTATCTTATAAGATTTAAGATATTCATCATTTTCAAGCGCCTGTCTCTGGCTTCCAACCCCAAGTGGGATATTCAGATTGTTGGCAGCAACTGAAAGCTGTGAATTTATATCTTCTGCTTTAGTTGTGCCTCCGGTCATACAGGAAATAAGAAAAGGATAGTTTACTTTTTTCCCGAAGAATTTTGCATGAAAGTCGATTTTTTCCATTTCAACTTCGGTAATCGCGTAATGCTCAAATTCATAATTATCAAACCCGGTTTTCTTTTCTTTAAATGAAACCTCATCGGTTAAGCATAACTCTATATGCTCTTTTTTACGTTGTGAAATTACTTCCGGATTTTCAGGCATTGTCGACAATGATAAATAAGAAAAATTTAAATTGTCTATTAAAATATTAAAAATTAGAATAAATCACATTAATGGTTATTGGTTTGTGGTCTTTTGTGTGTGTCCTACAAACAACTAACTACAAACAACAAACTACCTACCATCAGTGTTGATTAAGTTGATTCTTAGCAGTATTTTAATACTAATGATAAAAATCTCTAAGAATAAAAGCCTTATATCTTATTTTTTTATCCTTGCTTATGCATCCTTCTTATTAATTTATACACTCCATTTTCATCATTATAATCTTAATGAACAAGTAGCCTATAAAGATCAGCAGAAAGAAAATGCTGCTTTAATATTAGATTTCCTATCCGATGGCTTGAGTATATGTGCAGTCTGCCATTTTTCTCATACGATTCTTAATTTCGGCTCAACATCAGATGAGGTACATCTATATATTCATAGTATTGAAACAGTTATTTATAAACCAAATTCATTCAGTTATTTAACCAATTTTCTTACTAATCTTTCTCCAAGGGCATCCCCTCTTTTCAGCTGAAATCTAACAGCAGTATCTCGTTAAAATTATTTTCCAAACCAACATTATTGGAGAAGAATATGTTGAAGCATATTATGCCCTATGCATTGGGTTTAATTATAATGAGCAGTTCTATCTTATTCGCTCAATCTAATGTAAACCCGGATATAAGTTTAATCGGTACATTCAATACACATACGGATTTTAATAATAATGCAACTGACAAAGGTAAATTAATATTTGAGTACCCCTCTTTGGAGCTCTTTGTAGATGGCTATCTCAATCCTTATGCTAGGGGAACTGCGGATATTTCTTATGAGGATGGAGAATTTGGTGTAGAAGAACTCTACGCTAATGTGGTTAGAGGTCTCCCGCTTGATATTCAATTAAAGGCGGGAAAATTTTTACTGGGGTTCGGTAAACTCAATACCGTACATGCACATGCATGGCCTTTTTTAGAACGTCCTTTGTTTCAGCAAATTTATTTCGGACCCGAAGGTTTTAATGATGTAGGTTTTAATTTAAGTTTCTTAATACCGACGTCCGATTTCTATACAAATTTAGATATAGGAATTTTCAAAGGAGATGCGATCGGGAATGCTGAAATGCCCGGCATCCCCTCTTCGGATTTTAAAAATTTAAGAGGAAGCAGTCCAATATTCGTGGGAAGGTTAGGTTCATTTTTCAGCTTAGGAGATTTTAGCAACTTAGAAACAGGGTTGAGTGCATCATTCGGTGTTCATTCGAATAGTAAATATTATTATGACTTGTACAGCTTAGGTTATGTAAAAAACGAACCCTTAAAATACTTCTATTACGGGTTTGATTTTAAATATAAATATAAACCTGACGGTTATACCGCGTTAACCATCCAGGGTGAGGGATTACTGAACAATCGTGATGTATTAAGAACAAACTCTTTTGATAATATTGATTTCTTTATTAAAGACAAAATTAAGACCCCGGGCTTTTTTGCCTTTATTGATTACTTGTTTGATAAGCAATATAGCGTAGGTATAAAATATGATTTTACTTACGGTATTATTGGGGATGAACCTGGTTATGCGGCTCTTTCCAACGATGATAAGAATAAAACTACTGGTATTTCCGGATGGCTAGGTTACTATCCTATTGAGGAAACTCTGGCTGTCAGATTAGGATTACAGCATTTAATATTCAATACTGTAAATGATATAAAAAAAGATAATGATACATCTGTCAAACTTCAATTGATATTCTCACTAGGTCCGCATAAAGCGCATCCATTTTAATAATGAAAGGAATAGGTATAAGATATGAAAACAATCATGATATTTTTATCACTTATTTTTTCAGTTAGTGCAAGCTTTGCTGAAATAAATGTAGTAGCTACCACAACTTCGATATACGATCTCGTGAAAGAAGTTGGGGGAGATAAAGTTAATGCTGATTATCTGTGCAGAGGGGATCAGGATCCGCACTTCCTTGAGGTTATGCCTAGCTATATGCTCAAACTGAGAAAAGCAGATTTAGTTATGGAAATAGGTTTGGATATAGAAAAATGGCTTCCACAATTGATTGACGGTTCAAGGAATTCTGATTTAAAGTTAATTGACCTTTCGGCAGGTATTCAGAAGAAGGAAGTACCAACCACAAAACCTGATGCGAGTCAGGGTGATATTCATCCATACGGCAATCCGCATTACTGGCTTGACCCCGAAAATGTAAGAATAATGACTCAGGAAATATATGATGCGCTGGTAAATGCATCTCCTGGAGACGAGGGATACTTTAAAACAAATTTGGATAATTATTTATTGACACTAGATAAGAAAATAACAGACTGGGAAAAGCTTATGGAAAAGTTTAAAGGAAAACCAATTGTGACTTTTCATTCTAGCTGGATTTATTTTGCAGATAGATTCGGACTGAAAGTAGTAGGTCATATTGAACCTAAACCGGGGATACCTCCCACTCCATCCCATAATGCAGAATTGGTTCAAACTATAAGAAGCAGCAATGCAAAAGTAATTTTAATGGAAAATTATTATAGCGATAATGCACCAAAACAAGTTTCCGGTTTAACCGGCGCAACTGTTATAAAAGTTCCCGTTGAGCCTTACGGCAATAATACGGTTACTACCTACATCCAGATGATGGATTATATAATTAATCAGTTCGTAAAAAATGCTTAAAAATAACTAAAGTGAATAATGTGAATAAAGAAATAATAAAATTTTCCGCTGTTTCAATTGGTTACGGTAAAAAAATCATTCTTGAGAACCTTAATTTTATAATCAGGGAAAATGATTTTTTCGGAATAGTCGGGCCAAACGGTTCAGGAAAAACCACACTTCTAAAAACTTTACTCGGAAATTTAAAACCTGTCAGAGGGATTATCGAAAAGAATTCATTAAGGTTCGGCTATGTCCCCCAAAGGGATATTGTACAGCCTTTACTTCCATATACTGTTTTCGATGTAGTAATGATGGGGAGATATTCTTTATTGGGAATATTTAGAAATCCCTCAGACGCTGATAAAAAGATCGTAGAAGACAGTCTGGAAAAAGTAGGGATTAGTCATTTAAAAAATTATAATTACAACAGCCTTTCGGGAGGGCAGCGGCAAAGAACACTGATAGCCCGTGCTCTGGCTGTTGAGCCCACTGTATTAATACTTGATGAACCTACTAACGGGATGGATACACCGTCACATTACTCACTGCTGGATCTAATCTCAAGTCTGCATGATATCAATAAACTGACTATACTTTTAGTGAGCCACCTATTGAGCGATGTAGCCAATGTAGTTAAGAAATTAATTCTGATGGAAAAAGATAATTTCCAGGCGGGTGATATTGATGATGTCTTATCGGAAGAGAACCTGAAGAAAACATACTCATCTGATTTTTTAGTTACAAAATTAAATGACGAATACATTATTACATCAAAACACAGGAACTAAATTTTGGACACTATCAATCAACTAATCGAACTATTTCCATATGCAATAATGGGAAGTGTATTAGCCGGTATAATATGTGCTTTTCTAGGAACGTTTGTTGTTTCACAGCGAGTCGTATTTCTTGGTGCTGTACTAACTCAAGTATCAATAGCAGGTGTTGCATTTTCTTTCCTTCATCTTATTAATATTGAAGGACTAATAACCAGCATTACCGGTCAGGAAATTGCCCATGATTCTTTCTTTCACAATTTCGAGCCGGCATTTTTTTCACTCCTCTTTGCTATTATTTGTGTTTTAATCTTTTCCCAGACATACCGGCAAAAATTCCTTACTCAGGATGGAATACTGGGGATTATTTTCGTATTCGCAATTGCCATAAGAATAATGTTCATTCAAAAAAGTCCTGTTGCAGAAGTTTCCGAAATCGAATCAATATTGAAAGGAGATATTTTATTTATAGGAAAGACAGAATTTTATTCGCTGCTGGGGATAATGATCTTTACTACACTGATATTTTTGATATTTCATAAACAGTTAAAGTTTGTTACTTTTGATGCCGAATCCGCAAGTGCACATGGCATAAATTCGAGGCTGTGGCTCATCATTTTTTATCTCGTTGTAGGGATGGGGATATCGTTAACGACAAGGTATGTAGGTGATGTTTTTGCCTTTGCATATTTAATAATTCCATCTTCAATCGGGATTCTATTAGGTAGAAGAGTTGTATCGGTTTTTATAATAGCCATTATAGTCGGTGCAGTAATTCCACCCGTATCACTATACTTCGCATTTAAACTGGATTTCTCAAGCGGTCCGGCAGCCGTAATTTTGTCCTTCATTCTATTTTTAATAGTCTATTTAGGTAAGAAAGTCATTCAATAGTTGTACTATAGTCATTAAATAGTAATTCATTCCTTTCCTTGTAATAATAGAAAATGAATGACAATGAATCCCAACAACAAATGACTATTGAATGACTATTGAATGACTATCGAATGACTACCGAATGACCACCGAATGACTATCGAATGACCATTGAATGACCATCGAATGACCATCGAATGACAACCAACTACAACCAGCCTCCGAGTGTAATCACATTTTAGGCTTGACAATATGATATAAAGTACATTAAATTAATTTGCAATTTAAGATATTGTATTCAGGCCACGAGTGAATAGGAACTTGTTGAGCTAAAATATAGTTCAATAAGATGAAGCATATATTAATGAAGAGGTAATAATGAATCCGCTAATGTTAATAGCGAGTGTATTTTGTATACTTTTTTTACTTACACTAGTTATAGGTTTTAACGGAATGAAAAAGGCCCATCATAGTAAAGTTAAACCTAAGAACTTTTAAGCAAATACGTTAAACTCTCTCATCCTCCCTATTCAGAAAAAAGTAAGTAAACGTTTTCATAGTATTACGAATAAAGGTTAACACCGCAATTTAGATCCTTTGTGAATATCATTAACCAATAGTCACACTAAAATATTTGCAATCCAAAATAAGCCCGACAACCTTAAATTGAGAATTTGAAATTTTGAATTTTGAAATTGTTATTTATTTGTAATTTGTATTTTGCCATTTGGAATTTCCCCCTTCTGCCCTTTAGAATTTCCCCCTCTTAATTATTAAATTTATCAATTTTAATTTTGATACTCTGTTTCTCAGTATCCGTTTTTGCGAGTGTAAATGCTTTCTGAAAATTATTTTTTGCTCTTTCGCTGTTTATGTTTGTGTATAATTCTCCAAGTAATGCAAAATAAAAATGATTATCTGTCAATTTTAGTTTTTCAGCCTCGATAATTGCTTCTTCTTTCCCGTATACTTTTGAAAGTGCATATGTTCTATTTAGTGCTGCCATAGGTGAGTATTCAATTTGTAGAAGCTGGTTATAAAACTGGAGAATATTTTCCCATTTTTCTTTAGTATCGGATTTTTGGGTATGCCAGAATGCTATTGCAGCTTCCAGATGATACTTTGATATTTTGTTGCCGGCAGCTGAACAGTTCAGAAAATATCCTCCCTTACTGATTAAATCGGAATCCCACAAATCTGTATTTTGCTCTTCATATAAAACTAACGTTCCGTTTTTATCAAAGCGTGCATCAAACCTTGAAGCATGAAAGCACATTAAAGATAATAATGCATTTACCTGAGGCTTGTTTGTATATTTATTTTCCACGAGCATATAACACAATCGCATTGCATCAAGACAAAGATCCTTTCGAAGAGTTTTATTCTGACTTATGGAATAGTATCCTTCATTAAATAACAGGTAAATAGTTCTCAATACAATATCCAACCGGTTTTCAATCTCGGCCGGGCCCGGGAGTTCAATTTTAACTTCTTCCTGACGGAGTTTTTCCTTTGCTCTAAACAATCTTTTATTAATCGTTTCTTTATTTGTTAAAAAAGCATCCGCTATTTCTTCTATACCGAACCCGCAAAGTATTCGCAGCGATAAGCCTATTTGCGCCTCGATTGAAATGGAAGGATGGCAAATCGCAAACATCATCTGAAGCTGACTGTCATTTATATTCTGCGGAGATAAATCTAATTCCGGCTCATATGAACCGGATAAATCATTTTTAAGTTTGGGAACAATTTTGTTTTCAAATGTAGAGTTATGCTGCAAATAATTCTTTGCTTTATTTTTAGCAACATTATAAAGCCACGCCGGAGGATTCGGAGGAATACCTTTCAACCCCCATGTTTCTGTTGCCGTTAGAAATGTATCACCTGCTATATCTTCCGCAATTTCTATCTGTTCGAACCCAAACCGCCTGCAGAGTACCGATACAATTTTTCTGTATTCTGTTCTAAATAAATGAGGTATTAATTCTTGCTCCTTCATAAAATACTTTATAAGCTGAACTTAAAATCCTTGATTGAACTTATGTAGATGTAAAGATGACATCTTTTAAAAGATGAAAATCTTCATTTTTTTATTAAAATTTAATTCAATATAAAGCCTTATTTTCCATTAGTAAAGATGTCATCTTTCCAAATACTAATCCTTGCATAACTTGAATTATTAATTTACAATTGATCGATTTCTCTTACCTCAACATTCCCTCCTACTGTTAAGACCGGGCATCCTTTGGCTATTTCAACAGCCTCTTCATAGGAATCAGATTTAATAATTGAATAACCTCCTACCGATTCTTTTATTTCGGAATAAGGACCATCTGTAACAACATTATTAGCTTTTATAACTTTACCGCTGAATGCTAAACGGTTGCCTCTGTCAAATAATTTATTTTGAGCTGCTATGCCGCCTATCCAGTCCATCCATTTTTTCGTTGTAGTTTGCATTTCTTCCGGTGAAAATGAAGGCTGAGTTTTAAAATCATTTCTGAATATTAATAAGAATTCTTTCATTTTTGTTCTCCTTAGTTTTTTAACATAAATTATTTAAAGGCTTTTATGCCGATTGCACTGCATATTGCCCTACCTGGTAATCACCTGCAGGAGTACGAAAGGCAATATTAAAACGATTATAGCTGTTTATTGCGGTAACTGCTAAAGTTAAGTCAATTAATTCTTCTTCGGAAAATTGTTTCCGCACTTCTTCATAAACTTCATCAGATACATGACCTTCTGTGATTTTTGTTACAGCTTCAGTCCAGGCAAGTGCCGCACGTTCACGTTCACTGTAAAAAGGTGCTTCACGCCATGCATCCAGCATATAGATACGCTGCTCAGTTTCACCGGCTGCACGTAAATCTTTCGAGTGCATATCAAGACAAAAGGCACATCCATTTATTTGTGATGCTCTATAACTGATTAAATCTAAAAGTGATGTTTCAATTGGAGATTTTGCCAAATATTTTGCAAATCCATACAATACTTTAGCAGCTTCTTGACCTTTTTCATAAGCATTTATTCTAGGTTCCATTTTGAATTCCTTATTTAATTATTTACTAAATTTTTGAATTACACTTATATAACAAATGAGATTTCAATAATTGGACATGAGGATAAATCTATTGCCCTCGGCTTCAGCCGAGGGAGAAGTGAATAAAAAATAAAAATGGCTTTAGCCACATAAAGATACGATAATTATTCATTTCAATTGACTTTCACACATCCTGTTCATAATATCTTTTTAATCCGGCAGCTCTTCACATAAAAAGCCATAACTCTTTATCTTGCTTACTACATCATTTGTTTCAATATTATCTCCTATTACCCTAACTACTTTATCTCGGTCGTCAAGATCTATTGTACACTCATTTATCCTATAATATCCCTGCAGCCTATTTTTAACTGTTCTGAAATCATATCTAGTGTTTATATCGGTTTTTAATATTAACATTTCCATTTAATACCTCTTTCATTCACATAATTCTTAAATCAAGTTTGTTAGTGTGATAGTTCACACATTTTCCATCTCTTTTTATGTTTCAATTACTATTTCTCTCCTATATGACAATTGAGATTTTAATTCTTGGACATCCATTACTAGTATCCTTACCTTTCCACTTTATTTATTATTTAATAGTTATTATTTTAAAGTAGTTAATTTATATAAGGAATTTCGATGAGAATATAAGCCTCTTTTCAACTCAATAAATTTTATTTGTTAATTTCATTGATGAGGTTTATATGTCTGATTTTATTAATATTTCCAATCTATCTTTTTCATATCCTTCTTCTTCACAGCTTCTTTTTGATTCTGTTTCTTTGCGAATCCACAAAGGCTGGACAGCCATAACAGGCCCAAATGGCAGCGGTAAAACAACACTCATTAAACTTATAGGTGGCATACTCTCTCCTTCCTCCGGAAACGTTTCCGCACCCGGTTTGTTTTATTATTGCGAACAGAAAACGGATAACATTCCGGAAGGATTTAAAGGGTTTCTAAACAGCTATGATCCCGCTTCGTTCAGAATAAAATCATCACTCGAAATTGAAGATGAATGGATAGCCAGATGGAATACACTCAGCCACGGTGAAAGAAAAAGATGCCAGGTTGCCGCAGCCTTATTTAGTAATCCCGATATACTTGCCGTTGATGAGCCTTCAAATCATCTCGATCTTGAATCCAAAGAATTTCTGTTTAATGCACTGATATCTTTTAAGGGAATCGGACTTTTGGTCAGCCACGATCGTAAGCTGCTAAATGATCTATGTACTAATACACTTTTCATCTTCAATCATAAAATAGATTTTCGGAAATCAAGTTATATGACTGCCGTTGAAGAAAGAGAACGGGAGAACAAATCACATACTGATCAGTTGGAAACTTTAAACAAAGATCTGAAAAAGCTGAAATCTAAAGCAATAGTTCAAAAACAGAATGCGGATAAAGTAGATAAAGAACTTTCAAAGAGAAACATCGGCAGAAAAGACCGGAACGCTAAAGCAAAGATTGATCTGGCCCGTTTGACCGGAAGAGATGCTGTTGCGGGAAGACTTTACAGGAAAACAAAAAATGAAATTGAAAGAAAAAATGAAATCCTTAACTCAATTGAAGTAAACCGCTCCTTTGAGCTTGGCATTGAATTCAGCTCTGTAAAACTAAACCGGTATTTCCCCTTCTCAATTCCTTCATTTGAATTGAAGCTTAATGATTATAGAAGATTGTACATCCCCGACCTTATGATTTCATCAGGTGAGAAAATCGGCATTTCAGGTAAAAATGGATCGGGTAAAACAACTTTTATTAGAAACATTGTTGGACAGCTAAGATTCCCAGGTCGGGACCTTATTTACATTCCGCAGGAAATAGATGCTAAAAGCGTAAACGGATTAATGAAAAGGATATGGGCTTTGAATGATAGTGAAAAAGGAAAAATAATGACAATTGTTAGTAAGCTTAATTCAGATCCTAAACACCTTTTCGAAACAGATGAGCCCAGTCCGGGCGAAGTAAGAAAGCTGCTCCTCGCAGAAGGGATTTCATACAGTCCCGCATTAATAATTATGGATGAACCTACAAACCATATGGATATCCCCTCAATTGAATGCATAGAAAATGCCCTGAACCAATGCGCCTGCCCGGTTCTGCTGGTCAGTCATGATACTGTTTTCTTAAAAAATGTCGTTTCCGCTTATTGGAACTTTACTCCCGATAAGAATGGATATTATATTGATCCTGATTTTTAAGACTACCTGCTAACCCTATTTCTTGTCTAAACCATTGATGTTAATATTATTTCCAACCTCATTTACGTTTTAATCATTGATGTTTCCATTATTTCTAACCTTATTTCCTGTCCTAACCTTAGTAACTTTCGCATTAAATCTACAGACTCCTATTTTATTAATCATCACTGTCTTCGATGATTAAACCTTCCGGATAAGTTACGTCCCCCTTTGCAGTAAACCAGAGAATACGATTAAAAACCTGATCATTGCCTGAATCAATACCATCGAATTGCGGATCAAGACTCAATTTTGCATAATACAATTGCTTACCCTTTAATGCACCCAGGGCAGGATTAATCTCATCCAGGGGGATTTGATTGGATACTGAAGTCCAGGAGGAAAAATCCGGCGAATTTATAAAACAATCTGTCATGGGCACCGCTATCGCATCCTGTATATTCATAGGAGGCAGTCCCAGAATCTGTTCAATCGTCCGAACCATCGAGGGTTGATTGTATGGCGTATGAATGATTTCTGCTGCTTTAGAGTACGGGCTTATAACCAAAGAGGCCGTGCGATAGGCTGAAACGTGATCCCACCCTGCCTGTGAATCGTCTTCTACGACAAAAATGACCGTATTCTTCCAGAATCTGCTTTTTGTTATAGCCTCAACAATACGCCCGAGCGCCAGATCATTGTCAGCAACCATAGCCCGGGGTGTAGGTAATCCGGGTCTTGTTCCTCCTGTATGATCATTCGGAAGCGCCATGATCATAAGCCGGGGGAGTGAATCGCCGCTCATCGATTCATAATGCCGCAATTCTTTGATAAAGGTAGCTGCTCGAAGGACATCCGGTATTTTGTGTCCGTCATATCCAGGGTATGTGGGCGATAATAGCGTCTCGACTGTATTGAGAGTGGTTCTATTGGTAAATCGAAATTCCTCTCCGCGAAGAAATGCTGAATAGATATTATTCCATGTTAATCCCTCGTCAAAGACGGGAATTGCAGCTTCACCGTATATCTTCACACTCACTCCGTGTTTCCGGGCATTATCCCAGAGAAAACCCGTAGGCGCATACACTAAGGCATCATATAGAACATGTGGATAACTGCGGAACCATGCACGTACATTTTTTTCGATATAATCTGTAACGATAGATGCATCAGTCCAGCTGTGTCCTTCCGCCGAGCATTTACCGGATACAAAAAAATTATCCATTAATCCATAGCGCTTAACCAGGCGATGCAGATTTGGTGTCACTTCTTTACCGTATGTACACAAAGTACTGTCACCGTCTCCTTCAACAACATCTCCTAGCACCTGGTCATAGGTGCGATTTTCTTTTATAATATATAAAACATGTTTGAAGACCGAAGGTTCGCCAATTCGTTCCGGCACAGGTTGTGGTGCTGCATCCTCCCGTGGAGGAAGGTTCAGTGACTGCAGACGTTCCAATTGATTGGCCGCTATAACCGTCTTTGTATAATCGTCAAGTGTTTCTTCATCGGGTATGCTAATTACCGAAATTGAAGCTAGCTGGTGATGAGAATTGAAAATCGGTGCGTGATTTTTAATAAATGCGAATGGTCTGGTTGCGCCTAAGGATTCCAGGTTGGTGACATACAATAAAGCATCATTCAGAATGGTGATGGACGATGGATACGCAGCAGTTGGAATAAATCCTGAAATCTGGCTCCGGTCAGCCACTCGCTCTAGTACATGCTTTTTCTCCAAGAGCAATAACCGCTAAAGCATTATCCATCCCGTTTGCCACATATAGTGTTTTACCATCGGAGGATACGGCAAGACCATTTGGGGAATCTCCAAAATAGGAGGTGTTGCCTAACCGCACATTAATGGTTTCTGAAATGATATCTGTTTTTGAATCGATCACGCTTACGATATCACTGTTCGAATTGGTTAAGTAAACATAGTTCTCATCCGGACTTGCAATAATGGCATTCGGATGCAGGCCGGTCACGATTTCCTTCAGTAGTTTTCCGCTCCCGGGATCCACAATACTTACACTTCCTTCTTTGCATGCACCTGTCGATGAATCGATACGCGCCTCTCCCCAGGGTACCCCTGCTACATAACGTTCGCCGGTTTCAGGGATCCGGCCTGCCCAGTTGGAAACATACAATTTATTTCGAGCCATCGTTAAACCGTATGGAGCCACACCGGATTGCACCGCCCAGATAGTATCACCGGTTTGAATATCCTGTTTCAGTACTCTGTTATTCCCGTTGAGAACAACATAGAGGTATCCATGCCCCGATTCATCCCGGGTGATAATTTCGTTGGGAAGTGCTATCCTCGCAGGAGGCTCTGGTTCGTATTCAAACACTTTTAGTAGAGTTGCTTTTATTCCGTCCCAGGCAAGTTCAACAACAAACGATTTTTGTGAAGTTAAGGATGCACTGAAGAACAGATAATCGGTATTGTGCGAGCGGTACCAGCTTATCCCGGAAAAAGTGTTCATCGCATTTTGTAATACTTTCACCGAATCCAGCGAAAAAACGTAAACGATTTCGTTCTGTTCCGTATTTATAAAGACTATACTGTACCTTTCCAAAACAGCCAGCCATTTTTTATCCGGAGATAAAACTGTATGCATCGCATGACATTCCTTTGTCGAATCTCCCATCACAATCAGCCTTCCCGCTGGTTTGATCAACCGGTCATATGGAAGCATTATCCCGGAGTTTTTATCTGACGGATTTATTTTTCGTTATATTCGAAAGTGCCGCAGGAATTCAACTAATGTTAAAAAAGCAGCACAAGCAACTATAAATAATTTGCTGCTTCATTAAGAAAGAACAAGAATCGCGAAACTTTCATACCCGTTCCATTCCACATATTATTACTTTAATTTGCTTGTCTTCAAAAAAAGCAAAAGTTCATTTCTAGCAGAAATAACTTCATTATGAGTTAAATCAGTATGAATAAACACCAATCGATTATTAAATAAATCATTAGGGTTTAATTCTTGTTCTTCTGCTTTAAAATATGAAATACCCCACGCATCAAAATCATTCATCAGACTTTCGGTTTCGTTTTTTGTTCCGCCGCTGTCTGTATAAATGTCAATAAACTTACCCGGATAGTTTTCAATCCAATGAGTAAATTTTTCAGTCTGCCCGTACAATGCATCAAATAATATAACTTCGGAAATGTTTGGAGTTAAACCGCCCCGCATTATACAGAATGAGATTACACGATACGCACCGCTGTGTCCTGCTAAAATTATATTTCCTATTTTAGTAGAGTTTAATTTTCCTTTTTCAATTAAGAAATTTGCAATATCATTAATCAAATTCTTTAGTCCGTCTTTATCTTCCAGCTTTCCGCCGAAAGAATCCGGCGAGTCTTTAGGCCCTTCCGGGAAAACAAATATTGCATTTATATTGCTTGCTGTATATTGTCCTATAAGATTATATTCCTTGCAGGCACTGTCGATGTTATTATTCCATCCATGAAAATAAACTACAAAATTTGTCGAATCTGTCTGCTTAAATCCTTTAGGAATAAAAATAGCAACGCTGCTGTCATTATAATGTTCTTGAAATGAATATGTTTTGCCGTCGTAAACATGCCCGTTGATCCTTTCGGAATCTGGGAAAGGTGCAGATGAAAATCCATGCACAAACATTTCACCAAGATGTTTATATCTTTCAGTTATAGATTGAGAAAATAATAAACATGATATGGTAAAGAATAAAATAAAAAACTGGAAAAATATAATTTTCATTACCGCCTCCACAATATATATTTTGTTTTATTATTTCCTCTTTCAAAAAGATAATCATTCAATTCAGTTAAATATAATCTCTTTCTGTCACTAACTCAAAAAGATGATTATTGAAATGATTATTATTAGCACCATTTATCGGCTCTCCAAAAGTCATATGTTGATAGAAGTCTGATAACAATCTCATTGGGTGCGACATTTCGCTTTTTTACTATCGAAAAAACGAAATTCTAAACTTAAGGACTTGATTTGTCTTTGAAAAGCAAATAAAAAAACTAATTTGTATTTCTTCTAATTGGCAAAGAGATTGTGGGAACAATACAGAATATAGAATAATTATACTAACAAAAAAATATTATGATAAAAAAAATCGATATTGTTAATAATAATAACTCATCCGATTCATCTAAAGTTGAAACCGCCAAACATTTTAAAATCTCTTTCGATAAAGTTGACCTACCTGGCTGTTCAGGGTTGCGGTGAAGTGAATGCTGTTAGCCGGTTACAAGAATTAAAAAATTATTTATTTTTGAGTTATTAAAAAAGTAGAGAGATATATGGAGATTGAAAATGTCTGCTGATAAATCGGATGAAAATACCTTTCAGAATAAAAGTATTGAAGAAGTACTTAAAGAATTAAACACCAATAAAGAAAAGGGATTAAACGAAAACGAAGTTCAGGACAGGATAAAAAAATACGGTCTGAATGAAATTCCTGAAAAAGAAGAAACTTTTTTGCACAGGGTCATGAGAAGATTCTGGGGACCAATTCCCTGGATGATAGAAATTGCTGCAATACTTTCAGCTGCAGTGCAGAAATGGGAAGATTTCGGAATTATTTCCGCTCTCCTTTTTGTTAATGCATTCATTGATTTATGGCAGGAAAGCAAAGCATTAAGCGCATTAAGTGTACTTAAACAAAAACTCGCAAAAAAAGCAACTGCGCTGCGCAACGGAACATTCGCTTCAATTGATGCAAAAAATCTCGTCCCGGGAGATATTATTAAGATTAAAATCGGCGAAATTCTTCCTGCCGATGTAAAACTAATTGAAGGCGAATATATCCAAATTGACCAATCGGCATTAACAGGTGAATCTCTTCCTGTTACAAAACATTCCAATGACATTGCATATGCAAACTCGGTAGCAAAACAAGGTGAAATGATTTCTGTTGTTACATTAACCGGGCTGAATACTTACTTTGGAAAAACTGTTTCACTTGTAGCAAAAGCAGAAAAGGAACAAAAAAGTCATTTCCAGAAAATGGTAATAAAAGTAGGTAATTACTTAATTTTTACTACAGTTTCTCTGGCCATAATAATTATCTTAACTGCATTATATAGACATGAAAATATGTTAAATATATTAAGATTTACGCTTGTACTTACCGTAGCTGCTATACCTGTCGCTTTACCTGCGGTACTCACAGTTACAATGGCTGTCGGAGCTATTGTTCTTGCAAAAAAACAGGCAATTGTCAGCAGATTAGCATCCATTGAAGAGCTTGCCGGAATAGATATTTTATGTTCCGATAAAACAGGGACTCTAACCAAAAACCAAATGACAGTTGCTTCTCCAATAGCTTACAACAGTTTTGAGGTTAAAGACTTTATGCTTTATGCAGGTCTATCTTCAAAAGAAGAAAATAATGATCCGATTGAGGTTCCTATCTTCAACTATTTGAAGAAAAATAATCTTTATGACGAATTAAAAAATTATAAAGTCGAAAAGTTTACTCCTTTTGATCCTGTTAATAAAAGAACCGAAGCAATTGTCAGTAAAAACAATGAGAAACTGACTATCACTAAGGGAGCTCCACAGGTAATATTAAAATTATCGGCAAAAAGTGCTGATGCTGATTTGGTTTCAAAAAAAGTTCTTGAATTTGCTCGGAAAGGATACCGGACACTCGGGACAGCAGTCAAAAAAGGAGAAGACAAAGACTTCAAATTTGCCGGGATTATTCCTTTATATGATCCCCCGCGGGACGATGCTAAAGAAACCATTGCAGAAGCAATCAAATTAGGTTTGAATGTAAAAATGGTAACAGGTGATAATACAGCCATAGCTTCGCAAATTTCAGAACAACTTGGCTTAAACCCGAATATTCTTGAAGCTGATGAATTAAAAAGCGGCAGCGATGTCGAATTTATTAAAATGACAGAAATACTTGCAAGAACTATACAACAGAAATTAAATCCGGATCTGCCTGAAGCCAAAATAAAAGAGTTTGCTAAAGAAGTCAGTAAAGAAATTGAATCTGTCTTCCATTCAGAAAATATTGGAAAAGATAAATCCCATAAGCACCAATCTGAAATGATCAGATTAATTGAAGATTCAGGCGGGTTTGCCCAGGTATTCCCCGAAGATAAATATACAATTGTTGAGCAGCTTCAAAAAGGGAATCATATAGTCGGGATGACCGGTGACGGTGTAAATGACGCTCCTGCTCTAAAAAAGGCTGATGCAGGAATTGCGGTTGCTGGTGCTACCGATGCAGCCAGAGCGGCAGCAGATTTAGTGTTGATGGCCCCCGGTATTTCCGTCATTATCGATGCAATTAAACAGGCACGTATAATTTTTGAGCGAATGAACAGCTATGCTATTTACAGAATTGCTGAAACACTCAGAGTAATTCTGTTTATGACCCTGGCAATTTTAATTTTCGATTTTTACCCGGTCACAGCAATTATGATTATCATTATAGCTCTATTAAATGATATTCCAATAATTACAATAGCTTATGATAATACAAAGATTGATCCTTTTCCCGTCAAATGGAACAACAGGGAATTGTTCGGGCTTTCTACCCTATTAGGTATAGCAGGAGTAATTTCATCTTTTTTAATTTTCTTTATACTCGAAACTTATTCTAATTTGTCTCAACCATTAATTCAATCTGCAATATTTACTAAATTAATAATAGCTGGACACGCAACAATTTTTAATACAAGAACGGGCGATTGGTTTTTTAAAAGACCATTTCCGTCAAAATCTCTGTTACTTGCTTCATTTTCGACAGCATTTTTAGGTTTAATAGTAGGTGTATATGGAATATTTGTCCCGGCAATAGGATGGAAGTGGGGTTTAATTGTAACAGGGTATGCATTAGCCTGGTTCCTTTTCAATGATGCTGTAAAAGTATTCTTTTATCGAAATTTTATTAGGGAGAACAAAATATTTCATAAATTTTTCGGCAAAGAACATCATTTGTAAAATCAAAAATAAAAATTTATAAGGATTCAAAATAAACATCATCCGGGTAACAATAACCCCCGTTTTCCCCCGCCTGAAATGATTGATTTATCGGATGTCCGGTCGAGTCGAAATGCTTTTTTTATTAAAAAATAAAAGCTGCCTGGTAGTCAAGTTCAATTTTATTTTATGACTTCTAACCTAATTTGTTAATCAGTTAATTACCTGAAATGTGACCTAAGCATCCAGGCCATCTTTTCATGGGTCTCCATCAAACCGGTTACAAAATCACTTGAACCGGCATCCTTTAGATCGTTGTCAAAAAGATTAATATTTCCTCTCAATTCTATAATGAGACTTTGATGGTCTTCCAGTAATTCTTTTATAAAGCCCTCACCATCATTTTTTTCTGTCGACATCTCGGAAAACTGCGTCAATTCAAGGAACCGTTTCAATGTGGCTGGAGGATAATGACCCAATGTACGAATCCGTTCGGCAACTTCATCTATAATTTCATTAAGTTGCCTGTATTGGCTTTCAAAAAATAAATGAATACTATGAAAATCTTCACCTTCAACATTCCAATGTGCATTAAGAGTTTTAGTGTATAAGAGAAACTCGTCGGCCAGAATTTTTGATAGTATATGTGCTATCTTGCTCAGATTATCCGGTTTAATTCCTATTCTTGCATCCATAATTTTTATTGCCCATTCCTTTCAGGATATCCTTGTTTTCATCTTAATCTCGAATCCAAATAATATACCAGTTCTTTGCGGCTGAAAAATTAGTTAATTCTTCTAAACTTTTTAAAGAAGTATCGATATTTCGTTTTTTATTTAGAGAAAGAACGATATTTAAATCCCTATAGAATTCAATCAAGACGAATAAATCTGTCCTTTTGTTATTCCTAACCTCTTAATTTTAGAATTTAGTGTAGAGACAGGTATACCGAGCAATACTGCTGCCCCATCTGTTCCCCCTTTTTTTCCCTTACATTTTTTCAATACCTGAAGAATATGATCACGTTCGTTATCATGAATGGTTTTAACGGAACCGGTTTCACTTTTAGATTCAATTTTTGGAAGATGAATTTCATCTATGATATCATTATTAAGAATTACGCTTCTTTCAATTAAATGTTCAAGCTCCCTGACATTCCCAGGCCAGTCATAGTTAATTAATTCCTCTATTACATTTTTGGAAATATTATTAATTTTTTTTCCGATATTTTTTGATGACTTAGCCAAAAAATGGTTTGCGAGAATTGGGATGTCATCTTTTCTTTCTCTTAACGGCGGAATGACTATCGGGAACACGTTTAACCGGTAGTAAAGGTCAATCCTGAATTTACCATCTTTTACTTCGTTTTGCAGATTCCTGTTTGAGGCTGCTATAATTCGTACATCAATTTTTATTGTTTCTTTCCCGCCGACACGTTCAAATTCTTTTTCCTGAATTGCTCTTAATAATTTAACCTGTAAATCAAGGGGCATTTCTCCTATTTCGTCTAAAAATAATGTGGAATTATCTGCCAGTTCAAATTTCCCTATTCGTCGCTCAATTGCACCTGTAAAGCTTCCTTTTTCATGTCCGAATAATTCACTTTCTATTAAATTAACAGGCAAAGAAGCACAATTTACTTTTATCATGATCTTATTTTTCCTGTTAGATGAATTATGTATAGCTCTTGCAACTAATTCTTTCCCGGTACCTGTTTCTCCCAATATAAGTACTGAACTGTTTGTTAATGACACTAAAGAAATTAGGTGGTTAACATTTTGCATTTGTTTGCTTTTGCCCACAATATCTGTATCTGAAGCTTTATCGATTACTTCCTTGAGAACAATATTTTCATTGTGGATCTTTTCTTCCTTTTGTTTTCGGTCGTTAATATCTATCGCTGAAGTATACCACTGGATAATCTTCCCATTGTTATTTTTTAAAGGATTGAAGCGAGTTAAGAACCATCTGTACCTGCCGTCTTTTCCCAGAAGACGCCGTTCCAATTCAAATGGTTTCCCCGCCACTAGTGCCTGCTTTTTTTTCGAAAACCAGTTCTCCATATCAGCCTGATGATAAATATGCTCATGAAAATACCTTGAAGTTACATCTTCTTGTTTACATCCGGTATAATCAAGCAGTTTTTTGTTCGCATAAAGATATTCTCCATCAGGGGCCATAACAATTATAAGGCAGGGTACTGTTTCAACAATTTGTCTGAATGCTTTCTCTTTTTCACGGATTATTTCTTCAGCCAGTTTTATCCGGGTAATATCAGAAATCGCCCCAACAAGCTCCGGTGAAGCGGATTCAAATTTTAATATATGGGCAACAAGATGAATAAATTTAATTGATCCGTCCGGCATTAAAAGCCGGTGTTCATGTTCTAAATAAGAGCCCTCTTTTATACTACAATCAAGCATTTCTTTTACTACCTGCCGGTCGTCCGGATGAATACGTGTCAGTACCTCTTCTATCGTGATATTTTTTCTGTTTTCGAATCCTACAATACTAAGTGTTTCTTTGGAACATATTAATTCATTAGTTAAAACATTTATAGAGAAACTGCCTGTCATAGTAAGTTGATGGGCTTCAGCTAAATAGGCTTCACTTTTTCTCAGCTTATCTTCTGTCCTTTTTATTTTATCAATTTCAATATCTACTCCCCACCAGGCGATGACCATACCAAAATCATTGTAGAGTGGTGCAACTCTAAATAAGAACCATAAATATACTCCATCATGGCGGCGCATTCTTCCCTGAATTTCACCTTCTTTTCCTAATTTAATTATATCGCTCCATTGTTTTATAATACTTTGAATTTCGTCTGGGTGTAATAAACCTGAATCCATCCAGTTCCACCCTTTTATTTCCTCCATTGAAAACCCGGTATATTCCAATCCCTTTTTACTAAAATATTTAATTGCTCCTTCCGGGCTGGCACTCCAGACAAATTCAGGTAACGTGTCAAGAATTTTTTTTAAGTCATTAGTCAAACCAGGCCTATCACTAATTTCTTCCTCTACTGCTTTCAAAACTATCACCTCAACATGATCATGAAATTAAAATTTTATCTATAAGCTATCAAAGAATCGGATCGGCAATATTTTTATTTCGCTGCTTTAATCGATAAAGAACGAAATACCGCATCTATGTTAAATTAGAGTCACCAGAATTGATTAAAATCGGACGAAGTAACAACGGCACATGCTTTGGTTTCGCAAATCTAACAATCAAAAAAATAAAATAATTCTAAAACTAAAAAGAAAAGTAACGATTAATTAATTGCCATTGTGATTTAAGGAACACTATATTATTAAAAAAAATTTTCGCAACAGATTAGCTAAAATTAAAAAGAAAGGTATGAAGTTATGAAGATAGTGGTAATAGGCGGCTTGGGGCTTATCGGTTCAAAAGTCGTAATTAAACTTAAAAACAGGGGATATGATGTAGTTGCAGCTGACTTAAGAAACGGTGTAAATACTATTACCGGAGAAGGGCTTGCTGACGCATTAAAAGGAGCACAGAAAGTTGTAGATGTTGCCAATTCCCCATCATTCGAAGATGAAGCATCGATGAAGTTTTTTGAAACTTCTGGTCGTAATCTTCTAGCGGAAGAAAAAGCTGCCGGTGTAAAACATCATATAGCTTTATCAATAGTAGGGACTGAACGTCTGCCCGATAGCGGTTATCTAAGAGCAAAAGCTATGCAGGAAAAGCTAATTAGGAAATCTAATATTCCATACAGTATATTACATTCAACCCAATTCTTTGAATTTGCAGGTGCTATTGTTAAAGGCGGAATAGAAGGTGAATCTATTCATTTGCCGTCTGCCCTTTTTCAGCCCATAGCTTCTGATGATGTAGTAGATGCTCTGGTAGACGTTATTTTGGCAGATCCCCTAAACAGTACTGTAGAAGTTGGCGGCCCGGAAAAAATTGGCATGGATAAATTCGCAAAAAAATATATGGATATGAAGCATGATAAACGCAAAGTAATCTCAGATCCGCATGCACGCTACTATGGGACTGAGATCGATGATCATTCTTTAACTACTGCAGACAATGCACGCAGGGGTTCAATACATTATGACGAATGGATCAGGTTGCCCGGAAATTTGAGATAAATATTTTGCTTATAACTTGTAGTAACTTAGCGGCTTAAACCTCAGCCGCTAAGTTACTACTAGCAGAATTAAAATCGATAAATAATGTTCTTTGATATCAAACTAAATCACAAAAAATATTATGGACACAAGAGTTGGAGTTAAACCTGAATATCTGCAGGAGTCTGCCCTTTTACTGTCAAAAGTTTTAGCTGATGAATTTATATTATATATCAAAACCAGGAATGCCCAATGGAACATTGAAGGAAACAACTTCTATCAATTGCATAAATTCTTTGAAGAACAATATGAACAATTAGATACAATAGTTGACGAAATAGCGGAACGTATCCGGAATTTAGGTCACTATGCTCCTGCAGCTCTTAAGCAAATTTTAGAATTAACTCACTTTACCGAAGAAGCAAGTGGTAGAAACAGCAATTTTATCAAAGAATTATTAGATGAACATGAAATTATAATCATTCACCTGAGAGAAAATATCATTCAGATTGATAATGAACTGCATGATGCAGGAACCAGTGATTTTATAACAGATTTACTGAAGACTCACGAGAAAATGGCATGGATGCTCAGAGCACATTGCAGATAAATATAGGTGAGAAAGATAAAACAATGAACATGATCGGCAAATTTGAGAAAACCAGTGGAATACCTTCCGTGGAATGGAAATTTGATAATGAAAACAAAAAAAGCATCTGAAAAGTCAAAAGTTAAAGCGGTATCAAAACAGGTAAAAGTTTTGAGAACTAAAGAGGAGGTATCTAAGGTGAATCCTTTGTCCGACGAACTTTTACGAAAAATAAATGCATACTGGCGCGCCGCAAATTATATATCGGTGGGACAAATTTATCTTTATGATAATCCTCTTCTTAAAAGACCACTTAGACTTAAAGATGTAAAACATTTACTTTTAGGTCATTGGGGAACTACACCCGGTCAGAACTTTATTTATGTCCATTTGAATCGTGTTATTAATAAATACAATCTTAATATGATTTATGTGTCAGGACCGGGTCACGGTGGACCTGCTGTTGTAGGCAATGCTTATCTTGAAGGGACTTACAGTGAAATTTATCCCGACATTAGTCAAGACGAAACCGGTCTTAGAAAGCTGTTTACTCAATTTTCATTTCCCGGCGGAATTCCTAGCCATGCATCACCTGAAACTCCCGGCTCTATACATGAGGGAGGAGAACTGGGTTATTCACTTAGTCATTCATTTGGAGCAGTATTTGATAATCCGGATCTTATTGTGGCTTGTGTGGTTGGTGACGGTGAAGCAGAAACAGGTCCGTTGGCAACAGCCTGGCATTCCAATAAATTTTTAAATCCCGCTGCAGACGGTGCTGTATTGCCCATACTTCATCTCAACGGGTATAAAATTTCAAACCCGACAATTCTTGCAAGAATAAGTCATGAAGAATTAGAGCAGCTTTTCTATGGCTATGGCTGGAAACCCTATTTTGTTGAAGGGGATGAACCGGAAAAAATGCATCAGGCAATGGCCTCTGCACTGGATACTGCGATAGAAGAGATCAGCATGATTCAACATAATGCACGGCAGCACAGTAATGGAATCCGCCCAAGGTGGCCTATGATCATTCTCAATTCACCCAAAGGATGGACAGGACCAAAGATAATTGATAATCATCAAATTGAAGGAACGTTCCGTTCTCACCAGGTACCTCTCTCCGATCCTGCAGCTCAACCCGAACATCTCAAGCTGCTGGAAGACTGGTTAAAAAGTTATTGTCCTGAAGATTTGTTCGATGATGAAGGCCGTCTTAAAAAAGAACTGGCAAAGCTTGCACCTGAAGGGCAAAGGCGGATGAGTGCAAACCCGCACGCAAACGGTGGTATATTCCTGCGGGATCTTCGCCTGCCCGATTTTCGCAAATATGCTGAAGATGTACCTTCTCCCGGTGCCCCTGGAATAGGTGATACACATATCCTGGGCCGTTTCCTGCGTGATGTAATAAAAATGAATGTTGAACAAAGAAACTTCAGGATGTTTGGTCCTGATGAAACACTTTCCAACCGCCTTGAGGCTGTTTTTGAAGTTACCAACCGGCAATGGGAAGGAGCAACTGTACCAAACGATGAATTTCTCGCACCATCCGGCCGTATAATGGAAATGCTAAGTGAACACCAGTGTCAAGGGTGGTTGGAAGGATACCTTCTTACAGGAAGACATGGAGTGTTTAACTGCTATGAAGCTTTCATACATATAGTTGATTCGATGTTTAACCAGCACGCTAAGTGGCTGAAGGTAACAGCCAAACTTCCATGGAGACGAAAAATTTCCTCTTTAAATTATATACTTGCCTCGCATGTCTGGAGACAGGATCATAACGGATTTACACACCAGGATCCGGGTTTTATAGATCATGTAGTAAATAAAAAGGCTGAAGTAATACGCGTATATCTTCCTCCTGATGCAAACTGTTTGTTATCTGTGATGGATCACTGCCTCCGCAGCCGTCACTACGTTAATGTAGTAATATGCGGCAAACACCCGGCTCCGCAATGGCTTTCAATTGATGCTGCAGTTAAACATTGTTCCGGAGGTATTGGTATATGGCAGTGGGCAAGCAATGACCAGGAAGAGGAAACGGATATAGTAATGGCTTGCTGCGGGGATGTACCCACATTGGAAATTCTTGCAGCGGTTTCTATTATGCGTGAACATTTGCCTGAATTGAAAATCAGAGTAGTTAATATTGTTGATCTAATGAAGCTGCAGCCGCAAACGGAGCATCCGCATGGTTTAAGCGATATCGATTTTGACGACTACTTTACAAAAGATAAACCTGTAATTTTCGCATTTCACGCTTATCCATGGTTAATTCACCGGTTAACCTACCGGCGTACCAATCACAAGAATATACATGTCCGCGGGTATAAGGAAGAAGGAACAATTACAACGCCTTTTGATATGACAGTCATGAATGAGATGGATCGTTTTCATCTTGTAATGGACGCAATAGATCGGCTGCCCCGGACAGGTGAAAAAGGTATTTACCTGAAGCAGCAGTTAAGGGATAAGCTTATAGAACATAAAGAATATATTGATGAACACGGTGAAGATATGCCGGAAGTAAAAAACTGGAAATGGAAAGAACGAAACTCGGAACTTTTGCAATGAACGTTAAATCAAAAGGAATTACATATGAATACAGTAAAAATCGAACAGAAGAGCTATGAGATGCCCCCCCACGAAGGAATCTCAATCGCACATTTCCTCACCGTCGCCGACATCGACCGATCGGCTCACTTCTACGAAACGGTATTTGGAGGCCGTATTCTAAGCAGAGGTGACAACGCCGGTGCGCCTGCGTACATTCAGATCGCCAATACCTGGCTAATTGTTAACGTCGGGGGCGGGCCGACCCCAGACAAGCCGACGGTAACGCTCAGCGTCCCCGATCCGAACAATATCAACAGCTTTATGAATATCCGCGTTGCAGATATTCAAGCGTGCTATGAATTATGGAAAAGCCGGGGAGCGGAATTCATCACCAAGCCGATTCCTAAGTACGGAGAGATACGCTGCTACATTCGTGATCCTGACGGCTATCTTATCGAGGTAGGGCAGAGCACAGATCTCAAATACGGATGACGCTCGCCCCGGATTAAGAAAATTCAGTATCTTGGTGATTTTTATATTCCAAAATATCTCCCGGCTGGCAATCCAATGCTTTGCAGATCCCTTCCAATGTTGAAAAACGTACAGCTTTTGCTTTGCCGTTTTTTAATATGGAAAGGTTGGCCATTGTAATTCCAACTTTTTCTGAAAGTTCAGTAACGCTCATTTTTCTTTTCGCGAGCATTACATCAATGTTTATTATAATCGACATAATTGCTCCTTTTAGACTGTTAGATCGTTGTCTGATTTTATATCTACGGCGTTCTGTAAAATCCGTTCAAACATTGCTGCTGCGGTGGCAATCACAGCCGAGCCGAAGGTGATAAGGACACCCATGAAAACTCCGCCAGCGGCATCATCATTACCATGGTTCAACATAATAAAAATTTCTTCTATCACAACAAAACCAACGATGGCTATCGCACAATACTTTATAGTCCGCAAAGCTTTCACGGCCGTGCGTGAGAATATCTTATTCTGTCCGGCATATCCCAGCACTTTGAATGCCTGATAGAGTGCAATGAAAAACGGAATGGAGCCTACATACACAAGCGCGAGAAAAGGATCATTGAAGTAAATCTCAAAAAGCGTAGCATGAGCGTTTCTGCCTTCGATTTGAGGTTCCCAAAGCAAAAGGGCAACGGCGCCAATACCAATGAGAACGATGACTACTTGAAGAAATATTGAGCTTCTTTTCATATGTATTATCTATAAAAATTGATACCGTAATATAATATATTTTTATCGTTTGTCAATATATTATTATTGTTATCAATTAACCAGACATTCCTTGTCTGGTTGTTGCATCTATAATAAAAAATGGTTCACCGTTGTAATCAACATCAGGTTCTGTTGCAATGTGACCAGTTTTCCATATTGCCATCCTACTTGGTTCACTCATACCCAATGGAAAACCAATTATTGATATTGGCATCCCCTGCAGCATTTAGAACTAAATTATGTATTTCTTCTCTATTCAGATAAAATCATTCTATATTATTTAAGATTTTCTAAAATCCCTTTAGGGATTAAATATCTATAGAAAATTCACAACCCAATGAAAACTTACTTGCCACCTAACGTTTCGTATTTAAGCCGCAGCCCAAAACGAGAAAATTAGGGACTATAGAAATATCTATCTGGCTAAATATTCTCACTCAATGCTTCCTTCACATAAGAAAGCTCTGTTCGATATCTCTTCTTGCCGGTACTCCCATTATGGGCGGACAAGTATACAAATGTAATTCTTGCAGCCATTATCATTACAGCTTACATTCTTGCGGCAATAGAAGATGTAATAATTGTCACCTTTGGGATATTCAACTGATCGGCAAAAACCATTGACTCCATTTGCAAAACCGAATAGTTGTACATATATTTGCAACCGACTGGTTTCATTAAAAATTAGAAAATGCGTAGAGATATTTTTCAAGCAGTTGCAGACCCAACAAGACGAGCTATAATCATCTTAATTGCATTACAGGCAATGACACCAAATGCCATTGCCAAAAACTTCAACACGACACGACAAGCTGTGTCAAAACACTTACGCATTTTGACTGAATGCGAACTTGTAAAACAAGAACAAAAAGGACGGGAGATTTATTACTCTCTTGAAATTGAAAAAATGAAAGAAATAGATCAGTGGTTAGAACAATTCAGAAAGATTTGGGAAACCCGATTTAATCAATTAGACAACTTATTATCAACAATTAAAAAAAATAACAAATGAATAATTTACAATTTGACTTCACCGTTGACAAAGCAGCCAAAACAGTATATATAACCAGAGAGTTTAATGCGGAACTTCCACTTGTTTGGGACGCATTTACAAAACAAGAAATCCTTGACCAATGGTGGGCACCCAAACCTTGGATGTCAAAAACCAAATCGATGGACTTTAAAGTTGGTGGACGAAGATTTTATGCAATGGTAAGCCCTGAAGGAGAGGAAAGTTGGCAAATACAAAACTATACTTCTATAAGCCCGAAAACCAACTTTAAATTTTTAAGTGTATTTGCTGACAAAGACGAAAACCCCCATTTGCCTGGTTCAAATTGGGATTTGAATTTCAGTGAACAAAATGGAATAACCAAAGTAAGTATTACCATTTACAATGAATCCCTTGAACGTATGGAAAAAATGATTGAAATGGGCTTCAAAGAAGGTTTCACAATGACCTTAAACGAATTAAATGAATTATTAACCACTTTAAAAAAATAACACAATGAAAAGAGTATTTAATGGATTTAATGTCCCCAAACCCATATTAATAATTACTATACTTTTCTTTACAGTATTTCAATCTTATGGGCAGCAAAATAAACCTACCGCCAGTGGTTACGCACCTGTTAATGGTATTAAAGTTTATTACGAAGTATATGGAAAGGGTAAACCCATCGTCTTACTACATGGTGCTTTTTATACCATTAACATGAATTGGGGGCAGCTAATACCTGATTTGGCAAAAACAAGAAAAGTTATTGCAATTGAATTCCAGGGACATGGACACTCACCTTTTTCTGACAGAAAATTAAATATAGTTAACCTTGCAAGTGATGTGGAAGGTGTAATGAATTATTTAAAAGTTGACAGTGCTGATGTTGCGGGATTTAGTATGGGTGGCTCTGTAGCTTACCAATTGGCAATACAAAGCCCTAAACGGGTACGAAAATTAGTGATTATTTCTTCTACTTATAAAACCAGTGGTTGGTTACCAACAGTAAACGGTGCGTTTAAGGATTTTAAACCTGATTTTTTTGATAACACACCATTGAAAGCAGCGTACGATTCGATAGCACCTGACAAAACGAAGTGGAGAAAGTTCATACAACAGATGATTGATTTTGCAGGGATACCGTTTGACTGTGGTGATTCTAATATTGCGAAAATGACTATACCGGTATTGCTCATTTCGGGCGACAATGACGGGTTGGATAAAATTGAGTTGATGAAAACTTACCAACTGCTTGGAGGTGGTGTATCTGCTGATTTGGGAACGATGCCAAAATCGCATTTGGCTGTTGTTCCTTCGCAGGGACATGTGAGCCTTATGATGCAAACGAAAACAATATTAAATTATCTTGACAATTTTTTAAATTAGTACAATCGTTTCAATTAGACTTTAAACGCGGTCGGGTAGAAACGCATGGTTATATGCGATTACAGTCTTATGCAAATGTTTGAAGTTTATAGCAAAAATCATTTTGTTAAGAATTTTTATCACATATTCATTCTTTTCTTACATATTCAACTTCAACGAATCAAAGATGTATTATGTAATTAAATTAATCTAGTTCTAAACTCCATATTTTTTGTGTAGTGGTGAGTTGATTATATTACGAAGCTTTAACTGTAATTCATCTCTTTCGATTTTTGTTAAGCCTTTTGTTATTATTAACGGGTGAATTATAACTTCTGATATACCTGGACTTGCTTTTCCTTTAAACAATCCTTTGCGCTGTAGCCTTTTCCAATTTGTTGTAAAAGTTATTGGTAAAATAGGAACCTGCTTGCGAACTGCTAATGAAACTGATCCTGTTTTAAATTCCGTTAGTTTTGGAGCAACCTTGGAAATAGTACCTTCTGGAAGAATAACTAAAGGATGTCCTTCATCAATTACATCCATCATTCTTTTGAATGTTTTTACTAATCCCATTTTATTTTGTCTGTCAACTAATATATTCATTCCTGATGTATAAAATATATGGAATAAAGGCCATTTTTCAACTTCCTTTTTTCCGGTGAACACAAAGTATTGATCGAATATTGAGTATAGACAGGGAATATCAATATATGAGCTGTGGTTAGAGCAGATTAAAAATGGTTTATCTAAAATAATATTTTCCCTACCCTCAATTTTCAAGAATATTCCGGCACAAAGCAAAAACAGTCTTCCATAGAATTTCATTATCTTAAATGCTAAGGGGAATCGCTCTTTTTTAGATAGAGAAAAGCGAAATAACGGATAGAGCAAAACTAACAGCAATATAAAACAGATAAGAAGATATATTTTATAGATAAATCTGAAAGGGAATAAAATAATTGACATAATCGAGAGTGCTACTCTAAGTTTATATATTTTTAAATTCTAGAATAAAAAGATAAGAATTGTTTTTATCATTTCCCTTTTGCAGTATTGAATCAAAAGCCATTTCCCCTATTACTTTTGCAATACGTTATATCTAATATGTGTAACCATATTGGTTCCACCCACTTCGATCGGTTCAAGCTTGAGATTTGACACCCCTTCAAAAAGTCGCGTACCTGCGCCTGTAGTCACGGGAACTATATGTAACCACAGTTCATCAATCAGCCCTGCCGCTAAATATTGATTGAGGGTATTCGCTCCTCCCATAATCTTCACATTTCGTTCTCCTGCTGCCTCTTTTGCCTTTGAAAGCGTAGATTCAATGTCGTCATTCACAAAGATAAATGTCGTTCCTTCCTCCATTTCTAATGATTCTCGCTCTACGTGGGAAAGAACGAAAACAGGAGCGTGATACGGAGGATTATCACCCCACCATCCTTTCCATTCAGGATTTTCTCTCCTGTCTTTAGGCCCAAACATATTGCTGCCCATAATGAAAGCCCCTGCATCAAGAATAGCGTCTATTTCTTTTTTGTGTTTATATTTCTCCGGCTCAGCAAACATCCAACAATCCAGTAAGTCTGAATCGAAATTGTCTCCAAATGGTTTTTCAAAACTTTGATTTAGGCCTGCTGTAAAACCATCAAGGGTCATCGTCAACCCACCGGTAACTTTTATTTTGTATGTCATAATATCTCCTTAATAATATAATGTTTATAAATATTTGTTCTTGGGACGTAGTAGAAAAAATTCAATGTTGTTGTCCCCACTATAATAAATAAAAAAAATCAAGATTCTTAATTATGAATTCGTTTTTTATAATATGTGGATATCTCTGAATTTTTCAGAGGTTCAAAATCTTTATTATTGATTATACTGCTTTTTAATATTGCAAACTTTATAACATTCTCACCGGATATTATTGGTCTTGAAAAGTATTTTGCTAATAATCCAAGATTACTTGTTGCGGTTATAGCTTTGCAAATAATAGTAACACTAATTTTAGTTGGCTATTATAGTAAAAAACAGGCAGGCATTGTAAAAATACTTGCTCCAAATAATTAGGTTAATGCGGAAGTTAAGAAGAAAAAAGAAGCAATTAAAAATTCGACAGGACTTTAATTATTTATCTGGGTTACCTGTGGTCGAGTATATGTGCAACATACTCGGCCAAATATCAAATAATAACCTATTCTATTAAGCGGCAAAGATGGATTACTGTCAGTTTGCAGCCGCACCAGTCATCATGGACGAATGTGGATGACCGTCTTTCCCGCTCGGCGTTCTTTCGAGTTGAAGACGGAGACAGCCTGGTCAAGAGTCGGGATGTTGCTAATGTTCGTCCGTAGTCGTCCGTCCCGCACTCGCTGGGTGATCTCATTCAATTGGGCACGATCGGCTTCGACAACGAAATCAACTGTTATGCAGTTGTTTGGCTGTGAATCGTACGGCCCGACTATCGATACAAGCGTCCCTCCGGCCCGAACTAAGCCTGCAGATCGCTTCCCAACGTCGCCGCCGATGACATCGAATACCATATCCACTCTACCGACGTCTTCCAGTGTATCGTTGTCAAGATCGATAAACTCACGTGCGCCGAAGTCGAGTGCTTTCTGGCGGTCAACGGCACGCCCGGTGCCTATAACGTAGGCTCCAGCCTCTTGTGCTAGTTGAGTTACCATCGACCCAACTGCGCCGGCAGCGCCATGTGCAATTATGCTCTGCCCCGCACGAAGGTGCCCGTGCTCGAACAATCCTTGCCACGCGGTGAGTCCCGAGATTGGCACACTCGCACCCACAGTGAAGTCAACATCGCCTGGCAGGGGTGCGAGGTTTCGTGCCTCGATCGCAACATATTCAGCCAGGGTGCCGTCGCGATACCAATCCACAAGACCGAATACTCGCTGCCCTACCGACAGTCCCGTTGTACCGTACCCAAGTGTCGTGACCACGCCTGCAAGCTCGTGTCCGGGGATCGAAGGTGTTCGGTCACGGTCGAGACGATCGGCCCACGTCGAAGGCCACGTTAACTCAGTCGAGACGTATCCAGATGCATAAATTAGCACGATAACGTCGTTTATCGCTGCCTTCGGCTCAGGCCGCTCGACCAGCTTCATCCCGGCTGTACCTTCCGCTTGATTCGTAACAACAATTGCTTTCATGGAAATTATCTCCTCAGGTCTTTGTAGTAAATTCAATCGCAAGAATTACTGATTCATTTACTTTTTTTCATATCATTTTGACTTTCTTCGGTAGTCTTTGGCATAATTATTTTATCGATTTAATTAATCTTAATGAAAAGGTATAATTGTGCCCATGCTGCAGCCCACGTTGTGGCAATGCCATAACAGCAAGGCCGTTTTAATCAGTAATTTTTAATAATTAAAAAATAATTCATAACAAGACTACATTTAACAAGAAACTAAACGCGGAACTGGTATAAATAACAAAAGATCATGAAGTTTTGAATCGGAATAAGTTATTCTGTTATTATCATTTTTAAAGTTTTCCAGTTTTGCATGCCCGGATAAATGCGAGCCTGAAGACAAATATATTAATCGCTTCGGTTTTCGTATTAAGCATGTAAGAATATAAGGCGCTAAATTATTGACGTAAAAAATTTCTTTTGATGAAGCACGATAAACTCCTGCGTTATGAATTACTGCATCAAAGGAGCCTAGTGCATTAACTTGATCTGCAAGCTTAAGGGTCTCTTCAATGCTTGATAGGTCTCCAGTTAATACACTCTCTGCCCCCGGCGTTTTTTTCATCGCGTCATTTCTGCGTACTGAATTCCGGGCATGCAAAACAACCTGGTGTCCTTTTTCAATTAATGATTTTGCAACAAGCTGTCCAAGTCCGTCTGCCGATCCTGTAATAAAAATTCTTGACATTTTTCTATATCAGATTTGTATATTTATATCAAAATTAATGGTTTCATAGATTTATTTATTTGCGCCTTTACATATTGTTCATCTGATACTTTTTCCATCCAATCCACTACTTTTCCATCTTCTCTTCCTGAATAGCAATGTGATTCATTGCTTTTCGGGCACCGGGTTCAAAAGTAACCAAAGCTCCCGCAGCTTTTGTCGATTCTTTTTTCGATAATAATTAGGCGACAACGACAGCAAAGCCTGGAAACTTATCGTAAAATTATTTCAAGGCAAGGATGTTAAAGGTAATAAATTTTTTAGGCATCGAAAGGACAATAACCAGAGCCAGAAACGATTATGAAACAGCTAGAGGGCAAGCATTGTATAGGCTGCTTGATAGACCACAATAAGATACTATAAAGGAGCTGGAGAGCGTAGAAACTTTTTAAAAATACCCTCTCAACCCCCCATTTTTAATGAGAAAATTATTTAGCCATACCTAACTATGCCTCACCTTGAGTTTTGTTTAAAAACCGGTAGTTGAGAGGCTGTTTTTTAAAGAAAAAACGAAAAATAAAAGACTACTACAACATTAAATTTCTGAATTTAGAATCAGCCATTTTTTCGACCAAGTTATATCTTCATAAAAAACAGGCACGATAAATGACATTTAATGGTTGTTACTTGTAACAGGGTTCTTTGTTTTTTATGTCTAGGGATCTTTTTAAGCGGTTTTTCAATAAAATAAAGCTTTTCTCAAAATAAGTTTTTAAGAGCATAACATGAAAAAAATTACTTTTTACTCAATAATCTTTTTTGAAATGTTAATATTACTGATGAACAATGCCTGCAATAAAAAAGACTCTGTCTCTAATTATAATCATGATTTACCAACCACTCCGGTTAAAATCAATTCCCTTAGCACAACTATAACTCTCTTAAATTTCGAATTTGGTGCACTTCTTTTATTTCAATTTGATCGCATAATTATATCCTATCATTAAACTATTCCGGAAGAATTAAAATGAAAAAAATATTTACAGTTTTGATGTGTGTTCTTACTTTTGCTTTATCTTCATTTGCGCAAAACGGATGGGAAAAACTAAAAGGCCCATATGCTGAGCAAGTAAATAGTATTGCGACAGGAAATTCCGTAGTAATTGCCGGTACTTCTGAGGGTTTTTCTCGTTCTACTGATGATGGACTAACGTGGAGTGAAGCAAACAATGGTTACTGGGGGGTTAACGTTCTTGCAGTAAGTTATTTAAATGGATTTTTTTTCGCAGGAGTTCAGCAAATTTCCGGACCCGCGTTATTATTTCGCTCAGACGATAACGGCGATTCATGGTCTCAAATTAACATTATTGGTTTAACAGACGTTACAATCAGTTCATTTTGCAAAAATGATAACTATATATTCGTTGGAAGTAGAACTAAAATATTTCGTTCTTCTGATAATGGATTGCATTGGACACAGACCAGTTATAATATTTGGCCTGTAACCTCTATGAAATGTATCGGAAATAATTTATTTGTTGGAACAGACGGAGGTGAGATATGTATATCAACAGATAATGGAGATGGGTGGACCACATTAGGGGAGCATCATGGTTATGCTTATGATCTTGCTGTTTTTAACGGTGATCTTATCGTCTCATTTGGCAGTATTGTTTATAAATATTCACTTACTGACTCACTGTGGACTACACTATATAATTCAACCGCTATATCATATACCTATGATTTAGAAACTAATGGATCGAATATTTACTATGGCACTTTACAAGGTTTATACATGTCGAGTGACGGGGGAGCTAACTGGGATAACCTTGGGCTTTATACGGCTGAGATAAATTCAATTGGAATTTCAAATGGATATATAATTGCCGGAGGAAGTCACACCGGGATTTTTACTTCTACAAATAACGGAACCAGCTGGCTGGAAACCGGAATACTTAACAATACATATGTTCAGGCTATTGGTATTGATGGTGAAAATCTTTTTTCAGCGAATAATAGCTCAAACGGAGTTTTTACTTCAAGAAATTTAGGCAATAGTTTTGTCGATTATAATAATCTGGCTCGAAGCTTTGCATATTGTTTCCACTTTTCGAATTCTAATGTTTATGTAGGAACATCCACGAGTGCCGATGGAGCAAGCGCCATCTATAAGTCGACAGATTATGGTCATTCCTGGACTGGGATCGGTTTGGCGAACAAAGACGTAATGAATATTGTTGAAAATAAATCTTATCTCTTTGCCGGAACAAGCAGTGGTATGTATCGAAGTTCCAACGATGGGGCAATCTGGCAGCAAGTTAATACTGGTTTAACTGATCTTGGTATAAATGCAGTAACTACTATCGATTCCATTATCTTTGTTGGAACAAATTCAGGTACTTTCCGATCAACAAACAATGGAACCAGTTGGACAAGTTATGGGTTAGTGGATACGGCGGTAAAATCAATGGCATCTTTGGGCACTAATCTATTTGCAGGAACTTTAAAAGGCATATTTATTTCTACGGAAAGTAATCCAGCCTGGCAACAATCCGGTTTTCAAGATACAGTTATTCAAAGGTTTGCTAATACAGCATCAAAATTATTTGCTATGACTTCTTCTGATTTATTTTATTCGGATAATTTTGGCAGTTCCTGGATAAAAATTAAAGAAGATGGTCTTCCAAACACTTTTTTCACTATTTTCCACAGTTTCGCGGTAAATGATTCTTTGATTTTTCTCGGAACCGAACAAGACGGAATCTGGAAGAGTAAATTATCTGACATCATCACAAGCACCAGCAAAACAAACGATATAATAGTCAAAGATTTTAAGCTAAATCAGAATTATCCAAATCCATTCAATCCAAGCACAAAAATAAATTACTCAATACCGCATAGCGGCAACGTAACCTTAAAAGTTTATGATATCTTAGGAAGAGAAGTTGCCATACTGGTTAATGATTATAGAAGCGAAGGCAATTATTCGTTGGATTTCAAAGCAAACAACTTAACAAGCGGAATATATTTTTATGAGCTTAAGACCGGAAATTTTGCCTCGATAAAAAAGATGATTCTTCTTAAGTGATCTTGAATTTTTTATTGAGCTAAATATCTGCTGCAATTTAAATATTATAATATCTCACTACATAGGAGATACACCAAATATAAGCATTCAATTGCAGCAGATTTATTTTTAGCAGATACAAAACATTTGTAAAAAATTTGACAAAAGTAACTTTTTTTCATTCACTTTCCAAAACAATTATGACTCTATTTATTTCATCAAGCTTTCCCCTGTATTCGTTCTAAAATTTACCATTCCAATTTTTTCAATATTTGTCCAATACTTGTCCTACAAAACCTTCAAAAACAACTCAAATTCAAAATATTTAACCATTTGGACAACTTGGACAGCTTTATTCCCCTTTTTCCCCCTGCATTAAAATGAACCTGTCCAAATTATCCTATGGAAATAGTAATCCGCCCTACCAGCAACAACCTACCACCAACTACCATACTGAGCCTAATCCGCAGCCACTAACTCCCCAATCCTCACATACCGTTCCATTCCGGTTTTTCTTTCCTTTACCTTTACTCCCTTAATTTTAGCCGCTTCCCTTATCCACCTTGAAAATCTTACTAACTGCATATCCTCATATTCCTCATACTCCTTCTTGAAATTCTCAAAAAGTACTTTCTTATGGATTTCCTTCCCTATTTCAATCCCCTCAAAAAACTCCGCAAACTCCTCACTGGTAGAATCAATCAACTTCTTCTTCTCCAGTAATTTTTTTAGATCCGCCTTTTTACTTCTAATTTCTGTTTTATAATCTTCAACTTTTTTTCTAATATCAATAATTTCTTGAAGAATATTATCCGCTTTTATTTTTGTTTTCTTATCTGACTTTTCATTTTATATCACTTTATTTTAAACGCTTTTTCCATGATAGCCTGTTCTCTTTTTGAAATATTATATTTATCCGCTATCGCCTTCCAATCTTTCACTTTATCCAGAATATCATTTACAATCTTTTCCGCTTCATCTTTTTTTAATCTGAATTCCTCGGCTACTTCAATAGCCAATTCAAAATTAAGCGAGTTATCATTTTCGGAAATATTTAAATTCAGACCGCTACCGGATTCATTTGGATTAATATCGTAAGCAGGAGAAAGTATCCAACCTTTTTCAGTTAGTATAAATCCATGATTCCTTAAATGATCATCAGTGTTTGAAACGCTAATACTGAACACGATTCGTCGCCATAGTTCTTTCAGATCATTATTAACATCCGCACCATGATTTATTAGAAACTCAGCTAACTCTAGGTAGCTAACTCCTTCTGTACCATCTTTATAGCCAAGCATTGTCATTGCAGAGGCAAAATGTATTCGCTCCTTTGCTACTCTGTCAAATCTTTTAACGAGAAATGTATGATATCGGTTTGAAAATCTTTCTATCTTTGCTTCAGCAACGTTTAATCCACATTCCTTGGCAAGTTTATAGGTTGCCATTTCCCATCCACCGACATCTTTCGTATCGTTTACGCTAGGAAATTTTGCTATCCACAGATTACCGGCAGAATCAGTTACACTGGCTTTGGGTCTTGCTCCACCAAGCGATGATCCGGGAGCAATCAACATATTCACCCATTTTAGATGTTCTGAATCTGTACCTTCATCATTCTCAAACCTCATACTTGCTTCTTGTAACTCGGTAATAGAAGTCCATGGAGGTGCGGCAAGTTTTTCATCTTGATTTAAGAATGGTCCATCTGCTTCTTCTTTTAAATCTTAATCCACCGACTCTATTCAGATCATATACTCCTAATAAATAATCTGATCCCATTAACGTCTTTGCTTGTCTATTTTCCTGTCGAGCTATAATTGCTTCTCGCCTTTGCATTATGACTCTTCCCCATCTATCAGGCGATGAATCCAAAAAAATTCCGAAATTATTCTTATTACTATTTAAATATTGTGGACCAGAAAAAAGTTGGAGATCCGGATCGATAACTTGTGCAAACTTTGATTCCAGCCAATCCCTTGAATATTCAAAAGAGAATATTTCATTACCCATTACTATATTCGGATAAAGAGTTCCTAATAAAGTAGGTCCATTCAATCCTATCCAGGAAGCGTAAACAAGGATTCCTTTTCTTCTATTTATCTTTGCCATATCTAATCCTTAGAATATCTTTTTGGTGCTCTTTCCTTTACAATTAACTTTGCATCCTGTAATTTTCGTCCGAGCTCATCGTCCTTAGCAACATTTAAAAGATCATCTGACAATCCAAGCACTGAAAGAACCTGAAAATACATACCTAAACTAACATTAGGTCTACCTCTCTCAATTGCATATAAAGTAGGCCTACTGATACCTGCTCTTTTAGCCACTTGTTCTGTACTCAATTTTCTTCTTAATCTTGCAAGTTTAATATTCTCGCCAAGCTCTGAAAGCTGTTTTTTCATTTTAATTGATAACACTATTTCTCCATTATAACGTAAAATATACTTTACAAATATATGAAATTTTGTAAACTATAGCTTACATTATTAAAAATAATATCCTCACAAAATATTTTATAGAGACATTTATAAATTACAAATCGGCAGTAAAATATTTAAGAGGTCTCAAAAGACTGGCATCGTTAGGAAAAATCTGGGTATATTTAGGACTATCTGAGAGAACAAAAGTTCGATATCAGCTTAAAAACGCTGTTTATGAGTCATATAATTTGCAAAGCGAATAATTCTCTATTCTTCAAATATAAATATATCAAATCAATATCAACAAACATACATATATAATCCCTCCAAAAAAAATTAATTACCTTACTCTTTAAAAGCTAAGCTATAACATCTTCCCTCATTACTTAAAGTAATATTCATAATAATAACTCCTCTTGTTTTTAATATAAATTATCCTTCATATTCTTTCTTTACTCTTATTTAATACTTCTTATCATTCACTATTTCATCTACCATCACCCTTTTACCTCTACCAAGATTTATTCTTTCCAAATTTAATTCTTAAAACCATTAATAATCATTCTTTTCAGCCATAAAGAGAAAATAATCTCTTTACCTTAATAGAATTACATTCCTCCAGCAATTTCTAAACAAGTTGAGTTCTTAGCGTTGTCAATCCTTCCATTATCTTTGCTGCTTCATCAAATGATTGTTCTTTTGGTATTAGGTAAATCATTTCCATTGCAGCTAATTCTTGGGAAGTTATTAGCAGTTCAAAATCTTTATATAATATAGTAATATAATAGTTTTTATTATTATATTTGAACATTTTAGTCTGTCTATAATTTATTATAGAACCCCAATTATTATCTTTAAACCATTTTGGAAGTTGATCCCTTTTATTCCCAAATAGATTAACCTTATTTAATGAATTACTTAAATAATGAAATATCCTTTTAATATTAATGCTGTTTTACCACCTGGATGTATATTAGTATTTTTTCTGAATTTGAAGAGCATATATACCTCCATACCATTCTACATTATCTCCTGCTAATTTGTATGCTCCATATCCTATAGAATCCAACCATTCACTCTGAACATATTTCTTAAGCAAATTCTTTTTATATCCTTTTTTCTTTAATTCAGAAGATAGTTTTATAGTTCCTTTTTGCCATTTTTTTATTAATTGGTTTATTTTTCCCATTGCAAATTTACTTATTTTCTATTTCCGTATTATAATTTAAACTCTTCTCATTTTTGTTTAATAAATTAGTTATAAATAGAGCGCTAGTCAACTTTCAAAAGAATAATTAAACCAAACAATAATAGCATAACAAATTCATGATTTCAAGAAATTATCTTGAAATTATCTATTAACATTTAAATTATTAAATCTTACTTTTTTCAAAGAAAAATAATAGGTTTTATTCATGAGTTTTTCCGATATACTAAAACCACGTAATGAAGTTCTCAAAGGTGCGGCAATTCAAGGTATTATTGATCTTGAAAATTTAAGAAATAATAAAAGAAAAAACCTTGAATCATCACCCAAAGACTTTTTTGATTTTACCTTTCCTACAAGTGATATTAAGTATGTTCTCGCAAAGTTACATGAAAGATTTAATTCCTCTTCCCAAACTGAAGGCTTATTTCTTTTAGAAGGATTCAAAGGTAGTGGTAAATCCCATCTTGAATTTTTGATATATTATCTTGCTTTCAAGTCCTGAATTTGCTAATCATTGGTTGAACAGATATAAAATTACATGCACTTTACCAAATGATATTCTGGTTTTAATTAATAAATTTACCGATTTTCCTACTGATTTTATTTGGAACGTTGTTTTTGAAAAATTTGCTGTATCTGATTTATTAAATTGTGATGATTTGCCCAATCTTGATCAGCTTCGTGCATGCTTTAAGTGGAAGAAAAATTGTAATTATTTTAGATGAGTTTGAAATTGGCTTTGAGAGTATTAAGCCAAACTATCAGGCTAAAAATTTTTCTTTCCTTCAAATGTTAAGTGAGGAATCGCTCCGTACTGAAGGTTCTTCTATAACACTTTTTGCTTCTGTATATAATTCTAATAAAGATCCAGGTTCTACTTTAAAAAGAGTTCCACGGATTGAGATAAAATTTTCTTAAACTCAGGACCGTAAAATAGTTGTATTGCATAGTCTATTTTCAAATTATTTATCTCATGACAGATTTAAAGTTGAACTCGTTGTTCAAAGTTACTTTAATCAATGGAAAAAAACTGATATAAGATTTGATGAAAAATATATTGACTCATTTATTCAAAGTTATCCTTTTACACCTGAAGTCATTGATATGTTTTTTAACCGTGTTCTTGTTCAAGCTTTTCAAGGTAATAGAGGTCCGTTCTGTTTATTAGGTAGAGTTGTTCAACTTACTGCTGATACAGATGTTATTATTTCAACTTCTTATTTTGATTTTCATGGATAAAAAAATTCGCAATTATTTATTTGATCTTGATTCTTATCAAACATTGCTTCAATGTGCTCATAATGATTATCGGGATTTTCAAACCATTAAAATATTCTAATGAAATAATTAATTCTACTTTCATATCTACATTTTGCAGTTCAGGTAATATAAGAGGTATTAAAGATTTTGAATTAGTTAGACAGTTTTTAAGACCTGGTGATGATTTTAATGATTTTCAGGCTAGTTTGAATACATTTATTAAATTTGGTGCTTATTTTCATCATTCTGAAGATTCATTTTATTTTGATACACAGGAAAAACCTTTTGCAAAAGTTGAATATCGTTCTCTCAGTATTCCGAGTGAGAATGCACTTAATTTCTCTTTGCAGAGATGGAATACACATATTTTTAATGATTCTTCTTCTATTGTTTTAAGAGATACTTTGCAAGTGAAAAAAGATTCGTTAGAGTTTGATAAAAATTCTCCACGTTTTATTCTTTCTCCTAAAAGACTTCATAATTCCGAAAGTAAGAAAATCTATCATGGGTTTGAAAATCCAAATTTCGTTATTCTTATTGAACCTAAATCAGATACTTTTAATATCTTTGAAAATCATGATATAATTAAATGGGCTCAGCTTTCATTGGCAGCAAGCGAATTAAAATCTAGCGCTAGCGACTATGATTGTAAGAGACAGTATGAACGTATTGAATTAGATAATATTAAATATATTGATGAAAGTTTAAAGAGTGCTGGATTTTCTTATGTTTTATTCATAGAAATAGATGGTATAATTGATTTTGAATTAGAATCTGTTGGAAATTCTAATTACAAAAATGATATTCTTGTATTTCTTAATAAGAATTTTTATCCACGAATTGTATTTCAAGAACATTTTCTTAATTCTATTCAACATTTTAGAGAGGTTGAAAAGAGTTCTGTTTTTAATCAGATAATTAAAGATATTAAAGACATTTATAAAAAAACTTTATCTTTTCCAATTCTGCTTGCTGAATCAATATTTGATTGATGCAATTAAAGATTTTTGTTTAAATAAAAAAATTGGTTTATCTCATTCAAGAGAAAGCTTTTGTGGTACACTCCTAAATTATCAGTGGTTATGAATGGTATGATGTTGAAATTATAGAGCCATTTCTTGATGATAAAGTTGATTAGGCGATTTGTTTAAATGTGCGAACTGAAATACCTGCTGATAAAAACCTTGATGAATTAAATATTCTAAAAATTAATTCCGGTCTGTTAAATGTTACTTCGGGTGCTGAACCATTTAATATTGCAACTCCAAATTTTAGTTCTGTTGGTGAACTCAGACAAGATATCGCTTTAAAATTAAATGAGATTGACAATGCTATAATTACTAATATTCGTTTTACTATATTTTTTGAAAAAACTTATGTTGAGATAAGTACCTTACCATCTTCTTTAAGAGGAGCTTTCTCTGGGCTTGGTGATTTTAACTTTGAATTTAATATTATTAAAAATGGTATGTTTATCTAAATCTCAGGTTGAACAGTTAGCTGAACAGTTACCATCTTTTCAGGATGCTGTTTATAAAGCTACATTTAAAGGTTTTATTCAAAGAGAAGAACCTGTAAATGCAAAGTAATTTTGATTTTCACTTTTTTTTTAATTTTTTGATTTCATCAGGTGAAAGAATACCATTAATTTATAATTGGATGATAAATTCTGTATGGTCCGATTCTGCTTTCAAATCTATAGAAATTAAGAATTATTTTGAAGATGGTGAAAAACAAATTCTAAAATTTGAATATTCTAATATTAATCTGTGCTCTAGGTATTTATGATGAATTTTCTTCTTTAGCTTAAAACAATATTCTTTCCTCCAGAATTTTATGAATCAAAAACTGCTTTCGTTGTTTTTGATGGCTTGTCATTTAGAGAATTTCCCTTATTATTAAAATTAGCTGTTAATACTGGTTTTACTATTATAGAATCATCATATAAATCAGCAGCAATTCCAAGTGACACTGTTTCATTCATTGAAAATAGAATAATTGGAAAAGTTATTTCTCCTTCTCAACTTGAAAATAGACATGAATTAAACGGAAGAAATATTAAAGCATTTTATTATGATACTCCTATTCGTCATTTTGAGTTAACTTCGGATAATCATAATTATCTCCTTTAGTCCAGTTTTCCTGATGGTACTTATTCAAACTTTGAAGCAAGAAACTCTCTTTATTTTGAAACTTTTATTAAACAATTTGATGTGGTTTGGAAAAATATAATACTTTCTATTCCTAATGATTATAAAATTATTATTACAAGCGATCATGGTTATGTTTATCTTAATAATGGTTTTGCATCCGGTTTAAGCGGAGAGGCTGCATTAAGTTTTTTACAGCAGGAACGATTCCGATATTTTTACCATGATGAAAATCCTCCTCAAAATTTTTCTGAATTCAGATTATTTTCAAACCGTAGTTTAGTCATGATAAAAGGCAGAATTAAGAATAGTCCTAATGGGCATTCTTCAAATAAAGTTTTTAGTCATGGAGGCTTATCTTTTATGGAAATGTTAGTTCCCTGGTTTGTTATAAAAAGATATTAGTATACAAAGGAGACCTAATATGTCAAAGATCAACAAGCAAGATAATAAAGAGAAAGTTGGAACAATTCTTGATAAAAATATTGTTAAGAAGATTAAAGAACGATCCCACAAGGAAGGTAGATCTATCAGTGAAATCATTCAGGATGCAATTCTTAAATATGACGATCTTGAACCTACAAAGCTTGAATTAAGAAAGGCTGCTGTAAATAGGTTCTGCTCAAAACCATTTAATCTAAATCAAAATGATATTGAAGAATTATTAACCGAGGATTATTACGAACAATGAATTTATTACAAATACCACAACAGCAGCCGGTTATTATAGATGCAAATATCTTTGTCTATGCAGCTCAGCGAAGTTCGCTGCAGTGTATTAAGCTATTAGAAAAATGCGCTAAAGATGAATTATTTGGAATAATACCCACTCATATTCTTGCAGAGCTAATGCACGTTTTAATGCTTGCAGAAGCAAGAGATTTAAGCTTGATTAAAGGTTCCAATCCTGCAAAACAGCTTTCTGAAAATCCCACAAAGATAAAAGCATTAAACAGGTACTGTACCATTAAATCGTGATCTTTTATCTATCGGATTAAAATTAGAATCTTTAGAGAGAGAAGATTTTTTGACTGCTATGTCACTACAGCGCCAGTATGGCTTGTTAACAAATGATGCCCTGTTTATAGCTGTTGCTGCAAGGTTAAGGATTACTTCCGGAATTTCTGCAGATTTGAGTTTCAAAAATATTCAAGAGATTCTCCTTTATTCACCGGATGATTTAAATGAATAGTAAGAAGAGTGCAATCGAAGAATCTTTTCCGATAGTGGAAATAAATAAGTTAGCTGTTCCTGAGCGGAATGCATTTAAGCCTATCTATACAATGCACAAATGGTTTGCGCGCAGGTCGCTTCAGTTTTCCGTGCAATATTGCTTGCAGCAATGAAACCTGCCGGCACTGATATAATGGAAGAGTTTTATAAATATTATACCAATGATCCTGACACAAACGGCAAGGTTATTCTCGATCCGTTTATGGGCGGCGGTACTACTATTGTCGAAGCACTGCGGCTCGGATGCAAAGTAATAGGAATTGATCTAAACCCAGTTGCATGGTTTATTGTTAAAACCGAAGTTGAACCTGTTGATCTTGATAATTTAAAAGAATCATTCGAAAGACTATCAAGCAGAATTGTAGGCTGGTTGAGTAAAGCGCTAAAAGAAACATTGCTTGATCTTTACAAAACGGAATGTCCCTCCTGTGGAAATAAAAATGCAGATATAATTTATACCTTCTGAGTTAAATCCGCTCCTTGTACAACTGGAACATGTAATCACGAAACACCATTATTTCCAGATTTTGTAATTTCCCATAAAAATCCATCCATCAGGTATTATGAAGATTGTATTTGTCCAGAATGCAGTGGAAAGTTTGATTGAGAAATTGAACCAGCAGCGCTCATTGGTGATAAATCTTTAATGACAAATGCAGCTCAGTTTTCTGCAGGTGCAGAAAGAATCTTCGGCACGTTGGACTTATGAAATAAGAAAAATCAAAGGTAGATTGTCCCATGGTGCAATAAAAAAATAACTCCTAATTGTAAAGAAAATTAAAAAGAAGCGAAAAAAAGTACCATTAAGCATTTTATTTTGTCCCGCGTGTGAAGAGGTTTGGCAATTTAGAGGCGAAGTAAAACCCGATTCAGTTCTTGAATGTCCTACATGCAAACATAGTTACAATCCTAATGAAGGAAACCTGCCGGCAAAAGGAAAATTTATTTGTCATAGAACATGCAATGAGAATGTTGATACAACTATAAGTGCTATTCGAAAACTACCTAAAAGATCAACTTCTAACCTGTTCATCCTTATGCTGTTGAAGGATATTGTGAACGTGCGCCGGTAAAAACAACAAAGAAAATGCTTAAAAAAGAAAAGTTCTTTGAAATGGAAGATAGTGAAGAGCGTAAAACTAGAATAAAAAATAATACTTCATCAATCCTGGTCAAAAACAATGGAAAGTTTTTGAAAAGATTTTCTTCTACATGATTTAGCAAAATATCAAAAGGTAAAAGTTATTTGAGAACAGAAAAAAGTAAATCTACCTTATCCAAAATATGGAGATCCTGTTGGAGAAAAGACTAATCAGGTGATTGCACATCATTATAATTACTGGCATCAAATGTTTAACGAAAGACAGTTGCTTGCACTTTCCACTTTACTAAATGAGATTAATAAAGAGGAAGATCAGGTTTTGAAGGAGATGTTATTACTTACTTTTTCGCATACACTTGAAGCAAATAATCTTTTTACAAGGACACTTAGCAAAAGAAATACCCTGGCGGAACTCCTCCTGGTGAGATTTTTTCAAGACACTATTATCAACCAAAAATTACGCTGAGCGAGCAAAATGTTTATGGTACAATCTCTGGTCAGAAGACATTAACTAATTGTTGGCAGAAAGTAATTCAAGGCAAAGAATTTAATTGGAATCCTTTTGACAGAGAGATTATAGATGGGAAACAGATTGCAATTCCATCTAAAGAAGTTATTTCTCCAGAAATCTAATGAATATTGATCTGCAATCGAAATCCTCTGATCAAATTGATATTTCAAATATTAATAGACATAGTGATTACAGATCCACCTTATGCAGGTAACAAAAAAAAAAAAAAAAAAAAAAAAAAAAAAAAAAAAAAAAAAAAAAAAAAAAAAAAAAAAAAAAAAAAAAAAAAAAAAAAAAAAAAAAAAAAAAAAAAAAAAAAAAAAAAAAAAAAAAAAAAAAAAAAAAAAAAAAAAAAAAAAAAAAAAAAAAAAAAAAAAAAAAAAAAAAAAAAAAAAAAAAAAAAAAAAAAAAAAAAAAAAAAAAAAAAAAAAAAAAAAAAAAAAAAAAAAAAAAAAAAAAAAAAAAAAAAAAAAAAAAAAAAAAAAAAAAAAAAAAAAAAAAAAAAAAAAAAAAAAAAAAAAAAAAAAAAAAAAAAAAAAAAAAAAAAAAAAAAAAAAAAAAAAAAAAAAAAAAAAAAAAAAAAAAAAAAAAAAAAAAAAAAAAAAAAAAAAAAAAAAAAAAAAAAAAAAAAAAAAAAAAAAAAAAAAAAAAAAAAAAAAAAAAAAAAAAAAAAAAAAAAAAAAAAAAAAAAAAAAAAAAAAAAAAAAAAAAAAAAAAAAAAAAAAAAAAAAAAAAAAAAAAAAAAAAAAAAAAAAAAAAAAAAAAAAAAAAAAAAAAAAAAAAAAAAAAAAAAAAAAAAAAAAAAAAAAAAAAAAAAAAAAAAAAAAAAAAAAAAAAAAAAAAAAAAAAAAAAAAAAAAAAAAAAAAAAAAAAAAAAAAAAAAAAAAAAAAAAAAAAAAAAAAAAAAAAAAAAAAAAAAAAAAAAAAAAAAAAAAAAAAAAAAAAAAAAAAAAAAAAAAAAAAAAAAAAAAAAAAAAAAAAAAAAAAAAAAAAAAAAAAAAAAAAAAAAAAAAAAAAAAAAAAAAAAAAAAAAAAAAAAAAAAAAAAAAAAAAAAAAAAAAAAAAAAAAAAAAAAAAAAAAAAAAAAAAAAAAAAAAAAAAAAAAAAAAAAAAAAAAAAAAAAAAAAAAAAAAAAAAAAAAAAAAAAAAAAAAAAAAAAAAAAAAAAAAAAAAAAAAAAAAAAAAAAAAAAAAAAAAAAAAAAAAAAAAAAAAAAAAAAAAAAAAAAAAAAAAAAAAAAAAAAAAAAAAAAAAAAAAAAAAAAAAAAAAAAAAAAAAAAAAAAAAAAAAAAAAAAAAAAAAAAAAAAAAAAAAAAAAAAAAAAAAAAAAAAAAAAAAAAAAAAAAAAAAAAAAAAAAAAAAAAAAAAAAAAAAAAAAAAAAAAAAAAAAAAAAAAAAAAAAAAAAAAAAAAAAAAAAAAAAAAAAAAAAAAAAAAAAAAAAAAAAAAAAAAAAAAAAAAAAAAAAAAAAAAAAAAAAAAAAAAAAAAAAAAAAAAAAAAAAAAAAAAAAAAAAAAAAAAAAAAAAAAAAAAAAAAAAAAAAAAAAAAAAAAAAAAAAAAAAAAAAAAAAAAAAAAAAAAAAAAAAAAAAAAAAAAAAAAAAAAAAAAAAAAAAAAAAAAAAAAAAAAAAAAAAAAAAAAAAAAAAAAAAAAAAAAAAAAAAAAAAAAAAAAAAAAAAAAAAAAAAAAAAAAAAAAAAAAAAAAAAAAAAAAAAAAAAAAAAAAAAAAAAAAAAAAAAAAAAAAAAAAAAAAAAAAAAAAAAAAAAAAAAAAAAAAAAAAAAAAAAAAAAAAAAAAAAAAAAAAAAAAAAAAAAAAAAAAAAAAAAAAAAAAAAAAAAAAAAAAAAAAAAAAAAAAAAAAAAAAAAAAAAAAAAAAAAAAAAAAAAAAAAAAAAAAAAAAAAAAAAAAAAAAAAAAAAAAAAAAAAAAAAAAAAAAAAAAAAAAAAAAAAAAAAAAAAAAAAAAAAAAAAAAAAAAAAAAAAAAAAAAAAAAAAAAAAAAAAAAAAAAAAAAAAAAAAAAAAAAAAAAAAAAAAAAAAAAAAAAAAAAAAAAAAAAAAAAAAAAAAAAAAAAAAAAAAAAAAAAAAAAAAAAAAAAAAAAAAAAAAAAAAAAAAAAAAAAAAAAAAAAAAAAAAAAAAAAAAAAAAAAAAAAAAAAAAAAAAAAAAAAAAAAAAAAAAAAAAAAAAAAAAAAAAAAAAAAAAAAAAAAAAAAAAAAAAAAAAAAAAAAAAAAAAAAAAAAAAAAAAAAAAAAAAAAAAAAAAAAAAAAAAAAAAAAAAAAAAAAAAAAAAAAAAAAAAAAAAAAAAAAAAAAAAAAAAAAAAAAAAAAAAAAAAAAAAAAAAAAAAAAAAAAAAAAAAAAAAAAAAAAAAAAAAAAAAAAAAAAAAAAAAAAAAAAAAAAAAAAAAAAAAAAAAAAAAAAAAAAAAAAAAAAAAAAAAAAAAAAAAAAAAAAAAAAAAAAAAAAAAAAAAAAAAAAAAAAAAAAAAAAAAAAAAAAAAAAAAAAAAAAAAAAAAAAAAAAAAAAAAAAAAAAAAAAAAAAAAAAAAAAAAAAAAAAAAAAAAAAAAAAAAAAAAAAAAAAAAAAAAAAAAAAAAAAAAAAAAAAAAAAAAAAAAAAAAAAAAAAAAAAAAAAAAAAAAAAAAAAAAAAAAAAAAAAAAAAAAAAAAAAAAAAAAAAAAAAAAAAAATTTTTACAAAAATTACAGAGTATTTAAAAAGTATAATGTTGCAAAATTGAATAGTAAATATGCACTACAATCAACAGCGCGCAATTATATTTGTAATAACTACATTTCAAAAAATTATGTCTTCAAGCATCCGGCAATTAAACAAGCATTAAGAAAAATTGTTAGTGCTGCTGATTAGAAACAGCTTAGAACTTTCAACCAGACAGTCAATCAAATGCGATCAAGATTATTTGCAGAATATTTTGTCTTAACTCACAGATGAAATGAGACAGTTAGTATCAGAAATTATGCAGATTCCTAATATTCCTTCTTGATATCCTGAAATTGATACTATTATTGCTCAAACAACAACAAAAAGTGAGCAGAACTTATCAGCCTGAAAAAACAACAGAATAGTCTATTGTACAGTGATGAAGAAGTGAAGATAGAATTTATACCGATGCCAATATTCCGTATGAAATTCATAAAGTAAAAGAATTGCTTAAGATAGTTCCAGATGAAGTTGATAGAAAGTTTGATACTATTAACAAGGCAATAGATTCAATCCGAAATAACAAATCCTAAGAAAAGTTTGTGATATTCACTCAATATGTAGAAACACTAAACTTTTATAAAGGAGAAATTGGAAAATATTTATGGTATTGATAAAGTTGCGCTTATAAAAAGCGACCGATTGATAACAAGATAGATGCAAAAGAAAAATTCTGAGATGAAGATAGAGCTCAATTTCTCATATGCACTTCTGCAGGTAGCGAAGGAATTCATCTACAGATAGGTCACATATTTGTTTAATTATGATATTACCATGGAATCCGATAGCAGTTGAACAAAGTATTGGCCGCATCCACCGGTATGGCCAGAAGGAAACTTCGCAGGTGTATAACCTTAGTTGCGAAAGATACTGTTGAAGAAAAAATTTATCAATTATTAAATTCTAAATTAAGAGAAATAGCAGCACACATAGGTAAATTGGATACCGCTCACAGAGGAACTGGTTGAGTATTTCAGAGCGGAAATATCTAGGTTATATGAGTTCATCCCCAAATTATCTTGATTGGTATAAGCAAGCATTAGTGCAATAAAGATTATAATCGTACTGCTAGAGAGATCGAAGAAGCAATGCAACAGGCTCTCCAGTCAATTGAAGCTAATGAAAATCTTACAATAGATATGTCCTCTTTTAATTAACAGGATTATTTAAATATTGAAGGAAAATTTTCACTAAATCATCTTAAAACATTTGTTGAGACAGCGATACTACAGCAAGTGGTTCAATTAATACCAAAGAGAGATCTACTACAGCATAGTAACTCCCAAATCACTGAGCAATTATCCCAAACGTATCTGCAAATAATGATCAAGATACAACAATAGAGATTTAGCCATGCGAAAAAGGCAGGCAGAACTGATGAGTTTAAGGCATCCTTTGATAGATGCAATCATTCAATAACTATCAAACAAATCACTATTTCCGGAGATGTAACTATGCTTCCTAAAAATGAATATGACGAAGATAATTATTGCAGTAGTTAATACAATGTTTACCATTGAAATAGAAAAAGCTATCCAGCATAAGGAAATTAAAACAATAAGAATTAGCAATACAGGTGATGTTCAAATATTACCTGATGAATGGATTCTTAATCGTTTAGAAAAAACGACAATATAATGGAACAGAAAAAACGACAAAACTCAATTGGCAAAAAATAAAAAGTAACTATGAAGGTGCAGTTGGAGTAATACTCTCCCAGATAAAATCTTCTGTTGAAAATCCTGTATGTGCTAGAATAAGACTATTAGGAATAACTGAAATTAAATAGATAATACTTGGAAAAATATTAAGATATAATTGTAAATAAATCCTATTCTCAGTAAGCTGTTAAGGAGAAATAATTCATGAATTTCAGTAATATAAATAATAGAATTATTCAATTAAGGCAGCCATATTAATGACTGCCTTTTTATATATTAATGCATAGCTATTGAAGTAGACCTCACATAAAACTCACATTAGTAGGTAAAATCTGGGTGTATTTGGGACTATTTGAGAAGAATAAAAGTTCAATTTCAGCTTAAAAATGAGGTTTATGAGTCATATAATTTAAGCGGAGAGGCCGGGATTCGAACCCGGGGTACAGTTTTACCCATACGACGGTTTAGCAAACCGTTGGTTTCAGCCACTCACCCACCTCTCCAGTAGTAAAAAGCTAAAAAAATTCCTTAAAATCACTTTTCTTTTTATCCTATTCCCCCACTTATCCTAACATATCATCACCATTGTTACCGCTCAGTCAACTCATAAACACTGCACAAATATCAAGGTTTCAAAAATGAATGTCAACCGCATTACGTAAGTCAATAAAAAAAATTCGTCTTCTGCAAAGGATGAAAAAAGCTTCCCGCCTCGTCTAAAATATCCTTGCGTATGACAAAAAATAGAGTTAACTTGAATTAAAGGTAAATTTCCTTAAGAAATAACGGGGATACATTTGATTCCATTTCATCAATCGAAATGTATAGAGAATATAACATATCAATAATGTCTAAATCCCGGCATAAAATATGATTCACATATAATTTAATATTAACCTGGAAAGTAATAATTTACCGGTTTATCTGGTAGAAAGCAGGGGCTTTATGAAAATAAAAGTTAAATTCTTTTCGATACTTCTTTTCATTTTATTACTTCCTCCAAATTTATTTGCACAATGGCTCCAGACAAACGGCCCCTATGGCGGTGCTGTTGTCTGCACAGCAGTCTCCGGCTCGGATATTTTTGCCGGGACTCCCGGAGGTATATTCCGTTCCACGGATTATGGCTCAAGTTGGAAAGCCATGAATTCAGGTCTTTCTTCACTCAATATTTCTTCCCTGGTTGTGCATAGCTCAACTATTTATGCAGGCACATATGACGGCCATATTTTCTTTAGCATAAATAACGGTGAAAGCTGGAACTTGACTGGTTCGGAATTATCTAGCAACACTCTCTATGTACTCGCTGCTAATGATTCGGCAATATTTGCCGGGACAAATATTGGACTTTTTCGCAGTACTGACCGGGGGATGAATTGGCTCTCCCTTAATAAAGGTTTGTTTTCCAGCTCTACTTATCCCGTTGTCCGTTCTATCTTTGTACAAAACTCCTTCATTATTTGCTGGATTGAAGGAAGCAAGTCTTATCTATCTAAAGATAATGGCAGCAGCTGGGAACTTATCACTTCTTTACCTCCACATGAAGTAGTTATATCCTACTTAGCCGCTGATTCTAACATCTACGCAGGGACTTCTCAAGGTGTAGTTCTTTCGACTGACTCTGGTATTACATGGCAAAATGCAAACTCTGGTATCGAGAATGAATATGTAACCAGCCTTACCGCGAATGATTCAACCCTGTTTGCCGGAACTTCTAATAATGGCATCTTTATGTCAAAAGATAAAGGAAATGCATGGTACCCTGTAAATAACGGCATTACGGATTCAAACATTTCCTCACTCGCAATTATAAATTCAAAATTACTGGCTGGAACCGGCACCCGCGGTATATTTTTATCCAATAATAACGGTATTAATTGGAATCCGGCAAATGAAGGCATTACTTCTATTACAACTAACTCAATATTGATCGTAGATTCTACTATCTATCTTGGTACAAGTTCAGGAATTTTTCAATCAACAGATAAGGGCATCAACTGGAATATTTCAAGCCGTGGATTGGAAAATGATAATGTCTTAACTCTTGCAGCTAAGGATTCGTTCCTTTTTGCAGGGACAGAATATGATGGAGCCTTTATTTCAGTAGACAAAGGTCTTACCTGGAATGCAATCGATTCTGGACTAATTTATCCGATTATAACTAAAATGAATAACAGCTCCATTAAAGAATCTTTCCGTAATTTTATCACTGTTAATTCTTTAACAGTTATTGATTCTGATTTATATGCCGGCACGGGCGGCGGTATTTTTATTTCAAAGAATAATGGAGTTAGCTGGATTGAAATGAACCAATATCTAAATCAAGTTTATCAATTTGCTTCGGTAGACTCGACTATGTTAGCTGCAACTGACTTTGGTGTATTTTTATCCCTGGATAACTGGGAAAACTGGATATTTAATGATAACGCTTTAACTCATAAGTATGTTCAAACTTTGGTGACTCAGGGTTCGAATGTTTTTGCCGGAACCCGCAGCGATGGTGTCTTTCTATCAGCTGATACCGGAAGGACATGGTCACCTGTGAACTTCGGGTTATCCGATCTCAATATAGTTGCATTACTGGCTAAAGACTATAATATTTTTGCGGGTACAGCAAATGATGGTATATTCATCTCCACTAATAATGGACAAAATTGGTCTTCTATCAATTCTGGCTTAACAAACCTTAAGACAAGAACTTTATACATCAAGGATTCGACACTTTGGGGAGGTTTTTATTGCGGCAGCACCTGGAACCGGTCTTTATCCGGGATTACTTCTGTAAGAAATCCTTTGATTGACATGCCTGAACATTTCAGCCTTGAACAGAATTATCCTAACCCCTTTAATCCGGCTACAACAATCAGATACTCAATACCTAAGGAATCTTTTGTTACTCTTAAAGTGTATGACATACTTGGCAAAGAAATAGCCACCTTAGTAAATGAAAGGAAATCTGCAGGTAATTATTCGACTAATTTTAACGCACAAAATCTAACCAGCGGTGTTTATTTCTATCAGCTTAAAACAGAAAACATAGTCACAGCAAAGAAAATGCTCCTGCTGAAATAATTATCACTTTTATAATGATGCTTCCTCTGCTTAGGCTGCAAGAAAGAAATGGCGACAGAAAATCCGTTGAATCACCCCCCTTTTACCGAAGGGGGACAAAAGGGGGGTTCTTCCACTATACTTCCTATCTGAAACCGTTTTGAAACCGTTTTGAAACCGTTTTGAAACCGTTTTATAACCGTATTAACACATATAAATTCCCCATATTAGACACTTCAAATTATATTTCCATTATTTCAGTTTTTACCTTAATTTTCACTTCAGTAAAATAAATTTCTTTGTAGAAGTAAAACTTCCTGCACTAAGCCTATAGAAGTAAACCCCGCTTGAAAGCTCCCTACCATTAAATTCAACCCTGTAACTGCCTGCAGCTTTTTCCGCATTCACTAATACAGCAGCCTCTTTTCCCAGAATGTCATAAACTTTTAGCGTAACAAAGCCTGCTTTTGGTATAGAATAATTTATAGTTGTTACAGGATTAAACGGGTTGGGATAATTCTGTGAAAGCTCATAGGTTATTTCATGTTTAGTTTCCGGTTCATTAACACCGGTAACATAGTCCGTATAGTGGAGTAACGTCATTCCATTTCCGGCTGCCCAGATATCCAATGTATTACCATTTCTAAAAGAAGCAAAGCTGAATAATGGATTTTGAGTGAAAGTTGGAATTTCACTAACAAAATTATCCCACCTCTGAAAACGGATTAAACTCCCTTCATATCCTGTCACATAGGTGTATATCCCGCTCCCTTCATATATAAAAACATCCTCAGACTGAAAAGGATATGGTTTATCAACCTCCATCCACGTTGCTCCCCCGTCTGTTGTATAAGCCATCTGGCGATGCTGTCCTCCCCACAAAGCTGCCCATCCATATGATGAATCTAAAAAATCAAAAGCATAAAATGCACCATCCAGTTCAAACAGCTTCCAGGTCTTAGCCGTATCTTTCGATAGCCAGACTCCGCTCTGGTTGTTAAACCATAAATGTCCCGGATCAGTAAACTTGATTTTATTATACGATGATACGGACTGAAGGTTATTGATTGAATATTTATTCCAGGAATTCCCTCCGTCAATTGTAACATAATTGAACGTTGAGCCTCCTTCCCATACTTCATAAATGATCCCCACTTCTGAATTAAGGAATTGAACTCCTCTCATAAGTTCTATTTTATCATTTACTTTTACTATCGACCATGAAGATCCACCATCTGTTGACCTGTAAAGAGTATTATACCCTGTTGCCCATACATTCAACGTATCCAGCATATCCAATCCGTAAAAATTTTCAGATGCCCTGTCAAAAGAAACCTTCCAGGTTTTACCCCCGTCCACTGTCTTGTAAATAAAATTATCCCCTACACCCATACCTATATTTTCATTCGCAAAATCTATCTTTCTAAAATTACCTCTAAGAGATTTGCTGACTCTTTCCCAGATTTTACCCCCGTCTTTGGTAACCCAAAAATTATAACTTGAAGAATCATAACCTGCAAGAAATCCTTTGTTCGAATTCAAAAACTTTATCTTAAAAGGATAATCCTGAGCCTGACCTACTTGAATAAATTTCCATTCTTCACCGCCATTTATTGAATATATCACCCTTCCGTTTCCGTCAACAGCAAATACATTCAAACTATCCGGCGATGAGATAGATTTAATCCCATAATTCTGTACGGTATCGGAATACTGAAGAATCCAGCCGGCGCCGCCATTAGTTGTTTTATAAATCCTATCCCCTTCAGCTCCCAGCCACCCTATTGAATCATTAAAAAAAGAAAAGGTTTGACATGTATAAGGTAAACCGCACCATAATGTATCCCACGAACTTCCAAGATCATCACTCTTAAGAATGAATGATAATGAATCCGAAATAACATTACTGTTTTTTGCTCTCCAGCATGACCCCAGAGCCAGTATCCTTCCGCTTGATAATTGATGAAACTGCAGTATATCACCATAAGGTACAGAAACATCGGTATCAACAAAATAAGGAATGCGGTAAACTTCTTCCCAATTGCCGTAGAAATTATCCAGTTTACTAATTGTACCTTCATTTAATGAAGATTTTAATATTGAAGTTTCAGATAATGGAATAAATGCCAGAGCATCTCCCGTATATGAATTCCCTTCATTCCAATGTAATCCGCCGTCGGTTGTATAAACAAAGCTTATATCATCCCCGGGATATGAATAAAGAGAAATCGCAAAACCTGTTTTGTCGTTAATAAATTTAATTTCAGAAAAGGTATTCCTTTGATAGTGTGCCTTTATCTTCCACGTTTCCCCTGCATCTGTAGTCATTAAAATACTTCCGCCGCTGTTAACTGCAAATCCTGTAGTCTCATTTATAAATTCAATATCATTTATTTGATCGGAAGGAATATCCGGATATCTCAATTCCCATTGAGCAAAGACTGCATAGCTTGAGAAAAGTAATAAAATAAAGAACCCATAAAACCTCATATTTATTTTCATAATTCCTCCCGCTCAAATCATAAGCCGTTGATTTGAATAGTTTTTAAACAAAGACGGTATAAAATATTTGAATGTAATCTTGAGAATGAAAAACTGTAACTTTGTACCATATAACCCCTTAAATTTCCCCATAAACTTTTTATTCACACGCAAAATAATTCTAATATTAACAACCTGCAAGAGGATTTTTGACTAACTATCTAACTATTGAATAACCATTGACAACTTGATAGGTCATTTTTTTCATTATTTAATTACATCTTTCATTTTCTTTTTTCTAACTTAATTATTTCTTATCCCTACTTTATTTATCCTCTCCCCTTCTTTTTTTTCCTATTCTTCTCTTTCCCTTCTATATCTTTCTGCCTGCTTTTGATATCCTATACTCATATGTTGTCTCTCTTCATTATATATCTTTATCGCTTCTTTGACTGAACTTCCAGCTTGTTGCTTCGTCTTAAATTTCTGCTCTAATAAATACTCTATCTTCAATATCCCATTTACTCTTTCGGCTATTGCATTCTCATACGGATTCCCTTTCTCCGACATGCTTATTTTTATTCCTTGCTTCTTTAATATCTTTGTATATTCATTGCTGCATATTGTATCCCTCGATCTGAATGATGGATCATCCCTCTAGTTTCCTTTATCTTTTTTATTGCTTTCTTTAGTGCTCGAAGACTGCCTTCTATTGACAGACTTTCGCTTATATCATATCCCACTATCATCCTTGAATATAATCTGTTATTAGTGCCAAATACATGAATCCTTCTTCTGTTCTATATATGTTATATCTGATACTATCACTTCATTGATTCTTTTATCTCTATACATTTTATCAATTGTATATATTCTAAACCTATGTATTGAATTTGTTGTTTTTACTGTTCTCTTCTTAGTGCTTATCAGTAACCCATTGTTTCTTAATACCTTATAGACCGTCTCGACCTATATTAAATTCCATTTCTTTGAAACGGCTACTCAGCATATAATATAATTTCCGTCCTCCTATCTTCGGCTGTCTTTTCCGTTTCTCTAATACCATCTCTATTATTATTTCCTCTTTGTATCTTATTTTTACTTCTCTTTTCCCCATTGATCATATGCTTACCTGCTATTCCGTGAACTTTGCATATTTCTTCTATTGTGTATAATTGTTCCTTTATCTCATATTCTATTTTTATTTCTTCAATGCATCTGTATCGACTTTCTTTTAAAATCCTCTCCATATTCTCTTCCTGCATCTCTAACATCTTTTCTAAACTTACTATCTTCAAATGAGCATGTGCTAAGGCTGTCTCTAACTCCCGCTTCTCTTTCTCTGTCTGTTTCAGTTTATTTATTTCATCTCCTATTTCTATTCTTACTACTTTATTTAAATATTTTACTAGCTTCTCTATCCAACGATTTATTGTTATCGCGCCTCCTAAATTATAAAGTTCTGAGCTTCACTAATACTTAGTTTCCCTTCCTCTATTCATTCACTACTTTTTTTAATGTACTATATCTAATATTCCCTCCTTCGTCTTCATTTTTTGTCTTCCTTATGTTTTGTCCTTTTATTGTGTAAACTTAATTCCGCAAGAAAATGACAAATGACTAATTACTATTGACCAATGACAAATGACTGGCAAGCTTCTCCGCATCTAACCTGATTTCCGGCACCGCAATAGACTCCCACAATATCCCCCTTAAGGGCGGACCGATTGTATATAAAATGTTCGATGGTGTTCCATCACCCTTTAATACATTTCCGTCAGGTAAAGCATTAATTCCCAGATGAAGCTGATCGCAGCTAATCATTCCTTTCTTAATTAAGCTTTTAATTAATCTGTGATCTGTCTGCTCATAATCCGGATTTGGTCCCATACAGTTGATTATAAAATTAGCCGGTTCTGTTTTTTCAATTTTAGAATTACGGTCAAAATATTTAAGTTGAAGGAAATCATCCGATGTTATTATATCGGTTATTCTCCCTGCAGCTATTCTCAATTGTCCGGATAATTGCATCTCATTTATTATTTTTTCATTTACCAATGGAATGCGACTTCTGATTATCTCCCAATATCTGTAAATATGTCTCTGAAATTTCATTTTCTCTTCATGTGCCAGCTTCTGCCATATATCTCTTGTGTAAGGTCTTAAAGAATCTATAACCGCTCTCGGATCTATCCCTTTTTTTGCAGCAAACTTAATATGTTTTCTAATAATTTGAAAAACTGGTAAAATGCCGGTAAGGTTTTTTAATTCATCATAAAAGGATACATAAGGTTTAATAATCTTCTGAGACATTGGTAGGATTCCGTGCCGGGAAATTGAACTCAGTTTACCTTTGTGATTCTTTCTATATAATGCGGCTGCTAAATCAATCATTGTCTGCCCGGAACCTATAAAAATTATTGCATCATCCGGCTTGAGATTCTTAAAAATATCAGGCTTCCACGGATCCGGTTTATACCTTATGTCCCTTAAATATAATTTATTTATTGTATCCGGATTTTTAGGAGGCAAATTCCCTAATGCCAGAACAACTTTATCTCCTGACAGTTCTTTCGATTCATTAACAGTTACATATGCCTTATTTTTATTTATATTAATATCTGCAGCCTCACCTATTATTCGCTTAAGCTTTTTCTTTCCTCCTGTTTTACTTATCTCATTCGCTAAAATAGTATGGATATATTCTCTATATAATTTCCTCGGAAGGTAGTCGCCAGCTTGCGCAGAAATTTTATTTGTCCTGCACCAATTCAGAAAATGTTCCGGTTCATTAGAAAAAGCTCCCATTTTTTCTACAGGGACGTTTAATAGGTGTTCTTCATTTGTCGAATACGCTGCACCAAGATCATATTCGTTGTTCCTGTCAATCCAATAGATCTGAAACTCTTGATTAGAATTATTCCTTAAAAGATTTATTACAAGTAAAGTCCCCGATAAACCGGCTCCGATTATTATTATTTCCTGCATGATTTACTTTTCCTCATTTAATAGCCTGTTGAATGCGATTATAAAATCATTTAATCTGTCAATGGTTTCTTTATCACTCAAATACCCTTCTTTATTAAATTTCCCCTTTATGCCTTGTATTAATAAAGTGGTCTCTTCTGTAAATTTAGCCCCGATTGTTTTCATAATTAACTTAAGTTCTTCAAGCCCCTTTTCTCCTGATGCAGATGCTAAAATTAACCCGGCAGGTTTAAAAGAAAAAATAATTGTTGATACACACCATTCAATTGCATTTTTTAAACTTCCCGGTAAACTAAAAATATATTCAGGAGTGCAAATTATTACTCCATCAGAATCTGCAATTTGCTGCCGGAATTCAATAATTTCCCGTGGCGGATTTTCATTATCAAGATCCGGATTAAAATGCGGAAGTTTACTTATACCTTCAAAGATTGTTATTTGAAAATCTTCAATTGATAATTCTCCAAGCTTTTTTATAAGTTTCAAATTCGAAGAATTTGCTTTTGTACTTCCAACTATTACGAATATTTTTTTCTTTTTCTTCATGTACTTTTACCACAATTGCTTTTTTCAACAAAACCTCTAATCTATAATATCTGCCCTAAGCATTCCTTCAAAAATAACTTAACATTCAATTCCTAATCTGCGAAAATCTGTGAAAATCTGCGTCTAAAATCTGCGTCTTATATTAAATATATAACGATGGAGTATGACTTCCTTTTCTCACTATAATTATATGGTTAAAGACAGAAAATTCGTCAATAATGTTAAAATACTCTTTACTGTTTTTATTATCATATAATTTATCAGAGTTTTTCAATATATCATAGTTCGAAACATTATCCAGCTTTATAAATTCTTTTTTATTTGGATATTCATTGAACATTTTCTTCTCCCCATATGAACTATTTAACATTAACCCCATAATAAGCGTAGCCAATAAAGTCCACACTATCCTTATCATTCAATCCTCTCATATGTTTTAAATAAAATCAATAATAAAAATATGGCTCGAGAACACTGACTTCCGTTATTTTATCTACCGGAAGACCGTTCCTTTTTGCCGCCTTTCTTATAACTTCGGGACTTGGAGCCTCATAAAGACAAAAGCTCTTCTTTTTATCTTTTGATACAAAAGAATGAATCCAGGTCACTTCATCTATTGAATTATTGCTAACCACCTTTAAACAAACATTTGCACCTGTCGAACCTTCCGGAATATTTAATCCTTCTGGAAATGATCTCTCAATTATGTAAAGTGGCATGAATACTTTAATTAATTGTGAAATAAAATTTTCTTTACAGTGTAAAAGTAAGTTTGTAAGAAAGGAAATAAATCGGTAGAACTGCCTATTTATTTATAATCCGGTGCCTATTTTTTTACTAAGTAAACCCAAATTCCCAATATCCATTTTAATCCATCACTCTAAAAATTCTTCGCTCCGGAGGAGCGATGTTGTCCGACAGTTGTACTGTCGGACGCAACCCTAAAAGCAGTTATACTGCTCTCCTCTACCCAATAAGATTAACCATTAATATAAAATGATCATCTAAAATATAATTCCTGCCACTTGAAAACACCCAATGTTCAGTTTTCACTCCGGAGGAGCGATATATTTATAGAAAAAATAAAACTAAAATTTCTTCACTCCGTTAGGAGTGATAAATTGCTTATGTTTAAATTATAACATAACCCGTATTTTGAAATATAATTACTTTTACAATCATTTAAATTAAAGTTGAAGAAGCCTACTAATAATTTTATTTATAAATGTTATTATAACATCCCTATGTAAAATTTTTTCTAAAAAATCCGCATTCTTTATATCAATATTCCTTAAATAAATGTTTATAGTGCATTCTATTTGTTCTTTAATTGAAGGTTCGTTTGCTATTATAGATATTGCAATTGAAATAATTATTATTAAACAAAAGAATGAAAATTGCAGTCTATTCAAATTGACTTCCTTTCAATTTATTATTTACGTTTATTGATGACTTAATACTTTAATTCAAATAATTTTTTGATGTGTACAAAAATAAGTTTGAAAGAAATTAACGGAATCGGTGAAAACCCCTATTTATTTAACGGAGTTTACCTATTTTTCGAAAAGATTTTTGGTATGTACAAAAGATACGGCTTCTGCTCTTGAATGAATATTTAATTTTGAAAATATTGCAGATATATGATGATCTACTGTCCTTGAAGAAATAAATAGGCTACCGGCAATATCTGCATTCGACAATCCCTCTGATAATAGCCTTAATACATCTACCTGCCGCTTAGTTAAACCCAGCGGATTTTTAACAGTCGATAATTGAGGTCCTCTTGGCACCTTTCTAATTCCTCTTTTACGCATTTCCCTTTGGAGTCTTTCTATTGCTGGATTTGCTCCAAGCTTCTTAAATATTTCCATAGCTTTTAACATGGAATTTACATCCCCGTCCGATAATGCAAGCGCTTCTTCATATGGACAGCCTATGCTCTTCCAATAAGCCGCGGATTTTTTCCAATCACCTGTAATCTGTTGTAGGTATGGGTCCCATATATTACCTTTTATTTCATCCGAAATTCCTGTCTTCCACAACCAGTAAGAAGTCTGACCAAGCACCTTCAAATTATTGAGCTTTATTGCAAGTTCATGACCTGTCTTTCCGGCAGAAATATATTCTTCACAATTATCCGTTAACCATACCGCTTCTAAAAATGCTGCGGAAACAGGCCCAATACGCTGAAGTTCATCTGTTTTGAAACCTAGCTCCTTTGCCTCATTCAGCAAATCAATTGCTCCTGGATCACCCCTCCTAAGCCTGAGCCAGCCTAAAGTTGTTAGAGCTGGAATTTTTGATACCACTGAGATCCGGTAAACCTTTAATACCTTTTGAGCCATCTCTCCAGCTTCATCCCACCTTCCCGTTTCAAAATAAACCCGCGCAAGCCACGCCTGGATATAAAGTTTCCATGAATCAAGGTCATGCTCTATACAATAATTCATTCCCTCCAAAAAATATTTCTCTCCTTTTTCATAACGCTTATTATCTGTATTCCTGCATCCTAGGTTCGTAAATGCTCTGGCAGCGTGTTCTTCATAGCCATTATCTAAGGCTATCTTAAGACTCCTAAGAAGCTTGCTCTCTCCCGTTTCATTGTAATTATTTTCCAGTTGAGCAGTTCCTACGGTATTCAGAACATGTGCAAGAATTTCATTATTATTCAGCGCTTCTGCAATTCTAATAGCTTTCTCACCCCAGATTACGGCATCTTTTTCATTTTCGGATAACATGTATAATGAAGCTCTGTTGCTGTATGCCATTGCAAGTTCTTCCGTTTCCGGAAACTGTTCCAACACATCAATAGCCTTCCATGCATATTTTTCGGCACTTCCTTTATTCCCCAAAAACCAGGATATTCTTGAAAGCCACCTATATGTACTACCCACTTTTTTTAATTCATTTAGATCCTGCCAGATCTTTAATGTATTTAATCTTGCCTCAAATGCATTTTCTAACTGATCTGTTAAATAACATTGGTATGAATATCTTTCAAGTAAGACGGCGAATTTTTCCGGAGTAAAATGTTCCGGATAATTCAAAATTTTAGAATAGTGTATCGTTGCTTCACGGTGAGCACCAAGATTTTCAGCCTGCTCGGCAGCAAGAGGTGCATATTTTAATATTATATTTATATCCTCAGCATTCGTTGCATGATGCACTATGCTTGCTAAATTTTTATCTATATTTTTCAGCCCTAATAAAATATGCAATATTTTAGCGTTTAATTGTTTCTTTTTCATTATGGAAAGAGAATCCTCAACAGCTAACCTCACCAGCTCATGCTTAAATATGATTATCCCCGAATCCATTTTTAGTATCCCTGCATTTAGAGCTTCATCAACGACATTCATATCAACAGTTAATAATTCTTTTATAAATTCCGTTTCAATCTTACAGGGAATAACAGACATTAATTCAATGAATTTTTTAGTTTCCGTTGAAAGACGGGATAATTTCGAAAGAACTGTATCTTTAATTGTAATAGGAAGATTATCATCTGAATTATTTATCACTTCTGTTATAAAAAAAGGATTCCCTCCCGTTCTTATATAAAGATCCGGAATGTTCTTATCATTAATTTTTGTCAGGTAATTTACACTCATTTCAGATAATGGAAGGAGCTTAATTCTATATAAATTTTTTTGCGGTATGTCTCCAAATAATGATTTTAGCGGATGTTCTACACTTATTTCATCATCTCTGAATGTAATGATTAAAAGTACATTTGTCCTGTTTACTCTTCTGCTTATAAATTTAATAAGATCAATAGTAGATTCATCGGCCCAATGAATATCTTCTATAATTATTAAAGATGGTTTGTTCTCTTTCTGAATCTCATGAAAAAAACCGTTAAAAATACTATTCCCTTCATGTTCTATTTTTAAAACTTTTAAAAGATTACTGTTCATTTGATAAGTTAAATCATAAAGCGGACTTAAAGGTCTGGGTGTATTTAATGCGTCGCAGTTTCCCCATAGAACTCTCCACTTTTCACCTAAATTTTTAACAAACTCTTCAACTAGAACGGTTTTACCTATTCCTGCCTCACCCGCAACAACTATTGTTCTTCCGGCTCCTCCTTCCGCTTCTAATATTAGCTCATTTAATTTCTTTAAATGATGCTCTCTTTCGAGTAAATTCATTATTATTTTATACTGTAAAGGTTTAAAACAGAACTTTGAAAAGAAAATAAGAAGATTAATTCGGTTCCTGAATATAAATGATTTATTTTAAAAATGAAGTGACAGGGACACAACCATATATTTCTTCATAAACACCTTCATACAATATTATAAACATTATGATAAGTTATCCGGGACATAAAATCGGGACAGGTTTAATCCCTCTTTAATTAGGGGGGACAAAGCCAGATATTTGGCTCTCATTAAGACTTATACCCTCTTAAATTTTAAAGACGAAATTTAATATATTTCGAAAGTATTTTAATTCGTAACATTATATATAGTACCTGCAGCTGGTAAGATGATTACTAGAAAGGAATTTACCCAAAAAAAAATTGAAGATAAATAAAAATAAGTCATAATCTATTTAAATTAAAAAAGATGGAGGGTATAATGGACAGATTTTTCATTGAAGTTCCGCATGAAGCAGAGGTATTGGCATGTGCAAATGCTGTGAAAATTTTGCTCGAAACCGGTTCCCACTTTCTTTCTCATGCAGATTGGGGATGTTTAGATGGTGTACATAAAGCTTGGGTCATTGTCGAAGCTGAAAATAAAGAACAGGCAAGACAAATGTTACCTTCTTCATACAGAGATAGTGCATTAATTGTAAAATTAAATAAATTTTCTATAGAAGAAGTTGATGAGATTATTCAAAATCATAAATCTTGATTCAAATTTTCTGCCTGAATAGAAAGGGATAAAGAAAAAGGCTTTAGCCTCATATTGATTTTTGGATGCTATCTATATAACGGTATGTATCCATCTGAGCATTTACTTTATTGGCATCTCCCGGATAACTTACAGGAATATTTTCAAGGTTGGAATTAAGCAAGACCCGTTTAGTATTATCTTTTAGTTGAATTTTCAATACATTAAGCAGCTGGTCACGGATATCAGGGTTGTAAACCGGAAACGATATCTCTATCCGGTGATGCAAATTCCGGTTCATCCAATCAGAAGAACCCATGTACATTTCAGATTCACCTCCGTTAAAAAAATAAAATAGTCTGGCGTGCTCCAGATATCGATCTACAATTCTTGATACCTCTATCCCGGCTGTTCCCGGTACCATACAACAGATACTGCGAACAATGACTTTTACATTCACTCCTGCATCAGCAGCTTCATATAGTTTCTCGATTAGATTTGGTTCCTCCAGATTATTTAATTTTATTATTATTTCTCCCCTCTTCCCTTCTTTGCAGTAATTAATTTCCCTGTCAATTAAATTAATAAATCGCTTTAAGGCACCGAATTGGCTGACAATCAAATGATTGAATGAAACAGATTTCTGTTTCCCCTGAAGAAATCTAAAAACTCGGTCAAGTTCTGTTGTCATCCCTGCATGACTAGTAAGCAGTCCATGGTCACAGTAGATTTTTGCAGTAGTCTCATTTAGATTCCCGGTTCCAAAGAAACCGTAGAATTTTCTGCCGGCTTTTGATTCCATACGGATTAATGCAACCTTTGCGTGAACCTTTAATCCCGGCATACTGTATTTAATATTTATTCCCGCTTCTCTCATCCGCTGAGCCCAAAGAATATTGTTTTCCTCATCAAAACGTGCCTTTACTTCCATAAATACATTTACTGTTTTTCCGTTTTTAGCTCCACTTATTAATGCTTCCCCAATAACACTGTTTTTTGCCATCCGGTAAAATGTTACATTGATTTCCTTAACATCCGGATGAATTGATGCCTCATTAAAAAATTTCTGAATGTAATCGTATGATTGATAAGGGAAATGAAGAATTTGATCCCGGTTGTCAATTGCTTCAAATATACTTTTATATCCGTCTATATTCAGATTAAATATTGGAATTAAAGGAGGATACTCTAATTTTTTATTTCTTGTATTTTTGATTTGAAAGAAATCATTAAGATTATGGTATCTCCCCCCGAAAACCAGATTCTCATCATCAAGATTGTAATTTTTTCGAAATATATCTAACAATTCCTCCGAAAAACTGCCGTCGTAAAGGAACCTAACCGGTTCCCCTAATTCTCTTTTTTTAATCTGTTTTTCAATTTTAGATACAAGGTCTCCATTAAATTCATCATCAATTCTCAAGTCCGCATCCCTGTTCAATTTAAAGCTGGAGCATTCAATTATGTAGTAATTAGGAAAAACTATGGAGAGATATCTTTTAATAATATCATCCAGAAAATAATAGTGAATTCCTTTTTCATCCTCTATCGTAAAAAACCTTGGAATCTTATCAGATGGAATATTTAAAATAGCCGCAGCAAATTTCTCTTTGTTTTTCAGTCTAACCCCAAAATAAAGCTCCTTATTCCTCAAAAAAGGAGGCTCATTATTGACTATAAACTGGGGCTGCAGAAAAGCCAGTATTTGAGTCTTAAAATAATTTTCAAGAGCCCTTTCATGATTTTCTTCTATTGAACTCCGGTGAATAATGATCCCCTCATGTTTTAAATTCTCAAGTATTTCCTCCAGCACAATGCCATATTCATTAAGTTGCTTACTTACATTTTCATGAATGCTTTTCAAAATAGCCTTTGGATTGAAATCCAGATTCTTTTTGATCTTCTTTTTCCCAAGGGCATTAAGCCGGTTAAGCCCTGCCACGCGCACTCTAAAAAACTCATCCAGATTTGATGAATAAATGGCAATAAAACGAAGCCTCTCAACTATTGGAACCGAGAGATCCTTTGCCTCCATTAAAACCCTGTAATTAAAAGACAACCAGCTCAGATCACGATCATAAAAAGGATATTCGTTCAAAACATTATAATATTGTTAATAATTTTAGCTTCTCTTACTTTTAAATATCGGCATAAACAACATTCGAACCAATACTCTGCCCTTCACTTTAGAGCCTGTGTGAATCACTTGCCGTTGGATTTATCCAACGGATTTTGTCCGAAGAAAAGGCTAACACCAGTCTTCCAGAGCCTGTAGAACGAAACTCTGTTTCGTTAACTTATCATAAATTCAATCAAAATTCGCATTAGCCATTCGGAGAATCGCCCTGCAATTTGTATTTTCACACAGCCCCCTTTATCCCGTGCTCAATAAATTAAAATTAAGTTTTTATAATTATATCACTTCTCATTTGATATAAATTATTTGGTTTTAATTTAATATTAATATCTTTATCTTCATTATAAATAAATTTACTCCTATAGATGAATAATTATTTTAATAAATACACTAAACAATATTCTTATCTTTTTTTAAGTGCCTATTTATTTTTAGTCTCGCTTACCATTTTTCATTACCATCATTATGACCTTCAGCAAGGAAATTATAAACTAGAACAAACTCAAGAGAATCAAACTCCAAATCCGTTTGATAAATTCACTGATGTAAACAGCGAATGTATCGTTGTTCATTTCAGTACTTCAATTGTTAATATTGCTTATGTCCCCATTTTCAATACTAAAATTGAAAACAAACAAGTTTACCTTTTATTAAAAAATAATAAGGTCCCTAAACAGGAGTTTAATTATAAGCATCATCTAAGAGCCCCTCCTTCAAAAATATCCTAACCCGGTAGTTTCAGTCCGCAGAAGAATAAAGAAAACTAATTGAATAATTGATTTCTAATAATACGTTTATTGGAAATTAATTTAATTGATTTGGATTTTCCCTGCAACTAAGGGATTACTCTATTTTTCTGCATTATTCCAATAAAAAATATTAAATAATTATGAAGGAGTCTTCTGTTATGTATATTAAAGGCAGATTATTTATATTGAATATTTTATTCAAATCAGCGGGAATAACTTTTCTTTTTATTCTTGGATTTACATTTAACACATTGCTAACAAAAAAGGTGGAGATAAGAAAGTAAACACAATCAATTATAAAGTAACTGTCGTTGACTCGAGTGAAAATACTCCCCTTGAGTTTGCTGTCTTAATCTTAAAAAAAGGGGATGAATTCGTTAATGTTAAAGAAACAAATCATTTTGGAATGCAGCATTTAATGATATTGAAGAAGGCAGTTATAATTTAACTGTTCAATTAGTGGGATATATGGAATTCTCATCTCCTATCAAAGTAGATGGAATACATAATAATCTAAAAATACTTTTACATCAAAATATTATAGGATTGCAGGAAGTTGTAGTTACAAGCGAAAAAGAAGTTCATATTTCCAGTTTCATTGATCTAAAAACGGGTAATAAAACATTTGAACTGCAAACATTTCATCCTTCGCCTGATGCAAGGATGACATCTGTTATCCAGGAAAATTTGGTTGGTGCAGTTAGAGCACCAACCGGAGAAGTGCATATCCGCGGACAGCATGGCGAATATACATATCTAATAGATGGAATTCCTGTCCCTCTTGGTGTATTCGGAGGATTGAATGAAGTTGTAGATCCCGGAGTAATAAAAAATATTACTTTTTATACCGGCGGCTTTCCTGCAGAATACGGCGGACAGTCTGCAGCTATAATTGATGTTAGAAACCAGGTGCCTCCTGGAAAATTTCATCTAAGCTTGTCAAGTTATGCAGGCAGCTATTTAACTTCAAACAACGAAAATCTTGGTCCTAATGTTGGAACTTTCAAAGGATTAAATTCAAATGGACAGAGAATTTCCTTTAGCAGACCATATAGGTTCTTTTGGTTATTTCTTCTCCGGCGGAAGACAGGAAACAGATCGTAGAATTGATCAACCGGTACCTCAATTATTTAATGATCATGGTTTTGATTATTTCCTATATAGTAAGATGGACTATTTCTTAAGCGATAATGATTATCTTACAACTAATTTGAATTATAGCAAGACACAAACGCAAATTCCTTTTGATTCTGCAGAAGGAATTAATTATGATACACAGGGAAGCTACAATTCTTTCCAATCTCTTTCTTATTTCCATACTTTTTCTTCAGAAACCGATAAATCAAGCGATTTATTTGCAGGCCTCTATGTTAGGGAAGGCGGTTTATCTTTTGGTACCAGTCCATTGACCAAACTGTACAATATTTCGGAACCGATACAACAACAGCATATACTGTTGATCAAGATAGAAGTTTTGTTTCGTATGGTACACGAATAAAATATAGTGATGAACTCTCACATCATTTTGCTTTCAATGTAGGGCTTAATTTTAGCACTACTGCCGGTAAAGAAAAATTTCAATTTAAGGATTTTAACGGCAATGGACCTCTGATCAATACACAATTTACAGGGATCCGATTTTAGTCTTTTCGGACAAACCAGTATTCATCCTTTTGAATGGACAAGAATTGAAGCGGGATTAAGATATGACCATCATATCGCACCCGCTATTCCGCTTCAAACCCAATTTAATCCCCGGTTAAAAATCACTTCTTTCCCGATGATTTTAATACAATCTATCTAAGCTATGATAGGCTTTTTATCCCGACCAATATTGAAGGCTTATCTTCAATTGCAACTGCGGTTGGTGACTCCTCAAGTGCAACTTTTCCTGAAAAAGACAATTTATATGAAGCCGGTATTATTCATAACTTCCTTAATGGCTTTACCGGGAAATTAACCTACTTTTATAAAAACTCTTCACCGGGCCTGGATGATGAGACTCTCGGTTCTAGCACAATCAGGGTTAATGTTAATATAGACCGGGTGAAAATAAACGGAATAGAATTAAGCTTAACATTCAGCAATCCCGAAAGCCCTTTCTCCGCATATCTTAATACTTCCTTAATACATGCCTACGGCATTGGACCTGTATCCGGAGGATTCCTTCCGCCCGATAGTTCTACTGCACCTTTTGATTTAGATCATGATGAAAGATTAGCTGCAGTAGCCGGAATAAATTACCAGCCGAAAAATTGGTTTCTTAATATTGCAGGGATTTATGGGAGCGGTTTAGCAAATGGCAACGATGACTTTGATTTTAAGACCGGTTTATTTGATTTCAATCAGGGTGCTCATACAACACCTTCATGGATATTTAATCTATCAGGAGGTTATATATTCAATCTAGGTGATAATCATACAATTGAACCTTCTATCTTCATAACAAATTTGCTGGATCATGCTCATCTAATTAAAGGAGCATTTTTCAGCGGAGCGAGTTTTGAAGAAAGAAGAAATGTAACATTCAAAATAAGTTATGAAATGTAATATTCGTTTTTATATCAATTGTTAATTCCTATTAAATGCATGCTTGTAGGTTATTCAGCCTCTCCTCCCTTATAGTTATTGAGAACTTAGTATTAGTTGTCAATTGCTTATGGAGAGGCTTATACTATAAAAGTCCATTTATTCAATGTGCGTTAGATAGATTCTTTTTTCTCACTTACAAACAAATAAAATTTATTTACTTTTTTTGAGAGTGAAAAAATCAGCTAAACAATAAAGAAAATCATTATGGATATTACCATACCAATTAAAACGACATAAAGTATATCTGTCTTTAATAGCAAGGCAGTTAAAGCTGAAGTAACAAGAAATATTTGAACTATTCCTAAATTTAAATTAAGAGCAAACTGAATAGTCACTGTGAATAACAACCCTACGAATGAACTTAACACACCTGTAATAACTTCATTGAACAATTTTTTTGTTCTGAGCCTTTCAAAGAAAGGAGTAACGCCTGCAAGGATAAGAAATGAAGGTAAAAAGATACTTACTGTTCCTACGATAGCTCCAAAATAACCAGCTAATAAATACCCTATAAATGTGGCTGTAATTACAATAGGACCGGGTGTTATCTGCCCCAATGCAATTCCATCCATAAAAGTTTGGTTATCAATTAAATGCCGGACATCAACAATTTCATGAAACATTAAAGGAACGGAAGCAAACCCGCCGCCAAAAGCAAATAAATCTATTCTAAACATCAATGTTGAAAGAACAAATAAATTCTTATTTAAAAAGAAAAGTATAACAATAAAAATTGCATAGAAGAATAATAGAAGAAAAATCTCTCGAATATATGAATTTGATTCCTCTGACTTAAAGGAAATATTTTTTCCGGTTCCCGGCTTTACAGTTTGATTTTTTAATCCTAGTAAAATTCCTAATCCCGCGGATAACAGAATAATGATTATTGGATTCACTTTAAAAGAAAACAATACAATTGCAATAATCGTAATGATGATTGACTTCCATTCTTTCAAAGTAGTTTTTGCAAATGAAATTGTGGCATTTGCAATAATAGCGACAATTATCGCCTGAAGACAGCTAAATATAAAAACTGTTAACGGAAGATTGATGACTGATTTATAAACTGCTGCAAGCAATGACATTAGAAAGAAAGCCGGAAATCCAAAACCAATAAAAGCGGCTGCAGCACCCGTTATACCTCGAGTTTTCAATCCAACATAAGCAGCGGATTGCATTGCTGTCGCACCGGGTATAACTTGGCAAAGTGCAATTCCGTTTTGAAATGTCTCCGGACTAAGCCAATGTTCATTATCAACGCTCATCTTTCGAATATAAGCTATCATGGAAGGCCCGCCGAATGCAGTTGCTCCTAAACGTAAAAATGAAGCAAATAATTTAAATAATGACGGTTGAGAATTTGTTGTCACTGCTGTACCCCAAAATAGAGATGTTCTTTTTATAATATCTTAAATAAGTACAACATAAAAATAATAAAATAAAAGATAATGGTATTTTACAAGTAAATCACCTGCATGGCTGCAGAACCTGTAACGCGAAACTCCGTTTCGCAAAAGATTTCTTCATTTTCCTTTCCTCAGAATAAAATCCAAGAAATTAACCCAAAAGTACTTTGTGCTGCTTTGTGCCTTAGCGACTTTGTGGCTCTTATCCTTTTTAATAAATATTAAAAAATTAATAACTAATTTTAGCAGAGATAAATTGCAAAAATTTAAATAACTTTGTAGTATACAATTTTTAAAAAGAGGAATAATCATCCCTTATTTAAATAAATTCCGGGTAACGGTTTTAATAAATATAGTATTAATCGTTGCTTTTATTCTGGGCGGCATAGTTGTGCTGCGTTATTATAACCTTGCCGCTACGGCACTGATACTTTTTCTAATAGCACTGTACCGCATCATTGCATTGTTCAAATATATAGACGGAATAAGCCGCGACCTCACTAAGTTTATGTCCTCCATCAGATATTCCGATTTCAATCAAACCAACCTCTTTAAGAACTTCGGCTCAATGTACGATGAACTATATAAATCGATCAGGGAAACTTATAATAAGCTCTCTTCAAACAGAATAATGGCGGAAGAAAATCTCCAGTACTTAAAAACTCTCATCGAGCAGATTCCTTCCGGAATAATATCATATAAAGAAGAGGGACAGGTTGAGCTTATAAATGATGCAGCAAAAAATATATTAGGCGTTATGAGCCTTACTAATGTTAATTCAATAAAAGATAAACCCCATTTTAAGAAAATTTTTGACGCAGACATTGGGAAAGAGGAAACACTGAAATTCTTTTCTGTCTCTAAAGAAAAAAATATTTCCGTATTCAAGTCTGTTTTCAAATTAAGAAATAATTTATACACACTCATTACTCTTAAAGATCTTGAGGATGAACTTGAAAAAGAACGGCTTGAAAATGAGCTGCATATAGCTCAAAATGTGCAGACCAGCCTGCTGCCAAAAAAAATTCCTTCATATAATAATTACGAAATCTCCGTTCTATTCAAACCAGCTAAAAAAGTCGGCGGCGATTTCTATGATTTCTTTGAGCTGGGGAATAATAAGCTTGGAATTATCATCGGTGATGTTTCCGGTAAAGGACTTGGAGCCGCAATTTATACAACATTATTGAAAGGCATTTTTCAAACACTCGCTTTTGAATGCTCTTCCACTGTTGAGCTCTTTACTAAAGCTAATTCTCTTCTATACCAGATGCTCGACAGAAAATCTTTCATCACTGCTATTTATGCAATTCTGGATATTGAAAACAACACTTTAGTATTTTCAAGAGCAGGGCATGAACCTCTGGCTGTATATGAAAATAAAGAATCTGAATTTAAAGTCCATAATCCCAAAGGTTTAGGCCTCAGCCTGGAAATGGGAAGAATCTTGACCAAAAACCTTGAAGAAAAAACATTTTTTATAAACGAAAATGATATTTTATTATTTTATACAGACGGGTTAGTTGATTTAAAGAATAATTACAGTATTAAGAATTCGCTCGATGAATTTAAAAAGATCATTGCAGATAATCATTTGGAAAGCAGTGCAAGCATTGTTAACAAATTTGAAAATGAAATCGATCATTACTCCAAAGATTATGATCAGTACGACGATATTACCCTGATCCTAATAAAAAGAAAAATCTGAATTGCCCTAAGCTGTAGAACGAAACTCTGTTTCGTTTAACTTATTATAAATTCAACCAAAATACACATTAGCGATTCGGAGAATCGCCCTACAATTTGAATATTTTCACAGCCTTTTTAACTTTTAGCCTCATTTATCCCGGACAAAAATGTGAATAATATAAGCCTCAATTATTCTATCTGCCCCAAGTATATTCCCATCCATCTCCAGTATAACTCCAAGCTAACTCCAAGGTAAATCCAAGTAACCTCCAGTTTCCTAATAATGACCATCAATGACTATTGAATGACAATTGAATGACTATTGAATGACAATTGAATGACCCTTGAATGACAACCGTATGACTATTAATAGACCGGATTCGAACACTACCGTCCGAATCTGAACGACATAGAATATATTCATGTCAAAATAAAAGGGAGTTTATATGGCATAATCCTTGTCCTTTTCTTAACATTATCAGTGGTAATTTAGATATTAATAAGGAAGAATTACATGTTTAAGAATTATCTCAAAATTGCCGTTAGAAATATTTTTAAAAACAAAATCTATTCTTTCATTAATATTGCCGGGTTGTCTATTGGCCTGGCAGGCTTCATCCTTATTTCAATCTTAATTAAAAATGAATTGAGCTATGAGAATTTTCATAAAAAAGAAAACCGGATTTACAGAGTTGTTGAAATCCAAAATCAAAAAGGAATAGGCAAGCTGAATGTAGCTGTTACAATGGGACCTTTATCACCGGCATTGAAAGATTATTTTCCGGAAATAGAAAGTTCGGCAAGGCTTAAGCCGGTACCATCTGTATTTTGCAAAATAGGCTCGGAAGGTTTTTATGAAGACGGGTTATCGTTTGCCGATCAGTCTGTATTCAATATATTCACCATCCCGTTCATTAAAGGAAATCCTAAAACAGCACTTGAAACTCCGAATTCATTGATAATTTCCGAAACAATTGCACAAAAATATTTTAATAACGATAATCCTTTAGGTAAAACTATAACAATATCCGGCGTTACGGAAAGCTCTGATTTTATTGTAACAGGAGTTTTTAAAGATTACCCTAAAAATTCGCACATCTTTTTTAATATGCTCGGTTCTTATAAATTTATTGAAAATTCCTTCAGCTGGTTAAAGAGCTGGGAGACGAACAGTCTGGCAACTTATATATTACTAAAGAAAGGGATTAACTATAAAGAAGTTGAAAATAAATTCTCCCGATTCCTGAAGGACAATGTACCAAAAGAGAGTCAAAGCGACCTGCAGATGTATCTGCAGCCTTTAAAGGATGTTCATCTTTATTCAACTAATATTACCTATCAAACTTACAGCCGTAATGAAGGAAGCGCCGAAACTGTTTATTTATTTTCCATAATTGCATTCTTCATACTTTTAATAGCCTGTATAAATTTTATGAACCTCGCTACAGCCCGGTCTACAAAAAGAATTAAAGAGATTGGAATGAGGAAGGTGCTCGGTTCTTCAAGACGAAAGCTCATATATCAGTTTATCGGAGAAGCTGTATTTATTTCCTTGATTGCATTTGTGCTCTCTATCTTTATTGTTGAAATTACTTTTCCTTTATTCAAAAATATTTTTGAAGACAGAATTATATTCAGTTATACCGGGAGTGCAATGTTCTTTTTAGAACTTATTGGCATTACTTTATTTGTAGGAATTATTTCGGGAAGCTACCCTGCAGTATTTCTTTCAAATTTTCAGCCGGCTCAATCACTGAAAGGAAATTTGCCTTCAAAAAACAAAGGATCATTTTTGAGAAAGGTCCTGGTAATATTACAATTTTCTATTGCAGTTATACTGATGATTTGTACAGGTATAGTTGCAAACCAGATGAGCTTCATAAGGAATAAAAACCTTGGCTTTAATAAAGAACATATAATATACCTTCCGATTAGAAGCAAGGACACTAGGGATAAAATCAATCTAATAAAAACGGAGCTTCGTAAGAATCCGCAAATTATAGATGCAGCTGCCGGCTCCGGATTAGCTGGTGCAAGTGGGTCTGAAGGTGATGTAACTGTTGCCGGTACTAACGGTCAAACAAAGCTTATGATGCGTTATAGTTATGTTGATCCCGATTATATTAATACTATGCAGATGAAAATTGTCGAAGGAAGAAATTTTTCTCCCCTCCATTCTACTGATTCAAGTGCTTCGGTAATAATAAATGAGGCGGCGGTTAAAAAATTCGGCTGGAAGAATCCAATTGGAAAACAATTTGAAAATAAACCTTTATTAACTGTTATCGGTGTCGTTAAAGATTTTAATTTCTTCAGCCTCCATTCCGCTATAGGTCCTTTGATGATGTCTATTCAGCCGGATGAGTTTAACTACTTACTAATAAGAATTAAACCTGGAAATATTCCGGAAACCATAAATTACATTGAAAGTACCTGGAAAAGAATTGTTCCCGGCAGACCATTCGATTACGCCTTCCTCGATAAACATTTTGATGATATTTATAAATCAGACAGGCAGACAGGAGAGATGTTCGGGTTCTTTTCTTTCCTGGCAATATTTATTGCATGTCTGGGATTATTTGGTCTTGCTTCTTATACTGTTGAGCAGAGGACAAAAGAAATCGGGGTTAGAAAAGTTCTAGGTGCATCTGTCGGCAGTGTTATCTTTTTATTATCCAAAGATTTCTTAATGCTGGTATTGGCGGCAGCAATAATCGCCGCTCCAGTCTCCTATTATCTCATGAATAATTGGCTCCAGGACTTTGCTTACAAAATACAGATCAACTGGTGGATGTTTGCCGCTGCGGCAGCTATTGCATTAACAATTGCAATTGGCACAACTATTTTTCATGCTCTTAAAGCAGCAACTTCAAACCCAATAAAATCTCTAAGATATGAATAAAGATTCATAGTCATTCGATGGTCATTCGTAGTCATTGAATGTTTCGAATTTCGAATTTATAATTTGGTGCTTATTTAAGATTTGTTATTTGTTCATTGTCATTTCTCCTTCTATGTTCCCTATGTGCCTATGTGGTTATAAATCCCTGTCCAATAATTCAAGGACCGAATTTTAGTACATCTTCCTGTAAAATTTAATATTGACTTTTTTTTGTCTTTTTAACACGTTGAAACAATTAAAAGGTGCAAAATATTTGCGGACAAAATCTGCAAATAAAATTGAATCTTTTCCTAAAATATCTTCGCATTTATTTATAAAATAAATGTTTTGCGCCTCCTGACATGTGTCATCTGATCTTTGTATATCAACATAAACAAAGAAGTAATAATAAATCCAGGGAATGGATATCAATTAAATAAAAGGAGATGAATATGTATAGAAAGTTTACTGTTTTATTATTATTGCTTATTGTTCCTACATATTTATATGGAAGTACTGTAGGAAAAATTAAAGGCAAAATTTCAGACCTGCAGTCTGGTGAGCAGCTTATCGGTGCAAACGTAGTTGTTGTAGGTACTTCTTTCGGCGCAGCTACAGATGTAAACGGCGATTATGTAATCAGCAACCTTGATGCCGGAACTTATACCCTTAAAGCATCATATATCGGATACAAATCCGTAACCATTACCGGTGTCCGTGTAAGTGCAGACCTGTCAACCGAGATCAATTTCCAGCTTCCCGCCGAAGGTATTATTGTCGGAGAAATTCAAATAGTTGCCCAAAAACCGCTTGTAAATAAAAGCAATACAAATGCTATCAGGACTACTACAAATGAACAAATTGAAGCATTACCGGTTCGCGGTATTGATAATATCATCGCTTTAACCGCCGGTGTTATTCATCAAAATGGAAATATTTATATCAGAGGTGGCCGCCAGGATGAAGTAGGCTACTATCTGGAAGGGACAAACATAACGAACCCAATGTCTACTCTTGCTGGAGGGCCTCACTTTAGCGCTAAACAAGTCTCTATTCCGCAGGATGCTCTGGAAGAAATACAGGTGCAAGCAGGCGGCTATACTGCAGAGTTCGGAGGCGCCAATGCCGGGATAATCAAAACTCAATTAAAATCGGGAGGACCCAATATTAATGCAAGCCTACAATACATTACAGATAACCTGACATTCAAAAGCAGGGAAAACAGATATAATGGTGAAAAAAATTTCGGAGCCTATTCATACGGATATAACGATATGACAGCTTCCTTCAGTGGTCCCCTCATCGGCGAGCATATAAAAATATTTGGACTATTTGAAAATTTATTTCAGGCTGATAGGAATCCTTCACAAGGATATGACGGCTTTCAGCTTGGTACCATTGCCGACGGTATAACTCCCGGTGATACAATTAATCTGAATTATCCCGGCGGCCCTGTTCCGGGAAATAATTCTAATTTGTACAGCTCTGCCGCCACTTTAACGTTTGATTATAACCCTACAATTGTAAGGGTTATCGGTACATACTCTTTCAACAGGGAGAGGCTGGTCGGAGTAAATTTATTGGAAACCCAGCCTTCTTATACAATGTTCGATAATAACCGGCTGCCGATTAGAGATAACTATAACGGTGATTTCGGAATAAAGCTTACACACATTTTAAGTCCTACTGCTTACATAGAATTAAACGGAAGCTACATCTTTAATAAAGGTAAAACATATGATCCCCAGCTGGGTGATAATTTCACTAAATATGGTGACAGGGAAGCGAATGCTGCCGCTGGTGTACCATGGATGTATTCTTCTCTGCAAAATGAAAAAGGAAACTTTGATGTTCCCATACCATACCAGGTATTTTCCGTTTTCTCATTTGCAGCTCCCAATATGCCCCTGTTAGAAGCCGACCAGAACAACTCAATTGCAAACTTTAATAAATTTGAAAATGATAATATGAATTTCAGTGCTGCTTTTTCGGATGAATTAAATAAAGAGAATTCATTAAAGATCGGCGGCGAAGTCCAATTAATGAAAATAAGAAATTATGTACCTACTGCTACTTTTACAAATATAGCAGGAACACTGAATGCGAATCCCGGCCAAACTCTCCAGCAGCTCTTAATAAAATCAGGTGTGGATAATTATGGTTATGATGTTTTGGGTAATGATTATAATGGCGCTACAGACTATTCAACCGGTTCACTTGCACCTCATAAACCCGTTTTTGCAGGAGCATATATTCAGGACAGACTTGAATATAAAAACTTGATTGTTAATGCAGGTATCAGGTATGACTATATAAATACAGACAATTATACATTTGCCGACCCCACACATCCAAACCAGGTTTATGACGCTACAACTTTAATGGTAATTCATCCGGAAAACTTGAAGAAAGTACCCGGTTTTAGCTCCATTAGTCCAAGGCTCGGCTTTTCATTTCCTATTACCGATCAGACCGTTTTTCACGCTCAATACGGTAAATTTATACAGCAGTCGAGCTTAAGTAATTTATATGCAAGCCCCTATTTGATAGGCTATTTTATAAATCCCAATACAGGATTTTTTAACGGAGCACCATTTGGATTTGACTTAAGACCGACAAGGACTACGCAGTATGAAATCGGATTTACACAACAGATCAGTGATTTTGCCTCTGTTGATATAACCGCTTACTACAAAGATATTGCAAACCAGGTTGTATTCGGTTCACAGTTGGTTGATGCATCTACCGGGTGGAGACCCTATCAAATATTAACTAACGGAGATTATGCAACTACTCAAGGTATCGAAATTAATTTTGAAATGAGAAGAACCAATAGATTCCTGGTGAACGGTTCATTTTCATTTCAAAATGCACAAGGTACGGGAGATAATCCGTATTCTGATAATGCCGAATTTGGAAATCCTGTTTCAAATGTTATTTATACTCCCCATTATATTGTACCTCTTGCATTCAATCATACTTTTAATGGAAATCTTAATATTGATTATCACTTTGGAATAAATGACGGGCCGGATATACTCCATGAATTCGGCGCTTCATTATTGTTAACTTTTTCAAGCGGGCATCCTTTTACTCTCGCTTCCGGTACAGTCCGAAATCTCGGGACTAGCGATCCAAACCAGGTAACTATAATCGATACAAGATTCAGAAATGCAGTTGGTCCTCTTAATTCTTTTGTTACTCCCTCCACCTTCCAGATCGATTTACGCGTCGATAAAACAGTCGACTTTATGAACAATTTATCTGCAAACGTATTTATTCAAGTAATAAATCTTTTTAATACAAAGAATGTTGTGGATGTATATAATAGGACAGGATCGGCGTCAACCGATGGATATTTAACAAACCCGGACCTGGCAGGATATAAACAAACACAGAAATACGGGCCCGATTTCGCTCGTGTTTACAATGCGGTTAATATAGATTACTCGGGTTTATACGGGACTCCCCGTCAAATTAGACTCGGAATTCGTTTAGAATACCAATAGAAATTTTGTCAGGTCAACTGAAATAAATTAGGAGTTTAACAATGAAGTATAAAAAAATTAAATATATTTATTCTGGCAATAAGCATCTTATATTTTTCATTCGCTCAAGCCTATGCTAAAGGGAATGGTAAAGAAAAAAGATTGTCTAAGACAGCGGCAGGGATACAAAAGGCAACCTCACCTATCGATATTAATAACCTAAATGCCTTACAATCCAATGTAGGTTATAGCGACTACAATCCGGATTTTAATAAGGAAGGTACTGAGTTCCCTAAGGGAACCGGGAAAAATTCCGTATATGAGAGCGGGTTCTTATGGGGAGGCTATGTTCATGGAGACCCTCAGGTAAGAGTCGGAGGTTCTGCCTATATATCCGGCCTTCAGCCTGGCCCGATTTTATCTAATGGTCAACCTGCCGATCCTAATGATCCCAGGTGGTCAATATACCGGGTTCGTCCTGATGTTTATCCCGGCGGTCCTGATGTAGACCTTAGCGGAGATGCTGCTTCCGAATCTTTCTGGAATCCGAGCAGCCCGGTATCTGCAGCTCAGGTAAAAGAACAATATGATAATGACTGGACTAACTGGCCGGCAGCCGGAACTTCTAATGACCTCGGTGCTCCGTTTACTGATATTAATAAAGACGGAATTTATGAACCTGATGTTGATATTCCGGGTGTTCCGGGTGCTGATCAAACAACTTATTATGTTGCTAATGACCAGGACCCTAATCTTACTGTAGGTATATACGGAACCCAGCCCCTGGGTCTTGAAATTCATGTAACTATGTGGGCGTATGCCCAGCAGGGGGCATTAGGAGATATGTACTTTAAGAAGTGGCAGATTATTAATAAAGGCTTTCAGCAAAATAATATCGACAGCATGTTTGTGTCTTACTGGGCTGATGTTGATCTCGGCAGTTCGGGAGACGACCTCGTGGGCTGCGATACTACCTTAAGTCTACAATATACTTATAATGGAGAAGCCAGCGATGGAACCTATGCTCCCCTTCCCCCTCCCGCCCTCGGGTTTGATTTTTTTCAAGGACCAATTGTTAACGGGCTGCCCACAGATTCTGCCATTTTTAAGGGTAGAATTATTCACGGTAAAAAAAATCTTCCGATGACAGCAGCTTACTTTTTTATAAATAATGATCCGAACTTCGGAGATCCGCCTCAAGGTCAGCCGACTGGTTCAACTCAATTCTATCACTTCTTTAACGGGGAATACGGCTTATCTGGAAACCCCTTTATAGATAATAACAACAAAGCTACCAAATTTGCCTTCTATGGTGATCCTGTCGCACAAACGGGATGGCTTGATGGAGTCGCACTACCTCCTGCTGACCGCAGACAAGGGATGGCATCAGGCCCGTTTAATATGGCACCCGGCGATACACAGGAGGTTGTTGTAGCCGAAATAGATGCAGGTGCTGTTCCAAGTGTAAATTATCTGCAGGCTGTCAGTCTTCTTAAAGTCTATGACAAAACAGCTCAGAATGCATATGATCACTTTTTCAATTTACCTTCAGCTCCCCCGCCTCCTCAGGTCAGTGCAGTTTCACTTAATAAAAAAGTCGTACTCGACTGGGGTGAAAATCCAGGCAAAGTATCGGCAACAGAAAATTTAGTTATTCATGATTTAATTGACAGTGTTGATCCCTCCGGAGGAGGTGAGTATAAATTTGAAGGATATAATATATATCAGCTCCCTTACTTTGGAGCATCTAAAGATCAGGCAAAGCTTATCGGAACTTATGATGTAATAAACGGTGTCTCCACAATACCCTTTGTAGACCCGGTAACCAGGACAGTTGAGCCAAGCATTTCAACCCAGTTTGGAACTGATTCAGGCATAAAAAGATTTTTTGTCGATTCAATAGATGCATTCAACAGCAACAAACCTCTTGTTAACGGAGTACAATATTATTTTGCTGTAACTGCTTACAGTTATAACCCGAAAGGTGTTCCTCAGTCCCTTGAGAATCCAATTTCCATAATAACTGTAATTCCTAATGGTCCGGCACCCGGTTCTTCTTATTCCTCCGCAAATGATACTATTAAGACTAATCATACGTCCGGCAGCAGCGACGGATTAGTAATACCAATTGTAGTAGATCCTAAAAAATTAACCGGGAATACTTATAATATTTCCTTTTCAGAAGATGCAGATACTAACTCCGCAACTTACGGACAAACAGTATGGAATTTAAAAAATGATGCAGGTACTGTTTTGCTTTCAAATCAAAAGCAGATATTACCCGGTAATATCACTTCAGATGCACCAATTTTTGACGGAGTACAAATTATAGTTGAAGGTCCACCTCTTGCAGGGACTAATTTTACTTCTACCGGCGACAGATGGCTGTCCGGTAGTGCCGCAAATGGAGGCGAGTTAATGTTTGGTGCTGCTTTTTTAGGTCCTAACTTTGTCGGTTCCTCTGTTGCACCTCCGGATTTTAAAAGCATACGAATTGATGTTTATAAGGTTGAAAGCTATACAGATGTGAATGGCAATGGTGCATACGATGTTGGAGAACCATACGTTGTCAATCCCGACAGCGGTCAATTAGTGAACTTATATACCGGATTCGGTTCGGGTACATGGGAGAAGACTGCTTTAGCTCCATTTAAGGTCTTTGACATTTCAACTGATCCTCCAAGACAATTGGATGTGATAGTCAGGGATAGAGATGCAAATGGCCAGTGGGACCCGGACGATGGTATTATTCAGTTCAACTATGTATTTGTAATGGATACTCCTTATGATCCTACAGGAAATGACTGGAATCCTACCGCGGGAGGTACGGATTTTATGGCTGATGCAGGAAATGGAACTGAGCCCATTCAATGGGCTTTCTGGTGGACACCCAGATCCGGCAATGAACCCATGTCAGCAGATTTTTCTATGACTTTTACCGCTCCTAAAGTTAATACTTCGACTGATCAGTTTTCATTTACAGCGGCTAAACCGGTTATTGGAGATATTCAGCTTGCAAAGCAGGGTGTTAATATGATAAATGTTTTTCCAAACCCTTATTACGGTGTAAATTCTCAAGAAACAAATAAGTATAACAGGTTTGTAACTTTCAGTCATTTACCCCAAAATGCAACGATTAGAATATTTAACTTAGCCGGCACTCTTGTTAAAACCATTGATCATACATCCACATCCGGAACAACCGAACAAAATGAACAATGGCACCTTACAAATGAATCCGGCTTACCGGTATCAAGCGGATTATATATAGCATTCATCGAAATGCCGGAAGTTGGTACAACCAAAATATTGAAGTTTTCAATTATTCAAGAGCAGCAGATGCCTGATCGTTTTTAATGAAGTTTAAAATTTAAGGAGTGAAAATGAAAATTACAATAAACATTATAGTGATAATAATAATTTCCTTGATAGGATTTGATAGAATATTTGCAGGGGGCGGTTCAAGAAACGGCACCGGCGGAGCTACTGAATTATTAATACCGGCAGGGCCGCGCGGAATAGCACTGGCAGGCTCAAATGCTGCTACTTCAAAAGGTATTGATGCTCTATTCTGGAATCCTGCCGGTATTGCACATATGTCAAACTCTGCAACAGCTACATTTTCTCATATGAATTATATTGCCGACATTGGAGTTGAATATGGTGCTATTGCTGCAAATTTCGAGAGTTTTGGAATAGTCTCTTTTAATATTAAATCATTGAGTGTCGGATCCATCCCCATCACTACAAACAATCAGCCTGATGGTACCGGACAAACTTATTCGCCTCAATTTCTTATTGCGGGGGCTTCATATTCCCGCGAACTAACGGACCGGGTAGCCATTGGTATAACCTTTAATTATATCTCTGAAACGATAGATCAGGTTAGTGCAAACGGCGTTGCTTTTAATGCGGGTCTTCAATATAATGATCTGGGTGATATAAAAGGATTAAGCTTTGGATTGGTAATTAAAAACATCGGACCGCAGATGACTTACGGGGGTCCGGGTTTACTCATTCAAGCGTCTCCAACAGGTTCAACATCCGAACCATCAAATTCATTTGACAGGCCCCCTAGCTTTTATAATATAAATGCCGCTTCCTTCAACCTGCCTTCCTCATTTGAAATTGGATTCGGTTATACACCTGTAATAAATGATATTAATTCAATACAAGTAACAACTAATTATCAGAACAATAATTTTACGGGTGATCTTTATAACCTTGGTGCTGAATACGGATACAATAAAACGTTATTTATTAGGGCAGGTTACGCATATTCACCCAATGACCAGGACCCGAATTATATATATGGATTATCACTTGGTGCAGGCATTGAATATAATTTAGGCAGTGTAGATTTAATGTTCGATTATGCCTACCGGCATGTAAAATATTTCGATGCAAACCACATAATTGCGGTTACTTTAGGTTTCTGATTACACAGATATAAAGATGACATCTTTTTAGGTGTTAAAGATGTCATCTTTCGTTCAACTCTTGTTATATAATAAAATTCGGGGCTGTCCAAAAAGTACCTTTTCTGTCATTCTGAACAGCCCCAATTTTTTATTTCAAAAGAATCATCTTTTGAGTTTGAGTAAAGCTGCCGTTTGTTAATTTATAAAAGTAAACACCGCTGGGCAGAGCCCTGCCCTGTGAATCTTTTGAATTAAATTCAACTTCATATGTGCCTGCCGGTTTTTCTTCATTGACCAATGATGCAACTTCATTCCCAAGGATATTATAAACCTTTAAAGTTACAAGATTAGATCTGTTAGAGCTCGTTGAGGATATTGTATAACGGATCTTAGTTGATGGATTAAAAGGATTGGGATAATTCTGGTATAATGCAAATCCAGCAGGTGAATTTATATTACTCTCATTTACAGCTAACGGCGCAGCAGCGAATTGGACAAGGCTGGCACTGGTTAAAGATACAGTTCCCGAAGTACCTGTAGTTGTATCGATATCTGCTTGAAAAAATCCGCCGTTTGATATCCATGTAAAACTCACTTGAGAATCCGAACTAAAAAGAGTTCCGTTCACATAAGTTTTAGATTCAGTAACTACGGATATTCGTAATGCAGGATAAGTTCCGAAAGGAAATGTTATATTTCCGAAAGCATCAACAGATTGTGTAATGGTTTCTATAAATGTATAGCCGGGGATATAACTTGTTGTATCGCTGGAAACCACTTTTGATGTTCCATATGTTACCGGCAGAAGAAAGAGACCCGTAGTATCTTTTAATATAATCACAGTATCTATTCCTCCGAATTGAACATGATAAGCGAATCCCAAAGAAAAAAGTGCGTTATTATCTAACTTGAAATAGCTATATGATGTTGCGGGTACACCCTCTACTATACCGCTAAAATATTGACAATGTGTAGCTTCCGGAAAATCAGATGAATAAGGTGAACTAGAAGGTGAAATATTTGTCGCTTTAATTGTATCTACAAATGAAATGTTCGGGATAGTCCAGTTCTGAGATGATCCGCTTGCACTTCCTACATCCATAGTTGCCTGTACTGTATCATTGCTTGTTTCTATCCATTCATTCCCGGGTGCAAGAATATTTGCTACATCGGCTGAAGTAATTTGCGTCTGAGCAAAAAGCATTACAGCTTCCGAAAAGAAAAGAATAAACAATACCAGTTTTTTCATTTAAGTAACCGCCTTTCAGTATTATATATTAAACTAAGAGTAAACTCAATCAATTAAATTCATTATTCAAATCTTAATAAATTCAACCCGTCTATTATTTGCCTTTCCTTCCGGAGTTGAATTGCTGTCAACCGGTTTGCTGTCGCCCCATCCTTTTGTTTCCAGCCTTGATGCATCAATGCCTGATTCTGCAAGCAGATTCTTCACAGCGTCCGCTCTTTCTTCCGACAATTTTTGATTGTAAGTTTTATCACCGTCACTATCGGTATTCCCTTCAATTCTGAATTTCAGTTCCGGATGTTCATTCATTAGCTTAACAATCTCATTTATTGTTCCCATTGATTCAGGGGTTATATTTGCTTTATTAACTTCAAACAGAATACCTCTCGTGACGAACTTGCCGTCAGCCATGATTCTGTCATAGAGTTTCATCCCCCCTTCATTTACCCTGATATTTTTTATAGAATTCATTTTTATAAGCTGATCATCAAAATCTGACCCTATAGAAAACATCTCTGGTTTAAATCCCAGGTTAGGGATATTTAATATTCGTTCTTCATCCATGTATAATTTTAAAGATCTTTTATTAAATGAAATAGCAATATGTCTCCATTTACCCTGCCAGTTCTCCTGCTCTTTTGTAAATGAAGCAATCCTACCGCCAAACTCTCCCATTTTCGCTTCATTCCATGCTATATCAATCGGATATACAGTCTTTCCGGCTATTGATGCTGATCCTCCGGTCCCTTCAAAGAATCTTAGTTTATAATGATCCCATCTACTTATTGCATCTTTTTCAAAATAAGCATCAAATTCAATAGTAAATATATCCGGCAAAAAATCTTTTTTGTCCAATAAAGGTACAATAATTGAATTGTTGCTAATAAAATGAATAACATTATCATTGCCGAGTGAAGCATTTTCGGCGCTGCCGCCTAATAAATCCCACCTTGAAGGGAATTCACCACTCTGCTCCCCTGCAAGGTTATCTTCAAAGATAACTTTATCACCGGCGACGAAATCATATTTAGCATACATTTCCATTTCTTTTCCGGGTGCCGATTCATTCGACACTTTATTTTCATTAACGGCATTTTCAGTTTTCCCCGTTTTTTCATTGCTGCCGTTTTTCTCCTTAGCTTCTTTATCCCCGCCGTTTTTCATAGCATCTACGGTCTTGTCAACTCCTTTATCGATAGCTGTATCTGTTTCATCTTCAGCTTTTTTTTCTATCTTCTTTTCAACTTTTTTCAGGAGATCAAATTGAGCATATGAATAGAAGGAGATTGAAAAGAAGAAAAAAGCAGTTAGCATTGTTATGAGCGGTTTCATATTAGTCCTCAATGATTGTAAATTAATATCTAAAGTAGGCAGATATAAGGTTCCCAATTAAAATATAAATTATATAAAGTCTTATTTAGAAAAGTAAAGAGGTTATCTTTCATATGTTTATTGGATACTAACTTCGTGAATCAAAGAAAATAAATCTACTGTAATTGTAACATTTCATATAACGGGTGTAACAGATCACAAAATCTCTTACAATTAACAATTAACGATTAACAATTAACGATTAACAATCTTCTCATAAACAGAGAATGCAGCGATGTCATGTTCTTTTCCTTTAAACTTTATCAAACCGGCAGATTCTATACTATAAGATTCGTCTATATCTTTTAAAAAACCGAGCAGTTCAGCAGAAATCAATAAACCATTTTTCGAGTTCCCGGCTTCGGAACAGAGTCGTGAGGCTGTATTGATTGTATCACCATGATAAGCTATTTCAGATTTTAAACCGCCGACTTCGGTAACGACAACATCTCCAAGATGAATCCCTGCTTTAAATTGCGGGAATACACCATATAACTTATTATAATTTATCCTTCTTTTTATTAATAATATTCTTTGATTCATAGTAGCATCTTAAGCAATTATTATTTTCATCCCTCATTGGGATTCCACAAAATAACTACCTCGTCACCTACATATTGATAAACAGCCCCTTTTGTTTCGGCTATAATTTCATCAAGGTCATAAAAGAAATCTCTTAAAAATGCGCTATACTTATAATCTCCGATTTTCTCAGCAATCGTAGTTGAAGAAGTTAAATCTAAAAACATTATTATTTTTACCTGCTTATGAGGTCTGATGGAATCTTCCGAAAAATAAATTAAACAGAACATTTTTCCCCATTTTATTGTCAATTTGTAAAAAGAAATTTATTCCAAAACTGAAGAGAACTGGCATATAGACCATGTTTAAAAAACACAGAAGAACCGAAAAATTCTCCTATTTCATTTTCATTAATTTTTTCAAATAATCCCGCCGGAACGAGCAGATAATTTTTAACTATAATGAAGACGATGACTGTGGCTAAGAATGCAGATAATAAACAGAGAAGTTTTTAATATAATTGTATAACCAAATTTTAGCCGTTTAAATTTCTTTCTGAAGATAAATACTTCAAGAAACCCATTTGTTAGTCCGAACAGCAATCCTAAGATCAATCCGGAAACTATGTGCGGAAAAAACTCTATTTTATTTGGATAAACCTCATCCACGGCAAAGTAAATAATGAGATAATAAAAGAACATGCATATTATCCACAGTATAGCATATAACACCGGTTCTTTTTATGTTCTCTACTATTTTAGTTTGTTTAATCATTGGTGAAATAAGAAACTCCATAATACAAACTAATATAACACAGAATTATTTATTTACTTCAATCTAGAGAAACACCGGGTTTTCAAAAATCCCGGAGGTTTTCTAGAATTGCATATAACCTTGACCTGAATATGGGATTGTATAATTAGTTCACCAAAGACTATCAAAAATTATCGAATGACCGTTGAAAGATCATTGAAGGATCTTCGAATCCAAACTTTCATAGTTCCTTCACCTCTGTTTGACCATGCATAATATGGGATTGCAGTCAGTTTCACTTTCTTATTAGTACTATATTGGGGACTTCTCCTACAATCTCATTTATACCCCCAAGCAGATCACTTTTCCTTACAATACTTAAATCCGCATCATCCGGTAGAATAATTTTATCCAGAGGGAAATTATTATCGGCACCTTCAATGCAGTAAACCAGGGGACCATATTCGAGGGCTGTCATATCACTATCTTCCTTAACTTTTGCATCAGCAGCTACATGTCTTATTTCCATAGGAGTGTTTAATTCAATTCTATCATTATTTTTCCATGAGCGATTTATAATAGCATATCCTTTCGTGTTATTGTAAGTTATTTCTTCGTCATTAACTTTTATATGAATCTTTTCGTTTGATTTCTTTATAAAGGAATATAAATCTCCGGGCATAACGTTGTTGCGAGTCCAGCCGGGAATGCGGAATTTAAGAGTAAAAGAAGTCGGTTCCTGACAATGGACGGTAAATGTAACCCTCCCTTTCCATGGATAATCTGTTTGTGTACTAAAATTAACCGGGTTATTTTTAATTGACAATTTAACATTACTTGATATGTAGAGATTAACATAAACACTGTCATTTTGAACCGCGTATATAATTCCGGGAATTGAAGGAATAAACCGGATAAGGTTAGTAGGACAGCATGAGCAATCGAACCATGACTGCCGCGTTTTTGCCCCTTGATTAAAAGCAAATTTGTTATCAGCCTCAAGGGGATTAACATAAAAGAACTTTTTCCCGTCAAGTGATATCCCGGAAACCAGACCGTTATACATAGTTCTCTCAATAATATCAAAATATTTAGCCTCGCCTGTAAGCATGAATAAACGGATATTCCAAAGTACATCCCCGATAGACGCACAAGTTTCGGCATACGCAGAGAGGTTAGGTAATTCATAATCTTTACCTAAAGATTCCCCGTCATGTTTTGCCCCGATTCCTCCCGTAATATAGATTTTTTTATCAACCATGTTATTCCATATCTTTTTTACCGCATTCAGGTAAGCCGGATCATCATAAATGGCTCCTATATCAGTCATACCTGCATACATATAAACTGCCCGGACAGCGTGGCCTACAATTTCCGTTTGTTTTGTAACAGGTATATAATCCTGATTATATTCTCCATATAATTTATGAGTAGTTGAATCACCTCTAATATCGAGGAAGTATTTAGCTAATTGAAGATATTTTTGATTATGAGTTATGTGATATAATTTGACCAGGCCGGATTCGACAATCTGATGACCGGGCGGCAGAGTTAACTTATCCGGACCGAAACTTTTAACCAGAAGATCGGCATTCTTAATAGCGATATCAAGAAAATTGCGTTTCCCGGTAGCAAGGTAGTGGGCAGCGGCAGCATGGAAGAGATGACCGCTGTTATATAATTCGTGACTGCTGGCAAGCCTGCTCCACCTTTTGCCTGTTTTAGGAACCCAGGGGGCAGGAGGATTATCAGGATCAATTGAAAACCACGTTGTAATATAACCGTCATCTTCCTGACCGATCTTAATAATTGCAATGATAGAATCAAGATAATTTTCCAGTGTTTTATTCGGTGAACTGATTAATGAATATGATGCACCTTCAATAATTTTATAAACATCCGTATCATCAAACGGCATTTTCCCGTGAACTTTCCCCTTCTTTTTCTTCCCCGCAATTAAAAAATTTTCTAACCGGCCTTCTTTAACACATTTATCAAAACCGAAGGCTATTGTAGTATTCTGAACAGTTTTAATTTTAGGAAGCCAGAAACTGTCGGTTAATTCCACCTTCTTGATATCAAGCATGGAAATAGGATAATCACTGTATTTCTTTTCCTTACTGCAGCCAAGGAGAAGAGAAAATAATACCGGCAAAAAAAGTAATCTTTTCAATTTGTAACCTTTTTATTGATTATCAATAATAATCATAGACTTCAGCCACATCTTTGTTTCTCATGCAGCTGAAGTCAATTGATTATTATTTTTCTTTTTAGTTAAGAACGAATATATTTTTCTTTGAACACATATTTTTTAGTACATCCGGCCAGACAGTCACACTTACTTCCCCAAGATGCGCTTTTTTCAAAAGAAGCATCTGAACACGGGATTGTCCAATCCCTCCGCCAATACTTAAAGGGAGATTACCGTTGACAATTCCCTGATGATATGAATACTTCAGCGAATCAAGTTGCCCTGCCATTTCAAGCTGCTGCTTAAGAGTTTCAGCATTAACCCTGATCCCCATTGAGGTTAGCTCATGACGCCGTCTGGTAACAGGATTCCATACGAGAATATCACCATTAAGACCATGCATGGTTTGTCCGTCTTTTGATTTAGTCTCTGTAATCCAGTCATCATAATCTGCAGCCCGCATTTCATGCGGATAGCCGTCCTTTAAAGGCCAGCCTATACCGATGATGAAGACCGCCGGATACTTCTGCAGAATTTCAGTTTCACGCTGTTTTCGCGGCAGATCCGGGTACATATCTAAAATTTCTTCTGCATGTAGAAATGTAAGTTCATCCGGAAGATCAGGATATTTATTAAAATTTAATTTCGGGAACTTCTTATGGACATATATTTCTGCACCTTTCAGCACACTCCAGATTTTCCCAATTACATTTTTAAGATATTTTAAATTCCTCTGTTCGGGTGTAATGCTCTTTTCCCAATCCCACTGATCGACATAAGCACTATGATCGTGATCGAGGAAATAGTCTTTACGAACAGCACGCATATCCGTACAAAGTCCTTCGCCAGGTTTCATTTTGAACTGCTGAAGCGCAATGCGTTTCCATTTAGTTGCAGCCTGCACTACCTGTGCATCGATAGGATGCATATTATAATCATTTGAGATATGGAATTGAACAGGGGTACGGGAACCATCCCTATCCAGCATATCGTTAACACCGCTTTCAACATCGACAATTAACGGTACCTGCACCATTATCAGGTTCAATACCTTACATAATTTTTCTTCAATATAATCTTTGACTTCAAAGATTGCTTTCTGGGTTTCTTTAGGCCCAAGAAGTGAACGGTAATCAGAGGGAAGGATTTTGTCCAGTTCATCATAATTACCAATGCCAGGTCCGGCTAAATCTGTTTTTTTATCTCCCATGGTTTTATCCCTTTTAATTTTTAAATCTTTCTGAAATATACGTTTTTTTATACTAAATTGGCTGTTATAATTCAATTAGCTATAAGTTTTCTATGATATTTTTATAGCCTCTGCCGATTGGAATGGAAACACCGTTCACTTCAACTGTATCGGCGTTGAACGATTCAATTTTATTTATTGAAATTATAAAAGATCTATGAATCCTTTTGAAAAGGTGCGGAGGCAAAAGTGATTCAATTTCGTGAGTACTAATTTTCGATATATATACTTTTTTTGTTGTTGTAATTTTTATGTATTCCCTTTGACTTTCGATGTATACAATCTCGGAGAATAGTATTTTTACCTTCTTTTTCTGAACGTTAAGAAATATAAAATCTCTTGTCTCTCCGGAATTATCTATTTTATGTTTAACTATTTCCAATGTTTTTACTTTATTGACTGCAGCTAAAAACCTTTCAAATTCAATCGGCTTCAGCAGGTAATCGGTTACATTGAGATCAAATCCCTCTACGGCATATTGATGATAAGCGGTTGTAATTATTACTGCAGGCGGATTAGTCAGAGTTTTTAGAAAAGCCATTCCTTTTAATTTCGGCAGATGAATATCCAGAAAGATGAGGTCAATATCATTATGCCGCAGAAAGTCTGAAGCCATGATTGCATCCTTAAATTTTCCCGACAATTCTAGGAATGGTACCTGGATAATATAATCGGATAAAATCTTCACGGCTAAGGGCTCATCTTCTATTATGATACATTTGATTTTAGACATGGCTTGCCAGATTTATTTTTAATATCGCAGTGAAAACCGATGAAGCTTGCTGAAACGAAAGGTTGAAATCGCTATAAAGCAATTCCAATTGGCGACGAAGATTTGATAAACCGATATTCTCTTTTACTTTTATTTCCCCTGAAATACCATCGGCAGAATTTTTAACAAAGAAAGAAAGCTGTCTGTTTTTAACCGAAAGATGTATATCTATAAAAGGTTCATGCCTTGTTTCAGAAACGCCGTGTTTAAATGCATTTTCAACAAGGGGTATCAGCAGCAGCGGAGGAAGTGATTGCTTTAGGTCTTCTATATCATGATTAAAATTAATATGAAGAGAATCATCGTAGCGAAGTTTTTCAAGTGCAATATAATCATCAATAATTTTAAGTTCCTTTTCAATAGCAATATAAGTCCCGCCGGTTTCATAGAGCATATAACGTAATATCTTAGACAAACGCATTATGGATTCCGGCGCCAATTCAGATTTATCTCTTGACAATGAATAAATGTTATTTAAAGTATTAAATAAAAAATGAGGATTCGTCTGAGATTTAAGATAATTTAATTCCGCTTCCTGCTTTTCAATCTTTAGCTGCTGTGCATCGAATCTTAATTTTCTATAATTATAAATATGACTTATTATCCCGAAGAAAAAGATAGCAAATATGCTGTTACCGAACTGAACGCTGATGCCATGGTTATTTAAGTACATAATAAAGGGAGTATAAATATAAATCAGTATCCCAAAAGATCTCCATGCATATGCTCCGACCGAAAATAAAAAAATGAGTAGGATTATTAGTAAAAGAGACTTAAAGATTCTTTTTCGGGTTAATCGCGGGAGGATATATTCAAAAAAGAAATATATAATAATGACGGTATAAACAGCTTGCCAAATTTCATTTAAAGCCCTTAGAAGGAAAGATTCCGGATAACGCACTAAATCGATAAACAGCAGCAGGAATAAATAAGCAGCCCCGGTCCATAAATAAAATCTGAAGCGTTTAATTTTTACCGGTGTTTTTACCATGAGGTTATAAAATATCAATCATGAAAATTTACGATACTAAAATATAACTATTTCATAATTGATCATCAGGAATTATAATAGACGTAATTAAGCTGTCTGTTTACCATAACCTGCGATATATATACCAGCTATTCCATTTCTATCGGGTAACAAAAATTACTTTCCAGAGCTCAGTCTGATAATTAGGAAAGCTATGTAACCATGACAAATAACCAAATGCTCAAAATCTATTTAAATTTTTATACATTGCTCCAATACCCCAACACTCCATTACTCCAATACTCCATTACTCCATTACTCCATCACTCCATCACTCCATCACTCCAATACTCCATCACTCCATTACTCCATAAAAATATTTTTAAAGCATCGAACTTTTTCCACTCATCCCTCCTCTCTTATCATAAATAACAAAAAACATAAAAAGGAGATATAAAATGAAAACGTCAAAAATATTAACTGTTTTGGCAATGGTAATGGTCAGTATTTCAGTTTATGCGCAGGACCCGCCTGAAGCGCAGCAAAATTTATCTCAATTCACAGGGAAATGGAAGCTTGATAACGCAGAACTTAAAATGGGAGATAAAACACTTACCGGTATATATACCTTTGACTGTTCACAGGTGTGTGAAAATACCGGAATATTAGCACATGAAAAGTTTGAAACAAAGGAATCAGGGAATATGATCGGTGAAAATTTGATGGGATATGACCCTAATACCGGGCTCATTCATTTATACAGCATCGATAACACAGGGACTACACATGACCATTACGGCTATTGGATAGATAATAAACATTTATTTGTTCAATACCAGGGAATTGTTGAAGGGAAAATGTATGTAGAGCAAATCAATTTGATTTTTAAGGGTTCAGATAAGATGTATTTGAAACTGACCGGCATGTTAAACGGCGAGGTATTTGCCTCAGCTGAGGGCACATTTATAAAACAATAATAAAAGGGGAAGTTAATGGTGCTTACCATGAAACTTCCCCAATGTGCCTTAAATGATTTCTAAATTATAAAAAATTAATAGCTATTGAGAAGTAAATATTTTTAACTTAATTTCACTAAAATCAAAGATGACAGCTTTACGGCCGCATATCTTCAGGAAAAAATATGAAAGAATCTATTCTTATATCACAATGGTTTGAGGAAGCACGAAGAGGAAATAAGGGCTGCTTTAATAATCTTATCACTTATTATCATGCTCAAATGCTTTCATATGCAATGAAGATCTGCAGATATAGTAACATAGCGGAAGATGCCCTGCAGGAAGCATACATTAGTGCCTATACTCATTTTAATGAGGTCAAAAACCCTGAAAACTTTTTTTACTGGATGAGGACAATTGTAAAAAGATCATGCTGGCAGCAAATGAATCCTGAAAGTAGAAATGTCGCTCTTTCGGCAAAAATTATAGACTCGAAAATAGCAGACGAAAGTTTTGAAAACGGGATTGAAAATAATAATATGAATGAATTCCTATGGGAAAGAATAAGCAGGCTGACAGAAACACTGCGAGTAGTTGTAATCCTACGGTATTTTACAAATTATAATAATTATGAAATCATTTCGGAAATACTAGGAATACCGGTCGGTACAGTCCGGAGCAGATTAAATGAAGCAAAAAAACAGTTAAAAAAGACCTGGGATATGAGCCTATCTGATCTGCCGCAAAATATTAAAAAAGAAGCGGAATACTGGAATGAGTTTTACAGCTACATATTTAATTATATTCAAAATGATTTCGATGTAAGACAGAGATTCAGCAATCATTTGCTGCCGGATATTTTAATCAATTTTACCAGCGGTAAAAGTGCGTATGGCAGAAAGTTAATCGAGAAGGAATTAAGCGATGATATAAAATACGGCACAAGCTACCGTTTATCATCTATCTTTAATTTAAAGGATATTGGAATTTTACAGGGGGAAAACATTAATTCAGCCGAATATCCGGACCGCTGTCCGGCAACATCTACACTCATTTTTCACCGGAAAACAGAAAAAACATTTTTTCTTCAGTTCCATAATCCTTCAAAACAACTTGCAAAAACAGAAACCACATAGGAACATAGAAGAATTTCAAAGGACATAATATAAATAAACCCCGGATTATCCGGGTATATTGAATCTGTAATCCAATTCTTTTACTAATTTCTCCAGGTTCTCCAATGATTTCCGGTATAATTCATACTTCTTCTTTTTTTTCATCATATTGAATAGAGTCAGCAGAATAATATTATCCTTCAAATAAAAATCAATAGTAAGCTTGACTTTATTACTATCTGTTTTTTTCAGAGTAAAGTAAGCCGAGCTTTTTTTGTCTTCATCGGTTTCACTGAATTCAATTCGATCCGAACTGTAAAAATAGCTGCTGGAATAGATAACAACATCTCCCCCATTTTCCATAATACAACGGCATTTCATACCGACACGGGGTAAGAAGTGGTCTATTTCTTCTATTCTTTTTATCCCTTCCTGCCATTGGGCACGAAAATTAAAATCACCGGCTGCATGGAATAAGGTAATTATATCGGTCTCATACTCTTTTGAAACTGAGAATACTTTTGTTCTATTCGGAATCTCCCATTGATGGGATGTAAGCGGTTTAATTTCTTTTTTCAGGAGACTTAACTGGGTATAGTGGAAAGGCATTTCGCCGCTTTCTGTCTGCTTTATACTGCTATTCCATTCCATCCATTCCGCAATATTTCCCGGAGGGGCATCTTTCAGCAGATTTTTTGTTACCAGCCAGTATTCGTGCTGTTCAATTTCATTTTTAAGAAGCTGATGAGCGACAATAACATCTTTGCCGATCAGTTTATTAAAATTCTTTACATTGTATCCTGTAAACTCACCGTAATGTGAAATTATTTTTAATGAAAGGTCAATAGCCGAGGTGCATGCATGGCATTGACAATAACGCCGGTGTTCATAAGAAAGCAGAAGTCTGTGAAATTCACAAAACATTTTTACGACTTGAGAGTAGAGCTCTTCAATTTCAGGAGGTTCACCGAATTTATAAAATAAGAATTGCATCCCCTTCAATTTCAGAAACATCGAGCCCTATTTGATTTGCATTAATGAGTATCTCGAGTAATTCCTGGATAATCAGCCGGCTGTGATTTATTTCTGTTTCACTGACAAAACGGGAAAACCCGCTTATATCGGGGATAAAAAGTAAACCTTTATTTTCCATTTTTATAACATAATATTAAGAGATCAAAACTGCAAGATATCATTCCTCCTTGCCGTTTGCTTTAGAGGCTGTGTGAAAATACCTTTGAATTGCCACGAGCTTTAGCTCGTGGATAAAATTGTAAGGAAAAGAAGGGCTTTAGCCACATTTATTTGGGTTAAAGCCGTGTTTTCCTTTCATTTCTTATATCTCCCCCGACATAAATGTCGGGCAATTCACTTTTCACACAGGCTCTTTAGCCCGTTCACTAAAGTGAACTGCAATAAACTGCTGATTATTCCTTTCGATCTGCTTAATTGATTCTCTTAGAACTCCAAGTGACCGCTGACTTAGGAGATCAATTTTCACAAGACCGATATCTTCAATAGAATACATATTGGGCTGGGTTACAATTAATCCGAGTCCTTTATTCTTTGCAAATTCCAGTGCGGTATAATTTGAGATTTTCTGCGGGGCTATTACAATTCCGCCGGGGTGTATACTCAGATGCCTTGGAAAATCAGCAAGCTTTGAAGCAACTGCCACAATAGTTTTCCATGGTTCAATATTAAGCTTTAAGGATCTGGCTTCGGGATAAAGACTGGATACATTGGGTAAATTCCGCGCATCTGTCCATGGAATACGCTTACTAATTTTGCTGGTTTCATCTTCCGAAATTCCAAAGGCTTTTGAAACCTCCCTAAAAGCAGAACGTGCACGTATTGTAACGTGAGTTGAAATCATAGCAACTTTATCATAGCCGTATTTTTCAAAGACATAACGGATTATCTCATCCCGCTCTTTCCAGCTAAAGTCTATATCGATATCGGGCGGAGAGGTACGGCTTCTGTTGAGGAATCTTTCGAAATAAAGATTCTGTCTGACCGGATCAACCTGAGTAAAGCCGAGGCAGTAAGATATAAGGGAATTTGCTGCAGAACCTCTGCCGATAGTGACCATACTTCTTTTTTGAGCTTCACGGTGTATATCCCAGACAACAAGAAAGTAGTCCGCCAGATGTAAATCATCTATTACATTTAATTCCTTTTCGAACCTTTCCATTATAGAGGGAGTGATGTTCCCGTACCGCATTTCAAGACCTGCATATGATATTCTTTTCAAAAAAGAGCGTGCATTTTCATTTTTGAGGCCGGGATACAGAGGAAACTTGTATTTACCGAGCTGAAGGTCCACGTTACAGTTATCGACAATATAGCTAATATTTGCAAAGGCTTCGGGAATTTTCTTGTAATATTTAAGGAAAAGAGCAGGGTCTTTAAAATAGAACTCTTTATCTACCGGCAGAACGGTCCCCTCCCTCGTAGAATAATCAGCACCTATATTTTCATAAGTATCCCTGTACTTTATTGCAGTTACAACTCTACGGAGCAAAAAATCTTCCGGTGCAGAGAAATAAACCGGGTTGGAAACTATGTACCTCAATTTTCTTTTCCTGGCAAGATAGTATAAGGACAGGGCTCTATTCCTGTGAGCTTCCGTTAGAATTAATTCTGCAAATATATTATCATAAGCGGGGACGCTTTCAAGCAATGCAGCGGAAGAAGAGATAATGAACAAATTAGGAAGATACTCACGAAGGAGGCGGAAAAGCGAAAAATTACTGCTTAATTTTCTTGAGGTTATTATTCTGCAGAGATCGGAATAGCCGTTAAAGTTCTTTGCGAGAAAGAGGGCGTAAGGAATTTCATTTTTAACCTCACCCCCTGGAGGGTCATCAATATAAGCTCCGAGGACCGGTTTAATCTTTTTACTGACCGCTGCTTTGTAAAAAGGTATAAGGCCTGCCATTGTATTGGTATCTGTGAGGGCAGCGGCTTCGAGGTTATAGCTTAGAGCTTTGTCGATAATATTATCGGGTGAGATTACACCTTCAAGCAGAGAGTAATATGAATGTACATGGAGAGGGATCATGCGGCATAAACCTCTCTTAATTTTTCAAAGTCAATCGATTTGGCGAGAGAAAAGTCTTCTTCGGTAAGACCTTCATCATCGGGTTTATATTTATATTCAATACTTTCATATTCAAACTGAGCTTTGACCGCTTTGTCGGCAAGCAGTTCCAATCTATCCACAATCAGATTATTCATATCAACTTTACCTTCAACCAGGTACGGCCCCATTGACATAGTGTGTTCTGCAACCCTTGAATATACATTAGGAAAAATAACCGCTTCAAAGGTGCCGGTTAGATCCTCAAGAGATAAAAACTTCATAATATCCCCTTTCCGGGTTCTTATTCTTTTGGAAGCCATATACCAGCCGATCATTTTAATTCTCCTGCCGTTAAACTTTTCCATATCTGCGGCGCGGGTAATGTTTTTCTGTCCCATCTGTTCCGAATAAAAATCGAGCGGATGGCGGGTTATCATATAATCAAAAGCTTCATATTCAGCGAGGCATTTTTCTTCAATGGAAAAATCTCTGACGGTTTTAACCTGCTCTATTAAATCAAATGACTCATTAATAAAAAGGTCGGTATAGTTATCATTCTGCAGCTTCAGATTATGGAAGTAAATATCGAGGAGGCGCAGCAGAGTGGGCCGTGTTTCCTTAAAGCAATCCATTGCACCGCACTTTATGAGCATTACGATCTCTTCATAGCCGGTTTTCGTTCTCACAATAAAATCAGGCAGCGATACAAATTCGCCTAAACGTTTACGATTTTCGCAAATAGCTTCTGCCGAAGCTTTTGAGAAATGTTTAATACCCATGAACCCGATACGGATTGTACCGCCGCTGCCGGTATATTCGTACGAGCTTTTATTTATGCATGGAAGCTTAATTTTTAATCCCATTCTTTTTGCTTCCTGTATATAAACTGCGGCGGAATAAAATCCCCCCTGGTTAGTAAGGACGGAAGAGATAAACTCGGCGGGATAATGTGCTTTGAGAAAAGCAACCTGGTAAGAAAGCAGGGCAAAGCTTGCGCTATGAGCTTTGCAGAAGGAATACCCGGCGAAAGATTCTATCTGTCTCCAGAGTTCGGCAATAATATTATCGGGCATTTTCCGTTCGCGGCATGAATTAAAAAATTTATCGGAAAGAGCCTGCATAGCCGAATGGGAGCGCATTTTACCGGACATAGCGCGGCGCAACAGATCTGCTTCTTCAAGAGACAGCCCCCCAATGTGATGAACAACTTTTATTACATCCTCCTGGTATATCATTACCCCGTAGGTCTCACCCAGTATTTCTTCCATCTGAGGGATAAGATACTTTCTTTTCGCAGGGTCATTATGACGTGCTATAAACTCCTGCATCATTCCGGACTCGGCGACGCCGGGCCGGATAACGGAACTTGCGGCTGTGAGCATTTCAAAGGTCTCAACTTTAAGTCTTTGCAGGAGATTACGCATTCCCGGTGATTCAATATAGAAGCAGCCTATGGTTTTACCCTCTCTAATTATCTTTTTAGTAGGTTCATCATTAAAAAGAAGATTATAATCATATATATCAAAAGGGACAGCCCGTGTATTCCTCGGAATAAGAGGGTAAAGTGTAGCAATAGCTGCCTTCTTATTAGGAAGAGAATAGCTATTTAAATCAATAAATGGCGAATTCATAACAAAAACCAACAATAATTAGTGTACGTTTGTTCACTATATATAAGACTTCCCTAAATAAAATGCAAGGGGAAAGTGGAATAATGGAGTAATGGAATAATGGAGTTTTGGAGTAGTTATGTTTAAAAAGGCAAAGAAAATAATATTACCAAAAAGAAAAAAGGAAAAATAAAAATCTGTTAGTCAGGATAAAAATAAAAAGAGCCGCCTTTCGTAAATTTGTTTTGAAAACTCAAATTAACAAAACATAAACAAAAGGAGGCTCAAATGTATAGTCAAAATAACATTTTGGATTTTAGTAGTCAAGAATTCTTTATAGGAATTGACGTACACCAAAAACAGTGGGTAGTATCAATAATAAGCGGAAAGATAATATTAAAAACGTTTTCAATGAATCCGGAACCCAAGGAATTATATAATTATATGAAAAGGACATATCCCAAGGGAAAGTATAACAGTGTATATGAAGCGGGTTTCAGTGGATATTGGGCACACAGAGAATTAATAAAATATGGTTTTAACAATTTGGTAGTATCGCCGACTGAAATACCCACAAGCGGGAAAGAAAAGCTATCCAAAACAGATGTAGTTGATTCAAAGAAACTTGCTCGTGAATTAGAGAAAGGATATCTGAAAGGGATATATATTCCAAACCTACTGCAGCAAGAATTGAGATCTCTGTGCAGGTTAAGATACCAACAGATAAAGAGCCAGACCAGGCTGAAAAACCAAATCAAAGGGTATCTGTCATTCTATGGTCATAAGATACCAAGCTGTATACCAAGCCAAAACTGGTCCAGAGGATTTATTGAAAAAATAAAAACCTTTCCATTTGAATATGAAATAGGAAAAGAGCAATTAACAGTTTATATAGAAGAATTATTAAAGAAGAGAGAACAAATAGTTCAAACGACAAAATCCTTAAAGAAATACTGCAAGGAATTTAACCTGATGAATGACATATTACTTTTATGCAGTGTACCAGGGATTGGGTTTATAAGTGCAGCGACCCTTTATACCGAAATAATAGATATAAACAGATTTCAAAATTTTGATGAGCTGGCCAGTTTTGCAGGATTAGTACCATCAGTAAGAGGTACAGGGGATAAAGAATCTGTATTGGGACTAAAACTTCAATGCAACAAATACTTAAGACCGATATTGATAGAAGCAGCCTGGATAGCTGTCAGAAAAATCATGGAATAATGCATGAGGGGGAGGTTTTTGTTCCATTTAGGGCAGTTTCTGTCATTCTGAAGGAGTCTTCGACTGAAGAATCTCAATTTTAATCGAATTTTGCTTTTGCAATTTGACTATTTATCAGATTAAAATTAAAAAGGAGATAATGTTTATTATCTCCCTTCTTAATAAATTATTCGTTATTCTGTTTTGATGTTCTTCCGCTGTTCTACCTTTTACTTTAAGGTTGTAATTTACTGAGAACATCGAGCATAGCCGGAGATATATCTGCATGGTGATGAATCAATTTCCACCTGCCATCTTCAAGATGATAAATGTTAGTGACTCGCTGTCCTATCTTAACCTCGTTCCCGGCAAGTTTAAATCCCCCGGTTTCAGTTCCTATCTCGTAAGCTACATCGCCTGCAACTCGAATAAGCTGATCCTTCAATTCTATCTTACCATCAGATGCTATTCCGGCAACTTGATCGAATGAATTCTTAACGGCAGTCCAGCCGAGATCCCGGCCGCCGATGGGATGCATAGCGGTTACACTTTCATCATGCGACCAAATTTCCTCCATTTTGCCTGGAATCCCATTCCCCATATCGGTTAATGCATTGTAAAACTGTTTTGAGGCTTTAAGGACATCTTCTTCTTTCGGCATTTACTATTCTCCTTTCGTTTATGAATATTTTTTGTTTAATAGAAGTTTCTGAAAAATTAAAATTGTCATGTTGGATTCCTTGGCTAACGAACGAAATATCTTAACTTTGTGATGAACTAATATAAGACATTTTATGTTTATCTTTTATTTCTTCTTCTCTTCCGCCGGTGGCATCATTGTATATCCAAGCTGTTCCATTAGTGCTTGACTATCATATGCAACCATCTCTTTCGTAATCTTACCATTAACTATTTGTATAATGGTTTCGCCCCAATAATTTACAGTTTTACCGGTGGGAGGCATCCGGCCGGGACCGGTATTTGTACCTGTTAAAACCCACCGGGTAGCCACATTATTTTCGCCGTAAACCTGGTTATCTAAAGTTAATTTGAGGTCAGGAAAAGCCGTTCTTACACCTTCAATAGCTTTTTTATATCCTTCAACACCTTTGGCAACCGGCTGATTATTTACACTACGCTCAAAGTCCGGGGCAATGATCGCATCCAGTGAGTCGATATTTCTACCGTTCCAGGCATCTTCCAGCTTATTTAAGATCGGTTTAAATTTCGCTGACGCATCCGGTTTCTGCTGCTGACAGCCTGCCGTAAAAATGAGAGCAATTATTAAAAACAAAGAACTTGTTTCTAAAATTGTTTTAACTAAATTTTTCATAACAGTAACTCCTTTTAGATTATCGGGAAAAAATATTTACCATGACAAATTCCTATCTTTTGAGATAACCTCCTTCTTAATAAAATTAATCGTTATCCCGTTTTGATGTTCTTCCACCATGGTCGCCAATCAATTTCCAAACTCCGCCTTCCTTCATTAATATATCAGTCCAGTTTCCAGCATTTGTTTCATCCTTTCCCGTTTGCTTATTCTTATCAATTTCGGAATAATAATAATGAACATAAGCAAAATCACCTTTTACCCAGATAACTAACGGTGTAATTGTATATAAAACTGTTGAGCTGTTTTTAACTTCATTATTTATATATTTAGTTACATTAGCTTTGTTCATTGGAACCGGAGAATGAATATCCCATCCTTCATAACTGTCATCGAAATACGACATGAACCCGGCAGCATCGCCGGAAGAGGCAACTGCCCAGTATTTTTCAACACCTGCCCAAACATCTTTTTGTTCGCTTCAGTCCATTGCTGTGCATAGCTGTTAGCTGCAAAGGCAACTAAGATTAAACAAAAAAGGAAAATGCTTTTTGTTACTGCTTTCATAGTAACTCCTTATTATTTTTTTTGAAATTAGTTAATTAAAGGTATTTCCTGCCTCGTTCATATGAACTATTTAATTTTTATTTCAGCAGCATCATCTTATTTATCTTTGTGAATTTATCCGTTGTTAATCTGTAGAAGTAAATTCCGCTTGCAAGACTGCTTCCATCGAATTTTACATTGTGATAGCCTGCTGCTTGTTCACCGTTTACAAGTTCTGCAACCTGCTTGCCCAGGATATCATATATTACAAGCCTAACCTTTGTATTTTCAGGAAGTGAGTATCTTATCATCGTACTCGGGTTGAACGGGTTGGGATAGTTCTGCTCCAGGGCAAATTCTTTTGGTTTTTCCAATCCATAATCAATAAAGGAGATTGCCTTCCCGCCTTTATAGAGTATATTCGCAGATGGGATAAGACCTGATCGAATCCTTAAACGAAGGTTCACTCTTAGTACAAGCGAAAGAGCTAAACCATCATTACTGTTATCTCCGTCGGTAAGTAACTGCGACACATATGTTAATAAATCTCCGCAAGTGCGGTTATCCCGGGTAACCACGCTGTACTGACCGATTTTCCCGGAAACCAGGTTCAGCACGAGTGCTGCAAGCTGCCGCCTGCCTTGTTTATAGACGCTGTTATTACCCCAGACCTTCAAATCATTCAGCCAGTCCTGCAGGGAAGTATTACCTTGAAAAATATCAAAATGGGGAGTGTAATGAGTTTGAACCAGTCCTATAAACCCCTGCAGTTCCTGTTCAGTATACCGGGTATGGCCGTGACCTAAAATATTTCTGCGGAATTCCTCTGTCCAGAACAGGACACTTTTAGCACTGTTTCCTACGACAATTTGTTCTAACTGAAAATCGACCATGTCAGTAGCGTCTAATGATAGTTCGGAAGGTTTTGGATTTTCCAACGCAGAATATCCCAATGGTTCAATGATTGTTACAATGTAATTGCCGACAGTAACACCGGTGAAGCTGTATGCACCCTGGTTATCGGTGGTAAGAGTATCAACACCTGTAACCGGGATACCGTTTATATCCAGCAGCGCTACTTTCACGCCCTGCAGTGCGGCGCTGTTTGAAGTTACAGTTCCATTTATATTACCTGTGCCGGGTCCATTGTTTAATATATCCGCTTCTGTCGGGTTGCTTGCATTACCTGAAATAGTAAAAGTGACACCACTGAGTGCAGGAACGATTGTACCTTCAGAAATCAGCGGGTACAGCCCGTAAAAATTATTCAATGAAGAATTGTATGTAATATTTACAGAATAATTAAAGGGTTGTGTGGTTTCTCCAACAGAAATCACGTTTCTTAATCCGTCAAGATTTGTAAGTGCAGAATTGGAAGAAATTCGCAAATTTCTACCAATAGAGGTTAAGCCGGATAAACCATCAATGTTGGTTAATGCAGGATTATTAAAAATAGCTAAAGCCCCCACATAGGTTAGTCCGGATAATGCATCAATATTGGTTAATGAAGTATTATTATAAATACTTAAATTTTCCACAGATGTTAAACCGGATAACCCATCAATATTGGTTAATGCAGGATTAGTGTCAAAATCCAAAAATCCACCTACCGAGGTTAAGCCGGATAACCCATCAAGATTAGTTAGTAAAGTATTATTACTCACAAACACATATCCACCCACTGAGGTCAGGTTAGATAACCCATCAAGGTTGGTTAATGCCGGATTGGCATAAATAGACAATATTCCACCCAACGAGGTTAGACTGGATAAATGATCCAGGTTAGTGATATTACTTTGGTGAATTGAAAGATAACCGGTTACCTCAGTATAATTAAAAGCATCCACCTGTGCCTGTGTGGTAAGGTTGAGATTACCTGTGTAGGTTTGTGCATTGCTGTCTGTAAGCATACCAATGCTTAAAAAAAAGCCCAGCAAAATTGTTAAAAAAAGTTTATTGTATTTCATAACATCACCTTATGTTATTTGTAAATGAGTTAATTAGTTTTAGTTGTATTTTATTCAATGCCCGCTCAGCCATTGTTCAAAACTTTTATTTTTTTCTTTTTCAGAGTAAGTCCAGTCCGGTTTAAGATTAAGACCGCTGTCACTTTTCCAGATAAAATCTATTGCTTCTTTCTGGTCAGACAGGCCTGTTACTTTTATGAGGAACAATTCTCTTTTTTCGAGCTCAGTTTTTTTTATTTCAGTATTAATATCCTGTGCAAGCAAAGCCCTGTGTAAAATCTCAGCCTGCCTAATATCGTACGTTGCCCACACAATTCCGTTCTTACCTGAGAGGAAATCCTCTTCATCGTAAGAAACAGTGACTTCAACCCGGCATTCATCGGGCAATTCAGCCGGCTGGGTAAGGATAAGTCCGCTGCATTCTATAAAATCATTTGTTTCGAACACAACCCTTCCGTCATTCGTACAGGTTCCTTTCACTTTTATCCTTACCATATTTTTAAGTCTAAATTCTTGAATAGATGTTTAATCGTGATGTATTTAAAGTAGAGGTACTGCGCGACTATTATTCTTGTACAATATGCGCAAGAATTCGGATTTCCTGCTCAAATTCTGATTATGTGGTCCTATTCCCCTTTATTCCTGTGGACTGACAAAAGAATTGAAATGATCCCCGGTCACCCTTGCATTTTCTTCCTATAAGCATTCGGCGAAACTCCGAACTGCCTTTTGAAAACTCTACCGAAATAGCCCTGGTCATTAAAACCAACCTTGTAGCAAATCCCCGCAACAGTGTCTGCATTCTGACTTAAAAGATCAGCTGCTCGTTGAAGACGGAGCGAACGAATAAGCCGCCCCGCCGACTGGTCCACAAGTGCATTAAGCTTTCTGTTCAACTGGGAAATGCTCATGTTAACATCATCGGCAAGCTTTTCATAACCGAACTGCGGATCCTCAAAATTCTGCTCAATAACTTTTATTGTCTTTTCTAAAAATGCGCGGTCAACAGAAATCGCAGTAACTTCCGAAGGCTTTATTACTGTTGATTTACTGAAACGCTTCCTGAGCTGCTTGCGCTGGTAAATTAAATTCCTTACCCGTACCCTAAGCTCTTTTGCACTAAAAGGTTTTGTAATATATGCATCAATACCGGTCTCCAGTCCTTCAATTTTATCATCGAGCCCGGCTTTTGCAGTAAGCATTATAATCGGAATATGACTCGTCTTCACATCCCTTCTTATCTGCGTGCTGAACATAAACCCGTCCATTTCCGGCATCATCACGTCGGTAATTATCAAATCGGGAATTTCATCTTTTGCATTTAATATTCCTTCCTCACCATCCGAAGCCTCTATTACAGTATAATCATTTACAAGCAGACTGCTCACATAGCTCCTTACATCAGAATTATCTTCAACAATTAAAATGATCTCACGTTTATCGCCGCCGGTGTGAGAAATAGCCGGTATTAATTTTGTTTCTGCAGATGCGGGTTCACTATAATTATTCACTTGTAAAGATAATTCCGGCAGTCTTTTTATGAATACTTCATTTTCAGTCTTATTATCGCTTGAGGGAAGCTGTATGATAAACTCACTCCATTCGCCTTCTTCGCTTTTAACTGAAATACTCCCTTTATGAAGTTCAATTAATTCCTTTGTAAGCGCCAATCCTATGCCCGTACCCTCATGTTTTCTTGATGCCGAGCCGTCTACCTGGTAAAACCTGTCAAAAATATGCGGGAGACGATCGGAAGGTATCCCGATACCTGTATCTTTAATCCTGTATTTCAACCGAACCCACCTCTTTTCCCCTTTATTAAAGGGGATGAAGGGGTTTAGAATCGATTGTGACTTTTATTTCACCGTTTGAAGAAACAAATTTGAAAGCATTCGAAATGAGATTATAAAATATCTTTTCCATTTTATCCGGATCAAAGAGAACGGGAATATTTTCACATTCCGATTCAAACTTCAAAGTAATATTTTGTGATTCGGCAAGTGATTCAAATGAGTAAAACAAACTTTTCAGAAATGACACTAAGTTATGCTGTCCCGCATTTAATTCCATACTGCCTGCTTCAAGCTTTGAGATATCCAGAAGCTGGTTAATCAGACCAAGGAGCCTCCTGGCATTCCTGTTGGCAACCTGCAGTTTTCCTTTCTCCTTAACATCAATATTTTCAGACATAACACTGTCTATCTGGCCGAGTATAAGCGTAAGCGGGGTCCTGAATTCGTGCGAAATGTTTGCAAAGAACCGGGACTTCAGCTGATCAAGCTCTTTAAGCTTAGCCTGTGCAGTTTTCAATTCATTAAAAGTAATTTCTATTTCATTTTTTGCTTTCTCAAGATTCTTAAAATCCTCGTAACGTGCATAAGCAATCGAAAATGCTTCTGCAATTGATTTCACCAGTTTAAGTTTCTCTTCGATAAGCTCAGAATCATTTCCCACATAAAGCATACCTTGCTCGAAGGGAACAAAGTGGAGGAATAACGATTCCGGAGGTGAAGATGAACCCTGATAAGTTTCGGCATCACTTACCTGCCCCAGTTTTATCATAGATTTTGTCCAGTCGACAAAACCCTGTTTATCCCAATGTTCCCTGTAAATTTTCTTTTTCTTCCAGTGGAGCACGGTGCTGCGGGTCAGTTCATTAGCCTCAAACGGCAGGTTCAAAACACCCAGTCCCTTTCCGGCAGGTGTGGTTAAATATACCTGAATATTTTCATCTTTTTCATCGACTATAAAGACACCACAGCGCGTGAATGGTACTTCAAGCGATATAAGTTCTCTCCAGATAATCGGGGTAATGCGGTTCAGGTCTTCCTTTGTCCTCATACTCGCAATTTCACCGCGAATTCTATCAAGTGAAGCCTGCTTCAAAGCATCCTTTGCGTGCTGCTCGGCTTTTTTGATATCGAGAAACCTGATATAGCTTCGCTCAAAAACTCCTGCAAACCGTTTCAGTATCTCATTATCTTTCTCAGAAAATTTATTCCCGAAATGATTCACAACAAAAATAGTAGTATAGTAAGATACCGCTGCAGCCCTGGTATAGCCGCCCTCACGAGATAATACCTGTTTTTTCCATTCAGGGGTAGAAGCATTATAAGGCGGATATTTAAATAAGTGTTCAAAGAATTCAATTTTCTCTTCCCTTGAATATTCTTCGGTCAGGAACACATCTTTTTTTCTAACTGCTCCGGTCAGTACAGTATAAACGGGCCTGTCAAGAAATGGAATAGCAGCTTTTTTTACATAATTTTCAGCTACACCCGACGATCCCCAGAAAGTGAACTCCTTATCAACATCCTGATCATTGATGGCAATAAAGACTCCGGTTATATCCATTTCCATGCGGTAGAGCTGTTGTGCCACTAAATTAACAATCTCCTGCAGCTCTGAAGTATATCGCATAGCCATAGCGCGGCCCCCCACCCTTTCCAGGGCAGCCTCAAGTTTCAGTTCCCGGTTCTGATCCTCAACTGCTTTTATGAGAGTTCTTTTCCGTCCCGCATCCGGAATATCAGACTGGTTAATGATTCTCAGTATATCTTCTAATTTACTCTTCATTGAACATTGTGGTTTATACAGTTTAAACTTAACTGTATTCTCCAGCAGGATCTCCGCACTAAATGGTTATTAAATTAAATTTATAATAATTTTCAGTCGATGTAAAGTGCCGGAAATAAATTTATCAATAAATCCCGCGGCAGTTTCGGCATGAATCCCTTACAACGTTAGCTAGTTTATGAAGCTTTTATATCAGAATGAATTTTATATTTGCTTCTTATTTTTTTTAAGTCATCAATTTCTTTTTCAGGATTTTGAGAATACTTTTTTGAAAGTCTGTCTCTTATTTCTCTTTGGGATTTAAATTATATGTTAGATTAGAACTATATGGCAGGAAACTAATTGACATATATGGTTTTATTAAATATTTTAAGTGAAAGTAAGTTTATAAATTGTAATGTTTGATCATGGAACAAGAGAGATTTAGTGGAATTATTCTTTGAGTGGGATAAAAAGAAAGCAAAAATGAATCTTCAAAAGCACAATGTTGATTTTGAAGAAGCAAAAACAGTTTTCTATAATCCTCTTTCAAAAATATTTGATGATGAAATTCATTCTATAAAGGAAAGAAGAGAAATAATAATCGGTCATTCTACTAAAAATAGAATACTAATTGTAATTTTCAATGAAAGAAAACAAAATTTGATAAGAATAATTAGTGCAAGAACTGCAACTTCTAAGGAGAGAAAAGATTATGAAGAAAATGTCAAATGAAAAAAGTAAGGGTACGAACAAAGAGTATGATCTTGATTATTCTAAAGCAAAACCAAATCGTTTTGCCGGAATTGTTAAAGAAAAAGTAATTCTTTATCCCATAGATGAAGATATAGCAAAAGTTTTTCGAAATCCTGCTGAAGTAAATAATGCACTGCGTGCAATTATCAATGCAATTCCAAAAAAATCCCTCCGGAAGCAAGCTCCTTAGGAATTACTAGATCTTTATTCATCTAAAGATTGCAAGATCTTTTTAAGTTCATCCACGGAGATGCGTTTAGGATCATCTATCATCTGCTGCAATCGTTGGATTAGGACAGTCTTATGTTAGTAATCAAATGGGATAATCTCATCAAGGTTAGACAACCACTTTCTCATTAGATTCAGAGTTGACCTCAATAAATAAAATTAACCCCAAAAATATTCCACACCTTAAAATTTTTTAATGTAAAAGGTGCGGAGCATGCAGCGTTTAATTATTATAAAAGCAGCGGATGCATGGTGCTACGTATTAAGGGAGATATTATGAAGCCAACTCTTGAAGATGGGGACCTGGTTTTGATGGATTCGGAAGCAGAATTGTTCGATGGGAGTATAGCTGCAGCAAAGCTGAATTCAGGCACCCAGGTTATCGGGCGGCTCAGGAAACTCCCTTTGGATTTTATTGACTTATCTCCGGATAATTTTTCCTATGAGCCGGTGATAATAAATAAAAATGAAATCGATATTATTATGCCGGTTGTTAGGATACAGAGGAATGTTGTTAAAAAAGGTCATTAGTCATTGGTTATTCGAATCACAACTCAGACTTTCTATGACGAATTTAATTTTTTTTTGGCCTCATGTATTTCTAAAATTCTTAAGACTATTTGCTTCCATTATTATATCCGTCTGCCATTTTGTCATTTCCTTTTTCACCTCTTTTTACCCCCACTTCACCTCCTTCCCACCTCCAAGTCACCTCCTAGATAACCCCTAGTAAACAGAACACCAAAAAAGACAAAAAATAATTCCGTTTTTATCTATCTCTTGCTCAAAAATTGTCAAAAATGACACAAAGAAATTTATACTTTGCAGATGATTCTCATAGAGATAAAATTACTTACTTATGTCCTACCATGACGTTACTCACTGATATTCATTCCTTGGGATTTTAAAATTTAGAATTGGAGATACCCTTAAGTTGAAGTATGTGAGCTAAAAGTTAACACCGCGACTTTAGCCCGGTGCAGCAAATAACCCAACCACTAAGCTTCATTAATTCCCGGGATCTGCAACTCGTCCAGTACACCAGCTTCCTGCGCTCGCTATTTCTTAAAATGATTTCTCTCACAAACCACTATTATTAATAAAAATTAATTTTTTAGCAAATTTTTTTAATTAGAATTTAAGTAGATATCTTAAATGATATTAGCCATAGCTTTACTTCAGATTTGATTTTAAACTATTGTTAATTTTTATATGAGGAAAATGCATGAAACAATTAATACTGTTTTTTATCTGTTTCCATGGAAGACTTATGGAGATGCTCCATGGACATTAACAAATGCAGAAGCTCAAACCGGCAATTATTCAATTCAGCCTGGAAATATTGGTGCTGATCAATCATCTACTCTCGAAATAAATTTGGATTTACCTTCCGATACTTCATTTGAATTCGCTGTTAAAGCAAGTTCTGACTTCTTTAATTATCTATCATTCTATATTGATTCAACAATATCTGGATTGTACTACTTTAGTGAGTGGACATTTTATTCATATAAAATAACTGCGGGAAAACATGTTTTGAAATGGATATATCAAAGTTTAAATTCATCTCGCAAGTCTCCGGGAATATGGCTTGATAATATATTTTTCCCGGAAAACTCAGTTAACCTTACTTCTGTAAAAGCTGATGAAAGTAAGCCGTTAACATTCAATTTATTCCAGAATTATCCTAATCCTTTTAATCCGAATACTTTAATTAAGTACTCATTAGCTTCGGAAAGTCAGGTCAAAATAATAATTTATGATATTACAGGAAGAAAAGTAAAAGAATTGTTTATTGGTGAGCAACCTGCGGGAATACACGATGTAAATTTCGATGGTTCAAACTTAAGCAGCAGTGTATATTTTTATGCAATTGAGGCAAATTCAAAAAACGGAATATTCAAAGCGACAAAGAAGATGATTTTATTAAAATGAGCGCCTTAGTTTTTTTTGAGAAGTTCTTCTTGTATCCAGAATGCAGGCATTACTTTGATACTGCAATTTCATCACCCCACTTCCCTTTTCATATTCGGCAGCAAATATTTTTCTTTTGCTTCAAGATCAATTGTGAACCTTAATAATTTCTTAAGTTTACTCTTCTTCTCATCTTGTTCGAGGTTTAATATCTTTTGAAACAGCTGCTCAAGATTTCCATCCCCTAAGTAAAAATCTTTAAGTCTCTTTTTTTCTTCTTCAATAAATTTTATTCTCTGGTCATATGTATCCCTTAAAATGAGATGATATACTGAAATATCTTTTTGTTTATTAGCTCTACGATACACCCTTCCATTTCTCTGTGCTATTACAGCCGGATTGTAATGTCCGTCAAAATGGAGAATGGTATTGGAGAATTGATCGAAATCTAATCCTTCATTCCCAACCTGGCTTACTAGTAATATTCCTAATGCCTTGCTTTTCTTATTATATATTTCAATTTCGGATATTATTTTCTTCCGTTCATCTACTTTTATTTGTCCATCTAACCTATAAATTTTATATCCTTTATTCTTTAGAGTCCTTTTGCAAACAATCGATTGCAGGGATAAATCGGCAAAAGACAGTTATTATATTTTTATTTCCTGGTTTAATAGTATTCAGAATATCAATTACCTCATTTAACTTTGAATCATAAAGTATATCGTCACCCAGGAATTTTGATATTGATTTGTAAGCATTTAATCTCTTTCCTTTTCCGCTACTATTTTTACTTTCTAAACTCTTTCTAAATGACTCCGGATTGGAAACCAGTTGGCATAATTGTGTACTGATCATCCTTTTAGCGTCATCCTCTTCTGTGAGAATAAGATCCCGATTTAAAAGGTAGTTTAGTTTTCCAACTTCAGATAATTCCACTAGCCGGATTGTCTCATCAAGTTTCTTTTTCTTGTTTCTAATCATCAGGTCGCGCAGAAAATCATCTAATCCATTTCTTTGACCATTTCCCTTTAATTGCTTAGGTCGGTTAAATGGATGTTCATCTTGCCCAAAGAGAAGATTAACATTATCATTTGCAGCCTGATATATTTTAGTTAATCTATCTGAAAAGTCATTTTCTACTGCAAAATCTTCTTTTAATGAGTTAAATTCTTCATGGATATATTCTAAACCCCGGCTAACTATATTTACAACTCCATCATCTCTTCTATGATCAAGTAAACTAATCATCTGTTTGAATTCTTTAACATTATTATGAAAAGGAGTAGCAGTAAGCAGTATTAATTTTGCCTTTTCCTGAGAGTTTAATACAGAGTAAAGTTTCCGTACTGCAGAACTACTTACACTAATGACATCCTCATCTGTTTGAGAATACCCTGATTTAAATATATGGGCTTCATCAGCTATAATCCAATTGAACTTATTTGCCGGAAATCCGAAATGACGCTTAAAATTAGCTTCGGTTTTTTTCCCGCTTGTTGGAGGTAATGTATGAATTGAGGATAAAATAATACACTGTGATGGTAAATTTTTATTTAACTCCTTCCATTTATTTTTAGTCTTAATAATCTGTATAGTTGAAAGCAATTTTTTCAGCTTTTCATTGTAACTTTTATTTTTAATTCTAACCTGAGAATAAAATTTAGCAAGATCACATTCATTTTCACTCCATTCCCATTTACTTCTAATTGCAGGATGAGCAATTATCAGGACTCGAAAATTTCTTTTGTTTACCTGTAAATGTTCAATGAAAGATTTTGTAATTATTGCCAGAGATTCAAATGTCTTTCCGGAACCAACTTCATCAGCAAGTAATATTCCATGTAGATTTTTATAAATATTCCATGATTTGCTTGTTCTAGTAGGATATTGATTTAATATTTGCCACGCCATTGCTGACGAAAGCTGCTGTTTCTTAACCAAATGCTTTCCTATTTTTTTACCGGCAAGAATTTCTTTTATCCTAATCATACTTAAGCCATTGTTTAAGAAATTTATAAAATCCTTTTTGATCTTTGTTAACATCATATAGAAGTTTATCAAGATATTTATAACAAGTATCTGAAAATGGCTTCATGGAAAAGTTATTTTTCACTTCAATTAATTTAAATACCTTTAATAATTGCATAATAAAATAAATACCCATTCCCCCGTTCTGCATTGATAATTTTTCTTCTAACTCCTTTTGATGGTAAACTGAAAAGTATTTTTTCTTTTTTATAAAATTGATTTCTTTCCTTACATTCTGATAAAATTGTTCAAGTTTAGGAGGTTCAATAATAATTGTATTTCCACTGCCTACTCGAATTCCTTCCTTTTCAATAGCTTCCGACAATTCATGATCATTAACTGATTCAATAGGAGTTGATTGGTAACTAAATAAACTATCCCCATCATATTTCCTCCATTCACTATACTTTTCGGTTTGAAAGATAACAACATCAATTTCTTCATCACAAAATATTATTTTCAAATTTTCAGTATTTGAAGAGACATCGTTTAGAGTTGAATGAAACAATCCATCTTTCCTTATAACGGTGATTATCTGTTTATTAACTTCAATTTGTTGAGACATAACCCCGGATAAATCCGGAGAATAAAGAAAGAGATTTATAAGTTTTCCTTCTCTGATTGCGAAACCATAAGGTTTTTGGATATACTGTTCTTCAGTTGGATCAGTTTCTTCTGTTTTAATCCATTCCTCAATTGACTTTGGTTTTTCCCAGCCTTTTTGCAGCCACTCTCTCAAATATTTTAACTCAGCCGGATTATCCGTTTTTATTATCGCACCGCATTCCTGGTTACCGCCATTCTTCAAAGAATTAAAGAATCCCTGCTCAGTAAAATTACCGGAGCCAAGATATAACAGAATTTCACTTCCATAATCTATAAATATTATTTTGGCATGGAAATTAAATTTTGACTTTCCTTTCAGAGGATTATAAATCAATGTTTTTATTTTAGAGTCTCTAATCTCTATTGGCAATTTATTTGATGAACGGGTGTATAACTCAACTCTTTCCGGATTAATCTTTTCAAGTAGTTCTAAATATCCTGATGATAATTTTCGAGATAAAAATGGGGTTACTATTTTCAAAGTCGGTTTTTTGAATTCTCTAATGCAGCTTTGGTCAATGAGTTTCTCAGCTATGGAACTTTTAGAGTTATCAATATATGTTAGTTCTTTTCTCTTAGGTGTCTGCTCATTTTTTTCAATAGTTTTTAACTCATCAATGAAGTTAATATTGATACTTTCTGGAAGTTTTATCGCCTCGAGTATTTTAATTATTTCCCTAAACTGTGTTGAATCCAGGTCTAAATCTTTTTGAAAACACATCTCCTGGTGGACAGAGAAACTTGATCTTGTTAAATTCATACTTCCGGTAAGAATGCGTATCTTATCATAACCTTTAAGGATGACCAGCTTTGAATGAAAACAATTTGAATATGCAGTTGGAATAACGGCAGGTATACATATTAAACGGCTTTTATAATTTTCTCTTAAAGCTAATCCGGTTTTAAGATCATGTATTATTATTGTTCTTCCGGAAGAGCTTTCTCTTATTTTATCAATTACTTCTTTATCTATGGTAAAAGTCAGGAAAATGGAAAGGGTATGGGGAAATTCTCTTATAAATGAAAAATAATCTTTACTATTCATTGCCTGAAGTCTCTTTTAACAATGAGCTTAATGCATTTAATTTAAAATCATAAAAGTTGCCGTCTTTCCTTTTTGCTCTTTTTAAAACAGCATTCCATCCAGTTGAGTCAAAATCCTTGCCAGTAATATATTTATTATTGTTTAGTTCAAACCAACATCTAGGTTCAGGACGCTCTTTATAATTATCATTTTTCATTTCTTTAAAAGATCTGCCAGCATTTTGCCATGCTAATTTTGAATTAAACCCATTTATATCTGCATCAACAGCCAAAACAAAATTCCTTACCCAATTATTATATGCTCTAAAAGGATATTTGCTTGAATGTAAAATTTTATTGATCTGATTGTTAGACTGCAGAGGCTTAGAAAATATTTTATTTACAAAAGATTGATCATTACGAAAATTTCCGCTTTTCACAGATTCTTTAAGAGCTTTGCCAAACATTTTTCTTAACTTAGGAGCCATAATTGTATTTCCGCAAAATAAGCTGGTTCTTCTTTTACTCAATTTTGTAAGTAGATTATTTATATATCTGTTGTTTTTACTAAGGTGCCCGCTTTTGCTTAAAAATTCATTTAATAATTTAATTTCACCATCATTATTATTTAAATAGTAAATAGTTATACTTTCCAGATCCAATTCACGAACTGACGCTTCATAAATTTTATAACAATTCTGTATTACCCAATTTCCATCTCTGGCTTCAAAAGGATTGATATTTCTAATTCTATTGCCTATTACAGATTTACCCCTCAAGTTTTTATTTCTTTTCCATGAAGAAACCAGAAACTTCTCTAACCTGATTTTAATGTCTGTTTTGCTCTTAATACTGCAATGCAGTTGTTTGGTTTCTAGTAGTCTATTTACTATAGAAATAAATACAAGATAGATAGGCTTCCTTATTACACCTGAAAAGGTAAGATATTTATCAGCTATTCTTCCTGCGCCATTATCAAATCCAAAAGGATCTTCTTTTTGTTGATCAAATTCAACTGATCTTATGATAAAAATATTGTTCATATATAATCTAATTTTTTACAACTGTACCGCGATGCTTTTTTCACAAATAATTAACTAACTTTCTGACCGGAATCTTTCCGAGGAAAATACGTAAATACTGTCTCTAATATTTTCGACATTTTCCGATAATAGTTTAGTTTTCTTTTGCCTCACAAGTTTCGTACTCATTTCTTAGTATTACATTACCCTCCTCTGTTATAGTTATCTCAAAGAATTATGAAAAGATGCTTGAATATCCCCTTTTCTAACCCTTAACAGAATTTAGGATGAATTCAAAAAAGTAGCCGCGGTGTTAACCTTTAGCTCACATTCTTCAGCTTAAGGGTATGTCCAATTCTTTTATTCTCACTTGTTAGTATAATGTAAATTAAGATATTAGAAAACATGATAAAGGAATGAGAAATGGAACAACGGATTAAGAATAATACAAAGAATTACAAATCACAACAAGCAATTGATAAAGCTGAAATCAAACGGCAGATTAATAATCATGTTGAAGCACTATGCAATATGGACTTAGAAGGGGTGATGTCAATTTACGCTTCAGACATTGTGTCTTTTGATGTAGAGGGGAATTATGTTGGAGCCGAGGCAAAGAAAGAGGCATGGGTGAAGGTCTTTTCTATGATAGAACCTCCTTTGAATTACGAGATGCGGGATCTCACTATTACTGTTGGTGATGATATTGCATTCAGTCATAGCTATAACCGGCTGTGTGGAAAGTTAAAAAACGGTCAACAGATAGGCTCCCCGGTTCGGTATACGGCATGTTTCCGCAAGATCGATGGAAAATGGCTCATCGTACATGAACAAGTCTCAATGCCGGTAGATTTCGGGAGCAGTAAAGGTTGATGCGATTAAAACCAGCATTTTGCGAGAGTGAAATGTGATTTTTTTTATATAAAGATGTGTCCCAAAATTTAAATCTCAATTGTCATATGGGTGATAAACGAAAATCGGATCAAAAAGGAAAATGGAAATGGAAGAAACCCAAATAGAATGTACTAAAAATTTTTATAATCGATTTTAAAATATTAATTGAGCTTGTTCGTTATAGAATATAGCAGGATATCCTATATATAATAATAAACACTAAATAACATAATGAAAATAAATAAGGAAGAATAATAAAATGAAAAAGCTGATAAACCTTTCGTTAATGATACTAATAATATTCATTTTCAGTATCACTACTAACCAGGCTCAAGTGACCCCTGAGAATAATGTAAAAATTGAAGCAGTTTCAAGCGGTCTTTCGTTGGTTGGAACAAATTCAAATGACACTCAGGCCGGACCGTACTTCGGAGGTACCATTGCTTACGGAGTTGGTCAGGGTGTTACTCTTTTTGCAGAATCCGGATATGGATGGACAAATTATAATGCAGTTGATAAACTGAAATTGGTTCAAATACCGGTTCTTATTGGTGCGACATATAATTTCGGTGAACTGCTTAATTCAGATTTAGTACAGCCTTATGCAGGTATTTCTGCCGGCGCTTTGAATTATCTATTGCAGCTTGATGGTAATACTGTTAAAACAAACGGATATGATCAAAAATCAACAAACTTTGCATTGGGAGGAATCTTAGGTGTAAACTTTCAAATCAATTCAGCCTTTGCAGTAAATGTTCGCGGAGAATATAGTCATGGTTTTAAGAAAGAAGGTGAACCCGGGATAGACAGCCGGGAATTCAATTCCGTTAGCTTCGGCGGCGGCGTCTCCTATGCTTTCTCAATACCAAACTAGAATTAAATAATAGTTGAGGGGACCAACTTCTTGGTCACCCTCAATACTATTAGAATTATGCGATTTATAGTTTGAAAAAAGGAGATGTCTAAAATTTACAATACAATATTGAAGTACAAAATTAAATTTGATTTAAATTTAGTTAAAGAGGTATGAAATGGAGATGTTAATATTAAAAACTGATATAAACAACAGATATGATTTTAGAACAGTTAAAAATAGGCTGAAAGGATACTACAGGATTGATGAGTTCACCATAGATCTCGACGATAGGGATAAAGTTGTTAGAGTAATTGGTGATAATATCCGATCAAATGATGTAGTAAACAAGATTAAGAGTTATGGTTTTTTATGCGAAGAACTGCCGGATTAAAATTATTCTAAGCAAGAATGTTGCTTGTGTTTCCCAGTATCCTTTTCCTTGTATTATTGGGATGATCAATTTCAACGCCGGGTAGCTTTTTCAAGCGGTCAACAAGTTAAAAGAGCAATTCTTGAAGAGACTTTAAGAATTATAGGAAAAGGTCCGGCTCCGGTGTAATTTTTTAATCTTTCCAATCTAATCTTTCAATATTTCTATTGCAATCTTTTAATTTATTCCTATCTTTGTGGCTACAAAAGTATCCATGCGGCTACAATAGTATCCATAAAATTATTAAATAAATTATGATTGTAAACAGAATTTTAGAACATTTATTCACTTCAATAATAGCAGTACTTCGTGAATTAGACTTACGTAAAGTGGGCATTACTGGCAGAGAAATAGCCCGGTTAACAGGAATTACCCACCGTTCAGCATTAAAAGCTCTGGACAATCTAGAAGCATTAAAAATAGTCAATAGACAGGTTGCCGGTAAAGCATATTATTTTACTATCAACCGTTCAAATTCCCTTTATCATAATGTTATAAGACCCATATTCAAAGCTGATCACAATGTCTATAACAGGCACCTCTATCATGACTACCATTAAAAAGTAATGGAGATAATTATGAATAAAGATAACAGTGAGATTTTAAATTGGATTAATATTGGAATTATTTGTGGTTTATTTGTTAGTATTATTTATCCACTGTTACAGTTTATTTCAAATTTAATTTTGGGAGTCATTCTAGCTTCTTCAATGGGAATTTTACTAAGTTTAGCTTCTGTTGGTTTATATTATTTTATTCAAATTCATAAGAAAACCATTGCCCCAAAAATTGCATTATTCTCAAACATTATTGCTGGTGCTCTACTGACTCAAATGTTTTTAGTTCAACTTGCAATTAAATCATCAAAACCAAATCTAATTGAAGAATCTAGCAAATGGATTTGGAATTCATTAAATCATATCCATTACGGATTAGATGTTGCTTGGGATGTTTATATATTTTTAGGAACATTTCTATTCGCGATAAGTATTTTTCAGCATCCTAAATTGGGGAAAATTTTTTCAATCTCTGGATTACTAATCTCACTTTTAATGATAATTACCAATGTAATCTCTTTCCCAAATCCTCCATATGAAAAATATATTGATTTTGGTCCATTTATTGGTTTGTGGTATTTGGGAATTACAATAAAAATTATGTTTTCTAAAAAATGGCTACATCAGCAGATACTAGAAACAACCGTATAAAACATTTTAAGAGAACAGCGATCCCGCACTTGGCAATTTAGAGGTTTTAAAATAGATGATGGTACAGCTATGATGCTGATATGAGCAAAATAATTTGTTAAAATTTCTATTGTATCCATTTTGATGAATTTGAATTTCGATATAATATTATCCATATTCCAACTATGAAAAGATTATCCTTTCTGTCAAATCATTATACTTTATTGAGAAAATCAGGATAAAAAAATTGAACTTTTGTATTTTTTGATGTTCGTACACATGAGCAAGGTAAAAGAAATAACAATAGGAGAGATTGCAAAAAGGGCGGGAGTTTCAAAAGGAACTGTCTCTGCGGTATTAAATGAAAAAAATTATGTAAAGTCATCTACCAGAGACAACATTTTGCAAATAATGAAAGCTCTAAATTATCGTCCCAAGGGGGTGGCTAGAAATCTGAGACACAAAACAGTTGAGAAAAGCATCGGTATTATACTTAAAGAGCTGAATTATCCTTTTTTTACTACTATTGCAGAAGGTGCAAAAGAATATGCCGGTTCAAGAGGTTATTCCTTAATAATAGCAAGTTCTGACTATGATCTTGAAAATGAAAAGAAATTTACAAACTTATTTTCAGCAAAAGATATAAGAGGTGCAATAATAGCACCGATGGTGGAAGGCAGTTCAGAAATTGAACATCTTTTCAAGTTGAAGATGTTAAATTATCCTTTCGTTTTATTGGCAGATGTAAAAGGCATAACGGCAAATGTTGTAGAGATAGACAATATAAGGGCAATCAAGAAAGCAGTGGAATATTTAATAAGAAACCGCCATAAAAGAATTGTCCATTTTGCAGGTCCTCCGGAATCGTCTCATACCAAAGAGCGGATTGATGGATTCCGCAATTCGATTATTGAAAACAATTTGGTTTTTAATGAAGAAATGATTATTCCTATTGGGTCTAATAATAAATTGAGTTATGAAAAGACAATAAAATATTTTACAGGAAAGAAACGAAATAATTATCCGACTGCTATTGTATGCTTTAACGATTTACAAGCTCTCGCTGTTATGACTGCCCTCAGAGACCTAAACATAAAAGTTCCTAAAGATATTTCCATAATTGGGAATGATGATATTCATTATGCAGAATTGTATTCTGTACCTCTTACGACAATCAAAGCACCCAAAAGAGAAATTGGTCAAAAAGCTGCTGAAATATTAATAAACAATATTGAATCGTCAAATTTAATTCCTATCGAAAGGATTGTTCTGGATACTGAATTAATAATAAGAAAATCTACTAGAAGGTTGATTATAAAATAAAGTGTCATTAATAAAAGCGGGTAAACATTAATCCCGGGGTTAATAAAAAAAGATGTACTAAAAAAATCAATATTATGAAAAAATTCTTTATACTCTGCATAACATTTTTAAACACCGGTATTTTATTTTCCCAGAACGTGGAGAATGGAGATTCCCTCTATAATCCTCTGGATTTCTATTTACCGACATTTAATCCAACTTCAGGGAACGAATATCGTTCGGCAAACGGCTCTCCCGGTCCTAAGTATTGGCAAAACATTTCCAGCTATCTCATACATGCTACTCTTAGTGAAAAAGATACTTCTATTACCGGTAATGAAACGATTTCATATACGAATAACAGTCCTGATCAACTGTATTATTTATGGCTTCAGCTGGATCAGAACATTTTTGAACCAACTTCAAGAGCTGCCGCCGCAACCCATTATCCGGGCGATTACTTTGGTGTATTAGGAAAGACAAATGGCGGTTATCGCATTAAAGATGTTACGGTAACACATAGTGGAAAATCTTATTCAGTAGAACCGATTATTACGGATACCAGAATGCAGATCAAATTAAACGAGGCATTGCACCCCAACGGTGATATGATCACCATAAAGATAAATTTCAACTTTGTAATACCGCTTGATGGGGCTGGCAGGTTTGGAAGACTTTATACTAAAGAGGGTGTTATTTATCAGATAGGACAATGGTATCCGCGAATGTGTGTATATGATGATGTTGAAGGATGGAACACTCTTCCATATATGGGTCTTGGCGAATTTTATTGCGACTATGGAAATTATGATTATTACATTACCGCACCGGCAGAGATGATTGTGTATGGTTCAGGCGACCTGCAAAATGCTGCAGATGTTTTAACAGCAGAAGAAATAAGAAGACTTTCAGATGCTGCAAAAAGCGATAAAACAATTAATATTATTGGTGCCGGTGAAGCAGGTAAGCCTTCTATGCGCCCAACATCCAAAGGAAACCTGACATGGCATTTTACTATGAATAATACAAGGGATATAGCATTTGCTGCATCAAAAGGATTGATATGGGATGCGGCAAAGATTAATTTGCCCTCCGGCCGTAATGCCATTGCCATGTCCTGCTATCCAATTGAAAGCGCAGGTGATACAGCATGGACAAGATCAACAGAATATTTAAAAGCCAGTATTGAAATATATTCGAAATATTGTTTTGAATATCCCTGGAATGCTGCTGTCAGCAGTGCAGGCATAACTAGTGGAATGGAATATCCCGGAATGATATTCAATAGTTACAAAGAGAAGAAAGCCCGTTTATGGTTCCTAATATCACACGAAATCGGGCACAACTGGTATCCGATGATAGTTGGCTCTAATGAACGGAGATATATGTGGCAGGATGAAGGTTTTAATACCTATATAAATTATATTGCCAACGATATTTTTAATAAGGGAGAATATCAAACCGATCCTGCATATTATAAAAAAGAATTTTTCGGCTCCCGTGATTATAACCAGTTTATGCAGTATAAAGATCCTCTGATGATAGTATCTGATGCAATGAATACCGAACAGCATTATCAGTTTTATGGGAAAACAGCATACGGACTAAATTTGCTCCGCACAGTGGTTGTTGGTAAAGAGCGCTTTGATTTCGCTTTTAGAAAATACACCGAAGTCTGGGCATTTAAACATCCCACACCTTACGACTTTTTTCATTGCATAAATAATGCTGTGGGGGAAGATTTAAACTGGTTCTGGAAGGAATGGTTTTTTACTACCTGGAAACTGGATCAAACAATATCCAGTGTAACATATGTTGACAACGACCCATCCAAAGGCGCATTGATCACAATTAATAACAAGGGGAAAATGATTATGCCGGTCATACTTAAAATTATTCAGGATAATGGACAAACGGAGAAGGTTCAATTGCCGGTAGAAATATGGCAACGAGGCGGCAGCTGGACATATAAATATGCTTCTACTACGAAAATTGACAAAGTAGTACTGGATCCTGAGAATCAATTACCAGATGTAGATAGGAAAAATAATGATTGGCCTAATGGTAAATAGTAAAAGCTAATACCGCTATACTTTCTTTTCTCTTAGAGATATGAAACTAAAGGGCCATATTAGCGGAGTTACTTTTGCATAGGAAAGGAAATCTGCAACGATCCAGGCGGTGCCGGCTACTATAAGATTCGTGGCATTTCTGACCCAGTTTGTCAATTCATGAGGATCCATTATACATAGCGGCATCCAAACTAACAGACCGAAGCCAATGAACATTGTCGTGAGTAATCTGGATGCTAAAAGAGCTTTACGTCCGGTGAGTATAGCAAATGCTGCCATAGCAAATGCAATAGTAGTAGTTACTGCCCAGAACATTTGGCCCGGTGGAATCCACTTCGGAACTAAACCTGCCGTATACTGAAGATAAAAGAGCTGATACAGCGAATATGAAATAACACATATCCCATAGCATCCATACGCAGCTCTTGCTATCTTTGCAGCTCTTTCCTGATCGATTTGCATGGTGGATGCAAGAACAAACACACTTCCAAGTACAATGGAAAATTCCTCAAAAAAGTTACCCCAGTTAAAATAAGCCAAAGGCATTTCAAAGATTGGCGGTATTAGGAAAAGTGTAAAAATTAGAAAAAAAGCGCCAATTGTAATGGCTCCGAACCTCACAGTTCTCTTCCACTGTATTGCTATGCCCCCGATAAGCTCAATAATGCCGGCAGCGTATACCAGAATTGCCGGGTGTGAAATGTTACCAAGCGAGCTAATCTGCTGCCCGATCAAAGTTATAACTCCAAAGGCGACAGCGCCTAGCCCATAAATATGACGACCAATTTGAATTCTCATAATTTTACACTTTGTAATAATTTTTATCAGTGATTTTTCAGAAATTCTTTTAGTCGATGTTATTTCTTAAAGCTTAGAAAACCTTGTTTGAATTTTCAATAAATAAATATATATGCTATATTATCTCTATGTCTGACTTTCTTTTAATAATAAAAATTCAATAAAATAATTTATCGAATCCTCTTACATTGAAAAAGAACCACTATTATTAAAATTATAGTACCAGTTATCTATATCAATGATTTAAGAATAAGTTATGTCTAAAGAAATAGAAGAAATCCCTTTTGTAATTATTCGACTTGATAATTCATCAACAGTACCTATATACAAACAGTTATACAGTATAATAAGAGAATCTATTTTATTGGGACAGTTAAAAGGTGGATTAAAGCTGCCCGGGACACGTACAATTGCAAAAGAATTTAAGGTATCCAGAAACACAGTTATTCTTGCATTTGAACAACTAATTGCTGAAGGATATATAAAGGGAAAAGCAGGTGCAGGAACTTATGTAACAGATGACATTCCAGACAAGCTATTAAACATAAAGAGAAAGCCAGCAAGTTCCCAAAACACATTGTCTAATATAAATTTAAATAGAAAATCAACATCTCGTTCACTCTCCCAGAGTGTTATGCCTGAAAATAATATAATTCCTTTTCAACACGGAATACCCTCGGTAGAAGATTTTCCATTTGATATATGGTCAAAAATATTTAATGAGACAATGCACCGCTTCTCCATACATCAATTAAGCAAAATAGATGGAAACGGCTATAAGGCTTTAAAAGAAGAGATAGCTAAATATCTTCATGCTTATAGAGCTGTCAACTGCACCCCTGAACAAATATTTATTGTTAACGGTTCTCAACAAGGACTATATTTAATCGGCAGGGTTTTTTTGAAAGAGAAGGACAATGTTTTACTTGAAGACCCTTTTTATTTTGGAGCGAGAGATGCGATTCGGTCGGCAAAAGTAAATATCATTCCTATTCCTGTTGATGACGAAGGGCTCCAGGTTGATTATGCAATTAAAAATTTTCCGGAGGCAAATATTATTTACACAACTCCATCCCATCAATATCCTCTCGGATCAACATTGAGCATTTCCAGAAGATTAAAATTGCTTGAGTTTGGTGGAGAAAAGAATATATGGATCATTGAAGATGATTACGACGGTGAATTCCGTTATTCGGGAAATCCTCTTCCATCGCTCCAGGGAATGGATAAATATGGCAGGGTTATTTACATAGGTACTTTCAGTAAAGTTCTTTTTCCCGGATTGCGGCTGGGATATCTTGTTCTTCCATCAGTTGATCTTGTAGATTCTTTTGCTGTAGAAAGAGCAATAATTGATAGGCAGAGCCCTGTTATAGAGCAGCTCGTAACTGCCGAATTTATGAAAAAGGGCTACTTTACAAGTCATATAAGAAAGATGAGAATTTTGTATAAGGAAAGACAGGAATTCTTTATTAATGAAATAAAAAAAGAACTCGGCGATTTGATTACCATAAGTCCTGCGGTTTCAGGAATGCATCTCCTTGCCTGGCTCCCGGATTATTTAGATGATAAGGAAGTTTCCAATGCTCTTAAAGAAAATAACCTGGTTGCCCGCCCACTTTCCGACAGCATTCTTAAATTCAAAAGAAAACCTGCATTAATTTTGGGTTATACTGCGTTTGATAAAGGAAAAATAAAATGGGGGGTAAATATCTTAAAAGAAACAATCAAAACATTAAGTAGATAAATTGGATTTCTTTTAACTTCATCGCGAAAATACAAGAGAAAATTTGAAAAGTAGATTCAGTAAGTCTTTTTGCCCGATTAGAAAAATAATAAACAAAAGAATTTTATGTATGAGCTAATAACATTTACCTTAACTGTGTTTACTGGTTTCTTTGCAATTATGAACCCTATTGCAAATGTTCCTATTTTTTCATCTTTGGTCCAAGATGCGGATGATATTACTAAAAAGAAGATTAATAAAAAGGCAACTACAATTGCTTTTATTATTGTATTCGTTTTTGTCGTGCTTGGAAAATTTATTTTTGAATTATTCGGAATAACTATTCCAGCTTTTAAAATTACCGGCGGGACTCTAGTTTTTTATGTGGGTTTTGAAATGCTTCAATCAAAAAAATCAAGTGTGAAACATTTAAAAGAAACTACCATAGATGAAAATATTGCCGTATCTCCCATAGCAATTCCAATTTTAGCGGGACCGGGTACCATTGTAACTGCTATGAATTTTGTTTCCAAAGGTGATTTCATTCATATTGTAATCGTTATTCTTGTTTTTGCAGTTATGTGTTTCCTAACATATATAGCTTTTAGTTTGAGTGATGTTATTATTAAAAAAGTAGGGAATAACATTATTACAGTAATTGGAAAAATAATGGGATTAATTATTGCCATCATTGGTACAGCTATGATAATAGAGGGTATTAAAGCAGCTTTCTCCATTTAATAAAATATAATATTTATATCAATATCAGAATAAATTAGATCGGTGAAAAGAGGCAATGACCATAGGAATTTGTGGAATGATTAGCGCGGCTGGCTAAAGCGGACAACAGTAGACAGTAATTAATGTAATTGCATTTTATTATTTATAGATTTGAGTTAAATATGAAAGCCATTGTATTTACAAAATACGGTTCACCTGATATTCTTGAATTGAACGAATTAGAAAAACCCACTCCAAAGGAAAATGAAGTTTTAATACAAGTTTGTGCTGCTTCAGTTAATCCACTTGACTGGCATTTTATGAGAGGCTCGCCGTTCATTCTCCGAATAATGACCGGACTATTCAAACCAAGGATAACAAGATTGGGGCGTGATGTTGCCGGTAGGGTTGAATCAGTTGGAAGAAACATAACTCTGTTCAAAAAAGGAGACGAAGTATTTGGATCTTGTACCGGAGCTTTTGCAGAGTATGTGTGTGCCTCTGATTTGAAATTGGTTCTGAAGCCATATAATGTAACTTTTGAACAAGCTGCTACTTTAAACGTGGCAGGATTAACCGCATTGCAGAGTCTCCGCGATAAAGGGCAGATTAAAAAAGGTCAAAAAGTTTTAATTAATGGTGCTTCCGGAGGTGTAGGAACATTTGCTGTGCAGGTTGCCAAAGTGTTTAACACTGAAGTTACCGGTGTATGCAGTACAAACAATATTGAGATGGTCAGATCAATTGGAGCTGATCATGTAATAGATTATACAAAAGAAGATGTTACCAAAACAGGTGAACATTACGATATTTTCTTAGACTGTTATGCGAATCACCCGTTGTTTGCATGCAAACGTGTCTTGAAGACCGGAGGAATATACATACCAGTTGGAGCACCAAACAATTCGCTAATAGGCGTTTTGATCAGTTCAATCAAAAGAATGCTTTTGTCCCGATTAGTTAGTCAGAAATTCGTCAATTTTCTTACAAAAATAAACAAGGAGGACTTGACTTTTATGGGTGAACTCCTAGCATCAGAAAAAGTAAAAGCGATCATCGGCAAGCGATATGGTTTAAGTGAAACACCTGAGGCTATTCGTTTTATTGAAGAAGGTCATGCTAAAGGGAAAGTAATAATTTCCATAGAACATATAAACAAAACATAACATCTTTAATAACTTAAGTTATGCGAGCATATTAATGCAACATAGAATTTGAAAATAATAAAGAGTACCCTTCTTTAACAGCCATTCGATATTTCTAACCGGTTCCGTTGTAATCTTGATATAATGTTTCGGTAACTATTACCCTTCAGACTCAAATATTAGAGTTTATAACTGTCTAACCATATGAGAAGTTGTACATATATAAAAAAAACATACTTCATTCGTTTCTCTAAATATTTTCAAATTCATCATAAATTGAATTTATAATAAGCCGTACACCATCTGCTCTTAAGTTTCATAGCTTGATAACAAAAATTATAAAATCGTTACTATCTTTTATCATCCCGGCCAGAATATTTATAAAGTATCTGGCATTAAATTTGGCGCAAGGCAGAAGGATAAAGTGGGAAATTCAGCGTTACGTATAATCAAAGGTTGTCAGGTTAGTTTTTATTTAAACAATCAAGCAATTGATTGATAAATATTCATTCAGCAACAAAATATAAGGCTATTTAGTATGATAAAAAAAATGGCTCTATTAACTGAGATCTGGATACTAACTTTTGTTTTTGCAGCCGGCGTCGGTTATGCACAAAGCGGGTGGGTTCAGACAGAGATTAATCCGGGAGGAGGATACAGTTTATGCGCAACCGGATCTGCAATATTTGCAGGGACACAACAGGGGGTTTATTCAACAACTGATAACGGCATGCCCTGGATTTCAAAAGGTCCGGCAGATCATTCTGCCTGCGATATTATTGAAAGCCATCAATATATTTTGGCATATACCGACAACGGAGTATACCGATCTTCGGATAACGGAGATACATGGCTGCCAACCAATGGATCGCCTTCGGTTTATGGGTCAGGGGGAGTTATTGGTCCTCATCTTTTTGCAAAAAACAGCTCATATGTTTTTGTAATTGCGCGGGCATTAGGAATTTTTAGATCAAGCGATGACGGACAAAATTGGGAGCAAATATATGTAGGCCAGGATGGGTATGGATATCAAGATTATGCAGCAGCCGCAACCTGTATAACATCGGCTGGTGAAAGCATTATTTTCGGCCGGGATTCGGATTATCCTTATGAAATATACTCAACTTCCGATAACGGAGATACATGGACTGGCTCTAATATTTCCAGGAGCGACGGGAGGTTTGATCAGCTTTTATGTTTATACAATGATAACGGAAAACTATACGCGGGCGGGTTTATGGGGGTGTATTTAAGTACGGATATGGGGGAAAGCTGGTCCTCCCAATACTCCGATACTGTCGGAGCTCATGGTGAGTTATTAGGATTAGGTATATTTAGAGATATTATTTCCTATGATCAAAAACTTGTTGCTGCAGTAGATTTTAAGAGCATTCAAATTTCCGGTGATAACGGGAAAAGCTGGACAAGTTTTAATGAAGGATTAATTTCCGATTGGACATTTGGAGCGCTTGCAATTAAACAGCCGTACATTTGGACTATCAAACAATATTTCGGAAATGTATACCGGCGTTCTCTAACAGAAGTAGTTACCAAGGTTGAACATATAGCTGACATACCGGATAAATTTTCTCTTTCACAAAATTATCCTAATCCGTTCAATCCAAGCACAAAAATAAGTTACGCAATTCCGCGGGAAAGTTTTGTTACATTAAAAGTTTATGACATAATTGGAAAAGAAATAGCTTCAATAGTAAATGAGGAAAAACCGGCGGGAAGTTATGAAGTTGAATTTTCAGCGAAAGGATTCTCCTCAGGAAATTCAAGCGATCTTTCAAGCGGAGTATATTTTTATAGAATACAGGCAGGCAGTTTTACGTCAACAAAGAAATTTATTTTGATGAAGTGAAAAAACATTTTCTTTTGGGGGAGAGATTAAAATATTTCAAGATTACAAAATTGGATAAAAAATTAGGAAGAGATATGAAACTAAAGGGGAAATATGGTGTACGCGGAAAAGCAATTCAAAGCCTTGAATTTGTCAAAGTTATTTTAACTTTATTTCATTTAAAGGACGCAAAAAATTTTTAATGAGATTCCTTGCAATTTTTCTTCCTTGAATTTTTCCCTCTTCAGTTGAAAAGCGAAAATGATATCCGTTCATTATTCTTGAATCCGCACAATCATTCGCAGCCGATTCTAAATTATTATATGCGCGAATTTTTGCATTAGGCAGAGCCATTACAGATTCCATTTCAAATGAAATTTCCGGTGTTCCATAAATAGAAGAAACTATCACGGCCCCCCCAGCACCAACTGAAGCATGAGCTGAGGGATATTCGGGCCAGGGCGGAGTTAACATTTCGGGAACCCATCCGGTATCTTTTTCGGTTAAAGGATTTCCATCCAGATCTCCATTCCGGATTGCAGTATAAGGACGCCAGGTATCGTAAAAATATTTGCTGTCGAATGTAGCAAGATAAATATCGTATAAATCCATGTTAATGAGGGCAAACATTCTTGCTGTTTCCAAAATCGGAAGTTTTCTTTCAGCAGCTGTAATTCTTCCTATCCTGTTCCAAGAGTGTTCACCAAACTCAGCCCACCAGTGAGCAAAATTCGTCTGGTCTTTACTCCGAACTTTGCTATTCATAACACCGTATCCTTTTACTTCATTATATGAGTCGGAGTATTCATGGCTTATTAATTCGGGTGGCGGCGGAGAGCGGAATTGATTTACCGAATCAAGAGAAAAAGGTTTTGCATAACTGAAGTCCGGTTTCCATACGTAATCAAATCCCGGAGTATATTGATAATCTCCAGGTTTAGTCATTGGAGTGTAATCACCTTGTTTTTCATGTCCGTCACCTTCGCGCTTTCTTATTATTGCTCCGGCAGATTTTTTACCTAGTTCAATTCCAAGAGTTTTACATTTTCCTTTAGGAATTCTTGAAAGCCATTTATTTAAAACTAGCTTGAGGGTATCTGTTTTTTGAGGATAAGCTTTTATCAGAACTTCATAAGCTGACTGTGATAATGCTGCAATTGGGTCTGCTTCGGGTTCATTTGATTTAAAGGTATAAGTTTCATATTTAGAATAAATTGAATTTAAAGCGTCATGAATTGCAATGTGGACCATAGCAAGGGCTCTTACCCCAATAAAAGAATAAAACCGGTCGTGTTCATTTGCAATTGTGTAAGCAGCCATGTTCCAATCAATTACGGAGCTATTATAAGAAGACACAGCAGCCGTTTCAGTGTAATCTGACATACTTTCTTTGCACGAAGAATAAATCGATAGTGGTATTAGGGCTATTACAGCCCAAATAGCAATACGTATTAAACCTGAGTTTGATATATAGCTGCTTTTATGATTAGCCATATTATATCTCCTGTGACATGAAAGATAATTTACTTAAATAAAATTATCAGCATTATTTAATACAAACTTATAAAAATAAAAAGAAGGTTTTGTTGCTCAGAGGGTCAAAATAGTTTCTATTAAGGTCAGATTAAGATAATGCAGTATATAAAATTATTTTCTGATTTTTAAATTTAAGAGGCGTTAATCCAAACTTATCTTTAAATACTTTTATGAAGTGGGATTTGTTTTTAAAACCGCTGTCAAATGCAATATCCTCAATACTTTTATTGGTTGTTTCAATTAAGAATTTACTATACGCTAATTTCTTTTCCATGAGCCACCTGCCCGGTGTTGTTCCAAATACATAATGGAAATCTCGCTTAAATGTAGAAAGACTTCTTGCACTGAGGCAAGCAAACTCTTCTAATGTTAAGCTGCTTGCAAAATTAGCTTCCATTACTTCTTTAATTGAGACCTTACTGCTCAAGCAAATTTCTCTGCAGTAATTTATAACCGGAAAATTATTATTGCCGGTTAAAATATTAACCAATAATTCTTCAAATTTTAGTTTTAATAAAGACTCAGGCGGGGAAGATTCTTTGTGGAAATATGTTAATAGTGACTGCAAGTAAGCAGTAAGAGTATCATCTAAATCAAGCGGAATAATTGTATCACCCTTTGCTGAATTACCGCGGGGGAACAGTCCTATTTTATATTTTTCAACTACACTTTTTATAAACTCATCGGGTACAAAAATTACTATATCGCAAAATTGTTCATCATAAAAATGATGTGTAATGTACCCCCCTTTCTTTACGAAAAAGGCATCACCTGCCCTCACATAAAATTCTCCTCGCGGGGTCTTCCATATCATCTTCCCGTCCAAAATAAAATCAAAATAATTAATTTGAGACCATATATCTATCTTTTCATCCCCTTCCGGGCATTTATATTCGGCAAAAAGCAGCTCATCAACTTTAAATTTTTTTATTAATTTATTATTTAAAACGGCATCAAAAAAATTAATCATAAAATATATATTTGGTAATACACATATGATTATAAAAAACTCTATAAACAGAATCAATTCTAAAGCATAGCTGTCCGTGATAAATTTAAATCAGGTAAAAAGGTTTGATTAAAAGGCCAGATTATGGAAATTTGTTTAATTAAGATTTCCAAATTTAATCCTTGCCCACTATCACATAAATAAAAATACTACTTGTTTTTTTTTAATTAAAGAGTACTTTACAAAAAGTTTTCAATTCCACCTAAGAAAAGTTCGAGCTGTCAATCCGAAATTCTGCATACATAAGGGATTGAATAAATATTTCTTCTTCTTGTTAATTAAATGTTTCATTAAAGAATTAATAGAGAAACAGGAGGGAATTAATATGATGCAAAAGAAAAACCTGTCCTATTTTTTTAATCTTCTTTTGATGATAGCAAGTGCATTTAACATCAATATAAATGCGCAATGGGTACCAACAGAAAGATTCCCATCTAGCGGTGGAGGTGTTTTTTCTCTTACAAGTTCCGGAACAAATGTTTTTGCCGGAACGTTTAATGGAGGCGTTTTTCTTACTACTAATGGCGGCACAAGCTGGGCTGAAGTAGATTCCGGCTTGACGAATAAATCGGTTTGGTCACTTACAATTTCCGGCTCTAACCTATTTGCCGGCACCAATGGGAGCGGAGTCTTTCTTTCCACAAACAATGGTACAGACTGGACCGGGGCAAGTTCAGGTTTACCGGATAATACAACTGTTTACTCTTTTGCAGTTTCCGGTACAAATATATTTGCGGGAACTGATGATGGTGTTTTTCTTACTACAGATAAAGGCTCAAACTGGATTGAAAAGAATTCCGGTTTACCAAATACCTGGGCTAGAGCTCTTGTTGTTTCAGGCTCAAATATTTTTGCCGCAGTTGGTTTTAGTGTTTTTCTTTCTAATGATAACGGTTTAAACTGGATCGAGGTGAACTCCGGTTTGCCGACTAATTTAACCATATACTCACTTGTGGTTTCCGGCAACAATATCTTCGTGGGTACCAATGGAGGAGGTGTATATCTTTCTGTAGATAACGGTGCAAACTGGAATGAAGTTAATACCGGGCTAACAAATGATGTTGTCTGGGCTTTCGCTGTTTACGGTTCAACTGTATTTGCCGGTACTGATGATGGTGTGTTTGTTACTACCGGCGACGGGTCGAGCTGGGAGGGTACAGAATATGATTACCTTTCCGTCTATGCACTAGCTATTTCTGAAATGCAGCTATTTACCGGTGGAGGCTTAAGTCGAGTGTACAAACGCCCTTTATCAGAAATTACTGATGTGGAAATCTCCGACAGATTTCCATCAGAGTTTCTACTTCTACAGAACTACCCCAACCCGTTTAATCCGACAACTAAAATTAAATATTCCATCCCTTCTATTCGTTTTATAAAGTTAAAGATCAATAATATTCTTGGACAAGAAATTGCAACTCTTGTTAATGAAGATAAACAGCCTGGAACTTATGAAGTAGAGTTTGATGCATCAAATCTTAATAGTGGAATATATTTCTATAGCATTGAAGCATATTATAATACAAAAATATATAAAAATGTTAAGAAAATGGTTTTTTTAAAATAGCAATTATTAAATATAAGAAGCTAGTTAATCTTAATCACTAACATAGGTGTCCAAAATAAAAATCCATGTATTATAACAATTTCCTATTGGCTTCATATAATTAACTTAACTATTAATTTAGGGCTTATTATTAATGAAATTGCTATGAAGATTCGAGAAAGCGGTATGCCTGATGAAAAATACTGGGAATCTTTTTTTGAAGTTCAAAATATTTTTACAAAGCTTCAAATAGACAAATCAGTTAATGATGCAGCTGAATTTGGTTCGGGTTATGGTACATTTACTATCCCAGCAGCAAAAATCATTAAAGGGAAAATTCATGCTTTTGATATTGTTGAAGAAATGATTTCCCGCTTATCTCAAAGAGCTAATGAAGAAAAATTATCTAACGTAATTATTCATCAAATTGATTTTGTAAGAGAAGGAACTTTACTGAAAGATAATTCAATTGATTATGCAATGTTGTTTAACATACTGCATGCAGAAAAACCAGCCGGATTATTAAAAGAAGCTTTCAGAATACTAAAACCGGGAGGAAAAGTGGGTATTATTCATTGGATTTACTCTGAAGAAACTCCAAGAGGTCCTTCGATGGACATCAGACCAAAGCCGGAACAATGTATACAATGGATAGAAACAGCAGGATTCAAACAGGTAAGCAGCATTATTTCTTTGCCTCCCTATCATTACGGCATTTTGGGAATAAAAAAGACAGATACTTTGCTTTCTTAATCCTGTCCAACGTGATAGATAACTCATTATTAAATTGATGACCACCTTTTGTTACTTCGTAAAAAATTGCCCGCGGAACATTTTTCTTGTATAGTTTAAGAGGCTGCACCCGGTCTTCATCATTTCAATCGAAAACAAAATAATGAGATCAGAAGGAAGAGACATCAAGGATTATTTTGCCAGTTAGGGGTTTAACAAACATATTTACCACGTTTTTATATTTAAATGCTTGTTCTTTATAAGCAGGATTTGAAGTAGATGAAAGAATATATATCAAATATTTATTTTTAGTCTTTTCATCCAGTCTATCGAACCGGTCAAGGAATTCCCACCCCGTCAATTTAGGCATTTCAATATCTAAAAAAATAACAGTTTTGGAAGTATTTTCGTTTGAATTGTTTTTAATAAATTCCAGTCCTTTTTCCGGATTGGTAAACATTTTAACGTTACTCTCCTTTACCGACGATGTAATTAATAGATTACAAATAAAATTATGTAAAGAATCGTCATCAATTATTATATAATTTAAGATTGAATTCATATTTAAAGTAACCTAAAAATAAAATCAATTTCAAATGTTGAAATGATTTTAAGTTAAGACATAAGCTAAACCTGGTTAAATCTAAGGATAAATTTCTAAATAAAATAATAGATGTTGTTGGCCGTTAACAGTTTCATTACGAGATAAAATTGGTTTCACTTAGATAACCGGTGGAATCTAATACAGCTTGTTCTAGTGGTGCAATATTGAATTAGTTGGCTCCTTAAGGCAATAGTTTTCTCATTCTTACTAGAGGAATCTCTCACCGCCACGATCATCAGTAATGTTTTCGTAAGCCGTTTTCATTTTGCAGAAGAAGTTTTATAGGATTGGAGTTCCCTTTGTAATATTACCCATAAGATTATTAATTCTTGTTAAATAAAGAGGGAGATTTTTTTAATTTCTCTAATTATTCATAAATTTTTTTATGAATTGGGTAATTTCATTTAAAAAATTTCTTAGAAATTCCATCTCTCTTTTATTCGATTTTATTTTATCGTTTATTTTCACACCAATAACGCACAAAACAGAATCATTAAATATAACCGGGATATATATTGCTTTGGAGGTATGCATTGTACCGGTTGATTTGCCTGCTTCTCTCCTTGTCTTGAATGCTGCTTCGGCAGTTAGCCATTCTATTTCATCCACTATAAAGTTATTTGATGCAAAATAGTTTGAGAATTTTTTCATTCTGAAAATTACATTTTTCATTTTGAAAAGGTGATAAATTTTTGCTCCTAGTTGCAAGTTCAAAATCCTTTATTCCTTAATAAACACGCTTCAATCAAAATAATATACTTGCAAGCAGCCGCTATGGCCCTTAATCATACACTTGAAGAGTGGGAATTTAATTTTGAAAAAACCTTTCGTAAAGGTGAAGATCTTTTAAGATACGCCCAGGCCGATGATCCCGAAATTTTAATAATGGATATATTTCTTGCTGGTTAAATGGATGGGATAACTGCTGCAAAGGAAGTTCTGAAAAATAATAATATCCCGGTCATTTTTATGACAGGACACATGGGGCAAAAATATTCAAGTAAAATAAATATCGGTTCTAAACATGCATATAACCAAACCATTCTCCAAAGAAGAATTGAAGCAATCTCTTCATAAAGTCTTTCCTAAATATAATTTTGATTAGTAATTTCAGCATACTTATTTTTTTTCATTATTATTCTCCAATATTTCTTAAAATGATTTCTCTCACAAACCGCTATAATTAATAAAAATTAATCTTTTAGCAAATTTTTTTAATTAGAATTTAAGTAGATTCTTAACTGACATTAGCCATAGCTTTACTTCAGATTTGGTTTTAAACTATTGTTAATTTTTATGTGAGGAAAATGCATGAAACATTTAATACTGTTTTTTGTAATATCATTTTCCATTTATGCACAAAATCCTCCATCAGACTTTAAGCTTATCGTAACAGCCGGGGGAATGGAACTATGGGAGATATCAGAAACAATTACAATTGAGGCAGATGGCAATGCGAATTTTTATAGATCTAAAGGAGGAAGTTCACCGGAAGTTTTACTAGACACAAACTTTACTATAACCACAGAACAAGTACAGCAAATATGGCAATCCATACAAAATGAAAATTTCTTTAGCCTAAATTCAATTTATAAAGATGATACAGTGATAGGGGGATCCTTCGTAGTATTTACTGTTACAGCTGACGGGACAACAAAGCAAGTAACAGTAAAGAACATTTCGCAGCAGCAGATACAAAACATTATATCATCAATAAATTCAAATGTTCCTTCTGATTTCAACTTAAATTATACACCACCGGAGAAGATTAACATAATACCTCAAGAACCTTGTAAGACACCATTTAGTCCTTCTGTTTCTATTGACAAAAATAATTTTTCAAAAGCAAATCTCGATAAATTATTTGAAAAATATAACTCAATTAATACAATAAAAGATTCTGTGCAAACTTCACATGCAGGTGTTGAAATTGGATATCAGGAATCCCTTTATGATGCTGTAGGTAATGGTACTGCTTCCTTAAGGGGTAAACAGGGAGATTTTTTTGGCGACGATGTTTCCATTACAGGAAAATACCCTCCGAATACTACACTACCTGATAAAAAAGTTCACATTAAATTAAATCTTGAATTTTATGGTCCATGTGATAATAGTGCAAATGAAATTAAAATAGTGAAGGATATTTACAATAAGTGGAACGGATTTTCCTCAAGCAGCGGTCAGAAAATAATAATTGATATTCCATATTTATCGCATCCTGGTGTTACATCACCTCCCGGTAGCCCAGGTTTTGATCAAATAAAGTTAGCCTGTGGAAGCGGACAAAAAGCTGTCAGTTATACTAATGGACTTGGAAAACCAAACGATGGAGTTGCTAGTGGCACCTGGTACCCCGGGGATCAGGGTGGGCCAGGTACATACGGGCATGAAGCTGGGCACTTGATGGGTTTAGATGATCAATATTCTTCATACCAAAAGCAGCCGGATGGAAGCTGGGTAAATGAGCAAGATCCTAACATAACTTATTCGGCTAGTGATTATTTAAATCTCTATCATTCGAAATTCCCGGACCATAGTTTAAGCCAGGATATGAGCTGGCTAGCTAAAAACAAACGGACTGGATGGCCTACTGGAAAGGGTGTAATGGGAGATAGTAAACAACCTCCAACACAATCCGATATCGATTCACTCGCAATGCACGCCGGATTGATAATAAATATAAAACCGGGAGATATACTTGTTAATACCGGAAATTCTCAGCAGAATCTTAGTGTGACACACTCAGATGATCTATTTTTAAATCCTGGTGAAAATAAAACATTAAATGGAATATATGCAGCATGCATTGATCATTATAGGCTCCCTCCGGATCCCGAAATTGCGTTTGCTGTGACACCTCCTCTGGAACGTTGGAATGGGATAAATGCTGCTCAACCCTTTTTGCGCCTGATTCACTATATTGATTCTCTTGGATTATATTGTAATTACTATGATGATTACTTTGCTCAGGAAGCAATTTGGAGAATTACTGATAATGCCCCGCTTTTCGATTCAACAGCAGATTCATTATTAATTAATGCAGGGATTAACATTAATCAAATATTTGATTTTCCTAATATGACATATAATCTAAACGATAGTACATCGTCACGTTATATTCCCGATCAACTTTTTGTTTCCAGCATAGAACCAAAATATACTGATGCAAAGGTAAGTGAAAAGTTAAATTTTACCGGAAGTGTTTCATCCCCTTCTATTGGTTATTCTATGACTAGCTTAAGCTGGGTACTGGATTCTCCAAATTCCAATTCAAATCAGCTTGTTTCTAATGGTTATTCTGCATCTCTTACTCCTTTGCAAGCAGGCGTCTATTCTTTAAGTCTTGATGCATCTCTTGTAGATTCAACAGGAACAAAAAGAGAACTACAGTCCTCACCCTCCTATGCCGTTGTCCCCGATAAGTTCACAGAAACATTTGAACACAATAATTTAACGGATTTATTTCCATGGAAAACTTATGGTGATGCACCATGGACAATTACTAATAACGAAGCTCAAACCGGTACCTATTCAATTCAACCAGGCAATGTAAATGGAAACCAGTCATCTACTCTTGAAATAAGTATAGATGTGCCTTCTTATGATGTAATTGAATTTGCCATTAAAATAAATACATCATTTACGGATATATTAGAATTTTACATTGACTCAACTGCATCCGGAACATTTTCTGATTTTGTCGCCGATTGGAATTTTTTAACTTATTTGATACCTCCCGGTAATCATGTTTTGAAATGGATTTATCAAAATTCCGGCACGTCTTCTAATAATAGGCCCTTGGTGTGGTTAGATAATATATTCTTTCCTGCAAACTCTATTAATCTAACTTCAATAAAATCTGAAAATAATATACCTTTAACTTTCAATTTATTCCAGAATTACCCTAATCCTTTTAATCCGAATACTTTAATTAAGTACTCATTGGCTTCAGAAAGTCAGGTCAAAATAACAATATATGATATTACAGGAAGAAAAGTAAAAGATTTGTTTATCGGTGAGCAACCTGCGGGAATACATGAAGTTAATTTCGATGGTTCAAACTTAAGCAGCGCTGTTTATTTTTATGCAATTGAAGCAAATTCAAAAAACGGAATATTCAAAGCTACAAAGAAGATGATTTTATTAAAATAAGCACTAAGGTTTTTTAAGCGCAGGTAAAAAGTTCTGCAATTATTTAGGGGCATGGGAAAAATCTGTCAGCAGTCCAACTTCCATATTAGCAGCTTCACCAGAATGGACAAGTGAATATGAAGCTTTGGCATTCAGCGGAATCGCATTCATTTTAGGTAGAATATTGCCGACGAAAAAACAAAAAAGAACATCTAAGGATACAATATTTAATGGAAACGAAAATAAAGAAATTAACGGGAAAGAACATTAACAAATTTATTGAATTGATTAAAGTGTTTGGAGAAGTTTTTGAAATACAAAATTTCTCAATTCCCAGCCGAAAATATTTACAAAAACTTTTATCTAAAACCGGATTTGACGTTTTTATAGCTGAAAAAGAGAATAAAATATTCGGTGGACTGACCGCATATACTCTTGACCAGTATTATTCAGAAAGACCTTTAGCTTATATTTATGACCTGGCAGTAAAGAAACAATTTCAACGGCAGGGAATTGGGAGAAAATTAATTAATGCCGCAGCCGAATATTATAGTTCAAAAGGATATGAAGAACTGTTTGTGCAGGCTGATAAAGTAGACGATTATGCAGTTGAATTTTACCGGAAGACACCAATTGCCGGAGCGGATGAGACCATTCAATTTTATTACAAACTAAAAAATAAATAAGAGAAATATTTGGGGAGCCAGATGTATCTATAAATGGAATTATAACTTCTGCCAATTTATTCGCTGGCTGAAGCCGGGTGCAATAGATACTTAGAAAAAACTACAGTGACAAAATAATCTTAAAGCATTATTGTTGTAGTCATAAAAGTTGAAATCAACAATAAGATTGAAACGGAGATACGAAAGGAAAGATGGAGTGATGGAGTAATGGAGTAGTGGAGTAATGTATGAAGAATAGATAGTCATTGGTCATCTATTTGTAGTAATTTATAGTCATTCGGGAATGGAATTGGAATGGTGGAGAAATGGAGTAGTAAAAAATAATGTCGAAGGTAAAAGTTTATGTAAATATTATTGTTGATACAACGGGTCTACCTGTATGACTTGCAGTATGCGTACCAATGCAAAACGGGCATTGGTTCATTTTTGAAACATAGGTAATTATATTCAGTTTCCTTTTTGATAATAATCTAATAAACGCCAGAATGCCGGTCCTAAGGGCCATTCTTCTCCTATTGCACCTTGATTTGTCATTATAAGGATCCCAAAATGTTTTGATGAAGCAAGCCATACAGTTGCGTAATTAAAACCGTTGCTTCCGCTATGCTGTAAAGATTTCCCTCCTGCCCAATCCTGGTTTACTATTCCCCAGCCAAGTGCATAGCGCCATCCCCCACCTTCATCAACAACAGGAGTAGTAATCATTCTGGCAGTATTTTTATTAAGAAGGGTTTGATGACCTCCTGCTTCAACGGTCAGCACCCACATACAATATTTCCCCCAATCACATACGGACATGTAAAGTCCGCCTGCCGGATCATAACCCGGGTCAAGTCCTGCATCTGATTCTGCGATTACCGGAGCATGGTTGGGTGTATGCTGTAAAGGCTGGTCTTCTTTTCCGGCTGTACCCATTGTTCCGAAGCCAGCGGTTGTTAGACCAAGGGGATAAATAACTCTTTCCATTAAAAGCTCTTCATATGTTTTATTCGTAACTCTTTCCGCTATTGCTCCAGCTATAACATAGCCAAGGTTACTATAAAGAAATTTTCCTTGCTGCTGTGCCGGAGCCTGATTAAAAGCCCATGAAACTATTTCTTTACGTCTATCTGCCGGTGAAGTCGAATTCGACGCTATATTTGCATCTCTCATAAAACCAGCGCTGTGTGAAAGTAGATTTAGAATAGTAACTTTCTTGTATTCTTCACGCATTGTGTTTGCATACTCCGGAAAAACTTCGGGAAGAGTTGTAATCCAGGTTAACTTTCCCTCATCTATCAAAGTACCTATAAGTACGGATGTAAATGACTTACCGTTGGAACCGAGATGAAAGCAGTCATTGATTGTTACATTTTCATCACCTCCATAACGGCGGCTGCCTACCGCCTGAGCTTCAATTATTCCCGTGTCACTTACAATTGCTCCGGCAAGAGCCGGCAGATCAAGTGCATATCTTAAAGAATCGAGTATTGTTGCAAATCTTGATGGATATTTTTCAGGTTCCGGAGATGTTGAGTCCTCCGGTCCAAGAATTAGGTTCTCGCATGACGGGAATAAAAATGTCATTACTAAAACTCCAAGAACAAAAAACTTTTTCATATTTTAATTCCTTTTTTATAGCCGCCAGTCAATACCGATTGATAAATTATTCATATACATTCCCATTGAAAATGGAGTATTTGAGGATGTATAATTGAAGCGGTAGCTTCCTTTCAAGGCAAGATGCTCATTTAGTATCTGCATGTATTCTATTTTATAGAGAATGATAAAATTTTTCCAGAAGAATTCTCCTTTGCCGCCACCGGCGGCATTTAAGAAATTATTCAGCACTTTTTGATTTTTTGTTCCCAGCCAATGACCGTTTGAAGGTCTTGTTACAATTTTGAAGAAGGGTACCTGAAATTGAACAGATAAAGTTTTATTTTCTGAAAGAAGATATTCTCCTTCCGCATTTATGTTTAATGCATGGGACCAATACCAGGACTGATCGGTATAATATCCTAGTCCTTCTTTACTATCTGTCATTAAATCCGAATTCATCACAAATGATGAAATACCGCCTCCTAGAAATAAATTTAAGGGCAAATCCATAAGTTTTAGTTTATGGATGTTCTGTAGAAAGGAGTATGAGAGTGCTCCTTGATTTTCAGTTATATTAAAATCCTGATTATCAGGAGACGGACTCCCATGACTATAGTATAATTCGACATAATGTTTGGCATTTCCTAATCTTGCCCCGAATGAAATTTTTGATGAAAACATCATTGCATTACAAGGAAGCGGAGATAGGTATTCGTCTTTCATATGAAAGTCGTTTATTCCTATTTCACCACCGATAAAATATTTTGACGGGAAGGTTTTGGTTCCCATATCTGATTGACAAATGCCATTGAAGCAAATTGCAGTATTCCCCATAATAAGGAACAATTTAAATATAAAAGACAATGCAGTGTTAAAAAAACTCATTCTAATGCCCCTCTTAAGAGAAAGTTTAAAGAATTTCTTAATGAATGATGTGTATTTCCCCTATCCATTTCACCCTTTTTTACCCTTTCCAGTTCGATTTTTTTAAAATACTTTTAAATATATAATAAAAAATAGACACAAAGATAAAAATAATAGAAAGATTTAGTATAAAAGGTCGAAAAACATGTTGGAAGTGCCCACCTATCGAAACATAAATTAACTCCCTATTTTTTGCCTCTAATGCAATGAATTAAATCTCAAAGCCTTCAAAATTGAATACGGAATGTATCTGCGCAGCACCTTAAGAAAGTTGAATTCATCGATAAAAATACAAATGCTTCAATCTCATTTAGATCAAAAGTAAAATTTAAGTTTCTTTATACCAATCATTGGGAAATTAAATTGAAACTTTTTGAAGATGAAAATATTAAATGATAATCGAATGACTAAAAATCTTGACATTTAACCAGTAGGTTACCTATATTAGGTAACCTTTTAGTTACTAATTAATATGGTTTTTATTATGGCATATAAAATAGATGATGTTTTTTCAGCTATTGCTGATTCCAGTAGAAGAAAAATTCTAGTGCTCCTATCCGAAGAGGAGCTTACTGTAAATTCTATTTCTGATAAATTTAATATCAGCCGCCCGGCTATTTCAAAGCACTTAAAGATTTTATTAAAAACCAATCTCGTTTCTCCAACTCAAAAAGGGAGAGAGAGATATTATAGTTTAAATGTTGAGCCTCTCAATCAAGTTAGAAACTGGATTAAGTTTTATGATAAGTTCTGGGATAAAAAATTAAATGCTTTAAAGAATTACGTGGAGAAAAAAAATAAATAAAGTTTTCTTATAATCTAAAAAAAGGAGAATTGACATGGATAAAATTGAAAAACAAGTTATTATAAATGCTCCTGTTAAAAGTGTTTGGGAAGCGCTTGTAGATCCGAAGAAAATAGAAGAATGGATGCTTATGCCTACAACTTTTGAACCGGTTGTCGGAAAGGAATTTACTTTTAAAGTTGAGGGTATGGAAAATTGGGATGGTTATTTCCATTGTAAAGTTAAAGAGATTGAAACCTTTAAAAAAATTGTTTATACATGGAATTCGCATATGATCAATGTCGAAACAACTGTAACAATTTTAATTTCTGAAATTAATGGTAATACTGAATTAACATTAATTCATACTGGATGGGAAAATCTATCCGAAGAAGTAAAACAACAAATGATTGATAATCATAGTAAAGGTTGGGATTTAAGATTCGTTGAAAAATTGAAAGCAGCGGTAGAAGGGTAATTATTTTCTCATAGTTAAATGTTCTATTTTGAGAAAAAGGCCTCTCAACCCCCTAATTTTAAGGATAAAATTTTTTAGTCATACCTAAGTATGCCTCAACCTGAGTTTTGTCCAAAAATCGGTAGTTGAGAGGCTGTTTTTGAACAAAAAACGATAAATAAGTAATTCTCCTAATGCATATAATTGCTTTCATAACTCCTCCTTTTTATTCTTACTCAGGTTCTTGTTTTTGTTTACATATAGTAATCTGGATTTTTAATAAATATTTCCAAACATTCTGATGAACAAAAATGATAGATTTTATTGTTGTAAGTTATTTTAGCTGATGAATTGAGTTTATTAATCTGCATTTTGCAAACCGGATCAACAACAATACTGCTATTGGAAGAGTCTAAAACTAGTTCATAAATAGTAACAGGTTCAGATATATTTTTGAATCTTATATCGCCAACTTTTATAAATTGATATAATTCCATATTATCGGTGTCTTTGACAACATCCTCAGAACATAGAATTTGGCCGCCTCTCGAGTAAGATGAAATTCTTGAACATAAATTGAGGGCGCTTCCAAAATAATTGCCATCTTGTTTTATAACATTACCGGTGTGGATCCCAATATGAACAGATAAAAATTGATGCTCTTGCTCAATATTGTGAACCAGGTTTTTAGCAGTATCCAGCAAGCAGGAAACTCTGTTTGATATAATTAAAACTTCATCCCCTACCCTTTCCTGGAGAACAGAATCATCTTTGAGTGATTTTTGAACAATTTCAATATACCTTGTTACCAGGTTTACAGCCGAAACATTGCCATGTGTTTCCGTTAACGAAGTGTATCCTGCCAAATCTGCTATTAGGAATGATGTTTTGAGTTCGTTGTATTTTGTCATCAAAAATAATTCAACTTTTTAGCCTGAGAATACTTAGCCGCACACCCTAATATATCGTTTAGAAGTGAATTTTACAAAGTTCAACTTCAACGGTTAATAAGTATAAGCACGTATTGCAATAGATAAAGCATATTATTATATTTTTCCACATTTAATTTATTTCTATTTATTCACACTCATTTTAGAGCAGCAAATTATTTAGGAGGTCTTATGAAAAGATTTTCTTTTATAGTGTTTGTTCTTGTATTGTGTGTTTTTTTTATAAACAAAATATCTGCACAGGATATGAGCGGCAAGCCGGCATCCTTAATAGCTAAATTAGTAGCCGATGATCTGCAGGGTTCAGGCAAAAAGATAATGGATCTGGCAGATGCCGTACCTGAAGAGAATTATAGTTGGCGGCCTGAGGACAGCGTTAGATCTGTTTCCGAAGTCTATGTACATATTGCAATGAGTAATTATTTTATACTTTCTTTTCTTGGAGAAAAAATGCCCGCAGGTTTTGATCAGAATGCAGAAAAAAAGATGAATAATAAGAAAGATATATTGAGTTTTTTGCATCAATCATTTGTTGATGCACAAACTTTTTTAAGCGGTTACGGTGATACCGATTATGATACTATCGTTGAACTTCCCTTTGGAAAATTTACAAAAGGACAGGTACTTATGCTGGCTGCTACTCATGCACACGAACATCTGGGACAATCGATCGCGTACGCAAGAGCAAATCATATTACACCTCCATGGTCGAAATAAAGTAGTTTGTAGTACAGTGTATGTGGTTTTTAGTATGTGGTTTGTGGTATGTGTTTGTAGTATGAGGTATAAAGATGACATCTTTAAAAAGAAAATTTATTTTCAATTTTTTATTAAAATATAATTTCAGACATAAACTTATATTTAAAAGTAAAGATGTCATCTTTTAAATTATTAGTAGTATGGAATTTTGTTTAATAATACCCCATTATCTTTAAATAGGTTAAAGATTTTATCTTCTTCTTTATTTTTTTCATCCGGATTTTCTAATATAAACGCAATAAAGCATTTTGATGAAGAATCATCAATAATGTTTAATGAAATATTAGCAGAAACTTCATTTCCATCTTTCTTTATTAATTTTCCTGTTAAATAGCCAGGTTTTAATAAATCTAAAATCATCCTTTCCTTCATTTCAAGGAATTCTTTCCTATAGTCCGGATGGGTAAATTCAAGGATATTCTTAGTGAATAATTCATCCGGTTCATATCCCAAAATGCGTTCAAACTTCTTATTAACCATGATAATACTGCCGTTAGTATCGAAGTAAGCAATGCCTGTTGGCATTTTATCAAGAACTATTTTGAACTGCTGAATAATTTCTTCCTTGGATTCTTTTTCTTTAGCTTGATTATATAATAAAGAAGCAGTCATCCAGATAACCAATAATCCTATTATTCTGTTGATAGCAGCTATTTCAATTGATATTCCCGCCGGAGAAAGAAAAAATCCTGCAATTGTTAAAAGGAAAGCAATTACACCAAAAGCCACAATATAAGGCTTAGAAAATTTTACTGCGGCAAAGATTATAACCGGTAAATAAAAGAACCAGTCAAGAAACCCTCTAGGAGTAATAGAATCGATAAAAAGAATTGAACTACAGATGAGTGTTATTATGATTAAAGGAATCATCACCTGCAAATCGGTTCTATTTTTTTCACTCATAAATTATCAAGAGGTTAAACTGAATTCACCTGAAGGTTAAAACCAGTTAAAGTTAAATCGAAGTTTTTACAATACAATCAACAGTACAAATAAAATATATTCTTAAACTCCAGACTATGATCCAGCACATATTGGTCATTTGGCTTCGCCGTCATTTGGTCATTAGTCATAGTCATTGGACAGGTCAGGGGTTAGCTTGATAAAGCTTCTCCGAGCAGATCAACCAAAGCATTCCTATCAAAAGGTTTTGCAATATAATGAGTACACCCAGCATTGAGAAATTTTTCTTTATCCCCCATCATTGCGTAAGCAGTAACTGCTATAATGGGTATATTCTCATAACCTTCTAGCTTTCTTATTTTTTGAGCAACTTCAATACCATTCATACCAAAGCCGAGATCAATATCCATTAAGATTGCCGAATACTTTTTCTCTGCGACCATTTTCAACGCGGTTAATCCGTCGACTGCAGAATCAATATTATATTTATTTTGCAGATAGATTTTAATAATTTCGACAGATGGAATATCGTTTTCAACCAGCAATAAAGAATGATTTCCTGTTTTCTTTTCCATATGAGGTTCCTTATCTTCATCATAAATATGAGAGCTGATTTCATTTTTGCGGATAACAGCAGAGATAAATTTAAGTGTAAATTTAGATCCTACTCCTAATTTACTTTCAACGGAAATTTGTCCGTTCAACAGTTCAACAAACTTCTTTGTAATTGTTAATCCTAACCCAGTGCCTTCAAAATTTCTTGCATAGCCTTCACTTGCCTGTCTAAAAGGTTCAAAGATGAGTTCAATATTTTCGTGTGAAATACCAATCCCCGTATCTTCAATTTCAATTACGGAATATTCTTTATCATGCTCAGACATTCGTTTGACATATACATTGATATACCCTCTGACAGTATATTTAATGGCATTATTAATCAAATTTTCAACAATCTGAATAAACAATCTTTTATCAAGTTTAGAAACGATATTTTCATCTAAAATTACTAAATTCAATTTCAGATTCTTTTCGGCAGCGGCAATTTCGAAGAGTTTCACAATTTCTTGAAGGATTTGAGATATATCAAGGGTAATTAGGTTTACATCGATCTTATTAGCTTCTATTCTAGAAAGGTCCAGTATTAAATTCAGAGTTTCCTTCAGTCTATTGCCGCTTTTTAGTAGAGTAGCGGCCATTTCTTTAAATAGCGGTTCTTTTAATTCCCCGTACAAGGTTTCTGCATAACCTAAAATTCCAATCATAGGAGTTCTCAGCTCATGGCTCATATTAGCTAAGAAAACTGATTTCAGCCTGTTCATTTCTTCGGCTTTTTCTTTAGCACTTCTTAATTCCAATTCAGATTTTTTTCTTTCTGTAATATCCTCAGCCATTGCCAGAAAGTGAGTAATACCCCCTTTTGAATCTTTTACGGGGGAAATTAAAGCTGAAGCCCAATATAATTCACCGTTTTTTTTCTTATTGAGAAATTCTCCAATCCAGTCGTTACCGGATTTTATAGTTTTCCACAAAGTTGCATACTCACCTGCGGGTTTGGTTCCCGATGATAAGATCCTGGGATTTTTTCCTATAACTTCATCAGAAGAGTATCCGGTAATAAGCTGAAATTTTGGATTTGTATATTCTATGTTACCGTTAAAATTAGTTATAATAATTGCGACAGGACTCTGTTCTACTGCTCTCGAAAGGATACGAAGCTGCTCTTGAGATTTTTTACTTTCGGTTTTATCAATGATAAACCCTCTTAAACCAATAATCCCCTTTTCAGATTGAATAGGGCTGGCACTTATTTCAGATGGGAATGTAGAACCACTTTTAGTCAAAATAGTGTATTCCCTGTTGTACAAAGTCTTCCCTTTAAGAATCTCGAAGATATCTTTATAAGCATAATCTCTTTCAGATGGATGAATAATTCTGAGAGCAGAGAGACCTCTTTCTAATTCTTCATAAGAATACCCGGTAGCTTCAAGAGCATTTTTATTAGCATAAATAATATTACCTGAGGAATCAATTTCAAAAATCATTTGCGGAAGCATCTCGGCAAGGTCTTTAAACTTCTTCTCTCTTTCTTTAAGTTCATCTATAAACTTTTTCCGTTCCGTAATGTTAAGAAAAGTACCTAAAATTGCAGGTTTTCCATTATAAATTTCAAAGGAACCAAAAACCTCGACATTTATTATTTTATTAGTTTTGGTTACACCTCTAAATTCAAAATTTGCAGATTCTATTTCACCGGTTAACCTTTTCGAAATATTACATTCCACAAGAGGCCAATCTTCCGGGAAGGTTAAATCAGCGGGTCCTTTTATGTTTAATAATTCATTAACGCTATATTCAAAAATTTCAGCAAATTTGGGATTTACATATTTAAAAACGCCATCCTGAATAAGATATATACCTACTAAAGACTTTTCAGTTAATGAACTAAAATTAATTTCTGACTTGATGTCTATATGTTTTGAGCTTTTCATTCTATTTTAATATCTTCCTATAAAAAAATTAACTAGAGCAGACAGCTTTATCCGTTTATGCAGTATGAAATAATTAAAACATTTTCTTTTCAAAGTTGAGAAAAATTAACATGGTGAACTTAACAAATTTAATTGTAATAGAATATACCAAATTTAGCTTCAATTATGATTATCTATAACGGGTGATTCTAAAAGTAATGCTATCATTATTTTTTCTTTAAGACCAATCTAACTCCCTTTATTTGCAAAAATTAAGGGTGAGGCATAGTAAAGAATGGCTAGAATATTTTTACATTAAAAATGGGTAGTAAGAAGCCCCTTTTTAAAGGAACTGCGGTTCAAAATAATGGAGGAACCATCAAACATTAGACTTTTACGCCGTCTGTTTTTTTGCTTTTATGATATTTAAAGAGTTTATAATTAATGCTGTCTTTTAAAGCCTGGAAGCTAGCCTCAATAATATTTTCGGAAACACCGACAGTAGACCAGCTTTCGGAGCCATCACTTGACTGGATCATAACCCTGACTTTTGCCCCTGTCCCTTCTCTTTCATCTAAAACTCTAACTTTATAGTCAACTAATTTAATAAGTGAGATTTCCGGATAAAATCTAAGAAGGGCTTTCCGCAAAGCATTGTCAAGCGCATTAACAGGACCGTCGCCGTCAGAAGCAGTATGTTCGATTTCCCCGTCTACTCCTACTTTTAAAACGGCTTCCGATTTTGTGTGTCCTTCATCATCAAAGGTAACATGAACTTTAGAATCGATTACCGTATAAAAAGGAGAGAACTGATTCATTTCCGAATTCAATAATAATTCAAAGGAAGCTTCAGCCCCATCAAACTGGAATCCGCCATGTTCTAAGGTTTTTACATAATCAACAACTTTTTTACTTATCTCTTTATTCTCAGAGATATCTATCCCGAGTTCTTTAGCTTTATACCTGATATTACTTTGACCTGAGAGATCAGAGACAAGTACTCTCTGCTTATTTCCAACACTTTCGGGTGAGATATGTTCATACATCCTGCTGTCCTTTAAAACAGCGCTAACATGTATACCCCCTTTATGGGCAAAAGCAGATTTACCGACAAATGCAGCACGACTATTAGGAGCTAAATTCATCAGCTCATAGACAAAATGAGAGATAGAGGTTAAATGCTCAAGATTTATCTCCTGCTTAGTTTCCAAATTAAGCTTCAAAATGAGATTAGGTATAATGCTGCATAAATTCGCATTGCCGCATCTTTCGCCGACTCCATTAATAGTCCCCTGTACATGAACAGCACCTGCCTCAATAGCGACTAAAGAATTAGCAACTCCAAGTTCACTATCATTGTGGGTATGAATTCCTATGTTAGTTTTAATGTGGGCTTTAACATCATTTACAATAGAATAAACTTCACTGGGTAAAGAACCGCCGTTAGTATCGCATAAAACGATTACATCTGCTCCGGCGTTCTCTGCTGCTTTCAGCATTTTCAGAGCGAAGCTTTTATCATCTTTATACCCGTCAAAAAAATGTTCGGCATCATATATTAATCTTTTCCCTTTATCTTTCAAAAAATCTACAGATTTATAAATAAGTTCCTCATTCTCCTCTTCGGATAATTTAAGTGATTTGAGTGAATGAAGTTTCCATGACTTTCCAAAGATAGAAACCGTAGGTGTATCGGCTTTAATTAATGCTAAAAGATTCGGATCATTGTTAATATTATTAAGAGAACGTGCGGTAGAGCCGAAAGCACAGACCTGAGCATTTTTTAAATTTAAACCTTTTGCTTTACTGAAGAATTCCTCATCCCGGGGATTACTTCCAGGCCAGCCACCTTCTATAACATCAATACCAAACTCATCGAGTCTTTGCGTTATTAACAATTTATCTTGAACAGATAGATTGATTCCCTCACCCTGAGTTCCATCCCTTAAAGTTGTATCAAATAACTCTATTTTCTTCATAACTATAATCCATTAATTTTTAACAATTTATATTTGTTCAATTTAATTTCTGCTATCCTGTTTTTCCTCTTGATTTCTTTTAATCTAGTAATTTTGCAATCTTTCAATTTTGTAATTATTAAACCATCATTCCATTTTGTCTCGCATATTCAAAAATATTTCCAGCTTCGATTATAGGTAAAACATCACCCAATGGCCGGAGCTTATATAAAACACCTGTAGTAAGGTTTTTTATTGTATTCTCATTTAAATTAATTTCCAGTTCATCATAAGTTTTTATTTTATTATTCAATTTTTGGGAAGTTTCGTAAGGGATTAAAAATCCGCCGTCAACACAATTCCTATAAAATATTCTTGCATAACTTTCAGCAATAATTGCTTCAACACCGGCGACATTTAAAGCGAAGGGTGCATGTTCGCGTGAAGAACCGCAGCCAAAGTTTGCACCTCCGATTAAAATATTAAATTCAGATTTAGATTCTTCTTTATTTATAAAGGGAATGCCTCCTTCCGGTAAACCAGCTGATTGAAGCGGAACTCCAGATAAGGCAAAGTGTCCGTATTTTTTTGATTCTTCGGGATCACTTAAACTGTAAACCAGATGTTCAGCCGGAATAATCTGGTCTGTATCAATATTATCACCTAAAACAAAGGCTTTTCCTTTTATTATTTTTTCCATAGACTTAACTCCTTAAATTCTTCTATAAAAAATCTCTTGGATCTGTAATAACACCTGTTAAAGCCGAAGAAGCAACAGTAAGAGGAGAAGCTAAATAAACTTGAGATTTCTTGCTTCCCATCCTTCCGGGAAAATTTCTATTAGTAGTAGAAATTATTACTTCACCATCCTGTGCCCGTCCAATTGTATCCATAGGGCCTCCCAGACAAGCAGCACATGATGACTGCGCAATTACACAACCTGCATTCTCAAAAATTTGTTTGAGTGAGACCCCGCTGATTGTTTCAATTTCAAGCTGCCGGGCTATATTAGTGCTTGCGGGAACAATAAAAGTAGGAACTTGCACTTTATTCCCGAAGAGAAGTTTTCCAGCAGAAATAAAATCACTTAATTTTCCGCCTGTACAGGAACCGATATAACATTTAGTCAATTTAGTTCCCTTAACATTTCTAACCTTATCCAGGTTGTCGGGACTATGTGGTTTAGCTACTGAGGGTTCAAGTTTACTTACATCATAAGTATAAACCTGTTTATATATGGCGTCATCATCACTATTGAAAATGTTATAACTTTTACTACTTCGTTCTTTTACATAATCTTCAATGATTTTATCGGCAGGAATTATTCCGTTCATCGCACCTGCTTCAATTGCCATATTAGTTAAAGTCATTCTTTCATCAATCGAAAGAGAGAAGACAGTAGAACCATCAAATTCCAGAGCTTTATATGTCCCGCCGTCGGTAGTAATATCTCCGAGCACCTGAAGAATTAAATCTTTTGCAGTTAAATAAGGAGGCATTTCTCCATCAAAGATGAACTTCAATGTTTCGGGGACCTTTTCCCAGATTTTCCCTGTTCCCATTATGAAAGCAGCATCGGTATTTCCAACACCAGTCGAAAACATTCCGAATGCTCCGGAAGTGCAAGTATGTGAATCCGATCCGAATAATACGGTTCCCGGAATGTTATATCCTTCTTCCGCCAAAGCAATATGGCAGACGCCTTTATATCTTTCAGTCCCGACATCATAATAGTTATCTAATTTATAATCATCTGCAAACTGCCTTAATATCTGAACATTTCTATTTGCCTGCGGATTTTTAGTGAATATATAATGGTCGGGAAAAATCACTAATTTATCCTTATTCCATATTTTTGCATTGTTTCCAAATTCTCTTTTCCAGATCGCTATTGTCGGCGGTCCGCAAACATCATGAGTCATAAGAACATCAACATTAAGCCAGATATTATCTCCCGGCTCAACTTTAGATTTTCCTGAAGATTTAGCTAAAATTTTTTCTGTTATTGTCATTCCCATCTTTTCATTCCTTTTCCCGCAAAAGCGTAATAGAGCTATACTGCTTGTGATACTTCAGATAAGGAGGTTTCATTTATTTTATCCTCTTCTTTCATTTTAAAATAAACTTGCTGCTGGTTAAAAGCCTGCAGATAAGCTTTGGCGCTGGCTTCAATTATATCTGTAGATATACCTCTGCCGGTGAAAGATTTTTCTTCTTTTCGAATTCTTACAATAACTTCTCCTAGAGCCTGTCTGCCGGAAGTAACTGACCTGACATTATATGATTCAAGCTGCGATTTAACATCTAATGCTCTTTCAATAGCATTAAAGCAAGCATCAACTGCTCCATCTCCAATTGCAGATTCCTGCAAGGTTTTATCTACAGTTTTTATTTTAACGGTAGCTGTTGGTATTGATGTAGTACCGAGTGTAACATGAAGATATTCAAGTTCATAATATTCAGTATCTTTCTTATGAACCTCATCTCCCATTAAAACTCTCAAATCGTCATCAAATATTTCTTTTTTCTTATCGGCAAGCAGCAAAAACCTGTCATAAACCTTCTGCATTTCATTTTCGGTGGGAGTATATCCGAGTTCCTGCAGCCGGGATTTTAATCCATGCCTGCCGGAATGTCTTCCCAGGATAATCTTTGTTTTCGGAACTCCAACACTATCAGGCGTCATAATTTCATATGTTTGCCTATCTTTAAGCATTCCATCCTGATGTATACCCGATTCATGAGCAAATGCATTTTCACCTACAATAGCTTTATTGGGCTGTACAATTATTCCAGTAAAGGAAGAAACCATTTTACTTGTATTATAAATTTCTTCGCTGTTAATACCTGTATAACAGTTAATAATATCTTTACGGGTTTTTAATGCCATCACAATTTCTTCAAGTGAAGCATTACCGGCACGTTCCCCTATTCCATTGATAGTACATTCAACTTGTCTAGCACCATTTTCTATTCCGCTTAAAGAATTTGCAACAGCCAATCCGAGATCGTCGTGGCAATGGACGCTAATAATAGCTTTGTCAATATTTTTTACTCTTCTTTTAAGTTCGGCAATTTTAGCCCCGAATTCGGAAGGGAAAGTATAACCGGTCGTATCGGGAATATTTACAGTGGTGGCTCCGGCTTCAATAACAGCTTCAATTATTTCTGAAAGATATCCCAAATCTGTTCTGCCCGCATCTTCGGCAGAATATTCAACATCGTTGGAAAAGGTTTTGGCATACGCTACGGCATCACACGACATTTTTAATACGGTTTTTCTTTTTTCCTCTAATGTATTTCCATAAACACTGCTTGCAAATTTGCCCATAATATGAATATCGGAAGTGCTTGCAAATGTATGAATTCTAAATCTGCGGGCTTTTTTCAGGGAATCATATGCTGCTTTAACATCAACTTCTTTCGCACGTGAAAGAGCGGCGACAATCACATCCACTTCATCAGCAATTCTTTGGACAGCCTCAAATTGAGCCGGAGAGGATATAGGAAAACCTGCTTCGATAATATCAATATTTAACTTTTGAAGCTGGTGTGCAATTTCAACTTTTTCATAAACATTTAAGGATGCACCGGGAGATTGTTCTCCGTCTCTTAAGGTTGTATCAAAAATTAAAACTTTATTACTTGTTTTCAATTTAATTTCCTTTCTTAAAAATCAATGATTAAAAAAATGATGAACTAAACTTTAGAATCTATAGAGTAAAAACACCTAACGCCTGCTCATCATAAATCTCATTGAATTTATCAATAACTATCTCCGTCATTTTAGAAGTAGAAACTAAAACCGATCCTGAAGTATAAATATCAGCAGTTCTATAACCGGCAGATAATGCTTTCTTAACAGCTCCTTCAATTAGTTCGGCGACTTTGTCCATCTGGAATGAATATAAAAACATCATAGCAATAGAAGAAATGGTGGCAAGAGGATTGGCTTTATCCTGCCCTGCTATATCGGGAGCGCTCCCATGTACCGGTTCATATAATGCATATTTGCTTCCGAGACTTGCAGATGGAAGCATTCCAAGACTGCCTGTAATCATCGCTGCAATATCACTCAGTATATCTCCAAATAAATTTTGAGTTAAAATAACATCAAATTGTCTTGGATTTCTCACTAGCTGCATTGCCGCATTATCTACATACATATCGGATAATTGAATATCCGGATATTCTTTATGAACCTCATGAACAATTTTTCGCCAGAACTGTGAACACTCCAGAACATTTGCTTTATCAACTGAAGTCACCCTTTTGCTTCTTTTCATTGCAACATCAAAGGCAAACCTCGTTATCCTTTCAACTTCCTCTTTTGTATAAACCATTGTATTCCAGCCATGTTCTTCATCATAACCTCTCGGCTGGCCAAAATAAACATCTCCAGTAAGTTCCCGTAGAATAACCAGATCAGTTCCGCTTAGAACATCAGGTTTCAAAGTTGAGGCAGATAGTAAAGAAGCAAATACTTTGGCCGGCCGGATATTTATGTATAGTCCGAGAGCTTTCCGTAGTTTCAAAAGAGCTGCTTCAGGTTTCAGATTATGCTGAAGCCCCTCCCATTTAGGGCCTCCTACCGCACCCAATAATACAGCATCCGAGTCATAGCATTTGCTTAGAACCTCATCGGTCAGCGGAGTGCCGTTTTTATCATAAGAAGAACCGCCAATTAAATGAGTTTCAAAAGAAAATGATATGTTAAATTTTTCAGATGCAGCTTCCATAAGAGAAACAGCAGATTCAACTACTTCGGGACCGATACCATCGCCGGGAAGTAATGCTACTTTTAACTTCATACTCCCACCTCTTCCTTTTTATTCTTTTTAAATAACCAGCTCATCATTTCTCTCAATTTAGCGCCAACCTTTTCAATTTGATGTTCTCTATTTTCTTTACGTAACTTTTCCATATTTTTCTGACCGCTTTTGTATTCACTCAGCCATTCTTCAGCGAACTTGCCGGACTGAACTTCATCGAGAATCTTTTTCATTTCTTTTCTGGTTTCTTTAGTAATTAACCTGCTTCCTCTTGTCATACCGCCATATTCAGCCGTATCACTAACAGAGTAGTTCATTCTTGATAGACCTCCTTCATAATATAGGTCTACAATAAGTTTCATTTCATGCATACATTCAAAATAAGCGAGTTCGGGAGGATATCCGGCATCCACCAGAGTTTCAAATCCTGCTTTAATAAGTTCAGCAGAGCCTCCGCACAAAACAGCCTGCTCACCGAACAAATCTGTTTCAGTTTCATCCTTAAAATTAGTTTCGATAACGCCGGCTTTAGTTCCGCCAATACCTTTAGCCCAGGCCAATGCAATATTGCGGGCATCTCCATCGGCATTTTGCTGAATTGCTATCAGGCATGGAACACCCGTACCTTCAAGATATGTTCTCCTTACAAGATGTCCGGGACTTTTAGGAGCAATCATTATTACATTAATATTACTGGCAGGAACAATTTGCTTGTAATGTATATTAAAGCCATGAGCAAAAGCTAAAGTATTACCCTCTTTGAGATGGGGAGCGATTTCTTTATCATAAACTTCTTTCTGATTTTGATCAGGTAAAAGAACCATCGTAATATCAGCCCATTCAACAGCGTCAGGAATAGTCTTAACAGTAAGACCTGCTGCTTCAGCTTTAGCCCAGCTAGAACTTGAGGATCTTAAACCGACACATACATTCATCCCGCTGTCTTTTAGATTTAATGAATGTGCGTGCCCTTGACTTCCAAACCCTAAGACAGCTATATTTTTATTTTGAAGATAATCCAAAGAGGAATCGTTATCATAATAAACTTTCATTTTTTTCCCTTCAATTATTGAGTTATTAAATTTTTTTCATGTTTAAGCTGCTCACCTCGTTTTAGAGCAACAGTGCCCGAACGGGCCATTTCTTTAATACCATATGGTTCCAGTACATTAACAACAGCATCTATTTTATCAGGCGGACCTGTAATTTCAAGAGTAATAGTCTTATTATTTATATCTACTACATTTCCTCTGAATATATCACTCACACTAATTATTTCAGCACGGGTACCTTTCTGATAGAACACGGTAATCAATGCAAGTTCACGTTCAACTCTAGTTTGACCTGTTAAATCGATTACTTTAATAGTATCAATTAGCCTGTTAAGCTGTTTTACTACCTGTTCAATTATTTTATCTTCTCCTTCGGTGACAATCGTCATCCTGGAAATTTCAGGACTTTCAGTTTCACCGATGGAAATGCTGTGGATATTAAAACCTTTCCCGCTGAACATGGTTGCTACGCGGTTAAATGCTCCAAACTGATTTTCAACTAGAACAGATATAGTATGCTTCATTATACCATCTCCTTCGGATCTAAACGTTTGGTCATCATTTCTTTTATTGACTTACCAGCAGGTATAATCGGGAAAACCATATCTTCTTTCTGAACTTTGCATTCAAATAAAACCGGTCCGTCATTTATTGAAAGAACTTCTTTAAGGATTCCATCAACATCCGCCGGGTTATCTGTTGAATAGGACTTCAATCCGAGAGCTTCTCCAAGCTTTTTAAAATCAGGATTGCTTTCGGAAAGATCGGTAAAACTGAATTTTTCAGCGTGGAACAACTCCTGCCATTGACGAACCATACCTAAAAAGCTATTGTTAAGAATTATGAATTTGATGGGCAGTTTATAATAAACGGCGGTTATTAATTCCTGCATATTCATCTGGAATCCGCCATCCCCGCTTATAGAAATTATAGGTCTATCCTTAATCCCGAAAGCCGCACCGATAGAAGCGGGAACTGAAAATCCCATTGTTCCCAATCCCCCGCTTGTCAGATGAGAGCGCGGGTTGTTAAATTTATAATATTGAGTAGTCCACATTTGATGCTGCCCAACATCTGTAACAATAACTGCTTCACCTTTTGTTAATTCGGAAATCCTTGATATTACATATTCGGATCTCAGTTTATTATCACCGGTTTCATAAAATAACGGGCATTCTTCTTTCCAGACATTTATTTGTTCCCACCATTCCTCAGTATCCGGAGGTTCATTCATTTCGGAAGCTAATTCGGCAATCACATGTTTAACATCTCCAACGATTGGAAGATCGACAATAACATTTTTATCAATACACGTCGGATCAATATCAACATGAATTTTATAAGCATTAACTGCAAATTCATCTATTTTCCCGGTAACCCTGTCATCAAATCTTGCACCTAATGAAACAAGAACATCACAATTATTAACAGCTTGATTTGCCCAGTATGTGCCGTGCATTCCCAGCATACCCAAAGATTGAGGATCTGTCATAGGGAATGCACCAAGACCCTGCAGCGTCATGGTTACAGGAAGATTATTTTCTTTTGCAAGCAGCCTTAATTCTCTATAGCCTTCAGACATTATAACTCCGCCGCCAACATACAGTAATGGTTTCTTTGCTTTTTTAATTATTTCAGCGGCTTTTTTAATTTGATTTTGATGCCCTAGAAAATTAGGCTTATAGCCCCTAATTTCAACCTTTTCAGGATAATCCAATTCACATTCGGCAGCAATAACGTCTTTCGGCAGATCGACTAAAACAGGCCCGGGCCTGCCTGTTGAGGCAATAAAAAAAGCTTTCCTAATTGTGGAAGCCAATTCTTTAACATCCCTAACAAGAAAATTATGCTTTGTAATTGGACGGGTGATTCCAACAATATCGGCTTCCTGAAAAGCATCATTACCAATTAAGTGGCTTGGCACCTGCCCGGTAAATACAACAATAGGAACAGAATCCATGTAGGCATCTGCAATACCTGTTACAGTATTTGTTGCTCCGGGACCGGAAGTAACCAGAACAACCCCTACCCTGCCGGTTGCTTTTGCATAACCCTCAGCCATATGAGTTGCGCCCTGCTCATGCCTTACTAAAACATGCTTAAGAAAATCAACATCATATAGTCTTTCATAAAGCTTAAGCACAGCCCCTCCCGGATATCCAAAAATCACATCTACTTTTTCCCTTCTCAAACATTCAAAAAATATGTCTGCACCGGAGAGCAAGGATTTATGCTTCATAATGTTCCTTTCGTTTTAGTTCGGAATTTTTATTTATAAAATAAATATTGGAAATCAGCCTGAATTTAATCAGGCAGGGACGACTCTTATTATCAAATCCAAAATAGGGGAATACTTTAATAAAATAACAATCAGTTTTCACAATAATCTCGATGACTTACATAATAACCTTCAGAAATAAACTGGGTTTCAGGTCAACCCGAATCTGATTATTTTTTATTTTAGTATTAAATTAGATTGGGATTGACCTAATTATATTAGTCTAGGATTATAATTCCTAGTAGGCTAATAATCCCAATTTTGATTATATCTAAAGGCAGGAAAATCGGAACTAACACAGCAGCAGTTTTGCCGTTGGTTTTATTGGCTTCATAATAACTTTTGGTTATATGTCTATCTGAGTTAGTCATGCGTTTTATAATCTAATTATCAAATATAAAACTTGAGCCCAGTATTGTCAAGTTTATATTTTTTCCAGCCGTAGAAATTTTTCATTGTCAAATTGATTAAAACACATCTGAACAACTCAATCATCTTTAAATTTAAAGTATATTTATCCAAATTATATAAGAAACTATTTCTTGACAATATAGTTTCCGGTTTTTATATTTAGGAAACTAAAAATAATTAAAATAGTTTCCATCTTATAATTGAAGTGATATATTAAAATTTGGCCATATAATTTTTTAGTATATTTACCAGGTCAAGTTTCATTGCTTTGCTTAAAAAAATAAGAACTTATGAACTTCGCAATAATTGCTGCAGGTGAAGGAGAGAGACTAAAATCCGAAGGAATTACTCTCCCCAAACCGCTAGTTTGTATTAATAATGTTCCAATGATAGCGAGGTTATTTGAGATTATAAATTCCCAAAATCCCGAATCTGTTTCTATTATAATTAATAATGATGCAAAAGAGGTAAATGATTTTATTTCTAATCATTACTTAAGGGATAAAATCAATTTAGTTGTAAAATCGACTGAAAGTTCATTACATAGTTTATACGAACTTAAAACATTTCTGCAGAATAAAGCTTTCTGTCTGTTTACGGTTGATACAATTTTCACCGTATTTGAATTTAATAAATTTATAAATTTTGTGAATACAACGGATAAATACGATGGGATTTTAGGTATTACAGAATTTATAGACGATGAAAAACCACTTTATGTTAAACTAAACAGTGATAATTCCATTATTAATTTTGAAGATGAAAGTTCCGGTTCTTTTGTAACCGGCGGTATTTATTACTTTACTCCTAAAATTTATAAGGAAATAGATTTTGCTATCGCTAATAATTCCAAACGCCTTAGAAATTTTTTGAAATTACTAACAATGAGAAAATATCGTTTATATGGGTACATTTTTTCCAAGATAATTGATGTAGATCATATAAACGATATAAAGACAGCCGAACAATTTTTAAGTCTTGAACAAAATTTAATATAATAAAAGAATTATTAACCGGTGGAAACATTTAAGCTAAGTATATCAAAGTTACAGGATTATACATTTTTAGTGTTGGATCTCTTTAGGGGATTTATATCTAATTTAAGATATATGCAGGACTCCTTTAAGGAGATGTACTGGATAGGTGCAAAAGCTTTCAGATTGGTTTCTTTAGGCGGTTTGTTCGTGGGTATAATTCTGGCAATTGAAACTGGACATCAATTAGATCTGTTTGGGGCTAAAACACTTGTCGGAAGGACGGTAGCTCTAGGAATGGTGAGGGAACTCGGACCGGTAATTACAGGTCTCTTATTAGCTGCAAGAACCGGAGCCAAGAATGCTTCTGAAATAGGAGCAATGCAGTTAAGTGAACAAATTGATGCACTAAGAGCTTTTGGTACAAGTCCGATTCAAAAGCTTGTATTTCCTAGAACGCTGGCCGCACTTGTTATGTTTCTTCCTCTAACATTGATCGCGGATACGGTAGGAATCATCGGAGGAATGATAGTTACAAAACTTTCACTTGGTGTCGATACTTCTTTTTTCTGGCAATCTGTAGTTAATTCTTTGAAGCTTAAAGATATTGTTGTGGGTTTTTCAAAACCAATTTTCTTCGGCTTTTTTATTTCTACAATCAGCTGTTACTATGGTTTTTCAACCACCGGAGGAACTACCGGCTTGGGACGAAATACAATAAATGCAGTTGTTATATCTTCTATGGTTGTATTAATTATCGATTTTATTTTCACTAAAGTGATTTGGGAGTTATTTTAATTGAATATAGTTCGCCTTTTAAATATTTATTTAACGCTTCAAGGTAGAGATATTATTAAAAATATTTCTCTGGACATTCCCAAAGGAAATGTCTCGGTAATTTTAGGACCAAGTGGTGCAGGTAAAAGCTCTATTTTGAAAATAATCCTTGGTCTCTGGAAACCTCAGAAGGGTAGTGTTATAATAGAAAAAACAGATATAACTAATTTATCCGAAATGGAAATGCTGCCTTTAAGAAGAAAAATGGGAATCGTTTTTCAGGGAAATGCATTATTTGATTCCCTTAGCGTTGAGGAAAATGTAGGTTATTTCTTGTCCGAACAAAATAAAATATCACAGAGTGAGATAACAGATAAAATTGAGACCGCTCTTTCTTTTGTTAATTTGTCTGGAACAAATGACTTATTCCCTGATCAGTTAAGCGGCGGAATGAAAAAGAGGGTTGCTATCGCCAGAGCATTGGTATTTAATCCTGAAATTATTCTATTCGATGAACCGACTACCGGTTTAGATCCTATCAATTCCAAACATATTTTGGATTTAATTGCCAGGTTAAGAGAACAGGGTACAACCGCAGTTGTAGTAACCCATATTTTAAATGATGCTGTTTCCATCGGAGATAAACTAACTTTGATAAATGGAGGTACTTTAATTGAATCGGGAACCGTTAATGAAATGCTGAATTCCGAAAATGAGTTTGTTAGAAAATTTTTCTATGAGGTTTATCAGGATGCTGAATTACTTAAAAATTGTTAAAAAATAATTTAGAAAGATATGCAGAAATCTTCACTCAAATTTTCGAATTTAAAAGTCGGATTAACCGTTTTCATCGGACTGGTTATCTTTTTCTTTTTTATATTTTTGGTCGGAACAGAAGGAAATTATTTTTCAAGTACATATGATTTAAAGATTTTTGTTGAAAATACTGAGGGATTATCTGAAGGCTCCATGGTTACCTTAGGAGGATTAAAAATTGGGAAAGTGAGTAATTTGGATTTTACCCGCCGTAATGGTGAAAATGGTATTGATATTACATTAAGTATTAAAACTGATTATAAGTCTCAGATAACCGGTTCGTCAAACGCTACTATTAAAACAATTGGTTTGCTTGGAGATAGGTTTGTAGATATTTCAATAGGTCAGCCGGACGAGCCCCCCTTACCGGAAAATAATTTTCTTCCGGTAAATCCTACTTTTAGTTTTGATAAATTAGGAACTAAAATACAGCCTGCACTTGATGATTTTTCCAAACTTCTTTCTAATCTCAAGGCAATTACCGATACTATTTCAAGCGGTAAAGGGAGTCTTGGAAAACTTATAAATAATTCTAATACCGTGGATAAATTTGAATCTGTTTTGAAAGGACTGGATAGGTTTCTTACTACTGTAAATGATAAAAAAGGGTCATTGGGAAAATTTGCTTATGATTCTTCCCTTTACCATAAAATTAATTTGTTATCCGATAATTTAATTTCATTGACCGATTCGGTAAAGCAAGGGAAAGGAAGTCTGGGCAAATTTTTAATGAAGGATTCTGTTTATAATACTATCTCTTCATTATCCCTCAGGCTCAATAATCTAATTTCAAAAACAGAAGGTGACAGCACACTGGTAGGGAGTCTCATCAATAATAAAAAAATATATAAGGACTTTAATTCACTTATATCTGAATTGAATGAACTTATTAACGGGATAAAAAAGGAGCCGGAGAAATATTTACATATCTCAGTTTTCTAAGGGAGAAAATAAAATAATTTTTATTCACCGTGTGGGAAAAGTAAATAAATGAACTATAAACTGGCTGGAATAAAACGTCAAGTTGACTACTCTCCAAATCATATAGAAAATGATTCACTTATTTTATTGAAAACTTCTGAAGAGCTGAGAAATCTTGGAGCAGAAGTTGTGATATATAATGAAGGAACGGTATTAGATAATCATATTGCAGCGGATTTTATTTTTTCAATGGCTCAAGGCCCGGCTACTCAAGAAATATTATTCCGGATTGAAAAAAAGGGTATTAATATGATTAATAGCCCTCAGAGTGTTACCAATTGCTACAGAGTAAACATGGTAAAAAAATTAACTGAGAACGGAATACCCTTTCCAAAAAGTATAATAATAAAAACCGGAACCCAATGTCAATTTAAAATTGATGACTTTAATTCGAAGAAAATTTGGCTGAAAAGAGGTGACGTTCATGCTGTACACAGAGAAGATGTGACCCTTGTATACTCGGAAGAAGAAAAAAATAATATTATTAGTGAATTCGCAAATAGAAAAATCAGCGAAGCCGTTCTTCAGGAACATATTGAAGGAGATCTTATCAAATTTTACGCTCTAAGAGAAACCGATTTTTTTTACTGGCTGCGTATAAACGGAAACCAGCCGGTAAAGTTTGATATTAATGAATTAAAACGGTTGGCACATTGTTGCGCAGAAATTCTAGGATTATATGTTTTTGGCGGTGATGCTATAATATCGGAGCATGGGAATATTTCAATAATTGATATTAATGACTGGCCAAGTTTCGCACCTATTAGGGATGAGGCCAGTAAACAAATTGCTAAATTAATTTTTAATAAAGCCGGTTCAATCGGCACGTAAAAGGGAGAGTTATGCTTACAATGAATGGTAAAAAGTATAGTTCTATTATTTCCGGGATACCGGGACCAAAATCTTTAACTTATTTTGATGAAGAACAAAACTATATCTCACCGGGTATTCAGACAATTGCAACTTCTTCTAAAATAGTTTTGGAAAGAGGTGAAGGCTCTATCATTGAAGATGTTGACGGAAACAGATATATAGATTTTTTTGCCGGAGTAGGTGTAGCAAGCCTTGGGTATAATCACCCGAAATATGTATCGGCAATGAAAGGACAATTGGAAAATATTCATGTCGGAAGCTTTACAACAAAAAATAGATTAGCTTTAACCAAATTATTATCGGAAGTTGCTGTAGGCGATTTAAAAGAAGTCAATTTTACAGCAGCGGAGCCGAAGCTGTTGAAGCAGCTTTGAGATTGGCAAAATCTTATACAAAAAAGACCGGGTTTTTAGGCTTTTGGGGTGGTTTCCACGGAAAAACTCTAGGGGTTCTGGGTTTGCTCGGTGACGATTTTAAATATAATCTGGGTCCCCTTCCCTTCGGCACATACTCTACTCCATATGCAAATTGCAGGCATTGTGCATTTGATAAGACTTATCCGGATTGCGGATTTAAGTGCGTTTCTTTCATAAGAAAAAAAATAAAATATGAAACGACAAATGATATTGCTGCAATCGTTGTTGAACCAATTCAGGGGACTGCCGGTAATATTGTTCCCCCGCCCGAATACTTATTAGAGCTTAGAAAATTAGCTGATGAAATTGGAGCTTTACTCATTGCTGATGAAATGATAACCGGATTTGGCAGAACAGGAAAAATGTTCGGAGTTCAGCATTTTGATGTGGTCCCGGATATAATTACTATCGGAAAAGGTTTCGGCGGTGGATTCCCCGTAACCGGTTTAATATCCCGTGATGAAGTAATATTTTCAAAGCCGTATGCAAATCCAAGCGGAAGTTCTTCCAGCTATGGAGGCAATCCTCTTGCTTCAACTGCAGCTTATGTTACATTAAGAACTATTATTGATGAAAGTTTGGTTGAAAATTCAGCCAAAGTCGGTGCTTTCATGCTCGAACGACTAAATATACTTAAAGAAAAATTTTCTATCATTGGAGATGTCAGAGGAAAAGGTTTAATGATAGGAGTTGAACTCGTAAAAGATAAAAATTCCAAAGATAAGCTTGATAAAAAATATACGAAGATGTTTTTTCAGGAATGTTTAAAGAGAGGGTTAATCATTATGGGATATAACCCTGACATAAGAATTAATCCGCCCCTTATTATAACTGAAGAAATTGCCGAAGAAGGAATATCAATAATGGAAGAAGCATTGACTTATGTGGCTGAACAAATTACAAATTGAATCTACATTCAAATCATATGATACAGAGGAATTCCTCGATATAATTTTTTATCGTCCTCTTGGATATTTGTTTGCTCTAGCCTCTAAACGCTTTGGTGTTTCTCCGAATATGGTAACAATCATAAGCATCATTTTCGGTGTAACAGCAGGGCATCTATTTTTTTATAAGGATTTAACCCTCAATATAATCGGCATGTTTTTTTTAGTGCTGGCGGAAACACTTGACAGCACAGACGGACAGCTTGCGAGAATGACTGATTTCAAATCCAGGTTCGGCAGAATTCTCGATGGGTTTGGCGGTAATTTAATGTTCTTCAGTATTTATGTTCATATTTGTTTGAGATATATTGCCGGAGGAGGAACCCCCTGGATTTTTTTAATTGCAGTAATCTGTGGTTTTAGTCATTCTTTACAAAGTGCGATTGCTGACTATAACAGGAACCTGTATCTCTATATAATGTTTGATAAGAACAAAAGTGAATTGGATAAATTAAATGATTTATATCCTATTTATAACAAGCTTTCATGGAGAAATAATTTTGTAAAAAAGCTAATGATGATGGTATATATAAATTATACAAAAGAACAGGAAATTTTCTTAAAAAGGACAAAAGAACTTTTTTATTTTACTCAAGATAATTTCAATTATGGTATTCCTGAAACTGTAAAAGGAAAATATAAAACGTTAAACAAACCGCTGTTAAAATACCATAATATCCTAACTACCAATACAAGAATGATCGTATTATTTATTTCAATATTTACTAGTCATCCTGAATACTATTTTCTGTTTGAACTATTAATATTAAATGCTCTGCTGGTTTTCGTAATTTTTAGGCAGGAAAAAAATAGTGAAATCCTTTTGAAATATATTAGGAATAGACCCTTTGAAAAGGTTAGTAATGAGAAATATCAATAGAATTTTCTAAATTTTAACGGGGATTTATGCTGACCGGCGCAATAATTGGTTTTGGGAAAATTGCTCAAAACAGTCATATGCCTGCTTTTCAGCAGCTAAGTAAAGAAGGAAAGCTGAAAATCAATGCTGTTGTTGAACCCAATGAAATTAACAGAAAATATAGTTCTGAAAAATACCCTGATATAAAATTTTATTCCTCTTCAGCTGATTTATTTAAATCCGAACAACTTGATTTTGTCGATATAACCTCTCCCCCTCTTTTCCATGCCGGTAATATAGAAGAAGCGATAGATAGTGATATAAACATAATCTGCGAAAAACCATTTACATTTAATTTACAGGAAGCTGAAGAAATATCATACAGATTAAATAATAGTAATATTGTATTTATGCCTTGTCATCAATATAAATATTCACCCTTATGGATTTACTTTAAGCAATTTATAAATCAGGCCTCCGTAGAATCTAAATTTATCCTTCAATGCAGTGTTTATCGAACCGAAGCAGATTTTGGGTTACCGGTTTTCAATAATCCATGGCGAATAAATAAAAATATATCGGGAGGTGGAATTTTAACCGATACCGGAATTCACTATTTATATCTTGCCGCCTGGCTGATGGGAAAACCTAAAAAAGTGACGGCTAAAATATATAACCTTAAGCACAAATATAAAGTTGAAGATACGGCATATTTATTATTGGAGCATGAACATGGGATATCCGAAATATCATTAACATGGGCTGCCGGTTTAAGATCAAATTCGGCTAGTTTGACTAGTAACTGTGGAAGTATTGTTTATAATGATGGTAAACAACTGAAAAAACAATTCAACAATAGTGAAGAGATCATTTCTATCCCGGATGTGTCTGATAAAGCATCTTATAATAAATTATATGTTGATCTATTCGAAGAATTTATAGAAAACATTTCGGCAAACCATGCATCTTCCGAATATATAAATGAAGCGTTCGATTCAATTTATCTTTTGGAGAAATGCTATGAATCTGCTTCCGAACAAAAAACGATACTTTTAAATGAATAATAAGACAAGATTAATATTTTTTTTTATAGGACTAGCTGTTTTTGTCTACCTGATTGCGGACTTCGGGTTTAATAATATTTTAAGTAATATAAAAAAAATTGGATGGTGGTTTCTCCCTATAATTGCTATTTGGGGTGTTGTCTATTTATTTAATTCAGTTGCCTGGTATATTATACTTAATGGGAAAAAAAATGAAATAAGATTCCAGGGATCTATTATCTGTTTCAATTAGCGGTTTTGCAATAAATTATATTACTCCTTTTATTAATCTAGGCGGTGAACCATACCGGGTTATGGCTTTGAAAGATGCCGTTGGTATTCATAACTCTGTATCGTCTGTTATACTTTATAGGATGATTCATATCTTAGGATCTTTTTTTTTCTGGTTCACCGGTATTATAATTGTTGCAATCCTACTTCCCCTTTCTACTGAATTCAAAACCATACTTTTTGCTATTTCTGCTGTTCTGATCTTTCTGATATGGTTTTTCTTTACAAGACATAAAAAAGGGATCTTCAAATCAATTCTAAATATTATCTCAAGGTTTAGTTTCTTAAAAAGAATAGACAGCAGACTCGAAAAAAGGAAAAACTCGCTGCTTTTAATTGATGAACAAATAACAGACCTGTACTTAAACAGGAAAAAAGCTTTTTATTCGGCTCTCCTTGCTGAATATACCGGGAGAATAATCGCTTCTTTCGAATTTTATTTTATTCTTTTTTCAATAGGAATTAATGCCACGATTATTCAATCATTCTTTATTAATGCCGGCTCTTCAATAATAATGAATGTGCTCTTCTTCATACCATTTGAACTAGGAACACGCGAAGGAAGCCTGTATTTAGTGCTCGAAAGCCTCGGATTTACTGCAGGAGTAGGTATTTTTATTGCTATTGTTAACCGGATAAGAGAATTCTTCTGGATTCTTATAGGTCTGCTTCTAATTCAGATAAAAGGCAAAGTAATCACAGAAAAGAAAGATATTCTGGATTATATTTAATTAACATTGATTGTAAAATGATTAAATCATTAATATTTGATTTCGGCGGGACCATTGATACTAACGGAATTCACTGGCTGGAAAAGTTTTGGAGTTTATATAACAAAAATTTAATAAATATTTCCAGAGAACTTTTTATTGATGCTTATGTATTTGCAGAAAGAAGGATGAACGAAAGGATAAACCCTGATGATTCATTTAAGACAACACTGGAAAATCAGGTATTCCTGCAGTTTCAATTCCTTGCCGGTAATAAAATTGTAAATGCTTGATAATTCTAAAATAAATTATATTGTTGAAGAATCTTATTCGGATGTATCGGATTGCTATCTCGAATTTTAAAGAAAATATCAGCGGATTGGAAAAGAGATTTTCTTTAGCTGTTGTTTCTAACTTTTATGGTAATTTGAAAACCGTTCTTGAAAGAGTTCAGTTTACTAAATTTTTTTGATGTTATTACAGATTCGGGAGATATTAAGATTAGAAAGCCCGATCCCGAAATTTTTTTATTAACGATTTCGGAACTTTCTGTTAAACCTGAAGAAACATTTGTAATTGGTGATTCTTATGAAAATGATATCCGCCCGGCAAAAAGCTTAGGGTGTAATACAATCTGGTTATTAAATAGACCTTATAAAGAAAGTGAGGAAATATTTCTTTCTGATTATATGATTTCATCCATAAATCAGTTGCGGTCAATTTTACAACATAACTATATCGAACAATGAAATAATTTTTAATCAAGCAAAATTATTATAATAAAGAGAGGAGTAATTATGGAAATCTCTAATAAGGAACCAAAAGGAAAACTTGGAGTTCTGATAATTGGTTTAAATGGTGCGGTTTCAACTACTTTTTTAGCCGGCACTCTTGCAGTTAGAAAAGGATTGGCAATACCGGTAGGATCTCTTACTCAATTAGCTACTATTAGAATCGGAAATAGAGCTGAAAATAACTTTCCATTAATTCATGAATTTGTCCCTCTGGCAGATCTGAATGATTTAGTCTTTGGAGGATGGGACATAAGAGATGAGAACTGTTATGAATCGGCATCTTATGCGAAAGTATTGAAAAATGAAGACCTATTAAAAGTTAAAGATGAGCTTCAGGATATAAGGCCCATGCCGGGTGTTTTTGAGCAGCGCTTCGTTGTTAGATTAAAAGGTGACTTTTATCAAAAAAGGGGTCAATAAATTTGACTTAATGGAACAGTTAAGATTAGATATCCGGAATTTTAAACAGGAAAATAACCTTGACAGACTGGTAATGATCTGGTGCGGAAGCACTGAGATTTTTCTTCCGATGAATGAAATATTTAACGATATTGAATCATTTGAAGAAGGAATGAGAAACAATCATCCCGAAATCTCACCAAGTATGCTCTATACTTATGCGGCAATTGCCGAAGGTGTTCCATATATAAACGGTGCACCCAATTTATCTGCGGAGATTCCCGCTTTGATGAAATTTGCTGAGAGGGAAAAGATACCCATTGCCGGCAAAGATTTTAAAACAGGTCAGACCATGATTAAGACTGTTATTGCACCAATGTTAAAAGCAAGAATGCTGGGATTAAACGGCTGGTTTTCGACAAACATATTAGGAAACCGGGACGGCGAAGTTTTAGATGATCCGAGTTCATTTAAAACTAAGGAAGTTAGCAAATTATCCGTTCTGAATTCAATTTTACAGCCTGAATTATATGATGATCTTTATTCAAAGTTCTATCATAAAGTCAGAATAGATTATTATCCACCAAGAGGAGATAACAAAGAAGGATGGGATAATATCGATCTTTTCGGCTGGCTCGGCTATCCCATGGAATTAAAAATAAATTTTCTATGCAGGGATTCTATCCTCGCCGCACCGATTGTTCTTGATTTAATTCTTTTTGCCGATCTTGCTCAAAGGAGCGGCTTATCGGGAGTACAGGAATGGCTCTCATTTTATTTTAAATCCCCGATGCATTCGGAAAATGTAGTACCTGAGCATGACTTATTTATTCAATTAATGAAACTAAAAAACACTTTAAGGAAATTAAAAGGTGAATTACCGGTTACACATCTAGATTCGAACGGTGTTCATGAATTAATGGACGAAATCGAAAAGATGTTTTAGTTATTCTCTTTGAAAATAAAAAATTGTATTTACTCTTATTTTTAAATAGTTACTGAAATTATTTAGATGTAAAGATGACATCTTTAAAATGTAAAACCTTTTTAAATATTCTATTAAATATAAGTTCAGATTAGCTTTATTTTGAAAAAAGTAAAGATGTCATCTTTCAAATTAAGTTAACTCCTCAATATTTTGATCATAGTCTCAGAATCAATATTCCCACCGCTTATTATTACACCTACCTTACCTGAAGCTCCTGCCTTCCGGCTTAACAGTGCAGCAATGCCCAATGCCCCTGAAGGTTCCACAACTAATTTCATACGTAGAAATAAAAACTTTACTGCTTCAATTATATCTTTTTCCGACACCGTTTTCATTTCATCAACATATTTAAGTACAAGCGGAAACGTTAGTTTGCCTAAAGATGATGTCCTTGTACCGTCAGCAATAGTAGGAGGATTTTTGACTGTATGAAGTATTTTTGTGTAAAAAGATTTTACTGCATCATCTGCAATTTCTGGTTCAATTCCAATCACCTTACATAAGGGTGATAGTTTTTTTGAAGATATAGCAGATCCGCTTAATAATCCCCCGCCTCCGCAGGGAACTAAAAGGTAATTCAATTCGCCTACTTCTTCGAAAAGTTCCTTGGCTGCAGTCCCCTGCCCTGCAATTATATCCTCATGATCAAAAGGAGGAATAAGAGTATAATCATTCTTGTCAATTAACTCCTGTGCTACTTCTTCACGGATATTCTTTTCCGGATCATATTCAATAATAACAGCTCCATAGCTCTTTGTCGCATTCTTTTTAATAATAGGTGCATTATTAGGCATCACGATATAAGCCTTTATGTTCAGCATTTGACATACTAAAGCTATAGCCTGCGCATGGTTGCCGGAAGAATAAGTGATTACCCCTTTTGATTTTTGTCTTGAGTCCAGCTGCGAAATTGCATTATAAGCACCTCTGAATTTAAATGCTCCAACCTTTTGAAAGTTTTCACATTTAAGAAAAACTTCAGCATTAACTAGTTTATTTAATGTTGAAGATGTAAATACAGGGGTTTTGTTGGCAACCCCTTTTAATCTTTCGGAAGCAGCAACAATTTTCTCGTAATCCATTATTCTCTTACATATTCAGAATATCAAGTATAGTTTTTAAATCCTTATAACCTTCTTCAAAGGTGCTTCTTATTTTATTCCCGTTTCGAATTGCGTAATAAAAATCTTCAAATTCTTCTTTAAATCCATTCCCTGATTTAACTTCTTCTGTAAATTCTTCATTGAAAATATTTTTCAAAGTAATATTATTACCATCAGCTATTATAGTCCCTTTATTCCCGAAAATGATTAGTCTGTTTTCATAAAACTTTGGCGTTGTAAAATAAAAGAATAAAGAACCGGTAATATCATTTGCAAATTTCATCTGAATATTACACGTATCAAGTTCTCCAACCTCGGGATTTATGCTCTGTACAAATTTTGCTGTGGGAGTAATATCACCAAAAAGTAATCTTAAAGCAGCAATGCTGTGAACACCGCCGTCGGTTATAAAACCTCCTTTATATTGATGATGCTTTCGCCACACTGTCTGCCCGTATTCATTATTTTCATCTACATAATCGAAGTTTGTCCATATTACCGAGTACGGCTTTCCTATTTTACCGTCGTCAATAATATTTTTTATTCTTAGATATAATTTCTTATATCTGAAGTTCTCAGCAAGCAGCATAACAGTTTTATATTTTTTGGGGAACTCAAGCATCTTTTCGGCTTCATCGAGATTTGCAGCCAATGGTTTTTCAAGTATAACATGTTTCCCCGTTTCCAATGCATCTTTAGCTGCCTGGTAATTCAAATTTATAGGTAAGGCTATATCAACAGCTTCAATATCATTACTATTGAGAAGATCTTTATAATCGAGAAAGTAAGGGACATCTCCTGCCATTGAAGCGAATTCCTTTGCCTTAGGTTCAGTATGGTTACTTACGGCAACTATTTCAAATTTATCTTTTAAATCCAGGAGAGCGGGATAATGCAGTTTTTTAGCTGCTATACCGCATCCGATGATCCCGAGTTTTACTTTTTCCATATTTATTACTGCTTTTGTTTATAGGCAACTAATTTTTATTAGACTGCTGGGTTTTCTCAGGATATAATACAACCTCCACATAATTATTCATGTTAAAATATTTTTTTGCAGCATCTTGAATTTTATCTGCAGTAAGCTCTGAAATTCTTTCGGGATATTTATTTATCTCGGTTAGATCGAGATCATCAAAAAGGTATCTCTGCAGGAGATTCAGCCAGAATCTGTTTTCCTTTAAATTAGTTTCATTTGTCCGTATCTGCGTTTCCTTGACCTTGGTTATATAAATAGGAGCAGCGGGTACCTGCTTTAGACTATCTATCTGCTGCATAGCATCCTTAATTAATTCATCAACTCTTTCAGGAGCACATGACCATGTAATCGTAATACTATATTTCTGGTCGGGTATTTTATCTCCGGAACCATATACACCAACGCCGTAAGTTCCGCTTTTATCCTCTCTAAGTACTTCTCTTAATTTGATCCTTAAAACATCAAGCATCGAATTAAATACATAATCATTTTCGTAGTTCCATTCAAAGGGCCCGGTAAAGGTTAAATTTACCCGGCTCTTGGGTTCAATACCTTTTACTACTTCTTTGTCAACAACCCCTTTAGGCGGGTTAATATTAAGATCTTTCCAATTTTCTTTTCTATTAATTGAAGGGAGATTACCAATATATGTTTCAATAAACGGTTTGATACTATCCGGTTTAAAGCTGCCTACAAAGATAAAAGTAAAATCAGACGCATCGGCAAAACGGTTTTTATATATTTTATAAGATTCATCCAGATCCATTTTACTTAATTTTCCAAGTGTCCATGGTTCCCTTCTAAAATTGTACTGGTTTAATGTATTTTGAAGAGTATCCTGGAAAGCAGCCTCCGGACTTGCATTCCTATTATCAAGCCAGCTTTTCATTTTTACCTTGAAGGAAAGAAATGCAGAACTGTCCATTCTGGGAGCTGTAAAATATGAATATATGAGCTCAAACATGCTTTTCATATCTTTAGGTGAGGCAGAGCCTGAAATACCCTCCGATAATTCACCTATATAAGGAGAAACATTGACAATTTTTCCCGTTAATTTTTTTTGCAGTGCTATGTAATCGAAATTACCTACACCGCTTTGATTTATAATAGAAGTAGAAGTAGCAGCAGGAATATATTCCGAATCGGGTACCAGGGAATTTCCGCCGGGACTAATTCCTTCAAAAAGGATTTCATCGTTTTTAAAATCAGTCGGCTTTAGATATACCTTTACACCGTTTGATAAAGTCCATTCGGTTAATCCTAAATCCTCAAACTTTTTTTCATTAACTATTCTTGAAGGCTGCGGGACTTTTTCCACTATAGGTTCATCTAAAACTTTATCTTCATATGCAGTAACTTTTTCATCTTTAATTTTATTCATTATACTTTTAAGCTGTTCTTTATCCGGGATAACCAGCCCTTCTTTTTGAGGTGCGCTAACAAGAACAACTTCACTTTTGTTCATCCACTTATCACCCAGATTATTTATCTCATCAAGTTTAATACCCGGCAAAAATTCTTTCTGCAGATCGTATTCATATTCAATACCCGGAATTGGTTCATCATACAGAAAATTTCTAATATATTCCGAAGCGAGATTAGTTGATTCGGTCTTATTTCGTTCATTATAAGCTTTCTCAATATATCTTAAAGTTTCATCTTTCTGTCTTTGTAATTCTGTTTGTGTAAATCCAAACTCTTTTACCCGCTTTGCTTCTCTTAATAAGGTCTCAAGCCCTTTTTCAATTCCATCTTCCTTTACGCCGGCAGCCAGCATATATACTTCTTTAGTTGCAACGATCCTTCCCTTAGCCGAATAGCCGTAAAGAAAAGGAGGATCCGGCTGTTGGGATAATTCCTCCAGTCTGCTGTTGAGCATACTATTATATAATTGTTCAACCAAACTTTGACGGTAGTCTTTTACAGTTGCTTGCGGTTCTACCGGCAGCTTAAAATAAAGAGCAACCTGTGTAGAAGTAGCTTCAGGATCAGTAACAATTGAAAATAAGGTAGAATCATTATCCGGAACAGGATAGATTTCTCTGTCTCTCTCGTTAGGAGGATTTTTTATATCTGAAAAGTGTTCTTTTATTAATTTCTCTATATAATTTTTATCAAAATCACCCACTGCAACCACTGCCATAAGATCAGGTCTATACCAGTCCTTATAAAAATTTATTAATGTTCGGTGCTTGAAATTTTCCAGGATATCTTTTTTGCCGATAGGAAGTCTTTCCGCATACCTGGAATCTTTTAATAGTAGCGGTAATTGTTTGTCACGGATTCTTGCCTGCGCTCCCCTACCAAGCCTCCATTCTTCAATTACTACTCCCCGTTCTTTATCTATTTCAACACTATCAAAACTGAGGCTATGTGACCAGTCATCTAAAATTTGAAATCCTTTTTTTACCATTTCCAGGCTATCGGTAGGAACTTCAATCATATAAACAGTCTGATCAAAGCTTGTATATGCATTTATATCCGGACCGAATCTCATACCTATCGATTCCAGGTAGTTTATCAAGTCCTGTTTTTCAAAATGTTCAGTACCATTGAAAGCCATATGTTCGGTTAAATGTGCTAGTCCTTGCTGATCATTATTTTCAAGTATGGAACCGGCATTTACGACTAACCTTAAGTACGCTCTCTTTTCAGGTTTCTTATTTTCGCGTATATAATATTTCAAACCATTATCTAAAGTTCCTATTGTAATCTTCGGATCGACAGGGATTGTATCATTTAAAGCAATATTATTTTGCGCTGCTATAAACCCCGTAAAAATTAAAAACACAGCTATTACTATTGCTCTCTTCATTTCATTCTCCAAAATAAATTTTATAGAATTGTTTTTTACAAAACCGGAAAAAACCATTATGCTTCTTACAAATATAACCAGATGATTGAATAAAAACAGGTTATTTTGTCTTCGCTCCGGATTGCTATATTGCTTTAATTAATTAATATAAACAAAATCATTCCAGGTACAATAATAAAGGTTTTTGATTTTTTTGTCACTGTAGTTTTTTTACACATGGAAAGAGATCGTTGGGTTAATGTAATTGAATCCATATCTTAAAGAGGCAGCAATTTTAAAAATAAGCTATTTAATAGTTCACAGCTTTTTTCTTTCCAACATCTTCCTTGTATGCTCAACTTCCTCAGCAAGTAATTTTTCATCAGGTAAGTTAAGTTTATATTCTGCAGCAAGTACTTTATTGGATAATCCTTCCAATGAATATTTAGCTATAGCTGAATCCTTTTCGGTACAAAGTATCAAACCAACCGGGGGATTTTCATCTTTGTTAGTCCAATGTTCTTTTGCATAGTTTAAATACATATGCATTTGACCGGCATCGGAGTAACTGAATTTCCCGATCTTTAATTCAATGACAACGAGACATTTTAGTTTACGATGGAAGAATAGCAAATCAATCTTAAACCAACTATTTCCTATTCGTAGTCTTTTCTGGCGACCAATAAATGCAAAGTCCCCGCCTAATTCCAGCAAAAATTTTTCAAGATGAATTATTAGAGCTTCTTCAAGATTGTTTTCGGAGTATTCGTCTTTAAGATTTAGGAATTCGAGTATGTATGGATCTTTGATTTCTTCTTCCGCGGTAACATTATCTTCGGGTAAAGGTTTAGCACCTTTCTTAAGCATTGCAGATTTATTTTTAGACAGCAATGTACGTTCATAAAATTGGGTAGAGATTTGCCTATCGAGCTGACGAACAGACCAGCCGTTACGAATAGATTCAGATTCGTAAAAATTTCTAGCATCTTCTTTTTTTACAGATAATAAGCGAACGTAATGAGACCAGGGTAATGAAAATATTTTTGATAATTCAGATAAAAGAGATTGTTCTGATTGAGTACCGAAAATATTTTTAATAGTTATAGATTTCGCAGACAGTGTCTGCGAAATATAAAAGAGACGCATTAATTCGAGATTTCTTTCAGAAAATCCTCTGCCAAAATCTTTAATTAGATCATTAGAAAGATTTTTAAGTAATTTATGTCCATATTCAGCACGTTCGGAACCCGATTGTTCATACTCAACTATTCTTCTTCCGATCTCCCAGTAAGTCGCTGTGAGAATAGTATTCACTACTCTAGCAGAATTTCTTCTGGCTGTTTCGAGAATAGTTGAAATATCTTTAATTAAAGATGAATAAGAAGATTTAGAAACGATGTTTTTCTTTTTTCCCACTTAAGCAGCAGTTAAATATTTGAATAATATATATTATGCAAATTAAGGATTTGAGAGTAATGAGGCAAAGAATTCAATAGCAGCAGAGAGAATATTTTTAATATTTTGTCTCAATATATTGATTTAAGCCTGATAGATTAGAAAAATATGTATATTTTAAAAGGTTACTCAAAAAAGTACTATACAGTCAGATATTTTTCTACAATAAATAAATTAACTAAATCAATTTTATGAAACGTCTTGCATGGCTTACAGATCTTCACCTTGAATTTGCACCGGATAAAATAAATGATCTCTGTAATAGAATTAAAGCTGCTGAACCGGATTACATTCTAATTGGTGGTGATACAGGTATTGCTAGTTCTGTAGAACAATATCTCCTTATTTTAGAAGAGCAGCTGCAATTACCTATCTATTTTGTGCTGGGCAATCATGATTTTTATTACGGATCGATTGAAGAAGTACGTAAAAGAATGGTCGAACTTTCCAATTTAACACAAAGATTACAATGGCTAGCTATTAAAGGTATCGTAGAACTAACGGAAAATACAGCACTTATCGGGCATGATGGATGGGCAGATGGTCGTTTAGGAAATGGCATAAAATCAACAGTTCAGCTTAATGATTACTTGCTGATTAAGGAACTGATTGAACCTGATATTATTAAACGATTTAAGAAATTAAATGAGCTGGGTGATGAGGCTGCCGAATATATTAAAAGAATTCTTCCTGCAGCATTAGAAAAATATCGCAGTGTTTTTTTATTAACGCATGTACCTCCATTTAAGGATGCATGCACGTACCGGGGAAGAATTACTGATGATGAGTTTCTTCCACACTTTTCATGCAAAAGTGTCGGAGATGTAATAATAGAAATAATGAAAGATCACCCGCATGGTAATTTAACTGTTTTATGCGGACACACGCATGGAAAAGGCGAAGCTCAGATTTTGTCTAATCTTTATGTAAAGGCTGCTGGTGCAGAATATGGTAATCCAAGATTACAAGAAGTGATTGAGGTAGAATAAAATTCAGATCAATAAACCCCATTACTGGATTAGAATATTTGTTATTTCTGTATTGGAGTAATTTTATGGATTTCGGATCCCGGGGTGAGGTGAGATAATAATCGACTGTCATTTTGTCAGATGCTTCAAAATATTTTCGAAAAGTTTTACAAGATTTGGGGGAGTTTTTGGGGTTCTGTTTACTTGGAGGAAACTTGGTTGTAGCTTGGAGGAGGAGCGGGGGAAGGAAATGCATATTAAATACATAAGGAACGGCGTCTGCCAAAAATGACAAAATTGGTACGGATTATTTGTCATTGGTCATTAGGTCATTGGTCATCTGTCATTCATTAGGTCATTCATGATGATCATTAGACCATTGTCATTAATCATTCCTTCCTGAACATATGATTCAAGTAAATGTTTGTACTAACCTTTCTTGCAATTCATTTATTCTGGAAAATTATCTAAAAATATCGCCTTATTTTGGAAAATTATCTAAATTATTCAGCCATTTTGTCCTTATACTGGAAAATATTCTAAATTGTTTTATTATGGAAAATATTCATAATTATCTGGCTTATTCTGGAAAATTTTCATAATTTTATACTCAAATTACGATTATACTGGAAAATATTCAAAATGAGTGAAATAATATTTGCATCATCAGATCCTCAAGAATGGTATAGAATATCTAAAATGCTTAAAGAGAAGAAAATTCGGAAGATAGCACCAAGGATTTATTCAACAAATTTTGAAGAGGCACCTTCCGCAATTGTCAAAAGAAACATTCTTGAAATATTGGGTAATCTATATCCTAATGCAGTACTAAGTCATCGCTCCGCTTTTGAATTTAAGCCAACTACTACAAATAAATTATTTGTTACTTATACATATACTAAAAAAATAAAGTTACCTGGCATAACAATAAATTTTTTGGAAGGTAAAGGCCCCATAGACGGAGATAATAAGATGATTGGGGAACTTTATGTTGCTTCAGAACCCAGAAGATTTCTGGAGAATCTCCAAATCACAAAAAAGACTGGACCCGATTCTAAAACTTTGAGTATTCCTCAGATAGAAGAAAAGCTTGACGATATTCTTAGAATAAAAGGTGAAGAAGGGTTAAATGGCTTGCGTGATAAGGCAAGGCATTTATCAAAAATTTTGAATATGCAAAAAGAATATGAGCTGTTAAATAAAATCATTGGTGCTTTATTTTCAACAAAACCATCAAAAATACTAAAGTCTGATCTTGCTCTTTCACGTTCAGTCGGTCTTCCTTATGATAGACATAGAATTGAAATCTTTGAAATACTTTTTAATTATCTGCATAACAAAGCGTTTCAAGAATACCCTGAAAGTAATTTAACACCAAACTCATTTAGGAACTTTGCATTCTTCGAAGCATACTTTTCGAATTATATTGAAGGTACTGTTTTCGAAGTCGCAGAAGCAAAAGAAATTATTGATACCGGTGTTCCATTACCTTCACGTAGTGGTGATTCCCACGATGTTCTTGGTACTTATCAGCTTGTCTCGAATAAAAATGAAATGAAAATTATTCCAAAAGATGAAAACGAACTTTTGTCAATTTTGCAAAAAAGACATAAGATTTTGCTATCCGCTCGAACCGATAAATATCCTGGTGAATTTAAAACTAAAAATAATAGAGCCGGTGATACTCACTTTGTTGATTTCCAACTGGTTCGTGGTACACTTATACGTGGCTTTAATTATTATAAAATATTGACAGACCCTTTTGCTAGTGCAGCTTATATGATGTTCCTTGTCAGCGAAGTGCATCCCTTCGAAGACGGCAATGGTAGAATTGCACGTGTTATGATGAATTCTGAACTAGTTAATCGCAACCAATGTAAAATAATTATTCCAACAGTCTATCGTGAGGATTATTTACTTACATTAAAGAAACTTACAAGAGATAAAGACCCAGTTCCCTATGTCGATATGCTTTCCAAAGTTCACAAGTTTAGTTCATATTTAAACAATGATGATTATGATGAGCTATATAAATATCTCGAATCTCACAATGCCTTCTTCGAACCAGATGAAGGCAAATATCTAAAAATTGATTAATGTCTATTATCTGGCGGATAAATTCATTTACACATTAATTGCACAAATTGCACATCATAATTGTCGCCGCCGAAATAACTTCTAAAGAGAGAAAAGATTATGAAGAAAATGTCAAATGAAAAAATTAAGGATATGAACAAAGAGTATGATCTTGATTATTCTAAAGCAAAAA
>CAWKCY010000016.1:0-761656 GCA_963848195.1 uncultured Ignavibacteriales bacterium | reverse complement strand
CAAATAATGTTCGATTCCTATAGATTTTTTATTTAAAAAATTCATCATATTTAATTTCCCAATGCACATGATTACTTTTTTCAAAAAGTACGTGCACTTGAATTATATTATTATCAACTAATTTTAGACTATATGAATCATAGTCACGAAACAGCACATACCCGCCCCATTCCCATGGATGTGTCCCAGGAACATAGACTGATACATTATGTGAAGTATTCAAAGGCCCTGTTGATATTCCGGATAATACTTTTGTATTATCATTCCAATTTATATTCTCAATTTCAACCGCACCTTGTAAAACATGACGATCAGTTGAAATAAATTGCGGTCTGTCTAATTTTTCATGCAATGCGATTAATGTAACACTACCAGGTTGAATTGTTACTTTAATTTCATTAGTTATTTCTCCTAAAAACTGTTGTTTCCAAAAGTTAAATGCCAAATATAACTTATTTTGTTTTAATCGCAGCCGTTCCAGTGAGAATTTTTTTTCAACATTTTCAGTAAGACTTGAATTGAAAAACGCTGCAACAGTCCATTCACCAAACTGTTTTTTGATATTTAAAGCAAAGACCGACGGCATATAGCTATCAAAAAGATCTACGGGAAAAGCTGCTTCGCCAAATGAGGGAGTAATTTTTTTGATTATTTCAAGTTTAACTGCATCAAGTTGAATAAGCCTATCACCTGAAATCATATTACCGCCGCTTAATGCAATTATTGTTGCTGCAGCTTCCGCCTGCTGATAATTTAGAAGGTTAAGACAAACATGATCTGCATCATTTACCCATGTTTTTTTATGAAAATAGTAGCGTTTAGCTGCGGCGGATGCACTGCAGGCAGGATCAAGAAAATATGTTTTCCAGGCAGCCTCCGAAAAGCCATAATTTATATCTGCTTCTATACGCATACTGTCTATCAGTCCTACTGTTATTGCACCGGGACCACATTCAAGGATGTGGCATTTATCCCCAACAGCATTTCTCATAATTTCTAATCCTTTACGATAAACCTGTGCGGATGAAACTGTAGGATCATAAAACTTGTCGGCCGCTAAAATTGACCATGCCATAAAATCAATTTTTATCATTTCATATCCCCATTGGTTAGCAATGGTATCAAACAAATTAGACATCCATTTAGCCGCTTCAGGATGAGTAATATCAAGACAATATCTTTTTGGGTTTTCGTTAATTGCCCAATCCGGAATTTCCCCCTCCCAGTTTCCTATCCTCTTTATAGTGTCGTCTGATTTTTTTAACAGCCACTCCGGATGTTTTTGGAACAAATCGGTTGGCTCAGAAATAACATACGGAGAAATCCAAAGTCCGGGTTTAAATCCAAAACCTTTAATTTTTTCTGCAAGCCATTTCATACCATGCGGGAATCGTTCATTGCCTTCCCAATCACCATGCCATCTTTGGTACCCTTCATCAATCTGAATATATTCAAGACCATATTGTTTTAAATGTTTAGATGCAAATTCCGTATTTAATAACACCTCATCTTCAGACACATTCGCTAAGGTATAAAACCAGCTGCACCAGCCGTTAACAATTGAACTAGTACGGGCATTATTTATTTTGCCGACAGCCTCAGCATAATCTTCTAAAGCTGAATAGGGATCTTCGGCTGCGTTTATTATAAATCGGTTAGAACTGATAGTTTTGCCAGGCTTTTAAAGTTAATTTAGGTGAGCAAACGGATTCTGCTAAAAATGAAATCTGACCCGAAGAGGTTTTAGAGATCAACAAATTTCCTAAACACAAATCATTTTGCAGGTAACCGAGGACCAAACCTTCATTGCTATATCCGCTAAATAAACCGGCATTCCACCAACTATGTATTGTTTTATTTTTTGAAGGGATTAAATTGTTTGAGAGATTAACCCCTTTGATACCACCGGATGATTCGACTTCTTTATTTTTTTCAAAATCATATATCATACCTGCATCGTAGTACATTTCCCCATTTGTAATGCACTTTGAAACTCCCGGTAAACTTAATATTCCACCTTCATTTTTAATCACACGAATGGGTTCCAGACTATTAATTACTATGTCATTAGCCGAAACATTTTTACAAATAACTTCTACGGTAATAAATTTATAATTATCATATAATAATATCTGGATTTCAAAATCCAATTTATTTTCCAAATCTTTAGAAAAAATGAATAATTTCTTTCCAGAACCAAGTTTATCACTGAAGGTAGAGGAATCAACAGTATATTTATACTTATCAGATGCGATGAAACGTTTACCGAGATTAGAATTTGCACAAACAGTTCCGCCGGATAGTAATTGAATCCCATTGATTTTATTTATATTCAAAGCTCCTTTTTCAGTGTCAAAGGAGATACTAAAGTAATTATTCTTTAATTCTACTTTCTCATTGCCGGATAAAAATTTCCTAACAGCAACAGGATTTTCAATAATAATTGAAGCTCCCAAAAGGGATACTGTTTTTATAAAATCACGTCGTTTTAATGAGTCTGCCATTTTTTATTCCGAAATTGTATTATTACCATATCCCTAGGCGGAAAGTTAATAAAATTATAACTTTCTATGTTAACAATTCTGTTATATTCATTTGAAAATACTAAAGGCAAAATTCTCCTCTTTTCTTTTCTAAAAAAATATAAATTATTAACTTTGGGTAACAGCTTTTGGGAGGGATAATGAATTCAGCCAAAATGACTGCGAAAATTTCTGCGTATGGATACCTGGTTATTTTTATACTTGGTATGTTTGCAAACTTTTTCGTCCTCGAAACCCTTATTGTTCCGGGTGATGCCGCGGCAACTGCAAACAATATAGCTTCCAACGAATCCCTATTTCGTATTGGAATTCTCAGTTTCATTATAATGGTTGTTTCCGATTTGCTGGTAACATGGGCACTTTATATTTTTCTAAAACCTGTAAATAAAAACATTTCCTTACTTGCAGGATGGTTAAGACTTGTAAATTGTGCAATATTCGGATTAGCTGTATTTAACCTGATCGGGGTCTTACACCTCATTGGTCCCGCAGAATACCTTACTTCAATAGAAACTAAATTTCTTGATGTTCAGATTATGCTGCTTCTGGATGCGTTCAACAAAACATGGCTTATCGGTTTAATATTTTTCGGGATCCATTTATTTATTCTGGGTTATTTAATTATTAAATCAAAATATATTCCTAATATTCTTGGTATTCTATTAATTGCCGCTTCTGCGGGATACCTGGTAGATAGTTTTGCAAATTTTCTCTTATCAAACTATGATAATTATAAAGATATTTTTCTTTTAATTGTTGTTGTACCGGGAATAATTGGGGAACTTTCTTTTTGTCTATGGCTTTTGTTCAGAGGGACTAAATTACCTGAAATAATAACGGAAACTTAGTGAAAGCAATAGTACGAACGATCTATGGACCTCCTGGTGTCCTTCAGCTTAAAGAGGTGGAAAAACCAGCACCCAGGGATAATGAAGTATTAATCAAAGTTCATGCTGCTACTGTTAATCGTACTGACTGTGGGATATTGAGAGCGAAGCCGTTCATTATCCGTTTATTCACAGGATTAAAGAATCCAAATAAACAAATCACGGGAACTGACTTTGCAGGTGAGATTGAAACAGCCGGCAAAGATGCAGCATCTTTTAAAAGTGGAGATAAAGTCTTCGGATTTGATGACGGCGGGCTTAGCTCTCATGCAGAATATTTAACCTTATCTATTGACAAGCCTCTGGCAATAATGCCGGAAGGGATATCATATGAACAGGCTGCTGCAAGTTTAGAAGGAGCACATTATGCTTACAACTATGTAAAGAAGATGAACATCCATGGGACTACTAAAGTATTAGTATATGGTGCCACCGGAGCAATAGGTTCTTCAGCAGTTCAGTTCATCAAATATTTTGGGGCTTATGTTACTGCTGTTTGTAATACAAAAAACATAGAACTAGTAAAATCGCTTGGTGCTGATAAAATAATTGATTATACGAAAGAAGATTTCACACTGGATGATCAAATATATGACTATATTTTAGATGCGGTAGGGAAAAGTACATTCGGGAAATGCAAGCCGCTGTTAAAACCCGGCGGAGTGTATATGTCATCTGAACTTGGTCCTATGGCTCAGAATCCATTACTTGCACTCATAGCTCCGATTGCCGGAAGCAAGAAAGTTAAATTCCCGCTTCCGTTTAATATTAAGGAAAGTATTCTATATATCAAAAAGCTTATAGAGGAGGGAAAATTTAAAGCTGTAATTGATAGAGTATATGCTTTACCTGATACTATTGATGCATACAAATATGTTGAGACAGGGCAGAAAACCGGGAATGTGATAATAAGGATGGATTATAATAATTAAGCATAAAAGATAAAGGAGGCGGGGACTAATATTAGTGAATCAATGGATAAATCCATTGGTTAATGATATAATATTCATGTAAACTAATGAAATTTTTCACCTTTTGATAGCATCTCCAAAATTTTTATCATTCTACTCCTCCTTGTTTCAGGCTTTTTAGCTGTTTGAAGACGCCAAACAATAGCATATTTATTTGCACTATTGAGGGTTTCGAAAAAATTTTTAGCTTTTGAATTTCTTGAAAGTCTTTTAAGAAAATCTTCGGGAACTTGCATATTCTTTGGTGAATCGTATGCTTTATTCCATCTTCCGTCTTCTTTTGCGAGATTTATTTCTTTTAACCCAGTCGATTTCATTCTTTTTTCCAGCATTAACTCTTCCGAACGCTCAGCATTTTTCTTAGACCATATGCTTTTGGGTCTACGAGGTGTAAATTTTTGGAGCCATGATTCCGCATCAAATTTTTTCAATTGTCCGTCAATCCAGCCGAAACATAAAGCTTCATCAAGAGCTTCGGCGTGGTTAATTGTAGGAATACCAGAATCTTTTTTGAAAAATCTCAGCCAGATTCCATTTGATGATGAATAATTCTTTGAAAGCCAGCGATTAAATTCTTTCGAATTCTTAAATGGAATAATTTCCAGCTCATTTTTTATTTTTTCAGGCATATAATCCGGTGAAATAAAAAATTTATCATCCAGCTATGATTTCCAGTTTTCAAGCAATGTGAGCGGGCTGGGCATTTACATAGACAGCATAGATTGATTGGCTGGCAGCCATAAAAAGGTGGTTTCGTTTTACACCGCCGAAGCAGAGATTGGCGCATATTTCAGGGAGCAGAATCATACCAATGCGTTCTCCTTCGGGTGAAAAAACATGAACACCATCATACCCTTCCCCAACCCAACCTGCAGCCGACCAGATATTGCCGTCAATATCAGCACGAATTCCATCCGAACCACCTAATTTTCCGTTGTATTCCATTGAACAGAAGCGGCGTTTGTTTTTTAATTTCTTTTCATCAATAATGTCATAAACATCAATCCCCCTGGGATTATCTCCTCCGGTATCTGAAACATATAATTTCTTATAATCGGGAGAGAAGCAAAGCCCGTTTGGTTCATTAGCTTCATTAGAAACCATTTCAATTGAGCTGTCTTTTGGATCAATTCTATAGACTGCTTCTTTTGTTTCTGACTGTGCCTTATGTCCTTCATAATATCCGCTGATTCCGTAAATAGGATCGGTGAACCAGATGCCGCCGTCGGGATGAACAACTACATCGTTAGGTGAGTTTAATTTTTTTCCATTATAATGATCTGCAAGAACGGTTACATCACCGTTATGTTCATATCTTACAACGCGGCGTGTATCATGTTCACATGCAATAAGGCGTCCTTCGAAATCAAAAGTATTTCCGTTTGAGTAGTTAGACGGTTTATGAAATTCGCTTACATGACCGTCTTCATCTAATCTTCGGAGGAGTCGGTTGTTTGGAATATCGCTCCATACGAGGTACCGTCCAGCGGAATTCCATGCACATCCTTCAGCCCATAACGCTCCCGTCCAGACTTGTTCGATAGATGTATTGCCGATTAAATATTTATTGAAGCGGGTATCGAGAGCTATTATATTAGGATCGGGATAACGGGCAGGTTTGTTTTGACCATCGGCAATAAGCCCTAATTTATTCTCACCTCTTAATGCTTTTGGAATAAGCATAGCACCGGTGGCTGCTGCACTTAAGGTAATAAATGATCGCCGGTTTAATTGATTGATGCTTAGTTTTTTTCCGGCAATTAATAAATCTTCTTTCATGAGCAGGTCCCGGTTAATTGAGAAAAAGGGTTAATTGTCATTCCAGCTTTATTCGATGATTATATTTTGATATTACCTTGTTGAAAGAGCGTACTTAATATAATAAATTTTTAGAAAGTTATAAGGAAGAAGAGAGAATTAAATGTGGCTAAAGCAGTGATTTGTTTTATTTCTTAAGCTTCCCCGACATAAATGCCGGGGCAATTCAATTTTCACATATTATTGTATAATAATTCTTTACTTCTGCTATTCGACTGAAAACTTAGACTTATTTTCGTTTAACCATTGGTCAAAGTCTTTTATTTCGGGGTTTAATGATTTAGACCTTTCCAGGTCGCGTATATTGAGATAGTCTTCTTGAAAATCCCTGTGGAATTGGAACATATTGCCGATATCGTCAGCGCCCGGAAATCCAAAGCTCCTGTAGACATCAGGGGGGACATCATTATAATGGATTTCTTTTCCTAATGCCTTTGAAAACTTTTCTGCCATTTCTTTTCCGGTTAAATGACCTCCTGCAATACCGACAGTTTTTCCAATATATTTATCGCCGCTTTTGAAAATACCGTAAGCACATTTACCGATATCATCAGCCGATATGCCGGCAAGTTTTTTATCTCCTAACGGGAATGTTATTGCAAGCTTTCCATCGGGGCCTTTCTGCGGACCCATACCAAAGTAAATAAAGTTATCCCAGTAAAAGGAAGCTATCATAAATGTAGTGGGCACGCCAGCCTCTTTAAAGAATTTATTTGATTCGCCCTTGGCATCAAAATGAGGAACTTTATATTTCCCCATTAAGGTGGGCATACTGCTGCTTTCAAGAGGGATCCAATTCCGTGAATCTTCCAGAGTGGACCAAATAACATGCGAAACTGCCTCATCTTTTGCAGCTTCTGCTAAATTTTTTGCCTGAGCTAATTCTTTTTCAGGCGAAAGGTGTTCCCAATATGAAGTAACGCAGTAAGCACCATATGCACCTTTAAAAGCTTTCTTTAGGCTTTCAAGATCATCCATATCAGCCTGTACAACTTCAACACCTTTTCCAGAAAGAGCTTTTGCTTTATCGGAATTAACGTTACGAGTTATACCACGTGGAGTAAAGCCGCTGTCATGATCATTTAATATTGCATTAACCAGCCCCCCGCCTTGAGCACCTGTAGCACCTATAACTGCAATTATTTTTTTACCGGGCATAAAAGAGATCCTTTCTTAGTTTTATTAGACCGTTTGTCTCTGAGTTTGATATATTTTTTCGGTAGAATAAGCTGCAACGGATATAAATAGAAATATAATAAAATTATTTGGAAATATATTTGATATAGATGACTGAAGTTAGGCAGACCAAAAGATGGCATCTTAAAATGAAAAATCATTTTCAATTTTTAATTAAAGTATAAGTTCAGATGAACCTTATTTTGAAAAAGTAAAGGTGTCATCTTTCAAACACTGATTCTTGCGTAGCTTAACTCAAAGGGATTTGAGCGTATGTGAAGCGTATGTGGAGCGTATGTGAAGCGTATGTGAGATATATTTAGAACCCTAATAGATAGTGAGAGAAACGAATATATGAAGCCTGAAGATGGGACAAACGATGTGAAAGTTGAACTTATCCGAAGCTATGAAAATTCAGGATATATATTAAAAAATTAAATATTGGTGTTGAACGGTAAACTGATTCAGTTAAAAAGTGCTATTCCTTTAATGAGCCTGGATTTTATCAATCCATAAAAGGAATTGTCGTTAGAATATTTCCATCCAAGGTGGAGACCGCACCGACTGCATAATGCAAATGACCAAAAATGATCTTTAAACCAGGTGAACTCTAAAGTTGGAATCCCTTCTTCGCGGCAGCCATCGGCATTATGGAAAGTAATTATATCGAAAACATATCCACCCGGGTTTGTAAATTGAAATTCAGTTTTGCCATCATACAGTAAGCGTTCTTTGTCTTCGGTAATTTTTTTACTGCATGCCATGCACAACCAATCATCAGGTTTAAGTTCTGTTTGAACCTTAATTTCACTTTCGGGTTCTGTTTTAATTATACTGATTTGATCGGAATTTTCTTTTGTTGACATTTTACCTCTTTGGACAATGTGATTAAAAATATTGAATTTAATTAAAAGCTACAGTGGGAAGGGGCAATATTTGATGAGACCCACTAAAAAAAATTCGCAAAAGGAGCATCTGAACTTTAGAGAGGGTTTACTTTTACAGGCTGACCCCAGGAGGCTTTGTGCATATGAAGAAGCTATTTTTGTTGAAATAGTATGATACTATCCGGAATGAGGAATCCTTCATCCGGAATATCCGCGAAGGAGGGTATCTTGCAATAGTTTATCAATTAACTTAACTTTGTGGTTTAATACCCCCATATACCATAAACGGTAGGAAAAAGCGGAAGGCAGGTAGACATTTATCTATGCTATCCATTAGAAAATTTTTAAAGATAGAAATTAAAATACGACTCCTCATCCTTAATCCCGTATAATTTATTTAAAACTTTAGAAGGGAGAGTTATAATATGAAAGTTGAGCTTATTGGTGTTATTATAACGATAGCAGGCTTGATATTTTTTACAGTAAGCCTGGCTATCATTATCCTTGGTAAAAGGGTTGGAGATAAGGGACAGCAAAAGATTTCAATAAGCAAATATGTAGAGGTGAATACTAATTCTGTATTGACGCTGGTATTAATTACCGCATGCATCGCCTTAGCCCCTATTGCTTTAACATACTGGAAACCGGATCTTTCAAATTACATCGATAAAAATGAAGTTACTAAAAACTATCTGGCACTTAAAGATTTGAGTATTACAATTTACGGAATAGTTATTTATGATGACGGAAGATGGGCAAACGATGTTAAAGTTGAACTTATTCGAGACTATGAAAATACAGCCGATACATTAACAGAAAGAACCGGACAGCAGGGAAACTATACAATAGAGATCTCACAGGCTAAACCGAGGGAGAAATACACGATAATATGGTATAAAGACGGGTACGCACAGCAGAAGTTAAATTTCGGATTCAACCAGATACCTTATCCCCTTAAACTTACAAAGGAAGGGAGTAACTGATGAAATCTATTTTATTATCTGCAGCATTAATTTTTATTACTTTCTATGGATGTCAGCAGGAAAGTACAAATAAGGAGGCACCTGAAAATGTAATGCAGGACAGCCTTATTGATACAACTGCAGCTAACGTCAAAGCGAATGGGGAATTGCCTAAGGAGATCATCAGTAAAAAAGATAATTCAACAATGGAATTAATACCAGCCGGAAAATTTATTTACGGAATAAATAAAGCAGAACGGGACAGCATAATAAAGTCATTGAACAATCCTTTACTGAAAATTTTTGACTATGAATTTCCTGAAAGTGAAAAATTTGTGCATGCATATTATATTGATAAATATGAGATTACCAATAAGCAGTATGCCCAGTTTTTAAAAGAGACGGGACACCGTAACCCAAAATACTGGACAGTGAGACTCTACAATCAGCCGGATCAGCCAGTAGTAGGGATCGGGTGGGATGATGCTGAAGAGTATGCAAAATGGGCCGGGAAGAGGCTGCCTTCCGAAGAGGAATGGGAAAAAGCAGCAAGAGGAACTGACGGAAGGATCTGGCCGTGGGGGAATAATTCAAGCGGTGATAATTATAACGGCAAATCTCATGGAAGCTATGCGCCTGTAGCAGTGGGAAGCTTTCCGGCGGGTGCAAGTCCATATGATTTAATGGATATGGCAGGGAATGTTTATGAAATGACCACCGGGATTTGGGGAAGTACGGGTAAAGCGATGCGCGGAGGGAGCTATCTTAATTCAGGGGCATACACAAGGACAATGTTCCGCTGGGCAATGGATGATCCTGAAAACGGGGCTGAGTATCTCGGGTTTAGGTGTGTGATGGATACGGCGATGGTTTCGGGGAATGCGGTTGATAAAGCTGAGTATCTTAGGCTTTTGAGAAGGCAGTCAAAGAATTAAATTGTTAGTTGTGTTACGCAAGAGTAGGGGCAGAGATCAGGGATCAGAGATCAGAAGTCAGAAGCATTCTTAGGAATAAAATCCTTATTACTAGAGAGTGATGAGGTTTGGAGTCCAATTAATATGCTTCTTTTTGAAATAGTTTTAAGTTATATTTAATACAAAAAAACGGGGGGTATATGAAAAAGTCGATTATTATTTGCGCTTTCTTTATCACTTCCTTATTTCCGCAGATCAGACCTGTAGTAGGAGATTTTTTAATAAGCGGGGCTGATAATACACCTTCAACAATTCAGCAGAATCTACCGCAGATTTATGTTACCAACAGCGATAATTTTGTTATCAGTTGGATAGACTACAGGGAAGGTGATGCTGCAAACTTCGCTCAGGAATATGATAAAAACGGGAAGAAAATAAGAACTAATTTCAATGCAAACGCCAATACAGGAGTATATCTTAAAAAAAATAATTACCTTCTCTCTTTAAATACCAATTATTCAACTTTTTTTGATGATACCTACTATGAGATCATATCTAATCTGTTTAATGAATCCAATAATAATTTAATTTCCAAAAGTATATATAACGGCATTTCACCATGGTGTGGGACAGGCTATATACCGGGAGAAGGGATCGTTTCTGCTTCTGACAACAGCTTTTATTTCCTTTCAAATTACGGCGGAACCCTTGCTTTAACCAAAATCAAGGATGATAAATCTATTAAGCAGTTTCAGCTCGATTATTTACAATATATAACTCAAATTACATCTGCTGCCGGACATGACTATTTCTTTGCTTATATCTACGGAAAAAAGGATGACACTGTTAAAACCGGGCTGTACACTACATTTATAAATAGTGATGATTCTGTTATTGTAAAAGATAAATTTTTAACTGAACTCTCTGACAGTACTGGTTTACGGGAATATATTAGCAACTATACTTTACGCTCCATCTCCCTTAATGATTCAACCTATAAACTGTTCTGGCTGAATAATGCTTCCCTTAAACTTTATTCGGTCAGCATGAATAACAAAGGTGAAATTGTTTCGAATATTGACAGTGCTCAAATCAGCAAACCTTCATTAAGTGATATATCTTTTTCTAATTTAATATTAACCAATAAACAGGAAGACGGTTTTTATCTCGCTGCCGAATGGATAGATAATTCCTTTGTACCTGTTCATACCATTGATTTTTCAAAGTTTAACTTACATGGAGAAAAAACAGGCGGTATAATTGAAAGACAGGACGCCAGCTATTTTAATAATCTTTTCTACGCGGGTCAGGATATTTTCTTCGGAGCTAGTTCCGATTATAAGGATGTATTTCTTGAAAAATTTAATCTTACAGATAACTTAGAGAGAAATAAAATAAATGATGATGAGTCCGGCAGCAATGAAGTTAATGCGAAACCGATTCTATATAATGATAATCATTTTTTTGCTGAGTGGAAAGATGAAGAAAAGAGCTATGGAGCTATTCTTGATGAAAATGGTAATTTATCAGGTGATAAAATTGAAATAGGAGGTACTGATATCTCGTTCTTTAAGGATAACGAATCAGTTTTAACCTGGGTTAAAGAAACGGATGATTCTTCGTTCGCAGGATATACAATTTACGATGATAAATTCCAGGAAAAATTTACTAAGGTAATTATGCAGGATTATAATTATTACAATTTACATATTCAGGCAAAAATAATTTCGGATAGTGCATTCATTCTGCTGGTCAACAATTACAATGAAATAAGGATGATGAAAATAGGAAAGGATGGAAATATTATATCGGAGAGAATTCTTGATTCGAAAGCGGGAGGTATTAGTAATGTAAATATATTCCCGGATTACCGGGATAATTCTAAAGCAGAAGTTGATTCTTTCTGGATTAGCTGGAATGTAAAACTGCAAAAATTTTCTAAGAATCTGCAGGCTATAACCGAACTAAAAAATTCTCCTATTTATTACCCTATTTACATCGGTAAAGATAGATTTTTTACCTATACAGTATCATTAAATTCACTTCCATATAGCTGGACAGCATATGGGACAATTGTTAATTCAAATTTAGATACAGTTAAATCGAATATTCCTCTGGCTTATTTTAATATTAACACGAATTACCAGCTATTTGCCGACAGGCTGGATGATAATGAATTCCTGGTTATTCATGAAAACGGCAATAATAAATATTATGCGCGTGCTTATACCATTGACGGCATTGCGCGAAAAGATTCATTCCGTGTTAATTCAAGTTCAAACTCATCAATAAAAAATTTAAGCTTTACCGTTAATGATAATAAAGTATTTTTTACATGGTCGCAGATAAAAACGGAAGGTAAAGGTTATGATATTTACGGCAATATCTTTAACCTGTCTGAAATAACAGCAGTAAAAGAACCGCAGGCTGTTTTGCCGGAAAGATTTAATTTATATCAGAATTACCCGAATCCGTTTAATCCTTCAACTGTTATAGAATACTCGTTAGCTGAACCTGCTTTTGTTCAAATTACATTGTATGATATACTCGGGAGAAAAATAAAAGAGCTTTTTTCGGGAGATCAGTATTCCGGTTTACATCAAATACATTTTGATGCAGCCGATTTAGAGTCCGGATTAAGCAGCGGGATTTACCTGTATACTATGAATGCTATTTCAAAGAAGGGAATTTACCGAAGCACAAAAAAGATGATTCTTTTAAAGTAAGAGATTAAAAAAACGTTAATTTATTTAGTTTGGGGATGTAAAATTAAGTTATATTAATTACGGATAAATTTATTTTATTAATACCTGGAATTCAGTATCATTATGAATGCTTTCCAGGTCAAAATCACCGGCAGCCTGTTTTTTTAATTTCGGATTTAGTGATATGGCTTTTTTAAGAGCATTTAACGCATCTTCTTTTTTTCCTGCAGCGAGCCGTATTACAGAAAGGTCATACAGAACTTCAGGGTTTTCGGGAGCTAACTTCGCAGTACGTTCCATATGCGGAAGAGCTTCATCATATTTTTTATTTGTAAATAAAGTCCAGGCTTCATTCCAGGAATAATTCATCTGTGCATAATCAAGAAGGCGTCCCAATTCTTTTAAATGGTTCAGGATTATCATCAACACGGATATCAATTGCACGGTCGGTATAGCCGCCATAACCGGCATGCTCCTTTACGACTATTAATGCTGCAGACTGCTTCCCTCTTGCATCCCCTCCGGCATTATTACCGGCTAACAATGCAGAGTACATTCTATCTGCAAGAGTACCTGCCGTTTCTAAAAATGTTTTTTCCATTGATGTTACAACAGATTCACCGGCGAGTATATTTCCCTGGACTGCATAGTCCGGACCGCTTCGTCCGCCGGCCCATGGTAAGCATTCTTTCCCTGTATATGTAACCGAAGAACCATAGGAAGATACTATTCCAAACTGTCTTTTTTCAGGGCTGTCGTCATTCCTTAAAAGAATTTCTTTTACTTCCTCAGGTGAGGCTCCTTTTTCCAAAAGGTCTAATCCCCGCCAGCCAAAGCTGGTATTTGCAAATGATTGAGTAGCAACTGCACCTACATTTGCTTTAGCCCAAGGTACAACAGAGCCAACACTAAAGAACCTGGAAGCTACTGCTATCCCGAGTTCACCGGCTGCAGAATCCCTTGCAACTATAGAAAAAGTGGATACGGGTTTATATTCGGGTGTTTGTGCATGTAGTGAGGGTTGGAAGGTTTGTAAAATGGATATAAAGACGGCAGTTAAAGCCATGTATTTTTTAAAAGAATGTATATTCAAAATCATTATGGCCAAATTCCTTCCCGGTAGTAAAATTGTTTATGTATAATTTAATAAAAAATATTTTCTTTGTGCATATTATTCTCTAATAAACACGAAGAAATTTACTTTTTGGTCAGCTCACTTTTAGAAGTTGAAATGAGGCTCACCTTAGAGGCTGACCTCAGTTAATTGCTGCTTATTTTCTTTAATTACCACTTATTATGTCTATTAGCCGTTTGCCGCAAAGATCTAATATAAAAAAAGCTCCTCCCGATAATAGGAGTGAACATTGAATTATATATTTTCAATTGAAAGATCCTAAAATATTATCTGATGGCAACCGGTATTCTAAATGCGGAAGATGAAGTTGTTAATAAGGTATCATCAAACCGGTTCCATCATATTATACATAAAGTCAAAATAATATCACACCTTCAGTATTCAAAATTCAGTTAATATGATTCTTCTAAGAGGGATGACATATTATTTTTTTGTCAATCTCTTAGCGATAACTTTAGGTATTCCGGATATGTAGGGGGGCTTAAGTTTTCCTTTTTAAAATAACCATAAACTTCAGCACAACTTGGTATGTTTATGCGGCTAAAGCCATCTTTATTTTCTATTCACTACTCCCCCGGCTGAAGCCGAGGGCAATAGATAGTTAATGAGAGAAATCGACTAATTCAGACGAAGGGGTTGAATAATAAATCTTTTTTAACTAATTATTATTTAATAATTCGGAGAAAAAAGATGAGGGATAATTTAACAGCGGTAAAGAAGATTTTTTTCATAATAGCGTTTTGCTCAATTTATCCAGCTGCCTCTTTTTCTCAGTATGCTGGTCAGTTTTCATCTTTAGAGAAAATAGAACCTCAGGTTCATCCAAAAGCGTTAAGCTTTGATTTGAAGGATGTAAGACTGCTTGACAGCCGTTTTAAAGATAATATGGAACGGGACGGCAAATGGTTATTGAGCATTGATAATAACCGGCTGCTGCATAGCTGGAAGATTAATGCAGGAATGCGAACTAATGCTAAACCGTATGGAGGATGGGAGGGTTTGGATATTGAATTAAGAGGGCACACTTTGGGGCATGTTCTTTCGGGTCTGGCTCTTATGTATGCTTCAACAGGTGATACTGCATATAAAAATAAAGGTGATTCCCTGGTGAGCGAATTAGTAGAAATCCAGCGGGTAATAAACCAGGGTGGATATCTTAGTGCATTCCCGCAAAATTTAGTTAACCGTGCGATAGAGGGGAAACCTGTATGGGCGCCTTGGTATACTTTACATAAAATAATGGCAGGCTTAATTGATATGTATCAGTATGCCGGAAATAAACAGGCTTTAGATGTGGTTGTTAAAATGAGCGGCTGGGCATATAATAAGCTCAAGAACCTTTCTCTTGAACAACTGGCTGTTATGCACAGAACAGAATTCGGCGGTATGATGGAAGCGGTTTATAATTTATACGGCATTACCGGAGATATAAATGATAAAAAGCTTGCGGAATTCTTTTATGATCATAGCGTGATGGATCCTCTGGCTCAAAAGGTAGATAAATTGAACGGACTGCATGCCAATACTCAAATTCCCAAGATCACAGGAGCGGCAAGGGGCTATGAATTAACCGGTGATGAAAAAGAAAAAACTATTGCGGATTTCTTCTGGCAGACTGTAATAGATCATCAAACTTATGTGACAGGCGGAAACAGCGACTATGAACATTTCTTTGAACCGGACCAGATATCAAAGCATATCTCACAGGCGACTACAGAAACATGCAATACATATAACATGCTGAAGCTTACCCGGCACCTGTTTACCTGGACGGCTGATATTAAGTATGCCGATTATTATGAACGGGCTCTCTACAATCACATTTTAGCTTCGCAGGAAGATGAAACAGGTATGGTGACTTATTTTATACCGTATACACCGGGTACATTTAAGACATATTCCGATAAGGATAATTCTTTCTGGTGCTGTGTCGGTACCGGGTTTGAAAATCATGCAAAATATGGTGAAGGTATTTACTACCATAATGACAATGGAATTTATGTAAATCTTTTTATTCCTTCCGAGTTAAACTGGAAAGAAAAAGGTGTTAAATTAATTCAAGAAACACGGTATCCTGAAGAGGCTGTCACACATCTTACATTAAAGGAAATAAAAAATGGTGAGATGCCATTGTACATCCGGTATCCCTCGTGGGCAGTATCAGGTGCGACAATTACAATTAATGGTGAAGGAGTAAAGATTAGTCAAAAACCAGGCAGCTACATTGTATTGAACAGAAGCTGGAACGCAGGTGATAAGATTGATATCGCTTACCCTATGTCACTACACCTTGCAGGGACAAATGATAATCCGGATATAGCAGCAGTAGTTTATGGCCCGTTAGTTCTTGTAGGAGATATGGGAACAGAAGGAATGGAAGCGCCTGCTCCTTTTGCTCATGATCAGCTCGATTATAAAGACTATCCTGTTCCTGATGATATTATTACCACATTGAATGTTAAAGGCAGAAGAATAAATGAATGGCTCAGCCCGGTAAATGGAAATCCATTGTCCTTTAAAACTACTGGTGCCGCATCGATAGAGGTTACATTGATCCCTTTCTATCAGATCGATAAAGAACGTTATGTTATTTACTGGCAGATGAAGTGAGGGCGGGGAGGGAATAATGGAGTGATGGAATAATGGAATAATGGAGTGATGGAATAATGGAGTGATGGAGTGATGGAGTGATGGAATGGTGGAATGAGGGAATGGATGAATGATGGAAACAGCAATCTCGTGTTAAGAAAAATTTGCAAATATTTTGGGGTTGGAATAATGGAGTTATGGAGTAATGTATGAAGGTGATTTTTATATTGAGGCATATTAATCTAGGAGACCTATGGAGGTTTTGAATATGAAGAAAATTTTTATAATCGTATTTATCTTTCAATTGAGCTTTTTGGGGAATGCTCATTATCAGGCTAATGTCAATGAAAAGGGGTCTGATTTACATTTAGGTGAGCTTGGAAATTTTAGACTTACAAACGGCGACACTATCTATAATTGCAAGATTGGATATAGACTTTTCGGTAAAATGAATGAAGATAAGTCTAATATTATTTTATTTCCTACATGGTTTGGAGGAAATACAAAAGACTTGATAGGTTTAATCGGTCCGAACAAATTAATTAATTCGGATAAATATTATGTAATAGCTGTTGATGCATTTGGAGACGGAGCTTCATCTTCACCTTCTAACAGTGATGAGCAGCCTAATTCAAAATTCCCGGTTTTTAATATAGTAGATATGGTAAATTCACAATACAAGTTGCTCACAGAAATATTGAATATAAATCATGTCTATGCAATATTCGGCGGTTCAATGGGTGGAATTCAAACATTTCAATGGATGACTTCCTATCCTGATTTTATGGACAAAGCAATTCCTTATGTAGGTTCTCCGAAGCTTACTTCTTATGATTTATTATTATGGAATACCGAACTTAATATTATCGAGATGGGTCATTACCATAATGTAAGCGATGAGGAACTGATTAAAAGTGTGGCAGGATTCCAGGCCCTGGAAATTCAAACCCCTTCATACAGGGTTGAAAATACTAAACCTGAAGGGTATAATGAATATGCCGCAAAAATATTTGAAGATTTTAAAGTACATTTTAATTCCTATAATTGGGTTGCACAATTAAAGGCGATGCTTCAGCATGATATATCAAAAAGTTTTGGGGGCTCGATGGAAAAAGCCGCGGAAAGCATAAAAGCAAAAGTCTATATAATTGTATCTGAGAAGGATCATATGGCTAATCCAACACCTGCAATGAATTTTGCAAAAATGATTAATGCTAAAACCTTCGTCTTTCACAATGATTGCGGGCATTTGGGTCCGGGATGCGAAATGGAAAGGTTTGTAGAAGTGGTGAATAATTTTTTATTGGAATAACTCAGGATGGTCATTCAATGGTCATTCGTTGTCATTCATTGCTGTTAGATGGAGGAAAATGGAGTGGTGGAATGTTGGAATTTGGTCTAAAATGGGGAAACCTTTAGGTCGATGGATTTTACCTTTTGAGCCAATGGATAAATCCATTGGTTAATGATATAATTGTCACATAGCATTTATTTTTATAAACTGTTCATCTACATTCCAGCCGCTTATTGAGACTTTGGCATTATTAATATCGACTTTTTGTGTACAGTCTATAAAAACTGTTTTCACTTCTCCAGGTAATACGGAGATGTAATTGTCGCTGTAGAAAACCGGCAGGATTCTTTTTTTTGTTATTGTGTCTACTAGTGAAATACGGTTGAAAAAAGCAATTGGTCCGCCGGAAGGATTGTTAATCTTCACTTCAATATGCCTATCACTTTCTTTGCCGGCTGAGACTACCACTCTCGCTTTTGACATTTTCTGTAATCCGCTGTAATTGCCTTTAGAATCGGAGAGCCAATAGAGATTATCATCGATGATTTTATGAGATGAATTGATTAAACGCAAAGATAAGAAACCTCCCTGAGCAGAGAATAATTCATTTAAGACTTTTTTTATGGTTTGAATTTTCTGAACAGAGGCAGGACTTAGTTCGATAAACCACTGCAGTACCAGGGAATCCTTGCCGGCAATATTATAAGCTTTTGCCTGGATCATAAGATCATGCAGAGAATTGAATGTATGATTTGCTACCATTAGCATTCCGTCAACGGGGTTATACATTGCATGAAGAGGTTTATCTGCATGGTGCAAACCATATAAGCCGCCGTTAGGATCAAGATAGTAATCATACATCTGACCGCGTAATGCGGTCCACGGATTTTGAGTTTTCCATATGATCACTCCCGTATACCAGTCCCACATGTGTGCAATATGCCCTTCCATCAGTCCCCTATACTGATCATAATTGAGTAGCTGAGCTTTATTTGCAAAATCCTTTAGATCCTTTGGCTTTCCATAAGCATCTATAAACTTTCCATACCAGCCGGGCTTATGGTAAGCCCATATAGAATCTACATTATTCCATCCCGAACCGGGAGTAATAAGGTTTTGCGATGGAATAAATCGTTCAAGGGATTGATAATCTCCCATACCTACCGATCCTATTTCGGAATTGAAAGGAAAAGAGTGCTCATCCCAGAAATAACTGACAGGCTGGATACCGTAAGTACCGTCTCCGTTTCCGCCAATAGAATTGTGAGACATACTATCAACATTTGAATATTCGAAGAAGTAACGTGTACTATCCAAAACAGGAAGCAGCGAATCCTTCATTGCAATCAGAATATCTTGAGGAGGCGGAATTTCATTACCACCACAGTAGAATGCAAGAGACGGATGATTACGCAGCATTCTAATCTGATCTGCAGCAGATTCTAGAAATAGTTCGTGATCATCGGGATATTTACGTCTTGTCCATTGGTCTTCTTTTTTCATAGGGTCGAGCCATTTCCCATTGCAGTCACCGGACATCCAGAAATCCTGGAATACAAGTATTCCATATTTGTCACACGCATTATAGAATTCAGGTCTTTCTGTTATACCACCTCCCCATACACGGATTAGGTTAAGGTTCATATCTTTATGAAACCGCACTTCGGCATCATACCTTTCGGGAGAAAATCTTAGCATAGCATCAGAGATAATCCAGTTACCTCCTTTAATAAAAATTTTCTGCCCATTTACAAGTACTTCACGGCTCTGTGTATGGATGTTCCATTTAGTCCGGATTTCACGTATTCCAGTTATCACTTCTTTTTCATCCATCACCTGGCTGTCGTTTCCGATAAACCTGAATGTAAACTTATACAAAGGCTGACTGCCATATCCATTTGGCCACCAGAGTTCGGGGTTTTTCAATATAATATCGGGGAATTGTACTTTAGCAGCGGATGCAGGCTGCAGTGATACCTCTTTTTTAATTATATCATTTCCAATAATAATCTGTAAAGTACCGCCGACAGACTGATTGACCGGATTTTCAATTTCGACACTTGCTCTAATAACAGCGGGAGCTTGGGGTTGTCCGGGAAATCTTTTACCCGGAACAAATGTGATTACATGCGGGTCTTTCAGCCTGATTGTATAAGTTTTTTCAATAGTTACTTTATCCCATATCCCTGTATTCCTATCATGAACCGGCTGAATCCAATCCCATCCCGCAGTAAATTGATTGGTAAGACTGTGTGCAATTGTTCCGTCACCTCCCTGACCACCATTTGGATTGCCAACATGGTCGGGAGGATAAACAATAACAGCCAGGCGGTTATTTTCATCCTTAGAAAGATAAGAAGTAATATTATAGGTTTGCCGTAGAAACATTCCGTGATGTGGTGCCTTGTTCAATTTACGGCCATTCATATAAATATCGCAGCTATAATTGACTCCACGGAAATGCAGCCAGACTTGTTCGCTGCCGACGGGAGCTTTTTCATTGAAGTTTTTTACAAACCAATATGTATAATATTCCCGTCCTGCATCATATATATCTGGAATTTTCTTATTGTTCATTCCATAAAATGGGTCAGGAACTAACTGATTATTCAGCAATGTAGTTAATACTGTTCCGGGCACTGTTGCCGGCATCCAATTAATTAATGAATCGGAAGTCCTGGATAGTTCCTCGCTGGTTGACTTTACATCTTTGATGTTTTTACATAGCCATCCTGAATTTAGCTCGTATTGGTTATTTGCAAAATTTATTTTTTCCTCTTTAGGTCTGCATCCGGAAATTACCAATAAAATGGTGAGAAGCAGGAAGATAGAAATACTTTTATTCATGTTTAGAACAACCTTTCAATAGAATTGAGATTTTTAATAGACAGTAATTTGCCATCTGTTTACGATGATCGACCGTATATAGACTTCCCATTTCATTTATTTATTCATTTCTATATTCTTGAGAAAAGAAAAACTGAAAATCATATAAAAGGTTTAACAAACAAGATAATAAACCACAACGAGGTATCAATGAACAATATAATAAAATTTGGCGAAACTGTTGAAGGATATAATGTCCCGGTTTTAAATGAACGGGAAATAAGAGCAGCAGCAGGATTATTATTTTTATTGATGTTTATCTCCATACTAACAGTTGTTTTTAAGGGAGATTTTTTATTGTTAAAATATGCTGTTACCATATTCCTTACTGATATTTTAATAAGAGTTTTTGTTAATCCTAGATTTTCACCTTCTTTAATAATCGGTCGTTTGATAGTTAGAAATCAAGTACCGGAATATGTAGGGGCACCGCAAAAAAGATTTGCATGGATAATCGGCGTAATCCTGGCATCAACAATTTTCATTCACCTGGTTCTGGTGAATGCACGCAGTCCGATTACAGGTATAATTTGTTTAATTTGCCTGGTATTTCTATTTTTTGAAACAGCATTCGGTATTTGCTTAGGATGCAAATTATATTCAATATTTTATAAAGAAAAAGCGCAACATTGTCCGGGTGAAGTTTGCGATATTAAATCAAGACAGGCTATCCAAAAAACATCCAGGGCTCAGCTGATTATTGTTTTCGGATTTATTTTATATATTTTCATAACAGTTTTCTTGTTTAACAGCAGTTTCAGTAAAGAACCGTATGATTTGTTAGGAATTAAAACAACAGCACAGAATGTGAAAAGTAAATGAGGAATGACTGGTTGAATGATAGATAAGTTCATAGAACTAGAGTACATGACGGGCATTAAATTCCAGTTACAAAAGACAAATTACAAATAAAATTCAATTTCGGAATTTTAAAATCTCAAACTCCTTCATTAAGGGTTCTACTTTTATTTAGGGAGGAGTAATTCCAAGGTTTTTTGGTAAAGTCCTTGATACGGAAAAACTTTGGGTGTTCACAAAGTTATCCTAATTCACTTAGATAATAATTAATTACGGGGGGATTTTTTCCTATATGAAAAGAGTCTGCCTCCTGCTGAAGATTTTTATCAAATACAGTGATCCTTTCACGCTGGCGTAAGTATTCCAACCATGAGCTGACTATAAAAACTTCTACCTGTCTTTCGGGATGATTCAGATCTTTAGCAAGATACCATGAATATGCACCGGCTCTGAGTCTGGCTCTTCGAACTCTTTCCATGTGCTGTTTAAATGATTCAAGCTGTTCAGGATTGATGATATATTCGGCACTTACTATCAGAGGTCCATCCTCAAATTTAATGTCTTCAAAGAAAGCAGGTGCAGGGGCAAAGAGAGTTGGAGAAAAATCTATCGCTTTTCCGCTGGGTAGTTTTCTGTTCCATGTTAACACAGCAGTTACAGCCATACCACAGCCGGCAATTATAAGTGCCAATGGAATTGATGTATGATCGGCAATTAGTCCCCAAAGGAAGCTTCCAATAGATTGAGCTGCAAAAAATGTAAGCAGGTAAACAGACATTACGCGCGATCTTACCCATCCGGGTACATAATTTAATACAACTGTCTGCAGATTCGAAAGCACTGCTATCCAGCCCAATCCACCGATAAACATGGCACCGAAAGCCAAATATTGATTATTTGAAAGACCAAGTAAAAGTAATAAGAATACCATCATTATCTGACCATACATTACGGTTTGATGGAGTGATTTCCTTAATTGAATTCGCGGCAACAGGACGGCTCCCATAACTGCTCCTAATCCTAAAAATCCCAGCATAACTCCATAACCGCCGGAATCTAAACCTAACTGTATACGTACAAAAAGTGGGAGCAGAGCAAACATGGCACTGGAAAATGGAAAAAAGGCAACAGCGTGAATAAGTGTAAGATCCATAATCTTAGAATGCCTAACATATTTAATCCCCTTAATTATTGCCTCAAAAAGATGCTCCGAAGGGAGTTCAGAATAAACAAGTTTATTTTCCCAGAAGTAGAGAACAATGATAACACCAATAAAAGAGACAGCATTTAAAATGAAGACCCAGCCTGTACCCAGGGCAGCTATTATGAATCCTCCCAATGCGGGACCGAAAATTCTGGAGCCATTTACGCCGAGTCCGTTCAGCACAATGGCTTTACTCAAATTTTCTTTGGATACGATATCGGGAGTAATTGATCGCCAGGCAGGTGCATTCAATGCAGCTCCCAGACCTAAGACAAAAGTAAATGTAAGAAGCAGCCATGGCGTCATTAAATTTGTAATAGTGAATATAGCCAGCATTAAAGCAGCTATCATCATCCAGCCCTGTGATACTAGTAAAATTTTTCTTCTGTCGAAAATATCAGCAAGGGAACCGGCCGGAAGGGCCAGCATAAACATCGGGAGTGTATTAGCAACCTGTACCAGGGCTACTAATAGCGGGGAAGGAGAAAGTGTAGTCATCAGCCAGCCTTCTCCTACATTTTCCATCCAGGTCCCGATATTCGAAACAAGGGTCGCGGTCCACAACCATCGAAAGAGAGGTTCCAGGAGCGGAGTCCATGCGGAAGCACTACTTGAAAGATACTTCCGGTCAATTACTTTTTCATTATTATTTCGCATAAAAGGCTGGTACCGGCAATTTTTTATTGTGAATAATATAAAATTAAATCAAAATACTTAAATAATTTAATTATTATGAATTTGAAGTGAGAATGAACAATTCTCAAGAGGTTTATGCAAAGCGAGCATTAAATTTCAAATTATAAAAATAAATTACAATTTTAAGACTTCAAAATTCCAAACACTCTGATTTAAGGGCTACTTTTATTTAGAAATTCAAGCTGTTCAGGACGGAGGGAAGAGCATAGGAAAATCGTAAAAAGTATGGACGGGATGGGTTTTGTATTATAAAATAAAATTACTTAGTTTTAGGAGTGTAAACAACAAAAATACGGACAGATTCAATAGAAGGATCAGGAATCTCTTATATACCTACAATAATAACGGCATTCAATATAAGACATTTCATTAAATTTTAAATAACTTTTCAATTACTTCTTCGGTATATCCACTAAGTATTTTGAATTAAATAACAAATAATAAATAAAGGAAAGTATCATGAACATTTTCGTGGGTAATTTATCTAAAGAGGTTACCGAGGATGATCTCCAAAACCTGTTTTCTGAGTTCGGAACAGTAAGAAATGTAAAAGTAATTAAGGATTTATTCTCAGGAGAGTCAAAAGGTTTTGGTTTTTTGGAAATACCGGGATTAGCTGAAGCACAAAAAGCCATTAATGAATTAAATACCAGGGAATTAAAAGGTAAAAAAATTACTGTAAATGAAGCCAGACCCCGCAATGATAAAAGAAGGCCAGGCGGCGATAGAAGGGGTGGAGGCGGAGGAGGAAATCGCGGCGGCGGCGGCGGTAGAAGAAGTTGGTAATTCCTTAAATTCCAAATGCTAAAAAACAAATTTCAAATAATTTACAATTTCGAAATTCGAAATTATCAAATCTCTAATATTAGTTATTCTTAATTTTAGAATTCTTTTAGTGAAATTTTGTTTAATAACAATAAACCCGGTATAAAAATCCGGGTTTTTTTATATCTACTTGAACCTCCACTTACACTTGAACTTTACCCTATTATATCATACTTTTAATCATTAAAAAGGGAATAAACTCTTGACATTAAACTTATTCTTGAGACTCATTTTTTTTCTGTCTATTTATTAAGTTTAAGTAAATGAATAATCCAATAAAAAAAATTGCTTTAATTTTAATACTGATAATTATTCTTCCGGCATTAATTTTTTCAATCTACGAGATCAATTCATTGAATGAATCGGAGCGGGTAATTGAAGGGATATATAATAATCAGCTTGACGCCATTCTGTTTTCAGTAAATCAATATTCCGAAGATATAGTTTCAAGCTGGCGAAGCAGCCTTAATTTGCTTTTATCTGAAAAGGCTTCCAAACAGGGAAATTTTACTGCAAAAGCGGACAGCTTCTTAAATATAAACAGATCTATAAATCTAATTATCTTTTCAGATAGTCTTGAAGCGAAAAATACTTCCATGCTAGCTAATCAAAAGGCAGAAGATCATTTGAGACAGCCGGATATTTTCAAAAATTTTTTAATTAATAATTCGGCTAAGATTAAAAGACTTTATACTTACGAAAGAGGTGGTTACAGCAAAATAGAACCGCTTCCCGATGAGTCATCCGACAGCAGTACGGTGTTCATTTTTTTACTTAATGATCCCGGCGACTTAAAAAATATTTGTGCGATGGTTATAGATCCTGTAAGGTTTGTAAAAGATGTTTTAGGAACAAAGATAAAAGAAATTGCCGAAGATAAATTCATAATTACATGTTCATCACTAGATTCCGGGGATTCCAGAGATTTTATATTTGCAACGGACGAACTGCAGAATCAAAAGATTCAGCAGAAAAAAAACCTATGGCTAATCCCAAACTATCAGCTTGGAATACTTTTAAAGGGGGGCACTATTGAATCCCTTTCAAAATCACGCTCAAGAACAAATCTAATTTTAATTCTGATATTGATAGTTTTTTTAATCATCGGTGTTTATATAGTCTTTAGGAATATCAGGAAAGAAATGGAGCTTGCTAAAATAAAATCTGATTTTGTTTCGAACGTGTCACATGAACTGCGTACACCCCTTGCATTGATCAGCATGTTTGCTGAAACTTTAGAAATGGGAAGAGCCTCTTCGGAAGAAAAAAAGAAAGAATATTATTCTATTATAAGTAAAGAAGCAACCAGATTAAGCAGGATAGTAAACAAAATTTTAAGCTTTTCTAAAATTGAAGCAGGCAAAAGGGAATACCGTTTTTCAAATACAGATTTAAATTTCCTGGTTGAAGAAATTTATAAGTCATATCAATTTCATTTACAAAAAAACGGATTCGAATTTTCTTTTTCCGCAGGTGAATCTATACCCATGATACAGACTGACAGCGAAGCAATATCGGAAGCAGTAATAAATCTTATTGATAATGCAATTAAATACAGTACAGATAAAAAAGAAATTACTATAATAACAGGAACTGATCAGGGTTTTATTTTTATTGAAATAAAAGATAAAGGTATTGGTATTTCAGATGAAAATCAGAAGAAAATATTCGAGAAATTTTATAGAGTAAGCGACGGATTAGTGCATAATACAAAAGGAACGGGATTAGGCCTTACTTTAGTAAAACATATTGTCGAAGCTCATCATGGTAAAATAAAAGTAAAAAGCAAACCAGGTGAAGGAAGCAGTTTTATATTAAGTTTTCCTTTTAATAATTTAAATAAAAAAAGGGAGAGGAAATGAGTAAAATTTTAATAGTTGAAGACGAACCGGACATGCGAACCGGGTTGAAGGATAACCTTGAATTTGAAGGTTATGAAGTAAATTTTGCCGAAGACGGAGAAAGCGGGTTAAAGAATATACTTGAGGGAGATTATAATCTCGTTCTTCTAGATGTTATGCTTCCCAAAATGTCAGGTTTTGATGTCTGCAAAACGGTACGTAAAAAAGGAAATAATGTTCCGATTATTCTTCTTACTGCGAAAGGAGAAGAAATAGATAAAGTACTAGGACTTGAGTTAGGAGCGGATGATTATATTACAAAGCCATTTGGATTAAGAGAGCTTTTGGCAAGGATAAAAGCTGTTTTGAGGAGAGGTGAAGAAATGTCCGAATCACAGTCAAAGAATGCTTTTATAAACATCGGCAGAATCTCAGTTAATTTTACATCCTATAATGCTTTTGAAGATGGGCTTGCAGTCCAAATGTCTCACAAAGAATTTGAAATCTTAAATTATTTATGGAGTAATAGAAATTCTACCGTAAGCCGGGATGATCTGCTGAATACTGTCTGGGGTTATGATGAAAGCCCAACAACCAGGACTGTAGATAATTTTATCTTAAAATTAAGGCAAAAGATTGAGAAAGATCCCGATCATCCGAGAATAATTTTAACTGTACACGGGATTGGATATAAGATGGTGGAGTAAGTTCAAGTAGTCAAGTTGCAAGTATTGTGACAATTTTTTACAATCCTTTACTAGAAAATGACTCATAATATATTATTTACGCATAGATTTGAATTAAAAATGGGAGAATATTATGAAAACGCAAACCAAAATTGTTTTGAATTGTCTGACGACAATTTTATTATTCGGTTTGTTTACACAGACCTTATATTCCCAGGACTGGGAAAGGTTAAAAAATCTTAAAGGGTACTGGAAGTTCAGCATCGGAGACGATATGAACTGGGCAAACCCCGCATACAACGACAGTAAGTGGGAAGAGATTAGGGTACCGGCTTATTGGGAGGACGAAGGATTTTATGGTTACAATGGATATGCCTGGTATAGAAAACATTTTGACTTTCCTGCAAATTTTGAAGGTTCAACGATATATCTTGACCTTGGGGCCATTGATGATATTGATCAGACTTATTTAAACGGCAAGCTAATCGGATTTTCAGGGTCATTCCCTCCAAATTATCAAACTGCATACAATGCATACAGGCATTATCCTGTTCCTGTTCAATATTTTAAGAAAGACGGGGATAATGTCATTGCAGTAAGAGTTTTTGATTCGGAACTGGGTGGCGGAATTGCCAATGGTAATATCGGTCTCTATTATGTACCTAACGCACTCGTTGCCGATCTTAACCTTGAGGGGGAATGGAAATTCCAGACAGGTGACAACAAAGAGTGGAAGCAAAATGATTTTGACGATAAAGATTGGATAAATATAATAGTTCCGGCATTTTGGGAATCACAAGGTTTTAAGGACTATGATGGTTATGCCTGGTATAGAAAAACGTTCAAAGCTCCTAGAAATCTGAGTAATAAAAAGTTGGTCCTTATGATGGGGAAGATTGATGACCTGGACCAGGTTTATTTAAATGGACAGTTAGTCGGCTCCACCGGAACTATGCATGATGATTCCAGAAGAAATACGCATGATAATAATGAATATGACCAGTTCAGGGGATATTATCTCCCTGATGGAATAATAAAAATAAATGAAGACAATGTTATCGCCGTTAGAGTATGGGACGGTTATTTGAACGGGGGCATCTATCAGGGGCCAGTCGGATTGATTTCACAGGAAAAGTATATCAAATTCTGGAAAGCTAATAAATCAAAAAAGAATCTTTTCGAAATATTTTTTAATTGGGATTAATTGTTTAGCATAGAGATTTGAGTATTGGGACATGAGATCGGAGATCGGAGGTCAGAGGTCAGATCAAAGATCAGGGGTCAGAGGTCTACCTGGTTGAAATAAAGATGTCATCTTTTTCTGCTGATTAATTTTCCACTTCATATCTATTCCCTACCCTACCAATCATCATATAATAAATGATAACCTTCTTTAATGATGACAAATTTTTACAATCCTTTACGTATGAATGACACCTGTTACATTTCATTCAATTAAGTTTTAATCAGAGATTAAAATTAATATTTCTCATATATTTTCAAGGAGGTCAAGATGAAAGCAAACAGAAACGTAGTAAAGCTGATTGCGGTAGTTACAGCTGCAGTCTTATTGTCGGGGAATACATTCGCAGTAAATTTTATGAAGGGGAATATTTCAAATACTCTAAAAACGGAAATATCGGAAATGATGATCAAAAATCTGAGTATGGGTATTGCATCTGATAATTTAGGATTAAAAAGGAGCTGCATCTATTTTTCAGGGTTTTATGAAATCGAAGAGCTTGTTAATCCGCTTGTCAAGCAATTAAAAAAAGAATCTGACCCAGGCACAAGAATTTTAATAGCACTTGCGTTATATAAGATTGGCAATAACGATGCAATAAATGCGATAGAAAAATTAGCAAAGAATGATTCTGATCCGAAAGTAAAAAGGATGGGAATTGCAATTCTTAATGAGTTTCAAAAAGTTCAACTTTATCAGGACAATTTAAATGTTTCAAAAAAGTAAATAATATTCTATAAAAATTTATGCTCATACAAATCCTCCTCCTATAAAAACCCCGATCTTTAAGATCGGGGTTTTTTGTTTTATAGATAGAGGAATTGGCATCAACTCCAGTGACATATTTTTACAATCGTTTACTTTTGGATGACACCTGTTACAATTTATCCTTTTAATTTTGATACAGAAATTAACAATAGTAATTCAAACATTAAAAGGAGTACAAAAATGAAAACAGGGAATAACAGAATAGTAAAAGTAGCAGCTGTAGTTTTAGCTGTAATATTTTTATCAAGCAGTTTATCAGCAATGAACTTTCATGGGAAAAATGTTTATAAAGCGGCAAAGACAGAGATACCGGAAGAAATGGTTCAAAATTTAGCTGCAGGTCTTGAATCAGATAACATAGGGTTAAAAACCGATTGTATTTATTTCGCAGGATTTTATGAAATTGAAGGATTGGTAAAACCTCTTGTTAAACAATTTGCTAAGGAATCAAATCCCGATACCAGAATATTGATTGCACTTGCCCTTTATAAGATTGGAAATGAAGATGCTATGAATGCCTTTAAAAAATTAGTGAGGAATGATACTGATCCTGCGGTACAAACAATAGTTAAAGCTATGCTCAATGAACTTCAAAATAAAAAGCCTTATTCAAACAATGTAACAAAAAATTGAGGAAAATTTGACAAAAGAAAACTCAATCCTCCTATAAAACCCCGATCTTAAAAGATCGGGGTTTTTTATTTACCCTCAAACCTCAAATGTGATCAAATACAAAGAGTTTAATCAATCTTTATATAAAATTTAGAATTAAAAAAGGATAGAAAAAATGGAATATAGAAAATTAAACGGGTCAGATTTAAATATATCGGCAGTGACATTTGGTGCTTGGGCTGCAGGCGGATGGATGTGGGGAGGAACTGAACGGAATGAAGCAGTCAATGCTATAAGAACGGCTTACGATTCGGGTATAACTTCAATTGATACGGCTCCGGTATATGGACAGGGAACAAGCGAAGAAATTGTAGGTGAAGCAATAAGTATTTTTCCACGTGATAAAGTTCAAATTCTGACGAAGTTCGGTTTAAGATGGGATCTTGAAAAAGGAGAATTCTATTTCAAAACCACAAATAACCAGGGAATTCCGATTGATATATACAAATATGCTTCCAAAGAGAGCATAGTAGAAGAATGTGAGAACAGTCTCCGCAGGCTTAATACGGACTATATAGATCTGTATCAAATTCATTGGCCTGATCCCACAACATCTATTCAGGAAACCATGGAAGCCATAAGTCAGCTTATTAAAGATGGAAAGGTGAGATATGCGGGGGTATGTAATTATGATGCATCGTTAATGAAAGAAGCTGAAAAGTATATTTCTCTTGTATCAGACCAGGTACCTTACAGTATGTTAAGGAGGGGGATTGAAAAAAAATTAATACCATATGCAATTGAAAATAAAAAATCAATTTTAGCTTACAGTCCTTTACAATTAGGTATGCTAACAGGTAAAATGAAGCCGGGTCAAAAATTTAATGAAGGTGATCTTAGAAATGATTCGTTTTACTTTAAAGATGAAAACATTAAACGTATAAATACTTTCCTGGATAAAATTAAACCTTTAGCCAATGAGAAAAACTCTACACTTGCACAAATTGTTATCCGCTGGACACAGGAACAGCCGGGAATTACAATAACGCTAGTGGGTGCCAGAAACTCAAAACAGGCAAAAGAAAATGCCAAAGCTGCAGATATAAATTTAAATTCCGAAGAAATAGATTGTATTACTAAAGAATTGAATAAGCTGGAACTAATAAGTTAAATTATTTTACTTAATACATAAATCTTTATAGAAATTTTACAGACCAAAGGAAACTAATTTCTTTTCTTCTTGCATTTGAATATGAACTTGCACTTGCATTTCTATTCTTCCAGTTCTTTAAATTCGCCTAATGTTTTAGTAAAAATGAAAAGAGCTAAAATTCCTATAAAGATATTTGCTGCTAAAGTATACCACACATATTCCGGGTGATTTAAGCTATCCCTGAAATAACCATAAAGGGAGGTATATATTACACCGCTTAATGCACCTCCTAACCCTGTTGCTAAAAAATTTGAACCCATATATAGACCGGCTTTTTCTTTAGGTGCAATCCAAGTAATATATTCTTGTATTCTGGGTGAACAGATCATTTCGCCGAAAGCGAATAAGAATATTCCAAAAAATATCCATTCAGATGCCCCTATTTCTGCATAAGCTATTATAAGGAAGCTTATACCAGTAATTAATAACCCGAACAAAAATGATGGTAATGCCTTAAACTTTTCAAATATTCTTGAAATAATAAGCTGAAAAATTATTATAATATAGCCGGTATTTGCAATTGTTTCACCGAGTACCCTTCTAGTTCCCTTTCCGGTATCTTCTGAAAAAATGCTTGCAAATCCAGTTCCGAAAATTCCTTTTAACGATTGGTATAAACTTAAAGTATCTAAATTCTTATCGATATAGATTGCAAGAAGATTAAAAAAAGACCAGAAAGGGAGCCAGAAAAATATTCCTAGTAAAATTAGAAATATTAAAAATTTATAATCTGAAAGGGCAATTCTCATATCCTTAAATTTTTGTCCAAGACTTATACCTTCAAAATCCCTTGGAGGCTCTTTATAGAAAAAAATTGTAATCAGAAGCATTACTATTATTCCGATTGCAGCGGCTAAAAAAGCGTAGTTCCAGGAAATTGCTCTAAGGTTTCCAGCAACAATAGGTCCGAATGATGCACCAATATTTACCATAGCATAAAAGATCCCGAAGCCGAGCGTTTTATTGGTTTTGTCCGTTACAACTCTAACAGTACCTGAAACTAATGGTTTAAAAATTCCCGCAGCTAAACCAATACTGAGCATTGTAAGAGCGATCCCGGAAAAAGATTTTGTAATTATTAAAAGAAGGATTGAGGGTAAATAAGCTAAATATGCAACGATTAAAACTTTCTTAAACCCGTACCTGTCTGCAAATGTACCCGAAATAACGGGAGTTACATATGAAAATAATAAAAATATACTTTGAACTATTCCCAGTTCCGCTTTTGTATATCCCAGATATTCCATGTAAATACCGAAACCCATATAGATTCCGTAATAGGCAAATCTTTCAAGAATTTCTATTGTATTAGCTATCCAGAATACTTTAGGGAAGGAGCTCCTGTTTTCCATATATAGTAGTAATTATTTTTTAAGGATATTTAGAAAAGAATTTACAAAATAAGTTATATAAGAAAAAATTTCTTCAGGTATAGCACAGTTATAGTGGAATGGAGGAATGAATGAATCATCCATTCAATCCTCCTTGAAATTCTTCCTATTTTATCCCCTTGATGGACTTTTTATATTTGTTATTTTTGAAATATGAAATTGAAAATAATAATTGCCTTTGTTTTATTTTCGGCTTTTGGCTTTGCGCAATTAAATAATGATCTAAACAATTTTTATATGCTTGGTCAAAATTATGAACAAGCAGGTGAACTTGAAAAAGCCAGGGGAATCTATGAAGATTTGTATAAGAAACAGCCGAATAATTATCAAATTTTTGACGCTTTAAATAGAATTTACGTCTTGCAAAAAGCCTATGATTCATCTATCCAATTGATTACAAATCAAATAAAATCTTCACCTTCCAATATCAATCTATATGGAATGCTTGGAACAACATATTATTTAAAAGGGGATGAAAGTAAAGCATACCAAATTTGGGATGATGCTTTGAACAATTTTCCTCCAAATGACGGCAATTATAGAATCTTTGCCAATTATGCAATTCAGATGAGGGCTTTTCAAAAAGCCATTGAATATTTGAATAAAGGCAAAAAAATAAGTGATGACCCTAAATATTTTTCTTACGATCTTGCAAATATTTATGCGATTACAATGCAGTATAAGGATGCAGCAAAGGAATACTGCAGCATATTATCAGGTGATCCGAAGCAGCTTAATTCAGTTCAGGCGAGACTATTATCATACATTAAAAAACCTGAAGCATTAAAATCGACTATCGAAGTTTTAAAGGATTTCTCAGGAAATAAGAGTAATACAAGCTTTGACCAGTTACTTGCAAGACTGTATGTGGAAAATAAATCTTATAAAGAAGCATTTAATATTTATAAAGATCTGGATAATAATGATAAGAACCAGGGACTCGAAATGTATGGATTTGCGGAAATGATTTTCAATGAAGGACAATATTCAATTGCGGCAGATGCATACAATTTTATAATAAATAACTATCCAGATTCTCCATTTGCTTCCAGAGCAAAATTGGGATATGCCAAAACACTGGAAGCAAACTTGATATCAAAAGATTCTGTAGATGATTGGAAACAGTTCCATTTTATTAAAACAGGTAAATCAGATGATGAAGAAAAAGTAATTTCAGCCTATCTTGAATTGCCTAAAATTTATCCTAATTCGGAAGCAGGTTTTGAAGCCTATTTAAATGCAGGGAGAATAAGGCTCTACCGTCAGAATGATATTCAGGAAGCTAAAAAATATTTTGATATTGTAATAGAAAAAACTCCCTTTTCTAAATTCGGTGCCGCAGCTTATGCAGAATTAGGCAAAATCAATTTACTTAAGGGTAATCTTGATTCAGCTGCAAAAAACTATACAAAAGTCCTTGAAAATACTAGTTTACCTAAAGAAACAAGGAATTATGCAGCATTCCAGCTTTCTAAAATAACTTATTATAAGGGTGATTTTGAAAAAGCACAAAAAATATTGGATCCTATTTTCAATGACTTAAAAGACAATTCCGCTAATGATGCTATCGAATTTTCATTCATTTTAAATATTTCTTTCAAAGATTCTGCTAATCTTGTCCTTTTTTCATCTGCTGAATTTCTTGCGGAACAACAAAAATTCAAAGAAGCGGCAGACAAGTTCAAAATAATTGCCTCTAAACCTCAGGCATTTTTATTGCAAGGTATTTCTCAGCTAAGAGAAGCCCAGATGGAATTGGCGCTTAATAATTACGATAAATCCTTAAATTTACTCCAGTTGATAGTTGATGAAGGTGAAAAAAACATTTATGCCGATAAAGCGTTATATTTGATAGGTAAGATTTACCAATTTAGTTTAAATGAAACAAATAAAGCCGAACAGGCGTATGAAAAGCTACTTGAAAAATTCCCTAACTCATTATATCTTGATGAAGTTAGGAGTGAGATATTAAAATTGAGGAATAAACCTATATAGGTTTAAAAATAAACCAAGCTAGAGAGTAAAATGGCAAAAAAGCAAAACCAAAAAATTGTAAAGTGTTCATTTTGCGGAAGAGACGGAAGTGAAGTAGGCAGCATGATTGCAGGACCAGACGTCTATATCTGCGATATTTGTATTGGAAGCAGTGTTGACATTTTGAAGAACAACTTAGCCGCATATACAAATAATAAATCAAAAAGCTTTCAGAACCATACTCCCGAATCGATTAAAAAGACGCTGGATGAATATGTAATCGGGCAGGAACGTGCAAAGAAGGTATTATCTGTTGCAGTTTATAATCATTACAAAAGAATTAACTCCAAGTCTTCATTTTTTGAACTGGATGATGTTGAAATTGAAAAAAGCAATATTTTATTGATAGGTCCGACGGGTGTAGGAAAGACTTTATTGGCTCAAACTTTAGCAAAAATACTTGACGTTCCATTTGCAATAGCCGATGCAACTACATTGACTGAAGCCGGTTACGTGGGAGACGATGTTGAAACAGTTTTGGTACATTTATTACAGGCAGCCGATTATAATCTTGAGAGAGCCCAAAAAGGGATTGTATATATAGATGAGATAGATAAAATTGCCCGTAAAAGTGAGAGCACTTCAATTACCAGAGATGTATCAGGTGAAGGTGTTCAGCAGGCATTATTGAAAATACTGGAAGGAACAATTGCCGGAGTTCCTCCAAAAGGAGGAAGAAAACATCCAGAACAGAGTTTAATAAATATTAATACTAAAAATATATTATTTATAGTAGGGGGAGCATTCGACGGTATCGATAAAATAATAGCTACAAGAATAAATAAAAATAAAATGGGATTTTCATCGGAGCTTAAGAGCAAGAAAGCAGATGAAGAATTAATTAAACATATATTGCCCGAAGATCTTCTCAGATACGGTTTAATCCCGGAATTGATTGGCAGAATACCCGTAATTGCACCACTGCAGTCTTTATCCGAAGAAGCTTTTAAATCTATTTTAACAGAACCGAAAAATGCCATTTTAAAACAATATAAGAAATTATTTATGATGGAAGGCATTGAACTCGAGTTTGATCCTTTTGCAATTGATGCAATTGTTTTAAAAGCGATGGAAAGAAAAACAGGCGCAAGAGCATTAAGGGCAATTGTTGAGGAATTTATGCTAGATGTCATGTACGATCTCCCCAATAAAGATAATATAGATAAGTGTGTTATTACCAGAGATGTCGTTGATGAAGGTGCAGAACCAATTTATCTAGAAGATAGAAAATCTGCCTAGCAATACACTTGAACTTGAATATACATTTGAACTTGTTTAGATATGCTAAAGAAGATATTCTTTTTCCTATTTCTTTTTTTCACTTCTTTGTATGCCCAATCCAAAATTTTAATTTATATGGATTTAAAGCAGACAGATCATCTGAGGGCATACGGGATTACTTATAATGCATTAACAAAGGGGATAAAAGCAGACTGGCTATTAAACTACAGGGGCGGTTCCTTTATGCTCGATTATGATAATTGGGTTGCAACCGAATGCAGAATTGAAGGAGTTGCATTTGATCCGGTTTCTGCATCTCAGGCTGCCGAGATATATTCAACCGTTCAGAGTGATGATAATAATATGGATGTAGTGCGACTCGAAAAAGCCCCCAAAATTGCAGTATATGTTCCTCCCGGGTTTATGCCCTGGGATGATGCGGTTACTTTAGCACTTGAATATGCGAAAGTTCCATATACAAAGATATGGAATGATGAAATTCTGCGCGGTGATCTTTCCAAATATGATTGGCTTCATTTGCACCATGAGGATTTTACCGGGCAATACGGTAAATTTTATGCAAGCTTCAGTAATGCACAATGGTACATAGATCAGCAAATGGAATATGAAAACGATGCGAAGAAAAACGGCTATAAAAAAGTCTCCGATATGATGAAAGCAGTAGCCCTTACTATTAAAAACTATGTTGGTCAGGGTGGTTTTCTTTTCGCGATGTGCTCTGCAACCGACACCTATGATATTGCTCTAGCTGCACAAAATGTAGATATTTGCGCATCAATGTATGACGGAGATGCAGCAGATCCTAATGCAAATGAAAAGCTTGATTTTTCAAATACCCTGGCTTTCCAGAACTTTAAGCTTGAAATGAATCCTTATGTATATGAATACAGTGATATTGATATACAGCCTTCTGAAATAGGAGATCCGGCGAATGATTACTTTACTCTTTTTGATTTTTCTGCAAAATATGATCCTGTACCGACTATGTTAACTCAGGATCATGTGAATGTTATAAAAGGATTTATGGGACAGACAACAATGTTCAGGAAAGAATTTATAAAACCTTCTATAATAATTATGGGAGAAAGAAATGGGACTGACCAGGTGAAATATATTCACGGGAATTTTGGAAGGGGTACCTTCACTTTCTACGGTGGTCACGATCCGGAAGATTACCAGCATTCGGTAGGTGATCCTCCGACCGATCTTTCGCTTTATAAAAATTCACCCGGTTACCGGCTTATCCTGAATAATATACTATTCCCAGCTGCAAAAAAGAAAAAGCAAAAAACATAATTTTGTTAATGGATTGTTGTTTGTGGTAGTTTGTTGTTGCGATACATTTTATTAATTTCTATCTTAAATTTTACAACAAACGACAAACAAAACATTAACCATATATAGTTTTATGAAAACAATAAAGATTAAAAATTCCACTCAAGAATATACCATTGGAAAGATAGTATGTGTCGGAAGAAATTATGCCGAGCACGCTAAAGAATTGGGAAATGAAGTTCCTGAAAAACCTGTAATATTTCTTAAACCTGCGTCTGCAGTTATTTATTCCGGCGATAAAATTGTTAAACCTTCTTTTGGGAATGAACTTCACCATGAAGTTGAACTGGTTTTATTAATCGGAAATAAAGTTAAAGATGCAAATGAAAAAGATGCTGAAGATGCTATTGCCGGTTACGGACTCGGATTAGATATGACCCTGAGGGATGTTCAAAATAAATTAAAGGGGAAAGGAGAACCCTGGACAATTGCAAAATGTTTCGATACTTCAGCAGTTGTTTCCGATTTTATATTAAAAAAAGATTACACCCTTACTTTAAATGAAGAAATATCACTTTCAGTTAATGGCGCGATAAAGCAGAAAGATACACTGAATAAAATGATTTTCAATCCTGCTGAGATTGTATCTTATATATCTTCTTTAATGACTTTGGAAGAGGGAGATTTAATTTTCACCGGAACACCTAAAGGAGTAAGTAAAACAATACCGGGTGACATTATCAATGCGGAATTAACCGGTATTAGTATAATAAACTGCCCAGTTAGCTAATTTATTAAAAAATGCAATTATAATCCATTTTAAGCATATTCATAGGATAATCATCCATCATGTGGATGATAATCCACCATTCAATGGCTGATTATCATCCTGGATATGGTTGATTATCACATATTGAATTCCTACATTTAGCCCTATGATTTATAGGAAAATAACCCCGAATTTGCTGGAGGCTCTTACCGATTCCCCCGTAGTCCTCCTCCATGGCGCTAGACAAACAGGCAAAAGTACTCTTTTGAAAAATATTATAGAACATGAATTTAAAGCAAGGTATCTAACATTTGATGATCCTGGCATTTTATCAGCTGCCCAAAACAATCCCTTAGAATTTCTTTCTTCATATAACGAAAATCTCGCTTTAGATGAGATTCAAAGAGCACCCGGGATATTTTTAGCAATTAAAAATTTAGTAGATAAAGATCGTAAATCACGCAGCTTCCTCTTAACCGGCTCTTCTAATGTTTTCCTATTACCAAAAATTTCCGAATCACTAGCCGGAAGAATTGAAATACTAAATTTATTCCCGCTGGCTCAAAGTGAAATTTCAGGAAGCAAATTTAATCTTATAGATGAAATATTTAACAAGGAATTCAGTGTTTCCGACCTTGACCTTAGTAAGGATAATCTTGCTGAAAAAATAATAAAAGGCGGTTTCCCTGAAATGTTATCAAGAAAAGAAAGATCAAGACAGGAGGCCTGGTTTAAATCCTATCTGACAACAATTTTACAAAGAGATGTAAGGGATATTTCTAATATTGATAAGCTTAATGAGCTGCCGAAACTTTTAAGAATATTTTCTGCAAGAGCGGGAACATTATTAAACTTTGCTGAACTTTCACGTTCCTCTGCAATCCCACAAACAACTCTTAAAAGATATATCTTTTTACTTGAAGCTGTTTTTTTAATCTATATTCTCCCTGCATGGTCGGGTAATCTTTCCAAAAGATTAATTAAAACGCCAAAAATATATCTTGCTGATACCGGTTTACTTTCCCATTTAACAGCATTCGAAGCGGGCAAGATAATGAACGACCCGTTATTATGGGGAAGGGTGCTCGAAAATTTCGTAATGATGGAACTTGTAAAATTATCTTCATGGAGTAAGTTCCTTTTATCTCTCTATCATTTTCGTACTTCATCAGGACAGGAAGTTGATTTTATTATTGAAAGAAATGACGGGATGTTAATTGGTATTGAAGTAAAAGCTACCTCAAAAATTAATAATGATATGTTTAATCATTTGAGAATTCTATCTAATGAAACAAAAAATAAATTTTTAAGAGGCATAATTATTTATACCGGCAATGAAATTATACCTTTCTCTAAAAACCTTTTTGCTTTACCGGTAAATTTGCTATGGTAACTGAACATATGCTAAAAGAAATTAATATGTACACCGACGGCGCTTCAAGCGGGAATCCGGGTCCAGGAGGCTATGGAGTTATTCTAAAATATAAAGATAATATTAAAGAACTATCCGGCGGATTCAGAAAAACTACCAATAACAGAATGGAATTAAAAGCTGTTATCGAAGGATTAAATTCGCTAAAAGAAAAATGTAAAGTAAATATTTACAGTGATTCAAAATATATTGTTGATGCTGTTGAATTAGGCTGGATTTTTAAGTGGAAGAATTTAGGATGGAAAAGGAATAAAAAACAAAAGTTATTAAATCCCGATTTATGGAAAGAAGTATTCGATCTGCTTCAAAAACACGAAGTTAAATTTTTCTGGGTCAGAGGCCATAACGGGCATACGGAAAATGAAAGATGCGATCAATTAGCTGTAAATGCATCCCAAAATCCTGCTCTGCCTGCCGATGAAGCCTTTGAATCTTCGCCGGCAGATTTATTTATAGAATAGCATCTATAACAGAATTTAGATGTCAACCTTATTTAAATATCTGATGGAAAAAATCCTGCATTGCTGCCCAGCTTTTCTCGTCGGCTTCTTTATTATATGCCAGCGGTAATTTGAATTTTTTACCAATACTATCGGCAGCAGGGTTAGTAAAGCTATGCACCGCACCCGGATAATTTACTAATTTATAATCTACACCGGCATTGTCCATTTCTTTTTTAAAAGTATCTACTTTTTCTCTAGGATTAAAGGGATCAGCTGCACCGTTGCACACAAGTATTTTTGCTTTTACATCATCCGGATTTTTAACCGGCTGCGCTGGAAGGTCTCCGTGAAAACTCACAACTCCGTCAAGATCATCTCCATTTAGAGCCATCCGGAGTACAATTCCTCCTCCGAAACAATATCCGATTGCCGCAATATTGGTGGTATCGGTCTCCGGTTCTTCTTTAATAAGCTTGAGACCTGCATTAAATCGAGCCCTGGCAGTATCCATATGCTGCATAACATCAGATGCGAATTTCCCTGCATCATCCGGATGTTCGGTTGTTATTCCATTGCCATACATATCAATGGCAAGTGCTACATATCCGAGTTTAGCCAGCATCTCAGCTCTTTTTCTTGCATAATCATTTAATCCCCACCATTCATGTACAACTATCACTCCCGGTCTCTTTCCTGTTATGCTTGAATCATATGCAAGAAAGCCTTTCAATGTTGTTCCGTCTGAAGAATAATCTACTTCCTTTGAAGCAATCGATGTCCCCTCATTCATATTATTTTGTTTTTTCTCCGAACAACCGGCTGCAATTAGTAAACCAAAGAGTAATATAATTGTAAATCTCATAGTACCTCCAAGGAATTGTAAGCATAATATATAAATAGAAAGTTTAAAACAAAAAGACAAGAAGCATAAGCAGGATTTAAAATTCCAAACGACAAATGACAAAATTCAAATAAATTCCAAATATTAAATCTCAAATTCAAAACATAAAACCGGCATGTAAAAATCAGGGGGTTATTTTATTAAATGCAAGAATTTTATGGATAAAAGTTAATATTATAAGCAGAAGATCAGATATAAAGATGACATCTTTAAAAGTAAAATCGTTTTCAGTTTGTTCTTAAAAATATAAGTTTATATTAAGGTTTATTTTTGTAAAGTAAAGATGTCATCTTTCATATTCTAATTCTTGTGTTACCTTTATTAGTAAATGAATTTGGAAATAATTATTATTTTTTAAGAAAATCCGTAATAACCTTGAAGGTTTTTTCAGGTTCTTCAACAAAGGGTTCATGACCGCTTTTCTCAAACATTACAAATTCAGCTTGAGGAGCATAATCTTTATATTTTATTGAAAATCGAGGAATTGATATTCTGTCAAATCTTCCTTCAAGAATTAATATTGGCATATTTAAATTCTTCAGCTTTTCTCTAAAATCAAGGGGTCCTATATCTCCGCTTATAAGAAAGTCAGCATCTTTCCCGGCTATTTGATAATATACATCGGTATTCATTATCAATGAATCACTTCTAACTTTATAAGCATTAGATGCATCATAAAAATATAATAATCCGGAAGGGACAGAATATGTATTAATATGTTCCCTGGAACTAGACGGTTCCCCTATATTTCTTAACTTCATAACCTTTTCCCATACTTCCGGATATTGATTTCTGATTTCATGATTGGAACTATTATCATTTTCCTGCCACATCTCCCCGCTATAAAAGGTGCTTATAAGTATTAATTTATTAACAGAGTTTGGATAATCCAGTGCATACTGCTGTGCAACTAAACCTCCATAAGAATGACCGAGAATATCCCATCTGTCTAATCCTAAAGCTTTTCGTAAACCTTCAATATCGTCAACATCTTCTTTAAATGAATATTGATCAGAGGATTTTGCTCTATCCGACTTTCCCCTTCCGTACGCATCAAAATATATCACTTTATAATCCTTTGCCAATTCTGAAAACCATGGATGAAAATATGTATGGGAATTCCCCGGACCTCCTGGAATTAAGAGAATAGGTTCTCCTTTTCCCTCTATTTCATACCAGAGTTTTCTACCATTTACAACTGCATAATCTCCAGCAGGATGTTCAACATTTTGCGGTAATACAATAGATGAAAAAAATAAAATTATTATAATTAAGTATTTGATTCTGTCTTTCATCTTCTTTATTCCAAAAAATTGTTTAATTATTTTCAAAAGAATATTTAATCAGCTTCCCCTTTAATTATAAATATATTTGTGTTGTCCCTATGCCGGCTTATTTATTTAAATTACCCAAAGCTTTTTTAATTAAATCTTCAATAGAAATATTGGGATCGGAATTCAAAATGTTCCTTACTGTAATATCGGCAAGCTTAGAGTTATAACCCAGAGTTGTTAATGCCGCAACTGCTTCATTTTTTACACTAAATGATAATTCTTTTTCTTCTCCTTTGACCTGGTCGACTTTTGTTTTGAGCTCCAGAACCAATCTTTCGGCAGTTTTTCTGCCGATTCCCGGTACGGCAATTATCCTGGAAATATCAGCAGAACGGATGGCGTGTTTAAGCTCATCAACTCGAATTCCCGATAATATACTTATGGCCAGTTTTGGCCCTATACCAGTAATAGTGATTAGCAATTCAAACATTTCTTTTTCAGCTTCGGAAAAGAATCCGAATAACGAAATAGAATCTTCCTTTACGTGGGTATAAATAAATAAAGAAATAGACTCTCTTCCGGATATTTGTTCAAACGTATTAATCGAAATGCTTACAAGGTAGCCGACCCCGTTTACATCTATTAATATTTTAGTAGGTTTGGAGGAAATTATTTTGCCAGATAGATAACCGATCATGGATAATAGTTAATGGTAATAGTTAATGGTTAATAGTTAATGGTTAAATTAGTTAAAAGTTAATAGTTAATTGTTAATTACTCTTTCCGGGTAAATTTCGATAAAAGATTTCCAATCCTTACTTTTTTTGGCAGATCCGTTAAGTCGGGTCATTCTGAATGCATGACAGACAGCTACAGCTAACGCATCGGATTCATCATAACGCATATTTTCCTGCTTAAGCTCAAGTAGTGTTTTAATCATATAGCAAACCTGTTCTTTTGATGCGGAGCCTCTTCCGACTACGGATTTTTTTATTTCTCTGGGTGAATACTCACTGGTAGGTATATTATTATGTACTGCAGCTAATAAAGCAGCACCGCGTGCATAGCCAATTTTCATTGCAGACTGAACATTTTTTCCATAAAAGGCTGTCTCAATTGCAAATTCATCCGGTTTAAATTCTTTAATAATTTTTACTATTTCATCATAAATTATTTCTAATTTTAACGGCAGGCTTTTATAAGAAGGTAATTTAATTATCCCGTTTTTTATCCGGATATAATTATTGTTTCTTTGTTTTATTACTCCGAAACCGGTAAAAATTGTTCCGGGATCTACCCCGAGTATAATCATATTAAAATACCTTCAAGGTTAATAGAAATTGTCGAGTGCGGAAAACCTTGAAGGATCATATGCCTCTTTCATTCTTCACTTTTTATAAAAAAAATTAATGACTACACAAAATCAGCATTGGAAAAAACATTTTGAACATCATCGCTGTCTTCCAATGATTCGATTAATTTCATAACTTTTTCAGCATCATCTCCAGTAACAGGCACTGCATTTTTAGCAATCCATTGAAGGGAAGCATTTTCAATTTGAAAATCTTTATTTGCCAGAACCCTTCTCACAGGTTCAAATGACTCGAGGGGAGTCTGAACTTCAAAATATTCATCTTCCATTTGAAGGTCTTCCGCACCCTCTTCGAGAATAACTTCCATTATTTCATCTTCTGTTTTTTCTTTTTTAGGAAGCAAAATAACCCCTTTTCTATCAAACATCCATGCAACGGACCCTGATTCACCCAAGCTGCCCCCGCTTTTGCTGAATAAATGTCTGATTTCAGCAACAGTTCTGTTCTTATTATCGGTAGCCACTTCCACCATAATAGCTATACCTCCAGGACCGTAGCCTTCATAAGTTAATTCATGAAATGACTGTCCTTCGAGCTCTCCGGTAGCTTTTTTAATAGCTCTTTCTATATTATCTTGAGGCATATTAGCGGCTTTGGCATTATCGACAGCAAGCCTTAATCTGGGATTACCTTCAGGATCCCCTCCTCCTTCTCTGGCAGCAATAGTAATTTCTTTAATCAGTTTTGTAAACATTTTCCCCCTTTTTGCATCTATAACAGCTTTTTTTCGTCTTGTGGTAGCCCACTTAGAATGACCTGACATCTATCATCTCCCTTCCGGCAGATGCCGGCTTATCTTTTACTTTTATATCTTTGAATTTAAATTGCGAAAAAACCCGTCCGTCTCTTACAGTTTTATCAATATGAAAAACAATATCAAGTACAGAATTATTTTTATTAATTAAATCACAGTAGTTACCCATATTAAAACCGATACAATCGAATATTTTTTCCGATCCGTTCTGCTTTAGACATACAATTAAATGATCGTTGCCGACAATATGCGGTACATTTGCCACCTCAACATTTTCAGCCAAAAACACAGGCCGTAAATTTCCAGGACCGAATGGAGCAAACTGTTCCAAAATCCTTAAAAACTTAGGGGTAATTTCCGAAAATTTAATTTTAGAATCTATATTCAATTCAGGTGATAAATCATCGCCTAAAAATGAATCTTTTACTACCTGATTGAATCTTAATTTAAACTCTTCAATCTTTTCTACTTCAACTGCAAGTCCTGCTGCAGCCTGATGCCCTCCAAATTGAATTAATAAATCCTCACACTTTTTTAGAGCTTCATAAATATTAAAATTAGAAATACTCCTTGCAGAGCCCTTGGCAACACCATCAACCGTCGTTAACATGATTGTAGGTCTGTAATATTTTTCAACTAGTCTTGAAGCAACAATGCCTATAACTCCGGGATGCCATGATTCCTGATGTAGAACAATGGCTTTTTCTTTTTGAAGGTCTAAAGTGCTGCCAACTATTTCCAGAGCATTGTCAAAAGTATCTACATCAATCTTTCTTCTTTCATAGTTTTCAGTTTCAAGAATATGTGCAAGATTAAAAGCTTCTTCCTTATCATTTGTTATAAAGAGCTGGACAGCTCTTTCGGCATCTCCTAACCTTCCAACGGCATTTACTCTTGGAGCAATAGTAAAAACCACCTGCCCTGAAGACAGATTTCCCGGTTCCATTCCGCTGCTTTTAATTAAAGCCAAAATTCCCGGTCTAGGATTTTGGTTAATCTGTTCCAACCCCTCTCTGACTAAAATCCTATTTTCATCAATTAGGGGGACAATATCAGCAGCACCGGCAAGAGCGACCAAATCCAGGTATTGCAGCGGCAGTTCTCTTTTTCCAATTCTTTCAGCCACTCCCTGTGCTAATTTTAACGCAACTCCGGCTCCTGATAAATACTTAAAGGGATAATTACAACCAGGTTTCAGGGGGTCAAGTACAGCAAGAGCATCGGGTATTTTATCTTTAGGCTGATGGTGATCGCAAATAATTACATCCATCCCTAAAGATTTAGCATAAACCGTCTCTTCAACAGCAGTAATACCGCAATCTACAGAGATTAAAAGGGAAGTTCCTTTGTTTTTAACAATATCAACAGCCGAGCTTGATAAACCGTAGCCGTCAGTTAATCTTTTAGGGATATAATATTCTACATTAGCATCCAGTTCTTTTAAGAAAAGATAAAGCAGAGCAGTAGAACAGGTTCCGTCAACATCATAATCACCGTAGATACATATTAATTGATTTTCAGTTAAAGCCTGTATAACGCGTGAGGTAGCCTCTTCCATTCCATGCATAAGGAAAGGGTCGTGAAGTGATTCTAATGCAGGTCTAAAGAAATTTTTTGCCTGAGTAAAGTTCTTAACATTTCTAATAACAAGCAGTTTAGCAAGAATTTCAGAAATATTAAGAGAATCTGCCAAAGATTGAACAGCATAGCTATCTTCGATATTTCTTATTTTCCAACGCTTTTCAGGCATTAAATTCCCATAAAATTATAAGAACAAAAGTTCAACCTGTAAGCCGAATTCTGTAACCTGGTAAAACCAGGCGGCAATTATTTGTCTGGGTGTTATATTACTATAACACTCAAGCGGTCTACCCGGAAATCCAGTCCCTTTGACAGGACATTCAAAGCGAACAACCTTGTCCCGGAAATACCCGGGAAGATTTCCTTATTTGACCTTGCTTCGGGTGGGGTTTACCCTGCCTCCGTTATTACTACCGGAGCGGTAGGCTCTTACCCTGCCTTTTCACCTTTACTCCGCTTAAAGCGGAGAAGTATATTTTCTGTGGCACTTTCCGTATCACAGCCGCTTGAGGCGGTCGTAATCCCGGACGTTATCCGGCACCCTGTTCTATGAAGTTCGGACTTTCCTCCCCCCAATTTTATCGGGGAGCAATTGCCCGGATTGAACTTTTAAATTTCTAATTTTGTTAAACTTTTTAATTAATAATAAAAGTTAACTCAATGGTTAAGTTATTAAACTTAATTTATTTAATTAAGTAAATATAAGAAATTACAACTCTTAAAAAAGCAGAAAAGTAATTATCCTTGAGTAATAAAAGGTATGGCTCCCCCCTATTATAAATTTCAGGTAAAAAACGAACTGCAGAATCTCGATTTATTTACTCGGAATCGACAGTTTCAGCGACTTCCGCGGAGACTAAAATCCTTCCGCAATATTCGCAAAAGAAAAGCCTATTATTTCTTCGAATCTCAAGCTGCCTTTGAGAAGGGACAATATTATGACAACCGGAACAAGCTGAACGCTTAATGGTTGCAACAGCTTTTCCTTTTTTAGCCTTCCTAATTCTCATATAAGCCGAATAATCAGGTTTTTTAACTTTACTTTCAATTTCTTTTCTTTTTTCTCTTAACTTAATTTCTTCTTTTTCGTTAGTCTTAATAATATCTTTTAGATCGGATTCTTTAGCTTTGAGCTCTTCTTTTAAATCGTTCAATTGCGGTTTAGTATCTTCAATTTCATCAGCCAGAGTTTTACTTCTATCCGCGAGTGTGTTGTTTTCAGTTTCAAGTTTTCCCATCTGCTCATCAGTATGATCAATTTCCTTAGTAAGCGCATCATATTCTTTATTGTTCCTTACCTGATAAAGCTGCGCTTTGAATTTCTTCTGGTTTGTTTTCAACTTTTCTATCTCTTCGTCATTCTCTTCCCTTTTTTTAAGAGATTCTTTACGTTCCTTCTCTTTGGCATCGATATCCGATTTTAATGAATTAAGTTTTTCTTTTAGAGATTCAACGGCGTTTGGCAGATCACCCCTAAGTTCTTCCAAATCATCAAGCTGATCATCTATAGTTTGCAATTCATATAGGATTAATAATCTATCAATCAATTTCTGCTCGCTCCTAAATTGTTATAGAAAATAATAGGGTTAGTTGTTTTAGTAAATTTAAAAATCTTAGTATCCGTTTTAATATTGAGAAAAGATGTCAGCCTTCTTTCCACTTCATTCAGACAGTGAATTTCAGTCTCATAATGTCCGGCATCAATTAATAATATTTCTCCCTCTGCATCATGGAAATTATGATATTTTATATCGGCAGTTATATATGCATCGGCACCTGCTCTAACAGCGTGTTGAATATATTCTGCTCCAGCACCTCCGCAGAGGGCGATTTTTTTTATTCTATTATTCTTCCCATTTGCGTATTTAAATATTTCAATATTTAATTTTTGCGAGACCAATGATAAAAATTCATCCTGTGATAAATCGTTCTCAAATTCGCCCGTTGCTCCTGCACCATAATTAATATTCACATTTTTCAAGGGATAGATATCATATGCCGGCTCTTCATAAGGATGTCTCTCTTTAATAACTTTAATTATAGGATTTAAGTTCCATGCATTAATAATGATTTCCAATCTAAATTCTTCAACGGACTCGTTGATTTGTTTTTCTCCGTCAAAAGGAGTTGAATCAATTGAACCTTTAAATGTGCCTTCTCCTTTTATCATAAAGCTGCAATTGCTATAATTTCCGATTATTCCGCCACCGGCTTGAAAGACTGCATCTGAAATTTCATGTAAATGAGATTTAGGGACAAAAACAACTAATTTATATTGATTGGAGTCCATAGGAACAAGAAAAGAAATATTTTTTAATCCTAAAGTTTTGGCAAGTTCGAAACTCACACCGTCTTTTGTAAAATCTAGATTAGTATGTTCAGAATAAAGGTTAATATCTTTTTTTATTAACTTTTCCAAAAGCTTTGAATTCTTATCACTTGATAAATCAATTTTTTTAAGGGGATGAAAAAGGAGGGGGTGATGAGAAATAATTAAATTACAATTATTATTAACCGCTTCATCAATAACCAGGGGAGTCAACTCAAGACAAAGTAAAATATTATTTATTTCCCGATCTGCCGAACCGACTTGTAAACCCACGTTATCCTTCTGCCAGGCAATTTCTTTAGGTGCCCAATCTTCCAAATTTTTAATAATCTCGCTGCATTTCATATCAAAAAAAATGCACCCCGATTTAATCGGGGTGCATTTCTAATTTTATAGCTATTTGTAACGGTTCTCAGAGGAACCAAATACAAGCCTCAAATATTTTAACTTTACAAAAATTTTTTCAATCATGTTTAAGTTTACAAATATAGACTTTAATCATCTAACAAACAAATGAATAACACATACATGCTTTTTAAAAGAAGCGTTTTTCCTTACAATTTATAAAGATTAAAAAAAATTAATTTGGTTCTATCCAGCTACCATCTTCCTTTATTAAATTAATTAATGCATCTACAGCATTTTTTGCAGGTATATTTCTTTTTACAATATCCTTTTCCTTATATAAAGTGATTTTCCCCACACCAGAACCGACATATCCATAATCAGCGTCTGCCATTTCGCCCGGACCATTGACAATACATCCCATAATAGCAATTTTTACTCCTTTTAAATGCTCTGTTCTTTTTCTAATCATTTCGGTTGTTTCCTGAAGATCGAATAATGTTCTTCCGCAGGAAGGGCAAGCAATATATTCAGTTTTTGAAATTCTTACCCTTGCGGCTTGTAATATTCCGAATAATATCCGGTTTATTATTTTCTCTTTAGTCTCACTTTTTGATACAAAATCTCTAATCAAAATATTTGAATCGCTGTTGTTGTATTCTTTTGTAATATTCTCTACACGAGCCCAAACTCCATCTCCAAAACCATCAATTAATAATGATCCGATATCGGTTGAGGCAAATAAACGAAGGTCTTCCAGGCAAATTCCGGAATAACTTCTTTTGATAATTACGGGATTTTTAACATCATGTTTTATTAAATCAAAAAATGCCCGTCTCTGCTCAGCCATTCCATGAAGGTTATTGGTTTCAAGAATTAAAACAACAGTTAAGTCACTTTTTGCTTTGCTTATAAATTCATTCGATAATTCATTTATATCAAAACTTACAAAATTAACTTTATTTGATTTATAGCCATTGCCCATATAATCGGAGACCGAAAATAATGGAAAACGGTTAGATTTATTTTCAAACCTCTGCCAGAACCTATAATCGTAAACAGCATGAAGTCCATTCGGGATATCGAAAGGGATATCTTTTTCGCCGAGATATATAATATCGGGTGCGTTATCACTCAAGTTCCATTTATCAGTTTCGGCATTATAGAAATAACCTATACCGGCAAGATCATCCGGAACTGAGATATCATATGTACTAAAATCAGAAATCACCTGAGGAACGTTGTTTCCACCTATAAATGAAACATGAAACGAATGTCTTTTTTCATATTCAAAAGGATTAAAAATAGGTTCTTCAACCGGTTTTATGGGCTGATGATTTTCTCTACCTTTATATCGTTTAACGAGGCGGATAGCCACAGGTGCTTCATATTCCGGATCTTCGGTTAATGAAACCCTTACCGTATCACCAAGTCCATCTTCCAGTAAAGTTCCTATTCCCAATGCTGATTTTATTCTACCGTCTTCACCACCTCCGGCTTCGGTAACACCAAGATGAAGCGGATAATTCATTCCTTCTTCCTCCATTTTATTTATCAGAAGCCTGTAAGCTTGAACCATTACCTGCGGGTTACTTGCTTTCATAGAAAGGATGATATCATAATAATTCAGGTCTTCGCAAATTCTTACAAACTCTAATGCAGATTCAACCATTCCTAATGGAGTATCACCGTACCGGCTCATGATTCTATCTGAAAGAGAGCCATGGTTAGTTCCAATCCTCATTGCCGTACCGTATTCTTTGCATACCTTTACTAGAGGTTTAAATTTCTCTCTTATTCTGCTGAGTTCGGATAAATATGTATCATCATTATATTCCAATATCTGGAATTTTTTTCGGTCGGCATAATTGCCCGGATTAACCCTTACTTTTTCAACAATTCGTGCGGCTATTTCAGCAGCGTTGGGGGTAAAGTGAATATCGGCAATCAAAGGAACGGTATATCCTTTGCTCCTTAATTCTTTTTTTATATTTTCTAGATTCTGAGCTTCAAGCTTGCTTGGTGCGGTAATACGTACATAATCACATCCTGATTCAACCATCCGGATAGTCTGCTCAACCGTTGCTTTAGTATCCATAGTATCGGTTATTGTCATCGATTGAATCCTTATGGGATTATTACCGCCGCATGGAATTCCACCAACATTTACTTCCCTGGTCTTATATCTAGAATATTCCGTTAGACTGTTGCAATACTTCTTTATTTTATTTATTGTTTCGTACATAAAACCTATATTTATTTATCTTAAGCGGATAAATATAATAAATAGTTACATTTGAAAGAAAGTCTGTTCTCAATTCATTTTATCCAGTAAAGTCATCTCATTTGTTGAAATTTCAAATATTATATAAAACTCACATTTTATACAATCCTTACACTATTTTAATATGACTATTTCAGATAAAATAAAAAATTTTCTGTTGAATCTGCTTAAAAATAATGAGGAATGGGATCCATTAGCTGCTTACAAAGAATGGGCTGAAGATTATGAGAATGAAAATGGAAATCTGATGCTCCATTTTGATAGGATTCTTTTCAAAGAATTTTTATCCAGGTCTCATTTGCATGAAAAAATAGTATTGGATTTCGGCTGCGGTACCGGTAGAAACTGGAATGAATTATTGAAAGAAAACCCGTTAAAAATTATAGGGTGCGATATTTCGGATTCTATGGTTCAAAAGTTAAAAATGAAATTCCCGAAAGCCGAAACATATATAATTGAAAATAACCGGCTCGATTTTCTTAAAAAGGAATCCATAGATGTTATTATTTCTACGCTGGTTATTGCACATATTCAAGAGGTAGAGAATCTTGCAAAGGAGTGGGATATGCTTTTGAAAAAAAGGGGTGAAATATATATTTCCGATTTTCATCCTGAAGCGCTTCAAAAAGGGGCAAAGAGAACTTTCAATAAATATGGAAAAACAATTACAATTAAAAACTATGTCCATATTGTTCAAAAATTAGAAGAGTTGTTTATATCTATGGGATATAGTCTCCTACATAAAAATGAAAAAACTATTGATGAGGATGTAAAAGAATTTTATCTTAAAAAGAATGCATTAGACACTTATGAAAAATTTAAAAACATCCCTATGATATACTCACTTCATTTGAGAAAATGATCCTTAATAATTTACATATAGCGGGTAATGATCAGGAAATAAATTCGATAATAATAAATAAATCTTATATTCGAGAAGTCTGCGGCGGAAATCAGATTACGTTAACGTATGACAAAGTAATAAATTTTGAAAACGCACTTGCCTTTCCGGGTTTAATTAATTCGCATGACCATCTTGAATTTAACCTTTTTGCTCCTCTTGGTAACAGAATTTATAGAAATTATATCGACTGGGGGGATGATATTCATAAATTTAATAAAGAACTGATTGAATCAATTTTGGAAATCCCTGAGCAACTCAGGTTCGAATGGGGCATTTATAAGAACCTTCTCTCAGGTGTAACCACAGTCTTTCATCATGGTAAAATTCCAAAGGATTATAAAAATGAACTCATTGATGTTTACACAGGTGGAAAAATAATTCATTCAGTTAAGCTCGGTAAATACTGGAAATTAAGAATAAATTTACCTGATTTAAATCCTATTGTCATCCACATTGGCGAAGGGAATGATGAAGAATCTAGGAATGAAATTGAAACTTTAATTAGATGGAATTTCTTTAAGAAAAAAATCATCGGGATTCATGCAATTGCTTTAACTATAGATGATTTAAAATACCTGGATGCAATTGTCTGGTGTCCTGTTTCAAATTATTTTTTATTCAATAAGACCGCTGATATTGATAAGTTTAAAGAGCAAACAAAAATAGTATTTGGAACAGATTCGGCAGTCAGTGCCGGGGGTAATATATGGGATCATCTTCGTTTTGCGAGGGACTTAAACATGTTTAGCGATAAAAGTTTATATGATTCATTAACGAGCATACCGGCAGAGGTTTGGAATCTTAAATATATTGGGAAAATAAAAGAGAACAATACTGCAGATCTTGTCCTTGTGGAAAATAAATTCGTCGATATATGGGATTCTTTTTTTTCAATAAGGCCGGAAGACATTATAATGATAATAAAGAGAGGTGAAGTAATTTATTTTGATGAAAAGATAAAAGATCAATTAAATTTTTCAGTTAATGAATTAAGGCTGTTTTCGCAAATAATTATTTCGGGTAAAAGAAAATACATTTTAGGAAATATTAAAGAACTTGTCAGTTCAATTCATAAATATAATCCTCATATTCAATTCCCATTTGAAATATAGGGCTAGGGAAAAAGAGTTTATTTTTTATAATGGACGTGGAGATGGCCATTAGATAACCAGAATGTTGGAGAGAATTTGATTAAAAATTGCGATGTGCAGCAAAAGAGGGACAGATAATGCGCTATGCATTATGCGTTTTGAGGTATATTGCTAATTTCAGTTTCAAATCTAAATATTTGAAAACATTCCATAAAAAATTCGGGATTTTATTCCATTCCATTCTTTTAATTGTTTTGACTATTCTGTACTCAGCATGGACAAAACGGTGAAGTAACTTATAAAAAGATTTTGGAAAAGTTCCGCTGAACATCATATCCAGGTCATCCGAATCAGTCCAGTTCTTTTTTTCTTTCAATTCTGATTTCACCATATCATAAAACTTTGTACCTGGAAGAGGATATGATACAGAGATTCCGATATCATCTGGGATGCAGTCTCTAATCATTTTCCTGGTTAAATTTATATCGTTCCAGTTTTCATTCAAATACCCGAACTGAATAAAGAAGGCAATCTCCATTCCAGCATCATGCGTCTTTTCGGCAGCTTCATAAATTTGTTGGACAGAAGTTCCTTTATCCATTGCATCCAGTATCTTTTGACTTCCAGATTCGGCACCTATCCATATTGTACTGCATCCGGATTCTTTTAAATTCTGTATTGTATTCCCTCTTAACAGGAGATCGGGTCTTGATAGACATTTATAAGGAACTTTGATATTAAATTTTTGAAGTTCATTTGAGAAGCTTTTAATCCAGTTCGGTTTTAATCCGAAAATATCATCCGTAATCCACAGGTGGTCAACTTCATATTTTTCTTTTAATAACTTCACCTGAAAAGCAGCTTTTTCCGGTGAAATGGAATTGTAAGTCTGGCCATATAAAGGTTTTGCACACCAGTTGCACCTATAAGGACATCCCCGTGTTGTTGAAATATTCATAGAAAAATACCCATGGTTTTTAAGCCAGATGTTCTTATACTCCTCAATATTAGTAATAGAATAATCCGGAAGAAGAGAATCAATATCACTCATTAAGCTTCTTTTAATAGTAGAATAGATCTTTCCGTCTTTTAAATATCTCAGTCCATTAATTTGATCTTTAATCTTTTCAAACCCGAACGTATTAAAAGAATTTATTATTTCATGTAAAGTAACTTCTCCTTCGCCATAAATAACAGCATTACATCCGGCATTAAGATAGCTATCAGGGAAATCAGCTGCATCCGAGCTGTAGATAATCGAAGGGATATTCAATTCTTTTGCAGTTTTAATAAAACCAATTGCAGCTTCCCGCATATTTGATAGGCACATTTTGGTCAGATAATTAAATTCGTCATCATATAGAATAAATATATCAGGCTTGCACTCTCTGATCATTTTTTCTAATCCGGTAATATTGCTGCTTAACATTGAATCAAAAAATAAGACCTCGTGCCCCCATTGTTTTAATAATGCAGCGGCATATAAAGAACCGAGGGGAGGATAGGGCATATTTCTTTCCAGTTCTTTGGGATCGAGAATTCTAAAATATGATTGTGCTAATAATATTTTCATCTATAGAAATTAATTTTATTAAGCATACGTTCCGGTTGCATCTGAATTGACCGGTTCATAAATGATTGACCTTTTAACTTTCAAATATTCCTTCCATTCTTTGTTAAAAGCCTCCATTATTTTTATCCTGTGATCATTAGTATAAAGCTTAATACAGTTATCATCCAGTTTAACCGCGCCCTTGAAATCTTTCTTTAAATAATTTCTATAAAGGAGTCTATAAAAATTTTTAAATAAGATATTTACAGGTTTCAATAATAAATAAAAGTTATACGGTTTCTTTTCAGGGGGAATTTGATTTGAAAAGATCTGTTCATAATTAGGGAAGAAATCTTTTGTCCAGGAATTATATTTCCTGAATAAATTAAGTAAACCGGAATTTTTGAATGGGACAAGGAAAACAATCTGATGTGCGGTATAATAATCATGCTGCTCTTTAATCTCCATAGCAGTTTCGTCTATCAAAAAGTTTGCACATAGTTGCTTACGGAGCTTAAATATTTTGGATAAAATATGGATTATCAAATAGACAAGATAAAGAGAATGGGGTTTTGTAATTATAAATAGATCGATATCATTATGATTCTCTATTCCATAGTTTGCAGTGCCTCCGCTAAAACATATGCATGAAATAAAGGGGATAATTTTAATTATTTTTAGTGATTTAGTAATCTTACGTTTACCTAATTCCTTATTCTCTTTTTTATAAATATTGATATTTCGATAATTGAGGCTCACATTATCGTTATTTAAATAAATTCTATTGGAAAGGATAAGACCGGATAATGCCTTTTCAAATTGTTCTTCATTTATTTTTATATCAAACAAGTAAGTAAACAAGTCCTTCTTATGCAACCCACCGTTGAATAGATGGCTATATAAAAGGGTTTTTTCAATAGCTTCTTCATAATTTTCAGATTTATCAAAACGGAAACAAAACTGGCTGTATACTCTTGAATGAAGGATATCTAAAACAAGACTTAACTGGCTATTCATCAATTCAGGAGAATATTTTATATCTGCCCGGGGAATTATATTGCAGGATTTTTTATCAAAGAGTTCGGATAGCCCCCTCACAAGACTTTCATCTTTATATGGGTTAATAGTAATTGAATAAGGGGATGAGATCTCTTTTGCTGCGTGATTTTCCGAACATAAAACGGGAAGACCATAATGCATTGCCTCGAGCACCGGGAACCCGAATCCTTCCTCCAGACTTGTATGGACAAAACCGGAAGCATTTTTATAACTATAATCAAGTTCATCTTCGCTGATATAACCTTTAAAAATAATATCCGGATGGTCTCTGTATTTTCCTAATAAATAAGAAATATCCGCTGATTTTATCCAGACCTCTCCAATTATTTTTAACTGAATATTTACTTTATTTTCATTTTTCCATTTTATAAAATTTTCTATCAAAAAAAGTAAATTTTTTCTTGGTTCAATATGACCTACATACAAGAAATACGGGGTATCAGCAAGGTGGGGTTCTTTAGAATAATTCGATATTATTTTAATATTTGAATATGCCTGGAGAAGAAGGATATTTTCTTTTTTGATATTCAGATATTTATTTATATTCTCTTTAGTATGCTCGCTTACAGCTAATATCAAAGGATCATGCCGAAGTGTTTTCTTCAGCATGTATTTATAATAGAAAACAAACTGTTTTGAATAAAATTGAGGATGTGTAATAAAAGAAAGGTCATGAATTACTATTGCCGAAGACTTTGAAAACCTGCCGGAAATAAAATAATTCGGAAATATTCCGTATTCAACTTTTAATTTCTCCATTTCTCTGGTTAAGCCGAAAGATCTATAGTAATACCTTTTTAATCTATTATCTTTTCTGCTTAAACTACTATTATTTACTTCCTTACTGCCGTTAACCGGAAAGACCTTTATTTCCTCATCAAATTTCTTCAATTGTTCCAAAAGACAATTTATGTATCTCCCAGTTCCCGTTGATTTAATTCCTGAAGCAGATGCATCTATTCCGATAATCATATATTTTTGTTAAAAGTTATAAAATATTAGTAGAGAGAAATATTTTATAGGGACATCTTCCCATAGATTATAAATCAGTGATTGTGATTTTTCCCATAGGGCAGATCAGATTGATATTATTCCTCGAGGGATAATATTGGTTTGCTATGTTTAATTTGGGCAAATATTAAAGGTTATATTTTAAGAATGGCTATTGTATGAACATTTACTAAAATTTATTTTATATTTTAAATTCTAATTTCGTCAAATAAAATCATTTAGATGAGAATACCAGAAAATAAAATTGAAGAAATAAGATCTGCAGCTAATATTGTTGATATTATTTCGGAATATGTTCCATTAAGAAAAAGAGGAAAAAACTTTCTGGGATTATGCCCTTTCCATTCCGAAAAAACCCCTTCTTTTACTGTTAACGAAGAAAAGCAGATTTATCACTGTTTCGGGTGTCATGCAGGCGGAAATGTATATAAATTTTTAATGGAGTATGAAAAAATTTCTTTTATTGAAGCCATTCAGGATCTAGCCAAAAGGCTCGGTATTACATTAGAATTCGATGAAAATATTAGTGAGGAGAAACAATCCGAACAGGAAGTTTTATATGATATTAATACTGCTGCGGCCCGATATTTTTCCGATAATTTATTAAACAGCACTGATGGTGAAATTGGAAGGGAATATTTCAATAAAAGAAAAATAAAAGTGCAGACATTACGAGCATTCGGCTTAGGATATGCATCAAACGGGTGGGAAAATTTCATTCAGTTCGCAAAAGATAAGAAAATTGATCTTGAAAAAGCCGTTCAACTGGGACTAATCGGTAGAAATAAAGATGGGAGATTATTTGATAAATTTTCCGGCAGGATTATCTTTCCTATCTTTTCTCCAAATGGAAGGGTTGTTGCTTTTGCAGGGAGGATACTTGAGAACAGGGATAATGCAGCTAAATACTTAAATTCTCCCGAATCCTTAATATATACAAAAGGTAAAATTCTTTACGGATTGTCTTTTGCCAAAGATGAAATAAGAAGGCAGGACAAAGCCATACTGGTTGAAGGTTATATGGATCTAATATCCCTGTACCAGAGCGGAATAAAGAATGTAGTTGCTGTTTCAGGTACTGCTCTCACGGAGGACCAGGTTCTCCTTTTATCCCGTTATACTAAAAACGTAGTTCTATTATTTGATGCTGACGCAGCCGGAATAAAAGCCTCAATGCGAAGTATAGAACTTCTTTTAAAGAGGGATATGGAAATTAAAATTGTTTCACTCCCTTCCGGAGAAGACCCGGACTCCTATGTTAATAATTACGGTAGAGAAAAGTTTGAAGAACTTGTAAGGCATGCTCAGAATTTTATGGAATATCAATCTGCATATTTTGAGTCACTCGGGATGTTTGAAGATCCCTCAAAAACTACCGAAGCAATTAGAGAACTCGTAAAACCTGCGGGATTGATTAATGATGAATTGAAAAGGACGTTGCTGATTAAATCTATTGCTAAAAAATTTAATCTAAGAGAAAAACTGCTGGAGAAAGAATTAAGTCAGGTACTTACACAATATAAAAAACAGGGTAAGCTTGAAACAGAAAGGAAATTAAAAGAAGAAGCAAAAATTGATTCTTCCGTAAAAGATAAGGCAGTGCCGGAACACATTTTTCTTCTGGAAAAAGATATTATTAAAATATTGCTGGAAGGAAATGCAGAAGTTGCTGAATTCATATTGGAAAACGTAAATGAGGAGGAATTTGTTTCTCCGTTTCATAAATCGATAATTTCTATGATTAAAAGTTTTTTTAATTTGAAAAAAGAAATTACTGCAAACAATCTTTTATCTGCCATAGATGATCCGATAATTCAGAATTATATAAGAGATTTGATTCTGGAAAAATACAGCATAAGTAAAAAGTTTGAGGATTTATACCCTGAACCTTCAAAAAATGAGATAATATTTAAAGAAACAAGAGATGTGGTGAATAAATTTAAAATCCTGAAGTTACTTATGGAGTTAAAAACAAATGAAACATACTTGAAAAATACAGATAACCGGGAAGAAGAAGAGACCATCATGCACAATATAAGGGAGATACACAATGAAATTAAGATTATCTATAAAGAATATAATTTTAGTAATTTAAATTTGGGATTGGGGATCCCTTAGTATGATTACACGGCGAAACGAAATATTTTATTAACTTATTAAAAAACCTTATACTTAAACTAGAGCCGTGGAATTAATAAAAGAAAATTCATAATTATGCTGAGAGAAATACTTGATGAAATAGTTGATGATAACATTCGCCAGAGAGGATATTTCTATTTTATAAAGAAGGCAGTAAGTAATTTAAAGTATACAGAAAAAAAAGCTTCTGCCACTGTAAAAGGTACGAAGGACTATACAGTAGAAATAGAATTTAATGAAAATAGGTTTCCTGTTCAGAGCTGGTGTACATGTCCTTATAATGAGACAGGTATATGCAAGCATATAGTGGCAGTCATGTATAAACTGAATCAATCAGACTTTTTTAACAGGATTTATGTTTATCCTTATATTGAAGACAGCGGCATCAATACTAACATAGATGATTTTTTTAATAATTTGGTTGAGGATGAGCCGGTAGACAGGGAAGAATGGATTGAAGATTTAAAACTCAGGAAAGAAGCTGCACAATTTAATGCATTTAAAGAAAATATTGATAAGCTGATAGTTAAGGAGAATAGACAAAAATCGAATACAAATTATAAAATTATTTATGCTATCCAGCCTAAAAAATACGGCACAGTCATTTACCCGGTCCGGCAGAAACTAAAAAAAGACGGGACAATTTCATCTTCTGAGTTTTTGCGCAGCTCAAACTTTAATATTCCCGACGAAATTTCATTTCAGGAAAAATTGATAATCGAACGTATTTGTAAAAATTATGGCGGTTTATCCATCGATTTGTATGAGGATGAGATTTATTCTACCTATTCCAATAATCATCTGAGTGAAGCGTACCTGTTTTCTGAAATTTTACTTTTCCTTTCGGATAAAGAAGTTTTTCTAACCAATAGCTATGATGAATTAGAGAAAAGGATTTATATTCAAAAAAATAAGGGGACAGTTGAACTCTTTATAGATAATTCTAAAGAAAATCTTTCTTTAAAATTAGTTTTTTATTTCAAAGGTGAAGAAATAAAATCCAGTACAAAAATTTTACCTATACTGGATAAACCTTTTTGGGTCTTAGCAAACGACAATATTTTTAGAATTTCTAATTTAACATTTGAACAATTTCATGGGTTCGCTGAACATTCCAATAATATATTGATCCCTCAGGCGTACGTGGAATATTTTGAAGTAAACTTACTCCCAGAGATAACAAAAAACCTTCCTATCAGCTCTAATAAATATGAATTAGAAGAAATAAAAGTAACGCCTAGTAAGAGAGTATATCTAGAAGAAGATGATTCGATTTTAAAAATTATTCTTAAATTTTCCTATAACGGGTTTGAAGTATACTATAATAATTCCGAAGAAACTACAGCATACCTGAAAGAGAAAAAAATTATAAAAATTATTAGAGATAAAACCCTTGAAGAATCGGCACGGCAGGAGATAAAATCATTTTTTGTTAAAGAAATTGACGGTAGTATTTATGTGGCAAAGAAAAATCCTTTAAAATTTCTCTTTGAAGCGCTCCCGACATTAAAAGTAATGGGATATGAAATTTTTGGTGAAGCAAATCTTAAAAAATTCAAAGTTAATATATCTAAACCTATATTTACATTCTCAGTCTCTTCTAACATTGACTGGTTTGATGTAAAAGCGGGTATTAAATTTAACGGTACAGGCGTTTCTTTTGAAGAACTTCAAAATGCAATTAGGCATAAAAGAGAATACGTGCAGCTTGATGACGGTTCAGCCGGTATACTGCCTCAAAATTGGGTGAATAAACTGCAAAGAGCCTTTACATTTGGAGAATTAGGAAAAGATAATATTAGATTTTCAAAGATTCAGGCAAATGCACTGGAGCAGTTAATTAAAGATGGCGAAGAGGTTATAACGGATGATGAATTTAAAAAACATGTTGAAAACCTTAACTCATTTGAAAAAATTCTACCTAAAACACTTCCGGAAGGTTTAGGAACTAATTTGCGTCCGTATCAGAAAGCGGGTTTTGACTGGCTTTATTTTTTAAAAGAATATAACTTCGGGGGTATTCTTGCAGATGATATGGGGCTTGGCAAAACGATACAGGTACTGGCGTTTTTATTAAAAGAAAAAGGTAAGAACGAAAATCAACAGCATTTAATAATAGCGCCAACATCAGTTGTTTTTAACTGGATGAAGGAAGCTGAAAGATTTGCTCCTTCTTTAAGAATATTAAATCATACGGGTAATGATAGGAATAAAGATACTTCTCAGCATTTTAATGAATACGATATAATTTTAACAAGCTACTCTATTTTATTAAGGGATAGTCTTCTTTTTACAAGTAAAGAGTTTGATTATATAATTCTTGATGAATCTCAAAAAATAAAAAATCCTGTTGCAAAGACAGCAAGGCTGATAAGAACATTTCATGCAAAACACCGTCTTTGTTTAACAGGCACACCGGTAGAAAACAATTTAAATGAACTGTGGTCGCAAATCTCATACCTAAACCCAGGAATGCTTGGTTCACTTAAAAATTTTAATGAAGCTTTTGTAAAACCTATCCAAAGGAATAACGATGAATCGGCTGCAGAAGATTTACGTAAAACAGTATATCCCTTTATTCTAAGAAGAACAAAAGAAGTAGTTGCACAAGAGCTTCCGGAGAAAACCGAAGTAATTCACTATTGTGAAATGGAACCTTCGCAGCAGAAGATTTACAATATCTGGAGAGATTCCATTCGTAATGATATAATGAAAGAAATAGAGGAAAAAGGGATTAGAAGATCAGGTTTAAAAGTAATCGAAGGATTGCTGAGGCTGAGACAAATTTGCAACCACCCTATACTTGTTAAAGCAGACACTAAAAGTAAATCGGGTAAGTTTGAAGAGTTTAAGGAACAGCTTGAGAAAGTTTTGAGTGAAAATCATAAAGTCCTTGTATTCTCACAATTTGTTCAGATGCTAAATATTATTAAGGCTTATCTTGACAAGCAGAGTATTTCATACGAATTGCTGATAGGCAGTACAGTTGACAGGGAAAGTTGTGTAAATAATTTTCAGAACAATGACAATGTTAAAATATTTTTAATAAGTTTGAGAGCAGGAGGATTCGGCTTAAACTTGACTGCAGCAGATTATGTTTTCCATTATGACCCTTGGTGGAATCCGGCAGTAGAAGAACAGGCTACCGATAGAACTCATAGAATCGGACAGAACAAAAATGTTTTTGTATATAAATTTGTTACAAAAGACAGCGTAGAAGAAAAAATACTTCAGCTCCAGAATAAAAAGAAAAAGCTTGTAGAAAATATTATTACAAGTGAAACCGGAGTTCTTAAAAACTTACAAAAAGAGGATATAGATATTTTATTCACATAAGTTATACCAAAGATGACATCTTTAAAGGAAAATTATCTTCATCTTTTTATCAAAATGTATGTTTATATAATACTTTAATTTTAAAAAGTAAAGATGTCATCTTTCAAATACTGGTATTTACATAACTTGAATTATTAAATTAAATTTTCGGGGAAACTTTACAGTGAACAGAGCTAAACAAATATTAAAAGATAACTTTGGATATGATTCATTCCGTGCACTTCAAAAAGAAATAATTCAGAATGTTCTTGAAAAAAAAGATACATTGGTAATAATGCCAACAGGCGGAGGTAAATCAATATGCTATCAAATTCCCGCTTTAATTTTTGAAGGGTTAACCGTAGTTATATCCCCTCTCATTTCCTTAATGAAGGATCAGGTTGAACAGCTTAGACAACTTGGTGTAAATGCAGCTTTATTAAACAGTTCTCTTTCTCCAGCCGAATATCAAAATAATTATGATGATGTAATAAACGGGAGAGCCAAGCTCCTATATGTGGCGCCGGAATCTTTATTAAAAGATGATATTTCCAATCTTTTAAAAAACGTAAAGTTTGATTGTATAACTGTTGATGAAGCACATTGTATTTCAGAGTGGGGGCATGATTTTCGAAAAGAATACCGCCAGCTTGGCGTTTTCAGAAAAGATTTTCCAGATGCCGCATGTATTGCTTTAACCGCGACAGCAACTCCAAGAGTCCAGGCAGATATAATTAAAAATTTAAAACTATCAATATCTAACTCCGGAAAATTTATTGTCAGCTTCAACCGTGAGAATTTATTTCTTCAGGTAGTTCCCAAAAGAAATTCTTTTGAGCAGGTACTGGAATTTTTAAGGGCTCATGCGGATCAGTCAGGAATAATCTATTGTTTTTCGAGAAGGCAGGTTGATGAGCTTCATGAAAACCTCTCATTTTTAGGATTTTCAACCAAGCCATATCATGCGGGCTTAACGGATGAAGAAAGAAATAAGAATCAGGATCTATTTATAAAAGATGAAGTTCAGATTATTATTGCAACAATCGCATTTGGTATGGGGATAAATAAATCAAATGTCAGATTTGTACTTCATAATGACCTTCCCAAAAACCTTGAATCATATTACCAGCAGATAGGAAGAGCGGGAAGAGATGGATTAAGATCAGACTGTCTCCTTCTTTTCAGCTACGCCGATATTTCAAAAATAAATTATTTCATAGATCAGAAAGAAGATGAAATTGAAAAACTTTCGGCAAAAGCTCATTTAAATGCAATGGTACGGTATGCAGAGACAGAAACATGCAGGAGGAAACCATTAATAAGTTACTTTGGTGAAAAATATAATAATGATAATTGCGGGATGTGTGACAACTGTCTTACCATTGATAAAGATATGGTTGACATAACTGTACCTGCCCAGAAATTTTTATCTGCAGTAAAAAGAACCGGAGAGATTTTCGGTGTTAATTATATTATAGACATATTAACCGGATCTGAATCAGAAAGAATTTTTTCAAATAACCATCAAAATTTATCGGTTTATTCGGTAGGCAAAGAGTATAACAAAAAACAATGGCATTCACTTGCTCACCAGTTTGTTAAAAAAGAACTTGTAGCAAGGGATATAGAATTCGGAAGTTTAAAATTGACAGAAAAGGCGAATGACATACTGTTTAAAAATGAAAGAGTATTTGGTTTGGTAAAAGAACCAAAGATTGAAAGAAAGGAAATTAAAACAACAACTGCAGAAGAATATAATACAGAATTATTTGAACTATTACGGAAAAAAAGGAAAGAACTTGCCGATAGTAAAAACGTTCCCCCATATGTTATTTTCTCTGATCGTTCATTAATAGATATGACAAAAAAGCTCCCTGTTAATAGTCACAGTTTTTTACGGATTAATGGTGTGGGGAGTATGAAATTAGAGACTTACGGAGATATTTTCATTTCAATTATTAAAAGTTATAGTCATGGAAAAAATATTGATGTAAACGGAGCTTCATCTTCTTCAATGAAAAGAAGTTTCAATAAACTAAAGCATGAAATTACAGCAGAGTCTTTTAATAATGGCAATTCAATTGAGAAACTTGCAGAGCTATACAATTTAAAAGAACATACAATTCTAAACCACCTTACAAGATATACCAGTGAAGGGAATAAGATCAGAACAGAAGGACTGCTAGAAAGGATTTCACTAGGAAAAGAACACTTCCTAAAAGTATTTGATGCATTTAGCAAAGAGGAGACACTATCTCTAAAACCCATTCACGAAAAGTTCAATAGTGAAATATCATACGAAGATCTTCATATCCTTAGGATTATATATTTAAATAATAATTTATAAAACCCTAAGATGAATAAAATAAAAGGGTTATTTAGTACATCTTTACGGTTATAGTGGAGATTCAATTTCAATTGTGTAATCTTTATTTTCCCATTGGTTAGATTCGGTCCAATAAAAAGAAAATATAATTTTACTCCCAGAAGGCAGCTTTTTTGTTATAAGATCTAAAAAATAAACTCCTAGATTAGAATTTGAAGCAGAATCTTTGTGTTTATTTTTCCAATCGTCTGTTGTCCAAACAATTTCACAAGGATTAAGTACTTCAATTCTTAAATTTTTACCTTTTGGCATTGAGCGGCATTTAATATTAAACCGCCACATAAAATAATCTGATTTAACTTTATTGATTAAATATCTCCGGACAGTTTGAGAAGGCATATCAAAGACTTTTTTGCTTTCCAAAGATGAACAGAGCTTAAGATATTCAGCATGTGCCCAGACCAGGGGCATAGCTGAACCTGAGGGTTTGCCAAAGAATAATTCTCTTTCAGGAATATCATCTGAATCCCATATTTGTTCAGGGAGCATTCCTCCCTCATTTGCGAAAGATTCAATCGTCTTTTTCAATTTCTTAGCTTTCTTAAAATTTCCGGCAGCAATTTCATAATGAGCGCGCTCAGCAGTCATTAATGGCCAGAGCCTACCGATGCCAGTTCCATCGAAAGGAGCACCATCTTCATGCTCTCCGTATCCATCATTATTATATCTATACCAGCAAGGACCCGCAGGTAATTTAACTTTCAACAGATTATCTATGACCTTTATTGTATTTAAAATTTTAGGATCATCAGGAGCTCTTAATCCGAATCTCACTAAAGCAAGCGCATCCGGACTAATAATTTCATCAGCATGAAATTTTTCAGTTCCTAATGCCCTGTTGTTAATAATAATTTCATCCTTAAAAGAGTTAGTATCTCCATCCGCGGGAGGAGAAATCCTGATATAATATCCCTCAACACCGACTTTTTTTGCAATATCAGTACCACTAGAATAGGTCCATCTTTCAATTTGATCATTCCACATATCAGCAGTTTGACGCAAATATTCAGCTAATTTTTTTTCTTTATGGACATCAGCTAACTCTGCTGAGATAAGAAGGGCAGAAACTTCGACAGCTAAGGTAAATGGAGAAAAACCGGCTTCTTCTTCCCATCTATCTTCCTGAGTTACAGGCCCATTTTTAACTATATAAGCTGCAGCTTTTTTAACTGTCAGCCATAGCTTGCTTAAATAATTATCAGGAATTCTTCCAAGTTTCCAGGCAAGAGCTAAAAGAAGGATAGGAAATGCAGTCTCATCAATTTGAATACCTTCCCAATAAGGAAGTCCATCGAGCCACATATTTTGAGCCCAGTGCCCATCTTTTTCCTGGGTTGCAACAAGATAATTAATAACTCTGAAAGCATCATTCCATGCTTCGAGTGTTAGAAGACCTCCGGCTGCTTCGACTAAATCCCTCGGCCAGGCTAAATGATAGCCTCCCAAATCATCATCTCCTTTTGAAAAGCCCCATGGAATGGATAGACTTGCAATAATACCACCTTTAAAACTCTTGGCTTGATGAATTTGCAGAACCGAAGCACTAATCATATTTAATTTAGAAGAAGATCCTTTTTCATTTTTAAATGAAAGATATTGTTTCTGCCACAGTTTCCATTCTTCAATATATTTTTGTTTGATATTATCGAATATTTCAAAAAGGCTTGCCGAAGCTTTCTGGCCAGCTTCAAGAGAATTCTCTCCAAAAGAAATTGATATAACAAAACTTTTCTCTGATAGAGCATCCAAATCAATTTCACCGGTTAAAGCTATGTTCCCGTTATCTGCTTTTTCATATGTTTTAGTAAGAACTTTATTTTTATTTAAATCCTGCCATCCATCCGAAGCCCCTGCAAAACCTGCCGACATAATTTTCCAAGGTATAGAACAGGCCATAGCCAAAGTAATCCCTTCCCTTTCTGCAAAAAGCATGGGATAGCCTTTATAATCACCAATCCATCCTTTATTACCAGCCCCATGATTTTTAATATGGGGGGCAAGCAGGGCATAAAGATGAAAAGAAATATTCTTTTTTAAAGGAATAAACGTTATCTTTTGCAAAACAGAATCTCTATCAGGATCGGTTATTATTTCTTTTTCAATTTTATAAAAATTCCTCACACAGGTATTTTCCAATTTAAAAGCAGGAATCCCTTCAGCTAAATATTTAATTTTATTTTTAGTAGATCTTTTTTCCTCAGAAAAAAAATCATTACCATCAGTTACAATAAAACCAAAATCGCGGGTGTTGGCAATATCAATTCGAGGATAATAGATTTCATTAAGGATACCGTGGCTGATAGTAAACCAAACTTTACTGTAGCTGTTATACGAGGTACCGATACCTGATTTACTGCTTGAAGTCCATTTCGGAGTAATACCAGGTCCGCCGGGCGCAAATTCTCATTGTTCCATAATTATCCATTAAATTATAAACTGAAGCTATGCAAGATGAATAAAATGAATCAAAAGAGTGAAGAGAATATATCAAAAAACGGCTCAAATTAAACCAGAAGATTCTTCACCTCACTCCGTTACGTTTCAGAATGACCATATTTGCGTAGCTTCAGCATTTATTAAGATATTTTTTATTTAAAAATTACTTTATTTCCGACTGCAGTTTCAGGCATAAAATGATAGACAATCCATGCCGACACTAAAGATAAGAAACCGATAGCTATAAACGGTAGTTCAAAAAACAAAACTGAAAGGAATCCGGCAAGTAAAGGACCCGTAGCAATGCCGAGACCGAACCCCATTGTGATAATACTCATTTGTCTTCCCTCTCCGCCGGAATGAGATAAATCCGCTGCAACAGCAAAAGCTGGAGCCGCAATTCCCGCAGCAGCAATTCCTTGAATTAATCTATAAACAATTAATTGCCCCAGAGAGCCTGATATTCCTAGTAATATTGTTGCAGGGCACATAAGAATTAACCCTGCTAAGATTAAAGGTTTTCTGCCGATAGAATCAGAATATTTTCCCAGCGGAACCTGAAATAATAATCTGGTTACCATTAACATACTAAAAGCTATTCCGAACTGGGATGCATTAATATGTAATTTAGAATTGAATTCATTCTCAAGTGCTGTGATAATGGAAAATGCTGCTGCCATCATAAAAGTTGCTGAAGCTGCACTTAAAATTCCCGGACTGATAAGTCGTTTTTCAAAAATCCTAATTTTATTTTTAACATCAGCTTTGTTCTTTTCAACTTTTACATCAGTGACCCAAATCTGAACTAAAACCATTGCGAGAATAATAAAGGCAAAGCCTGCGTAAAAAGCAGCATTAAATCCGAAATGATCTTTAAGAAAACCTCCCACTAATGGTCCAATAGTAAAGCCGGTAATTCTTAAGGTACTATAAACCCCCATAGCACCGCCTCGACTTTCTTTGTTAGTTATTTCTGCCATTAAAGCCATTGAAGCAGGGATAGTTATTGCAACAGCAATACCTTGAAAGGTTCTTAAGATAAGTAAGTCAAAAAAATGATTTGCTAAAATATAGGCTAAAGTGCTAATGCCAATTAGTCCTAAACCCACTTGTATAAGAAGCTTCCTCTTTCCCAATTTGTCCGAAAGAGCGCCCATAACCGGCTGCAGCAGTGCAGCCACAAAACCGTACAATGAGATTAAAGAACCGACAAGAACCGGTATCGGGTAATGGAAAAATTCCTTAGGAAGTTTTGCTACATACAATGGTATTATTATAAATAATATACTATTGCCTATTGCATCTGCCATCCGTGCTGTAGAAAGTGCGAGGACAGCATGATTAACCCCCAGATAATTCATTAATTTTTCTTTCAAAGATTACCATCCTAACTATGACCCCTAAAAGATTCGGTTTATTACAATAAAATAATAAATAACCATATTACAATTATATTTGTTTTATTTAAGAGCAACAGTGATATTTATTACAGAAGTTAGGTGTGATAATTTTTTAAGAATTTAATAGCTTTAAGGGCAGCATTATATACCGCACATTCCATGAACTCCGCCTCCAGGCGGAGTAGAAGAAGAGCAGATATAGCATCCATTTAAAGGGATTGAGTAAGGATTGAATTTAACAACAGGACGTGTAAAAAACTGCCGCCAATCCTGTATTCCTCCATTTATATCTCCCCCGATATAATTATAATTATATTCTTGTAATTCAACCGGAGATATAGTATGGCTGCCGATTATGATTTCTTTTAAATCCCGGAGCAAATCTTTCGATTTGATTCTCTATTCTTTCCAACATATTGAAATTGGAGCCATTGGGGAGATGACAATAGGCCCATGCAGTATGTTTTCCCCGAGGAGACCGGGTATTATCAAAAAGACTTTGCTGTGCTAAAATCACAAAAGGTTTTTCAGGAATTTTTCCAATACTAACATCATATTCCGACCGGATAATTTCCTTAAAATCGCCGCCGATATGAATAGTCCCTGATTTTAAGCAATCTGCATTTTTAAAAGGGATAGGATCATTTAAAGCCCAATCAACCTTAAATACTCCAGAACCGTATCTAAACTTTTTTAATTTATTTTTATAATTGATTGGGAGTTTACTATCCAAAAGTTTAATTATTTGCTTTGGGGTAATGTCAAACAGAACGGTTCTTGAAGATGGAAGTTCTTCCATAAAATTTATAGGATGATTGACTTCAATTTCTCCGCCAAGAGATTTAAAATAATTAGCTAATGCATCGGCGATTTTTTGAGCACCGCCTTTGGGAAAAGCCCAGCCGGTTTTGTGTCCTAAAATTATCAATACGAGTCCAACGGCAGAAGTAAGAAATCTATGTAAAGGGAGAATAGAATGAGCTGCTGCGCCAATAAAAAAACTTTTTCCATATTTACCTGAAAAGAATTTTTTAATAAATAATTCAGCAGGCTGTAAAGCATAGAAACCAAATTTACCAAGAGCAAAAGGATGAGAAGGAATGCTTAGGGGATTTAAAATATTTTTTTTTATTACATTCCAATTTTCGACTAAAGGCTGGATTCTATTTATATAATTAATTTTATCTACATCAAGGGATTCTGCGGTTTCAAGGATTGAATTTTTTAATAGGGCAGTATGACCATCATCAAAAGGATGTGCTAAGGATACGGGAGGATAAATCCATTCCAGGCCAAGTTTTTCTAAGTGCAATTTTTGAAAGAACGGAGAACCTACACCTAAAGGATGAATAGCCGAGCAGACATCATGAATAAAACCGGGAAGGGTAAGTTGGGAAGAACGCAGACCACCTCCAACAGTATCGTTAGCTTCAAAGATTTTGACAGAAAAACCGGCTTCAGCAATAGTTATTGCAGCAGCCAGACCATTGGGTCCGGAACCAACAACAACAGCATCAAATGAATGCATCCTATTTATTTCTGTAGAAACAAAGTAAGATCAACTTTACCATTTTTTAATTCTTTTGGAGAGGGCATTTTGTCTAATCTCATAAGCATATGAATTGCCGCCATTTCTTTGTCCATATCATTTCCGGCGGCAGCGACTGCCCTATTATTTTTGATATAAAAAGCGATAAATTTTTTAGAAGAGACTTCACCCCAGTAAATGATATCATCCCATTTTGCAGCATGTCCGACATATCTAACATTCAATCCTGCTTGTTTGGTCCAGAAAAAAGGTATACTATCATATTCAATATTTTTTCCAGCCATAGCAAAGCCGGCAACGCGTCCTTGCTGCAGGGCACTTCTCCAGTGTTCAATTCTAACATCTTCATCATTCAGCCAATAAGGAAACACAGCGATATCTCCAGCGGCATAAATATCTGCAGCGGCCCAGAAAGATTTGTCGACTTTTATACCACCATCAGAAGTTTTTTCAATCCCATTAATAAATTCAGTTGATGGTTTGACGCCGATTCCTAAAAGGACAAAATCGGTTTTAATTTTTTCTCCATTTTCCAGAACAACAGCTTCAACTTTATCATTCCTTCAAAACTTTTGATGTTACTTTTTAATTTAAACTCACCTTTCCTTCTTCATGCTGTTTTTTAAATAGTTTTCCAATTTCTTTTCCCAGCGTGTATTCAAAGGGAACTTCATCGTGAGAAATGACTGTAACGGAAATATCCCTTTCAGTCAGACTAAAAGCGGATTCCAAACCTATAAAGCTTGAACCAATTATAACGGCATGTTTGGGAATTCTTAGCAGCATCAATTATTTGTTTACAGCTCGAGAAACTTCTTAAATAAAAAATATTCTTTAAATTTGAACCGGGAACATTTAATTCTTTAGGAATTCCTCCGGTTGCAATTAATAGTTTATCGAAGGAGAGATCGTCTCCTTTTTCAAAAGAAATTTTCTTTTCTTTAATATTAATATGATTTACTTTTTTATCGAACATGAATTCGATTCCATATTCCTTATAAAAGTCATCGGATCTTAAAGGCATCCATTCTTCTTCGGCAGTTCCCTGTAAATAATCCTTACTTAAATTCGGGCGGTCATAAGGAGTTCGATTTTCTTGAGTAACAATTGTAATTTTCCCTCTGAAATCCGCTTCTCTCAAAGCCTGAGCAGCAGCATAACCTGCAGCACCTCCACCAATGATTACATATTTGTCACGAATACTTTTCATCCTTTTCAGCCATTTTGGGGGTTACACTGGAAGGAAAATCTTCAGGAACTTTAACAATAACTTTTTCATTTTCAATTTCTACTTCAAATCCAGGAAGAGATTCTATGGCAGGAGGTTCTTTTAACATGCCACTTTTAGAATTAAAGCAAGCATGATGCCAGGGACAAATGATAGTATCATCCATTCAAAACCCCCTTTTCGAGGGGAGCACCGTAATGTGTACAATGAGCACCTAATGCGAAGATTTCATTATCAATATTTACAATTAAAATCTCCTTATCTTTCCCAACGGAAACTGCTTTCATTTCTCCCTTATTAAAATCACTAACTCTTCCGACATTGATATTTGAATAACCCATATTTAAGTTCCCTTTATTGATTTGTAAATTATTTTTCAACTATTTCCTTTAATTTCAAAGCATTTTTTGCAGCATAAGCTCTCTGATCATTATCAAAATAACAAAAAACATCTTTACCTTTTTTATTACATCCCAGGATAAAATCCGCCCATTTAGAAAGGGTCCGTTTATCATAATTACCCTGATATTTTCCATCAGGACCGTGCAGTCGTATATAAACAAAATCTGCAGTCACTTCCTTTGGAGTTTTAATTCTGTCCAATTCATATATACAAAAAGCTGCATTATTTTTTTTTAATAAATCCATTGCATCATCGTTCCACCATGAATCATTTCTAAATTCAAATGTATATTTATACCTGGCTGGAAGTTTTTTAAAGAATTTCCTTAATCTTTCTGCATTAAATTTCCATTTTGGGGGAAGCTGAAACAGGACCGGCCCAAATTTATTCTTCAGCTCTTTTGAAGCATCAAAAAACCTTTTTACACTTTTCTGCGGATCTTTTAACTTTTTCATATGAGTAATATAACGGCTGGCTTTTACTGAAAATAGAAAATTCTTCGGAACAGATTTACGCCATTTTTCAAAAGTTGTATTTTTAGGAAGGTGATAAAAAGGATTATTTAATTCGAGAGTATTAAAGCCCTGATCGATATAATACTGGAGCCATTCTTTTTGTGAAATATCGTCAGGGTAAAACTCATTGATCCAATGCTTATAATTCCATCCGGAAGTACCGATATAAATTTTTCCTTTTTTCATCTTAATAAAGATAATTAAATAAGGATTTTTATTAAGTATTTTGAATCAAATAAATTAACAGGTTCAGGAGAGAAATTGAGTAAATAGGGAACTACTTGATCAATATTACAAAGAATTTATAAAATTCCAGATCATAAGTGCAGCAAGTTTACTTGTTCTATTATCTATATCATAAAGGGGATTGACTTCGGATATTTCGAAGATTTTGGTCCTTTTATCTTTGGCGGCAATTTCTGCCAATAGGACAGCATCATCTGCGGTCAAACCTAACGGGTTAGGTGCGCTTACTCCCGGAGCATCGGAAGCATTTACTACATCCATATCAAAACCCCAGAACAATACTTTATTTTTTTTCTTAGCAAGAATTTCTTTAATCAGCTTTTTTAATCCTCTTTTTTTAACTTCGTCAAGATAGAAGATATTGCAGCCTTTTGCTTTAAGAAAATCTTTGTGAGATGAGGAAGAAGCGAACTCCTTGATTCCTATTTCATAGAAATTCTTTGATTTAATCAGATTTTCTTCAAGAAGCATTCTATAGGGAGTGCCGCTGTTTCGAGGGGAACCGGAACGAACATCGAAGTGACTATCTATATTAAAAGCTAAAAGATTATTATTATAGAGGGATAAAGCTTTACAATCCGGATAAGAGATATCATTACCGCCGCCAAGGATGATTATTTTTTTGTTCTCTTTTAACAATTGGTAAACAACATGTTCCTGTTTTTTATGAATTTCTTCCAGATTATTTTCAGTTTTAATATTTCCGATATCAAATATTTTAAATGAATTAATTTTTTCATTTAGAGTTAACTTATAAAATGCTTCACGAATTTTATCGGGTGCATCTTTAGCGCCCCCGCGTCCTTTATTTCTAATTACACCTTCATCCTGCGGTGAACCTAATATTATAATATCTGAATCATAATATTCAGATATATCATTTCCGACCTTTTCACCAAGCCGGATATCTTCTGGATCATTTCTTTTAAAGAAAAGATTTTCACCGGGGCGGGATGTAAGATCAAAGATGTTCATAAAATAATAAACACTTAATTATTAAGTAAAGTTACATAGATTTCTTCAAGATTACATCATTAAAGTGAAAAATCATTTTAGAATGAATTTATTAATAATTTAATTTCAGTTTAGCGTGTATTTTTGAAAAAGTAAATGATGTGTATCTTTTTAATACCGGTATGCATAACTTAATTGTTCATATATACCGGTTAGTACTATTCTGTTTCAATTTCAAAATTAAAAGATTCGGTTTTCCATTCTTTGTTATTATTGTTAAAAGATTTCTCGGTAAAGCTGACATTATCATTATTATCAACAAAAATAAGTGATGAAGAACGGGTACCGTATTTTTCGGTTAAAGTAAAAATAGGAGAAACAAGTCTTTCCAGTTCTTTTTCCAAACCTGTATCAGGAAGTGTTTCATCATTGAAAACTTCGTTGTCTTTTAACAGTTCAAAAAATTTATTGTGAGAAGGATGCTGCTCTTTTAATATTTTAGAAAATTCATTTTTGCTTTTAATAACTTTCGGCCAAGGGGTATCCATCAAATGGTTGCTTAATCCATGTATTCCGGGTGTTAATTCAACCGGTTCTTTTACAATATTTGAAAAATAATATAAATCATCAATTTTCCCATAAACCAAATTATAGCCATTATAAAGATCAGCAATTTTTAATAACAGTTTAGAATAATCCGTAGCAGTTATATTATCAAGTAAAAACCGGGTAATTAAATTTCCACGAGTAGGAGCATCTAATTTAATTTTTGCCATATCCCTATAGTTAGTTACAGCAGCTATTTTACCAGATTTTGTTATACCCAGCCATGTTCCTTTCCCTTTAAATCTTTACCTGCATAAAGTTCGGGGTGATCTTTCCAAATATGAAGAGGTGCGGTTTGTCTTTCATAAAATTCGTCCCGGTTGGCAGCAACGATTAATTTATAAACCGGATGAATTTTGTATGCCAGGAGTAATAAACACATTTTAAATTGATATTTTTAATGGGTTAATTTAAGTAATTATTATTAAAATTTGGAGGGGGTGGAATGTTGGAGGTGGGAGGTTGGCGGTGGGAGGTTGGAATGATGCATAATTTGGAGTATGGAGGAAGATTTAGATGGGAGTATGAATATAATTTTATGAAGTAGAAATTACGAAAAATGGAGGTATACAGAGGGGGTTTCTGTATACCTCATAGAATTAATCCTTTATTTCAATACCCGGACCAAAGCCAATCCGATCTTTAATTTCATACAATTCTTCTTTTGGCTTTGGATAATACCAGGCAGCGTTCCAGTTTACTTTATCAGCGACATAAATATTAAAAAAGTTCGCTTCCCCCTTATCCGCACTGATTAAGTGCGTTGGACTCTCCTTTAAATATTTTTTCTTTATCGAATCTTTGGGAAAATACCAATTGCCATCAACTACCTTAGTATCTTTACTTTCAGCAATTGTTTCCCCGTTATACATAGCTTTGGCCATATTCTAATCTCCTTATTTATTTCAAGATACTAATAAAAAAAATTTATATAAAAAGGAAAGAAAAATTTTTCATAATCGGTAAAGGTGTGATTCAAAGTAGAAAATTCATTCTTATATCAAAAATCAGACAAATCTTAAGAAGTACTAATTTAGCTTAAAATCCTACTTCTAATTTCCTTATCATAATTATATAGTGTATTCAGAGTGTATTCTTTCCGTATTCCGAACGTATTCATTGCGTTTTCATAGCGTATTCACTCCGTATTCATAATATAATTATAGTATATTCATCTACTATCTATTAACCAGGAGCGTGGTTTAGCATACATTAGAGCAATGAATTTTATAAAAAAATTCAGAGATCATTTATTATATGCAATAGTTGTTTTAACTTTTAATTGGAAAAAACAATAAATTTCAAATGAAGTTATTTTCTCCTTTAAATATTTTTACCGAGATTCTATTCAACAATCTGAATGAGGAGCTTAATAAAGAAATTATATTCAGACCTTCGTCGTTAATAACCTCAGAAATAAAAAACCATAAAAAATCCATCGGGTTAATACCTACGCTGGATTTATTAAAAAACGGGGATCTTTTTGTTTCAAAGGTACATGGAATGTCATTTGAGAGCAGTCTTTGTAATTCATATATATATTATAAACCAGGGCAGAAAAATATAGATGAATTTAGTCTTTTCGGTGACATATCTTCGCTTGAAGTTATCCTTAGTAAAATATTATTTAAAGAAATTTATAATTCAGAGATAAAAATAGAAATATTAACGAATGAAAATAAATTACAGAATAAAAACTTAGTTGTTACAGGTAATAAAAATTTCGAGGATGAAAGATTTTTTTCTGGAATAAGTTTTTCAGAAGAAGTAATAGAATCTTTATCGCTGCCATTTGTGAACTATGTTTTTGCATCAACAGATAAAGAAGTATTAGAAGATTTTAACGATAAATTAAGGGATGTAAGCAATTCAATTTATACAAACATAGAGGATTATAAATTCGGAATTAATTTAAGCGATGGAACGAAAGAGTATATAAAATCCAATATTTCTTCTTTAATATTAGATTTTGAATCAAATGATATAGAAGGAATTAATCAATTGTTGCGATTCCCATATTATCATAGATTTATAAATGATATAATAGAGGTAAAATTTGTATAAAAGATAATTCTTTATTGAAAATAGGATATCTTTTTATTTTAAGGATATATTTTTATATTTGGCACGCTAAAAAGGAGAAATTATGGCTAAACAACAATCATTTGCTGATAAAGCAAAAGCGAAAAAGAAAATCGAAGGAGTTAATGTTAAACTGATTAAGGCAGTGAAAACATCCAAAGGAAGTTATAAGTTTAACGAAAGATTTGTACGCCTAGAAGACATCAGCAAAGTAACTACAATCAAATAAATAGAGTATTTAGGCTTAAAGAATAGCGGGACATGGACTTCACGTCGTTCGCAGCCTACACTAAAGTTCCCAGCTTGACTAAGGATTCTCTAGACGGAGGATCAATTCTTAAATTTAAGATGAGGGGAAAATTCTTCTGTAAGAGGGAGTATAATATTGTTAAAATCTATTAAATTATAGCAATATTGGAGCTGACCAAAAGTAAGATTTGTCATACTGAGCCTATAGCGAAGAATTTCAAAATTCGATTAAAAATTGAGATTCTTCAGTCGAAGACTCCTTCAGAATGATAGAAAAGGTACTTTTTGGTCGTCCCCGGGACAGGCACTCCATTTTCATTTCCAATCTCCACTAAGGTATTTAGTTTTTTCGTTTTTGTCTTGATTAATTGAAAATATTTCTTAAATTATCCCCAGAACCTGCGATTTGGGACAAAAAGCAGGAACTCATATTTTCTACGCTTTTCTGAAAAGCACTCGAAAAAATAATTATTCAAAATACCGATATCTATTTACTAAAAGGAGGATGTTAAAGATGATTACCCCCAAAAAAATGAAATTCTACGGATTAAAGGACATAGACCGCATCCCCCAACTTCAAATGCTTTCCGAAGATGAAAGATTTGCAATAAAAGTTGTTTCCAATGTTCTGCCTTTCCGTTCAAATAACTACATTGTTGAAGAATTGATTGACTGGAATAATATTCCGGATGATCCGATGTTTCAGTTAACCTTCATTCAAAAGGATATGCTTTCAAATGAGCAATTTAACTGGATGGCAGATGCTCTGAGACAAAATTCTTCTACACAAAAAATAAAAGAGACGGCTGAGGAGATAAGATTGGAACTTAACCCACATCCAGCGGGACAGATGACTTTAAATATACCTCGGATGGATGATGAGCAAGTTTCCGGAGTTCAACATAAGTATAGAGAAACCTGTCTTATTTTCCCATCAAGCGGTCAAACATGTCATGCTTATTGTACTTTTTGTTTTAGATGGGCTCAATTTGTGGGTATGAAAGATTTAAAATTTGCCACAGATGAGTCAAAGAGATTCCAGCAGTATATAGGGAGTCATAAGAAACTAACAGATATCCTTATAACCGGAGGGGATCCGATGATAATGAGTTTGAATCACCTTAAAGAATATATTGAGCCATTTCTGCAGCCGGAATTTGAGCATATCAGGACTATTAGAATCGGGACTAAATCTGCTGCATACTGGCCATATAGATTCGTAACAGATAAAGATTCGGATGGTATTCTGCGATTATTTGAAAGAGTTGTTAATTCAGGGAAACATCTTGCTATTATGGGGCATTACAACCATTGGGTAGAATTATCTACGGATATAGCAAAGGAAGCGATCAGAAGAATCCGCAATACAGGAGCGCAAATAAGAACACAGTCACCATTAATCAGACATGTAAATGATAATGCTGATGTTTGGGCAAGAATGTGGAAAGATCAGGTGAAACTTGGATGTATACCATATTACTTTTTTGTAGAAAGAAATACAGGAGCCAAGGAATATTTTGAAATACCGCTGGTAAGGGCTTTTCAAATATTTAGTGATGCTTTTAAACAGGTTTCAGGAGTAGCGAGAACTGTCAGAGGGCCGTCAATGTCAGCATTGCCAGGCAAAGTAGCAATTGAAGGAATTTCAGAAGTAAACGGTCAGAAGGTTTTTGTACTAAATTTACTTCAGGGAAGGAATCCAGACTGGTGCAAAAAACCTTTCTTTGCTAAATATAACCCAAGAGCAACGTGGCTGAGTGATTTGCATCCGGCATTCGGTGAAGATAAATTCTTTTACCAGGATGAATTAAATGAATTGATAAGATGCGGGTATGGACAAATGTACTTTCAGAAGGAAGAGAATGACTCGCTGGTACTTAATGGCGAATATTAAGCTAGTAGAGCTAAAAATTACAAATAGCAAAATACAAATAGCAAATAAATAACAATTTACAAATATGAAATAATTACTTACTGCTATAATTATAGTTAGAAATGTGAATAAGGTTTTGAGCATTTAGAGTCGAAAAATTCCAGAAAATCAGGGATCAGAAGGGCAATGATAGTCGAGTATTGAGTATGGGCGACATGGGGATATTGAATTTTAGGGTTTTTTGAATAATTCTAAGCTTAGACTTCCTTCTAATTCGAGCAGTTTTTCTTTTAATGGAATTCCGAGGGAATAGCCTCCGATTTTTCCACCGGTATTTATTACTCTATGGCAGGGAATGATTATGGGGAGAGGGTTTTGACTGTTTGCTTTTCCAACGGCTCTAACGTAAGTAGAGCCGCCAACTTTTTCAGCTATATTTTTATAACTTGCTGTTTTTCCATAAGGAATTTTCAGAAGCTCTTTCCAAACTTTCAATTGAAAGTCACTACCGGAAATATCTAAAGGAACTTTAAATTCTTTTCTTTTATCGGTAAAATATTGCTCAAGCTGCTGAAAAATATTATAAAGGTAAGGATCATCGTCATGAAGTTTAATTGCATCGAAAGATTTTAAAAAAGCATCTTTTTTATTTACAAATATGTGTTTAATTCCGATATGTGAAGTAAATATTTTGAAATGTAATCCTTCTAATTCGGAACATGCGTAATAAAGCTGCTCTTTGTGTTTCATATTTGATATCAACTTTCTTAAGGAAATTTATAAAAAGAATTTGAAAAGAGAAAGGATGTAGTAGTGGAATAATGGAATTTTGGAGTAGTGGAAGGATGGGGTCTTGAAAATTCCAAATAACAAAAGACAAATTACAAATAAATTTCAGTCTTCAAATTCAAAAATTTCAAACACTCTATTATGAAGCTAGGCTGCTTCTACCTCGAGCTGGGGATTAATATCTCTTCTAAGCAGACCTTCAATTGCAGCTAAGGTGCCGGATATTGAAGTAGGGCAGCTGCCGCAAGCGCCTTGATATCTAATTTTCACTGTATATCCATCAACACCTAGTACCTGTAAACCTCCTCCATCGCTAGCTAGATAAGGTCTGACTCTTTGATCAAGTATTTCATTTATTTTATTAAGAAGTTCACTTTCATTTTCAGAAATTGGTTCGATTTCTTTTTCAGTAGGGATTAAGCTTTTATCGAAAGATTTCAAGAAATTTATAAATGGTCTTTGGATTTGTCCCCAATTTGCTTCTTTAGTTTTTTCAATAGTAACAAACTTTCCCATATAAAAGACAGAGACTACGCCATCAATTTCGAAAATGCCTTTAGCAAAAGGATCTTTTTCTCCTTCTTCTTTACTTGAATAGTGTCTTGTTTCAAGGTTAAGGAGTTTTTCATTTAAGATAAATTTCAATGCATGCGGATTAGGAGTTAAATCAACGTCTTCGACCATTAACATTTTGCTCTCCAATTCTTTATTTTTAGAAATGAAAAATAAATTTTTATTTTGAATGCTTCAAGTCAATAAGTATACAATATAAATTCAGCTAGATTTATATGGGAAAAGAAAAAATATTGGTGGTATTTACGGGCGGAACTTTTTCAATGAAAATTGATAAAAAGACAGGAGGGGCTGTTCCGAGATATTCAGGTAAGGAATTAATGAATAAAATACCGGAAGCGGAAAAATTGGCTAAGATATCATGCTATGATTTCGGAAAATACCCCGGTCCACATATGACACCGGAACTCATGTTTGAATTGTCAAAAAAAATCCAGGAACTGATTTCAAATAAAGACTATTCAGGTGTAATAGTAACGCATGGTACGGATACATTAGAAGAGACGGCATATCTTTTAGACTTAACAATAGAGACAGAAATACCGATAGTATTAATTGGTTCAATGAAAAACAGTTCCGATCCTGATTGGGATGGACCAAGGAATTTGATTGATGCAGTACATATATGCAAGAGTAAAAATTGCAGGGAACTGGGAGTATTAGTTTGTCTTAATGGAGAAATTAACGCAGCAAGCGAAGTAACCAAAACCTATACCGAAGAAATTGACAGTTTTCACAGCCTGGATTTTGGTGCTTTAGGTTTTGTTCAAAACGGAAGAGTAATTTTAAACAGGTTACCCAGAAAGTTAGAAACCATTAGAACAGACAGGATAGTACCCAATGTCGACATGCTTACAGTTTACGCTGGGATGAATGAAAAGTTTTTTAAATTTTCAGCAGACAGCGGAGCAGAGGCAATTGTAGTAGAGGCGCTTGGAGTAGGGAATGTTCCACCGGAAGCTTTTAAAGGGATTAAGTATGCGGTAGAAAAAGGAATACCGGTAATCTTAGTTTCCAGATGCCCCGCTGGAGAAACTCTAGACATTTACAGTTATCCAGGTGCGGGGAAACACCTGCACAATATGGGAGTTATTTTTGCGGAATATTTAAATGGACAAAAAGCCAGGGTAAAAGTGATGTTAGCCCTTGGCATTACGAAGGATTATAAAAAATTAAAAAATATTTTTGAAGAATGATTATCAGAAACAAAAAGGAGATTGAAACCAGATATTTGACTTTCCCGTACAACATCTAATCAAATAATTTCAAACAAAATAAGCATTATATTTTAATACTAAATTTCTCAAAAATAAATTAGTTTCATCAAATAATTTGTAAACTCATCATTTGACTGTATTTTAGATAATATTATATTAGATATTTTGAGGTATTTTAAACATTTATGAGCAACTTAGAAGCATTAAGAAAATTAAAAATTGTAGTTTTTGATTTGGACGGAACTTTATTATCGGATAATGGAACGATTGGAGAAAAGACTAAAGAATTAATTAAAGAATTAAAAAAACAGAATGTTCGTTTTACACTGGCATCGGGCAGATTACATTCAGCAATAACGAATTTTGCAGAAGAATTAGGTTTACAAACGCCTTTAATTTCTTTAGACGGTTCTTTAATAAAAGATTACCCTAACGGAAACACACTGGAGGAATCATTTGTAAGAGAGAAATATGTTAGAAAAGCGGTAAAATATGCACAGCAATTCACATTGAACATTGCCCTATGCCATGCAGATGCAATTTATTTTACCGAAGAGAATTATATAATCACTCAATTAATGGAAAAATACGGGGCAAAATATGAGCAGGTCAGTTCTTATGAAGGATTTTATGAAAACATTCTAGAAGTATCAATAGCCGGAGATAACAGGAACTTTATGAAATATGTTTGGGAAAGAATGTCATTCCCCTATTCAATCGGCTTAAAGACTTCTTATTATAAGTCACACCGGCATGATAGTATTTATTATATTGAAATAAGAAGAAAAAATGCATCAAAGGGAAAAGGTATGCTTAGATTGCTAAAATATCTGAAAATAAAACCTGAAGAGGCAGCGGTAGTAGGAGATTGGTACAATGATATAAGTTTATTTAAAACGAAGGCATTCAAAGTTGCATTATCCAATGCGGTTCCGGAGATCAAAAGGATGGCAAATCTTATAACGGAAAAAAATAATAATGAAGACGGGACGGCTGAATTTCTTGAAAAAATATTAAAATCAAAGACGAGCTGATTAACGCCGAGCATCAACGAAAATAGGCTTCAAAGCAGTATAAAAATAAAAATTATCGTTGCTGTAGTAACCATTGTTTTGATAGTTTTAATGTTTCCCAAAGGAGAATCTATTGAATCAGAAGTTTCAGTAGGTTCAATATGGATAAATGATGATCTAATAGCGCCATTCAGTTTTCCAGTTAACAAAGATCCTGAAGTTTACAAGACAGAAATAAAAGAAGCCGCCGCGAGTGTTTATCCGGTATTTATGAACAATGAGAATAATTCAAAAAATATACTTGATTCGTTAAAAAACTATGATAATTATCTTCTTAAGATGGTAGACAGCAGTTTAAAATCGCCTCAGACCCAAAACATTAACCCAACATTTCTGACAACCAGTTCATTTAATACATTTGAAAATCTTCGCAGGCAGGAACGTAATATGCTTGCAAAACAGAATCAAAGCATCAGGAGACTGTTTGCTATACTGAATGATATAATAAATGATGTTTACGGTAAAGGGATACTTAGTAAAACACCAAATGAAATTACCAAAGACAGCATTGCCTTAAGAATAGGAAATGTAGACAGAATAGAACCGGTGCATAAATTCCTTGATTTACCAGGTTCAAAAGAAGAAGTAGCAGATGACATTAAAAGGTGGAATTTTCCCCCCGATGTTGAGAGTGCTTTGATAGAATATTCGGATCATTTTATAGAACCAAACCTGATCTTTAATCCACAATTGACTAAAGAGGAAATAGATCAGGCAGAAAAGAATGTATCGAAATATTCAGGAATAGTTACAGAGAACGAGAGGATTATAGGGAAACATGACAGGGTTACAAAAGAAGCCAAACTTAAAATAGATTCATATAAGCAGGCGAAGGGAGAGAAAATAGGAAATGAAGGATATCTTCTGCAATTTTTAGGGAAATTCCTTCATATAACTTTTTTGATTTCTCTTTTTTCTATTTACTTATTCCTATTCAGAAAAAAAGTATTTAATAACAATCAAAAGATAATCCTTATATCGATAATATTTGTATTTATTTCATTTATTACCTACTTACTTAATCAAATTTCCGCATCTTCTCCGATACAACTTCTTATTGTTTTACCAGCAGCATCGATGCTTTTAACTATTATATTTGATTCACGAGTAGGTTTTTATGCAACGGTAATATTAGCATTGATTGCGGGAGCATTACGAGGGAATGAATATTCATTTGCGGCGATGAATATATTTGCGGGAGGATTAGCTGTTTATACAGTAAGAGACATAAAGAACAGATCACAAATTTTCAGATCTTTTCTTTACATTTTATTAGGGTATACAGTTTCAGTATTAGCATTCGGATTTGAACGATTTGCGTCAACAGAAAGTATACTAATAGAATTTGCATTCGCAGGTTCAAATTCACTTATAAGTCCAGTTTTAACATACGGGTTATTAATTTTCTTTGAAAGGTTCTTCAAAATAACTACAGATCTTACATTACTTGAATTATCTAACTTTGACAGGCCATTACTCCGGGATCTGGCAAGGATAGCGCCAGGAACATTCAACCATTCGATGACTATGGGTACATTAGCAGAAACGGCGGCGGAAAAGATAGGAGCAAATCCACTTTTAGCAAGAGTAGGTGCATATTACCATGATATTGGAAAAACAATCACCCCTAAAAACTTTGTTGAAAATCAGCTTAATAACCAAAACATACATGAAAACCTTACACCAGAGGAAAGCGTTGAACTAATAAGCAGACATGTAAAGGAGGGAGTAGAATTAGCAAAAGAGAATGACCTGCCGGATGAAATAATAGATTTTATACCTATGCATCACGGGACAAACACGATGACATTTTTTTATGAAAAGGCAAAAGAACGATACGGAGAGGAAAAAGTTGATATAAAGGAATATCAATATCCAGGCCCTAAACCAGATTCAAAAGAGACGGCAATAATAATGTTAGCAGACGGATGTGAATCAGCAGTCAGGGCAATTGAAGAGCCTGATCCGGTTAAAGTTGAAAATGTAATAGATAAAATTATAAAAACAAGGATTGATGATGGTCAGTTAGATGAATCTCCATTAACCTTTAGTGATATCACAAAAATTAAGGAAGCGTTTTTAAGCATATTAGTCGGTCAACATCATAGAAGAATAAGATATCCGAAACAAGATGAAATGGAGAAAGGGATTGATGAAGAAACAGAAAAGAAATAAATAACCATCTTTTTAGAATCGGCTAATGGAAATTTTCCTCAAAGAGTATTTGAATATTCTTGAACTTGAAAGGAACCTCTCTGATAATACAACCATATCATATAAGAATGATATTACTTCATTTTTCAAGTTTCTTAAAGAGTATAATATATCGGATCCATCTCAAATAGAAACAGAGCATATAAGCAAGTTTTTTAATTCACTTAAAGATATAGGATTGACAAGTTCATCGGCAGCAAGATATTTTTCATCAATAAAAGGATTTTTTAAGTATTTATATATCAACAGGTACATAGTTAAAAATCCAATGGAAAAGATAAGCTCTCCTAAGCTATCCAAAAACCTGCCCGTAGTATTATCGATAGATGAAGTTGACAGGATGTTATCTAAACCAGATACCACTGATAAATTAGGATTAAGGGACAAAGCATTGCTAGAAATTTTTTATGCCTGCGGCTTAAGAGTATCGGAGTTAATAAATTTGAAAATATCTTCATTATACTTTAGCGAAGAAATTATTCGTGTAACCGGAAAAGGTTCTAAAGAAAGACTTGTACCGATAGGCAGAAGTGCGGTCAAATGGACTGAAGAATATATAAAAACAAGCAGGACAATTTTAAAAAGAGGTATAAAGAGCGAGAATTATGTTTTTTTAAACAGTAGAGGATCGAAATTATCGAGGATGGGTGTCTGGAAAATAGTAGACAGATATTCAAGAGAAGCTGAAATAAATAAAGAAGTGCATCCTCATACATTCAGACATTCATTTGCGACACATTTACTTGAAGGGGGAGCTGATTTAAGAGCGGTACAGGAAATGCTAGGGCATGCCGATATTTCGACAACGCAGATATATACACATGTAGACAGAGAATATATAAAGCAGGAACATAAACAATTTCATCCCAGAGGTTAACTTGCCCCATATTGAGATAAGTCAAAAACTGATATCGTTCATACTTTTTTTGCCAATGTTTTTTATATCAATTACAATTCACGAATTCGCGCATGCATATAGTGCGTCAAAACTAGGGGATGACACAGCAAAAAGAGAGGGGCGGTTAACCTTTAATCCAATAAAGCATGCGGATATTATAGGGACAATCATAATGCCTTTAGCATCATTTGCATCCGGATTTGCCTTAATAGGGTGGGCAAAACCGGTTCCGATAAACAGGAAAAATTTTAAGAACAAATTAAGAGATGATGCGATAGTATCATTTGCCGGACCGTTATCAAATTTTATACTAGCAATAATTTTTTTTATAGGATTTTTGATAGTATTCGATATGAACTTTCAATACCAGCAATATTTAGTTAATATATTCTGGTATGGTGTATTCTTTAATATATTTTTATTTGCATTTAATTTACTACCTGTTCCCCCACTTGATGGTTCACATATTTTATTTGATCTATTCCCGAATAAGGTTACGGCATCGTTATTAAATTTAGGACTTTACGGATCAATAATCCTTTTAGTTTTAATATACAGCCCATTATGGGGATTTTTTATGAAATTAATTAATTTAATTCTTGGACTATTCCTAAGTACGGCAGGATTAAAGAATGTTTAGATATACATTTATGTTTCTATTCTCTTTTTTTATCAAAAACCGCAGTAGTTATAAATAATCAAATAATTATATGCAAAATATCTCAGTAATTATTATCACTAAGAATGAAGAAGAGAATATTAAAGACTGTTTAGATAGCTTAAGGTGGGTGAATGAAATAATTTTGGTAGATTCAGAAAGTAATGATAGGACAGTGGAGATAGCGAAAGATTTTACAGATAAAATATATATAAAAAAATGGGAAGGTTTTTCAGTACAAAAAGGTTATGCTTTAGACCTTACAACAAATGAATGGGTGTTAAATATAGATGCAGATGAAAGAGTTTCCGATTCATTAAGGGAGGAGATAGTAAATTTAGACTATGAATCAGACGGCTATTTTATTCCGCGAGAAAATTATTTTCTTAATAGAAAAATTACAACGTGCGGCTGGGAGAAAGATTTTCAGTTAAGACTTTTCAATAAATCAAAGGCAAAAGTGACCGAAAAGTTAATACATGAAGGATTTATAGTTGACGGGAAAACGGATTATTTGAAAAAACCAATTATTCATTATACGTTTGCTTCAATTGAAAAAAGTTTTTCCAAGATCAATAGTTACACAACATTACAAGCTTTAGAGGTTTATAAAGAAAAGAAAAAAGTAAAAGGAATTACTATTGTATTGCACGGATTATCTGCATTTTTGAGGTATTATTTTTCATTAAAAGGATATAAAGACGGAATTTACGGATTGATGATCTCTTTATTAAATTCAATTACAACCATAATGACATATATGAAAATCTGGGAATATCAAAATAATAAAAAAGATTTTATGAGCTAAAATGAATACTTACAGAAGGATACTAAAATTTGTAAGACCATACTGGAAGCATTTAGTGCTGTCAATTATGTGTACATTTATTTTTGCGATACTAAATGGTGCGTCGGTTTATTTAACTATTCCACTGTTAGATACATTATTTCAGGAATCTACCAAAACAGAACAGGTACAACAGGAACCAAATTCAGCAGAAAAAGCAAAAAGTATAATGCCTGAATGGATACAGAAGATGGGGAATAATATAACAAATTCATTTAACCATTTTGTATTTAGCGGGGGAAAGATGGAGGCTTTATTAAAGATCTGTATTTTAGTTCTACTTGCTTTTCTAGGAAAGAATATATTTGGTTATCTGCAGGCCTATCTTATTTCGTATGTTGAATATGGTGCGATGAAAGACTTGCGAGACACGGCTTACGTACATCTGCATCAACTTCCAATGAGTTATTTCAAAAAGGAGCGGGTTGGGAATTTAATATCCAGATTTACGAATGATGTAGTAATAATCCAGGCAAGCATAACAGCTGCATTTTTAAATTTAATACGCGAACCTTTAACAATTATTGTTTTCCTGCTAATTGCGTTAAGTATAAGTTGGCAATTGACATTACTGTCTTTAGTAGTAATGCCGATTTCAGCGTTACTGATAGGGTGGATTGGAATTAAACTTAGGAAACAAAGTTCTTTAGTACAGGCTAAAATGGCGGATATAACAAGCATACTTCAGGAAACAATTTCGGGTGTAAAAATTGTAAAAGCATTCGGAATGGAAAATTATGAAAATAGAAAATTCAAAAAAGAGACTCATAATTATTTTAGATTGATGTTAAAGATAGTTAGAGTAAGAAACACTTCATCTCCGATAACAGAATTTTTAAGTGTAGCAATAGGGGTTGTGATAATATATTACGGCGGGGTGCTGGTTCTTCAACAACACACCTTAAAGGCGAGTGAATTTTTAGGTTTATTATTTGCAATTTTCCAGCTAATGCCCCCGATCAAGGAATTAAGCAGTGTCAATAACAGGATACAGGAATCGAGTGCAGCGGGGGACCGGATCTTTGAAATTCTAGATACAAAGCCTCTAATAAAAAACAGTAATAATCCGAAAATAATTAAGGAATTCAAAAATTCACTTACATTCGATAATGTTAGCTTCGGATATGAAGATTCAGTTGAGCCGGTATTAAGAAATGTTAGTTTTACATTAAATAAAAGTGAAATAGTTGCTTTGGTAGGACCAAGCGGTGGAGGTAAATCGACATTGGTGGATCTAATACCAAGGTTTTATGACCCGACATCGGGGAGAATAATAATGGATGAAACGGATATTAAGGAAATTTCGATTGAAAGTTTAAGAAGTTTAATGGGGATAGTAACACAGGAGACATATCTATTTAACGAATCAATTAGAAATAATATTGCCTACGGATTGGGTGAATTTCCATTTGATAGAATCGTGCAGGCGGCCAAGACAGCAAATGCACATGATTTTATCCTCGAACTTCCCCATGGATATGATACAGTAATTGGGGAAAGAGGGATAAAATTATCGGGTGGTCAGCGACAGAGACTTTCAATTGCGCGAGCAATACTTAAAAATCCAGAGATAATGATTTTTGATGAAGCAACATCAGCACTTGATAATGAATCAGAATTATTAGTTCAGGAGGCAATAGAAAGAATGATGGAAAACAGGACTACATTTGTGATAGCACACCGTTTAAGCACAATAAGAAATGCAAACCGGATACTGGTTCTTGACAGGGGACAAATAATTCAAATGGGACGGCATGATGAATTGATAGAAGATACAGACGGATTATACCATAAATTTTACGAAATGCAGTTTAGAGATTAGGATGCTGATTTCAAGCAGGTTTAATCAAAATTTATATTTTTATCTTTTATTAGCTACAGTCTGCAGTTTTTTATTTTCATTATTTCTTCTGCAGGTCTTTACCGGAGCATTATCAATACTATGGATTTTTGAAAAGATTTCGGAAAAAAAGAAAGCTATTGGAATTTTTGGAAAAGTAGTATTTATCTTTCTAGCAGCAAGGGTACTTTCAATAATATTCTCAGACTTCCCTTCTTTAAGTAATCAATCATACTATAAAGAGGCATTATTTTATTTAGGATTTTACTCATTTGATTTTTACTTAAAGACAATGAATAAAAAGAGACTAAATATTTTAGTTTACACATTTGCAGCAGCCTCAATATTAACTGCGATATCAGGCCTGGTATTATTTAATCTTCACATGGTAGACAGAGCGAGATCTTTTTCTTCTGGATATGCTACATTTTCATCATACCTGGTAGCTGCCTTTGGAATTTTTATTTGTCTCCCGGTAGTATTAAAGAACGAGGGGATATTTTCTTCATTAAAAATAAATAATTTAATAAAGTTATTAAGTTTATCAATAATATTTACAGGAGTAATAACATCTTTAGGAAGGACAAATGTTGTTATAATAATAATTTTGTTAGCAGCAGGAGTAATAATCAAAAAAGTAAGATTCAGAGATTCTATAATAATAATTATTTTAACTATTATATTTTCCGCTGCATCTTTCATAAATAATTCGCCGGAATTCGGAAGAAGAGTTAATCAACCTACGGACCTTTCTGATCGCAATATACTACTAAAAGGAGCGGAAGATTTATTTATGAAATTTCAAAATCCATTACTGGGTTACGGACCAAGGACATTTAAAGAAATATTTCCATACAGAAATATGTTAAGCGATAAAGGTATAGGAAGCTGGCATAATGACTTCATTCAGGTTTATTTTGAAAGCGGTTTTCTGGGCTTAAGTACATTTTTAATCCTATTAATTATTTCATATTATTATATTATAAAATTGCTGAGGGAGAATATTGATAATAATTATAAAAATTTGATATGGGGAATTTGTTTAGGACTTTCAGGGTTGATATTATCTGCTATTACTGCAGGATTCATAGACTCACCGGTACTTTCAATTGTATTTGCTTTTTTAATTTCTTTAATTTCCGGCATAAATTATGTAAATGAAACTGTTAAAAATTAATTTTATAATTGTTAAGTATAGTTTAATGCCTTTATAATATAAACTAATAGAATTCCCAAAAATATTAATTGGAGATTTCATGGAAATAATAGAACAAAATGAAACATATAAACTGATAAATAATTTATCTTCAGAATTTAATTACGAATTTAAAGAAGTAGTAATAATCCTAGCGGCAGGACATGGAAAAAGAATCAAATCTCAAAAGTCAAAAATGCTTCATAAAATCTGGGGAATATCGACTGTTGAGAGGGTATATAATTCATGCCGGAACGGAATAGACAACATAAATACCATTGTTGTAGTTGGAATTAAAGCAAATGATGTTATACAAGTAATCGGCAAACGCCCCAATACATTATTTGCATATCAGGAGACACAAAACGGGACGGGTCATGCAGTTCAGGTTGCTTTAGAAAAAATTGACAATAAACTTTTTGATGGAACGGTTTATGTATTACCTGGGGATATGGGTTTAATTGACAGAGAAACCATGAAGGAATTCAGGAGTGAATTTTTAAAATCGCAAAGCGACATGATGGTTTTAACAGGGATATTTGAAGGGAATCCAGAGGACAATTCATACGGCCGGATTATAAGAGTAAAAGAGAGAGATGAGAAAGGAGAGCCAGCGGGGAAGGATGAAAGAAAAGTAATAGAAATTTTAGAATACAAAGATATTCTTTCTTTGAATTCAGATAAACCATACAAAGTTAATTTTAACGGAAAGACTTATTCATATACAAAAGAAGAATTGATTAAGAACAATGAATTCAATTCAGGTGTATATGCATTTAATTATAAAAAACTATTTGAACAGGTAAATAATATATCAAGCAACAATGCCCAAAATGAAATTTATATAACAGATTTAATCTCATTATTTAATAAAAATGGTTATTCCGTAACAGCAGTAAGTCCGCGAGAGCAACATGTAGTTATGGGATTTAACAACAAATCTGTTTTAAGAGAAATGGAGAATGTTGCAAGAAAGAAGGCCTATGACAAATTAAAAGATATAATTGAAATAGATGATCCTGAAGATTTTTTTATTCATGAAGATATAATCGAAGAAATAATAGAAAAGGATAAGAATAATATTCCATTAGATATTAAAATCGGTAAAGGGGTTTATATAGGGCAAGGTGTCAGGCTTAATTACAACCTGGAATTAAAAAAGAACGTATATGTAAGCGGGAATGTTCATTTTGGAAAGAATGTAGTGATCCGAGATAATGTTCTTCTTTCAACTTTTCCGAACCAGGTATTTGAAATAGGTAATTACGTTGAAATATTATCAGGGGATATTATTAAAGGAAATATAGTAATCGGAGATAAATCAAGAATTGAATCGGGAGTGAATATGACGGGGAGTGATGACAATCCATTAAGGATAGGGAAAAATGTTTTAATAAAGGGTACAAGTTATCTATTCGGGTCGATTGTAGAGGATGATGTTTATATAGAAAAAAGCGTAATCATTAAAAAAAGAGTTGAAAGATTAATTAAACGAGACGGAACAATACAGCCTATAAGGTTTTACCTTCCGATGCCGGAAGGTATAGATGCAATTGAGGATTTAAAATAAAGAGGAATAAAATCCAAAGGATGGATTGATTTTTATTTCAATTATTAGCTTTTCTCAGAAACTGCTAAACCGTTAAGATATTTGGTAAGAGCTGCTTTTTTTCTAGCAGCATTATTTTTATGGATAATCCCCTTTGTTACAGATCTATCAATTATGGAAACTGCATTTTTATAAACTTTTTCAACTTCTTCTTTATTAGTTGAACTTAAAGTTTTCTTAACCAAAGATTTTATTCTGGATTCATTGCTTTTATTTATAACCCTTCTTCTTTCATTTGTACGAATTCTCTTCTTTGCCGATTTGTGACTTGCCATAATTTACCTTAATGTTTTAAAAATTGACTTTAAATATATTGATAAGTGGATTTGATGTCAAATTTTTGTTTTTTACTTTTGTAGATATTTTTATGTAAAAACAAATTATTTTATGCTAAAGGTAAATGAAATATATTTTTCGATACAGGGTGAGAGCACAAAAGCTGGATTGCCTTGTGTTTTTATCAGGTTAACTTACTGCAACCTTCGCTGTACTTACTGCGATACGGAATATGCATTTTATGAAGGGAAAGAATACTCAATAGATGAAATATTAGAGCGGATCAAGAGATATAACTGCAGGTTGGTTGAAGTTACCGGAGGGGAGCCCTTATTTCAGAATGAATGTTTTAATTTGTTAAAAGAGCTAATTAAAGAAGGTTTTGAGGTTTTATTGGAAACAGGGGGCAGTTTACCAATCAAGAATGTAGATAATAAAGTGAAAATAATCATGGATTTAAAATGCCCTTCGAGCGGAATGGAGAAGAAAAATCTATATGATAATATTGACTATTTGAAACCTTTTGATGAGATAAAATTTGTAATGGGCTCTCGAGAAGATTATGAATGGACAAAAGAAATAATGAACAAATATAATTTAGAGGAAAAATGCGAGATTTTATTTTCAGTAGTATTTGGAGAGCTTGAACCTTTGACCCTGGTTAACTGGATTTTGGAAGATAAACTCAATGTCAGATTCCAATTACAGATGCATAAATTCATCTGGGATCCGGCAGCAAAAGGTGTATGATGAAAATAGCAAAGGAATTCAGATGGGAAATGGGGCATCGGCTTCCGGAACATTTTGATAAATGTAAAAATATTCATGGCCATTCTTATAAAATGATTGTAGAACTTGAAGGGGATATGCTAGAGAATGGCATGGTTATGGATTATTATGACTTAAAAAAAATAATTAAGCCTATTATTGAAAACTTAGACCACGCTTTCATGGTATACAAAGAGGATTCCGAGATAATTGAGTTTCTAGAAAAAATGAAATCAAAGAAAGTAATAGTTAATTTCCAATCGACAGTTGAGAATATCTGTAAGTATATTCTTAGGGAAATACAAATTGTGGATATCCCATCTAATGTAAGAGAAGCTAAAGTGAGAGTATATGAGACATATGATGATTATGCGGAAGAAAGTATAATAATAAGGCCTAGGGTGATTTCCAGGAATGTTTGAATTCATACTCTGGTTATTCTATGGTCATTTATAGTCATTCGATTGTCATTCGGTGGTCATTTGATGGTCATTCAATAGATGTTGGAGTGGTTTAATTTTTTTTAGTTAATTTTGAAAAATTTATTGGTTTTCCTTTAAAGGCAGCAATTCCATATAATATTCCGATTAAAATAAAACCCATTGATGCAATTGGAATGATAACTGATTGATAATTATAAATAGATAGAAATAAACCGATAGAACCAGCAGAAATAGATATAATTGAAAGAATATAAGCTGCTATTCTATCAAAGAATTTGAGAGGATTGTTTTTAATCATTTATAAACAAGTAAATAATCTTTTAAGAACTTAATATATTAACTGTTTAGAATCAATAATATTTGGTATGTCAGCCAGATTGTAGAATTTTCTTAAATAGTTATTTTTACATTTATTTATTTTAAATTCTACTATACTTTATAAAATTGAAAGTAGACAGACTATATTGATATAATTTATGAAAATAGTGCGACAAATTTATTTTGTTAAAATAATATCCCTTTTCATAATAATAATGTTACTATCAGGTTGTTCGACTTCCAAAGATTCTTCTTTAGAAGGAGAAGATGAAAATGGTATAAACTTTGTTACCGGTGAAATTTTAATGGTAAATAATGAACCATTTGCAAGAATTGCATTATTAAACGATAAATCACTTTTTTTACTTGATTGCCCTGAAGATGTAAATAATATTCTTTCGAAAAATCAGGGTAAAACTGCAAAAGTTTATTATAGTTCTTCCACAATCAACAAGGAATCAATTAAAGTACTGAAAGTTGATAAAATAGAAATAGTAAACGGCAAATCTAGTGAATAAACGCCTCCATAAGTTGGATTATTATTTTTTTCTCAATTTAGATTCAAAAATTGAAGAATTATTAAGATTATAAGAAAACCTTTATTAAATAAGTTCAGAGAATGATATGAATAAAACTTCTTTCTCCATGTTAACAGTTTTAATAATATTTATATCCATTATAGAAACGGGTTACAGCCAGGTAAGTAAAACAAACGCTGCGGTAAAAGAAGAAGCAAGCGAAAGTTATCCAATCGCAGGGAGTGATCTTTTAGGAGATCATTATAAAAAAGCAGCACAATTTTTAATTGATAATCCAAATTATTTTTCTCAAGTAAGATTAAAGAAAACGGCATGGAGCTTTGGTGTTGGTGTAAAAAGAAACTGGACAGCTATAAGTTTTGAAACAAATGGTGAATATTCCGTCCCTTCTACATGCAGAGCGGTAGGTCAGCACTGTTATATATTTGTTGCGGATGATGTATGGGAAACATCGGTAGATTCGAGTGCTGTCGCCGGAGTGGTTAATGATTTTGATGTTAGCACGCCATCAAATTCAGGTGAAGGAATTTTTCAAATAGATGTAGATACCTTTGGTAATCCACCGGATGTGGATAATGATCCAAGAATAATAATACTTATTCTGGATATAAAAGACGGATTCAGCGGCAGCGGCGGATTTGTCGCAGGTTATTTTTCGCCTGATAATGAAACCAGAGGATTCGGTCAATCAATAGAAATTTATTTTATGGATGCGAATCCGGTAAATTTGAAAACAAGCAGCGGGTTAAATATAGCAATTACAACTGCAGCACACGAATTCCAGCATATGATTAATTGGAACTATCATAGAACAACTCCGGAGTTAACTTTCATAAATGAAGGATTGTCTGAAGTGGCACAAACAGTATGCGGATATGGAGTGGAAATGCAGGAATTAGTGGCTGCTGAATCAAATCATTATCTTTTTGACTGGAGAACGAATAACAGAAATCTTGTTTTAAATGATTATGCAAGGGCACAACGATTTTTTCTTTATTTAAAAGAACAATTCGGAAGCGGAATGTTAAAACAGATAGTCCAGGATTATTCAACCTATGGTCTTGTAGGCATCTCAGGGTTAAGTAAGATTTTACAGAATTATTCTACAACGCTTGAAAAAGTATTTACGGAATTCGAAATTGCGAACGGGTTAAATAACATTAATGTAGATCCTGCTTACGGATATAGTGACCAACCCATCCCGATCAGTATTGGCAAGACATATTATGATCCAAATATAAATTTGACATTGGTAACGTTACAAAACCTTGGAGCGGAATATTTCACTTTTATGAATTCATCGAATCTTAATATTACTTTCTCTTCTATCAGCAGCAATATTATTATAAAAGCTATAGAGATTGGATCTGGAGCCGCAAGAGTTGTGGATGTTCCATTAAATTCAAATTTTACAGAACCGGAATACCCATCAGTATACAATACAATACGTTTTGCCGCAATAAATACTAATCAGAATTCAGTACAAGATTATCAATACCGGTCAAACGGTACAGCATCAAACTCAATAACCGAATTAAAGTGGGATAATACTGAACCAACCGGATATCTTCCTCTAGTTCAGGGTGATAGTGCAGCTGTACAATTTGACGGAATAGCGGGAGCAACATTAGACTCAATAAAGGTTGCCCTGAGGGATATTACACCAATAAAAGGAAATATTTTTACATTTGCTGATGTTGGCGGACATTTAGGAGGAAATAAACTTTGTACATTTACAGCAACTCCAACTTTAGGAACAAAGCCTGGTGTTATAGACCATTCCGGTGATTATCCCTATGAAAAGCCATATAAAAACTGGGTTAAAGTTGATTTGACTTCACAAAAAATAGATGCCAGCAACCCATTTGTTGTTGAATTTCCGATGGTTGCTGAATATCCAACATCTAATGTGGTAATGGTTACGTATTATCAATCTTCGTCTGCCTATCACAGCTATTCATATAAGAGTCAAGATGACCCGCCGGATTGGGTTTTTTATGGAGTACAGGATAAATCGGGTTATATTTTTCTATATTTAGTGCGGGCATACGTTAGTTTTGTAGTTTCCGGTGTAAAACATGAAGTTGAACTTACCCCAGCGGAATTTTCTTTGGCACAAAACTATCCTAATCCATTTAATCCTTCAACAAAGATTGATTTTTCTCTCCCAAAAGAGAGTAAAGTAAAAATAATAATTTATAATGAGCTAGGACAGCAGGTATCTGTTGCGGTAGATGGAGAATATTCTGCGGGGAGGCATGAAATAAATTTTAACGGAGAAGGTCTTGCAAGCGGAGTTTATTATTATCGAATAGACGCTGGAACTTACATTGAAACTAAGAAGATGATCCTTATGAAATAAGGAGAGTTTTGGTATGATTGAGTAATGGAGTTTTGGAATGATAGAATGGGTGAATGATTGAATGGATGAATAGGTATTGGCATGGTTATGGTGTTGAAGATGAATTGGATGGTGGGGGTCCGGGAAGAAATAAGAATTTTACGATATTTATCATGGGGTTAGTTCGGAGTTAGCTTGGATTTACCTTGGAGTTGTACTGGGGATAGGTAGTAAGGAGACTATTCCAGTTTTAGGGGTGTAGAATTATTTCTTTTCCAATTTCCGTTTTATACACTTTAATACCTTTAAATTCTTTTAGAATGGATGCACCGATCCAGTCAACCGCAGCTATATCACCATGCACTAAAATTACATTTTCGGGTTTTAATCTTCTTACAATTTCAATTAAATCTTCTCTTCTGGAATGAGCGGTAAAACGAAATTTTTCTATTGTGCATTTTATTTCCTCTTCACTATCATATTGGGAAAGTTTAATTTTTTGTCCGGCAACGGCATTTGCAAATTTATAACCTGGAGTTGATTCTTCCATATAACCTACAGTAAAGATGGCAGAGTTTTTATGTTTAATCCATCTCTTTGCCAATTTATATGAAGCAGTTCCTTCCAGCATCATTCCACTAGAGGCAAGGACAATGCAAGGTGATTTAAAAAGAATTCGGGGTCTTCAATAGTGTACAAATTATTGAAAGGAATTGAACTTAGTTCAAATTCTGGATCAATCATATTAACAACATACCTGTTATAGTCATATACTTTATTTATTTTTATTCCGAGCCCTCCGGTGTAAATATCAGTATTAGCAAGTTTTCCTTTTAGAATTAAATTCCAGATAGTTTTTAATATTTCTTGAGTTTTACCCAAAGAGAAGACAGGAATAAGAACAGAGCCGCCGGATTGAAAGATTTTATTTATAGCGGATGCCAAACGGTTAGCTTCTATATCCCAATCGGATAGTAATGAAGAATCGGCGGCACCATAAGTAGTTTCCAATATTAAAGTATCAACTTTCTTATCGGGCAGATGTGCACCTTTTATTAAAGGCTGGTCATTTAAATTAATATCGCCGGTATAGAAGATATTTTTTTCACCTTCAATTAAAATTCCTGCTGAACCTAAAATATGTCCCGAATCATAAAATTGTGCATACAGCCGGTTACTATTATTGTAACCGGAAATTTTAAATAATTCATTATATGATTTGTAATCAATCATCTTAATAAGCAGGTCGATTTCATCATGAGAAAAAATTTCAAAACTTTCATCGTTTATCTGTTCTTTAATAATCGCAACGGAATTATGAAGTGTTAATTCAGATAGTGCCCGTGTTTGAGGGGTCATAATAATTTTTAAATAAGGAAATTTTTTTATGAGGAAAGGGAGAGCGCTTAAATGGTCCTGATGTGCATGAGAAATTAACACATAGTCGAGAGGAAGGTTATTTAACAAATTAAAATCAGGGAGAGCATCAAATCCGGTTTTTTGAGGGTGCATTCCACAGTCTAAGATTATGCCGGTATTATTGATATTTAAATAATAGCTATTTGCTCCAATATCCTGTGCGCCACCAAGGGGAAGAAAAGTAAGCATGTATCTAATTAAATTAAAGAAAGTTATAAAATTAAATAATTTTTTGAGTTATAAATAATTACAATCTTGATTCGAAATTCCAAATATGCGAATTAGAAGTTACTTATTTCAGGAAACTGTTGACAGATTTAGTCTTGTGCTGTGTTTTCGAAGAACAGTTCATACATATAGCCAATGTATTAAGGTCGGGTAATCTATGATATCGTGTTGCTAAAATCATGACTAGAAAAGGGATTGTCGTTTCTGATGAAATACTTATGCCTCATACCATTGTTCGAATAATTAAAATAATAACATAGGTCACATAACCTTGAATGAGGCTTTTATATTTTTATTTTATAAAAGTAAAGAGAAACCGAAACGATTCAAGCGAGGAAATTATTGCAGCCTTCGTCTGAACATTCTACATTACTTTGGCCTCTTCTATTGTATGCGGGTGCAGTTATATTATTAGTAAGCATAATGATAGGATTGTCTTATATATTAGGTCAAAGACACAAAGAACCAGAAACAGATGAGCCATTCGAATCAGGAATTAAAGTCACCGGAGATGCAAGGATACGTTTCCCGGTGCATTTTTATATAGTTGCGATGTTTTTTGTAATATTTGACCTGGAGGCAGTATTTATAGTAGCCTGGGCAATTTCATTCAAAGAATTGGGGTGGACAGGCTATATCGGAGTATTAGTCTTTATATTTATTTTACTAGCAGTATTAGTATATGAATGGAAGATTGGAGCTCTAGATTTTGGACCTAAAGGTAGAAGGATATTGCAGGCGATGAGGAAATTTAAAAGTTGAATGGAATGATGGCACATTCGATTGTCATTCAGTGGTCATTCTATTGCCATTCAATGGTCATTCGATGGAATGGTGGAGTAGTGGAATGATGGAATAGATGATTGAATGGTAAATGGGTAACAAGGGTTTGATTTAAAAAGGAATAAGTTTTTAACTATGAAATGGTGGTTAAGTAAAACAATAGATGGTTCTGCGCCTTTGAATGGGAACAGCTCGTTTGAGGAAACGATAAAGCAGAGTGTTTTGTTGAGTCGTTTACAGGATCTTGTAGCATGGGGAAGGAAAAATTCAATGTGGCCATTTAATTTTGGTTTATCATGCTGTTATGTAGAGATGGCAACAAGTATAACAAGCAAGTATGACATTTCGAGATTTGGAGCAGAGGTAATTCGAGGTACACCACGGGAAGCGGATGTAATGATTATTGCTGGAACAGTTTTTATAAAAATGGCTCCGATTATAAAGAGATTATATGAACAGATGATGGAGCCCCGATGGGTAATATCAATGGGTTCATGTGCAAATTCAGGGGGAATGTATGATATATATAGTGTAGTTCAGGGAGTTGATAAATTTATGCCAGTTGATATGTATGTTCCAGGGTGCCCTCCCCGGCCAGATGCATTTATGGAAGGGTTGCTTTTATTGAGAGATGCAGTAGGTAAAGAAAAAAGGCCTTTAAGCTGGGTTGTCGGACCGCAAGGCACAATAAAAGATGAAAAGATTTCCATGAAAGATATAAAGAGAGAAGAAAGAATGAGAATGACAGAGATTAAATCTCCTGATGAAATCTAAAGAAAGTCAAAGGTCAAAAGTCAAAAAAATTTTCATGTATTATGGATAGTGATTTGAATATTATTGAAGATTTAAGATCTAAGTTTGGTGAAAATAGTTTTATTGAGCAGGAAACAGCTGATGAATTTCCTACTGTATGGATCTCTTCAAATAAACTTGTTGATGTTTTTTCATATTTAAAAAATGAGATTGATAATCCATATAAAATGCTTTATGATCTTACGGCAATAGATGAAAGAGCCCGTGCGAAAAGGGGGAACCAACCTGATAGTGATTTTACAGTTGTATATCATCTTTTATCTTTTGAACGCAACAATGATATAAGGATTAAAGTTCCATTAAAAGAGAATTCATTAAACGTACCTACTATAACAAGTATATGGCAAAATGCAGATTGGTATGAACGAGAAGCTTTTGATATGTTCGGAATTAATTTTGAGGAACATCCTCATTTAAGAAGGATTTTAATGCCGGTGACATGGGAGGGTCACCCACTTAGAAAAGAGCATCCTGCAAGAGCAACTGAAATGGGGCCATTTCTATTACCGGAAGATAAGCAGGAGGCTGAACAGAAAGCACTTCAATTTCATCCCGAGCAATGGGGATTGACCAGAAGATCTGAAAACTCAGAATTCATGTTCTTAAACCTGGGTCCGCAGCATCCGGGCACACATGGAATATTGCGCCTTATACTCCAGCTTGATGGAGAGGAAATATTAGATATAATTCCTGATATCGGATTTCATCATAGGGGTGCAGAGAAAATGGCAGAGAGACAATCATGGCATACATATATTCCTTATACCGACAGAATTGATTATCTAAGCGGTGTATTAAATAATTTAGCATATGTTCTTGCAGTTGAAAAGCTAGCGGGGATAAAAATACCGGAGAGGGCTATTGTAATAAGAATAATGATGAGTGAATTATTCCGTATAGCTAGTCATTTAGTATGGTACGGCACCTTTGCACAGGATGTTGGACAGCTATCACCGGTTTTTTATATGTTCACCGATCGGGAAAAGGTATTTGATATAGTAGAGGCTGTTTGCGGAGACAGGATGCATCCTAACTGGTTTCGTATAGGAGGAGTAGCGCAAGATCTGCCTCAGGGATGGGATAAATTAGTTAGAGGATTTATTGATTATTTTCCTCCCAGATTGGAAGAATATGAAAAGCTTGTATTAAAGAACAGAATTTTTAAGGCACGAACGATAGGAATCGGAGCTTATACAAGAGAAGAAGCAATAGAATGGGGAATAACAGGTCCGGGTTTAAGAGCCACAGGATATGAATGGGATTTCAGGAAAAAGCGTCCTTATGCAGGATATGACCAGTTTGAGTTTGAAATTCCCATAGCACAAAACGGAGACTGTTATGATCGTTCATTAGTCCGGGCTGCAGAGATGAGGCAATCATTAAGGATAATTGAGCAGTGCTTAAACAATATGCCTGAGGGACCATATAAATCTGATAATCCAAGAGCAACTCCCCCTCTCAAGGAGAGGACAATGCATGATATTGAAACGTTAATTACTCATTTTTTGAATGTAAGCTGGGGACCTGTAATTCCTCCCGGAGAAGCTTTCCAGGGAATTGAGTCATCAAAAGGTAATAACGGATATTATTTAGTGAGTGATGGTAATACGTCTTCATACCGGACAAGGATAAGGACACCGGGTTTTGCCCATATGCAGATGATACCATATATAAGCAGAGGGTATACGATTGCAGATTTATTATCCATTTTAGGGAGTGTTGATTTTGTTTTGGCAGAGATAGACAGGTAGTGGAAATTACAAGATTACATGATTACAAAATTACAAGATTTAGGAGTAGTATAAAGAGAATTAATTTATGTTGACGGAAGAAGAGTTAAGAGAAATAGAAGGACATGTGAGGCAGTATCCTAAGAAAAGGGCTGCTTGTATTGAGGCTTTGAAAGTTGTTCAAAGGAAGAGGCGATGGATTTCGGATGAAAGTATAAAGGATATTGCAGGGGTTCTTGATATGACTCCTGATGAATTAGACAGTGTGGCAACTTTTTATAACCTGGTATTTAGAAAACCTGTTGGGAGACATGTGATTTTAATTTGCGATAGCGTGAGCTGCTGGGTAATGGGTTTTGAAAAGATTTTAGAATACATTCAAAACAAATTAGGAATTAAATATGGCGAAACTACTCAAGATGATAGATTCACTCTTCTTCCAATCCAATGTTTAGGTACATGTGATCATGCACCGGCTTTAATGATTGACAATGATTTACATAGAGATTTAAGTATTGAAAAAATTGATAAAATATTAGAACAGTATAATTAGAATGGTATGGAAAAACCTTTAACTAAAAATATTGATTTTAAACGAGGACCTTTAAATTTAAGGGATTATGAGAAAGCTGGCGGTTATCAATCCGTAAAAAAAGTGTTAAAGGAATTAGAGCCTAAGCAGGTACAACAATTGGTAAAAGATTCAAACCTTAAAGGGCGCGGAGGAGCAGGTTTCGGGACAGGAATGAAATGGAGTTTTGTACCAATGGGAGACGATGCACCCACCCCTAAATACCTTGTATGCAATGCAGATGAAATGGAGCCGGGTACATTCAAGGATAGGCTTCTTCTTGAAGGAGATCCGCATCAATTGATTGAAGGGATGATTTTAAGCGCTTATGCAATTCAAGCAAGTACAGCATATATATTTTTACGATGGGCATATAAAGTTTCGGCCTCATTATTGGAAAAGTCGATTGCGGAAGCTTATGAGGCAGGTTATCTAGGCAAAAATATACTGGGGTCAGGTTATAATCTTGATTTGCATTTACATACTAGTGTAGGAAGATACATGTGCGGGGAAGAGACAGGGCTATTAAATGCATTGGAGGGGAAAAGAGCGCAGCCGCGTGCTAAACCACCATTTCCGCAGGTGAGCGGAATTTTCGGTAAACCGACTATTGTTAATAATGTTGAGACTCTAGTATGTATACCTCATATCGTAAATAACGGTGCGGAATGGTTTAAAGGATTAAGCATAGGCGATGAGGGGGGAACGAAAATTTATGGTGTCAGCGGGAAAGTAAAAAAACCAGGTGCATGGGAACTTCCTTTGGGAACAACAGCGAGAGAATTAATTTTCGAACATGCAGGAGGAATGCGGGATGGAGTAAATTTCAAAGGAGTACTTCCGGGAGGGGCTTCTACAGATTTTTTAATTGAAGAGCATTTAGATGTTAATATGGATTTTTCATCGGTACAGAAAGTTGGAAGCAGGCTTGGAACAGGTACAATGATCGTACTTGATGATAAAACATGTCCGGTTGGAATGGTTCAAAACCTTCAGCACTTCTTTGCGCAGGAATCATGCGGCTGGTGTACACCGTGCAGAGATGGATTGCCATGGGTAGAAAAAGTTTTAAAAGCAATTGATGAAGGAAACGGAAGAATGGAAGACCTCGATACCTTATCATTCCATACGCATTACCTTGGACCCGGAAAAACATTTTGTGCATTAGCACCAGGTGCAATGGAGCCGCTGCAAAGTTCATTAAAATATTTTAAAGATGATTATGAAAAACACATTAAAGAGCAGAGGTGTCCCTGGAAATGAAAAAAGTTAAAATAACAGTGGATGGAAACAGTTATGAGGCAGATCCATCCACAAATTTTCTTGATGCCTGCCTTTCGTTAGGATTTGATTTACCTTATTTCTGCTGGCACCCGGCTATGGGTTCAGTAGGAGCCTGCAGACAATGTGCTATTAAAATCTTTAAGGATGAAAATGATAAAAGAGGCAGATTAGCAATGGCATGTATGGAACCGGTAAAGGAGGGAAGTATAATTTCCATAATTGATTCAGAAGCTAAGGAGATGAGAGCTAATGTAATACAATGGCTGATGACTAACCATCCGCATGACTGCCCGGTTTGTGATGAAGGAGGTGAATGTCATCTCCAGGATATGACTGTAATGACGGGACATGATTACCGCAAGTTCAGGTTTAATAAGAGAACTTACAGAAATCAATATCTGGGACCTTTTATAAATCATGAAATGAACAGATGTATACAATGTTACAGATGTGTAAGGTTCTATAGAGATTATGCTGACGGGAGAGACTTCGACAATTTTGCAGCTCATAATCATGTTTATTTCGGCAGAGCTGAAGATGGAGTACTTGAAAATGAATTCAGCGGAAACCTAATTGAAGTTTGTCCGACAGGAGTATTTACAGATAAGACACTAAAGCAGCATTATACACGTAAATGGGATTTAACGACTGCACCGTCCATTTGCGTTAATTGTTCATTAGGATGTAATATTATTGCGGGTGAAAGATATGGGACATTAAGAAGAATATTAAGCAGATATAACAGTCAGGTGAACGGATATTTTATTTGCGACAGGGGAAGGTTTGGTTATGAATATGTTAACAGTAATAATAGAATAACAAAGCCTTTGATTAAGAAAAAGGGAAGCGATGAAGCATTGCCAGTATCCAGCGGTGAAGTTCTGAATGAAATTGGAAGAATAATTTCAGAAAGTAAAAGGATTATAGGAATTGGTTCACCCCGGGCTTCTATTGAGTCAAATTTTATTTTAAGAAAATTAGTGGGAGAAGATAATTTTTATAATGGAATGCCTGCTGATGAATCGCAGCTGGTTTCATTAGCAATTGATATTTTGAATAATGGTCCTGCCAAATCTCCTTCAATGCAGGAAGTAAGAGAATCTGATGCTGTTTTAATTTTAGGAGAGGATTTAACAAATACTGCTCCAATGATGGCACTGGCAGTGCGTCAGTCGGTAAAACAAATAAGAAAGAAAATGGCAGAGAAATTTAACATTCCGGACTGGCAGGATTCAGCAGTTAAAGAAATTGCGCAGGAAACGAGAGGACCTCTTTTTATAGCATGCTACTCCCCTACCAAATTAGATGAGATTGCAACGGAAACTTATTATGCATCGCCTTCAAATATTGCACGGCTTGGATTTTCCATAGCTAATTTTATAAACACCGAAGCTGTTTCTGTAAATGATATTTCAGATGAAGTTAAGGAGAGAGCAAAAAATATTTCTGAAATTTTATTAAAAGCAGAAAACCCGGTAATAATATCGGGTACAAGTTCAAAAAGTAAAGAAATGATGCAAGCTGCTGCAAATATTGCATGGGCATTGCATAAAAAGGACAGAAAAGCAAACCTTTCTTTTATTGTCAAAGAATCCAACAGTATGGGAATATCAATGCTGGAAAAGAAAGATTTGACTAATGCAATAGATTCCATACAAAGTGATGAAGCTGATACTATAATTATTTTGAACAATGATTTATATTCTAAAGAGAACAAAAGAATCATCGATGATTTTATTCAAAAATTCAAAAATGTAATTGTTCTGGATTCATTTGAAAATGAATTAACTAAAAATGCTGATATCATCGTTCCCGTGGGTACATTTGCAGAATCAGATGGCACAATCGTTAATAATGAAGGGAGGGCACAACGTTATTACCAGGTATTTGTCCCTAAGGATTCAGATATAAAAGAGAGCTGGCGCTGGTTAAAAGAGATTGCCGGTATTTCAGGTAAAGAGGAATGGCATGACTTGAATTCATTTTATGATTTTACATCAGCTGCGGCTAAATCTATACCAATATTAAGGGGAATTGATACTATTGCTCCTCCACCCGGATTCCGGATAGCAGGGCAGAAAATTCCCAGAGAACCACATAGGTTCAGCGGGCGGACAGCCATGGATGCGAACATAAATGTAAGTGAACCAAAACCACCGGAAGATCCGGATTCAGCTTTAACATTTACTATGGAAGGTTATAGAGGCGAGCCGCCATCATCGATTATTCCCTTTTTCTGGGCGCCCGGTTGGAATTCAGTACAATCTATTAATAAGTATCAAATTGAAGTTGGAGGACCACTTCATGGAGGTGATCCCGGAAGGAGATTAATTGAACCAAATACAAAAGAATTTAAATTCTTTGATTCTGTACCGGAAGCTTTTATAAAGAGAGATGGTAAGTTTTTCATTTTACCTCTTTATCATATTTTCGGATCTGATGAGTTAAGCAATATGTCCCCTGCAATTCAGGAGAGGATACCTAAGCCCTATATTTTACTTAATAAAGAAATTTTAGAAGAACAGGACCTTAAAGAAGGTGATGAAATAGAAGTGTTTTTTGATGGTGAAAAGATTAAGCTTCCGCTTAAAACAAGCGATAAGATTCCGAATGGAATTGCCGGATATCCGATAGGCTTACCGGGAATTCCATTTTACAATTTACCTTTATGGGGAAAAATTGGAGCAGCTAAATGAGTGTAACGATAGAGGTAATACTGATAATTATCGGAGTGCTGCTAGTGATGATGTCAATAGCCGCAGGATTAATCTGGCTTGAGAGAAGGACTTTAGCATTATGGCAAGATAGAATCGGCCCTAACAGAGTTGGTCCTTTCGGATTACTACAATCATTGGCTGATATGATCAAAATTTTCTTTAAAGAGGATTGGATTCCTCCATTTGCAGATAAGACCATATTTGTAATAGCACCAGCAATAGTAGTGGCAACAGTATTAATGAGTTTTGCAATAATACCTTTTATGGAAGAAATATATGTAGTTGATTTAAATGTAGGGGTACTTTTTTTTCTGGCTATGTCTTCACTGGGTGCTTATAGTATAGTATTAGCCGGATGGTCATCCGACAATAAGTATTCACTTTTGGGTGCGCTCAGAGGATCTGCTCAAATGATAACATATGAGGTTTTCATGGGGTTGTCACTTATGGGGGTGGTTATGCTTTCAGGGACATTTAGCTTGAGGGGAATTGTTGAGGCGCAAAGAGGTATGTGGTTTATAATACCACAATTTATAGGTTTTATAATTTTTACAATAGCCGGAATAGCAGAGACTCACCGGCTTCCTTTTGATATCCCTGAGGCAGAGAGTGAACTGATAGCCGGATATCATTCGGAATATTCAGGTATGAAATTCGGGATGTTTTTTGTGGGTGAATATTTAGGTATAACTTTAATATCGTGTTTAATCACAACATTCTTTCTTGGCGGATGGCTTGGACCGAGTTTCTTACCGGGAATAGTATGGTTCTTTATAAAAGTTTTTGTTTTTATACTGTTTTTTATTCTGTTACGTGCGGGATTACCACGACCGAGATATGATCAACTTATGGAATACGGATGGAAATTATTACTCCCTTTAGCATTATTGAATTTACTTGTAACAGGAGCAATAATTCTTGCAACATAAAATACAATTAAGGTAAAGAAATATGTTCAGCTCAATCAGAAGTTTATGGATAGCATTCCTTCATATGTTTAGTAAGCGGGAAACAATTCAATATCCCGAAGAAAAGCCTAAGCTTCCGCCGAGATGGAGAGGGAGGATAGTATTAACGCGAGATCCTGATGGTGCCGAACGCTGTGTGGGGTGTTATTTGTGTGCGGTTGCATGCCCGGTTGACTGCATTGCGCTTCAAGCAACTGAAGATAAAACAGGGAGAAGATATCCTGAATTTTTCAGAATAAACTTCTCACGATGCATATTCTGCGGTTTCTGTGAAGAAGCATGCCCGACTTATGCAATACAGTTAATTCCCGATTTTGAGATGAGTGAATATAACCGTCAAAACCTTGTTTATGAGAAAGAAGATTTACTAATAGACGGACAGGGCAAATATCACGGTTATAATTTTTATAAAGTAGCAGGATTAGCAATCGGAGGAAAAGATAAAGGTCAAGCTGAGAATGAAAATCCACCGGTAGATATACGAAGTTTGATCCCGTGAAAGTGTTAAAATACGAAATTTTTCAAAAATTTGTTTGGTTATTGAAAAAAGAAGATGACTATTATTTTTCACATAGCAGCGGTAGTTGCAATTATATCGACAGTATTAGTAATTACTCAAACTAATGCAGTGCATGCATTATTGTATTTAGTTGTATCCCTGTTATCAGTAGCAGTAATATTTTTTGTTTTGGGCGCTCATTTTGTTGCAGCACTTGAAGTAATAGTATATGCCGGTGCAATAATGGTACTGTTTATTTTTGTAGTAATGATGTTAAATATAAATAAAGAAACATCGAAGGAAGAAGAAAAACTAATTACACCTACAATGTGGGTAGGACCGGGAATTTTAACATTAATTCTATTAGGAGAATTTATATATGTATTAGCTTCCGGAAACAATCAAATTTTTCGGACCCAAGAGATTACTCCAAAGCAAATCGGGCTTTCGCTTTTTAATACATATTTGCTCGGAGTGGAATTAGCAGGAATGCTTTTAATGGCGGGGATAATAGGTGCCTATCATCTTGGGGAGGAAAAAAGGAAATCAGTCCATAGATTTTTTAAAGGGGAGGGAGAATGAGTGCCGTACCTTTAGAAACAGGTTTATTATTAGCGATAATTTTATTTACAATAGGAGTAATCGGATTATTAGTAAGAAGAAATATAATTTTTATGTTAATGTCAATTGAGATAATGCTTAATGCAGCGGGATTAGCTTTTGTTCTGGGAAGCGCGAGATGGATTCAAGCAGACGGACAGGTGATGTTTATTTTCATACTTACAATGGCGGCAGCTGAGGTATCGGTTGGATTGGCTCTGATACTGAGGATATATAATAAATTTAAAACTCTGGATTCGGATTCGATAGATAAGATGAAGGGATAAAATCAGTCATTGGTCATTAGTCATTTGTTAGATTGTTGGTGAGATATGTTTAATATTTTGTGGATAGTGCCTGCTTTACCTTTTGCGGGTTTTTTAATTCTTGCATTTGGAGGGAAGAAACTACCCAAGCAGATTATTGCTTTGATTGGAGCGGGTTCTATTGGATTGTCTGCTATATTAACAATAATTATTGGAATAGTTTTTATCTCCTCTCCTCCGCCAGAATATTTATTTAATCTGAAGTTATGGACATGGTTTAGTGTATCAGGATTTTCACCCGAAATTTCCTTTCATTTAGATGCACTAACAATTGTTTTCATGTTTGTAATCACCTTTGTAGGATTTTTAATCCATCTTTATTCAGTAGAATTTATGCATGATGAAGAGGGGTATTCAAGGTTTTTTGCATATATGAATTTATTTGTGGGTTCAATGCTGACTTTAGTAATGGCGCAAAATCTTCTGCTTCTTTATCTCGGATGGGAAGGCGTAGGATTATGCAGTTATTTATTGATCGGTTTCTGGTATAAAGATCCTAAGAATAATACTGCGGCGCGGAAGGCATTTATTGTAACACGGGTCGGTGATACAGCGATGGCTATAGGATTATTTCTGTTAGTATCATCTTTCGGCACATTAAATATAGAAGAAATCCTTAAACAAGCACCATTACATTGGTCTCAGGGGTCATCTATAGCAACAGCAGCGGCATTATTACTTCTAGGAGGAGCTTTAGGAAAATCCGCACAACTTCCACTGCAAACATGGTTGCCTGATGCAATGGCAGGTCCTTCTCCGGTAAGTGCTTTAATACATGCCGCAACAATGGTAACAGCAGGAGTTTATTTAATTGCAAGGACTCATGTTTTATTTTCTTTAGCGCCTGCTGTTCAAACCCTTGTAGCGGTTATTGGGGCATTAACTCTGCTTCTGGCAGGTTTCAGTGCTTTGACACAGAGTGATATCAAGAGGGTACTTGCTTATTCAACCATAAGTCAAATTGGATATATGTTCCTAGCGTTAGGAGTGGGGGCATGGTCTGCAGCAGTATTTCATTTTATGATACATGCTTTTTTTAAAGCACTTTTATTTTTAGGAGCAGGTGCAGTTATTATGTCTGTTCATCATGAACATAATATGTTTAAGATGGGAGGATTAAGGAAAGAGCTGCCGGTAACATTCTGGACATTTTTAATTGGTTCAGCTTCACTTGCGGCACTTCCATTAATTACAGCAGGTTTTTATAGTAAGGATCTGATTCTATGGTATTCATGGTCCTCTGAAAAAGGAAGTCCATGGCTTTGGGCAGCTGGATTAGTAGGTGCTTTTATAACTGCCATATATACATTTCGAATGGTTTTTATTACTTTTTATGGAAAGCCAAAAACTAATGTAGGACATAGACCCGGCAATTTGATTAAAATACCACTAATAACACTTGCTATTCTTTCTTTAATTGGAGGATTTATAGAATTGCCAGAGACACTCGGCAGCGTCCCACTCTTTACAGATTTTGTTAATATCAGCTTACCTTCAGTCAATTTAATTAATGAAGGGAAAGGCACAGAGATTATATTCCAATTGATTGCAGCAATTACAGCCTTATTAGGCATTTATCTGGCATACATATTTTATTTGAAAAAGCCTGAGTCATTAAAAAGGTTTAACGAATCAGCTTTACATGATTTTTGGTTTCATGGTTGGGGGTTTGACTGGTTATATGATAAGGTTTTTGTAATTCCAATAGTATGGGCAGCACAAATTAATAAAAATGATTTTATAGATAAAATCTACACGGGGATTGCGTGGTTTACGGGATTAGGAAATCACCTATTATCTTTAACACAGACCGGTAAACTAAGGTGGTATGCAATGGGAATAGTTTTAGGAGCAATAATAACAATAACTATTACAGTATTCTTATGATTCTTTTCTGGCTGATAGCTATATTATTGATAGGAGGTTTGTTAGCCTGGTTTTTCGAAAGAATAAGCGAGAGAGGCGTACGTATTATTTCTCTTCTCACACTTACTATTGATTTTATCATAATAATTGTTTTTTGGATAAATAATTATGATTCTATAAAATTAGGAAATAATAACAGCTGGATTACAGAGGTTAATTGGAAGTGGATTCCGGAATTCGGGATTAGGTTTCACCTGGCAATTGACGGTTTGAGCTTGCTTTTAATTGCTTTAACACTTTTCCTTGGAATATTATCTGTTCTTACATCATGGTCGGAAGTAAAAGAAAAAGTTGGGTTTTTTCATTTTAATATTCTCTGGATACTTGCAGGGATAATGGGAGTATTTCTTTCATTAAATTTATTCCTCTTTTACTTTTTCTGGGAAATAATGTTAATACCGATGTATTTTATAATAGGAATCTGGGGACATGAGAACAGAATTTATGCTGCTTTCAAATTTTTTATTTTTACACAGGCTAGCGGGCTATTAATGTTCATAGCCATACTGGCTTTATATTTTATACATGGGAGTCAAACGGGGAATTATACATTTGAGTATGAAGAACTAATAGGCACTTCTTTATCATCAGGCGCAGCAATGTGGTTAATGCTCGGATTTCTGATTGCATTTGCAGTAAAGCTTCCGGCAATACCATTCCACAACTGGCTTCCGGATGCACATACCGAAGCGCCGACAGCAGGGAGTGTGATATTAGCCGGGCTGCTTTTAAAGACCGGGGCATACGGGATGTTAAGATTTATTCTCCCGTTATTTCCGCATGCAGCAAAGGAATTTGCACCGATCGCGATGTTAATTGGAGCAGCGGGAATATTATACGGCGCCAAACTTGCCTTTGCTCAAACTGATCTAAAAAGATTGGTAGCTTATTCGAGTGTCAGCCATATGGGTTTTGTGATGCTTGGTGTTTTCGCTATGAATCAATTAGCTTTCCAGGGGGTAATTATGCAAATGATTGCTCATGGTATAAGCACGGGAGCTTTATTTATATTAGTCGGTTCACTTCAGGAAAGGATACACACAAGAGATTTAAACCAGATGGGAGGATTATGGGAACAGGTTCCTAAAATGGGAGCAATAGGGCTTCTATTTACAATGGCGTCGTTAGGTCTTCCGGGTCTGGGTAATTTTGTAGCAGAATTTCTAATACTTGCCGGTTCATATCAAACAAGCATATATATAACTGCCATTGCCGTGCTTGGATTGATAGCTTCAACCATTTACTCTTTAAGAATAATGCAAAAAGTATTTTATGGAAATAAAGTAAAAGAATGGAGCTTAAGAGATTTCAATTTCAGGGAGATGATTATCATGGGATCATTGATTATTATCATTGTCTGGCAAGGAATATTTCCACAGACTTTTCTGAATACATCAATGAAATCGATGGAAAATTTATATTCGAATACCCAGGGTACAAAAACGGTTAAAGCAATCAAACGAATGGATTTTGGTTTAGAAGAGAAAATTTCGCCGCCAATTCGAAATAAAAGGGATATTTCATATATTAATGATGATAAAAAAATAAGGGAGAAAAGATGAACCTGCTGCCAATCTTACCTCTGATTATTTTAGCGGGGACTTCAATTCTAATAATGCTGCTAATTGCTATTAAAAGAGACTATAATATTACTTTCAGTTTGAATTTAATTGGATATGGTGCAGCATTCATCTCCATGTTTTACATTTCAAAAGAATTGCCACAAGATATTTCGAATTTCTTAATAATTGATAACTATGCTTATTTTTTCATAGGACTTTTAACAGCCGCAAGCTTTACGGTTTCGTTATTATCTTATTCGTATTTAAAGAATTATTCAGGCAATCGTGAAGAATATTATATATTATTATTAATAGCAACACTGGGTTCGTCGGTTCTTGTATGCAGCAATAATTTTATTTCATTTTTTCTAGGATTAGAAGTTCTTAGCGTTTCATTATATATATTAATCGCATATACAAGGGAATTTCAAAAATCACTTGAAGCCGGGATAAAATACTTGATATTAGCTGCTGCATCTTCAGCATTTCTATTATTCGGGATGGCTTTACTTTATGCGGAATACGGGACGATGAATTTTTCAGGAATTTCTATAGAGATAAAATCTATAGAAGTTACACCATTAATACTAAGCGGTTTCGGTATGATGATAGTGGGAATAGGTTTTAAATTAGCCATAGTTCCCTTCCATATGTGGACACCTGATGTTTATGAAGGAGCGCCTGCACCGGTTACTGCATTTATTGCAACAGTATCCAAGGGGGGAATGTTAGCTTTATTACTTCGATTCTTTGTCTCTGTAAACGGTTATCAATATCATTCTCTTATATTGATTTTTACAATAATTGCTATAGCTTCAATGCTTGGAGGGAATTTACTTGCATTGCTTCAAAAGAATGTTAAAAGAATTTTAGCTTATTCATCTATAGCTCATCTCGGGTATTTATTGGTGGCATTTATATCAGGAAATAATCTGACAATTGAAGCTATAACATTTTATCTTGTTGCGTATTTTATTACCATAATAGGAGCGTTCGGAATAATTACTATTTTATCCAATAAGGAAAAAGAAGCCGAATACATAGATGACTATAAAGGAATGTTCTGGAGACGACCCTTGACAGCAGCAATATTTACTGCAATGCTGTTATCACTAGCAGGAATCCCTTTAACCGCAGGATTTATTGGTAAATATTTATTATTAGCAGCAGGCATAGGCTCGACATTATGGCTTCTTTCGATTGTATTGGTATTGAGCAGTGTAATAGGTCTATATTATTATTTAAGAATTATTACTGCTATGTACAGCAAAAAGGATGAAACAGACGAGAAAGTATTATACCCTGTTTTTTCTATAGGAGGAAGCGTTGCCCTTGCTTTTTTAACATTATTCTTAGTTTGGCTTGGAGTTTTTCCTTCCGGGCTTATGACTTTAATAAGATCTTTTATAGGCGGAGGAATTTAAGATTTAAATAATTATTTATGATATGAATAAAAACTTTTTATATAAACCATTAATAATTTTAGTAATATTACTTTTGGTAAATAATTTTGCACAAACAAACAAGCAGGTAATTAAAATGGATAAAATTAATTTAACCAGTTCATCTTTTAAGAATGGAGAATTAATTCCTTCCAAATATACATGCGATGGTAAAAATATATCACCAGCATTGAATTGGAATAGACCATCGAATGATATAAAAAGATTTGCCTTAATAGTAGAGGATCCCGATTCACCAGGCGGAACTTTTATTCATTGGATAGCTTATAATATACCGGCAAATATAACCGGTTTACCTGAGGATGTAACACCTATAAAAAACATTCCAGATGAAGTTCTAATGGGGACAAACAATTTCGGTCATATAGGATATGGTGGTCCATGTCCTCCATCAGGAACACATAGATATACTTTTAAAATTTACGGATTAAGTAATGCGGTTCACCTAGAAGCGGGAGCAGAGAAAGGTGAACTAATGCGAGCAATGCAAAAAAATATAATAGCAGAAGGAGAATTAATAGGTAAATATAGCCGTCAAAAATAATCGGGATAAAAAATATTGATTTTTATCTTCTGCCGGTAATATAATTTTCAAGTTCATTTATAACAACTTCTTTTTCATCTATAATGGTTTTCACGACATCTCCAATTGAGATGATGCCAACCAGATTATTATTTTCATAAACAGGAAGATGTCGAATCCTTTTATTAATCATTAAAGCCATACACTCTTCAATGTCGGTATTAATATCAACAAAGACAACATTTGTAGACATAATTTCATTTACAGATACTTCCTTAGAAGATTTTCCTCTGAGTATAATTTTTCTTGCATAATCACGTTCAGACATAATACCTTTAAGCAAGCTTCCGTCTAAAACCAAGACTGCACCAATTGATTTTTCAGCCATCAGAGATAAAGCATCATAAACTGTAGTTTGAGGAGTAACAGAAAAAACCTCATCTCCTTTTTCCCTGAGTATCTCTCTTATTGTTCTCATTTATAACTCCTATTATTACCAATTAACTAATTTTCAAATGTCGCCTCTTCAAATGATAAGATCTAATATGTTTCCATTATAAAAGCTTTTCTAAAAATGATTTTACAACATTTATATTTAAACTGCTATAAAATTTTTGGCAGATGTGACTAAGGCAACTTTAAGAAAAAGATTCTATCATAGTACACGTTAAACATAGCAGTACATTAATTCCGTACTCATCCGCTCAGAGAATTGGAGTAATACGGTTTCAAATCGGTTTCAAATCGATTTCAAAACGGTTTCAAAACGGTTTCAGAGTTATTGTGGATTAGGAGTTATTGGAATACACACCTCTAGCCTCCTTGGGCTAGAGCCTTTTAAAGGGTTAAGAAATTACAATGTTTGTCAAAACTTAAGTTAATTAAGTGAAATGAATAACCGCAGCGGGTTCAATAATCTGGAAAGTAAATGATTCGGTAAAATATAGATTAACATTTTTATGATCATGAAATTCATAACCTATGGATAAATCCTGTCCAATAGTTAATCTAAAATCTCCGCCTCTTGTAGATACAAAGAAAGCATCTTTTATAGAAGGAGCAAGAATAATATTACCGCCAATCAAATCTTTGACCACTCTTTTTAGGGGATAACCATTGACCATGCTTGAAAGTTTCTCCCATCGATTAGTATTTAAAATTAATGAATACGGACCCTCGATAGAAGATTTAACAAATTCACTAATTAATTCAGATAATATTTCAGGTAAGTTCTCAATTGTTTCAGGAAACTGGGCGGGTTTATATTTATTAATTTCTATTAAACCCTTAATATTAGCTTCAGAAAAGCCAGAATAGATCACTTTCTCCTCAAACGCTCCAATATTCTTTGCAGCTTCTTCCATTGAATCTAGGTTAATATCTTCAGCACCTCTTGCGGCATTATCAAGTTCCCAAATATCAAGTCTGAAAGGCGCCCGAGTTTCAATTAATGGGAGTACTTTATTTATTCCATATTTAATATTACCTTTTTGGTTTTTCGGGACATCGAGCCTCCCCATAGTGACTGCTTCAAAACGCCATCCTTTTGGTCCTTCCACATCAACAAATCTTCTTGCAGAAAGAATTGAGTTAAAAACATTTTTAGCTTGTTCATCGATAATATCCCAAGCTTCTTTTGTAACCGGAGCCAGAGATTTTCTAAGAATATCCATTGTTCTTCCTCTATTTTATTTTACCAATACCGAGATCTTTCTGAACTTTGGAATTTTTATTTTCATCTTCAAGTTTTGTTATCTCCCCATCGGTAAATAAATACATTTTTAATTTTTCGTCCCACCCATTCATATTTCTACGGAGCCATTCCAAAGCCATAGATGCATGTTCCATTTCTTCTAATTTATTATGTTCGATTATTTTTTTTAATTGTTCATCAATGCATGCATCAATTCTTTGCTGATACCAATCAATGGCTTCAATTTCTTCCATTAAAGAATTTAATGCACGCCTAAAATCCCTGGTCTGTTTGCTTAAGTCTTCAGGTGGTTCATGAAATTCGGACATATTTGTCTCCCTTTATATAATTTATTAGACGATAAAATATATAGATTATTTCTACTCTAATTTGTGATGCAAGGAAGGTAGAATAATAAAATGATTCAAATCAAATCGGCATATTCAGCAAGAGTAACCGTTATTAAATCCTGAGGTGAGATAGATATCTGCATTCCTCTTATACCAGCACTTATAAAAATTTTTTCAAATAATTGAGCAGTTTCTTCAATAAATGAGGGGAATTTTTTTTTCATTCCAATAGGAGAACAGCCACCTCTAACATAACCAGTTAATTCAAATAAATCTTTAATCTTTATCATTTCAATTTTTTTATTTTTACTTACATTTGCAGCTTTCTTCAGATTTAATTCAGCATTTACGGGGATACAGAAAACATTAATTCCATTTTTATCTCCAGAGGCGATAAGAGTTTTAAATACTTTTTCCGGATCTGCTGCAATTTTTTTTGCAACGGTAATCCCCGATAAATCATTTTCATCCACGAAATAGCATACAATTTCGAATGAAATATTATTAGATTCTAAAATCCTAACTGCATTTGTTTTAGGCATACCTACAAGGAATTGTCAAAATATAATTGTTCATACGATAAATCATAATTCTCTGATTTGAGCAGGTATTTAGTATAGGGATGATTAGGTGAATTAAAGATTTCGTCAGTATTTCCCTGTTCAATAATTCTACCTTTAAATAAAATAATTATTTTATTGCACATTTTTAGTAAAATTCTCAAGTTATGGGCAATACAAATCATACTAACATTATATTTTTTATTTAATGATAAAAAAAGATTTAATAAGTTAAGCTGGGATTCAGGGTCTTGAGCAGAAAAAGGTTCATCTAGGATAAGCAATTCAGGATTTACAGCTAAAATTCTTGCCAATGCGGCCCGTTGTTGTTCCCCGCCACTGAGTTCATAACCTTTTCTTTTCCATAGATGTTCCGGGAAATTAACCGAGCGGAAAATCTCTTCGATTTGTTGATGGAGGTTATTTCCATTGTGAGCTATTTTAACGGCTTCCTTTAAGATTTTATCAATTTCACGTAAAGGATTAAGTATTTCCCCATTATTTTGAAATAGAATTTGAACATGATTAGGCCGATAAACTTTAAAAGCTCTTTTAGAATGTTTAATTTTTTTATTCTGATAATTACCCGAAAAAATTATTTGTCCTTTAGTTGAAGAAATTATACCAGCTATGATTTTTGCAAGAGTAGTTTTACCACTACCAGATTCTCCCGTTATTCCAACAATATCATTTTTATTGAGGCTAAAGTTAATGTCCTCTAAAATAGGCTTAACTATTTTACCATTTTTCACGGAATAACAAATATTCTCTAATTTCAGAATCTCATTCATTAAGATATTTCTAAATAAGAATTTAAGAATGAATTAAGTTTTTCATTAATATTGGAATTGAAAAATTCAGATACAGAAAAGAAATCCGATAAATTTCCATCGGTTAAAAAGGCAATCTTATCACTAATCTTTTTTGCAAACAATACATCTTGCGTTACGAGTAAAACAGAGTTATTGTTTAAGGAAGCGAACTCCTTCAATTTTAATAAGACGAGGCTTGCAATGGGGGAATCAATTCCAGAGGTAGGTTCATCGAGTATAATTATTTGAGGGTGGGTAAGAAGAACCATGATAAGGCTGATCCTTTGAGCCATACCACCACTTACCTCATAAGGATACATTTTAAATAAAAGATCTGAATCGGGTAAACGGAAGAACTTAAGAAGAAGTTCTGTTTCTTCAATATTAACTGACAGCTTCTTAAAATAGTAACCTAATTTTTTTAAATGATCAAAACTATTTACTGCATCCTGAAAAATATATTTTATTTTTTCACGTCTTAATTGAAGTAATTCGTTTTGATTTAAGGTCATTATATTGATTGAATTCAGATTTATTTCTCCCTCTATTGTATAAAATCTTTTATCCAGAAGACCTGTTAATGCTTTAATTAATGTAGATTTGCCACTACCATTTTTACCAATAATTGTATAGATATTATTTGATTCAAGTGTAAATGATACATCATGCAAAATGGTTTTAATGCCAGCAGTTTGTTTTAATAAAAGATTTTTTATTGAGACAATAAGCATGGGTAACTTTTTATATATATACTAATAATTTATATAGAAAAGAATTTTTTTGTATTTAGTTGACAAAATAATAAATTACGAACAAAAATATTGAGGAATATTTGAACTCAAAAATTATAAAATGCTTTTATATACCCGTGTTTATAATATTGATATCATTTCAGTTTTGTAAGCAGGAGAGTCCACAAAAATCAAATAGAGTAATTATCGGGTTAACTTCGGATGTTAATACATTAAGTCCTCTTTTTGCTTTAAGCCTGGATGAAGGAAGTATTTCCGAACTTTTGTTTATAAGCTTAATTCAACCTGACTGGAATAAAGATGAAAGTAAACTTGAAATAAAACCGATGTTTGCCAAAAGCTGGGAATGGAATAAGGATTCTACTTCCATTACATTTAAATTAAGGGATGATGTAAAATGGACAGACGGAGAGAAATGTACATCAGAAGACGTTGTTTTTTCTTTCGATGTATATTCGGATCCTGAGGTTCAAAGCAGGCTTTACGGAACATTTGAAGATTTTTATGTTGATAAAAACCAGCATATTGATTTGAAGAAAACCTTTGAAATTATTTCACCAAATGAGTTAAAAATTAATTTTCTGCCTAAATCAAATCCTAATCTATTTTATCTTGCAGTTCCAATTGTACCCAAACATATTTATGAGAAAACGACAAGAAAAGATTTTTCGACAGCAAAACAAAACCTTGCACCTGTATCAAATGGTCCTTTTATGTTATCTAAATGGGAAAAGAATCAAGCTATAATCCTTAAAGCAAATAAGAACTCATTTCTTTACAACCCGGATAATATTTCCGAGTTAATATTTAAAGTTATTCCCGATTATAATTCAAGGCTAACTCAATTGAAGAACGGTGAAATTGATTTGATGGATCTAATTCGACCGGATGACGTTCCGGAGTTAAAGCATGCCAAAAATATTGATATTATACCTGTAAAGGGAAGGGAATATGATTATATAGGATGGAATAATATTGATCCTTCGGCTTTTAATAAAAACAAAGCAGAACGTCCCAATAAATTTTTTGGAAATATTAAAGTAAGAAAAGCATTAACATATGCTATAAATAGAAAGGAGATATTAGAAAATTATTTAAATGATTTTGGGGAAATAGCAGTTTCCCCAGTTACGCCAATATTCAAAAGCGCCATTGATACCAGTATAGAACCATACCCATACGACGTTAAAAAAGCAAAAGAATTATTAGCTGAAGAAGGCTGGCAAGACAGAAACAATGATGGAATTTTAGATAAAAACGGAATTAAATTTTCCTTCACTTTGGATATACCAAGCGGCAATCCAAGAAGGGAATATGCATCAACAGTAGTAAAAAACAATTTTAAGGAAATAGGAATAGAAATGAATGTTGAACAAATGGAGATGGGAGTTTTTTTAGATAATGTATTCGGCAAAAAAGTAAATGCATGGATGGCGAGTTGGTATGTACCCATTCCAATAGATTTAAAACCATACTGGTATTCCAATTTAGAAACAACACCAATGAACCTAGCCGGTTATCAGAATAAAAATGTTGATAATTTACTTGATGAAATGGAAAAGAAAGTTTCGGAAAAGAAACTGAATGAACTTTATTTCAGATTTCAGGAAATCATACATAAAGATGAACCGGTTACATTTCTATACTGGATGGATGATATTGTCGGTTGTAATAAAAGGATAAAAAATGCAGATATTAATCCACTTGGTGTTGTACAGAAATGCTGGAATTGGTCAATAAGTAAATAAATTTTATTAATGGAACTTACAAAAGTATTAGTCAAAAGAATTTCTACATCTTTAGTAGTTCTATTTCTTTTAATTACCTTTGTATTTTTTCTATTAAGAATATCGCCAGGGGATCCATCCCAGAAATTTATGTCGCCCCAATTAAGTCCGGAACTAGCAAAAAAAGTAAAAGAATCTTTCAATTTAAATAGTCCTTTGTGGATACAATATGAATCATTTGTTATAAACCTATTAAAGGGGAATTTAGGAATATCTTATAATTACCATATGCCTGTATCAGAAGTAATCGGAGAATATCTTCCATTTACATTGATTTTTGCAACAATGAGCTTCATAATTCAAATATTTTGCGGTTTTACTGCAGCTATAGTAACGGTAAAAAAAAGGAAAGGATTTTTAGATAAAACAATATCTAAAGCAAGCTTAGTAATATACGCCACTCCTTCATTTGTAACCGGAGTAGTTTTAATCTTCTTTTTCTCTGAAAAGCTGAACCTATTTCCTTCATCCGGGTTAAAATCATTCGATTCGGGTTCATATACAATAATTCAAAGTATTATGGACTATTTCAATCATCTCATTCTGCCATTGATTACTTTGTCATTACCGGGTGCAGCATTATTTTACAAATATTTACGCGATAATCTTGGGGATGTTTATAACAGGCAATTTGTTGTAAATCTCCGTTCGTTAGGATTTACTGAAAAAGAAATAACTAGAAAACATGTGATTCCAAATGCAGTCAACCCTTTAATATCAGTGGCAGGAGTTGAATTGGGAATACTTTTCAGCGGTGTGTTAATCACAGAGGTAATTTTTGCATTACCAGGAATGGGAAGATTGACTATTAATGCAATCTTAACACGAGATTACCCTTTAGTAACCGGCTGTTCACTTGCAGCAGGAATTTTAATCATATTAAGCAATCTGGGAGCTGATATAATAAGAGCCGCTTTAGATAGGCGTCTGGTAAAGGGGAGTCTTAATTGAAAAATATAAGAATCAAAAACCTTCATATTGTACTTATATTCTTATCGATTTTATTTTTATTTAGATTCAGTATAATAATAAAGTCGTATATTTTACTTTTTAACTATATAAAGCTCTTCTTTTATGATATCCATACAGCAATGAATATTATTGATTCAGAAACTGCCGATTTGGTAATTTCAGTTTTATTAATAATTATAATTCCATTAATAGGAATATATATAAGAAACAGGAATAATATTGCGGCTAAGGGATTAAATAGAAAGCCAACCATTTCCTCTTTTACGGTGATAATATTGTTATCATTCTTTATATTCGCACCGTTAATAACTAATTCAAATCCTAACTTTCAAAAAGATATTGGAGTGACAAAACTATTACCGCCTTTAAGTTCCGTTGATATAATTATATTAAAAAAAGATAAAGCTAAAGATAAAAATAACTTATCATCATTTTTACTTTTAAAAAGTGAAATAGTAAAGTATTCATATAATGAAAATTTAATTTTTGCAGACAGTATAAAAATGGGAAAACCAATAATATATTATCAGAAAGGAAATAAAAAAGAAATTTCGCCGAAAAGAGTACAGTTGGAAAATAACCAGCCCAAGATTGAAACCAAAAATTTTCTTTTGGGAACAGACGAGTTCGGAAGAGATATTTTTTCACGGTTAGTTTATGGAGCGCGTATTTCACTATTTATTGGATTTGGTTCTGTGATAATTTCCTTAATACTTGGATTAGCACTTGGATTTTTGTCAGGGTATCCAGGCGGATTACCGGATACAATTTTGAATAGGTTTACTGAAGTATTTCTTGCATTCCCGGTTATTTTTTTGATAATTCTGATTATAGCTTTGTTTGGAAATTCATTTTTTACCGTTATAATAGTTCTTGGTTTTTCAGGGTGGATGAGCTTATTTAAAATAGTTAGGGGGGAAATTATTTTATTAAAAAGGAAGGAATTTTTTATTTCAGCTCAAATGATTGGTTTAACAAGATATGAGTTATTAACAAAAGAGATTCTACCAATTATATTAGCTCCAACAATAGTTAATTTAGTTTTATTATACGGTAATGTTATTCTAGCAGAATCAGCATTAAGTTATTTAGGTTTAGGAGTAGGAAATAATTATCCTTCATGGGGAGCAATGATTGAATCCGGACAGGCATATATAGATAAAGCCTGGTGGATGATCTTTTTTCCCGGAATGGCTTTAATTTTTACACTTTTAGCAGCAAATAATATAGGTAAAGAAATTAATATTCATTATAACCCGGCATTAGAAAGATGATAAACGAGAGATATCTAAAAAAGGATAAAATAGGTGAAGGTAGAAGTAAGGTCTTTTTATGCGAGGATACGGAATATTCGAATGCAAAAATTGCTATAAAAGTCTTATCCACTAAAGCAGATAAAGACGAAATAGAAAACTTTCATAATGAATTTATAACACTTCGAAGATTAAGTCATCCCAATATTATAAAATCTTTCAATTTTGGTACAATAGTTAAAACTAATCCATCCGAGGATGAAATAACATTAGGGAGTAAATATTTTACTTTAGAATATTTTGACGGGAAATCATTATTAAATTATAAGAGTATTGAAGATGAAGAAATATTAAGGGAAATTATAATTCAGGTATGCTCGGTGCTTTTTTACCTTCATCAATCAGACTACATATACTATGATCTTAAGCCTGAAAATATACTTATAAAAGAAATAAACGGTGATCCCATTCTAAAATTAATAGATATGGGATTTGCGCAAAAACCTGAGAATCAAAGGATAGATTTAAATTCAAAGAATGCTAATTATATAAAGGGAACTGCGGAATATATAGCACCGGAGTTATTAAAAAAAGGGGGACATGATAATCGAGTAGATTTGTATGCGTTGGGAATGATTCTTTATAGAATTGTGTATAAAAAATTCCCTTTTGATACTAAAGAAGAACTTAAAATTTATAAATCACATCTGGAACAAGACTTTGATTTTAAGGAGGTTAAATATTCAAATGATTTAATAAGAGTTATAAAAAAACTTTTGGAGAAAGAGCCTGAGAAAAGATATAATAATTCCTTGGAGGTTTTATTTGATTTAAAGGCCCCAATTGATAATAAGTTAATAAAGGATTGGACACCGGTTAAAGTATTTGTAAGCAGAAGAGATATATTAAATATTTTAGATACTTACATAAACGATAAAACAAGCAGTGAAATTTTTGCGATAAATGGTTTTGAAGACAGCGGGAAGACGGCGCTATCAGAAGCAGTCAGCTTTATATATAATAATTCAGTATTAATAAGATATGATAAATCTAAAACAGGATATCAATTTTTAAAATATTTTCTTAGGAAAGTTACTTTCAATGATTTTATTTATTCCAACATTACTTTTGAAACAAAAGAGAATATCGAAAAGCTATTTAAGAATCCAGCCACAGAATTAATTGATGAACTAAAAGGAATTTTTGCAAAAATAACCCAGGAAACGAATTTTATTCTAATACTGGATGATTTTCACAATTACGATAATTTCACTCTGGAAATGATCAAAGATATACTTCCTATATTCCAGGTTAATAAAATTAAGATAATTGTTACGGAAGATTCCGATTATGAGAATACTTCGGATTCATTTCATAATGTAAAGGAAATAAATCTCCCTCCTTTTACGGACGTTCAAGTTTCCGAGCTAATTGACAAAAGCTACAACAATATTTTTCCTAAAGAAGAATTAAAGAAGATTATCCTCCTTTATGCAGATTTACTTCCGGGCAGTATAGAAAATTTCATAAGAGATTGTCTACAGTTAAATATCATAAATTACAAGAGAGATAGAATTTCAATTGATGTTACTGACGAAACAGCACAATTGCTTAAAAGCTCTCATGATCAAATATATGATGTCAGACTTAGTTATTTATCAAATACCGGAATTGAAGCGGCAAAAACACTATCACTCTTTGATTTAAATATAGATGAAAGTGTTTTATCTATCCTTCTTAAATTAGACAAGAATAAAACTTCAATAATTATTGAAGAATTGAGAGATAATAATATTTTACATTCTTCAAATTCAGGAACCAAGCTGCAATTTACTTCCGAAGGGCTAAAAAAACATGTATATTCAATGATAGAGCAGAAGAAGGATAACCACTTAATTGCAGGTAAAGTTCTGTTAGAAAGGTATCCAAATTTTGATAGGAATGAGCTTGCACGACAGTTTGAACTTGGAGAAGATTATGACATGTGTTATAAAGTATTAAAGGTGGAGATACAGGATGCGGAAAGGATGTCTGCTTATGCGTATAAAAAGAGTATCTTAAAACATTTGCTGCAAATGCCCTTAAATAAAAATAAATTATTTGAAATTGAATTGGAACTAAGCAGGGTACTACAAGATTTGAATGAAAGTAATACATGTCTTGAACTTAACAGAGAAATTATTGAAAGAAGATGTTAATGAATCAGAACTTAGAATTATTAATTCAAAGGGGAATATGTCTAATTGCAATCAGATAATTCTAAAGATGGTAAAAACATATTAGAAAATCATACTATTTAAATATATTAAATAAAATCTTAAAAGAAGAAATTAAACTGGAAATTGCGATATGCTAATTTTAATCTATCAAACTATAATGAAGCCGAAAAAATATGTGTAGAGATTATTCAAAATAAATATTCCAGTATGGAAACAATAGCAAATGCTTATAATTTGATTGCAATAGTTAAGATTTATAACAATAATAATTTTGATAAAGCTCTTAAACAATTTCTTAATATGCTTTGGAGAGATATAAAAAATTAAATTTGAAAGTTAGAAATAGCAAAAATTGAAGTAAATATTGGAAATATTTATAATATTAAAGGAGAATTAGAAAAAGTAGAAGAATCACTGGAATAAAGCATTAGAAATAAATTCATCAATAGGCAATTTAATATCATGAAGCTATTATTAACTTCTAATTATGGCATATATTATTATAATAGATTTGGACTTTGAAAATGCAATTCAAACAATATAGCAGAGCTTACGATATTTATTTCAGTCTAGGAAATTATTATGGAGAAGGTTTAGCTTTATATAATTTAGGTGAAATTTACTTATTAATATGTGAATATCAAAAATGTAGAGATTCTCTAGAAAAATCAAAATTAATTTTTGAAAGAATCAAAAATTTTGAAGAAATTGTAGAAGTCTTTTTTCTATTAGGAAAGATTTATTTTACAATTGGAGATATTAAAAAATTAGATGAATTAGTAAATCAATGTATAACATTTGAATATAATAATACTCTAGGAATTAGAAATAAAAACTATATTAATTTTATAAAACAAATTTCTTATTTATTTAATTATAAAATAAATTATCATAAAATACAATTAAAAGAAATAGGAGATATATTTCTTAAGTTAGAAGATATTAATAATTTTATTAAAGACATATTTATTAATAGCAGAATATTTAATTAACTTTAAAAAATTTGATGAAGCCATCGTTATTTTAGATGATAAAATTTTAAAAGAAAATTCTGAATATAGAAGTTTATTTGAGGCTGAAAGGCTATATCTATTAGGGAGAATATATTCTAAAAAACAATTTAAGAATGAAGACTTATCAATAGACTTATTTAATAAAGCTTTTAATTTAATTAAAAATGAAAATATTACTGAATTAACATGGAAAATTCTTATTGAACTTGCTGAATATTATTCCAATAGAGGTAATTATAGCAAAGTTAAAGAATTATATTATTTATACTAAATCCGTAATTTCTTATATTGCAGAAAAAATTGAGGATATTGAATTTACGTAAAATCTATTTAAATAGTAAAGAGAAAGAAGATGCTTTTAAAAGATTGGAAAATTTAGAATTACAACATTATATAATTTGGTATGACGGAAAAGTAAATATTAAATTTTTTTCAGATTCTGATGAAGATTACAATTTATTAGTCATATGAATTTTCAAACTTAAATTCTAATAAGATAAACTTTTAATTTATATAAACTAGAAAATTTTAACTATAAATAGTAATGAGATTATTGTAATTCAAATAAATAATATTGAATCGGAAATACTAAAAAAACTTATAGAAATTAGAAAACAAATAAAAAATCAAATAATTTTTATACTACATGAAAATGATGCGTTGATTGCAAGTCTTTTAGTAAAAAATGATTATTTAAATATCTTTGTTTTACCCCAAGAAATAAAAAGATTAGTTGATTTTTTACAAAATATCATTAAAAATAGAACTTATATAACATCAATCGATTTTAGTGAAAATAGCGAAAGCTTCAGTAATAATTTTGAAGATATAATTAGTTGTTCAAATGAATTAAAAAAAATTATAGAATATGCGAAAAAGGCAGCTGAAAATAAACTATTAAATATTCTAATCCTTGGAGAAACAGGAACAGGCAAAGGTCTTTTAGCAAGAGCAATTCATAAATATAGCAATGAAAAATCGTCACCATTTATTGATATTATATGCAGTGCCATTCCCGAAAATCTTATGGAATCCGAACTATTCGGTTATGAAAAAGGGGCTTTTACAAATGCAATTAATCAAAAGATTGGGCTTTTTGAAGCAGCAAATAACGGCACATTGTTTTTAGATGAAATTGGTGATCTTAGTTTAAATATTCAAACCAAACTATTAAGGGTAATTGATAGAAGATTAATTAGAAGATTAGGAGGATTAAACGATCTACCTGTTAATTCAAGGATTATATCGGCAACAAACAGAAATCTTGAATTATTGATTGAAGTGAAGCTGTTTAGGCGCGATTTATATCATCGATTAAATGTAATATCTATCGAACTACCTCCTTTACGATATAGAACTGAAGATATTTTACCACTTGTGTATCATTTCATTGATAAATTTAACCGCATATTTGGTAAACAAGTAAAAGATCTTGATAATGATTTTCGAGAATTCGCTTAAAATTATTCATGGCCTGGTAATATAAGAGAACTAAAAAATACAATTGAAAGATCTATTCTATTGTGTGAAGATTCGAAATTAAAATTAAGAGATTTTCTCGAATTTAATAATGTAACAAGCAATTTATCTCTTTTACAAGAAAATTCTCAATTGTTTCCACACTTAATAAGGATTGATGTAGATTACAAGAAAAATAATATAAATAAATTAATCAAAATTTATGCTAAAGAGGTTCTTTTAAAAATGGGGGGAAATAAATCCAAAACTTCAAAAATATTAGATATTTCAAGACCTAAATTAAACTCTCTTCTAAAATAAAGTGTAAAAAATTTTTACAATTAGTAAATTTTTACAATACTTATTAAGTAAATTTTACTTCCAATAATTATATTATACTAGTAATAAATATTAAAATAGGAATCAAAACTTCTAATATAAAAATTATAATGTATTAAGTTAATTACTTTTATTTATAATTTAAAGATTAATTCAGAATTAAATTAAAATTATAAAATTTTTAATCCATAAATAACATGTCTCATTCTGATCTTTCAAATTTAAAAATATATCAAAAATTATGTGCTGCCAAACACAACATATTGATTTTTTAATTTTCTAAGTTTTAAATTTTTTAAAATTATGGCATAATTTCTGAGTATAAAAAACAGCTAAGTGCTTAAACAGTGTCATTTTCTTTAAAATGACGATTTTCTATTTCAAGTGTCATTTTCCCCAAATATTGCGGGAGAGGGAGGACTATGCGTAAATTGATCCTATCTCTGATTCTATCAGGGGTATTGTGTGTTGCAGGCTTTGCGCAGAGCCTAAATAATGTAGAACAAGCTGTTAGATATCATACTAACATAATTGTTACTGCATTAAACCAATCAATTTCATCTACTGCTATTGAATATGCTGCAGTGGCTGATACCTTAATAAAGATTTGCTAAGTGCTTAAAAAGTGTCATTTTCTATAAAATGACGGATTTTCTATTTCAAGTGTCATTTTCCCAGAAAACATGTGGGAGAGGGAGGACTATGCGTAAATTGATCCTATCTCTGATTCTATCAGGGGTATTGTGTGTTGCAGGCTATGCGCAGAGCCTGAATAATGTGGAGCAGGCTGTTAGATATCATTCAGATAATAACATTTCTGCTGAGTTTAACCAATCAAATTCCTTAGCTGTTAATGAAAATATTACAGTTATGGATAATAGATCTAATTCCCAATTAGAAGAATTTGGATCCAGATACGGCTGGTTAAGATTTAATTCTCAGCTAGAAGAACTTGGTTCTAATTATGGCTGGTCAAGATCTAATTCTCAGTTAGAAGGATTAGGTTCGAGTACGGCTGGGCAAGATCTAATTCTCAGCTAGAAGGACTAGGTTCGGGTTACGGCTGGGTAAGATCTAATTCTCAGCTTAGAGGATTAGGTTCGGATTACGGCTGGGTAAGATCTAATTCTCAGCTTGAAGAATTAGGTTCCGATTACGGCTGGGCAAGATCTAATTCTCAGCTTGAAGAATTAGGTTCGAAGTACGGCTGGTCAAGATCTAATTCTCAGCTTGAGGATTAGGTTCGAAGTTATGGCTGGGCAAGATCTAATTCTCAGCTTGAGAATTAGGTTCTAAGTACGGCTGGGCAAGATCTAATTCTCAGCTTGAAGAATTTGGTTCTAAGTTACGGCTGGTCAAGATCTAATTCTCAGCTTGATGGATTTGGTTCTAATTACGGCTGGGTAAGATCTAATTCTCAGCTTGAAGGACTTGGTTCTGAGTACGGCTGGGCAAGATCTAATTCTCAGTTTGAGGATTAGGTTCTAAGTTACGGCTGGTCAAGATCTAATTCTCAGCTAGAAGGATTAGGTTCTAAGTACGGCTGGTGAAGATCTAATTCTCAGTTAGAAGAATTTGGTTCTAATTACGGCTGGTTAAGATCTAATTCTCAGCTAGATGGATTAGGCTCCAATTATGGCTGGCTCAGATAATTCTTCTTAGAATAGTAATCTGTTGGTTGGTTTAGATAGTTATTATCAAATAATTATCTGAACATAATTCTATATAGCCTTTAATTTTTATAATTAAAGGCTTTTCTATATTTGAAGTACTGAATTTGCATTACGATATTTTAAAATTAAGATATTCTATTAAATCTATTTTAATTATTACTATTTTTTTTTAGCCTGCTTATAGTTTCCAGATTGTATTATATGAAATGCTCAATTCGATTGGAGAGAAAGAGAAAGTGAGCATTTTAATGTATATTTAGAGAAATGATATCTCCTATTAGTTTCACATATATTAGCCAATCGCGGAAAATGCATTAGACACTCTAATGTATATCTTTAATTACAAACCTCATAACAAAATATTACTAAGCACATATGATATTTACGACTATGGTTCCGGAATAAGTACTACAGTACCATCGAATTATATCAGATTTGACATTGAACCATTAGAACAAGGTTACGAAACAGTCCCTCTTAGTGATAGATTTCAATGGATGATTGATCATGAACTGACACATATTGTAGTTAATGATCAGGCAAATAAATTTGAATCTATTATGAGAACATTATTTGGTAAAGTATCACCTGAGCAGGAAGAACCGATTACAATTCCATTTAGTCTTTTAACAAATTATATCGTTATACACAGCGCTGGTACCAAGAAGGAATAGCAGTTTTTATGGAAACTTGGTTAACAGGGGGATTCGGCAGAACATTTGGGAGTTTTGATGAAATGTATTTTAGATGTATGGTTGAGGAAAATAAAGATTTTCCATATCATTTAACACTAGAAACAACGCTACCGAATAAATCATTTCTATTGAATATTATTTTCTATTTATATGGGACCCGATTTACTTCATACCTGGCAATCGAATACGGAGCTGGAAAGCTAATTAAGTGGTATATTGTCAACATCTCCGAATAGTTTTTATGAAGGAAATGAAAAAAGGTTTCGAGAGGTTTTTGGGATAGATTTGGATGACGCCTGGGAAAATTTTTTAGTAAACGAAAAAGAATTTCAACAACAAAATATCAAAAAATTAGAATCCGTTGGATTAACCCCAATTAAAAAACTTACAGCATCACCGGTAGGATGGACAACTGAACCGTATCTAGACAAGAATGATTCAACGGTTATATTTGGTTTTCACCATCCTGATCATCTGGCAAGTATTGAACGATTAAGTTTACACAGTAACAGCTCAGAAATAATAGGCACATTGCCGACCCCAAGTATTCTTCAAGTAGCATCCACAGCTTATGATAAAAATTTAAAATTGTTTTTTTTTACAACCAATAACAATGAATTATACCGTGATATCTGGTGCTTAGATACATCAACAAAAGAAACGAAATTACTTTTTAATAATTATAGAATAGGAGATTTAAGTGTATCTCCAACTAGCCATGATTTATGGGGAACGATGCACTCTTATGGAAGAGTAATCAATAACATTTTCCCCATACCCGTATAAAGAGATGTATTCAGTTGCAACATTTAATGAAGGAATTGAAATTAATGAATTCTCGGTTAGTTCTTCAGGAAAATACCTAGCTGCTGTTCTACATAAAAACAATGGAGAGCAATCAGTTATAGTTGCTAATTGTGATATGAATTAAGAAAGGAAAGGACGACTAAAATACGAAACGATTAGTTCAATAGGTTCGCCAGAAAATCCTTCCTGGAGCCCGGATGAAAAGTATATTTTTTGGAATGCTTTCACCAATGGAGTTTCTAATATATATCAGAATTGATGTAGAAAGTAAAAAGATAGAAGCAATTAGTAATGTAGTTGAAGGATTATTTAGACCAATGTATATAAGCCAAGATTCTCTTTTTGCTTTTGAATTTACTGCCGATGGTTTTGTCCCGGTGTTGATACCAAATAAACCTGCCTCAAAATTACCAGCAATTGAATATTTAGGTCAGAAGGTTGTTGATAAAAATCCATCTCTTAAAAGTTTTGCTATTGATCCTTTAAAAAAGTACGCGGGAACAATTAGTGAACAAAAGACATATAATAGTTTAAATAATTTACATATTGATACATTCATTCCAATTATTAGCGGGTTTCAAAATGAAAAAGTTTTAGGATTTTATACACATATTACAGATCCCTTGAGGATAGATGATATTTCAATTGAATTCGGAATCTCCCCTTTTAATAAAAATCCAAATATTCCAAGATATCACCTAAAAGCAAAATATAATTTCAGAAGTAAGTTCCAATTTAATTTTGATTATAATGCCCCTGATTTTTATGATCTTTTTAATGAAAGAAAACGAGGAATGATTGGAACTAAAATAAGTTTTGAAAATACTCATTACTGGGTATATGACAATCCTTTAAAAATAAAACAAGTTTCAAGTATTTCATTATATAAAGATGTGAAATCAATTAATGATAATTTAGTAGACGTTTCCCAACCTGATTTTCTAGTACTTCAATCAGATTTTAATGCATCTAATGTAAGAAGAAGTATTGGAAGCTCAGGGAATGAGGAAGGGAATGAATTTGGAGCATCATTCATGGCATTTGGTGCAAAAGGAAATAATATTCAAACTTCATCTCAACTTTACGGTGAATGGGATAATTATTCTACCTGGTTAATTCCACATAATGTTTTTCATTTCAAATTAGCCACAGGATACAATTTTCAAAATGAAAATCTTCAACAGGCACAATTTTTCTTTGGCGGTTTCGGTAATAGAAGAGTTGAAGATACGAAAGTAGATCAATTTAGAGATGTTTTTCGTTTTCCCGGTATACCAATATACAGTATACCGGCTGAAAGATTTATAAAATTAATGTTTGAATCAAATCTTCCCCCATTTAGATTTAATGATGTAAGTATTGCGAGTCATTACTTATATTATATAGATTTATCCATTTATTCACAAAATTTGTTAGTAGAATCACCTATGGGAACAGGCTTTACAGACCTTGGAGCGCAAGTCAACTTTGTATTTGAACACTGGTTCAATCTTGAATCGACCTTTTCGGCAGGAATTGCGAAGGCATGGTATGGTTCAGGACATTCATCTGAATGGTTTATGTCATTTAAACTTCTAAAAAATCTCTAAAGCAGGACAAAATCCTTTATATTTAGCCAATTTGGATATTGATAATTAGAGAATTAAAAATATTACAGGGAAATAGGAGAAATATTTAGACCTAATAATTTTAACAAATCATATTTTCGCATTTATTTATAAAAGGTTATATTACATATCAAAAATGAATACAAATAATGAAATTTTCAGAGTTAAAGAATAAAATAGACGAAGCTCAAAAAGGGATCGGTAAATCTGATGAAGCTGTTAAAGTCAAAAATCTAGAGGTTATACTTGACATTGTTAAAAGTATAAACAGAACTCTTATTATTGAAGATGTGCTGGAATTAGTGTTAAAAAGCGCTATTAAACTAACCGATTCCGAAAGAGGATTCATTGTATTGAGCAACCAGAACGGCAAACTTGAATATAAGATAGGGTTAGATTCTTATGGTAACTCTCTTTCCGAGATATTATTCAACGTAAGTACAACAGTTGTAAAAGATGTATTTGATACAGGGCAGTCAAAGTTTATAGAATCTGCCCAAAGCGATACCAATTATGATTCCAGTAAAAGCATATTAAGGCTAGAATTGCAAACGATTTTATGTTCTCCATTAATAACAGATAATAAAAAAATCGGCGTAATCTATGTTGACAGTAAGCAGCTTCACAAAATAAAAATAAGGGAAATAACAGACACATTTGAAATACTTGCAGGGCAGGCAGCGACAGCTATAAGAAACGCTCAATTATACAATGGTCAAATAAATGCATATAATGCATTACAGGAAGCTAATACTCATTTAATCCAGGCTGAAAGAAAAGCATTAAAATCAAGTATAGATTCTGAAATAGGACAATCATTACAGGGCTTAGTTCACCTTGCATTATTAGAAACAGAGAGCATGATGCGAACAATTGAAAAAGCTAATAAAGATTTTGAAAAAGATAAAGACTCAGTTGATCTTGTATTGTTTGACAGGTTGAAATTAAAATCTAAGGTAGCCAGTGATAGCATAAGAAACATACAAAAATACGCACAGGTTCTTCTGGAAACTTCAATAATGAATTTGAATAAAGACAGCGGGGATCTTAACCGTACGATCCAATCGGTAATTAAATATCTTGCCCCAATGAAAAAGTTCAATAAAATTATTTTTAAGACAGAATTTAATACTTTACCTCCATGCAACTATGACTCCGAACAAATACAACATTTATTTGTTCAGTTATTTACAAATTCGGCAGAGGCAAAGCAGAATGCGACAATTCTGATTAAATCATTTTTTGAAAATAATAAGGCTCAGATTACTGTAGAAGATGACGGACCTGGATTTCCCGCAGGCAATAAAAATTCCTTTTTGGAATTACCTTCTTCAAATAGAAGCGGCTACGGATTATTTTTATGTAAAAGTATAATTGATCGTCATAACGGTCAAATAAAAATTCTTGATAAAGAAAACGGTGCTGCTGTTCAAATATCATTACCAATTTAATTATTATGCCAAAAAACTCCTTAAAATATCTTAAGCTGCTTTACGATCCAATTCACATTCCAATTGAAATTATTAATGAAGAAGGTAAGATTGTTTATGTTAATCCGGCTTTTATATACCAATGGGATTATAATTTTGCAGAATTAAAAGAATATTCTGTTTTTAATGATCCTGAAATTAAAAACAGCAAAGTCCTTGAGAACATAAAGTATGTTTTTAAGGACAAAACTAACATTTCAATTGATAACTATAGTGATACATTATTACGAAGTAAGCAGATCACTAAACCAATTTTCAGGACAAAGATTTTTTATTTAACAATTAACTCTAAAGATTTTGTAGTTTTAATGCATGAGGATCAGAGTGAAGTAGTGTTAATGAATGAAGAATTTAACAAGGCAAGAGATGCACAAAAAGAAGCAGATAGATTAAAAAATAATTTTTTAAATGTTCTTTCTCATGAATTGAGAACACCCTTAAATATTATTTTAGGATATTCATCGATTATTAAAGAGAGTATGAAGGATAAAATAAGTCCTGAAGATCGTGTTTACCTTGATAATTTATATAGCGGTAGCGAAAGACTTTTAAAAGTATAACTCAAATGCTGGAATTTGCCCAAATTGAAGCAGAAAACTATAAGCTCAATTTTGAGACGATAAATTTGATAACTATACTACAAAGCTGTATAGCTTCTATGAAAGAAACCATAAAAAACAAGAAAGTCGAGCTCAATTCAAATTTTAATGCTCAAGAAATTTATGTAAATGTCGATATACAGTGTGTTGAAAATATTGTTAATAATTTACTAAATAATGCAATAAAATTTACAAAGCAAGGATTTGTTGAGATTGAAACAAACACTCTTTTAGAAAGAGAATTAGCTATAATCCGTATAAAAGATTCAGGAGTCGGAATTTCAGCAGAATATATGGATCATTTATTTCAGCCTTTCAGTCAGGAAGATCTAAATATCGGAAGGAATTATGAAGGAAACGGATTAGGATTAGCTTTATCCAAAAGATATGTTGAAAAAATGGGAGGTTCTTTACTTGTTGACAGTATTAAAGGAGTTGGTTCAACTATAACATTTACTCTCCCTCTTTCACCTGAACATAGCAAAAATAAGAGAGAGAGAGAGCACATCGGGAAAGAGCATATAAAAAAAATATTAATGTTAGATGATTCAAGTGATTCCTTTGGATTAATTAATGCGTTTCTCAAAAAAAATTTTGAAATAGAAGCTTATAATTTTAGAGATTTCGACATTGAATTAATAAACAGAAAAGATTATAGAGTTATTTTGTTTGATGTAAACCAGAATAGATGGAATGACAGCATAAATATCTGTAAAGAGATTAAAAATAATGACAACTATAATAGACCTTTAATCATCATTTCCAGTGAATTTGCAGGGGATAGAATCAGAGAATTTTATGAAGCTGGAGCAGACAAATTTCTTGTTAAGCCATTTTCAAAAAACGAATTATTAAAATCCCTGGAAGAATTAAACGCTTAATTCCTATCCTTATTCCTAATTAATATTTTCCAGAGTACCTATTTGGGGAATAGGTTATATGAAACTAGAAATGAATAAATTTCATAGAGATGGTTCTTATCTACTCCGAAATGATAAAGGGCTGAAAAACCTTTTCTTTGAAAAACATTTTATAATAGAATTTGTTATTACAATAATTCTGCTTGTAACTGTCCTTGTTCTATTTACCCATTTTATAAAAATAATAGAGGCTCGAAAAGGAGTACAACTTTTTGATCCTATATTAAGTTTATTTAAACCGAGAAATTTATCGGTTTTTATTTTTTTTATAATTTATCTATCAATAGTTATTGGTTTATTTAATTTACTTTATGATTTTCCAAGATTGATCTTTGTATTACAAGTATACACATTATTAATAATGATAAGAATATTAACTTTATATCTTGTACCGTTAAATCCTCCATCAGATATGATACCCCTCATTGATCCAATTGTTCAGAATATTGGTGCCGGGCAATTATTAACCAAAGATCTATTCTTTTCGGGGCATACTGCAACTATGTTTCTTTTATTTTTATCTGCCAGGAATAAAAAATTAAAAGTCTCTTTTTTAGTCTGCTTCATAATTATTGCTATTTCTCTTCTAATACAACATGTACACTATAGTATAGATGTGGTTTCAGCACCTTTTTTTACATACACAGCTTATAGAATTGTGATACTATCTAAAAAAAATATCAGTTTTATAAAGGCAACTAATATATAGAAAGAAATTATTTTATGATACATTATTTAATCATAACAATTTAGAAAATAATGGAAGAAAAAAAATCTGAAATTGAAGAACTATCAAACTTAATCTCAAATAACTTTTTATCATTATCTTCTACAAACCTTATAAGTAATAATGATATAAAAAACATTGAAGAATTGAAGAGATATTTATCATCAAGAATAAAATTTCTACTTGAGGAAAAATTCGATTTATTAGTAAATTTACTCTACCGTATTGATATTGATGATAAGAAACTTGAAGAAGTTTTTTCAAAGGAGAAGAAAGATAATATTCCAAATTCATTAACTGAACTTGTCATTGAGAGAGAGCTACAAAAAATTCATTATCGGAAAAAATTCAGAGAAGGCAATTTATAGTTTAGGTTACAAAGTTTTAAATGTTTTGATACAAGAAATATTTTCTTTTCAATTTTATGTCCATTCAACTATTTCACATATATAAAAGTTACAAGGATTTTAAGGCTCTATCTGATATTAATTTAAATATTGAAAAAGGGAAAACCACTGTTTTAATTGGTCCAAGCGGGTGCGGAAAATCAACTTTAATTAGAATTATAATAGGATTAATTGAAAAGAGTTCCGGAGAAGTAATCATTGATAACCAGGAGATAACTCTAGTAAATATATTTGAAATAAGAAGGAAAATCGGCTATGTAATACAGGACGGGGGACTTTTCCCACATTTAACGGCAAAAAAAAATGTTTCACTTTTAGCAGAGTACATTAGATGGTCTAAAGAAAAAATTGGAAATAGAATCGAAGAATTATCGAAATTAACAAAATTTCCAGTAGATGGTTTAAATAGATTTCCTGCAGAGCTTTCAGGCGGGCAAAAGCAGAGGGTCAGCTTAATGCGTGCATTGATGCTTGATCCTCAAATATTATTATTAGATGAACCACTTGGAGCATTAGATCCATTGATAAGGTATGAACTTCAAGAGGACCTAAAAAGGATTTTTCAAGAATTAAAAAAAACAGTTGTATTAGTGACACATGATTTAAGTGAAGCTGGATTTTTCGGAGATAAGATAGTGTTAATGTTAGATGGAAAAATCATACAAATTGGAGGACTTAAAGATTTAATAAAAAAACCTGCGAATGAATTTGTAACAAAATTTATAACCGCACAACGAGCTTTTGAATTTTAATTGGATAAGACTTTTACTAAATAAAATTTATTTTTATTGCTTTTACTCCCTTTTTAACCTACCTAAATAGAGTGGGGAAAAACACTCCATTCGGGGAATATTCTTAGTCATAATATTTATTTATCTTATCAAGGTTACCTTAAATAACGATAAATTCAGGGTCAAAATATGCTTTTGGGATATTATTACAAAACATTTATATTGTTTCTTTGTCTCACAATAAATGCTTTCTCATTAGGAGATATACCAGATTTAATCCAACCTCTTAATCTTTCAGCTGGAGAATCAGATTCGGTACTTATTTCTGATTTATTTTATGCTGAGAATTATAAAGGATTTAAACTCCATAAAAACCCAAATATTGATGTACATTTTAATCATAATAACACTAAGCTTATATTTACACCTTCAGAGAGCTTTACAGGTATTTCATTAATTGACTTTGTTTTTGATAATAGTGATTATGAAATACCAGTAAGAGTGGATAAGCTTCAGCGAATTATTTTCAAATTCAAACCGGATAAAAAATACAAAAAGGTATTCCTTTTCGGCAGTTTTAACAATTGGAATAGAAGTAATCTTCCGATGGAGAATATCGATAAAAATTACCAAGCAGGAATAGTGCTCGAGCCAGGGAGATATCAATATAAATTTTTTGCAGATGATTCTGAATTGGTTGATCCGGAAAATCCAGATCAAATCCCAAACGGGATGGGAGGATATAATTCGGTCATTACAGTGGAATCTCAACATAAAACAAGCTCTTTTTTACATATAAATAGTTTCTCGAATGATTCAGCAGACACTGCAAAATTCTCTTTTATATATCAAAATGATGAATCAAAGAATGCAATCTCAGAAAGGAATGTAATAGCATTACTAAATAATAAAAAACTTCCATGGAGTTCAATAAAAGTTTCCGGAAAAAAAATAACTGTTACATTAAATAAAGGCGATTTAAAGGGAGAAAAAAGATTAAGAATTGCAATCAACGAAAATGGGCAGGCAACGAATATTCAAAATATAATCTTATTCTACGGTGAGCCTGCAGGAGATAAAAAGAATTTTACATGGCATGATGCAATAATCTATTCTGCAATTATTGATCGATTTGCAAACGGCGATTCATTATTAGATAAGCCGATAATTCATGATTCCCTCTTCAAAAAAGCCAACTATATGGGGGGAGATTTCCAGGGTATAATTAATAAATTAGAAGAAGGTTATTTTGATTCACTTGGAATCACAACTCTCTGGCTTTCACCCCTATACGCAAATACTAATCATGCATTTCGAGAGTTTCCCAAACCTTATCGGTGGTTTTCGGGATATCATGGATACTGGCCGATTGAACCCCGTTCAGTTGAAGAAGAATTTGGAAACATGAAGAAATTACAAGAACTGGTACATACGGCACATGAACACAATATTAAGGTTCTTTTGGATATAGTTGCCCATCATGTTCATCAAGAACATCCATATTTTAAAGAACACAGGGACTGGTTTGGTAATCTCAAATTGCCGGATGGAAAATTAAATATAAGGTTGTGGGATGAACACAGATTGACTACGTGGTTTGAACCTTTTATGCCATCTTTTGATTTTATTCATTCAGGAGCTGCAATAGAAGCTGTGACAAGTGATGCTATATGGTGGCTGGAGAAGGTAGATGCGGATGGCTTCAGACAGGATGCAGTAAAACATATTCCTAATAATTTTTGGAGAAAACTTAATCAAAAGTTAAAAAAAGAAGTTGAAATTCCCCAGCATAAAGAGGTATTTCAGATGGGAGAAACATTTGGAAGTTATGAACTTGTTAAATCCTATGTAAATAACGGTCAACTTCCTGCTCAATTTAATTTTAATTTATATGATGTTGCCATTTCCACCTTCTTAAAACAAAGCGCTTCTTTTGCTCAATTAGATAAAGAGATAAAAAAAGGGTTAATTATCTTCGGTGAAGATAATTTGATGGGAAATATTATGGACAGCCAGGATAAAGATAGGTTTATGGCTTATGCCGATAGTGACCTTGCAATAAATGACGGAAATACAATAGAAATTGGATGGAACAATCCACCGAAAGTTGATCATGAAAGCAGTTTTAGAAAAGAACGCTTATATCTGGCATATTTGCTTTCTATTCCAGGAGTTCCTACGATTTATTATGGAGATGAAGTTGGAATGACAGGTGCGGCAGACCCGGATAATAGAAGAATGATGAGATTTGGCGAGCAATTAGATAAAAAGGAAAGAGAAAATTTAACCGAGGTAAGAAAATTAATTCGTATAAGAGATGATCATTCTGCTTTACGGTATGGGGATTACTATTCCTTAAAAGCCGACACAAATATATTTGCTTATTTAAGATCGGATATGAATGAAAGAGTATTTGTAGTTTTAAACAAAAGCCCTCATACTCAGAATGTTAACCTTGAATTACCGGAGATCTATGAGTCAAACTATTTAACTGATCTTATAACCGGAGAGAAAATTAGATTAACCGATAATAAATTAGATATTTCTCTAAAGGGAATTGAATACAGGCTTTTTAATATTCAAAAATAAAAATATATGTTTATGAAAAAAGATATACTTCTAATTTCTGTTATAATTTTGGGGATTGTCTCTTTACCTAGAAGCATTGAAGCACAAGTCTCTTCAAAAGTTCCAGAGTGGTCAAAGCACGCTATCTGGTATCAGATATTTCCAGAACGATTTGCAAATGGGGATAGAAAGAATGATCCAACTGCGCATGATATGGAGGGTGCGTGGCCTTATCAAACTCCAGAAGGGTGGCAAATTTCTCCCTGGACATCGGATTGGTACAAACTGCAGCCGTGGGAAGCAGAGGATGGGCATAATTTTTACTGGAATGCAGGAGTAAGACGATATGGCGGGGATATTAAAGGAGTAATAGATCATTTAAATTACTTAAAAGATCTCGGGATAAGCGCAATTTATTTAAATCCGGTTTTTGAATCCCCGTCCCTTCATAAATATGATACAAAGATGTATCATCATATTGATAATAATTTTGGTCCTGATCCTAAAGGAGACGAAGAAATTTGGGGAAAAGAAAACCCCGGTGATCCGGATACCTGGAAATGGACTTCTGCAGATAGTCTTTTTTTAAGCTTAATAAATAAAGCCCACAAAATGGGAATAAAAATAATTATTGACGGTGTTTTTAACCATGTAGGAACTTCATTCTGGGCTTTTCAGGATGTAGTAAAAAATCAACAGAAATCTCTTTATAAAGACTGGTTTAAAATCAAAAAATTGGACGATCCTTCTACGCCTGAAAACGAATTTGAATATGAAGGGTGGAATGGAGTTAAGGACTTGCCTGAAATAAGAAAAGTTCCAGAAACCGGTTTAGTCCAAGGATTTGCGGATCATATTCATGCAATAGTAAATAGATGGATGGATCCGAACAAAGATGGTAATCCATCGGATGGTATTGATGGCTGGAGACTAGATGTTGCAGAAAAAGTGAGTATTAAATTCTGGGAGATTTTCAGAAATTGGGTAAAGGAAATAAATCCTGAGGCATATATAACGGGTGAAATCTGGTGGGAAGACTGGCAGGCAAATAAAATGTTTAATGCATCTCCATGGCTTCATGGAGACTCCTTTGATGGTGTAATGAATTACAGATTTGCGCTAGCTGTAAAGAAATTCGTAATAGACGAAAAAGACCAAATAACTTCTCAAGCATTTACAGATAGTATAAATATTTTAAGGGATGAGTATCCTTCAGGTAATTTATATGCATTGATGAACTTAATGGACAGCCACGATGTCGATAGAATTGAATCTCAAATTATAAATCCTGATAGATGGTATGACCACGATGCAAGCCCATCCCAGAATAAAGATTATATTATTAGAAAACCGGATAGTATCGAAATGCTGAAGCAATATTTAATTGCGGGAATACAGATGACAATGCCGGGAGCTCCAATGATTTACTATGGTGATGAGGCAGGGATGTGGGGCGGAGATGATCCCGATTGCCGGAAGCCAATGGTATGGAAAGATTTAGAATATGATGCTGAAGTTACAGATCCTTTAGGCCGTCCGCGTCATATTGATTCTGTAAAATTTGATCAAAAGCTATTCGATTGGTATAAAAGATTAATTATGATAAGAGATGAAAATAAACCTCTATCTGTTGGTGATATTGATTTCTTTTTAATTGAGAATGACAAAAATATCATCGGTTATTCAAGATCATTCGACTCCAAAACTATTATTGTACTGATTAACAATAAAAATAGAAATGAAAGTATCAATTTAGATTTAGATAAATTTCAATTTCATGATACAATGCTAACAAATTTAATAGATAAAAAAATAATTGAAGGAAAGGATAAGAAGTACAAAATCGACCTGAAACCGTATGGAATAGTTATATTGAAATAAAATTAAAGCTTTAAGCTGAATAACTTTAGTAGAACAGACAGGAATGTCTGTTCTACGGTTAAAATATTGAATAAATAAAGGGTGCTAAAGCTGAGCCTTGAGTTAAAATAATTAATCCTCCTAAGAGGAGAAGAAAGACAAGAATCGGCAACAGCCACCATTTTTTTCTTTCCTTAAGAAATTGCCATAATTCTGATAATATTGATAATTTACTCATTTTTTAATCCTAAAAGCTAGAACTGTTTTTCATAATCCTTAGGAGTAACAGGTTTTTTACCTCTCAACTCCCAATAAGAATTTCCAGATCTATCAATTTTTAATTCAAGAAATTTCTTTTTAAATACTTTAGCAAAAAAAGCTGTTGGTGTTACTACAATATAAAACAAAATAGTCAAAATTACTCTTGTCATCACCCAGCCCATTAAAAGAGCTAATGTCATCCATGCTTTATTTAGGGGCTTTAAAACTTGCGGAAGAATTAATCCTACCAAAAGTAATGTAATACCTGCCGAACCGAAATAAATAAAGCTATCCTTTGCAGACCAGAGCAAAATTCCTGAGATAATAAGTAAAGCAATTCCTACCGTAAGCCCAAATTTCCGAAGGTCTTTTTTTGTTTCTTTAATATTTTTTATTTCTTCTAACAACATATTAACTTTTAATCCAGTGCAAATTCTTTTTTCCAATCTTTATCTTCTTCAAATTTTCTTTGTTCAATTTTATCCAGGAGATAATTTCCTAGAATTAAATAATCAATATTTGTACGCATAAAGCATTTATATGCATCTTCAGGGGTACATACAATAGGTTCACCCCTGACGTTAAAAGAAGTATTTATTATAACTGCACAATTATAATCCTCATCAAATTTCTTAATTAGTTCATAGTAGAGCTTATTTGTATCTTTATGAACAGTCTGTATTCTAGCAGAATAATCGACATGTGTTACGGCAGGAATATCAGAGCGCAAAATATTAAGTTTATTTATTCCAAATAATTTTTTTTCATTTTCATTCATAATTTTTTGCCGTTCTTTTTTTATATCTGCAACTAAAAGCATATAAGGACTTGAAGAATTAATATCAAAATATTCACTAACTTTCTCAGCGAGAACAGAAGGGGCAAAAGGTCTAAAGCCTTCTCTGAATTTAATTTTTAGATTCATTTGTACCTGCATTTTAGGCGAGCGAGCATCTCCTATTATAGATCTTGAACCAAGAGCCCGGGGTCCGAATTCCATTCGTCCCTGAAACCAGCCTATCACCTTTTCCTGAGCTATCAGATTAGAAACAACTATAGGGATTTCTTCATCGTCTAATTTTTTAAAATTAATCTCTTTTTGATTTAAGAATTCAAGGATTTCAGTATTAGAATATTCCGGGCCTAAATATGAACCTTTTTGAGAATCATTTAGCGAATCGACATTTCGTGGTTTTTCAAAATAGTTATACCAACCAACTAAAGCCGAACCCAAAGCTCCGCCAGCATCACCTGAGGCAGGCTGAATCCAGATATTTTCAAAAGGTCCTTCTCTAAGTAATTTCCCGTTTGCAACACAATTTAATGCGACACCTCCTGCAAGAGATAAATTTTTTAACCCAGTTACTTTATAAACGTGCTTACCCATTTTCATAACAATCTCCTCAGTTACATCCTGAATAGATCTTGCAATATCCATTTCTTTTTGGGTAAGCTTTGTTTCAGGTTTTCTTGGCGGTCCTTCAAAAAGATCATGAAACTTTTCATTTGTCATAGTTAATCCGACAGGATAATTAAAATAATCCATATTCATTCTGAAAGAGCCGTCATCTTTAACATCAATCAATTCCTTAAGAATAAGTTCCTTAAATTTTGGCTCACCATATGGTGCGAGACCCATTACTTTATATTCACCTGAATTAACTTTGAATCCGGTATAATATGTAAAGGCAGAATATAAAAGCCCGAGAGAGTGAGGAAATTTAATATCGGCAATGAGTTCAATTTTGTTATCCTTACCAACGCCAAAACTTGTTGTAGTCCATTCCCCTACCCCATCCATAGTTAAAATTGCGGCTTCATTAAAGGGGGAAGGAAAAAATGCAGAAGCAGCATGGGATTCATGATGTTCCGGAAATATTGTTTTACCCTCATAGTTTAATTCTTTTTTAATTAATTCTTTCATCCAGAGTTTCTCTTTAATCCATAAAGGCATTGCTTTGATGAAAGATTTTATCCCTTTAGGAGCATAATTTAAATAACTTTCCAATAGTCTTTCAAATTTGAGGAAAGGCTTATCATAAAAAGCAACTAAATCCAGTTCATTTACTGAGATTTTGCTATAGCTGAGGCAAAAATTTACTGCATTTATAGGGAAATTATAATCGTGTTTTTTCCTGGTAAATCTCTCCTCCTGTGCAGCTGAGATTATTTCTCCATCTTTTACCAGACATGCAGCACTATCATGGTAAAAGGCAGATATACCTAAAATATACATATTAAATTAATTTTTATTCAGTAAGAAGATAAAGAGAACCGGTCATTTTTTCAGCATTTAATTTTAGTTCTTTAGTATATTTTAATTCGTCGCCAGTAATTAAATTTTTAAGTGTTTTTATATTATTAAAGTGCTGATTTATTAAATTTAAATCTACATCTTTATCGACATCATTTCCATTTACAATAACCATAATCTTTTCGGTCTTATTATTCTTAAAATAAATATATAAATTATCTTTAGGCGGAAATTGGGTAAGGTTTCCAGAATTCAGAGATTTATATTTTTTTCTTAAATGAAGAAGCAATTTTGTATAATTATAAAGTTCATTTTGTTCTATGGTTCTTCCTGTATCAGTAAATGCATTTTTATTATCACCAGGAAAACCACCAGGGAAATTTTGTCTAATCGTTCCATCTTCATCACCACCCGGTAATCCAATTTCTGAACCGTAATAAATTTGAGGAATACCTCTTGTTGTTAAAAGAAGCACGAGAGCAATTTTAAATTTTTCTATATCTCCATTTGAATAATAGATTGCTCTTTTAAGATCATGATTATCAAGAAATGTAACTAAGTTTTGAGGACTATTATAAACAACATCACAGCAGAGACCTTCATAAATATTATAAAGAGACGATTTGCCAGTTAAATAATCATGATAAATATTGTACATTGCAAAATCAGTTACAGAGGGAAGAGCTGTATCAATATTTTTCCTTAAAGGACTTTTACTTTGAAAATAAGAAAGAAATATAGGATTATAGATCCAGACTTCGCCAACAATATTAAAATTGGGATATTCATGTAAAATATCTTGAGCCCATTCAGCCAGGTATTTTTGATCAGAATAGGGATAAGTATCTTCCCTAATGCCATCCAGTCCTGAATATTCAATCCACCAGATGGTATTCTGTATTAAATAGGTTTTTACAAAAAGGTTTTTCTGATTAAAATCCGGCATACTGCCAGTAAACCATCCATTTATCGTATTTGATATAGTTATGGAATCAGAATAAATATCAGCCAAAGAAATTTTATAATGGGGTGTATAAATATGATTTTCAACACTGCCATTAATCCAATCCTTTACGGGCAGGTTCTTAATCCATAGATGATTAATACTAAAATGATTATTGACATGATCTAGAATAATTTTAAGATTCTTTTTATGAGCTTTTTCAACTAATTTTTTATAAAGCTCATTTGTACCGAAGCGCGGATCAATTTTATAAAAATCTGTTGAGGCATAACCATGATAGCTCATCCTTGTATTGTTTTCAACTAAAGGATTTATCCAGATTGAGGTTACACCTAAATCATTTAAATAATCTAATTCGTTAATTATACCCTGGATATCCCCGCCATGTCTTCCATACTTATCATAAGGCCTGAAATCATCAATTACTTCTTTCGATCTGTCATTTGACGTATCGCCATTTTCGAAACGGTCAGGGGTTATTAAATAAATTACATCTTCACTTGTAAATCCTTGATGTATATTAATGCTTTTATCTCTTTTGTAAATTGGATAATTGAATTGTACTTTGTTTCCCTCTTTTTCAAATATTAATTTATAAATACCAGGACTCAATGAATTAGGAATATTGATATCGATAAAAGCATAATAAGGATTTTCAATGTTATATACTTTGACAACTTTGATTTGATTGTTTAGAAAATGAACACTGACATTTCTTAAATTTTCCCCATAAACCATTAATTGAAGTTTATTCCATTTCATTCCGGTCCACCAATTCGGGGGTTCAATCTTGTTAATCCGGATACTTTGAGGATATAATATATTTAGAGAGACAAGTAGAAAAAGAGAAAAGAGTAATAATTTCTTCATAGGATAATATACTAAAACAATGAAATTTAGGATGAAATATAAAAAGAATAATCTAAATAATAGAATGAAAAAAAGAGCAATATTTCTGTCTGCAAACCTTATTATTTCTGCTTTTTTAAAAGGAAAATTTCCCTATTTTTGTTTATTACATCGAGGTTCTATTGAGGATAACAAAGGATAAAAAGAAACAGATTCTGGCTGATAAAGATCAATTATCAATTAATGAAATTTCTAAAAAATATAACCTTCCCAGATCCCAAGTAAAAAATATTATTAAGGCATCAGAAAAAAAGCCGGCACCTAAATGGTTTTTTGCCGTTCTGGTTTTGATTCCTATTCTCTTTTTTGTATTGCTTGAAATTGGACTCCGGGTTTTTAATTACGGATATGATATGGCTCAGTGGGTAGATGCGGGGAGGGGGAAATATCTAATAAATCCTGAAATCGCCAAAAGATATTTTAGTACTGTAAAGAATATTCCAACAACCATAGAGGATACTTTTGATCAGCAAAAGAAGGAAAATTCTTTTAGAGTTTTTGTATTAGGAGGAAGCAGTGCAGCAGGCTATCCATATATGCCGATGGGATCTTTTTCGCGATATATAAGACGAAGGCTTGAATTGACCTATCCTAACACCACCATAGAGGTGGTTAATATAAGTATGACAGCAGTGAATACTTACACCTTATTGGATCTTCTGCCAGGTGTACTTGAGCAAAAACCTGATTTGGTTTTAATTTATGCAGGACATAATGAGTATTATGGTGCTTTAGGAGTCGGTTCAATGGAATCATTGGGTACATCCAGGAGTTTTGTCAATTTGATGCTTCACCTAGATAAATATAAAGTAACCCAACTAGTTCGTAATTCACTCAACTGGTTTTTATCTCTTTTTGCATCTAAAAATAAAGAAGATCTTTCCGGAACTTTAATGTCACGGATGGCTAAGGATCAATATATACCTTTAAACTCAGATAAATTTAATGCGGGTCTTGAGCAATTTGAAGGGAATCTCCAGGATATTTTAACTTTATGCAAAGATAGAGGGGTACCTGTAATATTAGGTCGTTTAGTGAGCAATCTGAAAGATCAAAAACCATTTATTTCCGTAAGTACACCGAACTATAAAACAGCAAACCAGGTATTTTTACAAGCTCAGAATGAATTAAAAAATAGTAATATTCATGAAGCTGATTCTCTTTTTAAGCTGGCAAAAGATCTGGATGCTTTACGCTTCAGAGCACCGGAAAAGATGAATGCCATTATAAATAAATTGAGCAAGGAATTTCATACAGGACTTGTCCCGGTAGATTCTTTATTTGATGATGAAAGTCCGGAGGGAATAGCAGGTAATAATTTAATTGTGGATCATCTTCATCCTAATATAAAAGGTTATGAGTTAATAGGTAAAGCATATTATGAAGCTATGGAAAAAACAGGTAATCTTCCTAAAGATGAAAAGCCAAAAATTCCTTTTGAAATGCAGGATAGTCTTACACAAGCTAACTTTGAATTTACCCAACTTGATTCTATAATTGGCAACAACAAAATAAGATTATTAAAAAATGATTGGCCTTTTATTGAGAGGGGAAAGAATTTATCTAAAAAAGATTTATTTAAACCAGAAAATTTCATTGATTCTATTGCATTAAAATGTATGGAAGACAAAATATCATGGTCAGATGCACATATTAATGCAGCTGCAGCCTATTTGAGAAGGAATGATGTAAATGGATATCTCAGTCATATGGATATTTTAATTTATCAATATCCAATAGTAGTTGAATATTATGATCAAACTGCCCTTGTGTTGCTTAACAGAAAAGATTATAAAGCCGCACTTAAATACCTGCTTGCCAGGTACAAAATGGAACCAAGCGGATTTTCTGCAAAGTGGATTGGAACAGTCTCTTTATTTAATAAGAAGTATGATGATGCTATTATCTATTTAAATAAAAGTCATGAACTGGACCCGAATGATACACAGGTTCTTTATAACCTTGCCGGTGCATATTCACAGAAGAAAAATTACCAGAGTGCTCTAAATGCAATAAATCAATGTTTAGGTATCGACCCAAAATATCCTCAGGCAAATAATTTGAAGCAGCAGTTACTGACTGTTATTAACGGTCAGCAAAAAAAATAAATACAAATAGAGGAAAAGCAGCACGAGTTATATTGATAAAATAAGAGAATCGATTCTAAGAGGGGTTTTTTGGATGAGGAGGGATAAATATAGGCTAATAGGAAAAAGAGAGCTTAGAATTAAAAAAATAGGAGAAAACCTACGCTATTTCGTAGGAATTTTTAGAGTTGAGTAATGAAAAGCATAATACTAATATTTCAAACCAGCTTAATGATAATAACTAAATGAAGTTACGCAAGTTCTATATATTTTAAAATAAAGATAAATAAAAAGTATAAAATTGTTCAAAATTTAAGGTATGAGATTCTTCACTCCACTTCGTTTCGTTCAGAATGACAATATTTGCATAACTTCAGTAAATAACTAAGATAAATTTGAAATTTTATTTCAAGAGGAGCATTTTCTTAGTTTGAACAAAATTACCTGCTTTGATAGTATAGAAATAAACACCGCTGCTTAAATTGTCTGCATTAAAATCAACATTATATGAGCCAGCATTCTTTTGTTCATGAAGAAGAGTGGTCACTTCCTTCCCCAGCAAATTATAAACCTTTAATGTAACAAGTCCCTGCTCAGGAATAGTAAACCGGATATTTGTAGTAGGATTAAAAGGATTGGGATAATTTTGAGACAGATTAAATCCCTTATTAGAGGCTTTGTGATTTTCAACTCCTGTTACGCTTGTGCCTATTTCATACACATTATATTCCCAGGCAGGGAGTGTTATCACTGCATTCTCATTAAACAATACAGAATCACCCGTAAAGACATTTATATAATTCCCGACATATCGTGTTCCATTCAGAGTAACTGTTTGCTGCTCATTAGTAAGATTAAAAATTTCAAATACTCTGTAATTTTCTTTTTCTCTTACGAAAGCAAAAATTGCAGGATTATTTGATGATGTTACTCGCTGTAATTGACCTCCGTCGCTTCCATTCCAAAGTGCCTTATTCTCCCTTTTCAAATGCAATAGTGTTTTATACATTTCTGTAAAAGGGTGAGGCTGCCATTTTATTTCATCCTTATCAAAAAATTGGAGCCTATAATTCAGTCCAGCTTCCTGTCCACTATAAATAAGTGGCATACTTCTGTAGGTTAATGTAAGGGCAGAAAACTCTTCGGCTGCATTGCCAAACTGTTCAAAAACAGTTCCATACCATGAATTTTCATCATGGTTTGAGGTAAAGTACATTCTATAATCCGGAGCCGGATAATTGATATTTTCCTGCGTTGTATATGTATTTAATACATTGGCATTGTATGTTCCAGCAGCAATATTATTTAACATTCCTTTCCCAAAGCCATGGAAAGCCCATGCATAAGTCATATCGAAACCGGCAGGATAATACTTACCTGCATCATCTTCTGCCAGCATAAAAATTCCTGGTTTATCTTTTTTCAATTCAGTTATAGCAGCCGACCAGAAATCAATAGGGACAAAACTTGCGGCATCGCAGCGGAAGCCATCAATGTTAACAGAATCAATCCAGAATTTCATTGCATTAATCATATAATCTCTTAAACCCTGCTTGCTATAGTCTAATTGAATTACATCAGTCCAATCAGTACCAGGTGGAGGAGTAAAATTTCCATTTCCATCTTTAACATACCATTCGGGGTGTGTTATTGTTAAAGAATTATCCCATGATGTATGATTCGCAACCCAATCCATCAATACAAACATCCCTTTCGTGTGTATTGAATCGACAAGTGCTTTAAAATCTTTCAGATTACCAAATTCAGGATTAACACCATAATAATCTTTTACGGAATAATAACTGCCCAAGCTTCCAATCCGGTTTTTGACACCAATCGGATGAATAGGCATAAACCAAAGAATACCGGCTCCAAGATCTTTCAAGCGATTAAGATGAGTTTCAAATTCTGCAAAAGTCCCAGAATGAGTATACTGGCGTACATTCACTTCATATATAGAGAGATTATATGTCCATTCGTGGTGATCTTGTGCGGATAAAAATACTTGTCCTACAATTAAGAATAAAAAACTTAAAAAAATAAACTTTAGAAATTTCATGATTTACAATTTTCTTTAATTAAAATAAAATGGAAGCTGGCATAATTGAGGAAATGGTTTCTAGAAGGTTGAATGGGTAAATTCATTGATTTCTGATTTAACGAGGTTATGCAAAATGAAAATTTTTATGAAAGGGATGAAAGAATTATAATAAAATTTGGATAAAATTAAAACTTTGAGATTCTTCACTCCACTTCGTTCCGTTCAGAATGACAATATTTGCGTATTTTAATTATTAGTCAGCCGGCATTAAACCGGCTGACTAATTGAGAGAAACTACTTCATCAGAATCATCTTCTTAGTAGCGACGTAATTACCAGTATTAATAGTATAGAAATATACTCCGCTGCTTAAATTAGAAGCATTGAAGTTGAAATTATATGTACCGGCATTCATTTCATTATTAATAAGAGTCGAAACTTCCTGACCAAGAATATTATAAACCTTCAAGGTTACTAAGCCTGCTTTTTGAATCGAGAAATTGATATTTGTAGTAGGATTAAAAGGATTAGGATAGTTTTGTTCCAGTTTATAAGTATTCAATTTACCAGGGATTTCACGAACAGCTACAAGACCTTTAGGGCCTAATTCTTCCGGTTTGGCAGAATTACTCCAAATATCCTGAGGCATATCATAGGGACTGACGAATACACGTGGCCCTGTTTCATCAATAAATCTAAGCCTCATTTCCAATTGTGAGCCTGCTTCTGAAATTATTCCAGCACTACTTGAATAACCATATGTATATAAAAATCCATTAAAGTTAGGGCCATTAATTGTTAGTGTTCCGGTATAAATCATATCTTTGTCAGGATCTGTTAATTCAAGTACTCTTACAGGAGGTCCCCATGGTATCCCATTAACAGCATAATAGAAAGGATGCTGCGGAATCCAGAAAACCGTATCTGTTTCCGGATGAAAAACAGGATTAGTACCTTGTGAGTCGGCTAGTGTAGCATAAGTCATATCAACGCTAAAGTTACATTCAACAGTAGTTCCAGCCGGAATCACCCAATCAGGTTTTACACCATCAAAATAGGCAAGCGGAGCTTCCTGGGTATTATTTCCTTCAAAGATTATAGGACGGTCTCTGTTTGCAGCGTCAGTCGGAGCTATTGAAACTTCCCACCCGGTGTTTGCATATGGAGTGCTGCTTGAGCCGTTTTTAATGAAATATTTATAATGTTGTTCACCATTCAATATCTCTTTTGTAAAAGGGACATCCAAGAACCAATCATTCGGATCTGCAGGATTTTGATTCATAAGAGCTTTTTCCGGTTGAGTATCGCTCCATCCATTAAAGCTTCCGCGTATCTGGACAGAATCGACATCAGGATTAAAAACACCAAGTTCTGTTGCAACACTCATGTCAACTTCGAAGAAAATATTCCCATTAGCTGTAGTTACATTTGGATCAGCATTATTCCAGAATCTTGTTATAGTATTACCTGAATCAACAACTCCGTAAATCCTATTATTATCACTTCCAAAAATGTCATTCCCTTCAGTAGGTGATTCCCATGTACCACTAGGAGCGTCAGTTGCACTGAAAACAAATTTGTACTGCAATATTTGCCCTGAGTTAATAGTGTTTACGGTAACTGAATAAGTAGTATCGCCATCAGGGTCTGTCATCTCAACAGCGCCATTTTGCCAATCTGGTAAAACTACCGGCAACAAAAACCTTATTAGACGCAGGATTAAAAGTACTATTTGCAGGGCCATGCATATCAACATTAAAAGTAACTGTAGTCGGAATTTTAGAATAAGGAGTATTCACATTAAAGAACCTTGCATCAGCAGTGATATCAGAAGTTCCCACATTGACCTCTTTATTAGGATCATCTTCCCACGTCCCACTATTACCTGTATGATAAAATTTATATGCAATAGTAGTGTTTTGAGCAACTCCGCTGACCATAGCGGTATAGACACTATCTGCATTATCATCAGTCATTAAGGTTGTTCCCCAATCATTGAAAGAACCTCTGGCAAAAACAGTATCGGTTCCGGGATTAAAATTTCCCTTAGCCATTTCAACCCGCATATCTGCCTGGAAAGTAACATTTACTGTCTGGGCTCTCAGAAATGTTCCTGTCAGCAGAATGAAGCTGAAAAGTAAAAATACCTTTTTCATAATCTACCTTTTTTTGTTGTTAGTTAATAAGTTAATTAAGTCTTTCTCTTTATTCATCTATTAGAAATCAAAACTTTAAGTTCACGCCGAAACTATGAGTATAGCTTAAGTATTTATAGTTCTGATAACTGTAATCAAATCCAACTTCGAAAACCCCTAAAGCATAATTCAATCCTGCTCCAAGAGTCAAACCTTCCTGATTATCTTTTAAGAATAATCCTTTATAACCGCCGCGTACGGCAATTAAATTATTAAGAAAAGATAATTCTCCGCCAAAGTTTAAATATTCGGAATTGTCGTTCGGGTGTATAGCATCAACTGAAATAGTAAGATTCTGATCCCTTAAGAACTGAAAATCTCTTGAAATCCCTATCTGCAATCTCAAGGGTAATTCAAAACGATCTGTTTTATAGTAGGCATCCACAGTTTCATTATTACCTTTCCTGTTGGGATCGGCATCATAGCGTATAAGAAGATCCTCACCAGATATCTGCATTTTAGAGCCATAGTTTGTAATAATTGTCGCGAATTTAATTCCCAAAAAGGGGGTATTAAATAATGTGCCAACATCAAATGCAATTCCATTAGCTGAAGAATTAAATATACCTTCAGTAATATATTTTACTGTTATACCGGCGGCAAAATTCTGAGTAATATTTCTTGCATAAGAAAGTCCGAAGGCATAACTAGCTGCTGAAAATTTTTCCCCCGTACCTTCCGGATACAATTCAGTAGTTACATCCATCTCGCCATAATCAAGAGCAGTTACACTTACTCCAAAAGTTCCTGTTTCACCGGCAGGAACAACTAAAGCTATATAATTTAAATTTATTCCTAGATCCTTATAAAGACCTGTATAGCTAAACATTGCTTCGTATTTAGTTAGATTTGCAGCACCGGCAGGATTCCAATAGAGGGAAGAAGCATCATTTGCAACCGAAGTAAAAGCACCACCCATTGCATTTGCTTTAGGGCCTATTCCTATGCTTAAAAATTTGGCAGCAGTTGTTCCGGTTTTTGTAACCTGACTTAATGCTATATCATTTAATATAACAAATAAGAAAAATATAAGAAGTAAAAATTTTTTCATTCTGTAAACTCCTCGAATAACTGATCCAGCCATATGGGCGGGACAAATTTATTTTATAATAGCAAATTTACCTACCTTGGTACCAATACCCGGAGCATCAATTTGATAGATATAAACACCATAAGAAGCAGAGAGTCTGTCTTTTGTTAACAAATCCCATTCAGCAGCTCCATCAGTCAAAATACTTTCGTGATTAATTTCTTTCACAAGCTCGCCATTAACAGTAAAAATTCTAATAGTACATTGATTCGGTAAATGGGTAAAATGAATTGATCGTGGACCACGCCCGCTTGTATAAGGATTTTTAGATTCCCATAATGCATTTGCGAGGTAAGGATTCGGAACAACTTTTATATTAGCGAGATCAATCTTTGCCAATTCATTATCTATAGAACCAGTTTTAGCAACAAATCTAAAAACATCGGAAGAAAGAAATGGTTTTTTTAGAATTAAAGTCGCTGTATCACCCGATGCAGGCAACACCAGCTCGGGATGGGTTGCGTCTAATTTCCTGAGATAAAACCACCAGGTTGGTAATAGTGCGGGATCATTATCTTTTGTTTCGAGAAAAACAATACGGTCTGCCGAGGCACCTCCGTTAGATGAGAACCAACCATTTGCTTGAGGGCCACCATGATCAAATTCAAGAAAAGCAAAATCAATAAACTTATTCTCACTGACGTTGAAGACTTTAAAATTGACCGGCATTGATGGATAATTAACCCTATTGTACTCAAATTCGGTAGATGTTCCAAACCCGGCATCCCCGAAAATTATTTTATAATCATTAGGTTTCTGCTGACCTTGAGTACCCCGTGGGGCTGTATATTTTTCTAAGATAAAAGGTGTTATATCAGAATTGTTCCAGCCGGAGCTGCTTGTATCCACTTCAACTTTACTTTCGTTTACCAAAGAAATCCTAAAACCATCAGTAACAGGTTCTTCAACACTTTCGCCCCATTTTGAACTTTTATCAATTAAAGTAACATTTTGAGTTGAATCCCGAAGAGTAAAATTCTTTGTGGTCAAAGTATCGGCAGCACCTTTTTTTGTTGTATCCTCAAAAGATATTAAATAAACATGCCCGTTTTTAATATCGTTAGGATCAATAATTTCATAAGAAATTCTACTTGTAGTATATCCCTGTACTAGTTTTATGTTTCCCAAAGTAGGTGCAATATATCCACCGGGAGCCGCTTCAGGAGTAACTTTAACAACATTTTTCCCAATACTTTTAACACTACCATCGGGGTTCAATGAAATATTTATGTTACATTCCGATGGTCCTATTCCTTTTGATGGTAAACCGACGTCATAAGATGTAATAGCATAGTAATATGTGAAACCGTTTTTAACATCGGTATCTACCCAAGAATGTTTAAGGCCTGAATCATCTCCCATATTAAAATGAACTCCTTCAAATCCAAGCGAATCATAACCTTTTACTCCATCATCCAAATCATATTGTGCAACAGGGAGTAAAAAAGTGGGCGAGCCTTGTGCATTTGTAATTACTTTTGAGTCAAGGAAAGCCGGATCCGAAGATCTGTAAATTCTATAGCCTTCGAAGTCATTACCATTGCCGCCGATATTTGAAATATATGCATCAAACGATTTTTCCGCTTCATTATCCCAGTATAATGTAACCCGGTTATCTCCAGGAACAACTGTTAATTTAGGAGTAAAAGGTGCATTGGCAAATCTGTAATCATTATTATATGTTTGCTGCGCATAATCTCTTTTCTTAAGGACCGCATCTTTTCTAATTTTCCCATCAGCATCCTGTGCAGGTCCATTTGCGAAGATGACAGCTAATGAAATTGGCTCCGACTGTCCTGGCGCAAGCGGAAATAATCCTGAAGATACAAACAAATTATAATCACCTTCCTGTGCATTCTCAGGATTAAAAAAGTTGCCGGGCACTAAAAATTGAGTCCAAATTTTCTCATCAGTATAAACATCAATCCAAAGAGACGATGTTTCATAATATGATCCAGTAATACCAATTTGGTCTGTTTCGGAAACGTCTGTTACATCGATATTAGGTTCCCCGGGTAATCCGAACCTTGCACCGGAAGTAGGCTTACCATCCCCTTCACCCGGATCGCCGGTATCGGGTACCCCATCCAAACCAACATCATCAGTTAGTGGATTCCAGTCCCCATCATTATCTATTCCGTCATTCCGAGATTCATCAATCATAACATCAATACCTTCATCTATATTTTCATCAACGGCACCATTATTATCATTATCAATACCATCTGCGTATTTCATACCTAAAGTAGATTGAGTTACATTATAAAGAATAGTTTTATCGTTTACTTTATATCTTTTATATGGATCACTTGCAGCCATATCGATCATTGCTTGTGTAATAGTAGGACTCCCCTCTTCACCATTCCCATCATTGTCAATATTATCTTTAAATGGTAAACCAATGTCATCATTTTCCACCATTATTAAATGTACTTTCCCATTTTGAACAGGATCATTTTCAGGGTCGGCGGGCCATCTTTTCCATTTATCAGCTGCAGAAGCATCTACCATTTCTTGTGTAACCAGAGGACTATTTTCTTCACGATGAAACCGTGGATGTTCAACAATCCAGGCAGGGTCTATTGATTGTCCAATTCCATCTGCATAGGTTACACCTTCTTGATCTCCAAATGCAATATGAGTTGCATTTTCGTCAATTAAACCATTGCCATTATTATCGATACCATCTGTCCTTCGTTCATCATCTCTTGGGACATTATCATCACCTTCGCCGACCAGCATTTCCGCAGTTACTTTTGGACCTTTCTCGGGGCTGTCGCCATCGTTATCAATTCTATCAAGAGCATTTCCCGGAGTTTCCAGAAAAGCTCCTCCAACTATACCAACAGGACTAGAACCGAATGCCGCATCTCCTGATCGATTATCTGCATCTCTTGACCAGGCAATATCATTTTGAAGATCAAACTCGGACAAGTCTCCGCTATCACCTCCAACAAAATCTGCCCAAAGTATAGATACGCCAACCTTTTTTAAAGGTTTAGTACCATCATTTTTAACTTTAAATAAAAGATAAAGGGCATCCTGAACAAGTATTTGAGACCAAGCCATTACCCTTACATCAAGTACAAGTCCTAATCCTTTTCTTGTTAAATCAGTAGTATCAGGGAAGTAAGAATACCTGTCATAATTATTATCTACAGCATGAAAATACATTTCCTGATCGGCATTAAAAACATCTTTACCGAAATAACCGTTCCATTTACCAGGCCATCCTGGATCGGTTTCATCATTCTTTTTATCGGGCCAGGAGTCAGGCCATGTATTTGGATCATTGCTTGTAGCAAAACCTACAGGATTCCTTTCATTAAAATATCCGGGCACAGGTTCAAAATTCCAACTTCTACCATCCGGCGACTGCAGATAGTGACATCTGGAAATAATATGCTGAATCTTTCCCTGGTCATCGACAACTTCTCCACCAACCATTATCCCTGCTACAGCAAGATATACTTGCCCTGTATTCTTAGGCCACTCATACGGAGTTTGCACTGATATAGGAAAGTCACCGCTTTCTCTACCGGTCATACCATAATTGAAGACAGTGGTACGTATCTGGTTTCCTTCCATCTGAGCATTTCTTCTATACTTTGGATCTCCCCTTTCATCGCTCGGAATATATTGAGCATATAAAGAGGAAGTTAGAAGGAATAACATGAAGAAAGATAAAACTGCATTTTTTATATTTTTGAACATTAAAATCCTCCGGAAATCATTTCCCATTAAAATGAAATTTCAAATCCAAATTGTACATTTCTAGGTTCACCGTAATGATCTGGGTATTTCACATATTCTTCAACTGTATTAGGTCTATCTGTACTTTCTCCAACAGTTTGAGTTTCGGTAGTAAAATCAGGTTCTCCAGTGTCCCCAAATACTCTTACAGGGATTCTATTATCAAGTAAATTAAATACCCTTAAGAAAGCATTTACATCTAACCCACTAATGTTAAAAGATTTATCAATTTTTAAGTCAAGAGTAAACTGACTGGGGATTCTTCTGCTATTTTGTACAAGCCCGCCTCCGGTTAATCTTTCTTGAGTATAAATAGTAGTGGTTGGTGTGTAAGGCAAACCGGTTCCATAACGTGCCAAAAGACTAAAACCCCAGTTATCAATCGAGGTATAAACAGAAGCATTCAGTAAATGATTCTGATCCCAATCCATAGGAATTAAATAAAGACTTGGTTCATTATTCCCCTGTGCCGCATTAAAGGCATCTTCGGGTTTGGAATTACTTCCTTCGGCAACCTGATAAGTATAATTAACATCAAACCCAAAATAGTTGCTTAACCTTTTAGAGATATTCAGTGTAACACCTTTAACATTTGCATAGTCTTTATTTATAAATGTAGAATAAAGGACGCCATTGGTTGTTGCCATAGGAGCACCGGATTGAATCCAGTCTCTAATATCTCTATAAAAACCGGTTGCATCAATTAAATAATCATCAAAGAATTCCTGCCTAAACCCAATTTCATACATTACGGTTTTCTGAGGTTCAAGATTGGGATTACCAAAAACTGCATGACTATTATCTATCCCGGAATTTGGAACTTTATAAGGTCCATTTTGAAACAGATACTGGAAAGGAGGGATCTGAAGAAAGTGCCCGTAAGAAAAATGGACAACGCCTGTAGCGCTTATTGGGTAAGCAATTCCGAATCTCGGGCTAATTTTTATTTTGGTTTTAGAATCACTATAAAAATATGGCTCCAAGTAACTATGATATTTTATTAAATCTTCATCAGTCCATTTATCATTAGGTAAATTTATGCCGAAATAGGAAGGAGAATGAATAGGTGCATAGATATTTGGGTCTACAAATGAGTTAATTTGCATCCCATTATATTCCCCATTATACAGAACTTTTCCGTTTGCGTCGAAATAATCGAGTCTTACACCGAAATTAATTATTACACTTTCAAACTCAATTTTATCTTGTGCATATGCAGAGGCTTCAATCGGGTCAGCATTATATTTATAACGATTGGGCTGATTTTCTGCAGGTATCGCGGGTTGAAATGGTACAACAGTAATATTGTTGATTCTTAAAGGTTCAAGATTAAAGTCATCGAACTTCAATTTATGAGATTTAAACTCTCCACCAAACTTTACTAGATGTGATTGAGCTATCTGACTTGTATAATCAACTTTTCCAAAAAAAGTTTTGGTTTCTCTGAAAAACCGGTGTAGGTTAGTACCTTTAGTTCTGAAGGAGTAGTCAACAAAGCCTGTAGTTAAAGAATCCGGTGAGAGATAGCGAGGATCAAAAGGATCCTTGTATAGATATTCATTAAAATCTTTGAAAAAATAAGAACCTTTTATGGTATAAAAAGATGAAGAGGAAAGCATATGATTTATAGTAGTTGTCAGGTTATAGCTATTTGAATGTTTATTCACATCACCATCGGGGTTCCACCGGTACTCGTGAGTATAATCTCTATAATCTTCTTTAGAATACAACCCTTCCACATTTAACTTCAAATTTTGAAAAGGTGCAAAGCTAATGTTACCTTGTCCATAAGTATTCTTACTCCAGTTCATTGGGACAACATCACCATTATTGGTTGAACCATTAGGATTAAATCTTCTTTCACCAAAAAGATATCCATCATCATAAAAATATCTTCCATTTACAAAAAAGGTTAGTTCATCCCCTGTAAAAGGAACCGGACCGCTTAAGCTCCCTTGAAAATTATAATTGGAAAATGCATTAAAATTATTTATATGGGGGAAATATTCAGTAAAGTTACTCAAATGATCACCGCTATAAAGCATAATATTGCCATGATAATCTCTGCCCCCTTCTTTAGTAACAGTGTTAACAATACCCGACATAGCATTTCCATATTCAGCATTGAAAGTTCCGCTGATAACCTGAAGTTCCTGTACACTATTGTTATCAATTTGAATTCCCCTACTATTGTCATAAGCATCAGTAATTGAAACGCCGTTTACCCAGTATGCAATTTCATTTGTTCTTCCTCCTCTTATATGAAATTGACCGTCAGCATCCCTTGTGACACCCGGCTGAAGCTGAAGGACATCGTTCAGTTCCGAGACTGGTAAAGCAGCTATTTGATCAGAGGAAATTAGTGATTGACTGGAGGTTACATCTTTTTTAATCACATCCTGCTTTCCTTCAACTACAACTGCTTCAAGCTCAATTGCAGATTCATTCAACTGGAAATCCACAGTTGAAGTCAAATCAATAGAAACCGAAATATCTTCCATAATTACAGGCTGATAACCAACACTTTGGGCCTTTATACTGTACTTGCCGGGTGGAATATTCAGGATTACATAATTACCATCAACATCTGTTGCTGCACCGTAGTTCGTTTTAAGAATAACAATATTAACGAACGGAAGAGGTTCTTTTGTTTTTGTATCAATTACCTTCCCGGTAATTTTGCCTGTGGTTCCTCCCAGTAATAAGGTTGAAGGAACAATTAATAAAGTGAGTATTAATTGTAAAATTTTTCTCATAAAAGCTCCATTAACTATAATAAAACTTTTTCATATTTATTGAGCCGCTGCAACATCAGCGTTTAACAGTAAATTTTTATTTATTTCAACTTTAACTTTGTTTTTAAGCTTATCAATGTAAGCCTGGAATATTTCTTTTCCTTTATTTTCTTTTAATATTTTTTCAGCTTTACTTTTAACAAGGCTGAATTCGATCGGCTGTCCATTAATTTTACCTATAACTTTGAATATGCCATAAAAATTTTCTACCTGCACCGGTCCAATCAAGGAGCCGACAGGTTCATTCAAAAACCGGTCTTTCAGCATACCAAACTTTGAAAGAGGTGCATATCCCATTTCGCCACCATTTTTAGCCGACCACTTCCTTTTTGAAAAATCCTTTGCAAGCTTATCAAAGCTTTCTCCGCTTTTTATCAAGCGGATGAGGCTATCGGCAAGGGATTTATTTTCTACCAAAATTTCCCGAACATTTATTTCCGGTTCTTTTGTAAACATATAAATGTTCTTTTGATAAAAATCCAATACATCATTATCCGAAACTACAGCTTTATCGAAGACTTCATCTTTCTTAAATTTGAAGAAAAGATTACCTTCCATTTTCCTAGTTTTTTCAATTACCTCGTCATTCTTTTCATAACCTTTTTGATACGCTCTTTTTATTAGTTCATCCTGCTTAATAAAACCTTCAATAACTGATTTCAGATCTTTTACAGAATTTATTCTCTGTTTATAATCTCCAGGCAAATCGTTTAATTTACTTTTAATAGCATGATATTTATAGACAATATCTTTATACTGCGCACCAATAGAATTAGAAAATGAAGCCTGTTCGTTTTTATTGTTCTGCAATCCTTTATAATTGCTGAAAATATTCTGAAGCATATCTTCATTAAATTTTATCTTTTTTGTATTCACCAGGTCCGAAATATATTTTTTCTCAGCAGGTTTCATCTTATTTATCCTGATAGCTTTCTCTATCTGCAATTTCTTCTGCTGAAATTGATATTCAGTGATAACCGGGTTTTCAATAATATCATCAACTTTAATAATGCTATAACCGTATTCAGTTTTAACCGGTTTTGAAATTTCACCTATTTTCATTGAAAATGCAGCATCTTCAAAAGCAGGGTCCATATCTCCCCAGGTAAAGTATCCTAAAAAGCCGCCGCTTTTCTTTTAAAGTTGAATCAGTAAATACTTTTGCAGCCAGGCTATCAAAATCGACTCCCATCTTCAAGAGCTCATAAAGATTATCCGCTTCTTCTTTTGTCTCTGCGAATAAATGTCTCGCTGCTATCTTTTTATTCATTCTTTGGAAAGCGACTCTTGCTTCATCTTCGGTGGCAGTTATTTTGGCATATATCTCCCTATCTTTTAGAAATGCAAGAATAACCTGATTTTTTGTCCAGCTTAATTCCTTCTGAAACTCGGGATTATTATAAATATAGTTATTATTATCATAATCTTTCAGAAGAATTTCATTTATCATATTATTAAGGATAGCTTCCCGAACTTCAATATTATCTTTAATACTTGTCGCGAATAAATAATTTTCATATCTTTTTTCGAAATCGGAAAGATAAATATTTTTATTCCCTACATTAGCCAGTGTTTTAATATAACCGGTTTGAGAATATAACTGTAAACAGGCTGCTAATAGAATAAAGACTATTATATTACTGGTTTTCATATAAAGTGAAATTCAAGTAGTCAAACAAGAGAAATTTGATTTACAAGGAAGAGTAAAAAAATATTCAATAATATTTTCCTTTTTTTTCTGAAATTTTATATAAATAGCAATGTAAAACAAGTACAAATTTTTACGACTATTTAACCTATCGATTTAGATTGGCTCAATCTACTCCCTAAATGAAGGTTTTTTTAACATTTATATAATTCTAAGCCACATTTATACTACCTAAATAGAGTGTTTTATTTTAGTGTCAAAAAATCATTTTATTTGGGACTGTAAATGCAATTTTTTATAAATATTTTTAAATGAAAAGCGCATATCTTCAATACTCATATAGAGTGAATCGGATATAGCTTTAAAACTGTTTCCTTCAACCAATTTATTTAAAATATTCTTTTCACAATCGGTCAATAATGATTGATTATTCTTCATATCCATCTGTTTTTTTTGCTGGAAAAACTGAATTACTTTTCGAGCGATCCCGGAATTCATAGGTATGCCGCCATAGTATGCTTCTTGAATTGCAAGTAAAAACTTTTCCGGAGGAGTTCTTTTAACAAGATAACCGCTTGCACCTGCGCAAAGTGCATCAAAGATAAGATCATTTTCTTCATATAATGTTAAAAGCAGTATGGTTAATTCAGGTAATTCAGATTTAATTTTTTTAATTATTTCTATTCCATTGAAACCGGCAAAACCGATATCAATTAACAAAACATGAAACTTAACATTATTAATATTTTCAATCAGCATCTTATGATTTCGATAAACAGTCTCGCAAAAAAAACCTTCTGTTTCATTTATTAATATTTTTAATCCTTCACGGATTGTATCATTATCTTCAACAACAACAACATTAATCATTATTAATCATATAATAGAAGAAAAAATAATTTTATGCTTTTATCCGGAGAGAAATCTATGATTATTGGTGAAAGCAATCTACTACATGAATAGAGGTATTTTAATTTGAACAGTTCTATATTTATTTTTTTACTACCCTAAATAGGGGAGGGCTGGGAAATTACAAGATTACAAATTGCAAAATTACAAGATTGATGAATTAGCGTCTATCATTTCTTATTACTGAGAAGGCAAGATGCATTTTTGTGAAACAGAGTTTCGCGTTACAATGATAGTAGAGCGTATGTGAAGCGTATGTGGAGCGTATGTGGAGCGTATGTGAGATGGATATGGCACTTTGATGAATAGTAAACTGAAGGGGTTCAGGAAGTATTAAATTTTTACAGGTTTGATTTTATATATAATTTGAATCTTTTTATATTTATAAGCTGTTTCTAAAATACATTTAAGAAATAATATTGAGGAAGAATGAAAGGAATTATACTTGCGGGGGGGTCAGGCTCAAGACTTTACCCGATCACCAAAGTTTACAGTAAACAATTAGCATTAATTTATGACAAACCTTTGATTTATTTTCCTTTATCTATTCTAATGCTGGGAAAGATAAGGGATGTATTAATTATTTCAAATAAAGAAACAATCCCTCTTTATAAACAATTATTTAGTGACGGTTCCCAGCTCGGATTGAAAATAGAATATGCAATTCAGGATTCACCAAACGGCATTGCAGAAGCCTTTATTATAGGGGAGAAATTTATAGATGGAGGGAGTGTTTCTTTAGTATTAGGGGATAATATTTTTTACGGCAAGTTTGATTTTTTTTATAACGGGATAAAAAATAATGAGGGTGCAACCATATTCGGTTACCAGGTAAACGATCCGCAAAGATATGGAATAATTGAATTTAATAAGGAAGGAAAAGCTATTTCGATTGAAGAAAAGCCGGAAAAACCTAGATCTAATTATGCAGTACCAGGCCTATATATTTATGATAACAACGTTATAGAAATTTCAAAGAATTTAAAACCTTCTGCTCGGGGGGAGCTTGAAATTACGGATGTAAACAGAGAATATATGAAGAAAGGGAAATTGAATGTAGAAAAGATAGGCAGAGGAGTTGCATGGCTTGATACAGGAACACCGGAAGCTTTACTTCAAGCAGCAAATTTCTTTGGTATAATTGAGCAGCGGCAGGGACTGAAAGTCGCATGCATTGAAGAAATAGCATATAAAATGAATCTTATAAACAGGAAAGAATTTGAAAATGCAATCCATAATATGCCTAATTCATTATATAGAAATTATTTAGAAAAATTTTTAATTGATAATGACGGTTTTTAAGTAATGAAGATAGAACAAACTAATATAGAAGGTGTTTTAATTATACAGCCTGATGTATTTAAGGATGACCGAGGTTATTTTTTTGAATCATATAATTTAAATAAATTTATACAATGAAGGATTAGAGTTAAATTTTGTGCAGGATAATATTTCAAAATCAAAAAAGGGAACGATTAGAGGACTTCACTATCAGATTGGAAAATCTGCGCAGGGTAAGCTTTGCCAGGTAATTTCGGGAGTAGTTCTGGATGTTGCTGTAGATATTAGATTTAATTCCCCGACTTTCGGGAAATATGTTTCAGAAACTTTATCAGAAGATAATCACACACAGATATGGATTCCACCCGGTTTTGCGCATGGATTTGAAGTTTTATCAAATGAAGCAATCTTTCATTATAAATGCACCAATTATTATAATAAAGAAGATGAACGGGCAATCCTTTATAATGATCCTGATATTAGCATACTATGGCAAACTGAAAGCCCTATAGTTTCTGAAAAAGATTTGAAGGCAAAAAGATTTAATGAAATTGAAAGAGATTTTTGATTATTAAATATTAATAAGGAAATACAAATGAAAGTACCACTCTTAGATTTAAAAGCACAATATAATTCGTTAAAAAAAGAACTCGATGAGGCATTATTGAAAGTTGCCGAGTCCCAATATTTTATACTCGGACCGGAGGTGGAAAAGTTAGAAAAGAACCTCTGTGAGTATTTAGGATGTAAATATGCAATCGGAGTGTCATCAGGAACCGATGCTTTACTAGTCGCTTTGATGGCGCTAAATCTTGAGCCGGAAGATGAAGTGATTGTACCCTCTTATTCTTTTTTTGCCACTGCAGGTGTAGTTTCAAGATTAAATGCTATTCCGGTTTTAACTGATATAGACCCTGTAACATTTAATATAAAAACTGAGGATGTAAAGAAAAAAATTACGGCTAAAACAAGAGCAATTATACCCGTACATCTTTTCGGGCAAAGTGCAGAAATGGATGAATTATTAAAAATTGCAGACGATAAGATCACAATAATTGAGGACGCAGCACAGGCAATCGGGGTTCAATATAAAGACGGGAAAATGGTTGGAACGATTGGAGACATAGGATGTTTTTCCTTTTTCCCTAGCAAAAATTTAGGCGGATTTGGAGACGCCGGATTAGTTGTAACGAATGATGAACAATTAGCAGAGAGACTGCACATATTGAGAGTTCACGGTGCGAGGCCAAAATATTATCATAAAATAATAGGGGGTAATTTCAGAATAGATGCTATTCAGGCAGCTGTATTAAATGTTAAATTACCACATCTTGATTCATGGTCAGAACAAAGAAGAAGAAATGCTGAAACTTATAATAATCTTTTTATAAAGAAACGATTAGCAGAAGATACAGGCAAGACAGAGTTTAATAATAAAAACAAAGTTCTGCTCCCAAAGGCAGTCTATAAGTCTAATTCATTAAAGAATTACCATATATATAACCAATATATAATCAGGGCACAATACCGCAATGAGTTAAGGAATTTTCTTTCAAAAAATGAAATCATGACAGAAGTTTATTACCCGGTTCCATTTCATTTACAGGAGTGTTTCGCTGAGCTTGGATATAAAAAGGGAGATTTTCCTATATCGGAATCAATTGCAAATACATCTTTAGCACTTCCTATATATCCGGAATTAACTAATGAACAAATGGAATTTGTAGTAGATAAAATTAATGAGTTTGTGGAAGGGAAAGAATGAATTTGAAAGAGGAAAAGATATACATTGCGGGACATAACGGAATGGTAGGTTCTGCAATAGTGCGGGAGCTTTTGAAAAGAGGATATAATAACCTTTTATTAAGAACCTCAACAGAGTTGAACTTGATCAGGCAAAAAGAAACCGATGATTTTTTTAATGTTGAAAAGCCGGATGTTGTAATTGTTGCTGCAGCAAAGGTGGGGGGAATTTTAGCAAATAACACCTTCCGGGCAGAATTCATTTATGACAATCTTATGATAGAATCGAACATAATTAATGCCTCTTACCAAAATGGGATTAAAAAACTTATATTTCTGGGAAGTTCATGTATTTATCCCAAACTTGCCCTGCAGCCATTGAAGGAAGAATACTTACTCTCTGATTACCTGGAGTATACTAATGAGCCTTATGCAATTGCGAAAATAGCGGGAATAAAATTATGCGAGAATTTTTACAGACAATACGGAAGTAATTTTTATTCTGCAATGCCGACAAATTTATACGGGACAAATGATAATTTCAACCTTGAAACTTCCCATGTTCTTCCGGCATTAATTAGAAAATTTCATGAAGCAAAAGTGTATGAGAAATCTAAGGTAATAATTTGGGGAAGCGGAAAACCTAAACGTGAGTTTTTATATGTCGATGATCTTGCAGAGGCGGTAATATTCATGATGGAAAATATAAATGCAAAAGATCTCTATGATAATGGTATTTCTCAATTAAATGTAGGAACTGGCGAGGACCTTTCTATTTCAGAATTAGCAACTTTAATTTCTTCTATAGAAGGATTTACAGGAGAAATTGAATATGATTCTTCAAAACCGGACGGTACTCCGAGAAAATTAATGGATGTTTCGAGGATTAATAAGTTAGGATGGAGGTACAAAACACCTCTTAAAGAAGGAATTCAAAAAACATATGATTGGTTTCTGCAAAATATATGATGAGATGAAATAAAGTGAATAGTGAAGTTACGCAAAATGAACCTCAACCCCTGAACCCCCTCTAACTTCCCGTTAGAATCGGGTTCAGGTAGCTAAGTTGAGAAGGAGAGATGTTATGTTTCAAATATAATTTTTTTTAAATAATTTTTATAGACGACAGGGAGTAAAATTGAAAAAAGCATTGATTACAGGTATCACAGGACAGGACGGAAGTTATTTAACTGAAATCTTATTAGAAAAAGGATATGAAGTTCATGGTATAATTAGAAGAAGCAGTTCGTTTAATACAGGGAGAATTGATCATCTATATACCAATAAAGATATTCTGAATAAAAAAATGTTTCTCCATTACGGGGATCTTGTAGATACAAGTAATCTAAACAGGTTACTTGAAAAAATTGGGCCTGATGAAATTTATAATTTAGCAGCGCAAAGTCATGTGAAAGTATCGTTTGAAGTACCGGATTATACCGCACAGGTCGATGGTTTGGGAACTCTGCGGTTTCTCGATGCGATAAGGGAGGTAGGTTTAAAGAAAGTAAAATTTTATCAGGCATCTACAAGTGAGCTTTATGGTAAGGTGCAGGAAGTTCCACAGACAGAAAAGACCCCATTTTATCCCCGTTCTCCATATGGAGTAGCAAAACTTTATGGTTACTGGATAATTGTGAATTACAGAGAGGCTTATAATATTTTTTCCTGTAATGGAATATTATTTAATCATGAGTCTCCGAGACGTGGTGAAACATTTGTAACAAGAAAAATCACCCGAGCGGTAAGCAGAATAGCGACAGGTTTGCAAAGCAATTTATTATTGGGTAATCTAAATGCAAGAAGAGACTGGGGATTTGCTCCGGAGTACTGTGAAGGTATGTGGCAAATCCTTCAGTATAAAAATGCAGAAGATTTTGTTTTAGCAACCGGAGAGACTCACACAGTTAAAGAATTTACAGAAACTGCTTTTAATGAAATCGGAATTGAACTGGAATGGATTGGTAAAGAAGAGAATGAAAGAGGTATTATAAAAAATATAAACTGGGACAAAGCAAAATCTCTTATCGGAAATGAAATTTCATCTATACAATCAAAAGTTAATTTTTCAAATAAATTAAGTAAGAAAACTGAAGTAGTTGCAATTGACTCTAATTATTACCGTCCAACTGAAGTTGAATTATTAATCGGGAATCCATCTAAAGCGAGAGAGCAATTAGGCTGGGAGGCTAAGACTAAATTTAAGGAGCTGGTAAGTGTAATGATTAAAGCAGATTTAGCAAAGGTGATTATTAGGGGTTACTAGGAGATGAATAGATGAATGATTGATTGATTGGATGAACGATTGATTGAATGGATGAATGAATGGATGAATGAAATTTTTTAGATATTTTTGGCTGGAATTTTATCATTCCGATATTTTCTGATATACAATATAACAGCGGGTATTAAGGTTATTAAAAAGAATAATGTAATTAATGGAACAGGGTTAAAGTTAGACTTAATATTCAGTTTTGAGACATTTCCTGATAAAATAAAAGCAGCCCAATAATAAGGATTAGGTGAATATTTTTTAATGAATTCGATTTTAGCTTTTCTCAAGGCTTCAGATTTATCAAAACCTTCACTTAAATATTTATAAAAAAGAGCCATAAATTTAGCAGTATATTTATCGTTTACTGTCCATAGGGATACCACAACACTTTTTGCACCGGCTTCAAAAAATGCTTTAGTCATTCCAAGAATACCTTCAGATTCATCTATAGCTCCGAGTCCGGAATTACATGAACTTAAGACAACAAGATCGCTTTTAAGTTTTAACTGAACAATTTCACCAACTTCCAGGAATCCATCATTATCAGGATCATAATAGTTAGAAAAGAAAATAACAGGCTGTTTATTAAAGAGGAATGAATGAGTTGAAAGATGAATAATTCCATTCAGCCCAGCATTGTTTTTGAAATTGGTTTCGGTAGCATTTTTTTCAGTAAGAATTTTATTCGTATTGACAATATCGCCTATTTCACGGACTTCTTCTCCGGAATACTTGAGAGGAAGGAAAGGAATTTCCCTGGACAGACTACCTTGTTCTTCTAAAAGTCCGCGTCTTTCGGCATACTCATTTATTTTATTATTAATTAAAGGATCACCTACAAGCAAAACTTTCTCATTATTTGAGGAAACGTTTTGGCGCTGATGAATGAATATTACTGCTGACGGAGTATATGAAATATTATAATTCAGTACAAGAAAATCTTTATTACTATAATTATAAGCACTTTCAGAATCATTATAATTTGAAATTAAAAACTCAAAGGGCAAGGTTAAAAGTTCAGGTGAAGCAGAAATGATTATTTTCTCTCCCGGAGAAATTTTATCAAAGGCAGGTTTTAATAATTTCTCAAAGAGAGAATAAGCAGCTTTGGCATTAAATGCAAACAGGTCCTGATTATAAAAATTAGCTGAAGAATCCAGATTCCGACGGACAAAATAAGGAGAAATATCACCTACCATTTTTTGAAGAGCTTGTTCGGTTATATCAATTTTAAAGGAATAAAATTTTTTATTGTTAACCAGAAACAAATAAGAGTTATTTTGAGATGTATAAATTGACAGATAGTTTTCGTCCTGAGTCAGATTATTCCGGATATCTGATAAAGAAAAATTTTGCTTATCATTCAAATATTTTTTTAACGCCTGATTATTTTTAACTAATTGATCTTTTAATTGTGAGAATTGAATTTTTATTTTATTTACTTCTTTCTCATCATAAATATTAGAATGTAAAATCCACTCATAATCATATATCTTATTTAATATCGAATCATTTTTTACCAAACTCTCGAGCTTTAAGTTATTCAGATTATGCATAGTATTTCTGGAACGAGATCTTTCAATCAGTTCAAATGCCTGAACATTCTTATTCTGCTTTAAGTAGAATTCCGCAAAGGAATTATATATTTTATCTTTACTTGAATAATAAGATATCTGTACCTGTTCATTTTCAAATAAGGGGCGTGAAACATCTTCTATTAAGCGAACGGCTGATTTATAATAAGATTCAGCGGCTTCATCTAAATTATTGTCTTCAAACAGCTTTGCAAGAAGATAATGAGCTTCTATTTGAGTATCGAATTCGTTTATCTTCACACCTAATTCTATGGCTTTATTAAAAGCATTTTGAGCATCGTGGAATGATTTCCCGGCATTAAATATTTTCCCTTCGATAAGATATGACCGGGCGAGTAGATAATTAAAGTCATTATTTACAAGTTCTTTTTTTGCTATTCCCAAGGTCTTTTCAGCATTTTTTAAATCATTTTCTTTAACATATAATGAAGCGAGGTCGATACCTGAAGAGATTTCGGAATAAGAATCATTATTTTTTTTAGATAAGTTCATAGCTTCTTTGAAATAATCAGCTGCGTCTTTGAGACTATCCATTTCGGTATACACGACAGCCATTTGATTGAAAATCTGAGCAGAAAAATATGAATCGCTCTGATTATTAAGCCGGAAAGATTTCTTGAAATAATCCAAGGCATTTTGATATTTATTCAGTCCAAAGTTTAATGCACCTAAACCATAATTAATTTGAGCATCTAAAGAAACTGCCTTTATTTCTTTGGATACTTGCCGGGCTTCCCTATAAAGTTGTAAAGCTTTAGAATAATTAGACAAGTTTGAATAAATATCTGCCATACCAATTAAATTAAAAATCAAAGCGCGTTTATTTTCATTAGAAAAATCAACACCCATCCGATAATATTTTAGACCTGATTCATAATCAAACATCTGGGTATAAATTTTTCCAAGATGATAAGAAAGGAGTGCTAGCCGAAGCTGATTCCCTTCTTCATTATAAAGTTTATAACTTTTTTCATAATTCTGTTTAGCTTTAATCAATTCATTTGTATAGGAATAGGAAACACCGAGTTCGGAAAATGCAAGTGCTTCTGCGTCAATATCATTTATTTTTTTTGCAATATTGATTGCATCAAAAAAGTTTTTTCTTGATTTATCTATCTCCCCGTATACATCTGCAATTATTCCTAAATTAACCAGTGCTCTCGATTCTTCTTCCAGATCATTTAGTTCCAGGGACAGTTTATATCCCATCTGATACAAGTCCAATGCTTCTTTGTTTTTTTCCGATAAGAAAAAAAGGGAACCTTCAGCCAATAAAATCTTAGCTTTTTCCCAATTATCAATATCCCGAACACTCTTTTTATAATTTGAAAGAATGTATAAGGCTTTATTATAATCTCCCAAATTTCTATATACATATGAAAGCTGGTAAACCAGATAAAAATTACTAGAATCTTTATTATACCGGTCTTTTATTAATTCTAACGAGTTTTTATATTTCCCTGTGGAATAATAGATCAATGCCATACAATAATCCCGGTAAACAGAATTTTTCTTCAAAGAGGATAATTTACTCTCCAAAATAGTAAGGCGGCCTGAAGCGGATGCTGCAAAAACAAGTTCATCATAAAAAGGGAAGTAATTAATTTCTTTGCTTCGCTGCTCAGTACAAAACTTAAATTGGGAATAAAGTGAATCATACATTTCACTAAAATTTTTCTGTTTTTTAAATATCAGAGAAAGAAGAAAAGTTCGTTCAAATGAGTAGGGATAAGATTTGAGGTCTTTTATTTCTTGAGTAAAATCAATTTGCGAATTAGTTAAGCAACGACCATAATAGTTTAATAAATTATTGTCCCATCCATTAGATTTAGTTTTAAATTTTAGAGAATCGATATTGAAACTAGCATCAGATTTAAATTTTTGTGAAGGGGACTTTTTTTCAGGAGATTGTGAAAGTGCAATAATAGTAAAGGAGATAATAGCTATTAATATTATAAATTTGGGGAAACTCATTTATTAAAATCCGCCCAATTTAAGGTAAGTTTATTCCAATACATTCAAAATTTTCTCAGCTTCATTCATTTTACTACCCTTTTCATTAATCACAATCTTTAATTCTTCCTTAGCATCGTGAATATCATTATTCATAATATGAGCTTTAGCCAAATAGAAATAAGCATCTAAAGTAATATTCCTAAAGCTCCCGGAATTATTTTTCCGGATTGCTTCTTTGAGATTTACAACAGCTTGATCTGCATAATTATTATTATAATGAGGGAACAGACCAACAAAATCATATTCTGCATTATCAAGATAAGTAAGGCCAAGGATATAATAAGAGTAGAAAATAGTTTTGTCTTCCGGGTTATTTTTTATATCCATTTTAAGATAATCAATTGCTGTTTGAATATTTCCCTCATCCAGAGCATTTAAACTTTTTAGAAAATCATTAGTAGCTCTACCCCTGGTTGTATAGAAGTCAGTATTATTTTTTATTGAAGCAACATCAAAATATTTAGGTTTTACAGCATTTGAAATAATAAAAAATACACCATATAATATTCCTAAAATCAAAACAGATAAGATAGAATAACGGTAAATACTAATTTGTCTTTTAACAGGAAGATGTGTCGATGCGACAACGGTATCTTTTTGTTTCGGCAATTCAGAATGAACAAAATTCTCAATTTCATTAAATTCTTCATTGAGGATTTTAAACTCATCACTGCATTTGGGACAGTTTCTTAAATGATCTTCGATTCCGGAACTGAATTTAATAATGGTATTATCTTCGGGATTCAAATTATTCTTATATAATATATAATCACTAATTTCTTCATAAGAGAGATGGGAAGAAGAATTTATAACTTCATTTAATTTTTTATAAGTTTCAACCAGTTTCCGGGATTCAAAATCTTCTTGAGATAACTGTTCAAGTAATAATTTTTCCTCATCGGTCAAACTATCTTTTAAGAGCAATTCCGCTATTTTTTCCTTATAATTCATAAAATTAGAACCATTCCCTGGTTATTCAAAACTAAAATAATTTAATAAAATACTATATGCATAATAGTAAATTGGGTATGCATAAAAGTGACAGTTAAAATTTGCTTTTTAATTCCTCAATAGTTCTATAAAACATTTTCTTTACGGCATCTTCAGATTTCCCAATGGATTCGGCAATTTCAGCAAACTTGAGTCCTTCCCAAAACCTCATTTTTAAAATTTTCTGTTTGTCATTACTAAGAGTGTCCAAAACAGCAAGAACTTTATCGGCATCCAGTTTATCATTTGGATTTAGATCCTTATTTTCAATATAAATAGCTTCATTAAGTTCAAACATTTTTCTTGAATTATTTTTTTTATACCAGCTGACAAAATTTAAGAATAAGACTCTTCGGAGCCAGAATTCAAGATTTTCGATATTTTGATATTGTTCAGCGAAAGAGAGATAAACATTGTTAGCCAAATCATCAACATCTTCAATATTTCTTATTTTCCCCTGCCTTTGTTTTGAAAGGAAATAAGAATAGCATATATTTCTGATGTATCCTGATAATTCACTAAAAGCAGCGGAATCTCCCCTTTTTGAAGAAGAAAATAATTCCTCTAACTCTTGTTGTGAGAAATTGATGTAATTTAATTTTTGCGTACTCAAAATTGGGATGTCACTAATAATGATTTTTTATTACTATTTATAATACTTATTCCTTAAATTTTTAACAACATGAGTAGAAAATTCTTTTCTATACTTATTATCGCATTTATTCCAATATTCAATTTTGCACAACCAAAATTAAAGATAGAACCGGATAAAATCGAATTTAAAAGTGATTTTGACAGACTTAAAAATTTACTTTTAATAAATGAAGGAACGGATACACTTTCCATTGATTCGATATACTATAAAAATTATGATTTTTATTTTTTAAGATTTAATAAAGCTTCCAACTTCCCTATTCATATAGCTTCAGGGGATACAATTAAAATGGATTGCATCCTTACGAGTTACTATTATGTACCTTCTAAAGATACTTTAGATAATATGGTCATTTATTCCAATGGAACAAGCTCAATAACTAATGTTAAAATTGATATAGGTTATTTTGAAGATAAAGGGGGCTGGGGAACTATAAAGGGGAATATTAAAAGTAATTCAAGGTCATTAGATGGTGCAGAAGTATTCATACTCCATAATGGAAGCAGAATAGTGCGTTCAATTACAACAAATTCTGCGGGGAATTTTTCTGTTATTGTCCCAACAGGTTTTTATACGGTAGCAGCGAAAAAAGATTCATTTTATACTACATATTACGGCCAAACTTATGGTCCGTATAATTCAAAAATAATTAAACTTGCAAAGGATGATACTGCAAATATCGATATAAATCTAGCCCAGACTACTAAAACAGGCTACAGCATCTGCGGGCAAATAATGGACTCACTTTCTTTATCAGGCTTGAAAAAAGGAATAATAGTAGTAAGAAGAGGCGGTCATACACCCAGTAAAATACGCAGTATGCAATCCAATTCAATCTCACAAAACAACTATTCTGCAATAATAAATTCAGACGGGACATATCAAATTGATAATATTACTGAACCGGGATATTATATAATTCAGGCCTTTTCGGATTATTATGTACCCTCATATTATAAGTCAAATAGTTTTTCATCCCCTTTTTGGGAGAAAGCCGATTCGATATATATTGGGGGGGATGTTTGCGATTTAAATATTTATATGCCAAGGGATTCTTCAGTTGGGGGAGGAATTATTTCAGGAACTGTAGCAATTAATCAGGGAGCCGGAAATAATTTTAGTGATATTATTCTATTAGCTCAATCAGTCGATAATTCTAATATCTTTAACCATACAATTGTGGATGATGACGGGAAATATATTATAGATGATCTTCCTTATGGCAAATACAGATTAATAGCACAAAAAATTAGTTATAATAGTGTATACAGTTACGAAATAACCATTGATTCAATGCATCCGGCGGTTAATAATGTTGATATAAGTTTTGACGTAGCCAGCATTAAAAAAGAAAATTCTTTTCCAACTTCTCCGGTTTTGTATCAGAATTATCCCAATCCATTTAATCCATCAACTAACATAAGATTCTTTCTTCCAGAGGGTTTTAATACCGAATTGAAAGTTGTTAATATACTGGGAAAAGAAATATAAAACAATTTATAATGGATATTTATCTCCAGGGGAATATAAGTTTAGATTTAATGCAGAAGGATATAGCAGCGGTGTTTATTTCGTTATACTTAATGCAGGGAATTTACATCTGGTAAGAAAGATTTTATTATTAAAATAGACGTCAAGTTAGATTGAATATAAGTTTCCAACCTTAATACTTCATATACAACTATTTTACCTTCTGTAGAGAAATTGGTTAATGATTTAGACTCTAAAGGCGGGTGGATATAGGATTACTATTAATCACCGGACCTAAAAAGAGGCTGTGTGAAAAGTGAATTGCCCTGACATTTATGCCGGGGGAGACATAGGAAATAATAAGAAACCACGGCTTTAGCCATAATAAATGTGGCTAAAGCCCTTTTTTCCTTACAATTTTACCCACGAGCTAAAGCTCGTGGCAATTCATAAGAATATTCAGACAGGCTCTAAATCCAACGGCAATATAGGGTTGTTATTATAAACACAACTTTAATGTATTAATTCTTATATCTTTTGGTATAATAAGTAGTTATGGAAAAGTTTTAACGATAAAAGGAATATTACTATGAGAAAAAGTCTAATACTATTTTATATAATTATTTTTACAGCTTCTTTAGCATATGCTCAGGAAATGCCTACACGCACCAAGCATCATGCGTTTTCGGGAACCTTAATGATTGAAACAGAAGCCGGGATGACATTAGGTTATACGGATTATTCTACAACAAAACCACAAATTGTAGGGAGAGGAGCTTTAGAATATTTCTTCCCCACAACTTCAAACGGGATATTTAGTATAAAAGGTTTTTACAGTGCAGGTTATGTTGGAGGGAAAGATGATAAAAGAACACCAACAGAATTCAGATCATCAATAACAAGAATAGGAGGGGGTGTATCATATACATTTTCAATTAAACAGACAGTATTCCCATACATATTTGCAGGAGGATCCTATGGTTGGATCAATCCAAAAGACGCGGATGGAAATTTCCTTCCTTACGGGGGCAGATCATTTAAGATCACAGAAGTAAATTATCATGGTGAAGTTGGATTAAGATTTTTATTATCAGATGAAATTAGCTTTAATATTAATGTCGGAGCAGAATTTAGTCCTAATGATCGCTGGGATGGTTTACCTCCAGCAGGGAGTAATGATTTATTGATTCAAGCGCTAGCAGGATTTTCATATTCTTTCTTTACAGAGACAGATGAGGATGGAGACGGAGTACCGGATTCAAAAGATCAGTGTGCCAATACGCCACCTGGAGTAAAAGTTGACGAATTCGGATGTCCTATAGATTCGGATCATGATGGAGTTCCAGATTATAAAGATAAATGTCCGAACACAGAAGCGGGGCTTCAGGTTGATGAAAACGGATGTGCAATAGATGCGGATAATGATGGAGTACCAGATAAATATGATAAATGTCCTAATACTCCTCCGGGAATGAAAGTAAATGAAAGCGGCTGCCCTGATACAGATAATGACGGTGTTTACGATGATCAGGATAAATGTCCAGATACTCCTGCAGGAGCACCAGTTGATGCGACAGGATGTCCAAAAGATTCTGATAAGGATGGAGTTCCGGATTATAAAGATGAATGCCCTAACACACCGGCGGGTCAACAAGTTGATGAAAAAGGATGTGCAGTTAAAAAAGACACGGTAAAGGTAAAAGTAACTCTGAGTGGAGATACAAACTTTGAATTCAACAAAGCAACGCTACTGCCGAATGCTTATCCTACATTGAACAAGTTAGCTGAGACCATGAAGAGTAATCCGGATACGAAATGGAAAATAGAAGGTTATACAGATGCAGTAGGATCAGATGCATACAATATGGAACTTTCCAGAAGAAGAGCTCAATCAGTAGCAGACTATCTGGTAAGCCAGGGCGCAAAAATGAGTAATCTTGAAATAGTTCCAATGGGTGAATCAAATCCAGTTGCTACAAATAAGACACCTGAAGGAAGAGCAATGAACCGAAGAGTTGAGATAATTCCAGAGAAGTAAGATCAGAGGTCAAAGGCTAAAAGTCAGAGGTCAAAAGACAAATAGGGCGACAGGTAAATAAGTGGAAGTTATCTTTAAAAGATGACATCTTTAATAATAAAAAAAGAAGGTTATTCTTTTTTTTAAAGATGTCATCTTTCAATATTCATTGTTATAATATGAATTTGCTTAAGTCCCGGTTCTTTACGATTTCGTCAAGTTTTTCCTTAACTATTGCAGGAGTAATCTTAACAACATCGGTTGGCATCTTATCGGGGACATCAAAAAGGATTTCATCTAATAATGTAGTTAAAATAGTATGAAGTCTTCTTGCTCCAATATTTTCAACCTGTTCATTAACTTCGGTAGCAATTTTAGCAATTTCTTTAATACTATCTTTTGAGAATTCAAGCTTTACTCCTTCAGTTTCAAGGAGAGCTTTATATTGCTTTAATAATGCATTTTCAGGTGTAGTAAGAATCTTTACGAAGTCATCTTCACTTAAGCTTTTTAATTCGACACGGATTGGGAAACGACCCTGGAGCTCAGGAATTAAATCACTTGGTTTAGAGACATGAAAAGCACCGGAAGCAATAAACAAAATGTGGTCTGTTTTAACGACGCCATATTTAGTATTAACATTTGAACCTTCTACTATAGGAAGCAGATCCCTTTGTACACCTTCGCGGGAGACATCAGGCCCTTGCGATTTTCCTCCACCGGCAACTTTATCGATTTCATCGATAAAGGCTATGCCGGAATTTTCGACCCTTTCAATAGCTTCTTTTTGAACTGCTTCCATGTCGATTAACTTTTGAGCTTCTTCTTGAGTAATAATATTTCTAGCTTCGGCAATAGATGTTTTTCTTTTCTTCTTTTTTTTGGGCATTAGATTTCCCATTATCTCCTGTATATTAATACCCATATCATCCATACCGAATGGCCCTAAAACCTGCATACCAACAGCATTTTGTGAAGCAGTATCAAATTCGATCATTTTTTTATCCATTTCGCCATTTTTTAATTTTTGCTTCATCCACTCCCTAGTTTTTTGATTTTGCAGAGCTTCATTATTAACTTCGTCTTCAGAATTTTCGCCAGCATGAGCGGCAGCTTTTTTAACAGGAGGAATTAGAATATCGAGAATTTTTTCTTCGGCAATTTCTTCGGCTTTTGATTTAACTTCCAAAGTTTTTTCCAATTTGACCATATTAACGCCAATATCGGTAAGATCTCGGATCATAGATTCAACATCTCTGCCGACATAACCTACTTCAGTAAACTTTGAAGCTTCAACTTTTACAAAGGGAGCATCGGCAAGCTTAGCAAGCCTTCTTGAAATTTCAGTTTTCCCAACACCTGTAGGACCAATCAAGATAATATTATTAGGCAATATTTCATCTTTTAGATCATCGGTTATCTGCTGGCGTCTCCATCTATTTCTTAAAGCAATAGCAACAGCACGTTTTGCTTCAGTTTGGCCAATAATATATTTATCAAGGTAGCTGACTATTTGAGTAGGAGTGTATTCATCTCTTTTTAATTTTTTCATTTTAATTCCATTTATTTTTCGATTACTTCAACATTTATTTTATCATTTGTATAAATACAAATTTCAGAGGCAGTTTTTAATGCTTCTTTAGCAATTTCCTTAGCGGATAAATTACTATATTTTGTTAACATTTTAGCAGCGGCAAAAGCATACATACCTCCGGATCCAATTGCGACAATTTTCTCATCAGGTTCAATAACATCACCATTCCCGGAAATTACCAAAGCAATATCTTCAGCAATAACAGCGAGCATAGCTTCAAGCTTTCTTAGAAATTTATCGGTTCTCCAATCCTTTGCTAATTCAACGGCAGCACGGTGAACATTTCCCCTATATTGCTCTAGTTTATCTTCAAATCTTTCCATGAGTGTAAAAGCATCGGCAGATGCACCGGCAAAACCGCATAATACTTTTCCATTAGCAATTTTCCTAATTTTCATTGCATTATGTTTCATAACAGTATTACCCAGAGAGACCTGTCCGTCTCCTCCAAGTGCTGCTTCTCCTTTATGAATTAATCCAAGGATAGTAGTAGATCTAATTGTGTTTTCCATAAATATTTATATTTTAGTTAAAATTAAAAACGTTAAACATTATAAGGGTTAAAAGGTTTCAAAGGAAAAATTCTAGGTACGGCTTTTTGATAAGACTTATATTTTTCTCCGAAGATTTCAACTAATTTTTTTTCTTCATAATAAGAGCCGACATAAAAATAAATAATAATTCCAACAACCAAAGTTAAATAAGTTAGATCCATAATTGGTCTAAAAACTACGAACATAATTGAAAAAAAATATACGGGATGCCTCATATATTTATAGGGTCCCTCTATTTTTAAAGTCATCTTTTCATCGAGATCATTAAAATTATAATTTCCTTTGTACCATCTGATAATCTGGGAAATTCCAAGGAATTCATAGAAGCTGAAATACCGGAAAGTCCAAATTAAACCTATAAGAGATAAAAATTGAAGACCTAAGATAATAAAATCAAACGGTTTTATTAAGTCATAAATAGTGATATCTGGCTGGGGTAAATAGATAAAGAATAAATAAAGTGTTAAAACAGAGAACAAATTATAAATAAGTCTATAAAACGGGAGAATATTAGGGAATTTAAGCTTTAAATAGTTTTTAACTTTTAAGGAAGCTAGATAGGAATGTGAAACGCCGAATAGAAAGAAGGCAAGAATGAGTAACATGAGGTTGAGGAGATAATTCATTGAATTTTCATCAGTAAAATTATTAAAAGAGTTTTCAATTGGAAATTTATAAAAAGAAGAGGATATATTAATTTATAAAATTAAAATTAACAATATTTCACACCTACGGTGTTCCTGGATTTCTTGGGTTTTCTTTTTTAATAATATTTCACCGCTATGCGGTTGTAGAAAATGGTTCTGGGATATTGCCCCTACCCTAAGTTTGAGGAGAGATGTGGCTAAAGCCATCTTTCGTTTTTATTCACTAATCCCCCGGCTGAAGCCGCGGGCAATAGATAGAGTTCATATAAAGAAATGGTCATATATAATATTATAAAAATTTAATCTTTAATTATCCTGAATATTTGAAGATAGTTTGATATTAAATTTCTTTTCGTAGGCGAGCGACGGGGAGTCTTAGCTGTTCCCTGTATTTTGCTACGGTTCTTCTGGCGATATGGATACCTTCCTGATTCAACATTGCCGTAAGTTTGTCGTCGCTGTAAGGAGATCTTTTATTTTCATTATCGATAATCTCTTTAAGTCTGATTTTAATATGTTTATTCGAGACTTCCTCGCCATTATCGGTGCCGAGACCTTCACTAAAGAAATACTTTAATTCATGAATACCCATGGGGCTTTGAACATATTTTCCATTGACTACCCTACTAATGGTTGATATATCCATATTAATTTCTTCAGCGATATCTTTATAAATCATGGGTCTTAAACATTTAGGACCTCTTTCAAAAAATTCATATTGTTTTTCAACAATAGCACGCATAATCTTCATTAGAGTTTCGCGTCTCTGCTGAATACATGCAATAAACCATTTTGCGGATTCGAATTTTTCTCTTAGGAATTTATATGTATTTTTTTCCCTATCGTTTTTCTTTTTCTTTTTATCAGTACTAATCATTTCAAGATAAGTTCTGCTAAGAGTAACAGAGGGGAGGCTTCTATCATTTAAAGTAATAACAAAGTTATCGTCAACTTTTTCAATTAAAAAATCGGGAGTAATCTGATTCATTTCAATAGATTCGATATTGCCTTCACCCGGTTTAGGATTAAGTTTTAAGATAAGATCAGATGTTGCTCTAAGGCTTTCGTCTGTTAGATTCATTTTCAGTTTGATAGCTTCAAATCGTCTGTTTTTGAAATCGTCAAAATAATTTTCCAGTAATTCCTTTGCTAAATATTTATAATATTGGTCATAATTAGAATTTTCAAGCTGCACAAGTAGACATTCCCTTAAATCTCTTGAAGCTATTCCTACAGGATCGAACTTTTGAATTTTCTTTAATAATAATAGTGCATCGTTTAGAGTTAAGTCCACATGTTCAAATAAATTTAATTCGTTAACAATACTTTTTAAATCCCTAGTTAAATAGCCATCATTATCCAGGTTTCCAATAATTTCTTCACCCAGCATATAATAATCATCATCAAGGTTTAACAATCTTAATTGTTTACGAAGATGTTCGGTAAGGCTTTCTTTAGCGGGGGCCAAAGGCTGATAGACTTCATCATCTTTACTTTTATTTACCCTATCCCCTTCATACTCACCATCATTCATGAAATCTTCGAGATCAAATTCTTCATGATCTTTATCCTCGTATTCGTCCTGAACTTCATCTTCTTCTTTTTCTTTTTCTTTTTCCTGAGTAATTTCAATTTCTTCATCCATTATTTCTTCAAGGACGGGATTTATTTCCAGTTCGGTTTTTATTCTCTGTTCCAAAGCTAAAGTATTTAGCTGAAGCAATTTTTGATACTGGATTTGCTGCGGAGATAACCGCTGCTGTTGAGAGAGTCTTTGAGTTAAATTTAGCATATTACTTACCGATGATTTCCTTTAATTTTGAATACCATTTATTTCCATATAGCCTAGATAGCGATTCCCTGCAAAAATCAATTAGAGTTAAATTATTTTTTTCACCTTTAACCAGAGCCGGCTTACATTCACTGAATTTCTCATATCTTAAAACCGGACCTCCAAAATTTGAAATCCTGATAGGGAAAAGATGACAGGAAATGGGTTTCTTAAATTTTATTTTCCCATCTAAAAAAGCTCTTTCAATTCCACATTTAGCAATATCATCATCATAATAAACAAAGACGCATTCGCGATTATTGATACTCCTAGTTAAAAATTCACCATTTTTAATTTCATAAAAGCCATTTTCTTCAATTTCATCAACATGTCTTTTGGGTAAATATTCCAGGACAATCTTCAGAATTCTTTCAATTTTGCCAACTTCTTCTTTTAATAAAGGGGCACCATATTCACTTTCTAAGGTACAACAGGCACCTTTACATTTCTCCAAATCGCATTCAAAATTTACATTAAAAACATCTGGACGAACTAAAACATCTTCAACCGGTATAATATTACTTACAAACATTGGAATAATTTTTGTGTCTAAGATAAAACATAACAATAAAAATTCCAATACTCTAAGAAGATATTTTAAGCAAATATTATACCATTTATTTATTCAATTCTTTACAAAATAGCCATATCTTTTTTAGTTATATAAAGTTTACTTAATTTTCCATTTTTGATAAATTCACTCTATATTCAAGATTTATATGAAAAAATTAGCTGTAGTTGCATTAGGAGGTAATGCTTTATTAAGGGGAAATCAAACCGGAACAATTATCCAGCAAGAAAAAAATACTTATGAAACCTGTAAAAATTTATCAAATCTGATAAAAAAGGAATATAATATTGTAGTAACTCACGGCAATGGACCGCAGGTAGGAAACATATTATTTCGAAATGAAGCAGGATATAATCAATACAGAATCCCTAAGATGCCCTTAGATATCTGTGTAGCGGACTCGCAAGGGGGAATAGGATATATGATTGAGAGGCAGATGAAAAACCTGTTAATTGAAGAGGGAATTAATAAAAATGTTATTTCAATTATAACGCAGGTAATAGTAGATATAAACGATCCTGCATTTATGGAACCAACAAAACCAATTGGTGCTTTTTACTTAAAAGAAGAAGCTGATTTATTAGCAAAGGCAAATAATTGGATTTTTAAGCAGGATTCGAGAAAAAGAGGCTGGAGAAGAGTAGTAGCATCGCCTAAGCCTCTTGAGGTATTAAATAAGAAAATAATTAAAGAATTAGCAGAACGGGGAAACATAGTTATTGCAGCGGGAGGCGGAGGTATCCCGGTATATAAAATTGATAATAAACTATTTGGAATTGATGCAGTAATTGATAAAGACTTAGCATCTGCATTGCTTGCCAAAGAGATAGAGGCGGATTCTTTTTTTATACTAACCGATGTTCCTAAAGTTTATTTGCATTTCGGGAAACCTAATCAGCAGCCAATAGATAAAATGACTATCGGAGAGATAAAAAAGTATTACGATGAAAATGAGTTTGCATCAGGCAGTATGGGACCGAAAATTTCAGCAGCTATAAATTTTATTGAAGGAGGGGGGAAAGAGACGATAATTACGGAAGCATCGAAACTATTTTCTGATAAGGATATGGGGACGGTGATAATGGGTTAAAGGTGGTTGGATTTAGGAGGTAGGAGGTTGGATTGTAGGGTTGTCAAGGTAAAATTTTTTTTAGAATTTATTTAAGGAGTTGAAAATGGGAATTAGCTTGAAGGGAAAAAGTCTTATTTCTATTAATGATCTTTCGTTGGATGAGATAAATGAAATATTCAGGTTAAGTAAAGAATTAAAGGAAAAGCTTAAGAAAGGGATTCCGCATAGGTTATTGGAAGGTAAGACTTTAGGGATGATATTTTCTAAACCTTCAACGAGGACGAGAGTATCTTTTCAAACAGGGATATATCAATTAGGCGGGTTAGGTATGTACTTCGGGAAGGGAGAATTACAACTGGGGAAAAGTGAATCTATTCAGGATACTGCAAAAGTATTATCAAGATATCTTAATGGAATAATGATAAGAACATTTTCACATCAGGATGTAATTGATCTTGCTCAATATGGTTCAATACCTATAATAAACGGATTGACGGATCTTCTTCATCCGTGTCAAGTGCTTGCAGATTTATTTACAATACTTGAAAAGAAAAATAAACTTGAGGGATTAAAGCTTGCTTATGTAGGGGACGGAAATAATATGGCACACAGTCTTCTTTACGGATGTTCAAAGGTAGGCATGCATATTTCGATTGCTTCACCTAAAGGATATAAACCGAAAGAAGAGATAGTAAAGAATGCCGAAGAGAATGGAAAGATTTCGGGAAGTGAAATTAATATAACGGATGATCCAGTTGAAGCAGTTAAAGATGCAGATATAGTATATACCGATGTCTGGGCGAGTATGGGTCAGGAGGAAGAAGCGAATGAGAGGAAAAAGATATTTCGCAAAGTACCAGGTTAATCCGGAATTAATTAAACATGCAAAGGAGGATTATATATTTATGCATTGCCTTCCTGCGCACCGGGGTGATGAAGTAGTTGATGAAGTAGCCGATTCAGTAACTCTGTAATTTTTGATGAAGCAGAAAATAGGCTTCATGTTCAGAAAGCAATTATGGCATTACTAATGTAACGGTTACCAAGGAATATGGAATCTAAAAGATGACATCTTTTATTTCTTAGAATTAAGATTTATCCGAACTTCACATTTTAATAAAAAAATTGAAAGTATTTTTGTTTTTTAAAAGATGTCATCTTTACATCCGCATAACTCAACTAATGTAGATTTAAGTGGAATTAAAAGATAAGAACATATTGCTTACAGGCGCATCGAGCGGAATAGGTTATGAATTAGCCAGAGGACTTGCAAAAGAGAAATGCAATCTAGCACTTCTGTCGAGGAGAATTGAAATACTTGAAAGCTTATCGGAATGAATTGAGGAAATATGGTAAAGATATAATTGCAATACAATGCGATGTGAGCAAAAGGGAGAATGTTAAGGAGGCATTTTCAAAAGTTAAGGAACCATTTCAATAAAATTGATATAGCGATATTAAATGCGGGGACAAGTTACCGTGGAGCTGTTAATTTTGATGAGGAGATAAGGGAGAAGAAGTAATAAAAGTTAATCTCCTTGGGATTAATATATTGTGTAGAAGAGCTGCTTCATGATTTCAAAAAAAACGGAGGAGGTAATGATAGCGGGTGTTACCAGTTTAGCCGATTCGAGGGGATATCCATTCAGTGGTTATTATTCGGCGAGTAAAGCAGGGGCATCCCATTACCTGGAAAGTCTGCGGGTAGAGTTAAAGCCATTTAAGATCAAAGTAATAACATAAAACCCGGGTTTGTCAGATCCGCAATTACGGACAAAAATGACTTCTACATGCCTTTATTGATGGAACCGGAAAAAGCCGCCGATATCATAGTTAAGGGGATAAAGAAAGAAAAGATTATTATACAATTTCCACTTCCGATAGTTTTAGGATCAAAGCTACTTAAGATAATGCCAAATAAATATATGATTTTTTAATGTCGAAACAGCTTCCAGCAAAACGTCATTCATAGTAATTTAAGTCATTCTGTAATCATTCATAGTATATTCGATTAACTAGTCAAAGCATCTGTCCATAGAAATTTAAGAGAGGGTATTGATTTTTTAACAAAATCATTATATTTAAAAGTAAAAATCCCTTTAAAATGGGAAAAAGCCTTCTTCTATTCTTATTTCTGCGGATAATAATACCCGCTCAAACAAATTCTAATATTATTTTAAGTGAAATAATGTTCAAACCCCAGCCGGGAGACAACGAATTCATAGAACTTTATAATACAAGTGAAAATGAGAAAGTTGATCTCAGCGGATATAAAATTAAGTACCAAACCTCAAACCCGGATAACATTGTTTCAGCAGGCGGTGAAACAATTTTACAGCCGAAATCTTTTGCGGTTATATTTCAGGGTAAGTATGATATTGCCAATGGGATATATAAAGATCAGTTCCATCCAATGTTCTGATTTTAAAAATTGGAGATAATTCATTCGGCAGTTCGGGAATGTCGAATAGCTCGGACAGAATAATAAAACTCTTAAGCCCTGAAGATGATACTTTAGAAACTTATACATATATAGCAGATAATGATTACGGTATATCGGATGAAAAAATAAATCTTAATAATAATGATTCACAAATTAACTGGTCAAATTCAAAAATAACGAACGGAACACCGGGTTTTAATAATACTGTAACACTATTTGAATATGACCTGGCTTTTGGTTTCATATCTGTTATCCCTTTATATCCAAGAAGAAATGATGACATTAACATAAGTGCAGCAATTAAAAATATTGGAACTTTACCGGTGGCAGATTATTCAATTGAAATCTTTGAAGATTTAGATAAAGATTCATCCGGTTCAGTTTCCGAATTAATTTATCAAAATAATTTATTGAATTTAGCCAATAACGATTCTTTAATAATTACATGCTGCAGGTTAAATCTGTTCAAGAGGGAGAACACAATTTAATATTGAAGATAATTTATGAAAATGATGAAAATCCTGATAACAATTCTGCGTATTTAAGTTTTAATGTTATAATCAAGTTAATCGATATAATGACGTTATAATTAATGAAATTATGTATGCACCTTCAAAAGGGGAGCCGGAGTGGATAGAGATATTTAATAAAACGGATTCACCTGTAAATATTAAAAACTGGTTTATTTCGGATGCAAGGAGCTCAGTCAGAATTACTAATACAGATAAAATCCTTGAGGAGAATGATTATTTAATAATTTCAGAAGATTCTTCCGTTTTCGAGTATTATTCAGTTTCAAGTGAAGTGATTGTAATAAATTTGACGGCATTAATAAAACAGTTTACCGGCAAGTCGCTTAATAGTGATTACAGATCAATTATACAAATAAATACCGAAAGCAAAGCAATTTTAAAGGTAAAAATTATTTTATTACATTGCTTGAAACAGAAAAAGATGAGAATATGGAAAACTTAGCGAAGGTTATTCCAACCGTCTTTTTGTATCTGGTGGGAAAGAAAAATCTTTTGGAGTCATTTCATAGGATATACAAAGAGCTGTCATAAATAAGTCAGGTGAACTCTTAGAAATAATTGACCTTTGCATTGAGGAAATAGCTGTCTCAGAAAATTATGAGACAGCTATTTTAATTTATTTTCAGAGAAAATTACTTCATCAATAACATCTTTGAGGTTTTCTCAAATACTTCAACATTTCCTTCAAGGGAAACTGCTTTGAGATGATAAAGATAAATTCCACTTGCTACGTGTTCATTATTGGTATTAGTTCCATTCCACACTATCTCTTGTCTTCCAATAGATTGTGAAGGAATTGTGAAGCTTTTAATCTTGTTTCCTAGGATGTCGTAAATCTCCAGTTCAACCGCAGAGTTTCTCGGCAAGGTATAAGAAATTGTTGTAGATGGATTAAATGGATTAGGATAATTACCCAATAAATCATAATCCTCCGGTTGATTTGTAGCAATTGCTAATTCTTTTTTAAGAGCTGGAAGATTGGGAACAATTTTATTGTGTATTCTAGCATATGTTTCGATTGCATATTCTGCATCTGATAATTCCATTGATGAAGATAACACAGCTTTATTCAAAACATCTCTATAAATTGAAACTGCATCATCAAGATTATTATCATCATATAGAGAAATATAAAGATTCTCGATGTGTGCTCTATTTGATAAATTTGTATTTGGATATTTCTGAAGTATACTATTATTGACGTCTTTTGCATCGGAAATATTACCGTTTTTCTGATATAAATATGACAGAAGAAGCATTTGATTTTCACTAGCTTTCTGAGGAAGTTTTTTAAAGTACTTAATTATTTCAGGAGTTGTCTCACTATCAGCACAATTATACAATTCTACATATGCTCGTTGTTCATCAGGATGTTTTACTAGATAAGAAATAAAGAAATCCATCGCCGCTTTATTCTTTTTATTTGCTCGTAATTCTATACCTTCAAGTAAGGAATCTATGCTTTCTGAAGGTGAGTATGAACTATTTTCTGTTGTGGTATAATCGATACTTTTTTTAGACAAACCCTGTGATAGGTAAGGTAAATAATGTAAATACGCGTTTGCTCCGACTGAAAACAGAGAGGTATTCGGAGGGCTAACACCCCACCAATTATAGCAGGCGTCAAGTCCGCTTGAATATTGAGAATATGTCATACCAATGTATGCATTTTTGGTATTATTATAAATACTGTTTCCGCCATAATGATCACCAGCAGACATAATACCAAATATGGGATAACTGGTATAATACACAACTAAACCATAACTGCAATTTGAAATATCATTATTTTTTACACCACCACCTTGATTCTCAAGACCTAGATCAGAACTCGGAGACGAGCTCCAAATAGCTCCGACACCCCAATTACAATTTGAAATAGTATTATATTTTATAATTCCGTTAGATCCTCCGTCATACTGTATGCCTGAACCCTGGTGAACGCCACTACCAGTTTTAGTGATTGTATTGCCACTGCAAGTTACCGTTGAATGATTTTGAAACTGGATAGAATGTCCATTACTGCTGCTTGATAAAATATTGTCAATAACGGTTCCTGTAGATCCAGAACCATATATTGAAATATAATTATTAAGAAAATTACAATTTGAAATTGTAAAACTTGGAACATTTATTACTTGAACTTCATTTCCATAATCAATATTTGCATAGGTAATAGATGAACCAGATGCACCCGAACCGGATAATAAAATGCCTCCCCAGCTATTTGCTGAGGTACCGGACTGTGATGTAAGACTACAACAGGTAGCGTTCAATACACCATTTACGATTAAAGATGCATTACTTGGAAATTTAACAATGGTTCCAGGATAGATGATTAATGTACGTCCAGATGGAACTGTGATAGAACCTGTGAGAGTGATATTGCCACACCAGTAAGTAGTAGAAGAAGTTAAAATACCTGAGGTAATAAATGTATTTTGAACATTACCTATTGCTATAGGTATAGTAGCCGTATGATGATCACCATCATTATCTGTCCCACCTACAGTTATTGAACCGATAACACGTCCATTAGCATCTCTCTCCCAATTATAGCCAGTAGGTAAGGTTGGAATTTCAAAATCAAATCCTTGATCATCATACACCAAAACATCTCCACATCCATACGATGCATTAATTTGTAAATCATCCCAATTAACGATATAACTACCATTGCCATCTTCATCAATAAGCCTTACAGTAAGGTGTCCAACGTATTCATAATTTACATCGAAATGATCCAAATCAGAAGTTACCCAAATATAATCCTTCACATCTGTTGGAGTGCCATTCAAACTGCACAAAGCTGCAATACCGTCTTTATCGGTTTGTGTTAAACTGAATACATATTGATTTTCGATTGTGTTCGCTTGCATAACCGTGTGATAATCTTCGTTAAAATTGTGTCCTAATCCCAGTACGTGACCTAATTCATGTAAAAAAATTGCTTTAAAAGGTACATAATCTACTCCTATGTTAGCCTCTGTAGTAGTCCATTGAAAATCAGAGCTATAAAATTCATTAGTCTTATTAAGAAAAATAGCAGTAAAATTCCAATTCGATAATGAACGGGAGGGATATACCGAAAAATAATATTTACCAGAAGATTGTGTGACTGCTTCAACGGCGGCTCCAAACTCGGTATTATTTTTAAATATATTTTCATCATTACTAAATCCAACATAAACACCAAAGCTAGAATTATTTAATTGAATGCAGCCATTAGTATTCCATTCATTAATGCACTCAGTTTCTTCCGGGGATACATTGGAATCGAAAGCTAATTCAAATGGCAAAGTAGCTTGATCAACAGCACCAATAGACAAACCGAAATTCTTTACTGATTCATCCCAATAAACCAGATTCGGGTCGTTTGAATCTATGGTATAATCAACATTACCATTACTTGGATTAAACTTTTCAAATTCTTGCCATTGAGAGTAAGAAAAAGGAATATTTAATATCGTAAAAAAGAAAATGAATAAAATGTACTTTTCTATACTTTTCATTGTTTCCCCCTATAAAATATATTTTTTTATAAATTCATTTTTAAATTCTGACCACGGCAGGTTATCTTTGATACCCAAATAATTTTCAGGGGCAATCACATGTCCATTTTCTATTGGATAGATACCGTTATCCTTATCCGGGAAAACGTAAAGAGCAATTTCGGTACAATTGCCGTCATAGCAATTCCACTCTCGCAAACCTACAAAGTAATTTTTACCTTTTTCATATTTTTTATTAGTGTCATTCAGCCAATTGCTCAAGTAATTAATTTTAACTGTGTCACCTTCCTTAAAGAAATTTTTCCCTTTAATTACATCTTCTATCTTAACAACTAAATAAGTTTTTCCCAAAACGCCAACGGAACTATTAAATTTACCATATTTGATATCGAGGACTTGTACATTTAAGAACCATGGGATGGTAATAATATCAGTAAAAGCCCGACCATATTTGGATGAAATTATTCGATAGATTATTCCCATTCTTTGGGGAAATGATAGTTCATTTGTGCTTTTAGTCTTATTTAATTGATTTTCGAATTCTTTGCTTTTTTCTTTTTCAAATACATGAAATCCCGTAGGATCTTCTGCTCTAGCTTTATAATATTCTTTAGATAGAGTTAATACTTCTGAGTCGGAATAGATTTTGGATTTCAATAAATCATTTTTATTTGACTTATTAAACCCTTCAGTATAATTTTCTACAGTTGTAAAAAAATCTGTTACGCTTTTTTTAACTATAGGCTTTTCTTGTGAAAAACTTATTATAGATAGAAAAACTATAAAAAGCAGAATATTTAATTTTTTCATTTTTGCTCCTCTTTTATTTTTTGTTTTTCTTTAATAAATGATTATTCAGAAAAAATTATGTGTTTGAATTTTATTACTATTAAGTGTTATAAAATATTTTTTACCAAATTCCATACTAATAAAACAGGACATGATCACCAATTTAAATTTTTCCCTAGCTTTGATATTAAGTAAAACCAGAGAAATAATTTAAAACGAAAATGTCATTTCTGTTTATATAAAATTGCAGATTACAACTTAGTGGAGTAAAAACCAATTTTTTTATAAATTTCAAACATTTGCATAGCTTCTTACTCAAGATTTTACCCTTTAGATTAATTTTACCTAGCGTTCAAACAACCAGGAATTTATTTGTAATAAATATCCAAAATAACACCAATGTTATCAATAAGGAATCTCCTTATTTTTTATAAATAGATTTATTAGTAAATCATACATTGTATAATTCATAAGTCCTTTGAAGTTTTAACTTCTCCTTTATATTCTCTTTATGAACTTCTACGGTTTTGACACTTAAGAATAATTTTTCTGCTATTTCTTTATTTTTAAATCCTTTTTTAACCATCTTAAGAACTTCTTTTTCTCTTGGGGATAGTATTTTTCCATCATAAGAATCTTTTTCAAAAAGAATTTTTCTAGAGTTACAATCTAAGTATTGAACATTTTCGTCATTTATTTTTATAATAGCTTGTTTTATTCCTTCCAGGCTTGATCTTTTACTTACAATTCCATCTATCCCTTGCGATTTAAAATATAACAAATAACTTTTTTCAGAGTTGCCTGTATAAAGAATTTTTTTGCCCATGCAAAGATTAAAAAGTGTATCTGTAATTTTTTCAATTTCCTGTCTGTTAAAGGATGCGTCATCAAATATAAGAATACTGAATCTTATTTTAATTTCCTTAAAATCATTGAAATTTTCATAATCCGTAGCAGATAGAGAGATAAATGGATCATTGCTGAAAAAACTTATAAACGCCGCTAATACGCAAGGTTGAGTTGATAAAAATAAAACTTTTATCCTATCCATAATTTTCATAACAATCCCCTTATATTTAACCATCGATGATATGTTAGACTTGGGCTTAAGAAACCTCATCAACTTGTGCGCCAAAAATAGATTAAAGATAAAAATGATAATCGGTATAATTACCTATAAGTTATTTTCAGATTTGCGAAGAAATTGAAAATGATTTCCAAAAATTAAGAAATTATTTGGGGCTTCACCGCTTTTGTCAATGTCAAGCCATCCATCACTGTTTATATCTCCACAGTAAATCGGGAAAGTTGTTCTGCTCCCCAAAAACTTTTTAACGAAGAAGTATCTGTACCTATTCTCCCATTTTCTATGATCAGTCATTGTCATTTGATTAAGTTGCCCAAAACATATACCTTCAAAAATTTAAATAAGTTACTAATTTTTCAATAAAATCGTTATATTGAAAAGTAAAAATCTTCTTTTAAAATGGGAAAAATCCTTCTTCTATTCTTACTTCTGCGGATAATAGTGTCCGCTCAAACAAATTCAAATGTTATTTTAAGCGAAATAATGTTCAAACCTCAGCCAGGAGAGAACGAATTTATTGAACTTTATAATACAAGTGATAATGAGAAAGTTGATCTCAGCGGATATAAAATTAAGTACCAAACCTCAAGTCGTGACAGTATTGTTTCAGCAGGCAGCGGAATAATTCTGCAGCCGAAATCATTTGCGGTTATATTTCAAGGTAAATATGATATTGCCAACGGGATATATAAAGATTTAGTTCCATCAAATGCTTTAGTCCTGAAAATAAGCGATAATTCATTCGGAAGTACGGGAATGTCAAATAGTTCAGACAGAATGATAAGTTTGTTAAGCCCAGAAGATGATACTTTAGAAACTTATACATACACAGCAGATAACGATTACGGCATATCAGATGAAAAAATGGATTTAACCAATGATGATTCACAAAATAATTGGTCAAATTCAAAAAGAAAGGATGGGACTCCGGGTTTTAATAATAGTGTAACACCATTAGAATATGATCTGGCTTTTGGTTCCATTTCAATTACTCCTTTAAGTCCAAGAAGAAATGATGATGTGAATATAAGTGCAATAATTAAAAATATAGGAAGTGTACCGGTGTCAGATTATTCAATAGAAATCTTTGATGATTTAAATAAAGATTCATCCGGTTCAGCTTCAGAATTAATTTATAAAAATAATTTATTGAATTTAGCCGCTAAAGATTCTTTAATAATTACAACCAGTATTAACTCCGTGCAGGAGGGAGAACATAATTTAGTATTGAAGATAATCTATGAAAATGATGAAAATCAGAATAACAATTCAGAATACTTTAGTTTTAATGTTTATGCTAATGCTGTTAAATATAATGACCTTATAATTAATGAAATAATGTATGCACCTCAAAAAGGAGAGCCGGAATGGATAGAGTTATTTAATAAATCGGAAACTGCAGTAAATATTAAAGATTGGTCTCTATCGGATGCAAGGAGTTCTATTAAAATTATTGATACGGATAAAATTCTTGAGGAGAATGATTATTTAATAATATCAGAGGATTCTTCTATTTTCAATTTTTATTCTATCTCCAGTGAAGTGATTATAACAAATTTGCCTTCATTAAATAATATAGGAGATGCAGTTGTAATAAAGGATCCTTCGGGATACTTAATAGACAGTTTAAATTATCTTCCTTCATGGGGTGGAAATCTTAATGGAAGTTCTCTTGAAAGAGTTTCAGTTAATGATTCAAGCAGCAGTAAAGAAAATTGGAGAACGTGTCAAAGTAAGTTTAAGGCTACTCCAGGTGAAAATAATTCTGTTTCAAAAAAAGGATATGATTTAGCCATAAAGTTTGCGGCACCTGAACAGAATCATGTAATTGCAGGTACTTCTTTTAAGACCGATATTACAGTTAAAAACAATGGATATAACCGATCATTAAATTTCATTATAAAAACATTTAATGATATTAATAAAGATTCATTGGGTCAAGAGAATGAATTAATAAAACAGATTACCGGTAATTCGCTTAATAGAGATGACAGTTCTATTATACAAATAAGCACCGGAAGCATTTCCATGGGTAAGAATTATTTTATTGGATTGCTGGAAACAGAAAAAGACGAGGATATGGAGAACAATATTTCATATTTAACGGTCGATGGTATTGAGATAAATGAAATAAGAAATGATATAGTAATAAATGAAATAATGTATGCTCCTTCAAATGGGGAGCCTGAATGGATAGAATTGTATAACAGAAGCAATAAAATAATTAATCTGAAGAACTACTCATTAGCGGATGAAAAAGATACGGTAAGAATTATAGAAAAATCAGTTCTATTAAATCCAAAAGAATTTTTTATTATTTCGGATGACAGTACAATTCTAGATTACTACGATGTAACTTCAAAATATCAAATAAATAATTTCCCAACTTTGAATAATAGCGGTGATAAGGTAATCCTTCTTGATTCATTGAACAGGGTTTTAGATTCACTTGAATATTTTTATTCATGGGGAGGGAATAACGGCAAATCACTTGAAAGAATTGATGCTGAAAATGCTTCAACAGATTCATCAAACTGGGGAATATCCAAAGTTAGAGGGACACCGGGTGCAATTAATTCAATAACGCAAAAGGATTATGATATATTTGTTAAGGGGATAATATTTTCACCTCAAAATCCCGTTTTGCATGACAGTGCAGCTATTCTTGTTAAAATCTTAAATACCGGGAAATATAATGCCGGATTTAAGATTAAATTATTTGAAGACACGAACCTTGATTCAATTCCGGATGTATTTATAAAGGAATCTGATAGTTTTTATTTAACACCCGGAGATTCAGTTATAATTCCAATGAATTATTTAATTAATAACTTGCAGACTAAAAGAGGATTTTATTTAACGGCAGTTTTTCAAAAGGACCAGGATACTACAAATAATTCGATATATTCTACAATAGAACCCGGGTATCCTGAGAAATCGTTGGTAATAAATGAGATTATGTATAATCCATCAGATGGAGAACCTGAGTGGATTGAACTTTATAATACATCAAATAATAAAATTAATTTAAATAACTGGAGTATTTCGGATGTTGTTACAACATCTTCCACAACTAAAATTACTGGGGATTATTTTCTTCAATCCAATTCATATATAATAATAGCAAGGGATTCATTGATATTAAAGTATCACCGAATTATTTCATCCGAAATAATAATCACTTATTTACCGGTACTTAATAATGATGAAGACGGGATTGTTTTAAAGGATGAAAGAATGTTTACAATTGATTCAGTTTTTTATAATAAAGATTGGGCAGGAAAATCCGGTTATTCACTTGAAAGGATTTCATTTGAAGCTGCTTCCAATCTCTATTCAAACTGGGGAGCCTCAATAGATAATGAATTCAGTACGCCCGGAAGGGTTAATAGTATCAAACCTAAAACTTATGATCTAAAGATATCCGATATAGATTTTAAGCCAAAATTTCCGGTTCCGGGAGATAATGTTTATTTAATTGCAAAGATACAAAATAAGGGAGCCTTACCTGCTTCCTTTTCTATAGATTTTTATTTTGATTCAAACTCAGATAATACTCCTGAGCAATTGATAAATTCCGAATCCAATCTAACTTTAAATTCTATGGATTCAATGAGTGTAACGTCGAAAGGATCAATAGCAAATATACATGGTAAAATTTTAACAGCCATAAGGATAAATTATCCAAATGATGAGGATACTCTAAATAATTATTTAGAAAAGATTTTGGAGCCGGGAATTAAGCAAAATGCATTATTGATAAATGAAGTTATGTATTCACCTTCCAGAGATGAGCCAGAATGGGTTGAACTTGTGAATGTTTCGAAAGATACACTCAATTTAAAGAGTTGGATGATTAGTGATATATTGCCCGAACCTTCAGAACATATTATTTCTACAGATGATTTGGATATAAACCCCGGTGAATATTTGATAATTGCACATGATACATCATTCTATAATTTCCATCCGGAATTTGAGGGAAAAATTAAATTTATGAATTTCGGTATACTTGGAAATACGGAAGACGGAATTACCATATATGATTTCCGTAATGGTATAATTGATAGTTTGAGATATAGAGCATCATGGGGGGTAACCAAAGGTTATTCCTTAGAAAGAATTTCATTAGATAGACCAACTAATGACAGTACTAACTGGTCAACATCATTAAGTGAAAATAAAAGTACGCCCGGAAAGGAGAATTCAGTCTGCAATCTTGCGGTTTATAAAAGGAATGATCTGGTAATAAATGAAATTATGTTTGATCCAGGAGTGAACAATAGCGAGTTCATTGAATTCTACAACCAAAGTAATTCAAATATTAATATCGGCGGATGGAAGCTGGAAGACGGGACAGGGAACTTCAATAAATTATCAAATACAGGTTTTATTGTTCAACCAGAGAATTATTTTATACTTGCAGCGGATTCTCAAATCTTTAATAATTATGATTTATCAACTTTCCAAAATATAAATATTTTGAATACAGGGAGTTTGGGTTTATCTAAGGAGGAAATGGTCATGCTTAAAGATATGAAAGGGAATATAATTGATTCAATTATGTATAAAGAGAGCTGGCATAATAAAAATATTTTCTCTACAAAAAATATATCACTTGAAAAGATTAATCCCAATCTAGACGGCAATAATCTGATGAACTGGAGCAGTTCTGTGAATATTCAAGGTGCAACCCCGGGAAAGATAAACAGTATATATAGCGAGAATAAAGTCAGCGCTGAAAATATATCAATTTCTCCCAATCCTTTTTCACCTGATAATGACGGCTTCGAAGATTTTGCAATAATAAATTATCATTTGACTCAAAAAACTTCACAAGTAAGGATAAAAATATATGACAACAGGGGCAGGCTACTTAGGAATCTTTTGAACAATCAACCAAGCGGTTCGAGCGGGTCGGTAGTATTTGATGGTTTGGAGGAGGACGGGACACCGTTCAGGATGGGAATTTATATAGTGCTTATGGAAGCGCTGAATGAAACTTCGGGTGTTTTAGAGACTTTAAAGACGGTGGTGGTAGTGGCAAGGAAGCTTTAGATAATAATTCATATATTGGATTAATATTTTTTCATATTTTAATTAAATAGGTTTTAAAAATGAAAGATATTGTTATGGTAAAGAAAAAAATTTTACTGATTTTACTTTTCTATCTTGCGTTCTTTTTCACTTCATTTCCGCAGGTTTATGAATCATATAAGAATTTAAAGAGCAATTATATTCAATTAAGCGGGGATTTATTCCATGATATTCAGCTTTCGGGAATTTTTAATGATTCAAAAACATTTGTTGATGCTCTTCCCTTGCGCAAGCCTGAATTTATAAAAAATCTTTATGATTCAGTTAAGCATTCAACAGATTTTAACCTGGGTCAGTTTGTGCATGCCAATTTTGCAATTCCGGATGTTAAAGATACAGTTGAAGTTGAAAAAAGCAAATCAATGGATGCTCATATTGAAGTTTTATGGGATCACCTAGTAAGACAACCGCATAATGTTAATGTTAACAGCACATTAATTCCTTTAAAATATCCTTATATAGTTCCAGGCGGCAGGTTCAGGGAAATTTATTATTGGGACAGTTTTTTTACTATACTTGGTTTATTAGCGGATGGTAAAATTACGATAGCGGAAAATATGGTTTATAATTTTGCATACCTGCTTGACAAATATAAAATGATTCCAAACGGCAACAGGGTATATTATTTAACCCGTTCACAGCCTCCTTTTTTTACTTTAATGGTTGATGCTATCTGCAGATATAAAAAAGATTATTCATGGGGGCTGCAGTTTCTTGATAACCTTGAAGAAGAATATTCTTTCTGGATGAATGGAATGAAAAGAATAAAGGGAGATGAACAAACTTCTGAAAGGGTCGTATTAATTAAACCTCAAAGATTTTCTCAAAACCCGGAGGATTCCGGAATACTTAATCGATATTATGATTTTGATAATGTGCCACGGGAGGAATCGTATAAAAGTGATTACAATCATTCACTAAATATTAATCAAAACGAAAGGTCTGAATTTTTTAGAAATCTAAGAGCAGCAGCAGAATCCGGCTGGGATTTTTCAAGCCGCTGGTTTACAGATCAAAAATCTATAAATACAATACACACCACGGATATTCTTCCGGTTGATTTAAATAGTCTTCTATATTTTCTTGAAAATAGGTTAGCCTTCTTCTATCAACTAAAGGGAGAGCATGACAAAAGTTCCATATACGAAAAGAAAGCTTCAGCAAGATTAAAGCTAATAAATAAAATTTTCTGGGATGATAAAGAAAAATTTTATATCGATTATAATTGGAAGACAAAAGCACATACAAAAGTAATTTCATTAGCAGGAACATATCCATTGTATTTTGGTATTGCAACGCCGGAATATGCAAAAGAAGCTGCAGAAAAAATTAAATTACTTTTTCTGAAACCTGGTGGTTTAGTTACAACGCTTAATAATACAGGCGAGCAGTGGGATGCTCCAAACGGCTGGGCTCCTTTACAGTGGATTGCTATAAAAGGTCTAAGAGAATATGGTTTGGATTCTTTAGCAGATACAATTAAAAAAAGGTGGCTTTCCCTTAATGAAAATGTTTATAAAAGAACCGGCAAGATACTTGAAAAATATAATGTCGAAGACATCAGCTTATTTGGGGGTGGCGGTGAGTACCCTCTTCAAGATGGATTCGGCTGGACTAACGGAGTAGCCGCAGCATTGATCAATAATTTTGATAATCAATTTTTATTGAAGAATTCGAAATCAAAAGATGAAAATAATTGAATGCGTGCCCAATTTAAGTGAAGGTAAAAATGAAGCTGCACTGGAAAGGATAAAAGATGCGCTTAAAGGGATTTCCAACTGCAGGCTTTTAAACTTTGAACCTGATCCTGATTATAATAGAGTTGTGGTGACATTTGCAGGGGATGAAAAGGGGATTTTGGAAGGGATACTTTCCATCAGTAGAGCTGCTGCTCGAGAAATTGATATGAGATTTCATAAGGGTGAACATCCACGGATAGGTGCAATTGATGTTGTTCCTTTTATACCTATAAAAGATGTTTCAATTGATGAATGTATAAAAATATCAGAACAATATGGAAAAACTATTGCCGATGAATTAAATGTCCCGGTTTTTCTTTATGAATCATCTGCCAGGAAGCAGGAGAGAACAAATCTTTTTAATATCCGTAAGGGTGAATATGAAGGCTTGAAAGAAAAGTTAGAGGATGAAAATTGGAAACCTGATTATGGTAAACCTGAATTTAATCCAAAACTTGGAGCTATAGTAACGGGTGCACGATTTTTTTTGATAGCTTATAATGTTAATATTCAAAGTGCCGATGTTAAATATGCAAAAGAGATAAGCGAAGTAATCAGGGAATCAGGAGTGCCTAAAAAAGATAGGGAGGGAAATCCAATAAAATCAGACGGACAGATTATAAGGGAAGCGGGAAGGTTAAAAAATGTAAAAGGAATGGGAGTTAAATTAGATAAATATAATATGACTCAAGTATCAATGAATTTAACAAATTATAATATTACACCTTTACATATTGCATTTGAAGAGGTTAAAAAAGAAGCGGATAAACTCGGCGTTATAGTTTCAGGAAGTGAAATTGTAGGACTAGTACCGCTGGAAGCTTTACTCCAGGCCGGGAAGTTTTATGCCAAAGATCAGAATATGGATGAGGAGGGTTTAGTAGATCTGGCTATTGAAAATTTAGGGCTTAATGATATACGTCCTTTTAATAAGAATGAAAAAATTATTGACTATTTAATTAGAGATTTTACCTAGTTCAGCTTTACCTAAAAATTAAGATTAGAATGAGGTTTGGTATGAAAATCTTATTTTTGTCAGGGATATTGGTAATTTTTATTTTTATTTTTATTAGTTTTTCATGCAGAAATGAAAAAAGAGTACATAAAATTGAAAATTCACAAGTTCAAAATGATTCATTAAAAATTAAAGGTATGATAGTTTCCTATAAAAGCGGAAATGATTCAGTTCAGGCATATTTAGCTATGCCTGAAGGTGATGGACCATTTCCGGGATTGATAGTAATACATGAATGGTGGGGATTAACAGACTGGATAAAAAGAAATGCGGATTCATTTGCCGATGAAGGATATGCAGCATTATCTATAGATCTTTACAGAGGAAGGACTACATCTAATCCGGAAGAAGCCAGGGAACTTTCGGGAAATGTACCAAAAGATAGAGCTATTAGTGATTTAAAATCAGCTTATGCTTACTTACAGAATTTGTCCCGCGTGGACAAAGAAAAAATTGGTTCAATCGGATGGTGCATGGGAGGAGGATATTCACTGCTGGCTGCTTTAAACATTCCTACACTAAGCGGATGTATTATTGCTTATGGAAGGCTAACAAATGATATAGATGAAGTTAAAAAAATTAATTGTCCTATACTCGGGATCTTTGCAGAGAAGGATCCGAATATTACTCCTGCTAAAGTAAAGGAGTTTCAAAAACTCTTAAGAGATGAGGGGAAAGAAAACCATATAATTATATATCCAAATGTCAGCCATGCATTTATGAATCCAAATAATATACAGGGTTATAGTGATTCAACCGCAGACAAGGCATGGGATGAGATATATTCTTTTCTGAATGATAATTTAGCTGAGTAATATATTATCTATTTTAGTAGAGCAGGCATGGTGGAGATTCATCACTCCACTTCGTTCCGTTCAGAATGACAAAACAGAGTATGTCACTAATTTAATTATTAAAGGCAAAGCCTTTTTAAAGGTTTCAGAATGACAACATTACTTTTTGGTCAGCTCTATTACAGATTTCATGAATTTTTTGAAATGTTTTTTTGCGAAACGGAGTTTGGCGCTATAACCTGGTGTGAATTATTCGAAATTCTTTTTGCGAAACGGAGTTTCGCGCTACATAAGATCAGCTAAATTTTGTAAATTAATTATTAGGTTTAAGATAATTTTTACAGGAGAAATAATGAAGTTAAACAAATATAGCAGCAGGTTAACAGAGACTCCTTCTCAGGTAGGTTCTAAAGCAATGCTTTATGGAGTGGGATTGACAGATGAAGATATGGAGAAAGCTCAGGTTGGAATTGTCAGTATGGGATGGGAAGGGAATACCTGTAATATGCATTTAAACGATCTTGCAAAAAAAGTAAAAGAAGGTGTAGTTGATTCGGGTTTAATCGGATTTATTTTTCATACAATAGGTGTCAGTGACGGAATATCGATGGGAACGGAGGGGATGAAATATTCGCTTCCATCGAGGGATATAATAGCGGATTCAATTGAAACAGTAATGAGAGCACAATGGTACGATGCACTTATAGCTTTGCCCGGATGCGATAAGAATATGCCCGGTTCAATTATGGCTATGTCAAGGGTGGATAGACCTTCGATAATGATATATGGGGGAACGATAAAGGCAGGACATTTCGACGGTCAAAAGCTTGATGTAGTTTCGGCTTTTGAGGCTTACGGAAAATATCTTTCGCATGAATTTAATGAAAAGGATTTACATAATGTACTTTGTAATGCCTGTCCTGGAGAAGGTGCATGCGGTGGTATGTATACAGCAAATACAATGGCGTCGGCAATAGAGACATTAGGTATGAGCCTCCCATTCAGTTCATCAATACCGGCAATAAATAAAGAAAAAGTTGATGAATGTTATAATACAGGGAATGCGATATTAAATTTATTGGAAAAGGATATAAAGCCAAGTGATATCTTAACAAAAGCAGCATTTGAAAACGCAATTACTATAGTTATAGCACTTGGGGGTTCAACTAATGCGGTACTTCATTTGATAGCGATGGCAAAAGCTGCAAAGGTAAAATTAACGATTGATGATTTCCAGAGAATTTCTGATAAGGTTCCATACCTGGCTGATTTAAAACCGAGCGGTAAATATGTAATGGAAGATCTTCATGAAGCTGGTGGAGTTCCAGCGGTTCAGAAACTTCTTCTGAAGGAAGGCTTTTTACATGGTGAATGTTTAACAGTTACGGGAAAATCATTAGCTGAAAATATTAAAGACATAGAAGGGCTTAAAAAAGATCAGAAGATTATAGCTCCTATTTCAAATCCTATTAAAAAGACGGGACATTTGAGAATCTTATACGGCAATCTTGCAACGGAAGGTGCAGTAGCAAAAATTACGGGAAAAGAAGGATTAAAGTTTTCAGGACCGGCAAAGGTTTATGATTCAGAAGAGGAATCATTAAAAGCAATCGAAAAGGACGAAGTTGTTCCGGGTGATGTAGTAGTAATAAGATATGAAGGTCCTAAAGGCGGACCGGGAATGCGCGAGATGCTATCTATTACATCAGCAATTATGGGGAGAGGACTAGGAAAAAATATTGCATTAATTACTGACGGCAGATTTTCAGGAGGAACTCACGGATTTGTGGTTGGCCATATAACTCCGGAAGCTCAAGAGGGGGGCGGAATAGCCTTAGTACAAAACGGAGATTTAATTACTATTGATGCAGAAAAAAACAGTATTGATGCTGAAATAACAGCAGACGAACTTGAAGAGAGAAAAAAGAAATGGGTTATGCCGGATTATAAAGTAAAAAACGGAAGTTTGTTTAAATACATTAAAAATGTATCATCTGCATCTCAAGGCTGTGTAACAGATGAATTTCTTTAATACAGAGGAGGTTTATTATGAAAAATATTTTTAGAAATATTTTGATTGTAATTGCTTCGTTATCTGTATTACTCCTGCTCCAAATAAAGTTCAAATGAAAAAACTAGAGTAAGCACTTGAAAGCATTTCTTTCATTTATAATATTTTTTTCGGTGGTTGTACGCGCCCAAGAGTATAAGAATTACCTTATTGAAGGAGATTCTCTTTACAATCAATTTAAGATAAACCAGGCTTTCACTTTTTATAAAAAGGCATATAATCTGGAACCAAAGAACTATAATACCATTTTAAATATTGTTAAGATATATAATGCAGTGGGTGAATTGAAAAGAAAAGAGCATAAACAAAATGAAGCCAAAGAAGATTTTAATACCGCAATAAAATATTCGGAGCAGTGTAAAGACTTATTCCCCGATAGTTCACTATCCTATACCTATTCAGCTGTTTCCTACGGCAATCAGGCAAGGCTAACAGGTGGAAAAGAAAGACTGAACTATGCAAAGAAAATTGAGGAGAATGCAAAGAAAGCAGTACAGCTCGATTCTAATAATGCTCTTCCTTATATAATTTTGGGAGCTTTTTACAGAGAAATAGCGCGGCTTAGCTGGATAGAAAGAATTTTTGCAAGCATGCTTTACGGGAGTGTACCGGATGGAAGCTTTGAAGATTCCAAAAAGATGTTAACAAGAGCTTTAAGGATTAATCCCAAGATAATTACCGCAAACTTTCAAATGGCTCTGACTTACAGGGCTTTGAATAATGAAGAGAAAGAGAAAGAATATCTTGAAAAGGTTCTTTCACTTCCTCAATTTGATTTCAGAGATACTTATTTGAAGGAGAGTGCAGAGATGTTTTTGAAGAGAATAAATCAGGATAAGTCTTAAATTTCTAATAATATTTCGTTCCTCTTGAGTAAAACAGAGGGATTTAAAAATTCACCGGGCTAAAGCCACGGTGTTAACCTTTGATAAACAAATATTGGTTAATTCTTTTCCTGTTTTCTATAAACGGTCATACCTCCAGCGACACTTACGGCGTTAAAACCATTTTTTCTTAAAATATTAGCTGCGACATTTGAACGATGACCGGTACGGCAAATTACAGATATTTCTTTATTTTTATAAACATCCAGCTCATGAATTCTTTTCTGTAAATCTTGAAGAGGAATATTTATTATAGGGCTTAAATGACCAAGGGGACCGGCTAATTCCTGAGGAGTTCTTACATCAAGGATTACAAGGCTAGAATCGTTTTTAATCATATCTTTGAACTGATCTATTGTAATCGAAGTATCATTCTGTGCACAGCCAATAATATTAAACAGGACAACTATTACAAATAATTTGCAGATATTTAAGATTTGCATATATATTAAATGTATTTAATTTAATCCACACATACCTGAAGCGCATCCGCCTGGTGAAGGGATATCGCAATTCCCGGTTGCGCAGCTATTTCCGGAATAACCGGAATCACCTATAGAAGCACTGAATGTGGATAATAATTTTTTATTATTTAATGAATTACAATTCGGACAAACAACATCATTTTTATTTTCGGATGATTTATGAAGGATTTCATATTTTGTTCCGCATTCCTGGCAACGATATTCGAAAATGGGCATTATAACTCCTTTGTTTTTATAAATTTATTTGTGGATTAAGAATTATTTTTGATTTGGCAGAATTAGAAATCAGACAACCTTTTTCGGATTTATCCAAAATTCTTAATGTTTTTTCTTTTTGTTTTTCATCTTTAATTTTAACAACTGGATTTAACTCAACTTCCGAAATCATAAATTTTCCATCTACTTTTTCCAGTTTTCCGGTTGCTGAAGAAGAAAATGAAATGAATTCCAGATTGGAATTTTCAGCAATTGCTAAAAATGTAGTCATTAAACAGATATTTATTGAAGCGACAAACAGATGTTCGGGGGACCAAACATCTGGGACACCACTTTTAAATTCAGGGGGGTAGCTACTTTTATTGGCGGGAAAGAAGATGTGGTTAACTCCCCTATACGGCCTTCTTTCCATTCTACATTAGTAGAGTAAAAATGAACATCATTCATAATTTGTTCCTATTAGTCATTTTTAAGTCCCAGTGCATTAATCAGCCTATCGTGAGCTTCACCGGGAAGATTTATATTATATTTACGATAAAATTCAATTGTTTGTTCAATTGAGTTAAAATAATTTTTGCAATCATCACATTCATCAAGATGATTTTTAATAGCGATACATTTTTCCGAATTGAGGTCTTCACCAAGATTTTCACAAATGTGATCCATTACAACTTTACACTTAACCTTTGCTTTACTCATGTTTTAAAAGCCTCATTTATTTCTTTTCTTAAAAAAGCTCTAGCTCTATGAAGTCTTGATTTAACAGCAGGAACCGAAAGATCAGTAATTTTTCCTGTTTCTTCAGTAGATAACCCTTCAACATCTCTAAGTAAAAATACAATCCTATAATCCGGAGACAATTTTTGAATAGATTTATCAAGTATTTTTTTCAATTCAGTATTTTCAAGCGACTTATAAGGTAAAGTACTCCAATCAGTAACATATTTATCTTCAACCAAATCATCATCATTTTCCAGGGAAACAAATCTATTCTTCTTTTTTCTAACCTCCATCAGACAATGGTTAGCGACAATCCTATAGAGCCATGTAGACAACTTCGACTTACCATCAAACTGATGCAGAGACTTTATCATGCTGAAGAAAGTTTCCTGCATTATATTTTCAGCTTTTGCAGGGTCTCTACAAATCTTAAAAGCAAAGTTATAAATAGTCTGTTCGTACTCTTTTACGAGTTCGGTTAAAGCTTTTTTATCACCAGCCTTAGCGTCTTCAATTAATTTTTCTTCATTCATTAGATGTAAAATATTTTTTAAAGATTCATGCAAAATTAACAATTTTTTAAGAGAAACAGAGTTTTTCGTTGGAGAGGCTGTGTGAAAATATAGAAAAAAGGTTGTGAGGGCCTTAATTTTACCCTTAAACCAATGGATAAATCCATTGGTTAATGATATTCACACAGGCTCTTTTAGTCCGGTGTGCCAAGCCTAATAGAAACACCGGGCTAAAGCCACGGTGTTAATCTTTGGACAAACTAACCGTCAGCTAATAGTGAACTGCAATAGACTGTACTCACTAAAGGGAATGGCAATAGATGAGAGACTATCATTTAATTTTAGTATCCAGACTCCGCCATAAATACCAACATGCAATTGAATTGTAGGGGGACCAATTATTTTGTTTTGATATTTTATAAATTTTTTTCTCATCGGGCAGCTTTTTAAGTCCATAAACATTCATAATTGCTCTTCTTAAACCAAGATCTTTAACGGGAAGGACATTAGGCCGAGCAAGAGTAAAAATTAAAAACATATGGACAGTCCATTCTCCAATCCCCTTTGCTTTGGTTAAATCATAAATTATTTCCGAATCACTTTTCTCAATTAAATTCTTTAATAAAATTTCTCCATTGAAGATTTTCAAAGATAAATCTTTTATATATTTTGTTTTGGCATATGATAAACCTATCTTTCTAAATTCTTCATCAGGAGTATTTAATATTTTTTCGGGTGAAGGTTTATTATTAAAATGATATAAAAATCTTTTATAAATAGTACCTGCAGCATAAGTAGAGAGCTGCTGCCCAATAATAGCTCTTAATAATGAGAAATAATAATTTTTTCTTTGAATCAGATTGCATTCCCCGGCCATTAAAATGATATTTTTAAGACGGTGATCATTCAATGAAAGATGTTTGATTCCGTTTTCTATTTCTAAGGAAATCATTATTATTATATGTCTGGTTTTTTAAATATTTTATTATGTTTCAAAATAAAACTTCTTATGAAATAATTCCAAATAAATTATTCGAAGGAATTGAAGAACCTCAGTTAGATTTCAATATTGATCAAAAAAATTTTCTTCAGTTAAAAGAAGGGGATGTAATTTATCAAAAGAATTCTGAAAATCTTTTATATTTGATCATTGAGGGAGAGATTAAATTAAAAGTAATTGATAATACGTGGGGTTATTCAGTTGTAAAAAAATCGAAAGGGGATTTCTTCGGATTAAAGGAAATTTTGGAAATAAATTTACCTTCAGTATCAGCAGTAGCAGATATTAATTCACTCCTTTATCAAATTGATACGGAATCACTTAATAATTTGGTAACAGATTATCCTAAAATCAAAGAAAATATTGAAAGATCATTAGTTAACTTCAGCAAACCTGCTAATAACTCTAATAAAGAAAATGAAAAAGATAAAGAAGATCAAGGAGCGATAATTGAAGAAGCTGATATTCCTTATAGTGAGAAGATTGATGAAAAGGCAGGCGTAGATTTTCAGGATAAGGATTTTAGATTAAACCAACCCGAGAAAGTTGAGGAATTAAAATTCGAAGATATGGATGTATTATATGAAAATGTTTTAGAAGATATACTAGATGGTCCACATTCGCTTGATGAATATTTTAAATCGATTATTTCTTTTTTAAGATTCCTTTCTTCAGATATAAATTATTCGACAAATGTGATTGACAGTTTATTAACACATTTGGAAAAGAAAGAGAGTTCGAAAGAGACGAAAGCAATAATAAAATCCATTTCACAGGAAAACAGCGTTATAAAAAATTATATCGATATTATATTAAACTTTTTTGAGAGCGGGAGTAAGAAAGGGATTGAAATTGTCAGTTTTAATGAGAATATGGATGAAATACTTATAAAACTTGCAGAATATACTGAATTAAAAAAGATAAATATTTTCAGGAAATTCGATACAGACATTAGAGTAAAATTAAATAAAGATTATTTTTATTTTGCCTGTTTTCAAATCATTAAAAACTGGTGCAAAAATTTTCCAGAAGGAGGTAATATTTATATTACAGCGAGTAATGATATTGGAAAGGTTGAGATCGAATTTAGAGATAATAATTTGGGTATTCCCGATGAAATTCTGAGGAATATTTTTGAACCATCAAATGTGTTAGATAATAATGAAACTGAATTTGGTTTAGTTTTGGCAAATAAAATAATTACTGATCATTGCGGAAAAATATCAGTCAGCAAATCAAAGGAAATGAATTCCTTTACTATTACTTTGCCAACATTTGAAGAAGATGAATTGGAAAATACATGAGTTATGATTTAATTACAATTCTCGGATCTACTGCTGCAGGCAAAACAAAGCTTGCTGCTAAACTTGCTTTCCGTTTTAACGGAGAAATAATTTCTGCTGATTCAAGGCAGGTATATAAAGGAATGAATATAGGTACAGGAAAAGATTACAATGATTATTTTGTTAACGGCCAAAAAGTTAATTACCATTTAATAGATATAGTAGAACCGTATGAGGAATTCAATCTTTTTTTATATAAAGAGAATTTTGTAAAAGCTTTTAATAATGTAAGAGAAAAAAACAAGCTTCCTTTTGTTGTTGGCGGAACAGGCTTGTATTTAAGCGCTATCCTGCAAAATTATGATTTACAAAAGGCAAACATTGAGTCGGATGAATATAATTATTTAAAATTACAACCACATGAAGATTTAAAAGAACAATTGAAAGAATTAAATTCTAATTTACACAATACAACCGATCTTTTAGAAAAAGAAAGAACTATTAAAGCGATAATAATTGAAAAGACTAAAAACCTAAATTCTGCAGCTTCACCAGAAGTAAATTCGTTAAATATCGGAATAAAATTAACGAGAGAAGAGATAAAGTCAAAAATTACAGAAAGATTAAATGAACGTCTTCAAACAGGAATGATAGAGGAGGTACAAAAACTAATTGATTCGGGAATAGGATACGACAGATTAAATTTCTTTGGATTGGAATATAAGTATGTAGGGTTACATATTAAGGGTGAATTAACCTACAATGATATGGTACAAAAATTAAATAGTGCTATCCACAATTTTTCAAAAAGGCAGATGACCTGGTTTCGTAAAATGGAGAGAGGGGGGGTTCAAATAAAATGGATTGAGGGGCAGGATTATGAAACCGCTGTAAATGTTATAAAAAATGAACTGAAATTATGAATTATTTGCCTGAAAAGGTTTTACGATATTTATCAAAATACTCTATACCAAACTGGAATCTCGAAATTAGCAATGCATTCAATATTAATTCAGTAATTGTAATTCCGGCAATTTCAGAATACCACAATATACTCCTTCTTCTTGAATCATTTTTAAATAATGACAATAAATATTTTCAATCCACATTAATAATGTTTGTTATTAATAATTCAGCTTCAGCAGAAGAAGATATAAAAGAAGACAACAAAAAAAGTCTTGAGTTAATTCGTTCATTAGTTAATAAAAGGCCAGAAACGGAGTTTACAAAAAAGACTATGTCAAAGGGTTTACGATTTGCGCTGGTCGATGCATCAACGAAGGGAAAAGAATTGCCTGAAAAGGATGCCGGAGTAGGATTGGCGAGGAAAATAGGGATGGATCTTACTCTGACAGTATTTGATTATTCTTCTAAAAATAAAAAACTGATAATAAGCCTGGATGCAGATTGTACTATTCAGAATAATTATATAACGGAAATAGTTGAAAGCTTCAATAGGGAAAATTATTCTGCAGCGGTTGTTAAATTTGAACATAGTCTTTCAGAAGGTAGAACATCATCGGCAATTATTTGCTATGAAATATTTCTTAGATATTACATTCTTGGATTAAAATTAGCTAATTCCCCTTATGCATTTCATTCAGTCGGTTCAACTATGGTAATTGATTACGAAACTTATTTAAAAGCGGAAGGGATGAATAAGAGAAAGGCGGCTGAAGATTTCTATTTCATGGAAAAAGTAGTAAAAAGAACTGAGATCAAAGAGATAAGATCAACTAGTGTGTATCCTTCATCCAGGGGTTCATGGAGGGTACCATTCGGAACGGGACAGAGAGTTAACAGATTTCTTAAAAAAGTTCAAGATGAATATCTCCTATATAACCAGGAATCTTTTCTTATTCTAGGATCCTGGCTAGAAGTTTTCAATAATGGAGAAATACTTACTTCAAAGGAATATTTAAGTCATGCAAAAAATATTCATCCGGTTTTGTACAGTTTTCTTGAGATAAATAACTTTGAAAATTATTGGGACAGAATATTAACGAATTCAAAAAAGAATATTCAGATAGAAAGACAGAAAATCAACTGGTTTGACGGTTTCAAGACATTAAAATTAATACATTATTTAAAAGATAGAGCATTTCCATTAATAAATATGTTTGATGCCCTTGATAACATTTTATTTTACTTTAATTATTCCTGCGGGGTAAAAAGAAAAGTTGATGAAATTCCAACGAGAGAAGAACAGATTATTTACTTAAATATTCTTAGAGAGCTAACTTAGAAAATGATAATAAAAAAATCTCCCGATGAGATAGAGGTTTACCTTGTTGACGCATCAAATTTCAAAGGATACTGTGATGCGGTTTACTTTCCATCTTCGACAAAAGAGATACCTGAAATCCTAATCAAGGCAAACAAAGATAAAACTCAAGTAACAGTTTCAGGTAATAGAACCGGACTAGCCGGAGCAGGAGTACCTTTAGGGGGGATTGTAATTTCCACAGAAAAGCTGAATAAAATTGCTGAAATTAATGAGAAGGAGCTTTACGCAGTTTTAGAACCGGGTGTAATTTTGGCTGATTTCCAAAAGCTGTTAAGAGAAAAAAATTTTCTATATCCTCCAGATCCGACAGAAGATAATTGTTTTATAGGGGGGACAATAGCTACAAATGCTTCAGGAGAAAAGACTTTTAAATATGGTCCAACGAGGAACTTTGTTTTAGATCTGGACGTTATTTTAGCTGATGGTGAAATTGTGCATCTTACCAGGGGCAAGGTGAGAGCGAATAATTACAGGCTAAACCTTCAATCCGAATCAGGAAAGAAATATGAAATTGAGGTACCGGATTTTAATATGCCGGAGACTAAAAATGCTTCCGGATATTTTTGCAAAAGGAATATGGATGCAATTGATCTTTTTATAGGATCGGAAGGGACACTGGGAATAATAACTAAAGCTAAAGTAAAAATAGTTCCATACCCACAAGACATATTATCATCAATAATATTTTTTAACGATGAAATAAATGCTCTTTCATTTATAAAAAGAGGGAGAGAAATTTCTTACGAAAATAGGTCAAATAATATTTCGAATTCAATTGATGCACTTGCACTAGAATTTTTAGATGAAAACTCCTTAAGATTTTTATGGGAAGAAAGCAGTCGGATTCCGAGAGATGCTAAAGCGGCGGTATGGTTTGAACAAGAATTAGATTCTAATGAAGAAATAATTTTAGAAAAATGGGTAAGTTTAATAAATGAGTTTCATGGAGATGAAGAGAGTGCCTGGTTTGCTTTTTCAGATTCAGATAAAAAAAATATTGAGCAGTTTAGACATTCACTACCATTAAAAGTAAATGAATATATTTCTAGAAATAATTTGAGGAAATTAGGTACCGATGTTGCGGTTCCGCATGAGAATTTTGCAAATCTTTATTTTTATTCGAAAGAAATAGTCGGAAAAGAGAATATTGATTATGTGATTTTCGGACATTTTGGGAACTCACATATGCATTTAAATATGCTTCCAAAAGATTCAAAAGAAATGGAGATTGGGAAAAATATCTATAAAGAGATTTGCAGGAAAGCAATCGAATTAGGTGGGACAGTCTCAGCAGAACATGGGATTGGAAAGATTAAAACCGAATATCTAATGGAAATGTATGGAGAAGAGAACATAAAAAAAATGATAGAAGTTAAACGGGCTCTTGATCCGAATTTTATTTTAGGCAGGGGGAATATTTTCAAGGAAGACTAGTTTAGTTTTTTATATTGCATATCATGGAGGCTTTGAAAAAACCCACTAACTAAAGAGGATTATAAGTTTACTGATATTATCCGTTGGATAAAGAGGGTGTGTGAAAAGTCAGCCTATGCACCGGACTAAAAGAGGCTGTGTGAAAGTACTTAAAATAACCTCACCCCCCAGCCCCCTCTCCTTAGTAAGGAGAGGGGGAGGGACTGGACTAAAAGTCCGGTGTTAACCTTTGTTGGATAAATCCATGGCAATATATGGTATTCACACAGGTGTGCTATAATGAGCTCTTTAATTCTTTTTTTAGAGTTTTATAGTCCGGGGTGTATTTTGCAACGAGTTTCCAAAATTTAGGAGAGTGGTTCAATTCTTTAGTATGACATAATTCGTGAATAATGACATAATCGATCACTTCTTTTCTAAACTGGATTAATTTATAATTAAATGATAGGCTGCCTTTTGAAGAGCAACTTCCCCACCTTGTTTTTTGTCCTCTTATTTTGACTGTTTTATAAATAAAGCCATATTTTTGAGCAAAATATTTAACTCTTTCAGAGAAATAGTTTTTAGCCATTTTTTTTAAATAGAAATGATGAATATCTTCTTTAGTAATTCTGCTATCAGCGGGGCTTTCGACAAATAAGATATTATTTTTGAAATTAAGATTATGTTTAGTTAGGAAGAAATTAAAAACTTGTTCTATTTTAATCTTATCTCCGAAAAGAAAAAAATCCTTTTTGTCCGGTAAAAGGATTAAGCTTTTTTGATATTTTTTTATCCATCCAATCTTATCACGAATAAATTTTTCTCCATCTTTTATGGAATACCTTTTAGGAATAATTAATTCAAGCTGACTGGAGGAAGTAATTCTCAACTGAAGATATTTGGCTTTTCTACTAAATCTTATTTGATATGTAAGTTCGGCATTGTTAATGAAAAGCTTAGCGTAGCTAATCTTGTTCCTCATTATACAGATTCCTTTTGGTTATAATCTTTTCAATTCCTTTAATCTCAATTAAATACTCATCTCTTTACAATTTTATAAATTGTTTTATCTTTGGAGTCTTGTAGAATTATTCCCAATTCTTTTAATTCGTCTCTTATTTTATCAGCGAGCGCAAAATTCTTTTCGTTCTTTGCATTATTTCTCAATTTAATAAAGAGTTCCATAAGCTCATTCTGCAATTCACCGCTACTTTGAGAAGTTACTTTTGAGAAGTCAAGGATTCCCAAAACACCTTCGGCTGTCTGCAGCAGGAAATTTTTAATATTAGAATAAAACTCTTTATTAATACTAACATTGGCAGATATGGTTTTATTAACATCCCGAATGAAATCAAAAATAACGGCAGAGGCTTGGGGAGTATTTAGATTATCATCCATTGCTGATTCGAAATCAGCACGATATTTTTCAAAATTGAAATCAGGGGATATAGCATCATTTCTATCCAATTTGATTTCTTCTTCAATCCTTTCAGCAAGGTTATTTAACTTTTCCAATCCTTTTTCTGCGGAAGATAAAAGTTCATCACTGAAGTTTAAAGGACCGGCATAATTAGTTTGTGAGAAGGCCAATCTTATAGCTTCAGCCGAATATTTTTTTAATATATCTCTTGCTGTAAAAAAGTTACCTAACGATTTAGACATTTTTTCATTATCGATATTCAAGAAACCGAAATGAATCCAATAGTTTACGAATTTTTTTCTATTAGCGCCTTCACTCTGAGCAATTTCATTTTCATGATGGGGAAAAATTAAATCATGTCCACCGACATGAATATCAAAAGTCTCACCTAAATGTTTGCAGCTCATTGCGGAACACTCTATATGCCATCCAGGTCTTCCCTGCCCCCACGGGCTATCCCAAAAAGGTTCACCTTTTTTTGCTTTTTTCCATAGGGCAAAGTCCAACGGATCTTTTTTATCAGTGTTAACTTCAACCCGAGCACCAGATTCAAGTTCATCAAGATTCTTTCCACTTAGTTTACCATATCCATTGAATTTATGAACTTCATAAAAGACATTTCCATCAACTTCATAGGCATAACCATTTTTTTCCAATTCCTTAATCATTTTAATTATATCATCAATATGTTCGGTAGCTTTTGGATACATATCAGCTTCTTGAATTTTCAATTTTTCTATATCTTCAAAAAAAGCTTTTGTGTACTTTTCAGCTACAACATGGGATTCAATTTTTTCATCATTAGATTTTTTTATAATTCTATCATCAACATCTGTTAAATTCATAACATATTTAGTTTTAAATCCTTTATATTGAAGATATCTTCTAATAATATCAGCCATAATAAAAGTTCGGGCATTACCAATATGAAAATAATCATAGACTGTAGGACCGCACACATAGATTTTCACATCGGGAGGATTAATAGGTTTAAATTCTTCTTTTTGTTTAGTAAGAGTATTATAAATAGACAGCATAATTTTTGTATTTTTATTTATCAAAGATATTTATATTTAAAAATAAAAAATATATATGATTGTGCCTATAAATAATTATTATTGTTTTAAGCTATCAAACCAAAAGATCATGCTGGCTGCAGATGAATTTAAGAATAAAGAAGCTTGACAAATAAGCATTAAAGATGTAGATTGCAACCGTTTGCGGGAACGTTATTTTTATGCGAAATATGATTATTACGGACATACCCAAAAAGTTAAGGTTATCTGCATCTACTCTATTCAGCGTCTTAAATGATCACCCAGAAATTAAAGAGGAGACAAAAAACGAGGGGATAATATTAGCCAAGAAATTAAACTATTCATTTAATCTAATCGACCAAAGTTTAAAAAGCAATAAAACTGCTGTAATAGGAGTAATCGTTCCTGAAATAATCTCACAATATTATAAAGTAAAAATATATGCAGACAATCGGACTATCCTTTATAGACTGGATAATAATCCTGGTCTATTTTGCATTTGTACTCGGCATAGGCTGGTATCTTAGAAGATTTACCAAAAATGAAGAGGATTTCTTCCTGGCCGGACGAAAGAACTCATCATGGGTAGCAGGACTTGCATTCCTTTCAGCCAACCTCGGGGCACTGGAACTTCTGGGAATGACAGGCAATACCTTTAAATACGGGATGTTTGTAGCTCACTTTTATTGGATTGGTGCAATCCCTGCCATGCTGTTCCTTGGTGTTTATATGATGCCGTTTTACTACAGCAGTAAAATTAAATCGGTACCTGGATACCTTAAGCTTCGATTTGATGAGAAAACCAGGGTATTGAATGGAATAGCTTTCGCAATAATGACACTTCTGGTATCGGGTATCAATCTATATGCAATGGCACTTGTATTACATACTTTTCTGGGCTGGAACTGGGATGTAAGTATGTGGATATCTGCTATTACCGTTGCATTATATGTAGGTATGAGCGGACTAATGTCTGCGATATTCACAGAGATAATTCAGTTTTTCATGATCTGGTTCGGTTTATTTCTGGTTTCAATTCTGGGATTTATAGAAATAGGTAGCTGGCATGAAATAGTAACCAGGATAAATGAGTTTTCACAGGTATCATTTACCACCCTCTGGTCTACATCAGGTAATCCAACGGAAAACGGAATGTTTATAAACTGGGCAGGAATTGTACTAGGATTAGGATTTGTGCTTTCATTCGGATACTGGACAACGGACTTTCTGGTTATCCAGCGTGCATTTTCAGCAAAGAATTTACGTTCAGCCCGTTTTACACCGATAGTGGCTTCATTCTTTAAGATGGCACTTCCTTTTATTGTAATACTTGCAGGTCTGATTGCAATCGTACTCTCCAATGATCCCCACAGCGGATTTAAGCTTATCCATGACGGAGGGCATATAAATTATGATTCGGCATTACCGTTATTGATAGCAAGGTATTATCCAACAGGGTTAGTAGGATTGGGAGTTACGGCACTTCTTGCAGGATTTATGGCAGGACAGGCAGGAAATATAAGTGCATTTAATACAGTATGGACATATGACATATATAAAAGTGTATTAAATAAGAATGCATCAGATGCACATTTGCTGTGGATGGGAAGGGTTTCGACGATAGTAGGAGTAGCAATATCACTGGTAACCGCATATTGGGCAAAAAGTTTCCCAAGTATAATGGATTATATGCAGGCGATATTTTCATGGGTAAATGCACCGTTATTCGCAACAATGCTTCTTGGGATGTTTATCTGGTGGATAACCCCGAATGGAGCATTCTGGGGATTGGTTGCAGGAATGGCCTCGTCATTTACAATGTATATGGCGGTAAAATTTGACTGGTTCAGCCAAAGCATAATCACAATGTCAAGTGTTCAGAGTGATATGGCAGCGAACTTCTGGCGAGCGTGGTGGGCCTGGCTGATATGTGTTGTTGTTACGGTAGTAATAAGTTTATTTACAACAAAGAAGCCGAAGCAAGAGCTTGTTGGGTTGGTAAAAGGATTAACGGAAGAAAAGATTGACCGTCATATACCATTTGTAAAACGCCCGGAATTTGTTGCAATAATATCTTTTATAATACTGATTATACTGAATATAATATTCTGGTGATAAATAAAGAAGGAAAAGTTTATGAAACCCATCTGGTTTTTTGTAGGATTGATATTGCTTGTAATGGGAGGGATAATATTTCTCAGCGGTATATATAATTTATTTAATCCCCCGATAGCTAAAACAGTACTTGCAAGTACGCACCCGGATATATGGTGGGGTGCAATAATGATAATTTTCGGCGGAGTTATGTATTTAAAAACAAGAAAAGAAACGGTGTGAGCAGGGAATGAAATTATTAAGAGAAATAAAAAGGAAGTTTAAGGAATTATATGCCGAAGAACCGTATTTATTCCGTTCACCGGGTAGAGTAAATCTGATTGGAGAACACACGGATTACAATATGGGCTTTGTACTGCCGGCTGCAATAGATAAGGTTATATATCTGGCAGTCACTCCACGGAGCGATAATAGCTGTAAAATATTTGCCTATGACAAGAATGAGTTTTATGAAGGTTCAATAGAAGATATCAAAAGGTCAGAGAAAGAGTGGGCGAATTACTTGTTAGGGGTAGCAGATCAGCTAAAAAGAGGAGGTTACCAATTCAGCGGATTTAATTGTGTATTTGGAGGTAATATTCCAATTGGTGCAGGATTATCATCATCCGCAGCACTGGAAGCAGGATTAGCATTTGCCTTAAATCATATCTTTAATCTTGAGATAGATAAGCTGTCACTGGTTAAAATGTCACAGAAAGCAGAAAATGAATTTGTTGGAGTAAAGTGCGGGATAATGGACCAGTATATAAATATATTCGGGAAAAGCGGGAATGTACTCAGAATAGACTGCCGGTCACTTGAAAAGGATTACTTCCCGTTTGATTATAACAATATCTCAATAGTTTTATTCGATACAAATGTATCTCATTCTTTAGCTACATCAGAATATAACCAGAGGAGGAAAGAGTGCAGTGACGGAATAAAGATAATAAAGACAGACTATCCCCAGATTGAAAGCTTGCGGGATGTATCACCGGAATTGCTGAATGAATATAAGTCGAGATTAAATCCTATTATATATAAAAGATGCAAATATGTAGTTGAAGAGAATGGGAGGTTGATTAAAGCCTGCGAGGCACTAAGTATACATGATTTAAAGATTTTCGGAGCATTGATGTATCAAACACATGAAGGATTAAGCAAAGATTATGAGGTTAGTTGTAAAGAATTAGATTTCCTGGTCGGACTCTTAAAAGAAAATCCAAATGTATATGGTTCAAGAATGATGGGAGGGGGATTTGGCGGCTGCACTATAAATTTAATTGAAAATGATGCAATTGATTCAATAAGTATTGAGGTGAAAGAAACCTATAAGAAAGCGTTTGGTATAGAAGCTAATATTTATGTGACGAAAATCGTTAACGGAACAGATACTGTTGAAATGTCAAAAGATGTTACTGCATGACATTAATTGTTACCCTTTAAAACAGCAGAATAGCGCAACATGATTAAATAGGATAAATATAAATTTTGCAATTTGCTGCAATCGTTACCGCAAACAATTGCATTAATAGTTAATTTGAAATAGATCATATAAAACTTAATTGTAAATTGAAGAATCCCGGAGAAAGGATATAAGAAGTCAAATGTTTCTGAAACAATAATCTCATATGAGCTACATTTAATAATAAAATTATTTAAAGGGAAATTGAAATGAATATTTTTAAAAATGTTTCAATTAATTCGTTGATAGTCCTTTTCTTATCACTAATTGTAATGACCGGAATCAGTAAAGGAGAAAAAGAAACAAGTCCGCGAGAGCGATTATTAATGGATTTCAACTGGTTATTTAAACCTGGTGATCAAAAAGGAGCTGAAGAATATTCTTTCGATGATAATTCATGGAGAAAATTAAATATTCCGCATGATTGGAGCATTGAAGGAGAGTTCAGTAAGGATGCGCCAGCTGGAGGGAACGGAGGTTATCTTCCTACCGGAATTGGGTGGTACAGGAAGCATTTTGAAGTAACGAAAGATGATCTTGGTAAGATAATATGGATTGAATTCGATGGTGTTTATATGAACAGTGAAGTATGGATAAACGGGAATCATCTTGGACTTCATCCTTACGGCTATACAAGTTTTTACTATGATCTTACTCCGTATTTAAAAGAGGGAGAAAATATAATTTCAGTTAGAGTTGATAACTCACTTCAGCCAAATTCTCGCTGGTATACGGGTTCGGGATTTATAGAAATGTCTGGCTTGTAAAACTTACTCCCCTTCATATAGCACATTGGGGTGTGTATGTTACAACTCATGAAGTTTCAAAAGAGACTGCTGAAGTTAAAGCCAGAACTCAAATCTCAAATAATTATAAATCATTAAGGAAGGGTATACTCCGTTCAGTGCTTATTGATAAAAATGGAAATCAGGCAGCTGAAAATGAAATTACATTTAGTCTGGATGCTGAAAAAACGATTGAATTAAGCCAGATATTAAAAGTTAAATCACCTTTATTATGGTCTGTTGATTCACCATCATTATACAAGCTTCAACAGACTATTGTTGAAGATAAAAATATTACCGATGGTTTAACAACTGCAATCGGTATCCGCAGTATTGAATATGATGTTAATAAGGGTTTCCTGCTAAATGGTGAGCAAGTTAAAATGAACGGTGTATGTCTACATCATGACGGCGGATGTGTCGGGGCAGCAGTACCTATAGGCGTCTGGAAATATCGTCTGGAAAAGTTAAAGGAAATGGGATGCAATGCAATCCGCACTTCACATAATCCTCCAGCACCTGAATTTCTTGACTTATGCGATGAAATGGGATTTCTTGTAATGGACGAGGCATTTGATGAATGGGAAGAAGGTAAAAGAGAATATGGTTATCATATTTATTTTGATAAATGGAGTAAAAAAGATTTACTTCGATGCTTGAACGAGACCGTAACCATACTTCAATTGTTATCTGGAGCGTAGGGAATGAAGTTCCGGATCAGAAAACAGAAAAAGGAGTAAAGACTTTACGTAATTTAACTGAAATATGTCATGAAGAAGATCCTACTAGACCAGTTACAATGGCATGCGATAATATCGCTGCAGACGGCGGAGCTACAACATTGGAATTTTTAAATGGTCTCGATATAGTTGGTTATAACTATGTTGACAGGTGGCATGAAAGAAGGGAATTATATTACAGTATAGACCATCATGATCATCCGAACTGGAAAATGATAGGAACCGAGAGTGAATCCAACAGCGGAGGGGTGCGAGGTGAATACTTGTATGGAAGTGATTCTTCTTTAATTAATCCTAATTATGATTATAGGATGATTGATGCGGAACAATTATGGAAATTTGTCAAAGTTCATGACTATGTAATAGGGGATTTTATGTGGACAGGAGTTGATTATCTTGGAGAAGCATTCTGGCCATATAAAAACTGGACATTTGGGGTAATGGATCTTTGCGGTTTTCCAAAGGACGGTTACTATTTTTATCAAAGTCAATGGACTGAGAAACCGATGCTTCATATCTTTCCCAACTGGAATATGGCTGACAGCCCGCAAAATCAGAAAGACAAGATAATTCCGGTTCTTTGCTACACAAATTGCAATGAAGTAGAACTATTTTTGAATGAAAAATCTTATGGGGAAAAGCGGATTGAATTTCCAAGGCAAGGGCATTCAGGGGCATGGAATAAATATGCAAAACCTGAAGTTCATCCGACAACTGCTGATCTTCATCTTGAATGGGATATTCCCTATGAACCAGGTGTACTTAAAGCAATCGGTAAAATTGATGGGAAAGTCGTATGTACTGAAGAAATCCATACATCGGGAAGACCGGCTGGAATACGCTTAGCTGCAGATCATGATACATTAAATGCTAATGGAAGAGATGTTTCAAATGTAAAGATTGAAATAGTTGATTCGAGCGGCTATGTGGTACCAAATGCTGATAATCTTGTCCAATTTTCAATTGAAGGAGAGGGAAAAATACTTGGAGTAGGAAATGGAAATCCATTAGATCATGATTCATTTAAAGCCATGGAACGTAAGGCTTTCAATGGATTATGCCTGGCCGTTATACAATCCATAAGGAAGGAAGGTAATATTAAACTCACTGCACATTCCAGCGGGTTGATGGGAGCTTCTGTTAACATTCTTGTTCAGAAGGTTGAGGCGGATGGGATAGTAGAATAATTAATTCGGTTGTCATTCGATGGTAATTCGATTGTCATTTATAGGCATTTAGTAGCCATTCGACAGACACTTAGTATAATCATTTTAATTGACTAGTGGTTTATGCTTATCCTATACGGTTTCAAAACGGTTTTAAATCGATTTCAAAACGGTTTCAGAGCGGATATAGAAAGGGTTTTGAACAGGTGAAGGATAATAAAGATAATAACTTAATTCTATATTTTCTTTCAAGAGGAGACTTTAATCCTTAGATTAAATCCAAATGTTGTACTATCCCTCTAAGGGATTGCATCGGTCTATTAATCTTATTCTACTCTTTATTTTAAACTAACATTTTTGTAGCGGAAATAGGCAGCGCAGGCTCCTTCGCTGGAAACCATTGGGGCTCTAAGAGGATGTTCGGGAATACATTCTTTGCCGAATGCAGAGCAATGAATAGGTTTTTTGATTCCCAGTAAAACTTCTCCTGCTATACATAAGGAAGATTCATTTACCTGAATATCTTCGACATCGAATATTTTTTCGGCATCATAATTATAATATTCCTCTTTAAGCTGAAGTCCGCTTTGAGGAATGACTCCAATCCCTCTCCATTTTTTATCTACTACTTTAAATACTTCCTTGAGAAGCATTTGAGCAGACTGGTTCCCTTTCTCGACTACAGCACGGGAATATTGATTCTCTAACCCATAAGAGTATAGACATGATCATATAATACCCAACCAATCCAGGAAAGTGAAGTTATGTTTAATATGCTTGCCCCGCCAGTAGTTCAAAACCATATAACACTTGGCTTCTCCAAAGAATTGAATAGGGTAATGAGCTCAATTTAGGATTGATGTATGCACCGGCTGTTTCAGTAACGGGTGCCAATCAGATGGAAGCACCAGGTGCTCAGACAATTGAATTAAAGATGAGCCAATTCCAGGTTGAATTGGGGTATGCGTTTAGTTCATTTTAGATAAATATTTAGGCAATTATAAAAAGGACTAAAATATATCATGTATACAATGATAACGCGAATTATGAAGAAATAAAATTAAAGCAGAGACTCCTGGATGCTATACCTGAATTATTTATAAACGGCGATAGAATTGAAATAGTGAATCCATTGACATGGTATGAATATATTTTAATTGTCTTTCCATTTTTTCTAGGAATATTCGGAGGTTTTATAGGAGCAATAATCGGAAGTGCTACGCTATTTACGAATTCAATATTGTTCCGAAAAATTAATAATAAGATTTTTCGTTATAGTATGGCTGTTATTAATACTCTCATCGCTCTTTTAATATTTTTTAGGGTTGTAGTTTATATTACTCCGTTTATAACTGAGCTACAGTTTAAGGTATCTGTAAAATCAGAAGCTGTTAAAAATGATCCGATGTTATCTTCACTTACAACTCATATATGGGAAACTTATAAATTGATTGATTCAAATAATGAAGATATTTCAAGTCAGGCAGGTGCTTTGATAGGCTGTAAAAGATATTTTTTTGGAAACGGAGATTATACTCAAGTACTGAAAAAACGGTTCATTTTTGAAAGGGACATGGAAAGTTGATGAAGGGGAAAAATTTATTTCTTTTACAGGGATAGGAGAAAAGGAAAGAATTGAAATATTAAGGATTTCGAATGATGAGCTGGTGGTTAAATATAGGGGAGTAAAAATTTATAATAAAGCAATATAGGGTAAATTCCAAATGACAAGAGACAAATAACAAATAAATCTCAAATTATTAATGAATCAAATCCCAAAAGAGTAACCTTTGAGAATTGTGCTACAATAATTTGACCTCTACAAGGTCAAAGGAATATTTAACGGGTACATTTTATAAAAATCGGGCACTAACTTAGGTCACAGATATTATGTGCTGGATAAATCCGTTAACCTTCAGTAGATAAATTAGTTAATAATATAGACACAGACCTCAAGAGGCTGTGTGAAAATATTAATAAACCTCACCCCCCGGCCCCCTCTCCTTAGTAAGCCTTAGTAAGGAGAGGGGGAGGGGTTAGAATTGTTTACAAGTTTTAGAATTTATTGAAATAAAATCATATCTTCATATTACATATCTTATTTTTTTTAATAAATAACATGAGGTAGAGTTGTTTGGAGGAACACTTATAAATGCTAATGATCATTGGGAGATTTGGGGGATTCTTTTTCTTGTTGCTGCATTCAGCTTGTGGGCTGAAAGGACTAAAATCGGTTCAAAACTTTCGGCAGTAGTAATAGCGATTGTTATTGCTTTTGTTCTTTCAAACCTTTCGATAATTCCAACTGAAGCTCCGGCGTATGATATGGTATGGTCGTACCTGGTTCCTCTGGCAATACCGCTTTTATTATTTAAAGCTAATCTTAGGAAGATTATAAAGGAGGCGGGTCCGACTTTAATTGCTTTTGTCATTGGAGCAATAGGCACTATTATAGGAACTTTTATTTCTTTTGAAATATTTTCTCTGGGTCCTGAAGGTTGGAAACTTGCGGGTATTTTCTGTTCAACATATATAGGCGGATCGATGAATTATGTTGCAACTGCAGCTGCACTTCATCTGCATGCAGGGGATTTATTGACTGCAGGAGTTGCAGCAGATAACCTTGTTATGGCGGCTTATTTCGTAATACTTTTTGCGCTCCCTTCAAGCGGGTTCCTTAAAAAATTGTATCCTACAAAACATGATGATAAGGCAGCAGAAGCAGAGGATGAGATAATAATGGAGGAAATGAAAAGGCCTGATTTATTTAATATGGCAAAAGGCCTGGCTGCCGGTTTGACAATCTGTGCTGTTGGCTTCAAGCTGTCAAGTCTGATAAGTATACAAGGGAGCGGGATATTAATAATAACAGCAATAGTAGTAATTCTAGCCACTGTATTTCCAAATCAAATAGGTACTATTGAAGGAGCTGATCAGATTGGTTCTTTATTAATGCAGGTATTTTTTGTGGTTATCGGAGCGAGTGCAAATATTTATGTAGTTTTAAGAGTTGGACCAGTGTTATTCTTTTTTGCCGGTGTAATATTGCTGGTACATCTTTTATTTATTCTTACAGTGAGTAAAATCTTTAAGCTTGATCTTGCTGAGATTGTTATCGCATCGAATGCAAATATGGGGGGTCCAACAACTGCTGCGGCAATGGCTGTTGCAAAGAAATGGCAGGATCTTGTAATACCGGCAGTGCTTTGCGGTACGCTGGGGTACGCTATTGCTACTTTTATTGGAGTTGCGATTGGAAACTTACTTGCGTAAAGTATATTTCAAATTACAAAAGGATGAAGGCAGGTACGATGGTTATAGTTGTCAGCAAGTGGGTAGGTACATAGGGATAATGTAAAAAGGTTGTGTTACCTGGTAGTTGTGGGTTACAGGTTTAACGGGAAATAAGGTTAGATTGTTTTATTGTTGTATTACTATCGCTGTGACTGTATTTTGCATTGTTTGAGAACTGTGAGGGAGATAGAGATTTTGTAAATCCTCTACAAGGATTTATTGATTATGCGGGGTATACGACTACAATAATTTGACCTCTACAAGGTCATACAAGGATTTATGGGTAATGTGTAGGATGGTGCTACAATAATTTTGACCTCTACAAGGTCAAGAATTATTTAGAGAGGATAATTTCCAACAGTTAAAACTGTCTACCTTCAGTAGATAAATTGGTTAATAATAATCACACATGCTTTATAGAGCATTATTCACTTCCTTTTGAGATTGATTGTTTGGATTGGAACATTCCTAGTAATTTTAAGAGGAAAGGAATTAGGATTGTGATTGTTGGGATAAGGGCTAGTGTTGATTTGTAGATTTCTGACTGTGTTGAAAATAAAAATAAAATAATTCCCAGAAATATTAATATGATAGGGATGCGGAACAATGCCCATCCATTCTGCAGGTCTTTTTTATCGAGATAATCTTCTTCATTAAAATCAGCTTCTCTGATAAATTGAGTGAAGAATAAATTAAAGGGTTTGAGATTGGGCTCTCTTTTTACTAGTCCGCGTCTCAATAATGATTCCACAATTTTAATATTTGAAATAGATACCAATCTATCCTTAACTAATCGAGTTAATACCCGCTTTTCGTGTATAGAACATAAATCCCAAAGGTGCTGATTATATGAGCGGGTTCTTTCCATAGCTATATCAAAAACAGCAGACTCGTCCAGATTCTTTTCTTCCAGAGTTTCATTTTTAATTTTACTTAATTTTAAGGCTATTGACTTTAATTCAGGATGAAAATTCAATACAATCTTATTACATAATTCTCTTTCAATTAAATTCTCAGTTGAAGAGGCAGGGTTAAAGATTGATTTGAGAAAACGATAAAATGATTTATAACTAACCGGCTGGTTTTTAGATTCACCGGAAGATAGATGAATTTCGTTTTGATTATAGCACCAGGATAAAGAGACAAAACCTGAAAAAATGTCTTCCCATCTTTTTAATGTTTTTTGTTTGATATTATTATCTTCATTGGGCAGATTTAAGCTAAATCCTCCGATTGGGTTAACCGCTGATAAGACTATTAATTTATTATTTTTAACATAAAGCTGATCTTCAAGAAATGTAAGCTTTTTTGAATTTATTTCGGGATCCGTAAAGCCATATTCAAAATCATCTATTATAACTATCCTTTTAAGATTAGTTCCTTCTTCTTTTAATGAAGGCATTGGTAAATCTCTCGCTATAATGTGATTTTTTGCTTTTAAATTGTCTTTATTTAATGATTCTGAAAAATTTATATGAATTACTTCAGATTTAACTTCACTTTCTTTTTCATAGCATATGATTTCATTATGAATCTTTTTTATTAGACATTTATCATCTGTAAGGAGTAAAACATTACCCGAAGTTTCTTTTATAAGACAGTTATCTTTTAGAAAACAGGAGAGATCATTTGCATTAATTAGAAATGCGCTTTTTGTTATGTATAAAATAATTGAATATAAAAAATATAATCCAAAGATTAGTATAAATAATAAAGAGAACAATTTAAGTAAAAGTTTACCATTTGATGCAGTTGATAAGAAGGCTTCATTTAAATCAGGAATTTTAGTGACAATTGCCTGAATTGAATCAGTTCCTGCAACTTTTGGCTCTGTATTTTGAACAGAGATAATTGACATTAAAGAATCGTTTGTACGATTCGAAAAACATGGTTTCGGAATAGAAGTTAAAGTATTTATGTTTGCCTGATGAAACCTCGGGATTATTTCAGAAATAACAGCAGTATCAAGCCAGGATGATATCGAACCAAAACATGTATCTTTATTATTTGCAAAGGTAATTCTTGCGGTATTTTGGGGTAAATAAATATCCAAAGAATTTTTTAATCTGAGAGATTTCAATGAATCCCAATTATGGTAGGCGTCAGCTTTATATTTTTCTTTAATCTTAATTTCTCTCTCTTTCATCTTTTCATTAAAATCCATTTGTATTTGTTTTATATTTGATTTTATTTCAGTTCGATAAGATATATTAAAAAAGCTTACAGCAGGTATAACAGCTCCCAAAATAAGGAAGCTTGTAAATGCCAATGAATATAACTTAGTAGTTTTCCTAATTGTTTTTTCGTGAGTCTGATGTTCATAATATTTTTTTACTTTCGAATTAAAATCTTTAAGAAAGGGCATATTCAACAAAAAGCAGGCAGTCAGCAGACTTACTATAAACCAGATAAGAAAAACGAGCCATGTATTTTTCCAGGAGACATTTGCTTCGGTTAATATTAAATAGATCAAAGCAGCATCGATAATAACTATAAGGAAAAAGAGTATAGATAATTTCTTATCATCTTTGATTTCATATTTTCTCAGCTTAGTAATTAATAAAATAATACTAAAAATAACGGCAGAATGGGGATAGAGCCAGGTTACGATAAATGCATTATTCAAATTTCGTGATACTAAATAATGAATGATTAATATTAAGGAAAAGGTTATAAATGTTATCGTCAATTTTAAATATATATTATTTTTATCTGACTGCGGCCAAATTGAATTTCTATAAGATGATTTGAGAGTCATAAAAATCATTAAGAATGCAAAGAACGGGATCAGATAAAGGAGGAACAGAGTGGATGAGAGAGAAGTAATTACCACATTATTTCCAATAAGTATATCGTCATCATACATTGTGATGATGGACCATGGCAAACTGTTCAAAGGATAAATAAATCCTTTGATATTTTTTCCCCAGTAATCAGTATTGAAATACTCTTCGACTCTGCTTTTTACTGAAGTCTGAATAAAACCAGAATTATCACACTCATCGAAAAAGTTTTCGAGTAGATTCAGATCTGAATTGGAATGAAACATGACCTGTCCATTGTTATCAATTATACAGAACGAGTATCCTCTGGGAAGTACAGGAGAATAAACCGATAAGGGGATAAAATCGATTGCACCAACATAGGTAGTATCACCGAGACGAACTTCCTTTGAAAGAGTTGTAGTAAATTCGCCGGTAGTCCAGGTAACGACAGGCTGAATGAATATTCCTTCATCAGGACTGTCAATATTCCATAAATTATGATTGACAACGTTTTTGTAATAGTCCCTATTTTGAAGTGAGACAAAAGGAGTTTTTTTGTTTTTCATCAACAGTTTACATTTCTGCATTCCATTAGCAGAATCTATCCATACAACCATATCAAAGTAGGGATACTGTGCTGCATCTTTTACAGAATTTAAATATCCATACTGTTTAGTTTTAAGTGTATCAGAATGTTTAGATAAGGAATCAAGCTCCTTATCTATTTTTCTAATCTCCGTAAAAAAATTATTAGAAAGATTGACGGCAAGTGAGTTAAGTTTATTATCAACGATGTTATCTTGATGAATTGAAACAAAAATATCGAGGAGGATAAGAGTTGAAATGGCTGCACCAAATAAAACGGATAGAGATGCAAGAACTATATCAGCAGTACGTATATGTTCATATTTACCTGCAAACCTTAATTTAAGGAGGGGCCAGGACAGAGCGATAAGGATAATAACAACAATAAAAATGAGAATAGCATTAGCAGAAACGGCTTGAGATTCGGATTGGAATTCATCGGCTCTGATTATTCCACAAATTATCCATTCACTATTCATTAGTTGAGCAAAAAGCCTGGTCGGATGAATGAAAAGAAGATATTCTTCGCCACCGAGAGTATATTTAGCAATTGCATCGCTTGTAGAAATATCAGAAAAATTCACACTATCTTTTTTATTCAGTTCAATAACTTTTTTTATGGTGGATATGCTCATTGTCTTTGATGAGGGTTTAACCTTACCATCGTTTGAAGCAATGAAAAAATCATCGAACAAATTCTGCTTTTTTTTCTTTGCGATGATTTCATCAATACCTTTAACTTTTATCATTACTCTATAATCAGCAAACTTCTTAGCCATGCCTATAATTAGTGAATCATTTCTTACTTCAAACCAGGTGCTAAGGGTATTGAAATTATTTTGTTTAGAATTGTCCGAATTATTAGAATGTATTACTGAATTATATTTAGCAGTGTAATTTTTTATAGAATCTACTTTAATACTGTCCCAACCTATTATTAAATCATCCAGTGTTGATTTTATAGAATTTGAATTGCTACTATCATTAATAGCGGTTGAGATTACCGTTACTAATCCGTTTACTTTTGATTGTATTGCAGTAGAGATTGCGTTCAGCTGACGGAAGTTGCGCTGGATAAGCTGATCTTTTCTGTCATCCACCTGTTTAAAATAAAAGATTGTAAAAACTGCAGCTACCAGGAGGAAAGCAAATAAGAGGAAAAGACTTTGTCGTGATGATGCAAAAGACATTTTCATAACTCACCTAATCGAAACTTTAATATGATAAAACAATTTATGTCAAAAATCGTATTTCAAAATGTGTTTATCTACCCGAACTGTAACATAAGGTATAAGAGGTGTAACAAAATTGGTGGTTGGAGGTGGGAGGTGGGAGGTTGGTGGTTGGACAGCAGGGTATGGTGAAAAGAGATGGTTTGTTGGTTTGTGGGTTGTTTTTGTTTGTGGTTTGTTGTCTGTGGGCTGTAATTTGGGTTGTGCGTCATAGTTTAGTGTGGGTTTATAGAACTAGTTTATAACTTGAAAGAATGGAGAATTGTCGGAAGTATGCTGGAAGTAGAACGGTTTCAAAACGAATCTAAAACGGTATTAAATCGGTTTCAAAACGGTTTCAGATACCTGGAGGAATTGAGGTTGGTTGTTGTTTATGGGTGTTATCTGTTGTTTATGCTGGGGAGATTGGTGGTGATTAGATTAATAATTCTAATTATTTCATTAAATCCCTTAACTCGGTTTTTATATATTGGGGCAGATTAATTTGGTTTTTCAGGTTATTGAAGAAATTTTTATCGTCGCTTACTGTTAAGGGGTCTAATTCGATGGGTTCTACGATTTCGGAAATGGGGGTTGATGCCAGAGGGATTTTCATTTCTGCAGTCAATTTATTTGTATTTTTTAGGGGTAAATGGGGTCTTTGAGATTCACCTTCCAACTCATTATGATCTAGAACTAAAAACCAATTGGTAGTTCCAGGACTGCCTAAGCTCATTAAAGGGATGGTTTTTGTTTCTAATTCTTTTGAAAGTTTTGATAAATTTTTTAGACCATCTTTTAATCTATTCATTGATTCTTTTAGGGAAATAGCACCGACTGCAGGATCAAGTGTGTCCTGATTTAAGTTTAGAATTCTTTGAGAATTTCCCACTTTCCAATTTTCGGAACCTGAACCGAAATTTTTCATCAGCTTAATATATCCAAATCTTGGAACTCCATTTATAACAACAAGGCTTATTGATTTTTCTGAACTTTGGATAAATCTTTTATAAGGATCGCCTTTAATCCCATTCAATATTAGAAGATCGGCTCTTTTGCCAGGTTCTATTGAACCTAAGACTTTATCCCATTTAAGAATTTTTGCAGGATTTACAGTTACTAATTCTAATAATTCTTTATCAGTAAAGATGTCTCCATTAAATTTTGAAAATAATTTTGCGATTTTTATTTCGTTGAAAACATTTTTGCTTCCTGAGGGAGACCAATCGGAGCCGAGCCCAATTAGGATTCCGCTATCTTTTGCATCTTTAATTCTTGCAGTATCACCATACAGAAGCAAATTACTTAAAGGGGACCAGATTACTGAGGCACCAAATTCTTTTAGAACTGTAAAATCGCTTTTAGTTAATGCGACACAATGAATTCCGGCAAGGGAATTCCAGATAGCCCATTCACCATTTTGCAGCTTTAAGGCTTCAAAATGTTTATGAGCTTTTGAATCAACACCTTCACTTAAATGAAGGATCAGACAGTTGGCTTTTTGAAGTCTGCTTAAAAACTTATTTGCATCCTGAGCTTCAACATCAGAAATTTTAGAAAGAGCTTCGGGAAGATCAGGATCATCAGTTTGTTCTACGTTCCTGATAATTCCTCTATAGTATTTTTGAATGCCGTTATTGCTGAATAAAGCAATCCCCTGGGAGGTAGTTGTTCCGCCTAGTAAACATTTAGCTTCAACATATCTTACAATAGCTTCGACATATCCGGGAGTTTTTCCTAATACTTGCATGGGTCCGCTAATTAGTTTTCGATATTCAGGAATTTTTCCCCATTGATCACGATTTTCAAATTTCTTAGGAACATTCCATAAAGGGAGAATATTATAACTTAAATGGTTGTGAAGTTCAATTAGACCAGGGTAGATTGTACCGCCAGTTTTTATCAATGGAGCATCCTTAAATTCTTCCGGAAAAGATTGTTTTTTATCGAGTGCAAATTTTATTTCACCATTTTCAATAAATATATTGCCGTTATTTATAATGGAAAAGTTTTCATCCATTGTGACAATTTTTCCATTTAAAATATATTTGGGGCTTGAAAGGGGATCTATTGGTTTTTTTGCCATAACTTGTTAACCGATTTATTTTTAAGTTTGAGGAGCAATCCAGGTTAGAGTATGACGATCATCCGGATTAGGTCTTGAAACGCAGTTATTATGTTTCGGATGCCCGGTTCTTCCCCATTTATCATCTCCAAACCAGTCGGGGAAACCGAATGGGAGATCTCTTTTGGGTATGGGGGCATAATCATCTTCTGAAAACTTTTCACCATAATTTGGTAAATTGGAATTTCCATCTATATCGGAAGTTACTATGTTTTTAAGTTGAGTAATGAGATCCCGCCATGCATTTATAAGTTTAACCGGGTCATGATAACTTGGGTGGTATGTATTAAAAACGGGAACATCTCCTTTAGTATCCCAGGCTTCTACTGCTTCCTGAGCATTTATTCCAAAAGCAATTATGACCTGGAGCTTATCTCCTGTAACTTTTTTGAATAATTTATTTCTCCATTTTGTTTGTGCAGGTTCCAGAATAATTTTTTTTGCATCCCCTAGATGGCTGGGGTATAAGGCATAAGCAAAAGCATTTAAGCAAAGGTATGATTGTGTGATTCCAAGTTTAGCTAGAAAACCCTGGACTCTTTGTCCAGCATTGCCGATTAGACTTCTGCAGCCGATTCTTTCTGTGGGTCCGGGGTCAGATGCAACGCATAGAACTTTAGCACTTTTATCGAGGCGGCCGCGATAAAAGACGGGTCCCCAATCGAACCAGAAGCTGTCTTTGTGAGGGGAATAATCGGGGAGAGCAGCAAAGATTTTTGCGATTGATTGTGATGGGCCTTTGTCGAATTCGATTTTGTTCATAAAAGTGCCTTTATTAGTTTTTGGTTTGTTGTATGTTGTTTGTTGTGGGTGGTTTGACACAGGAATGTTGTTTGCTATCAACCATCTTCTGGGAGAAACGGAGTATTATGAATTCTGCCGGCTTTAGTACAGCCATTCCAATTTCAACAATCAGACGTCCTTCAAGAATATCTAATTCAGTCATAGTTTTTCCCAAACCTATTGATACATAGAAGGCTTGTTCCGGTTTAACTCCCTGTAATGCTCCTTGTTTCCATAAATCTACAAGAAAATTTTCAAGCATACTCTGGATTTTATTCCATGTATTGGCATTATTATTTTCAAATAAAAAAAGTTTAACAGCCTTTTTAGAAGATTCTTCTACCATGATAAAGAAGCGTCTTACAGATATATAACGCCACTCGTCAACATTACCTGCAAGAGTTCTTGCACCCCAAACTAATGTGCCTTTACCAATAAATGTTCTTATAGCATTAATAGATTTACCAGCTATCGTATCAACATTTAAGAACGATTGTTCTTCAGGTGTAATCTGAATAACAGGACCACTGACAGAATTGATACTTTCATTTGCCGGCGCATTCCAAACTCCCCGTGTATTATCAACACGGGTATATATCCCTGCAACAGCAGCACCGGGCGGTAAAGGTATTGCGACAAAAGAAATTTTATCTTTGATTTGTTTATATATGCCCATTTCTGCTTCTAACCTATCGTCTAAAGTTTGTTCGTAAGATGCTGCAGCCTTTTGAATTGCATGATAAAATTTTACGATGACAGGATAAGATGCTGCTATTGCTGTTAGTGCCTCTTCATTCTTTTGAGCATCGGATACAGGATTTTTGTATAAAACATCAATATCTGCAGTTGTTTGTACATCGTAGTCAGTTGGTGAAGTACTTATTCCAAGAATGGTCAATGCTTTACTTAAATCGTTACCCGGATCATCTGGATCATCCGGCATTAATTCATCTGCTTGAGTTCCTTCACCAAATGCATTACTATGTTTTATCAATGTTTCAAAAATTGTTTTTGCTTTAGAAGTCAAAGCAAGGCTTGTTATTTCATCTTTAAGAATAAACGAGACACTTTCATCGGTTGAGGCAGGAACAGGTGTTTTGAAAACTTTTTCCGGAAGCGTATCTTGAAAATTTTTTACTGCTGCCAAGATTTTTAATGTAAATGCATATAAAGCCTTTACAGCATCAGTTTTTTCAATGTCATTAGCACCTTCAGAATATTTTTCAAACAATGATTTATATTGTTCTTCAAAGCTTTTATTCGGAGCGTTAAATATTCTCGGAGAATCAGAAGAAATTATTGCATTAAGATCATCTACAGCTTTTTTAGCGCCTTCCAGATCTGAAATCAACTGAATGATATCATTGTCACTAGATAATGATTTCAATAGAGCGTTAGTAAAAGAAGAAGGAGTACCTCTGCGCAAAGCAATATTTCTATACTTTATTGTCTTAGTTAAAGTTGAATTTATATACGGTGCATATGCTGCACCATATTTTAAGTTATTGATACCAATCTTATCTCTAAATTCCTGAATTCTATCATTAAATTTTTTATTTGCTTCATATTCATTACTGGGTAAAGTATCACAAAGTAATATCCTATTTTGCAGTTTAGCACATTGAGCTAAGGCTAATTTCTGGAAATCATACAAACCTTCGTTATCTAACAAAGTTGCGTCAGGGCAAACTATAATAGTTGGTTCATCTTCATTTTCCAAAATTTCTAAGGCTTGATTTAACTCTGTTGGGTCAACGAGTGTTCCGCTATTTTTATATTTACCCACAGAAATGATATAACATTTGCCACCTCCGTTATTATAGAACAGTCTAATACATTCATACATGCAATATGGTAGTGAACTGACAATTTCATAGATATTATTATTAGCATCGAGATAAATTTGATAACTTGATTCTGGTCCCTTACCAAAAAATATTTCATATTCAGTTAATGAAGAAACGGATTTTGCTTTATTAATTAAAGATTTGCCATGAACTTCAGAAATTTCGGTATAACCTATAAATGCAGGTATAGCCGTTTCAACTTGAGCTACAGATGGCAGTTTAGGAATTTCTTTAATAAACACGTTAGGGGTTTTATATGTTGATGCCATAATTTTTTTTATATTTTTTAATAAATAAAATTGATTTAAACCTACAGTAATTCTTTAAAAATAAAAACTTTTATTAATTAACTTAGGTTACGCAAGATGAATATTTTATAATAAAAATATATTAAAATAAAGCAAAATTTAACCAATGAGATTCTTCCCGCAAGCGGGACAGGTCTCTCCACTTCGTTCCGTTCAGAATGACAATATTTGCGTAACTTCAGTAATTAAATTAAAAATTCTCCAGGCGGCAGTAATGGATAACATTATTCATATTTATAGAACTTACTTTAAGACAGGGTGCTAAACTTATTTAATGAAAAAATCTAATCCGAAATATTTATTTTCAAACGAAATCAGAAAAAAGAGATCAAGAATTTCTAATCAAAAACATAGAATGGTATTCTAGCACTATGGATACTTGTTTTTATATTTAACCACTTTCCTAAATACTACTTCAATATCAACACTAGATAGAAGAATAAGTTCAATATAATAATATTATTGGAAAACAATTTAATTAAAAAGAATTTTTATAATAATTATTATAATAAAAAAAAGAAGGTATGTCTATCAATATTGTAACATTTCCTTATAATTATGTCACATTAAGTAAATATTTGGGTGAAAATAGAAAAAAACGGGGATTGGATAAAGGTGCTGGATTAAAAGTCAAGATGAACTTAATAATATTCTTAATACTGATTTTAACTTCCCCCCAACCCCCTCTCCCTTAGCAAGTAGAGGGGGAGATCCGGACTAAAAGTCCGGAGTTAACCTTTGTCTTAGATGTAATCCGTTGGATAAATCCTAACGGCAAGTGATGTAGGATTGTATGCTTTCAGTAGATGGCACCGGGCTAAAGCCATGGTGTTAGACTTTCAGTTAAATTTATATTATCTATTTTTTATATCCTTTCCAGCCTGGGCCTCTTACTACGCGGCCGGGAGTTTTTCCGGTGTGGGTGCTGTTTTTTATTACCTGGATTCCGTTTACGAATACATCTATTACTCCCTGTGAATATTGGTGAGGTTTTTCGTAGGTGGCAAGGTCTTTTATCTTTGCAGGATCAAATATTACGACATCGGCGTAATATCCGTGTTTTAGTATCCCTCTTCTTTTGATTTTTAAATTTTGTGCTGGAAAGGAGGTGAGTCTTCTTACTGCTTCTTCAAGGGGAATTAGTTTTTCATCTCTTACATATTTTCCTAATAGTCTGGCGACATTTCCGTATGCACGGGGATGGGGATTTGATTTTAAAAATACTCCTTCTGGTGCTAAAGAGCTTTCATCAGAGCCGAAGCTAATCCAGGGAATTTTGATTTTCTTCTTAATGTTTTCTTCGGACATTAAGAAAGTAAACTGTTTCAACCCTGCTGTCATCATCTACAACCAGATCCATAGCTGTTTCTGCAGGGGACTTCCCTTCTTAACTTTGATATCTTCCAGCAATGTTTTACCAGTAAGGTATTTCAGGCTATCTGTTTTGAAGCCAACAAGAAGGATGTTTTCAGGAGAGCCGGATGCTGTAAAGAAGTTTTCCCATTTATCAGTTTGAGAAGTCATTTCAGCTAAAACTTTTTTTCTTATCTCAGGATCCTGCAGGTTTTTTTTCCATTGTTTGAAGCCGCCTTCCTGTACCCAGGGAGGCATTGCGGCATCAAGTCCTGTTTCTCCAGCAGTATAAGTATACATATCAGCAGTTATTTTTAAGCCTTCCTGTCCTGGCTTTATTTATTTTACTTATAAGGGAGTCAAGCTTATACCAGTTTGATTCTCCAGCGGCTTTAATATGGTAAAATTCTGCGGGGATATTTGCTTCCTTTGAAATATTTATTAATTCATCGGCTGCTTCCAGGAGTTTATTTCCTTCACTTCTGATATGTGAAATGTACATGCCTCCGTAGGCAGAAGCTACTTTGCACAGCTCGATAAGTTCGTCGGTATGAGCGTAAAAATTAGGAGCATAAATTAAAGCAGAGCCGACACCTAATGCACCATCTTCCATTGCTTCTTTAACGAGCTGTTTCATTTTTGCAAGCTCTTCTTCATTAGGGGCTCTGTCTTCATAGCCAATGACATAAATTCTAACAGTGCCGGCACCGACGAAGGATGCTACATTACATGAGATACCTTTATTTTCAAGATAGCGTAAATATTCATCGAGGGTAGTCCATTTGATATCATATTTGATATCGCCTTCCTGTTCGAGTTCTTCTTCTTTCATTTTATCGTTATATGGTCCCATTGACCAGCCTTCCCCCATGACTTCAAGAGTAACTCCCTGCCTAATATCGCTTTGCGATTTGCCGTCTTCTATTAGAGAAACGTTAGCCCAGCTTAACATATTTATAAAACCGGGAGAGACAGCAAGTCCAGAAGCATCAATTTCAGTTTTAGCTTTTGAATTGCTTAGGTTGCCGATGAAAGCAATGGAATCTCCTATTATTCCTAGATCGGCTTTATAGGGTTTATTTCCTGAACCATCGTAAATTGTTCCGTTTTTTATTATTATATCGTAGTTTGGGGGATACGCACTGCAGGATAATAGTATAACTAATAAAAGAGGAAAAATTAGGTTCATTTGCGGACCTATTATAAGTATGAAATTTTATGGATTTGATTGTTGTGTAAGTTAGTAAAAATATGGAGGTTAGCCAAGAATTTTTTTGTTGGGTTGTTTAAAGTGATTATTTATGTGGCTAAAGCCATTTTTATTTTTTATTCATTACTCCCTCGGCTGAAGCCGAGGGCAATAGATAGAGTAGTCAAGATAGCTTTAGGAGTTTTTTATTTATCGAAATAATTTATGATGGCATCGTATATTAAACCGGTGTTTATTTCAGCTGATTGGGGGGTCATCCAGGTTAGAGCCCAGTTTTTATAATCTGATCTTAAGTTATTAAGTAATTGTAAAATTTCTTTTTTGTTTTTTAGTGGTTTACTTTCAGCATTATTTACTATTTCGTTTGCGATTATTGAGCTCCAATATTGAAAGTACGCGGCTTTTTGCCATGCATTGAGAATGTCAAGTCCTTTAGATGCTTTAGGAATGAATACATTTATTTGATTCAAGACCATTTATAATTTTTTGAGTTGACTGTTTAATGATACTCGATATTTTCATTCCATTGTTCTCCATTATTTTGATTTTTCCATTTATCTATAAGATTTTTAATATATCCGGGAGGAGCGGGGCGAGAATCTTTCATACCGGTCCACATTATACCTGTGGAAGTTTGATCAACAAAAGGGAAAGGAAAGCTGATATTTTCAAAGGCTTGTTCAATTGAAGTATCGGAAATCCCGAACATGTGGTTAGAGGCTTCAGAAACAAGCTGGTCATGGGAAAGGTTATTATTTTTTATTGTTAATGGGGCAAGGTATAGATTAAGTGCCTGAGTTTCGTAATTTGGAATCCGGACTGCCCAGCTTGTAACGCAGGTGCCTAATAATTTATCATTTACTGTTTTCTTAGCTGCACCGATTATATTAGATGCATGGGGTTTTTCTCTTGCAGCGAAAACGGCATCTCCGTAAGATCTAGATGAACTGCAAAGGATTACATCAAAACCAAATCGTTTTAGGACATCAGCGGTATAGAATGCCCGGAGTTCATTATTATTTAATATCTCCGGAAATTCTTTAAGGATCTCACCTGTAATCTGATCTTTTGACAGCATTTCGCCTTTCTCCCAAACCATAACCTTTTGAGGAATAGTATCACCATCCCAATAATTCCAATCCCATATGATAAAATTTTTAGGGATGCCGGGAAGACCTGCCGGATAATGGAGGATCATATCGTCCCAGATACAAGGGCGGATATTTCTGGATAGTAGAGGGACAGCAATGTCCTTCATATAGTTTGCATATAGTTTACCTTTACCAATCTGTTCTGCTTTTGCAGAGCAAGCAGGGCTGGAGGCAAAGACGTAAGCTTCGTCTCCGCCCAGGTGGAAATATTTTATTTCTCCGAATAAGTCCAGATATTCATCAATCCATGTTTTAAGAAAAATTCTCACTTCAGGTTTACATGTAGCATAGCAATCATATCTTGTTGAATCTTCTCTAAAGGAAAAATATTTTTTATGCTGAAGGACATATTCTGCATGCCCTACCGTCTGCAACAAGGGTATTGGTTCCAAGCCTAAAGACCTGGAATATGAAAGAATTTTCTTGAAGGTTTCTTTAGAAAAAGCATCGGGGCTAACACATTTGGGGCATGTCTCCCATTTTATTTTATTTTCAACTTCCCATAGAACTGCATTATAGCCCATGTCTGCAACATTTTTTAACCATTTCCTGATATAGTTTTCGTTGAGGGCAACTGAATTGAGATCGATATGGAAGACTATTAAATATTCTTTTGTATTTTTTGTTTTGATTTCAGACGACAAAGTAATTGGGGATAAAATAATAAGCATGCTACAGACCAGGATTATAATGTTTTTAAGCACTTGGATTTGCCCTCAATGTTGGGAGAGGCGTTTGATTGATATATTTGCGAGTGAGATATAATTTGAGTGAGGAGAGAGGCTGGTACGAAGAGAAAGCCATGTTTTGAGAGCTTCTGATTTTAAGCCGGCTGCTTCCTGAAGCATTGCAAGGGAAGCATCCGCGAGTTGGTATTCTTGAAGGGTCAAAGTCTTCATTATAAAAAAGTGAATGGAACATCTCGATCTGTTCTTTGGGAGGTACTGCAGCTATTACTTCATCAAAGGTTCTATTATTTAGAGCAAGGTAATAGATTGTGAAGACATTTCTATTGGCGTCTGCATTGATTTTCTCATGATTTTTAACCATGTCATTTACGGCTCTTAAATAATCCATTTCCGTATATGTGAAATTATGGAGAGCTGCGAGCTGAATTTCGCGGACGTAAGAAAGTGAACGGTGAGAAGAAACTGCTTGCGCAAAATGTTTAACTGCCTCTTTGGAATCTTTTCTTTCCCAGATAATTAAGTGTCCCCAATATGCATGTGCATAAGGGTTGGAGGGATCGATTTTCAATGCCTCCTTGTAATGTTTTTCAATATTCAGACCTGCTGGTTTCATTCAGTATTATTGAGTGGTCTCTGGATTTAAGGAAATAAGCCCAGCCGAGATGTGCAAGAAGATCAGCTTTACGACTTCCTTTAGCGTCACGTGTTCCGCGAGTAAGTACGGGAATGAGTTTATCGACATAATCAGAGAATGTTTTGCCCTCAGGTACTCTAATATTTTCTGCCCATACCATAGCGAGGTCTTCCTGTGCTTTTCTTGCTTTAACTTGTTCACTGCTAAGTGAACCAAATAATTTTGCAAAGAAACCTCCTTCTTCAGCGCTATTAGATTGCCTGTTCATAACTTTACCATGCTGCTTCGTAGTCACCTGCATCCTGTTCATTTTTCCCAAGTTTTAATTGTTCATTTACCTGACGTTTCTGATCCTGCACACTTCCAATCATCTGGATTAGCTGCTATAATGCAAATATCAATGATAGTATTGCAGTAATACTTCCAACCCATTTTAATAGCGTTGCAAAATTTGATTTCTTCTTTTCTTTTGGCATGAATGTAATATAGCTAGAGTGTATAAACGGATGAAATATGTTAAAGTATTTCTTAAAAATCAAATTATAGAACCAAAGGTCACAAAGTCAAAGGTTCAAAAGTCAATAATAGAACACAAGTCAAGAATACGTAAAGTTACAAAGAACAGCATGAGCTATAAATTAAATAAACTTGACATTTGGGTAACTTGAATAGATTAAATAGTAATTTAATTGTGTAAATTTTTGTATTCCAGAGGAATTAGGGTCAATCTAATTGCTATAGTTTTATTCCATGATTTAATTATTACTTTAACTAATATTGAGTTTTATGGAAATATTATCTCAACCATACCTAAAGATCTTGTTAACTTCCTTCTAGTTGTTCTTTTCTCGTTACTGATTGGTCTGGAGCAGCGGAGGCTCCATATTGAAATTGAATTTGAATTATTATTCGGTACAGACCGGACAATGACTTTAATTGGTATAATGGGATACATACTTTATGTACTAATGCCGGAAAATCTCACATTATTTTATGCAGGGGGATTTATTCTGTCTTCATTCCTTGGAATATATTATTTCAATAAGATTAAGTTAAGAAATCAATGGGGCTTTACATCGATATTAATTGCTCTAATTACTTACTGTCTATCTCCTTTAGTTTATTTAAAACCGTTGTGGTTGGTAATGTTAATTGTTGTAATGATATTGATTTTTGTTGAGATTAAAGAAAGCCTATTCAATTTCTCTAAAAAGTTTGATAGAAATGAATTTACGACTCTTGCCAAATTTATAATCATCGGGGGGATAATATTACCGCTACTTCCTCATAATCCCATTTCTGCGGTAATTAATATATCTCCGTACCAAATCTGGTTATCTATTGTGGCTGTATCAGGTATTTCATATTTCAGCTATTTATTAAGGAAATTTGTTTTCCCGGATTCAGGAATAATATTATCGGCAGTTTTAGGGGGTCTTTACAGCAGTACAGCAACGACAATTATTTTAGCCAAAAAGAGTAAGACAGATAATAACGGGGTCAAAATAGCTGCAGGAATAATTGCAGCAACCACAATGATGTATATCCGAATTCTAATTCTTGCTTACATTTTTAACGCAGAGGCAGGTACAATTCTTTTGCCTTACTTTTTAATATTTGTAGCTGCCGGTATAATAGTAATCATGTTTTTTCTTTTAAAGAACAAGTCAGCAAATAATACAACTCTAAAGATGAATGAAACACAAAATCCTCTAGAGTTTAAGACTGCAATTATATTCGGATTGCTTTTCAGTTTCTTTGCAATTTTAACAAATTTAGTTGTTTCAAATTATGGGAATATAGGAGTAAATATTTTATCGTTTATAGTTGGGATAACCGATATTGACCCATATATTTTAAATTTATTTCAGCAAGTCAGCAGTCATATATACATTGATACTATCTTTAAGGCAACAATTATAGCTACGATAAGTAATAATATAATTAAAATGATTTATTCAATAATTCTGGGGGATTCTGGTATTAAAAAGAATGTGGTTATCGGGTTTTCCATATTGATTTTAATTAGTATTATTTCGGTTATTTATTGAAGAGGAGATTTAACACTAAGACACTAAGGGACACTAAGTTTGCACTAAGAAATATTAGTCTTAAAAGGTATGAAAAACTTAGAATAAAATATTTTTTAATTATCAAGAATTTTAGTCCATAGTGTCATTTAAACATACAAGTCACTGTGGGCACAAAGTCCCTTTTTAGATATCTTAACTGGTTAGAATAACGTAGTGCGTGGAGGTTTTTCGATCACAAAAATTAAGTTCAAGGAGTTACTTTGAATATACAAGACACTAAGAAAACGGGTTCCTGCTAAGATCTTTTTGATATCCTAACAAATAGTTTTACTGATACTGGATTATTATTTTTTTATTGGTTCGGTTAAATAGAATATTATTGTTTTTAAAGTTGATAGAGGGGGTATCATCGATTGAAACTGATTTAATCTGTTTATTTTCGGGTGACTTTAGAATTAATTCTTTGCATGCGGGGCTTAGCTGGTTATTAAGTTCTACTACAATCTGATTATTAATTTTTTTCATTGAATAGGAGACTGGTACCGTAATAGGTGGGGAAATTTTCAAATGAAATACCATTGGGGGAATTCAGCCATTCCTGTTTAATGCCGGCTCCAAGGGTGAGGGAGGAATCGTCTTCGTTTTCATGGACAAAGAGGGCACGGACTGCATCAATAAATGCAGAACCGACCCAGGTATGGGGCATATCTCCTATGTACATAGATGTATCTGGATTTTCCCATACTACTTCAGCCCAGTGGTTCCATCCTTGCGGACGCTGGTCTTTAATGAAATAATCGAGGAGGTCATAGGCACGATTTATTTCATTTAGAAAAATGAATGTTCCGGCGGCTCTGATTTCATAGGGTGTATAATTTATCCAATTATCATCCGGATTAAGGCGTTTCTCGAAATTATGAAAATATTTATCAAAAGTATTTTTAAGAGCAGGCTGGGGCAAGTATTTTAGTTCATTGCAAGGGTATACTGCTATGGTTGTGGAAGTTGCATCAAAATCACCCAATTCTGCACAGCCAGGTATGTAATTGATGTTTTTGTTTTTCATGGCCAAACTTATTGAATTATATAAGTTTTCTCTAAATTCATCCCGAAGCTTTTTATACTCATCAGATTCCACTTTTTTATTAAGAAGTTCTGCTATAAAGACTGCATCTTTTAAACCTTTCAATACAAAGAAATCATCCCAATAAGAGTGCATTGGCTTAGCAGAATAACCTTCATGGCTAATAGAAGCGGGTACTAGTCCATAAAAAGATTTTTGTTCATCAGTGCCATTTTTATTTTGGGAAGTGGATTCTTCAGCAATCTGAGATTTAATATAATTAACCGTTGACTTAATATTATCCCATTTACTTACCAGCATTGATGTATCTTTTGTAAAATCAAAATATTGCCTAATTAAATAAATATATTCTCCCTGGCTGTCATTTTCAGGAACAGGATCCGCACCTCTTTTGTCAACAACACATGGTATTTTACCAGAAGGAAATTGATAACGGGAATACCAATTAATATAATCTTTAACTTCTTTAACAATACCCATTCGAAGGAGAGATGCGGACATTAAAGCTCCATCTCTAATCCAGGATCTATCATAACATCTCGTTCCGGGCTGCAAAGCATTCTCATCCCTGTTAATCAAAATATATGCAAGATTACTTTTCAAAGTATTGACTAATTTATTTTCTGTAGAAGGAAGATTTATTTTTACATTATTTAGTTCAGTGTTCCATTTTTTTATTACATTTTGAAGTCCCAGATTAAATGAATTGTTAGAAATTCTTTCAGCCTGAAGTGTGGAATCATGTGAATAAAACGGTATCTCAATAACAACCATGTATGTTTCTCCAGGATTTAACTTAAAAGGATATTGAAAGGCTGCGGAGGCAAGTCCCTTCTCATCCATAACTCCAGACTTCCCGGGAAGAGTATCTTTACTGATAAAATTTATAATAGGTCCATCGTTGAATTTTGCAGCACCGAAATTTGCGGGTTTTGTTCCGGGAATGATTGCCTTATGGTCAACTACCGCTTCACCATCTTTATATTCTATTGATGAAATTTTTGTAAAGCCTCCAGTAATATTTAAGTTCTGCCATGGCGGATTGACTTGAAATGGTCTAATTGCAAGATAAAGATTCCCTTTTTTTAATTGATCAGTTTTATTGGTTAGAGAATAGCTGATATAGATTGAGGAAGAGCCAATTTCCCCATCCGCAAAGGCTTTAATTTCAAGATCCAGACTATCTTTCTGCCATATAACGTATGGTATAGGAAGATAATTATTTTCTAAGCCCTGTTTAAGATTAACATCGTTCCATGTAACAAATTTATTATCGCAAAATAGGAATGGTTCAATTGAGAAGCCTTCTTTTTCTGTTTCAATCATTCCTTCTTCATTAATTAGTGCTACTTTATGACCGCCATTTATGCCGACAATATTCCAATAAGTCTGTTTATCTAAAAAGTACTTAGGGAAATATCCTTCAGGATAATACTTTGCAATTTGCTGAAAAAGATAATTGTTATCTTCAGCGAACTTATAATTTTCAATTGCTATTTCTTTTATACCATATCCATTTTGCCTGCTGCTTTTTAATAGATTTATCTTCAAATATCTAGATTCAATATCCTGAAAAGGAAGAATGCTAATGCTTGTCCCATTATTTTTTGCAGCATATAAAGTATTCCATTTTTTCCAATCATCAGAAGATTGGATTTCAAAATCAGTTGCAAAATTCACACTATCCCAGTTAATAATTAAGCCGGCATATTCTCTTAAGTAATTAAAATCTATTAATAGAGATTGTTTATCATCGGCCGTGCTTTTCCAAGATGTTGAAATGTTTCCGTCAAATATAAATGATGGTTTACCTTTTAATGAGGAAGATGCTTTGACTAAAGGGATAATATTTTTTCTCATGGGAGGAGGTAATTCAGAGAAAGATAATTCATCAAGATAGACTGTTCCGCTGCCTCCATCGGCTGCGGAAATAATAAGTTCGATTTTATTAACGTGTGTTATTTCACCACCGCCTATAGGTCCCCATGCAAAGGAAATTTGTCTTTTTCTTATTGTGTGTAGGGTCCAGTCCTTAGGGAAATCATATCTCCTAAAGACATACCACCAGACATTATCGCCTGTAGAATCATCTAATTTGAATTCCAGGTTGTTTTTGGGGGAAACACCTTTACAATAAAAATTAAATTTATAATTGGAGGGAAGGTTAAGAGGAACTTCTTTAACGATACCACAATAGCCGGCGCCTTTGAATTTATAATCAATTTTTATAGCATTACTTTTAAATCCAGGTACAAGGGAGATATTCATAGAGGCACCATCGGAAGCGACTTGCTGCCAACTATTCAGATTTTCAAATTCATCTATAATTCTACTTTGAGCGGATAGTATTATAGAAAAAAGAGAATAAATGGAGATAATAAAGATGAACCTGAAAGTGTTCATTAGCTATGCTTACTTTCATTATTTATAAATAAAAAGACGATTTAATATATAAATTCTATATTTAAGTGTAAACGTTTTCATTTTTTCTGTTATTTAATAGAACGCTGATGACGCAGATTTTTATGATTTTCGCTGATTTTTAGGAGTTGAAGAAATTTTCAATTAACGGAATAATAATAGTGGGTTGAAAATTATTTTTTTGAGTATATAGGATTTCACCTAGATATTCACCATGTCTTCCAGGGAGAATGGCTAAGCGGGCGTGAGGGAATAATCTGTACATTTTAACTGCATGTTCCGGCTGAATGACATCCTGATCTCCGATAACAATAAGGACAGGTGCTTTAATTGATTTTATATCATCGTCATTCCAATCTTTAAATGTACGTATTCGATTAGCATCTTTATTAAACATGTTTAGAAGTGCATCCTCATTGTTATTAATTTTTAAGAATTCATCTTTATAGACTTGCGGCATGTCGCTGAACTTTGCATTATCCATTCCTTTCCAAAAATCAGGATATAATCCTTCTCTTTTATAAAATGAGGAAGCTATAATTAATTTAAGTACTTTTTCAGGGTGTCTTATTGCTAACTGAATTGCTGTATTCCCACCGTTCCTAAAGCCAAGGATATTGGCGTTGTTAATGTCGAGTTGATTTAGAAGTTCAGCTGCATCATCGGCGTCCTGCTCAAAGCTTTCGGGTGCATTTCTATCGGATGTATGACCATGTGCCTGCAGTTCTACAGCAATAATTTTATATTTTTTTGAGAGTGAGGGAATTATGTTTCCGAACGAGGTTTGAATTGTGGAGCCACCACCGTGGATAAGGACTAAAGGTTTGCCTTACCATATATTTCATAATACATATTAATACCATTTACAGGCTTGTAACCTGAATGGTAATCTGATGTCTGTGCTGAAACTGCCAGTGAAAATATCTGAGCAATCATGAGAGCGATTCTTGAATTATACTTATACATTTCTTTCTCCTTTTTTGCTTTGAACAGTTAAGGGAAAATAATTAATTTCATTAAATAGTCGAATGGGAAGGGATGTAATCGACATCTATTAATAAGTGTTTATATGGTTTATATATAAAAATAAGGTAATAAGGTCTCCTTTCTTTAGTGTAGTGCATATTTACTAAGGTAAAACAGAGAAGCAGGTGGAAACATGGAATATGGTTCTTCCAATGTAGATTTTGGGTTTTTCAATAAATTAGTATCCTCATCTCCCTATCCAATCTCCTGTCCGATAGAATCGCAACAGTTAGCAGGGAGAGGTGGGAACCGGACTAAAGTCCGGGGAGGGGTAGATTGTGTACCTCCAAATAATCACCGGACTAAAAGTCCAGTGTTAACCTTTATCTCAGATATTAATGATATCCATACAAGCTTTGAGGGCTAGGGTCAATCTTTTAACTGCTGGAGTTTGCTTTCGAGGAATCGGCGGACGGGGATTTGAGTTGTAAGGGAGAGAGCATTTTCGAAATCTGCTTTTGCTTTAGGATAATCTCCAAGCCTTCTATACAACTCTGCCCTGGCAGAATAGGTTAAATAATAATCTGTCAGGTTTCCGTTTTTCAGTATGTTATTAATTATTTCAATACCTGTTTTTGGGCCGTCGCGCATTGATAGAGCGACAGCCCGGTTTAATTCTATTACAGGTGATGGTTCCAGAGCAAGGAGTTTGTCATATAATGCAACGATTTGAGGCCAGTCAGTAAATTCGGGTTCGGCTGCTTCAGAGTGAACTGCTGCAATAGCCGCCTGCAGGGTATACGATCCGAATTGATGGGATTTTAAGGCTTGTTCAACCAATGAAATACCTTCCTTAATTAGTTCCTTATCCCATAGCGAGCGGTCCTGGTCTTCCAGCAGAATCAGGTCACCAGCGGGTGATGTTCTTGCTGTTCTGCGTGACTCTTGCAATAACATAAGCGCTAAAAGCCCTTTAACTTCAGGTTCAGGAAGTAATTCCATCATAAGGCGTCCGAGACGAATAGCTTCAGCAGAAAGATCGGGTCTAATTAAGGATTCACCAAAAGATGCGGAGTATCCTTCGTTGAACACCAGGTATATGACATGATTTACAGAGGCTAATCTATCGGGAAATTCCATCCGTGACGGCATTTCAAAAGGAATATTTGCATCCCGAATTTTTGCTTTAGCACGCACTATTCTCTGGGCAAGAGTAGAAGGTTGAACAAGAAAGGCATTTGCAATCTCTTCCGTAGTAAGATCGCAGACTTCTCTTAAAGTCAGGGCAACCCTTGCTTCAAATGATAAAGCCGGGTGGCAGCATGTAAAAATGAGTCTTAATTCATCATCTTCAATTTCTTTGTCAATTTGTTCTTCCATCCTTTTGGAATTTTTATCGATTTTATTAGCAAGTTTTTCTAAAGAAAAGTCGTAACGGGAACGCCGTCTTAAGCTATCAATGGCTTTAAACCTCCCAGCAGAGATAAGCCATGCCCGAGGATTTTCAGGTATTCCGCGTTCGGGCCATTGTTCCATGGCAACAGCAAATGCGTCATGAAGTGCGTCTTCGGCAATATCAAAATCTCCGAGAAGACGTATAAGAGAAGCGAGAATTCTTCGAGATTCAGTTGAGTAAATTTGGTTAAGAAGGTCACGGATACTATTACTGGAATTAAGGGACATAATAATATTTTTTGAGGTTATGATTATTTTTTACAAATGTTAAGCGACTTACGTAAGAATAGGGATTTAAAAGATGACATCTTTATTATTAAAGTATAAAGTTTATATAAATTTGCATTTTAATAAAACATACACGATAATTTATCTTTGTAAAGATGTCATCTTTAGATTAAGTTCTCGAACAATATGTATTTATTTTATTTCTTACTTTTCTGCAATTTTTTCTTTTGAGCGACGTTTTTCACTTATTTTAATCATCTCAGATAAATCAGCGGCCGGTCTTATTTCAAAGCTTCCTCCCATATAAATACTTGGGTGCTTTGACATTAATTGAATTGCATGATTCAAATCTTTAGCTTCGAGAATCATTATGCCGCCTAACTGTTCTTTTGTCTCTGCAAAGGGTCCATCAGTAATTACAACCTTGCCATTATGGGTTCGTAATGTAGTTGCATTATGTGCGGTCTGCAGTGCTTCACCGCCGATAAAGTGACCTTTGCTGCGAAGTTCATCATCGTAATTAAAACATTCGTCTATAAAATTGTTTCTTTCATTTTCAGTCATAGTTCCCCACATTTTTTCATCCATATATCCAAGGCATATATATTTCATGTTAAACTCCTATTATTTTTTATTTGAGATATTTATGATTTCAAATAAATAGTCGAATAGCCAGAGTTAAAATCGACAAACGAGAAAAAAATTATAAGCGTCCAAATAAATATCATAGTGGAAATACATGCTTATTTCAATTAATTAATATACAATACATGATCATTTTACCTCACCCTCTCCCCCGCCATCTCTCCTTAGAAAATGAGAAGGGAGAGTACCCTAACTGCTGACTTAAATTAATTTATATTTAATTTGTAAAGTTTCTTATAATTCGAGCTCAATTATTTTTTAATGCCTCTTTTGGCGAAACGGAGTTTCGCGTTACATGAAGAGAGTTCAATGTCTCATGTTTGGATAATTGGAAGAGGGTTTATAAATTCTCCTTTGATTGAGAAATTATTCGGTTAATTCAAAATGATCTTTTAATCTTATATCTTTTGATGATGCGCCGATCATTAAATCAAAGTCTCCGGGTTCAGCAACCCAATCTAAATTCTGATTATAGAACGAGAGTTTTTCCTTATCAATTTTAAATTTAATTGTTTTCGATTCGCCAGGATTTAATTTTATTTTTTTGAAGTCTTTCAGCTCTTCCACTGGTCTAGCAATAGAACCCACAAGGTCATGCAGATATAATTGAACAATTTCTTCTCCGGAATATTTTCCAGTATTTGTTATATCTAATGAAACTTCAATGGTATCGTTCATTCCCATTTTATTTTTATTTAACCGCAGGTTACTATATTGAAAAGTTGTATAGCTTAGGCCATAGCCAAATTCATACTTAGGATAGATAGATAGATCGGTGTAAGCGCTTCTATAAAACCGATCGCTATCATTTTGAGCAGGGCGTCCGGTATTGAAGTGACTATAGTATATTGGAATTTGGCCTACACTTAAGGGGAAAGTAATAGAAAGCTTTGCTGATGGATTATAATCACCGAACAAGACGTCTGCAATAGCATTACCAGCTTCACTTCCGAGCCACCAAGTATAAAGAACAGCGGAAGCATTATCTGCGATATAGTTAAAAACCAAGTGGCCTTCCGGCATTGATTAAAACAACAACCGGCTTTCCTGTTTTTAACAGTTCTTTAAATAAATCTTCCTGAACACCGGGGATAGTTATATTGCTCCGGCTTTTTGCCTCACCAGACATATCGCGTTTTTCACCGATACTTAAAATAACTACATCGGACTTGCTTAGCAGTATTTACTGCTTCATTAAATCCATCTTTATTATTGCCTTCTATGTTACAGCCTTTTGCATAAAGCAGTTTTAGTTCCATTTCCTACTTTATTTTTTAACCTTCCCATTGGGATACAATAAAATTAGAATCAATTCCAGGAACATCTATATCCCAAAATCCTTTATTCTGCTTAAGTTCTTTTACGAGGGGACCAATAAATGCAATTGTTTTTATGTTTTTTGACAAAGGTAATATTTGGTTCTTGATTTTTTAACAGGACAATGCTTTTGTGTGCCATATTTCGTGCAACGCCCGGATGGTCAGGGTTATTTAATTCTTTCTCTTCTCTTTCAGGATTGCTGTATTTAAAGGGATTATCGAAAAGACCGAGCTGGAATTTCTTTGTCAGGATTCTTTTTACTGCCTCATCGATTAATTCAACGGATAATTTTCCATCTTTAACCAGTTGAGAAAGATTGTTTAGATAATTTCTACTTTCCATATCCATATCGCAGCCGGCAGTTAAAGCAGAGAGAGCGGCTTCATATTCATTTTTCACAGTACCATGATTTATCATTTCACCAACAGAACCCCAGTCGCTTACTACAAATCCATTAAAGTTCCATTTTCCTTTTAAAATATCTCTAAGCAAATATTTATTCATTGTAGAGGGGACACCATTAATATCATTAAAAGAGGTCATAAATGTGGAAGCGCCTGCATCCAGAGCAGCTTTGAAAGGAGGAAGATAAACTTCCCAAAGAAGTCTTTTGCTCATATCAACAGAATTATAATCCCGGCCTCCAATTGCAGCACCATAAGCGGCAAAGTGTTTTGCACATGCCATTAGTGAATTTGTATCCCCCAATTTATCACCTTGAAATCCTTTGACACGAGCGTAAGCAATTTTTGATGCAAGATAGGGATCTTCGCCCGCACCTTCCATTATTCTACCCCATCGGGGATCGCGGCAAATATCTACCATTGGAGCAAAAGTCCAGTGAATACCTGCAGCACTTGCTTCTTCTGCGGCAGTTCTAGCGGATAATTCAATTGCATCTAAATCCCAGCTACAGGATTCAGCTAAAGGGATAGGGAAGGTTGTTTTGTATCCGTGGATTACGTCCTGACCAAAAAGTAAAGGAATCTTTAATCTTGACTGCATTGCAATTTCCTGCCAGCTTCTCGTCCGTTCAGTTCCCATACAATTTAATAATGAGCCGACTTTTCCCTTTTTAACCTGGTCTATCTTATTATTATCAGGAGTGACAGGGCCTGTTGCAATATTGTCATCATTATATTGATTTAATTGACCAATTTTTTCATCAAGAGTCATTAGACTTAAAACGGAATCGACTTTCTGAGAAATGATTAACTGCGGGTTTGATTTATCCTGACTGTTAGACTTTCCAATAAGAATTATTGTAACTATAATACAAAATAATAGATTTTTTAAATTCATAATGATTAGAAGAAATTTTTAATAAGAGTATATATAATTTAAATTTTTAATGTTTCATATAAAAGAACAGAAAAATTTTAGTAATTATCATATGATGATTTAATTAAGATTTAGGTTATCGAAAGTGAGTACATACATAAAAAATAAGGTAATAAGGTTTGGGAATGCCTGGGTGATTTTGTTACTAAGGTTATCACAAGAAATAAGGTTAGGATTGATGGATTCATTTAACGAAATATTTTAGTTTTAAGAAAATTTATCCACATAAAATTACATTGTATTGTTTCTTAAAGGAAGGTAATAAGGTTTGGGAATGCCGTGATGTTTGTGTTACTAAGGTTGTCACAAGAAATAAGGTTAGGATTTTGAGAAAATTTATAGAATATTTTAGCAATTATGATTTATTTTTTTCCACATAAAATTATATTAGAAAGAATATGATCAAGGTTTTATTTATTTGTTTGATGATGCTGCAGGGTTACGTATTCCCTCAAGATGAGAACAATCCGCGTTTTTATAATAAACTCGCTTTTCAGGCATATAACGACCATGACTATAAGGAGTTTCTTAAAAACATGAAGCGTGCATATGAATTAAGTAATACCCATGAGTCATATATTTATAATTTAGCTATTGCGTATTTACTTAATCACAATAGGCAGGAAGCTCTTAAGTTATTAAAAAAAGGTTTAAGCTTTGGATTTGTATACCCTCTTGATAATGATAATGATTTAGATAGTTTAAGAGATGAGCCGGGATTTAAGAATTTATTAGGACAAAATTTAAGTAATCAGAAGCCTATGGAAGTAAGTAAAACTGCTGCAGTATTACCTGCTAAACAGGTAATAGCAGAAGGGGTTCAATTTAATCCCGTTGATTCAAGCTTTTTTATAAGCAGTATATATAAGGGGATAATTTATAATGTCAATAAAGAAAATAGAATTTTATGGCAGAGTGAAGATAATATGGGAAGTATAGCCGGGTTAAAGATAGATTACAAAAAAAATATTTTATGGGGTACGTTTGTCAATCAGCCGCAATCGAAATATTTTATTGATTCATTAAACGGAAATTCCGGAATCTTTTGTTATGACCTAAGTACAAAGAAAAGGCTATTAAATATTATAATAAAAAAAGATTCTCTTGAAAATCACTGGTTTGGGGACCTCGTTCTTGACTCTATAGGGAATATTTATGCATCCGACAGCCGGGCAGGTAAAATTTATAAATTTTCTGCTACCTGACTTTAAGCCCCAAATATTCTTTCAGATACTAATATCGTAAGCTTACAGGGGATAGATTTTATTGATAATGGATAATTATATGATTTTTTCAGACTATTCCAGAGGATTGTTTCTGCTTGACGGCAGATACTTTAATAGGTAAAAGAAATAAAAAATCTTACCGGGAATACATTATTGGGGATAGACGGGATTTATTTTTATAATAAAGATAAGATTATTGCGGTTCAGAATGGAATAAATCCGCAACGTATTATTGAAATTACTTTAGATAAAAGCTATAAAACGGCTTTGAAATTAAAGGTACTAGAGGTAAATAATCCTGATTTTGATGATATTACATTAGGGACGATATATAATAATCATTTTTATTTTATTGCCAACAGCCAGTGGTATAAGTTTACAAAAGAGGGGAAAATTTTTGGTGAAGATAAATTTAATGATATTGTGATAAAATCTATCAAGTTAAATTGATAAATTGTTTAATTATTTAATTGCTTAATTGTTAAAGTTATTCGCAGATTAGGATTTTGTGGACTTACTTCACTGTGCTTCACAACACTCCGATTTCCGGTACCACAATCCGCGGAGTAAATAATGCATCAAACGAAGCGAAAAAGAATCTTTTTGAGGGTTCTTTTTTTATGCAGTCTATTTTTTATCGCTTGTATATAGAAACTGCATTATTTAATGTTGAAACATCTTTCCCTATATTAATTTCAGTATCTTCATTTATGAAAGAATTAGGTATGAGGATGAGAATAAATTCCGTTCTACTTATTTTAATCACAACATTTATCGGCATAGGCATTTGCCAGGAAAAAGTGGGTTCACCGGCTCCAGATTTCGAAGGAAAAACAATAAAAGCTAAAGAAATAAAATTATCTGAATATGCCGGGAAAGTAGTATTGATAGATTTTTGGGCAAGCTGGTGTCCACCCTGCAGAGAAGAAATGCCTGCGTTAATAGATTTTTATGATACGCATAAAAATTCCAAATTTGAATTGATTGCGGTAAATATTGATGATAAAAAAGATAATATGGAGCATTTTCTTGACAACCTCTTTCCCGAACCGGAGTTTCCGATAATAGCAGATAACGGTCAAAAGATCCCTCCTTTATTTAATATTGAAGCTATGCCCACTACAATTTTCATTGATAAAAAAGGTAAAATACGTTTTTGGCATAATGGTTTCAAAGAATCTTATTTAAGTGATTTTAATTCAGAATTAACTCAATTATTGAAAGAGAATTAAAATGAAAATGATCAGCCGGATATTAATACTGCTTGCTGCTTCACTTCTTCTCTATGGCTGTGCTACGGTTAAGCCATGGGAGAAAGAGAGTCTATCAGATCCGATCATGATTATAGATGAAAATCCAATAAATGCTGGGATTAGAGAACATTTTCTTGATTACAGGGAAGGTGTGGAAGGTGCTACAGGTGCAGAAAGCGGCGGCTGCGGGTGTGGTTAAAAAAATCATATTATTTCTTTTAATTTATTTTAGCCTATGCACTATAGGTTTCGGACAGCTATTACCCGGCAATGAAACTCAGGTAAATTTCAGCGGTTATTTTGATAATTTTAAAGTTTCGGTATTATACCCAAGTATTTCAATAACCAAGAAAGTATCGGAATCAACAAGTATAACGGGGAGATATCTAGTAGATATGATAACGGCTGCATCTATTAGAAGCAGCAGCCCGAGCAGCAGCACAACAACCTCACTTTCAAAAGTAGATGCAGTAACAGCAGCATCAAGCAGAACGTCCGGAGGAGGAGGAGGAGAAAGCGAATACACAGGTCCAACTTTCGATGAAGTCAGGCACGAATTTAATTTCGGGATGGCACATACCTTCGGTAAAGGAATATTAGCAGCTGACGGTATTTACAGCACTGAAAGTGATTACACTTCTTCTACTATTATCGGAAATTTCACCCAGTATTTCGCAGAAAATAATACTTCCATACAATTAGGGATTGTCCGAAGCTGGGATAAGGTTTTCCCTAAAACCAAGAACTGGAAAAAGAATAAGAACGTTACAACGTTCAATGCAAACTTTTCACAAATAATAAGTAAGAGCTTAATAGTACAGCTTCTTTCTTCTTATACGGATAATAACGGGCTACTGTCTGATAATTATCAACTAGTACCGATAACAATTAATGGTGCGGACAGTTTATTTGATCCTATACATCCGGATCTTCGAATCAGGCGAGCTGCAGCTTTATCATTAAAGTACCGTCTAAACAGCGAATCATCTCTTCAGATCGGTTATAGATATTACTGGGATTCATGGGATATTAATGCAAGTACTTATTCAGCAAATTATGAAAGGTATTTATCAGAGCATGTAATTATGGGACTCGGATGGCGCAGCAACTTTCAAACTCAGGCTTTTTTCTTCAAGCCGAAATATTCAGCACCGGAACAATATATGACTACGGATATTAAACTTGATGCAGGTTATTCAAATGAGCTGCAGTTGAACCTTACATTACTTGGTGGTGAGGGGGAGGACTTTCTTCCATTTTTGGAAGATGAACGTGTACAATATATTTTTAATCTTAATTTTTATTTACGTCATACTAATTCACCATATTGGTTTAACAATTCGAATAATATGTTTGCAACAGATTTTAATATAGGCATTAGATATCGATATTGATAAATCTTAATAAATTAAATATAAAGGAAAATGCAGATGAAAAGACGCGATTTTCTTAAATATAGTTCCTTAATATTGCCTGCATCAGCAGCGATGGGAATTATTAATCCATTTACGAAAAATGTTTTTGCGGCCGTAAAAAATACCGGTTCTTTTTCATTATCTGTTATTACCGATCAGCCATCCAGGACAATACATTCAATTGAACAGGCTATAAAGAATTCGGAGTATGGAAAGAGTGCTTTACAGTTCAATGAATATCGACTGGAGGGGAGGCACATAGGTGATATCGCTTATGTAAAAGCTCAAAAGTTAGTTGATTACCATAAAAGGATAGATGAATTTTCTATGCTTCTTGATGAAAGTGCAAATTCTCTTTCACTCCCCAGAGTAATTGAAAATCCCACACTGCTCCGATTCACTTCACAACAAAGAGTGCTTGAACCAAGTGGTATAGATATTTTCATCGGGGATACATTACTTAAACAAGTTCCATTGGAAAGAGATGTAGATAATTTAAGAATTGAAGGATTAAAAGGTTATGTAGATCTCCGAATAAAGAATAAATCTGCAAGTATCGTTTCAGCAACATGCAAGCATAAGACGTGCATGAATATGGAGCCGATTTCAAAGCCGGGTGAGAACTTAGTATGCATTCCAAATCAAATCAACATCTCAATCGCAGGTAAAAACAGATTCGGGGTTGACAGCATTACCTTTTAGCTTAAAACAAATGAAAATTACTCCGGCTTACATTGTTTTGATTCTATTTTTAGTACTCTTCTCCAGCAGAGCAGGGGCTCAGACCGATACAACAATGTATAGTGTATCGGTTACAAAATATTTAATGGGGACAACAGTTGAAACCACTGCAAGAAGCAAGGATATAAATCAATGTAAGAAAGCATTATTAGCCTCCTATGAGGAAATGCAAAGGGTAGAGAATTTATTAAGCTGTGAAAAAGACAGCAGTGAGATATCAGAAATAAACCATGCTTCAGGGACTTTATCCGGTTAAAGTTAGCTATGAAACATTGGAAATGCTAAAACGCGCTAAAGAATACTGTAAAAAATCCCAAGGATTATTTGATGTAACAATCGGTCCGCTCTCAGATTTATGGGGCTTCAGTGCAGATAAGGAAATAGTTCTTCCGGAGGATAAGACTATTAAGAAATTAAAAAAGCTAGTTAATTATAAAGATATGATTATCAATGAAAAGGATTCAACTGTATTTTTGAAGAAGAAAGGAATGTCAATCGATTTAGGGGGAATTGCGAAAGGTTATGCGATTGACAGAGGTTCTGCTGTTTTGAAGGGAATGGGTAATAACAAATTTTATTCTTAACGCAGGGGGTGATATATTTGTCTCGGGTACAAAGGATAAAGATACCTTATGGAAAATCGGAATTAAGCATCCGAGATATACAAATGATCTTGTTGCTGATTTCAATCTAAAGGATTATGCAGTCGCAACAAGCGGAGATTATGAGAGGTTTAAAATAATAAACGGGGTGCGTTATCATCATATACTTGATCCGAGGACAGGTTATTCAGGAAGATTATCGGAGAGCTCAACAATCCTCGCACCTACTGCAGAAGAGGCAGATGCAACGGCAACCTATGTTTTTCTATTAGGGTGGAAGAAAACATTAAATGATAAACATATAAACTATCCGCTTTTAATTGTATCCTCCGATGGAAGTGTTCATTATAACCAGGTTTTTGTAAATAAATATAACCTGGAAATAGTTAATTGAATTTGGGCTTTAAATAAAATCTTCTTGATATTTGATAGTTAAAATTAGATTAAAAAACCACATTTATAAAACAAGATAATGGTATAATAAGCTTATTATGTGATAAAAGATTGCATGAAAAACATATAAAATTATTTATGGGAAAATAGAAAAATTGATTTGAGAGAGGTTTTTTGAATGAGGAGAGATAGATATAGGCTTAGAGGGAAAAGATGTCTTAGAATTAAAAAAATGGCAAAAAACCTACGCTATTTCGTCAAGTTTTATGGTATTTGAACGGTAAAATATAGAACATTTGATAGATTTTTGTTTTTTTATTTAAGTAACATCATTTTTTTTGTTGAACTAAAATCTCCGGCAGTTAATCTATATAGATATAATCCGCTGGCTAATTTAGAGCCGTCGAATTCTAATTCATAAGTTCCGGTAGTTTTTCGTTCGTTAACTAATACCGCAATTTCATTTCCAAGAACATCATAAATTTTTATTGACACGATAGGAGGTTTATATGCATTTCTCAATGCCGGAACAGTATATTTTATTTTAGTGGTTGGGTTAAAAGGATTAGGATAATTTTGTTCCAACGAAAAATTGGAATTGCTTATACTAGTTTGTGTGACAGAAGTTGTACTGGAAGGGATTGTAACTTCCCAGATATTTGAACCATTTCCAGTTTCAAGAACATAAATTTTATTCCCGATTAAAACAGCGTCAACCGGATTGCTGAAACCTTGAACAATTCTTGTAACACTTACTTCATATCTATCTTCAGCAACAATTTTATTAAGCTTTATATGAAACAAATCTTCACCAGGTTCATTAAAGGGGGCCGATTTTTTTGCACTATGAGCACTATAGCCCATTAAAAATCCATCGCCGGCAAACTCATTGCTTAAAGCAAATGAAGTATCAAAGACAATAGCAAGGGGTGAACTATGGGGAGTAAAAGTGCCAAGTTTCAATCCAAGATCACTTGCATCTTTAACAACTCTATCTGTATCCCGAAATTTATCATCATCCGGACCCACATTTAAGATTGGATCAGTAAAAACTACAGAGTCGGGTTTGGGGGGGAAAGCAGGATCGTTATAAAAAGTTTTTTCAATATTTGAAGATCCAAGAAGAGGATCTTCTGCGGGGTTATAAGCGGGAAATTGCTGTGCATTATCAAGAGTTCCTATTCTCCAGGGAAACCCGTAATGATGCCCTTCTCTTATCCAGTTTAATTCTTCAGTATCATCCCGCGTATCCCCGTTTTCAGTAGCTATGAGATCTCCACCGGGAGTATACGCCATGTCAAAACTATTACGAACTCCATCAACGTAAAGATATGGTTTTAAACTATCATCATTATTGTAAAGGATAAGATTTTTGGAATTTATAGGGATTTTAAACATTGCAGAAGTAATGGGGTATTCCCGTCCACCATTTATAGGTTCTTCCCCATGATCTGTTCTCGACCCGCTATTTACTATTAAATATTTTTGGTCTAAAGTTACAATAATTCCGTTAAACCGATGATCCCTTCCACCAGGAATTAAGTATGGTTCGGTAACAGCAACAGTATCCCAAACTCTGATGCTGCCTTTCATTTTACCACGGATAATTAATCCATGATCATATTTCAAATCACGCGGGTCAGACACAATAAAAAAAGTTCCATCATTTGCGATGGTAAATCCGCCCCCGCCTTCAAATGATAAAGCATGAGTTGTTAACCCGGAATAAATATTCTTAGTAGTTTTATTTTCTATGTCCAGCTGGTTAATATTTCCATTTGCTCTTATATAATATACTTTACCAGTAGAGGGGTCTCTTGCTATCCGCCTGCAATCATTTTCAAGAGCGACTACTTTTTGAATGGAAATATCAGAACGAAGCGGCTGCGGTGTTTGGGATATTATATATTTACAGCATAACGATATGATCGATAAACACATTACCAATTTATTCATATAAATTGCCTTCCATAATTACCAAATAATAATCCGTTCAATGTCTTCCTTATAATTTAAAACACAAAATATAAGAACGCTAATTTGACAAAGAACCAGGTCTGCCGGATTTTGAAATTCCCCACCTTTTATTAGGTTTATCACTCATTTGAAATTCAATAATTCCACCGTTCATAAGGTCAAAATAATTTAGATAATTTTTATCATAAATTTTACCATTGAACTTAACCTGTTCAATAAAATTTTTTTTATTGGAAGATCCTCTTGCCTCAATAACAAGAGATTTTTTGTTAGGAAGTGCTATTGTAATTTTATCAAAATGAGGACCAGAAATAACATATTGAGGTAAAGAAGGGCATACAGGATAAAATCCTAAGGCAGCAAATACATACCATGCAGACATCTGTCCACCATCATCATTACCGCTTAATCCTCCCGGTCCAAGTCCATATTCATTTACCATTATTCCAGATACTATTTCTTCTGTTTTCCAGGGCTGCCCGGAATAATTATATAAAAAAGGGATCTGCTGTCCAGGTTCATTTCCGTGCCAATACTGGTCTGCAGCAAAAAAATTATCTAAATTATCATTGAATTTTTTCTCCCCTCCCATAAGCTTGATCAGGCCTTCAATATCTTGAGGGACGTACCATGTATATTGCCATGGAGTCCCTTCGGTTATATATGACGCTCTAACTAATTTATTGAAGTCACTAATCCAGCTCCCATCTTTATATTTTCCACGAACACAATCGTTTTGTTTATCAAAAACATTTTCATAATTCATTGCTCTTTTAGAAAGTATTTTAAAATCAGAATAATTTCCTATTTTCAAACTAATGCGGCTCAAAGCAAAATCATCGTATGCATATTCGAGAGTCCGGGATACTTGTTCCCCTTTATGAAAAGATTCTTTCACACTATCTTCAAGAGGAATGTATCCATATTTCAGATATGAATTCAGAGCTCTTCTTCCTTTACCCTGTATATAGTTGGAATAATTTTTAGGAGATTCCATTGCATTTTTAAGAAGGAGCTTATATTCACTCCGGGATAAATCAATTACATTTTTACAATATGCATCGGCAATAGCAGAAATAGCGTGATCACCTATCATTGCAGAAGTATAACTGTTCCAGCATGGAAAAATCGGCATCCAACCTCCCTCTTTACCCATCAAAAGAAGTGACTTCATCATATCTTTGTTGATACCGGGAATGAGCAGGTTAAAGAGCGGATGTAATGCACGATAAGTATCCCACATTGAAAAATCACAATAATAATTTGCGTCTTTTAAATTTAGTACCGTATCTCCGCCGGAAAATTTAACATAAGAACCATCATTATCATTATAAACTCTCGGCTGCAAATAACAGTGGTAAAGTGCTGTATAAAATTTCACTTTATCTTCTTCATTACTGCCTTCAACTTTTGTGATAGAAAGGATATCTTCCCACTTTTTGAACAATTGCTTCTTAACCGACTCAAAGTCAAAATTCTGTAACTCCGTATTCAGATTGGCTCTAGCTTCTTCAATACTTGTGAATGAAGTTCCGACCTCTACCAAAATATTTTCATTTGCATTAAGATTAAAGGATGCATATGCGCCAATATTTTTAAGATTTGAAATCTCAGACTTTTCAGTATCAATTTTAGCTCCGTTGTATAAACCGAATGAATCAAAGTGGCGGCTAAACCTTGCAACAAAATATCCATTAAATCCGGCATATTCACCCCAACCTTGATATATTCTATGCACCGGATTATAGCCAATAATTTCGTTTTTGCCGGGTAAAATTTTAATATAACCATCACCATAATCACTGTTAGGTTCTATTATTATGTGCCCCATTCCTTTTCTTTGAAAAGTAAAACTTAACAGTCCGGTCCTGGTTGTTGAAGTTATCTCAGCAATAATACTGTAGTCTTTTAAAAGAACTTTATAGTAGTACGGAGTAGAAACTTCATCAAAATGAGAGAATTTTGACCCTCTTTGAGAGGGTAAGCATATTAATTCTCCGGAAACGGGCATTAGTGTAAAACTACCGTAATCCTGCACGCATGATCCACTCAACCAATGACTTCCCCTAAAGCCATTAATAACAGTATCAATATAATAATACGGAGCAACACATTTTTCTTCGGTTGAGCGTGTCTGTGCGGTCCAATTGGTCATTCCGAAAGGAGCTGTAACATAAGGAACAACCTGCGCATTATTCTCACTTCCCTGACCATGTTTTAATGCACTTTTGGTATTAGCCGGAGCTGTCCCAATTAATGGATTAACGTATTCAACCAAAGAAGGAATCGTTGAACTTTTATCAATTTTCTCCTGACTATAATGAATGTATTGAAATAATTAACACTAGCAGAAAGATGAGATATAACATTCTCATTTTAAAGTTAAAATAGTTTTTCTTTTGTTTAACCAGCATAATCAATCATATATACTTCAATCAGTATAACAAATCCGCTGACAGTTTTATTTCTTTTCCATTGAAAATTTTACTTTTCCAATTCGAATAGATTTTTCCATCAAATTTTTTTTCAGCCAAAAGTAATAATGGATAAATTGAATTGATATCAATTTTTTGAATTTGCGGATATTTCCACTTATCCATAGATAAAGCAAATGGAAGAATATAGTCGAAAGCTTTACGAATAGATCCGCCATTGGAACTTACATAATGCCACAAATCAAGTCCGACCTGATCGCCGAGGTAGGCCAAATGAAAGAGTGCGGTCAGATTAAATACACTATACCCCCAAGATTTTGTTCTCTCTAATTCCAACGGCTGTTTGCCGTCAGATTCAATTTGTAAATCTATTCTTTTAATCTTTGCCCTATTAATGATTTGTTTTGCGAACTCAACTTTTCCAAGAAATAATGAAATTGAAACGAGTTGAACATCATACCATGAACCATGATTATTTTTCCAATCCGACTCATCATTTCCATATTTACTTGTTGTAAGCCAATTTAAATAGTCTTCGAACCATTTATAAATTTTCTTATCATCATTCTTTGACCATTCATCTGAAGTTTCCAGAATTCCAACTGCATCGACAATATTATAGATAGATGATAATTCAATAATACCAATTCCTCTTCCAGTACAAATTCCGGGAATACCTTGCGCATAATTTAAATTAGGATTCATCTTTGTTGAATCATTGAGAAACCAAACCCGGAGAAGCTGAGAGGCTTTAGAGGAATATTTCGAATCTTTAGTTATATAATATGCAATTGAAAGAGTATAAACAGCATCGTTCATTTTTCCTTCATAATTGTGATCTGTAATTTTATAAATTTCCGGATTTCTCTCCCCATCTTTTCTTATATAAGGTAATCCATCTTTAGTATCCGGATTAGGCCACCAATAAGGCCCCATACTCATATAATCATGTTTATCACCGCCTGGAGGAATTTGAGATTTATCCATTACAGATAAGGGCTTCATATTTAGAAAATCATCTGCTTTAGAGATCAGCTCTTTAAAAGCTTCACTATTTTGCAATTTATTATTAAGATATAAAATATGAAGTTCATTCAATCTATCGGGATTAATTGAATATGTCTTACAAATATCTTTAGTTCCACAAATTGAAGCAGACGCAATTAGAAATACCGATAAGATTATTTTAAGTATATTTTTCACTTTTTCACTATAAATAATTACAATTTGAAATTACACAGTCCTAAAGATGACATCATTAAAATGTAAATTTTTAATTTTATTATGAACGTATTAGTCAGTCTCCTCCAACAATTAATTTAATTATCATAGTACTCCATTTCTCATAGTATCAATTTTAATATCCTTTACAGAGTCTGCTTTGAAGATTGTTATATTCTTTACATTATTCATTTGAAATTCCGGTACATTTGATCCCTTCTGAGCGTTTACGAAATTAAATTCGGCATTTTTAACATCATCTAAAACAAATGGAGGGCGCATATCTTGCTTCATAAATTTGATATCTATATTACTCATTTTAATATTGCTGACATGCCGGATAAAGAAGCCATACGATGGTGTCTCACCAAATCTATCAGGCTCAGGATAATCGGTTTCATTTTCAGGCGGATTTATTAAAGATTTTTCTTTTGTGCCTTCTCCCCGATAATATATTTTAATATTATCAAATTGTACATCTTCAATATCTTTTTCGGGTAATCCAACAATCAAAACTGAGGTTTCGGGTGCGGCATTATAAATTACAATATTACTAATAATAACTCTGTGCAATTCACCGACTGGAATACCAGCCGGTCCCCGCATTCTTCTTCCAAGCCTTAAAAATATTGGAGAATTTTCAATGTCCCGCATTGTTATGTTGTTAATTGTTACATCTTCGAGAAGGGCTCCATCAACAGTTTCTAATGCTAAGCCACGACAATAGTCGAACACACAGTTTGATATAGTAATATTTTTAAATCCCCCATTTGATTCTGTTCCAAACTTTATTCTTCCAGTGGGGCTATTATGACTGTATTTGTTATATTCTCTTTTAAAGGTTCCGTCAAGCAACGTACCTTCATCATATCCGCTTACCTGGCAGTTTGTTATTGTTACATTTTCCGTTGCTCTTGCATAGCCCAACGGGAATGAACTTTTCAAACAAATACCATCATCGAAGGGAGAATTTACGAAACAATCCGATACTCTTACATTTTTGCAGCAATCAATATCTATCCCATCGCGGTCCGTATCAATTTTAAGATTATTTACCGTAAGATTATCAGCAGCAGTTGCAAGTACAGCAAAGTGACCGCCATGCAGAATAGAAAAATCTTTTAAAATAACGTTACGGCATAATTTTAATGCAATTGCTTTATTTCCCCATCCGGATTCTACATAGTCACCCGCACTAGGATAACCGAAAGGTCCCATTTCCATTCCCGGAGGAGCTTTACCCTTTAAAGCCTCCTGATCTTCATGGCTTCGCGACTGACTTCCGCTTCTTACCAGACCCTCACCATTAATTAAACCAGGTCCTAGAATTGAAATATTTTCTATATTTTCTCCCCACATAAGACTGTTATGAAAGTAAGTATGTCCAAAATCCTGATACTCATTCCATTTATTTTCTTCGGGTAAATCATATTTATACCCATCTTTTGGATCAGCTGCAAGAATAGTTGCACCCTGGTCCAGATAAATGGCAATATTACTTTTAAGATGGATAGAAGTAGATAAATAAGTTCCGGCAGGAAAATAAACAGTACCTCCTTTATTTGAGGAGGCTGCTTCAATAGTTTTATTTATCGCTGGTGAGTCTAAGGTTTTTCCATCTCCTACAGCACCGAATTCTTTTACATTAAAAACCGGAACATTAAATTTAACTCCTGTAAAAAGAAACACAAGAAGAATTAAAAAAAATAATAGTTTCTGATTTATACTTTTATTACCTGGATTCCTTGATTGTCTCTCTTTTTGGGGATTTGGCATTTCATTTATCATTTGTTTGCTCTTTATTTTAGTTTACTTACTTATGTAGGCATAAACGAATTATTAATAACCCGCTATTTACAGTGTACCTTCTTTGAGAAAAAACTTCAAAATGCTTCTTAACCCGGGAATATATCAAATTTATTTATTTCCTTTTTTCATAATTAAGGCGACGCATATTTGCTTCAAGGAAATAATAATCCGCATAAATTATAGGGACATCAACCTCTGAATCAGCAGGTTTACTTCCCACAGAATGCATCAAAATAAAATTATCATTTTCACCTTTTTCACTCATGTAATGCGGAGAGGATAGACTGGCTAATATTTTATCAGCCGCAGATCTATAATTCTCTTTTTCATCGCCGCTATATGAACTCAGCTCATAAAATGCCGAACACATTATAGCTGCTGCAGAAACATCCCTTACCTCATCCGGAATATTGGAGGCATTGTAATCCCAATAAGGAACCATATCTTCAGGAAGATTTTTATTATTCAAAATATATTCTGCAATATGCTTGGCTTGTTTTAAGTATGCGGGATCTTTAGTTTCTCTATAACACATAGTAAATCCGTAAAGAGCCCATGCTTCGCCCCTTGACCAGCAAGATTCATTTGAATACCCCTGATGTGTTTCTTTACTTATTACACTGCCGGTTACGGAATCATAATTTACTACATGCCATGTGCTGTAATCATCTCTAAATTGATTTTTCATTGTTGTGTTAGCATGAGTAACTGCTATTTTATAATATGCTGAATCTCCACTTATTTTAGCAGCCCAGAAAAGTAATTCAAGATTCATCATGTTATCAATTATTACGGGGTACTGCCAGTTATTTTGATAGTGGTCCCATGAAAGGATGCAGCCTATTTTAGGATTAAAACGTGTACTTAAAGTTTTGGCACTTTGAAGAAGGATCTCCTTATACTTTTCATCGCCTGTTAAGCGGTAACCATTTCCATAGCTGCAGTACATTTTAAAACCCATATCATGAGTTCCGCCATTAAACTGTTCTTTTTCAACATTATGCGTAAAAAACTGAGCAGAATTTCTCCACTTAGTATCATTTGTATATTCATATAAATACCAAAGACAACCAGGGAAAAATCCGCTAGTCCAATCACGTGATTCAACAAGTTTTAAGCTTCTATCTTTATTTATACTTCTCGGATTAAGTTCAGAATTTCCAATTATTTCAAGCATCAAAGATTCCTGATCTTCAGCAAGCCGGAAATTATTTTTTACCATGGTTTTATCATTGCTCACTATAAATGATGCAATAAATAATGATAAAAAAATCAAGGTTACTATTATAATTTTCATATTTCAAAATTTATTAAAATTTACTTAAAATAGATCTCTTTTCTGAATATTCCAATATTCCAATATTCCAAATTTTCAACTTCAATATTTTTAATTTTTATTTTAAAAGCATTAATTTTTTCACAAGATGCTGACTGCCGAAATCAAGTTTATATAAATAAACACCGCTTGCAAAAACTGATGCATTAAATTTTATATTATAATATTTCCCTGAATCGACATTTTGATTAAACAATTCGGCTACTTCACTGCCAGCTAGATCATAAATTTTTAAAATTGCTTTACCTTCATGCGGAGCAATAAAAGAAATTATAGTTGAAGGATTAAAGGGGTTAGGAAAATTTTGATAAAGAACTACTGTTTCAGGTATGTTTGTTATCTCTCCTTTAATGTCAGTTGTTTCATACTTTATAAATATGAGTTCAATACCATCTCCGGAATTGAGATTTCTTGAATATTCTTTATCAACAGAGTTATTCCAATGTTCACAAACGCCCAAACTCTTGATGGCGGTACCATCATTCTCAGGATCATATTTTATATTTGGAGGCCAATAAGATGAATCGGCAGCCTGATTTATATAATCATCTGCACCGGGCATTTGCGGGTAATCACCATAAAAAGGTTTACGATCGGCTATAAATTCTGCTTTTAAAAAATCGAAGCATACAGATTCTAGTGCTACCTGATCCTGTGACATAAATATAGATGAAGTCCAATCATTATTAAATGGAGCCATTTGAAATTTGCGGGGCGGATCATTAGCTTCCGATCCTCCCCAAAGACCATCTACTAAAAATAAGACAGTGTTCCCCCCCAAATATTTATCTCCCATAAGATCAACTTGAACCCGATAAATCCGATAATCAGTACGCATAGGAGCATTATTTTCTTCATTAGGAGCGACAAGACCACCGTGCAGATGAGAAGCGCTCCCACGCAGATTTGAACCGAAATGTATTTTTGCATTCAAAGTTACTCCGCCTCTTGCATGGGCCTTTAGTGCAGGAATAACAATCATATAATTTGCTTCTGTAATAACAGTTGGAAAATAATCGGAGAAAACAGGAGTACCGGACGTTCCATTAGTCTTTAATATTGTTCCCCTATCAGAGTAATAAATAGAAGGCAGTGCACTTTTTACCGGTGCAGTTCTTCCCAGCTTTGCATCCGAGTCGATATAAACTACATTTGGAAATTCCTTATGCCACATATCAAAAACATGCTTATACATGTGCTTCATGGGATCGCCAACCGCAATATTTTCTTGTTTAATTCCGCAACCATTTATTAACTGTCTCAATATTGCCAACACAACCTGCGGAGAAGTTTCCGCCATTCCGTAACGCTTTTGATCCAATATTTCAAAAGTATTTTTGTCGTAAGTTCCGGAGGCGGCACTAACTTGATTTGTTCTAATAAAAATCTTTTCACCTACTTTGTAGCTCACATCTCCTTTTCCATGCTCATTATTGAAATATTTAAATAAGGCATTCCATGCTTCTTTAATTGAATTTTTTCCTGTCAGCTTAAGAACCGCATTTAAAACCATTGAATCAACAACATCCATGTTAGTATTTTTATCCATAAACCAGCCATCACCAAAAGTATTTGTGCAGTTCTCATTTGTTGCATCAGGATTCCATTCCCATACTACTCTGCCGGGAAAAATTCCCTTAGCAACCCCTACCGGCTGATTGGGATTAAGCAAAAATTTTGAGTTAGCATATACAGGAGTAGAAGAATTTGTAAAAGTGGAAATTCCTGCAATTATTGCAATTAGAAAAAAAAGACCGGCAGTTATATACTTAGCATCTACAAGATTTCTTTTAAATTTTTTATATGTAAAAACCGTAACAGCCAAACCGGATAAATAAGCAACAAAACCTGACATAAAAGGATAAGCTGCTCTCATGCATGGATATGCCGCTCTGCTTGGTTTAGGAATAACGCGTATTAAAAACCAGAAAGTTGAAAGAAAACCAATAACAAGAAAAATTAAGCTTGCCGGTATTCTTTTGATTGAAAGTGAGCCGTAGAGACTGTAAATAAATTTAGGCAGCCGTTTATGCAAATGATTTTTTGATAATTTCATGCCCCTGTTTCCTTTTCCATTTTAATAAATTATTTTACCGGTTTAAGTCTTATCCAGCGTAATGTTAGTCCCACATTTTTTTCTGTAACTATGCTGACGGGTTTTAGATTCAAAGAGTATCTGCCGGGTTTTGAAATTAATATTCTCCCTGCATAGCTGACAATATCGGTAAAATAAGGTGAGGGTTTTTCTATATTCTTCTTTTCGACATCAGTTTTAAAATTCAGATTTTGTGAAGCAATGCTGAGGGATAATTTATGCCCACCTTCATAAATTGATTTACGATTTCTGCCGGTACCTTTTTTAACTTCAAAGGAACCGAGAGAAACTTCAAAAGTACCTGGTTTTGTAACAACAAATTCCCAGTCAACCCAACTTTCCGGATTTAACCAATCTATGATTCCTGTATCGTCAATTTTAATTTGAGAACTATCGGAACTTTTATGAATATCAGCCTGTATTCCATTTAAAATAATTGTTCCATTAGGCTGTTGTTCAATTTGGTTATTAACATTGGCATTACCTTCAATATCGAGTTCAACTACAGATACTGCAGAATCAGGTGCCCTGGCCGGAACATTTATAATTAATTCCTGATGATCGAGTGCTTTATCTTCTTTTTGAATAAATAATAACTCTTTATTGTTTGCAAGGAGGGAAGCCTTGATTACCTTATTTCTCAAACCGTAAAGTTTTAACTTTCCATCTTTAGGCCAATCAAAAACCTGCAAAAACATTTTTCCCGGTTTAACAGTTATCTCTCCCCAGGCCGGTTCTGATATAAAGGGGCTCATCCTTGTTCCATAAATTGCATCGCCATTTTTATCCATCCACTTACCGACCTTATGCAGTCTATCGATACTTGGCTGAGGAATTACTCCTTCCGAAGTCGGGCCTACATTTAAAAGATATGTACCACCTTTACTTGCAACTTCAACAACGGCCCTTATTAATTGCTGAACGGACTTCCAATTGTGATCATTCTTTTTATAGCCCCATGTATCATTCATAGTTGCAGGAGTGTCCCAATCTGAAGATGTTGCACCTGTCGGAATTTTATTATCTCCTTTAGTCTGAAAGTCCCCCATATTATTTCCGATTCGTCCATCAATTAAGCAAGCGGGCTGTAATTTATGAACAAGTTCCGCAAGTTCTTTACTCTGCTGCAAAGTCATAAAACGGGGAGTATCAAACCATAGTACTGAAATGGGTCCATAGTTGGTTAAAAGTTCTTTAACCTGAGGGATTACTTTATCATTAAGATATTGAGTGAAGTTTGGAGGATTGTCACCGTTGAAGTCCCAATCGTTTCCAGCGGCATTTGGTTCGTGCCAATCCTGTGTTTGGGAGTAATAGAAGCCAAATCTCAAACCATATTTTTTACATGCATCCGCAAGTTCTTTCATTGGATCACGTTTAATAGGAGTTGCATCTACAATATTATATGAACTTGCTTTTGAATGATACATAGCAAATCCATCGTGATGCTTTGCAGTTATAACGACATATTTCATACCGGCTTCTTTAGCCATTTTTACCCAATTGTCCGCATTGAATTTAACCGGGTTAAATTTCTCGGCAAGTTTTTCATATTCTTTAACAGGAATTTTAGCGTGGTTCATAATCCACTCGCCTATACCGGGAATCTCTTTCCCTTTCCAAACACCGGCCGGGATAGAATAAAGACCCCAGTGAATAAATAAGCCGAATTTAGCATCCATGAACCATTCGATTCTTTTATTGTCCAGGTTTTTATTATCATCACTTTGGGCTTTAAGAATAGAATTTTGGAAAAGCAGGATTGCAGCAAGAGAAGAAATAATAAAAATTTTACGATTCTTTAACAGCATGCAGGTGTTTAAATTTATCATCAAAATATCCTTTGATAATTAACCTTCCAAAGAAAGGGGCCACTATTTAATCAACATCATTTTTATCATTTTATAAAATATACAAATTAATTCATAAATAAATAGCATATATTGTTTTTTTATCGAAGAGTAAGAGCGGTAGAGTAATAATAATAAATGCGCAAAAGATTTATATTTTGATAGATAGATATAATTATTTAATTTTTCATAAAAAGTTATCGGAACAAATCTTTCAAATCTTTTCTTTAATTGTTTATTAACATGATAAAATAAATGGAAAAATGAAAAATATACTTGCTTTATTTCTGGCTGCGTTTTCTTTTATATCTTTTGCTCAGGTAAATATAGATTCCGTAAAAGAACTAATAATTAAATTAGATAAAGAGCGAGTAATAAAAGATGCTGATGAATATTTAAAAGAGGAGCCTGTAACAATTACATCTTTTAAAGCTGAAAGAAGTGCAGGAAGTATACATGACTATTATTCCGAAGGGGATTATTGGTGGCCAGATCCTAAAAATCCTGATGGGCCATATATAAGGAAAGACGGGTTAACAAATCCTGATAATTTTGTTGAACATAGAAAAGCAATGAGAAGATTGAGTATTCAAGTTCCGGCATTGGTTTCGGCTTACAAGTTTTCCGCGAATAAAAAATATGCCAGGCATGCAGTTAAGCATCTACTTGCCTGGTTTGTAGATAAAAAAACTATGATGAATCCTAATCTAAGATATTCGCAAGCCATTAAAGGAATTTATACCGGAAGAGGGATAGGTATTATTGATGCTATACATCTTGTTGAAGTAGTTCAGGCAATGATAGTCCTTGAAAAAGACGGGTTGATTAAACCGATGGACTTAAAAAAGATTAAAAATTGGTTCAAGGAATTTTCTGACTGGCTGATGAATGATCAGTTTGGAATTGATGAACGGAACAATGGAAATAATCACAGCACCTGCTGGGTAATGCAAGTTGCAGAATATGCGAAGTTCACAGGTGATACTTCGAAAATGAAATATTGCAGGGATTTTTACAAGAATGTTTTATTACCTGAACAAATGGCAGCAGATGGAAGCTTCCCAAAAGAATTAGAAAGGACAAAGCCTTATGGTTATTCTTTATTTAACCTGGATGCGATGACAACGGCAGCTCAAATTTTGTCATTACCTAATAATGATCTCTGGAAATTCAAAACCCCGGATGGTGCAAGTTTAGAAGCTGCTCTGGATTTTATGTATCCTTACATTAAAGATAAATCAACCTGGCCATATCAAAAAGATGTAATGTATTTTGATGATTGGCCGGTACGCCAGCCTTCTTTACTTTTTGGCGGTATTGCATATGATAAAGAAAAATTTATTTCACTCTGGAAGACACTGAACCCGGCGCCTAAAAAGGATGAAATTTTAAGAAACTTTTTTATTCGCCAGCCAATTTTATGGATTAATTGATAATGAAGTAGAATAATCGAAATTAGAGGAATAGAGGGATTTTATTTGAAGTTTTTTTTGCGAAACGGAGTTTCGCGTTACAAGATAAAAGCGAAAATATCCGCAGTTAAAAGAAAAATTTTTTTGCGAAACGGAGTTTCGTGTTACAAGGAAGATGAGCGTATGTGGAGCGTATCTGAAGCGTATGTGGAGCGTATGTGAGATTTAGGAGAGCCGGAATTCTTTAATATTTTTTTCTTTTAAGCTTCTATTTTTACTAAAACATTTACGGGAGCAATTACTTTTAAACTAAGCTGTCCCTCAATTATTTTCCATTCTACATTTATTCTGCCGTAAATAGAATTGAAATTTATTTTTGCGTAGGTTAATCCCCCTCCAATTTGCGGTTTAACAAGTATTTTTTTGAATCCGGGTTCTTCAGCTATTATTCCTCCGATAGCGGAATAAAACCATTCGCCGATTACCCCAAGGGAGGTATGGTTAAAAGAATTCATTAACGGATCAAAAAAGCCTTTTTCAGGTGTCCAGCTATTCCATCTTTCCCACGTTGTTGTGGCTCCATTTTGAATCATATTAAGCCAGGAGGGGAATGATTCATTTAATAATAGTTTATATACAATATCACTTCTACCGAATTTTGTTAAAACGGGGAATAAATATGTTAGTCCGATAAATCCAGTTGAAACGTGCCAGTCTTTTTCTTCAATATCCCTAATTAAAAATTGAAATGATTTTTCTTTAATCTTTTCATCCAGAAGATTAAAATATAAGGGGAGAACATATGAGGTTTGTGTCCCGCTTAGAATTGAGCCATCTTTATTAACAAATGTATTATTAAAATGAGTTTTAACTTTTTCAAATAAATTATTAAAATAATCCGTTTCGGGGGTTTTATTTAATAAGGATGAGATTTCCTTCATCAATTTTGCATCATAAGCATAAAAAGCAGTATCAATTAAATCTTGAGGAGTATCGGCATTAACAGATAACCAATCACCATATCCTTTACCGGGTCTTTTGAATTCATTAGCTTCAAGATAGTTCATAAATTTGATCATATTATTATAATATTTCTTTAAGATGGAAATATCATTGTAGAATTTATAAAGATAGTAAGGAGTAAAGATTCCGGCATCAGCAAAACCTGCAGCACCTGAATAGAGAGGACCGACTGCTAGGTCGAGTTTGGGTGCTATTGCGGGATAAGCACCATTAAGCTCCTGGGCATCATTTAAATCCTGAAGCCACTTTGAATAAAAAGCTGATGTATCCATATTGAAAGATGCGGTACGGATAAAATCAACAGCATCGGCAGTCCATCCCAATCTTTCATCCCTTTGCGGGCAATCGGTGGGAATATCCATAAAATTTGCGCGCTGGCTCCAAAAAATATTTTGATAAAGCTTATTAAGCTTTTCATTTGAGCATTCAAATGAACCCGTAACGGGTAAATCGGAGTGTAAAACTAACCCTGTAATTATTTCAAGACCGGGCATTTCATTTAATCCATTCAATTCAATGTAACGGAACCCATGATAAGTAAATTCAGGTTCCCATATTTCTTCGGGTTCTCCTTTGGTAAGATAAGTATCGGCTGCCCGTGCCATTCTTAAATTTTCAGTATAGATATTTCCATTTTCATCGAGCATTTCACCGAATCTTAAAATGATTTTACCGGATTTTCTTCCATCAATTTTTAATCGAGCACAGCCTGAGATATTTTGACCAAGATCAAATATGTAAATACCGTCTGCCGGAGAGGTTATGGCAACCGGTTTTAATTCCGAAATCTTTCTTACAGGTAAGCCGGGATAAGAATTAATTTCAATATCAATATCCTTAGTTATATCAACCTCATTCCAACCGGAATCATCATAGTTTATTTCATTCCATCCAGCTAATTCTTTTTTTGCATCATAAACTTCACCCATTAAAATATCTGCTTCTAATATGGGTCCATATGATGCTTTCCAGTTTTCATCAGAGCAAATTATTTCAATTGAGCCATCCTCATATTCAATTTCAAGCTGCAGTAAAACCACAGGATTTTCTCCATAATATTCTCTTCTTTTTTCCCATCCTATATAACCTGCATACCATCCATCGGCTAAGGTGACACCCAAACAGTTTCTATCAGAACTGTTTAATAATTCTTTAACGTTATAAGTATTATAATAGACCCGCTTGCTGTAATCTGTCCAGCCCGGCGTAAATTTATCATTAGTAACTGCTCGGCCGTTTATAAAGAGCTTATATAGCCCAAGGGAACTTGCAAATAGAAATGCATTTTTTATTTTATTTTTTAATTCAAACTCTTTTCTTAGGAAAGGAGGAGGAGGAAGGAATAAGTCAACTTTCGGAATTTTCCATGGCTTTTCTCCCATTTCAGAAACGACTCCGGCATTCTGCCAACCGGTGCTTTTATCATCATTCCTGCAATATTCCGCATATGTCGAATTTGTAGTCTGCCAGCTATTATCGGTATAAATTATTTTATTTGAACCGTCTGAATATTCAAGAAACAATTTTGCCGATAATCCGGGCTTACTTAAATAAGTATTAACCGCTTCAACCAGAATTATATTTTCGCCATTCTTTTAAATATTCTCTTTCCTCAATTAATTTTGGTCTTGTCCATGAAAATATTTTATCATCACTTTTATCGACTAAATCACCATTGATATAAAGGATAAACCTTTCATCGGCAGTTATTAGTAATTTTGCAGAATAAATTTCATTAATATCTTCAATAATAATTTTTTTTCTAAAGATATAATTTCCAATTCCTTTTCCCTCATAAGTTTGATTTAGGGGATACCATATCCATTTATCCTCACCAGCTTTGAATTCGTACTTAGAATTTTTCTTTTGATTTCGTTCCCATTTATCAAATCCAATCCATTTGGCTTTCCAATCATTTTTATTTAACAAGCCCGTTAACCAGTAAGCCGGTTCACTCCAAACGGTTTCTTCATCATCCTTATCCCATATTTTAACTTTCCACCAGCATTCTTCTTTTGAATTTAATTCTTTACCATTATACTCTATCTGATTTTGCTGATCGGACTTAACTTTTCCGCTATTCCATAAATTGAAAATATTTTTGTCGAGATTTTCTTTTGTTGAGGAAGCAGCGATTTGATATGCAGTTTGGCATTGGCCATTTTGATTTGTTAAAGATTCAATTATCCAGCTTAACCGTGGTTTTGAAGAATCAATTCCTAAAGGATTACTTTTATATTCGCAGCGAAGGTATGCAACTATTAAATCCTTATTGATCCCCATCCCTTATTCCAAAGGATCATTCAAAGGTTCGGTTACTCCAATGCCGGGACGAATGTATACCATTACCATTTTACAAAGCCGATTTCCTTGATTGATGATTTTAAGGTTTCCCGCGGATGCAGGTATAAGCATGGATTCGAGATAAGAGAGTTTTGCAGATCTTCCATTTTCAGAAATAATTTCGACTTGCTCTCCTTCAACAAGATTGGCTGCATATGCCTTCCCTTCCGTATTCATTTCGTACAATTTAGTAAATTCAATTCTATTGATATTATAAAAAGTGAAAGGTTTATTGTACAATTCATATTCCTTCCAGCCCTCTCCTTCATTTATTAATACCGGATTGGCGAAGCAGGTTTTCTTTAACATAATCTGAATGTCTTTCAAACCTAATATTTTTAAATCCCCTTTCGAGATTAATTGGCCGCAGATTTCCTTCAAGATCCCTTCTTAAATAATCATAAATTTTAAATGTGAAGATATAAGGTGTTGCACTAATTTCAAGAACAAGATTACCTTCACCGCTGCAGTGAACGGTTCCATTAGGAATACAGAACAGATCATGCGGTTTGCTTGGTTCTTTATTTATGTATTTATCAATATTGACTTCGTTTCCTTCACTGATAGACTTTTCCAGAACATTCTTAAATTCTACCGGATCACAATCCTTTGTAAGACCAATATAAACCTGTGCACCAGGTTTAGAAGCAACTATGTAGTAAGTTTCGTCCTGAGTATATGTTTCTCCAAAATTCTCACGGATATAATCGGGGCGCGGATGAACCTGTGTCGAAAGATTACCGCCGTCAATAGTATCCAAATAATCTAAACGAATAGGCCATTCATATTTAAATTGTTTAGCAGCTTTTTCACCGAGTATTCTCTTATTTTCCTGAGACATTAGGAATTCAAAAGGAAATTCTAAGCGATTAGCCTCATTTTCAATAATAATTCCATTTTCAGGTACAATCATTTCAAAAGACCATGCAAAGTTGGGCTGATCCGGGTCAAGCCCCATATGCCCCTGCATAAACTTTCCTCCCCAGGGACCGGGGTAAAACCAGGGGCGCAATCTGAAAGGAGACCCTGATATTTCATACAATGCAGTACGGAAATCATCACCTGAAATAAAGGCAGGTTCTGTTAAATCCTGAAGGTCAATGAAAAGATCCAGAGATGGGAGTAACTGCCTTTTCAGCCTGTTTAATGCAGGCCATTCTACAAAGTAGGAACGTTTATAAAAATCACCGAAAGATTTTTTTTCATTCTCACCTAAATTATTGATCTGACCATTTCGGGCATACTCCTGAATAAGGTCTTTCGGTATATCCATATACCAGAGCTCATCCCACAATTCGAGCAGACCTGCTCCGGTTCCAGCAATAATTAACAAGTTTCCGGCTTTTTTAGCCCTTGCAATTGACGCTTTTATTCTAATAGCTGCAACCTTTAGAGAATCAAAGAAAGTATCAATCCCTAAGGGAAAGTGAGTGCCGAAGATAGGATCATTTCCGCCTAAAAAAGGTTTTATATTGTCATTTATTTTGTCCGGAGGAAGGAGAGAATCTTCCATATTAATCCAGTCTGCATTTACATCATTTTCTTTAAGGGCTTTTTGTAAATTAAACTGAAATTCATTCCATTTAATTCCCTGGAATCCGTCGATTATTAATACTCTTAATCCATTAGGAATATTTTTCTTAATATTTTCAGATAAAATATTATAACCTTTTTCAATTTTACCTTTACTTATGCTAAAAGCCGGAGCTGTATCAAATGGTCCTCTTGGAAAACTCTTCATCCGTTCGGGTAAGAGGGCAATAAAAGGATCCCGGATTATGTCATCAGAATCTTTTTTCATTAATAGTACCTATAAAATAAATATTTGCTGTTATTTATATTATTTTTACAATTATTTGTAATATCAGTAAAAGGTAATTCTAATACACAAAGGGGGCTCAGGACCGGAGAGGCTGTGTGAAAATATGGTTAATAAAAGTTGTATTTTTGTTTCATTTTCCAACGGTTAAAACCGTTGGTTAAAGATATTCACACCCTGAGCTACAATTCTCATCTTTTAACTGAGATATTACAATTATTTTACATAAATGCAGCTCCCATTGCAGCAGCTTTATTGCCAAGAATGGAAGCTTTAATTTGAACTTTCTTTCTGGGAAAAGTCCACGCACGTTTATGAACCAGTTCAATTAATCGAGGAAGGAATAAGTGAGAACTTTTCATAACTCCACCGCCGAGGACAACAATTTCAGGGGCATATGCATGGATTGCATTGACTATACCGATAGAAAGATCATCTTGAAAACCATGTAATGTATTAAAATAATTATCATCATTATTTTCAATTTTCTTAAAAAATTCTTCTAAGATATATTCATTATTTTTTAAATCAGGATGTTCGACAGCGACGCGCTGCATAAAAGCTGTTGCAGAGCAGTACAACTCAAGGCATCCCTTATTGCCGCATGGACATTCAGGTCCATCCTTATTGATAGAAATATGTCCGCCTAATATTCCACCCAAAGGATCAGAGCCATAGAATGGTTTCCCATTAAGAATAACTGCACATCCGACCCCTGTTCCGAGAGTCATACAAACCATTGCTTTACTCCCTTTGCCCGCACCGAATTTATATTCACCCATTGCATAAGCGCGGGCATCATTTTCAACATTAAAAGGAATTTTCAACTCATTACTAAAAATTTCTTTGAGATTTTTGCCTGCCAGCAGAGCCCCTGCTCCAATATCATCCTCAAGGATCCCTGTTTCGATATTTACTAAACCTTTAACAGCCAGTCCGCCGGAATTTAGTTTAAAATCTTTACTTATTTTTTTAACATGACTAATAAGGTTTTTCAGCAGATCGCCACTTACTGTAAAGTCATTAAGCTTGTCTTCATAAAAAACAACTGTTTCTCCATCTTCTGAAAAAATTCCGCTTTTGAGATTAGTTCCGCCAAAGTCAATTCCAATTCGCATAGTATATCTATCCGGCTCCATAAAAATAAATTAGTGCGTCAATTAAATGTCTTCTCCAATTTCCCCACGTATGACCTTCAAAATATTCTTTGTAGATAAAATCGTACTTCTTTTCTTCAAGAACTTCTTTTAATCTTCTATTCCCTTCTAAAAAATCAGTCTCATCCGCAGGAAGAAAAGATGCTCCAACTTTTCGTTCATAGGTACCGGAATCGATATAAAGCTTTATTTGTTTTTTACCGGAAGAATCAATAAGCTTAATAAGCTTATCCTTATTAAAAGAATGATAACCGGATTGACTATAAGACATACCAAAAACATCAGGGTACTTAAAAGCAATATAAGTAGAAATTAATCCGCCAAAAGAATCACCGATTAATAATCTGTTTCCGGGTCTTTGAATTAAAGAATATTTTTCATCGACAAAATTAATAAGTTCTTCTGCAAAGAATTTTGCATAATTATCGTTCATTCCATATTCTGTCATTCTGTTAGGTACTTTTGGCTGATGAAGATTTGGTGGAGTAACAAAAACAGCAATAACAGGTTTAATTTTTTTTGAGTTTATTAATTCATTAAGGATATGAGGTACAACTGCAAATTCAATATAATCTCTTCCATCTTGAAAATAGAGGGATGGATATTTCTGATCCTCTTTATAACCCGGCGGCAGATAAATATGGATTGTATGATCGTATCCTAAGTACTTTGAGGGTATTTGATATTCAATCAAACCATCAAAGTTACCTTTCTTTCCCTCCTCAAAATCTTTGAAAATTGGATTTTTGATATATCCCGGCATAGATAGAACGGATAATTCACCTAATCCATTAAGAGATTTATATTTATTTAACGGATCGGTGAAAGGGATTCCGTCTTTTTTAAATATAAACCAGTACTCGAGCCTTGCAGTGGTTTCAAATTTTCCTTTATAGTAAAAAAGATCTGTTCCCTTAATTTTTTCCAAGGGCTGAAAATAATCCCAATTGGTCATATCCCCGATAAGATAAACAGAATCGGCATCTCCTCTGTAAAGAAGCACAACATTTGAATCGGATTCAAAAAACGGATAACCCTTTTGTTTTACTTTTGAGATAAAGTCATCAACTATTGACTCTTTTTCTTTATCAGTAGTTTGAACTTCAGCTAAAAAAGTTTCAAATGAATTATCCTGAATATTTACTTTCTCTGATTCCATTTGTGGTAAAATTTCCTTTAAGAATAATAAAACAAAAAGAGTAATGAAAATTTTAAACAATTTTTTATTTCCTGAAGTTACATAAGATGAATATTTTCATATTAGAATGAAAAGAATTTATACATAAATAATATAAATATTAAACCTGGAGATTCTTCACTCCACTTCGTTCCGTTCAGAATGACAGGTTTGAATAACTTCAATCATTATTAAATTTCTCTTATGCCATTCTTATTAACGTGATAAAGCTTTCCTTGATAGGAAAGGTTTTTTAATTCTGCTTTGGGATCAAATTTACCAAAATTTGGTTGGGCGCTTATGCCGTTTCTTAAAGAAGCATTTACACCAAATATTGATTCAATTATGATATTAGTCCAGCTTCCGTTTGAAGAGACAGTCCAGTCATTTATATAAGGTCCTTCAGGAGTGGCTTTTCTAGCACCGCCGGATTCGGGTTCAATAGCAGTCTCAACAAAATGAGCCTGACCGAAGGGACCTTGATTAGCAGTCCTTGCAATTCCTTTTAGCCAGTTGAATGCGAGGTCTCCTTTGCCGATTTTATAAAGACCCGCTGCAGCTTGTGCAGGCCATGCGGGATAGGCACCATTCCATTGATGATCCGGGCGTACACTGAAGAGAACATTATCATCACCTGCAGAAAGTGCATGCATCCAAGTTGGTGTAAGGAGTTCATTAATAAAAAACTGTGTCATTTCAGTTTTTTGTTTTTCACTGAGATCGTCCGGGATATTATTCAAGATTGTAATAAAATCGTAGCAATGCCGGACTTCGATCAACTCATTATTAGGAAACCTTGAATACCAGTATCCTTTTCCCTTAACATAAAGCTTTTGAATTTCCGGCAGCAGCTCATCAGCTTCTTTTGTCAATTTTTTACTTATTTCTTCTTCACCAATAATAGCGGCAAATTCAGCTCCTGTCCGCATATTAAATATATTAGCAGCATTTAAGCTGGCAACTTCGTGAATATAAGTACTGACACATTCGAGCAAATTATTAATACCGCCATAATCTGCCAATCCATTTTTACTTTTAAATTGTTTCCAGTTTGAAGAATATTTTAACAAATAATTTTTTACTTTTTCTTTTACCGAATGATTTTTCAGCTCTTTATTTAGCCAATCGAAATTACCTGAGAAACGAAGATAGTTATTTGCAATTGTCATCATAGCAAAATCATTTACCGAATACCAGGGTCCAACAGGACTACCAGTTAGATATTCTGTACCAAAATGCTTATGGACATCCATAAGCATCCAATGTTCAAGATATTTCTGCATGACAGCAGGGTCGAGGAGAGCATGAACAAAGGAGCTCAATGAATAATCCCAGATAAAGGTTACCGATTGCCAGTAACGGGGCATTAGCGTATCGTAAGTTCTTCCAAGCACAGAGTAAGGGTTATCCCGCTTGAAATAAATGACGCCTAATACTCCCATATTATAAAGCTTTGAAATCTCTTTATCTGTTGTTTCAAGAGTAGGCATAAAACCGGAGAAATTTGAATTGCCTGGAGTAAACGCTGCTTTTAATTCTTCATTCCAGTCATAGTTAACCTTTTTTATAATCTCTTCTAAATTCCCGATGATTTCATCATAAACTGCCTGGAGGTTTTCAATAGAATCATCAACAGTATTTATATAATATAACTTCCTCTTTTCGCCAGGATTTAATTTTATTCTCGATTTAACACCATTAAGATTTATTTCATCACTCAAAGGATAAATGCCCTGCATCTGAAAAGCGGTACTATGCTGTGCTGTATAAAGCAGAGCTTTTCTTTTATTATCAACTTCAGTTTTATTATCTCTTTCCAAAGGGGGGAATGCATCATTCCATGCTCTAACAGCTTTTGTTACACTTCCGGAAAAACCAAAACGAATTTCAACTTCTCTTTCAATCCCGCTTCTGTTTTCAATTTCTAATTTAATTAATACTGCCTTCTTTTTCATTGGAAGAACAGTTGTTGATTTATAAGAAATTCCTTTATATTCGGCGGATCTTTCAATCCTGTCAGGATACCAGACAAAATTTATATAACTGCCTGACGCAGGGAAATATTTGTCATCAATAAATAATCCTGCTGTTATAATATCAGAACAGCCGAAGGGGGGAAAGTTTAAGCTTCTTATACCGGTGAGATCGATATCAGCCTGAACACAACCCCAAAAATTGGTTAGGCCGGGAGGATTGAAAATATCTCCGGTTTTATGCTTTAAAATATCACTTTTAAGATCATCAACAGTTGGAATCATTAAATCTCTCTGAGCTTCAAAATATGAACTTTAAAATACGTGCAGAGATTTAACCATGGGATTTCTTCACTCCACTTCGTTTCGTTCAGAATGACCATATTTGAGTAACTCATGTTATTGTCATTCTAATTCTATCTCAATTAAATGAGGATAGTATTCTTCAAATTCGATATATGTTAAATATAAAATTTTGCCGTTTTCTCTTGATAAAGAGGGATGTTCTTTTCCGGCATAAATTAAAACAGGATAGGGAAGATTCATCTTTCGTATAACCTCAACATGATATAAAATTTCCGGGCTGCTCCAGGGGCCCCATGGAGTCAGGGAAGTTCTGGCAACAATATCTACCCGATAAATCATAAGAATGAACTGCAAGATAACATTGAAGATATTTATTCCATGAGATTGAGAGTTCGTTGGGCATTCCTGTAAAAACAGGTATGGAATTATTTATATTTTTATCCCAGGTTTCATTTCCACAGTAATAATCATATCGGGTTATATCTTCTATATCCTCTTTCTTAATTCGAGCGAGGTAACAATTTTGAATAAAATTTTCCTGAATGACACCATACAAATAAATAAATTCATCTTTATTATCTTTTAAAACAGCAGCGGCAAATTTGGGCTGATTCTCTTTCCATAAAAGATCAGAATTATTGTAAATAATTCTATTAAACTTCCATTCGCCTTTCGTCCCAACAGCAATCCCTGAACCAAGAAGTTCAAAGTTAACGGGCATTATTCCTTCTTCTATCATTTTTACTTTAATAAAAAAGAGATAGACTTTTTCCTTAATACAAACACCATGAAGGCACCAGACTCTTATTTCATCAGGATTCTCATCAGGCAGAAGTTTTATAAGCTGCATAATATTATGAGCACTATCAGTTATATATATATAATTTCTTAGCCCATTTTCACCTGTAATATCAGTTAAAATTAATCCGGTATTATTAAGCATTTTTTTAATTTTTCCGGTACCAGACATGTCTCTAGGTCCCACGGGTTTACCACCGGGATACCAGAGACTTTCGCCCGGAGTTCGTTCACCTATTAAAGTATCTCCAAAAAACCAGAAAGTTTCTTTTTTATTTAGAGAAATAGAAAAAGCCCCATCCTGACCTACCATCCGGTGAGGATTATCTAAAAATTGAGGGCCAAGATCGCGTATTTTTTTAACTTTAACTTTTTCGATCATAAGCAACAGTTACTTTATCAAAATCATCTTTCGCGTTTGAGAGAAACCATCGGCTGCAATTTTATAATAATAAACCCCGCTTGACAGATTTTCAGCAGAAAAACTGACAGAATGATTTCCAGCTTTTATATATCCATCAACCAGCACTGCAACTTCTTTCCCGCAAAGATCGAAAACCGATAGTCTCACATTACTACTGTTTGGGACAGAATAATTTATACTAGTTGAGGGATTAAACGGATTGGGATAATTTTGAGAAAGACTAAAACCTTCCGGGCTGTTATTTAATTTTGTTTCATCAACTCCGGTAGCTGGTGTAACAGTGACAATATGATTCATAGAAGTATCTGAACCAGCGAGCTCTTGATCTTGATCCTGGTCATTTAGAAATTCAAGTATATCTGTCGTATTAACTGTAACTAAATAACCAATTGCATAATCGCCTGTTGTTTGACCTACCCGTAAATTGACAGTACCTTCATAAACAAGATTAGCATCATGAAGATAGCCCTGGTCGGATAGTAAAAAAATCCATTTCATCCCTGCAGGCCTCTGAATAACGGTATCTACATCACCCCATAAAGGATGAGCGGAAGTATCGAGCACCATATTACCTTTGCCCATAGGAGTATCGTAAGTGCCATCAATAAATGACCAGTCTTCAGGAACAAGGATTGCAAGGACTCCTTTGTGAGGATTTTGGTGTTCTGCATTTACATCCGTAACCGTTATTGTTGCAGTGAATATTCCGCCGGCTTCAACAGATGAAGGCTGAAGAATTTCTGCAATGAAACAGCCGGGTATTATTATTGATATTGATACTGCTGTAAGAAGAAATAATCTCATTAATATTTTTTTCATAAGAGGTCTCCGGTTAAAATATTCTTAGATATTAAGAGAGACCCAAAAGTATATAGTCTTATTCAACGAAGAATTCATATTCGAATAATAATTGAGATTCTTCCCCGCAAAAAACGGGACAGGCAGTCGAAGACTCCTTCAGAATGACAAAAAAAGCTTTTGGGTCAATCTCTCAATGTATTTACTATTTCATTAAGATCATTTTTTTAGTACGCACGAAATTGCTTCCATCAATGCCTTCAGCAGAAATTGAATAAATATAAGTACCGCTGGATAAGTTTCCGGCATTTATATTTAAAACATGTCTTCCAGCAGAGAATTCTTTATTTGTTACAACCAGAACTCTTTCACCGAGAGCGTTATATAAAGTGACGATTACCTTAGCTTCCACAGGCAGTCCGAATTGTATAGAAGTAGCCGGATTAAACGGATTGGGATAATTCTGTGATAAACTAAATTCGTTAGGTACGGAATAATCTACATCGATGGTTTTAGAATACTTGAATGTGCCGTCCAAATCAATTTGTTTTAATCTGTAATAGCTTTCTCATTTCTGCAGGTTCTTTATCAACAAATTGATATCTGTTTTTCTTCAGCAGTTGTACCTTTACCTTCAACAAAGCCAATTCTATTAAATATTTTATTATCCAGGCTCTTTTCGATTTCAAATCCTTTATTATTAGTTTCCGTAGCAGTTGCCCAATTCAACGAAATACCTTCTTTAACCACTGAGGATTAAAAGAAGTTAATTCGACAGGAACAACTCCAGAAACGGTAATCCCGTTATTTAAGCTAACATCATAATAAGACGGATCGGAAAAATCGAGAGCGGCATCGGAGACAAAATAACCTAAATTAAAGTTACCCGGTGTCGTATGTTGTGATTTTCACTGTCAACATTACATCAAGAGTATCAACTACAACAGTCATGTGTGCTTTGAAGATTGATATACCACCCATTTCATATCTGCGCCGCTCGGATAATGAGTTTCAAGCGAATCGGTCCAATAGTCAACCTGTCCACCCGGTTCTGCATCTGAAGAATCCGGATCGAGGTAAGTCATATAATCGGAATAACCGCCAGAAAAATATACCGTATCGATTGTCCAATCTGTTCGGGAATAAGGAAGCCAGCAATACCATAGTGGGGATTTGAATCGGATTCTCCTTCAACAGATACTGTAATCACAGAAGTAATTTGTTCACCAACTGCAGCACTAGAAGGCTGATTTACAAGAGTAATAATAAAACACCCTGTTAAAACAACAGCGGTTATTGCTGCTGTTAGTGATAGCGAATTTGATAGTAGTTTTAATACGCATATTTTCTCCTATATTTGTTTTATATTAATAGGAACTATTAATTATAAAAAGATTTTTATAAGGGGGACTAACCATCCTCCTTTCTAATGCCCATTATTTAGTTGATAGATTTAATTCATTAAAATTTTATAAATAGAATCATTTAATTTAGTGAAGTTATGCAACATGAATATCTTTTAATTAGAATGAAGAGAATTTATCAAATGGTGCTATAATTAAGCATGAGATTCTTCACTCCACTTCGTTCCGTTCAGAATGACAATGTTTGCTAAGTTCAATAATTTAATTACGCTTCCAATCCATTGATATTATTTTAAATAAACCATCTTTTTTGTAAGATTAAAATTCTCTGTATGCAAGGTATAGAAATAAATTCCGCTTGCCAGTGTTTTATCTTTCTAAATTATCTACATTAAATGCATATGAATGAACTCCTGCTGAAAGTCTTTCATTTACGATTTCGGTTATTTTATTTCCTAATAAGATCATATACTGATTAAAGAAACATATCCATCTCTCTTTAAGATTGAAACGTTTATAGTTGTTGCCGGATTAAAAGGATTCGGATAATTCTGTTCTAGGGAATATCCGTCAACAATTTTATTCATTTCTGCTGCTTTTGCAGTTGTTGAATCATTTATCTTGAGGTAAATGAATCTCGGGCGGTATATATTTGCATTTGAAATGAAGATCACTAAAGCTAAGTGAATTAACATTATAGCTTATTAATAATTCATCTTTTGTTGATAGACTTGGGTGCGCCTTTGCATTATAAACAAAAATATTCGGATTTTCTAAAACTTCAGGGCAGTCATAGATTGTATGAAATATGCCGAAAGGACCAACGGGGCTTTCACCCAGTTTAACAGCAACACTATTGCCGGATTGAACTACCAGCAAAAATTTATTACCGCTTAAAGGTGTAACACTAAACTCCTGTGAAATTCCGAATGTAATTGATCCGCAATTTTCTATATTGTCACCCCAATTTGTTCCATCCCAGTATTCCCATTTATTGAAATCTTCAATATTTTGAGGTAAAACGCGTGCAGCTACAAGATTATTTCCCGAGCCGTTAGTTTTCGGTCCGTAGATATATAGATAGCCATCCGGAGAAGGATTGCCAGAAATTGAAGTCATCGGCATAATTGCCTGACCTAATACAATTTTCCAACCTTCAGCTTTATTGTTTACAAATAAAGGTGTATCAAACTGTTTAACATTTGATATAAAATTTTTATCATCAAGGGTAAATTTTATTAACACAATTCCATTTATTTCGAATCCAAAAGCACCTCCGGTACCGTCACTATTTAAACGGAGTGCGAAGACATAGATAGTATCATCAATTGAAATACCATCCATCAGCCAATACCAGTCACCGGGGTTCGCATCAGGGGTTTCAGGAACAAAAACAGCTTGAGGATTACCGGTTGAATCTTTTCTCCAGAAAAAATTGATATTATCCTTTAAAGGATCAGAATTATTGATTAGAGCAAGTGTATTATTAATTAATTTTGAATTAACCCTATGGTTATTGCTGTCAACATTACCGATGAATGTATCGCTGAAAAGGATTAAATGTTTATTATCAAGACTATTAGAAGGCAGTTCGCTTCCATTCAGTGGAATTGAATAAATTCCATCGGCACCAGTCCATCCGGTTGATCTATCGAGCAGACTATCCCATTCAGGAGCCTGACGGGTTTCAAATATTGATTTGCATAAATTTGAATCCGGAACACCTATTGGATGCGGAAATGAAAGGGGAGCCCATTGAGGGTTACCGGATGAAAGAAGTCCTGTAGTTGCTTTTGTAGTGAGATAACCTAAATTAAAACAGCCTTCGGATTGTCCGACTTTCATTTTCAGATGTACAACAAAAGATTCGGGATTATTATAGGGATAGCCTTTATCCGAGATCAGGACGAACCATTTCATATTGCTGCCGTATTGAGCAGGCGGAAAGTATGTATCTACCGAATCTTTCCAATCGTCTGATTCGGAAAGGATTCCATTTCCCAAATTAGAAGCATATTCAGCAGAAACAAACATCCAATCATCGGGGGCAATTATTCCGAGCAATCCTTTATTAGGATTTGGTTCGGGAACAATATTACTCTGGATTGAAATTTCTATATCTATAACATCTCCGGGCATGGCAGACCCTGGCTGATTTACATGTTCAAATAAGCAACCTTGTAATGTTTGAGCTAAAATTATTGTACACATAAGTAATAAAAATTTAGTAATCCTTCTGTTCATTTACTTTTTAACTGTTTCTTTTTCTCTAATTGAAATTTTTAATGTTGCAATTTCATTTGGTTTTAATTGAATTTTTATCGAATCATTCTTTACATCTGCTTTTTTAAGTTCATCTCCCAGATATGTAATAAATGAGGCGTTTCCATTCTTAAAAAATTCTGAAGAAATAATTCCTTCTTCTTCTTTATAGGGATTTACATTTGCAATTCTGAGCATGAAAGAATTTTCCTTTACAGATGGGATCATAGTAAGCAGAATTAAATTCTGATTATCAATATTTAAGAAGTTTTGTGATACCGGGTCGGTTCTATACCAGCTTCTTCTATTTACAGGAGGTGTATTTAATTCCCATCCGAATTTTGAGGTAAAAGCAGGATTAAAGTTTCCGGCCTGGTTTGTAAAGGAATATCTGAAAGTTATCTTTCCTTCATTTTCTTCATACCTATTCCAGTTTTTGGGAAAGTTGTTAACGACATCAGATATTAAGAATTTATGTCCTTCAAATTCACGCAGCCTAACAACGCGTGCATCCAATGAGCTCCAGCTCAATGTATTTATATCATTATATAAAGCCGCTGTCCTTCTAATTGAAAATCCATCTTTACTTGTTCCGGGCATTTTATCCTTATCCGGATCAAGAAAGCCTCCAACTATTTCAAATTTTAAGTTCTGATTCTTAATTTCAAACGGAAATGCAAGCCCATATTCTTCAAGTTTTTCTGTGGGTTTAAGTTTTTTAGTATCAACGGTTTGTTCTATATCAACTCGATCTATATCATCCCATAGAATATAATTTGTAAGCTCAAATAGTTCATCATCTCTTTTTATCCGGAGGATAATTCTTACGGGGCTTTCATTCTTTATTTCAATTTTTTGATTTGAAAAGTTCAACATGGAGAATTCTTGATTATCCTGAAACTTCTCAATTAAAGGCTGATCAAAACCAAGCGGATTGCTTTCATCAATTAATTCTTTTCCGGATTTTTTGTCTATAATGCTTATTATTTTATTTGAAGATTTGCTAAACTCGATTTTATAAAATTGATTTGCAATCGAACTATCGGAAATTAATAAACCGGAATTTAAGGATTCATCTTTGGAATTAACCGGCTGAAGTCTATATTTCTTGTATCCGAAGGAAGGGAGATCTTTTGCAATAAAAAATAATTTATAGCCATCTCTATAACTTTCTACTTTTTGTTTTGTAACAAGATCAATGACTTCATATTGCTGCGGATTTTCTTCGGTAAATTGAACTTCAACGAGGGCATTACGTTTCCATGATAAAGTATTAAAAACAATTACCCCTTCTCCTTCAAAGCTTTCTTCAGGTTTTCCAATTCTATACATTGCTCTTTCCAATACTTCTTCGGTTTTCAGGTAAGCATCATGTACATAATTTTTCCGGTATTCCTGAGTTATTAAATTATCGGCAGGGGAGCCATATCCATATTCAAGACCGCTTCCATGTCCGCTGAAATTGAGCATCAATCGATAGGCTTGATTTATATAATTTGAAAGGGGAAGTTTTTTATTATCTTGCAGCCAGGTAAGTGCAGCAAGTTTTTCTGCAGATAATAGATTATGCTGAACCCAACGGTGTTCCTTCATCCTTTCAGCTTCTCCCTGATAAAAAACATCCCAGTTGGAGGTCCAATCGCCTTTGATAACCGGAAGAGAATCTTTATATCTTTCTACAAATTCTTTGCCGAACATCGAAACATTACTTGAAATAAATTTTGGATATTCAAATTCCGTATTCCATTTACCCATATTTTTAAATTGGTCTTCAGGAACTATACTATTATCGCCAAAGGCAGAATTTAAGAGGATAATGTCATATTTATAACCTCTTGCGATTAAGTTATTTATTCTTTCCCAGATCCTTTGTTGAATCGCCAAATTGCCTCTATCCCCTTCCAGGCCATATGATTTGCCTTCATTGTATGCTTCATTCAAATAAGTCACTACTTTGCTACTATCGGGTCCTTCCCAGATGAAGGCTTTTGGAAGTGATTTTTGAAGTGAATAGTTGTTAAAAAATTCATTTATTCCTTCTGCAAGAAAATCGACTCCCGCATTATTTAAGATCTGGGGAACTATCCATGCTTGCCCAGGAACATCATTATAAACCGCTGAATTAAATTGGAGTCCATATTTTGCTTTATATTCTTCAGCCTTAAAGAGAGAACGAATCATTTCTTCTTCACCTACCCATCCGGTAAAAGGATTTGAATATAAAGGTGAAGCAGCGATTCTTCCTTTTTTTATTAACTCAATAACTTTTTGAAATTGTTCAGGAGTTCTTGATTCTTCATATTGCTCCAGCGGCCAAAGCGATTCGATAGTCCATTTAAAATCAGGATTCTCATTACACATCCTGACAACTTCATCAAGAGTGTTAGCATGAATTTCTTTAACAACCGGCTGCGGGTTTGTGTACCCGATATCAGTATGAGCAAGCATCATCATATGAAGCTCATAGTGCGGCTCTGGTAATAATTCTACTTCTTTTTCAATCTTCTCATTGTTTATTACCAGAACAGCTTTTGCTGTTAATTTATTTTTTATTTCAGGAATAAAAATTTCATGTCTGCTCACTCCAAAGGGTATGGAATCAATATCGATTGAATGGTCCTGGTTATTTATATGAAATTCAAGTTTTCCTTTAAGATTTTCAGGGTAAGGAGATGTAATATTTACATCAAATCTCTGGTTTAATATTCCGTTTATTTTTTTGAAGAAGAATGTTGAAACAAATTCAATTTCGGGCTTTTTAATTTTTTCCGGCAGATACACTTTCACATTATCCAGAGGTTTCCCGTTTTCATTAAGAAGCCTAAGATAAAATCCCCACTCCCATTTGATCATTTCAAAAAAGGCTAGGTCATGATTTGCATTTGAATTGCCTGCTTTAACGAGGATTAAATTCTTTCCTTTTTTCAGAGTAATTTTAATTGAATCCTGATCGATCCTAGCATTTCGAACATTTGATATAGAATAGACTTCTTCCCCGTTAATCAGAATTTTGCCGAAAGAATTACTCCCGAATTTAATCATTGCCTTTTGATTGACAGGGCTTTCAACATAAGCTGCTGCATAACCAGTAATCGCGTACCAGATTTTAACAGGTACATCTGCAGGGAGAGTCCAGCGGAGGGTTTTATTTAAATCTAAAAATCCATTGTTGGAAATTGACTGCGGAATCCACGTTACCTTTTCTTTTTTAACAATTGTATCCTGCTCTTCCTTTCCCCAGAAAGGTTCAATACTCTTTTCACCAATAACATCTTTATCAGCGGGAACACCGAATCCAGTCAAAGGCTGATCAAAAGGACCTGCAGCAATCCACACAGGAATAAAACCTTTTTTGGTTAAAGCAATCTCATTCTCCTGCGCGTAATGAAAAGAATTTACCGCAAGAATAAAAAAGAATACAATATTTATTTTTATTTTCAATGTACTTCCTTGTTAATCATGAGCTAACTAATAATTCCTAGCTTAAAAAGATAAACCAACCGCAAATCGTTGAATATCACTAAATACAGTCTCCGAGGGAGTATAGGAATAATCTATATTTAGATTTAACCCGGCAATTTGAGGTGGTTTAATTCCAATTCCGAAAGATGTTTTTCCAATATCATTATTAAAACGGTAGCCTCCCCGCAGAGCTACAAATTTAATCAAGTTTAGTTCTAATCCGAGGTTAACCCATTCTTTATTATCTGTGGGGTGTACAAGATCTATAGCCGCAGTTAAATTTAAATCATTTGAAGTAAATAATTCATCGGCAGCACTTACCCGAAAAAGAAGAGGTGTGCGAAAATCCTGGTTTACAAGGTTCATATCAGGGCCAAAATGCTGAAGTGCAAATCCCAATCTTAATTGTCTGAAGCCAGTATAATAGATTGTTCCTACATCGAACAAAACATTACCGAAAGAATAGTTATCCAATTTTTCTCTAACATATTTTACTTGAAGCCCTATAGAAAGTTTGTCGGTAAATCTTCTTGCAGCAGCTAATCCAATTAATAAATCACCTGCCTGTACCATTCTGCCGGTTCCATCGGGCTGCAGAGCGGTTGTTTCTTCAAACTCATTTATATCCAGAGTTACGGCACTTAAAGCAATCACGAACGAACCAAGAGGATATGCAATAACTGCAGCATTATGTTTACTATCGACCAGCCAATTATTGTGGGTTACAATAATTTCACTTTTTTCAAGATAAGCAAGACCGGCAGGATTCCAGAAGACAGAATTTGCATCATTTACAACTGCAGTAACGGCTTCACCCATAGCAGTTTCACGGGCACCAACCCCGATTTTCAAAAACTGCAAGCCGGCAGACCCTGCTTTTGAAAAATCAAAGCCGTAATCAAGCTGTGCGTAGCATGGATCTGTAATATAAAGCAATAATATTATTTGAAATAAAAAGAAAATCTTTCTCTTCATAAAACAGCCTACTTAATAATTATTAGTGAGCCTTTGGCATTACCAACATTAGACTCAACCGTCCAGAAATAGATACCCGGAGAAGTTCTCTGTCTTGCATTCGAAAGCTGATCCCAAACTTCTTCACCGGTATTCGGATTTTCATGCTGTAGAGTTTTAACCAATTCTCCGCTTGAAGTATAGATTCTTATTGTACATAAAGCAGGAAGGTTAGACCAGACAATATAATTTTCAGTTCCGGCTGTAGGAAACCCGGAGACTTCTTTAAATGGATTTGGAAAAACCTTTACATTTAAAGCATTTTCAGCAGCACTGCGGGTAGCTTGAATTGCCTTTTCATTTCGATTTGTCATCCAGCTTTCTTTTCCAGAACTATCCACCGATGTTACAGCATAATAATATCCGGCAGCTAAACTAATACTTTGATCCTGGTAAACCCATTCATCCAAATCCGCGCTGTAATATCTCTGTACATCCAGAGATTTGGAAGGAAATATTTCTCTTAACAACTTATAGGGGCCAATAAAAGATCTATCGCTTCTGTAAAGTCTGTATTTCATCAAATCAGATTTTCCGCTGATTGGATTAACCCAGGTGTTTTCAAGAGGCTTCCATGATACTGCAATAGACTGGTTACTGGGCTGCCCAAAAATTTCTATATCCGGTGACGGGGGAGGGATTGAAGAAAGCTTATAGCCATCATTATAAAGTCTGCGTGCCCTATCAATGGAGTTTTTCAAAGAATCGAGACCAGCCGGAAGTTCCGATTGTGCTGATAATCCTTTAACGGCCTCATCAATCGGAATACCATTTACAGCTTCAACAATTACAATTTTAACCGAGCTGCCGGAAGGTATATTGTATGGTCCTGCTGACATTAACATGAAAGGGGTTAATTTTTCGCCAGGGTTTGCCTGCAATGATTTATCTTCTCCGGATAGAATTTTATACATATTTCCCGGATTGCTGCTGTTTAGGTTTAAGAATTTTTCATTATTTAAAAGCTGAGCATAGAGAACGTTTGATGGCTGCGGACGTTTATCAGAAGCTGCATCAGAATATAGAAAAGCATATCCTGCATACCCGGGTGTCCTTAATTCATTCGCAGATTCCCAATAGTTTCCTATATCATTTGGAAGGCTGAAATTCGGGGTATCATCATAAGAATATAGCAAGGATCTGCTTGAGTCATATCCTACCAGATCATCTGTCCGGTTAAAATCATCCCCCCATCCATTGTGAACAACAAAATCCTGATAGCTTGGACGAAATAAATAAGGGAAGCCTATATAAACATCTGAAACCTGAGCAGAATTTTCATTTGCAACATTGTATTCAAGTATTATAAAATTGTTCAATCCCGGAAAGCTCCATGCTCTGCTTGTCCTTTCAACAGAGATATTTTCTGTTGTCTTCCATTTTGCAATAATTTTTTGTTCAGCTTCATTTGGATTATAATTATCAGAGCCTAAAAAGTTATCCATTTCCTGCATTGGCTGGAAAGTTCCAATATCTACAAATGTAAATGGGCCATTTTCGGTAAAAAAAGTAGTTCCATCATTTCTTTTTCCGCCTATCCACATTCCTGCCCCAAAATCATAGGAGCGTTGATCATCTTTATTTAAAGTATGAGGGCCACCAGGCCAGTCCATACTCGGATAGGTATTAAATCTATTTGTTGGGTCAGCAGGTCCAAGGGTCCCATCATCCTTTACAGTTTCCCACAAGTTTCCTCTATCATGAATTTTAAACTCTGCATTGCGGGCCTGGGGAAAGGCTTTGATATAAAGTCCCGTAAAAAGAACAATAAAAAATATTTTCAAGATAAACCGCATAAAAAATTCCAAAGTATTCTGTGTTTTTATTAACCTCATATTAGAATGAATATTTTGCTCCTAAATAAATTCTTCTTTTATCAAAGTAAGTTTGCCAGCTTATGTCATAACCTCCGGCATCAACTGTAGAAATCTTTCCATTCTCCACGTAATTCTTAGTTGCATTTGCATCAAAAACAACATCTCCATATGATCTTAAGTTTTTAGTATTGAATAAATTTGTTATCTGGATATAAAACAGGAATGAATGTTTATCAGCTACGTTAATTTCCTTATCCAATTTCAAATCTACATTTTGGGTAGCAGGGTATCTTTGATTATCGTATGTATCGGGAGGATCATTGGGGCCAAGATAAGTGAATGCCTGCCCGCTTATAAATCTATAAAGAATGCTTAAACTGGTTCCTCCAAGAATATCATCCAGGGGAGAGTTAAACAAATTATCAGGATAGTTCAAATACAAATTTGCTCTTAATATATGCGGGCGGCTGAAACTTTTCTCAGTAGGAATTCTTTTATTTACTTCCGTATCCCACTGATACGTTATATTCCCTTGCTCATCAATTGTAATAGTTTTAGGACTGGCTCTTCCCTGAGTTGCTTTTGAAAAACTATAATTCAAATCGAGATTTATCGTCCTGCTGAATAGAGTCCGGAAAGAGATTTCAAATCCACGGGAATCGCCATAATCTCCCGGAAAATAGGATGCAAAAGATTGATTTGGAGAAACCTGATTTATAAACGGATCATATCCTTTAACCGAACGGTCAAATAATCCTACTCTCTCCTGTGTTTGATCGAAAACATCTTTATAAAAAGCAGTAACATCCAGGACTGCAAAATCTTCAAAATTGTGTTTAATTCCAGCCTCAAACATAATAGTTTTTTGAGGTTTAAGAGGTTCATAAGTATATGCAACTACTCTTTCAGGGTCACCGTCATTTGAAGGAATATGGTTAGGTGATCTTCCTTCCTGTGCTGCCAATTGATCTTCAGCCATTATTTTTTCAACAAGGTTTACCGGCCGGAAATATCCGAATTCAAACATCTCATCAAGAGGAGGCATCTGGTAATAGTGACCATAATTGAAATGGAGAAGTGAATTTTCCGTTATAGGAAAGGATACACCAAATCTGGGACTTATCATATTGTAAGAGCGAGCAGGGGATCTTGGTTTATCAAGTACATTCTGGAAGGAATATTTAACATGCCCATCAGAATCAACTTGATCCAGGTCAGGGTCTTTTGCAGCATCATATGCAGGATCTGCAGCAAGGTTAACAAGGTTGGTTTGATCGAACCAGTTTCTGTTAGGATTAAAATAATCAAACCTTACACCGATGTTTAAAATCATTGTTTCAAATTCCATTTTATCCTGTATAAATAGACCGGTTTGAATAGGATGAAAAGTTTCATTTAGTCCCCTGTTAAGCCAGTACCTTTCATCAAGTGTGAATGACGGGAAACGATTACTTTCTTTTTCATCTAAAGTATTGTAATGGAATTCGAACCCGGCTTTCAATAAATTGCTTTTATCAAACTGCCAATTCATATTCCCGGTCAATGAAACATCACCGGTTATAGTATTATTTTTATTTATAAAAGTATATTTATCGAAAGGTTCGCTTTCATAATTTTCATATTTCTGAAATCCAAAAAGATCCTGTGCCGAGCTTAATCCAAGCTGAGTAAATTCACCTGGATGTTCTTTGAAGTTAACCCAATAGCTGCTTAGTTTAAGTTCATAAAAAAGCTGCTGATTCAGAACATGTGAGAATTGAATATTGCCGCTGTAGTTGTAGGTATCGAGAAGTGAGCCCCATCCCCTATAAAATTTTGCCTGATTAGTAAAGTCACCGTTTTCCTGCAAAGTTGAATATGCTTCATGATTATAAAACCCGCTTATTTTTAATTTAACATTTTTCATTCTGTTTGAAATATTGAAAGAGGCGTTTTCAAAATCTTTTGTATCTCTTGGGTGAGGGAAAGTATATGCTTCACTTTTATATTGACCGGAAAGAAAGAAATTCCATTTGGAATCATTCAATTTGAACAATGGTCCACTTAAGCTTGCATACACGGTGTTATCCGGAATTTTGGTATAATCATAAACCTGGTTCTGCCTATATGGAGTCCACCAGTTTGGATCTAAAGAACCATCAGGTAAGGTATTATCCAGAAACTCTTTTTCAGTATTAGGATCATAAAGATAATTTCCAAAATGATGCTGACCCGGAACACCGTATATGTATTCAACAGAACCGTGGAATTCATCTTTACCGTCTTTAGTTATAACGCTGATAATCCCTGATTCAGCTTCACCATATTCGGCATTAAAGCCGCCGGTCATAACCTGAATTTCTTGAATAGAATTTAAATTTACATTAGCTAATGAAATCCCCCAATCAGCCCTTCCATTAACCAAAACTGCTGTTCTAACGCCATCGATATACCACTTTATTTCGCTCTGGCTGCCACCTCTTATAGAATAACGTGTTTCACCCCTTCCAGCAGAGCCTAATCCGCCGGCAACCGGTATCGGATCAAAATAGACTCCCGGCTGTACAAATAGACCTTCTTTTGTATTCGTTATAGGGAGTCTTTCCAATTCTTCCGGACCAACAAACTGTGTACTTGAAGTAATATCCTTTTGTATTACAGGCCGTTGTGCAACAATTACAACTTCATTTTTCAGCTCAACGGTTTTTTCTTCCATTTCAAAGTTGAGTTTGGTGGTAAGATCGACACTTACCGTAACATTTTCAACGAGAACTTCCTGGTAGCCTATCATTGATGCTTTAACTGTATATACTCCGGGAGGGACTTGAAGAATAAAATAATCTCCATCTAAGTTTGTGGCAGAGCCTAAAGTTGTACTTACTATAATAACATTAACACCTGGCAAAGGTTCGCCCGTTTTTTTATCAATAACATTCCCTTGTATTTTTCCGGTTACACCGGCAAAAAGATTTGCCGATAAAATTATTAAAAGAAAAAAGAAGTTGTAAAAAAAGATTTTCATAACCATCTTAAGATTTTTTTACATTTCCATTGGTAATAGTCTTTTTATTTTTTATTCCTTCAGACCGCTCATTGTAAAAGCCTGAATAAAATATTTTTGGAAGAAAAAGAAAATAGCGATCATGGGTATCATCATCATTACAGAGGCAGCCATTAATAAAGACCATTCGGTAACATGCTGTCCTACAAACATTCCCAATCCTAATGCAAGAGTCCCTTTCATTTTATCCGATAAATAAATTAGAGGTCCGATAAAATCATTCCATGTAAACATGAAAGTTAAAATAGCAACGGTAGCTAAAGCCGGTTTAGCAAGGGGAAGAACAATTTTCCAATAAATCCTTAATTCTGAACATCCGTCAATACGCGCTGAATCAATTAAATCTTTTGGGATCGTAAGAAAGAACTGTCTTAATAAAAAGATATTAAAAGCTCCGCCTCCAAAAAATGCCGGAATAGTTAATGGTTTAAAAGTATTTAGCCATCCGAATTCTTTAAATAAAACAAATAGGGGAATCATTGTAACCTGGAATGGGAGCATCATTGTAGCGAGAATAAAGATGAAAAGTGCATTTCTTCCAGGCCAATTTAAGCATGCGAATGAATATGCAACCAGCGAGCTTGATAATACAGTGCCTATTATAGTAACTACAGAAATAAAGACTGAGTTCTTCAAATAAATTAAGAAAGGCATTCGTTCAAAAACTTTTATATAATTTTCCCAGTGGAATACATCAGGTATCCATTGAGGCGGGATAGTAAAAATTTGCGTATCACCCTTTAATGATGTTGAGACAATCCAGAGAAAAGGAAGGATAAAAAAGAGAGCAAAAACTACTAATAGAATAAAGATTCCGAGGCTCTTTAATGAAGAGGAATATCTTTTCATCTGGTCAATCCCCCTTCATAATAGACCCATTTCTTACTCAATTTAAATTGAATCAAGGTAATGATTAAGGTTATTAATAATAAAAGCCAGGCAAGTGCGGAAGCATATCCCATATCAAAATCTTCAAATGCTCTATTATAGAGATAGAGATTATAGAATAATGTAGAATTTAAGGGTCCTCCCTTTGTCATAATGTAGGCTTCAACAAAAACCTGAAGTGAAAAAATGACCTCAAGAATAGTCCACAAAAAGATTATAGGAGAAAGCATTGGAATGGTAATATTTTTGAATTTATCCCACCAGCCTCCTCCGTCAATTTCAACCGCCTCGTATAAATGATTCGGAATGCCCTGTAATGCGGCAAGAAAGACAAGCATTCTTCCGCCTCCAATGCTCCAGAGACTCATTAGAACCATGGAAGGTTTAGACCAATTTGGATCTAAAAGCCATAATGGTCCTTGAATTCCAAAGTAAGCAAGAAAAGAATTTATTAATCCATATTCAGGATTAAGCATCCATAACCATAGCACTGAAAGGACTACTCCGGTAACTATGGATGGGATGAAATAAATTGTACGAAATATTTTAACACCTTTAATTGCATTATTGACCAGAATTGCTAAAAGCAGTGAACCTATAATGGAAAGAGGAACGCGTAAAACAGTATAGACTGCCGTATTCCAAATTGACAGCCAGAAATAATTATCATGGAACAGAAGCTGTTTAAAGTTTCTTAAGCCGATAAACTGAGGAATTCGAAGAACATCATATTGACATAGGCTGTAATAAATTGAAACTCCAACCGGATATAATCCAAAGACCAGGAATCCAATTATCCACGGACTAACAAAAAGGAATCCGATAATTGCCTGTCTTCTTCTTAAGGGATTATTCCATATTTTTTCTTGAAATAATTTCAATTCATTGCACCTTCAAATTTCATGTTTTTCCTTACATATTTATCATATTCAACTGCCTCATTAAGCTGATTTTGAATCACGTTTTGGGCCTGTTTTAAGGCTTGCTGCGGTGATTGAATTTTATGAACCGTTCTTTCTCTGGCTCCTAAAAACTCACGCCAAAAAATATCGTGCGCTAGAGGAACAATTGTGGGAGAGTGCGCATAATCCATCATATCAACTAAGATTTTGATAGAATGATTCCCTTTTATAAACGACGGGTCGACAGCAGCAAGCTTATTTGCAGGGAATAGAATTTCCTTTTGCGAGTTTGCTTCTTTAAGTTGAGTCTCTTTTTTTACTGCAAATTTTATAAAATTCCAGGCAGCTTTAATTTTTTTTGAACCTTTTGGTATTGCAACCCACCAACTTCCTGACAAGGATGCGGTCTTGAATCCTTTAAAAGATGGAATAACTGCCACTCCATAGTCCAGGTTAGGGTTATATAGATTTATTTGATCAATAAAAGTATTATCAAGAATCATCATAGCAATTTTTTCAGAAATAAAACCGTGCTGCTCTGCATATCCAAAGCCGGACATAAAAGTTGTTACTTTGTCGAGGGGATATTGATTGAAATAATCTAACTCCCAGTTAAAAGCTTTGATTAATTCCGGATTATCAAGATTTACTTTTGTACCGTTATCAATTAAAAATTCTGCTCCAAGTTCCCATGCCATTAAAATTGATGTTTGAAGATTTCCATAATGCGGTATAAATCCCATTTGTGTATAACTGCCATTTTTATCCTTTTTAGTTAACAGTCTGGAACACTTTTTTACTTCATCCCACGTTACGGGAGGTTTATCAGGATCGAGTCCAGCTTCTCGAAATAATCTTTTATTATAAAAAAAAGCATAAGAATTGGAATAAAGAGGAACGGCAAAAGTTCTATTCTGCCACTTCATTTCATGCCATAAAGCAGAAAAAAAGACAGAAGTGTCGAAATTATCGTGTTCAATTAAATCATCAAGGGAAACTAAAGCCATTCTAGAAGCCCATTTTGCGATCGGAGTAATAAGGTTAACAATATCAGGCGGATCATCACTTAGGACAGCAGTTAGAATTTTTTTCTCATGTTCATTCCAGGGAAGTGCAGTTGGCTCGACTACTATGCTGTCCTGGATGGAATTAAACTCTTTAACATGGTAAGGAATTTGTTCCTTTGCACCGGTCACATACCAGTAGCGGATATGAATTTTACCGTCGTTAATTTTTTTTGAAGAAGGAATAAATAGAGCTAACAGTAATAAAGCAACAATAGACATTCCTCCTGCAACTTTAATTTTTTTCCACATTAGTTATATTGTAAATCTTTAATCGATTATTGTCTGTATAAATGATATATTCTTATATATGAAACAATTAGCGAACATCTCATTAATTCTTAGATTGTTCAAGAAATGAAGAGAGGGATTCTTCACTCCACTTCGTTTCGTTCAGAATGACAAATTTGTCATGGTAACCGATTTAATAATTAATCTTTCCCTCTCTGAATTTCAATTGCATAAGTAAAAGCTTCGGCATTATAATAACCTACATTATATTCAACAGGTCTTCCTCCCGGATCTAATACAAAACGTTTCCTTTTTAAAACAGGTGCATTTTTTTTTATGCCAAGCTTCTTTGCGAGGGCTTCATCAGCGAGCCTGGCGCTAATTTCTTCTTTGGAGACCGAGACGACAGTTGAATACTCTTCTTCCAGCATTTCATAAAGGGGTTTTGAAAAATCTTCATTCCCTGTCAATCCAACGCGGGGGTGGAAATAAGAAATAAAATAGACAACCGGGCCTTTTTCCAGACCTCTTAAACGCTCCATCTTTAAGATTTTTTTCTTTTTTCTGATTGAAAAAAAATCAGCTACAAATTTATCTGCTTCAACCCATTCAACTCTAATATCATAATTTATAAACGGGATTCCTTTGTCATTCATTTCATGGGTGAAGCTGTGCCAGCTGTCAAGTTTAGTGGTAACGGGATTGTCAGCTACTTTTGTCCCGACACCTTTTTTTCTAACAAGGAGTCCTTCGTAAACAAGCTTATTGATTGCGTGTCTAACAGTATTACGTGAAATACCTAATCTTTTTGCGAGTTCAACTTCTTTAGGAAAGAATTTCCCATTACCGTTATAATCGGGGTGCTGTATTAAATCCCTTAAGAGCTTTTCAACCTGCATATGGAAGGGTTCGGTGCTTTTATGATTTATTTTTAAAACCACGGTAATTTATATATTGAGGAAACTTATTGCACTTATTAATTTTATGGTTTAAATTAGTATGTTCATATGTCCATACATACTTGTAGGATGTAACTTAGAAATCCATTTATTTAATGTCAAGAGAAATATTTAAAAAAATGTAAGATAGGGTATAGAGGTATAGGGTTTTAACATAAAACCCATCCCACATAGTGGCAATGGCAGCCCATCCCTTGAGAAAACTTGAGAAAAGAAGGTCTTATAAGAATTTATAATTTATTATTAAGATCCATATGTCGTCCCTAGCGGGACTTTGACTACTGTTTTGTATATTTTCTATAGATATTTAATCCCTAAAGGGATTATAGAAACTATTAAATAGTCATAAAATGATTTTTATGCGATTAGATATGAGTCACTTTAAGGTAGAAATAAAAATTATTTAGGACAGATTCAGTCTAATGGTATTTGATATTTATACTCTTCGGAATTAAGTTATACTTCGGCTTAAATACATTTCTAATTGAAGGAACAACTTGATGAATAAAGAGCTTACCGGTAAAATAGCTTTTGTTACGGGGGGAGCAATGGGAATCGGGGAAGCCGTAGCCTTTCTATTGGCTGAAAGAGGAGCGAAAATTGTTATTGCAGATAAAGCTAAAACAGAAGGTGAAAAAGCAGTAAAAGAAATCAATGAAGGCGGTAATGAAGCAATATTCATTGAGACAGATGTTTCAAAGTCAGGTGAAGTTAAAGAAGCAATTGATGAAACCATAAATAAGTTTGGTAAACTGGATATTGTTTCCAATAATGCAGGGATTCAAAGATATGGTACTGTCGAAACGACACCGGAAAATGAATGGGATGAAGTAATAAATGTAAATCTAAAAAGTGTATATCTGGTTTCTCATTACTCGATACCTCATTTAAGAAAAACAAAAGGGACTATTGTCAATATGACATCTGTTCAAGCTTTTGCAACCCAGCGGAATGTTGCTGCATATACAACATCAAAGAACGGTTTGGTTGGATTAACAAAAAGCATGGCGCTGGATTTTGCAAGGGATGGAATACGGGTGAATTGTGTTGCTCCAGGCACGGTAGATACTCCTTTATTAAAATGGGCTGCTTCACTTGATCCCGATCCCGAATCAGTATATGAAGCTTGCAACCAAATGCATCCGCTGGGCAGAATAGCTTCTCCAAAAGAAGTTGCAGAAGTTGTAGCATTTTTAGCATCATCGAGAGCATCTTTTGTAACCGGATCTGTATATTCTGTTGACGGCGGTTTGTTACTTCCCTTAGGCGGTGAACCAAAAATTTCGGAAGGTTAAATATGAAAATAACTGATTTAAAAGCAACAACAGTAACAGTTCCTCTGGAAGCACCTTTAAGGCATTCAAACGGAGCTCATTGGGGAAGATTTGTCAGAACAATAATAGAAATATTTACAAATGAAGGTTTAGTAGGTTATGGAGAAATGGGAGGAGGAGGTGCTTCTGCCGAAGATGCGATAAAAGGATTGAAGCCTTATTTAATCGGTCATGATCCCCTTCAGCTTGAAATGTTACGATGGAAAATTATGAATCCGGTTGGTTCGTTATATAATAACAGGATGCAATTACATGCAGCACTGGAATTTGCATGTATGGATTTAGCAGGGAAAAAATTAGGCATAAGGGCATGTGATCTATTGGGTGGTTCAGTAAGAGAGGAGATTCCTTTTGCCAGTTACATATTTTATAGATATAATGACAAGAAAACAGGGTTGGGAGGAGAAGCTTCTGCTGAAGAAATAGTAAACCATGCAAAAGATTTAACGAGCAAATATGGATTCAAATCCCACAAATTAAAGGGGGGTGTATTCCCTCCTGATCATGACATTGAAGTTTACAAAGCTCTTGCAGATGGTTTTCCGGGATCTTCTTTCAGATTAGATCCGAATAGTGCATGGAGTGTTGAAGAAGCTATTAGAGTTGGTAAAGCTATTGAGAATATTAATAACGATTATTTTGAAGATCCGACATTTGGTTTGGAAGGGATGAGACGAGTTAGGAACTTCGTGCGCATTCCAACCGCAACAAATACCGTAGTAATAAACTTTGAGCAGCTTGCATCCTGTATAAGAACCGAAGCGGTTGATGTAATCTTATTGGATACTACATTTTGGGGTGGTTTAAGGCAAGCTTATAAGGCAGGCCAGGTTCTTGAAACTTTTCAATGGGGAGCAAGCGTACATTCTTCCGGAGAACTTGGGATTCAGCTCGCTACAATGCTGCATCTTGGCGCTTCACTCCCCAATTTAAGATTTGCGGCGGATGCACACTATCATCATTTGAGTGATGATATAATTAAAGGCGGTAAGCTTAAATATGAAAATGGAGCAATAAAGCTCCCGGAAGGTCCCGGACTTGGAGTTGAGCTAGATTATGATAAGCTTAAACAATATTCCGAACTTTATAAAGAATTGGGGGGTTATCCATATGATAGAGATCCCGGCCGTCCGGATTGGGTTTGTATAATGCCCGAAAGAAATTATGCCGATAGGAAAATCAAAAGAGAATTTTGATTTTTTATTAAATTCTAAATTTTTAGGGAAAATAATATGAAACTAGATTCATTTATTCATTTCACAAAAATAGATTTAATGCCCGGAGTTCCGCTATATGTTTATTCCATAAAGGGGAAATATTATAGCATATTGATTGACACAGGCATTAACCAGATGCGGGATCAAATATTAGAACTTTGTAAAGAAACCGGTAATATTCGAAATGTTCTGATAACACATGCACATGCAGATCATATCGGATGCAACTGTGCAGTTAAAGATTTGACCAATGCTCAATTTTTTGCAGCAGGTGCTTTAAGCTGGATAGAAGATCTCGAAGTTCATTACAAGGAATTCTGCATTCCTTCGGAATATTTGCCAGATTCTCAGCAGCAGCGTACGGAAATAATGGGATTAATGGATGGGGAAGTTCATATAGATACGGTTATAAATGAAGGAACGATATTTCGTCCTTCGGATGAGATTGAATTAAAAACTATTGCTCTTCCCGGGCATAAATTAGAAGAAGCGGCATTTCTTGATTTAAACAGCGGTTCACTTTTTATGGGAGATGTACTGCTGGCACTAGCCGCGCCTTTTTTTCATGGATTTCAGACTGCGCGCGGTTTTAGGGGCAGCCTTGATAGGTTAGAAAGATTAATTGATAACAATTCGATTAAAAGAATTCTTGCTGCTCACCATCCTCCACTCGATCAGAAGAATAGCTTAAAAGCTATTAAAGATACCAGGAGCTTTTTAAATCAAGTTGAAGATGCTACATTATCGGAGGCAAAAGGAGTTGATTTCCCTACCCTATGGAAAAATGTTTGCGGGAAGTTAAATAAGCAGCTTGAATTCAGAGGATTTGCAATGCTTCAAGTTCAAGTTGATGAATTGATTGAAGAAGGCAGACTGTTTAAAGAAAATGAAAAGATCTTTTTAGAATGAAAATATATTCGGTTCAAAATGAAAAAGTAAAGGTTGGAGTTACTGAAGAATGCGGACATTTATCTCCCGTCCAATTTTTTTTAGACAGCAAAACTATTGAACCTTTAAATACTGCACCATGGTATAATGAAAAATTAGATGATTCTATACCTCCTATGCTGAAATTATTAAGAGGTGATTTTTTCTGTGCACCATTCGGTGCAAGCGATATCTTAAAAGATGAAGACCGGGACCATGGAGCGACATCAAATGATAAATGGAATTTAGTTTCAAAAGATGAGCAATCCATCGAATTGAAATTAGGGAAGAAAGTCAGCGGTGCGGATATTGTAAAAAGAATTAAACTTAAAAAAGAGCATCCGGTTGTTTACCAGGAACATCGACTAACCGGCGGTAACGGGAAAATACCGATCGGGCATCATTTAATGCTTAAAGTACCTGAAAAGGTATATTTAAGTTTTTCAAATTTTTTATTTGGTGAAACACCTGATGTTCCGGTTGAGGCTGATCCGGAGAGGGGATTCTCACTCTTAAAATACCCCCAGCATTTCAAAAGCCTTAAAGAAGTAAAAACAATTAATGATAGAGACATTGATTTGAGCAGATATCCTATTTATGGTGATAATGAAGACCTTCTTATGCTTAAATCGGATGAGTCTCTTAATTTTGCCTGGTCAGCAGCGTCGGCACCACGAAACGGATGGCTCTGGTTTGCAATTAAAGATCCCAGGGCATTAAAATATACCATATTTTGGTTAAGCGACGGGGGGAGAAAATATCCACCTTTTTCGAGCAGGCACAGAAGAGTTATCGGAATTGAAGAAGTTACATCTTTCTTTCACCTGGGGCATACAGCATCCATTAATAAAAATCATTTAAATGAAAAAGGATTTGAAACTTGTATAAAGCTTCAAGAGGGATATACTCATAAAATAAAATATGCTTTTGGGCTGGTTAAAATTCCAAGAGAATTTAAACATGTAGTTTCTATTGAATCCTTGAATGAAGATTTAATAATAAAAGATGAATCAGGCATAGAGATTCAGACGAAATTTGATCTTAAATTTATAAAAGAAAACACGGAGAATTAATGAAATTAGGCAGACTTAAAGATAATGCAGTTGCGGCTGTAACCGATAAAGGGGTTATAAATCTTTCGGAATTAGGTTTTACCGGCAACATGAAAGATTTAATTAAAGCGGGAAAAGCTGAACTTGAAAAAATTTCTTCACTGATTAAGAATGCGGATAATTTTCAGAATATTGATTATTCAGATTTTGATGCCCCCATAAAAGATCCTTCTAAAATTATTGCAATAGGATTAAATTATGTAGACCATGCAAGTGAATCTAAAATGGAGATACCAAAAACACCGATTGTGTTCACGAAATTTTCTAATTCAATTACAGGTCCAACCGAGTGAAATAAAAATTCCTAAAAGACTAACACAAAAAGCTGATTATGAAGTTGAACTGGCGGTTGTAATAGGCAAACAGGGTAAAAACATTACCAAAGAAAGCGCTCTTGATTTTGTTTTCGGCTATACGGTTATTAATGATATTTCAGCCCGCGACCTTCAATTTTCTGACGGACAATGGGTAAGGGGAAAATCTTTAGATACTTTTTGCCCGATGGGTCCTGTCATTGTAACAAAAGATGAAATACCGGATCCTCAGAATCTAAAATTAATTTGCGAAGTGAATGGAGAAAGACTTCAAAATGATTCTACTAAAAACATGATCTTTGGGGTTGCTGATTTAATTTCGATACTTTCCGAAGCATTTACATTAGAACCGGGTGATATTATTGCAACAGGTACCCCAAGCGGAGTGGGGTTCAGCAGGAAACCTCCCATCTATTTAAAAGAGGGGGATATAATAAAAACTTCGGTAGAAGGAATAGGAGAATTAATTAATAGGGTGAAAGAGGTATGAGAAGACTCGAAAGCAAAAGAGCAATAGTAACAGGAGGTGCATCCGGAATCGGTAAGTCAATTGTTGAACGTTTTTTTGATGAAGGAGCAAAGATTGTAATTGCTGATCTTGATGGGCAAGCGGCAAAAAGCTTATCGGAAGAATTAGGTAAAGATACTTTTCATTTTAAAGTAGATGTTTCAATTTCTTCAGAAGTTTCCGGGTTAATTTCATTTGCAGAATTAAATCTGGGGGGTCTGGATATAATGGTTAATAATGCCGGGATTGGAGCTGCAGGGAATGTAGAGAAAACAGATGAAGATACCTGGAATAAGCTGATTGATGTAAACCTTAAAGGAACATTTTTCGGTATGAAATATTCTATTCCAGTATTAAGAAGAAGCGGCGGGGGATCTATAATAAATATCTCTTCAATAGCAGCACTGGTAGGGATACCCGAACGTTCGGCTTATTCTGCTACAAAGGGAGGAGTTCTTTCATTAACCAAATCGGCAGCGATAGATTATGTTTCAGAGAATATTAGAATTAATTGCATTGCTCCGGGTACAACCGATACTCCCTGGATTAAAAGGATAACCGACAGTCAACAGGATCCCGAAACTGCAAGGAAATCAATGCTTGAAAGGCAGCCTCACGGGCGGTTGGTATCTCCGGGAGAAATAGCTGCGATGGCAGCATACCTTGCATCGGATGAAGCGTTATCGGTAATCGGGGCAGTTATGGTTGTTGACGGGGGAATGACAGCAAGATAATAATTAAACATCTACGATGTTTTTATTTGACCTTTTATTTTTTACGAATTTCCAATTTACCTGTTTTTGTTTTTTCTACCGGGATATCTATACTTAGAGTTCCTTGAGCTAAGGATTTGTAAGAGATATCCGTTCCATTCCATTTAACATCGTATTGATAATTGGGATTCATACAAGCAACTACCGAAGTAAAGTGAGTATTTCCTTCCGGAGATAAGTCGGCTGAGAAGCTGGTAAAATTATCATCAAATTTTTTATTTTCTACCCACATATCAAAACCGGTAGTAAAGTTGCCGGGACGGAAATAAGCTGAATACCAAATTACAACGGGTGAAGATAATCCGCCGAATTCATGCCATCCGGCACCACGACCTGTTTCAATCAGAAAATGCTCCATACAGTTGTATGATGCTTCAACTTCATTTTTCCAGACATCCAGAGCTTTGACGGCAATTTTATAAGCAAAATCAGATTCACCTAAATCCAGCATTGTCTTCCAAAAAAACCATTGATGGGACATCCAGACAGTTCCATTCCAATAACCATCTATTTTATAATAAGGTGCGGACTGATCGACAGCAGACAGACCAGCATTTGACCAAATATGTTTATCAGATTCTAGAGAAGTGAGAATTTTTTCTTTTTGTTCATCGGTACAAATTCCTGCAACCAAAGGGTAAGCACCGTCGAATGTCATATCATAATTTATTTTATCCTCATACTTAAGTATATGCAATGGGTTTCCATCATTATCGTGAACAACGTATCCAAAGTAACCTGATTTTTCATCCCATGAATATTTCTGAAGAGCTTCTGTAAACATCTTTATATCATTGTCATAAGCTTTAATATCATCCTTTTTACCAAGATAATTGGCAACCATCTTTAATATTTTAGAAGTTCTAATAACCTGTGCAGTTGTTATAACCGGTGCTACAGTTGTTTCCAACTTTTCATCATGGGTATATTTTTGCGGGGGCAAATCATCCCAGCCACCGGAGTTATAAAAGTAATCCCACGTTTTTAGAATATTAGATTTCAGAGAATTCGTTGTTGAGCTGCCAAGTCTGCCAGCCATAAATTCATGATATTGCTTTAGGCGGGGATAGAAGTATTCCAATAAAGCTTTTGACTGAGTTTTGTTCCATAATTCCAAAAACAAATACTGCTGTGTGGGGACAGGAGTACCATGATGAATAAAAGCCGATTGGGCACCTGGTTTTTGCACATAAGCATTTAAATTTTCTACTGCACGCTGAGTATTTGTTTGGAGCAAACCCATCCCGATAAATCCGGAATCCCATGTATAAAGGCAATCCCACCATCTTCCGGGAGTACTATGACGAATATATTGTTTTTGAGTATAAACCGGATAAACCACATTACAATCGAGTACAGCATTCATCCGTTCGATGCTGAATTTATATTTTTCACCATCCGGGTTTCCATCCATATTAACAACATGCTTCTTTGCCTTCAGGTAAATACTCTTCATATTTATCTTTAGAGCTATTTATTTCGATTAGATATTTTTCTACTTCTTCTTTAGTTCCGCAGCAGACAATTCCATAAATAATTTTTGTTGAATCCGGCTTTAATTCAATTGGTCTTAAAAATACATTTGTGTAATGTCCCTTTCCTTCTCCTTTAAATACGGTTAGAACATGTTCGTTAACCATCTGTTTAAAGAAGTCTGAAAGATCCCTTCCATACCATTCGCGAATTTGAAAGAGATCAAACTGCCATAATAACCCGTAATATAGATCCACATCGTCATACTTAAGGATAATCGAATTCTTAAGCGGACCTCTAATAATCTGCGGAACCGGATTCCATTCCTTTTGTTTGAATTCAACTTTAGGCTGAATTAGATTCCTGCACAACAAATCCGTCAAGCTGAACAGCGGATCCTCCGTTCGAAGTCAAAGTAAATTCATGCATTCCTTTGTTAAGTTTGCCGATCTTCACAGTATCTACAGCAAAATCATTCACATCATTAAATGTAATTTCTTTTTCAATCATTCCTGAAAGAGTAAATGAAACTTTTTGACCAGGATTCAATCTATATCTAATAAGCAGCAGCGCATCATTGAAATCTTTTTCAACATTTATTCTATAAGAAACAAAATCATATTTATCTAAACCAAAGCCCAATCCAATTCCAGTTCCATTAACAAATCCATTATCTCTAATTTCACCGCGCATTTTTCCATCGTAGACCATGTTATCTGTGGGTCTTGACTTGAAAAATTTCAGATCTTCATATTCAAGAGCATCGAACCATTGGGCACCTTCAGGCAATGTTACCAGAGAGGGATAGATGGGAGTGTAAGGACTGTATTCTTTAATCGGCGGAAAATTCATAGAAGCCATGAAATGTAAAGCAAGGTTTTCATAATTGCCGGTATTATTAACACATTCAATCCTAATTAAACGCGACTTTGGTGATATTTCAGAATAAGAAATATCGGTATATACTTTATCCTTCCATTCGAGTTCATGGCGAAAACTAAAATATTCCAAATTGGGGGAAGCCTCCCATGGATGGTAATCATTTTCATACAGTACATTCGGAACTTCGACTTTTCTTCTATAAAACCCGGGGAAAACACTTAAGTCAAACCTAAGTCCGCTTTTTATATCAGGGATATGCGAAACCCCGATATAACGTTTTGTATAGGGACCCCAAGCAGGTAAACTGAGGTCATGTGTATTTTCTAGTTTTTGCAATGAGGCCAATATATAAGTCGACTGTGAAAAATTATTTTGCTGCATGAGTATGAAAAAAATAATAACGAACAATATTAAAAATCTTTTTACCAAAGATATATTGAATATTTTTTTCATGGGAGACTTTCTATGGTATTAATTAAAAGGAATGAAGTTACGCAAAAATGAAATTTTATTATTAGAGTAGAGTGAAGCATATTAGAATTGTTCAAAATAAAAAGATTGAGATTCTTCACTCCACTCCGTTCCGTTCAGAATGACATTATTCGCGCAATTCCTATTAAAAATTAATTATCTATATATGTAATTTTAATCATTTTTAAGTTCGAAATTCCATACTGACAAAAGATTAATAATTTTTGTATGGCAGGGTTATTTGAAAATGTACAGGGCGAAACGGAGTTTCGCGTTACGAAATTATGAATGAATAGGTGGAAGACCATTTGGTTTTTCCTTTTGATGATGTTAAAGCAGCATAAAGTATACAATGATTATAATTTTCATAAAGTGTTTTTTGAGTTCCGTTTAATTTTAGTGAGACGGGAATAATTCCATTCATTTCGGGATCGGTTATTTCTTTTTGAATGTATTCAAGAGAAAAATCATCTAATTTCTTTTCTGCCGGTTCATAAAGACAGAGAATAGTATGTAGGATAAAAGGCGAAGATTTAGATAAGCTACGATCAATTTCTAGACTGATAGTACCATCATTATATGAGGAGCTTAATGGAGCAGGTAAAATCCCCGGAGGAATAATAATATTATTAATGGTGAGATTGTTTTGGGCTGTAAGTTTTGCATTGTGTTTAATAAGCCTTTGATAGGAATTTGTTCCTGGAATTTTAGCAGATGCCCATAAGGAGGATAATGCGGGGATTGAATTAATGAATCTGGCGAATTTAACTGTTAAACCGAATTTTCTTCTTGCTGTTTTAGCTTCTTTTGAATTGCTTACATTTACTTTTTCGGGTAAAGAATAGACAACTTCTTTACCGTTTCTGATTCTTGTAGTTGTTTTGCCAAGTCTGCCACTAATTTTTCCAAAGATATTATTTTTTCGTGTTGCCATGATATTATCCTTTAATTTTTTTATGTAAATATAATGTTTAATTAGGATAATTTCAAGGAGTTTCAGCGTATGTGGAGCGTATCTGAAGCGTATGTGGAGCGTATGTGGAGTATATGTGAATACCAGGTGTACAAGAATAAGTATCTTTAAAATGTAAAATTTTGATTGAATATAAGCCTATCCATTTTAAAGGGAGAGACTTGAGAGGGTTCAAGAGAATAGTAAATTCTGAATCCCTCCCAACTTCCTTTGAAATTTGGAGAAGGAGTTAATTGTAAATAAATTTTGCGAAACGGAGTTTCGCGTTACAAAAGTTTTAATAGGTCTAAAAGTTCATTTGAAGAGAATGGTTTTGATATGTAATGGGAAAAGCCGCTTGCAAGAAATTTTTTTCTATCATTAGCCGAGGCATAGGCAGTAACTGCAATAATAGGAACGGTTTTATATTCTTTGAATTGTCTTATCTGTTGTGTTAATTCAATTCCGTTTATTCCGATTCCAAGGTTTATATCAACCATCAGAATAGAGTATTTGTTATTTTTAATTTTTTCAAGAGCTTCAGAAGCATTTGAGACTTCGTCGAGTTCATAAGAATTGGATAAGATCTTATTTATAAAAAATCTAGAAATATTATCATCTTCTACGTACAAAACTTTTAGCTTTTCTTTTACCGGGCATTGTTCCGATGTATTTCCATTAAACGGTTCCGGTATAGCATTGCCGGCTTCAATCATATCTTCTATAAGAGGAAATTCAACTGTAAATGTAGACCCTTTTCCCGGTTCACTTTCTACATAAACTTCACCATTAAGAAGTTTAGTATATTTTTTTGTAATGCTTAACCCAAGGCCGGTTCCTTCAAATGATCTGCCGAACCCTTCACTTGCCTGTCTAAATTCCAGCCAGATCAAATCCTGTTTTTCTTTGGGTATCCCTATTCCATTATCTTTTACTTGAATTCTTAAAAAATTATTGTTTTGTTTATTAATTTTATTGGTGATAATTTCTATTAGGCCGTCCCTGGTATATTTAACAGCATTATTTACGAGATTACTTAATATTTCCTGGAGCAGATTTTCATCAGTTTGAATATAAATTTGATCTACATAATGATTTGTTATAATCTCAGTATTGTGTTGAGATGCGGTTTTTGAATAAAGTATCTGAACTTGATTTATAAGGTCACTGACATCAACCTTCTGTAAATTTATTTTTGTTTTATCAAACTCAAGCTTAGTGATATCTAAAATTTTATTCAGGGTATCGGTTAATCTTTTTGAAGAATTAAAAATAACTTCAGCCATTTCTCTTTCTTCAGGATCTTTCAACTGTTCTTTGAGAAATTCGGCAAAACCCATTATACCGACAAAAGGTGTTCTTAATTCGTGACTAATATTAGCATAGAAATAAGATTTAATGCGATTCATCTCCTCGGCTTTATCTTTAGCAGCGATCAATTCATCAGTTATTTTTTTCATTTCAGTAATATCTTCCTTTACCGCAATGAAATTAGTTATCTCACCTTTATTATTAATTATAGAAGATATTGAAGCCGACTCCCAATAAAGCTCACCGCTTTTTTTCTTATTTAGGAAATTTCCCCGCCATTCTTTTTTATTAATTATTGTTTGCCACAGTTCCCTGTATTCATCTTCGGTAGTATGACCTGATTTAAGGATACTGGGCTTTTTCCCTGCGGCTTCATCGAATGAATAACCTGTTATTTCACTAAACTTTGGATTAACGTATTCAATAATTCCATTCACATCAGTTATAACAATAGCTGCGGAACTTTGTTCAACACCTCTTGATAGTTTGCGTATTTTTTCTTCAGTTTGTTTTCGTTCTGAAATATCACGGGTTATCGAAAGGATACACTCTTCATTATTAATCATTAACTTTTTAGCAGACATCAATCCTATATGTATTTCACCTGATTTTGCTCGAAACTGAGCCTCAAGATTAGTTACCTCACCATGAATAAGAAGACCTTTTACAAGTTTTTCTCTATCATCAGGATTTACCCAGATATTTATTTCCAGTGAGGTTTTACCCAGAATCTCTTCACGGCTATAGCCCATTATTTTGGTAAATCCCTGGTTAATATCTAAATAACAACCGCCTGATAGACGATTAATATTTACCGAATCGGGTGAAATATGGAAAGCGGTAGAAAATTTATTTTCAGATAATCTTAAATCTTCTTCAGCTTTTTTTCTTTCAGTAATATCCTGGTTGAAACCATATGTTTTTATTGTTTCACCCCTTTGATTTTTTATTATATGAATCCTTACGGAAACAGTACCTGATTTTCCGTCCGCAAAAAAAACACGGTGTTCCAGCTCAGTCCAGAAGTTTGGATTTACAGCTTTTATTGCTTTTTGAATTTCTCTTCCCACAATATCAATAAATTCAGGGTGAACAAAGCGTTTTGCATACTTTGCTGATGACATTGTATAACCGCCTTCTTTTTCAGCAGAAGTATGGAGCATTTTATAGAACTGATCATTAAATGTGAACAAATCGGATTGTATGTCATATTCCCAATAGCCCATTTTTGCTTGTTCAAGAGTTGAGCCCAGCTTCTTCTGACTCATTCTTAGTTCGGTTTCAGTCTGCTTCTGATCAGTAATATCAAGGATTGTACTAAGCAGGAAGGTTTTCTGATCAATCTTAAGAAACTCGCCTGATATGTAACAGGTTTTTATTTCTCCAGACTTCATCTTAAAATCAATTTCCATTTTAGGTATATGTCCATCTCTTAATAGTGCACCAACAAATTTTTCTCGATCTTTAGGATTTTTATATAGGTCAAGCTCGAGAGGGGTTTTTCCTATTATTTCATCTCTTGAATATCCGGTAGTTCCAAGAAAAATATCATTAACATCTATCATTGCGCCATCAAGATTGGTAATAGCGATGCCGATTGGACTATGATGAAATATTGATGAGAAGCTTGCTTCATTCCCATTCCAGCCGGTTAGGTTTTCGGTTAAAGGATTTGTTTTACCATAAAGATTGTGCCGACGATATTTATAAATGAGGATAATGCATAAGTCAATTAATAAAATCAGGATGAGTGTTGTAATAACAAGCAGGGGTGCAGCGTTACCCAGCTTATTATTGGCTGAAATGTAATAATGGTAAACTGCCGTAATTGAACATATGTTAAAAAAACCAAGCAGGGCTGTAACATGCCATTTTTTTAGCCGGCCGGTTTTATTATGTAAACTCATAGAATCTTTTCCTAAGAAGCATTTAAATACGTATTCTATTATCGAAAGGTGGAGGATTTACTTGAGGGAAATTGTGCAGGGGGAATAAAATGTCGTTTAGGGGTTGTTATTTTAGCGGGAAGATATATATATGCCATTATGATTGCACCGGACTTAAAATAATCCGGTGTTAACCTTTGTATTTTGTGAGAAACGAGATGTAAATTTTGCAAAACGGAGGGATAGCATTATAGGTAAAGTAAACTTTGCAAAAATGAGTCCACTCCGAAAAGTGACTGATGAAAGTTAAAAAAAAATAAAATATAATTCAGAATAAAATTGGTATGCTCAGAAAAAATTAATAAATTTTGTAAAAGAAAAATCAGAGAATTAAAGATGTTCAAACAACACAAAGAACCCACCATACCAATATTATTCACAGGATTTGGTCAGATACTAGGCCAAAAGAAGATGCAAAGGTTAGAAGACAAGAAGAACTGGGATAGTATATTCAGAGATGATGTTACCTTCAGGATAGATGAGAAAGTATTTTCAGAAATATACAATCGTGATACAGGTCGACCAAATGCTCCAATAAGAATCATAGTATCAATGCTGATATTAAAAGAAGGATTTGGCTGGAGTGATTCAGAGCTATATGAAGCAAGCAGGTTTAATATATTGGTGATGAATGCATTGGGATTAAGTAACGCAAGTGATGAAGTACCGGTAGAATCAACATATTATGATTTCAAGAAGAAATTATATGAATATCAGCTAAAGACAGGAAGAAGTTTAATAGCAGAGGCATGTGAAAAAACAACAAAGACACAGGCGGAAATATATACGGTGAATGCTCGATGGATAAGAATGGATAGCAAATTAGTAGGGTCGAATATAGTAAAATGTACAAGGCTTCAATTAATAATCAGTTGTCTTCAGGAGTTTTATAAAAGTTTAGATGAGAAGTCAAAAGAAAAACTACTGAAGGAAGACAGAAATGTATTGGAAGAGTTAATAAGAAAGAAAGCATATCAGATAGTATATATGTTAACAGAAGTTCAAAAGGAGGAATACTTAAAGAAGTTTGGAAACATATTATCGAGGATAGAAGAGATATATAAAGATAAGGACGGAAATACTTCCGGGGATATAAAAAAAGAGAAATATGAGATGATAGTACGTTTGTTAAACGAGCAATATGATAACAAAGGAGATAGGATAGAATTAAAAGCAGAATCAGACAATTCCATCCGTTGGATACAATCACCATATGATACGGATGCGGCATATCGTAAGAAAGGCGATAAAAAGGTAAGGGGTTTTTCACTAAATGTAACAGAAACATGTAATAAAGAAGGATTGAATCTACTGATATCAGCTGAAGTATATAAAGCCAATAAATCAGACAATGAAATGTTAAAAGAAGGGGTAATAAAAGCAGAGGAAATATGTGGCAAGGTAGAAAAAATATCAGTTGATGGAGCATATCATAGTCCTGAGAATCAGGAGTATGCGAAAGAAAACGGAAAAGAAATACATCTGAGCGGAATATCAGGGGGTGAGGGTGATTATGACTTCGAAGAAAAAGATGGAGAATTAAAGGTAACAAATAAAGAAAGCGGAGAAGAAATAATTGCACACATTACAAAGAAGGGTCACTATAGAATTAAGGAATCAAATGGTAAGAGAAGATATTTTACGAAAGAACAAATCTTAAGTTACAAGAAACGGAAAGAAGTAGAAGAATTGCCAAAGGAAATAAGAGATGTAAGATGTAATATAGAAGCGAGTATCTTCCAAAGTTGTTTTCATTTAAGGAAAGATAAGACCAGGTATAGGGGATGGTTCAAGCATGAGATATGGGCAAAATGCAGGATGATGTGGAGCAATATGGTAAGAATAAAAAACTATAGAAATAAATTATCTTTAAAAGGAAAAAAGCTAAATATTGCTTGTGCATGAAGACCAAAATATTAAACATATAAAGGTAAAAAAGAGCAAAAGTTAGTTCAAAGAAGCTAAAAAAGAAAAATCGACATAAATAATTAAACTGAATAGTAATAAATTAAAAGAGAGAGCACTTAAATGTAGATTTATAAGAAAAAAATAACTTTACTATCATGGTAGAGCTATGAAAAAAAGATTTTTTCTATTCAACAGGATAATCTACAACAAAGGGCTTTTCGGAGTGGACTCAAAAATTAATGTTTTGAATTGTAATGTTTTTGCGAAACGGAGTTTCGCGCTACATGTTCATTTTATGAAATTTTGAATTATTGGATAATGTTTTTAATATAAGAATAATTATAAATATTTTTTAGACAAAAAGAGGATGCGAAACGGAGTTTCGCTTTACAGGTGTAAAGATTATAAATGGGAAAATACAAAACTTTCTATAGAAGAAATCTTCCTCATTTCCAGCCGTCAGGGGAAACCTTTTTTGTTACTTTCAGACTTGATGGGTCTTTACCTATTAATGTTATTGAAGAAATAAAAGAAGAAAGATTGAAAGCTATAAAAGAAATTGCCGGTTATGATAACACTCATGTTCGCAAGGAAAAATATAAAGTCTGCCAATCTAAATACTTTGGAAAGTTCGATAAGCTCCTGGATGGAGCAGGATATGGACCCACCTGGTTAACTGATCATAGAGCTGCTCAGGTTGTTAAAGATGCAATGCATTATTATGATAAAAAGACTTATGAATTGATTTGTTATACAATTATGTCAAATCATGTTCATGTGGTTTTCACTCCTTTGATTAAAAGCCCTGATCGGACAGTCAAAAATACGAGAGAGGATCGAAACGGAGTTTCGAATTACAAATCTGCGGATCAGTATTCACTAATGAAAGATGGCAAAAGGGATGTCTGTGTTCGAAACGGAGTTTCGAATTACATTGTAACTAAGATACTTCAGGATTTGAAAAGATATACAGCCGGAAAATGTAATAAAGTTCTTAACCGAACCGGCACTTTCTGGCAGCATGAAAGTTATGATCATGTTATTAGAGATTATAATGAATTAATCAGGATTGTTAAATATGTTATGAATAATCCTGTTAAAGCGGGGCTTTGTGAGAAATGGGAGGACTGGAGGTGGAGTTATTGTAATTTGGAGTTGTTGGGGTGAATTACGGGAGGTTTGCGAAACAGAGTTTCGCTTTACAGTTGTTGAAATTACGGGGGGGTGCGAAACGGAGTTTCGCTTTACGGTTGAATCCGAAATTTCAATCAATATCTTTTGTAGTTTATTTCTGATTACAATTTCTAAGGTTTTGTAAAAATTTTGTAATATGTAAAAGGCTTCTTTTTTTTCACCTCTGTTGGAAATTAGGCCTTTTCGATTAAAAAAATCCTGGATGTAAGGGAGGGGTCTTCTTGGTGATCTGAAATCCATTAATAGCCATGGGCTTACACCTCTTAGAAAGGATATATTTTTAAGCATTTCAATTTGATATTTATAGACGTTGGCCTGGTATTCTTCTGTCCATCTTGTATCTTGATCTCCATGATATCCATACAAAGCCCCACCGCCTAATTCACTAATAATTAAAGGTTTGTTAAATTCGCTTACCCATTCTTTTTTTGATGCATCTTCAGGCTTGCCTGAATACCAGCCTATATATTCGTTAACTCCGATAATATCAAGATAATTGCACAGAGGGTCGTCCAAAATTATTTTATTACTATCATAATGAGTTTCAGTTGCAGCAGTTATTAATCTTGTTGAGTCTAAAATCCGTGCGCTGTCGATTAATGTTTTTAAAAACTCTAATCTTTCATCACTGCGCGGAGTTTCATTTGCCACCGACCATATAATAACCGGCGCACGATTTTTATCTCTGGCGATCATTTCATCTAATTGATTTAATGCATTATCCAGTGTACTTTTATTATTCCATTGAATTGTCCAGTAGACAGGGATTTCAGACCAAACAAGAATTCCCATTTTCTCTGCTTCATAAATCATATTGTCATTATGAGGATAGTGTGCAAGGCGAACATAATTACAACCTAATTCTTTTGCCCATGTTAACAATGTGCGGGCATCGGCTTCACTAAATGCACGACCTGATCTAAAGGGAGCTTCCTCATGTATTGAAATTCCGCGGAGAAATAGTGGTTTTTTATTGAGTAAAAGTTCCGTTCCCTTTGTTTCAATTGTTCTAAATCCGATTTTATCAAAAAGAGTATCTGTTTCTGAAATTATTTTAACATTATACAAGTAGGGATCATCAGGCGACCATAATTTTAATTTTGCTTCAAAATTTATTTTTGTTAATCCATTTTCATCAGTTGTGAACTTTTTATTGATGTTTGCATCCGGGATTTGAATAACTATATTTTGTTTTTTTGCTTTGCCGTTAAGCTTTACCCATCCGTCTATTTGATTTAAAGACCCTTTTTTAAGCTGAATAAAATAATCTTGAATAAAAGTATCCGGTTCTTCCACTATATATACGTCCCTTGTTAACCCACCATAATTCCACCAATCAGTATCTAAAGTAGGGACTCCCTCTTTAAGTCTTTTATCATCAACTTTAACTATAACAAAATTATTTCCGTTATTCAGATATTCAGTAATCTCATAATTAAAAGGGGTGAACCCGCCTATATGCTCTCCCAATTTTTTTCCATTTAAATAAACGATTGCATCATAATTTGCGGCACCAAAATATAAGAATGTTCTTATACCCGGGTTAATTTTATAATTAAAAGATTTCTTATACCAAATTGTACCTTCATAAAGAAAAAGTTCTTTTTTTTGTGTATTCCAATCACCGGGCACCTCGAGAGTTTCAGATTTATCAAAATCATATTCCACCAAATCGCTTTTATCTTTGGGGTGTCTGTTCTCAAAATATCCATCATTTTTGGGCTTATAACGGTAATCATAATAACCTACTTCATACGGATCAATGATTATCCTCCATTTACCATCTAAGCTTACAACATTCCTGTGATGTATATTCGAGATCAATTCCGGAGATTGAGGGAAAGCTGAGCTTAATATTGCCAAAAAAATTATAGCGGATAAGAATAACTTCATTTTAGATTCTCCTCTACCTTAAGTAATAAACATTATTTATAAAAGCTCAGATGGAATCAGTACGGCTGCGTGAAAATAAATCATTTCTACGCATTTGCAATCGTATTGTCCAATTTGATGGCTTATTGAATTACCATCTGCATCCAGTATATCATAAGATAAATTAAAAATCTGCCACTCTTTAACCTTCACTCTACTTCCGTTCAGGCGTTCAGAATGACAATGTTATTAATTATGATATTATTGGCTTAATCATCTAAGCAAAACCATTTTTTTTGTTTCTAAATAATTACCGGATATTATCCTACAGAAATAAACTCCGCTGACAATATTTTGTGCAGACCAAGTTATTTTATGGCTGCCTGCGGTTTTAAATCCATCAACCAGCCGTATTATCTCTTCGCCGAGTATATTAAAAATATCAATTGATGTTTCAGATGATTTCAGAAGAGAATATTCAATAGTTGTATTTGGATTAAACGGATTAGGATAAATTTTGAAATCATAATTTAATTTATTTTTTTCTTGAATTACAGATGTAGCTACTTTACCTAAAAATGCATCTAATGCTGCTGATGGCTTTTTACTAACGGGATCCCATGCACCAAGCTGATAATTTTGCCAGTTATAGCATTCGGGTTCCCAATAAAAAACTCCCAGCCCGCCTACAGACTTTGTTTTTTCTATAAGATCCAGAAGAAAATGATTAGCTTCAATAGGCTTATTATAAAGATATCCTGTCTCGCAAACCATTACTTTGGTATGATATCTTGCGATTACGTCTTTCATAGTAATAAGTGCCAGACTATCATCAACAGACCATGGTAAGCTATTAGGATAATTAGCCCAGTAAGGATAAACGGACATTCCTATCACATCCCATTTGGCACCGTTATTTTTCAAACCATCAAACATCCATCTATACAACGGATCATCATGTCCATTTGATAGATGGACAACAACCTGGATTGAACTATCAACAGCCTTAACAGCATTATACCCGCTATTAATCATAGCTGCAAAATTATTCATGTGCTTTGAAGCTCTTCCGTCTTCCCATAACATACCATCGTTAACCTCATTGCCAATCTGCACCCATTCCGGAACTACGCCTAATGATTTGAGAGTATCAAGCACCTCATAAGTATGATTATAGATATCCGTTAAAAGCTGGGGAAGTGAATGACCTACCCATGCAGCCGGCTTATTTTGTTTTCCAGGATCGGCCCAGTAGTCACTATAGTGGAAATCTATCATAATCTTAAAGCCCATACTATCGGCACGCTGGGCCATATACGCTACATCTTTCTTGCCGCAATAACCTGCGATAGGATTAACCCATACCCTAAACCGCAAAGCATTTATTCCTTCTTCTTTTAAAATATCCAGGCAGTTTTTTTGAATTCCCGAATTATCTTTGAAGACGTAACCTTTATCTTCCATCTGGGACAGCCAGCCTACATCCGCACCATTTGCAAACTGCGCTTTTACCTCCTGAAATTGGAAAATAGATATAAAGATGAGGAGCAGTATTAATGATCTTTTTGCATAAAATATATTTGAATCCTTCATAGTATACCTTACGTCCATTTATTTTACATCACCTAAGAAAAAATTCTTATTTATTCTCTAAACAGCATATCCTTGGGAATAATTTGTTTTTCCATTTGCGGACCCATAATGCTAGCATTTAACCCCATGCCGCCGCCGCCCTGAAAGAATATTAATTCTATCTTATGATAGCCGGTATTCAAAAAAGCGTTCCCGGAATTTTCTTCCATTGCATGCCTGCCGTCATTATTGACAACCAGTTTTCCATCAATTAGAAGTGCAGAGCCATCATCAGAAGTTGTATAAAAGGTATATAAACCGTCTTTAGGAATTTTTATATAACCATAATATTTCAGTGCAAAGTTTTCATCCCTTACTACTTTGGGTAATTCAACATTATCAACAGAACCTGATGATTTAGGAGTCAAACCGTTAAATGAAGGGAGCCTTTCAAAGGCTTCTTCGTAATAATTATAATTTAGACCCTGCTTTGGATTTTTTAACTTTATCTCGAGCTGGGGTTTCATTTTAACTTTGCCTTCCAATTCTAAAACAACTATGGACATCGGGGGCATATTAACTTTTAAATCATTATCCTTTAAATTGAAGCCGTTAAAGTCGGCAGGTTTGACCTCTTCCGGATCTTCAAATGTATTATGTGCATTCATCTTATCAGATGTTATTATTTTACCTAAAATTTTATCTGCCTCAAAGCTTTCCAGATTTAAATCAACATTTTCCGAAGATTCAGGATCGATATTGCAAATTGAAATGTGCATTTTCCCTGATGTATCAATAGAAGCAGAACAATTTACAGCGGGTAATTTATCGCCATTATAAGTATAATTACTTGATGTAATTTTAACCGGTATCATCATTGCATCTTGATGCACTTTATATAAATCGAAAACATAATATGTTGGAGTAAGAATCATCTTATCTTCTTTAGTAAGAATCATAGCCTGCAAAACATTTACTACCTGAGCAATATTTGCCATTCTAACCCTGTCGCAGTGGTTGTTGAAAATATTAAGATTGCATGCTGCGACTACAGCATCACGCATTGTATTCTGTTGAAATAGAAATCCGGGATTCGTACCAGGTTCAACTTTATACCAGGCACCCCATTCATCGACATCCAGAGCAATTCTCTTAAACGGATCGTACTTATCCATAATTTCGGAATGTTTTGTTATCAGCTCATCCATCTTTAATGTTTTTTTCATAATATCAAACCAGCCGGCTTCATCGAAATCGGCTGCGGTTTTTTGATTTGCCCATGAATAATAGTGCAGGGCTAACCCATTGAAGTAAGGAGCGGCATCTTTCATTAATACGGTTGTCCAGTTATAATCATCACCGTTGGGACCACTGACAATTTTAAATAATTTATTATCGCCATAATTATGCATAAAAGTTCCGTATCGTCTTACCTGATCGGCATAAAATTCAGGAGTCATATTTCCGCCGCATCCCCAGCTTTCATTGCCGACTCCCCAATATTTTACGCCCCATGATTTATCCATACCGTTTTTCTTGCGCAGATCTGTCATAGGGCTTACATTATCAGAATTACAATATTCGACCCATTGTGAAAGTTCTTCTACTGTTCCACTTCCTACATTTCCCGTAATATAAGGTTCACATCCAATTAGCCTACACAATTCCAAAAATTCATGAGTACCGAAGCTATTATCTTCGGTAACCCCTCCCCAATTTATGTTTATCATCTTCGGTCTTTTATCTTTTGGTCCAATTCCATCCATCCAATGGTATGTATCGGCAAAGCAGCCGCCGGGCCATCGCAAGACCGGAACTTTAATTTCCTTAAGAGCTTCAACTATATCTTTTCTAATCCCATCAATGTTAGGTATGGGAGAATTGGGCCCTACCCAGATACCTCCATATATCAGGTGTCCCAGATGTTCGGCAAACTGTCCGTAAATATTTTTATTTATTTGATATTCCTGTGCAGAAGCATCGATTGATATTTTGTTTTCATTATTCTGAGCAAGAACTAGAATTGGAATAAGCAAGAGTAAAAATATTTTTTTCATTTAATTCTCCATATAAATTTTTAAATAGGATACTGTCATAATAAATTTTGTTAAACTAATTTAATATTAAATGGTTTGTTCCATTTTTAAGCTCATATTTTTTTTCTTTCCATATTAAAAATCCAGAAGTTTTTCCCGGAAGATCTATATCGATTGTCCATTTATTTTGATTGAGCTTATAATTCACTTTTAAAATCCCGTTTGGGTGAGGGAGCTCTCCACCGGCCCATTTTAACATACCGAGATGCGGTTCAATTTTTACTAAATTGAAGCCCGGAGAATAGCTATCAATACCGAGTATCAGCCTTAAAAATTCGATATTAGGGCTGGCAGCCCAGGCGTGACAATCTGATCTTGTACGTTCCAGATCAGAGTACTCTGCGAAGGTGGTCATACCATAATTTATATTTTCTTTCCATACGCCCAGCCAATTCATATAATCATTGCCCAGACCAGCCTGGCTTAGTGCACGGTTAACATAATATTTGAAATAAATTGTTGCCTGAGTTAATGTTGAATCATTAAGGATCTTTTCTGCGAGGGAGAGCGCTTCTTTACCGGAAACTAAACCGGTGAGAATTGCAAGGGAGTTTGAGTGCTGAGAAAATAAGTTTTTGTCGGGAGTATCAGCAAATTCTTCTCTGGAGTCATCCCAGTATTTGTTAACTATTGTATTTTTAAGCTGCAGAGCTTTTTGTGAGTATAATTCAGAGTATTCATACATTCCGAGTTTATTTTCCAATTGAGCTGCAATTTCATAAGCCCAGAGAAGCTGAAGGTCTAGAATTGAAGAAGTTCCGTCTTTTCCAATAGGAGGAACGCCATGATTCCAGCCTTTGCTACTCACCCAATCGGTAAAGTTCCAATAAGGTAAATTATCTAAAGTACCATCCTTCTGCTGATAATTTTGGAAAAAAGAAAGAATTTGTCTTTCACCCTGCAGTTTACTTTTAACGAATTCACTGTCGGGAGTATACATCCAATAATCATGCAACATACCAATCCACCATAACGAAAAAGGTGGAATAAGCTGCATTGAAGCGCTAGGATAACGGCTTTCAGTGAGTCCGGAAGGTATTCGTGATTGGTCAAGGAGGTTTATAGCATTCTTTGCGAGTGTATAATCACCGCTGTTAAAATAGGATACTAAAGCTTGTATCCTTGTATCCCCTGCATATTGGAGCTGTTCATAATAAGGACAATCCATATAGGTTTCAAAAGCACAAAGGCGTGCAGTATGCCAGCCAATATTGAATATTTTCTTCAGAAGAGAGTCCGGACTTTCAAACTTTGCATTAAGATTGAACGGATAACCGGTATATGTACCGTAAATATCTTTGATAATTAAAGGCTCATCCTTTGTATTTATTTCTATTTTAATATAGCGGTAAGATCTCCACCAAAGAGATGTAAAGGTCTGGTTATCTTCACCATTCGATATTAGGCTGTCCTTTAAACCGATGAACACTTTTCCGGTGATATCATTACGATTGGTTTTGTAAAAAACTTTTGTTGAGCTAAAACTATCTACTTTCGATGAGTATAATGCTTCAGCATATTTGATAGAAATGCCGGCTTGTTTACCTCCTTTAAATAAAACTGTAACATAGGCATCGGTGAGATAGCTCTGATCTAGTAATAAAACTGTTTTAGTATTCGCAGGAATCATTAGAGGAGAGTCTACAGAAATAAATTCTTCCGACACATCAATTCCTGCTGCATCTTTAATGAGCAGAGGTTTTTCTCTCCGCATTTCCATTTGCGGAATAGGAGAAGGGACGAGCATCCAGCCGGGATCAAATGTAAAAACCCCTTTGGGATTGCCATGGAAGATTTCGGAGGCATTTTTCCACGAAGAATCATTATAGTTAATTTCATTCCAGTTGTTATGATGATAGTTCATGTTGAGAAATTCTCCGGGAGGGGCTGCATAATAACCTATTACATGCTGATGTAATTGTCCGTAGCTTGTGTCCCTGACGCATTTCCAGGAATTATTTGTATTTACTATCTCTTCCAATGTTGAATTGCCTTGAATTATAAATCCGGTACGGTAGGATATTTGCGCAATTGCCCGCTGGTCACCATCATTCCAAACAATTGCTGAGATTATATTTTTGCTTTTTAATAAGAACCGTGCAATATCGATTGTTTCATATCTCCAATGAAGCAAATTGCCTCTGGAAGGACCGAGTGCAGCCAGTTCTCCGTTTACATATAATTTAAAGCGGTTATCTGCGGAGACATTAATAATAAATGATGAGGGGATTTCATTTAAGTTAAAATCTTTCCTAAAAAGGTAAACTCCGAAAGAGTTTTGAGATTCACCAGGGACCTCTATCCAATAAGCTGACCATGGATGATTATTGATATTGGAGGATTCTATTGATTCCTTTGCTAATAAAATATCTATTGATAAAATGAGTAATAAAGGGATTAGAAAAGTTAGGAGTTTTATTTTCATTTTTTTGAGCTATTTATTCATTGGATTCAGTTTTAATAAATAACAAAGATTAAGCGAGAATCCGTATTTGAAAGATGACATCTTTATTTTTTAAAAAAAAGTTTTTCTGAATTTATATTTAAATAGAAAATTGAAAGTAATTCTTCTTTTTAAAGATGTCATCTTTAGATCTGTGTAAAAAGTTAGAAAAACCGTTAAAACGGTTATCAAAAGTCTTGTTTTTGTCTCATTCCAACGGTTAAAACCGTTGGTTAATGATATTCGCACAAACTCTATACATCTATGTAACTCTAAATAATTTATTTATTGTTAAAAAAATCTAAATTCCATTTGTCTTTCCATTTGATTATAATTTTGCCATTATGGAATTCGATAGGGAGCCAAATGTATCTCCCATCTATTGGATTTTCAGGCTGCCACCTATCTGCCATAAATATAAAAGCATTTTCCTTTTGTGGGACCTTCAGTACAAATGTACCCTGAGAATGAAATGTAAGGGCGCTATCGGGTCCAATGCAGGGATTTCCAAGCTCTTTCCACGGGCCCCAAATTGAGGGAGCCGAAGCAAACCGGGCTGCATTTGGTGCCCATCCAGTTGTGCCTGATCCGATATAATAGTATTTATTATTATGCTTAAATACAGCGGGAGCTTCCATATTCCTATTAATAAAAACCCGCATATATTTTCCGCCCGGCTTCAAATAATCAGAAGTTAACTGTGAAATATGAGTGGTATGATTTTCTTCTGAGGTATATATATGATAGGCTTCCCCATCATTATCAGCAAATAAAGTCATATCACGGGACATCTGCCCGCCTTTAAAATCTCTTTCAAGAATGTTATGTGCGCCAGCTATTTTATCTTCTTCCGTTACATTAATAGGCCACTTTTGAGCATCAGGACGGAAAGAATATAAATATTTATATGGTCCGATAGGATTATCACTAATAGCAACGCCAGCACGTGCAGAGGAATATCCTTGTCCTTTTAACTCAAGGTGAAACCACATTACAAACTTTCCTGTTGTTTTATTGTAGATTACCTTCGGCCTTTCAAGGACACATCCTTTTGCTATATCGCTTGTTGAATCATCTATGACGGATAATGCAATGCCACGATCTTCCCAATTGTATAAATCTTTTGATGAATAAACATGGACACCAACCATTGCTTTATTACCTATTGGTCCAGCAATCTTATGTTCTCCAAACCAATAGAATAAATTATTATAATAAAGTATGCCACCTCCATGTGCATTGATTGGTTTGCCATTTGTATCAAGCCAAACTTCACCGGGATTAAAGCTTTTATAATTTGTCTGCTGGGCTTTAGTTAAGCATGTGCTAAAAATAAGAATGATAATACATGTTAACAGCACATGATAGAAAAACTTATAAAGGTTAGTATATTTCATTTCTTCCTTATTCAGTAATTCCGATTTTATTCCGGTAAATTGTTTCGGGCAACATCATCCATTGAGCCCATCGAAGATGAATATGGAATCAAATAAAATTCATAATTATATGATTGAGATGAAGATATACGGTATTCAGGCAGCGGTCTTGCGTTAGGGCTCCATGTATCAATCCCGCCTACACCCATTTGCATAAAGTCAAGATTAACATTTATAAAATCACGATTTGTTAAATCATTTATATGTTTGGCAGCTTCCAGATCCTGAAGCGAGTAGGGCCAGGCACTCACACTTAATTCCGGACTTCCGACTGCTAATAATCCATCTCCACTGTTGTTTGTAAAGGCTGCCCAGCGAACATCACAACGATTACCATTTTCCTGCGGGCGCACATAGTTTGTCCAGAGACTATCGACTATTCCAGAATAAACACCAATAGAAGCACCACTCTGTTTATCAATGTAGTTAGCCCATGGACCTCTTCCATACCAGCTCATATTATTATATTCTTTGGGAATCTTCAGTTCTGTACCTACTTTAGGAATAGAAGGAGGAACATCTCCAGCCGGATTTATCTGCTGGGATACTTTTACTGTACCATTACTATAAACTGTATATATTGACTGCCAAGAGGATTTGCCAAGAGGGAGACTTCCCTTTATAACTACCATTACTTTATTCTGATCAGGCTGGCTTACCTTAACATCATTAACTGTCCTTCCGGCGGCAGTATTTTTCCATGCATCCAAAGCCCCGCGGAATCCGGCAAGGTCATTATCGGTAGGTGCTCTCCAGAAATTCGGCTGCAGCGGTCCAGTAATCAGATCATTACCCTTCCAATTATACTTCATTAATGAACCGTCTTTTTTGTTAATTTCAATATTAAAACTTTCGCCGGATATAACTTCTGCATCACCGGATTGTTCTATTTTAACAGTTCCTGTTCCAGCAAATCCTTTGACCGGTGCTGGTGCAACTGCCAATGGCAACTTGAACTGATCCCACGCAATTGTATATCCTTTATCAGCCCAAAATTGTTTATTTTTCAGATTAGCGCTTACGTTTAACCAGTATTCACGACCAGGATTCAATTCCGGTTTCTGAAGCGGAATCTCCAATCGATCCCATCTTCCTGCAGGGGTAGATAAAGTATCTATTACTCCAGATTGAATTACTTTGCCATCCTCTGTTAAATTCCATTGAATTTCATAATCACTTAAGTCCGAATGAAAATATCTGTTTTGAATTATTAGCTGATTCTTTGAGAGATCCCAAGGGATAAAATTGACGTATTGATAAATATGTTTAACTTCATAATATCCCGGCTGAACCTTCCGATCGGGCATTACAAATCCGTTGATACAGAAATTAGCATCATTAGGATCATCACCATAATCTCCTCCGTAAGCCCAGAACATTTTTCCATTCGCATCCTTCTTATAAAGCCCCTGGTCAACCCAATCCCATATACATCCTCCAATGAGGTTTTTATGACTATTGATTAAATCCCAATAGATCTTCATATCACCTGTTGAATTGCCCATTGAATGGGCGTATTCGCACATGAAAATCGGTTTGTTAATATCAGGATCGTTTGCCATATTTTCCAACTGCCAAGGAGGCGGGTACATATGGCTAATCATATCAGCAATGCTGTTCATTTGTTCATCATGAATTGGTCTGGAGGGATCAACAGCGCGTGCATAAGAAGCCATAACAGCAAAATTTTCACCGTAACCTGCTTCATTACCAAGGGACCAAATAATTACAGAAGGATGATTTTTATCCCGTGCTATCATTCTTTTCATTCTTTCAAGGCAGGCGTCTGTCCATAAGGGATCACTACCGGGCATCAATTCTCTTTCCTGCATACCATGTGCTTCGAGATTAGCTTCATCAATAACATACATACCATACTTATCAAACAGATCATAATATCTAGGATCATGAGGGTAATGTGAAAAACGGACGGTATTGATATTACACTGTTTCATTAATTTCAAATCTTTTTCGATCCACTTATAATCGAGTGCCCTTCCATGGTAAGGATCATGATCATGAATATTTGTTCCCTTTAATTTTACTGAAATGCCGTTCACGAGGAGCATGCCATCTTTTATTTCAATTGTACGAAAGCCGGTTGATGAACGTGCTGTTTCGAGAATATTTCCTTTATCATCTTTCAGAACTAAGATAACAGTGTAAAGATTTGGCGTTTCGGCTGTCCATTTATTGACATTATTAATTTTAGTTTTAAGTTCGGCAATTCCTTCTGTACCAGCGGGAATATCGGTGATAGTTTTTGAGGAAGCAATGGGTCCATTCCCCATCATCTTACCATTTCCATCGTAAAGATATGCCTCAACAGATGCAGGCTGAAGATTCTCATTGGAATTATTACGTACTTTGGCAGTGATATGGAGAAGTCCATCCTCATAGCGATCATCAAGCTTAGAACGTATAAAAAAATCTTCCAGGTGTTCTTTTGGTGTAGAATACAAATAAACACTTCTGAATATACCGCTGAAACGCCACATATCCTGGTCTTCGAGATAAGAACCATCCGACCACCGGATTACCTCAACTGCTAACTGGTTATCTCCCTTCTGCAGATAAGAATTTAAGTTAAACTCTGCAGGGGTCATACTTCCCTGGCTGTATCCAACCTTTTTCCCATTTACCCAAATGTAAAATGCACTTTTTACCCCGCCGAAATGAATATAAACATCTCTTCCATCCCAATTATCCGGAACAGTGAATGAAGTTCGGTAAGAACCCACGGGATCATAATCTTGAGGAATTCGTGGAGGGTTTGCCGGATAATCCGGATGGAAAGGATATTTGATATTCAGATAAATCGCTTTTCCGAATCCTTCAGTCTGCCAGCTTGCGGGGACACGAATATTTGCCCACCCGCTAATATCAAAGTTAGTTTTGTAAAAATCTTTCGGTCTTTCAGCCGGATTCTTTGACCATTTAAATTTCCATTGACCATCCAGGGATTTATAATATGGTGTGTGAACTTCCAAACCGCTGTCAGCCAGTGCACTCTGCTGATCAGGATAATGCATAAAAGATAAATGAGCAGGCTCTTTATTAATTCCAATTACAAGGGGATTTTCCCAATCGGGCAAATCGCCTAGACTGTTTTGTGCAGTTAAACCAGATGATAAAACCAGAAGAATCGCCAAAATCATGGTAGGTATTTTTTTCATTTTGAATCCCTTTATCATTTTTAGTGAATATTTGGATTATAATAATTGCTGTAAAGTATTTTAATTATTAAGCTACATATAGAGGCTTTGTGAAAATTCAGGAAAAAACTGTTGAAACATTCATGAAAGTTTTATTTTATACAATTTCCAACAATTAAAACTTTTGGTTAATGAAATTAGCACATAATTTAATAGAATTTTGACATAGCGATGGAGTTTCTGCAAACGTTACCAATTTTTCATGTTTTATTATATAAAGATAGGTATATTTCATAGAAATAAATAGAAAATAATTATTATTTTAATAGAAAATTAATTAAAGAAAAAACAGCACTTCATTATGAAAGCACTTGTACTTGAGGAGTATAATAAGTTTGTATATAAAGATGTTCCGGATCCTGAAATATCTGATGATGATGTTTTAATTGCGGTTAAAGCCTGCGGTATTTGCGGTTCAGATGTGCATGGCATGGATGGAAGTACGGGAAGACGAATTCCTCCATTGATTATGGGGCATGAAGCATCCGGGATAATTTTAAAAACAGGCAGTCACGTTAGTGAATGGAAGATTGGCGATAGGGTTACTTTTGATTCAACTGTTTATCCATTAAATGATTGGTATACACTTGAAGGATTGTATAATTTAAGTGATAATAGAGAAGTGCTTGGAGTTTCTCCGGGAAATTATATGAGGAATGGAGCTTTTGCTGAATATGTGGCAGTCCCACAGCATATTTTATATCATATACCGGAAAACGTATCATTTGAACAGGCTGCCATGGTTGAACCTGCTGCGGTTGCCCTTCATGCTGTAAATCAGGCACATTTGAGAATAGGAGAAAATTGTGTTGTCGTCGGAGCCGGAACGATAGGTATTTTTATTCTTCAACTTCTCAAATTGGCAGGTGTCAATCAGTTGATAGCTGTGGATATTAACAGGATAAACCTGGAACGTGCCGTAAAAATGGGAGCTGATCATGTATTCCATCCCGCAGATAAACAAATACTGGATAAAATAAAAACTATTACGAAAAATAGAGGAGCTGATCTCGCATTCGAAGCAGTGGGAATTAGTGATTCGGTGAATATGTGTATTGATTCAGTTAGGAAAGGAGGCAGGATAGTACTTGTAGGCAATCTTTCTCCATTAGTTGAATTTCCCCTTCAGAAAGTGGTGACACAGGAATTAAAATTATTCGGCAGCTGTGCAATTCGCGGAGAATATGCAGCAGTACTTGATTTACTCTCAAAGAGAAAAATTAATGTTGACGATCAGATTTCTGCAGTAGCAAAACTTTCCGAAGGTGCTAATTGGTTTAACAGGTTGAGAAACAATACAGAAGGATTGAAAAAAGTTATTTTGGTCCCTTAATATTTTATTTGATCCTCTTGAGGATCTTGACAATGGCGGGGAGTCTCTTACTACAATAATGGAACATCTACGATGTTCTATTAGATACGCAACTATATTTATGAACTTATGTACGTAGTGAGGTTGAGTTACAATGGCAGATAATATATATAACATTGCTATAGCCGGGTGTGGTAAGGTTGCGCATCTTCATGCAAAAGCCATCCGGGAAATTTCAAATGCATGCCTTGCCGGTGTCTGGAGCAGAACATATAAATCCGCTTCGGAATTTGCTGGAAAGTATAATACAATACCATATTCCGATATCGGCAGAATGGTAACGGAAAGTAAAATTGATCTGGTAATTGTATGCACGCCGCATCCGTATCATAGAGAACCTGCTGTTAAAGCAGCCGAAGCAGGCGCAAATGTATTGGTAGAAAAACCACTTGCAGCTTCATTAAAGGATTGTGATGAAATGATTAATATTTGCGAAAGACAGCATGTAAAACTTGGCGTAATCAGTCAGCGGCGCTGGTATGAGCCTGTAAAAAGAGTTAAGGAAGCTATTGAAAATGGAAAAATCGGGAAACCTATTCTTGGAACTATCATTATGCTTGGATGGAGAGATAAAAATTATTATGATGCAGACAAATGGAGAGGTACATGGGATATGGAAGGGGGTGGAGTTCTAGTTAACCAGGCTCCGCATCAATTAGATATTTTACTCTGGTATATGGGTGAGATAGATGAAGTTTATGGACTATGGAGGAACTTAAATCATCCTTACATTGAAGTTGATGACACAGCCCTTTCCATTATTAAATTTAAGAGCGGTGCACTTGGGAATGTTGTTGTAAGTAATTCTCAAAAACCCGGGATTTACAGTAAAATCCATGTGCACGGTGAAAATGGTGCATCGGTTGGTGTACAAACTGACGGCGGTTCAATGTTTATTGCCGGAATGACAGGCATACTGGAAGCACCCGTAAATGATTTGTGGTCGATTCCCGGTGAAGAAATGATGCTTGAAGAATGGAAGAGAAAAGATTCGGATTTTTTCAACCGCATTGATCCTAAGAATTATTATATGAAATGCCAGATCGAAGATTATATAAATGCATTGAAAAATAATAAGGATCCTCTTGTAACCGGTGAATCAGGCAGGAAGACTGTCGAACTTTTTACAGCTATTTATCGTTCTAATCTAGAGAATAAACCTGTTAAATTTCCACTTGAATCATAACAAATAAAAATTCAGCTCTATGACAACATCATATATCATATTTATTGTAGCATCAAGTGTGGCGCTTCTACTGTTGATGGTACTTAAATTTAAAATAAATGCATTCATTTCACTGATCATAACTTCTGTTTATGTCGGTATTTTAGCTGGCATGCAGATAACTGAAATACCAGCAAGCATTCAAAAGGGGATGGGAGGGACACTAGGATTTGTGGCTGTAGTTGTTGGGCTTGGGGCTATTTTCGGACAAATCCTTGAAAGCTCGGGGGGAGCTGAATCTTTAGCTCATTACCTCTTAAAAAAATTCGGTCATAATAAAGCATCGTGGGCAATGATGCTTACTGGTTTTATTGTAGCAATTCCAGTTTTCCTCGATGTCGGATTAATTATCCTTATCCCTATAATATATGCACTATCAAGAGATACAAAAAAATCGCTATTATATTTTGGTATACCATTGCTTGCCGGACTTGCAGTAGCACATAGCTTTATTCCACCAACTCCCGGTCCAATTGCTGTGGCGGAAATCTTAAAAGTACCATTAGGATGGGTAATTCTTCTCGGAATTATATTGGGATTTCCTACTGCAGTTATTGCGGGCCCTTTTTTTGGAAATTATATTTCAAAAAAAATAATTGTTAATCCTCCGGCAATGTTTTTAGAAGAGAGGAGGGATCAGCAGCAGACCGGAAATTTACCATCTTTCTGGCTTATAATTATTCTCATTGGAACTCCATTGATCTTAATTGTCATCAATACATTATTTGAAGTAATGATTAAGAATGCATTAATTGAAAAATCAACGTTTACAGATATATTGATTTTTTTAGGCCATCCTTTTATAGCTCTTACCATAGCAACACTTTTAACAATTTACTTGCTTGGAATTAAGAGAAAAATGTCACGGCAAAAAATCATGGATTTAAGTACGAAAGCTCTTGGGCCTGCCGGTATTATTATTTTAATAACCGGAGCCGGCGGGGTTTTAAAACAAATTCTTGTTGATAGCGGAATAGGAACTATGATGGCTAAATCAATTGCAGGTTCGGCTTTATCTCCGATATTAATGGCCTGGATACTGGCTGCGATAATACGTGTTGCACAAGGCTCTGCAACCGTAGCTATGATAACTGCCGCAGGAATTATATCATCAATTCTGCCTGTTTTTAATTTAGATGAACCACATATGGCTTTGATTGTAATTTCTATTGCATCAGGTGCAACTTTGCTTTCACATGTAAATGACAGCGGATTCTGGCTTGTAAACAAATATTTCGGTATGACTGAAAAGCAAACACTTCAATCATGGACTATTATGGAGACGATTATTGCTATATGCGGATTAATATTTGCACTTACAGCAGGTCTTATTATTTAAAGAGCAGGCACTAAACAAAAACCTAGAAAAGTATTGTTTATAAACAGTGGTTACCAGCATTGTCTCAAGGTTAGGTAGCGTACCTGGAGCGTATGTGAAGCGTATCTGGAGCGTATGTGGAACTTATGTGACTACCAGATATTTAATAAGGTTTACCTAAGATAATTTTATCGCCGGAATCATCCACTTCAAACAAGTGCGGAATACGTATATATTTCCCGTTGACATTCTTATGGCTGTGGACAGACATAAGCAGTTTCCCTTCAAAAGTACGGAACAACATACCATGCCCATAGTTTGGAGGTGTGATTGGTTCTTTTTCCTGCATCCAGGGACCGTCTAATGTTCCACTTTCAGAGTAAGCTACACCCTGTGTATAATCACTAAAGACCCAGCTTGACCATAACATTCCTAATTTTCCGGTCCGGGTAAGGAATAACCATGGGCCATCGGTTACCTTGTTTGGGACTATGTTCCCGTTTTCGTCCCGTTCCTTACTCCAGGGTGAGTCACTTGCCCGAAACAGCACTTTTCCTTCACCTATAGTGCCACTTAAATCGGGTTTCAATTCTATTTTCTCAATTGTTCCGTTCCAGTTTTGAAGCCACTCATAACAATAAACCATATATGGATTTCCATCTTTATCCACCCAAAATGTGCCGTCAAGAGTGGGTTTGTCAGGGGGCAGGTATATTGAGTCTTTCATTGGAACATAAGGTCCATCGGGATTATGGCTGACCAATACATGACATGCACGCCGTTCTATTACATTTCCTTTTACAGTATCAATCTTCACATTTCTATTGGTGAAGGTAGCAAAATAGTAATATTTACCCTTGTAATAGTGAAGTTCTGCGGCCCAAATCATAGGGTTCGGTCCCATCCATGAATTAGGATCGGTCTTAGTTACGTTGTATGGGCCTGTCCATTTTCTCAGATCTTTGCTTTTCCATAGTAATCCTCCCGTTCCGGTCATATAATAAGTAGAAGTATTTTTATCAGCCAAAATACACGGGTCGCTGAGGCGGATAGAATCTAGAGGTATATCTTCCCTAAATACCGGTTTCCAGCTTTGAGAAAAAACAGGCGAAATATTTATTGCAACTAATAAAACAGTTATAATTTTTTTATAATTCATAATTTACAATTACTATTCCGGTTTAGAATAATTCTACTTATCAAAAATTGCTTCAAGTTTCAACATTCTAATTTTTTATTAACAAAACACATCTAATATCATTTATACAGTTGATCCAGAAGTAACATTTGCTTTCGATTTTGCACAGGTTCCAAACGGGTATTCACATCTATGTGCATTACTTGAGGGGTCTTGCCTTGATTTAAGGGTATCCAGAACGGCAATCCCATTCCATTCGGGTCACCTTTCTTAACGAAATTAGCTACAAAATTTTGAAAGATATGAGACACTTTATAGTCCTCAGGCTGCCAATCATATACACGGTTTGTGGGCAGGTTTCCCATTACATATTCAATTTCTGCCGAATGAACCGCTCCCGATGAAGCCGGTAGTATTGTTTCCCTCATATCAGGCCGTGGCCGTGAATAATAGTACTGATAGACCGGCATCCCACCACCTGTCTTAGTCTGTAAATCTCCCCATTTCCATGTACCGAAAGCAGTGAACCGGTAACTGGCCAGATCTGTGCCCGATTCTATTACCTCTTTTTCATTTGCATGAGGAAATACGTCCAGCACCTGTTTTGCATGATCACCATACAAATCCTTAATTACAGAAATGAAATTGTCAGGAGTAGGCTTCTGTCCATGCAAAAGTGCCTTATAGCTATCTTCTTCAGAATTCCATCCCAGTAATAGGGGTACCTGAGCCTGTTTCCCTTTGGAAAATATCTTTTCCGGTGTTTCCGGAAGGAAATAACCATCGATGATTGATGAAAAACGTGGTGCTCCCTTCAAGGCTGTAGCTTTAAGAAGGCTATCGGCATTCATATCCCGCAATTCCTGCAGATCGTGAGCACCCACCATTTCGGCGAATTTGATGCCGTTATCTTCAGCTCTGGAAAGCGGAGCCGGAGTCAATGGACCAAATTGTCCACCACTTTCTCCAATAGCTCCGCAGAATAAACTTTTTGCCAGAGGCGAGGCCATAAGTAAACTCACCGACATGGATCCGGCAGATTCCCCGGCTATGGTTACTTTATTAGAATCTCCTCCGAAGGCAGCTATGTTCTGTTTTACCCAGCGAAGTGCCTGAACCTGGTCGAGCAAACCGTAATTACCCGAGGCGTGATGTGGAGATTCTTTTGTCAACTCCGGATAGGCGAAAAACCCGAACACATTGAGGCGATAATTTACAGTAACCGCAATGATTTCTTTATTCCGGGCCATATTTTCTCCGTCATACCGGTATTCTGATCCGTCACCTGCCTTGAAACCGCCGCCGTAAAAGTAAACCAAAACAGGTAGTTTTTTATTACCTTTGTTGGCAGGCGTCCAGACGTTCAGATAGAGACAATCTTCACTTATTTTTGGAAACCGGAATTTCATATCACTGTATATACGGCGCTGCATAGCACCAGGCCCAAACTTATCGGCTTTTAGGACCCCCGACCAGTTTTTAACAGGTTGTGGAGGTTTCCATCTCAAATTACCAATTGGCGGCTGGGCATACGGAATACCTTTAAATATATATACGCCTGAATCGTCAATTCCTTCAACAATACCATTCTTAATAGTTACACCGGGAGAGGACGTATAATCATTGGCGGAAACTAAATTGGATTGGGCTTTCAAAGCCTGTGTGGTTATACAAAGGAAAAGAGTTATAAAAGAAAAAAATCTCATAATATTAATCCATTTTCCCAGTCATTTATGGTCTGGGTGATTAGATATGCCGGGAAGACAAAAATAGTTAGAAGAAAATTAATAATAGCATATTTCATATTTTGAAAATATTAGTTAAGTAAATCAATTGAGCTTATTTTAGCAAAACCATTTTTTTAACAGAAGTAAATATTTGCCCGTCATTTCCAACCGCATTTATCTTTAAAAAATCTGTTCCACTTGCGAGTCCACTCCCATCATAAGAAAGAGTATGTTCTCCTGAGTTCTGTCTTTCATTAACCAATTTATTTATTTCGTTTCCAAGTATGTCATAAACCTTCAATGTTACTAAACTGCTTTCGGGCAATTTATAACTAATTGTTGTGGCAGGGTTAAAAGGATTCGGATAATTCTGGTAAAGGCTGAATCTTTCAGGGGTTTTTTTTCTACCCGTTTGTATTCCGGTAATCGCGCTGCCATCAAGCATACCTACCATTGTCACGACAGATTTTGCAGGTACGGTATAGATACTATCAACAGAAACAGCATTATAGGCTTTCAGGTTGTCACCCGCATTATCGCTTGTAATATAGGGAGTCAGATATTTAATCTGCTGCAATGAATCCAAACCTGAGAAATTGAATTGGATTTCTTTACTGCTGCTGCTTACATTCACAAATACCAGAATCACTTTAGTATTGGCCGAATCAATATATGCCGAACCCATCATCCCGGACTTATCATTTGCTCCAGTACAGGCGATTCTTTGAGAACCGGGACGTATGTACCGGCTGTAATTCCCGAATGCCCATAAAGTCTTTGATTGAATTATGCTTTGATATGTATTGATACCACTGTAGTTAGTATATATTAATCCATCTTTATAATCATATTTTGAAACCGCAAGCCACCATTGCCAGGCGCTAGCATTGGCAGCAGTTAGATCAAAATGAATTATTCGAGCAATATCCAAAGCGGTCGTCATTGTAAGATCGCGACCGTTTCCACCCTGGTTGTTTGTACCTTCTAAAATACAATACTCAGTCACCCAGTATTTATAACCTAACTGGAAATATTGACTCAAATGAGTATAGAGGGATTGTCTGGCCTGGACTACTTCGGAGCTCAACAAATCAGACCAATAGGAATGGCCGGCAAAAATTTTGGAGGTTTTATTTTTAATATCAGCATTATTAAAAAGGTTTAAATAATTTCCATAAATTTTTCCATATTTACTGCTGATTGAAGATTCGGTTGTATACCAGTCCGGTAAACTTCCGCTTTCAGGAATTATGATATTAGCCGAAACATTCTGATTATTCAGTTCGGCATAGATTGAATCAACAATATTTTTTATATCGTCATTACTTGCTCTGTTTCCCTCCTGAGAGGGACCGTTCCACTCCCATTGGGGTTCATTAACAGGGCTTAGATAATTAAAGTTTATTCCAGCACTGTCCCGGAAATGTTTTAAAATATCAACAAGATATGTTGAAAACCTGTTATAGTATCCGTCTTTCAAATTGGTTGAACCAAGTTTATCGGTACAGTATGTATGACCGTTTCGCGTCATGCTTTTCGGAGGGCTATTCACAAAAGCAATAAACTGATTAACCCCTCTTTCCTTAGCAGCCTGAAGGAACCACTGACCGCCGGCATCCCTGGACCAGTCATATTTGCCTGGTGAGATTTCAAATGTTTCAACAGACCTCCATGAATCTGATATTGCGGCATCGAGACCTCCACCTAAATTAAATCTCCATGCAGATAAACCTATTCCTTTAGTAGTTGAAAATAAAAGATCAGCTACGGAATCTTTATTAGCTGTAGTCCATTTATTTCCGATTATATGTGCCCACCAGCAGTCGGATGCTGAAAAATTATCTATTGTTTGATATTTCTGATCCAAATTAACATTTATGGAGGTTGTTTGTGCATTGATATTCGTTTCGACAAAAAATTGGAAAGAAAGTATAATGATTATGATTAATAACTTCTGTTTTGCTATAATTCTCTGAAACATAAAATCTATTTTAGATATATTGTTCATAGCACTCCTTTTTTCATTTTATTGCTTCTATCTGATAAGAATCATCTTTTTTGTTGATGAATGATTTCCAGCTTGAATTCTATATAAATAAATGCCGCTTGCTAAGTTAGCTGCTTTAAATTCTATACTATACTCTCCCGATTCTTGTTCTCGATTTACTAATGTTGTTACTTCCTGCCCCAATGTATTAAACACTTTAAGTCTCACAAAACTACTTTGCGGGATTGAGTATTTTATAATTGTTGCCGGATTAAACGGATTTGGATAGTTTGAATATAATTTAAATTCAGTGATACTTTGATTGGGTTGATTTTCGACTTCCGATGGTTCCTGGTATAACTGGCTGTCCATCCACGCAAGGTGCTTAACTAACCACTCTTTCATATAATCAACTTCCTTTTGGTAAGTATTCCGATCTTCTGCACCGGGGAGACTTCGCCAAATAGATACCCCTAAAATCGGCCACCTGGTGAAATTATGCTCCTGTGCCTCATTTAAATAATTGGCAATGGAATCTACATATGCCAAAATATTCCCATTACTCAGGACATCTTTTCTGTATTCGTTCCATTTAGTTTTTAATTCAGTTTTAAATTTAGTATTGGAAAATAATCTATTCCAGAAAGGGGGACAGCTCCCGTTAGGTTTTAAAATAATCCACTCATCGGTCCTAGCTCCATCATTATAAGAAGAATTACAAAGCGCCTGGTCGAAATCCCATTCCGGACCGGCGCATATTTTTCCCCCGCGGTCTTTATGAAAAAATCCGCTGTAAGCATAGGCATCCGAATTAGAAGTAAGTTCCTGTATAATGATTTCATCTATAAATGATGAAAGGTCAATGTATTTATCATAACCAATGGAAGGAATGTTATAATTGGGACCCTTCATCACATCGCAGAATTCCTGTTCAAGCTGGCTTATATAATTAAGCTGTTCAGGCATTACATCACCGGGTTTCGGATATTTAAGAAACCTTGGATTACCGTCAGCTTCAAGTGAATCGAAGAGAAGATCATTATGCTCCTCATCTCCCCATCTATAATTTGTGCACCAGATATAACCTCCGGTTAAAGCATCGCCGCTGATATCGGAAGAATCCATTTTAGCAATATCAAGTCTATTTTTATCAGGTTTAATCTTTTCTTCCAGGATATAGACGCCTTCATAACTGCCATTGAGGATCAATTCAACAAAACGCGTACGCGGAGCCCAGCGTCCCATACATCTGTACATATAGTAAGCCAGTGCATCGCGCATTAAAGTTTTATCCATATAACCAGCCCGCAGGACAAAATCGTTTTCTTTAGGCAGACCGAGTATTTTCACATTATCATTAGAACCATCTTCATGACGGGTTTCAATTGTAAAAGGTTTTTTGTCGGAAATTCTAGCAGAAGCATTCCCACGGTACTCGATACCTATCCATCCATCATATTCATTAAACGGATCAGTAATATGATTTCTGTTACCATCTCCGTTATTGATAATTCCCATACGGGCGTTAATTTTAGGTTCATCAAGAATTGTTCTGCCTTCAGTATCAATGACCAGAATGGGTATATCGGAGGAACTGAATTGGAATGTTGTATCCGCATTTATCTCAGAATCTCCCAAATGATATTTCCAGGTATCATGAGAATAAATTACGGTTTCCCAGTGATCAATTAAATTAGTGTTTGCAATCGCTGAATTTAAATTAAATATTTCTAAAAGTATAAAAATCACAAGATAAAATCGCATCGTTTCTTCCTTAGAGTTCTGTTTATATGTTATAAATAAAACATATTATTCATTGTTTAATAAAATAATCATCTCTCTTCCGCTAAGTAAAAATGCTCCTGTTGCATAAACCTGCCATTGATTCTCATAAAAAGGATAAGGATCACCTGCTACCTGCTGTACGTAGCCTAATCTTCCCCATTCATTGACATTTGCACATAAAGCAGTCCATGCTTTTTTCACTGCGGGTTCAAATTCTGTTTTGTCCAATAATCCGTTATTGAGTCCCCATGCAAGAGCAAAAGTAAAAAAAGCACTACCGCTTGATTCACCCATAGGTAATTGATCAGGGTCGTATAAACTTGCGGTCCACAGCCCGTCGTCTCTCTGCAAATCGAGTAACTTATGTGTCATCTCTTTAAACTGTTCCTCAAATTTTGTTCGTGAGGAATCATTTTTAGGAATAATATTAAGCATTCTAGCTAATCCCGCAACGACCCATCCGTTACCTCGGCACCAGAACACTTTTTTACCATTTTCGGATTTTTTATTGAAAAATCTGTCATCCCTGAAAAAGAGACTATCTTCTTTTGAATAGAGATAATCCGAAGTCAGCCACCAATGATTAATTGCATATTTTAAATAAGAGGAATCACCTGTTGCTTGATACATTCTTGCGAATGAAGGGGGTGCCATAAATAATGCATCGCACCATGTCCACCATTCAAATTTGTAATTATTGTTTTCAAAAGTAACATCCGGTTTGGCCTGTCTAGCTTTATGAACATCCATTGCCCATTTTGCTATATCAATCATTTTCGGGTTTTTCTTAATTTCATAAAGCCATGCGTACATGTCTGTAATTGTAAGTTTATCCGCATGAAAAATTTCATCCAGGATTTTCCAGTTGAATTCCTGACCGATATTTATCATTTCATTCAGATAACGATCTTCTTTTACTGTTTCATATAATGCTTCCAGACCAACATAGAAAGCTCCGTAGTGCCAGTCAATACGCGATACGTCGGTTCTGGGATTTGCTAATTGCCAATCTGCAGTCTGGCGCATAATATCTTTTATGTTATCCACATTAAGAGGATTGGTAATCTTAGGAGAAAGAAGATTCATCTTTATAGAAGATAAAAAATCTGTGTAATGGATATATTTTGTATTCTGCATCCAAAGAACCTGTAAGGGATCGTCTTCTTTGGCATTCCTAATTGCAAATGGTCTTACATTATCTTTGCTAGAACCTTCCGTGATTGCTTCTGCTTTCCAATTAGTTCCGCCTGTATTTGTCCATTTTTCAATTTCAAACACAGAATCTCTTTTCGCAGATAAATAAATAATATTTGTATTTTCATGATCTATACTGATACCGCCTGAATAGTTAGGTTCTCTTTCTTCAGTACCCTGTTTTGTTTGAGGGAACCATCTTCCTGAATTTAGGAGATTACTTGTAATCCATTTTTTACCATTCCATTTTGAATAACAATAGATATGATTTGAGTCATCCGGAAATTTTGCATAAACAAGTACTGGATTTTCTTTTTCGTCCAGAGCCACATCCCATATCCACGCCTTTTGCTTTGTAATTGTTGCATCATAAACAACGGAAGCTTCCCTTGGAGCAACCGGCTCTTTTCCAAGCACGCCTATTTTTTTCTCTTCTACATTATATAAGGAACCATCTTTGTAATACATGTAATAGATGCTGTTTTCAGCTTCTTTTCGCGGATGCCCATCTGTAAAAGCAAACATGATCTTATCTACACCGTTAGATGCAATTTTAAAGTATGGCCTGCGTAATTGGTATATCCGTTCGGGCAGGATAAAGATCCGGCCATAACTCCAGGTTTTTCCCATATCATCAGAATAAGAATAATTAGGTTTATAATCCATTCCTCTCCAGAAAAGATATAACCTGTTATTTTCTTTTGATAACATTATGGGACTTGAGTATGTATATGTACTCTGGTATCCTTTGTATTCTTGCTGATCGTTCAGCACCAAATCTTCTTTATCCCAGGAAGAAATATCTTCAGAGTTTTTCATAGTATATTGAAGAATGGGATTTTCAGTACTGTGTTTTGTAAAAAATACCATCAGCTTACCATCAGGTCTAAAAAGTAAACCGGGATTTGTGTGGTCATCTTCCTGGAAATTATCTTCCAATACATGAGTTTTAATTTCTTTGCTATCATGATCATAATACCCGATAGTAATGTCTCCGTGGCTGTCGTCCCAAGCAGCATAAGTTCTTTTATATTTACCTTCATAATAAACAGCGCGGGGATCAGTAAACCAGCACCATGCGCCATCGAAAGTAAAAGATTCATAGCTTTCAGAATTATGACCGGTCGATTTGTTAAAATCTACTTGTGATAAATTCTGTGCAATAAGAAATGATGAAGAAATCATTACAATTGCTATAAAAAGTTTTTTTCTCAATTTTAACTCGCTAATTTTTACTAATGAATTTTATATTACATGTATACGTCTTCTTTATTTTGTATTTATGGAAAGTTTACCTGAATCCAGTCCTTTTGCAGAAGCCTCAATTTGAATAGATCCTTTATCATTATTTGATTGAATATAGACTCTTGCTTTACCTTGATATACCCGGTGATGATCAGTTTTATATGATTCAATATTTCTGCTGTCGCCATTGCCTATCCCTGCATTGATCCCAGACCCGGTTACATGAAGTGTTACTTCATTATCTGCATACGGAACAACATTGCCGTCGGCATCGGTAACTAAAATTTTTATGCTTGCAAAATCTTTACTACCGGGAAGAATTGACATTCTGTCGCTTTCAATGATTATTTTTTTAGGTTTACCCGTGGTCTTTAAAATGTCTTCTGCAGTCTTCTTTCCATCTTTATAAGCAACTGCTTTTAATATTCCAGGTTTGTATGGTACATTCCATTTTAATGCACCGTTGCTTGAATCTGTAAATACCCTTGTGCTAAGTATGGTGTTATTCAAAAACAAACTTACGCTGTCGCAATTGGAAAATGCTATAACAGAAATATCTTCTCCTTCATAATTTTCCCAGTTCCAATTATCTTCAATGTGGAGACGTCTGTTTTTTTCACCCGGTATATTACAAGAAATATGGACCATTGGAGAATCGCTCCACAAACTCTGACGGTAATAGAATTCAGGTTTTTTAAAATCACTTAAGTCTACAAGTCCGGCTAAATTGCTTCTGTTCGGAAATTCTCCAGCTTCCCCTATATAATCAATACCAGTCCATAGGAACTGACCCGGAATGAATTTATTATTTTTTACAGCCAGCCATGCCTGATAAGAATCACCGTTTTCACTTCCAATAATTATTCTGTCAGGAAATTTTTTATGATCTTCTTCATAAAATTGCTCCTGATAATTATAACCAACAACATCAAGCACACCGGCATAACCTATTTTATTTGATAATGGAATATTTGCTAATGCCGCAGTTACCGGACGCGTAGTATCTATCTCTTTAATATAATCAGAAAGATTACGAGCTATTTGCGGAAGATGATATGCAGGGGGACCCCATGGTTCAAAATTGGAACGGGAAGGATCGGTATAGGGATCATTAGGATAATCTATTTCATTACCAATACTCCACAATATTATTGACGGATGATTACGGTCTCTTCTAACCATATCCTGTATATCCTGCTTCGCCCATTCTTTGAAAAAATCACTGTAGCCATGCTGTGAATAATATGTTTCAAGTCCGGCAGCCCCTTCATCCATTCCAACATTTCTTCCTTTTATCCACTTCTTTTTGCCAATTTCCCACTCATCGAAAGCTTCATCCATAACAAGGAATCCCATCCTGTCACATAAATCTAAAAATTCCGGTGCCGGCGGATTATGGCTCGTTCTTATAGCATTAGCACCCATTTCTTTCATGAGATTGAGTCTTCTTTCCCATTCCCTATTTGGAACGGCTGAGCCTAAAGCACCGGCATCATTATGGAGGCAAACACCTTTAATTTTAATTGATTTACCATTAAGAAAGAAGCCGTTATCCGGGTCGAAATGAAAAGTGCGTATTCCAAACGCAGTAGAATCAGTATCCAGCAATTGCTGTTTATTATAAACTTCACTAATCACAGAATACATAACCGGTGTATCTATTGACCATAATTTAGAATGGTTAACATTTATACTCTGGTCAAATTTGTATTTTGAACCGGGTTGAAATTGTATATTAGAGGATGTTTGTCCGACTATTTTTCCATCATGATCTTTAATTATGCTCTTTAATGTAAGAAGTTGATTATCTGAAGAACCGTTTTTGACTTTTGTAATAATTCTAACCTCAGCAGAATCTTTTTGTACAATAGGAGTTGTTACAAATGTACCCCATTGTGCAATATGTATTTTATGGGTTATGTACAACCATACATTTCTAATTATTCCGCTCCCTGTATACCATCTTGAATCAGCAAAATGGGAATGATCCACCCGGACAGCTAATACATTCTTATTGCTGCCATAATTAAGATAGGGTGTCAGATCATAATAAAAGCTGATAAACCCATAAGGGCGTTTTCCCAAATAATGACCATTTATCCATACATCACCATTATCATAAACTGCATCAAATTGAATTTCTATATGTTTATTTTTATCCGTTTCGGGAAGTATGAATTCCTTTCTATACCATCCGATTCCTCCGGGCAAATAGCCTGTACCGCTGGCATTCTCAGAACTGAATTCCCCTTCAATGCTCCAGTCATGAGGCACATTCAAAGTTCTCCAGTTTTTATCATTGAATTCCGAATTTTCTGCGCCGGTTATATCTCCAAGGTGAAATCTCCAATCAAAATTAAAGGAAGTTTGTCTGGAAGAACTATTAATATCTTCAGCTTTTATATTTGAAATGCATACGAAAAAGAGAGTCAGGAAAAATGAATAAATTGCTGATTTTGTAAAATGAATCATAATTATTTACCTAATAAATTTTTGTTCAAATCTAATTCTGATTTTTGTTTAAATGGATTCCAAAACTGGAGATATAATTTTCTTCAGGATTCAAAACAATTAAGCCTTCCCTATTGTTAAATGAATTTATATTTGAAGTAATTGGTTCAACAGCAATTGATCTTCTTCCAGGAGGAGTATACACTACGAGGTATTCGAATTTATTATGACCTGTTTCCTGCCAGATATTTAAATCGATATTATTATCTTTGGAGATGAGTTTTGTAGTTATTCTGCCGCCATTGCTGTTAATCTTATAGCAGGAATCAAATTCGATATTCCCAATTCTTGAAGGTAAACTGAAATTTTTATAAGGCTCTTTTTTTCCGGCAGGGATATTTCTTGAATCAAATCTAATTATTTCAGAGACATCCAATTGTAATTCCAATTCATCTATTTTCACACCGAGATCAAAATAGTGGTGCCATCCGTCACTTATAGGAATCGGCACTGCAGATTTATTTATGACTTTAGTAGTACAGGTTAATCCCTCCGATAGAGACAATATATATGTTATTTCAATTGAATAACTAAAAGGATAGCCTTTATTTTCACCTTGATACATATACCCAAGTCTGCACAATGCATTTTCATTATTTACAATTTTATCAATTACATTAAATTTCTTGTTGTAAATAAAACCATGGCAGGCATTCTGTTCTTCAGGGTAGTTAATAAATAGATTATATTTATTGTTGTTGAAAGTATATTCCCCATCTTTAATGCGGCCTGCAAATGGAGAAAGCTTAGCGTTTGTAAAAATGTCATCCCTGTTTTCCGAGTCCACCCGGTTAACTTTTTTAAGGGCAGAAATAAGTTTCCTACCGTTGTTTAACCAGAGCTCTTTTAATCTTGCACCAAATTCCGGCAGAATGGAGATAAATTCATTTGTTGAATTGTTCCTTAAAACTATTTCCGGTGAACTTGAATTTTTTATTTCGTTAATTGTAAAGACAGAATTATTTTTCATTTTCATTAACTTTAATTATCCAGTTTACCTTACCATTAAACGGGTCATTTTCTAATTTGAAACTCCCATCCTTTTTTATCAGGGATACTTTATGCAACACCTGATCAGAAGGGAGGCAGATTAAGCCTTCGGCATTACCGGAATTCTTTGAGTATACAGTGAGCTCAAGATTGGACCAATCCATTTGTGAAGTTGACTGAGCAAGTTTTATGTGTGGTATAACAGCGCCGTCCCGCACCAGTATTACTATCGGAATTTGTCCTGCTTCAATATTATGCCAGCCACCTTCATAAGATTTCCCTGCCTGATAATCAATCCAATTTCCCGGAGGAAGGTATACATCTCTTTCATTTACATTTTCAAATAGAGGGGCGACAAGCATATCCGAGCCGAACAAATATTCATTATCTATAAGCCAGGAGCCCGGATCATCGGGAAATTCTATAAAAAGCGCACGAAGCATAGGAAGACCGCGTTCTGTACAATCCTTGGCCTGAGCATAAATGTATGGCATAAGCTCATATCTCATATCATCGGCAAGACGGAAGGCATTCATAAAATCTTTCCCGTATTCCCATGGTTCAGTTGGGGGTGTACCATGACTTCTTGTGTGTGAGGTCAGCATTCCAAATGGTGTCCAGCGGCGGTATAAATCTTCAGGCTTTTTGCTTACAAATCCTCCTATATCATGAGACCAGAAGGAGAATCCACAGATTCCCAGTGATAATCCACCCCTTAAAGTAGCGGCCATTGCAGAATTTGTATTAGCAGGATCACCACCCCAATGAAGCGGATATCGCTGGCTACCTGCCCATGCACTTCTGCCCCATATAATTGTCTGCCCTGTTATCTTTTTTGTAATATCTGCAACTGTTTTATTGTAGCGGAGGGGATATAAGTTATGTTCATAAAATCCAGTTCTGCCGGAATGATAAATTCCGTCCGGCGGAGCGGCTTCACCGAAATCAGCTTTAATAACGCTGACTCCCTGCTGAAGTAATCCACCGATTTTATCCTGGTACCATTTAACTGTTTCCGGATTTGAAAAGTCAAGAACAGCATCTTCATATGGTAAATTTCCTTTTTTGTCCTTTACAAAAAGTCTCTTTTTAATTATTTCCGGGAATAATGAATTTTTTGGAACAAAATATGGGAGCTGCCAGAGGCTTGTATGGATCCCATCCTTTAGAAAGTCGCTCATCATTTTCACAGGATCTTTAAATCTTGTATTTGAAAATTTATAGTCACATCTCCAGTCTGTTTCGAACCATCCTGTATCGAAATGAAGGACATCAGCAGGTATCTTGTTTTCCCTCAGTTTATTTACAACTTCCCTTCCCTGTGCTTCAGAGAAATAAGTTATTCTGCTCATCCAGAAACCGAAAGACCAGAGGGGAGGCATTGCAGCTTTTCCGGTTAGGTTAGTGTATTCATTTAATATATCATTCGGTTTTCCGAGAAAAATAAACAAGTCTGCTTCGTCATCCCCGATCATTAATGATGTAATCCCGCTGAAATATTTTCCGAAATCACAGGTAATAGGAGTTGAAGTATGCATAAAAACTCCATAGCCTCTGCTGCTCATAAAGAAAGGAATAGGTTTATACATAGTTTCGTTTTGAGCACCGTTTGCATCGTCAGTCCATAAAACTACTTTCTGTCCTCTCTTATTGAACGAGGTGTAAGATTCCCCGCATCCGAAGATTTTTTCATCGGGAGATAAAGAAAGGACTGCATCCATGCTTGTGGAATAATCGGATGAGCGCCTCACAAATGAAAAAGGAAGAAGCGGAGTAAATGTTTTTGCATCATCCGTCATGTTAATAGTTTTCGTAAGAAGTTTCCCGCGGGCATCTCTTATTTCTATCCTCCATGGATATTCATAAACAGTAACAGAACCGTACTGACTTTTATACTGATATCCGTTCTCTGTTTTTGTATACTCCCAGTCTTTTTTATCTTCGGGAATATTCCCATTAAGTATCATTAAAGAATCGTTATCCGATTTTACCTCGAAACGGGTTGCGGCACGGATACGGATAGTACGAGGAGAAACAAATTGAATAGAGAATGGGAGTGACGGGGATACAGCATATTCCCCTGAAGGGAACTCGTTGGGAGGAACCGGATTTAGTACTGCCAGCATATTATTGAATGCCAGCCTCGTAAAGTATTCATAACGTTTATACTTTATTTCCCCTTTTCCTGTTGAAGGATCAAAACCGGAGAGACTGTCAGCTATATAATATGTATTAGAAAAATTCCTAAAGTCGCCGCTTATATCTACAGGTTCATTCAATAATTTCTGATTTTTATCCGGGGAATGTTCCGGTATCTGAGCCGGTAAATAAACATGGGGAAATAAGATAAAAAACAATACCACCATATAATAGTTAATCTGCTTAATGTTTTTTATGGTGTTCATGAATTATCCTTAATATTAATGATTATTACAACTATTAATTATTTATAATATATCGATAAACTTTGAATACTTATTTTGCCCTCCGGAAACTGACATTGGCATAAACCGTTGAAACGGTTGCAAGTATTTATCTTTTTCATTAACCCCCCGGGATAAATCCCGGGGTTAATGTAAACTTCAGCGATCAACTTGAGTTATTTAATTAGTGACATCTTTTTAATCATTATTCTATTCCCCAGAATTAATTTGCAGAAATAAATTCCACTTGCCAGCCCGCCTGCACTAAAATCCAGATTATAATTACCGGCATTCTGAAACTTATTCACCAGGACTTTTACTTCCCTTCCGAGCAGATCATAAATGATTAATTCAACTTTTGACTTTGCTTTAAGTGAATATGATATCCTGGTAGCCGGATTAAAGGGATTAGGATAATTCTGAAATAATTTATCTTCAGACGGCAAAATTTCATTATTTTCAATTCCGGTAACTGAAGTAACAAAAACTTTTAATTCCCAGAAACTAGCCCAAACTCCTGAAGGGAGACCCGTTACAGTTACACGGACATATCTTGCGGCTACAGAAGGAAATGTATCCTGCTGTATCTGTGCAGTACTTGTATTATTTTTCTTATCAACTACGGTATGCCAGGATGAGTTGTCGGATGAAACCTGTACGATATATTTATAATTCCGGCCATCGAATTCCCACATTACTTCTGTGGCCGCAATATTATAGATTGAACCCAGATCAACTTTCCACCAATGGTTCACGTTACCATCATTTGCACACCAGCGGGTCGAAGTATCACCATCATTTCCTTTATCAACTGTATTTCCTTTAGAACTTTCCTGGCTGTCGCAGCTTGAACTTTTCTTTAAAGCTGCATTCTCAACTTTTCCAGATGAAACAACAAAATTTACAGCGGTACCTGCAGGAACCTCACTTCCGGATTCCGGAACCTGACTTATGATAAAGCCTGCAGAGACTGTTGTACTAAGAACTCTAGTTATTGTACCGATCGAAAGTCCACAGGCCGCAATTACTGAATCGATTTCCGATTGATTTAATCCGGTCAACATGGGAACTCTTACAGTTGAAAACTCAGGGAAAGCTAGTTTGCTCAACGCCATCGGATCCTGTGAACTATTTAAAGGGCTTAATTTGAAACGATATGTATAGACTTTGTCGGAATAAAGAGTAAATTCAGGATGCGGTTTAGCACCCCAACTATTATCACCACCGACACCCATCTGACGATAATTTAATCTTAAAACTATGGAATTATTTTTTACCAGCTCATTAGGATGCGATTTACTTTCTAGTTCCCATGGAGTATATTGAAGCGCATTGAATTCCATTTCAGGCAATCCGGCAGCCATAATACCAACACCATCTTTATTCCTTAGGACAACCCATCTTACATCTGTTCTATTCCCTGTTTCCTGGGGTCTTATATAGGAAACAAACATACTGTCGGCAGTTGTTCTATATTCATCGATATAGGAACCAGTTTTCCTATCCCAGTAATTTTCATAAGGTCCCCTGCCATACCATATAACGTTGTTAAATTCCGGAGGTATTTCGCAAAGCATTCCTATTTCGGGGATTTCAGGGAGCTGCGAACTTCCCGGAACCAGTGTATAAGAGACTATGATGTTTCCATCACCGTAAACATCGTATATAATAGTTCCGGAAGATTTTGTAGAGGTGGGGTAACTGAAATTAATAATTACCTGAACATGATTTTCCGAAATATTTTTTGTTGATATCCCGGTTACGGTTCTGCTGAGACTTGCATCTCTCCATGTACTGCATCTGTCCGGCATGCCATTTCCGCGATCATTGCTGTTTGGTGCTCTCCAGAAATTTGGAAGTGGACCTGTTGTCAATAAGCTGATTCCTTCAAAATTATATTTTGAAATGGTGCCGGTTTTTTTGTCGAAAACCAGATAAAGATTATTATTACCTATTACTATACTATCATTTATTGCATTTGAAGTAAGGATAGGAATAGATAAAGTATCGATTAAAGGAGGTGCTGGTACAGTAAATGGTATTTTAAATTGAGCTGACGCAATTTCATAACCGGCATCTGCCCAGATCTCATTTTCAGTTAATTGGAAGCTGAAGTTAAGCCAGTATTCTGCACCTGGTTTAAAAGATGATGGGGTTCCGTAATCGATTTTTAATGTTTTATTTGTAAGGGGCATAATATTCAGATCGGCAGATGCGATTGTTCCGCTGTTAATTATTTTATTGTCCTCCTTCAGCTGCCAGGCTCCTTTTAGGGAATTAAGATTGGTAAAGAGGAATTCATTTCTTATTTTAACTTCGCCTTTGAGGAGATCAACCGAATCAACTTTTATATTCTGATATACTTTTTTTACTTCATATATTTCGGGCTGAAGTGTTCTATCGGCACTAACAATACCATTTGCACAAAAATCCGCATCATTCGGAATATCTCCCCAGTCACCGCCGTATGAAAATCCACCAGAAGAGTTTCTTAAACCCTGGTCTACAAAGTCCCATATAAAGGCACCCTGAAGATTAGGATATTTCTCTATCACATCCCAATATTGGTATAAATTCCCGACGCTATTTCCCATAGCATGTGCATATTCACAAAGAATAAAAGGCTTGCTGTTTCCGGAAGCACCGTATTGCTGAACGCTTTCAACAGAAGAATACATTGCGCTGTTTATATCGGCGATCTGATTATAACCTTCATAATGAACAAGTCTGGTAGGATCATTCTGATGAACCCAGTCAGCCATAGCCTGGAAATTAGTTCCGCTTCCTGCTTCATTTCCTAATGACCATATTAGAACACATGGGTGATTTTTATCTCTTTCAACCATACTCCTCACCCTATCTACACAAGCGGCGGTCCATTGCGGATCGCTTGCAGGAACAATATTTCTAACGCCATGAGTTTCAAGATTTGTTTCGTCAATAAGATATATACCGTATTTATCGCAAAGGTCCAGCCATCGCGGATCATTAGGATAATGGCTTGTGCGGACAGCATTAATATTAAACTTCTTCATTATCGTAATATCCTGAACCATTCTTTCATATGTCATGGTCTTCCCCTTGTCCGGATCAATTTCGTGCCTGTCGATCCCCTTAAATAAAATAGGCACTCCATTAATTTTCATTTGTCCGCTGTTCAATTCAAACTTCCGGAAACCCAACTTGCAGCTTTCTGTTTCAATAATATTATTTGCCGGGTTTCTAAGAATTAATACAAGGATATAAAGATTCGGATATTCTGCAGACCATTTAAGGGGATTATTTACGGTTATACTTTGAGATAGTTGAGATATATAACCGGAACCAAATGTTATCATACCCAGCGGATCTGAAATAACCTGCTCGCCCTCGGAGTTAAACAACTGAGCTTCTACTGAATACCCTAAAGGAGATGTTTGAGAAAGATCAGTGATATCTAAATTTAGAGTAAGAGTAGAATTTGTATAGCTATTGTCAAAATCAGTTATATAATGAAAATCCCGTATATGAACCGCCGGAGTAGAAAATAAATAAACATCCCTAAATATTCCGCTTAAACGGATCATATCCTGGTCTTCAAGCCAGCTCCCATCGGACCACCGGAAAACCTGAACCGAAATATTGTTATTCCCTTCCCTTACATATTCAGTAATATCGAAATCCTTCGGAGTAAAACTATCTTCGCTGTAGCCGATATAATTACCGTTTATCCATAGATAGAATGCTGAACTGACACCTTGAAAAGAGACAAATATTTTACGGCCGGACCATGATCCTGGTAAGATAAAATTCCTTCTATAAGATCCTACCGGATTATAAATTATAGGTACATTAGGGGGCGAGGGATTCTCTACACCAGTCCAAGGATAAGTAACATTAGTATAGATGGGATGATCATAGCCTTGAGTTTCCCAGTTCCCAGGCACCTGAATATTTCCCCAGCTGCCGACATCAGAATTATCATGATAAAAATCAGTATCCCGTTTAGAGGGATTGGATGCCAGCTTAAATTTCCATGTGCTTTCCAGTGAAAAGTAAAATGGGGAGGAGGTAATCTCACCGTTTAGAGCTTCTGTAATATTTTCATAAGGAATTAAGGATGCATGAGCCGGCTGACGGTTTACCTGGTATATTTCCGGTCTATTGTTCCATTCGTTATCCGGCTGAGCTCCAATTGGTTTTGTAACAAAACATACAATGAGGCCTGTAATAAATATCCCTAAAATTTTTTTCACAATTACTTTCCTATCTGCACATGGATTCATTTATGACTATCACATCATAAAACGTTGACTCTAAAATTATTCTAAAATTCTATTTATACATAAAGCTTTCTCCAGGTGAAAACTATCTTTCCTTTCAAAAGTCACAAATAAATGAAAATGTTTCGTTAACATATTTTAGTACAATTTTATTGTGCATTTATTACTGCTGAAGCCTGTTCCAAACCTTTTGATTCAGCCGTTAATGTAATCCTGCCCGGTTTATTATTTGATTGAATGATTACGAGGCACATTCCGTTAAACGCTTTCCTGTAATCGGCCTTAAATGGCTCATGACTTATCTCTGATCCGTTATCGACTCCAATGATTTTCCCTTCCCCGGTTACCTTGAAATTAATCATATTATCTGCATATGGGACTATCGTTCCATCTTTATCGAGCACTTTAACTGTAATGAAGGAAAGATCTCTGCCGTCTGCAGTAATAACATTACGATCCGGTTCAACATAAATCTTCGCCGGTGTACCGGCAGTTATTTCTGAATCCGAGATTTCCTTACCATTTATTTTGCCTGCAGCTTTAAGAATGCCAGGGACATAGGGAACGCGCCATATTAGATGCTGTTCACCATCCATTTTTTTCTTTGTCCCTAACGATTTTCCGTTCAGTATCAGTTCAACTTCATCACAATTAGTGTAAGCCCAGACATCAACAGAATCTCCTTTCTTCCAATTAGGTTTTCCGTTTTTATCCTTTGTCCAGCATTCCGGATTCCATGGTGGGAAAATGTGAAGTACAGGTTTATCAGTCCACTCACTTTGATATAAATAGTATGCATCTTTTGGAAAACCGGCAAGATCTATAATACCGAAATAGGAGCTTCTTGAAGGCCACTCATATGGAGTAGGCTCACCTAAATAATCGAAACCAGTCCATATAAACATACCGGCAACATAATCATATTTATTAACCGCGGTTAATGCTTCTTCATGAGTAGCACCCCATGGTACACGACAGTTATCGTAAGCAGAACAAGTATTATCAGGGTTTCCTCCTTCAAACGGTCTGTCCCACCTTGTGGGCCATACACGGATACTATCGGAAGGCAGATCATAACTTCCACGAGTTTCCAGAGCGGAGGTAGTTTCGGAACCAATTAATTTTTGTCCCGGAAAATTTTCGGGGAAAGTATCATAATCTTTTCTATGATAACTAAAACCGACAATATCCAAAGCGCCGGATCTGATTATATAATTTGAAGTTTGAGTATCATTGCAGTTAGATATAATTGCCCTGGTTGTATCGAGATTTCTTATAATACCTGCCAACTCTTTGGCAATTGTTATACCGCTTGGATCGCCTTGTTCTCTAATCTCATTCCCGATGCTCCACATTATAATGCTTGGATGATTCCGGTCTCTTAGTATCATATCTTCAAGATCTTTTTTGTGCCATTTGTCCCAGTCAAGCGAATAATCATATTTTGTTTTCCCCATTTTCCACATGTCAAAAGCTTCATCCATAACCACAAGTCCTAATTTATCGCATAAATCGAGCAGTTCAGGCGCCGGAGGATTATGTGAAGTGCGGATACCGTTGCATCCCATATTCTTTAAGATTTCGAGCTGACGTTCAATAGCACGGGTATTGATAGCAGCACCAAGGCAACCCAGATCATGATGATCGCAGACTCCGTATATCTTCATAGGTTTTCCGTTAAGGAAGAATCCTTTGGCGAGATCAAAGTGAAAAGTACGGATTCCAAAGGGAGTTGTATAATTATCGCATAACTGATTTTCACATTCAATAGTTGTGACCGCATTATACAAATAGGGATTTTCAATTGACCATAATTCAGGACTCTTTACGGTAAGTTCCTGACTGACTTCCATCAGTGAATCTTTTTTTATCTCAATAGGAGTTTCTGTTTCGGCAATCTTTTCCCCGTCTTTGTTCAGAATGGCTGTTTTAACTGTCGCTTTCTGGTTTTGCCCGGAAGCATTTCTTATTTTTGTTTTTATGGAAATTTTAGCAGAGCTATTGTTAACTTCGGGTGTTGTAATAAAAGTGCCCCAATGGTCGACATAAATTTTATTTGTTGTAACAAGCCAGACTTTCCTATATATCCCGGAACCGGAATACCAGCGTGAATTAGGCTGTTCAGAATTATCAACTTTGACAGCAAGAATATTTTTTTCATTTCCATAATTTAAATATGGAGTAAGCTCATATCTGAAAGAACTGTATCCGTAAGGACGTTTCCCGAGATAATGGTTATTTATCCAGACCTCACTGTTCCTGTATACTCCATCAAAATCAATGAAAACGAGTTTATCTTTATCGGATTCATTCATATCAAATACTTTTCTATACCATCCTATTCCACCCGGAAGCGCTCCTCCGCCCACACCTGCTGGATTATCTTTACTGAATTTTCCTTCTATACTCCAGTCATGCGGCAGATTTAATTCTCTCCATGATAAATCATCTAGTTTAACTTTCTGACCGTTCTTTACATCCCCTAAATGAAATTTCCAGTTATCACAAAAGTCTATTCCTTTTCTACTTTCCATAGATTCAGCTGCCTTTGCAGTTTTCTGCAAATAAAAAAGTAAATTAAAAGAGATGAGAATTATAAAGGAAAGCATTATAAATAATATTTTGTTTTTAAGGGCTGAAGTTTTCATAATTATTCCTTTATAAGTATTTCTGTAATTATAAAAAAATATAGGGGGATATAAATTCCCCCGTTTATTAAATTTATTTGTAAAAAGAGGGACAAGGTTACAACTGCTTAAACCACAGTAACTCTTGTCCCTGCACCATTATTGGATGGAGAACAATTACAATTTATTCATAATAATTACTTCAAGAGCATCATTTTCTTTGTAAAAGTAAAATTACCTGTCTGTATTCTGTACATGTAAATTCCGCTTGCCAAATTCGAAGCATTGAAATCTACAACATACTCACCAGGTTTTTGCTCTTGATTAACTAAAGTAGCAACTTCCTGACCCAATACATTGAATACTTTTAAAGTAACCAAACCACCTTGAGGAATAGAGTATCTTATATTGGTAGTTGGATTGAACGGGTTTGGATAGTTTTGACTTAAGTTGAATTTAGTTGGTACTGAATTAGGAATTTCTTTAACTCCTAAAACAATTTCAGGATACCATGTCAAGTCGCCAAGCGGATTGCCGTTTGGATCTGCTGACAAAAGTGCCGCATTAGTGTAGCGTAAGTTTTCTTTAACTGGATAACCTTGCGTGGTTTTCCAATCAGCAGGAACACCATCATAAGTTGATTTTCCCGTAAATGGTGGATCAGCTTCAGCTGCAAATGATGCCGGAGTAATAGGACTAGCCGGATTCACAGAGTTCCTGGAACCAGCCCCACTTCCGCCATTTTTCCATACATGTTGTACAAATCTAGCCATACTATCGGCTGCAGCATCTACCAAAGCTGCATCGAAACCGGGGTCTGCATCCATATTCTTATCAGCGCCAATATCAAAGTTTGGCATGCTTAGAAGATCTACAGCTTCCGGTCTTGCAGCAACCCAGGTTGGGGCAAGTATTTTACCACCGACATTCCTGTAGTGTCCTGCCGATGTATCCGGATCAGCATTCATAGTTGCAAAGTTATCCATAATTTTTTGCGGCCAGAAATAAGCATTGTTCGTAGCGTTAAGGTGTCTGGTTTCTTCAGTAACGTTATATGGAGGGTTTTCTAAGTCACTATAAAGTGAGTCAATTGTAAGAACTGCAGGAGGACTGAAGAAATTCGCGTTGTAAGTTGACTCATCATATGCATGTCCTGAATCCAAACCTGCCGAATATACACTAAAGAAAATATTATTGGTAATATCTGCATTATGCATTTGCCTCATTGAAAAAGGGGAAGATTTGGTATGCATGAACATAGTATTGTGATCAAAATGCATATAACCCATTGATGAACCTGAGCCTTCAACATTACCGCCCAATACAAAGAAAGTGCTATTTACTATCCACATTGTATCAATAGCATTTACCCCAGGTCCGGCCCAATTGGTACCCGGATTCTGCGGAATATCACTTTGATTGTTCCTGAATAAGCAATGAGTAACAAAAATATCTGTACCAAGCGCATTCCAGGTATTTAATATATTAGGTGTCCCTGTTGAGCCGAAATTTTCAAAAATACAATTTTCCATTATATATCTACAGGTATCTCCATTAGCACTCACACATTGTTGAGTGACTTGAGAACCATCAGTACGCGTACCTATTAGATAAAGGTTTTTGAAATGGACATAGCTATGACCGCCAGGAGTAGCAGCAATATTACCGGGAGTGCCTCCATCCGCCCTAACATAAGGCGCAATAACCGGTAGATATCCATCAGGGGTAATTTTCCCGATAAGGTCCAGATTCTTAACCCTGATTTCTTCATCTATAAAATAAGTAGTATCTGAAGAAAGCACATAAATGTGAGCACTTTCTCCTGATCCCGTGGTATCTGCGTTTATAACTGTGTTAAGATTTCCCGGAGGTAAAGCAGCAACATAAAGGGAATCTTTTGCAAAAGACTGTATACTTGCAATTGATACAAGAAACGCAGCAAGTAATAGTATCTTGGTAAGTAACTTCATATAGAACTCCTTTCATTAAAGATTAATTATTTGATTGCGAAACCTAAAGAGAAAGGGTATAGGGTATATAGTATATGGAAGGGAACAGAATCGTTTTTCCATATTCCTTATACCTTTATACCTTATACCCACCCTATTTGAATTTGCTTCTCATATGCTCTGCCTCCTTTTCTTTATAGTTAATAGTTATAGTTAATTAAAAGCATTTATTGAAGATTTACTCTGAATCCCATTTGAGCTGTTAAACCATATGATTCATCAGAATTATTAAACCCATTTCCTCTTTCAATAAAAGTATCATTGGCTCCATTAAGATTATTTATATTCATGAAGACTTCTATGCCGTACCAGGGTAATAGCTGTTTGGCAGCAAGATCAAACCGGGTATATGCTGCCTTATCGGTTCTCAAAGCATTATAGAAGGCTGTACTATTAAAAATACCTGATTGGTAAATCATAGAACCTAAAATTGAAAACCCTTTATAGTCCCATCCGAGGGAAACATTCACGATATTATCCGGTTGATTTATAAGTTTATCTTCATAGGAAGAATCAACATATACAGTCTTTAAAGGAGTGGGATGAGTAACAACTGTAAGAGGATATTCAGCCTTTGAAAATACATGCGTAAAATTCACATTAAGCACCAGCCCGCTTAATACACCCGGCAAGTACCAGAAATGCGTCTGCCAATCGGATTCGATACCCCATAATTCGACCCTGTTAGGATTATTAATATATGTATTAATCGTGTATCCTTTAACTTTCAAATCGGGATATCGCGAAACATTAGATAATCCTGCATATTTTGTTGGATCAGTTATATTACTTTGCTGGAAAAACACAAAATCATCAATATGTTTAAGGAATCCTCCGAAAGTGAACAATCCCAATTCATTATTATAAACAGAAAGCTGGAGATCAAAGTTTTCCGATTTAGCGGGTTTCAGATTGACATTGTTCCAGGTAACACTTGTGCTGGAAACATAAACATCAATAATGGGAAGGATGTCACGGAAATCGGGATATGCCAAAGTATTTGTATATGCTCCACGTAAACTAATCCAGGGTAGAGGAGTAAATTTTACGTTAAAATCAGGCAGCCAGTATCCATTAGTTTTGGTAACTGTTGTATCAATGTGCGGAATTTGCTGCGGATATGGATTAGAAACACTGGCAACATAAACCTGGTTTGCCCGGTAACTTGTTGTAAGGTTTTGATACCTGGCTCCAGCCATTACTGAAACTAACTGGCCGAAATGAAATGTACCCATCAAATACCCTGCACTTCGGTCTTCATTACCGGAATAATCACTGGCAATATTGCCAAACATACTGGGCACCCATGCAGCGAAACCCCCAGTAGGTGCATGATCTAGACTATTGCCATAATCAACAATAATTTTTTTAATATTATTCATATAATCAAGACTTGCTTTGTTGTCGAAAGTATAGTCGCCATTCAGATATGTACCGATGTTGATACCGGGATCCATAAAAGGAGTTATAAATATATTTGAAGCACTCCTTGGATCAATACCCCAATCTGTTGCTAACCAGGGATATGCGCTTACAATATTTTCACCAATTGTACCGAAGGTAACGGTACCATTCCCTTCGGAATAATCATGCTTACGATCCGTATAAGAATACACTCCACCAGCTTTTAACTCCAAAGAGAGAAAATCCACAATGTTGAAATTCCGAGAGAGATCGATTGCCCCACGTAATACTCTCTCACTGGTAAAACTGTTATTTGTATTTACACGTCGTAAATTCAAATTATCCATATTTGCAAAATTATGTGCTTGAGCAGCTATTGTAACGGGTGGAAGCTTGTCATCAATTGAATTAGTTCCTGTAGAAAGTTGTTCAAATTGAAGATCCCATTGGTCAGGAGTAATATTTTCGGAATAAGAATGGGAAAGTGTTGCATTAATATTTACCAATGATGTTTTTTGATTATAACTCAGGATATTACTGATAAGGTTAAAATTCTCAGGTTGGTTGTGGATATAGTAGTGAATAGTATTAGCATTTCCACCTCTGTCCAGCCCAAATGCCTGCTGCCAATAGTTGCTGGTTGATTTACTTTGACTGAAGATATTCATTAAAGCTAAACTTCCGTTCGGCATGTCATAATCGAGTGTAACGGTTCCATTGTATCTTTTTTCTACCCTGGGAGTAAAGTAGAGATTAAGATCAGTTAGACCTAATAAATCAGGATTATTTGCCGGTGAAAGTTGAGTATAACTGGCACTTAGATGATCCGAAGTATAATTCTGCTGCTGTACCACACCTTGAACAAATACACCGAAATTTTCGTTAAAGAATCTTCTTTCAAGGCTCAAATCAAATTTATAATTATTGTACTCACTTGTAAGATTAGTATAGCCGCCTTCTGCTGAAAAGGAAACCCCAGGTAGATATGAAAGCCCGAGGATCTGTTCGGAAATACCTTTGCTTGCCTTTCTAATACCTAAATTTACAGTTCCGCCAAGAACTCCCGCATCCATTTCTGGCGTATTGGTTTTATAAACTTCAATACCAGCAAGGGAGCTTGAAGAAATCATTCGCATATCCACACCTCGACCGCCGCCAACCCGGGAACCCAGGGGATCTCTTGAATCCAGCTGCCGTCCACTTTCGTTAGCAGGTACAGGAACACCGGCTATAGTGATCTGATTATATTCCGGACTAATTCCGCGAATTACTACTTGTGTTGCCTGTCCACCAGATCTTACCAATGAAATTCCAGGCAATCTGCCGATTGATTCTGCTGCATTAGCATCGGGAAGTGCTTGTATTCTTGCAGAAGAAACTACATTAACAATATTATCTGAAGCTAACTGCTGGTTGATCGCTGCATTTTGTCCGCTGGCCTGAGCTGTAACAACTACCTCGCCTGTTGAAACGGTTACTGCATCAAGCTGTATGTTTTCTTCAAGATGTTCATTCTCCTTTAAATTTATTTGAATAGCTTTTGATTCATAACCAATATAAGAAATCTTTAATGAATAAGATCCTGCAGGAACATCCTGAATTATGTATTTACCTTCTATATTAGTGGCGGCACCAATACTTGTACCTTCAATGACAAGATTAGCACCGAAAAGAGGTTCGCCTGTACTTGCATCAGTTACTTTACCTTCTATTCTGGCAGCCCCCCAAGCAAATTGAGAGGCAACTAAAATGGTCAAGATACTTAAGAAAGCTGTAGACATTTTTGTTAACATTTTACCTCCATTTTGTTAAATTATTTTAGAAATATCTTTATTTACCTGATGAATAAAAATTTCTTACATCTCCAATTAACCATTGTCAGAATATTTGTAATGTATAGTTGATAAATTTTTAAGTACTTCAGCACTATATTCCGGAGTAATATCCCGCTGAGGTTCAGCCAGCATTTCGTACCCAACCATAAATTTTTTAATGCTGGCTGACCTTAGCAGAGGAGGCAAAAAGTGCATATGAAAATGCCATTCCTTATAATCTTTACCATTAGTAGGCGCCTGGTGCATTCCAGATGAATATGGAAAAGATGTTTTAAAAAGGTTATCATATTTTGTTGTTATGACTTTCAAAACATTCGCGAAATTTTTTATTTCTGTTTTATTAAACTGAAGAATATTGGAGATCTTTCTTTTTGAAATTATTAAAGTCTCATAAGGCCAAACGGCCCAATAAGGGATTAAAACAACAAACGATTCATTTTGAAAGACTATCCTCTCATTTAATTTTAATTCTAATTTCAAATAATCCTGTAAAATGCTTTGTTTATTTCTTTTATAATATGTTTTGAACTGTTTTAACTCTTTCATTGCTTCCACCGGAATACTTTCTTGAGCCCAGATTTGACAATGAGGATGCGGATTACTATTACCCATCATTGAACCCTTATTTTCAAATATTTGAACATGGTTTATAAGAGGATTTGAGCCCAGAGCTTTGAATTCAACTTGCCATGTTTTAATAACTTTTTCGATTTCGCTTTCTTCCATTTCAGCAAGAGTCAAATTGTGTTTGGGAGAATAATTTATAACCCTGCAAATTCCTTTTTCACTTTGAGCAATAAGAAGATCCTTTTTATTTAATTTATATTCTTCAGTATTTTCTAAAAGTGCTGAAAAGTCGTTAGTAAAAACAAAAGTATTTTCATATTGCGGATTGATCTCACCATTAGCACGTTTATTACCAGGACACAAGTAACAATCGGGATCATATTGCGGCCTGGAGTTATCATCTTTCGAAGAAATCTCACCCTGCCAGGGTCGATTTGTCCGATGAGGTGAAACCAATACCCAATCACCGGTTAAAACATTCTTTCTTCTATGTGGATATTGAAAATTATATTGTGACATTCCGTTCAACTTCTATAATGTTAGTTCCGCCGCTTATTTTCGTCACATAAATATTAGCTTCTATACCAAATGCTTTCTTATAGGTTTCTTTTGCCTCAATACTTATTGAATCAATAGCGTCATTTTCTATTAAATTTATAGTGCAACCGCCAAATCCCCCTCCCATCATTCTTGAACCATATATGTATGGGTTTTCTTTCAGTATTTCGACCAGAAAATCCAGTTCTTTACAGCTAACCTCATAATCCTGACTTAATCCTTCGTGGCTTTGATACATTAATGCTCCAAAAACCTTTAAGTCATGCACACTCAATGCATCACATGCTTTCATCAATCTTGCATTCTCTTCAACAACATATTTGCATCTTTTATATATAACAAGATTTAATCTCGACTTATATTCATTCAGCAATTCCGGTGATACATCCCTCAAGCTTTCAATCTTGGGATGGTCTGTCTTTATTATCTTTATTCCGTCACTGCACTCTTTCCTCCTCTGGTTATATTCTGATGTAGCCAAAGAATGAGATACATTTGTATCGAATAAAACTATTGAGATATTGTTATAATCAAACGGGAAGTAATCCTTTTCAAGCGACCGGCAGTCTATTCGAAGAACATGTCCGCTTTTCCCGAAAATATTAATATACTGATCCATTATACCACACTTTACACCGACAAATTCATTCTCTGCTTTCTGTGACATTTTAACCAGTGACAGCTTATCTATCTCAAGATTAAAGATATGATTTAAGGCAAATGCTAATCCTGCTTCCAGTGCTGCGGATGATGATAATCCTGCACCAATTGGAATATTACCTCCAAATACACAATTAAATCCGCTGAATTGGTAACCTCCTCTTTTTAGCTGATCTACTACCCCTAACAAGTAATTCGCCCACTCTTTCTCTGACCTTTTGATATCTTCTATTGAAACTTCATAAAACTCATTCTTGTCATAGGCAAATATTTTACAGTTATTATCGCTCCGTGGAGTGACTGCCAGATATATAACCTTATCTATAGCAGCCGGCAGTACAAAGCCCATATTGTAATCCGTGTGTTCTCCAATCAGATTTACTCTACCCGGTGAACGGAATAAATACGGTTCTTCGGCATATAATTCCTTAAACTTCCTTTTTATTTCTCTTAATAATTTCATTCCCTGCTCACACCGTTTCTTTTCTTGTTTTTAAATACATAACTCCGCCGAAAATTATCATTATTGCACCCCACCATATATCCGGGTGCGTACTTGCAAGTACTGTTTTAGCTATCGGGGGATTAAATAAATTATATATACCGCTGAGAAATATTATCCCTCCCATTACAAGCAATATCAATCCTACAAAAAACCAGATGGGTTTCATAAACTTTTCCTTCTTTATTTATCACCAGAATATTATATTCAGTATAATCAGTATTATAAAAGATATTATTGCAACAAATTCCGGGCGTTTTACAAATGGTATATGACGGTCAATCTTTTCTTCCGTTAATCCTTTTACCAACCCAACAAGCTCTTGCTTCGGCTTCTTTGTTGTAAATAAACTTATTACTACCGTAACAACAACACATATCAGCCAGGCCCACCACGCTCGCCAGAAGTTCGCTGCCATATCACTCTGAACACTTGACATTGTGATTATGCTTTGGCTGAACCAGTCAAATTTAACCGCCATATACATTGTAAATGACGAGGCCATTCCTGCAACCAATCCCCAGAATGCTCCGTTCGGGGTTATCCACCAGATAAACATCCCAAGAAGCATTGTTGCGAATAACGGTGCATTTACCCATGAAAATATCGCCTGCATATAATCCATTATACTTGGGAAACTTTTTGCCCAATATGCGGTTACCAGTGATATTGCTACTCCTACTATCGTCGAAACCCTTCCCATCCACAGCAAATGTGCATCTGATGCATTCTTATTTAATACACTTTTATATATGTCATATGTCCATACTGTATTAAATGCACTTATATTTCCTGCCTGTCCTGCCATAAATCCTGCAAGAAGTGCCGTAACTCCCAATCCTACTAACCCTGTTGGATAATACCTTGCAATCAATAACGGTAATGCCGAATCATAATTTATATGCCCTCCGTCATGGATAAGCTTAAACCCGCTGTGGGGATCATTGGAGAGCACGATTGCAATCAGACCTGCAAGTATTACGATAAATGGAAGTGCCATCTTAAAGAATGAAGCCACTATCGGTGTAAAACGGGCTGAACGTAAATTCTTTGCTGAAAATGCACGCTGGATAACCAGAAAGTCCGTGGTCCAGTATCCGAATGAAAGCACAAATCCTAATCCTAGTACAATTCCTGCCCAGTTTATAAACATTCCGTTTTCCGTTGGATTACCTGATGTAGACCAGAGGGTGGTAAATGATACCTGTGAAAACTCATTTATCCTGGTTACTATTTCATGCCAGCTACCTATTTCTATAAATCCCAGAATTGAAACCAGAAATAAACCGAACCAGATCATGAAAAACTGAATTATCTCTGTGAATATCGCAGACATTAGTCCGCTCATACCTACATATAATGCAACGGTAATAGCAGATATCCACATACTTACATCCCAGTTCCAGCCCAGAAAAGTATGTAATACAAGTGCCATTGCATATAGATTGATACCCGATACCAGAAGTGTCATTATTGCGAAAGCTATTCCATTCAATACCCTGGTTTTCTCATCAAATCGAAGCTTAAGGTATCCAGGTACCGATTTAATTTTACTGCTGTAGTAAAACGGCATCATATAAACACCAAGGAACAGCATGGCAGGGATTGCACCAATCCAATAAAAATGTGCTACAAACATCCCGTATTTAAAGGTATTGCCTGTCATTCCCAGAAGTTCCAGTGCCCCGAGGTTGGCTGAAAGGAATGCAAGTCCTGCTACCCATGATGAGTTCTTTCGCCCGGCCAGGAAGAAATCCTCTTCATTTTTGGTAAATCTTCTAAGATACCAGCCTATGCCGAGTACAAATGCAAAATAGACCAGGATTATTATCCAGTCTATAAAGGATAGTCCGATTGTCTGCATATATTTTTACTTTATATTACTGAAGTTGAACGACTAAATAGAAAATATTTTTTAAGAGGGCCTCCAGAGCAATATTATCACCCTCCAATAATTTTTATATATCAAGCTGCAATCGTTTGCAGAAAAAACTAAAAAAAAGTTTTTGATTAAGTTGAACCTCTAACAATCAATTTAGCATCGAGTATCACTGTTTTTTTTGGGGTATTATTTTTTTCGTTTTCTATCATTTCGATAAGAATTTCAGCTGCTTTTTTCCCCATATCAAATGACGGCTGATTAACTGTTGTTAAAGGCGGATCTACTAAAGCTGTAATCTTATTATTCGAAAATCCAACAACGGCTATGTCCATAGGGATTTTTAATCCTGCTTCTTTTATTCTTTGAAAAGCACCAATTGCAACCGGATCGTTCACAGCAAAAATTGCATCAGGAATAATATTCTCTTTTAAAAGAGCATCCATAGATTTATAACCATTATCTTCATGTAAATCGCCATATCGTACAAGATTATTTACCAACGGAATATTAGCTTCTTTTAAGGCATCTTTATATCCTTTAAACCTCTGTTCACAGATTCTTAATTCTTTCGGGCCTGCAAAATGAGCTATTTTCTTCCGGCCCCTTTCAATTAAATGCGAGACCGCTTCAAAAGCACTTTTAGCATCATCTATAACAACTTTGTTTGCTGTAATGTCGTTACATACTCTATCGAAAAAGACTAATGGAATACCTTGTTTAATTAATTTTTTGAAATGATTTCCGTTTTTTGTTTGTTGAGAAATAGAAACTATTAAACCGGCAACCCTCTGATGCATCAAAGCATTGGCATTTATTACTTCTCTCTCATAACTTTCGTTAGATTGACATACAATTATAGTATAGCCGGCATGATAAGCGACTTCTTCAATTCCGCTTATAGCCGAAGCGAAGAAATCATGTTCTATTTCAGGAACAATAACACCGATAACATTTGTTTTATTGCTTTTGAGACTTCTAGCGATGGGATTTGGTGAGTAGTTTAATTTTTTTGCGAGTTTTTTAACTTGATTTCTGGTCTCCTCTTTGATATCGGGATGCTCGTTTAATGCTCTTGATACCGTAGACGCTGATATTTTAAGCTTTTTAGCAATATCAATTATTGTTGTATTTCTCATTCTTCTGAAAACGTTCCCGAAATTGTGAAATCGTTCCCGCAAACGGTTGCAAAATACATCTTTAAATTTTATTTGTCAAGCTTTTTAAATTTTATAAAGAAATAATTTTTTTTATTAAAGATTTAGTAGTACAGTTTAATGGTTTTTGGAAAATACATTTAGCGATTATAGAGATGAATTCTGGTACTATTTTGTGAAACTGAAGTTGAATTACAATATGATTTTGCGAAACGGAGTTTCGACGTTACAAAATGAATAATTAGTTGATCAACTATATGGAGCGTATGTGAAGCGGATGTGGAGCGTATCTGGAGCGTATGTGAAGTTTATGTGACTATGAGGTATTTAATAAATAAGTTATCCTCTAAGGATGGTTTCTTCTCTGTTTTCATTTTGAAATAAAGAATTGAGCCGACGATTTTTTATAAAGGAGTTTTCAATATTATCATATTCTAGAGGCTGTGTGAAAAGTCAGGAAAACCGTTAAAACGGTTGACAAAAGTTTCGTTTTTGTCTATTTTTTATCACACAGGCTCTCTATTCCGGTACAGTGCTCAATGCGGTTAACCAGGTATTTAGGACTGCCTGTGCCTGGTAGAAAGTATCACCGTTTGGATCAGCAAGATTTTGAAGAGCTGTTAATTCGGGGGCTGAAATATCAGTTAATTGCACGGGTACAATACCTCTAACCATTGCACCTCCGCCTCCGTCAATCAAAGCACGGAACATATCAAAAGCAGAACGCCCGTCCTGCAGGAATACCTGATTGCTGTCAGGCATTGCAGTTAGACTATTATCAACTTTTAAATACTGGAGCATCAGGCGACGGCGGAGAGCTGATATGGAAGTGCTCTTACCATTTTTTAATTGTTTATCGCAAAATACAATATCGGTACTGCCGTCAAAATTAAAACCTCTTTGACTGAAATTAGAAGTACCCATCATTGCCCATACGTCGTCTACAATGATGCATTGAGTATTTACTTTAACCGGGCGACCCGGAAATCCCAGAGGATGGAAAGCTACTACCTGATCCTGCCGTTCATATTTTTTAGTAACAGGGTCCTGAGTACCCAGCAGACGGTTAATAGCATTGTTCCGGTTGTTGTTGTGCAAGCGTGCGATATTATCATATCCACGATTGAAAGGAATTTCCTGAGCCAGGGAGAGAATTAATTTCAGTCCCGGCCGTGCTATTAACTGCTTCTTGATCACTTCAATAAGGTCATCTTCCGGAGGATCTCCACCCGCAGTATCCGGATATTTGGTCGGGCCAAAAAAAGAGCTTTCTATATAAATAAAATGACGTGCATTTTTGATTGCAGTTTTTACAGAGAAGAGACTGTCTCTTCTACCGAAAATAGAGCTCACATATTCCCGTTTCAATTCTTCCAATGCAAGTCTGCTATTTGCTTCATTAACCGTAATACCGGTCATAGCGGTTTTAAACTGATCTTTGATAGAATCGGGCAGCCAATCGGGTTTTGTATTTGAAGATACCAGTTGTTGAATTTGTGAAGCCAGAACTGCGGCAGAAGCCGGAAGGTTTGTAAGAGTTTGCTGGAACTCTTCCAGGCGGGGTGATTCTGTCTTTTTAGCAATTGTCTGCAGTAGAGCACCAATAAAAGTTCTGCCGGCAGCTGCGGGGAGTGCAGGGAGTGCATAGTTAGTATTGCTGATCAACTGTTTCATTCGTGCACTTAGTGCACGGCTTCTTCGCAATCCCATCCTTGCAATATCATAAGCAAGGCGTCCGCCGGAGGTGATTAAACCGGTAGTATGCGTATCAGCTCCTCCAGGGCTTCCGGGATTACCCAGCCTTAAAAAATTTTCTCTGCTATCTTTGATAAGCCGGATTCCTCCAAGAAATGATGTCCAGCTAGTGCCGGTAATATCTGCAGCTATTCCTTCAAGCCGGCTTTGCGTAGGCAGAACAGGTGAGACTGCGGGCTGTACATCAGGATCTGTTCCGGATGCAAGTAAAAAAGCTTTTACATTAGTTATTAGCGAGATGGGATTGGGGGATGTTTTTAGTCCCAGGAAGCCTCCAGGTGATATACCTCTGTTGACTGCGGAATTAAGAGCATTGGTTCCTGTGAGTAAATTAGCCTGCTCTTCGGCACTTAAAGCTGAAGCCGGATTAATACTAACAACGATATTTCCCATGCGGCGGCTTTGTACTGAAGGTGATGCACCGTTCACAATTATCATATCTACAAGCAGTTTTGGATTGGCCGGAGGAGTAATTCCGCTGGTGAAAGGACGGTTGATTCCCAGAGGATCTTTTATACGGAAAGCGGCAATATTATTTTTCACAATGATTCCAGCTCCGTCTCCACGTGTTTCCGTACCATCAGCATGGAAAACGCGGTGTAGAACACGTACAGCCCATCCGTTCTGCAGTTGTGAACTATTAATCTGAAGGTACACATCAGTATTGTTAGCCGCGGCATCTGTGATAAAATGAGCAGTACTGTTGAATGTTTTTTCCACACTTGAATCAATTGCTGCAGTACCGGGAACGGCACCATCCGCAAATGAAGGCCATAACTCGTTTCCGTTTCCATTTGGAAGCGGGGGCAATGAGAAATCTGTTTGAATGTCGGTGCTAATAATTGTTTTCTCTTGAGCAGCGCTGCCGTTTATATCATTAATATGACCAAGGCATTCATTCCCTGTAAAGCAAAATTTAATCAGTTCATTATCGCGTATATCGGGTAATACATTATTAGATTTAACAGGTTCGGTATCAGGTATGTCACCCAGCAGCTGATCTTTCCAGTTCACTACTTTCACCCGTACATAATCATGCTTTAAACTAATGCCGGATGCTTTTGATGGATAGTTAAGGCTATTTCCAAAAAGACCATTGGCGCTGAGCGCTAATTGGAGCAAATCATCCGTTCCCGCATTTTTATTAACAGGAGTTCCCGTGGCAGTTAATGTATAAAGAGAACCGTTTACCCGAGTAACATTGCCGAACGGAAAACTTGTTGGAGCAAATGGTGCGTTGAAGATATCAGTAAAATAAATTTTTTGCTCTGTATTACCGCTTTGGGAAATATTAAATACCTGCCTGCTGCTTTGAGGAGTAAAAGGAGGCGCCGTACTGCCTGATGGAGTGGAAGAGCCGATAGGTTTGCTTTCCATAGACCAGTGCGTCTGCATCATGATATCCAGCGCATTGGCTACTGCAAGCGGCTCAATTACAATACCTTCCTCATCATGCATAGTCAGCTTACCGGTAAGTCTGAGAGGGTCGCCTGCTTTATAAAAACCAGGTTTGGGACCAGGATCATCACCGGAATTATTCAGCTTAGTAAAACCTGTGTAAAGAAAATATCTTGGTACAGGTCTGTCAGGCAGATTTGTATTAGCTGTTTTTCCTTCTATAATAGTCGCGTATAAACGTGATAAAGCAAGATAGACCTGTGGAACCATCTGGAGTACTATGCCTTCAGTGGGAGTACTGCCATCAGGCATCTGGAGGAGCTTATTATGCTGGTTTTCGGTAAGTATACCTGCACAAGGTGCTGCCCACTCATCTGAAGGATCACTGCTTAGTGTGAACTTATCAGAATCGACAGAAGGTAATACTGTCGGCGTTGATTTGCCTTTTACAGTCCAGAATATTGAGAGCTGAGGATTCGCTAGTCCTAGTAGTTGAATTATATCATTAAGCATAACAATTTTAAATATTTATAGAGTTACTTGTAATTGCACCTTTCGGATTTTTGATACTAATGATCAGTTCTGCCGGTGAAGACAATGATTTAATGTTTATATTTCCTTTAAAAGACAGCTATATAACTGAATAGATTTTCGGCATCCTGTACTGTGCCTCCGGCAATTGCTGAAACCGGTATCAATAAAGGAAGTTTATCCGGTATATTATTTATAGCAATGGTCATTAATGTTTTGAGGATTAATTTTTTCCTAACGGAAATGTTTAGTGTATTTTGACCCACAGGAGGCTTTGTTTTACCAACATTTGTTTTAAAGGCAATACTTATCTGTCCCGCAAGACGCTTAAAAGTTATATTCGAAATAACAATGCCTGAAGGAGGTTTAACAAAAGACAGAATAGACTCGCTTTTCCTACCCATCGGATCCGTAACTGTTATTTTGAAAGAAACTTTTGCTTCTACAGGCACATTATATGCATAATTGGTAAATCCGTCGGGGTCTTTCGCCAGTCTTACAATCTGGTTCAATGGTTCCGGATTTCCTGCAGCCAAACGCGGTAGAGAAGGGATATTTCCGCCGGCAGCTTCATCCCATAAACCGCTGTCGTTTTGCTTATAAATAAAAATAGTATGAAATCCGTACGGGCTTTCAGCAGTAAAAGCGTCTGATCTGAAACTAATACGTAATTGCGATATCGGTGAATTTATGATAGATGCATTTGAAATCCGGGGTGCAGCCTCAGGAACAGGTGGTATCAGCTTCAGCAGGTTGGATGACAGAGATCTTCCCGGAATCTTTCCATTGATTGGCTGATTAATCCCGATACCTACAGCCCTATAATAATAAGGAGCCCAGCCAGGAGCCAGATCATCTTCCAGTTTATAATAGTCGAAGGGATCTGAATCATTTATAACGGGTAAATCATGAATACCATCTACAGATTTGAATTTTGTCCATCCTGCTGCCGGACCTTTTAACCCTGGCAATCCCATCATATTTACATCGGTGCTTATAATCTTTTTTGTGGTACGGAATATTTCAATTGCGCCGGTATTATTTCCAGGGCCAGGAGTTATTTTTAATACTGCTTTGGGAACGGCCTGTTTATTAACAACTCCGGTAATCACAGGGGGTGCAGGTATAATAAGTTCAGGCACTGCCACATAAAGCCAGTCGCTCAAACGGCTTTCTGCCTGCTGGTCAGTAAAAGAAGAGACTGCATAGATGAAAAGTCCGTTGGTATCACCATCCATTTCCAATTCAATAGAAGGTGTTGTAAGCAGCTTTGTATTGATCCTGATAAATGCATCAATTGCATTTGTTTTATCAGCCGGGCCTGCACCATTGATTGCATCACGTCTTTGGAAAATGGTTCCATCTTTCGGATATGTTATGCCATTAAGCCTGTCTCGCAGGCTGAGTTCGGCAGCACGGTATACGGCATATCCGGCAGCACCGGCAACCGGCGCAAAGCTGAGATGATAGCGACTTATATTTGATGCATCCGGCAGCGAAGCCCATTTAATATCCGGAACAAAAACCGGAGGTATACGCGGTACCGGGTCGGCGGTATTGATTGATAAGGGTTTGCTGTAAGCAGATACCGCAGCAGGATTTATTAATTCAGAAGCATTAACATAAAGTGCAAACCATAACCGGTCTGCGTTGTAAAATTGAGCTGCATATTTTTTAACTTTACCCTGTAAGTACGCGTATCGGTGAAAGTATCAACCGGAAGGCCATTACTTGAACCGGTGGATGCGGCTGAATCGGAAATCACTTCACCTTCATCTGCAGGAACTGCTTCCAGAACATTTGCAGCATTAAGTACAAACAGTTTAGGTGTATCGCCGGTAAATCGAATCCTATATTTTTTAATTATACCGCCTGCATTAGAGAGCATGATACCATTTGTAACAACAGGAGGATTGGATACCGGGGGAGACACGAAATACCCTGCCAGCTGTATTTCAAACGGGGTACGATCTTCCCAATCGTAGTTCAATACAATATCTAGCTGTGCGGTATAAATGTGGGTGCTTACCCCTTCAAACTGCGCAGTAAAAATAGTTGATACGATCCGCGGAATCTGCGGCGTTTCAGCGGTAAGAGTATCAGAGGCTGATACCCAGTTACTCCATAAGCCAAAAACATTCAGTGACGCTGCATAATATTTTTCTATTACACTGCCGGCAAATGGTGCAGGGGAACGATCATGAAAAAAGCGTTCAAAGCCATTTCCATCCCTGCCAGGGGGATCATCTGCATCTGCATCGCTTCTTTTGGAGGGCATAAAAGGCTGCGGCTTTCCTGGAATGAATAACCGGTCAGTATTTAAAAATTGCACAGGCGTATTGATAACATTGTTTTTAAAAGCAATGGCATAGCTTACCGGACTCCTATCCTGTATGGCAGGTTTAATCCAGCTAAGCCTGACCTGTTCATAATAAAAATCATCCCGTTTAAGAGGTCGATTCTTTGCTACATTATCAGCCGCCAAAGAAGCAGGGGGAGGAGGAGGCTGTATATCAAAATGACTAATAGCCGCATATTCCGTTTCTTCAAAACCGGTAAATTTAAACTTTATACCTACCGGGAACTGAAATACCGGGACTAGAATGGGAGTACGGAAAGTTGCAGTTACCATATAATCAAAAGCATTTAAATCACCTCTGACAAGAATAAAAAGAGTAGGATTGCCGGTTCCTACCCGCGGTAAAAAATCAATTGTACCAAAACCCAGTCCCAATGCATGCCAGCAGTCTGTGGAAGCACTTAAAATAGTGGAGCTGCAAACGGGGATCTGATAGGTACCATTATCTTCAGGGTGAGGGTTGGCAGGATCTACAACTCCGAGTGACTGAATCTCTTTTAAATAATTACTTTGTTCGCCTGAATATAATGCTGGAGCTGTTTTATATACTTTCTCAAACATTTCCTGTATATCGTTCAGCACACCCATTTGTCCATTTTTTATTGCGGTAGTTTTAAAATCGGATTCTATTAATTCTTTACCACCTGGTATTTTAAAAGAAGGAATCGCAGCACCATCACTTGCTGTAGGGGGAGAAGGTTTTGTAAAAGCAGAATAAAGGTTTATTCTTTGGATTGCAGCAGCCGGAGGATCTGTTAATGCATTTATAAAACCCTGCTTAGCAGGTTCATAAAGATCGGAGGCAATACTTCCGGTTTTAAAGGGGAGTCCTACTACCTGGATCAACTGCCAGTCCGGATCATTTACGTACTGCTGCATAGTAATACCTGATGCTGCGGTGATACTTGCTCCCCCGGAAATGGTTACTCCGCCTATATTGGGCTGATCAATCAGCAGAGACCCGCTTGAATTAGCCGCCAGTGATATCTGAAATGTTTTACTTCCATTTGCCTGGTACAATGCATTCAGAGTAGTTAAGGTTACTGGTAAATCTGCACCGGTATTATTTTTAATTGTGAGAGTGATCCTAAAAAAAGGTCCGTTTATAAATTGAACTTTCCCGGTTGCCTGATTAAGGACTGCAGCTTCCGACTGCAGTGCAGATTTTTTTTGCTTTCGCCATACTGAAAAGGGAGTAATGGGTAGACCAAGGAATTTAGATACCCGCCATCGCAATGCTATTGGTACAAGGCTGCTGCCGCCAAAATCAGGAGGAGGTATATTGCTGGCAGTAAATGCCTGTTTTACTTCATCGGGAGTAAAAAGACGAATGCCTCCCTGATCATTGTAAAATAATGGAGCATAGGCTGCTTCGCATTCAAAATCTCCGGGAGCCGGTTTCCTTAATGCCATACGAAAAGATCCAGTTTTAAATTATTATCCAAAGTTTCTCCTAAGTCATTAAACTTTGACGAATCCCAATAATTGTTTAGAAATGAGATTCTTCCCCGCAAAGCGGGACAGGCACTCCACTTCGTTCCGTTCAGAATGACAAAACAGAGTTTTGTCAATATTTTGATTGTTAAAGGCAACGCCTTTTTAAAGGTCTCAGAATGACAAATTAGAGAGTGTCACCAAGCTAATTATTAAGATGTTCATTCATCAAGTCCTGGTTTATTCTTCAATATCCCATGGTGCTACAGGGGGTAATTGAATATTCATTACTTCAAACAATTGTACATTTGCCGCTGCATCATAGTCGGCAGGGGAAACTGAAAACAGATGCTTTTTCATCTGTAAGTGGAGCTGTGTACCTCCAGCACCTGGTTTGAGATAAACAATAGTTCTGGCTCCTCCGTTAGTATGCGACATCTGTATCACTGCAGTTGTATCAGCAGCTTCCACCAGTTCAAGCTCAGGTTTGTCTTTCATTACCCATTGTATCATATCGCCGCTGTCAGAGGAAACAGTTTCTTCATCCGGGAAAGGACGTTTGCGCCAGAGCGGTTCAGGAGTATCAATTAAAATGGCTTCGAGCTTACTTGTGAGGTTACCTCCGATATCAATGCTGCTCCATAAAAAAGATACACCAATATTATCTGCAGCTTTTACTCCGGCAAGACCAGCAGTCATAAGCGCTGTTTCCATTTGATTATCAGTGCATTCAACATCCAAAAGTCCTAGACTGGCTTTCAGCAGTCGGGTATTGCTCCTGGTTCCTGAAATAGCAGCTGCAAATGAAGATGCATTATTGTAGCGGCTGGTCCGGAATGCCAGCTTATACATCGGCGTCCGGTAAGTATTGCTATCTGGTACAATTACTTCCCCATCTTTTACAATTTCAACTGTATACTCCGTATTCAATATTAAATCTACCCCGATAGTAAAGACAACATGCTCTTCACTTTCACCGCTGCTGTTAATGCAGGGAAAAATATTATTGCTGCTCACTACATCTTCAAGCGTATGCAGATAAGGTGTTTTAATGGCAGCAGGTATTTTCTTTACAAAATTTGTATTGATCATATCCAGTTTCAATTTGGAAGGATCCGGTATAACCGGGTGACTGCCGTTGGATTTTAAAACTTTAGCCAGTAGAGTAATATTATATGCTTTGTACAACTGGATTACAGATTCATCATTCAGGTAAATTTGTACCGGATCATCCTTAAAATGATACCGCATTTTGTTCCGGGGTGTACTGGCAAATATCCATGGATCCATACGCAGAGGTGCGGCTGCATCTGTTTTAAATACAAAGGTTTTAGCGGGTGCTGCTATAAAATCATCATCTATCAGACCATTTTCATCCTTGCGCTGGAAATCATAATTAACCGTCAGCTCATACCTTGTATTTGGTTTCAATAAAGCTCTTAGAGGTTCACCCTGCAAAGCATCATTCAAGGTATCTTTATCTGCCTGCTGCGAGGTGCTATCGTGCTCTTCCCGTTCAAATTCTGCAGCGGTGAGCATTTCCATTGCACACAATAAAAGGGAAGGTCCGTCCGCAGACCGTTTAGATCTTTTCGTTACTATTTCCAGATAGCGCATACTTTTTTCAGCCTTGTAGTGTACCAGGATCAAGATTTGCTTTTTTAATCTTGCAAGGCTTTGGAGCAAGGTCATAACCAGGTTTACATCTGTTAGCCACGGACCGGGTTCTTTCCATTGTGCGGGTAAGTCTATAATAGAGTTAATTGGAGTAAAACCGTAGTCTACAGCAGTTTCTTCTTTTAATACCTTAAAATTCTCATCAAGGGTTCGTATGATTACTTCTTTCGGCTGAATAATATCGGCAGATAAAGCCAGCAAAATTTCTGCAGCTTCAAGTTCACCTGAATCAATCAAAATATTTTCCGCTTCAAAGGATTTTATTCCATCGATGGTTTCGGCAGGGAGATTCAGCTGCCTGTTTACCGGCTGCGCTGCTGCCTCAAAAGGTAATTGAAGAACTCTACCGAGTTTTGCAACAATAACTGAAGGGTTGAATCCAACTGAACTGCTGCCGCCTATTACCTTAGCATGATCTATAACCGATTCTCTGATAATATTCCAAGCTTCCTGCAGTCCGGGAATATTATCAGGGAAACGATTTTCATATACGTATATGCTGGTATCTGCGGGTTTGCTTCGAATAGTGCCCAGAGCATCCGGCCAGGCAATTCCATTTAAATTCCAGCCGCTTGCACTGTATCCCAATGTCTTTTGATTAAATGTATAAAGTACTGTTGTAGCAGGTGCAACTTGTTTGCATACAGTTTCCCACTGATTAGTGACGGTAGTTGTTAGTTCTTTGCTTCGTTGAACTGCACGGGGAGTAGGGTCAGGACTCCATGCCAGCAAAGCCATATCTACACTGCTTTCATCATCTGTTGGATTGTCAGTAGGTTTTTTCCAGAAGCGTACAGGCTTGGGTTTATCATTTTCCAGCAATGTGTCGTTAAGCTGAATACTTGTAATGCGGTAGCGGACAAAATTCTTCGCACTGGTGCTTACCCAGCCGTCCTGAGTATATGTAGATGATAATCCGATAGGATCGGTAAAAGTTGTACAGCCCTGTGTATCGGGTGTAGCAAACAGGTTAATTACCGGAATGCTGTCTAATGGTACAACCGTCAGCTTTGCATCAGAAGTATCGTCAACACCTGATACTGCGGCTTTGCCTAAAGCACCGTCAATAGGGCGATCAACACCCTGTCCCGCAATCAGTGCAGAAGATCGGCTGACTAAAGTGAGCGAAACAAGCAGATCAGGAGGGGGCTGCAAATCAACCGGACTATTGATCTCTATAGTAACGCAGCCTTCTACATCAAAGAAAAAGAAGCTTACCTTACCGCAGGCTTTACCATGAATATACGTATGCGGGTTTGGGCCCTCCACTTCAAGATCAGCATGAGCTGAAATGGAAACAATCCATAAATGTAATTGTCCTCTTAGGGTAAGAATTCCATAAAAGTGAAGCGGCGAAAAGCCGATTCCGGCAGCAAGGTCTCCGCCTACTTCCAAATATAATCCGCTGTCTTTATCACCGAAAACGAGGGAAGCACCGAGACCGAAAGCAAGAGAGAAGCCAAAAAGCTTTTGCGGGTCACCCGGTTTAGGCCAATTCTGAATGCCGTTGCCATGCACCATTAAATAAGCATACCCCTTAACAATACCAAGTATTGTTGCGCTGGCAGGCATAATATTGTTTCCGAGATCTATAAACCAGTTTTTAGGATCATTAAAACTGAACTGCGATACTACAGGCACACGAAGACTCAAAACTGATTTAATGTTATATTCAAGGATTAACCCTATGGTCAGAAGTCCGAGATTAAAATCAAGATCTACTACTGCGAGGATACCGACGGTTTGATCATGCCCTGCTTGTTTCACATCTGGAGGTTTCGGAAAAAGGAGGCTGACTTTTACCAGGATTAGAATACGTGGTCCCGGAAGTTCAAGGACAAACATCCCCTTCATATTCAGCACAAAACCGCCTTCCATTGTGCCAAGTATAACCCCGAGACCGAAGCTCCATTTATCAAGCTTAGGTCCCCAGCCTTGAATATTAATCACATTACCCTGTATAGGGGGATCATAAAACCATTTGAGTGCTGGTGGAAGCTGGCCATCCTGCTGAGGCTGTTCCAGGCGCTGATAGTGCATGGCAAACAATCCCAGAAAACCATAAATACCCAGACCGGAACCGCCAAGGGGTATGGCTGCCGGCAAGTCTACCTCCAGAGCTAGAAAAACAGCGGTTGCATTTCGCCCGTTTTCGCTCACCGGTTTTATACCAACCGAAGCAGCAATACGGAGCTTCACTGGAACCAGAGTGACATCAACATATCCCTGGAAGCCGCCCGAAGTTCCTTCAACGCTACCGTTACCGCTGTCATTGCCGAAATCAAGATAACCTGTCCCGGTAAGTGCTCCCGGTATATTAACAGATACTTTGGTGGGTATAATTTCAAAGCTTTTGCTTCCGTCATCCTGTATCCGGAGAGTGATCCTTACATTATCAACACAGATAATACCAAGGTTAACATTAAGAGCCAGATCAGTTTCAAGGATCATTGGATTTTCGCGGCTAAGCCTGGCAGATAAAATCCGCAGCAGGTTATTCAATGAATGTCCATGAGCAAGCACTTCGAGGGCACCGGGATCTCCGAGGCTAAGTTCATATCCTTTGCTGGTATCAAATACCGGCTGGTATTTAATTTTTCCGGTAGCCGGATCTTTATCAAAATTAAAACCGATTGCTTTATACCTTGCACGGGGGGGCAGCAGCCTTTTACCGGTGGCTGGGTCTTCATCTTTTGTATGTATAACAATAAGATCATCGGGAAGTCTGAAATTGACTTTAAAATCAACGGCATAATCAAGTAAAACCCCGATATCGGTTACTTTTTGTGCATGCCATAACCAGATGTCCGGCGATACTTCCGAAACCGTGAAATCAGCACCGAAAAGGGTTATTTTTACCATATCAACGGCAAACAGACCTAATACTGTTGCCACTCCGATCTCTGCACCGGCAATAGCCAGAGCCTTAGTTCGATTTTCATCAGTATCGGCACTTTGAACGGCTTCAATTCCGCCCTGGATTAAAGGTGCAAATAATAAAAGGCTTGCCATGGTATTGGCGAGAGGCTTTGGTGAAAACGAATCAATGCTAACAAACCCATCTTTGGCATTACTTTTATCGAAGCCAAATGAGAGCGTCTGTGTAAGCTTACCAGTTGCGGGGTCAAAGAGCATACTAATTTTGTAATCAATAATACCCTGGTTTTCCGGATTGGCAGAAGCACCGGGTGCTGTTTTTACGGCATTAGCTATACTGCTGGAATCGCCGCTGTTCCTGTTGTCAGCATTCTGGATTAATTGACCGTCTCTTTTAGCTTCGTCAATTACATCAAACTCACCGGAAACTTCCGCAAATACAAGATCCCATCTCTGGAACCTAACTCTAGCGGCAATACGCCGGAATGCGGAAGGGCGTTCAGGTTCCTGAGGTACAGGTGCCGGATCAGGAGTTGGAGAAAGGGAAGGTTTATCAGGGTCGCGCCATACCTCTGCAGAGGCAGTATTGGGAGTAGCCGGGGGAAGCTGTGTTGGATATGCGGCAATGGCAACCCGGTAATCCGGATCATTTGAGGTTTGGTTATTTTCTGCATCGCTTGAGCCTCTAGAATCAGTAGTTATGTCGGCAGGAGAGATCGAAGGGTCAGCTTGAGAGATCAAGCTTTTCAGAATATTTAACCTGCGTGAAGATAAATTTTGGTTAGGTCCATCCTGCTCGGGATGCTGTTCATAACTTGCATAGCCGTAAAGATTAAGATGCCTGTCGTTTCTCCGGTTTATGAAGGCAGCTAAACCACCGGTTATATTTTCTTCATTTTTAAAACTTGTAAGAAGTAAATCTGCTTTTGTATCATTATCAGGCTGATCAAAAACAAACGGCAGAACATATACATTCTCGCCTGTATTATTTTGATCAGGATGTGCATTATCAAAAGATGTAAAATGTTCTGGCGTTCCAGTTTCAGGCCATGTTGCAGTTATTGTTACATGTGTACTATTCCTTTGAACAGGTATGCTGTAGGTACCATCTATTCCTCTGCTGATTTGACCGCCAGCATTTACCTCGGCGTTATCAGGGATGGTTTTAATCAATACTGCATGTTCATCAGTCTGCTTATCTACCAGAACAATCTTATACATATCGGTGCCGGTTAACTGTTGTATCTGCGGTACCTGGATAGCGGGATCTTTAGGACGGTTTGTATCTACGCAATTCGCTTCAATATTTTCCTGCCAGAAACGATGAGCTGGAGTCAGGCTGTCTTCAACGTGCACGGATATATCATAGAAGTCAGGGGAAGGAGCATTTAAAGGATATCTTAATCTGTTTGGATCCCCGTTGAAAGGTTCGGGTGTAATAGCAGTCCCGTTTCTTTTTACGGTAATTAAATAAGGAGGTTTGCCGCCTCTTATACGCAATTGTATCTGGGGAGTTATGGAAGTTAGAATGAAGCTTTTGCGGGTAACATTATTATTGCTGTCAACAATATCTTTACCTTCGATTTTGGGGGATTTTGTTTCCAGATCAAAGAATATAATATCAACCTCCAGCGGAGCGCGGTTTACATTATTAACCAGCTCCATGCCGATTTCACCGCTGAAACCCTGATCCATATCAAAAAGCAGATCGTTTCCCCAGGTATCAAACGCCATTCCCTTTATACCGTGAGGAGCCAGGAAAAACCTTGCCTTTGGTATCCAGAAACCCGTAAAATCATCTCCCACACCAAAATTATTTGCAATGATTTCGGGAGGTGTAAAATCTTTACTGAAATCCATTACGATCTCTTCTATGCCGAAGCCGATAGTATTCCCTTTACTGAGGCATAGGCCGGGTGTCATAGAAATTAATTGACCAGCCGAAAGTTCAGTTTCATCATCCAGACTATTAATTCCCCAGCCGTCAAAGCTGATTTTTGTTTTACCATAATCATCATCATTCTGTGTAATGCTCAAAGCAATTTTGGGAAGATTAAGAGTCACTTCCTTAAAATTAGGATCGGGCTCCAGCCACCCATCCGCAGCAAGGCGGGCGGGCAGGAATTTATCTGTAGGAAAATGGATAATAATTGAATTAAAAAGTAATTCTATCTTGAAATTTTTGCCTGGATAATCGCTGGGAATATCAGCAGCAGCAGTTCCTTTTCCACCCAGCCTGTTCAACATAGTTCTCAGGTCACCGAAATCTGCTTTGCCGGAAGTATTTAAGCCATTGAAAACATTATCTACACTGGCAGATAAACTTGTTGAGCCGGATCTTGGGAATGCGATGCGAAACTGAAAACCAAGATCGCCGGGTTCAATTAGGTGGCCTGATGGTGTTTGTATTTTAGGTGTGTTCTGAACCAGACCTTCACCTCCATACTGCACTTTACCGTAGTAAACAATTCCCTGATCATCATAAGCCATATGCAGCTCTTCAACACTAAGTACTGAAAGCAAATCACGAATGGTAGAAGGGACGGAATTGAGAATAGAGAGAGCACTATCGGGTAATACAGATAAACCGGCGGGGGGTATATTATCTATAAATAATCCCATACCGAAAGAAGGCTGGATCAAATCAAGGATACCTAGTTTCATAACAAAAGATTAAAATTATTTGTTAAAACGAACTAGTGGAACCTCTGAGAAAAGAAAAACTAATACTAAGATTTATGAAGGCGGATAGATCAGGCAATGGAAATATCAAGATTTAACTATAAAATACCTCTATCTTAAACAATAATTTCAATTCTTAGTCTTTAGAATAAAAATACATTCCTTTTGTTTTAGATGCAACTCAAATAGATATTAAAATCCAATGACAAAATACAAATTACAAATAAATCACAATTTCAAAATTCAAAATTTCAACCATTCTGATTTAAGGTTAGCTATGACAATCATAACAGTAAAGCCGCCAAAATATTCAGGGATATTGAAAAATTAAATACTCTGTTTCAACTTTAACTTATTTCATAATGAATCCAAAGAGCTTACGAAGATAATTAATCCTAAAAATGTAAGTCTACTTTTTTTCATAATGAAGACAAACAACTCCTGATGATAAGATATTACTTTCATCAAGCTTAAGGGGTATTTTCTCCTTTATCTTATCAAATAAAGGAATGCCTTTACCAATGATAACAGGGTTTATCATTAACCAGAAATCATCAATCAAGTTTAGTGACATAAGAGAGTGGACCGCATCTGCACTCCCGAATATTAAAATATTTTTACCCGGTTTTTGTTTCAGCTCGTTTATTTTATTTTCAAGATTATTACCAATAATTTTGATTCCCGTATAATCTTTTTCTTTAAGTGTCGTTGATAAAACTATCTTATCAACCCGGTTATACCAATTAGAATGCTGAATATCATGTTTTGAAGCATTGGGCCGATCTGCTGCAGCTGGCCAGTATCCATTCATCATTAAAAAAGTATTTTTTCCATACAATGCAGTATCTGCCAGATCAGTTTGCTTCCCGGCATATTCAAAAACTTCGTCTCCAATATTTATCCAATCCATTTCTCCCTCGGAACCGGCAACAAAGCCATCTAAGGTTATGTGCATAAATACAACTAATTTTCTCATTTTTTTCTCCTTTATTTTTATAATTTATGATTTTATATCCTAAAGAATTTCTTCTTTTTCCAGCTGCAAATGATATTAAGGTATATTTACACACCTTCCTAAAATTAATTGATTCAATATATAGTCGATCATGAAAGAATAAAATCGACAGGGAACTCATATATTTTTTAAAAATATTCACAAAAGTAGTAAGCATTTAAAAAAGGAGCCTATAGGGTATAGACTCTTAATCTTAAGCAAGATTAAATTACCGGATTTTGATGTTAAATCTTTATAAATAAAGAAATGATTGTATGCACATTTATGGTATTCATCTAACTTTTTTTGTCAGAAAGCATTTAATATATAAAAGATATTCGGGAAATTTCTATCTGGTATAAATTTTAATGCTGAAAAATGAGATTAAAAATATTCAAAAAAGTTTTCAATATTCGCCGCAAAGTCCTTATTATAATAGGAATAATTGTACTTGTTCTTATCGGGGTGAGGATAGCATTACCATATATAATTAAAAATTATGTAAACAATGTATTAAGCAGCATCCCGGACTACACCGGATCAATAGATGATGTTGACCTGAACTTATGGAGAGGAGCATATAAAATTCAAGATGTTAAATTACTAAAAACTTCCGGTAAAATACCGGTACCATTCTTTTCCGCCGATGAAATTGATCTGTCAGTTGAATGGGGAGCCTTATTTAACGGATCAATTGTCGGAGAAATAACGCTTTATCATCCAAAATTAAATTTTGTCTCGGGGCCTACGGAAAAACAATCACAAAAAAGTATTGATACATCGTGGACTGATAAAGTTAAAAAACTGTTCCCCTTAAAAATTAATCATTTTGAAATTAAAAATGGGGAGATTCATTTTCGGAATTTCAATAGTGATCCGAAAGTAAATATATATCTGGATAGTCTATATGCATCTGCAACTAACCTTACAAACAGCAAGAACCTTTCTAAAACTTTGATGGCAACAATAGACGCTAAAGGAAATGCAATGCATACCGGTCATTTTACCCTGCATACCGATATAGATCCTTATGCAAAGGAACCAACATTTGATCTAAAAGCTAAATTAACTAATGTTGATTTAGTAAAGCTGAACAGTTTTATAAAAGCTTACGGTAAATTTGATGTTGAAGCGGGAACATTTGAACTAGTAGGAGAATTCGCAGCAGCAAAAGGGAAATTTGAAGGGTATGTAAAACCTTTTTTCAAAAACATGAAAATATTAAGTTTGAAAGAAGATATTAAAAATCCTCTAAAGCTATTTTGGGAAGCTATTGTCGGTGCCGTAACAGGTTTATTTAAAAATAAGAATACTGATCAACTGGCTGCAAGGATTCCATTTAGCGGCAGCTTTGATGATCCTTCTGCTAATATATGGTCAACTATCGGAAGTGTCTTGGAAAATGCTTTTATCCGGGCACTCGTTCCAAGAATTGAAGGGACCGAAAGTTTAAAAAAAGTTGAAAAGGGCAAATAAAGATCAAGGGCTTTTCGGACCAGTCGTTTTTATTGAATTATTTGCTAAAGTTTAAGTCCGTGCCACCAACCGGATGCAGTCGTATTACAGGTACAAACATATTCATTTCCTGGAATCAAATTTAATGATTTAAAGATACCAACTCCTGCAGCAATATTATTCCATGTATAATGAAAAAGTGTTAAACCTGTTGTTACATTTGTAATATCAAAAGTAACCCATGAACAAAAATTATCATTAAGAAAATTAAACGAGTAACCATTTTCATTTTCTCCTGCTGTTATGTATTGGTCAGTATTATATGGGTAATTTCCTAAATAAATGCTAAACTGAGAATTAGCTTTTTGGCTAGTCACCAAGTTTTCCTTTTGTAATTCTACAGGTAAAGGATCATCTTCTTTACATGAAGAGAAGAAGAATAAAACCGCTATTGTTACAAGAAGTAACATTATTCTAAATGCTTTCATGATAACCTCTTTTTTATTAATGTTTAATGTTTAGAAAATAATTATCGATGAACTCTAACCTTATCCAATTAAATTTTTACTTTATTATTGACCCATCTAAAATTAGAAAGCAATTCATGTGTAAGAAATCGGTCAAGTGAACTAATATTGAAATGAAATTAATCATAAAAGTAAGTTTTCTAGGTAATTTTGACTATAACCAATAGAGAAGAAGATGTCACCTAACTCAAAAGTCAAAAATCGATTTTAAGGGGACTTTTTTGTTGAGGAGGGATAAATACCGGCTTAATGAGAAAAGATAGGCTTAGAAATAAAAAAATGATTGAAAACATACGCTATTTCGTATGTTTTTTTAGAGCTGCATCCAATAAATTCAGTGCATTTTATGATTATTTATTATTTATCAATTAAGGATTTATCAAAGAAGATATTGAGAAATAGCGGATACAAAATGATGCATCCGCTAAATTTATTCCTTCGGAATCAATAATCTTTGTGATAATTCATATCAATTTGAGGCCAATCTAAATTTACGGTCATTTTTCGTTTTAAGTTCAACCTTAAGAATCTCTCCAAATCCGGGTATCGGCGGCCCGAATCCTTTATTTGAAATATAGAGATTCCCATCAGGTCCTATTGTTATCCCCGTTGGGAAAAACAGGCTGTCTACAACTACCTGTCTTCCTCCTTGATGATTTATCTTAATAACTCTACCTGTATTTGGAGCGGGACCGCCATCTACAGCAGATGTTTCCAGTACATATAGATTTTTTTGTTTGTCGAATGCTACACCTAAAACACCTGTAAAACCGGTAGCATAGACCTCTGCCTTACCTTTCTTATTTACCTTAAATATAATTGAACTCCCCTTTACTAATGGGAATGTACCCAGATTTCCAATATAAAACTCACCGTTATAATCCATGGCTGTTGGAACTATGTGACCAAAATTTGCCGATATATCTAATACCCTTTTTATTTTGCCGGTGGAGGGGTTAATTTTTACTAATTCTCCATGATTAGGTTCTACTGCATATAATTCATCATTAACATTTAATATACTAAACCATGTTCCGTCCGGTTCGAAATCATCTTCTTCAATAACTGCAGTAGGGTGTGACTTTTGATATTTACTTAAATCTGCAATCATTGTATATGAACCATTATGATTAATTCTGAGAACCGAAGCAGGGTTATTGGGATTGCCATGAGAACATCCACCCCCTGTATTAAGAGCATAAAGTCTATGTTTGATAAAAACAATATCTCCTATTCCGGATCTATCACCGATGGCAGCTTCAGTTGAAGGTAAATTATCGGCAACAACGTTCACGGCTCCGTCAGGAGCTATTTTAAGAATTCTTGCAGTCATCCCGCCTTTATAAGGCCCTACTGGCGGAACAACCTGATCACATAAGTCAGAAGAAGAATTAGAACCACCCAATCCTCCTTCGGCAACATACAAAAATCCATCGGGTCCAAATTTAAGACCGCGCGGATTATTCAGACCAGCAGCAAAAACCGAAACAACTGCCGTATCCTTTTGTCTTTTCGCCAGTACATCAGTTTGTTGTACAGGCTCCACTGTTAAAGGATCATCTTGTTTACATGAGTAGAAAAAGAGTATCGCAAGTAAAGTTACCAGTGGTAGCCATATTCTAAATGCTTTCATAGAACCTCCTTTTGTTTTATTATTAAATTGAATTTATTTTATAAGGACTAATTTCATGGTCTTTGTAAAATTATTTACCCGGAGTTTGTAGAAATATATTCCGGATGATAGGTTACTCGCGTTAAATTCTACTTTATAACTTCCTGCAAGCTTTTCTTCATTAACTAAAGCAGCAACTTCTCTTCCAAGGATATCATAAACCTTCAAAGAAACACTTCCTGATGTTGGAAATTTGATAGTTTATTGTTGTTGAAGGATTAAACGGATTAGGATAGTTCTGCGATAAAGTAAATTGTTTGGGAATATTTATTTCCCTGGAATCTTCAATTCCCGTAGTTATAGATATATTATATTTATCAGCGAGATAATTTTCAACTGCAACTCTTTCAGAATCTGCGACAACCCTATTATAAACTATCGTTTCAGCGAAGTCGCAGTGCGCAGTAAGCAAGTATCCGAAGGGACTATTATCAGCTCCGCCAATTCCACCACCGGTGCCCATAGGGACGGAGATGGAAATGTTAGAACCTCCATCAGGTGCCATTACTGCGTTACTCCCATTCCATCTCAGTGTCGTGTTGAAGATTTTTTTATCTGTTACAATGCTTATTATTCTCCATTCACCAAATGCAGCGATGTTGGTTGCGGTAGCTCGCACCCCACCGGCAGGCCCTCCAATTTCTATTCGATCCGAAATCCTGTTTAGGCCCCCGAATAAGACAAAATAACCATCTCCGGTAGGTGCACCAAAGGCCATAACATGGTCTGAATGGTCTTGACCTGGAATAGGAGCGTTGTTCTTGACAACCATGAAAAGAGTAAATTGAGTCATTGGAGTTGAACCGGTAAGTCCCAACTTATCATTCACTCCATCAAAGCGAATTACTGGTTTGCCATTCAAGTTGCCGGGCACCAGCAATGGTTGTCGCGATGCGGTGGTCTGAATTGCATCATTCCCATTACCACTCTGGTCATGCCATCTGCTCACCGTCCCATTAAGTGTGTCTACACCTGTATCAGCTTTTAACCATAGTTGAAGACCTGATGTAGGAATATCTACAACTGATGGATCCACAGAGTTAGGTAAACCAATTACCCTATGCTGCAGCCATGTGGATTGAGTCATTGCTGAGAGCGAGAGTACTGCAACTAATAAGGGAATAAGAAAGAATTTGAAGCTTTTCATAAGTACTCCTGCTTTATTATCGAAAAGTTCTTAATTGGAAGAGTTGAAATATTTTGTTTTAACATCAATCTCTTTTTGAATTAGCGGATACAAAATACAGTACCCGCTATATTTATCTTCAGCGGAAATATTAATCTTTGTGATAATTCATATCAACAAGTGAAGTTACCAGTGGGAACAATATTCTAAATGCTTTCATAGAACCTCCTTTTGTTTAAACTGTTTAATAATAAATTCATTTGCTAAATAAACTGAATGGATGATCAAAATCGATGCGGCTTGCCTTAACAGTACCTTTGATATCCGCGAGCTGATTGTCATTATTGAGGTCGTGTACTATAACCTCAAAAGTACCGTTAAGTGAATTACCGTCTTCGCTCAATATATTTGTTTCCGCTAATACTCCATAGTTGACCGGGGGAAGGGTATCAACCCCATTATACATAAAAACTATATGGTATATATTCACAGTATCTCCCGATAGCTTCCATACACCCATGCAGAAGTTAGCAGGTTGTACAGGAGGAGCAGCTGCGTCCTCAATCTCAGCTCCATCGGAGTAGTATTGCTGGATTCCTTGGTGAAACAGGCTGCCGTCCGGTAAGAGTAACTCAACGTGCCAAAAGCCCACAACAGAGTTATTAGTGCTCACATTTTTGTTTCCTGCAATGGCTGATCCATGCATTATGCAGAGAGCTGTCAGCACAACAACCGGGAAGCCATGTACCCACAGCCGGCTGAATTTTGCCTTACTTGAATCTTTCATAATATTATCTCCTTTTTATTGTTATAAGCTTTAGTGATATTAAAAATGTAAACGTTCTTCCGTTATTTTAAGATGATCATTTTCTTTGCTTCTAGGAAATTATCAACCTTAATTTGATAGAAATATACTCCGCTGGAAAGGTTTTTTCCGTTGAATTGTAGATGGTATGTTCCAATGGACTGTTCCTCATCTACTAAGGTTTGTATTAATTTTCCAAGAATATCATACACTTTTATCGTAACATGTTCGGCTTTAGGAATCGTGTAATTAATTGTCGTCGTAGGATTAAACGGATTCGGATAATTTTGAGAAAGAGAATAATTTGTTGCTGTAAGCATTTTGTTGTTTATACCGGTAGTTGTAATAGAGGGACTGAACGGATGATCAAAATCAATGCGGTTTGCCTTAATAGTACCTTTGATATCCGCGAGCTGATTGTCATTATTGAGGTCATGTACTATAACCTCAAAAGTACCGGTAAGCGAATTATCGTCCTGATTCAATATATTTGTTTCCGTTAATACGCCATAATTGACCGGGGGAAGGGTATCAACCCCATTATACATAAAAACAATGTGGTATATATTCACTGTATCACCCGATTGTTTCCATACACCCATGCAGAAGTTAGCGGGTTGTACAGGAGGAGCAGCTGCGTCCTCAATCTCCAGCCCATCGGAGTAGTATTGCTGGATTCCTTGGTGGAACAGACTGCCATCGGGTAAGAGTAACTCAACGTGCCAGAAACCCACAACAGAGTTACTAGTGCTCACATTTTTGTTTCCTGCGATGGTTGATCCGTGCATTATGCAGAGAGCTATCAGCACAACAACCGGCAGGCAGTGTACCCGCCGCTTGCTGAACTTTGTCTTCCTTGAATCTTTCATAATATTACCTCCTTTATTGACGTGGTAAATTTCACGAATAATTGGAGGTTTTTCTTACTGTGGCGTTACGAAATATATAACTTATGTTACATGTGGCAATTTTATGATTTGGTGTTTTGGTGAGACTTATAATATTCCAAAGGGGAACAGCCGTAGAATTTCCCAAATGCTTCGGTAAAGTAGGACGGAGTCTTGAATCCGACATCATATGCAATCTCAGAAATGTTGCCATGCTTATTCAACAGAAGCTTCGCTGCTCTTAATAAACGGAAAGTGCGAATGAATTCACCGGGAGATTGCTCGCTTAGAGCAATTAATTTTCTATGAAGCTGAACTCTACTCATATATAGTTCCGAAGCGAACTGTTCGACAGAGAACTCAGAGTTGGAAATATGTTTTTCCAAAACATCCATTGCTTGACTAAGAAATTTTTCATCTATGGAAGTAATGGCAATATTTTTTGGTTCTAATTTGATCTCTTTTCTGAACAATTCTCTTAATTTCATTCTTTGTTTAATTAGGTTATTAACCCTTGTTTTAAGCTCAGCGACATTAAAAGGTTTTGTGAGATAATCGTCTGCGCCAGTCAGCAGGCCTTTCAATTTACTTTCAATCGTAGCCCGGGCCGTGAGCAGGATGACTGGAATATGACTTGTCTTAATGTCTTCCTTAATCTTTTCTGTTAATTTTAGTCCATCCATTCCAGGCATAAGAAGATCACTTATGACAAGATCAGGAATATTTTCAAAACACTTTTCAAGGCCTTCGGTTCCATTTGAAGCCTCAATAATTCTGTTGCTGGAGATAAGTGAATCTCTAATAAAATTTCTAATTTCTGATTGATCTTCTACTATAAGGATAATTGGTAAATCAGTATCATCATGTTCAGAATTCTTATTATCAACTTTATCTGTGGAATAAAAACGGCCATCACCAATTTCATTTTGTCCTCTTTCTTTCGAAGATTGGATCTCTATGCTATGATCAATGTAAAATTGTTTATTGACCGGGATCCTAATTGTAAACTTGGTACCCTTTTTTAACTCACTCTCCACGGAGATGGTGCCATAATGCAGGTCGATTAATTCTTTAACTAACGCCAGACCAATCCCTGTACCCTCATCTGTATGCTCCTGTTCAGCTTTCGAAAAACGGTTGAATAGATTTTTTAAATCAACAGTAGATATACCAATCCCGTCATCTTGGATGCTTAATTCAATCATTCTCCTGATTTCTTCCCCCTCATACATTAAATCATTTATTGAGATTGAAACATTGCCCCCCTCCCCGGTAAATTTCAGAGAATTTGATAAAAGATTAGTAATTATTTTCTCCATCTTGTCCTTATCGAAATATGATTCTGCAACACTAATATTTGTTGTTAAATTGATAGTAATAATCTTTGATTCAGCCAGGGAACTATAGTAAGTGATTATTCCGCTGACAAAGGAAATTAAATCACCTTTCTCTACTATCAATTTCATTTTGCCGGCATCAATTGTGGCAATATCGAGAAGCTGATTTATCAATTTCAGAAGTCTATGTGCATTTCTGTGGATAAGATTTAGATCGGACATATATATTTCATCCAGTTGCGAACTCATCAGATTTTCCAGCGGACCGAGTATAAGAGTAAGGGGTGATCTGAATTCGTGTGAAATGTTATTAAAGAAGTTAGTCTTTATTCTATCCAATTCATGCAATTTCTCTGTTTCCTTCTGTTTCTCAAAAGCCTGCTTTTGGAGTTCGAGATTTTTGATTAACTGCCCTGCCTGAACAGAAATTATTGATAATAGAGTAAGATCATTCTTCGAGAATTGCTTTTCTCCTTTTTTATTTATCATAGTGAGTAAGCCGATTATCTTTCCTTCAAACCAAAGAGGAACACATAATAAAGAATGTATATGCCGACTATTTTCATCTTCGAAGTCAAACCTTTTATCCTTAGACAGATCATCAATTATTAATGCTTCTTCATACCTTAGAACCCAGCCGGTAATTACTGTTCCAATATGATAGGCTCTCCTAGAAGTTGTCATTTCCTTTTGAACCAGATATGTTTTTACTTGCTTATCCTGATTTTCGGTTACAAGCATAATTGAGCCTTGTTCTGCATCAAGATATTTTGTTGTCTTCTTTACAATAATGCTGAGCATTTGATCAACATCCGATGATTTCCCGGCAGATATCGAAAGATCATTCAAAGTATTGAGTTCAGCAACAGCAGTTTTATACTTTTCAAGTTCCTTTTTTAACCAGGCGATTTCCAGCTCATATTTATCGATATTTCCTGTCATATTTATTTTAAAAATTTATTTCCAGGCCTAATCGTGCAGTAAAAGGGGGTTGAAAAGTAATAGGAATTAAATAATTTGGATTTGGATCTGATGGCTGACCATTTTGATCAATACCACGATAATGTACCTGATCATAATTTACTGGAGTCCTTTGACTAAAAATATGAAAGAGATCAAGCTTTATCTTAGGTTTGATAGATGAATTCAATAGATTTGATAAATCATAAGAGAATCTAAAATTCAAATCCCAGATTGAAGGAGTTCTTCCGGCAGTTCCCCTAGGTGAAGCGAAATAAGTTGGTAAATATCCTGAAACTTTGGCAAACTCTGTAAGCGGAGTTCCTGACTCCCATAAAAAAAAGGTTCCAATTGTAAATCCGAATCGAAATGCAAATGAACCGGAAAATTTAAATATATGAGTCCTGTCATTAGGAAGCAACCCTTCATCCTTTGGGACTTGAGCAGTTATATCTGGTAAGCCGCTGGTGTTTGGCTGGGGTGCACCATCTTCATATAGACCTGCATAATTTCCATAATTCCTGGATAAAACGTAAGATAGAATGAAAAAATAATTTTCATAGTTTAAATTTTCAATTGAAATCTCAATTGACTTGTAAATACGATATAACTTTGGAAGAAAGCTTAAATTTTGAGTTCCCGGATTTCCAATTGTCCAAATGCTATAGTCAGGGGGGCCGTCCAAGGAACCATCTTCAACTGTCTGGGGTAGATACCTGTATGTTCCTTTTAATGTTAATTTAAAATTTTTCAAGAGTTCTCTTTCATATCCTATTAAATACTCATCAAAATATTCTCCTTTGAGATTTGATATTTTAGGAAGAATAGAACCAAAAATAGGGTATGTTTGTCCACCTGAATTATCAAGAAGCGGATTATGATTATAATCAATTTCCACCAAAGGACTTATTGAACCATAGACATGGGCTAGAATCAATGGTATAAGTTCATAAAACCGGCCATATGATGCAAAGACTTTTTGAGTGCCAATTTGTCCCGGCTGAAAAATAATTCCAATTCTTGGTTGATATTCGTCTTTAATGGTTTGCCAAAGTTTTCCATCGGAAGATATAAGAAATTGAGCATCCCATCTAAATCCAGGATTTAAAGAAAATCTTTCTGAAACCGTCCATGAATCCTGTATAAAAGCAGATGGTGTTCTGTTCCTTATAGTGCCGAGATCGGAATAAAAATAATATGCAGAATAAGACGAATCGCGGTTTCTTTCAATTATTGATCCCGAAGGATTATTAATTTTATTGCTTTTATATGAGTTATCTTCAAATTGAATTCCTGCTTTAATAGAATGACCTGGCAATAATAAAGTTAAGCTTGCTTTAGCACTTGAACTGGTACTAATATTTTTATCCTTCTCACCAACCCCTCCTGATAAAGTATTTGAAATATCATCTTGAAAAGAAGATTCGAATCTTCCACCGGGATACGTTTCATCTATATAATGCAAATATGATACACAAGATTCGAACAATAGATGTTCATTAAACATATGCCATCCATTAATAGAAATATTATATCCAACTTTATTTATTTGGTAAAACAACGGATCTTGATTAAGAATTGTCCAGCCATTTTCAACAGCACCCGAAACAATTGCATGCCTAGTATTTGGGTCACCAAATATACTGAACACAAGGCTTGTGTTTAGATCAGGCTGCAAATTCAATTTACCAGCAAAAAGATGGGAAAATTTTTTATCCGAATAATTTCCAAAGCCGGGTAATTGGATATTTACAATATCCACTGTCGGATTATAGGCCGCGAAGTACCATATTTTATTTCTCAATATAGGTCCACCTAAACTAAAGCCCAAATCATATGATTCAAATCCGGGTATTTTTACAACTTCTAATCCAGGCCTTCGTTCACCGCCTAAAACATTATTGGTAAAAAAAGAAAAGAATTGACCATGAAAATCATTACTTCCTGATTGAGTTAATACATTTACAATTCCGCCCAATGCATACCCATATTCAGCTTCATAGCCTCCCGATTTAACCTGAACCTCTCTCACAAAATTGTATGGCAGATTGGCACTTGTATTAACTCCGTCAATAAAATATATATTTTCAGGTCCTGTACTCCCTGCTATATTTGCTTCGTCTCCGGCGAAATAGCTTTCACTAACTTGTGGAATTATTGCAAGCATATTTCTAAAATTCCTATCAGTAGGTAAAGCATCAAACGTATTATTCTCGAGTTTTCCCCCGGCAGTCGTTGAGGTGGGATCAAATATCGTTTTCTTATCGCTTACAATAACTTCAGGAATTGATATTGACCTTGGATGAAGGTTAATAACGCCTATTGATGTTGTTGTTCCAAGCTGGATAGAGATGTTTTCGAAAGTAATAAGTCTATAATTTATGGAACTTATTGTTACGTTTAATAATCCAACCGGTAAATTATGAATAACGAAATAACCATAGCTGTCACTGACTGCCCCTCTTACGCCTTGAAGAATGGAGCCAGCAACTGAGACATTCATACCGGAAACAGCTGCTCCGAGAGAATCCACTACTTGACCGGTGAGATTTCCAGTTATGTCCTGCGAAAAAATCAATCTGCTGAGCAACAAAAGAGAAAAGATTACCTTTTTCCTCATTATTTACTCTCCAATAAATTAATTTTTCAATAATTCTATTTTGACAGCCTGGCTAACTGCAATTTAGCATCAATTAATTCCGCCAAATTATTATCAGCATACTTCCATTCATCAATAGTTTTTGTGAAATAATCAATTGCCGGGGATTTGTCTCCTTTTTTCTCATATAGCTCAGCTAAATTATAATAAACATGCGAACGGGCGATAAGAAAATCAAGATTGTCTCCACCCATATATCGATTCTTCAAGGTTACAGCATCCCGGAATTTTTTTAATATTTGAACTGCCTTCTCGAACCTGCCGTTAAGGGCTTCGATTTCTGCTATAAGGATATAACGGCGGGGAAACATCTTGGTAAAAGGTGTAAGTTTATTTACAGCATCCGAAGAAGAACGAAGATCATTTTTAGCTAAATATATTTCACCAGATAACAAATAATAAAAATCCATATAAGAGGGGTCAAGGTGATTTGTTTTAATAAGAGATATTATTTTTCCCCCGGTAAGTTCAGCATTTTTGAAATCAGCATCTTTCACATATACCAATCCGCAGTAATATTCAGAGATAATGGGTACCGGGTTAAATGTACCTGTGAAAATCATTTTGGATACTTTCTCTCCCTGTGAAAAGGATTCCAAAGCATCCTTCCGGTTTCCTTGAGTCAAAAAGATTTTACCTAGGTCAAAATAAGAAAACATTTCAAACCAAAAACTTTTTGAAAGCTTAGCATCTTTTATACATTTGCTAAATTCGGAGGCAGCCTCTGAATATCTCCCTTCGTATACAAACGAACATGCAATACTGGCATTAACATCACTTTCTGATTGTGGCTCTGCTTTTATCTCTTTCTGATATTCTTCTCTTGATTTTTTCCCGTTCCCTTCAAGCATATAAATGTAAGCTAAATATTCATACGGTGGAACTCCTTTTACTTTTTCGATTGTTTCGCAAAGATGCAATGCTTCTTCCGTCTGATGAGCCTGGAGATAAATTTCAAAAGCAGTGTCATAGTCATTGTCAGCATGCTTTAGAGCAATGGCTTTTTTAATAGATGATATAGCATGTTTATTATCGCCTGTGGCAGAATATAAATATGCTAACATACCATAGGCACCGATAAAGGTGGGATCAATCTCTAATACATGCTCGGCAGACTTAATGCATTGATCATTATTTCCTACGAACCAGCTTGTTAGAGCAAGAAGTTGATTGGTTTCGCGGTCATCAGGATAACTTTCAACAAATTTCTTTGCCAGTGAATCGGCTGAATAGAATTCGCGATCGAAAAGATTTTTATTTACATGTATAAGCCATTTTTCTTTATCACTTGCTTTAAAGGAATATTTATCTGCATGGTTTAATAATTCCCGTATAGGATTTATATCAGCAAAGGGCGCAATAACATAGAGAGAATTATTAGTCTTAGAAACAGCAAGCTGCAGATACGCTATAGCAAATGTAGAATCAATATCAACAGCTTTCTGGAAATTTTCAGCGGCATCATCAACTTCCCACCTCCATAATTTTTCAAGACCTTTTTCATAGTATTTATAAGCATCTATTGATGAAGTAGTAACATCTTGAATCTTCAAAGGCTTACTGCCTGCAGCTAAATTAAGCATGCTGAAATTCCCTTGTATTTTTTCCGTTAAATCGTCCACCATTAAAAAAATATCTTCGATTTTATATCCGTCTTCCTGATATGAATTAATAATTTTCCCGCTTCCCGCATTAAGGAGCTGTACATTGATACGGAACCTTGCTCCTATTTTTATAATAGAACCGGTAACTATCTTGTTTACTTTTGCATGATTTGCTACATCTGTGGCATCATCGATATTAATGGAGGATGAATCATGTTTACCGAGGGATTTAAAAATATCAAAAAGGCGCTGGCTGCTTATAACATTCAAGTCTTTATAACGGGCAAGATTTGTAGTAAGCATATTTACCAGAACCTTATCAATATCCTTTTCACCGGAATGGTTTTCAAAATACATCACAGCTAATGAATTCTCCCTACTATCGGGAGTTGAAAGATTTTGAAATGATTCCTTTAAGTAAAAATATCCAATAATAAGTAGGCTCAGCATAATTGAACTTATACTCATAATTATATAATTTCGCTTCACTTTCTTTTTAGTTTTTCTTTCAACACCAATTACTGTTATATCCGCTAAAAGGCCGGATAAATCTTTAATTAAGGTATCAACTTCCTGGTATCTATCTTCAACTTTTTTAGAAAGGCATTTGTTAATTATAGTTTCTAGATCAGGTGAGATTTCCGGCCTCAATAATACGGCACTTTCATGTCTTTCGTACATTATAGAATAGATAACTGCCTGTTCATATTCGCTGCGGAAAGGCAGCTTCCCGGTAAGCATTTCGAAAAGAACTACACCAAAAGACCATATATCTGTTCGTTGATCTACTTCTTTTCCTCTGGCTTGTTCAGGTGACATATAAGAAACAGTGCCAACTGTAATTCCAATTTTAGTTAATAATGTCCTGCCTTTAATTTTCGCTAATCCAAAGTCCATTATCTTTACATTACCATGATCAGTTAACATTATGTTAGCAGATTTAATATCGCGATGAATAATTCCTTTTCGATGAGCAGCCTTTAGTCCTTCTGCAATTTGAATTGCATATTTTATCACATGTTCAATGCTAAAAGCATTATTTTCGTTATAGTTTAACAAATTTTTTAATTCATGGCCTTCTATATATTCCATTGTTATAAAGGTCTGACCTTCGGATTCTTCAATGGAATAAATCGTTGCAATGTTTGGATGGTTCAGTGCTGCAGCAGCTTTTGCTTCTATTTTAAATCTTTCCTTTTCTTCTAAGCTTGCGGAAATATGAGGTGGTAAAAACTTTATAGCTACTTTTCTATCCAGCTTTTGATCTTCTGCTAAATAAACCACACCCATTCCGCCTTCACCAAGCTTATCGATTATATTATAATGTAAAAATTTTTTTTCTAACATAAGTGATATTTAAAATTTTATAGTTGACTTCATCTAAACTAGCAAAGCTGATTAAAACATTGTAAAAGATAATAGACAGATATTTTTTTATTTCTTTAAGGTAATCTTGAATAAAAAATTTGAGACTTTTGGAACTAATTTCGGGAAAAGAAGTTTTGGAAAACTGAAATAATATAGGTAGAAAAAAATCTCATTGTCAAGTAAATATTTATCATTATCACAGAATTCATTACACCTAAAATGTCAAAAAAATCGATTTTAAGGGGACTTTTTTATTGAAGAGGGATAAATGCCGGCTTAATGTGAAAAGTAGGCTTAGGAACAAAAAAAAGGTTGAAAACCTACGCTATTTCGTATGTTTTTCCAAAGCTGAGCAGAACAGATTAAGAACATTTAATAATGAGCAAAACAATCAATTTTTGTTGCCTAAAATTTATTTATCATGAAATAAAACCTTTCATCAAAAAAAAAATAAAAACAGATGGAAATAGATAGAATTAATTAAAATTTTCATTTAATTTTATTCTGGTTTTAATTACTTAAGGTTCCCTAACTTTTTTCATTCCTATAAACATAATTAAATACTAATATGAAAACGACATTGTCTATTTTCTTTTTTCTCCTTTTGCTTTCTACGATTAATCTTTTTGCAGAAGATAAGTCCGGTCAAGCAGAACCGGATTCCCTTAAGAATATTTCATTAACTGCATTATCGTTCAGGAGCATAGGTCCTGCGGTAACGGGGGGAAGAGTTGTTGCACTGGCTGTTAATCCATTTAACCATAGTGAATATTATGTTGGTTCGGGTCATGGGTCCTTATGGAAAACCGTAAATAACGGTACAACATTTTCACCGGCCTTTGACAACCAGAATTCTTATGCAATAGGAGCGATAGAAATTGATCCAACCAATCCCAATGTTGTTTGGGTTGGAACCGGAGAAAACAATAACCAGAATAATGTTATTTATGGTGACGGAGTTTATAAGAGTGAGGATGGGGGAAGCACGTGGAAGAATATGGGATTAAAAGAATCACGGCAAATTGGAGGGATTGTTGTTGATCCTAAAAATTCAAATATAGTTTATGTCGCAGCTTACGGGCCTTCAAGAACTGCGGGGGGAGACAGAGGAATTTTTAAAACTACTGACGGCGGCAAATCATGGAAGAATGTTTTATTCATCAGTAAATACACAGGCTGTTTTGAAATTCATATGGATCCGAGATATAATAATATTTTATATGCTGTTGCACATCAAAGAATGAGAAACTTATATACTGGTATTTACGGCGGACCGGAAAGCGGAATTTATCGAAGTACAGACAGCGGAGAAACGTGGGATAAAATGAAAAAAGGATTGCCTGAGGCTGATCTCGGCAGAATCGGGTTGGCTGTTTCACCTGTGAACCCGGATTTCCTTTATGCAATTGTTGAAGCTGCAAAGGAGGGGGGCGTTTACAAAAGTACCGATCGCGGAGTCAGCTGGGCAAAACAAAGCAGTTATGTTTCGTCTTATCCTTTTTATTTTCAAAAATTATTCTGCGACACAAAAGATATTAATAGAATTTACAGCATGGATGTTTTTTTACAGGTTAGTATTGACGGCGGAAAAAATTGGGCAAATCTCGGTGAAGATAAAAAGCATGTTGACAACCATTATATGTGGATTGACCCGGATGACAATAATCATTTAATAGACGGGTGCGACGGGGGAGTTTATGAAACTTATGATCAGGGAAAGAGCTGGCACTTCAAATCAAATATTCCTATTGCAGAAATATATAAAGTGACAACCGATAACGACACTCCTTTTTATAATGTTTATGCCGGGAGCCAGGACAACAATAGCTTTGGAGGCCCTTCGCGTACTATTAGCTCTGGCGGAATTACAAACCAGGATTGGTTTGTCACCACTTCAGGAGATGGGTTTCAAACACAGGTCGATTGGAAAAATCCCAATATAGTTTATTCTGAATCGCAGTTTGGAGGTTTAGTCCGCTTCGATAAAAAAAACGGAGAAAGCTTATATATTAAACCATATGACCTTGCAGACTCAGCTTATAGATTTGATTGGGATGCCGCACTGCTGATATCTAAGTTTGATAATAAAAGATTATACTTTGGTGCAAATAAATTATTCAGGACAGATGACCAGGGGAGTACATGGAAAGTAATCAGCCCTGATTTAACAAGAGGGGTTCCAGAAGAAATGCAGGATCTGATGGACAGAAGCTGGAGCATTGATGATCTTGCAAAGAAAAGTTCATTGGCCCAGCTGTCTTCTATTGCTGAATCTTCTCTTGATGAAAATACTCTATTTACCGGTTCTGCCGATGGTTTAATTCATTATACAACAGATGGCGGTAAGAGCTGGAATAAATCATCAACTCCCGGTTTGCCTGAATATGCAGCAATATCAGAAATAGCTGCCTCACATTTTGATAAGAATGTTGCGTATGCTGCATGCGAGAATTTTTTTGCAGGAGATTTCAAACCTTATCTATATAAAACTACTGATGGCGGAAAGTCATGGTTTGGTTTTAACGGCAGTCTGCCGGATGAAGGTTCAACATTTACCATTGCCGAAGATAATGAAGATAAAGATTTACTTTTCATCGGGACACAGTTTGGCGTTTACTTTACTATTGACGGGGGGAAGGAATGGATAAAATTGAAGAACGGAATTCCAACTGAAATGGTTATGAACCTTACTATTCAAAGAAGAGAAAACGATCTTGTTGTTTCTACATTCGGAAGAGGAATTTATATTCTTGATGATTATTCCCCCCTACGTTATATGACTAATGAAACTTTAAAGAAGGATGCATTTATTTTCCCGATCAAAGATGCTTTAATGTTCATTGAGTCGAACCCATATGGTTTTCCAGGACTTTCTTTTCTGGGAGCTGGTTTTTTCAGTGCACCTAATCCCAAAACCGGTGCCGTTTTTACATATTATTTGAAAGACGATATAAAATCATTAAAAGAAAAAAGAAGGGACGAAGAGAAAGAAAGGCAAAAGAAAAAAGAAGATATTAAATATCCATCTTATCAAACTCAATTAAATGAAAAAGAAGAACCAGAAGCTTATCTTCTATTTACTGTTACCGACGAAAACGGCAGTGTAATAAGAAAAATAAAAACAGAGCCTAAAAAAGGTGTAAACAGAATTGTATGGGATTTCAGGTATAGTCCTTTTACAGCAGTACCATCAAAACCTTTTGATAATTCTATTCCCTGGATCCAGCCGGAACTTGGTTATATGGTAGTGCCCGGGAAATATAAAGTATCTCTTTCAAAATTTCAGGATGGGAAATTTACTGAACTTGTTCCCGCTCAGGAATTTGTCTGCAAGTCCCTAAACAATAAAAGTCTGCCTTTAAATGATGAGCAGGCATTAGATAATTTCAATAGAAAAGTTGCAAATCTTACACGCGCTGTTTCCGGTGCAGATGAATATAGGAAGTCGTTAAATGAAAAAATTACGTATTTTAAAAAAGCAGTAATTGATGGTGCGGGCGTTCCCGATGAATCATACAATACTGTAATTAAAATTGAAAAAGAGCTGAACGATTTTAACCGGAAACTTAACGGCGACCCATTGAAAGCGCAGTATGAAGGCTTTTCCCCTACTTCCGTAAAACAGCGTATTGATATGATAACTTCTTCTTTGTGGAATACAACATCTGCTCCAACTACAACTTATATTGATAATTATAATGCAGCCGCAAATCAGTTTGAAGGATTATTATCCGCATTAAAATCAATTGATGAAGATGTAAAAAGCCTTGAATCACAGCTTGAAAAGTCCGGTGCACCATACACACCCGGAAGATTTCCTGAATGGAAGAAAGAAGTTAATTAAGATTAATTGAATATCAAAAACAGGTTTAAAAAACTAATTATGCTGGATTAACATGAAGTATTTAGTACTAATCATATTAGCAGGCTTAATTCTGTTTACTCCTGCTCAACTATTTTCCCAATACCAAACTAAAATTACAGTTGCTCAGGATGGCAGCGGCGATTATACAACCATTCAGGCTGCCATTGATGACTGCAAATCTTTCCCGGACAAACGCATCACCATACATATTAAAAATGGGGTTTATTATGAAAAGGTATTGGTACCAGCTTGCAACACAAAATTATCGTTAATTGGTGAAAGTGCTGAAAAGACTATCATTTCTTTCAATGATTATTTCAAAAAAATTGATCGGGGAAGGAACAGTACATTTTATACCTACACATTGAAAATAGAGGCGGATGATTTCGTAGCTGAAAATCTTACGATTGAAAATACGGCGGGTCCTGTAGGACAAGCTGTTGCCCTTCATGTTAGCGGCGACCGTTGTGTCTTCCGCAATTGCATATTATTAGGTCATCAGGATACACTGTATACTGAGGGGGAAAATAGACGGCAATATTTTGTGGACTGCCATATCCAGGGAACCACTGATTTCATTTTCGGGGAAGCGACAGTTTTGTTTGATGACTGCACCATTAAAAATTTGAGTGATTCCTATATAACGGCTGCCAGCACTGCAAAAGGAAAAACTTACGGATATGTTTTTCGCCATTGCAAATTAATTGCTGCAGACGGGGTCAAAAAAGCTTATTTAGGGCGCCCGTGGCGTGATTATGCCAACGTGGTTTACTTGAATTGTGAATTAGGTGCGCATATTGCGCCGGCAGGCTGGGCTAATTGGAAAGGTACAAATCGTAACCAAACAGCCTATTATGCCGAATACCAAAATACCGGAAAGGGAGCGAATACATCTCAACGTGTTGCCTGGAGCCACCAGTTGACAGATCAGGAAGCTGCAAAATATACTATTGAAAACATTTTAAGCCCTGTGAACTTAACAGAACCCGGTCCGAAAGAATGGACATCGGTAGGTCAATTGTAACGCGAAACTCCGTTTCGCAAACCTTACAATAAATATCGTATACCCAGCGATTCTTATTCAAATGCTTCTCTTGCGTGTAACAATAAATTGAACTATTTTGAATATAAAGCAAATATATTCTTAAAGATGTGGATACAATTTGGTTCAATATTCACAATCGAAATATTCAGCGGAAGTAGATCTAAATAATAAAGTTGCCTCCGGTGCGTACAAAGAAGTTACACACCTCCCAATAAATCTTTGGCATTAGTAATGTATGTAGCACATTCTTGTCATGGCTGCGGCTTAAGTGCAATCTGACTTTATTGGGTTCCTAAAAAAAGAATATCCGCAAATTTTATTCGTCTATTATGATGTGAAAAAAAGTCTCATCCATTTGGGTTTAAGAGAAATATAGTATTAATAATTACAAATTAATGAGGTTTTCATGAAGAATAACTTCACATTAAGTTTCTCATTGTTTTATATCTGTTTTTCATATATTAATGCAAGTGCACAAGAGAAACGTAATTTCTTAAGCAGTGATATAACAACGCAGGATTTAAGAACAGTTCTTATACCTCAATCAGATTGGCATCCTTTCCCTTCGATTCAGGAAATTAAGGAGTGGGATAGAGTCCCTGAAAAAACCAGAAATTTATATATTAAAAACGGTGAACAATATTTAGGAAAACCCTGGGAGCAATTGTCTGCAACTCTTTTTCTTGAGTTTGTAAGAAATGGAAACCATTCAAATTATGAAGAGATTCTCTTTAATAAAAGATTGCAGCTAGAAAGTCTATTGATGGCAGAAATTTTTGAAAACAAGGGGAGGTTTGTTGATGATATTGTCAATGGTGTCTGGTCAATCTGCGAGGAATCATTTTGGGGTGTACCCGCACACCTGAACCATCAGCTTAAAGGGTTTGGTTTACCGGACATAACAGACCCTGCCGTTGATTTGTTTGCGGCGGAAACGGGAGCCCTCCTGGCCTATGTTTATTATTTTATGAAAGATAAACTAAATGAAGTTTCGCCGCGGATTACAGAAAGAATTATTGAAGAAGAAAATAGAAGGATCATTGATCCATTTTTAAATAGAAATTTTTCCTGGGAAGGAAGGGATGAAAATGCCAGCGTAAATAATTGGAATCCCTGGATAAATTCAAACCTTTTAGCAATAGTATTGTTTTTAGAAAAAGATGCGGATAAAAGAACCAATGCTGTTTATCAAATTATGCAAAGTATGGATGTATTTATTAATGGTTATCCGGAAGACGGAGCATGCGATGAAGGTCCAGGTTACTGGTCTGTTGCTGCCGGATCAATGTTTAATGGTCTAGAGATTTTATACTCCGCTTCAAACGGTAAAATTAATATTTATGATAAACCACTTATAAAAAAAATGGGACAATACATTTACAAAGCATGGATTGAAAATGAATATTATATAAACTTCGCAGATGCAAGTGCTATCAATAATCCCGATGCCGGAATGGTTTACCGATACGGCAAAAGAATAAATGACTCTCTAATGATTGGTTTTGGTGCTTTGCTTGGAAGGCAGCAGAAAATTACAGAATCTACAGATTTAAGCAGATTCGGATCGTTGAATAAAACTTTACCTAACTTATTTGTAATTGATGAAATTTATAACGCCAAAGTTATAAAGCCATTCTTCACGGACTTATGGATGCCAGATAGAGAGGTTATGACAGCAAGATCGTTCCCAAATTCTTCGGAAGGTTTATACATTGCAGCCAAAGGCGGAAACAATGCCGAAAATCATAATCATAATGATGTAGGAAATTTTATTATTTATTGCGACGGCAAACCTGTAATTATTGATGTAGGTGTTGAAACTTATATTCAAAAAACATTCAGCAAAGATCGTTATGATATATGGACAATGCAGTCACAATACCACAACCTGCCGACAATAAACGGTATGCAGCAGGAGGACGGAAGAGAATATCAAGCTGAAGCTGTAAAGTTTTACAGCGATGAGAACAATGTAAAATTCTCGTTGAATATTGCTAAATGTTATCCTCCTGACGCCGGGATTGATTACTGGAAAAGAAGCATCAATTTTATCAGAAACTCTAAAATAATTTTGAATGAAGATTACTCACTCAAAAACTTTAAGGAACCTGTAAAGCTGAATTTTATGACTCCTCTTACATGCGATGCTTCAAGTCCGGGAAAAATAATTTTATCTGATAGGACAAATAAATCGAACCAATGCCAGATAGTTTTTAATTCTAAAAAGCTCAGCGCTTCTATAGAAAAAATAAAAATAGAAGATGAGCACCTTTCATCAGTTTGGGGTAATCAATTAGAACGAATTGTGTTAAAATCACTGGATAAAGAATTAAAAGGAAGCTATAGCATTAAGTTTTCCAAAATTCAATAATAATACAAGAATTTAAAGAACTTCAAGTATTATTTTACATAGCAATGCTAAAAATCAAAATGATATCTTTTACTTGTAAAAGATCAATAAATCATTTGCATTACCTATTTAAAGGAAGCCAAATATGAAATTCAAATCTATTGTATTTTTATTTACTGCATGTACACTATTATTTGGAACGAACATTTTTTCACAAATCGATGTAACACATGAATACAACATTCTTAATTTCGGGGCTAAAAGTGATGGGAAAACGGTTAACACAAAATTAATTCAAGAAGCAATAGATAAGTGCAGTGCCGAAGGCGGCGGGACAGTTATAGTACCCGCCGGAATTTATATAACCGGGATGATTTATTTAAAAGACAATGTTACTTTTGATTTACAAAAAGGCTCTACTCTCATTTCAAGTACGGATATAAAAGATTTTCCTACCAATAGCCAGTACGATAAATGTATAATTTCAATTGATGGCAAAGAAAACGTTTCATTAGTAGGGGAAGGAACAATCGATGGACAGGGAGACAAGTTTACCGTTAGAAATGAAGCTCCAAACAGACCGTATGTTGTGTATGTTCATAAGAGTAAAAACATACGTATCAAAGATATCACACTGAAGAATTCTGCGCGCTGGACTTTAAGATTACTGGATTGTGAACATATTTTTGTAAACCGCGTTTCAATTTATTCTCAATCAAATTTCAATAATGACGGAATAGACATTGACGGCAGGGATATTGTAATATCCGATTGTATTGTTAATTGCGATGATGACGCAATATGTCTTAAAAGTGATTCTAAATCATTTTGTGAAGATGTTGTTGTAACAAATTGTGTTTTAAGAACTAACCGGAATTTTATTAAATTCGGTACTTCCGGCCATAGCGGATTCAGAAATATTTCAATAAGCAACATTGTTATGGATTTTCCATTTGAATCTCATCTCACGGATTGGGATAAAAGAATCCATGGGGTTGATGAACCGAATACGGGAATAACGGGAATTGTTTTAGAAATTGTTGACGGTGGAGTAATGGACCGTGTAACAATAAATAATATAACTATGGACGGTGTTCAATCACCGATTTTTATTAGGTTAGGTAAACGCCACCCGGATGTGGGACAATTAAAAAATGTCCTTATCAGTAACATATTTGCAAAAACTCACAGCCTTCTTCCCTGCACAATAACAGCAGTTCCGGGATATTATGTTGAGAATGTTACTTTACGTGATATTACTGTCTTAGTTAAAGGTGGAGGTAACCTTGAAGAAGCAACACGTGATGTTATAGAAAATGAAAAAGGATACCCTGAAAACCGAATGTTTGGTGATAGTCTTCCCGGTTACGGATTTTATATTCGTCATGCAAAAAATATAAGAATGTATAACGTCCAGTTTTATTTAATGAAACCGGATTATCGTTCCGCAATATACCTTGATGATGTTCATAATATTAAAATAAGAGATTTAAGAGCCGATAAACCGGAGGGAACACAACCCTTTATTTTTCAAACCGGATCTTCCGGCATTGATTCGGATGTAGATTATAATTAGCAAAATTATTAATCGTTAGTTAGAGTTTTTAATTTTTTGTCTATATAAATATTATTTATATGATCCTGATATAGGAGAATTATCTTGAAACCAATGATCTTTTCTTTGCTCCTTTCTATCATGCTATTATTTATAAACGCAAATGTTACTTTTGCTCAAGTATTTGCGGGTACGGATGATTTGGGCAGAACACTTCAGCAAAACGATAGGGCCGGTAATCCGAAGCAAGATAAATATGTAGCAATTTTTTATCATCTTAATCATGGAGATAGAACAGCTAAAGAATATTGTGATTTGAGTGAGATTATTTCAAATCACCCCGAAGTACTTAATGATTATAATAATCCATATTGGGGTAAGCCGGATTGTAATGGAGACGAACAGTGTTCTGAATATTATTGGGGCAAACCTATCTACGGTTATTATCGTGCAGATGATTACTGGGTAATTCGCCGGAATGTTCAGCTCCTTACTGATGTGGGAGTAGACCTCATAGTTGTCGATGCTACAGAAGATTCCGTTTACGTAGATAGAGCATTACTCCTGATGAAAGCAATGGATGAAATCCGCTCACAAGGAATGAATCCGCCGAAAATCGCTTTTTATACTCATTTCGATTCCGGTGTTCGTATGGAAGAAGTATATGAAGCTTTTTACAAAGAAGGCGGTATGTATTATAATCCCAAAGACTGGTTTAATCTTCCAAATAAATGGTATCCTGAAGGTCAACCATTAATAATAGGTGTAGTACCATTAGCCTTAGGGCATGAATGTGAGTTATATTTTACATGGAGAGAATCACAATATCCTACAGAAAAATATAAAACCAACGGCTGGCCTCTGATGGATTTTAGCAGACCGCAGCGTCCTCATTTTAATTACTCAGGCGAAAAAGAAGTAATTAATGTTTCAGCTGCACAAAACCCGGATTTAACTGCCGGAATGAGCGGCTCTGCATTTTACGGCAGCGAAGACAACAGAGGCAGAAGTTATCATGATGGTAAACCAGGAAACCCGGAAACTGATTCTCCATATGGATATAATTTTCAAGAGCAGTGGGATGCTGCTATTAAAGAAAATCCCAAAATTGTTTTTGTAACAGGCTGGAACAAATGGACTGAAGAAAGGAACAAAAGTAAAGACGGGAACCCAAACCACTCTTATTTTCGTGATGAAGCGAGTCCGGAATACAGCAATGATATTGAACCAACCTTAACAGGAAACCTAAAAGATAATTACTACATGCAGCTTGTAAATAATATCAGAAAATTTAAAGGCATCGAATCAAATCCGTTACCGGGTGAAATAAAAACCATTCGCAGTTTTAACGATTGGCAAAATGTGACTCCTGTTTACAAAGATTATACCGGGGATACAAAGCCCCGTAATTGGAAAAGTGCTCAATCTGAACCGGAAATGGTTTATTTAAACAATACTGGAAGGAATGATTTTCATATCATGAAGATTTCCCGTGATAATGATAATGTCTATTTCTATGCTGAAACCGCTGCGGATATAACGCCTAATTCCGGTGATAATTGGATGCGGCTTTATATCGATGCGGATAGAAAATTCTCCAGCGGATGGGAAGGATATGATTTCAGAGTTGTCTCAGGAAATAAACTTCAAAAATATTCGGATGGAAAATGGGACGATTATGGTAATGTTGATTACTCTGTGAAAGATAATAAGTTAATGATTACTCTTCCCAGGAAACTTATTTCTCAGTTCTCCGCAGCGCTTAACTTCGAATTCAAGTGGTCGGATAATATGCAGGATTCAAATAACCCTCTGGATTGGTATTTAAATGGCGATGCCGCACCCGGGGGCAGATTTAATTGGATATATTCCGAGAAGTGATCTTATTGCCGGCATTCTTAATATTTTTACTAGTTAAAAAATAGTATCACACTTTTTATTTTCACTGCTTAAGGTAAACTTATGAGATTCCTTCTGTTTATTTCTCTTTTTTTAAGTTTGATTCTTACTGCTTCTTCTCAAGACTTAACACAATATGTTGATCCTTTTATTGGTGTAAAAGGAAATGGAAGCTGTGTAGTTGGCCCGCAGCTGCCATTCGGCTCTATAAATCCAAGTCCCGATACACCTGAAGGTCATACTGACGGATATAATTATAATTCAAAGATTAGAGGATTCAGCCAGCTCCATGTGTCCGGGACAGGGGGTCCAGGTAAATATGGGCAGTTCCTTATTTCCCCACAAATAGGGATTAATATTTTTGAAAGTGGACACGATTCTGAAAAATCGGATGAGGTTGATGAAGCTGGTTATTATAAGGTAAACTTAAGATCTTACAATATACTTTGCGAATTTACACCAACTTCACATGCCGCAATTTATAGATTTACTTACCCGGAATCTGACAGCGCATTTTTATTAATTGATCTAGGCCATAATATCCCGGGTGATATTGCAACCCGTAATGGTATTCCAAGGGGAGGATATGCGGATAATGGATTTGTAAGAATAGATACCGCGAAACAATTAATAACAGGCTGGGGTTATTACTGGGGCGGCTGGTCGGGGGAACCGTTCAGCGCTTATTTTGCTATGAAAATTAATAAACCATTCAAAGCGGCAGGTACCTGGAAGGATAGTTTAAAATATCAAGGCAGTTTATTTGAAACTATCAGCAGGAAAAAACAGCGTATAGGTGCTTTTGTGAAATTTAATACTCAGGGATCAGAAAAAGTTTTTGCGAAAATAGCTGTGTCAATGAATAGTATAGAAAATGCAGTTAATTATTTAGAATCGGAAATACCTGCATGGGATTTCGAGAATGTCCGCCTGAATGCAAAAAAAATATGGAATGAAGAATTAAGCAAGATTATAATTGAAGGCGTATCAAAAGAACAAAAAACTATTTTTTATTCAAGCCTGTACAGGACAATGATGATGCCCAGGAATAGAACAGATGACAATCCAAATTCGGATAATAATCTACCATATTGGGATGACCACTACTGCATATGGGATACATGGAAAACTGATTTCCCGCTTCAAATTCTTATAAATGAACGCATGGTTACAGATAATATGCATGCTTTTATAGAAAGATACAAAAGAAACGGCAGAGTGCTCGATGCATTCATTGCAGGAAATGATAAAGTGTATGGATGGGCATTGGGAGATAACCGTTCTTATAGTAAAAATCAAGGGGGAGATAATGTGGATAATGTAATTGCCGATGCATATTTAAAAGGTGTTAAAGGAGTTGATTGGGACGAGGCTTATAAAATTTTAAAACATGATGCCGATAAGGAAAGGGCCTTTACATATTTGGAAAATAATAGAGGATGGATACCATATAATACTTATGAATACGGGCTTGACGGTTCAAAAACTATGGAATTCGCTTATAATGATTTTTGTGTCTCGCAAATGGCTAAAGGGCTTGGGAAAAATGAAGATTATAAAAAGTATTTAAGCAGATCAAGACAATGGAAAAATCTTTGGAATCCAAAATTAACAAGCGATAATTATAAAGGATTTATTAATCCTAAAAATATTGACAACACCTGGTTGAAATACGATCCTAAAAAAGAATCTGTTGAATCTGACTCCAGGATATATAAGAGATGTTTTTATGAAGCTACTTCGTGGGAATACTCATATTTTACACCTCACGATTACAGCACTTTAATAAACCTTATGGGGGGAAAAGATCAATTTGTTGATAGGCTGCAGCATGCTTTTTCTAATAATATGATTGATTATGGAAATGAACCTTCATTTCTTACTCCATTTTGTTTTATATATGCAGGCAGACCAGATTTAACATCATACTGGGTAAGAAGAAATTTTGAGAATTATACATTGGAAGGTTATCCCGGTGATGAAGACAGCGGTGCAATGGGTTCATGGTTTGTTTTTGCTTCTTCGGGCTTTTTTCCAATTGCCGGACAGGATGTATACTTATTAAATGGACCGCTGTATCCAAAAATTACTATTAAAAGAGAAAATGGCGCTAAAATTATAATAACAGCCGATTCGTTATCGAACAATAATATATATGTTAAATCTGTTGAATTAAACGGAAAACCCCTTAATAGAGCATGGATAACACAAGAAGAAATAAGTAATGGCGCATCAATTAAGTTTGTTATGGATTCTAAAAGATCAGATTGGGGAAAGGACAATCCTCCTCCCTCGCTGCAAGTAAGAAGATAGATGAACCAAATATCGGCTCTTTAATATTTGAGCGCCCTTATTGAAATAAAACAATAAAGGCGCTATAAAATTAAATTGAATAAAAATTAATCTTCTTTAAGTACATAACCATCTTGTTCCTTTACAAATGTCCAGCTTAAATTACCTGTATCCGTATTTATACTTACCTGAATATTTGTAGGATTAACCTGGCTTACCTTAGCACTTTTAATAACATTTTCGGCATCGTTTTGATCTTTTACCGGAACAACTATAGTAGCTATGAAGGTAGTATTTGTTTTTGCATGTGTAACTGTTTCAATGTAAGGAATTTCGGATAATCTGGAATCTTTAGTAACAGGAACAAACGGATCTGAGCCTTCAACAAGGTTAAAATCATTATCAAGAACCAGGGGGATAACAGCCATATTATGATTTTTCTGATCGGAAAGCATAATATAGTTTTTCATAATTTCATACTTACCGTTAGGAATAGGGGCATATTTTGAACCGTGCTCTCTTCTGCTTACTTCCACACCGACACCCGGATGAATTCTCGCTGCTATTTCTGCTCCCGGTTTCGCTTCTACTTCATCAAAAACTATTGTGGTTACAGGTTTTTCCAGAATAACATTTCTTCTCCATTTTATTAATTGTTTATTCGGGTAAGCATGCGTTGGATCCATCAATACGTAATCAAGTTTGGGTCCTGTTTTGTATTCTAGAATTTTACCTCCAATCCCTTTAAGCCATGGAGTATTTTTTTTCTTTGCTGTTATTTGCTTTTCGCCGTTTACAAAAATCAGATTATGCCCGAGACTTGAGGCATACGGATAATCATATTTATCTTCACCGAAATAGAGTTCATCATAAACTCCGTTGCCGAGGTCTCTTATAAAAGGGACGTTATACCATGTTACTGCGTATTGTCCGCAATCCAGGTGTCCATGGTGAGGATCGTCATTGAAACCGGCTTTGCATCCCACAGTTACTGTTGAAGAATCGGTGAAACTGCTTCTTAATATTGCCCAGTTAATTGTTCTGAAAAGCTTTGATTTTTGCTCAGGTTCGACCGGTTTAACATCAGGCTTAGGCCAGATTACTTCGAATACATTATTATCGCTCTCAAGGTATTTTTCACGATACCATGCACCCGTATTATCGCCCGTTTCTTTAACAAGTTTATTAACCGAAAATGTTGGACCAACGGGATTTCCGCCACCATCATCAAAGTTTGCAGTTAAACCATATAGTTCAAAATCAACAGGATGATCCGCAACAGCTTTGTCCTTAAACATATCATATTTTCCATTCGTCAGACGCTTCAGAGCATCCATAAAATAAACTCCCTCGCTCATCATATAAGCGTAATATCCGCGTCCCTCTTCCCATCCGCCGTCTTTGCCTATATAACTATAGCTTGTATCGATGCGGTTGTGAGCTTCTGCAACTACATCGAGAAGTTCCGGATTATCTTTTAAGAGTGAAAGCGCAGCTACACCCATACTTGAAAAACAAAGTACCGACCAGTTGCATTTATAAGCTGTAGACCACCAGAAATAATCATAGTTATGGCGGACATTAATAATAACTTTTTCCATAAGTCCGCTTCTAATTTTATCCCTTTCCGGTTTCGTCAAAGCAGGATACATCCAATCATACGCAATTGCAAGTGCAAGTGCTTTATGTGTAGCAATTTCTCCATAGGAGAAGACCACTCTGTCGTCTGGAACATTAAAAGGCCAAACGCGTGAATAGATGACATCAAATCGATGTGCAGGGTCAACCCAGGTAGTCCAATCAGCTATATCCATTGCAAATTCAATAGCTTTATTTGCATAAGCCGTATCTCCAGTCATCTGATATAAAAAAGACAGTGTTACTACTCCCTGCAGAATATCATTTTCATATCGGGAAGCAGGATCCTCACCAACATACCTGTTATGTTTTGGATGTTCTGGTTCCGGATTTTGAATCGGAACATGAAGGTAACGATGCCCCTCAGCTACTAATGCAGCAAATATGTGTTCGGATTCGGGATTGTTCTTTATCCTATCAATGATAGCTTGTTTATCCTGGTTATTAAAAAATAAATAAGGATGTTCAAGTTCATGAACCGGTATTGATTTAACTAATTCTCCTTCTGTAATTGGAGCTGCAACGGGATTAGCCGGAGATACTTCTTCTCCTTCACCGGAAGTCTGAGCTTTTAAAAGAAAAGGTAATTAATAAAAATAAGGCAAAAAATATTTTGCCTGCTTTTGACAATATTTTTAGTTGATACATGAATACCTCCAACAATAAACGAGAATTATTAGAATTACTTCATCTTCATGGATTAGAAGGTGTAGAAACAAATGTAACTAAATCATTAAATCTATACAAGATGTTTTAAAGAATTATATGGATTAAAGGTATTAAAGGAATTTCTAAAAATCGATTCTGAGGGAGTTTTTTGTTTGAGGAGGGATAAATATTGGCTTAATGAAAAAAGATGGGCTTAGAAACGAAAAAATGGCCGCAAACCTACGCTATTTCGTATGCTTTTTTAACGCTGAGTTCAGAAAATTAAGTATATTATTAATATGAATTCTATTGACCAAAACTATCTATCTGTTCCGGTTCAAATAACTCTGAATAATTTTAATAATCAGCTTTTATATTTTACCTCTACCAGCCTTTTAACAGATGATAATCATATAATTTTTTTAAGTGAGCGATCGGGCAATCCGAATATTTTTATGCTTAATATAAAAACGGGGGCAGAGACTCAGCTTACACATAATAAAAAAGGTATTCTTAAATCGTATGTTTATTTCGATGGCTCTCCTTATACAGGTTTTGGAAAGGCAAGTATCAGTGTGCATGCCCCATCAGGCAATATTTATTTTATAGAAGGAAGGAAAATTTGCTCCGTAAATACATCGGGAAAATTAAGAGTGCTTACAGAATATCCTAAAGGACAAATGACAGCTTTTACTCATGTTTCCTCTGATGGAAAACTTCTGTGTGTACCGACAGTTGATGATCGTGCTTTAGATGGAGACAAACAATTACATGGCAAACCGGATTACGATATTGACGAACGTGTGCGGTTGGAAAAGCTTTCTTCATATCTCCGCATTTATGATACGGAAACCGGGAAAGAGCTCATTTGTGAAGAAGTCCCCGGACAATGGATTACTCACGTTCAATTCTCACCTATTAATAATGAAGTAATCTTATACAATAATGAGTGGCCGTCAGATTGCGGAATACGAAGAATCCAGATTTGGGATGGCAAACAGCATAGGGCATTACGCACTATAGGAGAAGGCAGATGCAAAGAAGATTGGACATGTCATGAAATGTGGGAAAGAGATGGCTCGGCCATAATTTATCATGGAGCTTATAAAGACGGGCCTGCTTATGTGGGACGGGTGAAACCGGATGGTAGTAATATAACCGAGATTCCTTTACCTAATGGATGGTCGCGGTACGGTCATTTTACAGAAGGAAAATCCGGAATGTTAATTACCGATGGTTATTATGATGATCGAAACATCAATGAAATCAGTGATCATAAGGCTAAAGATCCATCACTTGATACCGGATTCAATAAAGCTGAAATATCAGGAGAATGGATATGTTTATTAAAAATAAATTGGGATGAGCATATTATTAAGTGGATCCCTTTGTGCCGCCACTTTTCTACCTGGAATAATCAGGACTGCCATCCTCATCCAATATTTAATCACAGTGCAGACAAAGCTTATTTTACTTCTGATAAAAGCGGAACACGCTCAATTTATAGTATTGATATACCAAACATTTAATTAAAAAAACATATTACTAACGCAATATCTAAATCAATAAAATTTTATAGAAATAGAGCATGTTTTTCAATTTCTTTTTATACTATACTAGTACATTAAATGCTGTTTTCACAATAAAAAAGGGAGGGTATCATGCCTGAAAAACCTAGCTTGCTTTCTTTAACACCTGCTGACTTTATTAACTTCCTAAAAAAAGAGGATATCCGCAAATTTTATTTCGTCTATGATGATGTAAAAAAAAGTCTCATAACCTCCCATACCAAATTACAGCCCATTGCAGACTATTTTGTTAGAGATAAAAGAGATTTTATAAAGCATGAAGGATGGTTCTGTAAAATTTCTGAAAATTATAATATGCTTCTTGGTGCTTTTGTTCATAGAACAAACAGGGGACAGGCTGCAGGCGGTGTAAGATACTGGGATTATGATTCCGTTGAATCTTATTTCAGGGATGGATTAAGACTTGGTGCCGGAATGACTTTTAAGAATGCTCTTGCCGGTCTATGGTGGGGCGGCGGAAAAGGGGTTATTGCTCACAATCCTAAAGTTGATAGGATGAACCCGGAAGTTAGAGAAAAAATCTATAAAGAATATGGTACCTTTATCTCCACATTAAACGGATGTTATGTAACCGCAGAAGATGTTGGAACAAGTGTTAAAGATATGGCAAATGTTTTTTCTGAAACCAGGTTCACTACCTGTATCCCTCCTGAGTTTGGTGGCAGCGGAAATCCTTCCGTTCCTACTGCAAGAGGAGTAATTTCGGGAATGGAAGCAGCTCTGGAATTTTTAGGCTCAGGGACTCTTGAAGGGAAAACAATCGCACTTCAGGGACTAGGACACGTTGGGGTACCTTTAGTTCGGTTTTTATTTGATAAAAATGTCAAAAAGGTTGTGGCTGTAGATATAAATCCTGATCATATTAGTTCAGCAAAGAAAAACTTTGCCGGTAAAAATTTTGAATATACACTAATCAATAAGAATGATTTTAGCATCTTTAACGAACATTGTGATATCTTTTCACCAAATGCAACCGGTGCAATACTGAATCCGCAGACAATCCCGGGGTTGAAAGCTAAAATAGTATGCGGAGCAGCTAATAACCAGCTTGAAGATATGAAAAGAGATGGAAAGACTCTACACAGTAATGGAATTTATTATATACCTGATTTCCTGACAAACAGAATGGGAATTGTAACCTGTGCAAATGAACAATATGGGTATATAAATAATGATCCTATGATTGAAAATCATTTCAGCAGAAATTGGAAACATTCGATATTTAATAGGACACTACAGATTTTGAACGAATCTAAAGAAAAAAATATTCCGACCTCGGATATTGCTCTAAAGCTTGCATACAAACTCTCCCGAAAAAATCATCCTATATTCGGACATAGGGGAAAGCAGATTATCAAATCATTGGTTGAAAATGAGTGGCATTTAACCTAAGTACATATGTTCTTAATTATAATGATGTATCTAAAAAACCTTATTGTATGTTTTAACTTTACTACATAAGTTCATAAATATAGTTGCGTATCTAATAGAACATCGTAGATGTTCCATTATTGTAGTAAGAGACTCCCCTCCATTCTCAAGATCCTTCAAGAGGATCAATAAAATACGTCATCATATTTATGAACCAAAACCTTAGTAACTCACGGAACCCTTATAAAACCTTATTAGCTTATTCTTTATATATAAACCTGGATCAGTAGCGTGTAGGGGAAATTCTCAAACTTATGCACATACACATATTTATTTAGATAGTGTTACGGTAGTAGTAAATAATCAAATATTGCATTTGCCAAAGGACTTTTATCTCTCTCAAAACTATCCTAATCCATTTAATCCTAACACCACAATAACTTATTCCATTCCAAAGCAGTCTAATGTAGCTATTAAAATATTTGATTTACTTGGAAGAGAAGTAACAACTCTTGTAAATGAAGAGAAATCTGCCGGAAATTATAAGGTTGTATTCAATGGAAGTAATCTCTCAAGCGGTGTGTATCTGTATAGGCTGTATGCCGGTAATTTTGTTTCGACTAAAAAGTTTGTTTTGATGAAGTGAGCACCAAGCAAAGCTTAGACAATTACTAAAGATAAGAAAAATCTTCGGTAGTAGTTCATCGTTTTTATACGTTCCTGGAGAAGCTGCTACACTTCAAAAATTAACTAGTCACACCCGGTACAGCAGACATAAGGTACTTCGGTAAGGGGTGAAGTTCTCAATATCCTAAATTCACCAAGTTGATTGCTTAAAGGCCTTATGTCATTAACTAAAGCGTCGACTTCAGTTAAGTTTCTTCTGTAATTTATTTCATCCTCACCTGGAAGATTTGTAAAATCGGTAACCTTATTAAGATCAGCATCAACTTTTAATTTGTTAATAGGATTTATATGTTCAAAAACATTTGTAATATGCGGCAGCATTTCTACACATAGAACACTTAACGAAACATCGAGCGGTAATCCGTACATTTCTAAAATTTGGTTTATCTCCTGATTGCTCCAGATAGCTGTTCCATATTTAGTTGAATCTTTGTTTAAAGTAGAATAGTCAGTTAATTGGAAAACGTTCTGTAAATTAGTATAGCTTATTTCCGTATCCAAATTAATAAATGCAACATTCTTTAATGTTTTAATCTGTTCATTATTATATTTCTCAAGCCATCTGACATTTTTTTGATATTCAACTCTAACACGCCAGTCCAGCTTCTTTTCATTCAATAGGATATTTCGAAAATCTTTATTATCAGCCTGCTTGACTTGAGCATAGAGGAGTGCCCAAAGTGTAGTTCTCGGCGGTACGGAAGTTACATTCTTTCCATTAAGGACTGCAGATGCATAAGGTGCAGTAACATATAATTTCTCTTCATCCCGGCTGCAAATACAGGTAAGTGTAGGTGCGGGGTGTTGAATTCCGGTAGCTTTTAATGCTCTTCCAAACCTGCCCTGTGCAGTACTCCATCTATCAGGCCTCCCTTCGATATTCGCATGTCCTACACGGAATTCATATGTGAAAAATCCAAACATTTCATCAGATTCGGAATGAAGTCCGGGAGGTAAAGGAAGCAAATAATGTTTATCCGAATCCAACGATTTTTCCATCGGCTGCATCGCATCCAATCCGGATCCGTCATCCGATTGACCCGGTGTTATTACTCTAATAAATTCAGGATCAATAGGCAATGATGGTTCTGACGGTGCAGCAAATAATTCCGGCTCATTATTACTTATTAACTGATCCGGAGCATAAGCAAGCACCCTTGCAAAATAAAGATCATCGGGGTCCAGAACCGGTTCATCAAATTCAATCCACAGATACCTGCTTCTTGGTTCAGTTGAAGAATACTTTTCATTTCTAATATAAGGGGATAGCGCAATCCCGGCCGAAGTAATTTTAGGAATTTGAGCTGGTATATTTGTAACCGGCAAAGTCAATGTCAGCTTCAAGGATCATCCTTTTCAGCTGCATGATCTGCTTTAAAGTTCGTATTAACCGAATAAGTAAGATCAATTAAATCATGGAAATTTAGGATCATTTTTAGGTTCTACAGCATCAATAAAAATTAATTTAGTAAAACTTCTATCAGGATTTTGCAAAGCATTTATTGAAATTGTTTTCTTCATTTCAATATCACCAACTTCAAGAATTTCTTTTTCCGAATCATCATCTTTCCTAAATTTTTTCTCTCTTGAAAAGGTAAAGCTTAAATCTTCTAAAGCATCCCAGGTCCAGTCTCTTTCAACTCAAAAGAGATATGCAGCAGAGCCAATGATTCATTAAGTCACCTTTACTTGCAAAAGTAATAGATGAATGATCAGGAGATAAAGTATGCCTTATTTTATTTGAACAGCCAAATTGCAGTCTTTCTCCCTTTTTCCCGACTAAAGTCAAACCCTTACTTTCAATTCCATTAGCCAGGGCAAACCTCTGAATCATATCAGGTATTTTTTCTTCCTGCTTTCCAACTATTAGGTCAATATAGTTCCCAAAGAATGCGGCCTTTGGCGGGTCCGGCTGTAAATAAATGCCTTTAATTCTGTCAGCCGGACTTGTATTTGCGAAAAGATTTTGTTCTACGGCTGATGGTTTGTATAAAACAATATTGCTTGTTCTTCCATAACGGGTATTGTAAGTATGATCATCACTTTCCAATCCATAATATTCACCCGGATTTTTTTCTTCACATACTGCTCTTAAAGTCAGCCTTATTTTTCTTGCTGTAGGAAGAACTAATTGTTCTAATCCATCAATTTGAGCTTGACTTAATCCAAGGTCACCGAGATCCAAAGGGTCGCCGAAATTTAAAATGTTGCAGTCTTTGAATTCCAGGGGGATAATTAATTGATCATCAAATCCTGCCGGGAATTTTCTTATAGTGGTATAGAATTTAATATAATTTTCTTTTCCGGAAACACTAAGTAAATTATCCATTTTTAAGGTTTGAAGTTCAACAATAATTTCAACGCTATCAACATCAGGATCGGAAATTCCTAATGGAAGGAATGGTTGTGTATCAGGTTTATCGGGTTTATCCGGATCAGGATTATTTTTCCAGTCATCAATATTTTGCTTATTCTGCTTTTGAATTTGAATATTTGCCGCTACCTGACTTTTAATAAATCAACTGCATCCGGATATTTACCTGTAAATACTACACAGGGATATCCAAGCAAAGGACGCTTAATGACTATTTGGTTATCTTCAAAAACCTGCCCGTCGTCATTAACCGGATTATTATCAATTAAAAGTCCGCCTGGAGCTATATATCTTTTGAAATGACATTCTGTTGTTGAGGATAAACCATCATTAAAAATTTTTGCTTCAATATCCGGCCCGCCGCTGGTTAAGTCACTTAGCCGAACTCTAAATTCATATTTATTTCCGTAACGTAACGGAGAATTAATTGGAAATGCATCATATTTTTTATTTAAGTTAATTTGAGTAGGTCCTGTAACTCCGGTTCCGGAATCATTATTGTTCGAGTTTTGAGGATCAGCTTGAACATCCTGAGTCATTCTGATAAATTTCAATTGCATCCTGATCAGGGATTACCATACTTTTTCCGTTCCAATTTGCAAAGTACATTGGAAGCCAATAACTTTTTTTGGAATTTCCGTCAAGCTGCGAAGGATAAACCTGGTATAAAAGTTCACTATTAAAATCGGGCAGCTCATTTCCATTTATTGTTAAAGGTATTTTATTTGTTACGCCAATTCAATGAATTCCAGCCGGCAGCATCTTTTTCCTTAACATCAATTTTATATCCAAAAACTCCTATAGGTGCATCAAGGCGTTTATTTGTTCCGGCATTTTCATCTTCCATCATTTGTCTCATGTACCAAATTAGAATTTGTTCATCGTCCCATCCAAGACGAATTCCCATTTCTTTTGATGGATGAAAACCATCACTCTCTTCAAGTAGAAAATTATGACTGACAGGCTGAAATGAATGAACTATTTTAGCAAAGCCGTCATCATATTCCGATGCTTCAATAAACACCTGATCAAATCCCTTCAAGGATGGATCTACTATATCAGAAGGTTTTTTGAAAAGAACCGGGAAAGCAACTGGTGCAAAAACACTTCGATCTGTATCTTTTATTAAGGGTGGAATTCTGGCAGCATATTTTTTTATAAAAAACCCTTCCGATTCTTCATTAATAGTTCCGCCTATAATTCCATCTACAGATGCTTTCTGCTGCGGATAGAAATCGCTGTCTTCATTAAGATCGATAAACAACCAGCCGCCTTCAAGGAAGTATGACTCATCTATTGGCAATTCTGTTTCGTAAATCATACCTAATTCTTTTGCAAGTGCTGGTTGACGAAGTGCATAAGCAAATACTTTTCCCCAGCTAATTTCATCTGTAGATATTACAAAACTATTATTTTTAGATGCATCCCTGATGGCACAGTGGTAGCTGTCATCAATTTTCGCATTCTTAACTTTCGGACTTACAAAGTTAAAAGAATTTCGATAGGAAAAAGGGAGATACTTACTAACCGATAAGCTAATATCCTCTTTTTTGATTGGATCAGGCGCTTTATCTGAAATTTTAATGTTATTATTGGTATTGTCCAGGTTAGGGTTTTTAACGTTAAAACTATTTGCTAGTGATGTAAATAGAGCATTTTTACTTGCCGGAGAAGGATTTACCACATTAAGCAAAACCGGAATTTCATCTTCCATAAAAGGAAATTTTTCCAGTCCTGTTTTTATATGAGCCATGAATAACAGATTTGCATTTGCAAAAGAAGGTGAATCCGGAATTATCGGATGGCTTTCAATAGCAAATTTAAGGGGATTTTGATTACGGGGTAAAAAAAGGATATTCAGTTTCAAAACATTATTTTTAAATCCCTGTGGAAAAGCAAAAATTGTAAATCTTCGGTTGTCTTCCATTTTAATTTTCCTTTAAATTTCTTTAAGTCTTAATTAGGCAATTTGCCTGTTTTCCTGCCATGATGTACTGAAATCAATATCAATTACTAAAAATATACTAATGTCAATGGCAAAAGTTACTTGAGCTGAGCAATCTGTTCTATCTCCAGTTTTAATAATTGAACCTTTGGCTTCAATTGTAATTGTAATTCCGACAATACCGCCGAGTAAATCAGCATGTCCTTGAAATATAAGTGAAGCACTCACAGCAATTGTATCTTTATCCAGATATATTTCAACAGCAACCATATAAAGAACACTTACGTTTAAAACGACCGGAAGGCCGACTACTATTTGTGCACCAAATCCGAATTTTAATCTTAAGTTAGGCCCAACTTTTGTATCTGCCCCTATTTGAAGGTCTGCCTGACCAACTGCATAAACTGTTGCCAATTCAAGAGAAACACACGCCACAGAAAGTTTTGCTCCGAAATCAAGAAATGCACCTGCTGTCGGAAGCAATTTTCCGACATCAGTTGTTACTTTTAATGCAGAATTAAAATAAACACCAAGCTTTAAATAGGCTTCGAGTTTTAGGGGAGTATTTGGAGCATTGTAGAGCCAATCCGGCACTGGGAATTTTACAACCGGGAATTTCTTTTGTTGCTTCAAATTTATATTCCCAGCTGTCTGCACTGTTACTCATCGCAATCTTTAAACCGTCCTTAACTGCAGCTGCATAATCTTCCCCTTGCAAGGTCCTCTAATATTTGAAGAATATCTTTTACTTTTTCTATTGCATCGCTAAATTCAACTTGAGGAGCAGGAAATGAATTATCAGAATCACTTCCTTTAAAACTCGCTTCACTCCCCTTTTGATAATTGAAATTTCCTTTAATGGTCATTAACCTTTTCAGCGGCCCTAAATCAAGAACCATTGAAATTTCATTTAGGATTGTTTTACATTTATTTTCAAAGGAATTTATGTCAAAATCAATTTTGCCGAATTTATTCTCAGGAGCGTTATTTACTTTTCTGTTTGTTTGGTATTCGACGTATATTTTAAGATAATCTTCATCAATCAAGCTCCATTTTACCGGGGAAGCTAAAATCAAAGGTTTCAATATTCTTTAATAGCTTATACCCCTCTTTTAAAATATTTCCCGCGCCGTCTTTATCATTTATCTGCATTAATTCAAAAACATTTTTGCTGACATCTTTAAGTGAATTAGGAGTAAATTTTAAATCCAACGGCAGTGTATCACCAAAGTCAGTTACGGCATTACTTATATTAGGAAAAATGCCTTTAGAACTAATCGTATGATAAGCGTCAGCTAATAATGGAAGAGTTTTACTAAATAAAGTTCCACGATCATTTTTATTTTTTAATTTTTGATATGCAGGTGTAAGAAACAATGCCTTCTGTGTATCAGTTGTTTGAAGATATCCGAAATTTATTGTACCGGTAGTCGGATCTCTTAGAATTTCTGTTGGATTTGCAATTCGTAATAATTGGTATGATATTCGGGTCAGGAACTAATTTTCAATATCATTCTCCGATTTTCGGATACTTCAACGTTAGCAATCCCTATTCTAATTAGAGGAATAGTAACATTACTCAGGAAGCGGTGTAACATCACCGGTATCATATTCATGCTTTACCATACTCCATGAACCTTCTTTAGGCAAAATAATATTACCTCTTGCCGCCGCCGAAAAAATTGGTTTGGATCTGATTCATAAGCATTATTACTATCTATTCCATGAACGCGCATTATTCTGAGCATTCTGTCCGATATCAATTACACAATCTACAGGCCCGCCGATTGAACCGCCTTGGAGGGTATGTAAATTATAGAGCGCATCATCAGACAATGGTATTCCCATTGGAGCTAATTGCACGTACCCTCTCATTTTTTTTGAGGGCACCATTCCATTTACACCACCTTGAATTATCCCTTCGATTTCTACATCGCAGTCAAATTCGACCATCTTTAATGAACCCGGGACTTTAAAGTCACTTCCTGAATTCAGTAAAGTTTTATTATTTGCATCCACATAATAAGTTCCGGCTTTTACAGTTGTGTCAATTGGAAATTCTTCACCTTGTTCGATAATATTTTTTACGTTGTATAATCCCTTAATTATTCCGGGATGTATTTCAAAAACATCCTGAGTTTTAACTTTAATAGTAGGGGCTTTGCTTGGATCAGCAGTAGTATCACCAGGTAGTTTAAGCTTATAACTGAAAATCAAAAATACCTTCGCTTTCAGCTTTCCATCCGGTATCAACCCGGTAAACATATCCATTGTCGCTTCTATATAAAATTATTGTTCTTACTACATGAATCCCCCATGGATAAATAATGCTTCTAACTTGAATTACTTCATGAGAAGTTCTTCCGACAAATACATCAAACTTTGCCTGCGAGGTTTGAGCAAACTGAGCATCAGGGTTAAACCAATTGCTGAATATACTTGCACCATAGCCGCTTAAATCGTACCGTGTAAGCGGCACTCCTCTACTATGTATTAAATCAGGAAATTTTGGAACAAATTCATTATTAAAAATTGTTGATACACTATCGCCTAAAGTTGAAGAATATGTTTTTACACCGTTAACATCAAGTATATTATTTAATTGAAAAGTACCACCGTGAAATAATGTATAAACATCCGAAGTTAAGGTACCTGCATTAAACTGAATTTGAAGCCCGGTTTTTACATTATTTGAAAATTCATGTTCAATTTTTTCAATAGCCGCAGATTTAATAGTATCAACATCTTTATTTAATGCAGTTATTGCTTTCATTCCAAAAGGAAGTGAAAATAAATTTGCGGTTATATTTCCCTTCTCATTATTAAATTTATCTATAACAAAATCTATCAAAGGTAAAGGAGCTAAAACAGCAGGTTTAACACTGTTGTTAAGAATCCTTGCAGCCCCTCCATCGTTCGGATAATAATTAAGAGGTATAGGCGGATCTGCACTGGATGACGGAGCAGTTGTATTTATAACCGGCTCCCAGGAAATTTGAGGTAAGGCAAAAACTTTAGCAAATAAACCGTAGGTTACAACATCCATTCCCTGAGCTTGAATAGGGAAGGTAAAATTAACTGTGGATTCATCAACAACATTAATCGAATAATATCTTAATAACTCTGCACGCTGAGCACTAAACGAAGCAAAACTAATCCCCATCTGGTCTGCATTGCTGCTAACATCAAGCAAAGCAAAGACATCATCCAAAAATAACCGGAAAACATCGTTCCATATTGTCTCATTATCAATTTGTATTCTATCTCTTGAGAATGAACTTTCCAGTTTAACTGCTCTTGAAAACATTTCTTCACCGGAAGTAAGCGCATCAGGTCCTAAATCTGATTCAACATTAAATAATTTTACAAAAGGCTGATCAGCTATATTACCCGACTGTGAAGCTATTAAGATATTTGAAATCCAGCAGTGCAGCATTTGCCTGAGAAAGATAGTTAGCCGGTACCGGAGCAAAATGAAATGACACATCAACTTTGTCAAGGGCATTAACATCGGACACCCAACTAGTTCGGGATATCATTAATTCCCAGATTGGTAGGATATTATTTGAGAGTAAATTTACTCTATCAAGATATACTTGTTGAGCTCCTCTAAACTGAAATTTCAATTGATTGAGATTTGCTGCATAAGGATCGGGTAAAGACGGCAAGTATGCATACATGCCGAAAGTAAAAAATAAAACACCTTTACTTATTTTTATCCAATCATCATTCAACTCTCCGAACAGCAAACATCCATTTACCGGTGTAACTTTGAATAATGCATTAGTTAAAGCAATTGAAACCGGCTTAGGTAAAGCTGCTGAAGGGTCATCGGGATTATAATTATCTAAAAGAATATTATCATCATACAAATAAATCAATTTAAAGGTTTTACCAGCACCTAAAACTAATATTGAATTTTTCGAATGAACATCAAAAGGCTGTCCGCAAACCTTTACAGGTCTATCTGCCAGAGGATTTGTATTTACTAAAGCAGTAAGCATTTCTGCTCCGAGGGCAAAAGTATAAAACATAAATGGAAATGAATCAGTATATTGAACCTTAATAGTAGAGCCGAATTTATTTTGTTCATCTTTCCACAGTTTATATTCCTGATTGCAATAAATATTACCTGCTTGAAAATCCGTAATTGAGATTCTTCCTATATCAGCAAGAATAATTGAATTTGAAAGTTTTACCTTTCCTCCTTTCAAACCGGACCAAACAGCAGTTAAGCTTTCTTTACATTGAACAACCATTCCCCCGATACCGGCAGCAGGAGAAGGTTTCGTTATATCAATTTGTCCCGAAGGAATTGCCCATGCACTGCTGATTATTGCTGCCGAACCAGCGAAAGTATTAAATGTTGATTTGCATTCTTTAACTGTAAAATCTTGTTCTGAACAGCTAAAGGGAATGAGTACTCTATTTAATATGGAATTAAAAGCCGGAGGTTTTGATTTATCCCATGCAAATGATGCCTCATCTCCATAAACAAGCCAGTTTGTATTTCCTTCTATCGAATCTATTCTACAGCCGGCTTTAGAAAAATGAAAATTTAAATTTGCCGGTAAATTTAATTTTGAATTTCCGGCATCAATACCGTAAGGGCTTGTATTATCGGCATCAGTTACACCAGGTTGATCTAAAACAAGGTTAACTGTAACTGTAGTGCTGCCTATAGCTGTTAATTTATTATCAATAATTTTGGGAGAATTATTTAATGTAATTTCCCCGCTTTTTATTTTTAACCCGGTATAATAACCGGCTGGAGAATTTGCAGCAAGTAATTTCGAATTTACCCAGACACTATCCGGCAGCAATTTATATTTAGCTGCCGGATCAATTATTGGCGGTAAAGTAATAATTACAAATCTTTTTAGCAGTGAAACATTGAATAATATTGCCGGATCACTTTCACCTTCAAGATAAAGTGCGATTAATTTTTCAATTTTAAAAAAATCGAACCAGACTTTTTTACCATCCTTATTAGTAAAAGGCCCCAGAGTTTTTTCTACGGCAGCACCTTGTGCCCAGACCGGAATTGAACCTTTTATTTGTGAACTGCGAATAGGCGATTCCCGCACAAACACCCGGGAGTTTGATTCTCCGGCTCCTTCTACAACTTTGGCAGTAATATCTTTTATTTGATTTAACCTGGTTTCCGGAACTCTACCGGTAAAAAACAGATCCGAATTTTCATAGGCGAGTAAATTATTTTTTACTGATTCAATATTTTCACCTAACAGAGCTGCGGCTAAATTTTGCTGAAGGATTATGATTGAATTCTCTTCCGTTGAAGTAGCAGCTTGAAGGTGGCCGGTTAAATTGCTGAGAAGGTTAAAAACGTTTTCTTGATCATTTGGGCCAGATTCTTTTTGCATAGCACATCCCACTCATTAGTAATGATTTTAAGATGATTATTTATTTACCCTGTGAAAAAATGAAAGGATTAATCTAATTATAAAAGAGATATTGGGTCAGTAATGAAATGGAATTCGATATTTTTAGCAGAGAACTTTTTAAATTAGATTAATTTTATTGAAGTGAACTTAAATTTCAAGGTATATAAAAACAATTAAAAAATTATCCTTGTGATATAGAGCATAAACATACTTTTACAACAAACAATTTCCTTTAGTCTTTGTTGTTATTTTAAAAGCACTTCCAAGAAAATTGAGAATGAAGCAGTTTATTGAAAATGACAGAAAAAAATTCTATGAGTTTCTAAAAAAGATATTGGAAGAAGAGCATAAAATATTTCTTAAAAAAGGGGGATGGGATCATAAGAAATAACAGCGCATAAAAATAGAACTTAATTTTTCTCTGTCATTTTTACTAAATAACTATTTGCAAATATATTCCCCAGTTCAGCCCAATCTTTTCAAAGCTCCGGATGGTCAAAGATTTTCAACAATGCCTCCATTTTGGCATAAGAGGAACACTAAGTAAGCCGACTTTGATCGGGTATTTGCAAAAAGGGAAAAAATTACTTGAAGAGATAGCGTAGACATTCAATGGTATCTTGTGGCTGATAAGTTTTCTCATCTCTGCACCGCTTCTGACTTTTGGGACTTGGACTTACAAGTATCAGTCGCTTCTCCGTCTTCTTGTTCTGAACTAATGTGATTACTGTTAAAGGAAAACAATATACTTGTAATTATTTTTCCAACTATTACTGATCTAATTCCATTACTTCTCTCTGATCCTATACAAGAAAGGAGTTCTGTTATGAGCAAAAAGTTACTATCAACTATTTTGTGCTTACAGTTATTTTCCTCCATTCAAATTCTCTCACAAAATTTTCAAAGCCAAAGAATGGTTTGGCAGGAAGAATTTCAAAAAAATTCTTCTCAAGGATTTTATTTATACAAATTAAATCCAGAAAAAATCAATCCTCCCCATGAAAATTTACAAAAGTATTTTAACGATATTAACAATAATCTAATTCTGCAATACCAGGGTGATACTAACTACCGTCGTAAGGAAACATTAGATGAAAAATGGGATGGCGCAGTTTGGGTATCAACCGTAAAAACTCTATATGCGTATAATGAAGCAGGCAAGCAAACTGAGCAGAAAACTCAGAACTGGATGGGACTGAAGGGATGGAAAGATACTTTACGTTATATATACAATTATGAAGACAGTTTATTTACTGCCTTTACTTATCAGCGTTGGAATGGTATAGAATGGTTGAATATTACAAGATATGCTTATTCTTATGATGGCTTTGGCTATTCTATCACTTCTTTAATTCAAACAGGCGATAGTTTATCATGGGATAATATTGAAAGAGTAATCTATTATCGTAATAATTCAACTCATAAATCTGATAGTTCGCTGACTCAAGTGTGGAGTATGGGTGCTTGGACTAACTCTTCTAAATATATCTATATCGAAAATTCACAAGTGAAAGATTCTATCATAACATTTTATAAATGGAATGGGACAGAATGGGTAAATTCCTCTAGAACGTTATATAGTTATGAAGCTTCGACAATGTCTTATAATCAAACCGAACAATCATGGTCCGGTACTGGATGGATTAACTTATACAAATATTTTTCTAATTATGATATCAATAAAAATGATTTAGGATATGTTTCTCAGGTTTGGGATGGAACTACATGGATAAATAATGATAAAGATATCATTACTTATAATGCTCAAAATAACGTAACCGAAAGGTTATACCAGACCTGGGATGGTGCAGTGTGGGTAAATCTGTACAATAGTATTTATACTTACGATTCAAATAACAATAATACAAGTGTCAAATATCAGACATTTAGCATGGGAAGCTGGGTTGATATCTTCCTGTATTTAAATACTTACAATTCGAATAATCTCCAAACATCTGAAACCGATCAAACATTCGATGGGACTGTATGGAATAATACCATCAGATATACTTATACATATGAACTTGTCGTTGGGATAAAGAACCAAATAATATCTGCAGAGAATTTTAAACTCTATGATAATTATCCGAATCCTTTTAACCCATCTACAAAAATAAAATTTGTATTACCGTCATCTTCATTTGTAAATCTTAAAGTATATGATATTCTTGGGAGAGAAGTTAAAGCTCTTATAAATGAAGAAAAATCTGCCGGGCAATATGAAATAGAATTTAAAGCTGGAGGTGAACTTTCAAGCGGAATATATTTCTTTAAATTAGAAGCAAGCTCATTGGAGAATAAAAATAATTTTGTTACTGTTAAGAAGATGGTACTATTGAAGTGATTTTAACAAGCCAAAATTACTACCTCGTTTTCTGTGATAAATTCTTTAATCACTTAGCGACTCAATAAGCTTTCTCTTTATATTTCCTTTGTCGGAGCCATGGTAGTCCAAAGTCTTAGTTGCAGCAGCGAATAAACTGAAACTGCAAATGGTACAAAAAAGGTTAACACTAACTTAAATAATAAGTATAGGAACTATAATTAAAGAAAGAATCAATCTTTTTATCCATCCTTTTTCAGGCGGAGAATTTTTAATGTAAAGATTAAATTTATTTTATGTTCATTTTCGATAAGTTCAATTAACTTCTTCAACATAATCCCGGTCATCTCCGGCAAAAGTTAGCGCAATATCATATGTATAATTCTATAGCATTGTGCTTTCTAAAATATTGAACTTCAGAATCTAACAAAATCCAATAAATTATTAAAAGTTTGTAGGTGTGTAGCGTTTAAAAAAACAAAAAAAGCCGAAAACGTGAAATTTTCGGCTTCTTTAGTTAGTGTAGCGGGGCCCGAAACAATAACTACAGAATGGGAATTTTGCTTGTTCTCAAATGAAATTTTACTAAAAAATTCAAAAAAGTCTTTAAAAAACAGTTATAACATAAAATTTGAATGAATATGGATATTCTCGAATAATTATCAGAGCTGAAGAAATCACGCCTTCCTAACTCAATATTTTCCCACTTGACAAATAAATTTTATTCTATTTATATTTTAAAAGTTTACAGAATCTTCTTTTCCAAATTACAGTCCTGACTATAAAATAATATTTATCTAATTAATTTTATGAAAATAAAAACATACCTAACTTTAGAACATATCCTTCATTTGAAGTGAGATTTTGAATATGAGTTCCAAAGAGTGGATTAGAACAAGTATTTTAATCCCCAATAATTTTTTTGAATTTTTGTACCCAACTCAAATTTATTATTTTGTTGTCATTCTTTGTATTTCATCATCAACTCTCATTGCCCAAAATACAAAGCTAAAAACTTTCGAACATTTAAATCCCGACCAGGGTATGAATTCATATATTGCTCCATGTTTGATTCAGGACAAAACAGGTTATTTATGGTTTGGAACATATAATGGTTTAAACCGATATGATGGTAATAGTTTTACTTCATATAAACATGAACCTGGAAATCCAAATTGTATTAACAGCGGTTCCGTGCAGGCACTTTGTGAAGATAAAGATGGTAATATATGGGTTGGTACATCACTTGGTATTGATAAGTTGGCTCCTGCTACTGGTAACTTTTCGCATTTTGTTTTGCATGCTCCTATAACCGGAATTAATTTCAGCAACTATATCCTTTCTTTAAGTGAAGACAAATCTGGTATACTCTGGATAGGAACAGGTGATGGTTTAAATAAATTTAATAAAACCGACGGGAAGTTTACAACTTTCAAACATGACGGCACCGATTCCTGTAGTTTAAGCAATAATTATATCCATGCACTATTAGTGGATAAAAAAGGTACCCTCTGGATTGGTACAGGCAATGGACTTGATAAACTTGATAGAAAGACAGGAAAATTTATCCATTTCTGGCATGATCCCAAAAATCAAATTGGATCTATAAATATTGGGTGGGATAATGCAATTGAGTATTCCCAACCTTATCAAATAAATTCTATCTATGAGGATAATTTGGGTTCAATCTGGTTATGTACTAATGGTAAAGGATTAATCGAAGTGAATTCCAGAGATGGATCATATACAACTTATAAACATACTTTAAAAGATACGGGTAGTTTAACCAGTCTGTCTAGTGATAATATTGAATCTATAAGTGAGGATCATGATGGCATTTATTGGATTGGTACAAAATATAACGGGCTTTGTACATTTAATAAGCAATCAAACAAATTTACACATTATTACCATAATGAGTATGACCCGGGAAGTTTGAGTATTAATATGATCCTGGCAATTTGTTGTGAACGTTCAGGGACAATCTGGATAACGTCATTTAATGGATTAAATAAAATTAACCGGAAAGAATTTCCATTCAAACAATATAATAATATTGAAAATTCATGGGATAAATCTTTTGGAACAGGTGCATCTGTTATAAACAGCAATAACGGGAAATTATGGGTTCAAACAAATAATGGCGAAATACTAAAATTTGATCCGGAAATTAATACTTTTGTTCCACAGTTTAATGGTTACGCAACTGGTAGAAATTATATTGCAGAAGACAATCTGGGAGATATATGGATACAATCATATGCCGGCGGGATTTACCTGAAGGGAAAAAATGGACAAATTACACGAATAAAATATTCCTCGGGAAAAGAATTTAATCAACGAGTCTATTGCATTTATACACCCCCCTCGAATGACACTGCATGGGTGGGAACGCTTGAAGGCGGTATTTTTTTTATTAGTAAACGAAGTAAAACAATTTCATTAATTAAATCTTTTAACACTTCAATTAAATGTATATATAAAGATTCTTTTGGATTGCTTTGGGCAGGTACAAAAGATGCCGGTTTAATTCGGTATAATATCTCCCGAAAGAAATTTTTTCTATTAAAATCCGATGAAAATAATTCCCGAAGTATTTCAGGTGATTTAATTACGGCAATTTATGAAGATAAGAAAAGAGATGTTTGGTTCGGAACAAATATCGGATTGAATAAATACATTCGTCCAACTAATTCATTCATTCATTATACTGAAATTGAGGGTCTGCCTAATAATCTAATATTTGCAATTGAAGGGGATGCTTATGCAAATTTATGGATGAGCACAAATAAAGGTATTTCAAAATTAAATCCTGAAACCGGGAAAATAAAAAATTATGATATTTCATATGGATTTACAAGCAACAGATTTTATTTTAACGGCTGCGAAACAGAAAACGGAGAAATTTATTTTGGAGGACCCGGCGGAATTACACGCTTCAACCCGGACAGTATAAAAGACAATCCTTATGTACCTCCGATTGTCATAACGTCTTTTAGAATATTTGATAAACCTCTTCCTTTCGGAAATAAAATAAAATTACCCTATGATAAAAATTTTTTGTCATTTGGGTTTGCTGCATTAAGTTATTTAAGCCCTGAAAGAAACCAATATGCATATAAAATGGAAGGAATTGATAGGGATTGGGTTTATTCAGGTAATACACATAATGTAACATATACAAACCTTGTTCCCGGTGATTATACCTTTAAAGTAAAAGGCTCCAACAATGACGGGGTTTGGAATGAAGCAGGAACTTCAATATCTATACTTATTTCGCCTCCCTGGTGGAAAACAAACTGGGCATATATCTCATATGGCTTAGTTTTAGTTCTGACTTTATATGGTTTACGACGCTATGAGCTTAATAGAGTTGAACTAAAGGATAAAATTAAAATGGACGCAGCGCTCTTTAAAGAAAAGGAAGAAGCAGATAAAATGAAGTCAAGGTTTTTTGCAAATATTTCTCATGAGTTCAGAACTCCGTTAACATTAATTCTTGGTCCGGCTGAAAAAATTATCTCCGAAGTATCAGATGAAAATGTTATTAAAGATGCAAGCATAATAAAAAGAAATTCAAAACGTCTTTTACAATTAGTGAACCAGCTTCTCGATCTTTCAAAATTGGAAGCAGGAAAGTTAAAGCTTGAAGCTTCAAAAAATAATATTGTTTCATTCGTAAAAGGAATTGCACTTTCCTTTGAATCATTGTCAGAGGAGAATGATATTACTTTAAAAATATTATCGGAAAAAGAATTTATCGAGCTGTATTTTGACAAAGAAAAGATGATAAAAATATTATCAAATATTTTATCAAATGCCTTTAAGTTTACCCAGGGAGATGGAAAGATAACAGTTGAGATAGTTGAGAATGATAAAAATGTTGAAATAAGAATAAGAGATACTGGAATCGGGGTACCACAGGAAGAAATCCCAAAATTATTTGATAGATTTTATCAGGTGGATTCTTCCTTTACAAAAGAATATGAAGGTACAGGTATTGGATTGGCATTAACCAAGGAATTGGTTGAGCTCCATCATGGAATCATTTCCGTTAAAAGTGAAATGAGAAATCCCACAAATAGCGGGACTGGCTGGACAGAATTTACAATTTACTTTCCTCTCGGAAAAGATCACTTACTGAAAGAGGATATTTTAATAGATGAAAAAATGTACAAACCTGATATCCATATTGGTGAAGATAAATATTTCCCTCATAAGAATATTAATGAAAAAACAAACGGGGATATTGATGTAAATTTTTCAATATATGATAAAACAATTATTCTTGTTGTTGAAGATAATTATGATATGAGGGAATATTTAAAAGAATCACTCGACAGCAGCTATATAATTGAGGAAGCTGTCAACGGTGAACAGGGATTAAGAAAAGCCGTAAAAACCATTCCGGATTTAATAATCAGTGATATGATGATGCCGAAGATGGATGGAAACGAAATGACAAGAATATTAAAGAATGATGAAAAGACCAGTCATATACCTATAATAATATTAACGGCACGGTCGGGTCAGGAGAATAAACTTGAAGGTCTCCAAACAGGAGCAGATGATTACCTTACCAAACCATTCGATATAAAAGAATTGCAAGTAAGGATAGAAAATTTAATAAGCATAAGAAAGAAGCTCCAGGAAAAATTCAGCAGAATAGAAAACAAAACACCTAGAGCCGAAGAGAAAAAATTAACCGGCATTGATGAAAAGTTTATGTTTAAAGTTATGGATATAATCGAGAAGCATATTTCTGAGAAAGATTTTAATATTGAAGATTTTTGCAGTGAAGTGGCAATGAGCAGAACCCAATTGCATAGAAAATTGAAAGCATTGACAGGGAAATCGGCCAGTATTTATATAAGATCTGTAAAATTATCTAAAGCCAAACGGATGATAGAAGAGCAGAAAGGAAATATTTCAGAAATAGCCTATTCGATTGGATTCTCAAGCCCTGCCTATTTTACCAAATGTTTTAAAGAAGAATTTGGTTATCCTCCTAGTTCAATTATTTAATTGATAAATACCTATTCAAATTTTTTTTAAGTATTCACCCTGGACTCTCCCCAGGTATAAAGACCTGAAACTTCTCCTTAAATAATCATAAATATATAAAGAGGGGATGAAAGGAAAAGACTCATTTTAGTTTATACTTTTGTTACGTGCATTACAATTTATAGAATTGGAACAATAATATAATTAAACGGCACAATATTCATATGCATCCCCCTCTCTAATTTTGTTTATTTAGCTCACAAAGAATTAACAAAAAGGAGTTTGTCATGAAAAAGTTCTTATATTTTTTGTTTATAATCTATTGTCTTTTACCTAGTTCCGGATTCAGCCAAATTGTCACTACATATGCCTCCGGTTTACCCGGTGCTGTGGGAATTCAAATTGACGGTAGGGGTTGGATATGGGTAGCACAAATTGGTAATGGTAATAATAACTCAAAGATCTCAATTATTACCGGAGAAAATAAGATCTATCCGTTTATGACCGGTTTGCCTTCCGAAGTAATTCCTTCCGGAGATGTTACCGGTGCTGAACATATATTCTTTAGTCCTGAGGGGAAGTTGTTAATAATGCAGGGAGGTCCTGGTACAGACTCACTCTCTCAATCTATTCTGGTGGTGGATACCACCGGATTTATTCCGGGAGTTTCCGCACCTCTTAACAGATCTGCAATCGAATCTGTTTATAAAGTAGGTGAATTTTTAAAAAGTATCGGAGATTCACTTTCAAATCCTTATACATTAACTTACGGACCAAATAATGATATGTATATTGCTGATGCTGCTGCAAATGCTGTAGTTAAACGGGAAAATTCAACTGGTAATCTTAGCATTTTTGCAAGGTTTCCTAATATTCCAAATAATACAGGTATAGGGGGACCCTTTAGTGAAGTTGTGCCCACAGGTATTGTTTTTAAAGACAATAACTTTTATATAGGCTGTCTTACCGGTTTCCCTTTTGCGGATAGTGCTTCTACACTTTATCAGGTTGATTTATCCGGAAGTGTCTCTAATTATAAAACAGGACTCACTACAATAGTTGATGTAACAACTGACCCCGACAATAATCTTGTACTTTTACAACATGCTGCCTTTAGGGTGCCTCCTCCATTTGTACCAAATTCAGGAACAGTACTAAGACTCGAAAATGGAAATGTTGATACTTTAGTATCCGGATTAAATCGTCCAACCTCCATCAGGTTCAAATCTAAATATGAATTCTTTGTTTCAACTCTTACAGATGGGAAAATATTTCGTGTAGTTAATAGTAAAATACCCGGGAAAAGACTGCAGTTATGGCTTAGAGCTGATACCGGTTTAGTTTTTAATGGTTCTAAGTTAAGCAGATGGATGGATCAAAGCGGTAATGGAAATGATGCTATCGAATCAGATACAAGCCGTCAGCCTGTGTTGGTCAATAACGTAATAAATAATAAACCCGTAATAAGCTTTGACGGTGTAAATGACAGGTTAGGATTTACAGGTTCAAAAAAGATGAGTCAGATTAGTCTTTTCATGGTTTTCAATAATAAGTCCGGTGCTACAGGTTCTAATCCGCCTGGCTTTGTGTTGACTTTTGGTCCCGGGGGAACTTATGCTGCCAATGAACACTTTGCCATTAAAATGCGGGGGATGGATAATGGCGACAATGATATTATTGTTGGTACCGAAGATCACAATGATTATGTGGTATTTACCGGTCAGAATATTGCGAAATACAATGAATGGAGAAACATTTTCATTGTCAGAGACAAAACTGTGTCAAATACAACGTTGTGGTGGAATGGAGTTTCTGCTCCTTCGTCAGCTTCCGGAGCTAATATTTCTATTTCCGTTCCACTTGGTGATTCCACGGCTTCCGGTGGAGGAATTGGATCAACTGATAATTTTCCGGATTTGGGGAGAGTCCTTGCCAAATGCGATATTGCAGAGATAATAGTTTATGATACCGTTCTTTCTGATCCTGACCAGTCAACAATAGAGAAATATCTTAGCAATAAGTATAATATAACTGTTACCGGAGTTGAAGATTCACAAAATAAAAATATCCCGGAAAGCTATACACTTTACCAAAATTACCCGAACCCTTTTAATCCTTCAACTACTATAAAATATTCTATACCTCAGGCTTCTTTTGTAACACTGAAAATTTATGATATTCTCGGCAGGGAAGTTACATCATTAGTTAATGGAGAAAAACCTGCAGGAAATTATAATGTTGAATTTAGAGGAATTAATCTTTCAAGCGGAGTTTATTTTTATAGATTGCAAGCTGGGAGTTTTATAGAAACAAAGAAATTTATATTAATGAGGTAGTATAAATAGTTAAATAATTTAATTTGAGTTCCTCTTCATTCACAATCATCAATTTTGTTTGGAGGACTATATGAAAAAGCTCTATTATATTTTGCAAATTATTCTTGTTATTTATTTTATTCCAAGCAGAAATCATTAACGCGCAAATTCCAAATGGAGATTTTGAAAGCACTTGTTCAAAAATTGTCAAAAATGACACAAAGAAATTCATTCTTTGCAGATGATTCTCCGTTTCTTTTAACAAGCGCAAGGATAAATTTTATATTGATCCAAATCAGAACGATTACAGTGATAGTATAGCAGCGCCTTATTCACTTAGAGCTGTTTTATTAGAAAATAATTAAAAATTATTCTTTGTTGAAGGTATGAATGAAAAATATTTTATCTGAGATTTAAAAGATGTTAATTCTATTCCTTCAACCTGTGATACCATTTCAAAATATAAAGAAGATCGAGGAATATATTTGTTCATTTCTTTTTTGATTCTGCTGTTAAAATTTGGATCTACTGCAGATCTAACAGCATCCATAACTCCCATCTCACTAAATCCTAGACAAAAGATGATTGTATTATCTTTAGAACCCGGTATTTTAAGTAAAACGCTATAATCGCTTTGATAATTGCTGGCAATCCAGCTTACTTTAAATGTTTTAGTTGAATCGTCCTGATCCCCGATAATTTCCAATGAAGATGGTTCTACACTATAGCGCAAATTTGTTTGGGCAATTAAAGTATCAAGTTTGTATAAAGTTTTAAATGTGCCTATAAAAATTATATTATGCTTTTCAAAATCTTCCCATTTTAACTCTGATGCTAATTTGATTGAAGTATTTTGTTTTGATGTGCCGATAACATTTAATATATCTATTAATCCAAATGAAGAGCTTGGGCGTAAATAAGTAAAGTTTAATGGTTCCAGGTTATTATAGAATTTTGGATATTCCCTTGAGTAAACCTGAAAATCCTTATCACTGTTAATTTTAGTGTTTCTTAAAAACAATCTGTCCTTACTGTCTTTTTCTACCATAAAAAAATAATCGCCTAATACAATTAGCGTAGGGTGAGTATTAGTCTGAAAAAATTCAGACCATATCTGGTTTACCGATATATTCGGCTTTGTATTTTTTATTTCCCCCGGTTTTTTAAATTGCTGAAACGCTAATAAAAAAAGCAGAATTAAAATTATCGTTAAGTAGATATACTTATTGAATTTTACTTCTTTTTTTAATTCTTCGTTTGGTTCAGTATAAATATAATTAATTAAATATTGGCCTTTAGGAATTTCTATCTTATAATTGAATTTATTTTCAGTTGTTAGATAGTAATGTTCAAGTTTCTTTCTGAGATTACTTATATAGGAGCGGATTAATGGATTTGTGTTTGGATCGAAACTAGAGTCTTTGCCAAAAACATCTATTGCAATTTCTAATTCCTTTACAGAGCCTTCTTTATTGGTTTTCTCAACCAGATATTTTAGCAAATCCTGATATCGATGTGAATCTTTGAATTCAGAACTTCCTAAAATATCAGAAATGATTTGCTCTTTATCACTATTATTTATTTCAGGCATGGACAAGAATAATAAAATTAAAAATATGATTCAATTAAAAAATAGGCGAATTCATTTAATAATCGCAGACTTTATTATGCAATTAACATGTAAATTGCGTGAAACTGACCGTAAAATGCTTGGCTTTATTAAACTAAGGTTTAATTTTGCTTTTCATTAAAGAAAATCAAACTAAATCCGGTTTATTAAACCGTAAATGAAAACAAATATATTATTTTCATTTAAAATGATAAACGTTAATCATTTAAAGTAAATAAATAAATTTTTATAAAAAACTTTGAAACTTGTTTCATCACAGATTGGAGGATATACAGTTGCAAAACAACTAACGGAATAAAATTCTTAATTTTTATGAGAGATTAAACTTAGGAGGAGATATATGGAAGTATTCAATACCAGAAAAATAATTATTTTCATTATGTTGATTCTTAGCTCAAGGATTTTTGGGCAGGGTACTATTCAAGGGGTTGTCAAAGATTCTATCTCACATGATGCGCTGGTTGGCGCTGATGTGTTTTTGGTAGGCACATCTTTAGGGGCAGCAGTTGATATAAATGGGGAATACCAGATAACTAAAATTCCTTCCGGAAAATATACTGTACAAATTTCATATCTGGGATACAAAGCAAAAGAGCTTAAAGTTAATGTGCAAAATGAAAAAACAATTGAGCTTAATGTACAGTTATCTCCGGATGTAGTTGTTGGAGAAGAAGTTGTTGTAACCGGACAGGCTTTAGGACAAGCGGCTGCAATAAACCAGCAGCTCAATTCCAACACGATCATAAATGTTGTCTCAGAACAAAAGATAAAAGAATTGCCGGATGCAAATGCAGCTGAATCAATTGGCCGTTTACCCGGTGTTTCATTATTACGTTCAGGCGGTGAAGCAAATCAAATTGTTTTGCGCGGATTGAGCCCCCAATTTGCTACTGTAACTGTTGATGGTGTTAGGTTGGCTTCAACAAATGCAAATGATCAAGGTTTAGACTTAAGTACTATCTCGCAAGGTTCTTTAGCAGGAATAGAATTATTTAAAGCATTAACTTCTGATAAAGATGCTGATGCAATTGCCGGGAGTGTAAATCTTGTAACTAAAAAAGCTCCTTCTTTAAGAACTATTAGGTTGCAGGCATTTGGCGACTATAACGGTATGGATAAATCTGCAAAGCAATATAGCTTTTCCGGCAATTATGGAGAGAGATATTTAAGTGATATTATCGGACTACAATTGGAAGGTCATGTAGAACGAAGGATTAGAAGTAATGAATCTTCTGATTATACCTATGATTTTAATAGGAATGGCGGTAATGATTGGGAGACAACAACTTTTCAACCGCAATATATAAATGAAATTAGAAAAAGAGCCGGTGGTAGCGTCCTTTTTGATTTTAATACTGCGGATGGGGGCAATATTAAATTAAATACTGTTTATAATAGAACTTCCCGGGATTATCTTACATCTTACAGAACTTATCATACCTCAGGTGGAGTAGTTTATGATTATGAATTGCAAAAACAAAATATTGATATATTTAATACCTCACTGCATGGAAATAACACTCTATTAGATTTTAACACTGATTGGAATTTATCATTCTCACAATCTAAAAGTGTTACCCCATATGATTATGAAATGGGATTTAATGAAGATAGTAAACTTACTAACGGAGTCGTTACTGGTGGAATGGGAAATGTTCCGGGAAATAAAAAAGGCCCGGTTAACGCATGGATACCTTATGCAATTAATAATTGGCAGGAAGCTTACTTTAATGTTGCAAATGATAATCTTGGAAATAATCTTGAAAAAATTAAAACTGCTTTTCTCAATTTACGTAAAGATTATACTATCGGAAGCAATTTAACCGGTGCATTTAAATTCGGAGCAAAGTATAAACAAACAAACAGAAGTGATAATCATACACAAACACGTTCAAATTACTATTTAGATAAAGGAGTACCCCCATATACTCAGCTTCCGGATGGTTCAATAGTTCCTAAGGATCTTTCAGGAACATCATTCAATAATATTTTATTAACCGGCAGCCAAAAAATTTCCATGTTAAATTTCCTTGATGCCAATCCTGCATCAAGAAACATATATGGTACTTATTTATTAAATCCTATTATTGATCGTAACCGGTTAGAGGAATGGAGATCGCTAAATATAAATGGCTGGATAACGCCTGGCGGTACCATCTTTAGTAAAGAATATATACCAAACGTTCAGGATAATGCTGAGAACTATTATAACCTAATTGAAAGAACTCTCGCCTATTATGCAATGAATACATTAAATATTGGAGATGCACTAACTGTTATACTTGGTGTTAGGATTGAAAATGATAACAATGATTATACTTCAAATTATATGAACCAAACTCTTTCAGGTTTTCCATTTCCTCAAAGCGGAACCATTTTAGATTCTACTGTTAATCACAATGAAACAAATGTCCTTCCAAATTTACAAATATTAATTAAACCGTCTGATTTCATGAATATTAGATTAGCTGCATACCAGGCTTTAGCGCGTCCTAATTTTAATTATAGACTCCCGAAGCTCGTTGCTTATCAAGGAAGCGGAGCTAATCTTCATATTGGAAACCCCGGATTAAAAAACGCTGTTGCCTGGAACTATGAAATACAAACTCAATTTTATGGCGAAGATATCGGTTTGTTTTCTATTTCTGCATTTTATAAAAATATTAAAAACATGTTTCAATATATAAATGGACCTGAACTTCCTGGGCATAGCCAGGATATTTTAGACAATCTTGGAATCCAGTGGCATAGTCCTTTAAATCCAATTACATCATTTAATTTTTATTACCCATATAATTCAAATAAACCTACTCATGTTTGGGGGTTTGAAGTTGAACACCAGGCGAACTTTAGATTCTTACCGGGGTTGTTAAAGAATATAGTTTTGAACTATAATTTTTCAATCGTTAGATCAGAAACCTGGGCTGCAACAAGTATCGACGTAAAAGATACTGTTATTGATCCGATTTTAGGCAAACTCGTTAAATCACATAAAACATTAGCTGAGAATAAACAGAAGCTTCAAGATCAGCCTGAATTTTTTGGAAATGTTTCACTCGGGTATGATATAGATGGTTTTTCATTTAGAATTGCTGCCTTCTATCAAGGAAAATATAATACTTCATTTTCATCAGACGGCAGATCAGATGGCGAACAGGATGCATTTACCCGGTTGGATATTTCACTTAAACAAAATATTACTAACGACATATCCGTTCTGTTAAATCTAAACAATATAACAAATGCCAAAGAAGCTAGTTTATATAATAATAGAATTCTCGGCATTGAAGAACCTAATACTGATCATAGATTTGGGATGACTGCTGACGTAGGAGTAAGAGTTAATTTATAATTATTTATTACAAAAATCAGATTTAATCAATTAATCATTTATTCAATAATAATTAGTATTCATTACTAAATTAAGGAGGTTCGTTATGATCAAAAAAATAAATACTTTTTTATGTTTTGCTGTGCTGGTATTACTACCAGGTACATTGTTTTGCCAGAGTCATGAGATGATTATCCCCCCCTATTCGGAAAATCAATTATATCTTAATGATGAAATTTTAGGTGATTCAACTTCTACAGGAGACAGGGTCGACCAGGATAGAGTCTACGTTTTAAAAAGTGGCGGAAGTTATCTTGTTGATTCTGATATCAGAAATACCGGATGGGTGCTGAGAATTAAAGCTGAAGACGGTGCTTCTACTAAACCAACTATCTATGCTTATAGAAATCCAAACAATTCTACATATCCCGGCCAAATGTTTGACGTACAGGGAGATATTTGGTTATCAAATTTAAATCTTGTCGGCTGGTCGGAATTTATACCTGCTGATATTACAGATATGCCTAATAGAATAATTAATGTTTCAACTGCAGGACCTAGTGTTTATGTTGATAACTGCGTTATGAGTGGAGGTAGAGCTACTCTTATTCAAACAAGTTCTGCCGCTCATGTAGTTAAAGTTACAAATACGATTATGGCTCAATCAGGAAATCTTTTTAAAACTAATATTGGTAACGGAAGATATATTGATTGCAGGGGTTCTTCAATCGATAGTTTGATTGTTAAAGATTGTTCTATGACTGATTGTACGGATCGTGCAATAAGGCATTATTCAAGCACTGGCCCGTTAGGCTATGTCCTCTTTGATCACAATACAGTTCGCAATGATATGTCGATGCACGGATGTTTAGCTTTCGGCTGGGTTAACGGCACTGTGCAGGTTACTAATAATGTATTTGTCGACAACTTTGCTCTTGGTAATGATAGCACTGATGATGTTAGGTTAGGTGAATTTGGTGATCCTAATGAATTTGATCAGTTCGGTAATAACAGAATGACAATGTTAAGCAGTTTAAATACTGACACGACAAATTCCGCTGCCTGGACGGTAAGCAATAATTACTATGCTGTTTCGGATTCTATCCAGATGTTTTATGATGAACATTCTGATATAGGCTTAGGAAACTTGATCCCTAATTCTCATTATATTAACAAACAAATTCAAGATTCAACAACTTCATGGCAAAAAGATGATATATCTTTTAATCATGCGACATATTCACTTTATAACTTCTGCGAGTGGTATTGGACTCCTGATCCTAATGGGCCTGGAAAAAGTAAGAGCACTACAAATTTCAGCTCAGCAGTTGATTTTCAACGTCCATTGGTTAGCTTTTATTCAGATACTTCTAAATTCAATCTGAAATATAATATGTCCGCTAAAGCGTTTACGGGGGACATGAATGGACAGCCTGCAGGAGATCCTAATTGGTGGGTCGGTATTGTTGGTGTTAATGATAATAACAATAATATTGTTCCGGCTAAATTCTCTTTGGAACAAAATTATCCTAATCCGTTTAACCCGTCTACAAAGATAGTTTATAATGTTCCGAAAGAATCTCAAGTAAAATTAGAAGTATTTAATGTTCTTGGCCAGCTAGTTGCCACTTTAGTTAATGAAGTTAAACCTGCTGGAAATTACACGATTAACTTTGATGCATCCAGATTAAGCTCCGGTGTATATATCTACCAATTGAGCTCACAGAATCAAATACTTTCTAAAAAAATGATTCTCCTTAAATAACCAGGTCTCCTTATAGGTTAATAGGACTCAACATCAGGAAGAATGAAAATTTGGAATGATGTTGAGTCATGTAATAAAGTTGATTAGAATATTGTTCATTTAATTTTAAAAAAATGATGAAATAATAATTTATGTCTTTGATTTAAGCATTAACATGGGCTAAAAAGATAATTAATATTTCTTTAAATCATTTATTAGGCTGATCAGAAAAATTATTCAATCTTGTAATTAAATTAAAAATTTATAAATGAAATCTACTGTCAAAGTATTAACAATTATTTTTATTGCTTTCGTATCATGCTCAATCTATTCACAGGAACTCCTTACAGGGGATGGTCCGGGAAATACTTATGAATTAATTCGTTCCAAAGGATTAAAGCTGGAAGTGCCTGACTGTGTTCACCCGGTCGATCATGTCTCAGAAGTTTGGGATAATGATTTAGGCAAATATGTTTTTGCATTTGACAGCCATATTAATTTAGATAATGACCGCTGCAGAAACTTTGATAGAATAAGAACAGAATTAACAGTTACAGATAGTACCCCCCCATCTTATTTAGCAGCGCATGATGGGGATACTTTTATATATTCATGGAAATTTAAATTGGATTCAAATTATCTTCCCAATCCTGGTTTTTGCCATATACATCAAATTAAAGCTGTTGGAGGTGATGACGGTGCACCAATTATAACTTTAACAACACGCGCTGGGAACCCTGATAAGCTCCAATTAATTTTTACACCTTCGCAAGGTAGCAGCGGTGGAGGAGTTGCTAAGGATGCCGGCTTTGCTCAATTCAAAGGCGTTTGGATAAGTGCGATCGAAAAAGTTACTTATAATGATCATGGAAAATATTCCATCATTCTTAAACGGTATAGTAATGATGATACATTGTTTTTCTACAGTAACAATGATATTGATATGTCAAGAACCGGTGCTTATTTTTATCGTCCTAAGATTGGAATATACCGGAGCTTAAAAAATAAATCTGAAATTAGAAATGAAACCATAAGGTTCGCTGACTTTTGTATTGCAAAGGATTCCCAATCATGTGTAGGAACAGGAGGACATGAAATTCCTCCTAATACACCTTCTAAAGTTAGTGCCTCATCAATTTCAAATTCAAAAATTAATTTTGCTTGGTATGATAATTCATATAATGAAGATCATTTTAGGATTGAAAGATCGCCGGATGGAAATAATTGGTCTTTAGCTTCTATAGTAACTCCAACTTGGGAAAGGTGGAAACCACAAACTCAGATGTTAAATTTTATTGATTCTTCTTTAACAGCTTCTACCAAATATTATTATCGCATTCGTGCGGAAAATCTATTTGGCAATTCAAATTATTCTGATACTGTATGCGCAACAACATCTTCTGTTACAAACATTAAAGCTGAAAAGATTCTTCCCGATAAAATTTTATTACAAAGTTTTCCAAATCCATTTAATCCATCTACTACAATAGCCTATCAAATTCCTTTGGCCGGAAATATTAAGTTGGTGCTTTTTGATTCGCTTGGCAGAAACATTTCAACACTTATTAATGAATATAAATCTTCCGGCCGCTATGAATATTTGCTGAACTCTGGTAATGTATCTGGAAACAAGCTAACCAGCGGAACCTACTTTATAAGGCTTCAAATAGGAAGTTATGAAAAAGTGTTGAAGCTGATATTATTGAAATGATAAGAGTTTAAATATAACTTTAAATTAAAAGAAATAAACAATTGGAAATTAATTTGAAAAAATATCTTAATTCATTATTATTCCCGCTATTGACGATAATTTTTATTAGTTGTTCCGGAAGTTCATCAGTTAAATCAGATGATGATTATTTTAGCTCATGGCCTGAGGGAAAATCTCCTCAGGAAATTGGAAAATTAGTTGCAGAACATTTCGTTGCTGCTCCTCATTTTAATTACAACAGGAATATACCTCCAAAATATATAACTTATCCTGAAGTATGCACCTGGTTTGGAGCTTTAAAATTTGCTGAAGCAGCGGATGATAAAAAACTTCTTAAAGAATTAGAAGATAGGTTTGAACCTCTATTCGGTTCTGAAGATTCACTTTTACCGGTTCCTGATCATGTTGATTATACAGTCTTTGGTTCAGTACCGCTCGAACTATATATCCAAACAAAAGAAGATAAATATTTAAAATTAGGAAAGTCATATGCAGATAAACAATGGGGACCTCCTTTTGGTTCAAGAGTGACACCGCAAGCTCAAAATTTTTATGAACAAGGATATACCTGGCAGACACGCTTGTGGATCGATGATATGTTTATGATTACTGCTGTTCAAACACAAGCGTTCAGGGCAACTAAAGATGAAAAATATGTAAACCACCCCGCCAAAGAAATGGTAATGTATCTTGATTCGTTGCAGGAATCAAATGGGCTTTTTTATCATGCGCCTGATGTTCCCTTCTTCTGGGGAAGAGGAGACGGGTGGGTGGCATCGGGAATGTCTTTGCTTCTTCAAGTTTTACCGGTAGATCATCCTGAATATCAAAGGATTTTAAAAGGTTATAAAAAAATGATGTCAACGCTTTTAAAATATCAAGATAAAAACGGTATGTGGCATCAGTTGATTGATAAGCCTGATTCATCCTGGCCGGAAACTTCATGTTCTGCAATGTTTACTTTTGCTTTTATAAGCGGTGTGCAAAACGGCTGGTTAGATAAAGATTTATACGGCCCCGCTGCAAGAAAAGGATGGATTGGCTTACAGGATTATATTGATGAAAACGGAGATACGCATGATGTCTGTGAAGGGACAAACAAAAAAAATGACGAACAGTATTACTTAAATCGCAAACGAAATGTTGGCGACATGCATGGCCAGGCCCCGGTATTATGGTGCGCGGCAGCTCTTATTAACTCTAACACTGGAATAAAATGAAAAAAACAATTCCTATAGTTTTTTTTGCATTAATAATCTTTATAACGGCATTTGTTTTAAGCAGCAAGAAATCTTTAATCCGGGATAACTTTTATATTGCTGAAAAGCAGGATTCATTGATGTTAAAAAAATTAGATAACTCTTCATTAAATCCCCGTACAGTAAATAAAGATGGTAAAATAAAACTTGTTGAATCAAGCGACTGGACAAGCGGGTTTTTTCCGGGCTGCCTTTGGTATTTATATGATTATACCAAAGATGATAAGTGGAAAAAATCTGCTGAGTTTTTTACGCATAATATGGAAAAAGAACAGTTCAATGGAACAACCCATGATATGGGATTCAAGATGTATTGCTGTTATGGCAACGGTTATCGTTTAACCGGCAATGAAAAATATAAAGAGATTTTATTGCAAAGCGCAAAAACTTTAATTACACGTTTTAATCCCAAAGTAGGCTGCATTCGTTCATGGGATCATTCAAAAGATAATTGGGAATATCCTGTTATAATAGATAATATGATGAACCTTGAATTGTTATTCTGGGCTGCTCAAACAAGCGGTGATTCAATATATTACAAAGTTGCTGTCAGCCATGCTAACACAACAATGAAAAATCATTTTAGAAATGATTACAGTACCTGGCATGTAGTTAATTACGATACCCTTAACTGGAAATGTTATAAGTAAAGGAACTCATCAAGGTTATTCCGATTCATCATGTTGGTCGCGGGGTGAAGCCTGGGCTTTATACGGATTTACTATGTGTTACCGTGAAACAAAAGATCCGCGATATTTAAATCAAGCTGAACATATCGCAAAATATATTTTATCAAATAAAAATCTGCCCGATGATATGGTTCCTTACTGGGACTATGATGATCCGGCAATTCCAAATACTGAAAGAGATGCATCTGCAGCGGCAGTGATGTGTTCGGCATTTTATGAATTAAGTTCCTTTTCAAAAGATAACCGGGAAAAATATTTATCAGCTGCAAATAAAATTTTATCAAGTCTATCTTCAGATAATTATATAGCACAGTTGGGACAAAATGAGGATTTTATTTTAATGCATTCGGTAGGAAATAAGCCGGGTAATTCTGAAGTGAATGTTCCATTAATTTATGCAGATTATTACTTCCTCGAAGCAAATTTACGTAAGCTTAAATATGAAAAAGAAAATAATTGAGCAAATAATGAAAAAATATTATCTGAAAGTAGTAGTGCTTTTCCTTTTTATGCACTTATTAAGTGTTGGAATAATTCATTCACAAAATAACAGTAAAAAGTCAAGGCGTTCTCAGCGGGTTGTTCCGATGAATGAAGTGCAGGTTGTTAGTCCTGACAGCAATGTAAAATTTATTCTTTCACCAAATGCTGAAAGGTTAACTTTCACTGTTAAGATGGGTGAAACAACTGTTATTGAAAATTCACCTATAATAATGAAGTTGGATTGGTTTGATTTGTCATCAGGTGTTGTATTTAAAAAACTTGAACGATATAAAACTGATGAATCTTATCCCTGGTATGGTGCTAAAAGTACTGCAGCAAATAAATGTGATGGAGCAAAAATTTATTTTGAAAATGATCTTTCTAATATTGATTTTATTTTAGAGGTAAGAGCATTTAACGATGGAATTGCTTTCAGACAAATTATTCCTGAAGATGATAGTGCTTCACATGAACCTGATGAATATACAACTTTTGTAATTCCCAAAAATTCCGAAGTGTGGTACGTCGGTCTTGAAGGTCATTATGAAGGTGAATATAAAAGCAAAAATATTTCTGATATTCAGTACGGCGAATGGGCTGGGCCGCCAATGACATTTGAATTGCCTGATAATCAAGGATATGCATCAATAACTGAAGCTAATCTTGTTAATTATAGTGGAATGGCTTTGGAAGGGGATGGAAGAAGAGGCTGGACCATCGGTCTTGGAAATCGACAGCCGCTAAATTATCCTTTTGAGCTTCGTTACGGAAGAGATGAAGCAAAGCGGCTCGCTAAACCTGCTTCAATAAAAGGAACAATTACAACTCCTTGGCGTGTGGTTATGGTTGGTAAAGATTTAAACACACTGGTTAATTGTACCATTGTCCCGAATTTATGCCCGCCGCCCGATTCAACCCTTTTTCCTGATGGAATTAAAACTTCCTGGATTATACCCGGTCGTGCAGTTTGGCGTTATGTTGATGATGGACCGGAAGGTTATGATGGATTAAAACAATTTTCAAAATGGGCTGGCGAACTGGGTTTTAAGCATCACATTGTCGAAGGTGTTTGGAGGGATTGGACAATGGAACAAAGAAAAGAGTTTGTTGATTACTCAAAGAAACAAGGTGTAAATGTTTGGTTTTGGGAACACAGCAAAGATCTTCGAACTCCTGCAAAGAGAGAAGAATTTTTTAAGATGCTTCATGATCTTGGCGTCGCCGGTGCCAAAATAGATTTCTTTGATGATGAAGCAAAAGAATTAATTGATTTGTATGAAGCACTTAGAATCAATGCTGCAAAATATCATATTCTGCTTGATTTCCATGGTGCAAATAAACCAACCGGAAGGCAGAGAACTTATCCAAATGAACTTGTCCGCGAAGCAATTAGAGGAATGGAAGCAAGAAGCTTAACAGCACGCGCAAAGCATGAAACTATTTTACCTTTTACAAGATTTCTTGCCGGCCCTGCCGAATATACCACTATGTTGTTCAGCGATAGAAGAGGAGATGCTAGCTGGGCGCATGAAGTTGCAAGCATGGTTATCTTTTCAGATCCCCTTTTAACAATTGCTGCTAATCCAAAATCTATTTTGGATAATCCTGCAGCTGATGTTATTAAAAGCATACCGGCAGTATGGGATGAAACAATTGTATTCCCGCAGTCCCAAATAGGAATGCTTGCAGCTTATGCACGCCGTAGTGGAGATACCTGGTTTATTGCTGCTATGTGCGGCCCTGATGCAAAAACAATTCAGGTGCCGTTATCTTTTTTAGGTGAAGGTGAATATAATACAACGTTAGTCAGCGATAATAAAGAAAACAGCGCTGCACTTGTAATGAGTAAAAATAAATTTAATAAAAAAGATTCTTTAAAAATCGAAATGATAAACGGCGGTGGGTTTGTTGCCAAATTTACAAAATAAATTTCTCTCTGTTCTCTGTGTATAACTTAGACTCTCATACATTATTCGGAGATTTTACGAAATGTTACAAAATAGATTAACTATCATTTTATTTTTATTTACTATTCACTCTCAACTATTTGCTCAAAATAATTCCCTGCTAAATGTTAATTTTAAAAATCTAATTTCAGGTGCTGATCTCGAATACACAAAGCCCGCTTCACGAAGCGAAGAAGGTATGCCGATTGGAAATGGTATTACAGGGTCACTTGTTTGGACAGAACCATTCGCCTTAAAATTTCAAATCAACCGTGTGGATGTTTTCGCAAATGACGCAACTTCTGTCAGCTTTCCAAAAGCTGACAGCGATTACGGAAGCGGTTGCGGATATGTAGATATTAATGTTGTTCAATCCGGTGATAATGTTTTCTCAGGCAATGATTTTCATCAGCATTTATCTGTTTATGACGGATTGATGACTGCAAAAGGAAAGGGCATGACTGCTAAAGCTTTTGCATATCATGGGAAGGATATTATCGCTGTACAGATTGACGATCAAAGAGAAAATCCTGAGCCTATAAATATTGATCTTCGAATGCTTCGCTACCGGATGGAATGTATTTATAATAAAAGCTACGAGCTTAAAAAAAATCATGAAGTCATAGTCAGAACGGTGGAACATACAGCAGCGTCACAATTATTAATTGATAATGGAAGAATTATTTTAACTCAAAAATACCGCGAAAAAAAATATTATGATGCTTCGGGAGTTGCTATCCAGGTGTTGGGAAGAAAATCAAAAGCAAGGTTTTTAAATGGCTCTACTGTTCAATTATCCGCTGTTCCACAAAAGGGAAAATTCACAATATTAATTTCAAGCGCCGCTGCATTTGATTCAACAAAAAATATAGAGCAGCTTGCCTTAGACAATTTAAACTCGGTATCAAAAAAAAGTTTTGATACTCTATATAAAGAAAACTCTGATTGGTGGAAAAACTTTTGGTCTCAAGGTTATGTTCACATGCACAGCAAAGATAAGCAGGCAGATTTCGTTGAGCAAAACTATAATTACTTTTTATACATAATGGGCTCAACATCATTAGGGAAATATCCTCCGCGGTTTGGAGGATTGCTATTCAATACTAATGGTGATATGCGCAGATGGGGCTCGCAATACTGGTGGTCTAATACAAGCGCATATTATAGAAATTTAATCCCTGCTAATAGATTAGATCTAATTCAGCCGGTTATTTCAATGTATAGTGGAATGTATGATGCTTGTGCAATTGCTGCCAAACAGCAATGGGGTTCAAAAGGGATTTATATTCCGGAAATTACTCCATTCAGCGGGCCTGAAATATTACCGGATGATATTGCTGCCGAGCTGCAGGATTTAATGCTTGTTCGAAAACCTTACAAAGATCATTCTGCTAAATTCCAGTGGTTCGTGGAAACAAAAAACCGGCATGAAGCCCGTTGGAATTTTCAAGCTGATGGTTACTATGATCATGGGCATTATATAGTTCCAACTAAAGCAGAGATACAGCCCGATCGTTTCTCTTCTCCCGAAGCTATTGATGGAATCTTCGGACACTGCACTCATTTCCTAAGCTCAGGTGCAAGAATAGCTGAACTTTACTGGCATTACTTCCAATCCACAATGGATACAAACTGGCTCAGAGATTATGGTTACCGGCAAATAAAAGGCAGTGCTGAATTCTATAGAAACTTTCCTAATCTTACAAAAGATACTGATGGTAAATATCATATTCATCATGTTAATAATGTTGAAAGCAATTGGAACGGATCAGATCAGCCAAATGAAATTTCTACAATGAATATGATTTTTCCTGTTGCTATTAAAGCCGCTGAAATTCTTGGAATCGATTCAGATCTTCAAAATAAATGGAAAGAAGTTAAAGACAATTTATATCAACTGCCTGAAACATCTCATCATAATTATGGACAAAGAGGCGGCTATGGCGCATTTGTCGGCGGCGGGCCTGGTGCAATTGAACCGCTTGGCTCTGAAAAAGATATTAAAAGGTTGTTCTTAAGCTTTAATAGAACAGGTGGATTTATAGATACAACAGGAATCGGCGGCGCACAAATTTTTAGAAACAGATTGCGATTGCGTGAAGGCCCGGGCGCAATCGATGCAGAACATATCGGCGGGCTAACTTCTGGTATTCATACTTCACTTTTAAAAGATGATTCAAAAGAACCTGGTGATGATCCCGTGTTAAAAATATTTTCTGTTTGGCCAAAAGATTGGGATTGTGAATTTAAACTTTTAGCTCCGGGGGCTTTTGTTGTAACATCTGCACAGGAAAAAGGAAAAATTCAATTTGTAAAACTACATTCAAATAAAGGTGGTCAATGCAGTTTAGAAAATCCATGGAATGAAGAACAAGTTACTTTTTATCGTGACGGAAAAAAATCAGAAAATAAAAATGGTTTTTTACTAAAATTTAATACTTCAAAAGGTGAAGATATAATTATAGTAAGAGAAGGAACTAAGCCGGAAGATTTCAAGCAGTCTATTTTATAAAATTGATAAAATGAAAATAATTAAAATGAAAAAGAATCAATATTTATTAAAAATAATTATTTGTTCCTTTGCAATAGTATCTTCTTTTAACAATTTATTAGCTCAAGTTAATCAAAATAGAGCTGCATCAGAAATTCCTTGAACAATTGAAAGCAATAGGGCAATCAATGAATAAATAATGACCGGTAATAATATGAAATTTATAGTCAATCTTATACTAATTACTTTTGACTTTATATACGCAGCGGAATTATCATGATGAAAATTAAATTAAATATTTTTAGAATTATATTATTTGCAGTCTTAATTCATATGTATTCTTATCCATCTTTTGCTCAAGTTACAAAGGAAGATATGGTTAATGTCATAAATATAAATGAACTGCATCACCCTTATTTATATTTTTCTGAAAAAGATAAACCGGCAATATTGGAAAGAATAAAGAATGATTCGCACAGTAAAAAAGTAATGGAAGTATTATTAGCTGAAGGGCATAGGTTTCTAAAAATGCCCTTTACTCCACAGAACCTTGTCGAATCGAAGCATCCTCGATATTCAACTGATGAAAAAGCAGCGCATTATGTCTCTCAAATAAGTCAAGGTACACTTACTTGTGCTTTTCTTTATCAAATAACTGGTGATACTGCTTATGCGAATAGGGGAATTGAATTCGCTATTGCATTAAGTGATCTACCCGAGTGGATTAATGGGGCGCATAGATTTGATATAATTTATCCGCGTGTTTGGCCATGGAATGTTCCCGATGATCAAGTTGTGTTTTCATTTGATATTACTGCTGCAAGGAAAACTCGCATTTTGTCAATTGCTTATGATTGGCTTTATCCTGCATTAACAAAATATCAAAGAGATAAAATTCGCAATGGACTGCTGGAAAAAGCAATTACAAGAGTTAGGGGTAATTACGATTTTTTCTGGTGGTCTAATGCTTACCGATGCAATTGGGCAGCAGTTTGTTATTCGGGTTTGGGAGTAACTGCACTTGCTTTATTAAAAGATAATCCCCAACTAATGGACGTCGTTGCTGAGTGCTACAATCGCATAAATCTTGTATTTGATCAGATTGGAGTTGATGGCGGATGGCAGGAAGGCAGAGGCTATTATGCTTTTATGCTTGAACATAGCGTATTCTTTATGGATGCTTTAAAAAGATTATCCAATGGAAAATATAATTTATTCAACCATGAAAAAATTAAAGATCATCCCTTTGATTTTGGATTATACGGACTAACTGCCTCATTTGAAGACAGCGGCGGTGAACCCATCGGACAATCATATTTAGTAAATAAGTTTACTACTGAAACCGGCGACAATACTTGCGCATGGTACAGTGAAAAATTTATTAATCAAGGTTATAATGTTTTTGATTTAATCTGGCCGAAGAGTAATATTAAGGCAGTTGAGCCTGAACAAAAATCAAAATTGTTTAAAAGTATTGATTGGGCTGTAATGCGAAGTGATTTTTTTGATCCATCAACAGTTACAATAGCTTGTAAAGCCGGTTTCAACAATGATCCGCACCACGGCCATTTAGACATTGGGCATTTCATTCTTACCTATCAAAATATTCCATTCATTAATGAATCTGGTAGAATGAAATATGATGAATTTTATTTTAATGAAGATCGCTTCGATTACCCGCAGGCTTCTAGTCTAGGACATAATGTTATTTTTGTAAATGGAGAACAGCAAATAATTGCAAAGAAAAAAAACACTCCATGGAAGAAAGGAATAGGCGGAAAGATATTAGATTTTCAGTCAAGTGATAGTCAGGATTATGTTTTAATGGATCCTACTCATGCGTATCCAAATAAAGAATTAAAGAAGTGGAGACGAAGCATAATTCTTGAAAAGCCGGTGGTTACTTGTATTTTAGATGAAGTAGGAGCAAATCCTGGTTCAAAAATAGAAGCAAGATTTTTTCCTGGTGTTGGAGTATCGGATAATCAACGAAATTTTAACCGCCAGCCGGAACATAACGGGGAATATAAAATTTATGATAAATATGTTTTTCTTTCTGACGGAAAAAATCATAATATGATATTTATTCCACTTGTATTAAAAAACAATTTTAAAATTATTAAAGATAAAGTTCCCACAATACCTGTAACTGAAGATGCAAGATTAAGCTGGCTGCAATATTTTGAAACTGTTACCAATGCAAAAGAAAAGAACACTATTATAGCTTCTGTTATTTTACCTGTAAAAAATAAAAGTGAAGCTGATAGTATTGTTAGTAAAGCTAATATTATTCAAAAAGATGATAATGATATTGAAATTTTACTTAATTCAAATGGAAATAATTTTAAATGGGATTTTGCGAAAGAAAAAGACGGCTATGTCTTTAAAAATAAAATATAGATTAAATCTTATACAAACCCTTTAGGCTGCATGTGAAATTTAATTGATAATACAGATGGATAATTTTATTAGTGAAGGCGTATACATGAAAATAAAAACAGTAGTTAAAGTATTTTTAATGATTGCTCTATATTCACAATTTTTTTTTTCGCAGAGTGAAAATAAATTACATCCTAATGTTGAGCTTTCAGACGGGTTATCAAATTGGATAATTGACGGAACAGGTTTATGGAAAATATCTCATGATGAATTAATTTTATATAAAGCCGGTAAACCTTCAGGGCCGATCCGCCGTCCCGCCGCTTTAGCTATTCTTAAAACAAATCCTTATAAGAGTGTTTCCATAGAGGCAGATGTAAAATCAACTGCTGACACAAGCGTAATCAGAAGAGATGTAGATTTTATTATTGATTATAATTCACCAGATGAATTTTATTATATTCACTTGGCTGGAATTACTGATGATGTTCATAACGGGATTTTTATCGTAAATAAATCTGATAGAAAGAGAATAGATTCAGGGAAAGGTAAACCGCAAATAACTGATAATAAATGGCACCATGTAAAAGTTGTTCGAAATGCTGATAATGGAAATATAAAAGTGTTTGTTGATGCTTCTAAACAGCCGGTGCTGCAGGCAAATGATTTGACTTTTATGCATGGACAAATTGGAGTTGGTTCTTTTGATGATACAGGTAAATTTAAAAATATTGTTGTTCAAGAAAATTAATTTAGTATAAGAAAGATAAATATGAAAAAGGTTATATTTTTTATTTTTGTTTGTTCAATTCTATTTCAAAATTATTCATTAGCTGCTAAAAGGACTTTGCTGTTGTTTGTTATTGATGGGCTTCAAAAAAATGCGGTAGAAATTGCAATCAATAATGGAGCAAAAAATTTAAAATTCCTCCACGATAATGGGGTTTGGGTTGAAGAATCTTATTGTGTAAGTCCATCTCCCTATTTAAGGCTGCCTGATGGTTCGCTTCCTTGGGGGACTTCTTCTCCGCCTAATGTTGCTATGCATACTGGTACTCATGTTTTTGAATCTCGTAATATGGATGACATTTTTTTAGCTGCAAGAAGATCAGGAATAAAATCAATTTTTGCAGGAGGCGCGGAAAATTATAAGGAATTTAATACACCTGATTATTCCTATGTCTCAAACACTGACCCCGATTCAGTAATGGTTCAGCATGGAATTGATCATTTCAAGAATGATGATGTAAGATTGATTCGTCTTCATATGCAGAGAATTAGAAATCACTGGACTGGTCCGCAAGATAAATTAAAACCCGGTTCTGATTATCAGAATTATATTCTTTATCTCGATCATCTCCTTGGTAAATTAATTGAGACTTTCAAATCAGCAGGTGTATGGGATAGTACTTATATTATTGTTGCTGGTGATCATGGAATGGGAATGAGTAAAAAAAGTGAACACCCGGCATCCACTGTTTCTTCATGGAAACCTTATATAAATTTTTATGGTCCGGGAATTAAAAAAGGAAAGTCGATTCCTTATGCAGAATCTCCTGACATAGCAATTATGATAGATCATCTTTTAAAGTTAACACCATTAAAAGGTCATCTGGATCCTGATATTCATATTGACCCTAAAGGAACCACCGGTACTTTATTAACAAATATTTTTATTGATAATCCAGGGAAATTAAATCATCCTATGCTTATTAAAAAATATCTTGAGAATACAAACTGGCATCCATCAGACGATTATGGAGATTATAGGTTAGCAATGTTAAAATTATTAAAACAATATTTTGAAAAAAACAAAAAATAAGTTTTTAGAGCCTGTGTGAATATCATTTTCCAACGGTTTTAACCGTTGGAAAATGGAACAAAAATGAAACTTTTAACAACCGTTTTAACGGTTTTTTGTATTTTCACACAGCCTTTTATCCCGTTATATTTAATAATTAATTTTTCCTTCTACTTTAAGTTTGATAACACTTGCAGTACCGTCCGGCGCAGCAGAAGGAACTTTAATTATAGTATTATTTTCTTTTGATTCAGCAATCAAATTACTTCCATTGGCTAATAAATCTGAAGTTATAATTTTATTTTTTAATCCTGGTACAATAAGCTTTCCATCTGCAGGCCAATCAAAAACAAATAGGTAAAGAATTGTATTATCCCCGTCAGCTTTCATCGTACATCTCCCCCACCCCAACGAATCAAGCGGGCTTGCTTCGGTTGCATAAATTGCTTCGCCATTTACTTTCATCCATTTTCCAATATCCCTTAATCTCTCAATGCTTTCTTCCGGAAATGTTCCATCTGCTTTAGGCCCTATATTTAATAAATAGTTTCCGCCTTTGGATGCAATATCAATAAGATTGCGAATTAAAGTTTTAGATGATTTCCAATTGTGGTCGTAACTTTTATAACCCCATGTTCCATTCATAGTCATACAAGTTTCCCAATCTTTACCTTCCATCTCTTCTTTAGTTGGAATTTTTTGTTCTGGAGTTTGTGTATCACCGGGAAAGTTTGGACGTTTTAATCTATTGTTTGTAATTATGTTTGGCTGCAGCTTTAACAAAGCCTGTAACTTTTCAGCATATTCGTCTGTCATATCAACTGGTGTGTCCCACCATAAAACTGATATATCTCCATAGTTGGTTAATAATTCCCGCACTTGAGGAACCGCAACATTATTAATATATTCAGTCATACTTTTAGAGGTTTGGATTGGGTCCCAATGTCCGTTATGAGCTTTAGTATAAGCGTCGATTTTTGCTGAATCGGGATTAAGCCAGCCTTCTGTAGTTACCCTTCGCGCAGCAGCTCCGCCGGGATTATTCCAATCCTGTGCTTGCGAATAATAAAAACCAAGTTTGATTCCATATTTTTTGCAAGCGATTGCTAACGGCTTTAAAACATCTTTTCCGTAAGGAGTAGCGTCAACAATATTCCATTTACTTGCCTTTGTTTTGAACATAGCAAATCCGTCGTGATGCTTTGCAGTTATCACAATGTATTTCATCCCGGCTTCTTTAGCCATCTTTACCCAGGCATCAGCATCATATTTTGTTGGGTTAAATTTTTTTGCATACTGCTGATATTCTTTAACCGGAATTTTCATTCGATTCATAATCCACTCAGCGCCGCCTCGCCTCATTTGATGCCCTTTATAAACTCCGGCAAGCAATGAATAATCTCCCCAATGAATGAACATTCCAAATTTAGCTTCACGCCACCACTTCATTCTTTTATCTTTGGAGGTTTCTTGTCCCCAATTGAGCTGCAGCATAAAAATTAAAAGTAAACCGGTTAAAAAATATTTCATTATTACTCCATTACAAAAATATTTATAATTATAGAATTGCTTCAATCCTTCATATTTTTTAATTTACACATAATGTTAAACGTTTATCATTTTACAAAAATATAAAAATATTTTAAAAAAAAAGACAAAGAGAGATATTAAGAAACTTTTTTATTCGCCAGCCTATCTTATGGATAAACTAAATTTTAATTTACACTAATTCTGATTTAACATTTATTACGGAAAACAAATGTCGCTTTTGAAATCTTTATTTGCCATCCTAATCTTAACTGTCTCTCTGTTTTCTCAATCTCCCAATTCAAAATATTTTATAGAAAATAAAAGCGGAAGGCAAATTTATAATATAGATGATGATTGGTCATATCTTGAAAATAATATAAAAGATATAAATGAAATTCACCTATCTGATAAAAAATGGGAAAAAATAAATCTTCCACATACCTGGAATCAATATGACAATGTTGATGCCGAACCGGGTTATCGAAGAGATGCAAGCTGGTATCAGAAAAATATTTATATTCCTGAGTTAAGCCGCAATCAAAACCTTATACTTTATTTTGAAGGTTCAAATATAACCACCGAAGTTTATGTTAATAATAAACTCGCTGGAAAGCATGTCGGCGGATATGTTGGATTTGAAATAGATATTACACCTTTTATAATAGAGGGAAGTGAAAATGTAATTAATGTTAGGGTAGATAATTCATATAATCCAAATATTATCCCTTCACAAAAATCTGATTTCTGTATTTATGGCGGCATTGTGAGAAACGTTTGGCTGAAAGTTGTTCCCCTAAACTATATTAAAAATTTTCATGCAATTATTTCCAATGTGAATGAATCATCTGCAGATACAAAAATAGAAGCGCATATAATTTGCTTGAATGAATCTAATGTTATTCTTAAAGCAAGCTTAATTAATCCGGAAGGCAAAGCTGTAGATGAAGCAAAAGATGAAAATAAATTAATTAAAGGTGATAATTTAATTTCATTAAACTTTAATAAGCTTAAAAATACGGAACTTTGGTCAACCGATAAACCAAATCTTTACAAAGTAATATTAAATTTGGAAGAAGATAATAAATTAATCGATTCAACGAGTGATGAAATTGGTTACCGATGGTATGAATTTAAAAATCACGGTGCATTTTATTTGAATGGTAAAAAATTATTAATCAAAGGTACACATCGCCATGAAGATTATGCCGGCTATGGAGAGGCAATGCCCGACAGTCTTCAATTAAAAGACATGAGAATGATAAAGGATATGGGTGCTAATTTTGTACGACTTGCTCATTATCCTCAAAGCCCGCTTGTTTATAAGTCTTGTGATGAATTAGGAATTTTAGTTTGGGATGAACTTCCATGGTGCCGCGGCGGTATGGGAAAAGAAGAATGGAAATCAAATACAAAAAGATTGTTGATAGAGCAAATAAATCAAAACTTTAATCATCCAAGTATTATTATACAGTCCCTGGGAAATGAGCTTGACTGGCTCCCGGACTTTCCAAACGGCAGCAATGAAGACTCCCTGAATGCTTTTTTAAAAGTCTTAAATAATATTGCTCACAAAATTAATCCGGCAAGATTAACAGCAGCCCGGAAATATCAAGGTGCTGCAAAAATCGTTGATGTCTTCTCCCCGTCAATTTGGGCTGGTTGGTATTCGGGAGTTTATAAAAATTATCAGAAAGCTATTGAAGATGCTCAGAAAAAATACACTCATCTTTTACATGTAGAATATGGCGGTTCAAGCTTGCTTGGCAGGCATAATGAAAATCCAATTACTGGTGAAGGCATTTTAAATCCGGATGAATGGGATGAGAAAGTAAATAAAGTTCATGTCTCAAATATTGCAAACATAAGTGATTGGAGTGAAAATTATATAGTTGATTTATTTGATTGGCATTTAAGATATACTATGCAAACAACAACATTTGCCGGAAACGTTCAGTGGGCTTTTAAAGATTTTCCAACACCGCTTCGTCCGGAGAATGCAATTCCATATATGAATTTAAAAGGATTAGTTGATAGAGAAGGCCATCCGAAAGATGCTTATTATGTTTTTAAAAGTTACTGGACAAAGAAACCTGAGTTCTGTTATATCGAAAGCCATACATGGATAGAACGCAGCGGCCCTAAAAATGTCAAAAGAGAAATACGTGTTTACAGCAATTGTGATACAGTTGAATTATTTATTAATGGAACAAGTCTCGGCAAAAAAGATAAAGACATTAAAAAATTTCCGGCAAGCGGGTTAAGCTGGCAAGTAAGCTTTAATGAAGGTTCAAATAAATTAAAAGCAATTGGATATTATAATAAAAAGCTAGTAGCAGCTGATACCTTAACAGTTAATTACACTTACAAAAAAGCCGCTACACCGGATGATATTAAATTATTATCAAGTAAGCTGCCAAATGGAGACTATTTAATTACTGCAATTGTTGTTGATAAAGATGGGCAAAGGTGCCTTGATTACAGCAAGCGAATGTATTTTTCTTCTAATATGTCCGGGAAATTAATAGAAAATTTAGGAATAACAACTGGAAGTTCAATAATAGAAGCCGCAAATGGTAAAGCACAGATAGAATTTAAACCCGATGGAAATAAAAAAGCAGTGATTGAAGTTCGCAACCAGGATTTTAAGGGGAGCTATTTGATTATAGATTGATTTTTTTGGATCATTACTAACATCAACAAGGTCCTTATCGTTCCCCAAACTCCCCTTTTTAACTATAAATTTATTCTGAGTTCGCTATCTATTCTTTCTTTTAATATGATCTTTATCAATGATTGATACGGAACATCCCGCTTATTTGCCAAAGATTTTATCTCCTCTAACATACTTTCGGGTAATCGAATAGATATCATTTTAGTAGATGGTTTCAAATTTGGAAATGTAATTCTTTTAGATTTCTCCCATTTGTTAAACAGGATATCTTCAAACACTATCTCTCTCAAAAATATTCTTTCCTATTTTTTTATATGAAAGACCTGTAGCAGACCTTCACATTAGTAACAAACTTAACAAATCAGAAGTACTGTCTAAAATTTACTATACTCTCTTTCCATACAAACTTAGATTTGTTTTGATTAAATGATAATTGATTTAATGAAGCAGAATAAACCCTGCTTGTGCAATAAATGTTCGTAGAGAATTTAGTAATGTGATCGATAGTATAAAATAAGTAACTGTCTAAAATGGAATCAAATAAAAAAATATTATTAGCCGGAGCTACTGGATACTTAGGCAGCTTCATATTAGAAGAATTAAAATTAAGAGGCTTGCCGGTTAAAGTACTGGTTCGTGATCCTAAAAGGTTAAAGCAAAAGAATATTGAGGCCGGTGAGGTTTTTAATGCGGAAATAACAAATCCCGAATCTATTAAAGGCTGCTGTGAAGACTTCGATACGGTCATTTCTACTGTAGGAATAACCAGGCAAAAAGACGGCCTTACTTATATGGACGTCGATTACCAGGCAAATAAAAACATACTGGATGAAGCGAAAAGAAGTGGCGTAAAAAAGTTTATTTATGTTTCCGTACTTAACGGTACAAGGTTAAGAGCATTAAAAATATGTGAGGCAAAAGAAAAATTTGTAGACGAGCTTAAATTATCTGGATTAGAATATTGCATCATTAGACCTAGCGGTTTCTATTCAGATATTTTAGAAATATTTAACATGGCAAACAAAGGTAAGGTTTTTTTATTCGGGAATGGGAGTATTAAAATGAACCCAATTCATGGAGAAGATCTGGCAAAAAAGATTGTTGAGTCAATAAAATTAACTGAAAAGGAACTAAATATCGGTGGTCCTCAAACTTTTACACAAAATGAAATGGCAAACATCGCTTTTAAAGTACTGAATAAAAAAACAAAAATTACCTATATCCCGGATTGGGTAAGAAAATTTATACTAAGCTTTATCAAAATATTCTTAAGTCAAAAAATCTATGGACCTATCGAATTCGTCCTTACAATTCTTTCTGTTGATATGACTGCACCGGAATATGGCATGCATAAATTGGAAGACTTTTATAAAGAATCTATAAGAATAAAGTAAAGAGATAAAAAATAATGCTATCCTTAATATTATTTCTCTATAATGATTTAACGAATTTAAAAATGATATTAATAAAAAGTTTGTTTATTCCATTAACTCACATTCTTTAACTTAATCGGATTTCCTTGAGCATAAATGTTTGCAATTTTGTTTTCAAATAATTGTCCATTTTTATTCATAAATACAAATATCCTTTAATTACTTCAAAACATAAGACAATTTAGCTCACACTTTTGTGACAAAATTTTTCATTAAAAAGGATGTCACAAAATAAAAGAGAATCATGTCTTATGAACGAAATGAAAATGTATATAAGACAATTATTCATTTTTGTTAAAAGGATAATGAAAAAATTAAGGAGTAAAAATGAAAACCGCTTCAATTATAGTGGCTAACGAAGAGATAGAACTTGATTTGGTATAAATATTCTGAAAAGTTTTTTCTCATAAGTTAAGCGGTTAATTAATGAATTCTCAGAGGTAACAAATGAATACAACAAAAAAAATAAATTTCTTTATTGTGCTGCTAAAGTATGGATAAGTCTTTTTATGCTATTTAGTGCGTTCTATACTTTCACACATGCACATGCTTTAAGACTTTTAGGATTTCCAGACTCCTTTAGGTTCGAACTATTTATTGCAAAGGTTAGTGGGGCAACATTGTTTTTAATTCCGCTAACACCGGCACGAGTTAAAGAATGGGTTTACTCCGGTTTTGGAATTGCTATGATTTCAGCATTGATCGCTCATATATGAAGTTATGACCCGCTATCTAAAATACCTTTTGTGTCTGTAGATTTTATAATTATTGTAATCTGTGTACAGTATGTATATAAACAAGAATTAATTACGATTAGAGAGTCAAAAAAATATTCAAAGAAATAAGATAAAATGAAGAATGATTTAAACATACCCATTTACAATTTAGCAGTGTTGGGTGCAAGTGGAGGAATTGGTTTTCAAACAGTAAAGACGGCCTTAAAATACAACCATCATGTAACATCAATTTTACGAACACCGTCAAAATTAACAATTGTACATCCTAATCTTAAGATTGTTAAAGGCGATATAATGAAACCTGAAACATTAAGGATGGAAGGGTAAGGGTCCCGGTATATGTTCTAGATTTCAGGGCAGGCTACAATTTTTCTGACCTTGGCTTCCCTGCAAGAATATTTTTTAATGTGAATAACGCCCTCAACTACAATTATATTGAACTTATAGCCAACATTGCTCCAATCAGAAATTTTTCTTTATCAACTGAATTTTTATTTTAAAAACTTGATCATACGGTTTAACAAAGGGGCAGTTTTTATAAATATCTTAGTTCCTTAATTGAAAAGAATTTTTCGAGTTGTTGAGAAAATAGTCTTTCTCGGCAGTAAAGCATCTCCTCCGGCAATAAGAGCATCTACAACCTCGTTTTTGAACAAAACTAATTTTCCTGTTTCTCCTTAGTTCTCTCCTATTATTTCTTTGAAATATATATTTATTATAAGCTAACCAGGATTAATGGGGAGATGAAGGGGATCCAAAGGGAGACACATAAATTCTTCAATTATCATGAATACTTAAAGTAAGATTTTATTTTTTTCTAAATATTCAATGTAATTTTTTACTAATCTTCAATAGTATTATTATTATCTGCAATTTCTAATCATTTCTTTTCACGAAGATTTTCAATTTTTTTTAATACCTTATCCAGCTGGTTCTTCCTTGTACCTAACAACATGCTATGCTCCTTTTGTGTACCATCTATTCTTTTGCCCTTTGTCTCCATGGAATTAATAAACATCCGCCATCGTTTGTTAAAAATTTTAAAGTATGAGAAAATTGCAGAGATTTTTTTCTTCAATTTCTCTTGAATAGTTAACTGAGGTAAAAAAATTGATTATATGTAGCGTTAAAAAAAATAAAGATTGCGAAACCAATTAGATTTCGCAACTTTTTAGTAGCGGGGGCAGGACTTGAACCTACAACCTTCGGGTTATGAGCCCGACGAGCTACCAATTGCTCCACCCCGCGATTTATTTTAAATTTGGACTCCAAATATATAGAATATATACCGGCATGTCAACTTAATGGAATTTCAGGGTGATAGGAAGTTCAGTAGCAAAAGCAAACCTCCTAAATTTGAGAAATCGTCCCTCCATCTCCCTGCACTGACTTATCAGTTCAGATTTGGATTGTTCTTTATCACTCTTTTCTCTAATTTTACTACTCATTAGTCAATTTATTATATGGTATGAAGTCACTGATAGATTTCCTTAATATTCTGCTCCCTTTCCTTTATATAATAACATTCGTTATTTATTCGTATGATTTTACAAAAGGAGGGAAAAAGTTCATTCATTCTAAACGGCTTTTCCTTTTTTTAACTCTTATATGTCATACTTTTTATTTGATATTAAGGACCCTTTATTTCGATCATCCGCCTATTACCAATGTCTTTGAAATCTTTACTGTTCTGGCTTTTTCCGTGAGTTTTGCTTATTTCATTCTTGAGCTTGTGACCGATATTAGAGGTACAGGTCCTTTCATTATTATTATATCTATTTTATTCCAGGTTATATCTTCATTATTTATACAGGATGTAACCGAAGTAAAGGAAGTATTAAGAAATCACCTTTTAGGGTTCCATGTTTTTAGCGCATTGATTGGTTATGCAGGTATATCCATCTCCGCCGTCTATGGAATTTTGTATTTAATCCTTTATAAAGAAATAAAGCTTAATAAATTCGGACTGATCTTTAACCGCCTGCCTAATCTCGAGGTACTCGAAACACTGAGTTTTTATTCCGCAGTAATCGGATTTATACTTCTATCGGTTGCCATTATTATCGGCATCATATGGCTCCCTAAAGCATTCCCAAAATTTTCTTATGCCGACCCGAAATTAATAGGAACAGCATTAGTCTGGATACTTTATGGAGTTGGTATTTTAAGTAAAATAATGGGTAAATGGAGAGGGAAAAAGGTAATTTTATTGTCTATCATTGGTTTTGTGCTAGCAATTTTATCAACTACGATTACAAATTTTTTGTCTCAAAGCTTTCATTCTTTTTATTAAGCGATACTATATAGCTAGGATATGAATTTATTTGCAGTTTCAATAAGTCACAATACAGCGCCAATTGAATTACGCGAAGCCCTCTTTTTTGGTGATGAGGAGATCAAAAAGTTTGTTGAGAAAACTAAGGGCAGTATCTTCAATGAAGGTTTAATTATTTCTACATGCAATAGAACTGAGATCTATGGAATTCCGGTAAACAAAGAGCTGCAGTATTCGGAAATCCTGAACTCTATTCAAAGCATCAAATCTGTTAATAATATGCAGCCCGGTCATTTTAAAAATCTCTTCTCGCGTGATGCAGTTACTCATTTATTTGAAGTTATAACCGGGATTGATTCACTCCTTATAGGGGATAACCAGATATATCACCAGGTCAAAGATTCATTTGTAGTCTCCGAGAACCTTCATTTTGCCGGCTTTCTTATGAAAAGGCTCTTTGACTTTGCTGTTAAAACAGGAAAACGGGCTATAACAGAGACGGAAATAAGTGAAGGCGCTGTTACTGTCAGCTACGCTGCCGTTCAGTTAATTGAGAAAATATTTTCCAGCCTTAATAAAAAGTCCGCACTTGTAATCGGCACAGGAGAATCGGGAGAAATCGCTGCAAAGCATTTAATGGAAAGGGGCATCGGGAAACTTGCGGTTACGAATAGGACTATCGAACGTGCTGAAAAGGTTGCTCAAAAATTGAATGCTAAGATATTGCCCTTTACTAACTTCAAAGAATATCTGCATGAATATGATATTGTTATTAGTGCAACAAGCTCAGATAATTTAATCCTTTCAAAGGATGATATAAAAGCTGCGATGAAGAAAAGAAATTATGCGAATATGGTTTTAATGGATATTGCCATACCAAGAGATATCGAGCCTGCTTCGAAAGAAATTGATTATGTGTTTTATAACGATATTGATTCGCTGAATATTATTGTTGAACAAAATCTTGAGAAAAGAAAGAATGAAATTCCAAAAGTCAAAAATATCATTATTGAAGAAGTTGATAATTTTTTTGAATGGTATAATTCTCTCGAAGTAGCTCCTACTATTAAGGAGCTGCGGGATTATTTTGAAACAGTGAGAGCTGAAGAGGTTGATAAGAATAAAAACCGCTTCTCTTCCGAAGACCAGGAAAAACTGGAAATCATTACTAAAAGGATTATAAATAAGATACTTCATCATCCTACTCTTGAACTCCGTAAGTTAAATCAACCGGAGAATAATTTTGACGAAACTGCAATAAAGATGAGCCTTCTTAGGGATCTGTTTGGAATTGATAACAATAAAAAAATGGAAGGAAAAGATAATTGAAGAAGAAGTTTATAATTGGATCAAGAGGAAGTGAACTCGCTCTCTGGCAGGCGAATTTTATTAAAAATGAACTTGAAAAATTTAATGAAAATATTTCTGTAGAAATAAAAATAATAAAGACTACCGGCGATAAAATTACAGATGTTGCCCTTTCTAAGATTGGGGATAAAAGCTTATTTACCAAGGAACTGGAACATGAGCTATTGAATAACAAGATAAATATAGCTGTTCACAGCTTGAAGGACCTTCAAACATTGCTCCCTAAAAGGCTTACTTTAGGTGCTGTCACTAAAAGGCATCCTGCTGAAGATGTTTTAATTGCTAAAGAAAAAGATATTACATTAAAAACTTTAAAGGAAAACGGCGTTGTTGCAACCGGCTCTCTCAGACGAAGAAGCCAGCTTCTGAATTTAAGACCTGATCTAACTGTCATAGAATTAAGAGGAAATGTTCCTACACGAATAGAAAAATTTTTGAATTCGGAATGGGATGCTATTATTCTTGCAAGAGCTGGAGTCGAAAGACTAGGACTTGAAAAGAATATTTCGTCTATTATAAACAAAAATGAAATCCTGCCAGCTGTGGGTCAGGGCGCTCTCGGTATAGAAATCAGGGAATCCGATATAGATACATATAATATTCTGAAACGGATTCATGATCCGGAAACTTATTATGCAGTTTTGGCTGAAAGAGCTTTGCTGAGGAAACTTGAAGGTGGCTGCCAGGTACCTATTGGTGTTTATTCAGAAATAAAATCCAATGAGCTATTCTTAAAGGCTTATGTCGGGTCTGTCAATGGAAAGTTTGCCTTTAGAGATAATATCTCCGGCAATAAAAAAGAAGCTGAAAAATTAGGTAAAGAATTAGCAGCTAAATTGTTAAATGCCGGTGCGAAGGAAATTCTTGATGAAATATTTAAAACCGTAAGAATAAAATAAAAAATTAATACTCTGTGGCTGTTATGTATAAAGCCTATATGAATATCAGTAACCAACAGTTTTAACTGTTGGAAATTAAAGTATAAATGCGAACCTGAATTTGTCATTCTGAACGGAACGAAGTGGAGTGAAGAATCTCTCACCTTCTCACTTCCATTGGCCTCCTATATCGCAAGACATGATTAAGTAGTTTTGATTTAGATATGTTTGAAGTTCAAAAAAAAGAAAATAAAAAAAGGTTTAAGAAGGAAAAAATTATTAATGCTGCTGCGGAGCTATTTGCGCGGAAAAATTATCATGAAGTAATGATGGAGGATGTAGCTAAACTTGTTTCCGTTGCAAAGGGTACCGTTTATAACTATTTCAATTCCAAAGAAGATCTTTATTTCTCTATTATGGAGAATAGGCTCGAAAAACTTAGTTCATTATTGAAAGAAAAGACACGTTTCGAATCTAGTACTATAGGTTCTTTAAGAGCTTTCGTAATTACACTTTATTCCTTTATGATGCTGAATAGGGATTTCTTCCTTATATTCAGAAAAGAAACCTTAAACGGGGAACAAAAATTTTGTGATAATATTATTGCTCTAGAGAATGATATTAAGAATATCTTTCGCGATATTATTTTTAACGGAATTACAGAAGGCCTCTTTAGAGAAATAAAAGATGATTTTGCAGTTGACCTAATCCTTGGAAGTATTTACGGGACCGTTTACAGGGCTATTGAAAATAACTATCCCCATGATAAGATATTTCAGGAAAAACAAAGATTGTATGACTTTATACTCCACGGCTTAATTTCTAATTTAAACGGGAATTCTAATTTGCCTTTAATTAATAAAACCATTGTAATCACAAGAACTGTTGAACAATCCAAAGAATCGTCCGAAATGTTTAAACAGCTCGGGGCTAATGTAATTACATTCCCTACGCTTGATATTGTACCGCCAAGCAGCTGGAAAGAATTTGATAAAATCGTAAGAAGTAAAGATAAAATTAACTTTATTATCTTTACTTCCGTTCATGCAGTTAAGATGTTTGTTAAAAGATGTTCCGATTTAAACTTAAAATTTGATTATAATAAATTGATGGTTACAGCTATCGGTAATAAAACATCTGCGGTTTGCACCAGGTTCAATATACCTGTTCATGTTATTCCCAAAAAGTTTTCAGCCGAAGGCGTAGTTGAAGAGCTTTCAAACTATAATCTGAAAGATAAGATTGTATTTATACCACGTTCGGAAATCGGCAGGGAGGAACTTCCGGAAGGTCTTGAAAAACTCGGGGCTCTTATTAAAGCTGCTCCTGTTTATAATGTTTCTATTCCTACGGAAGATAAGATTGCGAATTCTATCGAAGCTCTAAAAAATAGTAAACCCGATTTATTTATTTTTACCAGCCCCTCTACTTTTGAAAACTTTCTGGAGATATTAAAGATAAGCAATCCTGTAAAATATTTTAAGAATTATGATATAGCAGCAATAGGTCCTACCACCCGCGCTGCTATCGAAAGTCATTATGTAAATGTTACCATAATGCCGAAAGAGTATACACTAAATGGATTAGCTAAGACTATTGTTGAATATTATAAGGATACTCAATAACTGAATTTATACTATAAAGATTATTTGAAAATGACACCTTTATTTTTTAAAAATGAGTCTGTACTCTAACTAAAGTTTAAACAAAAGACTGAAGATGATTATTCTTTCTAAAGATGTCATTTTTAAAGTTAATTATTCATTGTTAATTGTTAATTATTATGAACGATTTATTTCTGCGAGCATGCAAAAGACTCCCTGTAGAAAGAACCCCTGTCTGGATAATGAGACAAGCAGGCAGATATCTGCCTGAATATAGGGCAGTGAGGGAGAAAGCTGATTTTCTAACTCTTTGCAAAACACCTGAACTTGCAGCCGAAGTTTCTATTCAGCCGGTTGATATTATCGGTGTCGATGCAGCTATTATTTTTTCAGATATACTCGTTATTCCCGAAGCTATGGGGATGGAACTGGAATTAATTGAAAGCAAAGGCCCCGTTTTTTCTCATCCTTTGAGGAATGAGAATGATCTGAAAATGCTGAATCCCATCGATCCTTCGAAAGATCTGAAATATGTACTCGATGCGGTCGCTCTTACTAAAAAAGAATTGAATAATAGAGTACCCTTGATCGGGTTTAGCGGTTCTCCATGGACATTGATGACTTATATGGTAGAAGGAAAAGGCTCAAAAACCTTTTCTAATGTGAAAAAGTTAATATATAATAATCCTGCATTAGCCCATAAAATACTTGATAAATTATCCACAGCTGTGTCGCAATATCTCTCTGCTAAAATTGAAGCCGGTGTAAATGCCGTTCAAATTTTCGATACATGGGGCGGTATCCTCACTCCTCATGAGTTTCGTGAATTTTCACTTGAATATATTTCAAAGGTTATTAGTAACATTAAAAGAAATGATGAATCGATAATAGTTTTTTCCAAAGGTGTCCATTATAAATTAAATGAGCTGGCGGATTCAGGAGCTGATGTTATTGGGCTCGATTGGACTATGGATATTGGTGAAGTCAGAAATCAAATCGGAAATAAAGTGGCACTTCAAGGGAATATGGATCCCACTGTGTTATACGCAAATAACAATGCAATTAAAAATGAAGTTATCAGGATCTTAAACTCTTTTGGAGAAGGTGCCGGACATATATTTAATCTGGGCCATGGCATTCTTCCCGACATAGAACCCGAAAAAGCAAAAGCAATGGTTCAATTTGTAAAAGAAGAAAGTAAAAAGTTTCATAAGATTAATAATTAATATTTATGCCTTCTAAAAAAATAGTAATTCTAGGAGCCGGTATTTCCGGACTTGCAACTGCATTTTTATTAAAGAAAAAAGGATTTGATATAACGGTCCTCGAAAAGAAAAAAGAACCCGGCGGTTCGATGGAATCTGTTTTTGAAAATGGATATCTGTTTGACCGTGGACCCAATAGCGGATTAGAAACTACTCCCCTTATTGGTCAACTAGTAGGAGAACTTGGATTGAAGGACCAGCTTGTTTATGCAAATAAAAAGGGGAATAAAAGATATATCTTGCGAAATAATCAGCTTCATCCGCTGCCGATGAGCCCCCCCGCATTTTTGAAAACAAAACTGTTCTCCCTTTCTGCAAAGTTAAGGTTAATAGGCGAACCCTTTATCAAACGTTCGGAAGATGGTTATTATCAAAGTATTGCAGATTTTGTAAAAAGAAGGCTGGGAAAGGAATTTCTTGATTATGCAATAAACCCTTTTGTGGCTGGTGTCTATGCAGGGAATCCGGAAGACCTAAGTGTTAAATCTGCTTTTCCTAAATTATATGAACTAGAGGAGAAGTACGGCGGCTTAATAGTCGGAACCATAAAAAGTATAAAAGAAAGAAAACAAAGAGCGGAAAAATCCAAGCAAAGTGCGAAAATGTTTTCTTTTAAGGATGGAATGCAGGCTTTCCCCTGCGCTGCAGCAAAATTTCTGAATGACAATGTCATACTATCTGCAGAAGTCAACTCTATCACTAAAAAAGAAAATGCATTTATTGTAAATTATAAAAATGGGAATTCAGAAGAATCAGTTATATGCGAAGCCGTTCTTTCTACAATCCCCGCTTATACCGCTTCCGAAATCTTTAAACCTTTTGATGAAAAGCTATCGGAACATTTGAATGCTATTTATTATCCACCTGTCCTGGTGTTATATTTAGGATATAATAAGACTGATATTAAACAGCCGCTTGACGGTTTTGGATTCCTTATCCCTGCAAAAGAAAAGAAATCTTTTCTTGGAGCTATATGGAGTTCAGTTTTATTTCCAAGCCGTGCACCGGAAGATCAGGCATCCTTTACCCTGTTTATCGGCGGCTCCAGGAATCCGGAGATCGGCAATATAGATAAAGAAATTGTATTTAATAAAGCACGCAGTGAATTTGAATCAATTATGAAAATAACTGCAAAGCCAACATTTATAACTTATAGATATTGGAGTAAAGCAATACCGCAGTACAATGTCGGCTACATTGAACATGAAAAATATTTCAAAGAATTTGAACAAAATAATCCTGGATTGTTCTTATCAGGTAATTATCGCGGTGGAATTTCAGTCGGTGATTGTATCAAAAATTCCGAAGTGGTAACTAATATAATAACTGAAAGATTACAAGGTTAATCTTACCTCACGGCGAAATCAAGTAGAGATGGGTAAACTTGTAATTCCTGTCCCCCTTGCGGGATTGCAATTTTGAAATTTTGTAATTAATAGGAGTGACTATGGCGAACTATCCAACAAAAAGATTAAGAAGACTTAGGTATAATCCGCTTCTAAGAGACATGGTAAGAGAGACCGAATTATCTAAAAATGATTTTATTTATCCTTTATTTGTTGTACCGGGAGAAAAGGTAAAAAATTCAGTTAAATCTATGCCGGGTGTTTTCCAGTTATCTGTCGATGAACTGGTTAAGGAATGTAAAGACGTAGAATCTCTTGGAATTCCTGCGGTTATTTTGTTCGGAATTCCGGAACATAAGGATGAACAGGGTTCTGAAGCCTATAGTCCTAATGGTATAATTCAGAAAGCGGTTAGTGCAATAAAATCAGATGTAAAAAATCTACTCGTTATTACAGACGTTTGTCTTTGTGAATATACATCGCACGGACATTGCGGATTATTAAAAGGAGAAGAGATTTTAAATGATGAAACGGTTGAACTGCTCGTAAAGGAATCTCTCTCTCATGTTGAAGCGGGGGCCGATATTGTAGCTCCAAGCGATATGATGGATGGTAGAATTGCTGCTATAAGAAAAGCTTTTGATGAAAATGGGTTTATTAAAACCCCGATTATTAGTTATGCTGCTAAATATTCCTCGGGGTATTATGGACCTTTTAGAGATGCTGCCGAATCAACACCAGCTTTCGGCGATAGGCGCTCTCACCAAATGGATATTGCAAATTCTCTTGAGGCTTTGCGCGAGGTGGAAGAAGATATTGAAGAGGGAGCGGATATCATTATGGTTAAACCTGCGGGACCCTATCTTGATATAATACGTCAGGTAAAAGATAAATTCGGTATGCCTACCGCTGCTTACCAGGTTAGCGGTGAATTTGCTATGATAAAAGCTGCGGGTCAGAACGGCTGGATTGATGAAGAACGGGTAATGCTTGAATCATTAATCGCTATTAAACGTGCTGGCGCAGATATGTTCCTTACCTATTTCGCAAAAGATGCCGCAAAATGGATTGATAAAAACAGACGATAAGTTACTTTTATGGACTTTGAAGAGATAAGAAATTTCTGTCTTAAAAAGAAAGGCGTTACCGAAGACTTCCCTTTTAATGAAGATACTCCGGTTTATAAAGTAATGAGGAAAATGTTTCTGCTTGCCAGCTTTTCTTATCCTATCAGCATCAATATAAAATGCAACCCGGAAAAAGCTATCGAATTAAGAGAGAGATATTCATCTGTTACACCCGGATATCACATGAACAAAACTCATTGGAATACTGTTTTGCTCGATGGCTCCATCCCTAATAAAGAAATTCTCCAGTGGATAAATGAATCTTATCATCTGGTCGTAAATGGCTTAAAGAAAAGTGAAAAAGATAAGCTCAAAGATATCTAAAATTCCTTGTGAAACTTAGTGTCCCTTAGTGTCTCAGTGGTAAATAAAAAGCCGTGAAAAAACTATCACGGCTTTACAGCTTTTTTAGAGAGACTAAAATCTTGTATCTATAGCATTATTATTATAAATCCAGGTTAGCTCAACCCATGCAGGATCTCCAGGCCCGGTTCCTCCACCAAAGTTTGTTATTTTTAATTTGCTGTAATGCGAATCATCATCATATAAAAATACATAATGAGATTCCCTGTCGCTTATACTATTTGTCCAGGTTCCTCCAATAGGATAGGTTGAGGAAATAACTCCGTCGCTCAGATTAGTTCCGTTCCCGATTAGGAAGAATGTTTCTCTTGTTAAGCCTTGGGTGGTATTAAGACTTGCACTTTGAACAAGGAATCCGTTTGATGTATAGTAAATATCAACCTTGCCTTTATCTGCACCGGATACTCCGTAAGCATTTCCTGTTGATAAATCTAATCCGCTTGGTTGGGACGAAGTTGTACCTACAGTTTCATATATTTTGACAGGTCCAAAACTGCTTGTTGACAACGTAGATTTTAATACTACAAATTTATTCGCTGTGGCAACATCGGAACTAATACTCGCTGAAACTGTGGTATCTCTATACCCGTCAAGTTTTAATGTTATGGTATGACTCCCGAATGTGACGTTTTTTAATGTATCATTAGTAATCTTTCCGGTATTACTATTATCTAAAAATATTTGAGCCCCTGCTGGATCAGAGCCAACTATTATTGAGCCCGTTGTTATCTCAGGTGCAGTGGGCCCGGTAGTAGTGTTATCACATGATACTATTATAAAACCCAACAACAAGAGCATAAGAGGGTAGATATATTTTTTCATATATTATTTTCCTTTCCTAGATTTATATTTCTCTTCACTTCTTATTAAACTTGAAACTGTAAGAATTTCCCCCTGCTTTTAAATTAAAAGTTCCTTGCATTAACTTCCCGTTTTCTAATAATTGTGCGCTGTATTCTCCTAAATATTTGGAAGCAGTTACATCTTCCATTTTTATACTATTATTTGAAGGATCAAATGTACCGCTTATAGTCTTGTTTAAAGGTTCTCTGTAATTTATAGACATCGTACCCGTAAATTCTTTACCGTCCTGTTTTATTATGGTCATAGTTGCACTCCTCTGATCGAATGTCCCTTTCCAGTCTCCTCTTAAATCCTGAATAGTATCTTTTTTAACTTCACTCATCTGCTTAACGGTGGTATCGCTCTTATTGGTATTAATAGTATCAGGATGCTGGAATACAGTTTTTTCTTCTTTCTTCTCGCATCCCATCATTAATAGGAAGGTTAAAAAAGCTGCAAAAATTATCTTCATAAAACCCTTGTATTTTTCATTCATCTTAAAAGTTCTCCTTTTTTTAATTTAAACCTAAATATACTTTTAAAACAATACTATGATGAACTTCGCAAATCTTAAGAGTAAGTTTATAAATCTTAGATAAAAAAATATATGTAAAAAATCAGATAACTAGTACTAAATTAAAGGACAAATAAAACAAATTTAAATAATTGGAAATTTATAAATATTTAGAAAAAATTTTCATGTTCTGATTCCAAAAATACTTCTAAATACCTTAAACAACAATCTCTACTTGACATCTGATCCTGACTTCTGACTTCTGATCTCTGACTTCTGACCTCCGATCTCCATCTCCGGCTTCTAACTTTCTCCAAATAAATCCGCAACTTCCCTGCAAAATTTTATTATAAACTCAAGCAGCTCTTCCGGTGTCTTGAAGTTATTACTTATTACTAATTTCATTACATCTTTCTGCTGGTTAAATTTAATCTTGTCTTTGTAATTGTCCATTATGTATCTCATAAGTTCAATAAATTTAACCTGGTAATATTCTTCTTTCTCACCTCGCGGAAGAATTAAAAATATATTTTTCCGCTGTATTATAATTCTCTCAAACAATGCATGGGATGCATAAAGTTTTAAAAGTGCAGTAGCTGCTAATCTTTTTACCAGCACAGGCAATAAACCGAACCTGTCGATCATCTCTTCTTTTAATTCTTCGAACTCTCCAATATTTTTTATTGAATACAATAAGGTATAAAAATTTAACCGGTCTGCCTGCTCAGGCATGTAAGTCTCCGGGATACCCAATTCAAAAAATGTATCTATTGTAGGTTCAGTCCGCTCCTCATGTTTTGGAAGGTTTTTAAATACCTCTTTAAACTCCTGGTATTTGAGCTCTTCAACCGCTTCGTTGATTAGCTTAACATAAAGATCAAATCCCACATCATTAATAAAACCGCTCTGCTCGGTACCTAATAAATTTCCCGCTCCTCTTATTTCCAGGTCCCGCATGGATATATTAAACCCGGCTCCCACCTCTGTAAATTCTTCAATCGCCTGAAGACGCCTCAGTGCCTTCTTATTAATTCCATTTAATGATGGGACAATAAAATATGCGTATGCCTGCCGGTTTGATCTTCCCACTCTCCCTCTCAACTGGTGCAGTTCCGCTAAACCAAATCTGTCCGCCCTGTTTACTATTATTGTGTTTACATTCGGTATATCAATACCCGATTCTATAATTTTTGTTGAAAGTAGTACATCAAACTTCTTATTCAAAAAACCATGGATTACTTTTTCTAATTGTGTCGGCTTCATCTGTCCATGTGCAATTGCCAGTTTTACCTCCGGGATATGCTTAAGTATATATGCAGCTAGTTTATCTATGGATTGAACCCTGTCATGAACAAAATAAATTTGCCCGTTTCTCTTTAGCTCATTTAGAACCCACTCTCTGATTTTAAACACATCAAAAATGGATACCTGTGTATATATTGGCTGCCTGTTCGGCGGCGGTGTTGCAATAATTGAAAGATCTCTTGCACCCAGTAATGATAGATTTAATGTTCGTGGTATTGGTGTCGCTGTTAATGTTAATGTATCTACATTTAGCTTTAAAGAACGAAGTTTTTCTTTTGCCATAACTCCGAATCGATGCTCTTCATCTATTATAAGCAATCCTAATTCTTTGAATGAAACATCCTTTGAAATAAGCCGGTGTGTTCCGATGACAACATCAACATTCCCATCCTTTAAACCTTTAATGATCTCCGTCTGCTGCTTCTTAGTCTGAAATCTTGACAATGCTTCTACCTTCACAGGAAATTGTTCCAGTCTGTCTTTAAACGTATTATAATGCTGCTCTGCCAATATTGTAGTTGGGACTAAAACCGCAGCCTGTTTCCCGTCCTGCACGGCTTTAAACGCAGCACGCACTGCAACCTCAGTTTTTCCAAAACCGACATCACCGCATACTAACCTGTCCATCGGGTTCTCTGCTTCCATATCTTCTTTTACTTCCTGGGTCACTTTTTCCTGGTCGGGTGTATCTTCATAAAGAAATGATGCCTCAAGCTCCTTCTGCCAGACTGTATCAGGATTAAAAGAATATCCTTTCGTAGCTTTTCTTTTGGCATAAAGCTCTATTAGTTCCCTTGCCGCCTCTTTAATCCTCTTCTTTGCCCGCTGCTTTGTATTTACCCAGTCTGTTGTTCCTAACGTAGATAATGTTGGGCTTAATTCACTCCCTGTGTTATTTGATGAATATTTTTTAACAAGGGTTAAATAATTTAAATTAACATAAACTATCCCCCCCTCATTATAAATTATTTTCATCGATTCCTGTTTGGTATCTCCTATATTTATAGTCTCCAGTCCAGCATACCTGCCAATTCCATAATCTTCATGTACTACTATATCTCCCCTCTTAATAGATGCAAATGCCTTTGATTTTGTTTTTTTATACTTTCTGTTTGTAGATATTTTTGTCCGGTATGGTTTGTTAAATATCTGATAATCAGTAAGTAAAAGTAATTTTTCATAAGGACTTACCGGTTTGTATGAAAATCCTTTTTTTACAGCCAACGTTTTTATTTTTATTCTACCTGATTCAATTAAGTCTGCAATCCCTCTTTCTTCGTTATTATCCTTTTCATGGAATTCCAATAATAAATCTTTCAGCCTGGCAGACTGCAGATCATTCTCTGAAGTAATTACTATATCAAAATTCTTCTTAGAATGCTCTCTTAAAACCGAAAATAAATATTCATAATTCCCGTTTATTGAAGGGGGTTCTGTAAGATTTAACTCTATTCTATTGGGGGAACTTATCTCTTCTTCTATTATCCATTTAACGGATGTTTTTGAATTATAATCGAACCTATCATACTCTTTTTTTTCAGTATCCTGCTCTGCTTCCGGTACTTCTGTTTCTGGAAATTCTTCCTCATTGAAATCCCCTTTGGAAGCTGTAGTTTCTGGTTTTTCAATAAAAGGATTTAGTAATTCATTTTCCAGGTTACTTAGTTCGTATGAAGAAGCTAAAACAAATGCGTTTTCTATGTAACTGAAAATCGAAGTAGTATTTACAGTTAAGTTATCTGCTTTAATCGGAGCGGCAAGTGTAACATTCTCAATCACTTCTATTGAACGCTGACTCTCAGGATCAAAATAACGGATGGATTCTAAAAAATCCCCATCAAATTCCAGCCTTACAGGATTTTGTTCACTGTATGACCAGAAATCAATTATAGAACCGCGCTGTGAATAGTCTCCCGGTGCTTCAACAAATTTATCCTTCTGATAATTAAGAAGGTTTAAATATTCAATTAAATCACTATAATTTAAATCGCCCCCTGTATGTATTTTCGTAGTCTTTTGCTCAATCTGCTCTTTGGTTGGTACTAGGCAGTTAAACAAATTATATGTGGAAATTAAAATGAATTTTTCTTTACTCGAGATTTCCGTTAACTTTTCCTGTATAGTTTCAGGTCTGAACTCAGTCAAAAGCAGAAGATTTTTTGTTAATCCTAAAACATTTAATTCAACATTAAATTCATTTGCAGATTGAATATCCGGAAATAGAACTACAATTTTGCCTTCTTTTTTTTCAAGCTCAGAAATAAAATAACTTTTAGCACATCCCACTAAAGGAGAAAGAAATATAATCCTATCCTGACTAGAACCTGCCTTTTTTATTAAGTCAGTAACTGATTTTAACTCAAATATTTTTTCATTAGAACTATTCATTAACATATTCTTGTTTTATCCCAAATTTTCGTAGCTCAGATTTCCAAATCCGCGCATAGAACCGAATAAAGAGTTTAAAATAGCAAAGGGGGATGACCCGAAGATCATCCCCATCCAGAAAAACCTCCGGGTTTTTTTAAACCTTGGAGTTTTAAATTTGTCTATCCTACCTAAAATTCCTTAGGAATTTGAAATTAGCTATTTGTAATCTGAATTGCTTCAATTTAATTCTTACCAACCTAATTTTTCCTGTTTGGAATTTAAATTTTTGAAATTGGATTTTATTTGTTATTTGTATTTTGCTATTTGGAATTTCCTAAAATGGCTTTCCTTACAAATCCATCAGCTTTCACTAACCGTTCCTTCGCTTCATTCACACCAACTTTTGCCTTAATCATCACTAATGCGGTTTTAACATGACCTTCGGCTTCCTTCAAATATTCCGTAGCCTCTTCATATGACACACCTGTTACTGTCATAATAATTCGCTTAGATCTTTCAACTAACTTTTGATTTGTCATTTGAAGATCAATCATCATATTTTCATAAACTTTACCCAGCCTTATCATAGTTGTAGTAGTAAGCATATTCAGAACTAACTTCTGGGCTGTCCCGCTCTTCATTCTTGTTGAACCCATTATCACTTCCGGTCCAACATAAGGACACATGGCTATATCAACTTCTTTTAAATTAAATTGTTCCCTTGGGTTTGTTGTTATAAACAAGGTTGCCGCCCCTAATTCTTTTGCCTTTTTTATTGCACCAACTACATAAGGCGTTCGTCTACTAGCTGCTATACCGCATACCACATCTTTTTTGGTTACTTTCGCTTTGGTTATATCGCTGGCCCCGTTCTCTTCAAAATCCTCCGCCCCCTCCTGCGCCCGAAACATTGCTTCTTTTCCACCAGCAATATAACCGCTAATCAAACCGTATGGCGTTCCGAATGTAGGCGGACATTCGGAAGCATCAACTACTCCTAATCTTCCGCTTGTACCCGCTCCAAAATATAATAACCTGCCGCCGCTCTTTATTGCTCTCACTATTATTTCAACTGCTTTTTCAATATATGGAAGTTCCCTCTCTACAGATATAGGCACTTTTTTGTCCTCGTCGTTAATTATCTTTAGTATTTCAATAGTTGAGCGCGCATCAATATCCATACTGTTAGGGTTTCGCTGCTCAGTAGATAATTGACTTATTTCCGAAAATAATTTTTTACTCTCGGAAGAGGTCATTTATGAAGCTCCAGAACTATCAGCTTCTTTCCTTTCTGGTTTCTTACATTCGAAGGTTTATAGAATAACTCAAAAGTTGTCGATTTTCTTATATACGCCTTGTACTTCATTTCTGCTTTCTTAAATTCATCCTCAAGATCTCCCCCTTTCAACGCAATTAAATAAGATTTTTCTTTCATCAATGGCAGCGCATATCGGAATAAAATTATAAGCGGGACCGTTGCTCTGCTTACAACCAGATCAAATGAATCATCATAACGAGCTATAAATTCTTCATTCTCAACTCTGTCATTCTCTGCAATTACATTTCCTAGCTTCAGTTTATCTATGAATTCTCTGACTGCATCGATTTTCTTTTTCGTCGAATCTACTAGTACGCCTCTTAATTCCGGCCGCATAATTGCCAAAGGAATTCCTGGGAATCCGCCTCCCGTTCCTATATCTAAAAAATTGTTTATTTTATCAGGTACAAACTTGCTGATGTATGCGGATATAAATACATGATTCTCGACTATTGATTCAACGTCTTTTCTTGATACTAAATTAATAGCTTCATTTTTTTCCGTTACTAGTTCTGCGAGGTAAGCTAGCCTTTCAAGTTTCATGGGATCGGGGTTTAATCCGTTTTCCCAGTAAAACATATTTAATTCTCTTAAATATTGTTCTTGAACGTCTACCATAAAAAATCCTTAAAATTATTTCTTTAAATATACCAATAAAATAGAAATATCAGAAGGTGTAACACCCGATATACGGGATGCTTGACCAATTGATCTTGGCTTAACTTTATGTAATTTTTCTCTCCCTTCAGTTGATAATGATTTTAATATCAAATAGTTCAATGTTAAAGGTATTTTTGCTTCTTCGTATTTTTCAAGTTTTTCAACATTCTCATACTGCCTTTTTATGTATCCTTCATATTTAAGCTGTATTTCAACTTGTTCCAATCCTTCTTCATTATTCAACAGTTCGTTAATTAAAGGATGCTCTTCCTTTTTAAAGAAATTCAATATTTCTTTTAAAGTCAGCTCCGGCCTTTTGCATAGTTTTGATATTGTTTCACTAGCTTCAATTCCCGAAGAACCTTTCGATATAAGGTAAGGATTGATTTCACGCCCGTGAACCTTTAAATTCTCAAATATTGAAATACAACTATTTATTAATTTATCTTTCTGAACTATCTCTTTATATTTAGCTTCAGCTTTCAACCCGTAGTAGTATCCATAACCACCTAACCGTCTATCTGCATTATCCTGCCTCAGTAAGAGCCGATGCTCTGCACGGGAAGTAAACATCCTATACGGTTCATATGTAGATTTATTAATAAGATCATCCACAAGTACACCTATATATGCTTCACTTCTTTTCAGAACTAATTCTTTCATTCCCTTAATTTTTGCAGCTGCATTAATACCTGCTACGATTCCTTGTGCTGCAGCTTCCTCATATCCTGATGTCCCATTTATTTGCCCGGCAAAATAAAGTCCTTCGACTAACTTTGTTTCAAGCGTTAGATCTACCTGATGGGGAGGAAAGAAATCATATTCAACTGCATATCCGGATCGCACCATCTCTACTTCTTCAAGCCCTTTGATTTTATGAATTGCTTCAAGTTGAATTTCTCCTGGTAATGATGATGAAAATCCATTTAAATATATTAGGTCACTGTTTAACCCCTCAGGTTCTAAAAATAACTGATGCCTCTTTTTATCAGCAAATCTCACTATTTTATCCTCAATTGAAGGACAATATCGCGGGCCTATTCCTCGTATCACTCCGGTAAACATGGGTGATTGTGAAAATCCTTTTTCCAGTATTTTATGTACAGTCTCGTCTGTGTATGTTATGTGACAACTTACCTGAGGTAATATTGGGAACTGAGCTCTATCTGTCCTGGAAGAGAATGGCTGCGGAATTTCATCTCCGGGCTGCTCTTCTAAGACATCAAAATTTATTGTGTTTTTGGCTAATCTCGGTGGGGTACCCGTCTTTAACCTCCCGGCTTCAAATCCCATATTTAATAAAGAACCCGTAATTCCAACCGCAGGTTTTTCACCAAATCTTCCCCCCCTGGTTGATTTTAAACCCGTATGCATTAACCCGTTCAAAAATGTACCTGCAGAAATAACTAATGCTTTACATTGAATCTCTTCCCCTTTCCCTGTCTTTATCCCGGCGACTCTTCCATTTTCTGTAATAATTTCAGTAGCCGAATCTTCAACGATTTCTAAACTTTTAGTGTTTGATACTACTCTGTAAGCTTCTTCCGAATATAGCTTCCTATCAGATTGACATCGAGATGACCAAACTGCAGGTCCTTTTGATTTGTTTAAAATTCTGAATTGAATCCCCGTTCTATCGGCTATAATTCCCATCATACCGCCAAGTGCGTCAATTTCATGAACTAAATGCCCTTTTGCAGTTCCTCCAATCGCCGGATTACACGACATTCTCCCCATCGCATATCTATCCATTGTTACTAATCCAACAGAACAATCCATATTTGCCCCTGCACAAGCAGCTTCAATACCTGCATGCCCCCCTCCAATAACTAAAATATCATATCTCTTCATAAATGCACTAACGTTTCATGTGGAACAATTATTACTTAAGTCGTAACACAGACATTCTTGTCTGTGTCCCAAAAAGACCGGAAAAACCAAATAATCAAAAATGTCATTAATATCTTTCCTATTTTTTCATATATCATCTATACCTGCTAATTATTCATTAACACTGATATTCTTCTCCATGTTTCCTTTCCATGAATGACAATGAATGACCATCGAATGTCCCGCCATCATCCATTATACCATTATTCCAACATTCCATTTTTTCCCGTTCCACGTGGAACTTACTTCCCAATGCAAAACTTCATAAAAATATTGTTGAGAATATCATCGGTTGTTACTTCACCAATTATTTCACCTAAGTTAGCCTCAGCATTTCTTAAGTCAACCGAAATAAATTCTCCGCTTAATCCTTTACTAATCGAATCTTCTCCGCTTATCAACGACTCCTTTGCCTTCTTCAGACATTGATAATGCCGTAAATTCGATACAACGGCAGATTTTTCTGTATAATTCGAATTTCCAATTGAAACTTCTTTCAGCTTCTTAAATAAATCCTCTATTCCTTCTCCTGTTAACGCTGAAATATAAACATCTGCACGTTGAAGTGTTTCATGTGGAACATCAATCTTATTTAGTATAGTGATTATCTTACTCTCTGTTGTAAGTTTCTTTAACTCTTCCATAAGATTATCTGAGATTCCCTGCTCAATGTCATTAATAAATAAAACAACATCTGCATTTCTAACTGCCTCGCGGCTTCTAAAGACTCCTTCTTTTTCTATCTCGTCTTCAGAGATCCTTATTCCAGCAGTATCAAACAACCTATATAATATACCGTCTATAGATACATTTTCTCGTATCACATCTCTTGTTGTACCCGGGATGTGACTCACTATAGCACGTGATTCTTTAAGCAGGTAATTCAATAAAGATGACTTCCCGACATTTGGTTTGCCCACCAAAACAGCATTAACTCCATCTCTTATTACTCTTCCAAAAGAATATGTACTTAATAGTTTTTCAATCTCACCCTTAATAACGTTAATCTTTCCTAATAGTTCATTCTTATCAATAAGTTCAATATCTTCTTCGGCAAAATCAAGTTCCAGCTCAACAAATGAAGATGTATTGATTAAAAGTTCTCTTAATTCCTTTACTTTTTTTGATAAATGTCCATCTAACTGATTTCTTGCTCCGCGAAGCGAGGCTTCCGTTCTGGAGTTTATGACATCTACAACCGCTTCAGCCTGCGCTAAATCTATTCTATTATTTAGAAATGCTCTCTTTGTAAATTCACCAGGCTCTGCCAACCTTATCCCATTATTAACCAGCAATTCAATAATCTTTTTAGTAATAAATGGACTGCCATGTGTACTAATTTCTATTGAGTCTTCGCCGGTGTATGAATGAGGATTTTTAAAAACAGAAATCAAAACATCATCTAAAAAATTACCTGACTTATCTATTATCTTCCCATAATGTATTGTATGGGACGCAACATCACTTAACTTTACTTTTCCGGAAAATACAGGATCGACTGATTCGAAGGCTTTCGTGCCGCTGACTCTTATAATGGATATTGCACCTGTACCTGAAGGGGTAGCAACTGCTGCAATAGTATCTTCAATAATTAAATTATTCCTAATACCACCACTTTCCATAATATTTTTAAGCTAAAGATCGCAAAAATAAATAAAATAGAAGGTATTAACAATACACAAAAAAATATCAATCTTAATCAGTCATCCATATTCTAAAATCGTCCCCTCCTCAGAGAGGGTTGGGGGTGGGTAAAAATATTCATAAAACATTCACTCTAAAAAACCAATCCTATCAGCATTTTTCATTACCCAAAATCATCAAATTTCACCAATACTTAAAACCCCAAATTAAACTATACATTTCGCAAGTTATTAAATTCTCCTACCATCTTGTCCATTCCAAGAATAAGACATCATTCAAATTCCCCACAATAAAAAGAAAATTGTCCTCACTCCAAGAATAAAATCTCACTCAAATTTCCTACAATAGAAGAAATTGTCCCTTCCTCGGAGGGGGGTTGGGGGTGGGTAAAAATATTCATAAAAACATTTATCTAAATAAAACCCCATCTTACCCATTCCAAAAATTAAAAGAAAATCGTCCTTACTCCAAGAATAAAATTTCATTCAAATTCCCCACAATAGAAGAAAATTGTCCCCTCCTCGGAGGGGGTTGGGGGTGGGTAAAAATATTCATAAAACATTTAATCTAAATAAAACCCGTAACTAGTGTGGGTAAAATATTATTTTTATTATTAACTTTGTATTATACCTTTAACAAATCCATTCATACCATGAAACAAAGGGAAATAATTCCATATAATCCGAAACTAAAAGAACTTGCTAGAAAACTGCGAAACGGTAGCACATTCACCGAAATTTTATTATGGGACTATCTTAGGAAAAAACAAATGCGCGGCTTCGATTTTGATAGACAAAAACCAATTGATAATTATATTGTAGATTTTTATTGTAAAGATTTAAAATTGGCAATTGAAATAGACGGCGAAAGTCATTACGGAAAAGAATATAAAGATGAAAAACGGGATAAAAGGCTAAAAGAATTTGGAATTATTGTCTTAAGATTTGATGATTTGGATGTTCGTTATAAATTAGAACAGGTTCTGGAGAAAATTGAAACATGGATTGATAAAAATTCCGAAAAATAATTCCTCCAATCAAACTAAAGCACCTTTCAACATTAATATAATAATTTATCATTCACTTCGGATCTAAACAGTTCCGGTTTACCCCTAAATTTAATTAATAAATTTCCCCTCCCAAAAGCATGGCGTCCGCTCTTCTAATCCAGAAACTAAAATATAAGTTCCCCTCCTCGGAGGGGTGCAGGGGTGGGTTCTCCTCGGAGGAGTGACAGGGTAGTTTCCCGGAAGCATAGATGTCAGTTACCTCTACTAATTCAGAAAATGAAATATGAGATCCCCTCCTCGGAGGGGTGCAGGGGTGGGTTCTCCTCCTAGAGATACATGTGTGGGTTCTTCTCACTGTAATTACCCAAATCATCAAATTTCATCACCATCCCTATCTTAAATGGCTTTTGGGAAGGTCTATAACATAAGATTTCCAATTAAAATCTTATCCACAACAACTCTGAAACCGTTTTGAAACCGTTTTAAATCCGTATTAAAACCGTTTTAAATCCGCTTATACAAGCAAATCTCCTCAAGGCTTTCTCAAAAAATAAAATTGCCATTTCTAAATCCGTCAGTCTCGTATCCTTATTTTAAATAATACCTTCAAAATCACCATTTGAACTACTAAATTTTTCATAAACCGAGTTTTGTTTTGAACAATGAAGGTGTGAAATTATTATAGATGCTATAAATAACAGTAGTGACAAAACCTCGAAGAAGAAGTGAAATAATAAAAACATTAACATGCTCTCTATAACCTTCATCCATATTTGTCAAAATAATGTCAAAAATAAAATAAGTGTCACTATTATATGTCAATTTGACATACGTCGGAATCCAAATCATCTCCTCGTAACTCGTTATAAACAAATCACTTATCCCTCCTTAATCTTACTTGGCACAACTATTGATAATATTAAGTGACTTTGAAAATCAATAAAAAAAATTGTAAAATGAAATTAAGGAAGGAGGAAAGTAAAATGGCTATCGTAAGATGGAACCCTGCTCGTGAATTATTAAACATTGAACGTGAATTCGGCAGAATGTTCGATAATTTCGAAAAAAGATTCGGTTTCGGAAATGACGGAGACGGTAATGATGAGTATCAAAATGCTGTTTGGTCTCCTCTAACAGATATTTCCGAAAATAAAGATAATTTCATCCTGAAGATGGATTTACCGGGTGTAAATAAAAATGATCTGAAGATTTCCTTTTCGGATGGTCAATTGAATATTAGCGGCGAACGAAAACAAGAAAAGGAAGATAAGGATTCTAAATATCATAGGATTGAAAGATCATATGGTAAATATTTTAGATCTTTTTCTCTCCCTAATAAAATTAAAGAGAGTGAAATCGATGCTGAATTTAAAGACGGTCAATTATTAATTACCGTTCCTAAATCTGAAGAAGCGAAACCTAAACAGCTCGATATAAAAATAAAATAATTTTTTAGCAAATGTGATAAAAGAGGGTAGCTATTCAGTTAGTTACCCTTTTTTACTATTATTGCTTATCAAAAATTTTAATTAGGTAGTAACTGATGGAATTTAAAGACTATTATAAAATATTAGGAGTAGAAAAATCAGCAACCGATGCAGAATTAAAAAAAGCATACAGGGATTTGGCTAAAAAATATCATCCCGATAAAAATCCTGGCAGCAAAACCGCCGAAGAAAAGTTTAAAGAAATTAGCGAAGCATATGAAGTCTTAAAAGACCCCGATAAAAGAAAAAAATATGATCAATTAGGCTCCAATTGGAAGCAGTATCAGAATGCAGGTGCTGGAAATACTGATGACTGGTTTAGGCAATATGCTTCAGGCGGTCAGCAAGGAGCTAATTATCAATATAGCGGAAATTTAGGCGACCTCTTTGGCAATATCGGCGGCTTCTCCGATTTCTTCGAAAGTTTCTTCGGCGCCGGTAATAGAAGACAGTCAGGCGAATCTGTTTTTAATAGGGCTAGAAAAGGAAATGATTATGAGGCTAATTTAAACTTAACTCTCGAAGAAGCATATAGCGGGGGCGAAAGACAGATTTCTGTTGATGGAAGAAAATTAAAAATTAAAATAAATCAGGGTACCAGGGAAGGTAAAGTATTAAGATTAAAAAATCAGGGTGCTCCCGGTGCTCATGGCGGCGAAAAGGGAGATTTATATCTTACTGTTCATTTACTCGATCACCCTTTTTATGAAATTAAAGAAGATGATTTATACTATAATCTTGATGTGGATTTATATACTGCAGTTCTCGGTGGTAAAATACAGTTTCAAGCTCTTAATGGTAAGAAAATAAATTTAACCATTCCTAAAGAATCTGAAAATGGAAAGCTTCTAAAAATTAAGAATATGGGTATGCCTAAAGAAAATTATAAAAATTCATACGGAGATTTGTACATTAGATTGAATGTCCAGATCCCGAAAAAACTTACTTCGGAAGAAACTAAGTTATTTGAAAAACTTGCATCTTTAAGAAAATAAATTTAGAAGGAGAAAACATGAGCGATAAAGAAACAGCTGCAAAGAAATATCATTTTAAGGCAGAAGTAAAACAACTTTTGGATATTCTTGTCCATTCTCTCTATACAAGTAGAGAAATATTTTTGAGAGAATTGATCTCTAACTCGTCCGATGCCCTTGATAAAATTCGTTTCGAATCAACTAAAGGCACAGATATATTAGATAAGGATTTACCACTGGAAATAAGAGTAAATTTTGACGAAAAGAAAAAGTTGATAACTGTCTCTGATACAGGAATAGGCATGACAAAAGATGAGCTTATTACCAACATCGGTACAATTGCTAAATCCGGTTCTGCAGAATTTCTAAAGCAGTTAAAAGAAAATAAAGCAGATGCCAATAATATTATTGGAAAATTCGGCGTAGGTTTTTATTCTGTATTTATGGTTGCGGAAAAAGTAGTTATCAAAACTAAATCTTATCTAAGCAGCGAACATGCTATTGAATGGAGTTCTGATGGACTGGGTGATTATCAAATATCCGAATATGATGATAAGATTAAACGTGGTACTACTGTAGAAATTCATCTGAAAGACGACGCAAAGGATTTTGCAGATAAATATAGACTTGAAACCGTGATTAAAAAACATTCGAATTTTATTTCTTTTCCTATATATCTGGAAAAAGAAAAAATTAATACTATCGCTGCTATCTGGCGCGAACCTAAATCGAATGTCAAGAAAGAACAGTACGTCGAGTTCTATAAGTTCTTAACTTATGATTCCGATGAACCCATGGAAATAATTCATAATTCTGTTGACGCTCCTATCCAGTTCAGCAGCCTCCTTTTTATTCCTAAAAAGAATTTTGACTTCTTCGGATTAAATAGGGAAGATTACGGCCTGGATCTCTATGTTAGACGTGTCCTCATTCAGCATAAAAACAAAGATCTACTACCTGAATATTTGAGTTTTGTAAAAGGAGTTGTTGACTCCGAAGACCTTCCCCTAAACATATCCAGGGAAACTTTACAGGAAAATATTATTTTTACAAAAATATCTAATACTGTAACCAGCCAGGTCCTTTCTCATTTGATAAAGAAAGCTAAAGACAACCCCGAAGAGTATGCTAGTTTCTGGAAAGAGCATGGCAGAGTCTTCAAATTAGGTTATACTGATTTCACTAATGCCGAAAAGTTTATGCAGCTGCTCAGGTTTAATTCTTCAAATAATGAAAATGCGGATGGATTAACTTCTCTAGAAGAATATGTCTCTAGGTTCAAAGAAAATCAGAAACAAATTTTCTATGCCTCAGGCCCTAGCAGATCAGCTATAGAACAGGATCCGCATCTTGAAATATTTAAAAATAAAGGTCTCGAAGTATTTTATCTCTATGACCCGGTTGATGAATTTGTGATTAGTTCAATTAGAAAATTTAAAGACTATGAGCTTAAGTCTGTTGACACCGTTGACCTTGATAATCTTAAAAAATTAAAGGATCTTGAAGAAAAGGAAGATAAGTTCGAAAAGCTGGACAAGGTTGATGAAAAACATTTTGACAGCTTATTATCTAAAATGAAAGATATTCTTGGAGATAAGGTGGCAGAAGTTAAAGAATCAAATAGGCTGAGTGGTAGCCCCGCCATTCTTGTAGGTGCCGATGATAGTATGTCCTCACAAATGCAGAAAATTTTGAGAATGGCAAACCAGGATATAGGCGTTCAAAAGAAAATTTTGGAAATAAACAAAAATCATAAATTAATCAGAAACTTATTAAAGGTTTTTAAGTCTAACTCTAAAGATGAATATATACCCGATGTTACGGAACAGTTGTTTGAATCCGCCCTGCTTCTCGAAGGTAATTTGAACGATCCGCATAATCTCGTTAACAGAATAAATAAAATGCTTGAACAATCAAGCGATTGGTATACTGAAGTGAAAAAAATCAATTGATATATTGTCTATGAATGTTACCCAATATTAAGCAAAAAAGATTTTTATGGGTTTTGATTTAGAAAGGAAATGAATATATATGGCATTTAATTTTAATAAACTAACTGTGAAAGCTCAGGAGATAGTACAGTCTGCTCTTGAGATTGCACAAAATTATAATAATCAAATTTTAGAGCCGGAACATGTCTTGGCTGCTCTTATCCAGGAAAAAGGAAATATTGCAGATACTATCATGCAGAAAACCGGCGGAAATGTTAATAGTGTAAAACTGAAAGTTAATGATCTACTCGAAAAGCTTCCAAAAGTTAGCGGTGCCGGAATAGGCAATCAGCAGATGTCCAATAATATGGGAAAACTTTTTGATGATGCTGCTGAAGAAGCTAAAAATCTTAAGGATGAATTTGTTTCCACCGAACACCTTTTACTGGCCCTTTCCAAAAGTGATGGAAAAGCCGGACAGCTTTTGCGCGATAACGGAATTTCACATGATGAAATCCTAACAGCATTAAAAGATGTTAGAGGCACCCAGAGAGTTACTACTCAGAACCCCGAAGATACTTATCAGGCTTTGGAGAAATATGGAAGAGATCTAAACGAATTAGCTAAAGCCGGAAAACTGGATCCTGTAATCGGCAGAGATGAAGAGATCCGGCGCGTTCTTCAGGTCCTCTCAAGAAGAACTAAAAACAACCCCGTGCTTATAGGTGAACCCGGCGTAGGTAAAACCGCTATCGCTGAAGGTATTGCACATCGTATTGTCTCAGGCGATGTTCCTGAAAACCTGAAAACAAAAAGAATTGTGGGCCTCGATATGGGCGCTCTCGTTGCCGGTACCCAATTTCGTGGTCAGTTTGAAGAAAGAATGAAAGCCGTCCTTAAAGAAGTACAGGAATCAAACGGTGAAATTATTCTATTTATCGATGAGCTCCATACTCTAGTTGGTGCAGGTGCCGTATCCGGTTCAATGGATGCAGCAAATATATTAAAACCAGCTTTAGCACGTGGAGAACTCCATGCTATTGGCGCAACAACTTTAAATGAATATAAAAAACATATTGAAAAAGATGCGGCTTTGGAAAGAAGATTCCAGCCTGTGATTGTATCTGAACCTAATGTCGAAGATACTATCTCTATCTTAAGAGGTTTACGGGAAAGATATGAGGTACACCATGGGGTCAGAATTACTGACGCTGCAATTGTTGCAGCTGCTCAACTTTCACATCGTTATATTACCGATAGGTTCCTTCCCGATAAAGCTATCGATTTAGTCGATGAAGCTGCCTCAAAATTAAGAATCGAAATTGACTCAATGCCTGAGGAGCTTGACTCTATCGAAAGAAAAATTAAGCAGCTTGAGATCGAAAGGGAAGCACTTAAAAGAGAAAAAGATGAAGCTTCTGCAAAAAGACTTGAAGAATTGAAAAAAGAGCTGAGTGATCTCGAAGAACAAAGGAATACTCTTCGTATGCATTGGAATCTTGAAAAGGAAAAAATCCAGCATATTAGAAATATGAAAAGTGAAATGGATAATTCTAAAACTCTTGCCGATAGATACGAGCGTGAAGGTGATCTTGGTAAAGTTGCTGAACTCCGATATGGCAAAATAGCTTCCCTTGAAAAACAGTTGAAGAAGGAAACTAATGAGTTTGCGGAAATTCAGAAAAATAAAAAAATGCTGAAAGAAGAAGTCGACGCCGAAGATATTGCTGAAGTAGTTTCCAAATGGACCGGCATCCCGGTAAATAAAATGCTTGAATCCGAAAGAAGTAAACTACTAAAACTTGAAGACCAGCTCCATAATAGAGTAGTCGGACAGGAAGAAGCTGTCTCCGCCGTAGCAAATGCAATACGGAGATCTCGAACCGGCTTGCAGGATATAAATCGCCCCCTTGGCTCTTTTATATTTCTTGGAACTACTGGTGTAGGAAAAACTGAACTAGCCAGAGCCTTAGCTGAATTTCTTTTTGACGATGAGCATGCTATGATTCGAATCGATATGTCCGAATACATGGAAAAATTCTCCGTTTCAAGATTAATCGGAGCACCTCCTGGATATGTAGGTTATGAAGAAGGCGGTCAATTAACTGAAGCCGTTAGAAGAAGACCCTATTCTGTTGTACTTCTGGATGAAATAGAAAAGGCACACCCGGATGTTTTCAATATTCTTCTTCAGGTTCTTGATGATGGAAGGTTAACCGATAATCAGGGCCGGACTGTCAATTTCAAAAATACTATTATTATTATGACCTCAAACCTTGGTTCTCATTTAATTCAGGAAAAACTTGAGCATGTTTCTGAAGACGAAATGGATAATGCACTTGGTGAGTTAAGAGGAACTTTAATTAATATGTTAAGGAAAACTATAAGACCCGAATTCTTAAATAGAATTGACGAAGTAGTCCTCTTTAAACCTTTAACAAAATCCGAACTGCGTGAAATTGTTGATATCCAGATTAGAAATGTACAAAGCATGTTAAAGCAAAAAGATATTGTTCTTGACGTAAATGATGAATCAAAAGATTGGCTCGCAAAACTCGGCTACGATGTTACATTTGGTGCCAGACCGTTAAAAAGAACCATTCAAAAATACCTGATTAATCCTTTATCGCAGGAATTATTAACCGGTAATTTTAATGATGGCGACCACATTGCAGTAACACTCGGAAACCATGGCAAACTCGAATTCCATAAAGAATCTGTCTTAGCATAAATTCTATCACTGGACTGCCAACTGAAAAATCACTTGCCGGTGGAATTCATCAGAAACAAATAAGAAATCTCGACTGTAGCCAAAGGTCCGGACTTTTAATTCGGTGCACTTTATCAATGATGCATATTTTGACCGAAATAAAATCCTAACATTAACACCCTAACTTTTAGTCCGGTGTAAGGCCACTCTTAAGCTCTTACTTACCCAAAAGTTGCGCTTTTAACTAGACTTTAATAACACTAAGAAAAATCCAACCTTATTGCATTATTTTTATGTATCTATCCACCTGTAAAAATCCCAAATAAATTATTAAAACAATTTCACCTATAGCAATAAAGCAATTAAACAATTTAAAAAATTAAGCATGTATTGCAGTTAAATTGCAATAATATTAAATTTGAATTAATAATATATACAATATCCTTAAGATAAATTTACAAGGGGAGAAATGAAACGAATAATTTTTATAATACTACTTTTAATAACTCAAAACGTATTCTCACAAACATATCCAAAACTGGATTGGTATAGAATTTATAACGGCCCTATAAACTCATTTGATTTTTCCCATAGTACTAAGACTGATAATTCGGGAATTTACTTTGCAGGCGGTACATATATGCAGGATAACAATGCTGATGCGTTTTTAATAAAATATTCTTATGATGGTGATTCTCTTTTATCTATTCTTTATGCATCCCAACCAGGTAATCGTGATGAATTTAATTCTTTAGCAATTGACAATAATTCGGATATCTATTTAACCGGGGCAGCTTCGATTGATAATAATAATTATTATAAAGAAATGATCTTCCAAAAATATGATTCCTCCGGTAAATTAATCTGGTCAAGGGATTTCAATTTTAAGGCACGTGGGCTGAAATTACTCCTTGATAAAAATGATTTACCTGTTCTTGCCTATGATAATTGGGAAGGTCCTCATTATACATATCTTGCAATAAATGCATTTAACTCTTCCGGTGATTCATTATGGTCTGTCCCTTTCCGTGATGATACTAGCGCTTACGGGATTTCGGATTTAATTAGGGATAATGATAATTTTATTTATGCAGGTATCCTTCAGCTTCAAGTAATAAACGGACAAAACATTTATCATTCATATGTCGCTTGCATTAAAGATGGGGAATTAAAATGGTATACACATATTGAAGGGAGTACTATTAAAAAATTATTGCTCGATTCTGAAAATAATATAGTGACTTTTACACAATATGATTCAAGAATTTATAAGATTAATTCAACAACAGGTGAAATTATTTGGGAAAAGAATGTTAAGAATTCTACTGATTACATTACATATCTGTGTGATATCGGAGTTGATCAATTAAATAATATTATTGCGATGGGAAATAATTCTGATTTGAAGGGGAATATTCAAATAAAAAAACTTTCCCCATCCGGAGTTGAATTATGGATAAAAGAATATGTTAGCTCGAATGGTTTGAATGATACTCCAGTAGCACTTGCTTTAGATAATTCTAATAATATTTACATTACCGGAAGTTCCGTTGATTCAGTTAACAAAAACTTTAATAGTTATGTGCTCAAGTTTTCAGATGCAGGACATTTAAAATGGGTATATCATATTGATAGTCTAAATTATGAACAGCTTTATCTTTATTCTATAATTTTAAAGGATAACAGTCTATATTTAGGAGGAAGCTTATCTGATTCTAACACATTGAGTAATATTTTCCTTATGAAGTTAGATCAGGAATTGAATTTAAATGTTAATGAATTATATTCTAACCCTTATTCCTTTAAACTGTCTCAAAACTATCCTAATCCCTTTAATCCTTCAACAAAGATTAATTATCAAATACCATCTTTTAATCATGTAATATTGAAAGTATATGATGTCCTTGGAAAAGAAATTGCACAGCTTGTTAATGAAGAAAAGCCGGCGGGAAGCTATGAAATCAATTTCAATGCATCGAAACTTTCTAGCGGAATTTACTTCTATAGACTCCAGGCAGGGAATTACACACAAACTAGAAAAATGATTCTCCTGCGATAAATATATATTTGACCTTGTGGAGGTCAAATTATTGTACCCGCTTTTCCTCCGAATCTCAAAATTCTTGTAGAGGATTTAATAAATTCTAATTTATTTATGATGGAATGATAAAAATAAATCAATTAAATATAGCATCCCGCTGCTCATAATTTTGACTCATTTCATTTTACAATTTATCTCATTTGTTTATTTTTATATACATAATGAAAACTTTAAAAAGCCTTTCTATCATTACATTATTGTCCTTATTTATATGTATCAATTCTTCATATGCAGATTATAATTCCGCAAAAGTTGTCAGACATCTTGGAGAACATATTCCCCTAAACCTGCAATTTGTGAATTCTCATGGGAAACATGTCTTATTAAAAGATCTGATCACTAAACCTACCGTCCTTGATTTTTGCTACTATAGATGCTCCGGTATCTGTACTCCTCTAATGGTAGAACTCTCTAGCGTTATTGGAAAAGTAAAATATATTCCCGGTAAAGATTATAATATTATCAGCATTAGTATAGACCAAAACGAAACTCCCAAAATGGCCGCTGAAAAAAAACATGCTATGCTGAGTCTGGTAAATAAAAAAATTCCTGATTCATCCTGGATATTCTTAACAGGCGATAGTACCAGTATTTATAAATTAACCCGTGCTGCCGGGTTTGAGTTTCAAAGATCTTACGGAGGATTTATTCACAAAGGCGTTTTAGTATTTGTAGACAAAACTGGCAAAATTGTTCGCTATATGAATCCTAATTATACAAGAAAAGGGGACTTTCAAATATTACCCGCAGCTTTCGAATTATCGATAGAAGATGCTTCCAATGGTGTAGTGAAATCTACAATAGAAAATGTTTTAGCAACCTGTGCTTCCTTTATTCCAAAAGGGAAGGATGCATATATATTGCTGCTCATTTTCATAGTTGGACTTTTAACTCTAACTACAGTCATAATTATTATTAAAAAAGCAAAGATTGCTAGGTAGCCTGCCGTCGAAACGAAGTGTAGACGGGGTAATTCTGCAATCTTGTAATCCTGTAATTTCCTCTTCATTCCCCAACAATCCCTTTAAGCCCGAATATTTTTACCTTCTCCATTTTACCCTTTAATTGATATTCTCCTACATATTCTGTTTTAAGATATTCTGGCAATCTAAGGCTTTTCAGCATATACTCACTAACTAAAAAATCTTGACAATAATCTTTACACTTTTCCTGTAATCTTGCTGTTGTATTTAATACATCCCCGTGATAAACAATCTCTTTCTTTATAGTCCCTATCCAGGTAACTGATACATTACCTGCATGCATCCCGGCTTTAAACTCAGGGTAGACATCATACTTCCTTAGATATCCATTTTTATTTAATTCAATTATATTTCTTATATCATAAAAGCAATGGATACATCTTGCATCTTTAATCCCTTCTGTAAATGACCATGTAAGAACTATTTCATCCCCTATATACTGGTATACTTCGGCTTTCGACATTAATATTGCATCGGTCATGTCTGCAAAGTAATCAATTAAAAATTCGCTATATCGCAGATTGCCAAGCTTTTCGGCAATTGAAGTAGATGATTTCAAATCTATGAAAAGAAATATTCTGTCAACTTCTTCAGGTCGGTGATATTTCCCTGCTACATATTTAATTAAGTCACCGGGCCTATGCAGCCTTCTTATCTGTATAAGTGCAATTAATACAGAAGAAATTATAATGATGATAATTAAATCGCGAAAATAATTTTCCTCGAAAAGAGCAGAGTTAAGGGCACCGGAAATTGTTAAATTCTTTGTCAGGAATTTCGTTGTAGAATTTACAAACAGTAAAAAAAAGGCAAAGACAAATGAATAAACTAAACTCCGGAATAATAAAAGAAACAGATATGTTTTGCTTCTGAACCTGCCGAGAAATAGAAACTCCTCACAAAATCCGATTGCTGCCCCGACAAAAAACCCGATTAACAACCCGTTGAAGGTTGGACGGAAATTATCAATTTTATCAATTTCCTGTAATAGAAAACCGATTGCAGCCCCTGCAATAATTCCAATTATCCAAAAGTATGTAACGTTCTTTAATTTATAGTTTCTAGTTAAAAACATTTTTACTTAGAAACTTAAACAAAATGGGAAGATTATTCTAATAAATCTACTAATCCTGCATTCCTAAAGCTCTATTTCTAAGAAATTATCTCATATGAATCCTATAGTTGATAAGTTCATTTATTACTTTTTCTCCAGGTTCATCTCAAAAAATTTATTCCACTGATTCCCGTCTTGTGAATATTCTCCTTCTTCTTTCCATTTATTATTCTCAATTGTAATAGTATAACGGATTGTCCCTCCTCTGTTATCGCTAAACCACCACTTGAATTTTTCATTCGGTTTTATTATTTCAAAACTTGCATTGGCTTCCAATCCGCTTGCAAGATGTGAATTAAACTCATATTTGTTATTAAATGGATTATATGATAAAAGACCAAGAGCTTTATGAGCAATAGTACCGTCATCTCTTTTGCCGATACCTTCCATCAAAATAAGTGTACTATCTAGCTCCCACTGAATGTTCTCTGTTATATTTGAATTATTTTTTTCACCGCTTTGATTCATCTGCCATCCTTTACCTTCCCATTTCCCAACCATGACCGAAACCTGGCTCATTGAATCCTGCACAGGCCTTTTAAAATCCGGCATTTGTGCCAATATTTGAACTGTGAAAAGTGTAAAAAGGAATAAAAACATCATCTTCATGATAAGTTCCTTACTTTAATTTCTTTGTTACTTTATTTACTTCTTTCCAGCCAATTCAATTGTGATTATAAACACAACTAATCGCCTCTTTATTCCACACAATTAGTGAAATTTTGTATTATGCATCTGTCTTCCTATTTTTTTGTTTTTTTTAAGTCATTCCTTTGGTTTGTTTCACTTAGTACTTTACAGTGTTCGTTTTTTTATCCTATAAATGTTCTAAATATTCACTGTAGTTTTGAAAAAGAATGGTAAGGAATTCCTACCTTTTAATATTCTACCAAAACTACTATTGATGCCTGGTGGATAGAAACCATCTGCATTTTTCGGTATTGCTAATTAGTATTCTTTCTTTTATACAAGAATTTATGAACAAAAAAACTGAAACCTGTATATGAGTAATATTAGCTTAATTTGCCCGCCTAATATTATCTATGCCCTTAACCGTTCTATACTTAAAATAATTCTTATTTTTCTTCTTTTTACTTTACCGCAATCGGCACAAAACATCCATGTTCCATGGTCTTCTTTCTCACCTGGATTTGGCGAATCAGTATCATCCAATTCTAAATTAAAATCAATTGTGGGCGATCAGTTGATAGGTAATAGTGCTAATACAGGCAGCATTATTTCTAGCGGCTTTTTCTCAAATACTCTCTTTGCCTTAATTATAACTGGGAAAAATAATGAAATGTTAAACAACCCTTCTTCCTTTGAATTATATCAGAATTATCCAAACCCCTTTAATCCTTCAACAAATATTAAGTTTTCACTCCCCGTTCAAAGTAACATCAAAGTTGTTATTTATGATTTGCTCGGTAGAAAAGTTAAAACTTTACTCGATGAAATTCGACCTGCTGGCAATATTATCATTCAATGGAACGGGGAAAATGAGTTTAATACAAAAGTCAGCAGTGGAATTTACTTTTACAGTCTTAATGCCTTGGGTATTGATAATAATAAATTCACAAGTTTTAAGAAAATGATTTTATTAAAGTAAAAGTTTTAAAACCATTGAAGAGAGGAATATATGAGAAACTTTTTTGTTTCATTTTTGCTCTTAATTATCATGATTTCAACCGCAGCGTTCTCTCAAATACCGAAGCAGATCTCTTATCAAGGAATATTAACCGATACAATTGGAAATGTTAAACCAAATGGAGAATATAATTTTACCTTTCGTTTATATGAATCTATAAATAATGGAAGTGCCCTTTGGAGCGAATCTAAAAAATTATTTGTAAAGAAAGGTCTTTTTAGCACAAATCTAGGGGATCAATCTCCTTTCGGCAGCGATATAACATTTGATAAACCCTACTGGCTTAGTATTCAAATAGAAAATGAAACTGAATTATCTCCAAGAATAGCTCTTACTTCCGTCGGTTACAGTATATCTTCCATAAATTCAGATACGGCTAAATATGCAAATGATTTTGCTGTAGGTGTTGGTAAAGTAGTTAAAAGTATCAACGGGATAAAAGATGATGTATCTTTAAAAGGGAGTGGCGGTACATCAATAAATACAAATGGTAATGAAATAACTATCTCAAGTAGTGGAGGAAATAATACTGGGATACAAAGTATTAATAATTCCGATAGTACTTTAAATATTACTAATCCTAATGGACCGGCAACAAATATAAATGTCCAGATACCTTTCAAACTTAGCGGTTCATCAGATGATTATCTGATATCAGCAGCAAACTCCGGTTATGGTTATGGTATATATGGTAAATCTGAAGGGGTTGGCATTTACGGTGAAAGTAATAATTCTTATGGTGTTTATGGTCATAGCCCGAAAGGTGTAGGAGTTTTGGGTGCAAGCATCGACAACAATGGAATATATGGTGGTAGCGACAATTCTGTTGGCGTATCTGGACAAAGCAATAATGCATCAGGTATTCGTGCACGAACTTACAATCCGGTAAGCTATGCTCTTGAAGCATATAATTCAAGTGCCGCAGTAGATCGAACGTTCGGTGCCCTGGCTTCTAATGATTATGGTGTAGTAGGTCAAAATAATAATTCCGGTAATTACGGGATCTTAGGTTATTACTCTAACTCGGGCACTGCAGGTGTTTTTGGGGTTTCCAACGGAAAATCGTTAGATAATATCGGTGTGTGGGGCTTTACTGGTGCTGGCGGAATTGCTATAGAAGGAGAGGCTCTTAATGGTGATTATGCAGGACGTTTCTATGGTAATGTCGATATAGTTGGTGGTACTCTCACCTACAATAATGTTAGGTTAAAGATTGATCATCCTCTGGATCCTGCTAATAAATATTTAATGCATTCTTCTGTTGAATCTCCTGAGATGAAAAATATCTATGATGGTGTGGTAACAACCAATGCAAATGGTTCCGCAATTGTAGACCTCCCTTCATATTTTCAAGCCCTAAATAAAGACTACTGTTATCAATTAACTGTAATTGGTCAGTTTGCTCAAGCTATTATAGATTCTAAAATTCAGAATAACCGTTTCATAATAAAAACCGATAAACCTAATGTGGAAGTTTCCTGGCAGGTGACTGGAGTACGTAATGACGCATATGCAAAAGTAAATCCAATGATCGTAGAACAGGAAAAAGCTGCTAATGAACGTGGTAAATATTTATTGCCTGAATTATTTGGGCAGCCCAAAGATGAAACTATTAATTATGTTAAACCGGCTGCGTTGCCTGAATTAAATAAATTCAAAACGAATAAATAAGTATAATAACGCGGAAAATGATATGACTTTTTATAAACTTTTATTTTTTATCTTGTTTATAGCCGAAATCATCTATGCTCAAAATCCCCCTGCTGATTTCAAGCTTGTGGCCACAACAGGCGGTACTGCTCCATGGTCGGTTTCCGAATCAATTACACTCCTTGCAGATGGAACTGCCGAATATGTTAAAATAAACGGAGAACCACCGCAAATTTTAATCGATACAACTTTCAATATAAGTACCGCAAATTTACAGCAAATCTGGCAGGCAGTTCAAAATACTAATTTCTTTTCGTTAAACAATTCCTACCTGGATGATTCCGTCCAGGATGGTTCGCATGCTATATTCACAATAACGGCAAATGGAATAACTAAACAGATCCTTATTAAAAACATTAAACAACAGGAAATTCAGAATATAATTACTGCTATAAATGCAAATGTTCCTGCGGAATATAATTTAGATTATACTCCGCCTGAGAAGCTAAACATTATTCCGCAAGACCCTTGTAATTCAACTTTTGGGTCTTCTTTTTCAATTGATAAAAAAAATCTTTCGAAAGCGAGTCTCGCTGGTTTACTTACGAAAAATAATTCTGTTAATTCGGCACAAGAAACTATACCGGTTCCTCATCCTCCTGTTGAAATAGGCTACGAAGAGTCCCTCTTTGAAGCCGTTATGAATGGAACCGCTTCTCTTCAGGCTAAAGGCGATGGTTATTATGGTGATGATGTCTCTATTACAGGTGATTATTCTCCTGATTTTACTCCGTCAAGTAAGACTGTTGACATTAAGCTGCACCTTGAATTTTATGGAGCTTGTGACAATGATGCAAATGAATTAAAGGTTGTCAAAGATATTTATAACAAATGGAATGGGGTTATGACAAGTAATGGGAAAAAAATTCAAATGGATATAAGTGTCGTTTCCCATCCCGGTGCTGCTGCACCTCCCGGTACTCCAGGCTTTGATGATATTGAACTCGCTTGCGGAGATGGAAGGTCTTATTGCAATAGCGTTGGAACTCCAAATGCAGATATTACCACCGGAGGAAAATGGTTCCCCTCCGATAATCGGCCCGGTGTATTTGGTCATGAAGTGGGACATTTATTAGGTCTTGCTGATCAATATACCGATTGGAGTAAGCAGCCTGATGGAAGCTGGAAAAATTCAAAGGATGGTACAACTTTGAATAGTGATGATTTCTTGAACTTATTTCATTCTAGGCATCCTAAAGACGATATAAATTATGATAAAAAAATTATTGAAAAAGCAAGTCTGATTGGAATTGCTGTTGATAATCATATAGATGATTTAATGGGAGATATAGACAAGCCTCCATTGCAGTCAGATATTGATAAAATCGCTGCTCAAGCAGGTTTGATTATAAATATTAATCCCGGCGATATATTAATAAATACCGATAATCTGTTTCAGAATTTTACGGTAACGCATCTTGGAGATTTATTTCTAAAATTAGGTGAATCAGAAACTTTAAATGGTATATATGCTGCTTGTATTGATCACTTCGCACTGCCTCCCGATCCTGCCATGAAACTAGCTGTGGCCCCTCCCCTTAATACATGGAATGGGATAAAATCAGCTCCGCCTCTTCTTAAACTCCTTCACTATATAGATTCTCTTGGGTATTACTGTAATTTATTTGATTACTCTTTTGCCCAGGAAGCAATATGGAAAATTACCGATAATGCTGCTCCTTTTGATTCGGCTGCTGACTCATTATTAATTAATGCCGGCGTAGACATTAGCCAGACGTTTGACTTTCCTAAAATGTTGTACAATCTTAATGACTCCGCTTCATCCTCCTATATTCCCGATCAGCTTTTTGTCGCCGATATTGAACCTAAATCAGTAGATGCAAAAATCAATGAAAAGGTTAATTTTTCTGCAAGCCTTTCCGCTCCTTCTGTTGGTCATTTCTCTACAGACTTTTCATGGATTCTAAATTCACCAAACCCTAACGCAGCTCAGTTCATGCCTAATGGTGCAGATGCAAGTTTAACTCCTTTACAAAGAGGCTTTTACTCACTAAACCTTGATGTTACTCTCAATGATTCCACTGGTTCTATAAGAAATCTAAAGCCTGCAGCTACATCTTATGCAGTTGTTGCTGATAAATTTACTGAGACTTTTGAACATAATAATCTAAATGATCTTTTTAATTGGAAGACTTATGGAGATGCTCCATGGACTATAACAAATAAAACAGCTCAAACAGGAAATTTTTCCCTGCAGCCGGGAAACTTTGGGTCATCAACATTAGAAATGACTATTGATTTACCTTCTGATAGTATTATAGCATTTGCAGTTAAATCCAATACATCTACCGGCATCATGGTGTTCCTTATTGATAGTACTGCATATGGTTTCTATTCTCAATATAACGACTGGACCTTTGTAACCCACCCTGTTCCTGCAGGTATACACACCTTAATGTGGATTTATCACGGCACTGAAGTTTCATCAAATACTACCAATGGAATTTGGCTGGATAATATATTTTTCCCCACTAACTCTAAACTTTTAACTTCTATAGAATCACCTGAAAGTCTTCCGCTATCTTTTAATTTATTTCAAAACTATCCGAACCCCTTTAACCCTTCCACTATAATTAAATATTCCTTAACAGAAGTCAGCTCAGTAAAACTGCTTTTGTATGATGCACTGGGAAGAAAAGTTAAAGACTTATTTACCGGCAGACAAAATGCAGGCGTTCACGAAATCAATTTTAATGCATCTGACTTATCCAGCGGCGTTTATTTCTATTCTATTGAAGCAACTTATAGCAAAGGAACATTCAAAAAAGCAAGAAAAATGATTTTAGTAAAATAACTCTTAACCTAAATGTTCATCCACATCCGCATTCATTATACTGTAACGCGAAACTCCGTTTCGCAAGATTGGGAAAAGATTAGAGAGGGTTTTATCCCAAAACCATCATTCCGGCTAACAATTCAACAATTACTTAACCCATGAATCCTTTTTAACCATTCCTAATCTAACATCTATAAAAAATTAAAGGTATATTATTATGAAAAAAAATATAGGCTCTGCAGATAAGGTAATTAGAATTTTATTAGTAGTTCTTTTTGCTGTATTAATTTTTACAAATGTAATATTCGGCTGGCTGGCTATAGTTTTGGGTATATTCGCTGTAGTTTTTTTATCGACCAGTCTTTTAGGGTTTTGTCCCTTATATGCTGCATTCAAATTGAGTACAAATAAATAAAATAATTCCGGACCAATTCCGGAATTATTTTATACCATTTTACACTTGATATAGAATCATCCCCCTGAATCCTATTCAAAACAATATTTGACATTTGTGTGCCCACTACCCACAACCTACAACCAACCACCACCAACCCTTATTGTTATTAATAATTTTCTTCCTTAACTTTACCCTCAATTCCACAGAACGTTCCCGTATTATAAATATTTTTCCACATCAACATTCACTTTGGAGGGTATCTATGAAAAAGTTCCATCCGGCCTATTCGTTATGTCTTTTGTTAACTTTTTTATTTAGCACGCTTTCAGCAAATGCTCAGGAGCAGCCGAAAGATCAGCTCTTTTGGGTTCATGAGGAAAAAGCAAAAATAAGCATGCTGGATCAGTATGAAAAAACTAATAAGGATATTATAAATATGTTCAAAGAAGGAGGACTAAACGTTGAGATAAATGTATCTGAACAGGATGACAACCTCTTTTATTTTCTGATTCCTATTTCATCCTATGCCGATATCGATACGATTTATAAAAACTTTGGTTCCGCATCTGAAAAAGTAGGGAAAGATAAATGGTCAAATGCGATGGTAGAAAATTCTGCCGCCGTTGAATATTCTAAGGATGCTGTAGTCACTCATTCCGGAAAATATTCTTATATGCCTAAAAATCCCCGTATAAAACCGGATGAAGTTAAATTTATCCACTTCGACTATTTCTATGTAATCCCCGAAAAACGAAAAGAGTTCTTTGATTTAGCTAGACAATACAAAGAATTAAATGAAAAAGATAATATCGATATGGGGTATAGTGTCTGGATACCTGAATTCGGTTTTGATAATGATCTAATCGTTGTTACTACCGATGCAAAAGATGCTCTTGATTTCTACCAGACCAACAATATGGTTAATGAAAAATTAGGTAAAGACGGAGATATGCTCTGGGATAAAATGATAAAAACTCTTAGAAACTTTACTCACATAAATGGTCATCCCCGAAATGATCTTTCTATGATGAAATAAAAAAACAAGTGCCGGTTACTTTTAAAGTGACCGGCACTTATCCAGTATCAAATATTTAGTATCCTGTATCTGGTTTCCGCATCCTTTATTTAATTTTCTTATTTAAGCCATCCAGTTCAACCTTAATAGGTTTAACATTCCATATTTTCTCCGCATATTCCTTAATTGATCTGTCAGATGAAAATTTACCTATTCTTGCACAATTAAGTATAGATTTTTTTGTCCACTCATCCTGGTTTTTATATAAATTGTCCACTTTTTTCTGTGCTTTTATATAAGGATCATAATCGGGGAAAAGACAATAATAATCATAATCCAGTAACCCCTCTATAATCGGCTGGAATATTCCCGGCTCACTTCTGTTAAAGTAATTCCCTGCTATAATATCAACAATTCTTTTAATTTCAGGATTTTTGTTATAATATTCTTTCGGGTTGTATCCGCTATTTTTTAGCTTAACTACTTCATCTGCTAATAACCCAAATATTATTATATTCTCCTCTCCTATTTCCTCCCGCATTTCAACATTTGCTCCGTCCATCGTTCCGATTGTTATTGCACCGTTTAATGCAAGTTTCATATTACCCGTTCCCGAAGCTTCAAATCCCGCTGTAGATATTTGCTCCGAAAGATCTGCAGCAGGAATTATCTTTTCTGCTAGTGTTACTGAATAATTCTTCAGAAAAACAACCTTTAATTTATCTCCTACATCCGGATCGTTATTTACTACTTCTGCAACTGAATTAATTAGTTTAATTACAAGTTTTGCCATATAATAAGCAGGTGCAGCCTTTCCGCTGAAGATTACCGTCCGTGGTACCATATCATGATTGGGATTATCCTTTATCCTATTGTATAATGTAATTATATGAAAAACATTTAATAACTGCCTCTTGTATTCATGAAACCTCTTTATTTGAACATCAAACATTGATTCCGGGTTTATTTTAATATTATGCTCATTCTGAATATAACCTATCAGTAATTTTTTCGTCAGCCATTTGCTGCTTCGCCAGTTTTCCCTGAATTCAGGATCATCAATAAAACTTTCCAGCTTTTTCAATTCTGTTAGCTTTGTTATCCAGCTAAAGCCTATCTTATCGGAAATTAAACCTGACAATAACGGGTTAGCAGTTTTTAACCACCTTCTTGGCGTTATTCCATTTGTTACATTAACAAATTTTTCAGGATATATCTTATAAAAATGATGAAATATATTTTTCTTTAATATCTCAGTATGTAATGCTGCAACTCCGTTTATATTATGACTCCCGATAATAGCTAGATTTGACATCCTTATTTTCTTCTCCGGGTGTTCCCTTACAATGGAAAGCTCTGCTATTATTGAATCATCTGTTGTATAATTGTTTACTATAAATTCAATGAATCGTCTGTTAATTTCATATATTATCATTAAATGACGTGGTAGAAGATTTTCCATAATTGTTATTGACCATTCTTCCAGCGCTTCCGGAACTACTGTATGGTTCGTATAGGAAAACGTTTTAGTCGTTATCTCCCACGCATCATCCCAGTTTAAATTTTCTTCATCTATAAGAATTCGCATCAGCTCCGGTATTGCTATTACCGGGTGCGTATCATTCAATTGTATCGCTGTTTTTTCTGCAAATTTATCGTACGTTTTATGATTAATTTTATATTTTCTAATAATATCCTGAAGCGTCGCTGATACAAAAAAATATTGCTGCCTTAACCTTAAATATTTCCCCTTATCAATTGTATCATTGGGATATAATACCTTTGAAATATTTTCTGAATTGTTCTTGCTTTCTACTGCTGCTAAATAATTGCCGCTGTTAAAGTCTTCAAAATTGAAAGATCTCGTTGCTCTGGCTTCCCACAATCTTAAGTTATTCACCGTATTGGTATTGTATCCTGGTACAGGAACATCGTATGCAATTGCCATTACATCCTGTGTCTCTACCCACTCAAATTTTAATTTATCGTTTGAACTCTGGACTACTTTTCCATAAAATTTAACTCTGTAAGCTAATTTCCTTCTTAAAATTTCCCATGGATTCCCGAATATTAACCAGTTATCCGCTCTCTCAACCTGATAACCATTTTGAATTTCCTGTTCAAATATTCCGAACCTATACCTTATACCATATCCGAATGCGGGCAGCTCCATTGTCGCCATTGAATCTAAAAAACATGCTGCTAACCTCCCTAAACCACCGTTTCCTAATCCCATATCATTTTCATAATCTCTGATCGCTTCTAAGCTGTATCCGTTTTCTTTAAGGATATTATAGCATTCATCATAATATCCAAGATTAATAAGTGCATTTCCAAGCAGCCTTCCCATCAAATATTCCATTGATAAATAATATACCCTCTTGGCATCTTCCTGCGTATATTTTAACTGCGTACGGAGCCATCGTCTTACTAATCGATCTCTAATTGATAATGATAAAGCATAATATGCATCTTCCCCCGTTGCTGTAAATTTATCCTTTACCAGCATAAATTCCATATGTTCCGCAAATTGGTTGGTAAGTGAATAACTTTCCAGGCTTTCTTTATCTGTAAAAAATACAGAACCGTTTTTGAGTCCCATGAAACCTCTATAAAATTCTGGTTAAGAAATTTGAAATTTTAATATCGGGATTTTAGATGTTTGTTTTCATTCATCATCTAGCTCCGATAGTAAATTTATAACATCAAGGTGCTTTGTTTCCATTTGTAAATGTCCTTCTGTATCAATTGGCCATTTTTCTTCTTCTCTATCTGCATATAATTCAACCCCGTTTCCATCAGGATCTGTAATATAAATTGATTCGGAAACTCCATGATCCGATGCACCCTCTATCTTATAATTGACCTCAAATAATCTCTTTGCTATTCTTGCCAATTCTTTTCTGGAAGGATAAAGTATTGCAAAATGATAAAGTCCTGTATGACCATTCGGAGGGGGCGTAGCTCCTTTCCCTGCCCATGTATTTAATCCTATATGATGATGATATCCTCCGGCAGATAAAAAAACCGCAGAATCTCCATATCCCTGCGTTATTTCAAATCCCAAAAGATCTCTATAAAATTTTAATGACCGATCAAGATCAGAAACTGTTAAATGTATATGCCCGATCCTTGTTTCCGGATGAATCCTAAACTCCACAAATCCGCCCTTTCATATTAAACTTCAAAAATTCAATTAAATAATATCAAGAGTTCTTAACTCATTTACAAATTGAAAACATTAGATTTCCCCAAATTAACCCCTTCTTCCCTCAATTATAATATCTATCTAATTAGATTCCACCATTCCAATACTCCATCATTCCATCCTCCATCATTCCACAACTCCACTACGAATGACTATGAATGACAATCGAATGACCACTGAATGACAATAGAATGACATAACACCAACATTCCATTACTCCAATACTCCATAACTCCAATTCCCCTCACTTCTTCATCCTGCTGGAAATTTCCTCCATCAGCTCTACCTGTATCTGCTGTATCTCAAGCATTCTTTGTCCATGCTGAACGAGCATATGATCTATCTTATCATGCAGCAGTCTTATCTCAACTTCTGCCTTTAAATTAACCTGGTAATCATGAAGAGACCTCATACGATCCTTTTCCTCCTGCCGGTTTTGACTCATCATTATTACCGGCGCCTGGATAGCGGCTATACATGAAAGTATTAAATTTAAAAGGATAAAGGGAAAGGGATCAAAAGCTCTGGTTGTAAGGAAAATGACATTTATAATCATCCAGACAATTAAAAAGGACATGAAAAAAATAATGAACTTCCAGCTCCCTCCGAATTTTGCAATATTGTCTGAAAGTCTCTGTCCAAAAGTTATTTTTTGATCAATATCCTTCTCAACATTCCTGGTAATTAAATCCCTTTCAACAATACTATCCAGCACTTCCTTATCGTTCGTATTAAGCACTCCCTTTTCTTCCTCCATTACACTTTGAATATACTGCTTTCTGTATTTATTCAGATCATCTAAACACACATAACCTTGCGGATCAAGTTCATATCCATCCTTGTTTATAAGTTGTAAAATCGGCTCTCGAATTGAAACAACCGGACGCATTTGAGAAATCTTTTTTTCTTTCTTACATACCTGACATATTGCTGAATCACGGTTCAAATTTTTCATATTCTCTGCTCCGTTTACTAATGAATTATTTTATTTTCAGTTTTAACATTATATGAAAGGTAAAATAAAATATTATTCCTTAAATATCATAATCCTTTTACCCCACGGAACAATAATATTTCTTTTTTCTTGCTCATGCTTGTGCTCTCACTCTTCCAGAGTCAATTCATTATTAATCTTAAACGCATCCGTATGCCATTCAAGCAGCATTTCTGCATGGCTACCAGAGTTTTTAGCGGAAGGTCGAAACTTTTAATTAAGTTGGAAGCTTTAACGAAGGCTGGTACTTGAACTTGAACTTACACTTGAACTTGTATCTTCTTCTTTAGCAGAAATCTTCCTCCCTGCTTTCTTTAATGCTTCCGTTAACAAATATTCAATTTGCGCATTAATACTTCTTAATTCATCTGCTGCCCACTTTTCTAAAGCAGAATAAATATCCCCATCGATTCTCAATAAAAATTTTTTCTTCTCTGTCATATATTTTTAACTTTTTATCCGGCAGCTGCATGCTTCCTTTGCGCCGAAATATACCATGCAAGGATAATTATCCATGGATATTTATCAATTACCTCAGACTTTTTTTCTATAAATATTTCCACTGCTGTCTTATATTTTACTTTATCTATTAGTTTAATTAACACTCTGCCGGATGAATCCTGTATTTCATAATCATTCTTAAAGGTTTTAAAAATTATCTTTATTCGCTCTCCTTTGGGAAGTTCAACCATACCAAACTTTTTAAAACTTCCACCCTTATACTTTGCATAAGGCAATGTATTCACGGACTCCCTTATCGCAACTTCCGATCTCCAAAAAGAAGGACGGTAAAAGATCCATTTTTTATTAAATACCTCAATCTCCAGTTCAAAGCCGAATGTTTTAGTTTTTCTTATCCTTCCAATAATTCCACTATTGCTTTTCAATTCATAGTATGTCTTCCAAACCGAAGGTTGAACTAATTCTATTTTTTGCCCCATGTAACCGGATAAATTTTTCATATAGAATTATTTAAGTGCTCTATTGATAAAGCGTACCTGTATTTATCACCGGTGTAACTTCAGATTCCGATACTAATGCAACCATGAGATTATTTACCATTGTAGCTTTTTTCTCTTCATCCAGTTCTATTATTTTTTGCTCGCTTAATGATTTCAATGCAATTTCAACCATCCCCACCGCACCTTCAACTATCTTATACCTTGCGGCTACTACTGCCTCAGCCTGCTGCCTTCGCAGCATCGCCTGTGCAATTTCCTGCGCATATGCAAGATGACTTATTCGTGCTTCAATAACTTCAACTCCTGCAATTTCCAATCTTGATTGTACTTGTTTCTGTAAACTCTCAGCTATTTCTTGTGGACTTCCCCTTAACGATGCCTTAACATTTTCATTTTCATCATAAGGATATTCCGATGCAAGAGATCTTATCGAAGTCTCACTCTGAATGTCGACAAATTGTTCATAATTTTCTACATCAAATACAGCCTTTGCCGAATCACCAACTTTCCATACTATTACTGCTCCTATCTCAATTGGATTCCCATTTAAATCATTAACTTTGATTTTTTCACTACTGAAATTCCTTATCCTCAATGATACCTTCTTCTTTACAGTGAACGGATTTACCCACCAATAACCTGAGTCTCGGACAGTTCCATTATATTTACCGAATAATATCAGTACCCTGGAATCATTCGGCTGGATCACCATAAATCCCGGTATTAAAAATATTATTATCAAAATCAGAGGGAAAAATATCCATAAAACTTGTGGTGCGTTCGCTCTTATTCCAGATACTAATATGTAAATATCAAGCACTAATAAAACAAAAGATATTAACAGAATTAAAAATCCGTTAATCTTTGAAGCAGCTTTTTCCGCTATTTTTTCCATTTTTCTCCCTATTAAGATATTATTGCTATCACAATGATATCACTTTAATATCAAACAATCAAGCACCAATATTTTTACTCGTAATTTTAATCATAATCGTAGTCTCTAACAGAGAGGAATTTCCCATTCAAGGGGTTCAGTATAAAAACATTTGGAAAAAATAAGAAATGAATTATTACCCCCACCTGACTTCTGACTTTCTGTCTTGTCCTCTGACCTCTGGCTTCTGACTTCCGACCTCTGGCTTGACTTCTGACCTCTGGCTTCTGACTTCCATCTATCGACTCAATACTCAGTACTAGATTACGAGTCTCGCCAGCAATTCAACCGGGTGCATCACCCCACACCCTAATCCTTCAGAAATCTGATCTCTGCACGAAATTCCGCTGACAAGCACCATAATATCCTCTTTACTTCCCGCTGATTGAATTTGCTTAAACAAATCTTCGGCATCACGCATACTTAACTCGTAAAAATCTTTTTTATATCCGAAGCTTCCTGCCATGCCGCAGCATTCAACTCGAGACTCAATAACCTTTATTCCCAGCTTATTAAATATCTCAGCAGTACTAACTGCTGCTCCGATAGTTTTTTGCTGACAATGACTATGATAAAATATTTGAGCACCGCTAGGCAGTTTCCCGGTATCAAATATTTTATTCAGATCTGTTTTTTCTTCAGTTGCTAAGTCATTAAGGTACTCTAAAGGCTCGTAACAATGAGCTCTAAGCTTATTAAATTCTTCTTCATTTTTTAACAAATGCTTATAATCACGGCGGAACATAGCAAGAACACTCGGTTCAATTACTATTATATCATATCCTTTGTCAATCCATTCAATTAAATATCCCGCTGCTATCTCTGCTCGTCTTATTGAAGTTTCAATCAATCCTTGTGACAATGCCGCCCTTCCATCCGGCAGCACCTTGCTAAGCACCAAATCATTTCCTGTTCTCTTGAATATCTCCAAAGTTGCAATACCTCTGGAAGGATATAGAAAATTTGTATAAATATCTGCAAATAACAAAAGTTTCCTTTTTGAATTTAACTTTTCTTCTGAACTATGTCCTTGAAATTGGTTTAGTAACGTTTTATCTGCAAATTCAGGCAGCTTTCTTTTCCTGCTTATTCCTAAATATTTTTCCATTAGGATTTTGATGGCACTGCTGTTCTGAGCATAATTAGATATTGATGCAAACCGGCTTCCTAATCTTGCAAAATGATAAAAGTTTCCCAGAAAGAGCTTCTGTAAGCTTCCTTTTTCATGGCTGCTGTCCTTTGGTAAAAGACCCTTAAATATAAATGAATACTTTGATTTTTCTTTTTCATTTAATCTTTGATGAAGAACTTCATTTAACCAGGGTATATCAATTCTTACCGGGCATTGAGGTACACATCGGGAACAACCCGTACATAATTCACTAAATCGGGCATTTTCAACTTTTCCTGTTCCAGTCTCCCACGCTCCTCCAATTCCTCCTGAATAAGTCTCTCCCCCAAATGCATGTCCGCCAACAGACTGAAAGTTTGCACATACATTCAAACAGGCGCCGCATCTAATACAATAAAGTGTTTCTCTCAAGACAGGATCTTCTCTCATTTTCATACGGCCGTTATCAATCAATACCAGATAAAATTCACGTTTATCTTTTTTCTTATTATTAAATGAAAGTAAAGGTAAATCTAATGGCGGCTTTATAATATTTGTATAAGATGTTAATGGTTGACCGGTACTACTTGGCGCTAATAGTTCAATAAAAGTGCTTAAATCTTTTAATGATGGAAGAACTTTCTCTATACCGGCAACTGCAATGTGGACTGAGGGAAGGCTGTAAGTCATTCGTATATTACCCTCACTTTCAACAAGCACAATAGATCCAGTATCTGCAGCAATAAAATTTGCCCCGGTTATTCCAATATCTGCATTTAAAAACTTTTCCCGCAATTTTCCCTTGGCGAATTTTGTTAACTCCTCTCCTGTTTCAAGTGGTACATCCGGATTAAATTTCTCCTTAAATAATTTGGAAATCCTCTCCCGGCTCTGATGTATGGCAGGTCCAACTATATGTGAAGGCTGCTCACCTGAATATTGAAGAATGAATTCAGCTAAATCGGTTTCGGCGACTTCAATTCCTCCCGCTTCTAATGCATGGTTCAATTTGATCTCTTCTGAAGTGATTGACTTACCTTTTACCACTAATTCGGCATTATGTTGATGGCATATCTTTAATATATATTCGCATGCATCCTTAGCATCCCTAGCAATATAGAAATGACCGCCGTTTGCTTTTACTGAATTTTCTAATTGATCTAATAATTGTGGAAGATTCTCAATTGCATATTCTTTTAATTTTCTTGCTTTATCTTTTAGTACATCATAATCTTCCATTTTCCCCGTTGTTATATAATGATTTAGATTAAAAGTTTGCGTATTCCTTTTTACCGCTTCGCTTTCAATTTCGAGAGACATTTTTATGGCTTTCGCCAGGTTCTCAAGGTTACTTTTATTTGCTATTTCTCTCGGGTTAATCATTAACTTTCCAATAAGATTATGTATAATTTGGCCGGACCGTGAGCTCCTCTAACTAATTCTCCCATATCTGCCGTTGCACTTGGCCCGGATATATAAACCCAGCCTCTCTTTTCCATCGGCTGTTTTAAAATATACTGTTCAAAAATATCTCTCGGACGCGCAGCTATCCTGTTCGATTCAAGCACAACTATGTGCGCTTTTGGCAATAAACTAATATAATTATTTAAACTCGAATCAATTGAAATGCAGACAGAGCCTGTACTTGAAACTCCGGCTATTGCATCGCTGATTCCAAAATCTGCAGAAGCTAATTGACCTGCATTAGGCTGTTCTATAATATCTGCATTCTCTTTTAAATAATTTAAATAGCGATTGAGGAATATTAGATGGTTCTGACATTACAATGTTTTTTGACCCGCCGGTAATATTTAATAATATCCTATTTATTGTTTCTGGCAATGGTTTTATCTTTTCAACAGTTGCACCCGTACGTTCTGCCATTTCAATAAATTGTGATATGAGGGTTTTGGACAAAGTTTTAGATTTTTCTAAATCAATATTTGGTCTTCCGCTAATATTCAATTTGTATTCTCATTAATAATTTAAAAAAGGATTTATCAGACTATCTCGATTTCTCCGTTTTCCTTGCAGAAGTATATTTCTCAATATTATAATTTATTATTATATCCGGCATCGGAAGTTTTAATATTTCAACCCCGCTGTCAGTATAAAATTTTGTGGCAAGTGTATCATGAAAATCTGAAAATACAACCACTCTTTTTATTCCAGCCGCTATTAATGCCTTTGCACATGTTGTACACGACATATTTGTAATATATGCCGTAGAGCCTTTTACCATTGCACCGTGTATTGCCGCTTGTGTTAGTGCATTTATCTCTGCATGGTTAGTTCTTACACAATGATTATCTACGACAAGACACCCGGCATCTTCGCAATGCGGCTGTCCCGGCAGTGATCCGTTATATCCCGTTGCCAATACAAATCTATCCTTAACTAAAACGCATCCGCAATGCATCCTTGGACACGTCGCCCTTTCAGATGCTAACATTGCGAGTTTTAAAAAATACTCATCCCATGATGGTCTTTTAATTTCTTTTCCCATTTGCTAAATCTTTGAAAATATTAATTAATATTATAATAAAGTGCAAACTATTCAAAATTCATCAATAAAATCAAATCCCCTGAATTGATTTTTTATATTATCATACAAAGTTTGGTTATAAAACCATCTATATGATACTCCCATGTCAAATCTACTCTGAAACCGTTTTGAAACCGATTCGAAATCGTTTTGAAACCGTATTGATTCCGTATTAAAGCCGTTTGAATTCCTTATTTCTTAATCGTAATCGTAATGAGCCAGAATTAAAAGTCAATGCTTATTAAGCGCTATTTGTCAATAGAACCCCAATTAACTATTAACTATTAATAAATAACTTTTCCACTTTGCGGATAGTTTCTGAACTAAAGGAATAATCGTGATCGTATTCGTAATTTTAATCGTATATATAACACAATTTTTATCCGAATCTCCCTGTCACATAATCTTCTGTTTGCTTTAGTTTTGGACTGGTAAATATTTTTGTGGTTTTATCGGTTTCTACCAGTTCACCTAAAAGAAAAAAAGCAGTGTAATCACTCACTCTGGCAGCTTGCTGCATGTTATGGGTTACTATTACTATTGTGTAATTCTTTTTTAATTCAAAAATTAATTCTTCTATTTTACTAGTCGATATCGGATCGAGCGCACTGGCTGGCTCATCCATCAAAATAACCTCTGGCTCTACAGCTAATGTCCGCGCAATGCATAAACGCTGTTGTTGCCCTCCTGATAAATTTGTTCCCGGATGTTTTAACATATCTTTTACTTCATCCCACAATGCAGCCTGTCTTAAATATTTCTCGGTAATCTCCTTTAGTTTTTTTTTATTATGAAAACCATTTAATCTTAATCCCGCTGTAACATTATCTGCTACTGACATTGTTGGAAAAGGATTTGGCTTTTGAAATATCATTCCAACTTTCTTTCTTAAGTATACCGGATCATATCTCATAACATTTTCACCGTCAAGCAATACATTACCCGTTATTGTACCTCCTACCTCTTCATGCATCCTATTTAAACATCTTAAAAAAGTAGATTTACCACACCCGGAAGGGCCAATGATAGCTAAAATTTTATTGGAAGGAATTGATAATGAAATATTCTTTATAGCATGAACTTTTCCAAAATATGCGTTTAAGCCTTCTGCTTTAATCCGCTCTTTATGTTGGGAATGACTTTCACTACTTATATTATCTTTCAATATAACTCCGGTATTAACCATTATTTGAACCTAATTTATGCAAACCGTTTCCTCGTAACTAATCTAAAAGTAATATTTATTAACATGACCAGCATGATTAGTACTAAAGCTGCAGCCCAGGCCTGCCGGATCCAGTTATCAAATGGTGCTTTTGAATAATCATAAATAAATACTGTAAGTGAAGCAATTGGCTGATCAAGTTGTGTCGACCAGAATCTATTTCCAAGCGCAGTAAATAGCAAAGGAGCCGTTTCCCCCGCAGCTCTTGCTATAGACAAAAGTATACCTGTAAATATTCCTTTAAATGCCGCAGGTAAAATTACAAATAAGGTTGTTTTCCATCTCGGAATTCCCAAACCAAGGGCTGCCTCCCGAAAAGAATGGGGAATCAATTTAATCATTTCTTCTGTTGTACGCGTTACTAACGGCATCATCAAGATCGCAAGCGCAACCCCTCCGGCAATTGCCGAAAATCTTTTCATCGGAAGTACAACCAATACGTAAGCAACTACCCCTATTACAATTGATGGAGTACCATTTAAAACTTCGGCCAAAAATCTCACGGTTTTTGCAAACAATGATTTGCTGTTTTCCGATAAATATATCCCTGATAAAATCCCAACCGGCAATCCAATTACACTTCCTATTGCAATAAGAATTCCTGTACCAACAAGTGCATTTGCCATTCCCCCTCCTGCCTCTCCGGCAGGTTTTGGCATTTGTGTGAAGAACGCCCAATTAATCGAACTTACACCTTGTGAAACAGTATAATATAATATTATAAACAGTGGAATAATTGCTACTATTGCGCAAGTTATGCTCAAGGTCATCATAATTCTACTTTTTATTTTGCGCCATTTATAATATATAGTACCCTGCATTACATGTCTCTATAATATTTTTTCGTTACACTCCAAACTATTACTCTTGCAATTGCATTTAAAATTATGGTTATAACAAAAAGTAATAATGCTATCTCAATTAATGAACTGATATATAGATCAGACGTTGCCTCAGTAAATTCGTTTGCAATCACGCTGGCCATAGTATAGCCCGGATCAAAAAGAGAAAACGATATCTCCGGACGGTTTCCTATTACCATCGTAACCGCCATAGTTTCTCCCATTGCCCTTCCCAAACCTAAAAGAGTTGCCCCGAGTATTCCTGATTTTGCTCCGGTTAACACAACCTTAACAGCTTCCCATTTTGTTGCACCAAGAGCATATGCTGCTTCCCTTTGGGTATCGGGAATTGATTTCATTATATCCCTTGAAATAGAAGTAATTATTGGCAGGATCATTATCGTTAAGATTAATGCTGCGGCTAACATTCCTAAACCATATGGGGGACCCTTAAATAAAAATATAAATCCAAACCGTTCCCCTAGAAACGGCTCAATAGTTTTTCTTAACCATGGTGCCACTACAAACATTCCAAACAAACCATAAACTATACTGGGTATAGCTGCCAATAATTCTACCAATAAAGAAACTGGTTGCTCCAGCCATCTGGGAGCAAATTCGGAAAGAAAAATTGCTATCCCTACACTTAATGGGAGCGCAATAAAAATAGAGATTAGGGAAGAAAATATAGTACCGAATATAAAGGGAAGAGCACCAAAATTATCATGTACTGGGTCCCATGTTGTGTTGGTTATAAATCCCCAGCCAAACTTGTTTATTGATAGGTTTGATTGACGGAACATTTCATATGCCATCACTATCACTAAAGAAAACACCACAAATGCAAAAAATCGGATTATATTTTCAAATATAAAGTCTCCGATATTTTTTCCGGCTATCCTTGGTCCAGAATAAGAAGCAGCAAGCGATACATTTTTTATTGCATCAGCTTGCTGCCCGCTAATTTTTTTTTTACTTTACCTATTAGACTCATTATTTGGTTGAGATTGTCGCGATCTTCTTTTCATCTAATTTTACAACTTCTTTGGGTAATGGGGCATAATAAAGTTCTTTGGTATATTTTTCGCCATCGGTCACTGCCCATTTTAAGAAATTAACAATAGCTTTCGCTTTTGTTTTGTCCTTCATGTTCTGGTAAATCAATAACCAGGTAAATCCGGATATTGGATATGAATTTTTCCCATCTGCATTAGTTATTTCTACTCTTAAATCTGCTGGCATATTTTTAATAAATCCTGCTGCCGCTGCTGATACTGCATCAAATGTTGGCTCAACAAAATTCCCCGCCTTGTTTTTTAATGCTGCATATGGAAGATTATTCTTTTCTGCATAAGCCAGCTCAACATAACCAATTGAACCTTCTGTTTGTTTTACTAAACCCGCAACCCCTTCATTTCCTTTACCCCCCAAACCAACTGGCCAGTTAACAGATGTTCCCTGACCAACTTTACTTTTCCAGCTATCGCTTACCTTGGTAAGGTATCCGGTAAATATATTTGTAGTACCGCTTCCATCTGAACGGTGCGTTACAAAAATTGCTTCATTAGGAAGAGCTAAACTACTATTAATAGCCGTAATTTTCGAATCATTCCATTTTGTTATGTTACCTAAATATATATCTGAAAGAACTTCTGGAGTTAACTTTAATCCCTTCCCTACTTTCGGAAGATTATAAGTTACTACAACTGCTCCCATAACAGTTGGTATGTGTAAAATATCGGTACCCTGTTTGCCTTTGACCTCTTTCATTTGTTCTTCACTCATAGGAGCATCTGAAGCACCAAAGTCAACTGTACCTTCAATAACCTGTTTTATACCACCGCCGCTCCCAATCGACTGATAATTGAATTCTATTCCCGTTTTCTGATGATACACATCAAACCATTTAGAATAAATTACATATGGAAATGTTGCCCCTGCACCGTTTAATTTCATCTGTGCACTGCTGACTCCAACTAAGACAGCTAAAAATAGAACAGAAGTTAATAAGATTTTTGATTTCATAATTATCATCCTTTTTAAATTATAGAAATTTGGTTTAATAATAAACTTTCATTCATTAGAATTCCCAATAGAAAGTGATTCTTGGTACAATATCATTACTATCCCCATGATTTGGTGAATCTGCCTGGTATGTAAAAACTTCTACGTTTGGAGTTATACTAACATGCTCCACTGGATTAAATTGAAGACCGGCCAGTATTAAATTCTTACCGTCTTTATTTGAATTAGTATTGGTATTTGGATCATAGGTATCAAAACGGCCAACTATTTGAGCTTTATCGCTTAAATTAGCATATGCCCAAATCGATAAACCAAATCCGGACTTAGAACCTAAAGAACCATTCGGTGGTGTGTAACTGTTTTGCTGTGATTTTAAGAAAGCCTCTAAACCAATTGAAAATTTACCTTTCTGTCTAAAGTTGATGAAGCCTGCACCTACAAAAGCATTAACATCTTTTTTTGCTGCTTGCGGATAAGAAGCATAATCACCATAAACGGTAATTAATAGTTCTGGCGATGGATCAAATTCCAACAAGCCATAAACTCTTTTATCTTTATTTGCTTCTGGAGAATTACCTGAATTATTACCAACTTTTACCCAATATTTTGCACTGCCGCTTTGAGATAACTTCCCCTTTAAATCAATACCAAGATCTCGTGATGGCACGATTCCGTCTAAATCCATAATTGTTTTTTCAAGGTATCGATGCCCCCAAGCTCCTTCTGAAACATCAAATGCAGGTGTCGGTGAAATACCGAAAATAACATCTGAACCTGTGAAAATATCTTTCCATTTTAACCATGCATCTTTTACCATTGTAGTAATTTTACCATTATTTGTAATTTCTCCCTGATCTGCTTCCATTCGGAAACGGGTAGAAAAATTATCTGAAATGGTATAATCACCTGTTATATAAATTCTCCTAAACTGAAACCCGTTGAAGTTTTTTTGAGTCGAATCATGCGCAGCCGCATTATAAAAATAATCGCCGAACATGAGTCCGCTGAATTTAGCTTGAGCGTTAATTTTAACCACTCCAAATAGCAAAATGAGTGAAAGGATAAAAAGTAAGTTTTGTTTTTTCATAGTTTAAGCACCTTTTTTATTTAATAGACATACAAACATAGAGAGCAAATGTTATCTCAATGTTAATCTATTGTTAAGGAAATGTTAACATTAGGTTAACTATTTTTAACTTCGGTTTTTTACAAAAAAATTTTTATTGTGAGATAAGTTTATCGTTATACCTTGAAAAATTTTAATATGAAACAAATAATAAATTTATTAGGTATCTTAGGATATGTATTGAATTTGTATAAGAATTACTGAAGTTTATGGGTGTAAATAAATAATTCTTCTTTATGATTTTTATTAACCTGATAAGAACAAAATGTCTGAAACCTTAAAAAATAATGATATAAATAAAGATATCGAAAAAACCTTCTCAACATCAAATTCTCCTGATGAACTTTTTGATACCTTTAGACTCGCAATTGATCAAAAAATTGAGGATGTTGATCTATATAAAATTCTCTTGTGGAACAAGGTCCTCTCAAGTGACGAGCTTGGAATGTTTTCTGAAAAAATCAGTAAAGAATTTCCTAACTTTTCTTCTGAGATTTACCTCGCTGTAGCCAATGTACTTGATTCTGGCTCTACATATAAAAACAAGGAACTTGCATTCGTTTATATTAAGAAAGCTGCTGCCGGCAAATCTTCGATTAAACCTTATGAGATTGCATCCGAACTTTATAATAAAGAATTAAATCTCCCGGATTTTGATAGAATTGTGAACTTCATGGAAGAAGGCTTTCAATACGTTGAAGAAAAAAGTAGGTTAAGTTTCATCATTGCAAAATTATACGGGAAAGTTGGCGATATTGAAAAAGGGAAAAACTATAAAATAAAAGGTGAAGAATATAAAATGAACGGACAGTAAATAATTTGTAATGCGAAACTCCGTTTCGCAAATTTAAAATCCGTTTCGCAAAAGAGGTATCAAACAATGTGTTCAAAAATTAATAATAATATCCTATCGAAAAGTAAAATATAGTTTCTCCCCAAACTACGGGGTTCCCTGCTTGAGTCTTTTCAAATAAAAAACTTTTCCCCACTGAAAATTTAGCAGGACCTATCGGTGTATCGAATGATAAACCTGCTCCTATGCCATGGTGTAAATCCTTAAATCTTATCTGTTCCTGCTCTGGCCATACATAACCCAGATCATATCTTGCACTGAAATATGTGTCAAAGAAAATTTCAAAAGGAAGTTTATATCTATACTCCAGCGAAGTCAAAAATATCTGCCTCCCTCTATATTCATCTTTTCTTAACCCATAAAACATCTCCTGTCCACCAAGAGAATATTGCTCACTTATTGGAAGTGTCTTATCCGCAAAACCTATTCTAATTCTGGGTGAAAATGTATGCACTCTTCCAAAAGTAACATAACCCCTGTAATTGAATCCCACATTAAAATATCCAACATCCCCCCCTAATACCGTTTGTGCCGTTTCATAGAATCCGGAAAAATACAATCCTTTGTCTGGAAATGGATATTTATCCTGAGTATCTATTGTTGAACTCGCTTTTAAGCTTACAATTTTCAACTTATATGCGTTAAATCCCGTTATGCCTTGTTTAATCTTAATCTGATCGAATTTATATATTCCCTGGAATATTAAATTTCCGAATTTTTCAACCTGCGCTCCCAACGATAAAGAAGTACCATAATATATTTGCCTGTATTCTCCATTGATTGACCTTGAAAATTCTCTTTCTGAAACCGTGGAGTCATTTCTATACGTATATGCATCATCAAATTGGTAAAAAGCATTGATCTTATATGTAAAATATGTATTAAAAATTCTGTTTGACTTATGTTCTAGTACATAAGCTCTGTTCCTTGAACCACCGAAAAGCAATAACCCTAACTCGGTGCCCGTTCCAAATAGGTTTTCATCCCTGATATCCATGCTCATTTGAAATTTATCTTCATTATCTACTCTAAAACCAAATCTAACAAGACTTGATATTTTTTCTAAGACATTGATCGTCAGAATATTCTCATTATTCTCTCTTTTCACTGTCAGAATTATATCATCAAATAAATTAGTGCTCCTAAGATCAATTAAGCCTTCCTTTACCTCATCATAAGAAAAATAACTTCCATTCCTTAAAGGAAATTCTCTTAAAATAATACTTGGTTTTGTATATTTATTTCCTTCAATTACAATTTTTGATATCATCCCTTCATCAAAAGTTATATTTAAAACACCTGTATTGGGATGGAATTCATATTTTTCAAAATCTGCCAGCGAATAGCCTAACCCTCTATATATTTCCAGAATCTTTATGATTTTTGCATATAATTTTCTACTGTTGAATGGTTTGCCGGTTAAAGATTCAAAACTTGATTCCGCTTTTTCTGTATCTATTAGACTAATTCCTTTTAAGTTAATTTTTTCAATAATTGCATTCTTTTCTATAATAAAATTTATTTCGGATCTGTTCCCATATTCCGTTACCTTCGCTTCAACATTTTTATAATCACCTGATTCTAAAAGATTTCCTAGCGTTTTTACTATCTCGTAGTTTGAAATTGAATCGCTGTATCCTAATTTAACCAAAGATGGGTAGCTGGTTATTGAAAAGTTGTTCTCAAGCGTTACATTCTTTATGAAATACTTTTCTTCACTCTTTTCTAAATTCTTACTATAAATTGAATCTATTTCCTCTTTTATTCTTTGAACATAGGTAAGACCGCTTCTATATCCTTTTTTAACCAATGTATCTATTTCTGTAAAATCAATGGGATCTTTATCCGAAAGGTTTGGATTTATTATAACATTGGCATTATTTAATTGCTCTTCATTTAATATTTTCATAGGAATGCTTATAATTTGATCCGCAATTATCCAGGGTAAGGTAAGCTCAGACTTTGAATGTAGCCCGCTTGTTGTATTTACTGCTATTATAAAATCTGCTCCACTTTTGGAGGCTATATTTACAGGAACATTTGCGACCAATCCTCCGTCTACCAATATCAATGAATCCATTTTCACCGGAGACAGAAAAAACGAAACGCTTGAACTGGCTCTCATTGCCTGACTTAAAGAACCGCTTTTAATTATTACTGGATTTCCGGTTACTAGGTCAGTACAGACCGCTCTGAATTTATATCTTAAATCATCAAAATTTTTTTTTACATGAATTGGTGCCTGGAAAGCAAGTAGGTTTAAATAACTTGTTAACCTTTGCCCGTTATTTATCGAGGTTGGAATTATTGGCGTAAGCCCCTTTAATCTTAAGGAAAAAATGGCTTTATCCTCTGTTATTTTTTGATCAACAAACAGCTCCTTTCTATCGGTTTCTCTTGCAGAAGCAAGAATATCTTCCCAGTTTGTATTCTCTGATATGGAATCGATTTGAGCAAGGGAATATCCCGCAGAATATAATCCGCCTATTACACTTCCCATGCTGGTACCAACTATAATTTCAATTGGTATTTCGTTATCCTTTAATGCTTCTAAAACTCCTATTTGAGCTAATCCTTTTGCTCCGCCGCCGCTTAATGCAATCGCTACTTTGGGACAAAAAGCCGGAACTTGATATGTTAAATCAAATGGAAGTTTTACCGTTCTTGTCGGCACCTTAATGGTCCGAATGGTTTGAGAATATATAATTAATGGCAAAAATAATATTATAACTATTTTTCTAATATAAATCATTTATGATTTACTGCTTTTATCCCGAATGGCAAGGATCTGGTTCATAAAATTTATAATCGAAAAATAAACATTTTTTCAGGATATGTATGGGCAATTTCCTATATATATATTTGAGAGTGGCTCTTCTTTTAACGCTTTCTCCTTTGTTGCTGCACTTTTGAATTCTGCTCTGCCGTTTCCATCAGCTTCTGCATAAAGCCCTTCGACTTCTTAGGGTTCTTTACCGGCTGCAGCACCATTCCATCATGCTTATGATTAATATAATATTGTTGTGCAATTGAGAAAACATTAAACATAAAGTAATAAAGATTTAACCCGGAAGGGAAACTCATAAACATTATTGTTAAAAATACAGGCATTATATAAACTAGACGACTGCTGTTTTGGGTCCTTAACACTCATTTTTTGTTGAACGAATGTGGTAACACCCATCAGTAACGCTAACCCGCTAAGTTGATCTATTCCGAAAATTGGAAGCTTAAATGGTAAATTATAAATAACATCAGGCTGCGAAAGATCTTTTATCCACCAAAAAAATGGCTGTTGTCTTAAATCAATTGCAATTTTTAATAAGCCCCATAATGCAATGAATATTGGCATTTGAAGAAGAAGAGGAAGACATCCGCCCGCTGGGTTTACTCCATAGGTTGAGTAAAGCTTCATCGTCTCTTTATTTACTTTCTGCGGATCATCTTTGTGCTTTTCTTTTAACTCTGCAATCTTTGGTTGAAGAAGCTGCATCTTCTTCATTGACTGATAGCTCGTCTTAGTCAATGGATATAGTACAAATTTTATTATCAAAGAGAAAACTACTATAACTACGCCGTAGTTCGGAATAAACAGGTGAAGAAAATTAAATAATGGAAGAAGTATATATATGGCAATTGGCCTTACTAAAAATTTCAATCCGAAAAAACTTCCAAAATCTACAATTGCAGATAAATTGTTTCCATATTCCTTTAATATACCATAATCTACCGGACCGAGATATAATGTAAATCTATTTTTTTCAAAATCTGTATTATTAAAAGGAATAAATAATTGCGCATCATATTTTTCTACCACTCCTTGGTTCGCTATCTCTTTTCTGTTTCCATCTATATAGGCACCTCCTATATTTGATGGATTTTGAGGGGCAATAATTACTGCAAAATATTTATTTCTTATCCCCAACCAATCTATTCTTCCATTGAATGTCTTTTCCTCTTTCTCATTCGGATGTGAAGCATCAACAGTAACTTGTTCCCCTCCATAATAAACACTCGCATCTGAATAACTTGCCTCATCAACAGAGTTATATTCAACAAACCTAATCCCGTTATTCCAAACAAGATCATATGTGTTGTTGCTTATAATATTATTCATCCCCTTAAGTTCAATCTCACTGGTTAAACTATATTTGTCTCCGTAAAAAATATATGTTTTTCTTATATACTTATTCTCACCTAAATTTAACGTGAATGTTATTGTAAGAGAATCATTCCCCCCTATCTTATATTTCTGCTCACTTAATTTAACATCAAAATCAAGGTTTGCTGTATTTATTGCTTTCCCATCTGAGGAAACAAATGATAAATCATACGAGCCTCCCTCCGATGAGTTAATTAACTGCACGTGTGTCTGATAAAAATTTGATGTGTCGTCTTCAACTTCAGCCGAATACCAGTTATGAAATTTCTTTAAATAATACTTCTTGATATTCCCGCCGTGTGTTGAGAATTCCATTTTAACTAGATTGTTTTCTACTGTAATTATTTTTTCCGGTTTCGACGGCAATGAAAAATATTTTCCATACTCTAAACTGTCGCCTGTTTCCTTCTGCGGGTTCTCCTCTCTCGGTAGTTTAACAATTTTTTTTGTTATGGATTCTTTTCCCTGGGTTAGTGTCTTAGCAGATGTATCTGCCGTTTGTGTTGAATCAATTTGTTTTTGGGGTATCTGTTTTTGTGGTTCCGGAGCATTTACATACATCCATATTATCAATAAACCACCAATTAATATAAAAGCTAATACTGTTTTTTTATCCATTTAAATTCCATTATTGCAGCGGATCATATCCGCCTTTATTAAAAGGATTACATCTTAAAACTCGCCAGATAGTCTTTGCACCGCCTTTTATTATTCCATACTTTGTAAAAGCTTGAATTCCGTATTCAGAACAGGTAGGATAAAAACGGCAAGATGGAGGTAATAACGGCGAAATAAATCTTTGATATCCCTTTATTATTATTACAAATATTCTAGACATCTTAAATCGTGCTTTTAATCTTGAACATTATGTCTATAACTTCCGGCATAATATATTTCAGATTCAAGTTTTTATTCTTCTTCTGGTTCAGTAAGTTTGGTGAAAAAACAATTTTCACCAAATATTCTTTCTCTTTCGCATAACTAGTTAAAATATCCTTGTTTAACCTGTAAGATTCTCTTATTAGTCTTTTTAATCGATTCCTCCAAACTGCAGTTCCTGCTTTCTTATAAACCGCAGGCGCTATCTTTACTCCTGGATTGTCAGGCTCTTTCTCAACTATATAAAGCGCCTTAATTTTTTTGTTTGTGGAAAATATAATTTTTCCGGAAGTATATATTTTCTGAAAATCTTTCCTGCTTTTTATTCTTTCACTAAACGAAAGCCCAAACTGATTCAAGTAATTTATTTCTCATCACTTACTGTTAATTTCTTCCGACCCTTGGCTCTCCTTCTCGATAATACTTTTCTTCCGTTTTTAGTCTTCATCCTCTCTCTGAATCCGTGCTTATTCTTTCTTTTCCTGTTGCTTGGCTGATATGTTCTTTTCATTTATTACTCCTTTTTTCAAAAGACTTTAAAAATAAGTATTGATATTTTTATAAACAAGATAATTTCTTTTTCATAAAATAATTTCTCTATTAAAATAATATTTAATTTTTATAAAAATTAATTTGCACTGCTCGATATTACTTCCTATTTTTTCACTAGGTTAGACAGCCAAAAATAATGTTAATATCTTGTGGATAATTTTATTTTGTGAAAACGTTTCACAGTCTATTATGAACTTAATTAGGGCGACAACACTTATATCAATGTGGGTTCATTTAAAGCAGAAAAATCTAACTTGTTATGTTTCAATCACTTACGGGCAAATATTTAATGTGGATATCTTGTGGATAAATATGCTTCGTCTTCTTGTTGTTTGAAATAAAAGCTTCTTAATTTCAAAAAATAAATCTTTTTAATTGTGGATAATTTTTATGCTTAATTCTTTAATTTTTGAAAAAAAACTCCTCTCCGATCATGAAACTCTCTGGAAAGAATGCCTAAAAACCATCAAGCAAAATGTTACTTTAATGACTTATAATACATGGTTTCAGCCTATAAAATCCATGGGAGTTAAAGACTCAACTCTAACTGTACAACTCCCTAGCCATTTCTTTTGGGAATGGATTGATGAACATTTCAACACCTTGATAAACAAAACTATTCACGAAGTATTGGGTGAAAATGCTAAGTTAGCTTATATTATTGCTGAAGAAAAGGAATCTAATGAAAGTTCACAAAAGCCGGTTCACTTGGCTTCACGGCATATTGTCAAAAACAAACCTGACTTTGAAACTTATTTAAATTCCAGATATACTTTTGAAAACTTTATTAAAGGTGAAGGTAATCAATTAGCAAGAGCTGCTGCAAGTGCTATTAGCGATAATCCCGGTGGCACTTCCTTTAACCCCTTTTTTGTTTACGGTGGAGTAGGTCTTGGTAAAACTCATCTAATTCAGGCTATTGGAAACAAAATAGTTAACAGCTTCCCCGCAAAAAGAGTTATATATCTTTCCTCCGATATTTTTACTGTGGAGTTCGTCGAAGCTATTCAGTCCAATAAAGTAAATGAGTTTTCAAGCTTTTATAGGAATATGGATGTTTTAATTATTGATGATATCCAATTTCTTATTGGAAAAGAAAAAACTCAGGATCTTTTCTTTCATATATTTAATACCCTGCATCAATCAAGAAAACAAATAGTTTTATCTAGCGATAAAGCCCCAAAAGATTTAAAAGGTTTGGATGACCGGCTAATATCAAGATTTCAATGGGGGCTGCCGGCTGATATTCAGCCGCCGGAACTCGAAACTAGAATCGCGATTTTAAAGAAGAAATCTGAGGATTTTGGAATGGAAGTTTCTAACGATATCCTTGAATATATCGCTAATAATATAACTTCTAATATTCGCGAACTTGAGGGATGCTTAATAAAATTGTTGGCAAACTCCTCTCTTAACTCAAAAGAAGTTAATATTGAACTCGCAAAAAAAACCGTAAAGGAGATTGCTACTGATAGAAAAGTTAATATTACAATTGAAACTATTACTAAACATGTTTGCTCATATCTTAAGGTTGACGAAAATAAAATCAGGGATAAAACTAGAAAAAAAGAGATTGTCCTTGCAAGACAATTAGCTATGTTTCTCTCAAAAGAATTAACTAAATCATCTTTAAAGACTATTGGTTTGCACTTTGGAGGTAGAGATCATTCCACTGTTATCCATGCATGTTCTTCTATCGAAGGCTCCAGAACAAAAGATGTGGCTTTGAGAGAAATTATTGAAACTCTAAAAAACCAGATCGAAATAAGTTCTTCATAATTTTATCTTATAAGTGAGACTTACATCGGATGTAAGTCTCACATTTATTAAAAAACCCCGATTCCGTAATTTTTCACATCATAATATACTCCGAATAAAAAATTATATTATAAAAAAAACAGTGTGTAGAAGTTGTTTATATCCCTGCAATAACTTGTTAATAAATTTATATCTATCAACAGTATGTTTATAAATTGCTTTTTTACTAAAACTAATTAACATTAAACAACGGACAAAAGTCTCTGTTTTTAATCATTATATTCATATTTATGAAATATCCACATATTCACACCCTTATTACTATTATTAATTTTAAATTAATATTTAAATTATAATAATAATGTTGTTATCAACTTGACTTTTCTGATCAATATATTTCTATTTTAGACTCTGTTTTTCATTGAGAATGTTGCTTATTTTTATTATTTTGTTTCATTTAAAAGGAGATTTTATTAATGAAATTCAAAGTAAACAGTAAAGTTTTGGAAAAACTTTTATCTAAAATAATACCGGCTGTTCCAACCCGTACACCTATGCCTATTTTAGAAAACTTTCTGTTTGATGTTCATGATGGTTTGCTTACTGTTAGCGCTACCGACCTTGAAATTGCTATAAGATCTTCTATCAATGTTGCCGCAGATGAAAATATCCAGATGGTAATACCGGCAAAACTTTTATATGATATAATTCGATCTTTAGGTGATACTCAAATCAATTTTGAAACTGAATCTAATTCTAAATTGAAATTATCAACTGATAATGGATTATACAATATTGGCTTTTCATCTCCGGAAGATTTTCCGGAAATACCTTCTGTCCCCAAAGATAAAGAAATTACGTTGAATGGAAATGATATTAAAAAAGCTATTGATCAAACTTCTTTTGCTATGAGTAAGGAAGATATGAGACCCGCAATGACCGGTACCTTACTTGAATTTTCCGAAGATGGTCTTAGGTTTGTTGCAACCGATGGTCATAGGTTGGTAAAATATGTTAATAAAACCTTAACTTCAGAAAAAGAAGAACAGTATATTATACCGGAAAGAGCTGTCTCTGTACTTTCAAAACAATTGTCCGATAATGATGTTAATATTTATTTAAGTAAAACAAACATTTTGGTGCATTTTGGTGATGTCGAATTCATATCAAGATTAATCGGCGAAAAATATCCCTCCTATAACAGTGTTATACCTTTGGAAAACGAAAATATACTAAAAGTAAAAACCAACGATATTCTTTCAACTGTTAAAAGAATGATGCTTTTTTCAACTTCAACTTCCAAGCAGGTAAAGCTATCAATCAATAATAATGACTTGGAAATTTCCGCTGAAGATATTGATCATGGTTCAAATGCTAAAGAAAAAGTCTTTTGTGAATATAATGGAGACCCTATGGATATCGGGTTTAATACCTCTTATATGAACGATATTTTATTACATATAAACAAGAATGAAGTAATTTTTAAGTTACATTCACCAACTAAAGCATGTATTATAGAACCTTTGGAAAATGACGAAAATGAAGAATTGATGCTTCTGTTAATGCCGGTACGGTTAAATAACTAAAGATGATTCTTTCCTCAATTTATCTAAAAAACTTTAGAAGTCACAAAAACACCAGCATAAATTTTTCAGATAAAATCAATTACATAGTAGGAGGAAATGGCCAGGGAAAAACATCTATTTTGGAATCAATTTATTTCTTATGTACAACTAAAGGCTATAATTCAAAAACTGATAGTGAAGTGACTAGGTTTAACGAAAAAGAATTTGAAATCAAAGGTTCTTTTAGAGATTTAACAGAAAATAATGTGAGAGTTTATTTTTCCCTGGAAGAAAACCGTAAATATTATTTTCAAAACGATAAGCAAATCTATCGTTATGCAGATGTTATTGGCAAATTTCCTGTCGTTATCCTAATTCCCGCTGATCACTCTATTACTCAAGGTCCACCGGGTGATCGAAGAAAATTTGTTGATTCTGTTATCTCTCAATCAAGTGAAACATATCTGAAATTATTGTTAGATTATAATCGCACGCTCCGGCAGCGCTCTTCTCTTTTAACCCGGATAAAGGAAAATAAGAAAATTTCTGCAAACTGGAATAATGAATTGGATGCTTGGACACTAAAATTGGCTGAGGTCGGTTCCGAAATAATCGAACACAGAATGAAATTTGCTGATGAGTTTAACTCTTATGTTGAACTTTCTTATTCGAAAATAATGAAGACTGATGAATTACCCAAAGTGCACTATTTGTATTTGGAAAATGAAAAGGATAAGTCTCTCGATCTGTCTATAAAAGAAATTTTTATAAATGTTCTGAATATTAAAAAAGAGGAAGAACTTAGAAGAACCGCCAATTTGGTTGGTCCGCATAGAGATGAATTTCTTTTTGAAATTAATAATAAGGAATTAAGAACCTACGGCTCACAAGGACAGCATAAAACTTTTCAGATTGCATTAAAGTTTGCTCAGTTTTTTTATCTGAAAGATAAGACTGGCAGAACACCGGTCTTCTTATTAGATGACGTTTTCGGTGAACTTGATGCCCGGCGTTCATTAAAAACTAGTGAATTCTTAAGGGAAACTGGTCAGGCATTTATTACCCTTACCGATTTTTCAGATATGTCTTTTCTTAATATTACCGAAAATGATAAATTGATAAGATTAAATCAGGGGGAGGTAATTTATGAATAATGATTTTATTAGCTTGGGCGATGCAATTGAAAAAGAACCATCCCTAAACAATTTTAGAAAAGCAATAAAAGACTTTGATATAATTATAAATTTTTATGAAATATTTAATGACTTAAAAAAAATAGCTGTACCAAAAAAAATAAAAAATAATATTCTTTATTTGGAAGTCGAAAATTCTGTGTGGAGAAGCGAGTTAAAATTTAAGGAACAAATTATTATTGAAAAAATAAATGAATTCATTAAAGAAGAACGTATTAAAAAAATAAAGTTTATGTAAACAAAATTAAAAATAAAAGTTGGATTGAAATTTATGCCAAACGATAAACCTAAAAGTGATTATAGTGCTAAAAATATAAATGTATTAAAAGGTCTTGAAGCAGTACGTAAAAGACCGGCAATGTATATTGGTGATGTCAGCTCGAGAGGGCTGCATCACCTGGTTAATGAAGTGGTTGATAATGGTATAGACGAAGCTTTAGCTGGTTATGCCGATTTTATTGAAGTTATCATAAATAAAGATGAATCTATTACCGTTATTGATAACGGGCGGGGTATCCCGGTAGATATTCACCCTGTTGAAAAACGGTCAGCTCTTGAAGTTGTAATGACTATGCTTCACGCAGGTGGGAAATTTGATAAAAATACTTATAAGGTCTCTGGCGGTCTGCATGGCGTTGGTGTCTCTGTTGTTAACGCTCTTTCTGAATGGCTGAAGGTCGAAGTAATTAGAGATGGGAAAGTTTATTTTCAGGAGTATAGGCAAGGCCAGCCCCTAAAACCTGTTGCTGAAATTGGAAAAGCCAAAAAGAATCAATCCGGAACAACTGTTACATTTTTTCCCGATAAAGAAATCTTTAGAGTAACCACATTTAAATATGATACTCTTGCTGAAAGAATGAGAGAACTTGCTTATCTTAATAAAGATATCACTATTAATATTAAAGATATCAGAAATGGCGGAGAAGAAGAAACTTTTCATTTTAAAGGTGGATTAAGTGAATTTGTAAAATATCTTGATGAATCAAGGGAACCTCTGCATAAAACAGTCTACATCGAAGGAGAAAAAGATAATACTCCAATTGAAGTCGCTTTTCAATACAACGGTTCATATAGTGAAAATATTTTTTCTTATGTGAATGATATAAATACTTCCGAAGGCGGAACTCACCTCGTTGGCTTTAAAACCGCACTTACTAGAACCTTTAATAATTATGCCGCTAAAAATAATTTAGTTAAAGAGGGGAAAATTACCTTAACCGGAGATGACTTTAGGGAAGGTCTTACTGCCGTAATCTCTATTAAAGTTGCTGAACCTCAGTTTGAGGGTCAAACAAAAACAAAACTCGGCAATAGCGAAGTTAAATCTGCTGTTGAAACTTTAGTCGGTGAAAAATTATCTGAATTTTTAGAGGAAAACCCTTCTATCGGTAAAAAAATAATTGAAAAATGCCTTCGCGCTGCCGAAGTAAGAGAAGCTGCTAGAAAAGCAAGAGACCTCGCAAGAAGAAAAAATGCTCTGGATACTATGAACCTTCCCGGTAAACTCGCTGATTGTTCCATTACTGATCCTGAACATTGTGAAATATATATTGTGGAAGGTGATTCTGCCGGAGGCTCTGCTAAACAGGGTCGGGATAGAAGATTCCAGGCTATTCTTCCGCTTCGAGGTAAAATATTGAATGTCGAAAAAGCTAAGTTGACTAAAATTTTAGAGAATAATGAAATTAAAGCAATTATTTCCGCTGTCGGGGCAGGCTTAGGCTCCGATTTCGATCAAAATAAATCAAGATATGGAAAAGTTATTCTAATGACCGATGCTGATGTAGATGGAAGCCATATTAGAACTTTACTCCTTACCTTCTTCTATCGGCATATGAAAGATTTAATTACTGCTGGAAAAGTATTTATTGCCCAGCCCCCCCTTTATAAGATTAAAAAAGGGAAAGAAGAACATTATGCTTTTGATGATAATGAACGTGATGAAATATTGAAAAGATTTAAAGTAAATGGAAAAGAAAATTCTAACTCCGAAGAATTAGCCGAAGAAATGATTGAAGAAGGTTCCGTCAAGGGCGTAAATATTTCTAGATACAAAGGACTCGGTGAAATGAACCCGGAACAATTGTGGTCAACTACTATGAATCCGGAAACTAGAACTGTATTGCAGGTTACTATCGAAAGCGCTGCTACTGCTGATAAAATCTTTGAAACCCTTATGGGGGACAATGTTGAACCAAGAAGAGAGTTTATTGAAAAAAATGCAAAATATGTTAGAAACTTGGATGTATAGCTAAATAGTTGTTACAATGTATGTTTGTAAATATTTTAAAACAATAAAGAATTATTATTTTTGATTTAATAGAGTGAATTATGGCAACAATCTTTGAAAAAATAGTACCTGTTTCTTTAGAAGAAGAAATGAAATCTTCTTATATCGATTATTCCATGTCTGTGATTGTAGCTAGGGCTTTGCCTGATGTAAGAGATGGATTAAAACCTGTTCATCGAAGAGTTCTATATGGAATGCATGAACTGGGAATGTCCTATAATAAACCATACAAAAAATCTGCAAGAATCGTTGGGGAAGTCCTCGGAAAATTTCATCCACATGGTGATACTGCTGTTTATGATTCTATGGTTAGAATGGTGCAGGATTTTTCTTTGCGCTATCCTCTAGTAGATGGTCAGGGTAACTTTGGTTCCGTTGATGGCGATTCTCCAGCTGCTATGCGGTATACTGAAGCTAGACTCGCTAGAATTTGCGAAGAAATGCTCCGTGACCTCGATAAAAATACGGTTGATTTTGCTCCTAACTTCGACGACTCTTTGCAGGAACCGGTTGTCCTTCCTTCTTATTTACCTAACCTTTTAATAAATGGCTCTAGTGGGATTGCTGTTGGAATGGCAACTAATATTCCTCCCCACAATATTAGTGAAGTTATCGATGGACTCATTGCGCTAATAAAAAGTCCTGATATTACTCCTGAAAAACTAATGAAACTTGTAACGGCTCCTGACTTTCCCACAGGAGGTATTATCTATGGATATTCCGGTGTTAAAGAAGCGTATTTAACAGGACGTGGCAAAATTATAGTCAGAGCTAAAGCAAATATCGAAACTCTTAAAAATGGCCGTGAAAATATTATTATTACCGAACTTCCATATCAGGTTAATAAAGCTAATCTCATTGAAAAAATTGCCGAACTAGTCAGAGCTAGTAAAATAAATGACATTTCTAACATTAGAGATGAATCAGATAGGGATGGAATGCGTGTAGTCATCGAATTAAAACGTGATGCTCAGCCTCCCGTTGTCCTGAATCAGTTGTTTAAACATACGCAAATGCAGACGACATTTGGTGTTATTATGCTTGCATTGGTTAATGGAATTCCAAAAGTGCTTACGCTTAAGGAAACAATGCAGCATTTTATTGCTCATAGAATGGATGTTCTAATAAAAAGAACTAAATATGAACTCGATGCTGCAGAACGAAGAGCCCATATTCTGGAAGGCTATATTATTGCTCTTGATAATATTGATGAAGTAATTGATACAATTAAAAAATCTAGGGATACGGAAACTGCAAAAAATAATTTGATGAGAAAGTTCAAATTATCTGAGATTCAGTCTAAAGCTATACTTGATATGCGTTTGCAGAGATTAACCGGTCTTGAACGTAAAAAAATTGAAGATGAATACAAAGACGTTATTAAATTAATTGAAAAATTGAAAAGTATTTTGGAAAGCGAAGAAAAAAGGTATCTCATTATTAAAGATGAACTTCTTTTGATTAAAGAAAGATATGGCGACGAAAGAAGAACCGAAGTTATTCATGATTATGAAGAATTCTCCCTGGAGGATATTATTGCCGAAGAGGATGTTGTGGTTACTATCTCACACTCCGGCTTTATAAAAAGATTCCCTGTCAGCGGTTATAGAAGGCAAGGTAGGGGCGGGAAAGGGGTTACCGGTGCAGGTACAAAAGAAGATGATTTTATTGAACATATGTTCATCGCCTCTACACATCAATATATTTTGTTTTTTACCGACAAAGGAAAATGTTATTGGCTTAAAGTTCATGAAATTCCCGAAGGCGGTAGAGCTACAAGAGGAAGATCGATTGTTAATTTACTGGAGAAAGAAAAAGATGAAAATATAACTGCTTTTGTTACTGTAAAAGAATTTAATGATACTCACTATTTGATTATGGCTACACAGCAGGGTACTATTAAAAAAACCGTCCTCTCTGCTTATGGTAATGTAAGAAAAGGCGGCATAAATGCCATAAATCTAAATAAGGATGATAAATTAATTGAAGTAAAAATGACGGATGGAACAAATGATATTGTGCTTGGAACTAGAAATGGCTTTGCTATTAGGTTTAATGAAAAAGATGTTAGGGATATGGGAAGAGTAGCAACAGGTGTTAGAGGCGTTAAGCTGGGCAAAAATGATATCGTTGTTGGTCTACTGGTGATTAAACGACAGGGGACAGTCCTGGTTGTCACTGAAAAAGGTTTTGGCAAACGTTCTGATATTAACGATTATAGAATTACAAGACGCGGTGGGAAAGGTGTCATAACTGTTAAAACAAGTGAGAAAGTCGGCAAAATGATTTCACTAATGGAAGTTCAGGATAATGATGAACTTGTTATTATTTCTACCCATGGTATGGTTATAAGACAGAGCATTAGAGACCTGAGAGTAATGGGCAGGAATACTCAGGGAGTAAGAGTAATAAGACTCAATGAGGGAGATAATATTGCCGATATTGCTAAAGTTATCTCTGAAGATGAAGAGGATGCTCCCATAGCCATTGAATAATAATCATGTCTATGAAAAAGGTATTGTATATATAACCTCTTGTTTGGGAATCTTATCTCCCTAACTAAAAGGTTAAAGTTCAAAAATATCTCCTTTTTGGGGGAAATAGACTGAATGATATCCTTTGCTGATAATCTTCTCTTTTAAAGGAAGTGCCTGCTCTTCTTCACCATGGACAAGAAAGATGTTTTTTAGCTTATTTGGTGGAGAAAATTTCAAATAATCGAGTAATCCTTTTTGATCCGCATGTGCACTGAAATAATCCATCTTTTTTATTTTGCTTTTAACTTTAAACGAGTTTCCTAAAATATTTACCGCGTCAGCGCCATCCATTATTTTTCTTGCGAGTGTTTGCTGTGCTGCATATCCGGCAAATAAAATTAAATTATTCGGGTTCTCAATATTATTTGCAAGATGATGTAGGATCCTTCCCCCCTCTGCCATACCTGATGCCGAAATTATCATACATGGATTTTTTATATCGTTTAACTCTTTTGATTTCTCTACATTCCTTATGTAAGTTAGCCTGTTAAATCCAAACGGATCTTCATGATTGTCTATAAATACCCTATATGTTTCTCTATCAAAGCATTCAGGATGCATCCGAAATACTTCTGTTGTATTTACAGCTAATGGGCTGTCAACATAAATAGGAAATAAAGGGATTCTATTTTGATTAAATAATTTGTGAAGAACATAAACTAGTAATTGTGTTCTTCCAACAGCAAAAGCAGGAACAATTATTTTCCCGCCTCTTTGAATAGTTTCGTTTATAATTATGGCAAGTTCTTCCTCAACTTCATTTGTAATAGGATGTAATCTATTCCCGTATGTGCTTTCCATTATTAATATATCAAGTTCTTGTAGAATATTCGGGTCTCTTATAACTGGCATATCCGCTCTGCCGATATCTCCGCTAAATCCCAGCCTTACCATTTTGCTCCTCTCTTGTATTTCTAAAACAATACCCGCCGAACCAAGAATATGCCCTGCATCTCTAAATGTAGCTGTTACTCCCGGTACTGCCTCTATCGTTTTATCATATTGCAAACCAATAAAATTTTTCATTGCTTTCTCAGCATCTTCTACTGTGTATAATGGTTCAAAGAGTGCTTTATTATGCTTTAACCTTTTTTTATTCACGAACTTTACATCCCTCTCCTGTAAAAAGGCGGAATCTCTAAGCATTATCTGGCAAAGATCAACCGTGGCAGTAGTAGTATAAATATGTCCTGTAAAACCGTTTTTAACTATGTTTGGAATGTTTCCCGCATGATCTATGTGGGCATGAGATAAAAGCATTACATTAATATCTTTAGGTTCGAAAGGGAAGCTTTTATTTATTTCAAATGCCTCCTTCCGTTTTCCTTGATAAAGCCCGCAATCTAACAGGATCTTCTTGCCGTTAACTTCCAAAAGATGCATAGAGCCTGTAACCGTTTGTGCTGCCCCGAAAAATTGAATTTTCAAATTGTCACCTTCAAATAGCTGTTGCCCTTAATAATTAAATTAGTGACCATATAAATTTTGCTGTACTCCTTTACGTGTCATTCTGAACGGAACGAAGTGGAGTGCCTGTCCCGCTTTGCGGGGAAGAATCTCTCACTCAGTTCTTCTGCCATCATTAATAAATGAGGTGGTCAATGATAATTAATAAAAATGTAAGTTATAATTTTTGTCTTCTAATGAAGTATTTCTTTCGTCAAATTATTCTACAGACTATCATAATTATATTTTTTACAAAGTTTTCTTCTAGTAAATTAAATAATCTTTAACAATCTAAAAAATATTTAAAATATTTCTCTTATTATTTCGTCTTTATTATTAGAACAAATTAAGGTTTAATGACATCGCAAGCCAAAATCGTTGAGCAGACTCTTATTAAAGAAAGAGGCAGGTTATTTAATTTCATTAAAAAATATGTCCCTTCTAAAGAAGATGCAGAGGATATTCTTCATGATGTCTTTTACCAGTTTATCGTAGGGTTTGAAGATATCATTATGCTAGACAGAATCTCCGGATGGCTATTTAAATCTGCCCGGAATAAAATAATTGATAATACAAGAAAGAAAAAACCTGAATATTTCTCAAAGATTGAAAAAACCTTTAATGAAGAGGATGAATATTTATCTTTTGCTGATTTACTCCCTTCATTTGATTTTTCACCTGAAGATTTATTCGTACAGGATGAATTCAATGATGAATTCAAAAAAATACTGGATGAACTTCCCGAAGAACAAAAAAACATTTTTATTATGAATGAAATAGATGGGCTTTCTTTCAAAGAGATTTCTGAAATAACGGGCTTAAAAGTAAATACTCTTCTTTCTCGAAAACATTATGCAGTTACTCATTTACGAAATAAATTAAATAAATATTTAAATAAATAGGTACAACAATGAAACGACATTTTAGTAAAAGATTCTTCTTCCAAAGATTTTTCTTCATAATAGCTGTCATCGCTTTTATTTCTCTAATTATTTTGCTTCTATGGAATTGGCTGATGCCGTCAATTTTTAATCTTCCCGAAATTAATTATCTGCAGGCTCTCGGAATTTTAATCCTTTCCAAAATTTTATTCCTCGGGATAGGCAGGCATGATCACAGGGCCCACTGCAGGGATAGAGAATATTGGAAAAAAAGATTTGAAGAAAACAAAAATCCTTTTTCTGAAAAAGTTAGCGATACCGGCGATTTATGAATTTTTAATTGCAAAATCGAAACTTCTTTTATTGTTAAAAATCAAAGCATGAAATGTTTTAATTAGGAAGGAGTTTATAATGGAAATGTTAATTCTTAAAACAAATATAAATTCTAAATTTGACTTTAAAAGAGTTAGACATTCGTTAAATAATACTTTCAAAATCAATGAGTGTACAGTCGACCTTGGAGATAAAGATAAAGTGCTAAGGGTTGTTGGAAACGAACTAAGTATGGAAGATATTATAAATAGAGTCAAAAATTTAGGTTATAATTGCGAAGATTTGACATATTGAAAAGAAAAAATCTTTAAAATTGCAACAATAAAATACCCCCTTAAAGAAGGAGGCAAATTTCTTATTTCAGATTTTTAATTAATGAACGCGCGCATGCGCCCGGGTTTTAACCACTCTTGGGTGCTGTGCAATGTTCCATATAGCTAATATCGAAATTGCTACACCAAACAAAAAGAAATTCCATGGAACCACCAAAGCAAACAGATATTAATTCTGTGAGAGACGTGGGTAATTGTAATCTGTTTAACAAAATAAATTTGTTATACTCTCTTTAAATAAAGTAATATCTTTTCGTTTACAAAATTAGGATTCTCGATGGGTGACATATGCCCCGATGCAGGAACAATATAAAATTCCGAATTGGAAATTTTATCTGAAATCCCTTTCATAGTAGCAGGCGGTGTTAGATTATCCTTCTCACCGCATAATATCAATGTAGGTATTTTTATTTGAGGTAAATACGAAGAAGTGTCTGTCCTTCCTGCCATTGCTAGAAGGCATCCCTTTACACCCAAAGGATCAAACTTTAAGGAATTTTCTACAATTTTATTATATTCAATGGAATGTCTTATCTGAAATTCTTCTGAAAAACAATTTTTTATAAAATCGGGAATAAAGCTCTTCAATCCTTCTTCATTTATTTTCCTAATGCCCTCTGCTCGTTTTAATTTTGCTTCATTATTATCTGCTTCCGGTTTTGTATCACACAAAATTATCCCGCCAAATTTATCTTCCATTTTTTCAATTGCTCTGAACGCTATATATCCGCCCATCGATAAGCCGCAAAGAATTGGCTTTTTTAAATCAAGTTCTTTAATGATAAATGAAATATCTTCTATAAATGTCTCAATACTATATTGTCCGTCTCCGGAAGAAGATTCTCCTAGACCTCTTATATCATAAGTGATACAGTAATAATCCGAAATAAATTCTTTTATTTGCTCTTTCCACATATTGTGATCAAATGGAAATCCATGAACAAATAAAATAGACCGTAACTTGCTGTTCCCGTTTTCAAAAATTTTAATATTATCCATAATAAATTTCATTATTTATTTGTATATATTGCCCTGTTTTAATTTTTATAAACCCTAATAAAATAAGGAATTGACTAATGAAAAAAAAATTAACATTAACACTTACTCTCACTTTTTTATTTGCTTTTTATTCTTACTCGCAGCAAGATTCTATTAAGCTAAATACCTGGTTGCCCACAGCAGCTGCTGGATTAAATATAAGTCAATTGGCTCTTAGCAATTGGACACAAGGGGGTGAAAATTCTCTAACTTGGACTTTGGTAGGTAATGGGGGCCTAATTTATAAGTCCACTGAATACACATTTAAAAATAATCTTAAATTTGCCTATGGAAGAACTAAATTGGGAGGTAGCGACTTCAGAACTAATGATAATGAATTGTATCTTGAATCCGTACTTTCTAAAAATATTAGTTGGGTTGTTGAGCCCTATTTCAGCAATACTGTAAGAACTCCAATTGGTGTTGGATATTCTTACGATACCAATCCCCCTACGGAAATTGCCGCTTTCTTCGATCCCGGATATCTTTCCCAAAGTATCGGTTTTACCTATCAAAAAGAAAAAACTTTTAGTACTCGTTTAGGCCTGGCAGTACAGGAAACCTTTACAAGAAATAATACTCAGTTTTCAGATGATCCCAACACGACAAAAATTGAAAAATTTAAAGCAGAAACCGGTATTGAGGAAGTCTCTGATTTAGAATATATCCTTGCTCAAAATCTGCTCTTAAAAAGTAATCTTAGACTATTTACCAGGTTTAAAAGCCTCGATGTTTGGGATGTTAGATGGGATAATGCAATTGTGGCAAAAGTAAATGACTTTCTGAATGTGAGTCTTAGCTACCTCCTGATCTATCAAAAAGATCAATCTGTGAAAACACAAATGAAAGAAGGTCTTCAGCTGGGTTTAGTCTATACTATCCTCTAATTACCTGAAAGGAGGAGAATAATAAATTCTCTTCCTTTTTTATTAGTTCTATTCTTATTTTTCCAAAAAAAATTCTCAGTATGCCTGCCATAACTTGAAAAGTAATAAGAATATGTTTTATTGTCTCTGAAAAAATTTTAAAATAATGGTTCTGTTATTACTTTTCCCCAATTAAAGTGAGAAAAAAATGAAACCATACTCAAGATATATAATTACGTTTACATTATTTCTTAATATTGTTGTAGTGGCGCAGCAGGATACTCTCAATGGCTTTTGGTCCCCCAATGCCGCCATAGGCATAAATGTTAGCCAAATCGCCCTAAGTAATTGGACCCAGGGGGGAGAAAATTCTCTTACTTGGACTTTAATTGGAAATGGCGGGCTCCAATTCTTTAGCAAAGTATGGAATTTTAAAAATTCATTAAAAATTAGATTTGGAAGAACCAAGCTTGGAAGTCAGGATTTTAGAACGAATGATAATGACCTTTTCCTGGATATGGTTTTATCAAAAAACCTTGGATGGGATGTCGATCCCTTTTTTAGTAATTCAATCAGAACACCAATTACTACCGGATATAATTATAAAGTAACACCTTTTATTAAAACTGCAGACTTTTTTGATCCTGGATATATTATTCAAAGTATTGGTTTTACTTATGATAAGCATGCTATCTTTCAAACACGCCTTGGATTTGCTATTCAGGAAACGTTTACTAATAAATACCGTCAATATTCTGACGATCCTGATACGAAAAAACTAGAGGCGTTTAAATTTGAAACTGGCTTCGAGTCTGTCACTTCAGTTCAGCAGACTATTTATGATAATTTAATGGCTAAAAGTAGTCTACGTTTGTTTACAAGATTTGAAAATTTGGATGTTTGGGACGTAAGATGGAGTACTTCAATTATTGCCAAAGTTAATAACCTCGTAAATGTAAATTTTGACTATTTATTAATTTATCAAAAACAGCAATCTTTAGATGTACAAATTAAACAAACCCTGCAGATAAGTTTTATTTATGCTATTTTTTAGTTATGAAATAAAAAATATAATCAGTTTTTTTAAACAATATAAAACCTCAAAATGAAAATTGCATTTATTTCATCCGAAGCAGTTCCATTCGCAAAGACCGGCGGACTGGCAGATGTTGCCGGTGCCCTCCCTAAAGCTCTTGAAAAATTAGGGTGTGAAGTTAAGCTTTTTATTCCTAAATATTCCATTGTTGATGAATTAAAATATGAGCTCCGATATAATTGGGAAATTGGAGAAATTAAGATCGATATCAATAATGAGTTCAGATCAGTTCATCTTCATCAGGGAAAAATACCGGGTTCAAATATTGAAGTAAACCTTATTGATTGTCCTCATTATTTCTTTCGTAATTCTATTTATACAAATGATGTTGATGAGGACGAAAGATTCATCCTTTTCTCTAAGGGTGTAATCGAAGTGCTCCATAGATTAAACTGGGCTCCTGATATTTTACATTGTAACGATTGGCAAACGGGACTAATTCCTTTATTTATAAAGGATAATTATAATCACTATAAAATTTTTAATAATACCGCAACATTATTTACAATCCATAATATCGGTTACCAGGGGATTTTTTCAAAGAAATCTTTACTGAGCGCAGGTATAAATCCTAAGTATTTTAGCAATAACGGACCCGTCGAATTTTATAATAATGTGTCTTTTATGAAAACCGGGATTCTCTTTTCGGATATAATTAATACGGTGAGCAATACTTATGCTAAGGAGATTCTAACTCCTGAATATGGCGCTGGATTAGATGGTGTTTTAATTAACCGGAGTAATGATATCTATGGTATCTTGAATGGAGTCGATTATTCAATTTGGTCCCCCGAACATGATCCTCTTATACCCTTTCGCTATTCCATTTCTGATCTTTCTGGCAAATTAAAAAATAAAAAATTTCTTCTTGAACACTTAAAGCTCCCCTTTGATGAAGAAGTTCCTCTGATTGGAATCGTATCTCGAATGGTTTCTCAGAAAGGATTCGATATCTTTTCTGCTGTAATTAAAAGTATAATGAAAAAGGATGCTCAATGGGTTATCTTAGGTAATGGTCAGCCGGAATATGAGGATCTATTCGCAAAACTCGCTGTTCATTTCCCTTCTAAAATGTCTGTTTACATTGGTTTTAATAATGAACTTTCACATTTAATTGAAGCTGGATCAGATATTTTTTTTATGCCCTCTTTATATGAACCCTGCGGATTAAATCAAATTTATAGTCTGCGGTATGGAACCGTCCCGATCGTAAGAAAAACCGGGGGTCTTGCTGATACCGTTCAAGATTGGGATGAGTTAAAAGAAAAAGGAATGGAAACCGGCACAGGCTTTTCCTTTACCAATTATGACGCTATAGAATTATTCGATGCCTTTCAAAGAGCCGTTAATACCTTTAGGGATAAAATTTCATGGAGAAAAATTCAGGATAATGGAATGCAAAAAGATTATTCTTGGGAACATTCCGCCAAAGAATATTTAACCCTTTATGAAAAAGCTATTAGAATAAGAAAAATATCAACGGTTTAGGTAAATTTTTTATTGGATCGTGTCAAAACCCGGACGAATAAATTTGCTGTAGTCCGGGAATTCAGTCTCTGCTAAATTTAATATCTTTCCAAGAAGCACTAAAAGATCTGAAATTTCTTTTGAAAATTCGGGTAAAATTGTATATAAGTTATTTAATGCTGCCGTAGATTTGTTTATGCCGATTATAGCAATTTTTGCTGTCCCATCCATATCATACTTGCTTATTTCTTTCATCTCTTCATCATCTTCTCTTACCATTTCATCTTTTCCCCACAAAGCTCTTTTCAGTTTCACATGAATAAATGTATGAAACCATGAAAAAACATCAAAATTATCATGTAGTTTCTTAAAGAACAAATTATTCAACTTTTCCTTTTGATAACTGTACATGTTATACCTTTTATCTATCTTTATTATCAAAAGGTGCGCCTGATGAAAATATTCATTTGATAATTCTTCAACCGGGTGTGCTTCTTTTTCAAAAATATCATCCCCATAATCTTCACCCTCTTCAAATGGATCAAAGTCTTCATCGGATAAAAAATCTTCCTCCTCCTCTTCAAAATCATTAAACTCTTTGGTTTCTTCTGTTAATTTATCCATCTCCTTTTGAAACATTTCACCAATATTTGAAAGATCACCATTATGTAAAATTTCATATGTCGAAATTTTCGATTCCTGCGAAAAAAGAAGACAATTGGAAGTGAATTTACATTTTTCACACCAGCGGTCACAATAATTATAAACCCCCTCTATATACTTTTTCTTTTCATTATTCATAATTGCAATATAAAAATTTTCTTTTAAAAATATTATATAAAACCTTACACAAAATTTATATAAAATTAATGTATATATGCATCACTCTATCTTCCATTACTCCATTACTTAAAAATATTAAAATCTTTTTCATTACTGTGACTACTTGAATTAAAACAAGTCCTAAAGATGAGCAGACTTTTTATTTATAAAATCCCACTTTCTACAGGGGTATTAAGAAAACAATTTTCCGTGCTCTATTGTGATTAACTGCTTTCAAAAAATAAAAAGAGGGTTTTATGAAACAATTTTTTCATTTATGAGGCAGCATTTCTATTTTAATCATTTTTGCTCTAGCATTAAAAGTAAATTCAATTCTTCAAGAAGCTCAATTTGATCAAAAGGCTTTTCCAGATATTTGCAATGAGAAATAGTAGATGCAAATTTTATCATTTTCGATATTGAAGATCCAGAAATAATAATAATTGGGGTACTATCGATTTTTCTAATTTCTATTATTGCATCTTTACATGAAATTTTGCCTCTTAAATTGAAATCGGTAATAATTAAATCCGGATTTTTTGATCGATACTGATCAATTAAATCTTCACCGGTAAAGACAATAGAGCAAACGATGAAATTGTTTTTTTGGAGAAACATCTTTAGATCAAGAGATATAATCCGTTCGTCTTCAGCTACTAAGATGTTTTTTGACATATAAACCCCTCAAAAAAGTGATAATTGCAGACCCCGAACTTCAAGAAAGGTATAGTTTAATAGTAGTAATAATAAAGTTAATAATCTATAAATATTATAAACCAATGAATTTCAAGATTTAGGATTGTAGTAGCAATTTATTTCTCGTATTTCATAAAAAACCCCCTCTCAACTACCCGTTTTTAAACAAAACTCGTTGGAAGACATAGTTACGTATACCTAATTTATTTCCTCTTTAAAAATAGGGCGTTGAGAGCCCAGCCAGGGTTTGTTCCGAATAAATTTAGAAAAATATTGTTTTAGATTGCTTCTTGATTAATAAATTAAAAAGCAAGTGTCTCAACGTTCATGTCTATCGTTTTCCAATCGCTGACAGTAACTACCAAATCATTATTGTTGGGTAATGCTACCGCAGCATTTTTATTTACAGGAATGGCATTCGCCTTATCTACAGAGAAAGCTTTAACAGTGACATTTTTAGCAGAGCTTCGATTACCAAGTCTGAATAGACTGAGATCAGGAGCTACAGTAACATCCATTTCCGTTCCGGGTCCCCCGCCAACACCGCTTAGAGCTAACGATCTAACTTGATTATCCACCAGTTTTGAAAAAGTAATTGTGAAATCCTTTTCGATTTGCGGTGCAAAGCGTATCTGTGAAGCATCCGAATTTACAAGCAGAGTATCTCTATGCCCTGGTTGTGTAGCAACATTCTCAAGCTTGATTGTGGTGCCATCGGGCATAATACTATTGAAAGTGTAGTTCCCATTTCCATTACCTACAATATCACGTGTAAAGCTTTTTCCAACCGGCAATAAATAAGCACCCTTAATCAAATAGCATGGATGACTGTCGGGCATTTCACTATAAATTTTATTATTGAAATTTCCGGCTCTTAATCCATTTTCGTCGGTTATCTCCAAATCAGCAGGGCTCAATAAGAAATCAATTATAAAGCTAGTAAGACCGAAAGGTCCGCTGAAAGGAAGATCATGATCTGCCAGATTATAATCACCATTAGTCCAGAATCCAAGGGTAATGCCCTGTGTGCTGTCAAATTCCATAGCACCGCCTGGAAAATAAGAATAATTTAAAACACCTGATTCCATTCTAAACTCTAATCTGCAATTATTGCTGCCTGGATTATTACAATCCCAGCAAAATAATTGAACACCATCAAGGCTTGAGATTGTGGTGCTTCTATCGGCACTGAGCTGAGGACCCGGATGACCATCCGGATAAACAAAGCGGTAAGGCATAATACAATGTGAATCGCTGAGCTTGTCGAAATAACCCGAATCCCAGACCTCACCCGAAGGAATGAAAAATAAAAGAGGAGCAACATTTCTGTCACACCCCGTTAAAAATGTTCTTTCAATCTGCCTTGCTGTCAACTCTACTCTTGCAATCGCTTGCCTGCCCTGGTCATGAAAATGAAGTAGCGATTCGCGGCTTAGCAGCTTGCCATGTACCGCTGTAAGTAGCTTGTGAATGCTGTCTTTAGTTATAGTATGGGTGTCGTTTTCACCTTTCCATAATTTATCGGCTACAAAGCTAGCAAGCGAAGTACAGAAACCCGTTGCTAATCCTCCATTTGCCTGACCTTTCAAAAAATAATTATAAAATTCGTAATAAGCAGCTGTTAAAATCGGATGACCAAAAATAGGATCAAGTAGTTCATGCCAGACTTCATCAGCTCCAAAAGTTTCCTCATATGTATCCCAGGAAGGAATACCATCTGAAAAATTGGGAAATGGAAGATCGTTCTCACCAAAGGTGAATGGTATTTCTAGTATTTGAGGTTTTGTAGCAGTGCGCGTGTTGCTAACAAGACCGTCAGGGTTACGCACTGCTACGGTGACTGAACCACCACTGCTTCCTGTACCACCCGTTCCTACCATTGTAAATGTTATTTGTGTTCCATTAGGATTCACATTTCCCGGAATTGCATTCCCATCTATTAATGCTGAAGCATTCGCCAAAAATGCCTTGCCTGTAATTGTTACATCGGTATCCGGAGCTAATGAAGATGGAAGATTATCAAGCTGTGGTTTTACACGAATAGGTATACGGTTGCTTTCAGTATTATCGGAAGCACGTTGGACATAAACGGATTTTGTGCCTCCTGAAATATTTAACGGTATTGTTACCGAGATGCTTTCATCAGCATTAACAACAGGTATCAATGAAGCAGAACCATTTATTATAACACGATCGTTGGCAACAAAAAGGCTGCCTTTAATTGTAATTACATTTCCGGGAAATACGTCATTCGGATTGATCTCGGTTATAAACGGGCGGGTTAATAATTCATTCCAATCATCTTCTGAAAATTCAAAGAAGCTGTCATTTGCATCCGAACCGTTGCTGTTTCCATCAGCTCCGATGCTGCCAGGCTGACCCTGTGCACCGCTATTACCATTTTTTGCATCATGACATTTTTCTCCTGCACCGCTCCTACCTCCCCGGCCTCCAAAACCACCCGAACCTCCCGAAGCACCCCTGCCTATTTGACCTCCTTGATTTTTCCATTGAAACTGACCTGCAGTAACTGTTGCTGCAAGTGTTCCATCCAATACACCTATGGTTATATTACCACCATTACCTCCATTGCCCCCTCTTCCACCATTCCCACCATGACCTCCGTCTCCTCCATTTCCACCATCTCCTGGATCTTTACTGCACCACGATGTGACAAGAATATCGGTAACCTCTCCGAGATGACCATCGGCACCGTTACCTCCCTTACCTCCATTTTGTCCTCTGCCCCCGATAATCCCATTCTCGCCGCTTAGATCAATTGAGGGAACATTAGTTAAATTTTTTACCCACATTTCCAGACCTGGTGCATTAAGACCCCTTGCTCCATTAATACCGCTTTCACCTGCTCTTCCATCTTCACCATCCAAACCATCAAAGGAATTTGGCTTTGTTTGTACACCACTCCAACCGCGTCCATTTAAATCCGGATTAAATAGCCTTGCAGGGGTAAATCCACCCGGTTTACGCCAGGTAATTTTTGCATTAGGTCCACAAATCACATTTTCGGCAATTATATAAAGTTTCTCAACATCCGGTTCGATTATAACTTGAGTATCAGTAAGATCAAGATTTCCAGCTATGATTACTGAAGTATTAAGCGGTAATGTTTTCAATGTAAAGGTTTGGGGCACTTGGCTCAATCCCAACCACAGTGATGGCGTTTTTGATTCAAGATTACTAACTAGTAAATCTTTATCTTTAACAGTAAGATCTATTTTATTGATATCTAATAGATCGCTAAGTTTAGTATTATTTGAGTACAACTTAACAGCCTTTGTTAATGTTTCGCTTGTTAGTGTTCCTGTAGCGGTCGTTCCTCCAAAATTGGTATGATTTAAAGTGGAGCCAATAGTGCTGCCGGCAGTGTGACTTATTGTTGAACCAATAGTGCTCCCCGTAGAGTGACTTATCGTTGAACCAGCAGTACTGCCGGTAGTAGCGGCTCCAGTTAATACAGTATCCAGTTTTGCTGTTTTCAAAATTTTTAGACTATTCCTATTAGGTAAGTATTTCGCAAGCTGTGTTTGTTTTTCTGCAATAGTAGAATTTTTAAAATTAACTGCTACGGATTTCCAATTGATTTTCGATGTATCACTCTTTTTATTAGCTACTAAAACCTTCCCCTTCGATATTTTGGTTGGAACACTTATTCGGAGAGTATCCAGGTCACTTATTTTTTCAACTCCAGCTGCATTCATAATATCTTTAATTACCTGCAGACGAATATTACTTTCATCTAACCCTGGAAATACTTGTACAGGAATATTGATACCTAATTTAGCTTTTATTTTCTCCTGTAAATTGTTAGCATTTGTTAACCTTTTATTCCATTCGGCAGAAGTAAAAACACAGTTACGGATTTGAACATCTCCAATTATACCTCTATATTGATAAGCATTACCGTCCATACCTGTACCGATTCTAAACCCTAATGTGCCCACAGGCTGCAAAACACCAGGTAACGCTAGTGTACCCACATTCTTATCATCAATTTCAAGGTTAAGATTGCCGTTTGCATCTCTTGAAAACCGTACATGATATGATTTGCCTGCGGTAAGAATCATATTGCTTGTAATTGATTTCCATCCAGTACTCACATTAACACTCCCAACAAGAAAGCCTTTATCATCAATAAATAACGCAACAGGCGGAGTTTGTGATTCAATAATGTTCTGCCGGCCGCCAAGGACTGCTGTAGGAGCAACTGTAGCTTCAAGTGTAAAGACACCATTTCCATCGAGTCCGGGTAAAATACCTGCCTCAATAAAGCCTTTGGTAATTTGAAATTGGTTTTCAGTTTTAGTAGCTGCGATGTCACCGTTTAATTTCAGTGAAGTTCCGTTCACTGATCCGTCAAAAATACTCTTACTTCCCGTACGAACGAACAATACTGTTTTCATAGTAATTCTCCTTATAATTAATAAATAATGCTTTATAATTTTACACTGAGTACAAGTATTCTTAAAAATAATGCCGTAGAAATTTCCTAATCTTAAACTGGTAGAGACTTAATCAAATTGATAAGTTCTAATATTATTATATTGCCTTATCCGCTGGGATAAATTCTAGCTTAACCATATCATAACGAAGAGGGTATAACCAATAGGGGAAGAGCGAATTAGATAAGCTTCTTATCTTGTTTACCATTGTTCTACTTTGATATACTCACGAATAAGTCTATGTACCTTGTAATTAAATCGAAACCTTAAAACAGTAATATGAATAATGTAATTAGAAAGAGCTTATTACTAAGCAAGTGCCCAATAAGAATAGTACAAAAAACTAGTGCTTCTTTTTTATGCAAACATAATTTAACCAATCAAGCTTATCAACCTTATTTGTAACATTTTTTCCAAATTATGTAACATGAATCGAATTGAATGACAATAAATGACCTGTTGTAGTGTGATGATAAACAAAACATTCCTTTATTTTATTCATTAAAATGCTATTGTAAAAATGTAAATACTCTCCTGCTCCTGCATATACTTTCATTTCTTAAAATAAAAAAAATTAAATGCTTCGGTATTTCGCACCGTTAGCGTTTTATATTAGCTTATTTTTGCCTCTTCTCCCGTAGAAATGGTAAATATTATTCTAATATTCATTCTGGTCAAGTTTATTATTTATATATACACTATCATTTTTGGGAGGGTGTAAATGGAAAATAAGAAAAAAATTATAGTCATTTTGTCTTTTCTGTTTCTTTATCCCGTTTATGGTCAATGGAATAATATTGGAAATGCAGGCTTTTCAGCTGACCAGGCTTTTAATAATTCCTTATTTGTCTATAACGGCACTCCCTTCGTTGCTTATCGTGATGGTGGAAAAGGAAATAAAGCCACTGTTATGAAATATGATGGCGCGAAATGGGTTAACGTTGGAATTACAGGATTTTCTCAAGGACAGGTTTATCATATTTCATTATCTGTTTTTAAAGGTACCCCGTATGTGGCATATGAAGACGCTGTGTTTGATGGTAGAGCAACAGTTAAAAAGTTTGATGGCTCAAGCTGGGTTACTTTAGGTAATTCTGGCTTTTCTACTAGCGAAGCCGGACATATTTCTTTATATGTGTATAATGGGATTCCTTATGTGGCATTTACAGATGCCGGCAATAGCAGCAAGGCTACTGTGATGCTCTACAACGGTAGAAATTGGATAAATGTTGGCAAGCCCGGTTTTACCGCTGGTCAGGCCGATTTAACTTCCTTATTTGTTTATAACGGTATTCCTTATGTAGCTTATTCTGATGCCCTGAATAATAACAAAGCTGCTGTCATGATGTTTAATGATTCAAGCTGGATAAACGTTGGCAAACCAGGGTTTTCAACCGGCTTAGCTGATTTTATTTCCCTTTCTGTTTATAATGGCACTCCTTACATAGGATATAAAGACTTTGGCAATAATAATAAAGCAACGGTTATGTGCTTTGATGGTTCTAATTGGAACAATGTCGGAAAACCTGGCTTTTCTGCAGGCTCGGCAGATTATATTTCCCTTTCTGTTTATAATGGAAATCCTTATGTGGCCTATAGAGATGCCGGAAATAATGGTAAAGTTTCTGTAATGATGTTTAATGGTGCCGAATGGAATAATATAGGAAAACCCGGTTTCTCTGCCGGGATTGCTTACTATACATCTCTTTATGTTTATAATGGTATCCCTTACGTTGTTTATGAGGATTTTGTAAATAGCAACAAAGCAACTGTTCTAAGTTTTTCCGGCATGCTGCCGAAACCTCACAACCGGACGCCTTAGTACCTGCCCCGCTTTACCCATGTAACGCGAAACTCCGTTTCGTTAGATGTATTTCTTTAATTGTAACGCGAAACTCCGTTTCGCAAAAGCATTAATACGATGAGCTTCAGTTAGCACTCTCCGGAAATAGAGCCAGGCTTTTTTGTTTTAAGACATAATGTCCTATCCTATAAATGGGATAAGGGGTATATTATTATTTGAATATCTGGTAGTCATATAAATCCCACATACGCTTCAGATACACTCCACATACGCTCCACATACGCTTCAGATACGCTTCAGATACGCCGTTATTCCATGAATTCATAGTAAGTCGTTCCCTTTTTTATTTATCCAGATTCTTCTATATAATTCATAAAAATCCCCCAAGATTCTTACCTCAAAAAATATTAAATTGTAATTTCAATTATAAATAAGGATTATTATGCAGCTTTGTCTTTTTGAAGATACTAACTGCAGGTTACTTGAACCATTAACTTTGTACCGCCCTGTATTTGATCTTTGCTGCGGAATGAATACTCTGCGCGATAAAATTCTTAATGCCTATCCGGATACTATGTATGCTTTGCATTGCAGACAATATCTGGAAAATTTTGTTAAAAGTAGAAATCCTGAAATCACTATTAATCAAATAAATGATACTGAATGCTTATTTATAAATGGAAGAATACTGGCACCGCAAAATTTACTGGATATTATTCCTTTGAAAGGGGAGAATAAGCTTTACAAAAGCGGTAATATGATAATCGCTGCCAGAATGTCTGGGAAGAATCTTGGAAATATTAAACACAAATTAACAAACCTCTTAACTATTGACGATTTTGATTCCTTACAGGTAGAAACAATTGAAATCCCCGTCATCAATTATATTTGGGATTTAATATATAATAATGGGAAAGAATTAATTAATGATTGCAAATTTGACGTTAAAAATAATTTAAAAGGTAAAATTTATGACGGAGTTCATTTAGTCGAGAAAGATAATGTTTATATAGCCGAAGATACTGAAGTTAAACCCGGTGTTGTTCTTGATGCTTCTAAAGGTCCTATATATATCGGTAGGAATGTCAAAGTATTTCCTAATGCCGTTATCGAAGGTCCGGTTTTTATTGGTGCCAATTCACTGATTAAAAGTGGAGCAACAATTTATGAAAATGTTAGTATCGGAGAAACATGTAAGGTCGGTGGTGAAGTTGAAGATACTCTCTTTCTCCCCTTTTCAAATAAACAGCATTCGGGATTTATTGGACACGCCTATGTTGGGAGCTGGGTAAATATAGGTGCGGATACCAATTGTTCGGATTTAAAAAATAACTATGGCAGTGTTAAGGCATTTGTCAATGGAAAAGAGGTCAATACAAATGTCCAGTTCCTTGGTATTATTATGGGAGACCATTCTAAAACGGCTATAAATACCATGTTTAATACTGCCACTACCGTGGGCTTTTCTTGTAATATATTCGGAGCAGGGTTCCCTGAAAAATATATCCCCTCCTTTTCATGGGGCGGCAGTGATTCTATGGTTTCTTATGATGTTGAGAAAAGTATCGAGACAGCCAAAAAGGTTTTAAAAGAAGAAATAAAGAAATGAATGCATCTGAAGAAATTTTGTTTCGGAAAATTTTTGATTTAACTAAAAATGAACGTATTGAAAAAGGATATTTAAATTAATTTATGGAAAATATTGAAGAAAATAAGCTGGAAGAGCATACCGTCACGGATTTATACGATGGTGTTAGAGGTCTCGCAGTAAAAATTCTTAATAGGGTCGAAAGAACCGATGCTTATTTAGAGAAATTATTAGATAATGAAATGCGTAATGCGGAACTAATTAGCGCTGATAAAGCTCTGCTTTATGAAATTGTTCATGGCGTCGTTAGATGGATGGGAAGACTCGATTGGGTTCTAAATGGCTTTTATAAAGGTCAGTTCTCAAAAGCAATCCCAAATCTAAAAAACGGCTTACGGGTCGCTCTTTATCAAATCCTATTTTTAGATAGAGTCCCCGATTTTGCTGCAGTCAATGAAGCTGTTGAATTTGTTAAAAAACTTCAAGGACAAAAACCCGCCGATCTTACTAATGCTATTCTTAGAAATATTATTAGAAACAAAAATGGTATTAGATATCCGGATCCTAATGAAGACCTCCCCGGTTATTTAAGCGCTTTTTATTCTCACCCCTCCTGGATGGTAAAAAGATATTTGAATAGATTCGGTAGAGAAGAAACTGAAAAATTACTCCTTGCAAATAATGAAAAACCTTTCTTGACTTTAAAAGTAAATACGATAAAAGTAAACCCTGAAGAATTTAAATCCCTTTTAGATTCTGTTAATCTAAAGTATTTACCCGGAAAGTATTTACCAGAATTTTTTAAACTAATGAACCTTACAAATATTACTGCATGGGAATTTTATCAAAAAGGTTATTTTAATATTCAAGATGAAAGCGCTGGCTTGGCATGTAGGCTTTTAGCCCCCGAACCCGGTATGCGTGTACTCGATTTGTTTTCAGCTCCCGGTGGAAAATCAGTCTATATCGCCAGCCTTATGAATGACCGTGGTGAAATTGTTGCCGTAGATAAATATGAAGGCAGACTAAAATTAGTCGAAAAAAATATTACTCGTTTGGGATTTAAATCAATTAGAACAATAACTAATGATGCGATGGAATTTAATTCCGCACTCTTTGATAGAGTGCTGGCTGATGTTCCTTGCTCCGGCTCGGGAACCATTTCAAAAAAACCTGATATAAAATGGAAAAAGGATCTTCTTGATATTAAATCAATGAATGATATGCAGTATAAGTATTTGGAAAAAGCTTCCCGCTTAGTAAAAGTAAATGGGACTCTTGTATATTCAACTTGCTCCATTGAGCCGGAAGAGAATTTTGATATTATTAAAAAATTTTTAGCAGAGAATGAAAACTTTCAACTGATTAATGCCGGCCAAAGTTTCCCGCAGGAACTAATTGATGAAAATGGATGTATCCAGACCTTACCGCATATCCATCATATGGATGGTGCCTTTGCTGCTAAATTAATTAAAATAAAGTAAATACTAGAATTCATATATTAAAGATAGAACTTTATGATGTTTGATAATTTGGCAGAAGAGCTAAAAAAAGCTAGAGAAAAAAATAAATTAACTATTCAGCAGCTTTCTTCCATAACTCGGATTGATTTAAAATTTATTGAAGCAATGGAATTTGGCGACTTTTCTTTTTTGCCGGAAGTATACGTTAAAGCCTTCACCAAACAATATGCTAAAGCCGTTGATCTGGATGAAAATATTATTATTAAAAAATATGAAGCAGCCAAAAAAGGTCTCCCTTATGAGGATGAAGATACTCAAAGGAATTATACGAAAAAACCAATTGAATTGGCAAAAGAAGAAAAAAATGAAGTCCACTCTGATGCTCCTCCTCCTCCTGTTTATAATGCAGTCAAATCTCCTTTCGCTAATCCTGCGGATCTTCCAAATAGCAATAAAAAAATTGTCCTGAGTAGTGTACTGGTTAGTATTATAGCCCTTTTTGCAATTATTTATTTCTTTTTCCTGCGGCAGTCTCACGAAATTATTGTTCCCGAAAAACCTCTCGATGAAGTAATTAAAGAAAATAAACAAAGGTATATTCAAAATGAGAAGGCAGATTCTACTGCCAATGAATCTAATATGTCTGATAGCTTGAGTTTAACCATAGTTTCAAACGATACTTCCTGGATCAAAATCATTGTAGATGATAAAAAAGTTGATGATTTTATCTTATTTCCACATTCTCAAAAAAATGTTGCCGCTGAAAATAACTATAAAATCACTTTCGGAAACTCCGGAGGTATTATACTGAATCTCAATAAAAAATCCCTGAATTTTGAAGGTAAAAAAGGTAAAATTAAATATGTGTTAATTAATAAAAACGGTCTTGAATATTTAACTAATCCACCTTCACTGTAAAGGCTCGTTCTATGGATATTGAAAAAAAAATTGAAAATCTTCGTGACAAAATTAGGGAATATGATTACAAATATTATATCCTGGCAGAACCTTCTATTAGTGATGAGGAATATGATAAGCTGATTAAAGAACTTGAAAGACTTGAAAATGAAAATCCGCACTTCATTACTCCCGATTCTCCTACTCAGCGTGTCGGCAAAGACTTAACAAAAGTTTTTAACCCCGTTGAACATAAAATACCTATGCTCAGTTTGGCTAATACGTATAACGAAGAAGAACTCTTTGATTTTGATAGACGTGTTAGAGAAGCTCTGCCTGAAAATGAGAAAATTGAATATGTGGTTGAATTAAAAATTGACGGTGCTTCGGTTAGTCTCCATTATTTAAATGGTTATTTACATACTGCCGCTACTAGAGGCGATGGATTTGTCGGTGAGGAAGTCACTACTAATGTTAAGACTATTAAGGCTGTACCTCTTAAATTTAAAAAACTTAGCTCTATCCCTTTCTCCCTAAATGATATTGAAGTTCGCGGTGAAATTTTTATGAATATTGAAGATTTTTTGAATCTCAATAAAGAAAGGGAAGCTAAAGGTGAAAAGCTTTTTGCTAACCCAAGAAATTCTGCTGCAGGTACTTTGAAAATGCAGGACCCTAAAATAGTTGCTAAACGTCCCTTAAATATTTTTGTTTATACTTTAATTTCTCCTGAAGATAATCTTGTCTCGCAGCATGAAAATCTTCAAATATTAAAAAAACTTGGTTTTAGAGTTAACACTGAAGTAAAATTGTGTCCCGGCATAAACGAAGCTTTGGAAGTATGCCATAAATTAGAAGAAAAAAGAGAATCTTTGGGTTATGAAATTGATGGTGCGGTGATAAAAGTTAATTCTCTTGTGCATCAAAGGATTCTTGGCAATATTGCAAAATCTCCCCGTTGGGCCGTAGCTTATAAATTTAAAGCCCGGCAGGCTTTTACTCGAATAAATAAAATAATATGGCAGGTTGGTAGAATAGGCACTATTACTCCTGTAGCTGATTTAGACCCTGTCTTTTTATCTGGTTCTACTATTAGCAGGGCAACTCTACATAATTTTGATGAAATAAAAAGAAAAGATATTCGGGAGAATGATAAGGTCATAATTGAAAAAGGTGGTGATGTAATACCCAAAGTTGTTTCTGTTATTTTAAGTGAAAGAAATAAAAAGAGCAAATCTCCGAAACCTCCTGAATTTTGCCCCGTTTGCGGCTCTTCTTTATTTAAACCCGAAGAAGAGGTCGCCTATTATTGTGAAAATTCTGAATGCCCGGCTCAGGTAAAAGGAAGAATTGAACATTTTGCTTATCGCGGCGCTATGGATATTGAAGGGTTGGGTGAGGCATTAATAAATCTTTTTGTTGAAAAAGGCTTTATAAAGACTTATGCCGATATCTATGATTTAAAAGAAAAACGTGATGAATTAATAAATATTGAAAGATTAGGTCCCAAAAGTGTAGATAATTTGTTAAACTCTATTGAAAAAAGTAAAAAGCAGCCTTTTGATAGAGTCTTGTTTGCCCTTGGTATTAGATATGTCGGGGCTGGTGCTGCAAAAAAATTAGCTAATCATTTTTCTGATATTGATACTTTGATAAAGGCATCCGAAGAAGAAATCTCCTCTGTGCATGAAATAGGTCCAAGTATTAGCAGAAGTGTAAAAAAATTCTTTTCTAATAAAAATAATATTCATATAATTGAACGGTTAAAGAAAAACGGTTTGCAGTTTTCCGGCACAATTAAAATTAAAAAAAATACTCCTCTTTCAGGTAAAACTTTTGTACTAACCGGTTCTTTATCGGAGTTTTCTCGTGAGCATGCATCTGAAAAAATCTCTTATCTGGGCGGAAAGGTTACTTCTAGTATTAGTAAAAATACAGATTTTGTTTTAGTTGGCGAAAATCCGGGCTCAAAACTTAAAAAAGCAGAAAGTTTAGGCGTAAAAACGATTAATGAAAAAGAATTTATTAAATTGCTAAATGAATTTGAGTAAATTATGCTTGATTTAATTAAAGACAAAATAGCACATACCGTTGTCGATTGGAAATTAAAAGACAAAAAGAATAAAAATCAAACTTTCACCGAGTTTGTTAAAAGATCCTTCAACTTCTTAATTTTAATGCCTCAGAATGACGCCGATTTTGCTCACTCCATCCAGGTGTTGTATTTCTTAGAAGATAATAAAAAGCATGCCTCTGCTTTAACATATGATTTCAGAGTTAGCCTGATGCCTTTAAGGTTCAGAACCAGGGTCGTTGAACATACTCTCGCAGATGCTAATGTTTTAAAGCTGCCTTCAAGCAAAATTATTTCCAAACTAAATGGAATGATGTTTCAAGTTGTTTTAGATCTAAATAGAAAAGAAAATTTGTTTTATAGCTATATTTCCTCCGTACTTGATGTTCCCATTAAGGTAGGTTTTGATAAACCAAATTCAGATTTGTATTATAATGTCCAGATTAGAGATACTGAATCGGAAGCTGAAATTTCTTATAAGAATTTTCTCGAATGCCTTAAAATTTTTCAAGGTTGAAAATGAATTTCGAAATAAAAAAAATTGATAGTATTACAATTTTTAAATTAAATGAAAAAAGATTGGATACTAATATCTCCGGTTTAGTCAAAGGCGAATTTACTCTCCTTTTAAAGGTTGAAGAAAATAAAAAACTTATTCTCGACTTGAGTGAAGTTGAAACTTGCGATAGCAGTGGTTTAAGTGCTATACTAGTTGCAAATCGTATATTGCACTCTACTGGAGGCAGTATGAGAATCGCCGCTCCTTCTGAAAAAGTTTATTCTCTAATAAAAATTACCCAGCTCGATCGTGTCCTGCCTGTTTGTGATACCGTAAACGAAGCTTTCGATGAATTGAAAAAAGAATAGAGAAGTTATTTGAAGGGTCATACTCTCGACTATATCATTATAGCAGCTTATCTTATCGGGATCGCTATCTTCGGTATTGTCTCTGGAGGAAAGCAAAAATCAATTAAAGACTATTTTTTAGGCTCAAACTCTGTACCCTGGTGGGCTGTTTGCTTTTCAATAGTTGCCGCCGAAACAAGTACATTGACTTTCATTTCTATTCCTGGTCTTGCTTATTTAACTAATCTGAATTTTTTACAGGTTACTTTTGGCTACCTTATCGGCAGAATAATTGTCGCCGTCTTTTTTTTACCTGCTTATTATAAAGGCAATCTTAAAACAGCATATTCCTATTTAGAATCAAGATTTGGTGGAAAAACCCGTTCTTTCGCTTCAATAGTTTTTTTATTTACAAGAACCGCTGCCGATGGTGTGAGATTAGCGGCAACCGCAATCCCTCTTTATTTAATGCTTGGAATAAATCAAACCGCAGCAATTATAATTATTGCTGCTGTTGCTCTTATCTATACTTATACTGGCGGAGTTAAAGGGGTTATTTGGGTGGATGTTATTCAAATGTTTATTTATCTCGGTGGCGCACTTATCGCCGGTATTTATTTAATATATTATCTGCCGGGTGGTTTGAATTATGTCGTTAATATTGCCTCCGCCGGAAATAAGTTACAAATTATAAATCTTGGTTTTAATGATGGTATTGCAGGGTTTTTTTCACAGCCGTATACTTTAATTGGAGGTCTTGTCGGGGGTGCCTTCCTTTCAATGGCTTCTCATGGCACAGATCAACTTATCGTTCAAAGGTTATTAACAACTAAAAATCTTAAAGATAGTAAAAAAGCAATTATAGGTAGCGGTATAATTGTGATTATTCAATTCGCCCTCTTCCTTCTTATAGGTGTTTTACTTTATGCATATTATGGAACAATGAATCTTGCAAGCATTGGCATTTCTAAACCGGATGAACTCTTTCCGAAATTCATTATCAATGCTCTGCCCCCAGGTATTACTGGAATTATTATTGCCGGTTTATTCGCTGCTGCTTTATCTACTCTTGCCGGCTCAATTAGCTCTCTTGCTTCCTCAACTATGATAGATCTGTATATCCCCTTTTTCGGAAAATTAGATAATGATAAAAAACATTTGCAGATTTCAAGAATGTTCACCATTATCTGGGCTGCTCTTCTCACTTTTTCAGCTTTCTTTTTTATCTCTTCACCTCGTTCGGTTGTTGAAATTGCTTTAAGTATTGCTTCTTTTACCTATGGCGGTTTATTAGGAGCGTTTTTAATTGGGATTTTTATTAAAAAAGCCCGCCAGGAGGATGCACTTGCCGGTTTTTGTGCCGGTATTTTTATAATGATTACTGTTATATCCTTGAAGTTAGTAGCATGGACTTGGTTTACCTTAATCGGTGTTCTTACAGCTTTATTTATAGGAAAAATATTATCCGTTCTATCCGATAAGGAAATTAACTAATATATGCTTAAATCATGTAATGCGAAACTCCGTTTCGCCCGCTCTACTATGCTTAAATACTCAAATATTTTGTCTTTTATAAATATCTTCACTCTCCTCTTTATTTTCAGAAATTATTTCTTTTAATTTAAGTCTTTTTACCAGTTTTCCGATTGTTAAACCTTGTATTATAATTGAAAATAACACCACCATATATGTTATTGAAACAATAAAACCTTTATGCATGTTATTTTGTAAGGATAAAGCAAGTGCTACAGATATGCCCCCTCTTAATCCCCCCCATGTAAGAATCCATATGCTATGTTTAATAAATTCTCTTTTAAACCTTAATAAAGCTATTGGGATTCCTACTGAAATGAAACGCGCAATGATTACTGCAATTATTGCAAAAATACCAATTAAAAAGTAAGGATTTATCTTTATTACTAATATTTCAAATCCAATTAAAATAAATAAAAGTGCGTTTAATATCTCATCAATCATTTCCCAAAATTTTTCAATATAATTTTGTGTAGTGTCGGACATGGCATATTTTTTACCTGCATTACCGGTTATTATTCCTGCTGCTACCATTGCTAACGGGCCTGAAACATGTAATAGTTCTGCAAATGAATAACCCCCTGTTACTATCGCTATAGTAATTAATACTTCTACTTTATAATTATCTATTGACTTTAAAAGTAAATATCCTGCATATCCTATTGTTAAACCTAAAATTATTCCTCCGCCGGCTTCCCTTAAAAAAAGAATAATTATATCTGTAACCTTAAAACTTTCGATTCCTATTTTGGCAACCTGATATATACTTGTAAATATTACAACTGCCACCCCATCATTAAATAACGATTCACCTGTAATTTTTATTTCAAGACTTTTGGGAATACCGGCATCTTTTAAAATACCTAATACTGCTACCGGATCTGTTGGTGAAATTAATGCTCCGAATAATATAGCATAGATATATCCTATCGGCTCCCCGATAAATCGCATAAAATAATATATTAAGGTTCCAACTATAGCAGTTGAAGTTAAAACTCCTAAGGTCGCGAATATTATAACAGGATATCTTTCTTTTCTTAAACTGGTAAAATCAATGTTTATAGCTCCCGCAAATAACAGGAAGCTTAACATTACATTTAACAATATTTGTGAAAAATCTATATTTTGAATTGCATCTACAGCATCTTTTTTAAATCCGGGACTTATATTTCCGATTGCCACTATCAATAATGAAGATACCAGAGCAATAACCATCATCCCAATTGTAAACGGAAGTCTCAAATAGCGGAAATTTATATATGCATAGGCAGCAGATAAAACAATAAGAATAGCAAAAGCGTGATAAAGTTCCATAATCTATTATATTCTATAAAATCGTATAATAATTTATATAGACATATTGTAGCAATTATCAAATGACTGAAATTAATTCACTTAATTTACACAAACATCGTCCTTCAGAACGGAACCAGGGAGTGCCTATCCCGCTTTAACGCATAGGCGTCAACTTATTTTAACTTCTTAGCATGTAAGTTATTGTAATATAATAAATTGTCAGAATGATAATGTTAAAGTTAATTCTATGAATAAGCCCTTCCATTTTCAAGGGAAGGGTTGGGATGGGTTCGGAATTTACTATACGTTTGAATCATCTCAAATCTCTCTTCTGGGAAGGGTGAGACTGGGAAGAATCTCCTAAGTAAGAATAAAGTTATGCAAATATAATCTCTCTAATCTTCAAACAAATTAATTAGCATTTTTTAATACCATGTTCTTTAATGTATCAATCCACATGGGGGTATCATTTAAACCTTCAACAAGTTGTACTTTCTCTCCCCCGTTTTTAACAAATAAATGCTGATATTCAATTCCAATTTCAACTATCGTTTCCAAACAGTCTGCCACAAATGCCGGACTAAATACTAGTAGCTTTATCGCACCTCTCTTTGCTTGTTCAACTATAACTTTGTCTGAAAAAGGCTTAAGCCACTTTTCATCAAGTCTCGATTGAAAGCTGACGGTATACTTTTCTTTTGGAATATTTAACCTTTCTGCAAGTAATCGCGTTGTCGCATAACAAACTGCTTTATAGCAAAATTTGTTTTCTTCGGTAATTTCATTTTCACAATTATGGGCTGAGCATGGTTTCCCGTCACTATGGGCTTTATCTACCTGTCTTTCAGGTAAGCCATGATAACTAAATAAAACATGATCGTAGTCATTAATATTGTATCTTTTTCCTATCTCTGCGAATGAAGCAATATATCCTTCATCATCATAAAATTGATTTATTATGCTTAATTCCGGAATAACCCACCATTTACTGATTATCTTTAACGTTCTATCTATTGCCGAACCGGTACTTGCAGAAGCATATTGAGGAAAAAGCGGTAATACAATTATTCTTTTATAATTCTCCTTTTTCATTCTCTCTAGTACAGCCTCCATACTAGGGTTTTGATAGCGCATCGCTAATTCAACTTTAAAGCGATCTCCTAATTTCTCCTGCAGTTTTTGTTGTACCCTTTCACTATATATTAAAAGGGGTGACCCCTTCTCTGTCCACATCTGTTGATATATTTTTGTCGACTTCGGAGCTCGGAAAGGAACTATAATTACATTTACTAAAAATTTCCTTAATAAATATGGAATATCAATAACTCTGGGATCATTTAAAAATTCACTTAAATATTTTCTAACATCTGTTACAGTTGCACTTAATGGTGTACCTAATTGTATTAGTAAAACTCCGATTTGCGGTTTCATAAATATTGAGTTTAATTTTTAATCTTAAGTATGGATAGAATTTATTGATTATAAAATTTTATATAATCATCTTTTGTCATTCCATAATAATAAAGATCTACAAGTTCGCCCCAATAAGTCTTATGATCTTTCTTTAATGTACCTTCTCTTGAAAATCCGCAGCGTTCTGCCAATTCATAACTTCTATTATTATTCGTCATTATTCTCAGAAATAGCCTATTCATCAATAGATTTTCAAAACTGAATTTTATGATTGATGACAATGCTTCGGTCATAATTCCCTTGCCTTCATATTCCTTGGAAATAATGTATGCTATTTCTCCCCTTGGTATAACCCAGTCTATATTTTTTAAGGAAATATGACCAACAAATTTTGTATTATCCTTGAACCATATACCGAAATTAAATGCCGATTGTTCATCCCATTCTTCTATTTTTTTTCTGATAAAATATTCCGCACTATATGCATCTCGAATATTTGAAAGCATTACTGGGAAATTGTCGAGCATTCTATCTCTGTTCCTCTCAATTGTTTCATAAAGTATTTTTCCCTCGCCGGCTCTGTATCTTTCTAACGATACTCTATTCGTTTCCAGTTTTGGAACAATATTTACTAATTCTTCCATAAAAATGATTGAAAAAAATAATCTAAACTATAGTAATTCTTTTGCTTTTTTGCTCTGTAGCTAGATTAAAAGATCTGCGCAATATTTTCATTGCAGTATCAAATCTTCCTGTTTTGTTAGATATTTTGAATATCCATCCCATCCAACAATTTACTGCTAAATATAAATTATTTGTCAATAATCCGCCAAGTGTAAAATTAGTTTTTGTTGGTCATGTGACCTGTATTTTTACTTTCTAAAAAGAAAGCGGTAAGATCTCTGATTATTCTCATAAAATATTTTGATAATTAAATTATTTCTAGTCTAAATTTGCCTTCTCAAACAGATGAATATCATCAAGTTTTAATATTACATCACCGTTTGAATTAGTATTAAATGATCTTATGAACTTTGCACCCCATATTATCTCATCAAAAGTATAAGAATATCTTGAATGAACCACCTGGCTGAATGTATCGTCATAACCCTTTATCAGAATTAGTAATTCAAACTGTTTCTCCTTTAATTCATCTAATGTATGTCCCCATATAGGACTTTCTTTATCAATCGGATGAACAACTGTCCAGCTTAATGCAAAAAAATGTACACTGTATCTTTCAAGACTCATATCATAATATTTTCTGTTATAATCTTTATCTACAAGAACCGCCATAACTTTTGCCTCTATATCCATTAGATTATTATTTCTTTGATTGACTATTCTGAATTGCAATGATCTAATCCCTTTATATGGAGCAACTATTGCATTCTTGCTGTATAAAATTCTTGAAAAAGGATGTGAGAATCTTCCATATAATAGACCGGTTATTAATGCAAAAGCTAAAACTCCTGTCATAGCTTCAATTGTAACAATAAAGTTGGTCAACATCCCGTTCGGAAGAATACCTCCGTATCCTATAGTCGTAAAAGTCTGAACACTAAAAAAAAAGCAGTTAAAATAATTCTCTAACGAAGTTGATCGGATAATCCCTTGTAAATTTTCTACTCCTGTTAGAAAATAGATCAATCCGAATAATGCATTAAATATTAAATAAGACAATACCGTAAGTCCGAAAAATTTAATCCATGAAAGATTAACAAGGAATTGATATATATCTTTAGGATGAAATTCTGTTCCCGTGCGCGTTACATTGAATGACCCGTCTTTATTAATTACTCTTTTTGTCTTTCCTAAATATTTCTCCCCTAATCCCGGATCTATAGTCTGCTTCATATGTCCTCTTTTCTTATAATATTTCCCTTGCGTAACTTGACCTGATAATTACTCTTTTTTTATTTTGATTAAAGAAAATGCTACAATTAAACTAACTAACGATGAAAAGTAGAACGGAACCGAAGAACCGAATCTATCCCATAAATAACCCGTTAAAACAGAACCGGAAAACATTGCTATACTTGACACCATTGTGATTAAACCTACCGCAGAAGCTACTTTTTCATACGACACAATATCGGCGACCCATGCTTTTAATATACCCTCTGTAGCAGCCGCATAAATACCATATAAAGCAAAAAGAATCCATGTTAGAATAAAATTATCTGAAATGGCAAAACCCAAATAAACTGCAGAAAACATTATTAAGCCTATGATATATATTTTTTTCTTTCCTATTTTATCCGATATTATACCTGCCGGATAAGAAAAACCGGCATAAATTAAATTATAGAAAACATATCCAAGTATTGCTGTTTCATCTGAATTTGAAATATTTCTTGATTTCAAAATCAAAAAAACATCGCTGCTGTTTACAATAGAAAATATTGTTATTAAAAAAACCAGCGATTTATAAACCTTTGGAGATTCTCTCCAGAACGACATATATTTCTGTTTTTTTTCACTTTTAACTTCAATTTTTTTATCTTTAACAAAGAAGGTAAATGTTACGGCAATTATTGATGGAACAAATGCAATAATAAAAATAATATTAAAATTATAATTGTATATTTTTAAAAGTAATAGTGCAGCTAATGGACCTATAACTGCTCCAATTGTATCCATCCCTCTATGAAAACCAAAAATGGCTCCGGAATTATTTCTGCTTGAGTATCCGGCTAATAATGCATCCCTAGGTGCCGTTCGCATCCCTTTTCCTATTCTATCAGTAACCCTGGAAACAAGTACAATAAGTATATTCGGAAAAATTCCCGGTAAAGGCTTTGATAATGCTGAAATGCCGTAACCCCCAACCACAAAAATAGATCGCTTCCCTAATTTATCCGACAGAAACCCGAAATATCCTTTTAGAAAACCTGCTGTAATCTCCGCTAAGCCTTCTATAATGCCTACTGAAGCCATTGAAGCACCTAATACCGAAGCAAGAAATATAGGCGTTATCGGGTACAGCATTTCGCTTGCTGCATCTGTAAATAAACTAATTAATCCTAAAATTATTACCTGCTTCGGTATTTTCTTAAGCATAAGAACTTTCAATATATCGGATGAGTTTAATATAAATAAAATATTTTTTTGATCATGTAATCATGAAAATTGGATATATAAGTTATCCTCACTTTAAAAGTTAGTCAAAAATTTTCTATGACTTGCAGTTGGCTTTAGAGCATGTGTGAATATCATTAACCAATGGATTTATCCATTGGTTTAACAGAAAAATTGAACCCTGTCCTAACGGTTTTTCTGTATTTTCACACACCTTCTTTATCCAACTGGGTATTAAGAAAGACATAATAGAAGGCTTTAGCCGCATACGTGCTGAGATGTATATCGAAGATGAAAGTTTTTTATTGGAGGAGAGCCAAGTTGTTTTGGATAGCAATTAAAAAAACCCGGCTCTTCTCAAAGCCGGGCTTTATAATTTTATCAATTTAGATTAATTCCTCAAATTCCCTTTGCTTCACTATCTATTAATTTTATCTCATAGCCTAAATCTTTAATCCCTTTTTCAATTTTTGATTGATCCCCAACAACTACCCATATCATGTTTCCAGGCATATCTACTTTTTTTGCCGCTTCGGTTATATCACTCATTTTTAAGTTCTTTACTTTTTCAGAATATGTTTTATAGTAATCTGGAGGAAGGTTGTAATTAACTATATTGGCTAGATAAGCCGCTATATTGTCAATTGTTTCCCATCTTCCTGGTAATTCTAATGTTTGATTGAGCTTCACCTTATTCAATTCATCCGGTGTTGGAGGTTTGTCTCCAACAAATTGGGTTAGCTCTTTTTTCATTTCCTCCATTGCTTCTTTTGTTTTATCCGTTTGTACCGGAGCGTAAGCAATAAAAGGTCGTTGAGCTTTTAATTCTCTTATAAAGCTGAAAGCACCGTATGACCAATGTTTATCTTCTCTTAAGTTCATATTTATTCGTGAAGTGAACAAACCTCCAAGAATATTGTTCATCGTTTCTGTTGCTATATCATTCATCTCGGATTTGGGAGGAATAATATCCGCAGCAAATATAACTGATTGTTCTGCCTCTGGAATATTTATTAAATATACAGTGGATGTTTTGGTATTCTTTGCAATCCCGATTTCCTTTTTAGGAGTTTCTCCCTTTTTCCATCCGCTGAATAATTTTTCCAGTTTTGGCTTTAACTCATCAAGTGAAGCATCCCCCACAATAATTAAAGTTGCATTATTCGGCTTAAACCATGTATCATGAAATTTTATTAAATCTTCACGTTTAATTTTATCAATTGATTCTTTGTCCCCATTTCCTCTCCAGGTTGTTCCGTAAGCACTGTTTTTTCCATATAAAAGAATTGGAAGCACCCGGATTCCCGCCATTATCGGCGAAGCTTTTTCCTGTTCAATAGCTGCTATCCTTTCTTTTTTTAGTCTCGCAAGTTCCTTTTCCGGAAAAGAAGGATGAAGTATCACATCTGCAAAAAGTTCTAGTGACTTATCCATATTGGAATTTAGTGTTGAAAGACTTACTGTCGAATTATCAACACTTGAATTGGAAGATAGCCTCGCACCCAGCTTCAATTGATCATCACTTATCTGTAAAGCATCCATATTGTTTGCCCCCTCATCCATCATATCCGAAGTTAAGCTGGCAAGACCTGGAACACCATTCTGATCAGCTGAAAACCCTGCATTAACAATTAAATTAAATTCCACAAGAGGAACGGAAGTTCTTCTTGCCAGAAGTATTTTTAATCCGTTCGAAAGTGTTGTTTCCTGGTAATCCGGAAACTTAGCTTCAGGAGGCGTTCCTGTTTCCGGCAGCTTTGACCTATCCACTGTTGATGAGCTTGTTTTAAATTCGGGGTAAGGAAGTACTTCCAACATAAATTTTCCATCCGAAAGCCATTTGTTCCCGGATTCTTTGATATCTTCAATCGTGGAACTTTTGATCCAGTTAAGCCTGGTTTTGTAAAAATCCGGGGTATCTGCAAAGACTTCTCCTGTTGCTAATATATCTGATTTACCTCCAAAACCTCCAATCCTTTCTATGCCCCTTACAAAGTTTGATATATAGTTAGTCTTCACTCTTTCAAGCTCTTCTGTAGTTGGGCCTTCTTTCAATAATTTATTTAATTCTTCATTAATTTCATCTTCAATCTTATCTAGCGGCACCCCTTCTTTGGCTGTTGCTGTAATTTCAAACTGACTTCCAATTTCTCTTGAATTAATACTTGCATTAACATCTGTTGCAATTTGTTCATCATAGACTAATCTTTTATATAACCTGGAATTCTTCCCTAAAGTTAAAACATCACTTAAAAGATCTAAATATGCCAGTTCTTTTGAACTATATTCAGGAACGTTCCAGGTTTCGTAAACTCTCGCTTGCGGGACTCTATCCTGTATAACCATCCTTTTGGTACCGGACATTTTGGCTACCCAGCTTTTTTGATGTTCAATTGGAGGACCTGGCGGGATTTCACCGAAATATTTCTCAACTTTTAGCTTTATTGAATCTGTGTTTATATCTCCGGCAATTGATAAAATTGCATTCGCCGTTCCATAGTATCTTTTAAACCAATCTTTAACATCCGTTAGGGAAGCCGAATCAAGGTCTTCCATATATCCGATCGTTTGCCAATGGTAGGGATGACTTTCAGGATAAGTATTTTCGGAAATTGCCCAGTATATTTTATCTCCGTAAGGCTGATTCTCACCTTCTCTTTTTTCATTTTGAACCACCCCGCGTTGTTCATCCAGTTTAGCCTGATCAATTGCTCCAAGCAAATGTCCCATTCTATCAGACTCCATCCATAAAGCTAAATCAATTGCCGATGTCGGGACATTCTCAAAATAATTTGTTCTGTCTTCGTTTGTTGTTCCATTCATATCAGTTGCGCCTACACGTTCCATTGCCTGAAAATAATCATCATTAAAATGCTCGCTTCCGTTAAACATTAAATGTTCAAACAAATGAGCAAATCCCGTCTTTCCTTTTTTTTCATTTTTTGAGCCAACATGGTACCATACATTTACGGCTGCAATAGGAGCTTTATGATCTTCATGTACAATTAGTGTTAACCCGTTATCCAAAACAAACTTCTTATATGGAATATCAATTTTTGATATATCCTGCGGGTCAATTTTTATTGTTGTCAAAAACAGAAATGCAAGCATTAATAAAGTTGCGTTCCTTTTCATTTACTACTCCTTATGATATGTAAAATTATAAAATACAATATTTTAATAATCCTGGAATTTACTTTATGATAATTGGAAAAATAATTACTCAAATGGTTAATCCAACTCTGTTTCATTATCTATTTTTGCTAAATTAAAAGCTAAATATTTATATGTATTTTTATGAATTATACCGATTTACAACAGGAAGTTAAAAGACACTCTAATAATGAATTAGGATTTTTCCTCCAGCGATTCTTTAAAACCGGGAAGGGAGAGTATGCCGAAGGAGACATTTTTGCAGGAATAAAGGTTCCTGTTTCAAGGAAAATCGCTTTACAGTTTGTGCATTTAACCCTTGCTGATCTTCAAAAAATTATCAAATCTAAAATTCACGAAGAAAGACTGATAGCTCTATTTATATTGATTGCAAAATTCAAAAAAGGGGATGAAAAAGCAAGAGAAATGATTTTCAATTTTTACATAAAAAATATAAGATATGTTAATAACTGGGACCTTGTAGACCTTTCTGCCGAAAAGATCATTGGTTCATTTTTAATTGATAAAGATAAAGAATTACTTTTTGAATTAGCAGAATCCGAAAACATCTGGAAACGAAGAATCGCAATTTTGTCAACTTTTAATTTTATTAAAGCTCATCAATTTGCCGCTACCCTCAAAATATCTGAAATGCTGATTAAAGATAAACATGATTTAATTCATAAAGCCGTCGGCTGGATGCTTAGGGAAATAGGGAAGAGAGATATTCAAACCGAAGAACTATTTCTTCAGAGATTTTATAAAATTATGCCCCGTACCATGCTTAGATACGCAATAGAAAAATTCCCCGAAACAAAACGTCTTGGTTATCTAAAAGGAATTATCTAAAATCACCTTGCAAAAACGTAACAATTAAACAATTTAGCAATTAAACAGTTAAACAATAGTAGAGCATCTGACATGATTGTTTATATTCTATTTATTTGGGAACTATTTCACTCAAACTATTTTGAATTAATTCCCATCCTTGTATTACATGATTTTCAGATGTCCTTATACTCCCGATAGTCATTCGAATAACAAACTTATTATTTAGTTTTGTGTGCGAAAGAAATATTTTACCAGTTTCATTTACTTTATTCATAAGCGTACTATTCAATTCTTCAAGTACATTTTCATCATTTACATCAGGTGGATGAGCCCGGAAACAAATTGTACTGAAAGGTACAGGAGCAATTCTTTCAAATAACGGATGCTTATCAATTTTTTTTGCTAATTGATTTGCTATCCTAATATGTTCTCTTATCCTATTTCTTATTCCTTCTACTCCGAAATATCTTATTATAAACCATAGTTTTAATGAGCGGAATCGTCTGCCTAATTGAACTCCGTAATCCATATAATTTTCAACTGTTGTATCTTCTTTTGTTTTTAAATATTCATGAACAAGACTAAAGGCTCTCTTTAATATATCCGGTTTTTTAGTAAAGAAAACACTTAAATCAAGAGGGGTGAACATCCATTTATGAGGATTAACAACCAAAGAATCTGCTTTTTCAACTCCATTAAATATATATCTTTTCTCAGGCAACAATGCTGCTACTCCTCCATGGGCAGCATCGACATGCAGCCATAAATTTTCACTCCTGCAAATATCTGCAATTTCATCAACAGGGTCGATGCTTGTAGTTGATGTTGTCCCTACCGTTGCACAGACGCAGAAAGGCAGCCACCCGTTCTTTCTATCTTCATTTATTGCCTCTTTAAGTTTTCCTGAAACCATTTTAAATTCATCATCTACTGGAATTTTTCTCACTCCCTCAAGCCCTATCCCTAAAGTTACTGCTCCTTTTTCAATCGATGAATGTGCATGCTCTGAAGTATAAAGTCTCAATCTTTTTAAATCAGTTCTGCCTCCCATTCCTTTCTCACGAATATTTAAATTAATATTTTCTCTTGCTGCTGCAATAGCATGCATCGAGCTTACCGAAGCTGTATCATAAATGATTCCCCACCAGTCTTCATCCAGACCAAGCATTTGTCTGAACCAGCCTAATGTTAGTTGTTCTAATTCAGTTGATACGGGTGAAGTTTTCCAGATCATCCCGTTTACATTAAATGTACTGATTAATAATTCGGCTAAAATTCCAGGCATACTTGCTGACGAATTAAAGTAAGCCATAAAACCAGGATGGTTCCAGTGTGTTATTCCCGGAACAATTATCTTTTTGAAGTCGGATATAATTTCCTTCATATCTTCCGGGCTTTGCGGAGGTGAAATAGGCAGCTGATTTATAATCTCACCCGGATTTATTTTCGGCAGTACAGGAAAGGATTCAATATTTTGAATGTAATCTGCAGCCCAGTCAATAAGTTCATGCCCGAACTTTCTAAAATCCTCAATAGGCATATCACCTAATTTATTTGAATCGGTTTCCTTCATTTTAATTCTCTGTTTTTCTTAATTAACTTCAGTTTTATATTTTATTTAGTAGTTTACATTACTAAAATATTTTATTCAAGTATGGAATCAAAAATAAAAAATTTCTTTTATCCTTCTTCTGTTTGCATAATCGGTGCATCAACAAAAGAAAAAAGCATTGGTTATGAATTACTGAAATCAATTAAAGAATACTGTTTCACAGGAAAAGTATACCCGGTAAATCCGAAAGCAGATACGATATTGGGCTATAAATGTTATAAAACTATAGCGGAAATTAACGGCAATATAGATCTCGGCATAGTTCTGGTACCTAAAACTGCAGCTGAGGAGACTATTGATGTCCTTCTTACAAAAGGTGTTTATTCCATAATTTTAGTTACGGCAGGCTTCAAAGAAGTAAGTAAAGAAGGAGAGGCAGCCGAAAAAAGGATCCTTAGAAAGATAAAAGGAAAAGGAGCAAAGTTAGTCGGTCCGAACTGCATGGGAGTTATATCAACTTTCGATGAAATAAGATTAAATGCAACATTTGTAGCTGAAAAACCGGAAAAAGGTTCAACCGGATTTTTATCCCAGAGCGGAGCAATTGCTGCTGCGGTTCTAAATTCTTTACGCGAAACAGATGTAAGGTTTGGACATATGATAAGCGTTGGAAATAAAGCTGATATTTGTGAAAACGATATCATTGATTTCTGGCAGGGTGATGATAGTATAAAAACAATTACCTGTTACCTGGAAAGTTTTGAAAATGGAGAAGAGCTAATTAAAGAATTTGCCTCAGGATATATTTCTAAACCGGTCGTTGTATTAAAAGCAGGAAAAACCAGAAGCGGTATGAAAGCAGCCTCTTCTCATACCGGTGCCCTCGGAAGTAATGACAAAGTAGTCGAGGCTGTATTAAATCAATTTGGAATTATCAGGGCGAATACCTTAACCGAATTATTCAATACTGCTAAAGGTTTTGAAAATTTTCCTCTTCCCGGTGGAAACAGAATTGCGGTTGTAACTAACGCCGGCGGTCCGGCAATTCTTGCTGTAGATTCTATTGATAATGAAGGGTTAGCACTGGCTTATTTAACAGAAGAAACAAAAAATAAATTGAAAGAAATTGCTCACCCTGAGGGCAGCATCAATAATCCGGTTGATTTACTCCCTGGAGGAACTGCAGAACAATTTAAGGAAGTTAACAATATCCTTCTTATGGATAAAAATGTAGATGCAGTTGTTTCTATTTTCGTTGAACCTGTTATGGTTGATGCCTTTGAAGTTATTGAAAAAATAAATTCAATTAAATCAGATAAGCCGCTGTATCAAGTAGTTATGCCTCTACCTGAGTTTTGGGAAAAATATAGGAACCAATCTCAAATGAGGTATCCCTTATTTAGACAACCGGAAGAACCTGCAGAAATAATTTCAAATATATTATTCTACAAAAGTAAAACATACAGAAAACCTTTAGTCATAAAAGATAAAAATTTAATAAATATTAATTTTAAAGAACACTTATCTAGTGGCTGGCTGTCTACCGGGCAGATAAATTTTTTAACGAAAGAGTATGAAATACCGGTTGTTAAAACTTTACTCCTCACGCCCCATGAACTAAATGAGAAAATTCATCAGTTTGAATTTCCCCTAGTTGTAAAAGGATTATCTAAAGATGTTTTACATAAATCCGAGTTAGATGCTGTAAAGTTAAATATTAAGAACCCTGATGAATTATTAAAAGTTAAGGAAGAATTATTAGAGTCTTTTAAAATTAATAGTATTGTACTCGAAAATTTTTTAGTACAGCCTTACCTTCAACCAAAGTTTGAACTCCTTATCGGAGGATTTAGGGATAACTCTTTCGGCCCTATGTTAATGTTTGGAACCGGAGGGAAATATGTTGAAGTATATAATGATATTTCAATGAAATCAGCTTATCTAAATGAAGAAGATGTAGATGAAATAATTTCTAAAACAAAGATAGGACAAATATTAAAAGGGGTTAGAGGAGAGAACCCCTTTAATCTTAATAAAATAAAGGAACTATTAATTTCCTCAGCACAATTGATGCTCGATTTTCCAGGTATTAACGAATTTGATTTTAATCCCGTAATAATTACATCATCTCAGGATCTCTATGCAGTAGATATAAGAATCAAATATGAGGAGATATTCGAAAAACCTTAATTAATTCAGTCATCCATTCACCCATTCAATCAATCATCCATCCACTCAACCTCAGTTAGACTGTTTGAAATTTTGAATTTTGAAATTGATGTTTATTTGAAATTTGTTTTTTGGAATTTTCACACTCTCCTTAGTTTCCTCCTAAAATCAACGGTAATCCATCCTTACCGGAACCAATGACAACAATTTTGGTATTCGATGATCCGGCAAGTTTTTCTGTCGCCTCAATTCCCTTCCACTTTAATAATTGTTCACTTATTCCTTTTGATACTATCTCCTGGAAATCTGCAATCCCTTTTGCTTCTATTCTCTTTCTTTCAGCTTCCTGTGTTTCTCTCTGAAGTATAAACTGCATTCTTTGGCTCTCCTGCTCTGCCTTTAATTTTTCTTCTATTGATTCTGTTAACCTGGAGGGTAAGGTAATCTGGCGCAGAGGCGCAGCTTCAATTGTTATTCCCCTTGGCTTAACTAATTTTGAAAGCTCCATTTCCATCATCTTGGCAAGCTGCTCTCTCTCGGCAGTGTATAGTGAACGGGCTTCAAAACTTGCTGTAACTCCTCTGACTACTGATCTGAATTGCGGTATTAATATTTTATCTACATAATCTTCTCCGACAGTTTTATAAATTTTATTTGCATTTTCAAAACTTAAACTGTATAAAAGACTAATTTCAAGTTCTACACCCAATCCTTCTTTTGACGGAACATTCATTACCTCCTTTATTTCCTGTGTCCTTGCATCAAATTTTATTACATTTGCTAACGGATTGACTACATTTACACCTGGTTTTAAGGTCCGGTCACTTACGTTGCCAAAAAAGTCTATAACTCCTACATGACCAGCCGGTATAATTGTCCAGCATTGAAGTATAGCAATGAATAAAGCAGCAATAAGACCGGCAAGGGCAAAATTCATTTCCTGTTTGTTAAATCTTTTTTTTGCATTTTTGTACAAAAAGAAAGCAATTACGGCAGCTATTAAAGCAATTATAAAAATCATTTTTTCTCCCTTTAATGAATAAATGTATTTAAAGATACCATTACTTTATTAAACTTAAAAGATTTGTCTGATGAATAATATTTCTCTTTTGCCCAGTAACGCGAAACTTCGTTTCACAAACTATTGGTTCTGTAACGCGAAACTCTGTTTCGCAAAACCATTGTCCTGTAGCACGAGACTCCGCTTCGCAAACCATATTTACAAATGGAATATTTCCGTATCTTCATAATTAAATTCAAAAGCCATTTTAATACTTGACAGTAAATTCATTAAGAAAGGTGATGTATGAAAGAACTATTATTAGAGACTGCAAAGAGAGCTATTAAATATAGAGAAGAAATTAATAATCGTTCAGTTTCACCTTCTCAAAGTGCAATTGAAAGACTGAAGGAACTGGATCTTCCTTTCCCTGAGCAACCCGTTGATCCGTTAAAAACAATAGAAATCCTGGATGAAATTGGTTCTCCGGCAACCATTGGAATTTCCGGCGGAAGATTTTTTGGATTTGTTATTGGAGGTTCCGTATCGGCTTCTGTGGCTGCCAATTGGTTATCAGCTGCATGGGATCAAAATGCCGGTCTATTTGTCGGTTCACCAATTGGTGTATTCTTGGAAGAAATATGCCTGAAATGGCTCCTCCAAATTTTTGACTTACCTCTGCAAAGTGCCGGCGCTTTTGTCACCGGAGCTACTATGGCTAATTTTACTTCACTCGCTGCTGCAAGACATTCTATATTAAAAAATGAAGGCTGGGATGTAGAGTCGAAAGGATTATTTCATGCACCTCCAATAAATGTTATTGTCAGCGAGGAAGCACATCCATCATTATTTAGAGGACTTGGATTATTAGGTTTAGGTAAAGACAGAGTTATTAAAGTTCCTGTAGATGACCAGGGTAGGATACAATTGAAAAGGTTTCCCGAAATCAAAGGACCAACTATTGTTTGCACTCAAGCTGGTAATGTTAACACCGGTTCTTTTGATCCTGTTAAAGAAGTTTGTGAAATTGCACATGAATCAAATGCATGGGTACATGTTGACGGTGCCTTCGGTTTATGGGCTTCGGCAGTTCCTTCAAAGAAATATTTAGCAGAAGGAATAAATCTTGCCGATTCCTGGGCTACTGATGCACATAAATGGCTTAACGTTCCTTACGATTCAGGCTTGGCGTTCGTTAAAGATTCTGAATCTTTGCGTTCAGCAATGTCACTTACCGCAGCATATTTACCTCAGGGAGAACATAGAGAACCGTCTCAATATAATCCCGAATTATCAAGACGCTCAAGAGGGGTTGAGATATGGGCTGCTTTATATTCCCTTGGACGTACAGGCTTGTCTGACTTAATCGATAGAACCTGCAGGCATGCTGAAAGGTTTGCTGATGGCCTTAGCTCTGCCGGATTTGATATCTTAAATGACGTTGTTATTAACCAGGTTTTAGTTTCATTCGGCAGTCCGGAAGAGACTAAAATGATTATCAAAGAAATTCAAAATGACGGCACTTGCTGGTGCGGCGGAACAGAATGGCAGGGGAAAACAGCAATGCGAATAAGTGTATGTTCCCATGCAACAACCGAAGAAGACGTCGAAAAATCTTTAGAAGCAATGATCAGGATAGCTAAAAAAATAAAATCCCAATAGAATTAGCATTATGTAATGCGAAACTCCGTTTCGCAAACCATAGCTCGAAATAGGAATTTTGGGATACAATAAATTAACTCGAAATCGGAATTTCGAGTTACAGGGGTTCTGACAACTTCACGTAATAATTTTTTTAATTAACCTAAGACTCTTAACCTTCTGATCAGAAAACCTTAAAGAATTATAAACTTTTGTCTCTGCTTCTTTTATCTTTTCCTTCGAAGATGAATGAAGCTCTGCAATTACATCCCCTTTATTAATTCTATCCCCTATTTTAGGATAAAATATTATACCTGCCTTTGGATCAATCTTATCATCGATTTTCCCCCTTCCCGCTCCGAGTATCACTGATGACATGCCGATTTCATAATTATTAATATACTCTAAATACCCTTCATCCTTTGATTTTAATTTTTGAATGAATTTAGATCCCGGATATTTTTCTAGTTTTTCAATATAATTTATATCTCCACCCTGAAGTTTTACAATCTCCATGAACTTATTTAAAGCTTTACCATTTGAAATCAGCTCAGAAGCTAGTTTTATACCTTCATCAATTGTTAAAGTCTTTTCCCCCAAATAGATCATTGTCCCGGCAAGAGTTAAACTTAACTGAAGAAGGTCATTATTTATTTCACCCCTTAATACTTTAACAGATTCATAAACTTCAAGCCAATTGCCGATATAATTACCCAACGGCTGATTCATATCTGTTATATATGCGATAACTTTTTTATCGAATGATTTGGCAGTATTTATTAGTGAATCGGCTAATCTGACTGCATCGCTCATTTTTTGCATGAAGGCACCGCTTCCGGTTTTAACATCAAGAACCAATCCGTCAATACCTTCCGCAATTTTTTTGCTCATTATACTTGCAGTTATTAATGGAATGGATTCCACAGTTGCCGTAACGTCTCTTAAAGAATATATCAGCTTATCTGCGGGTGCTATTTCCTTAGTTTGTCCAATTAAAACGGCTCCGCATTTATTTAGAATAGATTTATATTCTGAAAGGTTCAGATTAGTTCTAAATCCGGGTATAGATTCTAGTTTGTCTAATGTTCCCCCTGTATGGCCCAGCCCTCTCCCGGAAATCATTGGCACTTTTATCCCGGTTGCTGCTGCAATAGGAGCTATTATTAGTGATGTCTTATCGCCAACTCCGCCGGTTGAATGTTTATCAATTTTTGAACCTTGTATAGAAGTGAGATTAACGGTTTTACCGCTATTAATCATTGACTCGGTTAATGCAGAAGTTTCCTTTTTATTTAAGCCTTTAAGAAAAGCTGCCATTAGAAATGCAGCAAATTGATAGTCAGCAATCTTGCGGTCCGTATATCCGGAGATTAAATAATTTATCTCTTCACGGTTTAATTCTTTCCCGTTTCTTTTTTTTCTTATTAATTCTGTAATATTCATAAAATAAATTTACGAATAATACTTTATTCAAGAAAAATAACTATTTGAAAATTCTCTATGGTATGGCAGGTTAAAATATTTAAATACTATAGGGTGAAAACAATTGTAAGAAAAGTTTATTTATAAATTTAACCCCGCTCTTTAGGGGAGCGGGAGTTAAATAATATTAACAATTAAAATGCATTCTTAAATACTTATTAATAAGTCTTGCTGGTGTCCTTCATATTTTTAGATTTTTTCTTCCACTGACTTTTAGCTTTTGATTTAGTAGTATCCCACATTTTGTTTGCTTTCTTTCCCATTTTATGCCTTGTACTATCCATCATCGAACCATTTGAATTCATCATATTATTTTTTTTATGAGATGAATTCATATTCATGTTAGAGTTATTCATGTTAGAGTTATTCATGTTAGAATTAGATTTACCCATATTATCCTGACTATTAAACTTACCTTTATATCCTTCATCCTTATTTTTATCTTCAATTATGTTTTTCTTTGCATAATTATAATAGGCCATAGATTTATCATAATTTGTATCGGCTTGCGTTGAGTTTTGGGTACTCATATTCTGATTACTATTTTGATTTCTCTTTGTCTGCTGATTATTTTGGGAATATGCGTAACCACTTACCATTAAAAATGATAAGACAAACATCCCTAATAAATTGAGAATTTTTTTCATAGCCATCATCTCCTTTTTTATATTCTTATGAACTTATTTTTATTACCCTTCAAATATGTAAACGTCAAAAGAGAGTTTCTGTGAGCAGAGTATAATTTTTAAATTTAATGTGTTTAGTCACACCCATGCAGTAAAAATTAAATTGCATAAAACTAAAAATAAGCATCTTATTTAAAAAGAAGATTTAGGACATAAAGAAGGGGGTCAACAGCAAAATTGCCTGACGAAAGGATTTACAGCGTAATCAGAGCATAATCAAAGCGTAATGAAAGCGTATTCATTCCGTATTCATAGCGTTTTCAAAGCGTATTCATTCTTTTGTTGTATCAATATTAAAGTATCTTGGCACTGTCCCGCCTTCGGTTTTGACCTTTGATCTTTGACTTTTGCCCTCTTTACAAATTAACTTTGTGTTCCTTCATACCCCTTAGTACCTTTCGTAGTAACTCCCCCTCATTTGTTTACCCTTTTTTAATTATTTATTTTTAATATCTGATTTTATCAATTTGGAGTAAGTAATAGTAAATGGATTTTAAAAGAAGAACACATACTTGCGGTGAATTAAGAATATCTAATGTTGGTGAAAAAGTTGTTCTAAACGGGTGGGTGGATACCAGACGTGATTTAGGCGGACTTATTTTCATTGATTTGCGTGATCGCTATGGAATAACACAGATTGTCTTTGAACCTAATTTTAATGAGCAGGCTCATCTCGAAGCCGGTAAATTACGAAGTGAGTTTGTAATTTCTGTTGAAGGGACGGTAAGAAAAAGACCTCCTGAAACTGATAATTCAGAAATAGCCACGGGGCATATTGACGTAATGGCAAATAAGCTCATCATTTTAAATGAGGCAAAAACCCCTCCGTTCCCTATAAAAGATAAGGTTGAAACCAGTGAAGATATAAGACTGAAATATAGATATTTGGATTTAAGACGTAATGCCGTTCAGAAAAATCTTCTTTTACGGCATAAAATGTCCCAGCTAACTAGGCGTTATTTCGATCAGCAAAATTTTGTTGAAGTTGAAACTCCGGTACTTATGAAAAGTACTCCTGAAGGTGCCAGGGATTATCTTGTCCCCAGTAGAATTCACAAAGGTAAATTTTATGCTCTACCGCAATCTCCACAGACATATAAGCAAATATTAATGGTTTCCGGTTTAGATAGATATTTTCAGATAGTTAAATGCTTTAGAGATGAAGATCTTCGTGCCGATAGACAGCCGGAGTTCACTCAAATAGATGTGGAAATGTCATTTATAAATCAGGAAGATATTTTTGAAGTTGTCGAAGGCTTAATGCAGATCCTTTTTAAGGAAATTTGGGGGCAGGAATTAAAGCTTCCCATTCCCAGATTATCATTTGATGAAGCCATGGAGAAATTCGGCAGCGATAAGCCCGATTTACGATTTATACTTAATATGGTTACCTTAAATGATGTCTTTACTAACACTAACTTTAAAGTATTTAAAGAGCAAATAGAAAATAAAGGAATTATATCAGGTTTGATTGCCCCTGGTTGCGGCAGTTATACAAGAAACCAGCTTGATGTTTTAACTGACTTTGTGAAGAAGCTTGGTGCGGGCGGGTTAATATGGATGCGGGTTAAGGAATCTGCTGCCGGTATTGAATTAGAAGCCCCTGTAGCTAAATTTTTATCCGATGAGGAAAAGACAAATTTAATTGAAAAATTAAATGCTAAACCCGGAGATTTAATTTTTATTCTTTCAGGTGAAAGACTAAAAGCATTATCAATTATGGGTCAATTAAGATTGGAAATGGCCCGCCGTCTTGATTTGATAAAAAAAGATTCAAATTCTCATCTCATGTGGGTAACTGATTTTCCTCTATTTGAATGGGATGAACAAACCAAACGATATTATGCAATGCACCACCCCTTCACATCACCACGACTTGAAGACGTGCAGTATATGGAATCTGACCCGGCAAGAGTTCGTGCCCGTGCTTATGATCTCGTCTTAAATGGAAATGAGATAGCAGGCGGGAGTATCAGAATCCATAACGCCGAATTACAGTCGAAGATGTTTAAAGCATTGGGTATTTCTGATGAAGAAGCGGAATATAAGTTTGGATTTCTAATGAATGCCTTTAAATACGGCGCTCCCCCGCATGGCGGTATTGCTTTTGGATTTGATAGATTGGCTATGATTTTTGCCGGTGAAAATTCTATACGTGAAGTAATTGCTTTTCCCAAAACCGCTAGCGGTATTTCATTAATGGATGATGCACCTTCAACTGTCAGTGAAGAACAATTAAAAGAATTGCATATTAAAATAAGATAATAAAAAATATACATATTCCATTAACTTTATCCATGGGTTTTTAGTTTGAAAAATGAAAACCGCTTCCTTTAGATTTTATGAAGAACTAAATGATTTCCTGCCTAAAGAAAAAAGAAAATCACGATTTGAACATAAATTTATAGATCAAACATCTGTAAAAGATATGATTGAATCTTTAGGTGTCCCTCATGTCGAAGTTGATTTAATTTTAGTTAATGGTAGTTCGGTTAATTTCTCTTATATAGTCAAAGATCAGGATGATATAAGTGTCTATCCTGTTTTTGAATCTTTCGATATTTCAGATGTACAGCATCTAAGAGCCATACCATTAAGAAACCCTAAGTTTATTTTAGATGTTCATCTGGGAACTTTAGCTAGATATTTGAGAATACTCGGATTCGATGCTAAATATGAGAATAATTATTCCGATGATGAAATTGTTAATATTTCCTTAAAGGAAAAGAAAACAATCCTAACAAGAGATAAGGGTATATTAAAAAGAAATAATGTTACCCATGGATATTGGATTAGAACTACTACTCCTGAATTGCAGTTGAAAGAAGTTGTTGACAGATTCCATCTTGAAAAGTCAAATCCATGAATTCGAAAGATGTCTGGAATGCAATTCTAAATTGGAAAAAATTAATAAAGAAAAAATTATTGATAGGCTTCCTTTAAAAGTTAGAGAAAGACAAAATTATTTTTGGTACTGTGGAAATTGTGATAAAATTTATTGGCAGGGAACTCATTACGAAAAAATGAAAAACATTATTAACAAACTTTGATACCCTATATAACAGTACAATCTCGAACCTCTCATTCTGAACCAGCCAGGTTGAAGGGGAACATTCTTATAAATAAATTGTTATATTTTTTTTCTCAAAAATATAATTCTTAATGCAAAATATAATCCGGATTCTTATAGCTGCTCTCTTAATATTCTTAGTTGAATATTATTTTACAAAAAAGGTTATAAAAGCCCTTAAAAATACATTCCCAAATTTCCCTGAGCAAAGAAGGAAGCTGATTATTAAAATCTTCCTTATATGGATAAATCTTTATCCGCTTTTTTTAATTCTTGATTGGAGCTATGCTGCAATATCAAATAATTATGTTTGGATTCCGCAAAATTTCTTCTTCGACTATTTCTTGATATACCCATTCTGGACTGCTCTATTCTTAGTTGTTCAATCCGATTTATTCTTTTTAATTATAGATGCTCTAAGATTTTTAATTCTTCCTTTTTGGAAAAAATATAAGCAAAAACTTCTTCCAATTGAAGCAAAAATAATATTATTTATTACCGTTTTCTTTTTGCTTTATGTCCCGGTTAGAATAATTCATGACGAAACTGCAATTTCAATCAGAATCGTTGAATATAAAAAAAAGGATTTGCCGGAAGCTTTAAATAATTTTAGGTTAACTTTTATTTCCGATATCCAGGCTGACAGATACACGGATAAAGCTAGGTTAACTAAATATATCGAGAAGGTAAATTCTACACACCCTGACCTTGTTCTGATCGGAGGGGATGTTATTACCTCTACTCCTGAATATATAGATGAAGCAGCAGAATATATTGCTAAAATAAAATCTAAATATGGAATTTACTCGTGTGTCGGGGACCATGACAACTGGGCTTACCATGATAATTATTCAAAAAGTTTAACTGAAGTGGAATCTGCTCTTAAAAAGCAGAATATTGAAATGATTGATAACGGTAAGAGATATCTAAATGTCAATGGTTCTAAAATTGAAATTACTTTTGTGACCAATACTTATGTCGAAAGAATACCTGTTGATAGACTAGACAGTCTGGCAAAATTAAATCGGGATTATGGATTAAAAATATTTCTTGCTCATCAGCCAAGAGCTTTTTTAGCTGAAGCTGCATTAAATTATAATTATGATCTGTATCTTGCCGGGCATACCCATGGCGGACAGGTTACTTTTTTATTTCCATTTAAAAATTTATCCCCTACTTTAATAGAAACTCCATATGTAAGAGGAGATTTCCATTTCGGAAAAATGTTAATGGTTGTAACAAGAGGATTAGGTATGTCAATTGCTCCGGTAAGATATAATTCAACTCCTGAAATCACAGTCATAATAATTTCTAGGGGTTAATAAATTCCTAATCCCAACCTCCGGAATTTTTGAAACCTCGAAAGTTTTCTCAAAATTACAAATTACTTTTGGCTGGAATATTAATTCGATATTTTAATGCTGATAAATTTCATAATTTAATTTTTTAAGAATGACTTTCAAGGTTGCATATGAATATAACAAAGAGTGAAAAATTATTCGATGAAGCAAAAAAATATATACCTGGCGGTGTTAATTCTCCGGTTAGGGCTTTTAAATCTGTAGGAGGGAATCCTTTATTTATTAAAAAAGGAATTGGCTCAAAACTAATTGATGTTGATGGGAATGAATTTATTGATTATATCGGAAGCTGGGGCCCCCATCTCTTCGGTCATAATCCTACATTCATTAAAGAAGCTTTACTTCAGGCTATTGAAAATGGTACAAGCTTTGGTGCACCATCCGAACTTGAACTAAAAGTCGCAGAAATAATTACTGAATTGGTTCCTTCAGTAGAATTAGTAAGAATGGTTAATAGCGGGACTGAAGCAACGATGAGTGCTGTTCGTGCTGCACGCGGTTATACAGGCAAAGATAAAATTATAAAATTTGAGGGATGCTACCACGGTCATGCCGACTTTTTTTTAATTAAAGCCGGTTCAGGAGCTCTCACTCTGGGAATTCCCACAAGCCCGGGAGTCACTAAAGGGAATGCTGCGGATACTTTAATAGCTGATTATAATAATATTCAATCTGTTAAAAATTTAATCAGTGCAAATAAAGATCAGATTGCTGCACTTATTATTGAACCTGTTGCAGGAAATATGGGAGTAGTCAAAGCATCAAAAGAATTTCTCAATGATTTAAGAAACATCTGCAGCCAGGAAAATATAGTATTGATTTTCGATGAAGTTATGAGCGGATTCAGAGTTTCTAAAGGGGGTGCTCAAGAGTTATTCAATATAAAACCGGATTTATCAACCTTCGGCAAGATTATTGGCGGCGGACTCCCTGTCGGGGCGTTCGGAGGTAAAAAAGAAATTATGGAAATGATTGCTCCAAATGGTCCGGTTTATCAAGCAGGGACTCTGAGTGGCAATCCTTTAGCTATGGCTGCTGGTTATGCCGCTTTGAATTATATAAAAAATAATCCAAATCTTTATAACGAACTCGAAGAAAAATCTTCTTACCTTGAAAATGGAATTAAAACTAATCTAAAATCATTAGGTAAAAACTTTACCATTAATAGGGTGGGCTCAATGCTTACTTTATTCTTCAACGAAGAAGAGGTAAATGATTTTGCAGCAGCCGTAAAGTCAAATACCGTTATGTTTGGGAAATATTTTAATGAAATGCTGAATAGAGGAATTTATTTACCCCCCTCTCAGTTTGAAGCCCTGTTTATTTCAACTGCTCACACAAAAGAAGATCTCGATAAATCAATAAAAGCAAATTTAGAATCAATGAAAATTGTCTTGAAATAGAAAGGTGAAATAATAAAAATCTCTTCATTTAATCCCTCCCTTTTTAAATCCCCATAAAAAATGAACGATTATAGTATTATTATAATCAAAATAAGAAAAATAAAAAAGGCGAAAGAAACACTTTCGCCTTGCTAAATTCTCACTATAATACTCTATAATCCGAACAAAACACCCACCGATAATTGAATACCATTTGTCTTGATACTTTGATTGCCCGTAGAATTGCTCTGTGTGTTGCTTAATCCCAGAGCATAACGAACATCAAATACTAATGATGTAAATGGAGCAACACCATATTCAACGCCTGCTCCAAATGCCAGACCAAATTCAGTAGATGATGTATTGTCTTTATCATCTGTATCATTCGTACCACTTTGGCCATTAGCAGTAAAATCAGTTGTAACAGTTGATGACATATTAAAACCAATTGTTGGTCCTGCTTCTGCATATGGTTTAATCCCAGGTACAGGCAGATTAACTCTTAATAAAATAGGGATCTCCAAATAAGAAAGTTTATAAGTTAATTTTAAGCTACTTACCGGGATACCATTAATTGAAATGTTATTTGCTTCGGCTTTTCCTCCTTTTTGGATATATGTCGGTTCAACTTCTAAGGCAATTGGCCCCGCAAAACCTAATTGAAAAACTCCCCCAAATAGAAATACTGCCCTGCCTGATGTTGAAGCTCCTGGAATGGTTGCGGTAACATCAGGATCAAAAGAAAGATTTGCAATATTCAATCCCACTCTTCCCCCTAATTTTATAGGTAATTGCGCAAAAGTAGTACTACTTAATATGAATAGAATTAGAATTGCCGGTAACAATATACGCTTCATAGGACTCTCCTTGTTTTTTTGATGATTTTGTTAATTAATGGGATCCAATTAAATAAACTTAACCTGAGTAAATATTCCAAAGTTTTTTAATCTTGAAAGAAACCGAACAATATGATTGGTGTAAGATAAACAGGGTAGTCTAATTTGTCAATATGGATAAAGATATTTAAGCGCGGTTTGTATTAAACACTAAAGCACAAAGGGCACGAAGAATCGTGCTTAAGATTATTATTAAGACGTAAACTTTGAATTTTTAACTACATAATTTAAGTTAGAGAGTTATTTTTAATTCGTTTTTCTTATTAACAAAAACTAAAGAGATGTTATGAGCCTAAAAATTCTTGATGAAATAAAAGAAAAAGCTTCAGAAAAGAAAAAAACTATTATTTTACCTGAATCCCATGATGAAAGAGTATTAAAAGCAGCGGAAATTTTAACAAAAGAAAAAATTGTATCTGTAATAACTCTGGGAAATGCAGAGGAAGTTAAAAGCAAAGCCTCGTCTGCAAATATAGATTTAAATGGAATAACAGTGATTGATCAGCACAAATCAAAAAATCTGGATGATTTTGCTGCAGTTTTCTATGAGTTAAGAAAAAGCAAAGGTATTTCTGTTGAACAGGCTAAAGAAACTATAAAAAGAGATCTCTTCTTTGCCGGAATGATGCTCCGTGAAGGATTAGCTGACGGTGCGGTTGGCGGTTCTATAGCCTCGACCGCAGATGTTTTAAGAGCTGGGATTATGTGCATCGGATTAAAACCCGGAATTTCAATAGTATCAAGCTTTTTCTTAATGGTACTGCCGGAAAAAAATTATACTTTTGCAGACTGCGGTGTTGTAGTTGATCCGGATCCGCTCCAGCTTGCAGATATAACGATATCTTCTGCAGATAATCATAAAAAACTTACCGGCGAAGAACCTTATATTGCTATGCTCTCTTTTTCGACTAAAGGTAGCGCCAAACATGAAAAAATTGATAAGGTTTTGGAGGCAATGTCTCACATAAAAACTAAAAGACCTGACCTTCATGTTGACGGTGAACTTCAGTTCGATGCAGCTGTAATAGATTCAATTGCTAAGAGAAAAGCCCCCGGAAGTGAAGTTGCAGGTAAAGCAAATATCCTGATTTTTCCCGATTTAAATGCTGGTAATATTGGCTATAAGATGGCTCAACGGTGGGGAAAAGCTGAAGCTATTGGTCCATTAGTACAGGGATTAAATAAACCATTTTCAGACCTTAGCCGTGGCTGCAGTGCAAACGATATTGTCATAAATGCTTCAATTGCTGCATTAATGAGCTAAACAAAGATTTTCTTCTCTTGCTCCAGGTTTCAGCCGGTGGAGTAGTGTATAAAACTAAAAACGACCTTATCATGCACCTTCCTAAAAAAATATTTTTATCTATTTTTTGAAAATAGTAAACATCAAAACAGCAATTGCTGAAATAGTTGTAATTAATGAGAGTGTAATATCAAAATAATCCAAAAAGAAAAATCTCGGTTTGCCGGGAATTAATAAAACATCACCCGGCTTCAATTGAGGTATTTTTAATGGTTTGGTTAATTTATCATTCCATAGAAGGTCATTATAATTAAATTTAATCATTTTTTGAGCCGAATCAGGGCCAAGTCTATAGATTCGAAGCTCATCTAATTCTGCATCATCTGTCGGTCCCCCTGCCAAAGATAATAGTTCATTAATATTACTGGTTGATGGGATAACATATTCACCCGGAAATGTAACATTTCCCCATACCAGTACTCTCATATTTATAGCATCTGGTTTGGAATAATCAAAAAGAGCTCCTCTATTATCATTTAGGATAGCCCTTAAACTCATTCCAATCTGAACATCTTCCTGACAAAAATTATTTATGTTAAACAAAATGATAATTAAAGAGACTAACGATAAATATTTCAAAATTGATTATCCTTATTCCTGAAATTTTTTAATCACATCTATTAATATAAACAATTCTTAATTTAATCATTTTATAGAGCTGCTGAAGTTGTGCAATAATATATATTGGAAAGATGTCATCTTTAAAACAGAGTTAATTGGAAATTATAACCTGCAAAACTTCTAAGTAAGTAAAATATACATGAGATATTTAATAGTTCGTAAAAAAATTTTCAAGTGTAAAACCTCAGTGAAGGAATATAAAGCTTTAGGGTATAAGGCGTTAATCATTAACCCATATATCCTATACCTTACCCATTAAACCTATACTCACCATTCACTGACGTTTTAATTTCAATTAATATTTTCTTGAACCTGATATAAAAATCTTTTATAAAATAAAAATGGTATACGTTTTGATAAAACAGCTGCGGAAATTCGAAAACAAGAATTTTTTACATTTATCATAAAGGAATTTATTATGTCAAAGTTTATTTTCAAACATTTGGCTCTTTTTTTCTTAATTATTTCACTATCCGGTACTAAAGCACAAAGTCTTGAAGAAACTTTATCTAGTCTTTCATCCAGTGCTGCGGATTCATACATATCCCCATTAATATCAGCGTTTGGTTCCAATCTTAATTCAGGATGGGTCCAAAAAGTGCCTGAGGCAAAAGTATATGGTATTGATGTTAATTTAAAATTTATAGGAATGGGATCTTTCTTTAATGATCAGTCTAAGAGTTTCAGTACTTCAGGGCTGTTCAGATTTAACAGTGAACAGGTAGACAGGATTTTAGCTGCCTCCAATATAAATCCAAATACTCAAGCGGGACAGTCAATAAAGACCGAAATATTATCCCGTGACTGGAATGTTAATGTTTCCGGTCCTACTGTTGTTGGTGATAAAAAGGATAATTTATATGTTGAATTTCCGGGGGCAAATATTCAAGGACAACAAATCGGGGTATATAAAGATTCTCTAGGCGGAATCGGAGGATACCTTAATAATCTTCCTATATTTCCTTCTGCAGCAGTGCAGTTAACTTTAGGAACTTTTTACGGAACTGCATTATCAATTCGTTATTTACCCTCAGTTAATATACAGGATATAGGAAAACTCAGCTTTTTTGGTATTGGTGCAATAAACAATATAAATATGTGGCTATCGAATCCGCTTCCTTTGGATTTAGGTGTAGGAATATTTTATCAGAACTTAACTGTAGGCGATATTTTTGAAGGGACTGCACTCCAGTATGGAGCTTATGCAAGCAAAACTTTTGGAGGTACGTTTGCTGTAACCCCTTATGCAGGGGTAACTGTTGAAAGTTCCTCAACTACAACAAAATATTCCTACAATTTTGATACACCATATGGTCCCCAAACTGCATTGGTTTCTTTCGATGCAAAAGGTAAAAATAGTGTCGGATTTACTTTAGGAAGTACATTCAAACTTGCTATTGTAAACATAAATGTGGACTACAAGCTAGCTCAAACCAACACTCTTAGCGGAGGGCTCTCCTTCGGTTTTTGATTGGAATATCATTCTTTAAATTTAGATAAAAGGGACTTTGTATAGTCCCTTTTTTATTTTAAATTACCCTTTAAAAATGAGTAAATACAAATAAATGAAGGAATCAGCAATATATATACATATTCCATTTTGTGACCACAAATGTATCTATTGTGATTTTTACTCTATTATTACCGAAGAAAATATTTCTCCTTACCTCCAATCCCTGAAAAAAGAAATAAATTATTATTCGGACTTTTATGCAGCAGATAGAATTTTTAATTCGATTTATTTTGGGGGGGGAACACCTTCCTTAATGCATCCCCAATATATTTCAGATATAATTGCTGCTGTAAAAAAGAATTATCCTATCTCAAATGATGCTGAAATTACTCTTGAAACTAATCCTGGAACTGTTGATAAAGAGAAATTAAAGCTGTTTCATGATATTGGAATAAATCGAATAAGTATTGGTATTCAATCTTTTCATAATGATGAGTTGCAGTTTTTAACTAGAATTCATGATAAAGATACTGCCATAAAAACTGTTCACGATGCTCAAGCTGCCGGGTTTCATAATATAAACATTGATTTAATTTTTAATTTACCCGGTCAAACCAGCCGGAAATGGAAATCAAATTTAAATATTGCCGTTCAATTGCCTGTTACACATATTTCCGCTTATAGTTTAATTCTGGAAAGGGGAACTATTCTGAATAAAATGGTTCTGGATGGAGAAGTACAAATTCATGATGATGATTATGACGCCGATCTGTACGAAATCTGTTTAAACTTTTTGGAAGAAAATCATTTTAAGCAATATGAAGTTTCTAATTTTGCAAAACCCGGATTTGAATGCATCCATAATAATGCTTATTGGAGATATAAAGATTATTTAAGTTTTGGTACGTCATCACATTCATTTATGAACAGGAAAAGATGGTGGAACTACTCAAGTCTTAAAAAATACATCAGCGAAATAGAAAAGAATAATAATGCTGTTGCTAATTTTGAAAATATAAATCAAAGACAAATGCTTGATGAATATATTATGCTTGCTTTGCGAAGCAGTGGATTAAATTTAATTGAATTTAAAAAAATGTTCGGAGACGAATGGCTGAGAAACAACTCGGGATACTTAAATAAGTTAAAGACAGAAAATTTTATTATTACAGATAATAATTATATCCGTTTAACTAAATCCGGTTATGCATTATGCGATGAAATTCTAAGCAATATTCTTATGATTCAGGGGAAATATATATCCTTCTAATAAATCGAAAAGAGTAATGTTTAGACTAAAGTTGCACTGGCAGATTTTAATAGCTTTTATTTTAGCAATACTATGCGGGTTGTTTTTGACACCTTATGTCAAATATGTAACCTGGATCGGGGATTTATTTTTAAGAGCTCTTAAAATGATCATCGTTCCGTTGATTTTAACATCAATTATATCGGGAGTTGCAAATATAGGAGGCGCCTCCAGTTTAGGTAAACTCGGGTTAAAGACTCTAACATATTATCTTGTCACAAGTCTCCTGGCCATCTTAGTTGGATTAACTCTCGTTAATTTAATTCAGCCCGGTGTGGGAGCTGATTTAGGCTTTCAGAAAAATGTACAGGAAATTGGCGCATCCGGAAGTTTGGGGAATATTCTTTTACGTCTTGTTCCAACTAATATTTTTGATGCTTTAGCTTCTGCAGATATGCTTGCGGTTATATTTTTCTCTATCCTTACCGGATATTTTATAACCAAGATTTCAGATGAATACAAAAATAACTTAATAAATCTAGTCAATGCGGGATTTGAAGTAATGATGAAAATAACTTCATTCATAATCAAATTTGCCCCGCTCGGAATATTCGGAATTGTTTCTGGAGTCGTTGCAGAACAAGCCGGAAATAAGGAAGCGCTGCTAGGGATTGTTCAAAGACTTGGTTTATATATGTCATCCGTTCTTTTGGGGTTAATCTTTCATGCATTTATTACACTTCCGTTAATATTGAAGCTTTACGGAAAAGTGAACCCATGGAAGCATTTCAAAGCAATGACCACTCCTTTATTAACTGCCTTTTCAACTTCATCTTCATCCGCTACTTTACCCTTAACCATTGAAGCCGTTGAAGATGAAGTCGGTGTTTCAAATAAAATTACCAGCTTTGTGCTTCCTCTGGGCGCTACGGTAAATATGGATGGAACAGCTTTATATGAATTTGTTGCTGCTATTTTTATTGCACAGGCTTATGGTATTCATTTAGGATTTATTCAACAATTTGTCGTTGTATTTACTGCTTTACTCGCTTCAATAGGAGCTGCCGGAATTCCGATGGCTGGACTTGTAATGATTACAGTAGTTCTTTCTTCCGTTGGTCTTCCATTAGAAGGAGTGGGTCTTATTCTCGCCGTAGATCGTATTCTTGACATGTGCAGAACTACAGTTAATGTCTGGAGCGATTCATGCGGAGCTGCTGTTATTGCTAAATCAGAGGGAGAAACCTTAAAAATTTAAATTTACTTTGACTTTATTATTGGTATCCCTGTACATCCGTTAGGTTCCGTAATATCTATAAGATTGGCTACAGTTGGTGCGATATCACTGTATAAACTGGAGTATTTATTATCTACAATATGTGTTTTTTTTATATAATTGAGCAGATAGAATTAAACCCCTAACAAAAAAGCCATAAAACTAAATTTTATGGCTTTAAGGGTAAGGGATAGATATAAAATCTTCTTCTATTATTCCCCAGGATGAATTTCTCAGCCCCCTTTAAATAACTAATGTAACAAGTATAACAAAAATTAAAAATGCAACCTCAATGGCCAAACCATTAATAAACCCTCGCATGAAATTTCCTTCGCTATTCATAAAAACTATCCCTTTCCCGGTTTTTTTTGGACCACTTGCACTATATCACAAGCTAAAACTGTACCAAAATGATAAAGATTAGATTTTAATCTTAAAATAATTAAATTGAGCCTATTTTTAATATATCATATGCGAATATTTTTAACATAACACGAAATTTATTCGCAGTGCAGTTGTGTCTTATTGCACATATTCATGCCGTTACAAACCCTACCAAACCTGTCAACAAACCATATACAACCGACCACAGACAGCCACATAAAACTACCTCCATTTCATTAACGCTGCTCGGGATACTTCCTTCCGTGAAATATTGTCATGTATAGTAACTAAAATAATAAAGTTACCTGGCTTAGATTTATTCATATCAAGCTGAAGGAACATCTGTGAGTTTTTATCTTTTGTTTGATATCTTGAAGTTAAAGTGACCCCCTCTTTCTTCTTGGAAATTCCAACAAGATTTAGAACAGAATTTACAGCCTTTGATACCCCATTTTCGTCATTTACTTCCTTAATAGTTATTTTCTGCTCAAAGTCCGCAATGCTGTCCTTACCAATAGATAGATTGTAAACTTCATAATATAAAAATAGATTATCCTCCTTTGTAAATACTGATGTAGGATTAGGCAGAATATTAAAGTCTCCTCTTTTTATAGGAAATGATTCTTTATTATCTTTTTCAATCTTTTCAGCCAATACAACATCACTTATATCTAAATCATTTTGACTAAATTCAACTGCCCTAAATTTTTCATGATTTGATGAAACACCTTTATCTGAAGTTCTGATAATTTCAAAAGCTAAAGTTCCCGAATCAGGTTTAACTGTCATCTCTGTCGAGTTAATCACATAGTTCAAAGAATCGGTTTCGATAGTATTTGAAACCGGAAGTCCCCAAATATATCCTTTATTTTTATATATGGGATTAAATAAATCATCATTAAAGAAAAAACCCCAGTCATATTTATAATTGACTATGCCATCTCCAATCAAACTTTCATTATAATCGAGAGCATAATTAAAATAAATATCAGTGTTATTTTGTTTATCTGGATTTTTGAATTGAACTATATTATGCGGAATGCTAAAAGCAGGTCCTTCATATTTAGGTTTATATGTTTCAAAGCGTGCCCTTCTAACATAATCGGCAAAAGCTTCTGTATCTCCTTCGTATTGAGGTATATAACGGCTCCCGGGAAAGGGATCGGAAAATACAAAATTACCCGACATAAAAGTATCTTCAAAACCAAAGACCATATCATTATATTCCCACACATCGGTTTTTACCTGAACTACCGTCCTGCCGCCAGCGTTTATTCTTGGTCTGTATCTTTTCCGCTTTAAAGGTTCCCCATATCTCAACACTATCTCTCCTCTGTCTGTTTTCCAGCCAGGTTTATCAGGTAAGCTAAACCTTAAATTTGAGTATGCTACCCTTGAATAATGCTCCAACAGTCTCTCGTTATACTTTGTTAAAAAAAGAGGATCGCTTGCATTCCAGAAAGCATCGATAAATTTCCTTATATCCTTAGGTTGTAAAGTACCAATTAATTCTTCGGCAACCGGATCAAGCAATTCTACAACAGAGTTATATGTAAAATCCAATCTTTCGGAAATAGGCATTAACAGTAATGCTTCCTGATATTCTTTATACGATTCTGATAATTTTGAAGTTCTATAGTAAAGGAGTCCTAAAAATAAATGAGCATCTTTATTATCCGGATAAATCTTTACTAGTTTTTCTAGAAGTGTTACCCCTTTTTCCGGCATACCGGCATCTTCATATAAAAAGCTTAACTTTAAATAAGCCTCCGCGTTTGAAGAATCATACTTCAGCGCCTTTAACAGATAAGATTCCGCTTCATTAAATAAACGGGATGCATAGCCTCCAAGACTCAATTCATATCCCTCATCAATTCTATTTACCGAATTATTGTAATCATCAAATTCTAATGATTTCAGCCTCCCCATATTATACCATGCATCAGCACATTCACTATCAACCTCCGTTATGTCATTATATTTACTAAAAGCTATCCCTTTCCCGTAATTTTCCATTAAACCGGCATAAAACAATCTCAATTTAATATTCTTTGGCTCTTTCCATATTGCCTTTTCTAAAAGTTCACGGGCCTTTCTTCTCCCTCGAATAGAATTTTTATCAATATAAATTTTTGATAATTCAAATAAGGAGGGCACATCGGAATTTTCTTTAACTGATTCTTCAAAAAATTGTTCGGCTGAAGCAACATCCTTGTTTTCCAGGGCTGCTATACCATTTTTGTAGTAAGAAGATTTATTGGGAGTGATTGATTGGGAAAAAGAATTCCCTAAAAATAATCCAAAGTAACAAATAAAGATATTTATTAAAACGAACTTCATTTCGAGACTGATTAATTTAGCCCGGTTTCTTTTTTATTTAATGTTTATTTCAAATTAAAATTGTAGAACTGTATCAATAAGTAAAATAATTGAAAAGGAAGGAAAATTCCATACTAAAAAGTATATGAAAAAATCATATCTCTTCATGTAACACGAAACTCCGTTTCGTAAAAGAGGAATAAAACAATAAGCTCGAAACAGACAACTTAACAAATGCAAACTTACCATTGCCAATAAGCTGGGTAGGTTTACTTAATTAAATGACATACAGTATAAATATGGAGGATTGAGAATTAGATTCTAAAATAAATTCCCTTAATAACAATTCAACAATTTAACAATAAAATTTCATCAATTAGTCAGAGAATACAAAACGGCATCAAAGACAATTCCGTCTTTAACAAGATATTTTCTTAATATTCCTTCTTTACAAAAGCTGTTCTTCTCTAAAACCCTTGCAGAAGCTGTATTTTTTTCAAATACAGTTGCTTCAATTCTTATTAAATTGTTCTCATTAAATCCAATTTCACAAATTTTTTTTACTACTTTAGATATAATACCTTTATTCCAGAATTTTTTAGCTAACCAATATCCAATTTCGTCTTTTTGTGAATTGATCCCATATTTTAAATGATAACCGGCTCCTCCCATTAAATTTAAATCTTTATCCCTGATAGCAAAATTAATTAGCCTTCCGGTTTCTCTTTTTTTATCTCTTACATTTTTAATCCACCAATCAGCATCTTTGGAAGTGTATGGATATGGTATATTTAAAGTGTATTTATAGATATCTATATCATTTAGATATTCAATTAAGGAACTTTTATCATCCTTGCTTATTTGAGATAATACTATATCATCTGAGACTCGAATAATCATAAATATCGTATCTGTCAAAAATGGTTCTTAATTTGAAAGTATTCGGGAAAGAAACTGAGATTATAAGATAGTATTTAAACGAACTACAGGAGATCTCCTGGTCTCTTTACCATCCAGACGGTGAATAATTACATCGGAATGGAGGTTTTTTGCAATAGCAGTTGCAACTTGAACTGCTATATTTCTTTTAGAATGAATAGAAAAAATATTTTTGTCCCCCTCGCCAATTACTATCCAGCAATTGCTTCCTCTTTTTTTCACATGAATATTTTTATTCATATAGACACCAATTTTGATGTTATTAAAACTTTTGGTTAAAATAATGCATAAATAGTACTGAATTATAAGAGTTAGGCTTTTAAGTTATAATTTTAATTTGTAACTATCAATACTAAATAATATCTATTCTAATATGCTTACGAATGCACTTCTAACTGGAGCCGGCATCTTTGAATCTTTTCCTTTTATTGATTTCCAGATAATTTCATTTAATTCTATATCCGGGATATCATCTTCTTTTGCAAAATCAAACTCGCTGCTTCTTTGAGAACCATAAGAATCCGCTAGGTTCTTTTCTTCGATATTAATTAATGGATTTATATCATTATATGTGTCATAATTAGGCTGATCGGTAATTGAATAAAGAATTGGATTTGCAGAAAGATCATACTGGGTCATTGGCTTTAATCCGAGAATTAATTCAATTGTTTTTAACACACTTGAAGTGGAATACATTGTATGATCTACAAAATTTCTCTTTATATATGGACTGATTACAAGAAGTGTAGATCTGTGGGCATCTACATGATCAGAACCATCTTGTGCATCATCTTCTAAAACAAATATGATGCTTGTCTTCCAAAACTTACTTTTTGATATTTTGTCAATCATTAAACCTAATGCAAAATCATTTTGAGCTACGTAAGCAAGCGGGGTCAGACTCCCTTTTAAAGTTCCCATAGTATGATCATTCGGAAGCCTAATAATATTAAATGCCGGAAGAGAATCATTTTTTTCAAATTCATTAAATTCCTTTTCCCATTTATCATAACGGTAGAGATCGGATATATGAAGATCAAATCCCGGATATTCATTACATGTATATTTCGCTAAATTTGTATCAGTGGACATATAAGTTTTTTTGTTCCCTTCTTTTTCCTCAACAAATTCACCATAATTTCTTAACGATAATTTCTTATTTATCACTTCATTCCAGATGTAACCCGATGAAGGAGACGCGATTTTAGAACCTCCTTCATAATCATAAAAACCTCCTCTGCCCCCATAATAAACAGGCCAGGTTTTTTCTACATAATCGGTGGCGTATGCTGCAGTTGACCAATTATGTCCATCGGCACTTACTTCGGCATCGCAATAGAAGTTATCATAAAGAGTGTAAGAATTAACAAGGTTGTGTTCATTCGGTGTAATCCTTCTGCCGAAAATACATAATGAAGAATCACCGTTACCTTCAGTAATATCTCCCAATACCTGATCATAAGTCCTGTTTTCTTTTATTATATAAAAAACATGTTTTAATTTTTCGCTTCTTTTATTATTAAATTCTGCAGGAATAATATTTTGTTCGGATTCTGCTTCTCCCGATTTATTTTTCCGGATATAGGGTGTATTGGAATAAACTTTTTGAGATAATGATTGTAGTGTCTTAGCATCAGGGTAATTAATTATAGATAATGTTCCCTTAAATAAATAACCGATATATTCATCATTTGCATTTTTTCTTTTTTCAGTGGGAACCGGACCTTCGGGATTCGGCTTTGAAGACAGCCCTTTTCCGTTGGCAACTATTATTTTATTTGAACTTAGCATCTTGACGGAAGTCGGATACCATCCTACGGGAATGAATCCAATACTTTTTGTCTTTCCTTTTTTACTTATATCGAAAAGTGCCAGATAATTATTATCTGCATTTGCAATAAGCAAGACAGATTCATCACTATTAAAACAGACAGCATTAGGAGTGCTGCCGTATGGTGCATCCGGTTTGATAGAAGAAATAATTTTTTCAATTTCTTTTTTTGTATTTAGATCAACTACCGAAATGGAATTATTATTTGCATCCGCTGCAAATAACCTCTCATCATTTTTAGTTAATAAAATCTCACCCGGATGATCTCCCACTTTAATAACATTTGAGACTGAATAATTGCTTAAATTAATTTCTGCAATTGAGGATTCCGACCATAATGAGATATAAGCAAAAGTTCCAGCATGGTTAATTTTTATATCATAGCATTCGCCATCAAACTTTAATTTTTTTATAACTTTATGGTTTGAAGTATTGCATACATATAACGAGTTGCTTATTCTTGAAACAGCCAGCAATATATTTTTCTTTTTCAAATAATCTATTCCTGCAATAGAGATCTTATCATCGGGAAAAGGCTTTCCTATAACAATTGAATCCCTTAATGACAAATGCCCCGAATTAAAATTAAATATGTAAATTAAATTATTATTTGCACCCGATGCATAAAGCTTTGAGTCATCATCATTAAATACCAGCCCCCGCCAGGTTTTATTAACGTACATTCTTTGGATTTCTTTTTCACTAGTTAAATCCACAACAGAAATTGAATTTTCTTTTGTCCCACTGTTAGATGTAACAGCATATTTTTCATCTTTAGTAATAATTAAATTTAATGGTAATTCACCGATTCCTATCTGATTACCGGCAGGAGTCAGTCTCCAGCCATTGGGCAGTAAAGTGTAATTTTCAAATTTGCCTGGAAGAGTTATTTCCTTCGAGGAATCATGTTTATTCGTTGAACATCCTGAAAAATATACAAGACAAATAATAATTGAAATAAGTTTTTTGATTGACATATGATAAACCCTATCAATAATTTTATAGAAACCTAAAATAAGTTTTATATAATTAAAATCAATCCTTACCCTGCTTAATTTTGGGTCGATTAATCGTATATACTCTCCTAAAAGGGAGGTCTCCTCCCCCTCTCCTTGCTAAGGAGAGGGGGCTGGGGGGTGAGGTTAAAATAAATATACGGAAACATTATTAGCTCCTTTTGAATTTCTACACAGCTTTTTTAGTCTGTACCCCCTTTTGACTTTTCACAAAACCTCTTCGTTGCCATGACTTAATTTAAGACCTCAGCTATGGCGGGGGTCATCAACACGTTTATACAACCAGTAAATCGTACAGCCGGATATTATTATATACAATAAAAAAACGAGGGGGTAACCAATAATTGAAATGATAATTCCAGCTATAATTCCGAAAATTAATGCAGGAGCGGTAATAGAATTAAGCAAAGAAGCATAAAGTGCCCTGTCTTTTTCTCCTCCTAGTTCTACAACAAATGCTACCCTCGATATTCCCTGTAAACTTTGTGCTAATGCAACAAAGAAAAAAACACTTCCGTATGTAAGCGGATTAATTGAAATGATGGCACTTAAGCTTGCAAGTAATAATACTGCTGCCATAATCATTAAATTTATTTTATGCCCGAATATGTCTGCTAAAAATCCAAATACAATATTTCCCAGAACAGTACTCCCCATCAAAATAATTGTAAAGGATCCCGCGTAAGATGTTGATAAATGAAATTTATAAATAGCATAAACAGCAAAAAATGAAGATGAAGTTAATGAGATTAGTAATAAACCATCTGCGATTAAATAATTTTTGAAATTTTTATTTTCCTTAATTACTTTCTTCGCTCTCTCCAATCGCTTTATTTTCGCTACTACTAATTCTGCATTTAATATTTCTTCCGGTTCATTTACTTTTTTTAAGAAAAAGAAAGAAGCAAACATAAATATAAAACACATAAAAAATAGTATTGCAAAATTCTGCGGATAATTTATGGAGGATAAAATAACAATTATAATGGAACCTGCTAGTACCCCGAATAATGAACCTAATAACTGTCTTACCGCTAAAAGTCTCCCCCTTAATTTTACCGGAATTGTTTTTGAAAATAAGTTTACCCATCTTGGTCCAGGTATGCTTCCGAAAATTGTAATTATCAAAATAAATACCAAAACAAAGGGTATTGATAATCCTTCGGGAATATATTTAAAAAGAAAAAAATAAACACAGCCATTAAAAAATATGTAAACCTGTAAATTATGCTATAATGTAAGACAGCAGGCTTTACAAATTTTTCACTCCCTTTTTGCTGTCCTAAAAATAGCTGTGGTAAGCTTGCGCCAAGGTTCCATAAAACCGGGACAGCACCTATGGCAATAGCATTCCCTCCCATTCTTTGAATGAATACCGGCAGTATAGTTGTAACAGAAATGAAACTCAATGCAAAAGCAAACATTGAACCATCGCCAATGTGCATTAGAATGTTATGCTGAAGAACCTTGGGATCATATTCGGGAAATTTTTTATACTGAAAATACCTTGAGAGCATAAAGATAAAAAGAAGTTAACCCTGTTTTACTCTTTCTATATCAAAAATTCGAATTTTTGGCTTAAGCATCTGTCCGTCAACTGGCTTTCGGTGAATTTTTCTTACAATATCCATTCCTTTAACAACCCTGCCGAAGGCAGCAAATCCCTGACGGTCAGGATTTCTTTTCCCTCCGTAATCCAGCTCAGGTTGATCACCTATACAAATAAAAAATTCTGTGGTTGCTGTTCCCGGTTCGTTTCGAGCATATGATATAGTTCCATCCTTGTGTAGTATCCCTGTTTCTTTTGTCGTTTCGTGCTTTATAGTAGGGTAATTGTCTGCTTTATTTAATAAACCTCCCTGGATAACTTCTATTTTAACATCATTATTCGGTTGGTTATTATATGTGACGCTCCGATAAAAGGAAGAATTTTTATAAAGTCCGTTGTCAACATATTTTAAGAAATTCGCCGCTGAAATAGGTGCTTTATCTTGAAATATTTCGATTTCTATATTTCCTATTTCTGTTTCTATAATAACCAGCGGATCTTTATTTGCCAATGCTGTGGTGAATAAAGAACTTATTAAAAATATTATTATAAAAACTATTTTTTTCATTTAATATAATATAATAATATTAGTTGAGTTACGCAGATGCAAAGATGACAACTTTAAAAAACAATTTTTATTAAAATGTTAGTTCAGATAAACCCTTATTTTAAAAAATAAAGATGTCATCTTTTAATAAAGATTCTTGTGTAACTATCTGTAAAAATTAAACATTTCTATAATGAGAGAGAGTTGAAAACACAGATAAACCGAATATTATTAATGCGATTATGGAAAGAGCAAAAAGTGCTATATATATAATTATCAATACTTTTTGAATGGAGAAAAACCTTCCCTGCCTTTCCATAGCATTTTCCAGCATTAGAGAATCACCTGTAGCAAGATACCCTTTAAAAGAATCAGCCGATTCTCTGAGTCTTAAACCACAAATAATAACCGGTATCCCGATAATCGCTCCGAAAATAGAAAGGCATTGTAAAGCCCCAATTATAATATAGAAGATCCCAACAAACTGCATATCCCCCGTCATTTTATTAACCGTCATTTGGAGTGTCGGTGAAATCGTAACGTTTTCGTCCATTTTTTCTCCTTATATATTTTGAAGATATTGTACAGCCAAGATGAAAAGAATTTATAACCCTCTAATTAATTAAACAATATTCTTGAGAAGATTAATGTTTTTAATTTCTCCTGCGACAACCAGCGTATCTTCTTTCTTTATAACATAGTCCGGGCTAGGAATAGCATTTATTTTAGCTTCACCATTTACCTGCGTTTTAATTGATAAAACATCCACTCCATATATTGTTCTGATATTCAATTGTTTAATTGATTTACCAATAAAAGTTTTGGGAGGAGAAATTTCTGAAATAGAATAACCTTCAAGGAATTGAATTTGTGTCTCGGCATCTTTCATTGTAATGCTGCTGGCTAAACTTGAAGTTATCTCTCTTCTATCAATTTCTTTCTGATATGCTTCTTGAATATCTTTTAACCAGACCATCCCTACTATTTTTTTGTTGTTTTCATTAACTGTTACTGGTAAGCCCTCTAGATCATGCCTCCTCATTTTATCCAGAGCTGCCTGGCAATTATTATCGGGAGTTACCGTAGGTGGATTCATCCGGGCAATGTCTCCCGCTATTAACAAATTCTTTAATGATTCTCTTTCATATAGATAATCTTTGATATCAAATAATGAAATAATTCCTCTGACATTTTGTTGCGAATCTAATACCGGGAATTCAGGCCATTTCCCTTTAATTAATTTATTTATTACCTGAGAAAAATTATCAGTAAAGTTAATAGGTTCAAAATTTGTTATATACATTTCTTTAACAAAGAGAGATTCCATTATATTAGTTTCTGCTCCTTCTTTAATATTGATATTTCGTAAGAGGAGTTTTAAAGTGTATATGGATTCCCTTGCCAGCTTCGAAGAAACAATAGTGCTTATTATACAGGTTACCATTAATGGGAGAATAATATTATAATCTTTTGTTAATTCGAATACTATAATAATAGCAGTAATTGGAGCTCTTGTTGTTCCGGCAACAAATCCTCCCATAGCTACAAGTGCATAAGCCCCTGCAGAAGCTGTAATATCAGGATAAATGTTGTGAACAAATGAACCAAAAAAAGCTCCGGACATTGCTCCCATAAATAATGATGGAGCAAAAATTCCTCCCGAACCGCCGGAACCTAATGTTAATGATGTTGCAATTATTTTTGTAAAGACTAGAATTAGAGCAAAATACCAGATGACATTTCCATGAAGTGCCAGGTTAATAGAATCGTAACCTACCCCCATAATTTCCGGGAATAAAAGAGCAATTATTCCTACAAAAAATCCTCCTATAACCGGTTTATAATATTCAGGGATTTTTTTGACTTTGTTATCGAAGAAGTCTTCAAAAAAGTAGAGAGCCTTTATAAAAAGGAAAGAACCTAATCCAGTAACTGCCCCAAGTCCAAAATAAAAAACTATTTCATATGGCGAAACAAGCTGGTATCCTTTAATCTGAAAAGCAGCGAAATCTCCCTGAAAGGCATGTGAAATGACTGTAGCCATCACAGTAGATATTACTATTGGAGAAAATTGCGCAACAGCAAAATCCATTAGAATTATTTCTACGGCGAATAAAGCTCCTGCTATCGGTGCGTTAAAAGCTGCAGCGATACCAGCTCCTGCACCGCATCCAACAAGAGTTTTTAATTTCTTCGTCGGAATATTGAAGAACTGTCCTATTGTTGAGCCTAAACTTGCTCCAATTTGAACAATCGGACCTTCTCTTCCAACGGAACCACCCGAACCGATGGAAATTGCAGATGCAAGTGCTTTTATTACTGCAACAATAGGCCGGATTTTACCCCCTTTTAATAAAATTGCTTCCATAACTTCAGGAACACCATGACCTTTTGCTTCGGGAGCAAAGAAGTAAATTATAGGTCCTACAATCAAACCTCCGATTGTAGGAGCTAAAATCACTAGGTACCAGGGAGCACTTAGAACATTATCGAGAAAAGTTCCCCCACCGGGAAACGATATTAGCGAAATCTCTTTAATTAAGGCTCTGATCCCGATTCCAGCGAAACCGGCTAGAATTCCTATTATTATTGCAATTATAATAATGAATGTATGCTCTGTCATTTTAGCCCGTTCTATCAGGGCTATGGTACGGCGGGAGAGAAAAGAATAATAATTTTTAAAGAAAAAAGGTTTCAATTGCTATTTCTCATTGCTTCAATAATAGAATGAAAATTCACTATAAAATACTGAATAAAAGATAATTTGTAAATTTTATTATGTGTTATTTGTCGTCATTTATCATAAGAAATTTCAAGTTTTCCGTGGTTATCATCATCTGGGTCATCTTCCCAATCATATTTTTTAGGAGGATCATACTTCCGGAAAATAACTGCACATAGAATTCCGGTCAAAGAACCGAAAAGATGGCCTTCCCATGAGATTGTTTTATCAATCGGGAGTACTCCCCATACGAGACTGCCGTAAAGGAATGTCACAACTAGCGCCAGAGCTATTGATCTATTGTCTCTCCTTATAATACCGCTGAAGAAGAAAAACGTTACAAGACCATAAACCAAACCGCTCGCACCTATATGATAAGCCGGCCTTGCAAAAAACCAGATCAAAATACCTGGAATAAAATAAATTAATAGGAATACCTTTAAAGATGCATTCGGATAAAAATAAATAAGCCCGGTACCTAAAAAGAGAAGCGGGATCGAATTCGAAATTAAATGATTGAAATTTGCATGGATTAAAGGGTATGTAATTATTCCAATTAAACCTGAAAGATGATGTGGTAATAATCCGTATTGAATAAAGCTTATGTTTAACGCTACTTCAATTATTTTTATAATCCAGAGAAACAGTATGAATCCCAAAGGGTAATACAAACTAATGAGGAATTTTCTTTTTTCTCCGGTCATGGAATTCTTTTTTCTTTTATATACCAGGCAAAAAACCAGCAAAGGAATGCCCATGCAATTCCTATTGACCATCCGGCTAAAACATCTGTCGGATAATGCACGCCAAGATAAACTCTGCTAATTCCAATTAAAACTGTTAATATTAAAGCAACTGTAATTATATAAACTCTCATGCTTCTTTTCTTCTGGATTTGTGACAGAAGAGATGCTTGAGTTAAATATACTACAGCGGACATCATAGAATGACCGCTCGGAAAACTTAATGAATTAACATATACAAGGTGAAATATTAGCGGTGGTCTTTCCCTACCGATTAATTCTTTCAACCCGTAAGCTAATAAAGCCCCGCCAATTGTTGCAATTAATATTAACCACATTGCATTGTAGTTTTTCTGAATAATTAAAAAGCCGACAACAGAAATAGTAATGATAACTATGAAAGTTCCGCCCCCTAATGCAGTAATATCACGCATTGCAAGTTCTATCCATTCCGGCCCTTTTGTCTCATGAAGGTTATCCGGGTTCCTCAAAGATTCTAAAATCATTAAATCGAAGTGCCTCGTTTCCCCTTCGCTTACTTCATTCGCAATTAAAATAAAAATTAAAGTACTGGTTATAACGATAAAAACAGAAAATAGAACTTTTATTTCAGCCTTTGAAATATTCTGTATTAAAGAGGTTAGAGATTTCATTAAAAAAGTTATAAAATTAAACTGGTATATATTATGGTACTGGACAAATACCGAGACTCATCTGCCAGAAAAATGCCGTAAAAACCAAAAGTATTACAATTATTCTTATTATAAAAATTATTTTTTTCATGTTTTTTTAATTAATATTTGATATTACATATATATAAAGATGACATCTTTTAAAAGAAAATTACCTTCAATTTTTTATTAAAAATTAAGTTTACATAAAACCCTAATTTTTAAAAAGTAAAGATGTCATCTTTCAATACCTGATATATCTTATTTTACAATATAGGAAAATTATTGTTTCCCATATAGTCAGCTCTTGTCAAAATCATAATTATTGGCATTTCAAAATACCCGGAGCATTTGGAAAAGACAGGCTTTCATAATATTCTAAGGTTTTATCCGGTTTTTCCAATCCTTCAGGTACCGGTTGTTTTGAGAAAATCTGAAAATATAATACGCATGCATTTCTCCACCATTCAGCTTCTTTTACCTGAATATTCAGAAGCATCCTTACATCATTAAATTCTTCGTTATCTATCTTACCTCTTAAGGTATTCCATATTTTCTGCGTTGATTTTACACTGTCAACTCCTTCATAATAATGGGAACATAGATCATTCCACAGTGTCCTGCCGGAATGAGTTTTATAGTTCCATCCAACGTGATGAAACCATAAAAGAAATTTATCCGGACATGTTTTAAGTGATGCAAAAATATCTGCAACAGGCTTATGATATTGACTTACTGCATTACTCCCGGTGATCGTTCTGTCAAATCCTATTCCGGTACTATCAGCTCTATGATAATAAACCGGATTCCATTCATCCCTGGATAATTCATGAACCCACGGAGCCGGTCCGTAATGATGATCAGTTCCCATTAAATGAGCTAGTCCAAGAGGCGTCATATAGTTTACTGCATTTTCTCGTGAAGTCATCATTATGTGCTCAATCGGGTTAATTATATTTTCATTATTGGAAAAAGTCATCCTAATCCATTCATCTGCAATTTGCTCTGATGTAAGCTCATGGTCCCATGCAAGTCTTCCGAATGCGTACCAGTTAGACTGTCCGAAAAGATGACCTGTCCAATTCCTGTCCGTACCTATGTTTGAAACTCCCGCTATACAGGATAACGTATGATTTTCAAGAGTACCGTCTACAACTTTTGCAACTGTAGAACCTTTTCCTTTTTCATAAGTATCAGATTCAAGGCATTCCTTCCACATAGGTGCAAGGTATACAAGCTGGGTTCCCTGCCCTAAGTATTCCATTGTAATTTGAAATTCCATTCCCATAGTTGTTTTCGGCATGGCTCCGAATAATGGGTGGAACGGCTCCCGCGGTTGAAAATCTAAGGGACCGTTTTTAGCTTGTATCAAAACATTGTCTCTGAATTTGCCGTCAAGAGGTGTGAATTCATCATATGCTTGTTTAACACGATCGTTGGGAACTGTAGCATAGACAAAAGCACGCCACATAACAACTCCTCCGAATGGCTTAACAGCATCAGCAAGCATATTTGCACCATCTGCATGAGAGCGTCCATAATCTTGCGGACCCGGCTGTCCTTCTGAATTTGCTTTGACGAGGAATCCTCCAAAATCAGGAATTAGTGAATAGATTTCCTTAGCTTTGTCATCCCACCATTTCTGAACCTTTTCATCAAGGGGATCAGCAGTTTTTAACCCCCCAATTTCTATTGGGGAACTGAACCTAGCTGTTAAATAAACTTTTATACCATATGGGCGAAATACATCAGCAAGTGCTGCAACTTTTTCTAAATATCTATGGGTTAAAACAAGCGAATTCGCATTAACATTCGTGAGTACGGTACCGTTAATTCCGATAGACGCATTCGCGCGCGCATAATCTTTATATTGAGGACTAATATAATCAGGAAGTTTATGCCAATCCCATATAGAAAAACCTGCATAACCCCGTTCAACTGTTCTGTTTAAGTTATCCCAGTGATTAAGCAGCCTAAGCTTAATTTTGGGAGATGATACGATGTCAATCTTTTCAATATTCTGATTTGTCTGCAGCATCCTCAGGAAAGTGAATGCCCCATATAGGACTCCAATATCTTCATTTGCCGTAATAACAATTGCTTTCCTTCCATTTAATATAATATCTTGAATTATAAATCCTTCATTTCCAATATTTTTTAACTTATCCTGTAAACCTGCTGTAGATAAAGCCGGAGTATTTTTCACAGTCCCTATTATTAATATTCCATCATTTTCAACAGAACCGACCACAGGAATGGTTACCCCTAATAATCCATTCAACCCAATTTCTAATTCATTTTTGACTGCATCTAAAGTTGGAGATTCTCCTCCAATCATGAAACCTTTAATTAATTCCTTATATTCATTTAATTTTTGTGAATTAGTTATTAAATCGTATTTCAACCAGAGTCTATATCCATCATCCGCATATATAAGACGGCAGTTAATTATAATGATAAAAAGAAAAATGAATAAGTAGCTTAATTTTTTCATGTCTATTAAATTAAATTATTAAAAATTATTACAATCCGGTTTCAATTTAATGAAAATAGTAAAAATTATCACTTGCAGTTGGATTTAGAGCCTGTGGGAAAAGTGAATTGCCCCGACATTTATGTCGGGGGAGACATAAGAAATAAAAAGAAACCAGGGCTTTAGCTAAAATAAATGTGGCTAAAGCCCTTCTATTCCTTACAATTTTACCCGCGAGCTAAAGCTCGCGGCAATTCATAGGAATTTTCACAGCCTCTAAATCCAACGGCAATCTACCTTCTGTAGATAAATTTGTTAATGATATTCACACAGGCTCTTTCTAGTCCGGTGATTACAGCTGACCGCATAGACTAAATATCCTGCAAGATATCAGGAAACTTGAATAGAGTTAAGTTTATCTCTAATTTTCAAACTTATTTCATTCATCAAATACTTCATGAAAAGAAAATAAATGAATAAAGCCCTGATAACAGATCCAACAAATATCATTATTTTCTTAACATGCCTGCTTGCATTTATTTATTGGATAAAAGAACAAGAATTTGCAAAACCGGTTTTTAAGGTAATTCCTTTTGTGCTGTGGATATATTTTCTTCCAATTATTACAACTACCATCGGTATAACGCCTCAATCTTCCCCTGCATATGATTGGATAACCGATTATTTTCTCCCGGCTGCATTAGTTTTGCTTCTAATTTCAGCAGATATTCCATCTATTCTTAAACTAGGTCCCAAAGCTATTATCACATTTTTTTCCGGCTCACTCGGAATTATGATTGGAGCTCCAATTGTATTAATTCTCTTCTCTCATTTTTTACCGGCTGACGCCTGGAAAGGAATCGGAGCTTTAAGCGGAAGCTGGATCGGAGGGAGTGCAAATATGATTTCTATTAAAGAAAGTATCGGCACCTCGGATTCACTTCTTGGAACAATGGTAATCGTAGATACCCTTGTAGGATATGGATGGATGGCTGTTGTTGTTGCCTTTTCCGGTTTTCAAAAGAAGATCGATGAGAAGAATAAAGTTGATGTTTCATTGACAAATAGAATTAATAAAAAACTTGAATCCTTGTATTCAAAAAGAGAACCTTTAGATCTAAAATCTTTTTCATTAATGATAGCTATTGCACTGACTATTGGTACAATCTGCCTTCAACTAGGCAAAATTATTCCCTCGCTGGGACAAATTGTAACTGCGTTCGGATGGACAATAATTTTAGTGCTGATAATATCCACAGCACTATCATTTACTAAGCTACAGAACATGGAAAGGAAAGGCGCTTCGATAGTCGGCAACTATATGCTCTATTTTCTTTTGGCATCAATAGGAGCAAAAGCTAATTTAACTGCCATATTAAATGCTCCCATGTTTCTTCTTGCAGGCGTAGTATGGATATTAATTCATGCAATTGTTCTTTATACAATCGGCAGGTTAATAAAAGCCCCAATATTTTTAATTGCCACTTCAAGTCAGGCTAATATTGGGGGAGTAGTCAGCGCACCCATAATTGCAAGCATCTATCAGCCTTCTTTGGCACCGGTGGGTTTATTATTAGGAATTCTAGGGAACATTTCCGGAACATTTCTGGGCTTATTAACCGCACAGCTTTGTCTTCTCGCATCCCATATCCATTTTTAACAGCAGAACATACACCTTAAATATATTATCATCTATTAAACAAATCGTCTGTGATGTTTTTTTTATATTGGTATTATTTTTCTTTCAAACAGTTCTGCAAATATCTTTTTACCGGTTTAGGAGTGCAGTTTTTTATTACCACTTTTTCACAGCCGTTAAATCCGGCAAAGCTCAGTAGTTTTTGAGATAATAGAATGGAAATCTCATTATAATCTTTGAAATTATCTTCAAAGAAAAGATTATTAATTACTAAAGTTTTATTCGAACGGTCTGCCTTAGGATCAAGCCTTCCAATAAACCGGTCATTCAAAAGTATAGGCAGGACAAAATAGCCATACTTTCTTTTAGTTGATGGTAAATAACACTCTATTGCATAATCAAAATTGAACAACCTTTTTGTCCTTTCTCTTTGTATGATTAAATTATCAAAAGGTGAGAGGAGATGAAGGGTTGAAGAAGATATTTTTCTTTTATTGATTACATTTAGATTTTCAGGAGATGAATAATTTAATATTTTATTATCACCTTCTATAAACAGAGGAATAATCTCGCCTGATTCGGATAATTCATCGATTGCTTTTTTCATGTTCTGTTTATCAACAATTTGAAGATCGGATACAGTCGCTTTACCTGGCTGCATAAATTTAAGGATTTCTTTTTCTGAAGCAATTCCAAGTGATGATATTGCTTTCCTTACAAAATATCTGCTTAAATCATCTGTAGATGGGAATGCGGTATCTATGCCGTTAGGTAGAACCCTTTCACGAAGATCATAGAATTTTTGAAAGTTCTTTCTTTCCGAAATCATAAGATCACCTCGCCAGAATAAATATTCAAGTGCTGTTTTTGCAGGTTTCCATTCCCACCAGGTTCCACCTTTTTTACCGGTATCATTTTCAAAATCACTCGAACTTAACGGCCCTTCATTTTTAACCCTTTCTAGAACAGAAGTAAAATAATTCTTTGATTGATTGAACCTGTACTTTAACCATTTACTTTTCGGATTCTTAAAGTTTAACATTCTGGGGAGGGAATATTTATAATCTTCCATAGGAATGAATGACATCGCATGCGTCCAGTATTCAAATATAAGCTTATCTTTAGCCTGAAGGTCGTGCAGATATTTTTCAGAGTAGTTATTGTTTCGAGTCCAAATTATATGATGGTGAGCCCGGTTAATGACTGAAATAGTATCAATTTGAATATACCCAAGTTTATTTACAATCCGGGCTATATCTTTTTTTCTATTAACCGGATTTGATTTCCCGTCTAAAAGCTGGGTATTTAATACAATTTGAACAACCTCCTTAGGGGATATTTTCATATTATATATTATTTTTAAATGAAAAATTGATTCATATTAATTTATTGAAGTTATTAAAACCGCATCTTATTACAAAGTTTTCGAAACTTCAAATTTTGACTTTTTATTTACATATGAAAAAAAATAGATCTATCTATATAGAAAATCTATTTTTCTTCTTTGTGTCATATCACTTTGAAAGAATAGGAAAGATTATGCAGTTTTTATTATCTGCCATATTTATGAAATTTGCGGAACATTTTTTGCTTTAGTTCTGACTAAATATAACAAATAGTACTTTTTTGCTTAAAAAATTGAAATAAATTAAATTATGATTAAACAACTTAAAGAATCAGGCCGGTTAAATAGTACAATTTTACTAATTGTTTTAAGCTTATTTAGCTTTGGATTATCCCTTTTCAGAATCTTCTATACCCATTCATTTGAATTTTTGTTCTTGAACTGGAATTTATTTCTTGCATTTATCCCCTGGTTCATAAGTTCCATAATAATATTGAAAAACCTTCAGGATAAGAAATTTTTACTTGTTGTAATGATATTATCATGGATATTCTTTTTCCCTAATTCCCCCTACATTTTGACCGATTTGTTCCATTTAGGAATGAGCACAAAGGCTCCTCTTTGGTATGATCTTATTCTCATACTCTCATTTGCCTGGACGGGATTATTATTCGGATTTGTTAGCTTAATGGATATAGAGAAAGTTCTGGAAAAATTTGTCGGAAAAGGGAAAACTACTTTTATTTCAATCGCATTTTTGTTTGTAAGCGGCTTTGGAATCTATGTTGGCAGGTACTTAAGATGGAACTCATGGGATATAATCATAAGTCCATTTGCATTATCAAGCGATATTCTAAGTAAAATTTCTCACCCTATTTATAACTCAAGAGCATGGGGCCTCACTTTATTTATCGGGTTACTGCTTAATCTGATTTATTTCTCATTTAAACTTTTCAGCACTCAGAATCAAAAGGGCTAGTATTAATTAATCAGACTAAGTGCGCTAATCATAATTAAGAATAGGGCTGAGCCATTTTTCTGTTTCCTCAAGGCTTATCCCTTTCCTCCTATGGTAATCAAGCACTTGATCCTTCCCGATTTTACCAACGTTAAAATATTTAGAGTCCGGATGTGCAAAGTACAAACCGCTGACAGAAGCAGCAGGATACATTGCCATATTTTCAGTGAGCTTTATGCATGCATTTTCTTCCGCTTGCAGCGTATCGAAAATAATAAGTTTCTCTGTATGATCAGGCTGTGCAGGGTAACCGGGTGCAGGGCGGATTCCCTGGTAATTCTCCTTAATTAGATCAGTTTTATCAAATTCTTCTTCGGGTGCATAACCCCAATATTTTTTTCGAACTAGTTCATGGAGATGTTCTGCAAAAGCTTCGGCAAGTCTGTCCGCCAGTGCTTTAACCATTATGCTGTTATAATCATCATGATCTTTTTCAAATTTAACTACCAGTTCTTCAATGCCTGTTCCTGCAGTTACTGCAAACATCCCGATATAATCCTTAATTTCACTTTCTTTTGGAGCAATAAAATCTGCTAAAGCAAGATTGGGCAGATTATCTGTTTTTTGTTCCTGCGATCTGATAGTATGAAGTATTGACCTCACACCCTGTCTTGTATCATCAGTATAGATTTCTATGTCATCATACCCTATTGTATTTGCCGGAAATAAACCTATAACTCCATTTGCAGTTAATAATTTATTATCAATAATTTTATTTAAAAGATTAACGGCATCATCAAATAGTTTTTTTGCAGTATCACCATATTTTTTATTTTCGAAGATTTCCGGATACTTCCCTTTAATTTCCCATGTTAAAAAGAAGGGGTTCCAATCAATATATGATTTTAGTTTTGATAAAGGATAATCCCGAAAAGTTATTATACCTAATTTTTCAGGCTGTTTGATTTTTGATTTAGTCCAGTCAATTTTATGTTTATTCTTCCTTGCTTCTTCAATAGTTAAATAATTTTTTGCAGATCTTTTCTTTTTATGATTTTCTCTAACCTTTTCATATTCGTCTTTAACTTCCTTTATAAACCCATCTTTAATTTTTGGATCAGGATTGATAAGATTGCTTACAACAGGCACACTCCGGGATGCATCCAGAACATGAATGGTAGTACCGGAATAATTCGGGGCAATTTTAACAGCAGTATGAGTTTTGGAAGTTGTTGCGCCACCAATTAAAAGTGGTATTTGAAATCCTCTTCTTTCCATCTCCTTTGCTACATGCGCCATTTCATCAAGTGATGGGGTAATCAGCCCGCTAAGTCCGATTACATCAACTTTTTCATCAATAGCAGTCTGTAATATTTTTTCAGAATTAACCATAACTCCAAGATCTATAACATTATAGTTGTTGCATCCTAAAACCACACCGACAATATTTTTCCCAATATCGTGTACATCACCTTTAACGGTAGCCATTAATATTTTACCGGCTTCTCTTATATCATTAGACTCTTCTTTTTCCTTTTCAATAAACGGGATAAGGTATGCGACTGCTTTTTTCATTACCCGGGCACTTTTTACTACTTGAGGCAAGAACATTTTCCCTGAGCCGAAAAGATCTCCTACTACATTCATTCCATCCATTAAAGGACCTTCAATAACTTCAATTGGTTTTGAATACTGTTTCCTGGCTTCTTCGGTATCATCTTCGATATAGTCTACGATACCTTTTATCAGGGCATGTTTTAATCTTTCTTTTACATGGAGTTTTCTCCATTCATCTACTTTAATCTCACCTTTTTCTTTTTGTTTAACAGTTTCTGCAAATTCCACCAATCTTTCGGTTGCATCTTTCCTTCTATTTAAAAGAACATCTTCCACAAGGGTTAATAAATCTTTTGGAATCTCCTCGTAAACTTCTAACTGTCCGGCATTCACGATGCCCATATCAAGACCCGCTTTGATAGCATGATAGAGAAATGCAGAGTGCATTGCTTCCCTAACCATATTATTCCCTCTAAAAGAGAAAGAAATATTACTAATTCCGCCGCTAACCTTAGCTAAAGGCAGGTTTTGTTTAATCCACCGTGCAGCCTCAATAAAATCGACAGCATAATTATTATGCTCATCAATCCCGGTAGCGACTGTTAAAATATTGGGGTCAAAAATTATATCTTGAGGCGGGAAACCAATTTCATCCGTTAATATTTTATAAGCTCGCGTACAAATATCAATTCTTTTTTGCAGAGTATCTCCCTGACCATTTTCATCAAAGGCCATAACAATTACTGCTGCTCCATAGCTCCTGACTTTCTTTGCATATTCCTTAAACTTTTCTTCACCTTCTTTTAAGCTTATTGAATTGACAATGCACTTTCCCTGCAGACATTTTAATCCGGCTTCAATAACAGACCATTTGGAGGAATCGATCATGATGGGCAGCTTTGCAATATCAGGTTCAGCAGACAGAAGATTTAAGAATTTTACCATTGCCTCTTCAGAATCTAGAAGCCCTTCATCCATATTTACATCGAGTATTTGGGCTCCTCCTTCTACCTGACCTCTTGCAACGGATAATGCACTTTCGTAATCACCTGAAAGAATCAATTTTGCAAACTTCTTAGAACCTGTAACGTTGGTTCTTTCTCCTATATTTACAAAATTAGTTTCTGGGCGGATTACTAAAGGTTCAAGGCCGCTTAATCTTAAATAAGGTTTTATATGAGGCGGTCTTCTCGGGGGATATTTCTTAGTAATTTCAGAAAATTGTTTGATATGTTCTGGTGTAGTTCCGCAGCAGCCTCCTACTATATTTATAAACCCTTCCCTTGCATAATCATCCAGAACTTCTGACATTCCTTCAGGCGTATCATCGTATTCGCCAAATTCATTTGGAAGTCCCGCATTCGGATATAGACTTGTATATAAATTCGATATCCCTGAAAGTTCTTCAATAAAAGGTCTCATTTCAGGTGCACCTAAAGCACAGTTTAACCCTACACTTAGTAAATTATTTGTGTGTGCAATAGATATCCAGAAAGCTTCAATAGTTTGTCCGGATAAAGTTCTTCCGCTCATATCAACTACAGTTCCGGAAATCATAATCGGGATTTGATTGCCGGTTTGCCTGCATAAATCCATAATGCCGTATAATGCGGCTTTGGCATTAAGTGTATCAAATATAGTTTCTATAAGAAGAATATCGGCTCCGCCGTCTATTAACCCTCGAGCCTGCTCTTTATATGCATTACTTACCTGGTCAAAATTAACTGCTCTGAATCCGGGATCAGTTACCGATGGTGAAATTGATAAAGTTTTATTGGTAGGACCAATTGCACCGGCAACAAATCTTTGTATCGAAGAATCTTTTTTATTGAATTCATTAACACAGTCCTTTGCAATAGCTGCGGCTTGCCGGTTTAATTCATAAACAAGATGAGATGTTTGATAATCAGCTTGCGAGATAGAGGTTCCATTAAAAGTGTTTGTCCCGAGTATCTCAGCACCGGAATTTAAGAAAGCCCGGTGAATATCTTTTACTATTTCTGGCTGTGTTAAACATAATATATCATTATTCCCTTTTAATTCATGCGGATGGTCTTTTAATAATTGTCCGCGAAAGTCTTCCTCGCTCAAACGCAGCTTCTGGATCATAGTCCCCCTTGGACCATCCATAAGCATTATCTTTTTGGATAAAATATTTTTAAGAATATTGATTGTATTTTCCATCAGTTATTTCAATAAAGTCATTTCTTTGTAAAAAAAGCAAATATAACTAAATTGCTTCCTAATAAAAATAAACTTAATCAATCAGGGTTATTATGATTATTGTAACCGGCGGTGCGGGTTTTATAGGGAGTGCAATTATCTGGAGGCTTAATTCTCTAGGATATGAAGATATCCTGATAGTTGATGAGCTAGGGTTTGATGAAAAATGGAAAAACCTGGTTGGTTTAAAGTTTTCTGATTTCATTAATAAGAATGACTTTATCCAAAAAATAGAAAAAGAATGGAATTTAGAGGCAAAATCTATTATCCATATGGGAGCGAATTCTTCAACAACAGAAAAAGATGCAGATCATCTGATTAGGAATAATTATGAATATTCCAAAATGCTCGCAACTTATTCTGTTAAAAATAATATAAGATTTATTTATGCATCATCTGCCGCAACCTATGGAGACGGTACGTTAGGATTTAACGATGGCGAAATAAAGCTGAATTCACTCCATCCCCTGAATATGTACGGATATTCAAAGCAGCTTTTTGATCTTTGGTTAATAAAGCAGGGAATAATGAATAAAGCAGCCGGGCTGAAATATTTCAATGTTTATGGCCCGAATGAATATCATAAAGAGGATATGCGAAGTGTAGTCAACAAAGCATTTGAGCAGATAGTAAATACGGGAAAGGTAAAACTTTTTAAGTCTAAAAATCAAAACTATAAGGATGGAGAACAAAAAAGGGACTTTATATATATTAAAGATGCGGTGGAAATGACACTTTTCTTTTTAGATAATAAAGATAAAAACGGTTTGTTTAATATTGGTTCTGGAAAAGCTAGAACATGGAATGATCTTGTATCAGCAATATTTAGAGCAATGGACAGACCTGTTAATATCGAGTACATTGAACTCCCGGACCATCTTGCAGAAAAATATCAGTACTTTACTGAAGCAAACCTTGAAAAAATAAAAAAAGCCGGATATTCTAAACCTGAGTTTTCTCTTGAGGATGGAATAACCGACTATGTTAAAAATTATATGTTAAAAAATAAATATTTGGGGTTATAAACTTAACAGAAATTCGAAATAATACTAATTTTAATTAAAAGTTTCTTCATCCTCATCGAATAGATCTTCTTCATCATCGTCATCATCAAAATCAAAATCCTCTTCATAAAATTCATCATCGGCTGGTTCATCTTCAGGATCATCTTCGAGATCATCATCGAAGTCATCATCGTCTTCCAAATCGTCATCACCAAAGTCATCATCGTCACCAAAATCATCGTCATCATCATGAGAAGCGGCACAAAGTTTATCCATTTCAAAGAAATGGTTATTAGTGCTTAATGAATATTCTTTATCTGAAATATATATTTCTTCATCAAATTCATTACCCGAAATATCTTTGAATTCGGTCATTTAGATATTCTCCTTCTAAAATATTTTTTTTTGCAGGTTAAATATTTCTAAAATTATTTTAATAGCAAAATAATTTTTTATATTTATTTTTAATAAAATAACTTATACTATCAAAAATTAAATTAGTATTAGTATAGTGTCAATACAATTACAATAAAAAAATAAATAGTATGAAATTAGCCACACTCTGTTATATTATAGACAAAAAAAGAGATTCGACATTGATGCTTCACAGAATTAAGAAAGAAAATGATTATCATCAAGGGAAATGGAATGGGTTAGGGGGTAAATTTAATAAAGGCGAAAGCCCTGAAGAATGTGCAATTCGTGAAATTAAGGAAGAATCCGGTTTAACTATAAGGAATCCATATTTAAAAGGATTTATAACCTTTCCAAATTTTGACGGCATAGATGATTGGTATGTTTTTGTATTCACAATTGATGAATTTGAGGGGAAGCTCATAGATTCCCCCGAAGGCAAATTAGAATGGATTCCAAATAATGAATTAACCTTATTAAACCTTTGGGAAGGAGATAAGATCTTTTTAGAATGGGTATTTGGCGATAAGTTATTCAGTGCAAAATTTAATTATGAAAATGGTAAGTTTTTAGATTATACGGTCAATTTTTACTAAAAAAAGTCGGCCTTGAAAATCTCACTAAGGCCTGCCAAATAACTATATTTTCTTAAATATATTTACATTTTAATTATATTCCCCTCCTAAATTATTAAGCAGTTTAATGATCTCAATAATTGTTCTACTGATAGTCTTTATACTTATTGCGGTCAGACAGATTGGTAACTTTAAATTACAAATCTGGCAGGTAATGCTATTTGGAGCAATCGCAGTAATAATAACCGCACAAATTTCCATTAAATCCGCAGTCCATTCGATTAACCTCGATGTCATACTTTTTTTATTTGGAATGTTTCTGATAGGGCAGGCTCTGGAAGAAAGCGGTTATTTATCTTATGTAGAATATAAATTTGTGAAAAATGCAAAATCCGTCGACAGCCTGGTAATTTTCATTTTGCTTGGAATGGGATTAGTCTCTTCATTATTAATGAATGACACAGTTGCAATAATTGGAACCCCTATTGTTTTACTTATAGCTCAGAAAAATAAGATAAATACCAAATTGCTTCTTCTATCTCTAGCTTTTGCTATAACGATAGGAAGCGTTGCAAGTCCTATAGGCAATCCTCAGAATTTGTTAATCGCTATAAATGGAAATATTCCAAATCCTTTTTTGACTTTTGGCAAATACCTTCTTATCCCAACATTGTTAAACCTTTTTGCCGCATATTTTATTCTGAAAGTTTTTTATAGGGAAGAATTCAATAAAAAGCTGATAGTCGATAATAATCCGGAAATCAAAGACAATTCATTAGCTGCCATTTCAAAAGTATCTTTATTTATGGTAATTGTATTAGTCGTAATAAAAATAATTCTAATAATTACTGGTTCGGATTTTAACTTTAAATTAACTTATATTGCCTTAATTTCTGCCGCTCCGGTTATTTTATTTTCAAAAAAAAGGGTCTCTATACTCACCTCAATAGACTGGTATACTTTAATATTTTTCGCAGCAATGTTTGTTTTGATGCAGAGCGTTTGGGATACCGGATATATGCAAAATATCATAAGCGAATCGAGGTTCAATATTACATCTGTAATTATAATATTATGCGGAAGTGTAATATTAAGCCAGTTCATTTCAAACGTTCCCTTAGTGTCTTTATATCTCCCCTTGCTAATTCATTTAGGTGTTACGGATAAAGAAATGACAGCCTTAGCTGCAGGGAGTACTATAGCAGGTAATCTTTTCATCTTAGGTGCAGCAAGCAACATAATAATTATTCAGAATGCTGAGAAAAAGAATGGAGAAACATTAACCTTCGGTGACTTTGCAAAACCAGGAATACCCTTAACTGTTATCAATATTATAATCTATTTCCTATATCTGAAGCTTATCTAAATCCCAATTTTTACAATCAATCATCCATCCCCCCAATCATCCATTCGTCCATTCATCCAATAATCCATTCCCCCATTCATCCATTCAATCACTCATCCATCCGTTCCCCCCCCATCATTTTAACTACCAAAGCTCTATTTTAATCTATTTTTAATACAAGTTTTCCTGTATTTTTATTCTCTTCCATATACCTATGAGCCTCCGCAGTATCTTTCCAGCTATATACCTTATCAATTACTGCTTTTAATTTTCCACCATTAAACTCCTGTAATAAACTATCAGAAAATTCCTGCGTTAATTTTATTTGATAATCTAAATCCCTGGTCCTTAGGGTTGATCCTATAATTGAAATCCATTTGGACATAATTTTGCCAATATCAACTTCCTTAATCTTAGAGCCGCTTAAAGTTGCGAGAAAAATCAATTTCCCGTTTCGATTTAAACACCTAATGTTTTTTTCAAAATAATTTTTGCCGATAAAATCAATAATAATATCAACACCCTTATTCCCGGTAAAATTTAGAGCTTCTTCATCAAACTCTTCCGATTTATAATCAATGGCTTTTTCAGCTCCAAGAGATAAACAAAATTCGTGTTTACTCTTAGATGCCGTTATAATTGCATGTCCATCAATATTCTTAACAAGTTGTATTGCAGCAGTACCCACCCCGCTGGCACCTGCATGAATTAAAACATAATTATCTTTTTTTATACCGGCATTCCAGTAAAGTGCCTGGTAAGCAGTTAAAAAAACTTCAGGAATTGCAGCAGCTTCTTCAAAACTTATTTCCTCAGGTTTTTTAATAGCCATATCTTTATGAATTTTAGCATATTCCGCATACCCGCCTCCTGGTATTAACCCGAAAATTTTATCTCCGATTTTCCATCTGGAAACATTGGCTCCTAATTCAATTACTTCACCGGAAATTTCAAGACCTAATATATCAGATGCTCCCTTAGGCGGTGGATAATTACCCTGACGTTGTATGATATCTGCACGGTTTATTCCTGCAGCCTTAACTTTTATAAGGATTTCATTTTCATTTATTACCGGCTTGTCAATGTCTCCTATCTTTAGTTTATCAACACCGCCGGCTTCTTGTATCAAAACTGCTTTCATTTTTGAGCCTTATTTTAACGAAACATAAAGAATTTTATTGACACACACTATGCTTTAAGTTAATTTTAGCCAATTCCTCTTAACCAATAGATGAATCATCTCTTTATAATGTCATATTAAATAAAAATAATCAGTAACAAATTAAGAAAGGTCAAGTTATGAAGACATTTTTTGGATCATTGCTTCTGCCTTTAGTGCTATCGATAATTATTTGTTATATTTGATAAAAGATGTCATCTTTTATTTACCAATCTTTTGGAAAAAAAGCCTTCGACTTTTATTTAAACCTTAAAAAGCCTGCTAATCTTACCTCAAACATTGAAATTACAAATCCTTATGAGAATGAAGCTGTAAAGAAGATAACCGGAAACTTCTTTAGTAAATTTTATAATGATAAAAATAAAAGATATTTTATTTTTGGAATAAACCCTGGAAGATTCGGCGGCGGTATGACAGGAATAAATTTTACCGATCCCGTAGCACTTCGCGAATACTGCGGAATAAAAAATAATCTCGGTAATAAGCGGGAACTATCAAGTCAATTTGTTTATGAAATAATAAATACTATCGGGGGTACTGAAAAGTTCTATTCAAAATTCTTTATATCTGCAGTCTATCCTCTCGCAATTTTGAAAGATGGAAAAAATTATAATTTCTATGATGATAGAAAACTCTACATTCAATTAAAACAAATGATTATTACTTATATAAAAGAACAAATCGGATTTGGTGCAAAAGAAGAGTTAGCTATTTCTTTAGGCAAGAAAAATTACATCTATCTTAAGGAAATAAACGAAGAAATTGGATTTTTTAAGCAGATTGAATTTCTTGAACATCCAAGGTTCATTATGCAGTATAGAAGGAAGAGGTTAAATGAATTCATTGAAAAATATATGAAAATATTAAATGCACTGGTATAAAGTTTTTATTTTTTATTTAAATAACTCGTTGAAGGTATTTATAGCAAACAAAATTTTCTAGAAGAAAATGTTCCCTCTACAGGGGTGGGGGTGGGTTAAAATAATTAAAGCATTCTAACACAATTTTCTTCATTCCTACCTTTCATCTCCCTTTACTTCAGTGGCTTGAATTAACCGAGTCCCTGGTCTTTTTAGTCGTATCCGGTGAAGATAACTTCTTTTCTTCATTTCTCGGAATATTATCTTTAAGAACTCTTTCAGTTGCTGTCCTTGATGAACTATCACTGCTAACTTTCTCCTGATCTGTATTATAATTCCTCGTTTTTTCACAACCAAATAGACAAAATATCATAATCATTATAAAGAGGATCATGTAATTTATATATCTGCTTTTATTTCTTTTAACGGCATTTATCATTTTTACATCCCTTTACATTATTATATGTTTCTATTTATCTCATTCTATATTAAAATATTAAAGTACAAATCATTTCTATCCAATGACTGGTAACACACGGTTTTAGTAGATAATTTGCCAGGCAGGGGTAAGAATTGATTTTAATCAAACAGTATTGAAGTAGTAATGTATATTATAATGATATATGACTGAATTCTTAGAAAATATTGATAAGAAAGAAATAAAGAACTTAAAAAAAAGAAAGTTCCCAAATTGGATGAATCCAATGCTTGCTACACTTACACATCAATACTTTTCCGATGAGGAGTGGATTTATGAAAGAAAGTTAGATGGGGAAAGATGTTTGATTTTTAAGAACGGAAAGAATATCCGGATAATGTCCCGTAATAAAAAGAAATTAAATCATGTTTACCCCGAAATAGCTGAGGCAATTAAAAAACAAAGGGAAGAGAATTTTATTATCGATGGCGAGATGGTAGCTTTTGAAGGAAATATAACTAGCTTTCCGAGACTTCAGAATAGAATGCATTTATCAACTGAAAAGGAAGCTAAAGAAAGCAGCGTCCCTGTATTCTTTTATGTATTTGATATCCTTTATTTTGATGAATATGATGTAACCAAACTTATGCTGCGAACCCGTAAATCATTATTAAAAAACTCTATACCTTTTAAAGATCCTTTACGGTTCTTAGCACATATAAATAAGGATGGTGTAAAATATTTTAAAGATGCATGCAAGAAAAAATGGGAAGGACTGGTTGCTAAAAAAGCAGACAGTCCCTATAAACATAGCAGATCCGGTGATTGGCTAAAGTTTAAATGTTCAAATCAGCAGGAGTTCATAATTATAGGGTATACCAATCCCCGGGGTGAAAGAATAGGGTTTGGTGCTTTACTTATTGGCTACTATAAATCGAAAACATTAAAATATGCTGGCAAAGTCGGTACAGGTTTTAATGATAAGATGCTATATCAATTGAGTAAAAAATTATCGAGAATTGAAAGAAAAACCCCGCCTCTGGAAGAAGATGTACATGGAAAAAATATTCATTGGGTGAAACCGGAATTAGTTGGAGAAGTTGGTTTTACAGAATGGACAAAGGATGGAAAATTAAGACATCCAAGATTTATGGGTTTGAGAAGAGATAAGAATCCCAAAGATGTAGTAAGAGAAGACAAAGGATAAAAAATGGGAAAAAGGAATTTTGGTAAATACTCCTTTAAAACATCAAATGAAGAAAAGATATTCTTCCCCAAAAGTAAAATTACAAAGGGTGATTTAATAGATTATTACAACAAAATTGCGGATGTAATGATTCCCCATATAAAGGATCGACCCGTTTCAATGCTGAGATTACCGGATGGGATCAAGGGAGAATCTTTTTTTCAAAAAGATGCTTCGGATTATTTTCCTGACTGGATACAAACAATAAAAGTAAAAAAGAAGGGAGGATATGTACATCATGTCCTCTGTAATAATAAGGCAACGTTAGTTTATCTTGCAAATCAAGCATGTATAACACCGCATGTCTGGTTAAGCAAAGCTCAAAAGCTTAATTACCCTGATCGATTAATTTTTGATTTAGACCCTCCGGGAAAGAAGATTGATTTTATGTCTGTTAAAAAAGCTGCCAAAATTTTTCATAAATTCCTAACAGATGAGCTGAAATTAAATGTTTATTTAATGACGACCGGTTCAAGGGGATTGCATATTGTAATTCCCATAAATGCCAGGGAAAACTTTGATACCATAAGAGAATTCGGACAGAATATTGCAAAAGTTATTTCTAACAGACATCCAAAGGAATTAACAATAGAAGTTAGAAAAAATAAACGGAAAGGGAGAATATTTTTAGACACAGCAAGAAATGCTTATGCACAAACTGCGGTGCCGCCCTATTCAGTTAGACCCAAAGAAGATGCTCCCATTGCAGCGCCATTATACTGGGATGAATTATCCGGTAAGAAACTTAATTCGCAAAGCTTTAATATTAAAAATATCTTTAAAAGATTGGATAAAACATCCGATCCCTGGAAAGATATTAATAAAAATAAGAATTCTATAAAAAAAGCTATAAAGAAAATAAATGAAATAATAGAGGAAGAATCTAATCCTAAAAAATAATCAAATATCTATGTGAACATCATATATTGCCATTGGCTCTAGAACCTGTGTGATCTATCGGGAAGAAAGAAGGTTTGAGGAGTGAGGTTAAATTTAAGATAATCACCATTATTTTACCTTTGTATCATTATCTGTAGCCCGCTGTACTCCTTTTGCAAGCTGCGGCAGTATTCCAAGACTTTCATAAATTGGTTTAACTAAAGGCCTTATTGCTGGCAGTTTTGACATATAAAAAAGAGCACTGCTTAATGATGCTGCTGCACCTAAAATAAGAGTGAGAGGTGCACCGATCCACCCCCCTAAGCTGCCGCCGATTAAACTGCCAAAGGGACTCATGCCTCTAAATGCCATTGCATAAAAACTCATAACTCTCCCTCTCTTGCTTTCTTCGGAAATAGTCTGAAGTAAGGTATTAACAGAAGCAATAAGAAGCATCGTTCCTGTTCCGGCAGTTAACATCAATGCCGCCGATACAATGAAGACCCTTGAAAAGGCCATTCCAAACATACTTAAGCTTAAAAGGATCACTGCATAAGCAATAAGCTTCCCTAAACCTAAGACATTCTTTTTATTTAAAAGATAAACAGCCCCAATTAGAGCTCCCGAGCCATAACCAGCCATAAGAAATCCAAAAGTACTTGCATTTCCATGTAAATAATCTTTTGCAAAAACCGGAGCCAGTAAAGTTAAAGAGTTACTCATTAAACTAACTACGGCTAATAAGAGAATTAAATACATAATTGGCGGGAATCCAAAAGTATATGAGAAACCTTCTTTTAATTCCTCTGCTATTTTTGATTCCTTTTTCCTTCTCGAAATAAATTTTACATCCATTTTTAATAATGAAACAACAACAGCTACATAGCTAAAACTATTGATCAAAAAACACCAGCCTTCTCCAACTGTAGCAATCAATATTCCGGCAATTGAAGGTCCCACTAATCTGGCGGCATTGACCATAGAAGAATTTAATGCAATTGCGTTCCCCAGATCTTCTTTCTTATCATTAATCATATCGGAAACAAAAGCCTGACGGATGGGCATATCGAAAGCATTAATTGTTCCCAGTAGTATTGCCAGAACTATTAATTGCCAGATATGCACTACTTCTGTAAATACTAAAACTGAAAGAATCAGAGCCTGGACTAGAGCTAATGACTGGGTATAAAGCAGCATTTTATGACGGTCCCACCTGTCAGCAAAAACACCGGCTAACGGAGTAATAATAAATAAAGGTATTTGACCTGAAAACCCGACTATACCAAGCATAAATGCTGAATCAGTAAGACGATATACCAGCCACGTCATTGCAACCTGTTGTATCCATGTCCCTATTAACGAAAGACTCTGTCCGCTGACAAACAACCTGTAATTCTTATGCTTCAATGCACGAAACATCAGGTTGAATCTGGTGCTGTTAAAAATTCTCACCATTTCTCTAAGTAAAAAAAGAAGGGATAATATAAGGATTTTAATTTAACAAAATTGTAATGCAGGCAGCCTGAAAACTCCCCCCTCTACTTTCTAAGGAGAGGGGGGTAGGGGGGTGAGGTAAAAATTAAGGCAGAAATATCTGTTACTATCATTTTGCTAAATTTCAGATTCTAATTATAATTTGCTACCGAAGCTTAAAAGTAATAGGAATAGATACCTGTACTTTAACCGGTTTCCCCCTCTGCCTTCCGGGAATAAACTTAGTATCCTTAACTGCATTCAATGCTATTTCATCTAAAGAAGGTAAAAGTGATTTTGCTATAGAAACACTAATCACATCTCCCCGTTCATCAATTACAGCTAAAACAATTACCTTCCCATGTATCCCTGCTTTTATTGCTAGATCTGTATAATGAATCTTATTTTGTATCGTGGCAATACCTCCTTCCGGTTCGGGAGGATTTTCGACAGCCTTAAATATTATATTTTCATTATCCAATGTCTTATGTACTTCGGTTCTTTCCGGTGGTTTAGGTACATTTTCTTTAATATCTATATCAGTTGTTTTAAATACTATTTCTTCTATATCGGAATTCAAAGTTATTTCAGGAACTACAGGTTTAATTCTTGGAGGGATTTTAGACTGATTTGTAGGATCTATATTAATAACCTTAATAATATCAATGTCAGGTTTTATCTCTTTTTCAGCTTTAATTTTCTGAGGTGAGAATTTGAAAGCAGCTAATATAAATATTAGTGCTATGACTAAACTAATCTTTAAATTGCGTTTGTACTTTCCCCTTAAATCAGCCTTTGAAGTTTTATAAAGTGACATGTTCCCTCCTGTAAAATTTATCACCCATTAAGAACTGAATACATTCTTTGTACTTGAAGGAAGAGATTTAGTTCCAGTAAATTCAGAAGGCTCTGACTTGTGAGAATTTTTTTATCTTGACCTTGTAGAGGATTGATAAGTATCTGAAAATTAATCTACTTTAATTCGTACGCCTTCCGAATGACTCGAAAATTCAGGTGCATACATACTCTGAATAGTAGTTATACCATTTGAAAAGTTTCCCTTATAAGTAACCCTTAACTCATATTCGAATACATACGTACCCTTCGGAAGATAATTTATAAAGAAATTAGTTGATGCATCTTTAGTGCTTTCATAGTACCATAATCCATCCTGATATTTACTTGTTGAGAGAACATTTACAGGTTCAAAACCCGCTGCTCTCATATCTTTCAAATGAATAAATTCCATATCCCGATCAGAACTTATTTCAATGCGAACTTTTATTAAATCCCCCGGTTCTAATCTGGTATCATTATTAACAGGAGTTATTTTAGGACCTGCAGAAGAATTTACCTGAAGGAATAATTTTTTATTGATATATAAAGGTGATTTTGAAGGAGTAATTTTATCAAGCTGTTCAAAATATTGCCAGTATAAAGAACCCCATGCTACAACTTTATTATTATTTGTAACAGTCACTTTGCCCATTTCAGAATTAATTTGTTCATCGTTCCATGAGGTTCTGAAATATCCTGTTCCTGCTTCCGGTCTATCACCCCCTTCAAATTTTGTCTGATCAATTACCTGGTTGCCTACCCTAATAGTCGCAGGTTTATTCTCAGAAAGCCAATCTTCACCGGTTAATAAAAGAGCATAACAGGCATCCGCAGTTGCCTTTGTCGTTCTCCAGTCTTGCACCTGCTTTTGTTTCAGTAACCATATTTTCATTAAATCAACGGAATTTTCATCTTTAGAGATATCATTAAAGGCTTCAATTAATAATGCCTGAGTTTCAATAGGCGCCTGGTACCAGTACCACCCGTTTTCATTCTTGAAATACATTCCCATTTCATCATTATAAACCGCATTTTCTTTCAATGATTTTATTATCTCATTAGCTGTTTTACTATCATTCGTTCTAAAAAGAGCAAGTGCAATCATTCCCTGCATATACTTGTTATTTGATAACCAGTAAGTCTGCGCCTGATTTTTCCAGTAATCGTAAGCTTTTTTGAAGTTATCGGGAATAGGTAAGTCAGGATAATATGATCTCGCATATAAGTAATGTATTTGAGTATAGCTGATATTCTTTTGAGATAAATCGGCTTTATGCTCAACAAGATCCTGATAATCGTCATTCATTTTTATATCAATGTAATTGACGGCTTTCTTGATCATATTCCAGGTTAAGCTGTTATCTCTAATATTTTTTATCCCCAGTTTATCCAGGTGTCCTATCCCGGCTACAATATGCTGGGTGATATACCTGTTCTCCGGCATTCCCGGAAACCATGGCCATCCTCCGTTTGCAAGCTGAAAATCCCTAAGCTTCTGTTCCGCACTGCTCAATTCTCCGGCCATATGTGTAATATCAAATAACAAACCTACACGCTTTTTCCTTTCATTTTCATTTTGAGCATTCAAAACCCATGGAGTTTCTTCAAGCAGTACATTCTTTAAATCCTGATTTTTTTCCAGGTTTGAAAGCAGAGCCTGTTTATCATTTTTCCAGGCATCAAAAACTGCTTTGATTTTAGGACTCGAATTGGCAATATGAGATGCAATGCTGTTTGCATAAAAACGACTAAAAATTTGCTCCGAACATTCGTACGGATACTCCATTAAATATGGAAGTGCCTGGATTGCATACCATGCAGGATTTGAAGTGAACTCAAGTGTTAATTTATAATTTTTAAGCGTTTCTGATTTATTGTTCTTAAGTTTATCCAGAACAAAAGTCTTAGTCGACATTCCTTTTATTGGAAGCGGTAATGATTCCGTAACAAGCATCCTATTAGGTAAAACGGGTATGGCGTTTTCTTCACCATCTGAAAAATTATCTGCTTTGGCAAGAACTTTATAAGTTACAGCATCCGCAATTCCGGCTGGTATATAAAGTTTCCAGCTCAGGCCTGCACTTTGATTCTTCTTTATGCTGAAGTTCTTGACTGCGTTGTCATTTCCTAGAAGACTATCTATAGGCTGCATTGAAAATGAATTATAGAGCTTAAGAACCGCAGAACCCGACAAATCATTATCCAATAGGTTTGAAACTTTGGCAGTGAAATAAAGAGTATCACCCTCTCTGAAAAAGCGGGGAGGATTCGGCTGAATCATTAATTCTTTTTGAGTTACAGTCTCTTTGGTAATTAGTCCATATTTTAAATCTTTAGTATGTGCAAATGCCATAAATTTCCAGCGGGTTAACGCTTCCGGTGCTGTAAATGAAATAATAATATCTCCGTTTTCGTCCGTTTTAAGATCAGGATAAAAGAAGGCAGTTTCATTTAAATTCTTTCTTGCGGAAATATCTTCTAAATTAACCTTAGGTTTTCTTTCCTCTTCTTTTTTAGCTTCATTTATTCCGCCTGTTGTTTGATCGGCAACAACTTCAAGGGCAGAAATTGATGTTGCTTCACTTGTAGGACTAACAGGTGCAGACTTAAAATAGATATGATTATTCCTTGCATAGCCGAAACTGAATAAGTTGAACCCAAAATAATTTAATCGATCATATAACATTGAAGGGGGACTAATTTGATGATTCCAGTCCGATTCAAATAACATCGAAAAGATTGATGTGAACGAATTATCGGTGTTCCAGGATGTTCTGCCGTATGAATATTCCGGATAAATATTAAAATTCCAGTTATTTGCTGCAAAAGCATCTAGCGATACATCGTACATAGAAGCAAGCATTTCAGCGGTTTCTTTCTCCCCTTTTGAGCCGGTTATTCTGACTTTCCATTCTTCTTTTCCGCCTGGTGTTATTTTGTCCCGGAATGTTTCCAGAGAAATATTTAAATGCTTATTTGTCCATGGAATATTTATAATTACTTTTTTATAAAAGTTTTCATTATTAACGGTTGAAATAAAGTTTGCAATTAAATTTCCCCTGTATTCCTCTTTAATCGGTATTTCAATTTTCTGCTGTTCATCATCAATCGTTAGCCATTCGGAATGAATAATTTTTCCATCATATTCAAGTTCATAGAAAACTTTTACATCATCCAGAGCAGAGCCAATCAATAATTCAGCAGTCTCTCCCGGTTCCCCTGAAGTTTTTATTTCCGCTGACCAATTTGCACTATTTAATGGAACTTCATCTGTTGATGGATCATAAATAGTAAAATATTTCTTTAGCTCAATAGGTGTCCCATTTTTATCTTTGGTCTCGGCAGTTAAAAGATAACTTCCGGTTTTCCAATTTTTTATCTCTTTATTGATATTCAGGTATGAGCTGTCTGATGTTGTAAATGAAGTCTCAAAAACCTCCTTCCCCTTTTCCCAATTATAGATTTTATCTTCATTATTATATACATCATGAGGAAATAGTTTATAAAATTCTTCTTTTGAGAGAATAAACTCATCAGGCTTTCCCCATAATCTTTTTCTAAAAACTCTTTCCGGTTCCATAAGCTGGTAAACTTTAACATTGAATTTTGCCGGCTGAAATTGACCGCTTAAATTAGTACTTGTAACTCTATATCTATTTGTGTCAAGTTTATTGATCGTTTCTGGAATTTGAATATCGGTCAGCAAAGAGACATAACCCGCACTCACCGTTATTTCCGAACTGTGAGTTTCACCGGTAATATCAACGACATCAACATATACCGTGTAATTGAAAATTGTATTTTCTTTTTTTGAATAAGAAAGATCCGGGAATCAGCCGGAAGTCAAAGTTAAACTTTCCTTCACTATTAGTTTTTGCTTCCCCCGCTTGTAATTTCCATATCAGGTTTAGCAGGCCTCCAATACCACCAAAAAGGAATTATGGCTCTTCTAACAACCCGTATTTTACCTCTGCATTATCAAGATTTACACCTGAATATGTCTTCGCAAAGCCTGATATAGTAACGGAATCATTAAGAGAATAACTCCCTTTTAATGTAGTCCAGCTTAACCTGAAATTGCGGCCGCTTATACTCTTCAACCCGGAATGACTGTGCTCCTGTTTCATTTCTAATGGACATAGCACCTGTCAAAATACCGGAAGGTGCAATAAATTTGCCGTTAAAAGTACCATAATCATTAGTTTTCAGTTTGAGCTCTGAAATCTTTTGATTATTCACATCATAGAAATCTACCGTTGTATTTGTATTAGTCTTAAGATTATTTTCTTTTTCTCCATCGGTTTCAAGCATCAATCCCTTAAAGTATACGGTTTGACCGGGACGATATATTGCTCTGTCAAGAAAGAAAAATGTTTTAGTGAAAATTCTGTTGCTTTGATTTTGATTATATGAATAAATGTTTTTAGATATAAATTTATCATCCCCCTTCTCAAGGTGAATTTGAAAATTATAAAATCTGCCTTCTGAATAATTGAATATATAAGAACCATTCTGATCCGTTCTTCCCGATTCAATTAACTCCTCCTTATAATTACTGCTCCTGCCATCATAGATTTGACGGAACAAGCTTACCTTTACATCCTTAACCGCATGGCCCGATTTTCTATCGAGTACAAAAAAGTGTGTTTTACCCCCTTCTGCTTTATAAATGTAACTTAAATTTGTAACCCATGCATAATTATAAGCAACGGCGTTTCCTTGGTACGAAAAATCTTCTTCAGTTCCAGCCAAAATCAAATAATGACCTGCTTTTAGTGGCGGTACAGCCGTTTCAACCGAATGCTGCTGAAAATCTTTTTCATCCGGAAGGTTAGTGCTCCATTCTTTAATCTCCGTCTGACTTCTAAAATAATCTATTAGAGAATTGCCGTTTAATTTGCTTACTTCCTTTTCTTTTGATTCATTCCAGGGAATTATACGGAAATAAACTTTACTAATATTAGTATACTGAATTAAAACTCTAAATGGTTGATTAATAAGATTTGCATACTCAACTATAAAACTTAAATTTTTATGACTTATTTGACTTTTCAATGAGGCACACGCTTCAGCTCCCACTGTACCGGGATATCTTTTAATCGCACTATCGCATATATCGTATGCTTTTTTCTTATCCCACCGGTATTGAACAGCAGTTTCCGGCTCAAACTGATTCCCTTTTTCAAAATAATAATTAGCTTTGTTATATAAGATTAAGGAAGAAAAAGGCACTCCTTCATACTTATTTTCCATTCCATTTAAAGCTTCAAGATATAAACTGTCTTTATATTCAATAACACTATTTGTTCTTACAAAATTTAAACGTTTAAGATCTATATCGATTAGAGGATCTTTAACAGAATCATCTAAATGAAATGAAATTAAATTTCTGCAGAATTTTTACGGCATAAAATTTTAATGAAAGAGAATCCTCTGTTTGAAAGTTAATATTAACAAATTTATCGGCAGATGAAAAATCAATATGGATTTTTTAACTCAAATTTATATACAGGTTCAGTAACTGAAGCCTCTTCATTTGTATAAAAATCAAGAGCACGGTTTGCAAGGAAATCATATAAAGTTGGGCGCAGGTAAGTTCTATCCTTATATAATACTAATATATCTTTGAAGTCTGAAACAGGAGTATTCTTTAAGCTGTCCGCATTCGATAATGAAGACTGATATAAATTTATAACTTCTTTTATCAGCCTGGAAAGATCCCATGTTTCGAAATCACTATTATTAAAATTAACAGTCTCTGTTCTGTTATTGAATTTATATCGGTTTTGTTGATAATACTGCCAGAAAGCATCGGCAAGTATAGATTGCAAAATGGGCTTTGCCGGAAATTGAGAGGAATCAACTGTATTTTTAATTTGATAAATAATTTTCTTAGTGCTGTTTTCCTCAGTATAGTTGGTATATTTTAATTTATAGATTAATGATTTAATAAGCTGGGAAGAATTATTTTCTTCTAAAGATTTTTTATATATCAGTTCAACTATATTTAGTGCTGATCTTGTAAGCCCCTTATTTTCAAGTGAATCGATTTTATCCCATTTCTCCTTATTGTCACCCGGAGAGTAAACCTTTGAATTCTGATTCTGATTCTGATTTACGACAGCTTGATTGGTGGTAATAAATTGAGTAAAGGACAAAAAAAAGAATAAAGGAATAGAACATAATAAAAGAATCATTTTTTTCTTCATATCTTTTCCGTTTTAGATTAACTATAAAAATAATGAAACTTCTCCCTCTTATCACATTCCCATCATAAATCTTTTCATCAACGCTAATTTAACAAAGGTATTTTGAATTAGTTCCTGTATCAGAAAATTTCAGAGCCTGTATGAATATCATACATTGCCGTTGGCTTTTAGCCAACGGAGCTAATGGACTACATCTGAAACAAAAGCCACTCCCGGACTTCAGAGCCTGTGTTAATATCATTAACCAACAGATTTATCTGTTGGTCTTTGGTACAAAAAGCAAACACCGGACTTCCACATCAGTGTGAATATCATTAACCAATGGATTTATCCATTGGTCTTTGACTCAGATCCTGAGTAACGAAACTTCCCTCAACCACAGACTTCCAGAGATTGAGTGAATATCATTAACCAACGGTTTTAACCGTTGGAAAATGAAACAAAACAAAACTTTTCTCAACCGTTTCAAATTTTCTACCGAAAGTAGATTTTAGAACATAAGCTCTGATTGCAAATAAATTGAGGTTAATAAGAAAATAGTGATGAAAACAATAATAACTTTTTTTGATAGTGGAGGCAATGCGGGAAGATCTTCATTAAATGATTGTGCTATATGTTCGTATTTCTTTAATATGAGGAAGTGAAAATGAGCAATTTATAGGTAATGGATTAAATGATATATTCGTTGCTGGAGATTTTGGACTTTTTGCGCATTATAACGGATGGCACTGGAAAATATATAACGAATTCCTCCTTACTCCATCTGGTCTTTCACTTACAGTAAAAGGAGATATTGTTGTTGCTACTGGTTTTATCGGGGAGAAAGCGATAATAATCATGGGTAGAAGAAATTGAATTGTTGTTTAATTCTTTATGATTGAAATATAGAAATGGTAAATTAGAGAAACTTTGAGGTGAAAAATGAGAAATATACTCTTGGTCTTTTTAATTTTTTTTGGAATAATTCAATCTAACCTCTTATTTGCTCAGCAATTTGGCATTAAAGCTGGAATTGGATTTCCATCTATTTATAAAGCTGATGAGGTTAGTTACTACCGGAATAGGCTGAATCACGAGTCTAATCCAATTTTTATTTTATCATTAAGATTGAATTGGCACCTTGCAGGGAATTTTTATCTTGCCTGGGAGCCGGGTGTAATAGATATAAGTGGAAAAGTTACGGGTTTAGCTGTTGGTTTAGATAGTGAAAATCATGAAATATTTAGATATGAAAAATATCAGTTGTGGAATTTGGAAAATAGTGTTCTATTTAATTATAATATTTTTAGATTTAAAAATATATTGGTAAATATATATTTAGGCTCTGGCATTTCATGGAATATCTCCGATAATCAAAAATCTGGCTTATCTCAACCTCATATTAATCAGTATTATACTGATTATCCATATTTTGATTACGTAAAACCATATATAAATAATTCAGGATTTTATTTAACAACTGGTATAAATTTACAATTTAGGCAGTTCCAATTAGATATAAGATATAAAAAGGAATATTACGATTTAGGAATTACAAATGTTGGAATCCACAAATATTATCTATTTAGTTTCTTAATTGGTTATGCAATCTAATGTTATGTCACAAATATAATATGAGAACAGAAAGTAAGATTCAAATTATATTCTTTGGCTATCTTTTATCCTAACATTTTTTATATGAAACAAACAAGGGAGGAAATTATTATGAAGAAGATCATGTTTTACTTTAATTTTTCTGGTTTCGTTTTCCTTTTTAATAAAGCATAAATAAAATATAGGTATATATGCAAAAATTAATTTGGTTATTTGTATTGTTTGTAGCTGTATTTCAATCACAGAATATTTTTTGTCTCAATAATTATAAAATTATTGATTCTACAAAGGATACAATAGTTAATCAAGATTTTTCCAGGAATGTTATATTCGGTGAATTAGGAGGAAACGGTATAATATTTTCTATTAATTATGAAGGTTTAATAAAAAAGAATTTGGAATAAGGATAGTATCGGAAGTGCATTCATCTATGGCGTGACTTTTCCTTTAATGATTAATTATTATTAAAGCGGAAATAACAAATTAGAATTAGGAATCGGTATCACTTATTTTGCCGGGGAAATTGATGGAGATTTTTTCGGTAATAAAGAAACCACTTTAATAAGTTCAACTATCGGATTAAGACACCAGAAAGAAAATGGGGGAATTATTATTATGGTCGATATTACCCCATTTTTTAATCCGGAAACGGGTAGGTTTTTAATAAGCGGAGGAGTAAGCTTAGGCTTGGCATTTTGATCTATAATTAAAATCATCAAACCAAATAAGATGGTTGAGGTTCTTAACCTGCCGCTGGAATTTTTCGATAGGATTTCTTGATATAGAGAAAACATATGAATTTCGTTTTTAAGGTGTGGATTATTAAAAAGAAGGGTTAAGAATAGGCTAAAGGTAAATTAAGGGGCTTAGAAATGAAAAAATGACCTGAAACCTACGCTATTTCGTAGGAATAATTGGAACCGGGTTATTAGAATTACATACAAATTAACTGAAAGCTGCAGCCTTTGACCAGCAAAGTTGAAATAATGGAATTTTAAAAATCTCAAAATGCCGGTGCGCATACACTGGCTTAAAATGCTTTTTATGCCAGCCTTAATTTTTTATTATTGTTCTATAAAAACTGATGGCGAGACTGAAAATCTTTTACTTAATGCTACAACTTGTCTTAAGTTAAGCTGCCTTTTTCCGTTTAATATTTCTGATACTACTCCTTGACTTCCTATATCTTTTAAATCACTTTGATTTAATCCATGTTCTTCCAAAAGATATTTTAATACTCCAATCGGATCTCCTTTTGGTTCTTCAATATTTCTATCTTCATAATCTTTGATTAGTGTACCTAATGTATCGATGAGTGATTCTTTTATTGGATCGCTTTTATCATTTACCTTATCAATTAATTCGTCAAGCATACTCACCATTCTATTATAGTGGCTTTCGGTATGAATCGTTGACACAACTTTAGATACAGTTGGCCAAACTTTTATTGTTCTTTTTATTTCATCTTTCTCTTTAATCATTTTTCTCCTTCCAATTTCCTCTATCATATTCTGAATGTGTTAATACATGACGAATATATAAACGTTAAGTTGTAAAGTTTCTATTGCGCCATCCGTATGACCCAGGCGGAACCCGGAATCCTCTGTTTTGATAATCTGTTAGATCAGCAAAAGCCAAAGCAAGAATATATTCAAATTTTTCAAACATAATAAAATATTTATTTTATCAATGATAATAGTCAGAAAAAAACAGCTGAAAAAATTCGGAAAGATAATCACTATAATGAGAATAATTTCTTGGGTTTCTTCCAGGGAGTTTACCAGCAACATCATGCTCTGTAACAGTATAAGTGAACACCTTTTTGATGAGTGGGGTAAGCTTAGGCTTAGCATTTTGATCTATAATTAAAATCAGCAATACTAAAGGGAGGTCACACCGGGAAAAAACATTTTTCCCATATTTTTATTTTAATATTAAGTAACTCAATTTATACTTATAATGAATTAATCTCATCAATATATAACAACCTCATGCATTACTCCAATATTCCACAATTCCATTATTCCATCCTATGACCCCCCAATGACAAAAGATATAATATCATAAGTTGAAATGATTAAAATCATTTACACGAAAATTATTATAGTACTTGTGATTATCATATGGAAGAAGGAAGTTTATAATCAACCTAAAATGTTTAGTCACAGATGAGCATTTAACTTTTTCCTATAATACCAAGCAGTTATTATTTTAAATGGAGAACGGATGAATACTTATTATGTACTGCCGTATAAAGGTGTATGGAGAGTTAAAAAAGAGAAAACTGACGAAATACTCTCTATACATGATACCAAGGAAGAAGCAATAAAAGTTGCAAAAAGTGAAATAAAAGATAAAGAAAATGGAAATGTTATAGTCTTAAATGCAGATGGTTCTATAGAAAATTTAGGAGAGGCACCCTTAGATGGGATAATTTAATTTATCCAAACTATCTAAGTATTCTTTTTAACTTACTTGGGGAAGGAAAATTATAAAAAGACAAAGATTATATGTTAATAGAAAGCAGAGATGTAAAAGCAGTGAGAAGATATCCGGTAGGAGCTGAGGTATTAAATGCCGGAAAAATTAGCTTTAGAGTTTGGGCTCCCGATAAACAAAAAATGACCCTAATAGTTCAAAAAAAAGCAGTAAATGACTATGATATAATTTCAAGAGGAGAACTGGACAATGAAGGGAATGGATATTTCTCAGGAACCTTTAACTTCAATAATAACATATTATATTCATTTCAGTTAGATAACAATCCAAAATTATTTCCAGATCCAGCCTCGCGATTCCAGCCTTTCGGCCCTCACGGCCCTTCGCAAGTAGTTGATCCTAATAAATTTAAATGGACAGATGATGAATGGAAAGGTTACGAACTTAAAAAGCAGATAGTATATGAATTACATGTAGGGACTTTTACAAAGGCAGGGAGATGGGAATCGGCAAGAAAGGAATTGAAAGAATTATCCGATTTAGGAATAACCTGCGTAGAAATCATGCCTGTTGCCGAATTTGCCGGAAATTTCGGATGGGGATATGATGGCGTTGATCTATTTGCACCAACAAGACTTTATGGAAAGCCAGATGATTTTAGAAATTTCGTGAATACCGCTCATTCTTTAGGAATTGGGGTAATTTTAGATGTAGTTTATAACCATGTAGGCCCGGATGGAAATTATTTGAAGGAGTTCTCATCTGATTATTTTACAACTGAATATAAAACCGATTGGGGTGACGCAATAAATTTTGACGGTAATAATTCTGAACCGGTAAGACAATTTTTTATAGCAAATGCAGAATACTGGATAGAAGAATATCATATTGATGGGTTAAGACTGGATGCAACACAAGATATTCATGACTCTTCATCAAATCATATCTTAGCTGAAATAACCTCAAAGATAAAAAATAAAAGTAAAAAGAAGAATATCTTAGTAATAGCAGAAAATGAGCCACAGGAAGTGAAGTTAATTAAGGAACAATGTGAAGGCGGATTTGGAATGGACGCGGTTTGGAATGATGATTTTCATCATTCCGCAGTTGTGTGCCTAACAGGAAATAATGAAGCCTATTACACCGACTACAAAGGAAAACCTCAAGAATTTATTTCATCAATTAAATACGGATATTTGTTTCAGGGGCAGAGATATAAATGGCAGAAAAAAAGAAGAGGTACTGCAGCACATAAAATTAATCCTGAAAAATTCGTTTTCTACATTCAAAACCATGATCAAATAGCAAACTCCGCTAGAGGGAATAGAATACATACTTTATCAATACCAGGCAAATACAGAGCAATTGTAACCTTAAACCTTTTAGCACCCGGTATACCCATGATCTTTCAAGGGCAGGAATTTAATGCATCCGCACCTTTTTTATATTTTGCCGATCACAATGAAGAACTTGCCAGATTAACTAAAAAGGGGAGAATCAGTTTTTTATCACAATTTAGAAGATTATTAACACCGGAAATGCAGCAGTGCCTCCCTAACCCAATGGATAGAAACTCATTTGAAATTTGCAAATTAAATTTGCATGAAAGAGAAAAGAACCTAGAAATATATACCATGTATAAAGATCTGATTAAGGTGAGAAAGAAATTAATTGAGATGGATTTCCAAGGAATAGGAAGAGCAGACGGTGCTATATTAACGGAAGATTGTTTTCTGATAAGATATTTCCTAGATGATTATGAAAAACTCCTGATTATTAATTTAGAAAAAGATATCAATTTGAACCCTGCCCCGGAACCTTTGCTGGCACCTCCGGAAGGTATGAATTGGGAAATTGAATTTTCAACTGAAGATCCTAAATACGGTGGATGCGGAACCCCTCCCTTAGATACAGATGACGGATGGCAGATTTTATCCTATTCTGCAGTTTTACTTAAATCGGAATGGAATCCTAAATTTATAACAAGTATAGGGACAATAGAAACTAAAGAACTTAAATAGTATTTAGATGAATGATTATGGATGAAGTTGTAAGAGAAATTGATTTTAGTTCTCTTTCAGACGAAGAGAAGGAGAAATCATTGAACAAAGAATGGCTTCTAACAAATGGTTTAGGTGGGTATGCAAGTGGTACATTGGGAGGTACTTTAACTAGAAGGTACCACAGTTATTTGAACGCTGCCCTCCCCTCACCCTTTGGAAGAATAGTCATGTTGAACCATCTTGCTGAACAGGTTCATTCAACCGGATTTTCAGCCATAGAGTTAAATTCAGAGAAAGATTCAGCAAATATCTTAGATGTCAAAAAAGTAAAATATTTAGAACTCTTTAGATTGGAAATGGGTTTACCTGTATGGATATATAAAATAAAAAATATTATACTGGAAAAAAGAATTATAATGCCATATATGCAAAATACAGTACATATCTGCTATAAAATTTTGGAGGGGAATCAAGCATTAGAAATTGAAATAAAACCTTCTTTTAATTTCAGACCGCATGAAGCTCCGATAAATACACCCATTAAGGAATATTATGAGTTAAAAATAAAAGAAAAGCGGTGTGAAATAGAAGCTGATCCTTCCATGCCGAGATTAAAGATGATATTTGAGAATCAAAATTCAACTTTAGTATTAGACGGAGGAATGACAAGAGAAATATATTATAAACTTGAGGCAGAAAGAGGATATGAATCGAAAGGAACTCTCTGGTCGCCGGGATATTTTAAAGCTACTTTAACTCCTCAAACGGAAGCAGTTTTATCTGTTTCAACTGAAGAATGGGAAAAAATGCTGGCATTAAATTATAATGAAGTTCTAACATCAGAAATTGAAAGGAGAAAGAGATTACTAATGTTGCCTAATCAAAAAGAAAATGGGAGCTTCCTGGCTGAATTAAAACTTGCTGCTGATCAATTTATAATTAAACCTGTCGGAAGAGTTGAAGATGAGGCTAGGGCAAAGGCAAGTGGAGATGACGTTAGAAGTATTATTGCTGGTTATCATTGGTTTACAGACTGGGGCAGAGATACTATGATAAGTCTGGAAGGATTAACTCTTAACACCGGAAGAATTGATGAAGCACGTTGGATATTAAGAACTTTTGCCCATTACGTAGATAATGGTCTAATTCCAAATTTATTTCCCGAAGGAGGAAAAAAGGGGCTATATCATACTGCCGATGCTACCCTATGGTTTTTTCATGCATTAGATAGATATATTGAATATTCAGATGACTTGGTTACTTTAAATATACTTATTCCCATTATTAAAAATATAATGGAATTTCATATTAATGGGACAGAATTCGGAATTAAGATGGATAAAGAAGACGGTTTATTAACTCAAGGAAAAGAAGGATACCAATTAACATGGATGGATGCAAAAGTGGATAACTGGGTAGTAACACCAAGACGGGGAAAAGCAGTAGAAATAAATGCTTTGTGGTATAATGCTCTTTGTCTTACGGAAAAATGGATGAGAAAAAATTCCGCCGAAGATGATGCAAAGAAATATCAAGAAATTAGTGTAAAAGTCCGGGAATCTTTCAATAAAAAATTCTGGAATAAAGAATTGGGATACTTATTTGACGTAATTGATGGAGAAAACGGAAATGATGCTTCATGCAGACCTAATCAGATATTTGCAATATCATTACCAAACCCTGTTTTAGAAAAAGATAAATGGGAATCGGTTTTAAGAATTGTTGAAGAAAATTTATTAACGCCCGCTGGACTAAGATCCCTTGCCCCCGCTAGTAAAGATTATAAAGCTAAATACTTCGGAGATCTGAGATCCAGAGATGCAGCATACCATCAAGGTACTGTATGGGCATGGCTGATAGGACCTTATATTGATGCTTACTTAAAAGTAAAAACAGGCAATAAAGAAACTGCCCGGAACATACTGAAAGGATTTGAAAAGCAGTTAAATGAGGCTTGTATCGGAACAATAAGTGAAATTTTTGATGCTGAAAAACCATTTGAACCAAGAGGCTGTGTAGCACAAGCCTGGAGTGTGGCAGAAGTTTTAAGAAGCTGTTCAAATTTAGCAAAACCGGAATAACCTTAATCCTTTTATCTCGCTGAAGTTACGCAATTGTTGTCATTCAGCAGATCAAATTCTTGCTGGAATTAATAACAATAATTATTAATATTTATGATTCGAGACCCACTTTTCTCATAAGATTTTTAAAGCGGGGATCTGTTTGAACATCTCTCCACGCGGGATGCTTACCAATAAAAAGAATTCCGCCGTTCCTTTCTTCAAATGCTTTTTCAAGGTAATAAAACACCTTATCATAGTCTTTCAATGCTTTGTAAATAATGACATAATCAAAAGTAAAGGAAACCTCTGGATTTTTTGCTTCACGTTCTTTTAATATTTTTAAGCAATTATCCACTTCATCATAATTATTCATCAGAGCATAAATGACGCCAAGTGGTGCCTGTCCTTTTAACCCGATTGAATCTCCTTTTGTTCTTGATTGTGCAAGTAAAAATGTTTCAAGAGCCTTTTCGTAGTCATTCATATATATGTAATTATAACCAAGACTCCATAATGCACCTCTGAAATTTGAATCAAGCTCAAGTGTTTTTAAAAACTGATCCCTAGCTTCCCGGTATCTCTCGGCAAATACATAATTTTCACCAAGATTATTATTTATTACTAATGATAATGGATCAAGTGAAAGGGCTTTCTCCGATTCCTCTACACACTCTTGAATATTTCCAATTGCTCTTAAATATAACGAGTAATTATAATGTAAATAAGCAGCGCCGGTGTTAAGTTCAAGTGCCTTTTTAAAACATTTTTCAGCTCCATTCCAATCCCACTCATAAAACATCTTTACAAGTGCAAGTGCTATATGAGCTTCAGTAAGTGATGCATCCATCTCATGAGCTATTGAAGAATATTTTTTTGCAGCTTCATAAGCTTCTTTTGGATTCATAATTCCCGTTAAACCTAAAGTCACATAACTGTTTGCTAAACCGGAATATGCTAAAACAAAATTTTCATCTTTTTTTATAGCATCATTAAAAAACGAAACAGATTTTGTAAGATCTTCCGGAGTCCATTTGTTGTAATAAAATATCCCTTTTAGATAATCATTATATGCATCAAGATTATTTGTATAAGTTTTAATAAGCGTTTCATTCTTTAATTTTTCTTCAGGCCTTTTCCTTAATTTGTCCGCAATCTTCCTGGAGATTTCATCCTGAATTTCGAAAATATCTTCAAGCTCTCGGTTAAAAACTTCAGACCATATATGATAGCCGTCTAAAGTATTTATGAGCTGAACTGTAATCCTGATTTTATTTCCATACTTGCGTACGCTTCCTTCCAAAACAGAATTAACATTTAGTTTCGTACCAATTTCTCTTATATCCGTATTCTTATTTTTAAATACAAAGGAAGAAGTTCTTGAAGTTACTTTCAGACCTTCAACATTTGTTAAAGCATTTAAAATCTCTTCGGTTATTCCGTCACTGAAATATTCATTCTCAGGATCAGCACTCATATTTAAAAATGGAAGGACCGCAATACTATTTCCTTCCTCAGAACCGGTTTTTTCCTTTAGCTGCTGAGAAGTAGGAATGTGGAGCCCGGAATTTGATAATGCATAAATTTTTACTGGATTTTTAACATTTTTTAATTTATAAGTACCTAAGAGTTCCACTGATAAGTAAGAATGATTTTTAATATCATCAAAAATTCTATCTGAAATAAGAACGCTCCCCGGTATAGCAAGGGATTCGATTCTAGATGCAATATTAACCCCATCACCATAAGCGCCATCATTATCATATACAATATCACCGGAATGAATCCCTATTCTTAATGATACTGTTGGATTTAATAAAAGTTCTTTTTGAATTTCTACAGCACATAAAGCAGATTGAATTGCACTCCCGAAAATTGAAAGAGACCCATCACCATAATATTGTATTATCTTTCCCTGGTGTTTTACGATATTTTCTTCCAGAACTTTCCTATACCTGTCCCTTAATTCCTTTGCTTTCTTTTCATCATTCTGCATAAGTGCGGTGTAGCCAACCATATCGCTAAACATTATTGCTGAAAGCATTCTGATCTGATTATTCATTTGTATTTCAATTTAAACTTATTTTTAAGATTCTAATTTTAAAAAAATCAGAGTTGAAAAATATAACACATTTATACATTTATTAAGTTACTAATTTTTTTTCAATTATTAAAGGTAGAGGATAGGTATCATGTCTACAAATGACATATGACAAATAATTTAATGACCCATGATCTTCTATTCATTCAGTCATACATCATTCCAAAACTCCACCATTCCATCTTCAATTTTGTCATTTTTGTCACACCCTCTCCCTATGTATTTATTATGCATTTCCGCTCCCACCCTTCCTCTAAGCTACAACCAAGTTACCTCCAGGTAAACACCACTCTAAAATTCCGGCAAAATCATCAAAATTTATCTCTAAAATCTCATGACGTTTGTCAAAAATGACAATTCTCTTTCTCTGGAATCTGCTCTTTTGAGTTTGTGACAAAAATTTTGAGAGAAATTAAGAAGCAAAATAAAAGGAGAGGAATCGGGGTAAAAATATTGTTGTCGTGAACAGAGAAGAGAAGCTTTTTTTATTCCTATATTAAAGAATATTTTTATTTCTTATTTTTGTTTTCAAGTTATTAAAGAACCTAACTTAAAAATCAATTTTGATAAATGAATAATTTCCCCGAACAATTCTTAAAATATTTAGACGATTCCAAAAAACATATATCCGATCAGGGTATTTCAAAATATGCCGATATAAACAGTGATTTAACTGAGGCCGAACGAATATTTATAGAAGAACATATAGACAAATGCAAAAACTGCCAGGAAAAGTTGAATCAGTTCTTCGATGAAGCAGTAGAAAAAGAAAAAAAGAGCTTTGAAATTGATGCTGCTCTTTCTACCAATAACTATTTAAACTTCACGGATACTGAAAATAATATTGATGGAATAATAAGTAAAGAAGATGATATCCTTTATTTGAATTTTATCAAGCTGCCTCAATACCTGGAAAATGGAAGTATCCGTTTATATATTCCTGATAATGGTACAATAATCCGGATTGTTTCAGCTAAATCAAATAAAAAATATAAAATAGAAAATTCTGAGAATTTAAGTTTAAGAAACATTCCAAAAGTATATATTGATATTGTTGCCAATAAATTTAAAGTGACTGCAGCATCAAAAAAGAAAAATTATATATTATTGTACACAGGTATTGGCTTTTTAATATTGATTACTATATTTCTTTTAGGAAAGCATCCGGAAGAAGGGAATAGAATTAAGATAACCGAAGAATCCCTCCCTTTATATGACAGTGCAATCAACATGAATAGAAATCAGGGTATGCAAAGTCATAGCCCCGATACATCCAATGTTAAGGAACAGATTGCCGGAAAAGTAAATCCTGGTTTACCTGTTAAAATTGCGCCGGAGTTTAGAGATAATTCCTATTTAGAAAATATCATAACAAAAAATAAAGATAACGGCATTATTATCACTCCGGAAATAGGTGATACTTTAAGAAAACAAATCTACTTTAAATGGACACCTCTGGAAACCAAAACCTACACAATCAGCGTAGTAGATAATAAAAATAAAGAAATATGGAGCAAGGAGCTTTTTGATACCCGCGTTACTCTATTCGAGAAATTAGACTCCGGTCTCTATTATTGGAAGATACTCACAGACGGAAAATTGCAGGCAGTTGGAAAATTCTTCGTTAAATAGATCATTCTGCACAAAGGACTTCCTCCTCTCCTTACTACCAGTCCAGATTCTATTTTTATCAGAAAGGCTGAGCTTTACCATATATGGGACAGAGAACTCTCTTCATGTAACGCGAAACTCCGTTTCGCAAAGGAGGCATTAAAACAATGAGCTCGAACCAGACAACATGACAAATGCAAGGTTATCATTGTCAATAAGCCTTTCCCTTTTCAAGTTATAAACGACGCTAGTAAACAAAAATAATAGTTGAAATTTAACATGTAGTATCATAAATTAGTACTGTGAATAAATTAAATTCCAGGCAAAAAAGGATTTTAGACAATATTTTTAAGGAACCAATAAAATCCGATGTTCTTTGGAAAGATATTGAAAATATTTTAGTTGCATTGGGAGCGGAAATTACTGAAGGAAGTGGTTCAAGAATTAGAATTTATTTAAATGGAGTGCGAGCGGTATTTCACAGACCACATCCGGGGAAACAAACACATAAAGGTGCGTTAAAATCAATGAGAAGATTTTTAGTAGAAGCAGGAGTGAAAAATGTTAAAATATAAAGGATACTCTGGTGAGGTTGAATATGATAGTGAAGCTAAGATATTCCATGGAGAAGTATTGGATACAAAAGATGTAATTACATTTCAGGGAAAAAGTGTTTCGGAAATCGAAAAGTCATTCAAAGAATCAATTGATGATTATCTTGAATTTTGCAAAAAAAGAGGGGAAGAACCAGATAAACCATTCTCGGGAAAATTTGTATTAAGAATATCTTCAGAATTACATCATAAGATATACCTTAATGCAAGAAAAAAGGGGAAAAGTATAAATAATTGGATAATAGATTTACTAAAAGAAACCAGCTAACATGAGTTATAAGATCATCTTAATATCCAAATTATTCCCCAATTTCTCATAAATCAGATCCCTCACCACTTCTGAAGGAACATTTACCTTAAAATTCAAGCTGAAATAATTCCCGTTCCTGCTGATATTAGAAGGTGTAACATCATATTTCAATCCGCTCGACGCATCCTCAATAGCTTTCAAGATTTTATCAACATCTTTTCCAATTACTTTATAAGACCACTCGCAGGGATATTCAATTTCCGGTCTTTGCTTATTATTCGAGTCCAAAATCATAATTATTATTTAACACCACTATTGAGATATACTGTTCAAATATTCAACAGTAAATTAATTGTTAAGAATATTCAAAATTTTCAACTATTTCGTATATAAAATAATGATCATAAAATAATTCTGAAATTTTATTATCACTATTAAGAATAGAAGATAAAAAATTTAAAATTAAGGCTCAAATTTTCAATTATTTCAATCCTTTTTATCAATCTCTATGGCATTTAATATGATTCTTATTCTCAATTTCATATTGCAGAGGGAAAATGGAGAATAAAATATTTGATAGTTATAAATCTAAGGATAAAAGCAGCTTAATTCCTTTATTACAGGATGTACAATATATATATGGATATCTGCCGGAACCGGTATTAAAAGAAATTTCAGATTTTGTCGATATGCCTCTCAGCCGGATATATGGGGTTGCCACTTTCTATAATCAATTCAGACTAACTCCCCTTGGAGAAAATGTTATTAGAGTTTGCCGTGGAACCGCTTGTCATGTAAAAAATTCATCTAATATCTTATATGCCCTTGAGACGGAACTTAAGATAAAGGCGGGAGAAACTACTAAGGATAAAAAATATACTCTTGAGATTGTTAATTGTATCGGTGCTTGCAGTATTGCACCTGTAATAACCGTTGATGAGGAATACTACGGAAGGCTTGCAATTAAGGATGTATCCGGAATTATTAGAAAAAATAAAAAAGTTACCAAACCTAAAGAGATGGAAGCAGAAACAGGGGCAGTAAAGGAATGAAAAATTTTATCGAAAAGTGCTGCAGTGAGTGCTGGCATTCTCCGGAAAAACCATGCGAATTATTCGTAAGATGCTGCACCGAAGGGCCGCTATGCCACCATAGCCCGGAATGTGAAAATAGAATAAAAACTCTAAATAATAGATTAAACCATTTAGAGCATGAACTTCCCCTGATTTTCATTGGAATGGGAACATGCGGACTGGCATCCGGTGCAAAAAAGGTTGAGGAATCAATTATAAAAGAACTGGATAAATTAAATATACAAGCTCAAATAGAAAGAACCGGGTGTATTGGCTATTGTTCACGGGAAGTCATTGTTGATATAAAACTCCCCGGCATGCCGAGAATTTCATATTGCGAAATTACTCCTAAGATTGTCTCAAAGCTTATTCAAAAGACTTTAGTAGAAAAAGATATTTTTAAGGAAAAGCTTCTGGGTGTTCATGGTATTTTGCAAGACCTGCCATCAATAGATTCAGTGCCCTTCTTTAAGCATCAGATGAAAATAGTTCTGGAGAAATGCGGGATAATAGATCCTGCTTCCATAGATGCTTATATAGCCTTCGGCGGGTTCAAAGGCTTAGATAAGGTATTAAGACTCTTGAAACCGGAAGAGGTTATTAAAGAGATCCTTCAAAGCGGGCTCCGGGGTAGAGGCGGTGCCGGATTCTTAGCCGGGAAAAAGTGGGAGCTTGCATTCAATCAGAAATCTAAAGTCAAATATATGATTTGCAATGCCGATGAAGGAGATCCCGGTGCTTTTATGGATAGGTCCGTATTAGAGAGTGATCCCTTCAATGTAATAGAGGGAATGATAATAGCAGGCTATTCAATCGGCGCCTCCGAAGGATATATCTATTGCAGAGCTGAATATCCTCTTGCAATTGAAAGACTGCAAAACTCCATAAAGCAATGTAAAGAATATGGATTATTAGGTCAAAATATTCTAAATAGTGATTTTAGCTTTGAGCTTAAAATAAAGAAGGGAGCCGGAGCGTTCGTTTGCGGCGAAGAAACTGCGCTGATAGCTTCAATAGAAGGGAAAAGGGGTATGCCGAAACCGCGTCCGCCATTTCCATCTATATCAGGGTTATGGGGAATGCCTACTGTCATAAATAATGTAGAAACTTTAGCGAATATTACTCCGATTATAAATAAAGGTTCAGACTGGTTTTCTTCAATCGGAACGGAAAAAAGTAAGGGGACAAAAGTGTTTGCGTTAAGCGGCAAAATAAATAATACCGGCTTAGTTGAAGTCCCTATGGGAGTAAAATTGGAAGATGTTGTATTTGAAATTGGAGGAGGAATACCTGAAAATAAAAAGTTTAAGGCTGTTCAAATTGGCGGACCCTCCGGTGCCTGTCTTCCCGACAGTGTATTAAAAACCCAGGTTGATTATGAATCATTAAAAAGCATCGGAGCAATGATGGGCTCAGGTGGATTTGTTGTTATGGATGAAGATACCTGTATGGTGGATGTTGCTAAATTCTTTTTAACATTTATTAAGAATGAATCATGCGGTAAATGTGTCCCATGCCGGGAAGGCACTAAAAGAATGCTCGAAATTATAGAACGTGTTCCCAAAAGCTATAAAAATACTAAAAACAAATTAGACCAGCTTCAAAGGTTCAAGGGAATTATTCACCTTAATAGGCTTGCAGATGTTATACGGGATACTTCACTGTGCGGTTTGGGGCAGTCTGCTCCAAACCCGGTTCTTTCCGGATTAAAATATTTTAAAAAAGAATATGAAGAACATTTGTATGAAAGAAAATGCTCGGCAAAAGTTTGTAAAGAGCTGTTATATTATAATATAGATAATAGTAAATGTAACGGTTGTGGAGTTTGCCTAAAGAAATGTACTGTTGAGGCTATTGCCGGAGAGAAAGGGCATGCTCACTATATTATTGAAGATAAGTGTATAAAATGCGGAATGTGTTATGAAGCTTGCCGTTTTGATGCTATAACTGTGAATTAAATATAAAATTGGAGAAAAAGGGATGGTCCAGCTTAAAATAAATGATATTAAAATAAACGCAGAAGACGGGATGACGATATTAGATGCTGCAAAATCGGTCGGAATATCGATACCTACACTTTGTCATTTAAAGGAGTTAGCCCCAACAGGAGCATGCCGAATATGTTCCGTGGAAGTTGATGGTCAGAGAGGTTTAGTTCCATCATGCGCATTCCCTATTTATGATGGAATGGTCGTTCATACAAATTCGGCAAGAGTGAGAAGAGCAAGAAAGACTATAGTAGAATTATTAATCGAAAATCACCCCCAGGATTGTCTTGTTTGTGTTAGAAATAAAAACTGTGAACTCCAGGATTTAGCAGAAACTTATAGTGTCAGAGAGCATAGGTATGTTGGAGAAACTAAATCCCATGCTATTGACATCTCTAGTACATCGATGGAAAGGGATCCGGCTAAATGCATTCTCTGCGGCAGATGCGTTAGGGTATGTCACGAAATACAGAAAATCGGAGCTATCGATTTTACCCAAAGAGGCTTCAACAGTATCGTTACAACCCCATATAATAAGGGATTAAACATAAGTGACTGTATTCTCTGCGGACAATGCATTCTCGTTTGTCCGACCGCAGCATTGCGGGAGAAAAGTTCGATGAAAGAAGTTGCTGCAGCCCTAAACAATAAAAATAAATATACTATCGTACAGGTAGCCCCGGCAGTAAGAGCAACTTTAGGCGAGGAATATAATTTCCCGTTAGGGACTGATATAACAGGGCAGCTTGTCACCGGACTGAGAAGACTCGGTTTTAAAAGAGTATTTGACACAAACTTTGCTGCTGATTTGACAATTCTTGAGGAAGCAACAGAACTGATTAACAGAATAAATAACAAAAGTGTACTCCCGATGTTCACCAGCTGCTGCCCGGGATGGGTCAAATATGCCGAGAAAAACTATCCCGATATATTGGAACATGTGTCTTCATGCAAGTCTCCACATGAAATGGAAGGTGCCGTTCTAAAAACATACTATGCAAAGAAGATGGGTATAAATCCTAAAGATATTTTTGTTGTTTCAATAATGCCCTGTACGGTAAAGAAATATGAATCTAGCAGACTTGAGCTTCAGGAAGATGCTAAACCCGATGTTGATGCAGTTTTAACCACCAGGGAACTCGTAAGATTCTTTAAGCTTGCCGGGATTGATTTTAGAGATTTACCTGAAGACAATTTTGATAATCCTCTTGGAGAATCAACTGGAGCCGCCGCAATATTTGGTACAAGTGGAGGCGTAATGGAAGCGGCAATAAGAACTGCATATTATTATCTAACTGGTGAAAACCTTGAATCATTGGAATTAAATTCTGTTAGAGGATTAGAGGGTATAAAAGAAGCTTCAATAAATATAAATGGCTTGTTGTTAAATGTAGCGGTCGTAAACGGAATAGGTAATATTGGAACTGTCATAAAGGATGTTCTTAATGGAAATTCTAAATATCATTTTATTGAGGTAATGAGCTGTCCGGGCGGATGCATTAACGGAGGCGGACAGCCTATTCATCAAAAACCTGAAAAATTAGAAAAAAGGATGAAGGCTTTATATCAAATCGATTTAAGAATGAAGCATAGAAAATCTTATGAAAATGAATCTCTAAAGTCATTATATAAAGAATTCTTCGTTGAACCAAATTCACCCAAAGCCCATGAAATCCTCCATACAAAGTATTTCAATAGGAAAGATGCAATAAAAATTAATAACTGAAGTTACGTTAAACGCCTCCCCCTCTCCTTACTAAGGAGAGGGGGTCGGGGGGTGAGGTTTAAGATATATTCACTTAATAACTAAAGTTATTCGAAAACCGGTATTTGAAAGATGACATCTTTTATTAATTAAAAATATGATTTATTTGAACTTAATTTCTACTAAAAGTTATAAAAAACTTATTATTAAAGATGTCATCTTTACTTCACAATGCTTTCACATGGAATATAAGTAGGTAAAAGAAATAAACCGGCACATAAAAATGAACGACGGAATTGTAACCACAATACTCGATAAATGTAAACGATGTTATTCATGTGTACGTGAGTGCCCTGCAAAAGCAATTAGGGTTATAAACGGACAAGCAGCAGTATTAACAGAAAGATGTATCGTCTGCGGACATTGTATTAAAGTCTGTTCTCAAAATGCCAAACAGATTCTAAGCGATGTTGATAAAGTATTAAATGAGATACTAGTTTCCCAAAAATCAATAGCCATAATAGCCCCGTCATTTGCCGCATCTTTTCCCGATTCCTATTCAAAATTTCCTACTGCATTAAGGAAAGTAGGATTTTCAAAAGTCATTGAAACTGCCTTTGGAGCAGACTTAATTAGTGAATACTATCTAACTGAATTTCAAACCGAAAAAAATAAAACTGCGATAAGCTCAGCCTGCCCTGCCGTGGTGAATTATATCGAAAAATATTATAAAGAATTAGTCCCTAATATTACTAATGTAGTATCTCCAATGATTGCCATGGGACGATATTTGAGAGAAACTGAAGGTCCCGATATAAAAATCGTTTTTATAGGTCCGTGTATAGCGAAAAAAGCAGAATATACAGATGATGAACTAAATGGAGAGATTGATGCCGTACTTACTTTTAGTGAAATTAAAAAAATTCTAAGTAATAATAATATCGATATTAACGAACTTGAAGAGAGTAATTTTGATCCTCCTCATGCATTTTTGGGCAAAGCCTATCCTCTTGCAGGAGGCCTTCTAAAATCTACAAATATACCCGAGGATATCCTTGAAAAAGAAATAGTTGTAGTTGAAGGAAAGAAAAAAGTAATGGAGATTATCGATGAGATAGCGAATAATAACATAAATGCAAAATTTGTAGATGTACTTTTCTGCGAAGGATGTATCAGCGGACCTGCAATCGACAGCAGCCTTAATTATTATTCAAGGAGAGAAAAGGTAATAAATTATATTGAACAAAAAATCAATTCCGTTGATAAGCAAGTATGGAAGAGTAATCTCTATAATGCACGAAATATTGATTTCACCCGAAAGTTCAGTTCAAAGAATCAAAAAAGACCGTATCCAACGGAAGAGAGAATAAAAGAGATATTAGCCGAGACAAATAAATTTACTCCCGGAGATGAATTAAATTGCGGAGCCTGCGGTTATAATACATGCAGGGAAAATGCCGTTGCAATTGCAAAGGGGCTGGCAGAGAATGAGATGTGCCTGCCTTACTTAATTGATAAAATTGATAAAGCTTATAAAGAACTGACTTCCGCTCAAGAGCAGCTTCAGTCTGCAGAAAAGCTTGCATCGATCGGTCAGCTTGTTGCTGGTATTGCACACGAAATCAATAACCCTTTAGCCACAATACTTATATATTCATCAATGCTGAAGAAAGAGCTGGCAGAAAAAAAATCCGACGTTCAGAATATTGAAGACTTGAAGCTGATTGTTGAAGAAGCTACAAGATGTAAAAACATTGTGTCGGATTTATTAAACTTTGCGAGACAAAACAAGCTTAAAATTTCGGCCGTAAATATAAATGAACTCCTCGATGATATCACTAGGTCGATTTTAATAAATCCAAGATACAAAGATATAACTTTAGAAAAAGATATACCTCAAAGTTGTGTTATTGATTGCGATCCTGATCAGCTTAAACAGGTTTTTCTAAATTTGATTAGCAACTCGTGTGAAGCGATGATAGAAAGCAATGAAAAGATTTTAAACCTGGATATTAAGGAAAGCAACAATCATATAGAAATAAAAATAAGTGATACTGGAACTGGTATTCCGAAAGAAAACTATAACAAGATTTTCACCCCCTTCTTCACTACTAAAAAGATGGGAATGGGTACTGGTCTGGGACTTGCTATCTCGTATGGTATAGTTAAAATGCATAAAGGAGATATATCATTTCAAAGCGAAACAGGAAAAGGGACCTCTTTTACTGTGAGGCTGCCTAAGTATCTTGTAATACAAAATATGAATTTGAATTAAGGAATGAATATGGAAAAGAAAAAAATATTATTAGTTGATGATGATATAGATCTTCTTGAACAAAGCAAAATATCATTCGAATCAAAAGGATTTAAAGTCTCAACTGCAGAAAGTGCGGAAGCAGGATGGATATCATTTCAAAAAGAGAAACATGATTCGGTAGTTATAGATCTTATAATGGAAGAACATGATTCCGGTTTTATTCTGAGCTATAAAATTAAGAAAGATGAATATGGTAAGAATATCCCGGTCTATATTCTAACTTCAGCCACTTATTTAACCGGATACAAATTTGGCGTTTCTACTGAAGAGGAAAAAGAATGGATATATTGTGATGAAATTATAAATAAACCTGTAGTAATAGAAGATTTAATTCAGAAGATAGAAAATTATTATCAAAAAAAGGAAGATATTCAGAAAGCATTAGAAAGAATACCTCCCGAATAAATAGAGAGGCTGTCCCAGAATTTTGAACACCGAAGGTGTGATATTATTGTAGAAAATATAAAGTAGAAGAAATATTCAAAACCCCGAAGGGGTGAAATAAATAATGAAAATGACTTTTTGGACATCCACGAAATAAAAAAACATTTTGGACAGGCATGTGATTAACGATTTAACTCTAAATAATAACGGCAGAATTAAAGTTTTAATTGTTGAGGATGAAAAAAGCCTTGGCATAGGAATTAAACGTCTGCTTGAAAAGGAAAATTATGAAGTCCACCTCGCAGAAAATGGAACGGATGGTATTCTGTACGGTACGGAAGATGAATTTGACCTTGCAATAATTGATTTAAAGATGCCCGATGTCGGTGGGATTACCGTCCTTGAAGAAATCTTAAAAAAATATCCCCGCACAGTTTGTTTTATTGCTACTGCATTTGCAAGTTATGAAACAGCAATCGAATCAACCAAAAAAGGGGCTTATGGTTATATCCCTAAACCTTTTTCTCCTGAAGAGCTTCTATATCAGTTAAAGAAAGGTTATGAAAGAAGATTCCTGTTAATGGAATCGGAAAAATTAAAAAAAGAACGCGAAGAAAGATTACTTGAGATTGCTTTTGAAAAAACCCGTGTACATACTATAATCAATTCGATAACAGACGGTGTACTCGTCGTTAATAAAATCGGGGAGGTGGTTTTATTTAATCCTGCCGTATTAAAATATTTAGAAGTCAATGAATTGAGAATAGGTGAGACTGCAGCAGAGAAGCTCCATCCTCAAATATCTGATTTAATCAGTAAATATTTTGAAGGCAATTCCATTATTAATAAATCTTATTCAAGCCAGATTGAACTAAAGCCTAATCATGAATTCTTTATTGAAGCTACTTCTTCAGGTGTTCTGCATCCTGACGGTTCACTTGCAGGCGTTGTGATTGTTTTAAAGGATATAACAAATTTAAAAAAGCTGGAATTCCTTAAATCTCAGTTCGTGTCCATGGTATCTCATGAACTAAAAGCTCCTATTTCCGCCGTGTACGGATATCTAAAGCTATTTAACGATGACTCTATAGCAGTTTCTGAAGAACAAAAAAGAAAATTTATAAATAGATCCCAAATCAGGCTCGATGCTTTAATTAAAATGGTAAATGATCTTCTGGATATATCCAGAATGGAAATGAAAACGGTAAAAAGAGAAATAAATGATGTTAATATAAAAACAGTAATTCGTAATATTATTGAATTGTTCCAGGCCGAACTAAAATCAAAGAATATCTCGGTTGAAATTAATTCTTATCACGAATTACCGATTCTTAAAGCAGATCATGAAGAAATTAACCGTTTATTTACAAATTTAATAAGCAATGCTGTAAAATATAATATGCAAAACGGTTCTATAAGTATCATTATTAGTTCAACTGAAGTATATTTAGTTGTTGAAATAAAAGATACAGGGATAGGGCTTAAAGAGGAGGAAAAAAAGAAGCTGTTCCAGGAATTTTATAGAGCTAAGAATGAATTTACAAAGGATATTGGCGGAACAGGTTTAGGATTATCAATAGTTAAAAGAATATTAGATTCATATTCGGGGAAAATTGAAGTGGAAAGCGAATTTAACAAGGGAAGCACGTTCAGAGTTTATCTTCCGTTCCTCTATAAAGAGATGATCAATTACCGTGAGAATTAGCTTTAATATTTATCATAAATAAAATAAGGGGGTCTAATGACTCGAATAGCTATTATAGACGATGATGCCGATATTCTTGATGCCAGTAGTCTGATTCTAACATCCAACGGCTATGAAGTAATAACGGCTGATAACCCGGATGACGGGTATACAATTGTGAAAGAAAAATCACCTGACCTTATAATTCTTGATGTAATGATGAATGAACCTGATGATGGGTTTTTTCTTGCTCAAAAATTCAGAAAAGAAAATATCAAAATTCCCATCATAATGTATACTTCTGTTTCAAAAGCTACAGGTCTCGATTTTGGAATAAGTGAAATAGTACCTGTAGATGATTTTGTTGAAAAACCTATTTCACCCGAAGAGCTGATAAGCAAAGTTAAACGGCTTATTACAAATTCAACAGGAGGGATAAAAAATGCTGGTACTTGAAAGAAATGCTTTATCCGAAGAAATTGAAGAACTAATTAAATTATACGGTTCCGAACGTTCATCTCTGCTTCAGATTCTTCAGGCAGTGCAGCGCAAACATAAATATATTTCAGATTTTGCCCAGCAGGAAATTGCCAGACTTATGAATATCCATCCGGTTGAAGTCTACAGTGTTATATCATTTTATTCTTTTCTTCACTCAAAACCGCAGGGGAAGAATATATTAAGATTATGCCGTACAATTTCATGTGATATGAAAGGTAAAGAAGATATCAAATTAACGATAGAACGCGAGCTTGGAATCAAGTTCGGAGAAACAACAAAAGATAAAAAAATAACACTTGAATTTACCAACTGTCTTGGAATGTGCGATCAGGGACCTGCACTGATTATAAATGAAAGAGTTTACACTCATTTAAATCCGGAAAAAGTAATTCAAATTATAAATGAGATAAAATAGGAATTTAAAATGGAATCAATCAAGGAAAGAAAAAAAATAAGGAATGGACCCGTTTTGTTTTCCGGTTATGCCCGGGGTGAAGGAGTTAAAAAAGCTCTCGAACTTGGGAGAGAAAACATTCTATTTGAACTAAAAACTTCAGGTTTAAGAGGGAGAGGAGGAGCTGGATTTCCTACTGCTACCAAATGGATGCTAACTGCTGCATCAATAGCTCAAGAGAAATTTGTCGTATGTAATGCCGATGAAGGGGAACCGGGTACTTTTAAGGATAGGGTTCTTTTGCTGGAATATCCTGAATTAGTTTTTGAAGGGATGGTAATTGCCGGTTTTACAATAGGCTCAAAAAAAGGACTGGTTTATCTAAGAGGCGAATATGAATATATGCTGAAATCTCTTCAAGACTATCTTCAAATGATGAGAGAAGAAAATCTTTTGGGTGAAAAAATTTTAGGGCACAATGATTTTAATTTTGATATCGAAATCAGGCTCGGTTCCGGGTCTTATGTCTGCGGTGAAGAAACTGCATTAATCGAATCATTGGAAGGGAATAGAGGGGAGCCGAGAAACCGTCCACCTTTCCCGGTTGATACCGGCTATATGGGAAATCCAACTGTTGTTAATAATGTTGAAACTCTTTCATCCGTTCCGCATATAATTACAAAAGGGGGTGAATGGTTTAGAGTTCATGGTACAAATAAATCAACCGGTTCCAAATTGTTTTCCATTTCCGGAGATTGTGAAAAACCTGGGGTTTATGAACTGCCTTGGGGGATAACCATTAATGAATTATTGGAAATTGCTGAAGCAAAAAATACCAAAGCAGTTCAAGTTGGAGGTGCCTCCGGTATATGCTTGCCCGAATCTCAATTCGGGAGGTCTTTGGCTTATGAAGATGTTGCTACCGGTGGCTCGGTAATAATATTTAACAAAAGCAGAAATATGCTGATGGTACTGAAGAACTTTATGGAATTTTTTGTTGAAGAATCTTGCGGCCAATGTACCCCATGCAGAATCGGAAATATCAAACTGCTTGAAGGAGTTGAATTAATTGAGGAAGGAAAATTTACATTTTCTTATATTAATAAGCTGAAAGAGTTAGGAAGAACTATGCAGGTCGCATCCAAATGCGGACTCGGACAATCAAGCCCGAATTCGTTTCTTTCTATTTTAGATAACTTCAAAGAAGAAATTTTTCAGAAAACCGAAAGAGGGAAATAAGATATGTCTGAACGTGGAAATTCAAGGATACCGGTTAGTCAGCAGCCGTTTACTGTTAAAAAACCTGAAGATATTACAATGATAGGCGGTACGGTTCGCATTCAAATAAATGAAAAGAAATTAACTGTCCCGCTCGGCACAACAATATTAGATGCTTGCAAAGAAAACCAGGTGCATATTCCGACATTATGTCATCATCCTGATCTTTGTATTGCCGGTGTCTGCAGGATATGCGTTGTTGAAGTTGAAGGAATGAGAACCTTACAGACCGCTTGCTCTTTCCCGATTACATCACCAATCAAAATCCATTCATCTACTCCAATGGTTAGAAAGGCAAGAAGGCATATTATAGATCTCCTTTTAAGTGAACATTATGGAGAATGCTATTCTTGTTTTAGAAATAGTAACTGTGAGCTGCAGGCGCTTGCCAAAGAATATGGTGTAGATGGGTTTACATTTGGTCATATAGATAAACCCCGTTTTGAAACTGATAAATCCTCTGCTGCCGTTGTAAGGGATATGAATAAGTGCATTTTATGTAAACGTTGTGTCAGAACATGCATTGATCTTCAGGAGGTTGGCGTTTTGGAAGCTTTAGAGCGCGGGCATGATACCCATATAGGAACGTTTTTAGATAAAGATTTAGCTGATGTAATTTGTATAAACTGCGGACAATGCATCAATAGATGTCCTACGGGTGCATTACGTGCTAATGATCCTTCAGATGAAATCTGGAAGGCAATAGATGATCCAACCAAACATGTTGTTATACAAACAGCACCATCCCCCCGTGCGGCAATTGGTGAAGAGTTCGGAATAGAACCCGGGAAATCTTTCACCGGAGAAATGAATACGGCATTGAAACGGATAGGATTTGATAAAGTCTTTGATACTAACTTCACTGCCGATCTGACTATCATGGAAGAAGGCACGGAGCTGCTCAACAGGTTGAAAAAAGCATTAGTCGATAAAGATGATTCAATTAAACTTCCCCAATTTACTTCATGTTCCCCCGGATGGATAAAGTTTATTGAACATTTTTATCCTGAATATCTCGATTATTTATCTACCGCCAAATCCCCTCAGCAAATGTTTGGAGCTATTATTAAAACCTTTTATGCAAGGGAAGAGAAGATAGATGCAAAAGATATCGTAACTGTTGCTCTAATGCCCTGTTCCGCTAAAAAGTTTGAATGCAATCGTCCTGAAATGAATTCATCGGGATATAAAGATGTAGATTATGGGTTAACCACAAGAGAAATGGCGCAAATGATTAAAGAAGCAGGGATTTATCTCCCCGAAATGCCAAAGTCTAATTTTGATGATCCATTCGGTGATGCTTCCGGCGCAGGATCTGATTTTCGGTGCAACCGGGGGAGTAATGGAAGCAGCTTTAAGAACCGTTTATGAGCTGGTAACAGGAAGAGAAGTACCTTTTAAGAATTTAAATATAGAACCATGCAGGGGTTTTGAAGGAGTAAAACAAGCTTCGGTAAAACTGGAAGGATGCGTTAGTGAATATAAATTTTTGGAAGGTGTTGAATTAAAATTTGTTGTTGCTCATGGTACTGCAAACGCAAAAAAAGTGATGGAAATGTTAAGAAGAGGCGAATTAAATGATGTACATTTTGTAGAAATCATGGCATGCCCCGGTGGATGTTTAGGAGGAGGCGGACAGCCTATACCCACAAGTGCCGAGATCAGGAAGAAAAGAGCCGAAGCAATATATGCCGAAGAAGAGACTTTAGAAATAAGAAAATCTCATAACAACCCTCATGTAAAATATATTTATGAGAAATTTTTAACCGAAGGACCCTGCAGCAAACTTTCCCACAAACTTCTGCATACACAATATATTAAGAGAGGAAAGTATATATCATAAATGACCAATGACCAATGACTGATGACCAATAGATCAATAGACTAACAAATATGAATAATGTCATACTAAATTATTATGATAACTCTAGTCCCTACCTGGGCGCATCATTATGATTCTTTCTGGGATGCAATAAAAAGAAGAAACAACTGGTTTATTAAGCTTCGCTACGGTGCAGTGTTAATGCTTATTGCCTTTTTGCTTTCAGCGGAATTAATTCTTCATGCAGCATACACGGATCTGCAGGTAAGGGTTTTTGTTATATTAGTTTTAGCAATTTTAGCCTATAATATATCTTTTCAGAAAGTCAGCAAAAATCTAAAATGTATACCGGGTAAATTTAACCCTCTTCATCTTTCCCTGGTTCAGATGCTCTTTGATTTGTATGTACTTACTTTAATTGTATACTACACAGGAGGAATTGAATCCCCCCTATTTATGCTGTTTGTTTTTCATATGATTATTGGGAGTTTGATTTTACCCGGAAAAATTATTTATAGTCTGGCAGGTTTAGTAATCATTGTCTTCTGTTCTTTAACTTTTGGTGAATATTTTAATATTCTTAACCATCACAGTGTGAAAGGACTGCTTCAGGTTCCGATTTACAACAACCTCCACTTCTTACTTGCGTATAATAGTGTATTCGCATTTGTAATTATTTTTAGTGTTGTCCTTGCCAATCATATTGCCGTTCAATTGTATAAAATGGAACAAGAATTAGTTGAATCATTAAAGAAGTTAAATGATGCTGAAATTGAGAAGCAGAAATACATAATGGGTGTTGTTCATGAAATAAAAACTCCATTATCTGCTGTTCATTCCTATCTTGATTTGATTCTGCAAAAATATTTAGGACCAATAAGCGATAAGGTTGAAGAAAAGCTCTTAAGGGCAAGGATACGCTCAGATGAGGCTCTTCAATTAACTGATGATGTCTTAAAGATATCTAGGCTCCGGCTTCTCGATGAAATAGCCGGTGAAGAGATAGATTTAAAAGAATTACTATGCCAAATACATAATCAGCAAAAAATAAATATTCAGTCAAAGAATATAAGCTTTAATTTAATTGATGACCGGAAAGATGATAGAAAAATTAAGGGTGATTTCCTTCTTCTTGAAATTGCTTTTTCGAATTTAATTAATAATTCTGTTAAGTATGTTAAAGAAAATGGAATTATTGAAGTTAAACTCTATTCAGATAATGAAAATATTCTGGTATCAGTAATCGACAATGGCATTGGAATTCCCCAAAAGGATTTGAGAAATATATTTAAGGATTTTTACCGTGCATCTAACATAAAACAAAAATCTTATGAGGGGACAGGTTTAGGTTTATCATTTGTAAAGCAGATAGTTGAAAAACATAATGGCAAAATAAATGTTGAAAGTCCTTCCGGCATAGGAGATAAAGATAATCCCGGTACTTCTTTCAAAGTAACAATACCGTTTAAAGAGCACTTGTGAATATCATTAACCAACGGTTTTAACCGTTGGAAAATGAAATGAAACTAAACTGTTGGGTTTCAAAATAATTTTTCTAATGTAACATGATAATCCATTATATTAAAACTTTTTTGTCCCGGTAGGGACAAAATATCTATAGAAAGAAACCTCCTGAAATACATACAGTCCCGTTAGGGACGAAATAAAAAGCTATGATGAAAAAAACAACCTATATTTTAATATTATGGATCGCAATATGCTCTCCACTCTTCCCGCAAACTTCAATATTTAAAGGCAGAGTTCTAGATAATGAAACGAATACTCTCCTCGAAGGCGTTAATATTTATAGCAATACCAAAGAATTTAGTGCCGCGACTAATAAATCCGGAAATTTTATAATTAAAAATATTCCTTCAGGCTCCTATGTCTTTACAATTTCATTTATCGGATACATAACTCAAAAGATTCCGGTTGATATACAGGATTCAATAACGTTTAAGTTAATAAAATTAATACCGGCTGCAGTTGAATTAGGAGAAGTTATAGTTACCAGCACTAGGACTGAAAAAAGTATAAAAGATATCCCTCTCCCGGTAGAAATAGAGACAAAGGATGATATTGCAAAATCAAATGCGGTAACGGCTTCCGATTTGCTAAGTAGCTTACCTGGAGTGGCACTGAAAAGGGATGGCATCTGGGCAACTTCACTAAGTATAAGGGGTATGGGAAGTTCAAACCAGGTTATTTTAATTGACGGGAATAGAATTGAAACAGCAACAGATCTTGCAGCCGGACTATCTTTAATTGATCTAAATGACATTGAAAGAGTTGAAATAATAAAAGGATCTGCTTCATCCCTTTATGGAACAGGTGCCCTTGGCGGCATTGTGAATTTCATTTCAAAATTTCCCGGCTTTTCTGAAAATCTTGCTGCAGGCGGTTCAGTTTCAAGCTATTATAATAGCGTAAATAATGGATATTCTCAAAATATTAATATTAATTTAAGAAAGGATTTCTGGTATTTTAGAATAAATGGTACAATCAGGAAGGCTGAAGATACCAAAACACCATCAGGCATTTTAACTAACAGTCAATATTCCGATAATAATGTTTCTGCATTATTTAAAATATCTCCCTTTGCTAATCAAAGTCTCATAATTGATTATCAAAAGTATAAAGCAAATGATGTTGGTATTCCGGGAGGCTATCCCTTATTTCCCGATAATGCTTCTGTCAAATACTCAAGTATTGAAAGAAATCTTTTTTCTGCACAATATGAAATAAAAAACATTTCTTCAGTTGTAAATAATATCTTATTAAAATATTATAATCAGAATATTTATAGAAATGTTGAAAATATTCCATATATCGTTCAGCATCCATCCCCATTACAGAATGTTTACGTGGAAAAAATCACTCCCAACGCAAGACATTATACTAATGGAATCCAATTCCAGAGCACCCTTATTCCGTTTTCAAATCAAATAATTATTGCGGGAATAGATGCCTGGCAAAGAAAGTTAGACAGCTGGAGAGAGAGAAATTTAAAAATAGAAATGCTCGATTCATCCGGTTCAATATCTGCAGTTAAATTCCAGTCTATAGGAGAAAGACCCCTTCCGGAAGCCTCTTTTACCAGTCTGGGAACCTTTGTTCAGGATGATATAAATTTGAACATATTAAAGTTTTCTGTCGGCGGAAGAATAGATAAAATATACATTAGTAATTCAGCAATATCTAACCCCGTTTATGTTGAAATAAACGGAATAAAAAACAACTCACCTGGAAACCAGATTCTATATTGGAAAGCATATAACGCCAATGAAATATCCTGGAGTGCGAACGCAGGTATAATTTATTCAATAAATAAAAAGATGGATCTGACCTTAAATTTTGCCCGATCTTTTAGGTCACCTTCTCTTGAGGAAAGATATCAATATATTGATCTAGGTAATTTAGTACGTTTAGGCAATCCGGACCTTAAACCTGAAAAAGGATATTTTATCGATCTTGGGTATAGAGTTTGGAATAAGATAATTACAATGAAATGGAATGTTTATATAAATTTCCTAAATGATCTTGTATCAGAAATACCGGGTACTTACGAAGACAGACCTGCTTTAATAAAAACAAATATAGGAAAATCAAAGATTTACGGCTCCGATATTTCGGTTGATTATAAATTCAATTCCATGAATTCAGTATATCTGAATGCTGCTTATACTTTAGGGAAAGATATTTTGAATAATTCCTATTTGCCGGAAATTCCGCCTTTGAATGGGGTACTAGGTTATAAATTAAATTATTTTGACTATGACTTTGATTTTTCAGTCAATTTATTTGCTTCACAAAACAAAATAGCACCAGGAGAAATTTCTACTCCAGGGTATGCATGTTTTAATTTATCTCTGCAATCTCCTTCTTTTAATATAGATTTCACCAAATTCAGAATTATAGGAGGGATACAGAATATAACTAATAAATCATACAGGAATCATCTCTCAACAAACAGAGGACTCATAAGAGAAGAGCCTGGAAGAAATTTCTATATAAAATTGAATATCGGATGGTAATTTGGTGAACTGGTTCTGGTTGGCACTCATTTCCGCAGCTTTTTCAGCCGCCGCCGCAATATTTCAAAAAAAAATCCTTTTTAAGGCAGAAGCATTAGAATTTAGCCTAATGCTTTCTATCTTAAATATACTTTTTTTAGTGCCGCTTTTCTTCTTTCTAAATTATGAAAAAATATATTTTGATAAACTACTAGTTTTATATATAAAAACAATTCTTGAAGCTCTCGCATTCTGGAATGTAATGCTTGCAATTAAAAACTTTGAAATCAGTAAAGCCCTTCCTCTCCTTGCATTAACACCTGGTTTAGTTGCAATTTCTGCTTTTATATTTATCGGGGATTCATTAACACAAACCGAATTGATAGGAATTCTTCTTCTAATTTTAGGCACATATACTTTAGAAGCAAAATCAAAACAAAACTTGCTCGAGCCCTTCAAAATTTTTATAAATTCAAAAAAACATTATTATATAATTACTGCACTATTACTCTTTACTATAACTGCTGTCCTTGACAGGCTTCTCTTAAATAAATATAAACTGGAGCCGGAACCATTTTTAGTCTTTCAGAATTTATTTCTCGCCATTAATTTCATTTTGATATTTCTAATTTCTAAAAAACCTTTAAAAAGCTTATCCCTGTTATTAAACAAAGACTCATTAAAACTAATCATTCTTATTTCCATTTTAACAATTATATATCGATATACCCAGATCGAAGCAGTAAAAATTGCTCCCGTAGCATTAGTATTGGCAGTAAAAAGGATCTCCATTTTCTTTGCTGCTGTAATTGGAGGTAAAATATTCAAAGAGAGTAATTTATGGATAAGAGCAGCCGCAGCCTTAATTATTATTGCCGGTACACTACTAATTTCCATGTAACGCGAAACTCCGTTTCGCAAAAAACAAAAATGTCAGAATGATAAATAATGTCAGAATGATAAATGAAAAGAATAATTGATAATAAAGTCTTTCCCTTCACAAGGGAAAGATTTAGATAGGGTTTGTATTATTATAGGAACACTTCTGATTTCAACATATTAATCTTTTGCTCACCTATTCAAAGATCTTCTCAAACTATTTAACAAATTATCAGCCTTCTTCCCCTCTTCTTCAGGTACCAGCTGTTTGTATTTAAATAACGCATTCACTGCGTCTTCATAATCATCACTTAATGCATACACAAGCCCCAAATTAAAATAGGTATTAGGAAAATCAGGGTCGATTTCAGCAGCTAATTCATAATGAAGTTTTGCCAATCGATAATCACATGCTTCAAAATAAAGATTCGCAAGATTATAATGTGCTTCCAGGTGCCTTTCTTCGAGCTTTAAACATTGTGAAAAACAATCAAAAGCTTTTGCAGTATTTCCTGATTGGGATTCCAATATTCCAAGATTACAGTATGCATCCTGTGTACAATCTTTAGCTAAAATAGCTTTTAAATACGCCTCCTGAGCATGGGGACTACTATTTTCATCAAGCCACAAAGCTTCTTCAAACGGTGTATACTTCGAGGGAAGATAATGGATATTAATCTCCCGCTGATTGAAAAGATTTAATTGCCCCTTCTTTTCGAGATCCCGCTTTTTATCCTTACTTGCTCTTTTGAAATCCAAGTTTTGAAGGAGCCTTAACCTGGAGTTGAATAATTTTCGCCATACACTACCAAAAATTTTGTACAAACAGTATCAAAAATTACAAATAAAAACAATATAAAATCATGCCGATTTTCTTTTTTTCACTTTGGAAGTCTTTTTTGCCACTTTCTCTTTTTTTACTGCACCTTTAGCTTTTTCCATCGGCATTTTATCTTTCTTAGCCTGCTCAAGACTCAATTTTAAAGCAGCCATAATATCGGTAACCGGTTCTATCTCTTTTTCAGGAGCAACAATTTCCTTACCTTCGGCTTTTGCCTCAATCATTTCACGCAAAGCATCCTGATATTTATCTTTTAGTTCAATTTTATCCAATGTAGTTGTCATTGAATCCACTAAAGTTTTAGCCAGCTTTAACTGGTCCTTATCTGCTTTTAACCCGTCTACCTGTGGAATACTGCTTATACTTCTTAATTCATTCGGATAACGAAGTTTATACATCATCATTGCATTTTCCTGAGGTGCAATCATTACAACGTCTTCACGGTCACGCATAACAACTTTCCCAATCCCCATTTTCCCGGTTTCTTTTAAGGTTTCTGTAAAAAGAGCGTATGCCTTTTTACCCACTTCTCCGTCAGGACCTATAAAATAAGGTGAATCATAAAGCATGGGTGAAACTTCAGAAATATTAACAAAACCTTCTATCTCAATAGTTTTAGTGCTCTCTAATTTAACTTTTTGTAGATCTTCATTTTCGATTATAATGTAATTATCCGGTTGAAATTCATAACCTTTAACTATTTCATCATTTGAAAGAGTTTTTCCGCACTTTTTACATTTTTTTTCGTATCCAACCCTTCCATTATCCTTATTATGAAGCTGGTTAAAACTAATAGTCCCTGAGGATTCAACTGCACTGTATAAGTTCACTGGAATTGTAACGAGAGAAAAACGAATAAAACCTTTCCATAGTGCTCTCATTTCTTCACCTCATATTTTTATGATTATTACACCGGAGTAGTTAAAGTAAATTATTAAATAAACGGGAAATACAGGTTACTATTTAAATTGTAATTAATCAATAGATCATCGAACTAGGTATTAACTCAAACACACAAAAATGTTGTTATTATCAAGATTTTGAGCCAAAAAAAATTACAAATTCAAAAAATCCGGAACATAGGGGCTCTAAAAACCCGAAAACAAGCTATACATATATTTTTCCCAAAGGGCACAATTCTTTACTAAATCCATGCTATCACCACTCTGAAACCGTTTTGAAACCGATTTGAAACCGATTTGAAACCGTATTAAACCGTATTAAAACCGTATTTACTCCGGATAAACCACATTGAATACGGATGGACATCCTCGGGTTAAGTTTTGGTACCTTCAGTTGCAAGTCAGACATGCAATCTGACATATTATTTTAAATTAAGCGGTTTCATTTTTTTATTTTAATTTTGAAAGGATATTTTAGAAGACGTGAATAAAATTAAAAATATTTAAATAATGAAAAAATATAAACATATAATCTGGGACTGGAATGGTACTCTTTTTAATGATGTAGAGCTTTGCCATAGTATCATAAATGGAATATTAAAACGGAATAAAATTGCAGAAATAACATTAACCAGAAAAATCGGGAATTTTTACAAAAATGATTTTTGAAAGACATTCTCAGTTACTTCCGCATATCCTCCGTCAACTCTGCGTCTTCTCTGCGACCTCTGTGGTATCCTCTTTTCTCTGTGGTAAAATTACTCGTACCTTAGGGCTTCAATAGGATCTAAATTAGAAGCCTTAACTGCCGGGTAAACTCCAAACAAAACCCCCACAAAAGTAGTAACAATAACCCCGATTATTATCCAGTCAATAGGTAAAATAGCAGATACATGCAGAACACCTGCAATAATATTCCCTCCAATGACCCCTAAAATAATTCCGATCAATCCTCCTATCTGGCACAATACAATTGCTTCCATTAAAAACTGGGATCTAATCATAATTTTTCTTGCCCCAATAGCTTTTCTAATACCGATTTCCTTTGTCCTTTCTGTAACACTTACCATCATAATGTTCATAATTCCCACACCTGCGGCAACAAGAGCAATAAATGCAACAACCGCAGCTCCAAGTCTAAAATATTTAGTTATATCATTAAACTGTGCAACAAGCTGATCATTGGTTACTATTTCAAAGTCATTTTCTTTTCCAGGAGGTATTTTCCTTATTTTTCTCAGAGCCCCAATAACTTCATCCATTGTTTCGGTAATCTTAGATTTATCAGGAGCCATAATGGTATATCCTGCGCTTCTTTCATCTCCATAATATTTTTTAAAGACCGAAAGCGGAATAGTTGCGAAATTATCCTGACCTGCACCTAAAACACTTCCTCTTTTTTCGTAAACACCGATTACTCGAAGGTTCATTAAATCTATTCTTACCTCCTGTCCGATTGGATAAATATTCTTAAATAATTTTTCGGCAACATCGCTGCCAAGAATACAAACCATGTGTGTATAATTTTCATCCTGCTGGGTAAAGCTTCTGCCCTGAGCAATTACAAGATCATTGACTCTAAGTTCATCCAGATTCATACCTTGAAGTTCTACATTAGGATTAGTTTTTTCGTTGCTGTATTTTACAACCATTCCACCTTTATCTAAAGATATTCCAACAGCGTCCGGAAGTTTTGTAATTGCTTTAAGCCTTTCACCCTGTGCGATTGTAAGATCAGGTCGATTACGATATTTTCTCCATTCCCTTGGACCTGTAATTGCGGGAAATTTTTGAACTACAAAGTTGTTTGTACCCAAAGAATTAAAAGCAGATTCAACGCTGCTTTGAATAGCACCAATTGCTGTCATTACTATTATTATTGAAAATAAACCTATAGCGATTCCGAGCAAAGTCAAAATAGACCTTAATTTATTCTTAATAAGGGAGTTTAAAGCCATTTTAACACTCTCCATAACAAGCATTTTAATTATTCCTTTCTTAGAGCTTCAACAGGATTTAACTTTGAAGCTTTATATGCAGGTAAAAATCCTGAAATAACACCGACTCCCGATGATATAATTAATGCAAGAACAACTATACTCACAGGCATAGCTGTTGGTAAAAATTGATTAATCAAAAGACTTAGTGGGAATGAAATAATGAGCCCGATAATCCCTCCTATGAGACATATAATTGCCGCTTCAGATAAAAATTGAATAAGTATAGACCAGGTTTTAGCACCGACTGCCTTTCTAATCCCGATTTCATTTGTTCTTTCCGTTACAGAAACAAACATAATATTCATGATACCAATTGCTCCGACAAATAATGCAAGTGAAGTAATAACTATTCCTGCAATTGAAATTACACCCACTGTTTTATCATAAACTTCCTTAAATACTTCCTGCTGATTAATAGCAAAATCATCAGGCTGACCGGGTGGTACTTTTCTAATTACTCTCATAATTGAACGAATCTCTTCTTTAACATCCTGGACATTTTTTTCATTAGCAACTTTAACGTCAATTCTTAATCTGCCTCTCTGCTCACCGAATATTTTTTCAAAAATCCCGATCGGCATAATTACCTGTCCATCCATACTAAAACTTCCAAATAAACCGCTTCCTTGTTTTTCTAAAACTCCTACAACTTTCATAGGTTCATTATTAACCTTAATTGTTTGATTGATCGGATTTCTATAAGGGAATAATGCATCCGCAATATCTGTTCCAATGATGCATACATTTCTGGAAGCCTTAACTTCAAGATCACTCATAAACCTTCCTTGGGCGGGGATTGTATTCGCAGTTTCCATATATTCAGCAGTTGTTCCATAAACAACAGTAGAACTAGCGGTATATTTATCCCTTTCTATAGTAGCTCCAAATGTTCTTTTATTAGGAGCAATTGCTTTTATCAATGGATTATCTTGTAGTTTATCCCTCAATCTTTCATACTGCTCATAAGTAATATCCTTTCTATTGCGGTAATAACTCCAATCCTGTCCTCCAAACCATTCAAATTTATCAATATATAAAACATCGGAGCCAAAGGATGAAATTGAACTAATAAATGCCTTCTCGAGACCTACAATTGCAGTAGACATAGTCGTTACTGCAACAATACCTATTATAATTCCAAGTGTAGTTAAAAAGGCACGCATTTTATTTGCCCTGATTGCCCTAAACGAAATAAGAATACCTTCCTTAATATCTATTAATGTTTTTTTCAACTTAAAACAAACTTTCTAATTTTACATGAAAAATAAATATAAGCATTAAACATGAAAAAATGCATGATCTATTTACCGATAAGTCTGTTTAGTTAAGTGATTTTTAAACAGCCTTTCAAGGTAGACACATCGATATACCATTTGGTTTAAAACTTGTAATACAATTTTTTGCAATTGGATATTAATGCTATTTTATATCGTCTTTAATAGTTTCACATCTTAAGTATTCCCAAAATTCTGTTATGACTACACTTAAATGGATAACATATTACGGTGAAATTTAATCATGGGATTTTCAGGATATAAATTTTTTATTATTATAAATTGGCTTAATTTAGTATATAAGTTATGCAGATTTATTTAAAGAAATAAAGACGTGGCAACCTCTAATTTGTCATTCTGAACGGAACGAAGTGGAGTGAAGAATCTCTCACCCTACACTTCCACCATCTAGAATTAATGGGTTTGTCACTAGCAGGAATCTTCAACTGAAGATAATTATTCGAAAAATAAGATTTTTCCCTGCAAAATTTCTTTTTGCATAACAATGTATAATAAAAATTTGTCAATATTTTTAAAGGGAATCTTATGATCCGTACAATTTATTACATTCTCCCGCTTGCTTTCATCCTTTTAATAACCATTCATGCTCAAACAATGGAAAGGAAAGATATTCCGGAAAAATATAAATGGAATTTACAGGATGTATATAAATCAATAGATGACTGGAAAGCGGATTATAATAAAATCAATTCACTAATAGATGAAGTTGAAAAATATAAGGGTAAACTAGGTGAAAATGCTGAAACTTTTAACAATGCTTTAAACTCATATTTCAACTTGCAAAAAGAATTTGCATAAACTCTACGATTATGCGAGTAAATTAAGCGATGAGGATTTAAATGTATCTGCTAATCAGGCATTAAAACAACAGGCATCTAATTTAGGGACTAAAATCTCCGAGAGTACGGCTTTCATTAACCCGGAAATTTTAGAAATAGATTCATCAAAGATAAAGCAATTTTTCAATGAGAAAAAAGATCTTGAACAATATCAGCATGTTTGTCAATAATATCCTTCGCTTAAAAGAGCATACTTTATCGAAAGAAGGAGAAAAGCTGTTAGCAAGTTTTGGTTTAGTAACAAATACACCTTATGATGTTTACAGCATATTTAATAATGCGGAAATGCCAAATCCAAAAGTTAAACTCTCGACAGGAGAAGAAATCGAGCTTTCTACTTCTGCGTATACAAAATACAGAACTGTTGAAAATAGGGAAGACAGAGAAAAAATCTTTAAGACTTTTTTTGAAAACTATGGACATTATCAGAATACTTTTGGGACAAATTTAGGAGGGAAAGAAAAAATTGATTTTGTCTATGCAAAAGATAGAAATTATAAATCATCTTTAGAAGCTGCATTAGCCCCTAACAATATACCCGCTTCAGTGTATGAAAATTTAATTACTCAAATACATGAAAATCTACCTACCTTAAAAAGATTTTTAGAATTAAAAAAGAAAATGCTGGGACTGGATACACTTCATTATTACGATTTATATACCCCTTTAGTAAAAAAAGTTAATATGGACTTTACTATTGAAGAAGGTCAAAAAACAATATTAAGTGCATTAAAACCTTTAGGTGATGAATATATTTCCACTCTTCAAAAAGCATTTAACGATAGATGGGTAGATTATATGCCGAATAAAGGAAAGAGAAGCGGAGCTTATTCATCCGGAGCTTCCTATGATTTTCATCCCTATATTCTTACAAACTGGACCGGTGATTATGAATCTGTATCTACATTAGCACATGAACTCGGACATACAATGCACAGCTATTTTTCAAATAAAAGTCAGCCTTTTGCAAAGTCAGACTATCCCATTTTTGTTGCAGAAATAGCTTCAACATTGAATGAAAGCCTTTTGAACAATTATATGGTCGTAAATGCTAAATCTAAAGAGGAGAAACTTTACCTTCTTGGTAGTTACCTTGAATTATTGCGAACTACCATATTCAGACAAACACTTTTTGCAGAGTTCGAACTTGAAGCTCATAAAATGGCTGAAAAAGGAGAACCAATTACAGGCGAGGCACTCACCAACCTTTATTATAAATTAACAAAAGAATATTACGGAAATGATCAGGGAAGCTGTATTGTCGATCCTTATATAGCATATGAATGGGCTTACATCCCTCATTTTTATTACAATTATTATGTATACCAGTATGCTACTTCATTAATTTATGCTACGGCATTATCTGAAAAAGTAATCAATGAAGGTAAACCGGCTGTAGACAATTACTTTAAACTATTAAAAGGGGGAGCTTCACAACATCCGATTGAATTAATAAAAGAGGCTGGCATTGATCCCTTATCTGCAGAGCCCTTTAAACTCACAATGGATAGAATGAATAAGATTATGGATCAGATTGAAGAGATTATTAAATAATTTAGTTATTTGCTTCCCTCTCTCTTCATGTAACGCGAAACTCCGTTTCGCAAAAGAGGCACGACAAATGCATAGTTATCGTGGTAACTTCCTTGTTTCTAAGGAGAGGGGGTTTTATGCTGGACATTATTAAATAAATTGTGCTCATTAGCACAATAATCATCTATAATAATCATTATTATTATATTATTAATTTTAGGGCTCCTGCAATAAAATAAATTTCCAAAAATGATGTAAATATTTTATAATAATGGGTGTAGTTTCTTTATTTGCATCAGGAATGATAAAGGTGAGTAAGTTTAATTAATAACTCATATTACGCATAGTTTTCATTCTGAACGAAGTGAAGAATCTCAAGATTTATAATTTGCTCAATTTTGAGATCAGTTCAATATGAAAAAAATAATCTGCATAACATAAATTAATAATTTACTAATATTTCCTTAATTCTATCTTAACAAAAAGGTATTAGTTTTAAGTAATCTTTTCTTCAATTAAATATATATATAGTTTATGATCGAAATAATGATACAAAATTTAAGAGGCGGCTTGTCGGATGAAAAATTCAAAGGAGCCGTATTCTATCAACTTCTTGTTGCATTAATAGCCGGTTCTATCGGATTTTTGACTTTTTTTGCTACTTTAGTTATGATTAAATTATTTTATCATATGATAAGTCAATTTAATATTTTCACAATAGATATAAGTGATATTTTATTATCCTCTATCGGATTTTTGTGTCTGTTTCTTATTTCATTTTTAGAAGGTTCCGGTAAAAATAAATTAAGAAAGAATTAGAAGCTTTTATAAGTTCTGAGTAAGGGGAATTTTATTTTACTTTCCTTGTAATTCCTCCAGCTTTTTAATTGATTTGTTTATATCTATTCCTTTTCCCAGTATTTTATGGAAAATATCCCCTATCTTTTCTACTCTTTGCGGTACATTTTTAATAGTAAAATCTTTGGGTGATAATCCGGATTTTACCTCCTTCCAAAATAATGGAGTAGCAACTGTAGCATCAGGTCTAGGCCTTACACTATATGGTGCAGCTAGTGTTTGCCCGGCTCTATTTTGAAGATAATCCAGATAGACTCTTTTTTTCCTTTTTGAGGGACTTCTGATTAGACTGGTGAACTCCGGTATTCGGTTATTAACTATTTTTGCTATTACATGAGCAAAATCTTTAGCAACATTATATTCATACTGCGCATTTAACGGAACATAAATGTGTAATCCGGTAGCTCCCGATGTCTTACAGAAGCTTTCTATTTCCATTTCATCAAGAACATCTTTGACTACCAGAGCTGTTTCAATTACTTTTTCAAAAGAAATATCCTCAGGATCAAGATCGATAACGAAATAATCTGGAAAATCCAGCTTTGAAATGCGAGAAAACCAGGGATTTATTTCAATACAACCAAGATTAGCCATATAAATCAAGGTAGCATTATCATTACAGATCATGTAATTAATTTCTTTATCATTAGATTCAGAATAGATTCTCTTTGTTTTTATCCAATCAGGAGGTTTTTGAGTAATATCTTTTTGAAAAAAGCTTTTCTTATATATTCCATTCGGGTGTCTATTTAATGATTCAGGTCTATCCGTCAAATAAGGCAGAATATAACCGGCAATTTTGTTATAATAATTGATAAGATCCCCTTTAGTATATTTTTCTTCAGGCCAATATATTTTATCAAGGTTTGTTAATTTTAATTTATGATTATCAATTATAATTTCCTTATCATTAGTTGAATGGGATTCTTGAGACGGATTTGATAATTGAGTTCCCTCATTTGCTTTTTCTATAAAAACCTCTTGCGGTGATTTGTCTTCTCTCAAACCAAGATAAATAGGATGTCTCATCAATCCTTCCTCGGTCCATTCGGAAAAAGATACTTCACATACAATTTTTGGTTCAACCCATGTCGCAGGCATATTGGTCTTTGGGGTTTCTTTAAAAGGAGATGTTTTTCTAATAAGAGAATTCAATTTTTTTCTAATCATTTTCAAAGATTCTTCGGTGAATCCTCCACCCGAATGTCCGATATAAACAAAATTACCATTTCTGTAAGCACCTAAAACGAGTGCACCCAATTCATTCCTGCTCCCCCTTGGTTTAGTAAAACCGCCAATCACAGCCTCTTGCTGCTTTCTAATCTTTAACTTAAGCCATTCTTTACTCCTTTTATTTAATTGATAAGCGCTTTTCTTATTTTTAGCTAAAATTCCTTCAAGTTTTTTTTCTTCAGCTATTTTATAGAGAGCCTTACCTTCATTTTCGATATGATCACTAAACCTAATATTAGGAATATCTGGTAAAATTTTTTTAAGAATCTCTTTTCTTTCAATTAAAGGAAGTTTCTTTAAATCATATCCATTTAAATAAATTATATCAAAAAGATAATAAATTAGGTTCCCTTCACCGGTTCTCTGAAAATTTTGAAGCAGCTGGAATTTTGAAATCCCATTTTCATCAACAGAAACGACTTCCCCATCTAAAATGACATCGTAATTCATTTGAGTAAGTGAGCTTACGATAGGCGAGAATTTTTCATTAAAAGAAATATTATTCCTTGAATAAAGATCTACCTTTCCTTTTTCTATTTCAGCAATAGCTCTATATCCGTCCCATTTTATTTCGAATAACCAGTTTTTATCATCAAATATATTATCAGTTAGTGAAGCCAGCATAGGTTTAATTTTATGAGGCATTTTTTCTTTAGACAGGCTTTCCAGGACAGGAAACTCAACTTTTCTTAAGGTTTTTACTTTTTTTTTGACTCAACCCCATTTGCAATATCTTCAACAGTTCTATCGGATAAGACAGAACGATCATCTTTCAGAATATCTCTAGTCGAAACAAACTTGTCTTTATGTTTGATTAAAAGCCATTGATTTTCACCCCTGTTTTTCATTTTTACAAGAACAAACTCACCTTTTAGTTTTTGCCCCTCAAGGTAAAACTTAAAATCTCCTTTTTCATAACCTTCTCTTAAAATCTTCTCGCTTTCTCTCTTATCATCAGTATCGATAGCATGATATGTACCTTCATCCCAAACAATAACTTCACCTCCTCCATACTCACCTTTAGGTATCGTTCCTTCAAAATCCCGGTAATCATATGGATGATCTTCTACATGCATCGCCAATCTTTTTACTTTTGGATCTAGAGAAGGACCTTTTGGAACTGCCCAGCTTTTTAATACACCGTCAAGTTCAAGCCGAAAATCATAATGAAGATTTCTAGCTGAATGTTTTTGAACCACAAACCGGAGCTGGTTTTTTCCCGATTTCTCATTCCCTTTCGGTTCCGAAGTTTTTCGAAAGTCCCTTTTCTTTTTATATTCTTTTAACCCCATCCTATTATTATTTCTTCTAGGTAAATTAAATAAAATTATCTTTTAATATAGGAGAAACTGAATAATCATGATTTGCGGAATTCAGATAAGATCCAGTTTGCCTTCCTCTATTATCCCGATCATTTGGTTTATCAAAGGATAAAATTATCCATACTGTAACAACTACGGCTATTAATATGGCAATAAATAAAATAATAGTAGATCTCGTTTCCTGGCTGAACTTAGACATTATAAACTCCATCAAAAATACCAAAGGTATTTAATATCTAATTTAGGTCTATTTAATATGAATAATCGTGATTTTTGACAAAATTATCATTTATTTCATCTATCTAATAAAAAGAAGAATTAGACCAATAGCCAGAAAAGACATGTAACCTATTCCCAATACCTTTGACGGGGGATTAAAAGAAATAGAATCGATAAGTAAAAAAATGAAACCGCCAAAGAACGCAAGTATCAATAAAGCAGAGCTTAAAGATAAAATCCCATTTTCCCAGGTATCACCTGAAGTAGTTAATAAAATAAATCCTATTAAGAATCCAAATAAATGAAGCAATAAAGATAGAACTGGGACAGGTTTCGATAAAAGAAAATTTATTAAAACATGCAGTCCGAATAAGAGTGATACTGCAAATGCTATTTCGAGAAATACCATTAACTTGCTCCTGTATAAATTAAAGTTTTTATAAACAGATAATTAAGATAATAAATTCAGATATATTTATTATTGATTTTTCCTGTTGAAAGAATGTAACAGCCACTATAAATTTTAATGGTATGATTTATATCAAAGTTAAAAAGTTCTGATGAATCAAAAATCGGATTAAATATCTAATAAAAAATCGACTTAAATACTTATACGGTCGAATATTTGTTAATCTTAACAATTACAATAATATGTGCCAACCATCGTTGATCTTACTTCACTTAAAAAGCTAACTTTGTATATGTTCTTTCACAAATTGAGAGGTAATATTGAAGTCATTAACGAAAATGTTTTTAATTTTGGTTATGCTTTCACTGGTCGGGTTCACATTTGTTACAACTAATGTGAGCAAAGCTAATGAACCGGTAAAGGGAGAAACAATTCCAGTTAATGAAGAAGTAAATACCAATAACGAAACAATAGTTAATTTTGTAGATAAGGGAGTAATGACTGCATCATGGTATGGGCCCCGTTTTGATGGAAAGATAACTGCAAACGGAGAAGTATATGATCAGTCCGCATTTACTGCAGCTCACAAAGAACTTAAATTTGGTACCCTATTAAAACTAACAAATTTAAGAAATGAAAAATCAATTATAGTAAGGATCAACGACAGAGGTCCATATGTGAGCGGAAGACAATTAGATCTTTCAAAAGCGGCTGCTCTTTCTCTCGGAATGGTAAAAAGAGGAGTCGTAAAGCTTAAAGTTGAACAAATAAGCTTAAAAGGAATGAATTTTCCAGTTGTCAGTTTGAATTAGCCCCTTTCAATAATTCTATAAAACCCGGTTATTCGCCGGGTTTCTTATTTTTAAATACAAATTCTGTTCCTGAAGTATATAGCCTTTGTCAATTTTATTAACCAACAGTTTTAACTGTTGGAAATGAAGCATAAACTACATTTTTATAAACCGTTTTAATTTATCTGCCGAAAATAGCTTCTTCTACTGCAGGTAGACGGTTTTTAAGTATTTTAACACACCTTCTAAAGGGATATAATATGAACAAATCAAAATAAATCTTTAAATTGTATAGTATTATAGAATAAATAAATGAATGATAAAATTATATGAAATTAAATCTTGGCTGCGGAAAGGATATAAAAGAAGGGTATATTAACCTTGATATAGTAGATTATGGCGGAAATCAAATTCATGATATAAATTCATTCCCGTATCCCTTTGCAGATAATACATTTGATGAAATTTTCTGCTCCCATATCCTGGAACATCTTGATAGTTTCCATAATACAGTAACAGAATTGTATAGAATTGCAAAGCCGGATGCTCAGCTAATTGTTTATGCACCATTCTTTTTAAATACAAAGTATTTTGGAGAACCGGACCATAAGATTCCGTTTTCAATACGGACATTTGACAATTATGAATATATAGGAAATCGAAAGCTTAAGTTTTATGAAAAATGGAAGTTAAATCATAGAACAAACTATGAAGGGAAAGCACAGTTCGAAGTGATGGAAAAAAGATTCATTACATCACATTTCAAAGCCCTTAAATGGATTGATAGAATAGTAAACTTAGAACCGGTGATTTATGAAAGGTTTCTTGCAGGAATATTTTCACCGGAAGAAGTTTATTTTAGATTACGGGTTGTAAAATAATCTAAGTATCAGTTTATAAACTCGGGATATTGCACTGCAATTTCCTCGCATTCCTTGGCTATTTCTTCATTAGGCCGTATTCCTAAACGTACAGCAAGTTCAACTGCATTCAATCTGCCAAGACATCCTGAAACCTTAGATAGGTTCCCGGATAAATCGAATTGTTTTTGAATCCCGGTTGCTATGGTAGCACAAAGAGTAAATACGGCTGTAAGAGCACATGTCCATCGCCAGTTCATTAATGGAGAATTAGAGGCGGCTGTATAGCCGGCTAAAATTGTTGCAAATGTACTTGTGAGCAAGCCGGTAATAATAGTCTGAGTATTCGATCTGCGTAAACTATGCTGTTTACTCTCCGCCTTTTGTTTTTTATCCATTATCCACTGGATCTGATCATTTGTTTTTTGCCGGGTATCCTTTTCCATTCCTAACCTCCATAATTGTTAAAAATGTAATGGTTAATCATTTCCTATTCTAAAAATTATTTCATTTTGAGTACCTTAATCCTTCAAGAATAATTAAAATCCACCCAATTAAGAAACTGATCCCGCCCAAAGGAGTAATCATTGCAAAAATAAGAAGTTGAGTTACTGAATAAAGATATAAGGAAAAGGAGAATAATATTATACCAATTGTAAAGAACAATGAACACTTGTAAAATTTATCATTACCGTAAAAAGCAACTGATAATATAACTACTGAATGAATTAAATGGTAGAGAATTCCTTTATTGTAAATAGACATCATTTCGGGATTTATTTTAGGTTCTAGTATATGAGCGCCAAAGGCACCAAGCGCTATGCCTAAAAATCCTAAAATTCCGCTAATTATTATCCATGTTTTATCTTTTTTCATTTTTAAAAATAGATGATTTTACCAAACAAATTTACATTGAATAAGTAAACTAAATATTATTAACTTTATTTTCTAATATTAATTTGACCTATAAACAGTTTCCAAATTTTGGAAATATAAACTTAACTTAAATATTAATTAAGTATTAACGGAAGTCAAAACCCTCCCCTCTCCTTAATAAGGAGAGGGGCCGGGGGTGAGGTTATGAATAAATTTGAATTATTCTCTAATTATCAACCATCCGGTGATCAGCCGGAGGCAATAAGACAATTAATCGAGGGAATCCATAGAGGTGATAAATATCAAACCCTCCTTGGGGTAACAGGAAGCGGAAAGACTTTTACGATATCTAATGTTATAAAAGAAATTAATAAACCGGTCCTGGTAATCTCACATAATAAAACTCTCGCCGCACAACTATATTCGGAATTTAAGGGATTTTTCTCTAAGAATGCTGTCGAATTTTTTATCAGCTATTATGATTATTATCAGCCTGAGGCTTATGTAGTTGCAAGTGATTTATATATCGAAAAGGATTTTTCAATAAATGAAGAAATTGACCGGTTAAGGTTAAAGGCAACTACTGCTTTAATTGAAGGCAGAAAAGACGTAATGGTTATTGCAAGTGTAAGCTGCATTTACGGTATTGGAGCGCCGCAGGAGTTTGCAAATCAAATAATATTTTTGAATAAAGGGGATAAAATTCAAAGAAAGAAACTGCTAAGAGATTTAATTGATATCCATTTTGTTAGGAATGATACGGAATTCGGAAGAGGTACTTTTCGAGCCAGGGGAGATGTTATAGAAATAATTCCTGCTTATCAATATGAAGAGGCAATAAGAATTGAACTATGGGATGATGAAATCGAAAAGATTTCCACTATTGATTCTGTGACTGGCTCTGTTATTAAAGAAGTTGAGACAACTGCTGTATATCCGGCAAAATATTTTGTATCCAATAGGGATCAAGTTCAAAAAGCAATATATAATATAGAAAATGAATTAGATGAAAGATTAAAGTTTTTTCGTTCACAGGAAAAATATCTTGAAGCTCAGCGTCTTGAACAAAGGACAAAGTTTGATATCGAAATGATGAAGGAAATAGGATATTGCTCGGGCATTGAAAATTATTCGCGTCATATGGATGGACGTGCTCCGGGCACAAGACCTTTTAACCTTATGGACTATTTCCCGAAAGAATTTTTAACCATTATTGATGAATCTCATGTTACAGTTCCCCAGATAAGAGGAATGTATAACGGAGATAGAGCTAGAAAAGAAACTTTAGTTGAACATGGTTTCCGTTTACCCTCTGCATTAGATAACCGCCCCATGAAATTTGAAGAATTTGAAAATATGCTTGACCAGGTAATCTTTGTCAGTGCTACCCCCGCTGATTTTGAACTTCAAAGAAGCGGAGGCGTTGTTGTTGAACAAATTATTCGACCTACCGGACTCCTTGATCCTGAAATTATAGTCCGTCCTATTAAAGGGCAAATTGATGATCTGATTGGTGAAGTTAGAAAAAGGGTGGAGAAAAAAGAAAGGATACTTGTTACTACTTTAACAAAAAAAATGGCAGAGGATCTTTCCGATTACCTGGATAAAATAGGAATAAATGTAAGGTACATTCATTCGGATATCGATGCACTTGAACGTGTAGAAATATTAAGGGATTTGCGGCTTGGGGAATTTGACGTTCTGGTTGGTGTGAATCTTTTAAGGGAAGGATTAGATCTTCCTGAAGTTTCGCTAGTTGCTGTTATTGATGCAGATAAAGAGGGATTTTTAAGAAGTGAGCGGTCATTAATGCAAACTGCAGGGAGAACAGCAAGGAATGTAAACGGAAAAGTAATTATGTATGCTGATAGAATAACCGAATCTATGCGGAAAACTATTGATGAAACAAACAGACGGAGAATAATCCAATTGAAATATAATGAGGAACATAATATATCCCCTAAAACTATCTTTAAAAGCATGGAAGAAATTATGAATTCTACTTCTATTGCTGACGTCAGAAAAAGAGAGGAAAAGGAAGCATTTTCATTCTCTAAAGTTGCAGAACCGGTTTTAAAATATATGAATTCAGATCAGAAAAGAGACTTAATTGAACAATTAACCGAACAGATGTACCAGGCAGCTAAAGACCTTGAATTTGAAAAAGCTGCTTCAATAAGAGATGAAGTCAACAAGTTAAAGAAAATGATGAAATAATATTGTAACGCGAAACTCCGTTTCGCAAAATACTATTCGATTTCAATATCATTAACCAATTTATCTACAGAAGGTAGATGGATTTATCCAGTGGTCTAAAGGGAAAAATCAAAGCCCCCTACCTCGAAATAAAAAACCTAATATCAACACCAGACTTGTAAAGTCTAAGATGTTCAGATTAATTTAATTATTCCACATAAACTTTATATCCCCACGCCTGCAATTCAGTACTATAATTTGATTCCAATGACAGATTTTCATTACTAAAAAAATCTTTGTAATCCCCCGTTATCTTTATATTGTTAATTACAACATGCTGTTTTTCCGGTGATAGATTAAAAACTACAAATACCTTGTTATTATCTTTTTGCCTGACAAAAGAGAATATTTTATCATCATTATTAGTTTTAACTCTTTCCATATCACCGCCGCTCAAACCATTCCATAATGCTTTGTTTTTTAACTTTAAATGAATAAGCTTTGTATATAATTCCCGGAAGCTGCTCTTTTTCCACTCAATTGTATCCTTGTCGAAAAATCTTAAAGATTTGTTTAAACCGCCTTCCTGCCCGCTGTAAATGAGAGGCATTCCTTTTACAATTCCACAAAGAACAGTAAAGGTTTTTATAGCATTTCCATATCTTTCGTATGCAGTTCCCTGCCAGCTATTCTCATCATGATTGGTAGTAAAATACATTCTATATGCATCGGGGTTATAATTTTTCTTTTCTTTTATAAAATATTTATTTAGAGAATCTGCATTTATTTCTCCTTTGTATATTTTTTTTAAGAGGTGATGAAATTCCCATGTATAAGTCATATCAAATGCATGTTCATGAAAATTGGGATTTTCCATTTCTGCCAGCATAAATGTCTGTTTAATTTTTTCTAATTGTTTTCGTGCAAAATTCCAGAAGGAAATTGGGATCTCACCCGGATGATCACATCGGAAACCATCTATACTACATTCTTTTATCCAGTATTCCATTGCATCTTCCATATAAATCCACAGTTTTGGATTATTATAGTTAAGAGCTATGACATCTGTCCAATCTGGATTAGGTGGCATAAAGTTTCCTAACGAATCTTTCTTATAAAATTCCGGATTTGTCTTTGTAAGTACATTATCCCAGGATGAATGATTTGGAACCCAGTCTATTATTACGCGCATCCCTTCTCTGTGAATTTCATTTACTAGGTTTTTAAAATCTTTGAGTGTACCAAATTCAGGGTTGATAGATTTATAATCCTTTATGGAATAGTAACTCCCAAGAGTTCCTTTCCTATTTTTCTCACCAATCGAATTAATAGGCATGATCCAAATAATTTTGATACCCATTTTTTTTATATCCGGTACATGTTTTTGAAATGCTTTAAATGTACCTTCGGGAGTATATTGCCGTATATTTACTTCATAAATCGAAGCATTTTTACTCCAATCCGGATGAACTACTGTGGTTTCCTTTTGAGCAATTATGTTTGAAGAAAAGTAAAATAAAAGGGATATAAGTATAGTCCAAACAGAATAACTTCTTCGGGGCATGTGCCTCTCCTAATTATTAATAGTCAAATATAAGAATGATTATTCAATAATATAACTACCCAAATAGGGAGGTTGTTAAAAAAATTTTTTTAGTTATATTGACCATTATTAAAAGCAAAGCTTTCCATAAGCAAGAGGAACTATTCAATGAATAAACCACGGCTTAACTTCTGGCAAATTTGGAATATGAGTTTCGGATTTCTCGGTATTCAATTTGGTTTTGCCTTGCAAAATGCAAATGTCAGCAGAATATTTGAAACACTGGGAGCAAAGATTGATGATATTCCCATACTCTGGATCGCAGCCCCGGTTACAGGTTTAATAGTGCAGCCAATAATCGGACATTTGAGTGATAAAACATGGGGAAAGCTTGGAAGAAGAAGACCTTACTTTTTAACCGGAGCAATTCTAGCATCTCTTGCTTTGCTATTTATGCCTAACTCACCCATTTTATGGGTCGCTGCTGGTATGCTCTGGATAATGGATGCATCAATTAATATTTCTATGGAACCGTTCCGGGCTTTTGTAGGTGATATGCTTCCTTCTGAACAGAGAACAATAGGATTTTCTATGCAGAGTTTTTTTATTGGAATCGGAGCCATAATTGCTTCTGCTCTTCCTTATATGATGACAAACTGGATTGGGATTTCGAATGTAGCACTGCCAGGTAATATACCGGATTCAGTTAAATATTCATTTTATATAGGCGGTGCAGTTTTCCTGATATCAGTTTTATGGACAGTATTCAGTTCTAAAGAATATTCTCCCGAAGAATTAAAAAGTTTTTCTGAATCAGATAAAAATTCCATTCATTTAGAAAAAAGTAAAATTTCAAATGAACTTGTTTCTGCTAAGCGGTTCTACCGTGGAGGAATAGTTTGGATATTAATCGGATTGATTGGTGCCGCAATACTTTTTTTAACTTTAAAAGAGACCGATTATGGACTTTATGTTTTATTCTTGGGTGCTGTAGTTTTTGGAATATTATTATTAATAGCTGCCAAAATGACAGCAATGAAAAAAAATGAAGGCGGTTTTGTAACCGTATTTAATGACTTTTTCAAAATGCCAAAGACTATGAAACAATTGGCACTTGTGCAATTTTTTTCATGGTTTGCTTTATTTGCAATGTGGATTTATACCACCCCGGCTGTTACACATCATATTTATGGAGCTGCAGATGCCACCTCGGAATTATATAATGAAGGTGCAGATTGGGTTGGTGTTTTAATGGCAGTCTATAATGGTTTTGCTGCTGTTATGGCTTTCGTTCTTGTTTGGCTTTCCCAAAAAACTAACAGGAAAACAGTTCATATGATAAGTTTAATTTGCGGAGGCCTCGCTTTCCTTTCATTCTACGTAATTAAAGATCCTAAACTTCTTTTGGTCTCGGAACTCGGCATTGGATTAGCCTGGGCTTCAATTCTTGCTATGCCCTATGCAATTCTAGCCGGTTCTTTACCACCCGAAAAGATGGGTGTCTATATGGGAATATTTAATTTCTTTATAGTAATCCCGCAAATTACTGCTGCTGCAATTTTAGGCTGGTTTGTTAAACACTTATTTGGCGGCGACGCTATCAATGCTTTGTTATTAGGAGGCGCGTCAATGATTCTTGCAGGAATTCTGGTAATGTTTGTCAATGATGTTGACGAGGTGAAAGATGTCAAAGAAGAAATAAGTAATATTGAAAAAGAATTAAGTGTTTAGTCTTTCAAGTGATCTAATTATTTGTTAACTGTATTTACGCAATATTGTCATTCTGAACGGAATGAAGTGAAGAGACCTGTCCCGCTTGCGGGAAGAATCTCTTACCTAAAATTTTGAACTATATTATATATTAATTCATTTTATATATAAATCATGCGCTAACTTATTAAACAAAAACAATTAGCATTAAGCGATTATCCATTATCAAGGATTTTATATTTATGAAAACGAGGTTATTATTTTTTTTCTTATTAACTTTTACGATCGTTTCCCTCCCGCAGGTGATAACTATATCTCCGTTGCACCCAACAGTAAATGATTCAATTATCGTTTATCTGGATGCATCACAGCCTGGTGCAGAAGAAATTCATAATTATACCGGAACTTTATGTGCTCATACCGGTGTCAATACAAATTTAGGCAGCTGGCAGCATGTTATCGGTAATTGGGGAGATAATCAAAAACAACCTTCACTAACAAGATTAAACACAAATTATTATAAATTTACAATCGGGTTTCCTGGAAAATTCTATAATGTTGGTTCAACAGAACATATTAATTCTTTAGCGTTTGTGTTTAGAACATCAGATGGCTCTAAACAGACAAGACCTGATATTATTATTCCTCTTTACAGTACGGGATTAACTGTCAATTTTGATAAACCACAGATCTCTATTCAATACGGGGATCCGTTAAGATCTCCTTATTTTATGAAACCAACGGATTCTGTCGATATCAAAGTTTCTGCTGTAGGATTAGAAACAAAAGTCTCCTCGCTGACTTTATTCGTAAATGAAAAACAAGTAATTCAAACCAGTGAAAATTCTTTAACATACACTTTTGGGGGAGCAGATTATCAATCGAATATAAATCAAATTTCCGCAATTGGAATCGATACTGCAGGAAATGCCGATACTAGTTCTTTTGATATTGTAATAAATCCTTCTAATACTAAAGTTCAGCTGCCGCAAAACGCTGCATTGGGAATCAATTATAATTCTTCAACTTCTGTAACTCTTGCTTTATACGCACCATATAAGAACTTTGTATATGTAGTTGGGGATTTTAATGATTGGAAAGTTAACCCTAATTATTTTATGAAACAGGATTCTGTTAAAACAGACAGTGTTGTATGGTGGATAACAATTAATAACTTAACTCCCGGAAAGGAATATGCCTATCAGTATCTTATTGACGGCAATCTAAGAATAGCAGATCCATATTCACATAAAATACTTGATCAATCCAACGATTCATTTATTTCAGATGCAGTTTATCCTGATTTAAAAAATTATCCATCAGGTAAAACTTCAGAGATTGTCTCAGTATTTCAAACTGATCAAGCTCAGTATAATTGGGAAATAACAAATTTCAAAAAGCCTGATACAAAGAACCTTGTCATTTATGAATTGCTTGTCAGGGATTTTGTTTCAACACATTGGTATAAAACAGTTGAAGACACTCTCAATTATCTTAAAAAGCTTGGTATTAATGCAATTGAATTAATGCCCGTAATGGAATTTGAAGGAAATATAAGCTGGGGATATAACCCTGATTTCCATATGGCACTTGATAAATATTATGGCACTCCTGAAGCCTTGAAATCATTAATAGACAAAGCTCACTCAATGGGTATAGCAGTTATATTAGATGTTGTACTCAATCATGTAATGGGTTCATCTCCATTAGCAAGACTATATTGGGATCAGGCTAATAACCGTCCGGCATCAAACAATCCATGGTTAAATCAAACCCCTAAACATGATTATAATGTCGGAAATGATTTTAATCATGAAAGTCCGGAAACAAAATATTATGTTGACAGGGTTACAAGCTACTGGATTAACGAATATCATATAGACGGTTATAGATTTGATCTCTCTAAAGGGTTCACTCAAAAAAATACACTTGGGAATGTAGGCGCGTGGGGACAATATGATCAATCAAGAATAAATATTCTTGAAAGAATGGCAACGAAAATATGGGGGATCGATTCAACTTCAATATTAATACTCGAGCATTTTGCAGATAATAGTGAAGAGAAGGTTTTATCTGATTTTGGATTTTTATCATGGGGGAATATGAATTATAATTACAATCAGGCCACAATGGGGTATAGAAAAGGACCTTCAGGAGATGATCAGAGCTGGAATTTATCAGGTGCATATTTTTCTAATCGTGGATGGCCTAAACCCAGTTTAGTATCCTATATGGAGAGCCATGATGAAGAAAGGTTAATGTTTAAAAATGAATCTTATGGTAATCATGGCATTAATTATAACATAAAAGATATAGCTACAGGACTAAAAAGAGTTGGAGAGGCCTCAGCATTCTTTTTCACAATTCCAGGTCCTAAAATGATCTGGCAATTTGGTGAATTGGGATATGATTATTCTATCGATTATAACGGAAGAACAGGAGAAAAGCCAATAAAATGGGACTACTTAAATAACCCGGATAGGCTAAAACTTTACAAAACCATGGCTGCTTTAATTAATCTAAGAAATAATTATCCCATCTTTCAAAGTAAAGCAATAGCAGTTGTTTCTGACTCTTTAAAGAGGATTCAATTTTCAAATTCTACCATGAAAGTAAATATAATTGGGAATTTTGGAGTATATCAATCGGACATCAATCCTGGTTTTCAGCAAAGTGGCGAATGGTATGATTATCTTTCCGGAGATAGCTTAAATGTTTCTAATCAGACCTCTTTCATTACTCTTGCACCGGGTGAATATCATATTTATACCACAGCTAAACTTCCTACACCGGACTTAACAGTTCCAACAGATGTTAATAATCCTGATGCCGGTATAATTATTAGTTATAAACTTCAACAGAATTATCCTAACCCTTTTAATCCCTCAACTAATATAAGTTATCAAATTCAAAAAGCAGGTATTGTAAGTATCAAAGTCTATGATATACTTGGAAGAGAATTAAAAACGTTGATAAACAAATATCAGCAAAGCGGAAATTACGACATTCAATTTAATGCTGCCGGATTAGCAAGCGGTGTATATTTTTATCAATTAAGAACAAATGATTTTACCTCAACAAAAAAAATGATTCTACTAAGATAAATCTTTATGGTAATCCATTTATATTGCCGTTGGCTTTTAGCCAACGGAGCTTTTAGTGGACTACTGCTAAAACACACTCTAACACGGAACTTCCAGTCCGGTCCCTCCCCCTCTCCTTACTAAGGCTGAGCTTTACTCACACATGCGACATAGGACCGCTCTTCATGTAACGCGAAACTCCGTTTCGCAAAAGAGTCATTTCGCAAAAAAACTATTAAAACAATGAGCTCTAAACAGACAATATGACAAATGCATGTAATATGTACAGCCTTACTGCCCTTGGTAAACATTTTTCATTTAATCTTCTTAAACAAATCTTTAATTTTTTTTTCAGCCTTATTTTGAAGCTGTTTTTTTACAGTATCGACTTTCTGCTCAACTTGTTTTGTAACCTCTTGCTTTTTTTCTTCAACCTTTTGTTTTACTTCTTCCTTAACTGTCTCTTCAACCTTTTTTGCCGTTTCTTTAGCAGTTTCTCCCCCGCTAAAGGAAAGAGCGGGATCATTTACTTTACCTTTAATTAATACATCTACCTTCACACTATTGGAAGAGATAACATTAACGTTCTTTTTAAGTAAACCACTAACCGCCTGATTTACAGTGCTTTTTAGATTTCCTGCCGGGATATTTATTCCCATGTTATAATCCAATGATTTATCAATGCCGTTTGAACCAGCTAATGAGATATCATAATTACCAACTTTGTAATTTACTGGAGAAAAATAAAACCTTCCATTAGTAATTTTATAAGAAGTATTAACTTTATTTAAAGTGGGATTCGAAAGTTCAGAAACTTTTAATTTATCACCAATTAATTGAAAAGGTTTAAATCCTTTAATTTCAGCGTGGGAAATATTTAGGAAACCACTGCTGTTAAAAGAATCCCAGTTTGGCAGCATTCCATTATTTAATGTAGAAGTTAAATCCAATTTAGCACCGAATGTACCCTGAATATATTGAGCCATAGGGACAAATTGTTCGACCGTTACAAAACTTTTATATGTATCCTGGATATTAAAATTATTTATAACCATTTTGAAAGAAATATCTGGAGCGGCTCCTTTAGTATCATAATATCCATTAGCTGTAAAAGAACCCCCTAACAATTCTGCCGATAAATTATTTAAGTTTAACCGCTGATCTTTTAATTCAATTGTACCTTTTACATTATCCATTGTGAGATTATCATAAAGCAATTTCTTAAAGCTTGCATTTGCCACGAAATTAATATTTTCCGGTAAATCAACTGCTTTCAAATTTGAAGTATCACTTTTTTGTTCAGTCTTATTCATTAAAGGATTTATATCAAAGTAATTAGAAACTAAATTTAATTTCCCGGTAAGTTTACCATCACTCAGTAAATAAGAAACTACATTATTTAAGTCACCATTAGCTTTAAGGTCACTTTTACCAAGTGTCATATTCAAATTCGTAAGCTTAAAACTTTGCGGAGTTAAATTTAAAGCGGCACTGCTGATTTTAATAACCTCAGGAGTATTTGTCCCCTGATATAAAAAGTTATTTACAGCAACATTTCCGGAAGCATTTATGCTTTCGTACTGTTTATTTTTCACATTGGCAATATTTCCTTTTAATGAAAAATCTGCATTTATGATCCCTTCTAAGTTTGTTACATTTTCTAAATGGACAGCATTTTTTAACTGAGCTAAATTAATCTTACCTTTCATTGCAGCATCGACATAGGGACCTGATTGAGGCTGTTTAATTAAAATTTTTGCATCAAATGGTTCAGAGCCCAATTCCCAGTGAAGCTTTTTAATATCGATTGTAGTGTTATCAGGACTGCCGCCCGGATTATCGATGCTTAAATCAATATTAACATTATTTACCGGAGTAGGAAGCTTGGGATATTGAAACATCCCGTTATTAACTTTAAGAATAACATTAAACTTTGGGAGATGATTTTCACTATATGTTCCATTTACTATTCCACTGAAAAGTAATTTGCCGGAAGATTTTAAGTCATTAAAGTTTTGCGAATAAATCGCCGGGATTAAAGAAATGAAATCTTTAAAATTAGTTTCCGGAGATTCAAATTTCAGATTGATATCAGTACTTTTCCCTTTACTTTGAACCGAACCGTCCAATTTCAATTTTAAATTATTAATACTTAATTCATTTTCTCTTAAGGTGAACTTTTTAGATGGAACATCCGCATTTAGAGTCAAATTCAAAGCAGCCTTCACTTTATTCAGATAGGTAACACCTTTGTTTTCAAAAGTTAATTCATCAATAGTTGTTTTGGTATCGATATTAAAGATATCCTGAGTAAAATCACCGCTGCCCGAATGATTTAAATTTTTCATTGCAACAGCAATACCTGAAGTCTGATCAATATACGCAATATTGGCATTATTAATAGCATAATGGTTTAGAGCAACATTGAAATTTGATTTTGAAGTATCGGACTCATAAATATTGTAATTGGCGGTACTATCTTTTAGTACGTAAATAAAAATATCCGGTTTATCAATGCTCAAACCTTTAACAACAATTTTCCCGTTAAAAATCGCTTTCCAGATATCAACGGTTGCTGAAAAAGAATTTGCACTTAGCAAAGTATCCCCTTCAAAAGGAGCCTTATTTACAAGTGAAATTTTATCAATAGATAAGGTAAAATCAGGGAAGTGCTCAAACATATTTAATCCGACACTGCTAAAATTCAATGTAGCATTTATCTTTTTATTAACTTCATTTTTTACAACTTTTTCAATTTCTCCTTTGAAGAAAAGTGGAATCACAAGCAAAAGAATAATTATTACAATGAATATTATCCCAATAATTTTTAAGAATTTTTTCATAATAGTTATTATTTTATTTTTAATATGCAGAAATTAAAAGGCTTCTTTTTAAAGATAACACTAATCATCTAATTTTGGAATTGAATATCACACGAAAATGCATGGAATCAGCGATTAAATTTGCGACCTCTGAATTTAATTTAATTTAACCCTGACAGTAATCTACAAAATTTAATTGTATTTAATCTATAACGTTTCCCTCCATTTCTTTAGGTATTTCTATATTAAGAAGATTTAATATAGTTGGAGCCAGATCAATAATGTGATATTTATTTTCAAAAGAGGAATTCATTTTAAAATTCGGACCAACAGCCATTAGAAATCCGTCTGGACGATGATTACCGCTTCTACCATCAGTATTTTTACCTGGAAAAGGTAATTTTAATTCACCATATTCAGATGAAATAATCCTGGTATAACCTGCAGCCGGCTTAATTTTCCATTTTACAATAATATCAGGTAAATTATTAAACCCATCTCCTTTACAAAATAAATTCATGCTTCTATCGATACTTTCAATAACTTCCTCATTGGTTTTTCCATCTCGAAAAGTTTTTAACCCGTTGATTAATTTTTCACAAAGCTGTTCGTATTCAGCACCTTCTTCAACAATACCTTTTTCTTCCCGACCTTTAAGATTTATTCTAATATATCCATGCAAATCAGATAATAAATTAAATACTTTGGTCTTTTCCCAGTCCGTACCACCTATACGCCAATAGGCAGTCATTTTATCCTGCATTTGTATCGGTAATAGTTTTTTAAAACTTGTTCTCCATTCAATAGGTATTTTCCTTCTAATCTTTTTTATTGTGTTATCTTTTTTATTAGAAACACGGCCTTCATTTATGATATTTGAAATCATTTTTGGTAACAAATATTCAGAAAGTGAAGTATTTGTTCCCATTCCATGTAATGAAAAGACCAGTATTGTTACATCATCTTTAACCGAGTTAATAATTTTACCAATAGCTCTATCACATGATTCATATACATCTCTCAACCAGGTTTTAAATATAAGTTTTTGTTCTTCATTAGGAGAATCCTTAACGTTTGATATATCCCAGAATTTGTGGCCTGCTCTGTGAGTTGAAGAAAAGCAGCATAAACATAAGTCCCATTTTTCGGTATTAATTAAGTTAATTACAAGATCAGTTTCTTTCTTATTTGCAGCGATTAATTCTTCTTTTATTTCGAATAGATCCTTTAGAGACTGGAGCCCGTTCATTTCACTAGTAATTGGGGGTTCACCAAAGTTTTCTATTACCCATTCCAGTTTATCAGCTGGAAACGCAGAGGCAGGAAATATTCCATCATGGGAAGCCCAACCGCATATTTCCATTCCATTGAATTGTTCGGGCGGAAATGTCAACGGCATATCTATAGCAATAACTTTACAATCATCTCCAAGTTGTCTCCAGAATGGAATGGCATTAATCCAATCGGGACCGGGACGGTCATACTCCATTTTATTACTTTTCCATTGAAGGAAATTATAAAAACCGTGTTTTCCAGGGTTGCTTGAGGTATAGAATGTTGGCCAAACTGAACAAGCTAACCAATCTGCAGTTGAAGAAAGTTTTCCAAATGAACCTTTAGAACGAAGAGAGGCTAAATTTTTTAAATATCCTTCATTCATCCACTTTTCAATCAAACTGGATTCTGCACCATCTATAGCTATGGCAAGTATTTTAGCTGGTTTCCCGAAGTCAGAAGCTGGTTTCATTTTATAATGTTTTTCTTTGAATAAGAAAAGGACTTTCGTCTTCAGCCATAACTATTTAAATCTTCTTTATACAATTAAAAATTTATTCCCACCTTAAAATACAATAATTTGAAAGATTATTGTATAGAATAGAGCTTTAATTATAAAATTCAGTAACAAATAAATTAAAAAGAGGTATCGAAAATTAATCCGGCATTTACATTTGTATTCGAAATTCCTTATAAAAACTTTCGTTTATTCATAAATAACAATAAATAAAGAATGAATACGCTATGAAAACGCTCTAAATACGGAGTGAATACGCTATGAAAGATATCAAGCAAAAATATTGGTTCTTCATTTTTAAGATAATTTTATTGGTTTTAACTTGCAATTAATTCCATTTATTCAAAATCGATAATTTATTAACTTAAGTAATATTAATATTGGATTTATAATGAATGAGTATAGAGTTCTTTTATTCTACAAATATGTTGATGTAGAGGATCCGGAAAAATTTATGACTGAACATTTGAAATGGTGTTTAGAAAAAAATATTAAAGGAAGGATTTTTATTGCTCAAGAGGGAATTAATGGTACTGTTTCCGGTAAAACATCTGATGTTGAGGAATATAAAGATAATTTAAGGAGATATAAAGAATTTGAAGATATGATATTTAAAGAAGATGAAACAAATGAGAATGCATTTACAAAAATGCATATAAGAGTTAAAAATGAAATAATTAATTCAGATTTGAAGAATATATCATTATCAAACAGCGGTAAAAAATTATCTCCCGAAAACCTTATGCGAATGTATGAAGCCGGTAAAGATTTCATTATTGTTGATGCTAGAAATTGGTACGAAAGCAAGATTGGAAAATTTAGAAATGCTGTAACTCCTTCATTAGAAAACTTCAGACAGTGGCCGGATGCAGTAGAATCCTTAAAAGAATTTAAAGGAAAAACAGTGGTTACTTATTGTACAGGCGGAATTAGATGTGAGAAAGCTTCTGCATATATGATTGACCAGGGCTTTAAAGATGTTTATCAACTTGACGGCGGAATAATAAATTATATAAAAAAATTTCCCGATACTTACTGGGAAGGAGGAGTTTTTGTTTTCGATGAAAGAAGAGTTGTTGAACCAAATTCAAAGGATGAATTGAAATATATTTCAACATGTCATTTCTGCGGAGAACCTACTTCATATTATATTAACTGTCATAACTTAGACTGCGATAAAATTATTGTCAGCTGCCATAAATGCAAAATTGAAAATGATTATTGCTGTTCTGAAGAATGTCGAAAATCATCGAACAGAAGGAACAAATACTATGGCTAAAGAAGATAAAACACAATTAGCAATAACTTTTTCTTTCACTAAATGAGCTTAAAAGAATTTTATTATACAGATCTATTTAAGAGGTGGCTTCCATCAATAATAATTCTCCCAATTTGCGTTTATCTTGTTTTAAATAGAGGCATTTATACATGGATAGATAATGCAGATCTCGTAATCCATGAAGCAGGACATGTTTTTTTCATGTTTTTTGGAAGTTTTATCCATTCAGCCGGAGGAACTTTAATGCAAATTATTCTTCCCTCTATAATTGTATGGTATTTTTTTAGAAATTCATATCGCTTAGGTGTTCAAATTAGTTTATTATGGCTCGGTCAGAATTTTGTTAATATCAGTGTTTATGCAGCAGACGCCCGCGCGAGAATTTTACCATTATTAGGCGGAAATAAAGTCAGCCATGATTGGCATTATATGTTAGCCGAGCTTAATTTGCTTGAATATGATAAATCAATTGGCTATTTATTTCTCGTCTGTGCGGTATTATTTTTTATTACTTCTTTATTAATGCCTCTTTTAATTCGAGAATAAATATTAATTTCACATCTCGATATAAAAATTTTAAGACTAAAATATGATCAAATACTTATTAATAATCTATTTCTTTTTTTCTTTGAATATTGTATTTGCACAGGAAGGATTAATAAAAGTATATTATGATAATGGGAAATTGAAATCAGAGATAAATTATTCTAATAAGGTGAGAGAGGGCGAAGCTAAATTTTATTATGAAAATGGTAACCCAAAAGAAGAAAGAAATTATATTAACGGGAAAGTTGAAGGCCTGGTAAAAAAGTATAATGAGGATGGAAAACTTACGGAGGTCTTTAATATTGAAAATGGAAAACGTCAGGGTCCTACATCATTGTATGATTCGGCAGGGGTTTATCTTTCTGACATAAATTTTGAAAACGGAATAAAAATAAAAGAGACTAAACCCCGGGAAGAAACTGAAGCCGTTGTAAATAATTCCCCAAATTCTGAGAATAATGTAGTAAAAAAAACTATTCCCCCCCAAAAAAGAGGGGGACTCCTTCCTCCTGTTGAAGAAGAAGAGAAGTTTGAAAATGATCCTGCATACTATTTATCAGCTGAAGTAATGCCGGAGCCAATTGGGGGACTCGAAGCTTTGGAAAACAGACTCTTTTATCCTTCTTTAGCAAAAGAAAAAAAAGTTGAAGGAACGGTTAAAATTCTAGCTTTTATAAATCAATATGGAGAAGTGACTAAGGCCGATGTAATTGATGGTATTGGATATGGGTGCGATGAATCTGCTAAAACAACTGTTTTTTATTGCAGATTTACACCCGGACTAATAAAAGGAAAGCCGGTAAATGTTCAGATGGTAATTTCTTTAAAATTTAAACTGAAAAATTAATATTTGGTTGGAACCGATGGTCCTTGCTGATTATAAGTCTTCTCTTTGAAAGTCGTAAAATCTTCAATTGTTTTTTCAATTATTAAAACCTATTTTTTAATTTCATTTCTTAAATAAAAATATATTTCAAAAATGTAAAAACATTAAATAAAACCTTGTCACTTAAATTAAAGGGAGGTTTAAATGCTGAGCCAACTACTCCAACCGGAAATAAAATCGTTGATTGAAAACAGAAAACTTGGCGAGTTGAAAGATATTTTAAGTGACTGGACCCCCACAGATATTGCCGAAGTTTTACGTGATTTGTCTGAAAAAGAACAGGCAATAATCTTTCGTTTATTATCTCGCGATCTCGCTGCGGATACTTTTGAATACCTCGATTTTGATATGCAAATGGAATTGCTGAAAGCAATGGGGAAATCAGAAGTTGCATCTATATTAAATGAAATGTCTCCGGATGATAGAACTGCTCTATTTGAAGAAATGCCCAGTACAGCTGCAAAACAATTAATTACTCTATTAACTGCTGATGAAAGAAAAATTGCGCAGACATTGTTGGGCTATCCTGAGGATAGCGTCGGGAGATTAATGACTCCGGATTATATTGCTGTTAAACCTGAATGGACTATAACTGAAACATTAAACCATATAAGAGAAAATGGGAAAAATAGTGAAACTTTGAATACCATATATGTCATTGAACAGAAGGGAAAACTAATTGATGATTTAAGAATTAGGGATATTATTTTAGCCCCCTTAGATAAAAAGGTAATTGATCTAATGGACGAGAATTTTGTCGCTCTAAATGTGTTTGATGATCAAGAAACTGCTGTTGAAGTTTTCAAAAAGTATGATAGAATTGCTCTTCCGGTGGTAGATTCTTTTAGCGTTTTAATTGGGATTGTTACTATAGACGATGTTTTTGATGTTGCAGAAGAAGAGGCTACAGAAGATATTCATAAATTAGGTGGTATGGAAGCTTTGGGGGAACCATATTTAACAATTTCTTTTACTCAGATGGTCAAAAAAAGAGCCGGATGGCTTGTGCTTTTATTTATAGGAGAAATGTTAACCGCTACTGCAATGGGATTTTTTGAAAAAGAAATAAACCGGGCTGTAGTACTTGCATTATTCGTTCCATTAATAATTTCAAGCGGCGGTAATTCCGGTTCGCAGGCTTCAACTCTGGTAATACGCGCGATGGCTTTAGGAGAAGTTAAATTAAGGGATTGGTGGCGTGTTATGAGGAGAGAGGTAATGTCAGGACTTTTTTTAGGAATAGTTTTGGGTTCAGTGGGATTTTTAAGAATATCTTTATGGTCAGCTTTTTCTGATATATATGGTCCGCATTGGATTTTAATAGCTGCTACTGTTTTTTGTTCATTAATTGGCGTCGTCCTTTGGGGAACATTATCAGGCTCCATGCTTCCCTTTATATTAAAAAAATTAGGTGCCGATCCGGCAACATCTTCTGCCCCTTTTGTTGCTACTATTGTAGATGTAACTGGTATTGTTATCTATTTTATTGTAGCAATCTTATTATTAAGTGGTACGGTAATTGTTAAGTAATTTTCTCAAATGAAAGTTTATTTCTTCAGTTATTATACCATTGAAATAATAACTCTTTCTTGCAAAAAAGAAGCTAAAATAATTAAAAATTGCTATTTTTATTCACTAAAATTAAAGGAAAGTAAATTTGAAGAAAATTATATCGGTTGTTGGCGCAAGACCCAATTTTATGAAAGTCGCTCCAATTCATAAAGCTTTTCAAAAATATAGTTCCAAAATAAGACATCTTATTTGTCATACTGGTCAGCATTACGATAAAAAAATGTCAAAAGTTTTTTTTGAAGATCTTGAAATGCCGCATCCGGATTTTTATTTAGGTGTCGGTTCCGGTTCACATGCTGAACAAACTGCAAATGTTATGATTGAATTTGAAAAAGTTCTTTTAGCTGAAAAACCGGATTTAATAGTAGTCGTTGGAGATGTAAACTCTACTGTTGCCTGCAGTCTTGTTGCGGCAAAATTAAATATTAAAGTAGCCCATGTTGAAGCTGGTCTGAGGAGTTTTGATAGAACTATGCCCGAAGAGATTAACAGACTCCTCACAGATGCCATTTCAGACTACTTATTTGTTTCAGAGAAAAGCGGATTAACTAATTTGAAAAATGAAGGTATTTTAAAGAATAAAGTATTTTTCGTTGGAAATGTAATGATAGATAGTTTAATTCATTATTTGCCTAAAGCAGATAAATCATCAGTCCTTCAAAATTATTCTTTAACTCCTTCTGATTATATATTAGTTACTCTTCACCGTCCGTCAAATGTAGATTCAAATGATTTCCTTAAAGATTTAATGCGATTGTTTGAGAATTTAGCTGGTAAAAAGAAAATAATTTTTCCGGTTCATCCAAGAACTAAAAAAAATCTTGAAGAAGCCGGATATGGAAATAATTTGAATAAAAATATCATTTTAACAGAACCGATTGGATATATCGATTTCCTTGCATTAACAAAAAATGCTGGATTGATTATTACTGACAGCGGGGGGATTCAGGAAGAAAGTACATACCTCGGAGTTCAATGCATTACGGTTAGAAACAATACGGAAAGACCGGTTACTGTTGAAGTGGGGACTAATCAACTAATTGGAACAGATCTGAATAGCGTTGAAAAATGTGCTCTTGATATACTTTCAGGTAATATTAAGTGTGGTAAAATACCCGAACTATGGGATGGGAAAACTGCAGAAAGAATTACCGAATTCTTAGTATAAACTATTGCATCTTTTAGCAATGTTATTTTAATTTTCTTAGATTTACATTCAATTATTTTTGGAACATATATTGTTATTTTCCATCTTAATCTTTTCTTTATTAAATAAATAGTCTATAGTTCTTGAAAAACTTTGCTAACTCTTTAAAGGAAAAAAAATGAAACTTATTGAAAAAGTAGAAAATAATTCTGTTGTACTTGGAATAATCGGCCTTGGATATGTCGGCCTACCTCTAGCCGTTGAATTTGGTAAAAAATATAGAGTTATTGGATTTGATATAAATGAAAAAAGAATAAATGAATTAAAGAATGGAAAAGATAGAACCCTTGAAGTGAACAGTGAAGAACTAAAAGAGGCTAAAAATTTATCATTTTCATGCAATCTTGAAGAATTAAAAGAAGCTGATGTTTTTGTTGTTACGGTACCAACTCCCGTTGATGATTTTAAAATTCCAGATCTTACTCCTGTAATAAAAGCGAGTGAAACAGTTGGTAAAGTAATTAAAAAAGGTGATGTTGTTGTTTATGAGTCTACCGTATATCCTGGATGCACAGAAGAAGACTGTGTCCCTGTAATTGAAAAATTCAGCAGCTTAAAGTTTAATAAAGATTTTTATTGCGGGTACAGCCCTGAAAGAATTAATCCCGGGGATAAAGAACATAGAGTAAGTACTATCAAAAAAATAGTGAGCGGTAGTACTCCTGAAATTGCTGCAGCTTTAAATAAATTATACCAGAGTATTATTAAAGCAGGAACGCATCTTGCCCCTTCAATCAAAGTTGCTGAAGCTGCCAAAGTTATAGAAAATGCCCAAAGGGATATTAACATTGCATTTGTAAATGAATTATCAAAACTTTTTGATTTAATGAATATTGATACACTGGATGTTTTAGAAGCTGCTGGTACAAAATGGAACTTTTTACCCTTTAGACCGGGACTGGTTGGCGGTCACTGTATTGGCGTTGATCCTTATTATCTTACTCATAAAGCAGTTAAAGTAGGATATAATCCGGAAATTATTTTAGCAGGAAGAAGAATAAATGATCAAATGGGTGCTTATGTTGCTAACCAGCTAGTTAAGTTGATGATTAAAAAAGAACATAAAATAAATAATGCTAATGTTTTGATTTTAGGAATTACTTTCAAAGAGAACTGTCCTGATATTAGAAATTCAAAAGTGATAGATATAATTACTGAATTAAAATCCTTTGGGTGCAAAATTAATGTGTTTGACCCCTGGGCAGATAAGGAAGAAGTTAAACACGAATATGGGCTTGATATCATTTGCGATATTGATGAAATAAAAGATAAAAAATATGAAGGAGTTGTTTTAGCAGTAGCCCATAACCAGTTTAAAGAATTGGATTTTGTAACTTTTCGTACAAACGGTGCAGTAGTTTATGATGTTAAGGGGATTCTTAAATTAGAATTAATTGATAATCGTCTTTAGTAAAATTGGTTTAGTAATGCAGAAAAAAATTTTAGTTACTGGAGCTGCGGGTTTTATAGGATTTCATCTCTCGAAAAAACTTTGCGGAGACGGCTGGAATGTAGTCGGTTTGGATAATCTAAATAGTTATTACGACATTAAATTAAAAAACGATAGGCTTGACATTCTGAATTCCAACAAGAATTTTAAGTTTGCAAAAATTGATCTTACTGACCGGGAAGCAATGAAAAAATTATTCGAAGAAGAAAAATTCGAATGTGTAGTAAATTTAGCCGCCCAGGCAGGTGTAAGATATTCATTGGAAAATCCCCATTCTTATGTTGATAGCAACCTTTCAGGATTTCTGAATGTTCTGGAGGGCTGCCGCCATAATCCTGTAGCCCATTTAATTTATGCTTCTTCAAGTTCTGTTTATGGGGCAAATACTAAAATGCCCTTTTCGGTTCATGATAATGTAGATCATCCTGTATCCCTCTATGCCGCCACAAAAAAAGCAAATGAATTAATGGCTCATACTTATTCCAACCTTTATAAAATACATACAACCGGTTTAAGATTTTTTACTGTTTATGGTCCATGGGGCAGACCCGACATGGCTTTGTTTATCTTTACTAAAAAGATTGCCGAAGGAAAACCTATAGATGTCTATAATAATGGTAAAATGAGACGGGATTTTACTTATGTAGATGATATTGTCGATGGAATAATTAAATTAATCCCGAAAATACCCGAACCGGATCCTATCTGGAATGGTAATAATCCTGATTCCGCTTCTAGTTTCGCTCCTTATAAATTATATAATATAGGGAATAACCAGCCTGTAGAATTAATGAGATTCATTGAAATTATCGAAGAAAAAATGGGCAAAAAGGCAAATAAAAATTTCATGCCTATGCAGCCGGGAGATGTACCCGAAACTTATGCGGATGTTGATGATTTAATAAATGCTGTTGGTTTTAAACCTAATACTTCAATTGAGGAGGGTATTGCCAAATTCGTTGATTGGTACAAAGATTATTATAAAGTTATCTGAGGTTGTTTTCATCAGAAGGATGTTGTAGTTAGTCCAATTGTATCTAAATTATTAAACAAATCTTAGAATATTCTCTCTGCACCTACAAAAAAATTTCCCAAGATTATTGTTGACTTAACTTTTCTAATTATTACAGATTTTTTGGGGAAAGGATGAAAAGAACAAATTGAATTAAATGAATTAAATGAATTTTAATTGAATTGTACACATTATTTTTTTTTATTAAATTATAAACTTAATAATAATTGTTTTGCATATTTTTCTTTATTATTTAATTTACATTAAAAGCATAAAACTAAAGCGGGTTTCGAAGTTGAAATATTTATCTTTTCTTTTTATTGTTTTTCTTTTCATGAATAATAATATATTCAGTCAGGAAGATGTGCAGATTGGAAGGAATTTAAAATCTCAGTTAACTACTTATAGAGGTGCTTATTTTGATTATTCAGATCCCGATGCAATCAATATAAAAGTATTGGTTTGGGGAAATGTTGAGTTTCCGGGAGAATATATTATTCCATCTACAAACAGTGTTAACGATCTTATTGCTCTTGCTGGCGGGCCGACAACAAATGCAAGATTAGATGATCTTAGAATATTTCGTATTGGTCCTGATTCTATTCAAAAAATGATTAAATTCGATTACAATGATTTATTATGGAATGAAGATTTGACAAAACAAATAAAAATTCCATCATTACATGCAGGGGATATAGTACTTATTCCCGGAGAACCGAGATTCTTCTTTAGAGACTATTTTAGTATCATACTTTCTATTGTTTCAGCTCTGACTTCTATTGCAATTTTAATGATTAATATACTCAAAAAATAATAGTTGACTATTATAATAGGGTTAAAAGCATCTCAAATATTTATTTTCATTTCTTTAGTTCATCTTTTACTAGTAGTTTAGCAGAAATAATATTTGTATACTCAATATTTAATAGTATACCAATCTTTTTTACTAAATGCTCTTCATATTTATTTAGCTCATTATCTGTATAAATCAATCTCCATAAATTTTTAATCAGTTCATATTTTTCACTATTTGTAAAATTTTCATTTATTATGGTTGTATATTCATATATACTGTCGCTTTCATTTATCTTTTTCTCAGATAATTCAATTAATTCATTTATGTAATCTTCTTCAATATTAAAAATTTCCTTCATAATAGAAATAATTTTTTCTCTTTCTTCAACGGTAAAATTGCTGTCGGCTTTTCCCATTTCGACTAATAAGGTACATGCAGCAATTTGTAATTTTTGCTCACTATTGCTAATAGTAGAATTATTATCATTCTCATTCTTCCTTTGAGAACTGCTTAATATTTTTTTCAAAATTTTTATCATTTCTAATGTCTCTATTTTTTATAAAGTATCTTCTTCATTTACTTCCGGTTCAGGTTTTGGGGGTCTTTCATATAATTCCGCAAGCTGTCTATATTTTTCAGCAATATCATAAGGAACTTGATCCCAACTAAACCGCCAGGTCCAATTTCCTCCTAATTTACCAGGAAAATTCATTCTAGCTCCACCCCCTAAATTTAAAACATCCTGCATTGGAATAACTGCCAGATCAGCAACTGAAGAATAAGCTAGTCTAATTAATTCAAAAGTTAAATCATCACCATAATAATTAAGGTATTTTTGCGCATGCTCAAAGATGTCGTTATCTTTATTTTTTTCTTTATTAAAAAATCCCTTTGTTGTATCATTATCATGGGAACCTGTATATACAACACAATTAGGAATATAATTATGAGGGAGAAATTTTCTCTCCATTCCCGTTCCAAATGCAAATTGAAGAATTTTCATACCGGGAAAATCAAACTTATCTCTTAAATTTCTGACTGCCTTTGTAATTACACCTAGATCTTCAGCAATAATTGGGAGTTCACCTAAATGTTCTTTGAGAATATTAAAAAATTTCTCACCCGGAGCTTTTACCCATTTACCTTTTTCTGCAGTAAGGGAACCACCAGGAATTTCCCAGTATTTATCAAAACCTCTAAAATGATCAACTCTAACTATATCCACTAAACGGAGTTGATTGGATAATCTTTTCCTCCACCAAAAAAAATTATCTTTTTCCATTTCCTTCCATTTAAAAAGAGGATTTCCCCATAATTGACCTGTAGCGCTAAAATAATCGGGCGGGACTCCAGCAACAGTTAAAAGATTGCCTTCTTCATCAACCGAAAATAAATTCTTATCAGCCCAGACATCCGCACTGTCATAAGCTACAAAAATCGGAATATCGCCTATAATTTTTATCCCTTTGCTGTTTACGTATTCCTTCAGTTCAAGCCACTGCTTAAAAAAATGAAATTGAATAAATTTATGATAATTAATACCGTTCGATAATTTTTCTTTCCATTTTTTTAAATCATTTTCTTTTCTTAAAACCAATTCTTTATCCCATTCAGTCCAGAGAGATCCTTCATGAAAATCTTTTGCAGCCATAAAGTACGAATAGTCTTCCAGCCAATCTTTATTCTTATCACAAAATTCTTCCAATAGATTTTTTGAAGGATGTCGTCTTTTTTTATAATTGTTAAATGCAGTATTAAATAATTCATGTTTGTAATATATTATTCCGCCAAAATCAATAAATGAAGGATTAAAATTTGGGACATGTTCTATATCGCTTTCCAATAACAGTCCTTCATCTTTTAATTTTTCAGGACTAATCAATAAAGGATTCCCGGCAAAGGCAGAAAAACACTGATATGGAGAATCTCCAAATCCGGTTGGACCTATTGGAAAAACCTGCCATAGTTTTTGCCCGGACGACTCTAAAAAATTTGTAAAATTATAAGCCTCAGCCCCTAAATCTCCTATTCCGAATCTTCCTGGAAGTGATGTTGGATGAAGTAAGATCCCTGCAGATCGTTCAAATCTCATTTTCTTCTCTATAATTTATGATAAATAAAAACAAAAAATATTACTCCGCTTTTTCAATCAATAACATACATTGCATGAATGAACTTATTAAGGGAGATAATACCGGATTCCGCTTGTAATCGCAAAATAAAATACCGAATTACCAGTTGTAAAAATTGGACCGACTTGTATATCTGCCGGAATATACAAATTTGGAGCTATTAAAAAATTTATTCCCCCTCCAAATCTAATTGCGGCAAATGGACCATCGGAAAAAAACCACAAGCTTAAGCCCCCATCAATATAAGGTTTTATATCCGTTCTGCTTAATGATATATAATATTTGAAATAATTAGCCCACTCAACCGGCGTACCAGGTTGTGTGTTTAAATTAAATTCTGTTCCTACAGCCATTTTATTATTTAAGGAGTCAAAATTATACTCACCCACAAATCCAATCTGAAACCCGGGTGATGTTTCTGCTCCCCCTGCTACCGAAAGTCCTATTCTGCCGCCGATATCAAATTTGCTTTGTGAATATATTACTCCCGAAAAAAAATAAATAACCAATATTATAAAGAATATTTTAATCATTGCAGTAAATTGGTTTGTTTGTTCTAAGTATAAAATGAAGTTGTTAAAATATATAAAGAAGACGTAAAACTAAAGATATGAAGGAGTACATGTTAATGTAAAAGTTTTATCATTTAAAATAAGAAGCCCTTTCAAATAGAAAGGGCTGGATAATTCGGAATTATATTTAAAACTTAAAATGCGTAAAAAGCACCGGCATTAATTCCAAAGTAAGTTGTTGTTGAACCACTTGTAGTAACTATTGTAAATTTTAGATTTCCATCGAGAGAAATATTGGGGGCTATGGAGTATCTTACTCCTACAAAAGGAGCAAATCCAAAATTTGTAGTAGAATTACTCGAAGAATTCGTTGCATTTGTCCTTTCAACTGTATTTCCTGAGGAAATTTTAAGAAATCCTGTAAAATTACCTGAAATATCAGCGGAAGCAGAAAGTATATATAAACCAAGTTCAGCTCCTCCGTAAGGCATAATTTCGCCTTTCATAAAATAGTACCTTCCTCCTACAACAATAGGAACAACGCTTGTACTTGTTTCAACACTAAGTCCGAAACCTTCAGCTACACTTTTACTTCCAAAGTGATAATATCCAATTGAACCTGTTAATCCTAATTGAGGCATAACCATATATTCATATGTACCTGCAAAACCAAAACCTGTACCCGAAATATTACTAAAGTCACCCATAGGAAAATTTAATCCCAATTGTAAACCAGCATTGTTTTGACCAAAACTTGAATTTGCCAACATAAGTAGTGCAAATAGTACTGCAGTTATAACTTTTTTCATATATCTTTCCTTTATTTTGTGTGGTTTTATTTTAGATTTACCGGATAAATACAATATTTATCTAAAATAACTTATCTGACATCGACAGAAGAATTATTTTAATTATTGATATTATGGTATTTCATATCTAATTCCGGTAGTAATAGCAAAATAAAAAATTGTTGTGCTTGCAGTGTTTGTGTAATAGAATCCATTATAAGTTGAAGATGAGCTATAAAATACAGGACCCATTTGTATATCTGCTGGAATGTAAAGATTTGGAGCAACTTTAAAGTTTACACCTCCCCCAAATCTTATACCGAAATTGGTTCCAGCTCCTGAGATGAACCATAAACTAAAACCGGCATCTGCATATGGTTTAATATCGGGATTGCTTGGGATGTCAAAATAATATTTGAAATAATCTGCCCATTCTATTGGAGTCCCTGTTTGTGTGTTAATATTTAACTCGGTACCAACTCCCATATTTTTATTAAATAATAACTCCCCCATTGGTCCAATTTGTAATCCCGCACCTCCTCCGCTGCTCGCTACAGATAATCCGAATCTTCCTCCTACAATCCATTTAAGGGAAGTTTGTGCATAAGGTGTGTAAGTAATACTTAAAAATAATAAAAAAGAAAAAAGCATTTTTTTCATACGAGCCTCCTTATGTAAAAAGAGATTGGTAAATTAAAAAACATTTTTCAATAATTAAGTGAGTGAAAATAATAATTATTATTTCTTTTAACAATAAACAATATGTATAATTAACATATTATTAAAAATATTTTCTAAACCTACCTTGACCTTAATCAAATTAATACAAGGAATATAGGGCATAAAAATTGATATCTAGTCTATATTTTTTCTAAAAAGAATTTTTTTTATATGTTTGCTGTTCATATTCTGAGGTAGTGGTTGAAACTATTAAGAAAACTTTATGATTGGGTTCTTAGCTGGGCAGAAACTCCTTACGGTGGTATAGCTTTATTTATACTTGCTTTTGCAGAATCCTCTTTTTTCCCCATTCCTCCTGATGCTCTTTTAATTGCTCTAGTTTTAGGTGCTACAACAAAAGCTTTTAAATACGCTTCGACATGTACGATTGCTTCAACTTTAGGTGCTCTGTTAGGATATGCCATTGGTCATTTTGCTTGGTGGACCCCTTCCGGAGATTTTACCTCTTTAGCCGGGTTTTTCTTCTCTAATATTCCAGGATTTACTCATGAACTCTTTTATAGAGTTCAGCATCTTTATGATAAATGGAATTTCTGGATAATATTTACGGCGGGCTTTACACCTTTACCTTATAAAGTCTTTACTATTTCAGCCGGGGCATTCAAAATTAATTTCCCAATGTTTGTTTTAGCTTCCATAGTAAGCAGAGGAGCTCGTTTTTTCCTGGTTTCGTTACTTATCTGGAAGTTTGGTCCCAGTATCAAATTATTTATTGATAAGTATTTTAATATACTTGCTATTACTTTTACTATCTTATTAATAGGGGGTTTTGTAGTAATAAAATATCTTATATGAGGTTAGGGAATAAATTTATTTACTTCATTAAATCTTTTTTCTGCTGTTTCTTTTATCTGATCGGTTATTCCGGGAAACATTTTTAAGCAATAATCAAATACATCCTTATCAAGTGTATAGAGATCACTATATGTAATTGCTCGGACACTGGCGGTTCTATTAATATTTTTAAATAGAGCGATTTCTCCAAAAAAATCTCCATCCCTTAATCTATTTTTAACTTTGTTTTCATCTCTGGAGATTACTTCAAGATTTCCTCTTATAATGAAATACATTTCATTTCCTTTATCCCCTTCCTTAAAAACATATTCACTCGGAGTAAAAATCAGTGGTTTTAAGTGAAGAGACATTTCCCTAAGGAATCTATCATCAATTCCTTTAAATAGTGGGATTTTTTCCAGGATTTCTCTTTTTAGAAATAATGATACCTCGTTCTGCAAACCTGCCGGCAGCTTAGATAAAAATGCTGATTCATCATAACCAAGTCTTTTTTTCCAGATATATACATAATAGTCTCGTATCTTTTTTTGGAGGCTTAATGGTATATTTCTAAAATTTGAAAAGGCTTTTAAACTTTCAATATTTTTGAAATACTGCTCTTTTGCCGGATCCCTCTTTGAAAGGATATTTGCAACATTACCAATAAGATAACCATAAACACCAACTCCAAATAACATTACTAATATTGAATATATATGTTGTGGATTGTCCTTGGGGGTTATATCACCATAACCGACTGTTGTAAATGTTTGAATACACCAGTAGAGTGAATTAATATATCTAGTCGTGTTATCGGTGTCAGCAGAAAAACTGTATAAAACAACCCATCCACATGAAAGCCAATGAATCAGGATCAAAAGCCAAAAGATGAAAAATCCAAGGTTAAGGTAATCGCTGAATCTTAACACATGTCTTCTTAATTCATGCATGTATTGAGCTACCCGTGCTAATTTTACTATTCTAAAAAACTGGAGTAATGGCATACCGAATATTAAATGGAATGGGAATGCTGAAATAAAATCAATAAAAATCCAGGCCTTTGAATAACCGGATATCTCTTCCTTTTCAAAAAAAGAGGGGCTCTTACTTAAGTTTAATCCAACCAAAAAATTGTAGAATAAATCCAGAATGAAGATAATAGTTATTATCCAATCTAGATAAATTAATCCTTCACCGTTCAAATTAATTATTATCCGAAGAGGAATATAAATTGTGGATAAAACTGTACAAAAAGTAACAATTGTACGCCAGAAATAAGAAAAAATATTGTCTTTGGAAAACATTTTTTAATATATTTAATAACAATGAAGATAAGATAATAAATTACTATAAAATTAATAAAGTTTTTTATTAAAAATGGATTAGATGTTTTTTATTGATCATTAAAAAAGAGATGGGGCTGTCCAAAAAGTGGTGTTGTCATTCTGAGCGCTAGCGAAGAATCTCAAAATTCGATTAAAAAATTGAGATTCTTCAGTCGAAGACTCCTTCAGAATGACAGAAAAAGTACTTTTTGGACAACCTCATCTTGAAGTTTTAATTGTCAAATAAAGAATTAAAATAAACGACAGCACCTATATTTGCAGTTAATAAATCTGTTTTCGACTTGGAAGTGTTATAAATTACTTTGCCGTTTTCTATTAATACCGAACCCTCCTTTAAATATTCTGCCTCTGATCCGTATAAATATCGTGCTTTTAAATCTATGAAGACTGAACTAACTTTTTCTTCCGGATCATCAGAAGAGAAAACCTGAATTAAAAAACCTCCTCCCGCACCATAACTCCACGCAAAATCATCAAAATTCGTGGAACTGGCTACTTCATCAACCCCTTTACTTTTAATAGATGTCTCCGTAAAAATATAAGAGCCGCCAAATAAACCCTCTGCATAAGGTCTGATTACTCCGGTAGGAAATGCTAGTTGAAAAAGTATATGAAAATTTACAATATTATTTGATCTGTCAACATCAACAGTAACATCAGGAATAGTAGAACTGAAGGGCTCTCTTCTTGATTCACTGCCGTAGTTAATGAATCCTAAATTTAATCCGATTGAAAATGGATTTTGAACAGTTGGTGTTAAAAGAAGAAATTCACCGCTTACCCCAAACCCGGTTCGGGATACGTTATTTTTAAATTCGCCCATTGGAAAACCTAAAGTGAAATTTAAACCGGCGGATTGTGCAAAACAACTAAATGAAATAATAACTAGTAGAAAAACTAATAAAATTGATTTTTTCATAATTTTCCCTTATTGAATTACTTTATGTAACTTTTGTATAATTAAATTTTTTTTATTTTAAGTCATCGAAACTTGGGAACGTTAAAATATATCAACATTCCCTTAAATAAAAAGAATTTTGTATAAACGGCAATTTATACTTATAAAAAGAAATATTTGCTTTTCATTATATGTTTAAACTAATTCTAAAAATTTTACTCCTTTTTACTTTAATTGCTGCGCTATTTGTGGTTGGAATATCCTCTGGAGTTATAAATATCTCAAAGATTAATACAATAAATAATTCTGTTTTATCAAATTTAGAAGCTCTTGGTAATCTTCAACTAGATAAATTTAGTTTGAACTATGTTTTTAAAGATAGTGTTGGAAAAGATACTTTAATCTATGATAAATCTGCACCTGGAGATATGTTATTTGCAATAATTAACGGTGAAGTAAATGCTTGCATTAATTTAAAAGAAATCGCAAAAGGAGATATAAAAGAGATTGAAGATACTATACATTTGTTTTTACCTGCGCCTGTTCTTTGTAATGCCAAAATAAATTACGAACAGTCAAAGATTTATGATAAAAATTTCAATCCGCATGTTCTCAATCGGGACATGTTTGATAAATATTTTCCAGATGCCATAAATAATATAAAAGCAGAAGCAATTCGCATGGGAATTTTGGATTTGGCAAAAGAAAACGCGAAGAAGATTGTATTATCTATATTAGAGCAAGGGAGCCGAAAAGTTATTCTACTGGATTTTAAAGAAATGTAAACTAATTTGATGATTTTATTCGTAAACCTTTTGGAACTAGTAATATTTCAAATAAATCAAATAAAGCCTGAACTAAAAGTGCTAAAACTGCTGCCGGTACCGCACCTTCAAGAATCAACGAAACATTATCTAATCTGATACCTGTTAAAATTGGTTGTCCGTAACCGCCTGCTCCAATTAGTGCTCCCAAAGTAGCCGTTCCCACATTAATTACCGCTGAGGTTTTAATCCCTGCCAAAATCGATCTTGATGCTAATGGCAGCTCAATTAAATGCAGACGTGCGAATGAAGATATTCCCAGAGCTTCAGCTGATTCTTTAATTTGTATGGGGATGTCAACTAATCCCGAATAAGTATTCCTTACAATAGGAAGCAAACTATAAAGGAATAATGCTACTATTGCAGGCCAGGAACCAATTCCAAGCAGCGGTATCATAAAAACTAAAAGAGCAAGTGAGGGTATGGTTTGAATTATTCCCGTAATTCCAAGTACAATATTTGCAATTTTTTGATTTTTATATGCTATTATCCCAAGTGGGATTGCCATAATTATTGCACCTGATAATGATACTAGAACCAGGAAAAGATGCTCTTTGGTATTTTGCCATATACGTTCGATAAAAGTATCAACTTCATAGTTCGTTGCAATAAAAAAGGTCTTTTTTATATATTCTGATGCTGCAATTGTTTCAGGCACTTTTTGAACCTTAACTTCCGCATTCATCTTAATCATTGTTGATTCAGGAATATTTCCTTCAAGACGTAGGATTGAATTTAATGTTCTTGGTGATTTTGATTCGAGTTCTGAGCGGTAAACCAGCACAGCATTATATTCCGGGAAAAAATGTAAATCATCAGTCAGTACTTTAAGTTGGTAATATTCAATATCGGCATCGGTTGAATAAAAATCTATTACATCAATGGATCCATTATCCAGGCCACGATATGCGAGATCATGGTCAAGTCCTTTTATATTTTTTTGAGGTAGACTATATTTATTTCTCAAACCTGGCCACCCATCCTTTCGATCCATAAACTCATTACTGAACCCGAATCGTAGATCCGGGTGCAACTTCAGATCTGAAATTGTCTTAATATTTAATTTATCTGCTAAGCTTCTTTTCATTCCTATGGCATAGGTATCATTAAAACCAAGTGGTTTACTTATGCTTATCTGCATTTTATCTAATTCTTTTTCTAAACTTTCTTCATCTGTTATATTTTTTCCCGCAAATATTTCTTCCTTTATAGTTCCTGTATATTCCGGATAAATATTAATATCACCCTTGATCAAAGCATTCCATAAAATTCTTGTTCCGCCAAGCTCTCTCAGATGCTTTACATTTGAATTTCTTAGACGCGCCAATTGAGTGGCAATCTCACTCAAAATTACACTCTCGGTAAATTTCTTTGAACCGATTTTTATAGGATATTTCTCTTTCTTGGACTGAGGGAAAGCAAATATATTAACAAACAATAAAAATAAAATTAGTTTAAATAGTATCTTAGAATTCATTTTTAATGAATAATATTACTTGCAATTTGTGGACTGGAAAATAGATTATGAATACATTTTGATTTTAACAATCTAAATTTAAGTCTTTTTATCAAATTTATTTGATAGTAAAGGGTCGAAAATTTTAATTGGTGGTTCGAAATCTTTACTAATTCTATCTCCTTTATAAAACACATTTTCTAAAAATAGACCTGATGGAGGTGCTGTATATTTTGCAGGTTCATTGTTTTTATTGTTCAAATATCTCAATAAATCAGATTTTGATTTCTTTCCTCTACCTATTTCAACTATAACTCCTACCATTCTCCTAACCATCTTCCATAAAAAATGGGATCCTACTATTCTTATTAGAATAAAATTGTGCTCCTCTTTCAATTGGACATCATCGATTAAAACTTTCGTTGATTTTTCTTCATTATCTATATCTGAAAAAGATATAAAATCATGCATTCCAATAAACTCTTGCGAAGATAGATTCATATTCTCAAAATTCAAATCATCTTTTATCCACCAGATGAAATTTTTACCAAAAGCTGCTCTCCTTTTAGATATTTCATAAATATAACTTCTGGAAACTGCGCTATGGCGGGCATGGAAATTTTTATGAGCCTTTTCAACTTTAAGAATATTAATATCCGGCGGCAATTTATCATTGAACTTAATCTTAATTATTTCAGGTGCAAGCATGGTTTTTACATCAAGGTGTGCAACCTGGCAAAGTGCATGGACTCCGCTGTCTGTCCTTCCCGATCCCTGCAAATCTATATTTGAATCTTTGAAAATTTCTCTTCCAACATTTAACAGAATTCCTTGAATGGTTTTTGCATTTTCCTGCTTCTGCCACCCACTGTAACGGGTACCCTCATACTCAATATATATTTTGAAACGTGACAATATTTTGGAATTTAATGTTTTGTAGAATAGTGTCTTAGTACTTCCTTAAAATATCTAAAATTATTAAGGTATTAAACATTTTACATTGTTTTTAATTTCAAAAGGCCATTCTTTTTTTACTTTGGATCTTACAAGGAATAAAACAGCTCCAATTATCATTACAGCAGCACCTCCGATCGCAAAGTATATCCCTGTAGAAAAAAATAATCCTAACCACATAATTATTGCTATTAATGCCGGTAATGGATATAACCACATTTTAAATGGAAAAAATGAAGCAGGTTTTCTTTTTTTCAAAATCAGAATACCCCCAGCCTGTCCGATAAACTGAATTAAAATTCTCATTGCTAATACGGCACTGATTACTTCTCTAAGCTTAAATAACATGCTAAATATAAAAGCAATTATACCTAGAATAATTAAAGAAGCATCAGGGAAATGCTTTTTAGGATGTGTATGTGCAAATATTTTGAAGAAAGAGTTATCTATCGCAGCAGCATATGGTATTCTCGAATAACCAAGAGTAGCAGAAAACAAAGATGAAAAAGCTATCCAAAGAATTAATATCGTAACAACTATCGCTGCTTTTGAACCATAAATTTTTTGAACAAATGTGCTTACAATAAATTGAGAATTCATGGCTTCATGCCAGGGTATTACCCCCAGCACACTTAACTGCATGGCCAGATAAAGTAAAGCAATTCCTCCTATCGATATGAAAATACTTTTGGGGATATTTCTTCCAGGGTCCTTCAGTTCCGATCCAAGATTACAAATATTGTAATAACCAAGGTATGTATAAATGGTCTGTACAGATGCACTTCCAAGGCCCACAAAAAAAATAAAAGATAAATCAAAAGCATTATTCGGAAAATCAAATGCGAGTTTAGGATTAAAATGAGTTACACCTCCCAATATTAACCAGACAATGGTTGCAATTACTCCAATCCAGAGGAATAAAGAAATTTTACCAATTGTTGTAATTCTTCGATATAGAAGAAGAACAATTGTTATCACTAGAAGTCCTGATATAATTTTTTGCCCGGTCGATGAAAGTGGCATTAGAAAAGTGAAATATTGGGCAAATCCTATTGATCCGGAAGCGATAACTAAAGGAGCTTGAAAAATGGTCTGCCAAATAAAAAGAAAAGAGAATAACTTTCCCCAGCTTTTTGGTCCGTAAATTTCTTTCAAGAAAACATAACTTCCTCCTGCAGCCGGCATTGCTGCACCAAGTTCAGACCAGACTGCACCATCCATAAAAGAAAGTATTGCTCCTAATATCCAGGCAAGCATGCATTGTGGTCCATTCATTTCTTTAATAACTATCGGAAGAACAATAAATGGACCTATGCCTACCATATCTATCATATTAAGAGCAGCGGCTTCTTTTAATCCTAAACCTTGCTCAAGTTTGTGCTCGGGAATATTATTCAAAGTAAAATTCTTCCTGGAAGTAGTGGTTTTTTTATCTGGATTTAAATATTAAATATTTGTTTACATCAGTTCAATTAGTAAACTCATATTACGTATAGCTGTCATTCTGAACGAAGTGAAGAATCTCAAGGTTTATAATTTGCACTATTTTGGGATATTCGCCTTCCTCAATATGACAAAAAAATAATTTGCGTAACATACTTTTATTTTATTTGGGTTAAAAAATAATACTTTTAATTTAATAATTTGTAATTTTATTTTTTGAAGTAAATTTTACATTATCATTTTTCAATTTATTTTAATTTATTATGCAGTATCGGCAGTCAAAAACAGGTAAGTTATTAATAGATATACTTCCAAATAAATGTGACTTTTGCGGATGCTGCGTTGGAGTTTGTCCGGAAGATGCAATCGAACTAAAAGAGGCTGAAATATTTATAATAGACCATCGATGCACAAACTGTGCAAAATGTGTGTGGAGCTGCCCTATTGAGGTTATTAAATTTAATAAAGAAGGGGTATTGTTAAAATAATATGACTATCACAGCATGAGAAAAGAATATGATATAATAGTAGTTGGCGCAGGTCCGGCAGGTTCTGTTGCTGCAAGATTTGCCGCTGAACAAGGTGTCTCCGTTTTAATGCTAGAAAAAGACAGAGATGTAGGATATCCTGTAAGGTGTGGTGAAGCAATTAGTAAAAAAGGTGTTGAACAATTTATTTCTCCTGATGAAAAATGGATCACTGCTCACATTAGCAGATTTTCGCTAAATGCACCAAACGGAAATGAAGCCATAATTGAATTCGGCGAATCCGGCTATGTTCTTGAAAGAAGAATCTTTGATTATGAACTAGCAAAAACCGCTGCAAATGCAGGTGCCGAAATATTAACACGTGCTTATGTTAATGGATTAATTATTGAAAATGATAAAGTATCAGGGGTAAAATACGAATTTCAGGGAGAACAAAAAGAATTAAAGGCGAAAATAGTAATTGGGGCGGATGGTGTTGAATCAAGAGTCGGGAGATGGGCGGGAATAAAAACCTATATTGATTTTAGAGATATGGAATGCTGTACGCAAATTACTGCTTCAAATATTTCTGTAGATCCCAATACTCTATATTTTTATTTTGGAGAAAACTATGCTCCGGGAGGTTACTTTTGGGTTTTCCCCAAAGGTAAAAACATTGCAAACATTGGATTGGGGATAAGCGGAATGGTTGGAAAAAAAAGATCTGCGCTTTCTTTTTTAAATGACTTTATGCAGAAAAATTATCCTAATTCCCCTATTCTCACATCAATTGCCGGCGGTGTACCATCCACTGTAACTTTAAAAAAAATCACTTCACCAGGAATAATGCTTGCGGGCGATGCGGCCAGGCAGGTTAACCCATTAAGCGGCGGCGGAATTTCATCGGGGATGATTGGGGGTAGTATTGCTGGAAGAATTGCAGGTGAGGCAGTTAAAATGAATAATTTCGACCATATTTTTAATTACGATAAAGAATGGTATGAAATGGTAGGTAAAAAACATGAAATATATAATCGATTGAAAAATGGTATTTATAATTTTACCGACGAGAAGTTCAATAAGATAGCTGAATCATTTAATAAGGTTCCGAAAGATAAAAGAACACTTGGGAGAATATTTATTACTGCATTATTTAACCAGCCTTCATTGCTTACCGATGTTGCCAAAGTCTTTATTATATAACTCATTTAGCACTTACTTTGTAAATATACATTGATAGAAATATTTTATAAATTTATTAATTAAGAAAATTTTTTTAGTATAAACCAGGAGGTCTAATTGAATATCGCAGTTGTTGGAACTGGTTATGTGGGATTAGTAACGGGTACTTGTTTTGCTGAAACAGGTAATAATATAGTTTGTGTCGATATTGATAAGAATAAAATTGAAAAGATGAAAAAAGGAACCCTTCCTATTTTTGAACCTGGACTTGATTTGATATTTGAAAGAAATATAAAAGCAGGGAGATTAAAATTTACTACTGATCTTAAAGAATCAGTCAAAAAATCAGATATTATTTTATTATGTCTACCAACACCGCAGGATGAAGACGGCAGTGCGGATCTGAAATATATTTTAGGAGTCGCTGACGATCTTGGAAAAATATTTAATGAAGAGCCTGAAATTGGTTATAAAGTAATTGTTGATAAAAGTACTGTGCCTGTTGGTACTAGTGAAAAAGTCAGGCGCGCGATTAAAAACCATGCTGAAAATTTCCAATTTGATGTCGCCAGCAATCCTGAATTTTTAAGAGAAGGTATGGCTGTTGAAGATTTTATGAAACCTGAAAGGGTAGTTATTGGAACAAGTAGCGAAAGAACTAGGAAGGTTTTAGAAGAATTATATGAACCTTTTATAAGATCCGGCAACCCGATTTATTTTATGGATGAAAAATCTGCCGAAATGACTAAATATGCTGCCAATTCTTTTTTAGCGACTAAAATTTCTTTTATGAATGAAATTGCAAATTTATGTGAATTAACAGGAGCCGAAGTTGATAAGGTAAGAAAAGGTATTGGTTCAGACTCTAGAATTGGAAAAAGATTTTTATTTCCAGGAGTTGGATATGGCGGCTCTTGCTTTCCTAAAGATGTGATCGCTTTAATAAACACTGCCAATGAAAATAAATATGATTTCAGTATCTTAAAATCAGTATATAATGTAAATAAAAAACAGGTTGAATTGTTTTTTAATAAAATAAAAAATCATTTTAATGATCTCTCAGAGATTCACTTTGCAGTTTGGGGCCTTGCTTTTAAACCTAATACTGATGATGTACGGGAAGCACCTGCATTAACATTAATAAAAAAATTATTAGATAAAAATGCTACAGTATGCGCCTATGACCCTGAAGCCATGGAAACAACCAAAATTGCTCTGGGTGATTGTATTAAATACTGTGAAAACCCGTACGAACCTCTTGAAAATGCAGATGCTTTAATAATTATGACTGAATGGAATGAATTCAGAAATCCTGATTTCAATAAAATTAAATTAGCACTTAAATCTCCTCTTATTTTTGACGGAAGAAATCTATATGACCTTGAAAAAATGGAGGAACAAAACTTTACTTATTATTCCGTCGGTAGAAAAACTATTATTAAGAAATGATTAAGAAAAATAATAATGATATATCTAAAGCATGGTTTGCTCTTTATACAAAATCAAGAAGTGAATTTAAAGCTGCCGCTCAAATTGAAGCTCTTAGCATTGAATATTATTTACCTACGGTAACTAAATATAAACAATGGAGCGATAGAAAAAAGAAAATTACCGAGCCTTTAATTAGAGGCTATATTTTTATCTATGCCGATGAAAAAGAGAGAATTTCTTCTCTTGAGCAAAATGCTGTTGTAAGATGTTTAACCGAGCGGGGTAGACCCGCCATAATACCTGATTGGCAAATTGCCAATTTAAAAAATATGCTTAAAAATGAGGGTGACTTTTATATAACAGAAGGTTTGAGTCCCGGAACTAAAGTTAGAATAAAAGAAGGACCTTTTCAGGATGTTATTGGTGTTATAAGCGATAGTACCGGTGGTAAAACTATTGCGGTTTCAATTGATCTTTTAAATAGGTCTGTTATTACATACCTTCCGAAAGAAAGCGTTTTTGAAGTTGTTAAGTAAGTTTTATTTTGTAAATAGTCTGTTCAATTTTTTAATAAATACGTTCAATGATTAATCAAACAAAATTAATTACCTTAAAAAAAGGAGATATAGTTAAACATTTTCTTCTTGTAAAAAGGAGTGAAATTAGGAACACCAGAGCAAATAAACCTTATCTTTCATTGGAACTGTCCGATAGTTCTCTAACCATTTCGTGTAATGTGTGGGAAAACTTTAATTCCTTTTATGAAAAAGCAAGAAATGGAAGTATTGTTTTTGTTACCGGATTTATTGAAGAATTTCAGGGTGCACCTCAAATAAGAATTAGTACCATTCGGAATATCGAACCTTCAGATAGGGTCAATTCTTCTGATTTTGTTGAAAAGTCAAACCGAAATATTGCTGAAATGAAAAATGAATTCTTCAGCAGGATCGAGGCAATTTCAAATAATAAATTGAAATCTTTAATGAAATTAGTTTTTGATGAAAATAATTTCAAAAAATTTTCAACTGCACCCGCTGGAAAATCCTGGCACCATTCATATATTCATGGTTTAATTGAACACACTTTGGAAATAATTAAAATATGTGATTTAATGTGCGATATTCATCCGGAACTTAACCGTGATCTTCTAATCTCAGGTGCGATGATGCATGATTTTGGAAAGATAGAAGAGTTAAGCTTTGATTCTGCTTTTGAATATACAGATAAAGGAAAGCTTTTAGGCCACATTGTAATTTCTGCAATGAAGATAAATGAAGAATCCAAAAAAATCCCCGAATTTCCGGAAGATTTTAAAAGAATGTCTGCTTCATATAATACTAAGTCATCAGGGAAAGCTTGAATATGCATCGCCGGTTGTTCCTAAAACTGTTGAAGCGATTGCATTATATCAGGCGGATGAGCTAAGCGCAAAAGTTAATGCGTACAAAAGAGCTGTTAAAGCCGGAATTTTCAATGAAAATAAATGGACTAAATTTATCTCCCTTGCTTCTACCGATTTATTTAACCATGGTATTACTTCTGATACTGAAATAGAGGACGAAATTAATAAAACTCTCTTCGATTAATTTAATGGGGGCAACATGACATACTTATTCAAATCTTTTACATTATATACCTTCTTTATTGGTCTCTTTTTAACACCTTTTGTATTTTCCCAAACACTAGAGGAATTGCTGAAACAGGGCGATAATTACCTGGATTCTGAATTCAATTTAACCAAAGCTGCGGAAACTTATCAGAAAGCTAAAAAATTCTTTCCTAAAAATTGGGAAATATATTGGCGCTTAAGCCGTACTGATGTATATGCTGCCGAGCAGATGCCCGGTTTAACTGATAAAGAAAGGGATCTGCAGCTTTTAGAATATCAGAAAGCTTACAATTTGGCAGATACTGCTGCAATGCTCGCACCGGACAAATCAATTACTTATTTAAGAAGAGGAATAGCCAATGGAAAAATTGCTTTATTCAAAGGAGTCTTTTCCGTTGCTTCAGTGGTTAATGCCGTTAGGGATGATTGCAAAAAAGCTATTGAATTAGGAAATGGAGGTAATTATACTCAGGCATTGGCTCATTATGTTTTAGCAAGAACCAATGCAAAGGTAAGCGAAAAATGGGCTCCTGCCCGGGCTGTACTAGGGCTTGGTTGGGCTGATATAGATAAAGCCATTGATGAATACAATATTGCTATTAAATTATATCCAAACTATAGAATGTTTTACCTGGATCTGGCTAAAGCCTATATCCGTGAAGATGAAAATAGTAAAGCAAAAGTAATGTTAAATAACACCATTAATTCTCCTAAAAGAGAATTAAATGATGATTCTGTATTAATTGAAGCAAATGACTTGCTAATTCAGATTAAGAACGAGTGAATCAAATTAAAAAAATTATTCCCGGTCCATTAATTGAAAATTCCTGACATAATAATTAATAAAATAGTATCTGCCAAAAGAATCGTTTTTTTTACTGGTGCAGGTATTTCTGCTGAAAGTGGGATACCTGTTTTCAGAGGGAAAGACGGTATCTGGAATAAGTTAAATCCTCAAGAGCTAGCTAATTTTAATGCATTTCTTAAAAATCCCGGGTTAGTTACGGAATGGTATCAGCATAGAAGAAAAATAATTGAAGAATCAAATCCCAACCCCGGTCATCTGGCTATTGCGGAAATGGAAAAGCTTTTTCCCAAAGTAGTGGTAATTACTCAAAATATTGATAACCTTCATAAACGTGCAGGGTGTAAAACTGTTTATGAATTACATGGCAACATCGAAAGGAATTATTGTATTAAATGCAAAAAGACTTATGAAGGTAAAATTCTGTTTGAAGAAAAAATACCTAAGTGTGATTGTGGAGGTCTAATTCGTCCTGATGTGGTTTGGTTTGGAGAATATCTGCCGCAGGATCAATTCAATGCTTCTCAAAATGCTTCGAAAAATTCCGATATCTTTTTTATTGTCGGAACATCTGCCATTGTTTTTCCGGCTGCTTCTTTGATTTATACCGCAAAGGAGTCAGGCTCATTTCTTATTGAAATAAATATTGAAGAAACAGAAATTTCCTCTCAGGTAAATTTCTCTTTATTCGGTAAAGCAGGAAATGTCTTACCCGAAATCTTAGAAAGATTAAAAATAGAAAATAAAAAATTATAAAGGTTAAATGAAATTAAATACTATCCTCATTTCATTGCTTTAGACCGATCAGTCTGCACATCCTTTGTAACTCATGCTGTTCTGCCTCATTAAGGATCTCTATTTCTTCGGTTATAATTTTCAGTTGTTTAGGGAACACTATCCCAATCAATTTTTTACCCTTTTCAGTTAGATGAACATTAAAATATCTTCTATCAACTACTCCCCTCCTTCTTAAAACTAATCCTCTTTTTTCAAGATTATCAATAACTAATGTAATATTTCCTCCGCTTTTTAAGAGTTTACTCCCCAAATTTTTTTGACTCATCGGACCCAAATGATATAGAGCTTCCAATACTCCAAATTGGCTTTCTGTTAAACCTTCTTTAGCTAAAGATGTATTCAAAGTTGAGTTAAGAGATTCGACTGCTCTTGTGAGTTTTATAAAAACATTAAGAGCATTTACTTCTTTTTTTGAACCTTTATAAAATGTCCCCATTTTTGCATTAATAAGTATTAAATTAATATTAAAATAAATTTTTGTTCTAACCTTTTCTTGGTGTTAGAATATTTAAAACACCAACAAACAAGGCAGACCCTATTATAGACCAAACCACGGGAAAATCTGTTCCTCCTATATTTAAAATAAAAAAATCCGGTAGTGAAGCCTGACGTGCAATCCATGATCCTAATAAGGCTCCGATAAACCCAACTATAATTGAAATTATGCAGCCTCCTCTTGAAAATCCTACCAGTGCCCGGCCGATCGACCCGCAAATTCCTGCAATGAGTAATAAAATTATAATTTCCAATAAAGACATGCCGCCTCCATTTAATTGTATTGAAAGCTAATTCGTTTTAATTAAAGAAGCAATAATTGAATTTATTGAAAGTGAATTTTGTTATAAATGTCACCTTGATTAGACCGCTTAAAATTTCATTGTTGACAAGAAATCCATTATTTTAAAAGTATCACAATATAAGTAATAAAGAGAATAAAAATGAAAATAGCACTTGCTTCTGATCATGGGGGATTTGAATTAAAAAATAAACTTTGCCTTTGGCTTACAGATAATGGTTATGATATAATCGATTTAGGCAATAATAGTTACGACCCCCTTGATGATTTTCCTGATTTTGCTGAAATAATCTCTAAAGCTATTATTAATAGGAAAGCGGATAAAGGAATCTTAATATGCGGGAGCGGTGTTGGGGCTGCTGTTGCAGCTAATAAATTTAAAGGTGTTCGTGCTTCCGTTTGTCATGATATTTATTCCGCACATCAAGGTGTTGAACATGATGCAATGAATATACTTTGCTTGGGTGCTAGAGTTGTTGGTATTCAACTTGCCATAGATCTGATCGCTGCTTTCATTAATGCCAATTATTTGAATGAAGAGAGGTTAAATAGACGTTTAGAAAAAATTAAGATATTTGAAGATAATTTTGGTAAATAATTAAGGCATTTTTCCCCTATAAAATTAATTCCTCATCTGTCAATAAATATATTCGGAAATCTTTTGAATATATTGTATTATTCTTATTTATATTCTCTAATTAGTACATACCCGAATGTGATTAAATATCCCATTAAAACACTCGAACAAATAAATATTATATTTGCAGATAAAATCTCCATTTCATCCCTTTTACTTTAGTCAGAAGCTATCAATCATATTACTAACTGTAGTTACGCAAACATTGTCATTCTGAACGAAACGAAGTCGAGTGAAGAATCTCATACCCTAAAATTTTGAACCATATTATGAGTTTTATTCACCCTACATATAAATCTTGCGTAACTTCAGTTACTAAGATATTTATATGCCAAATGATTTTTTTTGAATTTTTAATAGAATATGATATTTATTGAATTCATAAGTGTTTAATAACAAGATCATCTCTCATTTTAAGAAATATAATGCAGGTTACATTAAGTTTTATTTTATATAATTATTTTATTAATGGATTATAAAACTAATGTTATAAGGAGCATAATGAAGATAGGATTTATAGGACTGGGAATAATGGGGAGCAGAATGGCCCATAACTTATTGAAGCAGGGTCATGGTTTAATTGTCTATAATAGAACAAAAGAAAAAACAGAAGCGTTAGTTAAAGATGGTGCAGAATTAGCTGATTCCCCCGCAGACGTTGGTAAAAATAGCTCTATATTATTTACTATGCTTGCAAATCCTGGCGCTGTACGCAATTCTGCTTTAGGCACCTCTGGTTTTTTATCTTCTCTCAAAGAAGATTCTTTATGGATCGATTCAAGTACGGTTAATCCTTCTTTCTCGAAAGAAATGAGTGAAAAAGCAAAGAAGAATAATATCAGATTTTTAGATGCACCCGTGGCTGGTTCCGCTGGCCCTGCTGAGAAAGGTGAGTTAATAATTTTTGTAGGAGGTAATAAAAAAGATTTTGATGAAGCTAAACCTCTATTTGATACAATGGGAAAGAAAGTTATTCATCTTGGGGAAAATGGCATGGGTACTTCTATGAAAATGGTTGTAAATCTTATGCTTGGAAATGCTATGGCTTCTTTTGCCGAAGCTGTAACGCTCGGTGAATCTTTGGGACTTTCAAAGGATACTATATTTAATACTCTATTAGGTGGACCTGTAACTGCACCGTTTTTATCCGGTAAGAAAGAAAAAATAAATAATAGAAATTTTGAAACTGAATTTCCGCTGGAACATATGCAAAAAGACCTTTTTTTAGTCTCCCAAACAGCTTTTGAGAATAAAATATCTCTCCCTCTTTCAGATATCGCCAAAGATATCTATGGTTTAGCTGCAAAAAATGGTTTGGGAGAAAAAGATTTCTCCGCTATCTATGAATTCTTAAGCAGCTCAAAGTGATTATTCTATATCTTTATTGAAAATATAAAGTAACCAACCTTAATTCTAATCTTACCGAAGTTACTTTTAATATAAATTCTCATTTTGTGTAACTTCAGAATCTTACTAACATTCAGGGATAATGCTTTCGTACTTGTTTTATGTGGTTTTCCATCATTTGAAGGTTAATTAGAACCGTTTATCAAATTTTTTTGAATTCTCATTTATTTTCAACTAATTTACGATTAGATGAAACTAAAAATTCTTAACATTGAAGCTTTAATCTGGATTCTTGGGCTCATCTATTTATATTTTGTTAATACGGATTCGCATTATAGCTTTTGTATCTTTAAGAATTTGGGAATTGATTTCTGTCCCGGTTGTGGATTGGGGAGATCAATCCACTATATTATGCATTTTCAAATTATGAAATCATTAAATACCCATCCACTAGGTCTATTTGCATTGATTATTTTATTAAATAGGATTTTTACTCTGTTATTACCTAAACAGGCAAGTAAAAAAATAATATATACTCTTACAAGATTAGTGAGGTCAAAATGAACAAATTACTTAATCTTCTGCCAAATGTTGAACAGGAAGAAATAGCTTATATCCAAATGCTCGTTAAAGATATGAGTGATGATCAGATTCGACAATTTGCCTCAATTTATAATTCAAGAAGGAAAGATCCACAAACTATTTTGCTTCTTACACTTATTGGATTTTTTGGGGTGGCTGGCGTTCAACGGTTTGTATTAGATCAAATTGGTATGGGTTTGCTTTATCTGTTTACTGGGGGTATCTGCGTAATCGGAACGATTGTGGATTTGATTAATTATAAACGTTTGGCCAATGAATATAATCAAAAACTTGCTAGACAGGTTTCTTCGATTGTTTCTAATTAATTATAATCGTGTAAAGATGACATCTTTAAAAAGAAAGATCATTTTCAATTTTATAAAAATGTAAGTTCAGACAGCTCGGATATTTTTAAAATTAAAGATGTCATCTTTCAAATATTATTCTTGTGAGTATTTTTTAATCTTTGGTGATTAATTCTCCTATTTTATTTAATGAATCCATTTAATTTTAACCAGCGGGCACATTCTTCCGGCCAGTAAGATTCCGTACCTCCATTCTTTGCCAGTCCAAACCCATGTCCTCCCCTCTGATAAATATGAATTTCAGCAGGAATTTTCAACTTACTTAACGATTTAAAATAATTTATACTGTTTTGAATTGGTACTGTTTTGTCATCCTCTGCAGCAGCTAAAAATGCCGGAGGCGTATCCTTATTTATCTGAAGTTCGTTTGAAAATTTATCTATCTCTGCTTGTGAAGGATTTTTACCAAGTAAACTTTCCCTCGATCCCATATGGGTAATACTCTCTTCCATAGAAATAACTGGGTAAATAAGTATGGAAAAATTCGGTTTTGCACTTATTGTGTCTGAATCATAAACTTTATCGTTGTAATGTGTACAAAGCGTTGATGCTAAATGTCCCCCTGCAGAAAATCCTATAACCCCTATACGATTTGTATCAATATTCCATTTATCTGCATTGCTGCGAATTATTCTCATTGCTTTTTGAGCATCCATTAACGGACCTATTGTTTTGTCCTTCATAATCGAATCACTTGGCAGACGGTACTTCAGTACAAATGCTGTAACTCCTAATGAATTGAGCCATTTAGCAATATCAATACCTTCCTTTGTATAAGCTAAATGAACATAACCCCCGCCCGGACAAATTAAAATTGCAGTACCATTAGCTTTTCCTTGCGAAGGGGTATAAACTGCTAATGTTGGGATCTTAACTTTGCTGATTCTATATATTCCTGTTTCGTTTCTTAAATCTGTTTCCCTATACAAATTGTTTCCTATTGCTCCGGGAATAGAATCGGGCCAGAGCTTTAGTTCCTGTTCCTGCCCAAAAATGGATAAAGATAAAAAGATAAAGAAAAATAATATTTTTATATTATTAAATTTTTTCATGTTACTAAAAAAGTTTTATTTAAGATTGACTATTTGGTTCATCAAATATTCCGCAGAGAGATTAGTTATATTCCATAATTGTATATCAGAGGTTGTCTCATACCTTTGAGGATAGAGTCTGCCGCCGGCAATTCTATAGCCCCATAATTCATTATATTTTAACCCTGATTTTTCAACTGCAAAATGAACTTTTTTCAAAACCTTTTTTAAGTTATTAACGTAATCGTTAAGACTTTCATCTTTTAGTTTACCTTCTTTATCATATGAATCTAATATATTTTTTGATAATCCAAGAAAGATTAAATTCATTTCTCTCCCCCATACAACATATGGAGAATGATATCTATCATGTTTAAAAGTTTCCCATATCCCTTTTGAAGCATAAGTATCATTCGCGACTAATACTCCTAAGCTATCAATGAATAATCCTGCAGGATAGTGTAGTGTAAATACTTTAATTAAATCCAGTACGGAATCAGCTGAAATTGCCCCTCTTATTATTGCAGCGGTAAAATTATTGAGAAATATTGAAGTTGCTGGATCTGTATTTTCAATATCAATTTGTTTCCCTTTCCCATCCAATGAAAGAGTTAAAAATTTAATTTCATGTTCTTCTTCCCGGTTATTTTTTAAGACACCTTCCCAATACATACGATCTTCAGATGGCATCCAGCTCATTTTTTCTTCTATCTTATTTTTTACTGTATTCTCCGGAAGATTTACCCAAAAATATTTGGCGGCTTTCTGCCATAAACTTATTCCATTTTTTAATTTCTCCGGATCATTATAAAACTCTTCTATCATCGAATTCCTTATCGCTGGATTAAGTCTGGTCAAATTCTCTAAAGGAAAATTATTTTCTTTTAGAAAATTCAAAATAACTTGTAACGATTCCAAAGCTTTAGGTACCCAAATTACATTCACATCCATTGCAAAACGTCCGTTCGCATATCCCGCCTGGCTGTCACGCCAGCTGGCAGATTGCCAGTTAGAACCAACTTTCATAAAGCTTACTAAATGTAGAATATCCGGATTTTTAATATAATCTGATACTTCATTGGTTATATATATCAAATTGCTCAGTAATGATGATAAAACTGTAGATGAAGCCTGGTTATCTATTTTTCTCTTTAGAAAACTCATTTTTTGAGAACTTGATATTTCATTGTGCAGAATATAATGGGCTGCCAGAACAGGCAATTGAAAATCATCGTCAATCATCCTGTAATTTTCGGTGGTTTCTGATAAGTTTTTTAGAACCTCAACAGCTTTTAAAAGAATGCTGTCCTTTTCATCTATTTTTTGAAAAGAGAAATATTTATTCATTAAGGAATTGTATAATCCCAGCATTTTCACGAATTGCCTGTCCTTCTAATCCTTCTTCATGGCTGACATTTCCATCAGGACGCAATTTCTTTAGTACACTGGAAATCACATTCTCCAGCATAGAAACTTTCCATATTGGTTCCATCATCAAAGCAGACATCATCATATCGCGTCCAAAATAGGTTGCGAAATTGGGTAAACCTGCCATTAACTTTTCTTTAGAACTCAATAGTTCCAGGCTCTTTATTTGCCTTTCCATTCTTTTAAACTTATTTAAGGAATCTTTTTCTATTCCATTTAAATTATTATTTCTTGCCAGCAGACTAAAATATCCTGATTTATTCCTTTCATAATAATTAAGAAAATTTTCATTAAAGATATCATCTCTGGTCAGAGGTGTAAGTGCTGGGGAGTTCGTTCCTATTTTTATATATAGTTCTGTTGGATTACCGGTTGAATTTTTAATATGAACCATATTTTTATCTAATTTCATCTCAGTATTCTTATCTCTAATACTAATTTCTAAGCTCAAGTGATATTTGCCGTCAAAATACGGCTGTTCAATAAGAATACCTTTCTGAGAAGAAATCTGAAAGTAATTTATTGAAGGTATTAGTCGTGAATATAATGTATTAATTGCACTGGCATTTAGAGCAGATATCTGCTCTTTTTGTATTTTATCAGGTAATCTTTTAATGTTGCTTATTAAATCCGTCAATTCATTTTGTTTAAAAACCGTGTCTGAATTCAAAGGAAGAGTATATCGGTTTTGATATCGAAAGTCTCTTTCAATTCTCATCGTACCTAGAAGAAATAATCCTATATCAATATGAGAAGATTTTGAAATCAAACTGTACTGAAGATATCTCATTTTCCCCTCAACAGAATTCACGGCGTCTGCAGAGCCCCATGAAATTTCTACAGGGTTTCCTGATGTATCCCTTATACTAAATGAGATACTTTCATTAGCCGCATCAGCCCATAGATTAATTACTCTGCCCGTATTTTTATCAATGGAGATTTGCAGTGTATTTTTTTCTGAATCTCTATAAAACTTTGTCTTGTAACCGGAATAGGCAGAAAAATCATCTAAGCCGGGTTGGGGGAATTCCAAAATTGGCGTAACTGTTTGTCCAATTACTAATGAAGATGTTATTAATAAAATAAAATTCAATAAAATGAAATTAATTTTTATCATATTTAATTATCCTTTTCAGATATTATAAATGATAAATAGTAAATTACAAAATACTAAAATTCTTCCATTTCTGTTCAAGTAAATTTATATTTAAGGATATATTAAGCTCATTTTTAATTTTTTGAAAAAAAGATGTTTACTTCAAAACATTTTATCAATATTATCTCATCATTTTTAATCGGACTCATTAGTTTAATCTTTGTATATAGATACTCTTTGTTTTTTTTTAATGATACTTTCCTTCTGATTTTAATATATATCTTACTCTTCATATTTGTAATTCTTTCATTTGATAAAATCAAAATAATCTCAAAGTGGGGAAATAATAATAAATATTATGTCGGAGCTATTCTGCTTTTTATTTTGCTCCTCCTTTATTATTCCTGGTTCACTTCCGGACCTTATCAATCCTTTGAATTATTAGCGCTTAAAAACTGGCTCAATAATTTCTTTAATTGGACATTTCCATATCAAATCAAAAATACATTTTCAGCATTCCCCTTTCTTTATTTGATTGCCTCGCCTTTCTATTTTATCGGAAATGTTGCCATGGTTGTTATTTTGGCATGGGGAGGTATTGGACTGCTTATTATCTTCAATTCGACTAGTACAAGAGAAAAAGTAATTAAATTATTTTTTTTAATGGTTAGTCCCTTAACTTTTTATGGACCATTTGAATCTCCTCAACTTTTCTTGAATGCTGCAGTATTACTTACTTTAATTTATTTATCAAACAAATATTTAAATCCTGCTAAAGTCGATAAAACATTTGTTTTTTTTGCCCTCCTATTCGGATTATTCTTTTCAGTAACAATAGATGTAGTAGCCGTTTTAATCATCTATTTCCTTTATTTATTCAGAAATAATTTTAAAGAAGGATTCTTGTTTTACGAAGTATTACTAGCCGTGTTTTTAGTTACCATCATTCCTTTTCTTTTATGGAATCCGGTACTTTTTCTCTTTAATGGACCTTTTAATCCATTACTCTTGAATAGTATCCCATGGCTCGTCTCAGTTTTATTCATCATCCTAATTATTTATGCAGGCTGGATGATCTCAGACATACAGGAAATTTACTTCGCCATTGGTGTTATCCTAACAATCCCTTATTTAATTTATTTTTTGTACAATCCACAAACCCGATTAGCTAATTTCATTTTTCCACTCCCTTTTTTGATTTCTTCAATTAAAGATTATACAATAGAAAAATTCTCAGGCAGAATGATTGAGATAGAATCGAAATTTTAATAACTAATCTTACGCGCAACGGTCATTCTGAACGAAGTGAAGAATCTCAAGGTTTATAATTTGAACCATTTGGGAGATATTTCACTTCGCCCAATATGACAAAATAAATTTTACGTATAATAAGTAATAAATTAAAAATAACTTACAACATTATTTTGACAGTCTATGAAATGATATTATACTTGAACAATCTTAACTCTGTCTCTCATCCAAGCTAACTCCAAGCTAACTCCAAGCTAACTCCAAGCTAACTCTAAGTTAAATCTTGTTCCTCTTACTTCCAATCCGCACAATTCCGTCCATCAAACTTATTGCATCATTTGGATTTTAATCCACCATCCAGCCCTCCTACACCTCCACTTCCTACTCTCCCCATTTCTCAATTTGGAGCATCAACCATTCACCAATTTAATTAATTTTGTCCCTTTTCCTTGATAAACTAAAAATAAATCGTTATTTAAATAGGTTAAATTATTTTATATAAGCAAATGTGTCAATTGAACAGTTGCCGGATTTAGCGTTGATTTTTGATATGAAAAGCAATAGATTCACAATCTTAATTTGTTTATGATAGCCGAAAATATTAAAAAAATAAGGGAATTAATTAAAGAAAAAGCTGTCGAATCGAAACGAGACCCTGCTGAAATTAAATTAATCGCGGTATCAAAGAATTTTGGTAAGGGCGAAATAATTTCCGCTTTTAACGAAGGTCTTTATGATTTTGGAGAAAATAAAGCTCAAGAACTAATTTCTAAATATAATGAAATTGGCTCTCTAAATGAAAAAATTATCTGGCATTTTATAGGAGTATTGCAACGAAATAAAGTCAGGTTCGCTGTTCAATTTGCCGAATATATTCACTCTGTCGATTCATTACTTCTGGCTACTGAAATAAATAAACGAGCCGTGGGTATTAACAAGATTCAAAAAATTCTTTTGGAAGTAAAAACTTCTGAAGAAGAAACAAAATCCGGCTTAAGTGAAGAAAGTGAATTAAAAGATCTTGTTAGGTATTGCAGCGAACTTCCAAATGTTGAGCCCGTTGGACTAATGACTATAGCTCCTTTTACTAATGATAAAACTCTTATTAGGAAAAGTTTCAATTATTTGTGTAATTTAAAAGAAGAATTAAATGTTGAAGGCTTTAATTTAACTGAATTATCTATGGGTATGACAAATGATTACGATATTGCTATCGAAGAAGGCTCAACTATGTTAAGGATTGGAACCGCTATTTTTGGTGAACGCAATTATTCAGAATCCAGGAATGAATAATGAAAATCTCACCGCTGAGTATTAAAAAACAGGAATTTAGTAAAAGTTTTAGGGGTTTTGATCAGGAGGAAGTACAGGCATTCCTTGAAAAACTTTCAGATGAATTTGAAGAACTTCAAACTGAAAATGAATCTATTAAAAGAGAACTTGAAGATGCTAATATAAGACTATCTGAGTTCGCCCGGATTGAAAGAAGCCTCCAGGATACTCTTTTGCGTGCTCAAGAATCATCTACTAAAGCCGTCGAATCAACAAAAAAACAGACCGGTTTAATGATCAAAGAGGCTGAAATCAAAGCCTCACAGGTTTTTGAAAAAGCTAAAATTAAAGCTGATGAAATAAGGGATTCGGTTATTGCTCTTAGAGAAGAAAAAAATTTAATTGTCGCAAAGTTGAAAGCTATAATTAATTCTCAAGCCCGCCTGCTTGATATGAAAGTTGCCGACTCAGGTGAAGAAATAGTTTCAGCAAAGGAAATAGAAAATCCAAATAAATTGGATATTGATATAAATAAAATTGTAGATAAATTAGGATGAGTGAGCTAATATCAAAAATAAAAGAAACAATTGAAGTAATCAGAAATAAAGTCTCCGGCGATTTCACTATCGGAATTATTTTAGGTACCGGTTTAGGTGGCCTTGTGAATGAAATAAAAATCGAATATCAATTCGATTACAGCGAACTTCCGCATTTTCCCCTTTCAACTGTGGAATCTCATAATGGGAAATTAATCTTTGGTACAATCGATGGAAAAAAAGTCGTTGCTATGCAGGGAAGATTTCATTTTTATGAGGGATATTCAATGCAGCAGATTACTTTTCCGGTAAGAGTAATGAAATTCCTTGGAGTTAAAACTCTGCTCGTTTCTAATGCATGCGGGGGAATGAATCCACAATATAGAAGAGGAGATATAATGATTATGACTGATCATATTAATCTCCTTGGAGATAATCCGTTGATTGGAAAAAACGAAGATGAGCTTGGTCCACGCTTTCCCGATATGAGTGAATCATATAATCTTGAATTAATAAAAATTGCCGAGAATGCTGCAATAGAAAATAAAATAAAAGTTCAAAAAGGAGTCTATATTGCTGTTCCCGGCCCTAATCTCGAAACTAAAGCAGAATATAGGTTTTTAAGAGCAACCGGGGCTGACGTTGTTGGAATGTCTACCGTTCCAGAAAATATAGTTGCTAATCACATGGGGATGAACGTTCTTGGAATTAGCATTGTTACCGATGAATGCTTCCCCGATTCTTTGAAACCTGTTAATGTTGAAGAAATTATTGCCGCTGCTATGGGAGCAGAACCTAAAATGACCTTAATTATGAAAGAAGTCGTTAAAAAATTATGAATGAAAAACGGTCTTTATTCAACTATCTAACTCCTGTACTTTTGGGTGTCTTGATGTTTTCTTCAAACTTTCTGAATACAAGCCTGTTTAATTTTGGTAATAATAATTTTGCCGTCTGGTTCGTTCTTTCGGTCTTATGTTTTGCATGCGGTTGGTTTATTAATAAAACTCTTGGCTGGCATTATGGCGGGAAAGTAATCTTTTCTATAATTATTGGCGCCACCATCATCGGAGTACTCGTTATCTCTTTCTTTCGCGAATATTTCGGTGCTAACGAATTATTGACCGAAAACTTAATTCTGTATAGCTTAAGAAATATTGTTTTAGGTTCAACTGCTTTCTTTGGTATGTCTGTTGTCGAAGTCTTTTCTATGCAGAAAGAATTTGTAGTGATTCAAGAAAAATTGAAAATCTATCAGGAAGCAATTAAAGATTCAAAAAAAGAAGCCGAGCTTGAAATAAGAGAAGCTAAAATAAATGCCCAAAAAATTATTAATGACGCCGATATTCATGCAAAAAATATTGTCCAGAAAAAAGAAAGAATTGAAAAGGATTTAAAAGAATTTATTCAAACGGAAAGAGAATTAATTAAAAAGTACGAGGAAAAAGGGGAGTATTAGTATAATGGAATAGGTGGTTTCCTATATTCCTAGTAATATGGATTATTAAAGATTATGTTCAAACAATATACAGATATAAATTATCCCGAAATCGAAGAGAAAATACTAAAGTTCTGGCAGGAAAATAAAATTTTTGAAAAAAGTATTAGCTCCCGTCCGGAAAGTAAACTATTTACTTTTTATGAAGGTCCTCCTACTGCTAACGGTAAACCCGGTATTCACCATGTAATGTCCCGTACGTTAAAGGATCTTGTATGCCGGTATAAAACTCTTTGCGGTTATAGAGTAGTTCGGAAAGCAGGGTGGGATACCCATGGACTCCCGGTTGAGATTGAAGTTGAAAAAAAACTCGGTATCAAACATAAAAGTGAAGTTTTTGAGTATGGCGTAGAAAAATATAATCAGGCCTGCCGGGATTCTGTCTTTGTGTATCTTGAATTGTGGGAAAAAATGACCACAAGAATGGGATATTGGGTAGATCTCGATTCTGCTTATGTAACTTTAACCAATAATTATATCGAATCTGTCTGGTGGGCACTTAAGACTCTTTTTGATAAAGGCTTAATTTATAAAGATTATAAAATTGTTCCCCAGGATCCTAAATCTGAAACCGTCCTCTCTTCACATGAACTTGCGCTCGGGTATAGAGAAACAAAAGATCCTTCTGTTTATGTCTATTTCCAAATTAAAAATTCTGATTCTTATTTCCTAGTATGGACCACTACACCATGGACTCTCATTTCTAATGTTGCTCTGGCTGTTGGCCGTGATATCATTTATGTCAAAATAAAAACCGGAGATAAAAAATTAATTCTTGCCAAAGATAGATTATCTGTTATTGACAGCGATTATGAAATTCTCGAAGAAATAAAAGGAAGCGATTTAGATGGTACGGAATATATCCAGCTCTTCAATTATTTAAAAGTTGAAAAGAAAGCTTTTTACGTTACTTTTGGTAACTTTGTAAGCACAGAGGATGGTTCTGGTATCGTTCACATTGCTCCTGCTTTTGGTCAGGATGATTATGAGCTTTCCAAAAAGTATAATCTTCCAATGCTTCAGCCTGTCACCCGTGCCGGCATATTTACTGATGAAATTACCGATTTTGCAGGCCAGTTTGTCAAAGACGCAGATAAAGATATCATTCATAAATTAAAACAGGAAGACAAGCTATATAAAAAAGAAACGATTGTACATTCTTATCCATTCAGCTGGAGACATGAGGATGTCCCTGTTATATATTATGCTAGGGAATCCTGGTTTATTAGAACGACCTCCATTGCAGATAGAATGGTAGCTTTAAATAAAACAATAAATTGGCAGCCCCCTGAAGTTGGTGCTGGTAGATTTGGCAACTGGCTGGAAGAAAATAAAGATTGGGCTTTATCACGGGATAGGTTCTGGGCAACTCCTCTTCCTATTTGGGTGAATGATGACGGGGATACGTTTGCTGTCGGAAGCATTGAAGAACTCAAAAACGGATTTATTGAAGATAATGGGAAAAGAATCCCTGTTAAAGATTTTCAGCAGCTTGATCTTCATAAACCCTTTGTTGATCGAATTCTTTTTGAAAAAAATGGCAAAATCTTTAAACGAACCCCTGAATTAATTGATGTTTGGTTCGACTCCGGTGCTATGCCTTTTGCTCAGTATCACTATCCTTTTGAAAATAAAGATTGGTTTGAAAAGTATGCTTTCCCCGCAGATTTTATTTGCGAAGGAATTGATCAGACTCGTGGATGGTTTTATACTCTGCATGCCATCGCAACTATGTTGTTTGATTCTGTTGCTTATAAAAATATTGTTGTTAATGAACTGATTTTGGATAAGAGCGGTCAGAAAATGTCTAAATCAAAAGGCAATACTGTCGATCCATTCATGCTTTTTGAAAAGTTTGGTGCTGATCCTACCAGGTGGTACTTAATTACTAATAGCCCCCCCTGGCGACCTACCCTTTTTGATGAAGATGGCTTAACCGAAGTTCAAAGAAAATTTTTTGGAACTTTTTTTAATACTTATTCTTTCTTTGCTTTGTATGCAAATATTGATAAATTCAAATTTGAAGAAAATCTTGTCGATTATTCTGAAAGACCCGAAATTGATCGATGGATTATTTCAAAGTTAAATTCGCTTATTGAAGATTATAAAACGTGGATGGATGATTATGATATGACCCGTGCTGCTAGAGCAGTTGCAAATTTTACCATAGATCATTTATCTAACTGGTATGTTAGAAGATGCAGAAGACGTTTCTGGAAATCTGAAATGAACAGGAATAAACTCTCTGCTTATCAAACCTTATATGAATGTCTTATTAATATTTGTAAATTAATTTCTCCCTTTGCTCCATTTACATCCGAAGAGATATATCAGAATTTGAATTCGGTTACAGGTAAGGAAAATTTTGAATCAATACACGTTAGTTATTTACCTCAACCTCTCTTTATTGATAAAGAGCTTGAAATCAAGATGGAAATTGCTCAAAAGGTTGTATATTTGACTAGAGCAATGAGAGCAAAAGCAAATTTAAAGGTTCGGCAGCCCCTTAAAAAAATTATGGTGGTTGTAAATAAAGATAAACGTGAAACTCTTTCTAAAATGAAAGATGTTATTCTGGATGAAGTTAATATTAAAGATTTGATTATTCTTGATAATGATTCCGGGATCGTTAGTAAATCTGCTAAACCTAATTTTAAATCTATCGGACCAAAATTTGGCAAGAAGGTTAACCAGGTCGCTAACGCAATTAGAAATTTTTCATCAAATGAAATTAGCAGTTTGGAGGCCCAAAATTCATTATTAGTAAATATAAATGGAGATGAAATAAATATATCTAAAGATGATGTCGAAATTGTTAGCTCCGAAATATCAGGATGGGTTGTTGAAAGTGATGAAGACGTGACCGTCGCTATCGATACTGAACTCTCTAATGAACTTATTGCTGAAGGTTTAGCAAGGGAATTTGTTAATAGAGTTCAGAATATGAGAAAAGATGCAGGCTTTGATGTAACAGATAGAATTAAAGTCAAATTTACCGGCAGCAAAGAGATAATCGATGCGGTGAACTCTTTTCATCATTATATCTCTAACGAAACCCTGGCTGAGAAACTAATAAATGACGAAACATTTAATGGGGGTGTCAATCAAAATTGGAAAATCGGGGAGTTTGAATGCTCCATTCATCTTGAAAAGATAAATTTTCAAAAGGAGAGTTAAGAAAATGGCAAAAAAAACAACTAAACAATCTTTACCAAAGATATCATCTAAAAAATCTTCTCCGGATAAGGTTTCTGATAAAAAGAAATCATCTTCTGCAGCTAAATCTCCTAAAAAAACTGTAGCTGATAAAAAACCTTCTACAGCTAAATCTCCTAAAGCTGTAAAAAAATTAAGTAAAAAATCTATTGATACACTAAAGACACAGAAAAGGACTATGGCTAAAAGAACAAAAAAGAAAGATGAATTAAAAGTTGAAAATATTACAGCTCAAGCTGAATCTAAACCTAAGGCTATTGAAAATATTAAAGGCTACAGCCAGAAAGATTTAGATCATTTCAAACAAATTATTATGGAAAAAAGAGATGAAATTATTGATCAACTTCAAAATCTAAAAGATCAGATGCTGGATCCGACTACCGGAGAATATATAAATGAAAATTCTCCATATTCTTTGCATATGGCTGAACAAGGTACCGATGCTATGGAAAGAGAAAAAACTTTCCTTTATGCACAAAGAGAAAATAAATTCTTGGGTTACCTTGAAGATGCCTTGAAAAGAATTGATGCTGGAACATATGGCATTTGTATAGAGTGTATAGAAGAACCTCAGCATTTATGTGATACTTGTCCGCTGATTCCTAAAGCTAGATTGGAAGCTGTTCCGCATAGTCAGCTCTGTCTGCCTATTAAGCAGCGTCAGGAAAAAAGATGATTGGATTTTCTAAGGAATAAATTTTGAGATTATTATTCGTTTCTCTTGGTATTTTTATTATTGACCAGGTTTCTAAAATCTTAGTTAAGGGAATTTCTATCCCCTTTTTAAAAATATTTCATCCTGGTATGTATCCCGGACAACGAATCCCTGTAATTGGCGACCTGTTCAGTATTACTTTCGTGGAAAATCCGGGAATTGCTTTCGGAATTGATTTTGGAGCAAATTTCAAACTCTTAATTTCCATTTTTACTATTGTAGCCACTATAGGCTTATTTATCTATTTTTATCGTATTAGGGAAAAAAGCTTTAGCTTAAGACTATCCATCGCAATCATTATTGGCGGTGCCTTTGGGAATCTAATCGATAGAATTTTCTACGGATATTTCTATGGTTACTCTTCTTTATTTTATGGAAGGGTGGTCGATTTTTTTGATTTTAGAATATTTAATTTATTCCTTTTCAACAGAACTTTCGGTAATTATATTTTTAACGTTGCAGATATGGCAGTAACTGTTGGAGTTATTTTACTACTGTTTAATTTTCATAGACGTTCTGCTGATGATAATCTTAAGGAGCAAATTACACAACTCCCGGATTTCGTAGAAAATAAGGATTAGATTGAGAATTCTGCTTGTCTCCTTCGCAATTATTATAATTGATCAATTAACAAAGGTTTTCGTTAAAGGTTTTTCAATTCCTTTTTTAAATATCTTTTACAAAGGAATGTATAATGGACAGAAAATCCCTATCTTTGGGGATTTTTTTAGAATTACATTTATTGAAAATCCTGGTATGGCTTTTGGCTTTGATCCCGGGCTAAGTTATAAGCTTTGGATTTCAATATTCTCTCTAGCTGCCAGTATCGGACTAATTTTTTACCTTTATTTAATTAAAAATCAAAGATATACTCTCCGACTCGCTATTGCTTTTATTTTAGGCGGTGCAGTAGGCAATCTAATTGATAGAATGTTTTATGGAATATTTTATGGCTATGCCACGTTGTTTTACGGAAGAGTAGTTGATTTTTTGGATTTCGATTTCTTTAATTTAACTCTTTTCGGTAGAAGTTATGACCGATGGCCTATTTTCAATATAGCAGATTCTGCAGTAACAATCGGTGTAATTATCCTTCTTTTCTTCTATAAAAAACCGAAAACTGAAAAACTCGTCATCGAGGAAGTCGGAAATATAATTGAAATTAGAGAAGTATCGGAAGATGAACATAATATTAACAATGATAGATTGAATAAAGAAGATTATCAAAATGACCAGCCTGGTAAAGGAAAAAACCTACCGGATTGAAGTCCCATCGGGAAAAAAGAAAGAACGATTGGATATCTTTCTTTCTAATTGTATTGAAAATGCAACTCGTTCCAAAATTCAAAAATTAATCGAAGCTCACCTGGTTACTGTTAATGGAAAATTTGTAAAATCAAGTTACAAGGTTCTGCCGGATGATTTGATTATAGCATCCCATCCCGTAACTCCCCATCCCGAAAATGCTGAACCGGAAGATATCCCCCTTAATATTGTTTATGAAGATGATTTCTTATTGGTTGTAAATAAGCCTGCCGGAATGGTGGCTCATCCTGCTTATGCTAATTATACCGGGACACTAGTAAATGCTCTTCTTCATCATACAAAAAACTTGAGTAGTACAAATAAGCCCGGAAGACCTGGAATCGTTCACCGCCTCGATAAAGATACAAGTGGTCTGCTCGTTGTAGCAAAAGATGATTTCACTCATTCAAGATTGTCATATCAATTTTCCAAACACAATATCGAGAGGGAATATTGGGCTGTCTGTTGGGGTCATTTTGAAAAAAAAAATGGTAAAATTGAAAAGAATATCGTAAGAAGTAAAAAAGATAGAAAAAAATTTACTGTGAGCGAATTAGAAGGTAAATATGCACTTACTCATTTTGAGGTTTTAGATGAATATGAATTTGCTTCATTGGTAAAATTAAATCTTGAAACCGGTAGAACGCATCAAATCAGAGTCCACCTTTCCTCTATCTCTCATCCGGTTTTTGGCGACCCTGTTTACGGAGGCAGACAGATTATTTATGGCTCAACTCTCCCTAAAATGAAAAATCAAGTTCAGAATTTATTTGAAATAATAAAGCGGCAAGCGTTGCACGCCAAAACTTTAGGATTTATTCACCCCCATACTAAGGAAAAAATAAGATTCGATTCCAACCTTCCTGATGATATGAAAGAATTAATAAATAAATTAAATAATCTAAATTAAATGATCTTGATCCTTGCCTTTCCGCCTAAAAAAAATTGATAATAATTGCTTTACCGTTTGGAATTTTTCGATTATTAATACTCAGAATTCAATCAATAATTCTAACTACTCACTACTCACTACTCACTACTCAATACTCACTACTAAAGATTACAATTCCACCATTGAAATATCAATTATTTCATCTTCCTTTTCAGGCATTTCTTTTAATATTTTATCAGAAGGTTTGGAATCTAATTTAATCGTACAACATGCCGTCTTTTCTCCATCGAAAATTACATTTTCCATTTCCTGAGCGTTAATTCTTTCTTCACTTAAAAGTCTCAATACACGTGCAAGAACTCCAGGTTTATCAAAATGCCTTACAACAAGCTGATACTTAGCTGCTGTTTTTTTACACCTGTTTACCCAATTCCTTATTTCACCAAGTTCAATATAGTTCTTAATAATATTGCATGTTTCTTCGGCAACAGCATTTTGTGCCTGTTCTGTAGATGCGCCGATATGATGAGTAACGTAAATATTTTTAATGCTTGATATTTCACTCTTCAGTTCACCTTCTTTACCTTCAGGTTCAGCATTAAACACATCTAACCCTGCAAATATTCTTTCTTCTTTAACTGCACTTAATAATGCCTCTTCATCCACAACACCGGCTCTTGATGTATTAATAAAATAGGCGCCTTTCTTTAATTTATTAATTAAATCCCTGGTAATAATCTTTTTAGTATCTGCATTCTGTGCTAAATGAACAGATATTATATCTGATTTTTCAAATAGCTCCTCTAAAGTATCAATTTTATCTATACCAAGCATTTCAGCTTTTTCATCGGTTAAAGACCTTGACCATCCAATAATCCTTAAACCAAATGATTTGGCACGGTAAATTAGTTCTGTTCCAATCTGGCCTACCCCTACTATTCCAAGAGTTTTGCCAAATAAACCATCAGCTTTCGAATATAATGCTTTATTCCATTTGCCGTTCCGGAAATCAATTACATTTTCCGGGATCCGTCTATCGATCGCACAGATTAATCCCAATGCTAGTTCTGCTACGGCAATACTGTTTTTACCCGGACAATTTGCAACAAATATTCCCTTTTCATTTGCCGCATTAATATTAATATTATTTACTCCAGCACCTGCACGTATAATCAAACTAAGTTTATTTGACTTATTTATACATTCGGCGTTCACAACCGTCGAACGAACTATCAAGATATCAACATCTTTAATATTATCTGAAAGTTCATTTTCTTTTAATTTAGGTTCATAAATTAATTCCCGAACCATTATTTTAATTTGTTCTACATATTGTTCCGGAAATTTATCAGCAATTAGTATTTTCATATTCTCACCCTTCTTAATTTTTTATTATTAAGTGAAATTTAATAGAAATTTTAATCTTTTGAATTAACCTTTCTATATCATTGGAATTTTTATATTAAACTTTTTTGAATTTTCAATTGCTTTTCTATATCCGGCATCGGCATGACGGATTATTCCCATTGCCGGATCATAATTTAAAACATTATTTAGTCTTCTCTCAGCATCTTTTGTTCCATCTGCAACTATCACCATTCCTGCATGAATGGAATTTCCAATTCCTACACCACCTCCATGATGTAAAGATACCCAGCTTGCACCTCCTATAGTATTCATTAATATGTTTAGAATTGGCCAATCTGCAATTGCATCACTCCCGTCTTTCATGCCTTCCGTTTCTCTATTTGGGGAAGCTACAGAACCGCAGTCAAGATGATCCCTGCCGATTACTAGCGGCGCTCTAACTTTTCCGGTTGCTACAAGATCGTTAAATATTTTTCCCATTCTTGCTCTTTCACCGTATCCCAGCCAGCAGATTCTCGACGGTAGTCCCTGGAAATGAACTTTCTTTTGTGCTAAATCTATCCAGTTGCAGAGCGATCTATTCTCGGGAAATGTCTCTTTAACTGCCTCATCTGTAACATATATATCTTCAGGCTCTCCGGATAATGCTGCCCATCTAAATGGACCCTTCCCCTCACAAAATAATGGCCTTATAAATTCCGGCACAAAGCCTGGAATATTAAAAGCATCCTCTACTCCATTATCTTTTGCTTCTCCGCGAATATTGTTCCCGTAATCAAAAGTTATTGAGCCTCTTTTTTGAAATTCCAGCATTGTAATTACATGTTTTACAATAGTTCTTTTTGCTGCCCTGATATATTCTGATGGATTATTTTGCCTTAAGGAATTTGAATCCTCCAGGCTCATACCCATAGGTACATAGCCATTCAATGTATCATGAGCCGATGTTTGATCGGTTAGAATATCAGGGATAATATTTTTATCTAATATTTGCGGTAAAATTTCTCCAGCATTTCCAACTAATCCCACTGAAAGTGCTTCCTTCTTTGTCTTAGCATCCAGAACTAATCTAATTGCATCATCAAGGTTTTCTGAAAGCATATCAATATATCCTGTCTCTATTCTTTTTTGAATTCGTTTTTTATCGACTTCAATTCCAAGGAAAGCAGCTCCATTCATTGTTGCTGCTAATGGTTGCGCACCTCCCATTCCCCCAAGTCCTGATGTTAGTAGAAATTTCCCTGCAAGCGTCCCCTCCTCTTCATTCTGTGAGAAATATTTCCTCCCGCATTCAGCAAAAGTTTCATAAGTCCCCTGCAGTATTCCTTGCGTTCCAATGTATATCCAGCTTCCTGCAGTCATTTGACCATACATCGTTAAACCAAGATTTTCTAATCTCCTGAACTCATCCCAATTAGCCCATTTCGGAACAAGCATAGAATTTGAAATAATTACACGTGGTGCATTATTATTTGTTTTTAGTATACCTACCGGTTTTCCTGATTGAATTAGAAGAGTTTCGTCACCTTCAAGTTCCTTTAAAGAAGATATAATAGCTTCATAGCAGCTCCAGTTTCTTGCTGCTTTCCCCCTTCCCCCATAAACAACAAGTTCTGACGGATTTTCCGCAACTTCAGGGTCTAAATTGTTCATTAACATTCGCATGGCCGCTTCCTGCAGCCATCCCTTACATGAAATAGTTGACCCCCGTGGGGCTTTAATGTTAATTTTTTCTGTATCAGTTATCATTTAATTCTCTCATGAAATTACTAACTAATCTTTAAAATGTACGTCAAGTATATTCTGGTATTGATTCTGCATTGACTTATACAGCCATTTTTTCAAAAACCAGCTCTTTTTTATCTGACCTTTTAGGAATTTAGTATTTTCTTCAAGCTGATGTTTTAGCCTGGTTCTTTCGTCTTTTGTAAACTTAATAGTTTCCGCATCACTATTTAATTTATTTATTATTGAATTAAACGCTCTTTCCTCTGCAAAAAAACGGTTATCCCCCCCAACTTGTTTTAAAGTTTGTCTGCAAAATGTAGTTAATAATTTCTTTTCATTCTTATCGAATTCAAAATTATAATTTGTGAATAGTTTCTTCATGTGTACCCGAATAATTTTTGAATGAAAGTAAGTTGTCTCTTATCGCTTGATATCCCGGCTTTATAACTTCATAAATATATTTCAATCTCTCTTTATATGGAATAAATGCCGATTTCATCGAATTAAGGGTAATTTTCTCAACATCCTCTAAATTTAGATTAAAATGTTTTATGGCAGTTAAGAATTCTTTCGTCATTGTCGTATCACTCATCAGCCTGTCATCTGTATTTATAGTAACTCTGAATTTTTCATTATAAAACATTCCGAAAGGATGATTCTCTATTTTATCAATAGCACCCGTATGAACATTGCTTAATAAACAGATCTCTAGGGGAATTCTTTTATCCAGAACATATTGTGCTAGGTCTCCAAATCCTACGGCATTCCCTTTCTTATCTAAAGTTATATCTTCAATAAGATGGGTTGCATGTCCTATACGATGCGCACCACACCATTGAATTGCCTGCCAGATCGACTCCTTTCCGAATGCTTCTCCTGCATGAATTGTTATATTGAAGTTTGCCCTTTGTATAAACTGGAAAGCCTCTATATGCTTTTTAGGCGGAAAACCACCCTCTTCTCCGGCTAAATCAAATCCCACAACTCCTTGGTTTCTGAAGTTTACTGCCAGCTCTGCAATATCCAGCGTGTTTTTCATATTTCTCATACCGCAAAGTATTAACCCGAATCCAACCCCAAATTCTTTGCTCCCTTTTTCTAATCCATTTAAAACCGCTGTTACAACATCCTCATTATATAGTCCTTTTGATGTATGAAATACCGGTGCAAATCTTGTCTCTACATAACATACTCCATCATTCTTCATATCTTCCATCATCTCGTATGCAACCCTCTGTAGACCGTCTTTTGTCTGCATTACGGCTGTCGTAAGTTCAAATCCTTTTAGGTATTCAACTAGATTACCTTTATTTGCCCCTCTGTGAAACCATGCTGCTAATTCATCAGGATCTTTAGTTGGTATTTTATTATACCTTAATTCTTTAGCTAGTTCAATTATTGTCTGTGGACGTAGACCCCCATCAAGATGATCATGCAGCAGTACTTTAGGAACCGATCGTATTATTTCTTCTGTGTTCAAAAATACCTCTTTTTTGTTTAGTAAAATATTCCATTTTTAAGGTAAAATCAATTTAAATGAATTTGTCCGTTATTTATCATTTTTTACATGTTTTTCAACAATTTTAAGCCTAAATTAGCTTCTCTTTCTTGACTATACAGGCTTAAAACTGTAAGTTTGATATATAAAACCGATTTTTAAATGGAGTTGGAATGTTTATAAAAAAATTAACTATAACTGTAATTATTCTACTTGCCATGGTAATTACTGCATTTGAATGTTCTTCTACGGAACTAACAAGTGCAAAATTATATATTCAACAAAAAAATTATGACAAGGCATTGGAAGTCCTTAAAGAAGAAGTCGCTAAAAATCCTAAAAGTGACGAAGGGTTTTATTTGCTCGGAACAGTTTATGGTGAAAAAGGACAATATGAAAATATGGTGAGTGCTTATGATTCATCACTTGCCGCTAGCGATAAATTCAAAAAGGATATTCATGATTCAAAAGTTTACTACTGGGCTAATTTATTTAATAAAGGTGTAACTTATTATCAGAATGGGAATAAAAGTCAAAATCCCGATAGCGCAAAAGTCGATTATGATAAATCTAGTAATGCTTTTGAACAGGCTATAAAAGTTGAACCTGATTCGGCTACTACTTATCAAAATCTTGCTTTTGTATATATTAGTGAAAAAAATTATGATAAAGCTATCCCCATTTTGGAAACTTTGCTGAAGAAGAAAAGTAATCTCGATGGCTATAAATTCCTCGGTGAACTGCTTTATGATAAGGGTACTAAGGAGATGGCAAAGTATAAAGAAAATAAAGATGTGCAGGATAGTGTGCAGGCAATGAATACTTTTAATAAGGCTATCAGTGTTCTGGAGAAAGGAAGACAGGAATTCCCTAACGATTCCGATATCTTATTAACTCTATCTAATTCTTATATAGCCGCTAATAAAGTTTCTGTTGCTATGGATGCCTTTAGAGCCGGCGTTGAAAAAGAACCCGAAAATAAATATTACAGATATAATCTCGGCGTCCTTTATTTAGGTGAAAAAGACTATACTGATGCTGAAAAACAATTTATAAAAGCTGTCGAAATAGACTCCAGCTATGAAAATGCAAATTATAACCTGGCTGTTACATATGTTCGCTGGGCTACCGAAATGAGAGATTCTTTAGAAGCAAAAGAAGATTCTTCAAGATCTTATCTTGTTATATATCGTAAGGCTCTTCCCTATTTGGAAACTGTTGTCCAGAATGAGAGTGAAAAACCTGCTGTATGGGAATTATTAGGTAAAGTTTATGCAATCCTTGGTATGCAGGATGATGCAACTAATGCCTTTAATAAGGCAGATCAATTGAGAAAAGCAGGAAAATAAATTTTTATTAGATTTTTATGACTCAGAATAATAATCAACCGCAAGGTCAGCAAATCAATATCGAATTAGGTGAAAAAGAAGCAGAAGGAATCTATTCTAACTTGGCGATTATAACTCATTCTCCTGCCGAGTTTATTATTGATTTTACAAGAATAGTTCCCGGAGTTCCAAAAGCTAAGGTTCACGCTCGCATAATCACTACCCCACAGCACGCTAAAATGTTTTTGAAAGCTCTGAAAGAAAATATAGATAAATTTGAAGCAAGGTTCGGTGAAATCAAGATTGATACTCCGCCGAACCAGCATTTCGGCTTCGTCCCTCCCGTTAAAGACGAAAAAGTAAACTAAAGCATTGCCTTGGATTTAGAAGCTGTTAATATCATTAACCAATGGATTTATCCATTGGTTTAAGAGGAAAATTAAGCCCCCACGTCTTTTTATTTAATGTATCCTGAATCTGGCATCTTGTACTCAATACTCATCTCATTATTCTATATCTCCTAAGTAAGTAATATTCACCTATTTCATCATCTATTACACTAAACTTCTTCATCAAATTTACGATAATAAAAACGGTCCTATACATGTGACCAAACGCATACTTTTTAAAAGAGTTTCTCAAATAATATAAAGAAGTTAGTGATGAAGATGAAATACAGAGTTTCAATTTTAGTAATTATACTTGTTGTTGGCTTTACCGGGTGTGTTAAACTGCCTAATGATATTGTGGCTCCTAAATGGGATACTAATTTCAATGTTCCTATCACCAATAAAACATATAAACTGTCGGATATAATTAAAACACAAAAATATATTGATCTCGATTCCGATAGCAATTATATTTTTAGCTCGGAAGTTTATGAATATTCTACGGGAGTTGCCGAATACCTGGACGAATCTTCTGAATCTATATCTACCGAAGAAAATATTATTGCGGAAAATGTTGAATTCGACATTTATTTACCTTTCCCTGGTAAAATAAAGTTAAGTAAAGCCGTTTTTAGAGAAGGTCTGTTAAATTTTCACGCATTTAATAAATCAAATTCTGAAAACATCTCTATTTATATTAAAATTCCAGGTATAAAAGATCAATATGGTAATGTTGTAAGCTCTCAATTAAATCTGGCTCCGGGAGATTCCGGTTCTATTGGTACCATACTTAATGACCATGTATATCTAAAACCGGAATCTCAATCCTCGGCTCTAGATAATGGAATGTTAATTAAAGTCACTGCATCTTCTTCTTCTAATACGGCAGATGCAAATATTGGCTTTATCAGTTCAGGTTTTAAGTTTAAATCAGCAACTGGTTATTTCCCTCCCAAACCCCTCGATCCGATTGAACATAATGTCAAATTAGAACTCGGAAGTGATATTTCGAATTTCAAAGGAAATATTTATTTAGCCGGCGCTGTAATGAAATTAAAAGCACAGTATTTATCTTCTAATCCCGATCCTTTCGAACTTGAATTAAGAAATCTTCAAATTACCGGGCAGAGCTTATCGGATAATCAACAGGAACAATTAACTTTTAAAACAAATTCTGAAATTAACAGTCCCGCTTCTTCTACTATAAATTTTAAATTGGGAACTGTTGATACTGTTTTCAATGAATCCAATAGTACCATTAACGATTTCGTTTCGTTTATCCCCGATGAAATGTTGATTAGTACTTCACCCATTATGAATCCTGATGATGACCAAAATTATAAAACTGTTACAGAACAGGATTCTATTAAAATGGAATCTTATTTGACTACTCAGGGAATTGATCTGAATTCAAATGCTCAGCTTACTATCAAAAAATCAACTCTTTTAGATACTGTTGAGTTAAATATGAAACAATCAAATAGAGATGCTCTCGCTGATGGTAGGGCTGCCGATATTAGCATTCAGGTTAATAATTATATCCCTTTAACTTCCTGGATTAAAATAATTTTAACCGATTCAAATTATCATCCCTTAACTACTCTTACTACAGGTTCTGACGGACTCGATTCTCTGCAGTTTTCAGGAGCAGAAGTAAATCTTTCTAATGGCCAGGTTACTGATGCTTCTCAAAGCACTCAAACAATAAATTTAAGTTCATCTCAAATTCAAAATTTCTCTAAAGCTTATTATGCAATTTTATCCGTGACTTTGGAAACTTCTTCTTCTAATCAAACTAATCCCGCTCGTGTTTTATTAAAAGCCAGTGATTGGGTTTCAATACGTGCAGTGGGCAATATTAAATATAATGTAAATCCCGGTAATTGATATGTCAATCAATAGAATACTTGTTTCCATAATTTTTTTATTTAGCCTCTCTTTCCAGGTTCATGCTCAATATGGATCCGTTGGAAGCTTCGATGCACGTAGTATGGGAATGGCTAAAACTTATACTGCTGCCTCAAGAGGTATTAATTCTATCGGAATAAATCCTGCTAATTTAATGTATAATGAAAATGGCCATTTCGAATTTTCAACTATATTACCCCTTCCATCTACATCTTTAAGGAGCGGAACCGACTTCCTTTCAATTGAAGATTTTAACTATTATTTTGGCGGTGTTAATGGTGAAAGCAGGTATTTAAATGATCAGGATAAGGAAAGATTAAAAAATCTCTTTAAAGATGGCGGGGATGTCTTTTTAAATGCTGCTATCAGATTTTTCTCAGCTTCATGGAAAATAAATGATAATGCCGGCGCTGTAGGTATTTCGGTAAGTGATTTTATCGGAGGTTATTTAAAAGTCCCCCAATCTTTAGTTGAAATTCCGTTATATGGTAATACTATTGAACAAGTCTATTCTTTTAGTGAAGCAAATATAAAATCATGGTGGCTCCGTGACTACTCTTTATCATACGCCAGGGAATTACCGGGTCCTAATTTCTTAGACAAGTTGTTTGCCGGTATCACTTTTAAATATATTAGTGGCTTTTATTATGTCGGTACAGATAGAGTTAATACAAATTTGGAAACTAATTCACAGTATGAAATAACCGGTACCGCAGACATGGTGGGTTATTCTGCCTTTTCTAATAACTTCGGCGTTAATTACGATTTTGATTCTACTGATTATAAATCAAGCTTCTCTCCGTTTCCTTCTCCTGCAGGCACCGGACTTGGAGTGGATTTTGGTCTCTCTGCTTCTATCTCTCCTATATTAAATGTTTCCTTTGCTGTTACTGATCTGGGTTCTATAAAGTGGAACCAAAGAGCTGCAACCTATTCTGCTTTGGGTGATATCTATCTCGATGATATCTCAAATAAAGATCAAGTTGATTCTCTTGGAGATAAATTAAAAGGTAAAGGCTTTTATATAAATTCTTTCACAACAAGTCTGCCGACTGCTCTGAGATTCGGCTTTTCATATTTTATGAAAGAAAGTATCATCCCAGGATCATTATTATTAGGTGTGGATTACAATCAGGGATTAAATGACCTCCCTGGAAATAGTACCAGGGCAAGGGTCTCTATTGGAACTGAATGGAAACCTATGGACTGGATTCCTTATATCAGAACCGGATTATCTTTTGGCGGATGGGCCGGTTTCAACTGGGCTCTTGGACTAGGAATAGATGCCGGTTTAGTTGAGCTCAACTTTGCTACTTCTGATATGAATTCAGTCGTCGCTCCCAATTCAGCCAAACATATCTCAGTTTCTTTCGGATCCCGATGGAAGTTTAATTAGGTTTTCCTTCTACTCTAACATAACATTTTGCTCCCCATAGGGAGCAACTTGTTAACCACTGATTTTCCAATCTTTAGTTTCAAATTCGAGAGCCTCACATTTCGGACATTGTGAATTAAATATTGAAATTTATTTGTAATTTGTCTTTTGTAATTTGTTCACCTTTATTGTCTTACGCGCGGAAGATTCACAAAAGCCCCTGCTAAAAAAACCATATCAGCAAACCATGCCGTTAGCATCGGGTTTAACACTCCGTTCTTTCCAAAAGCTAAGCTGATTTGCATGAATACTAAATAAATAAAAGTAATTAAAATATTGATCCCTACCTGCACTGCTAATCCACCTTTTCTTTTATTTGCAGAAATAGGTAGACCAAAAAGCACTACTACTAAACTTGCCATTGGAAATGAAAATCTTGAATAATATTCTATTAATGTATTTGTTGCATTTAATCCTGCTTTTTCTTGAGACTCAATAGATTTGCCTAATTCACTTAAGTTCATCTCTTCCGGTTTTTGCTGCTTTGTTAATAAATCAGAAGGCTTGAATCTTAAATAATCAAGATTGAGTTTTGAAAAATATTTTGCACCTTCTTCTCTCCTGTTGAATGTTCTTTTAACTCCGTTATAAGCTATCCATGAATGACTTAATGAATCATAAACCATTTTTGCCGCATCAATCCTTGAGATCATATGTGTAAGATCTTTCTTCTCAAATTCCTGGATACCTACCCTGTTAGCCTGATTCTCAGCATTATCAAAAAAAGCAATATTAATTATTCTAGATGGCGAATCCTGGAAGAATATATTCCCCCCGGTATATACATAACCCTTCTTTAAATAGTTTAACTGAATATTTAATTTGGTTTTATTTGCCATTGGTACAATGTAACCGGAAAAATAAATAGATAATATGCTTATCATTATTGTAGTCAACACAAATGGAGCCATAAATCTATACATGCTTATTCCACTTGCTTTTATTGCTGTAAGCTCACTTAGATTTGAAACTTTGCCGACTGTAAATAAAGCTCCGAATAATACCGATACTGGAGTCATTAATTTTATAATGTCAGGTGAAAATACTAGGTAGTAATGAAGAATTATTCCGAATGGTACACTTTGATCTATAAAATCATCAAGGTTCTCCATCATATCTATTACTACAAAAAGCAAAGTAAATGCAATTAGTCCAAAAAAGATAGTCTGAAGAAACTGTTTAATTAAATACTTATCTATAATTTTCATTCAGCATTTCTTCTTCTTCTTTTTCCTGGATTTCTCTCCATTGCTTCGGCATGATTTTTTTAATCCAGCTAAAATCTAATGTGACTGTTTCCTTAACTGTTCTGTATGTTAAAATCATCCCTGCTATTCCCAATATTATATTTGCTATCCACATTCCCATGAATGGAGATAATAAACTCCTATCCGCTAACTTTTCACCTCCTATTAGACATGCCCAATAAATAAGGAAGAAAAATAAACTTATACTCGCCGCTATACCAAAACCTCCCTTTTTTGTCATGGTTCCTAATGGAGCTCCTATTAAAATGAATACTATACATGCAACCGGGATTGCGTATTTTTTATATATCTCTACAAGATATTTATTAATTTCATCCTGCCAGTATCTCAGTCTGTTAAAGTCCGATATTAAAATATTCTTTGAATTATTAACTTTATTTAAAACACTTGAGTAAATCAGATCTTTATCTTTTATCTTCAATTGTTGACCGGGATTTTTCAATGAATCTCCTATAAAGAATAATTTTCTGCTGTCTTTCTTTAAATTTTCAACGGTTGATTCATTTAATACTCTTAAGCTGTCTACTATCGCTCGCATTGCTGAGGTTCCTAATTCTCTTTCTCCTCTTGAACTACTGAAATTTGATTGCTGAAAAGAAAATTGTTCGGCATCCATTGTTATCCTGTGCCTCTTAAATATCAATTTCCTATAAAGGTTTGTATTTCCAACTTCCGATTCGTGTATCTCACCATCATGTAAAGACATTATCAATTTCGTCTGATCATTTGTGAAGAAAATTTCTCCTTTTTTTGCAGTAACTATATTTATTTTTCCCGGATTTGAATAATCATAAATAGTAATTTCTGAAAGTTCATTAGTCTTATTATTAATTCCTCTTACTAATATTGCATAATTAGATACTTCCTGTGAGAATACTCCAGGCTCCAGTGATAAGGTTGGTTTTAATCTGCTTATCTCCTGTCCTAAAAGCTTTGCTTGATGGTTTGCATCCGGAAGGACATCATTATCAAACAGAAATAAAAGATAACATATAACCGCACTTGCAATTAAAGGTGCCGCCATCATTTTATATAAGCTTACCCCCGATGATTTTATTATTGTTATTTCATTATTTTGTGACATGTTTCCGAATGCCATTAGGGTAGCTACTAATGTCGCCATTGGTATAACTAGTACAACCATCCAGGCAAGATTAAATGAAATCAATTTAATTATGACCCAAGTATTTAATCCCTTTCCGACCAGTTTATCCGCGAACTTCATCATAAATTGTAAAATGAAAATTCCCATTAAAGTAATTGTCGAAAAAACAAAAGGGATAAAATGATTTTTTAAAATGTATTTATATAAAATCATAAAGTTAATATATAAAAGGAGCTATCGTTTAACAAGGTAACTGTTTTTTGCATAGAGATTATAGAAACTCTATCTATTGCCCTTGGCTTCAGCCAAGGGAATAATGAATAAAAAATAAAATTGGCTTTAGCCACTTTACTGAAGGTAGACTTTTTTCAATATTTTCACTCACCCCTCTGGAGAACTTCCATAGAATTTGAAAGAATTATCTTAATTATCTTAATAACTTAAGTTACGCAAACATTGTCATTCTGAACGAAACGAAGTGGAGTGCCTGTTCCGCTTTTGCGACGCTTTTGTGGGAAGAATCTCATACCTTAAATTTTGAACAATTTTATACTTTTTATTTATCTTTATTTTAAATACATAGAACTTGCGTAACTTCACTTAATAAGAATTTTTAAAGCAATCGCAGGCATTAATTTTTTTTATTATATTTAAATAATGAAAAAAATAACCGGACAATCCTTACTCTTTAATACTTTAGCATTCCTTTTTTCATTTTTTATAGGATGTAGTTCTTCTCCCGTTAAAAGGAATTTTGATGTCGTGAAGGATCCGACTTATCCTAAATGGCTAAAATCAGGAAGTTATAATACTGAGCAAACTTCCGGTATATGTTTTCTAGGTTCCGGTAAAGACGGAGAAAAAAACTTCTTACTGGCTGATGATATTGGGAAAATCCACCATTTTAGTATAAAAAATGATTCTATCTTTTCTTTCTCTCCTGTCTTTTTTGGAAAGAATGCCGTGTCATTTCTTGATACTTTTCCTAAATGGGATTTTGAAGAAATTGTCCACGATAATTATACAAATTCTACTTACCTCTCCATTGAAGGAAATAAACCCGATCAGCAAAAATATGTCGGGATTTATAAATTAATATTTAACAATAATAATGTTTATTCCGATACTGTCGTTCAAATAGAAAAGTTGCATATTAAGCCTCAGAAGCTTTTCTTAAAATATACTGCCGATAATATTGGCTATGAAGGGCTGGCTGTCGATAAAAATTATTTTTATCTTGGACTGGAAGGTTTCTCAGATAGCGGTGTATTTGCCGATAGTACTTTTCTATTTATCGTCGATAAAAAAAATCTGCAAATTATTAAACAAATAAATACAAAACCATTTGGCATTCATACCATTTGTGGCTTATATTCGGATAACAATAATTCCGTTTATGGTGTTGATAGGAATAATAAAAAACTTTTTCATTTGAGTTTCGAAGTTTCCGCCGGTATCTTCACTGTTAAAGATTATGGATTATCTGACGTTCAAATAAATATTCCCGGATATCCGCAATATGTCTATGTTGCTTCTCTCGAAAGCATTACTATAGATAATGATAATAATATATATCTGGTGGATGATCCCTGGAAATCTTTTTTTATTCCGTCTAAAAGAATTTTGGCTGATTTGGATAGTACAACAATTAATAATTTCAATAATTTTGTACCTGTCATTTTTAAGTTTAATTTAACAGGGCCTGTATACTGAGCAGGTGGGAAAAGGAGTTTTCAATTGCAGGAAGTAATAAATTATATCAAAAATAATAAAGACAATTATATTAATGAACTAAATGAATTCCTAAAAATACCAAGTATTAGTACTTTACCCGAAAATAAAGATGATATGTTGAAATGTGCTCAGTTTGTTTCCGGTAAACTAAAGAATGCCGGTATGAGTAGAGTTGAGATATTTAAAACTGAAGGGCATCCGATAGTTTATGGAGAATGGCTGGGTGCTCCGGGTAAACCTACAGTTCTTGTTTATGGGCATTATGATGTCCAGCCCGTCGATCCCATAGAATTATGGGATAACCCCCCCTTCGATCCTGTCATTAAAAATGGGAAAATTTACGCTAGAGGAGCTACCGATGATAAAGGGCAGGTATTTATGCATATTAAAAGCGTCGAAGCATTCTTCAATACTATTGGCAGCCTCCCTTTGAATATCAAATACTTAATCGAAGGCGAAGAAGAAATCGGCAGCAGTAACCTGACATCGTTTATAAACCATAATAAAGATTTATTAAAATGCGATACCGTTTTGATTTCCGATACCTCACTCTATGAGGCTGGTGTACCCTCCCTAACTTATGGTTTAAGAGGTTTAACTTATGTCGAGGTCGAAGTTATCGGACCGAATAGAGACTTGCATTCCGGCGAATATGGTGGATCTGTTGCTAATCCTATAAATATACTCGCGGAAATAATTTCAAAGCTTCAGGATAAAAATGGAAGGATTGCAATACCTGGTTTTTATGATGATATAGTGAAATTAACTAAAAAAGAAAAAGAAAATTATAAAAAATTGAAATTCTCTGAGAAGAAATTTGCTAAAGATCTTAAAGTCGCTGAATTAAAAGGGGAAAAAGGATATTCAACTCTCGAAAGAATTTGGATTCGCCCTACTCTTGACTGTAATGGCATTATCGGAGGTTTCACCGGTAAAGGCGCTAAAACTGTCATTCCTTCAAAGGTTACTGCAAAAATAAGTATGCGGCTTGTACCTAATCAGAATTCAAAGAAGATCTTCAAACTGTTTACAAAATATGTTAAACAAATAGCTCCAAAATCTGTTAAAGTCAATGTGACAAGTCTTCATGGCGGGGAACCAAGCCTGACTCCCTTAAATGATAAAGCAACTATTGCTGCTTCTAAAGCAATGGAAAAAGCTTTTGGAAAGAAAACAGTTTTTATTCGAGAAGGTGGCTCTATCCCTATTGTTACAGATTTTTCAAAAAGTCTTAAATCACCCGTTGTTTTAATGGGATTGGGTTTGAATTCCGAAAATCTCCATTCACCTAATGAACATTTTAATTTAAATAATTTTGAACTTGGTATCATCTGCTCTGCCTTCTTTTTAAAAGAATATTCTCTGTAATAATTGAAGTTCAATTGCCCTTGACTTTAGAGCCTGTGTAAATATCATTAACCAACGGTTTTAACCGTTGGAAAATGGAGCAAAAATGAAAGTTTCAACAACCGTTTTAACGGTTTTTCTGTATTTTCACATAGCCTCTTTAGTCAAGGGGATTAAATAAGTAAGATGGAAATGGCTTTAGCCGCATAAAGTCATTGGTAATGTTGCAGTTGTTTTTGGATTGTATATTCTATAGAATATTTTAAAATTTAAGGTTTAATTTAATAGAGGTTATGTTAACATGATTGAAGTGGAAGAAAAATCATTCCCCATGATGGATTACTATGAGTCCTTAGGTTATAAAGCTGAGTTTGTAAATGGTAAAAAAATTATAAAGAATTTCGGTTCAACTCAGGAAGAACTCGATGCCTTATACGATGGGGTCGGTCTTAGAGATATTTCGCATTACGGGATTATAGAAATTAAAGGGAATGATTCTCTTGATTTTCTCCATAGAATTACTACTAATTCTATCAAAAACCTTCCGAAAGAAGGGATTGTTAATACTGTTTTCACATCTGAGAAAGGGCGCATTATAGATTTTTCTACTGTAATCAATTTTGAAGATTATCAGTTATTAGTTTGCAATTCTGAAAACCAGGCTAAAGTATTTAGCTGGATTCAAAAATATATTATTGCAGATGATGTTAAGGTTGCAGATGTTAATGGAAAATATACCATCCTCGAATTAATCGGTCCACAGTCCGATTCTTTTACTACTCTTATTTGCGGAAATATCGTTAATGCAATAAAGCTTAATTCTTTTAAGGTCATCAACGCTGATGGTATGATTTTCTTTTTATTGAAAATATTGGATAGAACTGAAAAAATAAGGTTCTGGTTGATAGCAAATATCGAAAATGGAATGCAGCTCGTCAAATATATGATTGAAAATAAAGGAATTTTTAACTTCAGTCTGGTCGGTGAGGATTCTTATAATGTTTATAGAATAGAAAATGGGATTCCTTCCGCCCCCGATGAAATAAATTCTGATTATAACCCTCATGAAGCAAGACTTTTAAATTCTGTTGATTTTAAGAAAGGATGCTATATTGGACAGGAAGTTATCGCCCGCTTAGATACTTATGAGAAAGTTCAGAAATACTTGATGGGTGTAATTTTTTCTGAACCTGTTAATCAGAATGAAAAATTTCTTCTGTTTAATGAAAATGGAAATGATGCCGGTATTATCACTTCTATTGGTTATTCCCCTAAATTAAAAAATTACATCGGACTCGCATACATTAAAAAGGAATTTATGATGGAAGAAACTATTTTAATTGCAAAAAATGAAGCAGGAACTTCCGTTCAAGTTTCAGTTAAAACTCTCCCTTTTAGAAAATGAAAATTTATACTAAAACCGGTGATAAAGGGGAAACCGGACTTTTCGGCGGCTCAAGAATTTCCAAAAATTCCCCCCGTATTGAAGCTTATGGAACTATCGATGAACTTAATTCTTTTATAGGTTTAGCTGTTACTGAAACTCAGGATGAATCCATTAAATCACTGCTGAATAAAATCCAGAATCAGCTTTTTACAGTCGGAACTGATCTTTCTTCCCCGCATTCTATTGAAAATAGTAAAAAAAATATATTACGCGTTCCTGGCGAATTTTATGAAGAAATCGAAAAATCTATCGATTTTTTTGAAGAAAAATTAGATGTACTTAAAAATTTTATTATTCCCGGAGGCTCAAAATCTGCCGCTATTCTGCATATTTGCCGTACCATTACGCGCAGAGCCGAAAGAAGAGTTATTGCTTTAAATTCTTTGGAACAAATTAACCAAAATATAGTTATATTTCTTAACCGTTTATCTGATTTGTTTTTTGTTCTTTCTCGTTATGAAAATAAAATCTCTAACCTTCCAGATATCATCTGGACTAAGTACTAAGTACTCCATACTAACTACTAACTACTCAGTACTAACTAAGGGGGTGACTTTGGTTTCGACGGGATTCAAGAGGCATTGAACTGCGCACCGTGTTCCCCGGATACACGTTAAAAATTTGGGAATAAAATAATAACTGGCGAATATAACTACGCCTTAGCTGCTTAATAAAATAAGTGGCCGTTCTATAAATCTTCTCGTATCGGGATTTATTTGAACGTCGTTTAGGTACGATTGCTGATACCGATGCCTGTGCGGTTGATGTGAAAATTAAGCAGGCAAGCTTAAAGCCACCCTTGTTTGTCTGGTAACTTTAAGTTAAATCAAAAACAAACTATGTGTGTAGACGTTCTCTGGATCTTAATTCCGGACGCGGGTTCGACTCCCGCCACCTCCACCAATAGCGTTTTAAGATAAGGAGTTACAGACTTTTCTCACGCTATTCTCACTCTGATTGCATTTGAAATACTAAAGAGCCAAAAATAATTTGATATTAATACAATCTTCAAATAAACCTTTAATGATATTCTTTAAGAATAAAGGTATTCGGAGATGTTACCCAATTGCTTGGCTTCGGAAAAGAACTTTACTATCGAATTATTGATTAAATAATTCGGGTACTATAATTGTGAGCTAAATTCAAAAGGTTATTTCTAAAATATTTATTGATAAATTCTTTTTTTGAAATAAATTAAAATTATCATAAAAAAAGAGTGGGGAGAATAAGACAATTCGTTGGAAAAATATTCCCCAAATAAATAATTGTAATCGAAATGGTGAAGCTTTGTCCCGAACTAGTCGACAGAGGATTTATTGAATAATGAAGAAATTTTTGGGTCATAAAATATCAATAAGAAGAGTTTTTGATAGAAGTAAAATATAGACATGTAACCATATAGACATAAAATGTCTAGATATAGACATCTGGGAATAAAGTTAGGTATATAACATATTTAAATAATTTTTTCAATACATAGGTATCTAATGAAAACGATTATAATATTACTAATTCATTTATCGTTATATAATTTATCCTTTTCGCAAGAAAAATACGTTACTATAACAATGGACGACTTGTGTTATGCATTTAACGGCAACTCTATTGATGAAATAGAAAAAGCATCTGATTCTCTTTTATATTCCATTACTAAACTAAATATCCCGGTTACCGTTTTTGTTAATGAAAAATCATTTATAAAAGAAGGAGAAACTGACCGGAGACTTTCACTGCTTAAAAAATGGGTTAGTAATCCACGAGTAACGATAGGTAATCATACATATAGTCATATCAATTATGCCGATACAACACTTTCTGCTTTTGAGGGTGATATTATTCAAGGCGAAGCTTTAACAAAAGAACTATTAAAGAAAGAAAATGAAAACCTTAAATACTTCCGATTTCCTTTTAACTGTACAGGAAAGGACAGCATTTCAAAAGCGGAAATCTATGACTTTTTAAGTCATAGAGGATATGTAATTGTTCCATTCACCATTGAAAGCTCGGATTACATGTATAACGCCTTATATATTAAATATATCAAAGAGGGAAATACAAAAGCAGCAAATGAAATAATTGAGGAATATATCGGTTTTACGATTAAGCTCTTCCAATTCTTTGATGAAGCAGCAAAAAAAATTATCGGCAGAAATATCCGACAGATTTATTTATGCCATACAAATTTATTAAATACAGTTTCGTTTAATAAATTGATAAATGCTCTGAAGCAACAAGGTTACTCGTTCATTAATCTTGATGAAGCTTTTGACGATAAAATATATAATAGCAAAGATTATTATTTTCAGCATTACGGAATATCTTGGTTCTACCGGTGGATTGAAAATAAAGATGAGAGAATAAAACTTATGAAAAAAGAACCGGAGGACTCAAATATAGAACAGAGATATAACAAATTAGCTGATTGATCTTAATATGAATTTACATTATCTGACTTTTCAAATAAAGGATCTTCCTCATTTAAAAATCTCAAGAAGATAATTGTTCCTAATTCATAGATTAACCTATCAATCCAGTAAACGAATTCAAATGAATAATGAATTTTACGCTATAGTTTTTTAATTTTATATTGAAATAATATAGTTAAAATGTTTTTTTATAAGGGTTGTTTGTTTCAATTCTACTTATTCTAATGGAACTTTATTAAATTTAATAACAATATCTAAAATATTTAGCGGCATAGACGCTTAATCTTTTGAATAATTTAAGGAGATTTAATATGCCCGATACCGATGGAACAACAGAATCAAAACAATATTATACAAATATACCTCAGAAATCAGAAACCTTTTTCCTAAAAGGAGCGAATTCACAAGATTGGGGTATGAAAAATAGACTGGGAAGAATATTTAATCCTATCAGTGGTAGAACTGTCATGCTCGCTATTGACCATGGCTATTTTCAAGGTCCTACTACCGGACTTGAACGAATCGATTTGAATATACTCCCGCTCGAACCCTATGCCGATACTCTTATGCTTACTCGCGGCATCTTAAGGTCTATTATCCCGCCTCAAACTCAAAAATCAATTGTACTTAGAGTTTCCGGTGGTACAAGCATTCTTAAAGAACTCTCCAATGAATCACTTGCCGTAGACATTGAAGATGCCGTACGTTTAAATGCATCTGCTATGGCTGTACAGGTATTTATCGGCGGTGAACATGAAAGGGAATCAATCACTAATATGACAAAAATGGTAGATATGGGATTACGTTACGGTATACCTACTCTCGCTGTAACAGCTGTTGGTAAGGATATGGTACGCGATGCAAAATATTTTAGATTAGCCACCCGCATTTGTGCAGAACTGGGAGCTCAATATATCAAAACTTATTATGTCTCCGAAGGATTTGAAACAGTTACTGCATCATGCCCGGTACCCATTGTCATAGCCGGCGGCAAAAAAATTCCCGAACCTGATGCTCTAAAGATGGCTTATAATGCGATTCAGGAAGGCGCTGCCGGGGTAGATATGGGTAGGAATATTTTTCAGGCCGATTCACCTATCGCTATGGTTAAAGCGGTTAGAGCTGTTGTTCATGATAATGAAACTCCGGAAAAAGCCTTTGAACTTTATAATACTTTAAAGAATAATAAGTAACTCAAGTTACACAGATGTTGTCGCTCTGAATCACATAAAATCACCTGATAAACAGCTGAAGAGGAAGATTATGAAAGTATCCATGTGGTATAATAATAACAACATAAGGTTGGAAGAAGTATTAACTCCTTCTCCCGGCCCTGGTGAAATGCTGGTTAAGGTTTTCTCCTGCGGTATATGCGGCAGCGATATTGTTGAATGGTACCGGCTCCCCAGAGCTCCGCTCGTACAAGGTCATGAAGTAGGTGTGGAGGTTGTTGAAGTTGGTGACGGAGTAAATAAATTCAAAAAAGGAGACAGACTTTTTATTGCACCCAAAGTGCCTTGTCTCAAATGCAGCTATTGCTTAAAAGGACATTATCCTCAATGCACCGGAGTTAAAGATAGGCTGCCCGGCGGATTTGCAGAATTTATTTTAGTCCCAAAAGAATTAGCAAAAAACGGTTCTTATTTATTACCGGATAATGTGACCTTCGATCAATCTACTTTTATAGAACCATTGGCTTGCGTTGTTAGAGCACAGAGACTTGCATCTATAGAGGAAAACCAGACCGTCCTCATTCTCGGTTCGGGTATGTCAGGCCTTCTGCATACCAAACTTGCCAAATTTAAAAAATGTAAAGTAATTGCTACCGATATAAATAAAAGCAGACTCGAACTTGCACAAAGCTTTGGTGCCGATCATACTATTTATGCCGCATCTAATGTTCCGGAGCAGCTAATAGCCGCTAATGGAAAGAAAGCTGATGTGGTTATTGTTACTACCTCTTCCTTGTCTGCTCTAAAACAGGCCTGGGAAACTGTTGATATGGGCGGCGTTGTTGTCCTATTTACTGTTCCCGGACCAGAAAAAGACGTCATTGTTCCTGTCAATGATTTCTGGAGGAAAGAGATACGAATTCTAACATCTTATTATTGCGGTCCTCCGGATATTGAAGAAGCTATAAATCTAATATCTAACCAGGATATAATCGTTGATGATTTAATTACTCATAGGCTCCCGTTAAAAGAGACTGACAAAGGATTTAAACTGGTCTTGGATGGAACTTCATCTCTTAAAGTAATAATCAAACCTCAAGAAAATTAAAAGGAATGCTGCATGGATTTTATCCATATCGGGCTTCCCGCAAGCAGTCAACAAAATGCGGACAGTTTTTTCGCTAATATATTAGGTCTCGAAAAATCTATTCCTAAAATTCTCGACCAAAGCCTCGCTCAATCTATTTTCGGCATTAATTATGAGATACTTATTATTCATTACCGAAACAGTAATATAGATTTCGAAATATTAGTTTATCATGACTATAAACCATCGGAAAAACAAATAGTTCATTCCTGCATTAAAGTAACCAGCTTAAAAAATATCGTTAATAAATGCAAAACAGCTAATCTGAAAGTTATCGAAATCCCCAAAGGTTCAACAATTCTGACCTTTATATCAGACTACGATGGCAATCTCTTTGAATTAAAAGAATAACATTATAAGAACTCTATCTATTCCCCCTGCTTTCCAGGCCTCTGTGAATATCATATATTGCCGTTGGAATCTAGAACCAATGTGAATATCATTAACCAACGGTTTTAACCGTTGGAAAATGAAACAAAAACGAAACTTTTGTTAATCGTTTTAACGGTTTCCCGGACTTTTTACACAGCCTTTTTATCCAAATGCGCATTGTCGAAGTTGAACATCCCCAAATCAAATACTTTAATTTAACCCACTCATCTCGTATTCAATCCCATTCAAAACAATAATGAATACGCTATGAAAACGCTTTAAATACGGAATGAATACGCTATGAATACGCTAGAAATTAACTATAAATATGCGTATATTTATTCATCAACTATTCAACATATTGGGAACTTAAAATGGCTATAATAAATAAAGAAATTCTTGGTGAAATAAACGGAAAGCTTGGTAATATGGTTTTTCGTCAGCTTAACGGTAAAACAGTTATGTCTGTTAGACCGCCAAATTATAAACCTGCTAAAACTAAGGCTGCTAAATCTGCAAGAAGTAAATTTGCCATTTCTGTATACTTTGCTCGGTTCATTAATTCTATCCCCGCTCTTAAAGAAGTCTGGAATTCCGCTAAAATTTCCGGAACAAATTCCAACCAAAAGATTATTATACACAATATTAAACTAGTTGGCGAAGGCATTTTTACACTAGAAAATATTATAACACCGGCCGCCGTTCCCCTTATGGTTGAGAACTTATCCTTTGATAAAAATAAAATTAGTTTTACTTTAAATCTAAAAAATCCGAATCCTAAACAAGCTGTCACTCTGCCTTTTCAAATACATAGCGTCATCTATTTTTATGATCCGGCTAATGAGAAAGAAGAACCATTTACCCTTGATTCGATATTGTCTAATGTGACTTCACCATCAGCCAAAGACTTATATTCAATTCAATTGGACTTAAATGATAATCAAATCTCATTATTTAAAAAATACTACAAACAGATTATTTATATAGCTGCTGTTTCAGATGATACTAATAACAAAGCAAATTATTGGACCTCTACCTATGCCGCAACCTTAAACATATAGAAAAGATCCACAAAGCTTCTTTATCCAAAGGATAACATGTCCGCTACTCAATCCAAAAGAATTGTCAATTCCTAAAAAAAGAATAGTAATTTTAATATTATGTTTGAAATTTTGAATTTTGAAATTGTGATTTATTTTTAGTTTGTATCTTGTCATTTGGAACTTTTCAGTCCAACTGTCTAAGCTAATCCTGAACTTAACTTGATCCTTCAGCTCCTTTTGAAAACACACCATGACGGTCATGCTGAAAATGATACAGCTTTGCTACTTTTATTTCAAAATTTTCAAACCATCTTAACCTGTGTACCATTACACCAATTACTGCTCCGGCGATTGGTCCTAACCAATAAATCCACCAGCCAGACCAATCTCCTGAAATTACCGATGGACCAAGTGTACGCGCCTGATTAGTGCTTGTCCCTGATATAGGAGCTTCCAAATATACCATTATTGCATAAAGAATAGGAAATAACAACGGAGTAAATTGTCGCAATTTTTTGTGACCTACAAATAAAAAAAGCAAGAATACTAAAGCAAAAGTTGTTGCTGTTTCCCCCAGTAATGCTGCCCAAAATGAATACCCCTGACCTGGAAAAGTAGCGCCATAGATTACCGAACTCCCCGTTTGCCCCCAACATAATAGCGGTAATGCACCTGCTATACCCCCGGCCAATTGCGCTACTATATACCCAAATGCCTGTATCGGGATAATTTTTCCCTGTATCCAAAATCCAAGTGTAACTACCGGGTTAATATGTGCACCACTCTCTTTCCCTATCCGGGATACTGCTATTAATGCACCTGTTGAACCAAATAGAAATCCAGTAATAGCTCTTCTGAGCCCTGCATCTGGTAGCAGATTAAGTACAGGGCTTCCGGCACCAAAATCCAGTATTACAAAAGAAACCCCCACTAAAACTAATAATGCAGTTCCTATAAATTCGGATGCATATAATGTCCAGGGTATCTTCATGAATTCTTATTCCGTTTTTCCTTTTATATAGTCAAAATAAACTTTATTATAGATAAATTGTCATTGAAAATTTTCTAAAGATTATCTCTTTCTTCATTCAAAGAAAAATGTATAAATATGAAAATTGGAGTAATAAGCAATCACTTTTCTTTTCCACCTATTAATTACCTTGTTAGTAATCATCTTGCAGCTGGATTTGCTGTACCGGAAATTTTAAACCCAGCTAATCAAAATATTAAACTCGTTTCCGATACTTTCCATTTACCTTTCAAGTTATTACACAAAGAAAGCCTCACCCTTGATTTATCTAACTGGCTCTCCGAAATCAAAGCAGATATCGTTTTTATATTTTCTTTTCCATTTAAAATTCCCGGCAGTGTACTGAATATACCTCACTATGGGTTTATTAACTTTCATCCTGCTATTCTTCCTAATTATCGCGGTCCTGTACCCCTGTTTTGGCAAATTAAAAATGGAATTACCGAAACCGGAATTACAGCTCATAAACTTGATGAAAATTTTGATTCTGGACCAATCCTTTACATCGAAAAAGAATATATTAATCTCACAGATACCTTCGGCACCCTGAGTAGTAAGCTAGTTTATACTCTCCTTAAATGTGTAACTAATGTAGTGGCTTTAATAGAAAATAATCCGGATACCCTCCCCCTTGTTGAACAAAATGAATCAAATTCTTCCTATTTTGGTAAACCACATAAAAAAAATCTGTTAATAGATTGGGAAATTCAAAACACTTTCTCAATTCAAAATTTGGTTCGGGCATCAAATCCTAAATATCATGGAGCATCGACACTTTATAAAAATTTTCCGGTTAAATTACTGCAAGTTTCTATTCATCCTGGAATTACTGGTTCGAATAAACCTGGTACAGTTATTAACTCTGACGATGGAATATTACTTGCAGCAGCTGATGGTAAATCCATTTCTGTCGATATTATTTATACTCTGGAAGGATATTTTACAGGTGCATCATTTAGAAATTTTTATAAAACTCAAATCGGTGAAATTTTCGGGAAATAAATCAATCACTTCTCCTTATTATAATTCATAATCATCAGTACTCTTAATCGTACTCGGACTCTGCTTATTAAATTAAAATATCTTAATGAATTGTTTCTTTATTTTTTTTTACTTCTTCATTTTCAAATTCATTATAGATGTTATTAACCAATTCATCAGATGCTTTTTGTTTACTTTTACTCTCTTTATAAGTATTTATAGCTGCAAACAAGGCAGTTCTTAACCTTTTTATTTCATCTTCGATTTTATCTACTGTCCCTTCATATGTTCCTTCTTTGTATTTTTTAATTAAAGTTCGAAGTTCATCCGATTTTTTTATAATATCATCCATAGTATCCATCGATTGATTAAACATGCGCTTACTTCTATCTTTCGTCTTATTTACTATATCGTCAAAATTACTTTTAATATCCCTTCTAACTTTTTCTCCCTTTTTTGGTGCAAATAAAAATGCTATTGAACTTCCTATTGCTCCGCCGATTAATAACCCTAAAAACCCTTTTCCAGCTTGCATTTGTGTCTCCTTTCATTCTTATAATATTTGTCTTATAAAATATATCAACATTCGATAATAATTTTTATGTTATATATCAAAATAGATAAAAGAAAATGAAAAAAAATATTTATTCAATTGGGCATTCAACGAGAACTCTCGAAGAACTAATTGAACTACTGCAATTATATGAAATAAAAATTTTAGCCGATGTAAGGAGTCAGCCTGGTTCTAAAAGATTTCCTCATTTTAATAAAGAAAATTTAGAATTGAAATTGCCTGAAGCAGGGATTGCCTATACTCATATTAAAGAATTGGGTGGAAGAAGGAAACTGAATCCGGTTTCATATAACATAGTCTGGAAAAATAAATCTTTCCGCGCATATGCAGATTATATGGAGACAAATAGTTTCAAAGATGGAACTGAAAAATTAATTGCACTCGCTTGTTCTAATACTACCGCTTTTATGTGCTCTGAAGCAGTTTGGTGGAAATGTCATCGTTCTATGATTTCCGACTATCTGAAAATGAAAGGCTGGAAAGTAATTCATATCTTAAGTAAAAATAATATCGAAGAACATCCTTATACCAGACAAGCAAAAATAGACCATGGAAATCTTTTCTATCGAGAAATAGAATGAAGTAATCAGTGCCCCTTTCCTTAGAGCTCACAGAGGTTCCGGTCTGCTTGAAACTGCTGCAACTACTAAAGCTGCTCCAGCTAAAGATGTATCCTTAAGAAAATTAACTAATGAACCCTGAAATGTACCACCGTTAAACAAACCTGGTAAATGAATTAGAATTATAAAAATGAATAACATTAATGCAAGAAGAAGACATGCTAATCTAGTATATTTTTGAATCATAATACTAATCGATGCCGCAATTAAAGCAATGCCAGTTAGATATACCCAAAAAATCGGAAAAGGAAGATATGATGGTATTATATTAACCATAGTTGAACCATTTACGAAATTTAATATTCCAAATACACCAAAAGGTATTGCATAAATAAAAGTTCCTGTTTTTGTTAATCTATCCATAAAAGCTCCGTTTTAGAGTTAAAGAAAATAAATCGGAAAAACTGTTTAATAAAAATAAATATTACTATTACTTATATTACTTATAATTGTAAATTTTTATTAGATATTTCTATTTTCATGTATATTGAAAAAATATACATTAACCATTTTTCTTGCAACCTGAAACTTATTTCCAATAACTATTTCATCACTATTTTCATAAAATTGATAAAACTAACATCCGTTAATAAAGAAAAAAACTAAATTATGAAATAAAATTAGCGGAGATAAATATGAATGCAATAGGAAAAATTGAAAATTGGACTGATCACCATCATCCGGAATGGATTGACTTTTTAAGAATTATTCTTGGTCTCTTTCTGATCATTAAAGGTGTAGCTTTTGTGAGAAACAGTAATTTGATTGAAGCAATGATTCTAGGTACCCATTCACAGTTTATTTACTTTTTATATGGAACTTATGCAACTATAGTGCTATTGGTAGGAGGTTTACTTATTACCTTTGGTCTTATTACAAGAATAGCATCCCTGTTTGAATTGCCTATTTTAATAATAGAAATATTTTTTATTAATTTTCCTAATGTTTTTTCTGCAGTTAACGCAAAATTATATATCTCAATAATCACTTTATTCCTCCTTTTTTTCTTTTTAGTCTATGGTTCTGGACTATTTTCCGTAGATAACTTATTACGGAAAACCAAAGGTAAATTTGAGTAAAAAATTTCATATTGAAGAAAATAAATTCCAAAATAACTTTTACAAAATAAACTCGCTTCCTTTCCAACATTATCTTAAAAGGGGGATTAAATCCTCCTTTCTAAAAATCCCCTAAGTAGCTATATCCCGGTCCTTCTTTGATTAGATTATCTTTGATTATAACATTTAACAACTTTGAAAGGAATCTAAAAAATGTTTAATTTTGCACCGCACCCTTAGCTCAGTTGGTAGAGCATCTGACTCTTAATCAGCAGGTCACCGGTTCGAGCCCGGTAGGGTGCACTAGAAAAAGCTTGATTTTGCTTCAAAATCGGGCTTTTTTGTTTTAAAGCTTTCGAAGAGTCCCGATGATTTTTGGTCATTTGTGTATGGACTTTGTATGGACTTGTATGGAGTTTGTATGGACTTCAAGAAACACAATCCAAATTTTATGTAATAAATATAAGTTTCCATGGAAAGCATATACTGTAAATCTTGAGCTTTAATTATTGCCTCCCTTTGGTTTTGAACTATTCCCTTAAATATAAGGTTTATTTTTTATAGTCTCAATAAGACTTATGATTTTAATTACAGCTGCCGGTTTTTACCGGCAGCTTTATTTGTTTTATGCAGCTGCATTTATTTTATATGATATAATCCAATCAATTATGTTTTCCGGCTGGGCTGCGGATAATTGGATGAACATTTCTTCCAGTTCCTGTCTTTTTATCTTTAGCAGCTTGTGATCCATTTTTGATATTTCCGTCTGGCTGGTGGTACCGAAGATTTTTTCTATTATTACCGCTTTAATCTGTTTGTCTGCTTTGGATCTTGTGTCTCCTAAGCCATTCTTATCAAATATTCCGGATATATTTTCCATTTCTATCTGCTGTCTTAATTTTCTTTCAAAGTAATCTGAATCATTTCCCGGTGTAAGATTATTGCTGAAGGTCTCTCCTGATACTTCTCCTATTGGTAATCCTAATATGAAGTTTATTACAGGTTTGAAACTCTTATAAGTTGGAAATTCAAATCTTTTTCCGTTTATTGTATCGCTTCTGTCTTTCAGTACATATCCTACATTCTTCTGAACCGGTCTTCCGTCTTTATCAAGTTCTTTCTCCAGCTGCATCCATACGTTAAGGTCTGTTTCATATGGGGTTTCTCCTGCTATTTTCATCTTTACACCGCTTTTTACAAATTGTCCTTTCTGGATTACTTTTCCCTGGTCATCTACTTCATCGTTTTCTTTATCATATTCAAATCCTCCTCTTCCGGTGAATACTATGTTTCCTTCTACTTCTACAAATTTATCAGAGAATTCTTCCTGCCATGCAGGGAGCAAAGCTCCCCAGTCATTTAAGAACATTCTCTCTTTTCGGTTTTTAATTTTATAATCTTTAACATACTGGTAGTATATCTTTGTAAGTGAATCGATAAACAGGAAGTCAATTTCTTTCTTAGAAAGAAAATCAAATGCCTGTATAACGTCTGCAAGTCTTTTTGTATCCTTTGCAATTGCTTTAATACCGGCTTTCTGGAAAAGTTTAATTAAAAACCTGCTTCCTTTTTCATTATCAATAATCAGGATAGGTTTAGTTAATTTGAGTTCTTTATATACACCGATAATAAAATCGTGGACGACAAAGTTTTTCCAGCTCCCTGAAATCCGCCAAAACTTGCTTTAATAAAATGGTTCTTTGCTGCTAATTCTGATGCAAAATCATTTAGTTTCATTTTTAGGTCCTTTCTATATTTATTTGTAAGAAATAAAAGTATTTGAAGAAAAAACATTTATGAGCTGAAAATGTTTTTTCTTTATGTTTAATTATGAGTACCGGGATATTAAATGAGTCTTTATCCTCAGCTAATACCAGTACATCATCCCCTGTAATAAATCTTATTCTGCCGGCCAGCACTACATCTGTGCTGCACCGGTAAACTTTATTTATCATTACTGCTTATCCTTCCTTCTTTCCGGAGTGATTCATTATTGATATAGCCTGCATACCAATCCATTATTTTCCGGTCATATCTTTTATTCAGAAGGATATCAATGATATCATCATCACTGAGGCCCAAAATTGTTTGGACCTCAGCAAGGGTGTGAGCAGATAAAATTCTGATTGCTTCATCTAAATTATACTGCATAGCTTCTCCTTAATTATATAATGGTAGTTCTTCAGTCTGTGAGATATCGAAGACAGTTTTATAAAAGAAATAAACATCTTCATCTTCTTCATTCTCTTCATTATTCTTCTTTCCTGAAGGAACAGCAATTAAAAATCCATGTGAACCTTTTTTAACCTGTCTCTGGAATTTTTGCCATTGTTTATATCCTGCCACTACAGATATTGAGATACTATCTACATTCTGGAAATAGATTAAACATTGATTTCTGGGTGTAAGCATGTGACCTTCCGGATTTATTATCCCAAGTTTAGCGGAGAGCTCCTCCCGCTTTTCAGCGGGAAGATCTGCAAGTTGTTTAATGATTTTTCTTATCTTTGTTTTTTATCATCAGACATGATTTGTTTCTCCTTGTTTTTGTGAATGGATAACTTTGAGTAGTATTTTATTTTGTGTGTAAATTATCTTGAAGTCGGTCCCGATTTTGAAACCATATTCTTCAAGCTTTTTGATTTTTAATTTTTATTTGCGGAACTCTTGTATAATCCCTCTTTGTTGGATGACTAGATTCATAAACTTTCATTTATCTTCTTCTCCTCTCTAACTTTAGAACTTAAATGGCGGGCAGGATGTTTTGTATTTGATTCATAAAGCTTCAGGTTTGAAGTTTTACAAAGCTGGGGGAAGTTTTTGAAATAGAGTTTTGATTTAGGTAAGATTACATATTGATAAAATGAAATAAATACTAAATAAAGAAGCTTTTCTTTATGAATTACATCTTTATAATAGAAATCATAACCATCCTTAAGACCTTTTTCCTTTAGAGATTCTGTGAATTTCATGAGGCTGGGTCTTGATTTGAAAATCACCACAAAGTGGGAAGGATACCGGGAAAAGGGGCTTAAGGATTTCACCCCAAAATGAGAGGCTCCGCAGCGCAAAGCTGCAGAACCTATAGCTTTATAGCTAAATAAGTTTAAGTTGATCATTATTATTATTCCTTCTGTTTTTTTTACAGGTTTGTGAATTAAAAAATTGATTAGCTTCATGGAAATAATTAAACCGGTAAGAGATAAGCTCCCCATTAGCCTTAAAATTATTAACGTAGTAAACCAGCTTAGAAGGATATATTACAACAATAAACCTCCATAAGCCTTTAGAATTACGGGTCATTTTAATCACTCTTTTATTAGTCATATTTTACCATCCTATTTTTTGATAGTTATTAAGCCAATATTCGACAGCAGCTTTAGTGTAATTTGTACGGATACCCCTGAGATAGTCTAAGATATCGGCTGCAGCGTAATAGTAGGATTTACTGACAAGCCTGCGATGTATCGCCATAAGTACAGGCTTGAGATAGGATTTATTCATAGTAATAACCTCCAATAAAATTGAAAGAACGTAATGCAGACATAAAGTAATAACAGTCTGCCCCCAAAAGAAGACAAGAGAAAAGAACCTTAAGAAAAAAGAAGAAAAGCGATTAAAGGATTACAGCCGGAGCGCAAGGGCAAGGGCGAAAAAAACTGCCTTCAGTATATTTATAAAAGCACAAAAAGCGAAAAGCGAAATAATTAATAAGATATGGTGGTAGTTTTTTTTGTCCCTTGCCCCGGAGTAACCGAAGGCTGTATGTTAGTCAAGCTTTACTTCTTTTTTCTTTTTTAACTTATTCAGTCGATTGTTAAGATAGAAATTGGCAAGAGTAAAGGAAGGTTCAGTTAGAATGTTAAAGGATTAAGAACATGATAAGACGAGATTTTTCCTTTCCGCCCTTTACATGAAGAAATAAAATAAAGAAGGATCAGAAAGATTTGAAAGCCCATCGAAGTTACAGAAAGTATAAAGGATAAGTTATAAAAAAAGCTTTGCTTAATCAATAATTAAAGGAATATGAAAGATTAAGCAAAGTTTTTTTGCCAATGCTAATGTCAAGATTATTGATTAGATAAAAAAATTATTTGTGCTCTGTCAATCAGGTAAGTATTAAAATAAAGAGCACAATTAATTTTTTGATAGAATTGCAGATGTTAAGTGATAATTATACTAAGATAGAACTGCACAGGGAATGTAATCCACGCAGCGAAGGCACATCTTTTTGATTTAGCTGGCATATCTTTTTGTCGTACCCTGTTGTTGAGCGGAGTTGTTAAATTATTCAAGTAACAACGGAGCGAAACTAAAGGGTACATTTCAAAAAGTATGACAGCTATTAAAAAAGTGTGCCTGAGCGTCAATGTAATTTGAATGGATAGAAAGTTTATGAAAGGATTTATTGAGAATGCCAAGGTTAAGTTTAATGATGATAAATTGATAGAATGTGTCATGTTGAGTGATGATTATAAATTGACAGAATGATCAGGGAATGTTTGTTAAAAAAGCTTTGCTTAATCAATAATTAAAGGAATATAAAGATTAAGCAAAGTTTTTTTTGCCAATGCCAATGTTATGATTTATTGAGCAGATAAAAAAATTATTTGTGCCGTTTTATTGATGAAGGAATAGTAATTTATTTCAATATGAAGGGCACAATTAATTTTTGATAGGACTGCAGATGTTAAGTAATATGAGAAATTCGATTCTAAGGGATGATTTCAGAAAAGTAGGGATAAATGGTGGCTTGATATAAAAAAGAGGGCTTAGAAATGAAAAAATGGCCGAAAACCTACGCTATTTCGTAATGAATTTTAGAGTTGGGTTAATGGAATTCAGTACAAATTGGCAGAAAGTTTGGAAAAGATTTTATTGAAAATGCCAAGGTTTACAGAGAGGTAAACAGATTTTGAACGCAGTAAGGTTTTGAAGAGGAAAAATTTTATATCTTTACAGATTAAATCGCTTATTAGGCCCCGGAGGAGCGGCAAGGTTCAGTTGTATGATCATAAATTTGAACGGATAGAAAGTTTATGAAAAGATTTACTGAAAATGCCCATTTTCAGATTGTTGATGATAAATCGGTAGAATGATCATGTTGGGTGATAATTATAAATTGACGGAATTATTAGGTAGGTTTGTTAAAAAAGCTTTGCTTAATCAATAATTAAAAACATATAAAGATTAAGCAAAGTTTTTTTTGCCAATGCCAATGTTTTGATTTATTGAGAAGATAATAAAAATTATTTGTGCCCGATTTATTGATAAGGAATAGTAATTTGCTCCAATATGGGGGCACAATTAATTTTTGATAGGACTGAACAGGTCAGAATCATTTAATTAACACTAATATTTATAATTTATTATTATTGAAATATTTTTCGGATTTAGTGATGCTTTTTATAAATTCATGTAATGTATAAAGTTTTCCATAATAATTAACAGCACCATTCTTAACTTCAAAAACCCGGTTACCTGAAATCCAGTAGGTATTGACAGGTAAATCAGATATTGAGCTATTTCCATCAAAAGTCTTAAAGGATTTTTTAACATATGGAGAATTAAGAAATGGTTCTTTCTCTTTATTTTTTAAAAATAAAACAACTTTTTCCTTGATTGTAAATTGTGGTTCTATGGATACCGCAATTCCATATCCTCCATTAATACTATCTATAACCGGTCCATATTGTAATCTAATTATTAAACTTTTAGTATTTATTTTACCTTTTAAGATATTATCAATTTGAATGGTAACAAGAGAATGGAACATTTCGGATGCAGGTTCTGGAGTGTCTTTCATATCATTGACTGTACCAATTATCAATAAATCAGAGTTTGATGTTAGATAGGCTTCAGCTTTTTGTGAGTAAGTCGCATGAGAATAAGATATGCATAATATTATTATGAATGATAAAAGTTTACTTGCCATAATTTATTTTAGTTGATGAAATACAGTCGGTGTTTTTCAGGTTCACTTCTTTCTTAAATCCTACTACTATTTACTTAATGACTGTAATAAAAGTTTCAGAGCTTATTATATTTTTTAGGGATATGATTGAAAGGGGCTGTACGTTTTTAAGCTTTTCTTCTTTTTTCTTTTCGATGGTTTGAGGTGCTGACCAGTGTATGCATCAATGATTTATGTTAAGTGATTATAGTGTTTTTTACAAATATAAGTACCAATTGGGTCTGTTCCCGAAGGGACGCCCCAATTGGTGCGATGATAAATTGACAATTAAATGATAGGATGGATAATGATCGTTCCCATGATGTCTTTTACCAATGTAAGCGGAATGGAGGCGTGTCGAGGAACGAGCCGCTGGAATGGAGCGATGATGAACTGATAATAAATTGTGCCGAGTTTACATAAGGTCAAATTATAGGACATAGATAGAATGTCAAATATTAGTAAAGATGGTTATTATGTACTATAATTTCCCTTATGTAAATCTGGCTGACAATGTCAAGATGAACTGATGTTCTTGTTTATGTTGAGTGGGTTAATGATTTGTTACCAATGTTTATAATTGTAATCATCAAAAGAAAAAATGGGGATGAATGGTTATGATTCTTATATGAAAGCACAATTAATATTTTGATTGAACCGGAAATAAAACGAACAATCGATAGAAAGATTATAAAAGGATTTATTGGCAATGCCAGGGTTCAGTTCACTGATGGTATATTTGATAGAATGTCTCATGGTGAGTGACGATTATAAATTGACAGAATGTTCAGGGAATGTTTGTTAAAAAAGCTTTGCTTAATCAATAGTTAACGGAATATAAAGATTAAGCAAAGTTTTTTTTACCAATGCTAATGTTACGACTTATTGAGCAGAATAGAAAAATTATTTGTGCCCGATTTATTTGATAAGGAATAGTAATTTGCTCCAATAGGGGGCACAATTAATTTTTTGATAGGACTTCAGATACTTTTAAAAAGTAGGATATATAAATGTATAATGATTCATTACCGAAAATGCCCACGGAGGAGCGGCAAGGTTAAGATGTATGATCGTAAATCGATAGAATATTTTATAAAATGATTTACTGAGAATGCCAAGGTTCAGTTTAATGATGATAAATGGATAGAATTGCCAAGGTCAAGTGATAATTATAAAAAGATAGAACTACACAGGTACTGTAATCCACGCAGCGAAGGCACATCTTTTTGATTTAGCTGGCATATCTTTTTGTCGTACCCTGTGTTGAGCGGAGTTGTTAAATTATTCCAGTAACAACGGAGCGAAACTAAAGGGTACATTTCAAAAAGTATGACAGCTATTAAAAAAGTGTGCCTGAGCGTCAATGTAATTTGAATGGATAGAATGTTTATGAAAGGATTTATTGAGGATGCCAAGGTTAAGTTTATTGATGATAAATTGATAGAATGTTTCATATTAGGTGATAATTATAAATCGACAGAATGATCAGGGAATGTTTGTTAAAAAAGCTTTGCTTAATCAATAATTAAAGGAATATAAAGATTAAGCAAAGTTTTTTTTGCCAATGCCAATGTTTTGATTTATTGAGAAGAAAAAAAATTATTTGTGCCCGTATTATTGGAAAGGAATAGTAATGTATTCTAATATAGGGGCACAATTAATTTTTGATTGGACTGCAGATGTTAAGTAATATGAGAAAATCGCTTTTAAGGGATGTTTTTTGAAAAGTAGGGATAAATGGTGGCTCAATATAAAAAAGGGAGCTTAGAAAGGAAAAAATGGCCGAAAACCTACGCTATTTCGTAAGGATTTATAGAGTTGGGTTACTGGAATTAGGTACAAACTAAAGAAAAAGTTTTAACCGTACTCATTAAATATCGACAGTGCTTTATGTACCACCCTTAACTCTTGTAAATATATAATGGCGATAGATGGAAAACATGCACTAACTACTGAAGTCGTTGAAGAATAACCTAGAGATTTAAGAGTGGAATCTGGTCGTGCTAATTTTAGAGTCACAATATTTTCTGTATTAATTGGATTAAGACAACGCGTGTCAACATTAGGAAACCACATATCAGTAATGGGATATTGAGATTTAGCAAACCATTGTGCAAGGCTATCAGCTTTCAATGTATCTCTCCAGCTTAATTTATTCCATTCGACAAACAATTTTAGGCAGCACAAATTTGAATCTACAATAGTTGGAGCAGCTTGATACGAAATGATTTCCATACTGAGATTATATTGTATTGGATTTGTTGGTGTATTTTTACAGGAAGGAAGTATAATTAACATTAGAAATATAATTGATAAATCTTTACATATTCTTTTATCAATCTGAAATTTTCTCGAATTTTACGAGATTGAATAATTGCTGGAATGGTATAATTTCAGTTATAGGCGAGGAAAGGATAACCCATAGTTATTTATCTGCGAATATTTTAAATGGTATTCATCACTGAATATTCGATTCTTCAGAGGATCAATGTGCCATACTTTTTATATATTCGCTATAAAGCTTTCCAGTGGTAATATTTTTCTATCAGGTCCTTCTGCTTTTAAATTTCCTACATGTTTCTGGAGATGCCGACAATTGAATGAATGCACGGGATCGGCATCAAACTTAACAACTTCTTTGTCTCCAAGTCAAATTGAGTTAGCCTTCCCAATCATGTATTCCTCCTGAAGGTGCTTCATTAACCAAATTAGCTAATTGCTTATTTCCAAATTGCCATCCATTGAGAGTAGGAGATCATTAATTTCAAAACTGCCATTGGTTAAAAGATTATTATCGATTGGTGGTTCAATTAGAGAAGAATTACAATTTATAGGTTCATAAAGCAGAACATTAAATAAAAATAAGTATAAGATAAAAAGAGTTTAATTTCATTGAATAATTATTTAGTTATAATTACCTCATTTATGCCTAAAAATATCAATTAACTTCTAATTTTGAAATGCACAATTTTTATTCCAATTTAAAAATACATTTTATTTGAGTTAGGAATAAACTTAGGAAAGATTAATTATTAAAAATTTGATAATATATAAAAAATTTGATAATAGGTTTTGAAAGATAAGTATTCTCAAAGGTTTAGCAACAATCATGTGGAAATATCGATTGAATATCAAAATATAGTATTATTTAATAAAGTATTAAGTTGATATAAACTATTTTCTTTGTGGTGTGATTTTCCGGATTTCGGTTTCGATCTTTGTGTTGATTTCTATTTTTACCATATCAAGCTTTTCTAAGAGCTTTCCGATGTCTACTTTGTATTGCATTTCGGTTTCGATTACGGATAGTCTTTTGTCGAGGGAGTTGTAGGCTGCTAGGATGCCTATGATTAGGGTTATCAGGTAGATGACAAATTTTATTATGTCGATTGAGTATTTTACTTTTTCTTCTTGACTCATTTTAATGGAACGCTGATTTTTATGATTTTTATGATTAATTATGATTAAAAAGTCTTCTCCGGAAACTTTGTTCCCGGAGAAGTTGAACTAACTATGATTCGTTGCCATAGGTGGCTGAGTATTTTACTATCTTTGCGTCTGCATCTTTTGTTACTGCACCTACTAATAGAACTTTCTGGTTGTATCTTGCCAATTCGCTCTGGGAGAATTGATCAAGGTTTACAACTGCTTCCAATGTTTGGGCCGGATCGTAATCTGTCTCTGTGTAATTGAACGGCATTATTTTGTAATATGCATCGTTCTCATCAATAGGATCAAATCCGATCAGGATCATTGAAATTGAAAGGTCCTTATCAGCAGCTGTGAAGTTTGCCTGTGTATTGAGCGCAGGTAAATCAACAGTGATGGTATCGGCACCAATTAAAGCAGAGGTGACTCCCAAATTAAAACCACCGGGGGTGATTATGTTTTGGGCAGTCGGTCTCTGGGTATCTGCATACTGGAAGTTCTTTTGAACTAAAGTATTGAATACAGACATACCGGATTGTTTCACTTTATCCCAGACAGCTTTCAAATCATCGATATTGTCAATGACTTTAGAGAGCTGGGTGGAAACAGTGAATTTTTGTCTAACAGCAACAACAGCAGGTGAATTGGAAACGTTGAAGCTTGAAGGACGTGCAGCGAGAATAGTTTCTCCGTTTACTGTCCTTGCAGCAAGGTTTCCCAGTCTTCCGCTGAGGTTACCTAGAACCGAGCCTTTTACGCGAGCCATTATGTTACTCCTTATATATTGTGAATGAATAATTAAAAATGAGCGCTCATTCTGGGTGCAACAATAAGGGATTTAGATTTGTTTGTCACTGTAGTTTTTTTACATAGTCAAAAGATTACAAAATTACAAGATTGCAAGATTACAAGATTACAAGAATGGTAAGACTGAATGAATGAATGAGACCAGATTCCAGATTCCAAGGAATGGATATGCCAGAAGAATGATGAAAGAGACATGAATACCGGATTTGGATGCAGGATGCCATGATGATGATACCGGATTTAAGGGAAAGATAAGATGGTAGTTTTTGAGCGGAGGTATAGCGGAGGAAGAGCGGAGGTGGAGCGGAGGTGGGGCTGGTTTAAATCATAGGTAAACTGTTGAAAAAATAGATGGTAAAATGTCAATAATTTTATTCGAGCAGGGGGTAGTATTACATGGATAAGCTGAAAATGTTTATTTAAGTTCAGCTTATCGTTTTTAATTTCGATGAGGTTATTTCAATATTTAGATGGTTATTCAATCATGAGATTCTTCGCTCCACTCCGTTCCGTTCAGAATTGACAAGATAGAGTTTGTAACTCTATACAATTATTTAATCAGCTTTAGATTGTTTCGCAGCATTTCAATTTTTTCTTTTTTCATTCTCATCACTATGTCTTCGTTCCAGATTTCGTAATTCAATTCATTTAGTAAAATGTTAACGATTTTAGCTGAAGATAAATCCAGGACATAAGAGAGTTTCCGGATTTTGTCCGCATTCTCCCGTGATAAATCGATGTGCATAGCTACTTCAAAAATTTGTTAAGAGATATTACAAATATAAAAAATATAACTAATTATACTGCTATTCTAGAAATTCCGTCTTAGAATGTCCTTCGATTATTATCCTCTTAAGATTATTTTTTCAATCGTGATTAGGGAGTCATACAATATAGAGAAGTATTTATGAGTAAGAATTTTTTCATTTACACTTTTTTTTATGAGCACGCTTATAGTTAATGCTCAATCCTTTTTAATTCCAAGGGAGCATTATTATTATCATGTTAAGGTGAAGGCTGATAGGGTTATTGATGGGGATACTTTTGTAACTGCAGATTCTGATTATATCAGGCTGGTTGGGGTTAATGCTCCGGAGCTGCGGAAGAAAAGTGTTGAGGATTCTTTATTTGCTGATTCTGCTGCAGCTTTCCTTAAAAATTTAATCGAAGGTAAAATTATTAAGCTGACTTTTGACAGGGAGCTTTATGATTATCATGGAAGGCTGCTGGCTTATGCATGGGTGCTGGATGTCCATGGTAATGATTCTTTGTTTGTGCAGGCGGAATTGCTGAAGGCTGGGCTTGTTAGGATTTATCATTATCCAAAGGTGATGAAGTATTATTACATTTTTCAGAATCTAAAGCGGACGGCCAGGAGGAAAAGGCTGGGGATATGGGGGATAAAGTGATAGATGATTATTCGGTTGTCAAGGGTATTATCAGCAGGAATCAGTTTCATGTGCTTGACCGGAAAGGGCTGATCAATCATACCAGGCTTAGGAATATTAAGATTAAGCGGGAGTTTATTATGCTGCGGTCAAGGATGAAGCCGATGGAGGCGGTAGAATATTTGTCGAGAAAATATTTTAGATCGGAGTTGACTATACAGACTATTGTGTATAGAAGGAAAAAAAGAGTCAAAAGTCAAAGGTCAGAAATCAGA
>CAWKCY010000015.1:0-133046 GCA_963848195.1 uncultured Ignavibacteriales bacterium | reverse complement strand
AGTTAGTTTTTTCATATTAATAGTTAGTAGTTAACAGCAAGCTGTCCACACGCAGCGGCAATATCTTCCCCTTGTGTAAACCGAACTGTCACTGTGATATTTTTTTCTTTCAATTTTCGTACAAATTCTTCTATTCTACTTTTTGAAGTAGGTTTTAATTCTGCAGATAATCCTTGCGGGTTCATATGCTTCAGTGAATTAAAGGGTATTACATTAATTTTTGAGGGAATTTCGCTGCAAAGTCTTCCCAAGGCTGTTATATCTTCTTCCCGATCATTTATTCCTTTGAGCATTACATACTCAAAAGTTATTCTTGTTCCGGTTTTTTGTGAATAGTATTTAACAGCTTCAATAATTTGATTTAGAGGATACTTTTTATTGATGGGCATTATTTTAGAGCGTATATCTTCAAAGCAAGAATGTAGAGACAGAGCCAGTTTGACTTTTAGACCAGTATCAGCAAGTTCTTTAACTTTGGGTGAAATGCCCACAGTAGAAATGGTGATTTTTTTCAAACTCATTCCGGTTGTTAATTCTTCGGCAAAGATTTCCAAAGATTTTAATGTTGAATTATAATTTAGAAGTGGTTCACCCATCCCCATATAAACAATATTTGTGATATTTTCTTTCCCATAATCTTTAGCTGCAAGTAAATATTGGTCGAAGATTTCACCGGAAGTTAAATTCTTTTTATATCCCATTAAACCGGTCGCACAGAAGACACAATCGAGCGGACAGCCAATTTGAGTAGATACACAAAGTGTAGTTCTCTTCTCCTCAGGTATTATAACCGATTCAATTTTATGATTCTCTTTAGTTGAGAAAATAAATTTTTTAGTTCCTGTTTCTGATGAAACTTCAGAATCCAGATAACTTAAAGTATTTATTTCTGTTTCCTCATCGAGTTTTTTTCTAAAGATTTGGGCAGATTCAGCATTTCATTAAAGTCACCGGAAAGGTGGTTATACATCCAGTTGAAAACCTGTTCACCTCGAAATTGAGGTTCTCCTATTTCAATAAAATAGTCTTTTAATTCCTGAAGGGTTAAACCTTTTAATAATTTCTTATTTTTGGTTTTATCCTTGTCGATTGCATCAAGATTCATAGTTGAAATATAATAATAACATTTGCGGTATAAAAAGAAGATAGGTGGTATCAAAAGTACCATATGCCATAAAAGTGAATAAATGTACAAAATAGTCCAAATTTTATGGTAATGAGATTCTTCCCGCAAAAGCGGACAGGCTCCACTCCGTTTCGTTCAGAATGACAATATTTGCCGAATTTTAGATTTTAATAAAAATTTGAAAGCAGTTTTTCTTTTAAAAGATGACCTCTTTGAATCTTTAGAATGTATTAATATTAGGAATTGCTATAGATTGATAATTCACTTATTTTTATTTTATGAATGAACCAAAAGTTCAAAATTAGTTCTGATTACCAAAAGTAATTTAAAAAAAGGAAATACTATGAATTTCGAATTTTCTGAAGACCAAAGATTAATTAAAGATTCTGCCAAGGAATTTGCAGAAGCTGAAGTTGCACCCTCATCAATAGAGCGTGATATAAATGCAGAATTTCCAACCGAAATAGTCAAAAAGCTTGGAGAGCTTGGATTTATGGGAATGATGGTCTCTCCTGATTACGGCGGTGCTGGTCTAGATACTATTAGTTATGTTTTAGCTTTAATCGAAATTTCAAAAGTAGATGCCAGTGTTGGTGTTATAATGTCTGTAAATAATTCATTAGTATGTTACGGGCTTCAGGAATATGGGAGTGATTATATAAAAGAGAAATATTTAGTTCCCCTAGCTAAAGGGGAGAAATTAGGAGCTTTTGCACTTTCGGAACCGGAGGCGGGAAGCGATGCCACACATCAAAAAACCACTGCTGATAAAAAGGATGAATTTTATCATTTAAATGGGGTTAAAAACTGGACAACCAACGGCAAGTCTGCAGATTATTACTTAGTAATGGCTACAACGGATAAAGAAAAAGGTCATCATGGAATTTCAACACTTATAGTAGAAAAAGGGACAGATGGATTTGGACAGGGGAAAAAAGAAGATAAGCTTGGAATTAGAAGTTCCGATACATGTTCTTTAACATTTGAAAATTGCAAAATTCCGGCTAGTAATATAGTCTGGGAAGAGGGGAGGGGCTTCAAATTTGCTATGAATACATTAAATGGGGGAAGAATCGGAATAGCAGCTCAGGCGATAGGAATAGCAGAGGCATCATTAGAGGCTTCAGTAAAATATTCGCAGCAAAGGAAGGCTTTCGGAAAGCATATCTCTGATTTTCAAGCTGTTCAATTTAAGTTATCAGATATGGCAATGAAAGTTGATGCTGCTAAGCTATTGACTTTTAAGGCTGCTTCGTTAAAAGACAATAATAAGTCATATGTAACAGAGGCTGCAATGGCTAAATTATATTCCTCCAAAATAGCAGTCGAATGTGCACTTGAAGCTATACAGATCCATGGCGGTTATGGGTATGTCCGGGAGTACCTGGTAGAAAGATATTTGCGTGATGCAAAAATTACAGAAATATATGAAGGAACCTCAGAAATCCAAAAGCTGGTTATTGCGCGGTCTTTATTAGATTCTCAATGAAAATTAAGTAATGAAATTAACATTAATATTTATTCTTTTTTTTGTAATAAATATTTTTCCTCAGGATGATAAATTATTACGGCAGGATAAGGATTCTACAGATTGGCAAAAATGGGGTAAAGCAAATTATTCTTATGAAATAGATGATAAACCCGTTTCCCTGAGAAGAAATTATTCAATAAAAGAAGAAACTCCAGGTGAGACATTATTAAAGTCTGCCGCAGATATTTATTGGATTTTTATTTCCGATGTAGATGGTGATAACTGTTCTTTCAATCCAACGTGCTCTTCTTTTTTTATTGAAGCAGTAAACAGAACTAATATTTTGCAGGGAACGTTAATGTTTGCAGACCGTTTTACCAGAGACTTAAACTTGTTCAAATTGGATCATTACCCGAGAGAAAAAGACGGGCATTTTTACGATCCCATTACCCTATATACATTAAATTCAAAATACATTAATATAATTCCTTCTGATGCAGTTGTGAATACTGAATGAGTCGAACTATTTGCCTGGTTATTTTATTTTATTCTTTCATTTATCCCCAAATAGACGGGACAAATTATCAGGATCTTAATTCACCTTCCAATATTAAAAAATTTGCAGATTATTTATTTTGTACAAGTGATTATCTTCGTGCAGCAAATGAATATAAAAAATACCTAAACATTCATTATAATGATACGGTGGAATTCAAAACAGGATTATCTTATTCAATAATAGGAGATAACAACCAGGCAATTATTTGGTTTGATAAAATAAAAGATAATTCAAGATTTTTTTATGCTGCCAGAGAAGAATATTTGAAATCTCTTTTCCAGCTTGGGAATTATAATAATTTTCGCAGTTATTTCCCTTTAAATACACGTAATGAAGAAATTAAGATAATCGGAGAAAAACTTTATAATTTTTCCTATTTATTTACTGATAACCCGCTGCCTTTACATGATGATTTTTTAGAACCTTTTAATTCTGAGGAGAAAGAAATTGTTAAAGAATTTTATCAAAGAAAGGTTGAGCCCCCAAATAAGAATATAGCTATTGCTGCAATTATGTCTGCTTTAATTCCGGGTTCCGGGAAAATTTATACTGGTGAGATTGGAGATGGTATTATAGCTGCAATGACTACAGGATTGTGCGCTTTTCTTGCTTATGATAATTTCAAGGCAAAACATAACTTCAGAGGATGGCTTTTCAGTGGTTTAAGTGTCTTTTTTTATGCAGGAGATATTTATGGTTCGGCAGCTTCCGCACAAATATATAATGCAGGTATTCAGTTCGATTTTGTAAATGATGTTAAATTTTATTTAAATAAAAAGAATTATTTTATTCCTGAATATGAATTTTGCAAATAAAATATCGCTGTACTGTTTATTAATTTCGGGTTTTATGTTATTCACCGGTAACTTATTCCCTCAAAATTTTTCCACAAATACCTTGCAAATTCAGTTTAATTATGCATTGGAATTGTACAAAAAAGGAGAATATTTCGATGCCATTACAGAATTAAAAAGACTTTTGTTTTTTGATAAGGAAAGGATATATAATTATCGAGCAAACGAATTAATCGGACTCTCTTATAAAATGGGAGGGAAATTTTCAGATGCAATTCAATATTTGACGTCAGCAGGGATTAATTCATCAAATGAGGAAGAATTATTTAATTCTAAAATTGAGATAATAAAGACAAATATTTTAAGAAGAACAATTAGTAGAGCTTTACTACTACTCGATTCTTTAGATTCGGATAAGAGATTTATTAGTAAAGAAAATGATATAAATTATTGGAGAGGATGGTCATATATTTTTGCTGATGACTGGGATAAAGGTGCTACAGAATTTAATAATATAAGTCCGGATAATAATTTAAAAGAAACTATGCGAGGAGGTAGAAAATGAAAGGTATTCAGTAACCAAAGCAAAAATTTTATCTTTTATTTTACCCGGAGCGGGACAATTTTATACCGGTAATTTCTTTAGCGGGATCCTTTCATTCGGATGGAATTTATTATGGGGATACATTACGATTAATGCTATTAATGAAAAAAGAATTTTTGATGCTATAGCAGTGGGAGATCTTCTCTGGTTAAGATTTTATAGAGGGAATATACAAAATGCTGAAAAATTTGCGGAAGAAAAAAATCTCAAAATTAGCAATAGAACTTTGAGATTTCTGCAGTTTGAATATGAGGGGGAAAAGCCATAAAAATGGAAACATCTATGGTCATTCAGTTGTCATTCAGTAGACATTCAATGGTCATTCAATAGTCATTCGATGGTCATTTAATAAAATGTCTGCTTTCAAAATGTTTATTTACTTGAATTCAGATAAATCAAGGAAATTGGAGATTTACATTTATTTAATACCAGGAATTAGCATTTTTTACCTCACCCCCTAACCCCCTCTCCTTAGAAAGGCGAGGGGGAAGTGGTAAAGGCAATAAAATTGACGGATTTTAATTGGATATTAAGTTAAATTCATTATAAATTAAAACGGCTGTATTATTTACAGTTTTTAATAAAATACAAAAAGAAGAAAAATTATGCTATAAAAATAACATAGGGAGTATAAATGAAACGAAAAGGGATGGTTATTGGGTGTTCAATTGCGGGGGCAATTGGGTTGGTTATTATAATCCTTGTAGTTTGGGGAATTGGAGCTTATAACAATTTAGTAAAGTTGAATGAAAGAGTTAATCAAAGCTGGAGTCAGGTTGAAAATCAATATCAGAGAAGAGCTGACCTAATTCCTAATTTAGTAAATACTGTAAAGGGATATGCTAATTTTGAAAGGGGAGTTTTAACAGATGTAACGGAAGCCAGGGCAAAAGTCAGTCAGATGACTGTAACACCACAGGTATTAAATGATCCTCAGGCATTTCAAAGATTTGAGCAAATGCAGGGACAATTGAGTAATGCTTTATCAAGATTACTTGTAACGGTTGAGAATTATCCTAATTTGAAAGCAAATGAAAACTTTTTACAGCTACAGGCTCAACTTGAAGGTACGGAAAACAGGATTGCGGTTGAAAGGAGAAAATTCAATCAAACAGTTCAGGATTATAACACAACCATTAAAACCTTTCCAAATTCTCTTTTCGCGGGTACATTCGGATTTCCGGTTAAACAATATTTCAAGTCGACACCCGGTTCCGAAACCCCTCCTAAGGTGGAATTTTGAATTTATTAAAGTATCTTTATTTGGTTCTATTTTGTTTTACGGTAGTAAAAGCACAACCTGAGGTTCCGAAACTAAAAAGCTGGGCAAATGATCTGACAAATACATTAACGGTACAACAATTAAATACACTCAATTACCGGTTAAAAACTTTTCAGGATTCAACAAGTAATCAAATTGTTGCTTTAATGATTCAAACATTAAATGATTACCCTCTTGAAGACTATTCATATGATGTAGCGAAGCAAAATAATATAGGAACCAAAGCGCATGACAATGGAGCACTTCTTTTAATTGTAAAGAATGATAAAAAAATAAGAATTGAAGTAGGTTATGGTTTGGAAGGTGCACTACCTGATGCGTTATCCAGTTCAATAATAAGAAATGTGATTATTCCATATTTAAAGAAAGACGAATATTACGCTGGTATAGGAGCAGGAATAGATGCAATTATTTCCGCGGTTAAAGGTGAATACAAAGTAGAACGTAAACCGGAATCCAAGGATAAAGGAATTCCAAATTTATTTCCGTTTTTTATTATAATTTTCTTTATTATAAGATTTTTATTTAGAGGAGGCAGAAGACGGGGCGGCGGTTTCATATTCTTTCCGGGAGGATTTGGAGGGGGGAGCTCAGGCGGAGGGTCTGGCGGCGGAAGTTTCGGAGGATTTAGCGGTGGAGGAGGTTCTTTTGGAGGCGGCGGAGCCAGCGGCAGCTGGTAATATATTATTTTATACTTGAACAATAAAGAAACATTCTTATTTTTGAGCACACGAATTTTCTATTTTTTGAATGAAAGGAGCATTGAAAAGAAATGGCAATAATGATAACGGAAGAATGCATCAATTGCGGAGCCTGCGAACCCGAATGCCCTAATACTGCTATATATGAAGGAGGAGCTGAATGGGAATTAACGGGTAAAAATTATGGTCAGGCTGATTCTGCTCCATCGGGGGCTATTGGCTTTTATTCAACAGATTTTTTTTATATTGTACCAGATAAATGTACGGAATGTAAAGGGTTCCATGATGAACCTCAGTGTGCCGCGGTATGTCCTGTAGATTGTTGCATACCTGATCCAAATCATGTTGAAGATGAAGCAACTTTATTAGCCAGGAAAGAATATTTAGATGGAATAGGGAGATAGATATTATCAAATAAATAATTGTTAAAAAAAACAGATTGATGTGCGAATAAGCAATTTTCTTTGGAATTCAAACCTTTTTTCATTTTCCACAATTGAGAATCTTTCATAATTAAGAATTTGAATTTTCATTTCTCAGACATGAAAAATGATTTTCTCAATTTAATTTTCCCATATTATTATTTTCTTCTATTTTTTGAGGTTAAGGGTGTGAGATCATCACATCAATGATTTGGCATAAAAATGGGATTAATAAATTTCAAGTTACTGAAAATAAGATATTTCAAAAATAAAGCGAAATAAGGAGTAAAAGAAAAATGGCTTTAAGGATAACGGATGAATGTATAAACTGTGGGGCTTGCGAACCAGAATGTCCAAATAATGCAATATATGAAGGGGGAACGGAATGGGAGCTTGAAGGAACTAGCTATGGTGAAGATGCTGCCGCACCATCCGGAAAAAGCGGATTTTTTTCTAATGAATATTTTTATATAGTACCAGATAAATGTACCGAGTGTGAAGGATTTCATGATCAACCCCAATGTGCCGATGTCTGCCCTGTTGATTGCTGTATTCCAATTGAATAATTGGCAAATTAATTAATAATTTGTAAATAAGGTTTAGCAGGGGAGAACGGGTAAGGGGAGAAGAAAACGAGGGGAGTAATGTTGATGGGGATACAGAAAGTATAAAAAGTTCGGGAACCGAAAGGGCATCGTAAGATGCCCTTTCTTGTTTTAAAGATACTCTAAATGTCTATTTCCTTTCTAAAACTGCATTTATGATTTACAATAAATCAATTTATTAAAATAAAGGGTATAAACCAGTCTTTTTGAATTGATAAATATTTCCTTTAGTTTACTTTTTTATATTTTAATATTATCCATTAGGATTGATAGAATGAAAATCGGGAAATATGAAATACATATAATTGAATCCGGAACATTTGCACTGGATGGGGGGGCAATGTTTGGCATTATCCCTAAACCTTTGTGGGAAAAGACCAATCCTCCCGATGAAGTAAATAGAATAACTCTTTCAACCCGCAACCTTCTTTTAATATCTGATAATAAAAAAATTTTAATTGATACAGGCATGGGTGAAGATTGGGACGATAAATTGAGAAGCATATATAAAATAGATCAGGGGGAAAATTCCCTTGAGAAATCACTTAATAAATTAAGCTTAAGCCGTGGTGATATATCCGATGTTATATTAACACATCTTCATTTTGATCATACCGGCGGTTCTATAAAAAATGAAAGCGGAAATTTAATTCCGGCATTTCCGAATGCAAAATATTATGTTCAGAAAGAAAATTATAACTGGGGAATGAATCCTTCAGACAGGGACAGAGGCAGTTATTTACATGAGAAATTTCATCCATTAATGGAACATGGAGTTTTAAATTTATTAGAAAAAAACGATAGATTTGATGATGAAATTGAATTTATAATAGTAAACGGACATACATTCGGACAGCAATTATTAAAAATTTCAGATTCATTAACAACGGTTTTCTATTGTGCAGATCTTTTTCCCACGACTTCACATATTCGAATTCCCTACGTAATGGGCTATGATTTACAACCTTTAGAAACAGTAAAAGAGAAGAAAATGATTTTACATAGAGCAGTTGAAGAAAATTGGAAAATATTTTTTGAGCATGATCCTTTTTACCCTGCTGTCACAGTTAAAAGTATTAATAAGGGTTTTATTATAAATGAGAAATATGAATCTCTTTGAAAGTGAAGGCTTTAAAAAAGTCTGTCCCTTAAATCAGTTGAAAGATAGAGAAGGGAAAAGGTATATTATAGATGACACTGAAGTTGCTGTCTTTAAAGTTGATGGAGAGATTTATGCATTGAGTAATATATGTCCTCATCAGCATAATACATTAATATATGATGGATTTATAGAGGATGAATACGTTGTTTGCCCTGCACATGGCTGGATGTTCAATTTAAAAACAGGTAAAACTCCTTCCGGAACGAAAGGACTTGATAGTTTTGATGTAAAAGTAGCGGATGAACAGGTATATGTAAGAGCATTTAAGAAAAAGCTTAACTGGTAAATGATAAATTAAAATGAAGATATCGAATGAAATTGTTATAGAAAGAGCTAAGGGTTCGGGATTTAATTTAATAGGATTCTCACCTGCCGAAGAACTAACAGATGAAATTAAAAAGCTGGAAGAATGGCTTGAAAAGGGATATCATGGTGAAATGGCTTATATGGAGAAAAATCTTGAGAAAAGGAAGAATGTTAAAAATATACTCCCTTCTGCTAAATCCGTAATATCATTGGGGGTTAACTATTACACACCTGAAGAATATTCTAATGATAAAAGAAAAGGAAAAATTTCAAGATATGCATGGGGGAAAGATTACCATATAGTTATCGGGAAAAAACTTGATGGACTTATTGAGGAACTTCAAAAAATAGAGCCCTTATTTGAAGGAAAAAGCTATGTTGATACAGGCCCGGTTATGGATAAAGCATGGGCTGTCAATTCAGGTGTTGGATGGCTTGGTAAGCATACAAATGTAATAAATAAAGAATTTGGAAGCTGGTTTTTTATAGCGAATATAATTACAAATTTTGAATTCAATTATTCTATTCCGGTTGGAGATTTTTGCGGTTCATGCAGGGCTTGTATTGATGCTTGCCCTACTAATGCAATTGTTGAAGAATATGTTATAGATGCTAATAAGTGCATTTCATATTTAACTATCGAGAACAAAAATAAAATCCCGGAGAAATTTAAAGAGAAATTTGAAAATTGGATTTTCGGATGCGATATATGCCAGAATGTCTGTCCATGGAATAACAAATTTTCCCAGGTAACAGAGGATATCGAATTTTATCCTTCAAATGAGAATAAAGAAATCTTAATTGATGAAATAATTTCTTTGACCGAAGAAAAATATAAGGAACGGTTTAAAGGGAGTCCGGTTAAAAGAGCTAAATTATCCGGTTTAAAGAGGAATGCATCTTTTCTGCTTTGATATGAAGACATCGCAGTTTTTGAAACCACCTGTAGTTTCATGTATCTAACCATTAATATATTTAAATTTATTTCTCAAATAATTGTGTATACGGAGTAAAAATGTCTGAAATTAGCAAAAATAATCATCATAAAGTAATTATAATTGGAGCCGGGCCGGCAGGTTTTACTGCTGCATTATATACTGCAAGAGCAAATTTGAACCCGGTGATATTTGAAGGCTTACAGCCTGGAGGACAATTAACAATTACTACGGAAGTTGAAAATTATCCCGGTTTTGAAGCAGGGATTCAAGGGCCGCAGCTAATGGATGTAATGAGGAAGCAGGCCCATAGATTTGGAGCAAAATCTTTTTATAAAGAGATAACTAAAGTTGATTTTTCAAAAAGGCCTTTTATCCTTGAATCATATGATGAAACTTTTAGTGCAGATGCAATAATTATTGCAACCGGAGCTTCAGCTAAGCTGCTGGGACTGGAAAGTGAGAATAAATATATGGGATATGGTGTTTCTGCTTGTGCTACATGTGACGGATTTTTTTATAAAGGATTAAAAGTACTGGTAGTAGGCGGCGGTGATACAGCTATGGAAGAGGCAACATTCTTAACAAAGTTTGCATCTGAAGTTACTGTACTTCACCGGCGTGATGAATTCAGAGCATCCAAGATAATGCTTGCCAGAGCAGAAAAAAATCCTAAAGTAAAGTTTTTAACAAATAGTGTAGTCAAAGAAGTTCTTGGTAAACAGGAAAATGGTCGAAAGGTAATGACTGGCGCAGTTATTCAAAATACTAAAGATCTTTCAACAAAAACAGTAGACGTTGACGGATTATTTATTGCAATTGGACATAAACCAAATACAGAATTATTCAAAGATTTTCTGGATATGGATGAAACAGGATATTTGAAAGTAAAGCCTGGTTCTACATATACAAATATAGAAGGTGTTTTTGCTGCAGGAGATGTTGCAGATAAAATATACAGGCAGGCAGTAACTGCGGCGGGATCAGGATGTATGGCTGCATTAGATTGTGAGAGATGGTTGGAAGCACAGGAAGAGATTTAATTGTGTAAACAGCATTGGATTTAAGTATAAAAAAACCCGGTTTAATAAACCGGGTTTTTTTATGATTAGTTCTTTTAACGGTAGTTTGAAGATAGAATATAAACAATCCGCTATTGATTATTTTTTAACAGCTTTTGAGTTATAGCATTAGCAGCGATAAATCCTATACCTGTAGAAGTAAACATCAATAAAACAATCCAATAATCTTCATTGGTATAGTCCTGCAACATCAATCCGAAGCCAAGGCCGATTCCAAAGGCAAGGATTATAATACCGAATTTCATTAAGGTATAAGGGTCATGTTTTTGTTCGAAAAATTCTTTTATAGACTGTGTGTCCAGGCCTTTGTCAATCAGCATCTGGCGTTCTCTTGACCTGAAATAGAATGCCGTTACGAATATTAATCCGACTACTAAAAAAAGTACAATCGGTATAAATGCTCCAACTACTGGTGCCATTTTATTTCTCCTTTCAACTTTTGAGCAATATTATTTAAGAAACTCATTATAAATATTTATTTGTTTTGTTTATCAAGTTATTTTTTCTTTTCTCTATTTCTTATGACTATCTTTAGTTAAATTAGGTTACAAAAGTTCATAAATATTTTTAGTGTCATTAGTAAAGATTAAATTAGTGTAACCTTGGATTCATTTTAGGGGTCTAAAAATCATGAAGAATCTTTCTGATTTTGAGATTATAGAATCTATTAAGCGCGGTAATCATTCTGATTTTTCTATTTTAGTTGATAGATATAAGAATAAAGCTTTTTCGTTATTAAAGAGAATGCTAAAAAATGAGATGGAAGCGGAAGAAGTTCTTCAGGATTCTTTTCTTAAAACTTTTAACGGATTAAAGAATTTTAAGCAGGAATCAAAATTTTCTACCTGGTTTTACAGAATAGTTTATAATTCAGCTTTGACAAAATTGTCGAATAAAAAAAGAAAGATAGAAAATGAAATGACAAGTGTTGAGGATCATTTAGAACTTGAGAGCAGTATAAACTATAATCAAACGGAACAAAAAAATATTTCTGAAATCATTAATTCTTTAATTGAAAAGCTTCCAGAAAAATATTCAACAGTAATTAATATGTTTTACTTAAATGGGATGAGCTGTGAAGAAATAGCAGAGATAACTTCAACGAGTGTTTCAAATGTTAAAGTCTTATTATATAGAGCCAGGAACACGTTCAAAGATATATTAGTTAAATATAATCTTACGGAGGAACTTCGATGAATAGATTGAGCGATGAAATATTGAACAAATATATAGACGGTGAACTTGATTATGAAACTCTTGGTAGAGTTAGAACAATATTGAAGGAATCGGAAGCAGACAGAGAAAACTTAAAAGTTCTTCAAAGAGTTCATAATGAATTAAAGGAAATAAAAGAGTTTGAAGTAAATCCCAACTTTACGTCCAGTGTTATGAATAAAATTGCGGTGAAATTTAAACCTAAAAAAGCTGATAAATATTTTATTATTTCCGTATCATCATTTTTTATACTTGTATGTCTTGCTATAATCGGTATAGTGATAGCTTTGCTGGTTAATTCACCGGAGCAAACTTCCTCATCGGACCAGATTTTCGGATATATTGTTTCATCGCTTGAAAATTTTGCTTTCTTTATAAGAAAAATCTTCAGTGGTTCCGGAATGTCAATATTCGGTTCAATTATTTCTTTCGGTATTCTGATTTCAGCTTATTTCTTTTTCGAGAGCCACAAGCATATGAAAGAGATACAGGATAAGTTTTAAGAGAGGAGTGTTGCTAAGTCGGAAGCCGGAAGTCGGAGGTCGGAAGTCGGAGGTTGGAGGTCGGAAGTCGGAGGTCGGAAGTCGGAGGTCAGAAGTCAGAGATCAGAAGTCGGAAGTCGGAGATCGGAAGTCAGGGGTCAGGTTAAAGAATAATAGGGGTACTGACCATAGCTTAATCAGATGGATAGGGGAAAGGGAAAATGGGTGGAGGAGGGAGTTTAAATTCCAGTGGACAAATTCCGGAAGATAAATAAGGAGTAGAGAATGAAATTAAAATTCTAAACCTAGGTGATGTAAATCTCCTGGTGTAATCTTTTTCTTTCTTAAGTTTATCTTTAACTTCATTAAGGAAAAGTTCTATAGATTAAATTTTTTTACAGTTCAAAAGCGTCATTCAACAACAACTATACTATTGAATTGTTAAAAACTTATTCTATCAGAATAGAGAATTTTTCGTTTAGAATTTCCACTAATCAATATACCGGATACAATAATTTCAAGCCTAGTAGACTAATCAACTCTTTATCCTTAAAAATATCTGGAGAAAAAAATGTCTTACCTATCATTCAAGAGGGCCGTAATTCTTTTGATATTTGCACTAAATACACATTTTACATATTCCCATGATTTACCTTCAAATCGGGAAACTGGCAGAAATATAGAGTATAATTCTGGTGTTCATCATTCGTTGTTATTAGAATCGGAATACTCTGATTTTAGCACTGAAGCTAATAACATTTATCTTGACGATGAAGAATTTTATAATAAACTTTTAATTGATACATCGGAATCAGAAAACCGGATGCGTAGGCTTCTTCCGGAGGATATGAGCTGGATGGAAAAATTACTTTGGGGAGTGCATGGTATTTTCCGCAGCGGTGAATTGACACCTCAAAAAAGAAAAAGTGAATTAGAGTTACGCCGGACTATGCTGACCTGGCATCAGCGTTTAGGAATCACTACATGGTTTTTAATGGGAGCAACAGTGCTAGCCGGGCAGCTTACATTAAATGGAAATAGGAAATATAGAGACTGGCACAGCCCTCTTGCCGATGCTACTATAATTGGATATGGAGCAACTGCACTATTGGCAATTTTATCACCCCCTCCCCTTATAAGAAGAAGCGGTGAGCACGATACAGTTTTCTGGCATAAGATTCTTGCATATGTTCACGCTGCAGGTATGATAGCTTTACCCATTCTTGCAAATAATATAGTATCGAGGTCCCGGTTTAATGGGGTGAGGGGACCGGAAATGTTTAATGATGCGAGAGCAAGAGCACACCAGGTAACAGCTTATATAACTTATGCGGCATTTACAGCTTCAATAATTACAATATTCTTTTAGATATGAACTTAAAAATTATAAAATATTATGTGAGGATTAAAATGAAAAAAGTAAAGCTTGTCATTTCTTTTATTGTAGTCACTTCGTTGACTTTTCCTTCAACAATTTTAAGTAATATTACTGTCCATGCTAAAAAAGGAGAATCAACTATTGAATATACTTTAGTTCATCCTCTTCATACGGTGCATGGTATCAGTAAGGATGTGGATTGCAGCATTAAATATGATGATACAGCCGGGAAAATAAAGGGTGTGTCCGTCAGGGCAGATGTTTTATCCTTTGACAGCGGGAATTCAAATAGAGATTCTCATATGGGAGAAGTAACGGACGCAATTGAATATCCTGATGTAGTCTTTCAAGGGGATTCAATTCAATATTTAAATAACGATACTCTCGAAGTTATCGGAAAATTAACATTTCATGATGTTACTAAGAATATACCAATAAAAGTGTCCGAAAAGTTTAATAATGGGGAAACAATCTTTGACGGTAGTTTCGATATAAGTCTTACAGAATTCAAAATTAGTAGACCCACTCTACTGTTAATGCCGGTTGAGGATAAATTAGCATTGCAATTTAATATTGTGGTACCGGAGGTATTAAGGAAATAGGAGTTTAAGTTCAAATTCAAGAGCAAGTTCAAGTTCAAATGCAAGAGTAAAGTTTCATATATGAGGTTAGGTATTAAATCGGAATTAAAACGGTTTCAAAACGGTTTCAAAACGATTTCATAACGGTTTCAAAACGGTTTCAGAGTTGATTTGTACCGGACTTACAAAGGTGCTAAGAATGGTGGAATGCTTGAATGATTATAAACAGCAGTTTCGGTAAGAGAATTATCAGAATTAAGAATATAGTTTTTGTATATTTGCGTTTTATTTAATTTTAAATAGAGGAGAGAAAAATGTTAATATTGACTACACCAGGTATTGAGGGTAAAAGAGTTGTCAAATATATAGGGCTGGTAAGCGGTGAAGCAATATTGGGAGCAAATATTTTTAAGGATATTTTTGCCGGTATTAGAGATATAGTAGGAGGTAGATCTGCATCATATGAAAGGGAGTTAAGGAAAGCAAAGGATATAGCAGTCCAGGAGATGGCTGAACAAGCAGCCTCACTTGGGGGAAACGCGGTTATAGCTGTGGATCTGGATTACGAAACTATCGGAAGTACAGGTACAAATATGTTAATGGTTAGTGCGAGCGGAACGGCAGTTATATATGAAGAATTATAGATTTAATAGAACGCAGATAGCGCTGATACCCCGAAAAGGAACATAAACAACCTATGAATAATGAGCAGATAATCAAAGCAGGATATGTTACAATTCTGGGACTGCCAAATTCGGGTAAATCTACCTTAATGAATGCTTTAATCGGTCAAAAGCTATCGATAACAACGAATAAGCCGCAGACTACACGTAAAAAAATACTGGGAATTCTTTCAGAGAAGGATTATCAGATTATTTTTCTTGATACTCCGGGTATTTTAGAACCGGGATATCTGCTTCAGAAGAAAATGATGGAGGCTGTAAATCAAGCGGTAATTGATGCCGATGTTTTTATAATAATTTTAGATCTGGCTGCAGACCCTGAGGGTAATAAAATATTAAACGATAAATTTGTAAAGGAAATATTTGAAAAAAGTAGAATACCAAGAATTTTAATTATAAATAAAATTGACCTTTCAACACAAGAATTGGTTTCAAATCTAATAGAGAAAATAGAAAGAAAAAATCTTTTTCAGAAAGTTATTCCTATATCTGCAACGATAGGATTTAATATTCAGGAAGTTGTATTGAGTATTCTGGATTATCTGCCTGAAAGTCCTAAGTTTTATCCGGATGATATTGTTGCCGATGAGAATGAAAGGTTTTTTGTTTCAGAGATTATCCGGGAGAAGATATTAGAGCTTTACGAGGAAGAAATTCCTTACAGTATTGAAGTTTTAATCCCCGAGTTTAAAGAAAGAGATGATAAAAAGGATTATATAAATGCAGAAATTGTAGTAGAGAAGGAGAGCCAAAAAGGGATTATAATCGGTAAACAGGGAGCTGCAATAAAAAGATTAGGTTTAGCTGCGCGACAGGCTGTGGAGGATTTTTTACAAAAAGAAATTTATTTAGATTTGAGAGTTAAAGTTAGGAAGAAATGGCGTTCTAATGAGAATATGCTGAAATCCTTCGGTTATTCTAAGGGGAAGGAGTAAAGGAGAGGACATTAAATAATTTATCTTATTGTTGGGATATGAGAAAAAACCTCATCCTGTAGTCCTTCTCCTTATAAATGAGAAGGACTTGTTGTCATTAAAACTTAAATAATTTGTCTTGTCGTTGGGATATGAGAAAAAACCTCATCCTGTAGTCCTTCTCCTTATAAATGAGAAGGACTTGTTATCAGTAAAACATTAAATAATTTGTCTTGTCGTTGGGATATGAGAAAAAACCTCATCCTATAGTCCTTCTCCTTATAAATGAGAAGGACTTGTTATCATTAAAACTTAAATAATTTGTCTTGTCGTTGGGATATGAGAAAAAACCTCATCCTATAGTCCTTCTCCTTATAAATGAGAAGGACTTGTTATCAGTAAAACATTAAATAATTTGTCTTGTCGTTGGGATATGAGAAAAAACCTCATCCTATAGTCCTTCTCCTTATAAATGAGAAGGACTTGTTGTCATTAAAACATTAAATAATTTGTCTTGTCGTTGGGATATGAGAAAAAACCTCATCCTATAGTCCTTCTCCTTATAAATGAGAAGGACTTGTTATCAGTAAAACATTAAATAATTTATCTTATCGTTGGGATATTAGTAAAGTATATGAATATGAAAACCGATAAATGAAAAGATTTACTGCTGAAGGGGCGCTTCTGCTTGCAACCACAATTTGGGGAGCTACTTTTGTAATAGTAAAACTAGCTTTGAACGATTCCTCACCAATGCTCTTTGTTGCGTTAAGATTTACATTTGCAGCATTAGTCCTTTTACCATTTATTATCAAAGTTTTAAAAAGAATTGATAAAAAAACACTTTATGGAGGTTTACTGGTAGGTTCTTTTTATTTTCTTGGTTTTGCATCTCAAACCATGGGACTAAATTATACTTCAGCTACAAAATCGGGTTTTATAACAGGAACTTTTGTTGTTTTTACACCAATATTTCAGTTAATAATAGAAAAAAGGAAACCTTCCAAAGAAAGTCTAATCGGGGTGATTTTAGTTCTATTAGGATTAGTTCTTCTTTCTAGTAAAGGGGATACTTTCTTAAATATTTTTAAGGAGATTGGTGAAAACTTTAATGAAGGGGACTTTCTTACGCTTTTATGTGCAATGTTTTTTGCTCTTTATATTGTTTATCTGGATATTGAAAGTAAAAAACTGGATTTAATGTCTCTCGTTTTTATTCAAATAGGGGTAACAGGTTTAGGCGGATTTTTATTTGCATTTATATTTTCTATTGCCGGAGTGGAGGGAATTAGATTCACATTTACTTATAACCTGTTGTTTGCAATATTATATACTGCAATTTTAGCAACAATACTGACTACTACATTACAAACGCGGTTTCAAAAGGAAACAACTCCAACGAAAGCAAGTATAATTTTTTCATTGGAACCTATATTTTCTGCAGTAGTTGCTTTTTTTGTACTAAACGAAAAAATTTCTAATTTTAGACTCTTGGGTTGTGTACTTATCTTTACAGGACTTTTAGCAACCGAATTAATAAAGAAGAAAAAAACATGAGCAGTGATCAAGCTCGAGCTGAAATAATTTTAACCGGACTTGTTCAAGGAGTAGGATTTAGATTTTTCGTTCATAGAAATGCGCAACAGCTTGGGTTAAAAGGATATGTGAAAAACATGTATGATGGTTCAGTGCTTACGGTAGTCGAAGGTGAAAAGGGAATAATAAATGAATTATTTAAGAAATTAAAAATTGGACCCCGTTCAGCTTCTGTAAGTAATGCAAGAATTGAATGGGGTGATTTCAAAAATGAATTTTCAACATTTGAGATTGAGTATTGAATCTTAATTATAGAACGGGAATAGGATTCGATGTTCATGCATTTACAACCGGTAGGAAATTAATATTGGGGGGGATTGAAATACCATTTGAGAAAGGTTTATTGGGCCATTCCGATGCAGATGTTTTACTACATGCAATATCAGATGCATTATTGGGAGCACTTTCCCTTGGAGATATCGGACAGCATTTCCCCGACAACGATCCGAAATATAAAAATGCAGATAGTAAGATTTTATTAGAAAAAGTTTATAGTTTAGTCTTGAATAAGGGGTATGTTTTAGGGAATGTTGATGCTGTAGTAGTGATGCAAAAGCCGAAACTTTTACCGTTTATTCCGGATATCAGAAAAAGAATTGCGGAGATATTGGAATGTAACATAGACCAGGTTTCCATTAAGGCAACGACCACCGAAAGATTAGGATTTGTTGGGAGAGAAGAAGGGGTATCAGCATTTGCAACGGTTTTAATTATCAGAAATACAAATAATGATTGAACACATCCTTGATTTTATTTCACAATTAACACCTTTCTGGGTATATGTTTTTCTTTTTGTATTTGCATTTATTGAAAATGTTTTCCCGCCATCTCCCAGTGACCTTGTACTTGTTATCGGCGGTTCTTTAATAGGGACCCATTCGCTTCATTTTGTTCCAACTCTTTTAGTTACTACCGTTGGAAGCGTTCTTGGTTTTATGACATTATTTTTTATCGGGACGCAGCTTGATAAGAAAGTAATAAGGGCCGGGAAAATGAAATTTATTTCAACGGAAGGATTAGAAAAAGTAGAAAAATGGTTTTTAAAATACGGATACTGGATAATTTTATTCAACAGGTTTTTACCGGGAACACGATCTGTAATTTCTTTATTTGCCGGATTAAGTGAACTCGATAGAAAAAAAACAATCATTTTAGCAACAATAAGTGCATTGATCTGGAATGGTATAATAATTTATCTGGGAATAATTTTCGGACATAATATAGCGATAGTTGATCATTACCTTTCGTCTTATTCAAATATAGCGGTAATTGTAACAATAGCAGTAATTTTAATACTCATAATAAATTATTTCTGGAAGAGAAGGAGAAAAACGCAATAAAGGGTATGGGTATAAGAGTATAAAGGTTATTGACGGAAATTTATATAGGATAAATAATTGAGATTAAATTTTTGGAAGAATAGAGAAATTTTAACGTCCGAACAAAGGAAGATAAAGAATAGAGAGAGATTATTATTAATTTTGAGCGGAATTTTACTGGGAATTTCTTTTCCCCCTTTTCCATTTCCGTTTCAATTATTTATGTTCTTTGGATTAATTCCGTATTTAAATGTAATTGAAAAGAAATCAAAGTTAATTGATATAAACCGCAGTACATATCTTACATTTTTTATATTAAGTTTAATAACACTTTACTGGGTAGGGAGCTGGCAGAAGGATGCGGATCCTTTTTTGATGATATCAGGAATATTGCTAATATTTGTCAATCCGCTGTTTTTTTTAATTCCTTCAACCTTATTATACTTTTCAAGAAGAATATTCCCTCAAAAGATAACATTATACCTTTTACCGTTATTCTGGGTTACATATGAATATGCATATATGATAACAGATGCAAGTTTTCCCTGGTTAACATTAGGGAGCGGCTTATCTCATTTTACATCCTTTATTCAAATAGCAGATATAATCGGAACTCTGGGTTTATCATTTATTATAGTATTCTTAAATGTGCTGCTCTATAAAACTTATATAAAATTTAGACAACAAAGAAAGAGTGCTTATTATAACCTTGGTGCAGCAGTCATTGTTTACTCTTTAATTTTACTATATGGTTTTATTAGGCTTAATGATTATAAAATTTCAGATAAAAAAATAAGGGTAGGTTTAATACAACCTAATGTAGATCCGTGGAGGAAGTGGGATACAGGAAACCTTGATGATTTTACAAAGCTGTATTTAGATTTTTCCAGGAAGGCAGTTAAACAGGGAGCAAAATTAATAATATGGCCTGAAACTGCATTTCCCGTATATGTTTTAAGTAGTCCTTATTCTCAAACTCTGGATTCACTTTATAATTTTGTATCGAAAAATCATGTTTTTCTTTTAACCGGAATGCCGGATATAAGATATTACCATAAACCGGAAAAAATGCCGGATGATGTAAAGTACAATAATAATATAGGGTATTATGCAACCTACAACGCCATATATTTGTTTTCACCGGGGACAAGAGAAATTCAAAGATACGGTAAAATGAAACTTGTACCTTTTGGAGAAAGAGTCCCTTTTGTCGACCAATTTCCGTTTCTGGGGAATATTATAAAATGGGGAGTAGGAATTACAGGATGGAATGTTGGGAAAGATACTACAGTATTTGAATTAATAGGTCATGAGATAAATAATAAAATGACAGAGCAGCAGGGCGATACCTTAAAAGTAGATGGCTTAGTATGTTATGAATCTATATATCCAATCCTGGTTTCAGAGTTTGTAAGAAGAGGTGCTCAAATAATAACGGTAGTAACAAACGACAGCTGGTATGGTAATTCGAGCGGACCATATCAGCATAAAGAGATGTCAGTATTGAGAGCTGTGGAAAATAGGAGAACTGTTATGAGAGCAGCCAATGGGGGGATAAGCTGCATTATTGATCCTCTCGGAAGAACGATAATTCATTCGGAAATGTTCACTAAAACATTTTTAGTAGGGGATGCAGCTATTCAGAATGATGAAACGTTTTTTACAAAGCACGCATACCTGGTGCCGATCCTCTCTTCTGTTTTTTCTATTTGGGTAATAGGGATGTTTGTACTGATTAAGTTGAAGGAGAAGTTTGGGTTGTGATGGTAGGTGGTTGGTGGTAGGTGGTTGGTGGTGGAAATTTTAAGAATTGAGCCATAGTTTCCAGGTATCAGGTTGATATCCTATTGTGCAGAGAATTCCATTTCTTACGATAGGCATTTTTAATAAGAGGGGATCGTTGAGCAGTTCTTCTTTTATATCAAATTTCATGAAGGTTAGGTTTCTTTTTTGGTATTGTTTTCCTTCTTTGTCGATTAAATCGTCCAAAGGAATAACTCTTTGGATATTTTCCAACTCGCCTTCAGAAATACCTTTTTCTGAGAGTTCACGGAATTGGAATTTAATTCCTCTTTCTTTGAAGAATCTTTCTGCTTTTCTTGTATTATTATCTTTTTTTGTTCCGAGAATTTGAATATTCATGGTATTAAATTAAGATTTCCTGGGTTCTTTTTGCGCGAGGGAAGCGGCTTTTTATTCCCTGCTTTGTAATTACTGCAGTTCCAATAATAGAATTTTTGTATTTAATAACGCACTGACCGGTATAATTTAATTCTTTTTTAATTATTCCGCCATTAAGATAAATTTCCAGCTCTCCGGAGCTTTCAATTTCATAGATATTATTCTTTATATCTTTATCTAAAATTTGTGCTGCTTGTGTATGCAAAACGGTATTGCCGTTTTTATCAATTGTTCCGAAACGGGTTCCGATTCTATTAAAAATATTTAAGTTTTTATCATGCCAATTTTTATTTACAAAAAAAATATCTGTCCCTTTTATTAGATAGTTGAAATTACTTAAGACTTCATTTTCAATTCCAAATTCATTTAGAATATTATCAAGAGGTTCTCTAATTATTTTTTTAGCGAAGCTTAATAATTGCAAATTTTGTTTTTGTATTTGTGCAACTTCCGGGGGTTCAGTTTTTCCTATTTTTTTAAGTTTAACGATGAAAAAGCCTTCGGAATTTATTTCCCATGGTAAAATTCTATGTGCTTTTGATAAAGAAGGATCCAGATTTTCTCCTTCATATAATGTAAATGCTGAATGTGATTTTACAGGTAATTCAAGCTCAACTATTTTTACAGGATATTTCTTCAGAACCTTATTTATGATTAATTCATTTTCTTCAATGGTAAGGGTGCATGTTGAATAGACTATTTCACCTTCTTCTTTGACCATTTTAATTGCTGCAATCAAAAGCCGGAGCTGCAAATCACCAAGAACGGAGGCTCTTTTCAATGACCACCAATTACTAACTTCATTTTTCTTCTGGATAATTCCGAGTCCGCTGCATGGAGCATCGACTAATATCTTATCAAAGTAATCCGGATAAATTTTGCTTAACAATTCACCTTTTGAATGTATAACTCCTGCATTTATGAGATTCATTCTGTCGATATTAAAAACCAGCATTTTAACCCTGTCGAGGGCGATTTCATTAGAAATGAGCGTGCCGTTATTCCTCATCATTTCTCCTAGTTGAGTGGTTTTTGAGCCGGGAGCGGAACATAGATCAAGAACAGTATCTTGTTCATCCGGACGAAGAGCAAGAGGGGGAAGCATAGAAGATAAACTTTGTATATAATAGTCTCCAAGAATATGCTGAATTGTTTTACCGGTTTTATTTTCATTCTTTATTATTTTTAGACAGCCGGGAATGTCGTTTATTGCTTCAACTTCAATTCCATAGACTTCGAATAGCTTTTGCGAAAGATCTGCAGGATTTGTTTTTAAAGAATTAACACGAATATATTGTGAGGGATTGGAATAAATGAAGTCTATATATTCTTTTGCGGTTTTTTCGTTATAAATTTTTTTCAGGTAAGTAAAAATACTTGAATTAACTTCAATCAAAATTGACCTTATTATGATTTTGAAAGAGGGTGACCAAAAAGTAATAATTATTTATTTCACCCCTTCGGGGTTTTGTGTATTACTTCTATTTTATATTATCTACAATAATATCACACCTTCGGTGTTAAAAATTCTTTTAATGACAAATCTTCCAAAGGATGATCTATTACTTTTTTGGTCAGCCTCTTATAATATTTCAGATATTTTCTTTTTCATTAATGTAGCGGGTGATTATTTTCTTTATATCTTCAGAGTTATTATAATGTTTAACAGTTAGAAGTTCGGAATCACAGCCTGCTATCATTGCACTTAAAGATTTCTCACCTTTTTTAGAGATAGCCAGAACAGGTTTGTTCAAAGTATATAAGCCATAAGCAATTTCAAACCCAACACCGGTGCTGGCAGCAGTAATTTCTGCGATAATGAAGTCGCTGCTTTTCATCCATTTAGTATCTCTTTTGAATATTTGAGAGTCGGTGAGAGGGATAGCAGATCTAAATTTTTCATTCATCTCACTAAGGGCGGTATGACCTAAAGCATTAACATGCTTAATTATTTCTTTATAAAAAGATTGGAATTGTTTGTCCCCTCTAATTGGACCTGCGCAATAAATTATCATGACTAAGAATTAAGTATTTCTTTGTAATATTCTTCGTATTGAGGTACGATTTTCAATTTATTAAAAACATTAACGGCTCTATCCCTGGCTTTTGCTGAGAAAAGCTCATATTTTCTTTGATTAGAGAAGAGGTCGACTACATATTTTGCCATTCTATCAACATCTCCGATGCCAGCGATAAAACCTGTTTCGTTATGCCTAATAAGCTCCGGCAGTCCGCCAATATTAGAAGAGATAACGGGAAGACCGCAAGCCATAGCTTCAAGAGCAGCGAGGCCGAAACTTTCCGATTGTGAAGGTATTAAGAAAATATCAGCAGCATTCAAGATCTCAACTAAACCATCTTGCTTACCTAGGAATTTCACATCATCGCATAAGCCTAATTGTCTGCACAATCTTTCACATTCAGAACGATCGGGACCATCACCCACTAATAATAATTTTGAGGGAATCTCTTTAATTACCCTCTCTAAAATTCTAATAGTATCCGGTACACGCTTCACTACCCTAAAGTTGGAAGTATGTACAAGAACCTTTTCTCCATTCGGGGCGACATGTTTCCGTAGACCTCCATCTTTAGCCGGCTTATATATATCACTATCGATAAAATTATGAATAACTTGAATATCCTTCTCAATATTATAACTAGTTAAAGTCTGTTCCTTTAAAGAGCGTGAAACGGCGGTTACGCCGTCACTTTCTTCGATACTAAATTTAACTAAGGGGAGAAAGGAAGGTTCAAGTCCAATTAAAGTAATATCGGTACCATGTAAAGTAGTAATAACCTTTAAATCTTTTTTCTTTTTAAGCATTTGTTTTGCAAGGTATGCACTACTGGCATGGGGAATAGCATAATGAACATGAAGGAGGTCAAGATTTTCATATTCTACAACCTCAACCATTTTACTAGCAAGAGCGAGAGCATATAGAGGAAATTCGAAGAGGGGATAACTGCTCATTTCGACTTCATGAAACACAACATTTTCGACAAAGTGAGTTAATCTAAACGGCAGAGCATAGCTGATGAAATGAACTTGATGTCCTTTTTTTGCGAGTTCCTTCCCCAGTTCTGTTGCCATAACGCCGCTGCCGCCGTAGGTGGGATAACAGGTAATTCCAATTTTCATTTATATTATAATTATTTCAAATTTATGAAGAAGTAAAACATAAATATAATTTTTTTTTAACGAATATAGAATTTATTGTGAGGCAATAATTTTTAAATATCTTTTAATTGTGTTATGAAATAAATGTACATATTTTTGGGCGGCAGTTAAATGGAATGGAGAAATAAACCAGAATTTGAGGTTAAAATTTAATGAAATTATTAATTATAGGACATTCTGTTGAAGATCATTTCTTAAAAGGAGAAGAAGAGGAAGTTAAACCCGGAGGTATATACTATACAGTTTCAGGATTTAATAATATTAAAGATTCAAACGATAAAATAATACTTCTAACAGATACAGAAGAAGATAATTATAAGCTATTCTCTCCCATCTTTGATAATTTTGACAGAAAGTATTTTCAGAAGGTCAATTCTATTCCCAAAGTTTTTTTAAAAATCCATGAAGAGGAAGAAAGAGATGAATGTTATAATAAAGTAACAGAGAATTTGAAAATAAATCTTGAGAATATGGATTCATTTGACGGGATACTTATAAATATGATAACAGGATTTGATATTTCATTAGAACAGTTAATAAGCATAAGAAAAGCATACAAAGGATTGATTTATTTTGATGTTCACACATTATCGAGGGGGATTGACAATGAAGGTAGGAGAACTTTTAGAATTATTCCGGAGTTTAATAAATGGGCGGAAAACATAGATATTATTCAGGTAAATAAGCATGAACTTTTAACATTAAGCAATAAGACGGAACAATTGGAAATTGTAAAGGAGATATTGGACTGCGGAACCAAATATGTAATTCTAACATTGGAAGAATTAGGTGCGAGAATTTTTTTCTTAAATGAAAGTGAAATAAATTCTATATTCAAGCCGGCGATAAAAATTGAAGTTAAAAATAAAGTCGGATGCGGGGACATTTTTGGTGCCGTGTTTTTTTATAATTATATTAAATACCGGGATATAAATGTGTCACTAGAAGCGGCAAATAAAGCAGCCGGTTTAGCAGCTTCGAAAAACGATTTGATGGGATAAGTTTTTATAAGATGTTACCAAACAATTTAATTAAAAAGAGAATACTTGTTGTCGGTTCTAACGGTATGCTGGGACAGCGTACAATCAGTTTCTTTTCGAAACAAAATAATTTTGAGATAGTGGGTTGTTCTATTGAAGAAGAGCCGGTTACAAATAATTATGAATATCATTGCTGCGACCTAACCAAAAGAGAGAATGTAAAAAAAATAATCTATGATTTTTATCCTGATTTTATAATAAATGCTGCAGCATTTACGAATGTAGATTTAAGTGAAATTGAACGTGAAACTGCCTGGAAGGTAAATGTAAAAGGAGTTGAATATTTAGCAGAAGCAGCCAGAGTACTAGATTCCCACCTAATTCACATTTCTTCCGATTATATTTTTGACGGAACAAACGGACCTTATTCAGAAAATGCAAAACCTAATCCTTTAGGATATTACGGGAGAACAAAATTAGCGAGCGAGAATGCATTAAAAATTAGCGGTTCAATTCATACTATTATACGAACAAATGTATTGTTCGGCATTGCAGACAGCCGTCCTGATTTTGTACGATGGGTTATTAATTCACTAAATGCAAATAAGCAGATAAGAATTGTTACCGATCAGTTCAATAATCCGACATTTATTGATGATCTTGTTCAGGCTATAAGCCGAATTATAGAATTCAAGAAAGAAGGTATATATCATATTGGCGGACGGGATTTTTTATCAAGGTTTGAATTTACAGAAAAGATTGCCGACTATTTTAAATTAAATAGAGATTTAATTACTCCCATAGTAACGGAAGAGTTAAATCAGAAAGCAAGAAGGCCGTTAAAATCGGGTTTAATTACACTAAAGGCGGAAACGGAATTGGGGTACAAGCCACATACTATCCTGGAATCACTGATGATGATGAGGAAGGAGTTGTAAGATGGTTGGTGGTATGTTGTAGGTTGTATGTTGTATGTTGTCTGTGGTATGTTGTTTGTTGTATGTTGTAGGAATTGGGGGATGTAATGTTGGAGGTTGTGGGGAGGTTAAGCGTTAGTGCAGGGGGAATATGAGAATGATTGGTATTTAAGTAGGATTTGGAAGATTTATGACACCCCTATGGGAGATAAGAGAATCTTTTTGTCTCTAATCTATCTATCTGTCTGTAATAATATCAATTCTTCGGGTTTAAGAGAATTAAAATGAAGTAAAATTAGGATGTCATCTCAAATCAAAGCTGATAATTATGTATAGAAGTTACCTTGTTTTTATAAAAATGTGAGGAGAATCATTATAACTGGAATGTTAGGAAAAAATTTGTATAATTATATGTAACGAATGATTTAAGGTAACTTGTTCTATATAAAATAAAATTAATATCATTCATTTTACTTAACTTCAATTAATTATCTAATCTTTGGATTGTAAGAGTTATGATGCAAAGGGGTAAAATATTATTAATCTTAGGAATAATTCTACTATTACCATTTTCTGTTAATAAGAAACATAATATTTTGCTTCTATCCAATAGCCATTATTATAATAAGATAAGCTGGAATGATCAGCAGGGGGTATTTGCTGCTGATTTAATCCATCCCGCCACTTCTTTAATAGGCGAAAAAATAATAATGTATCCTTATAATTATTTAAGACTTAATATTTCAGGGATAGATTTTGATTTAACACCAACAGAAACCAAAACAATTTATAATAATGATCTAACTCTTGACAAACAATTAAATATATTTAATGGTTCACAAAACATTGATACAGTTTCAGTGGGCAGGGACAGTGCGGGAATTGTTAGTTTTACAGTAAGTTATTCACAAATAACCAACGGTCCTTTTACTGCTGTCCCGCAGAATGAGAGATTGATTGTTAATTCACATTATAACGGAATGGATGTTATTCCTTTAAAAATTATTTATAAAATAAAAAAAGTACCACAGGATATCGTTGAATTCAGGTGGGAACCTGATTATCCTCCTTATTATATTTCACAATACTATAAAAACAGAAATATAATTAGTAACAGAGATATAGTTGAAATTCTTAACAGTTACAGCAACTTAGGAGGAGATTACTTCAATCAAAACCCAAAAGAGCTAGTGTGTACTGATGCAGTTACTTTAGTTATTAAAACTGTAGGAATAGATTATCCTGGTTTATTAAAAAAATATAAAATAACAGGTAACAAATATTTACAGAGGAATTCCGGTATTATGTATCTGCTCTTAAAAAAGCTTGGTTTAGTTGATGACTTTATTCATTATTTTATGAATGGCGATAGAAGTAAAATATACAAATATGGGAGGTATAGAAATCTTACCGCGGAGAATTTCGGAATTGAGAAATTGGAAGCCGGACAGGTAATGTTTTATGACAGGTATTTTAATTCAGGGCCACAGGCAGGTAAAATTCAAAGGTTTGATATACATAGTGCCTTAATTTCAGAAGTTACGGATGATAAGATTTCAAAAGCCGCAATGGTGACTTCGAGGAGCAGGATACCCCCATATGATAGCTTAATTATGCTCGATTCACGAGTTAATTTTCCTGCATGGTTCGGGTATCGACAGCATTACAGAGGCTCTGATGAAACAAAAGAAGATCTAAGGTACCTTGTTTATGCAGTAATGGATTTTCCTTCGATTATACAAAAGCTTAGGGGAATAAATGCAGGGGAAAATTAGAAGCCGGATTTTCAGAGATCGGAAGATAGGAGATCAGAAGTCAGAGATCTGAAGTCAGAAGTCAGAAGATCAGAGATCAGGGGGTCAGAAGTTGGAAGATAAGAAGTTAGAGGTCGGATATGCCTGTTCCTTGAGAGGGACAGGCTTGAATTATATTAAAAATTATTTTGATGTTTATATGCCGGAATTTACTGCTCTAAAAAATGTTGCAATTCCTCAAATGATAATGCTGCTTATAAAGGAATTGAGAGAAAGAGTTAATAATTCTCTAATAGATACTCGGTTCCGTTTTGGATGTGAAATTGTAGATAGAGTTTATTGCAAATATCCTTAACACGTTTGCTGTGGTCAAACTTTGAAGAACCTTTAAGTTTATAAATTCCCAGTGCATTACCTACTTTAAATAGAGCTAAAGCCGCAGCAATTTTTTCTTCATCCGATTTACCATTGTCCAGCATCTTCATAAGGGATACTAATGTTTTATCTGCATTATCCCGTTGAATATATTTAGTATCTATTAGCTGACCAAGAACCAAAGCTGAACTTACTCGTAAACCTGAATTTTCCGATACAAGACCATTTTCAAGATTTTCAACAATGTCGTTACCCTTCTTTGCGGAGGAGAAGCTTTCTGCATTAATAGAGGTTACCAGAAGGACTACTATTGCTAAAACTAAGAAAGCAATCGATATTTTTTTCATGCTCGTTCCCTTCATAATTTATTATAACCTTTGATGTAAAACTAATTTAATCAAAGTCAGTTCGCTATTAAATTTGTACGAAAGGTTTTTTATGTATTCTAAGCAGTCAATAAACAGGATTAAGTTGATTTAACCACTAAGACACTAAGGACACAAAGGAGCACTAAGAAATAATTGCCACGAATTAACACAAAGAAATTTCGAGATGATAGTATGAATAGGAAATATTCTGTAAGATTTAACCAACCTTTTTTAATTTATCCAGTCTAATTATATGAAAACGGAAAAATTGATGACGTCTCAAGAAACTTATTTAATTGCGAATGCACAAAAAGGTGATGCTGCAGCCTTTGAAGAATTAATATATCGATACGATAAAAATGTTCTTTCCCTTGCTCTGAAGTATGTAAATAACAGAGATGATGCAAAAGATATTTATCAGGAAGTCTTTTTGAGAGTTTTCAGAGGAATAAAGAATTTCAAATATAAAAGTGAATTTTCAACGTGGCTTTACAGGATTACAACGAATGTATGTCTGACTTATAAAGAGAAAGAGAAAAAGCGCAGCTATGTTTCAATTGATAAGGATGATGAAGAGGGAGGAAATATTAATTCATTTGAAGATGAAAACAGCCTTACTCCAGATAAGATATATAATGATTCTGAAATATCAACACATGTGGATAGAGCACTGGAAAAATTATCAACCAGACAGAAAATGATCTTTATACTTAAACATTACGAAGGTTATAAAATTAAGGAAATTGCTGAAATTATTAATGTGGGAGAAGGTACGGTGAAGAAATACCTCTTTGAAGCTGTTCATAAACTTAGAGAGCAATTGCAGGAATTGTATGGATGAATGGAGTAATGGAGTAATGGAATGATGGAATAATGGAATGATGGAATAATGGAATGATGGAATAATGGAATGATGGAATAATGGAATGATGGAGGAATGAAGGAATGGATGAATGGTTGGATGATTGAATGGATAAAATGAATTTTAATTTTTAACAAAAGTTAATTGAGAGAGTTTTATGGAACATCAGAAATATAAGGAATGGATTAAGTTGTCTTTTTATGATGAGCTTGGTAAAAATGAACAGGAGCAGCTTGAGAAGCATTTGCTTATATGTCCTGAATGTAAAACAGAATTTGAGGAGCAGAGCAAATTAGCTTCATTTTTATCCAAAGAGGAAGTAAAGGGAAATATAGAATCTGATAGGCAATTACTTAGTGAAGCAAGGCGGGAACTGAGAGCAGCATTAAGGGTTGAAAGGGAAAAGAAGTCATTCGGCGGGAATTTTTTTAATCAGCTTATAAGTTTCTTAACTACTCCATATAAATTTGCTTTAAGCGGTGCAGCAGTTTTATTAATCGGATTTCTAGTAGGATATTTTGTTTTCAATTCATCAACTAAGACAAGTGGTATATCTTCAATAATACCAATAGATAATACAGTACAAAATGCATCTAATGTTTCGTTTTCTCAGGACAATGTTCAAATTACGAATATTCATTTCGTAAATAAAAATCCGGAAAGCGGTGATATTGAATTTACTTTCGATGCTGTAAAGCCAATGCGGATGAAGGGTAATATTAATGATCGTCAAATTCAAAATATACTTACATATTCAATGGTAAACGGACAAAATCCGGGAATTCGATTAAATTCAATAAATGTTATGAGTGAAAATAAGAAAGCAAATTATGATAATGATATTAAAGAAGCTTTAGTAAGGGTAGTTAAATTCGATGAAAATCCGGGAGTGCGAAGAGAGGCAATAAAGCTTTTAAATAAATTCCCTTACGATGACGAAATCAAGCATGCATATCTATATGTATTATCAAATGATACAACATCGGGGATGAGAATAGAAGCTATAAACAGTTTATTCCAGGCTAAGAAGGATGGTTATCAATTTGATGACCAGGAATTAAATATTTTCAAAAAGAAAATAGAAACAGACAATAACAATTATATTCGATACCGGGCAAAAACAGTACTACAGGAGAACAATTAATTATGAAAGCGAAAGTGATCTTTTTACTGATTATATCAATATTATTTATTTCTTCCTCATTTGCTCAGGATTCCCGGATGGAAGAAAGAACCGTAAAAGTAAATAAGGGCGGAATGATAAACATCGATTTATCTGTAGGAGATGTGGATTTAAATACGTGGGATAGAGATGAAGTGCAGCTTAAATATGATAAAGATGAAAATTCGGATTTTGAAATTAGTCAGGTTGGAAGTATTGTAAATATAAGTTCATCTTCAGATTCATGGGGGAACGATCTAAACGTTTCTTTGCCCAGTCAATTTAATATTCATATAAAGACTATGGGTGGTGATGTGAAATTGAGAGGTACTTTGAAGGGAGAAGTAAATTTTTTTACAGCCGGAGGAGATATTAAAGCAGGAAACGTAAACGGGAATATTAGTTTAAAAACATCGGGGGGAGATATTACAACAGGTGAGATCACCGGGGATGCAGACATATCAACTTCCGGAGGAGATATAATCTTAGGAAAAATATCAGGCAGGGCTGATATAAGCACATCCGGAGGGAATATAACAATGAGCGGAGTAGGCAATAGTGCAAAAATCAAAACTGCAGGGGGAAATGTAGATGTAATGGATATAGGAAGTGATGCCGACATAAAAACCGGAGGCGGCAACATTGAAGCGAAAAAAATAAATGGTCACGCTATTCTTAAAACCGGAGGGGGTAATATTTCTTTAGATGGTGCAACAGGTTATACCGATGCTGAAACAGGTGCCGGAAACATTGATATAAAAAATGCCGGAAATAATTTTAAGGCAGTAACAGGTGCGGGAGATGTTTACGTAAAATTAACTTCCAATATTAAGGGAGATTGTGAGTTGAAATCCGGGACAGGGAGTATAATTTTATATGTTCCGTCAAATCTCAAAGTAACGATTAATGCGGTTGTAAAATCGATGGGCTGGGGAGACGAGGAATCCTCAATTACTTCCGATTTCACTGCTTCAAACAGCGGAGTAAAAAAACACGGTAATCAGCAGACATTTAATATAAATGGCGGGGGACCAACAATTAATGTTTTTGCAGTGTTAGGGAGTATTCAGATTAAGAAAATCTAATAAAGATAAAATTAAGATGAATTTAATATTGATGACAAATTTTTACAATCATTTACTTGTAAATGACAGAAGTTGTATTATAGACAAGTATTTTGAAGATATGGGCAATAGCAATTTATTTATAAACTATTGTAAACAATTGAAATGGATTAATATATGAATAAAAAATTACTTACCGTTTTGTTTTTATTCGTCTCCATTTTTACAACAATAAATGCTAAAGAAATTGGAAGGAAGGTCAGAAATCAGGATATAAAAATAGATGCCGTTCATATGGAAAAACCGATTGTACTGGATGGAAAACTAAATGAAGAAATATGGAAAGAAGATGCAGGTATATCCAATTTTATACAAAGGGATCCGGTGGAAGGAGCGGAACCCACACAAAAGACAACTGTCCATATAGCCTTTGATAATCAGGCAATCTATATAGGTGCAAGAATGTATGACAATCCCGATTCAATAATTTCCAGGTTATCAAGAAGGGATGTTAATGTAGATACAGATGCTCTTTTAGTATATCTGGATCCATACAATGATAAAAGAAGTGGATATTACTTTGCATTATCTGCAGCCGGAACACAATACGATGGGGTTTTATATAATGATGACTGGGATGACAACTCGTGGGATGGTGTCTGGGAAGGGAAGGTTAATATTGATAGTCAGGGGTGGACAGTAGAAATGCGGATACCTTTTTCCCAGCTTAGATTTGAAGATAAGGATAAAAATATCTGGGGTATAAACTTTAAGAGGATAATTACGAGAAGAAATGAGAATGATTACCTGGTATATGTTCCGAAAAATGAAAGCGGTTTTGTTTCACATTTTGCTGAATTAAAGGGAATAAATGATATACATCCCACAGGAGGGATTGAAATTTTACCTTATATAACTACCAGGGCAGAATATTCTCTAAATGATCCTAAGAATCCATTTAATGATGGTTCCAAATACAAAACAGCTATCGGAGCAGATTTTAAAATGGGATTAGGCACAAACCTTACTTTGAATGCCACAATTAACCCGGATTTTGGGCAAGTGGAAATTGATCCGGCAGTTATAAATTTGAGTGACGTAGAGACATTTTTTGATGAGAAGAGACCTTTTTTTATAGAAGGTTCAACAATATTTAATTTCGGACAGGGTGGAGCAAGAAATTACTGGGGATTTAACTGGGGGAGTCCTAATTTCTTTTACAGCAGACGGATAGGAAGAGCACCGCAAGGGAGTATTCCCGATAATGATTACCAGGATGTTCCGGACGGAACTCATATTTTAGGAGCCGCCAAGCTTACAGGTAAAGTATTTAAAAATTGGAATATAGGTGTAATATCTGCATTAACGCAGAGAGAATTTGCTGATTATTCAGTTGACGGAAATAAATCGAATTTGGAAGTTGAACCGCTAACTTATTACGGAGTTGTAAGAGGTCAAAAAGAAATAAATGAAGGTAAACAGGGGATAGGATTTATATCAACAATGACTTCAAGATTCTTTAAATCTCAAAGTCTGAATAATGATATAAACAAAGGAGCTTTTACCGGTGGAATCGACGGATGGACATTTCTTGATTCTTCTAAAACATGGGTAGCAACAGGCTGGATGGGGATGAGCAATGTAACAGGAACAAAGGATAGGATGATAGATCTCCAGGAAAGTTCAAGACATTATTTCCAGAGACCCGATTCCAAATACTCAAGAGTTGACAGTTCCGCGACTTCCTTAACAGGATATGCAGGGCGTTTCTATCTAAATAAACAGAAGGGGAATGTATTTGTAAATACCGCCTTTGGATTTATCTCACCGGCATTTGATGTAAACGATCTTGGATTTCTTTGGCGTTCTGATGTTATAAACATGCATTTCGGAGCGGGATATTTTTGGGATAAACCGACCGATTTATATCATTACCTTGAATTGGGAGGGGCATTATTTAGAAGCTATGATTATGATGGTGATATTACATGGGAAGGATTCTTCCACTTTGGAAATGTAACTTTTCCGAATTATTACTGGATAAGCTGGGATTATGCATATAATCCCCAAACAGTAAACAATACTTTAACAAGAGGCGGTCCATTAACAATAAATACTTCCGGATACCAGTTAGATTTCAACATAGGTTCCGATTCAAGAAAGAACTGGATAGTTTCGTTAGGTGAAAATACATACCAGCAGAAGGACTCATGGCAGTGGAATTTAAGTGCCAATCTGGAGCTGAGGCCTTCTTCCAATATATCTTTCAGTGTAGGCCCATTTTACAATTATTCGAGAGATTTTTCACAATATATAGATTTATTTGATGATCAATATGCATCCGCAACATATAACAAACGATATGTTTTTGGTGAACTAAGTCAGAAAACAGTTGGTGCCAACATTAGGTTAAATTGGACATTCACTCCGAAATTAAGTTTGCAGTTTTATGCACAGCCTTTAATTTCTTCCGGAGATTATAGAAATATAAAAGAACTGGCTCATCCAGGAACTTATGATTTTAATGTATATAATAAAGAAGATATAAAATTAGCAGATGGTACATATTCAATTGATCCGGATGGACAAGGGCCTGCCCAACAGATATCATTTGATGATCCTAATTTTAATTTCTTATCATTAAGAGGAAATGCGGTATTACGCTGGGAATATTTACCGGGTTCAGTTGTTTATTTTGTATGGACGCAAAGCAGATCGGCTTCGGAAACTATAGGCGATTTTCAGTTTCAAAGATCGGCAAGGAAGCTTTTTGATTTGCATCCGGATAATATTTATATGATTAAGTTTAGTTATTGGTTTAATATGTGAGGAATTTACCACTAAGTCACTAAGGGACACTAAGTTTCACTAAGATTTTCATATATCTTTAACAGGTTCGGAAATTTAGCACATAAAGTTTTTATTAGATTATAATGAGAAGTTTTTGCATACTTGAAAATAATTATTTGAGAACTATTAAGATTTAATTTAAAGTTATATGTTTTAATTTAAACATACAAGATCATTATTAAAGGCGGAGACTTATCGTAATAATTAAGACGCTGTAGTGTAAGGACTAAATTCATTTGATTTCCGCATACCGGACATAAAATTATCAAGGACTTTTTTGTTGCAGCGGTTTTATCCTTAGGTTTTATATTGATTATAGTAGTAGAATCGAATAGTTGCCTGACAATGCAAAGAAGATTCCGGTTTTTTATGGCGAACAACCCAAAGTATCTAACTTTAACAAATCCTTTAGGGAGGACATGCTGCAGAAAGCGCCTGATAAATTCTTCAGTAGTAAGTTTCATAAATTTGTGAACCTTAGTTTTGGAGTCTTTGTATTTGAATGTAACAAAGCCTCCCTGGTGTTTAATGATCCTGTTATTAGAAATAGCAACCCGGAAGACATACTGAGCCAGATATTTCATAGCATGGCATCCATTACCAACCGGGATTGAGTTAACAACCCAATTCTTAGCCCATGTCGAGGAAGATATTTGATTAAATAATAGTGGATTTAGTTTTCTTAATTCATCCCGGAATTTAGCCTTAAAGACAATGGATAGAGCTTTAACAGGGAATAAGAATTTATTATTTGAGCACTAACCCATTGTTAATCTGTTAACCGATAGGCCACCACCGGTAATTAGATAATGGATATGCGGATGGAAGGATAGCTTTCTGGACCAGGTATGCAGCACACCGAGATATCCGGGTTTAGCACCAATGTGTTTTGGATTTGATGAGAAAGAGTCAAGAGTTCTTGCCGAGCAGTTGAATAGAAGATTATAAAAAAGTATTTGATTGCTTCTTGCAAAAGACGTAACACATAAGTAAAGTCAAAGGAATCAAAAGTCAATTAACTGGAAACGAGCAATTATTGTTTTTGGTTAACCAATCATTGGCATTATTGTTCTGACAAAATTACAGCTTATTTTGCCGCAAACATAGAAGTCTCTAAGGACAATGGCTGCAAGAATGACATTTATATACTTGCCCTCCCATAATGGGAGTCCGGCAAGCAGAGATATCGAAGAGTGCTTTCTTATGTGAAGGAAGCATTGAGTTAGAATATTTAGCCAGATAGATATCCCTATAGTTCCTAATAATCTCCGATAGCTTAACCACAGCAGCAGAGCTAAAAGAGGTCTTTCATTAAGCTATTTATCTTTTGATAGGTATTAGATTTAATCAAAGGTGTCAGTTGAGTATAGATCATGGGAGTTCTGATAGAGGAATGCCGGAGAAAATCTTGAATAATTCTAATATCGGTACCATCTTCAAGTAAATGAGTAGCGTAGGAATGCCGGAGAGTATGTACAGAAGCGTCCTTGTTGATGCCGGTCTGTTTAAGAGATTTCTTAAATACGGTCTGTATACTACTGTCTTGGAAGAGGTTTAATCGAAGTGGACTCATTGTTCTGTCCTCTTCCGGGGGCCGGGAAAACAAGCAGAGGGTTTCTGTGAGTTTTATAATGAAGCCTAAGTAATTTAAGAGTAGCTTCCGGTAGAGGTACATAGCGGTCATGGTTACCTTTAGCTTTCTGAATATGGATTAGCATTCTTTTACTGTCAACCTGGTTAACTTTCAGACCTACGCCTTCATTTGACCTGAGACCGCAGGAATAGATAAGGGTTAAGCAGGCGCGGTGTCTGAGTACACAGATATTCATAAGGATTTTTCTTACTTCTTCCCTGCTAAGGAGTACTGAAGTTGAGAACACGTTTGGAGGCGGATGATATTAAAAACTTTGAATTTTTCATTAAGGGTTTTTTCATAGAAGAATTTAATTGCACAAAGAGCAATAGTCATAGCAGCATGTAAGTAGTTCTTGTTATTCTTAAGGAAGAGGAAATATTGACGAATATCTTCTCCGGAAATGGAATCAAGAGGTTTATTAAAATACTCCATAAATTTCACAACTCGATAAGAATAAGTTTCTTGGGTGCGTTAAGAAAGACCGAAAAGTTGCATATTTTCGTTAGTCTTTGAATTAGTTCGTTCATAGTATACCTCGCTAAATTATTGATGGTAGAAAAAATTATTTAGATGGGGTATACTATGTAAAAGCGGGATGCAATGAAAAAAGTAAACAATAGACAAATGACAATAGACAAAAATGACAAAAGACAAATAATTTCAAAGTACAAGTTCAAAATTTCAAACCTGTTGATTAAGGGTGGTAATATCCACTTATAAAGATAAAAAAGATTTTTTATTTTAGGTTAAGCTTAATCGATATTAATGATTTAGCATTTTCAATGTCTTTTTTGTTTTTGAAGACTACCGTTATTCCGCGAATTTTATTGTATCTTTTCCCGTTTTTAAACTGTTCCTTGAATTCATCGGAAATGGAACTGTTATTTATAATTTCTTCAGCTTTATCAGTGAAATAAAAAGTTATTCTAAATGCATTTTTTATTACTGAAAGCCAGAAGATTGTTTTTGATTTTTTTGTAACCTTTAATAACCAGCTTTTCCCGTCATTGTAATAACGCCACTCCTCTTTTAGATCGGGATGTTCCGTATGAATGAATTCGAACAAAGATTTCCATAATATTTTGGATTTTCCAATATGTGAATAAATTATGTCTTCAGTTGGAAATTGATTATTATCAGATAAAATTGGCTGTTCCATTTGAATTTCCCTCTTTAATAATTATAAATGAAACAAAATTGAGTAGAATTTTTTAAGAATTCTTAGAGTTTAAACTAAATTAAAAATTTAAGATTAGCAAAGGTTGTAAAATAATGCCATCCTTTAGGGCTTGAATGAATTAGATGAGAGAAAAATTATTGGCGATAAGTATAATTGGAGAGCTATCTGTTTTCACCTGGCTAAAGCCAAGGTGTTAACCTTTGGGAGCCACACTCTGATTTACAATCGATCGGAATTCATTGTTAATATAGAAAATAGTAATTTATATATATACAAATAGATTTTAATAGAAAGGAAAATAATTTTTAATTTAATCTATTATTTTAAAAACCAAAGATGCTCAGAATTGCTCGATCCTATAAATCATGAGAGAATAAAATTCAATTTAACAAAATTTTTATGAGAATTATTTTTATTGTTTTATTGATCGAATTGATCTACGGAACTGGTATTTGGGCTCAGGATTTAAATGAGTATACTGTTTATAAATCTGAGCATCCTTTAAATATAGATGGGAAGTTATCAGAGGCAGGATGGAAACATGCAAGATGGACTCAAAATTTTGTTGTTTATAATTCAGGAGAAACTACGAATACCAAAACCAATGCAAAGATGCTGTGGGATAACAATTACCTTTATATCGCAATTGAGTGTCAGGATCATTATTTAATATCAAATTTTAGAGAGCATGATAGTCCTTTATGGGATGAAGATGTTGCTGAAATATTTATAGATCCCGATGGAGACGGAATGAATTATATTGAATTCGATGTAAATCCTTTAGGAGCTGTGACAGATGTGTTTTTAGCGAAACCTTATTATAAAGGAGGACACAGTAACTTTAAATGGAATTTAAAAAATCCTAAGGTAGGGGTTTATGTTTCAGGAACTTTAAATAATAATCATGACATCGATACAAGCTGGGTGTGTGAAATAGCTTTACCATTTAACAGTATTAAAGAAGCAGATTCATTAGATAATTTTCCACCTCAGAATAATGATGTCTGGAGGATTAATTTTTACAGGTATGACTATTTTATAAGTAATAATGATACGGTTTCCGAGATGTCAGCCTGGAATCAGACTGATAAGAGAGGTTTTCATGTACCGGAGAGATTTGGACGAATAATTTTTTCTACGAAGGATATTCAAAAATCTGAAGAATAAATATCTTTCAAAAGAGCAGGAGTTTAAAATGAATAGGAGAGAATTATTAAAGGCATTAGGGATCACTTCAATTGCAGTTTTTTCAGGTCGGTTAGGGGAAAATATTGAGACATTTGGGAAGGATAATAAAACAAAATTAAAGAACTGGGCATGGATAACTACAGATATAAACTCCTCAATTGATGACTGGAAAAGAAACTTTGCAGGAATGAGAAAGGCAGGGATTAATGCTGTGCTTCCTGAAATATTTAACAGCCGTTTTGCTTTTTACAGGAGCAAGCATTTGCCGGTAAAAGAGGAATGGCTTGAAAAGATACTGCCTATTGCTAAAGCGGAAGGATTGGAGGTTCATGCATGGATGTGGACAATGATATGCAATATTGAAGATATTATTAAAAAGCATCCGGAATGGTATATGGTAAACGGAAAAGGTGAATCATGTATTGAGAAACCGGCTTATGTAGATTATTATAAATTTCTTTGTCCCTCCCGGCCTGAACCAATGGATTTTATTGCTCAAAGGGTTAATGAATTAGCCCAATATGATCAGCTTGACGGAATACATCTTGATTATATTCGTTATCCTGACGTAATACTTGCCGAATCCCTGCAGCCTAAGTACGGGATAATTCAGGATCATGAATATCCGGAATATGATTTTTGTTATTGCGAGGTTTGTCGTAATACTTTTAAGAATAACACCGGGATTGATCTTACGGAATTAAAGGATCCGGCTGCTAGTGTAGAGTGGAGGCAATACCGTTACGATACTATAAGTAATCTAGTAAATAATAAATTAATTCCAATAGCAAGAGAGCATAAGAAGGAGATTACTGCTGCAGTTTTTCCGCCTTATAACTGGATAAATGTACGTCAGCAGTGGCCTAACTGGAATTTAGATGCTGTATTACCTATGATTTATAATGAATTTTATTACAAAGGAATTCTTTGGATAAAAGAACAAACCGAAAAGGGGGTATACTCATTAAGAAAATCGGAACCATTATACAGCGGGTTATCGGTCGGAGCTTTCAGTCCGGACGGATTAGCAAAAGCAATGGGTGCAGCAATAGCGGGAGGTGCAAAAGGAGTTGCTCTTTTTTCGGGCAATGGAATGAGTGATGCAAAATGGAAGAGTTTTCAGGATACTGTAAATAGTTTTTGAAAATTACAAAATCCAAATAACAAATAAATTCCAAAATTAAAATTCGAAATTTCAAACTGCTTCCAAGTGAATTTCCTCAAATTTTTTATTGAAAATTCCGTAAATCCAAACAATATCACTCATTCATTCAGAATGATATCGATATTTCTAATTTACCAATTATTGCATAACTTTTAAATATTTGTAATCCAGTTCACACTAATTTTCATTAGATAAAGTTTTTTGAGGTTTTTAAAAACACAATGTTTTAAGACAAATTACGATAACTAAAAATTGCATAAATACCTTTTAAAAATTCATTTTAAAGGTATGATAGAACATATATTATTGGTAATTATTCTGGCTGCAGCATTAGTATTATTCTGGACTCAATGGATAAGGACAGACCTAACTGCTGTAATAGTAATGATGTCATTAATAATTCCATGGCCGCACCCAAATGGAGAGTGGAAAGGAATTATAAGTTACCAGGATGGATTTTCCGGATTCGGAAGCTCTGCAGTTATAATGGTTGCAGCAATGTTTATTTTTGGGGGAGCGATAGTAAAAACCGGTGCTGCTGAAGTTTACGGAATGAAACTTTTCAGGGCCAATGCAGGGAGTGAGTGGAGATTTCAGCTTTCAATTCTCATTACCGCTACTATTTCATCAATGTTTATAAATGATACTACAGTGGTTTTAATATTTTTACCGATGATTCTATCTATTTGTAAAGAAAAGAACCTCCCACCATCACGTTATCTTCTTTTTATTGCATACGGCTCACTTCTTGGGGGGCAATGGACATTAATAGGAACCCGGAGCAATATAATAATAAGTGATTTTTTTAGACATAATACCGGAGAAGGACTGGGTTTTTTTGATTTTACTCCGATTGCAGTATTTATTTTTATAACAGCTTCTGTATATTTTGTGTTCTTTGGAAAGAGATTTCTGCCTAAATCGGGTTCAGGGATAAATAAGGATATAAAGAATTCCAAAGAGTATTTGACAGAGGTTATTGTTACAGAGGATTCTTCTGTAACTGGAAAATCTATATATGAGCTCGAATGGTCCAAACGCCATGATCTTACAGTAATTGATATAATCCGTGATAAAGAAAGAATGCCAAACTGGGTAAAGCTTCGCCCACAGGATTTAGTAATAATGAGGGGAAATGTTGATTCGATAGGTGCTCTTCTTAAATCACCTGATTTTCAATTAAAAGAAGAAGTGAAAATGGATCCTGAGACACTTCAAAGCGTAGACCTGGTAACAGTAGATGCATTATTATCACCAAATTCAAATTATGCAGGAAGAACACTAAATAGCGTTGATTTTAGTCGATATTATGGATTCACTATTATAGGAATATCGAGGCATGGTAAAACAATAAAGGACAAGCCATCGGATATAATACTTGAATACGGAGATTCACTTTTACTGCTGGGAAATATTTCAGATATAAAGAGATTAAAAAGGAATTCTAATTTAATGTTATTAGGAGAGGAATCATTTCCGGCAATAGGTAAGAGAAAAGCAGTAATAGTACTGATATTGTTACTGGGAGTAATAGTTACAGCAATTACAGATACATTACCACCGCCAGTCTCAATTCCGCTTGCTGCATTACTTGCAATATTATTCGGCTGCATAAAGCTGCAGGACGCTTACATAGCCGTAGATTGGAAAACAATAGTCACAATTGCGGGAATGATACCTTTCGGGATAGCACTTGAAAAAACAAATGCTGCCGAACTGATTGCTAAATTTACTGTTAATTCATTTGCACATGCCGGGCCGCTGGCAGTTATGGGGGCTTTATTTCTAATTGCAATTTTACTGACACAATTAATTGAAAATGCAGCAGTTGCAATTATTTTAGCTCCACTTGCATATCAGCTTTCAGTAATAACCGGAGCAAATCCCAAAACGTTCATGGTGGGGTTGGCAATCTGTGTATCAGCAGCATTCTGCACACCGGTAGCACATGAAAGCACTATACTTGTTATGGGACCGGGCAATTATAAATTCAAGCATTATTTACTTATTGGTGCAGGAATGGCATTTCTGACCTGGTTAGGAGGAACATTTATTACGCCATTAATCTGGCCATTTAAATAAAAAGCGAATACCAGGAGATTTGTAAAACTTACTTCTTTAATCTTTTCTGTTAAAACCGGAGAGATTCAATTCATTATTTACAGATTCCCACCAAATATCTTTAATACTTTTCCATTCTTTCTTTTGTACTTCGGTTAAAATATTTTCAATATTTATCAGAGCCTCATTCGCAGCCTGTTTAGCTAAGTTATCATTTATTTTTGATTGATAAGTGGCGGATTCATATTCTCTAAGTATAGATTTTACTTTATCTGCCTGATCATCAAGTAAGAAAATATTTTCTTTTAACTTTTGAGTTAAATCTTCCAATGGATAAATTGAAAAAGATCTATTGGTAGAATAACTTTCAGGATTATTATAGTATGCAATTGTATCAGATTTAAGAAATGAATTGTACGATGAATAAGGATGATTATTATTAAAACCTAATAAAACAATTGTGTAGATTAAGCTTACAGGTAATAATAAAATTATTCTATTAGATTTCATACAAGCTATCACATTAATGTCGATGTCAAGGTGTATTAAGAGAAGAACGCAAATATATCATTACGAACGGAGAAAGAATCATCTGTCTGCTCACTTAAAAATTTTATTAAATCACCTGATATAATTAAGACTGAGAGCAGACAGACATTTCCTTGAAAATTCAGAAATATAACTTCTAAATTAACTAAATTCTTCTCCATAGATTATTTACAATTAAACTTCCTGAGTCATTCTTTAGTGAGAAAGTGCTATTTATATTTTCATTAAATGCATAACCTTTATCCAAATGTCTGTAGCCAACCGTATCTGATTTTGTTGTATCTGTTTTACTTGTATCAGTCATAGATGAATCCTGGAGGTAATTCCTGAAACTTCCGGTAGAAGCATAAAGGAATTTCCCTAAATTATAAGGTGAACTAAGATTACCCTGATATGTATGTACAGAATCAGTTTTAGTACTATCAGAATTCCATTTCCCACCTCCCCGAGAAGTATCGGTGCTTGTAGAATCCTGAACATATAAGCTATGATTATTTATAGCATATGCATAAGAATATCCAATCGAAACTTTACTATTAGCACCTATATATCCTAATGTATCGGTTTTGGTTGTATCTGATTTACTGGTATCAGTAGCAGAAGAATCCTGTAAAAATAAAGAATTCAGATTTACATTATAAGCATATGTATTATCTTTAGAATTACTATAACCTAAAGTGTCTGTTCTGGTAGTATCCGTTTTACTCGTATCATTCATTGTGGAATCCTGGAGATAAGAACTACTATTGTTTAATACATAAGCATAATTATCAGAAGAATTAATATTATAATAACCTACAGTATCTGTTCTGGTTGAATCTGTTCTAGTTGAATCTGTTTTTGTACTATCTTGATAATTGTAATTTTGAGCCTTTAAGAAAACGGGAAATGAAAATAATAAACTTAATATCCCTATAATAAACCACTTAGATCTTAATCTTTTTTCATTCATAACATTCTCCTTTTTGTAAAGATGTGTATTACACACAAACTTTTTATCGATTTCAATTTATTTATTAATTATGTGATTTAGAAAACAATGAGTTTTCGAGCCTCAAACATATAAGGCAAGACTTATGCCATTAGCCAAAACCTTTATAAATATGCTTAAATAAAACTTTATTTTCTTTCTTTTAGTTCTTCTATTTGTTAAAGCAAGTTTTAAATCATTCTGTCATCTGAATAATTTACAGAGGTATTGAATTTAATTCGCAGCGCCGGATTTGAGACGATAAAAAAAAATTGTTTTATGTCACAGAAAATATGAAATAAATTCACAAGCAAGCTAATAGTTAATCACAGAATAATTACTATATACTAATGTGCTTTTGGATAGCATATCAGCGCCTCCCGTGCTTATGATCAATTATTTAGTTCTTCTCACACAAGATAATTTTTGATTATATCATCACAGGTTTAATAAAAAAAAATTATTAGGATACTATGAATTATTTTTAATAATAAGGAGAAGTAAGATGTTTAATAAAATGATGCTAGTGATTTCTTTTGTATTCATGACTGCGATTTTAGTTTACTCCCAGGAAGCAAAAACATATATAGGACCTCAATTAGGCTGGCAAAAAGCTTCAGATGCAGATAACGGGAAACTTATGCCTGGCGGAGCACTTCGTATAAAATTTACTCCTTCCTTTAGTGTTGAAGGTTCAATTAATTACAGGCAGGAAGACTATTCAAATGGGAATATAGAAGTAACAACATGGCCGGTAATGTTAACCGGAATGTTATATCCTGTAAAAACCGTTTATGGTGCTATAGGTATCGGTTGGTACAATTCCGCAATTGACTATTCTTCGAAATATCATGACATGGGACTTAATGATAACAGGCAGCAAAAATTCGGATGGCATTTTGGTGCCGGTACAGAGATACCATTATCCGAATCTCAAAATTCCCCGGGAGCAGTGCTGACAGCAGATTTCAGATATGTTTTTCTTAATTATAATTTTACTGAAGTTCCGGGCAGCAAAGATATTAAAAGTAATTATTTTGTTGTAACACTGGGACTATTGTTTGGTATTTAAAAATTATTTATTATTCCTGTTGAACAAAGGGATGGACTTAATGTTCATCCCTTTTTTAATTTTAAATGGAGTAATGGAGTAATGGAGTAATGGAGTAATGGAGTAATGGAAGTAGATGGAGTAATGGAATGATGGAATGATGGAATGATGGAATGGTGGAATGGATGAATGATTGGATGAATGAATGACTGGATGATTAGATGACTGAATGATGGAATATTTAGGTAATCTCAATTGAGGAAAGAATGAAAAATTTGAAAAGAACAAGAACAATTAAAATTATGAAATTTTAAATGACGTTTTGCGTTATATATATTATAATATATTTTTAAAGGATACTAAGTTAAAATTCTGTTGCGGAGAAAAATATGAAGAAGTCTATTGGAGTAATCCTGCTTCAATTAGTTATTTTAATTCAAATTCAGATTTTTTCACAAATAAAAAAATTATCAGTTGAAGATATTTATAGTAATCCCGAATTTTATCCGGAAAAATTAAATGAATTTCATTGGTTTGATAAAGGGAATAAATTTTCGTATTTGAAAGAAGAACCGGGCTCATTTTCCACGGCAATTTATCAGCATGATATAGCTACCGGAGAGGAAAAAGTTTTAGTATCGCGGAATCAATTAGAAACTGCAGATGGTGATTCCTTAAAGATAAGTGCTTATCAGTGGTCTCCCGATAATAAGTATATTCTTTTTACTGGTACGATCCCGGCTAGAAAATTAAAAACCGGGGGTAATTTTTATATCTATGATGTATTACAAGAAAAAATTATTTATTCAGTGGATTCTAATGAAGAACAGGAGAATGTACATTTCTCACCGGACAGTAAACACATCGGGTTTGTCAGAGATAATAATCTATTTGTATTAGATATTAACTCGGGAAAAGAAAGGCAATTAACGATTGATGGCAGCGAGGAGATATTAAACGGAGTATTTGATTGGGTTTATGAAGAAGAATTCAGTATTGTTAACGGATGGTCATGGTCACCTGATAGTAAATCAATTGCTTTTTGGCATGTGGATCAGTCAAAGGTTCCAATATTTAAGATTACAATGTATGATTCTCTTTATCCGGAATTTCGTACAACTCATTATCCAACAGCAGGAGCAAATAATTCTTTAGTAAAGATTGGTGTTGTGAATATAAGTTCCGGTAAAATTGAGTGGATGGATATAGGAAATGATACGAACATATATATTCCGAGAATTAAATTTACTGCAAACCCGGAGATTTTATCTATACAGAGATTGAACCGTTTACAGAATAAACTTGATCTTTTATTTGATGATATAAATAACGGTTACTCAAAAATTATTTTAACAGAAAAGGATTCCGCATGGATAAATGTTTTTGATGATTTATATTTTTTGAAGGATGGAAAAAGATTTATCTGGTCATCAGAGAGAGACGGCAATAAACATTTTTATTTATATGATTATAACGGAACCTCTAATAAATCAAATAACGAAAGGGAATTGGGAAGTCGATAAATTATTATCGGTAGATGAAAAAAACAATAAGTTATATTATTTATCCCATGAAAAGTCACCAATCTTTGCAGATTTTTGCTCAATTAACCTTGATGGAACAGATGAAAAGTATATGTTTGACAATAGAGGCTATCATGATATAGAAATATCTCCAAATAATAATTTCTTTACAGATGAGTTTTCAACAGCTAATAGTCTGCCGGAAACCTATCTTTATAAAATAATCAGGAGAAAAACTTGAAGATCTGATTCAGCCGGATATGTCTTTTTACAGAGAATATGGTTTATCTCCTCTTAGGTTTACGCAATTTACTACTATCGGACGGAGTTAAGTTAAATGCATATATTATTAAGCCAAATGATTTTGATTCAACTAAGAAATACCCTGTTTTAATTTATAATTACAGCGGACCAGGTTCTCAATGGTAGTAGATAGATGGATGGGATTGATTATTTATGGCATCAGCTTCTAGTGCAAAACGGTTATATAATATTCTGCCTTGATGGCAGGGGAACCGGAGGGAGAGGGAAAGCATTTAAAGATATAGTTTATAAAAATTTGGGGAATGTGGGAAGTACATGATCAAATAGAAGGGGCTAAATATTTGGCATCTCTACCTTATGTGGATAAAAGCAGAATCGGAATATGGGGGTGGAGCTATGGAGGGTATATGTCGGCATTAACAATCCTTAAGGGAGCGGATTATTTTAAGGCGGCAATTTCAGTTGCGCCTGTGATTCACTGGAAATTTTATGACACAATTTATACGGAAAGATATATGCAGACGCCGAAATTGAATCCGGAAGGGTATCGGGAAAGCTCTCCATTAAATTATGCGGAGGAATTAAAGGGAAAATTACTGATAATACATGGAACAGATGACGATAATGTTCATTTCCAAAATACGGTTGAAATGGTTTCAAAGTTAGAAAGCTTAAATAAACAATTTAATCTTATGATTTATCCCGGAAAACTTCATGGAATTTCGGGACAGACAACAAGAATACAGTTATTTAATCTGATGACTGATTTTATATTGAAGAATTTATAGAAAAATAATGTTATTATATATAACTTTGCTATTGAAAAATCTGAACTTTGAAGGTGATTGGAGTAAGATGCGAAGGATAAATGAAGGGGAGGAGATTCTTCACTTCGTTCAGAATAATAATGTTTATATAATTAAAGATGCCCCGGTAGCTCAGCAGGATAGAGCAGCAGTTTCCTAAACTGTTGGTCGGAGGTTCGAATCCTCTCCGGGGTACAAAAACTTAATAATGAGAGGATTGTTATTTATATTTAATTCAAATTATAAACCCACCCATTGTTCTCCTTCTTGGTATTCCGAAGAGGGGACAACATGCTTTTATTAAAAAGATAAGTTTGACAATGAATGATAAAACTATTATTTCAATAGGCTTATTAACCCCAATTGGATTAGAACGAATTTGGATTAATATTTAGAGAACAATAAAGTTTAGAGCAGAATTGCTGTTAGGTTAGAGCTTATTTACAGGCCGTTAGATGGCTGTTAGATATAAAGGAAGAAAATTCTAAGAGTTTAATATTAGATTTTTTATAGAGGTATTGCTGCGGGAAATTAGAAGGATTCAGATTAAATATTGGGAGAAGAATAGAGAGAAAGGAAATATAAAAGTATGTTTAATTTTATTTTTCATTTTACAAAAAATAAAATTTTTTTATTATAAATTAAAAAAAGGAACCAATATCAAGGCTTATAAAAAATATTTTTAGAGAATCCAATTTGATTTGTAAAAAAAGTGGTCATTTTGAAGTTATAAAATGAAATTTTATCAAAATACTTAATTTGTCTTAATCCGGTACAATATTATTTGTATATTTGTATTGAATTTCCATAAAATGTCTTTTTTCCACATGGCATTATTGTTGTTTTTTAAATGCCAAATTATCAGTGTTAAATTCTCATTGCATTAAAAATATTAATATCAGCTGCTATTTAAATATATATAATAATGAATCTTAAATTTCTTATAGCTTCTATATTACAGCATTTTTCTTCAACCATTGCTATAATTTCACTGGGATTATTAACCTTAATAATAATCCTTTTCTTTTTTCCAATTTGGATGTTGAAAGAACACGGAAAAATTTAATAATTGCTGTTCAGCTAAAAAAGGGAATTGGGGAATTTGTATTGTTTTGAGTCATTATTAGATATATTTTTATAACTATTTTGAAAATTTATAAGAAATGACTTAATTTGTGAGTCAAGAAGCGAAGCTTTAAATTTTGATTCAAATACTTCTTTTTTTTTATACAAAAATATAATTTATGAAACAGTTTCTTACTTTAATTGATGCACATGTACATATTCATGAAAATTTTCAAATTGATAATTTTATTAATGCAGCCTTTAATAATTTTAAGAAAAACTCTAATCGAATATCTACCAATTCTGAATATGAAGGAGTATTATGTTTAACAGAATCCAATGGAATAAATTATTTTGAAAAACTTTATTAAACATTAAATCAATTCGAAATTATAAATTGTCTCAAACAAGTGAAGAAAATTCTTTACTCTGTTTTAATAGTAATGGGCATAAAATATTTTTTATAGCCGGCAGGCAAATTGTAACCTCCGAAAAACTTGAAGTTCTGGCTTTAGGTTTAAGAGAAGATTTTAAAGACAACAAACCAATTGAAGAAGTCATAGATTATATTATATTAAAAAATGCTTTACCAGTTATTCCCTGGGGGGTGGGTAAATGGAGTGGGAAAAGAGGAGCAATTGTTGAAAATTTAATTGAACAAAATCCTAAATTTTTTTTTAGGTGACAATGGTAATAGACCTTTTTTTTGGAACAAACCAGAAATATTTTCAAAGCAGAAAAAAAACAAATAATAAACTTGCCCGGAAGCGATCCGTTACCATTTGACAGTGAAGAGAAACGTGCCGGAACCTTTGGTTTTTATTTTAATGAGAAACTAAATGATCAAACCCCTTTTAATGGTTTAAGGGAGAAAGTAATTAATAACGAAAATTCGTTTGCCACCTATGGTAATCTCGAAACATCTTTTAGATTTTTAAGAAATCAAATTTCAATGCAGATTAAGAAAAATAAGAATAAATAAATGAAAGCCCTGGTAATTGCACCACAACCTTTTTTTACACCCAGAGGAACACCATTTAGTGTTTATTATAGAACTATGATTAGTGCTGAATTAGGTGTGAGTATAGATTTTTTAACATATGGTGAAGGAGAAGATGTTCAAATACCAAATGTAAAAATTTATAGGATCCCAAGATTTAAATTGCTGGGGAATGTTAAAATTGGTCCTTCAATTTTAAAATTGTTTTTAGACATATTCTTAATAGCAAAAATGTTACGATTTCTTATGACAAATAAATATGATTTTGTTCATGCACATGAAGAATCAATTTTCTTTGCATATTTTTTCAAACCATTTTTTAAATACAAATTAGTTTATGATATGCATTCAAGTCTTCCACAGCAATTGACTAATTTTAAATTTACAACTTCGAAAATCCTAATAAATGCTTTTAAGAAATTAGAAGATGCTTGTTTAAAATCAGCGGATGCTATTATTACCATATGTCCAGATTTATATAACTATGTTAATATCATAATCTCTAATAAGGAAAAACATTTTTTAATAGAAAATTCAATTTTTGACAAAGTAAATATTTTAGAAAAAGTAAATGGGAAAGCCGGGGATAAAATTAATGAAATAGATTTTATAAAAATTCCTGAAAATAAAAAAATTGTTGTATACGCAGGCACTCTGGAAAAGTATCAAGGTATTGATATCTTAATTAAATCTTTCCCTGAAGTGATAAAAAAAGTACCAGATTCATTATTGCTAATTGTTGGAGGAACAAAAGAACAAGTAGATTATTTTTATAAATTAGCGAAAGGGTTGAGAGTAAAAGATAATATTATTTTTACGGGAAGAGTTCCTCAAGCTGCTGCAAAACATTATACTGCATTAGCAGATGTATTAGTATCTCCTAGAAGTGATGGAACAAATACACCATTAAAAGTTTATGAACAATTAGCATCCGGAAAACCATTAGTTGCAACGAATATATATTCACATACTCAAGTTCTAACAGATGAGATAGCTATTTTGGTTGATCCTGAACCTAAGAAAATGGCTGAAGGATTGATATGTGCTTTAAGTTCCAACGGTCCGGCAAAGGAAAAAGTTGCAAATGCAAAAAAAATGTATGAAGAGAAGTATTCAAGAAAAATTTATAAACAAAAACTAACAAATCTTCTAGGGTTATTTAATTAATGTGTGGAATTGCTGGTGTGGCAGCCTTTAATAATTTGCCTACTGTAACTCATGATAAATTGAATTCTATGGTAAACACACTTTATCATAGAGGTCCTGATGAATCAGGTATGGATATTCATGATAGTGTTGCATTGGGAATGAGACGATTATCAATAATTGATTTGAGCGGTGGCAGCCAGCCAATTTATAATGAAGATAAATCAATTTGGACAGTTTTTAACGGTGAAATATATAATTTTCCGGATCTTAGAAATATTCTCAGGTCAAAAGGACATATTTTTAAAACAAATACTGATACAGAAGTAATAGTACATGGATATGAAGAATATGGTTCTGATTTTCCTAAATATTTAAATGGAATGTTTGCAATAGCTCTTCATGATATAAAGAGAAAAAAGTTTATTCTAGTAAGAGATCATCTTGGTATAAAACCACTTTACTATTATTACAATGAAAAGAATATAATTTTTGGATCTGAAATAAAAGCTATACTGAAAAGTGAATTAGTTCCAAAAGAACTTGATTTAGATGCTTTAGGAGAATTTTTATCATGGGAATACGTTCCCGGGAAAGCAACACTTTTTAAGGTAATTAATAAATTAGAGCCAGGAGAAATGATAGAAATTGATCTCACTAATCCTAAATGTGAACCGAAAGTATATTGGGATATTCCTTTTGCCAACGGTTCCGATAAAAATATTTCTATTAACGAATGGGAAGAATTGATTTTAGAGCAGGTAAAAAAATCAACACAAATGCAATTGATAAGTGATGTCCCTTTAGGGGCTTTTCTTTCAGGCGGTGTTGATTCTTCTTTAATTGTTGCCTCTATGGGAGAAGCAAAAACATTTAGTATCGGGTTTGATGATCCAACTTATAATGAATTAAAATGGGCAAGAAAAGTAGCCGATCATCTAAAAGTTGATCATACAGATGAAATAATAAAACCCGATATTGTGGAACTATTTGGCCATTTAATGCATTTTTTAGATGATCCGATTGGTGACTTCTCAATATTTCCAACTTATTTAGTTTCAAAACTTGCGAGAAAACATGTAACAGTTTCATTAAGCGGGGATGGCGGAGATGAATTATTTGGCGGATATGAAACCTATCTTGCTGAAAATAAAGCTCTAAAATATAATAGAATACCAGCATTATTTAGAAAAGGTTTAATCGAACCTTCATTGAATTTAATAAAACCTACTGCAAAGAAAAAAGGATTAATAAATAAAGCTAAAAGATTTGTCGAAGGATTAGAGCATCCATCTGATTTATCTCATGCAAGATGGAGAATTTTTGTGGGGGATGTTGTACGTAATCAACTTTTTACTAATGATGCCCTAAAACAAATTGATACACCTCCTGCAGCCCATATAATGGAATTATTTAAAAGAGCAGGTGACAGAGGACATTTAAATAGAAGCCTTTATGTAGATGTTAAAAGTTATTTATGTGATAATATTCTTACAAAAGTTGATCGAATGGCAATGGCAGTTTCGTTAGAAACAAGAGTTCCATATTTAGATCCTGATGTCGTTGAGCTTGCTTTCCGGGTTCCAGAGGAATTAAAAGTGAAACCGGATGAAACCAAAGTAATTTTAAAAAGAGCGGCAAGTAAATTAGTACCCAAAGAATGCATCTATCGTCCCAAAGAAGGCTTTAGCATACCAATAAAAAATTGGTTAAATAATGAATTCAAACCCTTAATGGATGATCTTCTTGATGCAGGAAAAATAAAAAATGATGGGATATTTAATCCGGAAACTATTAAAAGATTAAAATCCGAACATAATACAGGTACAGCTAACCATAGTCATATTTTATGGTCACTAATAGTTTTTCATGATTGGAAAAACCGATGGTTGAAAAATTGAAGTTTCAAAGGGGATAGATTAAAATGGATACGATTTTACGAAATCCGGAAAAAGCCAAAGATAAAATATACGATGCAATAATAATTGGTGGGGGTATTTATGGTGTGATGCTTTCTTTAGTAGCTTCTCAAAAGGGGATTAAGACTTTATTGCTAGAAAGAGATGATTTCGGCGGAGCTACAAGCTTTAATAGTTTAAGAATTGTGCATGGGGGATTAAGATATCTTCAAAAAATGGATCTACACAGATTCTTCGAGTCTGTTTCCGAAAGAAAATGGTTTCTTAAAAATTTTCCTGATCTTGTTGAACCGTTAGCTTGTTTAATGCCTTTAAATGGAAAAGGACTTTATCGCCCATCTATATTTAGAGTTGCGTTATTTCTGAATGATCTTTTATCTTTGAATAGAAATAAAGGGGTTCCAAAAAATTCCAAATTGCCAGGAGGCAAAATAATTTCAGCTGAAGAAGTAAAGAAAATCTTTCCAGATGTAGATACTAATAATTTAAAAGGCGGAGCAGTGTGGTATGACGGCTCAATGCCTGATTCTCAAAGAGTATTAATTGAATCATTGAAATGGGCATGTTCTTTAGGAGCGACAGCATTAAATTATTTTGAGGCAAAAGATATTTTAATAGATAACAATAAAGTTTCAGGTGTAAGAGTTTTTGATAAAGAAGTGGAGAGTATTTCAGCTTTAGTTCGAGTATCGTTGTAAATGCTGCCGGTCCTTGGTGTAGGGAATTGGCTGCTCATTTCGATAAAGATTATAAAGATTTATTTAGATCTTCTATTGCATGGAATTTACTTTTAAATAAGAAGGCTCTTTCCAGTCATGCTCTGGCAGTTACTCCTAAACGACCAGATGCAAAGACATATTTCTTACGCCCTTGGAAAGGAATGCTATTTGCTGGAACAATTCATGAGCCCTGGTCTGGTATTACAAAAAATCCAATTCCTTCGGAAAATTCAATAAATAACTTTATAAATGATTTGAATACTTCAATTAAAAATTTAAATATAAAACGTGAAGATATTCTGCATATATTTTCAGGACTACTTACCTGCAAAAGAAGAAGGCTCGGATGAACTTAGCAGTAAGAGAAAATATACTTGACCACTCAAAAGAAAACGGACCTAAAGGATTATTTAGTGTTTCAGGAGTTAAATTTACTACTGCAAGACTGGTGGCAGAAAAGACTATTGATTTAATTTTTCATAAATCCAATTATAAAAACATTGGTGGAAGAACTATTTCCAATTCCATACAATTTGATTTTAATTGGAAACCGAAAAAACTAGATGATTTGACAAAAGATTTTTTAATTGGATTAATAAATTCCGAATCTGTAATACATTTAGATGATCTCATAACTCGTCGAACTTCTATTGGAGATAACCCTGAGCGAGCTTTAGAGATGGCACCGCATATTTGTGAATTGTTTAATTGGGATAATGAACAATGTCAAAATGAATTTAATCGATTGGGAAAATTTTATAATTCAAAAAGGATTAAAGATATTAATTTCATTTCATCTTCTAAGTCAATTCAATAACTAATTCTGATAAATCAAGGTTTATATTAAATGAAAGCATTAGTAACGGGAGCAAATGGATTTACAGGTAGTTATTTAACTAAAAATTTATTAAAGAAAGGTTATTCAGTAAAAGCTTTAGTTAGAAAAAATTCTAATCTTAATTCATTAAACGGTTTACCTGTTGAATTTTTTTACGCGGATCTAGCCAAAGATTCTATAGAAGGCTTGATGGATGGGATTGATTTAGTTTTTCATATTGCTGCGGCATATAGGGTTGAAAATGTACCACGAAAATATTTTTGGGATGTTAATGTTGAAGGAACAAGAAAATTATTAGAAGAAGCTAAAAAAGCAAAAGTTAAAAGATTTGTTCATTCCAGTACAGTTGGTGTTCAAGGTGAAATAAAGAGGCCACCGGCTAAGGAGGAAGATCCTTATGGACCGGGTGATTATTACCAGGAATCAAAAATGGAAGGTGAAAAACTTGCTATAAATTTTTTTCAGAAAGAAAATCTTCCAGGAACAATAGTACGACCGGTAGGCATTTATGGACCCGGTGATATGAGATTCCTAAAGTTATTTAAATTTATTAATAATGGTAAATTTCGAATGATTGGTAATGGCAAAGTTTTATATCATCTCACGTTTGTTGAAGATTTAGCTGAAGGTATTGCATTAGCAGGCGAAAAAGATGAAGCTTTGGGAGAAGTTTTTACTATTGGAGGTGAGGGTTATTTAACTTTATCCGAACTTGTTAAAAAAATTGCTGAAGCATTAGACAGCCCGGTACCTAAAAAAATGAATGTTCCTGTTTGGCCAGTTTGGTTCGGTGGTTTGTTATGTGAAATTGTATGCAAACCATTTGGAATCACTCCTCCAATTTATAGAAGAAGAGTGGATTTTTTTAAAAAGGATCGTGCATTTGATATCTCAAAAGCAAAAAAATTATTGGGATATCAGCCAAAGGTATCTCTGGAGAATGGATTAAAAATAACTGCAGATTGGTATAGAGGACAAAACTTAATTTGATTAGCAACTATCAAATGAATAAGATTACGCCTAAAAATAAATTTCTCAGACCAAAATATTTAGTTCCTACTATTATACTTTTAATTTTGATAGGATATGTTTATCACAATCGAGATTATTTTAAATATAAGCTATATGGAAGTGGTGATGATATTACAAGTATAAGAATTTTAGGAGATACAGATCATAAAACCGTTTCGTTTTATTCTGATTCTATTAAGATAGTTGGTGATTTGTATAATGAACACTTACCCAAGCATTCTCCTTGTATAGTCCTGTTACATGGTTCTTCAATTTACGGTAGAAAACTGCCTCTTATTCAAGTATTAGCTTCAAAGTTTTACAATTATGGATATACAGTTTTGAGTATAGATCTGAGGGGGTATGGTGATTCAGAAGATCCACCCAGCTTAACTGAAAAAAATTTTGATTTTGCGGATGATGTAATTTCTGCTATTGACTTTTTAAAAGAATATACCTCCGTAGATACTAATAGAATTTTTGTTGTTGGACATTCTTGGGAGGAGCTGTTGCCTTGAATGCAACCTTTAGAGATCAAAGGATAAAAAAAGCAGTTCTTTTTGTCCAATAAAAATAGCGGAAAGGATTATTGAAGATGGTGCTCCGGATAGAGGGTATTTCCTAAACCGATGTCAAAAAGATATGCAACTTCCATATAAAATTACTTTTCCTGTATGGGCTAAGGTTCTGAATAAACTTGATATTAAAAACTATATTGATAAAATAGGTAAGACAACACCTTTTTATTTAATAGATGCTTCAGAGGAAGATATAAAAGATCTAAATTTTTTGAGAAATATATATAAAGAATCAAAAGGTGAGGTTGACTATTATACAGTTCCCAACACTAACCATTATCTATACACTGATTTTTTGAGGGGTATGGTATTTTATAATAGTAAATACGTTAATGATTTTGTTATTCATGTAAACAATTGGTTAACAAATTATAAATGAATTTATAAAGAGGAAAAAATTGTTGTTAGAAGCATCAAATCATGAAATGGAAAATAAAAATACAACAAAAAACAAAAAACTAGTTGTTAAATATTTAATTAAAATAATCATATCTTGTTTTTTGTTCTATTGGATTCTTAAAGATGCTAATTTTAAAGAAATAGTGAGTGCAATTAGAACAGCAAAATGGTATATATTACTATTGGCGTTCTCATTACATTTTGTTGGAATATACGTTAGTGCGGTTCGCTGGCGTTTACTTTTAAAAACTAAGAAGTTGATTCCCGAATATTTTATTTGGTAAAATCATATTTGGTGGCAATCTTTTTTAATAATTTTTTGCCATCTACGGTGGGGGGAGATACAGTAAGAGCATATGATTCTTGGCATTTAGGAAAAAATAAAGCTAATGCTGTAGCAGTGATTTTTATAGATCGGTTTTTAGGTTTACTAGCCCTACTTATATTTGCTATCGTTGCTGTTTTCTTTGCTAATCAAATAACATCAAAAGTACCATTTATTTATTTATGGGTTGGAGCAGCGGCCTATTAGCTTTGACTATTATTTTTCTATTATTTTCCCCAATAGGAGGATATTCATTTGGTTAAACAGTTTATCTTTTCCTTTTATAAATAAAGTTAGTAATTTAATTGAAAAACTTGGCAATTCGCTTTGGAATTTTAGAAATAAAAAAGGAGTATTATTTTTATCATTATTATTATCACTTCTTTTACAAGCTAATGTTATATTTTATTATTTTTTAATTTCTGTTCTTTAAATTTTGGAATACCTTTCTATAATTTTTTCCTTATTATTCCACTAACAATATTTGTAATGATGCTTCCAATTTCCGTTAATGGCATTGGTTTAAGAGAAAATACATTTTTCTTTTTTTTAGGTATATTTGGTATAATAAAATCAAATGCTATAGCATTTGCGTGGATAGAATTCAGCTTTATCCTTATTCAGGGTATTATAGGTGGTTTAATTTACGCTTTACGTAAATAAGATGACGCTTTAAAATTTATTTATATCATAAATTATTAGATTATTATATAACACTCTCCCTTATACAAAGTCTTTTTTGAGAACCATAGCTAATATATAAATCCGAATTCTATAAAGTCAAAATTCATAACTAGTTATTTATGAATTGACTAGAGTTTAAAAGGAGGAAAAATGTTCAACTCACGAATTTTTGTTATTAAAATGCTACAAAAATTGAGAATAAATAAGATTGCCCATCATTTTTATTATAATTACCTACATGGATTTGATACAGCACAAAAAGAAGTATTACCAGCTATCGAAAAATCCTTTAGAAAGATTAATGAAACAGGGGCAATCGAAAAGGGAAGTTATTGTGAATTTGGTATTTTTAAGGGTTATGCCTTTTGGTACGCGCAGCAAACAGCAAAAATGATGAATCAAAATAATAATATGTCTTTTTTTGGATTTGATTCTTTTGAAGGACTTCCGGAAATTGGGAAAATTGATCGTACAAAGGATGAAGATTTTTATCCCGGACAGTATTCATGTTCTTATGACAAAGTACGAAATAACCTTGATGAAAAAGGTGTTGACTGGAATAAAACTTTTTTGATTAAAGGCTTTTTTAAAGATACTTTAAATTCCGACTTGAAGAAAAAATATTCGCTGAATAAAATAGCATTGGCTTTAATTGACTGCGATCTCTATTCTTCTACCGTTACATTTTAAATTTTATTAAAGAATTGGTATTTGACGGAACCGTTTTAATGTTTGATGATTGGAATTGTTTTGATAAAGACAACGATAAAGGTCAAAGAAGAGCTATGGGTGAATTACTAAATGATAATTTTCAATTTATTTAGAAGATTTTTTTTCATATGGTACATGGGGTAAAGTTTTTATTCTTCATAAAAAGTGATTTTAGAGGCAAGTTAATTTTTATATCGGTACAACTCATTCATTAGAGGGAGAAATATATGCTTGAAATCATAAACATTTTTTCAAAAATTATAAAGCTTTATGGGAAAAAAAGATTTTAAAATACAGGATTCGATAAGCGGTAAACAAAAATATAAATCCACAGATATCAGGATTTAGTTATTGGTTCATCCAAAAAAAGTGATTTAATAAAATATGAATTGATAATGATTTTTTTCAGGCTTCCGGGAGCTTTAGGAATTTTTTTAAGAAGTAAATTTTATCCGATGATATTAGCAAAAGTCGGAAAAGGAATTATTTTTGGTACTAATATTGTTTTTAGACATCCAAGAAGGATATTTCTCGGAAATAATGTTATAATTGATCATAATGTTTTGCTGGATGCAAAAGGGACGGAAAATAAAGGAGTCATTCTTTCTGATGAAGTATTCATTGGAAGAAATTCAATTATTAACTTCAAAGGAGGAAGCATCGAGCTTGGTGCAAGAGTAAATATTGGATTTAATTGTGAAGTATTTTCTTCCAATAAGGTTATTATTGGTCAAGACACTTTAATCGCTGCTTTATTCATACATTATAGGGGGGGGGAATTATAAATTAGATAATAAAGACATCCAATAAATCAACAACCAGATTTTGAAGGTAAAGGTGGCATAGAATTAGATAAGAAGATATATGGATAGGTAGCACATTGTACCATCTTGGACGGAGTAAAAATAGGCTATGGTTCTGTAATTGCAGCGGGAGCTGTTGTAAATAAAGATATTCCCCCACTTTCAATTTGTGCGGGAAAATACCTTGCAAAGGTTATAAAAGAAAGATAATAAGTTAATAACAAATGAAATAGTACAGATTTCTTCTCTGCTATAATTGATAATAAAATATCGAAAAGAATATTAAATGGAACTAAAAAATAATGTTTTTATAACAGGAGCCGGGGGATTTATTGGTTCTCATTTGGCAGAGAAATGTGTTGAACAAGGTTTTAATGTTAAGGCTTTCATTCATTATAATTCAAAAAATAACTGGGGCTGGTTAGAATCATCCAAGTATAAAAAGCATATTGAATTTGTAACCGGGGATATAAGAGATTATGACTCAGTTTATAATGCAATGAAGGGTGCTGATAAAGATTAGTTCATTTTGCACAGGCATTAATCCAAAATATCATATTATTACATATCGCCGGCGGCATACATCAAAACAAATATTGAAGGAACTTATAATATTTCACCGGCCGCCAGAGAATTTGATACCAAAAATGTATTAATTACATCAACAAGCGAAACTTATGGTACAGCTCAATATGTCCCCATGGATGAAAAGTGGCCTCAGGTTGGACAATCCCCTTATTCCGCATCAAAAATAGCTGCAGATCAATTGGCTATAAGTTTTTATAGATCGTTTCACTTGCCGGTTAAAATCGTTCGTCCCTTTAATACCTATGGCCCAAGGCAATCTGCCCGTGCTATCATTCCAACTATTATAACTCAATTATTGAATGAAAAGAAACCTTTGAAATTAGGTAATATCTATGTAACAAGGGATTTAACATTTGTTAAGGATACAGTTGGCGGATTTATTAACATTGCCGAATCGGATGAACTTTGGGGCGAGATTACCAATATAGGTATGAATACTGAAATTACAATTGGAGATTTAGCAAATACTATTGCTAAACTTTTAGATATAAATTTGGAAATAGAAATTGAAGAAGAGAGGGTAAGACCAGATGAGAGTGAAGTAAGAAGATTATTTTGCGATAATTCAAAAATTAAAAAATACACTAATTGGCAGCCGAATTATAATATTGAAGAGGGTCTCCAAAAGACAATTGAATGGATTAGAGGAAATATGGGACAATTCAAACCAGAAATTTATAATGTTTAATTTTATTATTCAGGAGGTTAAATTATTTGAAAGCAGGATTAATATTAAGCTGGCGGTAAAGGTACAAGGTTAAAGCCTTATACTACTCATTTTCCCAAACCTTTAATGCCTATAGGTGATAAACCAATTTTAGAAATTGTAATAAATCAATTAAAAGAAGCAGGAATTATTGATATTATTATTACAACAGGGCATTTATCCGAAATGATTAATGTATTGGTTGGAGATGGAAAAAAGTTAGGGGTGAATATAAAGTATTCGCTTGAAGACAAAACATTAGGTTGCCGCAGGACCTTTGGACCTATTAAGAAAAGATTTAACTGAAGATTTTTTTGTTATAAACGGGGATGTTTTGTGTGATGTTGATTTTTCAAAAATGATCGAATTTCATAAAACGAATAATAATACTGCTACAATTGGAACAGCAGAAAGAACTGTTTTTATTGATTTTGGTTTAGTAAAATTAAATAACGAAAATAATTACACTGGATGGGAGGAGAAACCGTAAAATCTCTTGTTAGTATGGGTATTTATATGTTTTCTCCTGAAGCGTTAAAGAATCTTCCAAAAGATAAATTTTTTAATGTCCCTGAATCTAATTCAAGTTCTACATAAAAATAAAGAAAAAGTTATGGGATATATTCATAAAGGTTATTGGTTAGATATTGGTCGTCCGGAAGATTATGAAAATGCATGTAACAGTTTTGAATTTAATAATAAAAAATAGGGAACAATTGTGGAGAACAAAGAATATAAAATTCCTCTTTTTGACTTAAATTTTGACGGTAAGAATAAATCGAAATAATTGAAACTTTTATATCAAAATGGATTTCTATGGGGGAAAATGTTAAGAAATTTGAGAATGAATTTGAAAAAATTTTAGATATCAAACATGCAATTGCAATAACTAACTGTACTGCAGCTCTTCATCTAGCTTTAACTATTTTAGGAGTTAAAGAGGGGGATGAAGTTATTGTACCCTCGTTAACATTCGTTGCCACTGTTAACGCAGTTCGTTATGTAAAAGCTAAACCTGTTTTTGTAGATATACAATCATTAGATGATTTATCCATAAACCCGGATGATATACAAGCAAAAATAACTAATAAAACAAAAGCTATAATTCCTATGCATTACGGTGGTTTTGCTTGTAATATGGAAAAAATCATTAAAATTGCCAAAGAGTATAAATTATGTATAGTAGAAGATAGTGCACACTCACCATATTCAGAGTATAATGGTGGAATGTTGGGAGCTTTAGGGGATATAGGATGTTTTAGTTTTTTTTCTAATAAAAATATTACTTCTGCTGAAGGCGGAATGCTTGTTACGAATAATGAAGACTACGCTAAAAAAGCAAAACTTTTAAGATCTCACGGAATGACTTCGGTTTCATATGATAGGGCGAAGGGACATGCGACAAGTTATGATGTTGTTGAATTAGGTTATAATTATAGAATGGATGATATAAGAGGTGCACTTGCATTATCCCAATTAAAGAAATTAAAAGAAGATGTTGAAAAAAGAAGTGAACTGAGAAGTATTTATTTATCAAAACTTGAAGGAATTGATGATATCATTGTTCCATATAAAAATTATCCTTGGAAGTCCTCAAATTATATTTTCCCAATAATATTAAAAAATAGTAACTCTATGAATAGGGATAGAGTTCGGAAAAGATTGGTGGAAAAGGGAATAGAAACCAGTATACATTACCCTGCTATCCATAGATTTTCATTTTATAGAGAAAATTCAACCAATCTTCCTTTAACCGAATATGCCGCTGATAATGAAATCACATTACCCTTATACTATAACTTAACCCATGAAAAAATTGATAAAGTAACAAAAGCTCTTATTGATGCTATAAATAAAACAAAATAAAATTGAATAAACATTAGGGAATAATATGGAAGCTTTAGATTTATCCGTTGTAGTACCGGTGAAAAATGAAGAAGATAATTTAGATGAATTAGTATCCAGACTTAAAAATACTATTAGTTCTATTCATCTGAGCTATGAAATTATCTTTATAACTGATATTAACCGGGATAGAACTTATGAAATACTGAAAGATTTTAATAGGAATGATCCCCGTATCAAAATAGTAAAATTATCAAACAGTTTTGGGCAGTATATTGCTGTGATGGCAGGTTTACATAATGCATCGGGTAATGCTGTTGTTTTAATGGATGGAGATTTACAGGATTATCCTGAAGATATTCCGAAATTATTTTATAAAATGCAGGAAGGTTTTGATGTTGTTTATGGTGTTAAGAAAAGAAAAAACGATACTTTTTTTAGGAATTTTTTTTCAAGAACTTTCTGGAGAATTTTAAATATCTTTTCCGATTATGATATTGAATTGAATAACGGAATGTTTCGAATCCTCAGCCGAAGAGTAGTTTTAGAGTTAAAGAAATTCAATGAAAAACAAATTCTTCCTACCGGACTGATTAGTGTAATAGGATTTCCCAATGCTAAAGTTGAAGTAACATCGGGACAGCGAACAAAAGGTAAAACTAAATATAATTATTTTCAACAATTTAACATAGCAATAAATGCTTTATTATCGTTTTCAACAAAACCATTAAGAGTTATATCTTATTTTGGGCTATTTGTAGCTTTATTAAGTTTTGTATATCTGGTCTCAGTTCTCATTCAAAAAACAATTTATGATATAAAAGTTGAAGGCTGGACAACAATAATTGTATTAATTACTTTTATTGGAGGAGCTCAGCTTTTTGCATTAGGGATTGTCGGCGAATATATTGGAAGAATTTTTTTGGAAGCAAAAAACAGACCTTTATATATTGTCGAAAACAAGATTGGAAAATTTTCAAACGAACAAACCGCAAATGTATATACGGAAACGCAATTATTTTAATAGTTCTGTTTTAGATCAAATAATCTGAATTTAAAAAATTGGAAATTATTACAGAAGAAAATAAAGAACCATTAATCAGATAAAAAAACAACTACCTACAAAAAAGAATGGCGTTGGTATCTTGCAATTCTTTTAGTTTTTATTTTACTTAGAGTAGTTAGCTGGATGCATACTACACAATTCGATGATCATGATAGTGTAGAGTACCTTACAATGACAAAATTTTTTAAGACTCTTAACATTCAAGAGATTAAAAATTTGGGGCCTGACTCAACTTTTTTTTATCCGATATTCAGCGCTATTATAAGTATTCCTTTCGATTCAGTTGAAGTTGGAACAAGATTATGCTCTTTAGCATTTAGTGTAGCTTTGTTTTTTGTCATGATTTTTATTGGTAAAAAAATTACCAACTGGAAAGCTATAGCTACTGGATTGGCAATTATTTCACTAAATCCTTTTTTAATTACATTCTCGATTGGTATAATAACCGAGCCTTCGTATATTCTGACTGTTTATTTAGGCTTGTTAATTCTTTGGAATCAAATGGAAAAGCCAAGTTATCTAAAAGGTTTTTTCTTGGGGGTTTTATTTAGTTTAGCTTTCTTAAACAGGACAGAAGGGATATTATATATAGTAATAATTCCTTTTATTTTCCTTGTCCATCACTTTTTATGGGTAAGAAAAAATCGTTCTTTGAAAAGGTCTTTTTCATGGTCCATCTTATTTATGGTAGGATTTTCAATATTGAGCATCCTTCAGATATTACATGTTAGTAAAAAAATGGGAACATTTGCTATAAACGGACGTCAGGCTTGGGAAGCTATGTTAAAAAATCCAGATGGTAAAACATATGAACAACAGAAACAAGGGTTGGATTATAGTCCAAGTATGATTAATATAGATTATATCGAAAGTCATCCTGAAGTTTATAAAAGTTTAATTTCGTCAGAAGATTACATTTATGATATTAAGCTTTTTTACGAACAAATGACTATTCTTTATAAAACTCAATTGAGTAATTTAATTGGGTTTTTTGTATTAATATTTTTTGGAATAGGGATTTACTATCTTTATCATGAAAAATTTATTTTTGCGGTTTTTTTAATTATTTTTTTTATAATAGTATCACTTGTCCCACCTCTGATGCATGACGTTGATTTACGTCATATTGCTATAGTTGCGCCCCTTATGATGATGGTTGCCGGTGTTGGACTGGTTTCTATATCAGATACAATTTTAGATTCAATGAAGTCACCAACATTATATAAGTTATTGAAAGGGAAATTAGAAATTATATTTATTTTAGTAATGGTACTGCTATCAATTGGTTGGATGAATCAGGCATTAAGGTATGGTGTTCAATATGATGATTATAATCTGAAAGATTTTAAAAAACCATTAACGATATTAAAAAAAGATATTAAAGAGAGTTCAATTTGAAAATCCGAAAGTAATTACCAGAAAATATTATTTTACATATTTTGCCGGTGTCCAAAAAGTTAAAATTCCATATACGGATTATAAAGGTTTGGTAAATTATGCTTCATTAAACAATGTAGATTATCTTTTTTTAGAATATAAAGATATTAAAAACTATCCGTTTTTAGCTCAGTTTAAAAGAGAAATACACCTGATTTTAAACTTTTATACGAAAGGTCCCGATTCTTTCGGAAGCAAAATCGAGTTATATAAAATGATCAAAGATTTTGTCTCAAACAAATAAATATGTTTTTGAATATGCAAATGTTAAATATTGTTAAGGAATATAGGAAAACGTCTTTTTCGGATAAAATTCGATGGTTAAAGAAAATCACAAGATATATAGTTGTGCGTGCAGGTGGTGTATTAGCTTATATGGGTTTATTAATTTGTCTTGTAGAATTATTAAAAATTAATCCCGTTGTCAGTACTGCTATTGCAACTCCAGCTACTTCGTTATCTATATACTTTTTAAGTTTCGTTTGGGTTTTTAATTATTCCGGCAGTCATTCTTATTCTCTTCCCCGGTTTATAAGTATAGAGATATTAACATTTTTTATGAACGTAGCTATTATGTTTTTTACAGTTAATATAATGGGTTGGGATTATATAGTGGGAGTTATCGGAGGTGCTTTAATTATACCTTTAACAAATTTTATTCTAAATTTTTTCTGGGCATTTAAATAAAAGTTCTATTATTCTTCTGATGATTATTCATTTCAGGATTTGTCAAATAAAACATTCATATACATTTATCTCTGTTTCTAAGAATCTATAGTACCATTTTATGCTGAAAAAAATGTCCTATTAGGATAGTTACAATTGTTAATAGTGAATTAATTTATAAACTGATTTTAAATCTTACACACTCAAAATTAAAAAACATGCTAAAAGTTGAGATATTAACAAAAGAAAGGTATAATGATTGGAATAAATATGTCCTAAGTCAAAAAGATGCAACAATTTTTCATCTTACAAACTGGATGAAAGTAATTGAAGAAACATATAGACACGAACCAATCTATTTATATGTAAAAGATGAGAAGGATAATCTGCGCGGAATTCTGCCGTTATTTTACATAAAAAGTCCAAAATTTTTTTTCGGCAAAATCTTGGCTTCCTGTCCATTTACTTCTTTCGGAGGTATAATAGCAGAAAATGAAGAATCTAAATCTATTTTGCTAAAAGAGGCCGAGTATTATTCAATACTTAGAAATGTTAATTATACTGAAATCAAAAATAAGGATGAAATTAAAAAACTACCAGAAAACTGGAACACAAAACAACTCTACTTTACTCTGTTCTTAGATATTTCACAGGGAAGTGAATCTGTTTGGAAAAACTGGCGTGATAAGACTAGAAATGATGTAAGAAAAGCAATTAAATCGGGGATAACCATTGAAAGGGGTAAACATCTATTAGACGATTTTTATAATATATGGCTTATTGATATGAAACGTTTAGGCACACCTCCTCATAGTAAGACATTATTTGAAAATATCTTAAAATATTTCCCTGAAAATGCAGAAATATTTGCAGCTAAATTATCAGGAAAGGTAGTTGGTGCAATACTTGCACTTGGAATTAATGGTATCTTTCATTCATATGCAAGTGTTTCTTTAATCGATTATAGAAAACAGAAACCAAACGAATTGCTTTATTGGAACATCGTTCAGTATGCTATAGATAAAAAATATAAATATTTAGACTTTGGACGTTCAACAATAGATTCGGGTACATTTAAATTTAAAAAACATCTTAATGGAGAACCTATTCCTCTTCATTATTATTATTATCTTAATAAAATTAAAAAAATGCCGAATATACATCAGGACAATAAAAATTTTAAATTACTAATAAATTTGTGGCAACTTTTACCAATAAAAATGACGGAATTGGTAGGTCCGCATTTAATTAAATATGTTGTTTAGGAAATTAAAATATATTTTTCAATTGATGGGGTAAAAATGATAAGTATTAGAATTCTGGATTCACTAAAAAATGACTGGCATGAATACATAAATAAAACAGAAGGAGCACTTTTTAGTCATCAACTTGGATGGAAGGAGGTTATTGATAATACTTTTGGACATAAATCATTTTATTTAATAGCATGCAAAGATTCCAAAGTTGTTGGTATTCTTCCTCTTTTTCTAATTAAAAGTAAGCTTTTCGGAAAATCCCTATCAACAAGTCCATTTTTAACACATGGTGGAATTTTAGCAGACAATGAAAAGATAGCATATACTTTAACGGAAAAAGCTATTAAAATTGCAAAAGAAAACAATGTGGATTATTTAGAATTAAAAAATGATTTTGAATATGATTTTTTAACCGAAACAAAGGATAAATACTTTACTTATATCCTAGATCTCTCCAAAGGAATAGATTCGATTTGGAAGAACGATATTAAAATGAATGCCAAAAGAAATATTAAAAAAGCACAAAAAACAAAATTGCATATTGTTAAAGACAAAAAACATTTAAATGAATTTGTAAATATTAATTTTAAGAACATGCGGAGACTTGGAACGCCTGCTCATAGCTTGAAATTCTTTGAAAATATTTTCAAGTTTTTTCCAGATTCAATTTTATTAACAGTAAAAGAAGGTGATACAGTCATCGGTGGAATGATTCTAGTGAAATTTAAAGATAAAATTGAAATGCCATGGGTAGCAACCCTTCATGGAAAATCACATTTGAGACCAGCTAATTTTTTATATTGGGAAGCTATCAAGTTATCTTGTAAGTTAGGAATGCATTATTTTGATTTTGGCAGAAGTAAAGAGGATTCCGGGACAGCTCATTTTAAAGAGCAACACGGAGCTAAACCTGTTCAAATTTACTATCAAGATTATTTAAATAAGGCAAAAAAAACTCCCGATTTTGATGCGGAAAATTCAAAATTTAAACCTTTGATCTATATATGGCGTAAGATACCTCTTCCTATTGAAAAAAGGATTGGGCCAAGATTGATAAAATACATTCCTTAGATAAACCTATGTTGAAATTAATGATTCATGCAGATGATTTCGGCATGTCAGAAAAAATTAACGCTGGTATAATTGAAGCTCATAAAAATGGAATAGTTACATCCACTTCTATTATGGCTAATGGGAAAGCTTTTAAAAATGCTGTCGAAATAGCAAAAAATAATCCATCATTAGATTTAGGAATTCATCTCACCTTAATTGAAGAAGAACCAATCCTACCACCGGGAGAAATAAAAACATTACTGAATTCAGAGATGAAATTTTTTCAGGACTCTACGATGTTCACCAAACAATATATAAGTAGAAAAATAGACTTCAATGAGGTGAAAAAGGAACTGGAGAAACAAATTTGTATGGTACTCGATCAAGGATTAAAAATAACTCATTTTGATAGTCATAACCATATGCATATGCTGCCTAAAATATTAAAAAAAACTATAGAGCTTGCGAAGAAATATAATATCCCGGCTATCAGATTTCCAAAAGAGAATTTTAGATTTTTTATGTTGAGAAACATTAATTCCTATTTCAGAACCTTTCAAATGATAGTGCTTAATACAATATGTTTTTTCGAAGGAGAAATAATTTCCAAAATGATGATATTTTACCGGGTTTTATTACGGTGGAAATCTTAATAAAGATAATCTTGTTAAATTAATCTAGCATTTGCCAAAACAAGGAACTTGCGAATTAATGTGTCATCCCGGAATAAGTGATGAGCAAGGTTCCCTACCAACATTGGCAATATCATCATGAAGAGGAACTAAATGCTTTAATTTATCCTTGAAATAAAAAAATAATAGATAATAATAAAATTGAACTAATTTCATATCAAGATTTTAATCTAGTTTAACCTTTCTGTCCCAAATAATGTGATTTAACAATGGTTTGATTATTATTAATAAAATACTTCATTATATTTCTTATCAAAAAAAATGAGAGTATTATGAATAAAGATGAACATTATAATAAAACCCAGATATTTTATAAACAAAAAGCAACTTTAACCGAAGGTTATTATGATTCGGAACCAGGTCAACTTTTAAGACATAGTCTATGGACTCATTTGACCAGAAAAAATATAATTAGCCTTCTTTCTAATATCATTAAAAAGGAACCTCATGTAAATAGTATTGTTGATGTTGGGTGTGGACGAGGAGATTTTACAAAAAAAATTGGAGAAAAATTTCCATCAATTAAGAGAGTAGATGGTGTTGATAATATAGATGAAGCGCTGAAAATTGCAGAAAGGGAAACAAAACATTTAAAACATGTAAATTTTAAAAGGGTGATTTATTAAATTTACCATATAATGATAATAGTTTTGATGTGGCAGTTTGTGTAAATGTACTTCATCATGTTCATGAACAGGATCTTGATAAAGCTATTTCAGAAATTGCAAGAATAGCAAAATATCATATATTATTAGAAATAAAAAATATTGACAATTTTTATTATAAATATATAAATCCTAAAAGTTTTGGAGGATTCAAAGTTTATCCAACTACGTCAAAAAGGATTGAAGAAACATTAAATCCACATACCTTCAAATTAAAAAGTAAAAAGGGAATTTTTTATTGGGAATGGTTGTCACCTATTGTTCAATTGTTTTTTTCTAATAAACAGTGGAAGAAATATTTAGTATTTGGTTTAATAAATACAATTGATTTCTTCATTTGATATATTTTATATATGTTATAATAAATATATTAAGAATATTTATCCAGATGATGTTTTAGTATCTGCTTGATAAGCTACCTCCCCTTATTTATTTTTCTTTTAAAAGTAAAGATATTACACTTGTTTAAATTTTTGTTACCATAGTGGTGGATAATGATTATTTATTTAATATTTTCAAAATTTATAAATGATATATTCCCTGAAATTATTTTAGTTATTTAAATATCACTTAAAATATGGAATCGGTTAATATGATAGTTGGATTCCATCGTTGCATGAGTAATTCAATTATCAATGCAGATTGTAAATTATTTATAAAGAAATAGTTACTTATGAAAATACATGTTGCAGCAATTTTTTTTCTTTTTACTTTCAACCTTTTCATATTCTCAAAATGTTACAATAATTTCTCCTTATAGAGGAGAAAATTGGAAAACAAACAGTGAGCATGTGATTACTTGGAAAAGTGAAGGTATTTCAAATATAAAAATTGAATATTCTACTGATAATGGAAATAGTTGGAATCTAGTTAGTAATTCATTTCCCGCTTTTGCTGAAATTATAGCTGGTTTGTTCCTCAAATCAGTTCCGGTCAAGCTTTATTAAGAATTAGTGATATTAACAATTATTCGATTTTGGATACCGGTAGTTTTATATTAGCCTCCTTTTCTTCTGCAGAACAAAATACAAAGAAAAAAAATACCAATTCTACTTTAGGAACTACTAGTAATCCATCTAGTATTACAAGCCCAAGTGCGGAGCAAAGTTGGAGAGTAGGTAGTGCTTTGGATATTATTTGGGATAATGGAGGAGGTACAGTAAGTGATGTCCAAATACAATATTCTACTAACAATGGAAGTAGTTGGACTACAATCATTAATTCTACTGCAAACGATGGGAGTTATACATGGACAAATATACCTAATACATCTACTTCAACAGCAGAAATACAGTTAGTGCAGCCAGGAAATATTCCAATGTATATGCTACAAGTGGAAATTTTACAATTGTATCGATATCATCCAGTATAACACATTTCCCTGTAAGAATTTTGCCATTAGGAAATTCGATTACTTTCGGATGGAACTATGAATTCGTGACTAGTACTGATGATCATACCGGAGATCTTGCCGGATATGAAAATCAACTGTGGAATCTATTAAGGGGTGATAATTATGATTTTGATTTTATAGGAAGCGAATTAAGCGGTTATAATAAATTTCCCGATTATCAAAATGGTGGATTTCCGGGAATAAAAATTTCCGACCTGAAGTATATATTAGAACATGGAGAAAACCCTAAATTTTCTCCTTACGATAAAATTACTTCTCCGGATGCATATTTAAATGTATATACACCGGATATAGTTTTATTGCATATTGGAACAAACAATGTTGGCGGTACTGCAGCAACCGATGCCTCTACCCTTAGCAATTTATTAGATGATATTTTTAATTCATCTTATAACTCCAATGCTTCATATACTTGGGTAGTTCTTGCTTTGGTGCTTAATTCTCCAGATGCTAGCAGTTCATCTTATTATCAAGCATTAAACAATGAAATTATCACTATGGCAAATAGCAAAATAAATAGTGGTAATAGGATTTTAATTGTCAATATGTATGATATACCCGGATTTGATTATACAATTGGTGGTGACCTTTCTGATGAAGTACATCCCAATTATAGTGGCTATAGTAAAATGGCTAATGTTTGGTATGGTGCATTAAAAATAATTTTACCTGCAGGAACACCTACTACACCAAGTTTTTCAGAAACAAATGTTGATGCTGTTGCATATGTTAATGTTCCGTTTAATTATCAGGCGGTTGCTTCAGGAGTGGGTGCTCCAACTTACTCTATTACAAGTGGGCCTGGTGCAATAAATGAATTTACAGGTAAAGTAGATTGGGTTCCATCGACTGTTGGTGATTATTCCATGACAATTACTGCATCAAATGGTGTTGGTTCGGATGCCAATCAAAATTTAACTATACATGTTTTACAAGAACCATCTTTACCTGCTGACTTAGTATCTTATTGGAGATTTGATGAAGATAAAAGTTCCGGCCCTTTTATTGATGAATATAATGTAAACAATGGATACACGGAAAATTCATTAACTTCCGTTACTGGTCAAGCAAATGGTGCATATACTTTTAATGGTACCGACAAAATAAATATTCCCGACCAATCTGACTTTGATTTCCAAAGTGGTAATTCTTTTACGGTTGAAGCATGGGTTAAAATATCAGGAGGTTCGGGAGATCGTGCAGCTGTGGGAAAATATGGAAGAAGAATAACGATCAACCCTGAAAATTACTGGTGGCTTGGAGTTAATGGATCTAATCAACCAACTTTTTTAGTTCATTTTGCTGGATCCGGAGATATACAGGTTACATCAACACCTATCTCTACAGGTACATGGGTTCATTTAGTGGGGATTAAGAATGGATTAACCAATATTCAAATTTATGTAGACGGTGTATCAAAGGGCACACAACCAACCGGTTCCGGTTTAAACGATGTATTTAAATCTTACAGACCTTTAAATATCGGACATTTATACAACGATAAACTTTTTGATGGTTCAATTGATGAAGTAGCTATATATAATGGTGTTTTAAGTGCTACTACAATTGCTAATCAACGTAGCAGGGGAATGACTTTCCATGAAGGATATTATGATATCCATTCAAGCATAACGGCTTTTTTGCAGGGTTCGTATAGTGGCGGAACTATGAGCACAGCATTAAATGGAATTTTACCTCACACCCAACCTTATAATACTGCCCCCTGGAATTATTATGGAGGCGAGAAAGTAGCAAGTATCCCTAATTCCGACATTGTAGATTGGGTTTTATTGGAATTACGTTCATTATATAATGGCTCAGCAGTTGCCAGGAGGGCAGCATTTATTAATAAATATGGAGAAATTGTCGATTTAGACGGTACAAGTCACGTAGATTTTGTTGGAATTTCATCCGGCGATTATTATATTATAATTAAACATCGAAATCATCTAGCAATAATGTCACATAATCCTGTTTCTCTTCCGAATAGTTCAGCCTATGATTTTACAACTAATGAATCAACAGATGCAGATAAATATTATGGTACAACAGCAGGAGCAGTAGAACTAGGAACAGGAACACATATATGGGGTATGGTAGCAGGAGATTGTAATGAAAGTGGATATGTTACAGCCGCTGATATTACTCCAATTGCTCAAAACCTTGATTTACATGAATATTTAAATAGTGATGTAAACCTGAGTGGATATACTACTGCAGCTGATATTGCTCCAATTGCATCAAATTTAGATTATCATACACAAGTTCCAAGTCCTTAGGAGGTAACCTTATGAAAAAAATCTTAATTATAATATTTTTTTCAAGCACATTTTTTAATTTATATGCTGATAGAGCAGTTACAAATATACTTAGTAATTTTAATATTAATACTACAACATTAAAATTTACTTTTGATATTTATGCACAAAGCACAGGTTCTCAAAACATTTTTGTAGGTATTTCCTCTTTTTATATTAACTACAACTCAAATGGTCTTTCAAATCCTATATTTATATATACAAATAGTAAGTATACAAGTTCATCATCAACCGGAGATTATGACAACATGAGCATTCAAAGTGATGGTACAAACATTCAAGTTAGTATACATTATACAGGGAATGGAGATGGCATTGGTGAAATTCTTTCTAACGCTTCGGGGGGCGAAAAAATATGTACTATTCAAATGGATATTATAAATACAAATGAAACAGCGGGTATATATTGGAATACCACAGACAGTCATATATCGCAAGGAACTTCAACTATATCTAATAGTTTTGAGCCTGAACCTCCAGGTGGATTTAATGATTTATTACCAGTTGAGTTAACATATTTTTTAGCTTCAGCTAATACAAATAATGTAACTTTGCACTGGAAGACAGCAACGGAAGTAAATAACAATGGATTTGAAGTGCAGAGAGAAGTTAGAAGCCAGGAGCAGATGTCGGAGGTCAGAAGTCAGAAGCCAGTGGTCAGTGGGAGAAGGTAGGATTTGTAGAAGGGCATGGGAATAGTAATTCACCGAAGGAATATAGCTTTACGAATAAGAACTTGACAGGCGGAACAAATTTTGTATACAGGTTAAAACAGATTGATAATGACGGTCAGTATCAATATTCAAAAGAAGTAGAAGTGGAAATTATACCTAAGCAGTATGCATTATATCAGAATTACCCAAATCCATTTAATCCGACTACAAACATAAAATTTGATTTACCTGAGGTTTCAAAGGTAGTATTAAATGTATATAATATTTTAGGGGAAAAAGTTGCTACTTTGTTAAACCAAACAGTTGAAGCAGGATTTCATCAGGTTCCATTTAACGGCAGCAATTTATCCAGCAGTACTTATATTTATAGGATTGAAGCACAAAGTTCGGGACAAAGTTTTGTCCAAACCAAAAAGATGCTGCTGTTGAAATAATAGAGAAACCTTCAAGGTTAAGGTATTGAAAATATGAAGTGTAAACCCTTGAAGGCTAAGGCAATCAAAATCACTACAAGATTTGATACTATAATTTTCAAGCCGGGTTCTTCCCGGTTTTTTTATTTTAAAATTTGATTGGAAGGACTTAATTGTAATTATCCTATACATATGCAATGTTTATTTTCAAAATATTCAATTATAAGTTATTTTTAGTAGTAGTAGTTCGATTTCATTTAAATTTAAGGACACTGCCGTTCATTTTAATTTTAATGCATTTACTCATTTACTAATTTATCCTTTTATTTATTGACTTTTATCCTTTTATTTACGAGTTTTATATGTAACTAAGAGAAAGAAAAAAAAGGGTGATTGAATTTAGACTTTTTTTCCATTACATATCATGAGAAAAAGATAATAGGGGTTTGGCACTATAATCCCGTTCTTAAAAATTATTTCGGTTAGAACATAAAAAAAATATTGTTTAATAATTTTTCTCCGGTAGATTGTCAGTTATACTGCAATGTAAATTTAAGCGAAGAAAATTATAAGAACAATTGATCTGTCGTCAAAGGTGTAGTCTGTATTAATTTTCTGTTTTGAGGTTCAAAATGAACCGCTTTATTTATAACTCTTCATTTAGGAAGAGAATAATTTTTCAAAGGGGAAAATTCCAAAGAGCAGGAATAACTCAATTCGTTTATCCCCATATTTGTTTCAAAGATGAATCAGGAGGGGGTATCAGATGAAAAAGATTTTTACAAAATTCGTTTTAATTGAAATTATTTTTCTAATAGCCATTTGTTCAGAAAATTACTCCCAAATGCCCCCGCATCCATCGTTATTAAGTAAAATTAACCGCGGAGAGAAAGCAACCCCATTTGCTCTTTCAAACATGAATTTGCTAAGAAGTAAGGGGATAGACGAACCATGGTCATCACCTGGATTGAACATACAGAGAAGTCCGGGATTAAGTACTTTTTCAAGATCTTTTGGACCTAATGAAGCCCCGTCAGGCAGCTGGAAAGCACTGGCTATTTTAGTCCAATTTACTGATAAAACATCTCAAGTAAATTCAAACTATTTTGACAACTTGCTCTTCGGTCAAACCACAGGAACACTACGCGATTATTATAATAAAGTGAGCTATGGCAATCTTGATGTTATTACTGTAAATATTCCGAGTAATATTGGTTGGGTAACAGTACAACAAACATATTCTTACTATGTAAACGGACAAAACGGAACAGGCAGTTATCCTCAAAATACCCAAAAATTGGTTGAAGAAATTGTAAATATGGTAGATAGTCAGGTTGATTTTTCCCAGTATGATAATGACGGTGATGGATATGTAGATGCATTATTTATTATTCATGCTGGACGCGGGGCAGAATATACCGGAGATAATAACGACATCTGGTCACATGCTTGGGTAACAAGTACACCACAGCTTCTTGATGGAGTTAATGTATATCATTATTCAATAGAGCCAGAATATTGGGTTAATCCAGGTGATATGACTTGCGGTGTTTATGCACATGAAATGGGCCATGCTGCTTTTGGTTTGCCGGATTTATATGACACGGATTATTCTTCTTCAGGATTGGGAAATTGGAGCTTAATGGCAGGGGGAAGTTGGAACGGACCCAACAATCTAAATGGATATCCCGACGGCAGTTCTCCTGCCTTCCCAGATGCATGGTCTCATTTCCAGATGGGTTATGTAACTCCAACGATTATTGCGATAAATATAACAGCTCAATCAATTAACAATATTGAAAATTTGCCTGAAGCGTATTTATTGCAAACAGCTTTATGTGGGAATGAATATTTTTTGATTGAAAATAGACAGCAGACCGGTTATGATACATATTTGCCTGGAAATGGTTTATGTATTTATCATATTGATCCTACTAGAGGAGGCAACAATGCCGAATGGTATCCAGGACATACTTCATCAGGTCATTATCTTGCTGCTTTAGAGCAGGCAGATGGTTTATGGGGACTGGAAAAAGGAACTAATCGTGGAGAAGCCGGTGATCCCTATCCTGGTTCAACAACTAATAATAACTTTGGCGGTTCAACTGCTCCGGATAGTAAGAATTACAATTTTGATGAAACAGGTATTGAAGTTTCTAATATATCATCTTCTTCTCTAACAATGAATGCAGATTTTAAATTGGATGCTCCGGTTACACCGCCTCAATTTACAGAACAGACAGACATTTCTCTTACCGGTGTTTTACGTGGAGTTTGGGGAGACTATGATAATGATGGTGATCTGGATATTCTTTTACCAGGAAACCTTTATGAAACAAAATTATATCGAAACGATGGAGATAATACGTTTATAGAACTGACCTCAATTACTCTGCCTAGTGCTGGTTCAGCCGTCTGGGGAGATTATGATAATGACGGTTATCTGGATATATTTCTAGGCAATATGATATTTCATAACAATAGAGGTAATACATTTACAGAGGTAACATCAATTCCCGGTATAAGTATTAATTCAGCAGAATGGGGAGATTATGATAATGATGGTGATCTGGATATTCTCTTAACAGCAAGCACAGGAAACGGTTATGTAGCAAAAATATATCGTAACGATAGAAATAATACATTTACAGAACAGACATCATTTAGTTTAAAACTGAACCGCTTGGGAAAAGCAACCTGGGGAGATTATGATAATGATGGCTATCCGGATATTTTTTTAACGGGATATTATGATCCATCATCAGGTTATGATTATTCATTAAATATTTCGCAACAATGGAAACAATTCATTTACTAAGGTTGATTATTATTTTAACCCTGTTTATGGCGGATCGGCATCATGGGGAGATTATAATAATGATGGTAATCTGGAAATAACCCTGACTTCAGTTCCTGGTGGTACAAATAGAGATCAATTTTATACAATAATATTTAAATATAACGGAGGCTCTGGTCCACTGTTTTCTTCTGCAGATTTTATAGGTAGTTATGGTGGAGGTTCGATGGCCTGGGGAGATTATGATAATGATGGCGACTTAGACTTATTTTTAATCGGATACAATCAGGTAGAACATTATATATCAGGAATATTTCGTAACGAGGGAAGCAGTGGACTTACCGAACAACTATCAATGCATTTCACTAATGTTGATGGTGGTTCTATAGCCTGGGGAGACTATGATAACGATGGTGATCTGGATATATTTTTAGCGGGCGATGTCTATTCTTCTGGTGGTAGTGGTCCAATTTCAAAGATTTATCGAAATAATAATACAACACCGAACAGTCCGCCTTCTATACCATCCAACTTGCAGGCTGTAGTTAATGGAAATGATGTAAATTTTAATTGGGACAAAAGTACCGATTCTGAAACACCGCAGAATGGATTAACATATAATATAGTAATAGGAACAAGCCCCGGAACTTGTGATATATTATCTCCAATGTCCGATATAAATACTGGAACAAGAAGAATTGTGAGTATGGGAAATGCAGGACATTGTAATAGCAAAACTATAAAAGGATTGCCAGATGGACAATATTATTGGAGTTTACAGGCTATTGATAATAATTTTGCTGGTTCTAGTTTTAGTACCACTAAAAGCTTCACAATAGGAAATGTATCGTCTCAATTTACAGAGCAGACATCAGTTAATTTACCGGGTTCTTACTTTGGCTGGTGGGGGGATTATGATAATGACAGTGATCTTGATATGCTTCTATTGACCAACCCGGGAGCGAAAATATATCGCAACAAAGGAGACAACACGTTTGAATTGGCAGTCCCTCTGACTGATATTGGGTATAGTTCAGCTGCCTGGGGAGATTATGATAATGATGGAGATCTGGATATTCTTATAACTGGAGGCGGGTATGCATCAAAAATCTATCGCAATAATGGAAATGATATATTTGAAGAGCAGACCGTTTCTCTCACCGCGGTCAGTTATGGTTCAACCGCCTGGGGAGACTATAATAATGATGGCAAACCCGATATACTTTTAACAGGAGAATCTTCAAACGGTCTTATATCAAAAATTTACAGGAATAACGGAGACAATACATTTGAAGAAGAAACATCAGCATCTCTTACTGGTGTAGATGGCAGTTCAGTCGCGTGGGGGGATTATGATAAAGATGGAGATCTGGATATTCTTATAGCTGGAGAATCAGCAAGCGGACCAATAACAAAAATATATAGAAACAATGGAGACAATACATTTACAGAACAGGCATCATTAACGGGGGTTTCTGACTGTTCAGTCGCGTGGGGGGATTATGATAATGACGGTTATCTGGATATACTTTTATCTGGAAATTCATCAGGTGGTCCAATATCAAAGATATACCGGAACAATGAAAACAGCACATTTGAGGAGCAGGCAATTTCACTAACAAATGTATCAGCAAGTTTTGCAGCCTGGGGAGACTATGATAACGATGGTAATCTTGATATAATTTTAACCGGCTATTCGGGAGGTGTTCCGGTATCAAAGATATACCGAAATAAAGGGAATAATACATTTGAAGAACAGAGTTTTGATAATTTAGCAGGCGTCAGCGGTCAAGCCGTCTGGGGAGATTATGATAATGATGGTAACCTTGATCTGTTTTTAGCTGGAGATAATGGGAGTAATGCAGTATCCAAAATATACCATAATAACAATGAAACAACGAACATACTGCCTTCCGTGCCTTCCAAACTGCAAACAGTAGTTAACGGGAATAATATAACATTTAATTGGGATAAAAGTACAGATAACGAAACACCGCAGAACGGATTAAAATATAATCTGGTAATTGGTACAAGTCCTAATTCCGTAGATATTTTATCCCCTATGTCTGATAGAACTACAGGTTATAGAAAGGTGCTTAATTTAGGAAACACAAATCATAATACAAGCTGGACGGTAAAAGGATTATCGGAGGGAAAATATTACTGGAGCGTACAGGCAATAGATAATTGTTTTGCCGGCTCAATGTTTTCGGAAACACAGACTTTTGAAATAGGAACAGGCCTTTCAGCATCCATAAAAGTATTTTTACAAGGACCTTATAGTTTGGGTAGTATGAGTACAGTGTTAAATTCGTTCGGGATTTTACCAGGCAATCAACCATACAATATTCCACCCTGGAATTATAGCGGAAAGGAATCGGTTGCTTCAGATCCGCATTTCTTTGAAAATAATCGAACAATAGTAGATTGGGTATTATTGGAGTTACGTACAGCAACAGAAGAAGGGAATCCACGTACGGCTACTCAGATTGAGGCACAGCGTGCAGCATTTCTAAAAAGTGACGGAACTATTGTAGACCTGGACGGGACAAGCCCTGTAGATTTTTGGGGGATACCCGCTGGAAGTTATTACATTATTGTAAGGCATCGAAATCATCTAGCAATAATGTCACATAATCCTGTTTCTCTTCCGAATAGTTCAGCCTATGATTTTACAACTAATGAATCAACAGATGCAGATAAATATTATGGTACAACAGCAGGAGCAGTAGAACTAGGAACAGGAACACATATATGGGGTATGGTAGCAGGAGATGGGAACGGCAATGGTGAGGTTCAAATAACTAATGATAGTGAAAATATTTGGAAAACCTGATAATGGTACGGCTAGGTTATTAAAAATTCAGATTTTAATCTAAATGGAGCAATAAATGCAGTTAATTATAATGATTATTTTTTGAAAAATAATAGCAAAACTATCAATTGCCTTAAAATAATTAATTATTATAAGTTGAGAAAAAATGAAAAAAATTTTTTTAATTATTCTTATGTTTACTTTTTCTCTTTTGCGATTATTCGGTTAAACTTATAACTTTCAGTTTGTTCCGGTTACTAATAATGGTTCAATTCTAGACATTTGTTGAGATTAGAGGTAACACACAATTTAAACTAGCGCGTTTAAATATTGATTATAGATATACTGAGATCTGATAATATTTTATCCAATATTGTTAACAACATATTATTTTAATGGATTTGACGCCGGCCCACATGTAAGTATTTATGGAATAAGACTGATGAATTAATTCGCCCAATTCTGAAGCTACAATTTGTAATGTATTTTCTGAAACAGACGAACAATATACTACATATGACCCAACAGTCTGGTATAAACATTAACAGTTAGATTTGATTCTGATGATCCAAATGGATCCTGCGAATTTATCTTTTTTATTTTCAACAACTACAAATACAGTTATTTATAAGGTAGAAGGTTCTGGTGGTACATTTGAAACCACTTTTCTTGTGTAAATAGTTCTACTCCACTTAATGTAGATCCTTTACCTGTAGAACTTTTCTCCTTCACCGCATCTGTGAATTTTAATAATGTTAACTTAAACTGGAAGACAGCAACAGAAGTTAATAACAATGGATTTGAAGTACAAAAGTAGAAGCCAATGGAAGTCAGAAATCAGAGAGCAGAGGTCAGTGGGAGAAGGTAGGATTTGTGCAAGGGCATGGGAATAGTAATTCACCGAAGGAATATAGTTTTACAGATAAAAATTTAACAGGGGAACAAATTTTGTATACAGGTTAAAACAGATTGATAATGACGGACAGTATCAATATTCAAAAGAAGTAGAGATAGAAGTTGTTCCAAAACAATTTGCATTATATCAGAATTATCCGAATCCATTTAACCCGGAGACAAATATAAAATTTGATTTACCTGAGGCATCGAAGGTAAGGATAAATGTATACAATATACTAGGAGAAAAAGTAGCGACATTATTAGATAAAACAGTAGAAGCAGGATTTCACCAGGTAGAGTTTAACGGAAGTAACTTATCAAGCGGAACATATATATACAGGATAGAGGCTTAAGTTCGGGAATTTTGTTCAAACTAAAAAAATGCTGCTATTGAAATGATAACAAAACCGATACTATCCCTTGGAGGGATGGTATCGGAGAAAATAGAAAAGAAATTTTAAATGGAAGTTTTTATAAAATAGTATTTTTCGTCAAAATTGTAAAGGGCGAATTATTTAGAAAGATGTCATCTCTTAATTTGCGTAACCTCATTTACTTTTCAGTTTGGGGATTGAAAATGGATTTTTTCGATCAAATCTCTTCTCTTAAACAAAAAATACTTTTCCCGGAGCAAGCCGTTTCGTTTTATTTTATTTTTCGGAATGATCGGGAAACAAATCTAGGAAGGGGTATCTGATGAAAAAGGTTTTTTCAAAATATGTTTTTTTAATTTCTGTTTCTATGATATTTCTTAGAATAGAAATTTATTCACAAATGCCGCCGCACCCATTATTATTGGAGAGAATAAATCGCGGTGAACAAGCAGCCCCATATACTTTATCAAATTTTAATTTGCTAAGAAGTCAGGGAGTTGATGAAGCGTGGACATCTCCTGATTTAACAATGCGTAAAAGTTCGGGAGAAAAGATTTTTTCTACAACCTTTGGACCGGAGATCAAATCTTCCGGCAACTGGAAAGCATTGGTAATTTTAGTACAGTTTAAAGATAAACCTTCCCAGGGGATATGGAACCTATTTTGATGACCTATTGTTTGATCAAAATATTGGAACTTTACGTGATTATTATAACAAAGTCAGCTACGGGAGTTTGGATTTAGTAACTGTAAACCTCCCCAGTACAATAGGCTGGGTAACAGCTCCCATAACTTATTCCTATTATGGGAATGGACAGAATGGGATGGGTAGCTATCCACAAAATACCCAGAGAATGGTTGAAGACATTGTAAATCTAATTGATCCATTAATTGATTTTTCACAATATGATAATGATGGAGACGGTTATGTAAATGCACATCGTTTATTATTCATGCCGGGCCTGGTGCGGAATATACTGGGAATAATAACGATATATGGTCACATGCATGGATAACTAGTACACCACAAATTCTTGATGGTGTAGAAATTTATCATTATTCATGCGAACCTGAATTTGAGATAAATCCCGGTGATATGACTTGCGGCCCTTTCGCACATGAAATAGGTCATTCATTATTCGGTCTACCAGATTTATATGATACAGATAAATCTTCTGCTGGATTAGGTAATTGGAATTCAATGGCTGCCGGGGTCTGGAATGGGAATATTTATGGTAAATTCGCCTGCTTTTCCTGATGCCTGGTCACGTATTCAGATGGGTTACTTAAGTCCAACTACCATTTCTTCAAATATAACCGGACAATTAATAAATAATATCGAAAATGTACCGGAAGCTTATTTGCTGCAGAACAGTTTGTGCGGGGATGAATATTTCTTAGTAGAAAACAGACAGCAGAACGGTTACGATACATATTTACCGGGAAATGGATTATGCATATATCATATTGATAATAATGTAAATGGTAATAATGATGAGTGGTACCCGGGTCATATTTCCTCAGGACATTTTCATGTAGCTTTAGAACAAGCGGATGGTTTATGGAATTTAGAACGAAATGCTAACAGAGGAGATGAAGGCGATCCTTTTCCGGGTAAAATCAATAACAAAAATTTCAGAACTTTAACTGTTCCGGATAGTAAGACTTATAACTTTTATGAAACAGGTATTGGAGTTTCGAATATTTCATCTTCATCTTTAATAATGAATGCTGATTTTAAAGTAGATACACAGCCTGATACTGAAAATTTAATGCCTCAATTTTCTGAAGACTTCCTGGTTTCTCTTGCCGGTATAGGCGAAGGCTCTGTAGCATGGGGAGATTACGATAATGATGGTTATCTTGATATTTTACTAACAGGAAAAATAGTTGGTTTGTTGGTACCAAACACATTTGTATCAAAAATATATCATAATAATGGAGATAATACTTTTACAGAACAGACATCTATCCAACTAACTGGTGTTTCTAATAGCTCATCTGCCTGGGGAGATTATGATAATGATGGTTATTTAGATATTCTATTGACGGGTCAAGATGAATCTAACATTCCTATTTCAAAGGTATACCATAATAAGAGAAACAATTCGTTTACAGAGCAGACATTGATTTTTTTAATAGGGGTTTATGAAAGTTCAGTAGCCTGGGCAGACTATGATAATGATGGTTATCTGGATATTCTATTAACAGGTAAAACTGCTTCTGGTACTTATATATCAAAAATATATCGTAATAATCAAGACAACACTTTTGCGGAACAAATGTCCATTCCATTAATAGGTGTTGGATACAGTTCAGTAGCCTGGGGTGATTATGACAATGATGGTTATATAGATATAGTGTTAACAGGTCGTAATTTATCAGGTACTTTTTCAAAAATATATCGTAACAATGGAGATAATACTTTTACGGAGCAAACATCAATAGTACTAACTGGAGTGAGCAGGTTCGGCAGCCTGGGGTGATTATAATAATGATAGTTATTTGGATATATTATTGACCGGATTCTGATGGTCCTTCAAAAATATATCGTAACAATGGAAATAATACCTTTACCGAGCAAGAATCAATATCATTGATAGCCAGGTGCCCGGAATCAGCGGCATCCTGGGGTGATTATGATAACGATGGTTATTTAGATATACTGTCAATAGGGCATGGAGGAGACTCTAAGATATATCATAATAATAAAGACAACACATTTACAGAACAGAATTCCATTTCCCTGTTTGAAGTCCATCAATGGTTCAGCAGCCTGGGGAGATTATGATAATGATGGTGATCAGGATATAATTATAACAGGTAATTATGGTGCCATGTCACCTTATACTATTTCAACAATTTACCGTAATAATAATAAAACATCGAACAAATTACCTAATATTCCCTTTAATCTGAAAGCTACAATCAACGGAAATGGAGTTACATTAATTTGGGATAAAAGCACAGATAGTGAAACACCACAAAACGGTCTAACATATAATTTAATGATTGGTACAAGCCCAGGTTCTTGTGATATATCTATCCCCGATGTCCGATGTAAATACCGGTAAAAGAAAAATTGTTGGTATAGGAAATGCAGGGTCATTGTAATAGTAGAACAATAAAGAATTTACCGGATGGGAAATATTATTGGAGTGTACAGTCAATTGATAATTGTTTTGCGGGATCCAAATTTGCACCAGCTCAGAGCTTTATAGTACAATCGCCAAAAACAATAATAATAACCTGTCCAAAAGGAGGGGAGATATGGGAAACAGGAAGTTGTCCGGTGATAACATACTCCTCCCTAGGAAACAGCGGTCACATAAACCTAGATTATTCAACGGATGGGGGAATGACCTGGGATACAATCATCACCAATGCAATAGATAATGGAGAGTGGATAAATTGGACAGTTCCTAATACTCCGTCAACAAAATGTAAGATAAGGGTAAGTGATACAGATGGAGATCCATCTGTGGTTAGTAATGGTTTTTTTAGTATACTTTTTAATCAATTTACAGAACAAGCCAGTATATCCTTACCAGGTTCCCGTTCAGCATCCTGGGGTGATTATGACAATGATGGCGATCTGGATATTCTTTTAGCAGGGTCAGCTCCCAAAATTTACAAAAATAATGGTGATAATACTTTTACAGAGCAGACTTCAATTCCTTTAGCCGGAAATAATTCAGCCGGTTGGATAGATTATAATAATGACGGCAACCTTGACATTTTTACTGTATCACAAAGCTTTACAAATATACCGAAATAATGGAAACAATACATTCTCGGATGAAGTTTCTATATCCATACCTAACTTTGTTATTAGTTCAGCAGCCTGGGGCGATTATGATAATGATGGTGATCCGGATATTTTACTAAATGCGGAATGGAACTCTGGAATCTGAATATCTATCTCAAATTTATATTAACAATGGAGATAATACATTTACAGCATCAACAGAATTATTGGGTACTGAAGGTCCAGCAAACTGGGGCGATTATGATAATGATGGTTATCTGGATATTCTTTTAATAGGTTCCAATGGAGATAGATCCGTTGTATCCAAGATTTACCGCAACAATGGAAACTGCACATTTTCGGCGCAGGATTCAATCACTTTAATTGGGCTTAGAAATGGTTCAGCAGCCTGGGGAGATTATGATAATGATGGTTGTTTAGATCTAGTTTTAACCGGTAACAACTATAATTTCCATCGAATTGTATCCAAAGTATATCATAATAATGAAAATAATACTTTTACTGAGACCTCAATTGATTTAATTGGTGTTTATAACAGTTCAATAGCTTGGGGCGATTATGATAATGATGGTGATTTGGATATATTATTAACTGGATGGACTTCATACGGAAGAAATCTCATATCAATGATGTATCGAAATAATGGAAATAGCACATTTACTGAAGAGACTTCAATATCCTTAACCGAAGTTGCTGGAGGTTCGGCTGTTTTCGGAGATTATGATAACGACGGTGATCTGGATATCCTTTTAAATGGTTTTATTGGAGATAGCACTGTTACAAAAATATATCGGAATAATTGTTTTAAACCAAATACTCTTCCTTCTCCACCTTTTAACCTGCAAGCCGTAGTTAATGGACATGCTGTAACATTTAGCTGGAATAGAAGCAGTGATAATGAAACACCTCAAAAAGGATTGACATATAATTTAGCAATAGGTACATCACTTTATACCGGGAATATATTATCACCGATGTCAGAAATAAGAACAGGTTTTCGAAGAATAATACATCTGGGCAACATGGATCAGGATACAAGCTGGACAAAAAAAGGATTAGCAGATGGGCAATATTATTGGAGTGTTCAGTCAGTAGATAATAATTTTGCTGGATCAGAATTCGTTCCGGCTCATAGCTTTATGGTACAATCACCGGGGACAATTATAATAACATCTCCAAAAGGTGGAGAGATATGGGAAGCCGGGAGTCATATTAAAATAACTTATTCCTCGCTGGGAAACAGCGGCCGTCTAAATATTGATTATTCAATTGATGGGGGAATAACCTGGGATACAATTGCCACAAATGTAATAGAGCAGGGGGAGTGGGTAAACTGGACAGTACCGAATACGCCATCAACAAAATGTAAAATAAGGATAACTGATGCGGATGGAGATCCTTCGGTAATAAGTGATAGTTTGTTTTCAATTATACGGGTAATTCCAGTAGAGTTTGTTTCATTTACCGCAACAGTAGATAAAAATAAAATAATACTAAATTGGAAGACCGGAACAGAATTGAATAACAATGGATTTGAAATAGAGAGAAGAAAATCTGGAAATAAACCCTGGGAAAATATAGGATTTGTAAAAGGGAAAGGGAGCACAACTTCCCCACAAATTTATTCTTATATGGATGAACCTTTAGGAGACAGCAAGTTTGAATATAGGTTAAAACAGTTAGATATAAATGGAGAATATAAGTATTCAAAGGAAGTTGCCGTTGAAATAGTTCCAAAAAAATTTGCATTGTATCAAAATTATCCTAACCCGTTTAACCCTTCAACAAACATAAAGTTTGATTTCCCTGAGGCTTCAAAAGTACTATTAAATGTCTATAATACTTTAGGGGAAAAAATTGCCGCTCTATTAAACCAAACAATAGAAGCAGGATTTCATCAGTTTCAAGTTTGACGGCATTGATTTGTCAAGCGGAACATATATATACAGGATAGAAGCATACAGTTCGGGACATAATTTTGTACAAACAAAGACGATGCTGCTTATGAAATAATTTTAGGTGCTAATCACCTCAAAGTGATTTATCAACTATTAAATTTAAACTTAAAATTAAACCGGCTTCTCCCGGTTTTTTATTTTAAATATTTGTGTTTTATCTCAAATAATTATAATTAAAAAATAAGATGTGATTATTACTAATATATAATAAGAAGTTACATATCATATTTATTTTTTATTTACATAAAAATAAGGATTGATGATGGGAAGATTTTTTATCTTTTTTCTTATAGGTTGGATTTTATTATTGCTTGTTTACTCCAGCTTGTTTATCTCGAAGTAAGTAAAACTAGATGAAATTTGTCCATCTGGTATGATTTCATATTGGAAGTTAGATGAATTTGGAGGTGTAAATACGTTTATTGACTCTTATGGCGGGCATAACGGTTTATGTGTTGATTCTACCCGTCCTGCGGAAAATACTGGTTTAGTTAATCAGGCCAGAAACTTTAATAATAATATTGAAATTTATGTTGCTGATATAAAGATTATAATTGGAATCTTCATTCTAATTTTACAATTGAACTATGGATAAAGACAACACAACCGGGTACCGGGAATAAAGTTTTTATAGGCCGTCCTGCGGAAGATACAAGAATGAGTTGGTGGCTAGGATATGGTGATGATAATAAAGCAATATTTTCACTAAGAGATTCGAGTAATATAAAAACAGTGCTGAAGGGAAAAAATTATTAATGATGGCAAATGGCACTATATTGTAGGAATAAAAAATGACAGTATTGATGTTCTTCAATTATTTGTTGATGGTATAGAGGAAGATAAAATAAGTACTTTTTATACAAGGGCATTTGCTAGTACAAGTCTGCTTTATTTTGGTACTTATGGAAACAACGATTATCATTTTAATGGTTTAATGGATGAAATTGCTATTTATGAATGGAATTAAGTAACTTTCAAATTAAACAGCATTATAATAATGGGTTACTAGGTAAAGGATATTGTGATGAATTTACTACAGATGTTAACAATAATATCAATCTCCAGTTACATATTCATTAAATCAAAATTATCCAAACCCTTTTAATCCTTCTACAACAATAAGTTTTTCAATTCCATATGCTGGAAATGTAAAAATAGATATATATAACATTTTAGGAGAAAATGTTTCCACCTTGTTAACGGTTTTCTTCGTGCTGGATTCACGATATTAAATTTAAAACTATAATCTTATCAAGTGGAATATATTTTTATAAATTACAGTTAACAATTTTTGGAAGGTTAAAAAAATGATATTGGAAAAATAAGGAAATATATGCTATATAAAAAAGTTTAAATCGTATTCTATTTAATTAGCATTTATCGGAAAAAATAAAAAAGGCTATCTCAAGGTTCATTTTAAGACAGCCTTTGATTTTAAATTAAAGATATTTGATTAAAAGAGTTTAAAATAAAAGCCGGCAAAATTTTAATCTGCCGGCTGAATCTAGATGATTTTGAAAATTGTTATTTCATTAATAACATTCTTTTTGTAGATATATAATTAGAACCATCTACACCATGAGCTTCCAATCTATAAAAGTATACACCACTTGAGAAATTAGAAGCATTAAATATTGTTTCATGAACACCGGCATTCAGTTCACTATTGAGAATATTTGCAACTTCCTGTCCAAGAGTATTATATAATTTAATATTTACTTTTGCATTCACAGGCAAAGCAAATCTAATTGTAGTTGAAGGATTAAAAGGATTTGGATAATTTTGATCTAAAGAATAATTCTTTGGAAGTCCCAAATCAACTTCAACAGATTTTAAATATTGAATAAGTACCATCAAAATCAATTTGCTTTAATCTATAATAATATTTACCTGATAATGCAGATTTATCAGTATAGCTATAAAAAGATTTTTCAGTTGAAGTTCCTTTCCCTTTAATAAAAGCTATTTCAGAGAATTTCTTATTATCCGTACTTCTTTCAATACTGAATCCTGCATTATTAATTTCAGTAGCTGTTTCCCATTAATATTACTTTTCCATTAACTACATTTGCAGTGAAAGAAGTTAATTCAACTGGGAAGAGGAGTAGTAATTGTAGCAATATTACTAAAAGCAGAAACAGTATCGGCATTATAAGCATATATTCTATAAGTATATTTAGTCGTATCACTTGTTGTTGTATCAATAAATGAGTTATATTTTCTGCTACAGTATCAATATTATTAAAAGTAGCGACACTTGCAGAATCTCCCATTTTCCTTTGTATAACAAAACCTAATTCATTTGAAGAATTATCTTTCCAGGTTAATTTAACATTAGTAGTATCGGGATTATCTTTTATTGCTTTTAAATTAGTTGGAGCAGGAATAGTTGAAAGTAATGTTTTAATAGTAACTTCATTACTATATCCGGATTCAGCTAATAAATTATAAGCTTTAACTCTATATTTATAAGAAGTTGTATCAGTAACATTTAAATCAGTATATGAAGTATCATTTGCAGTTACAGTATCAATTACTTCAAATGCTGAAATAATTGATCGCCAATATGTTGTCTTTCAATAATAAATCCATCTTCATTATCAGAACTATCTTTCCAGGCTAAGTTGAACCATTCCTGAATGAGGAGCTTGAGCAGTTAAATTAGCCGGGGGCTTTAATTTAGTCTCCTACTGGTCCTAATTAATAATTTTGCACTATTTCAACACTATCTAAAGCCTATTATAAAAAGCCACTAAATTAAAAATCCTTTCCAATGTGATTACGCTGCCGAATCATTTGCTAATTGCAAGTAAATAAGTTGAATTCCAATTAGTTAAATTACCCATCTCTTAAGCTTGAAGATTCTTCAAATCCATTAATATATATTTTTAAACTTCTTCAGAATTTCTTGTATAAACGACTATGAAGTAATTGATGAAGATTAGTGATTTACTGATTGAAACAATTGGCAGGATTCCTTTACCATCAGTTTGAAGTATGGATCTTAACTTTACATGGTAATGTATCATCCGATTCTTGCAGTAAATTGTAAAATTTCTATTATCATCGTACATTGAAATAGGTTAAATATTGTGCACTTTGAGTATTTAAGTTAGGTTTCATCCAGGCTTCAAAAGTAAATTCACCATTAGTACTTGTTACGGCATTATTAATTTAGTTGCAGCAGCATTTGATGAAATTGAATCGTTGATTTAACATTAAACCATATGGTTTCCATTTAACTGCATTTGGATTATTTATTTTAAGATTTAAAGGTGTTCCATCACCAGAAATATCTTTAATTGTTTCACCTTCTCCTTCTTGAAATTTATAATACTAGTAATCCATGCTGTTACTCTTTCATCTAGCAGGAGTAACATTTAATGCTTCCGGTTTCTACTTGTATCTCTACCATAAGCATTAGAACTATACATCTATAAGAACTATTGTTATCCGTCAGTCTTTAAATGTATCGATGTATTGAATAGATGAATTACTTGGCTCCGGTATATTAACACCATTTTTTTGCCATTGATAAGTAATCGGAGATGATCCTACTGCATATACATTGAAAAGTAGCAGATTGTCTCTGCAATAAAACCTCAATCTTTTGGTTGCGTTATAATAATTGGTATTAGTGATCAATATTTACACCAACGTGAATAATTTTGATTGAACTTCATTCTTGACTTAAAGCTCGATTATATATTGCTAGCTATAATAAAATGTACCTAACCAATTTCTCCTACCCCAAGTTTAGCTATTTGCAAGTATATAGTTGTAAGACATCCCAATTAGAAAAATCCCGTCTATAGAATCTGAAGCTATCTTCAACTACCATTTATATATATTTTTGTATTTCCATTTGTTGCCCTAGTAAAAACAAGATGATGAGTTAGAATTTGTTGACAACTCCGTTGAAGTTTTAGTCCAGGATATCCTGTAAGTGAAGTTGTAGTTGTTTTCACAATCCGTTTCAATCTAGTACCCATTTGTTGAACGGCAAAATTTCTATCATCGTTCCGATGTCTAAGGATATCATGCTAGAATTTATTTGGGTTAAGTTGTTTGGTGATATCCATGCTTCAATCGTAATTCATTAGTTGCAATACAAGCATCTATAATTTTGATGCAGGAACCAGAGTTAATATTAGTTTGCTTTATTTATATCTAAGCCCTTCTGGTGTCCATGTAACTGCATCTGAATCAGGAATATCTAAGATTTAAAGGAGTATCAACACCGGAAATATCATTAATAGTATTACCACTACCTTCTTTAAAATTATATAACAGCTATTAAACTCTCAGTTACTCTGACTTCCTAGAGCAGTTACATATAAATTTGCCGCATGTACTTGAATCACTTCCATGAATATTTGAACCTTTACTGAAAATAATGAACCATTATCTGCTAATACAGTTGCTGGGGTTGTATAGATTGAATCAGTTGCTCCGCTAACTAATAGCACCATCTTTATACCATTGAAATGTTAAAGTATCACCGGTAACTTCTACATAAAATGTAGCTGTTTGTCCTTCAATAACCCCCTGATTTGAAGGTTGTTTTGTAATTACCGGTGCTTGGGAGAATATATTTATTGAAGTAAATAATAAAAAGCATAAAATTAAATAGAAAGTAGTCTGTTTTGTCATATGACATCTCCTTTAATTGATTAGTGTATGAATTTTACATATGATGAACATCTTTTTATCACAAAATTCATACCGATCGTTTTTAATAAAAAAATAATAAATTAATGTATCATTATGAAAATAAACAAATTTAATTTAAAAATGAAAAGATTTTTTTATAGATATTTCTGAAAGTTGGTAAAAGTTATCAAAGAATTATTTGAAATCGAAATTTTAGAATTTTATTTCAATAAATTTTAAAAAACAACTGAGAAATATTAAATACTTTTATCATTTTGAGATTTTTAAATGCTACTATATTCTATTTATATTTGAATATTATTTATGGTATAAAAAATGCTTTATATATTTTTTCTTAAATAAATCTTTTGACTATGGATTTATCAGTAGTTGTACCTGTATATAATGAAGAATTATCCGTTCAACCTCTTTATGAGGCTATTACCAAAGCTTTAAGCAAATTAAATTTAAATTATGAAATTTTATTTGTAGATGACGGCAGTTCGGATAATACTTATCTAAATTCAAAAGATCTGGCAGAGAAAGATCCGCACTTAAAAGTAGTCAAGTTAAAAAGGAATTATGGACAAACTATAGGACTGCATGCCGGATTTCAGAATGCTACCGGGTAAAATGATTGTTACTATGGATGGTGATCTTCAAAATGATCCGGAAGATATTGGACAAATGATAGAAAAAATAAAAGAAGGAAATGACATTGTTTTAGGCTGGAGACATAATAGACAGGATAAGATTATTTCCAGGAAAATACCTTCAAAAATTGCTAACTGGTTAATAAGCAAATTGACCGGAGTTCCGGTTAAAGATAATGGATGTGCAATTCGAGCATATAGAGCAGAGATCATTAAAAAATTTCCAATGTATTCTGAAATGCATAGATTATTACCGGTAATGACTGCTTTATCAGGAGCAAAATTTACGCAAATTAAAGTAAAACACCATGCAAGAAAATTCGGTTCTTCTAAATACGGGTTATCCCGTATTTATAAAGTTATGATTGATATGGTAGCACTCAAAATAATTTTTACATTTTTCTATTTACCTCTTTATGGATTCGGATTATTTGCTTTAATATTTGGAATATTATGTATAATAACTTTGCTATTAGGATTATTTCAGATATTAATGTATCCGGGAACATCTTTGGTTACAGTTATGGGAGCAAGTTTATTATTGGGTTCTTTGAGTCTCTTTTTACTCTTTTTAGGTATTATCAGTGATTTGATTTATCAAACCGGAGATATTAAAATTGAAAAGCTTTTAAAAAATAGAAGAATGAAAGAACATATTCTAAAAATTTTTAGTAAAAATAATTCTTAATTATATTTTCTTAAATGGAGTAATTGATGGGTAAAATTGATATTTCGGTAATTATAGCTCTAACATGAAAAATAACATATGATAATATTCCCGAATTGTATTATTCATATAAAAAAAATATTGAAGAAACAGGTTTGAAGTTATGAATTTATCTATGTTACCGATAGAAACTCTCAAAATATTTTAAATGAATTTATTCAAACTAAAGAGAGATGGAGAAGATATTGAAATTATAGAATTAGCTAAATGGTTTGGAGATGCTGCAGCATTAAATGCGGGGTTTGAACAAAGTTCAGGGGAAATGATTTTGACTCTTCCGGGCTTCCGCCAAATTGATGAGAAAGAATTACCCGGATTTATTAATTCTTTTAAGAATATAGGACATGCTTATTGCCGTTAGATCCCGTAAAAAGGATAATTTTTTTCATCGTCTTCAAGCAAAGCTGTTTCCATTATTTGGTTAGTTTGACTCTGGGAATGAACTTTAAGGATCTGGGATGCAGTGTTAGAATATTTAACAGGGAGCTTCTTGAAAAAATTTATGTCTATGGAGATCAAATCCGTTTTTTACCTCTTTTAGCCAGCAGGTCCGGGTTTAAGGTAAGTGAATATAATATGTCACAATATTATACTGATCTAAATAAGAGTATTTATTCATTACCACATTATACAAACAGAATTGTAAATTTTATTTCAATTTTTTTCCTTGTAAAATTCACTAAAAAGCCGTTACGATTTTTTGGTGTACCGGGTATTCTTATATTTACTATCGGTTCTTTGATGGCGTTATATTTGTTTATTGAAAGGGCTTTCTTGGGTATAGGACTAGCAGACCGTCCTATTGTGCTGGTTAGTATTTTGCTTATTGTTTTTGGAATACAATTGTTTGCAATCGGGCTGGTTGCGGAAATAATTATTTTTACTCACTCGAAAGATTCTAAAGATTATATTATTGAAAGTGTTTTTCATAAGGAAGAGAAAGCTGATTTTAGTGTGAAAGAAAATATGTGATTGATTGAGGTTAGGCAAGAACAGTATTTGAAAGATGACATCTTTACTTTGAAAAATTAGGCATTATCCGAACTTACATTTATATAAATAATCTATCTGATTATTTTTATTAAAGATGTCATCTTTTACATCTGTTTAACGCAAGATTCATTTGTAGGATAGCCCATTAAAACTTCTTCTTTCTATACCATTCAAATATTCCTCCATCCACTTTTATTATTATAAAACGATAAATAAATTCATAATGATTTTTAACACACAATTAAGTAAGATGAGAGGTTTTGTATTGTAGACTATCCATGTAGTCTTTATTTTGTAAGAAATAATTTGGAGTATATTGATTATGCGGCTGATGAATAATAAAATATTGGATGATATTAATAACTTGATTAATTCTAATGTGGAAGAACAAACTGCTTATAAAAGTGCTGCTGATACAATAAATAATGAAGAACTTAAAGAGGTATTTATTGTTTATATCCATAAAAAAGCCGAGTATATTGACGAGCTTAAAAGAATAGCCAAGGAATTATTTGGCAATAGTAAGAAAGAGTTTCCTTTACAACATTATTCAATACCTATGGATGGCGGGGACTTGTCAATTCTAAAAAAATGTGAAACACTGGAGGAGAAATCTATAAGGAAATATGAATCGGTCTTGAATGATGAAATGCCTCAGAATATTAAGGAAACCCTCTTAAAACAATGCAATGGAATTAAAGAAACTCAGCTTCATATGAGATCATTGGAAGGGAAGTTTTAATATTTTTCGAGGAGGTTATAGCGGTTTAAAATATCAGCCCATGCCGGTGAGTTAATCTCTTTTAATAAGAGGGGATTTATCTTGTCTAATAAATTACTCTCTCTCGGGAGGGAGAAGCTGTAATATTGAGTGTTAAATTTTGAAGGTAAAACTGTTAATCTATCCTGTAAATTATTTTTCCTTAATATATATTTAAGTATTGGCTCATCATAAACAAAGGCTGCAATTTTATTATTCACTATAGCGTCAAAACCATCTTTGATGCTTTTGAAATTCATGTGAACAATATCTTTATTTTTCAAATAAATATCACTTGTTGAGCTTTCAATTGAACCGACTTTGAAATTCTTAAGGTCTGCAGGTCCTTTTATTTTATTGCTTAATTTATTAATTGTTAATGATGATGTTATACTTGCGGTAAAGCTTGATATTGTAATTATGGCGGTAAACATCCAGATTAATCCAATAAACCTACCGCCTGCAGATTTGGGAGATTTATCGCCGTAACCAACAGTGGTCATTGTAACAGCAGACCACCATATTCCGCTCCATACTCCTTTAATTCCGCTTTCAAACTGATCTTCATTATATTTTCGCTCAAACAACCAGACTATTACACCGAATATCAAAATAACCAGGAAAAGAACCATGACAACTTCTAGGAAATCAATTGAAAAAAATTTTGTAAGGAATAGAATTAAATTATTACCTTTTTCGATATTTGTGGCAATGGCCAGGTTTGTAATATAAAAAGGCTGGGTGAAATCTATTTTTTCAACACGGGAACTTGTAACGGTTAGAGGGTTTATACAAAGATCGATTTTACCTTGTTCTAAAGCTGAAATTAACCCTGATAAGTCATACTCCTTAAACTGATATTTTAGATTTAAGCTGTCTGCTATTTTATCCCATAAATCGATACTTAAACCGCTAAAACTGTTATCTGGATTTTTTATAATGAAAGGCGGGGAGTTTTTGATGCCGACAATTATTTCATCGTTTTTTTTCTCTTGAGGTGAAATAGTTTGTGTAAATGAGATAATAATAAATATAATGAAACTTAATGTCCTCATAGAGTTTGAATTTAGTAAAATAATTGAATTATGCAAGTAGATGGGTGTAAGATATCCGTGGGATAAAGAGGCTGTGGGGAAAACTGTCGGACTACCGTATATTGAAACACCGGGCTAAAGCCACGGTGTTAATCTTTGGATAAACCTATCCGTTGGATAAATCCAACGGCAATATATGGACAATCAATTAAAATAGATCATCGATAGATAAATATCTTTCACCGGTGTCGTAACAGAATGTTAAAACTTTTTTACCTTCGGGAATTTCGGGTAATTTTTTTGCTACTGCTGCCAGTGCAGCTCCGGATGATAATCCTACGAAAATCCCTTCTTCCTTAGCGGCTTTTTTAGCATAGTCAAATGCTTCATCTTTGGTTACTTGAATGGTGCCATCGAGCAAGTCGGTTCTTAGAATACTTGGAATGAATCCTGCTCCAATACCTTGTATTGGATGCGGTCCCGGTTGTCCTCCACCTATTACAGGAGATAGCGATGGTTCAACAGCAAATACTTTAATCCGCGGAAATTTTTCTTTTAGTACTTCAGCCACACCGGTAATATGTCCTCCGGTACCAACGCCGGTAATAAGATAATCAAACCCTTCCGGGAAGTCATTAACGATTTCCTTAGCTGTAAAATCCCTATGAACTTTAGTATTAGCCGGATTATCAAACTGCATCGGCATCCAGGCATTTTTATTACTTTCTACTATTTCTTTTGCCCTGTCAATGGCACCTTTCATCCCTTTTTCTTTCGGTGTTAGTTCGAATTCGGCACCGTAAGCACCCATAATTTTTCTTCTTTCAACCGACATTGATTCAGGCATTACCAAAATAACTTTATATTTTTTTACTGCAGCTACTATAGCTAATCCAATGCCTGTATTTCCTGATGTTGGTTCGACGATTACGCTGTCTTTATTTAATATCCCCTTAGCTTCGGCATCTTCAATCATGGATAAACCGATTCTGTCTTTAATGCTTCCACCCGGATTAGAGCGTTCCAGCTTCATCCATACTTCAACATTCTTTTTAAATAGATTATTTATTCTTACATGAGGTGTATTGCCGATAGTCTCGAGAATATTATTTGCTTTCATACAATCTCCTATTTTAATGAATCTTATGGTTAAATAATAAAGTTTATGGGCTCTGCATTCATTTTAGAATTTCCGATCTTTATTTCACTTTTATGATAAACGATTGAATAAGGCAGAACACTGGAGGTTAACCAGACGTTACCACCGATAATGCTGTTATGTCCTACAACGGTCTGGCCGCCTAATATTGTAGCACCGGAGTAAATAACAGTATTATCTTCTATAGTAGGATGCCTTTTTGAATTGGCTAAATCTTTATTTACACTTAGTGCACCTAAGGTAACTCCCTGGTATAATTTGACATTATTTCCGATATCAGTAGTTTCTCCAATTACAATTCCGGTACCGTGATCAATAAAAAAAGAATCTCCAATTTTTGCTCCCGGGTGAATATCTATACCTGTAAGCCTGTGAGCATACTCAGTAAGAACACGGGGAAAATAAGGAATAGTTAAATTGTAAAATTCATGGGCGATACGGTAGATAGAAATTGCAAAAAATCCGGGATATGTTAATATAACTTCATCAACATTTGAGGCAGCCGGATCCCCTTTGCAAATTGCTTCAGCATCCATCATTAATTTGTCATGCACTTCAGGTATTCTTTCGAAAAATTTTTCTGCACATTCTTTTGCAGATATTTTATTCTTAGAATGAAGAGGTTCAATTATTTTACAAAGATTTTTCTCTAGTTTATTGAGCTCTTTTTCAACTTCTTCGGGAGAATCGAAATGTTTTTTAGTAAAGTGAGGGAAAAGAAGTTCGATTAATTCTTCTCCGAATTTCTGAACGGAATTCCGGTCAGGCAGAATACATGAAGGTCCTTTTCTCATGTGAAATAGTTTTTCGGCAAAGATGCTGGTTTTTGTTTTTTCAATTGCAGACAGCATAAATTTTATTTTATTTCTGGTTTTTGTATAAAAAACAAATTTGAATAATTTTTATAGATCGTTATTTTATAATATAAAAAAATATTACAAAGTTTATTATGATGTAACCAATAGTTTGAGGGAATTATTTAGTACTCGAAAGATGACATCTTTATATCTTTTTAAATCAGAATTATAAGAATTTCTATTTTATTTGGAAATAAAAACGATTTATCAATAAAGATGTCATCTTTCATGTCCCATTTTTAAGGATATTAACATGATAGTTTATTTCAACGGCAATTTTATCAAGGAAGAAGAAGTTAAAATATCTCAGTTTGATAGAGGTTTCCAATTCGCAGACGGAGTTTATGAAGTTATGCGGACTTACAATGGCAAAATTTTCAAAATTGATGAACACATTAAAAGACTTCTATATAGCTTAAATGAAATTAAAATAACCTTTGATCCCGGAACTATTTATAAAATAATAGATGAATTAATTTCCCGGAATGATTTGAAAAACGATTTTAATATTTATATTCAAATAACCCGGGGTGCTCCTTCTATTAGAATGCACGCTTTTCCGTCAGTGGAAGTTAAGCCGACTGTTTATATCTCCGTTTATCCATTAATTTCTTATCCAAAAGAAAATGAAAAGGGGATTAAAGTTCAATTGGAAAAAGATATCCGGTGGACCAGATGTGATATAAAATCTATATCCCTTCTTCCTTCAATTTTAGCAAATCAGTCTGCAAAGGAAAATGGAGCATTTGAAGCAGTGTTTGTTAGAGACGGAGTTATAACAGAGGGTTCTCATACAAATATTTTTGCTGTAAAAGATGATATTTTATATACTCCTCCATTGTCTAATTTTATTTTGGCAGGGATTACAAGGGGAGTTATTATTGAAATTTGCAGAAATAAATCTATTGAGTTAAAGGAAAGTAATATTGAAGAGAAAGATCTGAAAAATTATGATGAATTCTTTATTACGGGTACCTCGACTGAGATTAAACCTGTAGTTCAAATAAATAATTGGAAAGTTAAAGATGGAGAGCCGGGCACGATGACAAAAAGATTCAGAAAGAATTTTTTGAATATGTGAATAAAGAAAGTGGTCATTAGTCAATGGTCATTGGTCATTAGACAAGTCAATAAATTATATTCAATTATTATGAGGGCAAAAATGAAGTTATATATTCCATTATCATTTTTTATGTTTTTAATTATGATTTCAATTTCAAGTGCACAGGTTAAGTTTGATGATTATTTTATCGACAAAACCATGAGGATAGACTATTTCCATATTGGTGATGCTAAAGATGAAATGATAACAGTGGATAAAATTTATCAATATGGTATATGGGCCGGAAGTATTAGAAATTTAATCGATGATTTTAATAATGGGAAGTACTATTATAAAGTTTATGATGCAGCTTCGGGAAATTTAATCTTTTCAAAGGGTTTTGATTCTTATTTCGGAGAGTACCAGACAGGTGCTGAAGCTAGTAATGGTGTAAAGAGGACATATAGTGAATCAGCAATAATTCCGTATCCAAAAAACAAAATTAAGCTGGTTGTTGAAAAGCGAAATGAAAAGAATCTGCTGAAAAAGATTTTTGAAACTGAGATTGATCCGGAGGATATAAGTATAATCAGAGAACCTATGCTGGACAATTCGGTTAAAATATATAAAAGCGTTATAAACGGGGATCCGCATTTAAAAGTTGATGTAGTTATACTAAGTGAAGGCTACACTTCAAAGGAAAGAGAGAAGTTTAAATCCGATCTTGATCGATTTACGAAAATATTCTTTGGTCAGGAACCATATAAGACCTATAAAAATAATTTTAATATTTATGGAGTGTTTAAACCTTCTGAAGAAAGCGGCAGTGATGAACCCCGTGCAGGTATTTATAAAAATACAGTTTTGAGTTCCACTTTTAATTCATTGGGCTCGGAAAGATATTTGTTAACTGAAGACAATAAAACAATGAGAGATATGGCAGCACATGTACCTTATGATGCAATTTATATTATGGTTAATCATAAAAGGTACGGAGGAGGGGGGATATATAATTTTTTCTGCACATTTACATCCGATAATCAGTGGAGTTCTTATATATTTTTACATGAATTCGGTCATTCGTTTACCGGTTTAGCAGATGAATATTATACATCTGATGTAGCATATAATGATTTTTATCCAAAAGGAATAGAACCGGTTGAACCAAATATTACAGCTTTGCTGAATCCTCCAAAAGTAAAATGGGAAAACTTAATTACACCAGGGATTCAAATTCCTACTCCATGGGAAAAAGCTGAGTATGACAGCTCTGATTTGAAATGGCAGTCCGAAAGAAGGGAATTGAATAACAAAATAGCTGAACTAAAAAGGAAAAAAGCATCCAAAGAGGAAATAACTAAGGCTGAAAATGAGTATAATCAAAAAGATAAAGAACATGCTGAATGGATAGATAGTTATTTATCAAGAAGTAAATTTGTTGGTAAAGTCGGGGCATTTGAAGGAGCTGGCTATGCTTCAAAAGGATTATATAGACCTATGCTGGATTGTATTATGTTTTCTAAGGGAGCCAAACCATTTTGTAAGGTTTGTGAAGAAGCAATAATTAAGGTAATTAAATATTACTCGGAGTAATAAAATTGGATGTTGGTTTTATTCAACGGAAAGTGATATTTAAAAAGTTTATTGCAGTTCACTTCAGTGAACTGATTTTAAATAAGAGAATATAATCAAGAGCTTTAGATATGCAATATTTTTTCAATTAATATTCAAATGCGGCTAAAGCCTAATGTTTACTGTCTTTTCTATCCCGTTGGATAAATCCAACGGCAATTTAGTTTCAAATATTTCGTTGGATAAAGAGGCTGTGTGAAAATCCTATGAATTGCCATGAGCTTTAGCTCGTGGGTAAAATTGTAAGGAGAAGAAGGGCTTTAGCCACATTTATTTTGGCTAAAGCCGTAGCTTTCTTATTTCTTATGTCTTCCCCGACATAAATGTCGGGGCAATTCACTTTTCACACAGGCTTCAAATACAATTACATTGGCATCATCTTTTTTGCTTTATATCTTGCAAAGGCAGTATTAATATTCGGGAGAGGATTGTAATTTAATACTTTTTGATAATAATCCTTAGCTTTTTCCTTATCACCCTTTAATTGATATGCCTGAGCCATTCTATAAAAATTATAAGTGTTCTGCTGATTTGCTTGTTCAAGTTCGGACAAGCAATCATCTGCTTTCTTTTGTGCCAATGCTACCATACCGTTTAATTGATGCGCAAGGCGGATTTGATTTAAATTGTTAATAGCTTTCACACCGTTCATAAATTCATCAGCTTTGGAGGCAGCGGTTTTTATGTCTTTCTTTTCTAAAGCAACAGTTCCTTCATTATAAACCAACGCGAGTTTGACATTGTCTTTTAGAGCCTGTGAAGAGGCAGAAGAGTTAAAAACATCTACAGATTTTTGAAAATTCATAAGAGCATCTTTATCATTTCCCATTTCTAAAAGTATAGTCCCCATATTATTTAAATCGAAAGACATATTTCCATAGTCATTAGTAGCAGCGGCGATATCATATCCTTTTTTAATCTGATCCAGAGCCATATCAAATTTTCCTTCATCTACATATGTTACTGCCATAGCAAAAAGAGCGCCTCTTTTTTCCGCATCATTTCTTGCCATGTCATAAAGTTTTTGAATTTCTTCTCTGGAGGCATTATAATCACCTTTGTACATTTGATCTGCTGCAATTCCGAGGATAGAAGAAACAAAGTGCGGGTTATAAGATAGAGCTTTTTGATAGTTCTCGATTGACTGATCGTATTTACCCTCTTTCATTAATAATTCCGCATATGAATCATATGGATTAGGATCATTTGAAATCAATTTTATATATTTCTCAAAAGCTTTTTCAGCGGCATCATAATTCATTAACTGTTTATTGGTATATCCTAACATATTATAAGCGGGAGAAAAGTTTGAATCAATTTCAACAGCTTTATTGAATTCATCATTTGCTTTTTCATAATCCTGCTGGCCAAAGTAAAAATTTCCTAGTAGAGCATGTGCCCTCTCATCTTTCGGATACATGGATACAAGTTTTTCATAATTTTCCTTTTGTTTAGTAGGATTTGCATTTACACCGGCCTCAAAACCTAAAATCTGCAATTTATCAGCTTCAGGAGCTTTATCCGAAAGTGAAACTGCTTTATTTAAATCGGCAAAAAATGCTTTTGCGGATGGTTGACCTGGAGCTCTATTAAGATAAGCTATAGCAAATGTGGAATCTGCATTAATTGCATCGGTAAAATATTGAAGCGATTCCTGACCCTGGAGACTTTCTGCAAGCTGGCGAGCTTTTAAGTATTGCTCTTTAGCCTCATTTGATGATGTTGTAATCGGAATTTTACCATCATCTTCCTTTTGGGTTTTACATCCCCCAAATGATAAAAGAATCAGTAAAAAGGAAAACAGAAAAAGAGACAATTTTTGAAATTTACTCATGATGAGCCCTCATAATATTTGTGGATGGAAGAAGTTAAACAAGACTTGAACAATTCTGTTCAAAACAATTAAATAGAACCATGAACACAAGAAATGTATAGTGAATAGAAAATGTTCGGAAAATTCATAAAAACTTATGTATAATGTGTGAGAATAGCAAGATTAATTTGAAAAAAGAAAAAAGGGAAGGGGAATATTGTAGGGACAGGGAACAATTTGTCCCTACAATAGTTGAGAACGGGATATGTATTATTTTTTCTTAGAGAAATAGTTTTTCCCAACAAATATTTTTTCCCATAGTTTATTTGTCTTTCCGTTAAAATATGCATCGGGGTTTTGAGACGAATGTATCAAATAATTTGTTGAATCAATATATGCTGAAACCGTAATTACACCTAAAGCTGATGATTCTATTGTTAAAGTATGGGCTGCATGATTTAAAAGTGACTGATCGGGATTATCTACAAAATCTGTACCTGATAGATGAGATAAAGTCCTTAGGAAATTAACTGCTTTGGATGAATCGACATTCATTTTATTTATAACCCAATGGTTACTTGTATCTTTTGTCATCTGGTAGGAACTATCGGGATAGGTAAAAGTTAATCGATTCCAATGAGAATCATCATCATTAACAATCGTACTATTTCTAAAATAATCCGGTTTCTGGTTAAATGAGAATTCCAAAAATCCATTTACTTCATAAACATCCTTATCACCTTTTACTCTAACATAGGTTGTCATGCTTCTCGGCTGCTGCTGATAAGAGAATTTTCCTATTGTAATATCAAGAGTATTATTATTACCTTCAAAAACCTTAACATTTGTACCTGAAGAATCGACTTGAAATTCAGCCCATTTACTTTCATCCTGGGCAGCAACACTATTAGCCTTTATTTCGGAAAGCTGATTAAGCAGATTTACGATTTTTGAATTCTCAGCAGGAACGGAATTATTATTTGCAAGCTGCACCTGCCAATTATTACCTTCTTTGAATATTTTAACCTCTTTATGATTAGCAGCTTTCGGATAAATACTTATTGAAGTTACTTTAGCGGTATCAATATTTACGATATCGCTTTTAAAAGAACGCTCTTCATGAGAGGAATCATAATAAATATAAATTGCTGCAAATATTAAAAGAACAACAAAAATAATTGTAAGAGCTTTTGAAGAAATTTTATTAAACATAATCTTCGGTCATCCACTTATTTCTTAATTTTCTTCTAAATTGATAACGGACAATCCCAAAACCTAGAATCAGTAAAATCGGGAGCAAGAAATTGAGATATTTAAGGAGAGTCTTGGTTCCCGCTTCCAGATTTGGATCGATTGGCCGGGAAGTTACACCTTTTGTTCTTAGGGCAATAAGTCCGGTATCATCAGAAAGCCAATCGATCGCATTAGCCATTAAATTGATATTATCATCTTCAAGCTTTTGAGCCTGTTGTCCTGAACCGTTAGTAGCAAAATCGCCGTCACCGAAAACCACCATCTTGGAATATGTATCTCCTTCTATTTTACCATCGACTGCAACAGCTACGGGTAAAGAGGAGATAGGGAAGTCACTTTTAGCCCATTCTTTCATAACATTAAAATATACCGGAGGTTTTTCCACTCCCGTATTCTTTGAAGTTAGAGCCAATTTTACGACATGTAGAGTAGAATCAGCCGGAGAAATTTTTATAGGACTAGCAAAGGGTAAAACGACAGATTCAATCCCTTTAGTAATAGGATGATCTGCAAAATTGGTTATAACAGGCAGATAACGGGAATTTAACAGGAGTATTCATAACGAACATCCCGTTTTGCTGGCGAACCATTACGTTTCCGGCATTTGCATCGAGTACAAATTCGTCCTGGACATCAATCCCCTTTTTCTTCAGCCAATTTTCGAAGCCGGTATAAACACTTGAACCGGAGGCATTAGAGAAATCACCTTTAACCCTATTTAATGCAACTAAGATTCTGCCTCCTTTTAACATGAAATCATCCAGCTGCTTAAAATATTCCGGATTAACTGTATCAGAAGGAGCAATAATAACTAATGTTTTATAAGTCGAAGGTATATTAGTAGTATCACTAAATTTAACGGTGCTGACATTATACATTATTGAAAGCTGTTGGTTTAATTGGGGTAGTTCGGAAAGGGAAGGTTCGCCGTTTCCTTGTAAAAAAGCAATCTTAGTTTTTTCAGTAACCGATAATTTTTTTATACTGGATGAAAGAGCATATTCCATTGCGGAACCAGGCTGTATAAAAGGAATAGTTTCTTTACTATTGCCGTATTGAAGTACTGCTCCCAGATAAGCACGCTGCTGCTTCATCTGATCCCGTTCACGAACATTTATCATGATTGGTCTTACACCTGCCTGCTGGGCTTCCATTTCAGTTTCCTGATCTTTATTAGGATTTATAAACTGGTATAAGATTTTTCCACCTGAGGCATTATCATATTCAATAAGCATATCCTTGAAATCCTGTTTTACTTTAGCAACATTTGGAGGCAGGTCTTCGGAGAAGTATGCTGAAATGGTAATAGGAGCATTCAGAGACTTTAATATATCTTTTGTTGCATTGCTTAATGTATATTCCTGATCAGCAGTAAAATCAAGTCTTAAGAAAAACCTGTCTGCAAAAAAATTTATTATAACTAAAATCCCGAAGGTTAAAAGGATGCCGGTAATTACTTTTTTCTTAGTTAACATAGTTTTTAATCAACAATATTTCTTTTTGATAACATAGTCTCAGCGAGAATCAGTCCGAAGAATGAAATGCTGAGGAAATAAATAATATCTTTTGAATCAATGACTCCGCGTGATATTGATTCGAAATGAGTAGAAAGATTTAAATAATCCAGTATCTCTCCGATTATCCCTGTGAAATCATTTGAAAGTGTGCTGAAAATGATCAGGAAGAAAACGCCTATAAAAAGGGATAACAGGAAAGCAACAATTTGATTGCTGGTAACACTGCTTGCAAAGAGCCCGATGCTTATATAGACCATACTCATTAAGATTAGACCTAAATACCCGCACCATACAGCACCGTTATCAATAGGCCCTATGGATGCAACAGTTATATAATAGGGTAAAGTTAAGAGAAGGGCTATACCTATTAACATTAAACAGGCGAGAAATTTACCAAGGACAACTTCCCAATCCGATACGGCTTTCGTTAACAGCAGTTCTATTGTACCGGCTCTATTTTCTTCTGCAATCATTCTCATAGTTAGAGCCGGTATAAAAAAGAATAGAGTCCAGTAAGCGACAGAAAAGAACGGCTGCAGAGTTGCCTGTCCAATCAAGAATACATCTGAACCAAATAGCCACGTAAAGAAGCCGCTTAGTCCAAGAAATACAACTATTAAAATATATGCAACAAGAGAATCAAAAAAAGATTTTAGTTCTCTGACTGCAATTATCCATGTTTTTTTAATCATCATTGATATATAATTAAATTAAAAATATTATTTTTATTACCCATTTTTGCTTTCGCAATATTGTCATTCTGAGGCTTTAAACGGCTTTGCCTTTAATAATTAAATTGTGACAAGCCCTAATTTGTCATTCTGAACGGAACTGAGTGGAGTGAAGAATCTCATACTCCACTACTTGAACCATCTTAAACTTATAAAATTGTCACTATCAGCAATGACATGAAAAGCTCTCTTTAATTACCTACTACGTTGTCAATTCTCTAAATATATCTTCCAATTTAGTTTCAATCGGGGTCATCTCCGTTAAAATCCAATTTTTCTGAACGCAAAGCTGGAAAAGTGCCCGTCTTGAGGATTGACCATTTTTACTTTCAATTAAATAAGTATTTAGGCTGTCAGAAACAGGAGAAACCATAGCAATGGAACCCACAGATTTTAAAGTTTCAATTGTAAGATCTCTATTTGGGGTTTCATCTAACTGGATTCGAAGCATCTCCTCACCTTGAGCCTGTTTTCTTAGAGTATTGGGAGTTCCGTCTGCTACAATTTTTCCCTTATTAATGATTAGGATCCGGTCGCAAATAGCCTCAACTTCAGGAAGAATATGAGTACTCAGGATAACTGTTTTTTCTCTGCCCAGTTCTCTAATAAGTTTTCTAATTTCAATAATCTGGTTCGGATCAAGTCCGGTTGTGGGTTCGTCAAAAATTAATATTTCAGGATTATGGATCATTGCCTGGGCAAGGCCTACACGCTGTCTATAACCTTTGGACAGCTCACCAATTTTTTTATGTTTTTCATCATTGAGACCGCATACGACAACCATTTCTCCGATTCTATTCTGAATATTATTCTTAGGAATACCTTGAAGTGCAGCGGTAAATGATAAATATTCCAATACGGGCATATCATAATAAAGGGGGTTATTTTCGGGCAAATATCCGATTTTAGTTTTTATTTCTTCTTGATGATCATGTATTGAAAGATCGCCTACTTTAATATCTCCTTCGGTTGGAGCCATAAAGCAGGTTAAGATTTTCATGGTTGTAGTTTTACCGGCGCCGTTAGGTCCAAGGAAGCCTAATATTTCACCTGTATGTACCTGGAATGAGATTGTATCTACAGCTTTTTGGGTGCCGTAGCTTTTTGTAAGGTTCTGGACAGCAATATTCATATTTTATAAATTAATATTGTAGGTTAATAATTTTTTAAAATTGAATTTAATCTTTTTTGACGAAGCAAAATAATAAATGTTCCGTAAAAAATAATTTTTTTTATAATTTTTTTTTGAGGATAGCCACAAAGTCTCTAAGGCTCAAAGTTACACAAAGAATTTTTTGATCACCATCCAATATAGCTGATCTATTAAGAATACTTACTCCCGCTCCTCCTTCGGGATAACATCAGGGCAACTCCATGGTAACTCCAAGGTAACTCCAAGGTAATTCCAAGACAAATCCAGGACAGCAGGTCGGTTTTTGAGTTATGGTTTAATGGGAGTAGTACGGAGTTGACGGCTGTTAGATGGCTGTTAGATACTGTTACATATTTTAAATAAGATAATTTTGAAATCAGTCATTTTTTCCAATTTCAATCTTTTATACATATCAAAATTTTAATTTCTTTCTATTTCAAAATAAAAAAATAATATAAATTATACAGCATCAATTCAGTATTAAAATTAAAATTCACATTAATTTTTTAATATTTCTGATTGCCTGCTTTATTCTTTGTTCATTTTCAACCATTGAAATTCTGAGGTAACCTTCACCGTATTCGCCGAATGCAATTCCGGGCGATACAACGACTTCGGCTTTATCTATCAATAACTTGGAAAAGTTCAGTGAACCCATATCTTTGAATTTATCAGGAATGGGAGCCCAGACGAACATGCTTGCCTTTGGTTTTTTTACAGTCCAGCCTATTTTATTTAAGCCTCCGACTAAAACATCTCTTCTTTTTAGATAAACTTCTGCAATCGCTTTAGTAACCTCGGGAGGGGAATCAAGTGCAGCAATAGCTGCTACCTGGATTGGAGTAAACATGCCGTAATCGTAAAAACTTTTCAGCTTTGCCAATGCATTGCAAATTTCTTTGTTGCCGACACAAAAACCTACGCGCCATCCTGCCATATTATAGCTTTTAGACATGGTAAAAAACTCTACTGCAACATCTTTAGCTCCAGGTACTTGCAAAATTGAAGGTACTTTAGTTCCGTCAAAAACTATATCGCTGTATGCCATGTCATGCACCACAATCATATTTTTCTTCTTAGCATATTGAATTACTTCTTTCAGAAAGTCGAGGTCAACTACTGCAGTAGTAGGATTTGAAGGGAAATTTAATATCAGCATTTTCGGACGCGGCCACATATCTCTTGTGATATGTGAAATATCGGGTATAAAATCATTCTTTTCACTTAACGGAATTGATACAACATTTGCGCCTGCAGATGTTACACCATAGATATGAATCGGATATGTAGGATTGGGGACCATGACAACATCACCTTCATTTAATGTTGCAAGGCATAGATGTGCTAAGCCTTCTTTGCTCCCTATCGCTGCTACAGCTTCTGTCTCAGGTTCTATATCTACATCAAAATCCCGCTTATACTTTCTTGAGATAGCTTTTAATAGTCCATTTATTCCCTTTGATCGAGAATATCCATGCGTCTTTGGGTCATCGATGGTACTTTTTAATTTATCGATGATAAATTTTGGGGTAGGACCATCGGGATTTCCCATCCCGAGATCAATCATATCTATCCCTTCTCTCCTTTTCTGGAGTTTTATTGCATTCAGTTCTGCAAATAAATAGGGAGGGAGTCTTTCTAATCTATTGGCAAAGTTCATTTGTAATCCTTTATTGAAAGATGACATCTTTACCTTATAAAAATAAGGAATTATCTGTACTTAAGTTTGATTAAAAAATACAAAATCTATTTTTTTAAAGATGTCATCTTTAGATTGCTAAAGTTCAGTTATTAAATGAAGTTACTAGTAGGGGTCATTTTTTTTAAAAATTATAAATCTTTAAGGATTAACTTGGATTCATCAGGATCACCCGCAATAAAGAGGCTGTGTGAAGATACAGAAAAGTATTAAGAGAGGGTTTAATTTTCCTGTTAAACCAATGGATAAATCCATCTACCTTCTGTAGATAAATTGGTTAATGATATTCACACAGGCTCTAAATCAAACCCGTTGGATAAATCCAACGGCAATAAATAAATTCACACTGGCTCTGGAAGTCCAATTTTAGACTTTAATTTTCAGTGGGATATAGATTGTTCCACCACTGGGGTTGATCTTTTAAATATTTATCAAACCAGGCAATAATGGTTTTTGACCATTCTTTTCTTTTTTTATATTCCATAATTAAATGATTCATCCCGGTTACCTGTACCAATTCTACATCTTTATTGAGTAATTTTAAAGCTGTATAAAGCTGAAGAGATTCACCAAAAGGTACATTTGTATCCGCAGAACCGTGTAATAATAAAAGAGGGGTATTTATTTTATCAGCATTGAACAGCGGACTGCGATCTACATAAATATCTTTTCTATTCCAGGGGAAGCTGTTCGCAGTGGCAACTGCACTGTATTCATAGCCCCAATAACCAATCCCCCAATAACCGGCGAGTGAGCTAATACCGGCATGAGAAACAGCAGCGGTAAACATATTTGTTTTGGTTAAAAGGTTCTCGGTCATAAATCCTCCGTAAGATGCTCCGATGCAACCGATTCTTTTATCATCTATAAATGGATGATCAGCAAGGAATTTTTTAGTTCCTTCTATAATTTCTTCTGCAGTTGTTTTTCCCCAATCATTAACATGATAAGCAGAGAAATCCTGTCCATATCCAATAGTTCCGCTCGGCTGGAGAACATAAATAATATATCCATTAGCAGTCCAGATATTAAACGGGTATCTACCTTCGAAAGATTGCTCAACCGGCAGCGTGCCTCCATAATAGTAAACTATACATGGATATTTTCTGCTTTTATCAAAATCGGGAGGGTAATAAATTAAACCATCAATATCCGTATTTCTTTCATTCTTAAAAGTCCATCTTTCTGTTTTACCCAAAGAAATATTTTTCATGCTTTCTTGTGCAGGGTCATAAAGAAGTTTTGAATCCTGATTCTGTAAATTTATATAGTAAAATTTTTTAGGTTCCAATACACTTGAACCTGTGTAAACAGCAGCATGAGTATCCCGGGTGAAATCTATGGATTCGGTGACTTCTGTTTTTAGTTTAATAAGTGAATAAGTTTTTTTATTTAAATCATACCTATACAAATTCTGAAAGGTTTTATCCGTTGTATTAAAATAAATTGCGTCCTCCTTTTGACTCCAGTATGATGAGATTATTGAAGGATTAAAGTCTCTTGAAATTGCATCCACATTTTTTGATTTCAAATCATAAATATAAGCCTGAATATCAAAATCATTAGGAATTCTATCGGGGGGCAAAACATTTCCCTTATTTCCGAATAAAGAAGGTCCTCCTAAAAATAGAATTTTATTTCCATCCGGAGAGAATTGAGCTCCTGTGGACCAATATAGATTAACCAGTGAATCAATATCCATTTTTTGCAAATCGAGAAGATAGTACGTTAAATATGAATAAGGTCTATCTGTTGTTTCATCAGTTTTAGTAGAAATTAATAATTTTTTCCCGTCAATGCTGATATCATTTATGTATGTGGATTTATTTCCGGCAGTTAACCTGATTTTAGTTTTTTGCGGAATATTGATTAAATATAATGAACTACGATCTCGAAAATCAGGCTGGCGGTCTTCGAGTCCTTCATACCTTTTTAACCCGGTTTTATTTTCTTCAGGTTTTTCGTTTATGACATAAACAATAAAACTGCCATCAGGTGAGAATGTAAAGCCATCAAAATCTTTAATATTATCTAAAATTTTTTCTGATTTACCGTCCTTTAAATTATAAATCCAGAGGGTGGTTTTATCTTTGTTTTTTTCGGTATATGCAAAACTTTTACCTGCGGGATCCCATGTAATAGAAGAAATTGACATTTCTCCTTTAAAAGAGTGGAATAATGAAGAATCGGTTGTTCTATAAATATTTATCCAGCTTTCGGTATCGCCGTTTTCATTTATAACCTGTGAAATTGCAACGGATGCAAGCTCTCCATCGGGGGAAATTGAAATACTTCCGATTTTCGGGTCATCCAGAAGATTCTTAATATTAACATAATGTTTGGGAGTTAGAGATAAACTCAAATCTTTTTTACTAAAAGAAGTGTCCAAAATAATTTTAGCTTCTATTTCCCAATTGGAAACTGTGGAAGGATCTTTTAAGCATTTTAATATGAGAAGATGTTTACCCGTTTCAAGTTTAATGTTTTCTGAAGATTTTTCAGGAGTACATGCAGAAGTATCCGGCTTAAGATTTTGTGAACTATTCTTAGTCAAAATTTCTTTCCCGTCTATGTAAGCTTTGAACAACTGGCATGAACTTATTTCCAGTTTACCCGAAAGCCATCTGTCAGCATTAAGATAAACTGCAAGATAATTTAATTCAGGATTTTTTAAGTCCTTTTCGCTGAATTTAATAAAGTTACTCTCAGAAGAAATTTTATTCCATTTAAGCATTTCTTCATTATTCCATTGGAAGACTTTATTTTCTTCAGGGTGTAAATTCTTAACATCCACAGTTTCAAAGGATAAGATATCTTTGACATCGAATTTTTTCCCTGTATTAAATACCGGATAGGGTATGGTAATATTTCCAATGTTTAGATATTCGTTAATTATTAAAGAATCTTTTTTGCTCTGGCTAAAGAGAGAGGATGTAAGGAGGATTAAAAAAATCAGTGAATATTTTGTTTTCATTTAGTAAATTATTTTTTTGGTTTAGTAATTTTTATGAATTATAATTATAACATAATAAAAAAATTATAAGAGGTAATGTAAATTAAAGGTTTGAAAAAGATATGAAAATAATAATATGGATGGCGATGTTATTTTCTTTAGTAACTTATAAGAATATTAGTGCAAAGGGTGATAGTGCAAAAGTATATTCCGCGGTTCTCAAGTTCGATCCATCAAGAAACCCTGCGGAGGATCTGAAAAATGCTGTGGTTGAAGCTAAAAGATCTGATAGAAGAATAATTTTGGATGTCGGCGGAGAGTGGTGCATCTGGTGTCATAGGATTGATGAATTTATAGAGAATGACAAAGAAGTTTCAAGTTTGCTGCATAACAATTTTGTAGTTGTTAAGGTTAATTATAGTCCGGAAAATAAGAATGAAAAGTTTTTGTCAGGATATCCAAAGATTCCGGGATACCCTCATTTTTTTGTATTGGGGGAAAACGGGAAGCTGGTTCATTCACAGGATACGGGTAAGCTTGAAAAAAAGAAGGGGTATGATAAAGAGAAATTTATTGAATTTCTAAAAAAATGGGCTCCCATTAAAAGATTAAATTCGATGTAATTTGTTATGTTTATCAATTATTTTCGGATAAGAAATGCTTTATGTTAAATGCAGGTTCGGTGTAGAAAGAATTTGTGTAATTATTTCGGGAAATATTAGCATATAAATCCTGTTTGGAATTATAGTTTTTTAAATAGAAAATTCTGACTTTATTTCTGTTTTTAATTAGCCAGTTCAGTGTTATTTTCATTTTCTCCAGGTCTTCATCATCGGGCAGATTATTGAAATTGATTGCATTTTCAAAATAATCATCTAATGAGATTTCGAAATTGTCTTTATCTTTTAAGGCTCCTTTTTTTATATAAATTTTTCCGGACAGCATTAATATATAATCCCTTGTAAAAGTTTCTGTTATTTCGAAAAGGACTTTAGCACTGTTTACCGGTTCAGAAATTAAAGATTGCTTATGAGTTTGCGCTAAAATCATATCGATCAATTCTTTTGTCTCCGCAGCCTTTTCATATCTTTGAATAGAGGAATAATACTTCATTTTATTGATCAGCCTGTTTAAAGCAAATTGATTTTTCCCGTAAAGGAATTCGTATACCTTATCGAGTTCTTCAAAGTACAGCACTTTTTCTTTATTAACGCATGGGGCGGTGCATCTTTCGATCTCTGCAAGGAAACATGATTTACCTTTTGTAAATTCTGCTTCATCACACTCTCTGATTGCAAATGTTTTATTTATCATTTCATAGACTTTCAAAGCTTTTTTCTTGTTTATAAAAAGACCAAAATAATCGTTGCCGTCAAAATCAAAATAATTACAGATTTCCAAAGAAGGGAATTCCATAGAAGTAGTGATACGAAGAAAATATTTATTCCCGTATTTTTTCAGCATTGTGTTATGGCGGGGATTTACGGATTTAATAGATTCCGCTTCATTAAGCAGCGCGGTAAGCTCAGAATTAGTTATTTCAATCTTTAACCTTTTTGCCTGCTGGATAATCTTTTTTGCTTTTCGGGGAGCCGTTGGTGAAAAATAAGATTTAACCCTGTTTTTTAATGATTTAGCTTTACCAATATATATAACTTTATTTTTCGAATTAAGGAAGTAATAAGTTCCCGGTGCATCAGGCAGGGAGGCAATATCATCGGCGAGTCTTTTATTTATTTTGTAATTAAACGGTTTTTCCTGTGGTATATACTGAAATTTTATTAATTCTCCGATGGTATTTATTTTGTGTTTTGATTGTATTTCTTCGAGCATCTTTAAGAAAGCGAGAGCAGTAACTTCGGCATCGGGCAAAGCTCTGTGGGCATTTTGATTGTGGAGCTTTAAATGCCTGCATATAGAGGCAAGTGATTTCTTCCTTAATTCAGGATAAAGCCTGTGAGCTAATTTATGTGTACAGAGACTTAAATTATTTATGTTTGTCACTCCGGAAACCGGTACGGTATCCGGGCAGGCAATAAATTCTTTTGTCAGAAAACTTTTATCAAATGAAATGTTATGACCTGTTAAAATAGTATTTGAAATAAAAGAAGAAATCTCATTCGAAATCTCTTCGAAGAAAGGAGCATTAAAGACTTCATCGTTAGTAATCCCTGTAATATTTGAAATATAGTAAGGGATATTTCTAGCTGGATTTATAAGGGACTGGAATTTATCAACTACTTTGAAATTGGAAATTTTTACAATACCTATTTCAATAATATTATTTGAACGCGGTGAAAGCCCTGTAGTTTCAACATCCACGACACAGAAATCAGCTTGATCAATATTTAAAGAAAGAAATTCATCATTCATGAAACAATATAGATATAAAGTTAATTCAAAAATAGAAAAAACTTACCAAACCGGCATGAAAAATGTTGAATAATTTGCTAAATAACTCAAGTACACAAGAATCAATATTTTGAAAGAGGCATTTTTACTTTTTTTCCAAAATAAGGTTTATGAACTTTTATTTTACATAAAAAATTAAAAATAATTGTTTATTATAAAGAATGTCATCTTTAAGTGTCCATAAATTGAGTAAATTAGTGTGAAAATAAGGTTTTTGTACTATTAATATTATTAAAATAACTTGACATTATAATATAAGAGAAATATATTTTAACTATGAAAAAGGGTGTAATATTAATTCTGCTATTTTGTGTTGCTATTGCATTTGCAGGGGCATTTTTAAATGATTTCAAAGCTCATAGTGATGGTGAAAATGTAATCCTTGAATGGAGAACCGGTGAAGAAGATAATGTTAAAGAATTTGTTATAGAAAGAAAAACTCCTCAAAGCACTTTCGTTGAAATTGCGCGCATTCCGGCAAAAGGAAGCAACTCTTATTATACATATAAAGATTTATCAGCATATAAAACAACTGATTTAATGTTTGTATATGAATTAGGAATTGTAGAGAAGAATCAAATTAATCCATCTACATATTCAGGGGAAGTTTCAGTATTGCAAAATATCTCCGGCGTTAAGCAAACCTGGGGAAGTATAAAGGCAATGTTTAGGTAGTCTCTTCTGTTTATTTCCTATTTTTCTTAATTAATTTTTATTATTTTACCGGACTTATAGTTTTAAATAATGGTATATGATAATTAATAATGCTTAATGTTTCTCATCCCGTTTATTTAGCCTCCAAATCCCCCCGTAGAAAGAAACTTCTTAGTTTATTAAATATAAACTTTAAAGTAATTGAAATTCATATAGATGAGAATAGTAAAAGCGGTGAATCTCCTATTGCATTAGTAAAAAGATTATCAAAAGAAAAACTCAACAAGGCTAAAGAAAAAGTTAATGGCGGAATAATAATAACAGCCGATACAATTGTGGTATTAAACGGAAAAATAATTGGTAAACCGAAAGATAGAAAAGACGCGGGCAGAATATTAAATCAATTAAGTGGTAATACACATGCGGTATATACCGGTTTCTCAATTTATAATCCTGCCGGCGACAAATTAATTACAGATTATCAGAAGACTTTAGTCACATTCAGAAAGCTTGAACAGAACGAAATAGAAGATTATATCTCCTCAGGGACTCCGATGGATAAAGCTGGTGCATACGGTATACAGGATGATTTTGGTGCAGTTTTTATAAAAAAAATCAATGGGGATTATTATAATGTGGTAGGACTGCCTCTTTTCAAATTATATGATTCCTTGAAGAAAGTAATTTGATGCTATACGAAATCTTGAACTTAAACTTAAACTTGAACTTGAACTTAATATTCCATTGCTGAATAAAATAAAAAATAAAATATTAATATCTCTTGCAATTGCAGGAGTTGTGTATTTAGGTTTCACGATATACGCTAATTTCGATAATGTGATTTCCGCATTTAGTTTCTTTAATTGGATGTGGCTTCCGGTTCTGCTTCTATTATCATTTGCTAATTACTTTGTAAGATTTTTAAAGTGGGATTATTATCTTTCGATAACAAAGGTGAAGGTAGGGAAAATAGATTCTTTTTCAATTTTCATGTCCGGATTAATTATGAGTATAACACCGGGGAAAATGGGGGAGCTGTTAAAATCATACCTTGTAAAACAAATAAAGAACATACCGATTAGTAAAACCGCCCCGATAATTTTTGCAGAAAGAATTACGGATTCCACTTCTTTAATGGTTATTTCAATAATAGGGGCTTACTCATTTTCTTACGGAACGGGAATAATAATCATTATAACGGTACTTTTAGCCATATTACTAGTAATTATAAGTAATAAAAGGATAGCACTTCCCATGCTGAAACTGCTTGAGAAGAACAGTTTTTTAAATAAACACCTTGAAAAAATTCATAATGCTTATGAAAGCTCATATCAGCTTCTTCGTCCAATGCCCTTATTTTATATGACATTAGTAAGTTTAATATCGTGGTCATTTGAGTGTTTGAGTTATTATTTAATTCTAATTATTTTTAAGATGGATGTTAGTTTAATGTGGTCTTCTTTCAGTTATGCATTTGCGACAATGGTCGGAGCTATATCAATGCTTCCCGGCGGTTTAGGAGTCACAGAAGGGTCTTTAACTTTTTTAGGAATAAGTAAAGGTTTTCCCAAAGAGGTAGCAGTTGCTTCTACTTTTATTATAAGGGTAGTTACGTTATGGTTTGCGGTATTGGTAGGAATAGTTAGTGTCTCATTCTACCAGCATCGATTCGGGAAAATTTATGTAGAATCAATATCAAATCAATGAAGGGAGTAAAAATGTCAAACTTCGAAAAAATCCAGGTTCCCCAAACTGGAGAAAAAATCAGAGTAGTGAACGGGAAATTAAAGATACCCAATAATCCAATACTTGCTTTTATAGAAGGTGATGGTACAGGACCGGATATATGGAGAGCATCGAAAATGGTTTTTGATGCAGCCGTTGAAAAAGCATTTAACGGAAAAAAGAAAGTATCCTGGATGGAAATATACGCAGGCGAAAAAGCCGTATCAGTTTACGGTAATGATCAATGGCTGCCTGAAGAGACGGTAGAGGCAATAAGAGAATACAATGTGGCAATTAAAGGACCTTTAACCACCCCGATAGGTGGAGGCATAAGAAGTTTGAATGTAGCATTAAGGCAGCGACTTGATTTATATGCATGTGTAAGACCGGTAAAATATTATCCCGGAGTTCCCAGCCCGATGAAGAGACCTAAATTGTTAAATGTAGTAATATTTAGAGAAAATACCGAAGATGTTTATTCCGGAATTGAATTTAAATCAGGTACGGCTGAAGCAGATGAAGTCAGAAATTTTATAAACACAAAATTTAACAAGAATATCAGAGAAGGATCCGGAATAGGGATTAAGCCGATCAGTGAATTCGGTTCGGCAAGGTTGGTAAAGAAGGCTATAGAATTTGCAAGAGACAACAAACGAAAGAGTGTTACCCTGGTGCATAAGGGAAATATAATGAAATTTACGGAAGGAGCATTCAGAGATTGGGGATATAAGATTGCAAAGGAAGAATTTTCGGATATAACCGTTACAGAAAATGAATTATGGGATAATTTTAATGGAAAACTTCCTGAAGGGAAAATTTTAATTAAAGACAGAATAGCCGACAGTATATTTCAGCAGTTATTATTAAGACCTGATGAATATGAAGTATTAGCAACCCCAAATTTAAATGGTGATTACCTTTCTGATGCGGCTGCGGCACAGGTTGGAGGTTTAGGTATGGCACCCGGAGCAAATATGAGCTATACCACAGCAATATTTGAAGCAACGCACGGAACAGCACCAAAATATGCAGGAATGGATAAAGTTAATCCTGGTTCACTCATTCTTTCAGGTGTAATGATGTTTAATTATTTAGGCTGGAATAAAGTATCAAGAAAGATTGAGAATGCGATGAAGAAGACAATAAAATCTAAGGTTGTAACATATGATTTTGCAAGACAGATGAAGGGTGCAAAAGAAGTTAAGTCATCGGAGTTTGCACAGGAAATTATCAAAAATATGTAATAAATATCATGGATTATTTCTGATTTCTTGATTTTAGAAAGGGCGCTTGTTATATTTTACTAAAGTAATTATACTAAAAAGGAGATAAACATGCCTCAAGAAAATAATTCCGGTTCAAGTGTATTTTTTGGATTTTTAGCCGGCGGTATAATAGGTGCGGGATTGGCTTTGTTATATGCACCGAAAACCGGCCGTGAATTAAGAAATGATATCAAATCCAGAACAGACGAATATCTGGATGAAGCCGAGAAATATATTGCAGAAGCGAGAGATAAAGCAAAAGGGTTAATTAATGACGGTAAGAAGAAATCGGAGAAAATAATTTATGATGCTAAAGAAAAATCCGAAGCTATATTAAAGGATGCTGAAAAGATACTGAATGATGCAAAAGCAAAAGCATCCGGCAGTATAGATGAGGGTAAAAGTAAATTGGAGTCAGAGAGTAATAATCTAAAATCAGCGTTTAAAGCAGGAGTTGAAGCATATAAAGAAACAAAAAAATCCTCTTAACTCTTAATTTACATTTATGGATACAATAAATATATTTTATATAGTATTATTAGTTTGCGCATCGGCTTTGTGTATCGCATTAATTTTTTACTTGAATAGGATTACAAAATCTGTAAATACAATAGAAAATGAAGTAAAAAATTTATCCGATCAGACAAAGCCGCTGCTGGTATCAGTTAATAGTTTAAGTGGTAAACTTAACGATATTGTTGAAGAAGCAAAGGAGCAGGTTGAAGTTGTGAAAGATATAATATCTGAAGTAAAAGAGCATACTGAAAAAATACTTGAATTGGAAGAAAAAGTAAGGAGGGGAGTCGAAGGTCCGGTAACGGATGTATTTAAGAACCTCTCTGCGATAGGAAACGGAATAAATACTTTTTGGAATACCTACAAAGGAAAACATCATACATAAATAAACTTACCTTGAATTGGAGGAGGAACTCACTTGAAAGAATATGATACCGGAGCAATCCGAAATATTGTGTTTATCGGTCATGGAGGAAGCGGCAAGACTTCTCTTTCAGAAATTTTATTATATACAGCAGGAGAAATCAACAGGATTGGCAAAATTTCTGAGGGGAATACTGTTTCTGATTCTACACCTAATGAGATAGAAAAACAAATTTCAATTTCAACATCGTTACTTCATGTTGAATGGAATAATGTAAAAGTTAATATACTTGATACTCCGGGTTATTCGGATTTTATCGGGGATGTTAAATCGGCCATGCGCGTTAGTGATACAGCAGTTATGGTTTTAAAATCAGCAGAAGGGATTGAAGTCGGTTCGGAAACCACAGCAAGATTTATTAATGAATTTAATTTATCATCAGCTATTATAATTAATAAAGTTGACAATGAACATTCAACATTTGAGGAGACATTAAAGAAAGCCAAAGAGCGGATTTCACCTAATGCTGTAATTGTGACTTTCCCTGTAAATGAAGGAATTAATTTTGATACTGTTGTTGATATAATTAAAATGAAGGCTTATACTTATGGAGAAGCCGGAAGCAAAAAAGTTACTGAAGGTGAAATACCGGGAGATTTAATAGACAAGACCGAAGCTTATAGGCTGGAATTAGTTGAGAAAGTTGCAGAAACCTCAGAAGAATTAATGAATAAATATTTTGAAGAAGGCTCTTTATCGGAGGAAGACCTGGATAAGGGGCTTAAAGCTGCTATTTTACAAAAAAGTTTAACTCCTGTATTCGCAATGTCAGCCGAAAAAGGAATAGGAATAAATAATTTCCTGGATTTTACAGTAAAATATTTCCCGTCACCTTCAGATAGAGGAGGAGAGGAAGCGTCATTAAAAGATACCGATAAGAAGGTGCTGGTTAAGCCTGATCCGAATGGTGAACCGGTTCTTTTTATATTCAAAACTATTTCCGAACAGCATGTTGGTGAACTTTCTCTATTTAAAGTTTTTTCAGGCACAGTTAACTCAGGTTTAGACCTTATTAATCAGAAAAACAATAAATCCGAAAGGTTAAGTCAGCTTTCAATACTTAACGGACACAAGAGGAAAGACATAGTTAATATTGCAGCAGGAGACTATCGGTTCAGTTGTAAAATTAAAAGATACTCATACCAATAATACTCTATCTTCAAAGAATTTTTCAGTTGTAATTGATCCTATTGATTTTCCGGAGACTGTTATTAGAAGTGCAATTGTCCCAAAAGCAAAAGGAGATGAAGATAAGATCAGTTCCGGACTGCATACACTTCATGAAGAAGATCCTTCATTTAATGTAAAATTTGATCCTGAGATTTCACAGACAATAATTTCCGGTCAGGGTGAACTGCAGCTTTCACTTGCGGTAAAAAGATTAAAGGAGAGGTATGGAGTTGATGTTGATATTGTTGAACCGAGGGTTCCCTTTAGAGAAACTATAAAAGGAAGAGTAGATGAGGTAGAGTATAAACATAAAAAACAATCAGGCGGAAGAGGACAATTCGGTCATGTTTACTTTAAAATGGAACCTTTGGCACGCGGAAAAGGATTTGAATTTGTTAATGCAGTTGTAGGAGGAGCGGTTCCCGGAAGGTTTATTCCCGCTGTTGAAAAAGGTATAGTTGATACAATGGAAAAAGGAGTTATTTCAGGGAATAAAGTGGTGGATGTGAGAGTAACTTTATTCGATGGTTCTTATCATACTGTTGATTCGGATGAAATGTCATTTAAACTTGCAGGTGCGCAATGTTTTAAAAAAGGATTTTTGGAAGCAAAACCATGTCTCCTTGAACCAATCTATGATATTGAAGTTACAGTCCCGGAAGAATTTATGGGAGATGTAATGGGGGATATTTCAAGCAGAAGAGGTAAAATATCGGGCATGGATTCAGACGGGCATTTCCAAATAATTAAAGCACAGATTCCTCTTGCAGAATTATATAAATACTCATCTAACCTTCGAAGTCTAACATCGGGCAGAGGAACTCACAGAAGGAGTTTTTCACATTATGAAGAACTGCCCCGTGAAGTTGAACAAAAAGTTGTAGATGAGTACAATAAATCCAGAGAAGAGGGACATTAAAAACTTATATTTAGTAATAAACGGCGGAATAATTTCCGCCTTTTTTATTTTTGATAAATTATGGAAAAACTTTGGTCACCGTGGCGAACAGAATACATAGACTCTTTCAAAAATAGTAATAAAAAGGAAGGATGTATTTTTTGTGAGCTTGAAAAAGAGAAGGTTGATGATAATCAAAGTCTTTTGGTTGACAAAGGAGCTTTAACTTTTACCGTATTAAATTTATATCCGTATAATAACGGACATTTAATGGTTGTACCATACAGGCATACAAGTGAGTTTGCATCTTTAAATAATGAAGAATCTATTGAATGCATGGAAAAGCTTCAACTGGCTTTAAAAGCACTTAAATCAGCCTTCAAACCGGATGGTTTCAATATCGGGTTAAATTTGGGTAAAGTCAGCGGAGCCGGTATTCATGAGCATATCCATTTTCATATAGTTCCAAGATGGAACGGTGATACAAACTTTATGCCGGTACTTGGAGATGTAAAGGTTATTTCGCAGGATTTATTAATTACAAAGAAAAAAATACTGGCAGCTTATGGGGAATTAAATTCTATAAAATTATAAGCCGGTATTCCTCACTGTATTTTACCAGTCTTTTTAACATTTAATTTGCGGTATTATAATATTATTTTAATAAACAAAAATGTATAAGGATTAATTAATGATTAAAAAAGTGATTCAGATTCTTATTTTATGCAGTACAATACTTATAATACACGGATGTTCTTCAAGTAAGGAAGTAAAAGAAGAAAAGGAAGAAAATATTGTTAAGGAAAAAAAGATTGCAAACTTAGAGGAGATGGAAAGAAAATATATTAAAGGCAACAATATAAAAGAAGTGGAAAAAATTAGCTTTAATTTTGATGAAAACGGTAAACCTGTTAAAGAGGAAAAATTATCCACAATAAAATATGATACCAATGGATATATAGTAGAAACAGACATATATAATTCAAAAAGTGAATTAGAAAATATATTTACTTACGACTATAAAAATAATTTAAGAATAAAGACGACCCGGATGACAGCGGAAGAGAAACCTGATAAATATTATACCTATCAGTATAATAAATACGGGAATAAAACCAGGTCGGACAGATATAATATGAGCAAGGTAATGGACAAATATTATCTTTATGAATATGATGATTCGGGTAATTTAAGCAGAGAGATCTGGTATGATAAAACAGGGAAGGAAGAATATAGTATAAAGTATGAATATGATGATAACGGTAGGAAAATAACCGCCGAAAGTTATAACCAGGATGATGATTTAGTATACAAATATGAATACAAATATGACAGTAAGGGGAATATAATAGAAGAAATAAGATATAGTCCTGATGGAGAAAAAGTTGGAATAATTCAATATATTTACAAGTATTACTAAAAAATAGATATAAGTAATAAAGTTGATTGCAAAAAGGTTAGTTAAGTATTATTTTAGTGCCACAAAAAAAATAAGGGCTCGTAGCTCAGTTGGTTAGAGCAGCTGACTCATAATCAGCGGGTCGGAGGTTCAAGTCCTTCCGAGCCCACTTAAAAAGCTCGATTTTGACTCAAAATCGGGCTTTTTTGTTTTAAAGGGTTCAAAGAGTCCCGATGATTTTTGGTCATTTGTGTATGGACTTTGTATGGACTTGTATGGAGTTTGTATGGACTTCAAGTAAACACAATCCAATTTTTTTATTTAAAGATAAGTTCTGCGGGAGGCATTTTTGGTGTTAATTATTGCCTCCTGTGATTTTTGTTCCTTCATAAATATAAGGTTATTTTCTATAGTCTCAAAAGGTTATGATTTTAAATAAAGCTGCCGGTTTTTACCGGCAGCTTTATTTGTTTTATGCAGCTGCATTTATTTTGTAAGATATAATCCAATCAATTATATTTTCTGGCTGGGCTGCGGATAATTGTATGAACAATTCTTCTAGTTCTTGTCTTTTTGTCTTGAGCAGCTTGTGATCCATTTTTGATATTTCGGTCTGGCTGGTGGTACCGAATATTTTTTCTATTATTACGGCTTTGATCTGCTTGTCTGCTTTTGATCTTGTATCTCCTAAGCCGTTCTTGTCGAATATTCCGGATATATTTTCCGTTTCTATCTGCTGTCTTAATTTTCTTTCAAAATAATCTGAATCGTTTCCAGGTGTAAGGTTATTGCTGAAGGTTTCTCCTGATACTTCTCCTATCGGTAAGCCTAATATGAAGTTTATTACTGGTTTGAAACTTTTATAAGATGGAAATTCAAATCTTTTTCCGTTTATTGTATCGCTTCTGTCTTTTAGTACATATCCGACATTCTTCTGAACCGGTCTTCCGTCTTTATCAAGTTCTTTCTCCAGCTGCATCCATACGTTAAGGTCTGTTTCGTACGGTGTCTCTCCTGCTATTTTCATCTTTACACCGCTTTTGACAAACTGCCCTTTCTGGATTACTTTTCCCTGGTCATCGACTTCATCATTTTCTTTATCATATTCAAATCCTCCTCTTCCGGTGAATACTATATTACCTTCTACTTCTACAAATTTATCTGAGAATTCTTCCTGCCAGGCAGGGAGCAATGCTCCCCAATCGTTTAAGAACATCCGCTCTTTTCTGTTTTTTAATTTATAATCTTTAACGTACTGATAATATATCTTTGTAAGTGAATCGATAAACAGGAAGTCAATTTCCTTTTTAGAAAGAAAATCAAAAGCATGTATAACGTCTGCAAGTCTTTTTGTATCCTTTGCAATTGCTTTAATACCGGCTTTCTGGAAAAGTTTAATTAAGAACCTGCTTCCTTTTTCATTATCAATAATCAGGATAGGTTTAGTTAATTTGAGCTCTTTATAAACTCCGATAATAAAATCCGTGGACGTCCTGCTTTTTCCGTTATGGAAAGCTTTCCATAAAGGAAATTATCGAAAGTTTTTGCTTATGGAAAGATTTTCAGATAAACACCATAAACACATAAGGTTTAGACGTTTTCTAATGAAAATCTTTCCATAATATTTAACTGCATAAATCCTGAAGCCAATTCAACAGGTCTGTATCTTCCTGCCAAACAGGTATATCCTTTTTCACAATCTCCATATACGTAGATTCCAATGCTTTTCTTTTTACTTCCATATTTGCTCTAAGATAGATTTCTGTTGTAGTAACATTTACATGTCCTAATAAATCTCTTAAATATATTAGGTTTACACCAGCTTCTAGCAAATGCATTGCTTTGGTATGTCTTATCATATGAGGATGAAGGCATTTAGGGAAAAAAATATCAGAATGGGATTCCTTAGCCTGTTTCAAATATTTTCCCAGGATATATGTTATACCGGGTCTTGTAAATGGATGTCTTCGACTATTAAAAAAGAAAGGATGAACTTGATTTCCGTTTTCACAAAGCCGATTTTCCTTCATGTAACTCTCTAACAAAAGTCGTGTTTTTTCCATAATAGGAACGCATCTTTTTTTGTTTCCTTTGCCCGTTAATAATATTGTGGCAGGTTTTGTTAATCTTATATCGCCTGTCGTTAAGTCAATTAATTCTTGTACCCTTGCCCCCGTATCATAAAGAGTGGTCATTATTGTTAAATCACGGCGGCCTCTTTTCATGGTAGTATCCGGCTGCTCTAAAATGTACTTCATACTTTCTTGTGGTAGATATTCAATTATCTTTTTTTCTCGCTTCTTAAATGGTATACCTAAAATTTTTTGACACTCAAACAGGATTGCCGGTTCTTCTGATTGGGTATATCTGTAGAAACTATGTATTGCTGCAAGTCTCTGGTTACGGGTATTAATACTTATGTTATGTGTTTTTTCAATCCATTGCAGAAAATCTCTAATTGTTTTTACATTTATTTTATTAAAGGTAAGCTGTTCTGGTTTGACTTTAAGTTCTGCATCAAAAAATATTAGGAGTTGTTTGAATGTATCCCGGTAGGATTTTATTGTATTGGTGCTGAGGTTGCGCTGTCCCGGAAGATAATCGGATAAAAAGCGAGTCAGCATTCTTGCAAAATCAGTCTGCTTCATGGGGTACCTCCGGTATTAAAAATGAAAAGTTCTGCTCCACCAAAGCAATAATTTCCGGATATAAGTCAGCAGTCAGTCTCAGATAATGCTGCGTACCTCTTAAATCAACATGACCGAGATATGCAGAAAGATATGGAAGAAGACTAGTAAGATCACCTTTATTTAAAACCCATTTCTTTAAGCAATGGACGGAGAAAGAATGTCTAATATCATGTAGTCGTGGACCTTTTCCACTATGAGAGATCCCGGCCTTCCAGAGTATATCTCTAAACAAAACATATATAGTACTTTCATCATAATACCCACCGAAGGGAGAAGGGAAAAAGAAGGGATTGCTAGACTCCAGATTGTGGACTTTATATGTATACTTACAACATCGTTCTGTAAGTGTTGCTGCCATTGGGATAATCCTTTCTTTCCCAAATTTGGCTTCATGTATAAATAAAGTTCCTTTCTTTAAGTCAACATCATTAAGTTTTAATTTTAATGCTTCAGAAATACGCAAACCACACCCGTATAACATTCGGAACAGAAGCGGGAGTATTAGATGCCGTTTGGGAGAAGTATTAGAAGCGGGATAATTGTCACATATCTTAAAAATATTCTTTAGTTCCGTTTTCGAAAAAATGTAAGGAACATAAGAGTATCTCTCAACAGTAACCATACCAGGCGGAAAAATATATGCCTCATAACTTAGCCGTACCAAATATTTTGCAAAGCCACGTATTATTGAGATTCTGTGGCATCTGTTACTTTCTGTTTCATTTGGTCTTTTTTTTGTCCATAGCAATACCAATTGCTTTGATAGTTTCATTTCGGTCCATTGTTCTCTATAGACCAGAGTGTCAAATTGTTTCAAAAGGGAGGAAGCCTTTAAAAATTTATAACCCACCGCCCTATTTTCCTCAATATATCCGGCGATTAATTCAGCAAAAATACTTTTATAGACAATTTCTTTAGACATCGTAAAACACCTCCTCCGGATCAAGAGCACATAACCGTAATCCTTCAAGTGATGTATGAAGATAGATCATTGTAGATTTGGAATTGATATGTCCAAGGATTTCGGAGATTACATGCAGCGGTATTTGATTTTCAAGCAAAGTGCTGGCAAGTGTATGACGGAGAGAATGGAATCCGTGCCTTTGACCTTTAGTAACAGTAATTCCTGAAGCTCTCATATATTTTCTTATGATAAAATGTAAACCGGAATCTTCTGCAAATTCTTCGTAGGGAGCATTCATCCTTAAAAAAACAAAGGGTGAATTACTTACTGGACGAGCGTTTTTCAGATAATCAATTAATGCCCAGCCTATATCATCCAAAATGGGATAGGTGACACTATTCTTCGTTTTGTTCTGTCTTATCTCTATGGATTTTAACTGCCAATTTAAATCGGATAGGGTCAATGACTTTATATCGCCTGCCCTTATGCCGAGTTTGGCAACCAGTAGCAGTATAGCATAATCTCTTTTCCCGGTTGGATTTCCTCTGTCAATACTTTCCAGCATCCTGATTACATCTTCCTTATTCCAGACAGAAGGAACAGGGGGATAATAATACTTCTTCTGGCGGGGAACTTTTAAGCTTAGGTCTTCATCTATGTATTGATTTAGGTAGAGAAACCTTAGAAATACTCTAAGTGCTGTTAATATCGATGAAATAGTTTTTTCGTGATGCCAATAGATAGCTTTAACATAATCGGATATTATCTGAGGAGTAATACTATTTACATTCTGTAACCCTCTGTTATTAAGATAATCTATAAAAAAAAACAAACGCTGCATCCGGGTCCGTAATCCTCTTTTAGAATAATCCTTGCTTTCGCATTCTCTTTCGTAGGCTGCGAGCTCTTTTTCAAATTGGGGAGGTTTTATGAATCCTGGCTTTTTAATAATTTTTCGGAATATCACATTATGAAGTTGATAATCACCCAAGACCCGTATTTTTCTAATAAGATCTCTGTATCGCTTGGGTATAGCCTCAGTATAATTGTTGATAATGCAGTTGTACTTTTCTTTTAAGAATCTCCTGCCCAATTCTTCTGAAAAATAAACTTCATTATTTTCCTTGGCAAAAACACTAAACTTTTTGTAAAAGCTACGGAATTTACAACACGAGTTCCCGGAATATTTCAGTCTTTCCAATTCAGCCATCACTTTGGCTATTAGTTCATCGATAGATAGTTTTGGTTTCATATGGTACCTCACTGATTATTTTTTGATAATCTATAGTGAGATATTATGGCAAGAAATAAAAGGGCATTTTCAACTATGATAAGTATTTATCACACTTTCTTTCCATAAGCAAAAACTTTCGATAATTTCCGTTATGGAAAGCTTTCCATAAAGGCAAAAGCAGGACCTCCTCTGATTTTATTATAGGTGTATATAAAGAACTCAAATTAACTAAACCTATCTTGATTATTGATAACGAAAAAGGAAGCAGGTTCTTAATTAAACTTTTCCAGAAAGCCGGTATTAAAGCAATTGCAAAGGATACAAAAAGACTTGCAGACGTTATACAGGCTTTTGATTTCCTTTCTAAGAAGGAAATTGACTTCCTGTTTATCGATTCACTTACAAAGATATACTATCAGTATGTAAAAGACTATAAAATAAAGAACCGAAAAGAGAGAATGTTCTTAAATGACTGGGGAGCTTTGCTCCCTGCCTGGCAGGAAGAATTCTCTGATAAATTTGTGGAAGTGGAAGGAAACATAGTATTCACCGGAAGAGGAGGATTTGAATATGATAAAGAAAACGATGAAGTAGATGACCAGGGAAAAGTAATCCAGAAAGGACAATTTGTAAAAAGCGGTGTAAAGATGAAGATTGCAGGAGAGACCCCATATGAAACAGATCTTAACGTATGGATGCAGCTGGAGAAAGAACTGGATAAAGATGGAAGACCGGTTCAAGAATGTAGGATATGTATTAAAAGATAGAAGCGACACAATAAACGGAAAAAGATTTGAATTTCCATCTTACAGAAGCTTTAAGCCAATAATTAACTTCATATTAGGATTACCAATAGGAGAAGTATCGGGAGAAACCTTCAGCAATAACTTAACACCTGGAAATGATTCCGATTACTTTGAAAAAAGATTAAGACAGCAGATAGAGACAGAAAACATATCCGGGATATTTGACAAGAACGGCTTAGGAGACGCAAGATCAAAAGCAGATAAACAGATAAAAGCCACAATAATAGAAAAGATATTCGGAACCACAAGCCAGACCGAAATCTCAAAAATGGATCACAAGCTGCTAAAAACAAAAAGACAGGAACTGGAAGAAATGTTTATCCAATTATCCGCAGCGCAGCCGGATAATATAATTGATTGGATTATATCATATAAAATAAATGCAGCTGCATAAAACAAATAAAGCTGCCGGTATAAAAACCGGCAGCTTTATTAATCTTTATGATTATTTTATACTAATTAAATAATTAACTAAGTAATTCTTATTTTACTTCAACAGCAATAACTTAGCAGTTTTTTCAAATATTTCATTCTTGCCTTCCAACGACATAGCCTTAAAATGGTATAAGTAAATACCACTTGCTACCTGTTGATTATTACCATTAGTTCCATTCCATACAACATGTTGTTTACCTGCATTTTGTGAAGAAATATTAAAGCTTTTTATTTTATTTCCTAGAATATCGTAGACTATTATTTCGACATTTGAAGTTCTTGGTAAATTATAAGAAATTGTAGTTGATGGATTAAAGGGATTCGGATAATTACCCAATAAACTAAATTCTTCATTTTGATTTATTGCGCTTGAAAGAGCCTTTTTGAGAGCATCAAAATCTGGAATTGGTTTTTCATGTATTCTTGCATAGGATTCAAGAGCATATTCTGCATCTTTAAGTTCAGTTGATGTAGATAATTGGGCTTCTTTCAAAACATCTTTAAAAATATCTACGGCATCATTTAGATTGTTTTCACTATATAATAAAATGTACATATTTTCAATATTTGCTCTGGCTGAAAGAGGCGTATTGGGATATTTTTTTATTAAAGCATTATTTATTTTTTTTGCAGATTGTATATCACCTTCCTTTTGATATAAATAGGAGAGGAGCAATCCTTGTTCCTTAGAAGCTTGTTTAGGTAAAGTTTTGAAAAACGTAAGTATTTCTTTAATAGTCTGTTTATCTTCACAATTATATAATTCTGTATATGCTCTTTGGTCTTCCGGATGTTTGGAAAGATATGATATAAAATAATCTTTGGCTTCGATAAGTTTTTTCTGGTGACGCAAATTTATACCGGTAAATAAAGAATCAAATACTTCAACCGATGAACTCTCCTTACTTACATTAGAGGCTTTATCGCTATTGCTGTTAGCATCAATACTTGCAATAGCATTATTGGATTTCATATTAGGTGGTGATTGAATTTTGGGAAAAGGAATATTTTGCCATTGATCTGAGGTAGCTTCTGGAGCATGGATAATATTAGAACCATTACCTTTTTGAACAATTGCGTGAGAGTAATCTCCATTATTCCAATAAATTTCATAAGCTTCTAAGTTAGAAGCTGTAATATTATCGGTATTTAAAGAAACATCCACAGAATTATTTTTAATTGTACTATATCCGTATACAGAAATCGGCCTTCCTAATATAGGATAGCTATTATTATAGATTCTTACTCCATAATTACAATTAGTTATCCTATTATTTCTTTCATCGTTTGGTTCATTATAATAATTTGAATTGTAACAATCTACAGAACTACTCCATATTGAACCGATGCCCCAATCAACATTATATATATCATTTTGCCATGCTGAACCATGCGAACCGCCGCCGAATAAAATTCCATGACCTCTTTTAGCACCTGAATCAATTTTTTTTATTTTATTTTTATTGCAGGTTACAGTTGAAAGATTTAATTGAATTGAATGCCCAATACTGTTACTACTTAAATAATTATTTAATATGGAACCGATTGAACCACCACAATAAATAGATACATAATTATTTAAAAAATTACAGTTTGATATTTCAAAATCAGGTACATTTATTACTTGAATTCCATTTCCATACTGGATATTGGTATATTCAATCGTTGATCCTGAAGCTCCTGAGCCACTCAGAAAGATATTTCCCCAATTATTTACAGCAGGATTTGTGGAGTTTGATGAGAATAACACTGATCCATAATTCACACCTTGAGAATTTAATTTACCTTCACAAATTATACTATAATTATGCCCGGCATTAAATATTACTTTTGTATTAGCGCCAATAATCAAATTTCCTGTGGCAGTAATATTAACATTTGAGTTTACATAAACTACACCTGTCCATAGTGTATTTGAACTTATTGTACTTGGCGCCACAATTAAATTAACGCTATTTGAATAAGAGTATCCATGTCCATTAAAGGCTGCTATTTGATATTTTGCAGGTAATGAATTAGCAGCATTATTATCAATAAAAGACGTCTGGGATGTTGAAAAAGGGCTGCCATAGATTTGATTATTCTTTATTATTTGCAGTGATGCGCCTAATCCATTAAGATATGGATTCCATGTCAAAACAACATTTTGTCCACTAATTGTTGCAGAAAGACCTGTTGGAGCTGCAGGTGGACAAGTTTCACATACTGGAACCAATATATCTACATACCATGATAAATTATCTTCATCAGTGTTGTTTATTGACTTTTCACTTATATTTCCAACAGGCTGACTTGGATACATAATGCAATCAGGATCTTTTGGATTATCCCCTAACCCAACTAGATGTCCGAATTCGTGGAGTAAAATATTATAAAAATTAACATATGTTTCAGGATAGAAGAGGATAAAATAGGTTGTCCAATTGAAATTTCTTGTAGATGAATTATTTAAGAAAATAACACTATATGAGACCCCGGATTCTAAAGGATTGCTGTTACTTACTGAAAAGTGTTTTTGGTCATTTTTATCTACCGATGAATATGTCACCCCTCCCGGCACCCCTCCATCTTTTTCTTGAAATAAATTATTATTAGTACTCCATTCTATTTCAATTGGTATGGGATTTAAAGTGTTTACTTCACTAAAATCTATAACATAACCACACTCCGAAGCCCATTCATCATAAACACTTCGTAAATCTTCAAGACATTTATCAGAACTTTCAATTACATCATTAGCTTTATCTGGAATATTAGTAACTAAATCAACATAAATGGGTAAATTAGAAGAAATAGAAGGATTCCAAGTTATAACATCACTAGAAAAATGATCTCCATCGGGTCCTATTTCGATGTTTCCAACATATGGCTTTTGTGGGTCGTTATTCTTATATAATATTCCCTGTAAGAAATAATCTTCTAACGGCTCCTGGGCATAAACTAACGATAGACTAAATAGCTTCAAAAATAAAATAGACAGAATTAATATTCTAAAATTTAACATTTTCCCCTCCTACCATGATTTAATTAAATTAATTTGTTGCGTTAGATTATTACGAAAATCAGTCCAAAATATTTTTTCCCCATATCCGAAATAATTATTACTGTCGATTAAATAATCATTATCTATCTGAAAGCAACCATAGCTCAAATTGTAATCAAATTTTTCGGCTGGTAACTTTTGTTCATCATCCAATGTTACCAAAGCTAACCAATCATATTTTTTCCCCTCTCCTTCTGCAACATTTAAAGGAACAAAATAGCTTTTCCCTTCTTGAAAATTCTTATTTGTATATTTTCTCCAAAAAGGCATATAATAAAATATTATATTATCGCCTATTGAAAAATGATTATCCCCCTTTATTACATCTTCTATGATACCATGAACATCCACAGTCCCAAACTCAATATTACTATTTGGTGTTGGTTTTATTTTAGTTGAGCCGAATGATTTCACTTTTATTTTTAAAAAATATGCAGTAGTCGTCAATGCATATATAGTATTTGAAAATTTTTCTTTTATCTCTTTTTCAATCATGCCTTTTGTTGCACCTGGAAATCCAAATGTGGATAAATGTTTATGAGATAAAGAATCAGATTTCTTTACTTCATATTCATATTGTTTACGAACATTAATTGCATCCTTTTCATTAGCTTCATAAAGGATTTTGACAATATATTTTAAATGTTTTTCAGATACAGTATCTTTAAATTGATGGTAATCCTTTTGATTCTTAAAACCTTCATAAAAATTATTGATTTCTTTTATTTCCTTAGGAATTGGTTTGCTTTTTTGCTGTGCTAATGAAGAATTAAAATATAATAAAATAGTAAAAATTAAAATTATAATATTAAACGTGTACATATTTTTCTCCCTTTAAATATTTAATGAGGTTTCTTATTAATGATGTAAAATGGATACAATAAATTTACACTAAACGTTACTATCAAATATTTTTAAAATATTCATAATTAAAGTAAATTATAAAAAATAAATATATCAATAGGGAATTCCCCTATTTTGTTTTAGGGATATTAATTATAATTTTTTAAGTAATCTAATTTGATTTTCAGATAAAAATAATTCAGGAGATTTGTAATACTAATACATAGTTCCATCTACTATGATGAATACAAAGCAGATTTCAAGAAATAAAATTTATATATCAGATATTTTTAAATTTCATTTTGAAAGAAAGTCTTTTAGAATAATATTGCCCTTCTTTTTAGTATTTTTTTATCTTGGATACAAATTCATTTATATAAATAACTCTTCAAAGTCAAATATTATTCCCAAATTTTTAGATTCAGTAAAAATAGTAGACACAAAATTCTTAATAAGCAAAGATACTACCATTTATTTCTCTATGAATGATAGAAACAATTTCAAATTATTCGGTTATAATTATAGACATGAAAAGGTGGCGCAGCAAACAATCAACTATACAAATGTTTTTGAACCTTTCTTTTATGACGATACTTTAGTGGCAATACATGATAATAATGGAGATGAAGAATTCTTTCCAACTTTAAGTGAATTAAATCAGTATACTAACAATAAACCAATAAAGTATATTGAATCTTCACCATCAGGTGCTTACATAATATTTCAAATTAAAAATGATCCCTTTTTATATTTTCTAAATGTTAAAAAGAAATTAAAAATACCAGTTTTTAGAATCGATTTTAGATTTTACTCCGCATGCTTTTCAAAAAATGAAAAAATATTACTTATTAGTATATTTCAAAAATTATACTTATATGATATCAAGAAAAATCATTTACAAGAAATATTTAAAAGAGATCGAAGGTGATAAATTAAATCCATGTATATATGAAAATAAAATATTTTTTGTTAATAATTCAAAATCTGAATATTTCCAAATTTATTCAGGAAACTTGAATAATATTGTTTTAAAGCCCTCCATCATTTATAGCTGCAGCTATGATTTGAGATTGCCCAAATATGATGGAAAATTCCTTTATTATCTTCAATTAATAAATAGTGAATACCTCCTTTTTAGAAAAAAATTAATTTCCTCTCAGATAGAACAGATTACAAAAAAGGGTGTAATATATAATTACGACTTTTGGGCAGAAAGTAAAATAATTCTTATTTATAGTGACTTTTTTACTCCAACGAGCTTAATTCTATTTGATACAAAAAATAAACTTTTTCAAAACTTAACGGGCCACTCAATAAATACAAAGTTTTCTTATTCAATATTTAAACCTACTCAGGATTTATCCTTATCATATCTAATGAAATCAAATATTTCTTATAAAATTAGGGGAATAATTCTTTTTATTCATCCCGGATTAAGAAGTGATTTTTCTCCTCGATGGGATTCTATTCTCATGGGATTATTAGCAAATAATTATATTATAATTTCACCCAATTATCCAATGTCAATTGGCTATGGTAAAACACATAATAATTTATATTTAGATTCTGCAGTTCAAGATTTAGTAGATTGGGGAAAGTATATTAAAAACAAATTTCCAACTAATCCACTATATGTCATTACATCAAGTTCAGGAAATATTCTTTTAGAAAAATATTTAAATAAAGATAACAAAAATATTACTGCTGCCGTTTCACTCTTTGGATTACCAGGTTTGCAAAAAATAAATTTCTCAACTCCCCTATTGTATATTTTAGGTAAAAATGATCCATTAGTAAATTATAAAGAAAGAAATTTCGTTTTGTTAAAAGCAAAAGAAAAAGATAGAAACATTTTTATTGAAAGTTATAGGAATGAAGGACATTGGTTCAGACATATATCAAATATAAAAAATGTACTTTATGAAATTTTGGAATTCTTTAATAAATATGAATAAACTGTTATTTATATTTTGTATTGATATGTTGCCAAGAAACAATTAATAATTATTTATATCCATAATTTTTAAAGTTCTAGTCGCTTCGTTTTTAACATCTTTCGCAATTTCATTATCAAATTTTGGTTTAGTTTTTAT
>CAWKCY010000014.1:0-199874 GCA_963848195.1 uncultured Ignavibacteriales bacterium | reverse complement strand
TCCCCTCTATTTTGGCCGCATGGACGAACCAAAACCAACTTTAATCAAAGGGAATAGTTTGTTTTATTGCTCATTAATACTTTACCCATCGGAAACACCTATCCATTTAAACTCCCTTTCCCTTCGTCCTAACTTTCTTCCTTAAGAGTAAAAAACCTTTCCTTCCCGGATTTTCTATCCGTATACTTGTAATTCTTCATCTTTGCATAATTTTAATCCATTCAGTAAAAGTTTTTTGGGGTTGATTCACATAATCTTCATATTGCTCTTTGAATTCCTTATGTATCTCGCTTTGATTATATTCTGTGACTATTTCCTTATCTTTCATAAACTCCAGAAAGTCTTCCGAAGTTGCAGCGATTATTTTTTTTGTTATTAGGTTTATCTTTTCATATTCGACAAAACCGTTTTCAAGATAAAACTGCAGACATGAAATCATGAAATTATCAAAACTGTTCCATTGTTCTGTATTCCAATTTTCAAAAAATCTATGTCCGAATTCGCTTACCGGTGTTTTATTCATATTATAATGGTCTGAGAACTCAATTATAAATTGCCTGTCTAATGTTGAATGATCATGCCCTTCTATCGTGTAATTTGTAGAGATTAAAATTTTTGGTGCTTCTTCAAATTTCATTATTTGCTGGTCTTTATGTTTCATTTCTACCATAAGACTGTCCGTTATTACCGAAAATAATTTTTCAAATGGAAATTTTTCACTAACGTCATTAAAATCCATAATTTCGGTATCCGGTGTAATGGATTGAAATGAGAATCTATCAAACTTATAACCCCTTCCATCTAACCTGATGCATTTTCTTATTTTTCTTTGGTCGCAGAAATGCCTGTATGGCATTCCCTGCTTACTTTTCTATACTTATCTTATTGTTTTCAATGAAACAATTTCTTTTCTTCTTATCTCTACAATTCCAATATTGATAGAGCTAATCGCTCTTTTTTACTCTAACCAATTTCTCTTGAAAGAAAACTAAGGCAGCAGATAGAAATGGAAAACATATCCGGAATATTTGATAAGAATGTTTTAGGAGACACAGATTCAAAGCGGATAAACAGATAAAAGCAGTAATAATTGACCGAAATATCAAAGATGGATGGATTACAAGCTGCTCAAAGAATAAAAAGACAGGAACTGGAAGATATATTCATTCAATTATCCGCCGCCCTGCACCTAAAATAAAAACAGTTTTTTCTTTTAGACATTTATAAATTTTTTGAGTAATTAAAAAAAATTATTTCAAATTTTAATAAAAAATTAAATAATTCAAAGTTTACTGCTCATTATAAAAATACAAGTTTTATACGGGTTTTACTTTATTTTTAATAAATCTGATAAAATGATTTAACAAAATAACTGTGCCCAAATTGTGCCCAAATTCGTAATTATTCTGATTAGTTCTGATTAATTTAGAACAGTTTTAAAAAATAGGCTGCGAAAACGTTCATTTTTCGCACTTTTTCAAAGCATTTTAACCCTAAATTTTATACCTATAGGTTTCCCCAACACTGGGTTGTTTATTTTAAAATAAAAGAACTTTGGGTGCCCAAAAGGTGCCCAAATTCGGAATAATTCTGGTTAATTCTGATTAGTTGGGATAAGTTCTAAATTTGAGGAAATAAAAAAAGCTTCAAAATCATCGATTTTGAAGCTTTTTAGCGGGGCCGACGAGACTCGAACTCGCGACCTCCTGCGTGACAGACATGTTTTTAACCAACTACCAATATCTACAAAAAAATTTTATAATTATCTTTCTAAAAGAATCTCAAACCGGTATTAAGTTTCATTTTAGGTTTATCTAAATGACTGGAAACGTATTCAGAGAACTTTTAAAAACTCTTTATAGGGACGAAAAATATATCAGTGATATTTGACAAGAACGGCTTAGGAGACACAAGATCCAAAGCAGACAAACAGATAAAAGCAGTAATAATAGAAAAAATCTTCGGTACCACCAGCCAGACTGAAATCTATTGATGAATTTGTCTTATGTAAGAAATTATATCCATAAGCTGCTGATCTGTTAATGCAGGATTTCCACCCTTAGGTGGCATAGCAACTCCTGTAGTATTCAATGGATCAGAAGGCAGCCTCCCTTTTTTAACAAAAGCTAATAACTGAGCATCTGTTTTTTCTGCAATGAATGTACTTGTAGTTAGATCTTTACCAAGCTTTGGCAATCCTTTTCCATTCATCCCATGACAAGCTGCGCATGTCTGATCATAATAAGTTTTTCCTTCCATCGTATTACCAATAGTTGCTGTACCTTCATTATTTTCCTGACTCTCGGTTTGAGGTTCATTTTCCTGGGCTGTATTATATTTACTTTTATTTTCTCCACACTGATATGCTAAGAATATGAATATTAAAATTATAAGTACAGTGTAAATTTTTTTTATTATCATCATGATTTTGCTCCTTTTTTTAAAATATTATCAACAATATTTTTGATCATATACAACTATTTTTTGCTATTCTTTTTATTGGATTATATTAATACTTCTTTTGTCTCTCTTATAGATTAAGTCTTTCTCTGTTAGCTAGTTATTCTCCTTCAGTTTCAACATATGATGGCGCTTTAATTATACAATCAACCGGAAACATATAGCCATTGCTTTTCTTCGTTATTAAAAAGAGCCATAACCTCCCTTCCACACTATTGATCTTCCGCAATCAAAATTATTTTAATTACCCTGTGAAGTCATTGACTTAAGTCAGTATCGTCTTATTTCTAATCAGCAGAAAGATTTATTTCAGTTTTATTATGAAAGGGAAAACACTAAGAACTATTAAATCATTTGAAATGTAGATGGGACTTTTGATTTTTTTCTATTGCTTATAAAATCAGATATGTTTATTTGTTCGCATATTATCAAATCTTCTGTTACCCCGAAATCTTTTAAAATAGAATTTATACTTCTTACAAATTCAACTGATCCGGAGACATAGAAATTCCGTACAAAATCTACTATTTCCATTCTCAAAAAATTTCTATCTATTCTCCCGAAGTAATAATTTTTGTCTCTTTTCTGTGTAAATAGATTAATATAATTCATACCTAGTATTTCCAATAACTCATCATGCATGATTATATCCTCAGTCGTTTTAGCAGAATATATAAGCATATTTCCGGCAATATCATTTTTTATTTTTAAATCTCTAAATATTGCAATAAATGGTGTAATACCGGTACCTCCGGCAATGAATGTTCCCATTCCCTTATAATGAAGATTTCCCTTTGCTCCGGTTATAATTAATTTTTCATTTTTATTTAGGCTAATAATTTTTTTTGCTACAGTATCGTTACTATTACAAGGTTTTATTATAAATTCTAAATAGTCATTATTGTTTAATCCTATAAAAGAAAAATGTCTTCTATAGTTTTCTTTGTCAACATCCTTTATAGTCACTTCAGTAAACTGTCCTGGTATAAAAACGTATCCTCTGGGCTTTTCTATTAATAATTTATAAATATTTTGCCCGATTTTTTTAGAGCCTAAAACTTTAACTTGATATTCGCTCACCTGTTTGATTTCTCCATTTCATCCATTGCTATATTGGCATGTGCATAAGCAGCACCGGCTCTCATTTCGGCGGCTACCCATATTGCCTCCATTATTTCTTCTTTGCTGGCACCTTTCCTTATAGCTTGCTTTGTATGTGAACGAATACAATATGGGCATTGAGTCACGTGCGCCACCGCAACAGCGATAAGCTGCTTTGTTTTTTCAGGAAGTGCTCCTTCTTCAAATACTGTTTTACTAAAATTCCTCCAGGCATCAATATTCCTCGGTACCAGACCGGCCTTTTTTTCAGCTAATTCCAAAGTCACCTTAGGATAAAGCATATTATTGTCCATGATAATCCTTTTCTTATAATTTATTTTTTCCATTCGATATTTTTTTGGATATATAATTTCCGACATCAGAAATTTGCTTCAAAATATTCTTTTAATATTAATGCATTGTTATGTACTTCATCCTTAGCCGCATAGACAAGCGTTATGTTCCCTTTGCTTTGATTGATAATTTCTTCACATAAATCTTTTTTCTTATTTAGCTCGGTTAAATATTTTTTCTTAAAACTATCCCACTTTTTGGGATCATGACCAAACCATTTACGCAGATCATCAGACGGAGCGATATCTTTTACCCATTCATCTATTTTTGCCTCAACCTTTTTTATTCCTCTCGGCCATAGCCGGTCGATTAATATTCTTGTACCGTCTTCTTTATTATAATTATCATAAATACGCTTTATTTTAATAATCTTGTTCATTAACAAACTTGTTGTAATTTTATATTCCAAAAGATTTTTTAATCATTACATCCCACTCATTTGGTCCATCCTTAATTGGAATCCAATAAAAATTTCCATGCTCTTTATCGAATAATTCATAAAACAATTTTTTTGGATTACTGGTTGTTTTCAAATGAATTGTTTCACCGTTATTTATAGTATTAAAACTTTCTGCAATACTTGTGTACTTCAAATTGCATTTCTTGTTTCTGCAGTCAATTATGTTATTAGTTGTACTCATTTTATTTCCTTTTTCTTTTGCAGAATCAATTACCTTTTTCTATGGCACAACTTATTTTATCTAGTATATATTCACAATGACTTAAGTCAGCAATAGATTTTAAGGATAAAATTAATGAAGGTATAGGTCAAAATGTGATTGAATTAACCCGCAAGTTTTCTCAGCTTATTTAGATCCTCTATAAAAATAGTCTTGTTACGGATCTTAATAATATGCTTAATGAGTTAATTGTCTTAAATCTTCCTCATTGAGTTCTGCAAAAAGAAAAACTTTTCTTAATAATACTTTTAGCAGTTTGTTCTAATATATAAGTTAAAATATTAAATGATAGTATTACCTTATAAATATTAAATATATTATCAAATAATCCTAACAGAGTATAACAGCAAAAATTAATTTGGTTGGAATATCACAATTTATAAATGTTATATATTTCTATATTTGTCTGATAATTTTGAATAACTAAATATATTATAAATCGTTTATATCTTAACCTAGGAATAAAATGATCAGAGGAAAACGAATAAAAAAAGTAGAACAACCAGGCTTGCCTGTAGCACCATCAATGGATGCAGCCTTACGCACAATTTACATGCCTGTAGATAAAAATATTTATAAGTATCGATTAATAAACATTTCATTGTTAGCAATCCTCTTGGGAATTGCCGGCGGACTGATTGCTCAAATTTTAGTCAAACTAATCGGATTAATTACTAATCTGTGTTTCTATGGGGTTTTCTCTTTTGACTTCAGTTCCCCTGCTCAAAATAATCTTGGTCCGTGGGTGATTTTAATTCCTATTGCAGGATCTATCATCGTAGGCTTTATGGCAAAGTATGGATCAGCAGGGATTAGAGGTCATGGGATTCCTGAAGCAATGGAACAGGTTCTATTAAATGAAAGCAGGATTCAACCACGCCTCACTTTTTTAAAACCTGTTTCAGCTGCAATTTCAATCGGTACTGGTGGACCATTTGGCGCTGAAGGACCAATTATTGCAACCGGGGGGGCTTTAGGTTCTTTAATCGGGCAGTTGCTGAGAACAAGTGCGGATGAAAGAAAAACCCTTTTAGCTGCAGGTGCCGCAGCGGGTATGGCAGCTACTTTCGGTAGCCCTATTTCCGCGGTTTTACTATCAGTAGAATTATTACTATTTGAATTTAGGCCGCAATCATTAATCCCGGTTACTCTGGCAAGTGCCGCTGCAACTGCGTTAAGAATATTTTTTGTCGGAACAACTCCAATTTTTGCTTTGAAGAATGTTGCAGAGCCTGGTTCAATTGCTCTCTTAATTTATTTGTTCATGGGATTAATTGTTGGCGTTTGCTCTGTTTTTGTTACAAAGTCTGTTTACTTAGTTGAAGATGCGTTTGACAAACTTCCGGTTCATTGGATGTGGTGGCCTGCTATTGGAGCAATCGCAGTTGGTGTTATCGGGTACTTTGCACCTCATACCATGGGAGTTGGTTATGATAACATAGATAATATCTTAAATGGTTCAATTGTAGGGCAGACTTTAATTATTCTGTTTATTTTGAAATTTGTTTCTTGGGCTATTAGCCTTGGCAGCGGTACATCCGGTGGAACTCTTGCTCCGTTATTCACAATTGGTGGCGGGTTGGGAGCTGTGTTAGGATCTGTTATCTTAAAATTATTCCCTTATTCAGGGGTTGATATAAGAATTGCTGCATTGGTAGGTATGGCTGCAATGTTTGCGGGATCTGCTCGCGCACTTTTAGCTTCAATGATTTTTGCCTTTGAAACTACTATGCAGCCTTATGGCCTGCTTCCTTTATTAGCAGGTTGCAGCTCCGCATATATAGTTTCAAGTCTGATGATGCGAAATACAATTATGACAGAAAAGATTTCACGACGTGGAGTTAATGTGCCTAGCATATATGAAGCAGATTTTCTAACCCAAATGGCGGTAAAAGAATATGAGACAAAAAATGTATATTCCATTTCATCGGAAGATAAAATTTCCAAAGTTTATGCATGGTTGGCCTCAGGAGAAATGGGCAGTTTGCATCACGGTTATCCTGTAATAGATAAAAACAATAAGCTTTACGCAATAATTACCAGAAGAGAAATAGAAGCTGTCCGGGATACGGATAAAAAAATAAAAGATATTATAAAAAAACCCCTGATAGCCATATATGAAGATAATACAATTAGGGAAGCCGCCGATATGATGGCATCTTACAAAGTATCACTTTTGCCTGTTGTAGAACGAGGAGATAAGTATAAGCTAATTGGAGTAATTACTTCAGATGATATTTTAAGAGCGAGAAAAAATTATATTGAAAAGCAAAATGCCTATGAAAGGTACATAAGCCTGCGGAACCTTAGGAATAGGAAAGAGAAGATAAATGAAGATTCAAATATTAAAGTTTGATTTTCAGAAAGGATGTTGACTTAAGTCATAGTTAATTTATTTTAACCATTTTATTATGCAAACGGTTTAATTTATCAACGGCAGACCTATGCAACTTACTATGCTCTTTATCTAATCATCTCATTATCTCACCAATTAGAACTAATTATTGTTTATCTTCATCCGGATTAACAAATTCAATCTCAGAATCAAGTTCCATTATAACAATTGCTTTGAATTTGTCTTTAATTAAAAGTGAGTGCTCAACCGCCGCCGGTATAATAAAAACATCATTTTTAATTAAGTAATTATTTTCATTGTTTATCATTAACGCAGCTTCGCCATCTTGAACAATTACTATGGCTTCTTTAGTGCTCAAATGAGGTGGCATCACTGCCAATTCATCACCACTTACCTCATAAACCTTATAAGTCTTTCCTTTTTTCGTAATTTTTAAATCCGGCATTTTTGTTTTAGTTAAGTCAATCATATTTCGATTCCTTCCTTTAACAGATAAAGGTTATATAGATCATATGGATATTCGCTCCCAAAGCACTCTGACCGGTAATGTAAAGATCTGCCCTTAAATGTAATTTTGGTAATAGCCAGAACGATCCCTTTTCCATCCTGAAATTTTCCGTTCCATTCTGCTGTTCCTTTTCTTTTAGGCATAACCAAATCCTCTCTCAATATTCGATATTATTTAATATTTAATTTTTCATTTTGTTTTTCTTTGAAGTTCATGGAGAGAAAAGTATTTTGGGATCAATTGCTGAAAGAGTTCACGATAATACTTTCTTGCCACTATATGATCGTGTCCTTTATATATTATCGATATAAATTCATCCAAAAACTTTTCAATCTGTTTTTCATATTCACCCTGTACAGTATTACCATCTTCCATTATCTATTAACACCTTAACTTTTACTGAACAATAGTATATATACTGTTAAAAGCATACAATGACTTAAGTCAGCAATACTTGCAATTCACTGGTTATAAAATCTCAAATGTTATTATTTAATAGCTTTCATAAATTCAGCTCTTACATTTTCAGTTAAAAATTTACCGTTATAAATTGATGTGATTGTGACAACTCATCAAAATCGCCGCCTTTAACCGCACTTAAATAATTTCGTGCCTCAATTTGCATTTCATGCAATGTTTTCATTGATATATCTGCCATAACTTTTTCCCTTTTATTAATTTACTTTTATTTTCTAACTAAGTGACCATTCTGTCATATATTTATTTTCAACTAATTCCATTCCATTTTTCCATGAAAGTTTTTCAGAGTATGTATAAAATAATTTTTTAGTAATTACCTTTACGGAACAATTTTCGTTTTTATACTTCTTGGCTAATTCTTTTTGTAACTTGTTTATCATTGATAAATTCATATTTCCTCTAACGATATTTATATCACATATCTCATTTCTTAATGTATTTTCAACTATTTGAATAATATCTTCGGCAAAAATACTTTCAAATCCATCTATTTCTATAACTATCTTTTTGGGGATTTCTAATATGTCTTTTTGAATTCCGGGTATCATATATTCAACAATGATTGGAACTTCAACTTTATATAATTTCTTATACTTAATTAAAGAGTTTTTAATTATTGTCTGTTCACAATAATATCTCATTAAACGTTTGTTATTTGTAGATGGAAAATTTTCCTCAACAAATAGCGGATATCTGAATTTGATAATAAATGAATTTGCATCCAATGTGTTTATAAATGATATCAACTTATCGCTCAGCTGCATTGGTCCTGTATATTTATTTCTATCATTTATTATTTCTATTATCCGGTTTTTGAACTCTTCCGAATGTTTTCTTTCTATTTCTGCTTTAATCATAATTTTAGATAGTGTATTTTCTCCTTCGGTTTTAGATTTAAGGCCAACCTTCATTGGGTAATATATATCATTCATGCATACACTAATGAAATGTCTTTTCCTTTCTTCCATTTAATCATCTCCTGTTGTTATTTAATTGTCTTGTTATTTGCAACTTTGATATTATCAGTTTTATTGCAATAGATACTTTAATGTCGGATCTTCAATTTTATTTAAATAAGATTCCGCGATTTCCCTTTCTTTTCTGATTGAATATAATCTAAATAGGTCTGCATACTTTATGTCTTTACTAAACTTATCATTATATTCTTTTTCATCATTTATCCGTCTGCCAGGTAACATTTTATTTAACCTGATAAGTTCATCAAAGGTGATATCATGCTGATAAATTGTTTCCATTTTATTGCCTATTATTTTTTTATAAAACCTTAGTTTAATGAGACGACATTATTGTTTAACAAAACTCTTTCGGCAGCTTCTGGTTGATATAAAATCCTTTTAACCCGCAGTTTTCTTTTACCCGCAGGTACTTCCCATTCGATTATATCACCTGCTTTGAATCCTAGTAAAGCAGTTCCTATTGGCGCAAGAATCGATATTTTATTTTCACTGCTATTTGCATCTTCAGGATATACTATTGTATAGGTATAGTCTTTTTTAGTTTCTATATCTTCAACTAAAACGGTAGAATTCATTGTAATAATAGCTTCCTCTATATTACCATCATTAATTACTTCAGCCCGGTTTAATTCACTTAATAAATCTCTTACCGTTTTTAAATCACCGTTTCTAAATCCTTTTGTCGAAGAAAACAACTTCTTAAGTTTGGTTTTATCTTTTCCTGTAATATATATTTTACGATTTTTCATTTTATCTCCTATTTACTTGGTCTCTTATTATTCTTCTTATTCATGAAGTCTCAAAAAGAAGGCCAGATATAATCATTCATTTTTAATTTTTTGTTTCACTATTTATCTCTAAGTATTGCATATTTGCAATCTTAAAATTATAATCCATTTCATTTATGCAATTTTATGTTATTATGTTCATTATCTTAAACAGCCGTAAATTTTTTTTTCTATAAATTTATTTGATTTTGTAATGGTTAAATTATCTTCTCCTAATATTAATAATCCGGTTTTTGCTCCTGAGGGTATCATTGCAATTAACAAAGAGAATAAAATAATTGTATTTAATGATGCTGCAGGTAGAATTACGGGATTTCAGACTAAAGATGTTATTTCACATCAAATAAACTTTCTGTTTAACAATTCTAATGAGAATAATTTATTAGTTCAACAAAGTCTATCTTCAGGCGATATATTTTCTAATATTCCTTTAACTATAAATTGCAATAATGGAATGGAATTGTCTGTTACTGCTTCGATAACACCTTTAACTCAACCAACTCAAGGTATAATTGGTACTATTATAATCTTCAGGGATACTCAGGAAATTTTATCATTATACAATTTAATTGATGAAAAAAACACTGAGATTATAGAAGAGAAAAATAAATTTGAAACTATATTTCACAGCCTGTTAGAAGGAACATTTACTATAAATGCAAATTGGGAAATAACTTCTTTTAATCGGGCTGCTGAAGGAATTACCGGTTTTACAATAGCAGAAGCTGTTGGGAAAAAATACTGGCAGGTCTTTCCTTCTGAAGATGGGAAAGAAGATCCTCAACTTAGGGCATTTATAGCTGAACATCAAAAAGCCCTCTTACGTGAAATGACAATTACACGTAAAGATGGCAGTAGAGTGCTTGTTAGAATTAATTCTGCTCCTTTGTTAGATATTTCAGGAAATAGAATAGGACGTGTTGTTACTTTTGAAGACATCAGCCTTGAAAGAAATCTTTCCCAGCATATTGAAGAACGTTTTCATTTTAAAAATATTATAGGACACAGCAAGCCTATGCTGAATGTCTATAACATGATGGAGAATGTTATTAATACTGACAGCACTGTTTTAATCACTGGCCAAAGTGGAACCGGAAAAGAAGTAATTGCACGTGCAATTCATTTAAATAGCGAAAGAAAATCTGAGCCTTTTATTGCCGTAAACTGTTCAGCTTTCGCTGAAACTTTGTTGGAAAGTGAGCTTTTTGGTCATGAAAAGGGTGCTTTTACTGGTGCAATGAATACAAAAATTGGAAGGTTTGAACTTTCAGGAAATGGAACATTGTTCCTGGATGAAATAGGTGACATTCCTCTCTCTGTTCAGGTAAAATTGCTCAGAGTTCTTGAAAATCGTCAGTTTGAAAGAGTTGGTGGAACTAAATCTATTTCGCTTAAGTCAAGAATCATTTCTGCTACACACAGAAATTTAGAAAGGGAAATAAAAGAAGAAAGATTCAGAGAAGATTTATATTACAGAATTAATGTTATCAATATTCATCTTCCCTCTTTGTTTGAACGCAAAGATGATATTCCAAGTCTGGTTAATTATTTTATGGATAAGTATAACAAAAAATTTAATAAAGATATTCATTATGTATCTCCCGATGCCTTTAAAATATTTTTTCATTATGGGTGGCCCGGAAATATACGGGAGTTGGAAAATGTAATTGAACATGCCTTTGTTGTTTGTAATTCCGATGCTATCAACGTCGAACATTTACCTTTAAAATTACAGGAACTACAGAAGGAAATAATTCCTCTTAATGATAATATATCACCTAAAAATCCTTTGGAAATCGCTGAAAAACAATCCTTATTAGAAACACTTCAAAAATTTAATGGTAATCGCGCCAAGACTGCAGATGCTTTAGGTATTAATAAAACCACTTTATGGCGTAAGATGAAAAAATATAATTTGTAATTTTATCACAGAAAAGTTATCTGGTCCGAATATTGTAATCTTTAATAAAACATTATTAAGGATATGATATGAAAGTTGCGGTATGTATAAATCGTTTTGATAATAGTTCACGTGTATCACATTCATTTAGCAAATCGGACGATTTTTTGATTTATGATCTAAATGAGGAGAGGATGATTGAAAAAATCACTAATCATATTAAACACTCTGCCGGAGCTGAAGTTTTTTCTGCGCAATTATTAATTAAGCGGGGAATAAACGTTGTTGTTTGTGGTAAATGTGAAACTGATGCTAAAAATTTATTTTCATTAGCTGATATTACGTTAATTGAAAATATCTATTCTAATCCTGGTGAATTTATTCATAAATTATATTCCAGATATAGACGCGATAAATTAGTTAACCTGGATATTGGTTAAGATCATTTTTTAATACCATATAGTTAAAATTATTTTATAATTGTTATCAGAAAAAAATTATTCTTTTTTAGACATTATTCTTTAACGACTCCTTTATTATTTTAAAGTAGGCTTAATTTTTATTAAGTATATGCATTTTATCTAATCTAATTACTCGCTCTTGAATGAGGGAATATGAACAATCACTATTAAAGCAGGAAGGTTTTTATTCTCACATTTTATTTTCATTCTTTTCTTTTGAAAAACCAGGTAACTTCCAGTGAAATTTTAAAGCCAACAATCTTAATACAAGACAAACGATAAAACCAATTGGGAAAATCCAATCATTAGAAAAACCCCATGAATTACCTGCTACCACAATTATCGCTCCAATCAAAGCTGCAGAAGCATATATTTCTTTTTCAAAAATAACAGGAATGCGGTTCAGGAAAATATCACGAATGACACCACCGCCTACAGCTGTAAGCATACCCAGTAAGACAGCCACTTCATTATTATGGCCAAATCCCAAAGCTTTTTCAGCCCCCGAAACTGCAAATAAAGACAAACCTAATGCATCAAAAAGAATAACAGGCCTGTTAAGAAGTTTCATCAGTGGATGCACACCTATGGCTATGATAGCTGCAATCATCGATACCAATAAATAACGCCAGTCTGATAATCCGGCAGGAGGAATAGCCCCAATACAAAGATCGCGTATAATACCACCACCGCAAGCAACAGTAAATGCAACTACCAAAATACCAAATAAATCTAGTTTTTTTTCTTTAGCCGCAATTGCACCACTTATAGCAAATGCAAAAGTTCCTCCAAGGTCAATGACAGTATATAGTGACTGTAGTTTTTCCATATTTTTTTAAGGTTTGTCTAACCACGTAATCGCTGCGGTCATCATGGCCTGCAAACCCGTTTTAAGTGTGGGGTTCAAAACCGGGTAAAATTTTGGCGAATGATTGCTGGGAATAGTATTGATTTTTTTATTCTTTTTTGCCGACAAATAAGTTTTAGAGTCAGTACCTCCTATAAACCAGAATATATAAGGGACGTTCCAATTTCTGCCAAAAATACTGAAATCTTCACTAGCTGCAGCAGGTGCAGTTTCATACGCTCGGTTACCAAATTGTGTGCGAAAAGATTCTGCGAGCTTTGATGTAGCTGCTACATCATTATCAGTTACCGGATAACTATCTAAAGAAGTAAACTCCGGTTCTTTTGGTGCATTGGAAGCGGCACTTTCAGCCAAACAAATACGTTTTACCGCAGAAAGAATATGATTACGAACACCCTCATCAAAAGTACGGATGTTTAATTTCAGTGTAGCATCATCCGGAATGATATTTTCTTTGATACCTGCCTGCATGGAGCCAATAGTTAATACAGCCATCTCATTAGGTGCAATTTCTCTTGAAACAATAGTTTGAAGGCGCATAGTCGTAGCGGCAGCCATAACAACAGGATCAATGGATGTTTGAGGAAAAGAACCATGAGCTCCAATGCCAAAAAGTTTCACTTTCAAACTGTCTCCTGCAGTAAGTATAGGGCCTGGGCGATAACCAACTGTACCCGCTTCACCAACCATGACATGCTGTCCTAGAATAATATCCGGTTTGGGAAAACGTTTCATAATACCATCATCTATCATAGATTGAGCTCCGCGACCTACTTCTTCGCCCGGCTGAAAAAGAACTACTAAAGTGCCTTTCCATAAATCTTTATGCTCAGCAAATAATTTAGCCGCCCCAATCAACCAGGTAACATGTATGTCATGTCCGCAAGCGTGTGATATATCTACTTCATTTCCTTCTTCATCTTTTCCCTTTGCTTTACTTGCATACGGTAAACCGGTAGCTTCCTTAACCGGAAGTGCATCCATATCGGCACGAAGCATGACGACAGGACCTTTACCATTTTCCAATATTCCCACTACACCAGTACTACCAACGCCTGTGGATACTACATACTTATAATTAGTTAAATAATCTGATGCGATTTTCGCTGTTCGAAATTCCTGCATAGACAATTCAGGATTACTATGAATATCCTTGTATATTATTTCCAGTTCGGGAAGCATTTCATTCATTTCTTTATCAAGCCGGTTGTTAAAAATTTCAATCGCATGCTGTTCCATATTGTAATTCCTTAAATAATTAATGTAATGTTTATCTTTACCTATAGCAAGAAAATGTTACAAGGAGAAATGGTAGAATGATGAATCTGTTAAATATTAGTTATGTTAATGGTCGATTTACTTAAGATGGTTATTTATAAAACAACAAGAACAACATTTACAATTGCATCATCAAATATTATTAATCTTATTCTCGTTTTTAATTGTATAAAGCCTTAATTATGAAATAAATCTATTGGGTTGATAAATTAATAAAAATATAATATTACATGCTTATGATAAATGTCACTTTAATTTAGAAAACCTATGCGATTACAAGCCTGTCAATTTGAATAATCAATAACAAATATTTTTAAGAAAGTGGTTCCGATGATGGACTTGCTGCCAATCCTAAACGATGTTCAGGCAGAGGAATATCAGTGTTACAAATAACCATGTAAATGCTCAATCATCTTATTATGCCTCTTTAATTTTTATCGAAGTCATACTAATAGATCCGCCGACAGATTTATCATTAAATAAACTCACATTCTCATTTTCCTCTTTCATAGCCAATATATAAAGAAGAGGAAGAAAATGTTCAGGAGTTGGTACTGCCAGATTGAATTCCTTGCCTTGTGACTCATAATTTATTAATTGTTTATAATCGCCGGACAAAATATATTTTTTCATCTTTTCATTCGCTTCCAGCGCCCAATTATATCCGTAATCAACCTCATCTAATCTTCTCCAATCAACCATTCTTAAATTATGTACCATATTGCCGCTGCCAATAATAAGCACACCTCTTTTACGAAGTGAACTTAGTTCTTTTGAAAGTTCAAAATGATATTGCGGGGGCTGCCGGTAATCCAGACTCATTTGAATTATCGGGACATCCGCTTTTGGATAAAGATGTTTAACAACAGACCACGCACCGTGATCGAGACCCCAGTTAACATCAAGCTCTATATCGGCTTTCTTAACTTTACTTTTTATTTCTTTTGCAAGCTCAGGATTACCATTAGCAGGATACTGGACTTCATATAATTCTTTCGGGAAGCCGCTAAAGTCGTGAATGGTTTTGGGTTTTTCCATTGCAGTAACAAAAGTTCCGTATGTTTCCCAATGAGCAGATACAACTATAATGGTATTTGGTTTAGTAATATTTTGGCCGACTTTTCTGAATCCCTTAACGAATTCATTTTCTGCTATTGCATTCATCGGACTACCGTGACCGAGAAACAGCACCGGCATTTTTTCAGTTTTATCAAACTGTTCTGTTATTTTATTTAATTGATTTAATTTCATTACAGCACCTAATACAAGAATAAAATCTTAATAATTTATAAATAATTTTCTAATTATAGTTATTTTTTTGCAATACCATTTAAGGGATACTTCTGCTTCGCAGAGAATGACAATTGCATATTATACTGCCTAACCGCCATCAGTGCTCCAATTTGAATCCAATCTGTGTACCCATGCCAAGTGTATAGCCGAGCTGAATGTTAAGATAACCTAGAGTTTCAAGCCAGCGTGCATTTTTTAGTGGTCCTGAATCTACAGCATCAAATCCTATAGCTTCAGCAATGTGCAGAACTTCTTTCTTTGCGGCGCTGTCATTACCGGCAGCAAAAACTGTTAATCGCTTATCTTTTAATTTGCCGGTAGACATATGCTCAGCAAAAACAGTATTGAATGCTTTAACAACTTTAGCTGACGGAATTTTTTTCTGAAGTTCTTCCGCACCGCTGGTTGTGTATCCTACTGCAAGCTCATAATCGGGTGTAAGCGCATTTGTAGCATCAATAATAATTTTATTTGATACCTTACCGGAAATAGTTTGAACTACTTCATCAATTGCAGGATAAGGTACTGCCAGGATTATTAACTCTCCCCATTCAGCCAATTTTGATACCTGATCAGGATCATTGCCGACAGATCTTACTTCGAACTTCTCTCGATCGAGTCCTTTTTTAAGTGAACTGCCGACATTTCCTTTACCAATTATTAATATCTTTTTCATAATTACCTCCATATTATATTTATATATTATACATTTCTTATTGGAACTACAAATATTTTCCGGTTTGATTTAAGCTGCTTTTGCGTTAATCTGTACTTTGTTGAATTCAGAAAGTATCTCGATCTTGACCTCATTGCTTACAATTACTCCACCGGCTTCTGTCAATGCATTCCACTTAAGTCCATAATCAAAACGGTTTATTTTTCCCCTAACTTCAAAACCGGCAACTGTACTATCACTTAATCCCCTAACAGTCCCATTGTAGATAACATCAAGTATAACTTCTTTTGTTATTCCGCGAAGTGTCAGATTTCCTTTTACCTGCATTTCAAAATCAGATATTTTTTTGACGGATTTTGATTTAAAAGTCATTCTTGGATGATTTTCTGCATCGAAGAAATCGGAAGATTTTAAATGTGAATCTCGTTGTTCGTTTTTTGTGCTGATGCTGTTTACATCTGCTTCAAATTTAATTACCGCATCACTAAAGTCTTCTTTAGTTGTTTCGATAGTTGCATTAAACTTATCAAAATTTCCTCTTACAGTTGAAACCAGCATGTGTTTTACTTTAAAGTTAACTTCAGAATGTACGGTGTCAATTTTCCATGTTGTCATTGCTTATTTCCTTTGTTTATGTTTGATATTGTTTTGTTTAATTACACCTCAAACATAGCTTAATTGACAAGCTTATGCATTCACATAGGATAAAAAAGGGAGTTAACATATGATAATAATTTAATTGGGCTATAAAAATCAGAGCGGTTTCTTCCAAAGAAATATTATTTCTGGGTTAGCTCTTTTCGGATTCTGCTTAGCGATTGTGGTGTGATGCCAAGATATGATGCAATCTGATTTTGAGGTAATTGTTCTAAAAGTTTGGGATAAGTTTTGATAAATTTAAGATATCTTTCTTCGGCTGTTGCACTAAGTGAATCAGAAATTCTTTGATTTGTTGCTACATGATTTGATTCAATTAGCATACGAAAAAAGCGTTCCATTTTTGGGCAGTTGTCGAGTAATTCTTCTCTTGCAGATCTTTCAAGTAAAAGAATTTCAGAATACTGTAAAGCATCTATATTATATGTTGCGGGCAAACCGGAAAGAAAACTATGCAAATCAGAAACCCACCAATCCTCAATTGCAAATTGAAGTATATGCTCAACTCCTTTATTATCAATTTTATACTCACGCAAACAGCCTGAATTTACAAATCCAATGTACCTGCATACATCTCCTTCATTTAAAAGGAATTGGTGCTTTTTTAGATTCTTTTGAATAAAATATTTAGAACAAATATCGAATTCTTCGTCTGTAAGTGGGACTTTGCTGGTGATATGTTTTTTTAATAAAGAGAACATTTTAATGAGTTTTATAATACTAAATATAATATATTTAATTAATCTTTTTCTTTTAGCTGCATAGAAACTACAATTTAAATGACTTTAGTCAATGACTCTGCTTTTATTAAACTATAAACTATAGTACAATTTAATTTTTTTATCTTATCAGAAGGAAATTCATAAAATGGCATTTGTAATTACCAAACTTTGCCTTGATTGTAAAGATATTTCATGCACACAGGTTTGCCCTGTAGATTGTATTTATGAATATGCAGGTGATGACCCGACAATTCCCAAAGAGATGCTGCTTATCGATCCTGATGAATGTATCGACTGTAATGCTTGTGTGCCGGAATGTCCATGGGAAGCAATTTTTGAGGCAGATTTAGTTCCTAACGTCTTTCAAGATGATATCGAATTAAATGGCAGGATAGTGGGTAAACCTAGGTTCGTTCCTAAACGCCCGGAAGATCAAGAATTACCTACACCTGAAAAGGTTAAAGCAAATAAAGATAAATGGGGGTATTATGAATAATATTAAAAATCATAGTCAAAATACGTTACTGAAAAATATTAAAATAAATAAATTTCTTCCTTAAGTACGTGCTAACAATAATCTCATAACCTTATTGCTTTGTTACCTGCTTTTTTATTAACACTATTTTTATAAAAATATATCAAAGTCAAAAAAAGGAAATTAATTAAGGTTTTAGACTTTTATTGAAATAATTAATGTCTGCATCTAAATAAAGCAAATGAAAATGACTTTAGTCAATGACATCAAATAATCCTTAATTTACCTTAGCATCACAAAAGAAATAATGGATGAAGTAATTAAGGATTATTATAAAAATAAGGAGTCAATCTTGAAATCAGTAAAGAATTTTTTAACAATAATTATAATTATATGTGCGGCTGTAATTTTAAATTCCTGCAGCGAATCACAAAGTAATAAATCCGTTTTTGAAAATCCGCCGGAGGAAAATGTTGATAACCTCAAACATGTTACAGAGGTATTGGTTGCCCCACCAAATCTACCTCAGTATGACCAGGTGGATAACGATGGTCCTAAAGTTGTTGAGGTAAAGCTTGTTGTGAAAGAAATGAAAAAAGAAATTGCGCCTGGTGTTACTACGTGGGTCTTTACTTATAATGGTACCGTCCCGGGTCCGATAATTGTGGCTCACCAAAATGATTATATACAATTAACACTCGTTAATCCATCAACAAATACATTAATTCATAATATTGATTTTCATGCTGCTACAGGTGCAATGGGAGGAGGCGACATAAGCCATGTCGCACCCGGTCAACAAGTTACTTTTCGTTTCAGGGTAATTAAACCTGGTGTGTTCGTATACCATTGTGCCCCTGGGGGGATAATGGTTCCTCTGCATGTTGTTTCTGGGATGAATGGTGCTATTATGGTACTCCCTAGTGGTGGTCTTAAAGATGAAAATGGAAATCCTGTTCATTATGATAAGGCTTATTACATCGCTCAGCAAGATTATTATATTCCTAAAGATAAGAATGGAAACTACAAACAATTTTCAACTCCTTCGGAGGAACTTGGCGGTTTGATGGAATCTATTAAAACACTTACTCCTTCACATATTGCATTTAATGGAAGTGTTGGCGTTCTTATGGGTGATGATGCTTTAACAGCTAAAGTTGGTGAAAAGGTGTTGTTCATTACTTCAAGTGCCAATAGAGACACCAGAATTCATATAATTGGCGGCCATGCTGATCTTTATTGGGTCGGTGGTTCATTTGAAAATAAACCATTAGCTGACTTCGAAACATGGCCAGTCCCCGGTGGGACTGCTGTTGCAGCTCTCTATCAATTTCGTCAACCCGGAACATATCTTTATCTTAATCATAATCTTATTGAAGCTTTTGCTTTCGGCGCAATGGTGCAAATAAATGTAAAAGGTAAATGGAATGATGATTTAATGAAACAAGTTGAAAAGGCAGCCCCAATCACAGAATAACCATTAAGGATTTGAAGCCTGGGAATTATCATGTTTATTGGGAGAGCGGCTGCGCGAGATGGACATCAAACCCAGGGTGATTACTTTTTTACTTATAAGAAAGGCAAAGCTAAAAATAATTAATTTTTTGTGTTCGCCCTTTTGAACCACGATAGAAGCATAAAATTCAGATCCTGGCGGGCATATAGAAAAAAACTCGATTACCATCCTCCCGCCGAAAAACTCTTTTAATAATACTTTGGTAAACAAATCGGTCTTACTAATTATCTGATTTTATCGCAGCCTTCATTACACTATTTAATAGATTAGGTTTCTTGATTTGGGAAAAACTTATTCGGCTAACTTTTTGAAACTATTAAAATCTTTTACAAATACAGTTCTTCCATGAACTCTTATTATTTTAATGTCTTTTAATTTTTTAATCGCTCGCGATATTGTCTCAGGTATTGTACCAAGGTAGGCTGCTAATGTTGGATTTGACAATGGGATCTTAAAATATGGTTCTGGTAGATTGTAACTTCCATTGTTGTTTATACCTTTTAATATATAGTCTGCCAATCTGTTTATTACTTCTTTTAATGATAAGTCCTCTGCTTTTACCGTTATTGATTTTAAGCGTTTTGCAAAGCCTGTCATTATCTTTATGCTTAACTTAGGATTATTTTCAAGAAGCAGTAAAAACTCATTCTTTGGAATAAATAGCAGCGTTGCATCTTCAATTACCTGTACACTGGCAGGGCAATCACCTCCGGTGAATAAGGGAACGTCTCCGAATATATGCGGTTTTGTCAATAGATGAAGTATATATTCCTTTCCCTGTGGAGATATTTTGAATATCTTTATTAAACCTTTTAACACAATAAATATACCTTTAAATTCATCACCTTCGTGGAATACATATTCTTCCTTTTTATAATTTTTAATGCTGCTTAAAGAAGTAAGTTTTCTCAATTCATCTACAGTTAATTCTGAAAATAATGGAAGATCTTGTAAAATCATTTCTGTATCCTAAATTTCCTTTTTTCATCGTAAATTTAAGTATTTATAACGACATTAATTAAATTCTTGATACTTGTTTAAGCCATTAAATCAATTCAAAATTTATTTATTTTTCTTCGGTTTTTTAGGAAGAAGTAACGCATATGGAATCTCTTCACCTATTATTTAATAACAGTATCAACTGCTTTAAGATTTATTTCTCAGGTACTGGAGGCTTATTTCTTTGTAAACTGGCTTTGTTATTTAATTACGATTACTTCAACCTTTCAGGTTATCGCTTTTCTTTTATTTTTTTATTCTATGTGGGGAAGGATCAGAATTGTAGGAAGTCATTTAAGAGAAGCTAAGGGAGATAGATTTTAGAATTTAATTTCGTATAATGCAGTGAATGTGATTTTTTAATTAATTATGGCTACCTTATTTAGAATATTATAAAATTTTAATATAAAAATGAATGTAAAAGATATAGAATCACTTTCTTCTTTACTGAAACAGTGGGGTAATTTTAACTCGGGTGTTCTCTTTTTAACAAAGATGATTTGTACCTCAAACGATTGGCCTTACGGCGAAATCTGGCACCCGGATGCAAATAATGAATTTATGGTCTGGACTGGTTTATGGAGCCGGAACGACGATTACTTTGAAAAATTCTCAAAGTTCAGTTCTCTTCACAAATTTGCTAAAGGAATAGGGTTAATTGGTAAAACCTGGGAACAAAAAAAATTATTGTGGTTAGAAAATGTATCCGATGAAAGCAATTTTCTTAGATCTTCACTTGCTCCCGTAAAAGGTCTTAATTCTGCAATAAGCTTTCCAATCCTCAATAATGAGGATGTTATTTGCGTGCTCTGTTTCTTTCTGAACGAAATCTCTTTAACTGATAAACAAAATGCAGAATTTTTTTTCACTCATTCCGGTATGATTGGGGAAATATTAGTAAATCTGTCTCTTTGATATAATATTTAATAAACTGATCAATATAAGCATCAAAGCAGATGATGTTGATAGTGCTTTAGCTACTTTGCTCACCCTACATAATCATAAAGAGGAAAAGATTCTTTATCTGATGGTTGATAAAATATTTAATGATGAAATTAAAGAGTTCTTCTTTATAATGTTCGATCTCTTATTACATTTTTATCTGGATATTAAATCTAGCTTTTCTTTCTTCGCTAATAATTCTTCCTTTGTTTCGGAATGCGATGAATCTTTTATTATACATTCTACCGGGCAAACTGACATGCATTGCGGCTCATCATAAAAGCCAACACATTCGGTACATTTATCCGGGACTATATAGAAATAATCAGAAATTAGTGGCTCTTTCGATATTCCATTTAATTCCCAATTCATTCCCCCTTCGTAAATTGCTGTATTAGGACATTCCGGCTCACAGGCTCCACAGTTTATACATTCTTCAGTTATTAATAGTGCCAATGTTTAATCCGCTTTGTTTTAGTTATTTTTTATTCTAGGCAAAATTTATTTGTCTTTAGTTAGTTAATCATTGACTTAAGTCAATGTACTAACTGTTTCGGGCTGTTTATTTTTACGTACGAATTATTTAATTAGGGTTATTCAATAAAAATCAAAAAATCAATTATCTAAATCATAATTTCTTAAGGATTAAAAATGAATGATATAAAAAATGTTCTTCTTATAGATGAAATAAATTACCAGGAAAATTCAGTTGTAAGCAAGCAAATAATAAAAAATACTAATGGGAATATCACACTTTTTGCTTTTGATAAAGGTGAGTCATTATCAGAGCATACCTCACCTTACGAAGCCTTAGTTTATATGGTCGATGGTGAAATGGAAATTAAAGTAGGTGGTGTTCCTTTTGTTGTCAAAACCGGTCAAATTATTTTATTGCCTCCTGGTATTCCACACGGTCTGATGGCGCTGCAAAAATCTAAGATGCTCTTAACTATGATTAAATAATTAATGATTTCCATATCACCTGGTTGTTTATCTGTGGGAAGGATATAATTTTTAAAATTTAATATCCTTAAAAACAGTACAAATCACTGCTCCACTCATTAAAAAAACCTATACCTGAACTCATCAGCTGCCGGTAAGTAAAGGAGAAAACTAATGAACCATTAGAATGATGAATAATCGCTTGCCTCATCCTCCTGCCGCTAATACTTTTTCAACTTGTTTGCTATCGGTAAAGACTGTGCCCAAATTCGAAATTATTCAATTAGTTCTGCTTAATTTAGAACAATTTTAAAAAATGTGCTGTTAAAATGTTCTATTAACATTGGGTTATTTATTTATAAATAAAAGAAACTCGGGTGCCCAACGGGTGCCTAAAATCGGAATAATTCTGATTAATTCTGATTAGTTTGGATAAAATTCTCATTTAGAGGAAATAAAAAAAGCTTCAAAACATTAAATTTTGAAGCTTTGTAGTCGGAACGGTGGGATTTGAACCCACTACCACATGAATCCCATATATATTTTCTGCTATATTTAATACAGTTATATATAACCGCTCAGCATTTAGAGATTTTTAACTCATCACATCCTCCAATTTTCATTTTAACTGCGTATTTTTCTCATCCTCGTATTCATAAATTTCCCATATTACTATTTAAAAAATGTGCCCAAAATGTGCCCAAATTCGGGCACATTCCGGTTAATTCTGATTAGTTTAGATAAATTCTCATTTAGAGGAAATAAAAAAAGCTTCAAAACGTTTAATTTTGAAGCTTTTCAGTGGGTTCTATAGGATTCGAACCTATGACCTTCTGCACGTCAAGCAGACGCTCTAACCAACTGAGCTAAGAACCCGGAGAATTTCGGATTGCAGATTATTTTTTTCTGATTGATTCCGAAATTAGTAAGTTATTTAGTACCGAGGGCCGGACTCGAACCGGCACGGGTGTAAACACCCACAGGATTTTAAGTCCTGTGCGTCTACCAATTCCGCCACCCCGGCATATATCTAATCTGCAGTAGGTAGTTCCTGCAAATTTTTTACTTTAAGCATGTTAATATATTTAAAGTAGAATTCTTTTTCAAGAAAATATGAGTTAGAAATTTGATAATTAGAAAAAAAGTATGATTGAAACAAGTGTTTATCTATCCAAAGCCTAATTCTTTTTGTTTGTTTTATTTTTGGTTTGCTAAAAGAGCTCTATGAAAAACCTGCCTTTTGTAGATAAATTGGTTAATGATATACTGGGGCTCTTGAAAATACATTGTTAACCTTTGTTTCAGACCTTATTAGTTGGACAAAACAAACCTTAAGTGATGTGAAAGCAACAAAAGGTTTAAAAGATGGGGGTTAACCTTTGTATTAAGGCAATTAATGATTTCAGAATATTAAAATTTATATTATATTTTATGTATTATTGTATCTTTATGAAGGTAAATAAATGAAACCGGAACTTAAAAATAATAATCTTGAACAATCTTTTGATGAATGGAAGGAAAATGTATATCAAAAATTTATAAATAAATATCCGGAAAGAGAAAAAAGTTTTACTACCGCTTCATTTTCTACAGTTGATCCTCTTTATTCTCCCGGTGGAAATTATCTTAATTCATTTATTGAAAAAATCGGATATCCGGGGATATATCCTTATACTCGCGGCATTCAGCCCACTATGTATAGAGGTAAATTGTGGACTATGAGACAATACGCAGGTTACGGAACAGCTAAAGAATCAAATATAAGATATAGATATTTGCTTGAACAGGGCCAATCCGGTTTATCTGTAGCATTTGATCTCCCGACACAAATCGGATATGACAGTGATGATCCCATGTCCATTGGAGAGGTAGGTAAAGTGGGTGTTGCTATAGATACTTTGGCAGATATGGAAATACTTTTCGACAAAATTCCGCTGGATAAGGTTTCCACATCAATGACTATTAATGCTCCCGCATCGGTTTTATTAGCTTTATATATTGCCGTTGCTGAAAAGCAGGGAATTTCAAAAGATAAAATAAGCGGAACAGTTCAAAATGACATATTAAAAGAATATATCGCAAGAGGGACTTATATATTCCCGCCGAAAGCTTCTATGAGGTTAGTAACAAATATCTTCGAGTATTGCTCAAAAGAGGTACCCAGATGGAATACTATTTCAATTTCGGGGTATCATATACGTGAAGCTGGTTCGACAGCTGCGCAGGAAGTTGGATTCACTTTAGCCAACGGCATTGCTTACGTTGAAGGTGCGGTAACTGCTGGTTTAAATATTGATAATTTTTCAAAACGGCTTTCCTTCTTTTTTAATGCACATAACGATCTTTTTGAAGAAGTAGCGAAATACAGAGCCGCCCGGAGGTTGTGGGCAAAGATTATGAAGAAAAGATTTTCTGCAAAAGATTCCCGTTCAATGATGCTTAGGTTCCATACTCAAACGGCCGGCTCAACTCTTACAGCTCAGCAAGTTGATAATAATATTGTGAGAGTTACTATTCAAGCTTTAGCTGCTGTTTTAGGAGGAACTCAAAGCCTTCATACAAATTCGAAGGATGAAGCGCTGGCACTTCCCACTGAAGATTCCGTACGGATAGCTTTGAAAACTCAACAAATAATTGCGGAAGAAAGTGGTGTTCCAAATACCATCGATCCCCTTGCAGGCTCATATTATGTTGAGTCCTTAACAGATCAGATTGAAAAAGAGGCTGAGGAGATTATTAACAAAATCGATTCAATCGGGGGAATGATCTCTGCCATCGAAATGGGTTACGTGCAATCCGAAATTCAAAAAGCATCATACGAATTTGAGAAACAACTTGAAAGAAAAGAGAAAATTATTGTCGGGGTCAATAAGTATAGGATTGAAGAAGACACAAGTCCGGAATTATTAAAGATTGATGTGAAGATGCAAAATGAACAAATTAAATTTCTAAATAAAATTCGTAGTGAAAGAAATAATGAAAAAGTAAGTCAAAAATTATCTGAACTAAAAAATGCAGCATATGGAAACGGAAATTTAATGCCTTATATTCTGGAAGCTGTAAAAGTTTATACCAGTGTTGGGGAAATCTGCAATTCATTAAGAGAAGTTTTTGGTGAATATAAAGAAAATATTGTAATTTAACTTTCAGTAATAATTTTCGAGGAGGGATATGCTGGCTACTCATATCGAACATATCGGGATAGCAGTAAAAAATTTGGAAGAATCCATTAGGTATTATGAAGATATCCTTGGATTAAAATGTTATGCAGTTGAGGAGGTGAAGGATCAAAAGGTTAAGACTGCAATATTTAAAATCGGTGAATCAAAAATTGAACTGCTTGAGACTACGGATCCTGAAGGACCAATTGGGAGATTTATAAAAGATAAAGGAGAAGGGGTTCATCATATCGCTTTTGCAGTTAATAATGTTCAAACTGCTCTTGAGGAGGTTAAATCAAAAGGAGTTAAATTAGTGGATCAGAAAGCCAGAAAAGGAGCGGAAGAATTAGATATAGCATTTTTACATCCGAAGTCGACTCATGGTGTTTTAATGGAGCTCTGCTCCAAGGGATAGCTGGATATATGCCAGTCACCTTAAATACCTGGCACATAAATAAAAACTAATTCCAGAAATAAGAATTAACCGTTTCCTTTGTATTAAACTAAAGCTCTGCTCTCATTGTGAGAAATGAAAATCACAATAATTCAACGGAAACTTGATTATTATTATTGGCATATCTATTGAAATTTTATTATCGGCTTAAATCTATTACTGCTGACAAGAGGGCAAATGAGAAAGATAAATATAAAATCTTTTAAAGTTCCGGTTATTCTTTTCTTATTACTTACTGTAGTATCCGTTGTAATTATTTTATTCATTTATCAGAATAAGAACATTAACAGCAAGTTCTATATAAAAAATGGTCTGATATACAATTCTGGTAATAGTGATATCTACAGCGGTAAAATAATTGACACTGTTAACGATAAAATAATTGAATATAACGTACTAGATGGTCTGAAAAACGGTGAATTTGTTATTCGTTATTTGAATGGAAACTATCAGATAAAAGGGATGATGAAGGATAATAAGAATTTCGGCGAGTGGAAATATTATTATGCTTCGGGGCAGCTTGAATCAATTGGCACATTTAAAGATGATGTTGTTTCAGACGAATGGGTCTGGTTTTATGAGAATGGTAAAAGGAAGGAAAATGGGAATTTTGTTAAAGGGAAAAGAGAAGGCCGATGGAATATGTATGATGAAAATGGGAATTTAAAATCCATTTTGTATTTTAATAATGGAAGGATGATTACAAAGTTCGAGGCGCAGGAATCGAAGGCAATTTAACCCCAACCCTATACCTCCTTAGGAGGAGGCTCCGGAAAAGGGAATATTGGAGTAGTGGAAAAATAGAATAATGGAATTATTAGTACTATCTATGGATGGCATTAGCAACTAAAAATATTCTCCTTAAAGCATGCTATTGGCAAGTTAAAAGAACAATAATTATTTTATTTTAAATACATCATTTTGTTAGTTTGTCTAAACCCTCCTGAAACTAAAGTATAAAAATAAATTCCGCTGCTTAAATGATATTTATCAGCATCAAATTTAACCTCATACTCCCCGGCTGGTTTTTCTTCATTTACAAGGGTGGCTAATTCCCTTCCAAGTAGATCGTAAATTTTCAAACTGACAGGTCCGATACTCCCTTTGAGGGAACTTGAAATTCTAAATTTTATATTTGTTATAGGATTAAACGGATTGGGATAATTATTGTATAATAGAAAATCATCGGGACGTTCATTTTCAACATAATCGACAGAAGTTACTTTTCCAACAGATTTCCCTATAGTTTCAAGCAGAGGCTGTTTACCATCAACCATATCCTGACCTAAAGCCCAAATCATAACTCCGGCTAAATTTTGATTTATACTATATTCAACTTTATATCTTATCGAAGTTGTATCGTCAAAGGTAATTAATTTAGTAGAATCATTATTTAGATAATAAGGTACTTTGGATACATTATCCCAGTTGTATTTCCATCCGCCGGCAGCAGTAAGTGAAGTTATATCAGAATATATCATTTCCGGAGCACTGCCATTGAAAGACTTATACATTCCGGACGAATTGAATTCCCTTCCGTAAAACGGCACTCCCAGAAGTATTTTGTCTCTAGAAACTTTTCTATTTACTACCATATACTGGACAGAACTCGCTCCCGAACCCGGATTATCTCTATCCTGCGGGGATTGATAAAGCGGAGCATTTGGGCCTGTAAAATTTGACCATGAGCCATGAAAATCATAAGCCATTATAGCAAACCAATCTACATAGTCTGTTAATTTTTCGTATTCTATCCATTTTCCTCCATAGTCTCCTGCTGGAACTGCCATTGTAATTAATAATGAAGAGTCTACTTCATCAAATTTCCTACGCATTTCTTTAATAAGGTATGTCAATTGAATTTTTTGCTGAGTATTGGATGGATTTTCCCAATCAAGATCAATTCCATCATAGCTATTAATGGATAAAAAATTAACTACATTATCAATAAATTTCGCCCTTCTGCTGGAGTCAGCTGAAACTGGCCCGAATCCATCGGATTGACCAAATCCGCCAAACGAAATTAATATCTTTCTTTTCGCTGCATGGACAGCCTGGTTCAATTGATGATTTATCAATCCGCTATACATTTTAATTGTCCCGTTAGAATCCGGCCACGCAAATGCATGAATTAAATAATCAAGGTTTTCAAATTCTATTTTATTTGGAGGTAAAGCTGCTTTTATCCAATCCGGATAATATCCGACAACTTTAAACTGAGCAAAACATAAAACATTAAAGTAAAAAGTAAATAATAGTAAAAGCGGAATTTTTAAATTGAATTTTTGTATCAAATAACCTTAGACTTTCTATTTTTTATTTTCATTTTATTAAAAGAGATTCCATAAGTAATTTATTGAAGGAAATTCATCATTTAAATTTAGAAAGTCCGGCAATAAAAAGCTATATAATTCATCTCCTCCAATAGGTTTTTTCTTTTCAATAATTTATATTAAATACCATCATTGATATTATAAATAATTTGAAAATTGGATTAAGACTGCTTGTCTATATAGTCAAAAATCCACGAATTTACCTTTCACGGGTTCTAATCGTATTTTTATTCGTTTATTCGAACCAGGTAGGGTTTCTTCCTAATGAAAAAAAATCTGCAATAGTCTTTACAAATGATCTAATTAATAATGATTCCTTAATAATTTCTAAAGTAAATACGGATGAAATTGTTTTTAAGAATTCAATAGGATCACTGGTTAGTAAATACGGGAGTTTTTCAAATTGTTATAAATTAGATTTCTCTTCATATCAGTTAAAGGTGTATTTTACATAAAAATCGAGGATGAGAAATCATTTAAATTTTCAATCGGTAATAATTTATATAATAGTGTAATAGATTCTTAAATCATTTAAATTTTCAATCGGTAATAATTTATATAATAGTGTAATAGATCTTTATTAACATTTTTAATCCAGAGATGCGGCTTTAATCCACCTCTGCTTCACGATTTCTGTCATTATTATGATGCAACTAACCTGATTCTGAATGGAAAAGAATTGAAGGAAAAGAAAGATATAACGGAGGTTTGGCATGATGCAGGTGATTACATAAAGTTTCTAAATACAACTGCTTATAGGGCATATACACTTTTATTTTCTTATGATTTCGATAGTAACAAATTTAACTTCGACCTAAAACAATGATAAATTTCCGGATATACTTAAAGAGGCAAAAAATAAGAACAATTTGAAAGATCTTTATTTTATGTAAAGTAATATCTGCTGCTTTAAACCTTTTGCATCAAAACCTTCCGGTTTTAATTCTATACATTTGTTTACAACATTTAAAGCTAAATTATAATTTTTCTGTTTCAAATAAGCTTTTGCAAGGTAAAATAAAACAAGTGCATCTTCTGAATTTGATTTATAAACTTCATTTAAATATTTAACAGCTTCATCATAATTACCCATATACAATTCAATTATACCAAGTCTTTTTGTAGTGTAGTCGATAGGATTTATTTTATGCCTTTCATAGAAATATTTAAGTGCACTATTAAAATTCTTTAAATTGGGATATTGATATATTAAAACGTTCATATGCTTTAAATAATTTTTTATGTCGTCTTTTCTAAGGTAAATAGTTGCCGCATCAAGGTGTGCATCAACCCACGATATTTTTTTCTCTATATATCGCAGAGCAATTGAATCAATAAAATCCAAAGGTCGTAGTAATTTTTCAGCTGAAACAATACCGGGATTCTTTATGTAAGGCCAATCATTTTTTAATAAAATAATATTATCATTACCTATAACAGAATCTAGCCTTGTGAACATAAAATCTGCACATGTAATGCTGTCCTGCTCACTGAAAGGAACAGCAGGATTTTCATTTCCCGGGAGATAATTTCGTTTGTTCATAGCCTGGTAAAATGCTTTCCCCATAAGTTCGTATCCTTTGACATTCGGATGAAGATGGTCGACAATCAGGTTATTGCCTACTATCCCTTCCGGGCTTACCGAGTCAAATAATGAATCGATCGGAATGGTCTCTGAATTAAACTTTTTGCCCAGCTCATCAATAATTTTATTCATCTCTTCAGGCGCCCTGAATCTAAGTGCATCAAGATCTTTTGCCAGTCTGAAAAGAGAATCAGCTTTTTTAATGTTACCATTTTTCAATTCAGCCTGAGAATCTTTATACATTTGATCTGCGGTTTTATAACCAGGGGTATTTACAGATATAAAGGGACTTTGGTCTTTTAAATTGCTTACTAAATTTCCCAATATAACAGGAACACCTTTATCTTTAGTTAAGCTCAAGATATCATTTAGATTTTCCCTGAACTGATTAAGTCCTTGGTTGAATTTCCTGGAATTTAAAGGTATTGACTTATCTTTTGCCATCCTTGACATCAGAGTACCTGAAGGTTTTTTATTTTCCCCGGAAAAAAATAATGAAGAAACCCAATTAACCGAATTGCGGACTAATTGTGTTATTTTAAAATTATCCAGATACAACATTAAATTAATTAAAGTACGTGAGGAACCGAATGACTCTGCTGATCCAATACCAAGAGCTCCGTAGAATTCATTATGCCCGGCATAGATCAAAATCAAATCAGGTTTTTGTTCTAGAACACCTGGCATAAGGTCCAATATAGTATATGAATTTACTCCGGTCATACTAATATTTACAACCTCAATTGGTACTTCCGGGTAAGCTACTTCCAACCTCTTTCTTATGTAGCGTGAAAATGAACCCATCGGCATATATGGAAAACCAACTGCGCTGCTGCCGCCTAAAACAAAAACTCTGAATGCATTTGTTTTTTTCCTTTGATCAAATACATCTTCAGTTGTTTTAGGATTGAAGTCTACATCCGTAAAATATTTTTTCCCTATTTCCGGGTTTATTATATATTTCCCATCCCCCGCATCAACCCACTGCCGATAATTATAGCCATAATTAAAAATTTTTAGAATTATTTCTAGTACTATCAGAAATGTAATAGGCGTTAAAATTAATATAAGATAAAACCATTTTGGGACTTTTTTCTCAGAAGATTTAATAATATTCCTTACGTCGGAACGTGGAAGTTTGTATTTTTTAGAGATTTCATTAATTGAAAGATGATCTTTATCATTCAAAATTTGTTTCTTTACTTCTTTTGATATCTTCAATAATCACCTTTAAATTTCTAATTGTTTTCCTAAAATAATAACTTTAAAGTTCTTAACAATACTATAAATGGCGCTTGCTTCATTCTCTTAATACTAAAAATAATAAAGTTTTATAATTATTTACTTTGGCAGGTAGATTAAGGGAGATTCAAAATATTACATATAAGAAGATACCGGGACTGCCCAAATTTTGGCAATCCCGGATAGGAGGCAAAGAATCACTATTTCAAGAGCATCATCTTTTTGATCGCTGTATTATTATTGGACTCTAATCTATAGATATACACCCCAGTACTTAAATTAGCTGCATTAAAGTTAACATCATGTACTCCTGCAGATAAATTCCCGGAGAGTAAAGTTGCAACTTTCTGTCCTAGGATATTATATACAGTAAGAGATGCAAATCCTGATCTTTCCAAACTGAAGGTTATTATGGTAGTTGGGTTAAAGGGATTCGGATAATTTTGACTTAAATGGAAACTTGTCGGAGCTGTTTTTGTATCTTTTACATCTGTCAACAGCCACTGAGCCTTCTGATCCGGAAACCAGTTCAGATCACCGAGAGCGAAACCATCTGTACCTGCAGCCTGCATGGAAGTATTAGTATATGATAAATTTTCAGGTAAAGGCCATGTTGGGGGATATAATGATCCATTGTTTGGATTATAGAACCATACACTATCCGCAGTATGTAACGCAATCTTATGTACATAAATAATTAATCTATCCAGATGACCATCTATATCAGAATTAAATCCTGGATCATCAGTCATAACTATTATCATTTATTATAGGCTTAACAGCTATTAAAGTTTCCATCATATTTGCATAGTTATTCATCCATCTTGCTGTATTAGAGTCTTCTTTTAAAACAATTGGTACTTCATTAGGTTTCCTTTTTCCGGTACAGTAACAGTGTCTGTTTGAACAGTATCATTGTATGATTTGTAGAAATCGTAATTTTTTGGGCAAGAAGAAATAGTTATTCTGGACATCAATTGCTCTGTTTGCGGATCTACCATCGCCGTGGTAACCCCGTGTGCATCATCTACATAAGATTCAGGACCTGGAATTATGAAATCGCCAAAGCTTTTACCAATAGCTTACAGAATCATGTGACCTTATTCTAATAATACTGCTTGATGCTGTATCCAAAATTGAAAACGTACCGTTTATTACATCATCTGGATATCCGCCATAGGCATGTTCAGCATAAAATAAATTATTTTTTATATGAATATTATACCCGTCTCATTAATAAAGGATTTACAGTACCATAAACAAATGTATTATGGTCTAACAAGGAATATTTACAATAACCGCGAACAACCATACATATGAGTTATTACAGAAGAATGTATTGTTAATGAATTTTAACGTATCAATATGAACCGGAGTACCGGATATAAATCCGCCACCCCCAAAATATGAAGAGGAATGCATATCATTTCTAAATACACAATCTTCTACATCAATTTTATTCCACTGGCTATTTAACTGAATGGATCGATGAGTAAAAGCATCGAAAATAACACCTCTCAATTCAATACCGCACTATCTCCACTAATATTATTCCATCGCTCCATCCTAATTGACTGCCATCCGAACGAATTGAAATATATATATATTATTTATTTTAACATTGCTCCTTTACCAATAAAATCAAAGAAATTACCTATAGAAGAATTGTCTGTCAGAATGAAAGGTGCAAAAACAGGTGGTCTGTCTGTTCCATTTGTAGCAACAATATTAAGTGATCCATCTTCAGGCTTCAGTAACTTGATAAACAGTACCACGTTTCAATCTGTAAACACTATCAGGGTGTGCTCTTACCCCACCTGCTAGTGTATCTCCATTTATTACATCATTGACATTACCTGGAGGAAAAGCCGCAACATCAACTGTGTCTGCAAATAACGTAGATGGTATAGCAATGCTACTATAAATAAAGCTATAAAAAATAGCAATTTTTTCATTGATTCTCCTTTTTTAATAAATAATAAAGTTATCTAACTAGAAGCCACAAATCTAAAATAGATTTTTATTATAAACTAATTTAAATCTCTCTTATCACCTCCTTGAGTTTAAAAAGTGAACATTTATTTTTTTTAAATTTTTTAACATTTATATTTTTACACGAAATCCTAAATCTCCGGACATACCATAATGTTGCTCGGATGCCGGGAAACCTGTTTTTTGATTTACAGTATTATCGTTTTCTCCGGTAATATTATTCATATTAAGGAATAATTGGATTCCATACCATGGAAGTTCTTGTTTCACGGAAATATCCCAGCGTGTGAACTTGGTGTATATAACTCTTTGCTGCAACCAATAATCAGGCTTCTTAAACACGTTATCCTGGTAAAGCATAGAGACCCGTGCAGAGAAACCTCTATAATCATATCCAATGCCAAATTTAATATATCATTCGGCTGGTTTAACAAACGGGATTATAAAATGTATCAACAATTCTTTGGTTGCATTGCCAAGTTCATTATAAGTTACAAGTATACCGCGTCTTAGGATAATCAGCTTGAGAATATATGTGTGAATAGTTTACAGTAAAAACAAGACCTGAAAAAGGCAAAGGCAAATACCATAAATTTGTCTGCCAATCAGTTTCAATCCCTTTTAGATCAACTGGAAGTGGACTATTTATATAAGTAGTGAATTCATAAAGCTGAGTGCTTTTGAGGAAGTTCAGGGTATATACTTAAATTTGTCACATATCTGCTTGGAAATATTAAATCCTTTATCCGTTTTATAAAACCATCGATTGAAAAAAATCCTATATCATTTGTAAATACTGATACAATGAGTCATAATTTTCTGAAGTAGTTGGTTTTAAATCATCATTATTGTAATAGATAAACCTAGTCCGATATAATATCTTGGAGTTATTGCACTGTAATCAGGGTAATTTAAAGTATTTGTGTATGCAAAATGAGCCTGAAACCAATCATTAGGTTTATATCTTACATGTACCATCGGCAATAAAAAGCCGTGAGATTTTGTGATAGTTGAATCTCTGCCTATATAACCTTGATGTACCTGGTGCTGATTCTGCTCTTAATGCAGTGTAAGAGGAAGTAAGATTCTGATAACGGGCACCGGGAAGGATTGTAAACTTGATCACCAATTTTAAATGTCAACATTGCATAAAGAGCACTCTTTTTCTCGTTACCTGAGTAATCATTTAATAGTAGATTGTAATTTATTAACTTGATATCCTTCTAAAGTTGAAGTTACTCTGGCTAGAGGTAAAAGCTTCCTCATTAAATTAATATCAATTCGATAAGGATAGCGAATATTGACATCGCAGAAAATCACCGTAGCCGTAACTATCGTTATTGAAATTTTCAAAACTCAACCGGCCGCCATTCAAGACCAAATTGGGATATGCAGTAGTAAATGCACTAATAACATGCACCTCCTGAATATAACTGAGAACCGCTGCTCTGGTTATAATCATAATAACGGGATTGATATTGATACATTCCGCCGAATTTAATTCCGCTACTTAACAAATCCGACAAAGTAACATTTGTTTTTAAATCAATCGAAACATTGATGAATTCTCTTTTGAATAGGTTGAATAAGTTTGAATTTGATCCAGTGATGCATTTGCAGCATTCGGTACTATATCCGCAGCTAAAACTGTCGGGTATACTTTTGATAAATTTCCTTTTTGGCTAAATCCGGCATTATCCTTGTAAAAATTGAAGAATAAATCCTGGGATTTCTTGATTTCAGTATAGCTATTCGATAATTTCAAATCAACGTGAAAAATTGGTATATCCTCTTTTATGCTTAATAGGTTACTCATGACATTAATTTTGTTCTTTTCCAGTTATATTATAATGAATTTTATTGGCAGATGCACTTGAGGTTTCACCTCGGTTATCACAGTTGTTTGTCTAGAGCTAATAAAATTCATAAGTCCTATATCGACCTGTACTATGATGATAATCCAAAACCAAAGTACCACCATAACGTTTTCTTATTCTGTAAACATCATTAAGGTTTAAGTTGGTTAAATCGGGAATTCCAGCATCTCCGTGAGTTTTATCATTTAATGTGTAAGTAGCACCAAGTTCATTATCACTTAGGTTGCGTTTTTCAGTAGATGCCTGAAAAAAAACTCCGAAACTGTTATCAAAAAATCGTTTTTCTAAAGAGCCACTAATTTATAATCATTGCTGGTATTCTTTTAATGCATTATATCCTCCTTGTGAAAGGAATGAATTTTGGTATAAAATTACTTGTCTCCCCGATTCTTTTAATTCTGCTTTTCGTAAATCAAAATTTACAACACCTCCTAGTACAGCAGCATCCATATCAGGAGTAATAGCTTTGATTACTTCAATCCCTCCTAGCATATTGGAGGAAATCATACTTAGGTCAACTCCTCTATCCCCCAAAATAGCACGTATCATTGCATGGTTCGTCTGTTGAAACAACATTATTACTTGATGCAACATCACTTGCCATTTCTATACCGTCAATTGTAATTTGATTATACTGGGGAGATAAACCGCGAATCACAACCTTCGAACCCTCTCCGCCTTCTCTAATAAGTGAAACACCTGGAAGCCTTCCCACTGATTCAGCAGCATTTGCATCAGGTAGCTCCTGAATTCTTGCGGCAGAAACTACATTCTTAATGGATGATGAGTTGAGTTGTTCGTTGATAGCTTGATACTGTCCTTCTGCCTGTGCTGTAACAGTAACAGTCTGCCCTTCTATAGTTTCTGGCTTCAAAGGTTAAATTGTATTCAATAGTTCTCCCACTTTTATATCAACTGTTACTTCTTTTTGCTTATATCCAACATAAGTCGCACGTAGGGTGTAGCTTCCTACAGGAATATTTTTAATTATATAATTCCCATCTTTATCTGCAGCAGAACCCACACCTCTATTAACAATTATTACGTTTGAGTAAGGAAGTGGTTCTTGTGTTTGTGCATCTTTAATTACTCCTTTGATGTTACCGGTTTGAGCAACAACTACTGAAGTATTTAAAAGAAATAGAAATAAAAAATATTTTCCGAAAAAAATTGTAAGTCTTTTTATCATAAATTTTTCTCACTTTAGTTAAAAAGTAATTTTTAGTTTCATCGTATTGATAGCCAAATAATGTAGGTTTATTCTTTATTAAACTAAACTTATAAAAAATAAAAAGCAATACCTAAGATTTTTTAGGAAATGCTAGGTGTTTTGGCTTAAATATGTTTTATTATAGAATAAACCGCCTAACTTTGTTAATTATTTCGACATTGCAATATTTCATTTCATAGTTAATTATATGCCTTCTGAAATCATCAATTGGTAAATTAGAATTTTGATAAGGGATTATGTTCTGCGCGATTATAACGTAATTGAAAATATAAATCAGAGATAAAAATTTTGTTTTAAAAACATCATTTTAATTATTTGTCTTTTCAGTTATCCAGGTTAAACCGTCATTCCTTATATGAACTTTCTTTTCTACCGTCTTTCGAAGTAATCGACGCCTCAAACAGATCTGAAGTATATTTAATAACGGGAATTTCCTCATACCCCTCAACATCCGCCGGATTCATTCCAAGTTCCTTCAGATTATCAGTAAACTTTCTGTTCACACAAAATAATTTCTTTCTTTATAATAGATTAATCTTAAATACCATTTTGCACCCTCTTCATTTTTCTTAATGAAAGAAACCTTTTTTGTTCCCACTGTTTCTTTTGAGAACTGGAGATATCCCCACATCTCAGGATAATGCATGTCTACCACACCCTGTGGAGACCAGACCCAGTTATCTTCCGGATATGGTCTATTTGTTTCAGGATTGATAATCTTTTTATAAAACTTGTTTACCACTTCGGTTTTCCACTCAACCCTTGAGAAATCTATTCTCCATTGATCTCCGTCGACAGGAGGAATATTTATTTTGGCAATTTCATTAAAAGCTTTAAACGGAAATGCAAGTTCGACTGTCCACTTTTTATTTTTGGCTCCTGGATGGTTGATTATTCCGTCAATTGAAACAGCTGTTTCCAGGCCGTGTATGTCCCAGCCATTGACTGCTGCTTTATCAATGTCTCTATAAGGTTTAATGAGAAGTAGGTCCCAGACGGTATTGAGTGCATTCATTTCAAATTCGCTGTAACGGTGGGTATCTCCGTCCGGATCAATAAATACCTCGAAATCATTATCGTGAAAAATTACCGCATCCCGTTCTTTGATAGTTCCCCAGATATCCGGTTCTTCAATTTCAGCTGCGATATAAAGATAATTATCATCCCACAATATTTTTGCTCTAGTACGGAATCTGGGAATAGGTTTAGATGGACCTTCAATATCGACAAAATCATCGGTCCATTCCGCTTTATCCCATGATGATTCGTCAAGTTTTCCGTCTATCTTTAGAGGTATATCTGTTTTGTAACAAATGTATTTTTTTGGAGAAAACTTTATCTTCGGTATTTGAAGGGTCTGTGACATACATATTGTATTTATTATAATTACTAAGATTAAATATTTCAGCATATGTTTTTCGTTATTTAGGTGCTATATCTCAAATTGTTAAACTACTAAACAGTTATTCAGTTTTCATAAAATTGTCATTCAACATTTTATCTTCATTAAATTGCTTTATTATTGTTTGGCTGCTTCGATTAATTCTTTAATAGTGGATGTCGCTAAACCTACAACTGTATCCGCTGCACCGTAATAAATAAAGACTTTACTTTCCCGAGTAGCAAATCCATCATCATCATAGTCTTCTACTATCATTCCGCTAGGGAAAATAACGTTTGGAACCTGACCGGTCAATTCATATATTTCACGCGGTTCTAGGATATTATATTTACATCTACTCAATATTTTGGAAGGGTCCATTAAATCATGCAGAGAAACTCCCGCCTGATAAATATTGGAACTTGCAAAATGTGTTGCAACACCATGATATATATGAAGCCAGCCTTCAGTTGTTTTAACGGGTGGAGGACCTGAACCTATATTTTCATCCCAGTAATGGAAACGGCCTGACATAATAGGTTTGACATGATTCCAGATCAATAGGTCCTCGGATTCGGATAAAAATATGGTATTACCGGAAAATGGCCCTCTCGTCAATTGAACTTTATTAGGTCGGTCAAATCTCAAATATTTCCCATTAATTTTTTCAGGGAAAAGCACTCCGTTTCTGACATCCCCTTCAGAAACAATTCCGAGAAATTCATATTCGCTGAAGTCGTTAGTTTTTGCTAATCCCAGGCTGCACCCATCATCCATATCCATTGCAAACATGATGTAATGTGAATTCTCTAATCTAGTTAGGCGTGCGTCGTAAATATGATAGATTTTCTTTTTTAATTTTTCGATTCCCTTGAAGTCAACGATTTTATTATCAACTTCAAAATCGATTCCGTTGCTGCTTTCAGCTTTAACAATGAAAGATTCTCTTCCCCTGTTTTGAACACGGAGCAGAAGAATATATTTGTTATTAAATTTAATTGCTCCCGGATTGAAGACGGAAGAAACATCAACCATATAAGGAAGAATATTTGGGATATCGGTTCGTGTAATAATCGGATTTTTAGAATATCTTAACATTAGGTTCAAATTTTAAAATTGATAAAATTAGTTGCCAAAAGATATCAGTTATTTAGTTAAGAAAATCGTCTATTTGTTTAAGATCTCTATAAGTTTTTTTTAATTAAAATGATTACCGATTTATGGGGAGCTTAAAGAAATCTTCAAGAATTAATGATGCCGCTCCTACAGCAACAGAATATAGATGATACTTATCGGCTATAATATTTAAAAGAATCACTAATCATGGAAATGACCCTCATCTCTATCTCTTTTTTAATAGATTCAATCAACAGATCTTCCATTTCAGATATCACTCCTGTTATTATTAGCGTATCCGGGTTCAGTAACCCGACTGCAGGAGCAATTGTCTGACCAACAAAGTTTCCGATGATAGAAAAAACCGATCTAGCTATTTTATCCCCCCTCTTTGCAGCCTCTAAGAGAAAATTTATATCAATGGATTCAAGGGAGGAGATGTAATCTTTCAAAATTTCACTTTCGGTAAACCGCGTCCTTATAGTAGTTAATATTTCCGTTAAAGTCGGAAGATGCGGATATAACTCGCCGGCGCAGTATGTTGCTCCCCGGTATAGCTCATTATTTATAACTATTCCAATCCCCAGACCGCTGACGTTTTTATCAATTTCAACAAGTACGGTAAGATAATTTCCTTTTGACTTATTATTATTTTCATTCCATTTCAAGCCTAAAGCAGCAGCATTGGCATTATTTTCTAGTAATACAGGAAATGGGAGAGAATTTAATTTTTTAAGAAGGGGGACGTTCATTTCGGGAAGTACACTTGATATCGCCAAGCATCCCTTTCCACAATCAACAATGCCAGCAATTGCTATACCTGTTCCGAGAACTTTATTTTCTTCAATATTAGCTGATGCAATTATTTCCTTTATTATTTTAATTATATTTTTTGCAAGCTCATCAGCATGGGAACTTGTTTCAAATTTAATATGCTTTTTCGCAATTATCCTGCCGTTAAGATCAAGGATAACCGCACTTATCTCTCCAACTTCAATATCAAGCCCGATGGAATAAGCAGCATCTTTATTAAGAGTCCAGACATATGGTTTCTTCCCTCCTTTTTTAGTCGATTCCCCTTTGCCGTAAAATGAAACAAATGATTTAGATGATAATTCTTTAAGGATGTTAAAAACAGTTGATGGCCGCATTCCGGTTATATTAACCAGTTCAGTACTTGAAATAATTTTGTGTTCCTGAATTAGTTTTAATACAACTTGCTCGTTAATATCTTTAACTATACTTGAACGAAAAGAGAGTAATTTTTTTCTATGCATTGTGCAAAAGATTTCCCTAATTTAAAGCGACCTAATTAATAAAAAATTTTTATAAACTACAACAGAATTATTTAATAGAAATTTCATCCGCGAAAAGCCATGCTTTTCCTCCGGCTGCAATGTGCCATTTTGGACAAACTCCGATATTTCTTGCTAACACTCTAACATAGCGGGCAGTAATTCTGTCCAGTTTTTTCTCGAAATCTTTAACTCCCGGACTGCTATTCTCTTTGTCGTCTCTATTTTCAATCTCATAAATTTTTGTAAAGTTAATTCCATCCTGCGAAATATAATAATCTATTTCCTTTGGATAGAAGATCCATGAACCGGTACTCTGCAGAAAAGAAGTGGTAATAGAGGATATTATTTTCACTTTCCCAAGATCAATAACAGCATCCAGATCTTTTCCTTCATATCCCTGCCAGGCATCAGTATGAAAGTTGTCGGTTCCTTTAATACCGTCAATTAAACCCATAGGACCACCGCCTGAATAAGACGGGCTGTATTCGGTCTTTAGCTCAATACTCATTCCTTCAGGTATCTTATTAAATGAAGATGTTATTACTTTACTATATATTCCATTTCGCAAGCAAACTGCCCTAAGTTCGGAAGTTTTTGTTATTGTAATCGGGGATGAGTAAATGTTTTTACTTATTTTCGGATCAGTACTATCAGTAGTAAAAAATATTTTTACTGAATCTTCGATTGAAGAGATCCCGACTTTAACCGAATCTTTGAAAACTCTTTCTCCTGAAGTAAGATATGGAACTGCAACAAAGGGCCAATCAATAAATGATTTGGGCCTTGAATTTAACTCTTTCCCCCAGTTCCCGGGCTCACGGCCCATTTCAAAAACCAGTATCCCTCCTCTTATAACATCAGAATTTGTTATATAAGAATATGGATAATCTTTACCATTTAAAGTAACCGACTGTATATAGTAATTTTTATCAGAAAGATTGTTTGCAATTATTGTAAAGGATTTTCCATCCCTAGCTGATATTACCGTTTTATCAAAAAGAGGTGTGCCGATAATATATTGGTTGTCGCCCGGGCAAACAGGATAAAAACCAAGTGTGCTGAAAATGTACCAGGCAGACATCTGGCCGCAGTCATCATTTCCGCAAAGTCCTTCTGGCTTATTCGTATAAAGATTTGTCACTATCCTATGAACAATATCCTGCGTTTTCCGGGGCTCTCCCACATAATTATAAAGATAAGCCATATGATGACTTGGCTCATTCCCCTGAGCATATTGTCCGATCATTCCGGTTATATCCGATTGGGATCTTCCGGTTAACTTCGGACTGGTATTAAACAGTTCGTCTAATTTGGATATAAATTTCTCATTCCCCCCTACCAGTTTTATAAGTCCATTAATATCCTGAGGGACAAAAAAGCTATATTGCCATGCATTTGCTTCAGTATAATTGCCGCTGACCGAATAGGGATCAAAAGGAGTGAACCATTTACCATTTTTCTTGGCTCTCATTAAAGAAGATGAAGGATCGAAAACATTAGTAAAAAATTTAGACCTGTTAATGAAATATTCATAGTCCTTTTCTTTTTTAAGAGCTTTTGCCATTTGTGCGATACACCAATCATCATATGCATATTCAAGCGTCTTCGAAACACTTTCACTTTCAAGATCTGATGGAATATATCCCATTTCCATATAATATTTTAATCCGTAGCTGTTCTGTATTGCACTTTTCCTCATTGCTTCATATGCTTCTTCAACATCAAAGTCCCTGATACCCTTAAAGTAAGCATCTGTTATTACTGGGATTGAATGATATCCGATCATAGTATTAGTTTCATTTGAAGCAAGCTCCCATACAGGAAGTAAACCTCCGTTTTCATATTTAGTAATTAAGGTTCTTACCATATCAAGATCACATTCAGGTTCTATAAGAGTAAATAACGGGTGTTCCGCTCTAAAAGTATCCCACAAAGAAAAGACAGTATACATCTCATGATTACTTTTTACTGTATGTATCTTCCGATCCATTCCAGTAAAGTTCCCGTCAACATCCGAAAAAATATTCGGAGTTAACAGGGAATGATATAATGCAGTATAAAAAGTAGTTTTTTCATCATTGTTTTTTGATTCGATTGAAACTGATGATAATGCTTTATTCCAATCCTCATTTGATGCATTTTCAATTTTGTCAAAATCCCATCCGGGAATTTCCTTTTGAACATTTTTTCTGGCCCCATCAATATCTACAAAGGAAATACCGACTTTAATTAGAACTGATTCATCCCTGGAAGTATTGAACCTAATATAGGCCTGAAGATACTCCCCCTTAGCATAAGATTTATCTTTATATATTTTGCCGTTCTCTATTATCCCGTATTCCTTAAATGGCTTAGAAACTTCCGCATAGAAATAGACGCATTCATCTTTGGCCCATCCTGTTGAACGTCTGTATCCTTCAACAGTTTTATTATTGAAAATTTTGATTTCCGATTCGGTGGCCTTATCCTGAATCCCATGGATAAGATCAATAATAACGTTTGCTTCTTTAGTTTGGGGGAATGTATATTTATGAAATCCTGCTCTTACAGTTGCTGTCAATTCTGCTTTTATATTATAATCTTTAAGATAAACGGAATAATATCCTGGCCTTGCAATTTCGTTTTTATGGCTGAACCTTGAGCGGTAACCAGCATCGGGGTCATCTTTTGGACCCGGATTGATTTTCAAAGTGCCGGTGGTAGGCATGAATAGGATATCTCCGTAATCTCCTATACCCGTACCGTTGAGATGAGTATGGCTGAATCCCATCATAGTGCTGTCCGAATAATAATACCCGGAACACCAGTCCCATCCTTCTATATCCGTATCAGGGCTTAACTGCACCAAACCATGCGGAAGAGAAACACCGGGAAAAGTATGGCCGTGCCCTCCAGTTCCAATAAAAAGGTTTACATAATTAGTATATTCATTTTGAGCAAAAAGATTAATGCACGAAAACAATATCAAAACAAAAAATATTTGCAACAATTTCATGTGCTTAAGATTTTAATATTTCATACTCTTTTTTATTCATGGAATCCAAGATCTGTAAAAGAACTATTTACTAACAAAGTCACCGGATTTCAAACTCCAGTCATTTCCAAAATAGCCTGTAAACTGTATCCCCTGATCATCAGACTTTAATATATCTGAGTTATAAATAACCACATCAGGCAGATTCATATATTGATCAAAATACTGTACAATATTTACAAGTTCCATCCCTTTAATTCCAGTCCCGGAAATACTCCCTACATTTGCCACTTTGCTGTCCGGTCTAGGCCGTATCATTAAACATGCAAGATCGTTTCCTTTATATTCTTTAGTCCCTACTTTAATTTCATTGTTATTAACCTGCACGGGAGAATTCTTAAGAAGTTTTTTCCATGCTGAGTTTGTCACCGAATTTCCGAATAGGATAACGCTTCTATCTTTATATTTTATAGGATCAAAATTATCATCCATAATAACCAGTATACCGCCGTTCCCCTGATACCAGATTTTTTCTGCATCAAATCTGGCTTTATCGAAAGCCCATTTGTTCTCTTGTTTATTACCATGCGTCCCGTAAACAAAAAGGACATCAAGGTTAAATGCTTCTCTGAAATTGCCGCATCGATCAGGAGTTTTATTTTCTGGGTCCGGCCTCTTTGCCAATTCCCATTTATCATTATTTTTTGCCAGGTATATTTTCGAATCTTCGGGAACCTGAACATCTGAAAGGATTTGATTATCAAGTATTATAGTTACAGGTTTTCCGGGCGTGAGCATTGATGCATCAATTAAAATCATTTCAATATTAGAAGTAGTCCCTGCAAATTTCCTAAGCCCGGGTTCAAGCTGCATTTTGATACTACTCATCTTCTGCTGCTCGACCTGGTTAATTACCTCTACCCAGTAATTCTTTGAAGACACGGCGGGATTGCTAGTGATAAAATCGATATTCAACACTTTATTTTTTTCTGCAACTGCATGATGGGCGAAAAAATCGAACAATGGAGGCCAGTCCACACAATCGGCTCCGGGCTCATCCGAAACATCCCACCAGTGTCCAGCCCCCTGCTGAACATAATAGATAAAATCTTTATGAAATTTCGATAGGTTTTTAACAATCGATTCAGCCTGATCGGGAGGTACATTATCATCGGCAGAACCTTGAATTATATATACACCATCAGGTTTTAAATTTGTGGTAAAGGCATAAGTATCGCTTGGTTTGGTCGAACTAACCAGCATTCTTTCAACCTGTGAGGAATCGGATAGATGATTTATTCTATAAGACCAGAAACTTATCCATCCCGCGCTTGGACCTATAGCCCCGAACTGGTCGGCATAATTTACTCCCACATGCCACGTTCCGTGCCCCCCCATAGAATGTCCGGTTAAATATATCCGGCTGGGATCAATATCAAATTCTTTTTTAGCAATATTAAGTACTTCAATGGCATTTATTCTTCCCCAGTTTTCCCAGTCATAGCCATAAGGACGTCTGTTAGTTGGACATACAATATAACCCCAGTTTTTATGATAGTAGGCATTTGCCTGATTTAATGCAATTACTCCTGCACCATGCAGACTAAGGAAGAGAGCAGGTTTACCTTTAAGACCAATCGGTGGGTTAACAGCATAATACTGTACACTTCCGTCCAGATCACTAATATAGGTTTCCCTCCTGTTGTCACTTTCAAAAACTGTTCTCAATTCAATTGAGGATGAAACCAGGACTTTTTCATTTTTTTTTCCCTTATTTATTAGAGCAATGTTTAAATTTATTTTGCCTGTATCGGTTTGTGCAGGTATTTTGATCCTAAAAGGAGTTTTAAAAATAGAGACGGGATTCAGAACAGTTACTGGTTCATATACAGGTTCTGATCCTGAAATCCAGGTTTTAATTACTATGTTATTATAGAAATTATCAGTAACGTTTATAATCGGTATAGCGCCATAGGTGTCAGAAGATTTATTTACCACGAGATCTGGTATTGTTAAATCTCGGTCATTAAACATCAATCCCTCTTTTCCCGTATGGATTATGGCTTTAAAGTAACCACGTCTGCACTTGAATAAAAAATTATTATCCCCTTTTTTTAATTTAACCGGAATTAAGGAATAATTGAATTTCGGTTCCCAAAGACCGTAAGTATCTGTGTATCCGTAAGGATTTCCCGAGTGTTCAACACCGTTTATGAAGACCATGCTGTTGCCGTTTTGTTCCAGAATTGCAAAATCTTCCTTATCTGAATGATAATTAAAATAGATGTATGAATTTCTTAATGTAAGGTCTTTAAACCACCCTGATGATTCGGGAGCTATTTTTTCCCATATCCCAACTGTAGTATCAGCCCACTTTAATTCATCTTTTTCAATTGGAGTTTTCCACCCACCTGCAGTCATTGAAGCAACAACCGGATCCGGAGATATAACATTGTTAAAAGAAGGTCGGCCTAAATTTAATATCAGTCCGTCTTTCAGTATTGTACCATCAGATGATTGCCCGAAACTATCAATTGATAAAAACAGAATTAAGGAAATAACGCGAATTAATTTAAACTTAACCATCTCGGTTTTCCTTCCACAAAATTTTATTCTAGATAAAAAGCATTTCGGAATAATTCTTTGATATTTTATCCAATTGGGGTATAGTTATTTAGTGTTTTTATTTCAATAAAATAAACCAACGATCAAAACACTTAAATATAAATAATTTTTTCAAAACAAATAAAATTTTTACTATTTTTTGTAAAGTAATACTATTATCTTCAGATGATTATTTTATTAAAAAATTTAGACCTGTTTTTCAGCAGCAATATCTGATTGAGTTACAATATAAAGGAAAATATTTTTAGGGGTATAAATGTTTAGTATGTGAAAAATGTTAATAATCTGTCACTTATACCCTTCATTTATATTAATTCTCCCATTTTGATTGAACATTTTTTCCAAAATATTTATATCATACTTTAAGGGAAATAGAATGAATAAAACAATCGTGCTTCTTATAGCATTTTTATTCTTTATATCTTTCTGTCAAATTAAACCTCAAAGTAATTGGGTAAATGGCTTTGAAAAGAGAATTGCTGGTGAAAATCTTGATTATCATTCATGCCATCCTGATGCAAATCTTGCTCTGCTTATCCGATGCCTTAATGATAAAGGATATATAGAATGGGAAACAGACAAGATCCCTTTAGGCTATAATGATAAATTTGTTACTTTTGCATGGATTGGAGGTTATTCCGTAGCTACATCCACAGCGCCTCACAAATTCAGTCTTTATATAAATGATATGAAGCAGTTCGAATTTTCAACTTCTCCAAAAGATGAAAAAAAAGACTGGCAGCTTAATTCGCAGAATAGTTCCTCACTTCATTTTAAGTTTATTAAAGTTGATGCGGTTGATGATTTTTTCGGTTATTTCATATTAAAAATTCCTATAGAATTATTAAATATAAAAAAATCTGTGAGGATAAAAATAAAAGGAGATGCTACTAATAGTAAAGACTGGTATATGACAATGCAGTATCCGCTGATACCTAAAATAAGGATCTCCCCGGAAAAAGTAGTTTCAAAAAGTCCGTCCGGAGCTCTTCTTCAACGCATAAAAGTCTCAATAGATCATTTTGATTCTCCCAAACCTGTAGAAATTTTAGCTGAAGGTGAAAAAGCAGTATCTTCTGATTTAAAGCTGGGGATGAATGATTTTTATTTAAATTTCCGGGCTCCTGATAAACCTCAAAAAGTCGAAATCAGTATATCAATTGATGGGAAAACGAGAATATATTCTACATTAATTAAACCGGCGCGCATGATTACATTTTATTTAATACCTCATGCTCATGTCGATATCGGTTATACCGATCTACAGCCAATGATAGAAAAAAAACACTGGAATAATTATGACAGTGCAATCGAATATTCGCAAAGATCTATCAAGTACGGAAAGGATGCAATGTTCAAATGGAATGTCGAAGCTATGTGGGCTGTAAAAAGCTATCTCGAAAATTTTCCTGAAAAAAGGGAAAGGTTTTATAATGCAGTCAGAAAAGGATGGATCGGACTCGATGCTGATTATGCAAATCTAATGACTGCCCTTCCGCGCCCTGAAGAATTGTATATGATGGTTGAATATTCAAATGAACTTGAAAAGAAAACCGGGGTAAAAATAGAAGAGGCAATGATCTCAGATATTCCGGGGTACACATGGGGAATTGTGCAGGCTTTCGCCGATAACGGAATAAAATATTTTTCCGTAGGGCCAAATTCTTTTGATAGGATTGGATATACTTTAAAGGAATGGGGAGATAAACCCTTTTACTGGAAATCCCCGAGCGGGAAAGAAAAAATTCTTGTCTGGGTTGCGGGGAAAGGTTATGCATGGTTTCACGGCTGGCGTCTGACCCGTGATGACTTTTCTCCTATAGCTAAATATCTGGATGATTTGGATTCGGAAAATTACCCATATGATATGGTCCATTTAAGATATAATATTGGAGGAGATAACGGTTTCCCTGATTCATCTCTGCCTGCATTCGTTAAGAAGTGGAATGATATCCATGTTACTCCCAAATTTAAAATTGCCACAAATGAAGAAATGTTTAAAGACTTTGAAGCGAAATACTCTGAAATGATTCCAACTTATTCTGGTGATTTTACTCCTTACTGGGAGGATGGTGCAGGTTCGACTGCAAAAGAGACTGCAATGAACAGGAACACTGCCGAACTTTTGACACAATTGGAAACATTATATACAATCTTTGGTTATAAAAATTTTCCACAGAAAGAATTTGATGAGGCATGGAAATATGTTCTGCTGTTCTCCGAACATACATGGGGAGCATGGAACAGCATTTCGAATCCTGAACTAAAATCTGTTGTTGAACAATGGAAAATAAAAAAATCTTACGTTCTTATGGCTGATAGTTTAGCAGAAAAACTTCTTAATGATCTGGTTTATGAAAAGCATGCAAATCCAAATTTTGATCATTTTTATGTCTGTAACTCTTCATCCTGGAAAAGAAGCGATATTGTTAAAATTCCGGGTCTTAAGCTTTCCGGATTTTCTATCTTTGATAAAAATGGAACTTTAATTCCCTCACAAAAATTAGCAAATGGAGATATTGTATTTACTGCTGAAAATGTCCCTCCTTTCGGATACAAAGAATATAAATTAGTTATAGGAGAAACTAAAAAAAATAGTTATTCCTCATTACCAGATAGCACTATATCTAATAAATTTTTTATTGTTACGTTCAACAAAAACAACTATGGAATAGAATCAATAAAAAGAAACGGGGACAATTTTAATTATGTTGATTCCTCTTTTAAATATGAATTAAATCAGTTTATTCATACAGGTCAGAATACTGAAAATCCGGTTTCAAGCAATAATCCGGAAGTTATTTTATGTGAAAATGGACCGGTGTTGAAATCAGTTACTGTAAAATCTCAAGCCTCGGGGTGTAATAATATCCTTCAGCAGATAACACTTTTCAATGATCTTAAAAAAATAGAAATAAAAAATACAATAGATAAAAAGAAAGAGTTTAATAAAGAAAGCATCAGATTTGCGTTTCCCCTAAACATTTCTGATCCTGTTTCCAGAATTAATATTGCATGGGGAGTAATTCAACCCCAAAAGGATCAACTGCCTGGTTCAAATAAAAATTATTTTACTGTTCAGCACTGGGTAGATGTATCAAACCAAATCCGGGGTTTGACGATAGCAACTGTTGATGCGCCTCTCCTGGAATTGGGCGGGATGAATGCAGAAGCATGGATGTCTTCGCCGGATAGGAATTGGTTTTCACATACATCCTCTTCCTCTCTTATCTATTCATGGGTAATGAATAACTCATGGAATACTAATTTTAAAGCTTCACAGGAAGGTATAGCCTCATTCAAATATTTTCTAAAACCTCATGATCAGTTTAATTTCTCTGATACTTACAGGTTCGGAATAGAAAGCTCACAACCACTTCAGGTAATTTACAATGCTGGCACAATAGCTCATTATCATCAATTAATAAACCTAGATTCTGCTTGTTCGTTAGTAATAACAATGCAATATCCCGCAAAATATGGAGAAGGATTAATGGTTAGGATTTTTAATCCGACGAATAAACCGGCTTCTTCACATTTAATTTGGAAAAAAGATACAAAGCCTCAATACTTTTTAAGCAACGGAGACGAAGAAGAAAGAAAAGAAATCAGCAGTGATATAGAACTATCTCCATTTGAAGTAATGAACGTCAAAATTAAGGAGATATAATTTGGAGCGAATCAAAATGAAAAAACTAACTTTATTAAATATATTTATTCTTTTAATGATTATGAAAATATCTATGCAGGCGCAGGTTCAGATTATTCCAAAACCGCAGGAATCGGAGATCTTAAAAGGAAGTTTTACTTTTACTCAGAGGATCTCTTTTGAAGCTGACAGTGTATCTGATTTACTTAAAGATTATTTCAATAATTATTTTACAGAGAAATACGGAATCGAATTTTCCGGAAATAAAGGTGAAAGCCGTTCAATAGAATTAAAAATTGATAAAACTTTTCTTGATTCAAAACCTGAGGCTTATTCTCTTTCAATTGATGAGAATAAAATCAAAATAATTTCAGTAACTGAACAAGGATTGTTTTACGGAATCCAAACTCTATTCCAGCTAATAGATGAAAAAAATGGAAATGAAGAAAACATAAAGATTCAAAATTGCAAAATAATCGATTTCCCCCGCTTTCAATGGAGAGGACTGAACCTTGACTGCGCCCGGCATTTTATGTCAAAAGATTTTATTAAAAGATATATCGACATTCTTGCATACTATAAATTTAATATCCTACACTGGCATCTGACAGATGATCAAGGATGGAGAATCGAGATAAAAAAATATCCTAAGCTTACTCAAATTGGAGCATGGCGTAAAGAAGCTGACGGTTCAACATACGGCGGCTTTTATACACAGGAAGATGTAAAAGAAATTGTGGCTTATGCAAAAGACAGATACATAACGATTGTCCCTGAAATTGAAATGCCCGGTCACTGCAGCGCCTCACTTACTGCTTATCCTGAGAATTCATGCACAGGTGGACCTTTTGAAGTACCAATAACATGGGGAGTTTTTAAAGATGTCTATTGTGCTGGAAAAGAATCAACTTTTAAATTTTTAGAAAATATTTTAGATGAGGTTATTAATCTTTTTCCGGGAAAATATATACATATCGGCGGTGACGAAGTCCCGAAAGCGAGATGGAAAGAATGCCCCCTTTGCCAGATGAGGATAAAATCGGAAGGACTAAAAAATGAAGATGAACTCCGGAGCTATTTTATTAAGCGTATATCAAATTATCTTTATTCAAAAGGAAAAGAAGTAATTGGATGGGATGAAATCCTTCAGGGCGGACTCGCACCGGGCGCAATAGTAGAATCATGGCAAAGTTTTCAAGGTGTAGTTGAAGCTGTCGGTTTAAGGCATTTTGCTCTTTCTTCTCCTGCATCATTTACATATTTAAATATAAGTCCGGAGGATCTCGGTCTTCGTATAGTTTATTCGTTTAATCCCGTTCCCGAAGGCCTCTCTTCAGATGAGGCTAAATATATTTTGGGTGGCGAAGTCAGCTTGTGGACAGAAAATGCGCCTCAGGAAAAAGTAGATACCCAATTATTCCCGAGAATTCTTGCTCTATCAGAGGTTTTCTGGAATAATCTTCACGGAAGAAATTTCGATGAATTTCATAAAAGGGTGCTGAATGCTTATACCGATTTAACATCTAAGGGAATTAAATACGGAGCTGAATCTAAAACAGTTTCCTTTTCAGCTTCTTATGATAAGAATAGTAATGAATTTACTGTTAATATCAATTCCGATCAAAAGGATCTGATCATTCGTTATACTGAAAATGGTGATGAACCTGATTCAATTTCAAATATTTATAAAGAGCCGGTTAAAATTAATAAAACAAAAGTTCTAAAATTTGCGTCTTTCAGTAACGGTATGGTAGTCGGCAGACAGGTTAATTTATCATTCGATTTTCATAAAGCATTAAATGCAAAAATCACTCTTTTAAATCATTACAGCGAAAGATATCCTGCTTCGGGAGACAATACGTTAATTGACGGAATTCGGGGTACAGATAATTTTCGCGACGGATTATGGCAGGGCTATGAAGGACAAGATTTTGACGGAATAATCGATCTTGGAAGAGATGAGGAAATAACTAAGGTAACTCCGAGATTCATGTTGAATATAGGCCCATGGATATTTCTCCCATCAAAGGTCATTGTGTCTTTATCAAATGATGGAAAAAATTATTTTGATGAAAAAACATTGATAAATGATGTTCCAGAAAAAAATTCGCAGATCATTTTAAAAGATTTCCCTATTCAGTTTAACAATAAGAAAGCAAGATATATAAAAGTTAAAGCTGTTAGTATTAAAAAATGTCCTCCCTGGCATCCCGGTGCCGGGGGAAAGGCCTGGCTGTTTATTGATGAAATTAAAGTTGAATAAAAAATACCCCCGATAAATAGCATTAATTATAAAATAGTTTCTAGGTAACATAAGTAACTGTCTAATGCATCAGGATATAGTGGGATACCGGGATTTGTGATTTAGTCATACATTTTGGAATACTATCCGAACTGAGACCAGTATTCCATTTTCGGCCATTGGCAGTCAACTTTATGGGTAAATGATAAGCTAATAGATTCGCAAAATTTCTTAATTGTTCCAAATCGATTACATAAAATAATAACTTAAGTGTAATTAGTATGAAAACTTTTATTGTCCTATTCGTACTCATCTTTTCTTTCACACTAATAGATATATTTCCGCAGGAAAAATATGAATATGTAAAAGAGACTGACCCATTGGTTCTGAAAAAACTGGAGCATTGGCAGGATATGAAGTTCGGTTTAATGATGCATTGGGGAACTTATTCCCAGTGGGGAATTGTCGAATCATGGTCTTTATGTTCTGAAGATGAACCGTGGTGCAAAAGAAAAATAGACGATTACTGCGAATATAAAAAAGAATATGAAGAACTTAAAAATACTTTTAATCCGGTCGATTTTAACCCGGAGAAATGGGCGGACGCAGCTAAAGCAGCCGGAATGAAGTATGTAGTCTTTACTACCAAACATCATGACGGTTTCTGTATGTTTGATACTAAACAAACTGATTACAAAATTACTTCTATGGATTGCCCTTTTCATATTAATCCAAGAGCAAATATAGCTAAAGAAATTTTTGATACTTTCAGGAATGATGGATTTATGATAGGTGCATATTTCTCAAAACCAGATTGGCACAGCAACTATTACTGGTGGCGATACTTTGCTACGCCCGACAGAAATGTAAATTACAATATCAGCATGCATCCCCGACCGCTGGCAGAAATTTGTTGATTATACTCATAATCAGATCAATGAACTTATGTCTGATTATGGAAAAATGGATATTCTTTGGCTTGACGGCGGGTGGGTGCATAAATATTCACATGTAGAAATTGAAAGGCTGAAAAAAGACACCACACTTCACATGCTTCGTATTCAAAGCCAGGATATCAATATGCCTGGTATCGTTAAAGATGCGCGGGCAAAACAGCCGGGATTAATAGTAGTTGATCGTGCAGTTCCCGGACCTTATCAGGATTATCTGACTCCAGAAAATACAGTTCCAGATACAACACTCCCCTATCCCTGGGAAACATGTATGCCTATGGCAACCAGCTGGTCTTATGTTCCGGGTGATTCTTATAAATCTGCCGAAAGATTAATTCACCTGCTCGTTGATATTGTCGCAAAAGGCGGAAATTTTCTTTTAAATATTGGACCGGGTCCGAAAGGTGATTTTGATCCCGATGCATACGAAAGATTGATGGAAATCGGAAGTTGGATGAAAGTTAACAGCGAAGCTATTTATTATTCCAGACCGCTTATGCCCTATAAAGATGGTAAGGTATGCTTTACACAATTAAAGGACGGAACTACGTACGCTATTTATCTTGCAGATAAAGATGAAAATTCTCTTCCTGCTAAAATAGAATTTACAAAATATTCACCTGAGAAAAATGCAAACATTGAATTGTTGGGAACAGGCAAGAAAGTTGAATGGCAAAAAAAAGGGGAGGGCTGTGAATTTCAAATACCGGAATCGATTCGAAATAATCCGCCATGCAAATATGCATGGACATTCAAAATTCAATTCATTGAAAATCAAAATTTAAACAAAAAGTCAAAAGATTAAAAATTCAGCCTGACTTTTGATTTTTGACTTTGACTTGTTTAAAAAATATTATTGCATTAGGATTTTGTATATGAAAATTTTAAAATCAAAATTTAATATATACCTTTGGCTTATCCCATATCTTTTTACCTATATCCTTATACCCGACATTCAGCCAAATCACTCCGGAAGGTAATTATGTGTTAATCAATCCTGCTGATACTCCGGAGCAAATAATTGAAAAAGCTGCAAATATTATACCGTCCAAACGGCAGTACGAATGGCAAAAACTTGAGTTCACAGCATTCGTTCATTTTGGAATAAATACGTTCTATAATCTTGAATGGGGAAAAAAGAAGATGGATATATCGAAATTCAACCCGAAAGAAATTAATGTGAACCAATGGGTAAAAGTATTTAAAGATGCTGGAATGAAGCAGGTTATGCTAACTGCCAAGCATCATGACGGATTTTGTTTGTGGCCGACAAAATATAATAATTATAATATTTCAAACACTCCATTTCAAAATGGTAAAGGAGATATTGTAAGAGATTTATCAGAAGAATGCCGCAAAGCCGGACTTAAATTCGGAGTTTATTTATCCCCGTGGGATATGCATGCAAAATCTTACGGTACAGTTGCATACAATAAATATTTTGAAAACCTTCTGACCGAACTTTTGACTAACTACGGTAAAATATCAGAGGTCTGGTTTGATGGCGCAAACGGAGAAGGCCCTAACGGGAAAAAACAAATCTATGACTGGCATTCATATTACGAATTAATAAGAAAGCTTCAACCTGATGCGGTTATCGCAATAATGGGTCCGGACGTTCGGTGGGTTGGAACAGAATCAGGATACGGAAGAAAAACCGAATGGAGCATCTTACCCGCTTCAACTACAAATCTGGAAAAAATCGCTAATAATTCACAGCAAAAAGCTCTGGATAATGCTTTTATACCCCATGATTTAACTGAAGAAGATTTAGGAAGCAGAGAAAAAATTGAACAGGCATCCTCCCTTACCTGGTATCCCGCAGAAGTTGATGTTTCAATCAGACCGGGATGGTTTTATCATAAAGATGATAATAATTCTGTAAAATCGCCAAGTACTCTTGTAGATATCTTTTATAACTCTGTAGGATTGAATGATGTATTATTATTGAATATACCCCCTGATAAAAGAGGTCTGATTACAAAATATGATGTTGAAAGTCTTAAAGGAATGCGCCATATTCTTGACGAAACATTTAAGAATAATTTAGCTGAAAATGCAAATGCGTCTTCCCCGGATGAAAAGGAAGGGAACGAAGCCAAATTTATTCTTGATAATGATCTGAATACATTCTGGACTACAAAAGATTCTATCAGCACAGCATCAATTGAAATTGATTTTGATAATGAAAAAACTTTTAACAGGGCTATGCTCCAGGAAAATATTTTAAAAGGACAGAGGATAGAAAAATTTCATTTTGAATTCCTAAATGGACAAAACTGGCAGAAATTTTCTGAGGCAACTACCATCGGCTATAAAAGGCTTTTAAGATTTCCGGCGGTAACAACTGACAAAGTGAGAATTATTATAGATCAATGCCGTACTAATCCAACACTCGCCACATTTGGTTTATATATGGCACCTCCTGAAATAAAGTACGAACCAGGTGGAAGTACATTTGAGAAAAAAACTTCTTTTAAAATAATATCCGATGATAAAAATGCATCAATTTATTATACTCTTGACGGAAGCATTCCCGATAAAAATTCACGAATGTTTAACGATAGCATATCAATAAATAAATCAACATATGTTACTGCAATAGCAATTTCTCAGGATGGAAAAGAGAGTATCCCCTTCACGGCTTCCTTCTATAAAGCAAAATATGGAATAATTTTAAATAATAATTATGATCAAAGGTATCCTGGAGGAGGTAAATTCGCTTTAGTTGACGGAGTTTACGGGAGTATGCAATTTAATGATGGCAAATGGCAAGGGTATTATGGGAATGACTTAGACGTAGTTCTTGATTTGGGAAAAATAAAAAAAATCAAAGAGATATCTGTTTCATTTTTAAGTGATCAGAATTCATTTATCTTCCTTCCTTCTTCAGTTGAATTTTCAGCCTCAAAGGATGGAAAAGAATTTAAAAGACTGGGTGAATTAAAAAATAATATCTCTGAAAAAGATACTCAGCCTTTTATTCATTCCTTTGATTTTAATCACGCTGATATCCTGGCAAGGTACGTTCATATTAAGGCAAAAAATATTCGAATCTGCCCGCAATGGCATAAAGGTGCCGGTGAAAAAGCGTGGTTGTTCAGTGATGAAATTACAGTCAATTAATAACTGATTCCTACGATTAGCTTTTTTTCTATAAATAGTAAAAGTATAAAAAAGTTTAATCAGTTATTAAATGCTTTTTTTGTCCCGGTAGGGACTAAATATTTATAGAAAAAATCCATCCCAAGTAAATAAAGTCCCTTTAGGGACGAAATAAACATTTTGAACAGGCATCGGTCAAATAATGAAGATTTTCAATATAGTTTTATTAATTCTCATATTAACTAATTTTGTGGTTTATTCTCAGCCCTTAAATAACATGGAAGTTAATGTAATTTGGGATACAGACATATTCCCGCAGGGACAGCTTGGAGCCTGCCATGCAAGTACTCTTGTAGAAATCAGCCGGGGCACTTTTATATCAGCATGGTTTGCTGGAACATATGAAGGTGCTAATGATGTAGGCATCTGGACTTCAACATTGAAAAATAAACAATGGAGTAAACCGGTGGAGATAGCTAAAGGCTTCGATTCACTTGGAAGGCAGCTGCCATGCTGGAACCCCGTCCTCTTTAAAACACAAAACAATATCCTTTATTTATTTTATAAAGTTGGGGTTAATCCGCGGGAATGGCATGGCTATGTATTACGTTCTTTGGATAATGGCAAAAAATGGACAGAACCGGAAAAATTGCCGGCTGATTTTCTCGGCCCGATAAAAGATAAGTCTGTGCAATTAAATAACGGAAATATTCTATGCCCTTCCAGCGTTGAAAAGGATAACGGTAACTGGAGTATACATCTGGAAATAACTGATAATGATTTATCATCATGGAAAAAAGTTGATATTGTGAAAGATGATTCGGTTAGTGTAATTCAGCCTGCTATTTTAGTCCATCCGGATGGTAAACTTCAAATGTTATGCCGCAGCCGGCAAAATTTTATCTACCAAACCTGGTCTGATAATAATGGCCTAATCTGGAGTAAATTGGAAAAGACATCTTTGCCTAATCCCAATTCCGGTATTGATGCCGTAACACTCAGTAATGGCAACTATATTCTGGTTTATAATCCGACTGTTCGAAAGGGTGAATGGTTTAAGGGAAGGAATATTCTAAATGTTGCTCTTTCAAAAGACGGCGAAAACTGGAAAGATGTTTACCGGCTTGAAGATAAAAAGGAAGGCGAATTCAGCTATCCGGCAGTTATTCAAGGCTTGGACGGAAATATTAATATATCTTATACTTACGATAGAAAAACTATAAAATATGTAGTTTTAAAAATCGAAGAGAACTGAGACATTCTTTGACTTAGAGTTCTCGCTATATTTCAAATCTATGTCACGTCCGCTTCACATACGCTCCACATTCGCTTTAAATACGCTATAAACATTAAATAATTTTTATAAAAAGTTATTTAACCTTTATTGTATCCCTTAATCTTATATCTTTCGATGATGCACCGATCATAATTCTAAAATCTCCCGGCTCAACAACCTTTTGAAGGTTTTTATTAACTATAGATAATAAATCCGGAGTAATTATAAATTCAACCTCTTTGGTCTCACCTGCAAAAAGATGAATTCTTTTAAATCCTTTTAACTCAATAACAGGCTGAGCAACGGATGCATATATGTCTTTTATATACAACTGAACTACCTCATCTCCATCAACTTTGCCAATATTTTTTATTTTAAAACGAGCAGTAACATTTTCATCTTCTGCAATTTCTTTTTTATTAAACGTCAGATCTGTGTATTGAAATTCCGTATAGCTTAAACCATATCCGAATGGAAATAATGGCTGCCCTGTAAGGTTCACATAATCATCACCCCTGCCTGTAGGTTCATGATTATAATATAGCGGCAGCTGTCCTTCAAATACAGGAAACGTAATTGGTAATCTTCCTGCCGGATTATAATCACCGGATAAAACGCTGGCAACTGCTTCTCCTCCAACTTCTCCCGGATACCAGATATCAATTATACCCGGAATTCTATCTATCCAGTTTTCCATTGTAATAGCACTGCCTCCAACGAGGATGACAACTGCTGGTGTTCCTGTTTCTGCAATTTCTTTTATAAGTTCTTCCTGATGACCGGGTAAATTCAGTAAAGCCCTGTCACGGAATTCTCCTTCATCAATTCCTGCCGCTATAATTGCAATATCACTTTTCTTTGCCAGATCAACAGCATCTGCAATTTTTTGCTTCCAGTCATTATTAACTACCTCATCCCAGATTAATTTGAACCGGACATTCCCATCCGTTGTATAAAATTTAATTTTAATTTTATATTCTTTTCCTTCTTGAAATTCAAAAGGAACAGTAATTTGTCCGTATGATCTCTGGATCCAATTATTAATCACCAGACTATCATTTAAAAATAATTCATAACCGTCGTTTCCTTCTATTCCTAGATTCACTTTCCCATTCCTCGGTCCGGTGATATTTCCATCCCATTCTATAGAATACCAGTCACGATCTAATTTTTCCTGGTCTGGCGGGAAAAGTGTCCATCTGAAATCGATGTTTTTATCTACTCTTGTAAATGCAGGTTCTCCTTTAAATTCCGGGTTATCAAAATATTTACCCTCAAGTCCTTCCTCTTTTTTGCTGTTTGAAATACATGATAAAAACCTGGAAGGTATTGCGGCATAGTCTGCATTATCTCTTCCGCAGCCCGGGGCATATTCCACATCTGCACCTTTAACTTTTTCTTTTATTCCATCAAGTATATTAATAATATTATTACCAGGACCGCTGTAGCCGCCAAGTCTTCCTTCAACAGCATCAGTTCCAATCACAGCAATTCTTTTTATATCCTTCTTCAAAGGCAGAATATTATTTTCATTCTTAAGAAGTACAATTGATTCCTTAGCGGCTTTCTCAGCTAATTGCCGATGCTCCTGGCTATCGTTCAATTTTTTTGCATCTTCAACATTTACAAATGGATTTTCAAATAACCCAAGCTTGAATTTCGCAGTAAGTACTCTCCTGACAGCATTATTTATAACCGATTCCTTAATTAATCCCTTTTTGAATGCATCATAGAAAATAGGATATTGTGAATATGAAGTCTGCAGTATAACATCTAGTCCTGCATCAATCGCATTTTTTGTGGATTCAGTATAATTGCTCGAGGTGAAATGTAAGTCGTTGGCTCCGCCAATGGCCCCGGCATCAGATATCACAAAACCTTTGAAACCCCACTCTTTTTTTAATTTAATATTCAAAAGCCAATTATTTGCACTGCAGGGTATCCCGTTATAAGAATTATATGAAATCATTAAAGATGTTGCATTAGCTTTTTGAACTGCAGCTTTAAAAGCAGGAAAATAAATTTCATCCATCAGCCTTTCATCATAATTGATCGGATAGCTGTCCCTGCCGCCTGCACCTACATTTGCAACAAAATGTTTTGGAGTTGCTATTACTCCTGAATTTTCAAATTCAGAAATAAATGCAACACCCATAGCGGACGTTAAAAACGGATCTTCACCATAGGTTTCTTCTGTTCTTCCCCACCGCACATCTCGTGCAATATTGATCACAGGTGACAAAACCTGCCTTATCCCCCTTGAACGGACTTCAATGGCAATGGCATGTGCAACATTCCTCATTAGAGACGTATCAAAGCTTGCTGCCAATCCAATTGATTGCGGGAAAGCAGTAGCACCTGGTCTTATTAATCCGTGAAGCGCTTCATCGAAAGGTATAATAGGAATATCTAACCTTGTTTCTGAAGTAAAATATTTTTGTATATCATTTATCTCTTTTGCTTCTGATTCTGCAGACCCGGAATTCTCATAATTAAGCATTTGTTCGGCAGTTTTATTAGATCTCGCCTTCGTATTAAGCTGTAATCCAAAAATTCCGTTTTTAAATTTTTCTTTCCCCTCACTTAAATCACCGGGAATCATATAAAGCTGCCAGAATTTTTCCTCCTGAGTCATCCGGGAGAGTAAATCTTCCACCCTCTTTTCGATGGATAATTTAGTATTCTTATAGGGAAGGTTCTGAGAAAAGACCGGTGTAATAAACAATGCAGCAATTAATATAATGGTAAATTTTTTCATGTCTCTACTATTCTTAAGATTTTCAAACCTGTGATTAATTCTTTTGATTTTATCAAATTAGTGAAGTCCATTCATTTATAATTGATGCGGGAATAATAGAATTGGCTGTGGAAATTCTTGTAAAAGTATTTTTAATTATCCTTCTTATTAAAATCAATAATTCATCGAGCCTCATGTGTTCAGCCGATATCAATACCTAAATCATGAACGAAAACAACACCCGGATATCAGGTCAGCGTATTAAATCCTTGTTTCTTTAGATTAAAATAAATTACTGCCGCAGCAAAAAAGCCTATAATAAGAATAATAATTCCTTCGATGAAATTCAGCAAAAATTAGGTCCCCGACACCGAATAAAGATGCATAAATTAGAATAATACCCATTATCCAGTTAACCAAAGTTCTGCCGAAATGATTGTTCTGCTTGGTTTCGGGTAATAAATTCTGAATATGCTTCCATCCTATTCCGCCGGGATATGTTCTTTTATAAAATGAAATTAATTTTTTCTCATCGGTCGGTTTTGTTAAAAAAGTAACTATTAACCAAACAGCTGTAGTTCCAAAAACTATAGGATAAAGCGTTACAGGTGATTCCATCCCAAATCCATAAACCGCTACAGGATAAATAACAAGTGGTGCAAGCATTGCAGAAATTTCAGACCATGCATTAATTCTCCACCAATACCAGCGAAGTATCAATACTGCCCCAACACCTGCACTGGCATTTATAATAAATATCCATGCCCCTGAAACCGTTGTTAGAAATACATCCGTTATTATTAGTGAAAATAAAGTCATTAAAATTATTGCTACACGTGAAATTAAAACATAATGTTTTTCATTTGCATCCTTTTTAATAAACCTCCGGTAAAAATCATTAATAATATAAGAAGTTCCCCAGTTTAGTTGAGATGCAATCGTAGACATATAAGCTGCTAAGAAAACAGCAATCAGCATTCCTAGAAATCCGGTCGGTAAATACATTAACATTAATTTAGGATACATAACTCCTGGATCTACTGTATTTTCATATTCATTATATACCTTTTGAAATTCCGGTGATTTATATATCGGATCATTAGAGCTAAGAAGCTCCTGATGATTATAAGCGTCAACAACTTTTTCATACATTAGCGGGTATTGAGCTTTTACTGCTTCAGGACTTTCTGATCGTGGAAGTAAAACTAAAGCAGCAAGAGCAACTAAAATCCACGGCCAGGGGCGTACAGCATAATTTGCTATTGTAAACCACAAAGTTGCAAAAAGGCTATGTTTCTCATCCTTTGCCGACATCATTCTCTGTGCTACATATCCACCTCCACCAGGATCAGAACCCGGATACCAGCTCGACCACCATTGCAAACCTATATATGCGAAAAATGCGCCTGCAGGAATTGCTAATGCCCCTCCGGTTATCCCTTCAGTTGTTATTTCTCCAATCTTGGGAAGAAAGTTCAGAACCTGCGGGGCAAGTTTTGTCTTCATCGCTACAATTCCACCTACCTGAGGTATGTTTACTACAATAATTGCTAGAATAACACACCCGGTCATAGCAAATACAAATTGGAAACTGTCCGTCCTTGCAGTCCCGAGTAAACCTGATGCAGAAGCATAAATCGCGATAATAGATGCGGCTATAACTACAAGTAAAAATGGATCTATTCCTGGAATAGTAACATGAAATACTTTCTCCATAGCTTTATTCACCCAACCCATTACTATAGCATTCATAAACAAGCCGAGATATATTGCTCTAAAACCCCGAAGCACCGCTGCTGCTTTTCCTGAATATCTAAGCTCAACAAATTCCACATCAGTCATTATATTTGCCCGGCGCCATAACTTCGCAAAGAAAAATACTGTCAACATAGCACCGATTGCCATATTCCACCATAGCCAGTTCCCGGCTATTCCATTACGCGCTACCAATTCCGTTACTGCAAGGGGAGTATCAGCTGCAAATGTAGTAGCTACCATTGCAGTACCTGCTATATACCAGGGTAAATTTCTACCGGATAGGAAGAACTCACCTGTATCCTTTCCTGCACGGCGGGTATAGTATGCTGCTATTGAAAATACTATCAGGAAATAGATTACAATTATTATTATATCTAAAATTTGTATATGGTGCATTTGAAAGATCTTTTTATTATTAAATAACTGAAATTACGCAAAACTCCCTCCCCCTCTTCTTACTAAGGAGAGGGGGTCGGGGGGTGAGGTTAAAATCCACTAATTAATCATAATCATATTTCAATAAAAACTGCTGATAAATTACTTCAAAACATGTCATCTTTTTCTGCTAATTAGATTCTTCCCATTCGTTCAGAATGATAATTTATGTAATTTAATAAGTTTAAGTTAGAACCTATTTTCCTAAAACTACTTCAACTTCATTAATGGAACCGCTGCTCTGAATAGGAATTATACCTTCAATATCCTCCCCATTAACTCTAATACATTTCACCCCCCTCTCAATGCCATCCGGATTTTTTACCTTTATATTATATTCAGCTCCTCGCCATTTTCTTTTTACTTCAAATTCACTCCAGTCTGATGGTATGCATGGATCAATTTTTAATCCCTGATATGTAGTCTGTATACCTAATATATATTTGGTTGCGGCAATATACATCCATGAAGCCGTTCCTGTCAGCCATGGATGTCTTGCTCTTCCGAAAGCTGTATGATCCTTTCCCATAATAAATTGACAATAAGAATATGGTTCTGCCTGGCGTATTTCAATCATATCATTTTGGTTATATGGTAATATGGCTTCATAAAATTTCATTGCCCGGCTGCCGTGACCTAATTTACAGTCTGCTATAATGGCCCATGGATTAGGATGACTAAATATCGCCCCGTTTTCTTTAATACCTTTATAGACTCTAGTTACATAACCTATATCATCATCAGGTTTTGAATATGCAGGCCATAAGAGATGCAAACCATATTTAGAAAATAAATGTTTATCTACAGAATCCATACACTTTATTGCACGCTCTTCCGATGCAACTCCGGAATAAACAGCCCAGCTTTGTGCATTTAGAAATATTTTCCCTTCTTCATTTTCATCTGTACCTATTTTAATTCCTTTTTTAGTAAAGCCTCTTATATACCAGTTTCCATCCCACAACTCTTCTTCGCAGGCTTTTTTTACCTTCTGAGCTATTTCTGTATATTTTTTAACATCTTCTGTTTTGTTCAAGATTTTAGCCGAATCAATAAAAGTCTGCAGTGCCCAATAATGCATAAATGAAACCATTGCACTCTCTCCCCCGCCAAGGTTTAAGCAGTCATTCCAATCAGCTCTTAACCCCAGGCAGATACCATCTTTGCCTATATATTTTGCAGAGAAATCAAGTATTTTGGTCATATGCTCGTAAACAGTACCTTCCCCTCCGTCCGCATAAGGTATAATTTTATCGAAGAATTCCAGGTCACCGGTTTCCGTTATCCATTCGCAAATGGATGCAACAAGCCACAGTGCATCATCGGAACAAACATCCTCCATCCCGTGAACTATATCCGAAGGGCTTGGAGTAGGTACAACTGTAGGTAATTTCACGCCCGGTAGTTTATCCTCGGCAGGTTCAAATACATCAGGATCAAATAAGTGAAGACCATATCCCATGCTGGTGTGACCTTTAAGTAACTGTATTATCCTCTGTTTTGTTTTATCCGGATTTGTATGAACCACACCCATAATATCCTGAGAAGTATCCCTGTAGCCTAATCCGACTCTCCCCCCTACTTCTATAAAAGAACCGAAACGTGACCACACTACACATGTTTCAGCCTGGTAAAGTGTCCACATATTTATCATAGAGTTAAAACCGGGATGCGGGGTTTTACACTGAAATACCCTCTCTTCTTCTGCCAGTAATCTTTCAATTCATCAAATGCAGCATCAACATTATTAAAATCAGAATATTTCTCCTTTAATCGAATATCCTTTCTCTTCACGGGAACCAACTCCTAGCATAAAAATTAAATCTTGATTCTCCCCCGGCATTCAATATAATTTTTTTATGCAGAGAACCGCAATGATTCCCCCCAAGTTCGGAACTATTCTGACATTTACCTCTTTCAACCGCAATTGGATTACTTTCAGTTCTGTAATTCCCGATAAATGTATCCCTCACACAATCATAACTGTCCGGTTTGAAATTCGAAGCAAAAAAATGATAAGTCCACGGTTCATAAAAAAAATCATATTCTATTATATCATCCTTATAATTTGAACCGCTTGCATATAGGCTCATCTGCAGATTCTGATTATCAATCTCAACATGATGAAAAGAAAATTCCAGGTACGTGAAAATACTTAATCTGCGCTGTTTATTCCCATTATTCTTTATTTTAACATCCCATAATTCAACATCATCTTCTATAGGAATAAATAAGAGCTGTTCTCCTTCTATATCATTATAATCACATTGAAATTTAGAATAAGACAAACCATGTCTGCATATATATTTTGCTTTATTAAAATCTTTGCCGGTTGGCTGCCAGGATAATGACCAGTATTCGCCGGTTTCATCATCTCTTATATAAACATAATGTCCCGGTCTATCTAGCGGAATTCCATTTTGCCTGAAGCGTGTTACTCTATGATGTTCGGTTGATTTGTAAAAAGAATATCCCCCTGCATTGTGTGAAATTACAGTGCAGAGATCCTTTACACCTATATAATTTGTCCATGAAACAGGAACATCAGGCCGATCAATAACATATTCCTGATGTTCGTCATCAAAATATCCGAATTTCATTTATTTCTCCAATATTAAAAAATTTATTTAACCGGATACTGTCTCCTCCTCAATTTTTCTGAAAGGAACCAGCCATGAAACCAGAAAAGATGGTATAGTAGCAATCATTACCCATATGAAGAAATATTCATATCCAAGGAAATCACTTACAAAACCGCTTATCATTGAGGGAATTAAAAAACCCAGCTGCATCAAGGAAGTTGCAAAAGCATAATGAGCCATTTTATATTTACCGGGTGCTATCTGCTGCATCATATATAAAGTTAATCCGATGAATCCAAAACCGTATCCGAAATATTCAAAAACTACAAAAACGCTGATAACTATAAAGCTTGTAGGCTGAACAATTGCTAAATAAGTATATACTGCAAAAGGAATATTGAAAAAAGCACACAATACTAATAAGGATTTTCTCAACCCTTTGTTGGCTGTATAATATCCCGCAAGTATAGAACCTAAAACAAAAGCCAAAGGTGGAAAAATTCCGTATAGAAAACCTATATCCTCAGTCGATAAGCCTAGCCCTCCATGAAAGCGTGCTGCACGCATAAACAATGGAACGATCTTGACTGCCTGTCCTTCTGCAAATCTATATAAAATAAGGAATGCTATTGCCCAAATAATATATTTTTTCTGGAAAAAGGTTTTTATAACATCAAGAAATTTTGAATAAGCTTCTTGAAAGTTTTTAACATTTTGAGCTTTTCCACCCGAAGGCAAGAATTTAAGGTGATAAATGCTCATTGCTATTAAGATTGCTCCGAACGAACCCATTACTATAGTCCAGGCAGGCTTTATACCTATATCTTTTTCAAGAATTCCCGCTAAAAGTACAAAAGCACCTTGCGATAATATCTTTCCGACATTATAGAATGCCCCCTGCCATCCCACATATTTTGCCTGCTCGGTTGCATCAAGAACATTTATATATACTCCGTCAGCTGCCGTATCATGTATTGCCGAATTCAATGCTATTATTCCGAAAAATATTATAGTCCATTCAAAATATGATGGAAGCTGTAAAGTTAATATAAGTAGTCCAAAACTTATTCCTCCCAAAAATTGAGTCGCAAGAACAAAATCTTTCTTGGTTCTAAACATTTCAAGTATTGGTCCCCACAGCGGCTTCAAAGCCCAGGGAATTGTAACTAAACTGGTAAAAAAAGCTATTTTAGCATCCGAAATTCCGAGACTTTTATACATTAAAACGGATACAACATTAACTACAACAAACGGCAATCCTTCTGCTGTATATAAAGTCGGAACCCATAAAGCAGGATTTACCTTTTTTTCTGATTTTGTTGTCGACTTATTATTTTCCGTTAAAGTATCCATATATTTCTTTTATTTCACTTATTCTTTTTACACAACTTGTGAACTACAGTATTACTCTTAATCTTAAACTGTCTGATCCAGAATAAAAGTCAATGCTTATTAATCGCTATTTGCCCATAGAACTCCGATTAACTATTAACCATTAACTATTAACGATTTCTTAATTATACCTAATGTTTTCTTATGTGCCTATGTGGTTAATTCATTCCGTATTATCGATTAATTTTTTTATCGCATCAACAATGGCAATTTGTACCCTGCCGTAGGATATTCGGGCATTATCAACTATTAGATTCGCTTTATTTTTCCATTCGGTATCTGCCTTTGTTTTACTTTCAATAAATGCCAATGCTTCCAAACCAATTCCAGCCAGTTTGGATAAATTTTCAGACAAAGGTTCTATTTCTTTAAGAATCGGAGAATTATTAATTATCAATAAAAGCTGATTGTGATTATTCTGAAGTGTTGTTAATTCGTCCTTTATCTTATTAGCCTCTTCTATCTCCGGTGATTGTAAAAATTTATCGATCAATTTGTTAATATCTCTGGCATGTTTTGGATCTGCAACTGCTGCATCTACAACTAAAGTATGCGGAGAATACTGCACATTTTTATAACCTCCGTACTTTTCCAAATTATCGCGTTCATATTCTTCCAGAGGTCTAACAACATCAACAAGAATCTTTAACGGTTTAATTGACTGGTTATTTGTTAACACTCTCAAAATCCCCGGCTGAAACGAGATATTTCTTAATCCATATCTTTCCAACAAAAAATTGATATGATCCAGACGTTTATACATATCATCTACATCATTGATATCTTTAGGAGACCAGAATCTTTCCGCTATAGCTGCTGTCCTAGGCCAAATTCTTGAATCTATTATTTCCTTAGTTACCCATTCCGACCATATAGTTGCCTCACCTCCAAGTATCCTTGACTTCTCATCTAATGCTAAACCCTGAACTGTCAGGAACCGGATCATTTAAATAATGGTATGATGCAGGCTGCATTAAATCAATATAATATCCGTTAGAAAGAATTCCATAGTACCCCTGCTTTGCCGCCTGTATAAGTGCTTTTGTCCCTCTCCATGATTGAATTACGATATTTTTTGGAATATCCGGAGTAAGTATTTCGTCCCAGCCAACCATCTTCTTACCGTATTTTGAAAGTATTTTCTGTACTCTGTTTACAAAATATGTCTGCAATTGACTATTATCAGTAAACCCCTTCTCTTCTTTAAATCTTTGGATCTGCTTATTTTTGTTCCATTGAATCCCGTTATTTTCATCTCCTCCAATATGCATATATTCATCAGGGAATAAAGATGCCATCTCTTTGAAAAATTTATCCAAAAACTGATAAGTTCTTTCAATCGGCAGGATTGAAAGTGGGATCCAAAATCCCATATCTATATTCATAATTGTATGGTTTTAAACTATCCAAATCTGCTTCCGGTAAACTTGAATATTCAGGGTATCCTATAAACCACGAAGTCGCATGTCCCGGCATATCAAATTCTGGATAAACTCTTATTCCCCTTTCATCGGCATATTTAATTATGTCTTTAATTTGTTCCTGTGTATAATAAAAACCGTTTGAACCTAATTCATGAAGTTTAGGAAAAGTCTTGCATTCGACACGAAATCCCTGATCATCGCTTAAATGCAAATGCAGAACATTTAACTTAACTGCAGTCATTCCATCCAAATTCCGTTTGATAACATCAACCGGCATAAAATGGCGTGCAACATCAATCATCAAACCTCGCCATTTAAATCTTGGAGCATCATTGATCTCAATTGCCGGAAAATAGTAGCCGCTTGTATCAATACTTAAAAGCTGCAGAAGTGTTTGAAGACCATGAATAGCGCCTAAATCTGTTTCAGCGTTGATTTGAATCTTATTTTCATCAATAGCTAATTTATACAATTCATCCTCACCTAATTTAATAATTCCGGGTCTTTCTATCTCAATAACTGCTTTTGTTTCAACTAATCCGATGCTGTCATGAATTGCAAATCCATGCTTAAAAAATAACCCCGTTCTTTCATCCAACCTTCTTATAAAGCGTGTCGCCGAACCATATATTCTCTCATTTGGCTTTCCGGTTATTTCAATAGAAAAATCTCTATCTATCCTGAATTTACCTTCTTTAACAGTTATCTCTTTAGGAATAGGCATTAAATTTAATTCATGATCATTTTGGGTTAATACATTTGGAGATAAAGAGAAAAGAAATAATAGAGATAATAGAATATTATTGAGAATTTTCATGCTGGGTTTTAAATCATTAAATTAAAAATAATTTGTTAGGAGAATAAAATTTACCTTTAACCATGGTGTGTACTAAAATGTTAAAACCTCTCTAATCTTTTAAATATGCTAAATGAAATTAGCAAGAAATTTATTAAAATTTTACCGGGACCGCCAAATTCATGGTAGTCCCGGTTAGGAGGCAAGATATGGAAAAACCTATTTACTATAGTACCATTTGACACCTGACATTTTCATCTGAACTAAAATCACAATCTGTGCAAATCTGCTTAAATCTGCGTCTTACTTTAAGAGAACCATCTTTTTAGTAAGAATATTGTTCCCTTCCTCTAATCTATAGAGGTAAACACCGCTAGCAAAATTGCTCATATCTACTCTTAAATTATATTCGCCTGCTGATTTGAATTCATTATTAACTAAAGTTTTAACCAGCTGACCAAGAGTATTATAAACTTTTAAGCTTACATTTCCTGCTTCCGAAATGTTAAATTTAACATTTGTTGAAGGGTTAAACGGATTCGGATATGCCTGTGAAAGTGCAAATTTGTTTGGTAATTGTCCGGGTGTATTTTCAACTCCGGTTACTCCGTTAAACCAGTAGAGGTCACCTACAGGTGTTCCATCAGTTGCACCTGTTTTAAGTGTTGCATTACTATATTGCAAGTCAGCAGCTTCCGGAAGAGGCCATGCTGGTGTCCAGTCTAGAGGCTGCGGCTGAGGAACATCAGTTATTAAACATCCATAGGTTTCAGTTGTACCAGTACCGCTTCGTACTGCAGCAAAGTATCCAATAAGACCCTGAGCATATCCGGTACCTGCATTAAGTGCTGCATCAATTGAAGTACCAAAACCAGGATCGACTTCCGTATTACCTGATGCCTTAAATCCGGGATGATTGGTTGCGTCGTTAAACATTGCCGCAGTGGCATCATTCATAAATTTCGGAGTATAGACCGTATCAACTGTTGCTGTATCATTCCAGGATTTCCAGAAATCTGTAAGACCTTTAGACCAGTAACTATTATTGTTCATTACTTCAACTTTTCGAAGCTTCTCAGCAGCAGGATCACCAGGACCGCTTGCAGGACTGCCCAGAAGTATAGAAGCTGTTGTTGAATCTAATGGACCTATGGTTACACATGACGGACCTGTATTTGCAGTAAAAGAATCCCATCCTGCGAATTCTGTTCTATTCTCTCCACCTACATATGCATTATAGAAGAGATTGTTGTTAAACTTAGCATTTACTACTCTGTCAACAAAAAATGGATTTTTAAACGTACTGATGATATTACAATGCGAAACCTCAAAATAGTTTACAATACCTCCGGTTGCAGCACAAACGTAACCAGCAACACAATTCAAAGTGCTGTTTCTAACGATGATTGTATCTGTTTTGAATGCTCCTACTCCGTTCTGATTCCTAATAAATTCTCCTTCATAGTAATCAGAGGTAGAGTTGATGGAATTTCTCATTGTTGTATTTGAGATATAAAGTTTAACCCAGTTGGCTGCATAACTGAATGCATCACCTGTAAAATCATCAAAAACCAGATTATCGGCTCTACAGCTGATACTATCAGCTAAAAGAGATAATCCGACACCGTATCCAACAGTATTATTAATTGCAAGACCCAGGAAATAAATGTTCTTAACTGAAACTTTCGAACCCTGTCCGGAGAATTGAAAAACTGTACTCGGGATAGAACCATCCGAAAGAACATCCGGCTGAATACAAGGTAGTTTACCGGTCGAAGCATCAGGGACTCCAATTATTTGTACTCCAGATCTGAAAGTCATAGTCGCATCATATAAATAAGTGGTGTCAACCGATACTAACTGATAAACTGCATGATTTTGTAATCCGCTTGATGTAGTATCCCCTCCGATTGTCTGATCAAGTGTTGGTCCGCTTGCATAAAGGGTTAGTGTTCCGCTTTGAGCAAATGTTTGCATTGGTGATAATATTAACATTATCATCGCAATAAATAAAGTTGCGGTGAATATTGTTTTCATAAGAATGTTCCTTTCTACTGTTATAGAATTTATTTTACATGGAATAAGATGACACACATAATTTGATATAAACTCTTAAAAAAGTTATATCTCACTCCTTCGATAATCGGAGAAATTTCATCACCTCCGTTTCTTCTCCTTAAATCAGAATTAAACATAAGTTATTTTATAAACTCCTATTGTATATCTATATTTAAAGGTTTATTTAACTTCAATATTCATCTTTTTGTAATGTTCATCCGATATCACAATTTCAAACGAATACCTAAATCAACAGTCATACCATACTCCTGCTCTGCCTGTGGTACCCCTGTCGCTGCCTGAATGACAAGTATATCCCTTTCACTGTTGAGATTGCTTAAATCACCGTAAAGCTGTATACCTAGCCAGGGGAGATCCTGCTTCACAGCAATATCCCATCTTGTATATGAAGATGTGGTTGTTCGTAATTGAGGCCAGAAATTAGGGCCGGCAAATATATCATCCTGATAAATCATTGAGGCTCTTATTGAAAATCCCTTATAATCATATCCTAATGATAAGTTTGCAATATTGTCCGGCTGATAAAGAAGTCTGTCTTCAAAAGTTGTATCAACATATACAAGTCCTCTTCCAACTTTCACAATATTCACATATGGATACTTCTCTTTGGAAAAAACATGCGTGTAATTAACATTAAGCACTAATCCGTCGAACGGATGTGGCAAATACCAGAAATGTGTCTGCCAGTCAATTTCAATCCCGTAATCAGTTGCCCTGTATTGATCATTTACATATGTTGCTACACTATATGACCCGGTTGGGGTTGACGCTGGCCTAAGCCCTGCAGGATAGTAAGGTAATACCTCTGCTCCGGAAACATGAAATGTCCATGGATAAATTAAATCATCTATATGCTTAAGGAACCCTCCTATTGTAAATAATCCTATTGAATTATCATAAAATGAAAAATAGATATCATAATTAGTTGAACGCGTGGGATTTAATTGTGAATTATTCCAGGTTATCGTTCCACCGGTTGATGCAGGGACATCAATTCTTGGTATTATTGAGTTGAAATCAGGATATGCAAGAGTATGAGTATAAGATAATCTTATATCAAACCATGTAAACGGTTTATACCTTAATGCAACATCAGGCAGCCAGTAACCATGGTTTACTGTAACGGTCGTATCATAATGCAGGTATGGTCCGCCTGTCGATGATGCACTATTCTGCTGACCCTGTATACCCTTATAGGTTGTCTGCAGATTTTGATATCGAATTCCTGGAATTATTGTAATCTGCGGCCCGATATTTACTGTTGCCATTATGTAACCCGCGCTCTGATTCTCATGACCGTCATAATTAAACGTTTTAGAATTGAACGCATCCCTGGAATAGGCAATAGCATTCCTCCTTTCAATAAGTCCGATATTATTATCCAGATAATTAGCAAGATCTGAGAGCATACCATAATTAAGTGCATATATCATAGGATAATTGCCACTAAGAAAATCTCCGTAATCATATCCCTGGTCTATAAAAGGACCTATAGGTATGCTTGTTGTGCTTCTGTATTGGGAAGTCGAAGGAAAATGAGAAGCGATCAAACTATCTACAAAACCGGCACTTGCCAATCCTAATCCATCTCCTCTTGTTTGACCGTATAAATACTTACGGGTCATATATCGGAAACTTCCTCCGAATTTTAAAATAGAAGAGATATAATCTGAGATATTTAAATTTGTCTCTAAATCAACCGAACCTGTTAAGGCACGTGCTCCCGAAAAACTGTTAAAGGTTTGTACACCATTAAGAAAAGTCAAACTAGCATCATTATTAGCTGCTTTCGGAACATCCTGAGGATGCAGATTTGCCACACCAACGAATCCTCCTAGTCCGGCTGAACCCTGCTGAAATGTTGCTGTCCAGTCATGCGGATTTTTAGTTTCTGTATATGCATGTGAAAATGCAGCATTCAAATTGAAAACTGGAAGCTGGTATTGCAGGTGAATTGCATTGGTAATAACACTTAATTTACTATGAGAAAAATTGAGTAAATAGTTATGTACATTGCTTCCTGTACTTCCCGAAATTCCATAAAATTCCCCCCTATCTTGAATATCTGTATTCCCTGTACTTAATAGATTTGAAAATTTGATCGACCCGGCAGGAAGTTTATAGTCCATTACAACGGTACCATTATAACGTTGTCTATCTCTTGGAATATTATCAAGATTAAGGCCTGCTGTTAAATACTGGGTAAAATTTTGTCCATTTATTGTATATGATGCTCCTAATTGATTCGAAGTAAGATTTTTTCTTTCGACTGATATTTGTGCGAATATTCCAAATTTGTCTCCGAAAAATCTATCTTCTGCACTTCCTACATATTTATAGTTGTTAAGTTTGTTATTTGCACTTGACAAAGCATTATATCCCCCCTGAAAAAGTAGCCCGAATTCCGGTACACCTGTTTCTTTAACTTTTGCTTCCCTTAATTCCAGATTTACGGTTCCACCAATTACATTGGCATCCATATCTGGAGTTACTGTTTTCATTACTTCCATCCCTTCCAGCATATTTGATGAAATCATACTTAAATCTACACTAGCATCATTAGGATTAGAAGAAGTTAATTGAACTCCATTGATTAAAATACGATTATACTTTGGAGCAAGTCCACGTATAACAACCTCATCAGCTTCTCCCCCGCTTCTAAGTACAGATATTCCCGGAAGTCTTCCTATTGATTCGGCTGCGTTTGCGTCAGGAAGTTCCTGGATTCTGGCAGCAGAAACTGCATTTACTATCTGTGAAGAAGTAAGCTGCTTGTTTATTGCTTCATATTGTCCGCTTGCCTGTCCGGTAACCACTACTGTTTGCCCTTCAACACTTTCAGGTTCAAGATTAAAGTCCTGTGAAATGGGCACCCCTTCCTTAACTTCAATTTTGAACTCTTTGGATTTGTAGCCGATATAGGTTGCACGGATAGTATAAGAACCTGGAGAAACATTCTTAATTATGTATTTCCCGTTAATATCAGCTGCGGAACCAAAGCTTGTTCCCACAAGAATAACATTAGTTCCAATAAGAGGATCACTTGTCTGAGAATCTTTAACGAAACCCTCTATTGAAGTAGACACTGCCGCATTGATATTCTCAGTACAAAGAAAAACAATAATTAGATAGATCGGAACAAAAAGTATTTTACGCATTTTGTGCTCCTTTGATAAAAATATTTTGAAATAATTTTATCTTTTATAATTATTTTCAGTAAAAATTATGAATAACTTACCTGAATTTTATTTATATCCTTCATTACAAAATTACCAGCACCTAATACTGCCGCCCTGCCGCTCTGCAATGTAGATTTTAATATTTGTACTTTTCCCTTATAAATATTTAATAAATATCTATCAAAAAAGAATCTTGTAGGTTTTATCAGCAGATCACCTGACTCTGACAATCCTCCAAGCAATATGATTGCTTCCGGGTCAAAATACGCTACGACATTCGATAATGCCCTGCCTAATATTTCCCCCGTAAACTCGAATACTTTCAGTGCCATTCGATCTTTATTCAAAGCCAATTCGCTGATACGCTTGCTGGTAAGATTATTATAACTTATGTTTTTTAACTCTGTTTCTTCATTATAATAGCTTAAAAATTCAAATACCGTCCTTTTAATACCGTTTGCTGAAATATAAGTCTCTAAACAACCATGCTTACCGCAATTACATTTTCGTCCCTTTGATTTAACCACTACATGTCCAAGTTCACCTGCTAATCCGTTTTCACCATATATCAAAGTACCGTCTACTACAATACCGCTTCCTAATCCTGTACCCAATGTCAGGACTATAAAATTCTTCATGCCGGCAGCACTTCCGCTTATTTGCTCTCCCAGAGCAGCTGCGTTGGCATCATTAATCAATGCTATAGGAATATCGAAATATTTCTTTAATAGATCTACCAGGTTAACATTTTTCCATTTAAGGTTCACTGAGTTTTCTATAACCCCCGTTAGAAAATTTGCATTTGGAGCGGCTAAACCAATACCTCTTAATTCATATGTACCGGAAAATTCCGCAAATATTTCTTTGATATAATTATGTAAACGTTCTACATATGTATCAACACCTTTTTCCGAATTGGTTTCGAAGGTTTTATCTAATAAATAATTATTTTCAAAATCAATTAATCCCAAAACTGTGTTGGTACCACCTATATCAACCCCTACAATTGCTTGTTTTTTCATGTTTAATAAATCAATTAAAGTGAATTCAATTAGTTTGTTGATTAAACAAACTAAGCATTAAGAAAAAATATTTTATTCCTGAGCTATCAAAGTAAAACTCATTTCAAAACCCTATCAAATCATAATTTTATAGTCATCAAAAATTTTTTTAATGGCATAAGTAGCTGCACCTAACAATCTTGGACGTACCTGCAAAGAAGTCGGTAATATCTGAATCTTTTTCCTTTCACCATAGAAAGCTCTCTTTTTCACTATCCTATTTATTTCAGGATAAATAATATCCCAGGCTTGTATTATTCTTCCTCCCAGGATAATAGCGTGCGGATCAATTGCTTTCAATATATTCGATATCCCGAGTCCTAAATAATATCCTGTTTGACTCAGAACATCTCTGGCTATATCATCACCTTTCATTGCAAAGTCTATAACTTCATCAACTGTAAGTTTTAAAGGCTGCTTAGACTCTCCATATTTTCTCGATATATATCTGCTTACAGTAGCTCTGTCCGAAGCATACCTTTCCCAGCAGCCGTGATTTCCGCAGCTGCATAATTCTCCCCCTTCAAAGATAACCATGTGACCTACTTCCCCCGATGCATGAAATTCTCCGTCAAGAATTTTATTTTCCACAACTATCCCGGAACCTATACCAGGTCCTATCTCAAGAAATACAAAATTTGAAAGATCTGTACTATGTTTTCCGAACCATAATTCAGCCTGAGCAGAACATTTAGCATCATTTCCAATTGTTAAGATTTCCAGACCCGGCCACAAATTTGTTATTACCTGTCCGATATCAAAATCTTCCCATCCGAGGTTCGGAGCATAATTGACAATAAGTTTATTAGAATCCACTATACCGGCTACACTTACTCCCAAACCTTTTAACTCATCAATGTTTTGATGATTCATCAATTTTCGAATTTCATTTAGACACTTTTCAATAAATTTATTTTTTTCTTGAGTCTCTGTATTTATTGAAGAAGTTGCCAAAACGCTGCCGTCAATATCCACAATTGCAAAACGTGTAAGTGCCGCATCAATCGAAAATGCTCCAATTAAATTCTTGCCTAACTTTAGAAATAAATCAATCGGTTTACGCCCTATATTCTGCTCCCCATTTGCTACTTCATAAACAATATCTTCTTTTAGTAAATCCAAAACTATACTCGATACCGTACTTTTATTTAATCCTGTTAACTGAGCTAATTTTGATCTCGATATTGGCTGCTCATTTCTTACTAAATTTAATATCATTGATCTGTTCACATTTCTTAAAACGGAAGCATTACCACTGATAAAATTCTTTGTTCGCATATTTACTGTTGACTAACTAGAAGAGATTAAGTAACTTTAGTTTGTTGTTTAAACCAACAAACTGCTTAGGTGAACTTAATTTATTTTTTGTTATTTGTCAAGACTTAATTTAATTTTTTTAAAAAACAATAGGAGCATTTTATGAGACTAATAATTCAACCCAATTATGATTTAGTATCCAAATGGGCTGCAAATTATGTGGCAGCTAGAATAAATTCCTTTAAACCGGCTAAAGAAAAAAGGTTTGTTTTAGGTTTACCTACCGGTTCATCACCTGTTGGAATGTACAAGGAATTAGTCTCATTACATAATAAAGGTATTGTTTCATTTAAATATGTAACCACCTTTAATATGGATGAATATGTCAATCTTCCGGAAGACCATCCTGAAAGCTACCATTCCTTCATGTGGAAACATCTCTTTAGTCATATAGATATTGATAAAAAAAATGTGAACATTCTAAATGGTAATGCAAAGAATCTGGAAAAAGAATGTGAAGAGTATGAAAAGAAAATAGGAAAAGCAGGAGGCATTAATTTATTTGTGGGAGGAATCGGACCTGACGGACATATCGCTTTTAATGAACCAGGCTCTTCTCTCGGTTCTTTGACAAGAGTTAAGACACTAACTATGGACACAGTTATTGCTAATTCTCGGTTCTTTGATAATGATCTCGATAAAGTTCCCAAAACAGCTCTCACCGTTGGCGTTAAAACAGTTCTCGATGCCGAAGAAGTTCTTATTATAATCAGTGGGTTAAACAAAGCCAGGGCACTCTCGAAAGTAGTTGAAGAAGGTGTTAACCATATGTGGACTGTAAGCGCTCTCCAGCTTCATCCTAAAGGTATGATTGTTTGTGATGAGCAAGCTACCTATGAATTGAAAGTTGGTACCGTTAAATATTTTAAAGATATTGAAGCTGAGCATCTGAATCCCGAAACTATTCTAATCAGATAATAAAATATTTTAAATATCATCAACACCAGATTAAAGAGCCTGTGTGAAAAGTAAATTGCCCCGTCATTTATGTCCGGGTGAATTAAGAATGAATCAAATCACGGCTTTAGCCAAAATTAATGTGGCTACCTTCTCTTACTTAGAATTTAATCCATGTGTTAAAGTTCTTTACAATTGGTTGGATCTACCCCCTTCTTAGTAATCTCCGGTTCCTATACCTATACACCAAGGCTTCAAATATATCTCATATACGCTCCAGATACGCTCCAGATACGCTTCACATACGCTTCACATACGCTCCAGATACGCTCTAAATGTATACATTTCCTTATTCAGATTTATTTGGATAACACAGAAAAATTATATTCAATCTTTTTTTGCACACCTCTTTATTTCATTTGTTTTATATTAACGATTTAAATTATTCACAATTAGAAAGATTCAATATATCGATGATTAACGAAAAAATAAGAGTCCGTTTTGCCCCTAGCCCAACGGGTTATTTGCATATCGGAGGATTGCGTACAGCATTATACAACTATCTTTTTGCAAAACATAACAAGGGTGAATTTATACTTCGAATTGAAGATACAGATCGAAGCAGATATGTTGAAGGAGCCGTTGAAAACCTTTTATCTACATTAAATTGGGCAGGATTGAATTTTGATGAAGGACCTGATAAAGACGGGAAATACGGTCCTTATTTTCAGTCAGAAAGATTAGACATATATAAAAAAAATATCGAAACTCTTTTACAAAATAAAAATGCATATCATTGCTTTTGTACTTCAGAAAGAATAAAATTATTACGGGAAGAGCAGCAAAAACATGGTTTGCAGCCTAAATATGATAAACATTGTCTTTCTCTTACTCAAAACGAAATCAATGATAAATTAAATTTGAATATACCATATGTAATTAGATTAAATGTTGAACCGGATAAGATTATAAAGATTGAAGATATTGTAAGGGGAACAGTAGAAATAGACAGTAATATTGTAGATGATCAGATTTTAATCAAAAGTGACGGTTACCCTACTTATCATCTCGCAAATGTTGTAGATGATCATCTAATGAAGATTACACATGTTATCAGAGGAGAGGAATGGCTTTCCTCTTCCTCGAAACATATTCTATTGTATGATTATTTCGGATGGGAGAAACCGGCTTTTGCACATTTACCACTATTACTGAATTCTGATCGCTCCAAATTGAGTAAACGTCAGGGGGATGTAGCTGTAGAAGATTATAAAGAGAAAGGATATTTAAGGGAATCTCTTATTAATTTTGTAGCACTTCTAGGATGGAATGCTGGAGATGACAAAGAGATTTATTATATGGATGAATTAATTCAAAAATTTACTCTCGACAGAGTAAATAAATCGGGAGCTATATTTAACCTTGAAAAATTAAATTGGTTAAATGAAGTACATATTCGGAATATGCCTGATGAAGAAATTTTAGTACTTCTGAAAGATGAATTATTAAAGTCTAAGTTTAAGGAGAATACTTATACGGATAACTATCTTCTTCAGGTAATTGCCGCAATGAAAGAAAGAGTATCTTTTATTAAAGATTTTATTGAAAAAAGTTTCTACTTCTTTGTTCGACCAAAAGAATATGATCAAGATGTAATTAAGAAAAGATGGAAGAAGGAAACACCTGAACTTCTTCTAAAACTAAAAGAAGTATTTAACAAAATAGAAAACCCTTCAAAAGAAAATTTTGAAAATTCTCTAAAAAATATAGCTGCTGAATTAAATATTGGGTTAGGAAAACTGATTCACCCGTTAAGGCTGGCGGTTTCTGGTGTTGGTGCCGGACCGGGAGTTTTTGATATAGTTTCCATTTTGGGAAAAGATGAAACCATGACAAGGATAAATATAGCTTTGAAAACAATTATTCCTCCTGAAATAGAATCGGATAATTAGAATAAAATATTTATTTTTAGTACTCATTTTTAACAAATTATAGCAAAAAATGTCTGAGATCGAAAACAATAGTATAAATTCTAAAAAAATAGATGAGGAAGAACCATCTAATTTTATTCGTGATATTATTAATGAAGACTTAAGAAATGGTAAGTATGTAAAGGTAAAAACGCGCTTTCCCCCCGAACCAAATGGTTATTTACACATCGGCCATGCAAAATCTATTTGTCTTAATTTCGGTATAGCTGAAGACTATCAAGGATTATGTAATTTAAGATTTGATGATACAAATCCAACTAAAGAAGAAGTCGAATATGTTAATTCAATTAAAGAAGATATAAAATGGCTGGGATTCAATTGGGATGATAGAGAGTATTATGCTTCAGATTATTTTGAAAAATTATTTGAATATGCCGTTAAATTAATAAAAAAAGGAAAAGCTTATGTCGATTCAATGAGCATGGAAGAGATAAAGGATTTCCGCGGAATCCCTACTCAGCCTGGAAAAGAAAGTGTCTATAGAAACAGATCCATTGAAGAAAACCTTGAACTGTTCAATAAAATGAAAAATGGTGAGTTTAAAGATGGAGAACATGTTTTGCGTGCTAAAATAGATATGTCTTCTCCTAATATGAATATGCGTGACCCGATTATGTACCGTATAAGACATGCTTTTCATCATCGTACCGGTAATAAATGGTGTATTTATCCAATGTATGATTGGGCTCATGGACAATCAGATTCAATTGAAGGGATATCGCATTCTATTTGCACTCTGGAATTTGAAAATCACCGCCCTTTATATGATTGGTTTTTGGATCAGCTTGAAATTTTTCATCCTAGGCAAATTGAATTTGCCAGGTTGAATTTGAATTATATTGTGATGAGTAAAAGAAAGTTTTTGCAGCTTGTCGATGAAGAATTTGTTAGCGGCTGGGATGATCCGAGAATGCCTACTATTTCAGGATTAAGAAGGCGCGGATATACACCGGAATCAATCAGAAATTTTTCGGAAAAAGTTGGTGTGGCAAAAAGAGATAATATTATAGATATTTCTCTTCTTGAATTCAGTATTCGTGAAGATTTAAATAAAAATGCGAATCGAGTTATGGGTGTCCTCCATCCATTAAAATTGATAATCGATAATTATCCTGAGAACCAGGTTGAAGAATTGGACGCAATAAACAATCCTGAAGATACTGATTCAGGCACACGAAAAATATACTTCACAAAGGAAATTTATATAGAAAAGGATGATTTTATGGAAAATCCTCCTAAAAAATATTTCAGACTATTTCCAGGAAATGAAGTAAGACTTCGTTACGCATATATAATTAAATGTACCGGTTTCAAGAAAGATGAAGATGGTCAAATTCAGGAGGTTCATTGTACTTATTATCCCGAAACAAAAAGCGGAACTGATCAAAGCGATAAAAAAGTAAAAGGAACAATACATTGGGTTTCTACTAGTAATTCAATTAATGCTGAAGTAAGATTGTATGATAGATTATTCACTGTTGAAAATCCGGAAGGTGATAAGGGAAAAGACTTTAAGGAATTTCTAAACCCTAATTCACTTGAAATCCTAAGGGATTGTAAGTTGGAGAAGAGTTTAGAATCTGCTCTACCCGGTGAACGGTATCAATTTGAAAGATTAGGGTATTTCTGCGCAGACAGTGTTGATTCAAAACCGGGAAATTTAGTATTCAACCGGACTGTTGCCTTAAGAGATACCTGGTCAAAAATTATAAAAAAATAATTCATCTTAACTTATAAATAGTTATTTTTATGGGTGCATTTTTGCCGAAGTGGCGGAATTGGTAGACGCGCTGGACTCAAAATCCAGTCTGGCTCACACCAGGTGCCGGTTCGAGTCCGGCCTCCGGTACTATGTTCACTGTGTACAGTATTAAAGATATCTCCTTCAATTTTATTTATGTGGGAAATTAATTTTTGAACCTCATAGACACATAAAATATTTACCTTTATTGTTCTTATGTATTTATGTGGTTATAATATTCCGGAATGAGTTACTCCTCAAAGAAAAATATATTAATTTATTATTTTATAAATTGTTAAATTTTAGTGCAGGTGATTAAAAAATGATACCAAAGCTAAAAGTGTTAAAAATTTAAGATGACTATTAAATATCTATTTTTAATTTTATTTATTCCTTTTGGTTTAATCTTTCCTCAAAATTATAATTTACGAAATTCAATCGGGAATTTTAAGGATGCCTCTTCTTTTTACATGAGCCCTTCAGGGTTCCTGTACATAACTGATTCCGGTACAGATGAAATATATAAGCTGGATACAATTGGAAATGTTATTAAAGATTTTGGAGGATTCGGCTGGGGTTCTGGTGAATTTGATAATCCTGTTGACATTTTTGCAACATCGTTAAATGTCTATGTTTCTGATAAAAACAATAATAGGGTTCAAAGATTCGACAAAGACTTAAATTTTATATCTCAGTTATATACTAAGGAAAATGATAATAAAAACGAACGCTTCGGATACCCTACAAGTTGTGCTACTTCTAATTTAGGTGATCTATTTATACTTGATACTGAAAATAAACGTATTTTGAAGTTCGATCTTTTCGGAAATTTTATAATGAATTTTGGAGGTTTTGATGCAGGTGCATATACCCTTTCCAATCCAATAAAGTTTTCTATTTCTCCAAATAATTTTCTCTTTGTTCTGGATGGGGAAAAGATCGTTGTATTTGATCAGTATGGAAATGGTATATCAATATTTAATTCTGAATCTGAATTCAGAGGAATTAATATCATTTATAATAACCTGACAGTAAATACCAGCCGTTTAGTTATGACTGCAAACTTAAACTCGCAATTTTCATTGAATGAGATCAGCCTGGAAGAAAAAGCAGAAAACACCGGGATAGTCAGCAGTTTAATATTTAATGATAAATTATATATTCTTACGCCGGAAAAAATATCTATTTATATTAAGACGGGGCTTTGAGTAATTTTTAGTATCCAGTGGAAAGTTTAAAAAATACAGAGATTTACAATAATTCTATTCCGATTAAAAGATTGATTAATAAAAGAATATTTTTGCGAATCTTTCTTTTTTTATCCCTTTTGACATGGTGCATAGGTTTCTCAATTAACCCATTATTCCCAAAAGATTCCGAAATGCAGATTTTATCTCCAATACTTAGAAAATTGTATTCATCTGTTTGTTACCAGGATGAATTAAAAACCTTTACCATATACGGAAAAAAATTATTGGTATGTATCAGATGTACAGGTATTTATTTCGGTGCATTATCTTTTTCATTTATTTCGATCTTTTTCAAAACTTTTAAAGTTAGCAGAAAATTATTAGTAGCTGCATTAGCAGGTATTCTATCGGATATTATTTTATATACCACAAGTTTTTACAGCTATTCAAAAATTTATGCTTTTGTAACAGGATTCTTTTTTGGTTCCGCTGCATTTCTTTATATTTTACTTATTCTTGAAAATGAATTTTTAGTTAAAAAATAATAGAATGTACTCAAATAAATATATTCCTTCTTTAGTTTGCGGATTCGGGGCTGCTGTATTGACAACCGTTCCAGGCATAAAAAGCTTTGGCTTCTGTCTTCTTGTTCCTGCGGCTGCAGTTTTATCTCTATTTCTTCACCAAAAAGCGGTACATAATAGTAAGAATATTGATACAGGAACTGCTATAATATTCGGTATATTAACCGGCTTATATGCTGCGGTATTTGCTACCCTTTTTGAAGTTATAATTACTTTTTTTACTCATACAAACGATTTTGTAAAAACACTGCCTGAATCTACTGCAATGGCAAAAAGTTTTTTAGGGCCTGTGGTAGATGAGATGATGAATACTTTTAGAAAAATGTCTACCGATATTCAGACAAAAGGCTTCTCATTACTTTATACAATAGCAATATTTGTAGGAAATGGATTTATCTATCTCATATTCGGTCTTCTTGGAGGACTAATTGGTAAGTCCTTTGTTAATAAACGTTCAACTCCATAATATATAAATGATAATAGCATTTATTTTCTTCCTTCATTTAATTTTTGCCTTAATTATATTTACAAAGAAATGGCAGGAGGAGAATTTATCAACTGCATTCTTAAATATTGCATTAATCATGATATTATTTGCTGTAGGGTGGTCAATAACCGGAATTATAGCAAAATTAATTATGGAACCAGAGGGTTTGGGAATTTATTTTGATAGAGATACCTTTTCACTTCTAATATTATCCGTCTGTGAATATTTTTTCTATAGGGTATATTATAAAGAAAAGCCGGAAGAAGAGGAAAAAATTATTGAAGACGGTAAGGGAATACAATAACAGCAGTTTGTTCTATTTGTTTTTGATTATGTGACAGCGGTTCAAATCTCCATTGCCTTAAAGAATTTATAGCTGCATTTTCAAGCTTCGTATCTGCTTTAGTAAGAGGGAAAATCGTTCCTACTGTCCCATCAGGAAGGATTGAAAATTTTAATCTTATATCTATTTCCTTTTGCACACCTTCAGGATACTCAGGTATACTATAACTGTAAATTTGTCTTTTCCCTTTACCTCCCCAATCAATATCATAACCAAAGCTCCCTGATCCCTCTGCTTTATTCCCCTGCCCTTCAGTACTTACATCCGAATTTTCATTTTCTTCAGTTTTTGTTTCATTATTTTTTGCTACTTCCTTTTCCTTATCAGCGGGTTGAACCGTATTTTCTTCAGAAGTATTCTTAGCCTTGGGCAAATTAACTTCCTTTACCTCTAAGCTTTTGTTTTCAGTTTGATTCTTGGGCTTTGGTTTTGAAACTTCTTCAATCTTTTTTATTTGAGTTCCAATCGCACCGGAAGAGCCAACTTCCCCTGATGTGCCAAAAGTTAATTCAACATACTCTTTCGGCGGGTAATCCAAAGTAATTTTAATCAATAAAAATAGTCCTAATAAAATTAAATGAATTAAGAGAGAAAGAGAAAAAGATAAATGTCTAATCGAATTATAGGTCATCTTATTGCTTTATAACTTTTCTTTTTGAGTTTCAATTGTAAACTTATCAATATTTGAAGCTTTTGCTGCATCAATAACTTTAATAACTAAATCTACGGCAACAGTTTTGTCGGCTCGAATTATTAAATTACTTTCATTTGATGTTCCTTTAATTGCACCTAATTTAACGGGGAGTTCGTCAATACTGACTTCTTCATTTCCGGCATAGATAACTCCGCTGGAGGTTAATGTTACAATCAATTTCGAAGGAGCAGACTGCTCATTCGTTTTAGACGAGGGCAGTTTTACTTTTACTCCAGTTTGAATAACAAACTGTGACGTTATAAGAAAAAAAATCAAGAGAAGCATTACAATATCCGTTAGTGAAGAATATGCAAAAATGCTTAATGGTTCATTTGTTACTTGAAATTTCATAATATTACCTATATATCTATTTCAATTTCTTCTTCATATTCTGAAGTATCGGCAGAAGTATCCTGTATAATATCCACAACATCATTTGCTACTGTTTCCATATCTCCAACTAATTTTTTTACTGCATTCAAAAAATAATTATAGAATGCAAGTGCAGGAATCCCTACTATAAGACCGAAAGCAGTGGTTATTAAAGCCTCCCATATTCCCCCTGCAAGATCACTTGGATTTGCAGACCCCTGAAGATCTTGAATTGTCATAAAAGCAGATATCATACCTGTCACTGTACCTAAGAAACCCAGCAATGGAGCTATTCCGGCAACTGTGGCTAAAACAGGAAGTCCCTTCTCAAGCTTACTGACTTCCTGCCTCCCGGCATTTTCAATAGCTTCCTGAACTCTTTCATGGCCAAGCTTATATTTTTTTAATCCTTTTCTTATAATATTAGAAACCGGAGAATTTTCTTCCATACAATGACTAATTGCCCCGGATATATCCCGCTTCTTTATAAAACCTCTTATCCGTACCATAAATGCCGGTATATTAATTTTAGCTTTTCTTAGGACAATAAACCTATCAATTATAACCATTAAGCCAATTATGGAACACGCCAAAATTAGCCACATTATAAAGCCGCCCTTCAAAAATATTGAGAATAAATCCATCGGTTTTCCTTCATTTTAATTTTTAAAATGTACCCAATAATATTACTACACGTAAAGTTTAACTATATGAAAGCTTATTATAATAATAATATTCCATTTTGTTTCATTATTTAATATAATATCATTTATTGTTAACAAATTTTTGAGCTTCCTCTAGTGATTTAAAATTACCTACTTTAACTCTATAATAAACATTTCCGTTTTGTGAAATTACCTTCTCTATAGACGCATTATAACCTTCATCCTTCAATTTTTTTACATGATTTTCAGCACTTGATTGATATTTCCATGAAGACACCTGCACAAAATAGGTTTTGCCGTCTGTAAAAATATAATCTCCTAATTCTTTATATGCTCCCGGCTCAACTGTTGGAATTCCATTTTCACTTTCACTTTTTTCAGCGGGTTTGTTTGTAACATTTTCTCGATTATTGGAGTTAGACACTATATTCTTATTACTTAACGTTAAAATAGCAGGATCAATACCATCAAAAATAAGATCTTTTTCTCCGGCTTTATATGGGTAGTCAACAGGAATATCATAACTTCTTTCAATTAAAACCGGGTTAGAGGCAGGAAGTATTGCGACATTTAATGAACGGTCAACGCTCTGGGGCTTGTGCAAAAAGATAAAATAAATTGATGCTGCAATCAGAATCAGAATTATTACAAAAGCGAAAACTTTGGTTTTACGATTTTCATTTTTGATTTTTTCATTAAGCTTTTTTTCAACAGTGATTTTCTCTTCATCAACCGAATCATCCAGGTCATCAGGATTTAATTCATGTTCAATCGGAACTTCATATTCTTTTTCTTTTAATTCTTCAACATTTTCTTTTTCGATATCTGTTAATGATTTAACCCTGTTAAAACGGCCATTATCGAGGTCATTTTCAGAAATCTCTGCCTCTTTTTCTTTAACCACAATTATAGGTTTATCTGTAAATTTTATACCTTCAGCTGGTTCATTTACATCTTCTTCATCAGCTTCAGTTTTTTCTTCCTCCTCATTTATATTTGAAATAACTGAATCTATTTTTTGGAATTTTCCGGAATCAATGGTTCTCTCAACTTTATCCTCTTTAACCGGAATAGATTTATCTTCAAGATTTTCAATTATTTTAATTCCCGGCATTTCAGTCCGGACTTCAAAAACCTCATTTTCTCTGCTGCTTCCTCTATATATCTCGCAATCACCTATAAGATTTTCAACTTTTGCATCTATATAACTGAGAAGTTCTTTTCCGGAAGGAGGTATAAAAAATCCCATATCAATCTCATCGCCCAAAGGGATTTCCATTTTCTTTATACTAAATGAAAAACAAAAATCATCCGGATGCAATATCTCCGTTATATTAGACAAGAAAAAAATATTATTATTTTTTGATGTTTCAGCATTTTCAGAGAAGACAATTCCTTTAACTAGCTTCTCATTCTCAGATGCTTTTATATTTTTCATATGGAGGAATCCAATATTATCGACCTTCAACTTATCCCCGACATTAAATTCATCAAACATTTTTCTGGTCAAAGTCTCAAAGAAAAGCTGTTCATCTGTTTCATAAATGCCCGCATACTTGGAAATCTTTTTTATTATTTCAAAATTTGTCATTTTATAAGCCTGTACCTAATTAAAAAGAATTCATTACCATTGATAACTAAAGCCACCGATTAAATTAAAAGGAGGTTCCTTATACTTATTCCATAAGTAATTATCATGGTTAAACAAATTTAAAAGCTCGAATGTTAAACGGAAATTAGAAAATATTCTATACTTAAGCTTCAGTCCCATATTAAAATAAGGATTTATGGAATTAGTGTTTTCTATGTTTGTGTACTGCTCCGAATATAAATTCAAACTTGCTTCAGTATATAAATCATCATTAAAAAAATTATAACCGTAAATCACAGAAGCTTCAGCTTGAGGATGATACGGAATATTTTTATCGTTTGCATTCTTAGTACTATTTAATTTTAAATTCCCATAAAAGATGCCGAAAGGGCCGGGATGGAAAAGTAAATGAATGAAAACTGAATAGCTATTAGCATCAGTTAAAAACACATCAAACTTCCCGGTATTATTTTTATCGGAGAAATACGGCAAACTTTTCGCATTATAATAATCAGCTCCGCCATCTATTTCGAAGTATTTATCATACTCGTATTTTAATAGTGCATTCAATGCAAATCTCTTTCTCAAAAACACATTAGGAGTATTTTGAGGAATATTATACTGATTTTCTCTCAAAAAATCTCCATTAGTAATAAATTCTGCGTGAGGATTTATTTCGCCAAAAAAAGACAAACTCTTGTTGAACTGCATACCCAGAGAACCATAAGGAGCAAAAAATTTATTGTTGTTCGATTCGGCATAATTGAATCCAAATTTAATTTTCATTAAGCTGGAAATATTTAGTCCGGCAAGCGGCCGTATATTAAAAAATCTGCTCATATTGTCATTTAATTTATCAGCAACGGGGTCCCTTTTCAAGTTTATATACTGGTTTTTAAAATTAAAATCTCCGCTTAGGTTAAAAGTAGAAAACCGGGCTTCCGAATAGATAGACAAACCCAACAGGTTCTCAGAAAATGTTTCATTGGGCAGAAAAGTATATCGGTTTGAAATATTTGCATCAATAATAAAATCTTTATTAACCATATTACCAATACCAAATAAAAAATCTCCTTTATTCAAATCTCTTACCTGCTTCGGAGTATTGGAACCGTAGAATTTATAGTCCGAGACACCATAATTTCCATGTACCTTTATTTTTGTGCCCCCCCAAAAGACTGCATCATTATCAACAAAATAGGAAAAGTTTATGCCTCCGTCCCATTCCGATCTGCTGCTGTTATTGCTGTCTAAATAGTTTAAAACATTATTACCATTGAAATAACCATTAAATATTCCATTATTAAAGGGAATTGAATATACAGCATTGGCTTCCGGGAGTGTGTAAAAACCTATACCGAGATTTATTCGACCATTATAATTATTTAAAGTATCAGTTAAATTTAGATTTTGTGATATTGGACTGGATATATTTTGCAGTCCCAGCTCTTCAGGAGAATATTCAGGCGTTAAATAGTTTTTTGAAATAGTTGGGATAAGATCAGGTTTCAGTTTCTGAGCTTTCTGGATTGAAATAATGTCTCTGCCTGTTATAACGAAATCAGGGAGTTCAACATTAGGATTTTGTTTATCCTGTGCAAAAGAGTTTAGACCGAAAATGAAAAGTAGAAGAATTATTATTTTTTTCATTGCAGTTCTCTCAATCTTTTCTCGGCCTCTTTACCATAATCATCTCCCTTATGTTTGGTAAGTATAGCCCGGTATATATCTTTTGCGTTCCTAAAATCTTTATTTTTTGTATAGCACTCGCCGAGCTTTAAATATGATTTTGTTAGCCATTCATCGTATGCAGAAAATATAGTTCTTACTCTAACGAAGGCAGTAATAGCATCAGTAATTTTATTCTGTTCAAAAAGAGAAACTCCATAATAATATTGAGCCTTTGCACCCAATTCATCGCTTCTGGTCTCTGCCAGATTTTGGAAATATGAATCGGCATTATCATACCTATTTGCTGCAAGTTCAATTAATCCTAATTCCAGTTTTGCTTTATCTGCAAATATTGATGCAGGGTAATCCTGTATCAGTTGAGCAAAATCTGAATATGCATCATCAAAGTTTTTACTGTTGGTAAGTGTCACTCCTTTCATAAATAATATTTCGGGAAGTCTTGGTGAAGTAGATAAATTCTTAATTGCCTGATCGAAAATTTGCAGTGCCGAATCATAATTCTTGATAGTATTATAAATATTTCCGATCTCAATTACAGCAGCAGCGGCAGATTCACTTTTAGGATAATCAATAAAGACTTTTTTAAAATTATAAATTGCTTCTTCATTCTGAGCTAAATTCTCAGCACTTTTACCCACCCAGTAATATGCATCAGGTACAAGACTGCTGTTTGGAAATTCTGCAATAAATTCTTTATAACTTGTTTCCGCCCTATCATATTTTTTTTCACTGTAAAATATGTCCCCCTTTTTAAAGAAGATCTGATCGGAGAATTTCACACCAGGATTCTTACTAACAAAATTATCAATTAACTCAATAGCCTTTTCTGGCTGATTTTTAGCAACATAAGCGTATTGAATTCCATTTACAGCATCAAAAACATGATCAGAACTGGGATATCTGGTTAAAACAGTCTGGTAACTTACAATTGCCGAATCATATTTTTCCATGTTGAAATAAGCATCCCCTATTGAATAATAAATTATAGCTCCGAGAGAAGAATTCGGGTAAGTACTTAATACATTTTTATAATTTGAAATTGCAGTTTCAAAATTGCTTTCCTTAAAATTTATCCAGCCAACGACAAATAAAGAACGATCAGCATATTCTGAATTCGGAAACTTCTGCTGAAGATTCCTAAATTCGGCTATAGCATCATTGCTATTCCCGGCTTTAAATAGCGATTGTGCATACTGGTAATAGGTATATGGATCATTAATCGAGGATTTATTAAAGTTGAACATATCCTTATATACTCTACTTGCTGCTCCGAAATTTTTATTGCCATAATAGCTATCGGCAAGTCTCAATTGAGCATCCAATTTTCTAGGGTCATCCGGATATTTTTTACTATATTCGGAAAACAACGAGGCTGAATTTGCGTAATCCCTCAAATTGAGGTAGGTGTAGGCTTTGCCATATAAAGCCATTCTTCCTACTACACTATCAGCAAGGTTTACTTCATTATATTTCTTTAATGCTTCCTGATAATTTCCAATACTATAGTTATTTTCCGCCATATAAAAATTAACTTTATCACTTTCAAAGCCCGGATCTTTAGAATTAATATCCGATAAATATGCAAGGGCTTCTTTATATTGTTCTAGATAATAATAAGCAATGCCTAGCCCTAATTCAGCCCTATATTGTAATTCGGATGCAATACCCGGAACATCAATTGCGGTTTGAAAATCAGTTTTTGCAGAAGAATATTCTTTTTTGTTTAGATCAATTTCTCCTCTTAAAGTCATGGCTTTCACTTTTACTGAATTATCTGAGGATAAGGTGGATGAATTAAGATATTTTTCTGCATTTTCAAATTTATTATCGCCATAGTAAAGTACACCTATCTGGTATTTTGCATTGCCGGCTAATTCATTATCGGGATATTTATCGAGAAAATTTTTATAAATTTTAAAAGCTTCATTATCCTGTCCTGCATATCTTTTTGCTTCGGCTTTCCAATACAACGATTTTATCCCGATACTATCGGTATTATCATTTCCTGATAAAGAATTAAAAACATCATAAGCATCATTATATTTTCTCTGCTGGAAATATGACCAGGCTAAGCCATATTTGGCTTCACGAACAAAATCAGAAGAAGGAAATTTCTCAATAATTTCTTTGTAGGCATTCTCAGCGTTCTTATAATCTTCAACCCTGTAATAAGAATTTGCAAGTAAATAAATGCTCTGGCTGTATAAATCCGGCGGCAGGGAATCCAATTCAGGATTTTTAAGCTCAAGAATAGAGGATTGGTATTCTTTTAATTTAAAATAAGCTATTCCGATTCGAATATGAGCGGAAGGTGCAAGAGGACTGTTACTATGATAAGAAAGCAATTGGTCATAATATTTCACCGCATTTTTGTAATCGCCTACTTTTTCATATGTAGAAGCCAGAGTATAAATTGAGTAGTCAATGAATTTATTATTTCTTTTATTTGAAACTGCTTCTTCTAAAAATTTTATTGCATCATTCTCTCTGCCTTCTTTAGTAAAAGATTCTCCTATCCAATATAAAGCAGAGCCGGTATGATCACTTTCAGGATATTCTGCTAATAGAAGTTGTAATCTGTTTCTACTCTTAGTATAATTCCCCTGATCATAATAAATAAGTCCTAATTTGTATAAAGACTCATACCTAAAGTTGGTCCAATTATAATTGTTAACTATAAATTCAAAACCGGCTATAGCTCCCTCTAACTGTCCCAGGTTCAGAAGTGCTTCTGCAGAATAAAATTTAGCGGCAGAATACTGTTCATCTATTAGTTTATAATCTTTTATAAATGCTTCAAATAAATAATGAGCTTCTGCATATTCACCGGAATTAAAAGAATCCATTGCTTTTTTATATTTCTCGGAAAGAGTACTAGCCTGAGATACTTGAAAGAAAAGAAAAAAGAATGAGAATATATAAAGAATTTTCTTAATCACAATTAAAATATTTCTATAAATAATATACCAAAAAAGCCGCCTGTTATTGCCGCTGCTAAATTAACCATATCATTATTAATATATTTAAAGCCTTTCTTTAATTCCGCTGCTTGATTGCAATGAAAGCTTTTCTCTATAAATTTTGAACAAACGATACACTTATACTTAGCTTGAATAGAAGCTCCTATTATACTGTCAAATATATTTCCAATAATACCTGCAAATATAATAAAGAATAAATAAGTGAAATTCCGCGAACTTATCCAGAACATTGAAGAAAGAGAAATAATTATTGCTCCTAAAACTCCTCCAAGTGTACCAATAAGAGAAATTCCGCCGGATATTCCTTGCTGAACCCTTTTAAATGTCAGGATATTTATTGCAGTTGTCCGGTACATAGTTCCTATTTCGGTGGACCAGGTATCTGAACAAACCGCAGCAATAGATGAGACAAAAGCAAAATAAAAAAGTTCGGAAGGGAAAAAATAATTTAAGGTCACCAAAATAGCGCCTACACCACCATTAGCTAAAACCTGTATATGGTTTCTTGTAGATGATTTTTCATTATTATTGCCCAGATTAATATTATTAGACTTCTTAACTTTTGATATTAGACTTGAGAATATGAAAAAGGTTAATATTGGCACAGTCCATTTCCATGAGCCAAATCCGTAAATAATTACTGCTAATATAAATAACGAAATAGTACCGCTATAATTTAGAAGCTTGAACTTATATGAGAGAAATGAAATTATTGAAGAAAGGAGTATTGCAATAAATATATTTTTAATTAGGGGATTACTTTCTATCAAAAGTATAAAACTCACAAAATCTTTAAGATTAATATGAAAAATACTTCTCTCCTGCATTTTCAATTGATTATAATATTAAATTTTTTACTTAATACAACAAAAATCTTAAGGTAAATATAGCCTTTAATTTTTCTTAATGTCAAGTCATTTAAAGGAATATGGGGATTTACTTAAAGAAAAATATTAAGGTAAATAAAACAGATACAAAGATGGCTTCTTTATAAATAATAAAAACTTTTAATTTTATATTAAAATGTAAGATTTGATTAACATTTATTAAAAAAATAAAGATGTTAGCTTTCAAATAAAACTCATTTAATAAACAAAAAACCCTCTTAATTGCAATTATTCAGCATTTTAAGAGGGTTTTTATTTAAAACCGGCTTTAATTATTTATTGCAGCGCACTCAATTCATATTCGGATAATTTCTTATATGTAGCATCAGTTTTTGCCTGATTAAACATTTCTTTGGCTTTATCGACTTCGCCTTTATTTTTATATGCCAGACCGAGGTAATAATAAGGACCTCCTTTGCCGATGCTTGCTCTATATTTTAGAGCGTTTTGAGCTGCATCAATAGTCTTGTCATATTCTCCTAAATCGGAATAAATCTTAGCAAGTGACAGATATGCAGCATCATAATTGCTATTATCCACAGCTTTCTGCAGATATTCTACAGCTTGTTTTGGATTTCCATCAGCAACAGCATTATTTCCCATTTTAGCATAAGCAAATGACAGATTCTTTTGAACCATTTCTTTTATATTGTTATTTTTAGTTGTTTCTACAACTTTTTCGAAATTTTTAATCGCATTTTCATAATTACCTAAAGAAAAATATACTCCGCCTAAAGCGTTATAACCGGGTTCGAAATCAGATTTAATCTTTATTGCTTCCTCAAAAGCATCTTTGGCATCTTCTAATTTACCTGCTTTTTTTAGAGCAATACCCTTCTGATAATATATACGATAATCTTTTTCAATATTTAAAGCATCATCATATTTTTTCACAGCACCGTCATAATTCCCCTCCTTAAGCAAACTATTTCCATCATTATATAATTTTGCTGCATCTGGTTTCATATCTTGAGCAAAAGAAATATTTACTATTAAAAATATAAATGAGATTATCAATAATATTTTTGATAGTTTACTCATAATAGGTTTCCTTTTTTTAATTAATAAAAATAATTAGTGCGGAAGACGGGACTTGAACCCGTACGCCAATTAAGGCACTACCCCCTCAAGATAGCGTGTATACCAATTTCACCACTTCCGCATTTAGTGGTGAAAAATATATCTGTTGATTAATAAAATCAACCATAATTATATTTTTTTACTAAATATAAGGCTAATAGTTTCAAAAAAAAATAAAAAGATTCATGATTTGAGCTAAATCAATGCTCAGGCGGACCTGGAGGGTTTCCCCCTTTGAAAAGTATATCCCTAACTTCTTCTCTGAATTTCTTTTGGAAAACAAGCAATTTAGCAATCTGCTCTCTGGTTAATATATCAGATAATGAGATTATGAAAGATTTCTTTGCATCAAAGGTTTTCTGATCTAGATCAAAGTACTGATCAATCATATTTTGATAATAGGAATTATCCTTTTCTTTGGACGAACTTACAGCATTATCAAGTTTATCTAATAAATCGTCCTCTTTATCCATTAAAGCTTTCATTTTATCCCTGAATTCAGAACGTCTTGCAAAAAATTTTAAAGTAGTAGGTTCATCCATCTTTAAAGTTTCAATTAATTTGATCTTTTCAAGTTGTTCAATCTTCTCTCTAATTTTATGATGATCCCCTCTTCCTTGAGAGTAACATAATCCGCCTAGCAATGGCAGAAGAAGAATTGAGAAAATAAATTTCTTCATATATGTGACCTAAAATTTTTTATTTAAAATATTATTATATATAATATTGGCATCTTTCTCGCTCAAGTTATCAATTATGCTGTTATAATCCAGAACTTCATCTGCTACCAGGTATTTAGTACTATCGGATGAAATATTTAATTCATTTCCGATCAATTTATTTAATTCTGTATTATATTTTTCACTATCATTTGTACTAAGACTGGAAGGAATCAGCTCATCTACAGAAAGATTTCTCAATTCATATGTCCCGTTGTCATTTATATTATTAGCTGTCAATTTAGCCCTATTAAAAACAATTTGATTTTGGTTATTAATTATAAAAAAAGCAACTAAAAATAGAATAATTAAAACTGGGAAAGCATACGCTATTTTACTATAATATTTTCTCTGTTTACTGCTTATTAAACGGCTTCTGAATTCAGGAATAATATTATCAAAATAATTGTTGTCAATAGTAATGTTTTTAGTTTCTTCAACTGAAGAGATAAAATTTTTATAAAGTTTTAATTCTTTTTGCAATTCATGAGAATTTTTCAATTCATCTTCAAAAACAATTTTCTCATCAGGAGTTAATTCCCCTTCTAAATATAAACAAATTCTTTTATCAGTCTTCATATTTTTTCATTTTTTCAATAATCTTATTTGCCGAATGGAAATAATTGGATTTCAATGCTCCTATGCTTTTTCCTGTAATTTCCGAAATTTCCTTATAAGATAAATTTTCATAATTCCTTAAAATAAATATTTCTCGCTGTTTTGCTGGTAATTTTTGTAGAACTTCATTGATCCTTGTCAGTTTCTCTTTAATCTCAATATTATCTAATATATCATTTGAACTTTGCTGCAATTTCTCAGATTGATCCTCTAAAGATAATAATTCTTTTATTTTTCTCCTTTTAAGGAAGTTTAAACTCCTTGTTGATGTTATTTTATAAATCCATGTATATAATGATGACTTAAATTGAAAATTTTTCAAATTTTTATAAATAACAAGCAATACTTCCTGCACAATTTCATCAGCATCAAGGTGGTTGCCTGTCATCCGGCGAGCATGCCAGTATATTTTGTCCTTATATTTATTAATTATTTTATTAAATGAACTCTCATCACCATCAATAAATTTCTTAATAAGTTCAGAATCAAGGTTTTGTTCAACCATCTATGGTATTACTCTTATAATTAGACAAATAAAAGAGAGCCGCGGTTTAATATAAATGTCATTTCAAAATTAAAAATAATATCTGAAAAAACATTTTAAACCATAGAAGAAATTAACATGTCTAAAGTTCAAATAAAACCAATTGAAAGGAGAAACAAAAATGAAAACAAAAATTTTTTCACTTATCCTTGCACTGGCCATTGTCGGAATTTGTGCAGGCAATGGATTGTCACAGGAAAAACCTATGCAGGGAAAGGGGTACTTTAGAGGTCAGCTCCTGGATAAATTACAATTAACTGCTGAACAAAAGAGTAAAATAGAAGTTACACGCCTGAATCATCAAAATCAGATGATTGATTTAAAAGCCAACCTGGAAAAGAAGAAACTTGCATTAAAGGAATTAAGAGTTAAGGGAAATTTAGATCGTAATTCTGTAATATCTGCTGTTAAGGATATTAACCAGGCTAAAGATGAAATTGCTCTTGCTCGTGCAAATAATATGATGGATCTTTATGATATATTAACGCCGGATCAACAAAAAATATTAAAAGATAATATTGGATTATTCCAGGGATTTGGAATGCACAATCAATGGGATATGAGTGGTCCTGGCAAAATGCATGGAAGGAATATGCATGGTCAAGATGGGGAAAATTTTCCGCCGATGCAAAAAAGAATGCAGTGATTAATTTAATTTAAACCTACCAAAAGCGGAGTAAAGGAGAATAAAAAATTTCCCTTACTCCATTTTTTTTGTCCGAATTTCGTTGCTAAGGTATTGTTAGTGTTTTTTGTAAAGTGAATGAACTTTTTGATGAGCTTGCTTTTTTTCCGTAAAATATCAGATGCCATTCACCTACCTTAAATTGCGGATAATAAATATTTCTTGTCGAGCCTTTGTTTATACTCTCCCCGCCGTAATCAAATGAGGTTTTATTTGAAGAACCAGGTTCTATTATATCGACATTATCTAGTGTAATATCCTGGTTGAATGAAAAAGTAAATCTTGTCTGTCCTAATAATATGAACCCGTAATAAAGAGTATCTATTTGCACAGCCTGCTTTTCTCTAAGGTTAATATTTTTCAGCGTTACAAAGTCTTTTTGAATATTGACTGAAAATGTTGTATCATTATAATCAGTTAATTTAAGGGTTACATTATAATTCCCAACTTCCAAATTTTTCACTGTATCCGGAGTTAGTTTTCCAGTATTGCTGTTATCTATAAAAATATTTGCTCCTGAAGGATTGGTCTGGATATACAATTTTCCATAATCAATTTTTTGGGTTAAATTGATATTCTTATATGTAATTGTATTTGGACTGACATCCACATAAAATGTAGTATCATTATAATTGGGATATTTTAAACTTACCTTATAAGTCCCAAAAACCAAATTTTTAATTGTATCGGGTGTAGTCTTATCAGAATACTTATCATTGATATATATACCTGCACCATTAGGAGAGGATTCAATAAAAATTCCTCCTCTAAGAGAAGCCATAACTACCTGTTTAGAAACTGTAATATACCCAATTACATTTATTTGAAAAGTTGTATCCCGATAATTTTCTTTCTTTAACTTAATATTATGATTCCCGGAAATTAAATTTTTAACTGAATCCGGAGTAACTTTATTAGTATTAACATTATCTACAAAAATTTGTGCTCCGCTTGGTGAAGAGTCAAGATATACATTCCCCCTAATTATTACAGCGGTTAATGTAATTGATTTTGTTGTTGTATTATTTTTTTGAACGGTTATAACAAAGGAAGTATCAACATAATTATTCTTCTTTAATATTATATTATGTTCTCCTGCTGTTAGATTTTCAAGCGTATCAGGGGTTGATTTGTTAGTATTTTTATTATCCAGATAAATTTGAGCACCTGCAGGATTAGAATCAATAAGGATGTTGCCGGTAATTATTTTAGAAGTTAAAATAACTGTTTTTGAAACAACCTGGTTCTTTATAACAGTGATAACCAGCGTGGTATCTTTATAGTTTTCCTTTTTTAAAGTTATTTGATGCTGACCGGTAGTTAAATTGTTTAAGGAATATGGAGTTAGTTTATTTGTATTTATGCTGTCAACATAAATCTGCGCATCCTCCGGTGTTGATTGAAGAAAAATATTTCCTACAGAAGTAGTACTCAGAAGAACAATTGATTTTGAAACTGTTTGGTTTTCAATAATAGTTACCTTAAAAGTAGTATCATTATAATTTTCTTTTTTTATAGATATAGAGTGCTCACCTGTAGTTAAATTCCTTAAAGTATCAGGTGTCAATTTATTTGTATTTAGACTATCCAGAAAAATTTGTGCACCGCTTGGTACTGATTCAATGAATAGATCCCCAACCGGAGTTATACTTTTTAATTTAACTATTTTAGAAACTGTAAGATCTTCTTCTATGGTGATGCTTATGGTAGTATCCCTATAATTATTCTTTTTTAATGTTAGAAGATGTTCCCCTTTGCTAATATTTTTTAATGTATCCGGAGTAAACTGATTAGTTTTAATACTATCCAGTAAAATTTCAGCCCCGGAAGGTTCGGTTTCAATAAATATATTTCCGGTGCTTAAAGTACTTTTTAAAACAACATTTTTGGAAATAGTTAAAGTATCATAAACCGAAATAACGAAGGTAGTATCATGATAATTCTGTTTTTTTAAAGTTACATCATAATTCCCGTCCTTTAGCTGGATAATACTATCAGGAGTTAATTTATTAGTATAAGTGCCTAATAGGTATATTTGAGCGCCAGGGGGATCGGATTTTAATATTAATTTCCCGCCGGGATTGCCGGCTTCTACAACAACAATTTTATCTACACAAGATTGAAAGAAGTAAATATTTATCAAGATTAGAGAAAGAAGTAAAGTCTTTTTCATTTTTTACCCTGTTCATTTAAATACCTCAAGAAAAACAGCTTTAAATAAAAATAAATATTTACATAGAAAAACTAATTATATCTGATTGATAATCTGTGACTTACAGCATATGATTAAAAGTTGTTATGAATTAAATAAGACGGCTATTTTATATCAAAATTTAGCGACCATAGCAATTTAGTTATAACTTCACCAACCTGTTTTAAAGTATCTTTTCCTATATTTTTCATTACATCATTTTGTGTATGCCAATAATTTCTTCTTTCCATTGGTGTATCAGCACCTATTAGTTCAAGATCAATTATATCTGCCGTCCTAATGCCTGCTTCATTCAATGCAATATGATCGTCATATATTGCTTCATCATCTTTGTTTACAAATTTATCTGCTCCTATCTGTTCAGCCAAAGTCCATATCATTTTTACTATATCAGGAGCATATTGATGGGAATTTCCTTCAACAGGAAAATAAGCATCTTTATCCCCTACCATGTCAAGAAGAATTGCAAATTGTGGCTGATAGCCGTTCCGGAGGTTCGCAGAAAAATATTTCGCTCCTAAAGAATAATAATCCAGATCATTTGGTTTCCCGTAATCTTCACCATCCAAGAACACTAAATCTACTCCATACGAAATTTTATTATGTTTTAATAATCTAGCTAATTCAAGCAAAATCCCCACACCGCTCGCACCATCGTTAGCTCCTAAAATCGGTTCATTCTGTTTGCTTTTTACTTGATCATATTCAGCTCTTGGCCTCGTATCCCAATGTGCACATAAAATAATTCTTTTTTTGTATTCTGGATTAAATTTTGCGATTATATTTGTCAATCCTAATTCTTTATTATCATATCCCGAATGAGAAAAAGATTGTAAAATGACATCATCTGTATACTTTCTTAATTCATTGTTGAGGTAATTTAAAGCTTCATTATGACCCTGCGAATCCGGATTTCTTGGACCAAAAGAGATCTGCTTTTCAATCTGTTCATATGCATAATCCGCATCAAACTCCGGGATCTTGGCACCATTATTAATTTCAAATGGGGGCTTAGAATGATTTTCTTTTTCCTTCTCACATGACGAAACAATCAAAGGAATTATAATGATAGATAATAAATAGAATAGGTTTTTCATTTTACCCGGTTTATCCTTTTGACATAAATATTTTTTTGCGTTTTATGATTCTGGAATTTCGAAATCTTCATAAACCGAAAAGTGTATCGCAGTTATTTATATTCGGCAAGAATTTTGCAAATATTATTTTCATATCCTTTTGCAGTCGAACTTCTTCCCACATAATTCTGTGTTATTATTGAGAATGCTATTTGATGATTATTCTTTGCTGTTACATAGCCGGACAAAGCACTTACACCACTTAAAGTTCCTGTCTTCGCATGGACATTATTTTGAGCTAATGTATTCAGCATTCTATTTTTTAAGGTCCCGTCTTTTCCGGCTATTGGCAATGAGTTATAAAATTCTTTATACAACTCAGGGTTATTTTCATAAAAATATTTTAAAATGGAAAGTACTAATTCGGCTGAAATTAGATCATACCGTGAAACGCCGGAACCGTCTGCAAGCTTGTAGTTATCAGGATTTAATCCTACCAATGTAATTAAATTATTTATTAATAATATCCCGTTTTTTGCCGATGCGGGCTTCCCGCTGTCCTTAACTGCAAGGGCATACAAAAGCATTTCGGCACCTAAATTATAGCTTGGCTTATTGGTGTGCAGAATTACGGAATCGGCAGTATGATAATAGTTTGTTAATCGGGTTGCGTAATCAGGAGCAGTTTTTATTTCCTCGATACCGTCTACCTTAATTCCGCTTTTAATTAAATCTTCATAAAATAATGTTGCGAAATACATAGGCGGATTAAAAACATTAATACCATACCAGAATTTAGATGAATCAATAATTGTTTCGTTTCTTACAGAGCCACTCACAATTATTGTATTTTTCATGTTTATCCAATCCCTGTCCACATCATAATTATTTATTCCATCTTTATATGTTGTAATGGTTTTATTAATAATGTTTACATACCCTGTTTCAGGGTTTAGATAAACATTTGCTTTTTTACCGAAACTGGTTGGAGACACAAACACTTCTATTGAATTTTCATTTATATTTAAGGCTGAAAGATAAGGGGCATCGGTTGTAGAACCTTCATTCCACATCCATCCGTTTCCCCAATATAAAGAATCTTTCCATGAAACATCTGCATAGATATTTCCGCTGATTTCCTTTAAGCCTGTTCCTTTTATTGCTCTGACCAATGAATCAAGATCTTTTGTCTCAAATAGAGGATCTCCTTCGCCGACTATATATATATCTCCATATAATATATTGTTTAAAATATTTCCGGTATAATAAATATTAGTATTGAATCTATAATCAGGACCTAAGAAGAGGAGTGCGGAACTTGTTGTCAATATTTTCATATTTGACGCAGGATTTAAAAGCAATTTTTCATTTTTCTTATAAAGATTTTCATGTGTAGTTAAATCATAAATATCAAGTGCAATTGATGTTGATTGATAAAACGGCTCAGACAGAACAGAATCAATCCGGGATTTTAATCCGTCATGATTTTCCTGACCAAGAATCAAAATATTTGCGAAAATAATTAATACAATAAGTTGTTTTAATCGAATCATGATATTTTTCCGTAAAAAGAGATTACTACTTAAGTCCCATAATTTATGCCCAAAATGAAGTTCAGTGTTTTATTGATACTTCGTTGAAGGTAAAGCAATTTGTAAATATAACAATTAGCAATTTAACGTTAATAGAGTATAACAAATTGATTCTGCCAGTATAGATATATCAATAATATTCCCGAACTCTGAATTCTGCTCCCAAACTTTCGACTAATTCTTTTGCCCTGCTTTGATTGATATCCCCATAATCAACAATTGAGACAACAACTTTATCAACGTATGCTTTTGCATTCCGGATAAAATTTATTGCTTCTTCATAAAGCTTCTTATCGACCCGGAATATACAAACATATTCTTCTGGATCAGCAGAATTCAGACTTACGGAAACCGTATCAATGAGATTTTTCATTTCAGGTGTAATATCTTTATGATTTATATAACTGCCGTGACCATTCGTATTTATTCTTGTTTTCCCTCCTTTTTCTTTCACATAAGAAGCAACTTGTTTTACAACATCCCATCTAATAGTAGGTTCTCCATACCCGCAAAAGACTATTTCATCATATTTTTTGGGATCACCTATTTCATTTATATAAACACTTGCTGGCGGTTCAGTTTCTTTACTCATCTTCAGATTGTAACCGCTCCTGGCAGCTTCACCTTTTCTATCGCAAAAGACGCAGTCTGCATTGCACCTGTTGGTTATATTTATGTATAACGAATTTTTTATTCTGTAAGTAAAACTTGTTCCGGGCTTGCTCCCAATCCCAAACATCCGGAATACATTATAAGAAGTATAACGTGCAATATCTTCAACACTCAAATCATTTACACGCGCAATCATTTCCGCAATAAGTTTAACATTGGAAGGTTCATTCCTTTTCCCTCTATAATGGTACAGGCGTCATAAAAGGCGAATCTGTTTCAAGCATTATATGCTCTAAAGAAATTTTAGATAAGATATCCCTTAGGTTATCTGCCTTTTTAAAAGTAATATTTCCTGTGAAAGATATGAAATGTCCCATTTTTATATATTCATTTGCATATTCCAGGGAACTGTTAAAACAATGAAATTGCGCCTTTAAACCCGAACCGCAATATTCACTAATTATCTTAAGCATATCCTCATCAGATTCACGATTATGAATAATAACAGGGAGGTTCAGCTCTATCGCCAGCTCTATCTGGGATTTAAAAGCCTTAATTTGAGTTTCTTTTGGAGAAAAATCATAATAATAATCCAGACCTATTTCACCTATGGCTACAATTTTTTTATGTTTTGCTAACTGACTAATTTGCTCTAATAAAGAAGAATCCCAATCTTTAGTATCATGCGGATGAACTCCTACGGCACCATAAATAAAATCATATTTATCGCATAATTCAATTGTTTGATGTGCGGTTTTAATATCTGTAGCTGGTACAATTATATAATCAATACCATTATCTTTTGCTCTGTTTATAACTTCTTCGATGTCATTTTCAAAATTAGGATAGAAGAGGTGTGCATGCGTGTCTATGTACATAAATATTTGTCTGTTGTAATTAAAAGAATAATTCCAAACTTAGTGATGCATTTCGTATAGGCGCCATATTTCCAATCAATTCTATGTAATAATAGTTAAGAATATTATTTACATTTATAAATAATCTTCCGGGAAGATTAAAAGTCATAAAATTATATCCGGCTCTTAAATCAAGGACATAAATAGCGGCTCTCTGATTGCCATCGATAATAAATCTTGAGAGATCATCAATTTCCTCAACCCTGCTTAGGTATCTGAAGTCAGATCCGAATTCAAATGCTGATATTTTGTAATCTATATTAGCATACAGCATATGTCTCGGACGGTATTTCAAGGCTTTCCCGGTTTTGAGATCTCTAGCCCATAAATAAGTATAACTTAAAGAAAGGTTCAATTTACCCGGTAGAATATCATATTTTGAATCAAATTCAAATCCTTGAATTCTTGCACTGGAAATATTATCAAAGCGCCCAAAGCTTATTCCAAGAGAATCAACTAAAAGTTCCGGTTCAATAAAATCGTAATATTCATTATTAAAAGCTGCAGCATCAAAATTTAGATTTGATAAAAGCTGGTAATTAAAACCGAATTCAAAAGTAAAATTATTTTCAGGTTTTATATTAGGATTAGGCCTTACAATAATCCCGCTGGCAGTAGTCGAAGTGAAAGCTTCAGCCAAAGATGGTGCTCTAAATCCTGTTCCTAGGGAAGAACGGAGAATTAATTTATCTGAGAACTTATAATTTAACCCGAATTTAGGAGAAACAGCATCAAACGTTTCAAGTGTTTTTATTTTGTTTATATCATATCTAAGACCGCCAGATAAAGATAAAGGGAATGAGAATTTTATATCGGCCTGAGAATAGGCGCCAAATCCTTTTGCAGACGGTTTTCCGAAAATATTGGAATTAATATTTGATGACGTCCCTTCTATCCCGGAGGTTAAGATAAAATTTTCAGATATTTTATTATTAGTCTGAATTTCAGTTCGGTATAAATTTGTAGTAGAAGCATTATGAGAAGATGTTTGATCGCTCCAATTTGTATTATAAAAGGATGAACGCACATTCACAGAGAAGTAATCAGAAAAAACCTGTTTATAGATTAACCCGTACATATAACGGTTTGACTTAGTTCTTTCCCCTTGATCAGCATCCGGAGGAACAAAGGGGTGATTAATGTCTTTCCAATAGATAAAGTTACCGCTTCGCTGATTGATGGTGTTCGCAAAAAAACTTAATTCGGAAAGAGGAGAAAATTTATATTTTCCTTTGAAGTAACCGACATATCTTTTAAAGAAACCACTCTGCTTATATCCGGAATCTTCAATACGGGTTAATGCAATGGTGAACCCGAAATTTCCAAATGAATTTGAATGAGAAAAAGTAAGACCGTTAAAGGGCCTGTATTCATCCGACCAATCCCATTCTGCATATGAAGGTCTATCATAACTGCCGATATAACTTTTAAAATAGGTGAATGGTTTTTGTGTTATATCTTTTGTAATGATATTAATTACACCACCTATGGCTGAAGAACCGTATAGAGAACTTGCAGCTCCTTTAATTATTTCGACCCGTTCAACTTCAGTTACTGGGATAATTTCCCATATGATTTCTCCCGTATCACCGGTATAAAACGGAATGCCATCCATGGCAAGCAGAACTCTGGTTCCTGCTCCCCTGCTGTAGCCGCTTGAACCCCTGATACTTACCTGATCTTCAACCATGTTTACGCCTGGAGCATATTCTAAAGCATACTTTAAATTGGAAATATTTCTTTCAGCTAATTCTTTGGAAGGAATTACTTCTGCACTTACAGGAAGCTCGGATATGTTTTGTTCATGTTTGCCCGCAGTTACTATTACCTGGCTCGTTTCAACAGGTTTTTCATGGAGAACAGCATTGATAATAATAGATTGATTTTCAATATGGATACTCATCATATAGGGCTGATAGCCGATACTTGAAAATTCTATTTGATAGTTTCCTGGATTGATATTATGAATAATGTATTTTCCCCCATTATCAGAAGCTGCACCAACATCTTCACCAATTAAAATCACATTGACTCCAATTAAAGGATTCCCCGATGTATCCGAAACGGTACCTGTAATATTATATGTTTGAGAAAATATCTCTACCGGGCCAAGTGAAAGAAGAATTATAAAAAGTAAGGAGCTAAATATGCCGGTTACCTTGAAGGTTACCGGTACATGCTGATTAATATTTAGATTAAATAACTTCATCAATTTCCGCCGGGAGGTTGTGGAGGTAGATTATTAAAATCACAAACAATGTTAATATTCTTGACGAGAGTATTTTCTGGAATATCCAGAATGCCAGGCTTGGAGGCATCACTACCCGAATAATAAACTCCTGATACAAACCAATCTGCTCGATTTAAAGACAAATCAGCTGCTTTAGATTGAACAACAGCAACATACTCAAATGTACCCGCAGTGATTGGAATATATGAAGAATCGGTTGAATTGAAATTATATGTTTTTACACCATAAGGTATTTCAAGGCTTATATATTTTAAATTAATAACATTAAAGTCAATGGAAGATTTTAATTCATGCTGAAATACAACAAGATGAGTCCTAGTAACCCCTTCAGGCCAATTTCCAACAAAAGTGATTGTACCGCTGAATCCCGCTTTTTGTTCTGCAGAGACAGGACTTAAACCTTTATTGCAGCCGTAATTATATAATATAAGTATTATCGATAACGTAAAAGAAATTTTTCTCAGCAAGATTTTCTCAATTTGTAAGGAGTGAATTTAAGAAAAATACGAATAAATCTAAAATTCCCATAATTTATATCAGAGTTATGCCCCTATGATATAAAGGGAAAAGGCGTTCAATAAAGTATAGAAATTCAAGGTACCACTACTCTGAAACCGTTAAGAAACCGTTTTGAAACCGTTTTGAATCCGTATTGAAACCGTTTTGAATCCGTATTAAAACCCTATTGAAAATATAATACTCCTATTTTTTGTACTGATAATACTCTCGATATTCTCTATGTTAAGTCCATATTAAATATTGTTGAAGCAGAAATTGTTAGTTCTTGTTTTTTTTTACTTAAGCATTTATTATATTTCATTAAAATACTTAGTTTGAAGAATGAAAAAACTTTACTTAGTCCGGCATGCAAAATCAAGCTGGGAAAATAATAATTTGAAAGATATTGAGAGACCTTTAAATAAAAGAGGAGAAAAGGATGCTCCCTTAATAGGACAGCTTATGAACCGGAAAGAAATAAAACCTGCTCTGATAGTAAGCAGTCCGGCGGAAAGAGCATTAAGTACAGCAAAAATATTCTGTAAAGAAATGAACATTCCGGAAAAAGATCTTTCCATCGATTCAAATTTATATGAAGCAGGTAGAAAAGAACTCCTGGACGTTATCCATAAATTTGATGGCGGAAAAGATTCTGTAATGGTTTTTTCTCATAATCCGGGTTTAACAGAATTAGCAAATTTCTTGACAAAAGGGGCTGTTTATGATATTCCTACCTGCGGAATAGTATCACTATTATGTAAAATTGAAAATTGGGATGAGTTAAGCAATACAAATTGTGAATTAAACTTTTTTGAATATCCTAAGAAACATTCAAAATAAAAATTTCGAGATTCCACCTCATGTAATTTATTTGTAATTTGTATTTCTCAACAAAGATGTTCCCCCTGACTTCACTTCAGCTTTAATGTATAACTAATTTAATATTCTTTGCGTAACTTAACTTCACTTTTAACCTATTCTCCTTTTTATCAAAATAGAAACCATCATTTGAATCTTGAATTCCCTTTGAATCATTTAACTGTGAAAGCCTAACACCGTTTGATTCAACAAATTTTACTTCATCAACATTATAAATATCGAAGAGATAATTTTTTAACTTCAAATCATATTTACTAACATCGCCATTAAGGCTAATTTCAATATTATCAGAAGAATTATTTACCTTAATATTTGTTAATGAATATACCCCTTTCTTATAATTTGTGGTTGAGCCGTCATCCTGATATAAATTATATTCAGAAACTGCATTAGGGAAAATCTTAAACCGTATTTGAGAAATATTTTTCTCACCTACAAAGTTCTGTTTAGCCTGCATGGGTATAATTCCGCCTTCCCGGATAAACAGTGGAATTTCATCCATAGGTGCTTCAACAATAATCCATTGATTTCCTTCATAGACTTTTGAATCCCACCAGTTCAGCCATTTGCCTTCCGGTAAATATAACTTCTTAAAATTTTCATTTTCAGATACAACCGGAGCAACTAACAGATTATCTCCAACCATAAATTGATACTGAGCATCATTGGAATAACATTCATCATCATTAGGAAAATCAAGAAACATAGGACGCATAATAGGCAAACCTGATTTGGAAGCATTATAAAATTCTGTATAAAAAAACGGGAGTAATTCATATCGTAGTGTAATAATATTTTTTACCCATGCTTCAACCTGGTCACCGAATGCCCATGGTTCTTTAGCTCTCTGGTCAATTATCGAATGCCCTCTGAAGAAAGGAGTAAAAGCACCAAGCTGCATCCAGCGGGTATAGAGATTCAGGAGTTGGAGAACCAAAAAATCCTCCGACATCAGTTCCGCAGAATGTTATACCGCTTATGCCCATTCCCTGCGGCATTACACAAGCTAATTTAAGGTGTTCTTCCGTAGCCATATTATCGCCCTGTCCATACAGCAGAATATCTTTGAATACCTGCAAATCCTGCACGGGTTAAAATAAAAGGACGTTTATCTGGAAATTCCTTTTTTATTCCATCAAATGTTCCCCTGGCCATCTCCAGAGCAAAAACATTATGAATCTTTTTCATATTTGCACCATATCCCTGATCATTAAACTGTACAATATCCGGAATAGCCTGTCCCCATGCAGCAGGTTCATTCATATCATTCCATATCCCTGCTATACCCTGTTTAATAAGATCCCGCATTTTTTTCTCCCCACCATTCCCTTGTTTCTTTCTTTGTAAAGTCTGGAAAATATGCCCATGATGGCCACACCTCTCCCTTGTATACTACTCCGTCAGGATATTTTGCGAAGAGATCTTTTTCCAATCCTTCCTTAGCAGGTGGATAATTAGTTGTATCAGCTTTTACTCCCGGATCTACTATGCAGATTACCTTAAATCCTTGATTTGATAAATCTTTTAACATTTTCTCCGGCTCAGGGAATCTATCCTTATTCCAGGTAAAAACCCTATATCCATTCATATAATGAATATCAAGATAAATTACATCGCAAGGAATTTCCTTATTGCGGAAAGTATTTGCCAATGTTCTTACAGTTGATTCGGGATAATAGCTCCATTTACTTTGCTGATAACCTAAAGCCCATTCGGGAGGTAATTCCATTCTGCCTGTTAATTTTGTATAAGACGAAATAACTGTTTTTATTTCAGGTCCGTATATAAAGTAATAATTCATTTCACCTTTCTCTGCACCAAACCAGTAAAACCTGTCATTGCTGGCTCCCATATTAAAATATGATTTATAGGTGTTATCAAAGAAAATACCATAAGCTGTTTTAACGGCTGAAGATGAGTCTAGACCCCTTATTCCTATAAAAAAAGGTATCGATTGATAAATAGGATCGGTATCATTTGTATATCGGGGTTTATCGGAATTCCACATAACATACTGCTCACCTGTTCTATTCAATGGTCCTGTCTTTTCTCCAAGCCCATAAAATTTTTCATCATCATACAATTTTTTAAAACATCTTACTTCATCACAGTCGAAACTAACCCCAAAAGTTTTATCATCACCATTTATTAGATTCATTTGTCTATCATATATACTGACTCTGCAGGGGGATTTTGATATCCTTATTATTAATTGTAAAGTAGATATTTCATAAAAGTTATCATTTTCATTAAAAGAATAATTGATGTTCTCACCATTATAGATTACAGCATATGATGGGGCTTTGGAAAATTCATCTTTATTTGTATAACGGAATCGTATAATATTATCATTGATTATATATAGATTGAATTTGCAATTAGTCAAATCAAATTCAATCCTATCATTAAATTTCTGATATTTTGTAATATCTCCTGCGTATATAAATTCTGCACTGGCTCTGCTATACATAATTAAAAGTAAGATTATGATTAATAAATTCTTTTTCATTTTTGTTACCAGAATTATAAGAATTAAATAAAAATATAATTTAAAACTAAGAAAATGAGAAATGATTTGCTAAAAAGAAGTTGAAATATTCACCGGACTTAAAAAGACTGTGTAAAAACACTTATGAATTGCCACGAGCTTTAGCTCGTGGGTTAAGTTGTAAGGAAAGAAGGGCTTTAGCCTCATTTATTTTGGCTAAAGCCCTAATTTGCTTTATTTCTTATGTCTCCCCTATCGAGCAATCATTTTCAACGCAGCTTCTAAAAATCCGTTATTAACCTTTGTATTATGTAATCAGGCTTCTTTTAATACTTTCTTTTTAGGTGCTGCCTCTACTACTGCGATGGCAGTCATGTTAATAATTTCATCAACAGTTGCACCTCTCTGCAGAACATGAATTGGTTTTCTCATTCCCATAAGAATCGGACCAATAACGGTTGCCTGTCCTATCCTTGCCATTAATTTGTAAGCAATATTACCGGAATTAAGATCAGGAAATACTAAAATATTTGCTCCCCCTTTTATACTGCTGAACTGATAATCACTTTCAATTATTTCCGGTACAACAGCAGTATCAGCCTGCATTTCTCCATCCACAATAATATCGGGTCTTTTTAACTTAACAATTTCAACTGCATTTTTTACTTTAATTGTTTCAGGATAAGGTGAACTTCCAAAATTACTGAAAGAAAGCATCGCAACTTTCGGAATTATATCAAATTCCTGAACTGTATCGGCAGCAGATATAGCGATTTCAGCAAGCTGTTCGGAATTCGGATTTACATTTACAGTTGTGTCTGCGAAGAAATATACCTTCTTCTTTGCAGCAACGATGTAAAGGCCTGAAACTATATTTAATCCATCTCTAACTCCGATACATTGTAAAGCAGGCCTAATTGTAGTTGGATAATCTGTTGTTAAACCGCTAATTAAAGTATCGGCATCTCCGAATTTAACCATCATTGAGCCGAAATAATTGGGATATTTCATTACACGTTTTGCTTTAACCAAAGAAACACCTTTTCTTTGTCGTCTTTGATAATATTCTTCAGCATATTTTGATGATTTTTCACTGGTTTCCGGATCCTCAATAATAAATTCAGACGGGTTATAATCAAGTTCTTCTATGATTTTCTTAATTTTTGATTCATTCCCTAATAAAACAGGTTTGGCAATATTCTCGGAATAACAAACATGAGCTGCCCTAATAATTTTCTCTTCTTCTCCTTCAGGATATACAACCGTTTTAGGATTCTTTTGAGCTTTATGTATCATTACCCTGATAATTTCTTTAGACAGCCCTAACCTTTCTTTCAGCTCTTCTTCATAAGCTGTCCAATCCTCGATTTTTATTCTGGCAACCCCTGATCTAATAGCAGCTTTCGCAACAGCAGGAGCAACATGCCACAGTACCCGTGGATCAAATGGTTTGGGGATTATATACTCTTTCCCGAAAGAGAAATCTTCTCCCCCATAAGCATTAATAACCATCTCAGGGACTTTTTTCTTTGCTAATCCGGCCAATGCCTGGACTGCAGCCATCTTCATTTCTTCGTTAATCGCTGTCGCTCTTACATCAAGAGCACCTCTGAAAATAAACGGGAAACCCAAAACATTATTTACCTGGTTTGGAAAATCACTTCTGCCTGTAGCCATAATTAAATCATCCCTAACAGATACCGCATCATCATATGTTATTTCAGGATCGGGATTAGCCATAGCAAATACAATGGGATTAGCACCCATACCTTTAACCATCTCTTTAGTAACAACACCGCCGATGGAAAGTCCTACAAACACATCAGCACCCTTCATCCCATCCTCGAGTGAGCCGTGGTCTTTATCAGAAGCAAATTCGACTTTATATTTGTTTAGATCTTTTCTTCCTTTATGAATGCAGCCTTTGGAATCATACATTAAGATATTTTCTCTTTTTGCACCTGCACTTACATATAACTTGCAGCATGAAATAGCTGCAGCCCCTGCTCCATTCACCACAATCTTCAGGTCTGATAATTTTTTATTAGCTATTTCAGCTGCATTAATTAATGCAGCACAAGATATAATAGCCGTTCCATGCTGATCATCATGGAAGACCGGAATATTCATTGATGCTTTTAATGTTTCTTCAATCTCAAAGCATTCGGGAGCTTTTATATCCTCAAGGTTTATTCCGCCGAAAGTAGGCTCTAGGAGCTCGACTGCTCTGATAATTTCCTTTGGGTCTTTACTTTTTAATTCAATGTCAAAGACATCAATGTCTGCAAATCTTTTAAATAAAACTCCTTTCCCTTCCATTACCGGTTTACCCGCTGATGGTCCGATATCTCCAAGTCCTAACACTGCCGTTCCGTTTGATATTACTGCAACTAGGTTCCCCTTGGCTGTATATTTATAAACATCATCTTCATTTTTTGCGATAGCCCTGCATGGTTCTGCTACACCGGGAGTATATGCAAGGGACAAATCCCGTGAAGTTAAACATGGTTTAGTTGCTACTACTTCAATTTTTCCCTTTCGCCCCTGACTATGATAATCAAGTGCTTCTTCAATATGAGTTTTCATTAATTTTTCTCAGTAAAATTGTTTAATATGTTTAATCTAATATTTAAAAATAAGGATTTATTTGATAAGAATCGGGGGTTTTATTATAATGTTTAAATAGAAAACCTCCAGGGTTTTAAAAACCTTTGAGGTTTGACTTTCCGATACCTAGCTCATCTTTTTCTTTCTATTAGAAAGAATCCTTTTAAGCTCACGAACATTCAGCTCTGTTGCAATACCGTCCGGATGCCAGTGCTTTTTACAGCCCGAGCAGTCAAGCAGAACGCACTGGGCAGGGACATCATATCGCTTTAATTCCCAGCCTCCTTCAACCAGTGTAGTAACGCAGGCGGAAGCAATAACTCCTCTCACAGACCTGCCGGGAGCTGGTCCCCATAGAGATAGATCCGAAGCATGCGGAATAATGTAAACATTGAAATCATGTTTTTTGCCCATTTCAAGCAGCCGGTTTACATGGCAGCCGGCTAAACATCCCTGGCATAATAATCCTTCTTTAACTTTTTTTGCTTCACATTTTTCAGGCAAACGTCCGCGCATACAGCCTGGTACCAGAACTACTTTAGCTTTCGTTTTATTATATTCATCACTAAATGCACGATTCATAAGCTCCGCACCAACCATGTTAAGATGATATTCGAGCCGTGAGCGGGTACATGAAACACGATCTTCACGCCAGCGGTAATGTTTTTCTGCGCGGTCTAAAAAATTATCGACATTTTCAGTATATTTTCCGAGAACTTCAATTGAACGATTTTCAAACCAATCTGTAAAATCTTCAATTGTATAAAAGGTCTTATATAAATCTTCCGGATTTTGATATCCCCAGAAGGCTCGCCATCGCACAAAACGTAAAGCCTGTTCTCTGAACTCCCCCGTGGCTTCAAACCATTTACATACGTGATCAATATGTTCCAATTTTGGAATTCCGGGAAGCTGTTTTTCAGTAACCTTCGGAAGAAGGAAAGAGGTTAGAAAGATTCCTCTTATCAAATCTATTAAAGGTTTTATTTTCTGATGCTTCTTACGCCATTCCGACATTCGTGCAAGTGTAATGAAAGGTGCATATTTAACTTTAATTGCTGTATCAGCATATGTTCGCCAAAGAATTCCGAAACTGAGGAGTTCAAGTATATATTCTTCTATTTTCCTAACCTCCTCAAGTTTATAAGTTTTTATGTAGCTTATAAAATCTAAGGCAATAGGTTTTAATGAATTATCGGCATGTGACAATACTTCAAACGTAAAAGCACGAATTTCTCTATAATATTCTTCTGAATTTTTATCTCCGCCTTTTATTGAATAAGTAACCGGTTCCATAGGAAATAGAACAACCCTTTTTTATATATACAATAATATAAATAATAATGAATAAGATGCAAGATAAAATTCCAAAATCTATTGCAGTTCACTTTAGTGAACTGAACACGGATATCAACAACTTCCCTAAAAGTTAACACCGGACTTTCTAAGTTCGGTCCCTCCCCCTGAAGCCAATAAAGATATCATCTTTAAAAATGCTAACTTCAAAAAATTGTATAAAAAAAGCAGTACTCGAGTACTGCTTTTATTCGGAGGTTACGCTGGTGTGATTGCTTACCTTTTTCTTTCGCGACTATTATTATTAGAGTTGGTGCGTCTCTCGTTCGTGCCTGAATTTCTTTCAATTCTCTGCTGCGGAGGATTAGCTCTCTGAACCTCATTGCTTCTTTCAGTCCTCTGCGGAGTATAATTAGGCTTATTTTCGCGTGGTGTTTCTCTAACACTTCTTTCATTACCGGTTCTACTTTCAATTTCACTACTTCGCGGTTGGGGAGTTTGAGGAACTGTTCTTTCTCTCTGAATACTTCTATTCTGAATATCCGGATTTCGATTGTCGATTCTTGGAGCAGGTTCCCTGTTAATAACATTATTATCATTATTTCTCTTAATTAACTCTTCCCTGCTCATGTCACGGCTTCTTCCGATCTCAACTCTTGAAGTTTCCAGTGTTGAATTCCTATCAGCTCTTCTGAATTCTACATTTCTCGTATCTCCTCGGGATATTTCTTCTCTTGATCCTATAAAAGTCCTTATCTCTGTTCTATTTCTATCCCTATCCTGCATTCTTAAGTCAGCCGGATTTGAAACTGGCCTAATCTGCCGGGTTCTAATATCCTGTCCCGATCTTCTTTTTATAATATCTAGATCAATACCTCTATTTACAACCCGTCCGTCCTGAAATCCATAGTCAGTTCTATATTTAGTCCTTGAGAAAAAATTATTCACATTTTTATGACTTATATAATAATTAGAAATATGAGGGCTGCAGAAATTATTATAACTAACAAAATGCCAGTGAGAATAAGGGGTGAAAAAATTCGCACTGAATTGAATCCCAACATTTATAGAAAAATTAGCATATGGAGGAAGAGGAGCCCAGCCAATATAGTCATCATCATAACGCCACTCTACCCAGGCAGGAGCCCACTGATCATCCGGTACCCATATCCAGCCGTAATAATCATCATAGTACCACCTGCCGTAATGATAGGTTATCCATCCAAAAGGTTCATAAGAATCCCAGTACCAGCCATCATTTGTCCATATCCATTGACCATATCTATAAGGAGACCAATGATTGCGAATAGTATTCGGGCGCCAAACCGTTAATCCATTATCCAGTTGTATCCATCCTCCGTATGGAGCTAAAGAAGAATAAAAGAATCCAAATTGATCTCCGCTCTGCGGAAGGGTATTTGCGTTAGCTTGAAAAACCAAACCAGCTATTAAAAATACTATAATTAAAAATACCTTTTTCATAATATACCTCTTGAACATTTATCGAATGTTACTCAATGAATATGCCATGAAAAAAGTTCAATTTTCTATTAGAATTCACATATTTGAATGTGGAGGTGTATAATAAATTGAACACTTATAAATTTAAGTATACATCAGCGTTTTATTTTTCTCCCTTTCCAGATAAAATTACCGAATAACCCGCCGATGCTTGCAATTATTATATATGGAATCTGAAGAAGCTCCGCTATTAAAAAATATTTCATCTCTAATTCCGGAAATAACATTTCTTTCCCCTTTTGAAGAATCAAATATTCCAGCAGAACTTTTGTAAAAAAGCTTAACAGAAGTGATAAGAAAAAAATACTTGAAGAAAGAAATCCTAATATTATCTGTACTATTAGAGATAAATAGAAAAAGAATATTGATATTAATTTTAATATTAGCTTTTTATCATCATAAAAAATGTTTTTACTTGCCCATCTTTTTCTTTGACGGTAGAATTGTATAAAAGAGCTTAATGGTTTAGTTCTAACAACAGCATCCCTATTTAAGCAAAATTTAACTTTATATTTCTTTGATTTATGGATTTTCTGCATTAATAATCCATCATCACCTGATGAAATATGCATCTGATCTTCAAAACCGTTCATCTCATTGAAAATATTTTTTCTATATGCAATATTAGCAGCATTGCATATAACCGGTTGACCAATTTCAATGAGTCCTGCACCGGTTAAGATTAAGCCCGCAAATTCTATTTTCTGCAGTGCTGAAAAAATATTCCTTTGACCGTTAAATTCAACCGGCCCTGAAACAAAGCCTGTAGTTTTATCAAATGTGCTGACTAAGTTCGTTAACCAGCCGGGAGAATAAAAACAATCTGCATCTGTAGTTACGATTATATCACCGGCTGAATTTTCTATCCCGAAATTAACAGCTCTTTTTTTCCTTGCAGTTACTCCCTCCTTTTCCGCAAGGGTTAAAATTTTAATGTTTTTATTATTGATTGATTCTTTAAGTATTTTTGATGAATTATCATTAGAAGAATCATCTACATATATTACTTCGTATTTTTCTTCGGGATAGTTCTGAGCTTCGATACTTTTAAGATTTGCCTCTATATTTTCTTCTTCATTTCGAAAAGGAATTATTATAGAAATAAATTCCTCCGGAGGTTTTTTCAGCCTGACCGTTTTCAATCTCAATAACCCCTTGAAAACCGAAATAAGAAAAAAACTGTAGTGAAATAATAAAATAATAAAAAGAAGAATTAAAAGATTAATCATTGCCCTTCTTGTAGAGTAATAATAAGCCTATTAAGGATGGAAAAACCAAATTAATCAGAAAAAGCATAATTGAAGCATTAAAAGCGACGGATGCTATTTCCCCGCTTCTTGTTAAAAAATATACAGAAACCCCTTCCCTGATTCCTAATTCTCCTAAAGATATCTGCGGAATAATAGATTTGGTGAACATAATTAAACTGCCATCCCACAAATATTTAATGAAATTGAACTTATGTGAAAAAGCAGAAATTAAAACAACGAACTGGATTAAATAACAAAAGTAAAAAAAGACTGAAATAAATGTAATTTTCAGTATAAATTTAGGGTTAAATCTCTTAAGCTGCTCAAGATTCAGTAATATTTTTACTACCTTTTTATTCTGCTTTATTCTATCCGGGATATAATTAAATATTCTACCTTGAAATGCCTTCCTGAGAAGGTAAAGAGTAATTACAACAGCAAACAGAAAAATGAGCGATAATAAATAAAGCGGATACCCATATGAGACATTCAAATAAAAAATAAATGAAATTCCTCCGAAGAACGCTACTATTAGCAATGGGAAAAATTTATCGATAAAAGTAGCTGCAGCAATCTGGAAAAGAGATTTTTCTCTTAATGCAAGCCCCCTGCTGAAGTATTCACCTACCCGGGCAGGAGTAAAGATTCCTCCGGCAAATCCATGGAAAAGTGACAAAAATACTTTCTTTTTATTTTTAATATCTAAATAATCCGTACAGACCGTTTCCCATTTTTTAAATTGTAAGTAAATGTTAAAAAAAGATAGGATAAATGATAGAACTATTAAATAATAATCTGCAGAAAGTACGGCGGATAATATTTCCTTCGGATTTATTTTATTTATAATAAATAATAGTAATCCTGCAGCTATGATCACTTTTATAAAGAAATAGCCGGTCTGTTTATTCTTTATAAGAATATCTTTAAAAGTAATATTTTTAGCTAAAGTATTATTCACAAGATTACTGTTCAATTTTCATAATATTAATTTTTAATCCTTCAGTGCAGTTGTTGCACATGCTGTTTCCTTTTCTGTCTGTTAAAATACTTTTCCGGAAATCCTGGTATGCAGAAGATTTCCAAATTGACTTAATCCCATTTTCAGGTAATCCATTCAACTTACCGAGTTCAAAATCTGCATCTTTATCAAAGCAGCAAGGAACAACTTTTCCGTCCCAAGTGATAACAGATGTCCTCCATAATGCAAAACAATGATTCTTTAGCTCACTCTTAATCTTATAATTACTATTATCGATATTATACCTGCTATGTTTATCTTTTGACGGCAGAAAATGTAATGCATTATCGTACGAAGAAACCTGCATAGTCTTAAAAACGACTTTATCAACACCTGTTTCATTCCCATATTTTAGAACATCATCTAACTGATGTTCATTCTGCTTCATAACAATAAATTGAAATTCAATAAAAGGTGCTTTTTTTCCGAGCTCTTTTTTCCTTTTTGCAAATAATCGTAAACCTTCATCAGCCTGTTTAAAAGTCCCCCCTACCCTGTAAACCTGGTATGTCTCCTCATCCAAACCATCAATAGAAAAAATAAGTTTATCTGGTGCATTTTCCAGAATATAGTCTACATTTTTTTCATTTATAAAATGTCCGTTTGTACTAATTGAAACATAGATGTTATTTTCCCGTGCATATTTTATCATTGCAGGGAGCTGTTTATTTATATATGGTTCCCCCTGAAAAAATAGTTGAATGTAAAAACCGGTTTCTTTTATCTGATCAATTATCTTTTTAAATGCCTCCAATTTTAATAAGCCTAATGGTCTTGTTAATGCACCTAAACCGGATGGACATTCAGGGCATTTTAGGTTGCAATGATTTGTCGGTTCAATAGAATATGAGACAGGCAGTCCCCAGACAACCGGCTCCCTGATTATTTTGGAAATTGTAAAAGATGAAATAATCTTCAGAACATTTAATGCTCTATTGAATGTAAAATATTTTAATAAATTAATTTCCACAAGATTACTTTGAATCCAAGCATAAATTGAAATGAATTGTGAATATTTCCAATTTGTTAAGCAAACTATATTTTCTTAGTTTACAACATAATATTTTAAAATTGTAGGAGCAAAATGTTTATAAACTTTAACGAAATTCCATCAAATCAAAAAATATTTTTAGACTACCTTTATGATCCTCAAAAAGTAAGCGGTTTTTATGATTTTAACTTTAATAACAAGGAAGAATATTTAAATAAATTCAAATCTATTAAAGATTCAAGAAACCGGCAGCAGCCTGATCGCTCACAACTATTTTCTATTTTGAAAAATCAATATAATAATTATAGTCCATCTGAAAAAACATTAAAAAACATTGACTTACTAAAAGAAGGAAACACATTAGCGGTAGTAACCGGACAGCAATTAGGGATTGCCGGAGGCCCCCTTTATACTTTTTATAAAATAATAACTGCAATTAAATTGAGCAATTATTTATCTGAGAGATACGATGACTACAAATTTGTTCCTATTTTCTGGTTAGAGGGTGATGACCACGATTTTAATGAGGTCAGGAGTATAAATGTTATTGATGAAAATAATGAAATATCAAAAATTAATTATAATGATGGAATAGATGATGAAGAAGACCGAGGTAGTGTCGGTCAATTAAAAATAAATGAATCTATAAATGCTTTTTTTGATGAATTAAATAAGAAATTAAGAGACACGGAATTCAAAGGAAATATTTTAGATAAGCTGAAGAATTTTTATAGTGCAGGTAATTCATTTAAAGAAGCTTTCAGAGAACTCATTTTATGGCTTTTTGATGAATACGGTCTAATAATATTCGACCCGCAGGACCCCCAGTTTAAATTACTCTTAAAGCCAATATTCAAAAAAGAGATAAATGATTTCAGGCTGCATACCGAAAAATTAGTAAATGTAAGTGCAAAACTTGAAGAGTTATACCATGCACAGGTAAAAGTACACCCGGTAAATTTATTTTACAGCAATGATGAAGGAAGATTTGTAATTGAACCTGTTGAAAATGAATTCAGACTTAAAAGAAAAAGAAAAAAATTTACTCATGATGAAATAATAGAAAATATTGAAAAGTCTCCGGAAAATTTTAGCCCTAATGTATTGTTACGGCCTATTTGTCAGGATTTTGTTTTACCAACTGCTTTTTACATAGCAGGACCAAGTGAAATTGCTTATTTTGCGCAGGTAACCCCCCTGTATAAAATATATGAAATAGAAACACCTATTATTTATCCGCGAGCTTCATTAACAATAGTTGAAAAAAATATCGCTTCGGTTTTGAATAAATACGAGCTTGAAGTTCAGGATGTTTTCGCGGAACCGAATGAGCTGAAAACAAAGATAGTACAGTCCATTTCGAAGGTAATTCTTGATGATATATTTAAAGAAACCTCAAATAAAATAGAGATAGCTCTGGATCAGCTTAAAGAAAAACTATTTGAATTTGATAAAACTATAAGCGATGCAAGCACAAAATATAAACAGAAGATTTTTAATGACCTGGAAATTCTGCAGAGTAAAGCTTTAGAGGCGCAAAAGAAAAAACATGAAGTTACTTTAAGACAAATTGATAAAGCTATTAATTCTTTATACCCGAATACTAACCTGCAGGAAAGGGAGCTAAACTTTTTCTATTTCGCTCACAAATACGGATTGGACATTTTAAAGCAAATATTTAACGAACTGGAGATAAACAAGTTTAAACATCAAGTAATAAGCCTAACTTAAAAGGATCAGAGATCTAAAGTCAGTTCCCATATCCTCCTGACTTCTGATCTCTGATCTCCGACTTCTGATCTCCGATCTCCGGCCTCCGATCTCCGACTTCTGATTTTAACTTATCGCCTCTTCACTCTCCCCCTCAAAAAAATGAAGCTTGGAAGTATCAATATATAATTCTCTCTTTGAATTAGCTTCCGGTTTTTCTCTTGCAGGAATTCTTGCTACAAATTGTTCACCATCAATAGAAAAATATAAGAAAATTTCATTCCCCATTGGCTCAACTACTTCAAGTGTTGTTTCTATTTTTCTAAAGTTAGCATTTTCAGATGTTGTTTTTACATCATATATATCTTCAGGACGAAGCCCAATCCATATATTTTTATTGGAATAGTTTTTTAATTTATCATTATGGATTCCGTTTAATGTAAGTTTTAGATTCCCCCCTTCGCTTGAAAATGAGAGCTGGCTGTCAATCTTACCCTTAATAAAATTCATTGATGGACTGCCTATAAAACCGGCTACAAATTTATTCTTAGGGAAATTATATAAATTCAAAGGAGTATCAATCTGCTGAATATTTCCGTCTTTCATTATGACAATTCTTTCCCCCATAGTCATTGCTTCAGTCTGATCATGTGTAACATAAATCATTGTAGCTTTTAAATCATTATGCAGCTTGGAAATTTGTGTTCTCATCTGAACACGCAATTTTGCATCTAGATTACTTAATGGTTCATCAAATAAAAATACTTTAGGTTTCCTTACAATTGCTCTTCCAACGGCAACTCTTTGTCTTTGACCTCCTGATAAAGCTTTAGGTTTCCTATCCAGATAAGGCTCGAGTCCTAATATCTTTGCAGCTTCATTTACGCGGCTTTTTATCTCTTCTTTAGGAAATTTTCTAAGCTTTAAGCCGAATGCCATATTTTCAAAAACAGTCATATGTGGATAAAGAGCATAATTTTGAAAGACCATTGCTATATCCCTGTCTTTAGGGGATACATCATTTACTTTTCTTCCGCCGATTAACAGATCCCCGGAAGTTATTTCTTCCAGCCCCGCAATCATCCTCAAGGTGGTAGATTTCCCGCAGCCGGAAGGTCCCACAAGTACAACAAACTCCTTATCCTTTACTTCTATATTAATATCTTTTGCTGCGATATTTCCGCCTTCATAGACTTTTGTTACGTCTTTTAAAATTACTTCTGCCATTTATTTTACCTAACTTATTTTAGATAGTTGATTTAAAAAATCAGGATTTGAAATACTTACACAATCAAAGTTATTAACTCTGCCGCCATCTTTCAATAGCAAAGCTAAAATTCCAAATGCCATAGCAATTCTGTGGTCTCCAAAGCTTTCAAAAACAGGAGTATTATTTTTCATTTTTCCCGATATTGAAAAACCGTCTTCCTTTTCTTCAACATCCAGGCCTAACAGCTTCATATTGTGACAAATGGCCCTGATTCTATCGGTTTCTTTAGACCTTAACTCTGAAATTTTATCAATTTCAAATTTCCCAACTGAAAATATAGATGCAACTGATAATATAGGTATTTCGTCGATAATATTGGGAATTATTTTTTCTTCAATCTTAATATTATGAAGCTTGCTGCTGTAAATAATTAAATCGCCAAAAGTTTCACCGTTCATTTCCTTTATATTTTCCGTTTCGATTTTAGCATCCATATTTCTGAGCACATCCAGAATTCCGGTTCTTGTCGGATTTAATGAAATATTTTTCATAGTAAGAGAGGATTCCGGGGATAGGAGACATAAAATAATAAAAAAAGAGGCTGTTGATATATCGGATGGAACAAAATATGTTGCAGATTCAGGGTAATCATCTTTTGAAACGAAGGTTATTTTCCCGTCATCTTTCATTTTTGTCTTCAGATTTAGCATCTTTTCCGTATGGTCTCTTGAAGGGAACTTCTCTGATACAGAAGTTATTTGATCAGAATGAAGCCCTGCCAGCAAAACTGCACTTTTAACCTGAGCACTTGCTACCGGCAGTTCATAATTTATCCCTCTAATTTCCTCCGGAGGATAAAATGATAATGGAAGTGTTAGGTTTTCCGATGATTTTATCTTTCCCCCCATTGCAGTTAATGGCGTTATTATTCTTTTCATAGGACGTTTTGAAAGCGATTCATCTCCGGTTAGAGTGGACTCAAAATTTTGTGCTATTAAAATTCCGGATATTAACCGCGCAGTAGTCCCCGAATTGCCCGCATCTAGAATGCTCCCAGGCTTATCAAAACCTTTAAATCCCTTACCAATAACTTCTACAAAATTATGTCTGTTTTCGATTCTTACTCCAAGCTGCTTAAAACAGTTCTGGGTTGAAATAACATCCTGACCATTTGATAAATTAAATATTTTAGACCTCCCCTGAGCTAAAGAAGAAAACATTACTGCTCTATGAGAAATCGACTTATCACCGGGCAATTCAAGCTCACCCGAAACTTTTTCTATATGATTAAATGTCTGCAACATATAATAGTAATTGTATTATTTTTTTCTTTTCTGCTATTTGGAATTAATTCACCAATCGAATTTTACCGTTTGGAATTTTTCGATTCTAAATATCTTTACTCAATACATACTCCTAACTATAATTCCAAAGTAAACGATTAATTCAAGTTACGCAAACATTGTCATTCTGAACGGAACGAAGTGGAGTGAAGAATCTCCTAATTTAGATTTTGCACTATTTTAATATAAATTCTCCTACTCCTGTTACAAAAATATTGATCTTGCGTAACTTCACTGATTAACTAATATTTGTAATTTGTTATTTATTTGTTGTTTGTCGTTTGTTGTTTGTAATTTATTTTTTATTTGTCCATTGATTTATCTTCTCTTCCAGTTCAGATTCGGAATATTCCGGTTTTTTGTACATTCCCTTAGCCATTCTTTGTCTCATCGCTTCATATAAAATCACAGCAGCGGCAACGGAAACATTCAGGCTCTGGACCATTCCAAACATCGGTATAAGGAACTTTTTATCCGCAAGGTTTGCTGCTTCTTCAGATACACCTCTATGTTCATTCCCCAAAACAATTGCTGATTTTTTTGTCAGGTCAAGATCATATAAATTAAAAGATTCATCGGAAATTGAAGAAGCATATATATTGAATCCTTCTTCTTTCAAATTACTATAGCATTCCTCAATGCTTTTGTACTTTTCTCTTTCAACCCATTTAAATGCAGATGCCGATGATTTCTTGCCAATTTTAGGGAAAGCTTCCTGGTCATATACAAGTGAAACTTTTGGGACTCCTACAGCATCGCATGTTCTAAATATTGCACTTACATTATGTGGATCGTGAATATTTTCGAGCACCACCTTTAGTGAAGGCTGACGCAAGTTAAGAACGGATGAAATCTTTTTTGTTCTTTTTTCTGATCTAGGCAATGTTTATTTGAAAATTAAAAATTAATTATTATTTATTTCTTTTAATTAATTATAGGAAACTCACGGTTAATCATGTATGTGACCAAAATAATAATATTGTCATTCTGAACGGAACAGAGTGGAGTGAAGAATCTCCCGCTCTATTTTATTGAACTCCTTCAGAATGACAGAAAAAAGACTTTTTAATCATCCCCATTTGGAATCCTTTATTTATTAAAAACCAATTTATAAATTATTTTATCTTTGATTTTTCTTGCCCTGTCAACCTTTAATTTCTTTACATCTGTCTTAAGATAAAAAGCTGCCAATTCCAGAATTTTATTCATAACTGTATCCTCATCATGAGCCCAGCTCTCACACCCTTTCAATGAAGGTATTTCAGCGGTATATCCGTCGTCAGTATTTTTTATAATTAAATCTAATATCATATCCCTGTCGGGTGCCAGGTTGTTTTAATTTCCTGTGTCTCTTCAATTAAATACGGTGATTCATAACTCTCATTTGTCCAGTCATCTTTTCTGTAAAAAACCGTTCTTTTTATATTGCCGCTTGCCAGCTCACTAATTGATTTAATGATTTTCTCATCATCTCCGCAATATATAATTGTGTTTATATCCATATGCGATGCCATATGGCTGTATAATTCGGATTTTTTACCCGTTAGAATATTTACAACTCCTCCTGGCACATCGGAAGTATTTAATACTTCGGCAAAAGAAATAGCAGACAAAGGTTTACTTTCAGATGCTAAAACAATAACTGTATTCCCGCCGACAATTGCAGGAGCTATTAAAGTAATAAGGCTCAATAAACTTTTATTTTCAGGCGCAATAATTGAAACTACACCTACCGGTTCAAGATTTGAGAAATTGAAATGGGAACTTACTACCGGGTTGACACTGCTGAAAAGCTGCTGATATTTATCGCTCCAGCCTGCATAATAAACCAGCCGGTCAATAGATGCTTCTACTTCCTCTTTAGCAGCTTTTGAAGATTCACCCTGAGTAATCAATTCTGCAATAAATTGTTCTTTTCTTCCTTCAAGCATTTCCGCTATGCGGTATAAAACCTGCCCTTTATTTAATGCAGATGAATTTGCCCAGGAATCGCAGGCTTTACGTGCGGCTACCACTGCATTCCTGAAATCTTTCCTTGAAGCAAGACACATATTTGCAATCAATCTTCCTTTGCTGTCATTAACAGCATAATATCTACCCGATTCCGTACGCGGAAATTTCCCGCCGATATATAATTTATAAGTTTTATTGATATTTAATCTGCTCATAATATTCAGTCAAATAATATAAAAAAATGATTTTTATCTTAATGAAAACAAAATAATTATTCTTTTAAACCTCACCCCCCACCGCCTAAGGTGACCAAAAAGTAATTTTCATCGCGACTTTGTCGGGACAGTAAAAATCTGTTAAAATCTGTGTCATCTGCGTTCTATTTTCACCCTCGGAGTTATTAATCAAACTTTACATAAGCATACAATCCATGCAGTCCCCCTTCCCTGCCAAAGCCGCTTTCTTTATATCCTCCGAAGGGAGAGGCTGCATCGAACTTATTGAATGTATTTGCCCAGACTACACCTGCTGCTAATTTTTGTGTTAAATGAAATATCTTTGCTCCATTTTGCGTCCACACTCCTGCAGATAATCCATAAGGAGTATTATTTGCTTTTTCAATAACTTCCTTAACTGTTCTGAATGTCTGGATTGTTAAAACCGGTCCGAATATTTCTTCCTGAACAATCTTATGCGACTGTGATACATTTAGGAATAAAGTAGGAGCACACCAATTACCTTTCTCCGGTAATTTGCACTCAGGCTGATATATTTCTCCACCCTCCTGTAAACCGATTTTTATATAATTCTCAATCGTCTGTAATTGTCTTTTTGAATTTACTGCACCTATATCCGTATTCTTATCTAATGGATCCCCTACAATTAAAGTTTCCATCCTGTCTTTTAATTTCTGAATTACTTTATCTGCTACAGATTCCTGTACAAATAATCTTGAACCTGCACAGCAAACATGCCCCTGATTAAAAAATATTGCATTGATAATCCCTTCAACAGCCTGGTCAATTGCCGCATCTTCAAAAATAATATTAGCACCTTTCCCCCCTAACTCAAGCGTTACCTTTTTATTTGATCCTGCAATTGCTTTTGCAATATATCTTCCCACTTCAGTCGAACCGGTAAAAGCGATCTTATCTATATCCCGGTGATTTACAATTGCGGATCCGGTTTCTCCGGCTCCGGTTACAATATTAACCACACCTTTAGGTAAACCGCTGGCTTGAATAACTTCTGCCAGTTTCAAAGCCGTTAACGGTGTAGTCTCTGCCGGTTTCAATACAGTAGTATTACCCGTTGCTAAAGCAGGAGCAAGTTTCCAGGCAGCCATCAATAATGGGAAATTCCAGGGAATTATCTGTCCGACAACTCCAATCGGTTTTGGCTTTCTGTTTGGGAATGCATATTCTAATTTATCCGCCCAGCCTGCGTGGTAGAAGAAATGATTTGCAGCAAGAGGAATATCGATATCCCGTGACTCCCTTATAGGCTTGCCTCCATCCATACTTTCGATTACTGCAAATTCACGTGCTCGTTCCTGAATTAGACGTGCTATTCGAAAGATGTATTTACCCCTCTCTTTACCTGATAATTTTGACCATCCGTTAAATGCTTTCCGCGCTGCTTTAACTGCTAAATCTATATCCTCTTGGGTAGCTTCGGCAACAGCAGAAATCTTTTCATCATTCGCAGGATTGATGGTATCAAAATATTTACCTTTAACAGGTTTTGTGAACTCCCCATCAATGTACAGGTCATACTTTTTTTGAACATGTATATGGCTTGTACTTTCAGGAGCTTCCGAATACTTCCACGAAGCCTTAAATAAACCTTTTGTTTCTTTCTTCTGCATAATTTAATCTTTTGAAAAATAATTAGATGATTGATACACACCTGTTTCCACTTTAACCAGCTGCATCAATAAATCATTCAATAAGCTGCTGGCTCCAAATCGGAAATAGTTTTTATTCATCCATTTTTCTCCGAGTACTTCATTCAGCATAACCAGGTACTGCAGGGCAAGTTTTGCATTTGAGATACCGCCTGCCGGTTTCATCCCTATCATTTTACCCGTTTTTATATAATAATCTTTAATGGCATCAAGCATAACATATGTAACCTGCATAGTAGCAGCAGGCTGAACTTTACCTGTTGAAGTTTTAATAAAGTCAGCTCCTGCATAAACAGCAATCTCACTTGCTTTGCGAACATTATCCAGGGTTTCCAGTTCACCGGTTTCCAGTATAACTTTAAGATGAGCATTACCGGTAGCTTCTTTAACTGTTGCAATTTCGTCAAATACATACTGGTAATTCCCGGAAAGAAATTCACCTCTTGAAATTACCATATCGACTTCATCGGCGCCTTGATCAACTGCAGTTTTAACATCATTTAATTTTACTTCCAAAGCTGCCTGCCCGCTCGGAAATGCCGTAGCTACCGAAGCTACATGAATACCGCTCCCTTCAAGCGCTTTTTTTGCAATCCCCACAAATGTGGGGTAAACGCATACCGCAGCGACTTTGGGAACATCTCTGTACGAATCATAAGGATGCATAGCTTTATAACATAACTGCAGAACTTTCCCTTTTGTATCTTTACCCTCAAGGGTTGTAAGGTCAATCATACTTATAGCTAATTTCAATCCTTCTTTTTTTGAAGCTGTTTTAATGCTCCTCGTACGAAACCGCGCTGTCCTTTCATCTACACCAACAGTGTCATACATAGGTAAGTTATTTAAATCTGGCAGCATATATTTAAAAATTAAGTGATTATTAAAATTTATTGCCCAACCTTCATTGCCCCGGCATTTATGTCGGGGGTTCACAAGAAATAAAAACAAATCACGGCTTTAGCCAAAATAAATGCGTCTAATGCCTTTTCCTTACAATTTAATCCGCAAGCAAAAGCTCGTGGTAATTCATTTAATTCAATCCGTTTATTTTTGAAAATGCCTTATAAGTGTTTTTCAAAAGCATTGCCCTTGTCATCGGTCCCACACCACCCGGAACCGGTGTAATATATGAACAATGCGGTGCAACATCATCAAAATCTACATCCCCAACCAGTCTATACCCTTTAGCGCTATTTGAATCTTCAAGTCTGTTTATACCAACATCAACCACAACTACATTCTCTTTAACCATGTCGCTCTTAACAAAATTTGGACTTCCCATCGCAGCAATTAAAATATCTGCCTGTTTAGTATAATCTCTAATATTTTTTGCAGCAGAATGACAAATTGTAACCACCGAGTTTGCATGTTCCTTTTTCTGCAGCATAATATTTGCAATTGGCTTTCCAACAATATTACTTCTTCCCAGCACAACTACATGCTTCCCTTTTGTTTCAATATTATATCTTATTAAAAGCTCCTGAATTCCTGCCGGTGTACAAGAAGCGAAAGTATCTTTACCTATTACCAGGTTACCTATGCTGACAGGATGAAATCCATCCACATCTTTTTTAGGTGAGATGGTTTCAATTACCTTATTTTCATCAATATGCTTTGGCAATGGAAGCTGAACTAATATCCCGTGATAATCATTATTCTGATTGTACTTTTGAATTAATTCCAGGAGACTTTCTTCCGAAATGGAGGAAGGATGACTTTCCGATTGAGTCCTCATCCCAATTTCATGGCAATCCTTAATTTTATTTCTAACATAAACCTGTGATGCCGGATTTTCACCAATAAGAAATGTTACTAAACCGGGAACATTCTTCCCTTCATACTTTAATTTTTGAATCTCTTCCTTTAATTCGTTCCTTATATCCGCCGCTATTTTTTTACCGTCAATTAATTCCATTTATAAATATTACTTTCTTTTTCAAATTAGTTATGACTGAAAAGATGACATCTTTACAATTTTAAAAGTGCTGCAAACTTGAATTTTAATATAAAATTAAAAATGGAACATACTTTAATTAAAGATGTCATCTTTATACCCTTTTAATTTCAATTATCAAACAAAGACTCCTGCATTTCTGACTTATAATTATAATTATTTTCAAGATATAATCTTAATTTCTTATCTTCCGAAATTTCTTTAGCAAATGGATTTGAATTCTGCCACCCTGTTTTTTTATAATTCCTATAATTTTCAAGCCTTCGCATAGTAATTTCACAAAAAACCGGGTTCAGATCTGTAGTAAAGCATCTTCTCCCAAGGATTTCAGAAGCAATAAGTGTAGTACCCGAATGAGAAAAAAAGTCCAAAACTATTTCATCATTTCCGCTGCTTGCCTCTACAATTCTCTTTATTGCTTTTAAAGGTTTTTGAGCATAACAACCATTAACGTTCTCTTCCATTCTATAAAAAACCTGCTGTATATCCACCCATACATTCCCCGCTCTAATAAAATCTGATTTTCCCCTTTCCAGGTTTTCAGTGATTTTCCCATTAATTGGTTTATAATAACCTTTCAGTATCTTAGGAATTTCAGTGTATTCAGCATTAATATTAAACTGCGGCTCCCCCTTTGTATAATATAGCAGTTCCTGCCTTATAGACATCCAGTTTTTCTGTGTCCCGTATCCTCTTTGATTTCTCATTGTAATAAAGCTGCGGGAATCAAAACCGGATTCCTTCATCATAATGATAAATTCCGGAAACGGCTGAAAATGATTGTTTTGATCTGCTCCCAGCCATATATAAAGAGATGCTTTTTCATCAAGCGAATCATATGAATTCTTAATCCATTCTCTGCTCCAGCTTATAAAATTATTTAATTCCAATTCTTCGAAAGCAACAAAATTATATGGAGGATCATGAACAGCAAGTGATGCCCTTTCATTTCCCATTAGTTTTTTGATTGAATTACTATCGGAAGAATCCATACATGCAACTTTATGTCTCTTTTCAGAATCTTCAATAATAACTCCTTTACTGAACCTGCAATACGGGAGTAGGAGTTCAGTGAGTTCCTCGTCCGAATCTATTCTAGGTAAAGGGGAATTGATCATTTCTAATTAGTTTTTTTTATAAAGTCCGGGAAGAGAATCCGTTCAAGTTCAACTGTTTTACCTGTTTCAGTATCAATCTTAAAAAGCATTCCGCATAGATGCATATCATCATTGGCAGTCTCATATTTCTGAGGAGTCTGATAAATAAATCTGTTTATTGCAGCTTGCGTTTTCATTCCTATAACCGAATCATAGGGACCTGTCATACCGGCATCGGTAATATATCCCGTTCCGTTAGGAAAAATTCTTTCGTCAGACGTCTGTACATGTGTATGAGTCCCAACTAAAGCACTTATTTTTCCATCCAGATAATTAACTAAGGCTATTTTTTCCGCTGTTGCTTCCGCATGAAAATCTATAAATATTACTTTAGTCTCATTATTTATTTTTGACAGAACCCAATCAGCGGCTCTAAAAGGACAGTCTATCATAGCCATGAAAGATCTTCCCTGCAGATTAACTACTGCAACTTTCCCTTTTTTTGAATCTGCAATAATGTAGCCGCTACCATAAGTGCCTTTTGGATAATTCAGCGGACGGAGTGAACGGGGTTCATTCCTTAGATATTCCTGAGACTGGTGTTTATCCCATGTATGATTTCCGCCTGTAATAACATCAACCCCAAGTTCGAATAGAATCTTTCCCTCTTTTTCAGTGCATCCTTTGCCATTTGCAGCATTTTCACCGTTAGCTATAACGAAATCAGGTTTATATTTTTGAATCAAGCTCGGCAGCCACGTTCTCATCATATTTAATCCCGGCTGCCCTATAATATCTCCAATAAAAAGTAAGTTTAATAAAGCCATATATTTTTAAAATCTAAAGTTTGAATATATCTAAAATTGAAAGGAAATAAAAACTTTCAGAGTTTTACCACTAAGACTCTAAGAGCACGAAGTTTCACTAAGAATCACTTGTAGTTGAATGTATACTGTCTTTTCTATAGGATCACTTGCAGTTGGATTTAGAGCCTGTGTGAATATCATTAACCAACGGTTTTAACCGTTGGAAAATGAAACAAAAACGAAGCTTTTATTAACCGTTTTAACGGTTTCCCTGAATTTTCACACAGCCTCTTTATCCAACTGACTTCATAAAAATACTTAACACAAGGGGCTTCACCTTAATGACATATGAGAAAACATAAAATTTTATCTACGGCCTCTCTATGTTTCTATTGTGTCTATCTGGTTTAATACGGTATGTTCATAGTGAGCCTTATTGCCCTTTGTGCCTTGTATGTTTAAGTTACTCGTGAACTTAATTTCTTATAGTTGAAATAACTTTATGTACTATATTTTCCTACCTGTTAAAGATATCTAAATTTCTTAGTGAAACTTAGTATCCCTAAGTGTCTTAGTGGTAAATTTTCCCTAATCCCGTTCTTCCACTATTTTATCTTTAAACCAATCATCTTTTCTAAACTTAAGCAATATTATAATTGAATAAATGATTATATAGATCGGAAGAGCTACCCATGCCCAGTCTAACCCCAGATGTAAATAAACACCAAAAAGATATGCTAAAGGGACGAAAATAAAAATATTCGTTATAACTTCCGCTTTCATTACAAAAAAAGTTCTCCCTGCGGACTGTAATCCGTTGGCTAAAACCACACCTGTTGCATAGAAGATCTGGGCAAAGCCTGCAATTCTTAATGCCGGTTTCGCAACTTCAATTATTGTTTGGTCGGTTGTAATTAATAATAAAACTATGTTTGGTAGGAAGATGTATATTAACCCTAATGCCAATGTATAATAAGTAGCAATTTTAGCAGTTTCGAATCCGTATATTTTTGCCCTGGTAAACTGACCGGAACCGAGATTATTACCAACCAACGTCTGCGCAGCAATACCGAATCCAAAACAAGGCAGAAATGAAATAAAGAGAGTACTTATTATTGCCTGTGTAGCTGCCTGCTCATGAACTCCTATCAAACCGGTTATGGTAACAAATAGAAGAAAACCTATAAGTATAAAAACATTTTGAAGTGAAACAGGGACTGAAATTTTATATATAGCTTTAATTACAGTTTTATCAAATTTGAAATTTTTAAAATTCTGATATAGATGACGGTATCTTGGGAGAAGAATAATTGTCAGATAATAAAAGAAATCGAATAAAGTAGCTAAACTGGAAGCGAGACCCGCTCCGGCTAATCCCATTCGCGGCATTCCCAGATTTCCATAAATAAAAACAGTATTGAAGAATATATTGAGGAGATTAGTGACTATTCCCGAAACCATAAAAATTTTGGTTTTACTTATCCCGAAAAAGAATCCCCTGTAAGCAACTGAAATTAAGAAAAACGGAATACCTAAAAATCTATAGAAAATATATTGTGAAGCTAAATCACCAACAGTTTTATCAGCAGCAAAGAAATGGGTTATATCACTGGAAGCCAAAACCCCGATTATTGCTACTATACACCCTATGCAGAAACCTAAAAGGAGAGAATTATTTAAAGCAAGAGCACACCCTTTATAATCCCCCTCCCCGAATTTCCTCGCTACAATCACATGGGTACCTGTAGCTAAACTTGAGAAGAAACTGATCAAAGCCCAGGTAGCAAGAACCCCCAATCCCATTGCAGCAAGAGCATATTGAGCCTCATCAAGCCTTCCAACCATAGCCGTATCTACCAGCGAAACAACCATCTGCGTTGATAGACCGGCAATTGCTGGTAGTGCAAGTTTTAATATCTTTTTGTAGTAATTATTAACGGGAAGTAAATTCATAAAGAGATATAGTTCAATATATTTTACAAGAATATTAACAATATAGTAAAATATGCAATATTTTATTTATGAAATTGAAAAATAGGATAAAACAAATAATAAAACCATTAATATCCGAAATTAATTTGAGAAGAATTGCTTAATTATTAAGGGATTGGTAAGAGACAATTTAACAATTAGACAATTGGACAATTTAATTAAAAAAAAACCGGAAATTTATCCGGTTTTCCCCATCTTCTCCCTTGAGAATGATATTTGTCTCTAACCAATAAAACTATTTGAAGAAAACCACTGCAAAGAGGATATAGATTATCCATGCTGCCAGCCACCCAAATGCTATAAAAAGCATAAAAAATAATGCGGTATAATCCGAAATAAAATCTTTAATCTTTGCTGCTGTCATTTTGCACCTCAATTATTAATAAAACCGCTGTTTGCAGCAAATCAATTATTATACCAGGTCAAATTCCCGATTATTTATATTGTAAAGAATAAAAACTACTCAATTAGCGGCATTGAGAATTTTATTTTCTTATCGTCGGGAATGCCTAATTCTTAAATTTAGCTTTTACCGGTTATATATTTCATGATATATTCTTCTACAGCTGTATAAATATCCCTCTTATTTTCATATACCGAACTTGAGCGGGGATATTTCATTATTGCAGTGCCCAAATCCCATGTAATACCCTTTGCACTTATTATTAAGCTGTCTTTGATGTCTATATTTATGTATAATTTATATTCCTCATATACATCAGGCCTCTCCACTTCCACAATACTCACCCCTTCATTTTTAAAAATATCTTCTATTCCTGCTTTAACATCGTTCTGAGCTAAACTATCTGAAAACATCTTTGAATTCTTAAATGCAATTGTAAGATATGCTTTTAGTCCTTGTTTATGAGTTAGGTTTGCAAATAACAATCCGGAAAACAAAAACATGCATACTAAAGAAAGAAAGAAATAATTTTTCATCTTCATAAATCCTCCTTTAATTCCCTTATGATATCCCTCAACGCTTACACAAATAAACTCTTTTTCCGGTTAATAGGCAAGTAAAATTTTTATTCTTCCCACATATCTTCTCGGTAAATCTCAAAGGAAACAAGCCCATGTGGAGCTAAGGGGATTCGAACCCCTGGTCTTCTCGTTGCGAACGAGACGCTTTCCCAGCTAAGCTATAGCCCCATCTTTTTCGTCTCTCGTTTTCCCCCTTTTATGTACCCGGAAGGGGACTTGAACCCCTACTGGTTTACACCAACTAGACCCTGAACCTAGCGCGTCTGCCAATTCCGCCATCCGGGCATTTATCTTTAATTGAGCAACTTATATAAATGTTACTGTAAAGATACGAAAACAAATAATTCAGAATAATATTTATCTTATTTTTAATAAACTCAGAAGCTTTAACAATTAAAAAATAAATCTTTTATTCAATAAAATAAAGTTTTTATTAATATAACTATATGAAACTTAAATTATCCTAACATACATTTCATCCTCATTAATATTTCATTAACGCCGTTGGGCGTAAAATATTATTAACATCCTTGCATAAAATTTCCTGTTTTATTCCATAACGCCGTTAGGCGTGAAATATTATTAACACTTCATCATTCCAAATGAAAGTAAAAACACCGTATGTGTGACATATTCCCATAAATTAAAACTAACTGAGTATGAATAAGAACTTATTAACTTGAGAAAGAGTTAATTTGTGGGGATAAACGAGGGATTTCATAAGTAAATAAAGGTGGACTTATGAAGAATCAACTCTGATTGAGTTTTAACATTAAATTTTGAAGCTTTTAGTCGGAACGGTGGGATTTGAACCCACGACCACCTGAACCCCATTCAGGTACGCTACCGGGCTGCGCCACGTTCCGAATTATAATTTTGTAATTAAAAATTCCAGGGCTTCTTTTATATCTTCAAGATCTTTCTTTATCGACGGTTTCTCTTTCTTATTTTCTATATTTACCTGGGGAACAAAAAGATCTGCAGGAAACTTTTCATCTTCCTCCGGTCTTAAATCTACCTTTCCATCATTCAGTATATTCTTAGCTCCCTCAATTGTATATTTCTTCTCCCTTAATAAATTCTTTATATGCATGATTAGATTTATATCTTTATTAGTATAAATCCTGTTCCCTGCCCTGTTTTTTTGAGGTTTAAGCTGCTCAAACTCTGTCTCCCAATATCTTAATACATATTGCTCAACATCGGTTATTTTACTCACTTCGCTTATTGAATAATAAAGTTTTTTTATGGAAAGATCTTTCATAACAAATCCAATTAAACGTTTAGAAAAAAAATAGTTATTTGGATTTATAATAGCAAGATAAAATACTTTAAAAGAATCTTATAAATCATTTTCTTTAATAATAATATCAATTAATTCGCTAATATCTTTAAGTTCATAATCTGCAGTATGTTCTTTTGTATCAAATGTATCACCATACCGGGCAAATGCAGTTTTCATTCCGACTTTGGATGCACCCACAATATCCCTTTCCACCCAATCCCCCACCATTATAGCTTCTTCCGGTTTAACCTCAAGCCTCTTCAAAATCATCATAAAAGGTTTCGGATCAGGTTTTCTTACTCCAGTTTCATCAAATGTTATTACGGCATCAACGATATGATGAAAATTCAAGTAGGCTAACCTTAGCCAAGCTTCTTTAACTGGGGCATCAGAAACTATTCCCATTTTAATCCCGAGCTTTAATAGTTTATTAAGTGTAGAATAAACATGCGGATATGGAATTAGAGATGCTTCCCTTGCACGCCTGTAAGCTACAATTCCTGCAGAAAGAATCTTATAATCTATCCGGTTTAATACCCGGCTTAGAAACTCATCAAAAACTTGTTGGTATTCTATTCCCTGCTCTTTATAAATTTCATCAATTATTCTATCTGCAACATCAGGCGTTATTTCAAGACCGGCATCTACCATTGCCGGAATCGCTTCCTCAATTGCTCTCCTTTTCATTTTCATGAAATCGACTAATGTATTATCCAGATCAAATACCACTGCTTTTATCATCATTTACCTTTATTTCTTTTTATAAGTTTATCTACCAAAAACACTCCAGCACTATAACTATCTTCTTTAAACCCGGAGACATAACCATCACAACCAGAAGCAGTTATAAGCGATTGTCTAAAACTTTCTCTATTTACTAAATGGGATAAATGTACTTCAACTTTTGGAATTTTCAGCTCACTAAGTGCATCTCGTATAGCTACAGATGTATGTGCATATCCGCCTGGATTTATTATAATACCGTTAAATAAATCTCCTGCCTCCTGAATTTTATTAATTATTTCTCCTTCAACATTTGATTGATAAAACTCAAAGCCTATCTCTTCAAACTGATCTTTAATATACGATTCTATCTTTTGCAGTGAAAGGTTTCCATAATGATCTGTATCTCTTTTACCTAAAAGATTTAGATTCGGGCCATTAATTATTAGAATTTTCATTGGACTTCCGCCATTTCATCAATAATTTCTCTTAATTTCGGAGTCAAATATATCTTATCAATTCCTAGTTCCTTTAAAGCCATTGAAAGTATCATAACTTTTCTTTGAAGATTTGCCATTTTATTAACAACAATTACCTTGCTCTCCTTCAATAGGCAGTATCCTCCTTTAAAATCGCCTTTTTCAAAACGGACTTCTGCTCCCATTTGTAGTGCAAGGTTTTTCAAATCTTGAATTATTTCTTCAAATTCTTTTTCTTTAATTTTCATATACAGGTTTTTTCGAAGTTAATGGTTTAAACAAAACAAAATAAACTATTGAAAAATAACAAAGTAACTCTATTACCGGGAAGCTGCTTAAAACTTCAAACCTTTTTATTATTAATTGAATTATCTGCATTGAATTAAAATTTCCGGGAAGGACCATAGTCATTATTTTATAATCAATACTAATTAGATAAAGTTCAAACGGCAAAGTTAAAAATATTATTACTGTCACTATAAACAGCCACCCGTTCTTTTTCAGACTTATTTTTGACATAGTAACGAATAAAAAATATGTTATTATAAAAATTAAATACAATATTGTGGTCAAAACAATAATAGAGTTAAGATCAATTATAACAGCATGGAGATTCTGCTCATTAAATATAGGTTTAATAATAAAGTCTTTTGGTTCAAAAAGCTGATAAAATATTATAAGCCTGGCAAAATAAGCCCCGATCCATAAAGCGCCGGACAAAGTTGTCAGAAATAAAAATATTTTGGAAGTTTTACTTAGATTATACATAGATAATTTCTATCGGTAATATAAAATTATGAAAAAAAAATGACTATTGCTTCTATAGATATCGGAACAAATACTGTAATTCTGCTAGTTGCAGCGGCTGATGTTGATAAAAGGACTATTACTCCATTATATAATGAACAGAGAATCCCAAGGATTGGAAAAGACCTAGTACCGGGAAAGCCATTCAAAAAGGAAAAAATAGAAGAATTGCTGTCGATTCTTGAAGATTATAATTCAATAATTAAAAAATTTAAGTGCGGTAAAGTTTTAATAACAGCAACAAATGCTTTTAGGATCGCTTCAAATAGTAATGGGTTAAAGAATATCATTAAAGAGAAATTCAATTTTGATGTTAATATTGTTTCCGGTGATGAAGAGGCTGATTTAACTTTTAAAGGTGCGGTTATTTCCTATAAGAATATCACCGATTCTCTTGTTATTGATATCGGGGGCGGGAGCACGGAAATTATCTACGGAAATACTGATGAAATTCATTTCAAAAAGAGCTATCAGGCTGGGGTTGTATCTTTAAAAGAAAAATATTTAAAACATTCTCCTCCTCTAAAGAATGAAATTGAAAGTTTAAAAGAAGAATTAGTGAGTGTATTCTCGGATTTAAAAGAGAAGAAATTTGATATCAAAAGAGCAATCGCAATTGCCGGAACACCTACCACATTAGCGGCTATAAAATTAGACATGTCGATATATGATGAAGATAAGCTGGAAGGCTCAATTCTAAAATATAATGAAATTAAAAATCTGTTGGAGGAATTATCCAGGTTAAATGAAATGGATATTCTTGATAAATACAGATCAGTTATTAAAGGTCGTGAAGATGTTATATTGAGCGGTACGATTATTTTATTTCATATTATGAAGATATTAAAAATACCCGCAATTACAGTCAGCACAAAAGGAATACGTTACGGAGCAATCTACAAAGAGTTTGAAAGAACCTAGCTTTTATTAAAAAACATCCCTTACTTTCCTATGCTTCCTATGTTTCCTATGTGTCTATGTGGTTATCAGGGGTTTGTATTCTGAAGTATACCACTTTCAGCATTGGGCAAAAGATCCGGATAATCAAGAGTATAGTGTAGTCCCCTGCTTTCTTTCCTCATTTTAGCCGATTTAATAATAATATGCGCACAAGCTGTAAGGTTTCTCAATTCAAGTATATCTTCAAAAATTTTTGTTCTTTTATACAGACTTTCGGTTTCCATATAAATATTATGAATTCTTTTTTCTGCTCTGTCCAATCTTAGATTTGAACGGACAATACCTACATAATCCCACATAACTTGTTTCACTTCTTTCAAACTGTGGGTTATAAGCACTTTTTCGTCATGCGAAAGTGCCCCCGAATCATCCCATTCAGGAATATCCGGAATTGATGCTGAATAATCTTTTAAGAACTCTTTTATATTTATTGCCGCACGGTTTGCATAAACAACTGCCTCAAGAAGTGAGTTGCTCGCAAGTCTATTCGCACCGTGCAGACCTGTCATTGAAACTTCTCCGCATGCATATAATCCCTTTAATGAGGTTCTCGAGTATTCATCTACCATTACTCCCCCGCATGAATAATGAGCTGCCGGAACTACCGGAATAAAATCTTTTGTAATATCAATCTCATATCTTAAACAAGTGTTATATATATTCGGGAAATGTTCCAGTATATCATCCTTATTTTTGTGGGTAATGTCCAGATAAACGAAATCATCTCCGCTCTTTTTTAATTCATTATCAATAGCCCTTGCTACTATATCCCTCGGAGCCAATTCCTTTCTGTCATCGTATTTCAGCATAAACCTCTCCCCTTTGGCAGATCTTAATATTCCGCCAAATCCTCTCACCGCTTCCGAAATCAAGAATGAGGGAGTTTGGAATCCTTCACTTTTACTATTATCCGTATAAAGTGAAGTAGGATGAAACTGAATAAATTCCATATTAGCTATCCGTGCTCCGGATCTATAGCCCATCGCAACACCATCACCGGTAGCAATTAAAGGATTTGTAGTATGCTGGTAAACCTGTCCCAAACCCCCGCTTGCCAGAACCGTTGCTTTAGAAATGATCTTAATTACTTTATTTTCATCACACATCAAAACGTAGGCTCCCCAGCAATTTCTATTCTTTAATGGCTCATTTTTTAAATCAAGAGCATTATGTTCAGTAATCAAATCTATCGCTAAAGTGTTTTCGATAACTCTTATATTTTTCAACGAGTTAACTTTATCTATTAATGCTCTTTCGATTTCCTTACCTGTTAGATCGGCAGCATGTAGAATCCTGGGCATTGAATGTCCACCTTCTCTTACTAAATCAAATTTTCCGTTTTTCTTCGTAAATTCTGTTCCTACTTTTACTAGATCCATTATTCTATCAGGACCTTCTTCCACAGTTATTTTAACTGCTTCCGGATCGCAAAGCCCTGCTCCCGCTATTTGTGTATCATTAAAATGCTTTTCAAAAGAATCAGTCTCACTCATAACAGATGCTATTCCGCCCTGAGCATAATTTGTATTTGATTCGGTACTATCCTTTTTTGTAACCAAAATTATATCTGCATATTCTGAGATTTTAAGAGCGGCAAATAGACCTGCAATACCGCTCCCTATGATTAATACATCTGTTTTATATTCCATTATTTAATGCTTTTTTAATATTTCATGAAAATTATAAAGGAAAAAATCAATCTCGTTTTTACCTGCTATTAGCGGAGGAAGAATTCTTATAACCGTATTGTCTGTACAATTTGTTAATACTTTTCTTTCTCTCATCAGTTCAACGATTTTATTCCCCTCATAGTGTAATTCGACACCGATTATAAAGCCCTTTCCTCTCACTTCTTTTATATCATTAGGAAATAGCTTTTTTAGCTCATTTAACTGATCAATAAAATAAATCCCGAATTCTTTAACATTATCCATCAGTCCATTTTTAAAGACTTCCTCAAGGACAACCTTACCGGCAGCACAGCTAACCGGGTTGCCTCCGAAAGTTGTTCCATGTTTTCCTGTTTCAAGTATATTATCATATTCACCGGTTGTCATTATTGCTCCAAGTGGTAACCCTCCCCCGATTGCCTTAGCTGATGCAGCAATATCCGGCTGGAAATTATAGTGGTCATAGGCAAAAGGTTTGCCTGTTCTCCCAATTCCTGTCTGTATTTCATCTGCAACCACCGCGAACTTATATTTTTCTCTTAGTTCTTTTAAAGTCGAAATAAAATCTTTGGATATAACATTTACTCCCCCCTCTCCCTGAATAAATTCTAAAAATATTGCCGCGGTATCTTCACGAACTTTAGCTGTTAAATCTTCTACATCATTGAAATTAATTTTGTAAATATTAGGAAGAAATGGTTCAAAGCCTTTTTTATACTTCTCTTTTTCTGTTAACGATAGAGAACCGTAAGTCCTTCCATGAAATCCATGCGTTAGAGAGTATATCTTTTTATCAGGACCGAATTTTTTTCTAATTATTTTTATGGCTCCTTCAATCGATTCGGTACCGCTGTTAGATAAAAAAATTTTCGACATCCTGGAATATTTCAGCAGTAATTCCGAAAATTCAATTTGAATATCCGTTATATAATTATTTGACAGATGTCCGAATTTGGATATTTGACTGCATACAGCCGCTACTATTTTGGGGTGTGCATATCCTAGTGTATTAACCGCTAAACCCGAAAAAAAATCGAGGTACTTATTCCCTTCTGAATCAAATAAATGTACTCCTTCTCCTTGAGTAATCCTAACCGGTATTCTTTTATAAGTAGAGAGGAACAACTCTTTCTCTTTTTCAAAAATCGAAGGTTCCATTATTTTTTAATTTATTCCTAAATAATTTTCGGATATGAATATAAAATGAAAAATAATAATGAATAGAATATAAAAGAAATGATGGTGGAATAAATTAAGTTTTTGGTTTGTGAATAATTTGCCATTATCATTAAGAAGAATGACCATATAATAATTAAAAGTTCTATAATTAATAGTGCGTATGCAATAAATTCTTTTATGTCAAACGGAGAAGGATTGACCGAGAAAATATATCCTCCGAACATTACTAATTCCAGGGGAAATAGGATTATTAGCCCAAAAATATGAGGTATAAAAGAATAAATATAAATAGAAAAATAATCTTTAATCCTTGTTGTATATCCAAGGTTTTTATCAAATGCATTAACAACATAAGAGATAAATAAAATTATACCGGCAATAATTATTAATAAGACTATATATCCCCCAAAAAAATTATTTAGAGAAATAGAATGCTTATTAAAGAATAACGAAAGAAAGGTTGCATCAATCTCAAATTTCAGTACTGCAAAAAGAATCAGAAAGGTAATAAAATTTTTATGCTCTGAAAAAATAATTGCTTTATAGCCGGCTGTGGGACTTTCTATTAACCTCGCAAGAACTTTTCCAAGATCAATATTGTATACCCTATCTCTTAAATAAGACTTACAATTTTCACAAATTGCTTTATAAAACGGATTTTCAGATTTACAGTTGCTGCAGACTACGGAGTTTTTCATTAGCCTGCTCTAAAGGATATTTTAAATACAAATATTATTTGACCCATTTTAGATTCAGCTCATAAATTAAAAATTAAATTTTAACCCTAACATTGTTTGGTGAGTCCTGTAATCTTCCTCTACATTAAAATCGAAAAGCTCAGCATCAACATAGGCATCAACCAGGTTAAGCACGTATACTAGCCCGATATATATTGAAAATAGGTCTCTCTGATCACGATAAAAATCTCTAACATTAGCATATCTGATGTCTAAGTTTTGATTGTACAAATCCTTATAGGTTTTATAATGATTATTATAAAACCTCCACCCTAAAACCAGAGCCGCTATTCCACCCCAGATGAATGGAGCTTTAATATACGATTCATTATAAATTTGTCCCCAACCCGGAATTATTGCGCTTCTTAAAACAGCACCAAGAGGAGATTTCTGCATAACAAAAACTGAATCATTTGAAGCATTTTTAGTAGTATCGTTTGTTTGTGCAAAAAAACATCCGTAAGAAAAAAGAGAAAGAAATATTATCTTAGCTATATGATTTGTCAATGATTTCAAAAAGTTCAAATAAACGTTCAAGTTCTTCATTTGAGTAAAATTCTATGTGAATTTCTCCTGACCCGTCCTGTTTTTGTCTGCATGATACTTTAGTTCCAAATGTCTTTCTTAATTTATCTTCTACATCATTTAAATTAGATGTATGTATTGACGAAGGAGCATTATTTATATTATAGGAGATTGACCTTCCTTTCTCTACAGGAGATGATAAAAGCTTTTTAACAAGCTTCTCAACTTTTCTAACTGAAAGATTCTGTTCTTTTATCTTCTGCAGGACTTCAAGCTGGAGTATTTCATTCGGTAAATTTATAATAGCCCTGGCATGACCGGAAGATATTTCTTCTTTTATTAAGCTTTCCTGTATTTCTCCCGGAAGTTTTAACAGCCTGATTGAGTTTGCAATTGTAGAACGATCCTTGCCTACTTTTTCTGCAATCTGCTCCTGTGTTAAGCTGCATTCTTCCATTAATCTCTTATATGCATGGCCGATTTCAATAGGATTTAATTTTTCCCTTTGAATATTCTCAATTAAAGCCATTGCAAGCATTGCTTCTTGGGAATCAACTTTAATTATATATGCCGGTATTTCCTTATACCCGATATCCCTGCATGCTTTTAATCTTCTTTCACCTGAAATCAGCTCATAATGTTCCGGTGCTGTTCTTCGAACAGTAATAGGCTGAATTAATCCGTGTGATAGGATAGACTTTTTTAGCTCTTCCTGAGATTCAGGGTCAAAATTTGTTCTCGGCTGAAAAGGATTGGGAACTATATGTTCAACCGGAATTTTTGCTAGGATATCCTGCTGTTTTCCGTCATCCATTTTTATTTCCGCATAATTAGTAACGGATTCCTCCTGTTCAACCTTTTGCTGATTTATCAAAGCTTCTAAACCTCTTCCCAGACCTTGCTTAATTTTACTCATATTATTTTAAGAGTTACTAGCAATTGAATTTCTATCTAATAATTCCGATGCAAGCGACATGTAATTTTTTGAACCTGATGATACCGCATCATATAGTATTATCGGTTTCCCGAAACTCGGTGCTTCGGAAATTCTCACATTCCTATTTATTATAGTATTAAATACTTTATCACCGAAATATTTTTTAACTTCATCTGCAACCTGATGAGAAAGGCGCAGGCGCATATCGAACATAGTAAGAAGAACTCCTTCAATTGTCAAATTCTTATTGAAATGTTTCTTCACAATATTTATAGTATTCAGAAGCTGTCCCAAACCCTCTAATGCAAAATATTCACACTGCACAGGTACAAGGACCGAATCTGATGCCGTTAATGAATTTAAAGTAAGAAGACCTAAAGACGGTGGACAATCTATTATTACAAAATCATAATTTTCTTTGATAGGGTCAAGGGATCTTCTTAAAATTTCTTCTCTATTTTGAATATCTATTAATTCAATTTCCGCACCGACAAGATTTATATTTGAAGGGAGTAAATCAAGAAACGGCATGTAAGTATTAATTATAACTTCATTTATACTTTTGTTTCCAATTAATACTTCATAAATCGATGGGAAATGATTATTCACGTTTATTCCCGAAGAAGAATTTGCCTGCGGGTCAATATCTACAAGCAGAATTTTTTTTTCAGCTGCTGCTAATGACGATGATAAATTTATAGATGTAGTAGTTTTACCTACACCTCCTTTTTGATTGGCTACAGAAATAACTTTGGCCATTTAATCCTATTTTTATATAGAAGTTATAAAATATTGTTCAAAAATACTGATAAGTAGCTTATTTTGAAAATAAATTATAATTCTATTTCTTCTCCAAATTCAAGTATTCTGCAATTCGTACCTTTTTCCTCAACTTTTTTCCTGAATTCTTCTGGATCGACTGAAATAACATCAAAAGTGTTATAATGCATTGGGATGGCGGTTTTGGGATTTATAAACTCAACTGCTTTAACCGCATCATCAATTCCCATTGTATAATTGTCTCCGATTGGTAGCAGCAAGTAATCTATATCATTCATCTCTCCGATTAATTTCATATCATAAAATAAACCCGTATCACCGGTATGATATATAGTTTTACCATTACTTATGATAATTCCCGCTGGTTCTCCTGCATAAACACCATCAGGGGTTTGGGAACCATGATGTGCGATCGTAAATTTTACTCTGCCGAAATCAAAATTGTACCCTCCCCCAATATGCATATTGTGTGCCTTAAAACCTTTTGATGCACAATAGTTTGCAAGTTCATTAACACAGATAAAAAGAGGTTCTTCTCTTTTGGCAATTTTGAAAGCATCCCCTAGATGATCCCCATGTGCATGAGAAAGAATTATATAATCGGCTTTTACATCATCCGATTTTACAGGTGAATTTGGATTATCATCAAGATATGGATCAATCAAAATTATTTTACCGTTATCCGCCGTTATCTGGAAAGCGGAATGAGCAAAATATTTTAGTTTCATGTATTTTCTCCTTTAAATCAGAGCAACGAATTAAAGTTTTTTAAAACTTTGCTATGCGTAAATTTCATCAGTTCAAGCTTTAAGTTGGCTTTTAATTCATTTCTTCTCTCATCAATCTTTTGAAATATTATTTTTGAAATCTTAATTTTTTCATCTATAATTAAAGAATTTATATTAACCTTCAAAACATCCAGATCACGAAGCATACCGGATTGATCCTGAAGAGCCTCTATTTTTTTATAAAATGCAGAGAATTTCTTTTTATCAAAGCAGTCGATAAATAGCTCCATATTATACCTAAGCCTTCTTAAGGCTATCCGGACATCGTGAAGATTTTCTACTGTATCTTCTTTTAAAAAATAATTCTATAGAATTTAATAGATTAGTTAAGCGATTGGATAATACTATCTTCGAAGAATCACTAAAAGTGATATTAGGGCTTAATTCTTTAATTTCCCATTTACTTTTTGACATTTTTAATCTTAAGGTATGATATTTAGAAAATCTTTTATAGGATACTATCAATTTATGTTTCTTTTATGTAATTGTAAAATTTTTTCTATGGAAAACGAAAACCTTAGGCCGGAAACAGGAAATGGAACTCGGGAAGAACACAGGCTGTAGAAGTTTTGTTTCAAAATATTATCGTGGTAGTGACATACTCTGTTTTGTCATTCTGAACGGAACGAAGTGGAGTGAAGAATCTCTCTCTTTATAATTTGCTCAATCTAAATTTTTAAGTTGTCACTTGCTGCTCTAGTGACCTGTCCCTTTGGGAAGAATCTCAAAATTCAATTAAAAATTGAGATTCTTCATCCCGATTTTATCGGGATCCTTCAGAATGTCAAAAAAGGTACTTTTGGGTCAGCCCCTCCAATTATGATATTCATCTGGCTCTCTAATTATTTCATTGATTGAGCTATGTTAAATAAAAATATAAAAACCGATGGCGCTGTATAATCCAGAGCTGCTTCATTGCAGTAATAGTCCTGACGGTTATCATGATATACAATATTGGTCTGGAATATCCGGTATTTATCATAATCCAATTTCAGATCAGGGAATACCCTTAACCATGATGATTTTTCAGCAGGACCACCTACAACTGCTCCTTTTTGCAAACAGCATAAGCTATCAATCTGAGAATGTCCATAAATAGGATAAACACTGCCGGCTCCGGTAACAAAACTCACTCCCCAGTTATTGCGTCCAAGCAAATAATCCCTTTCGGCCGTTGCTATATTAAGATAGGATGTGTCAGATGTTAAATAGTAATACATAATAGCTTTTTGCGCATCTCCTGTAAATAGAGCAGTTGTGCCCCATGTATAGCCTGAAGAAAGATAATATACATCACTATTTATTTTTTCTTCTTTATCATCAAGGATTCTTTTCATTTTATCTTTACAATATTCCACTTCAATTCCTGATTTCAAACATGCAGCATAAGCAAGGTAATCCGAACCGTTCCAGCTTATATCATCTCCGGTTAGTTTTTTAACGTGCGCTTTAGTGTATTCTAAATATTCCGGTTTTTTTGTTGTCTGGTATAATTCGGCACCACCCAGCACCATATCGTCCAGCCATTCTCTTTCATTATAAAAATCGGGAGGCGTTGATTTCTGAACATTTTCATATTTATCTCTGTCAGTAAAAAGTGCTTCGGCTCTATTTAAGCAGTCATCGGCAAATTTTTTATCGGATTTACTAAATACACGGTAAGCAATTGATAATGCGGCAGAACTTCTTCCTAAAAGGTTCCCTCCCCAGCCCTTGTGCAGACTCCTTGGATTCCCTGCAATTCCGGTACTATCATCACTTCCGGGCATCCGCCAATGATTATGGTCTTCCTCTCCGCTCATCTGGTAATAATAATTACCGTTTGCATAGTCTGATGTCATATTGAGAATCCATTGTAATCCGACCCTTGCTTCTTCCAATAGATCAGGAATTCCATTCTTTGGTGATGAATCACCCATAGCATTTTCAAAATTATAAGTCATAGCATAATCAGCGGCTGTTATTAGTTCAACTGTTGCATATGTTGCTGTAATCATAAATTTTATATAGTCCCCCGCATCGTGCCATCCCCCCGATGCATCAATAGCAGCTTTTGCATCATTTAAATGACATGGCTTATGAAGAATAGGATTGGTATCTCCGCATCTCTGCGAACGAAAAAATTCAAGGACCAGTTTTAATGCATTTTTATATTCACTTAATCCTCCTATAACAAACGGTGCAGATGATGTTCCATCTTCTAATTTTATTTTATATTTCCCCTTACTTGTTACATTACTGAAATCGCATATAAAATTATATTTAAAAGGTGTGTTCTTATTCCCCCTGTTTTTGGAAATCTCTCCTGAATATACAATGTTGTCCTGGTTATCCGCATCCACAAGATGAAAAGGTTCACCTTCAATATCATTTTGTGAACCAACTATTGCAACTTTTTGGTCACTAGGGAGATAACCGACGAGATTATTTCTTATATAACTGCCCTGTATTATTTCTTGAGCGTATGATACAGAGCCGATGCCGAAGAGAAGAATAATTACACAACAAAATAAGCGAAGGTTTAAAATATTTTTAGTTTGCATAAATCTATGTTTCCAAAGATGACATCTTTATTATAAAATTATGATTATTTCTAGTCTTACCTTCATATAAAAAATTGGATAAGTTTATTTTTTTTAAAGATGTCATCTTTAATCTTTATAACTGAAATTAATTAATCATTTTTTGTAATAATAATATTCGTACTATTCGGTAAGGCTCTGTACTTAATAAATGAATCACCACCCTCTTTTTGGACATCCATAATAGAGCTCATTTCTCCCTGCTGAACATTAGCAGATTTCCAACCTTTTGGAAGAATAGTCTTCAATGTAAGAGGAAGATTATAAATTTGCTTATCAAGGTTATGAGAAAGAGTAACTAAAACAGATCCCTGTTTATCATAAACTTTTACTTTGGAATTCATTCTTTCACGGATATATTTGTATGCATCCTGAAATGTTGCAATCCATAAATTATTTTCATTCTTTTTGATATAATCGAAATATTCTTGCAGCCTTTCTTTAGGAATAGCTTCCCATCCAATCCCTTCAACACCATGAATGACAAGAAGCAGCCAAACACTGTCTTTAACCGTAGTATCGATCCAGCCTTTCATTACATCAAGAGTCGTATTGGATAGAGGACCTCTTTGCCATTGGACATATTCTTTATCCTCTGAAACCGGTGCATCAGTTTCTCCACGAAGAATTTCCTTGATAAAGTTATCTTTCAATCCATTTCGGACAAAAGGGAATTTTGGGTAAACAAATTCAAGGACTCTTTTATCATCTATACCGTATGGACACTCAATAGAAAATACCCGCTTGACTCCGATATGATCTTTGATATCCTCACTGCATTTCTGAACTTCATAAAGAATATTGGGCTCACTCAAAAGAGGCATATAAGGATGGGAGACGGTATGATTCGCTATTTCATGCCCCTCTTTATTCAGTTTTTCCAATATATCCCATGTTAGTAGATTGTCCTGAGAAGTTGTATTGGGAGCATATTCAATTTTATAATCTCTCCCGGTTTTCCTTAACTTATCAAAAGCACTATCAACAATCGAATAAACTTCCTGATATTTTTCGTTTTCAAACTTTTCGCCAATCCCTACCGATAGATCGGAAAATTCTTTTATTTCAGGATAATTTCCGGTTTGAGCCAAATAGTATAAAGCGGAACACCGTTCAAATAAATTATTTTTATTTGTAGGTTTAACGCTGCTCTCATGAACTATTTCATTTATTGACCTGCCGACAAATTCCGGTTTATATTTTGAGCCCGGGATTTCACCTGTAATGATAAAAAATGTTGCATGAATGCCTCTTTCATTCAACATCGGTACTGCAATCTTAAACTGATTTATTGAACCATCATCAAAAGTAAGAGTTGCACATCCCTGTTTACCATCCTGCCACTTTAAGATGGAAGTTTGTGAGAAAACTTTTACTGAAAAGATAATAGATAGAAGAAAAACATTTATAAATATAAATTGACTAAATTTTGTCATCTTATCTTACCAATTTATTTAAGTTTATTTTTATGAAAAAAAAAATCAACTCGGCTTTAATATAAAATCCTTTTTATCTCTAATTTTTTTAACCGCGTCCTCATTTTATTTCATTTAGAACTTTATCTGCCCCGAGCACAAGAAACATAAAATTAGTTGATCCTCCTCCCACCACATATTCGGCTTGCTGCCATAGATAAGGCCATTTTTTTAATTCAGGAAGATCAGGCCTTACCAGATTAGTCCCCGATATGTCCCCGCCGGGAATAAAAGACCAGTCAGCCATATTAAATCCGTAAGCCACTATTTGAGAATTTGTTCCAACGTTAGAAACAAATGAAGCGGTATTCTCACCTGGATGACAGCCGAGAATAAAATTCAAAGCACTTAACATCGGTTCAATAGAAAAAATTTCCGGCCATCCTTTATGCAGAAAGTAATGCTTAAATCCAAACCTTTGAATACCCCAACCCGCTCCCCAAATTTCAGGATGATAAGGAACACCAAACGGATTTTCCTTCACTGCTCCATCTATCCCCTCTTTAACTTTTATAATTTTTTTATTCACTTCAGAAATGAATTTTTCATTATTAATAAGAGGTAATACCCTGCCAACCATCCATCCCTCATCATTTATATTCTCCGCAATTTCAGGGAGCATATTTATTAATTCATTTTTGTATTCTTCTTTTCGGGTAGTAAGAATTAATTCTACTAAAGCTTCAACTTTTTGTCCGTTAATTCCTTTTCTATTAATTGAATGATATTTTTTCCAAACATTTTCGGCAATATTTAAACATTCATTAGATAAACTATCATTATATCCCTTGAGAACACGAGCTGCAGCAGCTAATCCTGTAACCCCATAGATCTGATATCCGGGATTATCATCTGTAAAAACGATTCTATCATCCAGGTCTTTTACAAATTCCTTCGGTGTATGTCTGTTGTTTTGTACATAGAAATACTTATCATATTTATTTGAGATATGATCATACCAGAAACCTTCATACTTTTGCGGGCGTTTTCCTTCATAAATTTTATTATCTGTCATTTCACCTGCTTCACCCAGCAAAACATACTGTCGTAAAGTCGGGCAAATAATTCCACGGTAGAATTCCCCCATATTTTTGTAGCCCCCAATTACCGAAAGAAGCCCATGTTCAATCTGCTGCAGAACATCAGGCTTCCCGTCTGGGTGATGAATTTCAATTACACCTTCATCCTCATCTATGAGAGATTGATCATAATCTTTTATATTGAATTCTTCATAAGCATATGCAAGGGTCAAAATTGTTCCTATCTGAGATTCAAACCTGAGATCATAATCTCCCGCATCATGCCATCCCCCTTTATCTAAGCCATTAATATGCTGCAGAGGTTCAATACCTTGCGGGTCTTTCCCCTGTGCATAAACATCAAAATGGTTTATATTTTCAGGTGCCATTAAAGCATCATCAAGATGACATATGTCATGCCATACTCTGTATTTTTCAAAAACTTTCATGTGGCACATTTGAGCAGGAAGAAAATAGTCAATCGAAGGCTGCCAAACACCGGTTTTATACACATCTTTCCCAATCTTAAAGGGATCCGATATTATATTTCCATACTTTACTACATACATACCGGAATCCTGAACGGAAGTGAAATCTGCATTTATATATTTGTATCTTAAAAAATTACCGGCGTCAACCGGTTTTACGGAAAGTACAGTTTCAAAACCCCCTTTAGGAATAATTTTATTTATTTTTACTTCTTCTATTGATGAATCTCTTTTATCTAATTCTATTACTGCTATTTTGGTTTGTTTTGGAAAATACCCCACTTCGGATGTATGTATGACCGGAGTATACATCCAGTCTTTAACTGTATGAGGTTTAACAGTCCATTCTACAGCATTCGTTGTTGAACCGGAAGGTATTAGTGATCGTACAATAAACCAGCCGTTATTATGCTCTACCCGCCCATCCAGCAATTTAAGCAAACCATTTTTACTGGTAATTGTAATCATCCTATACTCATCTTCCGGAGCAACTACCAACGTTTTTCCTTCAGCCATTGGAACAGTTTCCAGTTCGCCATTCTCAATTTGCTCAACGGGAGTATTTGCATATCTCGGAAATACACCTGATTGCTGATCAATTAAGTATGTTTTACCAAATAAGTCTCCCGGATATAGTTCCATGTTAAATCCAATTTTCCCTACCCACTCCTGCGGCAAAGGATTATCTAGGTTAACTATGATATGAAAGAAATCGCTGTCTGCAATTACTCTTATATGATAAGTCAGCTTAAAATCCGGATAAATTATCGGCTGGTCTTCAGTTGCTTCCCTGGTAGAATCGGGGAATTGTAATGTAACATCAATTTCATTCTTATCATTAAATATTTCTTTTTTTATTAAACGCGGGTAGGGTTGCCATTGGCCTGGAGTAGATGTTAATGTAAGATCCCCATTTGTAGCAACTCTTGAACCATGCTGAATTATGGTAATACCTCCCTGGTGACCTTCAGGATATATATCATTATGAACCATGAGCGTAATGCCGGGCATCTCAAAATACCCGTCTTTGTTAATTGTTAACTTTTGACTCATCAATTCCATTTCATTGAAAATAAAAACGATCAGAATGGTTAAAATAATTGAGGTAAATTGCTTCATCAATAGACCCTTATAATAAAAATTTTAGTGAATTTTTTGCATTATTTAACAGGATATTTATTCATCATTAAATCCATACGCTTTAATCATTTTGTTAAACAAATCCGTATTCTCAAATATCCCCGAATAATTTTCTGCTCCGGGGCCGAAAGAATATACAGGCACCATAACTCCACTGTGTCCTTCGGTTGAAAAACTACATTCAACTCTGCCCGAAGAAATATCACCATCCAATAGTGTTAAACCTCCTGTTTCATGATCTGCGGTTATGATTACTAATGTCTCACCGTTATCCGATGCCCATTTTAATACATCTCCAATAGCACGATCGAAATCGAGTGTTTCATCAATTACTAGTTCCAAATTATTTTCATGTGCACGATCGTCAATCATAGAACCCTCAATCATCAGAAAAAAACCATTTTCATTCTGACTTAAAAGTTCTATAGCTTTCATTGCCGCTCCGGAAAGTTCATCACCTCTTTCCGCGGGTGCCGGGAGATTATCATCAGTCATTAGAGCAAATACTTTTCCTTCTTTTACTTTTTGCAGTTCCTGCATAGTTATCGGCAGATGATATCCTTTATCAGCCAGCTCTTTTATAAGATCTTTTCCATCTTTGCCATTCTTAAAAAATTTCCTGCCGCCGCCAAATACAAAATCAACGTTACCGGAAGTATACTGTTGTGCAATCTCATCCCATTTATCACGGTCATTTGTTTTAGCAATAAAAGCCGATGGGGTTGCATCAAGGATATTACAGGTAGCTATTAATCCGGTTGATAGATTATGTCCTTTTGCTATTTCAAGAATTGACGGATGAGCGTGTCCGGCTGCATCCACACCAACACTATGGTTATTCGTCTTATATCCTGTAGCAAAAGCTGTTGCTCCGGCACCTGAATCGGTTATTAATTCATTTGCGCTATATGTTTTGGAAAGACCCACATATCTGCAATTATCAATATTAAGATGACCATGATTAGCTACCCATGCAGTATACATTATAGAAAGACTCATACCATCACCAATCATGAGAATAATATTTTTAGGTCTTTCCTTCTTTTTTTGTAAGGCTAAACTTTCAACAGGATAAAATTTATCCCGCTGAAAAATTTGGTTCTTATGCTCATTAGTTTGAGGCAGACAGAATCCTGCTGCAATTAAGAAAAAAAGGACTATTTTAATAAATATTTTGTCTCTCATTAATTATCAATCCTATCTACTACTTTTAATATTCCGAAAAATTCCAACCTGAATAGAATGTGAATCTATTTAACAGTTCTATCCAAAGGCATTTTTAAACTATTGTATAAATCCTTTCTCCCTGCCTTATCATCATCCAGAATTTGCCTGGCGTATTTGGCTACTTGGGGAGCAGCTTCACGCGGAACGACAACGACTCCATCACCATCTGCAACAATTACATCACCGGGACAAACAAGTACACCTCCTAAAACAACCGGACGGTTAACCGATTCTAATTCATTTCTGCCCGGCCTAATACCACGTCCTCTATGTCTGGCATATAAAGGAACTTTTTCTATTTCTATCTCATCGTTATCTCTGGAAGAGGCATCGGTAACAACCCCAACTGCACCTAACTTATGCCATTCAAGAATGTTATAAGATCCAATGCTGCCAATATCTTTATCCTCAGCATCGTCTATTGCTATAAAAGTACCGGGTTTAATTAATTTGGAAAAAGTTTCACTGGAATATTTATCATAAAAATTTCCTTCCCATTCTTTAAAATCCTCCCCCGGTTTGGGTCTATCTATTTTTTGCGTTGGAACATACCTAACTGTAACGGCAATTCCCCTAACCTGATGCGATAGATCCTTTAAGTCTCTCCATACAGCTTGAATTTCCGGATTAACTAAACCTGTTCCTACCAGCCCTACCATATCCATTCCGTCTGAAACATCCGCAACCCTCAAACCTTTAAACAATTCCAATGTCATTGAATCATCTTCTGCGGAATATGTTTTGGTTTCAATAAAGTTTTTGCCGGATTGAAGAGCAGTCTTATCCGCATCCTGTGCAAATATTGTTGTTAAAGGAAGAATACTAAAACATAAAAAAAATAAAACTAAATGCTTCATAACAAGCTCCATTTTACTTATTTAATTAATTCCCGTATGAGCAGTGTATATAGATAAGATATAAATTTCAGTTCTTTGTTATTTTTTCCATCTTCGGATTATTCAACCCCTCATAAAGTGCATTAAGCAGCCTGAATTGATAATCGGAAGTATATTCCCAAAACATTGCTCCTTTAAGATCATATTTGTTTATATATTTGCATTTTGCCGCGAGAGATTCTTCATCATCATAAGTAACAAATATTTTTTCATTATCATTAAATAAAAAAGGAGCACACGATGTTGAATCCCAGTATCTCACAAAACCATTTTTATTTAACATATTTTGAACTATATTTTTAAAAGAACCTCTGATCCGTTTCTTTACCTGCCCGCCTGGTTCATATAAGCCGTGATAATCTTCTGATGTGACCTGCCAAATATGACCATAGAATGCCACACCAAGGACGATTTTATTCGGCTTAACTCCTAATTTTAAATATTTTTGAATCATGGCATCGGATGAGTTGTGGTTCGGGTCTCTGGGATTTGTGTATAATGGTGTATGATGCCCGGCAATAGTATCCGCATCAGGTTCACAAAAATCATAAGCCATAACATTCATAAAATCGAAATATTCTTGATCTTTATTCAGCTCAGTATTAGCTAGATAATCATCAAAAGTTCCTGTTGCTGCTGTTAGTAAATAATGAACTCCATCCCCGGCTCCCAATATATTAAGAGCTGCCCGCATTTCTTTTAGAAAACTTGTAAAGTTTTCTTTATCTTCAGGCCTGTGTACATTGCCGTTGCCTATCAAGCATGGAAATTCCCAATCTATATCAATACCGTCAAGTTTATTCACTTCAATAAAATCTATAGCGCTTTTTATAAATTTTGCCCTGCTTTCTGCAGTAAGACACATATCGGAAAAACCACCAGACCATGTCCATCCCCCAACTGATATTAATATTTTTAGATCAGGATTTCTTTGCTTTGCTTTATTCAGAATTTCAAAGTTCTTAATATCATTCTTAAAGCCCTGTGCAATCATCCCGTCTCTTATATCGGCAAATGCGTAATTGATGTGGGTTAATTTTTCTACGGCTATATCGCTGCCATTGATAAGACTGTCTCTCGGGAAAAGATAACCAACTATATATTTATCATGCGCCTTACTTGATTTCATCAGTTCAGTGCTGGAGCAAGAAACCATTAAAAAACTTAAAATTACTCCTATAAAAATTCTTAGCATACAACCTCCGGGTTTGGGATTTTCAATTAATTATTTTTCGCTGATACTGCCATCAAATACCAGGCATCATGGGGCAGCCACTGCTCGGTCCAGCGCCAATCATTATCCTTACCTGTTACGGAATACGGGATATTAAAATCTATATCATGTTCATTATTGAATCCGGCAGTAATACCATTTGAAATTCCACCTGGCATATTTTTATATTGATAACTTCCAAAGAACATATACTCGGGATTATTATGCCCCTTTCCATAAAGCATGCACACATCAAAAGGATTAAGACCAAGTATCCAGTTCAACTGGTTATCGGCAAACTTTCCAATGCTGCTTGTAAAATTTGAGTCGGAGGTGAAATAAGGAGCTGCCAGTTCTGCAGCACATGCAAGTGATGCCAAACGTGCGTCCTCACCCTGCCACCAGGGTTCTGTTTCCGTATCATGAGGATAAAAAAAGCTGCTGTTTCGTCTTCCATCCTTATGCTGCACTAACTGTCTTGCATAGCCAAATGCATTCGGCACTTCGGATGTAACTGCCAATTCATACTCAAGCGATTTTTTAATCACATCAAGTACAGCTTGTTTTTCATTATTACCACATATATCCAGATAATAGATTAAAGAAACAATAGGAAAGCCTTCATCTGCTGCATGGAAGAAAGGTCTGTCAACATCATCAGCCCGCCAATAGTTTGAATAGTTTTTCCATGATACTAATCTTGACATAAGGCTTTTAGCTCTTTCTTCTGCGGCTTTTTTATAAATATCATTCTTAGTTGCTTTATATAATTCTACACCGGCTGCCAGAGCGCAATAATCATCAACAATATTATTCTTAATATCGGTTACCATAGCTTGATTATTTTTTTCCAGGTAATTAAAAGCATCTTCCGCGCATTTAAGGTATACCTTTGAAGGAAAATCCCCGCAAACATTAAATTGTGATGCCATTGCCAGAGCAGCAATTGATATCCCTCCCCCGTCGCTGAAACCTACTTCATATGATCTGTTTTCATTTATAAGCTTTAATGCTCCTGTGTATGTAACAGTATCATTTTTCTTATTCCTTATGCTGAATCCTGTCATAGCCTGAGATATTCTCCGATCTTCCGGCTTTTTTTCGGGACCTGGAGCAGAAACAGATCTATAAAAAGAACCTTCCGGATTCTTAATTCTTACAAGGTAATCTGCACCATATAAAAGCTCATCCAGAATTCTTTTCTTAAATTGAGTGAAATTATCATCGTTCTTTTTATCCAGCATCTCATAACTTTTGCATAAACTGTAAGCCACAAGAGGAATTTGCTGCGGGACAAAAAAATTAGTGTACGATAAATGAGATAGATGCTTCCCATAATCACCTGTTGCATCCTGCCACCCGCCATGTACATCAACCGTATCTTTCCTATCTCCCGAAAAAGTCATCTTCCTATCTGCTTTTTCCATTTGTCCAACACACCGTTGTTCTTTGAAATAGGATACCACATCTGAAAGTGTCTGTCTTTTAAGAATCTCCTTCATGATTGAAAATGGAAATGAATGTACGGTTCCCCGGTTTGTTTTACATTCTATATAATAAGTCCCTTCCTCTTGAACAGAAGAAAAATCAACTGTCCAGAAATACCAGTTTTTCCACTGATCGATCTTCCCGACTTCGACAGGGTTAAGATCAGCTATAATTTTATCGCTGTGGTAAGAATTAATAGTGCAGTTTGAAATTTTATCACCTGAATATGCTTCAATAACTGCATTTTTATAACTGACGGGTTCATATCCCAGATGATTTGTAAGAATTTTAATTTTCTGACCAAAAGACTGAGAAATAAAAAAGGTTAAGCAAATAATTAGTAATTTTTTTTTCATAATTGAACCTTAACTTTTGTAAACTGATTTGGAATATTTTATAACCTTAACCGTAAGCCTTTTTGGCTTAAATACCCTGCCAGCCATGTCATAGAAAAGGCAATGAAAACTGCTCGCAAAAATCCCGTGATGAAAGAACTTTCGAACCATAAATAAATATTAAATCCATTAAGAAACGGAGTAATAATTACTAATAGCTCAACAAAAAGCGGAGCAAGAATATAAGCGAATAATGGATTCATTCCTGCCGGCTCGATAATCTTAAACCAGGAATCGTAACTTTTCATATCAACAAACCAGTAAACTATTATCCAGATCCATATTGTAAATGTTGAACTAAGCAGACACCATGGAACAGTTGCAAGGTTCTTGCTGATTATAAACATTTTATCAAATCCATTCAGCTGATGAAGCAGCAATGCTCCGGCCAGTAAATAAAGACTGAGACCAAAAGCCCATTTCAGTATTTTGATATGGTCAGGGTTTTCAAGTTCTCCAAAAAGCTTATTTCCAAGTATTACACCTGTTAGAATAATAGCCGGATGGGAACCTAACGTAGAACCATAATTCATAAGGCTTTCTACAAAGGGGAAGCTGTGAAGCATACCGGCTTCCATAGCAAAGTAAAAGCAGTAAAGCAATACTACACTCCCCAATAATCCCATTTGATTTTTTCTTAGAGGTATATAAATCAGGCAGGCAACAAGATATCCCCAGCCGATAAGACCAAGAATACCCCACCAGTAAGGACGCATTTGTATTAACCCTGTTTGATTCTCCCCTTGGAATGAAAAGAATAAAAAAATTAAGCCTGCTGCAGCTATGTATTTAATCCATTTTTTAGATAAAAAATAATCTTTCTTATTACTCCTGTTCCAGATAATTATGATAAATATATACATGAGAATTGCCCAAAGATGAGGATTAAGAATCCCCTGTCCCGAAATCCGGTCACCATTTACCATAAAGAAGCCAAGAAGAAGGAGTCCCGCAACACGAATTAATATATGCTTCCACACTGAAGAAAGCGGCTCCCCTTTTTCAATCCTTCTGCCGATTGAAAAAGGTATTGACATACCCACAATGAATAAAAACCCGGGGAATACCCAATCTACAAACGTCATCCCATCATGCATTGTTTTAGCATGCTCCATCCATGAAGGAACATTTGCAACTCCGGCAAGATCATTTACAAAAATCATTACTAGAATTGTAAAACCACGTACAATGTCTATAGATTTAATTCTCCCCATTTTTGATTTTTGAATATCTGTTTTACGGCTGTTCATTTCCGCTTCAAGTAAAGTGTTGCTTTCCATAAGTTTAATTTTATTTAAGCAGAAGCATTTTTTTAGTTTGAATAAAATCAGCCACTGCTAATTGATAGAAATATACTCCACTTACGTATCCGGTTGCGTCCCATTGATATTTATAATTGCCGGCATGAAGTTTTTGGTTTATCAAAGTCGCAACTTCTTTTCCAAGCGAGTTAAAAACCTTTAAAGAAACAAACGAACTGGATAATTTGTAACCAATAACAAATGAAAAATTAGTCGATGGATTAAATGGATTCGGATAATTCTGTTCAAGTTCATTTTGCTGTGGTATATTATAATTTAATCGCTTCCTTTACATCAGTTGCCAGAGTATATTTGGAAGTATCATATATAATACTGTCGCCTATTATATTTATATTTTTCCCTTGTGGGGAAATCCAGCCATCTATGTGTTTGAAATCAACTCTATGCTTCCCTGCTGTTAGTTTATGATTTAACGTATTACTCTCCTGCCATGGACCATTATCTAGGCTCCATTTTGCTCCTGCATTTACTGCATCTTCAGGAGTTATAATTACATTTAATGATCCTTCACCAACAATAACCGAAACAGATTTAATAACTAATTCAGCTTCTTTTTGATTTACAGGGGCATGCCCTTCCAAAAGCCAAAAGTTAATATGAAGCCGTTCACTGCCAGGCGGCGGATTTTTACTTCCCTTATATGTCCACTCCTGAATTAAAGAATCAGTTGATGGACCTTCATTGAAATTTCCGCGATAACTTTGAAGGTTAATACTGTCTTTAGACCAATCTATAATGTGTGCCGAATATTTATTGGTTAGGTTTAAAGAAAAGCTTTTTTGATTTTTAGAATTATATGGCGGCGGCTGAATTGTATACCATCCGTCAACGCTTAAAGGATCTCCCCATCTGGATAGTTCAATATCAATTTCCCTGCTGTCATTTTCATAGGTAAATAAACCAACTACAATATTTGGGTCATATTTCTCAGAATTACTTGCTAATTGAAAAATATATTTACCGTATCCGTATGATTTTTCCGTATAAACTTCAGAGCAATACCAGGTACTTCCAATTTTAGTTATCTTAAGATGAAGATATCCTAAGGAATCAACCCAAACACTATTTTCACTATTACTCCATTCGTTTGGTCCCGGTCCACCGGGATCATTTCTTACATTCCAACTTATACCTGAGAATTGAATTGTTCGTTGAGCTAATATATTATAAGAGCTTAAAGAAAAAAGAAGAAGAATAGTAAGAAGTAGAAATTTATTTTGCATTTTTAATGATATTAATTTTGTTATTTGAGGAGAATAAATTTTTTAGTATCTGTAAATACTCCCGCAGTTATTTTATAAAAATAAATTCCACTTGATAGAGAACTTGCATTAAATTCGATTTTATGACTCCCGCTTAACATTTCTTCGTCTAGCAAAGTTGTAATTTCATCTCCTAGTATATCATAAATTTTCAAAATAACATGTTCTTTAATTGGAATTAAAAATTCTATCTTTGTTGAAGGATTAAAGGGATTCGGATAATTTTGTTTAAGGCTATAACCATAAGACAAAGTATTTTTATCTTTATCGAATTATGTACGTTGGAGTAAAACCTTTGGGCCATATATCATAAGCAGTAAAATCAACCCAATATAAATCGGAAATATTGGAACATCTCTTTAAAAGTTCATCCCCAATTGATTTGGGAGGATTTGAAAGTTTAGACCACCATTTTTTATCGCTATCATAGCCAAATTGAAAAGCTACTCTGGCAGGTTCGAAAGCTTTAGCCCAGACGGTAAATTCGCTTACCATACTATTCATGTCAGGGAATATCTGGCTGTCATCGACAAATACCATATCTGTTCTGAATGAAGGGGGCATTTTCTCTATCAGCCAGTGCTTGGTAAATAAAAGGTAATGCTCATTAAAAGATTTTATTTTTTTACTCCACCCTTCTGCTTCGGCATCAGTAACTCCCTGACCTTCATAATTATTTGAAGAGCTTGTTCTATACCACTCAACATCAATCCCGAAACCGATAATGCACAGATGATTCTTGTATTGAGATAAAGCGAGATCAATAAGTGTATTGATATCGGCAAATCCCGGTTCTACCTGAAGCCAGACTTTAATTCCCTTTTTATCAAAATAATCTAGATATTTCTCATTCCCATCCTTACTACCGAAGAATATTTTATTGTATGAAGAATCAGGATGGGGATTAGGAAAATTTAAGTAGCAGCCGTCATCCGTAGTATAACCTAAAATCCAAATTACGGAAGGGTCTGCACCGGAAAACCGGGATGCCATATCATTTGACGCATTGTACCACCATGTAGTATCAGGAAAGGAATTAAATCCATATATGGAAGAACGAAGTCCGGCTCGAGCCGGAGAATTAGATTGTGTATATGCAGCCTGATATGTAACTACAATAAATAATAAAACTCTAAATAAAATATTCATTTTTTTGCAAATGTAGGAACAGAAAATCTTTCTGTCCCTTTGAAATCTTCCTATTACCGGGACGGGAAAATTTCCCGTCCCTACATCAAAATTATTTCAGTAAAGTCATTTTAATAACTTTGAAACTTTCTGCTTGTTTAAGTACAAGTAAATATATTCCACTGGCTTGATTTGACATATTTATATTTACATTATGAGCACCGGGTGACATGATCTGGTTATTAATAACTGTCCTTACCTTTTGACCGAGTGCATTATAGACACTTAAATTAACCTCACCCGTTTTAACTAGATTGAAGCTCACCCTGGTAGCAGGATTAAAAGGATTAGGATAATTTTGCTTTAAAGAAAATTGCTGTGGAATATTTAAACCTTCATCCTTTACACCAACAGTCGGTCCGGTATACTGAGCTAATTCATCCGGATACCATTGCAAACTTCCAACATGAAATCCGTCTGTTGAGGTGAAACTTGCAGAATATGAGAAATCTTCAGGCTGCGGCCATTGCATATAAGCCCAGTGCTGGACATCCCAGTTAGGCTCACTAGGAAACAATGAAGAATCCGGATCCCAGCCCCAGAAACCGAAAGTCCCATTTATTCTTGAATTAAATAATTGGGCTACCATAGCATCTGTTCCGCCAAAGTTAGTAAATCCGGGATCACCTTCAACATTATTCTCCTGGGCAAAATTTGGCCATTCAGCATCATTATCAAACATAGATTGTGTACGGGAGTCTAAAAATTGCGGCGGCCCGGTTATAGAATCGGCAAGCTGTACAAAATAGTCTTTCACTCCCTGTGAAAAGTAATAAATATTATTTCTTACAACCATATCTCTGTCTTTTTCGGGAATTACTCCTCCTGATCCTCCCGGTTCATTACCTTCCAGAGTATCAACTGCAACAATCCCGCTAAGTACAGTATCGCCACCCCCTGCATTTATATCTGCTTTTAAACCTCCATGAGTAGCAACGTTATAAAAGATATTATTTGTAATACGGGCAGTAAGATATGCATTAATTTCTGTTGTAAAACCTTTTACAATATTAACACATGTATTATGGTCAAATTCTAAATAACCAATCGGGTTTTGCTGATCTATATTGACTACAGATCCCTGTAGGTTGAAAAAAGTGCTGTTTCTTATTTTTATTGAATCGGCTGTCCCTGTATCCAATTCCAGGAAGAAAGGAACCCACTCATCCCCGTCTGGGTAAACAGTGCCATTTCTAACTTCGCAATTATTTATATCAAATACGGTGTGGTCTACATAGGCAATGATCATACCCCAGCCCACAAATTCAAAATAACAATTATCCAGTTCAAGCCGTAATCCATCGGCTGCTATATTAATTGCATTACCCCATGTATATTCACCATCCGGCGTTAACATATTAAATGCAATATTTTTAATAGTCAGATTTGCAAAGGTTGAAATGACACACCAATCATCTTCCGGAAATCCGCCTTGATCATTTGGTGTACATAATATCTGGGGAGGTTTTGTATCCTGCGTTTTACCGGGTTCATCGGCAATTAAGGTTATTGGATTTTTAAACACAGCCTGCTCATTTACAAAGTAAGTCTGACCTCTTTGGAGTTTGTATATATCATGATTCTGCTGCCCTGAAGCATTTGTATCAGCAGAGATATATGAAATAAATGCATTTACAATAGGATCCCCGTTACTATCAACTGCGGGAATTTCCTGTATGTTTTGCCCTAAAGTAAAACTACTTAGAACAAGAGTTATAAGAAACGGTAAGAATTTTTTCATCTCAGTACCTCCTTACTATTTGATTGTTTGTTATAATTATAATACTATGCATTATAATTTCCTCCGTTATTTGTTAAACATATTATGAATTAAAACTCGTACCTTACGCCCAAACTTCCTGAAAGGCTATAATATTCCAGATTCGAATCATACCCTGTTCCCTGGTTAGTATCGGTTTCAATGGATCTGGTTATATTGTTTAAGTTCAGATAAACGGATAAACCTTCAAGCGGTAGTTTTTGTACCACAGCTAGATCGAAAATCGTAAAACCATTTGTATAACCCCTTAATTGCGGCTGCCAATCATTCTGTGAGAATATTTTTGATTTAAATTGCATCGACCCCCGTATAGAGAATCCTTTATAGTCATATCCTAAAGTAATATTTACAATATGATCAGGCTGGAATAATAATGGTGCTGAATAGGAAGAATCTGCATTTCCAACAACTATCTTTCTAGGCCCGAAAGGAGATTGTATAGTTGAATCTATTGGTACTGTTCTTGGATATTTTGTTTCGGAAAATGTATACGTGTAGTTTATACCAAATACAATATTTTTAAAGAAGCCGGGTAAATACCATAGATTCGACTGCCATTCAACTTCAATCCCTCTAACATCAACCTTATTGGGATTATTTAAGTAGTAATCTATCGGTCTGCCAACAAAAGAAGCGGGGGTTAATTTTTGTTCTCCATTTTTTGATAATTCATCTTCTGATAAACCAAATTCATCAATAGCCATAGATTCACTCAATATTGTTTTACTATCGGCAAAGATTAAATCATCTATTTTTTTGGCAAATAAGCCCATGGTAAAAAGACCTATTTTATTTCCATAAAAGGAAAAATATAGATCATAATTTGCAGACTTAGCCGGCTTTAAATTAGGATTTCTGTATTCAATACCTATCGGGGGCCCGTAAATATTCCATGACGGTAAAAATTCATTATAATCGGGCCGTGATAGTGTCTGGGTATAACTTAACCGCACATCAAACCAATCAAGAGGTTTATATTTTAGATGTATCATCGGGAGGAAAAATTCATTTTCTCTTGTAACGGTTTCATTGTGATATCTATACCTGTAGCCGGGCGCATCACCATTTCCGTTTCCCCTTACACCCGTGTAATTAGTTTTATTGTGTTCGTATCTAAAACCCGGTATAAAAGTAATTTGATTTCCAATTGACAATGTAGGCATTATATAAGTCGCCCAATAATCCTCTGTTCCATTATAATCATTTATTTTGCTGCTATGAAAATCAGGCACAAATCTTTGCGGTGCTCTTGATGTTCCTCCCCAATCTACACCGAGATAGTCTATTAAATAATGCAGCAGTTCCGTTCCCATATCCAGGCTTGGAACACGTTCAAGTTTATATTGACCCCTCATAAAATCACCCGGATTATAATTATTATCGATAAAGGGTTCATAAGAAAATGAACTGACCTGTGAATAAGTTTTCATCCAGGGCCATTTCTGTACAATCGCCTGATTAACTATGCTGCTGGGATCGGTAGCAAGGTCTAAAAAAATTGTATTATAATCATAAAGCCTTGATTTGTGTTTATATTTCCCTCCTGTTTGTATTTTAAGATTTAATTGATCCGAAATCCTATACTCCCAATGGAGATCTAAAAAAGATCCCAATTCATCTTCCTTTGTTTTACTATTCGAATCATTAAAATTACTAAGATCTATAGTAGACACATCTTTTTTTATAAAATTTGGAACTTGTGCCGGTTGTGTAGTATAGGGGATAGGAGTCGGGTTAACGCCTGCTTCCAGCCCGCCATACCCAAGCTCTTCAGGCACTTCCGTTTTTGAATAAGAATAACTGATCCCGGCATCCACTTTAAATTTTTCAATATTTTGTTCTATCCTGAATTGATTCATCAATATAGTGGTATTGCCGTCAGAATTAGTTAGATATTGAGTCCTTCCTGCGGAACCATTAATACTTGAAGTTCTTTCACTTCTATCTACATTAAGACGATCAACTTTACTTATTATGCTATTTAAGAACATCTTCGTATTTGGAGTTTTGTAGTCTAAGACGACAGAACCATTGTAACGGTTTAAACTTCTTGTGATATCTTGAATGTTTAATGAATTAACAACTGTGAAGTTATTTGTTTTTGAATAAGCATAACCGGCACTTACAGTGTTTGAACTTCTATTTCTTTTCTCTATTTCAGCATTTATAGATACACCGATTAAATCATCGAATAGTCTGAACGAACCCAGTCCTCCAAACTGATAATCTTTAGCTTCTCTCCTTAAACCATTGTATCCGCCTTCGGAAAACAATTTAAAATTTGGTTCTCCGGAAGGTGCTCCTCTCAATATAAAATTTACCGTTCCTCCCAACTGATCGGCTTCCTGACTAGCTAAAGCTGATTTAGTCACTTCAATCCCATCCAGCATATATGGAGATATCATACTGAGGTCAGTACTTCTATCCTCAGGATCAGTGCCTGCCATATCAACCCCTTCAATCTGAATCTTATTGTATTTAGGAGCTAAGCCTCTGATTACAACTTTATTCCCTTCACCTCCTTCTCGCAATAAAGAAATGCCGGGCAGCCTTCCTACGGCTTCCGCAGCATTTGCTTCCGGCAGTTCCTGTATTTTATCCGATGAAACAACATTAGTAATAGTATTAGAATTTAACTGCTGGTTTATTGCAGCTATTTGTCCCTTTCGCTGTGCAGTTACAGTTACAGTTTCACCTTTAACAACTTCGGGCTCCATATCAAGATTAACTTCAATGGTTTTGTTTGATTTGATATCAATTTGTATCTCATGCTCTTTATATCCTATGTATGTTACCTTTAAAGTATAAGAACCGGATGGAACACTCTGGATTGTAAATTTACCATTCGCGTCTGTAGAACCACCTAAACTGGTTCCAACCACCATAACATTCGCTCCCCAAAGCACCTCCCCGGTTTTGGCTTCTTTTACAACTCCCGTAATTTTTGCACTTGATTGTGCCAATGAGTTAGTTTTAATTCCTAGAATCAAAGCAACGAAAACTATTAGGATAGTAATTTTTCTATTATCCATAATCTGCACTCCTTTAAATCTTTAAAGCTTATTTTATTAACCCAGGGATTAATCCCGGGATCAACTAGACTAAAAGCCTGAACATTTAACTGTTTTAACAGTTTTCAATCAAATAAAAAACATCAGGATGTTACCGATATCTGTTATCGGTAACATTTAAAGCCGAAATATTTTTGAATCTTTATTCTTAATATTCTCTTAATTTATTTTCTAAGCAGATTCTCTAATTATTAATTCAGTCTTAAGCATTATTCTAATAGGACTCTTTTTAGTTTTTTTAATTAAAGCTAATAATGCTTCCGAAGATGTTTTTCCGATTTCATACATAGGCTGCTTAACCGTAGTAAGTGCTGGTTTTGAAAATCCGCCTATTTCAATATTATCGAAACCCACAACAGCGATATCTTTTGGAACTGATAAATTGTATTTCTTAATTTGTTCAATTACACCTAATGCCATATAATCATCCGAACAAAATACCGCAGTCGGTCTGTCCTGCAGTTCTAATAACTTTTTAGAATTTTCGAATGCAGTTTCTTTATTGAAGTCGCCGTAGATTATATAATCATCCCTGAAAGGTAAACCATACTTTTTTAAAATGTTTTTATATCCTTTAAGCCTGTCCCTTGCATTTACTTCATCCATAGATCCGGCAACAAACGCTATCTTTTTATGCCCCTTGCTTACCAGATGTTCAACTGCAAGTTCTGCCCCTTTGATATTCTCCGAATCTACAAAGTTGAAGTTATCACCGAATTTTCTGTAGTTAACCACGATATACGGAAAGCCTGATCTGGCTAGTTCAGATAAATGAGGATCATTAGTTTTAGTTTTTAGTAGAATCAAACCGTCAAATAGTTTGCTCCTTACAAAATTTATATAATCACCTTCTTCTTCTTTTGAATGATTTACAGGTATCAGCATTATCCGGTAATTACTTCTCTGCGCTATATCTGTAACTCCGCTTAAAATTTGAGCTATGTAATTATCAAGAAACAGCTTTTCTGTTTTTGGAATAATAACACCGATAGTCAAGGTTTTCTGGCTGGATAAACTGCGTGCAATCAGGTTTGGGTGGTAATTCAGCTCTTTCATTATACTCTTAATCTTTTCTGCTGTTTCCTGCGCCACCGGACCGCTATTATTCAATACCCTCGACACTGTCATCCTCGATACGTTTGCTTTATTTGCAATATCTGTTATGGTTATATTCAATCTAAATTATTTCCGTTTCTTTCAGATTCTTTTTATCATTCTCAAAGTAAAGAGCTGCGGCTCCTAAAATGGAAACCTGGTCAAGTTCACTTTTTACTATTTTTAATTTTTTGATAGAGTTCTGATATGGAAAATTATTTAGAACCTTTTCCATCGACTCTCTGAAATATCTGAATGCTGTACTAACCGACCCCCCAAGGATAATTATTTCCGGATCTATAGCGAAAATAATAGCAGAAATAGCATAACCGGTATTAACACCAAAATCATTAAAAATTTTAACTGCTTCTTTATCCCCTTCTTCTGCCCTCTTAAATATTTCTTTCCCGGTTGTCTTTAAAATATTTGCAAAGTATTTACCGCTGCAGTAATCTTCATAGATACCATCTTTATATGGAAGCATTCCAAATTCACCGGCACCGCAATTTGTGCCGCAATATAATTCTCCATTAGTATATAATCCGGCACCTAAACCTGTACCGATTATTAATCCCACAATATTTTTATAATCCCTCCCGGCTCCGAAATATTTCTCACCAACGACAAAACAATTAGCATCATTATTAATATATGTAGGTACTTTAAATTCCTCTTCTAAAATTCTCTTCAGTTCAACTTCTTTAAAAGAAGGGATATTCTGTACATCATATACTACCCCCCTTTTTATATCTACTACACTTGGAACACCAACACCAATTCCCTGGACAGTATTATTAAAGATCTTATATATAGATGTAATAATTTCATCCAGTACTTCCTGCTCGGAACCATTTGAATAAATCTGCTGCGAATAAAGATCAATAATACTGTTATCCTTAACTTTCCCTACCCGGATATTTGTCCCCCCAAGATCAACACCAATTATAGTCTTTTCTTCCATCTTTATACTTTTTTTGAATTGACCTCGTAGAGGTCACATTATTGTAGAAACCAATTTATTTCACATCAGAAATCCTCGTAGAGGATTTATAAAATCCTTTATTTATCGATAAATTACTAAGATATTCATCCAAAATTTTAATTATTAAACTTCAACATTAACCTTCTCAAAAATCGTCTCATTCTTAATAATCGGATTAGCCCAAAAACTTACACTCAGAATATAACCCAGCGTTAAAAAGATAAACAACATTCCAAACCTTAATCCAATTAAGTCCGCTAAAGATCCGATAATCAATGGTACAATAGCACCGCCGATTATTCCTGTGCACAATATCCCGGAAAATGATCCATGGTGCCTATCAACAGAATTCAGTGCTAATGAAAAAACCACAGACCACATTACCGAAAGGAAAAAACCCGCTGCCGGGAAAAAGTATAATGGTAAATTCCCTTCGGAAAATAAAGCAAACCCTAATGAAATCATTGCCGCAATTGTAAATATTCTTAATACTAATTTGCTGTCGAATAGTTTTAATAGAATTAACCCCAATACACATCCGACTGTCAATAACCCCCAGTAATATGAAACGGTATCCGCTCCGGTAGTCTGGGGATCAAAACCATGATATCTCGATAAAAACTCGGAGATCCAATTAGCAATTCCCTGTTCCGTCCCTACATAAGCGAAGATTCCTATAAAAAATAATATAACAGTCTTATTTTTCGACAGTTCTTTTATTGTTTTCCATGCCCCTGTTCTTTCATCCTCCTTTAGTTCTACCTTAGGTAATTTAATTACGGCTATTACAAGGACCATCAGTACTGATATAACCCCGAATATCCAGTATAATGATACCCACGGGAGCCCCTTTGGAATTAGATTTGAAAGAGAAGACAATAGGATGTTGTTATTTGTATTCCCTGTTTCTAGATTTTTTACTAGGTACGAATAAAGCTGGGGACTAAGAAATGATGCACCCCCGAAAAATAATTGTGCAAAAACTGAATTAAATGCAAAGTGTTCTTCTCCCCCTGCGGTTCTTAGAAGTGGATTTATTGCCACCTGGAGCATTGCCATACCAAATCCAATCAAAAATAATGATATTATAGAAACAGCATATATCGGTATTAATGCAAATAAAAATGCCCCTGCAGCTGCAACTGTAAATGCCGCTGCCATAATCTTCTTTTCTTTATATTTCTCCAGCAGCATACCGGCAGGAATGGACATAATATATGCTATAAAAAAAGCAAAAGGAAGAAAAGCAACCATAAAGTAACTTAAGGAGAAGCTTTTTATTATGTCCGGTATTATAGGCCCTATTATATTTGTAAGAAAAGATATAACAAAAAAAATGACGAATATAAGACCAACAAGAAAGTAGTTTCTTTTCATTATTTCACTTTATAATGTTTTGTTAATATTCCAGCCGTTTACAATTAATTTAGGTTTTTTATCCAATGGATTCTTAAATTTCCCGTTAATTGTTTTCTTTGAATGGGGTAAAACAGATATATAATTATCAGTCCAGTATACCGGAAGAAAAGATTCTCCCGTTTCTTCATTCACAACTTTCACCTCAATAAAGAATGCTATCTTATCCGAAGTATTTTCAATCGTAACTTCAACATTCTCTCCATTATCATTATGTGTAAACTTCTCATTATAGTTGACTGCAGCAGCAGGCAGATTGTTAATCTCCTTTAAATTGGCAAATGATTTTACAGGCGTGAAAAACCATTCGGAATTCTTAAAATCAAGACTGTCTTCTTTAGAAGAAATCCAGTAAAAATTATCGCTGATCAAACTGTCCTTAGAATCTCTCAATTCCAGGTTTATAAAAAATATAGAGGAATTATCCAATACCGGCATATCAATAATTTTCTTTGAACTGTTTTCAGCAATAGAAATTTCCTTCTCCTTTTGAAATACCGGATTTGAGTCTGCATTTAATACTTTTACACTTGCCTTTATACCGTTAAAATCCTTATAGTAATCATTAACTGCATAAATATTTTTATCTTTATAATTATAAACAATATTTAACGGCTGGCATCCTTTCATCGCTCCATAAAAAGCTCCGTTCGGCATTAAATAGTAATCAAAAAACTGCCAGTACATCTCAGGCCAGGCTGAGTTAAACATCCACTGTATTACCCCTGTAGAATTAAATTTATTTACTTCGAAAGCCTCAAACATTGGACGCATAGCTTCATAGTTCGATATCTGGCATTTCCTTGCAAACTCTTCTACCGAAGAAGCCTTCCCGTACCTATTATCAAAGATATTTATAAAATAATCCAGAGTATGAAATTCATTTCTGCCGCAATGAAAATTCCATACACTGTCCACCGGCCATAGATCCTTTTCTGGCATCATCTTTCTTAAGCTTTCAATAGGCGGAACCTGCGGTCCCGGACCTGTTTCAGTATTGAAACCGTAAGCTCCGCCGTGAGCTGTATCGATGTACCAGTAGATAGGAGGCTCATATCTATAAGGACCTAACATCTTTACCTTTGAATCTTCGTAAATGTTATCTGCATTTTCTTCTTTGCTGACATCAATCCATGCAGTTGAAATTAATCTCGGACGCGTTGGATCCGATTTATTCAAGTATTCATTTAATTTTTTCATTAATTCAGGTCTCGGGTATTTATCACTCCCTAAAGCCCATACAAAGATACCCGGATGATTACGGAGCCATATTACCTGCTGATTAAATTGTTTTGATAAAAGATCAATATCCTCAGGTGAAGAAATGCACGAGTATTTAGATTCCTCCCTTCCGCAGTAACCTTTCCAGTCCCATTGACAGCTCCATCCAATCATAATTAAAATACCATTCTCATCGGCTGCATTAAATAAAGTCTCATTCTTACCCCAAAAACCCTCGCATCTTAAAGCGTTTAAGTTCATCTGCTTAGCATATTTAACCTGCTCAATTACTTTTTCATTACTGTCATCCAGCATTAAATTATCAACCCAGCCCGCACCTTTAATTACAATTTTCTTCCCGTTAATCTTATATCCTCTATGCCCTATATCATTAATATAATCTTCAACTTCACGGATACCGAATCTTATATTTTGTTCATCCGATATTTTATCTCCGGTACTTGCTTGTATCTTAAGCGTATAAAGGTAAGGCTCACCTAAATTATTAGGCCACCATAAATGCGGATTGGAAACTTTTAGATAAGCAGCATCCCCGGAACTAATGCTGAATTCCGAACTGCTTTCCGGCTGAAGCGTAAACGGTTTTGAGAAATCTCCTTTTCCATCAAAAGTTCCCTTTACCTCAACCTCTACCTTTTGATTTGAGAAATTAGTTAAAGTTCCTGTTATCGTTAATTCCGCTTCTTTTAATGTTTCTTTATTAATTTTAGTTTTAATAAAGATATCATCCATAGATACTATACCCGTCTTTTTTAACTTTACACCACGCCAGAGCCCCATATTACTATCAGGCGGAGCTGGATTCCAATCTACAAATCCAAGAGTAAAATTTCCCCATTTTGGAGGAAATACTTCAATTGCAGCAACATTTTTCCCCTTAACAATATATTTAGTAATATCAAAATTGAAACGCCCGAAAACCCCCTCAATCTTATCATTCCCTGCCACTTTCTTCCCGTTTATCCATAGATCAGCTTTATAATTCACCCCTTCCAATGTTATTTGGTAATTGTTCCCGGTAACCTCATTGATATCAAATTCTTTCCTATACCACCATGGCACCCGGAAAGGTTTTTGGGAAATATTTAATAAGTTTTCACCATACAATGGATTTTTATACACTCCGTTTTCAACCAGTGCCGCAAAAACAGTTTTAGGGATATCAGTTCTATAAAGATTCACCTACTTTAAATCCTGGGGTCTGTGATTTCCTTCACCTGTTGCATTGGTTTTTTCCGAAGAAAATAAAGTCCAGTCAGATTCAAATTTACTTCCCGGAATATTTTCGCCGTTAATGTTGGAAAAACTGATTAAAAAAAGAGGAATTAAAAAAAAGATTCTGTGGGCAAGTTCGACAATAAATTGTTGCATAGCTTTAATAAATAATTTATGTTATCGATAACTGTTACCGGTAACATAAAAATTCATTTATTAAAATGCAAGAAAAAAATTCTTTTAATTTCCAGAAATTGCCGTCAGCTTCAGCTGACGGTTTGTAAGAGAAGAGCGTAAGTGGAGCGAATCTGAGCTTTATTTGAGACTTAATAGCAGGAGAACTTGATTTGTAATAATTTCAGAACAAATCTACTGCTTTCTCAGGCTGGAGCTGGATTTTAAATCATATTTATCTATGATAAATTTATTTATGAGGCTAAAGCCTCAATATTTTGTGCTTTATTTACTCAGCTTGTGGCTGTCCAAAAAGTAATTTTCAATTTAAAAATCAGTGAAAATCCATAAAATCTGCGTCATCTGTGTGCCATTTTTTAGAAAATAATTACTTTTTGGACAGCCCCCAAAAGAAGGTAATTTACTTCTCACTTATATACTGCTCTATCCTCCCCTTCAACCCCCTAACCACCGGAGATCTAAACGCAGTAGATAATCTTTCCTTTAATTTATCCTTTGACAACCCTCTCGATAATTTCCCATTTTCAGCAATAGAGATACTTCCCGTCTCTTCCGAGACAATTACACTAATTACATCAGCCTGCTCCGATATCCCTAATCCGGCCCTATGCCTCATACCAAGAGATTCACCATCGGAAAACGTTGAAGTCGAAAGAGGAAGTGTACATCTTGCTGCTTCTATTATATTATTCTTAACAATCACTGCCCCGTCATGCAGCGGTGAACGGGGATAAAAGATCGATCTTAATAATGAGACACTTAATTTTGCATTAAGCTGCTCACCCGTTTCTATAAATGTTCTTATTCCGGTTGACTTTATTACTATTATTAATGCTCCATGCTGATGCTGCGATAATTCGAATGCCGCATCCGTAATGATCGCCGCTGACTGCGGAGCTTCGGATTTTACAAATATTCTTACAAAAGGATTTCTTCCTACTATTACAAGCAGTCGCCTGATTTCGGGTTGAAATAAGATCAGGAATGCAATAACCCAGATATCTGTAATTAATTTAAGCAGCCAGCTGAGCACTCTAAAATTAGCTGCCTGTGAAATGAAGGAGAGGAATAGGATAATCATTAATCCAATAAATATCTGCGCAGCTATCGTTCCTTTTAACAAAGTATATAATTTGTATATAATAAAAGAAACAATAGAAATATCTATTATATCAATAAAAGTCACATTCAAAAATCCTATTCTGAAAATATCAAACATACTATATATTAAAAATTATTTAACAATTCGCAGACCTGTTTTCCAAACTTTACATTATGCGTCCTTATAATCCGCGCACCATTCTTTACCGCAATCGATTCTGTAATTGCAGTAGCGGTATCCCTTTCCGTTATATCAAGGTTCAATGTTTTCCCTAAAAAAGATTTCCTCGATGCACCAACACAAATCGGGTATCCTAAACTCTTGAAATCTCCCAGTCTGCTTAGAATCTCAAAATTATCTATAATTCTTTTCCCGAATCCTATTCCGGGATCAATAAATATTTTATCAATACCAAGTTTTTCAGCAGCAGAAACTCTCTCAAATAAGACGTCATAAACTTCTTCCACTACATTATCATAATACGGATTCTGCTGCATTGTTTTGGGAGTCCCCTTAATATGCATCAGTATCAATGCCGGACTCTCTGAATTTTCTTTTACCATGTTCAGCATATCTTTATCAAAGGTTCCCCCGCTGATATCGTTTACAACCCTGGCGCCGTGCTTAACTGCTTCTTCGGCAACCCTGCTCTTAGTTGTATCTATTGAAATAATCGCTGAAGGCTCATTAGAAAGCACTTTATCAATAACCGGTATTACCCTTCCCAGTTCCTCCCTTTCATTCACGACTTCCGAACCCGGTCTTGTAGATTCTCCTCCAATATCAATAAAATCTGCCCCGTCATTTATCATTTCTAATGCATGAGCCGCCGCATCATCTGTATTTATATAAAGCCCCCCATCTGAAAATGAATCGGGAGTAACATTCAGTATCCCCATTACATAACTTCTGTCAAAACCAAATTCTTTCCCCCCGATTATATAAGATTTCTGTTTATAGTTTAAATAATTATTTAAAGCTCTATTTATTTTATTTTTTAATTCTCCGTCAGGGAAGTTCTTAAAGATTTCTCTGATCCCGGATAAACTGCCGTTTATGAAGATGACTTTTGAGGAATTCCTATTGCTAAAAAATACTTTATTATTTCCCCTTATATTCGATTCCAAAACACCGCAATCTTCTTCTGATATATATCTTAATTCCAATAGAAAACTATCCTGCTCAAATATAAATAAACCGGATTTTATAACATCCTCATATTTACGAAATAACTCCAAGGACGATAATTGGATTATTTGAGCTGTCAAAAAGAATTATCCTTATTTAATATCTGTCAAGTTTGAATTTCTCACCAAGATATAATTTCCTAACTTCTTCATCTTCCGCAAGTTCAACTGCACTCCCTGATTTAAACATAACTCCGTTAATCAAAATATAAGCTTTATCTACAATTGATAAAGTTTCATGAACATTATGATCGGTAATCAGAACACCTATTCCCCTGTTCTTCAGATTAGCAACTATATTCATAATATCTTCAACCGCAATAGGATCAACTCCCGCAAATGGTTCATCTAACAGAATAAATTTAGGATCAGTTGCCAGCGCACGTGCTATCTCTGTCCTTCTTCTTTCTCCTCCGCTTAGCTGAAACCCGAAACTCTTTCTTATCGGGGTAATAGTCAGATCCTCCAGCAGTTTATCACACTTTTCTTTCCTCTCATTTGAACTGAGTTTTGTCATTTCCAGCACAGCAAGCAAATTATCCTCTACAGTCAGCCTCCTAAAAATAGAAGCTTCCTGCGGAAGATAACCCACTCCCATTCGTGCTCTCTTATACATCGGAATATTAGTAATTTCCACATCATCCAGATATACTTTACCTTTATTCGGCTTTATCATACCGACAATCATATAAAAAGTTGTAGTTTTCCCCGCACCGTTCGGTCCCAATAAACCAACTATTTCACCCGTAGAAACTTCAATAGTAGCTTTATTAACCACCGCTCTCTTCTTATATACCTTAATTAAATCTTCACTTCGTAATGTTGATTTCATAATCTAAAAATAAGATGTAACAATTTAACAATAAAGCAATTAAACAATTAAGCAATTTAACAATTAAACAATTAAACATATACTTCTCATTTCCTGCTCGAGATCTGATTAAGTAACACTTCTTTTGATGGACGATTCTTATAAAAAACATACTCCGGAAGTGTAAACGAAAGTTCTTTCCCTTCAACTTTATTTTCGGGATAATACTCGCTGTTCGGAGAACCATATAATCTAACCGCACTAACTTTCCTGTCTTCAAAATTTATCATTGCTGTTTCAGATGACGATTTTGTGAGCCCGTTCGGAGTATGACCCTCAAACATATAATAAATACTGTGAACTCCTCCGAATACTCTCGTTTTACTTATATCTCCCCCCGTAAATTCAACCTCAATTCTATTCCCCGATAACTGGTTAAATCTATTTTGGAATATAGAATCCTGAGATAAAAGAAATGCCCGCCTGTCTACATCCAAAAGTTTAATACTATTATCGTTTAAATAAATTGTAATAGAATCTCCGGTTAATTGTGAATTTTCATACCACAATATAGGCTGATTTGCCTCCTCATTAACCTTTTTTGTTATTAATTCATGCTGGGATTTATAATAAGTTGTTAAATCATTAATAGACGCAAATCTGTCTCTTACAATTTTAACCGAATCGGTTGCCTTAAAAATATTTGATGTATCATGATAAGCTTCCATGATTTTAGATTTGATGATTAAAGTATCTAATCTAAAAGTGCCGGAAGACGCTTTTATTGTACCATCTGATATACCGGTTAAACTATCCGGGACTCCAGCATAAATTGTATCTACCTGCACCAGCAGCGGATTTAAATTTACCAGTGTATAGCTGTTCTGAGCATAGTCTTCAAGATGGTCGCCGTAAATAACAACATTATTTTTAGTATTCTTAATCCTCACATTCTTATAAGCATAAGTAACCCTCGTGTTGCGAAAATGTTCCAGACTATCTGCTGAAATTATACTTTCATTATTTATTATCTTCACATCCCCCACCGCAACCATTCTGTCTTCGCTTTTATAATAAGTCAATACCTTCGAAGTGAGCGTAGTAGCGGTATCATATAACTTTACATTATGTCTGAAAAAAGCTTTATCAAGCCTAAAATAATATTCACCGGTATCAGCTGACAAAATAACTTTTTTATCATTTAATGTTACACCCGAATAACTTTCCGCTTTCCGTTCATCACCATAATAAAATCCCTGATCCGTAGTAATAGTAACACTGTCCTGAGTTACAATAACATTTCCGATTAACTGTGCATCATTTTGCGAAAGAAACTGAACAGCATGCTCGCAAGTTATTCTAACATTCCCTTGCGTAACCACCACATCTCCAAAAACCTCCCTAATCGCCTCACCATTAACACTCTTCCCGATCATCTTCTTCCCCACCACAGTAATCATATTATCATCCTGCTGCGAATAAAACGTCACCGTAAAAGAAAAAAAAATTATAAACGTAAACAAAAAATTTCTAATCATTAATATCACTTACCATTGGATTTATCCAACACAGACCGGACTTTTAGTCCGGTCCCTCCCCCTCTCCTTGCTACCTGTCCCTATTCTAGCGGGAAGGAGAGGGGGCCGGGGGGTGAGGTTGTTTCATCTCACTAGTTATTATTTAAGCATTCCAACTATAATCCTATAATCTTGCAATCCTATAATCTTGCCAATTTTGTAATCTTGCCAATCTTGTAATTTTTCAAACCGAATCCCTCCTGGTCACATAAGTTATATTATAAATCACATAATTTCTCAAATGCTGATCCGATTCAAAACCAAACCCTTGAATTTTTTCTTTCGGAGATAATATAGTAACAAACTTATCCGATACAATCTTCCTATCCTTGTTTCTCCACATTAACTCATCTGTCTTCAGCGTCGTACCGCTGTCACTTACCACTACCACACTGTCATACGCATAAAGATCCTCCGTTGCATCATTTACCTTTCCTCTTTTAGCTGTCAAAGTGGTAGTTATTTGCTCAAAATCATTATAAAAATCAACGGAAATATTACTGTCCAATATAGTCTCTTGAGAATTTTCATACACCCTCAGATGCCCTGCTTTAAGAACAGCCTTGGTTTTACCCGAGTCCGAAAAAAACACTGTGGAATTCCAGCTTTCCTGTGAGGGTAATTCTGATCCTTTAACTGTTAAGTCAATAGAAGGTTTTACTTTTTCTTCCGAGCAGGCCGAAATAATTAACGCAAGAATAAATAAAACTGTCGCAAATTTCATCTGGGACTCAATCCTAAATTTATAAGGTCATGCAGATGAATTATCCCAACCGGTTTTTGAGTCTCGTTTATTATTACAAGCGATGTAATTTTATAATTTTCCATCTGCTGCAATGCGAAAGAAGCAAGATAATTTTCTTTTAACACTTTAGGTTTACCCGTCATAATATCTTTTGCAGTTAAATCCTTTATATCAAGGGTTCTTTCAAGGAGACGCCTTAAATCTCCATCTGTTATAATTCCTACTAAATTATCATCATTATTAACAACACAGGTTGCTCCAAGTCTTTTTGAAGTAATTTCCAGGATTGTATCCTTAATTGAAGTCTCCTCCTTAACAATTGGAATATTATCCCCCTTAGTCATTATCTCCCTTATTTCAAGAGAAAGTCTTTTACCAAGACTCCCCCCCGGATGCAAGAAAGCAAAATCTTCCGCAGTAAAGTTTCGCTTCTGCAGAAGCGCTACTGATAATGCATCTCCCATTGCAAGAGTAGCAGTCGTTGATGCGGTAGGTGTTAAATCATGAGGACATGCTTCTTCTTTGACATCAATATTCAGAAATATATCACATTCCCGCCCGAGTTTGGAATCCCTTTTACCTGCCATTGCTATTAATTTTACCTTCAGTCTTTTAAACATCGGTATAAGATTAGAGATCTCCTGAGTATCCCCGCTTTTTGAAATAAGAATTACAACATCATCTTTCCGCACCATTCCAAGATCCCCATGCAGTGCATCGGTAGGATGCAGAAAAATTGCAGCCGTACCTGTAGAATTCAAAGTCGCTACTATTTTTCTAGCTATCAATCCCGATTTCCCCATCCCGGTCAACACTACCCTACCTTTACATTCAGCCATTACCTCAATTGCTTTTACAAACTCATCATTAATACTTGAAGATAAATTAGAAACCGCTTCCGCTTCAATCCGGATTACTTCTTTCCCCGTTTCAATAATTTCCTCTCTAGTCAAAGCTTATCCTCATATATTTAAAAATTCATTTCAATTCTGCAAAATAAACAGAATTTATCCTTTTAATTTACAAAGAATTTACACTTAATATAATTATGCTGGCGGATAAAATCTTAATGTATGCATTGATTTATATCTCAGGAGATTCTGCGAGTTACTAAGTTTGCAACATGCAATAAGGTTCTTTTCTAATGACAAGTATTTCCTGGTATACAAGGCATCTTTGTTCTAAAACCTTATTTTCTGTTTTCACCTTAGTAACTACAAAATGTCTGAATTATGGAAACCTTATTTTCTGTTTTCACCTTAGTAACTATAAAATACCTGAACGACGAAAACCTTATTACCTTATTTCTTTGTATGAACACATTTCCGATTCTCGCTTTCGCTTCGATTCTGCGAGTTACTAAGGTTGAAACATGCAATAAGGTTCATTTCTAATAACAAGTAATTTCCTGGTATACAGGGTATCTTTGTTCTAAAACCTTATTTTCTGTTTTCACCTTAGTAACTATAAACTACCTACTAAGGTTGCAACAGCCAATAAGGTTCTTTTCTAATGACAAGTATTTCCTGGTATATAAGGTATCTTTGTTCTAAAACCTTATTTTTTGTTCTCACCTTAGTAACTACAAAATGTCTGAATTATGGAAACCTTATTTTCTGTTTTCACCTTAGTAACTATAAAATACCTCAACGACGAAAACCTTATTACCTTATTCTTTGTATGAACACCTTTCCATTCCGGTTCATACATAAAAGTAAATAAGGTAATAAGGTTCGCTTTCGCTTCGATTCTGCAAGTTACTAAGGTTGCAACAGTCAATAAGGTTCTTTTCTAATGACAAGTATTTCCTGGTATATAAGGTATCTTTGTTCTAAAACCTTATTTTCTGTTTTCACCTTAGTAACTATAAAATACCTACTAAGGTTGCAACAGCCAATAAGGTTCTTTTCTAATGACAAGTATTTCCTGGTATATAAGGTATCTTTGTTCTAAAACCTTATTTTTTGTTCTCACCTTAGTAACTATAAAATACCTGAATGATGAAAACCTTATTTTCTGTTTCCACCTTAGTAACTATAAAATACCTGAACGACGAAAACCTTATTACCTTATTTCTTTGTATGAACACCTTTCCGATTCTCGCTTTTCGCTTCGATTCTGCAAGTTACTAAGGTTGCAACAGCCAATAAGGTTCTTTCTAATGACAAGTATTCATATAAGGTATCTTTGTTCTAAAACCTTATTTTCTGTTTTCACCTTAGTAACTATAAAATACCTGAATGAAGAAAACCTTATTACCTTATTTTCATGTATGACCCTCGATAAAAAGCGTTACATGATTTATTAACTTTATTTTGTGCATCCTAAGCTGCTGATACTACATATTTAACTGAATAGTTCTTTGATAAAATTTCATAAATGATTCATATTCCTCGCTAAATGTTGCTTTATGATGATGCTTAGGCTGATTAAGGATATATTTACAAACTTTGTTAACATCAGCTTTTGAAACAGAAAAGGCAGCAGCGGATTCTTGCCAGACAAATTTCCCTATACATAATTTGTTATCATTTATAAATCGTGCAGAACTTTCCGCAATAATTGTTGACAAATATTCTTCTGATAGCTGCGGTGAACGTGAAATTATGAAATGAATATGTTCGGGATTTGCATAAATGGCGTATAATTTTGAATCATTATTATTTACTATACCTGTAATATACTTTTCAATTCTAATCCGGCTTTTTTCTTTAATAATAGGTAAACGGTTGGATGTTATAAAAATAAAATGTGTGTATAAGTTATTGTATTCTATTTTCATTTTTCTCCTAAGGATTATTGAATAGATGTTTTGTCTGCAAATTTTTTAAGTGATTTTTTTTAATGTTATAATAATAAATTTAGCCATAATTTATTTTATTGTCATTTTATCACAGGATATTTTTTAAGTATGTACCAACTTCCGATTCCGGTTCATACATAAAAGTAAATAAGGTAATAAGGTTCGCTTTTCGCTTCGATTCTGCAAGTTACTAAGGTTGCAACAGTCAATAAGGTTCTTTCTAATGACAAGTATTTCCTGGTATATAAGGTATCTTTGTTCTAAAACCTTATTTTTTGTTCTCACCTTAGTAACTACAAAATGTCTGAATTATGGAAACCTTATTTTCTGTTTTCACCTTAGTAACTATAAAATGTCTGAATTATGGAAACCTTATTTTCTGTTCTCACCTTAGTAACTACAAAATGTCTGAATTATGGAAACCTTATTTTCTGTTTTCACCTTAGTAACTATAAAATACCTGAACGACGAAAACCTTATTACCTTATTCTTTGTATGAACACCTTTCCGATTCCGGTTCATACATAAAAGTAAATAAGGTAATAAGGTTCGCTTTTCGCTTCGATTCTGCAAGTTACTAAGGTTGCAACAGTCAATAAGGTTCTTTCTAATGACAAGTATTCATATAAGGTATCTTTGTTCTAAAACCTTATTTTTTGTTCTCACCTTAGTAACTACAAAATGTCTGAATTATGGAAACCTTATTTTCTGTTTTCACCTTAGTAACTATAAAATACCTGAACGACGAAAACCTTATTACCTTATTCTTTGTATGAACACCTTTCCGATTCCGGTTCATACATAAAAGTAAATAAGGTAATAAGGTTCGCTTTTCGCTTCGATTCTGCAAGTTACTAAGGTTGCAACAGTCAATAAGGTTCTTTTCTAATGACAAGTATTTCCTGGTATATAAGGTATCTTTGTTCTAAAACCTTATTTTTTGTTCTCACCTTAGTAACTACAAAATGTCTGAATTATGGAAACCTTATTTTCTGTTTTCACCTTAGTAACTATAAAATACCTGAACGACGAAAACCTTATTACCTTATTCTTTGTATGAACACCTTTCCGATTCCGGTTCATACATAAAAGAAAATAAGGTAATAAGGTTCGCTTTTCGCTTCGATTCTGCAAGTTACTAAGGTTGCAACAGTCAATAAGGTTCTTTTCTAATGACAAGTATTTCCTGGTATATAAGGTATCTTTGTTCTAAAACCTTATTTTTTGTTCTCACCTTAGTAACTACAAAATGTCTGAATTATGGAAACCTTATTTTCTGTTTTCACCTTAGTAACTATAAAATACCTGAACGACGAAAACCTTATTACCTTATTCTTTGTATGAACACCTTTCCGATTCCGGTTCATACATAAAAGTAAATAAGGTAATAAGGTTCGCTTTTCGCTTCGATTCTGCAAGTTACTAAGGTTGCAACAGTCAATAAGGTTCTTTTCTAATGACAAGTATTTCCTGGTATATAAGGTATCTTTGTTCTAAAACCTTATTTTTTGTTCTCACCTTAGTAACTACAAAATGTCTGAATTATGGAAACCTTATTTTCTGTTTTCACCTTAGTAACTATAAAATACCTGAACGACGAAAACCTTATTACCTTATTCTTTGTATGAACACCTTTCCGATTCCGGTTCATACATAAAAGTAAATAAGGTTGCAACATGCAATAAGGTTCTTTTCCGATTCCAATTCCATTAACCATTTCCCTTAAAAATCCCAAACAATTTCCCTTTACCCTTCACTGGATTTGCATTTACCAGCTCTTCCCTTATATCCAGCTTCCTCAGATATTTATTATAAGTTATAAAAGTATTCCTAAGCTCTATATCAGTATACTCACTCTGCAGCTTTTCAAAAAACAAATTAGGCTTCAAAGCAATCTTAGGGTCTCTGATATTTTTATATATCATCAACTGGTTATAAAAATTAGACAGCGGTATCAAATAATTTATCCCCGTCTCAAATCCATAAACCCAAATTCTTTTCTCCACCTGAGAAATCGCCAGCACATATTTATCCGGTACAATTACAATTTCCCTAACTTTGAATCTTCTCGCGGCGATTTCATCCCCGGAACCCACTCCGAATAATTCCACCTTTTTATCTCTTTCTCCTTAACAAGCTGTTCATATTCCTTCGGTGAAATATCAAACTCAACCCTATCATCAATCTCTTCATTTATGCTTATTTCAATTTTCCCGGTATCATAAATAATAGAACCCGCAGCAAAAATAGTCGATGAAGCATCCTGTATATCGAACCTATCATCCTTATTACCCAAAACCAAATTTGTCTCCCCAAACCTCCCAAAACCGATCACATATTTATCAAATATCATATCCCTATAAATTTTATACCCCCCCTTCCCTGCCGGAAGAATATAAAACAATAACTCCCTCTCTACCTCTTTTAATCGACGCGGAAATTCATCCATAATACCTGCTCATACTCAATTTTATAATCTTGTAATCTAATCTTGTAATTTTGTAATCTTTGCAATCTTGTAATCCTATCCTTTAACCACCTGATCAATCCTAACAATATCCACAAGCAACTCCTCCAGTTCATTTAACGGCAGCTGACTAGCCGCATCACTCAACGCTTCTTTCGGATTCGGGTGCACCTCCAAAAAAAGCGCATCAATTCCCACAGCAGCCGCGGCCCTTGCCAAAGGTTTAATGAACTTCGGTTCACCCCCACTCTCATTTCCCTTAGAAGGCAATTGAACCGAATGAGTTGCATCCATAACAACAGGATATCCCAATTCTTTCATAATTATAAAAGAACGCATATCCACAACCAAATTATGATACCCGAAAGTAGTCCCCCTTTCAGTTAAAAGGATTTTATTATTCCCCGTTGATGCAACCTTACCGGCTGCAAATTTCATATCTTCCGGAGCCAGGAACTGCCCCTTCTTTATATTAACTGCTCTCCCTGTCTCCCCTGCCGCGACTAATAATTCCGTCTGCCTGCACAGAAATGCTGGAATTTGAAGAATATCCACATATCCCGCAGCCCTCTTTGCTTCCTCCGGAGAATGAACATCGGTGAGAACCGGAATATTAAGCTCTTTATTTACCTTAAGTAATATCTTTAATGCCTCTTCATCCCCAATCCCGGTAAACGAACTAACACTGGTTCTATTCGCTTTTTTATAACTTGCTTTAAATATATAAGATATATTAAGTTTTAATGCAATTTCTTTTATTCGCTCTGCTGTAAATAAAATTATTTTTTCATTTTCAACAATGCAAGGACCTGCTATTAATACCAGAGCCTTATTGTCCCCTATTTTGATGTCTTTGATTTCAATCATAAAAATATGATAAACGGTTTGTATATAAAATTTATATAAGTAATATTGTATCTAAATATAATTAAATTCAAAACATAATTTAAAAAATAACTCTATTAGAGAATGTTCAACTTTTTCATTAACCCCGGGATTTATCCCGGGGCCAATTTAAACCAAAGACTAAATTTCCCTAACCTCGAAGAGGTTTGCCATAACCTTGATGAGGTTACCAGTTCAACTTTTTTCATTAACCCCGGGATTTATCCCGGGGCCAATTTACATAACCTCGAAGAGGTTTGCCTGACCTCGTAGAGGTCAAATTATTGTAGAAAATAATTCCATTTTACTCACAGAATCCTCGTAGAGGATTTATAAGATCTTTTATTATGGACAAACGTATGATAAAATACAAAACTATAAAAACCATCCCCCCCACAAAATATTCCCTATTACTTATCCTTTTATTAATAACCTCCTCCGCAATTAAAGCCCAGCCTGAAAAAATTAAAGATGCCGCTGAACTCAAACTTGCCCTGGAAAAATTAAACGTACTGGGAACCGTTCTCTATATCGCCGCTCATCCCGATGATGAGAATACTGCAATGCTCTCATATTTTTCCTCGGGAAAATTATTACGGACCGGATACCTCGCTATGAATAGAGGTGGCGGAGGACAAAATTTAGTCGGCAGCGAACAAGCTGAACTGCTCGGTTTAATTAGAACTCAGGAATTGCTTGCCGCTAGAAGAATCGATGGCGCCGAACAATTCTTTACCCGGGCTGTCGATTTTGGCTTTTCAAAATCTGCTGATGAGTCTTTTAATATTTGGGGTAAACAAAAAATCTTATCGGATGTTGTCTGGGTAATTAGAAAATTTAGACCTGATGTTATTATTACACGCTTTCCCGGTACGGGTGCCGGTGGACACGGCCACCACACTGCCTCAGCTATTCTTGCTATGGAGGCTTTCAAAATCTCCGGCGATTCATCTGCATTCCCCGAACAGCTTAAATATGTTAAGCCCTGGCAGCCAAAAAGAATTTACTGGAATGCATGGGACCCTTCAAATCAGAATAAAGGAAATGACAGCATTTTAAGTGTTGACCTTGGTGCATATAACAAGCTTTTAGGAAAATCTTATACCGAAATAGCTGCCGAAAGCAGATCAATGCATAAAACTCAAGGCTTCGGCTCATCCGGCAGAAGAGGCGAAACAGTTAATTATTTTACTCGCTTAGATGGAAAACCCGCTCAAAAAGATCTGTTTGAAGACGTTGACTTAACCTGGAATAGAGTTCCCGGAAGTGATAAGCTAAGTCAATTACTTTCCAGCGCAAATAAAAACTTTGACCCTAATAACCCTTCCGCTGTAATTCCTGCTTTAGTAGAAGCTTATAAAGAAATGGGAAATCTAAAAGATGATTATTGGATTCCGTTAAAGCGTAAAGAATTATTAAATGCTATACGCTCTGCTGCGGGATTATGGCTGGAAGCTATTGCTTCCGATTATTCAACTGTACCAGGCGGTGAATTGAATGTCACTTCGGGAATTGTGAACAGATCTGATTACCCGTTTGTCCTCAAAGATATTAAAATCAGTTATCAGCAAAACAATAAAGAAATTGACAAAAAACTTAATGATGAAGATTTCCAGACCTATGAAGCCAATGTAAAATTACCCGCAAATATTCCTATCACCCAGCCGTACTGGCTGAGAGAACAGCCAACTAAAGGAGATTATATTGAGGACAGCCTGCAGTTAGTAGGTAAGCCTGAAAATCCTCCCCCGCTTAATGCTGTATTTACCCTCAATGCAAATGGAATTGATCTCCCTTTTGAAATCCCTGTCTTATATAGATGGACTGACCCCGTAAAAGGAGAGAAATACCGTTCAATAGAAATTACTCCTCCCGTTACTATTAATTTCGAAGACCCGGTTTATCTTTTCCACACCAATGACGGAAGAAAAATAAATATTGCAGTAAAAGCTCATGAAGATAATGCCAATGGAACTCTGAAGTTAAATACTCCTTCCGGATGGAAAATTGAACCTCAGCAGATTAGCTTTTCAATTCAAAAAAAGAATGATGAAAATAACTTTTCATTTACTATCTATCCCCCGGCTGGTGAATCGGATGTCAAACTTACTGCTGAAGCTTTAATTGGAAATAAATCTTATTCAAAAAGCCTTCGTACAATCGATTATTCTTATATCCCCATCCAGACACTATTCCCTCCCGCAGAAATCAAGCTTATTAAACTGAATATTAAAAAGGTAATCAGCAGTATAGGTTATATAATGGGTTCGGGAGATAATATCCCCTTTTATCTGCAGCAGCTTGGTTATAACGTTACTTTATTGAATGATAATGATATCGAAAATACAGACCTCTCCCGCTACGATGCAATAGTAGCCGGAGTAAGAGCTTATAATACCCGCAGCCGCCTTGCCGTCGAACAGTCAAAGTTAATGGAATATGTAAAAAACGGAGGAACTTTTGTCGTTCAATATGTGGTAAATCGGGGCACTGTTATCGATCAAATCGGTCCCTACCCTTTCAGCCTCTCAAGAGATAGAGTCACCGTTGAAGAAGCTCCGGTAAAATTTCTTAAACCAGATAACCAATTGCTGAATTATCCGAATAAAATAACAGAGCAGGATTTTAACGGCTGGGTTCAGGAACGGGGCTTATATTTCTCCGATAACTGGGACCCGAAGTATGAGACGGTATTGGAATGCAATGATCCCGGTGAAAAACCTCTCAAAGGCGGAATGCTCTTCGCACATTATGGTAAAGGTATCTTTATTTATACCGGCTATTCCTGGTTTAGACAATTGCCTGCCGGAGTTCCCGGGTCTTATAGAATTTTTGTGAATCTAATTTCAGCGGGAAAGAAAAGTGAATCAAACCAGCAGTCATCAAAATAATGATATTGAAGAAAAACCGCCTGTATTAAAAACCTGGAATGGTTTATATACTCTCGTATTTCTGAATCTCATTTTCTTAATTGTGCTATTTTACATATTCACAAAGGTCTTTGAGTGAGCCCTATTGATTGGATTGTCATGTGCAGCTTCCTCGCTTTTGTTGCTGTTTATGGAATATGGAAATCAAAAGGGACCAAAGATATTGACAGCTATATCCGCACCGGTAGAACTACTCCCTGGTATATTGTTACTCTCTCTATCATGGCTACTCAAGCAAGCGCCATTACTTTTTTATCTACACCGGGACAAGCATATGTCGATGGTATGCGCTTCGTTCAATTTTATCTCGGCCTCCCCATTGCTATGATCCTTCTCTCTATAACTGCCGTTCCTCTATACCGCAAATTAAATATTTACACTGCTTATGAATATCTTGAAAAAAGATTCGACCTTAAAAATCGAATCTTAGGCAGCATTTTATTTCTAATTCAAAGGGGTCTGGGTGCCGGCTTTACTATCTTTGCCCCCGCTTTAATAATTTCAATAATCCTTGGATGGAATATCGATTATACTGTTCTTGTTACCGGGGGACTCGTAATTATTTATACAACTATTGGCGGCTCAAATGCAGTTAACAAAACCCACATTCAGCAAATGATAATTATAATGTTCGGTATGTTTGCCGTTTTTTTTATGATATTCAAGCTCCTCCCTCCCGGTATTTCAGTTATTGACGCTGCACATATTGCCGGTAAAATGGGAAAGCTTAATGCTATAGATTTTACATTTGATTTGAATGATAGATATACATTCTGGTCAGGCATCATAGGCGGAACATTTTTAATGCTCTCATATTTCGGTACCGATCAATCTCAGGTACAGAGATACCTCGCCGGAAGATCAGTAGCACAAAGCAGGATTGGACTCCTTGCAAACGGAATTATTAAAATCCCCATGCAGTTTTTTATTCTATTTATAGGAGCCATGGTCTTTGTCTTCTATCAATTTATAACCCCTCCCCTTTTTTTTAATTCAGTTGAAACCGCAAAAGTAAAAAACTCCCCTTATTCCACCGAATACGCACAGCTGGAATCCGATTATCATCAGATAACAATGGAAAAAAGGAAAAATATATCTAAACTGCTCTCTTCAATAAACTCAGAAGAAGATACCCGTGTAGAAGAAAACGCCGCTCTCTTAAATAGTACTCAAGAAAAAGGAAGGGAAATAAGAAGGAATGCAATTGATCTCATAAAGAAATCAGATCCGGGTGCCGATATTAACGATACCAATTATATCTTTCTAAGTTTTGTAATTCATTACCTCCCTGTAGGTTTAATAGGATTAATACTTGCGGCAATTTTTTCCGCATCAATGTCTTCAACCTCTGCGGAACTAAATGCACTCGCCTCCACAACAGTTATTGATATCTATAAAAGATTATATAATAAGAACGGGAGTGATAAACACTACCTACATATTTCAAAAGCCGCAACAGTATTCTGGGGAATATATGCAATTACATTCGCACTCTTTGCAAACCGTTTAGGCTCCCTGATAGAAGCAGTTAATATCCTGGGATCACTATTTTACGGTACAATACTAGGGATATTTTTAATTGCATTTTACATCAAAAGAGTCAACGGAACCGCCACATTCAGTGCCGCATTAATCGCCGAATCAACAGTAATCCTATGCTACATCTTCACAAAAATCCCCTTCCTATGGTTCAACCTAATCGGCTGCCTCCTGGTAATCCTCCTAGCCCTAATATTTACCCCATTCATCAAACAAAAAGATTTAGCAAAAAGTTAACAGAAGATAGATTGCCTATATTGCCGTTGGATTTATCCAACGGGAAATATTGCCGTTGGATTTATCCAACGGGAAAGATGGATTTATCCAACGGGAAAGATGGATTTATCCAACGGGAAAGTTGGATTTATCCAACGGGAAAATGAAGTAAAAATGAAACTTCCAATAACCGTTTTAACGGTTTTTCTGTATTTTCACACACCCTCTTCAGACCGGTGCAAGTCATAACCTCAGCAAAACTACCCCCCTTTAATATTTTGAACACCAAAGCTGTGTCCAATGACCAATGACCAATGACCAATGACCAATGACCAATGACCATTGACCAATGACCATTGACCATTGAAATGCTTTTTTGTCCCGTTAGGGACATAATATCTATAGAAAGAAAACCTCCCAAATAAAAAATGTCCCGTAGGGACATTTTGAAAGGCATACCTAAATAATTAATTCTTTGTGATTTATACGTTTGTTATCCAGGCTATTATATATTATTATTATCAATAATAAATATTTAGCAATTAAACAATTTAGCAATTAAACAATTAAACAATTAAGCAATTAAACAATTAAGCAATTAAGCAATTAAGCAATTAAACAAGAGGATAAAATGAGCAAAGAATCCGAAAAACTAAATGGTTTTATAACCGGATTATTAATCGGCGGAATAATGGGCAGTGCACTAGCAATGCTTTACACTCCCTTCTCCGGCAAGAAATTTAGAAAAAAAATATCCAGCAAAGCCGATGATATCATGGACGATGTAAATGATTACATTGATGCCGGAAAAGAAAAAGCCGAAGAAGTTATCAAAGAAAGCAAAAAAAAAGCTGAATCAATCATCGAAGATGCCAAAAAAAAGATAGTAACTAACTAAGTCCAGCGGGCGGCTTTACCACAAAGGCACTAAGGACACTAAGCCTCACTAAGGTAAATAAAATAAAGATGACATCTTTAAAATGATAAATCATCTTTAATTATAAATTAAAATGTAAGTTTGGACAAAGCTTATCTTTATAAATAAAGATGTCATCTTTTAACATTACAATTTCTGTTTTAATCACTTACCGTTGGATTTATCCAACAGTTCTCATTCAAAAAACCTTATTTATTGTTAAAACCTTAGTAACAAATCTCCCACAAAAAAATATCCTACCTTATTACCTTATTAATATGTATCTACCCATTCATTCCTCCATTCAATCATTCAATCCATTCCTTCCTCCATTCATCCATTCCATCAAATGATATTTTTTAATAATTTAATCACTATTTTATATATTAAATTATTCAGAATTACGGACTTCCAATTTGCAAAAAAACCGCAAGCTTCAGATTATCCAAGCTGCTGTTAAAAGATTTACAAAGCACGGTATAAACAAAACCACCCTCGATGAAATAGCTCGTGACCTGCGGATTGGCAAAGCAACAATCTACCATTATTTCCAATCCAAAGAAGAACTTTACTATGCAACCATAGATTTAAGGACCAACGAATACCTTGAAGAGATCCAGAATATTTTCAATAATGAAGAAAAGCCGCTTGAAGAGCGGTTCATCGAATACTTCGAATACAAAAACGATTTACCCGAAAAATACCAGTTGATATATGAACTAACACTATTAGTCTTAAAAGACAACAACTTCGAACCCGAATTAAAAGCCCTAAAAAACCTAATCCAAAAAGAAAAAGAATTAATGAAAAAAGTCTTTAATAAAATAAATAAAGTAAAATACAGCGACACCTCCCTCTCCGAATTCTTCGTAATACAAAGCTGGGGCTTCATGTACGGTCAAAAACTAAACATCCTCTCCAACCAGGACCAAAATTCCAACATCCGCGAAATGATTCAAAAAATATTAAAAGATATAATCGAACTCTAACCCCCCCCTCTCCTTACTAAGGAGAGGGGGCCGGGGGGTGAGGTTAAATTTAAGGGTGAGGTTAAATTTAATAGGGGAAGTTAAATTTAATAGGTGAAGTTAAATTTAATGGGTGAGGTTAAATTTAATAGGTGAAGTTAAATTTAAGGGTGAGGTTAAATTTAATAGGTGAGGTTAAATTTAAAGGGTGAGTTAAATTTAAGGGCAAGGTTAAATTTAAGGGTGAGGTTAAATTTAAGGCGTGAGGTTAAATTCAATATCTAAGATATTTTATCCCTTTCCTATTTCAAACAGCCTCTTTCATTTGCAGTACTTCCATAATTTATTTAACATTTAATAAATTTTTAATATAAAACTATTTGTTTAATTAAAAATTTTTCATTAAATAGATATGCGCACATTTTTTTACTTGTGCATTTATTCCAGCGAGGGCGGAATTATCTACAAAGACAACATTTACGGAATTTATTCAACTTTGTTTTAATTTTTTCAACTCTAATATTATTACTCCCTCGTTGTAATTTCAAAAATATATCAAAAAATATATTTTTGTAATTATATGTTCAAATTTTATGGATAAACAAAAGTTGACATTGGGGAAGTTATTTACGAAAACCGTATTATTTAGTTTTGCGAATCCCCCTCCTGGTTCACAAAATGAGCAAAATCGTATAAGATTTCACTATTCAAACAGAATTTATTGAATAAACGATATATTCTGGATTTGAATTGATCTTAACGATATTGTCATTAATTGTTTCAACCAAAATCTATAAGCATAAAAAAATGAAAAAAAATGAAAAATATTTACGAAACAATAATTGAGCAAAGTCCTATTTCTATTGTAATCACAGATATAGATGGTAACATTACTTATGTTAATCCTAAATTTATAGAGCTAACCGGGTATCAAATGGAAGAAATATTGGGAAAAACACCCAGAATTCTGAAGTCCGGGAAAGTAGATCATGAAGAATATGAACGTATATGGGAAACTGTACTTTCCGGCAAAGTCTGGAAAGGCGAGCTGATAAATAAAAAAAAGAATGGAGAATTATATACCGAATATGCTGTGATTTCACCCATAAAAGATGATGATGGGAATATCACCAGACTAATTAGTCTCAAAGAGGATATTACTGAATTAAGACACACTCAGGATGAACTGCATCAGGCTGAAAAACTCAAAGGCATAACCAATATGGCTTCTTATATATCCCATGAGATTAAATCCCCCCTTACCTCAATGAAAATAAATATCGATATGCTCCTGCGAAATAATAGTTTGCCTGAATCTACACACAAATCTTTACAAATAGTACAAAGTGAAATCTCCAGGTTGTTCAACCTGCTTAAAAATATCCTGGAATATTCTAAGCAGGAAAAGGTCTCATTAACTCAAATTTACCTGCCGGAATTTATCGATACCATAAATAATATTTTTGAACCTCAGTTCCAGGAAAAAGGTGTCCGCTTCATAAATAATATAAAGGAACATAAAATTTTAGGTGACGTGCAAAGGCTCGAATCTGTTTTTATTCTCTTAATCGAAAATTCATTGGAAGCTGTCGGGGATAACGGCACTATAGAAATTTCCTCCGCTTCATGTAATGGAAACTGTTCAATATTTATTAAAGATAACGGTTCGGGTATAATGGACAAAGAAAATATATTCGAACCTTTCTTTACTACTAAGAAATGCGGAACCGGCTTAGGCCTTGCAATCGCAAAAGAGATTCTTGATAAACATAATGGAGATATTAAATTAGTTTCATCCAGACCGGGTGAAACTATATTCGAAATTGCTGTAAAACTGGAGAGCCAAAATTGAATAAGATCTTAATTATTGATGATGATAAATCTATACGGGATACTCTCAATATCTTTCTATCTGAAAATGGATTTAAAATCATTACTGCTGATAGTGCCGAACAAGGGCTGGGTTTACTTGATAAGGAAAACCCTGAATTAATTATTTGCGACCTCAAATTACCAAAATTAAGCGGCATCGATTTTCTAAAAGAGTTACATGAATATGATGCAGCTATTCCTGTAATTATTATGACTGCTTACGGTGACAGCCAGACTACAATCAAATCAATTCAATTAGGTGCTTACGACTATATTGAAAAACCGCTCGATATCGATCGCCTTAGTGTAATAATAAAACGTGCTTTGGAAGAAAGAAAAATCAGTGAGCATCTGGGAATTACAATAACTAAAGATAGCGATGAATACCAGATTGAAAATAGTTTAATCGGCAAATCTCAACTGATGAAAGAAGTGTTGAAGAAAATTGGGAAAGTTTCCGCAAATAGGGTAAGCGTTTTAATACTGGGAGAAAGCGGGACCGGGAAAGAACTAATTACTAAAGTTATTCATTATTCCGGCATTACAAAACAACAGCCTTTTATAGCAGTTAATTGTACGGCTCTCAATGAGAATTTACTCGAAAGCGAATTGTTCGGACATGTACGCGGCTCTTTTACCGGCGCATTAAAAGAAAAAAAAGGTAAATTCGAACTAGCCGGTGAAGGTACAATATTTCTGGATGAAATATCGGAAATATCAACCAATCTGCAGGCAAAGCTTTTAAGGGTTTTGCAGGAAAAAGAATTTGAAAGAGTCGGCGGCGATGCAGCACTCCCTATGAAGGCAAGAATAGTTGCTGCAACAAATAAGGATTTAAGCGATCTTGTATACCATGGTAAATTCCGTGAAGATCTGTTTTTCAGACTCAACGTATTTACAATTGAAGTACCTCCTTTAAGAGAACGAAAAAATGATATCCCCGCAATGGCTATACATTTGCTTCAAAAGATCAACAAAGAATTACACAAAGATGTAAGAAAAATCCCGATTGAAGTTATGGAAATGCTTCAGAACCATGAATGGATTGGAAATGTAAGAGAACTGGAAAATACCCTTTACCAGGCTGTAGTCCTATCAACCGATGATGTACTAAAAAAAGAAAATATATTATTTAGAAAAATGACCCCCGATAATACCCTCCCCCATAATAATAATCTAAGTCTCTCCGAAATAGAAAAATTACACATTGAGTCAGTTCTAAAAACAGTAAATTTCAACAAAACCAAAGCCTGCCAAATCCTAAAAATATCCAAACCCACCCTCGACAGCAAAATCAAGAAGTATAACATAAAGTCTCATTAACCAAAGGATTTATCCATTGGCCTCAAAAGATTACTTCCCCCTCTCATTAACCAAAGGATTTATCCTTTGGCCTCAAGAGATTACTCCCCCCTAACACATTCTCATTAACCAAAGGATTTATCCTTTGGTCTAAGATGAAAATTAATCCCCTCCCAAACGCCGTTAGGCGTGAAATATTATTAACACTCAACGCTCAAAAAAAATCAAGAGGGGCTGACCCAAAAGTAATTTTCATTATCGCGACAGTGAAAATCCATTAAAATCTGCGTCATCTGCGTGCCATTTTTTAAAAAATAATTACTTCTGGGTCAGCCCCGACATATCATTAATCAATGCGATAAACTTTATCACCCCACCTCTAGTGTTTATAGCTTTGCACCGAACTCAAAGAGCCTGTGTGAAAATATATAAAAAGCATTTAAGAAAATAAAAGAGTTAAAAAAGAAAAGAAACAATAACAGTTATAACAAACCCTGCGAACGCAGCAGCAAAAGTAAAAGCAGAATCATAATATTGTTTTTGAGATTTTGTCATATAATCCCCATCTTCAATATCCATACCCTCTTTCATACGGAATGATCTAATCAAATCTTTCATAAATTAAACATTAAATGATGATTTGTTTACTAGTTTAATACATTCAGCACTTTATTTACCAAAAAGATACATTAAAAGGGATCAGCAGCAAATAACCAAATTATGAAATAGAACTTAAGTATAAGAAGAACAATATATCTTTTCAGCCGATAAGTTAACCCCTTCCCGCATCAAACACAAATAAATTCTTTTGAATCATTCACCCATTCAATCATCCATTCAAAAAAAAGGGTTGTCAGGAGCCAGACTGACAACCCGCTATACTGCACCAACAATCAATGTGCTCAAACTAGATTGCCATGCAGCTCAGAAATGGTCATTAGTCATTAGTCATTAGTCATAAAAATCCCAATGACAGACTGGGTATTTGTTTTATACTGGTAGGTTTTGTTTTAAAAAATGATGAAAAAATGAAGCTCAACCCCCAAAAAACCATACGAAATAGCGTAGCTTTCCACCTATTTTTTCACTTATAAGCCCATTTTTTTTAACTATCCATATCAACACATGCCTCAACCCAAAAAAACCTCTCAAAATCGATTTGTCAATGACAAATGACCATTGACCAATGACTTCCTTAAATGACCAATGACCATTGACCAATGACCTTCCCGTGACCAATGACTTCCTTAAATGACCAATGACCATTGACCAATGACATTCCCCATGACCAATGACTTCCCCAATGACCAATGACATTCCCCATGACCATCATTCTAAATACCTGTTTTGAATTTTTTCTTTTGGGGCTTATTTGTAATTTGTCATTTGTTCTTTGGATTTGAATGAATGTTCCTTGGTGCCCTAGTAGTAAAATCCCTTCTTAGTGCAATCTTAGTGCCCCCTTAATGTCTTAGTGGTTTCTCTTCCTGCCTTCCCCCAGGTATCACAACAGGGGATTATCAAAAACACCTTCGCTACAGTTCTATCTTTCAATACCCTGGATATATAAAGAATTTTTTATAAGTGACACTCTTCCATTTAAGAGTTATTTGGAGTACGGCGGTTTCTAATTTGACTTTTTATATACTTGGGATTTTCTCTTTGATGTACGACAGCTATAATCCTAATAAATGTTGAATCTATATAAAAATAAATAGCATAAGGAAATTTATTAGTTAATTTACGCCTGACATTTCTATATTTTACAACATACATTTCAGGGAACATTCTAATATTTTCAAATGATTTAAATAATAGATTTTCAAATTCTAATGACAATTCTTCTGATATAGATTCATAATATGATGAGATTTTTATGATATCTTCCCATGCTTCAGGTAGAATTCGCAGCTTTTTAATCATGCAACGATCGAAGTGTTTTTTTAAGTTCCCCTAAAGTCAGCCACTTCGTATCATTATTAATTTTGTTTAAACGTTCATCAATTAGTTTCTTATGATCGGGATTAAAAGGTAATAAATCATCAGGATTATCTATACTATCCCAAAGTTGTTCAATTAATTTAAGTTTTTCATTATTTGTTAAATTGTTAATATCAATATTTTTCATCTGTTCTCTTTTTATAAATAATCTTACATAAATCGAATTTATTTTAATCTTAATTTAAAAATAACTTAAATTTTATGCGAATTCAATTCAATTATTTTAAAAATGCTGCCAATTAATCTCATCATTCCGTTCCTTCTTCTTCCCAACAAATGACACCGAAGCGAATGCCCTTTTTCTTAGTGCTTCCTTCGTGCCTTAGTGTCTTCGTGGCAAAAAATCAATTCAACCCCAAAAAACCTCTCACAATCGATTTGTCAATGACAAATGACCATTGACCAATGACTTCCCCAATGACCAATGATCTTTTTCGCCGTTTCTATCCACTCCTCTATTATAGTTTGAATATTTTGTAATGCTTCTTGATATGTATTACCTTCTGCCATACAGCCCGGAAGCTCAGGAGCTTCTGCAAGATAAGCTTCATCTTCTTCGCTCCAATAAATGATTACTTCATACTTATACATTATTGTTCCTTATTTAACTTATATCGTATTATTAAATTCCGTACCTGTTTTACTTGATAAGGTTTAGCTTTACCTCCGGTAAACACCATTTTTATTCGCAATAAGAGGAACAGGTCGTGCATAAATCGAAATTGTCATATGCATATTATTATTTTTTTATTTAATTTAAATCAGTTTAAGAAATTGTTCTTCTGTTAGACCTGCCTTTTTTATTGCACTCTTTAGTAAACCAATTTTAATAATTTTATTACCAGGAATTGTAATTATAATACCATTTGGCATTTTAATGTTCACATGATCACCTTTACCTCCCCTTTCAACACCTCCAAAATGCACAAAGATTTTTATTGCTTCCTTCCCTTTTATATTGTGTAAATTTTTACTCATAATTATTATATAGCAACATGGCTAAGTATCATTATTTGATCTTTAGGCAATTGTATACCTTCTTCCTCCAAAGCAGTAATATGTGTTTGAATTGCTTCTCTAACATTTGCTATAGTTTCTTCGACGGTTTCACCCTGTGAAAAACAACCTTCTAAAGATGGTACTTCTGCCCAATAGCCACCTTCTTCAGCATTATGTATAATAACAGTGTATTCCATGTTTGTTGCCTCTTCATAGTTAAATATCATTACAAATATAGCATATTTCAAATGAATTATTGTTAATTTTATATCGTATTTTTGTTCATACTTATGCCTCAACCAAAAAAAACCTCTCATAATCAATTATAGACCAATGAACCAATGACTTAATTGACTACAAATGACTAATGACCATTGACCATTGACCATGACTCCCCATGACCAATGACCATTGACCAATGACATTCCCCAATGACCAATGACCATTGACCAATGACATTCCCCCTGACCAATGACTTCCCCAATGACCAATGACCATTGACCAATGACATTCCCCCTGACCAATGACCATTGACCATTGACCAATGACCAATGACCTTCCTACATCCCATAATAAATCGAAAATGAAAATACATTTGTACGCGTGTCTATAAAAGAATTATCGTCCTGCTGGTCAGATTGCAGATTTTGTCTAAAACCAGCTGCAATATTTAATTCATGAATAGGCTCATACTTCAAATTTATTCCCAGGTATGTGTAGTGATGGTTCAATCCGTACAAAAATGCCGGCTGTGTATCTGCATATTGCAGACTGTCACTTTCACTCCCCTTCCGGATATACTCTCCCCAAAGGTCTACCTGAAGCCCCCTAATAATTCTATAATTCAAATTAAGATAAAAAAGATCGGCATTAGGACCAATCCAATCACCCATTACATATCCGGAGTTAGTGTAAGTCTGCGCAGGATCAAAGTGCTGATAAACAAATGGATATAACTTCGTATATTCGGTCGTCAATGTCAGATTATCTATTGGAAGATCGGCAACCGATGCTCCAAATGAATATCCAAATTGTGTCCGGTTTCGGTTTTCTATATTTTCACACAACTTCTTCACAACAATAAGAAATAAAATTTATCTTGTCACTGTAGTTTTTTCGCAGAGTCCAAAAGAATATTTCTTAGTGAACCTTAGTGCCCTTAGTGACTTAGTGGTAAAACGTCTTCTTTCCTCTTTGTTACTCAAATATGAACCACAACCCCCAAAAATCCCTACGAAATAGCGTAGGTTTTAACCAATTTTTTCATTTCTAAGCGCCTTTTTTTAAACGAGCCATATCATCATATGCCTCAACCAAAAAAAACCTCTGAGAATCAATTCTCGACTTTCCCTATATTCCTATATAAGAGAATGGGTTGTTATAAATCACTTGTATTAATCATTTTAATTATCAATTTAAATCCGGAAGTATGAAATGAAACAAATAATTTTTGATTTAGCTAGTTAAAGTTATTTACATTTACTGTATTTAGCTTAAATAAAATATTTTATTTAATAGAATTTAGTATTAATTAACCTTGATGAGAAATACCGGTTTACTTTTATTAACGCTATTCCTAATCCTAGGAAATAACTTTTCTTATGCCCAATGGGAACAGACAAACGGTCCTTATGGAGGTAGTATTTCAGCTATATGCATAACTCCAAATGAGGACATTTTCGTTAGCAGCTATGGTGGTGGAATCTATCGCTCTACTGATAATGGAACTTCCTGGAAAACTGGTGGTTTAGCGGGACAATTTGTTTTCGCTATTGCGGCAGATTCAAACGGTAATATCTATGCCGGAGGTTCTCAAAACAACGGTATCTCACGGTCTGTCGATGGTGGAACTACATGGATATATTCAGGATTAGCAGATAAAGGTCAGGTTGTCACTTGCATTACAGTTGATAAAAAAGGAAATATTTTTGCTGGAACCGATAGCACCGGGGTGTATCGTTCAACAGATAAAGGGAATAATTGGACCCATATGATGCTTCAACCTGACTTGCTGAATGTTTCTTCCATTTTTATAAGCAAAAAGGGAACTATTTTCGTTGGGACTAATTTAGGTGTCTATCGATCAACTAATTTAGGAGATTCTTGGACAAATATAGGATTGAAAGGCTTTTTACCCGGGAGTCTCTTTCTAATTGTTGATTCAAATGAAACAGTTCTCGCTGTAAGTTCAGATTCAGTTTTTCGATCTACTAACAACGGAGATACCTGGGAGAGTTCGGCTCTCACTGGTACAGTGTTCACATCTCTAACTATTACTTCTCAAAATGAAGTTTACGCCGGTACAGAAACAGATCTTTTCAAGTCTGATAATATGGGCATATCATGGACACCTGCTGATGGCGGAATTAAAGGAAACTGGATAAATGAATTGGCTGACAATAAAGAGGGATATATTTTTGCCGGCACAGGATCACTTTATTCACCAGGAACAGGATTTTATAAATCCACCGATAATGGATTCAGTTGGCAAAGAATAGGGATTCCGGCAGCTATTATCCCTGCTGTCGCAGTAGACTCAGCCGGTATTGTCTTTGCAAGCGTTGAGGATGAGGGAATTTTTTATTCTACAGATCAAGGCAGCAGCTGGGTTGAGAGTAATACCGGACTTTTAAATAAGCAAGTATGGTCCCTTTTTATCAATTCAAAAGGAAGCATTTTTGCAGGTACAAATGATGGCATTTTTCGTTCGATCAATAAAGGTAAAACCTGGGATAGTACAAATCTTACCGGAAATAATCAGACTGTTTTTGATATTATAGCCGGATCAAATGATGACATGTTTGCTGGTGCTGCAGGAGGTGTATACCATTCTATAGACGATGGCCAGAATTGGACACTCATTGGTTTGAACAGCAATTCAGTAAGAGCTCTTGCTGCTGATTCCTCTGGAAATATTTTTGCCGGTACATATTTAGCCGTCCCTTCTTTAGGACCCGTAGGATATATTTTTCATACTACTGATCAAGGAAAAGATTGGATAAAATCTACTAATGGACTTCCTCTAGTTCCTTTTGTTGCTCTCAATTTCAATTCCGGTTCCTTATTTGCCGGCAGTCTTGGTAAGGGACTATTTCGTTCTGATGATGCGGGGAGCACATGGGCTCCAGCCAACAACGGACTTGATTATGATTATATAACTGTATTAATGTCCAATTCCAATAGAGAATTATTTGCCGGAACAAGCACCATTACCAACTCCGGTTATTCGGGTAACGGAGTCTTCGTTACTAAAAACTCTGGAGATACGTGGTCGCAAGCTAGCGATGGTCTTCTCAATAAAGCGGTCGTGTCACTTGCAAAGAGCCCCCGGGCTGGATATTTGCTGGCACCGGTGGGGGAGGATTATACATAAGTACAGCACTAACTCAGGTTTTTGAGTCAAAAACTAACTCACCTACTGGCTTCTTCCTTTCACAGAACTTATCCGAATCCGTTTAATCCTGCCACTACTATAAATTACTCAATTCCTAAAAATAGCTTTGTTTCAATAAAAGTTTATAACATTTTAGGAGAAGAATTAATGACTCTGGTGAACGAAGAAAAATCACCGGGTAATTATATAGTTCATTTGGATGCGCGAAATCTCTCAAGCGGAATTTACTTCTACAAAATGAAGGCCGGAAATTTTGTAGAAACAAAAAAAATAATTTTAATAAAATAGAACAATGTAAATTTACTTCTAAATCCATTCTCTTCAAGATTATTTTTAATAAAAGCATTAGATGTGCTTAGTGTTAAAAAAACGGAAGGCTGAAGGAATCCGGCTCCCCTTTTTTTACTATCTTATGATAATCCAATTACCAAATAAAATAAAAATGGGTTGTCAGGAGCCAGTCTGACAACCCGGTTTACCCACCAACAATCAAGTTGATAAACGAGATTGTCAGGCAGCAATGGTTTTTCCACTATGTGCTCTGCACTTGATACAATGTAATTTTCGTTATACCCTATGCCATAATTTTCACTCAGCGCTTTTTCCATTACACTATAACTATTACCCAAAACCTGTGCTGCATAGTTTTTAAGACGAAATGAAACCAATAGATTTAATGACCTTTCCCACATGTCCTCTGTTCCTACGCCCTCCTTTTCTTTATGAACCCTATGAAATATTTTATGTGGTTATTACCAATTAGCCTTTAACACTTTGCTCTTTGATCCCTTCTTTACATGTAATTTTTACATTCCACCAGTTTTATCTTTCTCAATTAATTACAATTCAAAAATAAATATTTTATTTTTTCCAAAAATATTAATACATGTCTTTTGGCTTAAATCTTGTGCAAACCTACCTCAAGAGTGTTATTCTAAATATCTGATTCTAAACACCTGCGTTGTTGTTCCCCTCTTTCGGGGCCATGTTCGCTTAAAAAGTAAATAAATAAATTTTTATTCCGCATAAGATAGGGATGAAACCGCTATTTAATGCAGAGACGAAAGAGTACTGATACTTACATCATTATTCGATGGGAATTGAAATGAGATTGATAACAATACTAAATATTTATATTATTCTGCTTGCTGCTTCTATTACCCCTGCACAAAATAAAATAACTTTCGATGATCAGGGGTGGAGTTCAGATCAGGTTTTGGATTCCGCCTTTACCATTGATAATTTTAAAGTTTCAAGCAGTCAAAAATTTTGTACCAATTACGGATGCAATTTCGATGTTAACAGCGTGTCAATTTATTTTGTTTTTCAGCATAAAACTGATCAAATCGCTATTACAGCATTAAACAATCTGCATATTGATTTAAACAGTTTTGATGTATACCAGGTAAGCGAACAAAGTACGGACACTCTCGTTATTGAAGGTTGGATAGATAATGTGAAAAAATATTCTAAATCCTTCTCAAATGATACTACATGGAAAACTTTGACCTTAAATTATAAGGGTATTAATAAAATTGTTGTAAAATTGGATTCCTCGGGTATAGGGGATATAACAGATTATAACTTTGATAATTTCTCTTTCAACGATGGTGCCCTTCCCGTAGAACTTGTTTCCTTCAATGCAAAAGTTGAAGAGAATTCAATAAACCTTGAATGGAAAACCGCAACAGAAGTTAACAACTACGGTTTTGAGGTAGAGCGGCAACTACCAATGACCCAATGACCAATGACCTAATGACTAATGACAAAGACGGGGGTTTTGGAAAACATCGGCTTTGTACATGGAAATGGCACCAGCTCCAGTCCCAAAAATTATTCATTCTCAGATAATACCCCCAGGAATGGATATAAATATAAATACAGACTAAAGCAGATCGATAATAACGGGGATTACAAATACTCCTCTGAAATTGAAGTATTGGCAAATTTAGCTCCGGCAAATTATGCTTTAAGCCAAAATTATCCGAACCCCTTTAACCCTAGTACAATGATTAATTACCAGGTCGCTGAACCGGGAAAAGTGCTCCTCACTGTTTATGATATGTTAGGTAATAAAGTATCAACCCTTGTTGATGAGAATAAGGCTGCAGGTCGTTATTCTGTTAAATTTAATGCCAGCAATCTTTCAAGTGGTACGTATATATATGAATTAAAAATAAATAACTTTGTTTCCAGAAATAAAATGCTGCTGCTTAAATAATAATGAACAGATCCCATTATCACAAAATTTTTGATATTATATTTTTTAGTATTATATGTATTTTAGAACTAATATAATGAAACGTATTATGAATATAATGAAAATGAAATATTTTAGAATGCTTATCTCAAGGTTGAATATATTTTTACTTTTTATCCTTGTTGTAGTTAATATAATATATGCACAAAAAAAATCTAATGCTCTTAAAGAAAATTATTCAAGAGCAACTATCTCCGGGTTTAACATCCAATGAACACATAAACACCGATTCGCTCATACAATATCTTACAACATCAGGTCTGAAAACTTATACATGGCAGATTGATAAAGATAATTCATGGGATGATCTTAAGATTTCACTCCCCGATTTGAAAATAGCAGGAATATCAATTTACGTTTCCTTAATGCCTCCAACAATAATTCACCCTCAGACCTTTTGATTTTGATTTTATTTCATGGGCCAAAGAAATAGCAAATTTGTCTCTTAGGTATTCTAATATTAAAGGATATTTTATTAAAGATTTTCAACAAAATGTTAATTTAGGTTATTTCAAACAAACCTATATAGATAGTATTGGAACTGCAGGAACATCTATCAACCCAAAATTGCAATTTATTAATGCCGGAAAATTGCACCGTACCTTTTATGTGGATAAAAATGCAACTGGAAATCTTTCGGGAAGTTCATGGACTAATGCTGCGAAATCTGTTTCTGCTGTTTTGAAATCTAATCCAAATATAGGTTTAATGCCAAATGATACTGT
>CAWKCY010000013.1:0-33725 GCA_963848195.1 uncultured Ignavibacteriales bacterium | reverse complement strand
GATCGGGGCTGACTGTAAGCGGTCTTGCAGCTTTAGCAGCCGGAGCATATGGATTATTTAAGATTAAGAATATTAAATTAAAAAGTAGCGAGGTTGAACTAGCAGAGCCTATCCCTGTTGAAGACAATAAAGGAGTATAAATAAATATAGTGAACAGTGAAATTTGGAATTATTATAAATGAAACCATTTAGAGGGTGACCAAAAAGTACGTTGTGTAACTTTGTGTCTTAGAGTCTTTGTGGCTATCACCCTCGAAATAATCAATACAATTATATAAATTAAAGTTATGAAAATAAAAGCAATAATCACCGGTGCAACCGGAATGGTAGGGGAAGGAGTCATGCATGAGTGCCTGCTCCATCCCCAAGTGGAATCTGTGCTTGTAATTAACAGGAAAACAGGTGATACAACTCATCCAAAACTTAAGGAAATTATTCACAGCAACTTTTTTGATTTCTCTTCTATTGAAGAGCAATTAAAAGGCTATAATGCATGTTTCTTTTGCTTAGGAACAACATCTATCGGAAAAAAAGAAGCAGAATATACCAAAATTACTTTTGATATTGCAAAAGCTTTAGCTGATACTCTTTATAAACTTAACCCCGAAACAACATTCTGCTATATCTCCGGTGCCGGAACGGATAGTACCGAAAAAGGGAAGAGTATGTGGGCGCGGGTTAAAGGAAGAACAGAAAATTATATTCTAAACCTGGGATTCCGGCGTGCCTATGCTTTTCGTCCCGGAATAATAATACCTACAAAAGGACTTAAGAACACATTAAGCTTTTATAAATATTTATCTTTTCTTATTCCGGTTATAAAATTATTATTCCCGAAACATATATGTACATTAAAAAAAATTGGTTTAGCAATGATAAATTCAGTTAATAAAGAATATGAGAAAAGTATTCTGGAAGTTGAGGATATTAAAATCTTAGCCGGTAAATAAACCATGTCTCTTTACGAGTATAGAGAAAAAGGATATTTTGCACAGGTAACCGGCAAAATGGAAGAGATGTGTAAACAGGAACTCATTGAACTAGGTGCAGCAGAAACTCAAACTGCTTACAAAGGAGTTTTTTTCAATGCAGATATCCCAACACTTTATAAAATAAATTACACATCCCGGCTTATTTCAAGAGTGCTTGCACCATTGGTAAGCTTCAACTGCCGTAATACCGATGCCATAATTAATAAAGCAAAGAAGATTCACTGGGAAAATTTTTTATCTCTTGAAAAAACATTTGCAATAAGCGGTTCCGTTTCTTACAGCAGTATAAGCAATTCATTATATGCTTCTCAATGTCTGAAGGATGGAATAGCAGATTATTTCAGAAAAAAATATGGAAAGCGTCCCAACGTTGAAGTTGTAAATCCTGATGTACGCTTCAATCTTCATATTGAAAAAGATAAAGCAGTAATAAGCCTTGATACTTCGGGTGAATCACTCCATAAAAGGGGATACAGGCTTCTGGCTGGTGAAGCTCCAATGCAGGAAACTCTTGCAGCTGCTATTATACGTCATAGTAAATGGGATGGGGAAAACCCTTTATGGGATCCAATGTGCGGTTCCGGAACAATTCTTTGCGAAGCATTAATGCACTACTGCAGAATACCGGCACAGAAACTTCGAAAAAAATTCGGCTTTTTTAATCTGCCTGAATTTGATAAAACAGCATGGAATAAAATAAAAGAAGAAAACGACAATAAAATCCGGCCGCTGCCAAAAAATATTATTTTAGGAAGTGATAAATCAGAAGAGGCAATCAAGGTAGCAAAAGAAAATCTTTCTCATCTCCCTTATTCCGATTCCGTTGATATCTCATGCAAGCCGTTTCAGAATATTGAAAAATTTGAAAACGGGACAATAATAACAAATCCTCCTTACGGTATTAGAATCGGTGAGTTTAAAGAAGCGCAGGAGTTATATAAAGAATTCGGTGACTTCCTTAAAACAAATTGTACAGGCTCTTCAGCATTCATCTACACAGGCAATCCGGAATTGCGTAAATCTATCGGACTTAAAACAACCAGAAGAATTTATCTTGACAACGGCAAGCTCGAAGGAATCCTTTTGCAGATAGACAGTTACAAAGGCAGCAAGAAAAAACATCGGGAAGGTTAATAAGGAGCAGCATATACTTAAAGACTTTAAATTTTATTATATTTATTTAAATATAATTATTTCATATAGGGTATTTGTATGAGTGTTAAAGAGATAATACAACAGATAGATAAATTAGATCTTTCTGAAAAGCTGATCCTGGTTGAGGATATCTGGGATTCAATTGCTCGAAATAATTCGATTTTACCACTTTATGACTGGCAAAAAAAGGAACTGGATAAAAGGTATGAAGGAATATAAAAGCGGAAAGCAAACGGTGCACGAATGGAATGAAGTTCATGAAGAACTGAGGAAAAAATATAAGTGAAGTTGCGCTATACTTCGAGGGCAAAAAACGACTTGGAATTAGTTTTGAATGGTACGAAATGCAAAGAAGAGGGCTTGGTTTTGAATTTTGGATTGTATTGAAATAGCTATAAAAGAGATTCTTACATTTCCTGAAATGAACCAGGTATGCTATTCTAATTTCCGAAGAAATGTAATTAGGAGGTTTCCTTTCTCTGTGTTTTATACAATCGAAGAGAAAGAGATAATAATCCACTCTGTTTTTGATAATAGACAAAATCCAGAGAAAAGACCTGGAATTTAATGACTCTCTGCGAAATTAGGAGTTAATTAAATTTCCTCTTTCTTCCTCTCTAGCTCTTCCCACCTCTCATAAAGCTTCTTTACTTTTTCTTTTGCTTCTTCAAGCTGTGAATTAAGCTCATTTGTCTGCTCTGCATATTTCAAATAAAAATCAGGAGCGGTAAATATCTTTTCTATTCTTTCAACTTCCGCCTCTGCATCAATGATTTTCTCTTCAATCAGTTCAAGTTCAAGGACATCTTTATAGCTTAGCTTTTTTGCTTTTGTCTTTATTCGTGAATCTTCTTTCTTTTCTTTCGGCTTTGTTTCTTCGGTTTGCTGTATGCGCTTCTTCCTTTTTTCAATGTAATAATCATAATCACCCTCACTGTAATAAATTTCTTTGTTTCCTTCCAATGCAAGTATTCCTGTGCAAACTCTGTTCATGAAATACCTGTCATGACTGACAACCATTACACATCCCTCAAAGGATATCAACGCTTCTTCAAGTATTCTTAACGTAGGCAGATCGAGATCGTTTGTCGGTTCATCCAGCATAAGAAAATTTCCTCCTTTGCATAATATCTTTGCAAGAGTAAGTCTGCTTTTTTCACCTCCGGATAGTTTACCTACTTTAGTATTTATCCTTTCATCAGCAAAAAGAAAACGCCTTAAATAAGTCCATACACTCAGCTGATACCTGCCGAATTTAATAACCTCATTCCCTTCACCGATTGTTTTTATAACCGTATCCTCATCATTTAGGAGCAGCCTCGCCTGGTCTACATAATTGAATCCTGTAGTTTCGCCAGCTTCAATTTTGCCAATGGTAGGAGCAATTTCTCCCAATATAATTTTTAGAAGGGTTGTTTTCCCAACGCCATTCTGACCAACTACACCTATTTTCTTTCCAGCCTCAAAATTAAAAGTAAATCCTTCAAAGAGGGTTTTGTTTCCAAGCTTAATTCCTACATTTTTAATTTCAACAACTTTTTTCCCCAAGCGTTCGGAAGGCGGAATAATCAAATCAACATCAAGCTCAACTTCATTGCTTGTCTGGTTGGATAGTTCATGAAAATTATCCAGTCTGCTTTTAGCTTTTGTTCTTCTTGCTCTTGGGCCTCTTCTAACCCATTCAAGTTCACGTTTTAGAAAAAGCTGACGTTTCCGTTCCTCAACTTCTTTAATTGCCTGTCTTTCTGTTTTATTAATGAGGTAATCGGTATAATTTCCTTCGTGAGAGAAGAAAGTGCCTGAAGATAATTCTACAATCCTGTTTGCAATTCTATCGAGGAAATAACGATCATGGGTAACAAAGATACATGTTCCTTTATAATCTGCAAGAAAATCCTCAAGCCATTCAATAGAATTTGTATCTAGATGATTTGTAGGTTCGTCAAGAATTAATAAATCCGGTTTAGAAATTAATGCCCGGCAAAGAGCAACCCTTCTTTTCTCTCCGCCGGATAAGCTTGAAATATCTCTCTCGATATTCGGTGCATTTAAAGACTGAACAAGGATATTTATTCTCTTTTCAAGATTCCATGAGTCCATTCTCAATATTGTTTCTTCGAGAATATGTTTTTTAGGTGAGTCAAAAGGAGTTTGCTCATATTCTTTAATTAAATCCAGTTCATTTACCGCACCTGATGCAATATTATCATATACGTTTTTAGACTCATCGAGGGTGAATTCCTGCGATAGAAAGCCTGTTACAAGATTTTTCTTTTTAGCAACTTCTCCGGAGTCAGAAGGCATTAACCCTGAGATGATTTTTAGAAATGTAGACTTCCCCGCACCGTTCCTTCCCACTAATCCGATACGATCCCCCTCATGGATACTTAACGATGCTTTATCGAGTACAACTTGTTCACCGAAATGAACTTCAAGTTCAAGAGCAGTTAAAATAACCGGCGCAACATTCTCAGGCATAGTATAAACAATCCGTAAATATTTGAAGAGCAAATATACATTTGCAAATGTTAAAATTTCAGTGCTTAATAAATGCTGAAGTATATGTCTTACATTAACCCCGGGATTAATCCGGGGTTAATAAAAAAGGATGAACATTTCATTGGAAATTTTCCATATCTTTAATATTCAATTTAAGAATTTAAAAAATATTATTTATTAGACGTATTGGATAAAGAATGCTTATAACTAATTTTAATCCTTTCCCGGCAATTACAACAGACAGACTTATATTAAGAAAAGTAAGCTCAGATGATGTGAATGAAATATTCTTTCTCCGGTCGGATGAAAGGGTGATGAAATATATAGATAAAACTCCTGCAAAATCTCTTGATGATGCCATGCAGCACATAAATTTAATACTCGATCTTGAGAAGAATAATGAGGCTGTTGAATGGGCAATTACGTTAAAAGAAAATGCTGTATTAATCGGAACAATTTGTTTCTGGAATATTCAAAAGGAACATTATAGGGGAGAGATCGGGTATGCCCTTCATCCTGATTTTCAGGGGAAAGGAATAATGCAGGAGGCTATGTCTAAAGTTCTTGATTACGGATTTAATGTTATAAAGTTCCATTCTGTTGAAGCCAATGTTAATCCGGGAAATGCGGCATCAATAAAACTTCTGGAAAGAAACAAATTTATAAAAGAAGCATATTTTAGGGAAAATTATTTTTATGACGGGAAGTTTTTAGATTCTGCAATTTATTCTCTATTGGCTGCTGATTTTCGTTCAAAATAACAAGTTATAGATAAGATTAATATCAATTCGTTTCAATTCGTGTCTTGGTATATTGTTTTGAGTTTTCTCTTTTGGTGCTTATTTGTCTTTTGTCATTTGTTCATTTGGAATTTTACCTAAAGGTACTTAGTGTTGCTTGGTGTCCTTAGTGACTTAGTGGTAAAACCCTCCGGGCAGATATAGATTTAAGGAAAAAATAAGTATTTGAGTTCTGGTGTAAATAGCTTATCTTTACATGCGAGATTTTTAAAAGTATGCCTTCACTGTAATTACCTTTCTGATTGCAATTTTTAATAAATCCTAATTTTAATAAACAGCTACTTTGAAGCTTTTTTTCTAGAGAGATAAAGAAGTTTTAAGCAGGTAAAATATATATAGAAAGAAATATGTCATTCGATAAACTAAATTTAATTAAGCCTATACAAACGGCTCTTGAAAATGAAGGATACACAATACCTACACCTATTCAACAGCAGGCTATCCCTGTAATCCTGGAGAGAAAAGATCTTCTTGGTTCAGCACAAACAGGTACTGGTAAAACTGCTGCATTTGCTATTCCTATTTTACAAATACTCAGTGAAGAAAGGGAACCGGGCAGACCGAAAAGAAGAGATATAAAAGCTTTAATTATTGCGCCTACCAGGGAACTGGCTGTGCAGGTTAGCGAAAGCTTTAGTGTATACGGAAAAAATACCGGGTTAAAAAACACTGTTGTATATGGAGGAGTTTCTCAATATAGCCAGACAGCTAAGTTAAGAAAAGGGGTGGATATTCTTGTTGCTACTCCGGGAAGGCTGCTTGATCTTGTAGAGCAGAATTATATTAATCTTTCTCATATAAAGATGCTTGTCCTGGATGAAGCAGACAGAATGCTGGATATGGGTTTTATTAATGATGTAAAAAAGATTATTGCAAAACTGCCCGAAAAAAGACAGACCCTCTTTTTCTCTGCAACTATGCCCCGCGAGGTTGTAAAGCTTTCAGGTTCAATATTAACTAACCCTGTAAGGATTGAAATCGCTCCCCAAACAAAAACAATTGAAGCAATCAAACAGGCAGTTTATTTCGTATCAAAACCTGATAAAAAGAAGCTGTTGAAGCATATTCTGAAAAGTGAAAATGTTTCATCCGCACTTGTATTTACAAGGACTAAACATAGCGCAGATAAAGTAACGAAGTTTCTTAATGATGCTAAAATTCATGCAGATGCAATCCATGGAAACAAGTCGCAAAATGCAAGACAGAAAGCTTTAAATAATTTTAAAATGAACCGGACTAGAGTTCTTGTTGCGACAGACATTGCATCAAGAGGATTGGATATTGATAAATTATCTCACGTTTTTAATTTTGATCTCCCTGATCTTTCTGAAACTTATATTCACAGGATTGGCCGTACAGGAAGAGCCGGACTCGGCGGAACAGCGCTTTCTTTCTGTGATGATGAAGAGAGGTATTACCTGGATGAAATAAATCACCTTATAAAAATTCCAATTCCGGTTATAAACGATCATCCATTCAAATTAAGTGAAACGGATGATATCAGTCTGCAAATTCCCATGAAAAAGTTTATGCCTTCAAAAAAGCATTCTTCTTTCAAATTTCGGGGAAATTCAAGAAAAAACAGAAAAAGGAATTCCACAAAAGATTTAAATATAAAGGTTAGATAAATGGATGGTACAAAGCGACAGAATATAAAGACAGGTGATCTGGTAAAAATAGTGTTGAAAGAAAATCAGCGGACAGGCAGACTTACAGAAGGGTATGTAAAGGAAATCCTAACCAATTTTCCGCAGCACCAATATGGAATAAAAGTCAGGCTTGAAACAGGGGAAGTTGGACGTGTTAAAGAAATCTTCAAAGAATTATTATAAACTGCCTTCCTTCAATTTAGACAGTATTCGACCTTAAAATTGAATAAAAAATTCCTATCTTTGAGTCACTTTTTTAATATTAAAATAAGTTAATTATTATTAAAAATGGAAACTCAGAATAATTATAAAAACTTGTTCGAAATAGATGATGAAATTATTTATCTGAATTGTTCCAGCATGTCTCCTCTTCTTAAATCGGTTAAACAAGCTGGTATTCTGGGGTTAGAAAAAAGAACCAAACCTTGGAATTTAACGGATAGGGATTGGTTTGATGAAGCAGAAGTTTTAAGGAGCCTGGCTTCTAAAATTTTTCAGACATCTGAAAATAATATTGCAATTGTTCCTTCAGCAAGTTACGCGCTGGCAACTGCAGCAAAAAATTTATCAGTTAAAGCCGGGAAATCAATTGTCTTAATTGAAGATCAATTTCCTTCTAATTATTATGTCTGGGAAAACCTCTCTCAACAATTTGGATTAAAAATCATTACAGTCAAAAAGCAGAATGATAAGCTTTTAACAGATTCTATTCTGGAGGCTGTAAATTCCGATACCGGGATAGTTGCTATTCCAAATTGTCATTGGATTGACGGATTACTGATAGATCTTGAAAAGATAAGTGAGGCGGTTAAAGAAGTAAATGCATTTTTGGTTCTGGATTTAAGCCAATCTTTAGGAGCATTACCAATAAATATTGATAAGATTAATCCGGATTTTGCAGTTGCAGTAGGATATAAATGGATGCTTGGACCTTATAGTTTAGGTTATATGTATGTTTCACCTAAATGGCATAATGAAGGTGAACCTCTGGAATATAACTGGAGTACAAGGAATGGGGAGCGATAATTTTGCTTCAATTAAAAACTATACATCTGAATATCGCGAGGGTGCAAGGAAATTTGATATGGGTGAATTTTCACAGTTTAACACGATGCCGATGGCTGTAGCAGCTATGGAACAGATCCTTGAATGGGGAGTTGAAAATATTCAGTCGAATATTAAAATTCTTACCAATATTATTAGAGAGAATATTGTTAAAAACAAAACATTTCAGCCTCCCATAACTCCCGGTGCAGGTCATATTGTTTCCCTACCCATTAGTGATAGAAATATTCAGTCTTTAAAAGAAAAAATGAATAAAGAAAGAATAATGGTAAGTTTTCGGGGTCCTTCTATCAGGATATCTCCTCATTTGTATAATGATATTTCTAACATAAATAGTTTAATTAATTGTCTACAGTAAAATGTATAGAGATATAAGGGGATAAGGGAATAAAATGAAAATTAAGTCTGAATCATGGGCTAATGGGAACTAACAAAGAGCATTTCGATTGTCTTAAAAACTTAATTAAAAGAGACAGGAACCATCCATCAGTTATTCTCTGGTCATTAGGGAATGAAGAATGGTCTATAGAAGGTAATATAAAAGGGGCACGTATTACTGCCGCAATGCAGAGCTTTGCTCAAAAGCTCGATTCATCCCGTGCTTTTACAGCAGCATGCAGCGGAGGATGGGATTCGGGAATCGGCACAGTGACTCAAGTAATGGGATATAATTATATTGTTCAAGGAGATATTGACGGGCATCATTCAAAATTTCCATGGCAGGCAGGTGTCGGTACCGAAGAAACTAATACAAGGTGCACCCGAGGTATTTACAAAACAGATAAGTCAAAAGGATATTTGGAACCAACCAATAGAATGCCTGAAAATGTAGGAACGGAATCGGGATGGAAATTTTATTCGGCGAGGCCGTTTCTTTCAGGATTATTTTACTGGACCGGATTTGATTACCGTGGTGAGCCCCATCCGTTTGGCTGGCCGCAGGTAAGTTCTCAAAGTGGGCTTGTTGATTTATGCGGGTTTCCCAAAGATATTTATTATTATCTTAAATCATGGTGGGGGAGTGAACCGGTTCTTCATATTGCCCCGGTAATTTGGAAAGGAGAAAAGGGGGAGAAGATAAATGTACTCATTTACAGTAATTGTGAACAGGTTGAGCTGTTCTTAAACAATTCAAGCTTAGGTAAGAAAAATATGTCTGTAAACGGACATCTTGAATGGGTTGTAAAATATGAACCCGGAGTCTTGCTTGCCCGCGGCTATAAAGATGGCAAAGAAATTATTACTAATCAAGTAGAGACAGCCGGGAATTCGTATACAATTCAATCGGAAGCTGATCGGAATATTATTAATGCGGATGGTGAAGATGTTTCTGTAATCACTGTGCAAGTAAATGATGATAAAGACAGGATGATTCCCGATGCTGATAATGAAATTTATTTCTCTATTACGGGTCCGGGAAGAATTATAGGTGTTGGTAATGGTAATCCTTCAAGTCATGAGCCGGATAGATATTTTGAAACGATAAATAGAGTAGAAATAAAGAACCTGAAAGAACTAAGTGTGGAAAATTTGATTAATAGACCTGAAATTGCTGAAGGATTTAACGATTCGGAATGGAAGCCGGCTTTCCTCAATCAGAATGAAGACTGGCGTGTTTATGCAGATTCACTAATTGTTGTGCGGGGAACATTTATGCTTCCGGAAATTACGGACTCAGCGGAGGTTAATTTATATACTAAAAGTATAACGGACAGCCAGTCCATTTATGTAAACGGTCATTTGATTGCTGCTGATATAAAACGTGATGACCCGAATCAGTCTTTCCGGTTAAACCATGATATAATTAGTTCTGGCAGAAATGAGTTTGCGGTAACCGGAAAACGTTTTAGGAAAAAAAGTCAATGGGATGAACCGAATACTGATCCGGGTCTCGTTCAGGTCATTTATCCTCCGGAGCAATGGAAGCGGAATGTTTTTAACGGGTTAGCTCAGGTTATTATTCAATCATTTAAAGAGCCTGGTGAAATTACATTAACTTCCGATTCGCCCGGTTTAAAGTCTTCAGTTATAAAGATTCAAACAATGGAAGTTAAGGTAAAGAGGGGAGATGATTAAGCTTGATGTTTTGCGAAACGGTGGTTTGGCTGTGCGGTTATTCAGACTGCAGGGTTTTATCGTATTGATCTTTGAATGTTTTAACTGCCTGGTAGATTGATTCTGCAATTTTCTGCTGGCCGCTTGAGCTGCTTAGAAATTTGGCATCATGCCTATTGGAAAGGAAACCGGTTTCGATTAACACACTCGGCATTGCGGCACCTACCAGCACGTAAAATCCTGCTTGCTTTACTCCGCGTGAATCTATATTTAGATCTTTATTGAATTCCTTATTTAAGATATCGGAGAATTTTTCGGAATATTTCATATAAGCAGAATGCGCCATACTGACAAGAATAAAGTTTTCATCTGTAAGCTTTTCATAACGCCGGGGATTATCCTCATAATTGATTACACTATTTTCACGTTCTGCGATATCAATTGCTTCTTTTGTTCTGCCCGGTCTTAAAAGGTAAACTTCATAACCATTTGCATCTGTTGGCTTACGCGGAGTAGAGTTACAATGTATGGAGATAAATAGATTCCCATCTGCTTCATTTGCAATTTTACCGCGTTTATATAGCTCAATAAATGTATCGGTTTTTCTTGTATAAACAACTTTTACATCTTTAATATTTTTTTCGATTAATTTCCCCAGTTTTAATGCAATACCAAGATTAACATTCTTTTCCTCTACACGGTTAACACCAATAGCACCTGCATCTTTTCCTCCATGTCCGGGATCGATAACAATTACATTAAAATTCCATTTCTGCTTAAATTTTTCTTTGTCTTCATTTTTAACGAAAATTTTGTTGTGGAATGTTATGAGAACATCATTGGAACTCGGCAGCAGAAATCACTTCACTTGTTGTATAGTCTTTGCTTAATTTGAATTTAATGTCGGTATCAGCGCCGATATTTTGAGCTGAGAGATCCTTAATCAGTCCTTCTCCCGAAATATTATTAAACTTAGAAATATCAGAATGAACATTTTTAAGAGAGATGGTAAGAATTCCCTGTTTGAAAGAACTTGAATAAGCTGAAATTTTCTGATTGGATTTTATTGTAACCAAAGTTCCGTTAGCTTTTTCATCGAGCTCTACTCCGTAAATACCGGCTTTAGGGGCTGCTGTTAATTCCGAAGTGTTTTTTTCATCATTTATTATTAACCTATCCGGTTTTTCATATATCAGAACTTTTTTATATGCCTGCTGCATAAAATCTAAAGAATAGAGCAGGGGGATATAAATATTGTCGTTAAAAGAATAAGTGGAAGTTGGAAGCTGGTAAATATCTTTCTGTTTATAGTCTTTTGAAGCAAGAATAATAAATGGGTCTTTCTCTGTAATAATCAAATTTTTATCTTCAAAGGAGAGTTCAATTTTCCCAGCCTGCTGATCATACTTATAATCAATATTCAAAACTTCAGCAAAATGATTCACAGAAAAGTAGATCATTCCCTGTCTTACATATACAGGTATAGAATAGCTGCCATTACTTGCAACAATTTCCAGATGATCCAAAGGCGGATTAAAAACTGGGGCGGTAAAAAATAAATTGAAAATCCCGGCAAATACGGGAAAGAGTATGTAGAAAATACTTAATTTCATTAAAAAGAATTTACAAAATATATATCTTTTATTAACCGATGAAAGGAATCATAAATCCGCTTTTGTTTTTATAATCGGCAAATTCTTTAATATGTTTTGCCAATAATTTCTCTTCGAGGATTGCTCTCATAATAACAAAAGGAATTTGAATGACAGCTAAGGGAATGACAAGAAAGCTTAAAGTTGCAAGCCCTCCCCCCAGATCCATTAAAATTTGCGACAAATATTGCGGATGACGAATTACTCTAAAAGGGCCGGAAGTAACAAGCTTGTGATTTTTGAATATGACAATTTCCTGTGAATAACTTTCACCTAAAGTCCTATAGGCCCAAATCTGGAACCATGAAAAGGTCAGATAGAAAATTAGTCCAATCAAACGCAAAGTCATTAAATTTTCATTATATGGAAAAGTACCTATTTGAAAAACTCCCAAAATTAACCCGATTAAGGTTAAGGTTGCAAGAAAGAGCGGAATTTTCTGAAGATAAGTTTTAGGTTTTTCTTTTGATGCCCCGACAGTTGATTTTAGACTTTTTTTTGCACCGGTAAAGTTAGCTCCAAAAGTAGCGATAAGATTTAACCCGGCAATAATGTTAATAGGGTCCATGAATAGTTAATCTACTTTGCGATTGTGTTTTATCATTATCGATTCCCATTCTTCGAGGGGAAGCTGTTCGGATTCATCAATGAGCATTATAGGGATATCATCTTCAATTCTATACCTTCTTCTTGTATTTTTATCGGTAGAAACAAGAGTATTTCCATCGAGTACAAGATCTGCTTTAGTTTCCGGGCAGCAGAGAATATCGAGTAATTCTTTACTAATCATAAATTTTCCTCATCTAATTTTTAAATCTATAATAAAATAAAGTAAATATAAACCTAAAATCATTTCATAAAAGTTATATAGTAATTTCAAATGTTAGCTTTATCATAAAATATTAAAGAAATATTCTCAATTTTAATTTAATAAATCAAAAAGCATCTTTAAATATACAGTGAAAAAATTTACTAAGCTTCTTTATAAATTTTATATTAATATAATTAATAGTATTGCTTTTTTCCCTGTTTTGATTGCGGCAGTTCTTTTTATATTATCCGTTTTTATTCTTTATTTTGATACCACATCATTTAGTACCGAAATAAAAAATAAATTTCCTTATTTATTTGTTTCAGGATATGAGAATGCAAGACAGATTTTAAGTACATTAATCACGGGGATTATTACACTTACCGTATTTAGTTTTTCAATGGTAATGATAGTTCTTAACCAGGCATCATCAAACTTTTCGCCGCGTGTAATACCTGGTTTCATAACCAAAAAAGCACACCAAATCATATTAGGCTTTTGTCTTGGTACTATAATCTATTCTTTAGTAATCATTCATAATATTCAAGCAACTCAAAAAAGTGTTGATTTCCCACAAATGGGTGTTTTTATAGGAGAAATTCTTGGAATCATTTGTCTTATTCTGTTTGTTTATTTCATCCATTCAATTTCGCAATCCATACAGGTAGATAATATTCTGATAAATATTTTAGAAGATACCTTAGTAACTATAAAGAAAAAGGATAATGCTGAAAATAAGAATTTTAATTATGAAGAACTTAATACAGATGATTGGATAATTTTAGGGAGTGCAGAATCGGGATATTATAGGAATTTTGAAGTTTCCGGACTTATTGGAATTGCCGCCAAGGAAAATTTAATTATAGAAATTTTAGTTCCTAGAGGTTCGTTTATAATTAAAAATAATCCTTTTCTTAAAATAAATAAAAAAGTAAAACCTGAGCTGGAGGAACTTATTCAAAATGTTTTCATATTTTATCAGGAGGAGTACATAGATGAAAATTACCATTACGGTTTCAAACAAACATCGGAAGTAGCAGTTAAAGCATTAAGTCCCGGTATAAATGATCCCGGAACGGCAGTCCGTGCAATAAATCATTTAACGCTGATGTATGCAGAAATCCTTAATAGAAAGATGAATGAGCTTTATTTCGATTCAGATGATAATTTAAGAATCATTCAGAAGAATAGTACATTTGATGATTTGTTATACGATTATTTAACTCCAATTAGAGAATACGGGAAAAAAGATGTAAATATTATTTTAAAGCTATTAAATTGCCTTAAAATCTTAATTCACCAGGAAAATGGTAAAAAAAGATATTTACCGGTTTTTCATAAACATATTGAAATAATTAAAGAAGATGCTGACAATAATATCTCTAACAGAATTGACCGTGAGAAGATTAATACAGTTATTGAGGAATTAAATACATATTTCAGTGTTAAGGAACATTTTCAAAAAATATAAAAAAGTACTAATAAAGGTGAACTATTTAATCAGATCTTTATATCTAAAACAATCTACGATATGGTCATTTACCATTCCAGTTGCCTGCATGAAAGCATAGCATATTGTAGAGCCAACAAATTTGAATCCTCTTTTTTTCAAATCTTTACTCATTAAACCGGATTCTAAAGTAGAAGCAGGAACATCTTTGAGGTTTTTTCTTTTATTATTAACAGGCTTTCCGCCGACAAACTGCCAGATATAATTATCAAAACTGCCGAAGTCTTTCTGAACTTGAAGGAAAGATTTAGCATTTTGAACAGAAGCGTTAATCTTTAATTTATTTCTAATAATTCCTTCATTTTTCAGAAGCTTTTCCACTTTTTTATCAGAATACCGGGCTACTTTTTCAGGTTCGAAATTATCAAAAGCTTTTCTGTAATTTTCTCTTTTTCTCAAAATAGTAATCCAGCTAAGTCCGGCTTGTGCTCCTTCAAGGATTAGAAATTCAAATAGGAGCCTATCATCATGAACAGGAACACCCCATTCTTTATCGTGATATTCAATGTAGAGGGGATCTGAAGTAGCCCAGTTGCATCTTGTTTTCATATAATTAGATTTATTTTATTTATTTTAATATCTGCAAGTTATGCAGGAACCGGTATTTGAAAGATGACATCTTTACTTTATAAAAATAAGGTTTTACTGAAATTATATTTTAATAAAAAGTTGGAAATGATTTATCTTTTTAAGAGGTCATCTTTACATAGTGTTTACATAGTGTAACTTTAGTTGTTAAGGTATTGATTAATATGATTTTATATTATAGATTTTACTTCCTTATATTTAAAAGATGACATCTTTACTTCAACTTTAATCAAAATTATACTCAAAAAATAAGAATGTTAATTTATGAATGGCAAATTATTTACTGTTAAATATTTAATTATTATGATTTTCTTTTCAATTCCTTTAGAAGCACAAATTTTAAATGGAGGTTTTGAAAACTGGACAACGAATATAAGTGTTGTAAACCCTGAAAATTGGATTACTAATAATGCTTTCGTTTATACTGTTATTAGTAAATCAGATGATAAACATTTAGGGGAGTCTGCATTAAAAGGTGAAGTAGTAAATTATGACAGTAGTTCTGTTCCCCCTTTACTTTTTGGTGGTGCGAATGGTATGGGGTTCAGCATCAACCAAAGATATGCCTCATTAGATGGTTATTATAAATTTGTACCGGTTACAGGGGATGTATTTAACGTTATTATAATTATGTATAAAAATAATCTGCCGATAACGTCGGTAAACACAAGTTTAAGTTCTACTTCGGATTACGCAAAATTCAGCGTTCCGATTACATATAAAAGTCCGGAAATTCCGGATAGATTTTCTGTAGAATTTACAATTACAGATCCGACTGCATCTACATTGGCACATATAGGTTCTAATTTCTTATTAGATGATATTGAATTAACCGGTGAAGCTTCAACCGATGTTAAAAGGGATGCTCTAACTATTCCGGATGGATTTTATGTTTATCAGAATTATCCTAACCCATTCAATCCGGCTACTACCATAAGATATTCAATCCCTGAGGCTAGTTTTGTTACTATAAGTATTTATGATATTACAGGTAATTTGATTGCTGCTATTGTAAATAAGGAGCAGAGTAGAGGAGAATATGAAACTGTCTGGAACGGGAAGAATAATGAGGGAAATCCAGCGGTAAGCGGAGTATATTTTTACCGGGTTCAGGCGGGGAGCTCCAATGAACTGCATAAAATGGTGCTACTTAGATAAAAGACGCAGATTTTCAGGCGCAGGGAAAAGGCAGGTGTTAATGGTGTTATAAAGATGACATCTTTAAAAAGGAAAATTATCTTCAATTTAATATTAAACAATAAGTTCAAATAAAAGCTATATTTAAATATTAAAGATGTCATCTTTCAAATGATGAGCGCGCGCTATAACTCCATTTACATTCTTTTCTCTATTAGGACAGAATTTTTATTTTTTATAAATAAATTGGAGGTTGTATATGAAAAAGGTGTTAAAAATTCTGGGGATTATCGGGGCTGTTATAGTAGTTATACTTATAATCGGAATAATTTATTTTAATGCAAAGTATCCGGATATTAATCCGCCTTCCAATATAAAAGTAACATCTACTCCTGAGAAAATCAGCAGGGGGGAATACCTTGCCAATCATGTTACGGTTTGTATAGACTGTCATTCAACGAGGGACTGGACTAAATTTTCCGGTCCTTTGACTCAGGGAACTGAAGGGAAAGGAGGATTTAATTTTGGTCCGGCTGAGGGTATACCGGGAAATGTATATGCAAAAAATATAACTCCTGCAGCAATTGGTGATTGGACAGACGGTGAATTGATTAGAGCAATTACACAAGGAGTAAACAAGAAAGGGAAAGCATTATTTCCATTAACGCCCTATTTAAATTTCAATCATTTAATCCGTGAAGATATGGAAGCAATAGTATGTTATGTAAAAAGTTTGAAACCTATTGAGAATAAGGTCCCGGAAACAGAATTAAATTTTCCTTTGAATTTTATTGTGAAAACCATTCCCGCTAAGACATATAAACCAGCAGAGTCGGTAAATAAATCTGATCCTATTACTTACGGAAAATATTTAGCAACTATTGCTTCATGCGGGGGATGTCATACACCGGCTGAAAAAGGTGAACCGGTCCCGGGAATGAATTTAGCGGGAGGGATGGAGTTCCATACTCCATGGGGAGTAGTCAAATCTGCAAATATTACTTCTGATCCTGAAACCGGAATAGGAAATTGGACAAAAGAAAAGTTTATAAGTACATTTAAAAAGTATTCAACAGAAAATGGTAAAAATATTCATGTAGATTCAAATTCCTTCAATTCTGTTATGCCATGGACAATGTTTGGGGGGATGACAGAAGATGATCTTGGTGCTATTTATGAATATTTAAAACTGTAAAACCTGTAAGACATCTTGTTGTAAAATATATTCCTGTTACTGCAAGTAAATAAATATTATAATTTTATGAGTATGCTGGAAAAATATTGTATCGAAGCGGATTCAAAAGTGGATCTTTCATTGTTTCCGACAAATGAAACCGGGGAATTTAAATCGAAAGAGGAAGCTGAAGAGCAGCTTAAGGAAAATATAAAGAAGCTTCAGAAGCTGCAGGCTAAATTGTATGCAGACGATAAATATTCCATATTGATAATATTTCAGGCAATGGACGCAGCAGGGAAAGACGGTACTATTAAGCATGTAATGAGCGGATTAAATCCACAGGGTACACAGGTATTTAGTTTCAAGCAGCCTTCACCAGAAGAACTTGAACATGGTTTTCTATGGAGAATAAATAAAGCTCTGCCTGAGAGAGGGCGGATAGGAATTTTTAACCGTTCACATTATGAAGATGTACTGGTAGTAAAGGTGCATAATTTAATAAAGAATCAGAAAATTCCGGAAGAGCTGATTTCAAATGATATATGGAAGAGCAGGTATAAATCTATAAATAATTTTGAAAAATATCTTTATGAGAATGGAACGGTTATAATAAAGTTTTTTCTTCATGTATCAAAGGAAGAACAGAAGAACAGGTTCTTAAGAAGGATTGAGAAGAAATCTAAGAACTGGAAGTTCTCAGCGGGTGATATAGAAGAAAGGAAATTCTGGAATGAGTATATGAAGAGTTATGAGGAAGCTATTTCGGCTACCAGCAAACTTCATGCCCCCTGGTATATTATTCCTGCGGATAGAAAATGGTTTATGCGGCTTGCAGTTTCATCTATTATTGTTGAAACACTTGAAAAATTGAATCTTTCATTCCCGGAGTTAAATGATGAACAGATTGCAAAGTTGGAAGAATATAAAATTAGATTAGAGGAAGAAATTTAATTACAAAAATAAGTCATGGAAGAATCGGAATATGAAAGATGACATCTTTACTTTTTTCAAAATAAGGATAATCTAAACTTATATTTTAATATAAAATTCCAAATGATTTTACATTTTAAAGATGTCATCTTTAAATTTATTGCTGTGAATGCAGGGCTAAAGCATTTCCTTCGGTATCGATAAAAAAAGCCATATAACCAACATCATCATTAATTTTGGTTTTGGGCATAGTTATTTTACCGCCGGCTGCCTCTATTTTTGAAAGAGCTTTAGATAAGTCGGGGTTACCGTTAAGGTATATTTTTACGCCATCGGCACTGGTGGTATGCATCTGGCTTTTAACTAAACCTCCGGAAGCTTTACCGCCACCCGGTTCATATGGGAAAAAAGCCATTTGCATCCCCATCATATCAGTTGTTTCCATCTTTATATCAAAAACAGTTTCATAAAATTTAACTGCACGTGCGATATCATTAACCGGGATTTCAAACCAGTTTATAGCATTTTCTTTACCTGTCATAGATCCTCCTAATATAAGTTTAGAACAATTCGTTAATTTTTTCAGGCGGGCGGGCAAGTACGGCTTTATCTCCCATTTCCACAATCGGTCTCTGAACAAGATCGGGATTATTTATCATTAAATTCAAAATTTCTTCACCCGAATATTTTTTATTTTTAATATCGAGTTCTTTATAAGCGTTTTCATTTTTTCTTAATAGTTCTTCCGGTTTTATATTCATCTTTTTCAATAAAGATTTCAGTTTGGATTTTGAAAAAGGTTCTATATAATAATTTACCTTGTCAAAATCGACCCCTTTGTCTATTAAAATTTTGGAGACTTTTCTGCAGGTTGTGCATGTGGGCTTTTCATAGACAGTTATTTGTTCCATCTGGTTTCCTTATGATGCATATTGATTTAACCTGGAGTTAACATGTATTCAAGACGTTTTCATATAATTAGCGAGATAGGTAACCGGGATTAAAATTACAAATTACAAATTGTAAAATACAAATAAATTGCATTAAGTAAATTCAAAATTTAAAGCAAAAGATACTTTTTATGATTTAGAGCCTGTATGAATATCATTAACCAATGGATTTATCCATTGGTTTAACATGAAGATTAAGCCCCGCACCTCCCCCTCTCCTTACTACCTGTTCCGATTCTGGCGGGAAGGAGAGGGGGCCGGGGAGTAAGGTTTTCACACAGCCTCTAAATCCAAACGGCAATCCATTGCATTTAAAGGCTTAATTACTTGCTAAAAAATCTTTATATTTAAGATTCATTTTTTAATAAAAATGGTAATATTTTGGAAAAAGAGAAAATTCTGGTGACTGCGGCGCTTCCATATGCAAATGGTGCGATCCATCTGGGTCATTTAAGCGGGGTGTATCTGCCGGCAGATATTTATGTAAGATATAAAAGATTAAAGGGGAGTGATATTTTATTTATATGCGGGTCGGATGAACATGGTGTGCCTATAACTATAAGTGCCGATAAAGAAGGTGTAAATCCAAAAGTTATCATTGACAGGTATCATCAAATAAATAAGGATATTTTTGATAAATTCGGGATGAATTTCGATATATATTCCCGAACGAGTCTTACAATACATCATGAAACATCCAGGGATTTCTTCCTGGAATTTTATAACAGAGGAATTCTTAAAGAAAAAAAATCGAAACAGTTTTATGATGAAAAAGTTAATATGTTTTTACCGGACAGATATGTTGAAGGAACCTGTCCCCACTGCGGTTACGAAAGTGCAAGGAGTGATGAATGTGAAAATTGCGGGACACTTTATGAGCCGAATGAATTAATAAATCCAAAGAGTAAAATTTCGGGAGAAACGCCTGTATTGAGGGAAACTTCACACTGGTATTTTCCGCTTGGTGATTATCAGCCAAAGCTTGAAGAATATATAAATAAAATGAATGAAACTTACGGCTTGAAAGACAACGTTTTGAATTACTGCCGGGGCTGGTTTAAAGAAGGATTGAAGGATAGAGCTGTTACGCGTGATCTTGATTGGGGCGTAAAGGTGCCTATTGAAGGTATGGATGGGAAAGTTATTTATGTCTGGTTTGAAGCTGTTTTAGGATATATATCGGCTACAAAGGAATTATCAAAGAGACTTAAAAATGAAAACTTATGGAAAGATTACTGGCAGGGAAAATCAACAAAATATATTCCTTTCCTTGGTAAAGATAATATAGTATTTCATGCAATATTTTTCCCGGCAATACTGATGGCATGGAATGAAGGGGAAAATGGGAAATACATTTTACCCCAAAACATTCCGGCAAATGAATTCCTAAATTATGAAGGGAAAAAATTTTCCAAAAGCAGGAATTGGGGAATTGACGGTAAAGAGTTTCTGGAGTTGTTTCCCGCTGATCCGTTAAGGTATACACTTGCAGCTAATTTACCGGAAACAAGGGATACTGATTTTTACTGGAAGGAGTTTCAAGCAAGGAATAACAACGAACTTGCCGATATACTGGGAAATTTTATTAATAGGACATTTACATTTGTTCATAAAAATTTTGATGGAAAAGTCCCTAAAAGAGGGGTATCAAGTCATCTGGATAGTGAAATTTTAAAAACGTTAAAAGAATATCCCGAAAAAGTTTCAAAACTATTCGAAATTTATAAAATTAAAGAAGGTGTCCTGGAGGTTATGAATCTTGCAAGGATAGGGAATAAATATTTTAATGATTCGGAGCCTTGGAAGACTTTAAAGACTAATAAGGAATCATGCAGTACAACCATTAATATATGCTTAAATATAATATATACACTTGCTGAATTATTTTATCCGGTAATTCCCTTCACTTCGGAGAAGATTTTTAAGATGCTGGATGCCGACAGAACGCTTTGGGAGCATTGCGGAGAAGAGAATCTGCCTTCAGGGCATAAGTTAAACAAGCCGGAAATATTGTTTTCAAAAATTGAAGATGATATAATTGAAAATCAGATGCAGAAGCTGGGTAAACCGGTTGAAGAAAAAGTTGAAGAAGAACTTATTTCAATTGATGATTTTAATAAGGTACAGTTAAAAGTAGCTCAGGTTATAAGTGCTGAAAAAATAAGCAAAAGTGAAAAGTTATTAAAGTTAATTGTTTCTCTTGATAATGAAGAAAGACAGATTATAGCCGGTATTGCAAAAAGCTACAGCCCTGAAGAGATTATAAACAAGAAAGTAGTTATAGTAGCCAATTTGAAACCGGCAAAATTAATGGGACTTGAATCGCAGGGAATGGTACTGGCAGTGGAGAATGAAAAAGGGAAGCTGATTGCATTAAATGTTGATAATTCGGTACAGAAAGGCTCTAGAGTAAAATAATTTGGTGCATCAACATTTATTTTACCTTGATTTTCAAATAATCAAAGCAGTAAATTGACTGCTTAAGTTTTTTCTATTTGTTTCAATTTAAGGAGATATTCATCGATGTACGTTAAAATGTTTGCACTATTTTCTTTAGTTCTTGCTTTTATAATAAGTTCATGCGCGCCTAAGCAATCAGACGTTGTTCTTTCCGAATTTGGGGATTACCAGATAAAGATGAAAGAGTTTGAAAATGCATATGCTAAAAATGCAGGCGGCATTGAAGCAGCAAAAAAAGATAGCATAAGTCAATTGAAAAATTTTCTAAATCTTTATACAGATTTTAAAATGAAAATAAGGGATGCAGAAGTAAGAGGCTACGATAATGATACTTCACTCCAAAATGAATTAAATGACTATAAAAATAAAATAGGTGTTACATTTTTATTGAATAATAAAATTGTTGATCCGGGTATTCAGGATCTTTACAATAAGAGAAAATATGAACTTAGGGTAAGTCATATAATGATTAGACCGGACAGTACAGGAGAAGCGGCAGCCTTAAAATTAGCTACATCTATACTTGACAGCATAAAGAATGGAGCAAGCTTTGAAGAGATGGCAAAAAGACATTCACAGGACTTTTATTCACGCCCATTAGGAGGGGATATTTATTATATAACCGGAGGGATGGTGCCGGAATCATTTGAAAATGCTGCATATGCTACAGAACCGGGACATGTTTACCCTAAGGTAGTTAAGACTAACTATGGATATCACCTAATTAAAGTAACAGAAAAAAGGGAAAGAATTCCCCAGGTGAGAGCGAGTCATATTCTTATTGGCTTTAGAGATTCCCAGGGCAAAGTGGATACAGCAGCAGCCCTTGCAAAGGTAGATTCAGTATTAACAAAACTAAAAAACGGTGCCGATTTTGCTGAGCTGGCAAAAGAATATTCACAGGATCCCGGCAGCAAGGATAAAGGAGGGGATCTTGGATTCTTCGGCAGAAGGCAGATGGTTAAAGAATTTGATGAGACAGCATTTAACTTAAAGGTTGGTGAAGTTTCCGGTGTTGTAAAAACCCGTTTCGGATATCATTTAATTAAAGTAACCGATCAGAAGAAAAACCCTTCCTTTGATGAAGATAGAGAGGAGTTAAAGACTCTATTCCAGAAAAACAGGTACCAGGAAAAATATGATTCCCTTATTGCCGGATTAAAGAGCAAATACGCTTTTAAAATAAACGGTAATACACTGGATTATATATTAAAGAACAGTGATTCGGCTTATGTGGGTAATGATTCGGCATTAGCTGCTAAAACAAAGGGGCAGACAATATATTCATTTACCGGTTTTACAAGAGATGCGGGTGAGTTTTTATCCGGTTTAAATGATAATGAACAGTATAAAGCTAAATTGATAGATTTAAATTTGCTGAATTTAGCTTTAAAAAAAGAGAGTGAAGAAAAACTACTCGAAAAAGAAGCAGAAAATTTAGGAAAATCAGATTCTGTTTTTTCTGCTTTATTAAATGATTATAGAGATGGTATTTATATATTTAAGCTGCAAACCGATGAAGTATGGAATAAGATAGATATTGATAGTATTAAATTACATCAATATTATGATGAGCATAAAGAAGATTACAAATTGCCGGATAGGGTAAGCTACAGTTATGTTACATTCCAGAATGATTCGGCAGCAAACATAGCATATGAAGAGCTTCAAAACGGGACCGACTTTAATTCACTAGGAAATAAAAATTCCCGTAATAGTATTAAAGAAGAAAATCTTCAGGAAATCAGCTCGAACAATCTAGCATCTTATGCAGATAAATTAGAAAATCAAGGAAACTATTCAAAACCATTTAAATTCGGCAATGAATATTATATTGTTCAATTAAAAGGAAAAGATCCCGCGAGGTTAAAGACTTTTGAGGAAGCTAAGGCTGAGGTTTCTTCAGCATTGCAGGATAAAGAAGCAAAAACGTTAGAAAAAGACTATGTTCAGAGATTAAAAGAAATTTATAAACCTGTTTATCATTATGATGAACTTACAAAAGTATTTAAAAACGATTAGCATATTTTTTCCGGTTATTATCTTTGTGGTTTTTTTTAACGGATGTAAAAAAGAAGTATCAAGTAAAAAATATATAGCTAAAGTTAATGATTCTTATTTAACCGAAGATGAATTGGATACAATCTATAATTCATCTTCGGGGACACAATACAGAGACGAAATTATTAGAAACTGGATAAACAGGGAATTATTATATCAGGAAGCTCAAAAGCAGGGAATATTAGATAATAAAAATTTCAAGAGAATCTTAAATGATTCAAGGAAAGAACTTGCCGCTTCTTTTCTTTTAAAGGGTTATTCTGAAAAAGAAAAAATAACTTTAGAACCTGCGGAATTAGAAAAATATTATAACGATAATGCCGATGAGTTCAAGTTAGTATATGACTCATATTTATTGAATCAGATTACATTTAACAGTGAAGATGAGGCACTTAGATTCCGGACCGATGCCCTTGAAAAAAACTGGGATATTGCATTACGCGATTTCAAAGATGATTCTTCCGTTTTTAAGGAAAAATCGAGGGAACTTCTATTTGAAAATGAAATTCAGCCTATTTCAATTCTGAGAGTAGTGAAGGAACTTTATCCTTCCGAGATTAGTATTGTTTTGAACAATGAGGCAGATAAATACAGTGTGGTACAATTAATTGAAAAATATAATAAGGGAGATGTTCCGCCATTTGATTTAATTCAGAAAGAAGTTAAAAATGTTTGTATGATGCAGAAGAAAGAATTGACTATTAAGGATTATATAAAAGAATTATATTCGAAAAATGATATAGAAGTAAAAAATTAGGTGATAGATGAAAATTAAGATGATTTTTCTTTTTTTAATGATTGTTTGTACGGCTTATTCGCAGGAGGTATTAGATAAAATAGTTGCTGTGGTTGGGAATGAATTTATTACTTTAAGTGAACTTGAATTTCAGACTAATATATACGCAGCTCAAAGAAAGATTTCCCCGAATACACCCGGTCTGCAACAACAGGTTCTCGATAATTTAATAAATGAAAAACTTATCTATACACAGGCAAATCTGGATTCAATAACGGTTACGGAAGATGAAGTTGATCAAAGAATTGACTACCAGATTCAGCAATTTGAACAGCAGTTCGGCTCTAAAGAAAATGTTGAAAAAGCCTACGGAATGAGCATTGAAAAAATTAAGCGAGAACTTCAGGATAATATTAGGAAGCAGTTGATGATTCAAAAACTACAGCAGAAAAATTTTGGTGTAGTTGAAGCTTCGAGGAGGGAAGTAGAAGATTTTTTTGAAAAGTTCAAAGATAGTCTTGGAGTAATACCTGAAAAAGAAGAAATAGCTCATATTTTTAGAAATCCGAAAACCAGCAGTGCAGCTAAGGCAAAAGCGAAAGCATTTGCGGAATCTATCTTAGATTCAATAAAACATGGTTCTGACTTTGCAGCTATGGCAAAAAAGTATTCAGAGGATCCGGGAAGCGCCGCACATGGAGGAGATTTAGGTTTTGTAAAAAAAGGAGTATTTTATCCTGAATTTGAGTCTGCAGCATTTGCCTTACAGCCAGGTCAAATATCAGATGTAGTCGAATCACCGGTTGGTTTTCATATTATTCAATTAATAGAGAAAAGAGGAGAATCTATTCATTGCCGTCATATTTTAATTAAAATTAAGAATGATGAAGACGCTGATCTTAAAACGATTGAATTTTTAACTGATATAAGGGATAGTATAATTAAAGGAGACGGGAGCTTTAGCGAGTATGCAAAAAAGTACAGCGAAGATGAAAGTTCAAAAAACTTTGGCGGTGATCTCGGTACATTTTATTTAAATCAGCTTGATAAAAATCTCATGGATATAGTTTCAAAATTAAAAGAAGGGGAGATAAGCTTTCCAAAGAGAATAGATTACGGCCAGGACAACTACGGATATCATATTGTTTACCTTAAAAAGAGAGTCCCCCAGCACGTGGCAGATTTGAATCAGGATTATCCTGAAATAAAAAAGCTGGCTGATGAATATAAAAGACAGCAGCTTTACAATAACTGGTTAAGTGAACTTAAGAAGAAAATATATTACGATGTAAGGCTGTAAAGAAAAAAGGATTAAAGTATTGAAGGAACAAAATGTAATTAGTGATGAAGTTGAATTTGTATCAAACCTTAGCGAAAGAATAAGGAATATAAAATCAGAAATAGCTAAAGTTATAATAGGACAGGAAGAAATAATAGATCAGCTATTAATAGCTTTAATATCCAGAGGACATTGTCTTCTAGTGGGGGTTCCCGGTCTTGCAAAAACACTTCTGATTAAAACCCTAGCTGAAGTAATAGATTTAAAATTCAGCCGGATTCAATTTACACCTGATCTTATGCCGAGTGATATAACCGGGACAGAAATATTGGATGAAGATCAAATAACAAGAAAAAGAGAATTCAGATTTATATCAGGACCAATCTTTGCGAATGTAATACTTGCAGATGAAATAAACAGAACTCCTCCCAAAACACAAGCTGCCTTACTTGAGGCGATGCAGGAACATAAAGTTACGACTGCGGGGATTACATATACATTACAGGAACCTTTTTTTGTATTAGCCACTCAGAACCCGATTGAACAGGAAGGGACCTATCCTCTTCCGGAAGCACAGCTTGACAGGTTTATGTTCAATCTTTGGCTTGATTATCCCAAATTTGAAGAAGAAATAAAAATTGTTCAAAGCACAACAAGTGAATATATTCCCAATCTATCTAAAGTTGTTACAGCAGAGGAAATAATTGCTTTTCAGAACTTTGTAAGAAAAGTTCCGGTTGCTGAAAATGTAATTGAATATGCGGTGAAAGCTGCCAATAAAACACGTCCAAATAGTGATAATAAAGCGGATTCAATAAATCAATGGATCAGCTGGGGTGCGGGTCCGAGAGCTTCTCAATATTTAATTTTATCGGCAAAAGCACGCGCTGTAATGAACGGAAAATATACTCCGAATATAGATGATGTCAGATTTGCCATGATTCCTGTATTTCGCCATAGAATTATAACGAATTTCAATGCCGAAGCAGAAGGAATTTCTTCGGTAGATGTTATAAATAAAATCTTGAACGAAGTATAGGGAATTATAAACTTTTCTTTTAATTTTTCAGCCTTTTACAAACATTTCGAGTATCCGGACAATGTGGGGAATCTCTTAGCTACAATAATAGAACATCTACGATGTTCATAAAACTGAGGAGTGAAATTTTTCTATTGTATAAATTGGGTTCAAAAAGGGGGCGTGAGCGGGATAAAATCTGTGTTAATTTTTATTGCATTTATCAAAATTACAGTTAAATTAATAGTTTATTAATATAGATTTCTTCAAAATCGGTCAAGATGAGAAATTTATTCCTTCAAAACTGTGAAAGGATATTGCATGGAGACAGTCAGTCAGGTGTTGGATAGAAAAGGTTATGAAATATTTTACATAGAACCTAATACAAAAGTATTTGAAGCACTGGAAATTATGTCCGAAAAGGAAGTCGGAGCATTATTAGTGTTAGATGAGGGAGATATAGTCGGAATATTTTCAGAGAGAGATTACGCCAGGAAAGTAGTTTTGCTGGGAAAGTCTTCAAAGGATTTAGCAGTAAAAGAGATTATGTCTACAAGAGTGTATTATGTAAATCCGGGACAGAGTGTTGATGACTGCATGTCGATAATGATAAATAAAAGGATCAGACATCTACCAGTATTAAAGGATAATAAAATATTGGGACTTATATCGATAGGAGATGTAGTAAAAGCAATTATAGGGGAAAAGGAATTTATGATTGATCAATTAGTCCATTATATAACCGGAACTGCTTCGGTAGGTGAGGATTAAATTAATCTGAAATTAATTAGATAATTTGTAAAGAGTTCCTTATTAATTAAAATTATTTTTTTCTGAATATTAGAGGGGAGTTTTTCTTCAAGTCCGTCAAAATGAATTATAAAGTTTTTACCCAGATTCCGGTCGTTTTGTAAAGCTTCAATATATTCCAGGATATTTTCAATATCTATCTGGTCGGAAAATAAACATTTCGCTACCACTTTAATTTTATTATTATTTTCAAGTAAAGTACCAATAATATTTATTTCACCTTCGTAGTTCCCTTTATTCAGAAACAGATTCTTATAACCTAACCTTGAAAAAAGCATCTCTGTTTTTTTACCTAATTCATCGATTGAAAGACTTTCAATTCTTTTTTCGAAGGTAAAATTTGTATTCTTTTTCTTCTCATTTGATGCAGAGTTAGGTGCTTTAATACCGAGTATTTCCATCCATTCATCAGATGAAATCATGGAATTTATTGTTTCGGCAGATAAAAATTCAACAATTTCTTTTCTCAGTAAACCTTTTTTCAGCAGCAGCTCTTTGATATTTTCTTCGATCGTATCTTTAGCCAGATAATTGTATACATTTATATTTTCATCCGGAGAGCGTTTTACATTTTCTACCATTTTCCAGATGGTAGCAGGGTTCCACCACTGGTCAAAATGGATAATATATTGAACCTCAGGGAAATTAATACCAGTTCTTGATTTTATTCCATTTAAAAGAACGTGGATATTTTTATCTTCACTAAATCTTCTTTTAGCAGATTCAAGCTCATGTAAAGACATACCGGAATGGAGCAGTATATATTTAATTTTGGCTAAATCCAGCACCTTCTCAATTTTTTGAGTTCCCATTTTATCGTATTGTGAGAAGACAATGGCTTTTTTCCCGTTAAGTACAAAAGTCTCCACTTGTCTTAACAAATAATCAGTTTTAGAACTTTCGTTTTTCGGTGAAGAAAAATTACAGACCTGTTTCAATTGATGAAGTAAAGTAAATACATTTGACTGGATAATAAAAGGATTTCCATTCTGTAATAGCTTTGTTATTTTTTCATGCCCAAGCGTAAGAAAATTGTCATATTCGGTTTTCTGTTCATCATCCAGCTCAAGCCATATATCCTGTTCAATCACTTTTGGTAACTCTTCATATATTTCATTTTTATTTCTTCTTTGTTCTATTATCGAAATATTTTCATGATAATTTAATTCTTCACGAATTTTGGTACTTATCCGGCTTGAAAGATACCATGTATAAATTTTATTTGAGTTCTGAAGATCTATTACCCGTGAAAATGAAATTTTATGGATGAGCAAATGATGAGCTTCGTCAAATATTAAGCAATTAAAACTTTCTATAATTTTGTGACTTATAATTTCATTATTGAAATCATTAAAAAATGTTTCGTAATCGGCAATAAACAACTTTTTATTTTCCCTCCAGGCAGCTTTTCTTTCATTATCATTTCCATCCACAATTGTAAAATCGATTTCTTTTGAAAGTTCGATTAGCTTACCTGACCATCCATCGGTAAAATTAAGATTTCCTATATCGCCTGATTTACATAAAAGTAATATTTTATTAATTTTTCCAAGGTGCAAAAGAGTTTTTAAGGCAGCGATAGCCTGGTACGTTTTTCCTAAACCTAATTCGGCATTCAATAAGGCGATTTTATTGTTAACTAAAAATTCAGCTCCTTCTTTTTGAAATTCATAAAGGAAGTCGGACATGACTTCGATTTTCTCAGATTCATTAGTCTTAGGTTTTAATAGGCTTGAAATAATTTTTTGAAATGGATCGTCTTCATCAATAAAGTTCACATCATTTGATACAAATGGTGCATCAACAAGAATATTATTGAGATTAATTCCGGTTTCTATATTTTCATTAAAAAACAAACCATTATTTTTTAAAAGATTATCAAAATTTTCAAATGAGTTTCTTTCGAGAATTCCTCCGGATAATTTTTCCGGGATATCCGGATTGTTTAAGCCCAAATCGTAATTATTAATTGAAGCCCCTTCAATCCGACTGCATATTTTCCACTATAAAATGCCTGGTTTCGGGAGTATTTATATTATCCATCTCAACTTCGTGAATTTCCTCGTTATTGGTTAGATATTGAATAGGAATAGGAATGATATTTTTTATTGAAGTATCTTTATCCAACTTTTCAATAAGGCTGTTAACATTTGAGATTTCAAAACTATTTACTACTGGGGTTTCGTCAACGTGGATAAAATCAATATGAAAGAGGTTTTCAATGAGATTATCTTTTGAAATAAAACCTTCTATATAGGGCTCCGGATTAACCATAACCTGTGGAAGAAACACATCCATAAAGGAATCGGGGTTAACCGTAACCTGCGGAAAAACCCCATCTATGAAGAGTTCCAGGCTAGCCATATCCGGTTGAAGAAACCCTTCCATAAAGAGTTCCCGTTTAACCATATCCTGTTGAATCCCGATGAACCTGTCATAAACTGAAGGTTTATCGATTTCAGCTTGAATATTAATGGTTTGAGTATCTAAAGATTTGACGGATATATCTGTTATAGCCGGTTCAGGTGAATGACAATCAAAAGAAAATAGGGGAGTATTCAGTTCAATAAGATATTCCCTTTTCGGTTTCAATAATTTACTTTTAGCCCACTTCCCATCGTTAAGAGAAGAGGAAAAAATTATCTTCCCGGTATCCGCATTAAAAATATTGATTTTTCTCGCAGAAGATTTGTTTAATTTAAAGAAAACCTTACTGGTTTTCACTTTAATTATCGAAAACTTACTTTTACTTTTATACTGCCGGGCTTTTTTAGTTTTGAAAGGGAAGGAATTGATTTCAGGAATAATGAAAGACAAAACCGGTTGATCATCGGAAAGATAAGAATAAATTCTATCAATTTTAAGGGATTCGGAAACAGGTTCCCTTATCCATTTGCTCCATTCAAATTGTTCAGGAACATCAACTGTATTAATTGATTCGGCAAATTTTTTCCTTAAAAGTTTGTACATTCATTATTCATTGGTTTTTTGCAGGTGAACTTGTTCACACGCAGCTTTCAACCTGTCGAATGGTTCAAGTAAGTTTCTTGACTCAGCTAATGATGAAATTTTTTCTTGAATTTCCTGAAGCTCTGATTCATATTTCTTTGAAGTTTCCAGATATAAAGTTGAGCCGTTAGTTCCAACAAAGTGCTTATCCTGACTATTCTTTCCATCAGAAGGTTTTTCATTATAAACGCGGACAACCCTAACACCCTGTTTATTATTAGTTCCAAGGAATAATCTATCTTTAACTAGAATTAGATCTATTTCTTCATTAATTGCATTTATAAGAGGAACGGAAATCAACTCAACCAGAATATGTTCAAGCAAAACATCGCCATATAGAGTTTTTTGAAAGTTAGTTGTTTTTATAGGTGCAGTTACCCTGAATTCGAGCGGTTTAGTTTCAGAATCAGTGACTAAAATAGCACCCATTATGCCTGAATCATCGTCAAGCGTCAAAGTTTCCAGAAAAGCAATCTTTCCCAGATCCATTTTTCCTCCTATCAAATAAAATCTTTATTAAAAAACCTAAATTGTTATAAATTTGCCGTGTTATAAATAGGTTTTATTCATTTTTATGATCCCTTTTTAATAACACTCAATGAATTATATCAAATTTAATGCCTTATTTTAACACCGAAGGTGTGATATTATTGTAGAAAATATAAAGTATTAGGAATATTCAAAACCCCGAAGGGGTGAAATAAATATTGAAAATTCTTCATTCCCATTTTATATTTTATCTGGATCCTTCCGAATGATAGGAAAAAGTACTTTTTGGACAACCCCGACATATGGTTCTAATTTTGAAAATAATCTAATTAATTGAAAATCCATTGAATTCTAAATTTATTTTTGATTTTTTAATTATTTTGGACAGCTATATTAGTATTAAAAAACTGAAATTAGCTGACAGAGTTATTAAATACGGATTAGAAATGTTAGCAAAGTAACTTGCGAAAGAATTACTTGTAAATTTTACTTAATTACTCATCTTACGCAAAAATAAGCAGTGAAAAGATGACATCTTTATTTTTTTCAAAATAAGGCTAATCTGAGCTTATATTTTAATAAAATATTTAAATGATTTTACATTTTAAAGATGTCATCTTTAAGTCAGCGTAACTTAAATTAATTACAAAAAATAGAGAGATATGGATTTATGACAAAAACGGAATTTAAGGCATATATTGTAAAAGAAGCGGAGGGAAAATTCTATCCGGAGATAAAAAGTGAAAAATTAGAAAATTTAACGGATAATGATGTTCTTATTAATGTAAAATACTCTTCTTTAAATTATAAAGATGCATTATCTGCAACGGGGAACAAAGGGATAACGAAAAAGTACCCGCATATTCCGGGAATTGATGCTGCAGGAATAGTTGTTTCCTCAAAATCAGAAAGATTTTCAGTAGGGGAGAAAGTAATAGTAACAGGTTATGATCTCGGGATGAATACACCTGGAGGATTTGCCGAATTTATTAAGGTTCCTGAGGGTTGGATTGTTAAAAAGCCTGCCAATTTATCATTAAAAGAGAGCATGATATTGGGTACAGCGGGATTTACTGCGGCTTTAGCAATAAGTAAATTGCAGACATACGGATTAAAATCTCTTGAAGAAGAAATTTTGGTTACCGGTGCTACCGGTAGTCTTGGCTCACTTGCAATAAAAATACTTTCCAGAGCAGGATATAGCAATATAGTAGCTGCCACAGGAAAGACCGATAAATCCGAATTTTTGATAAGTCTTGGTGCAAATCAGGTGATAGATAGAAATAAGAGTGAAATTGATGATAAAAGTAACAAAGCATTATTAAGAGGGAGATGGGGAGGTGTGATTGATTCTGTAGGGGGGAATATTCTGGCAACAGCGATCAAATCTACAAAATGGGGCGGTGTTGTTGCAGCCTGCGGTTTAACGCAGTCTTTTCAATTTTATTCAACTGTTTACCCTTTTATATTACGGGGTGTTAATTTAGTTGGAATTGATTCAGCAGAATGTCCAATGGATTACAGGACAGAGATATGGAAGAAACTTTCTGGAGATTGGAAAATAAATACTTTAAATTATATGTATGAAGAAGTATCATTAAGAGATCTGGAACAAAAGATCCGTTTAATGATAGAAGGAAGAAATACTGGAAGAATAATAGTGAATTTAGAAAAATAATTATGACTGATAACCATAAACATAATCACGATCATTTAACTTTTAAACAAAGCAGCAACACCAATAAGTTAATATTTGTAATAACCCTAAACCTTATCATTACTATTGCTGAGGTTATCGGCGGTTTAATAGCAAATAGTTTAGCCTTAATTTCTGACTCACTGCACAATTTGAGCGATACAGTTGCCATTATTTTAAGTTACATAGCTCTTAGAATAAGTAAAAAGGCTCATACACTCAAAAGGACATTTGGTTATAGAAGAATACAAATCATAATTGCGTTGTTTAATGCATCGGTAATTATTCTTGTATCCTTATATCTTTTCAAGGAAGCTTATGAGAGATTTCTAAATCCTTCACCGGTTCACGGCATGATTATGCTGATTGTTGCGGTTATAGGATTGTTAGCCAATGCCGCATCGGTCTTTCTTTTAAAGAATGAGACAAGAGATAATTTAAATATAAAATCGGCATATCTTCATCTTCTGGCAGATACTTTATCCTCGATAGCAGTGGTTATAGGCGGAATACTCATCTATTTCTATCGCATTTACTGGATCGATCCTTTATTGACTGTAATAATCGGAATATATGTTATTAAGGAAGGTTATTCCATTATAAAAGAAGCTTATAATATTTTAATGCAGTCTACTCCGGCAAATATTGATCTAATGGATATTAAATCGAATCTGGAAGAGATAAAAGAAGTAAGCGACCTGCATCACGTTCATGTCTGGCAGCTTGATGAGAAAAATATTTTCTTTGAAGGGCACATAGATCTGATTGAAAATTTTACCGATAAAAGAAATTGAAGTCATCCAGGGAAAAATAAAGGATATTTTGAATAAGAAATTTGAAATTAACCATGTGACAATACAGGCGGAGTTTGATTCATGCCATAAGAAGGGGTTGGTGTAGAAATTGCCGAATTGGTAGAGAAGAGCATATAAATAAATTCTCTTCAATCAAAATTTAAAAAAATATTATTTCGCCTAACTTCACTTTACAATTAATTATGAATTATTTTTATTTCAAGGCGGCAGTTTACTGCTTCCAAATATTTTTTGATTGTGGCAAGTGAGGGTGAATGTTTACCACTACCTAAAGATGACTCTAATCTTGTAATTGCAGGTGACTTAGTTCCCATTATTTTAGCTATTTGAGCTTGACTTAAACCGGCTTTATTTCTTGCCCTCAACATTTCTTTTAATAAGG
>CAWKCY010000012.1:0-45119 GCA_963848195.1 uncultured Ignavibacteriales bacterium | reverse complement strand
TAGAATCATTTTGCAATTGCCGTTGGATTTATCCAACGGTTAAGTTTATCCAAAGGTTAACACCGCACTTTCCAGAGCCCATCTGAATATCATTAACCAATGGATTTATCCATTGGTTTAAGAGGAAAATTAAGCCCTCTCCCAATGCTTTTTATATATTTTCATACAGCCTCTATCCAGTCCAGTGATTACACGTACACCAAAAACATTAACTCCGGACTTTTGGGCCTGTCAACCCTTTGGAAAATTCCTTTTCTTAACCCAATTATACTGATTAAAAATTGTATAACATTTCACATCGCGGTCCCACAAAAACCCTACGAAATAGCGTAGGTTTTTGACCGTTTTTTAAGTTCTAAGCATCCTTTTTTCAAAGAGTATACATCTATACTGATTATTGCATAAAAAGCCCTTCAGAATCGATTTTCATACTTTATATGTTATATGAATAACGGATATCATCTCTTTCTGTTAGCAATGCAGTTCTTCAAAATTCAAAGGCTGAATGGATTAAGATTACTGCCGGATTTAGAAATAAAATTATACATGTTAAAATTTCCTCACAGAACCTGGTTAATTGATTATCTAAATAAGGCAGCCATAAGGACTTATAATTAGCAGTTTAGTAATTACTTTGATGCACAATACATATATTTCATTAATTCTAATACATCTTCTTGCTCTTTAATTTTTTTAAGATTAACTTCACTCAATAAATTTAGGTTAAAAAAATATTACAACTTAATTAAGTTGATTTTATGGATTTAACATTTCCGTACTTTTAGATTTTCTAACCTTCATAGTCTAAATATTTATTAAAATTAGATATACGATTATTAGTTATTTATTGAATTGGCTAATTAATCATCTTTCCTATTTTGTTCGTATACATTTGGAATTATGTCCTTATGGAAGAAACAAAGCATTGTCCCTTTTGCGATGAAATTATAAAAGCAAATGCAATTAAATGTAAACATTGCGGAAGTTTACTTACAGGTACAGGTGCACCATTAGGCGAAATTACTTCTGAAGCCGAAGTTAAATTGGCACTTTCCGGCAGATTTGAAATTATCGAAGAGATCGGCAGGGGTGGTATGGCTACTGTTTATAAGGGTATACAAAGGAATTTAAACCGCCATATTGCATTAAAAGTAATACATAAAAATTTAATTCACTACAAAGAATTCCTGGAGAGATTTCATAGGGAAGCTCAGCTTTCTGCTTCTTTAAGCCATCATAATATCGTTACTATATATGATGAAGGTTCCGAAAATGGTATCCACTATATTGCTATGGAATTCTTAGATGGCGTTGATTTACACAATATTATTCAGGAAAGAGGCAGGCTAAGCATAGAGGATTCTATCAATATTATTGCTCCCATAGCTGAAGCATTAAATTATGCACATTCTAAAGGAATTATTCATAGAGATATCAAGAGCAGTAATATTATTATGACCTCAAATGGTAGACCGGTTTTAACAGATTTCGGAATTGCACATGCCGCCAGTACTACAAAATTAACTCAGAGCGGGATGGTCATTGGAACCCCCGATTATATGAGCCCCGAACAAGCTATCGGTGGTGAGGTTGATGCACAAAGTGATCTATATAGCCTTGGTATTGCTCTCTATGAATGTATTACCGGTATTTTACCCTTCAGAGGAGATACTCCAATTTCAACTATATACAAAATTATAAATAATGATCTTGAACCCATAAATAAGATAGTTGTTGATGCACCTAAATGGATTGAAAGTATAATTAAAAAAGTTTTAGCTAAAAATAAAAAATTGAGGTTTAAAAACGGTAATGAATTTAGCAGTGCATTAAAATCAAGAAAAGAACAAACCGGTAATTTTCAAATAGCACCCGATGATGAAACCATTAAAATTTCACAAGCTGACTTTGAAAGATTAAATAGAAAGTATCACCCTTTGCGGTATCTTAAAAGTTATTCTTTTATGACTTTATCTGTGGCTGTTCTTTTTTCTGTAATAGGTTATTTCCTATATTCTCAAGGTTTCTTCCCTTTTAATAAGAACATAAATAATAACAGTAATTGGAATTCACTCAATGATATAGAAAAAAAGAGGGTGGAATTACTTTTGGAAGAAGGAGACCAGCTCATTGGAAGTAACAAAATTATTATGCCTCCTAATAGGAATGCAGTTGAAATCTTTAATGAAACCTTAAAAATTAATCCGGGAAATAAACACGCTGAAACTCAATTGGATAAAATTTCTTCGAATATTGCTGATAGTATTAAGCAGTTGATAAACGGAAATAATCTCGATGAGGCAGAGAATTTGCTGGTAACGGTTAAACAATATTTCCCTTCTAATTCTTTATTCTCAACTACTCTGGATAACCGGATTAAGCTTAAGAAATTGGAAATAGAAGCGGCTGATAAGCTGAATAAGGATCCATTTCAGGCCTTTAATATTTGTGATAATATAAAAAATTTAGATCCAAACAATTCAGTTGCTGCTTCATTATTGCCCAAAATTAAAAATAACTTAATCAATCTGGCTGAAGAAGAATTCAGAGCTGGAAAATATAAGCCTGCATTTAATGATTTTAACAGGATTAAAAATTATTTCGGTGAAGATAATTACCTAAACGATATGTTGGCAAAATGCAGTCAAAAAGTTCAAGAAACAAGCGAAATTAAAATTCCAAATTTGATAGGGCTTACTCCCAAAGAAGCAGATGCTCTGCTCCTTCAAAATGATCTTCAGAGTGGTAATGTATTGGGAATTATATCTTCAGAACAGAATAAGGGGAAAATCATAAATCAAATTCCTATACCCGGTACAAAAACTAAAAGCGGTACAAAAGTAAATTTAATAATCGGGAAGTGATATAAACCAATGACTAAAAAATATTCCCAAAGAAACCTGCTTTTGTTTATTTCAGTCCTCTTTATTTGTGCTTTGCCTGCAAATGCTCAAGTTTATGAAGTAAGTTATAAACAGTTGCCTTCAAAACTTTTAGATGGAAATGAACCTATAAAAATTTGCATCCTTGAATTAGTGGGAGCAAAACATAAGTTATATGACGGTTTAATAGATGATAATGTTATTAAAAATAAATATTTAATCTATCCAACCGATGTTTTGATAGAAAATAAAGCAAGCTTGGGAAATGATCTTGACCCTGACAATAAGGATTTCCTTAAATCCCTGAATGAAATATTAGGCGTGGAATATTTATTACATTGGGTTAATCTTTCCGACTCAGGCGATACATATAACTTAACAATTTATTCAACAAAGAATTTTCAAAAGATATACAGTAAAGAACTCTTTTCTTCCGTAAATTCTACCCCAATACAAGATATAAAAAAACTACTGATTGAAAATACTGAACCAATATACAATGTAGCCTCTGGAGAGTTGCAGGTTAATTCAAAACCCGCTAATGCAAATTTTAAACTCTATAAAGATACTCTTCTGGTTAAAGAATGGTCGGGAAATGAAAAACAAAAAATTAAAGCAGGTAAATATTCTCTTATTTCATTTGCTGATGGATTTCAAAAAAATATTAAAAGTATAGAGGTGGCAGCAGATAAAGCAACAGTTGTTAGTGTTGAAATGGAGCAGGACCTTTCAATGCTTCCCTCAATTTATACTACTAACAATATGATTTCCCGCATTCGACAACAGATGAAAGGAGATCAAATTAAAATCATTTACGATTTACAATCCGGAACTAATGACTCTTATAATATTGATTTAACATTAATTGACAAAAACTCAAAAAATTCCGTGAATCTAAAGAATGTAACAGGTGATTTGAAGGATGTCACTCCTGGTGAAAATAAAACAATTATATGGTCATTTAAAAATGAAACCGGAATTAACTCCGGGCTGCAAAATTATGAAATTGATATCTCCGCCGTTAAATCCGGAGGAATATCATGGTATATGTACGCAGGAGGTGGAGCTCTTTTATTAGGAGGAGCAGCAGCTTTGCTGCTGAAGGGTTCTTCTGCAGCTTCACCGGCACAAACAACTAGAACTAAAATTGGAACACCTCCTCCAAGACCGGCTGGTAATTAATTTATATTTTTATAAAATCTGGATTTATATAGTACTTGAGGTTTATTTATCCTATAGTAAGTATAAAGTGAATTTATAGTTAAAATTATAATCATCTCTTTTTTTAACATTAGTTTATTGAAAAGTTTTAAGCTGGGCTTTAATAGGAGTCTTTTATGTTTCTTGTAAAAATTGCTGTCACATTTATATTTATTCAATATATTTGTTTTGCTCAGGGCGAACTTGATAATTCATTTGGATCCGGCGGAAAAGTAATAACTAACATTTTTAATACCGATGATTATGGAACTTCGAGTGTTATTCAGCAAGATGGAAAAATTATTGTGGTAGGCTTTTCCTATGATGGGCCTAGTTCGGATGCTAATTTTGCAATGGTAAGATATAATACTGATGGAACTCTTGACGATTCTTTCGGCTTCGGAGGGAAAGTTACAACCGATTTTATGAAATCTCAAGATATAGCAACTTCTGTGGCTATTCAAAATGATGGTAAGATAATCATTGCCGGAAACACCGATAACACTACCATGGCTGCTGTCAGGTATAAATCTAATGGCATTATTGATAGTACATTTGGAACTGCAGGTAAGGCAACTTTAAGTTTCCTTAGCGCTGGAGTTGGTGTTAGCAGTGTAGCAATTCAATCAGATCAAAAAATAGTTTTAGGTGGATATGCATATAGTAATTTTCATTTTAATATAACTCTGGTTCGTTTTAATACTAACGGAACTTTAGATAATACTTTTAATGGAACTGGCTCTGTAATAATCGATTTAGGTAATTACAGCGAAATATATTCTGTTAAAATTGAAACAGATCAAAAAATAATAGCTGCCGGCAGTTTGTTTAATAACAACGGTAATAATGATTTTATAGTCGCAAGGTTTAATCCTGATGGTTCTTCAGACAATACATTTAATTCAGTCGGAACAGTCATAACAGATTTCGGAAATTCCAATGACGCGGCAAATTCAATTATTGAGCTGACGGATGGTAAATTGTGTGTGGCGGGTTCTTCATTTAACGGTATTAATAATGATTTTGCCATGGTTGAATACAATTCCGATGGCTCTTTGAATAATTCTTTCGGTTCTTTTGGGAAAGTGAAAACTGATATAAATAACTCTGAGGATAATGGAAATTCAATATTATTGCAAACTGATGGAAAGTTAATTATTTCAGGTACTACTTATAATGGTTCAAATCATGACTTCGCTGTTGTTAGATATAATTCAAATGGAACTTTAGATGATAACTTTGGAACAGCTGGAAAAGTGGTTAGTGATTTTAATAATTCTGACGATAATGCTGGTTCATCTGCAATACAATCCGATGGTAAAATAGTTGTCCCCGGTTATACAAATGGTTTATATACTGACTTTGCTGCTGTCAGGTACAACACAGATGGTACCATTGACAATTCTTTTGGAACCAATGGTATCGTTAAAACAGATCTTGGTAATTCATATGATACAGGTAATTCCCTGGTCATTCAAAAAAACGGTAAAATAGTTCTTGCAGGCTCTGCAAATAATGGCGCAAGTTATGACGTGGCAGTTACTAGGTATAATAATGATGGAAGTCTTGATAATACCTTTGGAGATAGAGGGAAAGTAAATACAAATTTGGGTACCGGAACAAATGGAAATTCTGTGGCTATCCAATCAAACGGTAAAATAGTTGTTGCCGGTTCATATAATAGCGGAGCTAATTCTGATTTCTTAGTTCTCAGATACGATACAACCGGTCAGTCAGATAATACATTTGGACAGGGAGGAATTTCGATAACCGATTTCGGTAGTCCTAATGATTATGGAAATGCAGTTGCTATTCAATCCGATGGAAGAATAATTGTCGCCGGTTCCTCAGGGATTGATTTTGCCGTGGCAAGATATAATACAGACGGTTCACCTGATAATACCTTCGCTACAGGAGGAAAAGCTACTGCGGATTTTGGAAATTCTGATGATATAGGCAGTTCTGTAATTGTTCAAAAAGATGGTAAAATTGTTGTCGCTGGTTCCTCTTCTAACGGTATAAATTATGATTTTGCTATGGTTAGATTTAATTCCGATGGAACTATTGATGATGCCTTTGGCTCAAATGGAAAAGTTAAAACCGAAATTCAAAATTCCGAAGATTTCGAGAGTTCTATTTTAATCCAGCCGGATAATAAAATTATTCTTGTTGGTTATTCTTCTATCATGGGAGGAAATTATAACCTCTCATTAGTAAGATATAATTCAAATGGTTCCATTGATAATTCCTTCGGTACTGATGGCAAAGTTATTACTGATCTGGGCACTGCTTATGGTTATTCAAATTCTGCAGTACTCCAACCGGATGGAAGAATAGATGTCACCTGGAATCTGTATAATGGGAAAAATACCGATTTCGTAATTGTAAGATATAATAATAATGGTTCTCTTGATAAAACCTTTGGTTCTAATGGTATCGCATCTGTTGATTTTAACAATTCAAATGATCTTGGCTCTGCAATAGCACTCCAATCTGACGGAAAAATAATTGCCGCCGGTTCTTCAGATAATGGATTTAGCTCTGACTTTGCACTTTTAAGATATAATACATTATATCCTGTATTTCAGATTTCATCGGCGTCAATTCAGTTTGGAGATGTTTTTATTGATAGTAGTTCAACAAAATCTTTTTTTATTAAAAATTCGGGAAGTTCAAATCTGAACATAGATAGTATAGTTAGTGAAAATAATGCATTTATAATTAATCAGAACATCTTTTCTCTAACTTCAGGGGATAGCCAGAAAGTTGATATTACTTTTACTCCAACTCAAGCGCAAACTTATAATGAAAAATTGATAATTTATCATAATGCCGCGGGTAATCCTGATACTCTGCTTCTTAGCGGAAACGGAGTTGTAAAAACTTCACCTCAAATTAGTTTGTCTTCAACGACTGTAGATTTTGGAACCATCACCGTTGGTAATACTGCTCAGAAAAGTATATTTATTAAAAATACGGGAACTGCTTCCTTGAAAGTTGACAGTATTATAACTAATAACCCTGCCTATAGTATTGATAAAAAAAATCTTACCTTAACCCCCGGAGATAGCCAGGAAGTAAAATTGACTTTTACACCGGATGATACAACAGTATTTAATGGAAGTTTAAATATATATCATAACGCATCCGGAAGTCCAAGTATTATAAATTTAACAGGAAGGGGAACTTCCAAAGCAATGGCTGTTATTGCCTTATCAACTACCTTTATTAATTTCGGCTCTGTTATCATTAATAATAATTTACAGAAGAATTTCTTCGTCAAAAATACGGGAACCGCTGAATTGGTAATTGATAGTATAACTAACAATAATAAGACTATATTTTCCGTTAATCCATCAAAATTTAATGTTGCTTCTGGGGATAGTCAGGAAGTGAAAGTGACATTCACTCCGACAGATACATCGGTTTTCAATGGAAAGCTTAGTGTATTTCATAATGCATCTGGTAGCCCGGGCATTATAAACTTATCCGGAAAAGGAACATCCAAAGCAATCGCAATAATTAATTTATCTGAATCAAAAATTGATTTCGGTATAGTTACAATAAATAAAAAGCTGCAGAAACTTTTTCTTGTTAAAAATAAAGGTACGGCAACTTTATTAGTTGATAGTATGTCCATTAATAATAGTGCTTTTTCAATTGATTCTGCTAAGTTTAATGTTGCACCTGGAGATAGTCAGGAAGTAAAAGTTACGTTCGCTCCTAAAGACTCAATCACTTATAATGCAGTTCTAAATATATTTCATAATGCTTCAGGTAATCCGGCTATAATAAATTTAACTGGCAAAGGTACATTACAAAATATACCAATAATTTCTTTATCAAAAGAAACTTTGAATTTTGGCGAAGTAACAATAAATAATAGTTCCATTAAAACATTTAATATAAGTAATACTGGTACCGCAGACTTATTAATTGACAGTATAAAATCCAGCAATAATATTTTTATTGCAAACATTCAAAATTTTATAATTAAACCGGATTCCAATCAGGATGTTACGGTAACTTTTTCACCAAAAGATTCCATAGTTTACAATAGTATTTTAAGTATTTACAATAATACTTTAGGCAGTCCGGGTACAATTAACTTAACTGGCAAAGGTGTATCACCTGCTAAAGCAATTATTAATTTATCCTCAACTTCACTTTCGTTTGGGGATGTCGTAAAAGACAGCAACAGAACAATGCAATTAAATATAAAAAATACTGGTAAAGCTGATCTAAAAGTGGATAGTATAAAAAGTAGCAGCACTGTTTTTATTATAAGTTTTAATAGTCTTATTGTAAAGCCGGATTCGAACCGGAATGTTGCAATTACTTTCGTCCCAAAAGATTTAATTGATTATAATGGAACTCTTAGCATTTATCATAATGCTTCTGGAAATTTAAATACCATTAGTTTAAGCGGTAGAGGTATACAAGCTCCCAAACCAATTATAAATATTTCTTCTTCATCTTTATCTTTCGGTGATGTTGTCAAAGGCAATAGCACCACCTTAAATTTTAATATAAAAAACACCGGGAATGCGGATTTAAAAGTTGATAGTATAAGAATCAATAATAGCATCTTTACAGTTTTTCCAACCAACTTTAACTTAAAACCGGATTCCAGTCAAAGTATTTCCGTTACTTTTAAACCGCAAGATTCAACAGCTTATAATGGAATATTAAAAATTTATTATAATCTACCGGGAAGCCCTGGTTTAATCTCAATTAACGGGAATGGGTTTGTTTATCCATCAATTTTATCTGTAAATCAGTCGGTAAGTTTTGGAAATGTGAATAATATTAATAACTATAAAATTATTGGAATTCCCGGCAACAGCAATATTGCAGTTTCTTCTGTTGCACAAGGAGATTATCAATATGATTGGAATGTATATGATGATAATGGGAGTGCTCAGAATTATTTGGTAACAAACAGTAATTTTAAATTTACTCCGGGAAAAGCATACTGGATTCTTAGTAGTAAATCCTTAAATATAAATCAGCAAATTACCCCCGTTCAATTAAACAAGGACGATAACACTTATTCAATTCCCCTTCATTCCGGTTGGAATTTGATTTCAAATCCTTTTGAGAAAAATATTACATGGCAAAATGTTCAAACTCTTAACGGTTTGCCCACAAGTTCTGTACTTTACTATTGGAGCGGCAGCGATTGGGATAACCCATCTTTGATGGCATCGTATACAGGATATTATTTTAATAATTCAGGGAATTTAACTTCATTAAAATTCCATTATGAAGCACATCAATCTGCAGGTAAAATAGCTAAAGTAAATTCTTCTATTATAGACATCAAAAATTTTCTTGAGATATTTATATCTGGGAGTAATCAGTTTCAAACATCTAGGGTTTTTATAGGGATAGATAGCCTGTCAAAAGAAGGTATAGATGCCTATGATTATTTTGCTCCTCCGGCTGATTTCCAAAATGAAAGAATTAAATCTGATTAGAAATGAATTACCTGCAAGAGAAAAATATTTATTCATTGAACAACGGCCGGAAATAAAAGATGGGGAATCCTTTGATTTGGAAATCAAAACAATTCCAAACGAACAACTAAATGTTGGAATCAATGGAATTCAAAATTTTAAGAATTATAATATTTATTTATTTGATGAAAGACTCAAAAATCTTTACAATTTACAGTCTGAGAATAACTTAAAATTGAATTTAGCACATCAGTATAACAATTTTAAACTTTTTATTGGCACTAATGAATATCATCGACAAAATAAAACAAGGATTAGATTTACCGGGCTATCAATTATTCCAAAATTATCCAAACCCATTTAATCCAAGTACGGTAATTAGATTCTCAATAGCAAAACGGGGAAGTGTAACTCTAAAAATTTACAATATCTTAGGTCAGATAGTCAGAACATTAATAAATAACCAAATTTTGGAGTCTGGAACACATGAAGTTGTATTTTCAGGAAGTGAGTTAGCGAGTGGTATTTATATAGAAAGTCTTGAATCCGCAAATTTCAGTTTGCAGAAAAAGATGATAATGATAAAATAAATTTAGTTTTTTCAAAAATCACTTGACAATCTTAAACTGTTTATCTAACTTTTTAATTGTTTTAGTTCCCGAATATATTGAAAACAAACTGTTCTATCGTTATGGAATAAATACTTCCCTTAAACTTTTCTTAATAGGTTTATAAATACAACGAATCTAGAAATGTGTGAAATCATTTTCTTAGCTGTTTCTAGATATAATAATGATTATTACAATTTTGTCGTATGATTGCTTTAGAGCAATTTTCTGGATTATATTTTAAAGATGATACATCATTTAATAAAATTGTTACAAATCTGGTAGAAATATTTTAGAAACTTTAAATAATTTCATATTTATTTCTAAATGATTTTTATTAAAAGGTTTTGCCAGAATGATAATAATAAAAAAATTGTAATTGATAGTTTATATTCTTTTTTCTATTTCAAAATATTTAATCTGTCTAATTAGTTAATTGTTCGTACCAATTCCCTTGTGTATAAATAATATTCAATAAATAATACCTTTAAATGTGGGTGATGTTGGCGAAGCCGTACCTATTTTTATAAAATAAATAATTTATCAAAATGACTTTGAATTTTTCAATAACAAAACAATCAGATTCTTTTTTCTCACAACATCTGGAATTTAATAGGTTTCCCTTGTTTTTAGGCAGAGATAGCAGCAATCAGGTGGTCCTGCCTGATCCTTTGAAAGTTATATCTCGAAAACATGCTAAAATTATTAATACTGAAGGTATTCTTCAGTTGATTGATCTTGAATCTGCTAATTTTACATATTTAAATGGAGAAAAAATTCTGCCTGATGAAGAACATGCTCTGCAGACAAATGATAAAATAAGAATTGGCGATTATGAATTAGAAATAGAGGTTGTAAGAGAGGAAAGATTAATAGAAGAAGATGATCAAAAGACCATGATATTTTCAAACCCTTTTGCAGAAGAAATTTCAAATATTATTAATAATCTTCAAATAATATCTTCGAAATATTCTTTAGAGAATTATCCGGCTAAAGAGAAAATGCTTCGTCTCTCCATTCTTCAAAACTTTTTAATTTTAGAAAAGAGTGAATCTAATAAAATTATGGCTGAATGTTTTGCTGAAAATTTCCTGGACAAAGAATTATATAAAGATAATAATCTGGAGGAGAAACATATAAATGAAAAATTTGCCAGGGTAGAACAATCGAAAGTAATCTCACCTCAAAATAAAAGTTATGATGAAAAACCCTTGGCACAAGAATATTCTTTCAATATTCACTTTTCAAATTCAATTGATGTCTTCCTTGATGTATTCACAAAATTAATTGAAGGATTTCTGCAATTCCGGCAGGAATTTTTTGGTGTTACAAAATATTATTCACTTCCTACCGGTTCTTTAGCTGAGATTAAAGAATTTCTATTTAACCCAGCTATTTCAACTGAGGAGGAGAAAAAAAGATTGGATATGCTAAAGGATGAAGCTCAAAAATTGTTAGGACATCAGATTGGTTTACTCGAAGGATATAACCTGTCAGTTACGGAGGGAAGCAAGATGCTGCTTCAAAGTTTAGATCCTGCATGTTATTGAAAAAGGTCTTCAAAGTAAAAAAAATCCGGCTAAAATCTTGTCGTTTTCTAAGAAAATCAAAAGTCCTCGATTTAATTAAAGAAAATTATCATAAATATATTTCCGATCCCTATTATATAGAGAAAAAATTTTTTAGACCTTCTTTTCTTAGAGGATATCAAAAAAGGATATATAATGCGAAGTTTAAATGATGTAAATTGGACAAAATGTCAATGCTTGGTTATCGTGATAGAATTTATTTAAAATTCGACTATAAACTATTTAAAATGGGGAATTAATATGAACGAAATTAAAATGAATAAATTTTTTCTGATAATTTTTTATTATGATTACTTATTATTTTATCTGGATGCGGAGGCAGGTAGTCAAGCTTTAAAATTAATTTGAAATGTGATGGGGATTGCAATAGGAGCAATGCTATTGTTATAAGAATCTATCAATTAAAAAATGCAGATAAATTTAGTCATGCAAGTTTTGAATCTTTATTAAGAAATCCTGAAGCAACTTTGTCCGATGATCTAATTCCTGATTCTAAATTTGAAATTACATTGGTTCCTGATCAGGCTTTTCAAATTAAAGATTATCATTAAAAAGCGGTGCAAATTATATTGGTGTTGTTGGAGATTTTCATTCACCGGCTAAAGATGGATGGCATCAAGTTATTGCTGTCAATCAGGAAATTACTTCTCTGAAAATACTCGTTCATCAGAATTATTTATCGGTTGAAAATGCCGATTAATATAGAACCTGCATTCTTATCTTCTAATCTATTATTTCTTAATCCAATACAACGGAGAATGAATTTTTAATGAAATTACAAAAAGTTGTCTGGTACGAGGGTATGAAATTAAATCCCCATCATTTCCAGCAAATTGATAGATATAATCAATATTATATAAATTCCAAAATTTAAAATATTAAATTCAAATTACTGGGGTTTAGCAGAACTCCAAATCGATCTGGCTGCTCTTTCTGGCGGAGCATTTAACCTTATGTAAATGTGCCGGTATTATGCCGGATGGATTACTTTTTGATATGCCTGGCAATGATCCCTTTCCCTAAAAGCAGGGTCCTTTGAAGATTTATTTTCGGCAACCGCAGAAAAACTTGATGTATTTTTATCTATCCCTGTTGAAAATATTTCGGGTAATAATTGTCAAATGAATGAAATTGTAAATTCAAATAATTCTCGTTATATACTTCAAAATATGGATATCCTGGATTATAATACCGGATCAAATATGCGAACCGTAGGGGTTGTTAAACCAAACTTTCAATTTAAATTTGGAGAAGAATCTCTTGAAGATTTTAGTTCTATAAAAATTGGACAAATCAATCGAAGTGCAGATGGAAGATACACAATGGATAAAAATTTCATCGTCCCCTCAGTTTCTATTTCTGCTTCGGAAGTTTTGTTAAATTATACTCGTGAAATTTTAGGATCTTTAGTATCTAAAAGTAAAGAATTAAGAAAACTGGCAAGCATTCATAAACCTGAATTGTCCCTAACTCAAGTAGAAATCCTTTTAATGCTCCAGACAGTTAATACTTACATCCCTTTATTAAATTACCATTATTCATCTAAAAATATACATCCGGAAACCCTCTATATCTTGTTCCTGAATTTAGCAGGCCAGCTTTCAACTTATTCAAATTTAGGAATTAAGACAGGTGAATTCCCTTCGTATGACCATAAACATTTATCTGAAATTTTCGATCTAATGGTAAATGAAATTAATTCTATGCTGAATGTTCAAAAAACAATCGAAAGAAGGGATATAATTATTCCTTTAAGAAAGCAAGCAGATACTTTATTTGTCGGACAATTATCCCCGGCTCAAATTTCAGCTCAATTTTTTATTTCAGTGATTAGCGATATTTCGGAGAAAAAAATAATTACCGAATTACCAAAAAACATAAAAATTTCTGCATATGAAGAAATATTTGCCGTTCACCAGGCTGGTATTCAAGGTGTTTCTATTGAATATATTGCCCGTCCGCCTGTAGGTGTTCAGGTTATTGAAAAAGCACATTATTTTAAAGTTAACAAAGAAGGAAGATTCTGGGATAAAATTGTAAAGAAAAATAATATTGCATTTTTCATCGCTGCTGAATTTAAATCACTGCAAATGGAACTCGTCCTTCTAATGCCCGGGGACTAATAAAATTTGTTAATCCAACCGATTTTATAATCGTAGAAAGTCTAATTTAATTAAAGGATAAAAGAATTGGCTAATAATCAACAAACTGAAAAAAAGAAAACTCTTGCCGATCTTGCCTCAGATTGTTTAATTCTGATACTGCAATTAAGATCAACAAATGATTATGGGGATCCATCAGTTCTTAAAAATCGAATAAATGAAATGTTTGATAAATTTGAAAGGGATGCTAGGATAGGAGCTATTGATAATGAAAAAATTCATTTATCTAAATTTGCACTTATAGCTTTTTTAGATGAAACAATAATTAGTTCTTCTTGGAGTCGGAAAGATTCCTGGCTTTCCGAACCTCTTCAGTTAAAGCTTTTTGAAACCTTTAACGCCGGCGAAGAATTTTTTGATTATTTAAATAAATTAAGGCAAAGAACATCAGCTAATAAAGACGTTCTTGAAATTTACTACTTATGTCTAACTTTAGGATTTAAAGGTAAATACCAGCTTCAATCACCTGAAAATTTGCGGAGGATTATCGATGATCTTAATCTGGAACTGCATCCGGAAATGTATAAATTAATTGATTCTATTTCTCCAAATGGAAAGCCTCACGATACCATTATTGGTACTGTAAAAGGAAATATACCTCTCTGGATATATCCTTTATGTGCTATAATAATATGTATTATATTATATGTTTTTATTTCAAATTCTATATCTGATAAAGCATCAGAAGTAATTGCCATTATAAAAAGTTCTTTAGTTTAACTCAGTTATTTAACATATCGTTAAAATATTTTATTCATACTAAGTTTATTCTCACTTTACGAATAAATAATAATAAACGTAATTATTATGGAAAATTTTCTAAATCTTCTTAAAAGACCAACGGCAATTGCTGCTATTACCTTCATCCTTGTAATAGTTATGCTTTATCTTTTTACAGTAGTTTTCAAAATCGCATTAGTTTATGGAATAAGTATATCAATAGTTATTTTACTTATTATGGTGATTATTTTGCTCTTTAACAGGATGAGGGCAATACAAAAATCAGGAAAAATTGAACAATCTATAAGCTCACAAGCTGATGAACAAATGCAAAGTTTAAGCCCTGAAAAAAGAGCTGAGATTGAACAATTCAAAAAACAATTGGAAGCTGCTATTGTTTCTCTTAAAAATTCAAAATTAGGAAAGGGAAAAAGAGGTAAGGCAGCATTATATGCATTACCTTGGTATATGCTTATTGGTCCTTCTGCAGCAGGGAAGACCACTGCAATTCAAAATTCTGGACTGGAGTTCCCGTTTGGTAAAGAAGGCTTTAGAGGTGTTGGAGGTACTAGAAATTGCGATTGGTTCTTTTCAACAAAAGCTATCTTTCTCGATACCGCTGGTAGATATGTAACAGAATCTGAAGATAAACCTGAATGGTATGCATTTTTAAATACTCTTAAGAAAAATAGAAAACGCAAACCTATTAACGGTGTAATGGTTGCGATTAATATTGATGAAATTATAAATTCCGAAAAAGATAAACTTTATGAACATGCTAGAAATATTAGGCAAAGAATTGATGAATTAATTGAAAATTTGGGAATAAATTTTCCGGTCTATTTTATCTTTACAAAATGCGATTTGATTAGTGGTTTTGTTGAATATTATAGCGATTTCAGTGAAACTGAAAGAGCCCAAATATGGGGAGCTACATTTACTTCTCAGCAGCAATTTGACCCTAATCCAAAATTTGTCTTTGATGATGAATTTAAAAAGTTATCCGACAGATTGTTTGAGATTAGAACAGTCCGGCTTAGCGGCCCCTTAAAAAGGGAACAGAGAAGCAAAGTTTTTTTATTCCCATTTCAATTTAAATCTCTTGGGCAAAAATTAGGTTATTTGATAGGGGAAATATTTCAGCCCAATCCATACCAGGACAATCCTATTTTTAGAGGATTCTATTTTACTAGCGGTACACAGGAAGGAATACCCCTTGACTTGGCAATCAGAGAGATTGCTAAACAATTTAATCTACCTCGTACAGCTTCGGATGTTTCCGAAAATATAATTGAAACAAAAACTTATTTTATAAAAGATCTGCTTAATGATGTTTTAATAGGTGATCAGAATTATACAGCCGGTCAAACTTCATCCGTGAATAAGAAATTATCCTTTGCTAGATCATTAACTATTTCTTTTTCTGTACTACTATTAATTCTTTTCGGCCTTTTTACTTTTATTGGTTATAATGGCAGTTCCTCTCTTCTAAAAAAAATATCGCACACTTCAAATACTTTCAGTGAAATCAATTGGAATGGGGATTTATTAAAATCATTCAGAAAATCTGATAGTTTAAGATCTTTAATTATAAATGTTAAAAATGGAAATGCCAATGAATCGTTTATCCATTTTGGGCTGGATAGGAGTAATGAAACTTATGAACCTTTGAAAAAATTATACCTTAGTAAAATGGAAAATTTCCTTACCCAAAATGTATTTAACGATATTACTAAAAATTTGAATAATTATGCTAATGGGCAGGATTATTCAGGTGGGGATATCTATAATTATTTAAAAGCCTATTTGCTGTTAGGCGATCAAAGAGAGAGGCTGGATACAACACAATTCAGATTTTTGACAGGCGAACTTTCCGGAATATTGGAATCACGCTATTTAAATTTATATCCCGTAGCCTCATCTATTGAAAAAGATTCTCTTAAGTTATTGTTTAGGAATTACATTTCCTTTTTTGTGACTCAATTAAAAGATAAAGACGTTTATCCTGTAAAAAATGATAAACTGCTGGTTAACCTTGTTAGAAATAGGATTCAATACAAACCCAATGCAGAAACAATTTATGCACGTATGAAGCAGAATGGTATGGGGCAATTTCCTAATGATATTACGCTTCAACAGGCAATTGGTGGACAATTTTCGGTTATGATGAATGCTGGCTTAAAAGTTCCTGTTATTTTTACACAGGATGGATGGAAGTCTTATGTTAAAAATTCAATAGATGAAGAGAGCCAAAATCCGGGAAAGGATGATTGGGTTCTAGGCAAAGCTAATATAAGAGCTGCAAACAGCAATAGTTTTAGTAGTGATGAAATGAAGAAGAATTTATTGAATTTATACATCTCTGATTATCAAAACACCTGGCTGCAGTTTCTTCAAAGTATAAACTATAGTAATTTTGAAACTGTTCCTCAGGCAGCTAACAATTTAAGGCTATTAAGCGATCCTGTAAATTCTCCTTTAATATTAATACTAAAAGTTTTTTCTGATCAATTGCAGGTCATTTCCGATATTCAATCTCAGGATTCTGCTAAACAAAAACTTGCTGGTTCTGTTTCTCCTGTTAATCTAAACAGTAATACTTTTACCGAAGTAAATAAATACAGGACCTTTGTAAGCGGTTCACAAGGCGGTAGTCCCAATAGTGATTTAAATGCAGTTATAGGTCAGTATGCTGCTATAAGTGGCGTTTTAGAATCGATAAAAGGCGGGCAGGATTTGACTAAAGATTATGCTGTGAAAGTTTTAAGTCAGAGAGCTATTGAACTTCCAACGGCAATCCAGGTTATTCGGGCAGCAACTTATAATGCACCGGCCTTTCAAAATTTGTTTAGCGATCCTATTAAACTTACCTGGAAGTCCATTCTTACGGATGCTGGACAGTTTCTAAATATGGAGTGGAAGGCTAAAATTTCAGATACTTTTAATAAATCCTTAGCTAATTTTTTCCCATTTAAAAATAATGGCAGTGATGCTCCAATCCAGGATTTTAAGGATTTCTTTAAACCTGCTGATGGAATTCTTTGGTCTTTTTTTAATACGGAATTAAGCCCCTTTTTAAATAAAGAGAGATGGAGTATTAACCAGTGGGAAGGTCAAGGTGTTAATATTTCAAAGGATTTTATCGAAGCTTTAAAAAATGCTGATCAGATTTCTGGTATTTTATTTAAAAACGGAGATATGGGTATAACATTTAAATTAAAACCTCAATTGCCTGAATCAAGCCCTGTATTAGGTGATAAACCAATTGTAGAACAGGTTTATCTTTATTTGGACGGAGTCGAAAATTATTATAAAATGGGAGCTCCGTTTTGGACTGATTATACATGGCCTGGCAGTAAAGGTACTCCAGGTGCAAGGTTAAATATTTCTATTCATGGATATGGTACATCAGATACTAAAACATATGAAGGTGATTGGGCTTTATTTAAATTATTTAATGATGCAACTGTGTCAAGAGGGGGGTCATCTTCTCAATATATCTTTAATTGGATATTTAAAAAACCTGGTGATTATAATATAATAGTATCATATACTCTGAATACAAATAGTTCTAAAAACCCTTTTGCCGCAAATTTATTCAGCTCCTTTAATCTCCCAAATAAAATATATTGATCTGGTTTTTTGTTGAAAGAATTAAATAATCAAAACATATGGCGCGGGTACTTTGGTAAGATTCCTGCATTTAATGATTTTATAAAATATAATGCTGCAAATAGAGAACTTTTAGTTATCGATAAATGGCTCCAGGAAGGATTAATTCTAGCTAAACAAAGATTAAAAAACGATTGGAAAATAATCTACAAAAATTCTTTGCCCATAAAATTCTTCTATCCTTTTACAGGAACAGACAACTTTATTTCAGGAATAATTTTTCCCAGCAATGATAGAAACGGTAGAGAATTTCCATTTCTAATCTTTAGTATTCTAAATAAAGATTCTTTTAATAAGATCCCATTTTTTTTATTACCTTTAGTCTTAAGTAATGAGTTAAACTCATTTGAAGTAATATTTAATTATTTTAATAATAATGTTGTAATTAGCAATTTAAACCAAGAAATTAGTCAATTATCTAACCCTTCTCTTGAAGGAGGAATAATCGAACAATTTCAAACTTTTAAAAATAATTTATCTCAAGGGAAATTTTGGCTGAGAATCTATGCTGATTATTGCGAATCTAAAAAATATAATGTTATTGACAATATTTTTAATATGGAAATAAAAAACAGTACTTTAGCTATGAACTTTAATTTCTTTTCAGAAAAAGATAATATTGATTTGGATCTATGCTTCCTACTAAACATAATTGCTGTATCTAAAGGCAATTTGTTTTTTCCAGCAGTATTTTGGACAAATGATTTTAATAATATCTGTTTATTTATATTCCCTTCAAAACCAACACCATTAAATTATTTGAATTTGATACAGTTAAATGAAAGTGACGATCGAATTCTTTCAGCAGAAAAAAAATTAAAATCCAGCCATGTTACCCCATTTGATTTAGATTTCCTAAATAAAAATGAAATGAAGCTAACAGAATTATTGCAAATTCTAAATCTTTTATAAAATATTTAAAATGATGTGCTATATAGCGATTTAGCCCGGTTCATTTTTAAGTATCTCATCCCGTTGAACACAAGTTTAAATTTGGAGAATTATTTTATGTCTGATGTAAATGAAATTGGAGTGGTTGAAACAAAATTAGATGATAATCATGGTCATCAAGGAAATGGAGCTAATGGGTCGGATATATCTAAACCGGATGATATAAAAATACCTGAAGCTGTTAAAGAACTTTTAGAAGATATCCCTGGCGATAAACCTTTTGGAATAGATGCTTCTAATGATCAAGAGTACTTTAAACTAACTATGGAAGTACCTAAAACTATTCCCGATTATAAAAGCTGGGTTGAACTTTCACAAAATATTTTGACAGAAAAAAGTAAAGATATCAAGGTTGCTGTCTGGTTGTGCTTTGCTTTTTATCGTGTAGAAAACATTAGCGGTCTGAAAAAAGGATTAATTTTAATTTTACAGTTACTTAAGAAGTTCGGTAATAATTTATATCCCTCTGAACCTTTATATAGAAGTAAAGCCATCCAGTTTATAAACACAGGTCGTGTTACTAAACTTTTAGAAAAAGAAGATATAAATAGAACAAATGCCGGAGATATTATAGATGCAGGTAAAATATTAAATGAAATTATTATTGAGTGTGAAAAGTTATTTTCTGATAAGAAGCCCTTATTAGATTCTTTGCAATCTGTAATTAACACTCATGTTGCAGCTGCTGAACCTTTACTAAAACCCTCCGAAAAGAAAAACGAAATTGCCGCATCTCCGGTAATTAAACCTGGAATTGCTGTTTCAAAAAGTGTAGGTGCCCCTCAAGAGGTAGTTCTAACCTCAGAAAAAGATGCAGTTGTGCAGTTAAGAAAAATCATTGCATTTTTTTTCGAATATGATGAGGAAGGGACAAAAAAACAGAGAGTGCCTGAAAATTATTTTGTATTTGGATTGTCCCGGCAAATGCAGTGGACTAATCTGGTAAGACCGGTTGATAATAATGGGATTACTTTAATTGAAGCACCAAATAAAATTATACAGGGCCTTATTAAAGATTGGTTCGGTAATGGAAACTACGATATGTTGATTGCAAGAATAGAAAATGAATTTATTAAAGAGAATAGCCCGTTTAGATATTGGTTTGATGCTCAGAAATATTTAATAGATTCTCTAGAAAAAAAAGGAGAAAATTATAAGGCTGCTGCCGGTGATATTAAAATTCAGCTTGCTCTGCTTCTTAAAAAAATACCTGACCTTCCGGAACTTAAGTTTAAGGATAAACAGACACCTTTTGCTGATCCTGACACAATAAACTGGCTTAATAATGATGTAAAAGTTGTTCTGAGTTCTGATGGTTCGGGTGGTAAAAGTATTCTGCCGCCAATTTTAGGAGAAGATTTTGAGCAGGTAAATAAAGAATATGAAATCATTATTAAAGATATTCCTGAAAACTTTGAAAAAAATTTATTGAAAATGCAGTCGGATATAAATGTTGAGGACCGGAAGAAAGGAAAATTTTTGCGTAGACTTAATCTTGCAAATTATTGCTTCAAATTAAAAGAGTATGATCTGGCTAGGATCAACCTTTTAGAATTAAAAGATATAATTGAAAAATATAATCTTGCTGGTTGGGAATATGCTTTATGTATCTCGGTTTGGCAGTCTCTTTATTTAACCAATCAGGAAATTATATCTCAAACAAAAGATAAAGATTTAGCTGTTGAACTGGAAAAAGAACAAAATAGCCTTTTCCATGAAATAGCAAAATATGATGGAATTTTAGCAATTAAATTATTGAAACTTAAACAAAAAGAGAGGTAGAAATGGCACGTCCAACAGCACCCAAAATTTCACAAAGAGTCAAAGTCTCTATTCTTCCAAGTAGTGATGCGAAAGAGAGTGTAGAACTTGATTATCGTTTTCTTATTCCGGGTAATTTTAGTAAAAGTGAACCTGGAAGTCTGGGGGCTATTAGAGATCGCAGACTAAGGATTATAAATAATAAAGGGGATTATAAAAGGGCACTTAAAGATATTAATCCGAAGCTCAACTTAACCGTTAAGAACAAATTATCCGATGATCCGGATGCTCAAATGGAAGTTAAACTTGACTTCCAGGATATTAAAGATTTCCATCCCGATGAAATTGTAAAAAAAGTTGAACCTCTGCAAAAACTGCTTGAAGCCAGGGAAAGACTTAAAGAATTAAAATTAACCGTGCTTAAGGATGCAAATTTAAAGAAAGCTCTGGAAGGCGTTATTAAAGATGGCAGTGGAAGTATTGATGATCTCATGTCTAAACTTGGTGTTCAGGGTTCATCGGATAAAAAAGAATAGTAGTAAAAAAAAAGAATTATAAATTTGACTGGAGGTTAATTACATGGCAAAAGAAAAATCAGTTGAAACCGAACAAGAAGTGAGTTCGGTTGATAAATTACTGGGAATGCTTGATGAAACTAAAAAAACTGCTGTTGCTGAATTTATAAGTAAGGTAGGAAAAGAATCACAAGTATTTAAAATAACAGGGGCTTTGGTTGATTCATATATTGCTGATATTGATACTGTTTTAAGTGCACAAGTGGATGAAATACTGCATAACTCGGATTTCCAGGAATTAGAATCTACATGGCGCGGTCTGCTGTTCCTGGTGCAAAATACCGAATTCAGCAAACCGGTAAAATTTGAACTCCTTGATGTTACGAAACAGGAACTATTCGATGATCTTGATGAAGCCGCCCTGGGTGAAGGTTACGAAAAAGACTCCGGATTATGGCATCATATATACTGGGGTGCTTATGATAAAGTCGGCGGACATTCCTATACATCTATTGTATCGGATTTCCAGTTCGATAAAACACCTACTGATATTTCTCTGTTGCAGCATCTTTCGGTGTTGTCCGAATCTGCCCAGATACCCTTTATAGGTAATGCAAGCCACAACTTTTTCGGTGAAAACAATATGACTGATGTTATGAATAACCGTTTTCTCCCTGAACAGCTTAATGAAGGTGCCGAATATGCATCTTGGAGAGCTTTTCGTGATGATGACCGTTCTAAATATATCGGATTAACTCTGCCTAGATTCTTGGGTAGACTTCCATATAATGCTGAATCAGAACCAACCAAAAACTTCAATTATAATGAAGGAGTCTATTCAGGTGGGCAGGATAAAAGTTTGTGGTGCAGTGCTTCATTTGCTCTTGCTTCAAATATGGTAAAGAGTTTTGAAAAATCAGGCTGGGGCGTTAAAATTGTCGGTGTTGATTCAGGTGGTAAGGTGGAAAATCTTCCCATGGCAACATATGAAGAAAATGGACAGAAAAAACTTAAAGTGCCTATGGAAGCTTCAGTTGGCCAGGCCAAAGATCAGGAACTTTGCGATTTAGGATTTATACCCCTTGCACATTGGGACAGAACTGATTATGCTTGCTTCTTTGAAACCCCTTCTGCAAACAAACCAAAGCAAATCAAAAATGATCCTATTGCAACTGCTAATTATTCGGTCGGTTCCCGCTTACAGTATACAATGCTGGTTACAAGAATAGCTCATTATCTCAAGTATAGGCAACTGGTTTTTGTGGGAAAGAATGCAGGAGCAAGTGATATTAAGAAAGATTTATCTAGCTGGCTCGACACATTAGTAGTGGATATGCCTAACCCTGCTGAGAAAATCATTGCAGAAAAACCCCTTCGCTCATATAAACTTGATGTTTCTGAAATTGCAGAAAAACCAGGGTTTTTCCAGATTAGTGCAGAGTTCAGACCCCATGTTGCTATTACCGGTATGGATGTAAATCTCAAACTTATTGCTTTTCATTCCGGCGAAGAAAAATAATATAGATTAGCGTTCTCTTAATTAATACAAATCAATAAACAATAACCAACAATAATTCAGGAGGTTTATATGGCAGTCAAAGGTGAAGTTATATTCTACGATGATGGGGGACATGAAATGGAAGGGCCAAGAGAGAATAAGAGTAGTACAATTTTTTCATTTACTCAAAAATGTACTATGCCGATGCAGAAGGGTTCCTCATTGCCTTCCGGTAGCAGAACATATGAACAATTTGAAGTTGTGAAATCAATTGATAAGATTACACCGCTTCTTTGGAAAGCCCTTTGTGAAGGTCAAACTCTTCAGAAAGTTGAAGTCACCCTGTATGAGATCGCTGAAGCAACTGGGTCTGAAACTCCATATTTCAAGTTTACTTTAACTAATGCGAGGATTGCTTCGGTCACAAATTTCATGCCCTCTTCATTTGACGAAACAAGTGATCAATCAGGACATCTTGAACAGATAAATATGGCTGCCGAACAATATGATTGGGAACATCTAACTGCAAGTACAATGCATCATGATGAACCTTTCTTTGCAACCGCGTCTCATACATAATTAAAAAATATGATTAAATATTTTCAGAGATAAATTTACCTGTGAAATCTTTAGCGTAACTTACCTTTATCAGTGAATAATGATACCTAATAAAGGTTCAGTTTCATTCAAAAGGTAAGTTGCGGCTAAAGATCTTGAAATAAGCACACAATTAACTTTTTACCCTTAACTATTATCTAATAGCTTGCAATCATGAGCAGCCTAAGTTTATATAATCTTCTCGTTGGTCAGTTTGTATCGGAAAATTCAAATCCCGATGAAACTGATATAGCACAGTTTGATAATTTCTCTGAAGATCAAAAATTAAGTTTAAGCATTATTGAAAATTTGCGAATGATTCTAGGTACAAGAAAAGGTTCAGTATTACATCTGCCCGATTTCGGTATGCCCGATATTCTTCAGCTATATATTGATTCGGGTAATCCTGTTGAATCTCTCAAACAGGAATTGCGTTCTGTAATTCTTAAATATGAGCCTCGCATTGGCGAAGTGAGGTTTGAAGAATCTGAGTTTGATCAAAAAATACTCAGAGCTTCATTAAAAATTATCATTAAAATTAAAGATAATCCGAATAAGGAAATTCTTATAACGGAATTTTCTACTACAGGTTGGACTAAAGTAGTTCAGCAAAAGGATGTAAAATGAGCCTCGATAAATATTTTGAAAGGGAGTATAATTTTCTTCAATCTGAAGGAAATGAATTCAGTAAGAAATATCCCACCCTTGGTTCTAAATTGCGCCTTAGTGAAAGAGAAAAAAAGGATCCTTTTGTAGAAAGATTATTTGAAGGTTTTGCTTTTCTTGCTGGCCGGATACATGAAAGGCTGGATGATGAATTTCCGGAAATAGCCGGGGGCGTTTTAGAAATTTTATTTCCACATATGTTAAAGCCTTTCCCTTCATGTGCAATTCTGCAGGCAAAAATAAAAACCGGTGCTCTTACTGAACCGGTAATAATTAAAAGGGGTAGTGAGATTCAAACTCAGACTGGTAAGTTTAAAGTAAAATATAAAGTACAAGCTGGTCCGAGTGAAAGTAGTCATATTACTGAAAAGGAAGAAGCCGCTGATTTTATCTTCCGTACTACTCAGGATCTCATTGTCAGACCCATAAAATTGGAAAATGTCCGGATTGAAGATTCTCCTTATGGTTATTCTTCACTCATTCTTAAGTTACAGCTGGATAGAAATGTTGAGTATAAAGCATTACAAATGGAACGATTTCAGATATTTTTGCATGGTTCGAGTTCTGTAAAATTTAATCTGCATCTTTTTTTAACCCGGTATGCAGTATCAGTTTCTGCAAGAGAGTTTATAAATGATAAATCTCCTTTCCAAAAGATTGAAAATTTCATAATCGGTTCTCCGGAACTTTCTGCCGGATTAAATATTAATGATGAAGAGTTTGCAGTTCTTCCTTATTCTAACAGATCTTTTTCCGGGTTTAGGCTGCTCCAGGAATACTTTTCATTTCCGGAAAAATTTTTCTTTCTTGATATATGCGGCCTTGATCAATTTTAAAAGTTCAGGTGAAGCATCGACAATCGAAATAAAAATAGATTTTGACAAAAAACTTACTCAGGAAAAATGGCCAGATACAGGCAATATTTTAATAAATTGTTCTCCTATAACAAACCTCTTTTCCCGTTCAACAGAAGAAGTTCCAGTTACACAAAGACTCCCCGAGTATTATATTATTCCCGATCTTTATAGAAGAAAAAGCAGAGAAATTTATTCAATTGATAAGGTCCATGGTATTAGTGAAAATAGAACTGAGCAGTACATCTACATACCTACTACCTCCCATGACATTCTAGATTCAAGCAGCCCCGAATATAATTATAAAAGGTTTTATTCTATTTTTAGAAGACCCCAGCAAAGTGATATGTCAGAAACTTATGTAAGATTATTCGGACCAAGCATGGAATTGGAAACATTTCCTAAAGAAACTTTAAGTATTGAAGCAACCCTTTCAAATGGATTCTTACCTCCCGCTTATTTAGAGGTGGGTTCGATTGCTGAACCATTAAACTTTCCACCCGGAGTTGATGCTGAAAACATTACTGTACCATCTGAAGTTTTTGAGTGCCCTGACAGACAAAATTATTTGTGGTCTTTAATATCTCACCTCTCATTCAGTTTTAATACACTTGCTGATACTGAAACATTTAAGAGCGTTTTAAATCTGTATAACTGGAATAAAAAACATAATAGCTCAAATAAAAAAAGAATTGATGGCATAAAAAAAATAAATCTGCCAAGGGTTATTACTAAAGTTATAAACCAGGGACTAATAAGAGGTATTGAATTCCATATTGAAATTGATCCTAAAGAATTTGAATATGGTGAAGGGGAAGTAAATATGATGGGAATGATCTTAAATGCTTTTCTATGTCAGTATGTAACTCTTAATTCATTTATTTTTTTAAAAATCAGCGAAATTGGAACAGGAAGATCTTATTCATGGCAGCCGGCAATGGGACAAATACTCCCGGTATAATTGAGGATTTGATTTTAAACGGTCCATCCTACCATGTTTGGCAGGCTGTATGGATTTGTGAACAAATTACAAAAAGAAAATTTCCAAACAGAAAAGATTTCTTTTTTGAACAAACTGGAATAAAGTTTCGTCCTCATGAAAATTATGAATATCCGCCGAAGGATATTAGGGCTGTTAAGTTTAAGGATGATGAGTTTGAATTTATCCTTAACTTTTTAGGATTATATGGGATCAATTCTCCGCTGCCTCGATGCTATCACGAACAAGTTGCTATACAGCTTTATGTTTTAGGCGAAGATAAAGTCCCCCTTCAAAATTTTTATGATCTATTTAATAATAGGTTTTACTGGCTGTATTATCAGTCATGGAAAAAATATCGGTTCCATCTTTTCTTAAATAAGTCTAAAAATAATAATGTTCTTGAAAGAATTAATTCTTTTACTGGTAAAGGGCTCTTTTCTAAAACTAAAGAATCGGTAATTGATGACTTCATACTTTTGAAGTTCTCAGGATTATTTAGTCAGCGTGTCCGAAATAAGAATGGATTAAAAATTCTTCTTTCCTTCTTCTTTCCTAAATATAAAATGGAAATAAAAGAATTTGTACCACGTTGGATCAAACTGACTGATATACCGGCAATTGGTCAAAATGAATTTAGATTAGGTGAGAATAGTTTTATCGGTGAATTTACCGTCGATTATATGAGTAGAATATGCATTAAAATTGGACCTGTGACATTTGAAGAATATTTAAATTTTTTACCTGACACATGGAACTCGAAATGTCTGGTGGAATTGTTGAAAATATATTTGAACGATGGGCTGGAATTTGATTTCCAATTCGAAGTTAAAGCTGAAACTATCATAATGATTTCTTGGGATGATGAAAGATTAAAACTTGGTTCTACTCTCTGGCTTGGAATACCCGAAAAAAAAGATATTAATGTTCATTTGGAATACGAAGAGTTAGTTGGGAACCCAACCTAATTTAAACTCTTCACCTATTGCGCGACAAAAAATTTTAACAAATCTTAAGGAGAATAAAATGCAAGGCAAAGATTTAAAATCGCTGCTTCTTAAACTAAATAATTATTTAATTCGAAATCTTGATACTGCAACTGGTCTAGGAATAAATCGGGGTCATTATGAAATAACCTTTGATCATCTTTTAACAGCACTGCTTGAAGACGGGCAGGGTGATATTCCGTTAATTTTAAAATATTATGCAATTGATTCCGGTGATGTGCAGGCAATAGTAAATAAAAATCTCGCAGAGATGGATTCTGGCAATTCGGGAAGACCGAAATTATCACCGCTTCTAACCGAATTACTTGAACAAGCCTGGATTACAAGTTCGGTTCATCATCATGAAACTAAAATAAGATCAGGTGCTTTGTTCGAAGTTTTCTCTGCTTCCGAACAGGTTATAACAAGTAAAATGCTCGATATACTTTCACCAATCAAACAGGAGGATCTGCGTACAGAATTTTATAATATTGTGAAAGGTTCAATTGAAGAACCTTCCGGGTCTTCTGAAGTTATTTCTCAGGATGAAGCTCGCGAAATGCCTCCGGATGCTACAGTGCTTGACCTTTATACGGCTAACTTAACAGCACAAGCAAAAGAAGGGAAAATCGATCCAATTTTAGGAAGGGATGAAGAAATTATCCAGGTTATTGAAGTTCTCTCAAGAAGAAAGAAATCTAATCCGATTTTATTAGGAGAGCCTGGTGTCGGAAAAACAGCTTTAGTGGAAGGCCTGGCAATTAAAATAGCAAATAATGAAGTCCCCGATATTTTAAAAGATAATCAAATATATGCCCTGGATATGGGAGCTCTTCAGGCCGGGACAAAAATGAGAGGTGAATTTGAAAAAAGATTAAAAGCAGTAATAACTGAAATAACAAATTCGCCTAAACCGGCTATTCTGTTTATTGATGAAGCCCATACATTAATTGGTGCCGGTGCTTCTGCTGGCGGGGGTGACGCAGCTAACCTGCTGAAACCTGCTCTGGCAAGAGGAACATTTAGAGCTGTTGCCGCAACTACTTATCTTGAATACAATAAATACTTTGCAAAAGATGCAGCTCTTGAAAGAAGATTCCAGCCGATACATGTCGGTGAACCTGAAGATGATAAAGCGATTTTAATGTTAAGAGGAATTAAAACTAAATATGAAGCCTATCATGGTATTCATATTACCGATGAAGCATTGGAAGCTGCTGTAAAATTATCAAGAAGATATATTGCCGGTAGACAATTGCCCGACAAAGCTGTGGATCTGCTTGACACAGCAGCTACTCGTGTAAAGATGACTCTTACTAGTAAGCCAGCAAAATTGGAGTTAATGATAAGCCACCTTAAATCTATTGAAATGGCAATAAATACTCAGCAGCAAGATTCTGACATGGATCTTGTTATTGATCAGGAAATACTTACTGGCTTAAAAGATCAAAAATCTAAATTAGAATCCGATATTAAAACCAATGAAGATAAATGGGTTAAAGAAAGTGAACTTACCAGAAAATTAATGGATCTTAGAAAAAAGAGATTTAATGCAGACGGGAAGAAGAATGACGATCAAGATGTCATTAAAGAAATTGAAAATGTGAGAGAAGAACTGAAATCATTTCAAAATGGAGGACCACAGGTTTTCGCCGAAGTAACAGCCAATACAGTTGCTGAAGTTATTGAGGCATGGACAGGGATTAAAGTTGGAAATATGACTAGAGACGATATGACTACACTTCTTCAGCTTGAAAGTGACTTGAAGAAGAGAGTTATTGGGCAGGACCATGCTATTAAACAAATTGCAGATGTGATAAGAGGTGCTAAAATAGGAATAAAAAAAGAAGAAGGCCCTATTGGTGTGTTTTTATTGGTTGGGCCAAGCGGAGTAGGAAAAACCGAGCTCGCACGTGCTGTGGCTGAGGTATTATTTGGCGACGAAAGGTTCATGGTTACTTTAAATATGACTGAATACCAGAGTGAATATAATACTTCAAGGCTAATAGGTGCAGACCCCGGATTAGTAGGTTATGGTGAAGGAGGAGCATTAAGTGAGCCGGTTAGAAGAAGACCTTATTGTGTTGTACTTTTAGATGAAATTGAAAAAGCAAACCCCTCTGTAACTGATTTATTCATGCAAATCTTTGATAGGGGTATGCTGCAGGATGCCGATAGAAGAAACATTGATTTTTCCAATACTACTATTTTTATGACTTCAAATCTCGCATCCGATGTTCTGTTCCAGAAGTATAACGAAGGAATGACTTCTCCTGATGATTTGTTGGAAGAATTAAGGCCTTATATGAATCAGTATTTTAGACCGGAATTTTTAGGAAGAATAAAGCCTATAATATTTCTACCCCTAACTAAAGAAGTTATGAAACCAATAGTTGAATTAAAACTGGGAAAAATTCAAAAACGTTTACTGCAGAACCAAAATCTTGAAGTTGAATTTAATAAAGCAGTTATTGATGACATCGTTGAATCTTGTACAAGAGCAGAAACAGGCGCACGAAATATTGATGCAATTGTAGACCGTAAATTAGCACCTGAAATTTCTTCTCAACTTTTAGGCTTCATGGCTGAAGGTAAAAATCCTACTAAACTTGTTGTCTCCAAAGCAAAAGACGGTTCATTCAAGTATAAGTTTAATTAACGATTAGAAATTAACATCAATAATTTCTTTTCATTGTAAATTGTTCCTTATTCATTGATAATTATATAGGTTATCTAATGTTCAAACAAAATGCAAATCAAGCATATTATAATATTCATTTATCCGAAATCGAAGATGAGTCAATAAACGTATTATCCTTTGAAGGAGAGGAAAAAATCTCCGGACTTTTTGAATATAGGATTCAAATAGTCTCAAAAGATACTGCTCTTGATTCTTCAAAGATTTTGAATAAACCAGCATCACTAACTTTTGTTCGTGGTGAAGAAGACCCTGAGAAAATCCATGGGATTATTTCAAATTTTGAACAGAATGGAAGGACACCTGAATATGCATTTTACAAGCTGATTTTAGTCCCTAAACTTTGGAGATTAAATCTGGTTTATCAGAACGAAGTCTACCAAAAAATGAAAATAGATAAATTAATTGAAGAAGTCCTTTCCGATGGTGGATTAAAAGGAAGCGCGCTTAAGATTGATCTTAAAAGTCAATATCCTGAACAAGAATATATAGTTCAGTATAAGGAAACCAATTTTAATTTTCTTAACAGAAAGCTTGAACATTATGGAATCTTTTATTACTTCGATCACAGTAGTGGTTCAGATGTTGTAATCTTTACTGATGCAAATGCAAAGCTTTCGGTTATTCATTCATCTGAGGAAGTAGACTATAATGAAAATAAGGATGTATTTGGTGATACTGAAACAATAGTAAATATTAACTGCACTGAGAAAGTGGTCACTGGCGCTGTACAGCTTAAAGATTATAATTATATGTTCCCGGAAAAACAATTGATGGCTGAGAGTCAAATAAATTCAAAAATGCCGGGAAAATATTATGATTTCGGTGATAATTTTGAGAATGAAAAAGATGCTGAATTTTTAGCAAAAATAAGGAACCAGGAATTTATTAGTGAAAGTAAAATCTTTTCGGGAATAAGCGATAGCAGATTATTTAGGGCTGGTTACAGATTTAAATTAAATAATCATTTCCGTGATGATTGGAATAAAGAATATATACTTGTAAGTGTATCTATAAAAGGTAAGCAGTCTGGCCTATTTGATTTAATAGTTCATGAAGAAAAACCCTCACCGCATTTTGAATGTAAATTTACTGCAATACCTTTTGACATTGATTACCGTCCCTTTAGGAAAACACCTATTCCCAAAATATCCGGGATAATGAGTGCAAAAATAGAATCTGGAACAGGTGATGAATATGCATTTATTGATGACCACGGCAGGTATAAAGCCAAAATGCTTTTTGATATAAGTGATAAAACAAATGGCGAAGCCACCATGCCCATGCGTCTTATACAGAATTATACTGGTTCAGGTTATGGAACACATTTTCCTAATCATAAAGGAACAGAATTATTATGGGCATGCGTTGATGGAGATGTAGATAGACCCATCGGTTTAGGTACTGTTCCGAATCCTTCTCAGGCTTCACCTGTTGTCTCAAAAAATAAAATGCAGAATGTAATCAGAACTGCTGCAGGGAATGAAATCATATTGGATGACAAATCAAAAGAAACCCAGATTTCATTCACTACTCCGGATAAAAATAAAATGTTGTTCGATGACAAAGATGATAAGATCGAAATTACTACTAAAGATAAACACATAATTACAATGGATGATAAAAATCAGAATATAATTATTAAAAGCAAAGATGGGCATAAAATAATAATTGATGATAAAAATGATAATATAACAATTCAAAGTAAAGGAAAAGATGAAAAAGACACCAAATTATATTTCATTAAGATTGATCATAAGAATGAAAATATAATTGCACAAAGTAAAGAAGAGCATTTTATTAAAATAGTGGATAAAGCAGGGGAGGAAAAAATAGAATTGTCGGATAAAAAAGGAGATAACCATTTCCTTATAGATATAAAAAATAATAAGCTTGTTATTGAAACCAAACAAGGAAATATAGATATGCTGGCTCCCAAAGGCGATATACATATTAAATCACAAAATTTGAAAATAGAAGCAGATAGTAATTTTGAAGTTCAAGCCAAAGGGAAAATAACAGAAGAAGCAAAATCAGATTTTAGTCAAAAAGGTATGAATATAACTTCTGAAGCTTCAATTGATTATAAACTAAAAGGACTTAATGTTACCGCTGAAGCAGGTGTAAATATGCAGGTAAAGGGTACCTTAATGACAGTGCAATCTTCAGGACCTAATACAATTAAAGGCATGCCTGTTCAAATCAATTAGAAGGAATGTCCCCTCCTCGGAGGGGTGCAGGGGTGGGTTAATAATAGTTATAATATAATAACAATAAAAATTCTATTCTCGCTTGAAAAATTGTATTTAACTAACTTATCTGTACAATTATATTTTGTATAATTCATTATTTATCTTGCAAAACTTCAATCGATTACTATTTTAATTAATGAATTCAAAAACTTATATCCTCAACTATGGGAAAGCCTGCAGCTAGATTAGGAGATCCGACAGCTCATGGAGGTTCCATAGTAATGGGGTTTCCGATGGTCTTGATCGGAGGTATGCCTGCTGCGAGAGTTGGTGATATGCATGTATGCCCGATGCTTAATCCGGGAGTTCCCCCTCCACCTCATGTCGGAGGACCAATTGCTATGGGAAGTCCTATGGTGTTGATAGGAGGAATGCCCGCAGCAAGGATGGGTGATATGGTTACCTGTGCAGGTCCGCCCGATACAATTATGATGGGATGCCCTACTGTATTGATAGGAGAGGGAGGAAGCGGAAGTGCAAGTGGTGGAGGTGCGGGTTCTTCCGCAGCTTCTTCTGCATCAGCTAGCGCAAAAACTGCATTGTCAGATAATGTTGAAGCAACTACTAAAGAAAAGCATTGGATCGAACTGGAATTTGTTGATAAAGCCGGAAATCCTGTCAGTGGAGTTCCTTATAAATTTAATGACCCTGACAAAAATGAATCTGAAGGTACATTAAAGCTCGATGGTAGAATATTGCGTGATGCTGTTAGCAAAGGTAAAGGAGAAGTGGTTCTATATAAATTATTTAACGCAAAATGGTCTAAAGAAATTGTAAAATTTGGGGATAAAGTTAAACTATCTGCAGAAGCTGAAGGATTTGAAGATGGTACAAAAGTTAATATTCAAATTTATAGAAAAGAAATTAATAGCCCTGATATTGTTGTAAAATCTTTAGATGAAAAAATATCCGGAAATAAAATCGAAATTGAACTTGAAAATAAATTTGAATCGGAAGATGAGGATAAAAAACATCCTTTAGGCTGCTATTATTTCGAAGCTATTTGCGGAATGTGTCTGGCAAGATCTGCATTACTTTTCAAAGAAGATTTCATTGAACTGGAATTGAAAGATTCTGATGGAAATTCTAAGAGTAACGAAGAGTTTATACTTTATTTACCCAATGGAAAAGTTATTCAGGATAAACTTGATTCCAACGGTTATAAAAAAGTTGAAAAAATTCCTGCTGGTGAGTATTCGGTTAAATTCCCAAACTTGAACAAAAAAGATAAAAGTTAATCTTATTAACTGAAATATTCAAATATTGTCATTCTGAACGAAACGAAAGTGGAGTGAAGAATCTCATTGTTTTAGTTTTGCACAATTTCAATATATTCTCTTCACTTTATTGTAAAAAATTTATCTCGCATAACTTCAGTTATTGAATAAAATCTATAATTAATTATGGCTTATTTTGGGAGAAGTTGAATTAAAGCTCAGAGACGCTGATAAAAAAAGCGGCGATTTAATTTCCGGGCAAAAAAATAAATTTACTGTTAAGTCAAGTTCGGAAGTAACTGTTATTGAAATGGAAGATATAAATTTCCATTTCGATAGCGCTGTACTTTTACCTGACTACGGACCATCTGCACCTCAACCGGGAACAGATGAACAAAATCGTATTACCGGTTTAGGTGTTTTATTCGCATGTTTTAAACAAGCTGAGAAAAAAAATTTCCAGCAAAAATTATTAATAGCCGGACATACTGATAAAAAAGGAGGTAACCAATATAATCTCAATTTATCCCAGAAAAGAGCTGAGAATGTCTCTTTTATGTTTATGGGAAAAAGGACTAATTGGATAGATTCATCTAATGAAAAACATCAGGTAGAAGATATACAACAAATATTAAAATGGATCTCTTTTAATTTTCAATTTGATTGTGATCCTGGTCCTTCTACCAATGCAATGAACAAGGAAACCGAAACTGCAATTCTGAATTTTCAAAAAAGATATAATATTGACTTTGTCAATCTTAAAATTCATCAAAGTAAATATACGCGCTCTTTTACAAAAATTGATGAAGATGGAAAGGTGGGGAAACAAACATGGGGTGCATTCTTTGATATGTATACTTTGGAACTCTTAATTGTTATGGGAATAAATGAGGATGGTCTAAATGAAGAAAGAGTAAAGCTGCAGTTTGTGGAAAAAAAACCACCACACCCTGCTCCAGTTATCGGATGTGGAGAAAATCATCCGGCCAGCCAGGCAAAAACCGAAGATGAAAATCCTGTCGATAGACGTGTCGAAATCCTTTTCTTTGATGATGGAGAAGAACCGGAATTAAAATGTCATCCTCAAAAGTTTAGTTGTATTCCTTCAAAATGCGATTTGTATCCCAAAGGTTTCTTCAAAAGAAATCCGGTTCCGGCTGACCCCCTGCCTCTGCCAAGCGGACTTGCCGTTCGCGTTCATCTCAAATTTGCTTATAAAACTCCGGAAGGTACCCAAAGAACTTTTCCGAAAGGTTTTCCTTTTACTCTGAAATTTGAAGATAATACGGAAGAATTGAAATCTTTAGATAATGATGAGGGGACAATATTTCTCCAGATATTGAGAGAGAAAAAATCTTTTACAATTACATTCAAATTTTCTGAATTTAATTTTATAGCTGAACCTAAAGATATTTCCCTTAAGGATGAACTTATTACTGAAAGTGATCTGAAAGAAAAAATTAAAAACGGATTCAAAATTTTTAATCTGCCTCTGCAATTTGATCTAAAAATCTCTTCATGGGAAGTATCTCCTGCTGTATCTGATTTTGATGATAAAGAAAAAAAATTTAAAGACCTTGATAATTTAAGTCTTGAAAATATTGGCTCGGAAGCATCTCCTGTAAAATTGATTCTTGATCCGCACTGGAAGTTTTATAAATTCCAGTATTTTGATCGATTCCTTAAAGATAAAAAAAATATTCTTCCAATATTACTCCAAGGATTTATTGACTCAAATAAAACAGGCCCTTTACCCGATATTAAAAGTAATTGGACAACAGATACGGAAGAATGTCAATGCCTTCCTTTTATTTTACAGAATACTTCTTCAGGAATTAAACCGCTTATTCAATTTACAACTGATTCAAATACTTTTATTGAATCAAAAAAAGATGGAACAAGAGCTTATATATCAGGTGCACCCAAGAATAATGCTGATGCCGAAAGACTTAGATTTTATGATATGCCGGTTCTTTGGAAATCGAAAAATTATTTTGCTAAGCTTTCGGGAGGAACAGGAAATCCACCGTCAAAAGTTGGAAAATTTGAGGATCTGGTCTCAGAAGTTACAACTGATGATAAACCTCTGGTATTCAGCCTTGATGACATTATCCTTACAGATAATAATTTGAATCCAATTAAATGGATTCCCGATAATAAACCGGAAAATCGTATATCAATTTTTTGCAATACATTTTCTCGTTCAGGCCCTAATAGTACTGATTTATCTTCCGAAGGATTATTCAAACCTGACGGTAAAGCTTTTATTAATTCAACTACCGTTAATTCTTTTACAGGAAATAACAACGGATTCTTTACCCAGCTTCCTAAAGATGAAAAAACTAGAAATTATATTTCTGACTACCCTGACTGGACAAGATTAATAATTGCTCAAGGAAATTTTTTTGATCTGTTTGATAAAAGAACAACCGATGGTAAAGGGGATGTCACAGGCGCACGAGCCGCAGTATCACTGCTGGATGTATTTTCTTCTGCAGCTACTTTTGTTCAGCCGGGTACAAATAGACCTTCTGTTCCCCAGCCTGTAAAAAGTAACTTTTGCGAAGTACAGCCTTTTTTTGAGCAGGATCATGTAATCTTTATTCATATTGGAAGATTTGATATGATTAGATTAAGATGCTGCGATATTGATACTGATGGAGCAACCGAATTAAGTGCCTGCATGGTCTATCTTCGATTATTTTTCAATTTCAATTCTAAAGTAAAAGCCGATTTTAATCCAAATGCTAAACCATTAAATCTTACCGGTAATGCTGCTGATGACTGGGTTGAAACCGCAATTTTAAATTTATTGCATAGATGGAATGGGCCCGATATTGTGGGTAAAACTACTTTTAATCCCGGAAATGCTTTTATTCTTCCTTTAAATTCCACCGATAAAAAATTCAAGTCAAAAGTGATATGGTTTTCACAATCTCTCCCTAAAAATAAATCACATTTTGAAATAGGTGTATTTAAAGATGATACTGATCCTGGCGGCGTTAGAGGCTTTATGAGATCAAAAGAAGGAGTTGGAGTACTGGGAGAAACTGATAATGCACCTTTATTTAAAGTTACAAGAAAAGATAAAGCAGGAAAATCTGTATCATTTGACTTCGCCGGATTTTTTACTTTTGCGCATGAAAGTGGTCATGGCGGCAGTTTAGTGGATGAATATATAGAACCTACTACTCAGGGAGTAATTCCTGGTTTTGATAGTTATTCACCAGGTTCCCCTTTTAGTCTCGATGATCAAGCTATGATGAGGGCAAATCGCGAAGTTACGGGCAAGGCATTATTGGCATATAGCCGAATGGTTTAGAGAGCTTGAAGGAAATAATAAAATCGAATATAAAATTAATCATGGTGCTCATAATTATATTCTTCCTCATATAGCTGATAATCAGAAAAAGAATTTTAAAGGTGAGCCTATAAAAAATTTTATAGGATGGCCTGCTGCAGAAAAGAATAATCAGGAATTGGGTGCCCATGGGAAATTCAATATATTCTTTTATCCTTTGGGAGAAGAAAAATACTCAAGTGTATTTCTTCCTGGATTAGCTAAAAGTCCGGGTATATTTGACGGGATTATTATCGTTTTGATTAAAATGGAATTGGATTTCCCTACAAAGGACTCTACTAAAATCCAAAATTTTATAAGCTTTATCGATGGGAAAATATCACTTAAATTTAATTTCCCTAATAAGTTCGGTGTTAATGGAAATATCCTGGGAAAGAAATTTAATCGTATACTGCTAAATTTTGCACCACGTTATTTTGCTAAAAATTTTTCCACAACAGCACGAACCGATACTTCCGAACATATATTTGTGAAAGTCAGAGATTCGGGAAAGGCAGAATGGGATAGTGGAATTTTTTCAAATAAGCATAAATTATTTTTCCCGATGGATAAACCCTCCCTGTTTGCTGATTTCTTTGGGAATATGATCGGTTTATCTGATGGTACTTTAGGAACAGCAGGAAGTTATGAACCCGTTGCTAAAATAGTTATCCCGGATGCTAAAGCATTTTCTTTATAGCTGTATTTTAATCATTATTTTTCCTAATGATTTTTATTGTCAAAAAATTGATTTGAGAAAAAACCCAATGGAACCAATTTTTTATCATGATAATTTTGAAACTCCGGTTGTCTTAAAGATTAATTCCAATAAGCATTAAAACTGCAGAAAACAAAATGCTTCTTGAAGATTATTCTTATAAAGAAGAACAGAAAAATTATTTAACACGCTATTTAACTCCCGAACACAATTCTAGACTTGAATCGGAACTTCCTACAAATGATTTGTGGGAGTTAAAGTGGAAAGCGAATATTGATTCATCTGCAATTCCCTGGTATCTGTTATTTAAACAAGAAAGAATAATTATTCAAAATGAATCCGGTTGGCAGCTGTTTGATACTTCAGGCAAATTAATTAATTCCGGAATCAGGTCAGAAGGCGAAATCAAAATCAACCAATCAAAAGACATTTTTTATGTAAATGATCCCTCCGGCTTTATTCAAGCAGTTAATTTAAGTACGGGAAAGAGAGAATATTATTTTTATCCTTATCTGGGGAAGGGGTTTGATAGAAGTGTCATTTTTACAAACGGTAATAAAATAGTTAATCTCGGGTCCGAATTGCCGGTAATGACTCATAATTCCCCCATTAAAATACCTGAAATGAATATTCTGGAAGAAATTAAAATTGAAAGTTCACCGGAAATTGATGAAGATGGTGTTCTTAAATCTCCAACTGATAATAATAATCTGCTTATAAAAACGGGTAAGGTACTCTTTGCACTTCATGACTCTACCATTGTAATTGCTATTTCTAATCAAATTTATTTTCTAAATCCTGATCTGGATGTAATTAAGGAACTTTCTGGAAATTTTATTCCCCTTGCTATGAGCCTTGATGAAGAAATGAGGATCTATCTTCTGGCGGATATCGAAATTGAGAATAGATTGCAAACGCAATTCTGGATCGTTGATCCCGAAGGTAATTTGATTTGCAGAACTGAAATACCTTCAATCGATTCCAATTATTTAACCCCTCCCGCAATAGACAATACACATACTGCATATGTTGCATATGAAAATAAAATAATTGCCGTTTCTTCTACCGGCGAAATTTTATGGGAAGAATATGTTCAACAGCCTCTCGGAGGAATTTCTGCTCTTAAAGAATGTTTATTTGTTTCAGAAGGAGATATTCTAACTTGTTTTGATCATTATGGCAACAGAAGATTCTTTTATGATTTCAACGACAAATTATCAACTTCTCCTATCCTGATTAATAATCAAATATTTGTCGCAACTCGAAAATATCTATATTGTCTAATTCCGAAAAAATAAATGGACAAACACTCCGGCGAAACCGATAAAATACAAAAAATCAAACTAGATTCTTCAATTGAACAAATATTGTGGACAAAAAACTCTGCAGCACCTGGAGCTAAATTGGGTCTAGAAATTTATACACAATTTATAGGGAATAATTCTGATATATCAATTGAAATATCGGATAAATCAGGGAAAAAATTTGATACTATTAAAAGTAAAATGTCCGGAAATAATTTTTGGACAGAAATAACCGTTCCCGAAAAAGCCAAAGATGAATTATACGCCGAAGCCAAGCTTTCAAAGCATGGCTTAAATAAAAAATCTAATTCCCTTTACTTATTTCCTCCAGTCAAAATTACGAATGCTAAGTGGGAAAAAAAATCAACTTTTCAAGGAGATATCCTGAAAATTAAAGCCGATATTACCGGGTTAGCAGACGGTAATGAAGCAGAGATTCAAATCTGGGAGCATCATCCGGATAATGTTCATGAACTAATAACAAGGTTTCCCTCGATAATAAAAAATAAAAAAGTTGAAACCGAATGGGAATTCCAATATTTAGGAAAAGCTGATGAATTGTTAGCCGAAGTTGAAAATGGAAATGACAAAGCTCCTCAATTTTTTTATAGAATTAAAGCCGCAGAAATTACCGCTGATTCGGATTTAATATCTATGAATTGGTTCTATGTTGAACTTGTTGATGATGAAGGGTCTTTTTATCCCAACGAAAAATTTTTATTGGAAATGCCGGATTCTACAATTAGAGAAGATAGACTTGATAATTCCGGAAAATATTTCTGTTTTGATTTTGAAAAAGATGGGGACTTTAAAATAAAATTTCCATTCCGCGATGATGCATGGTTGGAAGTTACAAAAGAACAGTCTCCTCCTCCTGTCGAAAAAGAGGAAGAGGATTCTTCTTCTGTAACTGTTGTGGTTTAAATCCAAATAAAAGACGACATCTTTACTGTTTTAAAATAAAATTTTTATCCGAATTTATATTAAATAAAAATTGAAAGCAGTTTTCTTTCTAAAGATGTCATCTTTATATCTGTGTAACTTTATCTGATTACTCAATTATATATGAATGAAACCCGTAATACCTGGCATATAACTGAAGAAAATGAAGATATTCAGATGATTGCTGCATCTTATGGTATTAAAAATTGGAAGTTAATTTATGACCATTCGCAGAATAAAAGCTTACGTGATGTCAGAACAAATCCCTTTATTCTTCATGAAGGGGATAAAGTTTGGATTCCGGATATAGATTCAAAAAAAATATCAGTTAAAGATAGAAAACGAAATACAATAAAGTTCTATCCTCCCAAAACAGTATTTCAATTGGTCTTAAGAGATGATAATGGTATCCCATATAAAAATGTTAAGTATGAATTATGGCTTAATAAAAAGAAGTTCGGAAACGAAGAAAAAAGAACAAGAGAAGATGGGTTAATTTTTGAAAATATCCCGATTTCAAAAGAAATAGAACTTCGCGTCTGGTTTCCGGTCTCAAAGGAAAAACCGGATAAAGATGATGAAAACGATGATTCGAAACCGGTTGAAAGAGATGAATCTTATTTGGAGGAAGAAGAAATTCCTGTACCAAAAGAAGAACTTGAAGAAAATCCGGATATTTATGAATCCTTTATATTCGGTATTGCCAGGCTTAACCCAATTAATACTGTAGAGGGTTTACAGGACAGATTGAATAATCTCGGTTACTATTGTGGTGAAGAATATGGAGAGATAGGAGAGTATACTCAGGAAGCAATCCGGGAATTTCAAAATGATTACGAATTATTAGATACAGGTGAAGTTGATTTTGAAAATTACGAAGATGATGCCACAATTTCTAAATTAAAAGAGGTTCTTAAAGAAAAGTAGAATTTTAATTATGCCAATTATAGAAGAAAGAATATTTAAAGATGCTTTTTTGGATCTACTTAAAGATGAACCTGATTTTAAACGTGCTAAAGGGGCTAAGAATGATGCTTATTCTCTTGCAACAGCAAAATATTATTCAAGTGAAATTGAACGCGCAAATACTGCTTTAAGAGCTTTAAAATTAACTTTACCTCAGAGATTAAAACCGTCGTTAGAAAAAAATAAAAGAAAAGTTCTTCTTGCTACTTTAGCAGCACGGCTCGAATATTTTACCTGGGAATATCATTGTGCTCTTGCCCCGAACAACGATAATATATTGCCTAATCCGACTGCTGCAGATATTCATAATTTATTTAATGGTATACATCAAAATTCTTTAGCTAACCGGGCAATAACCACTATAACAAATCAGTTCATTCAATATTTTACTAAATTTCTAACTGATATTAACAATGATTGGAATGATATTGGAAATGTTTTTTTCCCTAATTGGAACTTAATTGAACTTAGAGATGTAATTGCCACAGGTAGTGATACACATAAACAGGGTAAATCCGTAGTCATTCTAATCTTTTTAGGAAAAAGAAAACCCCCTGTAGGCCCAATTTCTGTGGGTGCTTCAATAAAAAATTTTCTCACTATTACACCCACTAAGTTATTGAAGCTTGTATATAAACCCTCTGATCTTACATTGGATTATCTATTGGTAGGTGATACGCAAAGAGTTTCTAATTCATTTGGCGGTGCTTTACCAAATCCTCCAGGTGGAAGTCTCTTCGAAATAATTAATTCTCAAATCATCGCTAACCACTTAAATGCTGATCCTGCATTTGCTGGTAAACCTAATCCTGTTCTGCCCGTATATCCTATTTTACCAAAAAATAGCGGTAGTATTACAAATGCATATGGTTATCTGAAATTTTTAAAGCATAGACCTAAAGCAAAATCCGTGGCAAATCCCGCAGGACCATCCACTTTTAATGTAAAGTTAGTTAGGAAGGAACAGCCGAAATGGGATTGGATTGCTTTGAATAATGATGAGCTCATTAACTACTATCGTTTGTTTGGTTGGTTTTGCGCAGTTGGGCTTAATTTTGGTCTGGCTGATGCGCATAACCAGAATTTAATTGTACATAATCGAAAACCTTATCTTATTGATAATGAGATTGCCTTCAAATGGAGATGCGACTCAATTGGAAATACAGGTTTACAGGATGTAATGAGCTCACCCGGTCCGGCAAAAGATGGTGATCGATGCCATATTTATTTTAAAAATGGAACCGGTCTTCAAAGCACAACCGGAAGTCGTGCCGCCGTTTATATCAATGGCGGAATCAATGAAGCAGTTGATTTGTTTCAGAGGGACATTGGAAACGCTTATTCTAACTGGTTGGGTTCGGCTGCTCTAAACAACGCTATTGCAAGATATACTCCAATGCCAACAAAAGACTATGGCAAGGAAATCAGAACTGTTTTCCATAGGTCTCTTTGTTGTGGTTTAGTCCCTAATTTGCCCGCTGTTCCATATAACCAGTATTTTACTTTTAAACTTAATAGTGCTATAAAAACATGGTATAATGGCCTTGAAAGTGAACAAAGACCTAATTTTGTAATGAGGTCACCTCAACATGATTGGCTCGATTATTTAAACTGTGATTATCCTTCTTATTATAAAATACTGGGAGATCCTAATCTGGAACTTTATAATGCGAGAGGAAATATAGTTCCGGTTACCTCCCCTGTTAATCCGTTCACTCTTGCCGCTTTGCCATGGAATAATGCAGCAATTAATGCTAATAGAAATCGAACAATAGCTGGTACTCATTATTTTGACCACTATCCCTCAGTCTTTCTTTTTGATATAGATTTATCAACTTTGCCTGCTCCCGCAGGAACTGTTGCTCATTTAGATAATAATGTTATTAATGATCTGGGTGCATCTTTTACGGCAAATGGAATAATATTATCAGGCGCTGCTGTTGAATCAACTGAAAAAGATGGAGAACAATGGAGAATTATTGATGGTAACAGTGTCTATCATTTACGTTATAAAATCGCACCTTTTGTAAAAGTATATAGAAAAGGTACGGCTATTGAAATGATTGCAAGCCAGTATAATTTGTTAAAAAATAATGCAGCTTTCCGCACTCAACTTGTAAATGATGCCCATGCTTACATAAATAATACTTATCCGGGTACAAAACCACCTCCAATTTATGATAGCTTTTAAATACAACTATTTCTTGTTTTATATTTGTGAATTTGCTTCGATCCAGAGGAGCGAAATATCGGTAGAAACAGAATAAGCTAACGAGATCCGCACTCCATAGGAGTGCAATATTGCTTTTATTTATTAGATCTTAATAATAATTTATATTATTTAAATCCATTTTCATCTTCCTTAAGTTGATGTATATGCGCGTTTCTTGAGAAGAATCTCATAAGTAACTTTAAATTTATAAATATGAAAATCCCCGATTACTATCGCCAATTCCAAAACCAGCCTCCTATCAAGGAAAAAGAGGATAAAAATCAAGAGCAGACTGAGCAGCAGCAAAATCAAAAACAGCAAACTTCTCAGCAGCCTGTTTCACAGAATAAAAAGGTTGAAGATAAAACAAATCCTTATATTGCAAATTGTTTTACCCTTAATTTGCTTGAGGATTGGAATGATAAAACCATTTTTACATTAACCGGCCCGGTTACTGATGGCATTCAGCATAATGTTGTTATTAATATTGATCCGGAAGTTCCTTTTGAAAATTTAACCGACTTCGCAGAATGGCAGATTAAAACTCTTGAGAATGAGCTAAAAGGATGTACGCTGTTAAAAAAAAATGAAACGAAATTAACTAATGGTATGGATGCCTATGAAGCAATCTTCTCCTGGTTCCCAACTAATGATATAAAAATTTATCAGCATCAAATTTTTGTTTTAGTTGAAAAAACTGCGTATAAACTTACAGCTTCTTTTACAAAGAAAACCCGCCAGACTCTCGGTCCGCAGGTTTTAAGAATGATGCTCAGCTTTGAGCCCAAACCTCAAAAATAAATATTCTACAGATTTTATTAGATGAACGATACAAAAATATCCGATGTGTTTAATCCGGATGCAAAAGTACTGAAAGTAAAAATTGTTAAAGGGAATACTTTAAAGAAAGAGTATTCTTTTGATAATTCATTTACTATCGGAAGGTCCTCGGATAATTCTATTCAAATTAATGAAGGTATTGTTAGCCGTGTGCATATTGAAGTTTGCTTTGAAAATAATAAGTGGAGAATTATTGACAAGCAGAGCAGTAACGGCACATTTCTAAACGGAGATAAAATTGAAAAAATTGAAATAAAAAATTCCACTTCAATTCAGCTTGGTAAAAATGGACCCATTATTCTCTTCACTTTAGAAAATTCTAATGTGAATTCAAAGCCGGTGATTAATCAATTCACCTGAAGCAGGTACTGTTTCAAGTTATATTCAGCACTATTTCGATGAATCTAAAGGTGAACATGAAATGGGCGAGCATACCAGGATGATGAGAGAGGCTTTTAAAATTGTAAAGAAAAAACAAACTTCAAAGTATAAAAAATTAATTATTATCATCGGTATAATTGCGTTGGGAGCAGCTGCATATTCTGTTTATCAAAATATCAAAGAGAGCAAACAGAAATTATTAGCCGAAAATATTTTTTATGATATGAAATCTTTGGAGCTTGAAATTTTAACCTTGAAAGATAAACTGGCTAATAGTACTGATATTTCAACTCGCGATGCATTAGAAAAATTTGATGAAAAGCATAAGCAGCTTGAGAATAATTATGATAAGCTTGTTAATGAATTAGGTGTCTACAATATGAACGAAGAAGATAAATTAATTATTCAAACTGCTAGAATTTTCGGTGAATGTGAGCTAAACGTCCCTAAAAATTTTATTGATGAAGTAAAAAACTATATAAAAAAATGGCAGTCAGGTAATAGATTAGTTGATGCAATCCGGAGATCTGATCAGAATAGTTATCCTCAGGTGATTGTTGATGATTTTGTCAGGCAACATATGGCACCGCAGTTCTATTATCTTGCTTTGCAGGAAAGCGATTTCAGAGATGAAATAGTAGGCCCTCAAACAAGATATGGTTTTGCCAAGGGTATATGGCAGTTTATACCACAGACTGCAGTTAAATACGGTCTATCCATTGGTCCCTTAGTTGACGTCAGATCTTACGATCCAAGGGATGATAGATTTAATTTTATTAAAGCTACTGCCGCTGCTGCTAAGTATGTTAGTGATATTTATAATACCGATGCGCAAGCCTCAGGTCTCCTTGTCATTGCTTCTTATAATTGGGGAGAATACAACATAATTGATTTGATCCGAAAAATGCCTGAAAATCCCCGCGATAGAAACTTTTGGAACCTTCTTGAGAAGTTTAAAGATAAAATACCTGCTGAAACTTATAATTATGTCTTTTACATTTTTTCTGCTGCAGTAATCGGTGAAAATCCCCAATTGTTTGGGTTCAACTTTGATAACCCATTAAAAGCTCCTCTCCAAAATCTTAATAACTGAAGAATTCAAACATCCTCATTCTGAACTGAATAGGTGGAGGATAATTAATTGATTTAC
>CAWKCY010000011.1:0-219988 GCA_963848195.1 uncultured Ignavibacteriales bacterium | reverse complement strand
CCATTCTCTTATGATTTGGACGATCCTTTAAAAAAGGTTTTAGACCATCAAATTTTGATTCAAGAAAAGGTAACTGCGTAAGTATGCCTACATTATTTCTTGCTTTAATGGAAAGAGTAGACCCAAATGTTCCATTTGTTGGAGTAAAAACTCCTTTACATTTATTCTGTAGATTAAAAGATAGGTAAACCGGAGATGTTTGGAATGTTGAAACAACAAACGGAGGAAATCCCGCAAGAAACCAATGGTATATTGACAAAATGGGAATTAGTCAAAAAGCTATTGACAATAAAACTTATTTAAGAGATCTGACAAAAAAAGAATTTATAGCAGAGTTAATTGGAGTGTTAATAGCTAAGGAAAGAAGAAAAGGGAATTTTGAAAAGGCAATGAAATATGCAGATTTAGTACTAAAACTTTCACCAAATTCAGATTTGGGATTGGTAAACAAAGGTGCATTATACTCTGAAATTGGTTATAAGAAATCACAGGGGAAAAAACTTAGTATTGAAGAAAAAGAATATTATCGAGAAGAAGCAGATAAATATATTGAAAAGGCAAAATCTTTAGGCTGGGAACCTGAAAGTAGAGAAGAAAGAAGAGAATATTTAAAAACGGTAAAAAATGAATTAAAAAAAACCAAACAGGAAAAATGAAATACTTTACCTACATACTCGTTTTTACATTAATCACAAGTTCATATATATTTTCTCAAGAGGAACAAATATATGAAAATCCATTTCCTAAATTTGTTCCATATAAATCAGAAAAGAATTCAGTGCTAGAACAAAGTGTCAAAATTGACAATAAAGATTTAGGAAAAGAACAATCAGCAAGATTTTTATCTATAGATAGGTTTGCAGATAAATATCCTTCATTCTCACCATATAATTACGCAGCAAACAATCCTTTATTATTTATTGATATGAATGGAGATTCTATTCAAGTTAATCATATGCCTGCTCAATTACAGTACAATGTCATATCCGGTGTCTCCCAAACAACCAACACCCTATTGTATGTAACTGAATCAGGAATGTTAGCACCTACACCAACAACAACAATTATGGGACACACTGTGCAATTAGCATCAGCATATAGTACTCCTACTGATGGAGGAGGCAGTCAAGAAGCAGCCTCCTTTTTAAATTTTGCAGTGAGCGATAATACAATAGTAAATGTTATTAATACAAGTGTTTTAGGATCTCAGGGTGGCGGTCAATTGATAAGACTTAATCCAAGTCAAATTGAATCCTTTATAAGTGGAACACCGTCAGATCTTAGTAACCAAACAATGGGGTATGGATTGTTTTTTTTTGCATGAATTAACTCATACTGATATAGGTCAATCCTATCATAATTCACCAATCCCATTAGTTGACCCAGCTCCAGGAGCAGGTGGAATTGGCTTTGTAGTAGATTATATTAATAGGATTAGAACTGAATTAGGCCCGACTTTTGGTCAAAGAACTAGATATGAAGCAATTCCAGGTATTATAAGTAATTTTATTCCTTTTAACTCAGTTAATGGTAGCACTCAAATCACTATCCCAAGGTAGATACTATGAAAAAATATTTAAATACATTGCTATTATTTCCTTTAATGCTTATTTCTTGTTCTACAAATTTGTCTAATAGTTCTGAAACTTTTAACTATTATAGTACAGCATTAAATTATATTCAAAATGATAGTACTGCAATAAAATTTATTATCCATCAAACCGATTTCGCAAATAATTATTCCCCCTTAAAAATAGCAGTTTCATCAAAGATAATACCGCCAGATTTAGCTGAATTTAGTTCTACAGCTATTAAGAATAAGCTGAGTTTTGATCTGAATGATAATCATTTCGACTATAAAAATTCTATCTCTGATTCACTAATTAAATTTGAGAAAAAAATATTTTATGAACCATATAATGATGATTATATAACTTCTCTTTCCTCAGAAGATAGTATTAATGCAATCATCTTTTTTTCAAAACCTTATAAGAATTTTTTAACTGCAATGCTGTTTTTTAGAAATAATAAATTATTAGATACCGAACTTCCCAAATATGATGCTTCCTTGAATTATCTTATAATCTTCAAAGGTGACAGACTGGATAAAGTATTAAAACAAATAATGTCTCCATAGTAAAAGTTAAAAATCGTATAAAATGTATTTTAAGCCGTTATGCATTTTATACAATCGGCCTTTTGCAGGAAATCCATTTAAAGTTTATTGTGCAACGGAGTCGTTCTAATTAATTAAGTCGCAAACTGTGCAGCTGTCCTAATTGAAGGTGGAACTTAAATCCAAAGAACCGAATGAAACTTTAGCAAACTGACGGCTACCTTTAAAAATATGATTAAAAATAATATAGTAATTGTATTCTTTCTCATTTCAACCGTTGGTTGTTCTACAAAAAATATTGTTCAAGTTAATGAACAAGGCAAAGAAATAAAATACAATCGCCATCCTTTGCAAATTTATTTGGAAGATTCAACAGATGTATTTTGGGCTCCCCTATTATCCAGATCCATTTAGTAATCCAACATATCCAGATAGATTTATTGTAACTCAAGCAATTACATTCAAATGTTTTTTATCGGGTAAAGTTGAAATCGGTTTTATAAAGGCAAAAAATGATAGTTTAATTTATAAATTCACTCAACCAATAAAGGAAACACAAAAACTTAATGAATATTTTTGGATATGGTCTGCTACAAGTACAGCTGATACTTCTGAACTAAGGAATATTTTAAAAGTCAATCGGTTCGATCCACATGGTTATCAGCAAGAAAACGGTGGAATATTTGGTGCTAATTCTGAAGTTGAAGCATATCTTTATTCATATGGTGTTACTGGTACATTCAATAATGGCATGGCAACGTTGTTTTCGGGGAATAATACTTCTGCTGGTAAAGCTTATGAAAATGCGATGAATCAATTGCTTCTTGGCGATTTTAATCGCAAAACATTCAACCAAGCTGCGCAAAATTTTGCACAAGGAAATCCTTATGGATTATATGGCAAAACTAGATATTACCAAAATTTCAAAACGCTAATTAATAATTTTCACCCATTATTAAGGTATTAAAATGAAATTAAAATTATTCTTATTGTTTTTTTTCTTAGTTTCAGTTGTGTTATATGGTCAGAATATGCAAAATATACACGGTGAAGTACCTCCTTATAAAGTTATTGGTAATAGGACATTGAATTTATCTTCTAATTTCTTTACAAGTGATATGAAAGGTACAGCTTCAATAGTTTTAATAATAGATAAAAAATGTAATTTAATCAATTTTGCTATAGTAAAGATCGTAGTATCTGACGAAAAAGAAGAAAATGTTTTCAACTTTTGGGATTCCCAAATTTTGAAAATACTTGCAGAAAATAGGTATGACATAATCAAAAATGACTATTATCCTTTGTACGTACAAAAGATTTATGATTTTATAAGGGTTGCCATAAACAATTTGAAAATTGAGTATTCATCAGACACAAAAGATTTAAAAGATGTAAATAAATTAAGTTTACTAATAAAAATTGAATAAACTATTTTACCGTACTTTACTTGAAGTTTCTTGTTGAAGATTTTTACCAAAATAAAATTGGTTATAATAGAGCTCCTTATGGACTACCTCATACCTCACGGTGGCTATCATAAAAATATTGGATGGAAATTCTGGGGAGCATGGCAATGAAAAAGTTAATAAAAGTAATATTAATAATATTATTAATTTTTATTTTTCTAAATATTGTAAAAAATATTATTCTTTTTTTAACCTATGAACATGGAAATGAAAATTATATTAAAATAAATAATAGAAATAGTAAAAATATAAAAGGATTATGGAAAATTACATATGACACTTACATTGAAGGATATGATGAAAGGAATATAATAGAATATAAAATTAATAAGGACTCTACCGGAGTATATAAAAATGTTTTCTTTCCTAATAGAATCTTCGGTTTTAAAACTGAACTATATTCTTGGCTTTCTCTATTACCATATGATAAGAAAAACTCCAGAACATACACTGATAAAATATTGATAACTCCTAAGTATTTCTTGTATATTCCAGGTAGTAAATCTTATCATAAAGATACTTTATATTCACATTATAAATTTTATAATAGCAAATTACAAGTTGATATAAATAAATATAAAGTACCTTATGATTCTTTATTTGTCTGGATGCCTCATTCTTCTAAAAAGTTAACGGGAATCTATAAGTTATTATATGCTGGTTTATTCACATTAAATTAAATAAACAAAATATAGGAAAGAATGCGTATAATATTAGAGGGGATTCATACCGAACTCTGCCGAGGCATAATCTTTTTGGGACTAAATCGAAAGCCCCTTACTCAACTACCTGTAATTTCAATAAAATTTAAATAGAAGTAATAAATTCGGATATGTCCGGTTGGTTAAGTGCCGTCTTAGGATTGCCTTCAATAAAGGGGATAGTAAAAACATCGAATATAGTTGAGTCAGCCCAGAAAAACTTCGTTTCGTTAAAAACATTCTCTATTATATCTTATAAGCATATTATCTGAAGGTAGGAATCGTGCATATTGAATTACATTGGAAAATCTTTAACAAATGTAGCTCCTGCCAGGGCAGGGGAGACAGCCATATTAAATTCTCTTCCCTGAAGTAACGCCCTCCCTCGAATCCTGTAAATTTGTTCAGCCTTCGAATTATATTTGTCATAATTCAATTCATCCGTTACATACAATAGGATCATTATGCATGCATGTATTCCTGCCAACCCCAATATATTTATCAATGAATAGGCTTTATATATTAATAAATTTCGAAAAACAATTTTTAAATAATTCTTTATCAAGATTTCCTCAATTTGTTTTATACATTTAAGACGAAATACTTGATTTGGTTACAAACTTTCTTTTAATTCTTAAACAATAAAATTGAAAATCGATTTTAAGAGACGATTTTTCCCTTAGCCGGTATAAATATCGGCTTAATGAATAAAAAGCTTTCAGAACGAAAAAAATGCCTGGCTCAATAAATATATTATGCCAACCAAATGATGATTCTTTTAAAAAGAAAATTTATATATTTGTTACTGAATTTCAATAAGGTGAAAAATGACAACAAAAGAAAAGGTTAAAAAAGAAATAGATAAAATGCCAAATGATTTATTAGAAAAAGTATATAAGTATATTAATTCTCTTAGAATAAAAACTACACAAAAGAAGAAGATTCGAACATTTAATCTTAATGGTCAGCTAGATAATATAAATATTCGTGAAAGAGCTTATTAGTAAATTATCACTCGATACTAATGTTTTGATTTATTCAATTGATGAAGGTTCAAAATATTTCAAACAAGCTCAAAATATATTTGCCAACCAATTCGAATTATATACAACTTCTAAAAATATATCAGAATTCCTATCCGTTACAACAAGAATTCCTAAAAATCCATTATCATTGGATGATGCTTTACTCGTGGTTGAAGATTTTGCAAATGTAATGTCAATATTATATCCAGATGAAGAATCTTTTATAATGTTCCAAAGTTTATTGCGAAAGTATAAACCACTTAGATTAAAAATACATGATTATGAAATCTTGAGTATAGGATTAGCAAATCTGGTAAATACAATTGCAACTTTTAATGAAAAGGATTTTAAGCAAGTCAAAGAAATAAAATTACAAAGTCTATAATAAAGCAAGGCCTAACCATGCGTTTCAAACCCGACCGCGACATCGCGATTGGCATTTTAAAAGTCTTTGACGGAGGTGCTCCGTTTTGGCAAACTTGTTCAAAGTTAACGGACGTAGCAAATACTTTTCAGATAATTAATCGCTCCACCATCTTTACACTGGGAAATTGGGAATACTTTCTCATCAATGTTCAAAAGAGGGAAAATTAGTCTTAACTTGGCAAAAAAAGCAATTGAATATTATAAAATGATTCCATTAAGATTAGTTGATATTGAAATATATAAAGCTGTGGAGGTTAGCCATAAGTATAACACTTATGCATATGATGCATATTTCTTGGAATGTGCAAAAAATTATAATTATCCATTACTGACCTTAGATAATGGATTATTAGAATCAGCAAGGAAAATGAATATAAATGCAATAGAGGTATGAAATGAATACGTACACATATAGTGAAGCAAGACAAAAGTTAGCTTCACTTTTAGATAAGGCTAAAAAAGAGGGGAAAGTCATAATAAAAAGAAAAGATGGTTCCACATTTGAGCTGAAATCAGTATCAGGGAAAAAGTCACCTCTTGATGTAAAGGGAGTTGATATAGAATTAAAAAAAGAAGAAATCCTTGATATACTACGTGAGGTTAGAGAGCGCTAAAAAAATAGGCAAGGATCTCTAAGATGGGGAGAATAAGACTTAATCATACTATAAGGGATTCATGCCGAAGCCAACCTACACTAAAAGTTACGGTTTTTAAACTTGCCGAAGCCAACCCTCATAATAAATTGTTCCATTTGTATACATAATTCCTTTGTTTGACTAAGTGCTTTGGTTCATAAATATTATGACGTATTTTATTGATCCTCTTGTATTTTGAGAATGGCGGGGAGTCTCTTACTACAATAATGGAACATCTACGATGTTCTATTAGATACGCAACTATATTTATGAACTTATGTACTAAGCCTACCTGCGCAGAGCTTCAATCTTCACATGAAGTTACGGATAGTGAAAGACATCGCCAATTGTATATGAAGAAACCTTCTCCATTTCCATTTAGCCCAACATCAAATTATAGATTTAGAGTTGAATATTTTGATACTATAATTAAAATATTCACTCTTGATTCACTATATATTTCAACTAAATTTTATCTTAAAAAGGAGAATATATTTTAGAAGTTAAAGAATGGTAAAATAATATTTAAAGATAAGTTTATCATATTAAAATAACTTTTCAAAAAAAACCGAAACTCCCTGGCTTTCCAAAAGAATTATGAGTGTAAGAAAATCAATAAAGCTGAAAATCAATTCTAATAGACTATTTTTTCCTTAGCCGGTATAAATATTGACTCAATGAATAAAAAGCCGTTAGAACGAAAAAAATGGCCGGAAACCTACGCTATTTCGTATGTTATTTTGGAGCTGCATTGATGAAACTAGGAACAATTATAATGTTAAGGACAAAGGATATCAGGATAAGATATACTTGTTATAAGCAATTTAACAATTCAACAATTTAATAATTTCTTATATAAACAATTCTCTTGCCTTAGACAATAATTTGAGCTATTTTGAAGTTAAAGTAAATATTCATAAGGAATATGGGGATACAATTTTATTCCGCATCCAATAATTGAGACATCAAAAAAATAGATAAATATAATACATTTGAATGTAAATGCTCGTCAACATCTTATAATGTTTACTTATTATGATTTATTTGGTGACTAAAATGAGAATGGTGTAGTCAGAACATTGCTCTATGGGGGCCCGACGGACAATGGACAATAGATATTTCTTATACTGATGACTATCCATGATTCAATTATTAAAAAGGTATTTTTATGAGAAAACTCTATGCATCCTTAACAATATTGTTTTTGTTCATTTTGGGTTGTTCTCACACATATGAAGTATCAAAATACTATTCTAAGGAAGATATTTACAAAGAATTTAATAAGTCCGCCCAAGATAAAGATGAATTGAAAATTACTTTTACTAATGACAGCTCGATTTTTGTTTATAATGGTGCAGAAATTAGAAATGATACTATGTTTTTCAATGATATGATGCTTTCAAACTATAGTCCCCCAATACCGATTTCTCAAATAAAACAGGCGAGTTATAATGATCATTTTAAAGGAGCTGTACCTGGTTTTCTTATTGGTATTGTAGCTGGAGGAGTAATAGGTGCCACTGGCTGGATATATCATCCTGAAGGTGGCGGAATGGGCGGAACACCTACATTTAGCCAGTCTCAGGCAACAATATTTGGTGCTATTTTTGGTTTATTTTCGGGAGCTATGACCGGTATTGTATTGGGATTTAATTATTATTTCCTGTTTAATCCCTAAATTATAATTCTTGTTTCCTTTCCTTCATAGTGCAAATTGTTTCCCAACTTCATATCCATTTTTCCAGGTACATCAAATGAATAAGTAAAATCATCGACAAATGATTGTTTTAGAATTTCCGTTTAAAAGGCGTCTATTTGTTTTTTATTCATACTTCAAACTCTCAACCGGGTTTGCCGTTGCCGCTTTTATTGCTTGGAAGCTTACGGTTAGCAAAGCTATAGCTAATGTGATAGAACCAGCAAGTATGAATATCCACAGGTTGATATCGATTCTATAAGCAAATTCCCGCAGCCAGTTTCTTGTAATTAACCATGCAATAGGGGTCCCTATAACAAATGAAATAAGAATGAGATACAGAAAATCTTTTGAAAGAAGAAAAACTATTCCCTTTGTATCGGCTCCCAACACTTTTCTAACGCCAATTTCCTTTGTTCTCTGCTCCGCGGAAAATGCAGCCAATCCAAACAAACCAAGGCTCGAAATGATTATGGCAAGTCCTGCAAAGCATTTTGATAATATCTCAACCCTCTTCTCGGCAGCATATTGAGCCTGGTAATCTTTATCCAGAAATTTAAAGTCAAAGGTATACCCCGGGTTATAATCTTTGTAGAATTCCTGAAGATTATAAATAGTTTCTTTTTCTTTTCCGGACTGAATTTTAACCATGAATTTTGTAGTATATTCCGGGAAAATTCTAAACAATAAAGGTTTGACAATTTCATGCAGAGATTCAAAATTAAAATCTTTTACCATACCAATAATTTCTTTTGTACCGGTGTAATGCCTTACATTTTTCCCGATAGGATTTTTTAATCCCATAACTTTAATGGCTGCTTCATTAAAGATTATCTTTGAGTTTTCTGCTCCGAAGCTTCTCGAAAAAGTTCGTCCTTCTTTCATTTTAATTCCAAGAGTTTCAAGCATATTGTAGTCAACGCACACCTCTTCGAAATAGGTAACATCATTTGGATTTTTCCCTTCCCAGCTGACACCTCCGGTAGAGCTCTGACTTCCTATTATAGTAGTGCCGATAGCCGAACAATTAATAACGCCCGGAATTTTCTTCAATTCAGTGAGAAAGCTTTCCTGGTGAGCAGCGGCTTTCCCTTCCTTATCAAAATAGATTACGTTCTCTTTCATAACCGGGGTTTTTAGTTTGTATAAATTGAATCTGTTTATTTATTACAATAACCGATATAATTAGAATAATTGAAAGTGTGAATTGAAAAATTACTAATCCTCTTCTCGCAAATAGCTCAGTATTTGAACTATTGGTTTTACTTTTCAATATTTTTACAGGATTAAAACGAGAAAGGTATAAAGCCGGGTAGCTTCCCGATAAAAGTCCAGTAATTAAAACAATAGCGGAAAAAAGTAGAATAAAATTTGAATTAAAGATGATAGCGATATGCTTGCCGGTAATTTCATTGAACTGCGGTAAAAAAAGTTCAACCAGGACAACAGCGATTAACAAAGATAGAAAAGCCATAAAAGTAGATTCTACCATAAATTGAAAGATCAGACTTTTTCGATCAGCTCCGACAGCTTTTTTAATACCTATTTCCTTAAGTCTGCTCCCTGCTTTTGCAGTAGATAAGTTCATGAAATTGATGCAGGCAATTAAAAGTATAAAAATTGCCATGATAGAAAATATTCTTACATATTCTATTCTGCCTCCTACAAGCCTGCCGTTTTCATATTTTCCGTACAGGTAGCCATCCGAATATTTTCTCGTAAATAAAGTGACTCTTGAATTATCATATTTTGCTTTAATAAAACCAGCGATTTTTTTATTAAGCTGTTCAATGCTGCTTCCTTCTTTTAAGGTAAAATAAGTAGACGGAGCATGATTATCCCAGCTTATAGGTCTGTTCATCTTTGCACTAAAATCTTTCCATGCTTCAAAAGACAATACAAATTCGAATTGAGCAGAAGAATTCGGGGGAGTATCTTCAAAAACACCTGATACGACAGCTTTTTCATTAATGTTTAATAACCCCCAATCAATTGTCTTACCTATAATGTTTTTAGTAGTACTAAATAACTTTTCGGCAAGCTGTTTAGAAATAACAATTGAATTTTTATCCTGAAGGACCTGGTTTTTATTCCCCTCAATAAGCTTATAAGAAAAGATATTAAAATAATCTTTGCCGGCGAACTGCCCGTCAGCTTTTATAAATTTGTCTTTGATAGAAACAACAAACTTTCCTAATAATTTGGAAGATATTTCGGAAGTTGCATATTCGATTTCCGGCAGTTCTTTTGCAATTGTTTCTGCAAGAAGATCCGGGGTATTTTCCATTGTAACAATTCTATCGGCATTATTATGATTTGCCATTACCTGGTAAAGCCAGGTATTCTTTTCATGGAACCGGTCGAAATTCAATTCATTATTAACCCATAAATAAATAAATAAAAAACAGGCAAGCCCTGTTGAAAGGCCAACCAGGTTTATCAGGAAAGCATTCTTATGCCTTTTAATGTTTCTATAGATAATAAGTAGATTATGTTTCAGCATTATTACTTTTCTCCATTTTTATTCATTCCTTAAAGATTTAACAGGATTTGAAGCGGCAGCTTTTATTGCCTGAATACTAACTGTTATTAATGAAATGAACAAGGCTGTTCCGCCGGCAAAAGCAAATCCCCACCAGTTTATGCTTATATGGTATGCATAGTTTTGCAGCCATCTGCTCATTGCATAATATGCAGCAGGCCACGCAATAAGATTAGCTATAAGTATCCATTTTGTATAACTTTTTGTAAGCATAAATATTATACCGGATATTGATGCTCCAAGCACTTTACGAATTCCGATTTCTTTTTTCCTTTGTTCAATTATAAATGAAGACAAACCAAATAATCCAAGACAGGAAATAAATATCGCAAAAAGAGTAAAATAGTTGAAGATTGTATTGATTTTAATTTCTGCTCTATAAAGATTATCTATCGTTTCATCAAGAAAGTGAAATTCAAATGAGTTTCCGGGATATACATTTTCCCATTGCCGCTTAATATTCGCAAGTGTGTTTGTTATTCTATTCTCTTTTATCTTGATAAATACAATTCCGGCTTCACTTAACTCTGCAAATTTTTGTTTCGTTAAAAGAAAAAATATTTGCGGTGAAATTTTATATTGCAATGATCCGAAGTGTGCATTTTTAACAATACCGATAATTTTCCCTTTTAGATCATTCATTTTGATCCATTTACCAATTGGGTTTTTCATCTGCATTTGATTTACAGCTTCTTCATTTAAAATGAATGCTTCATTTTCATCGCTTTCAAAATCTTTTGAAAAGTTTCTCCCTTCAATTATCTTCATTCCCATTGTCTTAAAATAATCATAGTCTACTGTATTAAACTCGAGTTTTACCTCCTTTTTATCTCTGCCTTCCCAATCAAGCGATGGTGAAGTTTCTTGCTGGGTAGACATAACTGCATGTCCTTCAATAGTTGGTAAAAAGTCTTTATAAGCAATTGAGATGATATCAGGGTATTGAAGTAATGCTTCTTTAAAAGGATGAAAATCTTTGACTAAATTACCCCTCACAGGAAGATAGATTAATCCCTCATCATTAAAACCCGGAGTTGTGTTTTTCATATATGAAATTTGCTGATAAATGATTGATGTAGCTATAATTAATCCTATCGATAATGAAAATTGTATAACGATTAAAACCTTCCTTAATAAATGTCCTTTATTGTTGAAGATAGGATCTCCCTTAAACCCTTTTGCAGGATTTAAAGCCGAAAGAAAAATAGCGGGATAAGTTTCAGCCATTAATGCTGTCAATATAACAATTGAAATCAAACCTAAAATGATTTTGTAATCGAAAAAATTTATTGTGAGGAACTTACCTGAAATCTGATTGAAAGCCGGTAGTGCAGCCTCAACTAGCGTTATTGAAATGATAAAGGACAATATAACTATAAGGAAAGATTCTACAAAAAGCTGAATCATCAACTGGAACCTGTTTGCCCCGATTGATTTTCGTACACCTATTTCTTTAAACCTTAATGTTGAACGGGCTGTTGTAATATTTATAAAATTCATGCTGGCTATAAAAAGAATAAAGAAAGCAGCGAAAGAAAATATGTAAACATATTTTATATCACCCACTACAGCGGTATCATACTGAAGCCCGGAAGAAAAATGAATCTGCTTTAAATGTTGAAGTGAAAAATTTATGTTTGCGGAGTGTTGTATATTCCGATTATATACAGCATTTATTTTCTTTGTTATTTCTAATGTATTAGTATTTGGAGAAAGCTGTAAATATGTTGCAAATGTGAAATCGCCCCACAAATCCATGTTAAATCCTATAACTTTAAGTATGGAAATGGGGATTATAAAATCAAATTGAAGAGTTGAATTATGCGGAATGTCGGCTATTAAACCTGTCACCTTATAAAGCTGGCCCCCTCTAACAGTCAAAAATTTGTCAACCGGGTTCTCATCCCCGAAATATTTATGTGCCATTGATTCTGAAATTACTATGCTTGAAGGATCTATTAAAGCTTTTCTTGCATCTCCTTTTATAAAGGGGAATGTAAACATGCTGAATATGGAAGAATCTGCAATTATACCCTCATTCTCTGAAAAAGATTTTTGTTTGTACTGGAAAACCAGGGTGGGTGCCTTTACTACTCTTGCATATTTTAATATTTCCGGTATTTCCTCTTTTATCTTAGGGCCTAATGGTGCCGGACTCTCGGGAGCAAGCAGTGATTTGGTTTCCATTATTACTCTATAAATTGAATCTGAGTTTTTATGAAAAGTATCAAAACTTAATTCATCTTTAACCCATAGAGATATGAGGATAAAAGCAGCCAAACCAACTGCTAATCCGCTAATATTTATTGAAGAATATATTTTATTATTTAAGATATTTCTTAAAGCAATTTTGAAATAATTCTTTAACATATTAAAACCCCTCGAATTTATTTTAACATACCCGAACTGCCTTCAACGCCATGCTCTCAGCGCTTTGCTCTTCGTTATTTATTCATACCGCAAAGATTCTATTGGATTCGAAGTTGCCGCTTTAATTGCATGTATACTTACGGTCAGCATTGCAATTAAAAAGGCCAGAAAACCCGATAACAGGAAAATACCTATACCTATTTCCATTTTATAAGCGAAGTTTTGCAGCCACTTTACCATTATATAGTATGCTATAGGCCATGCTATAAAATTTGCAATCAAAATCCATTTCCCAAAATCCTTTAATAGCAGGATGATTAATGCGGAAGAGGAAGCACCTAATACTTTTCTTACCCCGATTTCTTTTGTCCTTCTTTCTGTTACAAAAGCAGCGAGACCCAGCAGACCTAAACATGCGATAAAAATAGCAATTATTGAAAATATGCCCGCAATCTTACTTGTTCTTTTATCTGATGCATAAAGATTCTGTAAATTTTGATCAAGGAAGTTGAAACTAAAACTTTGATCCCCTGCATATTTCTTCCATGTATTCTGGATAAAAGAAATAGTATTTAAATGATTTCCATGAGCTAAACGCACTGTGACAAACTGGCCCACAAAGCCTTTCTCCGGAATCAGGTGAATAACAAGAGGGTGGATAGGGTCATGCAGAGATTGATAATTGAAATTCTTAACGATTCCTATAATTTTGAATCTCTTTTCGTCAGTCTTTTTCTCTCCCGGCAGTACCAGATTTTTCCCTACCAGGTTCTCTGAACCAAGTGCTTTTTCAGATGCCTGATTTATAACAACAGCAGAAGTATCTGAAGGATGTTCTTTTGAAAAAAATCTTCCTTCCGCCATATGTAGTTTATATGTTTTAAGGAAGTCATAATCAGAATACATTTTCTGAAGGTCTTCGAGTCTGTCTGCATTTCTTCCTTCAAGCCAGTATCCGGAATCTCCGCTCCGGTTACCCGGTATACCATTCGAATTAGTGACACTAAGGATATCTTTATTTGCTTTCAGTTCATTTATAAAAGAATATACCCTTCCTCCAAGATCATCTGTTCTGTTGATTACAGCTAATTCCTCTTTATCAAATCCGAGATCCCTGGTCTGGACATATTGTAACTGGGAATATATAACGAAAGTACCTATGAAAAGTATTATCGAAATTGTGAATTGAAAAATGACCAGTATATTTCTTGTAAATGATTTACTTCCTCTCTTTTTCGTATCCGATTTGAGAACATCTATTGGCCGGAAAGATGATAAATAAAGAGCCGGGTAACTTCCGGCAATTATTCCAACAATGATTGTCAGGCAGAAGAGTGCAGCAATAGATATTGGATTTTTAATAAAATTAAGACTCATATTTTTATTTGCAATATCATTAAACATGGGAAGCAGAAGTTCTGCAATCCCGATTGCAATTGTAACCGCTATTCCGCTCATTAATATCGATTCTGCCATAAACTGGCCGATAAGATGGGAACGCAGAGAACCCAGAGTTTTCCTTACTCCAACTTCTTTTGCACGTTTTTCCGATCTCGCAGTTGAAAGATTTATGAAGTTAATACAGGCAATCAGCAAAATAGCTATTGCAATTGCAGAAAATATATACACATAAGAGATGCTGCTGTTTGGTTCTATCTCATAATCAAGATGAGAATAAAGATGAATTGAGGTTAGGGGATACAATGCATATCCATATTTATTCCCTGCAGATAAAAACTGGTCCATAGAAACACCAGTTATAGATTTTAATTGAGGTCCTGCATGTGTGCGAAATGCTTCATTAAGTTTTCTCTCAAATCCCGCCGGATCAGTTCCTTTTCTTAAAAGAAAATATGTATAGTAATTATTGCTCAGCCAGTTGGGATTCCTGCTATCCTGTACTGTAGTGAGTGAAGCAATAAAATCAGGATGAAAATGAGAATTTTCCGGAATATCTTTGATAACTCCCGTGACTATATAATCATTTCTCCTGTCCATATTTATAATCTTTCCCAGAGGATCTTTATTACCGAAATATTTATGAGCTGCTGATTCGGTAATCACCACAGTATTTGGCTGGGTGAGTGCGGTCTTAGGGTTTCCGGCTAGAAAGGGAAGTGTAAAAACATCAAATAAAGTTGAATCACCAAAATAAAATCTTTCTTCGCTAAATGTTTTATCTTTATATCTGATAACCGGTGCGCCTTCATAGTGGAGCCTTGCATAGGCTAATACCCCGGGAAAATCATGATATATAGCGGGTCCCATTGGGGCAGGGCTTAGTGCTGATCTGATATCATGTCCGTTTATGGTTCCAAATACAGTGGGTTTGAAAATCTGATCAGCATTTTTATTGTACAGATCATAACTCAGCTCATCGCGAACGAAAAGAATAATAGCAATGCAACATGTAATACCAAAGGCTAATCCGGCAATATTTATGAAAGTATAAGTTTTATATTTTCTTAAATTTCTAAAAGCAGTTTTTAAATAATTTTTTAACACAATTTACTCCTTCCCAATAATTTTTCCCTCTTACCCTACGCGCTCAGTCCTTTGTGCTTTGCTCTATTCGCTCTGCGCTTTATGAATTATTCGTACCTTAATGACTTAATTGGATTTGACGTTGCAGCTTTTATTGCCTGAAAACTTACAGTTAACAGTGCAATAATAAGAGCTAAACATCCGGCAATTATAAAAAGCCACCAGCTGATATCTATTCTATATGCAAACTCCTGAAGCCATTTATTCATAATAAAATAAGTAATAGGCCAGGCAATTATGTTGGCTATAATAATCCATTTAATAAATTCTTTAGAAAGCATTAAAAGGATTGATGGAACCGAAGCCCCGAGAACTTTCCTAACACCGATTTCTTTTGTTCGCTGTTCTGCAAGGAAAGTAGCAAGTCCGAATAATCCGAGGCATGCTATAATAATCGCAAGGGTTGAAAATGAAACAGCTATTATCCCTACCTGCCGTTCGGCTTTATATACTTCGTTAAAGGAATCATCCATAAATTGATAGTTGAACGGCATCCCCGATGTCATCCCTTTCCAGATAATTCTTGCTTCATCTAAAATGTTTGGAATCCGGGCAGCATTTACTTTAAAAGAAGCAAGATCATTGTTCCTGCCGAATACAAAACATAAAGGACCAATATTCTGGTGAAGTGATTCAAAATTGAAATCCCTTACTTCACCGATTATGTTGTAGGTAACCAGTCTTCCTCCTCCAATCCATGTATATAATTTTTCATCGATAGGATTTTGATAGCCGATCTGCTTAACTGCTGTTTCATTAAGAATAACTGATAATGAATCGGAGCCGAATCGCTCAGAAAAATTCCTTCCTTTAATTAAATTTATCCCTAAAGTCTTCATATAATCATAATCAATTATCCATCTTTGCATTGTAAATCCGCTTCCGGAAACATTCGCAGCTTTATTATAAAATGCACTGTAGTTTCTTGCAGATGGAATAGGAAGAAATCCTGATATAGTTCCTGAGAAAACACCGTTGATTTTCAGCATCTCATTTTTAAAAGCATTTATATTGTTTCCAAGGGTGTATACATCTTTTATAATTAAAATCTGGTCTTTTTGATAACCTAGATTTTTGTTTTGTATATAATTAAGCTGATTATATATGATGATCGTTCCAGTTATCAGAATAATGGAAGTAGAAAACTGAAACACAACCAGCACGCTTCTAAGAGTTCCGCTTTTACTGCCTTTAGATAATTTTCCTTTAATAATTTCAACCGGATTGAAACGGGAAAGAAAAAATGAAGGGTAGCTTCCTGCTAATACTCCTATTATAAAAGGAAGGAAAAGAAGGAATAATAAAATTTGAGTTGAAAAAAGATTATTTACCTTAAGTTCTTTTCCAGAGATATTGTTAAAGAATGGCAAAATATTATAAACTATTATAACTGCCAATATAACTGCAATTAAAGAGGTTAAAGTGGATTCAGTAAGAAACTGTGCAACAAGGTTTTTCCTCTCAGTGCCCAAAACTTTACGAATTCCCACTTCTCTTGAACGGTTAGCCGATCGTGCAGTTGTAAGGTTCATAAAATTTATGCATGCAATAAATAGTATGAACAATGCAACGGCTGAAAAAATGTAAACATATTGAATATTCCCGGTAGGACTCATTTCCTGTATGCGTTTGGAATATAAATGAATATCTGTTAATGGAATAAGTGAAGACTGGATTTTATTCCCGGCTTTTTCAAACTCTTCTTTGCTGTTTACCTGTATATGCTGCTTGGCATAAGGAAAAACATATTTATCATCATATTCCTCAAAATTCTTCTCAAATTCTTTATAATTAACTCCTTCCTTTAACAGCAGGTATGTATGAAAATTTGAAGAAACGAAATTACCCCAATCATAATTTAGATTTTTCATCGGGAAAAGAAAATCAAATTTGAAGTGTGAATTTTCGGGCATATCCTCAATAACTGCGGTAACTTTGTACAATGTTCTGCCGTTATCATCTGTTTCAATAAATTTACCAACTGCATCAACTCCCCCGAAATATTTTTCGGCAGTTGATTTGTTTATTATAACAGTATTAGGCTCATTCAGTACTCTATCGGTTTTTCCTGCGGCAGCCGGGAATGTAAATACTTTGAAGAAGGTTGAATCTACATAAGCAATCCTTTCTTCAGTGTTATAATTATTTTCCTTTTTTACAAGTTTCTTTCCGCCAAAATTATATATTCGTGTATACTCTTCTACCTGTGGATAATCCTGTTTTAGTAAGGGCCCCATCATGTCCGAACAAACAGGTATAGCGAGCTCCGTACCTCCGAATTTTATATCGGTATTTATCCTGAAAATACGTTTTGAATTTTTGTGAAAGCTGTCGTAGCTTAATTCATTCTGAATATAAAGGAGTATTAAAAGACAACACGCAATGCCAATAGCTAAACCGGAAATATTAATGAAGGAATAAATCTTATCTCTCTTTAAATTTCTTAAAGCTACCTTGAAATAATTCTTTAACATTTTACCTCCCAAGACTTAAATGCTTTTCACTATACCCTATGCGCTCTGCGTTATGCGCTTTGTGCCTACTCGTACTTCAAAGAATCAATTGGATTTGCCTTGGCTGCTCTTATAGTTTGAAAGCTAACCGTTGCCAGAGCTATTATTAATGCAATTACTCCTGCTAATATGAATATACCCCAGTCTAAATTAACCCGATAAGCAAAATTTTTAAGCCAGTTGTTCATAATGTAATATGCGACTGGCCAGGCAATTATATTTGCAAGTATGACCCACTTGATAAACTCTTTGGAAAGTGTTATCACTATTTCTATCACTGAAGCCCCCACAACTTTTCTTATGCCGATTTCCTTTGTCCTTTGCTCGGTAATAAAGGCAGCAAGACCAAACAATCCAAGACAGGCGATAAAGAGAGCCAGGGATGAAAACACTGTATTTATCTGTTCGGTTTTTTGTTCTGCTTCATAAAGACGGGCTAAATTCTGATCAACGAAATTATAGCTAAATTTTTCATCGTTTGTAAATTTCTTCCACGTTTTTTCAACTGAACTGATTGCCTGCCTTAAATTTGATGATGAAACTCTGATAGTCAATACACTACCGGGCTGTCTTACGCTGCTTAAATACAATATAAGCGGCCTGATTTTTTGATGCAGTGATTCATAATTAAAGTTTTTTATTACTCCGATTATTCTGTACGTTTTATTTTTTCCCTTAATACCAATTTGCTTAAGTGTTTTGCCAACCGGATCAGTAGTCATACACTCTTTTACTCCTGCCTCATTAATCAATACTGCTGAAGTATCTGAAGGAAATTCCTTTGAAAAATAGCGGCCCGATTTAATCTCAATCTGATATGTTTTTAAAAAATCATAATCTACATCTAAATATTGGAATGAGATAACATCACTCCCTGTTTGCTTGTTAAATAGGAACCCGTTTCCTGGAATACCTGATTGAAACATAACTGATGATTTGGTAACGGCTTTTATATCCGGATTCTTTCTTACTTCATTTTTAAATGCTTCAAGGTTATTTCTAAGGTTGCTTGCATTATTAATAGATATAAGATGCTCTTTATTAAAACCAAGATTTTTATTCTGGATATAATCAAGCTGGTTTTTTATAATCAATGTTCCTATAATTAATGTAATTGATATGGAAAATTGAATAATTACCAATGCATTTCTAAGTAAATGTTTTTTGCCTTTCTTTCCCGAATTTGGCTTTAAAATATGACTGGGCTGAAAAGATGATAAATAAAACGCCGGATAACTACCTGCAAGTATCCCCACTAATAAAATAAATATTATAAAACCTGGTAATGTATATGGATTATTTAAAAATTCTAATTTTAACTCTCTACCCACAAATTTTCCGAAAAACGGTAAGGTTATTTCTATCAGAGCAATTGAAACCATTACTGCAAGGAAGCTCATAAATATTGATTCGGTAATAAATTGAAATATTAGTTTTGATTTACTTGAGCCGAGTGTCTTCCTAATTCCGACTTCCTTTCCTCTTTTTTCAGATCTTGCGGTTGCAAGATTCATAAAGTTTATGATTGCAATCAACAGAATAAAAATTGCAACCGCGGAAAAAATGTAACTATAAGCTATGTCACTATTATTTGCATTTCCCCATTCTGTGTTCATGTCGATTCCGTAACCACGCTGAGAATACAAGTGGATTGAAGTTAAAGGCTGAAGGCGAAAATCATAGCTATTACCTTTTGCAAGGAAATTTTTAAGTGACACGCCAAGAATAGCTTCAGCTTGAGGACCAACCTCATCAACAACTATCTTCTTCATCTTATTATTAAATTCGTAAGGATCGGTTCCTTTTTTTAAGACGATATATGTTGTATACCATAAATCCAGCCAATAATTACTTTGCGTAATTGGATAAGTAGACATTGATAAAAGAATATCACAGCTGAAGTGAGAGTTATCAGGGAAATCCTTCATAACGCCTGTTATTAAATATGAGTCTTTATCATCAACGATAAGAGATTTCCCCACAGGATTTTCATCACCGAAATATTTCTTTGATGATGTTTCGGTAAGAACTACAGAATTCGGATGAACAAGTGCAGTCTTAGGGTTACCATATAGAAAAGGCAAAGTAAAAATATCAAAGTAAGTGGAATCGGCAGTATAAATATTATATTCTTTGAATTTGTTATCTTTATATCTCAGGTCATGAAACCCGAAATAACCGATTCTAGCATAAGTGACCACTTCAGGAAATTGACGAAGCAGCTCTGCTCCTAAAGGAGCAGCCGTTTTAGAATTACTTGATTCTATATTGTTAATATTGGAATGAACGTAAACTCTATATATCTGGTCAGCTTTTTCATTGTATGTATCATAGCTAAATTCATATATAATAAAAAGGGATAGAGTTATGAAACAGGTAACTCCTACTGCAAGCCCGGCAACGTTTATAATTGAAAAAACTTTATCCCTTTTTATATTTCTGACGGCTATCTGGAAGTAATTTTTTAACATTTAATTCTCCCTCAACTTTCCCTCTTTAAAGTTTTTTACCCGCTTTACCTATCGCTATGCTCTATGCGACATGAGTTTTACGCTTCTATCCATCCGTCTTTTAGATTAATAATTCTATTTCCATATTCAGCATTTGGTTCCGAATGTGTAACTTGAATAATTGTTGTCCCTTCAGTGTTCAGTTTTTTTAATATTTCCATTATCTCTTTACCCTGATCGGAATGTAAATTTCCTGTCGGTTCATCTGCAAGAATTAATTTGGGTTCAGCTATAATTGCTCGTGCAACTGCCACTAGCTGCTGCTGGCCACCGGACAACTGGTTTGGAAACAGATCTTTTTTTGCAACCATATTAAACCTGTCAAGAGTTTCTGCCACTCTCCCTTTTCTATCGTTTGATTTTACTTTCTGATATAATAGGGGAGTCTCCAGATTTTCATAAACGGTTAATTCATCTATTAAATGATATTGCTGGAAGACAAACCCGATATGCATTTTATGCAGTTCAGAAAGCTTCTTTTCACTCATTTTGTGAACAGGTTCATCATAAAAAAAATATTCGCCCCCGGAAGGAGTGTCAAGCATTCCGATGATATTGAGCAAAGTAGTTTTGCCTGAACCGGATGGTCCCATTACGGAAACAAATTCTCCCTCTTCTATATTAAGATTTACATTGCGGAGTACATAAGTTTTAATGAACTTGTTATTATAAAATTTTTCAATATTCTGAAGTTTAATCACTTTGCTCTCCTATTAAAAAAATAGTTCTTTTTTTTTTTTAGTAGTTATCTCTGCGCTTAGACGTGAAATTTCTCTTTATAATTCTCCGTTACCACATGCCCGTCAAACAAATGAATTATACGGTGTGCATATTCAGAATCATGCGGCGAATGTGTAACCATAACGATAGTAGTGCCTTCTTCATTTAACTGTGTCATAATATTCATTACCTCTTCACCATTTGCAGAATCCAGATTTCCGGTGGGCTCATCTGCTAAAATTAATTTCGGTTTTGCAACTACAGCTCTTGAAACTGCCACACGCTGCTGCTGACCTCCGGATAACTGCTGTGGGAAATGATCCTTCCGGTGCATTATCTGCATCCTTTCCAGGACTGTTGTCACCATCTTTTCTCTTTCACTCGATGAAACTCCCAAATATAAAAGGGGAAGTTCCACATTTTCATAAACCGTTAATTCATCTATCAGATTAAAACTCTGGAATACAAACCCGATATTAGCTTTCCTCAAATTTGCTCTTTGGCGTTCTGTATATTTAGAAACCTCATATTCTAAAAAGTGATACTCGCCATCGGAAGGATTATCGAGCAGCCCGAATATATTCAGTAAAGTAGACTTACCGCATCCGGAAGGTCCCATTATAGCGACAAATTCCTTTTCTTTTATTTCTACGTTCACTTTATCAAGTGCAGTAGTTTCAACTTCTTCAGTTGTGTAGATTTTTCTAAGATTTGATGTCCTAATCATTGAATGATTGTTACCGTTCATTTTCTCTCCTAGGTTTATGTTAATAATTTCATATTGTGATTCTAAAGAGCTTTAATTTTTAATTTCTTCTTTCCAGTCTTCCCATAAAGGATTGACAAAATCGATAAGGAATTTAATCTTCTTTTCAGGCCAGCTTTCAAATGTCTCTTTCCTTTTATTTGCTTCAAAAAAGCTATCGAATACTTCATAATATACTAACCTCTTATTGGAAAGATTTATTAAAGGTTTTTCATCCGCATTTGACAGCATCTTTGTATTTATTATCAGTTTATTTGTATTATCTGATAAAATTAAAACATATGAAATAGGCATATTTATTTTATTACAAGTTTATCTACATCTCCGAAGTTATCATAGGAAGATGTAATCACTTTATCTCCGGGCTTTAATCCGCTTAATACTTCAAAATAATCCGGATTTTGTCTGCCAAGGCTGATTGCTCTTTTCACTGCTTCGTTTCCTGAACCGTTAAGCAGGAATACCCATTGTCCGCCTGTCTTTTGATAAAATCCGCCTCTAGGCAACAGCATAGCTTTAGTTCGATCACTTAATTGAAGTCTTATTTGAAGTGTTTGTCCGCGTCTTATACCTTCAGGATTCTTTCCGGAAAATTCCATATCAACTTCAAATTTTCCGTCTTTGACTTCAGGATATACTTTATCTACTATCAATTTATATTCACTGCCGTCAATATCAACAGTTGCTTTTAGTCCTCTAGAAACTCTTGCTATATAAAATTCATCAATATCTGCTCTTACTTTGTAACCATCCATAGCATCAATTTGCCCCAGCCTGGAACCTGATGTTTTAGATTGTCCAATTTCTGCATTTAATGAAGTAAGCTGCCCGGTTATGGGAGCTTTTACTGTTAAGTTATCCAGATTCTCCTTTATTAATTCGAGATTTGTTTGAAGTCTATCAATCGATGTATTAATTTGTGCAAGCTGTGACTGTTTCAACACGGAATCTTTCTGCCAGTTTTCTTCCGCTAATTTCTTCTGTTCCACGTCATGAAAATAATTATCCCTGTATTGTTCATACTCCTGCTGGGATGCTAATTTCTTCTCCCACATAACTTTTTCTCTGTCATACAATTGTTTGGAATTAATAAGACTGTAGTTAACATCTACTAATCTGGTCTGCAGACTTATACTATTCTGTTCAATTTGGAGCCTTGTATTTCTTGCCTCATTTATTTGCTGAAATGCAAAAGATTCCTGTTGTAAAGCGCTCAATTGAAAATCAGTGTTCGATAACTTTAATATCTTATCACCCTTTTCTAACATTGTTCCTTCTTCAACAAATTTCTTTTCTATTGTTCCCCCCAAAATTGCATCCAAATAATATGTTGTTCTCGGTAGAACATTTCCGGTGACAGGGATAAACTCCTGAAAATCGCCGTTTGAAACTGTAGAGATGGTAATTTTATCTGCTTCAACATTGAGCTTCGAGCCAGTATCTGCTAATATTGATATAATAAGAATAAAGAACAATACTCCGCCGCCTGCTGAAAACCAGAATTTCCTTCTCTTATAAATTGGTTTTTTTTCTATCTTTCTATCCACTTTTACACTTGTATTTTTTTTACTTGATTAAGTTTAAGCAATAATTAAAATTCTGAACTATGAACATTAATAAACAACTTGTGTGCCTCTGCTTTAGGGGATATCAATCAAATATTTTTTAAATAAATAATAGTTAAATTCGTCAATTTTTGAATGATAATCAGATTATTACTAAAAAAATGGATTCCAGCAAATTTTATTCATAATAGTGAAACGTACGTAAACGAACACCACTGTCCGGTACCGGTCAACATTAAAACTTTATCCCTATTCCAAACGTGGGCAGTATTGGCCATAACTTTATTTCTTTTATTCTAGGCTGTCCGCTACCTCCGAATGTATATTCATATGCTTGTATATTCTTATAATTAAAAATATTGCTTATATCCAAGAAAGCTGAAGTTGAAAGTCCGAACAATTCGAAGTTCTTAGATATTCTTAAATCTACCCTTTTATATGCAGGCATGTGAGCAGAGTTTGGATTATCTTCCTTCCATTCCCAGATTTTTCTTGAGTTGTTATAGACTGGAGTCTCGGGTGTGTATGCAAATCCGCTTCCATAGACTACTCTGGTACTTATTCCCCATCCCTTTCCGGGGCTAATACCTGCATAAATAGCTAAAGTATGCTTTTGATCAGTATTTCGCGGGAAATATCCATAATTGGAGTTCAATATTTTTTGTTCTGATGAAAGCCGGCTGTAGCTTATCCAGCCAGAAAACCATTGAAGACCATACATTAAATAAACATCCATTCCTGTAGTTCTACCTATTGCATCATTTTCTCTTGAATAATAAATGTAACCGTTGCTGGAAACAGTCGAAGATATCAGATTATCATAAGTTTTATGATATCCTTCAACCTTAATTTTTAGAAATTTATTAGCTTTTACATCTGAAATTAGGTTATATTCTAATCCTAATATATAATGAATCGCCCGTTCCGATTGAGTGTTTGTATCCGATGCTGCAGAATATGCAATTTGCTGGTATATAGGTGACTGGTAATAATATCCCCACGCTCCGCGAAGAGTAAGAGAGGGTATTATCTTATAAGAGAAATTTATTCGCGGACTCCATGATAAATCCTTATTAAGATCAAAATAGTCAAATCTGCCACCGATATTAAATATTACATTCTCACCTAATTGAAAAATATTTTCAATAAATCCCGCTGTCTTGTATGATTGTGTATTGATACTGTCTATTCTATTGGCAGAATGATTTTCATAGCGAAAGCTGTAGTTCGTATCGGGATAATTATTTACGTCGGTTATTTCGGAAACAGTTGTAGAGTTAATATAATTATTATTGTATGATATTCGTTGATAATTTAATCCCGTCTTTAACCAGTAAAAAGTATTTAGCTGCAAATCGTATGATGAATTTATTTCCATTGTTTTGATGTTCAGGTCATTATTATAGAGTTGATAATTAGTATTCTGGTAAAAGGAATTAATATTCGCACTGTTAAAATCATTTCTGTAGTAATTAATTTTCCCTGCATATTCATTTTCACGCTGATCATAGATTGAGATCTCACTTTTTAATAAGGCATTTGAAGAAATTATATTCGTACTTTGAAGTGCCAGCATTGTACTGTAGTATTTAGCCTTGCTGGAAGCCGAATCAGTCCAAACCTGAGTGGTAATTCCTTTGGCACCGTTAAAGCTGGAACTGCTTCTGCTTGGGCCATGGAAATTTTGCACAGGGTCAGATAAGAAATTATCTCCTGCATGGATGAACTTAAAAGTTAATTTATTTTGGGCTGCTAAATTGTAAGCTATGACTCCCTGTACATCATAAAATGAAGGATGTATTGATTCTTCAACTTTCAGCATATCGATGACAAATTGAAAATAACTTTGCCTTACGCCTAATATAAATGAACCGTTGTTTCCAAGAGGTCCTTCAAATAACCCTCTTAAATCCGTAAGGCTTAAACTGGCTTCTCCTTTGAAATTATCGCGGCTACCTTCCCTGTATTCTATATTTACAACCGAACTCATTCTATCACCGTAACGGGCACTGAATCCGCCTGTTATCAGATCCATCTTTTTTATCATATCAACATCGAATATGCTGATGCTTGCATTCGGAGCCTCTTTTACATGGTAAGGTTCATAGACTTGAGTACCGTTTACTAATACCAGGTTTTCATCAGGACTTCCGCCGCGTACATTAAATTTTGAGCTGAATTCGTTATTTACCGCAACTCCCGGAAGCATTTGAACGCTTCTTAATACATCCGGTATCAGGCTTGTTATTTCTCCAAGTTTTTCACTCTGTAATGATAATGCACTAACTTCTTTTTGTTCATTCGAATTCTCCCTATTTGCATAAATTGTTACATCCTGTAAAATCATATCGATTGAATGCATAGTAATTATAATTTGAATATCTTTGATAACGGAAATATTTAAAGTTACACTCTTATAACCGACATAACTGCATCTTAAATTATAATCACCTTCGTTTAACTTCATGGAGAAATTTCCCTGCTGATCGGTTGATGTCCCCTGGTCAGTTTCGATTATAACTATATTGGCAAATGCAAGCGGCTCATTTGTTGCCCCATCTATTACAGTTCCTTTCACTAAATAACTGCCTGCATGAATTGTGGATACTAATAAAATGGAAAGTATTCCTAAATATCTCATTCCGGTCACTAGTTAAACCCCTTGTCTAATTGAAGGTTAAATATACTTTAATTTAAGATAACATAATTCTTCAAATAAAAGAAGAAAAAAATAAATATTGAGATATTGAGTATACATCTCATTCATATATTTATTATATATGGAGCGTATCTGGAGCGTATGTGAAGCGTACCTGGAGCGTATATGAAGCGTATGTGGAGCGTATGTGAGATGGATTTGAATCCTGGATGAATAGCAGGAGAAATCCGGAGTTGATTTTTACCCTCTAAAGCTTGAAGTTAGTAATGTACGATACTGAACAATAATGTCCGGTTCCGAACAAATCATTTTTTTAGAATATTTAAGAAACATTATTTTGCAAACATTTTTAGGGAATAATATTTGTGATTAAATAATTGTATTTAATCAATGGAGTCTCCAATTATCAGATTAAAATTTAACACCTAAACAAAATGAATCTAAAGACGGGGAAAATCCTTATAATCGATGACGATGAAGATGTCCTGTTTTCAGCAAGACTTTTATTGAAACAGCATTATTCTATTGTTCAGATCGAAAAAAATCCGGAACAAATTCCATCAATCTTGAAAAATGAGCGATATGATATAGTATTATTAGATATGAATTTTTCAGGAAATGCAACAAGCGGCAGTGAAGGATTTAATTGGCTTAAAAAGATCCTTGAAATTGATCCGACTTCTATTGTTATACTTATTACTGCATTTGGTACAATTGAAATGGCTGTAAAAGCTATCAAAGAAGGGGCTACTGATTTCGTTTTAAAACCCTGGCAGAATGAAAAACTTCTTGCAACTATCTCTTCTGCAATGAAACTTAGTCAATCCCAGCAAAGAATCGATAATCTTCTCTCAAGACAGAAACAATTAAGTAAGGATATAGATCAGCAGTTCCATAATATAATTGGAATTTCTGAAGAAATGCAGAAGATATTCAATACAATTCAAAAAGTTGCAATGACTGACGCCAATATTCTGATTCTTGGAGAAAACGGGACTGGAAAAGAGCTGGTTGCCAGAGCAATTCACCGGCAGTCAAATAGGGCAGATGAAATATTTCTAAATGTTGATATGGGTGCTATAAGTGAATCTCTTTTTGAAAGCGAACTGTTCGGTTATGTTAAAGGGGCCTTTACCGATGCTAAAGAAGATAAAGCCGGCCGCTTTGAAATTGCATCCGGAGGAACTTTATTCCTTGATGAAATTGGTAATCTATCTTTTAATCTGCAGATGAAGCTTCTTTCGGTTCTCCAAAATCGTACGGTTACACGTCTGGGTTCAAATATTTCCAAACAAATTGATATTCGATTAGTATGTGCAACGAACATTCCAATTGAAGAATTGATTTCTGAAAAGCGTTTTAGGCAGGATCTTCTTTATAGAATTAACACTGTTGAGATAAATCTTCCACCTTTGAGAAAACGAATCGAAGATATACCTCTGCTTGTAAAGCATTTTCTTAAAATTTACTGCAAAAAATATAACAAATCCGAAAAGGAGATAAATCCAGCAGCTTTGAAAAGATTAGAAAAATATCACTGGCCTGGAAATATAAGAGAATTACAGCATACAATTGAAAGAGTAGTTATTATGAATGATTCTCAGGAATTGCTGCCTGAAGATTTTTATTTCTCAGTTCAAGATATTAAAGAAGACGACCTTAAATTAAATAACTTTGACCTTGAGGAAGCTGAAAAATTGTTAATAATTAAAGCAGTAAGTAAATATAACGGTAATCTGACCAGGGCTGCTAAAGATTTGGGACTTACAAGGGCTTCTCTTTACCGCAGATTAGAAAAATATGGCTTATAAAAGATTCAGTTTAGTTATCATTTTTCGAATCATAGTACTTAGCATTTCTATTTTTTTATTCTTCTATTTAATTCAGGATACAACCTTTTATGCTACAATTTTCATTATCGGCATTGCTGTAATACTTCAGGTTTATCTTTTAATAAAGTATATTGAAAATACTAACAAAGAGATTTCCAGGTTTTTCTATTCTATCCGTTACTCCGATTTTACTCAAAACTTTAAGTCTAAAATAAAAGGTGCGGGTTTCGAGGAATTAAATAATTCCTTTACTGAAGTAATTGAAGAATTTAAAAAAACACGGAGTGAAAAAGAAGAAAATTTCCATTATTTGCAAATAATTGTTCAGCATATTAATGTCGGGATTCTGGCATATACACTGGATGGTAATGTCGAGCTGATTAATAATGCTGCAAAAAAACTTTTGGGTATAAATTCTTTGAGGAATATTTCCGAATTAAATGAGAAAAGCAATTCTCTTGCTAAAGCTTTAATGGAAATTCGTGCCGGTAAAAAGGCCCTCGTTAAGGTTATTGACAATAATGAATTAATCCAGTTATCAATCTTTGCTGCTGAATTTAAACTGAGAAATAAACATATCATTTTAGTTTCTCTTAATAATATACAAAGTGAACTTGAAGAAAAAGAAATGGAAGCCTGGCAGAATTTAATTCGTGTACTTACTCATGAAATTATGAACTCTATTACTCCCATTGTTTCTTTATCTTCTACAGTCAATAATATGCTGGAAAATTCCGGAAATAATCTTTCCGGTGAAAATATTGAAGAGTTCAAAGGTGCCGTTAATACAATTGAAAAAAGAAGCAAAGGATTGATACATTTTGTCGATGATTATAGGAATTTAAATCGGGTTCCTGTTCCTCATTTTCAGATTTCCAGAATCTCAGTTCTTTTCGAGAGAATTAAAAATTTATTACATGAGCAGCTTACTTTAAAGAATATTAAGTTTACAAGCGCTGTCGAACCTGATGATCTTGAATTGATGATCGATCCCGATCTGATTGAACAGGTTTTAATAAATTTAATATTAAATTCTGTAAGTGCATTTAATGGAATTGTGAATCCAGATATTAAACTATTGGGAAAGGTTGATAATAGGGGAGCGATTCTTATTCAGGTTGTTGATAATGGAAAAGGTATTCCTGAAGAATTGCAGGAAAAGATATTTATACCTTTCTTTACAACTAAAAAAGAAGGCTCAGGTATTGGATTAAGCTTATCCAAACAGATTATGAAAGTTCATAAAGGGGGGATATCCGTTAAATCCGAAGTTAATGCAGGAACAACAGTCACACTTAAATTTATGTAAAAAAAGAAGGGTTTTAGACACATTTATTTTGGCTAAAGCCGTGGTTTTTTTTATTTCTTATATTTTGGGGCTGACCAAAAAGTAATTATTTTCTAGAAAATGGCACACAGATGACGCAGATTTTAATGGATTTTCACTGATTTTAAATTGAAAATTACTTTTTGGACAGCCCCCCAATTCACTTTTTGAGGTCTCAATACTCAAAACCTCTACTCACTACTATCTCTTCAGTCTCAGCGAATTGCTAATTACGGAAACAGAACTCAATGACATTGCAAGTGCTGCGAACATAGGGTTCAAAATCCCCAAAGCAGCAAGAGGAATTCCAATTGAATTATATATAAAAGCCCAGAAAAGATTTTGCTTGATAGTCTTAATAGTTCTTCTTGATAATTTTATTGCTGACACAACTCCCTTTAAATCTCCGCTTATTAAAACAATCGAACCTGTTTCAATTGCAATATCCGTTCCGTTTCCTATTGCTATTCCGACATCACTTTGTGCAAGTGCAGGAGCATCATTAATTCCATCACCGACCATTGCAACTATTTCGTTTCCTGCCTGATATTTTGAAACAGCTTTAGCTTTTTCATCCGGCATTACTTCTGCTTCAAATGAATCGACTTCAATCTTCTTTGCAATAGCCTCTGCAGTCTTTTTATTATCTCCTGTAATCATTATAGTTTTTATACCCATAGATTTTAATTCTTTTACTGCTTGCTTTGAAGATTCTTTCAAAGGGTCTTCTATTGCAATAACTCCTTTTAAGTTTTTATCAATAGCCAGATAGACTAAAGTTTTTCCTCTTTCCAACAGATCGTTTATCTTCTTTTCCAAATGATTATTGCTGATCGAATTATCAGTCATTAACTTTTTATTCCCGGCGATTACATTAAATCCATTTAAAGTTGAAATTATTCCTTTACCGGTTATGCTTTCAAATGAGCCAGTTTCCAGTAAGGGGATATTTTTGGATTTTGCATAGTTCACTATTGCTTTTGCAATCGGATGTTCTGATTTATTTTCAATAGATGCAGCCAGTTGAATAATATTTTCTTCGGTTTCACCATCAGCAACGATATCCGAAACCTTTGGTTCACCTTCTGTTATTGTCCCTGTCTTATCCAGAATTACAGTTGTTATTTTATGAGCTATTTCGAGACTCTCACCGTTTTTTATTAGAATCCCCATTTGAGCGCCTTTCCCGGTACCGACCATTATTGCAGTAGGAGTTGCAAGTCCGAGAGCACATGGACATGCGATAATTAATACTGCTACAAAATTTATCAAAGCGGAACTAAAACCGCCTCCAAGAATTAGCCATACAATGAATGTAATAATTGCAATCCCAATAACTACTGGTACAAAAATAGAGGCTGCTTTATCTGCTAAATTCTGAATGGGAGCCTTGGAGCCCTGAGCTTCTTCAACCATCTTTATAATCTGTCCAAGTACGGAATTATCTCCAATTGCTGTTATTTCAAATTGAAAAGAGCCGGTTTTATTTATTGTCCCCCCGATAACTTTTGTTCCGGGATACTTTTCAACGGGGATGCTTTCCCCTGTAACCATCGATTCATCAATTACAGAGTTCCCCTGAATTATTGTACCATCGGCAGGAATTTTACCTCCAGGTTTTACTATAACGATATCGCCAATCTTCAGATCTTCAATTTTTACTTCAACCTCTTTATTGCCTTTTCTTAATAATGCTGCTTTAGGTTTTAAGCTGATTAACTTTTTTATTGCTGTATTAGTCTTGCCTTTGGCTCTGCTCTCAAGCCATCTTCCCATTAAAATTAAAGTTATAATAACTGCAGTTGTATCAAAATAAACATGAGGAATTTCACCTGCTTTTAAAATTAAACCGGGGAAAAGAGTAACCAAAATACTGAAACCGTATGCTGCTCCTGTTCCGACTGCAACCAGAGAGTTCATATCTGCGGTAAAATGTTTTAAATTATTCCAGAATATCTTATAAAATCTCTTTCCGGATATAAAAACTATTGGAGTGGTAAGGATTAATAAAAGTTTATTTAGATAATCTGCAGATAATGGAACCAGTTCATGGAAGCTACTCCATAAACTTCCCATACTTAAAACTAAAATTGGTATGGTAAGTATTACCGCAAATAATAATTCCTTTTGAAGGGTTCTATGATATGCAGACGTTCCATCATCATTATCCTTTTCTGCTTTTTCCTTTAATGAAGAAACATCCATTTTGTAACCAGCATCTTCAACAATGCTGGCTACATCATTTATATCAACTTTTCCAGGTTCAAACTCGAAAGTTGCTTTTTCAGTTGCCAGATTAACAGAAACATTTTTTATACCTTCAATCTTCCTAATCGATTTCTCAACGCGGGCAACGCAGCTTGCGCACGTCATCCCTTCAACCGGAAAAGCAGCCTTTTCCAGTTTATTTAATTTCACTTTATTTGTAATAATATTATCCATAAACTTTACTCTGTGTGCCTTCGTGGTAATAGCCACAAAGTCTCTAAGGCACAAAGTTACACAAAGACTTTTTGGTCACCCTCTTTGAATGACCATTATTCCACTACTTTATATCCTGCTTCCTCAATCGCTTCTGCTAGTATTTTTTCATTCACTTTAGTCTCATCAAATTCAACATCAGCACTTCCGATTTGAACATCGTTTACCTTTACATTTTCTAATTTACTAAGTTCTTTTTTAACTGCCATTACACAATGTCCGCATGACATTCCTTCAATTTTTAAAGTTTCTTGTTTCATAATTTCTCCATTAATTATTTTATTACAAACAGAAAATAAAGATATCAGATTGATTGTTTGTTATATTTTACAAAGAAAGGTGTATAAAATTTTAAGATCCCAAAGGCCTTTTGTAATTTTGAATTTCTTTATTTGGTGCTTATTTGTCTTTTGTTTTTTGTATCTTAGAATTTTACTAAGTGTTTCCTTAGTGCTTTGGTTCATAAATATTATGACGTATTTTATTGATCCTCTTGAGGATTTTGAGAATGGCGGGGAGTTTCTTACTACAATAATGGAACATCTACGATGTTCTATTAGATACGCAACTATATTTATGAACTTATGTACTTAGTGGTGAATGCCTAAATAACCTTATCGAGTGGTTTTCTTCTTTTTTCCCGGAGACGTTTGAATTCTGATGGCGTAAAACCTGTAATTCGTTTGAATTGACTTGAAAGATGCTGAACACTGCTGTACCCGAGCCTGTATGAAATTTCTGTCAGTGAAAGTTCATTATATATAATCAGCTCCTTCACCTTCTCGATTTTCTGGTTAATAATATATGTTTCTAAAGTAACACCTTCATGGGAGGAAAATAAGGAACTTATATATTGATAGCTCTTATTAACCTTTTCAGAAATATAATCACTGAAATGCACATTTGTAAGCTTGTCTTCACTTTGCTTTTGAATTAATTCTATTACAATGACTTTTATCTTTTCAATTATTTTTGCCTGTTTATCGTCAATAAGTTCAAAACCATTCTCTTCAAGTACTTCTCTGATCTTATCTTCATCAATAACGGCTTCAGATGAAATACTGGCTTCTCCCAGAATAACATTTTCCACATTCAAACTTATTTTCTCTAATTCTTCTTTAACAACTTTTATACATCGTGGACAAACCATGTTCTTTATATATAACGTCTTTTTAACCATAAATAAAAAATTCCTTGTCGACTTATTTACAATTCTAAAAATATTTAGTTCCTAAAAAATATATTAATCTGCCATTCAGAAGTATAATTTCAAGGAGCCTGTACAATGGTTATTTCAAACGGCTGGATGGTTAGCGAAACCTCAGTTTGTACCGGTTTTCCAAACCTAACATATGTTGAATCCTGTTTAATTGATAATTGTTCGTTATGTACCAGTTCCTTCCAGCCTTCAGCCGGAAATTCTTTTGTAAACTTTAGGGATACAGGCGCGGTCTCATTGCTCATGTTATAAAGTGCATATTGATTTTGACCAAAGAGATACATTGCAACTTTACCCGGTCCCTGTAATGTTACTCCTAATTCCTGACTGAAGCTTTGCCTTATTGAATTGAGAGCTTCCACAGGCATTTGCAGTAAATCATAACTGTTATAGGGGATGTTAAGGATGTAAATCGATCCAGTCATGTATTGTGCCTGCATTAGCACAGCATAATCATAGTCCTCTTTAACTACTGCAACGTTACGCACATACGGCCATGTTGTAGTTTCAATACGGGGGAATGAAAAAGGTTTATCAGCTTTTATAGTCTCCTGCCTAAACCATCCTTCCCGTATGCGGAATTCATTTGAAGAAACTGTACCGCCATGGTCAACCAAACTTAGAGCATTCTTAAATTCAGTATTTTGTAATTTTTTCCACAAGTCCCATGTCATAAAAATATCATTCCCATTCTTTAGCCTGGCAAGCATCTGATCAGCAAGCTGCTCAGGAGTATTTCTGAATAGTGAATGTAACGTGAAAATTGCATTCTGACTTTCAGAAGGGAATTGTGCCGTTGGTTCAATAGGTATCCCTGCCATCCCTAAATAACCGAATATGTTGTATTCACCTGTTGAACCATAAGGAAGATACATAGGAACCCCTCTCGAGGCTCCCTTCAGCAGCCCGGCAGCTTTATCGAATTCCGGCAGCATATCAACAAAATGGGGATAGACATCGCTCGCTGGACCAGTAGTTGGATAAAGCTGGCCAGCACACCAAAGAATTATTTCCGGTGCTTTGGCTAATACAGCCTGCCAGACCTCTGCTATATAATCATTGCCACCCCCTTTCATATCATAATTATCAAGCCACGACCCTATCCATTTAGAGGTATCAACACTCGCCCACCATTTTTGAAAAACGTATCCGCTGTAGATCGGTATATGCTGATCCTGTGTTTCTGGTATCCTGGTCTCTATACCTACCGCCATTTTGTCAAACTGGTTTGTTTCATTTAAAACATCATAACCATTCTGCCGGTGCCCCTCATACCAGTTTGGATATTTTATAATTACCTGGACGTTAGGATTAACTTCTTTCGCAGCATCAATAATATATTTCTTTGATTGTTCAAGCAGCAGTTTTGTCCTGTAATCTGCCCAGCTTTGATTCCCTCTATCTTCAACACTTTTTGGATCGGTAGCTGTTGTAAAAAGCCAATCATCAAGAATAATCGTATCGAAAACCTGAGCTAATGAATGCATTCGTTTTTTAAGTGATGCAAGATCTTCGGCATTATTGTATGTTGATGGACCGCCTTTTGAAGAAACCGGTACCATCGAGCCTGATACCTTTATACCCATTTCCTTAAATCGATCTGAAACTCGTTTTAAGAGATTTATATCTATTTCATCCTGACTGTTCCCTTCGAGATAAACTTTATATGCTTTGACCGGAGCAAAATATTCCATTGTTTTCTTGAATTGTATAGAATCGGCAAGAAGATTTTCTATGTCACCATGAGTAAAATAGATAGCATATTTCAAATTTGACCAGCCGCTTGTATTATCCATTTTTACTTTTCCCCAGGAGTTATTAAAACTTGTTAATATAAAAATTAAAAGAAAAGTACCTAATAGAAGTAATTTTTTTGAAAGAAAATTTAAATAATTGTAAATAACTATCTTCATTTCTCCTCCTCAGACTCTTCGATTAAGAAATGCTTTTATTGTGAGTAAGAACGATTTCAAATTTATCCCTTTCATGTCTCATGTGCAAATATTCTTGTACTTGTACTTCCCCTTGTGCTTGCTCTTGAACTTTCCCCTAATTTTAATATATTTCTGACATTAATTATTATACTACCGGATATTATCCTATGTCTCTTCTGGTCCTTGCATACCCTCAAATATCTCAAAAAGATTTTGAATGGATACAAAATATCCGCTCAAAAAATGATACTAGATATTATAATGTTGTTAAACCTCATTTTACTATTGTTTTCCCGGTGACGGATGTCCAGCCGTCTGAATTTATTGAAGATGTGGAAAAGAATTCTGCTGGTTTCAAAAGAATCAGTTTTATTACAAGGTGTGCCATAATAGTCAAAGATTCCTTCAGTGAATTTACTGATGTCTTCCTGGTTCCGGATGAAGGATACAGCAGCATTGTAAAACTGCACGATAAGCTATACTCCGGTATTCTAAAAAATAATTTACGTGTAGATATTCCCTTTATACCGCATATTGGAATTGCAGGCAGTAAAGTTCCGTTGGAAAGTAAATCAATTGCAGATGAACTGAACAGTGCCGATTTTTCAATCAAAGGAATTTTGAATAAACTTGATATTATTACCTATGATTATCCTAAAGTAGAAACAATAAAAGAAATAAATCTTCTATAATTGAATTCAAATTTTAATATTGCATCTTTCGAAAAAAAAACTAATAATAATATTTTGGATATAAGGTTTTCTCTAATCCCGAGGAGAATCATAATGACTAGATTTCTACTATTTCTATTTTCTTTCCTTTATCTATCAATTTCTGCATATTGTCAGAATGATAATGCTTCAAAAGTTCAGGAAGCAGACAGTCTAGTTAAAAACAAAGAATATCAGAAAGCAGAAACACTTTATAATGAGGTTATAAAGGATAAACCGAATAATAATTCTGTAATTTATAAACTGGCCTCTCTTTATTATTCTGAAAAAAAATATGATGATGCTATAAAAAATTATTTGATATTAGCACCTAATAAAAATCCGCTTGTACTTTACAACCTTGCCTGCACATATTCGCTGACGGACAATAAAACAGAGGCTTTAAAATATCTGCAGGAAGCTGTAGATAATGGATTTACTCAATTATCTCTAATGAAAACAGACCCGGATCTAGCAAATATAAGAAGTGAAGAAAAGTTTGATGAAATATCAAGATCAATCAAGTCAATTGAAAATTTTTCTGAAGCAAAGAAATTCGATTTCTGGGTAGGGGAATGGGATGTGTATAGCCAGCAGTATCAGAAAGTCGGGGACAGCAAAATTGAAAAGATTCTAAAGAATGCCGTTATTTTGGAAAACTGGACCGGGCTGAATGGTTATACCGGTAAAAGTTTCAATATTTATGATATGGATAAGAAGAAATGGAACCAGTATTGGGTAGACCAAAATTCAGTCCCTGTCTATTTTGAAGGGAATTATGACTCTCTAAAAAATGCAATTGTTTATTTTAGTTATGACCATGCTAAAGATGAATCTCCCTTTGTTCGGAGATTGACATTCTTTAATCTTGGTCCAAATAAAGTCCGGCAGTTTTCTCAGCGTACCACCGATGATGGAAAAACATGGTCGACAGAATATGATCTTATATATGTTAGAAAAAGTTCAGAAAATAAATAAGTACATATATTCTGCTATCCCGCCATTCCGTTACCCCACCGCTCTATAATTGAATAACCGAATTCATTCATTTTTGATGTTATTCATGTCTGTAAGTTAAGCAGCTTTTCCAATTGTCTTCTATGCCTTAGAATATGTACAATTGCATGTTCAAGTCTTGCTTCTAAATTGGATTTTGTTCCATCTGATGTGAATACGACAGTATTAAATATATCATCATAGCTCATCTTCCATTTATCTTCTAAAGTCTCTTCGGTATACTTGAGCATTTTATCAAAATGAATAAGCGCTTCTTTAGGATTGTTAGTCTGAAAGTCAGGTTTTATTTCGGTTTGGTTTGTTGCTCTTCTAATTGAGTTCGCATATCCGTAGCCTGACCTTATTATATGAGTTATAATTGTCCGGGCGCTTCTGCAATCTTCATCCTCTGTTGTAGAGTCAAGAATTTTTTCAAATTCGGATTGAGATAATTTTTCAATGATTGAAGCCAATTCAATGGAAGCTCTTTCATATTCATCCATCAACGCACCAATTGCACCTTCCCGGTATTTTTTTGACATATATTCCCTTTAATATAATTAATTAAAATTAATGAAATTTGTCTATCCGCTTATTGAACCTTCACTTATAATTCTGTTCAGCCATTTTTCAAAATCTTCATTTGTATGATTTAATAATTTATCAAATATTTTTTGATTATTTGTTATTGCTAATATATTATGCAGTGCTAAAAATGATGTAAGACTGTAACGAAAAGAATGAAATAAAGGAAAAAGTAAACCATCCCTCTTAGGAGAAAACGAATCATTTTTCAAAGGAAAACTTAATTCTAAATCATCTTTTATATTGTCTCTGACAAAATTATATAAGTGGTGGATAATTGTTAAACTATCAGTCAACTTTTCACCGACATAAGATAATGGAATTCCGTCTCTCTTTTCCAATTTTTGATAAGCACTTGAATTTGGAGAATCAATGTTTTCAAATATATTATCTGCCATATTTAAACCTTTCTATATAACTCCGTTGCTTTAAGCAGCCGCCTAGAACAAATGGAAAAATTTGAAAAAATATTTATTAAATTTATACATATTTGATTGTTAATTAAAATTATTTTTTATCCCAGCCTAAGACTTACAAAAGATAAACTGATACTAATGACATAGAATCTTCAGTTTGGATAAATTAATAAAATTCAGAGAAATAATAATTATAATTTCTGAAAATATAATTTAATTTTTAATTTTTAACATCATTTGATAACTGATTAACAGAAGTTATGCAAGAATCTGTATTGAAAAGATGACATCTTTATTTTTTAATATAAAGTTTATTTAAACTTTCATTTTAATAAAGAATTTGAAAATAATTTTTGTTTTTTAAAGATGTCATCTTTAAATCTGCGTAACTTGAATAATTAAATACAGTTACGCAAGATTTATATGTAGGGTGAATAAAATTTATAATATGGTACAAAATTTAGGGTATGAGATTCTTCACTCCACTTCGTTTCGTTCAGAATGACAATGTTTGCGTAACTTGAGTAATTAATTAAAATAGGCGTTTTTCGTTTAGTTTTTTGGTTCCATTTAGTTTAGAGGAATCTTGGAGTTATCTTGGAGTTGTAGCGGAGGTGAGCCGGAATTGTCCGCCTGCAGGTAAGGTTATCACTTAGAATAAAAAATATGTTTTGCGAAACGGAGTTTCGTGTTACAATGTTTTTTCAATTCTGAGAATCCTTAAATCTCACTCATTAAAAATTAGTAGTTAAAAATATAGATTCTAATCCTAATTGTACTATTTCTAAAAGAAATCGAATACTTTTTTGTTGTGGCACGGATTGTGGTTGTGTTTTAACGTTTTTAATTCACTAAATTTTCAATAATCCTAGAAGCAAAAAGATGATTAAAGAGAAGGAAATCCAGAATCTTACTGAAGTAACAGTTAGATTTGCAGGGGATTCAGGGGATGGTATGCAGTTGGCTGGAAGTCAATTTAGCGATACTACTGCTATCCTTGGAAATGATTTAAGTACATTACCCGATTACCCCGCAGAAATTCGTGCTCCTTCGGGAACAGTTTATGGTGTCAGTGGTTTTCAATTACATTTCGGAAGTAATGATGTCTATACCCCCGGCGATAGACCGGATGTTTTAGTTGCCATGAATCCGGCTGCATTAAAGAAAAATCTCCCTGAATTGAAACCGGGCGCATCTATTATTGTTAATACTGATTCTTTCGATAAAAAGAATTTACAATTAGCAAAATATGATCATAATCCTTTAGAGAATGGGGAACTTAATGGATTCACAGTCTATCAGGTTCCAATAAATACTTTGACAGCTAAAGCCCTTGAAGACAATTCATTAGGTCAAAAGGAAAAGGCACGCTGCAAAAACTTTTTTGCTCTTGGAGTAATGTACTGGCTTTATAACCGTCCTATTGAACCAACATTAAATTGGATAAAAGGAAAGTTCAAAAAGAATCCCGATATTGTCGATGCTAATGAGAAGGCTTTGAATGCCGGATATAATTTCGGCGAAATGACTGAAATATTTACTACAAGATATAACGTCGATTCTGCAAAACTTCCTTCCGGTACATATAGAAGTATTTCGGGAAATGAAGCAACAGCTTTAGGTTTTCTTGCTGCCTCTGTTAAAAGTAAATTACCTTTATTTCTTGGATCATATCCAATTACCCCTGCTTCTGAAATCTTGCAATATCTCAGCACTTATAAAAATTTTGGTGTAAAGACTTTTCAAGCTGAAGATGAAATTGCCGGCGTAACTTCTGCAATAGGTGCTGCTTACGCTGGTAACCTCGCAATAACAACTACTAGCGGTCCAGGTCTCGCTCTTAAAACCGAAGCAATTGGATTAGCTGTTATGACAGAACTTCCTCTGGTAATTGTAGATGTTCAAAGAGGCGGACCAAGCACTGGTTTACCAACTAAAACTGAACAAGCAGATTTGCTTCAGGCGGTCTATGGAAGGAATGGTGAAGCTCCGGTTGCAGTTTTAGCTTCTTGTACACCGAGCGATTGTTTCTATATGGCAATGGAAGCTTCAAGACTTGCAATAAAGTATATGATCCCGGTCATTCTTCTTACAGATGGTTATTTGGCAAATGGTTCGGAACCATGGAAGGTTCCTCATGCCAACGAATTACCAGATATTCCTGTTAAATTTAGAACAGAAAAAGAAGGTTTTGCTCCTTATCTAAGGGATGAAAACCTTGCTCGTCCGTGGGTTAAACTGGGTACCCCTGGTTTAGAGCATAGAATCGGCGGTTTGGAAAAAGCAAATATTTCAGGTAATGTTAGTTATGATCCTGATAATCATGATTTAATGATCAAGCTGAGAGAGAAAAAACTAAGGAATATGGTAAAAGATATTCCAGATCTTCAGGTTGAAGGTGAACAGCAAGGAGAACTTTTAGTATTAGGTTGGGGTGGTACGTATGGTGCTATTAAAGAAGCCGTTGTCGATGCAAGGAAAGCCGGCTTAATAGTTTCTCAAGCTCATTTGAAATACCTGAATCCTTTTCCTAAGAATACTTTCGATGTCTTAAAAAGATTCAAAAATGTTCTAATTCCAGAAATAAATCTTGGTCAGCTGGCTAAGTTAATTAAGAGTGAATTTTTAATTCCTGTAATTCAATTTAATATAGTAAGAGGATTACCCTTTAGGGCTTCGGATATTGAAGCAAAAATAAGAGATATACTCGGAGGTAAGAATAATGGAAGAAATTAAAGTTGATCAGAAAATAAAATTAACAGCTAAAGATTTTTCATCAGGTCAGGATGTTAGATGGTGTCCCGGCTGCGGTGATTATTCAATTCTTGCACAGGTTCAAAGATCCTTTCCGGAAATTGTTGGATTAGATAAAGATAAAATAGTATGGATTTCCGGTATCGGGTGCTCTTCACGTTTTCCTTATTATATGGAAACTTACGGCTTCCATACTATTCATGGTAGAGCCCCGGCAATTGCTACGGGAGTAAAAGTAAGCAGACCCGATCTTTCTGTTTGGGTTGCCACAGGTGATGGTGATCTTTTAAGTATTGGCGGAAATCATTTTATCCATGCTTGCAGAAAAAATATTGACCTTAAAATTCTTCTTTTCAATAATAGAATATATGGCTTAACAAAAGGGCAGTATTCACCTACTTCCGAACAGGGAAAGAAAACTAAAACAACTCCCTTCGGCAGCATAGATTATCCTTTTAATCCGATTTCTTTAGCTCTTGGTGCAGATGCAACATTTATTGCCAGAGGAATGGATAGAGATCCAAAGCATCTTCAAACGTTAATCAAACGAGCTGCAGATCATAAAGGTACGGCTTTTATTGAAATATTCCAGAATTGTGTAATTTTCAATGACGGAGCTTTTGATATATTTTCAGATAAGAAAGTTAAAGATGAACATCTTTTAGTTCTCGAACATAATCAGCCAATGATTTTCGGAACTAATAAAGATAAGGGTATTAAGCTTGATGGTATGAAGCCCGTTATTGTAAATATTAATAATGGTGAATATAGCGTAAATGATGTTCTAGTCCATGATGAACATGATGAGTCTCCTTTACGTGCAGTGCTTCTTGCTCATTTAACTGATAACCCTGAATTTCCAACACCAGTGGGAATATTCAGACAAATATTAAAACCTACTTATGATGAAGGCGTGGAAAATCAAATTGAACAGGTTAAGAAATCTAAAGGTGAAGGTGATCTGGAAAAGATGTTGTTCAGCGGAAATACATGGGAAGTTAATTGATTCATTCTTGAACCTCTACACTAAATAGGGTGGTTAAAAAGAAAATAAATGTCCGAATTCTTTTTAGCCGCCCTCATTTCGAAAAAATTACAAGATTACAAGACAAGACTAGATTACAGAATTACAAGATTAAAACAGTGAAAAGATGACATCTTTAACTTTCAACTTCAATCAACTAAAATTATGATTTTATTGAAGAAATTAGTGCATTTATTTTACTTAGAAAAGATAACATCTTTCAACGCTGCGCAACGTGAGTTAATAACTTAAAATAAAATCTACCATAGTAACGAAAGCCTTCCTGTTTTGTGAATTAAAACACAATAAAGAAATAAGTTAAAGATATAATTAAAATTAATAACTAAATTTATTTTCGAATTTGAGTGTATATTCATCAATTTTTTCTAAAAACAAGAGAAAAATTGATTTAGAAAAAAAGCTGCATTGACAAGAGTGCATGTCTTGCGTATGTTTAGAATAAAATAATGCTTCTATTTCCACTAAATTGGAAACAAAGATTAGAAACTTGTTACAACCTCTTTTGTATAATCATCAAGAAATAATTAAATAATTTAGTACCGTTTCTATAAGGTATGCTTATTTTATTTTAAATATTATGGATTTTAATTTTACCGGTAATCATAGTTATAATCTTCCCATTAATTATGCTTTAATCCTGCTCTCAAAATTAAACCCTATTTTTTATGAATGATAAATAATAATTTATATTATAAACAAAATAAGAGTGGTTAAATGACCAAAGGTATAGTAGACTTAAATGATGTAACTGTAAGGTTTGCCGGAGATTCCGGGGATGGTATGCAGCTTACAGGTACGCAATTTTCAAACACAAGTGCAATTGTAGGGAATGATGTCAGCACTTTACCTGATTTCCCTGCTGAAATTAGAGCTCCTGCCGGTACTACATACGGAGTAAGCGGGTTTCAGCTCCATTTTAGCAGTAATGATATTCAAACACCGGGTGATGCGCCTGATGTTTTAGTTGCCATGAATCCGGCTGCTTTAAAGACCAATCTAAATGAAATGAAAAAGGGGGGTTCGGTTATTATTAATATTGATTCTTTTGATTCAAAAAACTTGAAATTAGCCGGTTATGAATCAAATCCACTGGAAGATTCAACTCTGGAAGGGTATAATATTGTTCATGTACCCCTTGGTAAATTAACCGCTACAGCTTTGGAAGATAGCGGATTATCGGCAAAAGAAATTGCAAGGTGTAAAAACTTCTTTGCTCTAGGTATGATGTACTGGTTGTATAGCAGGCCAATTGAACCTACTCTTAAGTGGATAAATGTTAAATTCAAATCTTCTCCTGAATTAGCAGCTGCAAATGTAAAAGTTTTAAAAGCTGGATATTACTTTGGAGAAAATACAGAAATATTTACTGTTCGCTACCAGGTTGCGCCCGCGAAATTATCACCAGGTACATATCGAAATATTTCCGGTAATGAAGCTTTAGCACTCGGTTTTGTTGCAGCATCTGTTAAAACCGGTTTGCCTTTATTCCTAGGCTCCTATCCTATTACTCCCGCTTCCGATATTTTACATGAATTGAGTAAGCATAAAAATTTTGGAGTTAGAACCTTTCAAGCCGAAGATGAGATTGCTGCAGTAACGGCGGCTATAGGAGCTTCTTTTTCGGGTGCACTGGCTATTACAACTACTAGCGGACCTGGAGTTGCATTAAAAACTGAAGCTATTGGTCTTGCCGTAATGACCGAACTTCCTCTTATCATTATTGATGTTCAGCGTGGAGGTCCGAGCACTGGACTTCCTACAAAAACTGAACAATCGGATTTATTACAGGCAATGTATGGTAGAAATGGTGAAGCTCCGGTTGCGATTATTGCTCCATGCACACCTGCCGATTGTTTTAATATGGCTTTGGAAGCTTCAAGAATTGCCTTAAAATATATGGTTCCTGTTATGTATCTTTCCGATGGATATATTGCAAACGGATCTGAGCCGTGGAAAATTCCTGATCCGGATAATATACCTGAAATGAAGCCGGAATTTGCAGTTGCAAAAAATAATGGTTCCAACGTTCATATAGAATTTGATCCGTATACAAGAGATGAAAATTTATCACGCCCATGGGCTATACCCGGAACTCCAGGATTGGAGCACCGGTTAGGGGGTCTGGAAAAAGCTAATATAACCGGTAACGTCAGTTATGATCCCCAAAATCACGAATTTATGGTACGACTGAGAGCTCAAAAAGTTAAAAATATTGAACAGGATATTCCTGATTTAATAGTTACTGGTGATCAAGATGCAGACCTCTTAATTATTGGCTGGGGTGGTACATTTGGCGCAATTACTGAGGCTGTTAATAAGGTTAGAAAACAGGGAAAGAAGGTCGCTCAAGCTCATTTTAAATACTTGAATCCTCTTCCTAAAAATACCGAAGATGTTCTGAGCGGATTCAAGAAAATCCTTTGTCCTGAATTGAATCTTGGACAGTTTTCAAAAATTCTTAAAAGTGAATTCTCTGTTGATATTATTCCTTTTAATAAAATTCAGGGACTTCCATTTAAATCTTCAGAAATCGAAGATAAAATCGAATCCATTTTAGGAGGTATTTCAAATGGCTGAAATTAATATAAAAAACGGGAACGGTAACGGAGTAAAGTATACTTCGAAAGATTTTTCTTCTTCTCAGGATGTAAGATGGTGTCCCGGCTGTGGTGATTATTCAATACTCGCTCAAATGCAGCGCATTTCTCCCGACTTAAATGTTAAAATTGAAAATTTTGTTTGGGTGTCCGGTATAGGCTGTGCTGCAAGGTTTCCTTATTATATGAATACTTACGGAATTCATGGAATACATGGAAGAGCCCCAGCTATTGCAACTGGTATAAAAGTTAATAATCCGGAATTATCTGTTTGGGTAGCTACCGGTGATGGTGACTTATTAAGCATAGGCGGTAATCATTTTATACACGCTTGCAGAAGAAATATTGATATTAAAATTCTACTTTTTAATAATAGAATTTACGGATTGACAAAAGGTCAATATTCTCCTACTTCTGAAAAAGGTAAGAAAACTAAAAGCACTCCTTTTGGCAGTGTTGATTTCCCATTTAATCCTTTAAGCCTTGCCGTTGGTTCCGGTGCATCTTTTATTGCACGCTCATTAGATAGAGATCCGAAACATCTTAAAGAAATGATGAAAAGAGCAGGGGAGCATAAAGGAACAGCTTTTATTGAAGTATATCAAAATTGTAATATCTTTAATGACGGCGCTTTTGAAATCTTAACTGATAAAGAGACAAAAGCGGATAACGTTTTATTCCTTGAACACAATAAACCTATGGTTTTTGGTAAAAATAATGATAAAGGGATTAGATTAAACGGATTGACTCCAGAAGTTGTAGATATTTCTAACGGAACTTATTCAATTAACGACCTTTGGATTCACGATGAATTTGGAAAAACTTCCGCTGCTGCTAATATTCTTGCTCATTTTACTGACCTGGATGGATTCCCTACTCCCGTAGGTATTTTGAGACAGGAATTTAAATCCACATATGACGAAGATTTGCATGAGCAAATAAATAATATTAAAGCATCAAAAGGAGAAGGAAATTTAAGAAAACTTCTCTTTAGCGGAAATACGTGGGAAGTAACGGCATAAGCCAAAGGTTACAGGGCTGTCCAAAAAGTGCTAATTTTCTGTTATTCTGAATGATCCGGATAAAATCAGGGATGAAGAATCTAAATTTTTAAATTGAATTATGAAAATTTTATACTAAATAAGCTAACTTAGTGCTTTGGTTCATAACTATGTATGACGATCATTATGGCACAAGTAATGGAGCGGGAGTTTCTTACCCCACTATGGAACGTCTCGATGTTCTATTAAATACGTAACTATATTTATGCACTGAGTATTAGTGCAGCTCAAAATTTCATTTCGAGTAAAGAATAATATGTTTTATGTGTTAGGATTATCTGTAAAATAATTTTTGCGAAACGATTTCACGTTACTTAAGAGAAGCAATGCCACAATGTCGATGATAATACTGCCATTTTTGGGATAAGGCTGCAATCTGCAATTTTCTTTTATTTCAGCAGTATCATTTTTATAGTTTTTATAAATTTATTTCCAGAGTGAAGTGAAACTGCCTTAATAGTTAAGAAATAAAATCCTGAAGATAAATTCCCGGTGCATCCCATTTTATTTTATAATCTCCTGGAGATTGAATATCGTTTGCCAGTTCCGCTACTTCCTTTCCTAATATATTATAAATGTTGATTTTCACCCTGCTTTGTTCCGGTATATTATATTTTATCCTTGTTGACGGATTAAAAGGATTAGGATAGTTTTGTTCCAAAGAATAACTCAACGGAGCCGGGTGACTAGTTAAAACACCTGTTGCAGTACTTAAATCCGAATACTTTATTGTTTCCGATTGATAAACTACTTTTGAACTTTTGCTCTGAACAAAAACTACCACTTTCAGACTGTCTGTGTTCCATGCACTGTTCAAATCAATAGTATTATTAACTTCTTTCATTTCATTATCATTAATCGTGAACGCATCTCCGGCTGGAGAAGGTAGCATTTTTCTCATAACATTTTCATGGCGTGATATCCCGTTTCGTCCCGCATAATATATATTCTCTACAACAACATAATGAATAACGAGATCAGTTTGAGTAATATTTCCGTTTCTGGTTATTTCAGTTTTCAAATTTATTTTATCACTTCCCGTTGTCCCGGATAAACTTATTGTTAATGGGCTTGAATTTTTAACTAAGCCGTCAAGCATTGTACCCCAAGTATTATAACTATTCGGCTGACCTTTTCCATCAAAAAAAGCTTGAGGCGTTGAAGAATATGGACCATAATAACTGTTTCTTGCAGAAGGGTCTGAAGTATTTGCCTGATATAAAGCATCATCACTATATGGAAATGCCATATGATAAAAAATAAAACTTACATGCTCTGCACTTGTATCATTATACTCAAAAGCAGTTAGTGATTTATGTGCAGGGGGGCATAGTGGACAATGAGAGTTTGTGAATATTTCTACTAATAACTTCCTTTGATTCTGCCCAAAGCTTATGGACGTAATTACAAATAAAACGAACAAAAAATAGAACGCATTTCTCATTAATCTCTCCGTTAAAGTTGACTTAAAATTGTAACTCTAAAACCTTCAAAAGGCTGAATGTATTTACATATACCATTGGAACATACCTGACCTCCTCGTTCATCTCCATATGATATTGTTAATGTATGTGAGTTTTCCAATCTATACCCTAATTCTCCGATTAACCAGTTTTTCCTTTCGGATACTTCTCTATTGCTTGTTGTATACTCGAATCGAATTGTTGCAGTGAACTTTGAATAGAAGGAACCGATAAGTGTGATAAGCTGGTTAAAATAATTATCAATAGTAGTACCGAATGTATTTCTTACAAGTTCATGTTCAGACTGTACTGTTAATGAAAAATCTTGAGAGAAAGCATTTTGAATTTGTAAAGGTATTACTATAGAAGTAGTTATATTTGAACTTTGATCAGAAGAAAACTCATTAAAAAAAGTTTCCTGTCTTAATGCAAATGCTAATCTTATTGAAGATGAAGCAGCATAATAATGTTCTCCTTCAATAAATATTTCATAATATGGAAATAGTTCTTTTTTTGTAGAAGGTATAAAATCTGCAGACCGTGAGATCTTTGTAAAAGTAAATCCATCCGGATTCAACATATAACTGTCATGTTTACTTGAAAGGCTTGAATTAAAGTTTATGGTTGTCTGATCTGAAAGCGAATAAAATGCATCGACTTGAAAACCTACTTCATCGTTAAAATCAACTTCATGCAAAGGACGTGTTAGCAGTGTATAGGAATATTCTTTCTGAACTATGGGCGGATTTTGAAAAGGCAGCATTCTTGTTGGTCTGCCGGCATCTGTTCTGCCGTATGGATCTAATATATCGAAACTATAATTTTTATAATCCAAAGTAACTCCATACCCGCTTCCGAAGTAAGAAAAAGCGCCATATAATCCAGAACCGTTTGAAGTATAATGCTCTGTTAAAACATTTGTCCATTTATGCGACCAATCAAGATATAAAGAAATATTATTTAAATTGAGTGAAAGATAAGCTTCGGGGATTTCAGCCCTTATATCATCTGAAGGTAATCCTAAATCTGCTTCTCCCTGAGGGATTATACCCTCTGAATAAATGTAACTTCCACCAATTAATAATTCGGGTAAGGGAAAAAGTTCAACATTTCCGCCTCTGATTTTATATTCTTCATTCCTCACAAAATTGATGGAATCTCTGAAATTTATAGTACCGCCGAGTATAGTAGCATTAAAATAATCTGAACTATATTTAAATTTTATTCCATCCATCCAGGTATCATAGGCTAATCCTCTGTTTTCGAAAAGATTCAAAGCCATGCCTCTCCCGAAAAGTGTTGATGAATTGCCTGCCCGTATATATATATTGTCTTTACTGTATTCTAAATACCTTCTGCTTATCCCTTTAAATGTTTCTCCAATTTCAGGGGGCTCATCATACAATAATCTAAAACCGATAACAAAGTTTTCAGGTAGGGAAATCCTGGCATCAGTCAAATTTTCAAAATAAGTTTGAGTTATTTTTAAATTACCCAAAATTCTTTCTCCGTTTCCGTATCTGAATAAATTAGAAACAGATGGGACAACATCTTGCGAAAATGCCGGTTGACCCAAACAAGCTGCTATGAAAAATGATAGTATTTTATATCTCACTTTTCGCCCGGCAGTAATTTCCGGATTTCCATTTCTAACTTTATTTCATCGCCCGGTAAATAACCAACATTCTTATACGCTATATTTCCACTAGTATCAAAAAGAATTGAATATGGTATAGATTGACCGTTCATTTTCTGCAGGTATTGAAAATCCGGATCAAGTGCAACTGGAAAATTTATATTATGTGAAGCAATATATGCTCTTACTTTCGAAACACTTTTAGGAGAATCCTGGTTAATACCTAAAATGGTAAAACCTTCATCTTTATATGTTTCAAATATTTTATTTAAATGCCTCATCTCTTCTTTGCAAGGCTCGCACCATAAAGCCCAGAAACTTACCAGCAGCGGTCCTTTTGAATATAATTTTTCAAGTTCTACCTTTTTATTATCTATAGTTGAAATGGAAAAATTAATTTTACTCTGAGCCGTAAAGTCTCCTTTTAGGATAAGGATAAAGGCTACTGTTAAAAAGTAAAAAAACTTCATTTTGTTTATTATTTATATTTAGATTAGAAGTTAACCCGCTTTTATTATAAAAGAGTAATAAAATTGTAACATATTTATAACTTTTTTCATGTGACTCAGTTAACGATTGAAACTATTGTAGAAAGATTAAACAATCATTCCTTTTAAAAATAGTTAGGTTAAATGAGTAATCGGGACATGGGAGCCTAATTATTAATCGTTATTTGTTAAATGTTAATTGATAAGAGGAGTGATAAGATTTTCAAAATGAGATGTTAGACAGGAAATTTGAAAGGTGAAATTACAGACGATAAGAAAGGTGAAACGATATGACGTGAAAACAATAAATTTTCTCTTTATCTAAAATTATTTAATTTTATAGTCAATATTTACAACAATTGCATTAGTAAAATGAATAAAATAATTGATCTGAGAAGCGATACTGTTACAAAGCCGTCAAATGAAATGCGTAAGGCTATGTATGAAGCTGAAGTTGGAGATGATGTGTTTGGAGAAGACCCGACTGTTAATGAACTCCAGGAATATGCTGCAGAATTATTAGGTAAGGAATCAGCACTGTTTGTCTCCAGCGGCGTAATGGGGAATCAAATCTGTTTGAATGTCTTGACTAATCCGGGAGATGAAGTTATTTGTGAAAGAGGTGCCCACATCTTTAATCATGAATCCGGCTCTCCGGCTGCGTTGAGCGGGATTCAGCTGCTCCCTGTAGATGGAGATTTAGGCGTAATTACCGTTGAGCAAATTGAACCTTTAATAAGACCCGAAAGCGCTTATTATATGCCCCGAACAAAGGTTGTGGAAGTTGAAAACACTCATAATCGTGCCGGGGGGACCGTTTTCCCTTTAGAAAAAATTAAAGAAATTAAAGAATTGGTAAATAAATATAACTTATTTTTCCATTTGGATGGTGCAAGAATCTGGAACGCTTCGGTCGCTTCGGGAATACCTGTTAAGGAGTATGCAGCAACTTTTGATTCTGTATCATGCTGTTTGTCAAAAGGACTAGGTGCCCCCGTTGGTTCTATTATTGCCGGTAGTAAAGATTTTATTAAGAAGGCATTCCGGGTAAGGAAGTCTTGGGGCGGGGGAATGAGACAGGTCGGAATAATTGCTGCAGCCGGTCTATATGCATTAAAAAATAATATTGAAAGACTACATGAAGATCATGAGAAAGCACGCACTCTTGCAGTAGCTATCAATGAAATACCTTCTTTAGAAATCGATCTGAATTCCGTTCAAACTAATATCTTAATGTTTAAACCTCTTAAAACTTCAGTGAAAGAGGCTATGAACAAACTTAAAGATGATGGACTACTTGTAACACCCGGAGCTATCGGCTACATAAGAGCAGTGACTCATTTAGATGTTACTTTTGAAGATATCAATAAAGCAATAGAAATCATAAAAAAAGTTTTTCATGATTAAACCTAATTATGAGATTCTAACCTAGTGCTCAGAATGACAACACCACTTTTTGGACAACTCGTTAATAAAAAAAGATGAATATTTTTAACCATTTCCAAAAGGCGGTTAACTTGAGTAACCAAATTAAAATCTCCTTCTCACTTGAACTTGCATTTGCTCTTTATCCTTCCCTTTCTCAGAACCTTTTCATAGATTAAGATTATAAATTTTATTTTGATTGAAAAAATGGAAACAACAAATTTCAAACATAAAATTACTATTAAAGTCAGGTTCAATGAAATCGACATGCTTGGTGTTTGCAACAATGCAGTCTACATAAATTATTTTGAAGATGCCCGTCTTCAATATTTTAAAGAATTAGGACTTATTCCCAAAGGAGGAATTTTCTCCGATAATAAATTATTTTATGTAGTAAGAAACGAAATAAATTATAAGGACCATGCAAGGTTCGATGAGGAATTAAATATTTACTCAAGGATATCATATATAAAAAATTCCAGCTTTGGCTTTGAACATTTAATAGTGAAATCAAAGGAAAATGTTATAGTTGCAGACGGGAGCGGAGTAATTGTCTGTGTTGATCCTTCGACCAAAAAATCTACACCTCTCTCAAAAGAATTTTACGAAAAAATCTCTGAGTTTGAAGATAATGTGGAAATACTAAAAGATGAAAATTAGATTTTAAACAGTTTAGGTAATTAAATCCTTCAGTATCACTACGATTAACCATTAACATTTAACAATTAACTTTCCTTTCATTTTTCTATTATTCTAAGAATAGAAGGTAAAACAATTAACAAAAGCGGTAAAGCAATTATAAATCCTCCGATAATTGCAATAGCAAGGGGCTGATGCATTTGAGCTCCTGTCCCTATCCCAAATGCTAAAGGTAATAATGCTATGATCGCACCGAATGCTGTCATTAGTTTTGGACGCAGTCTGGTAGATATTGAATAAACAATTGCATCCTCTTTAGTTCGATCTTGAATCTTAAATTCATGGTACTGCAAATATGTAAAGATAGAATTTTCACCGATAATGCCAACGATCATAATTATTCCGGTATAACTTCCAACATTAAGAGGTGTTCCTGTTATGAACAACGCAAGAAGACTTCCTGAAATCCCAAGTATTGCTATAAATATAATTGCAATCGATACTTTAACATTCCTAAATAAGAATAAGATGACTGTAAAGACAAGCAAAATTGCAAGTATTAATATTATCATAAGATCGCTGAAAGCTTTTTGCTGTTCTGCGTATGAGCCGCCGTAAACGATTTCGTAGCCTGTAGGTAATTTGATTTTTTGCTGAATGCTATTTTGAATATCTTTTAAGGTACTTCCCAGATCTCTGTTGTTTAACCTTGCCGTTACATCAAACATCTGTTTCAAATTTTCTCTGTCAATTTCGGCGACTCCCTTTGCTAATTTTATCTCCTCAAACTCCCTTACCGGTTTAGCTGTACCATCATTAAGAAAAATAAAACCATGCATTAAATCGTTCATTGTATTATAAAGTTTGCCGTCAAACATTCTAATGTCATAAAGCTGATTCTTGCCTAAAACATTCCCTACAACTTCACCTTTTATTTTTGAATTCATTTGAAATTGCAAATCATTCGGGGATAATCCATATTGTGCAAGGGCATCATTCTTTGGATTAAAGATAATACTTGGCCCTGCAACTGTAATCCCATTAAAAACATCTGCAGTACCGGTAGTTTTATCTACAATATCAGCAATCTGGTTGGCAATTTCTTCAAGTGTATTTTGATCATCCCCGAAAATTTTGATTTCAATTGGTTGTTTTGAACTGATTAAATCACCGATCATATCCTCAATAATTTGACCGAAATCTACCTGCAATGCGGGCAATTTAGCTTCAATATTTTTACGTATTTCATCTGAAACTTCTTCTGTAGTTAAGGTTCTGTTCTTTTTCAATTGAATTGTATAATCACCGTCATTTGGCTCGGTAATAAAAAATCCAAGTTGAGTACCTATTCGCCTTGAAAAACTTTCTACTTCCGGAGTATTTTTAATAATGTTATCAACAATACTTAACATCCTGTTTGTCTCTTCAAGTGATGTTCCAGGCGGGCTTACAAAATCCAGTACAATGGAACCCTCATCCATATCAGGTAAAAATCCCGAAGGGAGTGCAGGGATTATGAACCAGGAAGCGATTATTAAAACAATTACAAATACAATGGATATAATAGGTTTGTATATAAAAAAATATACCCATTTTCTCTTTTTTAATTCTTTGTGTTCTTTTAACGCAGATTCTTTTTTTGAAAATAGAAGGTAAATAACCGGCAGCCCGATCCAGGTAACAAAGAAAGAACAGACGAGAGTAATGATCATAGTATTTGTTAAAACCTTGAAATATGCACCTGCAACGCCGCTCATCAAAAAAAATGGAAGGAATATGACTATTGTACTAAGTGAAGAACCTATCATTGCTGGTATTAAATACCTGATAGCTTTAATTACAAGTGTCTGGCTTGTCTCTTCCGGGTTTTCTTCATGAGTCCGGTGGATTTGCTCAACAACAACTATTGCATCATCTATTATTAATCCTATTGATGCTGCAATTGCGCCAATAGTCATAATATTTATTGTATAGCCGATTATGAGCATAACTACAAATGTGAGCCCGAGAGTTAACGGGATAGTTATTAATATTACCGAACTTGCTTTAAACGATTTAAGAAATATAATTGTAACAAAAATTGCTAATAACAATCCAATCCATACAACATCTTTTATACTTCCGATTGCATCAGATACAAAATTGGCCTGGTTGTAAAAAGGGCGCAGAATAACTCCCTTTGGTAATATTCTCTGAAGGTTTGGAAGTTCTTTATTGATAGCATTTTCTACATCAAGCAGGTTCGCATCGGGTTGTTTTAAGATATTAATTAATGGAACTACTTTTCCGTTTGCCTGGATATTATAATAAATTCTTTCTGACCCAATTTCGATTTTTGAAATATCTTTTAATTTAATTATCCTTTTCTGATTATTTGCAACGACGAGGTTCTCTAAATCATCTTTATTTTTTTGAGCTGCTTCTGTTAATGTTAAATAAAGCCTGTTATAGCTATTTAAATAGCCTGTTGAGGAAATAAAATTAGATTCGGATATTTTGTTTGCAACTGTTTGAGGAGAAATCTTAAGATTACTTAATTTTACCGGGTTTAGTATTACATGATATTCTTCAACTTCTCCTCCGGCAACTGCTACTTCCGAAACCCCATCAATTCTTGATAAAAAAGGTTTTATCGAATATTCTGCTATATCTCTTAACTCTATTTGACTAAAGCCTTTCCCTTCCAGAGAAAACCCAATTATAGGGAATATGGATGGGTTCATTTTCTCTACTGAAATATTTATTCCGGCTGGAAGGTTTTGTCTGATCTCATTTATCCTTGATTCAACTCTCTGCTGGTCTAGATCAATATTAGAATTCCAATTAAAGAATGCCGATATTTCGCAGCTTCCCCGGCTGGTTGCACTTCTTACTAGATTTAAATCTTGTACTCTTTTTATTGCATTTTCCAGGGGAACAGTTACAGTGACCATCATTTTGTCGACAGGCTGTTCTCCGTTATCTGCTATTATTTTAATCTTTGGAAAAGTAATATCGGGAAATAAACCTGATTGAATATTCAGCAGTGCATAGAGACCACCTAATAATATAAGTAATAGTATAACTGCAATAGGACCTTTATACCTGACATAAAAGTTATTCATTTCCGGATCTCTACTTTCGCAGTGTCAGGTAGTCCATATGCTCCGCTTAAAATAACTCTGCTCTCCGGATTTAAATCAGAATCTAAGATTTGTACAACACTGTCATTTTCAATTCCTCTTATTATATTTTGCTTTACGGCAGTAGTATCATTAAGTAATTTCATCACCCAGAATGAATCCTGTGTTACATTTGTAACTAGCGAGGATTTAGGTAATACTAATACACCATTTGATCTATTAAATGGGATTCTGACAATAACATTTAAATTTTCCGGAAGCTGTTTATAATTAACTAATTTTATATAATAAATCTGGGTTTGAGTTGCAGAATCCACTTTTGGAATATTTCTATCAAGTATGCCATTTAAAGTTTCACCTCCAGGCAGTTGAACTTCACATCTGTTTCCAATTTTAACTTTTAATACATCTTCATATGGCACACTAACAGCAATCCTCATAGATGATGGATTGGATATTATTGATAATTGTTCACCATTAGAAACAAAATCTCCCTGATGATAATTTAGCTGGGTGACCACTCCGTCAGATTGAGCTTTTATTTTAACACTTCCTTTAAATTGTTTATTATTGAATGAAATGTTTAAGCTGTCTGTAGCAGCTGATTCCATTGTTTTTATTTGAAATAGATCATCACCCTGCTTTACAAAATCACCTATATTCTTATTTACCTTTTCAACAAATCCCTGGAAAGTTGCTCTAACAATTTCTTTTGTTAAAAAGACTGTATTTCCGTTCAACTCAATAAAATCACTTAAACTAGTTCTAAATGGGTGAGTTATTGTTACCGGTGTCCCGCTGCCCGGTTCATTAGTGTCTCCTTCTCCTTTATCCCCGCATGAATTAATTACAGGTATTATAAGAACTATCAAAAATAAAAATAATTTATTCATAAGTTTTTTCGAATACTGTTGTGATATTCTATGTTATATACTCTATGCTCTTTGTCCTTTGCGACTTACCAGTTCCAATAATTATAGTCGCTTATCTCCAGCTGATAATTTATCTCTGTTGAGATATAATTTTTTTGCAGATCAATATAATTTCTTAACTCCGTAAGATATTCTATCATAGATAAGTTGCCATTTCCCAGCTGATCCAAAGATAGATTAAGTATTTTTTTATAATCTTCGACCTGGCTTCTAAAGCCTTCAAGATTTGTTTTTGAAGAATTTATTCTGTTTTCAGCATCTCTTCTTTGAATAAAAATGTTTTTGGCTGCATAATTTTTAAAATCACCGGCCATTTTTTCAGCGATAATACTTTGCTGCCTTGTAATATCTTTTTGTCCGCCGTCAAAGATAGGGAACGATAGATTTACTCCTGCACTTAATCCAAACCTTCTCTGAATATTATCTATTTCAACCGCATTCAAGCCTGTATTGAAGAATAATTTCAATTGAGGCAGGTATTTGGTTTCGAATACATTCTGCTGGGCTGCTGTATTTAAGCTGTCAAGGTAAAATTGTCTTAGAAATTCTGAACTGTCTGGAGGCAAAACCAAATTTAATTTAACAGAATCAATCATCACAATCTGTGTATCTTTTATTCCGCAGATTGAATATAATTGAAAAATTCCGTTTTTGTAATCCTGCCATGTCTGATTAAGATTTATCTGCTGCGATCTTGTTTCAACTTTTAGGAGCAGATAATCCTGAACTTTCGCAACTCCTCTTTGTACTAAATTCCCTGTTATTTTAAGCTGGCTTTGAAGATTATTTACAATTTCATTTGAAAGATTATAAACCTTTAGATTTTGAAGTGTATTAAGATACTGGTCTGTTATAGTTTTTTTTATATTATGCTTTTCTGTATTTAACTGATTCTCATATCTTATGCCCTGGATATTCCTTTGTTCATTCAATGCATTGAGCAACGGGCCATTGAAAATATTTTTATCAACATTTAATAGAGCCGAATATTGACCGCCGTTTGTAATCCCAACATCATAACCAATAGCTTTAGGATCAGGATTGGTGCTGATTAAGTGACCGTTATTGTTAAAGTATGGTGCAAATAAATAATCCCCCGTCAGGTAAACCTGGAATGCAGAGTTTTGCGCTTCATCAAGTTTTTTCTGAAGATTATTTATTAAAAAAAGATAATTATAGTTTTTAATTTGAGGGGAATTGTCTAGGCCTTTACTAATAAAATAATCTAGATTATACTGACTGAAAGCAAATTTAGAAAAACAGAGAATTAAAAATAAGATTTTGAGCATCAAAATTAGATAGATTATTTACAATTTATTAAAGAAATAATATCCGGAAATTAAACATAAATTGAAAATATTTCCTCTGAACTACCGGTTTGAATTTATATTTAAAATAGGGTAGAATAAAATCCCCAGGATTATCAGAAGAATTAGGATAAAATCTACCCCATAGTAAAATTTGTTTATATTTTATTCTTAGAGATAAATATAAATAAAAATAATGCCTTTTTATGAAATGAAGATGAAAAGGGATTTAAACCTTAGTTAGAAAAAATTAATCTTTGTCATTATCTTCATTTTCTTTTGTTTCTCATTCCCTTCCTTCTCCTCATTTTTCTTTTTCATCTTCTGAATATTTCCTTTTGAATCGAGAACAACTTCATGTTTTTTATTTCCCTGTTTAACAACAAGTTCGTAATTTGTTTTTTTACCGCTTGTAACTTTTTCTGCTTTGCTAATTTCACAATTAGGGTATTTTTTCATTACTGAACTTTTTATAAAGTCAGGAACATCATTTGAAGCCATTGCTTCTTCAATCTCCGCCACTTTACCATCTTTTGTATAAAGAAGATCTCTTCTTTGTGAACCTTCCATACTTTCTATTTCATAATAAGTTTTTCCATGCTCTTTTTCTATTGAAGTACCTTTGATTTCTGCATTAGGATAACTCTTCTGGAAAGATGTTAAAACAGCTTTAGGAAGATCTTTTTTATCAATCTTCTTTTCCTGTGCAAATGAAGCAGTTATAAAGAGCAAAGCAAATATTGATGTGATTATAACTGCAAAAATATTTTTCTTATTCATTTCAAGCTCCTTTCAATTATGATTTATTAGCTATAAAATATTATATAATTATGAAACCAAGATGAAAACCAGGAGTGGAAAAACTCACATGTGTTATTTGGTAACTATTTTATAAATATTGCCTTAATAACAACTTAAAATTATACACCCTTCAAACAAAAGAAGGATATTTAATATTAGAAATTATAAATGGCGCTCAAAGCAATATTTTTATTGATATAAGAAGGTGTTACAATTAAGTGTGAATCCGGGGAATTTGTTGTTTGGTCTGAAATATTTTTAACAGGTGCAATAATATTTCCAAATGTATATCCTAGAAAAAAAGCTAATGGAAAATCGCTGTACCAGTGCATTCCTTCATTAACTAAAGAAAAACTTAACAATCCAAGCAGCGAATAGCCAACAGGCTTTATCCATTTTATATCCGGATAATTATTTGCAATTACAGTAACTACTGCAGTTGCAGTGGAAAGATGTCCGGATGGAAAAGAATAGAATGCCGGCTGATTTTTTTGGTATTGTTTAAAACTTGGAAAGGGATCCCAATCGCCTCCATTTTCGGTAGAAGCTGAAGGGCTTTGTCTTCCTGAGATTCTTTTTAACATTTGCACGCACAGCCCTGTTGCAATAACAGCTTCGGCGATATTGCTTCCGGTTTTTAAAGCAGTCTTATCATGAAAAGCAATACCGGGCACAGCAAATAATGCTGCTGCCAGAAGCTGGTATCTTCCATCTCCCGCATTTACTATAAAGTCGGAAATATTATGAATAACATGAGACTTCCTGTATAATAAATTATTATACCTCCATCCCTGCTGATCAATGAGCATAAACGCTCCTGTCAATGTACATATTTTTAGGTAAGCTGTAATTTCTTTTATTTTTAATGAATTGTGAAAAAAACTAGCATAATCCGAAGGTACATTTGTTAACATTTGATGCCAGGTAATCCTATCTTCAAGTTGTGATCTATTTTCACCTATTGATAAAACATCAGACGAATAGGTGGAGTCAGCAATTTTTTCTTTTGGAGCTTCACCTGCCATTATTATTTTATTTATCATAATAAGAATAATAAAGAGAGATAAAAAAGCTTTTTGTTTCACTTTTGTCTTTGCTATTCTTTTTGAATAAAAAGGATTTAGTTTACTTATTTAAAACAATAAAGAGCGGATTGTTTGCCTAAAAATAAAAGCGGGGTTGGCGGCTGCTTTTATAGATCCACTTATATCAGTTAATAAAGTATCATACATCTCACCTGAATGCGTTTTATTTTTTGGATTGTTTCCGCCGGAAAAATGATCGTAATTACCCAAAGTTATTGTTGAGTTTAGAAGAATAAAAAAGATTAGATGGGAAATAATATATTTGTTTTTAATTTTTATAGAATTAATCATACTTTTATATAATTATCTATTGGGTTAAATATATATCTATTTATATTTTTTTATTTTAGGGTGTGATGCAGACGTCAAGGGGATTTATTGATAGGAAGCTAACCATTATTGTTGTATCGATTTTTCTTTTCGCCATCTTATTTCTATCTTACCTAAATCCAACTATAGATTAAGAGATTATTTTTAAAATAAGGACTTCTTTAATTTGCCGCAGGATATCCTTTATTTACCCAGTCGATCATAAAAGTATCTTTTAGATATAATATCTTTACATTTTTAAATCCCATTTCTTTTACTGCTTTAAAGGCAGGACGGATATTCGGGCAATCTACCCACTTGCAGCATCCGCAATAAAGAACAATATTTTTATTATGATCAACATTCTGCAGTGTCTTCTTTAAAGCTTCGATCCCGTTATCCTTGAATGCCGGACCTGCATAAACAGAGCCAGGAATATGGCTCTGATCATAAAGCATTTTGAATCCCATTTGAATTACCATTGGTTTTTCATTATTACTTTTTAACTCTGTCCTGAGAGTTTCCGGCATAACAATATCGTTTTCTGTCCATGGATCAGATTTAGTAATCTCTACTTTTTGAGTATCTGATGTTTTCTTTTGTGCTTTGTTGCAGGCAGGCAGCAATAAACAAAATAATATTGAAGAAATAAATATTGTTAATAATTTTGTCCTTAATATTTTAAATAAAATCATAATGAATTTCTTAGTTAATTTATTGGAATATCTGATTAATCCTCGTTTAACTTAGCTTTTTAATAACAAATTTTCAATTGAAAATACAATTTCTCGACATTAATTTCATATTTTCTTTAATATTAACACTCCAAAACTCTTCATATTATTCTTTCCTTCTAAGGTTCCGATTAAATAAACATTGTGTGTTGTTGGATCAAGAGCCATCGTTCTTAACCCTTTTCCCGTATCTACATTATCGACTACTTTGAATTCTTTGGGAGATAATTCCTTAACAACAGTTAAACTGCCTTCCCCGTTTGAACTGAAAGCCAGGTTAGTTCCGGGATCGAAACCGCATGCATCAACTCTACCACCGATTGGTACTGTCGAAATTACTTTTCCGGTTATTGCATTTACAATTACCATCAATTTATTGTCGCATCCGGAAAATAAAATATTATTTTTAATATCAAATGCTAAACCTGACGGACCTTCCCCTGGAGCCAATGGCCATTTAGCAATAACCTTTAATGTCTTGGGATTGAATTCTTCAATTAAGCTTTTATCTTCAAGATTAACATACATCAAACCTTCTCCATTGGAGACTGCAAATTCAGGCTTCCCATCGAGATCCACTGTTCCCGCTATTTTATTTGTTTTGGCATCGATAGCAGTTGAATTTGAACTATGCCCGTTAAATGTAAATATTCTTTTTGTATAAGGATCATATACAATAGCATCCGGGTTTTTCCCGGTAACATGGATATTATCGATTGTTTTTAAAGTTTTCAAATCGAATACTGTTACCGTATCATTCTTTCCATTGCTTATAAAACCTTTCCCAAATTCGTCGGCAAACGCAATTCCATGAACTCCGTTTAAATTTGGGATTTCTCCAATTATAGAATTATTATTCAAATCAATAACGTGAACCCGGTTTCCGTGAGATACAAACAATGTGTGCATCGGAACATCAACTGCAGTATAATCCCATCTTCCTTCACCTCCGATATCAATTGTACCCGAGACTTTGTAGACGGAAGTTTGCGAAAATAAAAATGATGTAATAAAAAGAAGAATAGAAATGAAAAGAATTAATTTTTTCATATTTACCTCGAGAATTTTACTATTTTTTTTGAGATATTGTTAATTATATTACATGGATTTTAATAAATTTTTACGTAATTCAATCATTCATTTCCCTGGCTATTATTGTCCAGCTGGTTTTGATCCGGTACTTTTTCCTGTTTGAAATTATTAAAGTTATATTTAACGTTAAGCATTACCATCGGCGACTGCCTGGTATAATAATTATAATTGTAAAAATCTAATCCTTGCGATGTAAACTCACGCTTTCCAGTGCGCAGTAAATCTCTTACCTGTAAAGTTAAAGAGAGATCTTTATTCATTAAGTCCTGTTTTACGGCAAGATCAGTAGTAAAAAATCCTTCCCATTTACCCTGTGCGTTTACTGAAGGGGAGTAATATCTTGTATTCAATTGCAGCTCTGTTGAAGAAGTTATTTTAAATACATTATTATTTTTAATTCTCCAGTCAAAGCTTTCTCTTGCAAATGATTGGTTAAATATTGCACCGCTGATTTTATAATCAAAAACATCTCCCATTAAATTAAACTGCCAGAATTTAAGAGGATTGAACAAAACCATAAATTCGGCACCAAGAGACTGATCGTTTCCAACATTTGCTACTGATCTTAAAGTTACATTTTCTGCGTAAACTGAATTTATATCTTCTCTTTTATCATGTGTAAAACGATAGTAAAAATCATTTGAAAAAGAAATTTTACCGAAAAATGTTTGATAACCGATCTCATAAGAATCAATTAGTTCAGGCTTTACAGAAGGATTTCCGATACGTACATTGTTTGCATCGAACCAGGTATAAAAAGGTTCGAGATCTCCGCCATCAGGTCTATCGATTCTTCTTGTGTAACTAGCCATTAATTGTGTTCCGCCGGCAAAATTATAAGATGAATGTATTGAAGGAAAATAATCCCACCTGCTTAAAGAGAATTGTTGATCAATATCGGCTAATTTAACAAGCTGGTATGTGTATTCAGTTCGGAAACCGACTTGAATTCCAAGGCTGTCCCATTGGTTTGAGAATATTGAATAAGCTGCAAACCTGCTGCGGTTAAAATCATTTGTATGACTGAATTGAGGCTGAAATTGATAAATGCTGCTCGCTGAATCAAAAATATATAATTTGTTAATGTCCTGTGAAAGCCGGCTGAAAAATTCCGATCCGGCAGAAAACTTTTCTAATTTATTAATTGGTAAAGTATAATCGATCTTTCCTCTTAATTCGTTTCTGGGTCCTAACTCGGTAGTTTTTGTACCATTATTCTGGATGCTTTTTTGTGTAGCCATACTAATCGAAGCTTCATTATTATTATTATGTCTAAAAGACAACTCGGCGGCAAGCTCATGTCCCTGGTCTCCAAATTTGTGAAGATAATTTCCGTTTAAATCGTAGAATGTACCTGAATGATTATGATTAGTATTATTTAAATAATAAAATATTTCAGGGTTTACTGTTGACCATTGATCATAATTTAAGGTTGAGTTCCTATGAAATGATCTCGAACCATACCTGCCGCCGACAGATAAATTATCGTTTTCACCAATATTAAAGTCTAACCCTCCCCTGACTCCGGATAAGACCCGCTGCCAAAGCATATCCCCCTCCGAATTAAGATAGGAAGTGTTATCTTCCACAATGAATTGCTTTTCTTGCCTGTTTGTACCCGGAAAAGACATACGGTTAAAATCTACACCAAAGTTATAATTTATTGAAGGCGTTTTATATTGAAAAAGAAAATTTCCTCCATATTTATCATTTAATCCGCCGGTTATGTCAATAATTCCGCTAAGACCAAGATTAGAATTTTTTTTAAGGGTGATATTGATAATTCCTGCTGTTCCGCTGGCATCATATTTAGCAGATGGATTGGTCATTATTTCGATATTTTGAATTGAGCTTGCAGGTATCTGCTGCAAGGCATCCTGCGCATCCATAACCGAAGGTTTTCCGTCAATAAGCACCTGGAAATTAGAACTTCCTCTTAAACTGACATTCCCATCGATATCCACACTTACGGAAGGAACATTTTCCAGAACATCTGCCGCTGTTCCCGACATTGCTGTATGCATCTGGCTTACATCAATTACCTTCTTATCGAGCTGATATGAAATTGGTGATCTTTCTCCCTCTACAACAACATTTTGCAAAGTTATCTCAGAGGGTTTTAAATAAATATTTCCTAGATCATGGGTAAGAATATCTTTTGAAATAGTAATGCTTTTGAAAACTTTCCTTTGATATCCCATAAATTGTACAAATAAATAATATTTCCCTGCACTAAGATTTTCTAAAATAAATTTACCATTTTTATCGGTTACAGTACCCGTAACCTGAATGCTGTCTTTCTGATTAAAGAGGATCACATTAGAAAATTCGACCGGTTTTTTTGTTGATTGATCTAAAACACTACCTGTTATAGAACCGAAATTTTTTATAGAATTCCTTTGCTGGCTGTATAAAAAATCGGTTAATAAAAGGGTCATGATGAAAATTATAAATATTCTTTTATACATAGTGTCTTTTCATAGGTAAAATTATTCTTAACTAATTCGTCATTATAAGGAAGTTTTGAATGATGCTGCCGGATCATCCTGCTGAAATTAGTTTTTTCAGATGAAAATAAGATGAAAATTTATTTATAATATTAGTCAATATGGTAAAATCTTTAAGAAAAGTTGATAGGTAGAATAACACTAAAAATCGTTTTTTCATTGATTTTACTCTCAACGCTTATTTTTCCTTTATGAAGTTCAACAATTTCTTTGGCTATAGCTAACCCAAGGCCATTTCCGCTTACTTCGGACCGGATTTCACTTGATCTATAAAACCTGTTAAAAATATAAGGAATTTCCGATTTCGGTATTCCAGCACCTTTATCTTCAATATTAATTTTAATATTACTATCGGTTAATTTTTCCAGCTTAATTGTTATGCCCGAATTATTTGCTGAATATTTTATTGCATTATCGATAAGATTTAGAAAAACGCTTTTCAGCTTTTCCTTATCAGCTTGAATCTCAGTTGCATCGTCAATTATTAAATTAATGCGGATATTTTTTTTAATTGCAGCTTGATTCATTATCTGGGAGCAATCCGCAAGCAACTCATCAACTCTTATTTGGCTGAGATTTAGTTTTGATTGAGAAGAATCCAGCTTTGCAATTGTTAAAAGAGAATTGGTAAGATTTGTTAAATCTTCAATTTCAGAAAGAACAACTTTAATGCTTTCCTTTGTATCATTGTCCCTCATTTTCTTATCTAAAATCTCAAGTTCGGTTTGAATAACAGTTAAAGGTGTTCTTATTTCATGGGAAGCATTAGCTACAAATCTTTTTTGACTTTTAAAAGCATTATCTATTCTTTCAATCATCTCGTTTAAAGTTTCACCCAAAGCTCTTACTTCATCTTTTGCTTTTGGGAGTTCCAGGCGTTTGTCAAGGTTTTCGCCTGAAACGTTTTTTGCTGTTTCTGCCATTTTTGTAATCGGTTTGAATGCAGCTTTAGATATAAAATAAGCCGCAAATCCAGTTATAATTAATCCTACAGGAATAATAATTAAGAAGAGATAAAATAACCTATCAAGCTCATCAAAAACATCTTTAACGGAAGCTGCCGTTTCCAGAATATATACCGTATCGGTTTCAGTTTCAAATTTGCTCCATAAAATATGATATTTATGGTGACCAATTTTCTGTCTGTCATATTCAAAAGATTCATCCAGTACTTTATTAAAATTTGGAATTGGGATTTTTGAAAGGATAGAATCTTTAACAATAATGTTTCCGTTTTTAGCGAATAACTGGAATCTTTCACCGATTAAACCTTTAGATTTAATTGAAGTTAATTTTTTCATATTTAATGATGAGTCATCATCAAACTCATCTTCTATTTCAGTTCTTAAGGAAATCGAATAACTTTTAAGGTCAGTGTCAAGTTTAAGGAAAGCCGCCTCCTTAGTACTATTATAAATTATTGCTGCGAACACTGTAAGCATTATTCCGAATACAATTGTGTAAGCTAAAATAATCTTAGACTTTATAGTTAACATTTATTCTTCTCTATCGGTAAAAATATAACCTGAACCTCTTACAGTTTGTATAAGTGGTTTATCAAAATCTTTGTCGATTTTCTGGCGCAGAAATTTTACAAATGATTCAATAACATTACTGCGAGGATCAAAGTTCATATCCCACAAATGTTCCGAAATCATTTCCCTTGTTAATATCTTGTTCGGCTTCATCATAAATAATTCAAGGAGTGCAAATTCTTTAGTTGAAAGCAGAATCTCTTTTTCTTCTCGGTATGCCCTATGAGTATTCAGATCCAATCTTACTCCGAAATTTTCAAGAACAGCGGAACGAGCCTCACTTCTTCTTCTAATAAGGGCGCGCATTCTTGCCAATAATTCACCAACATGAAAAGGCTTGGCAAGGTAATCATCTGCTCCCTGATCCAGTCCTTTTATTTTATCAGTAACATCATCGAGAGCAGTTAACATCAATATAGGAGTAAGCACTTTATTCTTTCTCAAATTTGCACAGGTTTGCCATCCGTCCTGTTTTGGCAGCATAATATCGAGTATTATCAAATCGTAATTATTTACTTCAGCAAATTTCTCACCAAAAATACCGTTATCTGCAATATCAACTGCATATCCTTCAGGCTTTTAAAGCCTTAGAAATGGCCGAAGAAATATTTTTATCATCTTCAATTATTAATACCCGCATGCTTTAAGATTAATTCTTTTTATTATACCTAAATTATAATTTAAAATGAAAACAAAATGAAAATATAAGTACCTTTATTAAAAATATTTTGATTAAATAGAGGAATATATATTTGGAATGTATCTGAAGTGTATGTGAGAGCCTATCTGTCAGAATAAAGATAAAGTTGGATGGATTTATAAATAAATAACTCTAAGGCAGAAAATTAAAATCTTTTTTATTATTTTTATATTATAAGTTATTTTATTCACAGAAAAGGGGTTCCAATGAAACCTAAGCCTATTCTTATTCTATTTTTTATTCTATTTTATTCTTTCTTAACATTTGCTCAGGAAAAAACTCATGATAAAGGAGTTTTTATTGAAAGGAACAAAGGATTTTATGATGAAATTCTCCAGGGAATAAAAGAATTTGACAGCATTCCAAAACCTCAGTCAAAAGATCTTTTAAAGTTGATGTATCAGGTATGGATTTACCTAAATCTGTCAATGAGTTTAAAAGTTATTGGTATAATGAACCCGTTTCACAGGGTAATACCGGGACTTGCTGGTCTTTCTCCACAACGTCTTATCTTGAGTCAGAAGTTTATCGTCTGCATGATAAAAAGGTAAAGCTTTCTGAAATGTATACTGTCTATTGGGAATATACTGAAAAAGCTAAAAGATTTGTTGAAGAAAGAGGAAATTCCGAATTCGGTGAAGGTTCTGAAGCCAATGCTGTTACCAGGATCTGGAAAAAATACGGCTGTGTCCCAGAAAATGTTTATAACGGCATGCTCGAAGGTCAGAAATTTCACAATCATAAGAAAATGTTTGAAGAAATGGACGCCTATTTACAGAATTTAAAAGAAACAAATGAATGGAATGAAGATGAAGTTGTTAATACAATTAAGTCAATTTTAAATCATTACATGGGTGAACCTCCGTCCGAATTTAATGTTGATGGGAATAAATATACACCTAAAGAATATTTAACAAATTATCTTCAAATTAATCCCGATGATTATGTCGACATTCTTTCATATATGCAGCAGCCATATTATCAACAGGTTGAATATGAAGTCCCTGATAACTGGTGGCATAATAAAGATTATTATAATGTTCCCCTGGATGAATTTATGTCTGCATTAAAAAAAGCTATAAGGGATGGATATACCATGGCTATTGGAGGAGATGTTTCAGAACCCGGCTATGTCGCACAATACGATGTTGCTATTGTCCCGGATTTTGATATCCCTTCCCAATTTATTGATGAAAATGCAAGACAGCTCCGTTTCAGTAATAAATCAACTACTGATGATCATGGAATACATCTTGTTGGTTATATGAATAAAAACGGTAAGGATTGGTATTTAATTAAAGATTCCGGCTCAGGTTCAAGAGATGGGAACAATAAAGGCTTTTATTTTTATAGTGAGGATTATGTGAAGTTAAAAATAATGGATTTTATGGTCCATAAAGATGCTGTAAAAGATCTGCTTGCTAAATTTAGTAAATGATAGAGTTTAATAGAACGCTGATCTTTATGATTATTATGATTTGTTATGATCATAAAATATCTTAATAAATCATAATAATCAGCGTTCCATTAAATTCTTAGTTAATACCCACAACATCACTTTGCGGTGACACCCCGTTTTCATCAAATGCCTCAATTGCGAAATAATATTTCTGCCCAACATTCAAGGCTCTCAATTCTAATTTATTTCGTTCATCGGCAAAAACCTGGTATGTCTGATACAGTTTATCCTTTGCAATTCCCCAGAGTATATTATATCCTGTAACGCCGTCCACTTTATTCCATGTAATTGTTGCATTCCGTTCATCTTCATGTCTTACTACTTTTAGATTTGCTGGAGTATCCGGTTTATCTCCATCGCCGTTTCCAAAAATTCTAACAGCACATATTGCTAGATTCGGAGTAGGCACATAAATGTTTTCATATCTTATGTACCGGGCTTTAACGGGTGTATTCAATTCAATGTAATGGTTCGGATGGTCTTCCTTTATTTCTGAGTTGTCAAATATTATATCCCAATTTTTACCATCAGTGGATGAATAGACTTTTGATTGTATAAAGACTTTATTTCTATCATTAGAATATAAATTTGATTTATAATCTGTAAAATTTATTTGAATTGCTTTTACTGTATACTCCTTTTTTAAGTCAATTGATAACCATTCACCTGAGTTATTGGTTTTTGCAACCCAGAAGGTCCTTGGATTTTCATCTGTCACATTTGCTGAATAAAATGTATCCTTTACTGAGGATGAAGTGGTCGGTTTTTTATATGAAAGGAGCATCCATCCGGTAAACAAATCTTCATTGCCGGGTATTTTTTTACCGGGAATGTAATGCGGGAAATCTCCGAAGCGGGTATTAACATGCATTTGGTCTTCGTTATCAAACCCGGCAGGGAACATAGAAATTCTTCTTTCAAAATTCCAGTTTACAGCAATCCATGGTGTTCCAGTATTCCAGTAATTCCCGTATTTATCTTGAAATGTATTGCCATGTCCTGCACCTGTCATAAATCCGCCAGGTTTATAAGAAATAGGATTATATGGGGCGTATGTAAAAGGTCCTAAAGGATGGTCACCAATATATGTTCCGTTAGCATAAACATTAAATTCTGTTCCGGGTGCGGCATATTGTAAATAATATTTGCCATGATATTTAGTCATCCATGCACCTTCAATAAAAGGTTTTCGCGGATCCATATGATTTTTACCGAATCTTTCCCATCCATGAATATCCGGGTGAAGAGAAATTAAGCCTTGGGGTCTGCTGACATATGATAATCCTTTTGCATGGTTTAATTCTACCCCGTAAATCGGATACACATTTGAAGAGCCGAAATACATATACCATTTATTTAGATCACTATCATAAAAAATATCCGGATCCCAGGGACCCATTGAATCTGGTAAAAGAGGGAGCCAACGGTTGAAGAATTCCAGTTTACCGGTCTCGGGATGAGTTGAATAAAAAATAGGCCTTTGAGTAAATGTTGACTGAAATAAGTAGAGAGTGTCTCTAACGGAAAGGGCAGCCGGAGCGCATATATCTTCCATCGGCCACCGGTTCGGTTCAATATATTTCCAATGTAATAAATCATTCGAGTGCCAGTATCCTCCCGAAATAGTTACAAATAAATAATATTCTCCGTTTTGAATAACTATAACAGGATCAGCACCGGATCTGTATGAAATACTATCATTGATTTGTTCAAAATTATACCGGTAGTTTATATCGATAGGATTGCAATAGGTATTCTGCTTTTGATTTTGAGCAAAGCTGAAATTATGAATAATTAACAAAAACCAGCTGAAGTAAAATATTCTTTTCATATTTAATAAGTGAAGTTAAGCAGACCTAAAGATGACATCTTCAATAATAAAGTTATTTACAATTTTATATTAGAAGTAAGTTCAAATAAATCCATATTTTTAATTAGTAAAGATGTCATCTTTCAAATATTGGTTTTTTGAGTAATATTAGTGTAAAGATAAATATTTTTTTGAAAGAATTTTAACTTATTTCTTAAAATTTTTTTGATTCGATAGAAATGAAACTTGTTCTGAGAATAGTGTTTATATTTTTTATTTATTCAATTCTAATTATAGCCCGGCAGGATAATGGAATAACTATCAAGGGAAGGGTTATTGAAGAGGAAACGGGTGCCCCTATTGAAAACGTTAATGTCTTTTTAGCTAATACTACAATCGGAACCTCTACTGCCAAGGACGGAAATTTCGTAATCAGCAGAGTACCTTTCGGATCTTATAATATCATTTTTAGTTTTCTTGGATATGAAGTAGAGACAAGAGATATCTATTCCTTCAAACCATATACATTTAATTTTAATATTTCTTTAAAGCTAAAACCTATAAACCTTAAGCAGGTGAATGTAACGGGAACCATTCCTGAAGACTGGAAAGAAAATCTAAAAATATTTACAAGAGTTTTCATTGGAGAAAGCGAGAATTCAAAAAAGACAAAATTCATTAACCCGGAAGTCTTAAATTTTGTAAAAGAGAAAGGCAGCAAGGTTATAAAAGTATATTCGGACAGTGTATTAAAAATTGAAAACGATGCTTTAGGATATAAGCTATATATTATACTAGACTCTGTTGTGTATATCCCGGGTGAGTATCTAAAATATATGTTCTATCCACGCTTTGAAGAATTATCACCTGCCCGTAAAGAGGATAAAGAGACATGGGAGGATAACAGACGCAAAACTTACCTTGATTCACCAAGACACTTTTTTTTCTCCCTTGTTCATAATCATCTGGAAGAGGATTATTATACCATGCATGAAGGTCCGGGAATTGGAGCTATTTTCCCCAAAGACTTAAGCATTACCAGTGACCGCGACTCCGCTGTTTTTTACTTTAATTATATGGGCAAACTTGAGGTTCGAGCTTACTTAGGTAATCCTAGTATTTTAAACTTTATTTATCCATCTGCCTTGATTGATAAATACGGGAATTTATTAACCAGTTTATATTCCGTGGAAATATATGGATATTGGGCAAAACAGCGGATTGCCGATCTTTTGCCGAGAGATTATATCTATTCGGATAAATGATTTAGATAATTGATTCTTCAATTCTATCCAGTATTTGAAACAAATAATTATTAGCTGCATTACAGAGTTTTAGATTCTGTAATATCTCGCTTTCGGTCTGAACATATTTATCTTCTACTAGTTCTTCTCTTCCGAAATTGATAAGTTCTTTTAGTGATTCTTCCGTAAATTCAAGATGAAATTGCAATCCCAAAACGTGCTTGTTATATATAAATGCCTGGTTTTTACAACCTTCACTTTCTGCAAGGAGAATTGCTCCATCCGGCAAATCAAAAGTATCACCATGCCATTGACAGACTTTCAACTTTTGCGGGAACAATGTAAAAAGAAAATTATCCTGAGCATCGTTTGTCATATCAATATTCATCCAGCCTATTTCTTTATATTTATTCTGATAAACTCTTGCTCCCAATGACGCCGCAATTAACTGGGATCCAAGACATATACCTAATACAGGTTTTTTACTATCAATTGTCTTTTTTATAAAATTTTTCTCAGACTTAAGCCATTTATATTTATCTTCATCATTCACTCCCATAGAGCCCCCCATAATAATCAAAAAATCAAATGTCGATAAATCGGGTAATTTAGCATCCTCATAAAATTTGGTTGATGTGAGCGAATGTTCCTTCTTTTTAGACCAGTCTTCTATACATCCCAAACCTTCATGACTTTCATGCTGAAAATAATGTATTCTCATACTAACCTTCTTTTCTAATTAACCTTGCACTTAAACTTGAACTTGCACTTGCAATTGAACTTGAACTTATAAATAATATCTCATTATTGGTCTTTTGGGGCTTCTTCTCGCAACTACTTTAAATCCTGCTTTTTCAAAGATAGACGGAATACCTGTCCAGGCAAAAGCTCCAGGTATATTCTCATTATATGGCTCTACCGGATATGCCTCCAAAATCTTTACTTTTTCCTGCCTGCAGAATTCTATAATTCCTTTTAATAGTTCTAACGATAACCCCTGCCTCCTATATTGTTTTAGAATAAAGAAACAAGTTATTGACCAGACAGCTTTGTCGTCAACTTTTGCCAGCACTTTAGATTTTTCCAGTCTCACAAATTTTTCTCTCGGAGCAACAGAACACCAGCCAATAGGTTTATCATTTAGATAACCGATGATACCGGGTTTTTCATCATTATTAATGATTTTCTTCATTGCTTCTTTATTTCCGGCACCTTTTTGTTTTTCAAATTCCTTTGGTTTTAATCTCCAGGACATACACCAACAGCCGCCGCAGGCACCTCTTTCTCCGAATAATTCTTCAAAATCTTTCCAGCGCGATTTTTCTGCCGTATAAAACTTAAAGATATTTTTTATGTCTACTTCCATAATTAATTCTCTTACTTTAAGAAGAATTGTAATGAATGTCTTTTCATAAGTGGTTTAATAATATACTCATAGCGCTTTTTTTTCAAAAAGGCATGTTCTTTATCATTATATTATAGAATTCCCAGTATTTATTAAAAATAGCACATAATTTTCAATTGTAACAAAACTATTCCCGTTTAAAAGAAACCTCTTACTAAGTTAAAAATATATATTTATAAATATTAGATATTCCCAAATATAAAATATGGCATAATAATTGGGATTAAATTAGCAATTTTTCATATTATTGCTCAAACCATCTGTCATATTTTTTAATAATTAAGTAACTTTACGCGTAAATGTTAAACTTTTTTTATAAACAGAATAAATTATTAATTTATTCATATTCGCTGTTTATTATAATTTTTTTAGCATTTAGCATTTTCTTTTACTTTAATGAAAAAAAGAATGAGAATTTACGAAACCAGCAATATCTTCAAACACTTGCAAAAATAAAATCTACTGAAATTACCAGGTGGTATTCTGAAAGATATTCGGATGCTTCTTTTTTATTTTCCAACGCTCAGTTGAGAGAGAATCTTTTTAAGTTTCTGAATTCAGCGTCTAAGGCTGATTCCATTAAGTCTATTAATTTCATCAACCAGATTTATAAAAATCATGATTATAAAAATATATTTATAGTAGATAAAAATTATAAAAATATAATTAACTTAAATACCGCATCAGATACAAAATATAATACGGACTCCATTGTTTCAGCTGTCAATCATGATAGGATTGTCTTTTCTAATTTTTATAAAGATCCTATTGATTCGAGCATAGATTTAGATGTTTATATACCAATAATATCTAATCATAAAGTGGAAGGTGTAATTATATTTAAAATAGATACTGAAAAATTGTTATTTCCATTAATACAAAATTGGTATATTCCTAATTCTTCAGCGGAATCTTTTATTGTTTTTAGAGAGAAAGACAGTATTGTTTTCATCAATAAATTAAAGTTTAATAATATTCCGGGTCTTACTTATAAGCAGCCTGTTTCTAATAAAAACCTTCCTGCTGCAATGGCGGTGAAAGGTATCCAGGGAATTGTCGAAGGTATTGATTATAGAGGGGAGGAAGTTCTAGCGGATATCAGGCAAATTGAAAATACTCCATGGTATTTAATTACTAAACAGGATCTTTCCGAAATTTATCTTCCAGTTACTAATAGATTTTCTTTTATTCTGCTGCTTTTATTTTCTTTATCAGCCATAGGCGGCATATCTTTTCTTTATTTTCAAAGCAGACAAAATTATAAAAATTCTTTAGCTATTGTGGAATCAAATAAGAAATTTGAAGTTCTTTATGAAACTTCTAATGATGCTATTCTTATTATCCAGGATAATAGAATCACCAATTGTAATGCGAAAGCTGAAGAAATTTTTAGGACTAATAAAAACTATATACTTAAAAAATCTTTACTGGATTTTTCTTCAAAGATTCAATTGGATGGAGTTAAATCGGACGAAAAATTTAATTTTTTAATGGATGAAATTTACAGCAAAAAATCTCATTCATCTCAATGGATTTTCAAAAGAAATGATATCGAATTTTATGGAGAAATAAATCTTTCACCCCTCACAGTTGATGATAAAGATTATATTGTTTCTGTTATTCATGACATTACTGAACAGAAAAAAATTGAAGAGCAAAATCTTAGGCTGCTTCAAGCAGTTGAACAAAGTCCGGCTTCTATAGTGATAACCAATTATAAAGGTGAAATTGAGTACGTTAATCCTAAATTTGAAAGAATCACCGGATATTCATTCGGTGAAGTTAAAGGAAAAAATCCAAGTGTTCTGAAATCCGGTGAATTAACCAGGGAAGTATATGAAGATCTTTGGGGGAAAATAACCACGGGATCAGAATGGCGCGGAGAATTTCATAACAAAAAGAAAAATGGGGAACTTTATTGGGAAATGGCATCTATATCGCCTGTTAAAAATTCTTTCGATAAGATAACCCATTTTATTGCTGTTAAGGAAGATATTACGGAAGCTAAAAAAACTCAGGAATCAGTCAAAAAGATGGCTGCTGAACTTTCCCAGCAAAATAAGTACCTTGAACAATTTGCTTATATTATTTCTCATAATCTCCGCTCACCTGTTGCCAATATAATTGGCATAGCAAATATGCTAAAAGAAGCAGATTTAACTAAGCAGGAACAGGAAGCGATGATGGAAGGACTTTCTTTTTCTGTCAAAAAGTTAGATGAAGTCATCGTTGACCTTAACAATATTTTACAAATTAAAAAAGAAGTTAACGAAATAAAGGAAAAGGTTTCATTCTCAAATTTATTGGAAGATATTAAATCGAGTATTTCTAATCTGATTGAAAGTGAACAAGTTAATATTAAAAGTGATTTTAATGAGGCAGATGAGATATTTACGTTAAAAAGCTATATGCGCAGTATTTTTTATAATTTAATTTCTAATAGTATTAAATATAAACAGCCGGATATTCCTCCGGTTCTAGAAATTAAAAGCCATAGAATGAATGGTAAAACGGAATTATATTTTAAAGATAATGGAATGGGAATAAATTTGAATGAAAAAAGAGAGCAGGTGTTCGGTTTGTATAAAAGATTTCATGCCAATACCGAAGGGAAGGGGGTAGGGCTGTTTATGACCAAAATGCAGGTAGAAGCCTTAAACGGGAAAATCAGCATTAATAGTGAGGTAAATAAAGGTACTGAATTCAAAATCGAATTTGATAATCATCCGGAAACTGCATGATTAAAACTCCGGAATTCTTATTATTCGATGATGACCCGGTTAATAATACTCTTTGTCATATTGCTATTAAAAATAAAGTTAAAGATGCTGTAATTAAAACTTTTACGGTTCCTCAAAAAGGTTTCCACTACATCTCTACAGAATATATTAAAAACAATAAATACGTTATTCTTTTTATTGATATAAATATGCCAGGAATGACATGCTGGGAATTTTTAGAAAAATTTGAGACTCTGGATGAAGAAATAAAAAACAGATTCAGCATTTATGTACTTTCCGCCTCACTCAGCCTGGAAGATAAAGAACGCGCCGCTGCCAATAAAAATATTAAATTGTTTATTGAAAAACCTCTCACCGGAGATAAAATTTCAAAGATTATCTCTTCTTAAATAACTTTTCTATACTGATTTTTCCTTAAAATAATTTTACTTAATTTTGATATTAATCCTAAAATTTAAATATTATTTTTTTATATTATTTATATCTTTATCTAAATTAATTATATCACTAATGATCATAAATAGCCATAATGACTATAATGACCACCAAAGACTAACAATAAGTTAAAAGTTATATAGAGGTTTGTGAAAAATCGTTAAAACGGTTCACAAAAGATTTGTTTTAATTTCTTATGTCTTCCCCGACATAAATGTCGGGGCAATTCATTTTTCACACAGGCTCTAAATCCAAAGGCAATCATTACAAAAAACTCCCTTTCAATCAATCAAATTCATTATTTATTTTTATATTTGAAATATTAAACAAAAAGATTTGTCTCTGAAGAGCAGAACTAAAAACGAAAGCGGCAATGCAGGAAACTATCACAAAAAATGAACCGGAAGTAAATCTTGAGCTTGCAATAGAGCATGGGTTAACAAAAGAAGAATATGAAAGAATTATTAAAATTTTAGACAGAATCCCTTCTTATACCGAGCTAGGGATTTTTAGTGTAATGTGGAGTGAACATTGCAGCTATAAAAATTCAATTGCCTTATTAAAGACATTACCAAGAGAGGGGGGAAGGCTATTAGTTGGTGCCGGTGAAGAAAATGCCGGTTTGGTAGATATCGGGGATGGGTTTGCTGTTGCTTTCAAAATTGAAAGTCATAATCATCCTTCTGCCGTTGAGCCATACCAGGGAGCAGCTACGGGTGTTGGTGGTATTATGAGGGATATTTTTACTATGGGTGCAAGACCTATTGCTTCTCTGAATTCTTTACGTTTCGGTTCTTTGAAAGATGCACGAACCAGGTTTTTATTTGATGGGGTTGTGAGAGGAATCGGAGACTATGGAAACAGCTTTGGTGTTCCAACGGTCGCAGGTGAAGTCTATTTTGATGAATCTTACCAGGATAATCCTCTGGTCAATGCTATGGCTGTTGGTATTGTAAAAAAAAATCAGGTAGCAAGCGCTGTAGCTCAAGGTGAAGGCAATCCGGTTATGATTGTTGGTTCATCCACAGGAAGAGACGGCATTCATGGTGCAACTTTTGCCTCAGAAGAAATATCAGAGAAATCTGAAGCCAAAAGACCTTCTGTTCAGGTGGGGGATCCTTTTACTGAAAAACTTTTATTGGAAGCATCTCTGGAAATTATTAAGAATGGGTGGTTAATCGGGATTCAGGATATGGGAGCTGCAGGTATTTCATGCTCTACATGTGAAATGAGTGCTAAAGGAAAATCAGGGATGAAAATAAATCTAGATAAAGTCCCTTTACGTGAAAAGGGAATGTCTGCCTATGAAATAATGCTTTCTGAAAGTCAGGAAAGAATGTTGTGTGCCGTTAAAAAAGGATTTGAAGATAATGTCAAAAAGGTTTTTGAAAAATGGGATCTGCATTGCGAAATAATAGGAGAGGTTACAAATGACGGCAGGCTATCGATTGAATATGAAGGCGAAGTAAAAGCTGATATACCTCCTTTTGAGCTTGTTTTGGGAGGCGGCGCTCCTGTCTATCATAGAGAAAAAAAGGAACCTGCATACATTAAACTATTAAGAGATTTTGATTTTTCTAAATTGCCAGTTACTGAAAATCTGATTGAAACATTTGAAAAAATATTTTCATCTCCTAACATTGCTTCGAAAAAGTGGGTTTATGAGCAATATGATTCAATGGTTAGAACTAATACTATCATAGGTCCAGGCTGCGATTCTGCTGTAATTTATATTAAAGATACATCTAAAGCTTTAGCAATGAAAACAGACTGTAATTCAAGGTATGTTTATCTGAATCCTAAAGAAGGTGCAAAGATTGCCGTAGCTGAATCTGCAAGGAATATTGTATGCTCAGGTGGTATTCCTCTGGCGATTACCAATTGTCTTAATTTCGGTAATCCATATAAGCCTGAAAATTATTGGCAGTTTCAACAGGCAATCGAAGGTATGGGTGAAGCATGCAGATTTTTTGGTACTCCGGTTACAGGAGGTAATGTAAGCTTTTATAATGAATCGCCTAACGCTGCTGTTTATCCGACACCAACTATTGGAATGGTAGGATTGGTTGAGAAAATTGAAAATATCACTACTTCTTTCTTTAAGGATGAGGGGGATTTGATTTATGTTTTAGGTGAGGACTTTGAGGAATTGGGAGGAAGTGAGTATCTAAAAATTATTTATAATAAAGTCTCCGGTAATTCTCCTAAAATAATTCTGGAAGTTGAAAAATTACTTCAAGATACTATACTTGAACTAATTGATAGAGATTTGATTGAATCCGCTCATGATATATCCGAAGGGGGAATTGTTTGTGCTTTAGCCGAGTGCTGTATAATAAATGAAGAGGACCCTATCGGTGCAATTGTAAATATTCCCATTAAATTCAGAGAGGATTTTTCATTATTTTCTGAATCTCAATCAAGGGTGATTGTCTCTGTTCAAAAGAATAAGAAGGATAAATTTGAAACCTATATAAGAGGAAAGAATCAATCTTTTAATTTCTTAGGAAAGACAGGAGGAGAAAGTCTTATAGTAAATGATAAGCTGGAGATAAGTATTAAGAGGTTGAGCAAATTATATTATAGTACAATTCCAGATATTATGAATGGTTAAGGTAAAGATAAAAGAAAAAGTTAAAGAAGCTCCTGTTTATCATAGATATAGAATATTAAGATTCAAATTAAATCTTACCCCGCGCTTCCAGAGTATCAGGGATTTTATTAAACATTATCTTTTCGGCTTAATAGACCGGATGGATAATCATCATGTATTTTTACTTGCCGGCGGATTAGCATTTTCAATTTTCGTTTGTATTATTCCTTTTGCACTTATTGTTTTTGCAGTTGTCGGTACTATTCTAAATTCGGAATATATGCAGTTCCAGGTTAACGGGCTAATCGATACAATTATTCCATATCATCAATATTCTGAATTTGTTAAAAGAATTATTTTTACAAGGATTAATGAGGTAATTGAATATAAGAATCTGGCCGGAATAATAGGCGGTTTTGGCCTTCTGTTCGCAGCCAGTGGGTTATTCAGCAGTATGCGTACTATTCTCAATACTGTAATGGAATCAAAATCCGAAGAGCATTTTATTCTTGCTAAGCTGAAAGACTTTGCTCTTGTTATAATGGTGATAATTATATTTTTTATTACAACCGTATTGATGCCTTTTGTTGATATTCTAAGGCAGAAAGCAGATCAGTTTCAATCACTCCACTTTTTATATTCGGGAATTTTTGAACATGTATTGTTCTCGATTTTATCTCTTATTTTAGTTTTTATCCTATTTTCAGTTCTTTATTTTGCCGTGCCCAAAAAAAAGACTGGGAAGAAAAGCTACTCTTATTAAGTGCCTTATTGGCTGCATTATTATGGGAAGCCGCTAAGCAAATCTTTGGATATTATATTTATAATTTCTCAGCTTTGGGTAAAGATTTATGGAACTTATGTTTTGTTTGTTGTAGTAGCTTTCTGGATATATTATTCATCAATAGTTTTTATAATTGGAGCGGAAATTGGTAAATTATATTCCGATAGAAAATATGCAATTAATAAAGGGGAAGAGATAATCGATTAAAATTCCAAATGACAAAACACAAATTCCAAATAAAAAACAATTTCGAAATCTAAAATGGGATGTCTATCCGGGAAATGCGAATCTATTTTATCTATTTTCGACTTTTGCTTTTATATTTATTTTACCTAGTTGTTTAAAGAACATAGTAAAATTTATTTCATCTCCGGGTTTAAGGTCTTTATTTAAATCCATTAACATTATATGGTAGCCGCCGGGTTTAAATTCTATTGAAGAATTTGACTTAACTTCTAAATTTTTTATCTCGCGCATTCCCATCATATCGTTTTTCTTATAAGTTTCATGCATTTGAATATGCTTGGCAATAGATGAACTTACTTTATAAAGTGTATCAGGGGTTTCAGAATTATTTTCTATCTTAAAATATAATGCGCTGTTTAATCCTTTTGCTCCTGTTCTGAGCCAGGCATCTTTTATTTCTACATTATTTCCGGTCGAAATAAAGACTGAAATAAAAGCAATGATTAAAAATAACATTTTTTCTCCATTTATGATTATTCAGAACCTCAAGATTTTATTAATCAATTGATTTGATATCATTTATAATTTCTTTCTTATCAACTGTGCTCCCTTTGTATTCATTTCTAATTCTGCTTTGCTGATCGATCAAAGTAATTCTATCAGTATGAATAAAAGAATATGTAAAACCGCTGCTGTCATATCTAATTGTATCTCCTGGTATGGCATAAATATTCATCACTTTAAGTAGTGAATCTACAACTTTTTTGTTTCCGGTTAAAAACTGAAAATTTTTCTCGTCTATGTTTCTTACATCAGCATATTTTTTTAAGATAGAAGGAGTATCTCTGTTTGGATCAAAACTTAATTCAATAAATTGAATTCCACTAATATTATCCTTTTTAAGCTCTTCCTGAATCCTTCTTAAATTATTAGTTGTCATGGGGCAAACATCAGGGCAGTTAGTATACATAAAACTCATCACGGTTACTTTACCTTTGAAATCATCAGGGAAGACAACGCTACTGCTGTCCTGGTTAACTAATATAAAAGATGTTCTTAGGTTATTCTTTACCGGCAGGTTGTTTCCGCAGCTTTCGAGGAAAATGAAAAGGAAGGTAATTATCAAAGAGTAAATAAAATATTTAAGAGAATTTCCGTACTTAGGATAATGCATTATATAATAGAAAATTTAGATAAACTAAATTAAGGAATAATATAGAAAGGATAAAGAAACCGGTGAGATATATCATAACCTGCTAAAAATAATAATGGGATAATTGAAGTTCTTTCCTTTATAGATAATATTAGAAAAGTTTCTTAAATAAAATATTTATGGAGGCATTTATGTCGAATAATGTAAAACCTATTCCGGATGGTTATCATTCTATTACCCCTTATTTGTATATAAAGGGAGCAGGGAAAGCTATAGAATTTTATAAGAATGTCTTTGGAGCAAAAGAAAAATTTCGTATGGAAAATGAAGGGAGAGTGACTCACGCAGAATTAGAGATAGGCGATTCCGGTATAATGTTAGCAGACGAGCATCCTGATATTGGTGTTCTTTCTCCTAAATCAATTGGCGGCACTCCCTTAAGTATCATGTTATATATTGAGGATGTTGATTCAGTTGTAAAAAAAGCCGTAGCAGAAGGAGCCCAACTGAAGGGAACGATTGAGGATAAATTCTATGGTGACCGAATGGGGAGTATTGAAGATCCTTTCGGGCATATCTGGCATATTGCTACACATATTGAAGACGTTTCACCTGAAGAGATGGAAAAGAGAATGGCAAAAGCCAAATAATATGATTGAATTTTGAGGATTGTAAAATATTAGAACCTTTCATTTATATCGGGATAATTGAAACCAAAGAAATCCTTAGAACAGAAATCCTTAGAACGCTGTCAGAGCAATTGATTATAGAGCGTAATACGATTTCAAAACGGTTTTAATACGGTTTTAATACGGTTTCAAAACGGTTTCAGAGAGGTAGTATAATTGATTTTATAAGGAAGAGAGCTCCTAATAAGAAAGGGCTATTTCATCTGTGCATTGAATACTTTTCATAATCCTCAAAATTGGATGTACAACTAACCATAAATGTAAACATCTTATGTAAAAATTTACTCCTATTTTTTACCTCTAATTTTTTTTGAAAATTAATTTGACAAACTATATTTTCTTCCTTATTTTTAATCAGACAAATTTATCTGATTATAAAATGACAGTTATTTTTTCAAAAAAATGTGAATATGGATTGCAGGCTATTCTTTATCTGGCTGCGAATATGGACAGAGAGGTTATACCTGCAGAAGAGATCGCAAAAAGACTGAATATTCCGAAAGAGTTTGTCTCAAAAATTCTACAGAATTTGACCGATAGTGGCTTGGTTTATTCAAAAAAGGGAAAATCCGGCGGCTTTGCTTTGGCGAAAGATCCGAAGAGAATAAGACTTATTGATATCGTTGGTGCAATTGATGGTTTGGATATGTTTAATAGCTGCGTATTAGGTTTCCCGAAATGCTCGCCGGAAAATCCTTGTCCCTTACATGATAAATGGGGAGAATTAAGAATGAAGACATATAACATGTTAACAGATGAGACATTGGATCAGTTTAAAGAAAAGACCTTAAAAAAAGTTAAAAATTTATAATCAAATTTTTTTATATGATAACCAGACAAAATTATCCGAATATAATAAATATGAAAGAAAATGAAGAGCATATGGAAGTGAAGGAAATGGAAATAAATTCTTTATCTAGTGATGACAAATCGTTTAAGAAGTCAGTTCAATCGGGAAAAAAGAAGAAAAAAATTAAACGTAATACAGAAAAGCCGATTCAGAAATACAGATTTATTATTCAGAGTGCATTTGCTCTCCTTTGCTTATGGATTGGAGTTGAGTTCTTTTTATTCACAAGATACCTTCAGACAAATGGAGCGGCAGAATATTTCAGCAGACCTCCGGGTGTTGATGGTTTTCTGCCTATTAGTTCTTTGATGAGTTTTTATCTTTTTATAACAACGGGGGAAATTCATCCGGCACATCCTGCAGGATTATTTATATTTCTGGCTATTGTTCTAGTATCGTTAGTGTTCGGGAAATCATTCTGCAGCTGGTTATGTCCGGTTGGTTATATCTCGGAATTAGTAGGGGATTTTGGAGAAAAACTTCTTAAAAAGATATTTAAGAAGAACATTAAAACTAAATTGCCTAAATGGCTTGACTACCCTTTAAGAAGCATTAAGTATTTACTTCTGGCATTTCTTTTCTTTTCAGTCTTCTTTTTAATGACTACGGTTGCAGTTAAAGCATTTCTTGATAGTCCATACAACCAGGTAGCTGACCTTAAGATGTATTATTTCTTTGCTGATTTATCACAAATAGCTTTAATAATATTATCAGTTTTATTTATCCTCTCAATTTTTATAAGAAATTTCTGGTGCAGGTTTCTGTGTCCTTATGGAGCATTACTCGGGCTGATATCATTTTTAAGTCCTCACAAGATCAAGCGAAATCCTGTAAGCTGCATAGACTGTGGATTATGTGCAAAGGCTTGTCCTTCATCCATTAAGGTTGATAAAGTAATTACAGTATGGTCAGACGAATGTTCAACATGTATGAGCTGTGTAGATGCTTGTCCTGTTGCAGATACACTCGATTTAGAATCTATAGTAACAAAGAAAAAAGTTTCCAAGAGGGTACTTGCAATAGCAATTGCGGTAATTTTTATGATAGTAACCGGAATCGGGATATTGACCGGTCATTGGCAGAATGATATAACGGCAAAAGAATATCTGCATCATTATAAATATATGGACTCATACGGGCATCCGAGAGGAGCAGCAGCGGTAGAAAAATTCAATAAAGAAGCCGCTGGTGGTATATTAGATAACAATATTAAATAAAAACATAAAAAATAATAAAATAAAGGAGATATGATGGAATCTTTAGATGAAAAATTGGTTAGTGAGAATGTAACCGGTTTAACTTTATCGGATATTGTAACAAAGAACTATAAGTCTGCTGCAGTATTTGAGAAATTTGGTTTAGACTTTTGTTGTCATGGAAAGAAATCAATTCCGGACGCCTGTGAAGAAAAAGGAGTGAATGCAGAGGAAGTATTGACACAACTGGAAAAGCTGGATGAGAATAATTCGACCTGAGAGGGAGGAGCAATATTATCAATGGGATCTGGATTTTTTGGCAGATTATATAGTAAATGTGCATCACAAATATGTAAGAGAAATAATCCCGGTTATTTCAGCGCATGCTGAAAAGATAGCTTCTAAGCATGGTGAGAACCATCCCGAAGTTATAAGTATTGCAAACAATTTTTCTATCGTTTACAAAGATTTAAAGCAGCATATGATGAAAGAAGAACAATTGCTTTTCCCCTATATTAAATATTTAGTAAAAACTGAAAAGAATGCCGGAATTGCCGAACAGCCCTTTTTCGGTACTATAAAAAATCCAATTCAAATGATGGAGCTGGAACATGAATCTGCCGGAAATTTATTGGGTGAAATTAGAAATTTAACCAATGAGTATACACCTCCGGCTGAAGCCTGCAATACCTTCAAAGTCTATTACAAAGAATTAAAAGATTTTGAAGAAGATTTGCATAAGCATGTTCATCTCGAAAATAATATTCTTTTTCCCCGCGCGATTGAACTGGAAAATAAAATGTTTAATAAATAAATGATTATTTAAATTTTATAAGAGGAAGAAATGAATTACAGAAAATTATGGATCGGATTTATTGTAGTTTTAGTTGTTTCATTTGCAGGATTGGGATATATGGGAGTAGAAATTTATCAGCAGAGTCCGCCTATTCCGGTTAAATATATTTCAAAAGAAGGGAAGACAATAATTACCGATCAGGAAATAAAAGATGGTCAGAATGTTTGGGAATCAATTGGAGGTCAGGAAACAGGCAGTATCTGGGGACATGGTTCTTACGTTGCTCCGGACTGGAGTGCTGACTGGCTGCATAGAGAAGCTGTTTTCATTCTGGATACTTTTGCTAAAGAGGTATATAATAAACCTTATAATGAAATTTCCGAGGAGCAGCAGGCAGGATTAAAAGTCCGACTTCAAAAAGAGTTACGGACTAATACTTATGATCCGAAAACAGGTAATGTTACGCTTTCCGATGTTGAAGTTAAAGCTTTTCAGGAAATAAGCAAGCATTATAATTCACTATTTACAAATGATCCAAAGTTTGAAAAATTAAGAGAAGCTTATGCTGTTCCTGCAAATGCTATTAAAGATCCTTCCAGATTAAAACCTTTAAATTCATTTTTCTTTTGGACCTCATGGACTGCTTCGACAAACAGACCCGGAGAGGAGATAACATATACTAATAATTGGCCTCATGAGGAATTAGTCGCAAACAAACCAACCGGTTCATTAATTTTATGGACCGGATTTAGTGTGATTCTGCTTTTAGCGGGTATAGGAGGACTTGCTGCATATTATGCTAAAAACAAGGATGAAAGAAGTGAGCCTGAATTTTACCCGGAAAAGGATCCTCTTTTAAACTTAGCTCCAACTCCATCAATGAAGGCAACGCTGAAATTCTTTTGGGTAGTTGCGGGGCTAATTTTACTTCAGATAGTTATGGGTATGATAACAGCACATTATAGTGTTGAAGGTGCCGGATTTTATGGAATACCGCTGGCCAAAATTTTACCTTATTCTGCAAGCCGCACATGGCATATTCAAATTGCGTTATTCTGGATAGCTACTTCCTGGCTGGCAACCGGTCTTTATATTGCACCGGCTATTTCGGGTTATGAACCTAAATTTCAGAGAGCAGGAGTAAATATTTTATTCGTTGCACTTCTTATAATCGTTGTGGGTTCACTTGCCGGTGAATGGATGGGAATTATGCAGAAGCTTGGACTTAAGACTAATTTCTGGTTCGGTCATCAGGGGTTAGAATATGTTGATCTAGGAAGATTCTGGCAGATATTTTTATTTGCGGGATTATTTATATGGCTGTTTTTATTGGTAAGAGCAATTAAACCAGCATTAAAAAAACCAGGTGAGAATAAACAACTTATTACATTATTTGTAATCTCTGCTTCAGCCATAGCTGCATTTTACGGAGCCGGATTAATGTGGGGAAGGCAGACTAATCTTGCAATTACCGAATACTGGAGGTGGTGGGTAGTACATCTTTGGGTAGAAGGGTTCTTTGAAGTTTTTGCTACAGTAACCATAGCGTTCCTTTTTGTCAGATTAGGGTTGTTGAGAATTAAAATGGCTACTTCGACAGTACTATTTTCAACAATAATATTTTTAGCCGGCGGTATTCTGGGAACGTTACACCATCTTTATTTTACCGGAACTCCGACAGCAATAATGGCTGTGGGATCAACATTCAGCGCGCTGGAAGTTGTTCCTCTTGTACTATTGGGATTTGAAGCATACCATAATTTGAATTTGAGCAGGTCAACACATTGGATAAAAGCTTATAAATGGCCAATCTATTGCTTTATAGCTGTTGCATTCTGGAATCTAGTAGGTGCGGGAATTTTTGGATTCCTGATTAATCCTCCCATTGCACTTTATTACATGCAGGGATTGAATACAACTCAAGTACATGGTCATACTGCATTATTTGGGGTTTATGGAATGCTGGGTATCGGTTTAATGCTTTTTGCATTGAAAGGATTATCTGCACAGAAGGAGTGGAAAGATGGAGCAATTAAGTATTCCTTTTGGGCACTTAATATCGGTCTTGCCTTGATGGTATTGCTGAGTGCTTTGCCAGTAGGTTTAGGACAAACACTTGCAAGTGTTGAAAAGGGTCTTTGGTTTGCCCGTTCCGCAGATTTCTTGCAGTCTTCAACTATGAGCACCTTCAGGTGGCTTAGAGTTATTGGTGATGTGGTATTCTCATCAGGAGTTGTTTCTCTTGCATATTTTATTATTGGGTTGAAAACCGGCTGGTCGTTAAAAAAGGTACCTTACAGTATAACAGAAGAATACCCGGAAACAGTTAGTGAAGATCTTGATTATAAAAACGCATAATAAATATTAGTCGCAAGCCCCATTTTTTCTAAATAGGGCTTGCTTTTATTGTTAATTATTTTTTACATTGTAGAAAAGCTTGGGTTATTATTTTTCCGGCAGGTATTATGGGTAATTCCAATAAAGATATTAAATCCTTTGATGATATTAAATTGCTGGTTGACAGGTTTTATGAAAGAGTGAATAAAGATGATTTGCTATCATGGATATTTAATGATCTTTCAAAAGTTGACTGGAAAATGCATCTGCCAGTGATGTATAATTTTTGGAGCAGTATTTTGCTGGGAACAAAAACTTATAAAGGGCAACCGTTCGATGTTCATTTATATTTACCGATTGAAAAAAAACATTTTGACCGATGGGTAAAACTTTTTGAAGAAACCCTTGATGAAAATTTTTCTGGTGAGGTTGCCAAAGAAGCGAAATTAAGAGCAAATACAATTGCAGAAATATTTCAATATAAAATTAAAGTGATAAAAGATGATGAAGCTAAGATTGGGATGTATAAACATGATAATTGAAATATTTTTCTGTGGTGGAGGGGTGGAGTGATGGAATGTTGGAGTGATGGAATGTTGGAGTGGTGGAATGATGGAGTGGTGGAATGGGTGAATGGATGATTTTAGGATGGAAATATGAAGCGGCATAAAAGCTTAATTTTAATCTCGCAGGATCATTATCACGGACTGCAGCTTGCACAGTTAATTAAAAAGAATGCTCCGGAATTGAAAAACCTGCCGAGTGATATTGAAGGGAAAAAGGATTATACGATTAATTTTTATGAAAATGACCTGCTTCATCATTTTTATCTTGAAGAAAATATTATTCTGCCCGCTGTAAAAGGAAAGGATGAAGAGATAGATAATCTTTTTGATGAGATAATAAAAGAGCATAAAGAAATTGAAAAATTAGTGGAGTCCTTAAGAGAAAAAAGCAATATTGAAAGTAAACTTGATAAGTTGGGAACTTTGCTTCAGGAGCATATAAGAAAAGAAGAGCGGATTTTATTTGAGAAAATCCAGCGGGTACTTTCCGAGAAGGAAATGGAGGAGCTGGAGATTCTTCCCCGCAAAAAGCGGGACAGGCACTCCACTTCGTTACGTTCAGAATGACAAAACAGAGTATGTCATAAAATGGTATTATGCTTTCATTCTTTTGCCATGTTCTTCATGGATGAAAAGCCAGCTGCATATTTTCCCGATATTTATTTCTTCAAAATTTTTCCAGTATGCTTTTGTCCTTACATGCATTGAACTTGAATCGATGGAAGGAATTGATTCTACTTCTTCAATTAATTCTTTAATTCTGTTTTGCCATTTAATCATATTTGCTGTTCTTAAATCCACCCATCCTTCATTAGCCCAGCGGTCTATATTTTCTTTATTTATATCCAGAGCATTTTCGCCTCTGAAAGCGGGTATTTTTATATTGTTTCCGCGTAATAAATAATCTCCTTTGGGAAGAAGTATCGGGATTCCGATAGAAATTATTTCACTTCTTAATTTTTCATCATTTCCAATTAAATTGAAACATTTTTCAGTTAATTCATCGGCAGGAGTATTAAGAACATCGAACATAGTCTTACAGAATTGTTTAATCAAATAAATTTCATAAAGAAGCTTTGATAAACGTGGAGGACCGAGCAATTCAAAGGCAACACTGCTTACGTTATTCTCTTCTTCCAATTCTGCCATTTTCTCTACAGCCATATGCTGCATATAACCAGCTCTGTATGTTGGTTCCATTGTAGCATGGTCCAGAGAGCTGACGATATCATGACCTGTATTCCCTCCCTTAATTTCATAAATGGAAACATCTGCTATTTCTTCAGGGGTAAGGAATTCCATTTGTTTCTGAGCAGTAATAGTTTCAAACTCTCCTTTTGAAAAAATCCCGTTTTCGCCAGTATCAATGAAGACAGATTTCAAAACATTACCAGTAGTTCTGTACTGCTTATCAGAACAGATAATAAATTTATCAATAAGTGGGATAGCTTCAGTCATAGGTATATCCAGCAGTTTAATAGATTCACCTCTTTTTTTAATTTCACCGAATTCGATTCTTTTCCATGCAATTGCCCCAGTTGGTTTAATTTCTTTTGTAATTGGGCCTTCCGGAGTTCGTGCCATCAAAAACAGAAGAAGAGTGTGAGCTCCTGCGATTGCAGATTTACTTAAGAGGACCCTTGATGGTTTTTCTTCACTGTGAGTATAAGGGATATTCAATCCCATACCGCCGGTTCCGCTTGTTCCGATTTTTAGATAAAGTTCAGTTTTTACAATGCTCATAGTATTATATAAAATCTGAACATGTCTAATCAATTGGGGAATATAAAGGGTACTTAGCATTTTTTCAGATTCTTCAACAAGCTCTTCATAAGAAACTTTATTTTTAATTGCACGGCTGATGCTTCTGTAAGAAGTATATATATCCTGATATGCAATAGCGGTTGCAGTATTTATACAGTCGATTATAATATCCGGGCTGTATAAAGTAAGCAAACGAAAAATTGAAGAATTATTTAAGATTTCATCATTTAATTCATCAAGAGTATCAGAAATTATAACCTTCCGTTTCTCTGCATCAGTAATTATATTAGCTCTATTTAAATCCTTAAATTCATTTCTAACGAAAATATCTCCTCCCCAAGGAATGAAAAAACCTTTACTTTTATTAGGAAACTCAATTTCCAGCTTTTCAACAGCCTCCTTAGCTTCTGAATATTTAAGAGAGGTAATAATAAGGTTTCTTGGGTTCTCGTTAACAAGTTTTCTGGAAATGGCGTTCCCCACAAGTCCCCAGCCCCCTAATATTAAAACAGTTTTATTTTGAATATCCATTCTATAAATCCAATAATTATTTGTATAAACTTACAGGTTATTGGGAAGTAAGGCAATATTTTCGAGTTCTAAATTTGTTAATTAACTTAAGTTACGCAAGATGAATATTTTATAATAAAAGTTAATAGAAATATATTAAAATAAAGCAAAATTTAAGTAATGAGATTCTTCCCGTTAACGGGACAGGTCTCTCCACTTCGTTCTGTTCAGAATGACAATATTTGCGTAACTTCAATTAATTAATATATTTTAATCATTAATAAATCTTCATAAGCATGGAGATTACAGAGTGTTATAGAATCGGGACATTTAGTAAGGAGAGGGGGAGGGACCGGCTTAAATGTTCGGTATTAATCTTAATTTCAGGCAATATTCGTTGGATAAAGAGCATGTGTGAAAATACAAAAGAACCGTTAGGAGGAGGCTTAATTTTCGTGTTAAACCAATGGATAAATCCATTGGTTAATGATATTCACTCAGGGCCCTAAATCAAACCCGTTGGATAAATCCAACGGCAATGAATAATCACACAGGCTCTAAATCCAACAGCAATGGATAATCACACAGGCTCTAAATCCAACGGCAATGAATAATCACACAGGCTCTAAATCCAACGGCAATGGATAATCACATAGGCTCTAAATATCCAACGGCAATGGATAATCACACAGGCTGTAAATTCAACGGCAATGGATAATCACACAGGCTCTAAATCCAATGGCAAGTGATGATCTTTTAATCTTTGGTTTGACCTTTTCTTTGCTAAACTTTGCTTCAATTAGTAAATTAGATTTTCTGATTTTAATTTTTTTTAATAAAGAGAATAAATTGCATGAAACTGCACGATTTACTGAAAAAGGAATTTATAATTGCCGATTTGAAAGGGGATTCGAAAGAGGACGTAATTAATGAACTGATAGATTTATTTAAAGGTGATGATAGATTAACAGATATTGAAAAAGTTAGAGAATCTGTTTTGGAAAGAGAAAAGATAATGTCGACAGGCGTAGGAAAAGGATTTGCAATTCCTCATGGAAAAACTAATTATGTAAAAGAAATTCTGGCAGCTTTTGGAAAAACGAAAAGACCAATAGATTATCAAGCATTGGATGGTCAGCCTGTTCACCTGGTCTTTTTATTAATTGGAAAAGATAATCTGGTTAGTACGCATATTAAATTATTAAGCCGAATTTCCAGAATGATGAATAAAGAAGATTTCCGGAATAAGCTACTGGATGCTGATACAAACGATGCTATAGTAGATATATTTAAGGAAGAAGAGCAGAGTTATTTTGATGTCTAGTAAAAGGTCAAAAGTCAGAAGTCAGAGGTCAAAGGTCAGAAGTCGGAGACAGAAGTCAGAGAGCAGAGGTCAGAAGTCAGAGGTCAAAAGTCAGAGAACGGAGGTCAGGGGCAGAAGTCGGAGAACGAATTAGAGGTTAATATTTAGTATGATTAAGGCTGTTAGCGGTACGAAAGATATTCTTCCTTTGGAAATTTCTAAGTGGAATTATATTGAGAATGTAATACGGGATATATTTAAAGTTTTTAATTATAAAGAAATTAGAACACCGGTGTTTGAAGAGACATCTCTTTTTGCAAGGGGTATCGGGGAAGAAACTGATATTGTGGGAAAGGAGATGTATACATTTTTTGATCGCAGTCAGACCAGCTTGACTCTTAAGCCGGAAATGACTGCATCTGTTGTCCGTGCTTTTATTGAACATTCACTTGGAAAGAGACAATCGTTAAATAAGCTTTATTATATATCACCAATGTTCCGGCAGGAAAGACCGCAGGCGGGAAGGTTTAGGCAATTTCATCAGTTTGGTGCGGAAGCTATTGGTAGTACGTCTCCTCTTTTAGATTCGGAAATGATTCAAATGCCTTTTGAGATTTTAACTAAACTGGGGTTGAATAATCTTTCCGTAAGAATAAATTCGCTTGGTACTCCTAATTCGAGGGAATTATATAAAAATGAGTTGAAAGGGTTTTTAATTGATAAAAAAGAAATGCTTTCGGAGGATAGCAGGAAACGTTTCGATAAAAATATTTTAAGAATATTTGACAGTAAAGCTGAGAATGATCAGGAAATTTTAGAAGGAGTGCCTCTTTTAATTGATTACATTGATGAAGAAAGCAGAAATGATTTTGAAGAAGTAAAAAATAGTTTAACGAAAATTGGTATTCCATTTCAGGTTGACCCGAAACTTGTAAGAGGTTTGGATTATTATACTAAAACTACTTTTGAAATAGTAAGCGGAAGTGTTGGGTCTCAAAATGCACTATGCGGAGGGGGAAGGTACGATTTATTAGTTGAAGAACTTGGTGGTCAGCCCACTCCAGGTGTTGGTTTTGCGGCCGGTATTGAAAGAATTTTACTTGCTTGTGAAAACGAAAAAACTTTGAACTTACCGGATGACAGGGTTGATATTTACGTGATTACTATAGATAAAAATTTATTATCTGATGTTTTTAATACTTCTTCCTCCCTCAGGAGACAGGGACTTATTGTAGAATTTGATTATCTACAAAGGAGTGTTAAAGCGCAGATGCGTGAAGCTAACAGGCTGAATACGCGTTATGTGCTTTTTGTCGGCGGAGAAGAGTATCAATCAGGAAATTTCAAATTAAAAAATATGGAAACCGGTGAAGAGAAATCAGTTCCATTTAATGAAATATCTAAAATTAGAAATAATATAAAATAAATATATTTTAATAAAAAGAATCTAATGTACCCTGAATTATTTAAAATAGGACCATTTACAGTTTACAGTTTTGGTTTAATGCTTGGTATCGCATTTATTGTATCAAGTTATTTTTTGACAAAGGAAATTGAAAGAAGAGGATTAGATCCGGAAATTGCGACGCAGATTACATTACTTGCCATTGTTTTCGGGATTGTTGGGAGCAAGCTTTTAGATTTAATTGAAAATTGGAACCTGTTTATCAGTAATCCTATTGGAATGGCTTTTTCACCAGGGGGCTTAACTTTTTATGGAGGATTAATACTGGCAATTATTGCTATCTGGATCTATGTAAGAAGAAAAAAAATTCCTTTTTTAGTAATTGCTGACGCTACTTCTCCTTCCTTAGCATTAGCATACGGGATTGGAAGAATAGGCTGTCACCTTGCAGGAGACGGTGATTATGGAATTCCAACAACACTTCCGTGGGGGACGAATTATCAGAATGGCACGGTTCCACCGTCAGTTGCTTTTAATAGTCCGGGAGTACTAAAACATTTTCCATGGATAGCAGAAAAGTTTCCGAATGGGGTGCCGAATAGTACTCCGCTGCAGCCAACTCCAATTTATGAATTTATAATGATGCTTATTATATTCCTTATACTCTGGAAGCTTAGAAAGAAAAGTTGGATGGATGGGAAATTGTTTATGTTATATTTAGTTTTTGCCGGAGCGGAAAGGTTTATTATAGAATTTATAAGACTTAACCCGAGACTTTTATGGGGACTTTCGGAAGCACAATTGATTTCCATTCCGATGATGATTTTTGGAATCCTTGGCTTTATTTATTTAACGCAGAATAGGGAATTAAAAAAGTTTGTACCTCCTCCGCAGAAATTGACTGTAAAGAAGAAATAGTTCTCCCTACCTCTAAATCTCGTCCCTTCTGGCATGTACTTATGGGAAGGGTCTCAATAAAATAATTTATTTCACATCTGTCGAGGTTTTGTGAATTACTGATATTTTGCATTATCTACAATAATGTTACACTCCTGGGGTTCAAAATATTTCACACCTACGGTGTTTTTTGATATAGGGGATAGATTTTTGCTAATAATATTTCACCGCTCTGCGGTTGGGAGATAAGGAAATTTGCTAATAATATTTCACCGCTCTGGGGTTAGGAGATTAGGAAAATGGGGTGGAATTTATTTCTGAAACCAATGGATAAATCCATTGATTAATGATATAACACAGCTTTAAAGTAAGAGTTAAATAAATAGGATGAAAATAAATAATAGGAATTAGTTAGAAATTTAGATTGTTCCTTAGTATTTTTACATCTTGAAATAAATTATTATTGAACTTAAATGCAAAGGAAAATAAATGACTAATATAGTGGATGTTTTGGCAAGAGAGATTTTAGACTCGAGAGGGAATCCAACTTTGGAAGTTGAAGTGCAGCTTGAAAGCGGGATAGTTGGAAGAGCGGCAGTTCCGAGCGGTGCTTCGACAGGGGAACATGAAGCAGTTGAATTAAGAGATGGTGATAAATCGAGATACGGAGGAAAAGGCGTACTGAAAGCGGTGGAAAATGTTAATGAAAGAATTGCAGATGAAATCATTGATATGGATGCTGTTGATCAGGTAGAGCTTGACCGTTTCTTAATAGAGCTTGATGGGACTGAGAATAAAGGTGCAATGGGAGCAAATGCCTTGCTAGGTGTTTCACTTGCCGCAGCAAAAGCAGCTGCGGAAACGTTAACATTGCCTTTATACAGGTATATTGGCGGTGTCAATGCGCGAACTCTTCCGGTACCAATGATGAATATTCTAAACGGCGGTAAACATGCTGATAATAATGTAGATTTTCAGGAATTTATGATTATGCCTGCAGGTGCACCCAGTTTTTGCGAAGCATTAAGAATGGGGGCTGAAACTTTTCATTCTTTGAAATCTGTTTTGCATAAAAAAGGTTATAACACTGCAGTTGGAGATGAAGGAGGCTTTGCTCCTAATTTAAAATCGAATGATGAAGCAATTGAAGTAATCCTTGAAGCTGTTGAAAAAGCAGGTTATAAAATCGGAAAGGACATTTTTATTGCTCTAGATCCTGCTGCAAGTGAATTTTATCTTAAAGACAAAGATGCATATCATTTATTTAAATCTGCTCCCGATAATATTATCCCCAAAGAAAAAATGATTGATTTTTGGGCAGACTGGGTTTCAAAATATCCAATTGTATCACTCGAAGATGGTCTTGCAGAAGATGATTGGGAAGGATGGAAGATGCTTACTGATAAGCTTGGCAAAAAGATACAGCTTGTTGGGGATGATCTCTTTGTAACCAATACAAAAAGACTTGCAGACGGAATTGAAAAAGGGGTTGCGAATTCTATTCTTATAAAAGTAAATCAGATAGGGACTCTAACAGAAACACTGGATGCAATTGAGATGGCAAAGAAGGCAGGATATACAAATGTAATCAGTCACCGCTCCGGTGAAACTGAAGATACTACTATTGCTGACATTGCAGTAGCTACTAATGCCGGACAAATTAAAACCGGTTCTTTATCCCGTACTGATAGAATTGCAAAATATAATCAGCTTCTACGAATAGAAGGTGAACTTGGAGATGCGGCAATATTTCCCGGTTTAGCTGCAATAAATTACAAAGGTTAATATTTTATAAAAATTATATAATTTAAGCCGCCAATATCTGGCGGCTTTTTTTTATGGTTTTTGTTTTGATATAATAAAAATTTTAATATGCAGTATTTAGGAGAAATCAGTGCAGTAATTACAGCATTCCTTTGGTCGGGAACCTCAATTGCATTTACTACGGCCGCAACAAGGATTGGTTCATTTCAGTTGAATATCAATAGGATGCTCTTCGCTGCAGTGCTCCTTTCTTTAACAATACTTATAGCAAATATAAATTACTCTATTTCATTAACGCAGGTCTATTATCTAGTTTTTAGCGGGATTGCCGGTTTAGTGTTAGGAGATACTTTTTTATTCAAGGCTTTCCAATATATAGGTGCTAGAATAGGAATGTTATTAATGGCACTTGTTCCTGCGATGAGTACGATTTTGGCATTCTTATTTTTAGATGAGTCTATATCTGCAGCCGGAATAATTGGAATGATGGTTACACTAAGCGGTATATCTATTGTTGTTCTTGAAAATAAAAGCCATAAAGATAATAAAATAATAAAAATAAATAAGGTGGGGATATTCTATGGGATTTTAGGAGCTTTGGGACAGGCATCGGGTTTGGTTCTTGCAAAGTTTGCTTTTGAGGAGGGGCAGATAAATGGATTTGTGGCTACTTTTATTCGAATTTCTTCATCTGTAATCATGATGATATTTTTAGCTGTTATAGTTAGAAAATATAAAAGTCCAATTAAAGTTTATTCAAAGGAAAAGAAAGCTTTTATTGCGACTATTATAGGTACTATACTCGGACCTTTTTTAGGGATTACATTTAGTCTTATTTCAATTGAATATACCAAGGTTGGTATTGCTTCAACTTTGATGGCTTTAGTACCGGTTATTATGCTACCTCTGGTAAGATATTATTATAAAGAAAGTTTAAGCTGGAGAGCTATTTCAGGAGCTTTTCTTGCGGTGGGGGGTGTGGGGATATTATTTTTGAGATGAATTAGAGTACTAATATGACATGAATTAAGTTTTTGAGATTCACTATTGTCATTATTATAATTCGTCCTCTACAAGGACGCCTACTTTGCGGGGATAACACTTCCTACAATAATTAAACTTCTACGAAGTTTCCTAATGGAGGTCAAGTTGTTATGCTTGAAGACAGAACATGTAGAAATAATTCACTTATTCTCTTCGTAAACTTTTTTTGTATTTTCATCAAAGCAAACAAATATTATTTTATCCAGGAAATCATTTCTGTCTAGAAAATTTTTAGTTTCGGTTAAAGCAATTTTAGCTGCACGCTCTAACGGGAACATATATGCACCTGTACTGATTGAGGGGAATGCGATTGTTTTAATATTATTTTCTTTTGCTAAGGAAAGAGAATTTCTGTAACAATTTGCCAATAGATTGTCTTCGTTATGGGTTCCTCCATTCCAAACAGGTCCAACAGTATGAATAATATATTTTGCAGGGAGATTAAAACCGGGAGAAATTTTTGCTTCTCCCGTAGGGCAGCCGCCTAGTTTTTTATTATATTCCAATAGTTCAGGGCCTGCACCTCTATGGATTGCACCATCAACACCGCCGCCACCTAATAAAGACGTGTTTGCTGCATTTACAATTGCATCGACTTTTAGTTTTGTTATATCTCCTTTAATAATTTCAATTTTTGTGTTCATTTCTCCTCCAATTTTTAGCCGGGAATAAAATTCTATTTCGTCACTGCGGGACTTTTTTATATTTTTGGGTGATTAGTATTCTAGAGATATTTAATCCCTAAAGGGATTTTAATACTCCTTAACACTTCTAAAAGTTTTTTGCTCTGGAGATACTTTTAAAATTAAATAAAATTAAGGCAATATAGCACTCCTACGGAGTGCGGATACCTTTGGTTTATTCTATCTCTAATAATATTTCGCTCCTCAGGAGCTAAGAGAAGTAAAGAATTATTTTAGACAAAATGGTTTTTGATAAATATAAAAAGAATTATATTTATACTTACATAAAACTTAATAAAATCCCCGACCAGAGTTTATGATCAAAATAAATAATATTACAAAGAGATTTCCCACGACAACTGCTCTTGATAACGTTTCACTTGAAATAAAAGAAAAAGAATTTTTTGGACTGTTGGGACCCAATGGAGCAGGGAAGTCAACTCTTATGAATTTAATTGTGGGTTATCTCGATTCTGATGAAGGTGAAATTCTGATTGATAATGAAAGAATAAGTAGAAGCAATCTGGAAATTAAAAGTAAGATCGGATTTGTTCCTCAAACAATAGCATTATACGAAGAAATTTCTGCCCAGGAAAATCTTGAGATTTTCGGGTCATTGTTTAATTCTAATAAAAAAGATTTAAGATATAACATAGCTCAAAAGTTAAAAATGGTAGGATTGTTTGAAAAAAGAAAAGATAGAGTACAAACATTTTCAGGCGGTATGAAAAGACGGTTAAACCTTGCTGCATCTCTTTTACACGATCCGAAAATCATTCTTTGTGATGAGCCGACAGTTGGAATAGACCCGCAATCCCGCAATGCAATCTTTGAATTCCTGGAAAAATTAAATGATGAGGGGAAGACAATTATTTATACTACTCACTATATGGAAGAAGCTGAAAGGTTGTGCAATAGAATAGCAATAATAGATTTAGGACACATAATTTCAGTAGGGACTTTACAGCAGCTGCTAAATAGTCTGGAGTATAAACAGACTATATCAATCAGCAAAAATCAACTGACTGAAAGTAAGAAAGAGCTTTTTTCAGCATTTGGAAAATTAATTGATGAAACGGATAAATATGAACTCCAACCTAAAGACGGATTAAAGCTTTCTGGTTTCTTTGAAGCAGTTGAAAAGAATGGAATTGATTACTCGAATATCAACATTAAAAAACCTTCTCTAGAAGCTTTGTTTCTTAATTTAACAGGAAAAAGCCTTAGAGATTGAGACGGAGAAAATAGGTTGAGAACAATATTAAATCTTGTAAAGAAAGAATATATCCTTTTCTGGAATGATAAAGTTGATTTGAGCTTAACATTTATTGTTCCTGCATTTTTGATACTTTTATTCGGGGCTATTTTTGCAGGCGGAGGAACAAATCCTACAGGAATTAAACTCGCTTTCCTGAATGAAAGCAGTTCAAAGATCGCTGAGAAAATTGAATCTACTCTAGATACCACGAAAACATTTTCGATAGTCAAAACTTATACAAATGACGAAGGGAAAGAAATAAAATTTGATACAACAGCAATAAAAGATTATGTAAGGAAAGGGAATTCTTCTTCTGCATTGGTGATTCCTGAAGATGCATATTCCGATACTGCTTTCGGTTTGAAGTTAAAATTTTATTATGATCCTAAAAATGAAATGGAGATGCAGATAGTTCAGGGTTTGCTTCAGCAGACAATTATGACACAAATACCTGAAATATTTAATTCAAGTATGATCAGGCGTGCTCAGGAGAATTTGGGAAAAGACAGCGGGATTACATTTATAAAGAAAATCGCGCTTGTAGTAAGTAAATACTTTAATGTGGATACTTCAAAAATTCTAAAAAGCTGGAATGCCGGCTTTAAGGATTCAACAATAAGTGATTCGGCTTCTAAAGGAGCCTCTAATTTCTTTAAGAACATTGTAAAATTGGATAAACAACAGCTTGTTGGAGAGAACGTCAGCAATCCTAATGCAACCAGAAGTGTTGGCGGCTGGGCAATGATGTTCCTCTTATTCAGTATAACAGCTTCCGGAGCTTCTTTGTTTGTTGAAAAGCAGAATGGTGTAACTTTAAGGATTCTATCATCCCCTGTTTCCCGGCAGCATATTTTATGGAGTAAATATCTCTATAATATTTCAATTGGTGTAATTCAAATGGTTACTTTGTTCTTTACGGGTTATCTTTTTTTCGGTATAGATATCTTTTCTAATTTCTTTAACCTTTTGCTTGTTATAATTGCTTCATCAGCGGCGGCTACTGCATTTGGTATGGTTCTGGCGGCTTTTAGTAAAACTCCAGCGCAGGCAAGAGGACTCGGAACATTTTTGATTTTAACAATGAGTGCCATCGGCGGTGCATGGTTTCCAACTTTTATTTTGCCTTCTTTTGTTCAAACATTAAGTAAATTAACAATTGTTTATTGGTCCATAGAAGGTTTTCTTCAGGTTTTATGGCGGGGGGTAGGTACTCTTGAAATTTTACCTTATGTGGGGATTTTGCTTGGAATTGCGGGGGTAATTAATTTAATTAGTATTTGGAGGTTTCAGAAGGGAGATATTTTTTGAGAAAGACGGAGATCGGAGGACAGAAGTCAGAAGTCAGAGGTCAGAAGACAGAGATCAGAAGTCAAAGGGCAGAGGTCAGAAATCGGAGGTCAGAATGTCAGAGGTCATAAGACAGACAGAGATCAGAGGGATAGAATGAAGAAAAGTTTAGGGAGTGAGAATTTTCCATTAAATACTTTGGATTTTCTTAAAAGGCTTTCAAAGAATAATAATAAAGAATGGTTTGAGGAAAATAGGGAATTATTCAATAGTGAATTTTTACAACCTGCTTTGCAATTTGTGGTAGATATGGGAGAGAAACTGCATACAATTGCTCCCGGAGTAATAGCAGTACCAAAGATTGATAAATCTATTTTTAGGCTTCATAGAGATGTTAGGTTTAGTAAAGACAAATCTCCTTTTAAGACCAATCTTGGTATTCTTTTATGGGAAGGAAAGAGAAAAAAAATGGAATGTTCCGGTTTCTATTTTCATATTGATCCGGAGGCATTTTTTCTTGGTGCAGGAATGTATATGTTTCAGAATGAGATGCTTAAAACTTATAGGGAGAAGATATATAACCCGGTACTCGGAAAACAATTAGATGATGCGGTTAAAAAGGTGAAAAAAAGGGGAGATTATAATTTAGGGGGGAAAACGTATAAAAGAGTCCCAAAAGGATTTGATCCTGAATATCCATTTGCTGATCTGCTTCTTCATAATGGATTTTATATGTCTTATACGGGAACAAATATAGAAGATCTTGCGAAAGATCCCGTAAATTTTTCATTTAAGATTTATAAGGATATGCTGCCGGTACATCAATGGCTGGTGGAGAATTTAGATTGAGGGATGGGGATAAAATATTTTCTTTGTAGTATTTCAAAGTATTATTTGAAATTTTGGGTTTCTTTTGGGGTGGGGGAAGCTTGGAGTTATCTTAGGAGTTATCTTGGAGTTATTCCGGGATTATTATTTTTATTAACTTCAATAATGGCACACCTTCGGTGTTCATTACTCAAAGAAAAGTTATTATTCACTTTTGGTGTTTATTAAAACAGTCCGAGGTTTCGGAAAACATCAGAGGTTTGAGGGAAGATGTTAAATCAATATTTTTTTTTAGACAGAATTGGTAAGAAGTGGAGAAATCATAATTAATTCAATTGATTTTTTAGGTGTATGTATCTATTTTAACTAGCTTAATTATTTTATTTATAAAGTTTCGGAGTAGAGTAAAATTATGGCTATGATGGCCAAAATGAGAAGTTTAGCACCTGCTTTCATTCTAACTGTAGGGGCATTGTTCGTTCTTTTTATGGTAGTATCATCATCTAATGTTATGGAAGCATTAGGTGTTAGAACTAATAATGTTGGTTCCATAAATGGTAAAGATATTAGTTATAATGATTTTGCCAAAATGGTTGATCAGCAGATGGAAGCGCAAAAAAAACAAACTGGAAAAGATGTTGACCAGGATAATATGGATCAGTTTAGAGACCGGGTTTGGGAATCATTAATTAATGAAACTCTGCTGGAACAACAGATTGATAAATATGGTCTTATGGTATCCGACCAGGAAATAAAGGACATTATTTTAGGAAATAATCCTCCCGAGTTCTTAAAACAAAATTTTATCGATTCCACGGGTAAGTTTAATAGAGCAATGTATGAGAGTGCTTTATTCAATCCGCAGAATCAGCAGGCTCTTGTGCAAGCTGAAGATTATGTACGTCAAACGAGACTTCGAGAAAAATTACAAAGTATGCTGACAGCTTCGATTACAATTAGTGAAGGTGAAATATTAAGAACCTTTATTGATAGAAATATAAAACTTGATGCTAAATATGCTTTTGTCGGTCTTAATCTATTTCCGGACTCTTCCTTTAAGGTAACCGATGGTGATCTGAAAGATTATTACAATAAAAACTTAGATCGATATGAAATTAAACCTCAAAGAAAAATTAAATATGTGCTCTTTTCTAATGAACCTTCATCTGATGATACTATCCGTATCCAAAAAGAGCTATTAAGCATAAAAGGGAAAATCGATGAAGGATCGTTAAACTTTAAAGATGCCATTGGTCTTTATTCATCAATTCCTTATTCTGTGGATACTTTAGCAATTTCAAACTATGCACAAAATGCCGGAGATTTGATTTATAAAACTAATTCAGGAGTGGTTGGGCCTGTAATTACACCGGACGGTTATGCTCTTTATAAAGTTGATGGCTCTGTTTCTTCGGGTCAGACAATGGTTAATGCCTCTCATATTTTAATTAATCAGTTTGGAAGTGATGAAAAGAATCTTGAAGAAGCGATGAAAATTTATAATGCATTGAAGGATGGTGCGGATTTTAGCAAGACAGCCAGAGAGAAATCTGCAGATAGAGGGAGTGCAATAAAAGGTGGAGATTTAGGCTGGTTTGGAAAAGGAGCAATGGTTCCAGAATTTGAAAAAGCGGCATTTAATGATCCTATAGGTGTTGTCCAAAAACCTATAAAAACGAATTATGGTTATCATATCATCAGGGTAAATGGAAAGACGGATAAAAAATTTATAACAGAAAAGATAGTTGAACCTATAAAAGTATCTCCAAGTACTGTTGATGCAAATTATAATTCCGCACAGGATTTTGCTTACATTGCTAAAAAGAATGATTTTAGTTCTGAAGCTAAATTGATGAATTACAAAATAAAAGAATCTCCGGAATTTTATAAAGATGCAGCAGCAGTTCCGGGTATTGGTATGAGTAAGACTCTGGTTGATTTTGCATTTAATAATGATTTGAATTCAATTAGTGACGTTTTTAAGGTATCTGAGGGTTACGTTATAGCCCAGGTTTCCGAAGTAATAAAAGAGGGAGTGAAGTCATTTGATGAAGTAAAAAGTCAAATTAAACCACTTGTTCTTCGTGATAAAAAATATGAGAAATCTTTGGAAATTACCCAAAATATAGAGTCCAAAATTAATGGAAATTTAGAGAAGGCATCTTCGATTTACCCCAAAGCTGTAATAGATACAACCGGAAGATTTCCGGCTCAAGGTCCGATCCCGAAGATCGGGAGAGATTATGCATTTTTAGAAAGAGCCAAAGAACTTCAAGAGGGTAAATTATCTGATCCTGTAAAAGGAGCCAGAGGATATTATTTAATCAAGGTGACTTATAGAAGTCCCTTTGATTCTTCAACATATGCTATTCAGAAAAATTCAATTAGAGACAATTTAATGCAGCAGAAGAAGAGCACCTTTTTCAATGAATGGATGACGAGTTTAAGGAATGAATCAGATATAGTTGATAAACGGTACATGTTTTATAACCGCTGATATTTTATAAGTTATTCTTTTATCCCCAATTTTTACTGCGGGTAAAAATTGGGGATTTTTTTTATTTTAATAATTTCTCATCTTGTATATAAAATTAGCGGATAAAAAAATCATGAGATACATTCTCTTTTTTATTCTTTTTATATCAGTATTCATCAGTGCCCAACCAACTGACAAGAATTTTAGTATAGGATTGAATTTTGTATATACCACTAATGCGAGAATTTTTTTAAGTCCTAATTCTTCAGATCCCATTGAACGAAATAGTTCATTCGGACTCGCCGATATAATTGATCCGGGTATTAATTTTCGATATAGATTATTAGACGAAGTATCAATTGACTTAAACATTGAATATATGGAAAGAACAGCATTCGGTAATAACGAGAAAGTAGTTACAAGTTCGGGATTAAGATATATCAATGTTAAAGACGGTTTTAAGATGATACCCATTGAATTATCGATATATTATTTACTACCATTTTCTACCGAAAAATTTAAGTTTTTAATGGGAGGGGGGGCAGGCTACTATTACGGCAGTATGATTAGAAAATTCGGTAATGCGGACATTTCAACTTCCGAAAGAAAGGCAGCATATGGAATTCAGGTAGCTGTTGAAATGGATTATTTAATAAGAAAAAATATCGCATTAAAAGCAGACATGGAATTTAGAGATCCCCAGTTCTCTGTTACTAGCCGTTATAATAATCAAGAATACGATTATAATGGTGAAAAAGTAAGGGTAACCAGACAGGAATTTGACTCTAAAATTAATGTAAATGGAGTAACTTTTATTTTTGGAACTTTATTTTACTTTTAAGTCTTTTTATTAATATTTGTTTTCTTCTGCCTATCAATTAATTTTAAAGTATGAATGACAAAATTGTTTACCTTACAGGTTTTATGGGTGCCGGTAAAAGTACCGTGGGTCCTATTTTAGCCAATACATTAGGATGGGATTACTTTGATCTCGATAAAGTAATTGAAGAACGTTTGGGGAAAAAGATTAAACAAATCTTTGAAGATAGCGGAGAACCCTTCTTCCGTAAGGTGGAAAGCGAAGTATTAAAGGAGCTTTCACAAAATAAAAATATAATTATTTCATTGGGCGGGGGTACAATTGTTAATAACAATAATTTAAGTGTCATAAGAGATACCGGAAAAATTATTTATCTTAAGGCATCAGTAGAATCAATTTATAAAAGACTTGCATTTAAGAGGGACCGACCCAACTTGATAATTGAAGGTGAAGAATTTTCAAAAGAAAAGTTAATACAGAAAATAAATAATCTCTTCCTTACGAGGGAAAAATTTTATAATCAAGCTGATATAACTATTAACACCGATAATGTTACTATAGGTGTTACAGTGGATAAGATATCAAAAATAATCGCAAACCAGTTCGAAAAAATATAATATTTGTCAAGTGAAAAAATTAAAAGTTGATCTTTCAAGAAATCCGTACAGCATTATAGTCGGAAAGTCATGTTATTCAAATTTAATTCAAGAAATAAAAAAATTAGGACTTTATAAAAATTTATTGATTGCAGCGGATAAAAATGTCTTTCATTTTTGGGAAGAATATATTAAAAAGCCATTAATTGATTATGAAAATAAAATTGAATTTTACATTCTGAATCCGGGTGAAAAATCAAAATCCTATGTGGAGCTTAATAAGATATATTCCTTCCTCCTTAATAAAAACTTTGGGAGAGATACATTAATAATATCTATCGGGGGAGGGGTGACTGGAGATTTACTAGGATATACTGCGTCAACTTTTATGCGTGGTGTTCAGGTGATACATATCCCTACAACTTTACTAGCGGCTGTCGATAGCTCTATAGGAGGAAAGACAGGGATAAATTTTAATAATAAAAAAAATATGGTTGGGGCTTTTTATCAGCCTAATCTTGTAATGATTGATACTAATTTTGTTTCGACACTACCAGAAAAAGAGTTGACGTCAGGTATTGGAGAAATAATAAAATATGCTTTTCTGTTAAATACTGATTTCTTTGATTATGTAAATGAAAATTTAGAAAAATTATATAATGGAAATGAACGTGTAATTGAAGAGGTTATTGTAAGATCAGCTTCAATAAAATCTGAAGTGGTTTCACAGGACGAGAAAGAAACCGGATTAAGAAAAATACTGAACTTAGGTCATACATTTGCGCATGCAATTGAAAGTGATCTCAACTTTAGGATAAAGCATGGAGAGGCTGTTATAGCAGGAATAATATGTGCTCTTTATCTTTCAAATAAGATAGGTATCCTTAAAAAGGATATGATGAGGGACTATTTATCGCTTCCTTTAAGGGTTAAATTACCGAATAATCTAAAAAATCTAAGTGAACAAAATATGGTTAATATTATGCACGTGGATAAAAAAAGTAGAGACGGGAAAATAAATTTTGTTCTCTTGTCGGCTGTTGGTAATATATTAATTGATGTACAGGTTGGTGAGAAAGATATTTTATATTCAATTGATAGGATGAAAAAAGCTCTGAAATATTAGTTAGAGATATTATTTCGTCCCTGGCGGGACTCTATATGCTTTTGTGGTTTACTTTCTATAAATATTTTGTCTCTATCGGGACAAGAAACCTTTTAATAACTGATTAAAACAATTATATAGCCTTAGGGATAATAGAAAAAATTCTAAAGGTTTTGGTTTAAAAGAGGAAAACTGTCGATTCTTTGAGGGCATCAAGAACCGACAGCTTGTGTGTCATTTTGTGGAGGGGTGCTATGCTTAAACTATTTTCTATTTCAGCATATGTTTATCAATAGGTGTGCCATTATTTAATATTGAAACTTCAGTCAATTAAGTTTATTTTACGCATAAATTAAATTTGAAATTTGTTTAGCAAACAGCGTTTTTGATTATTTAGATAAATAATTACTTACAGATTATTTTAGAATTTTGAGATAAACCTTATTAAGCATTTATTTTGAATTTATAAGTTTTAATAATTACCGGTAAAACTTACAATGGCTGTTAATATTTACCAGGAAAGTTTTTATAAAGTTGTTAAGAGCAATTATGATTTTTGGTTTAAAAAGGAAACTGCCGAAGGGATGCAACGGCAGTTCGAGTGTTATAAGGAGAGGTGCTATGCTTAAAAAGTTATTATATAAATATCAAGCGTTGTGCCAATTAGCAAAGATGCTTTTTTAGAGTATAATTAAAGAAATTTAATGTCTCATTAATTTTTAAAATGAGACAGAGGAGTGGAGATGTATAATACAGATTTTGATATTCAAATAAATTATAAAGAAGAAATAGAAAAGCTAAAGAAAGAATTAAATGCAGTAGTTCTTGCCCATTATTATCAGGAGTCCGAAATACAGGATCTTGCAGATTTTGTAGGGGATAGTTTAGATTTATCTAAAAAAGCAAAATCAGCAACAGCCGATGTAATAGTTTTTGCCGGAGTTCATTTTATGGCGGAGACTGCTAAGATATTAAATCCGGATAAATTAGTTTTATTGCCTGATCTTGAAGCGGGATGTTCTTTAGCAGACAGTTGTCCGGCTCCTTTATTTAAGTCTTTCCGGGAGAAGTACCCTGAACATTTAGCAATATCTTATATAAACTGCAGTGCAGAAGTAAAAGCATTAAGCGATATTATTTGTACTTCCAGCAATGCAGAAAAAATCATTAATCAGATACCAGCAGACAGACCTATACTCTTTTCTCCGGATAGAAATTTAGGGAAGTATTTAATGAAAAAAACCGGCAGGGAAATGCTGCTATGGGATGGAAGCTGTATTGTACATGAAACTTTTAGTGAAAGAAAAATAATTGATCTAAAAACAGAATATCCGGATGCCAAAATCATTGCGCATCCCGAATGTGAAGATGTTATTTTAAATAGGGCAGATTTTATCGGGTCAACAAGTAAACTGCTAAAATTTGTAAAGGAGGATTCAGGAAAGATTTATATAGTAGTTACGGAACCGGGTATAATTCATCAAATGGAAAAAGAAAGCCCGTCTAAAAAATTTATTCCTGCACCTCCGGATAAAAACTGTAATTGCAATGAATGTCCTTATATGAGATTGAATACTTTAGAGAAATTATATTTATGCATGAAGAATAGAACTCCACGTATAGATATGAACAGGGAGTTAATGGAAAAAGCATTACTGCCGATAGAAAGAATGCTTGAGATGAGTTGAAGTTTGTTGATCCTCAATGAGGATCTTGGATTGTTGAGTTGCAGTCTCTACAATAATTAAACATCTACGATGTTTTGTAATATAGAATTGTTCGACACATTGCGGGATGCCCGTATAAGATTAAGTTATGATTTTTTTAGAATTATTTTGAAAGTTGTACCTTCTCCGGGAGCGGAGTTTTTAACCATTATTTTCCCGCTATGATAAACTTCTATAATTCTTTTCGAGAGACTTAATCCTAAACCCCAGCCTCTCCTTTTGGTACTGTACCCGGGTCTGAACACATCTTTTCTTCTTTTAATATCTATACCTTTGCCATTATCTGTTACATCGACTTCCACTTTATGGTTGAAATCCTTTACGAATATATTAATTTCGCCTTCTTTATGGTCGATAGCATCGAGAGAATTTTTAATTAAATTTTCAATTACCCATTCAAACAGTTCTGAATTTACCGCAGCTTCAGCTGTTTTATCTCCTTCTATTTTTAATTCAACCTTTTTCCCTGTTTGCGGGAGTCTGCGTTGAAAATAGTCGACAACTTTCATAATCTCATCAAAAACGATTTTATTTTTAATTTCCGGAGTTGCACCAATTTTTGAAAATCTTTGTGTAATTTTATTCAGCTTGTCCACATCATTAGTAATTTCATCTGAAATATCGAGAACTTTGTCGTGATCTGTATAATTTATTTTTAATATTTCAACCCATCCCATTAGACTGGAGATAGGTGTCCCAAACTGATGAGCAGTTTCTTTAGCCATACCGACCCAGATATTGCTTTGTTCGCTTCTTTTAATATTGCTGAACCCAAGGTATCCTACAATAATAAAAAGAGAAGCTATAATAATTTGCAGATATGGGTAGAATTTCAATTTTTGAATTAAATCTGAGTCTCCATAATGGATTTCATTAATAATTATAGAATCTTCATAGGTTACAATTATTGGCGGATGCAATTCATCCATCTCGTTGATTTTTTCTTTAAAAAATTGTTCTAATTCCGATTTAGTTAGAGACGGATCATATTTAACATTTCTGACATTTTTAATATCCGACTTAACATTTATATCAACATTATTTTTTGCATCGGTAAGAATTAGGGGGAAATCAATCGGTTTAATAATATTATCAAATAAAAAAGTAAGATCGGCATCAGTTTGAGAAGCATTAGCAACATACTCAATACCTTTTGCATATAGTTGAGCAATCTGTCTTTCTCTCTCCTGAAGCTGCTGAACGAGGTTTTGAGTATAAAATAGAGTACCGCCTGCAATTACTACGGCAATAATAATAAGAAATATTTTGAAATTTAATGAAGCAGGTCCGCCTGCCATTTTCATAATTATTCTCTCTGAATTTTTAAGTTTGACAGGATAAGAATTTTATGGTATTATAATAAAAGAAAATAACCAAAGGTTAAATAGAATTTAATAACCCCTAACCGTACTGCCGGTGGATTATTGAACAAAGAAAGTCTGTAGTCTTTTAGGTCCAACCGAGACTATATTTATTTTAATTCCTGCTTCTTTAACTAAAAACGACAAGTAGTTCTTAGTTTCCTCAGGCAACTCCGAATAGGATTTGCACTTTGATATATCTTTTTTCCAACCAGGAAGAGTTTCATAAACAGGTTTTACATTATATAACCTATCGGCATCGGTAGGGAAAGATTTAATTTTTTTCCCGTTCAATTCATAACCTATACAAACCTTGATTTGTTCAAAAACACTTAGAACATCAAGCTTGGTAATAGCAACACAATCAATTCCATTTATCATAACAGAATACTTAACGAGGAAAGCATCAAACCAGCCGCATCTTCTAGGGCGGCCTGTAGTTGCGCCATATTCTGCGCCTGTTTTTCTTAACATTTCTCCTTCATCATCTATCAGTTCAGTAGGAAAAGGTCCATTTCCAACTCGAGTTGTATAAGCTTTAACAATACCGAATATCTGTGTGATTTTATTCGGCGGGATACCAGTACCTATGCATGCACCTCCGGCAGTAGGACTTGAAGATGTAACATAAGGGTAAGTTCCATGGTCGACATCGAGTAAAGCTCCCTGTGCACCTTCCAATAAAATACTTTTTCCATCGCTTATAGCATTATTTAAATAAACCGGAACATCCTTCACATATTTGTCAATAGCCTTATCAAATTCCTGATACTCTTTAATAATAGCTTCAACATCCAATTCATCATGATCATAAACTTTTTTCAGCAAATTATTTTTTTCTTTTAGGTTCGTTCTGATTTTTTCTTCAAGTATTTTCCTATTTAGCAGGTCGACAATTTTAATACCTTTACGTGCATATTTATCGATATAACATGGACCTATACCGCGCCCGGTAGTTCCAATTTTATTTTCGCCGCTTTCGCTGATTGAATCAAGCAGTTTATGATAAGGCATGATTAAATGAGCATTGTGGCTGATGAAGAGTCTATTGTTGACCTTAATATTATTTTTTTCGAGGAGTTCGATTTCTTGAAGAAGAGCAGAAGGATCAATTACAACGCCGTTCCCAATAACGCAAATTACATTATCTCTTAAAATACCGGAAGGAATAAGATGCAGAATAAATTGCTTATCGCCGATTTCAACAGTATGGCCAGCATTTGCGCCTCCCTGGTAACGTGCTACAATATCAACCTTTTCACTTAAAATATCAACTATTTTTCCCTTACCCTCATCTCCCCATTGACTTCCTACTAAAATAGTTACGTTCATTATTTTCCCTGAAAGACTTTTATTTTATAATTAAGCAAAATAAAACTCCGGATAAAATAATCCGGAGTTTGTTAAAATTAAGGAGTGTAAAAATAAAAGTTAAGCAGCAGAGAAACTTTTTGCTGCCTCATCTACACTATTATAAGATTCGAAAATAGTAATAAGCTTAGTAATAACGAGCAAACTTTGAATTTTATCTGTAACATTAGCAAGCTTAAGACTACCTTCGGCTTTTTTCATAGTTGTTAATCCACCAATGAGCATCCCTAACCCTGAGCTATTCATAAATTTAACATCATGAAGGTCGACGATAACATTTTTTTTCCCCTCATCAATATATTTATGAAGAAGTTCGTTAAAATCTTTTGTGTCATCACCACCCATCACATTTCCTTTTAATTCCAGTACTACTGCTTCGTATTTTTCTGTAGTTTTAATTTTCATTATTAAACTCCTTAAATTTTCAATTAAATTTAGTTAGTTGATTATTCTTATGCAAGTTAAATTAGATTTTAGAGTATATAAATTAAAATTATTTTTATGAAAAATGCAATAATTTTTTTAGTTATTCGGCAACCTTTTTAGAAATTAGCCGGTCAGAGGCTGTGTGAAAATACTTAAAATAACCTCACCCCCCGAGGGACTGGACTAAAAGTCCGGTGTTAACTTTGTTGGATAAAGAGACTGTGTGAAAACAGTGGGGCTACAATATATAATAGAAACACCGGGCTAAGCCACGGTGTTAACCTTTGGATAAACCTAACCATTGGATAAATCCAAGGGCAATATCTGATATTAACAATAATGGAACAATTAAAAATCCTAAACGTCTAAAAAAATGAAGATAAAAAAAAGCAAGGAAGATTTGCAGAATCCACAAATACTAAGCTTAGATGACGATTTTTCACTAATAAAAAGGTTTATTGATGGTGAAGAATCAGTTTTTAGAATAATAGTTCAGAGACATAAAGAAAAAGTTAGAAACATCATTTATTTAACTCTGAATTCAAATGATTATATAGATGATATTGCTCAGGAAGTTTTTATCACAATTTATAGAAACCTTAACCAATTTAAATTTCAATCTCAATTTACAACCTGGCTTTATAGAATAACAGTTAATAAGTGTAAAGACCATATAAGAAAAATGAGAATAAGAAAAATTTTTTCACCAATTAAAGATATTGATAAGGATGTAGGGTACAATATTTCGATTGAAGAATCTAATACAGCAGAATTAGTACATGAGGCTATTAAAAAATTACCGGATAAATTACGCATTCCGTTATTATTAAAAGATATTGAAGGATTCAGCTATCAGGAGATTGCAGAGACAGTTGAGTGTGAAATAGGAACTGTGAAATCGAGAATATTTAGAGCAAGAGAAGGATTGAAAAACTTGTTAAAGCCTTATGAACAGGAGTTGATGCTATGAAAAAATTGCACAATGATTTTGAATTTCTATCAGCTTATATTGATGATGAATTAACAGCAGGTGAAAAGGCAAATGTTGAAGAGAAATTACTATCTTCAAAAGAACTTCAGAATAAATTGAATGAGTTAAAAAGGATTAAAGAATTAACATTTTCATCCATAAAAAGAATTGAAGAAAATCCTTACTTTGAAACCCGTTTAAATGCTGCATTGAATGTTAATAAGCCGCATAGAAACAGAATTAAAAAGTGGTATCCTGCTATTGGATTCTCAATTATTGCCATATTCTTGATGGTAATTTTGAAGTTCAATCCGGGTATAATTGATGAAATGGTTGAACAGCAGAAAACTAATTTATCCGGGTTTTATACGGAGAATCTAAAACCTTTACTTCTAACAGCAGGTTTTACAAATGAAGATATTTTCAATTTTGCTTTATCAAAACAACTGCCGCTGGATAAATCTAATAGTAAATATTTATTATTGGGGTCAAAACCTAACGGTGATAATTATTTTGAGATAAAAAAAGCCAGTTTAATTCCTGACGGGAACAGTTTTGAAAAATTTGTAAAAGCCTTGGACCTTGATAGAGAACAAAAACATCAGATGGATTCAATCCTAGATTCTTATGCTGATGATCTGCAATCTCAGGTTCTGGTGAATGATAGGAATACAGTAGCAATAAATCCTAATTTATGGAATTATCATAAAGCTATATTTGCGGATATTATGGCTTTCGCTAAAGATGCGAATAAAAAAGAGTTTAATAAAATCATTCCTTCCGGTTATACTTTCTATGATAAACCTGAAGTTGATAATTTTGTACAGAAGATTAAAAACCGCCCTGATAGTCAATATATTTTTATAACTCCCGATTCAGTTTTCTCAACTACATTCAAATTTGATAAAGATAAGTTCAGAGCTGAAATGGAAAAATTTCATAAAGAATTGAGAAAAAATTTGAAAAATTTTGATAAAGAATTCAAAGATTTCAAATTTAATGTAATGATAGATAGTAACCTCGCCAGGATTAAGCATGATCCAGGTTATAGTAAGAACTTTAAGATATTCGTAGATTCAAATTCATGCAGGGTGGAATTGGGAGATATCCATATTCCAGAGATTGAATTACCGAACTTTGACAGTATTGCGGCTCAAATTGATGAAGCTACAAAAAGTATAAAGAGCTTTTCATTTTCAATCCCACAGTTTGACGGCAGAAATCATTTTAGGTTCAAATTTAAAAGCGGTGATTCAACCCAGAATTTTGATATTAAGATCCCGAATGTAGATTCGCTGATAGGTTTGCATAGAAATTTCTTTTATTCTCCCGGTGATTCAACAACCGCTTTCAAATTTTTTAATAATGATTCTTTGATAAACTCGAAGGAATTCCGTAGACAGATGCAGAGGCTGCAAAAAGAAATTGAAAGAATGAGGGAAGAGATGAATAATTTGAGAAAAGACATGAAAAATGATACGAAAGACAAAAAATCCGTGGAGATTTAATGATTAAAACCCTCTTTTATAATAAATACCATCATTTTCATACTTGTTTAGTTTGTTGATTTGTTCAACTGAACTCCATCCTATAATTTTTCCGTTTATACTTCTTTTCTTTACAAAAAACTTATTTTAATGTAATTTATCTTTAGAATATTGGATAAATACACAAAAATTGGAAAAAATGAATTCTATTGAAAAAAAATCAGTGTGGAATATAAAACTTCAAGCTTTTATTGTGTTAACTGCAATTTTGCTTATTTATAAGATATTCTATCCTTCAGGTGATTCTTATACTCTAACAATACTAAATGAGATTCTGGTAATTGGCTTGACTGCATTTCTAATCCTTTATTTTATAGACCTTTTAAAATCTAAACGAATAAATCCGGTTTCCCTAGTAATGAGTGTGGGTATTGTAACAGCTATTATTTTCTTCTTAATTTCTTTTTCAAGTACAATAATAAACGGACTTTTCAGCGATGTAAATGAAAGAGTAAATAAACCGGATCTTGTTTTTGGAATAATTACATTTATATATTCACTGGTAATCCTTGTTTCAGTTTCATATATATTTCTGGCTTTTAAGGAGTTTTACTTTCTAAATAAAAAGCAGAATGCAAATACGTATTTCAATACAATGGTAGTATTTATTGCTTTAGCATTATTAGCTTCGTTTCTAAGAAATAATCAGAGCTTATCATTCATTAAAAACACTTTTTTTATTGTATCCATTCTGTTAATAGTAATCAATTCCCTTAAAATTTCCTGGATAGCTTTTGTAGTAAAAAGGGAGAAATTAACCATTCTTTTTTTATCTATCGTAATTGCGATCCTTTTTACAGTTAATCTTATAAATAATTCGGAGCAGGAAATTCATCATCAGATTTTATTACAATTTTCTCCTGCATTAAATAACTTTTTTAATATAATAATGGTTTATGGAATTGTTTATTTCAGTATTTTATTTTTTACGACATTATTCCACATGCCTACTGCAGAAGCATTCGATAAAAAAGCGCAGGAAGTTTCTTCATTTCAATACTTCAGTAAACTAATTATACAGGTATTGGATTTTACGGAGTTAACTGAAACCATAACCGATATAGGAATTAAGGTGTGTGATGCTCATGCAGCATGGATCGTATTAAGAGAAGAAAAAAACCTTAAAATTATAGCAAACAAAAATATTGGTTACTTAAATGCTGAAAGTCTGACTAATCATTTATTCGAAAAGGATATTGAGAAGTATGATAAAACAATCATTCTGAAATTAGAAAAGTTTCAAAATTCAATGCATATTGGTGAAAATTATTCTTTTGCGGCAATTTCTCCATTGAAAGCTTATAATACCTTGAGAGGATATTTAATTGTAGTAAAGAAAGAAAATTTCATTTTTGATGAAGAGGATAGAAATGCAATTAATACATTTTCCGACTATGCCTCTGTAGCAATAGAAAATTCAAGATTGCTGGAAGAATCAATTGAAAAGGAAAGGCTTGAAAAAGAACTTGATGTAGCAAGAGAAATACAGCGTAAAATAATACCGGCTGAAAATCCCGTTTATGATAAACTGGATATTTCTTCAGCATTTATCCCAGCGTTTGAAGTGGGGGGAGATTACTATGATTATTTTGATCTTGACGGGAATAAATTTGCATTTGTAATAGCAGATGTATCGGGTAAAGGTATATCGGCAGCATTTATAATGGCAGAAATAAAAGGGATATTCGAATCATTGTCTAAAACGATTGAAAGTCCAAGAGAAATTTTAATAAAAGCCAACCAGATATTGCAGAGAACGCTTGATAGGAAAAGTTTTGTTAGTGCAGCATATGGAGTTATAGATATGGAAGAGGAAAAGCTGGTGCTAGCCAGGGCAGGCCACTGCCCAATACTTCTATTAAGAGATGAAATGGCTGAAAATTTACGCCCATCGGGATTAGGTTTGGGATTAAACTTTAGTTCCCGTTTTGCAGAAACGCTTGATGAGGTAGAACTAAATTTGAAGGATAATGATACAATAGTTCTTTATACCGATGGTATCAGTGAAGCCAAAAACAGCCAGGATGAAGATTTTGGAGATTATCAATTCCAGAAGATCTTATTGGAAAATAACAGCAAGAATGCAGATGAAATAACTAATTCCGTATTAAAAGAAATTACCTTATTTTCAAGAGATAATCATCAGCACGATGATATAACATTAGTAATATTAAAATGGAAATCTAAAATAAAAAAAGATGGAGATAAAGAATGGCAGAATTTAACACCTCTGTTAAAGAACAGGGCGAAATAAGTAAAATATATTTGAGAGGATACCTGGATGCTCATACAGCACCATCACTTGAGAATACATTTTCGAACCTTATCGATAACAGCAGGTACAAAATAGTAGTAAACTTTCAAGACCTTGCATATATAAGCAGCGCTGGTTTGGGGGTATTTATGGCATTTATAGAAAAAGTAAGAGATAATAAAGGGGACATTAAATTAACCAGTATGACAGAGAAGGTATATAATATTTTTGATCTTCTCGGCTTCCCGCTTCTTTATGAAATATTTAAATCTGAAGAAGAAGCTGTAAACAAATTTAATGAGACCAAAAACGTTGAAAACAAACAATAAACATAAAGAAAAAAAGATGATCGTTAAAAGCCGGACCGAAAATCTTTCGGAAATCAGGGAGTTTATATATTCTACTGCACAGGATATTGGAGTAACAAAGGAAGTTATAGATGATATTATTTTAGCCGTAGATGAAGCATGTACGAATATTATTAAACACGCTTACAAGTATTATCCTGAAGGGGAGATAATTATAACTCTAAAATATAACCTACACAAATTCACTATTATTATAGTTGATCATGGAGCTTCATTTGAGCCGAATATAGTTCCAGAGCCAGATCTGGAGAAGTATTATCATCAGAGAAAGGTAGGTGGATTGGGTATGTACCTGATGAAAAGATTAATGGATGAAGTAAAATATATATCAATACCTGGTAAATACAACCAGGTACTCCTTTCAAAAAATATAAATTCGACAGTATGATTATGACTGATACCGATGAAATAAGAATTAAAAGAAATCTAACGGCTCTGGTTGAATTCAGCAGAATAATTAATTCCAGCCATGATCTGGATTTTATTCTGAACAATATCCTTTTTACCTGTATGGGAAAGTTCTTTGTGACTAAGGGATTGATAGCAATAAAATATGGAGAACATTTAGAATTAAAATCTTTTAAGGGGCTTTCAGAAAATGTATTAAGTAATTTTCCTGAATTGAAGGCAAATAAAGAATTCATTTATAATGAAACCTTCAAAGAGTTTTTAAATAATTCAGGCCTTCAGATTATTGAGAAAATTAATTCATCAGAAGGATGTATTGGCATTGTATGTCTTGGCGAAAAATTAAATAAGATCCCATTTACTGAAGATGATCTAGAATTTTTAAAGACAATTCTAAATATTTCAGCTACGGCAGTACAAAATTCCCTGGTTGTTGATGAGTTAACAAAAGTTAACAGAGTCCTTGATTCAAGAGTAAACCGGCTTAGTTCTCTTTTTGAATTAAGCAAAGAATTCGGTTTATTTTCGGAGAGTACTAAAGTTGCCAGGTTATTAATTTATTCCGTTATAGGTCAATTTCTTGTTTCTAAATTTGCATTAATAAATTTTGACGGCAACAAAATTCATATACTTGAGTCTAAGTTTAAAGAAGAGCCATTAATAAAAGCAGTAAAGATTTATGAACTTCAAAAGCTGGGTACCTCATTAGCAAAAGAAATAATTGAAAAGAAATATCCTGAATTAAAAGAACTTTCTATTGAGCTAGTTGTACCGATGCAGGTTCAGGGAGAGAATAAAGGGCTTATTATTCTTGGAAAAAGGATAAATAATATGGACTATTCAGAGACGGACCTGGAATTTATTTATTCAGTGGGCAGTCTCGCAATAATTTCACTGGAAAATAAACGATTATTCCGTGAGGCACTAGAGAAGCAAAAAATGGAAGAAGAACTAGAAATAGCCAGGGACATTCAGAGAAAGCTTTTTCCGCAGGAAATACCTCACTTTAGTAATTTCGATATTTCTGCTTTAAACAGTTCATCCAGGCAAGTTGGAGGTGACTATTACGATATTATTGAACTTGATTATAATACTTTTTGTATTGCCATTGGAGATGTATCAGGAAAGGGTGTACCTGCTGCGTTATTGATGGCTAATCTACAAGCATTTTTGAAAACAACGGTAAAGCAGGGCATGAAATTAGATGAAGCTACAGCTTTAATCAATGATCTTGTGTCAGAAAATACATCAGACGGAAAATTTATAACTTTCTTTTGGGCAGTAATCGACAATGAAAATAGAAAGATTACATATGTAAATGCGGGGCATAATCACCCTTTACTCATACGCGAAGGCAGAATTATAAAACTGGATAAAGGAGGTATGATTCTGGGAGTAATGAAAACAGTTATCCCATATTTATCTGAAACTGTCCAGCTTGAAAGAGATGATGTAATTATATTATTTACTGATGGTGTTTCGGAGGCTATGAATAAAAAAGGTGAAGAATTTTCTGATGATAAGCTCGAATCGTTATCATTAAGTCTTTCAGGTTTACCTGCTTCCCAAATTATTTCTTCAATTAAAGACGAAGTTCAGGCTTTCACTTCCGGAGCCATGCAGTCCGATGATATAACCCTATTAGTTTTAAAAGTAAATTAGGATAACCGCAGCACAAAATATTTTGTTCTGCAGATAAGTTATAATGGATAAAATAAAGAATATTTTCCTTAAGAATCGACAAAAATTAATTGCAGCAGCTTCGACTGTAATTCTTATAATAGCTGTTATCAATATATATTTTACCCTCTATATAAATGTAACCTCAAATGATGAATGTTTATGGGTGCCTAAGCAGATTTCTGAGGATCGCATAGAAGTTTACTTTGATTTTGTAAAAGTAAACGGAGTTACATGGAATGCAGGTATTAGAGATGGTGACAGGCTTGTTGCTATAAACGGAAAAAAGATTAAAAATCAACTGGAAGCACAGGTTATATTAAATAAAGTAAATGAAGGAGAATATGCAAACTACACTATAGAAAAGGACGGAAGAATATATGAAACAAAGGTCTATATTAAGAAGCTTGTAGAAATAAGTCGCTTTAGTCATGCGTTATTTGGATTTTTCTGGATGATTATAGGATTTATTGTCTTAATTGCAAAACCTGATGGTTTCACTCAAAAATTATTTTATGCAATAGGAGTTGGTTTTGTATTTTCTTCATCTGTTGTTTTACTCAATTCACATGATTTTTTTCAAAGAACAAATGATGTCTTCTCTTTTATTGTATCCTACTTTTCTATTTTAAGCTCGTGTTTTGTCCCATTTTTATTAATCTATTTCTTCTGGACTTTTCCTCGAGCATTCAATTTTTTGAACAAAAAGCTGGTTAAACCTATTATTTTTATTATTCCTTCGTTGTTATTTATAACTATATATTCAATAATCATACTTGCCTATGCAACCAGGTCTATTAACATTAATATTGCTGTGGGATTTTACAAAATATTGGAATATATGTATTCTGGTTCAGTGATAATCGCATGGATTTCCTTAATTATAAACTATAGGAGATTAAAATCAAAAGAGGAAAAGAAACCGGTAGCAATAATATTAGCTGCTTTCACAATCGGAATAGCTGCTGCTATTTATACATTAAAAATAGCCCCTGCTATAAGTGACATTATTTTTAATTCTCCTGAATATTATACTCCTGTTATTTTAATTGTTTTAATACCCATTGCATTTGCATATTCTATTTTCAAATACCAGTTGATGGATGTTAGTGTTGTTGTAAAAAATACAATAACATATGGAGCTGCAACAGTTTCAATAGCCTTACTTTATTTCCTTGTAATTTATCTTTTAGGTCAAAGCATAAGTCAGGCTATCGGGACTCAATATCAGGGTGTTATAGCCGGAATTATTTTTATCCTTTTTGCTCTTGTTTTCCAATCTACTAAAGATAAATTTCAGGATTTTATTACAGCAAGATTTTACCCGGAACAATTTGCTTATCAGAAGGTTCTATTAAAATTCAGTAACGATGTTTCTACAGTTGTAGGTCTTGAAAAAATCCTTGACTCAATGCATGAAACCTATGTCAATGCATTAATGATCAATAAATTTGGAATTTTGATAAATGATAATGGAAGCGGGAAATTGAAATTGGTTAGATGTACCGGAATGTCAAATAAAAATTTTGAAATAACAAACTCGAGTATAATAAATTTTATAAATGAAAAATCTTTAATCTCTAAAAAACCTGTTATAGAACATGAAGATTTTGTAAATGTATTCCCAGAACAAGCTTCACAATTAACTGATGAAAATATTTATACAATTATCCCGATGATAATTAAATCAAAAGTTATTGGTTTACTATTATTCGGATTAAAGCACTCAGGTTCGCAATTTGCTGGAAAAGATCTTGATTTATTATTTGCAACTGCAAATCAGTCGGCAATTGCAATAGAGAATGCCCGATTGTATCATTCTGAAGCCGAAAAGATAAGGATAGAAAATGATTTAAATCTAGCACGGAAAATTCAACAGGGCCTTTTGCCGAAGTATCTTCCAGATATTAAAAAACTGGATATTTCGGGAGAGATGATCCCGGCTATGCAGGTGGGGGGAGATTATTATGATGTTATTCCGGTATCGGATTCAAAATTATTTATTGTAGTAGGTGATGTTTCCGGAAAAGGTTTACCGGCTTCTTTATACATGACCAAACTGCAGACAATGGTTCAGCTTTCCTGCATAGATGGAAGAACTCCGAAGGAAATACTCATTGATGTAAATCGAAGGATTTATTCAACCATTGAAAGAAATTCCTTTATAACTATGACTTTAGCCCTATTTGATCTGGATAAAATGTTGGTACGTTTCTGCAGGGCAGGTCATATGCCTATTTTAACAGCGAACAACGGAACAGTTGAAATTTATAAATCACAGGGGCTGGGTATCGGACTTGAACGGGGAATTATTTTTGAAAATACTCTAATCGAGCAGGAGATTAATCTGCTTTCAGGGCAAATATATGCATTCTATTCTGATGGAATAACGGAGGCAATGAATGAAAATATGGATTTGTTTGGTGAAGAGAAACTTTCGGAATTATTGAAGAATAAGAACAAATGTACATCCACCCAAATAATAAATGAAATATGGAATTCGATAAAGTCCTTTAAAGGGAGAGCAGCACAGAATGATGATATGACGATGGTGCTGGTGAAGGTAATTTGAGACAGTGTGCGAAAATCTTTCTTTGAATTTAAATATTTTTATTCTTCAGTTTGTACTAAGTGTCTTTTAATTTTCTGTGTAGTTGTTTTTTCAAATTCATTTTCACGGATATAGAATTTTTTAATTCTTTTGAATGCTGCAAGATGTTTATTTGTCTCGGCTACTGCTTCCGAAATGATTTTATTAATTAATTCTGATGTGATTTTTATGTTATTCTTTGTAGAGTATTCAATAAAAGTTTCAGAATTAGTTACAATTTGTGCGGCGATTATTTCATCATGTTTTTCATCTTCCTGACCATAAACTATACATTCAAGTATAAAAGGATTGCGGCTTAATAGATCTTCAATTTCTTCAGGAAAAACATTTTCTCCATTATTAGCAATGATAACATTCTTTTTTCTTCCGCTTAAATGGAGGAAACCCTCATCATCAATAAAGCCAAGGTCTCCGGTTTTGAACCATCCATTGTCAAAAGCCTCTTCTGTTAATTTTTGATTATTATAATATCCCAGCATTACGTTATTACCTTTTGCATATACTTCACCAATTCCGTTTTTATCAGGCTGAGCAATCTGTATTTCAGTACCGGGTAAGGGGAGCCCGGCAGCATCATCTTTAAAATAATTGATTCTGTTTAATGCAAGGATCGGTGATGTTTCAGTTAATCCGTATCCCTGAACAAAGTTAAAGCCAAATTCTCTAAATCCTTTTGCTACTTTTGGATCAGGAGCTGCACCACCTACAACCATTAACCTTATTGAACCTCCGAATTTATTGTGTAATTCTTTCAGGAATAATTTTTTTGAATTCTTTAATCCTACAGAATCAAGAATATTTGTGAGTTTTATAATTGGACCGACAACTTTGGATTTAATTTTATCTTCTGAAATCCCTTTCATTATTTTTGCATATATCTTATTAAAAAGCAGCGGAGCACCGAGCATAATAGTAGGCTTTGCTCTTTGAATGTCTTCAAGAATAGTTTTTAAGGAACGGCTAAAATGTGTTGAGCCGCCTACATAAAGGGGACAAAGAAAACCGCATGTACATTCATAGGTATGATGGATGGGCAGAACAGAAAAAAATCTATCTTCGGAAATAATCTGAATCATAGCAGTCATGCCCATAAGATTAGATGCAAGGCATTTTTGAGAAAGCATAACACCTTTAGCTCTTCCTAATGAGCCTGAAGTAAAGATAATTTCAGCCAAATCATCAGGATTTATTGAAGGTAAGCTTACTTCATCGGTATTTTGTTTTTCAATCATTTTAATCATTGACTGGCATCCGTCTTCATTTTCCTTAAGGTCCATTGAAATAAGGTGCTTAAGATTTGGCAGTACTTCTTTCATTTCACATACAGTTTGGCGGAAGGTTTCGGAAAAGATTATTGCTTTTGTTTGTGATTCATGAAGTACATTAATCATTTCATTTGAGCTTAAATTCTTGTCAACGGGGACAATAACAAGATTAAAAAACATTGATGTAAGATATGTAATACCCCATTGAACCCGGTTTTCACCGATAACAGCAATATGATCTCTTTCTTTTAGCCCTAATTCAAATAAAGACTTTCCAAATTTTACAATATATTCGTAAAGCTGATTGTAGGTAACTTTTGAGATTGGGTAATTTATATAATCTTCAAGTGCGATTTTATCTTTATATTTTTCGGAGGATTTGATGATTAAATCTTGTATGGATGTAATAGGAGTGACTTCAAATAAATCGATTTCTTTTTTCATTTTAGGCTCCTATAAGATAATGATTGGGATTAAATAGGTTCATTGGGTATCCCCGCTTAAATATATATATCAAAGATAGTATAATTATTGAAGAATTAGCAAAGAAAATTTTGGAATTTATGAGAAAAATGTAAATTTGAAAGTACAATCAATAGTTTTGGATGGGTTCAGCTTTTATTCTAACTTCTGAAAGCAAGAATTTAAAAATTGACTAAAAAGAATATTTTAATTTCCTTTTGCATTTTGTCGTTTGCTTTAATTTTTTATCAAGCTTCTATTAGACCATTATATAATTGGGATATGATTCCCTATATGGCTTCTGTTTTGTCAATTGAACAACAAAATTTCCAAAAAATTCATTCAAATACTTATCAATTGATTAAAAATGAACTGCCCGATACAATATTTGCTAAATTAACCAGAGGTGATTACCGGAATTCATCTTATACAAGTTATAAGTTCTTAAAGGAACAAGAATCACTTTATATAAATCGTCCGCTATATATTCTTTTAGTTTATTCACTTTACAAAATAGGATTTGATTTAATTTTTTCTACCTATTTAGTTTCATTAGTAACAGGCTTATTTACTTCAGCATTATTATTCCTTTGGCTTTTGAAATTTTACAAAATGGGTTATTCATTTATACTGACACTGGTTTTAATTGCAGCTACAGGATTAAGAGAAACAGCTAAATATTCTACTCTCATGGTAGAAAAATCAATAACCCCTTAATAAAAATAAAATGGGGATTGTTATAATTTTGAATTGTAAGTCTAAACTTTTTTTCTTTATCTAAGGTAATGAAATCAAACATTTCCATAAGAAATCTTATAGCCAAAGGACAATTTCCGTTTTATTCTGCACTGATAGAGAAGTTCACTTTTTTTATATTTTTTGTTTTTCTAGCGAGGAAAACATCAGTAGAGGATTATGGGAGTATTGTGGCAATATTTGCTTTTACAAATATATTGGCAAATTTTTTCGAATTTGGTTTTGGACCATATTTTCAAAGAGAAGCAGCAACTAATAATGAAAAATTTAATGAAGAATTGCAAACAGCAATTTCATTTAAGTTAATTTCCTTTCCTTTCTTTATCACAATAATATTTTTTTATTTTACATTTTTACATGTGATAGATGTCCCTACTCTATTAATTATCGGAATAACAATTTTTATCTTTTTTGTTAATTCAATTTTTTCAAGCATTCTTTTTGGTAAAAATTTATATTTCAAGTCTTTTCAGTCAATTTTCTTAAGTAGAATTTTCATTATCTTTTTAATATCCCTGTCTTTTTTCCTTTTATCTGATATAAGAATTGCATTTCTGATATTATTTACCGGAAGCCTTCTTCAAAGTTATTTATTACTAAAAGTAGTTCGATCATTAAGCATAAAAGTTGTATTAAGAAAAGTCGATAAAAAAATTCTAAAAAAAATTATAACTTCATCATTTCCGATAGGCATAGGAATTTCTTTTGTGTTTGTATATGATAAGATTGATGTTTTATTAATTGAAAAAATTATCAACCCGGAGACAGTTGCTATTTATGCGGTTGCATATTCTATTTATAAACTACCTCAAATATTGGCTTCTGTTCTTCTTGTTCCTTTATATTCGGATTTTTCGACATTTTTTAGAGATAATAACAAATTGCCATTAAATTTACTCATAAAACCAGCTGCAGTTTTTATTTTTATAGGAATAATTATTATTGTAGGGATAAATTTTACTTCTGAATTTTTATTGACGAATATATACGGGATTAAATATATAAATTCGTCATGGATATTAAACATGCTTTGCATTGCTTTACCCGGTTTATTTTTAGATGAGTTAATGGGAACCACTTTATATTCAATAAGAAAAGAAAAGGCAGCAATGTATTCCCGTTTCATAGCGGTAGTAATAAATATAGGTATCAATTTAATCTTGTTAAAAAGAATAGGAATTGAGGGTGCGATTATTGCTACTATTGCAGCCGAATATTCCAGCTTTATTATTCAATTATTTGTCCTAAAAAGTTCTAAAAATTCAGCTTGAGAAGCAAGAACGAGTGCAGATGTTTAAATGAAATAATCAAAAAAAATACAAAATGAAAATTGTTTTTTTAGGAAAATTTAATCAGAATCAGATTCTAACCGGTCCTGAGAAATACACTGTAAATTTGTTAAATATTATATCAAAAAGCCTTGAATCAGTTTTTATTGAATATTATTTCAAGAGTTATAAAAGAAGTAATTTCTTAACAAGAATATTTGGAAAAGCGATAATTTCAAGTTCCCCTGAAATATTGCGACTAGGAAATATTCGCTTATTTTTATATTTATTAAAACATCAGCCGGAAATAATTCACGTTCTAACTTCAGAAAGGTTTACAATACCTGTATATCTTTATAAAATTTTTTTAAAAAGTAAGGTAGTAACTACATTCCATAGTGTGTTAAGATATGAAATTCCTTATGATTCAATTAGAAGAAAGAAAATTGATAAATATAAAGATTTCATCTGGGAGACATTTGCAGTAAAATTCTCAGATAAATTAATCTTTCTTTCAGAAGCTCAACTGGAATTAGTTAAAAGGTTTTACAATTTAAATAACCATAAAAATTATATTATTCCAAACGGGGTAGAAATAGAATTTTACAATCCAAATAAAATCTTTAATATTAAAGAATCAATTAATATAGTCTTTTATAATGGTATTAATGATAATATTGAAAGAGGATTAGATGAAATTGTTTCCGTGCTCAATCTATTAAACAGCAATAAAATAAAATTTTATATTATTGGCGGAATAAAAAAAATAATTGATGCAAAATTCAATTATGAATTCGTCTCTCCAATGAATAAAAGTGAATTAATCGATTTTTTAAGAGACAAGCATGTTATATTAAAGTCAATTTTTTATGATTCATTTTCCATTTTTGCATTAGAATGTATGACCTCAGGTTTAATATTAATAGTATCTCAAAAAGTTGGAATATCTTCTTTTATAAATAATTGTGAAAATGGATTTATTTATGATAGCAATAATCTGAGTGAACTTAGGACAATAATTGAAAAGATAATTAATGAAAAGTATAATCTTCAACAAATATCCGAGAATGCCCGAAAAATTGTAAATAAACTTAGCTGGGATAAAGTAGCTAAAAAATATTTTGATTTATACCATAAAATGAATGAAAATTAAAATTTGTCACTTTGTAAATATAATAACCGGTAAATCCGATGGGGTATATGCTCATTTAAAAATGATTTTCAAACATTTGGATCAAAATAAATTTGAACAATATCTCGTATTTCAAGGAAATCCTGAAATAGAAAATGAAGTAAAGAAATTAGGGGTTAAAGTTTTTGTAATTGAATCTTTAAACAAGAAAATATCAATTCAATCTTTTAAAAAATTTTATTCTTTTATTAAATCAGAAGATATAGATATTATCCATACTCATTTTCTAAAACCATACGCAATCGGCGGTACTATAAATATTTTATTAAGAAGAAAAATGATATTTAATTATAATGGTCTATTTATTGAAAATTTATACAATACCAGAATAGAAAAAGTTATATATAGAATTTTTCATCAACTGATAAATTTATTTAATTCGGTTGATATTTCGGTAGTCCCTTCTTTTGGCAGTAAAGAAATTCTTCTTAGTGAAACAAAATTATTTCCTGAGATACGGGTTTATTATAATGGCTACGATGCTCCTGTATTTGAACAACCCAATATTAAACTTGTTAATTATTTTTTAAATCTAAAGAAAACTTATATTATAATAGGCATGTTAGCACGAATTGAAATGCAAAAGAGAATAGATATTGCATTGAAAATTATAGCAAAGGTTCTTCAGGTTCGTCAGGATATCTATTTTGTAATTATGGGAGACGGAGCCCTGGAAGAGGAAGTTAAGCATTTAATTAATTCAATGAATCTACAGCATCATGTTAATATGCTGGGATATATACCGGATGCTAAGTTATATATTAAGTATTTTGATATACTTTTATTCACCTCTGATTGGGAAGGATTTCCTTTATCAATTTGGGATGCAATGGCTGCAGGAGTTCCTGTTGTATCTTCCGAAGCAGGCGGTATAAATGAAATTTTAGAACTTGAGAAATGCGGTATTATTTATCCTAAGGGAGATGTTGACAAAGGTTCAAAAGTTATTTTGAAATTATTATCCGATAAAAATAGAAGAGAGCAGATGGGGAGAAACGGTCAAATATCTGTGAAGGATAAATATAATAAGGATAAGTTTGCCGACTTTTTTAATTGTCTTTATACAGAATTGAGTAAAAAAAAGCGGATCATATAATGACGAGGATATTGCATATATCACCTGATTTCAATTATTCTTGCGGTGTAAGCAGATATGTATTTTCCATATTAAAGAATTTTTCCCGAAATGGTTCCTACAAATTATATTTTATTACAAACGGAGGTGATTCTTTAGAGAGACTGGAAGAAACAGGCATAACTCCATTTATTATTAAGTTTTCAAGCGGATTAAAAAATTTATATTATTTTTTACCTAATTTGATTGTATTAGTAAAATATTGTGTTAAGAATAAAATAGATATTATTCATACTCACCATCGCTACCCTGAATTTTTATCATATCTTATATCAAAAATGATAAATGTAAAAACAATATCTACAGTACATAGTTTAGTTGAAGGGAAAAATAAGTTTAGCTTTAAATCCGATAGACTTATTGCGGTTAGCAAAACGGTAGAAAAAATGTTAAGAGATAATTTTAATATTCCTGCCGAAAAAATTATTATGTTATACAATAGCATTGAACCATTTAATATTGAAAATAATGAAGGTATCGAGAATATAAGAGAGAAATATGATATCCCACAGGATGGTAAAATAATTTTATTTTTAGGCAGGATTTCAAAAATTAAAGGGATTGATTTATTAATTGAAGCATTTAATAAGTTGCATCTACAAAGCAATAAACTTTTTCTATTAATTGTCGGACAAATTTATGATAAGTATTTTGATAATATTTTAAAAAATTTATCTTCAAATATAATAATATTAAATCCTGTCAAAAATCCTTACATGTTTTATTCCTTTGCTGATCTCATAGTTTTGCCTTCGAGAGAAGAATCTTTTAGCTATATAGTACGTGAAGCCGGATTATTTAAAAAACCTTTTATCGGTTCAAATACGGGAGGAATTGCAGAATTTATTGATGATGGTATAAACGGCTTACTTTTTGAGAAAGGGAATGTTTTACAGTTATCAGAAAAAATTCAATATTTGTTAAATAATACAGAAGAAGCAAAAGTTTTGGGAGAAAATTTATTTATAAAAGTAAAAAAACAAATCTGTTCCGGAAAATATTATGAGACTCTTTCTGCAATATATAATAATATGATTGAAGGATGATCTTTAATAAATTAATGAAATCCAAAGAGGAAGTCTTTGAACTTATCCGAAATTTTGATAATACTATTGAAAATCAATTAATTACTTATTTTAATCAACATTGCTTCAATATTTTCCACACAGAACCAGAATATAAAAAAATTATTAAAAACAATTTTCATACTTACCCGGATGGTATTGGAATATATTTAGCATTAAAAATATTTAATTATCAAAAGGTTGAAATATTTAATGCAAGCGATTTAAATGAAGAAATTTTACAAATATTAATTAATCAGAAAAGAAGAATATTTTTAGTTGGGGGAAATTTTTCCGAAATACAAATAAGTTCCAAAAAGGGAAACGGCTTAAATATTTGCGGTTATCAAAGTGGTTATTTCCTTAAGCAAGAAGAAAACGAAATAATAAATAAAATAAAACGTAAAAATCCAGAGGTAATTTTTATTGCAATGGGGGTTCCAAAGCAAGAATTTTTTGCTGTTAAATTAGCCAAAAAATTAGAGAATAAAATAATTATTTGTACCGGGAATTTTTTTGAGTTTTATTTTGGGAATATTAAGAGAATTCCTAAAGGTTTTAGAAATTTAGGAATAGAATGGCTTTTTAGATTATTTTCAGAACCAAAAAGACTTTGGAAAAGGTATATTTTAGGAATTCCATTTTTCTTCTTTTTAATTCTGAAGGATTTTTTTAATCATACTTTCTCAAGAAGTTAATATAAAATTCTTGTTATTTTAATAGAAATCATAATTTAAGAAATATAAAAAATCATTTATTTGCTGGTATATTTTTAGCAAATACTTCTTATCCAAATAATATTTATTAAAAAATGTATAATAAAATTGTAGTTGAGAGTAAAATTAAATCTTCTCTTTTCTTAACTATGTTAATATACTGGACTATCTCTTTTGGTTCATTTTCATTTAGTCAGATGAAACTTCAAAGCACTACATTAAATAATAATAGTTTTATTTTTTATCTCACATTTAATCAATCTTCTGAATTGAGGGGAAACGGAAGTAGTAGAATAATAAAATTCATGAATTCTGTTGATGCTAGTAAACCGGGTTCTCCGGCATTACCTTCGAAAATATTATATATAGCTATTCCACCTGAGAGTAGTGCAAAAATTTCTTTAATCAATCAAAAATATCAGACTTATTCAAATGTTTCTGTAGAAATAAATCCATCTGTAAAAAAGTTAAATGATTCTACACTTAAATATGAAAGCCAGGCTATAAATAAGAAATACTTCAAGACCGATAATTATCCTCAAAATGAGTGCAAAATAAAGGGTTATATCTGGATTAGAAACTATTATTGTGTTGTAATTGAAATTAATCCAGCGACCTATAACTGGAAGCTAAACCAGGTCAAAGTGTTACTAAATGCTGAATTAAAAGTCGTTTATGACAACACAGTATTTCCTATTAATAAATCTAATGATGGAAAATATGATAGGATATTAAAGAAAGTAATTCTGAATTATGATTATGCTACTGCATTCAGAACCATCAGAAAATCCTTCGACTTTTCGGATTCAACCGGAACCTGGATTAATTATTCTAATGAATATATAAAGCTGGCGATATCTTCTGACGGTATTTACAGGATTAATTATCAGGATTTGATCAACTATGGTTTGAGTCCCGCGAACATTGATCCTAATTCAATAAAAATATATTGTAGAGGAAAGCAGCTACCTTTATTTATTAATTCAAATCAACCCGGAACTTTTTCAAACGATGATTTCATAGAATTCTGGGCGCAAAAAAATTATGGTTCTAAAAACTATAGGCAAATAGTTCAGGAAGGCACTGATTATCTAAATTATTTAAACAGATATACCGATACTACTTATATATGGCTTACATGGGATAATCAAAATGGGAGAAGGGTTGAAATTGATTCTTCTATAAATTTATCAAGTACCGACACTATCAGTACATATTTAGATTTTCAGCATTTTGAAGATGATGTAAGACTTTGGTATTATGATCCTGTGGTTCCGCGAGTTCAACTTCCGTTCTGGCAGGAGAACAAAGTTTGGACCTGGAATGTTGTAGGAGCAAATGGAACTATAGAATTACCTTTTCAAGCTACTAATATAGTTAGTAAATCAACACTAAAGACTTATGTAAGATTAATAAGTTACGCTGCCGATATACAAAATAAAGCTCATAAAGTTGGAATTGGGATTAATTCTAAATCTATAATAGATTCGGTGGAATTTAATTACAAACAGACAGTTAATTTATTTTCAGCTTCTTCAGCTGATCTTTTAAAGGAAGGAGAAAACACTTTAAATATCATGGATTTTCCTACTGATGCTACATTTCAACAAATCTTATTGGATTGGGTTGATATAGAATATGAAAGGCATATCAGTGCAGTAAACGATTCACTCTATTTTCAGTTTCCTGACACACTTTCAAAAAAAGTAAGAGTTGTTAAAATTACGGATATTACAGCACCTAATTCAGATTTAATTCTTTATAAAATTAATCCTGATACAATTAAATTTACAAATTTTAAAGTTACGGGTAATATAAATAAAACCCTTACTTTCATTGATACAGTTTCAGGTGGAGATAGATATATAATAATATCTAAAGAGTTTATAAAATCACCAAAATTTGAAACCAAAAAGAAATTTATCAATCTCAGGAATAAAGTCAATGGAGCAGACAACATTATCATATCGAATAAAGAATTATCTAGTTCAGCAGCAGATTACGAAAATTTTATAAAAAACAATTATGATATAAGAACCAAATTAATATTTGTGGACGATATTTATGATGAATTCTTCTTTGGATTTCCCCAGCCTGAATCCATCCGCAATTTTCTATTTTATGCAAACCAGAATTGGGTATCTCCTGCACCATCTTATTTAACTCTGATAGGAGATGCTAATTATGATTATAAAGATAAATGGACTCCCGTACCGGTTAAAAGAAAACAAAATTTGGTCCCATCGTATGGTTTTCCTGTCAGCGATTTATGGTATTGCATGTGGGATTCCAGCCAGTTTGAAATTCCTCAAATGTATATTGGCAGGATACCTGCTAGAGATAATGAACAAGTTTATTTCTATTTAGAAAAACATAAAAAATATTTAAATCGTTCTTTTGATGATTGGAATAAGACTTTTCTTTTCTTCAGCGGGGGAGATCCCACTATCTCAGGTCAGATAGAACAATTGAAAAGTGCTAACAATAAAATTATTGACTCTTACGTTAAACCAAAACCGATTGGAGGATTAAGCGAACATTTCTATAAAACAATTTCTCCTCCGACAAATTTTGGTCCCTATACACAGGCTGAAATTCAGAGTGCAATTGATAAAGGGGGATTATTTATATCATATATCGGACATAGCGGAACACAAACATGGGATAATGGTATTACAGATGTTAATGCATTAAAAAATTCTTATGATGATCGTTTCCCTTTAATTTCAGATTTTGGATGTTCAACAGGCAAATTTGCCGAACCAGATGTAGATTGTTTCGGAGAGTTGTTCCTTATAGGAACGAATAACGGTCAAGCAATTTCATATTTAAGTAATGCGAGCTGGGGGTACATTTCCACTTCTACAAGTTACCCTTATTATTTTTATGAACAATTGCTTCGGGATTCTGTATCAAGTATTGCAGAAGCGCATGTACTGGCAAAAATAGAACAGTTCCAGCAGAGCGGCTATAGTGATGTAAACAGAGTGTTCAATTATTGTAATATATTATTTGGTGATCCTCTTTTGGATCTGAAATTACCTTCCAAGCCTAACTTGAAAATTTCTCCGGCTGATATTCAGCTTTTAAAAAATAATCCTTCCGATCAAGATGATTATTTACCTATAAAAATATTCTATCATAATTATGGAATAGTGCCGGACGATTCTTTCCGGATAGCAGTTAAGGATTTATATAATAATAAAATAAGTACGGAGCAAAAATATGCGGTACATGTTCCTTTATTAAACGATTCATTAATTATAAATATTCTTATAAAGAATAAAGTTGGAAATCATAATTTAACTGTTATTATAGACAGTGCAAATACAGTTGATGAAATTTATAAAACAGATAATCAGGCATCGATCACTTATATAGTTTATTCAGTAAATTTTAGAAGTTTATTCGCGGATCAATATTATAACTCATTTAAAGGTAATATCTCATTTCTGAATCCTACATATAATATTGATACTTCAAATAATAAATATGATATTCAAATTGATACATCCAGATACTTTATCATGCCTATTCAATCTGAAGAAAAACTGACTAATTTTTCATCAAGTATAAATCCACGAGGCTTAATATCATCAAAAAGATACTGGTGGCGTGTAAGATTAAGTAACTCCTCATCATGGTCAACTCCTGTTTCATTTATAAATGTTATATCTAATTATCAATGGTTTATAAACAGTCCCATTGATAGTATAAATGATATTAATTATGTATATACAACATATAATAGACAAGATAAAGCATGGAAACTTTCGTCAAACGAAAATGAATTAAAAGTTTCTTCTGCAGGAGCTAGTGATGGTAAATTTGCCTCAATGCAATATAATCTTCTGGAGGAATTACCATCAACCTACTTTTGGGGTGTAGGAACGGCTTTAATAGATACAATTTCACTAAAACCATATGGATTTAAGACCTTTATATATCCGAATCCACCAGCAGGTGATTCATTGCTAAATTATTTGCAAGGCTTGCCAGGAGGTACAGTATTAGCTATGGCAATTTGTGATGATGGTGCTCAATCTGTGCTTGGTTTTTCCGGAGGGACACCTGTTAGAAATGAAATTAAACATTGGGGAAGTAAATTTATTGATAGTGTAGGATATAGAGAATCATGGTGTATGATTGGAAAAAAAGGAGCTGCAATAGGATCAGTTCCTGAGGTATATAAAAAGCTATTTCAAGGGATAGCAGTTATTGATACAACCATTGTAGTTCAAAGTGATTCCGGATCGATTCTGTTTCCTGAAATTAGTAATTCTGCTAGATGGGATAGCCTACATATTGGAGCAGACGTCCCTTCCGGTTCCTCATTAAAAATCATTCCTATTGGATCCCAGAGTAATGATATACTTGATACTTTATCTTCATTGATACTGAATAACGGATATACATCACTAAAGTCAATAAGTGCGAAGAAATATCCGAAAATTAAATTCTTGGTTAAACTACAATCAAATGAGCTTAAGGATTCGCCTGAAATAAAATATTTAGAAGTTAAATATAAATCATCTCCGGAACTGGGGACAAATTACCAGGTAGTGTCTATATCTAAAGATTCAGTTAGACTTGGTGAAGATGAAAAATTGCAATTCTATGTTTATAATGTAGGTGAAAGTCCTGCGGATAGTTTTAATGTTAAAGTTGAAGTAGTTAGTTCGGATAATATTCATAGTGCTATTTTTAATAAATTGGTTGATTCACTAAGTCCAGGCAGCAGAAAAGAGTTCAACATCGATTATAGCGCACTAAATGGAACCGGTACTAAATCTTTTTATATTGATATTGATCCTGAGAATAAAATTCCAGAATTATATAAAGATAATAATGTATTTAGTATTCCTTTTTATGTTAAAGCCGATACATCGCATCCTACATTAAATGTTACATTTGACGGAATAAATATACTTGATGGAGATTATATTTCCTCGAATCCTAAAATCAGAATTGAGCTTATTGATAATTCAGCAATACCCATAACAGATACTTCTGCAATGAGTATCCTTTTAAATGGTAATCCGGTTTATTATTCTTCGAGTCAATCTGCTATATCATATACTTTTAATACTTCTAATCCCAAATATGTTGTAATATATACTCCAATATTAAAAGACGGAGAATATAATATTAAAGTAACCGGTAAAAATTCGGTTGGTACTTTGGTTGATTCGAATGGATATAATAAATCGTTCACTGTTCTAGGTGAACCTAAACTACTCAATGTATATAATTATCCTAATCCATTTTCAAAGGATACTTATTTTACATTTAAATTAACGCAAGTGCCGGATGAATTGAAGATTAGAATTTTTACTGTTGCAGGGAGGCTAGTTAAGGAGATTATTAAGCATGCTTCGGACTTGAATTTTGATTTTAATAGGATTTATTGGGATGGACGTGATGAAGACGGAGATAAACTTGCCAATGGTGTATATTTTTATAAAATTACCATGACAAAAGGGGATAAGAAAGATAATGTAGTTCAGAAAATAGCAATTGTCCGATAAGTATAAAAGAGGAAAATTTATGAAAAAAATACTACTTCCAATACTTTTATTTTTATTTACTGTAACTGGATTTGCACAATACCAGAATGAATTTATGGAGCAATTCCCAAGGCCCTGCCAGGGATATTTTGGCGGAGGTGCAGGTCTTAACTGGATAGATGGGCAGCTTTATTATACTTTGCGATTTATGCCTGAAATTTCACTAGGGAACTTTGGCGCAGGGTTGGATCTCCGTCTAGATTTTGATAAAAACGGGAATTTAAGAAAAGAAGATTTTAATGAATTTTCAGATTATTTAAGTATAATAAGATATTTAAGATATGGGTTAAAAAACGATCCAGTTTATGTTAAACTTGGTGCTTTAGATTATTATACATTGGGGCATGGAAGTATAATGTATCAATATAACAATAGCCCATCTTTAGATGTTAGAAAAATCGGGCTTGTTTTTGATGTTGATTTCGGGAATATTGGATTTGAATCAATATACAGCCAGTTTGGGGAAGCCGGAGTTGTTGGAATAAGAGGTTATGTAAAACCGTTGAAATTTTCGGAAGCCGGGAGCATTCCAATTATTGGTGATCTGGAAGTCGGTGCTACATATGCTGCAGACTATAATCAGTATGCGGGTGCGGAAGCCGGATTTTATAACCCTTCTACAAGGAAGATTCAAATAACGTCTGATGAAGGATCTGTAAATATTGTCGGACTGGACCTTGGTTTTCCAATAGTATCAACTTCGTTAGCAAAACTTGTCCTATATATGGATTACTCAAAGATTATTAATTTTGGGAGTGGTGTAGCTACGGGTATTGCATTCACTTCATCGGGGATGGGTTTAGTCTCAATATCTGCCAAGCTTGAAAGAAGGTTTAACAATCCTCACTATCTGCCGTCTTATTTTAATTCTCTTTATGAAATTCAAAGATTCAGTGTTGATACTTCATCAAATAGTTCACCTGTTCAAAGTAAAGTTCAAATTCTGGCTTCCGATTTTGATCCGGGCAATGGTTATTACGGCGAATTAGGGATAAATGTAGCCGGCTTGTTTAATATACTTGGGAGTTATCAAAGGCTTGATAAATATCCCGAGAGCGGAATCCTTCACATTAGTGCTGATATTTCTCCCCAAGATCTTTCCTTTATTGCACGCGCGGGATACGATAAAACTAATATTAAAAATGAAAAGGATCTATTTACTCTTGATGACCGCTCTTATTTATATGCGGAATTGGGGTATAAACCGTATCCTTTTATGATTGTATCGATGGTTTATATCTGGACATTTTCCCCTGTTAGGGATAAGGATGATAATATAATTGATTATAGACCACAGAAGCGGATAGAGCCGAGAGTATCGTTCGTATTCCCGTTTGATCTGCCGTGCGGGGGATAATTTTGGATTTAATGGAACGCTGATTTTTATGATTTTTTATGATTGGTTATGATTAAAGAGAAGAGCTGGGTTTTATATTATTAAATGTTTTTGTAAATAAACTCTGATAATTCGGGAACTGAATGGAAGAAGTAGTCACTGTTTAATTTCATAACCTGCTTTTTAGAATAACTATCCCATAATACCGAAGCAACTTTAACACCGGCAGCGTGAGCTGCTTTTATATCTGACGGTGCGTCTCCAACCATAAGGATCTTACCTTTGGGAAGATTGAATTTTTTCAAGAATAATTCTATTCCTTCCGGAGAAGGTTTATGCTCTTTTACTTCATCGCCAGAAATTATTAAATCGAAAAGTTCGAATATTCCCAGTTTTTTTAAAGTAATTTGTGTGGTTTTTCTTCCTTTTCCGGTAAAAATTGATAGGTAAACATTTTTAGATTTGATTTTCTGTAAAAGGTCTTTTATGCCGGGATAGAGTTCGGCCATATGATGATTATCAGAATAAAAATTGTAATAATCGGTTTTCGCTTTCTCTGAATTTTCTCCGCATAATTCATCTAAAATTTGATCTTCTGTTGGTCCGAAGAAGCTAATTATTTCTTCATTTGAGAAGGTTTTAGATAAATATTTTTTCATGACATGATTGAAAGAGGCGAAAATTAATTCAAAAGTTGAGGTTAATGTACCGTCAATGTCGAAGATAATTCCTTTATACTTATGCATACTTTAAATAATTATTCAAATTGCTAAAATAAACTTGAAATTCTTCACCTCGTTCAGAATGACACTGTATGTTTAACATTCATTAATACGTGAATGAAGATTTAATCTATTTTAAATAGGATTACTTTACCATCAATATTAGAGACTGCAAAAATGTTTTCTTTAATATTCTGAATATTGTTGACTTTTGCGGTGCCGGCAAAAAATAATTTTTTCAGATTATATTTCTGGTCAATTATATAAACATTACCATTACTTGATCCGAATATTATTTGGTTTTTCCATTCAAGAGGCCGGGAAGCTGAATAGTCATCATCATAGTCCACTTTGATTTCTTTAATTGGTTTTCCTGTTTCTGATGATATTATGTAGAATTTATTGGATCCTTTAACAAACAATTTATCATTATTACCTATTCCAATTGATTCAGATGATGAATGATCCATTTTCCATATTGTTGTTCCCAACAAAAGATCTATTGCATAAGTATATTTTCCCAATGTAGATATATAAACATATTTATTATCCGAAACAGGTTCACAACGAACAAATGAGTAATCTGAATTTTTGTCTTTCCACTTCCAATTTAAAATACCGGTTCTTGCATCTATGCAGTAAAGAAATCCATCCGAGCTACCATATATAATTCTATTATTCGTATACAATGGACGAGTTTCAATCATTCCTTTAGCAGAATTATTCTCCCAGATATTTTCTAGAGTATAAATATCATAGCAGAAAATATTTCCATTGGCAGTTGCCGCAATTACACCTTTTGTTTTTGAATCCTGGTTCACTGCATCAATAATGATAAGTCTAGAAGTCACAGGTTCTCCCAGACCAATTACTTGAATTACATTTCCATTATTAACATTAAATGAAAAGAGATCACCTTCCAATGTGCCGACCAAGAGGATATCTTTTTCAATGGCAGGCTGGCTAATTATTGTCTCACCGGTACTATATTCCCAGATTTTATTTCCATTTAGGTCAAAACAAAAGACCCTACCATCTTTGGAGGCTGAGAAAATCTTATCGCTTGAAGCTTCAAAGGAAGCAGGTGAATTAGTAAATAGATCCTTTTTCCAGGAAACATAATTTCCATAATCTATAAATTGTGCAGAATCAATTTCAGGGACAGAGTAATGTTTATTTTTCAAAACAGGATCTAAAATATTTTCAGTTTTTTTACGACCGAGTTCTATTTGAGTTATTGTTACTGAATCTTCGCTGCAGTGAACAAGAGAATAACCTGGATATTTTGAATCTGAAATCGATGATACAGTTATTCCAGGTATACCATTAAAACTCGAAATTTTATTAGTTTCATTTCCAGCAGAGAATGCTGCTTTAATATTAAAATTTCTTAAAATATTTGAAGCCAGGAACCAATTATCAATCTTTAGATTTAAGGGATTTGATAAATATAGAATTATGTTGCTAGTGTCTGTAGAGCTACTGGCTGAATCTTTCAATACTTCATTTAACCAATTTAAATCATTAGGAGAAAAATGCCCCCCTTTACTATTCCCAGTGCTAATACTATTTAAACCGATATGTATATCATTATTCTTTTTATAAAAGAAATTTTCATTTTTCCAAAGTTCTTGAAAATGAAATAGAGAATTATCACTCCCTTTTGCATCTAATTCACCCGGTATTATAAAATAGGCGAGCTTCAAATCGTTTAATATGTGTTTTGCAGCGTCAAACTCTTTATCGGTCCCATTTTCAGTTAGATTCCCAATAATAACGATAAAATCAATTCCTTGTCCGGATTTTATATCTTCAAAAATTTTTGATAATTTTTCAGTATCTTTTTCATTCTGGATTTTTAAATCTGAAAGGACTGCATAGTTATAAGTTTGAGAAAGTAATTGATGGGATATAAAGAGTATTAGGAATAAAAATATTTTTTTCATACTAATAAGTCTTTAGCTTAATTCGTAATTATCTTATAGTTAAAGTTAATTAATTTTTCTGGATTTTTGAGAAATCCTTTTATTTACTTTATAAAAATAAGAATAATCAAAATATGAAATCTGAAATAATTCTTAAAAAGAACGAAGATAGAAGAATCAGAAACGGGCATCTATGGATTTTCAGTAACGAAATTCTTGAAATCAAAAATAATTCTGAAAACGGGGATATAGTTGAAGTTTATGATAACAAGAAAAATTTTTTAGGTGAGGGATTTTACAATAAAAACTCACTCATTGCAGTGAGGATTTTAAGCCGAATCCCGATTAAAAACTTAGATGAGTTTATTAAACAAAAAATAAATTCAGCATATGAGTTAAGAAAAGAATTTTATCCTAATAGAAATTCCTTCAGAATGATTTTCAGTGAAAGCGACTTCTTACCGGGATTAATTGTTGATAAGTATAATGATACCTATGTTCTTCAAATTTATTCGGCCGGTATTCAAAAAAATATTGGGCTAATTACTGATAATTTGAAGGAACGATTTAATGCGAAAAATATTTTTACTAAAAATGAACCTTATCTTAGGAAATTGGAATTTTTACCTGAAGAGGATGAAATTTTTCTAGGTGAAATAAAAGGTGAGATTATAGATGACGGAGCAATAAAGTATAAAATAGATTTTGAGAAGGGGCATAAAACAGGCTTTTATTTTGATCAATGCGATAATCGTATTTTTATAGAAAGGATAGTGAAAGATAAAAAAGTTTTAGATGCTTTCTGCAATTCAGGTGGATTTGGTTTACATGCTGCAAAAGCAGGAGCTAAATCTGTAACTTTTCTGGATTCATCAGGTTTTGAAGTTGAAAATGCAAAGTCTAATTTTGAAATAAACGGATTACAGAATGAATCAGAATTCATTGTGAAGGATGTTTTTGATTATCTGGAAGAATCTTTAAATGAAAATAGGAAATTTGATATAGTAATTATTGATCCTCCTGCATTTGCGAAAAGTAAAAAGAATCTTGCGAAGGCTAAAAAGGGATATGAAAAGTTAAACAAATTAGCTATTCAAATATTAAATGCGGGGGGTTATCTGGTTACTTCCTCGTGTTCACATCATTTGAAGAGAGATGAATTTATACAAATTGTTAATTCTGCAGCCATTAAAGCAGAAAAATTGATTCAGTTAGTTTATTATAATAGTGCTTCTTTAGATCATCCTAGAATTCCTTCAATGGAGGAGACGACTTATTTGAAATTTGCTGTATTTAGGGTTAGTAATCAAAGTTAATTATATCTTTATTAAGCTTTTATAGAATTTTTTAGTATTGGTGATTTCCTAGGATTCAGCAGTTCATATATAAAAATAGAAATTACTGGAATATATTCTATTATTAGAACAATTGTATATTCTTTCCAGACACCATTCAATTGGTAGTTTAAATCTGTTACAGCAGTTAAACTTACAAGGCTCACGAATATTATCCCGCTCCAGTTTGGAATGAATGGAAGAAGAACTGCAAGCCAGCATACATACCATGGATGTACTACCGGTGAAAAAATTAGTAATAAGAAAATTGAAAGGTAGATTTTATTAAGGGGCTCTTTTTTACTAAATAAAATAAATAGGAATAGAAAGAAATAAATAATTCCGCATATTAATCTAGCTTTTTGATTATTATTCAAAAATGAATTAAATATATCGAATATAATCCCGTTAAAAGTCCAATTTTCAGTGAATTTTATCAAAGCCTGGAAAGGTTCACCTGAAAAAGTATAAGGGATGTACATCGCGGTGCATATAAATGCTGGAATAAAGATGATCTTTAGCCGTTCAATAAAATCTTTTTCAGTGAATAATAATAATGGAATAAACAGTAATCCAATTGGTTTAATACAAATTGAAAGTCCAATTAGAATATAGCTTAGAATTTTTTTCTTATCTAAATAAAAGAATATTGCAAAGATAATAAAAGCGAGACCGAATCCATCTGCGTGGGAATCGATAAAAAATTGAAAAATCGGAAGTGGGGAACAAGCATAAAGCAATAAATACTTTTTATTAATTTTTAATTTTGTTAATATTAAAAATATTCCCAAAATCGTCAGTGAATCGAAGAGTAGAAGGAGAATTTTCAATCCCAAATAACTTTCACCGCTTATAAGGTAGGATGCATAGAAAAGGATTTCAGTTAACGGTGGATAAAGTGTCTTCATATTTGCATGATTTACTTTGTCCGGAAGGATATTAGAATGCAGACTTGAGAGAGACTTATCATCAGGAGTATAGGCATAAGGATTTATCCCCTTGGCCTGTAGTTTTCCATCCCACAAATATCTATAAAAATCATCTGAACCGACAGGGTGAACCGGTATGAATACTATTTTTACAATTATTATTGCCGCAATAAAATAATAAATGTAATTCTGAGGGATTTGCAGTATTGAGAATTGCCACCATAAAATCAGGAAGAATATAGAGGAAGAAATGTAGATTATTGTATATCCCATTATTGAACCGGAAGGGAAGAGAAAATAAAGTAGTAAAATTATTATATAAAAAATTGAAGAAAAGGTGATTAAAATTTTTGAGCTTTTTTTAGACAAAATAAATCTATCTTTAACCAAAGAATTGCAATGAATAATATTTAATATTCTGTTAAGTTAATATATGCAGATAAAAATAAAATTGTTCCTTGAAGAATAATTGTAAATATTTATTGGAGTTAGAATTACACAGATGTAAAGATGACATCTTAAAAGAAAGTTATTATTCAATTTTTTATTTTAAATGTAAGTTCAGATGAATCCTTATTTTAATTTGTAAAGATGTCATCTTTTAATACCGGTCTTGTATAAATTTTGAGTTATCTTACAAATAAGGTTTAAAGTGAATTTTGAACATTTATCAAATTTATAAAAAATTATCTTAATGATAATTAAAATTGTATAACGATTTATTAATGAAATTCGATTTTTGCTTTTTTGACCTTCAAATTATAAAAAAATATTATAAATTCTTAACCCAGCTCAGAGTAGGAAATGGTTCGGTATTTGACTAAAAAATAGAAATTTTCAAAAGATATATAAAAGTCAGGGAAATTATGGCATGTTTGGTTACAAAGATTAAAATAAAAATAAATTCATCATATGTAATTTGTATTTTATTGTTCATAGGACAAATGAGTTCCTTTTCTCAATCAACCAATAGAATCCACTACAGGGGGAAGGAATTATTTTTAAGTGGAATAAATATCGCATGGGTAAATTTTGCTGGTGACCTTGGACCGAATGCTCCAGATTTAAATCAATTTAGAAAGGAATTCCAGACAGTGAGGGATAGCGGAGGAAATGCAATGCGGCTATGGTTATTCACTGACGGTTCGCAGACTCCAGAATATGGTTCAAATGGTTTTGTAACAGGACCAGGTAATACAGCAATTAAGAACCTAAAACAGATTCTCGATTTAGCGTATCATTACAACGTTGGACTAATTCTATGTTTATGGTCATTTGATATGCTTAGGATAACAAAATTAGATTCTGCTAAGCTATATGCTAACCGGAAAATGCTGACGGATACTTCATATACCTATTCATTTATTAGAAATGCTCTTATTCCAATGGTTGATTCGGTTAAAGGTGATTCGGCGATAATTGCATGGGAAGTTTGTAATGAACCGAACGGGATGACAACGGGGACAGCATTTTATCCTGCTGATCCTACAGTTCCAGTATCTTCAATACAAAAATTTACAAATCTAATAGCGGGAGCTATCCATAGGGCAGATACAAGTGCACAAGTAACTACCGGACCTGGCAGTTTTCAAACGCTTACTGATGTAAACCCGTTGAGCAAAAAATCCGAAGCCCAAAATATTAAATCATTGGAGACTATACAGCTAGAAGATATTACAAATAATTTTAATGCAACTCATAGATTGAATCTTACTCCGCAAGAAATGAAAGAATATTTAATTAAAGTGGCAGCAATAGGAGATACTAATTATTATAGAGATGATCGTTTAATTGCAGCAGGCGGAGATACATTAGGAATATTAGATTTTTATTCAGTTCATTACTACAGTTCAGCGACGACTGCTTTATCTCCATTTACACATTCATTCTCATATTGGGGTTTAACCAAACCCACGGTAGTTGCTGAATTTCATATGACAACAACAGATGGAATTCCTTCGCAAAATTTATTTCAAGTACTTTATCAAAACGGTTATGCCGGAGCATTGGTTTGGTCGTGGTCAGATTTTCCCGTTACTCCAAATAATCCAAATGCTGCAAATGATACGTGGGTTGTATTACATGTTATGAAAGCGAATTATAAACAATATATTGATCCTTTTAATACAGATTATCCGGTAATAACTATTGTCAATCCCCCAGATAAATCTACTTTTCAGGATATAACCGAACTTACTGTTTCATCAGCAGTAATGGATACAGGGTCAATAATTAGCTATGTTAAGATTTATTCAAACGACAGTCTGCTTGGAACAATTGTTAATCCATCGCAAATCAGTTCGGATACATTGTATTATAATTTTGATTTGAAAAATATTAATCAAGGAAATTATGTATTAACTGCGTTAGCCGAGAATAATCAAGGACAACAGGAAATTTCAATGCCGGTACAAATATCTATTGGAACGGCAAAAGTATCGAAGCTTGAAGCAGAAAAAGCATCGATAAATGGACCTGGAATAACTATCCAGCATGATCCTACAGCAAGCGGCGGGGCTTATTATGATATAAAGACTAATGATACGACTATAACAATAACATGGAGATTCACAAATGTTTTATCTTCGGGAGATTATCCAATATCATTTGGTTATAAATTATTTTATGATACGCCAAAATATCAGTTTATAAATATTAACGGTATCAGAGCTGATACAATTACATTTGTGGGTTCAAAATCATCCTGGCTTGAAAAAACGATAACGGTTCATTTAGAGCAGGGGACTAATACTGTGCAGATGCAGCTGTGGTGGGGATGGATGTACCTGGATTACCTTGCAGTCCCAAGCAGTATAGTAACCGGAATACTTGATAAACAGGAAATTCCAATAGAATTTTCTTTATCTCAAAATTTTCCTAATCCATTTAATCCTTCTACCGAAATTAGGTTTACAATTCCTAAGACCTCAGAGGTAAATTTAACTGTATATAATATTCTAGGTCAGGTAGTTGAATCATTAATTAATAAAGATTTGACTGCAGGAATATATGATATAAAATTTAACGGCTTCAAATATAGCAGTGGAGTATACTTTTATACTTTGAGGACAGAAGATAAAATGTTGACTAAGAAGATGATTTTACTTAAGTGAGATGCTTCTAAAAGATTTTTGTGAAAAGTTAAAAGGAACCTCACCCCCCGACCCCCTCTCCTTATTAAGGAGAGGGGGAGGGACCGGACTGGAAAGTCCGGTGTTAACCTTTGGCTTAGATATTATCCGTTGGATAAATCCAACGGGAATGGAGTTTTTGAATGAATTATAATTACTGATTTATATGAATTTTTTTAAGGTATTTTGTATTTTTATAATAACAGGGCAATTGATTTATTCACAGTCGAATAGAATAAATTATAATAATCGGAATTTATTTTTAAGCGGGTCAAATGTAGCGTGGGTGAATTTTGCAGCTGATATAGGACCCGGTAATACTAATTTCAAAAGATTCGGACAGATTTTTTCAGAAGTTGAAGCTGATGGGGGAAATTCTATGCGCTTCTGGCTTCATACAGACGGGAGCAAGACACCTGAATTCAATAGTAATGGAATAGTTATAGGTCCAGGAGCAGGAGCAGTGGAGGATTTAAAAGAAATATTGGATTCTGCCTGGGCACATAATGTAGGCTTACTATTAAATCTTTGGTCTCACGATATGCTTAGAACCTCTATTAGTCCAACTTACATTAATAGAAATAAAAAATTATTAACAGATGCTTCGGCAATACGTGCATATATTGATAATGCATTGATACCTTTAGTAGAAGGGGTGAAAGGACATCCCGGAATTATTGCATGGGAAATATTTAATGAGCCGGAAGGTTTTACTGAAGTGGGCAATTGGGGAGACAGAGTTCATGTTACTGAATATGACGTTCAGAGATTTGTAAATTTAACAGCAGGGGCTATTCATAGGACAGATCCAACTGCAAAAGTAACAAACGGTACGTGGGGTCTGCAGGCCCTTACAGATGTAAATGCTCCAGCTAAAATGTCATCTGAAACATTTTATAGCTCATTATCGGGAGAACAAAAGGAGAGAATTGAGAAGGAATTTGAAACAAAATATGGAATTCAGTTAACAGCAGAGGAAATAATAAATAAATATTATTCACCTAATGCAGTTAATGTAAATTATTATAGAGATGATCGATTGATATCTGCAGGAGGAGATCCTGACGGGACATTGGATTTCTATACTGTCCATTATTACAGCTGGGCGGGAACAATATTATCTCCCTTCCATCATCCGTATTCATATTGGGGATTGACAAAACCATTAGCAATTGCTGAATTTTTTATGGAAGATTCTTATCAAGTAACCTATCAGAATTTATATAGACAATTATATAATACGGGGTATGCAGGGGCTTTATCGTGGCAGTGGTGGGGTGATACGCAAACGAATGATAATGCAAAAAACTGGAATCATGAGAGAACAGCGGCTGCTTTGAAAGATATGTATCTTAATCATCCACATGATATTGTTGTTAATCCCATTGCAGGAACAATCTATTCATTTAGTATAAATTCGTCAACTATAGAAGCAGGTGACAGTACAACATTAAACTGGGATACGGAATTGGGCTCAAATCCGATATTGAACGGTGAGAGAGTACTAGATATTGGCAGCAAGACTGTAAATCCAGAAACTAGTACAATATATACACTGGTTACTTATGCAGAAGTATCAGATTCAGCAAGTGCAAGTTTAAATGTAATACCAACCGGGACTATAATTTCTTTTAGGGCTTTACCAACAGAAATTGCAACGGGTGAAAGTTCTTTATTAAGCTGGCATGTTGTTAAGGGAGCGATATTAACTTTAAACGGAGAACCTATTCAGGCAAGAGATACGATGACTGTTTATCCCGATACATTACATAATATATATTCATTAGTTTCAAAGGGGGATGTGCAGGATTCTATTCAGATAAGAATTGAAGTTCTTCCATCTGATGATGTAGACAGAGCACAGGGCGGATTGATAACAGTATCATCAAATGATACAACAGTATTTGGAAATAGTAAGCCCGGAAATATAAATGACGGGGACAATTCTACTTCATGGCATGCTGCAAAAGGGAAAGGGCAATGGATTTTATTTGATCTGGGCAAAATATTTTCAATAGATAAAGTAATAATTCATTGGGCTGACCAGGGATATGCGAGCAACTATTCCATACAAACAACTATTGATTCCAGTAAATGGAATATATTGGAACAAATTGTTTATGGAACAGGGGGGATAAACAATACCGAAACATTTGATAATTTACAGGGTATTGGGAGATATGTGATATTTCTACTGCAGGTACCGGGTGCAGATGCTGTTTCAATAAATGAAATAGAGATTTACGGATTACCAACGACTGTTGATTCAAATAATGAGATAAATAAGAAACCAACCGAATATTCCCTTTCGCAGAATTTTCCGAATCCGTTTAATCCATCTACGGAAATAAGATTTAATATTCCTAATACATCGGATGTAAGTTTAATTGTATATAACTTATTAGGACAGCAGATTGCTACATTATTAAAACGGCAATTAGCACCGGGAAAATATTCTGTTAAATTTGATGGAGCAGGATTCAGCAGTGGTGTATATTTTTATACGTTGAGGGGAGGGGATTATATGATGATTAAGAAGATGATCCTTCTGAAATGAGAGACGCAGATTTCGCAGATTTTCACAGATTTACGCAGATTATGAGAGACAGATTTACTGATTAGGAAAAATGACATATAGTAAATAATATTTGAATACCGATGGGGCTGTTCAAAAAGTACTTTTTTCTATTATTTCCAAAAGATTATAAACTTAGGATAAGGAGTTTCAATAATTATTTATTTCACCCCTTTAGGGTTTGAAAATTACTGTCATTTTATATCTTCTATAATAATTCACACTTTCGGTGTTCAAAAATATGAAGAAAATTATTTTAACAATTTCATTAGTAGTAATTACTTTTATATTTAGTTCTTGTTTAACTTTATTTGTAAATGAAGAATCGGAATATATAAAAGTAAATGGTACGCACTTTGAGTTAAACGGAAAACCTTATTATTTTTTAGGAGGGAACTACTGGTATGCGGTATATTTAGCTGCCGGCGGTGGGATAGGGGACAGACCTAAACTTTTGGAAGAATTAGATATTTTGAAATCTTTAGGAATTAATAATTTACGTATAATAGGTGCCTCTGAAGAATCATATATTTCAGGGGTGCTTACGCCGGGAATTTTAGAGAAACCCGGCGAGTACAATGAAGAGCTACTTGATGGTTTAGATTTTCTACTTTCAGAAATGAAAAAAAGAGATATGCATGCTATAATCTTTTTAACCAATACATGGGAGTGGTCGGGAGGAATGTCGCAATATAATGCATGGGTTAACGACAGCAGTAAAATAAATCCAAGATCACCGAAAGTAAATTACAATGATTTCATTAATTATTCAGCATCTTTCTACAGAAACGAAGAGGCGAAAGAAATTTATTATGACTACGTCTATAAGATTATTAATAGAAAGAACAGCTACACCAATAGTTATTATTATGAAGATCCCACAATAATGGCGTGGCAGCTTGCAAATGAACCACGTCCGGGACAGGGAGAAGAAGCAAAAAAATGGTTTGATGAATATTATCGATGGATTAATTCCACTGCTTTATTCATTCATACGCTTGATCATAACCATCTGGTTTCAACGGGAAGTGAAGGAATTACAGGTTCTTTAGATTCGTCTGAAGTATTTATAAATGCACATAAAAGTAAATATATAGATTACTTAACGTTTCATTTATGGCCGAGGGAATGGGGATGGTATAATGTTGAAAAATCAGATTCAACATATCCGGCAGCAGAGATGAACTCACTGGCTTATATTAATGAACATATAAAAATAGCAAGAGAATTGGGCAAACCCATTGTTATGGAAGAATTCGGATTACCACGTGATTATGGAGCATGGCAGCCCGGTTCTCCGGTTACAATGAGAAATAAATTTTTTAATTCAATTATTAACCTGGTTTATGATAGTGCTGCAAACAATGCTCCAATTGCCGGCGCAAATTTTTGGGTTTGGGGCGGAGACGGTAGCAACGCTAAAAATATAAATTATAAGTGGGGATTCGGAGAGAAGCTTGGGGGCGGAATTGATTATACAAATTCAATCTTTCAGCAGGATAGTTCGACTATTAATATAATAAAAGGATTTGCTGAAAAATTTAATTTATTAACAGGAGTGCAAGCATCAGCAAAAAATTAGAATTTAAAGATGGTATCTTTATTTTTTGAAATACTGTAGTTCAACCTACATATGATTATATCTGTTGGAGGATTAGCAAATTTAATTTAAGGATATGTTATGCGGAAAATCTTTCTCTTTCTTTCCATATTAGTGCTTTCATTATTTAATGCATGTTCAGATATTTTTATTAAAGATAGTCCGGATTTTATAAAAGTAAACGGGATAAAGTTCGAATTAAATGGAAAGCCTTTTTACTATGCAGGTGTAAATTTATGGTACGGGTGTTATCTTGGATCGCCGGGTAAAACAGGTGACAGGGAAAGATTAGTAAGGGAACTAGAAGATTTAAAAGCTTTAGGTTTAACTAATTTACGAGTATTAGGAGCTTCAGAAGAATCATATATAACAAATTCATTAAAGCCGGCAATCCAGATAAAGCCGGGAGTATATGATGAGGATTTACTTGAAGGTCTGGATTTTCTTCTTTCGGAAATGAGGAAGAGAGATATGCATGCAGTGATATTTCTAAATAATTATTGGGAATGGACAGGCGGAATGTCCCAATATAATGATTGGGCAAACGGAGGAGGTGGAGTTGACCCCGCAAATAATAATTATGGAAACTTCATGGATTATTCGGCAACTTTTTATGCAAATGAGAAAGCTGATGAATTATTTCTTCATTTTGTTTATACTCTTGTTACCAGAAAGAATAAATTTACGGGAGATTATTATTATGAAGACCCGTCGATAATGTCATGGGAATTAGCTAATGAGCCGCGTCCAGGAAGGAATAAATACTGGTTAGAAGAGTATTACAGATGGATTGAAACTACCTCGCAATTTATTCATAAAATTGATCATAATCATTTGGTCACAACGGGGAATGAAGGGTTAATGGGAAGTCTAGGAGATTCTACGATATATTTAAAAGCCCATAAAATTAAATATATTGATTATATGACATTCCATTTATGGCCAAAGAATTGGGGATGGTTTAAGGCAGAAAAGATAGATGAAACTTATCCTTCTACAGAAAAAAATGCGTTAGATTATATTAAAGAGCACATACGATTTGCAAGGGAGGAAGGTAAACCGATTACAATGGAAGAGTTCGGGCTGCCGCGTGATAGTGAGTTCTATAAACCCAATACACCAACTATTGCACGGGACGAATATTATAAGAAAATTTTAGGGCTGATTTATGACAGTGCGGCGGCAGGAGCTCCAATGGCCGGTACAAATGTCTGGACATGGGGAGGAGAGGGGAGAGGACAGCATGAGGATAATAAATGGCTTCCGGGGGATCCGTTTGTAGGAGATCCGCCTCAAGAACCACAGGGGTTGAATTCAATATATGATTCAGATAATTCCACTTTAAGCATTTTCAGGGAACATGCGTATAAAATGATTGAGCTGCGGAAAACTGAAAATTAATAGAACGCTGATGACGCAGATCTTCACGAATTTTCACTGATTTTTAAGAATATTACTTTTTAGTCACCTTCGCTTATTTAATCTATAATTAAGTAAATGTGTTAGTATCTGGAAGCAGCCCTACTGTACGGTAACAAATCTTAATCAATTCGATATTTTTCGAGCTACGAGTAAGATTACGATTAAGTAAGTAGGATACATCCTTTGTATTTATAAACCGAAACTGAGTATAGAAAGCATTTGACATAGAAGAAACGGTGAATTATAGTATCTAATACGATTTCAAAACTGTTTTAATACGGTTTTAAATCGGTTTCAAAACGGTTTCAAAACGGTTTCAGAATGGATATGGAGTATAGATATTGAGTATTAGTCGTCTAGACATGAGCAACTAAGAAGTAGAGGATTTTATTGGGGAAGCAGATTAACGGAAGGGGAGATTTAATAAATGATTAAAACTTATAAATATTATTAGAATATTTTAGAATTTACTAAATTGTTTTTAATAATTTTTTAACAAAATCATCAGCAGTTTTAATATGAAAAAGAATATTATTCCATTTCTTATATTGTTCCTTTTTACTGCCACAATCTTTGGACAAGATCAGAATTATTACATAAAAAAAGATACCTGGATTGCTACATTAATTGCTTCTAGAGAAGCGTTTATGGGACTACAGAAACAAAATGATTTGAAATTTAAATTAGTTTTAGGTTCCTGGTATAGTGTGGGATTTTTCCCCAGTAAACCTGATCAGTCTTTTGATGAAAAATTTCCTCCAGAAGATGATAATGATGTAAACATGCAATATGATAAAGGAAAATATAAATGGGAAATAAAACCTGAATGGATAGATGGAACAATTATTTATTTTCCTGACTCTTTAAATAGTGCTGTCTATTTGCAAAGAAATATTAAATCCGATCGTGATACTGCAATTACAGGGTATTTCGGAAGTGACGATGGATTAAAGGTTTGGCTGAATAATGGTATAATAATAAATCATAAAATCAATCGGGGATGCTCACCTAATCAGGATACTACAGTTCTTAAACTTTTGAAAGGGGACAATAAATTATTTATCAAAGTTAATAACAATAAAGGGAGATTTGCATTTTATTTTTCACTTTTCAAATATGAACCGAAAGAATATTTATGGCATTTGATCGAGAGGGATTTTCCCAATATGAGTGATTTAATGGAAATTTCATGGGTACGCCGCGATAATATTTGGAATAAAGACTGGATTCCTGGTGATTATTCAGTGATAGCAAGAAAATATGCTATTGCTATTGAAAGGAGATCTCCTGAAACTTCTGAAAAAATATTAAAACAATCATCTACTGCGAATAGCATATCCGGTATTGAATTAATAAATAATGAATATGGTGAAGCAATAAGACGTGAATATGTAATTCTCACTCCCAAAGCACCCTCTTCACCGAAAATTAATGGTACACAGATTTATGGAGTAAGACCTAATTCACCTTTTTTGTATAGAATACCGGCAACAGGTAAGAAGCCTATGGAATTTTCAGTACTAGATTTACCTGAAGGTCTTCATCTGGATCCGGAGACCGGAATTATTACAGGAGTTATTCAAAGGAGAGGTGAGTATGTGATTACACTGAAGGCAAGGAATGAAATTGGCACTGCAGAAAAGAAATTTAAGATAGTTTGCGGAGATCAGATTGCATTAACTCCGCCTCTTGGCTGGAATAGCTGGAATTGTTTTGCTAATTCAGTTAGTGATGAAAAAATACGTTCAGCTGCAGAAGCAATGGTTAATAGCGGATTGATAAATCATGGCTGGACATATATCAATATCGATGATTACTGGGAAACAAAACCAGGCTCAGATGATACAACTCTTTTAGGTAAAGCAAGAGATGAGAATGGATATATATTACCTAATAAAAGGTTTCCAGATATGAAAGCTCTCGGTAGTTTCATTCATAATAAAGGATTGAAGATGGGAATATATTCTTCTCCGGGGCCTTTAACTTGCGGAGGATGCATTGGTAGTTTCCAATATGAGGAAAAAGATGCTCAGAAATATGGTGAATGGGGGATTGATTATCTTAAATATGATTGGTGTTCCTATAATGGAAACAGGGATAGCCTAAACGATTTGATGAAACCTTACTTCGTGATGAGAGATGCTTTAAATAAAATTAAGAGGGATATAGTTTACAGTCTTTGCCAATATGGTATGGGAAATGTATGGGAGTGGGGAGCTAAGGTAGGGGGAAACTGCTGGCGTACAACCGGCGATATAACAGATACATGGCAGAGTATGAGTGATATAGCATTCAATCAAAACGGTAATGAAAAATATGCCGGATACGGGCATTGGAATGATCCTGATATGTTAGTGGTCGGAATGGTAGGCTGGGGGGAAAATCTTCATCCAACAAGATTAACTCCTAATGAACAGTATACACATATTTCTATGTGGTGTCTGCTTTCCGCACCTTTATTAATAGGTTGTGACATGACCAGGCTCGATGATTTTACTATTGGTTTGTTAACTAATGATGAAGTTCTTGCAGTGGATCAAGATTCATTAGGAAAACAAGCGAGCAGAATTTTCAAAGAAGGAGATCTTGAAATTTGGGCTAAAGATCTTCAAGATAGTTCTAGAGCTGTTGGGTTATTCAACAGAGGAAATAAAGAGGCAGATATTACTGCAGATTTCCATTTACTTGGATTAAAGGGGAAATATTTGGTTAGAGATCTTTGGAGACAAAAAGACATTGGCGAATTTGAAAAAGAATACCATTCTGTAATTCCACCCCATGGTGTTGAATTATTAAAAATAAAAAAGAAAACTATTTAGAAAATATAATGCTGTTTAAATAAAAACTCATAAAAAACGGTATTGCCAGTATTTTCGAAATATTGATATGTTGATAATAAAAGTCATATCCTTTGGAGGGGGTTTAAAGGTGCGTCATTTTGCCGGATGCACTCACCGGCTTCACATACGTTCCACATACACTCCGTCCGAAAATATTTTTCATGATAAGTGGTTGTTCTTATGGCGTACCTAAAAAATGATTAGTCGATTTCCCGGTTAGAGATTATCTTTAGTGAGGATTAAAATATACTTATTTTTTCAATTCTTAAAGTCTTCATTTATTTGTATATTTTCTGTCTTAGTTTTTTTAGTAGATAATAAAAGGAATAACTGCAAGGTGGCGTGAATCACAAAATTGTTATTTGATTTTCGATACGTTGTTGCATAATTTAAACCATTAAATTATAATAAGTTACAAACAATTTGTAAAGGTGAAACATGACAAAAGCAGATATTGTTGATAAAGTTGCAGGTGGAACAGGTTTAACAAAATTAGAAACTGAAGCAATTATAGAAGGTTTTATTAAAACTGTCATAGAATCATTAAAAGAAGGTAAAGGAATAGAAATAAGAGGCTTTGGCAGTTATAAGGTAAAAAAGAAAAATGCAAGGCAGGCTAGAAATCCTAAAACTGGAGAGCAGGTATTTGTCCCGGAACATTTCGTTCCTACCTTTAAATTTTCAAAAGAATTTAAAGAAATTGTTAATAATGGAATGAAAGAGGCGTAAGAAAAAGGTCTATGAAGAATTTTTGTCCAGAATGTGGAGCTAAATTAGAAAAGGATTATCAGTTTTGTCCTAATTGCGGTACGAAGTTAGAAATAGAAAAGGGAGATCTAAAACAGAAAGAACCTAGACAATCGGATATTCCTTCTGAAGGTAGAAATATAGTATATTGTAAAAATTGCGGTGAGGCAAATGATATTAATGATACTATATGCTCATCTTGCGGAATAAAACTTGAGGGGAGCGGAAATAAGTACAAACATATAAAGAAATCAACAGCTAATAAAAAAAACAGTGTACCTAAAAGGACCAATTTACCTGTTAAAAAACAAAAATCTCAGGAAAGAGGAGAAAAAAAATTAAATATCCGGATGCTAATAACAATTCTTGGAGGAATTTTAATTGTTTCAGCGATAATTGTTATTTCATCAGGTGTACTAAATAAACCTACTGTTAATGTAGTAAGTGCAAATCAAAATTCAAATTTACCAGGTGTTGATTTGAATAGTATTAATAAAATAAATGAACTGGAGACTCAGTTAAAGAATAATCCAAAGGATGACAATTTACGCCTACAGTTAGCACATAGTCAAAACGATGCAGGTTTTTATGATAAAGCAGTGGAGAATTATAAAAAATATTTAGAAAAAAATCCAAAGGATGCAGATGCCCGGATAGACATGGGAGTTTGCTATTATAATTTAGGGAATTATCCAACTGCTATTAATGAGATGGAAGAGGCATTGAAATTGGAACCAAAACATCAAATCGGGAATTTAAACTTAGGAATCGTTAATTTAGCAGCTGGAAATCTAAAAAAATCTAAAGAATGGCTTGAAAAAACTGTTGCAATTAATCCAAATTCGGAAGCAGGAAAAAGAGCCGAAGAATTATTAAAATCACATGAAAATAATGGAGGTAATTAATGCCCTGCGGTAAAAAAAGAAAACGACATAAAATGTCAACTCATAAGAGGAAAAAAAGACTTAGAAAGAATAGACATAAAAAGAAATTGAGATGATAGAAGGTCAAGTTCAAGTTCCTACCTACACTAAAGATTCGCCTTCACTTAAAATTATGGCGGTTAGGTCGGCACACAGACTAAGAGTTAGAATCATGAATTAAAGTTTATGACCTATCTAATTCAATTAGGTGGAATAATATCCAATTCTTTAATGCCATTATAAATTCATCTTATTTGAAGAAGCCAACTTAGCTCAGCTGGTAGAGCAACTCATTCGTAATGAGTAGGTCGCCGGTTCGATTCCGGCAGTTGGCTCTGAATTAAAAGATGTCATTGATCATTTGTCATTAAGTCATTCCGTTGTAATTCATTGATAATTCGAATGTTTTCGATAGTTGAAATGACAGGTCGCTGGTTAAATTTCGACAGTTGGCTGAATGACAGTCATTCGTCATTTGTCATTAAGTCATTTGTGGTCATCGTAATTCAGTGGTAATTCGATTGTTTTCATTAGCTACCTTTTTAGTCTGGTGGAACAGGAAATTGGCACAAGAATTGTTTTCTATGAATTAGAAAACTTGTCAGAAATAATTTTAATGTATTATCATCTTATTATTTACGGACAAAAAATTCTATCCGCTTTACAGCGCCTTATTATGATTGAATTAGTAGTATATTATAATTAAATTAATATATAAAAATAATGGGACTATAACTTAAACTGCAGGTAAAAGAAACAATTAAAAGAAAAAAATAAAAAAGCTGAACCACTCCATTGATAAGTAACCCTTTTTAACGGACTTTCCTCTTTTTAATATTTCTTCAAATTTTAAATTAAAATAAACTTTCCTGTTTACTTCTTAAAAATAATTCAATTAAGTATTCCGGAAAAAATAAAAACAAACAAAAGGAAACATTTATGAACATTTACGTAGGGAATCTTTCAACGGAAGTAAAGGAAGAGGATTTAAATAAGTTATTTTCCGAATACGGAAAGGTAACAAGTGTTAAAATCATAAAAGATATGTATTCAGGTACTTCAAAAGGTTTCGGCTTTGTAGAATTAACGGGAGAAAAAGAAGCACAAACAGCTATTAGCAAACTAAACTCAAAGGAGTTAAAAAGAAAGAGTATAGTTGTAAACGAAGCCCGTCCTAAGAGTAGTAATGGCTCAGGGGGTGTGAGGAATCAAAGGAACTTCCAAAGTTCTAATGACAGCCGCAGGGGCAGATGGTAATAACAAATTTAAGCTTTTATTTTATACCAGGGCATTTCTTTTTTAAAAGAGAAATCATGGTAAATAACATACATAAATTTCACATCCCGGTCATGGGACTCGCTTTCACCATTGATACTCCTCTTAAAGTTGCACATTTCGGGATCAATTCAGTGATATCAATAGTAGATGATGATCTTGTTGAAAAAATGAGGATGATTCATTCCAAAAAGAATAACATTCCATTTGTTTCTATTTCAACAAGGGAACCTGATTATAGGGCTAAACGAATTACAAATTACCTCAATCTTATAGATGAACTTGTAAATAAAAACTTTACAATATTAAAAGATAAAATTCTTAACAAAGCTCATGAACTTGAAGAATATTATCTTATCCTACCAGATAATTCCGAATTAAAACAACCGTTAGATTTTTATATTAAAGGCATGTTAAGCAGGGTTGAGATTAAAAAAATACTTGACATGTTTATGCATCCTGGACGTATAGATGTTAACATTATGACTAAAGTGGATAAAGCTAACTATGATAAATCAGGTTTGCTTCCAATTGAGTTTAATGATGCACATGCAGCATTACGCGGTTTTGCACAAAGCAGGCTTAGATCATCAGTAATATTATCGGCAGGGATGAATCCGAAGCTCTACAGCTATATGGAATGTTTTCCGGATTTTATTCCGGATGCACAAGGCAAGTTGAAGAAAAAAATAATTCTTAAAGTAAGTGACTTCCGTTCAGCGCTTATACAGGGAAAATTTCTCGCTAAAAAAGGTTTATGGGTTTCAGAATATAGGATTGAATCAGGTCTTAATTGCGGCGGGCATGCCTTTGCAACCGATGGATATTTAATGGGGCCAATACTGGAAGAATTTAAATCCAAACGAAGCTTTTTAATTAATACAATCCATGAAATTTTTATCGATGCATTAAGAAAAAAGGAACAAGTAATTGATGAGGAACCTCCTGAATTAAAAATTACAGCGCAGGGGGGAGTTGGTACATTTGAAGAAAATAGGTTTTTGCTAGATTATTACCAGGTAGATTCAGTTGGCTGGGGAACTCCATTCCTACTTGTACCTGAAGCAACGAATGTAGATGAAAGAACATTAGTACTTCTTAGGAGTGCCAATGAAGATGATCTATATTTAAGTAATACGTCTCCATTAGGTGTGCCATTTAACAGTCTGCGGGGAAATACGAAAGATGTTGAAAAAGAAGAGAATGCTGCAAAGGGGCAGCCCGGAAGCTCCTGCCCAAAAAAATATTTAATTTCAGACACAGAGTTTAGTACAAAACCATTATGTACTGCATCAATAAAGTACCAATCACAAAAAATTGAACAAGTGAATGCAACTTTTATAAATAATCATGAAAAAGAAAAAGAGTATAATAATATAATTGATAAAACCTGTTTATGTATGGGTCTAGCTCTTCCGGCTTTACAAATAAATAATGCAGCCACAAAAGCAGATGGATTTGGAACAGCAGTTTGTCCTGGACCAAATATGGCATACTTCTCATCGACTGTAACCCTAAGCGAGATGGTAAATCACATTTATGGCAGGATTAACATCATAAACAGGAATGATCGCCCAAATATGTTTATGAAAGAACTTAAGCTTTATCTCAATTATCTTGAAGAAAAAATTTCAGCTATCACTCTACCTCCCTCTAAAAGTCAAATTAAATATTTCAGCACCTTCACTGCTAACATTATAGAAGGCATTGATTATTACAAAAAGTTATTTTCGGAGGCAATGGCGAAATTTTTTGATATTCAACAGAAAACAGGCTATGAAATAACCAAACTTGAGGAGAAGCTTAATAATTTAATAACAAATATGGTTAGTAAAAATTTAATATCTGAAAAAATCTGTGAAATAAATGAAGAAATGGACATAATTATGTCCTAAACAAAAAGCTCTTAGTAAATATTACAATAATTCTTAACTTTAATATAAAAATTACCTGCCTAAAAAGTTAACATAATAAAAATTTGATTATTTGAACCGTTTTATTGGTACTATAATTGTGACCTTTCCTGTTGGAAATTTTTATATATATGCTAAAAAGTTTAAAATGGGATGGGCTTGGGTTAAACCTTCCATTTTGCATCAAATAATAAGGAACGCTTATGTTGTATTTGATACTTGTTTATTCCGGTTTATCAATTTTTTCATTTTTCATCCTTCTATATTTTTTGGTTTCAGCTCCAAAATATTCGTTGGAGCGGAAAAAGTATAAAAAAGGTGATTGAATTAAGAATTGGATAAATTTTAACCCAAATAGTTATTATTAAGCTCTCATTCCTATTTGCCCACATTTTGGATTTTTGCTAAGCTATAAAAAAGTCTTCTCATTACTTCTATTATCGAATCATATAAATTGGCAAAAGCTGCTAAGATTCAATAAAATTCAACTCTTTTACAACTCCTCCGGATAAACATGCATGTTTTGAATAACATATTAACGAAAAAATAAAAAAAAGTGGTAAAAAATTAAAAAAGTTCTTGACATTGCCATAATATTTGACGTATTTTTGGGGAGTTGTGGGGAATTGTGGTTAAAATAACCAAAACATAGAGTTGGACATGTTTAGAGGTCAATTTTCATATTCTATAGATTCAAAAGGGCGAATAAGTATTCCTGCCAAATTACGGAAACAAGTTTCACCTGAATCTAATGATAGTTTTATCATGACACAAGGGACGTCTTCGTGCATAGACATATACCCACTCGATCAGTGGCTTCAAATAGAAGAAAAACTATTAAAATTAAATCCTTTTGATCCGAAAGAAGCACAGTTCATAAGGATGATTTTACAACTAGCATCAGAAGATAATTTAGATTCGCAATCGAGGATTTTAATCCCGCAAAATTTAATTGAGTATGCAAAAATTGAAAAGGAAGTATTAATACTAGGAGCATTAAAGAAAATAGAGGTATGGAATCCGAAGATTTATAAAGAATATATTGAACAAACTTCCGAAACATATGAACAAATAGCTGCAAGAGTAATGGCCGGATAATGGAAAAGTTTCATAAGCCAGTATTATATGATGAATGTTTGTCATACTTAATTACAAATAAATCAGGAATTTATTTTGATGGAACTTTAGGATATGGAGGACATTCCGGAGGTATACTTGGACAAATTGACAAAGACGGAATGGTAGTTTCTACGGATGTAGATCAATGATGCATTTAATTTTGCGAAAGAGAAGTTTAAAAATGAAAATAGGATTAAGCTTTACAATTTTAACTTTACTCAAATAGATATAATGGCAAAGATAGAATCCATAAACTTATTTGACGGGATAATGGCTGATCTCGGTGTATCATCATTTCAACTTGACAATGTGGAAAAGGGATTTACATATAGAAAAGAAGCGAAATTAGATTTAAGGATGGATAAGAAAAAAGATATAAATGGCGCGGATGTTATTAATTCGTTTTCAGAAGAAGACCTTGCGGATATTATTCTTCAAATTCGGAGAAGAAAAGAATTCAAGGAAAATTGCCAGAGAAATATGTGTAAGTAGAATTAAAAACAAAATAGAAACAACTTTTGATCTAAGTGTCATAATCAATCGAATAACACCTCAAAGATATCAGATAAAAACCCTTTCAAGAGTTTTTCAGGCGTTGAGAATATTCGTAAACAATGAAATAAATGCTCTTGAAGTTTTTCTGAATAAGAGTATGAACCTGCTTAAAAGCAATGGTCGGCTAGTTATAATTTCTTTTCATTCACTTGAAGATAGATTAGTAAAAGAATTTTTTAAATATGAAGCTTTGGATTGTATATGTCCAAAAAATTTTCCGGTATGTAGATGCGATAAGGAGAGCAGGCTCAAGATACTTACAAAAAAACCTGTTGTTCCTTCCATGGAGGAGATAGAATCAAACATAAGAGCAAGAAGTGCAAAATTAAGAGCAGCTGAAAGAATATGAAGCGAAGTGCAAAACCAATAATATTATTGACTTTATTCTACATGATTACTATTACGCTTTTTATTCTCGGGTACGTTGGTATAAAATTAAAATGTGAAGAGCTTACAAAACAGAAAGTATTAGCTGAACAGGAACTTGAAAACAGAGAAAACCGGAAATTAAACTTATTAGCAGAGCATCAAGCTTTAACTTCAGAAGACAGGATTGTACCGATTGCAGAAAATGAGCTTGAGATGATAAAGCCGGACGATGTACCTGTTATCTTAAATGTTGATAAAGATGAAATTGAGAGGGTTTCAAAAATTATTAAAGAAAAATATGAATAATTCAAGAGTTTTAATCGTATTAATATTTATCTTTTTGTTTTTTACTGCAATAATTATCAAACTGTTTGATATCCAGATTGTTAAGAGTGAAGAACTGAAGTATTATGCTCAAAGGCAGCAGACAAAATTGGAGAAGATAGAGGCGGATAGAGGATTGATTTATGATAGGGATAATACTCTACTTGTTTATAACCGTGATGACATATCCTTTTATCTTGATTTAAGAATGGTATCAGGGAGCGGAAAAATTAAAATTGCTCAAAAGTTCTCTTCGGTGTTCGGGAAAAGCATAAAATATTATCTTGAGCTAATGAAAGGTCCAAATAAAACAATCTGCATTGAGAAGAAGGCACCAGGAGAAGAGGCATTGTTGTTAAAAAACTTTAAGATAACGGGATTATTTTATAGAGAAGATCCTACACGTATCTATCAATATGATAAACTAGCCTCACATATTTTAGGATATGTAAACAACGAATTTAGCGGAGTTAACGGAATCGAAAAATCTTTTAACAATATTCTTCATGGTATTGAAGGTAAGATGCTTGTTGAAAGAAATGCTATAGGAGATATGATAACAATAGCGGAAGAAGAGACGAAACCTGCGGTAGCCGGAGACAACATTTATTTAACAATCAATAAGTCTTATCAAGCGATTTTAGAAGACGAATTAAAGAACGGTCTTGATACTTATGGCGGATTATCTGCAACCGGAATAATCATGAATCCTAATAACGGAGAGATTCTTGCTCTTGCCAACATAAAGGACTATGATCCTGAAAATTATTGGAAATTCGATGATTCCGACAGAAAAAATAAAGCCATAACCGATTCATATGAACCTGGCTCTACTTTTAAATCTATTACAATGGCAGCATTATTAGATCAGCGTTTATGCAGGTTAGATGAAACCATAAATGTTGAAAACGGAAGTTATAGATATAAGAATGTCTTGATTAGTGATACACATAAACATCAGTATCTCACAGTAATGGGAGTAATGGAACAGTCTAGCAATGTAGGAATATCAAAGCTAGTGAAAAGAATAAATGATGACTCATATTATAAATATGTAAGAGCATTCGGATTCGGTAATTTTACCGGAATTAATCTGCCGGGAGAAACGGATGGTTTTCTTAAAAAGCCAAAAGACTGGAATGATTTAACAAAACCATTTATGTCATTCGGATATGAATTAATGGTTACCCCCATTCAATTAATTTCCGCATATTGCGCTTTAATTAATGGTGGAATTTTATACAAACCATTAATAATAAGAAAAGAGACAGATGCCAAAGGAACGATAATTTTTGAAGATTCACCCAAAGAAGTCAGAAAGGTAATAAGCGAAGAAACTTCCAAAAGGATGAGAGAGATACTTTTCAATGTAGTTGAAAATGGAACCGGTAAGAATGCAGAGATTGAAAATATAAAAATCGGCGGTAAGACCGGCACAGCACAAAGACTTGAGAACGGTAAATATTCAAAATCAGATTACAATTCTTCATTTATAGGTTTTTTCCCTTCAGATAATCCAGAAGTAATTTGTTTAATTTTAGTAAACGCGCCAAAGGTCGGTAGATACGGTGGAAGTGTTGCGGCTCCAATTTTTAAAAATACAATATCGAGAATGATAAAGGCAGATCCCGGACTGATACAATCACCATCAGAAAATCCGGAAATACAGATTGCATCAGTTGAAGAAAACAACGATAAAAGTTTTTCAAGAATTATTCCTGCTAAAGGGACGGTAAATATACAGCAGGTAAATACAAATAACGCGGTAAGGTTAAATTCGATGCCTGATTTAACAGACTATTCATTAAGAGACGCTATATATGTTTTAACCAAACTTGGAATAAGATACACTATAAGAGGTTCCGGGAAAGTGCTGTCGCAGAGTATTTCACCTGGTGAAAAAATTCATAAAGGTCTAATGTGTACTTTGAATTGCAAGGAAACATCAATTAATGGAACCGAAATTTATTAAATAATTAAATTACGCAAAAGAATATTTTTTAATGATGATTAACCTCACCCCCAGCCCCTCTCCTTCCCGATAGAATCGGGACAGGTAGTAAGGAGAGGGGGAGGGTTTTGCGTAACTTCAGAATGACAAAGATAGATAGTCCAGTTAATTAGTTTAACATTTATAAAAATGGAATTAACAAAATTAATAAGTAAAATAAAAGTTATTCAGGTTACCGGAGAAGTTCAGCGGAAAGATGTAACCGGAATATTTTATGATTCCAGGAAAGTTTTGAAAGATTCAGTTTTTATTGCTATAAAGGGATATAATTCGGATGGACACGATTTTATACTGGATGCGATAAATAAAGGTGCTTTTGCAATAATCTTAGAAAATAATACACTGCCGGATGAAATATTTACGCATAGCGGTACAGCTAAAATCTTAGTTAGCGACAGCCGCATAGCATTGGCGCAAATTTCAAGTATATATTTTGATGAGCCTTCAAAAAAGTTAAAATTAATTGGCATAACGGGTACTAATGGAAAGACTACAACTTCATATTTTATAAAAAGTATTCTGGAAAGAGACGGAAAGAAGACCGGGTTAATAGGAACCATAGCAAATTTTATCGGAGACAAGGAAATTAAGACAAAGTTAACGACACCTGAATCTTTAGAATTAAATGAACTCTTATATGAGATGCATAAACAGGGGTGCAGTTATGCTGTAATGGAAGTTTCTTCACATTCATTGGTATTAAAAAGAGTTTACGATTTAAATTTTGCTTCTGCAGTATTTACAAATATCACATCAGATCATCTAGATTTTCACGGGAACTTTGAAAATTACTTATCTGCCAAGAAAATACTTTTTGATATGCTTTTACCATCTGCATTCGGTGTTTACAATTCCGATGATAAACACTGTCTAACTCTAATATCTAAAACACAATCCCACCCATACTCTTATGGAACGGCATCGGATGCAGATTTTATTTTAAAAAATGTTGAATATAATTTAAACGGTACATCATTTATAATAGAACACAAGAATAATTCATATCATCTAACTACTTCATTAGTGGGTGAATTTAATGCATATAATGCATGTGCAGCATTTGCAACGACAGTATTATCCGGAGTAAAAGAAGAGATTTGTATTGAAGGAATTAAAACGACAAAGCAAGTGCCGGGCAGATTTGAAGTTGTGGGAACGGGTAAGAAAAAAAGCATCATTGATTATTCACACACAGCAGACAGTCTTGAGAAGGCATTGACCGCTTTAAATAAAATTGCAGGGGATAAAAATCCTATTTATACAGTATTTGGGTGCGGGGGGAATAGAGACAAGAGCAAGAGACCTATAATGGGAAGAATTGCAAGTGAGCTGAGCAAATACGTGATTGTTACCTCGGATAATCCACGGTTTGAAGAGCCCATGGAAATTATTAACGACATTACAAAAGGGATATCAAGAAAAAATTACGAGGTTATTGAAAATAGAGAAGCCGCTATAAGAAAAGCTATAGAAGAATCAGAAGATAATGCGGTAATTTTGATTGCAGGGAAAGGTCACGAAAATTACCAGGAAATAAAAGGAGTAAGAAGTCATTTTTCAGATAAAGAAACTGCAGAAAGATATTTAAATAAAATGTAAATGAAATATTTTATATGGGAAGTTGATATAGCATTCATGAAAAAAATTAAACCTGGAGATTCTTCACTCCACTTCGTTCCGTTCAGAATGACAAAACAGAGTATGTCACTAATTTAATTATTAAAGGAAAGACTTTTTAAGGGTCTCAGAATGACAAAGTAATTTCAATAAATAATTTAAAATTAAGTTCAGATATGGTTAGAAATAATTCAAAAATAAGTTTAACAATAGAAGATATTTTTGATATTCCTACATCTGAAATTATTAATCCTGATAGTTATAAGCCGGTTACTTCGGTTTCAATTGATTCGAGAAACGTAGCAAAAAAAAGTTTATTCGTAGCAATAAAAGGTGACAGGTTTGATGGTCATGATTTTTTGAGAGATGCGATAAATAACGGTGCATCGGCTGTGGTAATCAATAAAAGGAAATATAAGAATTTTGACGATATTGATATTCCAGTTATAACTGTTAACAATACAACAATTGCTTTAGGTAACATAGCTAAAATATGGAGAAATAAGTTATCAAAAACGAAAGTTATTGCTATAACCGGAAGCAGTGGTAAAACTTCGACTAAAGAAATGATTGCATTATTACTAAACGAAAAATATACTGTAAATAAAACCGTGGGGAATAATAATAATCATATAGGAGTGCCTATAACAATTTTAAGTACAAAAGGGATACATGATATTCTTGTTTTAGAGCTTGGAACGAATCACTTTGGAGAAATAAAATATATATCCGATATTGCAAAACCGGATTATGCTTTAATAACCAATATAGGAGATTCCCATTTAGAATTTTTAAAAAACAGAGAAGGGGTGTTCGAAGAAAAAGATGCGCTATTTCGAATAACAGAAGAACAAAACGGATTATTATTTATTAATAAGGATGATGATTACTTAAAAAAATCTCATCTAAGATATAAGAATAAAGTTACTTATGGATTCGGTAAAAAATCAAAGGCAGATTTTCTTGGAGAATTACCGGGATATACGGAAGAAGGAAGACCGATTATAAATATTATTTATAAGAATAAAAAGATTAGACAAGAATTGCCTTTATACGGAAGGCATAATGCGTCAAATTACTTAGCTGCTATAACTGTCGGATTAACTTTAGGGCTTGCAAAAAAAGAAATTGAGTCAGGGACAAAAAAATTAAAAGCAGTTGATAAAAGATTGAATGTTAAAAAATTTAAAAACTGTATTATTGTTGATGATACATATAATGCAAATCCTGAATCAATGAAATATGCATTAGAAATCCTTCGGAAATTGAAAACATATAAAAGAAAGATAGCGATACTGGGAGATATGTTTGAACTAGGCAAAGAAGAAGCAGAACTTCATAAAGGATTAGTTCCGTATATATACAAGAATAGAATTACGGAACTATATACCATAGGTAAAAGAATGAAGCATATGTCCAGTGTAATAGACGGCTCAAAAGTTTATAAAAAACATTTTAGAGTAAGAGAAAACCTTAAGTCTTTTTTGGGTAACCTAGAACTATCAAATTCAGTTATACTTATTAAAGGTTCAAGAGGAATGAAGATGGAAGAATTTGTAAAAACACTGGAGTCAAGATTATAATAAATGCTTTACTACCTTTTTGAATATATAAATAAGACCTTTAATCCACCAGGATTTAATATCTTCAGGTTTTTGACCTTCAGGTCTGCACTTGCGGCAATTTTCGGGTTATTTTTTTCAATTTATTTTGGACCTAAAATAATAGCGGTTTTGAAGAAGAAACAGATAGGAGAAGCTAAAAAAATAGACGGGCCAAAATCACACTGGTCTAAGGCAGGAACACCGACAATGGGAGGTATGATTATAATTTTTTCAGTGGTTATTCCTGTTCTGCTTTGGGCAGATATAAAAAGTATCTATATTATTTTAATTTTAGCAGGGACAATATGGTTAAGCGGTGTAGGATTCCTGGATGACTATTTAAAAGTTATAAAAAAATATCCCAATGGATTGATAGCAAGGTATAAACTATTAGGTCAGATCCTTATTGGTTTAGTTGTAGGAGCCGTGATTTATTTTTCTCCGCAATTTCATGGAATAAACTCTGTTACTACAGTTCCTTTTTTAAAGAATGTAAATTTTGATTTTTCCTTTTTCTATATACCGGTAGTTGTTTTTATAGTTACAGCAACATCAAATGCGGTAAACTTAACTGACGGACTTGACGGATTAGCAATTGGAGTAATAATTATAGTAATGATAGCATTAGCGATAATTAGTTATGTCAGCGGTAATGCAATTTTCTCAGATTATTTGAATATAATTTATTTACCAGGTTCAGGTGAATTAACAGTATATGTTGCAGCACTTGTAGGTGCATCTTTGGGATTTTTGTGGTTCAATTCATATCCGGCACAAGTATTTATGGGAGATACAGGTTCATTAGCTTTAGGGGGAGCATTCGGAATTATATCGGTATTAATTAAAAAAGAATTGTTAATCCCGATACTTGGCGGAGTATTTTTTATGGAAACAATTTCGGTAATAATTCAAAGATTGTATTTTAAATATACAAAAAGAAAATACGGTGAAGGGAGAAGGGTTTTTAAAATGGCGCCGATGCACCATCATTTTGAAATGGTTGGATGGCCGGAGCCAAAAATAGTAATAAGGTTTTACATAATAGCTATAATATTAGCAATAGTTAGTTTAACATCATTCAAAATACGTTAATGGAAATAAAAGATAAAAATATATCAATTATTGGGGCAGTAAGGAGCGGAATCGGAGCAGCAAAGTTAATAAAGAAACTTGGCGGCAATCCTTTTGTTTCCGATTCAGGTAAAAGCGAAAATCTTGAAAAATCTGCTGAAACATTAAAAGAGAATAATATTGAATATGAAATAGGAGAGCACACTGACAGAGTGTTTGAATGTGAACTGATGGTAGTAAGTCCGGGAGTACCTTCAAATGCGCCTGTGTTAAAAAGAGCAAAAGAGAAAAATATAAAAGTAATTAGTGAGATAGAATTAGCATATAATTTTTGCAAGGGAAAAATTATCGCTGTTACAGGGACAAACGGAAAAACAACAACAACAAGTCTTTGCGGACATTTATTCAAAACAGCGGGAAAAAAGACATTTATAGCCGGGAATATCGGAAATGCTTTTAGTGAAATTGCTCTTGAAGCTTCAGAAAATGATTTTATTATACTGGAGGTCTCAAGTTTTCAGCTTGATTTAATTGATGAGTTTGAACCAAAAACAGCAATGATATTAAATATTACTCCAGATCACTTAAACAGGTATGAAAATAAATTTGAGAACTATATTAGTTCAAAATTACTAATTTATAAAAATCAAAAAAGAGATGACTATTTAATACTTAACAAAGATGATGAGACTTTAATTAATCTTTTAAAGCATTATGATAGCAAAGGGTATTATTTTTCTTTAAAGGAGACATTATTGAACGGATGCTATTTATCAGATAACCAGGTAATATATAATGAAAGGGGAGAACTGAAATTTATTTGTAATATTGATGAAATAAACCTTAATGGTGAACATAATATAGCAAATGCAATGGCTTCCATAATTGCAGCAAAGATTTTTAACCTTGAAAATGAAAGGATCAAAGAAGGATTAAAAACATTTCAAGGAGTTGAACACAGGCTTGAATTTGTAAGAGAAGTAAACGGTGTTAAATTTATTAATGATTCCAAAGCAACGAATGTAGATTCTGTCTGGTACGCATTAAGAAGCTTTAATGAACCCATCTTTTTAATACTTGGAGGACAGGATAAAGGAAATGATTACAATAAAATTAAGCAGCTTGTAATAGATAGGGTAAAGAAAATTTATGCTATTGGTTCATCGGCAGATAAAATATTTAATTTTTTTCACTCCAAGGTTAAAGTTGAAGTTAAAATATCATTAGAGGAAGTAGTTGTAGCAGCTAACCAGGAGGCGAGAGAAAATGAGATAATATTGTTATCCCCTGCCTGTGCAAGTTTTGATATGTTCGATAATTATGAACATAGGGGTAGAGTATTTAAAGAAGCGGTTAATAAATTATAATATAACAGTGATGGAATAATGGAGTGATGGAATGGAGGAGTATCTATGCAAGGATAGTATTTAAAGATGACATCTTTAATAATTGAAAATAAGGTTTATTTAAGATTAAATTTAATAAAAAATTTGATGGTAATATTTCATATGTAAAGATGTCATCTTTTCATATGTGTAAATCAACTATATAATAATATGATAAAAGAAGTTAATTCAAATCTGAATATAGATAAATCAATCCTGACGGGGAAGAAATTAGGACTTATCATATTTTTTGATGCTTTCATATTATCTCTCCTAGGGCTTATATTGGTTATGAGTGCAAGCAGTACATATAGTGCTTTAAAATTTGATTCGGTATTTCACTTATTTAACTCACATTTTACTAAAGTTATTATAGGAATATTCTGTATGATAATATTCAGTTTTATTCCTTATGATATATATAAAGGATACAGCAAACTTGCGATTATTGCGACAGTAGGGCTATTAATTGTTACATTATTTATTGCTCCGGACTATAAAGGAGCCGGAAGATGGCTGAATTTAGGATTTACATCATTTCAACCCGCGGATATTGCAAAATTAGTGTTAATAATTCATCTTTCCGCTTTGATTGAAGACAAAGGTGAAAAACTTAAAGATTATAAGCATGGATTTCTTTTCCTTTTTATTTGGGTGGTTGTTATATCCAGCTTAATATTTATTCAGCCGAATATAAGTACTGGAATAATATTAATTCTGATTAGTTTGACATTATTATATGTAGGAGGTTCAAAACTGGGTCATATAATGACTTCTTCATTTTTCAGTCTTTTAGCTGTAATAGCAATAGCATTATTGTTTTCTCATTCCCGAACCAGGATTTTTACTTTTATAAACAGCTTGAGCAATGGAGGTGATATAAATATTCAGGTAAAGCAAGCAGTACTCGGATTGGGAAGCGGCGGAATTTTTGGAGTGGGTCTTGGTCATAGTATGCAGAGTAATTTATTTTTACCGGAGGCTTACGGTGATTTTATTTTTGCGATATTAGGAGAAGAGCTTGGATTTATAGGGTCGGTGATAATTATTTTAAGTTATTTTGTTCTTTTTATAACCGGAACATTAATAGCTAAAAAGGCCAAAGATAAATTCGGTCAGCTTCTAGCATTTGGAATTACGTTTTCAATTATTATTTATGCATTTATTAAATATTGCAGTATCAACAGGTTTGATACCTACCACCGGGCTACCATTACCATTTATTAGCTACGGCGGAACCTCAATAATTTTCTTATGTATCTCAATAGGTATCTTAATAAATATTGCATTATCAAGTAAATCGAACTATCAGCCGGGATTATTAGGTAAAAAAAATATAGAATAAATTAAATCCAGTTAAATAAGTTAAATGGCATCAAAAAGAACATACAGATTTTTATTTGCCGGAGGCGGAACGGGAGGTCATTTATTTCCAGCTGTTGCAGTAGCGGAAAAAATAAGAGACATTATACCTGAGGCTGAAATAATATTTATAGGTACAAAATCAAAAATTGAAGGCAGAGTGGTTCCGAAATTAGGATTTAAGTTTAAGCCGATCTGGATAAAAGGATTTTCAAGAAAGTTAAATTTTGAAAATATATTATTTCCGTTAAAACTATTAGTATCCGTATTTCAATCGATATTTATAAACATTAATTTCAGACCGTTAGTAGCAATTGGTTCCGGCGGATATGTTGCCGGACCGGCAATATTCGGTTCAAACTTAGTAGGTGCAAAAATTGTTTTACTTGAACAAAATAGCTATCCAGGAGTAACAACCAGACTTCTGGAAAGATACGCTGATGAAATTCATATAAGTTTTGAAGATTCCATAAAATATTTTAAGAATAAAGAAAAATTATTTTTGACAGGTAATCCTGTAAGGGAGAATCTAAAGACAATAAATAAAAAAGAAGCGATAAAAGAGTTTAATTTATCAGCTCAAAAGAAGACCTTATTAGTTTTAGGCGGTAGTCTTGGAGCAGCATCAATAAATGAAGCTGTTGCGAATTCAATTGAGAGGTTTATTGATAATAATATACAAGTTATCTGGCAGACAGGTAAAAATTATTATGATAGATATAAATCAATTACAAGTAAAGATATATTGATAATTCCATTTATAGAAAAAATGAATTCAGCATATTCTGCATGTGACTTATTATTATCAAGAGCAGGCGCCACTACTATAGCCGAAATAAACGCACTTAGCATTTCGGCGGTTTTGGTGCCTTCTCCTAATGTAGCAGAGAACCACCAGTATTATAATGCAAAATCGTTAGCAGATAAAGGAGCAGCTATACTTATAGAAGATAAAAAATTAAATGAAGAATTAGGGGAAACAATAATTAAATTGATTTTCGATGAAGTAAAGCTGGAGATGATAAAAAAAAATGCAGGTTTACTTGGTAAGAAACATGCAGCATCAATAATTGCAAATAATGTAATTAAATATGCAGAATCAGTATGAATGATAATAAGGACAGCAAAAGTGCGTTTAAATATAATATGTCATTTTATTATCAATCAACTATAATCTATTTTGTTGTATTTATTATTTATGCAATTATTAGAGGAGAATTTTTTGAAGGTTCATTTATACTTATTACCAAGGATCCAATAATCTATTTTTTTGCAATTATAGTGATGGTCTCGATAATTAGTCTACTATATAATATTTATAAAAATAAGCATCTGGAAATTTCACAAAGAGGTATTTCGTTTGTTGACAGATTTAAGGTGAGAATTTTTGATAAAGAAGAGATGTCCTCAATAAGTATCTCAAAAAGAAGAGATTCAACAAAAAAAAATGTTTTTCGTTTAATAAGAATTAAATTAAAAGACAGAAGAAGACCAATAATAATAAGACCATACGATTATGAAAATGAAAGTGATTTAATTAATAGAATTTAATGAATTAAAAACAGAAGTAGAAACAATTAAATAATGTTTAAGAATATAAAAAAGGTACATTTTGTAGGAATTGGCGGTATCGGGATGAGCGGTATTGCGGAAATATTATTGAACCAGGGTTTTGAAATTTCCGGTTCCGATAATAATCTTTCAGAGATTACAAATCATTTAAGCAGCTTAGGTATTCGAATTTACGAAGGGCATTCTGAAAAAAATCTGCAGGATGCTGATGTCCTTGTCTATTCATCAGCTGTAGCATTAGATAATCCGGAAGTTAGAGCTGCAGCAGAAAGAAAGATACCGATCATTAAGAGAGCTGAAATGCTTGCTGAATGCATGCGTATGAAATATGGAATCAGTATAGCCGGGACACATGGAAAGACAACCACGACATCAATGGTAGGTTTAACTCTAACGGAGGGAGGTATTGATCCAACAATAATTGTCGGTGGTAAATTAAGTGGTTTAGGAGGAACCAATGCGCGGTTAGGAAACAGTGAATTTATTGTAGTAGAGGCGGATGAATTTGATAGAACATTTTTGAAATTAACTCCTACTATCGCAGCATTAACTACATTGGAAAGCGAACATCTTGATACTTATAAGGATCTGGATGATATAAAATCAGCATTTATTGAATTTGCGAATAAAGTACCGTTTTACGGATTTGTTGTTTTATGTTTAGATGAACCTGCTCTCCAGGATATAATACCCCATATAAATAAAAAGATTTTTACATATGGTTTAACAACACAAGCAGATATAAAAGCGACAGATATAGTGCATGAAAAGTTTTCAAGCACTTTTAGAGTAAAATATAATGAGGTTGATTTAGGAAAAATTAAATCTTAGAATACCTGGAATTCATAATGTAAAAAATTCACTTGTAGCGGTATGTATTGCACATGAACTTGGAATAGACTTTAAAATAATTCAACAGGCACTTTCTTCATTTACCGGAGTGTACAGAAGATTTGAGGTAAAATATAATGAAGAAATATTAGTAATTGATGATTATGCACATCATCCGACAGAAACGAGTGCTACTCTTGCCGGAATTCGTAATGGCTGGAATAACCGTCGGTTAATAGCAGTTTTTCAGCCTCATTTATATACAAGGACAAAAGATTTTTACCAGGAATTCGGGAGATTGTTTTTAAATTCTGATATATTTATTTGTACCGATGTATACCCTGCACGTGAAAAGCCAATAGAAGGAGTAAGCGGTCAATTAATTGCAGATGCTGCAAAAAAATTTGGTCATAGAAATGTTTTATATATAAAAGATAAAACAGAAATTGCGCACACATTGATAGAAATGGTAAAAAACGAAGACATAGTTATAACAATGGGAGCCGGAGATATCTGGAAATATAACCAAGAATTTGTAAATATGCTGAAAAGATAAGGAATGAAAAAAACAAGAAGTAAAATATTAGGAATATTATTGTTTTCAGCATTAATATTTGTATTATTTTATTTAACTTTTCTGCCAAAAAAAATAATAAAAAGGAACATTAATAAAATTGAAATATCCGGTAATAATTTTTTAGCTGAGAATGATTATTTAAAACAGACTAAACTATCCAACGTACAAGATTATAATAAATTAGATTTAGCGCTAATTGAAGACCGTTTGGAAAAACATCCTTATTTATCAAAAGCGGATGTTGAATTGAAGGATAAGACAATTAAGGCATACATTACAGAAAAAAAGATGACAGCTGTTATAATAAAAGGAACAAATCTATATTTTGTTACAAATAAACTTGAAGTACTACCACTTTTACCAAATACAAAATTTGTTGATTTACCGGTAATAAGCAATCCTGAAAATGATAAAGGATTGAAACCTTTCGACATCGTAAAAAATGATGATTTGGTAGATGCATTTAAATTAATTGATGCTCTTAAATTAGTAGACAAAACAATGTTAAATCATTTATCAGAAATTAATTTAAGAAATGGCGGTGATATTGTGCTTACTTTCTCCGGGTATCCAGTTCCGGTAATAATTGGAAGAGGAGAGGAAGCAAGGAAGATCATCTGTCTTGAAGGTTTATTAAAAAATCAGTCCGGCAGCTGGACCAATAATATGTTGAAAAACACCAGTTATATAGACTTAAGATTTGCCGGTAATATTTATATCGCTCCAGCGGTTTCAAATAAGAGTACAGGTTATATAGAATGAAAAAAAATGTAATTGCCGGTTTAGATCTTGGTACGACAAAAGTATGTGCTGTTATAGCAGAGAGAATTGATGAGAACAAAATGAATATACTCGGTTTTGGGATAGCACCATCGGAAGGCCTGCATAAGGGTCTAGTAGCTAATATCGGGAAAACAGCTGAGGCTATATCGGAGGCAGTATCAATAGCGTGCAACAGAGCGGGATTTGAAATAAATACAGTGAATGTAGGAGTAGCAGGTGAACATATAACAAGTATGAGACATCGAAATTATGTAACAATTAGCAATGAAGACAGAGAGATAACAAAAGCAGACCTTGACAGGCTAGAGGCAGATGTCCGTACAATTAGAATTCCTTCAGACAGGCAAATTCTTCATATAATCCCGGAAGAATTTTCAGTAGATCATCAGGGAGGAATAGAAAATCCCATAGGAATGTCCGGTTCCAGATTAGAGGCAACGAATCATATAGTTCTGGCATCGGTTCCAGCAATACAAAATATAAAAAAATCAGTTGAAAGAGCGGGTCTTTATGTACAGGATTATATATTGCAACCAATAGCCTCGAGCTCCTCGATACTGGAAATAAATGAAAAAGATTTAGGAGTAGCTTTAATAGATATAGGAGGTGGGACAACAGATATTGCAATATTTCACAATAAAGCAATAAAGCATACAAGGGTAATTGGAGTAGCCGGGAACCAGGTTACAAATGATATAAGGGAATCGTTGGGAGTTGTTACAGAGGAAGCGGAGAAATTAAAAAAAGACTATGGATATGCTTCCGAGAGCGCGATAATTAAAGATGAAGATATTTTAATTCGAGGAGTCGGTGCTAGAGGGAATACTAAAATACCAATAAGTTTATTAACACAAATAATAAGCTTAAGAATGCGAGAACTGTTTACATTAGTAGATAATGAAATAAGAGTAGCAGGTTTTAAGAATAAGATTAAATCCGGTATAGTAATAACCGGAGGAGGTTCATTATTGAAGGGATGCACCGAATTGGCAAGTGAAGTTTTTGGATTGCCAGTCAGAATCGGAGTACCCCAGGAGTTAGGCGAGGGATTATCAAATGAAATTGAAAGCCCGGAATTTGCAACAGTAGCCGGATTGATTAGAGGAATACCCGGAGGTAAGTCAAGCGAATACCAGGTTTTAATAAAATCCGGTAAAGGAAGAGGGGTAAAGAAAATTTCAACAATTGTTAAAAAAGTGCAGCAATTTTTTGATGAATTATAAATAAATAACAAGGAGGATACTATGGCACAGTTCATAACGGTGGACAAAAATAAGCCAATGTCTGCAATTCTCAAAGTTGTTGGTGTTGGCGGCGGCGGATGTAATGCAATCGAAAGCATGATAAATCGTGGTTTGGCAGGGGTTGAGTATATTGCTGTAAATACTGACGCACAAGTATTGAACAGCAGCAGTGCTGCATATAAGATACAGGTTGGTTCTAATATTACGAGGGGTTTAGGGGCAGGGGCTGATCCGAATGTTGGCAGAAAATCAATTGAAGAAGACAGGGAAAAGCTTGCTGATATTCTAGCAGGGAGTGATATGGTTTTCGTAACTGCAGGTATGGGAGGTGGGACAGGAACAGGTGGAGCACCAGTAATCGCTTCAATAGCAAAAAGCATAGGTTCATTAGTTGTGGGGATAGTGACTAAGCCTTTCAGATGGGAAGGAAAGAAAAGAATGCTGGATGCAGAGAAGGGGATTATGGAATTAAAACAATATGTTGACAGCCTAATAGTAATTCCGAATGAAAGACTTCTTTCCATCCTTGATAATACTACTAATGCATTTGCGGCTTTTGATAAACCTAATGAGGTTTTATATGAAGCTACGAGAGGTATAGCAGATATAATCACAATAGAAGGGTTAATTAATGTTGATTTTGCGGATGTTCGTTCGGTAATGAACAATAGCGGTGAAGCATTAATGGGATGCGGTATAGCAAGCGGAGAAAACAGGGCAATTGAAGCCGCTCAAAAAGCTATTTCAAGCCCTCTACTTGAAGGTATAAATATAAAAGGTGCTAAAAGTGTTCTATTAAATGTTACCGGGTCCAGTAATTTGACTATTCAAGAAATCAATGATGGGAATAATATAATTTTTGAAGCAGCAGGTGAAGAAACTAATGTCATATTCGGTTGTGTTCGAAAAGAAGATATGAACGATTATGTTTCTTATACGGTAATTGCAACAGGTTTCGATGGTACACATACCAGTTATTCATCAAAAAACTCTGCTCAGAAAAAGAAAGCTGCAAATAATGAGAACTTTATGGGAAGTTTCAATTTTATGGATGCTAATGAAATTGATAAGCAGGATCTTGAAATCCCAACAATCTATAGAGTAGGTAGTCCCAAGACGGTATTAAATAATAAAGATGATGAGATAGCTAAAAGCGGATTTAAATTTGACAAATCAAAATATGATGAACTAAAAGGGAAGAAAGAAGAGAAAGAAAATGAAGAAAGCGAAGAGGACAGTTCATCATTTTTAAGGATGATAATGGATTAAAGTTTATAGAAACTATTTTCTTGCAAGAGAAAAGCTGAAAAATCTTTTAAGAAAGTTAAGTAATTGTCGGAAATTTTGAATAAAAAACGGAAGTAGATATGAATCTACTTGAATTTATCGGAATTATTTTTATTATTTCCATAGTAATAAACATAGTTATTGCACTTGCAGCTTTAAAAAGTGCCGCATCTGTAAAAAAAATTGATCTTTTAAGGAGGAAATAAACTGAAGGTAATTCGGCCTTGAGTTAATATTAAATTGAAAGTAATGAAGCAGTTATTTCTCTTATCGATTTTAATTTTATTTAATTCTACTTTTAGCTTTTCCCAGGTTAGTGAAAAAGTAAGTTTAGAAATTAAGTTATTCTTACAGGGATGTTATACAAACGATGCTATGTCTGATAATTTAAATCAAGAAAATTTAATTCCATTATCCCAACCTTACAATACAGCGCCGTGGAAATATAATGGAAAGGAGCATGTTAATAAAATTCCCGAAGGTGTTGTAGATTGGGTGTTAGTAGAACTTACTACTGATACAAAAAGGTCGAAAATTATTGCACAAAAAACCGGGTTTATAAAAACAGACGGAGAAGTTGTTTCTTTAGACGGTAAAAATCCTTTAACCTTTAATAATATAAAAATTGAAGAGAGCTACCTGGTAATACATCATAGGAATCATCTTCCGGTGATGAGCAGGAATCCAGTTATAATTCAAAATACTATAGAATATGATTTTACAAATAATGAAGAAAAAGCTTACGGCAATTCTTCATTAACAGATTTAGGAAATGGAATTTTTGGTTTGATATCGGGGGACAGTGATTCCAATGGTCAAATAGACAATGAGGATTTTAAAGCTGTAGCTTCCGATCTTTTAAAAGTCGGATACCTTAATACAGATCTCGATATGAACGGAGTAGTAAATATACTTGACTATAAAAAAACTAATATAAACATCTCAAAGAAAACTGCATTTCGTTAAAACTGATATTACTCATCACAAGGTCTAGCTTCAATAAAAGCCTCTTCTTCTTCAACCTTCGCTGCAGTAATAATAATTCTATTTGGACGGCAGCAAATTCTGCAGTCTTCGATAAAATCTTGTTTTCCTTCAACAGTGAGATCGACCCAAACAGTATTTTGTACACCACAATACTGGCAAGTCCAAACCATATCATCATCGGTATTCATTTTATTCTCCAATAATTAAATCTATTCATTTACGTATTGAAATTTATAATAAAAAAGATATGAATCAATAGAAACAATTACAAAATTACAAAATTACAAAATTACATGATTACAAGATTAGAGTACAAGATTACACGTCTACACTTCGTTTTGCATGGCCAGCAAGATTAAAACAATATAGTTACTTTCAGTTACTTCATATTGACATATTGAGTTGGGAAATTGAGATCGGCATCTTTAATTATTTTGATTACTGATTGGAGGTCATCTATTTTAGAGCCTTGAACGCGAACTTGTTCGTCCTGTATCTGTGCATTTACTTTCAGTTTAGAGTCTTTAATCATTTTGGTGATTATTTTTGCATTATCTTTTGAGATTCCACTCTGAAGGTTTATGAGCTGCTTAATTCTTCCTCCGGCAGCGGTTTCAGATTCTTCTATTTTCAGGGCTTTGATGGAAATCCCTCTCCTAATAAACTTTGTTTGTAATATGTCAATACTAGATTTTAAGGAATAATCATCTTTTGTATTTATTGAAATATTTTTTTCTTTTTTATTAAGGATGATTTCAGTTTTTGAATCTTTCAAATCATATCGCTGATGGATCTCCTTTAGTGCCTGGTTTACCGCATTATCAGCTTCTTGCAGATCTATTTCAGAAACGATATCGAAAGAGTGGTTCTGAGCCATATTAACCTCATAAAATTTGGAATAATAATTAAAAATTTAAAGGAAAGCTAATGGAATGTGTAGAATTTGTCAAGAAAAGATTGAAATTCAAACAAACGCCTTTGTGTTAATCTTTTGGTTAAAGGCAAAAATTTTATGTAAGCCTGCCCCTATTTCACCCTTTCATGGTTTTTTATTTGAGATACTATTTTATCTACAATAGTATCATCCCTTCGGGATTTCATGTATTATTTTGTGGAAGTGCAAGGGATAATAAATTCAGTAGATTATAAAGCAAACCCCTTTTTTTATTCTCCCCTTTGGTAAAGGGGGAAAGTAGTAGACCCGCTCATTTATAGAACGGATTTAGGAGTTCAGAAATTATTTCATTAAAATCATTTTTTTGGTATCGATGAATTTATTTTTAATATTTAATCGATAAATATAAATACCGCTGGCTAGGTTTGAGGCATTAAAATTTATTTCATGTGAACCAGCAGTCATTTCCTGATTTACAAGAGTCATAATCTTTTCTCCGAGTATATTGTATACATCTAAGTTAACCTGACCTGATTCAGCAAGAGTAAAATTAATTTTAGTAGTTGGATTAAAAGGATTCGGATAATTTTGACTTAAGGAATAATCTTTAGGGGCGATATCATGATTAGCAATGCTAGTCGTTACATTACTAGAATCGGGACTACTTTTTCCGAAAATTTGTGCTTCCCATAGACCTGCCCATGAATTCTCATTATTACTGATAAAAGATAGCTTAATATAACGAGTATTCTTATTTATGGAATTTATAGTCCATTCCTCATCGGAGGAAGAATCATTGACGATAATATCATTCCATGAATTGGAATCATCGGATGTTGAAATTGAATAATGATAAATTCTCCCATTATTCCAATTATAAAATGAAAACTTGGTTTCACTAATATATTTTTGCGAACCCAGATCATAGATTAAATAAGCCGGCATTGGTTCGGTTGCCCAACGGGAATTCTCATCTCCATCATTTGTCCCTTTACCATCAATGGTTTTTTCAGGTGATGTAGCAGTATCGCTGGTTGAAGAAGCCGATACATTCTTAATATCTAGTTTAACAATTCCATCGCCTATATGGTTGCTTGAATTGGTTATGTTAGTGAAATTAGTCCCGGTTAAAATAGAATTTATTTTCCCCTCAAAACACCAGTTAAAAGAAGGGGAAAAATTATCGGGATTTATTTTGGTTTTGATAAGAAATTTGCCGACTCTAGTTTCTTTAGTTGTTACAATTTCATTTCCAGGCATGGAAGCAAAGGTTAATTTAATTTTACCATCTATGTTATTAAAACCTAAACCTACAGAAGGTAAGATATTGTTGAATTCCGATGAACCGTCAATATATGTAAAATCAGAGACCGGAATTTCATTATCCATGCAAAAGACACACTGGTAGGAAGTTAGTTCGAAGGTTGAATCAACACCTTTTATATAAACTTCAAAAGAGATAGAAGAATCATTTAAAACCTGAGTATTAGCTATTCGCATTAGATAATTTGGAAGAGAAAAAGCGGACTGATAATTGATTACAATCGATACTATTAGAATAAAAAACCTTTTCATTAACCTACTCATTTTTCTTTAATCTTGATACAACTCACATTTTATATTTTCTTAACAATGATAATACCAAAAAAATATATCAATTATGAGCAATAAAGGGCAGGTGTTGTATATTAACCAACTTGTTTACCGGAAAATATTACTTATGATTAATTTTTATAATTTATTTGAAAAGAGGAAAAATTTGGCAGGTAAGTTTGGATGAAAAAATAGGTAAAAATGTAATATTAAATGGAAAATATTACTATCCCAAGTCAATGCGGATTATTTTGATTAATTATATGAATAAATTCTATTTCGTTTCTTACAGAATTTAGATCGCTATCAATTTTTATCCAATCAAAGTTAGCGAATCCTAACCGGACAGCATCTTTTAAATAATTAATTGCGATCTTTTTTTCCCCAATTAACGAATAAAAACATGCGGCATTGTAAAGCATTAGAGGATCATCCGGATTTAACTTAAGGGCTTTCGTTTCTTCGTTTTTAGCATCATCAAGTTTTCCAATGCTAAGAAGGACTTTTGCGTAATAAGTACGAGCGCGAGCGTCATTAGGATATTTTAACAAATACTTAGGAAAAATATCACAAAGGTTAGTGATTAGTTCTTTTAGTTTATCTTTTTCTTCTAATTGTTCGTATAACATACGTAGATGCGTGTACGCTGTATGGAAATCAGGGTTCAGCTCGATGGCTTTTTTATATAAATCAATTGCCTCTATGTTTCTGGTCATTGAATGATAGATACGGCCTAAAATCCAATAATTTATAAAATTGGAAGAGTCTAATTCAATGGCTTTATTGATAGCAATTATAGCTTCCTGAACAGATTTTTTACAGAAATAAGAAAATCCTAAGGCGGTATATGCTACAGATAGGGTAGGATCCTGTATAAGAGCCGTGAATGATGATTCAATGGCTTTATTAAGCCAAATCTCATTAGAATCAAAATCATAGTACATAGCTGCATAAGCTTCAGCGAGTCCGGCGTGAGCAGAAGCGAATTTTGAATCAATACTAATTGCCTTTTGAAATAGCTGCATAGCAAATTCAAGATAACTTTTGGTGCGGCTGTAAAGATAATTTCTAGCTTTCAGATAATAATCATAAGCTTCGGTATTATGAGTACGGCGTCTCATAAGATTATTTTCTTCATTTGGTGTAATATTTACGGAAAGAGCATCTATAATTTGTTTTGAAATTTTTTCTTGAATGTCAAAAATATCAGTCAAATTACCTTTATAAGTTTCAGCCCATTTCTGTGTTTCAAAGACAGAATCTAATATTTGAACTGAAATCCTTAATTTATCTCTAAATTTCCTAACGCTTCCTGTAACAACATATGAGGCTTCAAGTTCATTTCCGATGGTTTTGAAATTTAAACTTGAATTTTTATATCTAAAAGAGATAGTTCGAGGTATAACTCTGATCTTTTTCAGTTTAGTAAGACTAACAATTAATTCTTCCGCCAATCCATCGGCAAAATAATCTGCATCTTTATCAGGGCTAATATTTTCAAAGGGTAATACTGCAATTGAATTCTTGTTGATATTCTTTTTACCATAAATAAGCCTATTATTTTCTATTTCATCAATAATTTCATTAAAATTTTGATATCTGAAATTCTTATCCTTTTGCAGGGATTTTTTAATAACGTTCTCAAAATAATTAGGGATATCTTTATTGATAGAAAGAATTGGTTCCGGATCTTTATGAAGGATTAAATAAATAATTGCTTGCTCATATTCATTCCAAAACGGTAATTTACCAGTGAGCAATTCATAAAGAACAACACCGAATGACCAAATATCTGTTTTATAATTAACTTCATCCCCATTCAGCTGCTCGGGGGACATATAAACGGTAGTTCCCATGCGTGTGCCGGCACTGGTTGCATGAATGCCATTATTGATCTTAGCTAACCCGAAATCCATTATTTTCACCTTCCATTCATCAGTTATCATAATATTTGATGACTTAATATCACGATGAATAATTCCTTTTTTGTGAGCAGTACTTAGACCGGCGGCAACTTGAACGGCAATATTAGCAGCCTGATCATAGGAAATACTACTGTTTTTAATTTTATAATTTAATTGAACTCCCTCAATAAATTCCATAACGATAAAAATATTTTCATCATATTCTTCAATTGAGTGAATAATAGAAATATTTGGATGGTTGAGAGCGGCAGCGGCTTTGGCTTCTATCAAAAACCTATTTTTATCAACAGATGGAGAAGAAAACAGAGGCGGCAAAAACTTTAAGGCAACAAATCTTTCAAGCTTTGTGTCAAGGGCTTTAAAGACTTTACCCATTCCGCCTTCACCGAGTTTTTCAAGTATTCTATAATGAAGTATAGTCTTATCAATCATTAATTTATCTCAAAATTTTTGAGCTCAGCCTAAGGCGATAAAAAATTCATTTTATAAAATAAAGAGGAAAGAGGAAATTTCTGCTTAATGCTGAATAACTTTAAGACAACATAAAGAATTTTATTTTCACCTTCAATGTTGAATCGAAGTTTTATTGAAAATTTTTTTAGACGGCATTTTTAAGGATTAGAATAGCTGTCTAAAAGGAGGTAAAAAAAATTCTTATATCATCCATCTTTTTGCGGCGCAGCATGCAATAAATAAAAAAGCTGGTCATCGATTGAATTAAGTGGATTTGAAGGCCGATAGATGGTTCTGATTATGTTATTATTATTCCATTTTTCATTAAAAACCGCCTCTCAACCCCCCGTTTTTCTTAGAAACTTAGGGTGAGGCATAGAACTATGCCTAGTTCTTTTTACTTGCTTGTGCTGGGAAAAAATAGAATATTGGCAAATAATAAAAAGAATTGCGAATGGTAAAAGAGTCTTCTTCATATACATTCTCCTAAAATTGATTGTAAATAAAATTTATATCGGAGTTCTCGAAATAATTTCAACTTCCTGAATTAACATAAGATTAACGAATGATTGAAAGTAAGAGTAAAAAGATTCAGATGTCAGGTTAGAAATTCCCTTATCCCTTTGAACGATATTCTGTGAGCTTTTAACTTTTTCAGGACCGGAAGGATTAGGGTTGTCTTTTTCACAGCCGATTAAAATAATTGTGGCTGTGATAATTAATAATAGGGTTTTCATTAATGCCTCCAATCTTCATTCTTAATTCACTGAAACAAAGATCAAAAATAAAAGGAGGCATTTCTACTAATTTTATAACATTTAGTTTTGAAATTGTAACATTTAAATGTTTAATTGCAATTATATGAAGACAAAAGTGAGGCTTTAATTCTATATAAAGATATAGAGAAAGCCCCACATTGATACTATGCTAAGTGTCCCCTTAAAGATTAGTTACATTTTTGCTAATTTTATAAGCATTTGTTTTGCATTCTCATTATTTGGAGCTAGTTCTAATGATTTTTTATAATTTTCAATTGCAAGTTCTTTATCTCCGTTCTTCATATAAGCTTCTCCAAGACTATCATAAACATTAGAGGATTTGGGATATAGTTTTACATTCATCTTAAATACATCTATGGCATCTTTAATTTTATTATTACCTAATAATTTATAACCTGCAGTATTTAGATCATTTTCAGCTTCTTTTGTCTGAAAATCATCCTTTAATAGAGTATTTAAATAAGTAAACTTCCATATACCATTTTTCTTCTCAAGAAACCGCACCTCCCTGCTAACAAATGGTGTTTCATCATCTCCTTTCCTTGTTTGAATAAACGTCGCCCACGCACAATTATCAAAAACATGAATATTCCAGTCCGACCATGTTATATCATCTTTTATTGGTTCAGGGTAATTTTTAATACTAGCCTTAATGTGGGTATCAATGGAATCCCAACCCAAAGATTCACTATAAAAAGATGAACCAGCAGACATCTGTAATGTATGTTCATCGTGTACCCAAGCATCTGTCATTCCTTTATAATCTCTTGATTCCCAACTCTTAGTTTCATTGATAATAGTTGATTTAATAGCTTCTTCCTCTGAAGAAAAATTTTGAGGAAATATATTAAAGACAGAAAACAACAGAAGAAATAAAATGAAATAATTTTTTAAGTACATAGCAGTAACTCCTTTTAGTATAATTATTATTTTGATGCGTTTCTATATATTCTGATTACTTCGGGCCAATGTATGGTGCCATCAAGAATAAATTTACCGGTAGAGCTGTTTTTGTAAAAATTTCCTGTATATTTTCCGGTTCCGGTAACACCTGATAGGCTTCCTGTTCCGTGAATCAATTTATATGTACCTGAGAAATATAAGATATTACCTGAGCCAGATTGAACAGTACCTGATAATGTGCCGGTAATTTTATCACCTTTAGTCGTTGTGATATCTATAGAACCGGTTTGAGTTGTAGAATTAATTCTAGTAAATGAGAATAATTTAGAATTTCCTATTCCGGTTCCCGAACCATTACCGAATATTTCAAGAATAGATATCTGTGAACCGGTTGAAAGATTGCCTGATGATTGAAATGATCCGTAAAAAGACTGTATATAGGGGTCAGGAATTATATCTATATTTTTTTGCTGACTATTTTCGGAAACTTCAGTTAAAGAGGAAACCGGATTCACTTTCTCGCAGCCGGTTAAAAGAAATACCCCTAAAACGACTATTGCAGATAATAAGTTTTTCATAGCACCTCCAATTATATAATTTAACTTTTTGTCTGAAATGAAAATCATAAATAAAAGATGGTATCTCTACTAAATTTGTAACATTATGTTTTCAAATTGTAACATTTGGAAAATGTTTATATAATTTATTTACTGAAGGTTTAATCCGGAGCTTGCTTGGATTTAGGGGACTGTCAGATGGCTGTCAGAGCAAATCGGAAATAAATAGTATTAAATTGGGATAAATTTCTGTAAGTATTCCGAAGGGGAGTATCCAAATAGTTCTTTAAAACAGGTAGCAAAATAAGCCGGGTTATTGAATCCGACTTCATAACCTACTTCAGAAATATTTCCTGATTTTGTAAGTAAAAGTTTAGCTGCTTTATTTAATCTGTAAGATTTTATTAAATCATTTGAAGTCTGGCCTGTCAGCGCGTTTAACTTTCTATGGAGCTGCATCCTGCTCAAACCGGCTTCTTTAGCAAGTTCATCAACAGAAAATTCCGTATCCGAAATATGAACTTCGATAATATTTATTATTTTCGTTAGAAATTTCTCATCAATAGATGTAACCGCAACTTCTTTTGGTTCTAATATAACTTCTTTTCTATATTTTTGTCTCAACAATTTTCTTTGGTTAATTAGATTGTTTACACGCGTCTGAAGTTCGGCAATATTGAAGGGTTTTGTTATGTAATCATCTGCGCCTGTTTCAAGACCCTTTACTTTATTTTCAATTTCGGAGCGTGAGGTTAGAAGAATAACCGGAATATGAGATGTTTTTTCATCGGTTTTTATAGTTTCACAGAATTGAATCCCATCCATTTCAGGCATTAAGACATCGCTTATAATCAGGTCAGGGATATTTTTTACGGCTTTTTCCAGAGCATCTCTGCCATTTAATGATTCTAATATTGTAAGGTTTTCGTTTCCTGAAGAATCTTTTTGTATTAAGCTTTCTTTAATAAATTTTCTTATATCTTCATTATCTTCTACAATGAGGACAAGAGGGATTTCATCTCTATTAAATTCTTTTTCGATCTCACTAGGACGGGAATTAGCTTCAATATTTTCCTTATAATCATTAAATGCTGAGTGAGAATCAGTTTTATAATCACAATACAGGTCTCTATCAAAGGGGAGTTGAATTATAAATTTTGTTCCCTTCTTTATTTCACTTTCAACAGATATATTACCCTGGTGAAGTTCAACAAGTTCTTTAACTAAAGACAAACCGATACCGGTACCTTCTGAAATTTCGCCAATCAAATTTCCTTTTTTTGTAAAGAACCTGTCAAAGACATTATCAATAGTATCAGATGGAATTCCAATTCCTGAATCTTCAATGACTATTTCAATCATTTTATATCCGTTTTTATCTATTAAATTTTCAGGAATAGAAATATTTATTGTTCCTTGATTTTCTGTTTCGTTGTTATTACCTGTGAATTTAACTGCATTTATCAAAAGATTACTTAATATTTTTTCCAATTTATCTTTATCATAAAGCATGATTAGATCTTCAAAAGGAGAGGTAAAAGTTAATTTAATATTTTTGATATCTGCCAGAGGATGGAATGAAGCTGAGACACCTTTTATAAAAGTTATTATGTCCCCTTTATGAAGAGTTAGTTCCATTTTATTTGCGCCGATGGAAGAGAGATCCAGCAGCTGATTTATTAATCGTAATAGTCTGGTGGCATTTTTATAAATAAGTTTAAGCCTCTCATCTTTATTATAATTTTTTTCATCCATTAATTTTTCCAGTGGTCCTAATATAAGAGTTAGGGGTGTTCTGAACTCATGAGAAAGGTTTGTGAAAAAGTTGGTTTTTATTTTGTCAAGTTCCTGCAGTTTTTCAGATTCCAGTCGAGCTACTTCAGCTTCTTTTTTCTTTTCAAAACTTAAAATTTGAAGTTCAGAATTTTTAATTAGCTGTCCGGCTTGTACAGATATTATTGAAAGAAGAGTAAGATCATTATCAGAAAAGGGTTCATGATTTTTTTTATTTATCATTTGAAGGACCCCGATTATTTTTCCTTCAAACCAGATTGGGGAACTAATCAAACTCTTAATATGCTTTTTTTCCTCATCTGTAGTGCGGAACCTTTCATCTTTACCTAAATCCTTAATAATCAATGATTTCTTATTTAGCAAAATCCAGCCCGTAATGTGTTCTCCAATATGGGGAGTATTCCGGACTTTGCTATTATTTTCCTGTTTAATAAAAGTTTTTAAAACTTCCTGACTCGGAGAGACTAAAAGAATGGAACCATGTTCGGCATTAACAGCACTAACTGTTTTATTTAGGATTAATTTAAGAGTCTGGTCAATATCACTTGCTCTTCCGGCTGCAACAGCAATTTCATTTAGGACTTTGAGTTCATTTACAGCTGCCTGGAAATTATTAAGATCGTTTTCAAGCTGCTGAATTTTTTTTTCATATTTCTCAAACTTATTTTGCATGTACAACCCGGCGGTTTATTATTTAGTTAAATGCATTTTCAATTAAAACCAACTCCCAATATTTTGAAAAGCTATTACTTATATTGTTTAATTAGAATGTGGAACAAGCAGGAAAGTATGTTTTTAACAATTATGCTAAATATTTTTCATTATTCCAAATGTTTTTAATCCTAAATTAAAAAAATTATTTTGTAAGCCTCATCACTTTGTCCTTTTTTCAATTCTCGCCTTAAAGAAAAATTATACAACTGTTATAATTCCGTGATAATTGATCTGCATATTGCCATCATTCTTAATTCAAAAAAGATTTTCAAAAATTTAATGATAGATGGTTTTACAATAACAACTAAATGGAGGTGACTATGATAAAACAAGCCTATTTGTTAGTAATTTTGTTTTCTTTTTTATTTCTTTCAAATGCCTTAGCTCAAGCAGATCCCGATACTGCACAAAAAGCAAGTATTGATAGATTCAGTATGGATGCAGGTCATTTGTTCGTAAGAGATGATTCAAACGGATTACCAGGCCCTAATAAACCTATTGATTTTGACCAGGGACCGTTTATTACAAAGGGGTTTGGACCGAGAGGAGAGCATGTGACTTATTATAATTTCGATATTCAATCGACCGAACCCGCACCAATATATGTTTTATTTAAGGAAGGTGAATCAATGCCGGTTGAAGGGCAATTGAATATTGTTAATGTAATTCCGGGAGATACAGCATACAATGATTTTTGGGAAGTGCAGAAAGTAACTGTTCCGGTAGATTACATTGCAAATACCGTTACAAGCTATCAGCAAATAGTAGATTCAGGTTATTCAGTTGAAGAAACTTCGAATCTCGTTAATTGTCCGATAGTACCCGATAGTTCAACAGCTAAATTAAGATTGACTAATGAAAGTACGGATTTGACAAGGGGATGGTATAATGGAAAGGTAGTTTATTATTTCAATTTCTCGGAAAAAGCGTTAATGACCGATCAAAGTGATATGGTTCCGGTTTCTCCCATCTATGTATCTTTTAATATCAACCCTGATCAACCAGGGGGAGGACCACCATCCGGTTTTAAGACTGAAACAGCTACAGGAAGAGCGCATAATGTTACTGCTACTATTCCTTCTGATGAAGGATATTCTCCTATGTGGCTTGTGAATGTTTATGATAATGCAGATTTTGATAAAGTGCATGATTTAATATCAGTTCTTTCAGCTCATATTTTGGGAACGGGAATAGCAAATGTTAACTGCCCGATAGTTTCCGTAGAAGCAGGCGTTAATCCGGACACTGCTCAAAAAGCCGCTATAGATAGGTTTAGCATGGATGCCGGTCATTTATTTGTAAGGGACAATTCAAATGGATTACCGGGACCAAATGAACCAATTGATTTCGATAAAGGTCCTTTTATTACTAAAGGTTACGGTCCTAGAGGCGAGCTAATAGCTTATTACAACTTTGATGTACAATCAACAGAACCGGCACCTATTTACGTTTTATTCAGAGAAGGAGAATCAAATCCGGTTCAAGGACAAATGAATATTATAAATGTCATACCTGGTGATACATCATATAATGATTTTTGGGAGGTTCAAAAAGTAACAGTTCCTGCAGATTATGTTGTGAACAGCATTACAAGTTATCAGCAGATAGCAGATTCTGGTTATTCGATAGAAGAAACTAATATACTGGTGAATTGTCCTGTTGTACCGGATGGTTCAATAGCCCGTATGAGATGGAATGGAAATGATTTCGGATTGACAACAGGCTGGTATAAAAATATGGTGGTTTATTATTTTAATTTTTTTGAAAAGCCATTGATGACGGATCAAAATGATATGATTCCGGTAGAACCGATATATGTAGCATTTAATATTAATCCCGATCAGTCTGGAGGCGGTCCTCCATCCGGATTTAAAGTGGATGAACGAACTGGACGAGCACATAATATAGCCGGGTCAATTCCATCCGATGGTGATTACTCACCTTTGTGGATGGTGAATATTTATGATAATGCAGATTTTGATATGGTGCATGACTTTGCATCGGCTCAATCTGCTCATATACTTGCCGAAGGTGCGGCTATAGTCAATTGCCCAGTGGTTGCAGAATATGAAAAAATTGATAGGTTTATTATGGATGCGGCACATTTATTTGTAAGAGATACAATGAATAAATTTCCCGGACCAAATGAACCGGTGGATTTTGATAACCCGCCTTTTATAACAAAAGGTTTAGGTCCAAAAGGTGAATGGATATCTTATTACAATTTTGATGTTCAGCCAAGGGAGCCTGCTCCTATCTATGTTCTTTTTAACAGTATGACTGAATCGCCTATAGATGGACAGCATAATATAATTGATGTAATTCCCGGTGATATGGGTTATAATGATTTCTGGGAAGTACAGAAAGTTATGGTTCCTGGTGATTATGTAGCAAATTCAATTACCAGCTTACAAGGAATAAAAGATGCTGGCTACATGATGGAAGAAACCAAAATGCTTGTAAATTGCCCTGTTGTACCGGAAGGTTCAACCGCCAAAATGAGATTGACAAGTGAGAGTCCGGATCTAACTACTGGCTGGTATAAAGGGAAAATTGTTTATTATTTCAATTTTTCAGAGAAAGCATTAATGACGGATAATAATGATTTGGTTCCCGAATCAGACATATATGTCTCGTTTAATATAAATCCCGGTGAAGATGGAGGCGGTCCTCCTTCAGGATTTAAAACAGATACATCAGGCAGAGCACACAACGTTACTGAAACCCTTCCTTCGGATGCAGCATATTCCCCTTTGTGGGCTGTTAATGTATATGATAATGCAGATTTCGATATGGTACATGACTTAGCTTCAGCTCAATCAGCTCACATACTTGATACTAGTGTAGCCTATGTTAACTGTCCGGTTGTTAAAGTGGAAACTGCCGTATCGGTTAAAAATGATAACTCACTTATTCCTGAGAAATATTCATTAACACAAAATTATCCGAATCCTTTTAATCCTTCCACTCAAATAAAGTTTTCGATAGTCAATAGTGAGCTGGTAAAACTTAAAATATATAACAGTATTGGCCAGGAAGTGGCACAAATAATTAATCAAATTCTACCTGCAGGTAATTATACTGTTAGATGGGATGCCGGTAACTTTGCGAGTGGAGTATATTTCTACACTATACATACTAATAACTTTACAGCATCTAAAAAGATGATACTTCTCAAATAAGTTATGGTTTGTTTTTGTAGTCTGTAGTCTGTAGTTTGTGGTTTGTTATAGCAACCTCCGGGGTTTTCAGAAACCCCGGAGGTTGAGGTTTTCAATAAATCGATATAACGATATTCTTTTCATTTTGTATAGAATTTTTGATCTAAAGAATTCCTCTTTTGAACTACCATTCATCATTTTTCCGTTGTTAAGTTTTTATATCATTTTTATCTTAAATTTCATTAAATATCAATAAAAGTTTATCCAATAGAATTATCTGTAAAAAAAATGGCAGATATTTGATATTGTTTTAATAAAATTTTCAAATGAATTTTAAGAAATAAAGGGAAAAAATGGATACAATATTAAAAGATAATTTTAGGGGACAGCTGCTTGATAAAAGGAGAAGACTTCAAGATGCGATGAGCGTAAAATCATCCGATGATTATTTAATTTATTTATTGAAAGAAGTTAATTCAGCATTGGAGAGGATGGATAACGGAACTTATGGAATATGTGAAATATGTCACGATACTATTGAAGAAGATAGGCTCTTAATTGATCCATTAATACGTGTATGTCTTGGAGACCTTGATGATCATCAAAAGAAATCTCTGGAGATGGATCTTGAGTTAGCATCAAAAATGCAGAATGCTCTATTACCTAAAAAGGATTTAAACTTTTCTGATTGGGAAATTAGCTACACATATTTACCTGCAGGACCGGTAAGCGGAGATTACTGTGATATAATAAATCTAAATAATGAGTTATTATTTGTTCTGGCAGATGTAACTGGTAAAGGGGTAGCAGCATCGTTGATAATGACTCAAATACATGCAATCTTCCATAGCCTTTCGGTATATGAACCGCCTCTTGAAAAATTACTTGAACAGGTGAACAGATTAATATGTGAAAGTGCAGCATTTTCCCATTTTGCTACTTTAGTAACCGGGAAACTTTTTAAGGATGGGGAGATCGAAATAATTAATGCCGGCCACTGCCTGCCTATTGTTCTACGGAAATACAATATTATTAACATAGATTCTTCAACAGTTCCATTAGGTCTTTTTTGTGATATGGAATATCATGTACAAAAAATTAAATTGGAAAGGGGAGAGAGTCTAATTCTTTACACAGACGGATTGTCTGAAGCAAGAGGTAACGGGGAAGAGGAGTATGGAGAAAAAAGAATTATGGAACTTGCTCTAAATTATTGCGAGGCTGCGCCGGAGGAATTAATTCACAATCTGGTTAATGATGTAAATGGATTTATATGCGATGCTAAATTGAATGATGATCTGACTATCATGGTGATTAAAAAATTGTAAAACTTTATTAAACTTCAGCTCGTAGATTTGCCGTTTGGTTTAGATAGGCTGTGTGAATATTCAAATTGTAGAGCGATTTTCCGAGTCGCTAATGGGAATTTTGATTGAATTTATAATAAGTTAAACGAAACAGAGTTTCGTTCTACAAATTCTTATTCATAATCGCTCCCCTCATTGCACCGTTTTTAATATCTCACAATTAATCAAAAGTCTCAAAAGAAGATAAGGAATATTTGCTTGGATAATTATATTGAACAATTTAAGTGAAACTAATTCGGCACAAAAGTTGGATATTACATAATGTCAACTTATCTCTAACAAATATTCGCCGGGGGATGGGAACAAAGGCTGCAGGAGCCAGGAGGGTGTTTCTATTTCCCCGGCGATTTTGTTTAACCGGTTTCAAAACCAAATTATTTACTGAAGTTACGCAAGATCAATATTTTTTGTAACAGGAGTAGGATAATTATATTAAAATGGTGCAAAATCTAAATTAGGAGATTCTTCCCCGCAAATCGGGACAGGCACTCCACTTCATTCCGTTCAGAATGACAATGTTTGCGTAACTTAGGTTATTTAGATAAGCAATTAAAAATACCTGCCGGATTAAATCAATAATCTTTACTTATATATTCACATTTATCCGGAATACCCGGTTTTACTAATAAAGTTTCTTCTCTTAAAAGAGCAACTTTGCCGGCTTCCATTCCTTTTTTCTTTACGACATATTTTTTTAAAGTAAAAGATACCGGAACTGTCCCTGCCGTTTTTGCTTTACTATGGAATGCAGCTAATGATGCAGCTTTCTTTAAAATATTTTTAGGAATATCCTCTTTTGTATTATCAACCCGGAGAACTAAATGTGAACCCGGAACACCTCTGGCATGAAACCAATAATCATTCTGCTTGGCAAATTTTGTAGTTAGCAAGTCATTGTTCTTACTGTCTCTCCCGACATAAACATTATATTTGTTTTCAATAAGGTAATGTTTAAACTTGTTTTGAATTTCATAGTCATAATGTTTATTGGATTCTTCTTTTATATTCAACTCTTTCATAATTGTGATATAGTCCTCCGGTTCTAGTGCTTCTTCAAATCTCTTTTCGATAATTTTTAAATGTAAATATTTTTTTGAAGTAACATTAAATAACTCTTGCGATTTTTCATATTTAATATGATCATTTTTTGCTTTGTCAAAATAACTATCAATATTTTTTTTAGGAGAAAGAGTTTCATTTAATTTAATAGAGATTCGTTTATTCTCATTATAAATATCTTCCAAATCTATTGAGTTCATTCCTTTATGAATTAAGGAAATGTTTATTAATAATAAATTTCCAAGTCTTTGATATTCATTTTCTTTACTCCCTTTTTCCAATATACCCTTTAGCTTATTCAGCTTTGAGGATAAATGTGATAATTCTTTATCCAGATACTTTTGTATCTTCTTCTTTTTACCTGAAAAATGTTCAAAATATAATTTCTTTGATATAAAAGAGTTAAGAGCATTAATTAAATCTTCAAAAAATATCTTTTCTGAATAGGGGAAAATATTAAATGAAGAAATTCCCAAATAAACCTGCAATGATTTCCAATCCACAAAAAGGGTTGGCTTCTCATAAAAGATTTCATTGACAACTTTTGAAAGTTGTTCAGCTATTTCCTCTTTGTTTTCTCTATATATCCGTGATTTTACTTCAGAAATAATATCATTTCCGACAATAGGATATTTTGTTTTCAATTCTTTCCAGGTATCATAGATATCAGTAAGTTGAAATTGAAGGGTATTCAATTTATTTATAAAAATAACAGATTCCATTTCTTTAATAAATTCATACCGGTCGAAATCATTAGGGGGAGCCTTAAAGCTGCTAAAATTATTATTGTTTGAATGAAAATGAACATTGGTGTATTTCCCTCGTATTGCAAAATAAATCGAGTTCGATTCTGACTTTATTTTCAGAATTCTATCTTCAGCTGCAATTTCCAAATACAATAATTTTAAAGGGAGAAACTCCTCAAAAAAGTCGACTGTATTTTTTTTTGCTCTATGATAAGAATCTTTGAAATTTATATACGGAAATCCGGGATTTACTGAGATTTCTAAAAATATTATTCCTCCATCATTTTTAATTTCCAGTACGAGTTTGTCCTTTTCCTGAGAAAATGCAGATAACAGGATAGAATTATTTAAAATAGAATTTATTTCAACAATAAGTCTGTTTAGAAAAAAATAGTTCTTATACATGTTTTAAAAGTTATGTTAAAACCGGGCACAAAAAAAGGGTTGAATAAAGAATCCAACCCTATTCATTCATAAATACAAATTTTAAGTAGTAGAACCGGTTCTGGCTTTCACAATTGAATCAAGAGATTTTATTCTTAAAAATATAAAAATTCCGCCAATAAAAGCCGCTACAGTCAACAATAGGAAGAAGATTGATTTTTCAGTGAAAGTATCCCAATAACTTGCAAGTATCCCTGCAGCTTTTCCTCCTAATGAAGTTGATAGAAACCAACCTCCCATCATTAAAGCAGTGGTTCTTGCAGGGGCAAGTTTAGAAACTAATGATAATCCGATCGGGCTAAGGAATAATTCACTTACGGTAAAAACACCGTAAGTAACGAAAAGCCAAATAGCGGCGGTTTTATGTGTGTATACAGAAGGAACAGACATAATTGCAAATACCATTACCAATGAGGATAAACCGGATATAAATAATGCATATCCAAATTTAGAAGCGGTCGAGGGTTCTTTATTACGTTTTGCTAACCAGCTAAAAAATCCGACTAATAAAGGAGTTAAAACTATAATGAAAAACGGATTAATAGATTGAAATAGTTCGGCATTAACTAACTTTATATTCTTACCCTGCTGCGGCCATTGAGATTTTGGTAAATTATTAAAATACGGATAAGGACCTTCAACCATTACTGGCTCTCCGGTACTGTCCTTTACAATCCGTAAATATTTATCAACTTCCGGAACCAAGCGTGGTTTTGTATCTACACTTTGCAGCATATTTACAGCTTGTGCCGGTTTTTCCAGGATAGGAGCAATTTCACGATTGGTATAATTCTCTGCCCAGATTGTCAAACCTGTTGCATTTTGATTGTAGATTGTCCAAAAAATAATTGAAATTGTAAAGATAAAAAGTAATGCGCCGATGCTCCTTTTATCATCTCCCCCAGCCCTAAGCCATAAAGAAACATAAAAAGCAATAACCGGAACACAGGCAAATATAAATGCGTCATTTGAGTTCGAACCGAATAGATTATTTGGAATTATCCAACCGATAATAGCAAAAACGATAGCCGGAAGAAAGACATACAAAAAAATTTTCATCATAGGCATATCTTCTTTTTCCATTGGTTTTCTAACATCCGCATATTTTACGTGCTTTAACCCGGTTGATAGCCAAATTAAGGCAATTACAAGGCCTACACCGGCAGCGGAAAAAGCATACCCCCAGCCATACTTATTTCTTAAATATGCTGCAACAAAATTACATATAAGGGCACCTATATTTATACCCATATAAAAAATATTATATGCATTATCCTTTAATGGTTTAAGTTCATCTTTATTATAAATAATTCCGAGAATTGTACTAATATTGGGTTTAAAAAATCCATTCCCAATAATGATTAAGCCGAGTGAGATGAATAGTGCAGTATCACCTGGAAAAGCTAATCCGAAATAACCAGCTGCCATCAAGCTGCCGCCGATATATATAGACTTAATATAACCCCAATAACGATCTGCAATTAACCCGCCAATGAAAGGAGTTAGGTATACAAGTGCGATAAAAGAGCCGACAATATCCGCAGCAGTTCTAACATCAAAACCTTTGCCGCCGGTTGTTGTATTCGTTAAATAAAGGAGTAAAATTCCTACCATTAAATAATAACCGAAACGCTCCCACATCTCAGTAAAAAAGAGAACATATAGCCCTTTGGGGTGCTTTTTGAACATTAGACTACCTCACTTAATTTCTAGCCAACGGCTATTTAATGAAAAAATAATAAGCGTTAATTTAGGAAAGTAATTACAGTTTTACCACATTTTTATTCAATAATTACTGTTTTTCAACGGATTTCATATAAGCAAGCATCTCCGATTATTTTGAAAGGTTCAACATTCAAATTCAAAATATCTTTTCCCTTTGTTTGAATAGAACGTTCTATTACTATAAAACCATTTTCATTTATGAAATTATTTAGGATTAAATTTTTAACAACTTCATAAATATCATCTTTAAAAAAGGGAGGATCTGCAAGAATGAGATCGTAGTGTACCTTATTCTTCTGATAAGAATATTTTAATGCTTCCATTTTGAAAACAGAAGATTGAGAATCTGCCCCAAGAGAAGATATATTTTTTATTAGATTTTTATAAATGAATAAATTATTTTCTACAAAATGGATTTCATTTGCTCCACGGCTTAAACATTCCAATCCTAGAGCTCCTGAACCGGAATAAAGATCAAGGATTTTAATTCCTTCAAAATTTATTTTATTATTTAATATATTAAATAAAGTCTCACGGACTCTGTCAGTTGTAGGTCTTATTTCTTTTGATTGAGGAACTTTAATTAATCTTCCCTTAAATTTCCCAGATATAATTCTCATCATAAAAAAAACTGTTATTAAGAGGAAAGAATTAAGTTAACCGATATGCAATTCCGGCAGAAGGGGAGAACATGTTAAACTTAGTTTTATAAAAGTTATTATTAAAAAGATTATTGTTTGGTATTATCCGGTCGAACGGATTAAACTGGGTAAACTTAATACCTGAATCTTCACTCAAACTATCAACAATTTGAGGAGTTATTTCATCACCGCTAATAAATGCGCAATCTATAACTCCCGGATTTATTTTAAGAACATTGTTATAGTTTAATTCATTTTTTAAATGATCTGATATTTCCCTTACACTATTTATAGGAATTAATTTATAATAAATTAATTTCCCATGTAGTGCAAACAAAACAGATAAATTTTTACTATTAAAATAAATACTTAGTGTGAGATTTTTATCATTAAAATTGTTATTGATAGATAAAGATTTCTCCGATGCAATATGTATATTATCTACAAACTTAAGCTTAAATTTATTATTGAGGCAAATTTCATTGAGCATCTTTAAATATTTCCTCTGAGCAGCCAGAATCAATGCAGTATTTACATTAGAATATTCGTTCTTATCTATTTCTAAAAATTGAATCACAAGATCCCTTACATTTAAAAAAGGGTAAAGTAGTGAAAATTCCCATCTGAATTCTTCTATTAGATCATTATGAAGAAGTGTCGATTCATAGGGAATTTGCATCGAATATAATAGTTCAAATGGGAGGGTAAAAGAAATATGTTTGGCAGTTAAGGTTTTTTTAAGTAATAATTCGTTTATAGCCGCTTGAATCAATGAACTTATTTTTGTCACCTTATCAGTGTTAAAATTCAAAGTTTCATTAAAATAAGCTTCATCCAAATTATCCAGTTCAAACCGGTCATTCTTTCTTACAATTTCAACTAACTGCAGTTTTGAATTTGTAATAGTGAGACCGGCATGATTTTCAAATACAGCCATATTTTTGTAGTTACTCCCATGATGCAGTATTTTTTAAAGCTTCATCAGTTTTACTTCCAATTGACCCGTATCCATCGGGATCTTCAAGGTAATATAAATTTCCCATTGTTGTTACAGAATCAATACGAGTTATTTTTCCAGCTCTGATTAATGACAGTATCGGCAGATAATGATGTATCAACTTCTAAAAAATATTTTTGGTGGGTAACAGTGGAAAAATAAAGACTGTCGGGTGTAAAGTTACCAGATGTCAAAGGAACAAATGGATTTGACGGTCTTCTAGATAATGAATCATATGCATTCATAACACTATCAACCATTGGACTGGTTTTAATAAAAGTAATTAAACTATCTAAATTTCCAGTAAATTTACCAAACTTTTGCTGCCAGAGAATCTCAGCTTCTTTTATGTTTTTCATCCTAAGATGAGATTCACTTTTATAATGTTCTTGTATTTCAACAGCATTTTTGGGATCAATGATTGCAACTTTAATTAATACAAGTGCAAGTATTATAATTACAATGTATAAACCAACATTAATGTACCAGGGTTCGCGTTTGTTCATTTTTCCTCCGGAGCTAAAAAAATTTGTTTTTATTTATTCAATATATAAATACTTTTTGATTTTATTGAATTTTGAAGTTCCAATTCCTTTTACTTTAAGAATTTCTTCAAGTTTCCCAAATTTACTGATTTTATCCCGAAATCTAATAATGTTCCCCGCAGTAACCTTTCCTATTCCGGGAAGTTTTATTAAATCCTCTATTGAAGCTGTATTTAAGTTAAGACTTTTTTCTGGGGGTACGTCTTTTTTCTTTTTTTAAAATTTATTTCGTTAAAATCTAAAACTTCCTGCTTATAGTCAACAACCTTATCAGCTATTTCTTTATTACTACTTGAACTATCCTGAATTTTTGAGAGTTCAAACAGGCTGTCCTGTTTAGTATAATCAAATACTTGTAATTTTTCATTTTCTTTTTGAAATACAAAATATTTTACACCAAAGCCAATTATAAAAATAATAATAAGAAATAAAACGACCTTAATTTCTGTTTCTGTAAACCCTAATTTCTTTGAAAATTTTTTAAGCATTAAAAAAAATATAGAGTATAAGCGTTAAGTTGCTTGCTTTCTGAAATCTTAGTACAAAGAAACGCTTCTATTTAATATTATAATCCGAACTTGCTGAAAAACTTTTTCCCTGATTCACTTCCGTCTTTAAAATTAGGCATATCGGAAAGTTCCTTTAAAAGTTCCTTTTCTTTAGAATTTAATTTTTTAGGTACAGCCAGATTTATTCGTACAATCTGATCGCCGGAACCCGAATGATTAAGGTGCCTTATTCCCTTATCCCTCATCTTAAGTAATTTGCCGGGCTGCGTTCCGGGATCTATTTTCAATATAGCTTTTCCGTTTAATGTTGGAACTTCAACTTCAGCTCCTAATGCTGCATCCGGAAAATTAATTTGAAGATCATAAACTACATCGTCTCCTTCCCGCATAAAGTATTCATGTGGTATTTCTTGAAAGATAACAATCACATCGCCGGAGGGTCCTCCTCTTTTACCAATATTACCTTCGCTTCTTAACGTCATATAACTGCCGTCATGCACACCAGGAGGAACGTTAATAGTCAAAAATTTTTCATCCTGAATTCTTCCTTCACCAAAACATTTTTTACATGGTGAATCAATAACAGATCCTTCACCGTTGCAGTTGTTGCAGGTGGTTATGTTAACAAACTGTCCGAAAACTGATCGGGAAATTGTTTTTACTTCTCCAGTTCCCTGACAAACCGGACAAGATTTTGTAGATGTTCCTGCTTCAGCACCGGAGCCATTACATTCATCGCATTTTATCTGCTTTCTAATTTTTATTTTCTTTGAAGCACCTTCTGCTATTTCTTCAAGAGAAAGTTTTAAGGTAATTTTTAAATCGGAGCCAGGTATTCCGTGACCTCCTCTTGCTCTGCTTCTTCTCTGACCTCCGCCAAAAAAATCGTCAAATATAGAAGAGCCTCCTCCGAAAATATCGGAAAAGTGCGAAAAAATATCATTGATATCAGAAAATCCTTGCGAACCATAACCGCTGCCCCTAACACCTTCATGGCCAAACCTGTCATATCTAGCTTTTTTATCATCATCACTTAATATTTCATAGGCTTCAGCAGCTTCCTTAAATTTTTCTTCTGCGCTTTTATCATCCGGATTTCGATCCGGGTGATACTGCATAGCTAGTTTCCGGTATGCTTTTTTAAAATCATCTTTAGTAGCACTTCTATCTACCCCAAGAACTTCATAATAATCTCTTTTTGCCATATAACCTTATTTATTTAATTGAATTATCTATATTTTTTTCTGAATGTGAACTTGAATCTTCAGCATAATCTTCACTGACTATTACTTTTGAATGACGAATTACTTTATCTTTATAAAAATAGCCTTTCTCTATTTCATCAAGGACAGTATGAGGTTTAACACCTTGCGATTTTCTTTGCATAAGAGCTTCATGGAACTCAACATTAAATGGATTTCCTACTGCATCAATCTTTTTCACTCCTTGTTCAGAGAGTATTTTCATAAGTTTATCATATATTAATAGAATCCCTTTTTTAATAGATTCTATATCTTTAGCCGACTCCATATGTTCAATAGATCTTTCAAAATCATCTACAACAGGGAGCAGCTTAACAATAAAAGATTCGGCAGAATATTTCAAAAGATTTATCTGATCATTTTCTGTTCTTCTTTTATAATTTTCGAATTCAGCTGCTTTCCTTAATAATTTATCTTTTAGATCTGCAATCTCATTTTCAAGCTGTCCGACTTTTACAAGTATCTCTTCTTCTTTTTCCAATAAATCTTTATCCAATTCCTTATTTAAATCATTTTCATCTTCAATTTTATTCATATCGTTTATATAATCTTCCTGATTTGCATTATTTTGTTCCTCTTTATTATTTTTTTCATCATTCTTGTTTCTTTTCATAAGTTACTCCTTATTTTAAGTTCATTTTAAAATCTCTGTCAACATTTTTGCCATGTAATCAACAATAGCAATTATTTTCGGATATTCCATTCTCTTCGGTCCAATGACCCCGAGGGTTCCTGAGACGTCTCCAAGCTGGTACTCTTTTGTTACAAGGCTGTAATCATCCAGTTTTTTATCTTCGTTCTCCGATCCAATAGAGATAAACACCTGGTTATCGGTTTTATTATATTTATCCAAAATGTGAACAATAATATCCTTATCTTCTATCAATTCAATCACACTTTGAAAGCTGTCAGGATTTTCAAATTCCGGTTGTTTAATCACATTTTTTGCACCAGTAATAACCAGATTATCGGTTTTTCTAACATCATTAAATATTTTATCCATTGAATCAATAAATAATCTTATTATCGGCTGATGGTCATCTTCAATATCTTTCATTCTTTCAGTAAAAGAAGCTCTTATTTCTTTAAGAGTGAGTCCGCTTAATCTTTCACTTAACAACCTCTGAACGGATTCAATTTGAGAAGGATTAATCTGTGAGGTTAACTCCAGGGTAATTGTTTTAACTAACCCGGCTTTTATACTGAGAACAACTAAAATTCGGGTTGAAGACAAACTGATAATTTGGAGTTTTTCTAAAATTCCGGATTCAAGCTTCGGATAAGAAACACATGCGAGTTGTTTTGTAATGCTACTTAGAAGAATTGAAGTAAGCTTTAAAAGCTCATCTGTCTCGAGCATATTTGTTTCTAATTCTTTATTAATAAATCCTTTTTCAGAATTTCTAAGCTTTTGGATATCAATAAGAGTATCTACATAAAACCGGTATCCTTTATCTGTTGGGACTCTTCCTGCAGAAGTATGTGGATGATTAATAAAGCCGGATTCTTCCAGATCAGACATAATATTCCTTACTGTAGCTGCAGAAATACCTATATTATAATGTCTGGTTATATTCCGGGAGCCGACCGGAGAGGCAGTCAGAATAAATTGCTGAATAATATATCTGAGAATGTTTTTTTCTCGTTCGTTTAATTCTTCATTCGGCATAGTTTTTTTAACTTTTTCTCTGTCAATTTTACAAATATATTAAAAAATATTGAAATTTTTAATTAAAATTAAAAGGATGTACTATTTTTATCAATAATTGTTCCAGAATAAAACATATCAACTTTTCAAATTTTAAGAATCCAATTAATTTGATGCTTTTAACCAAAACCGGTTTCTTGAACTTATTTATCCTAGGAGCTTTAAAGATTATATGAATATTATTATATTTTTGAACATCTTCACATAAATTTAACGTAATTTTAATACTCTCTTAACTTTCAAAATATCTCATTTCCATATATTTACATTAAATTCTAATAAAAAAAATAAGGAGAAATTAGATGTCAAAGACATATTTTGGATGGGACGGAAAATATGAGATATATAACGATAGTTGTATTATTCAGCAAAAATTTAATTTTCAAAAAGAGTTAATAAATAAATATAAAATTTTTAATAATGCTGAATCAATACCTAATTTAGTTGATAAAACTACTATTCAGAAAATCATCGAATATGAATTTAAATCTGAAAATTTCAGTTCTGCCGGTATTTAGAAGAATAAACTATTCGAGATCTTTCTTCATTTGGTCAAATTGTTCTTTAGTAATCTCACCTTTTGCATATCTTCTTTTTAAAATGTCAATGGGACTATCCTGATGCGGAAAAGACGGCGGCAGATGCACCTGCCGGTTTTTATTCCCCTGATTAACGACCAGGTAAATAATCAGTGCAATGATAGCCACCCAGAAAACCCATCCGAACCAGAGGCCTCCTCCCCAAAACCAATTGTGAAACATTTTTTTTCTCCTTTAATAATTATTTAGTAATATTTTCAAATAATTATTAAATAAATTTAATAAAATTAGGGGACTATAACTATAAATAATTCTATCTATTACTCACAATCTAGCACCTATTGCCCACATCCAATTATTTACAATTCATCACCACTTTTTCTGTAGTCTTTCCCGATTTTAATTCTCGTATGGCGTCGGGCAATTTTTCAAAGGGAAAAATCTCAGCTTACGCCCGATAAAGTATTTTAATATTTGAGATAGACATTCTTTGAAAATTCACTTTATCTTATATTTAAAGCGTATGTGGAGCGTATGTGGAGCGTATGTGGAGCGTATGTGAAGCGTATGTGAAACTGATGTGAATAGGATCGGAAACTATGGAAGTTTTGAACAATTAATCTTAAACATAATTGCATAACATCGGTTATGTAACTAACATTAATCTGCTCTTCAGATCCAGTTAATTTTTACATAGATTTCAAACTAATATGATTCCTATAAAAATAATGCTGCTTTATTTAATGATATCATTTCATTTTTCATCATTTCCACAGAATGATATTAAACTTGCCTCTCCTGATAAAAATATTAGTTTTAAGTTCAAAACTTTCAATAATATTCCGGAATATCAGGTTTCCTATAAAGGGAAAATTCTTATTAATTACTCAATACTCAATCTGTCATTTTTGAATGAGAAATTTTTTGGAAGTCAATACAAAGCGGGAAATCCGGTATATAGAGATGGTCAGGATGATTATTCATTAGTTGTGGGTAAGAATAAAAAGGTTCATGATTTTTATAAAGAAGTAATGATACCATTAAAAGAGAATGGAAATAAGAATAGAATAGTAAATCTTGTTATACGGGCGTTTAATGACGGACTTGCATTTCGTTATGAATTTCCGGAGCAAGGTAACTGGAAATCATATACTTTAACGGACGAAAATACAACATTTAATCTGGCAGGTAATCCGTCTATTACTGCTTTGCTTTTACCTAACTTTACAACTTCTCATGAAGGAAGATATACTACTCTTGCATTCAATCAGATAAAAAACGACACACTGATGGATATGCCTGCACTTATACAATTCCCGGGACCAGTGTATATGGGAATTACGGAAGCTGAACTGGTAGATTATGCCGGAATGTATCTTGTAAAACACAACGGCATTCTAAAAAGTCAGTTGTCTGCATTGCCTAAACAGACTTTAATAAAAGTGAAAGCAAATCTTCCTCATCAAACACCCTGGCGTGTTCTTTTAATAAGTGATAATGCAGGTACACTCATCGAATCAAATATATTGACCAGCTTAAATGAACCATGTAAAATTCAAGATGTATCCTGGATTGAACCGGGTAAAACCGATTTCCATTGGTGGAATGGAGATGTATCGCCAGATACTACTTTTGCACCCGGAATAAACTTTGATTTCGAAAAATATTATATAGATTTCTGTTCCGAAAATAATATCAAATATCATACTGTAATAGGATATGGAGGCATTGCATGGTATGTAAATGATGGTGAAAGCTATGCACCGGGTCCTCATTCAGATGTCACAAAACCAATTACAGGGTTAGATATGAAAGAAATTTGTGATTATGCAAAAACTAAAAATGTAGGGATAAGAGTCTGGGTTCACTGGAAAGTATTATATCCGGAATTGGAGGAAGCGTTTACCCAATTTGAAAAATGGGGAATTAAAGGAATGATGGTTGACTTTCTCGATAGGGATGATCAGGAGATGGTAAATATCCAGATTAGAATATTGCAGGAAGCCGCTAAGCACCATTTGCATATACAATTCCATGGCGCTTATAAAAATACCGGGTTAAGCAGAACTTATCCGAATGAATTCACCAGGGAAGGTACATTAAACTATGAAAATGATAAATGGGACAATATTATAACTCCCGATGATGATATAAATATTCCTTTTACAAGGGGTCTCGCCGGTTCAACTGATTATCATCTCGGAGGCTTTAGAGCAGTACCTATATCAAAATATAAACCTCAGTATACAAGACCGCTTGTGGTAGGAACCAGGTGTCATATGCTTGCAATGTATGTAGTACTTTTAAATTACCTTCAGATGGTATGCGATTATCCCGAGGCTTATAAAGATCAGCCTGGATTTGAGTTTATAAAGGAGATCCCAACCAATTGGGATCAAACAAAAGTCATAGGTGCAGAAGTAGGAGAATGGGTGAGCATTGCCCGGAGAAAGAATAACGATTGGTTTATAGGTACTATTACAAATAATAAAAAGAGGGAAGTTAATCTTAGTTTTAGTTTTTTACCGGAAGGGGAGTATACGGTAGAAAATTATAGTGATGCAGCGGATGACAATACCAATCCAAACCATATCATAAAAGAGATAATTAATATTTAATAATAAAGGTACTATTCCAGTTAATATGGCAAAGGGCGGCGGTCAGGTGATGCATATTTATCCGGCTCAATAAAATCAGAACCCAATGTCAATAATCATTTGACAGATAAATTTTTTTAATTATATTCAAACAATTAAAAAGAACCCTCATTTCCATCTTTTTAATATCCCAATTCATTTCACATATTTTTTTTAATAACTTTTATTGGAGGTTTCCATGAAAAAACTGTTATTACTAATAGCAGTGGTTTTAGTAATCCTCTTTCAGTCATGTAAAGATATTCCTTTTCCTGTTGATCTTTTCCATACACTGAATGGACAAAAGGATACTGCAATAGTTACAACATTTGTAACCGGTCTTAATGCACCGCGCGGTTTGAAGTTTGGTCCTGATGGTTATCTTTATGTTGGAGAGGCAGGCTTAGGCGGAGATAATTCAACTCAAGGTCAATGTGATCAGGTAATACCACCAGTGGGGCCTTATTTGGGAGGATACACGGCAAGAATATTAAAGATAAACTCCTCGGGAATTGTTACTGTTGTTGTGGATAGTCTTCCATCTGCACAGAATGCATTAGGGGATCGAATTGGAGTGAATGATATAGCTTTCATGAATAATAATCTATATGCTTTGTTAATGGGGGGAGGCTGTTCGCATGGTCACTCTGATTATCCCGCATCTCTTATAAAAGTAAATGCAAATAAAACATGGTCTATTGTGGCAGATTTAAGTAATTATCAAGCAAATAACCCAGTAGCACATCCGGAAGAGGATGATTTTGAACCGGATGGAAGCTGGTATAGCCTTATAACGGTTGACGGTAATTTCTTTGCCATGGAGGCTAATCATGGGGAGCTGGTAAAGATTACACTTAATGGAGATGTTAGCAGAATACTTGATTTCAGTGCTATTTATGGGCACATTGTACCGACTGTTGTAGCTTTTCATAATAATTTTTATGTTGGAAATCTTAACACTTTCCCGGTTGTTTCAGGCAGCTCAAATATTTATAAAGTGACTAAAGATGGCTGGCCTCAAATCTGGGCTTCAGGATTTTCTACTATCCTTGGTGTTGTTTTCGATAAGAATTCAAATTTATATGTATTAGAAGCAACTACTGCTGATGGTCCTCCGACTCCCAATACAGGAAAAATAATTAAAATTTTCCCCACCGGGAAAAAAGAAGTCCTTGTGGATAATTTAACTTTTGCGACAGGGATAACTATTGGACCGGACGATGTATTGTATGTTTCCAATAAAGGATTTGGTCCTCCAATTCCAGGGTACGGTGAAATTTTAAGAATTCAAATAATGAAAAAATAATTTTAGACTAAATCTTAACCTCCGATGTTTCCAAAAACATCGGAGGTTTTCTAAATTTACCTTCATTCCAAAGAATATCATAACGCTTCAAACTTACCGATTAGAAATTTACAATCCGAAATTCGTCTTAAAATTAAATGGATTAACTTAAATGGCTTAAACACACAAAAAGGAGAGATGATAAGATGAGATAAAATAATTTAATTTAAATATAAAAAATGGGGTTATATCAGCAATGAGTTCAGGGCGCTTCTGTTAAACAGAATTACTGCCTTAACGGCAAGTCCTGACGCCTCGGTACGAAGACTCTACCCGATATTTGGACTTGGCTGTATATAACCCCGTTAAAAATCAATCACAATTTATAATAGATTTTTTAAAAATCAAATTACATCTATCTCATAAATAATTCAAAGTCCTCTGATTTTAACTTTATTGAATTTCTTTTAATAATATGTCACTCCTCCGGAGTTAACTTTATAGAACGAGAATTTCTTTTAATAATATGCCACTCCTCCGGAGTTAACTTATAGAATGAGAATTTCTTTTAATAATATGCCACTCCTCCGGAGTTAACTTATAGAATGAGAATTTCTTTTAATAATATGTCACTCCTCCGGAGTTAACTTTATTGAATGTGAATTTCTTCTAATTTATTTCATTATGGGATAGTAATTTAAGATTTAATTATAACTACCATCCCTAATATTATTATTTACAATTTATGCAGTATATGTTTGCAACAGATGGCGTATCGGGAGGCCTTGATAAACTATGTAAAACAATTGTAGAAGGATATAATGGCCCCATTGAACTATCCGGTTTGGTAGTCTTTATTATTATGTGCTGGAAACATTTATTAGATGAATTAGTCGGTTTTGAAATAATTAAAAAATTATGTGAAACAAGAACTCCGAGAGTATCACCCGGATTAATGTTAAAACTATATTTATCCGACTCTAACTTTGAGCTGCCTGAAAAAGCAAAAAAGGCAACTAAAAGAATAAAGAATATGAAAGCACCGAATTTTGATGACATATATCCTCCTTTTTATTTTAGTTTATTTTATATCATCTTATTGAACTTTGGCTAAAAGATTTGATGCCTCTTCTGCGGGCTTAAATCCTTTATCGGAATTTTTCCAGCATTTAAGACATTCTTCAAGATGATATTTTGCTTCATCATTTTTATGTTGTTCGATACAGAGTTTACCAAGTTCCAGAAGTACCTCGGGCCATAAATATCTTGTCCAGAATCCGGTAGAATATGAAGCCCGCAATTCGCCCATAACGGATTCACATTTTTTTGTAAGGAGAGAATTGAGAATATTCATTGCGTTTGCATCTTTTTGTTTAATGTAACATTCCGCTATTCCTCTTTGTGCAATAAGAAAATAGGGATCGGCATTTTGTATTTTCTCAACTGATAAAAACTCATCGGTGCTTTTTTTGTATTGATTATTATATAAGAGAATTTCTCCTTTGATTAAATGTTGAAAATAGCCACTGAATTTAATGAAATACGGATCATAACTTTTAAATTTTAAAAGTTTCTTTAATATGTTTGCCGCATTGCTTTTCATTCCATGTCTTGCATAGCTTACCCCGATTAATGGAATTTCAAAAAAAGGAGAGCGGCTCAATTCAGATGCCCTTTCCATTTCATGTTTATAAAGTAAAAAGTTCTGCTGGTCGGCGGCAATCTCGCCGCTCATATAATGAAAGTAGGACTCATTACCTATCAAATTCGATTTGCGGCTGAAATCTATTGCTTCATTGCATAAACTTCTTGCTTCATTAAGTCTTCCTTCAAAATAATATAATGAAATAAGTTGAGTATATGTAATAACCTTTGCAATTGATTCGGTTTTGAGAAGTAGTGACTTCATAGAATATTCAGCAGAATCATATTTCCCTTCGAGCAAAAATAACTGGGCAATATATGTGTCAATAGCACTATAATTGGGTCTGATTTCTTTACTTTTTAGAAAATATTGTAAAGCTTCTGCCGAACGGCCGTCCTGTGCAAGAGCATAGCCAATATTGTTATATACGGTACCTGCATATATAGTATCAATTGCTATTGATTTATTTCCTGCTTCAATTACCGTTTCTATATCTCCGGTATCTATTGACACCCATCCGAGCAGTGCATAACCTAAAGGATCATTTGGATAAAGTGATACATATTGACCGATATACTGAAGAGCTTTTGGAATATCAAATTCAAAAGTTGGTCCATAGTACATCGATAATATATACAACCGTTCTCTGTCAGTAACGCGTGATAAGAGAGGGATTATTTTTTTGTGATAGTATAATGCAAGGCTGTCATTTCCCAATTTTCTATAAATATAAGATAAATCGTTAATTGCTAATGTAAATAATGTATCTATAGAATAAGCTTTTTCTTTTAAAGCAGTTGATCTTTCATAATTGCCGTCACCTTCTGCAATATCTCCTTCTGAATATACTTCAAGAGCATCCAGTGATTGAGTTGTTGCCTTCTCCAAAGGTACTTTATATTTACCGATTTCCTTAAGCGACTCACCGAGGCTACTTCTCAATTCTTCACATAATTGATCCATCATCGGAAGTACATCGTCTATAACAGATGCTTCCTTTCTAATAAGCGATACCGGTTCACCATTAACTGCATCTATAATTTTACTTGTAAGGATATATTTTTTATCTAATTTATAAATCTCACCATCGATTAAAACACGTACCCCTTCCCGTTTGGCTACTTCCAGAGCAACTTTTTCAGTTAATTTTTCGTTATAAGGTTTCTCCATTCTCTTTAAAGCACTGATTATACGCTCATCGGGAAATATATTGAATAGAGAAGATTGATTGAGGGAAACTTTCATCGCAAATGAAAGTGAATTGTCCAGGTCTTTTTCAGTAGTATTATTTATAAAGTCTGCTACCAGAACATATTCGGATTTGCTTAAAGGTAAAAGGGGTTTTGCTCTAGTTAACCAGATTGTCAGCACTACTAAAATAGTTAATATAAGAACTGTTGCAACTATAATTCTTTTTTTTGTATAGAACTGTTTTTCCCTTTTACTCATTAATTCCGGAAAGCTAATATCCTGTTGAACTTCAATTAGATCGGTCTCAAATACTTCAATATTCTGATAACGATTTTCAGGGTCTTTCCGGAGACATTTTTTTATTATTGGTACCAATCTTTCCAGATCGGGATTATTTTTTGTATTAATTTCATTGGGTTCTATATTAAGAATAGAATAGATAATAACTTGATCATAGTCGCCATTAAAAGGAGGAGTGCCGGTAATCATCTCATATAATAAAACTCCGAGCGACCAAATATCTGTCCTTTGATCTACCTGATCCCCTCTTGTTTGTTCAGGCGACATGTATAAAATTGTACCTAAAACTTTCCCGATATTCGTTGCGTAAGAATGACCGCGTAGCTTAGCTATGCCGAAATCTAAAATCTTAACAATGCCGTCTTTAGTTATAAGAATATTTGCAGGTTTTATATCTCTATGAATTATCCCGTTCTCATGTGTTTTTTTAAGTCCTTCAGCTATCTGTATTATAATATCCAAAGTCTCATTTACTGCAAGCGGACCTCTGGAAATTTTTTCTTTAAGCGTTTCTCCTTCATAATAATCCATACAGATGAACATTCTGCCATCTGTGGTTTCATCAATATCATGAATTGTGCATACATTATGATGCTGAAGAGATGAGGCTGAACGTGCTTCAATAATAAACCTGTTTTTTGCTTCCTCATCGGTGGTAAGTTCGAAAGGTAAAAATTTTAATGCAACATTACGGTGAAGTTTAAGATCTTCGGCTTTATAGATAACTCCCATTCCTCCAGCTCCGAGTTCTTCAATAATCTTATAGTGCGATACTATTTGATTTATCATCTTAATTTTCCGGCATAATAACTTATCATAGTTAAGGTCAGAAAAATTTTTAAGGATACTAAAGAAATAAACACTCTACAGGATAAAACAATATGTCTAGGAAAGTATCTTTTATATTGTTCTTAGGAATGCTTTATACAATTGTAGCTCTTTCTCTTATAAAAATCAATAAAATGATATAATTTTAGGCATTTTATGTTATAATAATCAAAGAGTTTAATATCTGTTACACTTCTAAAATTCAGATATCATTAATCAATATTATACATTATGGATTTTATTATAAGTTTTTGTCCAATCACAAAAACCTTTAGCCGGGGATTTATTATTTTTACAGGATAGAAAATTAAATTCAAAGAAAACTTAAGGAGAAATAATGGAGTATACTTATTTAGGAAGGACAGGATTAAAAGTAAGTAAAATTTGCCTAGGGACAATGAATTTTGGTACCTATACATCAGAACAGGATAGTTTTAAAATTATGGATAAAGCTCTAGAACTTGGAATCAATTTTTTTGATACCGCAAATGTCTATGGATGGGATAAAGGAGTAGGACTGACGGAAAATATAATAGGGAACTGGATTGCGCGGGGAAACAACAGAAGAGAAAGTATCGTTCTTGCAACAAAGGTTCATGGGAAAATGGGTGAAGGTGTAAATGATCAAAAGTTATCGGCTTACAATATTCGCAAAGCATGTGAAGATAGTTTGAAAAGGTTAAAAACTGATCATATTGATCTTTACCAGATGCATCACATAGATAGAAATACACCATGGGAAGAATTATGGCAGGCAATGGAACAGCTTGTCAGAGAAGGGAAGGTAATTTATATCGGAAGCAGCAACTTTGCAGCATGGAATATTGTTGAGGCTAATTATAAAGCTAAAGAGAGAAATTTTCTTGGTTTAGTTTCAGAACAAAGCATTTACAGTCTTAGAAACAGGCACATTGAACTTGAAGTTATTCCGGCTTGCAGGGCAATGGGGGTAGGTATAATTCCATGGAGTCCTCTGGCAGGCGGATTGCTTTGCGGAATTCTTGATAATCCTAAATCAGGCAGAAGAAGCAGAGAACCATTACAAAAATCAGTACAGAAGCTGCGGCCTCAAATAGAGTCTTATGAAAAGCTTTGCAAGGAACTGGGAGAAGAGCCTTCCAAAATTGCTTTAGCATGGGTGCTTCATAATAAAGATATTACCTCTCCCATTGTGGGACCGCGAACCATGGAACAGTTGGAAGAAAATAGTGCATCAATAGATATTAAGCTTTCTGAAGAAACATTAAAGAAATTAGATGAGATTTGGCCAGGACCGGGTAATCAGGCTCCGGAAGCCTACGCATGGTGAACCGCAGGTTAAATTTCAAATGACATTCTCTTGTCATTCAATGGTCATTCAATAGTCATTCGGTTGCATTTGTAGTCATTCGATTGTCATTTGATAGATGGAATTTTGGAATATTGCATGAGGATGCTAAGTCTTTTTAAAGTTCTTGATTGATTCTTCTATTCCTTGATCATATGGGGTAGGAGTGAAGTTGAAATGATTATTAAATTTTGAGGAGTCAAATATGTAATCATATTCGTACTGATACATCATTTCATTGAGTTCTTTTAGTAAGGTATTGAATGTGCCTAAAACACTGAACATCCATTTTTTAAGAACAGTGTAATTTGCTTTTTTGTTTAACTTTTGTGCAGCAATCTTAATAATTTCTTCGCCGGTAAGCGGAGGACTTGCAGTGGGCATATGCCATGTTTGATTATAATTTGATTCACTTTGAGATAACAGATACAGGGCTTTTCCGCAATCACCGGTGTTTGTAAAGGAATGTTTTACTTTTGCATTACAAAACCATTGAGCTTTTTTCGAACTCGTTAATTTGTTCAGAATTCCTATTGAAATTGCACTTACGTTTTCCGTATAGGGACCATAAAAATCAGCAGCTCTGGCAATTAGTGCCGTTACATTTTTATTCTTAATTTCAGTATTTAAATAATCAACCAGCTTTGCTCTTACTTCTCCCTTTTTACTTGATGGGTTTAATGGAGTTTCTTCCGTCATAGTTCCATTTACTTTACCATAAGCGTATACGTTATCAAAAAATATCAGCCTGGCATTTTTTGCTCCGCATACTTCCACTGTATTCCGCATTATTTTAGGCCATTGTTCCTGCCAGACCTTTATATCGTATTTTAAGCCTGCAACAAGGTATACTGTTGAAAATTCTTCAACTACATTATTTACTTCATCGAAGCTTAACAGGTCGGTTTTTACAGATTCTATTCCTTGAATTGTTTTTATAGTGCGTGAAGCTAACTTTATTTTTTGATTATCGGCTAGTAATTCTTCAGCTAATACTTTACTTATTGCACCGCCGGCACCTAAAATTATATGTTTCATAATTTACCTTTGTGATCTTCTTTCTATAAATATTTCGTCCCCAACGGGACTCTATATATTTATGTGATCTTCTTTCTATTTTCCGTCATTCTTAAGGACCCAGATAAAATATAAAGGGAATGAGGAATTTTTATTATTTATTTCACCCCTTCGGGGTTTTGAATAATCCTTCTTTTTATTTTCTACAATAATATCACACCTTCGGTGTTCAAAATTTTGTTAAATGGCAACTCTTCTAAAGGGATTTTACTTTTTGGAAAACCGCTCTAATTCGAAAATTTATGTTATTCTAAATTTATTTTTGTTTCAAAATTATTTTGGATACTATTGACCTGCATTATTTTTTTCATATAATTATTGAAAATATTTATTATTTTAATATATATAAAATATGCGAATAATTAGAAATAGTTTTTCTAAAGTATGAGGGGTATCAATTTTAACGGGAATAGATAATGTGTTTAGCGGGAAATCCAGACCTATCTCTAAAAGATAATTTCGGCAGGATAATTAATTATTTACGCTTTTCCGTAACTGACCGGTGCAATTTGCGCTGCTTGTATTGTATGCCTGATGAAGGTATACCAAGTGTTTCCCATAAAGAAATTCTTACTTATGAAGAAGCACTTAAATTAATAAAAATATTTTGTGAACTGGGAATAAATAAAGTACGTTTTACAGGGGGAGAACCATTTGTTAGAAAAGGATTTATAGATTTTTTGGAATCTATTGCAAAATCATATACTGCCCTTTCCATTTACATTACTACTAATGGTGTTTTAACTTTTCCTTATTTATCAGAATTAAAGAAGATTGGGATAAAGGGGATTAACTTAAGTCTGGATACTCTAAATGAAGAAAAATTCAAATTGATTTCGAAAAGAGATTTTTTAAAAGATATTTTGACATCATTAAATGAAATGTTCCGGCTCGAAATACCGGTTAAGATTAATACTGTTGTTATTAAAGATTTCAATACTGATGAGTTGACCGCTATAGCTGCAATTGCGAAAGATAAGAGCATCGAAGTTCGGTTTATTGAACAAATGCCTTTTAACGGGAAAAGCAATTCTATAAAATTTATAAGTGCAAGAGAAATATTGAATATTCTTCAGGAAGCATATACGGGAATGGTCAATTTGCCTTGTAATAATTCAACTGCAGATTTATTCTCAATTCCCGGTTTCAAAGGAAAGATTGGAATAATCGGAAGCTATTCAAGAAGTTTCTGTAGTTCATGCAATAGAATTAGAATAACTCCTACAGGCATATTAAAGACCTGTCTTTATGATAATAGCTCTTTAAATCTGCGGGATATGCTTAGAACAAATTATTCAAATACTGATATAAAAGAAGCTATTATAAATAATATAAATGAAAAATTTAATAATGGTTTTGAATCAGAGAATGCTTCAAGGCTTTCCATAAAAAATTCAATGGCAATAATTGGCGGATGAATTTTGCACCGAGATTTCTAATTATTAGTGAAGTTACGTAAAATAAAATTTCTATGATAAATGGTATGGGAAGTATATTAAAATTTCGCAAAATTAAAGCAGTGAGATTCTTCACTCCACTCCGTTCCGTTCAGAATGACAATATTTATGTAAATAAGTTAAGCCTTCATGAGTTTTCAGGTGCTGTGGGGGATCTGGGAACTTTGCTTCCGCTGGCTTTTGCTTTGGTTATAGTAAATGGTTTTCCTCCCGAGAGATTATTCTTATTGTGGGGAATAGTTTATGTTTTTACAGGCTGGTACTTCAAAGTACCTGTTGCAGTTCAGCCTTTAAAAGCGATGGCGGTTATTGCAATTGCTAAAGGATTTTCGATGGAAATGCTTTCCATTACAGCTTTCTTTTATGGAATTTTACTCCTGATTTTATCAATAACCGGATTGATTAATTTTCTTCAAAGGGTTTTTACTCCCGGACTTGTTAGGGGTGTACAGCTTGGAATAGGTTTAATACTGGCACAGAAAGCAATTCAACTGGTTGTTGAAAAGGGGATATTGTTAAACTTTACCGGTTCATCATTATCAATCAGTATTCTGTTATTAATAGCTGCAACTGCGATTATTTCAATATTTCAATTTAAGAAAAAAATCCCTATTGCATTAATATTAATATTCTTGAGTGTTATATTCTTTAATTTATTAGGTTATTCTCCGGGAATTAACAATAGCGGTAAGAGTTTAATATCTTTTACAATTCCTGATTTTTCAATTCTCCTTGACGCACTTATCTTTTTAATTATTCCACAGCTTCCGCTAACTCTTGGAAATGCAGTTTATGCTGCAAATGATATTTGCCATACACTCTGGAATAATAAAGCGGAAAAAGTTTCTGCTTCAAAGCTGGGGTTCTCAATTGGTTTAAGTGATACAATAATAGGTTTAGTAGGAGGTTTCCCTATATGTCATGGGGCAGGGGGCATGGCTGCACATGCACAGTTCGGTGCTAAAACCGGGAAGGCTACAATCATTACCGGCTCTGTTTTAATACTGCTCTCTCTGGCAGGTTTTGCATCATTTCTTTTTTTTATTCCCGTACCGCTTTTAGCAGCTATGCTGCTCTTCGACAGCTACAGGATGTCAATTCTTGTTAAAAAAGTTAAAGATAATATTCAATTAATTACAGCTATCCTGGTGGGAATTATTTCATTTGCAACGAAAAATTTATCTATTGCATTGGCAGCAGGTATTATTTTTGAGTTTGGATACAGGTATTTAGTAAATAAAAATGTTTTACTGTTAAAAGAGTTTAAGAATGATTGATGTAAGTCAGAAATTTGATACTCTCAGGTATGCTAAAGCTGAAGGATGGATTACAACCGATAGAGAGATTATTGAGAGGATAAAAGACAAAACTGTACCCAAAGGGGATGTACTTGAAATTTCACGTGCTGCCGGGATAAGTGCTGCTAAAAAAACAAGTGAAATAATTACTTTTTGTCACGCTATTCCGGTTGACTGGATATCTATTTCACATGAATTATTTGAAAATAAAATAAAAGTAATTTCTGAAGTAAAAGCTGTCTGGAAAACAGGTGTGGAAATGGAAGCGATTACTGCTGTTTCTGCTTCATTATTAAATATGTATGATATGCTTAAACCCCTTACGAATAATCTGCTAATCACTGATATTAAGGTTGTTGAAAAAAGGGGAGGGAAGAGTAATTTTATAGACGAATACCTAAATATAAAAGCAGCAGTTATTGTTATATCTGATTCTACGTTTAATAAAGAAAGAGAAGATAAATCGGGGAAAATTATAAAAGAGTTTTTAGAGAATAATTCTATTGCTGTAGAATTTTATGAAGTTTTGCCGGATGATAAGGAGAAGATAAAACTAAGACTTAAAGAACTGGCGGATAAAGAAAAGATAGAGTTAATTTTAACTACAGGAGGCACCGGATTAGGACCAAAAGATTTAACGCCGGAAGCTTCTTCTGAAGTGATTGAGAAACAGGTTCCAGGCATTGCAGAAGCTATCAGAAAATATGGAAAAGACAGGACCCCTTATGCAATGCTTTCAAGAGAAGTTGCGGGAACCCGGGGGAGTTCAATTATTATAACTCTTCCAGGAAGCTCACGGGGAGCTTTAGAAAGTCTTCAATGCTTTATTTCCAGGATTGCTTCATGCATATTCAATGATGCAGGGAGGGGGACATGAGGAGGAATGGATGAATGGAATAATGGAGTAATGTGGGAATGGAGGATGAATGGTTGGATGGATGAATGATTGAAAGAATGGATGATTGATGTGTGTTTGACTATTTAACTTTTTTGGGAAAAATTAAAAAAAGAAAAATAAAATGATTACAATTCAAGATGCTTTAAATATTGTTCTGGAAAATATTCCTTCTTCTGAATTTGAGGAACTTGAACTTATAAATGCTCATGGTAAAAGATTAGCTGAAGATATTTACTCACCATTCCCATCCCCAAGATTTAATAACAGTACAATGGATGGTTACGCAATTAAATGGAAAGATTATCAAAACCTATCTGCTGAGGGTCAAGATAAAAAATCATTGAGAATATCAGGAGAAAGCAAAGCAGGAGTTTCTTATAAGAATGAAGTTACTAATGGCGATGCCGTAGCTATAAGTACAGGTGCAAGAGTTCCCGAAGGAACTGATGTAGTAATTCCTATTGAAGATATTGAAAAAACGGGAAATGAAATCAGGATAAAAAATCATGCTGAGAAATTCCAGAATATCAGGTTTACAGGAGAAGAATATAAAGCAGACGAGCTGCTGATTCAAAAGGATACTAATTTAAGTTCGGCACAGCTTGGTTTACTTGCCTCAATCGGGAAGTCGAAAGTAAAAGTATATAAAAGTCCGCAGGTATCAATTATTATGACCGGAACCGAACTAAACTTATGGTGATCAGGAAATTGAAGAGGATAAAATATTTGATTCAAATGGTGTTATGATTTCCACGGCTGTTAAAGAATGCGGAGGTAATCCGATCTTATCTGCCATTGTTGAGGATGATTTAACTTCAACAATAGAAATACTTGAAAGAGCGGAAGAAATCTCGGATATAATTCTATTTACGGGAGGAGTTTCAGTGGGTGAGCATGATTATGTTAAGAATGCTGCTAAGGAATGCGGATTTAAGGAAATGTTCTGGAGGGTAAAGCAAAAGCCCGGAAAACCACTATTCTTTGCTGTGAAACAGGGAAATAAAAGGACTAAATTACTCTTTGGTTTACCCGGCAACCCAGTTTCTGCATACATTTGTTTTTTCCATTACGCTGCTCAAGTCATTTATAGAATGAATTGCTCTGAATTATTATATAAAAGAATATATACTCTTTCCTCACTACAAATTGTGAATAAGAAGGATAGAGCACAGTTTTTGAGAGTAAAATTAGTAAATGAAGATAATGCACTGAAATTTGAAGTTCTAAATCGGCAGGATTCATATATGATTACATCAATATCCGGTGCCGATGGTTATATTATTGTGGAAGAGGGTCAGACTATTGAGAAAGATGCATTGGTTGAAATATTTTTATTTCCAAACAGGTGGTAAATGGGATATATTGAAGCAATATGTATAAGTAAGAAAAAAGGTATTGTTAAAAAACCGATACTGAATTCGAGATTCATCGAAGATTGGGGAATTGAAGGGGATGTTCATGCCGGTAAATGGCACAGGCAGGTATCTTTGTTAGCAGGTGAAAGTATAGACAGGATGAAAGAGATAATCCCATCTCTTGCACAGGGTGCTTTTGCTGAGAATATTATTATGCGCGGAATAAAACCTGAAAGCTTAATATTGGTGATGAATTAATTCTTAATAATGAAGTTATTCTGGAAATTACACAAATAGGAAAAGAATGTCATACTTCATGTTCAATAAAAACAATTACAGGTGATTGTATTATGCCCCGGGAAGGTCTGTTTGCGAAAGTGGTGAGAGGGGGATATGTGGAGCAAGGAGATAGTGTGGTCAAAGGCTAAAAGTCAGAAGTCAAAAGACGGGAAATCAGAGGTCAGAAGTCAATAGTTAAAACATTTAATTGTAATGGATTTTTAATTCAGTACTATTTAATTTTTTTGAAAATAGGATTTAGATGGAGATCAATATAGGGAGAAAGCGATGAAAATTTATCAAATGTTTTTATTTCTTTTTTCTTTCATGATAATTGCTTCCCAGGCACAGGATCATTCTTTTTACTATAAACAAAATAAATTCGGATTAACTTCTCCAGGTGCTATGAAATTTGGATTATACGGGTATGATAATCCTGCTGTACTTAATAATCTTGATCAGTTTGATATGTTGTTTTTATGGTCTAATGCAGGTGGAGGTAATTTCAAAAACTGGGGGTTATTTACCGGAGTTCCTCATTTCGGATTTAGTGCCGTTCATAATTCTGAATCTATATACTCTGTAACGGATTTCAAAGTATCAGCGGCTGTAGGTTCACCCACTTTTTCTGTTGGTTTTGGATACGGCTGGTCATCAGGGGATCTGGATTATTTTGATAGTCCCGATATTTTTACTTTAGGAACTCTATATAGACCTTTAAGATACTTATCTGTGGGATTAATGGGAAATATTTCTACCGATCAATACAGCGAAGGTGCGGTCGATGTAGCAGTTAGACCTTTAGGGAATGAAATAATTTCTTTATTCGGGGATTATGTTGTTCAGAAAAATCTGCCTAATAAAGCAGTAAACTGGAGTGTGGGAGCAGCACTTGAACCTTTGCCCGGGGTAAGGATTATTGGAAGATATTTTGAAGATAAATCTTTTAATATCGGGTGGCAGTTCAGTTTCGGCAGAGCGGGATTTTCAGCAGAACATGTAGATATACATAATGGAAGTTCTAGCGATATTTATGGGATAAGAATAGGGGGTTATGATAGGAATATTTTCCATGGACTTTTCAACAAAGCAAATTATACTAAAATAGATTTATTGGGAGATACAAAATACCAGCGGTACAAGTTCTTTGATAATTCAAACACTCTGCTTGAACTTATAAAACAAATTGATGCGGCTAAAAATGATAATAATATTGCAGGTATTGCGATAAATACAAGCGGAATGAAGATAAATAAAGAAATGCTATGGGAATTAAGAGAAAAGCTGCTTGATTTTAAGAAAACAGGTAAGCATGTGGTAATTTTTATAGATGTAATTGATATGAGCGGATATCAGTTTGCAACCGCAGCAGATAAAATTGTTATGGATCCACTGGGGGAGATTGCCATGCAGGGTTTTCTTTTTGGGAGACAGTATTATAAAGGAACACTGGAAAAAATCGGAGTGGGATTTACGGAGCTAAGATATTTCAAATATAAATCTGCTGTTGAAACTTTTTCAAGAGATAATATGAGCGAGGCAGATAGTATTCAGTGGAAAAAATATATTGATGATAATTATTCTCTGGCAAAAAATGAAATATGTGCTGCAAGAAATATTTCTAAAGAGAAATTTGATATGCTGGTAGACAGCATTGCGCTGTTTACAGCTCAGACGGCGCTGGAAAATCATCTGGTAGATACTCTCGGAAGGTGGGATAAAGTTGAGGAGGTTATTAAAAAACTTGAAGGGGAAAATAAAGGAATGGTATCATCTCCTTCGCTTGCTGAATTCAATTTACCGGGTGATAATTACTGGGGGAGGAAGCCTGAGATAGCTGTTGTTTATGCTATAGGTGTTTGTGCTATGGATGAAGGGATTAAAGCACGCAGCCTTTCGAAAGATATAAAAGCGATTGCCAATGATGATAATATAAAAGCTCTTGTTTTTAGGGTGGATTCTCCCGGTGGAGACGGTATGGCTTCGGATGTAGTTGCGGAAGCATTAAAAAAATGCAAAGAGAAAAAACCGGTTATTGTTTCACAGGGTTATGTAGCAGGATCCGGAGGCTACTGGATTTCAATGTATGGTGATAAAATTGTGGCAGCACCAAATACTATTACCGGTTCAATCGGGGTAATAAGCGGATGGTATTATAATAAGGGATTAAAAGAGTCATTAGGAGTTTCAACCGACTATGTAAAACATGGAAAGTATGCCGATTTACCTTTCGGGATGGCTATTCCTTTTACCGGAATTGATTTGCCTAATAGGGATTTGAATTCTGATGAAAAGGGTAAAGCTGAAAAAATTATTAAGGATTTTTATAAAGATTTTGTCAGTAAGGTCTCTAATGGAAGGAATCTTTCATATAGTTATGTAGATTCAATAGGACAGGGGAGGATATGGTCCGGTACTGATGGATTGAATAACAAATTAGTAGATGTTTTAGGCGGACTAACCGAAGCTATAAATATTGCAGAGGATAAAGCAGGCTTAAACGGAAAAGAATACAATCTTGTACAATATCCAGAACCTCCTTTAATCAGTTTTGATTTTATTAAACCGAAATTTTTGGGGATTGATATTGAGAATAATTCATTTATAGAACATTTTAAATTCAGGCTGAATCATAATAGGTATCCGTTATTTATGCTTCCGATGGATTATATGGATTATTATACAAGCAGTCTTTCTACGTTGCAATAAGTTTTCGGAAAGTGGATCAATTGCTATTTGAAATGAAGGATAATAACGGACATGGGAGAGGTGTGTAGAAAGTTTAGGTGAATTTAACCTCTTGAAATATCCTTGATAACCTTTTTTAGAGTTCCGGCTGAGTATGAGTAGTTTGCAACTTCCAAACGTGTATGCAGTGCAAGCTTTTGCATTATATTATGAATATGACTTTTGATGGTAAAATTTGAAACACGCAGCTTTCGTCCGATTTCTTTATTACTCAGACCGCTTCCAATTAATCCAATAACCTCCCGTTCCCGCTTTGTCATACGAACCGCTTCTTTTAATTTTATCTTACCTCCTTTTAAGTGCTCGATCTACTATTCGGAAAAAAGAGAATCGGTTAAATTAGTTGGGAATATGTTTGTACCTTCTGCAACGGTACGAATAGTTTCAAGAAAATCATCAGGCGATGCATCTTTCAATATAAAACCTGATGCACCTGCTTTAACAAATAAATTTATATCTCCAAGTACTGGGGCGAGATCCATAACAATCACTTTCGCATCAGGGAAGTCTTTTTTTACAACTTCTACTACAGTCAAACTATTCCTGTTGCGTAAACCAAGGTCTAAAAGAATTATATCCGGTTTTAGCTCCCCGATCTTTTTAATAGTATTCTTATTGTTTCCCAATGCCGAAACTATTCTAATATCTTGCTGCTTTTTAAGCATTGAAATAATTCCATCGTGGAGTAGCCTGTTGTCTTGATTAATAGTAGTCTAATTTTTTTCATGAAAAAATTTAAAAATTGAAAAATAATATTTCAATCCGGCAAAGGGATGAAAAAGGAACTACACCTTTCGGGTGAGAGAACTATTTGTTCTAATCCTCTCTTTAAATTTTCCAATTATCTTTGCACTATCATTTTACTTCTCAGGCTTAATTTATTAATATAACTTTGAGAGCTTTTTCTTTTGCAGCATTTCCAAAAGTATCGTATGCTTTCATTATCTCATTCAGGGCAAACCGATGGGTGATTAACTTTCCTGGTTGTAGTTTTCCTGATTGAACTGTTTTTAGCAGCATTGGTGTGGTTACTGTATCAACTAGACGGGTTGTAATGGTTATGTTGCTTGACCATAGCTTCTCAAGATGCAGTTCAACACTTTTCCCATGTACACCTACGTTTGCTATATGTCCGCCTGCTGCGATTATTGATTGACAGATATCAAACGTAGCAGATACACCCACGGCTTCGATAGCAACATCAACCCCCTTTCCATTTGTCAATTTCATTATCTCCTCAACAGCATTTTTACTGACAAGCTTAGTTGCCCCAAATTTTTTAGAAGTGTTCAATCTGTTCTCATCTAAATCAACCATAATAATCTCGGAGGGAGAATAGAATTGTGATGTCAACAGGGTCGCAAGTCCAATTGGTCCTGCACCAACAATTGCAATCGTATCACCCGGTTTTATTTGTCCCTTAAGAACTCCGCATTCAAATCCAGTTGGCAAAATATCACTAAGCATTACAATAGCTTCTTCATCCGTGCCGGCCGGTATAAAATGAAGACTGGTATCGGCATGAGGTATTCTAACATATTCTGCTTGTGTTCCATCAATCAAATGACCAAGAATCCAACCTCCGGTTTCGCAATGCGAATACATTCCTTTCCTGCACGCCTCACAAATTCCGCAGGAGGTAATACAAGAAATCAGAACTTTATTACCAACTTTAAAATTCGAAACACCCGGTCCGACTTCTTCTACAACTCCAACTCCCTCGTGTCCAAGAATGAGTCCATCAATCACTTCAGGAACATCTCCTTTCATGATATGAAGATCGGTTCCGCATATCGTTGTTTTTGTTATTCTGATAATTGCATCGGCAGGGTTTTTAATTTTAGGTTTTGGCTTTTCCTCCCAATTACGTTTGCCAGGCCCGTGATATACTAATGCTTTCATAGGATCCTCTTCTTTATGAACTGTTATTATTAAAATTATTATTATGAATATTAACCTGATTAAATTTTCTTTTAAAGTGCTTCCAACTATGACTTCCAGATATATGCAAAAAAACAATCTTAGACTTTATCAAAGTATGAATAGAACTTTCTTAATTCAATCGAGCAAAGGGATGGAAAAGGAACTACATCTTTTGGATAAAATGGGCACTTACATTTGCTGATCGACGATGGAGAAAAATCGCTTAAGCTGGATCTTATGTTTGTTGTATGCTGCATACGGATTGAAAAAAGGATTAAGTTATACCTTTTGAATGTTTTTCCTGCTTCTTGCTTTCCCTTTGTGCTTTAATTGATGATTAGCTATGTTTATGAATATTTTTTTAACAAATCATTCCGCTAAATTAAAATAAGTGAAAGAATAAAATTCCAATATTATATTTAAATGAAAGAATTTTTTAAGCAAATACAAAAATATTTTAATGATGTAAAAGATTTATTCAGCGTTCATATTTTTGATATTGGTAATAGTTCAATAACAATCTGGACTATTCTGTATTTTATTATCCTTGCATGGCTTCTTTTCTTTATTACTGCAAAGCTCAAAAAATGGATGGTTTATAAAGTCCTTTCCGAAAGCAAGATAGAGCTTGGTGTTCGGCTTGCTGTGGTACAATTATTCGTTACGGTGTTCTTTTACTCGGACTTGTAATTGTGATTCAGACCGTTGGAATTGACCTGAGTGCAATTACAATTCTTCTCGGCGCTCTTGGTATTGGTATTGGCTTCGGTTTGCAGAATGTCACAAACAATTTTGTTAGCGGGATAATTATTCTTTTTGAAAGACCGATAAAAGTTGGGGATAGGATACAGGTGGGAGACGTGTTTGGTGATGTTGTGAGCATTTCTATGAGAGCAACAGTGGTTGTAACAAACGATAAGATTTCTGTGATCGTACCTAACTCTGATTTTATATCATCAAAGGTTATTAACTGGAGCTACAACGATAGGAATGTGAGATTCAATATTCCGGTAGGTGTTGCTTATAAAGAAGATCCTGAAAAGGTAAAGCAAATTTTACTGGAAGTTGCTGAAAAGGAAGAAGGTATTTTAAAAAACCCGAAACCGGATGTATTTTTTAATGAATTTGGTAACAGTTCCCTTGATTTTAGCCTGGAAATCTGGACAAACAGTTATATAACCACACCGGAAATCCTGAAAAGCAAACTTTATTTTGAAATATTCAAAAAATTCAGAGAGAACAACATCGAAATACCTTTCCCGCAAAGAGATATACATATTAAGAATACTGATATCAAGTAAGCAGCAAAAGTTGAAAAAAACTAATTGTCTGGTATCTAACCTTTGTGCCATCAAGACGACTTTTTGCAGTTATATTCATATCGTTTATTCAATAAGGCATCATTTGGAAGGGGCGTGGATAATATTTATCGAAATAGATTTTGTTCAGCTTTACCTAATCAAGGCGAGTAGACTAATAATTTTTTTTGATCTATCCAAAGCTGTTCTTTTTTTTTTTTAGAATAAATTATTCTACTTATACCTTTAACCTGAACTTACAACTGACAAGCACTTTCATGATCCACTTTATGCAGTTCAAATATAAATTGAGTATACTATCGTGATTAAATATTCCAATGCAATTTCCATTTTCCATGACAGGGACCTTGCTTGCATCATTTTCGTCTCTAACCTTTAATGCATCTAATAGTGGTTCATTGGGATTTATTTTATTAATGTCTTGTAACAGGAACATTACATCTTTTACTGTTTTATTTTGTCTATCCTTTATTGAAATGGAATTTATTCGTCTGGGCGTAAATCCAACCATTATTTTATTATCCTTTACAAGTAAGTTCCTTCGATTTGCACCGATGAACTGATTATCTATAATTTCCTGAACTTTAAAATCAGGATATACTATACCATAGTCATTCAACAAAGCTTCATGTACATGGTGCCCTAATAATAAGCCATTAAGCGCCTGTCTTTGAATCTGGGAAATTGCAGTAATTTCAAGGAACTTTTGCCCATGAAGAATAAGTCGATCATGCTGATTTCATTACGTTTTTTGGTTTGTTTATTGGGTTCATCTTTCCGAAACCTCTAATTCGTCTGCTCCCAGTTCGTATGAAAAGTACCCTTGGAGTCATTACGTTCATAGGTGTGCGCTCCGAAATCGTCGCACTGGGCCTGGATGAGATTTGCCGGCAGCCAGACACTGCAGTAGGCATCGAAATAACTTAATGAAGCCGTCCGCCCCGGTACAGGTACTCCTTTAACCTACCCGCTTTGCATACTACCTTGCGCAAAGCTTCCTTATGATTCATAACTTTGAGCGACACGTTGGGATCGAGCAGCAAATTCGACAAATTGCTTCTTGCACGAAAAGCCTCCCGGATATCTTCCAGCATTGTTGACCGGATGATGCAGCCGCCCCGCCAGATCCTTGCGATGGTTTCTAGATCCAGGTGGTACTCGTATTTGGTGGAAGCTGCAATTAAAAGCGCCATACCTTGTGCATATGTAATAAGTATAGCAGCATACAGTGCATCATGCAGGTTTTTTGAGAAATACGTCGCTATCGCCGGAGAATTTTCGTTTGCGGTGTTTATAAATAATATGGCTTGCTCACGCTCTTTCACAAAGACTGACAGGTCCCGCATCGAAACAGCAATGTCTATGGTCGGGATCGGCGCTTGCAGTTCCATTGCACTCTGTGAAGTCCACATACCGGTGCCTTTCTGTTTTGCGACGTCTAGGATCTCATCGATCAACCACTTACCTGTCTTCTCGTCCTGTTTGGAGAAAATATAGCTGGTGATTTCCATTAAATAGCTGTTTATTTCAGTGTTATTCCATTTACTGAATATGTCATGCAGTTCGTCATCGTTCATGCCAAGGCCTCGTTTCATTAAGTCATAGGTTTCGGCTAAAA
>CAWKCY010000010.1:0-10273 GCA_963848195.1 uncultured Ignavibacteriales bacterium | reverse complement strand
TAGATGTATTATTTAGAAAGATTGCAGATCTTTTATACTCTACTGAAATTATTTTTAATTTCTTCAAATTTTATATTCCAGGTCAAATTTTATTTATTAAATAGTCCTGCGTAAAGTAAATGTGAATTTCGATCCTTTGCCTAATTTACTTTCTACCCAAATTTTACCTCCATTTCTTTCAATGAACTCTTTACAAAGGGGTAACCCAAGCCCGGTTCCTTTCTCACCGGCGGTTCCGTCAGTTGTAGAAATATAGCCAAAATTGAATAGTTTAGAAGATCTTTCTAATTCGATTCCTATTCCGGTATCCAGAACAGTGATTTCAACAAATTCTTCTTTAAAAATAGTTGAGATAATTATGCGACCCCCTGTTTGAGTGAATTTGATTGCGTTCATGATAAGATTCTGAACAATTGAACGAAGCATATCTACATCTGCATGAACAAAAGTTCCAGCATCAACATTATTGGATAAGAAAATATTTTTGTCCGCAGCACTCTTGCTCAATATTCCAATTATTTTGTTTATCAAATCATAGAGATTAAGATTTACCGGTTTAAACTCAAGCATGTTTCTTTGCATCATTGACCAATTGAGCAAATTTTCGAGAAGCCTGAAAAGATTTTTCAAATCATCATTTAAACTTTTGCTAAATGATATTATTTCATCCTGTGATAATGTTTCAATTTCAGTAGCAAGCAATTCAGAATAACCTAGCAAAGTCTGGAAAGGCAGTCTTAAATCATGTGCAACAATTGAGAAAAATTTATCTTTGGTAGCATTGAGTATTTTAAGTTCTGCATTAGTTCCTTTTAGTGAATCTTCAATCCTTTTATATTCCGTCAAATCGATTAAGGCAACCTGGCATTTTCGATCCGGTTCTAATGTGCTCTCTATCTCTAATCCTTCAAGTAAAACGTGGAATACATTTTTATCTTTGTCCGTTATCATTAATTCACAAGAGTGCTTTTCACGCAAACTAAAAATCTTTTTTATAAAAGAATTAAAAACATCCTTTCCATTTAGCGGTACGTATGTATTTAAGTTTCTACCAATTAATTTGCTTCGACCAATTCCAAGCATTTTACTGGCGCTTAAATTAACTTCTTTAATTAAACCTTCCACGTCCAGAGTAAAGTATGGGGTTGGTGAAAAATCAAAGAGATTTACATATTTATTTCGCGAAACTTCGAGTTCATTTTGTGTAATTCTAAGTTCTTCGTTTTGATGTTCCAATTCAATTTGATGAACCTGGAGTAAATGCACCAGTTTCTGAACATCTTCAAATTTATCAACCATCGGATTTTTAGCTCTGGATATAATCTTTCTTCCTGCTTTTTTATTAACCACTTTTTTTGATACTGGTGCAGTTTTTTCCATTCCATGATCCCTTTTATATTAAATTTTTAAATTGGAATGCAAGAAGAATGAGCTTGGTTTCTTTTTCACCTTGTAATATCTGGCGTGCATTCAATAATAACTTTTTGTAGCCTTCATTTGTAAAATCGTATTCAATCTCATAATCTTCAAAATGATTTCGCCTGGGAATTATTTGCTCTAGAAGCTCACGCAATTGAGGTTTATCCCACTTTTTATTATCAAGTTCGTATATAAACTTACCCTCGATATTTTCGCTGATGGTATTAAAAGTTTTGTAAAAAGACCGGTTAGCTGAAAGAACTTTCAAATCTTTATCAAGTATAAGAAGTGAATCCCCCACTGTATCAATAATATTATCGGCATATTCACGTGCAAGTTGAATTTCCTGGTTCAGCTTATTTATTTCCTCGTAAGCGGTTTTTAAATTGTTAATATTCAAAAATGTAATCACAACCCCGTCAATAACATTACTTATTGTCCTGAAAGGTAATATCCGCATTTGATACCATATGCAATTGTCGGCTTGTAACTCAAGCTCTTTACAAACAAGGGTTCTTAAAACTTCCTTTGTATCTTCAATAAAGTTTTCATATTTAAGATTCATAGCTAAGTGGGTTATTGGTCTTCCAATATCGGAAGGAATTAAATTCACAACTTTAGTCGCATTGGATGTAAAACTTTTAATAAATAAATTATTATCAAGAAATATGGTAGGGATATCAGTGCTGTCCAGAAAGTTTTTCATATTGTTATTAATAACTGATAATTCATCGTTTGCATTTTGCAGCTCTGTGTTTACAGTAATCAATTCCTCGTTTAGCGATTGCAATTCTTCTTTAGAAGTTTCCAATTCTTCATTTGAACTCTGCATCTCTTCATTGGTTGATTGCATTTCTTCATTAGTCGATTTTAGTTCTTCGTTGGAAGTTTCCAATTCTTCAATGGTTGATCTTAAATTTTCTTTGGTAGATTTTAATTCCCGTTCAAGTTCTTTAATAATTATTTCCGATTTTTTTTCATAACGGATTTTTTTAGAAACCGGGACTTTTTTTTGCGGAATTACTTCTTCAAAAATCAGCAATAAGAAACCCAGCATTTCCACTGGTTCTTTTACCGGTTTTATTGTAAGATTTATTAACTGACCTTTGCTGTTTGATTTTACCTTTATACCTTCGACGGTTAATGATTTCCTGCTTGATAAAACTTTTCTAATCAATACTGGTAGTTCTTGTTTTAATCCTTCACGTGCCATTTCAAAAATGTTCATCTTAGCTTCGCCGTTAGTAAGCTCAAGGTATTTGCCGGTTCTACCATGAATATAAACTATATCTCCATTTTTGGTTATTATCACACAATTTGGAGAGTAACTTTGCAGGATAACTTTTTCTGCTAACCCGGCAATGTTTTTTAATTTATCCTTTTTCATAATAGTATCATACGTTTTTTCTTTTGAATGCGATACCGGGAAGTCTATATAAGGCTGTGCTGAGTATGTGGAATCTCTTCTTTTGTAAATCTTCCATTTTTTATCTACAATAGAAAATAGGTCAACGAATTCCCCGATAGTTTCAGATGAACCAAGGAAAAGTATTCCGTTCGGCAAAAGGCTGTAATGGAACAGTGGAATTATTTTTTTTTGCAGTTTAGTATTTAAATATATTAAAAGATTACGACAGCAGATTACATCAAGTTTGGTAAATGGAGGATCTTTGATAATGCTTTGCGGTGCAAAAATAAACATTTCTCTAATTTCTTTTCGAATTTGAAAGACATTTCCCTCAAACGTAAAGAAACGGTTCAAACGTTCTTTGCCAACATCGGGTTCAATTCCAGAAAATATTCCGATGCGGGCTTTTTCAATTGCATCACTATCAATATCTGTTGCAAATATTTGTACGTTGAAATATTTCTTGGCTTCATCCATGCATTCCCGTAATATAATCGCAACCGAGTATGCTTCTTCACCGGTAGAACAACCGGGGACCCATATTCTTATCTGGCCGTTATCCGGTTTGCTTTTTACTAAATCTAATAATATCTTTTTCAAATTTTCGAAAGATTCCGGATCTCTGAAAAAATTTGTTACCCCGATTAAAAGTTCTTTAAACAAGTTTTTAATTTCTGCAGGGTTTTCCTGAAGTAGACGGATATAATTTGGAACATTATTCAGTTGAGATATATTCATTCTTCTTTCTACCCGCCGGTAGATTGTATTTTGTTTGTATAGAGAAAAGTCGTGACCGGTGTAAGTTCTGAGAAGTATGAATATCTTTTGAAATGAATCGGGAATTTTATCATCAGTAATTGCTCTATCTAATAAAATACCTTTAACTTTTTGAGTGGTATATTTAATAAGCTGCCCCGGCATTTCTTCAGGTGGAAGGATGTAATCAGCTAAACCGGTTTTGATTGCACTGCTTGGCATTCCGTCAAATCTTGCTGATTTTGGATCCTGAACCATTACCATTCCTAATTCACTTTTTACTGCCTTTAACCCCGCTGTACCGTCGGAAGCCATACCTGAAAGAATAATACAAATCGCTTTTTCGCCTAAATCTGCCGAAAGGGATTTGAAGAAAAAATCAATCGGAAGCCTGAATCCATGGGCCTCAATAGGCTCTATTAGTTGGATTATACCGTGTAGTATTGCTAAATCCCGGTTAGCCGGTGCAACATACACACAATTAGATCTGACTGCCATTCCATCTTCTGCTTGAAATAATTTCATGGAAGTAGATTTTTGAATTAGTTCAGGCATGATGCTTATATGATTCGGATCTAAATGCGAAACAACTATAAATGCCATGCCGGAACTCTCAATCATATTTCTGAAAAATCTTTCAAGAGCGTCTAAACCTCCTGCCGAAGCGCCAATTCCGACTATATAAAATGAATTATCAGAGTGTAATACCTGAATGGTATTTTTTTCTTTTTTAACATGAGACCGTTTTGGAATTGTTTCCTTTTTCATAGCTCCTTTCAAATATAAATTACGGTACTTCCGAAAATCTATATTTATTAGAATGAATCTACTTAAAAGATGTAGTTAAAATAAATTTACCGGCGGAAACCTTATTCACCCAAAAGTTGAATCATTTTTTATAAGCATAAATAATTTAATCTCCTAAAGGCAATCGGAAACTTTTCCGAAATCGGATGATATATTAACTTACTCTATTTCTAATTGATTGGAGTAATTTTCCAAAAAATATAAATATTCTTTTCCTGAGATACAAAAGACCGTCTTTTTTATTTTTGACTACTTTATACTTTTTCATTTTCCTTTTCGCCTAAATCATGAAAAGGTATAAAATTATTTTTTGTAAGGCAGCGATTGATAACCTGACATTTTCATTGTCTTAACACTATCCCCCATCATGTTACGGGAAGGCATGGACATATTATCAGTATTAGTTTTTCTTTGCATCATATCTGCCAATATGGTATTCATTTCCGGGTTATCCAATATTGTTTTTCCCAGATTCGACATTTCCTCCTTATTTCCTTTTGTTTCATCCAGAATCATTGTCAGCATCGACAGTCGCAATTCAGGATCAGAAGATATTTTGGTCATCCAATCTTTGGCCTGAATCTCTAACCCTTTTTTGTCATCATTTTTATTTTGTGCAAATAATGGTAAAGATATTATTACTAAGAAAAATATTAAATATCTCATTTTGGTCCTTTAATTTTTATTATGATATTTTGTATTAGCTATTATTTCTTACAACTCGCTTTTAATAAATTTTGCTAATGAAGAATATTTATTAGAGTTTATCAATCATAAGAATAATTTCACTCTTGGTTTTTGAAAATATTTTTTGAAACCTGGCCAGCAGATCAAACTCATCACCATGATTCAATTTCAAATCTTTCTCGGTTATAATCGGATATGCCAACCTGATCTTTTCTTTAAGAGCGATCCAATTTCCTTTGCTATTTATCTGGTACATGTAAAACCTCTTTCCGGATAATTATACTAAATCATGTTATGTAAAAAATGAGAGTAAGTAAATCGAGCAAGAGGATGAAAAAGGAACTAATCCTTATTAGATGGCAGTCTTAAATTAGAGTGTTTGAAATTTCAAATTTTGAAATTATAATTTATTTGCAGTTTGTATTTTGTAGTTTAGAATTTAAAATAAAGAAGGTGGTTTGCTACAAACCACCTTCCTATAATAAATAATGCTGGATCTGCCTGAAATTAAGACAGGTCAAAGCGATCTAAATTCATTACCTTATTCCATGCTGCCGCAAAGTCCTTCAAGAATTTCTGCTGAGAATCACTGCAAGCATATACTTCTGCTATAGCTCGAAGCTCAGAGTTAGAACCAAAGATGAGATCGACTCGCGTACCGGTCCATTTAAGCTCGCCGGACACTCGATCATGACCCTCAAATAAATCTTCGGATTCTGAAGCTGCCTTCCACTTTGTGCCCAAATCAAGCAGGTTAACGAAGAAATCGTTTGTAAGTGTCCCGGGGCGATTTGTAAAAACCCCGTGCAGCGAATGATCAAAATTTGTATCAAGGACACGCATACCTCCAAGAAGAACTGTCATTTCCGCTACGGTCAGCGTTAATAGTTGCGCACGGTCTACAAGCATTTCTTCTGCCGATATAGTGTACTTTGCCTTTAGATAATTACGGAAACCGTCTGCATCCGGTTCAAGTACGGCAAATGCTTCTACATCTGTTAACTCTTGTGATGTATCCACACGTCCCGGAGTAAAAGATACTGTTATTTCATGACCTGCTTTTTCGGCTGCCTTCTCGATACCCGCGCATCCGCCTAGAACGATCAAATCCGCAAGCGAAACCATTGTACCGCCGGATTGAGTGAACCCTTTTTGGATACCTTCAAGAGTCTTTAGCACTATATCTAATTGAGCCGGATTATTTACCTTCCAATCTTTCTGCGGTGCAAGCCGTATGCGTGCACCATTCGCTCCACCTCTTTTATCTGACCCGCGAAATGTTGATGCCGATGCCCATGCGGTAGATACTAGCTGGGATACTGTCAATCCCGAAGCAAGTATTTTATTCTTCAGCTCGATGATATCCCGGTTATCGATCAGCTTATGCGTTACAGTCGGGATAGGATCTTGCCATATCAAATCTTCTTCCGGTACTTCCGGACCCAAATAACGTGCACGAGGACCCATATCACGGTGCGTTAATTTGAACCAGGCTCTTGCAAATGCATCTGCAAACTCATCCGGATGCTCATAGAAGCGTCTTGATATTTTCTCGTAAGCAGGATCAAACCTTAAGGAGAGATCTGTAGTCAGCATAAAAGGCGCATGTTTCTTTGAAGAGTCATGCGCATCCGGCACTAAACCTTCACCTGCACCATCCTTAGGTTTCCATTGATGTGCTCCTGCCGGGCTCTTTGTCAATTCCCATTCGTAGCCAAACAGGTTCTCAAAGAAATTGTTGCTCCACTTAGTCGGTGTTGTGGTCCATGCTCCTTCCAAACCACTGGTAATCGTATAATCTGCATTACCGCTGCCGAAAGTATTTTTCCACCCAAGCCCCTGCTCTTCAATACTCGCTCCTGCAGGTTCTTTACCAATATATTTACCTGGTTCGCCGGCACCATGGGTTTTTCCGAATGAATGCCCCCCGGCTATTAGTGCGACTGTTTCTTCATCATTCATTGCCATACGTCGAAATGTCTCGCGAATATCTATGGCTGCTGCAATCGGGTCTGGATTTCCATTCGGACCTTCCGGATTCACATAGATTAACCCCATTTGAACTGCTGCAAGGGGATTCTCCAGATCGCGCTCACCGCTATATCTCTTATCACCTAACCATTCTCCTTCTGAGCCCCAATATATATCTTCCAAAGACTCCCAGATATCTTCACGCCCGCCGCCAAAACCAAACGTTTTAAAGCCCATTGATTCTAGTGCACAGTTGCCCGCAAGGATTATCAAGTCAGCCCATGAAATTTTCTTTCCGTATTTCTGTTTAACCGGCCAGAGCAGCAAACGTGCCTTATCCAGATTAGCATTATCAGGCCAACTGTTTAAAGGTGCAAATCGCTGCGAGCCTGTACCTCCGCCGCCTCGCCCGTCAGAGATACGGTAAGTACCTGCACTATGCCATGCCATACGAATGAAGAAGGGTCCATAATGACCATAATCTGCCGGCCACCATTCCTGAGATTTGGTCATCAGTTCAAAAATGTCTTTTTTCACGACATTCAAGTCGAGCGTCTTGAACTCCTCTGCGTAGTTGAACTTCTCTCCCATAGGATTCGATAGGGGAGAGTGTTGGCGGAGTATATTTAAATTCAACTGGTTCGGCCACCAGTCACGGTTTTTCGTGCCGCCTCCTGAACTATGTTTTGCATGCCCGGTAACCGGACATTGACTTTCATCATTTACATCATAAACAGATTTTTTTGGATCTAATTCTTTTTCCATTTTTATTCCTCTTGATTAATATATTCGTTAATAAATTCAAATTTTCTATAATGTTTATTGGTAATTTTGTTTTGTTTGTTAGCTTCATTTAAGGCTCCGCATAAGCACTATAAATTTAAAGAATTATTGATAGTTTAACAAGGTAAAGACGTGTTTATAATCCGAAAAATCACTCGCTCAATATTCCTCTTGAGGATTCAAATCCTTTAGGGCATGCGCCGTACGTGGTTCTATCTTAAGTTGGTTTAAAATATAATCAAGTTCCATTTGGAATTGCATCTCACCCCTCCATTCAACATCTGCTATCTCTAAAAGTTTATTCTCTTCCTGAATTAATTTCTTTGGGCCATGTAATATTACCTCATCCCATAAATTACGGAGCGTTCTGGTTGCAAGTTTATTTGAATTTTTTATCAGAAGCTTAATGTCTGATTTCAAGCTGTCAATACTTTTTTCATTGTTGAGAGAAGAATATAGTTGACTCTCAAAATCAACTTGCTGTAATCTTGCTGCCAATCCTTCAGAATGAAAATTTCTTACCGTAAAAATTCTTTGAACTAGAAAAGCATACCAGTTTAGGGTTGGGTCTAGAAAATCATAATCAGGATTTGATAAAGTGCCTTTTAATCTGCCGTCGTGTATGAGTGATTTTTCGATAGGTGTACCGGCATAGGGTAACATTTTACAAAAATTAATTGGGAAATATCCGTTTTCCCCTATATTTTCCAGAAAAGATATATTTTCTTCAACAGATTTCATTGTTGAAGAAGGATCAAATAACATGAAGCCAATTGCTAGAGCAATTTTGTTTTGTTCAATTAGATCGATTGCTTCTATATTTTGCTTAACATTTACATGTTTATTTAATGCTCTTAATCCTGATTCGCTGCCTGATTCAACACCTAAATATATTGCCATTAGTCCATGTTCAATCATTCTCAGTAATACATTTTCTTCTATATCATCAACCCTGCAGGATATCTTCCAGCGTATGATATTTGAAAGATCGGCTTTATTTATTTCTGTTAAAAACTCTTCAATCCATGCTTTTTGCCGTACTGAACGAGCAGCAAAATCATCATCCTGGAAACTGAAAAACCTTATATCGTATTCTTTATATAAAGATACCAATTCCTTAACTACTTCCTTGGGTGAACGCGTTCTTCTCAGCTTTCCATCTGAAGAACCATAGAATTGACGAATACTGCAAAAAGAACAATTATAAAAACATCCCCGACTTGCTAACATTGAACCCATTTTAATTCCGAATCCCAGTGTCTTTGGCTTATTACGATATACTATAGGTAAGCTGTCTAAATTATCTATCAGCTTTCTCACAGGATTAATGATAATATCTGAATTTTTACGGAATGCCAAACCATCTATTTTAATCCATTTATCCGGTTCCTCTAAATACTTAAATAATTCAGATATTGTCAATTCTCCTTCAAATCTTACTATAGTATCTAATTCCGGGATTAACTCCAGTGTCTCTTTTGGACGTAAACTTGGGAAATGTCCTCCAGCGGTGAAATGTGATTGAATGCCATTTAACCTTAATTTGTGCATAAGTTTTCTGAAATCTTCCAGGCTAAATTGAAAAATAATTGAAAATCCGATAACAGCCGGATGTAAATCACTTATGGCATTTATTAGTTCTGCATCAAAATCCGGAAAAAAGGGAATTAGTATTACTTTATATTTTTGCGCGAGAAGATATGACATAATTGAACGTAAACCTAAATTTTCCTGATTTTCGTACCCAATTAGAATAACATCTACGGAATTATTCTGTTTTAAATTCATGTAGTTATATTAATTTTTATTTTCATCTGAATTTAGGGCGGTTAATTAATTAACCGCCTTTTAAAAAGTTATCTGACATCCATAATTTTTGAAATTTCTTGCAATTTTTGTTGCTGAAGTTCCAGCTCCTTCAAATGGAATTTTATCTCCATCTGAGCAAATTGCTTCTGCAATTTATCATCCAATTTTAACCACGGGGGTATTGGATCCCATGGTATTGGACGTCGTAAAAGCTCAAATAAGAATTCAAGACGGTTTTCATCCATGTGGCGCTCCTTGTTTCTTTTATTCAGGCACTCCAATCCATTGCCTGAAAATAGGATTTAAGAGATGATTGGCTCTCATGTTTTTTAAATTATTTTTGAGAAAATTGAATAACCTAAAGATTTCCGGTTATTTTTGATGAAGTGAAGTTGAAAGATTCGATACCGGAATTTAATAACCGGAATAAGTTTTTAATAGAACACTGATTTTAACAGATTCAAAAAAATCACAATGAACTATTCAGTAAATGTTGTCGGATAATTTGGCGCCCTATTTAGAGTGCCCCTGGATTATAAATGAAAACTTGCATAATATGTTGCAAAATGTCAAGTAGATCCCTAATTTAATTAATGTCTATTGCATCACAAAATTGAGGTAGGTGTGACACTT
>CAWKCY010000009.1:0-1035340 GCA_963848195.1 uncultured Ignavibacteriales bacterium | reverse complement strand
TAGAAATTGGTGAAGCTTAAAAGTGCATCTTATAGAAAGGGAAATTATCTCTCATTATTATTAATAGAATTAAAATGAAAGGTGTTTTATGATTATACGACAAAATCTTTATTCGGTCAAAATCATTCTCGCTTTAATAGTTTTCAATTCAATTTGTTTTTCACAAAATGGAGAACTTACTTTTTCTGAAAAAAATTCATTTTTGTTGAATAAAGGAGGTAAAAATCATGATTCTATTAGTTCTTCTCAGCCATCATTAGAAATAAATAAAAATAAAGAGGATGTATTTATTGGAATAGGAATTTCCCCTTTCAAGTTAAACATTGGAGCTGGATTTCTAATAAATCAGCTCAATGAAATTAATTTACAGTATAGTAGTATGTTTCAACCAGGGGCAATTGATATTCATGTTTTCGCAATCGGAATGAGATTTAGAACTAATGAATCTAAAACTACATATTGTGCATCTTTAGGCCCAGTATTTGAGAGGAGACCTTTTTCCTTTAGCGGTCTTTGTCTTGAAGGTTCTTTGGGATATTTGATGGAAACTGATGTAGGTTTCTATTTTTTACCAAGTTTAAAAACAGGAGGTATTATTCGAAATAAAGAAAAGTCCGGTTGGATAATCGGAATTGATCTAACTATAGGATGGTTTATAAAATCATAAAAATAGGAGATTACAACTATGAAAAATATTTTATTTTTAGTTATATTATCCATTTCAATTTATCCGCACGCACAACACGTACATCAATATTTAACTATTGAGGGTTATAATTTATTAAAAAATTATGTTGGAGAGGATATTCCTCAATTTCTTTCCCATCTAAGTAATGATCCAGTTGGTCCTCCCTGGACAAATTGAACTCTTACAGCCGGTGCATGGCGGGAAGATGAAGAAGATATAGTATTTGGATATTATAAGTTCATGCAAAATCCTCTCGATCATGGTGCACTAATTTCTATTACCCATTTTTGGGATGCTGATGCAGGTAATTTAACCCAAAATAGTTTTGATGTAACATGGTCTATTTTTACCGGAAGAATAGGACCATATCCTAATGCTTATAGTAAAATTATGTGTCTGGCTAATGGAGGCTATCCCTTATATTTAACTATTTATCCCAATATAAGAGTTCAAAAACCTAATGGGCAATGGTTACAATTGATACCCGGGACACCATATCCTGTTTCACTTTCTTATAATAGTATTATTGATTTATTTAAAAATAGAAGGATGATTACTGCAAATGTAGGTTCTTATCAAATGTACAATGAAAGTACAAGGAATTATGAATTGTGGTCTGGTGATGTATATATTACTGAAGAATTTAAAGATAAGCTAAGTTGGGAAATACTAGGAAGAATGTGTCATTTAATACAGGATATGTCGACACCCGCACATACGCGACGTGATGAACATGGGTTCAACCCTGATTTTGATGATTACGAAAAATGGGTATCCGAAAATAATCATTGGACAGCTTGGAACGCAAATAATTGTGGCAGTCTATTAAACCCGTATTTAAGCTCCAATCCTATTCACTATTTAATGTACACCACACAACAAATAGCAAATCATTTTGGTTCAACTGGGCCATATTGCTCTGTGGGTAACAACACCATAGGTGGGAATCCTTTAACTGAGGAAATATCTTATTTAAACTCAATTAATTTAAACACTTTGGGCGATCCTATGGGACAAGGACCATTTTATGATGTTACAGAAACTAATATACGTGATAAGACATTACCACAGGCCATTAGGGCAACCGCTGGACTATTATATTGGTTCGCCAAAGAATCAGGACTACTGCCTATTTCTGGAACCATTTCTACTCCTACTACGTGGGGTCCAATTGCTTATGTAATAGGTAATGTTACGGTTAATCCTGGAATAACTTTGCAAATTCCAGAAGGGACCATGGTAACCTTTAAAAATAGTTCATCACTCACAGTAAATGGCACACTTAGCGCAACTAATGCTACATTTGATAGGGCTGGAACAACAAATTGGGGAGGTATTATTTTTAATAGCAGTTCAAATAGCTCACTAAATGGATGTAATATTTATCATGCAAATAATGCTGTGGTATGTAATAATAATCTTCCAATCATTAATGGATGCAATATATCCTATAATAACGTAGGTATATGGTTAAATAATGTTGGCACAACTAGTAGGCAAATTCTTAATAATGTTATTCATCATAATTCCAGTCATGGAATTTATTGTAGTTTTTCTTCACCTTATTTATTAGGAAATTATATAGATTATAGTGGTTTTGCAGGTGTATTTTGTTTGGGGTCCTCGCCCTGGATATACGATAACCAAATTATAAGCAATAGCTACGGTCTTTATCTGGTTAATAATAGTCAACCCAAGATTCTATAGATCTGGAGGTTCCGGTCTTAATAGGTTTGTTGATAATAATATTGGAATTTACGCTGACGGCCAATGTAATACGACTGTTTCTGGTAATGATTTCTTTTTAATTCGTACTTATGCTGTAAAAGCAACAAATCCTGTTGTTGTATCGGCATATACAAATTGGTGGTCACAGTTTCCTCCTAGTTCAAGTCATTTTAATGCAACTAATGGAGCTCAAATATTTTATTCACCTGGTTCAAATCATTGGTTTACTTATCCACCCGGTTCGCCCAAAATAACTTTGGCGGATTCAAAAGAAATTTCGAAAGAAAATAAAATTCCTTCAAGTACCATCAACATCGAAACCGATTATCCTAAAGCACTTCAAATTATGATGGAAGGAAAATATCAAGAAGCAATTGATTTATTTGAAGATGATTATAATAAAGAAAAAAACATTGAAGGGAAGAAATATTATTTATCTCAAATTGCAGAATGTTATAATTTATTAGGACGAAAAGATTTCATAACCTTTCTTAATGATAAGATAAGATACAATCTTAAAAGTAGTGATGAACTATATGCAACTACATTAGAACTAGAATATCTTTCACTACTAAATGAAAAAAACTATGATAAAGCTAAAGATAAATTAATAGTTCTAAAATCTAATTTTGTAAAAGATAAAACGATTAATAAAAATACGTTGTTTTCTCTGTGGTATATTGAAATAGAATTGCTAAAAAATTCTTCGGATGGGATTAAATATTTTGACGAATTAGAAAAGAAATACCCAGATGATATATTAACCTGGCAAGCTAAACTCATTCAAGGTGAAATTGATAGTATCCCAGCGATAATTGAGAAGGAGGAAGCATTAGGGATAATTTCTGAAAACTTAATAGTTTCAAATAATTATCCCAATCCATTCAATCCTACTACTATTATAAATTACTCTTTGCCTAATAATGAAAAGGTTGTGATAAAAGTATATGATATACTTGGAAGGGAAATAGCTGAATTGGTTAATGAGCAGAAGATGGCTGGAAAATATACAGTTCAATTTGATGGAAGTAATCTTTCTAGTGGGGTTTATTTCTATTCTATAACTGCTGGTAATTATTGTAGTGTGAAGAAAATTATTTTAACAAAATAATCCTTCTACTAAAATTCGTATATTTAAGGGATGGAAGTTCTTATAACTTCTGTCCCTTTTCTTAATTAGGCGAATAAAATCTCTTTTTATAGACCTCTTTGGAGGAGCAATAGTCCGCATAAATAATCATATAATAAATTCGACTTATATATGGATAGAAATATTATAAAAAGACTAACTGAGAGTACTATAAGGTTAAGCCTAATGATGATAAAATTGATAGAATATATCATGTTGAGTGATGATTGAAGGAATGATCAGGGAGTGTTTCTTAAAAAAGCTTTACTTAATCAATAGCTAAAAGAATATGAAAGATTAAGCAAAGTTTTTTTTGCCAATGCCAATGTTATGATTTATGAACAGATAAAAAAATTATTTGTGCCTGTAATTATTTGACATAGAAAGACATGATTGTTAATATCAGGGCACAATTAATTTTTTGATAAGACTGCAGATGTAATGTTACGTTGACAGAAAGTTTTATAAAAGGATTTATTGAGAATTCCAAGATTAAGTTTAATGATGATAAATTGATAGAATTGCCAATGTTAGGTGATGATTATAAATTGACAGAATGATCAGGGAATGTTTATTAAAAAAGCTTTGCTTAATCAATAATTAAAAAAATATGAAGGATTAAGCAAAGTTTTTTTTGCCAATGCCAATGTTATGATTTATTGAGCAGATATAAAAAATTATTTGTGCCCGTAATAAGTGATAAGGAAAAGACATATTCTTGAATATCAGGGCACAATTAATTTTTTGATAGGACTGCAGATGTTAAGGTTGAATTGCAATTATAGAATCTTATTATATAGAGATAGTAATTTATTCTTATTTGCGGTCGGGAGTGATTTTACGGATTTCCGTTTCGATCTTAGTGTTGATTTCGACTTTTACCATGTCAAGCTTTTCTAATAGCTTTCCAATATCTACTTTGTATTGCATTTCGGTTTCGATTACGGATAATCTTTTATCCAGGGAATTGTAGGCGGCTAGGATTCCTATGATTAGGGTTATTAGGTAGATGACAAATTTTATTATGTCGATTGAATATTTTACTTTTTCTTCTTGACTCATTTTAATGGAACGCTGATTTTTATGATTGTTATGATTTATTATGATTAAAAGTACTTCTCCGGAAACTTTGTTCCCGGAGAAGCTGAACTAATTAAGATTCGTTGCCATAGGTAGCTGAGTATTTGATTATATTTGCACTTGCATCTTTGGTAACCGCACCTACTAATAGAACTTTCTGGTTGTATCTTGCCAATTCGCTTTTGATGAATTGGTCAAGGTTTACAACTGCTTCCAATGTTTGTGCCGGATCGTAATCTGCCTCTGTGTAATTGAACGGCATTATTTTGTAATAAGCATCGTTCTCATCAACAGGGTCGAAGCCGACCAGAATCATTGAAATGGAAAGGTCCTTATCAGCAGCTGTGAAGTTTGCCTGTGTATTGAGCGCAGGTAAATCAACAGTGATGGTGTCGGCACCAATTAAAGCTGATGTAACTCCCAAATTAAAACCACCGGGGGTGATTATGTTTTGAGCAGTCGGTCTCTGGGTATCTGAATACTCGAAATTCTTTTGAATTACAGTATTGTAGACAGAGGTACCTACAGGTTTAACTTTATCCCAGATTATCTTTAAGTCATCGATTTTGCCAACAACTTTTGCTAATTGGGAAGAGACCAAGAATTTCTTCCTGACCTCAACGACAGCAGGTGCATTAGAAATATTAAAGCTGGAAGGACGGGCACCAAGATAGGTTTGTCCGTTTCTTGTCCTTGCAGAAAGGTTACCCAATCTTCCGCTTAGATTACCGAGTATAGAGCCTTTTAAACGAGCCATGATTTAACTCCTGAATATATTGTGAATAAATAATTAACAAATGAACGTTCATTCTGAATGCAACAATAAGGAATCAAATATTTATTGTCACTGTAGTTTTTTCGCAGATTGTTTAGTCATTGGTCATCGGTCATTTGTCATTGCCTTTGGAAAATAGTTTACAAAAAAAAGCTTTTTCTTAGATATTTAGATATTAAAGATTTTAATTGCCTATATAGATAAATAAAACTATATTAGAGATAATTGTATTTATAAGTATGGGGAAAATGGGGTAATTCTTATTCATCCGGCAATTCTATTTATCCTCATCAGGATTTTATACGCAAATCAGGTTAAGATTTATTAGAAAAAAAAGAGATTATAAGGTTTTTTTTACAGGATATTTAAATATGAAATCAAATATTATTTTATTCATTTTTATATCAATATATTTTTTGCAAAATAAGGTGGTTGCTCAACCCCAACTGTGGGAGATTTATTCAACTTCAAATCAACCGTATATTAATGTAATCGTGGATAAATATGAATCAGATTCCTTATTCATAAAATCCATGGATCAGTTATTCATCATGGATATTGATTCGGTTAAATATTTGATAAAGAGAAAAGATTCAAATTTCGGGTTGGGATTTTTGTTTGGAACAATTATTGGTGGTATATATGGAGGCACGAGTTCTATTGGTTCTGATGAATTCTTTTCCGAAATAGGCAGTGATTTTTCAATAGTCTTTGGCGCGCTTATAGGCGGCACTTTGGGAGGAGTTTTAGGGTTAGCTTCGGGTGCTGATGAAAAGTATGAGATATATAAATTAGACTCCGAAAATAAGAAAAAATTATTAAATAGATTATTCAATTAAAGGGGGTTGTAATTGAGTTTTATCGCTGCTCAATTATAAACCATTAAGGAGGAAAAAATGAAAGCTTTAGTCAAATCTTTTTTTATTCTTCTCTCTGTGTTCTTTATTTATTCCAATTTTGTATTTAGTCAAGAATTTAAAAGAGTCCTTTTATTGATATTCCGGGAGACAATTATGATTTTGATTTACTTGATTCAGATTATCCCGGCGGGGAATCTTATATAGTATGGATAAACAAAATAGATTTAAAATACAGCATATATCTAAAAAGGATTTCTCCTGAAATAGGAGATAATATAAATGTGTATTCAGATAGTATTGTAAAATCTAATCCTAAATTAGGCATTAATATATATAATCAGGGGATAAAGATTGTTTGGCAAGATTCTCTAGATAATTATTATCGAATAGCAATGCGTAATTACCTGGATGATACACTGAGCAGCAAAATTATCATTAAAGATTCTTTAGTCAATAGTCCGGAAATTTCCTTAAGCACATATAGGATTGTCTGGCAAGAAAATGGTAAACTATATTGTATTAACTTTTATCCGAATTTAAGTAATCCTTTCATAATTGATACAGGGGGGTGTTTCAGACCAAATATAATGAAAAATGACAACCTTACCGGGACACAAATCTTGTACGTGAAAAAAAATGAAGGAAATCAGTTAGTATTTTTGGCTAAATATAACGATTATCCGAATCCTAACTGGAAATTCGATACAGTTTCTTTTGGAAACAATAGGAATGCAAATTTTGGTATTTATTATGGGATTTCGTTTGAAACATTAGAAAATAATGTTTTTAAAATTAAATATTCTCCATCTTCAGGGACAGATTATTTTGATATAACAGAAAATGTAAATTGTAACTATAAAAATCCTTATGTTTTTTCATATCCCGTTACAACAGGTTCTACAAATAATAAAACTCCTTTTTTTGTTGCGTTTGATACAGATTCCTTAGAAAATAATAATGAGGTTTTAATTAAAACATTTTACTATGGAATGTACGACAGCTTAATTAATATTTCCGGCATGGAAGGAAAAGATTATAAACCGAAAGTATCATATTTGGGTTTAAATGACACTATATATGCTGCAATATTTTGGCTCCATGAAGAGAATTCTAAAACCAATATTTGGATTTCAAAAGAAGTTTTCGACCCACTTTATTCATCAGTAGAAGATGTTAATATTGGAATTAAATCCTATGAATTATTCCAAAATTATCCCAATCCATTTAACCCGGGTACAACAATTGAATTTAATATAAAAGAATCTTCAAAAGTAAATTTAAAAGTTTACGATATATTGGGAAACTATATAACTACTCTGTTAGATACTCATTTAAGTTCGGGTATTCATAAGGTCGAATTTAAAGGGAATAATTTATCGAGCGGTATATATTTCTATACGTTAGATGTCAATGGAAATACAAAAACAAAATCAATGATATTGCTAAAATAAAATTTTCAATTCATTCGTTGTTTGAAGTGAGAGATTAAGAATTAAAAAGGGCACCGGTTTTTTATAACCACTTTTAAAGGTTAAACGGGAATTTTTTAATTTGTATTTACTTAGAGGTTACTAGGAGGTTAATTGGAGGTGGAGTTTTGGAAAAAATGCATATTAAATACATAAGAAATGGTGAATGAAAAAATAGCAGTTATTTGTATTAGTATTATTGAGACCACGAGAAATTATTTGCTTACTGAATCCGGTTTTGATATCATTTTAACCTCTTAAGGCGTTTTCTATATAAAACCGTTTGTATTGTTGATACGGAACGGAAATATTTCCGAGATAAATATTCTACTGCATCCAATGGGTCCATCTTCTTCCTTAGCATTATGAATTCTCTTTTCATTTTAATATCCCGGAGTTTTGTACGGTTTATTAATCCTATTTTATTTAGCTTTTCAAAGCAGGGATTATTTACTATATCATCGAGAAATTCATATTTATCATTCATTTTATCCCCCAGATTCCAAGTCTTTTCCTCCTCGCTGTTCTTCTAAGGTTCTGAAATATGTAATAATATTTCATTCTTTCCGGGTAATACTGGATTCTTGCAAGGCCGGCTTTTAGTAATTCAGCCTGAATAAATAATGAGTCTTTTCCTTGTGAGTCCGTGAGCCATGCATAGGCTAATAGTCTTCCATAGTTATCATAAAAAACCCCCTTTGTATTTCCCCCTTTGGTAAAGGGGGAAAGGTCGAAAGTAAGCTTTATGGATTTCTTGTCAATTAAGTGCCTGAGAAATGCTGCGGCTGAATCGGCAAATAAAGTGTCTTCAACGCTTTTCTTATTTAGTTCAGGTGTATCAACACCTAGTAATCTTACGTGGGTGGAATCCGATAAAACGAAGGTATCTCCATCTATTACCCGGGCAACTTCTACCGTGACCTGATAATAGTAATAATCCTTTGGAATTGTTAAGGGTTGTGCACTTAACAAGCTGTTGGATAAAATTAGCATTATATGTAAAAAAATTATTTTCATTGATTTGAGATAAATATTAAGCTTTATATGAAAATATATAACAAAATTTATTAAATTTGTAGAAATAATAGAAAATATTTAATAATATTGCAAGCTAATGAAACCTAATCAGTACCTTTTTTTAATGCTCACCTTTGTTTTGTCCATCAACCTTGTTGATTGCGCATGTAATAGTAATTCCAATGAGGAACCCCAAATTCAAAAGATTGATTCGGTTTCAGCTTCATATAAGAAGTTAAATAATGGTTACACAGCTATTAAGAATAAAAAACCGGATACGGTTCTTGTTTTTAACCCGGTTGATTCGATTAATTGGATTGATTCGGTGAGATTAGTTGTTAAGGATTCAATTATCTTAATCCCTCATGATACTTTGGTAATTCACTTAAAGGATTCATTGGTATATAACTATATCGATACTACTGTTTACAGTTATAAGGACTCAATTATAATTGCCTATGATGAAAGAACATTTCCGGAAGAGATTATTGAGAAGTATTTGAATTTGTTTTTTAATCTTTCTACAAAAATGTTAATAATCGAAAATACATTGCCAAAAATGCAAGTTGGTTTAGAAAGGAGGACTAATAAAAAAGAATATGAGTACTTTATCTGCGGATTATCAATCATAATGATATATTTATCATATAAGTATGATTATATGAATTACATAGATTCTATTGCCATTAATGGTTATGTCGATAACTATGATAAGGCAACAGGTGAAAAGATAAATCCATGCATTTTATCAATTAATGTTTCAAAAAATGAATTTATCAAAATCGATGTTGAGCACGTTGATTCCATTTCATGTTTCAATTATTTAAAGGGAATAAAAGCACCAGAATTAAGTTCTTTAACTCCTATAGCACCCCTAATAGTTATAGATAGATCTGATAAACGTATTATAGATCAAAGAAAAATTGTTGGCTCCCTGAGTAACGACCTAAATATTGCGGCGATGGATTGGCAAGATTTTGAACATTTGGTCAGCGAATTACTTGAAAAAGAATTTCATAAAAATGGAGGTGAAGTTAAAGTAACCCAAGCAAGTCATGATGGCGGTGTGGATGCCATAGCTTATAATCCAGACCCTATATTAGGAGGGAAAATAGTGATTCAAGCAAAAAGATATACGAATATCGTGGGAGTTTCTGCTGTAAGAGACTTATATGGGACAGTAATGAATGAAGGAGCAAGTAAAGGCATATTAGTCACCACATCTGATTATGGACCAGATGCTTATGAATTTTCAAAGGGAAAACCTTTAACTCTTTTAAATGGTTCTAATCTTTTGCATTTATTAGAAAATCATGGATACCATGCAAAAATTGACTTAATCGAAGCAAAGAAAATTATCGCTGATAAAAATAAAGGTGTGATATAGTAACATGTTTGATGTTCATGATTTTAAAGACAAAGCATCCTTTCATAGTCAAAGGAGAAATTACTACTTAAATGGGTATTTATTTTTAAAAATTTAATATTCTCTCCTCATCCTCCATTATCTTCACATCAATATCTTTTTTTGGAACACCAACTTCTTCTTTTAATTGATTATGATTTTTAGACTTCTGTTTTCTTTTAGTTGAAAGCTTAACTGAGGGTATTGTGAAACAATTTCCGCATTTATGAGGCGGCATTTCTATTTTAATCATTTTTGCTTTAGCATCAAAAGTAAATTTAATTCTTCAAGAAGCTCAATTTGATCAAAAGGCTTTTCCAGATGTTTACAATGAGAAATAGTTGCTGTAAATTTTATCATTTTCGATATTGAAGATTCTGAAATAATAATAATTGGGGTACTATCGATTTTTCTAATTTCTATTATTGCATCTTTACATGAAATTTTGCCTTTTAAATTGAAATCGATAATGATTAAGTCCGGATTTTTTGATCGATATTGATCAATTAAATCTTCACAGGTAGAGACAACAGAGCAAACGATGAAATTGTTTTTTTGGAGAAACATCTTTAGATCAAGAGATATAATCCTTTCGTCTTCAGCTACTAAGATGTTTTTTGACATACAACCCCTCAAAAAAGTGATGATTGGAGACCCCGAACTTCAAGAAAGGTATAGTTTAATAGTAGTAAAAATAAAGTTAATAATCTATAAATATTATGAGTTATATAATATTCTTAAGTAAAATAATCAATTCATCCTTTTTGAATGGTTTAGAAATATAGTGGGTGCAGCCCTGAGCAAGAAAATTTTCCTTGTCTCGTTGAAAAGCATACGCAGTAACAGCTACTACCGGAACGTTCTTATATTCCGGGAATTCATTAATTCTATTTGCTATTTCCAGACCATTCATCCCAACTCCCAAATCAATATCCATTAAAATTGCCGAATATTTTTTCTCTTTAATCATCTGTAATGCGGTAATGCCATCTTTGGCAACATCGACTTTGTAATCATTTTTAAGGAAAAACAATATTACATTAATGGACATGTCATCATTTTCAACCAGTAAAATATTTTTCATTTGTTTCCTTATAAAACATTTTTTCTGCTATATGGGATGAAATAATTAAAAGGTCTATTAAAAAAGTCTATTTATTATGAAAATAAATAATTTAACGACATTCGGTTTTGATTTTGATTATATTTTAATCTTTATCACAATACTCCTTCGGAAAAGAAAAGATATACTGGTTTGGGTTGATGTTTTATTTTCCTTTTTTTTGTTAAAAACAGCCTCTCAACTACCGGTTTTTAAACAAAACTCGGGGTGAGGCATAGTTATATATGGCTAAAAAATATTCTCTTTAAAAAGGGGGGTTGAGAGGCGTTTTTCTCATTATAGAACATTTTAATGATTAATTAGCAATTAAAAATCCTCTTTTATTAAAACCATCGTATTTTTCTTTGTAGTCTTTCATGTTTTTTCCTTTCTTTATAGTGTGCAAATGTGCACTATTTATTAATTTATTTGCTATATTTGATTTAGCAAAAGTGGAAATTTTTTATGGGCGATGAGAAAAAGGTTTTAAGTTTTGAAATATCTATAAAAGAAGAAACAAGCTGGGGGTTAGTACATAAGTTATTTTCAAATAGTTATCCTAATGCCGATAGAGCACATGTAATTGTTGAGGTGGTGGAGTATCTTTCGGGGAATTATCATGAGGATTATGTGAAGGCAGTGAAGATTCTTAGAAGGAAAAGAAATTAAGTAATATCAGGGGAAACCAGAGATTGTAGTGGAGAATGGAGAGCAATTAAAGGTTAATAAATAAATAGTAAAAATTAAATCAAAGCTATAAATCCATTCCGGCGCCGTATTTTTTTAGCCATTCTATATTGTCTGTAAATTTGGGGATAATTTTGTCTACTTCATTCCAGAATTCTTGTGTGTGGTTTTTATGGATTAGATGTATGAGTTCATGAACTACAATGTAGTCTATAACCGCGTAAGGTGCCATTATGCATTTCCAGTGAAAGTTTAGGTTTCCATCTTGAGTGCATGATGCCCATCTGTTTTGCAATTCTATTATTCTGATTTTTTTGGGGGTTACGTCTATCTTTTTCTTGAATTCTTCTATCCGGGTTAGAATTTTTGTTTTGCCATTTTCTTTGTAGAATTTTATGAAATGTTCTTTTGCTTTTTCTTTTTCGGATTTAAGCAGGTAAAAACGTCCTTCTTTTAATACCAAGGGTTTATCCAAATTATCTATTAGTTTTAGAGAATAGCTGCGACCTAAATACATGAATGATTGTCCACTAATGTATTCTCTATTTTTCTTTGAGCGATTTAATTCTTGCCATTCTGCCCTGTATTTGTAAATAAGATATTCTTTTTGCTTAAGAATTTCATCAATTTTTTTCTGACGAAAACCTTTAGGTGCAAGAACAGAAATAGAACCATCTCTTTCGACATAAATGCTAAGGGTTTTTCTAACACTTCGTTTTATGTTTATTTGGAGGTCTTCAAACATTCATAATCCTACGTAATTCATATTCACGCTTTTTAGCCAGGCTTAATATTTCTGAAGCAATTTTCTCATCATGCTGAGAGATTTCAGAAATTGGAGATAGAAATAGTTCATCTTTAATTTTACCGCGACAAAAACCTACTGCTGCATCATGTTCCCAAATGTTAATGTCATGAAAGGCTTCGAAAATATATTTAATGATAATTTCTGTCAAGACTGCTATTTTGAGAAGCTGCTCTTCGGTTGGTGTTGATTTTCCAAAGCTATATTGAATTATCAAATCAAAGAAGGGAGCTAATTCCGGAGAGACATAAGTCTTTTCTTCCTTTCGCCCTTTTCTAATTTCTTCTCTTAATTTTTCAAGTTCTAATGCTTGCCGGTCATAATCATCAGCATGTTCTTTAATAATATTTTCTAACTTTTCAAAAAGTTTTTGATAGTGTGCAGGGTCTTTATCGAGATTAACTTTTATATGCCGGCGAATAGCATGTTCCATTTCGGATGCTTTAGATTTTGATGTTTTTGAAAATTTATCAACTTCCATCGGGAAATCCTCTGATAAAAGATGAACCGGAGGAATTTTACTATCAATGCCAAGGGAAATTAAATATTTATCAATAAGCTTTCTTACTTTTTCACCAGCCCATTTTAAATCCATTGTTTCATCTTTGTATCGATTACGGATACGGATAAAAAGGTAACCGAATCTTTTTGCCGGAATCCAATATTTATTTGCTTCGGCTACATTAAATAGAAGGTCGAGGCTTGAGAAAAAGTTTTTAAGATATACATCAAATTCACCTCTGAATTTGGCACTTTCGGCAAGACCGATACATTCTTCAGCAATATCGAATTCTTTATTTTTATCTTCAATTTTTTGATTAACGAAATCTTCTATATCATTTATGCCGTAGTCTTCGAAAAACTTAATCAATCTTTTATAGCGAACTTCTAAAGTAGGCAGTTCTTTATTTAGATCTCTGAAGTAAGCTTCCAGGTCTTTCATTACTTCTTCATCAACTTTATCATCGTTATATATTGCTAAGGCATCTTTAAGATTTGAAGCTACACCGTAATAGTCAACAACAATACCATGTTTTTTAGATGGACCTTTAGGACGATTTACACGGGCAATGGCTTGAAGCAAATCGTGCTCTCTTAAATTTTTATCAAGATACATTGCTTGTTCAATAGGAGCATCGAAGCCGGTAATGAGCCTTTCGCAAACACAAAGTATTGCAACACCAGTCTCAGGTTTCCCGAAATCAAAATCTTTTTTGAAATTATTTTTTGCATTTATTTCTCTAGCTTCTTTTCTTGCTGCAGTTATAAATGCATCTTCATTATTACCAAGAGAAGTAACCCATGTTTCAATTTTACAAAATTCCATTTGTTTGATAAGTTCGTCATCTCTTTCATCTGCGGGTTTATTTTTTTCAGATTGAATTTTCTCTTGAAGAGCTTTCTGCAGTAAGTATTTGTAACGAGTTGCAGCTAAAATAGAACTTGCAACTACCTGGGCTTTGAAACCATTAGGCAGGATTTCACGTGTGTAATGTTCAATAATATCCTTTGAAATATTTTCAATCCTTTCCATTGAAGAAAGATAAGCATCCATACCGCCATATCTTCTCTTAATCTCTTCTATTTCTGCAGCGGTGCGTTTCCGGAACATATCATCAAATTCTTTTTGGAAGATTTCTTTATCTAATATATGGTCCTTGCTAGTTCTCCCTATGTATAATATGTCTAAAGTAGCTCTATCATCAACAGAATCTTTCATTTTATAAGTATCCATGAAATTGCCAAACTTTTCATGAGTTTTCTTTTTATGCCTTTCAGTTAATAAAGGAGTACCCGTGAATGCGATTTTAGTTGACTCAGGAAACGCATGAAATAAATTATCATTCATATCACCGCCTTGAGTGCGATGGGCTTCATCGATAAGAATTAAGACTTTATCGGATTTGTTGATGAGAGGGAAAGGTTTGAATTCAGGGACTATACCTTCTTCAACATAGGCTTTCATAAGAGAAGCAGAGTGTTGAATCTCTTCTTCAAGAAATTTATGAATCATAACCATGTTAAGATCAGGGATATCATGTTGAAGCTCAGATTCAACATCACTACGATGTGCAATTATGTGGAATGGCTCACCGGAATATTTAATAGTTTCACTCAACTGTTCTTCAAGGTCGGTTCTATCGTTAACTAAAATAATTTTGTATTCTTTCAAGTCCTCACATGAGCGGATCTTGCGAATAAGAAAAACCATTGTCAAAGATTTACCGGAACCTTGTGTATGCCAAATTACGCCGGAGCGGGCAAGAGGCGAAGCACCAGTACGAAGGTTTTCGATTATTTTTAATACGGCACGATACTGCTGATAACGGCAAACCACCTTAACTTCTTTATCATTGTCGGTTGTAACAAAGATTGTAAAGTGTTTGAGAATATCAATTAGAATGACTTTGTTAAGCATTCCATGAATAAGAATTTCTTGACGTTGTTCAGGTGACAAAGGAACTTTGAACTGCTGTCCGGATTTGTCTTTATAATTTTGATATTCTTCCGGGAAGATATCTTTCCAGTTATAATAATAGTCAAAGTCTGCTGAAATTGTACCGAATCGGGCTTCTGTACCATGGGTGATGATGCTAAATAGATTGTAATGAAAAAGGCGCTCATCACCTTCTTTAATCCCGAAGGTGTCATCTCTTTGATTGCTGTAACGGCGAATTTGAATAAATGCTTCGGACAGCGGTTCGCTATATTCTTCATCTTTACATTCGATAACTATGAGAGGAATACCATTGACGAATAAAACTAAGTCCGGGCGAATATGTCCTTTAGGAGTGCCGGGAGTATCGATACGAAATTGATTAACAGCGATGAATAAATTGTTCTTCGGATTTTTGAAATCAATAAATTTAACAGGGGGATTAGTTCGGCCGGTAACTTCATTTTTATCAACCGCTGAGCCTTTTATTAGTAAGTTGTGAATTTTTTTATTGGCTTCATGCAAATTTAAGCCGGCTGTAGCTTGTAATTTCGTTAAAGAGATAATTTAATTGTTTGGGAGTTAGCCATTCTTTCCCGTCTTCAGTTAGATTTATTTTTTTAACAGCTTCTTTGAATTTATCTTCGAGTACAACTTCTTTGAAATTTTTACGGAAGCTTGGGTATGCATCTTGCGGAACACCTTCGCCTTGATCAACTACAGGTTCCCAGCCAAGCTGCTCGAGCTTTTTTAAGAAAGGTTTTTCGACATTAAAGTATTCGGACATTATTTAACACATTAAAAGTTTAATTGATTGATTTTATTTTTTAGTAATGTTAACCTCTCTATTAACTTATCAAACGGTAAAGAGTCTTTGTAAATCATGCTTTCCTGCATGAACTTATAATCTTTTTCCCATAATTTAAGTAAATCATCAGGGGGAATAAAATTAATTTTTTCCGGGGTGTGGTTGTTATAATCGATACCTCTAATAGGAGTAATTGTTTTACGGTGTTCAACAATATTATTATACAAGGTTTTAGTTGATAAAGCCTTTTTTTCATATTCAGTATCCATCATTTTTTCAATATCGTATAAATGTCTACTTAATCGATCTACACGAATTTTATCATGAGGCTTTTGGAATTCTTCATGTAATAAGAATATTTTTTCAAGAAAAGTTCTTTCAGGATTGACAGTTGGAATGTCAATATTTTTATCGGCAAAAGGTTCGTCTTTATAATATTCGCCTACAAAAGAACAAAATGATTTTATAGAGTGAGGTTCCATCAAAGAGCGGCTACCGATTTCAATTAATACTCTTGGCTGTAAATATTGTAATTTTTCAGTAACGCTTGGATAATTAACTTCAATAATAAGGGGATCTTGATCATCAGAAGTAATATCTATAGGATTAATTTTTAAGTTATTAAACCCGGCTTTTTGAAAAGAAGAACTAAGCTGTGGAGAAAAAGTGCCAGCTATATATTTACATGAATGTTCCCTAAGTTTTTTTACCTGAGATTTAGATAATTTCTCATCGAAGTGTAAAAATTTACGATCTAAGGCTAAATCAATATCTTCAGAAAACCGGTCAATCAATCCCCATGCTTTACTTAAAGATGTACCACCTTTAAAGACAGTATGAGGACTAATATCCATTTGAAAAACTATTTTTAATGTACAAACAACCCACCAGTCTTTTTCAACGGCAGCAGGAGGCAAGCCGGTTTTATTACTAATCTCAACAAATATATTTCCTCTTGTTTTTTCGGGGAGTTTAAACCACTCTTTTATTACTGCTTTACTCATTTGTTTTTTGTTTTAAAATAGGCAACATAATTTTCCTTATCCACTCAGGTGCCATTCTAATATCTTGCTGAAGGTAAGTAAGTTTTTCTTTCTTAAGCAATTGCTGAATTTTTTCTATTTCTTCAGATGTGACTTTGTCTTTGCCAATAGTTCTTAGGGCCTGGATTACTAATCTATCAATTTCACCAATTGCAGCTAAGTTTTTAGGAGTTGTTCTTTTAAATGTAATTGTACGATTTCCGATTTTTATTTTTCGAGCGGCACCATCGGTAAGATAAATTACATTTAGAGGAACCTGAGTAGATAGACCTAACTGATTTAGCGCATATACACCTGTGGGAACTATACGTGCTTTATCACGTTTTGCAATTGCTTTTGCTATAGTTTCTATTCCGGGAGTTACATAACCAATTACAGGATCTTTTTCAGGACGAAAGTAAATGCCGGTTGCTACTCTTTGCAGTTCACCGGATTTTACTAATCTTTCGAGGGCTTTCCCGACAGCTTTTGCATTGCCAATGGTAATAAAGTTATCTACAAAAAAGAGCGCACCCCTTTTCGCTTTTTTAATTTTATTAAGTATTTGATTTTCAATGCTTAAGGGCATCTTTTGACCTTATTTTTGTCGCAAATTTAGTAAATATTTGCGACAATTTCTAAGAGTTATCTTAAATAATAACGATAGTTTGTATAAATATCGGTATCTATCTTCATTTTGTATATTATTCAATCCCTCTCAATTCTTCTAAATGTTCATCTAATTTTACTCTTTTCTTTCCGGTTAAGAGGTCTTGCATGAGACCATGTTTAATGTTTTCAATTTTTAATAATACTCTCTGTTTCTATTTCAATTTTATTATTTATGCAATCAAACTTTTCAGATATTTGAATTATTTCTTCGTCATTGGGTAAAGGGATTGTGACATCTCTTATTGAACGAAGTGATAAGTTGTTAATTGTGAGAACCTAGTCAATTACTAAATCAAAATATTGAATTTTAATACTTTCTAGAATTGCTAATAAATAATAAAGATAGATTTGAATTATTTTGTTTGGATCTAACAATTATAAATGGCGACACTTTTACCTAGCACAACATTTTCATCCATGATAAATAAGCTATATTACCTATGGTGCCATCTAATGGAATAAAGTATTGTGATGTTCATTAAAGTTCTTCGAGAAAATTTGTCAAATTCCTCCTTGCTAATAAAATTTGTTTTTTCACTAAAAAATATTTTATCACATCATTTAAATTATTGCCATTAATAAAATAATGTTTGAGTTATCAATAAAGCGAGGGGTAATTTGAATTCCATCTCCAATTTTTGTTAATAAATTTTCTCAATTGAATTGTATTTCCAATCTTTTGGAATAAATCCTAATTCAGATGCTTTATATAATTCTGGAGCATGCTCATATTTGGGGCGGAGTTTGTTGGTTTTGGGATCGATGCCGCGGGTGAAGATGTCATGCATCATTCCTTGTTTTATGGATTTGTATTTTTCAATTGCGGCTTCGGTTTTTTCTATTACATTGTCTATGGTGGTGAGGATTGAAGCGATTTTGCGCTGCTCGGATTTATCAATTGGAAATGATATTATAAGATAATCGATTAACTTTTTTTTAGATTTGGTTGAGCCAGACCTTGGCTTAAATACAATATTTTAGATTTATTATATTAATAAATTGTAAAATAATAATAAAAAATCTATGATCATTATTTTAGGAATTACGGCAATTACAGCTTGATTTGATGTTAGCATCATATACTGATATACCTAGAAATCTGGCCGGCAGTTGCACCATATAATAGACAATTAAAATGGAAGTTTTTTGAGGAATCCACTTAGCACTAGAATATTTCAAAGCAAGTAACGATATTTTTTCTTTAGTGTCAATAATCTTAGATTGATTTACTTAACAAGATGAAGTAACCCACGGTATATTACCGATCCAGAAATATAATTGAATTACTTCGTACTAGGAGTACCACCCGCATATGACATTTGAGATTTCATATAATTTCTTATTGATCCATTCACTCATAACCTAACTCGACTAAAAACTTATTAAGGTGTTCAGTTTCTTCTTCGCGTTTGGAAAGTATTTGATTGAGGGGGATGGTATATTTATCCCAAAGATTTTCAATGGACAGTAAAAATTTGTGATGGTATTGATTAAGATAATCTTCAATTGTGGAAAGTAGTGTCCTTTTCCAGCGGGCAAGAATAAGTTGTTTGGCTTCATCTTCAGATATTTTTTCACGTGCATCTGAAACAAGCCTTTCTTTGTTAGCTTTAATCTCATTTATAATTCTTTTACACTCACGAAGTTCTTTTTCAAGTTCAGTATGACTTGAAATATGTTTTTCAATTTCTTTGTTTTTATTGATAAAAGCTTCCAATTGAGGTTGTAATGTTTCGATTTGAATAATCAGCTCATCAAGTTCTTTATTAATACCTTTTACTAATTCTTTCTTTGTAAGTGGTAAGTAAGATTCGTCTTTAGTACTTTTTAATAAAGCTTTTGCATTGGCGACTATTCTTTTTTTAAGCAGAGAAATTTCTTTAGAGATTTCTTTAATCTTAGTGCTATTCTCTTTAATATGGTCTTTATATTCGGACAGAATATCTTTTGGGAAAACTTTGTAATCTTCTTCATTGTAGGAATCCTCGTCAAGCTCATTAACTTCTTTGAACATAGATTCCAATTCATCCCGGCGGGATTCTTTTTCGTGCAGCTCTCGAAGGACATCAGGAAATTGGGACTGCAGAATTTCTTCATCAGGAATAAGCTCAGGATTCCAACCGCTGGAAGCTACGGATTTAAGGTCTGTCTCGAGTGAGTTCCAGAAATTAGCAAAAGCTCCACGACACTGGTAAAGGTCAAGTATGCCGAGCTTTGCCATCTCATCGGCAATGCTGGAGGTGAATATCTGGGACAGCTCAAAAATATTTTTGTTCTGTGGAAGAGCTTCAAGATGGGGAAGGTTTGACGTCCACCAAGAATTGAGAAAATTGAAATAGGTATCGTGCTTATCTTTTATCTGCCGTGAATCATCGAGTAATTTTTTGATTTGGTCTTTGGTTGCAATAGATTGGGTGAAAGAAAGATATTCAAACCCCTCTTGTGTTCTCCCCTTTGGTAAAGGGGAGAAAATATTATGCTTGAGACCGCAATAGTTTGCAAAATAATTATCTAATGAATCAATTTCAGTTTTAGGTATACCGCCATGCAGATGAGCCTTAACATCATGAGGTTCCGGAGGGGGAGAGTTATCAACATAACGGCGAATGTTAAGGTTGTATTCTTCATGCTCTAATTCTTCTTTATCTACAAGACGCGAATAAGAAGGGATTTTAATTTTATTCTTATAAACGTAGCTTATCTTTTCAATATCTTCAGAGCGAAGTTTGTTTTGAACCTTACCTTCTTTTAAATTCTTTATCAGCATTGATGAATAGAACCTGCTTTCGTTCGGATGCATCTTTTTTATTAATAATTAAGACCGAAGCGGGAATACCGGTACCATAAAAGAGTGCGGGCGGCAAACTAATTACGGCTTCAAGATAGCCGTTATTAATTAACCATTTGCGCATATTTTTTTCTTCTCCGCCACGGAAAAGAACTCCATGAGGCATTACAACTGCTAGACGGCCATTGCTCTTTAAGGATTTAATCATGTGCTGTACAAACATGAAATCCGCTTTTCCTTTTTTAGGCATTTCGAATTCGAATCGTGTTTCATGCTTCATTCCTTCCTTGGACCAATTTTGGGAGAAGGGAGGATTTGCGAGGACTATGTCAAAAGTTCTAAGGACACCACCTTGTAAGAGCTGAGGGTCGAGAAGGGTGTCACCGTTTTTAATCTCAGCATCAAAAATACCATGGAATAAAAAGTTCATCTGGCAAAGAGACCAAGTTGTACCGTTTTTTTCCTGTCCGAATAAACTTACATTTTTATCGTTTCCATAACGGGATTTAACATAGTTATGAGATTGAATAAGGAATCCGCCGGAACCAGCAGTAGGATCATAAATTTCATGGTTTGGTTCAGGCTCCATTATATTAACAAGCAGCTTAACAACTTCGTTAGGTGTATAGAATTCGCCGCCTTTTTTACCGGAACTATCTGCAAAGTATTTAATCAGATATTCGTAAGCGGAACCGAGAAGGTCAGGAAATTCAAGGTTTGCATCTGTAAAGGATATTTTACTAAATTCCTGGATAAGCAACTTTAAGTCATTATCACTAATTCTTTTGTTCTTGCCCACCGGTTTATTAAAATCAATAGTGGTTAGAACACCCTGCTCAATCTTGCCGGTATTTTCTTCTTCGATTGCCTCGAATGCGATTCTTAATCCTTCTCCGATATCTTCATGCAGGGTTTTAATTTCATCCCATCTGGCAGAAGAAGGAATATAAAATGAATAGGCATCTTTGTTATCCATGGCATAAACAATTTGAGGTTCTGAAGCCCCTCTGAAGTGAAGACCATTACGGCGAACCGTTCTTTCTTCATCGAACTTGTCATTAATACGTTTTAAGAAAAGGATGGCAATAATATATTCTTTGAATTCGGAGGCATCCATATTTCCGCGAAGGTTTTCGCAAGCTTCTTCGAGGAAGTTTTCGAGCCAGGAGAGAGTTAGTTTATGTTGAGGCATAAAAAAATACAATATTAGTTATTAAACAAAAAATAGGAAAGCATTACACAAAGATTAAATATTATTCATTTTGAATTTTAAAATTTTAAGATTTATTAGAAAAAATCAACAATGGAGCTGCATAAAACCAAGCTGCTTTGTTTCTAAAAGTAATGGCTTTAATATAGAATTACAATCACAGAATACTCCATTAAATTAAAAATTATATCTGTTTTTTATATAGGCACTCCATTTAACATCAGGCGAGTTAATATTTTGAATAACAATTTGACGTAATTTTTCAAGGTAAAGTCACTTGAATTTATTCGGTTTTTGAAAGTATCCTGCTTGTTGAGCTATGTTAGAAAATAAAATGTGTTTTAATTCAATTAATCTGTTTTTGTCTGCAACTCTGAATCTCATTTCTTTACCTTTATAATTTTTGTTCTATTATATCATTCTTCAAATGCTGAAGAGAAAACACGGGTTAAATATTAGATTTTGGTTTACCCCTAATCATTTTTAAGATGTAAGCAAATTATGAATAAAAAGAATAATTGAAAAGTTTAATTATGAAAAAATGACAAATAGTTTTTTGTGACATTTTATAGGACTTTCCGGATTTAGGGGATTCTAAGGTTGTGGAGGTTTTTTATTTCTCGTTTTTTGTTTAAAAACAGCCTCTCAACTACCGGTTTTTTAAACAAAACTCAGGGTGAGGCATACTTATATATGCCTAAAAATTTTTCTCTTTAAAAATGGGGGGTTGAGAGGCGTTTTTCTCAAAATAGAACATTTCGGAAATTGGAGGTGGATTGTTGGTGGTGGGTTGTTGGTTGGAGTATTCAACTATCGGTATTGTAGTCATGGGCACCTGGTTAAAGCCAAGGTGTTAGCCTTTGTACTCTGTGATATGCGATTACATATTTAATCTTTTTGCCAGGCGGCGGGGAATTTCTTCTCTCTTTTCCTTGTATTATTTCTTCTTATTTCTTTTTTGATTTGTTGATCTTCTTTCATCTTTGCTCCTCCCAAAAAGTTTTCCACATTTTTTTTACTTTCCCTTTCTCTTTCTCTCTCTCTCTCTCTCTATGTGAAAAGTTCGGGCGAACTTCGGGAAAGTTCGGGCGAACTTTTGAAAAGTTCGGCCGAACTCGGAAGTTTTTCTGAATTTTGTATAGTATAGTATACAATTTTCTTAATTTTGGGAATTTTTGAAATTGAAAAAAATGGCTATTTAGTTCAAAAGTGTTTCAAAATAGAACAGAAATAGGAGAATCGGAATTTTTAAATGTGGATAACTTTTTTTAAAATGTGGATAACTTTCATAAAATGTGGATAACTTTTTCGTAAAGAGCATAGTGTTGAGGCCATGAAGCGAGAAAAAATGTTATTCAATATATGAAATTATTGAGCCGTGGAATTTTGAATGGTGTATTTATAAAAATTTATCCTGGTAAATTATTTTTGTTTTACTATTTTGCAGGATACGCTGGGGGTAATATTTCGGTTTTTTCCGATTTGTTTTGAGCTCAGGATTAGTCAGATTCAAATTTTTAGGATTTTAGGAGTTGTAAGAGTGTTCTACTTTCCGTTTTTTGTTTAAAAACAGCCTCTCAACTACCGGTTTTTTAAACAAACTCGGGGTGAGGCATAGTTATATATGCCTAAAAAATTTTCTCTTTAAAAATGGGGGGTTGAGGAAGTCATTGGTCATTAAGTCATCTGGTCATTGAAGAAAGTCATTGGTCATCAGTCATTGGGGGAAATGCGGCAGACTACATGCATAGGCATTCGATAATAATTGATATAGAGAATAAGAGATTAATTTAGGAAGAGTATTTTTTTCTGTTGGGATTTGTTCCCAGTCTATAGGGGTATAAAGGACAGTCGGGGATAATACATTTTTTAACTTCTTTCATTAACCTGCCGGAACAATCGAAGCAATGTTCTTTTATAGCCTGTACAGGAGATAGTCTGCGCATTCTCCGGGATTTTCCGGATGCAATTTGTGTCGGAGATTTGTTTGACATTTTTTTAACTTTTGTTTTATAGATTTAAACTGCAAGGTCATCAAGAAAATAGTTTAATTTGTATCCTCATTTTATTAATGACCTTGTTTTTGTTCCTTCTTTTTATCTTTTGTGTAAAAAAATTTTAATAACTTTTTAATTTTGTATAGTTAACATTGTCTAATTTCGATAAATCATTTTTATCGGAATTTTTTACAGACGTGCAGCAACCGGCAAAGTATAAAGAATAAACTTTTTTTACGCAACCCCACATCAGTCAACACATTCTCAGCAATTCTAAGATCAGATAAAGATCTTTTAACCATATCAGTATAATATAGCTTATTAGAATCCGGAGCATCCGCAAGCAGTCCGACTGCTTCTTTCATATTCTGGTAATATGGATATAGTTCTGGATGAATCGGATCCGGATAAGCTTCGCTCATATTATCATACATATATCTACGTCCCTCCTATTTGTTGTATGATTTAATATTTGTAAAAATAATTTTCATTTCAAATTATAAATTTTTTTTCTCTTTACAAAATAATAACTAATTTTTATCTATCGGTATAATTACATAGATAATTTAAGTTAATTATGAAATATTTATAATTTTCTTTTAATCAGAAGCTCTATTAGTTTTCTGCAGTCATTAAGACTTCTGACAACGTAATAGTGCAATGATTTATTAAAAGAAGTTAAATGAGAAATAAAGAGCTGGAACTCTTTCTGATCCAAGGTTACCGGGTCATTTTTGTTTTTAATTTCGATAAAGACCAGGTATTTTTTGGATACAATTATATAATGGACAAAATATTTTAATCCGAATGAGACTGAATTCAGATTATTAAAGCTAAAGACTTTGAAGCCAAGGTCATTAAGCCGCCGGAATTCATTGCTTATTTGCGACGGTAAATCTTTTGGCTGTTTGATTTTTTTAGTGGCCATAAATTTAATTCCCGTAATTATCCTCAAAAGCATCAACCCAATCCATTTTTATTAAAAACTAAATATTTTAGCCATCTTTTTATTGGGATCGGAATCAACTTTCTGTTTGCGTTTGCGTGCTTCTTCCCGCTCCTTAAGTACCAGCTTGAGAGAGTCGCGGACAATTTCCGTAGTAATGGCTCCATCAAGATTTATAATAAGTTCGCATTCATAAGAAAGAATATGGATAAACCTTTCGAACTGTTCAGCGGAAAGGGAGAGGTCGCTCATAACAGAAGCACGGATATTTTTCTTTGATATTTTAAGAATACAACCCTCACTTTCGGCAATAATATTATTCAGAGCCCAGAACTTACCTTCAGCTTCCCATCCTAATAGGGAGCGAAGCAGCTTGAACTTCCAATGGTTATGGCTGTTAACATAGTGAGGGTAAAAGTTCAAACTATTTTTCAATTTTTTGATAGTGTTATTTTGTTGGAAATATATTTAATAGTAAATAGTCTGGGCTGCAGTTTATTCAGCTTTTCTTCGAGTAAATAGTTTCTTTTACTCTGGAATAGATATTTTCGTTTTAAAGATGAAATAACCTTTCCATAAGCTGCGGATTTTTTATTGAACATGTTTATATAAAGAATACGCGCAAGAAGAAAACCTAAAATGAAGCTTACAGCATGCATGATCGAATAGATAAAATAATCCATTATAAAACCTTAAAATCTTTAATAGAATCGGAAATAACTTTGGTGGCGAAATCAGCGATGGTTGTTCTTTTGGTAACACAATATATCTTGAGTTTTCTATGGATATCGCTGCGGATATGTATTGGAGTAAGTTTAGTATTATCGTTCTTTTTTGTATCAATAGACTGTTTCAAGATCTTCCTCTCTTTTATTATTGAAAGTATGTTTTTCTATAAATTCGGCTATAGCTTGATGAGTGACCCGTTTATGTTTTTTCCCCGGAGGTAGAAAGAAATCCAATTCCCCTTGAGCTATTAAATAAGAAACATAAGAAGGACTGACTTTAAGAAGCTGCGCCGTCTTTTTAATAGAATAAGTCGAAATATTTGATATTAACATTAATAATTTGTAGATTTATAAATGAGACACAATTAAATAAATAATAAAATATAACTGTAAAAATATAAAAAAATCTGCAAATAGATGCAAGAAAGGAAATAAAATGAAATGATAGTTGACCCTGAGATTCTAAGGCAGGCAATAATCGACAAATACGGCAGTCAGTCAGAATTTGCGCATAGAATGCAATTATCAGAGGCTAAAGTATCAAGGGGTGTAAAAAACCAATCCGCAAAATTTTTGGCGATCGTTAAAAAAGCAGGTATAAATATCGATGATTTAAGACTGGAAGATGAGAATCAAAGATTAGGGAATGGAGGGAAAAGGGTGAGAGAATTGGAGAGAAGGATTAGAGAGCTTGAGGGGCTGGTTGAAACACAGAACGACTTATTAAAATCACAGAAGGACTTATTAAAATCATACCAGATTCTTTTTGAGAAGCAACTGAAAAAAGAAAAGTAATTTACAGCCAACTTTATTAACTAACATTTTAACCAATCAAAAAACATGGGAGGGTGAAATGGCTACAGTAAGAGCAGAAAGGGGATATCTGTATTTGGATTACCATGATGAAGCAGGCAAAAGACATAGAGAGGCATTATTACTTAAGGATACCAGGGAGAATAGAAAAGAAGCGGAGTTGAGAAGAAAAAGATTGAGTATGAGTTGGGAGCAGGGGTGTATATTGAGAAAATTAAGAGAGACAAGAATAAACAATATAACTTTAAGGCAAGGATATGATGAATTTAGAGCAAATTAAAAAGAAAAATGAGAAATACAACTTTAGTTCATTATAAAAATGCTTTTGATAAACAGTACAAATATTTTAGCGGAATAAACCTATAAATTCAATAACAACTGATATGATTGAATCGCAGGAAAAACAATTACTTGTTAAATGGACTTTCAAAAAATAGCTATTGCAAGTTATTTTAGTAAATTGAGAAATATGTTTGATTATTTTATTAGTTGCGGGTATATAAAATATAATCCGATTACCTTGCAGAAAAATGAAGCCGAAAAAGATAGTTACTGTTCCTGAAAAAGAAATGATGCTAATTCTGGAAAGGCTAAAAAAAAAAAATAGAAAACATTACCAGGTAATATTTTTTCTTCTTGGCTACTAGGCTTAAGAATATCTGAGTTAGTGAATTTGGATTGGAAGGATATTGATTTAAAAAAGAATTATAATGCAGTAAAAAATGCTAAAGATGAAGATAGAATTGATTACTTGCCGATATATCCGGAATTATGCGAATTTATTTTAGAAGAATTTCCAGAAAGAGAAGGTAAGATATTCGATTATAAAAGAGGTGATTCATTAGATTTTTTTCAGGTTCTTAAAGAAGGAAGGATTTTAATCATTATTCACTTCATACGCTGAGAAAAACATTATATAAGTAGATTGGTAAATTCAGGTTTTAGCGTATTTGATGTTATGGCACTTGCGCGGCATCAAAATATCAAAACAACTTTAGAACATTATACGGACATGGAATTGGAAAGAATGGGTAAGGAAATTTCAGAGCGTGCAAATATGGGCACCACTTTTGGGCACCCAAAAATAATAAGGCTTTAAAACTTGTGAAAACGGGCTAAAATCGAAGGAAATTTACGCACGTCATTTTACTTGACGTGCAGAAGGTCATAGGTTCGAATCCTATAGAACCCACTGAAAAGCTTCAAAATTAAACGTTTTGAAGCTTTTTTTATTTGCTCAAAATGAGAATTTAACTAAACTAATCAGAATTAACCGGAATGTGCCCGAATTTGGAAAGTTTCTTTATTTCTATAGAGGCACAATTAATTTTTTTATAGGACTGCTAATAGAATTTTCAATCGAAGGTTTTCTGAAAGTTCAGCTAATGTTCTTATTCATATCTCAAAGATTTAACCGGGTTTGCTGTTGCTGCTTTGATAGCATGAGAACAAACTGTTAGTAGTGCAATTACAAGAGCTATGGCACCGGAAGTCAGGAATATCCAGATGTTTAAGTTAGTTCTATAAGCAAAGTTCTACAGCCATTTATTCATTATTAAATAAGCCAGCAGCCATGCTATGATGTTAGCAAGAAGTACCCACTTTACAAACTGAACCGAGAGAAGCGCAATCATCTCAGTCACCGATGCACCAAGAACTTTTCTAATTCCAATTTCCTTTGTTCTTTGTTCAGTAATGAATGCTACAAGGCCCAATAAGCCGAGACAGGCAATAAAAATCGAAAGAACGGAAAATATCACTGCAATCTTGCTTGTTGTCTGATCATTTTTGTATAACTGCTTTAGGGCTTGATCGAGAAAGCTGAATTCAAAAGTTTCGTCACCGGCGTACTTCTTCCAAACTTTTTCAATAAAGAATATTGAACTCAAATGATTCCCTGGTGTAAGGCGAACAGTAATAAATGAGGCTGCATTCCTTTCAGGCAAAAGGCTGATGACAAGCGGTTAAATTGGTTCGTGAAGAGATTGATAATTAAAGTCTTTCACGACCCCAACCACTTTCAATTTTTTTTGGGCTGTTTTACTGTCGCCTGGCAATATAATGTATTTACCAACGATATCATTAACACCAAAGACTTTTTCAGCCTCCTGGTTAACAATGACCGAAACGCTGTCGGATGGATGCTTCTTCGAGAAGAACCTCCCGTTTATCATTTGAAGTTTGAAAGAATTTGCAAAATTATAATCACATTCTATTGTGCGCATATATACTAACTTTTCAACGCCAGTCCCATCAAGCCAGAATCCATTATAGTTATACTGTTTTCCAGGAATAACATTTGAGTTAGTAATGTTGATTATATTTTTATTTTCCCGCAGTTTATTTTCAAAAGAATGTATTTGTCCATTCAAAACCTCAGTGCGATCCCAGATCCTTCGCTTGAATGTATCTCAACTGATTATACCGTGAAATATTGAAAAGAAAGTTGGTCTATAAATCTGACTTTCGAATTTATTATAACTATCGTAACTCGTCTCAGCCCAAACAAAAAGCATGATCAAAATGAAACAGGTAATGCCTAGGATAAGCCCGATAATATTTATCAATGAGTAAGCCTTATACTTTCTCAAGTTTCTAAACGCAATTAGAAAATAATTCTTCAGCATAATTTTCCCCTAATCAACTATGCGCAAAGCGGTCTGCAGATAGTAAAAAACGACCAACCATGTTCTCAATGAAAATCCATCTTATTATGAACGATTTTTAATATTGGAAAACAAAAATTATGCCCCCCAAAATGGAAAATATTTTCATAAAATTTAAGAACTTATGAAATATTATCGTTCAATTACGGACATAAGTGAACGTAGATGTACGATTGAAATCGGATAAATAGCAGTATATCTAGTGAGACGTAGCTCCGTGGATTTGCTCGAGTACACCGTACACGTCCGATACAACCCAGCGCTCCATCAGCTTATTATTCTTTACCCGGTATATAGCGATGCCCCTTAGAGTGATAGCCCGGCCTGTAGGAGCAATCCCTTGGAAGTCTCCTTTGTGTGTTCCAAGCAGTCTCCACCGCACCACCACTCTGTCACCTTCTGCAATCAGATCATCTACCTCATAGCGGGCATCAGGAACTGCAGAGCGAATGGTTGAATAATAGTCCCGGAATACCTGCGGACCGGTTTGGCCTTCGGGCCAATCGTGGGATCTGAATTGAGGCGATAATACTTTATCTGCCAACTCCATATTCCAGTCAATGTAAACCTCTTTATAGAATCGTTGAACAAGTTGTTTATTCGAAGCTGCAATTTCATTAGTCATTAGCTGTACCTTTTATTTAAATTGTAATAGTGCAAAAACGATAAAAGATTAAAATTCTTACAAAAAAACACAACCTATAATTCGCGTACTGAAGGAAAATATGCCGTTAAACACCTTATGAAAAAGAGCAAAAATGCCTAATTGAATTTGAAAAAAGCTTACAGTAATTATCAGTCACTGTAGTTTTTTCGCAGATTGTCTAGTCATCGGTCATTGCTGGAAAAAAATTGGTTCAAATTATTTTAATTATTTTGAAGGTCAAATGGGAATTTTTTAGGTTGTATTTACTAGGAGCTTACTTAGAGGTAGAGTTTTAGTTAGAGTCTTTGAATTGGTTTTTGAAAATGGTTTTGTAGGATTTTATTATTTCGTTCTGTTTTTCGAGAAGCTCTTCGAGCTCACTTACCCTTTTTTCTAATTCTATTATTCTTGAACCTTCTTTTCCGTGTTTTTTATAGTCTTCTTCATTCTTTAAAGAGCTTATATTTATTTCGGCCTTACGCATAATAGCCATAAACTTTGAAGACTGCTTTTTCAAACCTCTTGAAACCTTAGGTTCCGATAAACCCATTTTTCTAGCAAATTCGACCTGGCTGCCGAATTTATCAAGAATTGCACCCCGAAGAATTTCAGGATCGATAAACGTATTACTTTTCTTTTGTTGCATATTATTAGTATATCTATTGTATGATATTTTGTAATTATTTATAAACATAACTACTTATAAAGTTATTATATTAATCTTAGTTTCAAATATTATTTTTATTTTCTTACTTTAAATCGAAGTATTTGAGGATGAATAATTAAATTGAAATGGTTTTCATAAAGGTTATTTAAATCGTGATAATCTCCCCACAAAATGATTCCAGCGACTTTTTTTGTTGGTTCACCGAATAGCATAATATTTTCTCTTTTTATTTTTGAAAGTCATGTTAATCAATGATTTTCATAGAATTCTGTCGAAATTTATTTCTTTTTAAATTATTTTATTGAAAGTTAATTTTTTTCGATTTAAGTTGAAAAGGTCATCAAAAAAAAGTGGGCGAATAACTCTAATTTATTTCTATTCTGCGCATAAAATTCCTTGAAAATCATTTGTGTGACTTAAGATGCGAAGCTATATTTAGCATCTGTATTAAATGAATTGACCCATAAACATATTTTATTTATTAGATGATCTTTGTCGGCTCTTTTAATAATATTTGAGGGAATAGAAAAATAATATGAATTTATCACCGATAACTTTAATGGTTGAACTTGTTTATACTCCTATTGCAAATTATGCAATTCAACAAAACAAAATTCCAATTGTTAAAAAAGTAATTATTGAAAACTCTTCCGATAGTGATTTATTTGATTTGAAAATAGAAATTATAAGTGAACCTGAGTTTTTAAATAAATGGACACAGATCATTGAAATGCTTCCCCAAAAACAAAGGATTGAAGTAGAAGCGCATGGAATTGCTCTTTCCTCTCATTTTTTATCCGGAATTACCGAAAGGCTGGCCGGGGAATTACAGCTTTCTATTTCTTCGAAGGGGAGTGATTTATTTAAAGAGAAATATAATGTCGATGTTTTGGCTTATGATCAATGGAATGGAATCGGAGCTTATCCTGAAATATTAGCTGCCTATGTAACCCCTAACCATCCTGAAATATCGAAAATCATAAAAGATGCTTCGGTTATTCTTAAAAAATGGACCGGAGATCCATCATTTAATGCTTACCAGAGTTTGAATACTGACCGGGTTAAAAAACAGTTAGGGGCAATATATGAAACAATAGCTAATCTTGGAATAGTTTATTGTACCCCTCCGGCAAGTTTTGAGAAAGAAGGTCAACGAATAAGAACATGTGATACTATTTTTTCTCAAAGACTTGCTACGTGTATAGATATATCCATTTTATTTGCAAGCTGTGTTGAAGCTATTGGTTTAGATCCGTTATTAATTATAATGAAAGGACATGCTCTTGTAGGAGCATGGTTAGTTGATGATACTTTTTCAGATAGTGTTAGTTATGATGTTTCTCTATTAAAAAAACGTGCGGCTACGGGAATAAATGAAATAATATTAGTTGAAGCGGTTTGTATGAATGCCGGTAACACGCAGTCTTTTGATGAATCAATCAATTTGGCAAACTTTAAATTAGTAAAGGAAGAGGATTTTATTCTATTTGTTGATGTAAAAAGATCGAGATACAGCGGGATAAAACCGCTTCCTCAAAGGATAAAAACAAATAATGGATGGGAAATTATTGAAGATAAAGAAACCGAAGTTCGTGAAAGTCAGAGCCCTGAAAGTATTATTGATAAGGGGAAAGAAAATATAATTGAAACAAATTCATTTACCAAACAGAAATTGTGGGAGCGCAAGTTATTAGACTTAAGTTTAAGAAATAACCTTCTCAATCTCAGAATTACGCAAAGTACTATTCAACTGTTTTCATTAAATCTAAATACTTTTGAAGATGCATTAGCCAATGGAGATGAATTTCAAATTTTAGCAAAGCCTGAAGAATGGGTAAATCCCAATGTAAAATCAGGAGTCTATCCAGCTTTGAATATGGCGGATCCAATTATCAACTTATTAAAAACTGAACTTTCGAACAAAAGGCTTCGGACCTATTTAAAAGATTCGGAATTAAAATTTAACTTAACTAAACTTTATAGAACCTCCCGTTTATCAGTAGAAGAAAACGGAGCTAATACTTTATACCTGGCGCTTGGTTTTTTGAAATGGTATGAAACACCTCAAAGTGAATTAGCGCGCTATGCTCCAATTTTACTTTTACCAATTGAAATAATTCGAAAATCTGCTCAAACCGGTTATGTAATTAGAAGCAGAGAAGAAGATACCTTAATGAATATCACTTTGCTGGAGATGCTTAAACAGGACTTCGGAATTATGATAACCGGATTAGAGGAACTTCCCCGGGACGAAAGTGGCGTGGATGTAATAAAGATATTTAATAGGATGAGAAGGGGAATAATGACTCAACCCAGATGGGACCTAGAAGAGCATGCCTTTCTGGGAATATTTTCCTTTAGTAAATTCATAATGTGGAATGACATCCATATGAATTCAGCTAAACTTTCAGAGAATAATATTGTTAAAAGTTTAATTTCAGGTAAATTGGAATGGGAATTAAATGAAATCCCGGTTGAGATGGATCCGGACGATAAATATCATCCTTCTAAAATCGCTTTGCCTATTAGTGCAGATTCAACTCAACTCGAAGCAATATGTGCTGCAGCTGAAGATAAAAGTTTTATACTGCATGGACCTCCGGGAACTGGGAAATCCCAGACGATAACTAACATTATTTCAAATGCATTATATCAAGGAAAAAGAGTTCTTTTTGTAGCAGAGAAAATGGCGGCACTTTCAGTTGTCCAAAAAAGATTATCGGATATTGGGCTTGCTCCATTTTGCCTGGAATTACATTCTAATAAAACGAAAAAATCATTAACATTAGAGCAGCTTCGAAGAACTGCAGAAGCAGCTAGGAAATCCTCGCCGGCGGAATTTGCTGCAGAAGCTGAACGACTACAGGAACAGCGAGTAGAATTAAATAAATATGTAAAAGCTTTGCACAAAAAGTATCCATTTGGTTTTTCATTATTTGATTCCTTTTCCAGATTCGCTGAGCTCAATAATGTGCCCGATAATATTCAATTTGAGGACACCTTTATAGAAGCATTAACAAATGAGAAGTTTATTGAGTATTGCGACTTAATAGAAGAATTACAAAATGCAGGAACAATTTGCGGACATCCGCATAATCATTATTTAACTGGAATTGGTTTAACTACATATAGTCAACAAATTAAAACTAAGTCACAAGAACTTATTTCAAAATATATAGAATTGTTAAAACAGAAAATTACAGCTAAAGTGCAATTATCAGCAATGCTTGAGATTGATGGGAACTCATTAAACAAAGAGAAAACAGAATATTTAAAGGTCTTTGCCGAAACAATTACAAGCTTGCCCGATATACCTTTACAATTAATAAATGCCTCTTATCCCGGAAGGACTCTCGATAGCATTATTGATTTAGCCAAACATGGTAATGAACGTGATAATTATAGAAAAAAGCTGTTAAATACTTTCACTGCAAAAGTTTTGGATTTAGAAGCAGAACAGAAATTAGCTGAATGGAATGCTGCATCTCAAAAATGGTTTTTGCCTAGATATTTAGGACAAGGCAAATTACTTAAAACTCTTAAACTACATTCAAAAGATGGCAAGGTTAATAAAAACGGAGTAGTAAAATATTTAGAGACATTAATTCTTTACCAGAAAGAACAAAAGCTTTTAGATGAAAATAAAGATATTTTATCCGGTAACCTTGATTTTTTATGGAATAGCGGTAATTCAGACTGGGAAATGGTTACCCGGATTTGCGAATTATGCATTCAGATTAATCAGATACTAATTTTATTAATTGAGGATATATCAAAAGTAAAAAAGATTAAAGAGAAGCTTTCGGATTTATTATCGGGCGGCACTTCAGCATCATTAAACAATAAAAGTAAAATACTACTAAACTATATTGATATTGTTAATCAACAGAAAGAAATAGAAGATAATTTATCCGGATTATTGAAGATAGATTTCTTTTGGGGAAAAGATACTTCTCAAGATTGGACCGAATATTGGCTGCATAATGCAGAGAATTGGCAGGCAAACCTTGAAGCTTTAAGAGATTGGACAAGCTGGAACCGCATAAAACAAAAAACGGTTGAAGTTGGTTTAGCGCCAATTGTAGATTCCTACATACTTGGGAGACTAAAAAATGAGGAAGTATTAGCTTCTTTTAAAAAGGCATTATATAAACATTTCGCAGAGTATATTATTTCCAAAGATTCCAGTTTGTCAGAATTTAACGGGAAATTATTCGAAAGAAAAATCCACAAGTTTCAACAGCAAAGTAAATATTTTGAAGAGTTAACTAAGGCCGAACTATTTGCAGTACTTGCATCAAAAATTCCCTCCTTCACAGTAGAAGCCTCAAACAGTTCTGAAGTAGGAATTCTTCAGAGGGCTATTCGAAATAATGGAAGAGGCATGTCTATTCGAAGACTATTTGATTTAATTCCTAATCTTTTACCGAGGATGTGTCCATGTATGTTGATGAGTCCTATATCCGTTGCACAATATTTCGAAGTAGATAAATCAAAGTTTGATCTGGTAATATTTGATGAAGCATCCCAGATGCCTACCTGTGAGGCTGTTGGAGCAATAGCCAGAGGTGAGAACGTAATTGTTGTCGGCGATCCTAAACAAATGCCTCCGACCAATTTCTTCTCTAGTAATTATTTTGATGAAGAAAATGCCGATAAGGAAGATTTAGAGAGTATCTTAGATGATTGCCTGGCTCTGTCAATGCCTTCAAAATATTTATTGTGGCATTATCGAAGTAAACACGAGAGTTTAATTGCTTTTAGTAACGCTAACTACTATGAAAATAAACTATTAACATTTCCCTCGCCTGATGACTTAACAACAAAGGTTAGCAACATATTTGTTCCAGGACATTATGACAGAGGGAAGACCCGTCAAAATAGTTTTGAAGCTAAGGCAATTGTAGATGAAGTTATCATGAGGCTTTCCGATCCTATCCTTTCGAAAAGAAGTATTGGTATTGTTGCTTTTAGTTCGGTACAACAGAATTTAATTGAGGATATGCTGAATGAAGAATTTAAAAAGAGGCCTGATTTAGAAAAAATTGATATTGAATCGTTTGAGCCGATATTCATTAAAAACCTAGAAAATGTACAAGGTGATGAGAGGGATATAATATTATTTTCGGTAGGTTATGGGCCAGACAAAGATGGAGATATATATCTAAATTTTGGTCCACTAAATAGAGATGGAGGCTGGAGAAGATTAAATGTAGCCATTTCAAGAGCAAGATATGAAATGAAGGTTTACTCAACATTGCGCTCCGACCAGATTGATATTTCCCGTACATCTTCTGAAGGGGTTGCAGGCTTAAAAGCTTTCCTTGAATATTCAGAGAAAGGTAAAAGGGTACTGCCGCAAAAAAATATTATTAAAAAAACTAGTCCTAGATATTTTGAAAAAATGGTTGCGGAGGAAATTCAAAAGCATGGCTATTCAGTACAAACGGATATAGGATGTTCCGGATTTCGAATTGATATTGGTATAGTCAATCCTGAAAAAAATTCAGAATATATTTTGGGGATCCTTGCGGACGGTAAGAGTTATCTTGATTCAAAAACAGCAAAAGATCGTGAAGTTATTAAAAGTGATGTACTCCGAATGTTAGGCTGGAATATTTATAAATTGTGGTCACCGGATTGGTGGGATAATCCACAAAAAGTTATAGAAGATATTGTTCAGACTATAAAGAATTTGCTAAATTCAAAAAAAAGAATTGGTCATTCAAGATAATGAAACTAAAGCAAGTTGAATCTTTTGGGTCGAAAATAAAAGAGTATAGTGACGTTAAACTTCAGGGAATTACGCAACAAATAATTCAGCCGGTACATAGTTTTAGGGATATAAAAGCTGTAAGCTTGAAAAATCATCTCTTTATAACTCAGATGAATTTTTCGATCCATATGTAAAACCGAAAATAATTCGTCAAATAAAAAAAGTGATGGAGATAGAAGCTCCTATCAGTCATGCACTTTTGTCAAGAAGGATTTTGAGCGCATGGGGTATTTCACGACTGGGAGCTAGATTAAATGAATACTTATCAACTGTATATTCTCAATTGCAATTTAAATGTACCACACAAAACGATGCTGTATTTTATTGGTTGAGTATACAAGAACCAGAACATTACGATACATTTCGAGTCCCCGGAGAAGATGATCAAAAAAGAAATGCTGAAGATATAGCAAAAGAAGAAATTGCAAATGGGATAAAAGAGGTTTTAAATAATCAAATAAGTCTGCCGCAAGAGGATTTGATAAAGGAGGTTGCGCATATATTTGGCTTTTCCCGTACGGGTGGAAATGTAGAGCAGGCTATACAGACCGGAATTGATTATGCTGTTGAAAAAGATTTTATCATAAATAAAGATATGCGGTATATTTTAGAAGGCAAATGATTGTTTGAATTGTTAATAAATTTGATATCGACGAAAAGTGCTTGTTTAATCCAATGAATCCCTCCTACATATCCTACACAAATAATCAAACTTCAATCGAGTATCTAAACTTCTTATTTTGGAATGAAATGTCCTTTTAATTTCCTATTTTTGTTTAAAAACAGCCTCTCAACTACGTTTTTTGAAACAAACTCCGGGTGAGGCATAGTTAGGTATGACTAAAATATTTTAACTTTAAAAGTGGGGGGTTGAGAGGCGTTTTTCTCAAAATAGAACACTTCATTGTTTTTGCCCACTGCTCTCCATCAAAATACGAAATTCGACCAAGCCCGCTGCCTATGTATACACTATTTTGTGAAAATCCAAAAATTGAACTTGGTGAAATGGGCCTGAATGTATTATCAGTTGACCATTTTTCCCCATTGAAATGCCAGATTGTTTTATATAAATCTCCGGCAGGGACCTACTGCCCATACATCCGAAGGTGAACTTCCCCAAATTCTAGTAATTGAATTCGGATAATTTATGGTATCCACTGTCCATATATAATCTCTGCTGCCTGCCTCATCTACGGGAGGAGTAACAGGATTATTATGGCAATCAAATACCATGAATAAAAGCAAACTTATGAATAATACTCTAAATAAATTTTCCGTTATCATCCCCTGGTTTCTGCTCCCTTTATTCTTTTATTTACTAAGAATAATTTAATAAAAATTGTATTGTAAATCATCTTAATAGTTAAGATCGGGACACTATAATTTATCATTCTGAACGGAATGAACTGGAGTGCCTACTCGGCTTCTGCGGGAAAGAATCTTCATCTCCATTGCTTATATCATCTAAAATTTATAAAGTTATCGCTGGCAGTACAACATTAAGGGTTAAAATATTTTTTGTCACTGTCGTTTATTTAAAAGTCCAAAAATTCTATTGTAAAATTAATATTTTTGAATTAAATTAAATTATGTATAAAATTAAATGGAGAGATACCACAATTCTAAGTAAATAATTCCAAATAAATTATAAATATAACGATCATTGGGAAATAAATAACCTAATAAACCACATTATTATTTAACGAAGGGGTCTAAAATTAAAAAGTTACTCGTTATATCTTTCTTTCTTCTTATTACCGCAATAAAATATGACTTCCTTAATCCCGAACCCTATCTTACTTTATCATCAATTTATGTAGATAATAAGGAACCCGGGAAAGGTATTCCTTATTTAAATAAGCTGGTTCGAGTTTATCCTGAAAATAAAGATGCTCATTTATATCTGGGATTGCTTTATTATATAACTTTGCAGTTAGATAGTGCTTATTATGAATATAAAAAAGCTATCGAGTTGATGAATAAACCTGAAAAAGAAGATTTTACTTTTAATTCGGTTAAAGTCTTGCTTGAACCCTTCATGAAAAAATAAATTATCTAGCATTAGTGAAAATTTATTAAAACAAATAATTTATACATTCTGGAAAGAACGCGATCCTTTAAATTTAACCCACTATAATGAAAGATTGCTGGAACATTATACGAGAGTTGCATATTCAAATTTAAGATTTAGTGTCCCGAAATTAAATGTAACAGGCTGGAAAACTGATCGGGGTACTGTGGTAATAAGGTATGGCATTCCTCAGGATGTCATCCGCATACGTCCTGCTGTTTTAATTCGTCTGCACTTGAAATGAGTGATATTGTTTCAGCATCCCGTGTTGATAAAGATACAATAATTGAAGGAAGATAAATAGAAAAGATTATTCTATTCTCCCTAACCCGGCAGAAATTTTTAGCGAAAATCAGGGCCTGTATATTTATTATGAAGTTTATAATTTGGAAAAAGATAAAAGGGGATTAACAGATTTTCAACAGACAATAATTCTGCAGAAAAAAGGAGAAGAAGGATTTTCAATTGGAAAACTTGCAGGCTCGGTACTCAAATTCATTGGAATTAAAGGAGATGAACAGCAAATAGGTTTAACAAGTAAATACCAGTCAAAGGATAAAGATAGTCAAATATATTTACAGCTTGATATGAACGGAAATGAACCTGGCGGATATTTATTAACCGTTAAAATAAAAGATAATATTTCAGGTAAAGAAACCAAAGGAAACACTTCACTTATTTGGAAATAAGAACCATTATGACCTATTCGAAATTAACCTAAAACCTCTATTTAATCATAATCGGACAAATTTTCCGTTATCGATATGTTTATTCCAAAATTCATATTTTAGATTGTCACTTTACGGAGTATAAAATTGAAAATTAAAGTTATCCTGATCATATTTGTCTGTTTATCAATTTATTTGTTCGGGCAGGAAGATACCTCACCGTATGATTATGTTAATTCCTTTATTGGTACGGATGATATGGGTCATACTTTTCCTGGTGCCGCAGTTCCTTTTGGTATGGTGCAGCTCAGTCCCGAAACCGATACGGTTATGTATAGTAATGGAAATGGTTATAATAAGGATGTTTATAGATATTGTGCAGGCTATCAATACTCAGATAGCAGCATAGTGGGCTTTTCACATACACATTTTAACGGAACGGGACATTCGGATCTTGGTGATTTTTTAATAATGCCTACAACCGGTAAGCTGTTTCTTAATCCGGGAACAAGGGATAACCCTTCCGGAGGATACAGATCAAGGTTTTCCCATAAAAATGAAAACGCCAAACCGGGATTTTATTCTGTGAAGCTTGAGGACTATAACATCAATGTTGAGCTAACTGCAACAGAGCATGCCGGTTTTCATAAATACACATTTCCCAAATCAAATGAAGCCCATATAATTCTTGATTTAACATCCGGTATTTATAATTATGACGGCAAAGTAGTCTGGTCTTCTATCCGAGTAGAAAATGATACCCTGGTTACAGGTTACAGGCAAACTAATGGCTGGGCACGTACAAGGCTTCTATATTTTGCTATGGTAATTTCAAAACCAATTAAATCTTACGGATTAATCAATGATGAGAAATTAATATACAAAGGCTTTTGGAGACAATTCGACCAGGACCATAATTTCCCTGAAAGAGCAGGACACAAAGTTAAAGCATATTTTAATTACGAGACCGAAGAAGGGGAAGTAATCAAAATAAAGTTTGCAGTTTCAGCAGTAAGTACAAAAAATGCAATAGAAAATTTAAGGGCTGAAATACCTGGCTGGGATTTTGAAAAAATAAAAGATGAAGCTAAAGAAAAGTGGAATAAAGAATTATCGAAAATAACTATTAAAGCGGATGATTCCACAAAAATAAATTTTTATACCTCAATGTATCACTGCTTCTTATCGCCGATAGTATATTCCGATGTAAATGGTGAATACCGCGGACTTGACCAAAATATTTATAAAGCCTCTGATTTTACTGACTATACAATCTTTTCATTATGGGATACTTACCGTGCTCTTCATCCCTTATTCACAATAATTCAGCAGAAACGAACAAATGATATTGTAAATTCAATGCTTGCTCATTACGAACAAAGCGTTCATAAAATACTCCCTATATGGTCTCACTATTCAAATGAAAACTGGTGCATGATCGGATACCATGCCGTTCCTGTAATAGTGGATGCTTATTTAAAAGGTTTAAGAAATTATAATATTGATGAAGCTTTTAATGCTGTAAAGGCAAGTTCTAATTATGAGCTATACGGTGGAATAGGGGATTATAAAAAATACGGTTATGTTCCGGAAAATTTAAGTTCTAACTCAGCTTCTAAAACACTTGAATATGCTTATGACGATTGGACAATTTATGAATTTGCGAAGGCTCTTGGAAAGACAGGAGAGGAGAGGGAATATTTTAAACGGGCTAATTCTTATAAAAATATTTTTGATAAACAAACAGGATTTATGCGTGCAAAGAATTCTGATGGTAAATTTAAAACTCCGTTTGATCCTTTAAGCACTTCCGGGCAGGGTTACATTGAAGGGAATGCCTGGAATTATTCGCTGTATGTTCCGCAGGATATAAAAGGCTTTATTAATATAATAGGAGGGAACGAGAAATTAATTTCATGGCTCGATTCACTCTTCACAATGGAAGTTTCCGAAGAGAGTATCGCAGAGAGTGAAGATATAACAAAATCGGGAATGATAGGTAATTACGTCCATGGTAATGAACCGAGTCATCATGTAGCATATATGTATGTTTATGCCGGAGAGCCGTGGAAGACTCAAGAAAGAGTTCATCAAATAATGAACACAATGTATAAACCTAACCCTCACGGACTGTGCGGCAATGATGATTGCGGACAAATGTCTGCATGGTATATTTTTAGTGCACTCGGATTTTATCCCGTTACCCCAGGCAGCAATGAATATGTTATAGGCAGTCCGGGAATAAATGAAGCGATTATTAATCTTGAAAACGGCAAAACCTTTAGGATAATTTCGGAGAATTTATCGGAGCAAAATATTTATATAAAAGAAATATTTCTGAATGGAGAAAAAATCAATAGAAGTTATATAACACACCAGGAAATAATAAATGGCGGAGAACTAAAATTTATCATGTCAAATAAACCGGATAAAAACTATGCATTAGATAAAAGTTCCATGCCATATTCAATGAGCAAATAAGAAAGAATTAATATTCTAAGTAAAAAATGACACTGTATTTATTATTTATCATATTCTATTCAATATCTGGTATTGCCGTTTTTATTGCGGGGTCTATTGCAATATTACAATTAAATAAAAAACCAGCTTTAAGTTTAATATGGATTTTTCTATAGAGCCTTTTAGGACTGATATCCTTATGAACGGTGCAGTAAACCTAACTTTCAATTAAAAGAAGTACATCTTGCGAAACGGAGTTTCGCGTTACAGGAAGAGAAGGCTTTCCCCTCTCCTTTTATAAGGAGAAGGGGGCCATGTTAAAAGCTCAACTACCGCATAAATCTGAAGGGCCTTTCCTATGATCTTTACAAGAATCTTGTAGCAAAGTATGCATCTCCTGCAACATAACGTACATTCCCTTTAAACGGCGGCTCACATGTTTTGCCCGAATATATATTTATTAAATCTATAATTACGGGAATATTCTTTGATGCAGGAGAAAAATATATAACATGAAAACCTTGCTCAACCGCTTCGAATATAACAATTTCGTTTATAGGTTTTTCTTTACTAAAAGCTTTTAATATATCATAAAATATTTTCATTATTTTATGGACTTCTCCACTTATTACTTCTTCTTCTTCTAATTTAATTTTATACCATTTCATTATCGCACCTATTAATTATTTCTTAAGTATTATAATTTTTTTCTATTATCAAAGTTGTGGAATAAAACAATAAGGTGATTTAGATTATTTTAAGGGTAAATCTTAGAAAGTGACGCAAAGCACGTTTTGAAAATTTTATGGGGTTTGAAATTCACTATTTCTTTAAAAATAATTATGTTATTATACTGAAAAATCAGTAGAACTCTTTTCCAAGGGTATTTATTTATTGGGGTGCAATGCTTAAGAGTTAAAGAGGAGCTTCCCGCTCCTCTTATTTAATATAGCAGAATCTTCATAATATATACTTTTTATTTTCAATTAAAGATCTTATCCTTAATTAAAATCATGAATCTTCAATGTGCTAAAAAGCAATTTAAAATTCTAAATGGGGAAGCGGTCGATGATAGCACTGTCTATCTGTTCAGAATTTAAATTTTGTTCATTACTTGCTGCAATAATTATATTATCGGAAAAAGAAAAAGTTTCTTTAATAATTTGGCTAAAATATCTCCCAATTATCTACTAATCTAAAACTTTACAAAATAAATACGATAATAAGCTTAAACGAAATGGATTTAGCCATAATTATAAGATTATTTAGTCTATGCTGGATATTATGTTAAAAGTAAATGATTTATTAGTTAAAGATCTAGCTGAAATAGAAGAAAAATTCAGAAGATATTCGCTTGCCGTTGAACAAAATCCGGCTTCAATAGTTATAACCGATATAAATGGGAATATTGATTACGTAAATAAAAAGTTTACTGCTTTGACAGGTTATTCATTAGAAGAAGTCAAAAGTAAAAATTCTAATATATTAAAATCCGGAAACACACCTCAAGAAGTATATTGTAATTTATGGAAAACAATTTTATCGGGAGAAGAATGGAGAGGCGAATTCCACAATAAAAAAAAGAACGGGGAGCTATTCTGGGAGTATGCTTTAATTTCACCGATAAAAGATCCATACGGAAAAGTTACCCATTTCCTTGGGATAAAAGAAGATATTACAGAAAAGAAAAAAACTTTTGAAGCCCTCAAAGAGAGCGAACATAAATACCATGAGCTCATAGAAAATTCAGTGGATGGAATTTTTATTGCCGATTCTGAGGGTAATGTAAAGCTCGTAAATATAAAAGGCTGCGAAATATTAGGATACACCAAAGAAGAACTGCTGGGAATGAACCTTAAAGATACATATCCGCAGGCAGATCTAGATAATTTTGAAACAAATCTTAAGATATTAATAACCTCGGGAGTTCATATATATGAAAGAAGGATTAAAAGGGGAGACGGCAGAATTATTCCTGCTGAACTAACTGTAAGAAAAATAAAAGATAATGGTTTCCAGGCTATTATCAGGGACATTTCAGAAAGAAAGAAATATGAAGAAAAAATTCAATTGCAGGCTAATATGCTTGACCAGGTGGGGCAGGCAATTATAGCAACGGATGTAAACGGGATTATAACCTATTTTAACAAAAAAGCTGAAAAACTTTATAAATGGAATGAAAAGGACTGCTTAGGAAAAAATATTATGGATGTGGTCTTTTCCGATACCAGCAAGGAAAAAGTTGCTGAAACAAGATCATATATTAAACGGGGAGATTGCTGGAAAGGTGAAGTATCAATAGAAAGAAAAGATAAATCCTCATTTCCCGCTTATATTACCGTAAGTCCTATTTACGATTCTGAAAAAAATATCCTTGGAGTTGCAGGAATATCATTCGACCTTACCGAACAGAAGAAAAAAGAAGAGGAATTGACAGAGGCTAAGAAAAAAGCCGAAGAAATGAACAAACTAAAATCAACTTTCCTTGCAAATATGAGTCATGAATTAAGAACTCCTATGGTTGGAATTCTCGGTTTTGCAGAGTTATTATTAAATGATAAAATGGAAGCATATCAGGCTGAAATGATAAAAGATATATATGAGAGCGGTAAAAGATTATTAAATACATTAAATCTTATTCTAGATTTCTCAAAAATCGAATCGGATAAAATAGAAATAAAATATTGCGATATAGATTGCAATAAATTTGTCGAGGAAACGGTGAGTGTTTTTAGGAAGACTGCGCAACTAAAAAACCTGACATTGGCTTTTAATCCTTATGATGATGGATTAAAAATTACCAGTGATAGGACTATCCTTAAAAATATTTTATCCAATCTAATACACAATGCAGTTAAATTTACCAATTTAGGTTCCATAAATGTCTCTTTAAATAAGGAAACACTAATGGAAACGGAATATGCAGTCTTTTCCGTTTCAGATACGGGAATAGGGATACCAATAGAAAATCAAAAAATTATTTTTGATGAATTCAGGCAAGGAGATGAAGGAAGCAGCAGACATTTTGAAGGAACAGGTCTGGGACTAACATTAACAAAGAAATATATTTCTTTATTAAACGGATTTATTTCATTAAAAAGTGCAAAGGGAGTCGGCTCAACATTTTATGTGTACATTCCGCTCGAAATTAATAAAAGTGGAAACAGCGATAACATATCCTTAATTCCCTCGAATATTTCTCAATTGAACCAGGAGGATCATAAACTTGTATTACCCAGGATATTGCTTGTAGAAAATGATGACATATCAATCTCTTTAATTCAGATTTATTTGAAGAATTTTTGTCAATTAGACATAGCAAAAAATATTCAATCGGCTCTTTTGATTTCTGAAAAAAATACTTATGATCTGGTACTCATGGATATTCATTTAGGAGAGTTAATGAACGGCATTGATCTGACTAAGATACTTCGAAATAATTCGAAATATGAGGGGACTCCCATAATAGCTTGTACGGCATACGCGATGGAAAGTGAAATGGAAAATTTTATTGCCTCCGGCTGTACAGATTTCATTTCCAAACCTTTTACTAAGGAAGAACTGCGGATAAAGGTAATGAAAAATCTGAAGAAGGGCCTAAAGTAGTATGTTAGGTTCACCTTCAGAGGTCTCCAAGGTGAGCCGCATCGAAGAAGTTTGAAGCTTCCCGAATATTAAAGAACTTGAAGAAAACTTCTTTAGGTCCTGTTATTTTTTATTTACCGGTTTATCTTTTAATTTATCTACTCTATTTATACCGTTAAGTGCAGCAACACGGTAAGCTTCGGCCATTGTGGGGTAATTAAAAGTTGTGTTAATAAAAAAATTAAGAGTATTTGCATCACCTTTTTGTGACATTATAGCCTGGCCAATATGAATGATTTCGGCTGCTCCGTGCCCAAAGCAATGCACTCCAAGTATCTTAAGCGTTTCCCTGTGAAAAAGAATTTTCAGCATTCCCGTAGTTCTTCCGGTTATTTGTGCACGGGCTAAATGTTTGAAGAAAGAATGCCCCACCTCATATGGAATTCTTTCTTTGGTTAACTGCTCTTCTGTGTATCCGACGGAGCTTATTTCAGGTATTGTATAAATTCCCATTGGCATAAATTCGACAAGCTGATGCTCACATTTTCCGAATACAATATGCGTGGCTGCAAATCTTCCCTGATCATATGAAGCACTTGCGAGATTTGGAAATCCAATTATATCTCCAACTGCATAGATATTAGGGACCGAAGTCTGATTATTTTCATTCACTAAAATTGAACCTTTAGTATCCGTAGGAATCCCCAGTTTATCAAGACCCATATGATCAGAATTTCCGGTTCTCCCCTGTGCCCATAGAAGATAGTCAGTCCTGATTTCTTTATTGGATTTCAAATAAACCGTAACTCCTTTGCTGTCAGCTTCAACTTTTTCATATTCCTCACTATGCCTAAGAACCACCCCGTTCTCTCTTAAAAAGAAACCAAGTGCATCAATGATCTCATCATCAAGGAATGAAAGGAGTTTATCACGTGTATTTATTAAATTTATTTTAATCCTTAGTCCTCTAAATATTGATGTATATTCGCATCCTATTACACCCGCACCATAAATTGTAATTGAACGCGGATTATCTTTCAGATTCAAAACCGTATCACTGTCCAGAATTCTAGGATGAGCAAAATCAACGTCGGGAGGATGATACGGCCGGGAGCCTGTGGCAATTACGAAATGATTTGAGGTATATGTTTCCTCCAAACCGCTGGAAGTTTTAACAGAAATAGTATGGGGATCGATAAAGGATGCCCTTCCGTCAATTATATCAACAAGGTTCCTTTCATAAAAACCTGTCCTTAGTTCAAATTGTTCTTCAATTACAATTTGCGCTTTTTTTAACAATGCTTGAAAGTTAGCCTCATTAAGCTTATTAGTTTCATACATAATCTGGCTGGCATGTCTCAAAGCCTTGCTAGGTATTGTATTGGTGTGTGTACAGCTTCCGCCAATCATCGAAAAATAGTCACAAATTCCAACATTAAGACCTTCCTTTGCGCATTTCATAGCGGCACCTTCTCCGCCCGGGCCGCTTCCAATAACAATTACATCATAATGTGTTTTCAAAATTCATCTTTCTAATTGTTTTTAAGTTCCTAAAATTAAAGATATTTTCAATAAAAGTTTTTCAGCTATATTACAGAAGTGAGGCTTACGCTGGAGGTGAACCTCATTTTTTACTTAATGATTTTCACACAACCTTTTATCGATACTATCCTTTGGAGGGATAGGGATAGGTTTTTATATTTATAATAGACGGAAAGAATAGTTTGAAGTAATTTACTGAAGTTACGCAATTGCATGTTTTTTATAATAAGAGTAAAGAGAATTATATTAAAATGGCGCAAAATTTAAGGTATGAGATTCTTCACTCCACTTTGTTCCGTTCAGAATGACAATGTTTGCGTAACTTCAGTAATTTATATAGACTTCTATTTTGTCTCACAAAAATCCTTGAACTTATTTAGAATATAATTCCAACCTATATTTGAATCAAGTGCTTCCATATATTCCTTCCATCCTTCTCCATGATTTTTAAAGTTTCTATGCTCAAATTCGAGTGTGGTATTGGAATTCCCGTTATTCAGAAATTTGAGTTCTATTTCACTTGATCTTTCGGGATTTGGTACTGGTTCGCGTTTGGGGCTGATTTGCCATTTAATAACTATTCTATAATTGTTTTCGATTTCAAGCAGGCGTCCCCAATCACATCTAAAATTAAAGGGACCTATCTCTGTACAAAGACCATCTTCTTTCGGGTCGATCTTTATTTCTACTAATTTTTCCTGTGACCATGTATATTCCTTCGGCCACCATTTATCAATATGATAGAGAAAATTTTTGAAGGCTGTTTCACTTGAAGCATTCAGAATTATTTCTTTTCTAATTTTATTCATAAATTTAATCCTCCGGGATATAGGGATGACATCTATACTACTCACATCTTTACAGAAAGAACCTATTATACACCAAACTGTCTAAGATGGTGATCTGTATGATTATAATTAAGCTTTCCCCAATCATCTTTGTTAAACCTACCGGCAAGCTTATTCTCCTGAATTAAGGAGGTAGTATTAAAAAATTCATTAATAGATTTTTTTAGATTATTGCGTTCAGCTTCAAAATCAGTTGGATTTATACCATTAGTTACTGTATTTAATTCCTTAAAAGTTTCAGCTTTTCCTTTAGGGGGCTTTGCATTCAAGAGGAAAAATTTAAATAACCACTTTGGTATCGGAGGAGTACCAACCGGAGTAGGAGTAAGTTTTCCGGTTGCAATATCAAAAGCCATGCTCATATGCCGCAGCCCCTGGTTAACATTCATTTTTCCCCATAGTGCTTTTGAACCAGCCTCCAATTTGCCAATTCTGGCCAGTATTTCATCTTTCACCACAGGATTATATAGATTTTTCATTTTATTAACTTCCTTTTTTTTAATTATTGTTTTGAAAAATCAAATTTCACATTATAAATATTATTACAATTTTACTTTACTTCCGGTTGATATAGATTTATAAATTGCTTCAATTACCTTAAGGTCCTTCAAACCTTCCTCACCACTTGCATTGGAAGCAGTTCCTTCCGCTATACATTTTGAGAAATCATCCATTTGAGCTGTCTGCTGGTTAATCTCAGTAATGTTAAGTTCTCCTTCATTTGTAGCTCCATGAAGTCCGTTATAGCTGAATGCAGGCATTAGCTCAAGCCATTTTCTATCTGTCCCGATATAAAGTCTGTTTGCAGGTGTAGAATATGAAGTAAAAGAATTTGAAATATGCCCGCCTTGAAATTCCATCTGCCATGTTATTGTTTCATCGACTTCACTGAACTTTTTATAATCGGATTTAAACTCTTTTGCAGTCACAGATAAAGGTTCTTCACCTGTACAGTATCTTGCAGCTTGAATGGCATAAATCCCGAGGTCCATCATAGCACCGCCGCCTGCAAGAGATTTTTTCAAACGCCATTGATCCGGATCGCCTATTTTAAAAGCAAATTCCGATTGGACATATTTTATTCCGCTGCTTTCTTCATTTCCAAATTTCATAGCAGCCTTATGAAAAGGATCGGAATGAAGCCTATAACCGATAAAAAGTCTCACCCCGGCTTTTTTACATGCTTCTATCATTTCTTTACATTCTTTTACCGAAACTGCCATTGGTTTTTCACAGAACACATGTTTACCGGCTTTTGCTGCTCTTATTACAAACTCATGGTGCATAGAATTAGGAAGCACAATGTAGATAATATCAATTGATTTATTACCGGCTATCCGGTCAAAATTTTCATAATTATAAATATTATCATCGGGAATATTATACTGAGATTTCCATTTTATCGCTTTAGCAGGGGTGCCTGTAACAATACCGTTTAAGTAACAGCGTGATGTTTGCTGCAATGCGGGAGCAAGCTGGTTCGTTGCATAATTTCCAAGTCCAACCAGTGCAATACCATACTTTTTATCATCTTGAAAAAAAGTCCGGGAGAATTTTGGAAAAGAGGGGAGAACAAGGAATGCAGAACCTGCACCTAAAGTTGAAATAAATTTTCGACGTGTATATTTCATTATAAAATCTCCAGTATTTTACAAGGTTGGCAAAAACAATAAAATAATATAACAATATAGCAATTAACGGTGAAATGAAATAATTCTATCATGCTGCAGATATTATCAAAACTCTTCCTCTTACAACACCTAATAACCGGAAATTACATTAATGTCTATTCCTTTTTAAAGATTTTGTACTTTTGATATGGAAAAAATCAGAATCTGTAATTAGTAATTCTAAACGATATTAATTCACTTTAATGAAAGGAAAATAGAATGAAAATCGTACTATTTATGACGTGGGAGGGGACTAGTTTACAAAAATATGATGAAGTTAGAAAATTAGTCGATTGGGATAATAAAATACCCAAAGGGGCTGTTTTGCATATAGCCTCTTCCGATTCCAAAGGTCTTCGTATAGTTGATGTGTGGGAAAGCGAAGCAGACTTGAATAATTTTGTTGAGAACCGGCTTATGCCGAAGGTAAAAGAAGCGGGGATAGAAACACCGCCTAAAGTTGAAATATATCCGGTGCATAATTTATTTACCCCCGGTATTTAGATATTAGAGGAATGCGGGACTTTGAAATTCATTGGATCATATTTAGTTTTGTAAATTGTTGAAATTTAATATGGAAGTAGAATGCAGGTTGAAAATTTTATTAGCAGAAGGATCATTTTCGGGGTACTATTAACATTTTTATTTTTAACTACAGGAAATGGTCAAGATCAACCACCAGTAGAGACAGGAACTTTTAAGGAATCAGATTTAGTGGAACTGGTTAAATTGGATACTTCCATTCATCTTGACATAAGGTATGCTACTAAAAACAATTTTTTGGGGGAACCTGTTTATAAGGAAGCTAGAGCATTTCTGCAGCGTCCTGCGGCAGAAGCACTAATCGAAGTTAATAAGGAATTAAAATTATCTGGATATGGACTGGTTGTATTTGATGGATATCGTCCCTGGAGTGTAACTAAAATATTCTGGGATATGACGCCGGAAGATAAAAAAGAATTTGTTGCAGATCCAAAAAATGGTTCAAGGCACAACAGGGGATGTGCCGTAGATTTGAGTTTATATAAGCTTAGCACCGGGAAAGAAGTAAAGATGCCAAGTGAGTATGATGAAATGAGTGAGAGCGCCAATGCAGATTATAAAGGTGGTACTTCGGAACAAAGGCATTTAAGAGACCTACTTAGAAGTAAAATGGAAGCACATGGATTTACGGTTCTTGACGTTGAATGGTGGCATTTTGATTTTAATGGATGGAAATCTTACCGTATAGAGAATATTCCTTTCAGCAAAATAGAATGAGTTAGAATTAACATATAAAACTATACGAAATAGCGTAGGTTTTTGACCATTTTTTTAATTCTAAGCCATTCTTTTTACAAAAGCCATATCTTTATATGCTTTATGTAAAAAAAACTTCACAGAACCAATTTTTGATTTAATCTTAACAAAAAGGGATGAAAAGGTAATTTCATCCCTTTATAGTTATTCGACTATTTTACAGCTTCAGCTTTTTTATTGACTTCGCTTTCTGCTATCTTCGTTAACTTCTCATCGGCTGCATATTCTTCATCTAGATTTTCTTTCAATAGATCACCGGCTTTTTTCAGACCCAGCCTTTCGGAGAAATTTATCAAAGTACCATATGAAGCTATTTCATAGTGCTCAACCTTTTGGGCAGCAGAGATTAGACCTGCATCCAAAACATCCAGTTCTTTGATTTCATCCATAATCTCTTTGCCTTCATTTACGAGTCCTTTCATCGCTTCGCATGTCTTTCCTTTAGGTTCCAGATCAAGTTCTTTTAAATACGTCCTCAAGACGCTTAATCTGATTTTCCGTTTCTTTTAAGTGTTCTTCAAAAGCTTCTCTCAGCTTATCGCTTGATGCTTTCTTTGCCATTTGAGGTAAAGCTTTTGTCAATTGGTTCTCTGCATTATACATATCTTTTACTTCGTCTATAAACAGATCTTTTAACGTTTTTGCTGACATAGTGTCTCCTTTTTTTTTGATTTTTGAACAATTATATATATACAGAAAATAACTTCCCATCTGTGATTGAAATAAAAAAAACAGGTGTTCTAATAAAATCAAATATTTATATCACATTAACCCGGTTATTTAAATCCCTAAAACCGGGAGGAGCCGGAACTTTTTATGAGATGTGAAATTAATCTAAAAAATATCTACTATTATCATCATTAAAATTGCAATATGAAAGCCAGCATTATAATCGATAAAGAATAGTTTTTAAATCCACTGTGAGGATTTCTTTTCTTTATGCTTATTAGCATTTTTTTTAATTAAATTTAAGTGTGACCGGATTGCAAACTACCACTTAAATTGGCGTAAAGACACCTTTCTCTTTTGTTTTTGTTTGATTAGTTTAGATGGAAGAAGTTAAACAATACAAATATTTAAAAAAGATTATATGGAAAAATTTAATTTAGAAGATGATTTGAAGCTGATTTGTGTAAAAGCTGAATCTTTTCCTGATGGAATAATGAAATCATTTGAAAGATTAAATGAAAAAATCGCTTCAAATAAGAATAGAAATTTATATGGTATTTCTTTTCCCGGAAAAGATGGGGCTATAGTCTATAGAGCAGCTGCAAATGAATTGTATGATGGAGAAGCAGAAAGTCTAGGCTGCGAATCATTCATAGTTAAAAAAGGTAGTTATAATAGTATTTTGATATATGATTTTATGAATAACATACCCCGCATAGAAGAAGCATTTAAAGAACTGCTTTCAAATCCGGGTATTGACCCTGAAGGATGTTGTGTAGAAATGTATTTGAACAATGAAAATGTGAGATGTATGGTTAGAATGAAACCAGATGCCAAATGATTTCTGTGAATTTCTTTTCAATTTTATTATCTTATCCATTGGCGGAAGTTTTCCCGCCTGCGGAGTTTTGCAATCGACTCAGGCTGTAAAATTAAAATATCACAATTAACATTTTGATATAAGGAAATAATCCATGAAGCCTTTTTACAATTTCTTATCTATAATATTTCCACTCATTTTAATTTTTAGCTCAATGCATGATACTAGAGCCGGAACACGTTATAAAGATATCGTTTTTAATTCTGTAAATGTTAAAAAGGATATTCAATTTGGCAGCAATACTGCACTTGATGGCTCCGATTTACCATTAAAACTTGATTTTTACGAACCAGCGGATGATACTTTGAAATTGAGGCCTCTAATCGTTTGTATCCACGGTGGAAGTTTAATCTCCGGAGTCAGAAATGAAATGGATCAATTCTGTAATGACTTTGCAAGGAGAGGTTATGTGTCTGCTACCATTGATTATAGAATCGGCATTGAAACTCCCAAAGGAGTTAAGACCATATTAGAAGCTCTGCTGCGGGGTGTTCAGGATGCTAAAGCTGCTGTTCGATTCTTCAGGTCTAAAGCGGCTGAATATGGAATAGATACTTCAAAAATTTACCTTGAAGGTTCTTCTGCAGGTTCTATGATTGCCGTTCATTATGCATACTGGAATGAAAATGAAATACCGGCTGATGTCAATCAGGCGAAATGGGGTGATATTGAGGGGAATAGCGGAAATCCAGGGTATTCAACAGAAATTAAGGGGATAGTAAATTATTGTGGAGCGATTGAAAATCCTGCATGGATAGATGCAGGAGAAGTTCCTGTTGCTAATTTACATGGTCTGCTGGATATGGTTGTACCGGCAGACAGCGGTATTTCTACAGATTTCGGTATTAAATTATTTGGAGGAGTGGCTATATCCAGAATCGCAACGCAGCTTGGGATTTACAATCATAGAGCATTCTTTCCGCTGTCAGGTCATGGTGGAAATGAAGATAGTCTTCGTGTCTTCAGCTCGAATTTCTTTTACTCATTAATCGTTCTTTCTTCTTCTAATCCGGAGGATTTTACCAATCTGAAATTTCCTATAAAGTCATTAAAAGTTTTTAGATATGACAATTATACTTTTGACGCAAATGTAACAGATAAGAACGGGAATCTTATTATTCTTCCCTCGTCAATGGTGCAGTTTTCTTGCGACAGTAAAATTGGAACTATTGAACCCTATGGTGTATTTACACCGGGAGACAATTCGGACAGCGGGTATGTATATGTAACATTTAATAGTACTACCGACTCATGTTATGTTAAAACTTATGACGTGAAATATTTTGTCATAGTACCCAAAAATGTTGTTACGGACACGATAAATACCCTTAAAATAAACATAAATACTTATGATGCCGATTCAGTAAAGCACGATCTGCCAATAACGATGTTTAAATTAATATCAACCAATCCGGCTGTCGGGACAATTGATTCTTTAGGCAATTTTAAGGGGGTGGCAAACGGAACTACATATATTATTGCCACATTTAACGGCTACAATGATACTGCAACTATTAATGTTGAAAGTGCCAGCGGCATTGTCAGTTTTGATGAACTTGAAAGTCTGGATGGATGGACATTTAGTAGTGATAATCTTGATTCACTTTCTGTTTCTCTATCTATGGATCAGAAGTCTGCGGGTGATGCATCTTTTAAGATATATTATAAATACACATACGATTCTCAAAGCGGCAATTATATGATATATCTTAATAAAGATCTCCCCGTCTTTGGAATTCCAGATTCTATTTATCTTGATGTAAAATCGGACGGACGCAATCATAAACTATATTATCTTTTTTCAGATATTAATTCCGGCACATTCAGGGGATTCGGGAAAAAATATCTTAACGATAGTACTTCTTTTGATAATGTAAATGCTCCAATGACCGGTTTGGCTCAACAGACGGGAAATCCAGGATTGACTTATCCTTTGACTCTAAACCGGATAGAGCTCCAGCTTGCCGGTACAACAGTTAAAGGTTCAATAAATTCCGGAATAATTTATGTGGATAACCTTAGATTAAAATATCCGGGCAATATTACCGGAGTTGAAAATATTCATCTTTTACCGGGCTCTTTCAGTCTTGAGCAAAACTATCCCAATCCTTTCAATCCAACTACTAATTTGTCATTTGTCATTGGTCATCTATCATTTGTTACACTAAAAGTGTATGATATCCTTGGAAGAGAGGTTGCAACTCTTGTTAATGAAGAAAAACCAGCAGGAGTTTATAAAATTTCTTTTAACGCCAGTAATCTTGCAAGCGGTGTCTATTTTTACAGCTTGAAAGCAGGCGGAATAATTCAAACAAAGAAGATGGTATTGATGAAGTAAGGGTTGTGGTTTGTTGTAGGTTGTATGTGGTATGCAAAGTCTACATAAAAAAAAGATTGGATGGTGTTCGTTAGGTTTGACCCTAAGTACTTTTCCATCCAACCGTAATTCCAAAATTCAACCTAATGAATTCCAGAATTTAAAGTTGATAAAATTAATTATCAACTTCTGGTAAGCAATTTAGCATATGAAAAATTAAAGTCAATAGGAGCCTTGAAACAAAATAAAAGTAAAAAGATGTTTGTATTGGGGAACACAATATAATCTTCATAATTATTTATTTCACCCCTGCCGGGGGTTAGAACATACGCTTTTTTATCTTAGCTATAATAATATCTTCGGTGTTCCAAGCATTGATATATTACTTTATAATATATCGCACTGAAGATATTCAAAATTATATACTGGCTTTTGAGGGTATCAAAATATTTATTGTAGTTGATTTCTGTACTTCGCTCTGTATATTAATTTTTATTTTGTAAATATCTGCAATTTTGAAAGCTATTGCCAATCCTAACCCAGTGCCGGTCTGACAGTTTTTATTACGGTCAAACTGTCTAAATGCCCCGAATTCATTCAAATACTCCTGTTTAATTCCGATTCCTTTATCGGTTATTTTAATGTAGTAGCAGTTATTGTTATAATATGATAATACTGTAATTGGAGTACCTTTGGAAGAAAATTTAAATGCATTCTCTATGAGCTCCTTAAATAGAATTTCAAAATGCTCTTCAGAAATTTCGACTGATCCCTCTTTAATATTAACTTTTAGATCACTCGCTCTTTCGGTTCTTTCAGCTTCTGCAGAAGCAATTGAAAGGATATTATTTTTAATATTATTGGAAATATTTCCCGGTTCAAATTGCTGTTTTGAAGAGCTTAAAGTTTCAAGTTTGCTGAATACAAGGAATTTTTCGATCATATTTAATAATTCATACCCGGATGAATTTATTATATCTGCCATATCGCAGATCTCGCTTAAAGGGAGGTCGTTTATACTTTCACTTATAATCTGGGAATAACCGAGAATAGGTACAAGGGGTGTTCTAAATTCATGAGGGAGGGAGAGAGATATTGATTTGCAGATCTGGTTCAGTTTCAATTCCGTATCATTTTTCTTTTTTAATCTCGAACGGATAGCAGCAAGCAAATCTTCAGCTTTGTATGGTTTGGTTAAGTAATCATCCGCACCGATATTCATTCCCAATCTTATATCTTTTGTTCCGGTGCGCGCAGATAGAAAAATAAAAGGAATTGAAGAAGTATCGTGGCGTTTCTGGATTTCTTTTAATACAGTATAACCATCTGCTTCAGGCATCAGGATATCGGATAAAATCAAATCCGGATAAATATTGTAAGCCTTTTCAATCCCAATTTTTCCATTTTCAGCCTGGTAAGTTTCATATCCTTCTTCATTCAGTAACTCAATTATATTGTTTCGAACCAGGTCATCGTCTTCAATTACAAGAATTTTATTCAATTGAATTTCCTTTCTAAATAAATATATCAATGTCTATAGAAATATTCGACAAAATAAAATTATTTAGCAGGGGAATGCGATAAGCGGTTTTTAGAAAAAATAAGCGTTGTTTGATTGAAATAAGTGTACTTAATGACATAGGCATGGCGCATAGCGCTTGGCTCATAGGGCAGAGATTAGATCAATTGCAGTTCACCTTTAGTGAACTGATTTTTGAATTTATAATTACGTCAAGGCTTTAGCTAAATTTTGCGGTAAAAGACTAGTTCTCACCTTCTTTTCTGTCTGCTGAATAAAGAAGCAGTATGAAAAGTGTCGAACTTTAGAACATAAATTAATATGGTTAGTATGAATGTGCTTATCGATTGAAACACCGGGCTAAAGCCACGGTGTTAACCTTTAAGCTGGGGAATGAAAAGCAGAGGAAACGGATTTATTTATAATGGAAATGATTTTTAAACTTTCCCGTATACCTTCTGCTGATAATGAAATTTTGTTCGATGTTCTTTAGATTTACAGAAAGTGAATTATTAAACCAGTTTTCAATTTTTACTATTGAGTTAATATTTATAATTGTCGATCTATGGATTTTTAAGAAAATATTTTCAGGCAGAATTTTTTCCCATTCTTTTAATGATCTTCTAACAATTATTTTGCTTTTTTCTGAAGTAAAAACGTAAGTATAGTCGGATAAAGCTGTAATGCAGATTATCGAATTTACCTGTACAAGTATAGGCTCCCCACTTTGTTTTAAAACAATTTGACTATTTATATCAACTTTATTCTTATTATCGGGATTGTTGGTCTTTCCCTTAATTAATTGCTTAAATTGTTCCTGTCTTTTGAATCTTATTTCTACAGCATTTAATAATTCATTTATTTTGAAAGGTTTAGTTAAATAATCATCTGCACCGAGATACATCCCGTGTCTTACATTATCTTTTTCAACTCTTGCAGAGAGGAAAATGAAAGGAATTAGGGAATTCTCTTTATCTTTAAGTAAAGTTGAAATGACTTCATAACCATCCATAACGGGCATCATGACATCACAAATAATCAAATCAGGTTTAATTTCCTTTGCAAGGTTAAGCCCTATTTTCCCATTTTGAGCAGAGAAGATTTTATAACCTTCATTTTCAAGAACATCAATAATTACCTGCTGAATAGCCAGGTCATCTTCAATAATCAGTATTTTTTTCATTTTTCTATTTCCAAAGGGATATTTATCTTGAAAACGGTACCTTCATTTACTTTACTGTTAAACTTGATATTACCTTTATGAAGGTGAACAGCCCGTTGTGTAATAGAAAGCCCGAGCCCGGTACCTGAAATATTTTCGATATTAGAGCCCCTGTAAAACGGCTCGAACAATTTCTTTTGGTCCTCATCAGAGATCCCTATTCCTTCATCCTTTATGATAATTTTCAGATCCTTTGGAGTTTTATGAATTGAAAAATAAATTTTTCCTCCTGCAGGAGAATATTTAACGGCATTGGTAAGTAGATTACTAAGTATATTTCTAATTAATTTTTCATCGACGAATACTCTAATTGAATCGCTGCTGAAATCTGTAATGAATTCATGGCGTGAGCCAGCCAACGAATTAATCTCTTCCAGAATAATTTTAGCAATTTCTACTATTTCTATTTCTTCCGGATTAAATATCAAATTCCCTGTTTCAGCGCGGTTCAAAGTAAGCACATCATTTATCATTTCATTCATAAAAAGGACGGAGTTTTCTATCCTTTTAAGTGTCTCCAATTTTTTTTCATCAGACCATTTTGAATTGTACCTTTGAAGCAGTTCGCTTGATGCGAGGATTGAAGTTAAAGGGGTTCTAAATTCATGGGAGATTGTAGAAACGAACCGTGATTTCATTTCATTTAATTCTTTTTCTCTTTCCAGGGATTGTTTTACCTCTTCTTCCGCTTCTTTTCTTTTTGTAACATCACTAAGAGTGCCGGAAGTTCCGATAATTTCTCCCTTTGCATTTAAAGTAAGTCGTGCATATACTTCAATCCATTTAAATCCACCGCTTTTAGTAATATAACGGATTGTATGTCTGCAATATTCTTTTTCACGCTTAATTAAAGGCTCGAAAAGTTTTAAGTTCCTTTCTCTATCATCAGGAAATACAAAATTAAGAAAGTTTATACTGATGCTTTCCTTAATAGAAAACCCTGTAATTTCCTCCCAAGCGGGATTTAGGAAAGTCCATAAACCATCTTTATCAGTCTGGAAAATAACTTCTTTAATGTTATCAACAACGTTCCTATATTTTTTTTCACTTTGTTTTAAGGCAAGTTCGGCTGCTTTTCTATCCGAAATATCATTAAAGACCGCCAGGAGGTATTTAGGCTGCAAAGGTTCATGATTTACCAATGCACAGCTAATCTCAATAGGTATTGTAGTACCATTTTTCTTAAAAACCAGCAATTCACCATTCCATTTTTTCCCTGATAAAACAATAGGAAGGATTATTTCATTTAATTTCTGCTGGCCGGTTTCATCTGTAAAATCAAAGATGGATTTCCCTAATATTTCCTTATCGTCATCATAATTTCCCATTGTCACAATACTGGGATTTATATAGATAATTTTACCCTGGAGGTCTGCCAATAAAATACCAGAAGGAGAAGTATCAACAGCCCTGCTTAATTTTCTTATCTCTTCTTCGTCTTTTAGCTGTTTTGTGATATCCCTGATAATGTTGCAAAGCATGAATCCTTTTTCAGTTTTTATTGCTACCGGGAATACGTTTATTACTTTATTAGAAGTATCTCTGTGGGAAACAATATATTCCAGGTGACTTTGAGGAACATCGCCCGTTAATAAAGAATTTTGAATACTCTTCTTTATTTGTTCATGGTTTTCAAGTTTTTTCAGATCAGGAATTTCCCACAAATATTTTCCGAGAATGTCACTTGCTTTAATTCCTGTAATTTCTTCATGCTTTTTATTCCATTCTACAATAATTCCTTCTTCATCCGTTAAAACGATACCGTTATCAAGATTTTCTATTACATTTCTGAATTTTTTTTCACTCTTTTTAAGAGTAGCCTCTGCTTCAACTCTTTCAGTTATATCCGACTGGATACCGATAAAATGTTTGAGATTGCCATTATCATCCATAACAGGAGAAATAGAAAGTTCATTCCAGAATTTTGTTCCATCCTTTTTATAATTGATCAGGGTTACTTTATAATTTTGGAGTTTATCGATAGCATTTCTAATCATTGCGACAGCTTCTTTAGAAGTTTCAGGTCCCTGCAAAAACCGGCAGTTTCTTCCGATTGTTTCGGAGGCTGTATACCCGGTTATTCGTTCAAATGCCGGGTTGCAGAAGATAATAGGGTTATCACGCCTGTTTGGATCAGTTATAATTATACCGTTCATAGCTGAATCAAGCGCTCTGTTTCTTAAAATAAGTTCATCTAAAAGGAAGTTCTTCCCCTCAATATCAAAAGTAGTGTCATTATGATTATAGGGCATGCGGCAACAAATAAATAACTTAATTAATTGTCAACTAGTCAATGGTAAATACATCGATCTATGTGTTGAATTATTATATTACATTTTATTATCGAATTTTTTTTTGGAGAGTTTAGTATAATTTATGTAACGAGAAACTCCGTTTTCGCAATAGAGGCATTAAAACAATTGAGAATGGAATGGACTTATCAATTATGGCTTTACAATAAATAATGTAAATATGTTTTGCGAAACGAAGTTTCGCGTTACATTTATAGGAAATGTATTTTGCGAAACGGAGTTTTCGCGTTACAGGATGCAGTGATCTGGATTTATAGCGTATGTGAAGCGTATGTGGAGCGTATCTGGAGCGTACGTGGACCTTATGTAACTAAAAGGAATTATTAAATATTTGAGGGAAGACATCATTGAAACAATTTAAGTGGAGAAACATTATATTATCCTTACTTTTATTGTTTTGCGGCATATTTTTTATCCATGCCCAGACGGGCAGGACAGATACCAATATTGAGCTGTTTCCTAAAAATAATGCTCAAAATGTAAACCCGGATACTCATTTTATAATTACTTTTAATTCAGAACCAAAACTTAGTGATTCTGGTAAAATTAAAATTTATGATGCGGATAGCAACAAATTGGTGGATTCACTTGATTTGAGTATACCTCCCGGGCCAAAAAAGACGACATCTTCAGGAGATGCGATCTATATACCTGTTCCATATAAATATGTTTCAGGGCATTTTACAAATGCGAATACAAAAGCAGGTACTCCCTCAGGTGAAGCGCTGCCTACAGATAGTGAGTACCAGTTAACTATTATAGGAGGATTCACAGACGGATTTCATTTTTATCCGGTGATTATTCATGATAATACGGCTACTATTTATCCTCACAATAACTTATTAGAATACAATAAAAAATATTATATCCGGATTGATCCGGGAGTATTGAAACTTAAGGATAACAGCTTTAATGGGATAGGAGAAGGGGAATGGTTCTTTACTACAAAGAAATCTCCGCCTGCAGGTAAAACCAGGCTTGTGGTGGATACTGATGGAAAAGGGGATTTTAATACAGTTCAAGGAGCTATGGATTTTATTCCGGACTACAGCCTGGAACCCTGCACTGTCTATATTAAAAAGGGTATATATGAAGAAATCGTTTATTTCAGGAATAAGTCTAATGTTACAATAATTGGGGAGGATAGAGACAAAACTATAATTGAATATGCCAATAATGAGGTTTTCAATCCGCACCCTATAAATATTAAAACAAATGAATGGCCGGGTACATTTCCGTCGCGAAGAGCGGCATTTGCAGTTGATCATTCTAAAAATATTAAGCTTGTAAACTTAACAATTAAGACAACCGCAAAAGGGCAGGCTGAGGGACTGCTTATTAATGGAGAAAAGATAATTGTCTGTAATGTAAATATTGAAGGATCTGGTGATGCTTTACAATCGAACGGTTTGGTATATTATACAAACTGCAGCATAGTCGGAGACGGTGATACAATTCTGGGTAGGGGACCTGCTTTTTTTAATAACTGTGAACTCTCTTCCTATGGTCCATTTATGTGGATACGGAATACTTCAGCAAACCATGGCAACGTATTTTTGAACTGCAAATTTGAAACAAGAGGAGATAGGGAAACAGTACTTGCCCGTGCACCTACAAACGGTAAAATGAACTATCCTTATTGTGAGGCAGTTTTAATCAATTGTGCTCTTTCAGGTATTTCTCCTGAAGGATGGGGAGAGGTAGGGGGTGAGACATCTAACGTTCATTACTGGGAATATAATAGTACAAATTTAAGCAGCGGAAAACCGGTAGATATTAGCCAGCGTAATGCAGCCTCCAGGCAGCTTACGATGAAGAAAGATTCATCAATAATTGCAGATTATTCAAATCCATCTTTTATACTTAATGGATGGAAACCATCTATGGCTCCCGTAATAATATCTCAACCAGAGACAATTAAATTAAATACCGGAGATACGGCTGTATTCAGAGTTAAAGCAGCAGCAGTACCCGGAGCAGATTTTCAATGGTTGAAAAATGGAAAGGCTATTGAGGGGGAAACAAATTCTGTTTTAACAATTACCGATGTGAATTCTGAAGATGCCGCTGATTACTCCGTGTATATAACGAATAGTTCAGGGAAAGCTGCAAGTGAAAAAGCTGATTTGATAATTAAATAATGACACGTAGATAAAAGATGACATTTTTAATATCAGGATAGATGTAAAAAATAAAGATGTTCTTTCAATAAAAATGATATTTTATTTTAGATATAAAAGATGTCGTTTTTATTAAGGATGGTACCTATTTTTGGTATAAAAATAAAAGTTTTAAAGATGTAAATTTGGAGGTAGCATTTAAGCTTTATTTCGGGTGATAAAAAACAACAGAACCAGGAATTGGCATTGCTATAAAAATTTAATAACTTTATTTTTTATTTTAATAGATTCGTTGAGATTACCCCCTCTTAATGAATCTTCCTCATGCCCGGTAGCCCTCCACCGGGCATTATTATATTTACTATTTCAAATATTTTGCGTAAAATAGATTATTGTTTTATTATTGTATAATCTAGGGTGAAAAATGGAAAAAATAAAATATACAGTTCGGGAAAGAAGTAACAAAGTTACTTTGCCTGAAAATCTTGGCTTCGGTAAGTATTTCACAGATAATATGCTGGTGATGGACTTTGATGCCAAAAGAGGGTGGCATGACCCGGTAATTCAGCCCGTAGAGAATTTATCTTTACACCCCGCTACTATGTTTTTTCATTACGGTCAGGGGATTTTTGAAGGATTAAAAGCATTTAAGACGACCTCTGGTGAACCGGTAATATTCAGACCCGAAGACCACATAAAACGGTTAAACAATTCTGCAAAGAGGTTGTGTATACCTGAAGTCGATCCGGAATTTTTATTAAATGCAATTATTGAATTAGTATCTCTCGAAAAGGAATGGCTTCCAAATAAAAAGGGAGAAGCTATATATATCCGCCCCTTCATTTTTGGAACCGATACATTTCTGGGTGTAAGACCTTCTACAGGATACAAATTAATAGTGCTGTTGTCTCCAGTAGGTGCTTATTATGCTACTGGTTTCAAGCCGGTGAAAATAATGGTTCAGGATGATTTTGTAAGAGCAGTTAGAAAAGGTATGGGAGAATGCAAGTATCCTGGCAACTATGCAGCAAGCCTTTTAGCTCAAGTAAAAGCCCATGAAGAAGGATTTACGCAGGTTTTATGGCTTGATGGTATTGAGCAGAAATATATTGAAGAAGTAGGTACAATGAATATATTTATAAGGTTTAAAAACGAAATTGCTACACCAGAATTATCCGGAAGTATTTTACCGGGTGTTACAAGGATGTCAGTAGTAAATATCCTGAATGACTGGGATATGAATATTACCGAAAGATCTATATCAATAGATGAAGTTGTATCAGAATATAACAAAGGAAATGTGCTGGAGATTTTCGGAACCGGCACCGCAGCAATAATATCATCTGTCGGTCTGCTGAATTATAAAGGAACAGATCTGATATTTAATAATGGAGAACCGGGAGAATTAGCTGTAAAGCTTTTTGATGAAATAACTTCTATACAATACGGCGAAAAAGAAGATACCCACGGATGGCTTACGTATATTGAAAAGGGAGTTGAAGAGAGCCATTAGAAGATTAAATTTAAAATTTTAACCTCACCCCCGGCCCCCTCTCCTTAGTAAGGCTGAGCATATTACACACTTGACACAGAGGTCAAGAGAAATTATATTTGTATGTGCGTATTTATGGAAAATATTATAATAAGGTAATCATCGAAGGAATTCAGCAGATGATAACCGAAAGCCCGGAAATATCTCGGAGAGAACTGTCCCGAAAGATTTGTGAATGGAGAGGTTGGTACTCTCCAAATGGGAAATTACAGGAAATGAGCTGCAGGAAAGCATTATTAGAATTAGAGCGTCAAGGAAAGATAAGACTACCAGAGATAAAGCAGAGATATTCTTTTAAACAAAGGAGCTGCCGGAGCAGTAATTTGGAGGTGAATGAACTGGAAATAGCCCAGATAAGATGCAGTTTATCAGAATTAGGAGAGGTAAAAATAGAGCCAATCGATAGCAGATATAGTAAGGATTCCAAGGCATGGTTCACATTAGTAAATAAATATCATTATCTTGGTAATCGAGGAATATGCGGTTCACAGATACGTTATATAGTAAAAAGTCCGAAGTATGGTTATATAGGAGCCATATCCTTTAGTTCGTCTAGCTGGCAATCAAAAGCAAGAGATGAATATATAGGATGGAGCGAGTGGGAAAGAAGTAAAAACATAAGAAGAGTAATAAATAATGGTAGATTATTAATAGTCCCTACAGTAGAGGTAAGAAATCTTGGTTCCTATATATTATCACGAACAATAAGTCGAATATCAGAAGATTGGGAGAAGCGCTATAAAATAGAGCCGAAATTGATAGAGACATATGTAGATCCAAGCCGTTATAGGGGGACAATATATAAGGCATCAAATTGGAGATATATAGGCCAGACATCGGGAAGACGAGATGGAATATCCAAGGATATATATGTATATGAATTATCAAAGGACTGGAAAGAGGAATTGTGTAGAGAGGGAAGCCGGGATGAAGACATAGGAGAGATACCGTCAATAGATGAGACGGGAAGCTGGACAGAAGCAGAATTTGGAAGGGTAAGGATATATGATAGAAGGATAAAGAGACGGTTGAATAAGATAGCAGAATCGTTTTATGAGAACTCACAGTCAAATATACCGGAGGCTTGCGGCAGCAAAGCAGCCACAATAGGAGCCTATAGATTTTTTCAAAACCCAAAAGTGACAATGGAAGTAATATTAGATTCGCATAGAGAATCAACGATAGAAAGGATAAAGGAGCGTAAGGTAGTATTGGCAGTGCAGGATACAACATTTTTGAATTACAGCACGCACCCAATGACAGAAGGAATGGGTCCAATAAATAACAAAGAGGATGAGAGTATAGGATTGATACTTCATGATACGATGGCCTTTAGTCCAGAGGGAACGCCATTAGGGATATTGGATGCACAGTGTTGGGCAAGAGATGAGTCAGAGCAAGGGAAGAGATATAAGCGAAAGGAATTATCAATAGAGCAAAAAGAGAGTATAAAATGGATAAGGAGTTTTCAAAGGGTAAGGGAGATACAGAGGTTATGCCCGCAGACAAAGCTAGTAAGTATAGGAGATAGGGAATCAGATATATATGAATTATTTGATGAAGCGGTAAAAGGGGAATTAGAGCCAAAACTGTTGGTACGGGCAGAGAGAAGCAGAAATCGCAGGACAAGAAATGACAGTGGAGCAGAAGAGGAATATATATGGGAATATATGCAACGCCAACAGTCAATGGGTAGACTGGAGATACATATACCTAGAAAAAGTAATCGGAAATCAAGAGTAGCAGAAGTGGAGCTACGATATTCGAAGTTGGAATTACTCCCGCCAAAGCGATTACAGGGAAGTAGAACAATAAAGGTGTGGGGGGTATATTTACATGAACAAGCAGATGAGGCAGCAGCAGAGAGCAGACCGATAGAATGGATGCTAATAACTACAGCAGAGGTAAAAGATTTTACAGAAGCAAAGGAAATAGTGGACTGGTATGTAAGGCGATGGGGAATCGAGGTATATCATAGGACATTAAAAAGCGGATGCCGAATAGAGGATCGACAATTAGGAACAGCAGATACAATAGAAGCAAGTCTAGGAATAGATATGGTAGTAGCCTGGCGAATTTTTCATATGACGATGCTTGGAAGAGAGCTGCCTAACTCCCCTTGCACAATATTTTTTAAGGAAGAAGAATGGAAAGCATTATATTGTTATGCAAATAAAACACCAAAAGCGCCTAAAGAGCCGCCGAGTATGGCAGCAGCAGTAAAAATGCTTGGAAGTATAGGTGGTCATCTCGGGAGGAAATCAGATGGTATGCCTGGTACCGAGACACTTTGGCGTGGATTAGAACGACTAGAAACAGCTACTGAAATGTATATAATTTTGACCAAACCTCCACCTGATGACGATACCTAACCCTCTGTCCTATGTGTGGGTAAAGCTCAGCCTTAGAAAGGAGAGGGGGTGTATCGTGGCTTTCTTTATCAAAACAATCAAAAACTAATCGTAGGCTTCAACCATACTTGTGGAATTTTATGCGGCTGAAGCCGAGGGCAATAGATTTCGTCTATTCTTCTACAAATCATTTTACTTATTGTTTTAATACACTTATTAAGTATGTATTTTTGTAATATTATTGTAAAAATTAAATGAGGATATTGAAAAATTGAAAAAGGTGGCTTTAACTGGAATTAAGGAATTTGGAATATTTGATACTTCAATTCCTGAAATAATTAATGAAGATGATGTCCTATTAAAAATTGAGAGTGTTGGAATATGCGGGTCAGATATGCATTATTATAATGAAGGGAAGATAGGAGATCAAATTATTGATTTCCCGTTTGCAGTGGGGCATGAAGGTTCTGCAAAGGTAGTTGAGGTTGGAGAAGGAGTTTCAAAAATTAAAGTTGGTGATATTGTGGCAATCGAGCCTGCGGTATCATGTCATGAATGTTCTCAATGTTTAAGCGGGCGGGAGCATACATGCTTACATCAGAAATTCCTTGGGTGTCCCGGTCAAATAGAAGGATGTTTGTCAGAATATATTGTAATGCCGGAAAAGAATTGTTTTCCAGTACCAGAAAATATGAATGAAGAAGAGGCAGCTTTAGTTGAACCGTTATCGATAGGTTATTATGCGGTCCAGTTCATTAAAGAGAAAAAAGATATAAATTCCACAGCTATACTTGGAGTTGGCCCTATAGGTTTAGGAGTTATGCTTTCTCTTCAAAGCATGGGAATAAAAAATATATATGTGACTGACAAGCTTGATTACAGAATAGAGGCTGCAAAAAATATGGGTGCAGTATGGGGAGGTAATCCGGGAAAAGAAAATATAGTTCCCATACTTCAGGATATAAATCCCCAATTATTTGATGTAGTTTTTGAATGCTGCGGGAAGCAGGAGGCACTCGATCAGGCGATTGAAATATTAAAACCGGGAGGTACGTTATTAATTGTGGGGATTCCGGTTGAGGATAGAATCTCTTTTGATATTAGCAGAATCAGGAGAAAAGAAATAACCATACAGAATGTACGACGGCAGAATAACAGTATACAGCCGGTTATTGATTTAATTGCGTCCGGAAAATTAAATCCCGGATTTATGTTAACACACAGGTATTCTTTCGATGAAACAGGGAAGGCATTTCAGACCGTTGCAAATTATGAAGAGGGGGTTATTAAGGCTCTGATAAAGTTTTGAAAACAAAACGCAAAGCTTAGGTAAAAGTCCAAAGGAACAGAGGATATATCACACCTGCGATGTTATGGAATACGAATGGTAATATTTCACGCCTACGGCGTTTTGTAAATTCACTGTAGTTCTAATTGCTAATAATATATCACACCTAACGGTGTTTCGGAATTCGAATGGTAATATTTCCTGCTTTGTAAATTCATTGTAATTTTTAATTGCTAATAATATATCACATCTAGCGGTGTTATGGAATTCGAATGGTAATATTTCATGCCTATGGCGTTTTGTAAATTCATTGTAGTTCTAATTGCTAATAATATATCACACCTCACGGTGTATGGAATATAAATAGTATCATTTTAGAAATTATTTTATATAAATGATGGGAAGAAATTAGGATAGAGTGATCCTTATTTGTGTGCGGGATAACTTTTCGGATAAAGTCCCTTTTTAATCTATTGCGGAAGGTTATCTTTTGTTTTAAAATCAGTTCATAAATATTAATGCTTCAGAGGGTATATACTTTCATAATTGTTACAGTTTAATTGAGTACTAGATGAAATCAGGTAATAGGCGGAATCAGCATCATTTAAACTCAGTTTAGTTTTATCAACAATATTTATGAAAGGAAGTAAATGAAAATTACCCGGAGGGAATTCTTCAATAAAGCATGTCAGGGTGCGGCATTAATAGCAGTTCCGGCTTTAGTAACTTCATTGCTCGAAAGCTGCAGCACAAACTCTTCAAATCCGGTTTCACCCAATTCATCAGGTTTACAAACGCTTCAGGCATCTCCTAAGAATAATGTTATCTCTTTAAAGATAGATTCTTCATCTCCATTAGCAGCCGCGGGGAGTGCTGTGCTTTTAGAATTTTCAAATGGGAATATACTGGTGGATAGGGCAGACCAGAATTCTTTCAATGCATTATCGGCAATATGTACACACCAGGGATGCCTTATAACAGGATATGATCAGGGTAATAAACAGTTTGTATGTCCGTGTCACGGCTCAACGTTTAATTTAAAAGGCGGTGTAGTTAGAGGTCCTGCGACAAGAGCGTTGGCTACTTTTCAGACGCAGTTTTCAAATGATCAGCTTGATATTACCGTGTAGTAGGATTTACCACAAGGCACTGAGGGGGACTAAGTTTCATTAAGAAATTTTAGATATCTTTTACAAATAGGGAAACTTAGCACATAAATTTATTTTTATTATAAAAAATTTTATTATTGCTTTTTCAATAGTACATTGACTGAAAAATTTAATGGTCCAGTTGAACCGGAGCTGTTATTCATACCGCGATGTCTTCCTTCTCGTGGTCTATCATCTCCGAAACCGCCACCGGGTCTTTCGGTACCCATACCATCATCGGACTGGCGCATTCCTTGGCCTTGAAATTCACTCTTATCAGTTTCCTCAGTTTCAAATTTAACTTTGATATGTTCTCCCGGTAATGCTGATACCTGGTAAGCAAAATTATTATTACGCAGAGGCACTTTCAGTTCATAAATAAATCTATCGGCATTAAAACCAAGTTTTGCCTCAATCCCTTGCTTGCTCTCTGCCGGCATCTCTGTCAGCAGGTGTTTATCTTCATCTACAACATCCAATTCATTCTGTTGAGCGAGCATTCTTTGTATAAATTCACCGCGATTATCATTGTCATTTCGTTCACCTGGTTGAGGCATAGATTCTCTATTCATGGGATTGTGAAGAGGAAATTTAATTCCGATTGTTTCTCCCTTATCAGGTTCAAACCATGCTATAAGTCCTGATCTGAACATCTGGAAGACTTTGGAAAGATCATTTGTAGTCAGGCATACATATAAATACTTACTATCATTCCTGAATCCTACAGCGACATTATTATCGGAAAGATACTGGAGGGAGTTTTCCCAGCCGGAGGTTGTTCCGTCAATTTTTACCTTCTGAGTTGCAAAATTGCTCACTAACTCCTTATCGCTGCTGCATCCGTTTAATATAGCAATAAAAAATAGGATGATGGTTATTACAATCAAGTTATTAAAACTTTTTTTCAACATATCAGATCTCTCCGGTGTAATTTTATTGTATGCATTTGACAAAATAAATTACTTATAGGTTTAATTTATGTTATTCGGTGGTCATTCGGTAGTCATTCGGTAGTCATTCGGTAGTCATTCGGTTGTCATTCAATGGTCATTCGAGTGTCATTCGGTGGCCATTTGTCATTGTATAGTTTTTCATTTGCCGAGAGTTATGGGATGTAAAGATGACATCTTTATAATGACAAAGCAATTGTGATTTTTATTAAAATGTAGGATTAGATAAAGGTTTATTTTTTCGGATAAAGATGTCATCTTTTAGACAAAATAAATATTGGATTACAACCCCTACTTGTCCTGTTTCTTTAAGTGAGTAAAATATTAATTAAAACATACTCCCATTTTTTCAAAGATGCTTTCCTCCATATCCGGTTTTACGATATATTCTGTGATACCCAAAGATATGAGTTTGGATAACGTTTCCCGGTCGCGTCCTTCAGTGATTGCAATTATTGGAGCTTTGAATTCAGGGTAAAAGGATCTCAAATCCTGCAGAGTTTCTAATCCTCCTGATGTAACAGAGATATCAATATAAATAATATCGAAAGAATCTTCGTGCAGAGCTTTCAGAGCTCTAGTTCCATTTTCAACGGTTAAAACCGGACAGGAGTAATAGTGTGAAAGTACATAGGAATAAAAAAATCTATGAAACTCATTACCTTCTATTACCAGGATCTTTTTTGTCTTTGTTTTTTGCATACGTGCATTCGTTAATATGTTTTACAAAATCAATATTAAAAACACAAAATATATGCCACTTATAAAAAAATGTATTTATGTTAAAAATTTGAAGTATTATATGAAAACGGCAAGAGCAATTTCCATTTTATGGGATGGAGGTGTAAAAAGGAAAAGACAAAGTGGTAAGAATCAGTAATATTTTAAAATCAAATCAACAGCTTTATTAAAATCCAAGAATGCTCTTTGTTCATTCTTTAAATAGGAAAATGCATTTCCTCTCTGGAAGTAAGCTTCCCAGAAAATAGGCCGAAGGGCTATAGCGTTATTATAATCGCTAATAGCACCTTCGTAATCTTCAATCAGCTTCTTGAAATTCCCCCTGCTGAAATAATCCAGAGCAGAATAACAAGGACCAAAGTATTTTTGTTTAATATGCATTTTGTTAATTATGAATCTGAAATAGGGAAATAGTTTAAAGGATTAGTTTTTGTGTCCTTCAAACTTTTTTAGAATATCAATTAAAAAGAGACAAATAAAACCCACACTGCTTAAAATCAAATCCTTTTCATCAACGGTAAAAGATTTGCTCATTCCAAACAAGAATGAAAAGAACTTTAAAGTAGTTAAAATTGCTAAAAATATTCCGAATCCAAAAAAACCTTCATTTAAAGGATGAATTATATAGTCGAAGAAAAATTCCTGAATGGCTGACTGAGAATGTGATAAATCTTTAGTTTCCGATTTCATTTTAAACCTTTTTTTACAACAATTACTGTTTATTATGTATAACTTATTATTAAGACCATTTACTTAGAATTACCCAAATCACAAGAACTCACACTGACGAAAATTCGTCTCCCCTGTTCGATTATGCAACTTATATTATTTGATAATTTTAAATTCAATTCTTCTATTTAATGCTCTTCCTTCGGCAGATTTATTTGTAGCTCTCGGCTGTTCTTCGCCGTATCCTTTAACGACCATCCTGTTTGCATCGATTCCTTTGGAAACGAGGTAATCTTTTACAGTCTGAGCACGTTTTTGTGAAAGCCACATATTAAATTCATTTGAACCGATATTATCAGTATGTCCTTCGATCTCAACTTTAATATCAGGATGATTCTGAAGAACTTCGAAAGTGTAGAACAACATAGGATAGGAGCCCTGAGTAAGTCTAGCACTGTTGAATTCAAATTCTACACCAACCAAAACCCAGTGTTCTGATTCCAAAGGAGCAGCGACAGCAACATTTTCCTTCTGTTCTTTCTGAGCATATTTTTTAACAATTTCCTCAATTTTATTATAATCAACCTTTTCAGGCTGCGGCAGAGCAATACCGGAATAGAGATCGCATAACTTAGAGCGCTCACCTCTTGAGAAGTAGTAAGAGAAACCGACGTTTAGTTTCATATATGAATCGGCGGAACTGCCAAATAAACCTTTATTATCGACAACATCTCTTCCATCAATATCATTTGTTGAGACAGTATGGTGATCTAATTCGGTTACAAGGTTCCAATCATCGCTCAGACGCCATTCCACACCGAAACCTATATTTATCTGGTATGCTGAAGAAGTACCGTTATATTTAGGAAGAGGGGAGTTTCTTGAAGTAAAGACCATTCCCCCGACTCCAAGTAGAGCATATACCGATGCAGCTTCACAAGGGGCAAAATAGTAGAGGTAATCAAAATTTCCGGAGAATAAGGTTAACTTTTGATTTAATTCATCGATGCCGACTGCATAGGTGGAGTGCATAGCATCATAATTGAGAGCAAGTCTAAGTCCTGAATGTTCCGATATAATTCTATTTAATGAAGCAAAAGCACCGTATCCGTTGGTTGCTGAATATGAAGGAGCGGTAATACCAACAAATCGTGGATATGATCCTCCGAATTCTAATCCCCAGCTTGACTTATAAGCCTGTCCAAAATTGGGTAGATTGAAACACATAATTATAGTAATAGTAAGAATAAATAAATTTTTCATTGGGACATTGAATGTTTTGTTTTTATTGTTAAGGAAGTAATTCTTGATGATAATCATATTACTTTTAAGTTATTTTCCCCTAAACATCCAAAAGGTATGCCGTAGAAAAACCCCTTGAAAAATTAAAAAAATCAACCCTTTTTAGAACAAGTGTTTCAATATAAGAAATTTGTTACAAAACAAAAATATAAAAATAGTTGATAATTCCTAATACCATTATTTGTATATAGTGAAACAGAAAGGAAAATGGAAAATTGAAAATGGAAGTGTGAATAATTATTAATATAAAACATTTTTGAGGTTATAGTAAAAATATTTATTTTTGATTTCTCAAAAATTTGAGATATAAGGGCAGATAGCTCAGTCGGTAGAGCAAAGGACTGAAAATCCTTGTGTCGGGGGTTCAATTCCCTCTCTGCCCACCTTAATAACCCAGTTACCGAGCTGGGTTTTTTATTTTGGGAACCACCTTAAAGAGGCTGTGTGAAAAATCAAAAAAACCGTCTAATTTTTGCAGATCTTACATATTAAATTTACCCACCTCGTGGCCCTCTCCTTAGTAAACCTTAGTAAGGCCCTTAGTAAGCAGAAGGGGAGAGACTGAACTAATAGTAGATGCTATCTTTTGTTTCCAATATATCTGTTGGTTAAAGTCCCTTTGGTTAAAGAGAACGACAATATATACATATCCGAACTTCAATAGAGAATAGGCATTTTTTTCTGGGAAGCTGGTCATGGACTCCACTTAGATCAGCCAGAGAGTTTTACAGCTATCATCAAAACTTTCTTACATTCAATTTAAATCTGTATTCTTTATGAGGTAACTATACCGTAGGAATGTTGAAGCGATTGGAAATACTTGTGATTCTAAGTAAACATCCGGTTCAACAGAAGCCTTCTGTGTTGATTCTAATCGCTAAAATAGTTTTAAAGTGGTTATAATAGAGAAAATAAAGAAAGGATGAAAATGATAATAAATGATTTCGTTATAGAAGCTGCAAGTGATGATATGAAAGAGGTAGAACTTGGAAAGATCGCTGAAAAAAAAGCAATCTCGGAAGGTGTTAAGAATTATGGACGAATATTAGTGAAAGATCATTCCAGATCGACAGATGATTTGAAGAAAGCAGCAAAGAACAATAATATTAAATTTCCGAACAAAAAAGCACCTGGAAATGGCACAAAAATTATCGGATAAGATAAAATAAATTAAGAACAAATATTAAAGTTCTTGTTTATCATAGTTTGAAAAGATGTTGGAGGGAATCTTTTCATTCATGGTAATTTAGAAGAGATCATTTCTTCAGCATCGGTTAAGGTATATTGTGAAGCTGTGTAGGATTGGAAGAGGGGAGATTTGAGGGGAAAAATATCAAATTTTATATGTAGTATCAGAAATTTGATAATGATTCTGGTATCTACATGGAATTTTCAGTTTAAATAAAGTTTTTTAAGTGGAATGAAAAATGATTATTCATTTTTAAGTTTGGGGATAAATCTGACAATAGAAATGAATGCAGGCGGAATTTTTGCATCAGCAATGTTAATTGATAATATAATCGTAAAAAAAGTAAAATAGGGTATCCCATATCTTACTCTTGTATCCAGGGCATGCAAATTGATGAGTTTACAAATAAAAAATGAAATCATAATCAGATAAACCTCTTAAAAATGCGGGAGAAATAGAATGAAATACTTACCGGTATTCTTAATTATTATTCTTTTTATCAGTTATACTGAAACCAATGCTCAATGGATTAAAACTAACGGACCATACGGCGGGACAGTAAACTGTATCATTTCAGATACATCAAATCTTTATATCGGTACAATGCGAGGTGGAGTTTTCAAGTCAAAAGATGATGGAGAAAATTGGGCAGCTATAAGTTCAGGTATGACTAATCTTTATGTTAACGCTCTTACTTTTTCCGGGCAGAATTTATTGGCCGGAACAGAGGGGGACGGGATTTTTATATCGGAAAATAAAGGTTTAACATGGAAGCCTGTCAGTTTTCCAATTCCTTATGTTACGTCCTTTACTTCTTTGGGAAAGTATACATTTGCCGCAACATGGAATGGTATTTATATCTCTACAGACAATGGATTTAGCTGGAGTTATACCGGATTACAAAACAATAATATATCATTTTTGTTAACTGATGGAACAGAATTATTTACAGCAGGGCAGCATGGTGTTAATATGTCTTCAGATACCGGGACAACATGGAAACCGTTAGGAAATAATATGGTCTCATGGTCTGCAAATACAATTTTCAGAGATTCTACCGGTCTTTATGCAGGAACTGACGATGGACTATTATATCTTAAAAGCAGCAGCAGCAACTGGGAACCTTCCGGATTACCGGGTTTGAATGTAACTACATTAACAAAAACCGAAAGTAACTTAGCTGCCGGTACAAATGAAGGGGTTTATTTATCAAGTGATAATGGGATCAGCTGGCAAAAGTCTAACGATGGCTTGAGTTCTATTTATATACATTTATTAAAATATGATAGGAATAAGCTTTTTGCTGGCACTGGTGGCGGAGGTTTCTGCATTTCCTATGATAAAGGTTTAACCTGGGCTGCATCTAACAACGGTTTAAGCAGCACTTTTGTTACTGCACTTGCAGCAGAAGATAGCTCACTTTATGTCGGAACTTATGGAACCGGATTATTTATTTCTAATTGCTTAGGTGAAACCTGGGAAGTACCGGATAGTGGTATAACCGTTCCCTATGTACGTGCGATTGCAATTTCAGATTCTTTTATTCTTGCAGGGACAGGTGAAGATGTTCCTTATTCCCAGGGAGGTATATTTCGCTCGGTTAATAATGGAAAAACCTGGAAGCTCGAGACCAAAGGGGATGAAAATAAAACTATCTTCTGTTTTAGTCAGAAGGACTCAAATATCTTTGCAGGAACATGGGAAGGAAAGGTTCTATTTTCGTCCAACAGCGGAAAAGATTGGGTAATAAAAAATGTAAGTGATGCCAGTGCTCCGGTGAGAGCGTTAGCTTTTATTGATACTAACCTTTTTGCCGGAACAGATGCACAAGGAGTATACATAAGCTCCGACTATGGAAAGAAGTGGATAGCTATAAATTCCGGACTGACAAATAAAAATGTCCGTGCTATCGTTTACCAGGATTCAAATATTTTTGCGGGTACAATGGGAGGGGGAGTTTATCGTTCATCCAATAATGGTAAAAACTGGAATGCTGTAAATAAAGGATTATCTAAGAAGAATGTTCGATGTCTTGCTTTTATTGATAATTACTTATTTGCCGGTACAGATTCCGGCGGAATATATGTATCAAATGATTTGGGGACAAACTGGAGCACTGCCAATACGAATGATTTAACTTCAGATATTCTAGCAATTATTGGTATTGGTTCGGATGCATATGTTGGGACCAGAGGCTCAGGTGTTATCTGGCGCAGACCGATCTCTCAACTGGTTACTTCTGTTAATTCACATGCAGAAAAAAAGCCTGCTTCATTCGAATTAGAACAAAATTATCCGAATCCGTTTAATCCGGCGACAACTATAAGTTATAGTGTTCCTGCCGAGGAATTCGTCACTCTCAAAGTATATGATGTTCTTGGCAGAGAAATTACTCAACTGGTAAATGAAGAAAAATCTGCCGGAAATTATAAGGTCCTTTTCAACGGGAGTAATCTTCCGAGCGGAGTTTACTTTTATAGAATGCAAGCAGGGAGTTTTATATCGACAAGGAAATTTATTTTGATGAAATAAAATTTTGGAGGTTGTATGAAAATATTAATCTCTGTAACTGCAATATTTTTCATTTTCTTTGGGTGTAATTCTAATCCGGCGGATTCTGAACTTGAAAATAATTTTTCAATATATTTGACAAAAAATGTAGAGAATAATTCTCCTGTTAATATATCATTGGATAAATTAGTCATGGAAGATGAGCCGATTCTTTCAATTAAATCAATTGAATCTTATGATTGGTCAGATCATAAAATCAGATTTTCAGATGAAGCAAAAAAGACAATTCAATCGAAAGAACCTTTATTTGGCAGATTCTTTATAATAATTGCCTTAAATGAAAGAGTTTATTGGGGATTATATACTGATGGGGCATCATCTATGGGATGTAATAATCCGGTGATAATGGTGTGGTCAAGGATTATCCGGCAGGATACGAGTTTTATTACTAATGAATTTAAAATAGAAAGAGCCTATCCGGAATATATAGGTAAGGAGAATGATAAGGATTTACGCGAAGACTCCAGAATATATACTGCCTTAAAGAAAAATCATAAATTAAAGTAGATGTTAATTTGTAATATTATATTGTGATATGAAAAAATTATTATTGATGATTTTGGGGTCTATACATAGGTGCAAGATTTATATAATCAGTGTTTTTATCGTTTATTCTTTTTCATGCTTAATTGGGATTATAATGGTACAAACAGATAGTAATTTTGCTCTTGCACAAAGGGATAAAATTGTCGGTACTGCTATTCGTGAAGATAAAGCTTCTGTAAACTATCAAGAAGGAAATAAATTAACGGCTGCATTATATGATTTTACAGGGAATTTATTTTTTGGTATAACACAAACAATTTTAGGTCTGGGTATAGTAGTTCCATATTTTACTGTATCATACCAGGGCTGGGTTGGCGGGATTGTATCAGTTAATGGTTTACATAAAAGCAGGTTAAAGCAACTTAAATCGGCGCTATATTATTTCATTGTATTATTACTTCAATTTACAGCATATTCATTATCGATAGGATCAGGAATAAAAACAGGAATAGAATTATATAAACAAAATAAATTAATAAGCTGGAAGCTATGGAAATATAAAATTAGCAAAGAAAATTTAGCAGATATCAGAAATATATATATGCTGAGCATATTGATATTTTTTGCAGCATCGTTTTTCGAATTTTTCTCTACGTGGAATATTTAATATTATATGAAAAGCCGGAGGTTTACCATTAGGAGCACAAGATAACAATCTAATCCGCGAGCTAAAGAACGCGGCAATCCAACTGCAGGGAAAAAATAGATAATTTATTCTACAACTATGCGGGGTATAGTATGATTTAGCCTTGTTAATAATTCATAGTCAGGCTGGCTGCTCAATTCACTGAAGGAAGCGACTGAAATAGAAAGGTCGCCTTGTTTTCCGATGAGTACTACCTCGTCTCCTTTTTTTGCTTCAGGTATATTAGAAATATCAACAGTCATCAGGTTCATATTGACTATGCCTATTACGCTTACTCTGTTCCCGTTTATAAGTACACGCCCCCGGTTGCTTAATTCCCTGCTGAAGCCGTGAGCATATCCAATAGGAATTGTAGCAGCCTTCATATCTCTTTGTGCAAGGTAAGAAGTTCCATAACCGATAAATTCACCGGCTTTTACGGTTTTGGTGCTCATTATTCTGCTTTTCCATGAGATGACTCTTTTTAACGGATCGGTTTTATCCTCCATATTGCTTATATAACCCATAAAGGTTTCCCTGCTTGACCAGAAACCATACTGCATTATTCCTATTCTTACCATATCCATACGGGATTTTGGATAGCTCATAGCAGCAGCTGAACAAGCCGTATGCCTCAGCTTTGGAATAATTCCGTTCTTTACAAACCACCTGGAAATCCTGTTGAATGTTCTTAGTTGTTTCTGAATCCTAACATAATTAGCAATACTCTCGGCACCTGCAAAGTGCGTGCATAAACCTTCAATACTTAAAACATCCCGGTTTGTTTTTAATATTCTGAATACCTCCCTAAGATATTCTCCTGAAAAACCAGTACGGTTCATACCGGTTTCAATTTCTATATGGATCTTAGCGTTTCGTTTTAATTTTGCTGCATATTCAATTGCTTTATTTAAGCGGATAAAGTCAAATACATAAAACTCGATACCGGAATTTATTGCCCACTCAAGCTCCTCATTTTCAACCATTCCCATTATCATTATTTTTGTCTTTTCGGTTGAGCATTTTTTAACTTCAAGAGCTTCATCAACACTGTAAACCGAAAAATGATTCAAACCGCATTCTTCAGCTAAAGGCACAAATTCTTTTATCCCGTGTCCATAAGCATTCCCTTTAACGACCGAAGAAATCCTTACATTTTTTCCCATTTCTTTCTTAAGAAAATCTATATTATTTCTCAAAGAAATTTTACTAAGTTCAATAACCGAAGTGTTAAACATTCAAATCAATTCTTTCATTACAGAATAGAACAGTTCAACGGAAGATTCAATTATATTATCGGGGAAATCATAATCGGGATTGTGAAGATCAGGATGGTCTTTACCTGCTCCTATTCCAAAAAGCGCTCCTTTATATTTATTTAGAAAATGTCCGAAATCTTCCGACCATCTGAAAGGATTTTCGATTTCGATTACGTTAAGGTGTAACTTTTCCGAACATCTTTTTATTACTTTTGTACATTCTTCATTATTTAATGAAGAAGGGAATTCTTCAGTCCAATCGATGCTGTAATTGAGGCCGTACTTTTCCGATTCTTCTTTGACAATACTTATGCATTCATTGGTAATTAAATCCATATCATCACTACGATAAGACCTTAAGGTAGCCATTATTTCACCATATCCGGGATTTGTACCAAAGGCAACGTCTCCAATCTTTACATGAATAACAGTTATTAAACCGAAATCCCGGATTTTAACTATATTAGGAATTAGCGGTAGCTTCTTCATAATTGAAGCAGCAGCAGAAACCGGAGAAATTCCTTTTTCAGGTTCCGATGCATGGGAAGTTTTTCCGCTTAGCCTTATAATCATTCCTTTTGAGGCTGAGGCAAATATTCCGGACTTAATTATTACAGAACTTACAGGAAAACCCGGAAGATTGTGAAGGGCAAAGACATAATCGGGACTTAAGGAAGTTAATATTTTATCTTCTAAAACAGCCTTAGCTCCTTCGCCGGTTTCTTCAGCAGGCTGAAAAAGTATTATTACATTTCCTTTACCGGGCTTTTCATCCTTTAGAATAGAAGCCAGGCCTGACAGAATTGTCATATGCCCATCATGCCCGCATTTGTGAGAAACATTTTCAATCCCGGATTTATATTCAAAGCTATTCTGTTCGGAGATTGGGAGTGCGTCAAGTTCACTTCTGAAAAGGATAGTTTTCCCTTCTTTATTTCCCTTAAATATAAATGCGGTACCTTTTCCTGCAATATTGGTGATAATCTCATCCGGATTGAACCTTTTTATAAAATCTACTATTTTTTTCGATGTGTTTTTCTCTTTTCCTGATAGTTCAGGATTTCTGTGAAGATCTTTCCTAAATTCTATCAGCTCTTCAAGATTTAATTTTATCACTATTCACCTTCTTCAAGCAGTTCATATTCTTCTGCAGATGAAAAATATGAAATTATAATAAATGTAAGTGCAGAAGTTGTTATACCGAAGATATTCGGATCAAGACCTAAAGGAAGGGGGATATTTATAATAATTAATGCAATTGTTGTAAACCCTCCGAGCAGCATTGAAGTTATGGCGGCTTTGGAATTCCGGTTGTTAAAGAATAAAGCAGCAATAAGGGGAACAAATAAACCCGAAACCATAAATGCATATGAGTAAAGCATAAGCTGAAGTACATTCTGCATAGTTGTTGCAATTATTAGTGAGAAGAGTCCCAGAAGGAGAGTAGCGATTTGCGAGATCCTTAGAAACTTTTTATGATTAGAGCCAATAGGAAATAGTTTATCATACAGGTCGGAAATAACATTCCCTGAAGCTGCCATAAGACAGCTATCTGCAGTTGACATAATTGCCGAGAAATAAGCAGACATCATTATGCCCATAAGTCCCACAGGAAGAATGGTTCTTAACAACATAGGCAGCCCCATTTCCGGATCCATTGAAGAAATATTACTAAATCCGAGGTATGCAAAGGTCCCGTTATCGGCAGCAACGCGTCCGAATATACCAAGCAATACACCCATAAAAGCCATTAAAGGCCATTCAAAAATTCCAGCAACAAACCATGCGCGCTTAGCGCTCTTTTCATCGCGGCATGCATAAATTCTCTGATATAAAGTCATTCCTACAAACCAGATTGGTATAATTGTTACACCCCAGTTTACGAGTGTCTGCCACGAAACATTTGTGAACGTAAAGAATTCGGGAGGAACAGCTTCTGCAATCTTTTCATATCCTCCGAGAGAAAAATATGTAAAAGGAAGTCCGACAAAAATAAGCCCGCCCATCAGAATTATCCATTGAACAGTATCCGTATAAATAACAGCTTTAATTCCTCCTAGTGCCGTATAGCCGATAACAATAAGACCCATAATCCAGAGAGCAGTATCAAGATTTAGATTTACAAATGAAGCAGCGGCTAATTTTGCACCCGCAAGAATCTGGGAGCTTGTAAAACCCAGGTAACCAATTGCAGAAATAACTGCTGCTATAAAAGCAACTTTTTTATTATAAAGGGATTCGAATATTTGCGGAAAAGTAAGAAGTTTTTTAAAATTATCAAGCTTATGTACTTTAGGAATCAGAATAACAGCGCTAAGCCAGGCTCCTATTAAGCCTGTAAAAAGCATCCATGAACCGGAGAGTCCAATCATAAATCCGAGCCCGCCAAGTCCTATTGAAAAGCCTCCTCCAACATCAGTTGCAACTACCGAAAGTCCGACATGAAGACTTCCCATTTCTCTTCCGCCAACATAGTAATCATCGGCATTTTCATTCTTTTTCATAAAGAAAAATCCGATGCCAAGCATCGATGCCATATATAAAAAGAAAATAAGAATGTCTAAAAAATGCATTATGCTTCCTTATTAATTCAGACGATTTTTTTTGACATATATCGTGAATTCATTAATCTTGCAATTGATGTATAATTTGGCCGGAAATGTAACTGTCCGCCCATTCTATATTCATTTTCATTTTTACCCAGGTCATAAACGGTCATATCGGATGTAGTACCCACAAAGCTGATAGAATTGTCCTTAGGAAAGATATTATTCACATCAACGTCAATTTGTCCAAAATCAACAATGCAGCGGTATGATTCTCTATTTCCATTTTCATCTAAAACAGCCGTATGTCCAATATTACCATTTCCTATCACTCCATCAGGGACAGCTTCTTTTTTAGAAATTTCAAGAATCTCGGCAGAGAATTCAATTGTATTTGCCGACAGATCTCTAAACTTTTTTCCATTTAACGGTGAAACTCCAAGGAGTGCAGCTTCACCGATTCTAAAATGATTTACAGCTGCAGGCAATTTCTTTTTTTCAATTAAAGGAAGAGTTATTGATGTCCCGCCTGAAATAAGTTCTAAGTTTGTTCCGAATTTTGCATCAATAAGATTCTTATAAAGACTTAACTGTATCAGCTTATCAAAAGTTGGTTCCACTCCGTACATACAGCCGAGATTTGTCCCGATGCCGATTATATCAATATTCTGCAGATTAAATATCTTTTCATAGAAATATAAAATTTCGTCACGAACAATTCCTTCGCGGAGTTCACCCATTTCGATCATTACAATTATTCTATGTCTTTTCTCCTGCTTTGCAGCTTCTTTGTCAAGTTTTTCGATAGTGCTGTAAGAAGAATTTAATGATATATCGCAGTATTGAATTATTCCACTTACAAGTTTGGGAGCAGGCGGTTTAATATACATGGTAACCAGATCCGGTTTGATTTCTTTAATTGCTTTCAAATTTGTTAACCGGGAATCACCAAGAGAATGGATATTTTTTAATTCAGGATGATAAAGAATTTTTTCAAGAGCAGGTTTATTTCCGCAGAGCATTTTAGTAACAAGAGTCCATTCAATATTGTTTGCCCGGAGATACTTATTCAGCTTTCTTATATTCGCTAAAATTTTATCCGTATTGATAGATAAAGTTGCCATTATTTTACCCCTTTTTTATTAGTCTCATTTCGGCATATTTTGTTGTAAATCCGAGTCTTTCATAAAGTCTTTTAGCCGGGTTATCATATTCAACATGAAGGGCAACATCTCCCTGAGCCATTTCAATTGCCTTACCGCAAATTACCTTTCCATATCCTTTTCCTCTGCAGGCAGAATCAACAGCAACATAAACGAGAATATTTTCAGGAATATATCCTGCCATTCCAGTCTTATTCATAATCAATTCACCGATCAGCATATTATTATCATAAGCGGCAAGTAGAAATCCGCCTCTCCCTTCAGCAGGAGAGAAGGCATAGTCTATTGATTTTGAAATTGCTTCTTTTGTATCGCCGAATCTTTCAAGGTGTTGGAATAAAAAATCTATAAATTTATTACGTGTAAGATCCGGGGCAAAATCCGTATCTTTCCCAAATGTTTTATATTCAAGCATCATAATCCTTTTTTATTATTTGTTAAAATCAGAACTCCCCGTTCATCAAAACTAAACCTTGAAACCTAACTTAAAATTATAAGGAATCATTGAGGCCAAATGAGGGACTTTCCAGTTGTTTTATAGAACAATATCTTTATAAAATAAAATTTTTTTATACAAATGCAAGTTTTTGAAGAAAATAAATTGAAATCATTTTCTCTTTTTACGGTAGTATCCAAAATGATTTCATGAATGAAATTTTGTTGAGAAATTAAAAGAAATGCTAATATCTTGTTGCAAGTAATCCTGCAAAAATATAGTTTAGAATTAATGGTATTTAGGGATATTTGATAAGAGCATGAAGGGGTATAAAATGAAAACAAAAATATTTTTAGCAGCTCTTCTCCTTTCGTCATTGTTAATGGCTCAACCCAATTTAACACAAGATTCCATTGTGGTTAAGGCTTCAAATGATACAGTTTATGTGTGGGATTTTAATGCATGGGAACAATGCGGATTTGAACTGGATTATACTGTTGAAATCATGGATTCAGTTATAACCATAACTCAAATAGATTCTGCCATGGATGCGACTACATGTTCCGGTTATCATAATTTTGTTGTTCCTGTTTTGAATCTATCTGAGAATAAATATCGAATTGATATTTTTAGAAAGAGTCTTTATCAAGAAAACAGGTTTATAAAATCGGTTAGATTTGAATATCATCATCCAGGATGGGAAGAAAATATCATCCTGTTTCCCGATAGTGTTTTCTTATCATATTATAGTGAAACAGATTCATGTTATATTATCAATGAATCGAATCAGAGTATTTATCTTGACTCAATATATAATAAATCTTTTTCATCATATTTTTGCATCATTAAAAAGGATAATAAATATGTTTATTATAGTGCCAGTCAATATAAAAGAAGGGATTCGTTAAATGTTTTGCTAAACCCTGATGATACAGTAACATTTATTATAAAAGATGTTGATGTATGTCCTATTTGTAAAAAAGAGATATTATGAATATTTAAGGGATACGTTAGTTTTTGTATTCATTTCGGATTCAAATCAAACCGCTGAAAAACTTCTTTTATTGGGTAGTGATATTCCTGCTGATGTTGAAGATGTTAAAACTAATGATATGTCATTTTATTTATCGCAGAATTATCCGAATCCCTTTAATCCAAGTACAAAAATAAAATACTCAATTCCGCAATACGGCTTTGTAACGTTGAAAGTTTATGATATACTTGGAAGAGTTATTGCAACCTTAGTTAATGAAGAAAAAAGAGCTGGAAATTATGAGGTTAATTTTCATGCAAATAATCTTTCAAGCGGAATTTATTTTTATAGAATAGAAGCGGGAGGGTTCACTGATACGAAGAAGTTTATTTTGTTAAGATAGTTAAAGTTGTAACCATATATAAATTATAAAATGAAGAATAAAAAATGAAAACAATTAAATATTTTTTTATCGTTTTTATATTTTTTGTTAATGGTTATTCACAAGAAATTGGAATAGCTCCAACCAAAATTTGGACTGACAATAGAGAAATAGAAAATCCCATCGGCTTTAGTATTTATTTTTTTCAACCTATAGGGAAGCTGGGAATCAAATTTGAATATATCTCCGCTAACAATTCAAGAAGTTATTACGGCCTATTAAACGGGGGGTTTTTACTTCGTCCTGAAGATTATGTACAAGATTCAATTTCAAGTAATTCAGCGTTTAGAGCAATTGAGTTCAGCCTTCATCTCCCGAAGTTATTGGAATTATTTCAAAACTATTTAGACATCGGTGCAGGGATAACGTTTGATAAGTTTACAAGAGACAAATCAGGGTTAAATACTGGTAAAAAGTTTGTAACCAATGAAAATAAATTCGGGATTTTTTATTCTGTTTCTATCTCACGCCAAAATATATTTGAATTACCAATAAAGCTTGAAGTCCTTTTAAACATAAAGCTTTGGCGAATGGAAATTTTGCAACAGATGCTGAACAGCCTTTTGCTGCAGCAATAGATGTCAAAGAATTACAACTTAATTTTGCTTATGTATTTTAAAAATTGAAGGAGCAGCACTCCTCCGAGTGCGGATGTATTGGTTTATCACATTAAAACCTTAATTCTATAATGCAGAAGCGAAGCATTCTTTTTTGATAGTCAAGCGTTCAAATCACAGAATTATTCCTTATTCATAAGTAGTTTTTGAATATAATTATTTAAAATCATTTCATATATTTTTATTCATAAGTGGAAAAAACTGCACTTATTGTTGAGGACAAAGCGATAACTTCGCTGGATTTAAAGTATATATTAAAAAAGTACGGATTTTCCAGCTCAATAGTTTATTCGGGTAAAAAAGCTATTACCTTTATTGAACAAGAACATCCTTCACTTGCTCTTCTTGATATTAAATTAGCAGATGATATATCGGGGATAGAAGTAGCGAAAAAATTAAAAGAGAAGCAAATTCCTTTCATTTTTATTTCAGCGTTTTCAGATCCCAACAATTATAAACTTGCAAAAGAGCTGAAGCCTTCGGGAATAGTCAGAAAACCTTTGATTAATGAACAGTTAAGTCAGCTCATCGGGGATATATTCCACAACTTACAGCTATAAATTTTACCTCTTATTCCTAAAAAGGGTAAATTCTTATCATAGACTCATGGATCCATTGATACTTAAATGGACTCATATTATGTTTGCTAAGCCTTCCTTTTGCTGATTACCCGCTTTTGCTACGGTGAAAGCGGGTTTTTTAGTTTTTCGCAGGGAGAATTCAGTCATTTCAATTCATTATCAGGACATTAAGATGTCCTATATCACATCCATTATTTACTTAAAGTAATAATTTTAAGGTCTCCTATGGGTTGGAGAAGAATGCTTTCATAAATAATATTGTCCAGGTTATATACTATTGATATCAAAAAAAGCATTAATTGTAGAAGATGCGGCGGTAACTGCCCTTGACTTAAAATATATATTGAGAGATTGCGGATTTTTCAATTCAATAATAATAGATAAAGGGCAAAAAGCAATTGATTTTATTGAAATTGAACTTCCTTCAATTGCATTACTAGACATTAAATTAGCTGATAATATATCCGGAATAGAGGTTGCGAAAATATTAAAGCAAAAGAATGTACCTTTTATTTTTATTTCTGCTTTTTCGAATAAGAAGAATTTAAAATTGGCTAAGGAATTAAATCCGCTTGGTATTGTATCAAAGCCTTTTGACGGAGATAGGATAAAAATGATGCTTAATAATGAATTGCTTGCTAAATAATAAAATGGGAGTGCATTTGTTTAAAATAAAAACATATCAGTATTTTGAGCAATGTTTAACGGGGATCCATAACCACATATTCAGCACTACCTTCCCCGAATTTTAAACCAAAAGGTATGCACTCCCAAATAAAATTTTAACCTATAAGAAGTTTTTTTATTGTCCCTACTTTTTAAAAGTTGAATGTCAATATTAAATATTTGTTATTAAGAATACAAGCCTTAATTATAAAAAGATTAATTTTTTTTTCTAAAAATCCAAAAAGTATAATTAGGACAGTTATTAACGTAAGATATTTATTTCACCCCTATCACTACTATTTATTTTGTCTACAATAATTTATCCCTACGGGGCTTGAGAATACCCGTCCATGAAGATGCATTTAACTAAAGAGCCAATGTTAACTTTTACGGATTAGTGAGTTGTTAATCTTTGACCGGAAATTTAAGAGTCTCATTATTAGAATAGTACATGCCGGATTTTATAACTCTCGAAAGGAGACAGAATTATTTTTGAATTTTATTTTTTTTCATATTGTTGTTGTTGAGGTCACATCTATTGTTTTTATATATTTCTAAAATTGTAAGAGGGATAAAAAATCAAAAATTGAGCTGAATTTATTTTGTTAACAAAGCCCATTTTAATTGTTGAAGATTTCGTAATTACTGCGTTAGATTTGAAGAATACTTTAAAGAAATTCGGATTTTCAAATTCAGTAATCATTAATGAAGGTCAAAAAGCTATTGATTTTATAGAGTGTGAAACACCTTTAGTTGTTCTGCTTGATATAAACCTGGCTGATGAAGTATCCGGATTGGAAGTCGCCAGGTGTTTAAATCAAAAGAAAATTCCTTTTATTTTTATCTCAGCATTTTCGGATAAAAAAAACTTTAAGCTTATAGAGGAACTTAACCCGGTCGGAGTAATTGAGAAACCATTTGACTGTGAAGTTCTAAGAAATCTCCTTCCCGAATATTAATTGTAAAAAATTAAACCTCCGAGCATTAAGAAACTCCGAGTTTTCAAATAAACAATTCAAATGAAATTTTGATTTAATTATTTGATTGTAAAAAGGAATTGATTAGTTTCAGCAGCTCAGAATCTTCATAGGGTTTTATTAAAAACTTACAATTGGGAATTGTACTGCAAAATTTTTTTAATTTTGCAGCAGTAGAACCGGAAATAATAATAATAGGAGTATTATTAATATTTCTTATTTCTCTAATTGCTTCTATCCCGCTAGTTTCTCCTCTTAAATTAAAGTCCACAAGCACCAGATCGGGTTCTTTTAATTTATAATCTTTCATTAAAGCTTCCCCCGTCGATACGACTGAAATGACATTGAAATCATTTTTTTGCAGCATACTTTTAAGATCAAGAGAAATGATTATTTCATCTTCGGCAATGAGGATCCTTTTCTTCTCCATAATATCAGTAAGTAATTAGTACAATGAAATCAAGTTTGAGGAAATGATAATTAAATTTACAGATTTATTTTTTGTGACTACCATCATAATATAGAAATAATAATTTATAATATGCAAGTAGTTTTAATCAAATATTTTAGTCGCTCTAGAGACTGTAAATTATCCAAAATAATGATCTGCTTCGAATCACATTAACCTCTAATAGCAGGGAAACAATGTATTTTGCGAAACGGAGTTTCGCGTTCAAATAATATTATGTTTCGAATCACGTTATTTATGTTTTTAACTGGTTACGTTTAATCTTCTTTTTTAATTATGGATAAATGTGTTGACAATTGGAAAAAAGACTGCAATTATAGTAGAAGATATAGCTGTTATTGCACTGGATTTAAAATTTATTCTTAAAGGATGCGGATTTTTAAATACTTCAATCGTTCATTCAGGCAGAAAAGCGATAGACTTTATTGAAAATAAAAATCCTTCATTGGGGCTGCTTGATATAAAGTTAGCCGATGATATTTCGGGTATTGAAGTTGCAAAAAAATTAAAGGAAAAGAATATTCCATTCATTTTTATTTCTGCTTTTTCCGATCCGAATAATTTAAGGCTTGCGGAAGAATTAAAACCTCTGGGTATAATTAAAAAGCCTGTAATGAATAAGCAGGTCAACCGGATTGTTGAGGAATATTTTTAATAATTCTTTAAGTAAGTTTTGGTATCGCCTGCGGTTCTAAAGCGGAGGGGAGGTATTAGGATATGGTTCGGTATTGATTGAAGTTATACCTTTTTGTAAATCAATTACAACCAAAGCTGTGTTTTGAATATTGATTTTTAGTTCATGAGGCATTTTTTAGCTCCTTAAATATGTTGCGAAAACGGAGTTTCGCGTTACACGTATGAATTGCGAAACGGAGTTTCGCGTTACTTTAGTAAAATCATTTTCCTAGTGATAATAAGATTATTAGAGGATAATTTGTAAAAGTAGATTCCTGAGCTTAGGTTTGAAGCGTTAAATCTTACAATATGCAAACCACTCTCTTCATAGTCATCAATTAGATCGGCAACCTTACTTCCTAAAATATCAAATATTGAAAGTTTTGTCTTACCTTCTTTATTTAATCTGAATATAATATTAGTTTCCGGATTAAACGGGTTCGGATAATTTTGATAAAGATTAAAATCTAATTCATTTGAAGAGTTTTCATCAACGGAGGCCGGATTAGTATTTATAGAATCTATATTTGAATAATCTGATTCTACTGAATCCGAAACGGCTTTAGCCCTATAATAATAAGTACTTGCTCCATCGAGTGCTGAATCAATATATGAAACAATCCCTTTTGATACATCAGCAATCTTTTCAAAATTGTTTTCGCTTTCTTTTTTTCTTTCAATTATAAAAGAAGCTGCATTGTAGCTTCTGTCTTTCCAGGTGATTACAACTTTACCTGGACCTGATGGATTTAAGGATAAATTCAAAGGGGGGATTATCAATCCAGCTTTTTCAATTTCCAGGCTTGCCATAATAAAAGGGCCTGTGGCTTTACCGTCATTGGTGCTTATGCTGGTTTGACTTACATAATAATCGTAAGTACCTGAACGATAAGGATTTCCACCAAGACCGGCTGTTGCACATGTTTTTATTAAATTAATGGTGCTGTCATTATTTACCGTTATAAATTCATTCAATATACCTGCATATCCTTTTTTAACAACATCCCAATAAATTTTATCAATGTATCCGAGTCTGATAGATTTGGCGAGTGCATAAACAAACATACAGGAAGCGGATGATTCATGGTAATTTTTTTCACGTTCTCCCATATCGAGCACCTGCCACCATGTACCTGAAGTAGGATCCTGTACTTTTTTTAAAGCTTCCGCAAGTCTTTGAATTATAGATATAATCTTTTCTCTTCCAGGATGAGCGTCAGGCAAATAATCGAGTACATCAACTGCAGCCATAATATACCATCCATCACCGCGTCCCCAGAAGCTTGGAGAACAGCCTGTAACCGGGTCAGCCCATGCTTGTGTTTTGCTTTCATCCCAGCCATGATATAACAAACCTGTAGCTGTATCCCTTGCATGTTTCTCCATTACCGTAAGCTGAGTAACTACATCACTGAGAGCAAAAGTATCGTTGAAGGTTTTTCCGTATTCTGCATAAAAAGGATTTGCCATATACAGACCATCCAGCCACATCTGGTGGGGATAATTTCCCGAATTTTGATCATCGCGGTGCCAGAAGCCATCATCATAGGTCCTCGGCTGTGTACGGAGCTGAGACCTTAAAGTATCTATAACTATTTTGTATCTTGGATCTGTGGTTTCGTCATACAATAATATTGCAATTCTGCCTTCATTAATTTCATCGAGGCTATGCCTGTCATATCTATATCCGCTTATCCCGCCGCTGCTGTTAACGACTTTATCGACTAAATTTTTAATATATTGATAATAATTATCATGGCCAGTCCGAAGCCATAAGAGTTCTATTCCTTTAAGGAAAGTCCCGGGAACATAGCCCCAGTCATTCTGATAATAGTTGGGGCTCCTCTTGATTTCGGAATCCGCCATACGGATAGACCAGGGAGTAGTTGAATAGGTTTCGGTTTTCTTAATTTTATTATTAGACCGGCAGAACATAGTACCGGCAAATGCAGTCAAAGAGATAATAATGTAAATGATCTTTTTCATTTAAGTTCAAAGATTAATAAAAGATAAGTTACCAGAATACAAAGGTAGTGAAGTCAAAAATCAAAAGTCAAAAATAGGTAGGTTTTTTGTTGTATGTTGTTGGTGGTAGGCTAATCCAGCTTCCTTCTGAATAACCCCAAGATAACTCCAGTATAACTCCAGGTAAACTCACTGAAAACTTTATCCTTGATTCTTAAGCAAGGGGGAAGGTATTTGGGCTGGAGGTGAATAGGAGTTGATGGCTGTTAGATGGCCATTAGATAGTTGAAAATATCCGGACAATTTTGGTGTATAATGAATTTACTTTGATCATTATAGGATAAAATTAATTTGTTCAAAAGATTAATGTTATTTGATTTTCAATTTAAAAATAAAAATAAATTATATTTGTACAAAATAAATTATTGCCGGTAGGTTGTAGGTATGTTGTTGGTGGGTGGTTGAATTTAAATTTTGAAATTGAATATTATTTGAATTTTGAATTTTGTAATTTGTACTTTCAAAAAAAGTCGGGGTAAGCATGTATACTAAAAAAATCTTTCTTTCTTTGGTAAATATTTTATTGATAACCGTTCTGATTATAATCTTCTCAACATGTATACAAAATGAGGAGAGCATTCAAAAGAAGAAGTCTAAGGAAAATAAGATAGTGGTTAACGGTGAGGGACAATATACTTTACCTTATGTACTTCCTCAGGCTGACAGCATCAAAGGTGTGCTTGACAGGATACTGACTTATTTTAATAAGAATACTGAATATAAAATAATTGACAGGAAAACGGGGAAAGAAATAACTGATTTTTCTCAATTAAACAAAAATGCTGATCTGGCTACCGGTGAAAATAATGATGTTTTATCAATATGGTCTTATACTATGGGGGTTACGTACAGCGGTATGTTAAAAGCAGCGGAAGCAACGGGCGATAAAAAATTTGAACAGTATGATATTAAAAATATTAATTTTTATCTGGATAATCTGCCATATTTCAGGGGAATTGATTCTATCCTGGGTGAACAGAGTAACAGATACCGTCCTCTTCTTCATACCGGATCATTAGATGACTGCGGATCAATGGGTGCTGCTTTAATAAAAATTTATAAAGTAACTAAAGATGCCAGACTTTTACCATTGATTTATCATATTGCCGATTATATTTCTCATAAACAATTCAGGCTTGACGATGGGACTTTAGCGCGCCAGCGTCCGCAAGATCAATCAATTTGGGCGGATGATGCTTATATGTCGGTACCATTTCTTGTGCAAATGGGGAGTCTTACAGGGGATACAAAATATTATGATGACGCAGTTAAACAAATCAGGCAAATGTCAAAGTATCTTTTCCGATGGGACAAGAGGCTTTATGATCATGGGCTTAATCTTCATAATGAATATGATCCGGATATTTATTGGGGACGTGCAAATGGCTGGGTTATAATGGCAATAAACGAACTGCTGGATGTTTTGCCTGAAAATTATAGAGGAATGGATGAAATATTGAAAATTCTGCGGACACATGTGAAAGGGCTTGCCGAATGTCAGGGAGGTGATGGATTATGGCATAATCTTTTGGATAAGACCGACAGTTACCTGGAAACATCAGCAACTGCAATGTTCGTTTACAGTATTGCGCATTCAATAAATAAGGGATGGATTGATTATACTTTCGGTTCGGTTGCACAAGCAGGATGGGATGCATTAACTTCAAGAGTTGATAACGACGGTAAAGTTGAAGGTACTTGCTGGGGGACAACTTTTGCAGGGGATATAGTCTATTATTATCATAGACCGGCTTCTGCAAAAGCATCTCATGGGTACGGCCCGGTGTTAATGGCAGGTGCGGAGATGATAAATTTATTGAATAATAAAAAAATTGAAATTCAGAAGGGGTTTGGGACGTGGCATTACAGGAGGAAGGTCATTGGTCATTAAGTCATTAGTCATTTGTTGCGGCTTTATTAAGTTTTATTCTATTTAAAAATCAAAAATTTTTATGAAACTTATTGACATTTTAGAAAAAAATTATAAAATTGTAACCCGTAAAGTTATCGATTAAGTTATCGTTAACTAATTTCTGATTAAATATGGGATTTAAGGGGCGAAGCAGTATTTAAAATCCCAAATAGCAAAAAACAAAAAACAAATATTCAAGTACAGAATTCTAACTAATATTATCAGAATGAAGTGATATTGAGAAATAAAATTCCAAACAATGAAGCGAAAAGATGAGTTTTAGTTAGTATTAAGTATTGATTATAAGAATAAACATTTAAGATCGGTAGATAAATTATAATAATTTTTACAGTATTAACAAAATGTATTTAAAAGAAAGAAAGCAAGATTTTCTTTTTGTTAATAGTTTTTCTTTTATTCTGTTTCTGGTTTGTGCATTAAATATAAATGCACAGAACGGATCTCAGGATAAATTACAGGAAGAGAAGGATACTTCAAAAGTATGGATTCCGGACTTAGGGGATGGGAAGTATAAAAATCCGGTTATTTATGCAGATTATTCGGATCCTGATGTGTGCAGGAAAGGGGATGATTATTATTTAGTCTCTTCCAGTTTTGATGCAGTTCCCGGTTTACCGGTTTTACATTCAAAAGACCTGGTAAATTGGACAATTATAGGGCACGCACTTCTAAGACAACCACCATACGAACATTTCTCAAAACCTCAGCACGGCAATGGAGTATGGGCTCCTGCAATCCGCTACTATAATAATGAATTTTATATCTATTATCCCGATCCTGATTATGGAATATATATGGTAAAGGCAAAAGATCCGGCAGGTCTGTGGACTGAGCCTGTTCTTGTTCAGTCCGGAAAAGGGTTGATTGATCCATGTCCACTCTGGGATGATGATGGGAAGGTGTATTTAGTACATGCTTATGCAGGCAGCCGTGCGGGAATTAAGAGCATATTAACTATTAACCGGATGAATAAAGAGGGGACGAAGTTTATTAATGAGGGGGTTATAGTATATGATGGTCATGGGATTGATCCAACAGTTGAAGGGCCTAAAATTTATAAAAGGGGAAGTTATTATTACATTTTTGCACCAGCGGGTGGAGTAACCGGAGGTTGGCAGTTAGCACTTCGTTCAAAGAATATATATGGTCCTTATGAAAGACGGATTGTGATGGCTCAAGGGAATACTACCATTAATGGACCGCATCAAGGGGCGTGGATTGAAACTCCCGGAGGAAAATCCTGGTTTATACATTTTCGCGATATGAATGCTTATGGACGTGTTGTTTACCTTGAACCAATGGAATGGATAAATGACTGGCCGGTAATTGGGACTGATACTGATGGAGATGGGACCGGAGAGCCGGTATACACATATCAAAAACCGGATGTTGGTAAAACTTATCCTTCAGCTGTTCCTCAAACATCGGATGAATTCAATGAAAAAAGTTTGGGACTTCAGTGGCAGTGGCAGGCAAATCCTGAAGGAACATGGTTATTCACATCAGGGGAAGGATATCTGAGGTTATATGCAATAACCTTACCCGACAGCATCAGAAATTATTGGGATGTTCCAAATATTCTTATGCAAAAGTTTCCTTCAGATAAATTCACGGCTACCACAAAATTGACATTCCAGCCGCTTCAGAACGGAGATAAAACAGGATTTATAGTGATGGGGATGGATTATGCATATTTATCGTTAAATAAAAAAGAAAATGGAATTTATTTATCATACACCACTTGCAAACATGCAAACAAGGGAGGTGCTGAAGAGAGTGAAGAGATAAAGAAATTAACTGAGAAGACAATGTATCTTAGAGTTAAAGTAGATAAAGGAGCGGTTTGTCATTTCAGTTATAGTAGTGACGGGAATAATTTTACCGAAGTCAAAGAACCATTTATTGCTCAACCAGGGCAATGGATAGGGGCTAAGGTTGGAATATTTTGTACAAGTATGAATAAAACTAATGATTCAGGATATGGGGATTTTGATTGGATTAGGATTACTCAGGAGAATTGAGGAAGAAATAGATACCTGATGCTGAATATTGGGGTCAATATAGTTATCGATTAATTGAATTAATAAAAATTTGACTTGAAAAAAAGTCTATATTTTTTTAGTTATCGTTAACTTAAACGTTTACTTTTTATAGTTAATATATTTATTAAAGAAGAAAAGGTGAAAAAATGAAAAAAATGTGTGTACTATTTTCAGTGTTATTATTATGCGGATACACTTTTGCACAAACTTTAGTCCAGCCAGGAGACGGAACTTTAAGCGATGCAATACAACAAGCAAGTGATGGAGATGTCTTACAATTGGTACCTGGAGCTGAATATTCAGAATCAACTCAATTTAGTTTCGGAACGATTCATAAAGCACTCACAATTGAGTTAGTTGATCCTACATCAACGGATAAAGCAATTTTAACAGAAACTGCAGATGATGGAAACAGCACTCCAAATTTCTTTTCCATAGGCGACAGCGGAGCAATAACCATCAGCGGAGTTGAAATTGACGGTTCACAAGGGGGCTCCATTAAACCATCTCATCTGATCCAGGTTACAGTTGGTTCGACTACAGATTCTGGGTTTGTTAACAAAATTAAATTAATGAATTGTCTCGTACATGACTTAACCGGAAATGTGATTGATGGAGGCAGCTCCGCCATAAAAGGAATAATGATTGTTGACTCAATTTTCGTTGAGAATTGTATTTTCCATAATACCTTTACTTCCATTTATATGAAATATGCAGGATGTGATTACATTAATATATCTAATTCTACTTTTTATAATATTGATAGTTACGGATTGAGAGTAGCAGGTCCGGGAGAATCTAGTATTCCCGGTCATACAGCAACAGCAGATATAGATCATACTACATGGTATAATATAGGAATTTCCGATCCAAGGGAAATAATACTTTTAGAAAAAGGACCAAATAAAAATCCATGGACAGTTACAAATTCTGTTTTTGTAGATCAGACAAGTGATTCTAAAACTGTAGTAAATATAAAAGATTTGCCCGATAGTGTAGGTAAAATAACGAATATAGATTATTGGACAGTAGGTCCGAGAAAATGGGCAAATAATATTGTACGTGATACATTAATGGTAGATCCACAGTTTGCCGATCCTGCCAACGGTGATTTTACTTTACCGAAAGGTTCACAATTATTAACATTTGGGACTGACGGCGGCCCAATCGGAGATCCCCGGTGGGCAGGTAATGCAACTGATGTAAAGGATCAGAATGGCTTACCTTTAAGTTTTGGGTTAAATCAGAATTATCCAAATCCATTTAATCCTACTACTCAAATTAACTTCAGTTTGAATAAATCCGGAAATACCACTTTAGTGGTATATAATATTTTAGGAAAAGAAGTAGCAACTCTGGTTAATGGAAATTTAACGGCGGGTCAGCATTCAATCAATTTTAATGCAAGCAATTTACCTTCGGGTGTTTATATTTACCGCTTGAACTCTTCTAATAGAACTATTGCCAAAAAGATGATGCTGCTAAAATAAGAGAAAAGAAGGAATGAAAATTATGAACACCCTATTTATATGAGATATACTTTCTATAGATAGGGTGTTTTCTTTTTGCAATATTTTATAAGAAGAGCTAAAATATATTTAATAAATTAAAAAGCTACTAAAGTTAAAGGCAATTGATGAAGATTATTTTTACTACCGCTTTTATCATATCAATAGTATCAGCAAGTCTGCTTTTTCCTCAAACAAATTCAACAGCCGTTTGGAGATTAACGGAATCCGATACTACTTCTGTAAATACTACATGGAAATATTAATGCTTTTCCTGTCGAAAGTAAGAACATTCAGATAAGAGATTATACCGGAATATTAAATAACGGTTTTGGAGGACCTTTGGGGGATTATCAAAGATGGTTTATCAATGCCAACTGGCCTGACGAAAATTCTCAAAATAATGAGAGGTATATACAGTTTAAGGTAAGTCCTAAAACTGGCTTTAATTTGAATGTTTCCTCGGTGTCTCTTTATCTTAATGCCGGTGGAACTTCAAATATGAGAGCGAATATTTATTTCGCTACAGATTCCAATTTTTCTACTTCAAAAGTATTGAGCACACCCGGCGGAATACCTGTTACCAGAGATTCTGCTGAAAACTACATTTACAGCATAACCAGTACAACAGTTGATTCAAATAAAAGTTTTTATTTAAGGATATATCCATGGCTTCCGGGAGGTTCAACAAATACAGGAAAATATATTTTTCTCCAGGATGTAGTAGTTTCAGGTATTACTATTCCGAGTGATACAGTTTTCCCATTAGAAGTATTAACATCTGATGCAGCAGATATAACATCAAATTCTGCAAAATGCGGAGGAAATGTTTTAGGAGACGGCGGAAAAACAATTTTAGAAAGAGGAGTCTGCTGGAATACCACCGGTAATCCAACAGCTGCAGATAGTACTTCCACGAGCGGAAGCGGTATAGGAGCTTACCAAATCAATTTAATAAACCTGGAACCTGAAACGGAATATTTTGTTAGGGCTTTCGTTACAAATACTGATACGACTGTTTACGGTTCAGAAATTTCTTTTACCACCAAACCGGAACAATTAATTGCATTTCCGGGAGCCGAAGGTTTCGGACGTTTTACTACCGGGGGTAGAGGCGGCAGAGTTCTTGAAGTTACTAACATAAATGACGACAATAATCCCGGCAGCTTTAGATGGGCTGTAAATCAAACTTATCCCCGAATAATTGTATTTAGAATATCGGGAACAATAGTGCTTCAATCTGACCTCAACATAAAATATGGAAATCTTACTATAGCCGGACAAACAGCACCTGGGGACGGAATTTGTATTGCTAACCATACTGTTGAGTGTAAAGCAAGCAATGTAATAATAAGATATATGAGATTTAGATTAGGGGATTTAACTAAGGAAGCAAATGATTCATTTTGGGGAAGAGATCTGAAAAATATAATTATCGATCATTGTTCGGTTAGCTGGGCAATTGATGAAGACGGAAGCTGGTACGATAACACTAATTTTACAATGCAGTGGTGTATTTTTAGCGAGAGTTTATATCATTCATATCATCCTAAAGGGGATCATGGGTACGGAGGTATCTGGGGGGGTATGGGCGCTACATTTCATCATAACCTATTGGCAGATAACTCAAGCAGAAACCCAAGGTTTAACGGAGCGCGATACAACAGCACTCATCAAACCGAAATAGCGGATTTCCGGAACAACGTAATTTTTAATTGGGGATTTAACAGTGCATATGGGGGCGAATCCGGAAATTATAATATGATAAACAATTATTATAAACCCGGACCAGCAACCAGCAGCGGGAATAAGCAGTATAGAATTGTAAATCCCTCAGATCCATTTAGTCCTTCGACAGGATACAGTAAATGGTATATAAATGGTAATTATGTTGAAGGTGATTCTGCTGTTACTGCGGATAATTGGAATGGCGGTGTTCAACCTGATCAAGCTCCTCTGGATTCGTTGAAACTCAATAGTCCGCTAACTGTTGCACCAGTAAAAACAGAATCTGCAAAGAATGCATATGACTCAGTACTTGCATATGCCGGCTGCTGTTTTCCTACAAGAGATTCAGCAGACCTAAGAGTAATTAATGAAGTTAAAACGGGTAATGCTCCATTTGGATCTTCTTATAACGGAGGAAGTAAGGGAATTATCGATTCACAGAATGACGTGGGAGGCTGGCCCACACTAAATTCTTTACCGGCACCATTAGATTCGGATCATGACGGAATGTCCGATAATTGGGAAAATACTCATGGATTAAATCCAAACGATTCAAGCGATTCACATCAAATTGGTTCTGACGGATATACAATGATAGAAGAATATATTAATTCAATTATCCTTTCTACTCCAACATCAGTAAAAAGGACAATTGCGATTCCGGAAGATTTTGCAGTTAGTCAAAATTATCCAAACCCATTTAACCCAACTACTCAAATTGAATATTCCTTGCCAAAAGGGGGCAATGTTGTTATTAGAATATATAATATAGCCGGGCAGTTAGTTAAAATGATATACGACGGATACAAGAATGAAGGCAGATATTATATAAACTGGGATGGAACAGGAAAAGACGGCAATAAAGCAGCTTCAGGTGTCTATTTTTGTGAAATACGATTTAATGATTTATTTAAAATAGTTAAAATGCAATTTTTGAAATAGTAAGTTTGAAAAAAATGATATCCTAAAGAAGAAGTTGATTTAAAAAATAAGGGAGAATTTCTTAAAAATTTAAATTACGGATTCAATTGATCTGTGGGTAAAAATGAATTTTTATCTAATGTTTAAAGATTACCCATGATTAATTAACAAATCATTTTGAGGAGAAAAAATGAGTAAATGGAGACAATTATTTAATCTTTTAAGGCTGCTTATAATTCCATTATTCTTAGCTGCTGTTGGCTTAAATGCCCAAACAAGGAGCAAGATTATCGGAACTGTGAAAGATGCAAGTACCGGAGAGCCCCTAATAGGAGTGAATGTAATAGTTAAAGACACTTATCTTGGAGCAGCAACGGATATAGACGGAAAATTTTTTATCATAAATGTGCCGGTAGGAACTTACCAGGTGCAGGCTTCTATGATAGGTTATAAAGCACAGTTAGTTACAGATGTTATTGTTTCAGCTGACCGAACAACTACCGTAGATTTCGATATACAGCCCACAATAATCCAGGGACAGGAAGTAGTTGTAACTTCAAAGAGAGATAATCTGCATAGAGAGGTTGCCAATACACAGATGGTGGTTACATCGGAAGAAATGTTAAAGACATCAGGTGTTCGCCAGGTTAATGCTTTCCTCGAAAAGCTGCCAGGGGTTTCTACCAATAATGGTTTTTTAACAATAAGAGGAGGAAGTGCAGATCAAACAGGTTCTATGATAAATGGATTAAGTTATGATAATGCGGCAGTTGGAAATGCTGAAACTGCAGTTCCAATGAGTGCCATTGAGCAGGTTTCACTTTTATCCGGCGGTTATAATGCTGAATATGGAAATTTCAGATCCGGTTTAATTAATATTACGACAAAAACAGGCTCCAAGGAAGGCTACCATGGAACTTTCAGTTTTCAAAGAGATAATAACCACGTTAGAAGATTTGGAGAATCATTCTACAGTCCTACCAACTCTTATCTGAACCAGTATTTAAATCCTGCAAATTCATTCGAATCTTCAAAAAATTTTAGCGGATGGCAATATTTGACAAATATTTATAACCAATCTGCTTCTGCTCAGAACCAGGCTACACCTTTTGATATGTACTTACTTGCAAACTGGCTTTATATGGTTAACCCGGATTATTCTGGTCTCGACAGACTTCCGGATACATTAAAACAAGAAATAGGATATCACCCTATTTCTGATGCTCAGAAAAAAGCTTTTGCTGATCATGCTATGAAGGAGGACGGAGTAGATTGGAATTTTGATGGAGGTTTCGGCGGTCCTATTCCATTGATCGGGAAAGCATTAGGTGATGCTACATTTTATATATCCAATACCTCAAGCGAACAATATTATACTATGCCGCTCACCTTGAGGAGTCAGAAATCATATACCACCTTAGGTACTATAAAGGCGAGCCCATTTAAAGATTTAACGATTACTTATAACGGACTTTGGAAGAGACAAATAGGGTTAAGTCCCGTAAGGCCCGCCTTTGGTGATGCACCGGATGCAAGTGATGCAGGCGGATTTATGCCTATTGACAACATAAAATATGTTTCATCGAGAGAAAATGAAAGTAACTCAACAGGGGATCGAGCCTACTGGTATGATGCTGCATTCTATCCTTTACTAAACCAAACTACATTATTGAATGGAGTTACAATTAATCATGTAATTACAAAAAGTACTTTTCTAGAGCTGACTTTAAGCTACCTGACAATTTCGGATCATTCTCCATCCGGTGACAACAGAGATTCAACAGTTATAACTCAATTCGGTCCATTCCCTGTTACGGAAGTTCCATTTGGAAAACAGCAGTACGGCAGCCCTGTAGTTGCGGGATTTAGATATCCAAGCTATTTCAATAATGGCTTGCTTGGTACGAGCCAAAGATTTGAGGGAAAGGAAGGAGACCTTTTTGATAATTCCGCAGTTCACCAGCTATCTGCAAAAGCAAACCTTACATCGCAGATTGGAGAGCATAATTATGTGAAAGGAGGCTTGGAATATAATTATATTGACATTAATCATAATTTTTATGAGCAGTGGAATAATAATCCTTATAACACCTATGAGTTTAATTATCATAGATGGCCAAGTCAGACAGGAGCATTTATACAGGATCAGATAACATATAATGAAATCGTAGCAAATATTGGTGCTAGAATGGATTACTATTATGGTGGAGGAGGATTATGGCCTTCTGTTGATTCGGCATTCAGCTCACAATTTTTACCGGTACCCCAAAGTGAGATAACAGGTTTATATGATTATCTATCAACAGGCAAATCTTTTATATGGGAAAAATGGTATCAATATAACAATGAACATCCGGGGTTTTTAACACCGGTCAAAAACTATCTAACACTGAGTCCAAGATTAGGTATTTCATTCCCGATTACAACAGATTCAAAATTCTACTTTAATTACGGGCAATTTAGATCTAATCCGCCGTATTATACAATGTACCAGTTAAGATACCGCTATACAAAGAATGGGTTGTACAATATGACAAACCCCAACCTGGAACCTCCCCGAACCATCCAGTATGAATTAGGTGTAGCCTATAATTTTTATCAAAATTTCATACTTCAAATTTCAGGTTATTCAAAAGATGTTACCGGTGAAGCAGGAAGAATTGATTATATTAGTGCGGACGGGAGGATAAATTACAGAAGCCAGGCGAATAATCAATTTGAAGATATTGAAGGATTGGAAATCGATATTAGTAAAAGTGATAACAGCTGGATTAGCGGATGGATAAACTTTAATTATATGCTTAAGAAAACGGGAAATACCGGATATAATGCCATAAGGCAGGGGCAGGTTACTTATTCAGACGCAGATATTTATCATGGTTCAACAAGAAGTTTACCTCAGCCAACAGTTAATGCAAATATAACATTTAGAAGTCCCGAAAAATGGGGTCCAGAATTTTTAGGCAATCATATTTTAGGTGCATGGAATATATCCATTTTTGCCAAATACAGAGCAGGTGACTATTTTAACCAGGATGATTGGAATCCTTTAAATTTACAATATATAAGTGATTTGCTTCAATGGCCGGATTATTATATGGTAGATTTGAAAATATCCAAGGCATTTGAAATTGGAGGTAATTCTGTTTCATTATTCCTGGATATTAACAATATATTTAATATAAAAAACAACGCTATAGGGGATGGTTATGCTTTCCAGGAAGGTATAGGAGGAAACGATTTTAATACATATATGGCATCACTGCATCTGCCAATGTATAATTCACCTGATTTTGATCAGCTAAGATCGCAAAATCCCGGGTGAATATATTGCAGGAAATGATAAACCAGGTGATACAAGGTCAGCCTCAAAACCATATATTCATAACCCTTTAAATACATTTTTTTATTACGGGCAGCCAAGAGATATTTGGTTCGGAATGAGAGTAGACCTTTAAATCATTTTTAATAATGATAATAAATTTTAAATAACGGAGAGCTAAATGGATTTTCAAAAATGCAATCATTATTTCAGGTTGCTTTCAAGGATATTCTTTTATATGGTAATTGCTCTTTTATTAATTCCGGAAGGAGTTAAGGCTCAAAATGTTGCTCATGTTATGCTGGGGCAGTTTTGGACCGGAGTTGTTGATAACGGAAGCAATTCTAATTGGACACCGCCAATTTTTTTCCCCAATGACTATAATATAATGTTTAACAGGCTTCAGTACCGGCAGGCCACTTCAGCCAGCGGAATCAGTGTAGCCGCCACACATTTTGTTGATCAGTATGCTAATGCACCAGGAATTGATTCAACAAAATATCCTGTCCTTGATACAGGTGCAGTCTTTGATTTAATTGGTTCCGATTATCCAGCTCCTTTTAACAATGGAGTTATAGTTTCACCTATGTCCAGTTTGGTTAGATATATATATACTCCAATTACTTTTGATAATACGGGAGCGAATATTATTAAAGACGATGCAACTCAATATTATCAGTACTTTAATATGAAGAGTACAACAGCAGATCAGGTTATTGATGTTACTAATAAATATATATATGATATAACCCTTCGACGCCATGTTTTATCCTGGGGACAGAATTTCAATGACAATTACATAATTTATGATCTTGAATTTACAAATGTCGGTGGTCAAACTTACGATAGTTTATATATACTCTTAGACCAGAATATGTATAATATGCAATTTTCAAACGGCCAGAACCCGCAGCCAGCTTCGAGCAACCAGTTTCAGAATACCTATACATGGCTTCATTATCATGGTGGAAGAGCCTCAGATACATTAACGACATTTTGCGATGGTGCGGTGCCCGGTAAATTAAGAGTTTATTACGAGTACAGTGCTGATGATCCCGATAAAGGTGGTGATCAAATGGGTGCACCCGCAGAACCGGCACAAGAAGGACGCTTAACCGGCGCTCTTATGGATTTTCTCACTGTGCTGCATGCGTCAAAAGAAGCTTATGATACAACTAATCCAGGTGCAGATACAGATGATTTTCTTCAGCCGAGAGTAACTTATCCTGGCAATGATACTAAAATTTCTTCATCGTATCAAAGCGGAAGTGATCAATACGGAAGTGCAAGCTTCTGGGCGATAATAGGAGGATTCTCCAATAACAATCCCATGAGCGGCAATACTTTTTCGGGAACACATCACGGGTTAAATCCGGATGAATTAGGTGTCACTAACTTTTTTGAATATGCAGGAGGTTCCAAATCAAGCAATCAGGCTTTAATGCATTTAGCTTTTGGGCCATATCATATGTCTCCTGGTCAAAGAATACACATTGTATATGCTTCCGGAGTAGCAGGAATTGGTGAGAAGCTGGCTAAAAAAGTAGGAGATGAATGGTTAAACAAAACTATATCTGATCCTCCAAACGAACCAAACAATAATACTGGCTGGCTGCCATCAAATTTTGAATTTCCAGAAGGTGCGACCCAATGGGATATTAGTAAAGATAAGTGGGTGAGTATGGGGATTGATTCGGTAATGCTGGCTGCGTACAGAGCAAAGTGGAATTTTGATCATAGTTATATGATTCCTCAGGATCCTCCGCCACCTGCTAAAATAGAAGCAACTGCATCTGCAAACCACATAGAAATCAATTGGACAGATCCACAGGCAGAACAGATGTCAAACTTTGCTGGTTATCGAATAATGAGGAGAATTTCCCGTTATGATACAGTCTTTTATGAACCAGTTTATAATAGTGATGCAAATGATAAAGTTGCGACTTCAAAAGATGAACATACATTTTTAGATACTACTATCAGGTCAGGAGCAAATTATTCTTACTATGTTCAGGCAAAAGCTTTGATCGATCCAAATGAACCTAGTGCTGATCCAACCACAAGGGGTAAGATAATTTTCAGCAGCCGTTTATTTGTCCAGGATAATTCTTCCGGTACACCAGTTTTATATCCTCCAGTATTACCCCAGGATGATCTGTCGAAAATAAGAGTAGTTCCGAATCCATATAATATTAGCGATCCCCTGGTAAGCGGATCTACATATGGAGTTGATACCCAGGGCCGATTAATATATTTCTTAAATCTTCCAGCAGTATGTACAATTAAAATATTTACAGAAAACGGTGACTTGGTGAAGACAATTGATCATACAAGTCCGGGCGGGCCAAGTGGTTCAGCCCAATGGAATCTTGATACATCAAGCGGTCAATTGGTTAGCAGTGGAATTTATGTAGCGGTATTCCAAGCTCCAAACGGAGGAACATCGTATCAAAAATTTGTTATTGTACGCTAATTCAAATTAGGAGATTAATTGATGAAATTTTTTAGATTTATATATATGGCTTTAATAGGACTTTTAGTTCCATTCCAAATTTTCGGACAGGTTTCACTTAAAAAGACAGGGCAAAGTACGATGGATTTCTTACTGGTGAGTATTTCCCCGAAGGCCAGCAGCTTAGGTGAAGCTTATACAGCTTTTGGTACGGGAGCAGAATCCATGTTTTATAATCCGGCTGCTTTGGTTGAAGCAAGTAATAAATTTGATGTAACAGTAAACTATACCCAGTGGATCGCAGATATAAATTATCTTGGGGGAGCTGTTGCATATAATATGGGAAATTTAGGTTCTGTTGGATTGAGCTTCTTGACTGTCGATTACGGAACTATAAATGCTACAAGACTTGATCCTACTCTTATAACCGGAGGAGGAGTCCGTGGTTATATAGATGATGGTCCAATGAATAATGTTGGTGCTTATGCATTTGGGTTAACCTATGGTAAAGCAATTAGTACTAAATTTATGATAGGAGGTACCGTAAAATTAGTAGGACAAAATTTAGGCGAGAATAATTACGGCAACGGTGATATAAGAAAAAATAATGCAACAAAACTAGCTTTTGATGCAGGAATAAAATATTATACAGGATTTAAGGATTTCCGGTTCGGCATGGCAATAAGAAACTTTGCTTCAAATATTAAAAGAGAGCAAAATGATGAACAATTACCTCTTATATTTAGTATGGGTGCAGCAATTGAAGTAATGCAAATTTTAAATCCCGATATTAATATTACTGAGCAAAATTTGACATTAGCTGTTGATTTTCTTCATTCGAATAGTTATTCGGAGAGGATCAACATGGGACTGGAATATAAATTCATGAATATGTTCTCAATTAGAGGAGGATACCAGACTAACAGAGATATTATGTCATGGTCGGCAGGGCTTGGATTGAATACAACCTTTGCAGGTAATTATGTCGAAGTAAATTATTCATTTTCAAAAATGGAAAATTACTTTAGTGATGTAAATCGTTTCTCGGTTGAGTTTGCATTCTAATTCTTAAAAAATTGTATTGGAATAAATATGAAGAATTTTTCATAATTTCTATAAAATAACTTAATTTAAAATTTTTCGGGGGTTCAATTGAAAAAAAGAAATATCATAAAACTTGTTTCGCTGTTATTTATTGCTTTAACAGCATTAAATTTCCTTCAACAGGGGAAAATAAAAATATTTTTAATAGGGGATTCAACAATGGCAGATAAGCCTCTGGCAGATAATCCCGAAAGAGGCTGGGGGCAAATGTTCCCGATGTTTTTTAATGATCAGGTTCAAATAGAAAACTATGCCAAAAACGGCAGAAGCACCAAAAGCTTTATAGATGAGGGAAGATGGAAAACGGTATATGAAAAGCTTCAGCCAGGTGATTACGTTTTTATTCAATTCGGGCATAATGATGAGAAGAAAAATGATTCTTTGAGATATGCGGAACCGCATACTGCATATAAAGCAAACCTCTTGAAATTTATTAATGAATCAAAAGAGAAAGGTGCCATTCCCATTTTAATTACACCGGTAGCAAGAAGAAAATTTGATGAGAATAATAAATTAGAAAAAACACACGGAGAATATCCAGATGTTGTTAGAGAGATTGCAAAAACAGATAATATCGCTTTAATAGATTTAGAGAAAGAAGAGTGAAGAACTATTCAGCAAACTTGGACCAGAAGGAACAAAGAATATATTCTTGTGGGTACCGCCAGGTGAATATAAAACTCTACCTGAAGGAAAAGAAGATAATACACACTTTCAGCAGGATGGTGCCATAAAAATAGCAGGACTTGTTGTTGAAGGAATACATAACCTGGATCTTACCTTTAAACAATGACCTTATAAAAAAGGATCCCGGAATTTATGAGGGGAAAGGTAAAGTTGTTGGTCTTGATTATTATTTTAATGATGAATGGAAAGAGGATAAAGCAGGCAAAAAAATACAATTTCATTATATCTGGGAGGATGAACAAAATTCAGGATATTCAGAACTGGGAAAAATATTTACACTTAATGATGCACGATTGACCGAATTAAAAAGTGCACCTACACAAAGCAGCCTTGACAGTTTAAGTATATATATAATCGTAGATCCTGATACCCCACAGGAAAACCCTAATCCAAATTATATAGATGAAACTTCGATTAAGAATATTGTCAACTGGGTAAAAAAAGGTGGAGTGCTTGTTTTATTTGCCAACGATAAAGGGAACTGTGAATTTGAGCATCTAAATAATTTATCTCGAAAATTTCGGAATTCACTTTAACGGAGACAGCAAAAATAGAGTTGTGAATGACAAATTTGAGATGGGAAAATTTGATAATTTGCCGGACCATCCTATATTCAAAAATGTGAAGAAAATATATTTAAAAGAGATTAGTACATTAACTCTAAAAGATCCTGCGAAACCAGTTTTAACGGACAGCGGATATGTTATCATGGCATCTTCTGGTATCGGGAATGGTTTTGTCTTTGCAGTAGGAGATCCATGGATTTATAATGAATATATTGATAATAATAAATTACCTGAAAGCTTTGAGAATTATAAAGCCGCTGAAAATTTGGTTAAATGGTTATTAGGAAAAGCCAGAGTGGTTAAAAAGTAATATATCACTCCTACGGAGTTAAGACATCTTTGGGGTTAATTCTGTTTCTAATAATATTTCGCTCCTCTAGAGCTAAGGCGATTATGCCTTTGGTGTTCAATTTAGATAATACTGCTATTTTATTTTTTCTAGTTCCTCTTTAGGTTTATAAATTCAATTATTTTATATAAAACTATATCTAAGGATATTAATTAATTATGGAAAGTAATCTATTGAACAAATATCGTTTCTTTAATCCTGACGAAGCAGTAAGAAATACAGCTTACGAGCTTTATTTGGGTGTAAAGGACCTGCCTATTATTAGTCCCCACGGGCATGTCGAGCCAAGATTGCTCGCAAACAACGAACAATTTCCCGATCCTACTGAATTACTACTCATACCGGATCATTACATTTTTAGGATGCTTTATTCTCAGGGGATTAAATTGGAATCTCTTGGAATTCCCACTGTTGATGGAACTGAAGTGGAGAAAGATCATAGGAAAATATGGCAGATATTTGCAGACAATTTCTATTTATTTAGTGGAACTCCAACCGGTGTCTGGTTAATTCATGAATTTGCAGAAGTATTTGGAATTGATGAAAAATTAAATTCTAAAAATGCAATGGAGATCTATGATCATATGCTTGGCAAGCTAAATACCGTCGAGTTTTTACCAAGAAATTTATTTGAAAAATTTAGGATAGAGGTTCTAAATACTACCGATGGTGCGGCAGATAATTTAGAGCATCATAAAAAAATTAAAGAAGCCGGTTTGAAAGGGAGAGTAATCCCATGCTTCAGACCGGATGCGGTGGTAAATATAAATGCAAAAAACTGGAAACATGAGATAGAAGCATTGAGTAAAGCTTCCGGTATAACTGTTGATAATTATGATAATTTTATAAAAGCACTGGAAAACCGGCGTGAATTTTTCAAATCAATGGGAGCAGTTTCAACAGATCAGGGGGTTACCAGCCCATATACACATAAGCTTTCAAAAAAAGATGCCGATGAGATTTTTCAAAGAGCGCTAAAAGGTACTTCAACGGAAGAAGATGCGAAATTATTCGTTGCAAATATGCTTATGGAAATGGCAAGGATGAGTACAGAGGATGGATTGGTGATGCAGATTCATCCGGGATCAATGAGAAATCATAATAAAATCATTTTCGAAAGGTTCGGACTTGATAAGGGTGCCGATATACCGCTGCAGACGGAGTATACGAGAAACTTATATGAACTTTTAAACACCTATGGAAATAATCTTGATTTAACAATAATCATATTTACACTTGATGAATCAACTTATTCAAGGGAACTAGCCCCTCTGGCAGGTCATTATCCGGCATTGAAACTTGGTCCTCCGTGGTGGTTTCATGATAGTATAGAAGGGATGATAAAATTCAGACAGAATGCTACGGAAACCGCGGGTATTTATAATACCGCTGGTTTTAACGATGATACAAGGGCATTCTTATCGATACCAGCAAGACATGATGTATCCCGCAGGATGGATTCCAATTTCCTTGCAGGTTTAGTTGCCAGGCACATAATTACTATGGAAGAAGCTAAGTCGATGGGAAAAGCTCTCGCTTATGAATTAGTTAAGAAAGCATATAAATTATAGAACAGCAAGTCGGTTTCACTGTGAAGGTGAAGCTAACTTTTAACCAGGGGATCTTCACAAATAATTACAGTTATGCAAGAGTCAGCATTTGAAAGATGACATCTTTATTTAAAAATAAGATTTTAATCGATATTACATTTTAGTAATAAAATCAAAATAATTTTTTCTTTTAAAGATGTCATCTTCAATCAAACATAACTGCAGGTAATTAAAACTATTTTCAATTTAATATTTCAATAAGTAAACTTGAGGGTATATATGAAAAATTTACTTAAACCTTTCTATCTTCTATTAATATTTTTATTTCTAATCTCTAATAACTATGCACAAAATCCGGCTTCAGCTACATGGCCTTTGACAGATCCCAACAGTGGGGGTACAGGTTTATCTCCGGTTATTTCCGGCAATATATCGGCAAGCGATGAAATTCTTAATAATATGGAAATAAATCAGTACTCGGGTTTAAATAATAGTCAGAGACTTCGCATTTTAGGAAATTCATGGCCGGCAAATCAAACTACCCAGTTGGATACAGTATTCATTCAGTTTGCTTTAACTGCTCCAAACGGGTTTAAATTTTATGCGGATTCAATTTCTTTGAACATTATCCAGATTAGTATTAATACTATGAAAGCAAATATATACTACTCAAAAGATTCTATGTTTACTGTTTCAAAGATGTTGAGCTATAATACTAAAGATACCAGCGCTAACCATTATCTGGATAGGGATACTTTTTCAACAGTTATTGCCGGTATAGATGACACATTAAATCCCGGAGAAACAATATACTTAAGGATATACCCATGGTTAGATAATGATCCTTCAGAAAGGACGGGTAAGTATATAGGTCTTCAGGATGTAAAAATATCGGGCACGGTTGAAAGTCTGCCTGTTCCTTCATCAGCTATGTGGCCGTTAACAGATCCAGATGCAGGAGGAACAGGGTTGAGCCCTGTTTTCACCGGAGGTGTTAAAGGAGAGGATGAATTACTGGTGAATACCGAACTAAATCATTATACAGGACCGAATAATAGTCAAAGAGTTAGAATTTTGGGAAATAAATGGCCGGCTAATCAAACAACGCAAATAGATTCCGTATATATTCAGTTTCAGGCAGAACCAAAATTCGGCGGAACATTTAATGTCGATTCCATATCTCTTGGAATTGCGGGAATAAGCATAAGTACAATGAAGGCGAATATTTATTATTCTACCGATTCTGATTTTGCATCGCCGGTTCAAATCAATTATGCAACGGGAGATACAAATAATTATCTTGGTATAGATTCACTTCAATATATAGGTACTTCTTTAAACTCAACACTAAATACCGGAGAAAGTATTTATGTACGTGTCTATCCATGGATAGATAATGATCCTGCAGAAAGAACGGGTAAATATCTTGCTATCCAGAATGTATTGATTTCCGGGACTGCATTGGGTGTTACTGCTGATCCTCCAACAATTACAACAACTGAGTTGACTAATATTTCAACTACATTTGTAACAAGCGGTGGAAATATATCATCTGACGGAGGTGCAGCCGTTACTGCCAGAGGGGTTGTATGGGATACTCTAAGTTCTCCTACAACTGTAAAGAATAAAACAACGGATGGAAATGGTGCGGGATCTTTCGTCAGTCAAGTAATAGGTTTAACTCCGGGAGTAAAATATTTTCTAAGAGCTTATGCCACTAATAACGCCGGAACTGCATACGGTAATGAATTTACTTTTACAACCCTTGATTCTCAAATGGTACCGACTGTAACTACATTAGCTCCATCGAGTATTTTGGTAAAGACTGCACAAAGCGGAGGTAATGTTATGGCCTGGGGTGGTGATACAGTAATGGTTAGGGGAGTCTGCTGGAATAATAACGGCAATCCTACCATATCCGATAATAAGACAGAAAACGGCAGCGGACTCGGATCATTTACCAGCACGCTGTATCCTTTGGAAGCCAATACAACGTATTATGTCAGAGCTTATGCAACAAATAGTAAAGGAACAGGATACGGTGAAGTAGATACCTTTAAGACTCAAATACCTGCTCCGCCTATTACAAAAACCGTTGCTTCAGATGGGAGCGGAGACTATACAACCGTGCAGGCAGCTTTCGATGATGTTCCTGATAATTATACCGGAGAATATACAATATTTGTTAAGAAAGGTAATTACAAAGAAAAACTTTTGCTGGGTTCAAATAAGGTAAATGTAATCTTAAGAGGTGAAGACAGGGATAATACAATTCTGACATATGATGATTATGCCGGAATAGCAGGCGGTACTTCAGGGTCATACAGTGTAGGAATTGATGCTTCTGATTTTACAGCAGTTAATATTACTTTTCAGAATACTGTTAAGAACGACCAGACTGTTTCCAGCCAGCAGGCTGTTGCATTAAGATCCAACGGAGACAGACAGGCTTTTTATAATTGTAATTTACTAGGATACCAGGATACTTATTATGCATGGGGTGGAAGCGGCACTGCCAGAGTCTATATGAAGAACTGCTATATTGAAGGCTCTGTTGATTTTATTTTTGGCAGGGATATTGTTTTATTTGACAGCTGTGAGTTGCATATAAACAGGAACCAATGTTCCATTACAGCAGCAAGCACGGATGCAGATTCAAAGTTCGGATTTGTCTTTAAAGACTGCAAAATTTCATATGACTCTTTAGGGTTTGACGGTAATGAAATTAATAAAATATATCTTGGAAGAGCATGGCAGGCTGAACCAAGAACGGTTTTTATGAATACATATGAGCCTTCGGTTATCGATTCATTAGGGTGGAATCAGCAGCCTATTAATACCGGAATAACACCTGCGTTATATGGTGTTTATATGGGCAAAGGTCCGGGTTTTAACGCTACAGGTCATGCTCAAGGAATTGGAAGTATACTCACAGACACTGAGGCAAAAGACTACACTATTGAGAATATTTTTGCTAAAAGTTCAAATCCTGGTTTGGGTTATGACTGGATACCTTCAAGTCCTGCTACATCAATTAAAGATGATCAATATATAAATCAAATTCCGGATTCATATCAACTGTTCCAGAATTATCCGAATCCGTTTAATCCGACAACTATAATAAAGTTTTCTATTCCTCAGGAAACGCACGTAAGTTTAAAAATTTATAATATCTTAGGACAGGAAGTTACAACTTTGATTGATAAAGGTATGAAAGCCGGTGTTTATAGTTATAATTTTAATGCTTCAGGATTGAGCAGCGGTGTTTATTTTTATTCAATTTCTGCAGGTGATTTTCAGACAACAAAGAAGATGCTGCTGCTAAAATAAGACGCAGATTTCACAGATTTTCACAGATGATGAAATTAAACCAGTACTATCACTTTGAGAGATAGTATCGGTAGTGAAATTAGCAGGTGCTAAAAGGGTAAATAAATAATTGTTTAAAACCTCCGGGGTTTAAGAAAACACCGGGGGTTTAGTTTTAATTCAAATCATATAGAAACGGTACCAAACCAGATGGATAAGTATTTTAAGTTTATAGTTATTAATATTTTTCTTATAGCTTTTATAATTGCTTTTCAATTTCCTTCTTTTTCACAGGATAGTACAAAAGAGAAAAAGATAATAGATATTTCAGGTTTCTTTGATAGTGCACATCATTGGAGAGATATCACGGATAATGCTCAGGCGTTTTTACCGAATCCGGGACAGAATGATTATAGTACGGATCAAATAAAAGAAATTGCAGATAATGTTCTGCTTTATCAGCAGAAGAACGGCGGATGGCCGAAAAATTATGATATGATGGCTATCCTTACGGATAATCAGAAAGCAATTCTAAAAGAAGGGAAAGATTCTCTTCATACTTCATTTGATAACGGTGCTACCTATTCACAAATTGAATATCTTGCCAGAGCTTACAATCAAATAAAAGATGAGAGATATAAAGAAGCATGTTTAAGAGGAATAGATTTCATTTTAAAAGCACAGTATCAAAACGGCGGATGGCCGCAGTTCTACCCTGACACGAGCGGTTATAGAAAATTCATTACTTACAATGATGATGCAATGGTAGGTGTAATGAAGGTACTCCATCAGATAATACAAAATAAACCATATTATTCTTTTGTAAATAATCAAGAAAAAGCCAAAGTTAAAAAAGCATTTGATAAAGGGATTGATTGTATTTTGAAAACTCAGATAGTAGATGATGGGAAGTTAACAGTCTGGTGCCAGCAGCATGATAATATAAATTTCAAGCCGCAGTATGCACGCGCATTTGAACTTCCATCCAAATGCGGAGAAGAGAGTACAGGTATAACACTCCTGCTTATGAGCATAACCCATCCCGGCAAAGCAATCATCAAATCTATAGAAAGCGCAGTAAACTGGTTCAGAAATTCAGAGATCCACGGGGTACGAGTAGAACGGGTAAAGGCTCCGAAAGTGGTTTTCAAATTCAGGACTTCAGTTACAGATAAAAAAGTAGTTAAAGACCCTTCGGCGCCGCCGATATGGGCACGCTTTTATACACTAGAAGGTGATAAACCATTTTTTACTGACCGGAACAGTGTACCGGTTGATTCTCTATCGGAAGTCGGAAGAGAGAGGCGGGACGGATACACCTGGTATACATATGAACCGCAAAAAGTGCTGGACGAATATGCGTTGTGGAAGGAAAAGATAAAAGATTGAAGTGAAATTACAAAATTACAAGATTAGATTGAAAGATTACAAGATTAGTTCCGGCAGGTCAATAAGGTCAAGTTCAAGAGTAAGTTTAAGAGCAAGAGCAAGTTTAAATTTAAGAGGTATTAAATGAAAAAGATTAATATTAAAAGAGAGAGTTTAGTAATATTCGGTACATTCTTGTGCATAATGATATTTATTGCTATGACTCTAAATATTAATGTTAAAAAAGAAGTTGTTTGTTTTGGTGATTCTATTACTCATGGTGCGAAAGTAGACGGGCATAGCTGGGTTTATTTTCTTTCTAATGAACATAAAGATATAAATTTTATAAATGAGGGAAGGAACGGCAGAAAAACTTCCGATAAGGAAGAGATTCTGCCTGTACTCAAAAAATATCCGGATGCAAATTATTTTCTGATATTTCTCGGTGTAAATGATCTAAAGAACGGAACAGACAGTGCAGTTAACAAATGTATTGATAATATGGAATGGATGATAAACAAAATCAAAGAAACTAATCAAAGTACCAAAATTATAATCCTTGCTCCCGTTGATATAAGTCTGAAGACTATGGATACAACAAATATTAGAAAAAAATATAACGAGAATACCAAGAGTTCTCTTGTCAAGCTCGAAAAAAGGTATAGAAATTTAGCAAAAGAAGATTCTTTGGGATTTATTTCTTTGCTTCATGCAGTATCTCAGCCTAATTATGTGGACGGTGTACACCCGGATGAAAAAGGACAGAAGCAGATAGCAAAGGCAGTATGGAAAGGACTGAGTAAAGAATGGAGTAGTGGAGAAATGGAGTAGTGGAATGGTATAGTCATTCGGTTGTCATTCATGGTCATTCGATAGACATTAATAGATGGATGTTTGAGGAATGGGTGAATGGAATAATGTATGAGGTAATTTTCAATAACAATCCAAACTCCTGAGGTTTTTAAAAGCTCAGAGGTGTTTACAAATCGCATGTAATTCAACATTCCTCAACTCTACTATTCGTAAGAGATATTATTATATGAATAAAAAAGTATATGTAATTTTTCTTTTAATAGTAACTTTTCATTCCGCTTCGTACTCTCAGTACAAGCATTACATAACTGTTGCAAAAGACGGGACAGGTGATTTTACAACTATTGGCGGTGCAATAGAATCTCTTCCGATGTTTAATTATGAGCGTGTGGTTATTTTTATAAAGAATGGTGTTTATAATGAAAAATTTAGGATTACTCAGGATTATATAACTTTAAACGGAGAAAGCAGAGACAGTACTGTTATTGAATATGATCAATTAAGAACCGATTGGATTGCAAATGAAGATTCTATTGGCCCTGCTGTAATAAATATTCATGCAGACGATATTATACTTGATAATCTTACTATAATAAATACTCAACCACAAATTGGACCCCATGCCTTTACAATATATGGAAATGGTACAAGAACTATCATTATTAACTGTAATGTCCTGAGTAAAGGAGGTGATACGGTTTCACTTTGGGATTATAAAACCGGCATGTATTATCATGCAAATTGTAAATTCCAGGGAGCTGTAGATTTTGTCTGTCCCCGTGGATGGTGTTTTATAAAAGATTCGCAGTTTTATGAACTTGTAAGAACAGCCTCGATATGGCATGCAGGAGGTTACGATATCAATCAAAAATTTGTATTAAGAGATTGTTCTTTTGACGGAGTGGAAGGATTTCGTTTGGGGAGACATCACTATGAAGCTCAATTTTTTCTTTTAGACTGTACATTCTCTAAAAATATGGCTGATACACCGATATATAGAGTTACCTATCCCGGGCATCCTGAAAAAGATCGTCCTTTTAATTGGGGGAAGAGATATTATTTTTATAATTGTCATCGTGAGGGAGGAGACCACTCATGGTTTAAAAATGATTTGAGTACAGCAAAAAATTCTCCCGAATCTTCCGATATTACTCCGGCCTGGACTTTTGGGGGAAAATGGGATCCGGAATCACTAGAAGGTCCAAAAATAATTAAGCATGAAATCCACAATAATTATATACTTTTATTTTTTAATGAAAATCTAACTGTAATTAAAAAGCCCATATTAAAATCAAAATCCGGAGTTGAATTTACATACGATTCAGGAGCCGGGTCTGATACTATCCGGTTTAATTATAAGGGTAATTGTCTGGAATCTGATTTAAAGGGGCTGACTGTAGAAAACGACTCAAAAGTATTCGGCAATAGAGCATCTGTAAAGGAGCGACGTGCAGATTTTAATATTTAATAAATTTAGCAATATAGCACTACGGAGTGTAGATATCTTTGGTTTATTCTGTTTCTATAAATATTTCACTACACCGGAGCGAAGACAATAGTAAGATTGTCTAAAGAGGAGGTTAAATAAAAATCGCACTGTGATATTTTAAAATGAAAAGTCCATCAAGAATTTAATTATAGATGAAATCAAAAAATAATTATTTAATAGCAAAAACAATTTTTTTATTGCTTTTATTATTTACTTTTTCCAGAGCTCAGGATAGGAGTTTTCTCCGCTCTCAAAAGGATACTTCTTATAATTTTTATACAGCAGAAGCAAAAATGCATCAGAAATTTCCTGATGCAAAACTTGTATTACCACAGCTCCCTAAGGATGTTAAAGAAGAAAAAGATATTGTTTATGCGAATGTTAATGGCAGAGAGCTGCATCTTGATATTTTTTATCCGTCTGATTCCAAAGAGGAAACGCTGCCCGGGTTAGTACTTATCCATGGCGGCGGGTGGAGATCGGGAAACAGGGAGCTTGTAATTCCCATGGCTCAGAAATTTGCACAGAAAGGTTATGCAGCCATAGCAGTTGAATACAGGCTTTCAACAGAAGCATTTTATCCAGCTGCAATATTTGATATAAAAGCATCGATAAGGTGGCTGAGAGCTAATGCATCAAAATATAATGTGAATAAAAAAAAGATTGGAATTTACGGATGTTCAGCAGGAGGGCATCTTGCAGCCTTAATCGGAACAACCAACGGTTACAAAAAACTTGACGGGGATGAAGGGAATAATAATTTTTCCAGTGATGTAGAAGCTATAATTGATGTAGATGGCGTAGTTGATTTTTTTGGAAAGGGATCCGAAGAGGTATATAAAAAATCAGGAAAGCCTAGTGCTGCACATTTATGGTTCGGAGCCTCGGCAAAAGAAAACCCGGAAGTGTGGAAAGAAGCAGGCCCTATAAATCATATCGATAAAAATACACCTCCCATATTATTTCTTAACAGCGGACAGCCAAGATTCCATGCTGGCCGTGATGAAATGATTCAAAAATTGAATTATTACAATATTTATTCCGAAGTGCATACATTTGAAGGAATCATCCATACGTTTTGGCTGTTTGAACCATGGTTTGATAAAACTTTTCAGTATACTGAAGACTTTTTGAGGAGAAGTTTATAAAGTCATAAGGTCAAAGTCAAAAATTAATAAGATTTGAAGGTATTATGGGTAAAAAATGTGTGAATTTAGTAATTTTTCTTATAATCATAATTGCGTTTTTAAACTGCAATCTAATTGCACAGGAAAATCTTCAGGATGAAGTAAACAGCCATCTTAAGAACCTGCCTTTTGAAAGTTTTTCAATCCAACTCCCGACCTTTCAAAATAAAGAATTTAATATTAAAGATTTTGGAGCCATAGGGGATGGACATACAATGAATACTGATGCTTTTAAAAAGACTATTGAAGCGTGTTCTGAGGCAGGCGGAGGAAAAGTAATAGTGCCTCCCGGTCTTTGGCTTACGGGACCGGTTGAATTAAAAAGCAATTTAAATTTTCATGTTAAAAGAGGTGCATTTATTTTATTTAGTGCTAATCATAATGATTATCCAATTATAAAAAGACCCGGAGGCGGATTTGTAGTGGCGGCACCGTTATATGGTTTTGATCTGGAGAATATTGCAATAACGGGGAAGGGATTATTAGACGGAAACGGAACAACCTGGCGTCCATTAAAACGTTCAAAAGTAAATACTTCTTTATGGAAGAAATTCGTAAATTCCGGAGGTGTTACTAACAGCGATAAATCTATCTGGTACCCATCTGAAGCGGCACGTGACGGGAATGAAAAAATTGAACAGCTTAGAAAAAGTAAGGAAGAAATTACTGCTGAAGATTTACTCCCATATAAAGATGCTATGCGACCGAGACTAGTTTCTTTGATTAATTGTAAAAAAGTTTTGATTGACGGGATTACACTTCAGAACTCACCTACATTTGCTTTAAATCCTAATTTTTGTGAAGACCTTGTAATAAAGAATATTAAAGTAAATAATGAATACTGGGCTCAGAACGGAGATGCTGTTGATATCGGTTCAAGCAAAAATGTCCTAGTTTATAATTGTACCATAACTGCCGGAGATGACGGTATTTGTATGAAAGCTAGCAGCAGGAAAAATTCAAACGGAGCTTCGCTGCAGAATGTAGTTATTGTTGATTGCGTTGTATATCATGCGCACGGCGGGTTTGTTACAGGAAGTAATACCGACGGAGGAATGCATAATATATATGTAAATAACTGCGACTTTGTCGGAACTGATGTAGGATTAAGATTTAAAAGTGCAAGAGATAGGGGTGGTCTTGTAGACCAGATATTTATTAAGAATATTTATATGAAGGATATTGTTAATGAAGCAATCCTTTTTAATACTTATTATGAAAATTCAAACGGGAATGAAAAGACCTATCCGGTAACCGATAGGACACCAATCTTTAAAAATATCTTTATTGACAGCATTTATTGCGATGGTGCCGGAAGAGCAATATCTGCAGAAGGTTTACCGGAAATGCCTATTCAGAATATTAAAATATCTAATTCATATATCTCGGCAGAAAGAGGCTTTGAATCAAAATACGCAAAGGGATTTTCTTTAAATAATGTGGAAATAGTTCCTAAAAATGGTCCTATATTTTATTTGGATGAGAGTTCTGATTTTTCTCTGAATAAAATTCTTTACCCTGACAGCCTGAGCGATTTTATGAATCTATCCGGCAGCACTACAAAAGGTATACTTATTGAGAATACAAAAATAACCGATTTAAACCGGCAGATTAAATTAACTGACGGAGTGGATAAGAGTGCAGTTAAGGTGAAGTAATTAGATGAAAAACGCAAAAGGTTAAACGGAAAAACGGAGGGACATATATAAAAGATTGAAACCATATAGAATAACAATAGTTGTTATTATTATCTCTTTTGGAGGATACAATTTAATTCCAAAAGAGGGAAATAAAATTGACAGGTATAAACTTGTAAATCGACATAATCCTGTAAATAAAACTGTTGATGCCTGGTCTCCTTTTACAGTAGGTAATGGCGGATTCGCCTTCACTGCTGATGTAACAGGGCTTCAGACATTTCCGGAATATTATTATAAAAACGGAATACCTCTTCAGATAATTTCCGATTGGGGATGGCACAATTTCCCGAATCCGAAAGGATATACGTTAAAAGATGCTTATAAATATTACGATGTGCATGGAAGGAAAACCGGATATCCATCAAATGGTAATAGTGATGCGGGAAAGTGGTTAAGGGAAAATCCGCAAAGATTTCCTCTGGGACAGATTGGATTCGATCTAAAAAAAGGAGACGGTTCTTCAGCCGGAACAGGTGATATAAAAAATATTTCACAGAAGCTTGATCTCTGGAAGGGAATAATTGAAAGTAATTTTGAGATCGAAGGCAAAAAAGTTGAGGTATCAACTGTATGCAGTCCTAATAAGGATATAATAGCCGTAGAAGTAAAGTCTTCATTAATTTCTGAAAAGCAACTTAGTATATCTTTTAAATTTCCATATGCCTATGTTGATTCAATAAAAAACGATCCTCCTTACGACTGGAACCAACCGGATGCGCATTCGACTAAAATTCTTATTAGTACTAATAATTATGTTGAGCTAGAAAGGGAAGTTGATTCTTTAAATTACTATGTACTTATCAACTGGACCGGGAAACTAAAATTTAAAAAAGAATCAGATCATTTTTTTGAATTAACACCTGAAAAAGGGAGAAGTGAATTTAGTTTTTCCGTAGTTTTTTCTCCGGCAAAACTAAATAAGAAAATCATTGAGTTTGAAGAGATAAAATCTGCGAGTTTAAAGCATTGGAAACATTTTTGGAACACTGGAGGAGTAATCGATTTTACGGGCAGCACGGATCCAAGAGCTGAAGAACTTGAAAGGAGGGTAATTCTTTCTCAATATTTAACTGCTACACAATTTGCGGGAAATTTCCCTCCACAGGAATCAGGATTAACTTTAAGTACATGGTTCGGAAAACATAACACCGAAATGATCTGGTGGCACGCTGCCCAGTTTGCTTTATGGAACCGGGTTCCCCTGCTGGAAAAAAATCTAAACTGGTATTTAAAAACTCTTCCTTATGCAGAAGAAACGGCTGAACTGCAGGGATTTAAAGGTGCAAGATGGTCTAAAATGGTAGGTCCTGAAGGAAGAGAAAGTCCCGGGAACAATCCATTTATTATATGGAACGAACCACATCCAATTTACTTAGCTGAATTATGCTACAGAGTTAAACATGATAAAGAAACTCTTGAAAAATATAAGCGGATGGTTTTTGAGACAGCAGAATATTTAGTTTCGTATGCATACTTTGATAAGGAAAAAAGACATTACGTGTTGGGACCGCCAGTCTGGCCTGTCCAGGAAATTTATGATCCGGTAAAAGCACAAAACCCTTCATTTGAACTTGCATACTGGAAATTCGGACTTGAAACAGCACAAAAATGGCGTGAGAGGCTGGGAATGAAAAAGAATCCCCGTTGGGAAGATGTTATTAGGAAAATTTCACCACTTCCGGTAAAAGATAGTTTATATGTGGTTCTCGGATCAATCCCTGATACTTTTACAAAACCAGGCAGCGAAATAGATCATCCTTCAATGCTGATGACTATGGGAGTTATTCCAGGTGATATGGTAAATCCTGAAATTATGAGAAGAACTCTACACCGTGTAATCGATACATGGGATTGGAAAGGTAAGATATGGGGGTGGGATTATCCGATGATTGCAATGACGGCAGTACGGTTAAATGAGCCTGAATTAGCTATAAATATTTTGTTAAAAGATGTCCCTCATAATCATTATCTCAATAATGGTAATTGTCCTCAGACAGACGAACTGCCGGTTTATCTTCCGGCGAACGGAGCTTTATTGTCGGCAGTTGCTTTAATGGCTGCCGGTTCGGATGAATCCGGTAAAAAAGTTCTTCCAGGTTTTCCGGACAACGGCAAATGGAAGGTCAGGTTTGAAGATATAAATAAATTACCCTAGTAATTAACAATGAATAATTAACAATTAAACCTTTAAAAATATTTCGCTATAGGAACTTTATTATATGTGTACATATAATAAAAACCATAATAGTTCCAATAAAATTTCGGAGATGAAAATTTATGAAATTTAAAAACAGTTTCTATCTTATTACAACATTATTCCTTGTATTTATAATGGCTGCAGGTTTTATTAGATTGAAAACAAACAACATTTCTGTAAATAAAAATTTAAGAGATTCAAAAGATACATTATGGATTTTTAACGGAAAAGATCTTTCGAATTTAAAAGTAATCCTGGAAAATCCTGAGGAAGATATTAAGGATGTTTACTCAATAAAAGGAAATGCTATTTACTTTAAAAAAGAATATAAAGGGTTTATAAGAACAAAAGAAGATTATTCGAATTTCCATTTTCATGCCGAATGGATGTGGCCTGAAAAAGATGAAAAGGGGAACAGCGGTATTTTACTTTTCATTCAACAGCCTGATACAATATGGCCTAATTGCATCCAGATAAATTTTAAGGAACATCATGCAGGTGATTTAATAGCAATGAGCGGTGCAAAATTTAAAGAGGCTGAAGGTAAACCCAAAACTACTGCTATTATGCTTAAGGAATCGAGTGAAAAGCCTGAAGGAGAATGGAATAACTGCGAAATTGTCTGCGCAGGTGATTCATTGTCAGCATATGTAAATGATGTTTTACAGAATAAAGCAACCGGAATCGTTAACCATAATGGACCGATTGGATGGCAACTGGAAGGCAAGGCAGTCGCATTAAGAAATGTATATTTAATTAGAAAATAGCTCTTAAATTTTTATAATTGATAATTAAAATTACTCATCTAAATTGAGGTACAAATGCTTCACATAAAATATAATATAAATATTAAAATATTTGCAAAACTATTTTATTCTTTTTTAATCATTTCGATTTTTTCTTTAGTATCAATGCAAACAAGTCAGATTTATGCAAAGGGGAAAATCTCCGGTATTGATAAATATGATAATCAGGGCTGGGATCAGGTTCCTGATATACTTAAAAATATTGTTGCACCCAAGTTCCCGGATAGAAAGTTTGATATAACAAAATATGGAGCGGTGGCGGATGGGAAAACACTTTCTACTTCAGCATTTGAGAAGGCAATAGATGCATGTAATAAAGCAGGAGGAGGGATAGTGGAGGTGCCGAAAGGTGAATATTTAACGGGGGCGATACATTTAAAAAATAATGTTAACCTTCATATTTCCGAAGGAGCCGTAGTTAAGTTCAGTACAAACCCCAAAGATTACCTACCCGTTGTATATGCAAAATGGGAAGGGGTTGAACTAATGAATTATTCACCTTTAATCTATGCTTATGGGAAAGAAAACATTGCAGTTACCGGAAGCGGACTGCTGGACGGTCAGGGTGATAATGAACATTGGTGGAACTGGACAGGAAATAAAAGGTTTGGCTGGAAAGAAGGAATGCCAAGTCAGCGGGATAGTATAAACAGGCCCAGATTAATGAAAATGGGTGATGAAGGTGTGCCGGTTAAAGATAGAGTTTTTGGTGAAGGACATACTATGAGACCAACGTTTATTGAATTTTATAAATGTAAAAACATTTTAATACAGGGAGTTCATTTGAAAGATTCTCCTTTCTGGTTTCTTCATCCTGTGTTAAGTAAAAATATTACAATCGATGGGATAACAACCAACAGTATAGGCCCTAATACGGATGGATGTGATCCGGAATCATGCACGGATGTATGGATAAAGAATTGTACGTTTAGTGACGGTGATGACTGTATAGCAATTAAATCAGGAAGAAATAATGATGGGCGCAGAGTTAACGTTCCGAGTACAAATTTTGTTATACAAAACTGTAAGATGAAAGACGGACACGGGGGAGTAGTAATAGGGAGTGAAATTACCGGCGGATGCTGGAATGTATTTGCAGAGGATTGTGAGATGGATAGTCCAAACCTGGAAAGGGCTTTGAGAATTAAATCAAATTCCAAAAGAGGAGGGGTAGTAAAGAATATATATATGAGAAATGTCAAAGTTGGAGAAGTTAAAGAAGCCATTGTAAAATTAAATATGCATTATGATCCTCCTGAAGCTGTAGGATATCATTATGAACCTGAATTTGAAAATGTATTTGTTGAGAATGTTACCAGCGGAAGCAGCAAATATGGTTTATTTCTTGATGGTCTTGAGAACTCTCATATAAAAAATATAAAAATAGAAGATTGTAAATTTAACGGAGTTAAAGAAGGGAACTACATAAAAAATACTGACAGCTTAAAATTAATTAATGTTTATATAAACGGTCAACTTTTAAAGGAAGAGAAATAATTTTTTATTCTTACTGATTTATAATAAACGATTTTTTGAGAACGAACTAACAACGGAAATATTTTGAATAAGATCTTGTCTATGATGATCATTTTGATTTTATCATCAATATTGATTAAAGCGCAAATATATGTTTCACCGGATGGTGATGATTCAAATCCGGGAACTATTGATAAACCATATAAAACAATATTATTTGCAATGAATCAAGCTGATGCTGATACTACTATATATTTGAGGGGCGGCATATATGAAATTTCTACAACAATAAAACCCGAAAGAAACGGTTCTCCCGGCAAGTATATTAAATTATGGGCTTATCCAGGTGAAACACCTATTCTGGATTTTTCAGGTGAAAGCTACAGTTCATCAAGCCGCGGATTTAATTTATCTAGAGATTACTGGTATTTCAAAGGATTAGTAATCAGGAATGCAGGGGATAACGGGATAAATCTTAGCGGTGACTATTGTATTATTGAAAACTGTACCTTGTATAACAATAAGGATACAGGCTTGCAGATATCCGGAGGGGGAGGACATAATTACATTCATAATTGTGATTCATTTGAAAATTATGATCCTGGCAGCCACGGTGAGAATGCTGATGGTTTTGCGCCTAAGCTTGATATCGGACCGGGAAATGTATTCAGAGGCTGCAGGGCATGGAGCAATGCAGACGACGGCTGGGATTTTTATGAAGCTCAGAATGAAGTAATACTTGACAGTTGCTGGTCTTTTGATAACGGGTATAATATCTGGGGTGATTCAAACTACCAAGGAGACGGCAACGGATTTAAAGTAGGGGGCAATTATATACCTACTCATCATCTCCTTATGAATTGTGTTGCTTTTGATAACAGGGGAAAAGGATTTGATCAAAACCATAATACAGCTGGTGTTACTATTCTAAACTGTACGGGTATCGGAAATCAGAATAAAAACTTTTCTTTTCCTGAAGTTCCCAAAACAGGAGTGGATAGTTTGGTAAATAATTTATCCTTTAACGGCAGCATCAGTCTGGAATCATCGTCTATACAGCTTACCAACAGCTGGAATGGATTTACAGTCTCTAATTCAGATTTCCTTAGCCTCGATACTACTCTTGCAAAACATTCACGTGCTGCAGACAGCAGTATTTCTTCAACAGACCTGTTTAGGCTGGCAAAAGGAAGTTCCTTAATTGATGCCGGTACCAATGCCGGTATTTCATTTAATGGTGCTGCACCAGATATAGGAGCTTTCGAATCGGATTATATAACCGATGTTAATTCGGTCAAGAATATACCGCTGGCTTTCGGTTTGGAACAGAATTTTCCAAATCCATTTAATCCTACCACCTTTATTGAATTTGTTATTCCGAATCGTGTGCATGTTCTTTTAGAAATATATAACCTGGAAGGTCAGGTTATAAAAGGATTAATCAATGAAGAAAAACCTGCAGGTAAATATATTATTAAATTTGACGCGGACGGATTGGCATCCGGAATTTATTTCTATAAACTTTCAGCCGGTTCTAAAACCTTAACAAGAAAAATGATCCTCCTTAAATAATTTATAAAGATATTCAAAATGGAAAAAATTAATCATTACTTTATCTATTTAGTTCTGTTTCTTTTTGTGTTTCAATATAGCAGCAAAGCTGAAACAACCGGCGGCGGATTTATAAATAGGGAAGATAGTATCGTAGTTTCCAAAAGTAAGCCGTGGTCTGTCAGAATGGCAAATTCATTTATTTATAGACATCAAGATTACAATATAAACTATGGTAACAAAACGGGCTGGAATTACGAGCAAGGGTTAATGCTTCAAGCTTTATATAAATTATATCAGAAAACAAAGGATGAGAAATATTTCAACTTTATTATTAAAAATCTTGATCGATACATAACTGATAACGGGAAAATAAAGACTTACGATTACACGAAATTCAGGCTAGATGATATTGCACCCGGGAAGGCTCTGCTGGAAATCTATAAAGCAACAAAAAAAGAAAAATTCAAAACAGCAGCAGATACACTTAGGAAACAATTAATGTATCAGCCCAGGACAAAGGAAGGGGGATTCTGGCATAAAGAAATATATCCTCATCAAATGTGGCTTGACGGACTTTTTATGGCTGAACCTTTTTATGCAGATTATGCCCAGACATTTGGAGAAGCTAAAGATTTTAACGATATAGCAAATCAATTTATTTTAATTTATAAGCATCTGCTGGATCCGAAAACCGGTTTGTTGTATCATGGGTGGGATGAAAGCAGAGAACAAAAATGGGCTGATCCAAAAACCGGAGACTCGCCTAACTTCTGGGGGAGGGGAATGGGATGGTATGAAATGGCGCTTGTTGATGTTCTTGATTACTTTCCAGAAAAAAATCCATATAGGAATGAATTGATAATTATTCTGCAAAATACCTGCAAATCTCTTTTAGACTTTCGAGATAAAAATACAGGACTTTGGTTTCAGATTTTGGATAAAGGGGCTAAAGGAGGTAATTATCTGGAAGCTTCTGGTTCCTGCATGTTTGTTTATGCATTTGCAAAAGGGGCTCAAAAAGGGTATCTGAATAAAAAATTTTATAAAATAGCAGAAAACAGTTATAAAGGAATACTAGATAATTTTATTAAAGTTGATAAAGACGGACTGATGAACATTCTGCATACTTGTGAAGGTGCCGGTTTGGGAGGAAAACCTTATAGAGACGGAAGTTTTGAATATTATGTAAATGTCCCACAAAGAACTAACGATTATAAATCAATCGGACCATTCATTTTAGCTTCAATCGAATTGAATAAATAGCCCTCATCGGTATTTTTAAATTTTTATAAATAAAATAGCACTTCGAGTTAGATTATAACTAAAAAAATCAATAAATTTATTAAAGTTATCGATAAAGTTAAATTACTATGAATAAAAAATTCCAAATAACTTTGGATGATATTGCCAAAAGGCTGAATGTATCCAAAGTGACGGTATCAAAAGCTTTAAGAGGTCATCCAGATATTTCTATCGAAACTACTCAAAAAGTTAAAGAAGTTGCCAAAGAATTAGGTTATACGCCTAATTTTATGGCTAGAAATTTATCATCAAAAAGTTCTCATACCATCGGACTAGTTGTTCCTAAAATTGCGCATTATTTCTTCGGTTCTGTTATTGAGGCAATTTATGAAGCGGCTCTGGAAAACAACTATGAGATAATTTTAACTGTATCTCAGGAAAATGCCGAAAGGGAGGAAAAACATATTAGATCATTACTTTCAATGAGAGTAGATGGTTTGATTATTTCAATTTCGCAACAAACAAGGAATTACACAATATTCGATACAATTAAAAATTATAATGTTCCTCTTGTTTTTATAGACAGGGTTGTTGATTTGCCGGGATTCAGCAGTGTAACTGTTGATGACCGAGGAGGTACATTTAAAGCAATTGAACATGCAATTAAACTAGGATACAGAAAAATAGCTCATATAGCAGGATATCAGGAGATAAATATTGGTAAAAGAAGATATCTGGGATATAAAGATGCTTTGAAAAGAAATAATATTCCAATTAATCCAGACTGGGTTATTTACGGAGGTTTCGGGGAAGAAGACGGTTATAAAGCATTTATGCAGTTATACAATTCTAATAACCTACCTGAATTTATTTTTGCAGTTACATATCCTGTTGCATTAGGTGTTTATGCTGCCGTTGCCGAATTAGGATTGAAAATTCCAGATGATATAGATATTATGTGTTTTGGAAGCAGTGATATAAACAATTTTCTTTCACCTTCTCTTAGTTGTGTAGAGCAGCCAACGGAAGAACTGGGAAGGCAGTCGGTTAAATTAATTCTGGAAATTATAAAAAACCCGACAGATTATGAGCCAAAACATATTGAAATCCCAACCGGGTTGACTATTAGGGAAACGGCGAAGACAGCATTAAAAGTATAAGAACTTCTAGTGCATAGAAAAAAGAGGTACATTCTGCGCACCATTTTAAGAGAAGCGGTTCATTATTCGAAAGTTCCGGTTTATTTAAAATAACTTAATCTTTATGAAAAAAATCAGATTTGTAATAGCAGGTTCCGGAAATATCAGCAATACTTATGTAAATGCTTTAAGCAAAATTGATGCTGCCGCATTAACGGGGATTGTTTCCCGTTCCGGAAAACTTCCTTCCGCACTTCAAAATGAGGATATTGAATCAAAGGATTCAATAAGCAAAATAAAAAATGATTTTGATGCTGTTATTTTATGTACTCCGAATGGTGTGCATCATTCAGGTGCGATTGAAGCTGCTTCCTTGAGGAAACATGTACTAACTGAAAAGCCTCTTGATATATCGATTGAAGCAATGGATGAAATGATCAAAATCTGCAAAAAGTCAAATGTAAAACTTGGTGTAGCATATCAGAGAAGAACGAGTCCCGATAATATAATTGTAAAGAATTTAATAAAAGAAAAAAAATTAGGAAAAATATTTGCTGCTGATCTTTCAGTAAAGAATTACAGAGACGATAGCTACTATAATAGCGGTGCATACAGAGGCACCTGGAAAATGGACGGGGGCGGTCCTTTTATGCAGCAGGCTTCTCACAATATTGATTTGTACGGATGGTTCTTTGGTAAACCTGAAAAAGTTGTAAGTTTATATGATACTTTCACCCACGATATAGAAACCGAAGATTACGGGGCAGTTTTACTGCGTCATGATGATGGAATGATCGGTTCGATAATAGCATCGACTGCTACTAAACCCGGGTTTGCAGGGAAACTAGAGATCCATTCGGAGTTGGGAACCATTGTTATGGAAAATGACGTAATTACCAAATGGTTTATCGATGGAATGGAAAACCCAGGAAAAAATAGGGGGATTCATGTTCACAATGGGGCATCAACTGCGTCTGTTACTGACACACAAAGGCATGAAGCAATAATTGAAGACTTTATAGAAGCGATTAACGAAGATAGAGAACCATTAGTTTCAGGTGAATCAGCAAAAATTGCGACGGAAATTATTCTACAAATTTATAATAACCGGCTTTGATGATTATGAATTTATTTTATTATTTATATAGATATTAATACGAATTGTAAAGGAGATAAATTGAAAAATGAAGCTTTAGATATAATCTTAGATAATAAAGCGGTTGCCGTGATAAGAATGGGCAATTCAAGTAAACTGATCAAAGTAGCAGAAGCTATATATAAAGGAGGCGTTAAATCGGTTGAAATAACGATGACGGTCCCCGGTGCATTAAAAATAATTGAAGAAGCCAGCAGAACAGTCGGAGATTTTATAAACATCGGGGTGGGTTCTGTATTAAACAAGCAAACAGCAAGTGATGCAGTAAATGCCGGAGCAAAATATGTTGTCAGCCCGGTTTTTAAATTTGAAATTGTTCAAGAAGCAAAAAGGCTTAACGTTCCGGTAATGCCGGGAGCATTTTCACCAACAGAAATATTAGCTGCTTTTGAAGCGGGGGCTGATGTTGTTAAAATCTTCCCTGCAGATATTGTGGGGATGGCCTTTTTCAAAGGTGTTCTAGCTCCTATGCCTCATTTGAAAATGATGCCTACGGGAGGGGTATCATTAACAAATGCCGGTGAATGGATAAAAGCCGGTGCTTGTGCTGTAGGTGTGGGTTCGGCTTTGCTGGATAAAAAAGCTATTTCAGATGAGAATTATAATCAATTAACTAAAAATGCAGAGGAATTGATTGCTAGTATAATTAGAGCAAAAGGATAATTTCTGCGCCAGTCACTTTTAAAGTAAGCGGCACATACTAATTTTTAATAATAAATGGAAAGAATATGCCGGAGAAAGTATTAACATTTGGTGAAATAATGTTAAGATTATCTACACCAAATTTCAAGAGATTTGTTCAATCAGATACCTTTGATATCAATTTTGGCGGTGGAGAAGCTAATGTTGCTGTCTCATTATCAAATTACGGACTCGAGAGTTATTTTATTAGTAAACTCCCTTCCCATGAAATGGGTCAGGCCGCAGTTAATAATCTGCAAAAATACGGTGTAAGGACAGACTTCATAGTCAGAGGCGGATCAAGAATAGGAATCTATTTTCTTGAAACAGGAGCCAGCCAGAGGGCATCTAAGGTAATTTATGATCGTGCAGATTCTTCAGTTGCATCTTTAACAAAAAACGAATTAGACTGGGACAAAATTTTTGATAATGCCAAATGGTTTCACTGGACCGGGATTACTCCCGCCCTCGGTAAAAATGCAAAGGAATGTTTAATTGAAGCATGTAAAGCAGCCAAAAAAAAAGGGGTTACAATAAGTGCCGACTTAAATTACCGCGCCAAACTTTGGAGTGAAAAAGAGGCTCAGTCTATTATGATTCCTTTAATGGAATATGTTGATGTTTGTATCTCCAACGAAGAGGATGCAGAAAAGAGCTTAGGATTTAAAGCAGGTACTACGAATATCGAAAATGCTGAATTGGATGAAAGCGGATATTACAATTTAGCTAAAGAATTAAAGAATAAATTTAATTTTAAAAAAGTTGCTATCACACTTAGAGAAAGTTTTTCGGCATCGATGAACGGATGGAGTGCTATTTTACATGATGATAGTGATTGTAAAATTCCTTACAGGTCTCAAAGGTACGAGATACAAATTGTTGATAGAGTTGGGGGCGGGGATTCATTTTCGGGGGGGCTTATTTATGGGCTTTTAAGAAAGGACAATACTAAAGATGCTCTGGAATTTGCCGTAGCTGCATCCTGTCTGAAACAAACCATACCAGGTGATTTTAATTTTGTCTCAGCTAGTGAAGTTGAAAAACTTGCCAAGGGGAGCGGTTCGGGTAGAGTTGAAAGGTAATAATTTATAAATAAAATCTTATCATATTAAAAGATTTGTAACTTGAATAAGAAATTCAAATTAATAAAGAGGGTATAATGGCAAATAACCAGGTAAAAAATGAACCCGTTGAGGTTGCAGAAAAGCTAGTAAAGGTTGGCAGATATAGATGGACAATTCTTGCTTTAGTTTTCTATGCTACCAGCGTTAACTATTTTGATAGAAGTATCATTGGTGTTTTAGCACCAACTCTCACCAGGTTGTTTAACTGGACCAATACTGATTATGCAAATATTCAGATTGCTTTTAAAGCAGCTTATGCAATTGGTATGCTTACAATGGGAGGGATAATAGACAGACTCGGGACAAAAAAAGGATATGCTTTATCAATTGGAATTTGGAGTATTTTTGGTATGCTGCATGCTGCAGTACGTCCTGCTTTTAGTGTATTAGGATTTTCAATGGCAAGATTTGGTCTTGGATTTGGTGAATCAGGTAATTTCCCTGCAGCAATTAAAACAGTTGCAGAGTGGTTCCCGAAAAAAGAAAGGGCACTTGCAACCGGGATTTTTAATGCAGCTACAAGTGTTGGGGCTATTGTTGCACCGTTCATTGTTGCAGCAATTGTTTCTGAAAATGGCGATAATTGGCAAATCCCATTTCTAATTACAGGTGGAGTAAGCGGTCTTTGGGTTATTTTGTGGTGGATTTTCTATAAAAAACCTGAGGAACATCCGAAATTATCAAAAGAAGAATTAAACTATATTCAATCTGATTCGGTTGTTGAAACAAAAGATAGACTCCCATGGAGAAAAGTTTTACCCAAACGTGAAACTTGGGCCTTTTCAGTTGCAAAAATAACGGATGCTGTTTGGTGGTTTTATTTATTCTGGGGAGCAAAGTTTTTATATGCAAAGTTCGGTGTAGATCTTCAAAATATTGCTGTTCCATTTTTCATAATGTATGTGATGGCTGACGGCGGTAGTGTTTTCGGAGGATTTTTATCCGGTAGATTTATGAAAAAAGGCTGGACGACTAATAAGTCAAGAAAATTAACATTGCTGATCTGTGCACTTATTATTCTTCCAGTAAGTTTTGTTGCGATAACAAATAATGAATGGATTGCAGTTGTTCTTATTGGATTAGGTGCGGCAGGACACCAGGCCTGGTCAGCAAATGTTTTTACGCTTGTTTCCGATGTATTTCCTAAAAAAGCCACTGCTTCAGTTGTAGGCATTGGAGGTATGGTTGGTGCAGTTGCAGGTATGTTCGGAGATAAAATTTTGGGAACGGTTTTAGATCAGGCAAATAACAGCGGCTATTTCTGGGCTTTTTTAATAGCCGGTTCTATGTATTTAATTATATTAGGTATAGTACATTTGCTTATGCCTAATATGATCCCACTGGATGAGAACTTAAATCATGTTAAACAATAAAATGCTGGCAAGAAAGAATTTATAATTCTTTTGTTCCGCTTTATTGAATTCATGGATTGTTAATCTTGTAATTTTAAAATCAGCGGTTTGATTCAGCAAATTATAATTTGTAATTAATTAAAGGAAATGAAAATGAAAACCCAAATTGAAGAATTGAATGATTTGAAAATTTCAAACCAAAATGTTTTTATTTATCCTAATTCGGTAAATGAATTGGAGGATAATATATTATTTATTGGCAAACGAGAATCAATTAAATATTTATATGCTGCGTCAAAAAACGGAAGTAAAATTCCCGATGAATTTGAAGGTAAAATGGCTGATGTGAGCGATACAAACGGATACGACATTATTAAAGAATGCAGTTTAAGTAATAAAAATGCAAAAGTCCTGCAGAAATATTTCGAATTTACAAGGCCAAAAGTTATAGGGCTAAGATATTCTTTCGGTTTCGGTGACAGAATAGGCCTCGCAAACGCCGGGCATCTAAAAGCGATAGAAAACAAAAAAATAGGAGTGATATTAGCGCAGCAATCTATAAGAGAAATGACAAGAACGGAACGGAACCCGGACGATATTATGAGTGCTGCCGTATGGGCTGTTTTCCAGGAAGGCTACACTGAAGGATTCGGGGCAGATGCTGATCATTTAAAAACAATTGAAGATATAAACAGGTTGGTTGATGCCGGCTTTACCATGTTTACATTTGATCCAAGCGACCATGTAGTATCCGGTGTTGAAAAAATGAGTGACGGGGAAGTTGAAGAAAAAATAAAAGAACTGCCATGGAATAAATTTGGTGAAAATTATACGGATCTTCTGGGCAGATATGAAAACAAGAAAATAAAAATCAGTGACAACTTTATTATTGCACCTGATAAAAAGAAAATAATTTCCGCAATACTTAAATATTTTGGTGTTATAGTACAAGGTAAGATAATGTTTAATCATTTGTCTTCATTTAAGGATTATGATTTTGAAGTTGAAATATCTATTGATGAAACCGATACAGTAACCTCACCATTCGATCATTACTTTGTAGTTAATGAATTAAAAAGACAAAATGTTAAGTTTGTCAGTTTGGCTCCAAGATTTATAGGTGATTTTGAAAAAGGTATTGATTATAAAGGGGATTTAAATACATTTAGAAAGGATTTCGTTAAACATGCTGCAATTGCAGAATCTTTCGGAGATTATAAAATCAGCCTCCATTCAGGGAGTGATAAATTCAGTGTATATAATATAATTTCAGAAGATAAACACATTATCATTCATGTCAAAACAGCAGGCACAAGTTATCTCGAGGCTATCAAAGTAACGGCAGCAAGGGATCCTAAACTCTTCAGGCGTATTTTAGATTTTTCAAGGGGACTCTATGAACAGGAAAAGAAAACTTATCATGTTTCTGCTGATATAAATAAGATTAAACCTGCTAATGCATATAAAGATGATGAATTAGTAGGTTTATTTGATGATAATAATTTAAGACAGATTCTTCATGTTACTTTCGGGAAGGTTTTAACCGACCGCGATAAAAATAATAATTATATTTTCAGGGACGATTTATATCAATGTTTAAGAGAAAATGAAGATCTCTATGATGAATATTTATATAAACATTTCAGAAAACATCTAGCTCCTTTTGAAAAAAATATTTAAAAGTTAAAAGAGTAAACAAAATGAATTTTGATTTATCATCACTAAAAGATAAAACCTGTGTAATGACAGGAGGAACCGGTGTGCTCGGGTCAGCGATTGTTGATTCACTTGCCGGTGCCGGTATTAATATGGTATTAATTAGCCGGTCAAAAGAAAAAGTAGAAAAAATGGCATCGGGATTATCAAAAAAATATAAAATCAATGCTCTTGGTTTGGCTTCTGATGTCAATGATAAAGATACTTTGATAAAGGTTAAAGAAAATACTATAAAAGAATTCGGCAGTATAGATTTTTTGATTAACTGTGCAGGCGGAAACTTTCCAAAAGCCACTTCTGGAAGGGAATATCTCGAGGAAAATGATCTAAGTCATTTAGAAAATACATTCTTCGGTCTTGACCTAATGGATATAAAGAAAGTTTTTGATCTCAACTTTCTTGGATCATTACTGCCGACGATGATTTTTTCAGATGTTATGGTAAAAAATAAATCGGGATCAATAATTAATATATCTTCAATGAGCGCATTCAAACCATTGACCAAAATTGTAGCTTATTCCGCTGCCAAATCTTCAATTAATAATTTTACTCAATGGCTTGCCGTTCATTTTGCAAGAGTAAATGTAAGGGTCAATGCGGTGGCTCCGGGTTTTTTTCTGACCGAGCAAAACAGGTTTTTACTTACCGATGAAAAAACAGGTGAACTTACAGCCCGGGGTAAAAAAATAATAAGTCTTACCCCGATGCAGAGATTTGGAAAAGCAGATGAACTTCAGGGGATTGTTCTTTTTCTTCTGTCAGATTATGCCAAATTTATTACCGGTATAATTGTACCTGTAGACGGTGGATTTAGTGCTTATTCCGGTGTATAATTAATCACATGAAACTTTAATTCAGGCTGAGAGTATTTATTAAATTATTAACATAAAAAATTTATCGGGAAGAACAATTATGAGTACGGAATTAAATATAAATAAAAAAGCTAATACGATTTTATTTCATTAGGTGCACTTGTACATAGGCTGGATCCGGGTACCGTCCCTTTCAGAAAAGCGATTGAGTGCAGTATTCACGTAAGCGGTGGGGAATTTAATGTTGCGGCTAATTTAGCAGACTGTTTTCTCCTAAATACCGGAGTTGTTTCTGCAATCGTAAACTATCCGATAGGTGATCTGATAACAGAACGTGTTAGGGGAATGGGAGTAAGAGGATTTTTTAAAAAATTTAGCCATAATGGAGTTAATGGCCCAAATATGGCAACTGTTTATAGTGACCGTGGTTATGGAATCCGGGCACCTATTGTATTTTATAACCGGTGTAACGAAGCAGCATCTCTTCTAAAACCAGGAGATTTCGATTGGGAAAATATATTTTCCAAAGGTGTAAAATGGTTCCACAGCGGAGGTATTTTTGCTTCACTTTCCGAAACAACCGGAGAATTAATAGTGGAAGCAATGAAAGCAGCAAAAGCAGCCGGAGCGGTAACAAGTTTTGACCTTAATTTCCGTGCAAAACTCTGGAACATTTGGGGAGGGGACCAAAAAGCTGTGGATGTTATTGATCGAATTGTGAAACATGTTGATGTTTTGGTTGGCAATGAAGAAGACCTGCAGAAAGGCCTGGGAATTCCAGGTCCAGAAGTCGCTTCAAAATCAAAATTGGATCCGACAACATTTTTCGGTATGATAGATAAGGTTACAGCTAAATATCCACATGTTAAAATAGTAGCAACTACTTTACGTGAAGTTCACGCAACACATCACCACAGCTGGAGTGCTGTAGCATGGATAAACGGAAAAACTTATTCTGCCCCAACTGTCGAACTTAATGTTTTTGACCGTGTAGGAGGTGGAGATGGATTTGCAAGCGGCTTCTTTTATGGATTAATAAACAATGAATCGCCCGAGGAAGCTGTAAAACTCGGCTGGGCGCATGGTGCTCTTCTTACAACTTATCCTGGAGATACAACCATGGCTACATTGAGCGAAGTTCGGTCTTTTGCAGAGGGAGGTTCTGCCCGCATTCAAAGGTGATCACTTTCTTAGTATTTCTATTGTATTATCTTTGATTTTTTGGTTTACATTAACCCCCGGGATTAATCCCGGGGTTAATAAAAAAAGATGAATATTTGTAACCATTTACACAACATGAGAATATTATATTATAGTACAAATAGTAGAAGGATTTAAATGCAATATTTTGCAAAAGGAAATGAGATAGATGTATTAAGTGATAATGATCTAAAGGAAGCAGTATATTCTTCTTTAGAAAAACTGGGGAATAAGAAGAAAGTATTAGTTATTCCTCCGGATATAACCAGATTTTATTCTTATTCGGGAATTATTACAAAATGTATCTATTTGTATTACAAAGAAGCTTTAACTGATATCCTCCCATCAATAGGCACCCACTTTCCTATGACCGAAGAGGAAATTACGAAAATGTATGAAGGAATTCCAAAACATTTATTCCGGGTTCATAATTGGAGAAAAGATTTGGCAACGCTGGGTGAGGTACCTTCAGAATATATAAATAAGGTTTCTGAAGGTAAGTTGAATTATTCCTGGCCCGCACAGGTAAACAAAATAATTGCAGAAGGAAATTATGATTTAATCATTTCTGTAGGGCAAGTGGTTCCTCATGAAGTTGTTGGGATGGCTAATTATAATAAAAATATTTTTGTGGGTACTGGCGGTACCGAAGGAATAAATAAGAGTCATTTCCTAGGTGCGGTATACGGAATGGAAAGAATGATGGGAAGAGCTGATACGCCTGTAAGAAGAGTTTTGAACTATGCTTCCGAGCATTTTTCGAATCATTTACCGATTTTGTATATATTAACTGTTGTAGGTAAGGATAACAGTGGTAAAATAGCACCAAAAGGTTTATTTATCGGAGATGATTTTAATAATTTTAAACAGGCTTCTGCTTTATCATTGAAAGTAAACTTTCAAATACTAAATCAACCTTTGAAGAAAGTTGTAGTCTTCTTAGAACCACAGGAATTTAAAAGCACATGGCTTGGGAATAAAAGTATATATAGAACAAGGATGGCGATAGATGACGGAGGTGAACTGATCATTTTAGCTCCCGGATTAAAAGAATTTGGAGAAGATAAAACTATAGATAGCTTGATTAGAAAATACGGATATAAAACCACCCCGGAAATTCTTGAATTTGTAAATGAGAATGAAGATCTTCAAAAAAATTTAAGTGCTGCTGCACATTTAATTCATGGTTCTTCCGAAAACAGATTTAACATTACATATTGCCCTGGTCATATTAGCCGGGAAGAGATTAATAGTGTAAATTATAATTATGCTGATCTTATAAAAATGATTAAGAAATATGATCCAAAAAAGTTAGTTGACGGATTAAATGTTATGAAGGATGGTGAAGAAATATTTTATATATCAAATCCCGCTCTAGGCTTATGGGCATTTAAAGATAAATTTAGATGAAAATAAAATCAAAATTGATTTATAAGGTATAGATGAGCAATAGAATAAAGATTATAGCTGATGATAAAATTCCTTTTCTAAAAGGGGTTCTTGAATCAAGTGCAGATATTCAATATTTAAATCCACCTGATATCACTAACAATGAAATAAAAGATAAAGACTCTCTAATAATTAGGACAAGAACAAAATGTAATTCTGATCTTTTAGATGGGACTAAAATAAAACTTATTGCAACAGCAACAATTGGTATCGATCATATTGATACCGATTATTGTGAAAGAAAAGGGATTAAATGGATAAATGCTCCCGGATGCAATTCATCATCGGTCAGACAGTATGTAGCTTCTGCAATTTTAACTATAGCTTTTAAGAAAAAATTAAATTTGAATGATATGACTATCGGCATAATTGGAGTTGGTAATGTCGGCAGTAAGATTAAAAGCTTTGCAAAAACATTAGGACTTAAAGTATTATTGAACGATCCTCCCCGGGTACGGAAAGAAGGAAGTTCAGGCTTTGTTACTATTGATGAATTAATTTCAGGAAGCGATATAATTACTTTTCATGTCCCTTTGATAAAAAAGGGTGAAGATAAAACATTACATATGGCAGATCAAAATTTCTTTTCTAAGTTTAATAATTCCAAGTGGATTATAAATACGTCACGTGGACCAGTAATCGAAACAAATTCTCTTAAGGAAGCAATCAAAAAGAAAGTTGTTACTACAACGGTTTTAGATGTATGGGAAAATGAACCCTGGATAAATGAAGAATTATTAAATATGGCAGATATTGCAACCCCTCATATAGCGGGATATTCTGCGGACGGAAAAGCTAACGGTACATCTGTTTGTGTAAGAAATATTTCATCTTTTTTTAATTTGGGTATTGATGAAGAATGGTATCCTAAAGAAATACCTGCACCTAGTAATTCAAGTGAAATTTATATTAATTGTGAAAAACAGTCGCTGCATGATATCTTATATAATGCTGTTATTTCATCATATAATATTATGAATGATGACAATATTCTTCGAAATTCGGCTGATACTTTTGAAAAACAAAGAGGTAACTATCCTGTAAGAAGAGAATTTTCTTTTTATAAAATCAAAGCGAAAGATTGCCCGGATGAATCTGAATCAAAACTAAGAGAATTAGGTTTTCAAATAATTAATTGATAAAAGGTTAGAACTAAAATATAAGGGAATAAAAAATGACAAAACTTGCTGATATAGGACTTGTTGGATTAGCCGTAATGGGTGAGAATCTTGTATTAAATATGGAAAGCCACGGATTTACTGTTGCAGTATTCAATAGAACAGTTGAAAAAGTTAACAATTTCGTAAACGGAAGAGGCAAAGATAAAAATATAATCGGAGCTTCTTCAATTGAAGAATTAGTACAAAGTTTAAATACTCCCAGAAAAGTGATGCTGATGGTAAAAGCCGGAAAACCGGTTGATGATTTTATAGAATTGCTGATTCCTCATCTTGAAAGAGGAGATATAATAATTGACGGAGGTAATTCTCATTTCCCTGATACTATAAGACGAACAGAATATCTTGAAGAAAAGGGAATGCGTTATGTCGGAACAGGTGTGTCAGGCGGTGAAGAAGGAGCCTTAAAAGGTCCGTCAATTATGCCCGGTGGTTCGCCGGAAGCATGGCAATTCATAAAACCGATTTTTCAATCTATTGCTGCAAAAGTAGAAGACGGAACGCCATGCTGCGATTGGGTAGGAGAAAACGGAGCCGGCCATTTCGTTAAAATGGTTCATAATGGAATAGAATATGGTGATATGCAATTAATCTGTGAAGCTTACCAGATAATGAAAGATCTTCTTAATATGAGTTATGATGAAATGCACGAAGTATTTAAAGAATGGAATGAAGGGGAACTTGACAGCTACTTAATTGAAATTACAAGAGACATACTTGCATATAAAGACGAAGACGGGAAACCTCTGGTGGAAAAAATTCTCGATACAGCCGGGCAGAAAGGAACAGGGAAATGGACAGTATTGGCGTCACTCGATTCTGGAGCACCTTTAACCCTTATTGGTGAAGCTGTATACGGAAGAACACTTTCTTCATTAAAAGATGCACGTGTTGAAGCTTCAAAAGTTTTATCGGGACCAAAACCTAAATTTGAAGGGGATAGAAAAGAATTTATTGAGGACCTTAAAAAAGCATTGTACGCATCTAAAATAATTTCATATGCTCAGGGTTATCTTCTAATGAGATATGCTGCTAAAGATTTTAATTGGAATTTAAATTATGGTGGAGTTGCTTTAATGTGGAGAGGCGGATGCATTATTAGATCAATCTTCCTTGGAAAAATTAAAGAGGCTTTTGATAAAAACCCCGGATTAACTAATTTACTGCTTGATCCATTTTTTAAAGAGAAAATCGAATCCTCACAGAATTCATGGCGAAGAGTAGTGGCGGCTTCTGCAACTAACGGAATATGGATTCCGGCACTTTCAACTGCATTAAATTATTTTGACGGGATAAGAAACTCCAGATTACCCGCCAATTTACTTCAGGCTCAAAGAGACTATTTCGGTGCTCATACTTATGAACGAGTGGATAGAAAGAGAGGGGAATTTTTTCATACTAATTGGACCGGAAGAGGCGGTCAAACAGCTTCTTCTACTTATAATGCTTGATAAATTTCATTTCTTCGAAGAAATTTATGACAGTATCTATTATTAAATTTGAAATAAAAATGTAAAAGAAAGAAGAGGTAAAAATGGAAGTAAGATATTCTCCTAATTTTGAAGGTTTTAAAAAATTGGATACATCCGGACTTCGAAATGAATTTCTGGTAGATAAAATATTCGAGACCGGAAAAATTTATCTTGTATACTCAGATGTAGATAGGGCAATAGTTGGTTCTGCAGTTCCAACTGACAAAGGTCTGAAACTGGAAGCCAGCAAAAAGGAAATGTCGGCGGATTATTTTGCAGAAAGAAGAGAAATAGGCATTATTAACATCGGTAATGACGGAACAATTCTGGTTGATGGAAAAAAATTCAACATGGCTCACAAAGATTCCTTATACATTGGGCGCGGAAGTAAAGAGATTGAATTTAAAAGTGAAAATAAAGATGTACCTGCTCAATATTATTTTGTGAGTTATCCGGCTCATAAAGAATTTCCGACTACACATGCAAAATTTTCTGATGCCGAACCCAACAGGCTTGGGAGCTTAAAAGATTCAAATCATAGGACTATCTATAAATATATTCATCCCAACGGTATAAAAAGTTCTCAGCTTGTCATGGGTTTAACCCAACTGGAAGAGGGGAGCGTGTGGAATACAATGCCTGTGCATACACATCAGAGAAGATCAGAGATTTATATGTATTTTAATCTTGAAAATAATGCAGTGGTATTCCATTTTATGGGAACTCCTTCCGAAACAAGACACATAGTTATCAGAGACCGTCAGGCTGTAATTTCTCCAAGCTGGTCATTCCATTCCGGTTCCGGTACACAAAATTATTCATTTATCTGGGCAATGGGGGGTGAGAACCAGGCTTTTGATGATATGGATGCAGTAAAAATGCAGGAGCTAATGTAGAATATTACAAAAATTTATAGATAATAAAAACGAGGTAAAAATGATTTTAGATCAATTTAGTCTAAAGGGTAAAGTAGCTGTTGTTTCTGGTTCGAACCGAGGTATTGGACAGAAGTATGCGCTTGCACTTGCAGAAGCCGGTGCCGATATAATCGGTGTATCATATGAAGAGGATTTCAGTGAAACTATCAATCTAATTGAGAACACAGGCAGAAAGATAAAAACATACATCGGTGATTTTTCAAAACGCTCTTCACTTTATGATTTTATAAAAAAAGCGAAATCCGATTTTCCCCAAATTGATATATTAATTAATAATGCTGGAACAATTCTGAGAAAACCAATCTCTGAACATCCAGATGAATACTGGGATACTGTTATAGAAGTTAATCTTTCTTCTCAGTTTATTCTTACCCGGGAAATCGGGAAAGATATGGCAGAGAGAGGATACGGTAAAATCGTTTTTATAGCTTCATTATTATCTTTTCAGGGGGGAATCTGGGTTCCCGGTTATTCTGCTTCAAAAGGAGGTGTTAAACAATTAACCATGGCATTTGCAAATGAATGGGCATCAAAAGGTGTGACGGTTAATGCTATAGCACCCGGTTACATAGCGACTGATAATACAAAAGCCCTTCGCGAAGATGCATTTAGAAGTAAATCAATCCTGGATAGAATTCCTGCCGGCAGATGGGGTACACCGGAAGACTTAATGGGTACAGTTGTTTTTCTTAGTTCAGATGCTTCAAGTTATTTGAATGGAAGTGTAATTACTGTAGACGGCGGATGGATGGGCAGATAAATCTTCTCCAGTTGCAGGAATGGTTCTACTCCTTGGTGTCGATAGATTTATTAACGAGGCAAGAGCTGTAACTAATCTTATTGGAAACGGAATTGCCACAGCAGATGTTGCCATGTGGGAGAATGAATTTGATGACAAACGAGCAGCTTCAATTCTAAATGGGGAAGAAGTAGAAATTCAGACAGCACCCTAGGACATACAAGTTTAAATAATAACTTATGAGAAAATCGATTATTTTTGAACTTTAATTTTGATTATGCTTAAATTAAAGTTGAAATGCTGAAAAAGTTTTCAATAATGTTATCCTTATTCTCACTTCTTTTAATCCATCCTATAAACTTACAAAATAGCCTTAATATTTTTGATAATGGAAATTTAGAGGTATCAGAGAACGGAAGATTTCTCCAATTTGTTAACGGCAAACCTTTCTTCTGGCTCGGCGACACCGGCTGGCTTTTGTTTTCCAAACTCACAAGGGAAGAAGCTGATAAATACCTGCAGGACAGACATAGTAAGGGATTTAATGTAATCCAGGCAATGATACTAAATGGATTACCGGAAGTTAATGCTTATGGAGATTCAGCTTTCACTAATAATAACCCTGCAGAAACAAAAGTTACATCCGGTAAAAATCCTGATGTTCCCGGTGAATATGATTTTTGGGATCATATCGATTATATAGTACACAAAGCTGAGTCAGACGGAATTTTTATTTCTATGGTTCCTGTTTGGGGCTCTAATATTCGCAATAATATTATTAGTAAAGATTCTGCCGAAAAATTTGTAACCTGGCTGGCGGAACGCTATAAAGACAGTCCAAATATAATCTGGATTAATGGTGGTGATACCAGGGGCGATGAGAATCTTGAAAAAGAGCTTCAATGGTTTTTAACGATGTTCCCAAAGTAGTAAGTTCAGCACAGAATTAGTCTAATTCAGATATTATTAGATTAAAAAGAGAAAAAGAAAATGAAAAAATATTTAAAATCTTTTTTAAGAAACATATTACACATACGGTATTATGTCCCTGTAATAAGTCTTTCAATAATAATAAGTTTAAGTTTCTTTAGATGTAAATCCATGAAGAATTCTCAAACTAATGTTCCTGTTGCAGCCACAAAATACGGAAAAGTAAGAGGATATATTGATAATAACATTAACGTCTTTAAGGGAATTCCATACGGTGATAATACTGCAAAAACAAGATTTCAGCCTCCCGTTCCACCGGTTCCCTGGAGCGGTATCAGAGATGCGACTAAATTTGGACCTATAGCACCACAGGGGCCGATCGGGAAATCTAATTTTTATCCAATGCCCAGGGAAGGCACAAAAATGAGTGAAGACTGCCTTTATTTAAATGTCTGGACTCCGGGGTTGAGAGATGGGAAAAAAAGACCGACAATGGTATGGTTTCATGGCGGAGGGTATAACAGCTGGTCGAGTAATATTGATTTATATGACGGTGTTAATCTTTGCACAAAAGGGGATGTTGTTGTCGTTACTGTAAACCATCGCCTTAATGGTTTCGGATTTCTTTACCTGGCTGAATTTGGAGGAAAAGAATTTGCCGAATCGGGCAATGTAGGTATGCTGGATTTGATTTTAGCTCTTAAATGGGTAAAGGAAAATATAACAGAATTCGGCGGTGATCCGAATAATGTAACTATATTCGGCGAATCCGGCGGTGGTGCCAAATGTGCTACACTAATGGCTATGCCTGCTGCGAAAGGATTGTTCAACAAAGTTATTACTGAAAGCGGTCAACAGCTGACAGGCAGGACGCGTGAACATGCAACTGAAACTGCACTAAAAATTCTGAAGGCTCTTAATATTTCACCTGATAATATTGATGAAATAAAAAAAGTTTCTACAGAAAAGTTGAATGAAGCGATTCAGGGTAATTCTTTTGCCCCCGTCACAGATGGAGTCGTATTACCGCGCGACCCGTTTTCTCCTGATGCCGCTCCTTTATCTGCCGATATTCCGATGATTATGGGGAATAATCATGATGAAACTACTTTGTTAATCGGTGCCAGAGATACTTCAACTTTTCATTTAACCTGGGCACAATTAGCTTCTAAAATTTCTCAGCATGCTAAACAATTTATCGGAAATCTGGATCTTGAAATGATAATCGAAAAGTATAGAAAATGGTATCGTAATTATACTCCCTCTGATGTTTTCTTTGCTGTTACGACCGCATCACGATCATGGAAGGGAATGGCGATTGAATCGGAACGGAGAGCTAAGCAAAATGGTGCACCAACCTATGTATTTCAATTAAACTGGAAATCACCTGTTGATGGTGGAAAGTGGAAGGCACCACATACATTGGACGTACCTCTAGTTTTTGATAATATTGAATATGGAAAAACTATGACAGGGGATGGTTCTGAGGCAAAGAAAATGGCTGACATTATGAGTGAATCCTGGTTAGCATTTGCGCGGACGGGCAATCCGGATACACCTCATATGCCGCACTGGCCCGAATTTGATCTTAAGGATCGTGCAACTATGATCTTCGATCTTCCGCCAAAAGTTGAATTCGATCCACGAGGGAATGAACGCAAACTGTTTGCACCGGTTTTATATATTCAGCCTGGAACCTGACATAATTGTTTATTTATTCCTTATATGTTTATAAATTACAATATAATTATAACTGCAAGATATAATTAATTTTTATTTTTCTTTCATAGGAGTGAGTTATGCGATCATTTAAATTTATACTTTTTATTCTAGTACTTAATCTTTTCGTTTCTTTAGCGTTCGGACAGACAACCAAAGAAGATATAGATAAAACTGTCAATAAATCAGAACTGAAACATCCTTATCTCTATTTCAGTGATAAAGATAAACCAGCAATGCAGGAAAGAATCAAAGATGATCCTGAATGTAATTATACGATGCAGAAGCTGTTAGCGGAAGCAAATAAACTGCTGGCTATGCCTATATCTCATGATATTCCTATTCAGGGGAAGAATACACGAGCCGGGTGGTCTGAACAAGACCGGGATGGGAAATATTTGCAATATTATATGGAAATGAGAAATGATGCATTTCTGCTTGCTTTTATTTATCAAATGACGGGTGATAATAAGTATGCTCAAAAAGCTTTCGAATTTGCAGATGCTTTTTGCGATCTCCCGACCTGGGTTCAGCGGGCACATGAATTTCCGGTAATCTATTCCCGTGTGTGGCCATGGAATGTACGCGATGATCAAGCAAGCTTTTCTTTTGATCATTTTACCGGCGATTCAGGCCGTCTAATTGCTGCAGTGTATGATTGGCTTTATCCGGCATTAAAAAAAGAGCAGCGTGATCGTATCAGAGGCGGATTGCTGGAAAAAGTAGTTACAAGGGTTCGCGGAAATTATGAATATCACTGGTGGGCTACTTCATACAGGTGCAACTGGTGCGGCGTTTGTAATTCCGGAGTCGGATTGGCTGGATTAGCTCTTCTTACTGAAGATCCCCAGCTTACTGATGTTGTTGCACAGTCATATAACAGAATAGACAGTCTTTTCAGCTATATAGGTACAGACGGCGGCTGGCAGGAAGGAGGAGGATACTGGAATTACGGAATATCAACTTCAACTTTTTTTGCTGATGCTTTAAAAAGAATTACAAATGGAAAATATAACTTGTTTAAAAATGAAAGATTAAAAAATAATCCGTTAACATTTCCACTTTATATTACCCTGCAGCCCGGTACTTGTCTGAATTTTGAAGATTCTCCCAGTGAAACCTTAGGTGAAACATATTTTGTAAATAAGCTTACAACAGAAACCGGTGATAAAAGGGGAGCTTATTACCGCAAAGAGTTTATGGGAGACGGTGACGACCCATTTGATATTATTTGGCCCAGATCCGATATAAAACCGGAGGCCCCGAAGAATCCTTCCATTCATTTCAAAAGCATTGATTGGTGGGTAATGCGCAGTGAGTTTAAAAATCCGGATGTTGTTGTAGTTGCCGGTAAAGCAGGTATGAATACAGATCCTCATCACGGTCATCTAGATGTTGGTCAATTTGTTGTTCAATGGAAAAAACAATTTTACATTTCCGAACTTGGAAGAATGTTCTACGATGAAAAATATTTCGACCAGGCAAGATGGGACTATCCCTTTGCATCAAGTGTAGGGCATAATATTATTTTAGTTAATGGTGAAAAACAAATTCCGGGCAAATTGAAAGACAAACCATGGAATTATAACATTGGGGGAAAAGTACTTGATTTTCGAACATCACCCAGGCGTGACTACGTACTTATGGATCCTTCCAATGCTTATCCGAAAAAAGAATTAAAAAGCTGGCGACGTCATGTCGTTTTAGAAAAACCATTAATTACTGTAGTTTTGGATGAAGTTGAATCTGCTAAAGGAGCAGAGATTGAAGCCAGGTTCCACACCGAATGTCAGGAAGAGAATCATAATAATTACGTCCTTTTAAAAGGTAAGGAAGGGATGATGGCTCTTATTCCTGTTTCAGATTCAAAGTTTGAAATCAGGGAAGGTAAACATCCTATACAGCCGGTGAACGGCCGTATAGACTTTAAGTGGGACCCTTATTTTGGAACTGTTGTTAAAGCAGCAAATGAGCATACAATTATCAGTACAATTATTCTACCGGTTAATGATGACGATGAAGCTCAAAATATTGTAAAATCTATTGAGCATACAACTGATAAAAATGGTAATATAATACTTGCATTTACAAAATCAGGAGAAAAACACTCATTTGAGTATAATCCAACTAAAACAGGGCTCCTATTGAAATGAATTTTTGATGCTAAGTTAACTACATGAAATAATAATTTTATAATATTTCCTAATTAATTTTACAAGATGCTTCAATTACAAAATGCAAATCTTTTTTTATTAAAACAGGAATAAAAGGCCTATTTTTTAGTAAAATTGAAGCAAACTTGGTAAAAACTAATTGCTCTTATGGAGGTTACAATGTCTAAATGTTTTCGTCTTCTGTTCCTGCTTTCTTCTTTCATCTTGCTGGGGAGTTACCAGCTCTTTGGTTTTTCAAATCAGGATTCCGTAAATACAGGTTTGCTTTTTTATTTATCAGGGGATAAAGGATTCAATGCCGACTACTCTGCAGGGAAAGGGGAACCGAATTTTTTAAGGGAAGTTAATATTATTAAGGATGGTGCAAAGGGAGCAGGATTTCAATGCGGTAATACACAGTTGTTTTCTTATTGGGCTGCAGGTAATATTTATTCCGAAAGAGGTACTTTATCTTTTTACTGGCGTGCACGTGAACCTTATGGTGAAACACCTTTTGCCATCTTTAGAGTCGGTTATTCGGATCATTCAAGCTGGGATATGGTCTGGCTTAGAATAGATTATAACGGTCACGGTTTCGATGCATTTGTTACCGATGCAAATCTTGCCCGTGAAAGGGTATCTTATAAAATGTCAAAACTCCCTTCACCAAAAGACTGGGTGCATTTTGCATTAGCCTGGGATGAAACTGCAGGTATCAGATTTTATATAAATGGTAAAAAAGTTGGTGAAAAGGATACTTCATGTGTATTAAATTCAAGCTTAGATCAATTTGGTCCGCATTCCAGAGTTATCAGCGGTTATCAGGTTCAAAGTGCATATCAGTTTATTAGAGGAGGGGATATTGATGAAATTAAAATATATGACCATGCACTTAATGAAAATGAAATTAATCAATTGGCGGAAGGAAATTCTCTGGAGAGTCCTTATGTTGAAAGAGATCTTACAAAATCTAGTTGGGCTAATGAATGGGCATTACGCTACGGCTGGAACAGGCCCGGTGATAATCCTCCATATCTTAATAATAAAGAAACTTCCGTTCGTAAGGTGGAAATTAATGAAGTGTATGATTTAAAGAGATGGTGGTGGAAAGCAAATGACGGTATCAGAGAAACCACGTGGCCGGGTGTATATAACCGTTCAAGAATATTGGGCAGAAATGATTATTTTCAACTTCCCGACTGGGATTGTTATCCGACATCAGGCAAATCTGTCCGCTTTAATATGCCTGATGAACCATGGAATTATATTGAAATACAGGGTGCAGCTTACGGCAAAATGTCTCTTTCGGATAATAAAGATGGGACAAATGCAGTTCAATTATTTGAAAGACCAAAGTACCAGGAAAGAACATTTCATAAATTAGATAAAGAAGAGAAAGGAAAAACGCTAGTATTTACAAATGATGAAATTGAAACGCCAATTGGAGAATTAAATGCATTTGACATCAGGGAAGGAAAAGCCCCGGAAGATATTGGAACACTTGAATATTACCTTACTACTGCTAAAGAACCTCAGAATGAAAATATAAAAGATATACAAAATTATATTAAAGGCAGATACACGCAGGATGAGAGGATTACTATGCTCGCTCTGCCGGAAGGCGCACCGAGAGAACAGAGCAAATCTGTCCAAAGTGGTTTGCCTTTGATTCATGTAATTATACCAAGCAGCTTTCGAAGTATTAAAGATGAGGATAACAGCCGCGGTGGATTTTCATATACATGGGAGAATATTAATGCCGGACTGGACGGAATTGAAATTGAAATCCCGGCTTTAAATGTTAAACCTACCATGGGAGAATATTACCCGTTAAATATTCAGGTAAAAGATCCAATCTGGCCATTAAGGGATATGTTTGACTTTTCATTTTCAGTTAAACCTAATGAAGCACGGACCTTATGGCTGGATTTGAGAGATCGGATTTTGCCAAACAACAAACCTTTATATCTTACAATTGCAGGATCGGGTCCTGACTTTACACCAGCTATGCTTGAAGGAGCAGAAGTTAAACTTGTATTTAAGCCCTGGGATGAAGCAAAAAAAGAACATATTGCCGACAGATTTACTCAATCCAGAGATAATTACGATATGTTTATTGAAGAACATACCAGGGATAAACGACTCAATAAATTCAATGAATTTGAAGGAGATATGACAAGTCTGCTCAGGATAGATCCCGATAATTATCCGGGAAGGAACTACTGGTATGTATATAATCCGGAACAGCCAGTACCTCCTTACAATAAACCTGTTGTACCTGACAATATACCGCATTGGGCATATCTGCAGGTTGAAGATCTGAAAGGATATGAAAGAGTTGTCAATTGGTACGTGGACAACAGAGAAATTCATGGTGAAGGACTAGGTGGGGGACTTTCAGATGATAGTGATCTTGAAAATGTCTGGCCCGCTCTCGTTTTTATGGGATGCGAACCTGATAAACTAAAAGCCTCAAACCAGGATTTGATGGAAGCCATTTATAAAAATGGGATGCTTACAAACGGAATAAATACAATCCAAACGGACGGACTTCATCAATATGAGGAAGGTACCAATGTCCTGGCACAGGTAAATATGGATAATTTCGGGGATCCGAAAAATGTAGAGAGATTAATGGAAGAGGTAAAATCACAGGAAGAATTAATCATTGCAAAAAATATAGGCGGACATTACCATTTTCGTTCACAATATTTCAGTGCTACAAAAGTCGCACAGGAAGGCGTTTGGGCCTGGTCATCAGGTTACGAATACCTTGCTCTGCATCCTGCCTTTTTATTGGGAGAATATTATGGAAATCCTACGGCACGAAAACTTGTAATTAATATGGTTGACGGGCTATTAGCGCATGCAAGAAAAGATAAAGATGGTAGGATAATAATAGATACTGATATTAATTTTAACACAGATCAAAGCAGACCATCTCCGCTATCGCCTCCTTATTCTGTCTGCAGCAGCAGAATTATAACCCGAGGTAACTCAACAGCTGCTATTCATGCTTTTTGGGCTGCTTATAAGTGGACCGGAGATAAAAAATACCTTCAGCCTCTTCTGGATATGAAATTTTTCGCTTTGGGAATTCTTAATGCAGATATACTGGACATCTTGAATCTCCGTAAAGATTGGGGTGCTCAGATAGTTTCTATAGCAAATTCAGATAAAGATAATGATATGGCGCAGCATTTTGCATGGCAGATAACAGGTGACAATAAATACCTGGATAATTATTACGGAAATCAGGTAAAGTGGAATTCCATACTTTATTACATAAATACTACAGGGAGCTTGTGGACAGATCGAGTTATAACATTGGAAAGTGAGCTGCAAAGATCAAGATTAGGCGGAATAGCATTATCAAGAGGATACATCTTTCCGGGAAATGCAATCAGCTGGAAATTCGAAAAGCCAGCCACTGCGGAAAGTGTAGCAATTGCAGTTCGCTCAGCAACATCTTCGGCTGTTGAGATGAAAGTTTTTAATCTTGATCAATCTGATGTGAATGCTGAATGCTGCAGCTGGAATTTACTGCCGGGTAAATGGGAAGTAACTCAAGGTATTGATGAAAATGGCGATGGTAAGGCAGATGATGGTGTTACATCAAGAACAGTAGCATTTGAGCGTTCGAAACCAATTACATTAACTTTCCCTTCACATCAAACTTCAATTATTAACTTAAAGCTTGTTGATGAAGGTTTGGATTATTCAAAGAGGCCGGACCTTGCGATTGGAAATGATGATATAAAAATTAATGGTAAAAAAATAAATGTTACTGTTCATAATCTGGGAGCAGTAAATTCAAATCCGACAATAGTTGCTCTCATTAATTCTAAAGGGCAAGATGTTGCTGAGGTTTCTTTACCGGAAATTGCTTCACCAAAAGATTTAGTTCCTAAAACTATGGAAGTTGTATTAAATGCCCCGGCGGAAGTCGATCTAAATTCTTTAAGCGTTCAGGTAGATCCTCAAGAAAAACTTACAGAAATAACCAGGGAGAATAATAAGGTTATGTTAAATAAAAAATAAATCTTTTATTTAATAGACTTCTTATTCTAATTTTAAAAGAGCCGCTTATTTAGCGGCTCTTAAATAATATTTGCAATTTGATTTCCCGGTTTAAATTTACCTTTGCATCATTATCATTTCTTAACTGCTGACTCTTTTAATAAAGATATTATACCCAACCGGTAATCAGCATAACTATCCAACGGTCTCCAGTCTTTACTTTCTAAAAACTTTTTAATAAGCATAGGATGATTTAATTCCCGCGGGTGTCCTGTAAAAATATTTGTTAATAGTGTTCCTGTTGTTCCTTTCGGTTTCAATGTTACTTTTGGATCTAAATGACCTTGCAATGGTTTCAATATTAAAAAATAATCATTCATGATAGCAATATCGGGAGATTCATTTTACAATTTTTTTCAAAATATCCAAGATAGCTTCCGGCGCCATCCTAACTGTATAATTCGGATCAAGGTGTGCTGCTTCAATTGTAAAGTTCTTATTAATTATGAATGTTGCAGGAACCGGTAAAAATTTTGATTTATCACCATTTAGAATGGTTAAATCTCTTCTCTTATGGTAATCTTCACCTGGATCAAACTGGAGATTATAAAGCTTAATAACCTTTTGATTTTTATCACTTAATACTTCAAAATCGAGTAAGTTTTTTTCTTTCATTGTTAATGCATTATCCGGATTTTGAGGGCTGACAGCCAGAAGAGCTGCTCCTAATGATTTAATATCCGGTATAATTTTTTGCAGATTCCTTAAATCCAGATTGCAAATGGGACACCATTCACCCCGGTAAAATTTCAAAACAACAGGACCCTTTTTGAGAAAAGCTGAAAGAGAAATGCTCTTACCTACTGCATTTAGCAGCACAAAATCAGGAGCTTTTTCACCAACCTTAAGTCCCTTTACATGTTTGGCATTTTCAATTACGAGTTTCTGGAACTCTTTTAATTCAGACATATTTTAATCTTTACTTATTTCATTAAAAGGAACAAATCTTACACTTTTTATTTCAAAACTACATATTAATTGCCAGGACCCATGAAGGTACTTCACCAATATAAAAAGATTCTATTTTCTCTAAAGCACCTGTTTCCCGATTGATTTTGTAGGAGGCAAGGTTATTTGATGTTTCGCCGGCGCAGAACAAATAATTTCCTGTGGGATCAATAGCAAATGACCTGGGGTTTACTTCGGTATGATAATATCCTATAATTGCCAGTTCACCGGTTTTAGGATCAACTTTATAAGCAGTGATACTTTCATGCCCGCGGTTGGAAGCATATAAAAACCGGTTATCGGGGGTCAGATGTATATCGGCGGTTTTTGTAAACTCTTTAAAATCTTTTGGAATTGTTGAAATATTCTGAAATGGAGTAATTATACCTTTGTTTTTATCAAAATGATATACAGTAACCGTATTGTTGGTTTCATTAACAAAATATATAATATCTTTTGTTCCATGGAAAACAAAATGTCTCGGTTCCGTTCCATTTGGAGTTATGACTACAGGCGGTTCATTAGGTGTAAGATTTCCGGTTTTTTCATCGAACTTATATTGATAAATTTTATCCCCTCCTTTATCAGCGATAAATGCGAACTTATTCGCCGGATCTGTTAAAATAGAATGAGCATTAACATAATTCGTAAAAATTAAAACCGCTTTACTTTGCAATTCACCTTTTGAATTTATAGGATAAATCGCAGCTTTACCTGCAGCATAATAGGCAGTCAATAAAAACCTTCCGGTTCTGTCTGTTGCGACATAAGCCATATTATCGGCAGCGTGTATAGAATTAATTAAAGAGAGCCGACCCGTCCGATGGTCTATGCGATATGATGAAAGAGTATTGGTACCTCTCAATCCCACATAAAGATAATTTCCCGAAGGATCTAACCCCAAAGGTGCGGGTCCTCCTTTTACAGTTAAACTGTCAATTATTTCCAATTTTGATGAACTTTTATCCATCTTATAAATAGCGATTGCATCACTATTTCTAAGAGAGACATAAACGAATAAATTGTCTTTTGTTTTCTGTGCCATAGTTTTATTTAAGGGATTAATAATTAATAAAATAAAAAATGAAATTATTGGTAAATACCTGTGGTTTATGATCATACAATCTCCTTTCAACATATAATTCCCGTTGTCATTAATAAAAAATAAAAAAGTAATATCTTATTACCAATATTTTTTTATCATTGTTCAGAATAAAATATTTGTAAAGTTACAAAGCAATTTATTTTTCAATGAGATTGGGAATTGTTTCGTCCTTTTCTTAATTTTAGTTACTTTTAAAACTTAAGAGTCAACACCATTAGAATGATATATCAGGTTGAATTAAACCATCAGGGCAAAGACATTATCATAATTATTACGCCATCAGTCTCCATAAATATCGAAAGTTCATTTAATTTAAATTGTCCGAAATATTCTCTAATCAAAAATCTTCAGGAGATAAATATGAAAAAACTTTATCATTTTATATCGGTATTTGTATTGACATTATTTATATTTTCATCTGTTGAAATTCATGCTCAGTTGATATCAAAAAAAACTGTAGGACTCGAACTGGCGAAAAAATTAGCAGCCGCTTCCGAAGCTCAGGCTATAAAAGACAAATTAACATCTGTAATTTCAATTGTTGATGATGGCGGGAATTTAGTGTACATGGAAAGAATGGATGGTGCACAATTAGGCAGCATCGAAATCTCTTTGAAGAAAGCTAAAACCGCACTTTCATTTAAACGTCCCACAAAAGCTTATCAGGACAGGGTAGCTCAGGGAGCTAATGCGATTATTGCTTTACAGAATGTTCTTCCTTTTGAAGGAGGCATCCCATTATTTGTCGATAATGAATTAGTTGGTGCAATCGGTATAAGCGGAGGAACACCCGAACAAGATGGTGTCATCGCCAATGCTGCAATTGAATTTTTATCTTCAAATAAATAATCTAAATAAAAAAAATTAAAGGACAAAAAGAATGAAATATATACGTTTTTTCAGCATTAATATTCTTATGATTTTAACTGCTTTTGTTTTAGCAAGCTGTGGTTCACAGCAGAAACAACAAGTTAAAGAGAAATCAACACAGGAGAAACCGTTAAAATTCGAACACCTAGCAACTAATGTTGCAGATCCTATCAAAGTTGCGAACTGGTATAAGGATAATTTGGGGATGAAGATAATGCGCCAAGGTGATGCACCTACCTATACCACTTTTGTAGCTGATCCTGCTGAAAATATGATGTTTGAATTTTATCATAATGATACTGCAAAGTTATTTAATCCTTCACAATATGACCCTTTATCTATCCACATTGCATTTATATCGCCCGATATAAATAGAACCAAAGAAACGCTTGTAAAGGCGGGTGCTAAAATCGTTGATGATTTGAAAAAAACTGATTCAGGCGATCAAATTTTAATGATGCGCGATCCGTGGGGCTTGCCGATCCAATTTGTAGAACGTGCCGAACCGATGCTGGCATCCAGCGGGTTGAGGTTTGAGCATATTGCCCATAATGTTAAGGATTCCCGTTCAGTTGAAAAATGGTACATTGATAATTATGGTATGATAGTGGTGCGTGAATCCGGCGCACCCAATTACGGATGCTTTCTAGCTGATTCAGCAAAAAATGTTATGATTGAACTATATCAGAACGATCAGGCTCCTGTTATCGATTTTAGTAAGGTAGATTTCTTTTCGCTTCATCTTGCATCAATGTCGGCTGATTTAGATTCAACTAAAGATAAACTTGTAAAAGCCGGTGCAACCGTTGCACAGGATATTAATAAGACTCCGGCAGGAGACGAAATACTTGTAGTGCGTGATCCTTGGGGCTTCCCACTTCAGTTTGTAAAGAGAGCTAAACAAATGCTTAAATATTAGGAGTAAGACTTATAATAATTTAGAAAGCTCTCACATGCGTGGTTTTTTTTATTTAGAATATTTGTTTTTCCGGCATGGACACTAAATAGTCAAGTAAAATATTTTCATGAAATATTATGAAGATAAAAAAGCTAATTTATTTTACAGCGGCAGTTATTATGATTTCATGTACTCCTCAGAATGAAAAAAAATTTACAGGTGCTAATGGGGAAGTTAAACTTATAACTCTTGACCCGGGACATTTTCATGCAGCACTTGTACAGAAAGTAATGTATGATCAGATAAGTCCTGATGTTTATGTATATGCTCCGGAAAGCGAAGATGTTCAAATTCATCTCGATTTAATAAACAGTTATAATACACGAAAAGATAAGCCAACCCATTGGAATGAATTAATATATAAAGGGGATGATTATCTTGAAAAGATGTTGAGAGATAAATCAGGTAATGTAGTTGTAATATCGGGAAATAACCGGAAAAAGACTGAATATATTTATGCCTCGGTGAATGCAGGGATGAATGTTTTGGCAGATAAGCCAATGGCAATCGATACAGCAGATTTTGAATTATTGAAAAAAGCTTTTAAGACCGCAGAACAAAAAGGGGTTCTTCTTTATGATATAATGACTGAGCGCTCGGAGATAACGACTATTCTTCAAAAGGAGATTTCCCTGATACCGGAGATCTTCGGTACCCTGGAGAAGGGAACGGCTGAAGATCCAGCAGTAATAAGAAGCAGTATACATACATTTTATAAATATGTTTCTGGATCAGTACTAAAACGGCCAGCCTGGTTTTTTGATTCTAAACAGCAGGGGGAGGGGATTGCTGATATTTCAACTCATCTGGTTGACTTGATTCAGTGGGAATGCTTTCCTGGACAAATAATAGATTATACAAAAGATATAAAAATTTTATCCGCTGAAAGATGGCCGACCAAATTATCGTCAGAAGAATTTAATACTGTTACAAGATTAAAAGAATTTCCCAAATATCTTTTTAAAGATCTTCATAATGATACACTGAATGTGTATTCCAACGGAGAAATTAATTATGTTTTAAAAGGGATACATGCCAAAGTATATACTGTATGGAATTACCGTGCCCCTGAAGATGCGGGTGATGCTGCATATTCACTTATGAGGGGCACAAAATCGAATCTTGAAATTCTGCAAGGAAAGGCTCAAAATTATAAACCAACCCTTTATATTGAACCAGCTGCCGGAGTAGAGTTTACTTTATTTGCGAAAATTTTATATAAAAACTTTAGTAGGATTGCAGAAAAATTTGAAGGTGTTCAATTAAAAAAGCTGGACAAGTCCTGGGAAGTTATTATACCGGAGAAATATGTTACCGGCCATGAAGCTCATTTCGCCGATGTTACAGAACGTTTTTTGCAATATCTGATTGATGGAAAACTTCCCGGCTGGGAAGTACCAGATATGCTTGCAAAATATTATACTACTACGTATGCTCTTGAACTTGCAAAGAAAAATACCGGAATGAAAGATTAATGACATAAGAACTCTGGTAATACTACTGCAGGCGGAAGCCACTGAAATTTTTTACCGTAATATTATGATTAAAGAAGATTAATGAGAATTAAATGAAAGAAAAAAATCAATACTTTGAACTGATAAAATATTATCTTCATTCCGGAGAAAGAAGGATCATGAATAATTTATTATTAAAAAAAACTTTATGAAATTTTTTATCAATTATACTGAAGGTTAATATGTCATACAAAATTCTTTTTATTGTGTCTATACTTTTCCTTTTTCAAATCATTTCTGTTGATGCCCAGGAATCTATTAAATGGAATATTGACAGAACAGATTCGATTGGGGGGTATCCTGCTGAAGGGCTGCCGGAACTCCCGGTGATTGTTGAAACTCCCGAAGGAAAGGCAGTATTATTTAATGGAAAGAATCAGGCTTTGCTAGTAGAAGGCAATCCGCTGGGAAATGCAGAAGAATTTACCATAGAAGTAATTTTCAAACCTGATTCATCTAACGACCCTGAAAATTTAGAGCAAAGATTTTTTCATCTAGGTAAATCTAAAGATGCAAAGCCAAGGATACTAATGGAGATACGTCTTTTAAAAAATCAAAAATGGGCACTTGATTCATATGTTGGCTCTGAAAATTCATCTTCAATTTTACTTGATACGGTTACTGCCGATAAGCTGCATCCTGCGGGACAATGGTACAATGTGACTTTGGTGTATAAAAATCAAACTGTTACACATTATATAAATAGAGTAAAAGAATTGCATGGCAGCGTTAATTTTCATTCTTTACCAGATGCTAATATATCAATTGGAGCAAGACAAAATCCAAAGTCATGGTTTAATGGATACATCAAAACAATTAGGTTTACAAAGCATGCATTAGAGCCTAATGAATTTCTTAAACCTTAATTATATTTCAAAATACACTCTTAAATAATTGTATGTTAATGAAGACTAAATCAATATTTATAATAGTTTTAATATTATCCTGTTCATTAAATGGACAATCAGATTATAAGATAAAGGATATAACTTCCATTATGATGCGAGCTACAAAGTTTCTCGCTGACAGCGTAAGTGAGAATGGAGGTTATGTTTCACATTATTTACCTGATCTTTCGCGGAGATGGGGTGAAATGGAAGCTTATCCAACTATGGTTTGGACGCAAGATCCGGGAACAGTTAGCATGGGGAATACTTTTTTAGATGCTTATTTTGCTACCCACGATGAATATTATTATTTGCAGGCTCAAAAGGCAGCTAATGCACTAATTTGGGGACAATTACCATGTGGTGGATGGAATTATTTTATTAATTTTGCCGGTGAGAATTCGACAAGAGAATGGTATAATACCATAGGTAAAAATGGTTGGCGCTTAGAAGAATTTCAGCACTATTACGGAAATGCAACCTACGATGATGAAACTACGAGCGGTGCGGCATTTTTTCTTTTAAGGTTTTATCTGACTAAATTGGATCCTACATATAAGCCTCCACTTGAAAAGGTTATCAATTTAATTTTAAAAAGTCAATATCCTCTTGGCGGCTGGCCGCAGCGGTATCCCTTAAGACATGATTTTAATAAAAATGGTCACCCGGATTATACTTCTTTCTATACTTTTAATGACAATGTAATATGGCAGAATATTAAATTTTTAATTGCATGTTATTCTACGTTAAATTATCATGATAAGTTTTATGAAGGAGGAGAGAGTGAATTACTTGATGCCATTCGCAGAGGAATGAACTTTATTTTATTAGCTCAACAGCCTAAACCATTTGCCGGATGGGGGCAGCAATATAACATGGATTTAACTCCAGCAGGAGCACGCACTTATGAACCGAAATCTCTTGATCCTCAATACACAGCCGAAAATATTTTAATTCTAAATAAATGTTATGCAATGACAGGTGATAGAAGATTTCTTGAAAGAGTTCCGGATGCCATTAACTGGCTTAAAAATTCAAAGCTTAAGAATACACAAAAAGAAGGTGTATATGTTTATGCTAAATTTGTTGATCCTAAAACAGGTAATCCATTTTATACTCACCGGGTAGGCTCTAATGTAATTTTCGGTCATTATTATGTTGATAATGATAGTACAAGTACAGTTGCACATTATCGTAATTTCCGGTTAATTGATTTTAAGATGATTAAAGATGAATATAAAAGTACTGCAGCCGAACAGCCGGAAAGTATTGTAAAGGGTTCACCGCTAATTCCAGGCAATAACAAAACGAAATCCCTTATAAAAAGATATGAGGAAATTATTAATTATTTGAAGCTGCCTGATATATACGGAACGAATTATAAATTAAATAAAAATATGATTGACAAGATAATCGCTTCTTTGGATGAAAAAGGAAGATGGCTGGTTACCGGTATGCAGGTTTCAAATCCATATATCGGAGAGCCGAAAGAGGGGGATCCGGATACTAAAGAATATATGACAACCCATGTAGGTGACAGATTTGACACTTCTCCATATAGGGATAGAAGTGATCAGAAATATATTTCAATTGACGTTTATTCCTTTAATATGAGACTACTTATTAATCATTTAAATCAGATTAAAAATGGAACCATAGACAACTAAGTAAATTTCTGATATTACTTAAGAGAAAAATGATAATTCTAGAAATAAAGGGAAAACAATTTCAATTGTTTCAGAAATTATGAATGCCAATATTATTTTTTAATACTAATTTAGATCTATTCAAAATAGGGCAAAATTATTTATTTATAAAAATATAGAAATAAAAAAGCCCGGAGATTAATCCGGGCTTTTTCATTTATGATTGAAAATTTATTGATTATTTCAGCAATAACATTTTCTTTGCATAAGTTACTTCCGGAGTAGATAGTCTATAAATGTATGTTCCTGAAGCTAATTTGGAAGCATCAAAATCCACATTGTAAGTACCGGCTTTTTGAGTTGAATTAACTAGTTTAGCAACCATACGGCCAAGGATATCATATACTTCTACAGTAACATGAGTTTCTTTTGGGATGGAATATTCAATATTAGTTGCAGGGTTAAACGGGTTTGGATAATTCTGCTGCAGGCTGAAGTTTGCAGGTATTTGATTATCTATCTGTTTTACACCAAGGGTTAGACCCCACCAATTGAGAGCACCGGCAGGTTGTCCACCATCTGCTCCTGTATATGCAGCAGCATCCATATTGTAAGAGGCATCCAAAGTATCGGTTAACCATGCCATGGATTTTCTATCGCAATCCCATTTAGCAAAATCTGTATATGGTGTTTTAATTTTAGTTTTTCCGCCGCCTCCAGCATCAATTGGTTCTCTATACAAACTCATAATAGCAGTATCTACAACAGGTACAGCTCCCATAGTGATATTCTCAACAGTAAAGGCGCTGTTGTAATCAATTTTATTTTTAATATAGTCTGTTGTGAATTCAGGTAAACTGGAATTGTAGGGAAACTGTGGCGAAGCTCCTGCCGAAGCCCATCGCGCATACCAATCTTCTACCCGCTGGGTTGTTGTAACAAAATTGTTTCTAATATCAAATTGCGTTGTATCGTTTGGAATTGTGCTAATCATAACCATTTTGTTCCCCCCGTAAGGATCCAGTTCGGTATTATCTTCAAATTCAGATTGACGTACAATGTCGGTATCATTGCCGAAGCAGAAAGGATTATAGAAAACATTATTAGTGATTTGAACGGATTTGCCCGCTCTACCGATTTCAATACATCCATGGTACCCATAATTATTAACTACGGTATTATGATTGAAAATAAAATGTTGAATATCGACCCCTTCACCGGCACCACGCTGACGCATAATCCTATCCTGTTCATTAATATAAGTATTATTAATAAAAATAGCTGAATCGCAGGATGAATTTCTAAAATCCACGCCTTTATTGTCGCCCCAGTTATTAGCACCAGCCATTCTAAACATATTAGCCATAACAGTGTTTGTAACCTGTACTTTTCTGCATGCTGCTGTTGTTTGTAAAATTGAACGACATGAAAGAATACAGTTATCTATAACCATATCAAAACCGGATCCCCTTGCAGTTACCACTTGTCCGGTAGCAGTTGCGAGTTGTTCGGGGGAAATAGATTCATAATAATTAAGAAAGCGGATACCTTTCAGGGTAACATTACCGTACATGTTAATCATTTGACCCGGCAAAGTGTTTGTATTATCCGGAATACAAATGATTAACGGTTTTAATTCGGAACCCGCCTGTGCAACAATAGTTAAAGGCCAGTCATGATTTTCAATAGGGCCATTAATAAAATAAATCCCATCTTTAAGAACATAAACACGTTGAGGATCATTTCTTGTTACCCCATCAGATTGAACGTCATTATTGATAGTATTATTCAATGCATCATCAAAAGAAGTAGCAGGCTCCACTATAAAATCATGCTCACTTTGAGCATAGAAAGAAGAAGGGAGCAAGAGGAACAAAGAAAGAACAAAAAACAGTGTTGTTTTTTTCATATTGGTCTCCTTATTATTATTAGTGTTTTTGGTTTTGGACATTGACTGCCTTACGAATTAATTGATATTTTATTTTCTAAAGCTATAAAGTAACTCTAATTCCGAAATCAGCAGTAGTGCCATAAACTTCTGCTGAATTATCTAATCTCCAATTTTGAACACGGTTAATTATTGTTGTCCTTTCTTTTGTGTTTGTAATATTATTAACATTTAATAGTACAGCGATCCAATCGGTTATTTGTTGTTTAAATGCCAAATCCACTTTTGTGTAAGCATTGGTAATCACATCGCCTCTGCCATCGGCGGAAAAACTTTGATTGAATTCACCCTGATGAAAGACAGATACTCTTCCCGAGAACCCGTCAATATCGTAACCTATAGCAAAGTTGCCGTAAAATTCCGGCTGTCCTTCCAATTTTTGCTTTTTTTCGATTAAGACATATGACGTAACTTTCTTAGGAAATGGTAAACCGGGTACAGTTATATAAGTAGTTACGGCTTGTGAGTATGGAGTATACGCTTCCGAACGTATAATAGAAAAATTGTAGCTCAAAGTGATGTTCTTAAGGAAGCCCGGCAAAAATCCCAGGTAAGGCTGATGTTCAATTTCGAAACCCCATACTTTAGTTGGTCTAGGAGAATTGTACGGGTAATATAAATTGTATGTAACACTTTCAGAATAAGGATTTTTGCCTTTGATTCCTAAACTATCAAGAATCTCCTGACCGGCTACTTGGGCACCGTTTATATAACGGTATAGGTCCTTAATATCTTTATAAAATACAGAAACAGAAAATAAACCTACTTTATTGCCGTAAAAGGAAGTATTTATTTCATAATTCCATGCTTTAGCAGCTTTCAATCCCGGATTACCTACAGTTAAAGCTGAACTACCTAAGCTGCTTTCAGCACCCGCTTGAAGGTTAAATGTATTACCTCTTGGTACAAATTGCGCTAAACGGTAATTAAAATCAGGTCTTGCCAAAGCTCTGTACGCAGCTAATCTGACATTCAGGAAATCAATAGGTTTAATTAAAAACTGGAAGTTAGGGAGCCATACAGCTTCATTATGAGCTGAAGTTGTATCGAATATTAATCCGGCAACAGTCGGGAACCCGGAGAGTCCAAAAGGAGCATTTTTAGAGTTATAATTATTTGCTTCTGTTTCAATTCTTAAACCGGCGATAAATGTTAAATAATTTCCCAAATTAAAAGTATTCATTGCATAAGCAGCAGAAATTCTTTCGGTTATATCATAAAAAAGAGCTTTAGCTTCAGCATCGCCCAGATATTCTGCTGTCCCATCTCTAGCTACACCGTTTTGGTTAAGACTCCACCATTTTTCCACTCTGTCCCTATTTAACTCTGGATATAATCGATAAGTATCAAAGATGTTTCTATCATCTGCGGGTGTATCAATAAAGTTTGTTGAGTAAATTCTATCTTGTGAAAGATTATATCCGTTGAATATTGTACCGGAAAAATTCTTTGGAACAATAGAGCCATCGGCTGCCTTTTGATTTTGATTGAAAGCTACTAAATAATAATCTGCAGCGAATCGAGATAAATCTCTATACCTGCTTTTTTGACGATATTTACCTCCGAATTTGAATGTGCCGGTGAAATTTGTACCAAATGTATAATCTCTCGATAAATTAATATATGCAGATCTGTCACGATCAAGATTTTGCTCATGTCTATAAGTTGCACCATATGCGTATGCGGATGAAAAATTATTTACTGCGGCTGGAATAAGATTTGAGACTACCTTGCGTTCTGCTCTAGTAGAAATGGAACGCATACCGGATAAAATATTACCTTGAGCATCAGTTGAAGAAGGTTCCTCAAATTGAAGATCATAATTATACGGATAATATGCTTTTGATTGAGCGAAAGATAATCCCCATGTAGTATGTAAACCAAGCAGATAATTATCACCGGTAAGTGAACTTTGGAATATATTAATTTGCTGTTTTTGAGGATGACCTTCATAGATAACAAATGAACCGTCAGTTGGATAATTTCTTGAATTATCCATTATATTTCTAAAAGTGGTATTGTAATTATTGCTAAATTTTATGGAACCGCCATCAGGAGAGTTGTAATCCAGGATCACTTCACCTCCTTGTCTTTGTCGAATTTCATTTGTATATAACAGGTGAAAGTCGGTTATCTCATAATCGGTATTGGGAACAGTAGACCCGATAGCGGTTAAACCTTGATTATAATCAACATTAGTATTTTCCTTACTTCTGATTTTTTGTTCTGCATGTGCTTCAGCCTGGATACCAAAAATGTTACTAAAAAATCTTTCTCCATATCTGGCGGTGAAATTATATTGGCCGGTTTTTTTGTCTAATCTGTCGTAAGCACCTTCAGCTTGAAATCTGAGTAATCTTTCTTCAGGTGCTTTTTTGGTAACGAGATTTACAGTACCTGCAATAGCATCGGCATCTTTATCGGCGGTAAGAGCCTTATACAATTCAATCCCGGCTAATGAACCTTGAGAAAGAGTACTGAGATCAATGCCTCTATCAGTTTCATCAGTAGAGGCAATTCTTATACCGTCAACAGTAACTGTAGAATATTTATCGCTTAAACCCCTAAGTACAATTTTGCTTGCCTCACCGCCGCTACGCTGAATCGAAACACCGGGTAAACGCCCGATAGCTTCGGCAGCATTTGCATCAGGTAATTCCTGAATTTTTTGTTCCGAAACGACATTGACAATTGTATTTGAAGATAATTGCTGATTGATAGCAGCAGCCTGACCTAAAGCCTGGGCTGATACTATTACCTCTTGACCTGTTAATACCTGAGGCGATAATTTTGCATCCAGTTCTGTAGTTTGGTTATTATTTATCTTAACCGTGAATTCTTTGGAACTGTAGCCGACATATGAAACTTTTACCGTGTAAGTACCTTGCGGAATAACCGAAATACGGAAATGACCTTGAATATCAACTGCTGCACCTAAAGATGTCCCAGTTAAAAAAACGTTCGCCCCTACGAGGGCATCATTATTCAATGAATCATTGACAGTTCCGGTTAAAATTCCTTGTGCAAAAGAAATTGATGAAAGGGAAATAAGTATTACGAACAGATGTTGTAAAAGATTTTTTTTCATATTATTACTCTCATTTTAGTTAATATTATTTCCATATAAATATTTTTTAAAAGCTTTTTCTTATTTTTTTCAGAATGTTAATTTTAGTGTTTCCCTAATTGCACATCTATTAAAAGATGCTCCCATTAGAAATATTTTTAATCTTCAGTAACAAACTAATCATAAGTGAATAGATAAATGTCTATTTAAGTTGCTTTGAGCTAAAAAATGGTAGTAAGAAATTCTAAAAGAAAAAGAAATAATAAAAGATTTCTTTCATATAGTTCACATACGTTAATTAATGGGTTTATGGAAATATTTAATTATTTGAACTTATTATTAAAACATCGGACCTAAAGGTGCTTACTTACTTCTGCCCAAAACCTTAACACAATATATGTTTTAACTATTTTGATATAACAAACAATTAACCTCAATAAAAAGAGATTTATAACTTATTAATCTCTCCTTAATTAATTTATTTATTATATAAGTAATGACTTTTATTTTCTTTTGAAGGGGTAAAATTTTATTATATATTGCCTTTTAATATAATTTGTAACGATAACTTAACCGCTTACTTTATCGCTTACTTAAATTCGTTAAAATTAATGAGCTTGTCAAGTTATTTTTTAAAATTATTCGAATTAAAATTTTATAACTATTATTATAATATGGAAAAAATTTTTTGAATCCAAACTAAAAAATGTTCAAATAAATACCTCCAAACATTTAAAATCCGGTTAAACTTTTCAATCAATTAAATTATTAAGAATAAAAAGCATATAACATTAATTATTTTTGAGAGCATTACATTCTAAGTACATTTATTAAAATATTAAAAGAAAATTCTCGGGAAATTTTAAAGATTTTTTTTTATTGAAACCTTAAATTTTTTTAAAATAATAATAATAAAGTTTATAAATATCAGTCAATAATAGTTAAACTTCTTTCGAATTTAATGAAAATTATAAGCTGCAATTCATCGGTATCCTTACCGTGAATTCAGAGCCCAAATTAGGTTCACTTTTCAATTGAATAGTTCCATGAAGCATATCTATAAATTTCTTAGTTATAGTTAATCCAAGTCCGGTTCCCTCATATTTTCTATCAAATCCCTCGCTTACCTGTCTGAATTCATCGAATATTACATTTTGGCTTTCTTTAGGTATTCCAATTCCGGTGTCAGTAATTTTAACAACCACATACTTCTCAGCGTTTATTTCAATACTTACCGACACTGCCACTCCGCCATGCAAGGTATATTTAACAGCATTATTAATAAGATTTGATATGATATTCTGAATTATCCTTTTATCCGAATTTACTACAATTTCCTTTTTAGGCAACTGCATGTTCAAATATATATTCTTTATCTGTGCGACTCCTTTATATAAATTAACTTCTTCGAGCACAAGATCGATTAAATTAAATTTTGAAGGAATAATTTCGAATTTATTTGATTCGATTCTTGATAAATTTAAAATGGAATTTAATGTTTCCAGCAGTCTTTTTCCGCTATTGTAAATATCTTTGATCATCTTCAATTGATCGAGCTGTTTTATTTCTTCGGAAAGGATTTCGGAATAGCCTAAAATACCAACAAGAGGAGTTCTTAATTCATGGCTCATATTAGCGAGGAAACTGGATTTAAGGCGGTTCATTTCTTCGGCTTTTTCTTTGGCACTGATCAAATCTTCTTCAAATTTTACTCTACCGGTAATATCATGTATGACAGCAATAATCAAAGATTTTTCATTTAATTGAAATAAGGAAAGATTTACTTCAACAAAAAAAGGTATAGAACCGTGTAAGTTGGTCCAATCGAATATTTGAGGTTCTCCATTTAATACTTTTTGTATTAAATTTTCTGCTTTATGTTTTGAACTAATACCATCCGGCTGATATTCAGGAGAAAGGTCAACAGGTGTTTTCCCAATAATCTCCGATTTAGGAAGTTTGAAAAGCTGTTCAGTTGCAGGGTTACAATCAATGATAGTAAGTTTATCCAGGATAAAAATGGGATCATTAGATCTTTCAAATAAAGTTCTGAATTTTTTTTCCGAGCTTTTAATCTGGCTTTCGACCTGTTTTTTTTCAGAAATATTTCTGACGATAGCTAAGATATTTCCGTCGGAAAGTTTTTTACTACTTATATCAGCGGGAAAAGTTAATTTATCTTTTCTTATTATATTCCTTTCTGTTCTAACTGTCATGCCGGAAAAAAGTTCTTTAATTTGTACTGGTTTTTTTTCTATATCTTCAGGAGTAATCAAATCAGTTAAAGACAATTTAAGCATTTCCTGCCGGGAATACCCGGTACCTTCACATGCGGCAGAATTCACTTCCAACAATTTAAGTTTATCATCAAAAATTACTATACCATCGGAGGCTTGCTCAATTAGCTCACTATATTTTAATTCCGTATCCTGGATTTTTTTGAGTATCCGCAGGGTGTGTTTATTTTCATAAAAAACGATTAAAACACCAGATAAGATCAGAATTAGAAATATAATGATGCCTGCTGTTATTAAACGGAAATTTAGAGGTTTCAGGATTTCTGAAATATTCTGTTTTGTAATAAGATACCAGTTAGTACCTTCAATTATGCGGACATCAGCAATTACTTCTTTCCCCCGGTAATCAGTTCCTGATACTATGCCTTTGAAGTTTTTATCTGCAATAGCTTTTAGAAGGCCTGTACCGGAGATAGAATATTTTACAGTTAACGGTGGAGCGGAATTATAGGATAAAGGACTAATGATTACAATACTATCTTTTTCTTTTTCAAATAAAAACGATTCTCTGGATATAGTATTAACATAAGATTTTTCTACATACGGAAAGATTATATATCCGGGATCAATATTAAAAACAATTGCCGCAATAGGACTATTATTAACTTCAACGGGTACAACAATATCATAAAATAATAAGCGGGATTTTTCATTTCTCATTATATCTGAGGTTATGATTTTTCTGCTTTCAAGAGAAGAATCTACTATAGAGAATTCATTTGAATCCGGAAGGTATCCAGGATTAAGATTTATTAAATAGCTGTTATTTTTATTTAAAACAAATATTGATCTGTATCCGTGATTTTTAAATATCGGATAAATAGTATTAAAAACAACCAGTGAGTCTTTTATATTTCTTTTAATACTTAAGTTTTTAATAGATTCATTAAAGAAGGTGTTTTCCTTAAGATAGACAGCTTCTGCAATTCTCTCCTTAAACCAGGACTCAATCTGATTCTGCTTTAATGAAGAAATTGAACTGAGGTCTTTTTCTTCAGTTGAAAGCAGATAATTCCTTTCATTCCGGTAATAAAAATAACCGACTAATATTAATAAAAAAAGCACTGCAGCGAAAACACTAAAGAGAATTTTGGTCAATTTATAAGAAATAAATTTTCTTAACATTAAATTATAGGGATAGAAATTTTATTTTCATAAAAATAATTCTAAGTTTTGCAAAGTAAGAAAATATTTAAATATTAAAAAGAAAGACTAGTTGATAAATTGTGCTTTATGTATTATCCTAATATTATAAGCAAAATAAATACCGGAATAAAGATCATGGTCATTCGATGGTCATTCGATGGTCATTCAATAGTCATTCAATGGTCATTCATAGTTATTTATAGGTATTGACAGGCTTTTTAGGCAGGTGCAATAGAAATAAGCGGATTTTCTTTGACGAATGTTTCTCACGAGGATTTTTAGTGTGTCATTTTTGTCAATTTTTAGAATATTTATGGGATGAAAAGGGCGAATTTTAGAGGGTTTTTGGGGTTGTGTTTACCTGGAGTTATCTTGGATTTATCTTGGAGTTACCTTGGATTTGTATTGGGGTTGAGATTGGAGTTGAAAGGAGTAAAAAATGTGTGTCAAAAATGACAGTCCAATGTGATGAAAGCAGGGAATATTTTAAAGGTTATTGTAAGTGTGAGAGGAGCAATTAATAATGAGTCGGTGGTAAATGGTGGTCATTCATAGTAATTTTATAGTCAATATCATTTATGGTCATTAGTCATTTATAGGCATTAGTAATTTATAATAAATTGTTGTAAAGGGGGAGCCGATTTATAGAGACTGTGAGAAAATATAGAAAAAGTGATGTGAGGAGGCTTAATTTTCCTTTTTAACCAATGGATAAATCCATTGGTTAATGATATTCACGCAGGCTCTATACTGCATTATCCAAATTTCCATAAAAAATTTTAAGATTTTGATTGCTTGGCAATATATATTTTTCGTAACTTTGTGTAAGTATAATTAATAGAAGGGGTACTATGGGGAAGAATAGTATCGTAATGGTTAAACAGGTTCCGGATACAACAAACATATCCGGGCAGGTAATGAAAGAAGACGGGACAGTTAACAGAGCAAAACTTCCTGCAATATTTAATCATGAAGACAGGGTTGCACTTGAGCTTGCATTAAGAATAAAAGACCGCGAAGGCGGAAAAATAACTGTAATTACAATGGGGCCTCCCCGAGCTTCCGATATACTGCGTGAATGTTTATATATGGGAGCAGATGAAGCTGTATTGATTAGCGACAGAAAATTTGCAGGAGCTGATACACTTGCTACTTCATATGTTTTATCCGAAGCAATTAAGAAAATCGGTAATTATGATTTTATTTTTGCGGGAAGGCAGGCAATCGATGGTGATACGGCTCAGGTGGGTCCGCAAACGGCTGAAAAGCTAGATATTCCGCAAGTTACTTATGTAGAAGAAGTTTTAGATATAAAGGAAGAAACCGTAACATTAAAAAGGAAAATAGACGGGGGATTTGAAATTCTGGAATCGACCCTGCCGGTATTGATTACTGTACTTAAAGATGCATGCTTTCCAAGACCTTATAAAGCAAAGAGATTAATGGCATATAAAAATGCAAGAACTCTAATGGAGTTAGAAAAAATAACCGAAGGGAATTCACTCATTTATATTGATCAGTTAAAGGAAGAGCATATTGCGAAAAACCTTTATATTCAGACATTAACAATGGATGATCTTCAGCTTGAGTTGAACAGATGCGGAGTTCATGGTTCTCCCACAAAAGTTCACAAAGTTGAATCGGTTATATTAACAGGGGGGAATCATGAAGCAATTTCACCTACCAAAGAAGGTATGGCTGACTTAATCGATAAATTAATGGACAATCACATATTGGGATAATAAATATGGGGAATTATAATAAAGATGTCTGGATTTTTGTTGAACAGCGAAGCGGAAAACCAGTGGATGTTAGTTTTGAACTTTTATCAAAAGGCAGAAAGCTTGCTGAGTGCTTAGGCGGAAAATTAAAATCTGTTGTAATAGGGAGTGAAGTTATTCCAATTGCAAAGGAGACATTCCGGTACGGAGCCGAAGAAGCACTGGTAATAGATCATCCTGATCTTCATAATTATTTGACAATGCCATACAGCAGAATAATTAATGAACTGGTGGAGAAATATAAACCTCGTATTATGCTTTTCGGAGCAACAGTAATAGGAAGGGATTTAGCACCAAGGGTAGCATCCCATACAAAAAGCGGTTTAACAGCAGACTGTACCGATCTCCAAATTTCCGATGTAACTTATCTAAAAAAAGATTATAAAAATCTGCTTTTACAAATTCGTCCTGCCTTCGGAGGAAATATAATTGCAACAATTATTTCACCCGATATAGAAATTCAGATGGCAACTGTAAGAGAAGGGGTTATGAAAATGGAACCGCTGCAGGAACCCGTTGAAGGAAAAATAACAGAGATTCCTTATACTCCTAACAGATTTGACGACATAATTAAAATTATCGAGCAGCATAGAAAAGAAAACAAAATTAATCTTAAAGCAGCCCCAATCATTGTAGCTGGAGGATACGGCATGGGAACTGCGGATAATTTTAAGCTAATCCATGAGCTAGCCTTAACAATAGGGGGTGAAATAGCAGGTTCACGGGCTGCGGTGGATGCAGGTTTTGTGCCTCCAGAACGGCAGGTGGGACAGACGGGAGTTACAGTAAGGCCAAAACTTTATATAGCTTGCGGAATATCGGGAGCTATCCAGCACAGAGCAGGGATGCAGGAATCCAATAAAATAATAGCTATAAACACTGATCCTGAAGCTCCGATATTCAATGTTGCTCATTACGGAATTGTTGGTGATGCGATGCAGGTTATTCCGACATTCATAAATGTTTTTAAACATAAGCTGAGATAAAATATGCCAAATTATTTTTCAGAGAATAGAGATCTGCTTTATCATTTTGAAAAACTGGATTTAAAAGAAATAGTCGAAATGACTGAAGAAAATTATGAACAGTCTAAAAAATTCAATTATGCTCCGGTCAACTATGAAGATGCCAAAGAAAATTACCGGAAAGTCCTTGAAGTTGTAGGAGATATAGCCGGCAATTATATTGCGCCGAGAGCCGCACAAATAGATGAAGAAGGAGCGGTATTTAAGGACGGTAAGGTAGAGTATGCAAAAGGGACAAAAGAAGCACTGGAAATGCTGTCCAAAGCCGAACTGATGGGAATGATACTGCCGAGAGAATATGGAGGACTTAATTTCCCGACTACAATCTATATGGTTGCAGTTGAAATTATTTCGCGTGCAGAAGCTTCATTAATGAATATATTTGGATTACAGGATATCGGGAAAACAATTGCACAATTTGCAAATGACCTTCAGAAACAGGAATTCCTTCCAAGATTTTCAACGGGGGAATTTACGGGTGCAATGGCATTAACAGAGCCGGATGCGGGTTCGGATCTTCAGGCGGTTAAACTGCATGCATATCAGGATGAAAACGGAAACTGGTCATTACGTGGGGTTAAAAGATTTATTACAAACGGCAATGGAGATGTACTGCTTGTTTTAGCCAGAACTGAGCCGGGAACAAAAGATGCACGAGGTTTAAGCATGTTTGTCTGTTACGGTGATGAATCTGTAAAGGTTAGAAGAATAGAGCATAAATTAGGTATACATGGATCGCCGACTTGTGAACTTCAGTTTAACGATACACCTGCACAATTAATAGGCACACGAAGGTTCGGATTATTGAAATATGTTATGTACTTGATGAATCGTGCACGTGTGGGTATAGGTGCACAATCTCTAGGTATTTCCCAGCAGGCATATGAAGAAGCGTTAAAGTATGCAAAAGCCAGAGAGCAATTCGGCAAGCCAATTTATAACATGCCTGTTGTATCAAATATTTTAATTGATATGAGAGTAACACTTGAAGCTAACCGCTCTTTGTTCTATTCTACATGTCTCTGGCTTGATAAGAAGGAGAAGCTGGAAGAGTTGGTTGAAAGCTTGAAAAAAGAGAAAAAACCATTTGCAGAAGCAAATGAAAGATTGAAGGAAGCGCTAAAAGTTGTTGCTTTTTTAACTCCTGTTGCAAAATATGTTTTGAGTGAATCTGCTAATAAGATATCCTATGATGCCCTTCAAATTCATGGTGGAACGGGATATATGAAGGAGTTTATGGTAGAGCGTTTGGTGCGGGATGCAAGGATAACCAATATTTATGAAGGTACTTCACAACTGCAAATAGTTGCCGCTGCCGGCGGAGTTATTAATGATGTTCTTGCCGAATATTTCAATGAGTGGGAGAAGAAGGAATATAAAGGCAGTCTTGCTCATTTATTAAATAATCTTATGGAAATAAGGAGCCTTTTTAATGAGAGTCTGAAATATGTTAAGGATAAAAAAGATATAAATTTGCAGGAAGTAGCCTCTAAAGATTTAGTTGAACTTTATACATATATTTACGTTGGATTTTTACTTTTAAAGGAAGCAAACGAAGATCAGAGGAAAGTATTTACAGCGAGACGTTATATTCTTGATGCACTTTCAAAGGCAAGGAAAAACGCTGAGGCAATTAAAACCGAATTATATTCGGATATATTACATGCGGATACAATTTTAATATAAAAAAAATGGGAGAATAATAATGGATAAGTGTGCACTCATATACAGAATTTATGATGATCATGAAGAAAAGCATTATGTAAGCAGTATACTGGATCATAAGAAACTGGAAGAAATAGTTGATGAATACAAAAGAAAGAATGAAAGTGTCTATGCAAATGAATTCATTCACTATTTAAATAGATTCGATCCTGACGCTCATGAAGTAGAAGTGAAGGATTTTTACTTTTAAAAGGTTTTCTACAAGATATATTTGATTATCTAAGAAATTGAAAATTTCGAAACAGATGTAATAACCATACCATTTGTTCCGAAAGTACTGTCTATTTGCCCGGAATTATCAAAACGGATAACTGCGAAATTTTTATATCCTCCCACAGGATTTTCACATGTAGTAATTATTTTCCCGTCATCCTGAATTAAAACTGATTTAAGACTAAATGATGAATAGTTGTTATTATTGAAGGAAGCAGTAACAACTCTTTTATTACCGAAAGTGTTATCGAGTTGTCTCGCTTGAGGGAAAAATTCTCTTGAGAATAGTAAAAAAGATTTTAATCTTAAGCCATTTTTCAATATTAAACCTCTTAATTTCAAGGATTGAAATAGATCAAAGTTCAAATTTTATACCGGAATTAAAGTATTTTGAAATAAAAATATTGGTATATTATTTGTTTATAAACGGCATATTGGAGAACCATTTTAGTAACAAATAGGGGTAAACAATGAAATCATTTTTTATTTTATTATTATTTCCAGTTTATTTATTTGCAGCAAATGTATTAACAGTTCAGGATCCTGATATATGGGGAACCAAACCTGGATATATTGATAAGGCTACTTTAGTAATAGAACCATTCGGCGGATATGTAGAGCAGTCTCTTTATTTAACATATTCCGATCATAATCAATTTGGGCAGGGGAGTAAACTTGAAATTGTTCATCGTTTTGAAGTGCCGGCAGGCTCTGTAGTAAATGATCTATGGCTCTGGATAGGAGACAGTGTAATGCAGGCAGTTTTAATGGATACATGGACTGCAAGGTCAATTTATGATAGTATTGTAGTAGTTAAAAGAGATCCTGCATTTCTTTCTAAAGATGGAAATCAATATGAATTACATATATATCCGCTTATATCAGGGGGTCAGAGAAGAATAAAAATAACATTTATTACACCTACAAAGTGGTTTGGTAATATAGCAACAGCAGAAGTTCCCTTAAAATTTATTAATTCTAATAACGCTTCGGTTAAGCCTCTAGAGATATTTTTTAAAGAATCAAAAGATATTTGGGGAAATCCCTTATTGTTTGAAATACCTTCGGCGAATTTTCAAGATTTTGTAGATACTCTTGGTTATAAATATAAATATTATAACATTGAGAACACCGGTGATTTGCAGAGTTTGAATTTACAATTCAAAACCAATTTTAATAGTGGTTATTATTTCTCGGGATATTACAATAAGGACAATAATTCATATTTTCAGCTTGGAATTGCACCGGGAGAATTATTTAATCTAAAACCTGATTCTTCATTTCACAAATATTTGATTGGTATTGATCTGAGCGGAGCGCATGATAAAAATCTTGAAACTCTTATACCAAATCTGGCAAATACATTGAAGACCGCACTAAAACCGGGTGATTTATTTAAGATAATAATTGCGGGAATGGGAGAGATAAGAAATTTTACAGATACATGGCTTTCCGCAACGCCTCAGGCAATAGACGGAACCTTAAGTGAATTTTTGTCTTCCAATTTGGCTGATTCAATAAAAAGCGATTCAGTGCCCACTATTATTTATTGTGATAAAGATGCATCGAACGGGTGGCAGTTCCCCGGTATTGAACAATATGCAGAAATAAAAAATTACCCTGATATTCAAACTGCTGTTAATTATTTCAATCAAGGCAGTGTTATAGCAGCCTACAGACATGGTTACGATGATCAAATATCTTCCGATACATTTGAGAAACTTCTTGCACCGCTCGATACATTTTTTATTCATGGAGGACGATTTTTAAGTTACTACGATTTCAACAGAGATGGTGGTGAACTGCTAGCTTCTCACTATATAAACGGCTTAAGAACACTTGCTGTAATTCATGACCCTGTTAAATTATACCGAAATATTAACGGAAATATAGGCGCTTATTTCCCGGAGAATTTAACACATGAGTCTTCATACTTTCTTGCTTATGATGACAGCAATGTAAAAGTGGAATTGATGGATCAGCAGGGGCGGCCTGCAGTAATTTCCAAAAAAATAAATAACGGCTTATTAGTAGTTTCAGGTATTTGGCAGCTAAACGATGATGGTGCAATGAAAACTATTCTTGATATTCCGCTACTCGGTCTGAACAAATCCTCCAAATATTTCCAATTAAAGGAGATATTAGATACAATAAAAACACGTTATATATCTGATACTTTTGATAAAGTATTATTATTTAGTAATGCAGATTCATTATTTCAAAAAGGTGATGCTAATAATTATATAAAATCTTATCTACATGGATTTCCTGTTAATAAACCTGTATTTAATACCATAAATTTACTTGAAGCTAACAATTTTATACCTCCTTCAGTTTCGGACAATAATGTAAATTATTACGGAAGCGGCTATTTGACTAAGGTACTTTCAGATTCAACGTACGGGCAGCATTTCGAAAGAAGTACTGATGATTGGAATTATATTGCCTCAGTGTTATCTCCAAACTCGCTGCCAAATAATGAAAGTTTTTCAATAGCATCTTCAGGAGACACTGTAGTGTCTAGGATCATCGATTTAAGAGAGGTGAATCCTGTTAAGCAAGACCCCAATAAACCGTTATTCTTTATCGGATCTTCGACTGCAAAAGATAATATTGAATTTAATATAACTGCAAAATATTTAGGTGATCCAATAGTAAAAACAAAGCATATAAGCCTACAAATTAGCAGAGATAGTGTAGAGGCAAAAAATGATATAACTCCCGCCATGCTCGGAAATGAAAAGATAAAGGATCTTTTCGCAGCAGCAAGTTTCGATACATCCTCAATTGTTAACGTAGCATTAAAATACCGATTATTATGTGACTACACTGCATTTATTGCTCTTGAACCTAACGATTCACTTCACTTTATGAAAAACCCTAATGATGAAGGCGGTTATATTAATGTGAAAGAGGAGAAGGAGAAAACAGATACTTTAAGTCTTGATATTTATCCTAATCCATTTAATATCCGGACTGCCATTGTTTTGAATGTACAATTACCTTCTAATGTAAGGATTGAAGTTTACAATATTCTGGGTCAGCTTGTTAGAGTAATTGCTGATGATGATTTGTTTAACGGAAGGAAGCTTTATTTTTGGAATGCTCAAAACTTTTATAACCAAACTGTAAGCAGTGGCATTTATTTTGTAAGAGCAATTGTTAAAGAGAATATGACAGGTAAAACTTTTGTAAAGATGAAAAAAATGATTTTACTTAAATGAGACGCAGATTTCACAGATTTTCACAGATTTATGAAACTTTAATTAGAGAATATAGCAGTAAAATTTTCTTTAATATTAGATTAATTAGAGGCCTGAAAGGTATTATATTTTCAATTATTATTCTTATAGTAACCTTTTCCAGTTTATCTCTTGCGCAATCTGATAATTGGGTAAAGATTGATTCAAGCTCATGCTTTGATATTAAGGTATTAAGTGATACTTCGATTTATGCATGTACCCTGGAAAGGGGACTGGAATATTCAAATGATGGAGGAACAAATTGGGTTCAAAAGAATCCTTCATTCGGGCGTTATGCAGTAGGTTCAATCGCAGTAAATGAATCGACGGGCTCGATATTCATTTCTTCTCTATTAGATAATAAAATTTATAAATCAACTGATAGAGGAGATAGCTGGTCGGTATCATTGAATGAAAAAGGGAAAATTTATAATATTATTGCAAAATACGGAAATGTTTATGCGGTTGATTCAATGGGAACATTTTATAGATCAACGGATGATGGTACTATGTGGGACTCAAGTATTGTATCCAATTTACCGCTGACATCTATTGGAATTTGTTCTACTGGTCAGCTTTTCATTTCTGCATATGGTGGAAAGATTTATACAACAGATGATGCCGGGAATAAATGGAATGGATTGAAATTAAGTATCAATACCGACACTGTTTTTTATTACGTTCTGGTCAATGAACAGGATAAAATTTTTGCTTTAAGTAAATATTTAATATCCACTTCAACAGATTACGGAGAAACCTGGAATTATACTCCATTACACACATTTTTAGATGGAATTCGAATTATAGCGCTTGATACGGCAAACAATTTATACAGCGGCATCAATAGTTTATATAAATCAGGCGACAGGGTTTCCTGGCTGAACCTGTCTGGTAAATTTATAAACATCAGAAAGATTGAAGTTTATAAAAACTATGTTTATACGGCAACCCAGAATGGAATATTTAGACATGATAAATCCATACCTGTTTATACTGGCAGCAATTATTTCCCGCTGCATAAAGGGAATAAATGGTTATTTAGTACCGGTGCATACAATTATACAGATTATACTGAAAAACTCCAGCTGATTTCAATTGATAAAGACACGGTAATAAATAAGACAAAATACTATAAATATAAGAATTACTGGGTCAGATACAGTGAAAAAGAAAAGAAAGTTTATGACTGGTATAATAATTCCGAAAATTTATATATGGATTTCATCTTAAATTCCGGTTCGTTACTGGGAAAGTACCCAACATCATTACCGGGTGCGGTTATTCTGGAGGGAAGCCGAAATCTCTTTGGTAATAAAGTAAATTACAAAGGATATTCGGAAGGGAGTACCTGGGTTGAAGGGGAATCAAAGGAACAATTCGGAGAAAATATGGGACCGATATCATTATCTTACGCCCGGTATGCAGGTCCTGACGAAACGGAAAGTTCAGACTTAATCGGTGCGTATATATATGATTCGACAAATACTCCTAAATATTATTCAGATCATTACAAAACTGAAATATCATTAAAACCACTGAATACAATTAGTTCGACATCTTTCCAGTTAATCTTTTCCGTGAATCATAAATTAGGCAGTTTGCTGATCGGGCCTATTTATATGGAAAGCTATTATTCAAAGGGTGACACTATAATTAATAATGATACTGTATATGCGGGTCTTCTTCCGGGAACTAACTCTGAAGTGGTAACGTTTCCTGTGGATACTTCTTTGCTTAAAACCGGATATATTTTTAATTACCGGATAACAACAAAAGATAACAGTCTGATCGCGGAGTACTCTTATTCACCTGATTCAGGTTACTATCAATGTATCTGGGATAAGAATACCTCTGTAGAGGATAATAAAGAAAAAGTCCTAAGTTTCAGATTGGAGCAAAACTATCCAAATCCATTTAATCCTGAAACAACCTTCAGATATAGTATCCCAGTAAGAGAGCATGTAACATTGAAAATATACGATATACTAGGTCGTTTAGTAAAAATATTGGTTGATGAAGAGAAGGCTGCAGGAAGGTATAAGGTGCATTTTAATGGAAGCGGGTTATCCAGTGGAGCTTATTTATATCAAATTAATGCCGGGAACTTCAGAAAAATGATGAAGTTTTTAATAATGAAATAGGTTTTGGTACCACATATATTCAATATATCTACAATAATGTCACCCACTCAAGGGTTTAGATCACTACTCCCTTGGCTGAAGCCGAGGGCAATAGATAGATGCATCTGTTGATTTTAATTTTAATGATGGGGGAAAAATTACAGGACTTGTTTTGCATCAAGGGGGAGATTATAATGCCCGAAAAATAGAATAATATAGTCTTATTTTAGTTAAAGTAAGTAAAAATAAATTAAGCGTTTAACTTTTTTAGTTTGATAAAGCTAAAAGAGTATTGATTATTTAAAAATAAAAACTTAATTTAGATTAAACGTTTAACTAAAACAAAGAGTATTTTGAGCAAGAGGGTTACTGAAGCATTTGTACCGACCATAAAAGATGTTGCAAAAACTGCAAATGTGTCGACTGCAACAGTCTCTTTAGTAATTAATAATCATGAGAGAATTTCTCCTGAAACGCGTTTTAAAGTTAACAAAGCCATTGAAGAATTAAATTACCATCCCTTTAGAAGTGCACGCGGTTTAGTATCCCAGAAAACAGGAAATTTAGGATTTATTTTAACAGAGGACCACTTTCTCCGTTCGGAGCCTTTTTATACCCGAATCTTTTTAGGTACTGAGTTTGCTGCGAGAGAAAACGAATATTACATATTATTAACGACAATACCGTCGAATTTCAAGGCAGGCGACACACTTCCCCGATTTGTACTTGAAAGAAATATCGATGGGATTATAATAGCCGGAAAAGTCCCCTCGGATTTAATCAGCGACCTTGAGAGATACAACCTTCCATTAGTCTTTGTTGATTACTATCCCGAGAATAATAAATATTCGGAAGTATTGATAGATAATATTACTGGTGGTAAGAAAGCCGTCCAGTGCTTAGTCAAATTAGGGCATAAAGAGATTGGTTTCGCAGCGGGGGATATTCGTCATCCGAGTATAAAAGACCGTTTCCAGGGATACAAAATGGCTCTTGAAGAAGCAGGGCTGTATTATGATGCTAATTATTACGTGACCGACGAAGAAAACCCAGCCAGAGAGAATGGATATAATGCTGCAAAAAAATTATTAGGTAAGAATAAAAAAATCACGGCAGTGTTTGCTTGTAATGATGCTATGGCGATCGGAGTTATGCAGTATTTAAAAGAAAATAAAATAAAAATACCAGAGGATATTTCCATAATAGGTTTTGATAATGTTGAAGCGGATTTATCGCTTGACCCTCCGTTGAGTACAATCGGTGTTGAAAAAACGGATATGGGAATAGAAGCAATCCGGCTAATGTCAGAGATTCTAAAAAATAATGTAAAAACCATTAAGAAAGTTTTAGTACCGGTTGAATTAATTTGCAGAAAATCGACCGAACAATTAAGAAATTAATAATAGAAATTTTTTATATGAAAGCTGCTTTATATGCAGGTGTAAAAAATATAAAAGTTGAGGATATAGTTCTTCAAAATATAGGTTATGATGATCTTATCATAAAAGTCGGGGCTTGTGGAATTTGCGGAACAGATTTTCATATATATAACGGCGAAGCACCGGCTAAAGTTCCAGTTATAATAGGGCATGAATATGCCGGGGAAGTTGTAGAGACAGGAAAAAATGCTTCGGAGTTCAAAACCGGAAATAAGGTAGTAATCGATCCAAATATTTATTGCGGTTACTGCAGATACTGCAGGGAGGGAAAAATAAACTTATGCAGGAATCTGAAAGCCCTAGGAGTTACCATGAATGGGGGAATGGCGGAGTATTCGATCGTTCCCAAAAAACAGGCTTACCTTCTGCCGGATAATTACTCAATTAAGAATGCCGCATTTGCAGAACCTCTATCATGCAGTGTGCACGGGATAAATCAGGCAAACATAAAAGCAGGAGATGCGGTTGCAGTTTTGGGTATGGGAACAATTGGATTATTAATGATTCAACTGGCGAGATTACATGGTGCTTCAAAGATAATTTCAATAGATCCGATAGAAGAGAAAAATAGAACAGCAGAAGATCTGCTTGCAGATTACACTTTAAATCCGTTTGATAAATATTTTCTATCAGATTTTGATAACATCACATCCGGCGGTGCAGACGTAGTTATTGAATGCGTAGGAAATCAGTCAGCAGCCGAGCTCGTATTTCAGCTGGTTAAGCCGGGTGGAAGGATAGTAATTTTTGGACTGGCAGACCCAAAAGCGGCAATTTCACTTAATCTTCAGTCATTCTTCCATAAAGAACTGAGTGTTAAAAGCTCTTTGCTTAACCCATTTACATTTCAGACTGCTGTTGATCTATTAGTTTCGAACCAAATCAATGTAGAAGCTCTTAATCCATATATTATTCATTTACGGAGTGACGTATTAGATTCTTTATTCTCAAAAGAAAGGGATAAGACAGTAATAAAATATATGGTTTTACCCGGAGAATAAAATTTTGAGTAAAAATTTAATCAACTAACATTTAGGAGGCTCTTATGAAAAAAAGAAATAACCATTTTTATTGGTGGTTAGTTCCGATTTATTCGTTTTTCTTTATACTAACAACTAACGCACAGGGGCTTAATAGTACAGGCGGGTTTGAAGGGAATTTGCCGTCATACTGGACAATGGGAAATAATCCTGGCGAGAACAGTTTAAGCTGGGCAACCGACCAATTCAGGTCATTTGGTCATTCACTGAAGATAGAAAAGACAACCACAGGAGATTCAGCAAGCTGGATATCTGAAAACATGACAGACTTATGGTCACCACAGAATTATAAAGATGTAGACATAAAGATAGGTGCCTATGTAAAGACAATGAATGTAAACACCAATCCGGCAAATGATGATGAGAGATGGTGGATCTCGTATAGTTTTTATGATAGTGCAGGAGCGCTGATAGGTGAGACAAAACTGCCGATAGACCAGAGTAGTGCGAGCAGCACCGGCTGGGCAGCAGACACGAATGCAGCAGGTGAGACAATACTGCCGAAGGATTCGTGGAATACAGTAATAAAGTTTGTAGCCGGAAAGAATGCGACAGGGACAGTCTGGGCAGATGATTTTATACTTGTAGGCAGAAACGGTCAGTGGGCAGGCCAGGATTGGAACACATCAGTAGGAGTACCGACAGGGTGGAATTACTGGCTTCCGCCGAATGGAGGAAATGATGGACAGCTATCGAATGGATTTGAGAACACAGTAGTAACATCAGAAGCAGCTTATTCGGGAACTCATTCATTGAAGTTTGTACTGCCGTTTGACAGGGAACCTCATGATGCATGGGTAGGAACTAGAAGAGCACCATTGAATAGTATAGATCAAAATATAAAAGCTGGAGATGTATTAAGAGTAAGTATTTGGATAAAAGCCAGTGACTTAGTACCGGACTCAGCGGCGAAATATCCGGGGACATGGTCGGTAGGTATAACACCAATATTCCACAGCGGGTATATGAATAATTCACCTTATGATGAAATAGGTGCAAAAGATTTAGTATTTCAATTTCCAAATGTAACATCATTTGGGTGGACGAAGTATTATGTAGATGTAACAGTACCTGATGATCCGAAGGCAACAGCATTCTCGGCAAGAATCCATATATACTCAAGATTTACAGGAACTGTATACTTTGACGAGTTGAGTGTAGAGAAACTTGATATACCGCAGATAAGCGGAGTTGGCAGTTTTGAAGGGAATTTGCCGTCATACTGGACAATGGGAAATAATCCTGGCGAGAACAGTTTAAGCTGGGCAACCGACCAATTCAGGTCATTTGGTCATTCACTGAAGATAGAAAAGACAACCACAGGAGATTCAGCAAGCTGGATATCTGAAAACATGACAGACTTATGGTCACCACAGAATTATAAAGATGTAGACATAAAGATAGGTGCCTATGTAAAGACAATGAATGTAAACACCAATCCGGCAAATGATGATGAGAGATGGTGGATCTCGTATAGTTTTTATGATAGTGCAGGAGCGCTGATAGGTGAGACAAAACTGCCGATAGACCAGAGTAGTGCGAGCAGCACCGGCTGGGCAGCAGACACGAATGCAGCAGGTGAGACAATACTGCCGAAGGATTCGTGGAATACAGTAATAAAGTTTGTAGCCGGAAAGAATGCGACAGGGACAGTCTGGGCAGATGATTTTATACTTGTAGGCAGAAACGGTCAGTGGGCAGGCCAGGATTGGAACACATCAGTAGGAGTACCGACAGGGTGGAATTACTGGCTTCCGCCGAATGGAGGAAATGATGGACAGCTATCGAATGGATTTGAGAACACAGTAGTAACATCAGAAGCAGCTTATTCGGGAACTCATTCATTGAAGTTTGTACTGCCGTTTGACAGGGAACCTCATGATGCATGGGTAGGAACTAGAAGAGCACCATTGAATAGTATAGATCAAAATATAAAAGCTGGAGATGTATTAAGAGTAAGTATTTGGATAAAAGCCAGTGACTTAGTACCGGACTCAGCGGCGAAATATCCGGGGACATGGTCGGTAGGTATAACACCAATATTCCACAGCGGGTATATGAATAATTCACCTTATGATGAAATAGGTGCAAAAGATTTAGTATTTCAATTTCCAAATGTAACATCATTTGGGTGGACGAAGTATTATGTAGATGTAACAGTACCTGATGATCCGAAGGCAACAGCATTCTCGGCAAGAATCCATATATACTCAAGATTTACAGGAACTGTATACTTTGACGAGTTGAGTGTAGAGAAACTTGATATACCGCAGATAAGCGGAGTCGGCAGTTTTGAAGGGAATTTGCCGTCATACTGGACAATGGGAAATAATCCTGGCGAGAACAGTTTAAGCTGGGCAACCGACCAATTCAGGTCATTTGGTCATTCACTGAAGATAGAAAAGACAACCACAGGAGATTCAGCAAGCTGGATATCTGAAAACATGACAGACTTATGGTCACCACAGAATTATAAAGATGTAGACATAAAGATAGGTGCCTATGTAAAGACAGAGAATGTAAACACCAATCCGGCAAATGATGATGAGAGATGGTGGATCTCGTATAGTTTTTATGATAGTGCAGGAGCGCTGATAGGTGAGACAAAACTGCCGATAGACCAGAGTAGTGCGAGCAGCACCGGCTGGGCAGCAGACACGAATGCAGCAGGTGAGACAATACTGCCGAAGGATTCGTGGAATACAGTAATAAAGTTTGTAGCCGGAAAGAATGCGACAGGGACAGTCTGGGCAGATGATTTTATACTTGTAGGCAGAAACGGTCAGTGGGCAGGCCAGGATTGGAACACATCAGTAGGAGTACCGACAGGTGGAATTACTGGCTTCCGCCGAATGGAGGAAATGATGGACAGCTATCGAATGGATTTGAGAACACAGTAGTAACATCAGAAGCAGCCTATTCGGGAACTCATTCATTGAAGTTTGTACTGCCGTTTGACAGGGAACCTCATGATGCATGGGTAGGAACGAGGAGATATCCTTTAAATGGACAGGGAATGCTAAAGATAAGCGGAAATAATGATAATCATGATATCTCTAAATTGACAAATATTGGAGCAGGTGATGTAATTAGAATTAGTGTTTGGGTTAAAGCAAGCGATCTTGTACCTGATTCGGCAGCAAAATATCCAGGAACCTGGTCGGTAGGATTAACCCCGATATTCCACAGCGGATATATGAATAATTCGGCATATGATGAAATAGGAGCACAGGACCTAGTATTTCAATTTCCAAATGTAACAACATTTGACTGGACAAAGTATTATGTGGATGTTACAGTACCCGATGATCCGAAGGCAATAGCATTCTCGACAAGAATCCATATATATTCGAGGTTTACTGGAACAGTATACTTTGATGATCTGGAAGTTGAAAAAATCGGAAGCGTAACGGATGTCAGCAGCAATGAAGTTATTCCTGCTAAGTTTGAGGTATATCAGAATTATCCGAATCCATTTAACCCAACTACGACGATAAGTTATTCAATACCGACCGGTTCATTTGTCTCTCTTAAAATATATGATATACTTGGAAGAGAGGTAAGGACACTAGTAAATACAGAACAAAAACCGGGTGTTTATAATACGGTTTGGAACGGGGATAATAATTTCGGAAATAAAGTAGCTAGCGGAATATATATTTATAGAGTTGTTGCTGGAAGTAAGATCCAGTCTAAAAAAATGATTTTAATGAAATAAAGACGCAGATTTCGCAGATTTTCGCTGATTATGGATTTAAGGATTATATGAAAATGTGAGTGCTAATTGCACTAAAGTAAACAAGAAACTAACTCCTCTATCCCTTCTCAAATAGGGGCGGCAAAAAGCCGCTCCTTTTGGGATGATATGAATTAAAAGTATTAGATGAAGGATTTAATTTTTTTATTTAATGAGAGGAAGAAATAAGTATGATAAAAATTATACGGATTATTTTTATAAGCTTATATCTTCTTACAGCTCAAATTAATCTTTTTGCCGGTACAACAGGTAAGATATCAGGTAAGGTAACAGACAAAAAAACAGGCGAACCGCTTATAGGGGTTAATATAATTCTTTTGGGGACTACCATGGGTTCCGCCACAGATGTAGACGGGAGTTTTTATATATTAAACATTCCTCCGGGCTCATATAAAATAAAAGCTTCATTAGTTGGTTATGCAGCAGTTACATTTGACAATGTTAATATATCTGTAGATCAGACGACCAAACTTGATTTTCAAATGAGTGAGGAAGCAATTGAGATAAATAATGTAGTTGTTACTGCTTCCAAGCCACTTGTACAAAAAGATTTAACATCAACACAGGAAAATGTAAGCGGGAAAGACATAGAGATGCTGCCTGTGGAGGATGTGCAATCGGTAATTAACCTTCAGGCAGGAGTAGTTAACGGGCATTTTCGAGGGGGGAGGCTTGGAGAAGTAAAGTATATGATAGACGGAGTTTCCGTTAATGATGTATATTCAGGTGAATCGACAATGCAGGCTGATGTGAACAGCATACAGGAGCTCCAGGTAATCACAGGAACATTTAATGCAGAATATGGTGAAGCATTATCCGGAGTGGTAAACCAGGTTACAAAAATAGCCGGTGATCATTATAACGGAAGTTTTTCTGCATATTCCGGAGATTACGCAACAAACAGGAGAGGTGATCTATATTTATATATGGGCGGGTTACATCCAGCACGAACATATAATTTACAGGGCAATATATCTGGTCCTGTACCGGGAACATCGGAATTCATTAAGTTTTTCGCTTCGGGGAGATATTTAAGTGATGACGGCTATTTATACGGGAAAAGAATTTTCAATCCTTCCGATTCTTCAGATTTCACTGCAAACAATTCTGCTGATTGGTATGTTGGTTCTACCGGAGACAGCTCAAATATCCCGATGAATTATTCGAGGGAATTAACTCTTCAAGGGAAACTGTCATTTAAAGTCGGTCAGGGAAAGGGGATTGTATTAGAGGGCTTATACCAGGATCATAATTATAAAGATTATGATCATCTATTTAAGCTTAATCCTGATGGAGACTATAATAAATACCAGACGAGCTTTTTAGGGAGCATCAGCTATACACATGTATTCAGCAATGCAGCTTTCCTGGATGTGCTTGGTTCTGCTTATTATTCTGATTTTCAGCAATATGTTTATCCATTATTAAATGCATCCGGGAATGAAGTAAATTTCCATGCAGGAAACAGTATTTCGGGTTTGCATCCGGATCCCCGCTATGTTAAACCGGAAAGGCTGAGAGATGTCAGCGGCAATTCATTCTTAACGGGCGGCACAGAGAACTGGCAGTTTTATCATAATACAAAATCATATTCCGGGAAATTAGATTTTACTGATCAGATTAATAATACTAATGAGATTAAAACAGGAGTTGAGGCAAAATTACATACTCTTAACTATACTGATTTTGAAGTACTTGTTGAACCTTCCAACGGTTATATCCCTCATCTTCCGGACCCGGGTTCTTTTGATTTTAATATTTACAAGAATCACCCGTATCAATTTGCGGCATATATTCAGGATAAGATTGAGCTGGATTATTTAATTGTAAATGTGGGAGTTAGATACGATTATTTTCAGCCTGATGGCCAGGTACTTTTGAATCCCGATTCAATAGCAGTGCTTGATGATCTTAAACCCCCTTTTCCTACACAATACTTCAAAAAGGCATCCTCTGAATCGCAAATAAGTCCGAGAGTGGGGATTTCATACCCTATTAGTGAAAAAGGAGCGGTACATATATCATACGGGCATTTTTTCCAGATACCTCCGTTTGAGTTTCTATATAAGAATCCCAATTACAGAATCGCATTAAGCGGTGATTTACCGGAATTGATAGGAAATGCAATTGGGAATGCAGATTTAAAGCCTCAGCAGACAGTAATGTATGAACTAGGACTGCAGCAGGAACTAACGCCGGAGCTCGGTGTAAATGTTACAGCCTATTATAAAGATATCCGGAATCTTCTTGGTGTAGAGATTCATATTAAAAACAACTTTAAAAAATTTGCAGAATATGTTAATAGGGATTACGGCTCGGTTACCGGTGTAACACTTTCTCTTGAAAAAAGATTTCAGGACGGATTGGGAGCAAGTATAGATTATACGTATCAAGTTGCAAAAGGGAGTGCTTCTGATCCTAATGCAGCCTTTAACAAAGCTCAATCATCACCTCCGATTGAGGAGAATAAAGTGCTGGTGCCCCTCGATTGGGACAGAAAGCATTCCCTTAATTTTACACTTACTTTGGGAGATCCAAATAGTTTTATAGCAAGCGGAGTCGGAAAACTAGGTTCAGGACTTCCGTATACCCCTTCATTTGAAAATCAAAGAACCGGACTTGAGAATAGCTCTAATAAACCTACATATTTTAATGTTGATCTTTATTTAACCAAATATTTCACCATTACCGGTATTAATTTATCTGTCTTTCTAAAGGTTTATAATTTGTTTGATACAGCAAATGAACTGGATGTATTTACCGATACCGGGAGAGCCGGATATACCCTTGATTTAACGAGAGCCCAATCAGCCCCACGAGGTGTAAATACATTACAGCAGTTTTTTAACAGACCTGATTTTTATTCCTCACCAAGACAAATCATTCTTGGTGCATCAATAGATTTTTAAGAAATTTTTCAAGGTCAAACCGTGAAGAAAAAAAGGATTTATCTGAGAATTGTTTTTATAATCTTACTATTGTTTTTTTCATCAAGCATATTTGCCCAAAGACTTGTTGATAAAAACAAAGGGAACCATAATAATACAAAGTCCGGAATAATGGATGGAAACCTGGTTCAAACGGTATTTTATAATTTTGGTGAAATAGCTGATTGGCAGAACCAGCCAACTATAAGTGGAGTATGGCCGAAAGGCTCGGGTCATACTTATGTTGACGGAGTAGCAGTGATTGTGCAGTCGGAAGTGAACTATAACGGGAACACATTCCATCCGCTTGAGACTAATTATTATGAATATACACGTGCAGATCCCCAAACAAAAGTTACTTACGGCTGGTGGTCGTTACCCGGTTACTCCAGCCCTTACCAGAGCAGTGTTGCCCGAAGTGATGACCAGAACACCTGGCCTTCAAAGTGGCCGGACAGACCGGATGATTGGAATGGTGAATGGAATGGTTTTTTTGGAAGGGGGATTAAAAATGCCGATCTCGAATCCTACTTTGTTTTTGATGATAATGAGGATAGGGAATATATTGCAAAATACGGTTTTACTCCTGATGCCGATGATCCGTCAAGAGGAGGATTAGGAATGCAGGTTCACGGAAGAGGATTTCAATGGTCGCAAGTACTGGCTCAGGATGTAATCTTCTGGTACTATGAAATTACAAATATGTCTACAACAGATTATCCCAAATCTCTTTTCGCACAGTATGTAGATTGGGGGATTGGCGGGCATGACAATTCTTCGAATAATAACGGAGATTATAGTGATGTTTTGGATATTTCATATGCATGGTTGACTCCAGGTTTGTTTGGTGCTCCCGGACATTGGAGTCCAGTTGGATATAGTGGTTATGCATTTCTTGAAAGTCCAGGAATATCTGATGATAATAAAGACAATGATAACGATGGTTTGACAGATGAAAAACGGGATAATGACGCCAGTAAATTTATTAGCCAGCCAGAAGAGGATCCCTTCTTAAGAAATCCGTCAATAGATACAGCAACTTTTAGAAGTTTTTATAATTATTCATGGCAGCCGCACTGGGATGCAGATGAAAATGCAAACTGGAGATCATATACCGATGTAAACAAAAACGGGAAATGGGATCAGGGAGAACCTTTAAACGATGATGTGGGAACAGACGGCATAGGAGCATTTGATGAAGGATATACTGCACCAGATGCAGATGGATCCGAAGGAGATGGAAAGCCGGAACAAGGTGAACCTAATTTTGGTATTCTGGATAAGGATGAATCGGATCAATTAGGATTAACAGGATTTCAAATTTTTGCCGTACATAAATATGATTTAAATAATGATGAAAATAACTGGAAGGCGCTTTCCGGTTTACCGTCCCCTCACGGGCAGGAGGTTCCAAGTGTAAACCTTGGAAATTTTTTCTCAAGTTATTTATTTCATATGAATGGTAGAAACACTTATTCAGCACAGACCGGTCAGGCGCAGGAAACAGGTGAGACACAGCGATTTTCAATGTCCCTTCTGTATGGAATAGACAGAGACGATTTGTTTAGAAGGAAAAAGACTATTCAATCTATATATAACGCCAATTACAGATTCGCCAAGCCGCCGGATAAACCAACTTTAACAGCAATTCCGGGAAATCAAAAAGTAACATTATACTGGGATGACAGAGCTGAGAAGACTTTTGATGCATTTTATCAGAGATATAACTTTGAAGGCTATAGAATATACCGTTCGACAGAGCCGAATTTTATTGAGGATCAGGTTATTACGGATGCATATGGAAAAACAACATTCAGGAAACCAATCGCCCAATTTGATTTAATCGATGGTGTAAAAGGACTTCATCCAATTGATGTTAACGGGGCCAAGTTTAACCTTGGAGATGATACCGGTTTGAAACACTCTTATACAGATACTACTGTTGAGAACGGTCAGACATATTATTATGCAGTTGTTGCTTATGATAAGGGTTTTGTAACCACGACCATTAATGGAGAAGTTGAAGGAATTCCACCTTCGGAAACAACAAGTATTATTAAAGTAGATATAAACGGTCAGACTAAAACAGACATTAACACTGCCGTTGTAATTCCAAGCGCACCAGCGGCGGGATATGTGCCGCCAAATGTAGTAAACTTTGATTCAGCAGGACCGGGAACGGGGTATGCCAAAATCGATATTTTAAATCCTGATTCAGTAAAGGATCAAAATACTTATAGAATTGAATTTGTAGATAATACAGTTTATCATAATAATCCTCACCCGTTAGTCAGAATGATTAATTATTCAAACGGTGATACTCTGATACACTTAACCAGAATTGAGGGTAATGAATTCCAGACTCCTGTTTTTGACGGCTTTTCAATTGATATGGTAAACGATACTTCGGTTAAAGTTTTAACGGCTAAGACGGGCTGGATAAAAGGGAACAGCAATTATATGGTACAGGTTGATTTTGATGATCGGTATGCAGCGGCCTATCAGAGTAAAAGAGTATTTCTACCTTCGGATTTTGAAATACAGTTAACTGAAGCGGGTCAGGGGGATACTTCTTATCCGTCCTCAAGCTTTTCGCAGCCGGTTCCTTCCAATATAATTGTAAAAGATGTAACCAACGGAATTGATCATTTCCAATTTATTTTCAGGGATAATGATAATGATAATATGTTTACGGCAGGTGATGCAATATTTGTTGTATGCGGAGATTCCATTAATAAAAAAGCAACAAATTTTTCAAACCTTCATGTTAGTTGGTCGGTTTCATTATTCAAGGATACGACTATAGCTTCTTCAAATCAAATTGCTCCGCAGCCCGGGGATATATTTAAAGTTACAACAACCAAACCATTTAGAACGGGTGAATATTATCAGTTTACAACTAAATCTCCATACTTTGACAAAAGCAAAGTATTGACCGATATGAATGATATAGCTGTCGTGCCGAATCCCTATGCAGGTGCCGCTTCATGGGAACCGAGAACAACAGATGTGGGAAGAGGGGAGAGAAGAGTTTTTTTCATCCATCTTCCTCCAACATGCACTATAAGGATCTATACAATCAGCGGTAATTTAGTTCAGACAATTCATCATGAAAGCAATTTAGCCAACGGACAGGAACCATGGAATTTAGTTTCAAAAGACGGAATGGACATAGCATTTGGAGTATACATATTTCATGTTGAAGCATCCGAAGGAGAAAAGATAGGCAAATTCGCAGTTATTAAATAAGATTTACCTTCTTTTCGCTAAAGTGACCAATTTTTAGAGGTATTTATGAAGAAGAAATTTTTACTGGTATTTTTAATTTTATACTTCTTTAAAACAGACTTTCTGCTCCCACAGGCTGGGAGTAAGAATGTATCCAAGGTTGGAACTACTTCTGGCACCTTTTTAGAAATTGGAGTCGGTCCTTCTAATGGAATGGGAGGAGCATTTGTAAGCCTGGCAAATGATGCAACAGCTTTATACTGGAATTCAGCGGGGATTGCTGGCTTCCTTCAAAATGAAGTCTCCGTTGTCCACATAAATTGGCTTGCATCAACCAGCCTGGATTATGCAGCACTGGTAATTCCGCTCGGAGAAATAGGAAATATCGGTTTCAGCTTCACATCTTTATCCATTGGAGATGAAAAGGTTAGAACAGTAGAGATGCCGGATGGAACAGGGGAGTACTACAGTGCTTCTGATATTGCAGTAGGTATTTCTTATGCACGCAGTTTAACAGAAAGGTTTTCTATCGGATTTACTGCCAAATATATCCAGGAATCTATCTGGCATATGTCGAGTAATGCATTTGCAATTGATGCAGGCACAATATTCAGAACAGATTTAATCGGGGGGCTGACAATCGGAGCTTCCATTTCAAATTTTGGAACCAAAATGCAGCTTTCGGGACGTGATACCAGAACTTTTGAGAGTTTAGATCCAACGCAGCAGGGTTCGAATGATAGAATCCCTTATGTTATAGATCTCGACTCATGGGATCTCCCTTTAATTTTTCGAATTGGTTTATCTACTAATGCCATAAAAACGGATGACTACAGGCTGACTGTTGCTATAGATGCATTGCATCCGAATGATAATTATGAAAGTGTTAATACCGGAGCAGAATTTTCTTTTAAGGAATTCTTATTTCTTAGAGGAGGCTATCAATCATTATTTCTGGTTGATAAAGAGGGGGGATTGACATTAGGAGCCGGCATAAATTCAAAATTGCTTTTTTCTAATAATCTATTCAGGTTTGACTATGCTTATAGGGATTTCGGAAGATTGAATGCGGTTCATTCTTTTTCGGTGGGGATTAAGTTTTAGAATTAAATAATAACCTCACCGGGTTGAGGATAACTTCACCGGGTTGAGAATAACCTCACCCCCTAACCCCCTCTCCTTAGTAAGGAGAGGGGGAAGAGAATAACCTCACCTCCAACCCTCTCTCCTTCCCGCTAGAATCGGGACAGGAAGTAAGGAGAGGGAAAGAGAATAACCTCACCCCCAACCCCCTCTCCTTAGTAAGGAGAGGGGGGAGAGAAGTAAGGTAAATGGAAATGTATATGAACAATATTGAGCCACAAAATATTGATTTATCTAAGATTGGAATCAGAAAGATTCTTTTATTTTTAATAAGTTTCTTTTTTTTCACTACTTTGATCATTCCGAAAGATAATAAGGATTCGGTTTTAATCGATTTGAAAACGGCAATTAATAGCAAATTGGGGAATGAAATACTTGCACAGGTGGGGGATAAAAAGATAACCGTTAGAGAATTTCTCACAAGTTATGAATTCGGACCTGCTTTTCCTAAAAGGATAAAGAATTCAAAGAAGCATTTTTTGGATTATATGATAAATGAAAAATTAATAGCTCTCAATGGATACGCGAGAGGAATTGAAGATTCGATTCAAGCTAAGGAAATGCTGAATGCTATTAAAGGGGATCTGTCAACTGAAGAGATGTTTAAAGATGATATTTTAAAAAATATAAAAGTTAAAAAATCGGAACTGGATAAGGCATTCGAAGAAAAACAGATTGATTATAAAATAAGATGGCTTTATACATCCGATGAAAATATTCTTTTAAATTATGAATCCGGATTAATAAGAACTACATCTTTTGATTCTTTATTTAACCTTCAGTTAAACGATTCTGTTTTTGCGGACCAGCGTTCAATGGATATTGACAGGTTTAAATTAAAAATAAGAAATCCTGAAATGTTCGTTATTGTTGACAGTATGAAAGCAGGAGAAATTTCCAAACCTATAAAAGCGAATGACGGGTGGTATATCTTGAAGCTTGATGATATCTGGAAGAATATGGCAGCAACTCAAAGCGAATCGGCTGAAGAAAAAGCTGATGCCGAAGAAGCAATTAAAAAAGAAAAGATGGAATACGAATCCGATGTTTATGTTGATAATTTATTAAAAGGAGAAAAGCCCATTATTAAAGGGAATGGTTTTGCAATACTGAGATCTTATTTAGGAGGATATGAACTGTCTAAAGAAAAATATGACAGCTGGAAATTGGGAGAAAGGCTTAGGGAACAAATTAATAAATTGGATATTAAAGAAAATAATTACGGCAGGTTAGCCCTTGTTACACTTAAAGATACAATACTGAATATTGATGATTTTATAAATTGGTACAGGATGAGGAGTCAATTTATAAAGTTGAACGAAGATGATTTTAATAAATTTTCTGCTTCGATAGAAGGCAATATTTGGCAAATGGTTAGGGATAATTTGCTGATGAAACGTGCTTACCGGAAAGGGTATCAAAATAAAGATATTGTAAAACAGCAGCTGAAATGGTGGAAAGATAAAATAGTTTACGCGATAATGAGGGATAAAATAATAAACTCCATTAAATTAAATAACGATGAAAATAATGTTAATTCTCTTCCTAAGCCAGATGAGAAAAAGGATATTGAAATAACCAAAAAAATGCTGCATGAAGTTCTCGCCTTAAAACAAAAATATAAAATAGAAATTAATGAAAAGCTTCTAAGTAAAATTTATGTTGCAGATAAGAATGATCCTAAAACAATTGATTTATATATAGTAAAAAAAGGAGGTATATTCCCTCACCCTGCTTATCCGTCCATTGATATGCTCTGGCAAAACTGGCAATGAGTAAAATTAAGTATATAATTTTATCATTAATCTCATTCACAATAATATCCTGCGGCGGCAATAGTGAGAGCAGGAAAAATGGAATTATATACTGGTCGAGTAATAATACGGATGAGATAAACTTTGCCAGGAAAATTATAAATAGCTGGGACATAAAAAATCCGGAGCAAAGGGTTAAATTTCAGCCGGTGCCGGAAGGGCAGTCAAGTGAAGAGGTAATATTAGCGGCAGTGGTAGGTGAAACAACACCCGATATTTATTCGAATATGTGGCAGGGGGATGTGGAGCTTTATGCAAAAGCCGGAAAACTTGTTCCGCTAGATACCTTACCCGGTTTCTTTCCATTTATCTATGAAAGATGCGACAGTGATGTAGTTAAAGAAGTGACATCTTTAGATGGGCATATTTATCAAATACCCTGGAAGATTAATCCAATAATGATGATATACAATCAAAATTTGTTTCAGAATATCGGGTATAAAAATCCCCCTACTACTTATTCCGGATATTTAAAAGCAGCAGAAAAGATAAAAGAAAATAATATTCAAAACGGATATGTAAATAAATGGATAGGTTATATTGAAGTTGAAGTTACATGGTGGCAAAGGCTGTTTGATTTTTATCCTCTTTATCTTGCCGCTTCAAATGGCGGACATCTAGTTCAAAATAATAAAGCAGTTTTTGATAACAAGTATGCAGTTGAAACTTTTAGTTTTTTAAAAACTTTATTTGACAATAAATATTTTCCGCGAGAAAGACTTTCAGCAAGACAGGATCCTTTTTTATCAAGTGATATAGCGACAAGGTTTACAGGTCCGTGGGAAATTATTCATGCAAATAAATTCAAACCTGAAGGATTTAAATATAGTTATTCAACTTTACCGGTCCCTGATGATCATACCGGTAATATATACACGTATGGAGATACAAAAAACATAGTAATATTTAATACATGTAAGAATAAAATCCTCGCTTGGCAGTTTCTCAAAACGATGATCAATAAGGAGGGAGATTTTGAATTATTGAAGATGACAAATCAAATTCCCAGACGAAAAGACTTAATTACAGATAAAGAATTCTCTAATTATTTTAATGATAATCCACAAATGCGTCCTTTTGCAGTCCAGGCAAAATATGTAAAAGGGCCGGATAATAGCCCGGTATTGAAGGAAGTATTGGATGCAATTTCGCAGCAGTTTGAAGAGTGTGTTGTTTATGGAAAGAAATCGCCTAAAGAAGCAGTGAAGGATGCGGCTGAGAATGTGAATTTGATTTTGCTTCAACAGTAGTAGTAAATTATAACCTCACCCCCCGGCCCCCTCTCCTTATAAAGGAGAGGGGGTGGATTCCTGCTAGAATCGGGACAGTTATAAAGGAGGGGGTAGTGGATAGAATAATAGTATAAAAAAAATGAATAAAAAAGTAATACCATATTTATTTATAGCACCGTATGTAATCCATTTCCTGGTGTTTATTTCATTCCCGGTTTTATTTTCCTTTTTTCTTATGTTCAATAAATGGAATATTATTGCACCGATGGAATTTGTGGGAGCACAGAATTTTTACAGATTGATTCATGATCATTTATTTTTACAATCTATATTAAACACTTCAATATTCCTGATTATCCATATTCCACTTCAAATTATCATCGCACTTTTTTTTGCTGTTTTGTTGAGTAAAAAATTAAGATTTATAGGTTTCTTCAGAGCAGCATATTTTCTTCCTGTAGTAGTATCAGGAGTTGTTGTAGCTATTTTATGGCAGCAACTTTATGGCTATGAAAGCGGTTTATTGAACAGAATGCTTATAAGTATTGGGTTTGATAAAATAGGATGGCTAACTGATCCTAAAATAGCAATGCCTTCTATTGCTATAATGGCGACATGGAAAAATGTAGGTCTGTATATAGTATTATTTTTAGCGGGCCTGCAAACAGTTCCGGAATATTTATATGAATCAGCAGAGCTTGAAGGAGCATCCAGCTGGCAAAAGTTCAGATATATAACCATGCCAATGATAAATCCAACCATGTTTATGGTGATAATTTTATCAACAATCGGAGGCTTTTCTTTGTTTATTGAGCCATATGTAATGACAGGCGGCGGACCGTTGAATAGTACTTTATCTGCGGTGCTTTATATATACAAGCAAGGATTTTTTTATTACCACATGGGTTATGCCTCAACATTAGGGTTTTTCTTTGCCGGGATAATTTTACTAGTGATTTTTATTCAAAGGAGATATATTGAGAAAGAAACCAGATAAGGGCAATTAACATTAATAACTGAAGTTACGCAAGATGAATATTTTATAATAAAAGTTAATAGAAATATATTAAAATAAGCAAAATTTAAACAATGAGATTCTTCACTCCACTTCGTTCCGTTCAGAATGACAATATTTGTGTAACTTCAGTTAACAATTAACGATTAACAATTTTTTGAAAAAGTTTTTTACATATATAATTTTGATAGTTGGTGCGATTGTTTTTATATATCCATTCTGGTGGATGCTGGCAGCATCGGTAGCGCCTCAAACTTCGATTGGAAGTTTAACTTTTTTACCGGAATCGGTTTCTTTAAATAGTTATTCACAAGTTTTCAGTAAGATACCTATAGCGAGGTCTTTGTTCAACAGCTTGTTTGTTTCACTTACGATTACATTAGGCGTAATTACATTTGGTTCAATGGTAGGATATGCATTATCACATCTCGAATTCAAAGGGAAAAATCTTCTTTTCTATATAATAATTTTCACAATGACGCTGCCATTCCAGATTACATTAATCCCGCAATATATATTAATGGTAAAATTTAATTGGGTTGATTCGTATTATGCACTGATTGTCCCGTATTTTTTAAGCGGATTATCAATAATAATGTTTAATCAATATTTTAAGACCATTCCCAGAGATCTTATAGATGCGGCAAGAATTGACGGATGTAATGAGTTTACAATATTGTTTAGAATTTTATGGCCAAATGCGTTACCTGCTATTATAACAGTTGGAATTATAACATTTATGACTTCCTGGAATGAAGTACTTTGGCCCATAATAGTAATTCGAGATGACAAATTAATGACTTTGCCGCAGTTAGTTACATTATTTGCAGTAGGAGGTAGAGCGGAATCGCAGCTTGGAGTTAAACTAGCAGCGGCCACTTTACTGGCAGTCCCTGTAATTGTTGCGTATGCATTCTTCCAGAAATATTTTATACAAAGCATGGCATCCACAGGTTTGAAAGAGTAAATATTTATAAACAATAAAATCCAGGTTAAAAAATGGGAATACATAGATACAAGAATAATCCAATTTTAGTAAAAGAAGATGTTCCATTTAAAGTAAACAGTATATTTAATCCCGGAGCAGTAAAAATAGACGGACGATATCTTTTATTATGCAGAGTAGAAATGCCTTCCGGAAGGTCTTCATTTGTTTTAGCATCAGGGAGTGACGGGATTTCTTTTAAGGTGGACAATAAAACATGTTTAACACCGGAGGATCATGAAGATTATTATAAGTATGTTGAATGGGGGATTGAAGATGCAAGGGTTACAAGAATAAACGGGAAGTATTATTTGACCTACACAGGATATTCGAAATATATGCCTTTAGTTATAATAGCGGAAACCGAAGATTTTAAAAATTATAAGATGCTTCATCCGATAAGCGAACCTTCAAATAAAGATTGTGCATTATTCCCGGAAAAAATAAATAATTATTATTGGAAAATTGACAGACCATCTGCTGAGGCGAGAAGAGACATCTGGATAAGCCGGAGCCCCGATTTAATTCATTGGGGTAATTACGAAATTCTTTCGGAATCTATTCCAGGCTCATGGGAAAGTGATAAGATTGGCATATCTACGCCGCCGTCTAAAACAAAAGATGGGTGGCTAGTTCTATACCATGGTGTAAGGAGTTTTGGAATCGGAGCAATATACAAACTTGGTGTAATGCTTTTGGATTATGAAAAACCGTGGGTCATTAAAGGAAAGAGTAAGGAACCAATCTTAGCTCCGGAAATGGAGTATGAGAGGACAGGGGATGTTGGGAATGTTGTTTTCACCAACGGTTGGATAATAGAAAACAATGAAGTTAAAATATATTACTCCGGTGCAGACAGTAATATCTGTTTAGCTACTACAACTATCGATTATCTTTTATCTGTTTGTAAATAGGGGAATGAGTCATTGAAACTTAAATTATATCTTTTACCCGGCATCTGCATGCTTCTTTTTCTTATTTCCTTTTTTAGTTGTTCGTGGGCGGGAGATAAATCTCCGGATAATAAGTTGATAAATACTTCCCACCTGGATTTCTTGTACGAAAAAATAAAAATTGCCGGCAAAGAGATGGGGATTATACATATCTACAGCAACTATCCTGATTATAAATGGATAGGCGATGAAGATGAGGGAATTGCCTGTGTTGATGATGCTGCACGTGCAGCAATATTCTATATGAAATATTATAATTTAACTTCTGATACCGGTTCTTTAAATAAAGCTGAACACCTTATAAATTTTCTTTTATATATGCAGGCGGAAAACGGGTTCTATTATAATTTTATCTGGCCGGATCATTCAATCAATAAAACGTTCAAGACAAGTGTTGCTGAGGCAAACTGGTGGTCATGGAGAGCTATATTAACATTATCAAAAGCATATACTTTTTTTAAGGGTAGTAATGCAGATCTATCCAAAAAAATAGAAGTATCATTAGATAAAGCTGTAAGTGCGATGGACGGATGGCTGGATGGAGATAGTTCAAAGAAATATGTTAGTTACGGCGATTTAAAATTCCCTGAATGGCTTCCCTATGGAACTGCTGCAGATCAAAGTGCAATTTTACTTGAAGGGCTGACTTACTATTACCAGATAAAGAAAGAACCCGGGGTATTAAGATATATAATTCTTCTGGGAGAAGGGATTTTGCAGATGCAGAAAGGGGATTCTTCCGCAGCTCCTTATTCAGCATTTTTAAGCTGGCAGAATACATGGCATGCATGGGGGAACAGTCAGGCGGCTTCCTTATTATATGCAGGGAAGATTCTAAATCGAAATGATTTTATTTCAGGCGGAATAAAAGAAGTAAAATATTTTTACCCGTTTTTATTAAAAGAAAATTATTTATCGGCTTTCAAAGTAGAAGCGGTAAACGGGGAAAACAAACTAACGGATGTTGAAAAGTTTGCACAAATTGCATACGGTATTCGTCCTGATGTATTTGCCTGCATTAGGGCATTTCAAATTACCGGCGATAAAAAATTTCTGAAAACCGGAGTTAGTATTGCCGGATGGTTATTCGGAGATAATGCGGCCAGAGTGCAAATGTATGATCCTCAAACAGGGCGTTGTTTTGATGGTATAAAGGATAGTACAAATATAAATAAGAACTCCGGTGCAGAATCAACAATTGAAGCTTTGCTTACTTTGGAAGCACTAGAAGAAAACCCGGTATCGAAAGAAATGCTATTAGATTTTTACGAAAGATAATAGAACGCTGATGACGCAGATTATTATGATTTACACAGATTTTAAATTGAAAAATTACTTTTTAGTCACCGTATTTAAATTGTAGAAAAGAAGGCTTTAGCTAAAAAGCCGTGATTTGTTTTATTTCTTATATGTCCCCCGACATAAATGCCGGGGCAATTTACTTTTTCACACAGGCTTTTCAGTCAAATGATAAGTGAATAGAAAATAAGATGGCTTTAGCAATATGAGAAAACACAGATGCGGCTGAAGCTTATGATGAGTTTTGATAATATTTCCCAGACATAAATGTTGGGGCAATTTACTATGAAATCAATATTAAAAAATATCTTATTTATCTTTTTTATTTTAATAGAAGCAGCTTATTCCCAGCAAATAAATATCGGCAGAGTTGAACAAATGCCGAATATACCCTCTCCTTATAAAATGCGGGACTGGAAAAAAACCGCAATGGGTTATGATTCACTTGTATTTAATTTTAATCTAACGGGGCAATATCTTCCTTTAATATGGATTAATAATAATACAATTAATTATCCTTCACACAACAGCTTTGGATTGCATACAGTAGTAGGGACTACAGCTCCGTTTTCAGCAGAAGGTGTTAACTGTCTTCCTGCATTAATTGGAGCCAGCCTTATAGGAATAGATAAATCAAACCAGGACGGAAATAACTTCGTTTTAATGGCTGAAGAATGGTTTAATAAAAATAATGGGGAAAATATTTATCTGAATCATCCGGATGCTTCTACCGGGGATGACTGGTGGTATGAAACCATGCCGAATGTGTTTTTCTATCAGTTATATAGCATGTATCCCGGAACCGGAGATTTTAATAATCAGTTTACTGAAATTGCAGATAGATGGCTAGAAGCGGTAAAGGCAATGGGAGGGAATACTACTCCCTGGAGCATACCTTATATGAATCATAGAGCCTTTGATCTTATAAATATGAAACCTAATGATGACGGGGTAAAAGAGCCGGAAGCTGCCGGTGCTATCGCCTGGATATTATATAATGCATATAAAAAAACCGGTAATAAAGAATATCGAATAAGTGCAGAGCAAGGTATGGAATTCCTAAATAATCAAACTTCGAATCCTTCCTATGAACTCCAGCTCCCATACGGTGTTTACATTGCAGCAAGAATGAACGCAGAGCTGGGAACTAATTATAATATCGAGAAAATGATAAACTGGTGCTTCGATAAAGGACCATTAAGAAGCTGGGGTGCAATTATAGGGAATTGGGGCGGGTACGATGTCAGCGGTTTAATCGGGGAAAATTCGAGTAATGACTATGCTTTTAGTATGAATGTATTCGAACAAATAGGGGCGTTAGTTCCTTTAGTTAGATATGACGACCGGTTCGCAAGAGCAATAGGGAAGTGGGTATTAAATGCTGCTAATGCGGCAAGATTATTCTATCCGGATTATCTTCAAGATAATCATCAGGATAGTGAAGAGTGGGCACATCAGTATGATCCAAATTCTTATATTGCTCATGAAGCTATGAGAAAAGAGACCGGTTCGGTAAGCCCTTATGCCACCGGAGATGCAATCAGCGGAGGATGGGGGAAAACAAACTTAACACTTTACAGTTCATCTCATGCGGGAATTTTAGGCGGAATAATTGATACTATAAACATCAGTAAAATATTGAGGCTGGATCTTCTTAAAACCGATTATTTTCACAATGAGGCATATCCTTCTTATTTATATTTTAATCCATATGATCAGGATAAAATGGTAACAGTCGATGCAGGAGGTGATAGCAAAGATCTTTATGATGCCGTTACCAATACTTTTCTAGCGAATGGTGTAAGTGGACAAACGGGCATTAATATTCCGGCAAATTCTGCCGTTTTACTCGTACTTGTTCCTTCAGGGGGGAATATTACATATGAATTAAATACAACATTGGTCAATGGGATACCGATAGACTATAATTCAGGAAAAATTATTGATAATTATCCCCCTAGAATTAAATCTTTATCCGCAAAAAATAGCCTTCTTCAGTTCAATGACAGCACAAAGATCTATTGTACTGCTTCTGATAAAGAGGATAACCTTTTAAATTATACCTGGATTGCAGATAAAGGAACGATAAAAGTGAACGGTCCGGTAGTCACCTGGACAGCACCTAATACAGCGGGTACTTATACTGTCAAATGCATAGTTAATGACGGGAAAGGTTCGGAAGCAGCAGAAAGTATCAATATTGAAGTCGTAAAATACATTAATTCTTTACCTCAAATAGATGAATTATTAGTAAATCCGCGGAAGCTTTATCTGAGCGAATCCACCGATTTAAAATGTATTGCTTCGGATCCGGACGGTGATGAATTATCATATTCATGGAGTGCCAATGCAGGAATTTTTAGCGGCAACGGGAATGAAGTTAAATGGCTCTCTCCCGGTAGTGAAGGAGACTATAAATTATTCTGTTTGGTAGATGATGGTAAAGGGGGAATTGCAGAAGACAGCATAACGATTGAGGTGCGGGATTCTCTTAAAAATCAAATTGGCAGTCTCATTGCATATTATCCTTTCAACGGGAATGCGAATGATATTAGCGGCAATCAAAATAACGGTACTGTTTTCCAGGCACAGCTTGTTCCGGACAGAAACGGCGCCCTTAACAGTGCATATTCTTTTGACGGAATAAATGATTATATAGAGGTAACAAACAGTCCAGCTTTAAATTTTCAAAAAAGCATAACAGTTGATTTCTGGATTAGTATAAAAGCTTTTTACGATAGGGAAGAGTACCCCATATCCCACGGCAACTGGGAGAACCGCTGGAAAGTTTCTATTACAAATAAAAAAATAAGGTGGACAATAAAAACCGATGCCGGTATTAAAGACCTGGATTCCGAAACCGGGCTTTCTACAGGTACTATGTATAATGCAGCAGTAACATATAATGGTTCGGATATGGAAATTTATTTAAATGGGAAGCTTGATGCTTTTATAGAATTCTCAGGTTTAATTATGCAGACTAACATTGATTTAATGATTGGACAGGTGCTTCCCGGTAATATCAATTATAATTTTAACGGGATATTGGATGATATCCGAATATATGATTATGCTTTATCGAGAGATGAAATACAAAATCTTTTTGGAAATCCTGCTTCAGTAATAAATGATGAAAAAAGCACAATTCCCTCAAATAATTATTTATTTCAAAATTATCCGAATCCGTTTAACCTCAGTACTACGATCAATTATCAGGTTAATAAAACAGGTATTGTGATACTAAGAATTTATAATATCTTAGGAAAGTTAGTTAGAACTCTTGTTAATAGAGAAGAAAATCCGGGTTATAATTATATCAAATGGGACGGAAAAAACGATAATAATCAAATAGTTACCAGCGGTATATATTTCTATAAATTGCAGGCAGGTACGTTTATGCAAAGTAAAAAATTAATTTTACTGAAATGAGATGCAGATTTCAGACGCAGATTTCACAGATTTTCGCAGATTTTGACAAAATGAAAATAAAAAGAACTAAAACTATAATTTATCCGGATAAAAACAGAGTCCTTTTAAGGGCTTTCAGTCCCGGAGATGATCAACGAATTAAGAAAATTATAAGCAGAATTCTATCACTTTCTAAAGATGAATTGGAAAATGAATTGGGGACTATAATGGAGGAATTTAGCAATCGTCATAGGAATTTGGATAAGTTTTATCTGAACAGGTATGAACAAATTCAACCTTTTATTGATAAAAGGAGTTCCTTAAATCAAAATCAGAAATTATTAATTGGTTCTTATTTTACGATGGAATATTCACCGGAGTCTGCTGCTTTATTCAACCCGTCAATGGTTCTGCATCCGGATCAAACTAATTTACCGGGAAATGATAAAAGATTTATATTAAGCCTTAGGGCAACCGGTGAAGGACATATTTCCTCCATTATCTTTACATCAGGCATTATTGCTGAAAAAAATAAGATAAAATTAGATGACAGAATGAAGTATGTTACAAATGCGCAAAAGATAAATGATTATTTTAGCACAGATGATAATTTAATTTATGAAATAGAATATTCAAAAGATGTACCTTTATCAGAAAGAATAATATTTCCATATTCTCCATTTGAAGTTAACGGAATTGAGGATGCACGTTTTGTAGAGTTTTTTAACGAAGATTATTCGCGAACATATTATGCAACCTATACGGCATATGACGGAAAAATGATCCACCCTCAAATTCTTGAGACCAAGGATTTTCTTCATTTTAAAGTGAACTCTTTGAACGGAACTGAAGTTAGGAATAAAGGTATGGCTCTTTTCCCTAAAAAAATAAACGGTAAATATGCTATGCTGAGCCGGCAGGATAATGAAAATATTTATTTAATGTATTCTGAAAATTTATATACATGGGATAAGAAAGAGCGGATTGTTGAGCCAAAATATCCGCATGAATTTGTTCAGCTAGGCAACTGCGGTTCACCGGTTGAAACTGAAGAAGGCTGGCTGGTAATAAGCCACAGTGTTGGTGCAATGAGAAAATACACCATCAGTGCTTATCTCTTTGATAAAGAAAATCCTTCGGTATTAATCGGAAGTTTAAATAAACCCTTAATTAGTCCTGATAAAAATGAGCGTGAAGGATACGTACCCAATGTAGTCTACAGCTGCGGCGGGATTGTAAATAACGGCGAGCTTATTATTCCTTATGCTATGTCAGATTATGCATGCAGCTTTGCGAAAGTAAATCTTAATGAACTTCTAACAAATTTAAAATAAAACCCTTAAAAAACATGAATAAGAAATTTATATTAGACGAAGGATGGAAATTCAGAATTAATGAAAAAAATTCCTTTCAGGAAAAATCAGTTTTGAAGAAAATAAAGACTAATGAATGGCGGGAGGCTAAAGTTCCCGGAACAGTTCTAACTGATTTATTGAGACTTAATTTGATTCCTGACCCATTTTACTCGGATAATGAATTAAAGCTTCAGTGGATAGGAGAAACTGATTGGAATTATGCAGCAGTTTTTAACACCCCTAAAGATTTTGATAAAGATAAACCTGTTTATATAGTATTTGAAGGTATCGATACAGCCGCCTCAATAATTTTGAACGGAAAAGAAATAGGGACAGTGAGCAATATGTTTCTTAAATATGAATTTGAAATTTCATCGTTATTAAAAAAGAAAAGAAACAAACTTGAATTGGTTTTCACTTCCCCGATTAATTATGCAAAGGAATTGGAAAGCAGGTACGGCAGCTTATCTGCGGCATTAAACTCTGAAAGAGTATTTATAAGGAAAGCACAATATTCTTTCGGCTGGGATTGGGGACCAAAATTTGCTGTTATGGGTTTATGGCGGCCAGTATATTTAATTCAAAGGGAGAGTACGTTCCTCGAAAATTTTACATTCAGCACTTTATTTATCGAGAACAGAAAAGCAAATATTGAAATTAAGGTGAACACAAGTCAAACTTTGAATCCGGCACAAAAAATTAAAATAGAACTAAAGAATGAGACACAGACTTTTGAATTTGAAATGACAGGGGATAATACAAAGAATTTTAAAAACCAGTTTGAGATAGACAATCCTGAATTATGGTGGCCAAATGGTCTGGGTAAACAAAGCCTGTATGAACTTTCCGTAAAATTAATAGAAAGTGAAAAGATACTTGATGTAATCACAAAGAAAATAGGCATTAGAACAATTAAATTGATTTTATCCGATAAAGATAAACCTGCATTTAAGTTTTCAATAAATAATTTTCCGGTTTTCTTAAGAGGAGCAAACTGGATACCCGGGGGCTGCTTTTTACCAGAAGTAAGTGAAGATAAATACCGTTCGCTGTTATCGCTTGCGAGGGAAGGTAATATGAATATTATCCGTGACTGGGGAGGTGGAATATATGAAGATGATCGATTCTATGAAATATGCGATGAATTCGGACTGCTTGTCTGGCAGGACTTTATGTTCGCTTGTGCACCTTATCCTGAATATGAAGAATTTCTGAAAAACGTTGAAGAAGAAATTAAATATAATGTTTACCGGCTGCAGCATCATCCTTCCATCGCAATATGGTGCGGCAATAACGAAAATGAATGGATCTGGTATAGGTCATTCAACAGGTCATTTACAGAAATGCCTGGCTATAAAATATTTCATGAATTAATACCTAATGCAGTGAATGAAATCGATCCGAACCGGGCGTATTGGCAGTCTTCTCCATTCGGTAACGATGAAGACCCAGATTCTGAAAATAGCGGCAACAGACATCAATGGGAGCTATGGAGTTCGTGGAAAGATTACAGCGTAGTTAAGAATGACCGGAGTTTATTCGTAACAGAATTTGGATTCCAGTCTCCGGCAAATCAGAACACAATAGAAGAAGTTATCCCGGAGAATGAAAGGCATATTCAGGGCTATTCATTTGAATTCCATAATAAACAAATAGAAGGGAATGAAAGATTAATAAAATTTCTATATTCTCATCTCCCGGTGAAAACAGAGTGGAAAGATTTTATTTATTTAACACAACTAAACCAGGCTTTGGCTTTAAAACAGTGTCTGGAGCACTGGCGTTACAGCCAGCCACACACAAACGGGAGTATAATCTGGCAGCTGAATGATACATGGCCCGTAACAAGCTGGTCTCTAATTGATTCAAACATTTCCCCTAAACTTTCATATTATATTGTCAAAAAGACTTTCCAAAACCAGGTGGTTTTTCTTAACAAAAAGAATGAAAGCCTCGAAGTCGCAATATTCAATAATGATAGGAAAAGGTTTTCCGGCTGGATAGATCTGCATAATATTTATCTGCCGAAAGGGAAAGTGGAATTTATTATAAATAAAAAGTTAACCTTAAAAGAATATAGTAAGAAAGAGGTTATCTCTCTGGCTATCCCAGATTTTATTAAAAAAGGTGAAGGGATTATACTTTCATCGCTCTACAGTGAAGACGGAGAACTGCTGCAGAGGAATTTTTATTCGGAAAAAGAATGGAAGCATTTAAAGCTTCCCGATGCCAAAATAAATATTAAGCTCAGGAATAAAAAAGAATATTATGCAGCGGAGATAACCGCAAATAAACCGGCATTTTTTGTTTACCTTCAGAATCCGGATTTCACTTTCAAAGATAATGGATTCATAATCCTTCCGGATGAGAAGATATATACCGGAATGAAAATAACAGGTGTGAAAAAGAAAAAAGAGATAGATTATTTTTGTCTTAATCAATATTTAGCTTGATGAAAGACTTAAAATGTTTCCCTTCGGGGTTCGAATATTATTGATATTTTATGTTTTCTCGAATAATGTCACACCTATGTGTTCAAAAATTAGGTTATAATATGACAAACAACTTTGATAATATGTCACACCTACGGTGTTTTTTGTTCTATTAGGCATCATGTGTTAATAATATTTCACGCCTGACGGCGTTATGAAATTAAATTATTCAGGTATGTCAATTTTTTTTGTCACTATAAAATATGTCACACCTACGGTGTTTTTTTGTTCTATTAGGCATCATGTGTTAATAATATTTCACGCCTGATGGCGTTATGAAATTAAATTATTCAGGTATGTCAATTTTTTTTGTCACTATAAAATATGTCACACCTACGGTGTTTTTTTGTTCTATAAGGCATTATGTGTTAATAATATTTCATGCCTGTGGGCGTTATGAAATTAAAATTTATTGGCTTTATAATATGATAATCATCTCTCTATTTAAACATGCTATATTCGCATTAATATTACTATTTATATTCACTTCCACAATTTATCCTTTTCAGCTGGAAAAGGATTCTTTGGCAGTGCATTACAATGGCGATGCTCAGGTGGAAGTCGGCAATCATTATATGGGAATTGAACTTCATCATAATTCGCCTTCACTACAGAGAATCAGCTTTTATTATCCCGCTGCCAACAGTATCGACTTAAGCAATGATTACTGGAAACGGGATTCTTCATTTATTGAAGCATTGGGATTAAAAATCGGTAGAGCACCATTTGAATGGCTGAACTTAAAACATTTTCAGTTTGATCTGACCCCATACAAAGTTGTCTTTAATAAGAAAGAAAATGATGCTTCTATAATTATTAAATATGAATTTTCAAATAGTAAACCAGCAATGATTATTACTTACCTGATTGAAAATACCGGAAATAAGCCGGATACATTTCAATTCTTTACTGATCTTGAAACATCCTTAAAAACAAGTCACACTTATAAAATCAAGGATAAGGCCCGGACAGAATATTCTGAAAAGGGGGATGCAATTTTTACTTATTACAATGATGTGGAAACGAAGGATGCACAAATATTTGCTGTAAATGCCGAGGAAATGCCGGTAAAGTTCAGTGGAGAAAGCATACTGGATTCAATTCCGGTAATTAAAAATGATTGGTGGAAAAGTTCAGCTAATGATTTAACGAACAATTTAATATCTGAAACTAATAAAGATATTCCGGCAGTCCGCTATCTGTATAAAAAAAGACTGGAACCAGGAGAGAAGATGCATATTGTCCAGATAATCGGTTCCTGCGGGCAAAATGAAGGTAAGGGGATGGTCAATTATCTTCTGAAAAACTATAAGCTTGAAACTAAAGCCTATGAGGAATATGTAAACAATGAGATCAATAAAACTAAATTCAAAACCGGTGATAATGCAATTGATCATACATTCAAATGGGCAAAAGGTATTCTTGCTGTTAATCAGCATTATATTGACGGAAAAATCGAGCCGATGCCATGCCCTGCGGAATATAATTTCTATTTTACTCATGATGTTTTATTAACAGATCTTGCAGCGGTAAATTTTGATTTGCCCAAAGTAAAGCAGGACCTTGAATTTATAGTCAGTCATGCAGATAAAAACAATATTATACCTCATGCTTATTATTGGAAAGACAGTGCCTTTGTTACCGAATATGCTGATCCGGACAACTGGAATAACTTCTGGTTTATTATTACTTCATCGAGTTATCTTAAACATTCATTAGATACTTCACTTATCGGGAAAATTTATCCGTATATAACAAAGAGTCTGGAGCAGACCTTAATAAACAAAAAAGATAATCTAATGTGGGCTTACAGGCCTGATTGGTGGGATATAGGGCATCTATACGGTCCAAGAGCTTATATGACAATCCTAGCTGTAAAAGCAATCAGAGATTATATTTATATGTCTGTCGTACTAAATGCAAATCAGGATAAACTTAAAAGCTATGAGGATATGGCTGATGAAATGGAAAAACATTTAAACGAAGAACTATGGAAAGATAATTATCTAATGAATTATTATGAGCCAGGTAAACTGGATCCCCATTATTATATCGGGTCGCTTCTTGCGCCAAATTTTAATCTGTTGAATAGTAAAAAAAGTCAAGAGCTGACAAATACAGCAAAACAAAAACTGCTGGATCCGAAGCTTGGAATTTATACTGTATTTCCCATGGATTTCAAAAATCTCATTGATTATTTGAATTTTCATGGAAATGAAGCCGGGGATAAGTTTCTCTATTTGAATGGCGGTATCTGGTTTCATGGAAATGCCTGGTATGCATTGGATTTAATGAAAAACGGTAAGAAAAAAGAAGCCTTTGATTTCATAAAAAAAGTAATGACTATTAACGGGATACTTAATGGTCCGAATGGTCAGCCGGCAATGTATGAAGTAAGGAACGGCAATTATAATGATCCTAAAGTGTACGGCAAAATTGATAAGCCGCAGTTTATGTGGGCAGCAGGATGGTATTTGTACTGCTTATATCATTTATACGGAATAAATGAAAATAGCTGGAATATCAGCTTCAACCCATTTTTGGATAACACCGATGAGAATAAAAATTTAAATGAATGCACATATGATCTTTTTGCAGATGGAGAAGATCTGGCGGTACTTACTAACGGAGAAGGAGAATATATAAATAGCATAAAATTCAACGGTAAGAAATTTTATTCTTTGGTCATTCCGGAACAATTACGTGGAATTCATAATATTGAATTAACTTTAGGTAAAGTTGAAGATCCATATTTAAAGAGTACGAATTCAATACTACAGAATTTTATGTATGACGGGAAAAGTAAAGTTATGGCATTTAATCTAAGGGGATTTAAGAATCATGAAAATATTACAGAGATAATATGTCCTACTTCACCTCAAATGATTTTGTTAAATAATAAGAAATTAAATAAAGGCTGGACAGCCGAGAAGCGGAATCAAATTTATCTAATCAAAATAAACTTTCAGCAGCAGAATAAAATTGATAAAGTGGAGCTACGTTATTAAGAAAGCTGTGTGAATATCATTAAGGGGCTATCTAAAATTTGTTTTCTGCCATTCTGAAGGATCCCGATAAAATTGGTATGAAGGATCTTTATCATTGTGACATTTCTAGATTGTTAAGATATTATCTCTAAATAAAAGGTATATATTCACTTAAGAGGATAATCTGATTAAAAGTTCCATTTCGAAAAAACGGATGACATGTTTTATGTGATAGGGTTATCTGTAAATAGGTTTTGCGAAACGGAGTTTCGCGTTACATTCAATTTCAGAAGAACAAAATAAATCCGCTCTAATATGAATAGCATCAATAAAATTATTATTTTGCTTTAGCATATTAAAAAAAAGAATTCGAACTCGCATTTTAATGGATTTAATTACTTTAGAAATAATTTCTCTTATCATTTTTATTTTTATTGCCAGTTTCCTTTCTGCGGCAGAAGTTTCGATTGCGTCCTTTGGAGCAAATAAAATTGAAGAATTAAAAGAAAAAAAGGATAGATCTGCGGCTGATTTTGAAACAATTCAAAAAAATTCGGACTCCTTTTTCGGAACAATTCAGTTGATAACAGCAATCTCTCTTTTCTTATCGGTTTTAATTGGATTTCATTTGATTTATAGTTCCCTGGAAGCAGTTTTAAGAGGAATAAATATTTATTTTATTTCAAAGCATGTTTTTTTTATTTCATGTTTAATAACCGCAGCGATCTTCTCATTAATAACACTTATTTGTGTTACTTTAATTCCGAAAGCAATCGGGTTTAAATATGCGGAAACAATAGCAAAAGGGAGTGTAAAAAGTTTGATATTATTAACCGGGTTATTCAAGTATCCTACCCGGTTTATCTCAAAGATCTCGAATATTATTCTTTCTCTCTTTAGTGAAAAGACGAGTTTTTCACAAACAAGGTTATCTGAAGATGAGATTAGAATAATAATTTCGGAGGGAGTAAAAACCGGGGCTATTGATGCGACTGAAAAAGAAATAATCGAGAATGTTTTTGAGTTCAATGATCTTCGTGCATACGAAGTTATGGTTCCAAGGACGGATATGGTAGCGATCGAAGTGACAGAAGATATAATCAAAATAAAAGAAGTAATTTTGAATACCGGTCATTCCTTAATCCCCGTTTATGAAAATACAATTGACAATATTTTAGGGGTTCTTCGCATCAAAAATATTATGAAATATTTTATTGAAAACAGGGAAATTGATTTAAGATCATTAATAGGCCCTATTTATTTTGTACCTGATAAGAAATTGATATCGGAAATATTAAAAGAGATGCAGAAAAGGGGAGAGCGCCTGGCAATAGTTACAGACGAGTACGGAGGTACGGAAGGAGTAATATCAATGGAGGATATAATTGAGGAGATAGTGGGGGAATTTTCGGATGCAAATATACAATCTTCGGAGTATCTTAAAATGCCTGACGGCAAATATAATATTTTGGGCTCTATGAGCATAGATGATTTTAATGAAACATTTAGTATAGAACTTCCGGAATCGGAAGAATATAATACGATAGCGGGCTTTATTTCGTACAGAACAGGTAAAATTCTAAATATTGGTGAAAATTTTGAATATGAGAGTCTAAGCTTTGAATTAATAAAGAAGATAAGGCAAAAGATGGTGCAGTTCAAAGTATTCTCAAAGCAAAATAATTTTTATGAAAAGCCGGAGGAAGAATAGAAGTCTGCTTGAAAAGGATGAGAAATAATATTAGTTTTGAACCTCAGATAAAAGAATGCTGGCGTAGCTCAGCTGGTAGAGCAGCTGATTTGTAATCAGCCGGTCGGCGGTTCAAATCCGTCCGCCAGCTCTTAGAAAGCTCGATTTTTAGTTAAAATCGGGCTTTTTTATTTTAAAGAACTTAAATAATCCCGATGATTTTTGGTAAGGATGCCAACGAAATTGAGATTTAAGTGGTCTAATTTAAGATCCATGAAGTAGTTAAATATTGTTACACTCTAAAATATAATGGAGTAACAATGCGGTTGTTTTTATTTCTGTCAATGATAATAATATTAAACTCATTACTCTTTTCTCAAAGGGCTGAAGAATTACAAAGTTTAATTTCAAAAGCCGATATTCCAGGCATATCTTTAATTTATATAAAAGACGGGAAAATAAGGGAAACTTATAATCTTTGTAAAATCAAAAATTATTTGTATAATAAAAACAATAAAAAAACCTTCCTGTAAATCCATTCTAAGGCTATTCAGATTAGATGGAGGATTTTTCGGTTTATTGATTCCTTTAAAGTATACATACATATTCAGCATAATAGAAGTTGTTTATTTACACCATTAATAATTTTCTATGAAATTTTATGATTGGTAGGTTAATATCTCATTATAAAATAATAAAAAAACTTAGCGAAGGCGGAATGGGAGTACTCTATCTAGCCGATGATGTAAATATAAACCGGAAAGCTGTTCTTAAGTTTTTACCTGCCGATGTAACCAATGATCCTGATATTAATAACAGATTTAAGAGAGAAGCACAGGCAGCAGGTTCATTAAGCCATCCTAATATAGTTACAATTTATGATGTTGGTGTTCATGAAGATTCTCAAGGGGACAGGAGAAGCTTCATTGCAATGGAATATATTGTGGGGAAAACACTTAGGGAATTAATAAATAGTGATGAACTAACAATTGAGAAAATTACCGGCATTACAATTCAAATTTGTGAAGGACTGAATGAAGCGCACAGTAAAGGAATAATCCACAGGGATATAAAACCGGAAAACATTATTATAGATGAAAAAGGAAAGGTGAAGATACTTGACTTTGGATTAGCAAAAGTTAAAGGGAAGACACAGTTAACAAAGGAGGGTTCAACTTTAGGGACTGTAATGTATATGTCTCCCGAACAAATACGGAATGAGAAAGTAGATCAGAGGACAGATATATGGTCAGTTGGAGTAATGCTTTATGAAATGATAACGGGAAGGTATCCGTTTAAGGGAGAATATGAGGCTTCACTTTTTTATTCAATAATAAATGATCAGCCGGAACCGATAGCAAGATATAAATCCGGAATAAGCGAAGGCTTCCAGAGGATAATAGATAAAGCGTTAGACAAAGAAGCTGGAACGAGGTATCAGCATATTGATGAGGTGCTCTCAGATTTGAAGAGAATCAGTAAAGATGATGAGCTAACTAAGAACAAAATAAGGACAAGGGACAGAAAATTAACAAGGGTCCTTACTTTTATATCTGCTATTGTTTTTGCAATTATTTTAATTTTTGTCGCAGCAAATTATTTTCTGAAACCTTCCAAAACAATCGAACCGCCAAAACACAGACAACTAACTTTTGATGGTGCAATCTCTTTTCATGAAGATGGATGGGTTTGGGATTTATCTCAAATTTCTCCGAATGGCCAATTTATTGCATATGTAATGAATAAAGGAGATAAAAAAGTTATTTGTATTAAAGATAATTCTGGCGGGGACGCTATAGAAATTTTTAAAGGTTTAATAAGCGTATATACTTTAAGATGGTCACCAAATGGAGATGAAATATTTTTTTCTGGCAAGTTAGATAATTTTTCTGAATCAAGTTATATAATACCAAAGCTCGGTGGAAAGGTTCAAAAAATTCAACCAGTTTATGATGCCTGTTGGTCGCCTGATGGAAATTTTTTGGCAGGGATTTGGCCACCAAATTCTCAAATTCTAATTATTAAACGTGAAACCGGTGATCATGTAAAAACCTTACTTCTAAAAGGATCATTTAATTGGATGGTAGATATAGATTGGTCTTCGGGAGGAGACAAAATAGTTTTTCTAACATATGATGATAATAAGTTAATAAATACTATCTGGACTATAAGACCAGATGGTACCAATCAACAAAAGATTTTCGAAACCAAGAAAAATATTTATTCTCCCATATGGTCTCCGAATGGAGATTATATTTATTGTCTTCAGTCAAATGAAACAACCCGGGATTTAATTAAGATAAGATCTGCTTCCAATATTTCAGACCAAATATCTAAAACTGTTCAAGCCGGTTTACAGGCATATGGATTCTCAATTACCAGAGATAACAAAAATTTGTGTTTTACAAAATATGATGTCCGTTCTAATCTTTGGAAATTTAGTTATAATGAATCAAAAAACTTGTTTGAACCTAAAAAATTAACTGAAGGCACTTCTTTAAATAAATATCCAAGGATATCCCCGGATGGTAATCAGGTAGTCTTTGTTCGCAACAATAATATTTTTAAAATGACAACTAATGGCGATTCAATAAAACAGATTACATTTCTAAATTCCCCCTGTAATTGTCCCAGTTGGAGTCCCGACGGAAAAAAAATTGCTTTTAGTACAGGTGCTAATTTAGCTAAAGTTTTAGCTGATGGGAGTGATCTTAGAATTTTTAAAAATACAATTGTAGGAGGGTATAGCACATGGGAATCGGATTTAGAGATATTTTATTCTAAAGTAGGTAACCAGAATTTCTATCTGTTTAATCCGATTACAGAAGAGAAAAAATTACTAGTTCCTAATGATAGCATTGGGTGGATGAGTTATCCTGTTATATCTCCAGATAGCCGATCACTAGCAGTAGATTGGTGGAATCGAAAACCATCAGGTATTTGGATAATATCTCTTATGGATTCATCTCAGAAATTAATTCATAAAGGTGATGACATTTATCCATTAAAATGGTCTAAGGATGGGAAATGGATTTATGCAATTAATTGCGATAAAACTCCTGCGGATATATTCAGATTATCCGTTACTACAGGAATAAATAATGTAATGTATACTTTACCTTTCGATAATTCAGATCCTGATGGTATTGATATTACATCAAACGGAAAGTTAATTGTATGTGCGCTAAGGGAAATTAATTCCGATGTCTGGATGATAGAAAATTTTGATCCGGATGTGGAGTAGAGAGTATAGAGTTTTTGACGAAGTGTTCAGGACTTTAATGAATTTTATCATCTAAACCTGCAACACGAACAGATTTCTTAAATTGTTTACTAACTGAGTATCAGACAGTTTTTTTAATAATGATGTTAGCATTGAACAATTCATCAGTCTAAATTGTAACACCAAATGTAACTGCCAATTTAAAGCAATTCCATTCCGGGCTAATATCTCCTAAAGGTTCACTTGCAGTATTCAATTTGGAACCCTTAAAAGTATAAATTCCGGAAAATGAAAGCTGATAGCTTGCCTCAAGCCTTATCAGGAAAAGTGAATATGCATACTCTGCAGCAACACACGGCTCAATTCCTATTCCGTGCGAGGTAAACTCTCGTGTTATGGTTTGTTTATCTCCTTGTATCTGTAATAGACTTTCAAGCTTTAATTTTGAACTTTGATATGAAACTTTTCCGATCATATCAATTGAAAACTTATTTAATTCAAATACCTTATATTCAAAAAGAGCGCCGATAGAAAGCCTTGAAACAATCTGATCATTTCTTAATTCTCCGGAATAATCTTTATAATCCAATCTTCCGCCTGTAGATGTATAATCAGTAAAAATTCCACCCCCTGTATACCGGGAGAAAAGATAAACCGCCTGAAGCTGATAATTAAAATAGGATGGAAAGTTCTTCACTGTTTTTGTCCTCAACCAATTGTCATTCATCATCCCCTGAAATTCTTTTAGATCTTTCATATTAAAGTAATTAATCCCGCTGTTAAGTCTTATTGATATAGTCTGGGTGTTTGCTGCAGGTTGAATAAAGAAAGTTAGTAGAAGAACTAAACTAATATACTTTATCTGCTTTTCAATTTGCATAATACTCTTTTTATATTTTAGTATTCTATTTTTAAATAATATCCATCTGTAAACAGAATTGAGTTCTGAAGTTTAAAGGAATAGCCCAGAACAGGTATCTCTTTTTTAACTTCGCCTGTTTGCAGATCATAAATCCTGTAAAGATTCCTATTAGAAACCATACTTCCCAGATAGCCTGTAGCCGGGTCAATAACAGGCCCGGTCAATTGATCTTTTACTGAAAATTCTTTATTGACTGTTCCGTTTGAGCAATTTCTTATTCTTATTGTCCTGTTTTCAGTAGTAATAAAATTATCACTTGCAGGAACAAAGCAGAAGGTATTTGCGCTTATTCCATCTAAGGAAGAGGGAGTTGAATAATTTAATTGGAACCTATTGTTACTTACGTTATAAATATTAAGATTGCTACCTTTATATACCGCAATGTATTTTCCGTTATCTGAATGCTGAATAAGGAACGGGAATTCAATCCCGCTGCTTCCAAGAGTGGCAGTGTCGCCGGAGGATAAATTTAAGAGCACCATTTTATCCGAGTAAAAGTTGTTCGGCGATTTTTCAGTATAACCCTGGTAAATTACTTTATCAGGCTTCAGGTAATAAATATTTATCGGAACTGAATTATACCCCATAAAACTTTCGGTATAATATGATTTACCTTTCTGCAGGGATATTGGATCAATCTCCCAGAACTCGCTTATATTCCCGGCATCCGGGTTTGAAGCATATCCAGTTGAACCATCCGCTGCGATGTCATATGTCCAGACTGACTGGTTTGATACAGCGAGTTCAGTAAGATTATTCTTATCAATCCTGGTTAAAAGATTATTGTTGAATCCGAAAAAGGAATTTGTGGATGGTAAATAAATAATATTTGATGAATATTTCCATTTGGTACCGATATAAAATGCTTTCCTTCTGCTTATTACATCAAAATACCCTTGAACCGGATGGGTTACAATAGAGTATTCGGTCTCTGCACCGAAAGGAAGCGGCCCATCAATATAACTTCTATCAGAACCATTTGCTAATTCGGCTATTTTTTCCGTACTATTCTGATCATTATTAAAAAATCGTTGTATTGAATATGATTTAACATTTGAATAGTACCTGCAACTGTCCCATTCAATTTTGACTGAATAATTATTTAAATAGGTAATTCTGCTGACTTGAGGTATTGAATCGGTTTTAACAAAAGCAATACCCCATGTAACCCCTGCTGCCGTAGTTACGTTTACATGGAAGCTTTCTGTTCCCCCTACGAAATTATCAATATAAAAATAATTTTGGTTCACATCAGTAATTGTATCTCCTATAGCGTTTAAGTTTGCTTTTATCACCTCATAATATTTGAAGCTCCGCATTTTGCACTTTTCCCATATCAGTTTTAATTTTCCCAGGTCAGGTTCAGCAGAAATAATGTTCAATGGGGGAGAAGGGGAGTTTTCAATATATATTGGAAATGATTTTGTTATAGAAAATCCTTCATATCCGAATTTATCCCCCAGACTGCCTGTTCCTGAGCCCGTAGTAATAACCATATTAAGTTTATAGTTGCCATCGGGAAATTCTTTTGAATCTAAATAAGTTTGCCCAAGGTAAGAGTCGCTGATTAAAGTTGTATCAATATATAAAATAACTCTCTTAACCGGCTTGTTATCCACGTTGAGTGAATATTTAAATCCTACATAACCCGTAATTAAAGTTGTATCATCGTTTTGAATATTATCTATATTGATTACAATGTTATCAGTATTGAGGATTGGCGGGGGAACATTTACATAGTTATCTCCCTCCGGGTTAAATGTTAAATCACTGCATGATATTATTGAAAGAATAAGAATAAGAGATAAAAACTGAATTATTTTTTTTAACAGTCTATTCATAGGATATTTTAATAAAATTCAAAAAATGCAGGTAAATTATACTTGAAGATTATATCTCCCCTTTTAGTTTTTTGCCATATTTAGGTAATTCTAAATTAGTTAAATCTTTTTTTCATGCCAATAGCAAATACTTGATCCTTTTTCTGCTTCTCATACATCCCCAGAATATTTTTATAAATTATTTCTAATTTATATGGCATAAAAATCATGCCAATGTATAGGTATGTATTACTGAATCCTATGTAGATAAGAGAGTTATATATAGATGGAAGATCTATTCTGACGACTTTTTTTAAAAAAGAGGGATAAATGGTCACCTGGTATAAAAAAGATAGCTTAGAATGGAAAAAATAGCCGGAAACCTACGCTATTTGGTAGGAATTTTTGGAGCTGTGTTAATACACTTAAATTCCAGGAAGGGAAAAAACAAATTTGCTTCCTTTACCGATTTCGCTTTCAACCCATATCTTTCCGTTTTGTGCCTGCATAAATTCTTTGGAAATAGCCAGACCAAGTCCCCAGCCTTGTTTTGATTTATTACCTATTTGAGTAAACCTTTGAAACAATTTTCCACAGTCTTCTTCGGATATTCCGGGACCATTATCTCTTATAGAAAATTCCACTTCATTATTATTCTTTCTTACAGCGATATTAATTTCATCTCCTTTTTTTGAATACCGGATTGCATTGTTCAGTATGTTTATAAAAACAAATACAACTTTTTCAAGGTCAATTTTAATTTCGGGAAGTCCCTCCTCAATTTCAGTCTTAAGGTCAATGTCTTTTTCGGATATCTGCATCATTAAAGCGGTAATTCCAATATCCAAAACTTCATCGGGTTTTACCTGTGAAAATTTTAATCTAATATTACCTGTTTCTATCTGTGAATAATCTAGTAGTTCATTTATGACCCTGGATAATCGATTACTCTGCTGTCTTAATGCATTTAGAACTTCTTTTTGCTCATTGTTCAATTCCCCGAGCCTTTTATCTTCAAGCAGTCTTAAGCTTAGATTAATTGATGATAAAGGAGTTTTCAATTCATGTGAAACAGTTGCAAGTAAATTTGTTTTTGCTGTATCCCGTTCCTGGAATTTTGTAATGTTTCTTAACAGGATGAGATTGCCAATAAAGGTTTCTTTCTTTTCCGATTCCGAATAGGTTATAATTTCTTCTGCTTCAACGTTGAAGAAGGATTCCTTCCCATTCCTGACTATTCTTATAGGTTTTAATTCTGTAATACCATTAGATGATCTTGACTGCACTGTTTTATAAATTTCTCTAATAAGATCGTTATACCCGGCAATAGCTATAACCGATTGATTTAAGGCAGCATTTTGTTCCAACCCGGCTATTTGGAGAACAGTTTCATTTATAAGAACAATTTTACGGTTTTCATCGATAAACAGAATACCATCTTCAAAACTATGTACAACAGCTTCAAGCCTCTTCTGTTCAAATAAAAGCTGATCTATATGTTTTGCTTCATAAAGTTTCAACCTTTCGGCCATAATATTGAACGCAGTTGAAAGTTCACCTAATTCATCTTTTGTATTTATATCAAGTTTTTGATCATAGTTTCTATCACTTATTGATTTAATCTTTTCAGTTAGTTCTTTTATAGGCTCAACTATTTTGGAAGGGAATGTAAAGATAAAGAATAACGTAATTAAAATACTGACAACTGCAACAATTGACATATAAATTATTACGTTATCAGCTGTGGTTTGAATATTATTGGTATTACGGTTTATGGCATCCATGTTAAGTTTATAGATATCCATAATTTTAGTTTTTACCGAAATATAATTATCCCTAAACATCGTAAGATTTTTTTCGTTTATTTTTGATTTGTTTTCAAGCTCCTTATAATTATTTAAATAGTTTCTATAAGACGATTGAAGCCTATTTACATATTCCGCTTCGTTTTTTTCAGTAATATTGTTTGATTCTAGCAGAAGATTTTTTTCAAAGTAATTTTTTGAATTCAAATAATTATGTATTGCGATACTATCACTAATTTTGCTTTGTATATTATTTATCTGGAATAAATAAGTATCTTCTAAAGAATTAATCATATTTATTGCATAGTCAACAGAGGAATAATTATCAATGATAGATCCCCTGGATTTTTGTGCAAGCTTATTAATAAATAGAATGCCGAGTATACTCAGAAGCAATATAACAGCAAATAGGAAAATTAAACCAATACTTATTTTACTTTTTATTGTTTTCATGATGATACCATAAGAATATCTATTTTTTCTTTTGATGTTAAAGAAGATAATTCTCTAAAAAAGTTTTTAGGATTTAATCTATATAGTATTGTAAAATTAGGTTTTCCAATTATAATAAGGGAGGCTTCTTTCTGTTTTGCAAAATCCACTATGGATTTAGCTATTTCATTACTGCTTATTTCCTTTACTTCAGCGCCTAATTCAGCGGCAAGTTTAAAATTATTTAATAAATGCCTTTGTGCTGCAGGATCTATCTTTTCAATGTTTTCTTTATTTGTTTGAATATAAACCACATACCACCGGGAATTGTAAATTGATACAAGCCTTGAGGACCTTCTAATTAGCCGTTTGCCGGACTCATAATTTGTACTCAATGCTGTTACTATAGCATTTATCTTATCCCGGGATTGAAGGGGAATATCTCTAACGATTTTTCTCTCAATTTGCCGGGAGACTTCTTTTAGAGCAAGATCACGAAGCTGCAGTAGTTTATCACTTTGAAAGAAATTCTGTAAAGCGACCGGCACTTTTTTTAAATCATAAATTTTTCCTTCTCTGAGGCGGTCCAACAGTTCTTCGATAGTCAAATCGACATTGACTATTTCGTCTGCAGAATGAATTATACTATCAGGAACTCTTTCCGTCACTTTTATTCCTGTTATTTTTTCAACCTGTTCATTTATGCTTTCAATATGCTGAATGTTTACTGTAGTTATGACATTTATACCTGCCCCAATTAATTCATTTACATCCTGCCATCGTTTTTCATTTTTCGATCCGGGAACATTTGTGTGTGCAAGTTCGTCAACTAAAGCAACCTCAGGTTTTTGCAGCAGAATTGAATCTACGTCCATTTCCTCGAGCTGTTTTCCCTTATAGAAAATTATTTTTCTTTTTATTGCAGGAAGACCTTCGATCAGCCTTTCTGTTTCTTTCCTCCCATGAGTTTCAATATACCCTGCAACGATATCAACTTTATTATCTAAAAGCTCTTTTGCTTCAAGAAGCATTCTATAGGTTTTGCCAACACCTGCAGCCATACCAAGGTAGATTTTAAGCTTACCCTGTTTTGAGGAACGAATAAGATTAAGAAATCTTTCTGCCGATATGGATATCTGAGGTTCCATGTTTTATAATTACAAAATTGTAAGATTACAAAATTGCAAGATTATGGATTTTACAATTTTTTATAAGAAACTGTTTAAGAATAAAAATTTATTTAATTGATAAATATATAGAGTAATTATTTAATTTTATCCAGAGATATATTAAGCTTTAAAACATTGACTTTTTCAGGACCGAATAAACCCAACAAAGGTTTATCAATATGTTTTTCAACTAATTCTTTGACTTTTTCTTTGCTTAAATTTCTAACCTTAGCGACTCTTGGAATTTGAATTAAAGCGGCCTGGGGAGAAATATCCGGGTCAATGCCGCTTCCCGATGCAGTCACCAAATCGGAAGGGATTTCACTTCTTTTAACTTCGGGATTCTTTTTCAGAAAATCTTCGATTCTTTTTTCCACTTCTTTCAGATATTCCGGGTTAGTTGGTCCTTTATTTGAGCCACCGGTAGATGCGGCATTATAATCAACTGCGGAAGGTCTTCCCCAGAAATATTTATCCGAATAAAATTTCTGACCTATGTTTTCAAATCCAATTAACTTTCCATTTTTATAAATGGGCAATCCATTGGATTGATTTGGAAAAATTAAACCAATAGCCCAAATTAACAAAGGAAATAACAACCCAAATAAAATTAAGGTAACGAAGTGAAGTTTTATGTCTTTTATTATTGTTTTCATTCTTAAATCCTCAAGATAAATTTTGTACTCTTGATATAAAAAATTGAATGACTGAATGAATGATTGAATGAACATTCATCTAATCTCCATAGGAATCCTTTGGACAATCAGTCATTTATATATTTTTAATGAAAGAACAATGAAACTATTAAATCTATTAACTTTATTGCTATAAAGGGGATTAAAAGTCCGCCCAAACCGTAAATCCATAGATTTCTAATTAACAATGCCGTTGCGCCGATCGGTTTATATTTTACACCTTTTAATGCAAGCGGGATTAATGCCGGAATAATAAATGCATTAAATATTACAGCAGATAGAATTGCTGATTCGGGACTTGCAAGCTTCATAATATTCAATGCATTTAAGCCTGGAATAGAAGCTGCGAATATTGCAGGGACAATAGCGAAATATTTTGCTACATCATTAACTATGGAAAATGTTGTAACGTTACCACGGGTAATTAACATCTGCTTTCCAATTTCAATTACTTCAAGCAACTTTGTCGGGTCGCTGTCAAGGTCAACCATATTTGAAGCTTCTTTTGCAGCTTGTGTGCCTGAGTTCATTGCAACACCGACATCTGCCTGTGCAAGAGCAGGTGCATCATTTGTGCCATCTCCCATCATTGCAATAAGCTTACCCTCTTTCTGTTCCTTAAGAATATAATTCATTTTATCTTCGGGCTTAGCTTCAGCAATAAAGTCATCTACTCCTGCCTGGTTTGCAATATATTTTGCAGTTAACGGATTATCACCTGTAACCATTACGGTTTTAACTCCCATTTTTCTTAGACGTGCAAACCTTTCCTGTATTCCCGGTTTTATAATATCCTCAAGCTGTACAACTCCTAAGACTCTCTTATTTACTGCAACCGCAAGAGGAGTCCCGCCATTTTCTGCGATTGTTTCTATGATTGATTCAGCCTGAGAAATTGCCCCATTACTTGTGGCTGCATAAGTTTTTATTGCATCCCATGCACCTTTGCGAATCTGCATTCCATCGGGCAGGTCAATCCCGCTCATTCTTGTTTCTGCAGTAAAGGAGATGAACTTTGCACTTTTAAATTGACCTTTTCCAGCATACGAATTTACCTCATTGTTCTTCCCTGCTAACTCGATTATAGATTTTCCTTCGGGAGTTGAGTCAGATAAAGAACTGAGATAGCAGTATTTCATGAAATCAATTTGATTTATTCCATCTAATGGAAAGAAATTAGTTGCTTTTCTATTGCCTATTGTAATTGTTCCGGTCTTATCAAGAAGAACGGTATCAATATCTCCCGCATTTTCAACTGCTTTACCCGATTTTGCAATTACATTTGCACGGAGTGCTCTATCCATTCCTGCAATACCAATTGCTGAAAGCAATCCGCCAATTGTTGTTGGGATTAAGCAAACAAATAATGATATAAGTGCAGCTATTGTAACAGTAGTGTTTGCATAATCGCTGAAAGGCTTGAGCGTAACAATTACTAAAAGAAAAATCAAAGTAAAGCTTGCCAGAAGAATTGTTAATGCAATTTCATTCGGAGTCTTTTGCCTTTTGGCGCCTTCTACTAAATCTATCATCTTGTCGAGAAAAGTTTCACCAGGCTGCGATGTAACCTGCACTTTAATTTTATCTGAACGAACAGCTGTGCCGCCAATTACACTTGAATGATCTGTTCCTGCTTCTCTAATAACAGGTGCTGATTCTCCTGTAATTGCAGATTCATCGATTGAAGCTATTCCTTCAATAATTTCTCCATCAGTTGGAATTGTATCTCCTGCTTCTGCAAGAAAAATATCTCCCTTCTTCAATTGAGATGAGCTTACAGTTTTTATTGTTCCGTCATCTAAAAGAAGTTTTGCCTCTGTTTCTTCTCTTGTTTTTCTTAAAGAAGCTGCCTGTGCTTTGCCCCTTGCTTCTGCAATTGCTTCTGCAAAATTTGCAAATAAAACAGTTAACAGAAGAAGGGAAGTAATTATAAAATTGTAGATAAACGAACCTTGCCCGCCAGAAGGTGATAACGAAAAAAATGTAACCACAATCATTATTACTGTTCCAATTTCCACAGTAAACATAACCGGGTTCTTCATTAATTCTCCTGGATTAAGCTTAATGAATGATGCCCATATAGATTCTTTGACTAATTTTGGTTCAAATAATTTTATGTTTCTTTGACGTTTTCCCGTTTTACGGGATCTCACTTCGTTAGACATTTTTTAATTCCTTTTTTTTGATCTCACTTTTTATTCTGTTTAGGGTGTCTTTACATTGAAAAAAATTCAGCAATCGGGCCCAGTGTTAAAGCCGGGAAGAAAGATAATGCTGCAACTACGACCAATACTCCAAGCAGTACTATGCCAAATGCGACTGTATCAACTTTTAATGTTCCTTCAGATTCGGGTATTGTTTTTTTTGAAGCAAGCGAACCTGCAATTGCAATAGGGCCAATAATCGGAAGATATCTTCCAAGAAGCATAACTGATCCGGTTGCAATATTCCAGAAGGCTGTATTGTCGCCTAATCCTTCAAAGCCTGAACCGTTATTTGCTGCGGCAGAAGTAAACTCATAAAGCATTTCGGAAAATCCATGATATGAAGGATTATTCAGCCAGCCGATATTAGGATGATAGGCTGCTATAAATGCAGCGATAGAAGTTCCAACTAAAATTAAAAACGGATGAAGAAGGATTACCAGTGAAGCTATTTTAACTTCTCTGGCTTCAATTTTCTTTCCAAGGAATTCGGGTGTTCGTCCAATCATTAATCCCCCTATAAAGACTGCAATTACAACAAACATGAAGAAGTTGATAAATCCGACACCTACTCCTCCAAATATAGAATTTATCATCATATCGATGAGAAAAATCGCGCCGGATAAAGGAGTAAAACTGTCATGCATAGCATTGACAGATCCATTTGAAGTCGAAGTTGTAGAAACTCCCCAAAGTGCAGATGCTGCAGCGCCAAATCTTACTTCTTTTCCTTCCATACTCCCCATCGGCTGCTGGATCCCTAGCTTTGCAATTTCAGGATTTCCTGCACTCTCAAAGCTTATTGCAGAAATAACAAAAGTAAGAAAAACTGCAAGCGTTACGAAAAAGAAGATCCATGCAAGTTTTTTCTTATTTAAATAAAATCCAAAGCCAAAAATAAGTGAAGCCGAAATAAATAAGATTGAAAAATTCGCAGCTAATATTTGTAAAATAATTTGCATTTTCAAATGGATGAGTACAGTTTGGTCCAAAGAATCCGCCGCCGTTTGTACCAAGCTGCTTAATAGCAATAACAGATGATACGGGACCGGTTGCAACCTGAACAGTATTTCCTTCAAGGGTATGTACAATATACAATCCATGAAATGTTTGAGGCATTCCGTTTAATAAAAAGATAACAGCAATTACAAATGATAGCGGAAGCAAAATTCTTGTGTTACTCTTTAAGAATAAATTATAAAAGTTACCAAGATCTGTTGCTTTCTTCTGAGTTATTCCTTTAAATAATAAGGCAAGAGCAGCTATACCGGTAGCGGCACTTACAAACTGAAGGAAGCCTACTACAAGCAGTTGAGAAAAATAAGATAACGCTGTTTCTCCGGAATAGTGCTGAAGATTTGTATTTGATGTAAAGCTGGTGGCAGTATTATATGCAAGGGTCGCTTCCATCGAAACAATCTTTACAGGATTCCAGATTGGAATACCTCCCTGTATCATCAAAATTATAATAGACCAGAGAAAGAATACCAAATTAAGCCTCAGCATTGCTTTCATATTCTCTTTCCAGTCCATTGATTGATTAGGATCTATTCTACAGAGCCTAAAAATGAAATTTTCCAAAGGTGAAAGGAAATCACTCCATGTTTTTTCACCTTTTCCCGGCAAGTCGGGATCACTTTGTGTAAATACTCTGCTTATATATTTTCCGAATGGATAGGGAAGTACAAATGTAAGCAGAAGAATTAAAATAACACCTGATATTTCCGAATTCATATTGATGCCTCTTTTAAAATTTTTCAGGTTTTATTAATGCGTAAAAGAGATAAGCAAAAACAATAATGCTTATTATTAATAGTGCAATCATTGTTATTCTCCTTATAGAATATCAAAGAATTGAATTGATTTGAACATTAGATAGAAAATCAGAACACCTAAAAGAATCATTCCTATTTCGAGCACGTTTCCTCCGAATAATTGTTTTATAAATTATTAGAATAATCTTTAACTCCTTAAAGTGCAGCTTCTCCAATTTCCTCTGTTCGAACTCTTATTGCTTCTTCAATTGAATAAATAAATATCTTACCATCGCCATGTTCTCCTGTTTTTGCAGAAATTATTATAGTTGAAACTGCGTTCTCAATCTCATCATCAGGGCAAACCAATTCTATTTTAACTTTTGGGATAAAATCTACATTGTATTCATTACCTCTATATATTCCCGGATGTCCTTTCTGTCTTCCATAACCTCCAACATCGGTAACCGTAAAACCTCCAAACCCGGATTCCAGTAAAGCGTTATGAACTTCATCAAGCTTGTATGGCTGTACTATTGCCTCTAACATTTTCATAAGCCCTCAAATTTTTTTTATGCTTTAATAAAGAAGTAATTATTGTTTGATTTCCTTCATTTCTAAAGAAATTTTTTGGAAAAAATCATTTAACTCATCATAATTGTAAAAATTTCCTTCATACCAAATTCCCTCTCTTTTTAGATATTCACCTTCAAAATCTAAATAATAAGTGTTCCCATGCAATGTATTCAAGCTGTTTACTTCCCTATTGATAATAGTTAATACAGCATTGATCTTAAACCTGTCGTTAGTATAAATAGGATCAGATAATTTTATAAAGGCATCATCACAGTCAAAAAACTTTGCCATATTATGTCTAAGGTAAAGAAGCTTGTTCTTTAACATTTCTTTTTTTTCATCAAAATCAGGTTTCATGGCATCAACCTTTAATTTGTGTATAGCAAGCATAGATTAATCAATTAGAGCATTTTAAGTGCCAGTATTGGATGCAAAAAAAATTATATCAATTTTAGTTGTATATCGATAATTTTACGATTTGACTGAAACGAGAATGATTATTATCATTTCAAAATAGAAGGGAAGTTTTTTCAAAATGGTAGGATAAAAAGAAAAATCTTAGATGTTGAATAAAATAAAAATCATTCCAAACCATACGCCTGAAGTTTCCTGTAAAGAGTAGTTAAACCTATCCCTAGAGCTTCTGCGGTTTTAGTTTTGTTGCCATTCGTTTGATGCAAAACTTTTAGAATATGGTGTTTTTCAATTTCATCCATCTTTAGGGAAGCACTTAACTGATTCTTTTTCATTTCCTCTTTAAAAAATTCTTTTGGTAAAGAAGAACTTTTTAATATATCGCCTTCCATTAATATTATTGCTCTTTCAATTACATTCTTCAACTCCCTTATATTGCCCGGATAATCATACTCTTTTAATTTATCCAAAAAATCTTTATCAATTGTTTTTATGATGCGTTTCATTTTTCTTGAAAAATCATTAATAAAAAATTGAGCTAAAGGTTCAATATCTTCTTTCCTGTTTCTTAAAGGCGGGATTTCAATTTTAACAACTCCTATCCTATAATATAAATCTTTTCTGAAATTATTTCTTTCAATTTCCTTTTCAAGATCTCTATTAGTCGCCGTAATAATTCTAACATCTACTTCGGAAGGTTTAGTATCACCGGGTTTAATAAACGAACTTGTTTCAAGCACTCTTAAAAGTTTAGCTTGAAGTGAAGAATCCATTTCTCCAATTTCATCTAAAAAGATAGTTCCTGAATTTGCTTCTTCAAAAAGACCTTTTTTATTTTTAACAGCTCCTGTAAAAGCTCCTGCTTTATAACCAAACATTTCAGACTCAAGTAAATCTTTAGCTATTGCACTGCAGTTAATTGCAACAAAAGGATAATCTTTTCTATTACTTTCATTATGAATTGACTGAGCAAAAAGTTCTTTCCCGCTCCCGGTTTCTCCCAGCAGAAGAATAGGTACACCGGTTTGTGCAACCTTTCTAGCAATTTCAATTGTTTCTTTTATTTCTTTTGATGTCCCGGTTATATTATCAAAGTGGAATTTTTCCCCTACTCTTTTTTCTAATTGTTCAATTCTATATTTCATCCTGGATTTTTCAAATGCCTTTTCTACCAGTGGAATTATTTTATTATCTTCATCTCCTTTTGTTATATAATCGAAGGCTCCCTCTTTAATTGCTTTCACGCCGTCTTCAATAGTTCCATAAGCTGTTAATACAATAATTTCAGCATTTGGGTTTAATCTTCTAAACTCATGGATAAGATCTATTCCGCTTACATCAGGAAGCTTAACATCAGTTACTATCACCTGGAAATCTTCTCTCAATAATAAATTTAAAGCGGTTTTACCGTCATTAGCTTCAAATGTTTTAAAATCTTCTAAGCTTATAAGACGTGAAAGAAGATGCCGCAAATCTTCTTCATCATCGACTACTAAAATATTTCCTTTTGACATTTTCAAGACTTTTTTATTGTTTTAGGAATTCAATATCAATAGATAAGATTCACAACCTTATTGGTAAAATTACAAATGGAATACCTTTCCTATAGAATTTTTTTTGTAAAATGAATACTATATAATTATGCAGCCACCGGCTGGCAAAAGTTTCTTTAGGAAAGACGATCTGACCTCCAAAAAAAACAACATTCGGATATTTAATTAATATTTCGGGAAGAATTCTTTCAATTTCCTCAGCTACGTCAATTCCAATAGATGTGAAAGCTTCCGAATGGTAAGCATTCTTCTGCATAAAATTAACATACCTATCAGTTTCTTTTTTTACATAGTCATTTAAATTCTTCACTTCATCTATCCCCTTAAAGTTTCCCGCATCAATAGCACCAACCTGTATAAAAATGTAATTCCTAAAATTTCCGCTAAATAATTTAATTGTACTCAAAAGAGTATGCAAGCCCAAACCGTTAAACCCGTTTACTAAAATTGCAGCAGTTTTATTTGGAGCTGGTTCATTAGAACCGGATTTATGTTCTTTTATATCATAAATTGAGGCTTCAACCGAATCTACAATTTCATTTAATTTTGTAAAAAGTTCACTTGTCTTCTTATAGTGCCCTTTTATATAAAATGCTAATAAAATTAATGAACCCGTTACAATTATAGTGATCCAACCTCCTTCACTAAATTTAATTATAGTAACCGAGATCAATATAAACGAGGTAAGTATCAACCCGATGCCATTTATTAAAAATTTTTTAAGCCATTTTTTTTCATTCTTACGTTCAATCCACCAATGCTTTACCATTCCCAACTGTGAAAGGCTAAATGTTATAAATACATTTATACTGTATAATATTACCAGGAATTTTACATCACCACGGGTTAGCAGCATCATGAATAATGCAGCTACTCCCATCAGAATAATGCCGTTTTGAGTTACAAGTCTATCACTAAGAGTTGAAAACCTCGTAGGAAACCACCTATCCAGCGACATGCTTGCAAGTACTCTTGGACCATCTAAAAAGCCAGCCTGAGCAGCAATAAACAACAGTATTGCTTCCGATAAAAGAGCTGTTAAAATAAAAGCATACGAACTTTGACTTCCCCAAAGACTTGTAATAGATTCAAACAAAACCGCATTGAGTGTTTTTCCTTGCTGATAATGTACATTAAAAAGGAGATAAGAGATCATTAATCCGATGACAGTAAATGCTAATGATGCTGCCATATAAACCATTGTTTTTTTACCGGTAGAAACTCTTGGTTCTCTAAGAACAGGTAGACCATTACTGACTGCTTCAATACCTGTAAAAGTTCCGGCTCCCATACTATATGCCCTTAGTATTAGGAATAAAACGCCGAATATACCTACACTTTGTACAGTACCTGTTACTTCACTAGCAGTACTATTAAAAACAATATCAAACCTATGAAGATGTGAAGAAATTGCATATATAATTGCAAAAACATGTATGACAACGAATAATATGAAAATCGGGACCAAAGGCATCACTGCTTCTTTTATCCCCCTTAAATTTAGAATAGTAAGAATTATTAATCCAAATACTGCAAACTCCAATTTATAGCTGTACCATTCTTGAGGCAAAAAACTGAAGATAGCATCTGCGCCGCTCGCAATTGAAATAGAGATAGTGAGGACATAATCAATTAATAATGCACATCCTGAAATCATGCCAATGCTTGGTGAAAGGAGCTTGCTTGCTACTAAATAACCTCCTCCGCCAGTTGGAAATAATTCAATTATCTGTGAATAACTTGTTGCAATTATAAAAATTGTCAGACCCGAAGCCAGCGCGACAAATATTCCAAGGTAAGGATGATCTTTCAATGCCAGAAAAGCTTCTTCAGGGCCATAGCAAGAGGAAGATAAGCCATCGGCACCCAATCCTACCCATGCTAAAAATGCCACCAATGATAATTTATGGAATATACTTTTGTCCTGTGGGTTTTTAGCAGCACCGATTACAATTTTTTTTACTCTTTTCATGTTTGTCTTATTATTCATAAAATCAAAATCCTAATATTTGATACCGGTTTCAGATACTCTTTTTTTAGTTCCAGGCGAACCGACCTGCCACAGAAATATGCAACTTCAAATGGAATACTTTTATTTTATCTCCGGAATTTCTATATGCCATTTTTCTTTAAGTCTATTTTAATCTTAAAACAAGGTATAATATACATCTATAATACCAATTTTCTAAAATGGTGTGATTATCTAATTATCTGCTAATTTGAAGGGATTATGAAATTTTCCAGAGATTTTCTTCGTTTATAAACAACCCTTACCCTTTCAAAATGAAAAAGCAGTTTTTCAAAATGGAAGGGTGAGAGATGAAATTAATTACTTTAATAGAAAAAACAGAAGGAAAAATATTGCACGTAATTTGTATTATAAAAAGGAAATAATTTGAATATATGAAAAACCTAACAAAAACTTTCAGAATATCGACCGGGAAGCAATATTTCTTCTCAACAATTCTGCTATTTATATTCATTGCGATTTTATATAATATACAGAACACTATAGGCTATGAGACTGTATCTTTAATATTGCTCCTGATAATTTTTCTTCTTCCTATTTTTAGCTTTAGCAGAGGTCCGATAATAATATCAGCAATTATAAGTGCTCTTGCCTGGGATTATTATTTTATTCCGCCGCATTTTACAATGAAAATAGATAAAACTGAAGACGGGTTAATGTTGTTTTTGTTCTTTATTGTGGCTGTTGCAAATGGTGTTTTAACTGCAAAATTGAAAGCTGCAGATAATATAATGATCGAAAAGGATAGAAAGCTTAATGCATCATATACATTAGTTAAAGTTCTATCTGCTGCAACAAATCCGGATGAGGTTTTAACTAAAGTCGTTAAGCAAATTCAAATTATTCTTGGATTTGAATCCGTAATATTTCTTCCTGAAGATTTCAATAAGCTTAAGAGGGATCCGCATCCAGCAAGTAATTTTATGCCTGATGAAATGGAGTGGCTTGCTGCGGAAGCTTCATTAAAAAGTAAAGAAGAAACAGGAAAGTCAACAAATACGCTGCACGATGTAGATGCTATATATTTTCCATTACAAATTAAAGGTTCAGTATTTTGCGTTATAGGTATAAAGATAAGTGATTTAATTAAATCAGATTCCAAAGAATTAGAATTTCTTAGAAGTTTTATAAAGGAGATTGTACCATTTCTGGAAAGATATTCCAGCTATTCCCAGGCATAAATCTGAAGCTTTCTATATAGCATTTATAATATTTGTATAAAGATCGATAAAAAAGACATCGAATGCCGGATCATTTATAATTATTTGTTGAGAACACAAAAACTTTTTGCAAGATGTTTAGCTTATTAAATAGGAAATTCCAAAGTAAAACCTCATTTCAGTTACTATTTAAACGATCTGCAATAGTTTTAACAATAAATTTCGCATCTCTAGCTGTTCCATGAACCATAGCAGAAGATAATGCAAAAAGGAAATGTAAACCGGTAAAATATAAGCCAGGTTCTTTTTTTACTACTCCACGTTCATGCATTGGCTCTCTATCTTTAAATACTAGGATATCAATCCATGAAAAAGAAGGATGAAAACCTGTACACCATACTATATTTTTAACTTTAAGAGTTTGCTTATTCACAGTTAAAGGGAGACCCTGATCAACGCCAATAATTTTAGGAACACGTTCAATTCCGGCCTTATTAATTTCTTTTGGCTTTATTCTGATTAAAGGACCGCCTTGAGATATTATTTTAGAACGAACTTTCCTTCCTATCGGGGTATTAATAGTTAGAATTCTATGGAATAAAAATCGTATTACTAATCTAGTAAGGATAACTTTAGCAACTGTACTTTCAATATGAAAAGGAATATGCCCAACATCCCTTCCTGAGAGCCAAACCGGATGATTATTCCTAGCGGCTTCCAATGCTATTTCTGAACCTGAATTACCGGCACCAACGACAAGAACGGGGCCATCCTGAAATTGGGAAGGATTGCGATAATATAGAGAATGAAATTGGGTGATATCAGAATTAAGTTCACTTGCAAAAGCAGGTATTTTTGGTGATTGATAATTGGACATTGCAATCACAACGTGTTCTGCCTGAAAATGTTTATCCCCTGCCGAAATGCAATATGAATTACCTTCTCTTGAGAGTCCATCTACTTTTACACCGGTTCTAACGGGCAGATTAAAATGGGCTGCATAATTTTCAAGATAATCGGCCATTTCATCTTTTGCCGGGAAGTAATTAGGGGAAGCTGGAAAAGTCATTCCGGGGAGACCATCAAATTTAGCAGGAGTAAAAAGATGAAGAGAATCCCAGCGGCTGCGCCAAGAGTCTCCAATTTTCTTATTAGCGTCAAGAATTATAAACGGAATATTACTTCTTGATAAATAATATCCTACCGATAAGCCAGCCTGACCAGCTCCAATAACTATAACTTTAGAATGTTCCGTTTCATATGAGTTATTCATAATTTACCTCTTTTTTAATTAATTTCGGTCTTAAAATATGTTTTGAGAAGCGAATAAAAATCAGAGGTACACGTATTTTTTGTTAAATAACACGTAATATTTTTTAATAGAATCATTAGTAAATTTATTTAATCTTTGCCTTAATATTTTAGTATAATTTGAAACTAAGTCAATATTAACTTATGTTTTATTGCATAGGAAGCCGCATAAGCACGTGCAGATTTTCCCGAAATACCCATTTTGCTATAGATATTAAATGGCATTTGGTAGCACGGCAGGCAAGTGTAATATGTGAAAACACACCATTTAAGAAGTGATTTTTGGATTTATGGGCAAGAATATCAATTAGTTTGAATTTAAATCGATATTAGATTTTCTAAAATCTTCTTTATCTTGATTTGATATTTTGATAGGATACAGATATGTATAACTTTCAATCAAAGTCCTTACAAGTTCCTCAATTTTAATGGGTTTTACAATATAATCATTCATACCTAATGAAATATATTTATCATGATCTGATTTCATTGCATTGGCAGTCATGGCTATTATTCTGGGCTGATGATTTGGAGGAAAACTTTTTCTGATCACTTCAGTTGCTTCTTCACCATCCATATCGGGCATTTGTATATCCATTAGAACTAGATCATAAAATTGACGGTTTAAGGCGTTTAATACTTCCAAACCATTAAAAGCAACATCAGCACGGTACCCTAGTTTTTCTAGAAATCTTAACGCGACTTTTTGATTTACTTTGTTATCTTCAGCTAATAGTATTTTTAAAGGATATTGTTTACCTAAGGAAGAATCGAACTGCATTGAAGCAATAACCCGATGTTTTTTAAAGGGGACTTTATTCTTTGATAAGACAGTGACTAAAGCATTCTGCAGCTGAGAAAATTTAATAGGTTTAGTAAGAGTAGCTGCAAAAAATGTTAAGTTTATATTTTTGTCACGAAATCCGTATGAGGATAAAAGTATAAAGGGGAGGTGATATCTTTCAGGAATCTTTCTTATTTCTTCAGCCAGAAAAACTCCATCCATAGTATGCATCTGGTAATCCAGAATAGCAAGATCAAACATATCATCAGTTTTGAGAAGTTCTATTGCTTCTTCTCCTGAGCGAACACACGTTGGGAGCATATGTAAAGAGGCAGCTTGCTGAGTTAAAATATTTCTATTAGTTTTATTGTCGTCAACAATTAATACTCTTCTGCCGGAAAGAGCAGACAAATCAATCGATGTTTCTTTTTGAATAGATAATTCAGTAAGAATTGTAAAATGGAAAGTAGAGCCTTCACCCGGGATCCCGGTGCTTTCAGCCCACATAGTTCCTCCCATCAATTCGCTAAGCTTTTTACTAATAGCTAAGCCCAGACCGGTTCCTCCGAATTTTCTAGTAGTTGAAGAATCCACTTGAGTAAATGATTTAAATAATCGATCCCGGCGATCGGCAGGAATTCCTAATCCGGTATCTCTAACAGAAAAGTGGAGCATATAAGAATAATTATCTTGCAGCTGACCTTCAACACCGATAACCACTTCACCTTTTTCCGTAAATTTAATAGCATTGCTAAGAAGATTAACCATAATCTGTCGAAGGCGTGTTATATCTCCGATAACGCTCATAGGTAATCCATCATCGATAGAATATGCAAGTTCAAGATTTTTTTCTGAAGCTTTTGAAGTTACCAAATCGAGTGATTCCTCAATACAATCTCTAACGTTAAAAGGTTGATTTTCCAATTCAATTTTTTGAGCTTCAATTTTAGAAAAATCTAAAATATCATTAATTAAAGATAGAAGGATATCGCCGCTGTTAAGGATAGTTTCAACAAAATCACGCTGTTCATCATTTAAAGGAGTATCTAATAATAATCCGGTCAAGCCAATAACAGCATTAAGCGGAGTACGAATCTCATGGCTCATGTTTGCAAGAAACTGTCCTTTAATTTTATTTGCATTTTTAAGATCTATATTACTCTGTTCTAATTCAAGATAAGTTTGTCTTAAAGCTTCATCAGAATTTTTCCGGTTTGTTATATCATGCCTTACCCCTAAAATTGCTTTTACAATACCATTTTTATCTTTTATAGGAATTTTATCAGTTAAATACCACCTATTTTCATTGAGATCTTTATTAAAAATTATTTCTTCTTTATCAATTAGCGGTTCACCCGAAAGAATTATTTGTTTTTCTTCTTTAGAGAATTTTTCAGCGACTTCCTTTGGATTAAAATCAAAAGCAGTTTTACCGAGCGCATCTTCCTGTTTTAATGCACCAATGGAATTTAAATGTGCTATATTGTTTAAAATATATCGATTTTCATGGTCTTGAAAAAATATTAGTTCATGAAGACTATCAATTAAAATTCTTAATTGGTTTCGTTCATTTTGTATTGCCTCTTCAGCATGTTTTTTTTCAGTTATATCCCGATCAATCCCAATTGTGAATATTTTCCCATTCATTTGAATTGGAACAGCGGTATATTCTATTATATTGGTTTTTTTATCAGGACGAATCCATGAATATAAGCCTTTAAATACTTCGTTCTTGTTGATAGATTCACTATTGTTTTCGCTTAATGTTTCTGCTAAACCTGCTTTGTCTAAATCTCCAATTTTAAGTAGTTCTTCACGACTTCGTCCTGCCATTTCAGCATAACGTTCATTACATTCAATTAATCTCCTTTTACCCGGCTCATAATTTTCTTCAAAAATATTTATACCATCGAAAGCATTTTCAAATATCAGTCTTAATTTTTCATTTTGCTGGCGAAAAGCTTCCTGGACTATCTTCTGCTGGGTTATTATACGGCTAATACAAACAATTCCATTCACCTTTCCATTCTTCCATAATGGAATTTTACTGGTTAAATGCCAATTTTTTTCATTAGTATTTTTATGGACTGCAATTTCTTCTTTATCAAGCATAGGTATGCCTGACTGGATGATTTGCATCTCATCATTAAAATAAAGTTCAGCTGATTCTTTGGGATAAAAATCAAAAATTGTTTTTCCAATCACTTCTTCCTGAGATTCTACTCCCATTGAATGAAGATGTGCTTTATTGTTAAGGACGTACTTTCCCTGATTATCTTTGAAATAAATAAAATCCGGAATATTATCAATAAGGGTTCTGAGTAAGATTTTCTCGCGTCTTAAGTTTTCCTCGATCTTTTTCCGTTCAGTTATATCCTCATAAGTACCCATTATTCCAATTACATTTCCATTCTTATCATGAAGCGGGACTTTACTGGTCCTTAGCCAAAGTTTTGTTCCATCAGATTGTATAATATACTCTTCAAAATCAAGTTTAGGAGAATCATTATTCATTACATGTTTATCATCTTCACGGTATAAATTACCGATATCTTTCAGAAATAAGTCAAAGTCATTTTTACCAATAATATCATAAGAATTGTTATGAGATGCATCTTTTGCAAACTTTTCATTGCATCCCAAATAATTAAAATTTGTATCCTTCCAGAAAACGCCCTGCTGAATTGTATCCAGTATTAACTGCAGCATTTCTTTCGATTTATAGAGTTCATTTTCAGTATTTTCTAATTCTCTAATGCGCTGCCGTAGGGCGGAATTTTCTTTTAAGAGCCGGGAATTGGTTTTCAATCTAAGTACCTTAAGCAAAAATATATATATTGCCTTATGTTTAATTCAAATGAAAATATTTCACACAAGTAAAAATATTTAAGAAGCACAATTCTAGTGCCACTTTAATAATGGTTTTACCCCTTAATTTTGGAAAGATAATAAAATAAGATAAGATATAAAGTTAAATTAAATATAAAAGTGTGCAATATTATCCATCAGATTAAAATTGGAGGAGATGAACCTGGTTCTTGTTTTAATTAAGCTGATTTGGAATATAATTTGCGATATGGCAAGGTAAAAACTACTCTAGCACCTCCGGACTGTTTATTTTCGATCCAGATTTTCCCTCCTTGAGATTCAACGGCATTTTTACAGAAAGTAAGCCCCAACCCACTGCCTTGAATTATTCCTTTTTGTCTTATCTCAAGCTGAGAATATTTATTAAATATTTTATTTTCCATTCCGTCTTTAATTCCAATACCCTGATCTTCAATATTAAACTCTACTCCATTATTCCCAAAATTTTTAGTTTTAATAATTATTTCTGAATATTCCGGACTAACTTTAATAGCATTACTCAACAAATTTGATATTATACGCAATAGCAAATATTCATCTGTATTAACTATCGGTATATTTAAGTGTTTAGATATTTTAATATTCTTTTCATTAGCTAAAGATTTAATTTGGTTTATTGCATTATCAATAACAATATTAATGTTTATCTTTTCAGTTTTAATTGGCATATTTTTACTTTCTAATCGGCCCAAATCTAAAATAGAAGTAATAAGGGATTTCATTTTTTCGCCGGAAATTAAGCTAATATCGATAATTTCTTTTTGTGTCTCATCTTCCTGGTAAATCGGTTCCTCTTTAAGAAGCATTAAGCTGGCAAGAATATTTGCTAAGGGTGATTTTAGGTCATGTACAATAAAATTAGTAAGTTCTTCTTCAAGTTTCATTTTTCGTTTAAGAGAAGCCAACGAGAAGGCCACTATTAAAAAAAATCCTAACCTCACTAAAGCATTCCAAAAAAGCATTACATAGTTAGTAGAAATAGTTCCATTGAGTAAATCTGCCGCTATCCAGAATAATATTCCGGTTACTGAGAAGATAATACCCGGGTTTTTTCCCAGAGTCCAAGCTATTAATGATATAGGGACTAGATAAAAAATGGAGAAGGCAATCTCATTTCCAGTTACATAATCGAGGGAAAAAATAAAAATAAGAAGCAATATGCTTATTATAATCTGTTGAGCTTTACTTAGTCTTTCAAATCTATTTAAAAATTTAGTCATATTTAAAATAGACATTCGATGGTCATTCCGTTCAGTAGACATTCAATGTCATTCGATCAGTGGTCATTCAATCGTCATTCGATGGTCATTCAGTGGTCATTCGATGGTCATTTCATCTCAGTAGTATAATTATTGGGATGATAATTACAATATTTTCCATTGAGATTCAACCTATAAGTTCAACTTAGTCACAGCTGGACAAAATTCACTAATTTCACTATAGTTAGATTATAAGTACACTGAAAATATTTTATTATTTATTATAGAATCGACTGTCATTTTTGACGCGCATTTTTAGCTTCCTTTTTAACTTAAATTTAGGATTCTGTTTACTTGGAGTTATCTTGGAGTTATCTTAGAGTTGTTCCGGAGTTAAAACCTTCCAAATTTAGCGTTTTTAATTCAATAGATTTTCAAAAGATTGACAAAAATGACATACTAATAATCCTCTAACCGGAATGAAAAGCTGTTCAAAATAAAAAATATAAATTCGTCACAGAAAGTCGACTAATTCAAACTTTTCAATTGCACAATCGCATAAAATTAATGAACTTTAAAGTAGAACATTGAAGTGACTACAAATGGCCAAGGACCCAATGACTATAAACATAGATTTCATCCCAATCAATTTATATCAAAAGCCTCATTATTTCTAAATTTATTATAAAGCTACATAAGTACAAACCTTTTGCTACATAAGTTCAAATAATAAATATTTTTTAACAATATTCGGCACATAGTTATTACATAACCCCTACTCCATTTTTATTTATTACCTGCCGCAATTAAAAAGAAAAATGGAGTGGATTATGAAAAAGATAATTTATTTTGCGGTAATTATATTACATGCTGTTTCGGCTAACGGACAGGGAATGTTTATCAATATTGATGATGCTACCCGGACTTTAACTGAAGGAGTCTCACAAAAGCAAGTATTAAAAATTTCAAATAATGAAACTAATGATTCTCCTGGCGGATGTGTCCTCCCATCAGTGGGAACAATAAATGTACTAATGGTTTTCGCACAATTTCCGGATGATAATTATGACATAAATAATCCTTTATGGCCTGCCGGTAAAGATCCAGCTGATATGGATAAGTGGGTAAATCAAACCTGGACGAAGAGTCCCATACAAGGTTCACTCACTCATTATTTTAATGATATGTCTTTTAATAAATTCAAATTTACGGGAAAAACTATTTCTGTGATGTCACCACATACAAGAGAGTGGTATTTAACTAATAATTGGAAACGGGGAGATATTCAAAAGGAAATAATTCTTCAAATAAATAAAACAATTAGTTTTGCTGAATTCGATAATTGGAAATATGTCGGGGATTATTATCAAATAAATCAACCGGATGGAATAATAGATATGATAATCATAATTTGGAGAAATATTGCCAAAGAATTGCCTAATGAATCTTTTATTAAAAGTAATTTAGATTTCACTAAAGATTGTGGAAATTTAGGAGGGCAGGTTTTTTTTGTAGATAACGGAACCAGGAGAGTTAATACAGGGTATTTCAGTCCAGGAACTACAGCTTCAGGTATAACTATTTGCAGTTACTTAACCGATAGAAATAAAACATTTAGAATAGCAGTACATGAGATAGCTCATTACCTATTAGGCAATAATAGCTATCACAACGGATTTGGATTTTGGGGGATGCTTTCATCGTACGGAATAAAAAGTATAGTTGCAAATTCTTTTGAAAGATCACGGTTAGGATGGATTAATTTAAAAAATATTTCTAGTAGTTCTACTCAAACAATTTCAAATGCAACCCTTTCAGATTACCTTACAACAGGTGATTCTTATTGCTTTGAGATTGATCCAAATTCGGGTCAATATTTCTATATAGAGAACCACCAAAATATTTCATATTGGGATACGACTGTTAATTTAGGGAATATTGAAAAAGGTCTTTATGTTATAAGAAAAGATTCTTTTACTCCAACAAATGAAGATGATAATCCATCTTCAGCTTTTATGAGATTAATATCTGCAGAGGGAAGATATGATTGGGCAGTAAATCAGGTAGTTAGTAATCCATGGGGATCAGTACCTTCAGTACTCCCGGTATTCAAGGAATTAAAACCTGATAGAAAAAACGGATATGATGACCTGGATTATATCCCGTGGAACTGGAATAGTTTATCTCAAAGTCCAATTCCAATATATTTTACTGAGGATCAAAATGGAAAAGCTCAATTAGATGTAAGGTACACAGGTGATGGTAAAGATGCTTTCAGAGTTGGATACAATGAAGTCTTTTCACCCTGGAGTAATCCAAATTCATATAAGGCGGATAGGACTCCGACACCATTCGGATTTAAAATAAATTCTTTGGTAGATGGTGTTTATTCGATCGATATATTTGTAAATAATTCAATTGAGGCCCCGCCATCAAAACCAATAGGATTGAATATTAGTGCTGACTTAGTTAATCATTCTGTCAAATTAATATGGGAGAATAATATAGAACCCGACCTATCTTTTTATGAAATATCGAGGAAAATTTCTAAGGATGGAGATTATTGGAAAGTGATAGGTACTACTAAAAATAATTTATTCATTGATGATTCAATATTTTACTCACCTTTCGAGGGATTAGTAACACTCAATTACCGAATCAGAGCAAAAGATGTGCAAGATCTTTATTCAGTTTATAGTGAAGCAGCATCAATAAGAATTGAACTAAATAATAAAGTTACAGATGCAAGTGAATTAAATAGAGATAAAGGGTATAGAGTTTATCAAAATTATCCCAATCCATTTAATCCTACAACTACGATTAAGTATCAAATCTCCACCTCCGGGATAGTTTCGTTGAAGGTTTATGATATCCTTGGAAGAGAAGTTGCTATTTTAGTTAACGAAGAAAAGCCTGCGGGCAGTTACGAAGTTGTGTTTACTGCATCGTCTCTGGCGAGTGGAATTTATTTTTACAAGCTGCAAACAGGGTTATTTGTTGAAACTAAAAAGATGATTCTCTTAAAATAAGTCTTAATTTAATAGTAAAGCAAAAGGAGGTTCTGTGAAAGCATTTAGAATATCGTTCAAGCAGGAATTTCACTTTTAGATATGAATTATCACAAAGATTAAATAATTCCGCGGAAGATAAATATAGCGGATACAGTATTTTGTATCCGCTAATTTGTAACCTCTTGCTTTTAAAGAAAAAATGATTGATTTTTACTCAATATATTACATCTACTCCTAAAGGACGAAGATTCTTCCGAAAAAATAAATAATTAACTTCTCTCCTTTTTCACTTCTGAGGTGTGGATGCAGTACTCTTTGTATGGGTTCTGTATTTACGTTCTATATATTTCTTTTATCTTTAATTGCTAATTTACTAAATGAAGTTACGCAAACTAATATCCTTCAAATTAATATTTCTGAGCATAATAATTATTCCTTTCCATTACTTGTATGCTCAGCAATCAAACATTGTTTTTGAACATTTTTCAATTGATCAGGGAATGTATGAAACAAATATTAATTCTGTAATCCAGGACAAGACTGACTTTTTATGGTTTGGTACATGGGCTGGCGTGGAGAAGTACGATGGTTACAATTTTACAGCATATAAGCAGGAACCGGATAACCCGAATAGTATTAAAAATCAATTTGTTAATACACTATATCAAGACAAAGAAGGAAATATATGGATAGGTACTCTGCACGGAGTTGAGAAGTTTGATCCTAACAGGGGCGTATTTAAACACTACAAGCCGCATCCAACGGATAAGGAAACAGAATTGAATAACAATGTTTTTTCAATTTGCGAAGATAAAGATGGAATTCTATGGATTGGAACCGGCGACGGCTTAAATAAGTTTGATAAAACTTCTTTTAAATTTATATGCTTACGAAATGACGACAAGGATCCGGGAAGTATCAGCAGTAATGGTGTGGGTGCGATACTTGAGGATAAAGCCGGGTCACTTTGGTTTGGTACAGGAAGAGGTCTTGATAAACTGGATAGAAAGACCGGGAAGTTCATACATTTTTGGTTTGATCCAAACAATAAAAGTGAAGGGTTTGATTATTGGGTCAATACTATATTCGAAGATAGGTCCGGCATTCTTTGGTTAGGAACATGTGAGGGCTTAGCTGCATTTGATCAAAAAGCAGGAACCTTTACAAGATATATTAAAGAAAAGGGTAATTCAATCTCATCTATTTGTGAAGATGAATCCGGAAACATTTGGGTTGGAAGTTGGTCATACGGGCTTTATTCCTTGAATATGAGAACAAAAAAAATCATTCACTATCTTCATGATGATAATGATCCGCATAGTTTAAGCAGCAACACTGTAACTTCGGTTTATTGTGAGCGGTCCGGTACCATCTGGATTGCAACACGTCGCGGCGGCGTAAACAAAATTAACCGCACAAAACAACCATTCAAAAAATATTTATTTGATGGAGTTAACAATATCGTTAAAGGAAACAACGATATGCTTTGGATTGTAACATCAAAGGGATGGTATAAATTTTATCCGAAGACTGAACAGATTATTCCTTATTCATTTGGGAAAGATTTTTTAGTTTCAGAAGAAGAGTCGGGAGATTTATGGATAGGCAAAGCGTCTGGTGGTATCTACAAGCGAGGTATTAACGGACGGATAACGAATTTTTATGATTCTTCCGGACGGGAATTAGATAAAAATGTTGAATGCTTATGTAAAACCCCTGATGGTAATACCTGGATTGGAACCGTGGATGGAGGTGTATATAAAATTGATCCCAATAGAAATTTAATTAAGAAAATGTTACAGACAGTTAATATGGTAATAGATATTTATTTAGATAGTTCAGGTCTGTTGTGGATAGGTTCAATGGAAGGAGGATTAATATGTTACGATCCTGCAAAAAATATTGTTGTTAAAAATTATATATACGATCCGGGAAATCCTGAAAGCATTAAATGCAATGTTGTTTTAAGCATCCTTGAAGATAAAACAGGAACTTTATACCTTGGTACGAATAACGGACTTGGGATATATAATCGTTCAACAAAAAAATTTAATTTTTTTGATGAGAGAAATGGTTTGCCTCATAACGTAGTATGGAAGATTCTTAACGATGATCGAGGTAATTATTGGTTAAGCACCCGGAAAGGTATTTCAAAGTTTAATACAGATACAAAGCAATTTCAAAATTATGATGTGTCTTATGGTTTGCCGGAGAATGGATTTTACATGAGTAATGACTGTAAAACCAAAAATGGTGAAATGTATTTTGGATCCCCAGGTGCAGTCGTCAGGTTTCACCCGGACAGCATCAAAAATAATCCTTTCATACCTCCAATTGTAATTACAACTATTAAGAAGTTCGATCAACCTGTCTCTTTTAGAAAAGAAATAAATTTATCCTACAACGAAAACTTTTTATCGTTTGAATTTATAGCTTTAAGTTATATAAGCCCGGAAAGAAATCAGTATGCTCACAGGATGGAAGGGTTGGATAAAGATTGGGTATATTCAGGCACAAGACGCTTTGCATCTTATCCGAATTTAGACCCGGGGAAATATATTTTTAGAGTTAAAGGTTCAAATAACGATGGAGTGTGGAATGAAGCGGGAACATCTATAATAATAATTATTTCACCTCCGTTATGGAAAACCTGGTGGGCTTATTTAACCTACGGAGTTCTATTTATATTCGCTTTATATGGATTAAGACGCTATGAATTGAATAGGCTATCTTTTAAAAATCAAGTGAAGACAGATGAAGCTGTTCTTAAAGAAAGAGAAGAAACAGATAAAATAAAATCCAGGTTCTTTGCAAATATATCGCATGAATTCAGAACCCCACTTACTTTAATTCTTGGTCCCGCAGAAAAGATTATTTCAGATACTTCAGATGATATTAAAAAGGATGCTAATATAATTAAGAGAAACTCACGGCGGTTGTTACAGCTTATAAATCAATTACTCGACCTCTCACGATTAGAAGCTGGTAAACTAAAGCTTGAAGCTTCTAAAGGAAATATCGTTTCATTTGTAAAAGGAGTAGCTTTATCGTTTGAATCACTATCGGAATCAAAAGATATTACTTTAAAACTACAGCCTGAAAAAGAATTTATCGAATTGTATTTCGATAGAGAAAAGATGATGAAGATATTGACTAACATTTTATCAAATGCGTTTAAGTTTACACCTGAGGAAGGAAAGATTACAGTATCAATAAATATTAAACCCCCCTTTCATCCCCCCTTTGATAAAGGGGGATATCTCCACACCTTCCTTCCTTTACTAAAGGGGGAAAAAAAGGGGGTTCTGTTGCGATTAAAATAAGAGATACAGGTATAGGAATAGCTTCAGAAGAAATACCAAAACTATTTGACAGGTTTTATCAAGTGGATAGCTCTCACACAAGAGAGTATGAAGGAACCGGAATTGGTTTGGCTTTAACAAAAGAACTTGTAGAGCTGCATCATGGAAATATTAAGGTAGAAAGTGAAAAAAACGATCCCGATAAGGTCGGGGCAGGCCTGCCTGAGGGACAGGTAAACTGGACAGAATTTACTTTAGAATTTCCGCTTGGTAGAGAACATTTGAAAAATGAAGAAATATTAGCTGAAGAAGAAATCCAAACGAAGGCTTTTCTGAGTCCCAATGAAGTTGGGATGAAGAATCTCTACCAAGAATCTATCGATAATAAAACAGATTCTTCGTCGAAGACTCCTCAGAATGACATTGTTATAAATGAAGAGAAAACAATAATCCTTGTTGTTGAAGATAATTATGATATGCGGGAATATATAAAGGAATCTTTGGATGTTGATTACTTTATCGAAGAAGCAGTAAATGGAGAACAGGGTGTCAGAAAAGCGGAGAAGATTATTCCCGATTTGATTATCAGTGATATGATGATGCCGAAGATGGATGGAAATCAATTAGTAAGAATACTCAAAAATGATGAAAAGACAAGCCATATCCCGATTATTTTATTGACTGCAAAAGCTGGTCATGAAGATAAACTTGAAGGATTAGAGATTGGGGCTGATGATTATTTAACAAAACCATTTGATATAAAAGAGCTTCAGGTAAGAATAAAAAATCTGATAAGCATAAGGAAGAAACTGCAGGAAAAATTCAGTAAGACAGGATATATATCAAAACCTCCGGAGAAGAAACTTAATAGCATAGACGAGCATTTCATGAAGAAAGTTATGGATGTTATCGAACAACATTTGTCTGAAGAAGATTTCAGTATTGAGGAATTTGGAAATGAAGTTGGGATGAGCAAATCGCAGATTCATAGAAAGCTTAAAGCATTATCAGGAAAATCAGCAAGTGTTTTTTTAAGGTCTGTAAGGTTAGCCAAAGCAAAGAAGATGATGGAAGAGCAGAAAGGAAATATATCCGAGATAGCATATTCGGTCGGATTTTCAAGCCCCTCATATTTTACAAAATGCTTCAAAGATGAATTTGGAAACTCACCCAGTGAAATAATAAAATAATTTTTCCGTCTCTTTTTGTCGATATAAATTTGTGATTCATCATACCTTCCGCAAAAAGTTCATTTTTTTACATAAATGCAACACTATTGCTATTAAAAGCAACATAGTTGATAACCGGCTGCCTTCCTTATTCTGTTTATTTGCCTCAGAACTTTTTAAACAAATTATTAAAGGAGCCCAAATGAAAACTATGTTTTCAAATTTTCGTGCTTTCCGGAAGGTTCATTCGCTTTCCATTCCTTTTATGGAAATAACCATAAAGCGCATTCTATTATTATTGGTAATAGCAACAACACAATTCATCGGTCAATCTTATGCCGATGCAGTAAGTGATTGGAATGCAACTGCAATTTCGGTTCAGATTAGGATTCCAAATCCAAACAGAAATGCTCTTTGCGACTTAGCATACCTTCATATAGCAATTTATGATGCAGTCAATTCTATTGATTGAACTCATCAGGTTTTCTTCCGGGTCCATTCCCCTACAAAGTTCCGTGGGCTAATATGGAAGCTGCCGTCCATTCTGCCGCCCGCAGAATACTTATGACATTTTTCTCAGCGGACAGTGCTTTCATAGATTCTGTTTATCAATCAAGAATGGCACTTCTTCCGAATGACAGCACAACAGCGAAAGTAGCTGAAAATCGGGAATACTACTGCAGCTATGTATCTTTCACTCCGCACTGGTGATGGAAGAGAGGCAAACATTCCATACATTTGGGAGCGTCTGATTCCCGTGTTTATCAACCAACTCCTCCCGGTTCATCTGAATATATACCTGCAGCTCCATGGACAGCACAGCTTCGTCCATTTTCCTTTGATTCATCTTCACAATATCGTGCACCGGCTCCTCCATTATTAACCAGTGCCGCTTATGCAACAGATTTTAATGAAGTAAAAACTTATGGTTCTCTTGACAGCACTAATACTACAACTGAACAAAGAGAAATTGCCCGTTTTCATACTGAAAATCCCGGGATTCTATGGCCGCGAAATATCAGGCGTTTTTTGCAGCATCACAGAGTTTCTCCTTATCTGAAAGTGCCCGCTTCTTTGCTCAAGTGTATGTGTCTATCGGCGATGCAGTAATCAGCGGATGGAATTCAAAATATTTTTATAACAGATGGAGACCATCAGCAGCAATAAAAAATGCTGATATAGATGGAAATCCTTCAACTGAAAAAGATACACTATGGAAGCCGTTAGTCGGAACTCCCCGTCACCCTGAATACCCTGCAGCACATGGTGTCGCAAGCGGAGCTATTGCATATACAATTGAAAGATTTTTTGGTACTGAGAATATACCGATTACACTTACAAGCACAGTTACAGGTACCCAGCATAATTTTACAAACATTAATGATTTATTAGCTGAAATTGTTAATGCCCGTGTATGGGGGGGAATGCATTTCAGATCATCTGTTGAAGCAGGTATTGAAATAGGCAAACAGGTTGCATATCATGTAGCAGATGAATTTTTCAAGGTAATACCAGTTGCAATACCCACCTCCGGCTTCAAATGTGGCTAAGAGCTGATGAGGGGCTTGTGAGACTCTAATGGATCAGCTAAGGACAGGGCGGCACTATCAGAGTGGCAATGGAAATGATGCAATACAGTCAAGTACATCACGACAACCACACATTGTGGCCAATCAATTAAATGGAAAACCGGTATTAAGCTTTGATGGTGTGAACGATAAGTTAGGATTTACAGGTTCAGCTCTTATAACGCAATTCAGTCTTTTTGTGATTATCAATAACCATCAGAGCAATGTTAACAACGAAGGTAATGTTATAACCTTTGGAGCCAGTGGGGATTTTGGTCATCAATGGTATATGGGGATGGCAGGACCCGAGTATGGCTCAGACACCCTCGGAATGTTTATAGGAAATGGCTGGGTTCGTGGTGGTACGCCAGGTTTGGTTGCTTATAATGAGTGGAGGAATCTTAGCGTAGTTAATACCGGGACTATATGGAGCACAACGCTGCAATGGGATGGAAATAACGTACCCCTGTCACCGGGAGGGTTGGCTTCAGCAATTTCTACCCGGTTGGGAGATGCTACCGGTTCTGGTGGAGGAATCGGAGGAGCTGACGGGGTTCCCAGCGGAACTATATTGGCTAAATGTGATATCGCTGAGCTGATAGTTTATGATAGGGCCGTCACTGATTCTGAAAGAACATCAATCGAAAATTATCTCTCTGATAAATATAGTTTAACCACGGGAGTTAAAGATCCTAAGGAAGAAATTATTCCTCAACGATTTACTTTATCGCAAAACTATCCAAATCCATTCAATCCATCAACTACAATCAATTATCAAATCCACCCTCAGGATAATTTCATTGAAGGTTTATGATATCCTTGGAAGAGAAGTTGCTACTTTAGTTAACGAAGAAAAGCCTGCGGGCAGTTACGAAGTGGTGTTTACTGCATCATCTCTCGCAAGTGGAATTTATTTCTACAAGCTGACAAGCAGGTTCATTTGTTGAAACTAAAAAGATGATACTCTTAAAATAAGGCTCAATTTAATATTAAAACAAAAGGAGGTTCTATGAAAGCATTTAGAATATCGTTCCCACGGTTTGTACCTCAAATTGATATGAATTATCACAAAGATTAAAGAATTTCCGCTGAAGATAAATATAGCGGATACAGTATTTTGTATCCGCTAATTTGTACCCTCTTGCTTTTAAAAGTAAAAAATGATTGATTTTTACTCAAAATATTACCTCTACTCCTAAAGGACGAAGATTCTTCCAAAAAAATAAATTATTAACTTCTCTCCTTTTTCACTTCTAGGTGTGGATGCAGTGCTCCAAGCGTGGGTTCTGTATTTGCGTTCTATATATTTCTTTTATCTTTAATTACTAACTGAACTTACGCAAAGACTAAAGGAAGCCCAATATTCTTGAACCCAAATTATGGTTTAGCCCTTAGATATCAGCCTGCAATGTCTGTAAGAATAGGAATAGAAACTGCATTTTAATAATGATAAAACTATTTGTATTAAAATCCAAAAATTTTATTAATCTAAAAGAAAAGCATGAACTAATATTCTTCAAATTAATATTCCTGAGTTTATTGATCCTTCAATTCCATAACCTATATGCACAAGAAGCAAAAATAGATTTCGAGCATTATTCTGTAGATCAGGGTATATCATCACCTCTTATACCCTATATCTTTCAAGATAAAAAGGGATTTTTGTGGCTTGCTACCTGGAGCGGCCTCGATAGATATGACGGCTACAATTTTGTTTCTTACAGGCATATACCCGAAAATCCTGCAAGCATAGATAATGCATTTCTAACAACCGTATTTCAAGATAGATCGGGAATACTTTGGATCGGTACCTGGCGCGGTCTTGAAAGATTTGACCCCATAACTGAAACATTTACTCATTATACGCTCCATCCTGGTCCTAACATGGAATGGAATAATCATGTTACGTCAATCTTTGAAGACGAAACCGGAATTCTTTGGATAGGTACTGGTGATGGACTTAACATATTCAACAGGAAAACATTGGAAGTAACTTGCTTTAATCATAATAGTATGGATCCAGGAAGTCTCATTCAAAATACAGTGAATACAATACTTGAGGATAAAGAGGGTGAACTTTGGTTTGGAACAGGCAATGGATTGGATAAATATGTCAGAGCTACCAAGCAGTTTGTTCATTATTTTACTAATCCTCATAGCAAAAATGATTTTGGGGATTGGGGAAACTCGTCTAATTGGATTAGATTCTATAGTTGAGGATAAAAACAGAATATTTTGGTTAGGTACTATGGGAGGTCTGATTAAATATGATCCGAAATCTAATAAATTCACAATTTTTAAGCACAACCCAAAAGATGATAAAAGCCTTGGTCAGAATAGGATTTTTTCAATTTGCGAAGATTCATCGGATATTTTATGGATTAGCACAGGAGATTATGGAATTGATGCGTTTAATAAATCGACTAATGTTTTTACGCATTATACTCACGATGATAATAATCCTTCAAGTTTAACTACAAATAATCCATTTTCAGTTATGAATGAACGATCAGGAACGATGTGGGTTGGAACTATTGATGGTGTAAACGAATTGAATAGAATAAGGCAACCGTTTGTGAAAATATTAACAGATAATATTCAATCAATAATTAATGGCAAGAACGGATTAATCTTCATTGGAACTAAAAGAGAATTGAAAAAGTTTGATACAAACACGGGAAGATTTACACACTATTCCTCATCGCCCAGGTATTTGATTAGTGTAGATAACGATGGCAATTTATGGGCTCGCACGCCTGAAGGTTATATTGATAAAGTTGATAATCTCGGACGCGTTACCCGCTTCTATTATTCTTCTGGTAAGCAATTTGATCGTTGGGTTGACTGTATGTATAGATCTTCTGAAGGAATAATTTGGATTGGAACTGATTTCGGACTCTATTTTATTGATCCCGTCACTCAATACGTAAGCCAAAAGAACAATACGAAATTCGAGATACACATTATTTATGAGGATAAATATGGATTGCTTTGGGTTGGTACAACAAACGGAGGTTTGTACTGTTATAACAGAGGTCGGGATTCTGTTGTTAAATATATATCGGACTCAAATAATTCTTCCACAGTAAGTTTCAATACTGTTTCGGATATTTACGAAGATAGAGAGGGAAGACTTTGGTTCGCCACGGACAGTGGTTTAAATGAGTTTAACCGATCAACCAAAAGATTTATTCACTTTCGAGGCAACGGTGCATTTTCAATTTTGGAGGATGATCATGGTAAACTATGGCTAAGTAATACTAAAGGTATTTCCGAGTTTGACCCCGAAACAAGTAGATTTAAAAATTATGAGGGGCTTCTGTCAAATGGAACATTATGGGGGCTTAAAGGCAAAAAAGGTGAGATGTATTTTGGGGGCCCAAACGGTCTGATACGTTTCCATCCGGACAGCATTAGAGATAATCCTTACATATCTCCGGTTGTTATAACCTCTTTCAAAAAATTTAATGAAGAGGCTAAACTTGACAGTGTAATATATGAGAAAAAAATTATTTATCTGCCATACTTTGAAAATAATATTTCATTTGAATTTGCCGCACTTAGTTACATTTCACCTCAAAAAAATCAATTTGCCTATAAAATGGAAGGGCTGGATAAAGACTGGGTTTATTCCGGTACAAGGCGATATGCATCTTATCCAAATTTAGAACCTGGCGAATATGTTTTCAGAGTTAAAGGATCAAACAACGATGGAGTATGGAATGAAGAAGGAACTTCAATTGCAATTATTATTTCACCTCCATGGTGGGGAACCTGGTGGTTCCGAATTCCTTCGTATGTTATTTATTTGTTTCAATAGGCGGCGCGATAAGATATGTTGAAATGAAAAAGATAAAAAGAAAAATAGAAGTGCTTGAACAAGAACGTGCATTGGAGCGAGAGAGAACACGAATCTCAAGAGATATGCACGATGAGGTGGGCTCGAGCCTTTCAGAGATAGCGATACTTAGCGAACTTGCAAAAAAGAAACCGGAAGAAGCAGAGCAGCGCGTTCAGGAAATTTCCGAACGAGCAGCAGAAATTATTGATAGTGTTGGGGAGATAGTCTGGGCGATGAATCCCCAGAATGATAAGCTCGATAATTTATTAGCACATACCCGCAGATTTGCTGTTAAATATCTTAGCCTGGCTAACATAAGCTGTCAATTTATAGAGCCTGAAATTATTCATTCTTATACTCTTTCTGCAGGGTTATGATATATTTCTTGTGGTAAAAGAAGCACTTCACAATATAGTAAAACATTCCGGGGCTTCCGGTGTTTTAATCATAATTGAATTTAGTGATGTTCAACTTGACGTAAAAATTGCAGACAACGGCAAAGGATTTTTAATTGATGAAATCTCTGGTTTAGGAAATGGTTTGATTAATATGCAAAAAAGAATTGAGGATGTTGGAGGTAAAATTAAAATTGAATCAACTTACGGGAAAGGAACCCAAATAAATTTTGCTGTAAAAATAAATCATGTTTGAAGTCATTCCGAACTTGTTTCGGAATCCTTTAAAGTGAGTTTTAAGATACTGAAATAAATTCAGCATGACTATAGAAGCTGAGTTAATTATTACCTAATTCTAAGTATTGACTAACCAAAATAATGTAGAGTATTTTATTATCATGATAATTAACGTAGGAATTGTGGAGGATAATAATAAAATCCGTAATGGATTAGCCGCTATCATTGACGGCTCTGAAGGTTTTAGATGCAATGCAGTTTATGAAACCGCAGAAGAAGCTTTGGTACAATTCCCTAAAGAAAATCCGGATGTAGTTTTAATGGATATAAATCTTCCCGGAATGACAGGAATTGAATGCGTTATAAAGCTTAAAGAAATTTTGCCTGATGTTCAAATTATGATGCTTACTGTCTATGAAGACAATGAGACGATTTATAAATCAATAGTTGCGGGAGCTACAGGCTATGTACTAAAACGAACCCCTCCTGCCGAACTGCTTGATGCAATTAAGGAAATACACAGCGGTGGTTCACCAATGTCCGATCAGATAGCGCGTAAAGTTGTTCAGGAATTTCAACAGTGGGGAAATCATCGAAAGAGACAGAAAACCTCTCTGAACGGGAGTTAGAAATTTTAAGTTATCTTTCAAAAGGTTATCATGATAAAGAAATTGCCGACAAGCTTTTCCTTAGCGTAAAGACTGTTCGAACACATCTCAGAAATATTTATAAGAAACTTCACATACGTTCTCGCACCGAAGCCATCCTGAAATACCTGCAGAAATAATTTTATAAAACAAAAAAAAAACTTACCTGATCATATTGCGATTAATTAATTTTACTTATGTGTTTATACCTAAAACTGCTTAGAAGTATATCATAATCTTTTGTTTAACCTTAAGTATACTTAATTCTACTGATTGTATAGCCATCCACTGTTTTCTACTTTAGAAAAGTTAGTTAATAAAAAAGAGATTGATGTTCCCCAAAAAAAATTTCAACTCTGCTAACTCAGATTTTTTCAATAAATAATTAAAAAGGAGTTCTTATGAAAAGCTTCAAATTCTTACTTATTCCCTTATTAGTTGCAGTACTCTCGCTCTCAGGCAATGGCTCAATCCCCATGGCTGCAGCATAGGGCAATTGGTTTACCTAACTCTGTAGATCCATCAGTTGTAGATATTCCTACGTCCGGTCTTCAACTTTGGCTTAGATGCTAATGCGGGAGTAGACACACTTAATGGGAGGGTGAGCAGATGGCATGACCAGAGTGGTAATGGGAATGATGCAATTCAGACCACCGCATCGCGACAACCATTGCTGGTGCCCGGCAACTTGAATGGCAAACCAGGTATTCGCTTTGATGGAGTGAATGATAAGTTTGGACTTACCGGTTCAACTCCAATGACTCAATTTACTCTTTTCATGGTTGTCAAGAACAACGCTCCTATTCCAGGTCAAGACCATTCAGACCATGTTATGGCCTTTGGTGCACCTACCGGAGATGGTTATTTTGTCTTATTCGGGGGCCTAAACAGGATTTCGGATTGAATAGAAATTGGAGGGCCTGCCGGTGGGTGCGAAGCCACCCAACGTACATCGCTGCATTTGGTGAATGGAGAATAATAAGCATTGTAACAGATAAAAAAATCTTCAACACGACACTCGAATATGGAATGGGAGTAACGCAGTAATGGCACCTGATGGAGGTTCTAACATTTCCATCTCCGTCCCGACGGGCACCGGTGGTGGAATTGGCGGAGCTGATAATAGTCCCTTCGGATACTTGGCTTACTGCGCACTGCGACTTCGCTGAAACGATAGTTTATAATAGGGTTGTCGCAGATTCTGAAAGAGTTGCAGTTGAAAATTATCTCGCTGATAAATATAATATATCTATAACTACGGGAATTGAAGATTCCAGGGAAGTAAATATACCTAAACAATTTACTTTATCACAAAACTATCCCAATCCATTTAATCCAACAACTACAATAAATTATTCTATACCAACATCGGAGTTTGTTACGCTTAAAGCTTATGATGTGCTTGGAAAAGAAGTTGCAGCTTTAGTTAATGAAGAAAAGCCTGCAGGAAGTTATAAAGTAGAATTTAACGCGGGTAGCCTTTATCTGGAATATATTTCTACAAACTCCGGGCAAATAATTATACAAAGATCATGAAATTAGTCCTAATAAAATAAATTCAATTTAATAATAAAACAAAAGGAGGTTCTATGAAAGCATTTAGAATATGGCTACCACTGGTAACTTTACTTGCGATACTCTTTTTCTACTCATGTAAACAAGATGATCCTTTAACAGTGGAGCCTGTACAACAAACTGATGTACTGGCGAAAAGACAAAAGGATACGGCAGTTGTTTCGGTTTTTGCTGCTGGTCTGAATAATCCGCGCGGTCTTAAATTTGGACCCGATGGATTTTTGTATGTAGCCGAAGGAGGATTGGGTGGTTCTAATTCTTCTTCTGACTTATGTGATCAGGTTGTTCCGCCAGTAGGGCCTTATAAAGGCGGGATGACTGCAAGAATTCTTAAAATAGCTCCTGACGGAACCGTGAACGTTGTTGCCGATAATTTACCTTCAACTGAAGCTGCCATCGGTGATAAATCCGGAATAGGAGATATTGTTTTTATCAAACATAGGCTTTATGCTCTCAATACAGGCGGCGGATGTTCCCATGGTAATCCCAATAACCCTGCTTCGGTTCTCAGAATTAACCATAACGGTTCATATACAATGATTGCAAATTTAAGTAAATATCAAAAAGCACACCCTACTGCAGTTATTGAAGAAGATGATTTCGAACCGGATGGAACATGGTATAGTATATTAAATGTTAACAATGAATTATATGCAGTAGAACCTAATCATGGAGAATTAGTAAAAATTAACCCCTCCACCGGCAAAATAAAAAGAGTATTAGATATATCGGCAAATTTTGGTCACATAGTTCCAACAGCCATGGATTACAACCGTGAGTTTTATATTGGAAATCTGGGTACATTCCCGTTAGTAAAGGGGAGTTCAATTATATTTAAGGTAAATAAGAAAGGTAAGGCAGAGGTCTATGCTACCGGTTTTACAGGTGTTTTAGGTGTAGCATTCGACAAACAAAAAAATCTATATGTACTGGAAACATCTGCTGTAGATGGCGGTCCTGCTCCAAATACAGGTAGAGTTATTAAGATAAATCATCAAGGAGGAAGACAGGTAGTTGTAGACAGCCTGTTTTTCCCAACGGGGATAACAATAGGACCTGATGGGAATCTCTATATTTCAAATAAAGGATTCGGGCCGCCGATACCAGGATTTGGAGAGATTCTTAAGGTTGAACTTAAAACGAAAAATGACCGTAAATTTAGATTGGCCTCAAATTGATATGAATTATCACAAAGATTAATAATTCCGCTGAAGATAAATATAGCGGATACAGTATTTGTATCCGCTAATTTATAACCTCTTGCTTTTAAAGAAAAAATGATTGATCTTTACTCAAAATATTACATCTACTCCTAAAGGACGAAGATTCTTCCTGAAAAAATAAATTATTAACTTCTCTACTTTTTCACTTCTGAGGTGTGGATGCAGTACTCCTTGTGTTTGGGTTCTGTATTTGCGTTCTATATATTTCTTTTATTTTTTATTAAATAATACGTCATCATAATTAAGAATACATGTGCTAAATGAGAATTAAATATTGAAACGATAAAACCTGGAAAGATAAAAAATGCGCAGTAAGTTATACATTGCTATATTTTGTTGCATCTTCATTCCCATAATAGCTTTGGGTCAGGATATAACCGGAAATATTGAAGGATATATCGTTGACACTTTAGGCTCTCCTTTAACCGGAGTTAATATTTTATTGGAAAGCGAAAATCTTCAGGGAACACGCGGCGCAGCAACAAATGATGAAGGATATTTCAGAATAATTAATCTGCCTGTTGGAATTTATAATGTAAAAATAAGTTCCATTGGGTATCAAAAAATAACTTTTCAAAATGTTCAGATTCAACTAGGCAAAACTATTTTTCTTGGCGAAATACAACTAAAATCGCAAAATATTGACTTGCCCGAAGTTTTTATTTCCGGCAATACTCTATCTATCGATCCTAACTTAACTGTTGTTGGTGCTAATCTTCATTTAAAAGATTTTGAACGGCTTCCTTTAGATAGGAACTATAGGAGCGTTGCCGCCCTTCTTCCACAAGCAAATACAAGTTATTTAGGCGATGAAATTAATATAGCAGGAGCTACAGGCGGGGAGAATAAATATTTCATTGACGGGATCGATGCAACCGACTCCTTTTTAGGATCAACGGGAACAAACCTTCCAAATAATTTTGTGAAGGAAATTGAAGTAAAAGAAGGTGGTTATGAAGCAGAATTCCCGGGTTCATTGGGTGGTACCCTCAATGTGGTCACTCTATCAGGAAGTAACGAATTTCATGGTTCTGTGTCAGGTTTCTTCACAAGTAACAGGTTCACTGCCAATAGAAAGATTGGACTCTTGGATCGGACACAGGGAGGATTTTCTAATTATGATTTCGGATTAGGAATAGGAGGGCCTTTGCTTCGTGATAAGCTCTGGTTTTATGCAGCATACAATCCAATATTTGCACAGAGTGATGTTCCAGTCCCCGATTTTGGCACAGCTCTAGACCATCAGATTACTCATAGCTTTGCCGGCAAACTCACTTGGAGAGCCTCTCAAAAATTAAATTTTATATTGATGACAACCGGAGACCCAACTGAATGGCATGCCGTAGGTGAAGGGATTAGCCCCTTCAGGATTAGTAAATCCTGACCCATATTTCAGTGATCAGAAACATGGAGGAGTTAATTTATCCGTTCATGGAGCTTATACTCCTAAAGAAGGGCTTCTCTTCGAAACCTCGTTATCACGAAGTACAAGTAATGGAGTTTGGGAAGGTTCAACGGATGTAGGGAGAAATGAAATCTTATTTGAAAATGGGGGTAATAATGGTATTTGGTCCGGTGGTTTGGGTTTCCGGGTTAATAGATTTATTTACAGTAATGTTTTTAATTTTGGAGCAACAATTGTAGCAGGCTATCACACATTGAAAGCGGGATTTCAATTCAAAAAGACCGGAGTAAATGAAGATGATCAAGGTAAGAGGATTATCGAGTACAACGATTCATCTTATGAATTACAGCAGGATCAGGATCAAGGTACAGTAAAAGACAATATACCATCTATTTATTTTCAAGACAATTGGCGCATTTTTCAAGCTTTAAGGCTAAATCTTGGTCTACGGTGGGACAACCAATATATTATTGCATCAACAGGAAAAGTAGGCCAAAAATTTACAAATGAATTTCAGCCAAGAGTAGGAATCATTTTTCTACCCGCAAAAGACGAATCCCAGAAGTTATTTGTTTCGTATGGGCGTTTTTACCAGGAATTAAGCACTGCTCTTTCTGAAAATTACTCAAACCAGAGATATGCTTTTAGTATCTTTTATAATCATGACCCTCGTCTGGATCCTTCCGGGGGTGTTACTAATTATTCTCAATCAATTGCTCAGCCGGAAATATCCGGTTTGAGAGGACAATATTATGATGAAATAAACCTTGGTTATCAAAGATTGATATATCAAAATCTCAAAATTAGTATAGAAGGAATTTATAGAACGTTGGGTGAAGCTGTTGAAGATGTATATCTATTTACAGAAGATCGTCTTACTTTAGGAAACCCAGGAAGTGGTGAATTAAATTTTTTACCAAAAGCTAAGCGAGATTATACTGCTTTAGTATTTACAATTCAGGAACGCAGCGGTGATCGATTTAATTTTCTTGCCTCATATACGTTATCAAGAAACTATGGCAATTATTCCGGATTGTATGATGCATATCATCATTGGACAAGTCCAAATGGTATTGCAACGTTTGACTACCTAAATGATAACAAACTTGCCACTGGACTTCTTCCAAATGATAGGACTCATGTTTTCAAATTATCGGGTTCTTATCATTTTGATTTTGGTCTTAATGCCGGAGTTTTTTTTACATGGCAAAGTGGAACCCCTATAACAGAAATGGCTTCGTACGCATTTTTCATAGCGCGGAGAAGTGCAGGCGGAAGGACGCCATCTATTTGGGATTTGAATCTTCACTTTGATTATGATTTATCTTATTTAACAAAATGGCAAACTAAATTTATAGTGGATATCTTTAATGTAGCCAGCCAACAGAAACCTGTAGATATAGACCAGCAGCATTATTTTTCATTTGATGATAATGGAAATCCAATATTTTTGAATTCAAACTATGGCTTAGCTTTTAGATATCAGCCTGCAATGTCCGTAAGATTTGGAATCGAAACCGGATTTTAAAATGATAAAACTATTTGTATTAAAATCCAATAAATTTTTTATTTCATCAGAAAAGTATAATCTAATATCCTTCAAATTAATATTTCTGAGCATAATAATTCTTCCTTTCCATTACTTGTTTGCTCAACAATCAAATATCACTTTTGAACATTTTTCAATTGACCAGGGCATGCATGAATCTATTGTACCTTATATATTTCAAGACAGAAGAGGATTTCTATGGTTTACCACGTGGGTTGGCCTCGAGAGATTTGATGGTTATAATTTCCTTAATTATCAGCATGATCCCCAAAATCCTGCAAGTATAGATGATGCATTTCTCACAACTATTTATGAAGATAAATCGGGAATTCTATGGGTGGGTACCTGGCGTGGTCTTGAAAGATTTGATCCTGTAACCGAGGCATTTACACATTATACTCCACACCCGCCTGGTACTAACACTGAATGGAGTAATCATATTACATCAATCCTTGAGGATAGAACCGGCGTTCTATGGATAGGTACCGGTGAAGGACTTAATATATTTGATAGAAAAACTTTTAAATTCACTTCTATAAAAAATGATAGCACAAATCCAAACAGCCTTATCTGTAATGCAATTACTGTAATATTTGAAGATAAAGAAGGAGAACTATGGTTTGGAACCGGAAATGGTTTAGACAAATTTGACAGAAAAACAAAACATTTTACACATTACTTTAGTAACCCTTATAACAAAAATGATCTTGGTAACTGGGGAAATTCTGCAGCGCTTCTAATGCCAATGAGCTCAACTAGTTACTCCTCCTGGATTACTTCTGTTTTTGAGGATGAAAAAGGTATCTTCTGGATTGGAACCTGGGGAGGATTGATTAAATTTAATCATAAATTGAATACATCTACTTTTTTTAATCATAATCCAAACTCTCCTACAAGTCTTGGCTGTAATAAAATTTTAACAATCTGCCAGGATGTTTCGGGTACTTTGTGGTTAAGCACTCAAGATCATGGTGTTGATTCATTCAATAAATTGACTAATGTCTTTAAGCATTTTACACATTATGATAATGATCCATCTAGCTTGAGCAATGATAATACTTTAACCGTCAAGAGCGAAAGATCAGGAACAATTTGGATTACTTCAGTAGATGGCGTAAACAAGCTAAACAGAACAAGACAACCATTTGAATTATTAATGAAAGAAAATATTCAATCAATAATTAATGGGCAAAAAGGCTCAATATTTATTAGAACTAAAAAAGAAGTGAAAAAACTTGATCCTGGCACAGAAGAATTTACACACCATTCATTTGTAAAAGATTATTTAATTACGGTTGATAATGATGGAAGTTTGTGGATGTGTAAGGCTGAAGAAGGTATGTACAAGCAGGATGCTCTTGGAAAAATAACGCGCTTCTATTATTCAACCGGTAAAGAATTTGACCATAATTTCAGCTGTATCTATAAATCTTCTGACGGAATAATTTGGATAGGATCTGACTCGGGACTCTTTTTTATTGATCCAGTCACTCAACATGTTACTCGAAAGGATAATAATAAATTCAATATAAATATTATCCATGAAGATAAATATGGCATGTTTTGGGTTGGTACTGAAATGGGAGGTTTGTTCTGTTATAACAGGAATCAGGATACGGTCACCCAATATATTTCAAATTTAGGAAATCATTCTGCCGTAGGATTTTCGTCAATTCTGGATATTCACGAAGATAAGAATGGAACTCTTTGGATTGCTGCGAACAATGGTCTAAATAAATATAACAGAGCAACAAAAAGTTTTACTAACTTTCCTGGTAATGGGGCATTTTCAATTCTGGAAGATGATCATGGCAAGCTATGGCTAAATAATCGTCAAGGTATCTCTAAGTTTGACCCGGAAACAAATACATTTAAAAATTATGATGTTTCATACGGTCTGCCTGCCAATGGTTTCAACGATATTTTAGGATTAAAAGCCACCGATGGTGAGATGTATTTTGGGGGCCCAAACGGTCTGATACGTTTCCATCCCGACAGCGTCAAAGATAATCCTTATATTCCTCCAATAGTCATAACTGCTTTCAAAAAATTTAATGTGGATGCCAAACTTGACAGTTCAATATCTGAAAAGAAAATAATTTATCTCCCTTATTTTGAGAACAGCATCTCTTTCGAATTTGTCTCGCTTAATTATTCTTCGACTCAAAAGAATCAGTATGCTTATAAACTTGAAGGGTTAGAAAGGAACTGGGTCTATTCGGGCACAAGACGATTTGCCTCATATCCGAATTTGGACCCGGGAAAATATGTTTTCAGAGTCAAGGGGTCTAACAATGATGGAGTTTGGAATGAAGCCGGGACTTCAATTGCAATAATAATTTCACCTCCGTGGTGGAAAACCTGGTGGTTCCGGATTCCTTCTCTACTTATTTTACTCGTTTCAATCGGCGGTACAATAAGATATGTTGAAATGAAAAAGATTAAAAGAAAAATAGAAATGCTTGAACAAGAACGGGCATTGGAGCGCGAAAGGACCCGGATCTCAAGAGACATGCACGATGAAGTTGGTTCAAGTCTTTCGGAAATTGCAATACTAAGTGAGCTGGCAAAAAAGAAACCTGAAGAAGCAGAACAGCGAGTGCAGGAAATTTCCGAACGTGCGGCAGAAATCATTGATAGTGTTGGCGAGATAGTCTGGGCTATGAATCCTCAGAACGATAAGCTCGATAATTTAATTGCGCATACCCGCAGATTTGCTGTTAAATATCTTAGCCTGGCTAATTTTAGCTGTCAATTTATAGAGCCCGAAATTATTCCTGCTTATACACTTTCTGCAGGGTTAAGACGTAATATATTTCTTGTTGTAAAAGAAGCACTTCACAATATAGTAAAACATTCTGGTGCATCGGAAGTATTAATCAATATCGAATTTTGTAATGATCAGCTAAACATACAAATAAAAGACAACGGCAAGGGATTTTTAATTAATGAAGTCTCAGGCTTAGGAAATGGTTTGATAAACATGCAGAAAAGAATCGAAGATATTGGAGGAAAAATTAAAATTGAGACTGCTCAAGGGGATGGAACTCAAATTAGTTTTTCCATAAAACTTTTTAAATAATCATTTCATTATTACCTAATTCTAAGTATTGATTAACCAAATTATGTGGAGTATTTTATTATCATGATAATTACCGTAGGAATTGTGGAGGATAATAATAAAATCCGTAATGGATTAGCTGCTATCATTGACGGCTCGGAAGGTTTTCGATGCAATGCAGTTTATGAAACAGCAGAAGAAGCTTTGTTACGATTACCTAAAGAAAATCCGGATGTAGTATTAATGGATGTAAATCTTCCCGGGATGACAGGGATTGAGTGCGTTATAAAGCTTAAAGAAATTTTACCTAATGTTCAAATTATGATGCTTACCGTGTATGAAGATAACGAGACGATCTATAAATCAATTATAGCCGGAGCTACAGGTTATGTTCTAAAACGAACTCCGCCTGCCGAACTGCTTGATGCAATAAAGGAAATACATGGCGGCGGTTCACCTATGTCAGATCAAATAGCCCGAAAAATAGTTCAGGCATTTCAACAGTTGGGAAAATCATCGAAAGAAACAGAGAACCTCTCTGAACGGGAGTTAGAAATTCTTAGCTATCTTTCAAAAGGTTATCATGATAAAGAAATTGCCGACAAGCTTTACATCAGTGTTAAAACAGTTCGAACACATCTAAGAAATATCTACAAGAAACTTCATATCCGTTCTCGCACTGAAGCGATCCTTAAATATCTTCAGAAATAATCATACAAAAATTTACCAGGTCATATTGCATTCTCATCTACTGTATACCTAAAACTACTTAGAAGTATTACATAATTTCTTGTTTAGCCTCAAGAATACTTAATTCGACTGATTGTGCAGCCATTCACACTTATCTACTTTAGCAAAGGTTAGATAATCAAAAAGAGTTTGATGTTAGAACAAAATATTTCAACTCTGCTAACCAAGATTTTTTCAATAAAAAAGAAGTTCTTATGAAAAACTTTGAATTCTTTATTGTTTTCCTATTTGGTTGCAATACTCTTGCTTGCAGCAATGGCTCAATTCTCTTAAGGATGACATTAAGATTTTATACCCTGAGCAATTATGGGGAAAAGAACAACAAATAAATTCAACGAAGAAAATTCAGAAAATTAATAAATAAGGTGAAGCTTTGAATAAAAATATTTCTTTCTTGTTCATAATCTATATACTTTTGTTTCCTATTCTATTAGGGTTAATTAGCCCTCCTTTTATCCATGCACAAACCGTGGACGATAATCTCTGGGTAACTAATGGCGACGTTAACGCCATTGTTCGTTCGGCCAATACAATTTATATTGGTGGACATTTTACATACGTTGGCCCACCAACGGGGTACGGTGCAGCGATTGATATCAATACAGGTAATCCGAACCTTTCTTTCGCAAAGGTCAACGGTATTATTAATGCAGTTGTTCCAGACAGTATCGGGGGTTGGTATATCGGCGGTAATTTTACAATGGTTGGTGGCATTGCAAAAAATAATATTGCACACATAAATGCTAATGGAACACTTGATGGAAGCTGGAGTCCAAATGCTAATAATCCCGTTTCTGCCCTTGTAGTTTCAGGCTCAACTGTCTATGTCGGAGGAGTCTTTACCAGCATCGGAGGACAAACGAGGAAATTTATTGCCGCACTTGATGCAGCAACCGGAATGGCAACCAGTTGGAATCCAAATGCAGACACTACTGTTGTTACTCTAGCGGTATCCGGCTCAACTGTCTATGCCGGAGGATTCTTTACCAGCATCGGAGGACAGACTAGGAACCATATTGCTGCACTTGATGTAGCAACCGGATTGGCGACGGGTTGGAATCCCAATGCAAACAGTCGTGTTCGTGCTCTTGTAGTTTCCGGCCAAACAGTTTATGCAGGTGGAGACTTTACCAGCATTGGAGGACAGACGAGAAACAATATTGCCGCCCTTGATACATCGACCGGGATGGCCACGATCTGGAATCCTAATGCTACAGGTTTTTCTCCCTATGTTTCTACTCTTGCGGTCTCCGGCTCAACGGTCTATGTGTGTGGCGGGTTTAATGGTATTGGAGGGCAAAGCAGGAATAAAATTGCCTCCCTCGATACGGCAACCGGATTGGCGACGAGTTGGAATCCCAATGCAAACAGTTTTGTTCATTGCCTTGTAGTTTCAGGCTCAACGGTCTATGTCGGAGGAGTCTTTACCAGCATCGGAGGACAGACGAGGAATTACATTGCTGCGCTTGATACAGCAACCGGAAAGGCAACAAGCTGGAATCCCAATGCAAGTAGTTATGTTAATGCCATTGCGGTTTACGGTTCAATCGTTTATGCGGGAGGAGAGTTTACCAGCATCGGAGGGCAGACGAGGAACAATATTGCAGCTCTTGATGCGGTGACAGGAACGGCAACTAGCTGGAACCCCAATGCACCTGGTGGCACAGTTCAGGACCCTGCAATTGGTTCTATTGTAGTTTCAGGCTCAACAGTCTATGTCTGTGGAGGGTTTACAAGTGTCGGAGGACAGGCCAGGAACCATATTGCGGCCCTTAATGCAGTAACTGGAACCGCGACAAATTGGAATCCCAATGCAAATAACTTTGTTGTTAATATTTCGCTTTCCGGCTCAACGGTCTATGCGGGAGGGGATTTTACCAACATCGGAGGACAAAACAGGAATAGAATTGCCGCCCTTGATACAGCAACAGGAATGGCGACCAGTTGGAATCCTAATGCAGGTGGTGGAACAGTTTTTGCTCTTGCAGTTTTCGGCTCAACAGTCTATGCGAGTGGAAGGTTTACCAGCATCGGAGGGCAGACGAGGAGCTATATTGTGGCCCTTGATGCAGTAACAGGATTGGCGACGGGTTGGAATCCCAATCCAAGTAGTCCTGTTTATGTTCTTGTAGTATCCGGCTCAACGGTCTATGCGGGTGGAGACTTTACTAGTATCGGAGGGCAGTCGAGGAACTATATTGCAGCACTTGATGTAGCAACCGGATTAGCTACAAGCTGGAATCCCAATGCAAATAATTTTGTTAATGCTCTTGCGTTCTCCGGCTCAACGGTCTACGCTGGAGGATTCTTTACCAGCATCGGTGGACAGAATAGGAACTACATTGCAGCACTTGATGTAGCAACCGGATTGGCTACAAGCTGGAATCCCAATGCAAATAATTTGGTTTGGTTTCTTTTGACTTCAGGTCCTATGATCTATGTGGGAGGACAATTTACTGCCATAGCAAACACGGTGCAATCCTGCTTTGCTGGCATAACAGCAAGTGTCACATCAGTATCGGACAGACAAGAGATACGCGGCAAATTTGAATTATACCAGAACTATCCTAATCCGTTTAATCCTTCAACAACAATTAATTATCAAATCTCCACCGCAGGAATAGTTTCATTGAAGGTTTATGATATCCTTGGAAGAGAAGTTGCTGTTTTAGTTAATGAAGAAAAGCCTGCAGGAAGTTATAAAGTAGAATTTAACGCGGGTAATCTTTCATCCGGAATATATTTCTACAAACTCCGGACAAATAATTATACAAAGATCATGAAATTAGTCCTAATAAAATAAATTCAATTTAATAGTAAAACCTCTTCGTTCCAGAGGAGCGAAATCTGCTTGAATAATTTTTTCTTAAAAGTAAGAAATTTAATCTATCAATTTCTTTTCTACTTTTTTTACGGCAGAGTTTTAATTAAAATTTATTTACCAAATTCTTTTCTAAATTCCTCTGCATCATAATAAACACTAATATTTTGTATTATTTCTTTCATAAGCCGCCGGAGGATGGCCTGTAAATCTCCTGAATTCCTTAATAAAATGTGCTTGATTTTATAGTACAGATTTTTTTTATTTATAAATGTTATTTTTATTTTTTGATCCTTAATTATTGTTTACGTTCACATTTATAAAATAAGTATTATTTGTTACTTTTATTTTCTTTCTTTCTTTTAATCAAACAATTTTACCTTTTATTATTTTTTTTTAATTCTTCATGAAGGTGTTTATAATGTTACAAAAATATTATAATTTGATTATAGATAAATTTTGCCACCATCGGTTTCATAGACGGTTTACTGCTGTAATTGTTTTGCTTGCAACAATCGTGTCGGGAACAATATTAGCTCAAAACAATCCTTCACCTAAAGCCCCCCAGAAAGATACCGAAATTCTTTTCCTCGGAACAGCAGGTGGGCCCCCTTTGCGTTATGAACGGTCGGAACCATCAACACTGCTTATGGTAGATGGTCGTCAATACCTGATCGACTGTGGCATTGGAACGATGCAACGCATGGTACAAGCAGATATCCATTCCGAAACAATAAAAACAATTTTCATTACTCATCATCACCCAGACCACGACCTTGGTCTCGCCGATGTAATGGCTAACGACTTTTTTCAGTTAAAGATGACTAGTTCTGTTGACACGATCAGCATTTACGGTCCACCACAAACAAAGGAATTTGTTGATGCCGCGTTTCATTACATTAGCATCCCATTTAATGTTTTTGCTGCGGAACCGATAGGGATAACTGATAGTAGCTTACAAAATCCATTTAAAGTACACGATATTCAGCCAGGTAAAGTTTTTTATCAAGACGATAAAGTTCGAGTTATTGCAATTGAAAACTCTCACTATGCATTAATGCCTGAGCAATTTCATTCAAAGATGAAATCGTATTCATATCGTTTCGAAACACCATATGGTGTAATTGTGTTTACAGGTGATACTGGTCCAAGCGACGCTGTGATTAAACTAGCTAAGGGAGCAGACGTCCTTGTATCTGAAGTACATGATATTAAAGAGCGCACCAAGTTTGTGGCTACAATGGCAGAAAAGAATCACTGGTCTCATGAACGGTCAAACGGATTCATGGAACACATGAAATTAGAGCACTTAGATTTAAAGGAAGTCGGAGAACTTGCATCCAAGGCACAAGTTAAATCAGTGTTACTTTATCATTTCTATCCGAAAAATCCAGAAGCTTTTGTAATGGAAGTGAAAAAATATTTTTCTGGTCATGTGTTCGCAACATCAGATCTCAATCGGTATTGCCTTAAAAAACAAACTACTGAAGGAATTAAAAGCACTTCCGTCCTCAGCTTATGTCAGAAGCATCCGATTGTGAATTGAAAATTTCTAACAGTTTTATACAAAAAGGAATTCTTAAATACTTACAATTTAGTTTCCAAATTCTTTTCTAAATCCCTCGACATAATAATTTCATTAGGATTACTAGCTAATATTTGGTAGGCATAAGCCATATATCTAATGATGATAACGTTTTCATTGAACCTTTTAAATAAAATATTTTTTTACTGCTCCTTTTCCCTTCCAACTTTTTTTATATAACTATAAAGAAAAATAGATTACAATCGATAATAACTTAAAAATGAGGGATAGATCTCATGTAAACAAGATAAAAATCAAGAGGAACAAGATGACTAAAAATTTGTTTAGTGTTTTTGTTAATGCAGTTTTTGTAAGTATTGTTCTATCATTCTTCGCCCCAATTACAATTGCTCAGAATAATCTTAATATAACCGGATATTTTTCAACAAGATATGAAAAGCAGTTTGAAACGAAAATGTCTTCAAAAGTTATTGAAGGATTGATCTATAACCTGCACTTTACTGCCATTTGACCATGTAAGCCTCACACCGGAAAAGATTTCAATCACTTCATTCTTTGTCAATTTTTCACTCGAAGATTTTGAAACCACAACACTTATCTGAGCATAATTATAACTTTGAGCGATAAATACCAGAATGAGTAAAAAATATTTTGCAGATATTATTTTTTTAGTTTTCATTAGTTCCTCTTTAATTTTAATTTCCAAAAATGTAGGATACGTCAAATCTTACTTCGGGATAATAAACACTATTGCCGTTCATTTTATAAAAGTGGTAACTTTGATCAAGCTTTACGGCTACTTCCGGTACCGGTCTATAAAGTATTCCAATAGTGGATTTATTAAATACACCATCATCGGCGGCTCCGGCTTCATTATCACCACCATAAGTTTTTTTCTGAATTGTCTCAGGGTTACTATACCAATCCCATTGCAAGTAAGGACCTACCTCCCCAATGTTTGTATAAAAAGAATATCCTGCACGTACATACCAGGTTTTAATATTAAAATCGACTTTTTCTATAACATCTGCCTCGCTTAATTGAGAAACATTTTTCGAAGGATCAATTAAAAATCTGGACATCTGGCTTTCGTTTAAACCTGCCATTATTCACAAGAATTAGCACACTTGCCGGATTCATATAGGACTATACCGAGAGAAAATATGTCTGTTCGGGCTTTATAGACTTCGCCCATTCCGCCTTCCCCGAGCTTTTCAATTATCTGATAATGGAGTATTGTATCACCAACCATATATATTAATCCCTAATTATTTTTTAGAACTTGTAATCCCTACCTTGAGATAACTTGATAAAATTCTTTCCTTTACAGTAAAGGACGTTAAAGCTTTCCCGGCATTGGCGAGAGTTCAATCATATGCATTGGTATTGATTCAGCCGCTTTTTTAAACACATCCCATTTTTATATAAGAAACGGGATAATTTTACCCCTGACAATTTTAATAATCAGAGTAAATTATGAATAAAAATTATTATTGGAAAGCGGTGCTTATGAAAAAGTGAAAGAAATTTGGGGAATTATTAGAAGTAATTCAAGATTCCTGTAGAATAATTTACCTATTTACTACATTCTTAATTGAGATTCAACCTCTAACTCAAACTTAGTCACGACCGGACAAAATTCACTAATTTCACCATAGTTGAATTATTAGTATACTGAAAATATTTTACTATTTTTAATACAACGGACTGTCATTCTGACGCATATTTTTTAGCTCCTTTTTTTAACCCAAATTTAGGATTCTGTTATCTTGGAGTTATCTTGGAGTTGTCTTGGAGTTGTCATAGAGTTGTCCCGGATGTAAAAACCTCACAAATTTAGCCTTTTTTATTCAATAGATTTTTAAAAAATTGACAAAAATGACACACTAATAATCCTCTAACCGGAATGAAAGCTGATCAAAATAGAAAATATAAATTCGTCACAGAAAGTCGGCAATGACCAATGACTATTGACTAATGACCCAATGACCAATTGACTTGACCATTGAACAATGACCCAATGACTATAAATGACTAATGACTATAATAGACCCAATGACTTAATGGCAACCAAATAAATCTGTGCCTCCAGTGCAAATGAATAACCATTACTTAATTGCAGCGGGAACTGAAGTTTATATGTAAAAGATCCTTTTTTCATCTCTATTTTTATTTTAATACCGACCTTATTGTAAAGAGGCATCTCTGTTATTATCTTTTTATTTTTATCAAGTATTTGAAAATCGCTTTGTCTTTGAAGTTCCAACTGCATTAGACTATCCGTGTTGTGTGATGATATTTCATCCGGTACCCCTTCTCGCATTCCCATTGGATTCATTTTATCGAAATCCGGTGGCGATCCTTGAAAAGGATATTTCTAGACAACCCTAATACCATTTTTATTTCATCCGTAAAAAATATAATCCATCAGGAATGCAAAAGAATTTTCACATGGAATAAAACACCGTCTGGTTTTGTCTAAAGCATTATTCCAACCATCTGGTGTATTATGAAAATTTTTACTTATAGAAAATCCTATAAAATTATTTCGTGTAAAGAGCTTAATATCCTGCTCATAATTATTTGGATTATAACCTTAACAATATCATCAGATGGACAGGATAGAACCTGGTCAAATAATGAAATCAGAGGTTATGTTTTAGATGTTAAAACAGGTGAACCTCTGGTATTTGCTAATGTTATAATAAAAGGAACACAGCTGGGAGCGGCTACAAATAAGCGGGGCTTTTTTGTTATCTTTAATGCTCCTTCCGGTAAACTAACTTTACTTACATCATATATAGGTTATGAAAGCAAAGAAACTGAGATAGTTAATAAATCGGGAAGTAAAGAAACATAAATTATGCCAATTTGGGGTATTATTAGATTGCCGAGCGTTTATACGCTGTATGGCTTGAAATGTATTATTTGGCATGAAAAGAAATGATAAGCTTTTAGCTTAACAAAAAAACCATCCCAACAAAGGTGATCAAAAAGAATTTTGTCTGTCATTCTGAAGGAGATTTCGACTGAAGAATCTCAATAATTATTTAGAAAATGTGCATTGTCTTACCATATTAAATTTAACCTCACCCCCCGGCCCCCTCTCCTTAGTAAGGAGAGGTGGAGGGATCGGACTGGAAGTCCGGTGTTATCTTTTGTCTCCAATAATATCCGTCGGCTAAAAGCCAACGGCAAAGTGAAATAAAGTTAACTTTAAGCTGCTGTCGCGTCTTAAAATGCATTGTTATACAAAATTTATTGAATTCTATAATCATCATTTGTCCCATCTCCATTAAAATCATGTAAGGTTCTACGATGATTGAGTCTATCATTTGCAGGAGGAGTGTATCCGTCAGGACAGTTTTGCCAATCGCCAGAACCTCCCGAGGAATATTTCCAAATGCTACCATCGAATCCTATTATATCTGTTTTACCATCACTGTTTACATCATCAATATAAAGCTGCTGGATAGTATAAGAAGATGAATTTAGAAATGACCAGCTACTGCTGCCTGAATATGAAATCCATAAGGTATCACTCCATGTTGAAATAATATCTGTGGTACCATCTTTATTAAAATCTCCAAAACCCAGATCACTTAAAGGAATGGGAGAATAGTTTAAATGTCTTGCGGCTATCAAAGCACTGATAGAAATTTTCCATTCATCCTGATATGGGAAAAATATATCAGTAATTCCATCACCATTAAAATCACCGAAAGCAATATTATCTATAGAATAAGATGTACCAATTAATCTATTCCAATTACCGTCGTATTTTACCTGGAAATTTGAGGTACCGGGAGCTGTTCCGGTAAAGTTATTATGACTGATAAATATTTTACCATAGGCATCATTTTCATCAGGCACAGAGCCGCAACCATTTGCCTGTCTATTTTCTTCAATTTCTTGCTTAAAACATGCATCTAAAATATAACTTTGTACAAATGTATTATCATAGATTTTACAATAATCACCAGGTACACCTCTAATATCAATAGCATATTGGTTAACATTATTAAAAGAATTGTGATGAATTAAAATTCTATAACCAGCAATATGATCATTCGCGGGGACATCACAATTTTGAGCTTCACCATGCATATCAAATGCATGATTAGTTCCATTTGATGTTTTATTGTAGCTAGCTTCATATCCAGTAAAAGGAGCACCTGTTCCGGCTATATCATGACGATTGAAATCAAATATATTACTTTGAATTGTGGCGAAAGCTCCTGATGCCAGAACGACACCATATCCTAAATCATCAGTATCAGGTTGATTGTGTATATAGCTGCTAATGATATCAGCCCGGCTATTATTTCCAAGGCTAACGCCAGCGTCTCTAAAATAACATATTTCACAATTTTGAATAATGAGACCAGTATTACCATTTGCAACAATACCTAAATTTTGATAACTATTTGTATTGCCTTGAATAAGAAGATTATCAAAACACACATTGTTTGCTGTCACAAGAATTAAAGGAGTTTGTGTAGTATAATTGAATGAGTCAAAGAGCTTCTTCTTCACAAGACTCTTTATAGTTATAGATTTATTGACATCCAGGGTGTTACCATTGAAATCAATATCCGATTGTACAAAAACATAATCGCCTGTTTTCGATGCGGTAATGGCCTGCGTAAATTCAGTATAATTAGTTACATAAAAAATATCCGGAGCAGTTGGTTCGTTAAGCTCATGAGAATTTGAACATCCTGAAAATATGCTAAGTACTGAGAGAATTGTAAAAAGAAATGATTTTTTCATATAAAATTCTGTTTTATTTTTTGCAGGCTTCTTTGATTACACACTTTTCATACAGTACTGAATATCTAGGCCGATAATTTTAATTCCCTAATATATCATATATTTTTATACGATGATTTATAAATTATTATTTCGTCTTTATAATCCATTAGGACTTTATTTATTTCCCGACAATTCCTGGTAAAAACGTTGTAAATTATTATTATTAAAAATAATGAAATTTTGAATTTACCGGAATTTCCGACAACTTTTTAATACAGATAAATTAAAGCAATGTGGCACTCCTTTGGAGCGAAGCAGGTGAGTTATTGCAATTAAAGATATAATTAATAAAGATAGGTTGACACCTATACGTAATAGGGGATGCTTAAATTTCTGATTCCTTCACTCATTTTCATCCTTCCACCATTCAATTCTCCATCCGGCACTGGAATCCGGAACATCATAGAGTGTATCTCTTTTTGATAGGTTAATTCTTTTCCATTAAAAATCTCAAAATTAAAATGCAGCCATGCAGTATCGCTGACATCATCAGTTTTAAAGAACAAATTCAAATATCTGATAATACTATCCACAGGAAAAGTCCTTTCTTCATAAGAGACAATAACCGAATCCTTAACAACATATCTTATTGAATCAATCCAATTAATCGAATCAACTGGGTTAAAAACAAAAACCGTATCAGGTGTTTTGTTCTTAACGGCAGTATAATTAGGAAATAAAGAATCGTAGAAGTGAGAAAGAGAATCCAAAGAAGGTTTCAAATCCGCATTCTCTCTTTTAAGTATGTTAACCTCATTGTCTTTATGAAGAATGTTTGAAATGGCGGTGTACCCTCTGAAATGAAGTATAAAGTGGATATAGGAAAGCTGCTGGAAAAGCTGGATATGGTGAAGGTAGAGATTAACAATAAGATTGAAACGGAGATCAGGAAAATTACGCCGCGGGGGGAGTAAGTTGTTGCATTCAGGATGAGAATGTTGGAAGGGTTAGTTAACCCACCCCCAACCCCCTCCGAGGGGGGGATTTTTTTTCATTTTTTAGAGGGGGGACGTTCCGTTCAGAATGACAATACTTGCGTAAGATTCTGTTAATAAAATTCATGATAGTTTTGAAATTTAACTTAAATTCTCTAAAAGAATTTTCTTTAGTTTTTTAATTCCTGTTTTTATTTCTTCACGGCTGAATGATGTGTATCCAAGCATTAATGCGGGATCTTTAAAGAATTTGATGGAAGAACGTGACAAAGGGACTACAGTAACATTATTTCTTTTTGCGTCTTCGGCAATTTTTTTATCGTCAGAATTTTTTGGAAGCCATCCAATAAGGTGCATTCCAGCCGGTGATTCCTCAACATATAGCCATCCTCCTAATTCTTTTTTAATTTCGTTAATTAAAATATCCTGTCTTTTTTTATAAATCACCCTCATTCTTCTAATATGTTTTGTGAAGTATCCATCTCTTAAGAAAAAGTAAGTTGTAATTTGCTCAAAAACAGGGTTTTGAATATCCGTCATTAACTTAGTGGTAGCAAGAATGTCATAAAGTTTTGGATCAGTAACAACTAAATATCCTAATCGAAGACCTGGAAACAATACCTTGCTGAAAGTTCCTAAATAAATAACCGAATTATTTTTATCCATTCCCTGAAAGGAAGGAAGCGGACTTCCGGCAAAGCGAAATTCGCTGTCATAATCATCTTCGATAATCCAGCAATTATTTTTATTTGCATATTGTAAAAGCTCATTTCTTCGTGAAGCTCCCATAACTACGCCGGTTGGATATTGGTGGGAAGGAGTTGAGTAAATTAATTTAGGTTTTGGATAATTCTTAGATATGTAGTCAATGTCTATTCCATTGGAATCCAAAGGTGCAGGACATACGTTAGCTTGAGAAAATTTTAGGGCAAATTTGATTCCAAAATATCCCGGGTCTTCAATTACAACCGAATCATCTTTATCAACTAAAGCTCTTACAATTAAATCCAATCCTTGCTGTGAACCGTTTACAATAATTACCTGACCGGGTTCACAATTGACTGCTCTGTAAGTCCTTAAATATTTTGCAATTTCCTTCTTTAATGGATAGTATCCCGCTGCGTCGCTATATCTCAAATGAACGCCGGAATAAATTTGTGAAGTTTGGTTAATTAACTTCAGCCAGGTTTTAAATGGAAAATCATCTAAGGAAGGAATGCTTGTTTGAAACGGAACTATTTTTTGGGAGGCAATCGCATTGCGGTAAAAGTGCATAGACTCCACCTGGCAGCTAATCTTCGAAAATATCTTTTTCTCAGATCTTTTAGTAGAATCATGCTCCTTTGCGTGTAATAATTTATCCGGGATTTCATTTACATAAGAGCCTGATCCGGGTTTACCTTTAATATATCCTTCTGCTAATAACTGCTGAAAAGCGGCTGTGACAGTGTAGCGGGAGATTTTTAATTCAGCAGCTAAAGAGCGTGTACCGGGAAGCTTTTGCCCGAATGAAAATTTGCCTTCATGTATTGATTTTCTTATTGCATTATAAAGCTGTTCATATAAAGGTACTTTTGATAAATAGTTTATCTTAAATGCAACTAAAGGTATTTCTTCTATTTGTTTAGGCATATTGTGATATAAAATAATGGTACGGTAATTTTATCAAATAATGGTCTTTTTAAGATACTAATTTCAATTTAGTTTTTCATTTAATATTGAAAATAACTCGAATAAGAGTTGAAGTGAGGAATTTGGATAAATGAGATGTGAGAAAAGTTTAAAGGTTTATGGAAAGGGACTTAATTGACAGTAATATAAAATGAGATGATAAAATGAATAATGTTTTTTTAATAATCGCAACAATATTAATGGGAATAATATTTCTTGCCGGTTTGTATGAACGATTTGTAAATATGCCAAAATGGTTTTCAAATCCGCCGGCTTCTTTTTCTTACATAAGAGAGCATACACCGAAAGCACAAAAAATTCATCTGCCGCTGCAAATACTTTTTCTCGTATCATTCATCATAGCATTGTTTTTAAATTGGGATACTGCAGCTATCAGAACTTATATGCTGATTGCTATCGGAAGCTTTATATTAATTATAATTATAACCGTACCATACTTCGCAAAAGAGATCATTGCTTTTATGAAAACGCCCGAAGATGCACCCGCTACTCCTGAATTAATCAAAAGAGCAAAACATTGGGAAAAATGGACAACCATAAGAAATGTTTTACAATTAATAAGTTTAGTTTTTCTTTTGATAGCTGTATATAGCAGATGAATCGATAAACAATAAACACAAATAATATGGAGAAAAAATGAAAATAAGTGTCTATATTGCAAGTTCTGCAAATGGGTTGATTTCGAATTCAAGGAACGACCCCGATTGGTTGTCGCCAGGATATAGTCAGGGCTTTGGGGAAATATGCGAGGAGAAAAAGGCCGTAATAATGGGTAAAACAACTTATAATATCCTGGCTCCGGATTATTTACCGCTTAAAGATGATGGGACAACAATCGTTCTAACTTCTGACGTGCAGCAAAAACCAGCTAATAAGACAGTAGTATTTACAAATAAAATGCCTAAGGAAATAATTTCGATACTTGAAGAAAAGGGGCATAATGAAGCAGTGATTATTGGAGGTTCAATGACAATAAGTGAGTTCTTTAATTCTGGATTAGTTGATGAAGTCCTTTTGGTTATAGAACCTGTTTTTTTTGGAAAGGGATTACCGATATTCAAGGAGACTGAATTTGAAACTAAATTGAATCTAAAAAATGTAATGAAGTTAGATTCGAACTCTGTAAAACTTCATTACGAAGTACAAAATGAAAGATGAGCTTTAAAAGTATGAAAACACAAATCAGTTCAACCAAAAATAAATTACGGGTTAGTCTTATCATTTGGGCCGCAATATTAGCCGGCACATTGGATATTTGTGCGGCTTTTATTAGTTCATATTTAAGGTCCGGAGTTAGTCCTTTGGCTGTTCTTAGATTTATAGCAAGCGGATTATTGGGTGATCAGGCTTTTAGCGGGGGACTTTTAATTTCTTTACTCGGTTTGCTCATTCATTTTTTTATTGCTTTCAGTTGGACTTTGATTTTTTTCTTTGCTTATCCAAAACTAAAAATTAAAAGCAAACATAAAATTTTAACAGGTTTAATATATGGCATAACAATTTGGCTAATCATGAACTTAATAGTGCTTCCGGTTTCCAATACTCCAGCTTTTAAGCAGAGCTTTCCACAAATATTGTTAGGCATTAGTTTTATTATGTTCTTAATTGGTTTACCAATTTCCTTGATATTTCATAAAAATGAAAAAGTGATTTAATAAATGTAAATTAAAAGATGAGTTGGATTATGAAAAGTTATAAAGAAATAATTGATTCAGTTGAGATTGTTCATAATTATGCAAATATAAATGGAATACAATATCATTATGCTGAAGCCGGTGAAGGTCCCCTGGTTTTAATGCTTCACGGCGCTTTTGAACTATGGTATTCATGGCGTCTTCAGATGCCGGCTTTGGCTAATGCCGGTTACCATGCAGCGGCTCCTGATTTAAGAGGAATGGGTCAATCAGAAATCACACCTGATGTACATGATTACAGTTTATTTCAACATGCCAAAGATATAAAAGCTTTAATGGATTATCTGGGTGAAAAAGAAGCAATTGTAATGGGTCATGATTGGGGAGCGAATTTAACATGGCTTTTACCAATGCTTTACCCGGAAACTATTAAAGCTCTAGTTGTATTAAGCATTCCGTTTTATCCGGAGCCGCGAGATCCTGAAAAGATGAAAAACTTTTTCAAAGATAAATTCAGCTTCATGGGATATTTCCAAAAACCCGGTTCAGCGGAAGCAGAGTTTGAAGAAGACCCGCAAAGGTTTTACAGGCTTTTTCTTTATGGATTTTCCGGTGATGCACCTTCAGGAACAATTGATAAACTTTTTGCTAACAAACCACCCGATGCAAAATTGCTGAAAGGTTTTCCTGAACCTTCAAATTTACCGGATTGGTTAAGACAAGAAGACATTAACTATTATGCAGATGCTTATAAGAAAACAGGATTGACAGGAACTTTAAATTTTTATCGCAATGTAAATGAAGACTATCCTTTATTAAAACAAGCTTATAAGAATAAAATAAACCAGCCGGTACTATTTATTGGCGGAGGTGAAGAAGCCGCGGTTAAATATGGTGATTTTGATGTTATGAAAAATGCACTGCCAAATTTAAGAAATACAATTGTTTTAGAAGGCAGCGGGCATTATCTCCAGCAGGAAAGGACAGATGAAGTTAATGAAGCAATAATTAAATTCTTAAATGAGGAGATAAAACAAACTAAAAAATAAAGGAAAGAAAATGAGAAAAATAATAGTTGAAGCTGAAGTGTCACTGGATGGAGTTGTAAATAACCCCGATATATGGGCTGAAATCTTCAAGTATCATAGTGAAGATGTGACGGATTATCTTAATAATTTAATAAGCTGCTCTTTATTCCGGATGCCCTCATTCTGGGGCGCAAAACCTATGAAGTATTTGCGCAAGTGTGGCCTGAACGAAAAGGTGAAATGGCATATAGAATTAATGGCATGCCCAAATACGTTGCTTCTAAGACACTTAAACAACCACTTAATTGGAACTCAAATCTGATTCAAGGCAATATTGAAGATGCGATACGAAAATTAAAACAAGAACCCGGTAAAAGTTTACTTCAATATGGGATTGGAAAACTAACTAATACTATGTTAGAAAATGGACTGATAGATGAAGTGCAATTAATTGTTTTTCCGTTTACCTTTGGAAAAGGAGAGAGCTGGTTTGAAATTATTAATAAGAGCAGCTTCGAATTACTAGAATGTAAATCATTTAGTTCGGGTGCTATACTTCTACGATATAAACCTAAAAATAATATTTAACCCGAATGTAAAAAATGGGTTGATACATAAAAAGAAGGTAATAAGGTTATGTTAATTTGGATTGTGTGGTTACTAAGGTGTACGACAGAAAAGGTCAGTAGTTAAAAAAACTCCCCCATCACACATAAAGGTTTGAATCCTGCATAGCAATTGATCTACAAAAACAGCAGCAGTAAATGTGAGAATAATCATTACGGATATTTCTTATTTAATTTAATCTTCATTAAACTAAATTTAAAAGTGTTAAGAGAGAATTTTATGTTAGCTGAACTACATTGCCATACATCGGAATATTCAGCATGCAGTCATGTAAATGCAATCGAACTAATCAAACGTGCTCATTTTATGGGTATTCAGGGAATAATAATTACCGATCACCATTATCAATGGAAGGAAGAAGATCTTAATAATATAAAAAAGGAAGCAGGTTTGCCGGATTATTTTAATGTTCTCGCCGGTGAAGAATTTAAAACAAAAGATTATGGTGATATCCTAATTTACGGATTGAAGGAAACACTTGAAAAGCAATCAATGACATTAAGAGAAGTTAGAGAAAGCTTTCCGGCAACAGCAATAATTTGGGCACATCCATTCCGAAACAATAAAATTCCGGATAAGAATAAATTGTTAAATCCGCTGCTAGACGGGATTGAAATATTTAGTTCAAATTATACAACAGCTGAAGCTGCCAGAGCTTTAAAAACCTGGCATGAAATGAAATTTACGGCAATTGCAGGTACAGATACTCATGCATTAAGTTATACCGGGACATATCCAACAGTATTTGATCATGCTTTTAAAACAATTAACGAAATGGTTGAAGAAATTAAGAAAGGGAGGTGCCGGCCATATTTTAAGGAAATATCTAAAGCAGGAACAACAAATACCGAAGTAACAGAGTTAACCGTTGGGCCTAGGAGTTCTAAAAGCAGAAAAAAAGTGATTATAAAGACTTATGAAAATATTGAAGCCTGGAAAACGGGTGACCGAACATTTAATATCGTTACAAAAATATTAAATTATGGATTCAAAGGAGGAAAATACAGAATATCTCAACCTTTGGATAAAGATGAAAATAATCTTTCTTTTATCGAAGAGCACATCCAGGGTGAATCATTATATGATAAGATTTTAAAAGCAGAAAAAGGAGAAGCTGAAAGATATTTAAAGCTTGCTGCGAATTGGCTGGCTGAGTTTCACAACCTCGAATTAAAAATTTCTCCGGTAAATGAATATCTATCAGTTGAAAGAGAAAGACTTGAATATTATTTAAGCGGAATGTATGGAGGAAATCATCCTCATGCAGATCGTGTTCAACAGATTCTTGAAGGAGTATGGAAAAATGAAAAGGAAATTATCGAATCACATCCGGAATTTTTAGTACAGGGGCATGGTGATTTTCATCTAAAAAATCTTTTTATCGGGGAAGATAAGAATTCCAAGGAAGAATACATTGCTGCTATTGATTTCAATAGCTCATATCAGCTTCTTAAGGCGTTTGATGTAGGAACATTTATTGCTCAATATAGAAATATGTTTAACGACAAACCCGAAGTTTTATTTAAAACCCCTATAGAAATATTTTATAATGAATATATAAATAAAATTAATTCTATAAACATCAATTTTAATGAACAAGTTCAATTATATAAAGCAAGAACTTACTTAAGTATAATTTATTATTTAGTTAAAGTAGGAAAAGGATATACTGAAAATTTTTGGTCAATAATGGTTGATGCGGAAAGAAGCCTTGCGCACATGTCCTTCGAAAAAGCCAGGAGATAAAGAAAATATATCGAGGGAAATGACAACAAATGACTATTGAATTTTAAGCTTTTCTAAAATTGTCTTCACCGTCTTTTGATTATAGGGTGAAATAATTAGGAAATCATTAATATCTTTTTTTGCATTTTCAATTGTTTTATTAAGTTCAGGAGCCGAAAGATTTTTTGCGTTATTAATTCCTTTATCATAGTTTTCAATTGCTTTTATACTATTATTTAATGCCAGATAAGCAAGACCGAGGTTAAAATATGGATTTATTGAATTAGAGTTTAAAGAAATTCCCTTTTCACCGGCTGTTACAGCTTGATTATAATCTCCTTTAAGAAGAGCATACCAGGCAATATTAAAGTATAATGTATCATTTGCAGGTTCATTGGATAATTGCCGGTAACAAATACCTATTGCCGTATCAAAATCTTTTTCTGCTTCTGATCTATTACCTTGCTTAAGAAATGCTTCACCTCTATCTCCGAAGTAATAATATTCATTTTGATCCCATTTAATTGCTTCATTATAATCATTGATTGCTTTTTCATACTCACCGAGTGCCTTATAAATTTTTCCACGATAATTGAGTGCCCAGGCATACCCAGGATCTATCGCAAGGGCTTTATTTATTGCCTCTAATGCTTTATCGTTTTTTCCCATTTCGTTAAGAGCATAAGATTTATTCCCAAAAGTCACTTTATCTTTATCATCCAATTCAATAGCTTTATCCAGATCAAGCAATGCTTTTAAATATTCCTTCATATCATTATATATTTTTCCGCGATGACTATAAGCCCAGACATAACCGGGATCTATCGCAAGGGCTTTATTTATTGCCTCTAATGCTTTTTCATTTTCTCCCATTTGGTTAAGAGCATAAGATTTATTTGCATAAGTCCATTTATCTTTATCATCAAGATCGATTGCTTTTTCCAGATCAATTAATGCTTTTTCATATTCCTTCATATCATTATATATTTTTCCCCTCTGACTATAAGCCCAGTAATCACCGGGATCTATTTTAAGAGCCTGATTTATTGCTTCTAAGGCTTCTTTATTTTTTCCCATTTCATTAAGTGCTAATGATTTATTTTGATAAGCCCATTTATAATCTTTATCAAGCTCTATTACTTTATCATAATCCATTATCGCTTTTTCATATTCTTTATGATTATAATTTAATATACCCCTTTGATGAAGTTGATCGATCTCAGTTTTTAAATTTTCATTAAAAATCTTATTTGAGTCCTTGTATAACCTTTATTAAGCTGTCATGAATTAATTCATACCATTGCCCCCCCGATCTCCATTCGGATCTAATAAGATATTTACGCTGTAGTTCGTCTATCATATCATTCGGCATTCCGCCTGTTTCTTTGGGACCCCGAAAAACTGTGCTTCGCGTTCCGGTGGAAGTTAATAATTTGTCTTCAAACCAGTACCGAAGCTTTTTCTCTTTAATTTTGTCTGAATTCACTATCGTACTGATAACCTGCTCATAAAATCTTCTTAAAGCGTCATCAACGCTTCCTATTTCTTGAACATATTCTTTGGTAATTTTATTTGTGTCTTTAGGAAGCTGGGACCATAAATTCTGACACACAACCTGAAGCTGCACAGGCTCTATATATTCTCCAATTATAGTTATTGTTTCACCTTGAGCAGTATTTACTTTAGTTTTTAAAAGTTCATCTACTAAATATTCCGCAGCGCCAGGAATGTATTCTTTATTTGCTTTTTTAGCGGGATCAATAACAGCACTTATTGCAGCTTCCTTATCCATTCTTTCGAGTCTGAAGCGTATATTAAGATTATTTGGAAATAATGAAGTAAACGGATCAAAGTATGCGATATAATCTTCTCTCATTACAAAAACTATTCTCAATAGGGGATTGTTATCCAATGATTCAACCACCTGTTCAAAAAAGTCTCCTCTTTCAGTCCATCTTTCCTGGTAATGAGTAAATAGTTCTTCAAATTGGTCAAAAATAATTAACGATGGAGTATCAGGTTTATTCAGTTCTTTTCTTTCCTCTAAAAAATCGTTAATTGAAATAGAGATTAATTTTTGCAGAGTTTCCTGACTACTCCAGTTAAACAAAGCATTAAAAATGTAAATATTCTTTGGATTTAAATCTTTTGGAATTTGCCCGCTGACCCTAGCAACAGGTAAAACATCGAATTCTTCTTTCTCAAAGCGTGGTATTACGCCCGCATTTATTAATGAAGTTTTACCTGCCCCTGATTGGGAGTAACAAAGAACCACATTATGAGCAAAAATCATTGAACAAAGTTCTCTTGTTTCATATTCTCTACCGAAAAATAAGTCTTTGTCTTTTTTCTCAAAAAAGCGGGGACCAATATACGGCATTAAATTATTTTCCATTTAGCTCCTCCCAGCGTTTTCTTAATTCCTTAGTAAAATCTGCTGCTGTTCCCCAGAAGACTTTTAGTTTTAGTTCCTGGAAGTATTGATTCAGATACTCTTGAGCCTTTTCTTTTTGCTCTTCAGAAATAATTTCTTCCAAAGAGACCAGTTGAACGGAGATACCCGATCTTTTTTGGTTATTGCCGAAACGACCTCCTATACTTCTGAGTAAAACCCGGAAATTTACATCGGCAAGTTTATAACCGATAAATAAGAGAGAACTTGTAGCAAATGCTTCTTGAATAGCATTAGGAATTATTCTGGCATTACCCGAAATATTAATAAGAAAATCTAAATAGTCATCTTCGGTAAGAACCAAAGATTCTAAATAATCTAACTGGCCGTGAAGATGATACACAACCGGATTTTCTTTTGAAGGGACATAGTGACGATCATCAAATATAGATTTTTTGATTTTATTTTTTATAGCTTGATTCCAGCGGCATATTTCTAATTTTGGATTACGGTTCCTATTTATTAAAGCATCCGAAAGAAAGCTGTCATAATTTGTTGTTACATAAATGGGTAAAGGAAAATCTGCTAAAAGGGCATGAGGATTTTCCGGATCTGAGAAATCCGGATGCTGTTTTTGTTTGAATTCTTCCACTATTTTTTCTTTCGGATACAAGCCGTCCTTTACTATAGCTAAAAATTGAGAAACGCGGGCAAGATCAGTATTTGAGCTTTTGAAAGGATATTTATTTTCGTCAGCCCATCTTTTAGCAATTTCAGATCCTAACGGCAGAGTTCCGTACGAAGCCCCGGCTCCAATAAATGGTGTGCACTGTCCATTCTTAATTCTATCTAAAAGCAGGTCCCAATCTTCATCTTTGATGGTGTCAGGCATTTCATTCTCCCAAAAGATTGTTAAAAAGATTTATTAATTTAATAAAATATATTTAATATCTAATAGGGAAGATTAAGAGCGGGGCTGTCCGAAAAGTACCTTTTTTATCATTCTGAAGGTTCCCGATAAAATCGGGATGAAGAATCTCAATTTTTAATCTAATTTTGAGATTCTTCCCAAAGGGACAGGTCACTACCGCTGCTAGTGACATCATTATGGTTACAAGTAATGGAGCGGGAGATTCTTTCCCGCAAAGTGGGACAGGCGCTCCACTTCGTTCCGTTCAGAATGACAAAACAGAGTATGTCACTAATTTAATTATTAAAGGCAAAGCCTTTTTAAAGGTCTCAGAATGACAATATTACTTTTAGGACAGCCCCGTAACAAGGGGATTTGATTGTTATTTTATTTATCCAGTTAATAATATTTCACACCTAAAGGTGTTCTTTTTCCATGAGACTATTTTAAATACCCGCCTGTTCAAGATGTAGCAGGTTGCCGTCAGGGTCCTTGAAATTAAACCATTTTACACCTGAGCCGGGACCATGCAGGTCGTCTCCGATTTTACTGACATTGACTCCCTTATCGCTAAGCTCCTTGTGAGCTACGGTAATATCAGAAGCTGCAAACCATAGAGTCACCCTGCCGGGATTCGCATTATCTTTATAGGTGGTAAGTGTAATAGTAACTCCGCCTTCAGGAAGAGTTAGGGAAACCCACCAATGGTCGTCATCCTGGCGGTAATCTGTTGCTACATTCAAACCAAGTTTGTCTGCGTAAAAAGCTTTTGCTTTAGGCATGTCGCTCACAACTACGGCGAGCATCATGAGTTTTTTGACTGCTTGCATAATCGATTCCTTTCTATATTAATTTATCTTTAATATTTTTTTGAACTACGCTATTATAATGACTAAGATTGAGGAAACTGGACATATTAATATTATAAATCATTAATTTTTTCCTGGATATTTTGCTTTTCAGTTAGAGTTTTAGCTAGAGTGTAAGCTTTTTGATAATATATTTTGGCTTTTTCTTTATCAATACTTTGATAAAGTTTACCAAGAAGTAAATTATAAAAATGATTATTTTCATAATTTAATTTTTCTGCCTCATCCAAAGCAATACTAGATCCCATTACTTTATAAAGAGCGTATATTCTATTAAGTACAACGCTTGGTGAATAATTAAATTCCAAAAGCTTATCATACAATTGCAGAATTTCTTCCCATTTGTTCCATTCTGCTCTAAAAGAAAACTTTGTGTTTTCTTTTATACAATGCAAATAAGCAATTCTTGCTTCCAGATGGTATGTACTTATTTCATTTCCGCATGCAGAAATATCTAAAAAACGGATACCCTGATTTATTAAATCAGTATCCCACAATTCTTTATTCTGTTCATCATATAGAATCATAAATTCACCATCTTTTTGCCTTGCATTGAACCTGGAGGCATGGAAACACATTAGTGCAATTAATGCGTTAGTTTTTGGAAGGTTAGTTCTTTCATATTCCGTAAGAAGAAGTCCGAGACGCAATGCTTCGAGGCAAAAATCTTTCTGTAAAATTTGATTTTGTGTCCTTGAGTAATAGCCTTCGTTGAAAAGCAGATAAATAATTCGTAGGACGTTATCCATTCGATTAGAAATTTCATTTTCAGGGGGCATTTCCATCTTTACATTTTCATTTCGTAATTTCTCTTTAGCTCTGAACAATCTTTTATTGATGGTTTCTTTGTTCGATAAAAATGCTTCAGCAATTTCATCTATGCCAAAACCGCAGAGAATACGCAAAGCCAGACCAATCTGAGCTTCACCGGCAATAATAGGATTGCAAACGGCGAACAACATTTGTAACTGGCTGTCTTTGATGTTTTGCAGCGAAAAATCCAATTCTTCCTTTTCCTGATTCTCTTCCTGCTTAGAAATTATTTCAGGAACTATTTTCTCCTTATAAATTTTATTTCTTCTAAAATAATAGAGCGTTTTATTTTTAGCAACAGTATAAAGCCATGCAGCCGGATTTTCCGGTATACCTTTCATACCCCATGTTTCTGCTGCAAGGAAAAAAGTTTCACTTACTATATCTTCAGCAGTTTCAATGTGCTGTAAACCGTATAGCTTACTGATAACAGCAACCATTTTAGAAAATTCCTTCTGGAATAAATGCTTTAAAAATTCATTTCCATTTTCCATTGATATAAGCACACTTTTAGATTTAACTATTATACACTGGTCTGACCTCAACACTTCCGCCTTGATCAAGGGCAGGGCATCCGTGAGCCAATGTTACGGCATCCTCAAGGTTTTCGGCTTTTACAATAATAAAGCTGCCAAGGATTTCCCGGATTTCGACAAAAGGGCCGTCAGTTATGAGGCCGTTAGGTTTTAGAACCTTGCCTTCAGAAGCAAGCCGAGGACCTCTGCTTGCTAATTTTCCCTGACTGTCAATGTTTTGCCACCAATCTTTCCATTTTTTTGCAAGTGCCTGCATTTCTTTTGGTGATGCATTACTATAATCATAACTTGGCTGTCTGAATAATAATATGAATTCTCTCATTTTTGATTTCCTTATTTATTGCTCAAATATATAAAATGTCTTCCTGACAACGAGTGTCTGAATTACATACCTAAAATGATTGAGACTTAGAAAATTGGACAGGCTTTAACCTATGAACCGATGATTAATATTTGCGAAATAAAATCGGATTCAACATATTTAAATTTGTGAAAAATATTTCATGCAATAAATTCAATATTATATTATAGAGGATATTATGAAAATAGCTAAGACAATCACCGGAGTTATGATATTCTACTCGATGTTGAATTTGGTGTCATATGCAAATCCAATAATCACTCAGGAGTCTGATTCGGTTATAACTGCAATAAATCGTCCTATACCACCAATTCGCAATCCTCATACTCCCGGATATGCTGCGTCAACAGAACTGCCTGACGGAGTGATTCCACCCTTAAATGCTAATGGAAATTTTATCATTGGTCCGACTCATAACCCGGTTCCGGAAGTGAGCGAGGAAATGAGCGTACCAAAGGGAACGCGTTATGATTTCGTCATGAATTCAATTGACAGCAAAATTTATCCCGGAATAGCACGAGACAAAAATACTTTCGGTACAGTGGACTCGTCGGATCCGGCTAAACTGGTAGTTACAACCAGCCACCCGGCATCTTACATCCGTCATGTAGCCGTTTATGTTCCAAAGCAATATGTCCCTGATACAGCTGCACCGTTCATTGTTGGAGCAGATGGACCTGACACTGTGTTATTCAGGGCGCTGGATAATCTGATTGCGCAAAACCGGATCCCTGTCGTAATCGCAATTTCGATAAGCAATGGAGGGGGCGATGCACAGGGGAGTGAACGGGGATTGGAATATGACACTATGTCGGGTCTATATGCAGAGTTTGTTGAAGCGGAGGTTTTACCTCTTGTTGAAAAACGATGCCAGGTAACCCTAACCAAAAACCCGGATGGCAGAGCGACGATGGGGTGCAGTTCCGGCGGTTCATGTGCTTTCACCATGGCGTGGTATCATCCAGAACTTTACCACCGGGTGCTTACATATTCAGGCACGTACGTCAACCAACAATGGCCATATAATGCAGAAACACCACATGGTGCTTGGGAATATCATGAAAACCTGATTCCCAACACACCCCGTAAACCTCTGCGAATCTGGATGGAGGTAGGCGATCAGGATCTGTTCAATCCGAATATCATGCGGGATAATATGCACGATTGGGTTGCTGCCAATGAAAACATGGCAAAAGTGCTGGCAATGCAGGGATATGAATATCAGTTTGTATTTGCACGGAATGCAAGACATTGCGATTCTGCCGTGAAACTTCAAACTCTACCCGAAGCTTTGGAATGGCTATGGCAGAATTACCAGGAGATCACTCATTAGCGGAGGGGAGAACCTGTCCAGCTTAAAGGATATTATTTTTGTTGGCTAAACGACTTAAATGGTCATTCATGGTCATTGGTCATTGGTCATTCATAGTTTTTTGTAGTCGAATTGGGTTGATAAGGGGTAATTAGTTTGGAAAAGACCGGTTACTTTTTGTAATAGTAAAAACAAAAAGTAACCGGAAGGTTTTCCTTATTTCATCAATATCATTTTCCGGATTAGAATTCTCTGCCCGGATTGTACTTTATAAAAGTAAACACCTGATGCTAATTTTTCAGCATTAAAATTAATTTCATAACTACCCGATGATTTTTGAACCATTGACTAAAGTTGCAACTTCACGACCAAGTATATCGTAAACTTTAAGTGTAACATTAGATAGTTCGGGTATTGAGTATTTTATTGTTGTTGCCGGATTGAATGGATTGGGGTAGTTTTGTTCAAGTGTAAATATATATGGAACACTAACCTCAACATTAATTTCGCTGGAGTATTCAAACGTACCATCAAAATCAGTTTGCTTCAACCGATAATAATATTTTCCACCATTAATCAGTTTATCAACATAACTATATTGATTTGGATTAGTTGTAGTGCCGTGTCCTTTAAGCCGGCTGATAGTAACAAAATCGTTACTTGCAATTTTTCTTTGTATTTCAAATAACCGGTTATTCAGCTCTGTTGCAGTTGTCCAGTTCAGTGTAACTTCCATTCCATTTGCAGCAGCTTTGAAAGAAGTGAGTTCTACCGGTACAATCACTTCCAGGGGTTTCCGGTACACACCGCTGCCGTAACTCCCGGCAAATATATTTGCAGCGATTACGGCAAGTGATGGTACATCAGTTATCGCTAACCCGGTATTGATCTCAGTCCAGCTTGCGCCAATGTTGGTGGAAAGAAAGACCCCGGCATTGATAGTCCCTGCAAAGAGATTTGTATCAGAGATAGCAAGAGACTTAACATTCAGGTCTGTCAGACTGTTGTTGACGCCAGTCCAGCTTAAGACATTGTCGGTCGAACGGAAAACACCATCGTAGGAACCGGCAAAAACGATAGAGTCAGACAGGGCGTATGAATAAATTATCACGTTCGGCGGTAAATCGATGGTGACAAATGTCCAATTCGCGCCGTTATCGTTGGAAACAGATACTCCTTGATACTCCGAGGCAAAAACATTCCTGCCAGACGCGGCAAGAGCGTAAACATATCGATTCGACAGAACTTGACTCCAACTTTTACCGTTATTCGTTGAGAGAAAGACGCCGGCGTTATAAGGAGCGGCAAAAAGGCCGGTGTCGCCAACGGCGAGTGAAGTAATTCTTAAGTCGGTCAGGCCACTATCGACTGCGGCATTCCAGTTTGAACCGTTGTTGGTGGAAAGAAAGAGTCCGTTGTTGTAAATTCCGGCAAAAACATTGGAACCCGAAATGACCAGCGAGCTCACATAACGGTTAGTGAGGCCGTTGTTGACTGCACTCCAGCTTGCTCCGTCGTCGGTCGAAAGATGGACACCGCCATCGCCAAAGATATTTGCTCCCGAAGCAGCAAGAAGGAGGAATAAAAATACTAATAATCTTATTTATAAAATAATTATAATATTTATATATAATATTTAAATATTATTATAATTATCATTGATATTAATAAAAATTTTTATAAATTCATGGGTGCATTATAGTTTTTTTTATTTGGATTACAAATTGGGGCATGTAAGAGGTACTAGAGTTTTAAAAAAAATATTTGAGATTTTTATATACAAAGAAATTATAGCCAGGGTTTTATAAAATTTGTATTTGATCGGGTGCAGTAGTAAATAAACGGTATTTAACTTTTAATTGAATCTGAAAAAAAATTTTCCTTTAAGTTGACCTAATAATTTATTTATAAACCAGATCGGAGGATCAAATGAAAAAGGCTCTACTTTTTTCAGCATGTTTCCTGCTATTCACCTTTCCAGGCAAGCCGCAGACTATTAATATTGATGGTACATTTTTCGACTGGAACCCAAGTACCCAGATAGATGTTCCCCCAAATTATGTAGAGACAACATTTGCGGAGGGAGATGAGACGGACCCACCACGTGGTAATACTGATCCCAGTTATTTTGCTGACCTTGATATTCAAGATGTTTATGTTACTCAAGATGATGATAATATCTATGTCCGAGTGACAATGAATCCGATAGGAAGTGTGGATAACATACCAAACGATACCTCATATCATGGAGGTGCAAGTATAACAACGTACATATCTGTTGATCCCGGAGAGCATGATACAACAGGATTGACCTGGGGATGGTGGCAGTCAGGATACGATTTTTATATGCAAAGTTATCCGGACGATTCAGCTTTCATTCAAAAGACAGGGTATGAAGGTGCAGTATATGAACATCTGCAGGATGGAACAGGATGGGATTTTGAAATAGCAGACACGACACGCGGGGGGAGAATCGCATGGAATGCAAGCCGCAATGAAGTAGAGATGTCAATCCCGAAAGATATAATATTTCATCCCAAACATCTTTCACTTAAAGGCACACCGGACAGTATAGCAATACTTATATACACAAATGAATGGAATGGTCCATGGCGTTCGGATTATGCGCCCGTTGCGGGCGGACCGGGATATATGTTTAAAATAAAAAGCACACCAGCTATCAATATTGATGGTACTTTTTTCGATTGGGACCCAAGTACTCAGATAGATGTTCCCCCAAATTATGTAGAGACAACATTTGCGGAGGGAGATGAAACTGACCCACCACGTGGAAATACCGATCCCAGTTATTTTGCAGACCTTGATATTCAAGATGTTTATGCTACTCAAGATGATGACAATCTTTATGTCCGAGTGACGATGAATCCGATAGGAAGTGTGGATAACATACCAAACGATACCTCATATCATGGAGGTGCAAGTATAACAACGTACATATCTGTTGATCCCGGAGAGCATGATACAACAGGATTGACCTGGGGATGGTGGCAGTCAGGATACGATTTTTATATGCAAAGTTATCCGGACGATTCAGCTTTCATTCAAAAGACAGGGTATGAAGGTGCAGTATATGAACATCTGCAGGATGGAACAGGATGGGATTTTGAAATAGCGGATACAACACGCGGGGGTAGAATCGCATGGAATGCAAGCCGCAACGAAGTAGAAATGTCAATCCCGAAAGATATAATATTTCATCCAAAACATCTTTCACTTACCGGCACTCCAGACAGTATAGCAATATTGATATACACAAATGAATGGAATGGACCGTGGCGTTCGGATTATGCGCCTGTTGCGGGCGGACCGGGATATATGTTTAAAATAAAAAACAGTGTGACCGGCGTTGAGACTTTTAATAATATTATCCCAAATAAATTTTTACTAAAGCAGAATTATCCTAATCCATTTAACCCAACTACAACGATATCTTATGATTTACCGGAGGCAGGCCTTGTGAACCTGGCAGTATTCAACATATTAGGAGAAAAGGTAGCTACTATTGAAAGTGAATATAGATCTGCGGGCAATTATAAGGTTAAATTTGATGCTAGGAACCTTTCATCTGGAGTTTATTTCTACTCAATCGAAGTAAACAATTACAGAGAAGCTCGCAAAATGATAATTCTTAAATAAAAATTATCAATTTGAAGGAATGTTGGTTAATTAAATTAAAATTCTATTCTTATGTGAAGGAAGAATAAATAATTCCTTCACATAAGAGAATAAACTCAAATGTAGGAGTGATAAGTTGTGATCAAGATAATTACTTTATTTGTAATACTTACTGCTACATCAACTCTTTTTGCACAAACAACCGGAAAAATTGCCGGTAATGTTTTAGATGAAAATAGTCAGCCCGTTATTGGAGCTAATGTAATTATTCAGGGAACTGCATTAGGCGCAGCGGTTAATGAGGATGGAAGCTACTTTATTCTGAATATTCCTTCCGGTACATATACCATAATGGTCAGCGCTATCGGTTTTACTAAAAACAGGATCGAAAATGTTGAAGTACGCCCTGGACTAACTACAAGATTAAACGTTGAATTAAATTCATCTGCCGTTAATCTAAATGAGATAGTAGTGATAAGTGAAAAACCCCCTGTTCAAAAAGATTTAACTTCAAAAATGCAAGGATTTGAAGAACATGATTTGCAAAATCTTCCACTTTCAGGTTCTATTACAAATGCAATTACAAATCAAGCGGGAATAACAACGAATATTGCAACAACACCTGTAAACTCTCAGCCGGTATTCGGCCAATTTGCCACACAACCAACCGACGGCTTACATTTCCGCGGTGGAAGATCAAACGAGACACTCTACTCTTTTGATGGAATAAATATTACGGATGCTCTTTGGGGCGGCTTTAATCTGGATGTTATTGGAGTAAGTTCATTACAATCAATAGAAACTTTAACAGGAACTTTCGGGCCTCAATTTGGTGAGGCGATGTCCGGAGTTGTCTCAATGCAGACTTCAGATAATGTCCCTAATAAAGTGAAAATAAATTTTACTACATATTCAGATGGTTTCGGAAAAATAAACGGGAGTCAAAATTCATATAATATAGACGGTTCAATCAGCTTACCTTTATTAGGATCTAAATCTGCTAGTATTTTCCTTTCCGGTAAAGACTATTCTAGTGATGGATACATTTATGGGTATATACCTCCGAATTATGTAGATAGCAGAGGATTGGATATATCAGGAACTCCCACAAAAGTCCCAATGGGATTTAAAGACAATAGGTCATTTTTCGGAAAATTAATTTGGCAAATTAGTAACCCATTAAAAATAAGGCTGGGATATTTAAATATGTCCACGCAGCAAGGATATTATAATCAATATTATAAGCATAATCCATATGGAACACCTAACAATTTTCTAAACGGCAGCCTGGGTTATTTGAAATTTACAGATGTACTTTCAAACAGTACTTTCTACAATATCACTTTTTCACACTATCAAAGAAGATTTAAATCGGATGTTTTTGATAATCCTGCAGTATATGCAATAAGACCGGAAATTGATGGTCCGGAATTTTCTGTAACAGGTGAAAATTACGTTTACTTTAAGAGCAATTTTGAAAGGTTAGAATTTAAAGGAGATTTGATAACTCAAATCACAAAACAGCAAAACATTACATTAGGATTTTCATTGGATAAAATGAAAACTACATATAATAGATCAAATCCAAACGGCGGATTTTATTCAATTGAAGACTATGATTTAAGGCCATATCAATATTCTGGTTACATTAATGATAAAATGGAGTTTGATGATATAGGAATGGTTATCAACCTAGGATTAAGGTACGATTATATTAATCCAAACAGAGAATATATTTTGGATATAACACAACCTAACGGACAAGTCGGTAAAGTAAAGTCTGTCCATTACTTCAGTCCCCGTTTCGGTATAAGCTATCCTATATCTGATGCAGCTGCATTCCGGTTCGGCTATGGATATTACTATCAATATCCAGCATTCTATGAAGTCTATCAGGGAATGAATAGAGAATACAGCGGTTATCCGGCTCCAAATGTCAGTAATATATCAGGAGCAGTAGCCAAAGGAGACCTTAAACCTGAAAAAACAATTAATTATGAAGCAGGAGTTCAAATAGCTTTAGCTCCATCATTAAGTTTAGATATAACCGGTTTTTACAGAAAGACATCAGACCTAATCGGTGAAGAGATAATAAGCGGATTCGTTTTTTCGGGTACAGCAGTAAAGCAACAGAATTATCCTGTATTCAGCAATATTAATTTTGCAACAGTAAAAGGGATAGAGGTTTCCCTAAGTAAAAGGTTCAGCAATTATTTTTCCGGATTTCTAAATTATACATACTCACAAGCTTTAGTGAGCAGTTCTTTAATATTTTCACAACCTCAAGATATTTCAAGGACTTTTCCAGCGGACTGGGATCAACCTCATACAGTTGCATTCGGTGCTATCTTTCAATTCCCCGACAAATGGGGATTCTCAATAATAGGAAGTGCAAGCAGCGGTACCCCATATACATATAATGTTTTTCAGCCGAATGCTTTAAGGGCGCCTTTCTTAAGCGATATAGATCTGATGCTCTACAAGGAATGGGATATTTTTCAGATAAACTCAAGAATATATATACAAATAACTAATTTATTAAACAGAAGAAATATTTACTGGGTGTACGCAGATTCAGGAATACCTGGTCAAGGAGTCGACCCGGGACATTCACATGACTATTATGATGATCCGACGCAATATGGCCCTGACCGGAATATACAATTTGGTATAGCATTTAATTATTAGGAATTTAAATGGTTGCTGATAGGAGATAAAAATGAAATTTGATATCAAAATAATTTTAATTGCGGCTTTTTCGATACTAGTTAATTTTACTATTGTAAACGCCCAAGGTGTAAACTATATAGGCACCTCAGCAGCTAATTTTTTGAAGATAGGATTGGGAGCACGGATAGTAGGCAGCGCCGGATCGGATATTACAACCGCACATGATGCTTCTTCCATGTACTGGAATCCCGGTACTATAAGCCGTATTAACTCAGTTAGTGCTTCATTTTCTTACCTCTACTGGTTAGTAGACACAAAACTTGGATACATATCCGCTACGTTACCGACAGAATATGGAACAGCAGGTTTAGATATCACTTATTTCTCTTCCGGAGATATGGAAGTAACAACTTTAGCCCAGCAAGATGGAACAGGGAGGTATTTTAATGCTTCAGACTATGCGATAGGATTGGCTTTTGCGAAAAATTTTACAGACCGCTTCTCAGTAGGCTTAAAGATAAAATATATAAATGAATCTATATCTACTGTATCTGCAAATTCCTTTGCTTTTGATATCGGAAGTGTATTTACAACTTCTTTTTTAAATGATCTGCAGCTTGGTATAACTCTTTCAAACTTCGGCAGCCAAATACAATTTACGGGGCAGGATTTAACTGTTGATCAAATAGTTCCGGGGAGTCCAACAAACAAGGTTATACCTGCAGATTTAGAAACTGACAGCTGGAGTTTACCTTTGTTTTTTCAAATTGGAGCAACTAGTAGAGTTTTAAAAACTGATTATTATACTGTTTCTTTAAGTGCTGCGATAATTGATCAACGCGATTATACAACCAGATATAATGTTGGCGGTGAAGTAGAGATTTTTAATGCTTTGTCCTTAAGAGGGGGATATCGTTTTAATAATAATGAATCGAATTTCTCAGCCGGCGCAGGTGTAAATATTAAAACGGATTTTGCAGGTTTAATCAGCTTCGACTATGCTTTTACACAGTATCAGTATTTAAACTCTGTGCAGCAATTTTCGTTATCACTTAATTTCTAATTAAATAAAAATAATTTTCTTAATAAGAGAAAAAATATGAATGCTACTAAAGTAAATATTTCAGCAAATACCGTAAGATTTGTATTTATCTCAATGATTTTTAGTTTCTTAATTATTTTCAGCGGCTGCTTGAAAAATCGAATGCCCTCGGAACCTATTCCTGTTGACAGGCCGCAGGTAAATAACAGTAAACCCTCTAATGCTCAGTTAATTGTACCGACCACTTCTCAAATAGAAATGTATTTTACCCAAAGAATGGATTTAAGTACTATGCAGGATAGGTTTGTGGTTCAAGATCTTACGGGAAATCCGGTAACCGGAACTTTTTCAGAGAATGACACCACTGTTATTTTTACGCCCTCACAGGTTCTTAATAAATCAAGTGTCTATAAAATTTTATTAAAAGGAAGGGTGCGTGACATTTATGATAATTCAATACAATACGACAACAGAGCTATTTTAGACGATACAACCGTAATTCTATCAAATTGGTTTTATACTGAAGGAATGTATTCGGATAATGGATTTAACCATATTTTCGTTCGTGATAAATCTAAGAATAGTATTTATGTATTAACTTACCTGGATAGTATGGTTTATAAAATATCTTCGTTTACAGTTCCATTAGATATGCTAGTTATTAGTAACGGCACTTTTTTGTTAGTAAGTAATTCCGGGAAAAACGAATTAGATTTTGTAAATATACAAACCAATCAAGTTGAAAAAAGCATTAGCATGCCGCAAAATCCTTCGTCCATAATATCTGATGGTAATTATGCATATGTAGTTAGTGATTATGGTAAAGCGATCTCTAAAATCGATATTTTGAATAGTTCAATCACACAAACTTTCAAGTTAAATTTTTATCCGGGAAAAATTGCCGTTTCTGCAGATGGAAATATTCTATTTACCTTTGATCAGGTTACACTTGATTTAGTTTCAATTAGTGCTTCGGACGGAACAATCTTAAATAGATTGAATAAAGCTGTTACACAATTAATATCGGGAAATATTTTATTTGATCAGGGATCTCAAAGGTTATTCATCTGTGATACAAAAGGGAACAAACTAAGCTATACAGATATGAATTTAAGTCCATTAAATACTGCATTTACATTTCCTGCAGGAATCAGTCCCAATGATTTAACATTTGATGAAAAGTATATATATGCAGCAGCCGGCAACTCAGTATATAAATTAGACAAGCAGAATTTCACAGTTCAAAATAAAGCAGATATTTCTTATACTGTTAAATCTTTAACAATCCTTCCTTCAGGCGATATTTTATACGCAGTATCTACGAATTCAATAGTAATCATAGATCTTAATTCATTTTTCATATTAAAAGAAATAGATCTCGGTAGTGCTGGTTTGGAAGGAATCACCAGCAGTCCGAATAAATATTAAATAAAAAAGAATGAGACCAGAATCAAGAAAAATTATATTAGTATTAAGTATAATATTACTGTCATCCTCGTTTTCATATTCGCAAATACTTCCATATGATCCTACCATATATGAGCGTTGGAATATTTTAGATATAAACCGTGTGAGGGATCAATTTAATAATATGGGGGAACTATGCGACGGGAATGAACAGAATGTTCCGCTTGCCCGTCCACCTGCCTTTGAGTACCCAAACGGAAGTAAGATAAGTTATGGAACGTGCTTAGGATTAGTGATCGGATGTCCTTTTCCTCAGGACACGGGAGCGGTAGGCGGAGTAGACTCAGCGAGTTTGCCTTATTTAGACGGAACAATGAACGAAGGGCCAGCAGATTTCTGGGATCCTGAACATTTTGCTCCCTACCCGCAAGTAGTCAGTGGAACCTCGACTAAAGCTCCGTTAAGTACAGACGCGACCACATGGCCTTCATCAGGTCCAAACCACGGCTGGCCAGCATTAATACCGGGTACAGAAGAGGCATTACAAGTAGGAAGTGAAGGGTGGCCAGGCTTTGGAAAGAACGGAGAAAGATTGGCTGACCAGGAGACATATTCAGTTATGTATGGATGGAGGGGGAGGAAAAATGTTGTAGGCAATCCGACAGGCTGGACAAGATGGATAAAGACAAATATGGAGATGTGGGGAATGGCATGGACAGGCCAGCTTTATCAGGACTTTATAATCTGGGTTTATGTAGTTAGGAACGTTGGCAGTGCACCAATTAAGGATATGCGTGTAGGCATCTATTCTGATTTTGGATATATTCCACAATTTTTATCTCCTATAGGATATGGGGGATTAAACCGGCATCATTATTATCCTGCATTGCAGTTTGCCTGGGGAGAAGCAGATCCCAGCTATAATGCACCGAATCCATATGGAGCGGGTAGTTTAACGCAGACAGCGAAGTCAGGTACAATGGCTTTGAGGATGCCGGGACCCCAGAAAAATGTTCAAATATACGATGCTTTTCATTTTTGGCAGGGAGGTACAGCACCCGGCGGAAATGGTGAAAGTAAAGAATTATTCTATCAATACAATTTACTAAATAGAAATAATCCTAGGAGCAGTAAGAACGACGGATTCTGCGATGATTTTGATATGGATGGAGTACCGGATACGTTAAACGGAGGTCCGAATTATTATTTAGCCGATGGCTCGGACGGACTTCAATTGCTTGGTTCAGGAGCCTTTACACTTCAACCGGGAGAATCCGACACATTAATTTTTGCGACAGTATTTGGAATGAGTCAGAAAGATTTATTTCTTCATGCAAATAATGCGTATATATTATACCGTTCGAATTTCAAAGTTGTAAAAGCTCCTCCAGCACCACACGTAGAGATAGTTCCGGGTGATACAAAAAATACAATATACTGGAGTGTGAGCAGCGAACATGTAAAAGGGTTTGAAGGATATAAAATATACCGTTCTGAAGATAATGGAGTAACATGGGGCTCAACAACATTTAATGATTTTGACGGAGGGCTGCATTATGTACCTATGGAGCAGTTTGATAAAGTTGACAGCATAAGGGGACACTATACATCATTGCCTCAATTTGGATGGTATGATCTGGGTAGTGACAACGGATTACCGTTCACAAAAATAATTGATAACGATTCTTTAGAATATTTTAAGAAGGGAGATACAGTACACTATTTTGTTGATAACAGTGTAACTAACGGGTTAAAATACCGCTATTATATAGCATCATATGATACGGGGCATGGAATAACAGGACCATTGGAAAATACAGCCGCATCAATACCCCAGCTAGGTACAAATACAATAGAAGTGACACCACATGCAGGTGTATCGACAGGAGATCTATCGAAAGTTAAGGCAGTACCGAATCCTTATGTGGTAGCCAGCGGTTGGGAGCAGGATAAAAATCACCAGATACAGTTTACCCATTTGCCAGTGACAGCGACAATAAGGATATACAACATAGCAGGAGAACTGGTAAGGACATTAGAGCATAACGGAAACGGTACGCTCGCACCAAGCATAGAAACATGGGATTTAAAGAATGAGAATCAACAGCTGGCAGCGCCGGGTTTATATTTCTTTTATGTTAGTTCACCGGCTGGTACGGCACAAGGAAAGTTTGCTATTATTTTATAAGCCGGATAAACTTTTTCATCAATGAGTTTAAGTACTAATGATCTTCCGTAAGGTGATTAATAAAATTTATACTGAAAAAATTGAAAGAGTTTTTTATTTGATTCTCTTTTCCACGAATCAAAATTGAGATATTAAGAAGGAACTAAATGAAAACAGAATCAAGAAATTTTATATTAGTGTTAAGTATAATATTACTGTCATCCTCGTTTTCATATTCGCAAATACTTCCATATGATCCTACCATATATGAGCGTTGGAATATTTTAGATATAAACCGTGTGAGGGATCAATTTAATAATATGGGGGAACTATGCGACGGGAATGAACAGAATATGCCGCTTGCCCGTCCCCCTGCCTTTGAGTACCCAAACGGAAGTAAGATAAGTTATGGAACGTGTATAGGAGTAGTAATCGGATGTCCTTTTCCTCAGGACACCGGTGCAGTAGGCGGAATAGACTCAGCGGGTTTGCCTTATTTAGACGGAACAATGAACGAGGGGCCTTCGGCTTTCTGGGATCCTGAACATTTTGCTCCCTACCCGCGAAGTAGTCAGTGGAACCTCGACTAAAGCTCCGTTAAGTACAGACGCGACCACATGGCCTTCATCAGGTCAAAATCAAGGCTGGCCTACATTAATACCGGGTACAAAAGAGGCATTACAAGTAGGAAGTGAAGGGTGGCCAGGCTTTGGAAAGAACGGAGAAAAATTATCGGACCAGGAGACATTTTCGGCAATGTATGGATGGAGGGGCAGGAAAAACCTTGTAGGCAATCCGACCGGAGATATAAGATGGATAAAGACAAATATGGAGATGTGGGGAATGGCATGGACCGGCCAGCTTTATCAGGACTTTATAATCTGGGTTTATGTAATTAGAAATGTTGGCAGTGCACCAATTAAGGATATGCGTGTAGGCATCCATTCCGATTTTGGATATATTCCACAATTTTTATCTCCTGTAGGATACGGAGGATTAAACCGGCTTCATTATTACCCTGCATTGCAGTTTGCCTGGGGAGAAGCAGATCCCAGCTATAATGCACCGAATCCATATGGAGCGGGTAGTTTAACGCAGACAGCGAAGTCAGGTACAATGGCTTTGAGGATGCCGGGACCCCAGAAAAATGTTCAGATATACGATGCTTTTCATTTTTGGCAGGGTGCTACAGCACCCGGCGGAAATGGTGCGAGCCCGGAATTATATTATCAATACAATTTATTAAATAGAAATAATCCTAGGAGCAGTAAGAACGACGGATTCTGCGATGATTTTGATATGGATGGAGTACCGGATACGTTAAACGGAGGTCCGAATTATTATTTGGCTGATGGCTCGGATGGACTTCAATTGCTTGGTTCAGGAGCCTTTACACTTCAACCGGGAGAATCCGACACATTAATTTTTGCGACAGTATTTGGAATGAGTCAGAAAGATTTATTTCTTCATGCAAATAATGCGTATATATTATACCGTTCGAATTTCAAAGTTGTAAAAGCTCCTCCAGCACCACACGTAGAGATAGTTCCGGGTGATACAAAAAATACAATATACTGGAGTGTGAGCAGCGAACATGTAAAAGGGTTTGAAGGATATAAAATATACCGTTCTGAAGATAATGGAGTAACATGGGGCTCAACAACATTTAATGATTTTGACGGAGGGCTGCATTATGTACCTATGGAGCAGTTTGATAAAGTTGACAGCATAAGGGGACACTATACATCATTGCCTCAATTTGGATGGTATGATCTGGGTAGTGACAACGGATTACCGTTCACAAAAATAATTGATAACGATTCTTTAGAATATTTTAAGAAGGGAGATACAGTACACTATTTTGTTGATAACAGTGTAACTAACGGGTTAAAATACCGCTATTATATAGCATCATATGATACGGGGCATGGAATAACAGGACCATTGGAAAATACAGCCGCATCAATACCCCAGCTAGGTACAAATACAATAGAAGTGACACCACATGCAGGTGTATCGACAGGAGATCTATCGAAAGTTAAGGCAGTACCGAATCCTTATGTGGTAGCCAGCGGTTGGGAGCAGGATAAAAATCACCAGATACAGTTTACCCATTTGCCAGTGACAGCGACAATAAGGATATACAACATAGCAGGAGAACTGGTAAGGACATTAGAGCATAACGGAAACGGTACGCTCGCACCAAGCATAGAAACATGGGATTTAAAGAATGAGAATCAACAGCTGGCAGCGCCGGGTTTATATTTCTTTTATGTTAGTTCACCGGCTGGTACGGCACAAGGAAAGTTTGCTATTATTTTATGAGTCTCGATAACTTTTCCAACTAAGTTTTCGTTCTGTTGAATATCTAGTTATACTATTTTAACAAACATTAGTATTGTGAACTTAAAATTGCTAATAGCTGAAACATCTTTGCATGGAAACTTTTATAGGAAGTCAAATAAAAAATTAATTAACATGTTACGTCTACTAATTATTTACATATGCTTTTCTATTTCATTAGCAGCACAGGATATACAAACAGTACATAATTTCAATTATGAGCTTAAAGCGGACGAAAGCTGGTGGGGCGGAATTGTTGTAGACGGGCCGAAAATGCCTTTTGGGAAATTTAAGTATTCATTTGATTTGTTCGGGGATTTAAAAGGTAATCAAGGTGCACCGGTTTTAATATCAAATTTAGGAGAATACATATGGTGCGATAAGCCCTTTGCTTTTGAATTTAATGATGACACCTTAAAGGTTCAATCGTTGTTGGCTGAAATTGAATCAGGCAAAGCAGGAAATTCATTAAGAGATGCCTACATATTTGTTTGCAGAAAATATTTCCCGCCTAAAGGTAAAGTCCCGGATAGTTTATTATTTACCAGGCCTCAATACAATACATGGATTGAACTTACCTATAATCAAAATGAAGATGATATTTTGAAATATGCACAGGGAATAATTAAAAATGGGTTTCCAGCCGGAGTTATAATGATTGATGACAATTGGCAGGAAGACTATGGAGATTGGCAATTTAAGGCTTCAAAATTTAAGACTCCGGAGAAATTGATAAAGAGACTTCATAAAATGGGTTTTAAGGTAATGTTGTGGGTTTGTCCATTTGTTAGTCCCGATTCACCAAATTACCGGTTTTTAGAAAAAGAGAACGCTTTTTTAATGGAGGATAACGGGACACAGAACCCTGCTATGATTAGGTGGTGGAACGGTGTAAGTGCATTACTAGATTTAACGAACCCATCAGCAAAGAAATGGTTTACAGATCAGCTAAATATACTGGTCGAAAAATATAAAATTGACGGATTTAAGTTTGATGCCGGAGATCCTGAGTTTTATACTAAAATTATTTCGAAAGCTAATGTAACTTCAAATGAGCAGACAGAACTTTACGCAAAAATCGGATTAAAATATTCATTGAATGAATATAGAGCATGCTGGGAAATGGGTTGTCAACCTCTGGTTCAAAGACTTCGAGATAAGAGACACAATTGGGAAGATCTTAAAACTTTAATACCAGGAATTATTTCGCAGGGGCTTATGGGCTATCAGTTTAGCTGTCCGGATATGATTGGCGGTGGTGAGGTCGGCTCATTTTTGAATCTTAAAGAAGTGGATCAAGATCTTATGGTACGATGGACTGAGTGCAGTGCACTTATGCCAATGATGCAATTTTCGGTAGCACCCTGGCGAGTATTGAACGAAACAAATTTGAAAATTTGTCAAGAAATGTCTTTATTGCATAAAACTATGGGTGGGGAAATTCTGCAAATTGCAAAGAAATGTGCTTCTTCAGGTGAACCAATTATCCGGAATTTAGAATATGTATACCCGCATAAAGGTTATGATCAGGTTAAAGATGAGTTTATGCTTGGTGAAGATATATTAGTTGCACCGGTTATTAATGTTAATACCTATAGCAGAGAGATCATCTTTCCGGCCGGAAAGTGGAAGGGAGATGATGGAAGCATTGTTGAAGGTCCTTGCAAAATAGGGGTGAATGTACCAATAAACAGACTACCATGGTATCGAAAAATTGATTTATAAAAAAAATAGTTAAATGAAAATCATTGTAATAAACTTTCAAATAAAAATTTAAATATGAAAATTTATATACTATTAATATTTCTCGTAATACCAGCAGAGCTATTTTCACAAGCCTATATTAAAAATGAAACCAAAAAGATTAAAATTGGAAATTCATATATTGAAAGAGTCATCAGTTTATCGACCGATAATTTTGGTACCACAGAAATCATTAATAAAAGATCAAATAAAAGTTACAAAGCAAATTCAAATGAATTCGGATTACAAATAGTCTTTTCAAGTGTCGGACCTGCCAGCGGAAAACAACAAAATGGAGAGAATCCTTCCTACATTACTGCAAATGATTTTTCATTCAAGGGATTCGAAATTTCCGATAAAGACAGTGTTAAACAGCTTTCTTTAAATTTTGAATTGGAAGGGTATCAAACTAGTTTAGAGGTCACCGAGAAATATGAAATTGCTTCGGAAGATTTCTACATAAGAAAATATTTAGAAGTAAAGGATACTTCATACGGAATCCATTTTCTGGATAAGATTATTGTTGAAGATCTAACAATCGAAAACAGTAGTTACTCGCACGGTCAATTCGGACAGCCTGTATTTGATAATGATATTTTTTTAGGTGTTGAATACCCTGCCGCAGAAAATAAAATTGAGAAAGATCATCTTAAAGTTGGATATGTAGTAGGACAAAAAATTGATAACAATTTATATCCAAGTTATCCTTCTATTTTAGGCGCTTCTGTTTCTCCGGATAAACTTGAGGAAACCTTTCTGTTCTATGTTGATAGGATAAAGGTTAACGGAAATAGACCTTATATTCTTTATAACTCATGGTACGATTTCCGTAATCCGGCTATCGCGGAAGATTCCTGCAAGTATAATGAATGAAAAAAATGTTTTGCTGAGAATTGACACGTTCAAAGAGTATTTATTTAATAAATATAATATTGCTCTTAATGCTTTTGTGCTTGATGATGGGTGGGATAATTATAAAAGTATCTGGTCAATTGACACAGTAACACTTCCCAATAAATTCACTCCATTTACCGAAGCCTTAAAGTCAATGAATACTTCCTTAGGGATTTGGGCTTCACCATTCGGAGGATATTCAAATCGTGATGTAAGAGTGAATTGGGCAAAAGAAAACGGATACGAAACTGTTGCAGACTTTTTTTGTTTTGCCGGAACAAAATACAAGGCAGAATTTAAAAAGAAAATGCTGGATTATACAAGGAAGTATCATTTAGGATACTTCAAGTGGGATGGTTTTTTACTTTCCTGCAACCAACTTAATCATGGCCATTTACCAGGAGTTTATTCAACCAAAGAATACATTAGCACTTTTATAGATATGATGCAAAGTGTAAGGAAAATTAATCCTGATATTTTTATTAACATAACGGTGGGAACCTGGCTTTCACCCTGGTGGTTAAAATATGCAAATGCTGTTTGGATGCAAGGTGAAGATTATGCCTATGCCGAAGAGGTCCCTTCAATAAATCCACGCGATAAATCAATTACTTATAGAGATGCCGTGCTTTATGAAGATTTTACAAAACAAAATTTAATATTCCCAACCTCAAATTTAATGACTCATGGTATTATTAAAGGGAAGACTTAATTTTCTTGGTGGCAATGACGAATCACTCCATTCATTCAGTAATGAAGTCATGATGTACTTCGGTCGAGGTGTGATGATGTGGGAGTTATATGTTTCACCTGAACTGCTGTCAAATAGTGAATGGGAAGCAATCGCAAGTGCAATAAAGTGGGCCAAAGAGAATAAAGAAGTTCTAACAAAAACAAAAATGATATTGGGAGATCCTTTAAAACGTGAGCCTTATGGATACACTCATTTTACTGAAGATAAAGGGAATACTCTTACTTAGAAATCCTGATATCTATAAAAATGATGTTGAATTAAAATTAGACAGATAGTCTTGGAGATATTGATTCTTCTAAAGCATATTATCTAAAAGTTTTTTATCCATACAATTTTATTTTGGGAAGACCGGTAAAACTTGGACAATCAATAAAAATTCCTCTTAATAGTTATGAAGTATTAGCCGGGGAATTTATCCCTAATGATAAAATTGATCCTGGCCTTCCGATTAATTCGGACTTTGATATCTTAGATAACAAATTGAATTTGTATGTGGATAAAGATTTTAAAGGTTCAATTGAAAATATAAAATCCGAAACATTAATTACTGTTAATCCTATGGATTCGAATCCAATTTCATTTAGTGAAAAAAACCTTGTGAAAGATTTAAATGAATATTCTGCAACATTTTTGCCAATATTCCTGAAGAATTTCAAAATGCAAGTTTAGCCATTTTAGTTGAACCTGATACAAATTTAATAGAAAAAAAAGAACCGAATTTTGAAATTTCGCTAAATAATATTCCGGCTAAAATCAAGACAGAGCAGGAGAACGGCAAATGGTTTTGGGTTTCAACTGAATTATCGCAAGGTGATAACAAAGCTGATATAAATATTAAGATGAAAGGTAAAGTAAAATATAAAATCAGCACGTGGATATTCAGTGATCACTTAATGCGGCAGATTTCAATTGATAATTCTCATATTAAAGAAAAAGAAATATTGCCTGCTAAACCTTATGTATCAAACATAAAAAAAGAAATTACAAAAATTTCTAACTATGAAATTAATTAGGAGAATAGTCAATGTATTTTGATTGGATTACATGGGGAATATGGTTAATTGGACTGATCATATTAGTAATATGGATATATGTACCGGTTAAAGAGTTCAGAAAACTGGTTAAGAAAAAAATTCAAGAACAGAAAAATTTAAATTCGAATAAACCGCTTAACTAAAACTATTGATGGAGTAATTACTTGAATATTGCTGACTACATAATTGTATTTACCTTTCTTGCGGTAATGTTTTGGATTGGCTCCATCTTTTACAAATGGGTTGGCAATTCAGATGACTTTTATCTTGCCGGTAGAAATTTAACCCCATTTATTTTAGCGGCAGTATTAGCAGCTACAAATGTAAATCTATATAGCTTCGTTGGACAGGCTGGTATTGCTTATAAAGAGGGTATCCCTATTATCTGGCAAACATGGACAGGTAATATGGCAATGGTAATTTCCGGTTTATTTGTGATTCCTATTTTTAGAAGATTAAAAATTAGAACCATTCCTGAATTTTTAGAAATGAGATATAGCAAAGGGGTCAGAACTTTTGTAGCTGTACTTTGGATTTTTAGATTAGCTTTTTGGCTTGGAGTTGTTTTATATACAGCTGTTATTGCAGCTCAAATTATTTCCGGACTTGATTCTTTTACCGCATGGGTTTTAATATTTTCTGTAGTTGTAATTGTTTATACAATGCTTGGAGGGATGTGGTCTGTTGCCTTTACCGATGTAATTCAGTTTGTTCTTATGCTTGGAGGAGCACTAATACTATTGCCTTTAGCAATGAGTGCAATTGGCTGGTGGCCGGGAATGATGGATAAATTACCTGAAGGCGCATTAACTTTGGTAAGAGCAGAAGGTACTTACAATTGGCAGTTTATACTTGCAATATTTTTGTTAGGAATTGAATGGGCATGTGTTGATCAAGGGCTTCTTCAAAGAGCGTTTGGAGCAGAAAGTACAAGGACTGTGGCAAAAGGTCTTGTCCTTGCCGGAATTATAACTACACCGTTTGCATTATTGTGGAATATACCCGGATTAGTTGCAAGAGTTTTATTTCCCGGTTTATCCAATGCTGATGCAGCAGTTCCGATGTTAATTTCCAATCTAATTCCGAATATTGTATTGGGGTTCATTGTTGTTGGTTTAATCTCTTCACAGCTATCCACTCTATCAGGAAATTTAAATGGTGTTGCCACAATATTTGCAAGTGATATTTATGAAAATGTTTTGAATCGTAAAGCTGTAGATAAAGATATTTTATTTATTGCCAGAATTATTACAATTATTACAGGAATAGTGATGATTGCCTTTGCGTATTTGGTTCCTATACTCGGTGGCGCTGTAAATGCATATTTAACAATTATTGCAATAATGGATATGCCGCTTTTTATAATTGCAATTCTTTATGGTTTATTATGGAAGCGCGCAAATTGGCAAGGGGCAATAAGCGGTTATTTAGCCGGGGCTATTTGCGGGATTATTGGAACTTTTGTTTATAAATATGATTTTAATATTACAACTTTTATTTCTGCCGGTGCAGCATTAATCGTTACGCCAATTGCAAGCTTACTTAGTAAATCAAACTATAGTGAAAAAATTGATTCTATTTGGATGGCAAAAAAGACAAGCGAAGAAGAAACTCAAAACAATACTGTTTATAATATTTTACCAAAAACTTTACCAGGTAAAGTTAGTTTAAGCATTTTCTTTTTGGGAATTATTATCTTTCTTGCTGGTGTAGTAATGGGAAGTAAAGGTTATGAAATAGCATCAACAGTTGCGGTTATAGGTATGATAATATACTTTGCCGGCGGATTATTTAGGGCGTATACAAATTGAGGAAAATTATAAATGAAGATAGATGTTTCTGAAATAAAAGTTTCAACTCCCGGAAGAGTATGTTTGTTCGGTGAGCATCAGGATTATTTAAATTTGCCGATTATTGCTTGTGCAATTTCTTTGAGAATTGAAATAACCGGAACAAAAAGAGATGATAGTTTAATAAATATTTCATTGCCGGATATAAATCAGACTGAAATATTTTCATTAAATACACAGCTGGAATATTTGAAAGAAAGAGATTATTTCAAGAGTTCAATAAATGTATTAAGAAAGCACGGATTAAATTTTTCTAATGGATTTGATTGTACAATTCATGGTGAAATACCTATAAATGCCGGAACATCGAGTTCATCTGCTTTGATAGTATCCTGGATAAATTTCTTAAATCAATTTTCTTGCACTCCACAGAATTTATCTTCGGAAAAATTAGCAAAATATGCACATGAAGCTGAGGTATTGGAATTTAATGAACCAGGTGGAATGATGGATCATTATTCAACAGCAGTTGGCGGCATAATTTATTTAGATTTTAATCCAAAGCTCTCTTTAGAGAAAATTAATTCGGAACTTGGCGCGTTTGTTTTAGGGAATTCACTAGAACCTAAAGATACAAAATATATTCTTGGAAAGGTCAAAAAGCAGGTAATAAATATAACTAATAAATTAAATCATAATGAGAATTCACTTTCTCTTACAGATATTTCCGAAAGTGAATTGCACAAATATGAAAGGGATCTTACTTCTCATCAGTTTGATTTACTAAAAGCAACTATAAAAAATAGGGATATAACTAAAGATGCAAAGAAAGTTTTATTGACATCCCCAATTGACCATAAAAAAATCGGGAAGCTATTGAATGAACATCAAAATGTACTGAGAGATTCACTAAAAATCTCAACCCCCAAAATAGATAAAATGATTGAAGCATCACTAAAAGCAGGGGCTTTAGGTGCAAAAATAAATGGTTCCGGCGGCGGCGGTTGTATGTTTGCTTACGCTCCAGATAATCCGGAGGCTGTGGTAGATGCTATTGAGAGAGAAGGGGGTAAAGCATACGTAATTTATCCGGATAAAGGAACTGAAGTAATTTCCTTTGGAGACGGCGAATGAGCGGTGGCAGATTAGTTATCCTTGCAGGTGGTATTTCTTCAAGAATGAAAAAACCGGAATACAATGGTTATATCGAGCCAAAGCTTATAACGGAAGCGAATGAAAAAGTTAAATCTATGATCGGTGTCGGAGATAAGTATAGGCCGTTTTTAGATTATCTTTTATTTAATGCACGTGAATCCGGTTATAAAGATATTTTAATTGTGATTGGTGAAAAGGATGAAAACATTAGAGAATATTACGGCAATAAAGATAATGGAAATGAATTTTTTGATTTGAAAATTTCTTATGCGGTTCAAAAAATTTACAAAGACCATTTTAAACCCCTGGGAACGGCAGATGCTCTGTTTCAAGGTCTATTAACAAAAAATGATTGGAAAGGGGCTAAGTTTACAGTTTGTAATAGTGATAATCTTTACTCAATAAAAGCACTAAAATTAGTTTTAAAAACTCAGTATAAAAACGCCATGATTGATTACGACAGAGATGCATTTGAATTTGAGAAGGAAAGAGTTGAGAAGTTTGCAGTGACAATGAAAGATCATGAACGATTTCTTTTAAACGTAATCGAAAAACCATCTGCAGCACAGATAAAGATGATTGAAGATAAAAATGGTTATGTCGGAGTTAGTATGAATATCTTTTCATTTGAATATGATATGATATTTCCCTATTTAGAACGAGTCCCAATTCATCCGGAAAGAAAAGAAAAAGAACTGCCTTCGGCCGTTGTAATGATGATTAATGATCATCCTAAATCAATGTTTACTTATCCTTTGTCCGAGCATGTTCCTGATTTAACATATAAGGATGACATTATCCCTGTAAAAAACTATCTTGAGAAAAACTATCAAAAGTTATTTTATTAGCATATGAGTAAAGTAAGAAAGAAAAACGAAATCAGGAAAAATTTAGTTCTAACAGCATTGCTGGAAAATGGAGAACTATCTTTATCTGATTTGAAGAATTGTACCGGAATTACACTTCCGTTATTATCAAATATAATTTCAACTTTGAAGAAAGAGAATTTTGTTGTTGAACAGAATGGAAAATCAAGTTCATCCGCCGGGCGTCCTCCGGCAATAGTAAAATTAAATGGAAAAGCCGGATTTATACTTGGTATCGATATCGGAAGGTTATACACCAACTATATAATTCTTGATTTGGAGCAAAAAATAATTTCTGATATCAGAAAAGAATCTATTCCCCTGGGGAACGACATTGTGGTTATTGATGAGTTAGAAAAAGAAATTAAGTCTGTATTAAATCATGCTAAAGTACCCTGGAATAAATTATTAGGTATTGGAATATCATTACCCGGATTGGTCCGCGGCAAATTTGGTATAAGTGAAACTTACTTCAATTTCGGCGGCAAATCTGCAAAAGAAATATTAAGCGAAAGGTTTAAAAAACCTATTCATATTGAACATGATTTAAAAGCAATGGCCCTTGGTGAATTATGGTTTGGAGCTGCCAAAAATGTTTCTAATGCTTTATGTATAAATGTCGGCTGGGGACTTGGCATGGGGATGATTATTGACGGTAAAATTTATTATGGGAATAATGGATATGCCGGAGAATTAGGCCACATTCAAATTGTTTCGAATGGGGAGCTGTGCTACTGCGGGAAAAAAGGGTGTCTAGAAACAGTGTCTTCGGGAAAAGCAATAACAAATATTGCAAGAGAAAAGATAAAAAAAGGCGCAACAACCATCTTAACCCAAAATAAAAATTTCAGCGTAGAAAATATTGATGCAGGAACAGTGCTTGAAGCTGCAAATAAAGGTGATCAGTTCTCCATTGAAATAATTGAAGAATCCGGAAGATATTTAGGTAAAGGTATAGCAATATTAATCAATCTTTTTGATCCATCTCTTGTTATACTAGGAGGGGGAGTTTCTAATGCTGCACCTTATTTAATTGAGGCAATTAAATCAAATGCGATGAAACATTCTTTAGTACATGTTAATAAAGGTGTAGAATTTGTTATTTCAAAATTAGGAAATAAGTCAGGTGCATTGGGGGTTGCAATGTATTTAATTCAGGATTTGTTTGATGTTGAAAGACTTAATCCAAGCGCTTATGTCTAGTAAAATATTCTTAATGAAAAAGATATTAATTCTTATTTATTTACTTTCTGAATTAACCTTTTCACAAAACGACTGGATTCACAAAGTTCGAATTTCCGGTAATCCATTGACATTAAGTAATGCCGATTCCATCATTAAGTATGCAGAAGACAGTTATGTATTTGGAATTGAAGTTGATAATGATATTACGGGCAGATATGAAAGTTTTCTAAATCCAAGAGACAAATTAGAAGCGATAAAACAAGCCGCTGAAAAAGCACACAAAGCGGGGAATTATGCGTTTGTATACATTGCCGGATTAGAATGCATAACCGACAATGCGGATAAGAAAGAGCATACTTTTTTTAAAGACCATCCGGATTGGGTTCAAAAAGATATTACTGGAAAACCTGCATTATTTGGAGGCAAAGATGCTTTCTGGATTAAAGAAGGAGATGAGGATGTCTGGATTAGTCCGTATGCAAAAGAATGGCGGAAGATTTATCTGGAAAGAGTTAAACAAATTGCTTTGACAGGCATCGATGGAATTTATGTTGATATACCTTATTGGATGACACACTTTGAAGGGTGGGAAGATACATGGGCAAGCTTTGATGATTATACAGTTGCAGAATTTAAAAATAGAACCGGACTTGATGCAGCTAAAGATGTCAGAATTGGTGATTTTAAAGATGCCCATTTTATAAAATGGATAAAATTTAGAATTGCAACAATAAACGAGTTTATGTCAGAAATAGACAGTGTTATGAAATCTGTAAACCACAATTGCATATCTATTGCTGAAATATATCCGGGAATTGGAGAGGATGCAGTTAGAGTTGGTGCAGATGTATATTCCCTTTCCGGTGTAGTCGATGTAATTGCACATGAATATAGTGAAGGGAAATATTATGCTTCAGAAAGAGAACCATTTGATTGGTACAAGTACATATTTGGTATGCAGACTTTCAATTATTTTGCGGATGGTAAACCAACCTGGATATTAAGCTATTCGTGGAACAATGATAAAAAAGTAGATCCAAAAGATGCAATGCAGAGCTTATTTGCTTCTCAAATATTTAACGGGATTAATACATGGGATGTTAAAACCTATATTATGTCATCCACGAATGATCAGGAAACACGAAAAATAGTTTATAAGTGGATTTTAGAGAATTCCGGTAAATTTTATTACAAAAGAAGGCCATTAAATCCGGTAGGAATTTATTTTTCGCCTGAAACAAGAAATTTATTCCCGGATGAATATCCGCAAAATTTTTTTGGAATGATATATTTGATGGCTTTGTCGCATATGGATTATGAAGTAATTACACCAGGAACATTAAAGGACTTCAAATATAGTTCTATAATTTTTCCAGATGCAAAATGTTTAAGTGAAAAAGAATTAAATCAGATAAATGATATACTAATAAACGGTAAAAAAATTATTTGCGATAAAAAGATTGGTATTTACGATGAAAGCAGAAATGAGAGAAGAAGAGATAAGACTATTGCAGAGCAATTAAATTCCAAAAGTGAAAATTATTTGTTAATAGAAGAAAATTCCGGGAAAAAGTTCTATAAACTTTTTGAGAGCAGTCTCAATAATCATTTCAATTCCGGTTCTTTATCCTTTACGGAAATCGATAGTCTAGTTAATCAAATTAAAAATTTCAGTAATAATTTATCTGAAATAAAGATAGAAGCTCCCATTAATATTCTAACTACTTTTTCAAAAGATGAAAAAGATAATACTTTGATTCACCTTATAAATATTGATGACTTATGTTTGGTATGCGACAAAAATAAAATGAATAAAAATGTAAAAATAAGTTATTTAAAAGAACTAGGTTCAAAGATAAGCTTTCTGCCTTTTCTTGAAAACGAACGAATACTAAAGCCGATGTTAAATAATGGTGAATATGAAATTAAAGTTCCGGGTTTTAATAGAGGTGCGGTTATAACAATAAGGAATTAAACTATAGGATAATATTATGTTAAAAAAATTGTTTTGGCTGCTATTTTTTATTTTGAGCTGTACAATCCTATTTGCACAGACATCTATTACTTATATAAAAACAGACAGCTTATTTTTTAATCCCGAATGTGGATTTACATCACAGAGGAGCTCGGCATTATCATCTACTTTAATTAATTCATTAAAGTCGCAGAATATCTCAGTGATTCAAAGAATTTATACTATTCCACAGTACAATAAAAAACCGTTGCCAGAAACATTGTTAAACACTGTACAATCTGATTTAGATGTGGCAAGAGAAAACGGAATTAAACTTATTTTAAGATTTTCTTACACCAATAATCAAAACGGTGCTGATGCGGCGTTAGATACGATACTGCTTCATATAAGTCAAATAAAACCCATTCTTCAAAAAAATGATGATGTTATTCTTTATATGGAAGCTGGATTTATTGGCGCATGGGGTGAATGGTATTATTCATCCCATCATCTTAATAATACAAATGATCGGCGGACTGTTCTTTATGCATTGCTTGATGCCCTTCCAAAGGATAGAGCTGTTTTAGTACGTACTCCGGATTACAAAAGAATAATCTTAGGAGATAATAGTCCTTTAACAAATGAAGAAGCTTATAACGGAAGCTACAAAGCAAGGATAGGTGCTCACAATGACTGCTTTCTTGCGAGCGCTAATGATTATGGTACTTATTTAGATAATGATATTGAAGGTGATAAGACATATTTAAACCTGGATAATAGATTTGTTCCTCAGGGTGGAGAAACCTGCTGTGACTGTGGTTATGACGGCTGTGCAAATGCATTAACTAATTTAAACCGGATGCACTGGTCAATCTTAAATATGGACTACCATCCCGATGTTCTTAAAAGATGGGTTAATGAAGGTTGCATGGAAGAAATTAAAAGAAGGTTGGGTTATAGGTTCAGCTTAATAAATGCCACAATATCAGACAGTATAAAACCAAAAGGAATTTTTCATGCTGAAGTTTCTATACGGAATGAAGGCTTTGCAAGTCCTTTTAATCCGCATAGCCTTGAAGTGATTTTAAGAAATGAAACTACAAATAAAAAATACAGATTTATAACTTCTGAAGATCCGAGATTTTGGTTTTCCGGTGACAGCATAAATATTGATATCACAGGTGGAATACCAGATGATATTCCCGAGGGAAAGTATGAATCCTTTCTATATTTAGCTGATCCGCAAATCACATTACATGATAATCCTTCTTATGCTATAAGATTTGCGAATAAAAATACGTGGGAAGATTCAACAGGGTATAATAGTTTACTTCATACTATATATGTTTCAAAGAATGCCACCGGACAATATTATAACGGGAACAAATATTTTGAACCATATAAATCGAATAATGGCGGAGGGGGAGGGAGTTCAGATAAAATTCAAATTGACGGCTACTTTAATGACTGGTCAAAGTATTATCAACTGGATATCGGGGCAACGGCGGAGGATACCGGGGATGCAATTACACCATCATCAGATTTAGTTGATCTTTGGGGAACAAGTGATGAGAATAATTTATATATAAGTTATAGTTTAAATGGAAATTATAATTCAAATTATTTTTATCATATTTTTTTTGACACCGATCAAAATACGGAAACCGGTTTTCATAGCGACAGCAGTTTAATTGGTGCAGATTACATGATTGAAAACAGCTCTCTTTGGAAATACTCCGGAACTAACGGCAGCTGGGGCTGGAGCTTAGCTGGAGATGTTGTGCTTGCAGTAGGAAATCAGAATGTTAACAGAGTGGAAATTGGATTTGCAAAATCACTATTAGGCGCAAATGCTAATTCCATTAGTTTTATATTCAATGTAAACGAAAATAATAATGCTGCAAAAGATGACTATGCTCCAAATGATTATAGAACAAACGCATATAACTATGATCTGGTTACATCTGTCAATGAAGTAATAACTGAATCCCAGATTGAATTGCCAAAAATTGAGGCTTTTCCGAATCCATTTAACAATAGTGTAAGAATTATTTTTAATATTGATGAATCAAAAGTAAAAGAAGCTTATATATTTGATGTGCTTGGAAGAAGAATAAAAAACATTTCAAAAAATTTAATTAATAATACAGGTATATCATGGTTTGGGAGAAATGATTTTAATATTGAAGTAGGCTCAGGAATATATTTCGTTGTTGTTCAAACAAATGATCATATCTATTCAAAAAAAATACTATTCATGAAATAAAAATCAGTTCGATTTAGACAATAATTGTTTTGACACCTGCATTCTGAAGATTTTTTAACTCCGCGTCCGGAATACTTGAATCGGTAACAACTATGTCTATATCGGTAATCGGAGCAATAAAAGCAAAGCTTCTCCTAAGAAATTTACTAGAATCAGTTAACAATATTACTTCTTTTGATATTTCAATCATAAGCTTATTTAAATGAGCTTCCTCAATATTTGGAGTTGAAATACCATACCTGGAATCTATACCGTCAACGCCGATAAAGAGTTTATCACAGAAATGATTTTTAATGCTAGTTTCGGCAATCGGACCAATTAAAGAAAGAGAAGTATGCCTCAGGATCCCGCCTAACATAACTACTTTAATATTTTCGTTATTGATAAATTGACTTGCAATATTTAATGCGTTTGTAATAACTGTCAAATTTTTTGATAAAGAAAGATTCCGTGCTACTTCAAGTGTAGTAGTGCCGGAATCAATAATTATAGTATCTGAATCCTGAACTAATTCAGCTGCTTTTTTCCCAATAGCTTGTTTTTCTTTTGCATGAAGTTTAGATTTATCATTTAATTTATAGTCAATTCCTACCCGCTGTACTTTAATTCCACCACCCCGGGTCCGTATTAATAACCCTTTTTCTTCTAACTGATCCAGATCGTTTCTTATGGTCACTTCACTTACATTAAAAATATTTACCAGCTCATTTATCTTAACCTGACCATTTTTATTTATTATATCGTTTATTCTGGCACGACGGCTTAAAGTCAAATCTCCGTCGGAGGAAGATCTGCTATTTTCCATAAAAACCCATTTTTTTCTTATGAATAAATAAGGCAAAATAATCCTTTTTGAATTTACAAACAATTATATTTAATTTAAGTTCTAAAATGTTCTTTGCGATTCCTTATGATATTTCTAAAAAAGAAAGGTTAAACAAATTATTGACAAAATAAAAATAATCATTTATTTTTTTTATTGAAAGTAAAAAACATATTCAGCAAAAAATGAAAACTCAAAAAGGGTAATTAAAAAAAGCATATACAGAGGGAAAAAAATGCGGAAAAAAATCTATTTAGTGCTACTTTGTCTTTTTTATCTATCAACATTGAGAGCACAATCCGATCCTGAGAAGCTCTTATTAAAAGATTACAAACCGGTAAGTCTTTACAATATTCCAGTTACAAAAATAAAAAAAGCTAAGTATCCTGTAATTGACATGCACTCACATCCATATGCAATTGGAGCGGAGCAGATTGGAGAATGGGTAAAGAATATGGATGAAACCGGCATTGAAAAAACAATAATACTTACGAAAGCTTATGGTTCTGAATTTGATTCTATATATTCTCTATATTCTAAATATCCCGATAGATTTGAATTATGGTGCGGCTTTGACTATACCGGTTATGATAAGCCCGGCTATGGTCCTGGTGCAGTAAAAGAATTGGAAAGATGCTATAAAAAAGGTGCCCGAGGTGTTGGTGAACTTGGGGATAAAGGGAAAGGCTTGTTTTATTGTGTACCTGCTGCTTATGGAATGCATATAGATGATCCAAGAATGAATTTACTTTTGGAGAAATGCGGTGAATTAGGTATGCCGGTAAATATTCATGTTGCTGACCCAATCTGGATGTATCAGAAAATGGATTCAACTAATGACGGATTAATGAATGCATATTCCTGGAGGCTGGATAATCAAAAAGATATTTTGAATCTGGAAGAATTGTTAAAGACTTTAGAGAATGCAGCTGCCAAACATCCGAGGACAATTTTTATTGCCTGTCATTTAGCAAATTGTTCACATGACCTTCAACTGCTCGGTAATTTACTGGATAAATATAAGAATCTGTACTCCGATTTTTCCGCCCGTTATGCAGAGAGTGCCCCTGTACCAAAATATACTGCAAAATTTTTTAATAAGTATCAAAATCGTTTATTATACGGAACAGATATGGGTTTTGATAAATCAATGTACATGGTAACATTCCGTATTTTGGAATCCCAGGATGAGCATTTTTATGAAATCGATCAGTTTGGATATCATTGGCCTTTATATGGTTTCGGACTGGGGGACAAAATATTAAAAAAAGTTTATAGGGATAATGCATTAAATATTTATAAAATAGAAAATAAGAAAAATAAAAAATAGCGGACAGAGAAAAATATAAAGAGACGTAATTTAAAAAAGTCTTACTTAAAACTTGACAAGGTAAAATAAGTTATTTATTTTAAATCCAAAGGAAAAGCAAAATAAAATCTTTAAAAAGAAACAATTAATAAACAACTAAATTTTACAAAAATTGAATATTAACCATTATTTGATTGAAGCGAATTATAAAAAGTTGAGACTCTTCTCCATAAAAACGGGACATACATCCCATAGCAAATCGAAAAAATTTAATAAAGTAAAAATAATATAAATCCAGAAGACGGAGGTAAAATGGTTTATAGATATTTACCGCAAAAAAGTTTTTACATTTTCCTGATAATTATTGTTTTTTCAATAGTATTAAGCCCGGTAATAAACGCCGGAGTTACAGGCAAAATAGCCGGTAAAGTTACAGATGCAAGTACGGGAGAAGCTTTATTGGGAGCAAACGTTATTATTGAAGGAACTACGATGGGAGCGGCAACTGATGCTGAAGGTGATTACTTTATTATAAATATTCCACCGGGCACTTATAATTTAAAAGTTTCTATGATTGGCTACACAGCGGAATCGGTAGTTGATGTTGTAGTTAATATTGATAGAACCACTAATATTGATTTTAAATTGAAGCAGGGGAGTATTTCAACTAATGAAGTGGTTGTTACAGCTCAAAAGCCAGTAATTAGAAAAGATTTGACTTCGAGTATTGTTGAGATTAACTCAGCGGAAATTGAAGTAAGCCCACAGAGGGATGTTCAAAGTATGCTGAAACAACAGCGGGGTATCCTTTTGGGATATAATCATCTGGGGAAGGAAGGTCTGGCAGAAACAAATACACCTTCGGATGAACTTCACATAAGAGGTGGAAGAGAAGGTGAAACTGCTTTTACTCTTAATGGTATAGTTGTTACAGATCCTATGTGGGGGGGTGCTCAATTTATTCAAAATTCAGCAGGTAAATATATTCAGGAATTTAATACACTTGCGGGGACCTTTAATGCGGAATATGGCAATGCAATGTCGGGAGTAATAAATGTAGCAGCCAAAAGGGGTAATCAAAATAAATATAATGCTGATCTAACTTTATATTCGGATAAGTTTGGAATAGACAGATATGATCAGAATACAATGCAGGGGGCTGTGGGTGCAGGCGGACCAGTTCCATTAACAAGCGGAAATTTAACATTTTATGTTACCGGTGAGAGAAAACTAAGCGATGGTTACCTCTATGGATATAAATATCCAAACTGGGTTGACTCTGAAGGTAAAGATGTAGATCCAACGACAAAGCTGCCGGCAGGAAATGGTGAGAAAATATCTATGGATAGATTTGACTACTGGAACAGTACTCTATTACTGAAATGGGCGGTCAGTTCGAATTTTATAGTAACCGGATTCGGAAGCCTTGGTAATTTAAGAAATGATTCTTATTCAAATACATACAAATACAATAGAGATGGATCTCCATACAATAAATCTGATGAAAAATTTGTCAATTTAAATATCACTCATGCTTTAACATCTGACAGCTATTATGAAATTGGTTTAGCAAGACAGGTTCATACCAGATTCCTGGGTGTTTATGATAGCTGGGCAAAATATGCGCAGACTTTAGAATCATTTGATCCGTCGGGAAATTTTTCAGTAATTGGTGAAGATTGGATCTGGGAAAATGAAGACTGGTCGGTTAACACTGTAAGAGCATCTTTTTCAAGTCAGGTGAATAAAACAAACTTGATAAAAATTGGCGGGAATTTAAGACTTCTAGATATTGATTATGAATCTAAAAATCCTAATGAACCTGGCAGCTATTGGATAAATTACTCTCATAAACCAAAAGAAATTAATGGTTTTATTCAGGATAAAATGGAATTTTCTGAAATCGGATTAATGAATTAATATAGGCGCCAGATTAGATTCATGGGATCCTGATTCCCCCTACTTTACAGATATTGTTAATACACTTGATTTGAAAACAGAAAAGGCAACTGTTAAAACAAAATTTTCTCCTCGTTTTGGAGTATCATATCCTATATCGGATAAAGCCGCATTTCACTTTGCATATGGACATTTTTATCAAATGGCGTCATATTTTAACTTATACGGAAGCCAGCGGTATTTAACACATCAGGATGATAAAGATTGGGATAAGTATCCGCAATTTAGAGGGATGAATTTCCCTTACACTTCAGAAGGTTCAGGGAACACCAGATTAGCTAATACTAATATGGAACCTGAAAAAACTGTTGCATATGAAGCCGGTGTTCAGCTTAAACTTTCCGAAGATATTTCTTTAGATGTAACAGCCTTCTACAAGGAAATGACTGATCTTGTAGGAGTTCGATACATAGAAGCTGCAAATTACGGCACAGGTGCAACTCTTTCGGATAATTTTGATTATGCTAATGCTAAAGGGGTGGAACTTGTACTGAATAAGAGATTTAGTAATTATTTTTCTTTAAGGGCAAATTATACATACTCAAATTCTTTAGTAACCAGTTCAAGTCCGTGGGCTCAATTGCAAATTCAAAATCCGACATTTAGAACATTTACATCTGATTGGGACAGACCGCATACATTTAATCTTGATCTATATGTTTCACTACCGAAAATCTGTGATGTGAGCTTATCTGGTAACTTTCAGTCAGGTCTGCCTTATACTATTAAAACAGAACCGAATACTGAAAGAATGCCATATATAGAGTCTATTGATTTGAAATTAAGCAAAAAGTTTAGCCTGTTTAATGTTACTCCGGAAATATATATAAATGTTTTAAATCTAGCCGATAGAAAAAATATTTATTCGGTTTATGCAAACAGCGGTAAGCCTGATCTGCCTTTAGGAATTCCAAGAACTCTGAGCAATCTTAATGTATATGATATTCCGACTAATTACAGCCCAGGGAGGCAAATTTATTTAGGTTTTTCACTGGAAATATGAAACAGAGAATATTGATACTATGATTAATCATATTCTTACATAATTCCTTTTAAATAAAATTTGGAACAAGGAGAGCAAATAATGAAAATTAAAAATTACTATTGGGCTAATTATCTATTTCCAATCTTCGGGATTATATTTTTATTTTTTTCAGTAGAAATAAATGCTCAAATAATATATAAAAGGTGGAACACTTTTGATATCAATAAAATTACTACATCATTTAGTAATTACGGCTCGGAAACAGAAGGGCAATTTTGGTACGGGTACGGTCATCATCCATCTATGGAATATCCAACGGGAAGCGGTAATCAGTATGGGATGGCAATAGGTTTTTACATTGGGGGGATGAGTGAAGACGGCGGGGGGGAAAACCCTGATAGCAAATGGTATATGGATATGACTCTTGATGAATATAAGGATAACTGGGATGATTCTCATTGGGACCCTTATGGACCGGGTCCCTATGAAAACGATGTTCCTTTGAGTAGTGTGTTTAATTTTGTGGGAAAATCAACACGTGCTTCCATGAGTGATGATATGGGAAGCTGGCCGGACTCTGCTAATGCTGACGGAAGATATGGATGGCCACAATTTTATCCTAATACCAGTGACCCGGTTTTATTAAATGGAAATGGATGGCCTGGCTGGGGGCCTGATGGTGAACAAGTCGGGCATCAGGAAAGTTTTGGTGTAGCATACGACGTTAACCACGTTGCAGAAGTTCCGCCGGAAAGATGGTTAAAAGCACAGATGGTTTTTAGGGGAATGGCATTTAAAGGTAAAATTTATGAAAACTATATTTTTTGGTCCTACGAAATTACTAATATAGGACAGCAGCCAATTACTGATAGCTATTTCGGTATGATCATGGATTATGCCTTCCCCTGGAATAGGCTCGATTGGGGAGATGAAATCCAGGATTTTGATAGTGATAGAAATATGGCTTATGCATATACTCCTTCGGGAACCGGGAATACCGAAGATGATAAAACTGTTTCACCAACTGCATACGGCGGCTTAATCTTCTTAAAAACTCCAAAGAAAGATGACGGGCAGGAGGCTGGAGTTTCAACTGTCAGCTGGTCTCTGGACCCGGGTGATGCAGATGACGGTAAAATATCAAATGACTATTATATAAGAAACTTATTGAATGAAGGGAGTCCATATGATACTGATGGAGATGGAATTGATGATGCAAGTACGAGAGATGGTACAGAAGTTCCTTATGGTTATAGTGTAGCCGGCAGTGATGGAAATAGTACGTATATAAATTCAGGCCCAATAACTTTAGAACCTGGAGAAAAAGATACATTAATTGTTTGTACAGTAATGGGTTCGAACCTGCTGGACCTTAAAAAGAATGCCGATAGAGCTATAAATCTTTATAAATCAGGATTTAAGATAGCAGAGCCTCCGGTTGAGCCGAAAGTAACTGCAATTGCAGGGGATAGAACGGTGACTTTAACGTGGGGAAAAGATAGTGAAAGTTCTACCGGATTTGAAGGATATAGAATTTATAGAAGTAAAGACAACGGTGCAACCTGGGGTGATAGAGTAATTACCGATGCTAATGGAACTGAAATAGGATATGTACCTCTAACTCAATTCGATTTAAAAGATGGAATTGTGGGAACCTCAACCAACCAGGAAGCGACCTGGCTGGATTTTGGAACCGATACCGGTTTGCCGGAAACAGATGAAAACGGTAACTATGTTTTTGTAGATGAAAACCTCATAAATGGTATAAATTACAGATATTATATTGCGGCATACAATGTCGGAACTGATGTAATTCCTCCTGTTGAAAATTCACCGGTAACAGATCCAAAAATAAGCGGGGATAATACAGTAGCTGCGACCCCGAGATCTGTACTCGAAACAGCAACACTGGATCAAATTAAAGTAGTTCCAAATCCCTATATATCAACAAATGAATTTGAAACAGTTCAGAATGTAAGAGAGTTACATTTCACTCATCTACCCGCACAATGTGAAATAAGAATTTACAATATTGCAATGGAGCAAATTGTTGTTCTAAACCATACAAATAATACAAGTGAAGAAATCTGGAATTTAAGAACATCGGGTAATCAGGAGGTAGCACCGGGATTATATGTCTACTACGTCTCATCGCAGCTCATTTCTGGTGAGAAGATTGGAAAATTTGTAATCATTAAATGAGTTGTTAAAATAAATAATTAACATCAAATTTTTTTAGGAGAAAAACCGATGAGAAAAAAATTGACTAATGGAATCATTTTAATATTGTGGTTTTCAGTTAGCATTTGCTTACATGGTCAAAATACTGATCAGGTTGGTACTTCAATGGCAAATTTCTTAAAGATTGGAGTAGGACCAAGAGCAATTGCAATGGGAGAAGCTTTTGTAGCGCTTTCTAATGATGCAAGCTCTCTTTATTGGAACCCGGCAGGTATAGCAAGAATTAGTAAGAATGAAGTTCTATTCCAAACAACAAAATGGGTTGCAGAAACTAACTTATACTACCTGGGATTGGTTCTGCCTATGGGTGATTATGGTGCAATCGGTGCCGATTTTTATAATTTTTCATCCGGCGACATGGAAGAAACAACACTCCAGCAGCCGGACGGAACCGGGAGGACTTTTAATGCAAATAATTTAGCAATAGGTCTTACATATTCAAAATTACTTACAGACCGTTTTTCGGTAGGTTTTTCAGTAAAATATATTACTGAATCTTTATCAAGAGAAAGTGCAAGTGCTTATGCTTTTGACATCGGGAGCATTTTTGCTACCAATTTTTTGAATGAGATGAAATTAGGCATATCGTTATCTAATCTTGGTACTACAATGGAACTTGACGGACCGGATTTAATTGTCAGCCATGATGTTGCTCCGGATTTACCTACAAACAAAACGGTTGATGCACGCCTGGGAACACAGTCATGGGATCTTCCTTTAACTTTCAGAATAGGGATGGGTACTTATGTAATTGATAATGAAAATAATTCTTTATCTATGGAAGTTGATCTTAATGACACCCGTGATTACCAGGCAAGATATAATGTGGGAAGCGAGTATACAGTTAAATTGATTGGGCAGCAAAAAGTAAGTATTAGAGCCGGTTACAAGGGTAACTATGATGAAGAAGGATTGACTTTAGGAGGCGGGTTATTCTTAACCCTGGCTAATTTTGATTTCAAGTTTGATTATGCATTTGCAGATGTAAATAGGCTAGGGAATGTTCATAGATATTCAATCAGTATTCTTTTTTAAGAAAGCATATTTAAGGAGAGACATCATGAACAAAAGTTTTACAAAACTTTTATTTTCAATAGTTTTTTCATTCTTTATTATTTTAGAATTTGAGGGGTGTAAAAAAATGGATTGGCCCTCAGATCCCCCGGATTCAGAGAGACCTCAAGTTACATCCATTTCACCTGAATCAGAAAGTATCATGGTTCCGGCTGATGAAAAAATTCAATTGAAGTTTAATATTAATATGGATATTTCCAGCCTTAATGAGAATGCTAAAGTATATAAAGATAACGATACAAATGCGATAGCGGGTCAATGGGAAGGCGAAAACGGAAGTTATACTTTCACCCCATCAAATCCGTTTGAGGAACTTTCGAAGTATAGTGTAAAGCTCCAGGGGGCTTTTAATGAAGGAGATCAGTGGGAAGGTCCGGGATTAAGAAGCGCAGACGGTATATCAATGAAATATGAAAATACCTTTTTCTATTCTACGGAAGGAAATTACGGATCTTCTCCTCTATATCTGGGCTCAGGAAATCCCGGAAATGCAGCCGAAGGGAAAACAGGCATAGGTGTTGTAAAAAATTTTGAAACGACGGAGGCCGGAAACTTTAATTCTGAAGGATCCCTAAGTATAGAACTCAATCCCTCAGGCACTGAATTATATATAGCCAGCTTAGCAGACAATGCTGTTGGAATTTTAGAAACATCCAGTGGAAGTGTTGCAGCTACTGTTCAGATGCCCGATGGAATAGAAGAACCCTGGTTTGTCTGTTTTACTCCTGACGGTTCTGAGGCCTGGGTGCTTTGCAGGGGGACGAACGATATTGTTGTAATTAATACGGCATCCCGATCTGTTACCACAACAATACCTTTGGCTGATTATTGCCAGGAAGGTGCTTTCTTATATAAGATGGCAATTGATCATGCTGGTAAGAAGGGATATATAAGCACAAGAACAGGTCAGTCGGTCATTGTAGTTGATATAGTAAATAAATCGGCAATAACAAATATTGAAAATGTCGTTGAAGAAGAAGCTACGGGTGAAATTATAATTTTACCTGATGACTCCAAAGTACTGGTATGCAATAACTGGGCTTCGCCATCATTTAGGATTATTGATCCGTCGACCAATACGGTTGAAGGTGAATTGGAATTGGGTGAAGGGGGCGATTATTATTTTACCGAAGTAGTTGATAACTATTTATATATGGCCGGGAGATGGAATGCATTAATCTACAAAATTGATTTAACCGATTTCTCAATTTCAGCCGAAATTAATATAGCAGATGAAGGAATAATTGATGAAATGCAGGGTATTACAGTTGATCCTGCAAAACAGGTTGTTTATGTAGTAGCAAATACTTATGAAGATGGGGCTGTTTTAATTTTCAGGACTTCCGATCTTTCCTTTTTAGGAGCTATAAAAACAGGTCCATGGAGAGATATCGTAGTTAAAAAGTGAAGGGCTTGGTGATTATAAAATTCAGATTTAAATATATGAAAACAATGTGCTTAATCGTGCTGTTGTTATTTGGTCATAGTTTTATATTTGGACAAAGTAAAGGGGGCAGGTGGCAGTTTGAAAATAATGGTAATGATTCATGCAACTGGAATTCAAATAGTTATTCCGGTTTATTATCCGGCAGTGCGGCATACTCAAATACAGAACCGTTAGCTGAGGACAATTATTATCTGTCTTTAGAAAACGAAAACAACTACGGTGCTTTCCGCGTGAGCGATAATGACGATTTAGATTTCAAACATGAAAGTATTGCTATCTCTTTATGGGTTTATCCCGCTGAAGCAAATGGCAATCCGCAGTTTCTACTAATAAAAGGGAATAGAGAAGGAAATTCAAAAACAGATAATTATTCGCTTAGACTTAGCACTACTGAAAACGAAAGTTACCTGGAATTTCTTACACATTTAGAATCCGGTACTTTAAGGAGCGTAACTTCTTCTTTTATAATTCCTAAAAACCAGTGGACATTTGCTGCTGTCTATTATGATTACCAGAATTCTAAAATATACTTGTGGAATGACCAGACAGCAGCACCGGTAGATACATTTAATTTTACCGCTGATCTATTTCCGAATGATGATAGTCTTTTTATCGGCACTTCAGGTAAAAACGGGTTTAAGAGATTTTGGGGAAGAATAGATGATCTAAGGATAGGTTCAAATATAAACCAGATTTTATATAATGTTACAGGAGTTGAAGCTTTAAATCAAATTCATTCTCCTGTTTCATTTAAATTGAAGCAGAATTATCCCAATCCCTTTAATCCCGAAACTACAATTAGTTTTTCAATAAGTAAAAACGGTTTATCAAGTCTTGATGTTTATAATTTACTAGGGCAGAAAGCTGCTAATTTATTAAATGGTGAAGTTTCAGCAGGTGAGCATAAAATAATTTTTAAAGCCGGTAATCTACCTTCAGGCATCTATTTTTATAAGCTGCATCAAGGGAGATACTCAGATATAAAAAAAATGTTATTGCTTAAATAAAATTTTTATAAATAATATATTAGAGAACGAATATGATCTCAAAATTTTTATCATTTTCCCTTTTTTCCCTTTTATTACTGCTATTAAGCTTTTCTAAATCTAATAGCACTTTTGTTAAAGTTGAAAACAAATATTTGCAAATTGAGTTTGATGATTCCCTTTATACTAAAATTGTTTCAACAACAGGGGATCATAAGGTTGTACTAAGTGATTTTTCTGCTTCAGAGTATCTGGTTTCTGACGGTAAAGAAATAAGCATATTTTATATTAAAGATTCTAAATCCAATCAAATAGAAAATGAATTAGGAAAAGGAGAAGAATTTGTAGTTACAGGGATTTCAAAAAATAATATCCGGAAACAGGTATCGGTTTCGGTTTATGAAAATTTTCCTACATCTGCATTTTTTAAAGTCACCTATAAAAATACCGGAGCCAATACAGTTAAAATTAGTAAATGGGTAAATAATGCATACCATATAAAAACCAAAGAAAATGAAAACCCGCCATTCTGGTCATATCAGGGAGCGACATATGAAGATAGAAGAGATTGGGTTAAACCAGTAAAGCAGGGATTTGAACAGGAAAATTATATGGGAATGAATGCAAGTGATTACGGCGGTGGAACACCCATTACGGATATATGGAGCAAAAATACCGGCATAGCTATCGGACTTGTTGAAACTACACCAAAGCTGGTGAAGCTCCCGGTAAAAATGAAAAGCGAAAGAAACGGTGCGAGTATTAGTATTGAATATGAAAAGGAGCAAGTTCTAAAACCGGGAGAATCATTAGAAACCTTTGAATCTTTCGTGAATGTGCATAAAGGAGATTATTATGCAACATTGAAGAATTTCAGGGGAATAATGTCTAGAAAAGGTTTGGTGATGCAGAAATATCCTGAAACATCTTATCAGCCAATTTGGTGTGCATGGGGTTATGAAAGAGATTTTAAAATTAAAGATGTTTTAGGTACGCTGCCGGAAGTTAAGAAGTTAGGATTTAAATGGGCTGTTCTTGATGACGGCTGGCAGACTTCTGAAGGGGACTGGTATTTAAATCCAAAGAAGTTTCCCAACGGCGACAGCAGTATGAAGGCATTTGTTGATAAAATTCATGCTGCAGGTCTTAAAGCAAAATTATGGTGGGCACCGCTGGCTGTAGATCCGGGAACTGATTTAATTAAAGAACATCCGGATATGCTACTGCTTAATAAAGATGGCTCGAAAAGGGATATTTCCTGGTGGGACAGCTATTATTTGTGTCCGGCATATGATAAAACACTCAGCTATACTAAGAACCTTGTTACCAAAATATTTAAAGTATGGGGATTTGACGGTATAAAAATAGATGGTCAGCATCTTAATGGTGTGCCGCCATGTTATAATCCTCAACATCATCACGCCTTTCCAGAAGAATCGGTTGAAAAGCTGCAGAACTTTTGGAAAACGGTTTATGAGACTGCTACCGGCATTAAAAAAGATGCGGTGGTCGAAATTTGTCCTTGCGGTACTAATTATTCATTTTATAATCTGCCGTATATGAACCAACCAGTTGCCTCCGATCCTGAATCATCATGGCAAATTAGATTAAAAGGTAAAACACTTAAAGGTCTTATGGGTGAGAGCCTTCCTTACTATGGCGACCATGTTGAACTAAGTTATAACAAGAGTGATTTTGCATCTACTGTAGGAATCGGCGGCGTTATAGGTACAAAATTCGTGTGGCCGGTTGGTGTTCATAAAAATAAAGAGACAGGTGATATAAACCTTACTCCTGATAAAGAAAAAGAATGGGCAAAATGGGTAAAAATTTATGATGATAATATGCTTTCAAAAGGTACTTACCGCGGTGAACTTTACGATATTGGTTTTGATAAGCCCGAGACTCATGCAATAAGTAAAGACGGAAATATGTTCTATGCTTTTTATGCTCCTGAATGGGATGGTAATGTTGAATTACGCGGTCTTAATAATAAAACTTACAAGGTAAAAGATTATGTAAATAAAGTTGAAATGGGTGAAGTAAGCGGGCCCTTAGCATCAATACCTGTAAAGTTCGATCATTCTTTGCTGATTGAATGCGTCCCGGTGAATTGATAAAACTAAAATTTCTTATTATTAATAAATTATAATGAAACGCCGATCATTTATAAAAACATCCGGAGCAATTGCACTTGGTGCAAGTGCTGCTGCAAATAATATATTTGGGTTTGTTCCTGCACATAATTGGGAAAAATATGATTTTGGCAGCGGCCCTGTTGTTAATGACCGGCTTAATCAGGGTCCGTTTCCAATTTATGAACCGGAAGTTGTTGCCCCTGGTAGTGAAGTCGTAATGACAACTAATCCATCCGATAAAATATTAAAGAATTTTGGAATGGGATTAACGGTATATATATCAGGCGATATCGGACCTCCCAGAATAAAAGGTGAAAAGCTTGAAAAATCAATTGAGGATCTGGTTAAAATCCCGTTTGTACAAAAGGTATACCTTAGACCCAATTGGAGAGATATCCAAACGAGACCTTCTCAACTAGATTTCCCGGAATACTGGAAAATTACATTTGATATTGCCAAACAATATAATAAAAGAATTGGTTTCAGAATTATGACGGAGAATCCTGATATACCTGAATTAGGTGCACCGGATTTTCTAATTAATAAAATTCCTTACGTGAGCTTGAAAGGTTCCTGGAAGAATAGTTCATCGGAAATTCGAAATAAAAAGGAGCATAAATTTCCAAGATATGATCACCCGGAATACCAGAAAGCATTTACTCAATTAAATGAATTATTAGCGGGAGAATTTAATGGTAATCCGCAGATTGAATATATGGATACATTTATGTACGGCTTTTGGGGAGAGGGACATTCTTGGCCGTTTGAAGGTAATCCATTTCCGGATAATGTAACTGCTGAAAAAACATTTATTAAAATGTTCGATATACAACTTAAACACTGGTCAAAAACCCCCTTGGTGACAAACACTCAGCCTGATTTCAGCAGAGTAGGAAATTCCGAATTAGTTGATAGAACAGTTAGAACTAATAATTGGCTTAGAACAGATACAATATTTATTGAAAATATGCAGATAGAGTCATTAAGCAATAGACCTAGCTGGATAGCAGCAGCTTGTGAAGTGGGAATCGGTACTCTGGAAATGCACGAAAAAGAGATGTATGATGGAATCGGTTATAATGATAATTTGATTTCTCATGTAATGGATGTGGGGGCAAACTACTGGTCAGTTTGGAATTGGCATAATATATCTGCAAGAGAATATTATGGAGTATTATGAAAAATATCCCGAAGGAATCGATAACATAGCAAGAAAGATTGGTTACCGGGTTAGACCTTCATGGATATGGAGTTTTGATAAAGATGAGACATCCAGGTTTAATTATGGGCTTTGTTAATGATGGAATTGCTGGAGTACCGGGAGTATTACGAATAACAATTTTTAGTGATGATGGCTCAGTTAAGGTGAGTGGCTGTCTGGATCCCGGATATCCGAAGCCTTCAGGAGTTAGACAAGCTATGTTTATTCTTCCAAAAGATATAAGCTGGAAAGGCTTAAAGGTTAAAGCTGAAATTGAAGTAAAAGGGGAAATTTACCCTGTAGAATGGGCATGCCGTCAAAAATTAAATACTGACGGCTCATTAACATTAAATGCTAATATGTAGACGAAAGAATTGTTTTTACTAATAGAATAAAATTAAGGGATTAAAAAATGAATAAAGATTTATTAGAAGATTATTATACCAAGGTTGAAATTTATAATCAGCCGGAATTATGGACTAAAACTTATAAAAAGTTTTTAATTGAATTACCATCCATTGAAGATTTTCTCAACGAAATTCTTTCTAAAGAAAATCTGGAGATTGTATTAACAGGTGCCGGAACTTCGGCTTTTATCGGGGATGTTCTTGAAGGATCTTTTATAAAAGGATTGAATACAACTACAAAGGCGATTGCAACCACCGATCTTGTTACACATCCTGAGTTTTATCTTAATAAGAACAAACCTTTGCTTTTGATATCTTTTGCCCGTTCCGGCAATAGTCCCGAAAGTGCTAAAGCAATAGAACTTTCGGAGATGATCTGCAAAGAGGTTTATCATCTGGTTATTACCTGTAATAATTCAAGTACACTTATCGATTCCTTAAATAGCAAAAAAGGATATCTATTTGTACTGCCTGATGAGACTAATGATAAAGGGCTTGCTATGACAGCAAGTTTTTCTTCAATGCTAATTACAGGGTTATTGATTTCAAATTATCAAAGAGCAGAAGAATTGAGCAGCGAAATTAAAACACTATCTGAATATGGAGATATAATTTTAAATGAATATTCAGAAAAGCTCAAAGAAATTTCCAAAATAAATTTTGACAGAGCAGTTTTTTTAGGTTCGGGAGCTAATAAAGGTATTGCAAGAGAATCTCATTTAAAGCTTCAGGAATTAACCGACGGAAAAGTTATTTGTAAATACGATTCATTCCTTGGATTCCGGCATGGACCAAAAGCTGTTGTTAATGATAAGACCCTTGTTGTATATCTTTTCTCGAATGATCAATATGTGAACAAATATGAATACGATCTGGTTAGAGCAATTAACGAAGGAAGAAAACCTGCGTATACAATTGGTATAACTGAAAAAAAGATCGATTCTCTTGACATGTCATTACAAATTGTTCTATCTAATAATGGCAGTAATATTTGTGAAGAAATTCTTTCGGCAGCGTTGGTTCTGCCTGCGCAATTAATAGGTTTTTATAAATCAATAAACCTCGGATTAAATCCTGATTCTCCGTCTGTCGATGGAATGATATCAAGAGTTGTGGAAGGCGTAAATTTATATCCGTATAAGAAATAAATGTCTGAATATTTACAGAAAATAATAAAAGAAAATAAATCCGGATTGCCTGTCGGTATTGCCTCAATTTGTTCTTCCAACAGTTATGTGATTGAAGCTGCATTATTAAATGCAAAAAGAGAATAACCTGCATGTATTGATTGAATCAACTTCAAACCAGGTTAACCAGTTTGGCGGTTATACAGGGATGAAACCGAAAGATTTCAAAGATTTTGTTTTCAAAACCGCAGAAGAATTAAAGTTCCCCCAGGAGAAAATAATACTTGGCGGGGATCATTTGGGACCGAATCCATGGAAGGATGAAGTTTCACAGGAGGCAATGGAAAAAGCAAAAAGACAGGTGGAGGAATATGTAGAAGCAGGGTATTCTAAAATCCATCTTGATGCAAGTATGAAGCTAGCTGATGACGGTGATAAAAATTTACAACTTGATACTGAAGTAGTTGCAGATAGAGCTGCACAATTATGCCGGACAGCGGAAAGTGCTTTTAATAATCTGAAAGAGAAAAATCATAAGCCTTTTTATATTATTGGTTCGGATGTTCCGCCTCCCGGAGGAGGAACAGAATATAAAGATATTCAAATTACAACTCCGGAAGAAGTCGATAAAACAATTGAACTTACTAAAAATGCATTTTGTAAGTATGAGCTTGAAGATGCCTGGAATAGGGTAATTGCAGTTGTTGTGCAACCAGGAGTTGAATTCAGCAATTACGAAGTTTTTGAATTTTGTAATGAAAAAGCAAAAGAATTAACCCGAAGAATTCAGGATAAAGAAAATCTCGCTTACGAAGCTCATTCGACCGATTTTCAGAAAAAAGATTCGCTGAGGGAAATGGTAGAAAATAATTTTGCCATTTTAAAAGTTGGACCGTGGCTCACTTATAGTTTCAGGGAGGCTGTATTCGGGTTAGCCAAAATAGAAGAAGAGCTTTTTCTAAAAATTAAATCAATTCAGCCTTCTAAAATTGTTGAGCTTATAGAAATGCAAATGAAATTAGAGCCAAAATATTGGGAAAAGTATTATAAGGGAAATGAGGATGAAAAATCTTTTGATAGAAAATTCAGTTACAGCGATAGGATAAGATATTACTGGAGCAATAAAAAAATAAATGAATCACTTCAACGTTTAATCTATAATTTATCAGAAAATAAAATACCTTTAACCCTAATCAGTCAATATCTTCCGAATCAATTTAGAAGTATAAGAGAAAATGAAATTGAAAATAAACCTAAAGAAATAATTTATCATAAGATAAATGAGGTTTTGGAAATTTATAATTACGCTACATCCGGAGGTAACTTATGAAAACCCGTCCCTGGTTGATATATGCCATTGTAACAACTGTTTTTTGGGGAGTCTGGGGGGCTTTAATTGAAATTCCTGAAAAAGCAGGTTTCCCTGCAACCCTGGGATATTCAGTTTGGGCACTTACTATGATTCCGCCTGCATTAATAGCTTTAAAAAAGATAAATTGGAGACCGAAGTTCGATAAGAAATCAATTTTTCTCGGATGCGTAATCGGATTTACCGGGGCAGGGGGACAGCTCATCCTTTTCCAGGCATTAAAGACAGGACCTGCTTACCTGGTTTTTCCTTTCATATCTTTGTCACCTGTAATTACAATAATTCTTTCATATATATTTTTAAAAGAACGGGCATCTAAAAGAGGATGGTTCGGAATTATACTTGCTTTGATAGCGATTCCTCTTTTATCTTATTCACCTCCAGAAGGTTCAGGCATTTCAGGATATTTGTGGATTATCCTTTCACTGCTTGTTTTTTTGGCCTGGGGAATTCAGGCTTATGTTATGAGGTTTGCTAATCAGACAATGAAAGCTGAAGGAATTTTCTTCTATATGACTTTAACCGGATTACTTTTAATTCCATTTGCATTATTAATGACAGACTTTTCACAAAATATTAATTGGGGATTTAACGGACCATATCTTACTGCAATGATACAAATTCTTAATGCAGTCGGGGCTTTAATGATAGTTTATGCTTTCAGATACGGAAAGGCTATTATTGTTAGTCCTTTAACAAATGCCGTAGCTCCGGTTATAACAATAATAATTTCATTATCAATTTATCAGGTTATTCCTCATCCTATTATAATAACGGGGATGGTATTGGCTTTAGGGTCAATATTATTAATGGCACTTGAAGATTCAGCCGATGAACCTGCAGAGGAAGTTAAAGAAGAGGTAAACTATGGATCCTAAAAAATTTGATGTTATTGTAGTTGGAGAATTGAACGTTGATTTGATATTAAATAATATTGATTCATTTCCCGAAATGGGAAAGGAAAAAATTGCAAAGAATATGACATTAACTCTCGGCAGCTCTTCTGCAATATTTGCAAGCAATTTTTCATCGCTCGGAGCAAATGTTGCTTTCCTTGGAAAGATTGGTAATGATTCTTTCGGGGACCTGGTTATAGAGAGCCTAAGGTCTAAAAATGTAAATGTCGATTTAATTATAAGGGATAAAAATTCAAATACAGGGGCGACTGTTGTATTAAATTATAATGAAGACAGAGCGATGGTAACATATCAGGGAGCAATGAATGAATTAACCATTGATGATATTTCAAAAGAAACTCTTTCACTTGCGAAGCATCTTCATTTTTCTTCATATTACCTGCAGCCGGGTATTAAAAAAGATATAGGTAGGCTTTTAAAAATGGCCAAGGATTCTGGGCTCTCAACTTCGTTCGATATGCAATGGGATCCAGATGAAAAATGGGATCTAAATTATGAGGAAACTCTTCCTTTAGTTGATGTCTTTCTCCCAAATGAACAGGAGCTGAAATATCTTACAAAGAAAGAAAATATTGACGAAGCTCTAGATGTGCTGTCACAATTTTCCAATGCAGTTATTGTAAAAATGGGGAATAAAGGTTCTCTTCTATTTAATAATGAGAAGAAAAATTTGAAGAATGCTTTTATTAATAATGAAGTTGTGGACGCAATAGGAGCCGGTGATAGTTTTAATGCAGGTTTTATATTTAAATATATAAATGGAGAAAGTTTAGAGAAATGCCAGGAGTTTGGTAATTTAATGGGTGCGGTAAATACTACTGCTGCAGGCGGAACCACAGCATTCAGCAGTTACAAAAATGTTATTGGAACGGCAAAGGAGAAATTTAATTATACAGAATAGATGAAATTACAGGAAAAACTAAAAGAAGCTCAAAAAAGTTCTTCAGCAATATTAGCTGCTAACTATTATAATATAGAGACATGCAAAGGAATTCTGCAGGCTGCAGGTAAAAATAAAAAACCGATAATTCTGCAGCTTACCGAAAGTTCAATAAATTATATGAGCTTAAAAACTGCTTACTCAACCGGGAGAACTTTATCCGATTATTACGAAACTGAGAGCTGGATACATCTTGATCATTGTAAAAATATAGATACTATTAAAAGATGTCTGGATACAGGATTTGATTCTGTAATGATCGATGCAAGCAATCTTTCTTTCATTAAGAATGTTGAAGTTACATGCAAAGTTGTTGAATTGGCAAAAAACTATGATGCAAATGTTGAAGCGGAAGTGGGATATATACCCAAACCGGATAATGAGCTGGAAGAAGATAAATTTACAGATCCTGACGAAGCAAAAAAATTTGCTGAAGAAACCGGAGTGAATGCACTGGCTGTTGCAATCGGTTCGAAGCATGGATTTTATAAAGGTGAACCGAAACTTGATATAGAAAGGCTGAAGCAGATAAAAGAAAAAACAGATGTTTGTCTCGTACTACATGGAGGATCCGGGATACCGCGGTCAATTCTCGGGCAGGCAATTAAATTCGGTATCACGAAAGTAAATGTTGCAACTGAAACTAAAGATACTTTTATGCGGATCTTGAAAAATGATCTCGCAAACAGTAATGAGATAGATTTAAGGAAATTATTCCCGCATGCAATTACGGCAGTAGAAGATTTAATTTCCGGAAAGCTAAAAATTATTTCTGATGATTAATAACATCTTTTAAACCGATCTTTCAACCATCCATTTTTAAAGAGAAAATATTATAATTTGGAATAGAGCTGATATATTTTTTTATCATAGATACACCCCAAGATTTGATCTAACCTCCTTCCTTGTTTTATTATACACTTATAATATGTAATCCCTTTTCCATCCCTTTGCCCTATAGTATCCATTTGGGCTTTAATTTTAAACCAGCTCCACATTATTACGGAAAGTCTTTTATTTTTCGATTTTTCGTTAAAAACAGCCTCTCAACTACCGGTTTTTAAACAAAACTCGGAGTAAGGCATAGTTAAATATGTCTAATAAATTTTCTCTTTAAAAAAGGGGGTTGAGAGGCGTTTTTCTCATAATGGAACATTTTAGTTATTGAATGATCTGGGGGTTGGTTCTTTTACTTCTTTGGCCAGAGTTCACAACCATCTAATTACTCGCAAGGAGCAGAGTTTGCTTTAGGTGCTCAAGCCGGCTCTTCATATTTTGTAATACATCCTCCGGGTAAGTTCGCTAGTGAAACAGTGCTGAATGACTATTTGGACCATCGAATGACTACGAATGACGGTGACATCTGACCAATAACCAAATATTTACTTGACAAGTGGATTTATTTTTATTTATTTTAAAAAGTCACATAAATTACGTCTCCAGAATTTCTGTCCTAATCATTTAAAATATTCCCAGGGTTTTTATTATTAAAATGAAAGATTGCCTGGTTTTAATCTTTAATATTTTATCTGCAGTAACTGCACATGCTCAGGAAATTACCGGTAATATTGAAGGGCATATTGTTAATTCTTCAGGTAAACCGATTCCTGAAGTAAATATTTCCTTGCTGAGTAAAAATCTTCAGGGAATACGCGGAACCTAACGGATGTCTGTCCGGATGGGAATGGAAGTAAGCTTTTGAACTATTTACAAGGTTATCTATGTCAAAAGGAACTATAAAGATGAATGATTTGGTAGGAAAGTTAATTTTACATTATAAAATTATAGAGCAAATCGGGCAGGGCGGAATGGGTAAAGTCTATAAAGCACGGGACATGAAGCTTGACCGCTTTGTTGCTCTTAAATTTCTTCCATCTGAACTTATAACAACTCAAGAAGAAAAAGATAGATTCGTATTAGAAGCGAAAACGACCTCAGCTATAAATCATCCCAACATTTGTACGATTTACGATGTTCAGGAACTTGATAACCAATTATTTATTGCCATGGAATATGTTGATGGAAAAACATTAAAGGAGAAAAAGAATTTATCTGAAAAGCAAATGCTTGAAATTGGAATACAGGCAGCAGAAGGATTAGCTGTCGCACATGAAAAAGGAGTAGTTCACCGTGATATTAAACCTGAAAATATTATGATTAGGGAGGATGGGATTACGCAGATAATGGACTTCGGCATATCAAAACGCTATAGTACTGAGAACACAAGCAGGCTTACAAAAAGCGGAACAATAATGGGAACAGCCAGATACATGTCACCTGAACAGATACAGGGATTTGACGTTGATTACAGGTCTGATATATTTTCTTTAGGAATTATATTATATGAACTTTTTACAGGGAAGTCACCATTTAAAGGAATGCACGAAACTGCAATTTTGTTTCAAATTGTAAATATTGATGTTATCCCGCCTATACAAATTAAAGAAGATATTAGTCCCAAGCTCGATGAGTTAATTTTAGAATGTCTTGAAAAAGATAAAGATGAAAGGTGTCAATCGGCTAAAGAGCTCGCAAAAAATTTAAGGAAGCTAAAAGGTTCATCAGGAAGAAGGGGAGTTGAATTATATAAAACAAAATCAATTGCAAAAGAAGGGGAAAATGGAAAGAGCTTATCAACTAATTCTCAAACAAGGTTTTCCAACTATATTTCAAATAGAAGTCTTTTAGTAATAATTTCACTTTTAATAATTTCCTTTGTAGTTCTTTATCTGGCAGTTTTGAACAATCCTGCTGAAACTTTTAATCGTCCTGTTTATTTTTCGTTTGACATCCCGGGCAAATCCAATCCATTGTTCACTGCTGAACATATTTTAAATATTTCACCTGACGGGCAATTAATTGCATATACATACAAATCTAATCTGACCAATCTTATTTTTATTCGGATGCTAAGCAGCCCTGTTCCTTATCCTGTGACCGGTACTGAAGACGGAAGAAATCCTGTATTTGAAAATAACAAGTGGCTTTCGTTTACAGTAAACAGCTTTGCCCGGAGAGTACCTGTAACAGGAGGTGTACCTGAGATCTCACAATCTGAATATGATTCTGATTTCGATTGGGGAACAAATGGAGAAATAGTATCTACAAAAACCTTTTCAGGCGGTTTAACATTTCAATCTGGCTGGAACGGAGAACAGGAAGTCTTGACAAAAATAGACCTTGCAAAAAATGAAGGCGCACATATTACTCCTTATGTATTACCAGGAGATAAGGCAGCAGTATTTACTATCTGGTCGAAAGACGGCACATTCGACAATTCAAAGATTGGTATAGTTGATCTGAAAACGAAGGAAAGAAAAAACTTAAAATACAACGAGGTCGATTTACAAGGCACTTCCCCGCAATTTATCCAAACGCCCTGGGGGGATTTCATGTTATACAACAGGGATGGAAATTTATATGCCTCATTGTTTGATTTAAACAGTTTAGAAATTACTAGTCCGGAAATAAAAATATTTGAAGGTATAGGTGTAAATGCCGTAAACGGTAAAGCATCTTACTCTGTTAGAAATGCTAATAATGGGACTATAGCCTATATAGCAGGTAAGCTTGATACTGCAAAATACAGCATGGTATGGTATAATAAAAATGAACCTGAGAAAAAAGCTATTACAACCGAAGGCCCATATACAGCACCAGTGTTCTCAAAAAACGGTCAGGCTATAGTAACTTTGATTGGCTCGGTTTTTAAAATAGGCCTGGTCAATTTCAAAGAGGATAAGATTGATCTTTTGTTTTCAAAAGGAGATAATATACAAGCTAAAATTACACCGGACGGTTCTAACTTTATTTTTACTTCAAATTTTAAAGATGGAAAATATAATATATATATAAGCAGGCTTGATGGTTTTGGCGGAATCAAAAAAATAGTGGATATGAAAAAAGGTAGCTTCCCTGAGATTTCAAACTTATCACCGGATGAAAGATATATTTTATATAACCCCAACGATAGTAGATCTAGTGGAAAGATTTGGATAAAGGATATCAAAAGCAATCAGAATCCAAAATTATTAATTAATACAGAAGCAAATGTTACAAGCCCAGAGTTTTCTCCCGATGGGAGATTAATTAGCTATAGATCGAATGAAATTGAAGGAATATCTAAATTGTTTGTTCGCCCTTTTCCAATAAATGATATAAAGATACAGGTATCAACCAGCGATGGAATAAATCCCCAATGGTCTGCAGATGGCACAGAAATCTACTATAGGAGCGAAAATAAAATAATGGCTGCTAAAATTCAGTTTAAACCGACATTAAAAGTTCTTTCGAGGAGATTAGTCTGTTATTCAGAGATGGTTTCTCCTGATTTTTATTTCCCTGATTTTTCTGTTTACCCTGATGGCCGTATCCTCCTATTAAAGAATATTGAGGATGAATCTAAGCCAATAAAAGTGAATGTTATAGTTAACTGGTTTACGGAATTGAAAAAGAAACTTGGCGAGTAAAGTTGATGTTATTAATAAAAAACTATTAATAAAGAATTCTTGCCTCTTTTATGGTAAATGGAATAAATAAATATAAAAAAAGAATTGAGCAGCTTGAAGAAGAACTTAGAGATTCCCAATTAGCTATATCGGAACTTGAAGTTTTAAATGAAATTGCAGTTGCTGCCGGAAAAGCGGGGAAGGTAGATCAAATTCTTAATTTAATTTTAAATAAAACAACAAAATTTGTTGATGCAGAACATGGAGTTATTCTTTTAGTTTCTGACGATAATGAAATTCTAGAAACTTTTATAAAACAAGCAAAAAATAGCAAGGTAAGCAAAAGACCTAGAATTGCAGAACATATTAGCGGATGGGTCCTGTTAAATAGAAAATCTTTGATTATAAAGGATTTAAAGAAGGAGCCGAGGTTTAAAACTACTGAAGAAGAAAGAGCAAACATTAAAAGCTTAATATGTTCACCAATATGGTTTGAGGGAAAAATTATAGGAATATTACAGATGATAAATAAGAAAACAGACCAGAAAGGTCAAACTTCATTTACTGATAATGACTTAACACTTCTTTCTATTATTTCGGTACAAGCATGGCAATTAATAAAAAATTCCGAACTCCAGCAATTGAACTTCGAGAAAAAACATGAAGCTGAAATGGCAAGGGTGGAAGCTGCAAAATTAAAAGAGATGGACAGGTTAAAAACAAATTTCTTTACTAATCTATCTCATGAATTTAGAACCCCATTAACATTAATACTTGGTCCCGCAGAAAAAATTAATTCTAAAACTTCTAACGATATAATAAAAGATTCAGGAATAATAAAAAGAAACTCACAACGTCTATTACAATTAGTAAACCAGCTGCTTGATCTTTCAAGATTAGAAGCAGGAAAAATGAAGCTCGAAGCTTCTAAAAATAATATTGTATCATTTGTTAAGGGAATAGCGTTATCATTCGAATCATTATCCGAGGAAAAAGATATTACGCTAAAAATATTTTCCGAAAAAGATTTAATTGAAGTCTATTTCGACAGGGAAAAGGTCATAAAAATATTAACTAATATATTATCAAATTCATTTAAATTTACCCCGCAGGATGGAAAGATTACCATTTCAATTAGTATAAACCCCCACTTTGATTCCCCCTTTGACAAAGGGGGAAAAGAAGAGGGTTCTATAGGGGGAAAAGGTGGGGATTTCAAAGAAGGAAAAGAATGGGGTTCTAAAGGGAGAGATGAAGAAGGTTCTGTTGAAATAAAAATAAGAGACTCTGGAATTGGAATATCCCGGGAAGAAATCCCAAAACTATTTGATAGGTATTACCAGATCGATTCTTCGTTTACAAGGGAGCACGAAGGCACCGGAATAGGATTGGCTCTGACAAAAGAGCTGGTAGAACTGCACCATGGGAATATTAGAGTTGAAAGTGAAAAAGGAGTTCCAGCTAAAGGCGGGATAGCCCTACCTAACGGTCAGGCAAGCTGGACAGAATTTTCAATAAACTTCCCTCTTGGAAGTAATCATTTAAAAAATGAAGAAATTTTAGCGGTTGAAGAAGCTGTTGAGTCAAAAGATCTGATCAGCGAAGGAGATGATTATATTCTGGAGAGTATTAAAAACCAATCCGAAAAAGAAATTGAGGCTAATTTCTCTAAGAATGAAAAAACAATTATCCTTGTTGTTGAAGATAATTATGATATGAGAGAATACATAAAAGACTCTTTAGGAGAGGACTATCTTGTTGAAGAAGCTGTAAATGGAGAGCAAGGAATAAGAAAAGCAGAAAAGATAATTCCAGATCTAATAATAAGTGACATGATGATGCCTAAAATGGATGGAAACGAATTAACACTCAGATTAAAAAGTAATGAAAAGACAAGTCACATTCCCATTATTATATTAACTGCAAAATCGGGGCAGCAAAATAAATTGGAAGGATTACAGACCGGAGCAGATGACTATCTTACCAAACCTTTTGATATAAATGAGTTACAGGTAAGGATAGCTAATTTAATTAAGATTAGAAGAAGTTTGCAGGAAAAGTTTGGTAAAGAAGGATTTTCCTTAAAGCCTGAAGAGAACATCTCTGCATCTTCTCATACCAATGCAGAAAAAATTAGAAATATAGACCATATATTTATGAAGAAAATCATAAATATTATAAATGAGCATATTTCTGATACCGGGTTTAGTTCGGAAGATATTGGTAATGAAGTCGGTATGAGTAGGTCTCAAGTTTATAGAAAAGTAAAAGCTTTGACAGGTAAACCTCCAAATATTTACATTAGATCAAACAGACTGTTAAAAGCAAAAGAGATGATAAAAAATGGAGATGGAAATATATCAGAGATAGCATATTCAATTGGTTTCTCCAGTCCTGTTTATTTTTCAAAATGTTTTAAAGAAGAATTTGGATACCCGCCGAAAGATCTTACCGGATAAAAAGTGCGTTAGAACTTTATCAAAAAATATAAGATTTTGAAACTAACTCCTATTAAAAGAGGGGGAATTTTTAAAAAGCTACAGGATATTAATCTTTTGCAACAGTAAATTAATCTTTTGCGACTGAAGTGATATGTAATGATTCTCCTGAATTTGTTTATTTATTCCGGAAAATTAAAACAAAAAAGGAGTAAACCATGAAAAAGTCAGTCATACTTTTAATATTCATCTTCACAGTTCTTTTCTCTTGCTCAATTGTAGCGCAGAGAACAGGAAGAGGTAATGAGAATATTAATCTCCCTAAGAAAGTTCAAAATCCTGCAGGTGATCCTCTTCCTGCAGGGACATATACAATTGGCAGCGGTGGGAATTTCCCAACAATTAGTTCTGCATTCTCCAAATTAAGAGGTGATGGAATTACCGGCTCGGTGACAATGGAACTAATCGACACTTTATATACTGCAGCTTTAAACGGCTTCTTTTTGAGTGGACCAATCCCCGGGGCGGGACCGAACAGCCGGGTGACAATAGAACCGGCAGAAAATAAAAATGTAACTGTTGAAGGTCTTGGTACCGGGTTTCAATTTGCAAATGTAAGTTATTTAACACTGGATGGGGTGAGTTTGACCGGTACCACTACTCTTACAGTTCACGCTCTCAGCAATACTCAAGAAGATAATGAAGCGGTATTTTTTAACCATAATTCAGATCACAATGTTGTCCAAAATATAACTGCTATTACTGATAATCTTTTACGAAGTGCTGGTATTGGATTCGCGGAATTTAATACGGCAGCGATAGACAAACCTGACAGTAATTTGATTCAGAATAATTTTATTAAAAAAGCCTGGAATGCCATATATGTGGCATCCTGGTCAACCTCTGGGATTTTAGCTGACGGAAATATAATTAGAGGCAACATAATAGGTTCGGAAACTGACAGCTTAATCTCCTGGTCAATTGAGGTAGAACAAACTCAAAATACGATTATCGAGGGAAATATTATTCAGAATATAAGAACTCCAAAAGGTGATAATGGTTTTCCTCAACCAATCATTTTTGGGATAGATTTGGATTGGTGTTACAACGGTATCATCCGTAACAATATAGTTCATAATGTTAAATCTAATAGTGTCCAATGTATTGGGATTTTATTACGGAAAGATCCAGTAGCTCAGTCTGGTCGTAATAATTTAGTCTACAATAATATGATATATGATATAGAATCCCGTTCCAGTTCAAGCGGGATTACGGTGAGTGAGCAAGAAAATCCCCAAATATATTATAACTCAGTTTATCTGAGTGGAACAGGTAGCAATTCAATTGCGAGTTCCTCTTCTGCATTAGAACTTGACGCGAAAAGCACAAATGTTTTGGTAAAGAATAATATTTTTGTTAATACCAGAGACGAATCTCCCGGTCTGGCTTCTTCAATTAAGGGTTACAAAGAATCAAATCTTAGCTCGGATAATAACGATCTCTATTGCGCACAAAACCAAAACAGTTTTTTAGTAAATATGAATAGTAATAAATATAGCACATTATCTGATTGGCAGGCAAAAGGACATGATTTACTGAGTGTATCGGAAATGCCGAATTTCGAAGCTCCTGATCTTCATATAGATGAAAGTATCCCGACAAATCTCGAATCACACGGAACACCTGTCGCTGGAATTGATGTTGATTTTGATGGAGATGCGAGAGGAAATGATTCAAGCGATATTGGTGCAGATGAATTCGATGGCAAAATTCTCACAGGAATTAATGATGAAGTCAATCTACCAATAACATTTTCTCTTGAGCAAAACTATCCTAATCCGTTCAATCCTTCAACAACTATAAAATATTCTATTCCTCAAACTTCATTTGTAACATTGAAGATATATGATGTTCTTGGCAGGGAAGTATCAACTTTAGTTAATGAAGAAAAAACCGCGGGCAATTATCAATTGAATTTTGATGCAAGCAATATTGCAAGCGGAATTTACTTTTATAAGATTCAATCAGGAAATTTTGTTAATATAAAAAAGATGGTACTTATAAAATAAATATGATGAGTACTTAGTGTATAAAAAATTTGGTAGTGTCCTTTTATTAGAAAAAATGGTTAATTCTTTATTAATTCTATTATAGGGGCACTACCTAAAATTGAGATTTTTGTTTTTTGCTATAATAACAGCATTTAATTTTGTAAATACTAGCTCATAAATTCAAAATAATTTACCTTCCTCCTCGGAAGACATAGCGAACTCTGCGGTTTAAATACCGCAGGGAACGCGGGTCATAAAATTTCCACGTAATAGTCTAAAAATGTTTGCGGATTCATTCCTGCAAAAACTTTACTATTGAAAACTCATTTTTAAGACCAGAATTCCCTGTCGGGAGAAAAGATCTCCTTCAAATGAAATGCCTTTCCTTGATTATAATATTCCTCCTGCTCCAGGATACGAAAACAAAAAGTTTCCGGACGGGAGTAAATATTTAATACCTGTATTTGAAGAGAATAAATCTCTTTATTCAACAAATTCATATTTCCCCGGAAAATACGGTGAAATCATTGAAACTGGTTATGTCCGGAATCAACCGATTGTACGCATTATATTTCTTTTAATTAAAGGTGTAAAAACACAACAGTTAGAAGTATCCTGAAAAATAGATTAAAATAAGAATTTATGAAAAAATTATTTTGCTTAAACATAGGCCAATCCGGACAGGGGTAACAAACTGATTTGTAATACTATATGAAAGGGAAATGTAAGAGCATGTTCAGAAAATTTATTCTGTCCTGAAATGTTTATTTTGAAATTAAACAATTTCAGGACAGTTCTAAAATAGTACTTATTTATAATTTAATTTGCAGCAAGGCCAACAGTACCACTTGAAAGACCGGAAACAGTTTGGACCGGTTTTAATCCGCCATGAATGTTATCTATTTTAAAAACACTAATTGTATTTGAACCTGCACTTAAGGCATATAAAAATTGAGAATCGCTGTTAATTGTCATATCAATTGGACTTGAACCAGCTCCTGTTTCAGCTGTATTGCCGCCGTCATTGAAAAGTTTAAGGCTTCCGTTCTGTCCTATTTCATAACCTGAAATATTATGTGTTCCAGTATTTGTTGTATAAGCAAATCTTCCACTCTTTGTTATTACTACCCAGCAGGGTGCGGTTTGTGTGTTAAATACGGGTCCGGTAATTAAATTAATTCCGCTTGTACCTGCATTATAAGAGGACATAGCACCTGCAAGTGCATTACCGCCAAAAGCATCTGAAACAATTAAATGACCCCACTTGTCGAATTCGAATCCAAAAGGTGTATCTCCGGAAGAAGGCTGAGTATTTGGTCCGCTCGCGATACCATCCTTTCCAACAACATAAGTATCGATCATATTTGTTCCTTTTTCAGTAACAATTAAAACTTGCCCATCGGGACTGAATTCAATTTGAGCAGGGCCAACACCGGAACCGCTTAAAGGTTGAGTTGAACCGGGAATGGGTGCAATTGTACCGTCCCTATTTATATTGAATCCGGTTATATTTTCAGGTGCCCCGGCATTTAGTACATATAACAATCTGCCGTGTGTTGTTAAGCTGATTGGCATGGTTCCGCCTGAAGGTTTTTTATCTACCCAGGATAAACCATTTGCTCCAATAGATAAAACCGACACATCATTACTTCCGGCGTTAACTGCAAATATTAAACCTCCATCTAAAACCAAAGCACCTTGTGAACCAAGTCCGGCTCCGGTACCAGTTCCTCCGGTTGAAAAAGCTCCGGCATTTGTTAGAGTCCCGTCCCAGGATCTCTTAAACATTATAACGCCATTTCCCCCTGCAGAATTGGAAAGTGTATAAACCGCATGCACATCCTGTTTGGTTATAGGACCGGTAAATAAATTTATCCAATCACAGCCGGCAAATATTATAACAGACAAAAAAAGAATGAGAGTAAAAAATCGTAGTTTTTTCATAGATTCCCTCCTTGTGAATTTGTTGAAAGAAGTTAAAAATTGTGATATTAATTAAATTTTATAGAAAGCAATCGAATATTGCGAATATTTGCAATTTTAGATATGATTTAAAGCACCTCTATACATTCCCCCTTCAACATAAAAATTTTCTTTTGATTTTTAAAAATTAAATAGTGTACGCGTCAAGAGGAATGACAGCATCTTTATGATATGGTATCATCATAATTATCAAATATCAGTATTTCCATCTCCCTGGGACTATAAATGACTACAAATGACTAATGACCTATTAAACTGTTACGTTATGCTCAATTAATTTTGCCATCTTCACACCTTCTCTTACTAATTGATTTGTATAACCCCATTCATTATCGTACCAGCTCATTATTTTTACCAGATCGCCATCAACAACATGCGTCATTGTTAAATCAACTATAGATGCATGAGAATCCTTTATGATATCAGAGGAAACAATCTCTTCATCGCTTGCATAAACAATATCTCTGTACCGTTCTGTTTCCGCTTCTTCTTTAAATATTTTATTTATTTCTTCTACAGAAGTTTTTCTATCAGTAATAAATACAAGGTCAGCAATTGATCCTACCGGAACCGGACCTCTGATGGCTACTCCGTCAAATTTATCTTTATATTGAGGAAGAGCTTTTGTTGTTGCTTTTGCCGCTCCTGTAGTAGTCGGAACAAAATTGGCAGCGCCAGCTCTTCCTCTCCGGAAATTCTTATTGGGACTATCAACGATTGCCTGAGATGCAGTATAAGCATGTACTGTAGTCATTATAGCTTTTTTTATACCAATTCTTCTTCCGAGAATTTCAACTACCGGAGTAACACAATTTGTTGTGCAGCTTGCACATGAAATAAATTCAAGATTCTCCTCGTTCTCAGGTTGGTTAACTCCATAAACAACAGTTACTACATCTTCACTTTTGGAAGCGGCAGAAAGTATTACATGCTTTGCACCGGCTCTAATGTGCTTCATCATATCTTCTTTTTTTGTAAAGATACCCGTGCATTCAAAAACTATATCAACTTCAAGTTCCTTCCAGGGGAGCATTTCGGGATCTTTTTCCTTTAGAACTTTAATGGTTTTCCCTTCAATTGTAAAACTATCATTAGTAAATGATATTTCTTTTTCATATTTCCCATATACCGTATCATGCCTCAGCAAATAAGCTAAATTAGCCGGAGGGACGAGATCATTTACTGCTACCAGATCAAGATTATTGTTTTCATTTATAATCTTGAAAGCTGCACGTCCAATTCTACCCAAACCATTAATTGCTACTCTTGCCATATTATTACTCCTTTCTAAAATCTAGATTTTATACTTACTATTATTTATCATTTCAGAACATTTTTCCTTCACCGGTAATAGTATTTACACCGTTTCTCAGATCAGCTGCATTACTTCATATCCCCAATTTCTAAGTTTACTTACGACTTTTGAACCAATAGACTTAAGCCACGAATTACTATTTTCATACCTCCACTCTTTATAATCTTAAACAGATAATCGTTTATGTTTTATTCTGTACTTAAATGAGATTTATCAGGATTGATTACAATCCAACTAAATGACAATTGCACATGATTTGGCTTATACAGATTAATAATTTAATGAAATAAAATTATTCTGAAAATGCAAAGAAGTAAATTATTTTTGAAATTGTGAGTTAAAGAACAAGTTGAGCTGATTTATTCATCTTGATGACTCTACAATTATTTGACTCTTAAGCAGAGGTGAGGAATGTTCCTTCAAGAGGGGAAGGGCTCATAATATATAAGAAGTTAATATGATTTGTATCGTCGAATTAATTATAAATTAATTATAAATTGAAATTTGCGTTATAGAATATTACAAATAAGATTTAAAAAGCTAATTAATATTAATTTCCGGACGCATTATTTTATCAGAATAATAGAATTAACTAAAGGAAGTAAGCGGTTATGCCCGAAACAAATTTACATATAAGTAAATATTCTTCTAAAGTATTAATTACTGTAGGTATAGTAATTCTATTCTTTATCATTATATCGTTATTATATAATATACCACACTTATTATTATTACTTTTTATAAGTATTCTGATCGCAGTATTCCTTGACGGGACTGCTAACTATCTTCATAAAAAGACTAAAATATCCCATCCATGGGGAATATTTATCGTGATAGTTTTAGTTATTGGTTTGATTGGTCTATCAGGATATTTAATGGGACCCCCGGTATATAAACAGATGTCCAAACTTGCAGAGAGTATCCCCCAGTCAATAAATGATATTGAATCTTCATTAAGACAATCGAAGGTAGGTCAGTATATTCTATCCGGGATGCCCGATTTTAGTGGAAAAGATAATGGGAAAACATTTGAGCTTTTTACGGGAGCATTTTCTTCTGTGCTGGGGGGACTTGTGGATGCACTACTGGTTTTAGTTTTGGGAATTTATCTGGGTGCAAAACCATCGTTATATATAGATAACCTGATCTTACTTCTTCCGCAGAAAAGAAGAGAGCGTGCACATGAGATCACGTGGAAACTTGGACATGCTTTAAGGTACTGGCTGCTTGGTCGTTTCATTGTAATGTTATCAATGACTATATTAACCATCGGGGGATTATATGCTATAGGCATGCCGCTCCCATTTGCATTGGGATTGATTACAGGTGTTCTGGCTTTTGTCCCTTATCTAGGAGCCTTTGCCGCTTTTGTACCGGTCATATTAGTTGCCCTATCCGAATCTCCAACATTGGCTGTTTATGCTTCCATTGTATATCTTGTTCTGCATAATATTGAAGGATATGTTTTAACCCCTATTATTCAGGAACATGTTGTATCAATTCCTCCTGGATTTCTTATTATAATGCAGATAATGATGTTTATACTTTTTGGTCCATTGGGAGTTTTAATTGCAACGCCTTTGGGGGTCGTAATTGTTGTATTAGTTCAAACCACCTATATTGAAGATATACTTGAGGACAGGGTTAAAGTACTTGGAGAGAAGTAAGAGATTTAGTTCCCGGAACCCGGGATTATCAATTAATTTAACCTCACCTCCCAGAGACCGGACTGGAAGAGGCTGTGTGAAAATACAGAAAAATCGTTAAAACGGTTGTTGAAAGTTTAAATTTTGCTCCATTTACCAACGGTAAAACCATTGGTTAATGATATCCACACAGGCTCTGGAAGTCCTGTGGTAACCTTTATTTCAGACAATATCCAATGGATAGAAAGATAGAAAAGGAATAGACTTTAGCCGCGTTGAAAAAATTACAATAAAAAATAATTTTTCCAAAGGAAAATATCTCAGTTTTCAAAGTCTGCTAAACGGCAAATGAATCCCCAACCACCGCCAAGTTCGCTTAGGACAAGCATCAGTTCATTATTCCCTTTTCTTAATGGAAGATAAACAGCATCGTCTTCAGCGTTAACAATACCAAGAAATCCCGGATCCCGAAAATTCTGTGCGCTTCGTCCGCGAAAAAGTATTTTCCCATTTAAAAGCACACTGACGTCATCACTATACCCAATGTAGAGCTTTTTCACCTTATCGCTATCAGACTTGATATCGGTCTTTGCAAATATAACCTTCATTCCGGGTTGCGGGTCAAGACGCTTGGAAAAGTCATCGGCAAAAGTAACTTTTATATGAGGCGCAATGCGGTAACGATATATTGTTACAAATCCTGGTGGTTCTGCTTCAACATTCTGCCAATGTATTGTATCACTTTCTGCAGGACTGAGCGCATGTTCCATGTTATGAGTAAGAGCATCGTAAGAGGGTGACAAACTCCACCTGGTTATGGCTCCGGGGAGGAACGGAGGCAGATGATGCTGCCAAACAGTCTCAGGCAATGTCTTTATTTCAAAATTTGAAATATATGTTTCGCCTATGAGATCATAGAAAGCTATCTGGCCTTTCTGCCGGCCGCTTTTTAAATCATCAATCACGAGTGCAGGCTTATCCATATTCTTAACAAAAAGGTTTGCCTGTGCGCCTGTTACCTCCAGTCGTAAGTGGAACCATACATCTTTTGGGATATCAGTAGCTCCTGTGAAACCGGGGCCATTATAGATTTGCCAATTCAAACCACCGTTAAGAACAGGTGTATATTGAATAGCATCAGGATACCCTGACTTATGAGGACGAAGATAAACATATTCGGCATTTCTACCGTCGTCTGAAACTCTAAAGTCTATTCCGAAAAATCCCCGCTTTGCGGAAGTTGAGACATCTAAATCAATAATGCAGTCGCGCATTTCATAGTTTTTTACGATCGCAGCAGCGCCATTAAGATAAATGCACTTACGGTCCAGGTATTCAGTTATATTTGCATTTCCTTCCAGTTCCCAGTGTGCTGTATCAGGAGGAATGGAGAGCGTTTGCGTCAGGGAATTATTTGCCGATGAAAAGAAAAGAGCTAAAATAAATAGAATGAAAAGTCGAAACATAAATTACCTCCAAAGAAATTGTATACCTTATAAACCAGTAAAGAAAAAAAAGTTCGTGAAGAAACTATATTTTGTCCTTATAATCCGCAACATAATTTATGAAAGGGTCATGACACTCAGTACAGACGGCTTCCAGGTTTGATAGAAGGAATGAAAATGATAACAGCTTTAATGCCTACAAAACGATGTTACCTTTTCTTAACCTCCAATGGCAATTGAAATAACAGTTATATAAGCAGGATGATGATATAATTAAGTTATTTCAACAAAAGGAAAGGTGTGACATCCATTTCTATCCTTGCGGGAGTTTATTGTTTCTTATCTGCTACCTGATTATATTTTTTTATGAAAAATATTTTTACAACAGTTTCAATCTTGTTTCTGATTATTTTTTTCAATTTAAACAGCGGATGCGATGGAGGAATTTCGCCTACTTCCGCCGGTAATTCAGTTCAGCAGACAGGATTCAGCGGAACTATCACATTTAAGGGTAACTGGCCTGATTCAGTTTCAGGGACATATCTCGTTGTTTTTCAAAACGAACTAAAATCTCTTTCAGATTTCAACATTCTCAATCTTAAATTTGTAAGTCTTAAAATACCTTTCGGTTCAACTACATTTAATTTCAGTTCCCTTGATTCGGCTTATCTACCTCAGCAAGGACATCTTGCCGATGGAGAGTATGATTATGTAGCAGTCGCACAACTAACATCTCCAACAATCTCGGTTAACAGAAAAGACTGGAGAGTTGCAGGTATTTACTATGCAAACAATGACTTTTCACATCCCGGCAAGCTGGTAATTCCGCCGAATACTCTAGTAAGAAACATTAATATTGTTTGCGATTTTAATAATCCTCCACCGCAGCCTCCGTGAGGATAATTAGAAAATTGAGAATAGGTAAAAAGGTATAGGGTATATGGGTATAATTAAAAATTGAAAATAATTTTTATTTTTTAAGGATGTCATCTTTAAACTATACGTAACTCAGCCAGTAATAATTTTTAAGTAAAAAGTTAATGAAACTTATTTTAATCCTGTTTCTTTTATTATTGTATACATTTTGCACTTTTGCGCAGACTTACAGCATCAGCGGGATTATAACTGATGAAGACGGCAAACCGCTCACAGGTGCGAATGTAGTATTAACCGGCACCGGTCGTGGTGCCGCTGCAGATAAAGATGGCAAATATGAAATAAATAATCTAAACCCCGGCATCTATACTCTGGAATTTTCAATGATCGGGTACAACAGTGTAACGATAGCGGGTAAGAAAATTACAAACAAATCTATTACTGTTAATGTTCGTTTGATTCCGGGGATAATTCAAACAAATCAGGAAGTAGTTGTTACGGCAGGTAAATATGAACAGAAAATCTCTGAACTTCCGGTAAGTGCATCGGTAATTTCTTCAAGTGAATTTTCAGAAAAATACTTTGTATCTTTAAGTGATGCATTAAGGTTTGCCCCAGGCGTGCAGATGGTTGAGGACCAGATAAGTATACGCGGCTCGAGCGGGTATAGCAGAGGCGCCGGGACAAGGGTGCTCGTTGAGCTAGATGGTTTCCCTATTTACTCAGGCGACACGGGTGAAATAACATGGGAGATGGTTCCGGTTACGGAAATTGACAGGGTTGAAATTATTAAAGGTCCTGCCAGCGCACTTTACGGATCGACCGCATTAGGGGGAGTTATAAATATTATTACAAAAAAAATATCAAATAAAGCAAGAACTTACTTCAAAGCGGGGGGCGGAATCTACAGCAAACCGTATAGCAGTGAATGGGACTGGTCATCAGAATCAAGAACATATAACACTCTTACTCTTTCGCATACAAACAGAATCGGTAAGTTCGGGTTTTCAGCGGCACTTACAAGGCTAAACGATATGAGCTACAAGAAAGACAACGTTTCATCAAGATATATAGGATATTTGAAAACAGTTTATAATTTTTCCCCCACATCATCTCTTTCTTTCTTTGCAAATTCGTTAAACGAAGAAGAGGGAAACTGGACTTACTGGAAAGATCTTCAGCATGCACTCGTTCCGATAAACGATCTTAATCAGACTGTCACTTCGGAACGTTACATGCTAGGGATGAAGTATAATAATGCCGTAAGCGAAAACTTTTCATTTGATTTGAAAGGAAGCTTTTATAAAGCTTTCTGGTGGGATAATACGAGGGCAAGGAATGCCTCTTATGCTGATATTTACAGGCTGGAAGGTCAATCAAATCTTCTATTAACCGATAAGATAGTTCTTGTTACAGGACTTGAGGGGTTCGGCGCACTAGTCAATTCAAATATTTTCGGACAGCCGTCCGGTTACGGTCTTGGAGTTTATTTCCAGACAGATTTTAAACTTGATTCATCCTTAACATTATCAGCAGGCGCAAGATTTGATTTTGATAAGCTTGATACACTTAAACCGGTCGCCGCCGCTGCTCCAAAAATAGGATTAAATTACAAGCTTACTAAAAATTTAATTTTAAGAAGTTCATTTGCGACCGGGTTCAGAGCCCCCTCGCTTGCCGAAGTTTTTACCTCAGCTTCACTCAATGCCGGTGTTACCCTGAAACAAAATCCTAAATTAAAACCTGAAAGAAATATCAGTTTTGAATTTGGGGCTAACTATCAGCCTTTCAGCGAGTTGAGTTTTGACGCTGCGCTGTTCAGAACGGAGTATTATGATTTCATCCAGGTGGCGTTTGATGTTGACAACGAAGCATATTTTGCAAATGTTCAGCGTGCAAGGATTGAGGGAGCTGAGTTTAATATAAATTCCGGAATGTTTAACAATCATCTTTCACTTAAAGTGAATTACACATATCTGTGGGCAAGAGACGTTGAGCAGCATATAGCACTTAAATACAGGGCCCGTCATCAGCTTACCGCAAACATTTCTCTCAACCTTTCAGGATTTGAAATTGGGTCTGACTTCAGGTACTGGAGTAAAATTGAACAAATGGATTTTGAACTTGTTGATCTGGGACTTATCAAGGACGGAAGAGTAAGGGTTCCGGTTTACGTTCTTGATTTCAGAGCCGGCTACAATTTCTCTGATCTTGGTTTCCCCGCCAGAATATTTTTTAACGTGAATAACGCTCTCAACTACAATTATGTTGAACTCATCGGCAACATTGCTACAATCCGCAATTTTTCTATATCCATAGAATTTTTATTTTGAGAAAAGACGCATAGGACATAGATGTATCTTCAATCAATATTTGCCGGGATTATAGTCGGATTTGTACTTGGATTTTTAGGAGCGGGTGGTACGGTTGTTGGTCTTCCGATTTTCCTAATATTTTCCGATCTTCACGGGCATCAGGTACTTGGAACTAATGCTGCCGGTGTAGCTATGGTTGCCGCATCTATTTTTGCCTGGCGGGTTTATAAAAAAGACATCAATCTATTAATCGGTATTATTTTTTCTCTGCCCGGTTTGATAGGAATTTATATTGGTACTCAGCTTGGATTGCTTTATCCAGGTAAGAAACTCATATTTCTGCTTGGAATTATTCTTTTCTTTATTGCCGGCTGGATGCTTTATCTGAGTTTTCATAAAGAGAGTACACCTGCCGGAGATTTAAATAATAATTCAGAACAAAAAATCGAAGCAAATAACTTTAAAAGGAAATTATATTTAGGTATTGCAGCTTTTGTAATTGGTGCTGTGTCAGGTTTTTTTGCAATTGGAGGAGGATTCATGATTGTTCCTGCTATTATTTTAATTGCCGGACTTGAGCTTAATAATGCAGCAGGAACAGCACTCCTCCCGATCACTCTATTTGCAGCTTTAGTAGGACTGGAATATTTTCAAGCGGGGGATGTGAATATAACTATATCTTCAATTATGGTTGTACCGGGGATATTAAGCGGAGCATTTGGAATCTGGCTGGCAAAGCATTTACCTAAAAAAATAATGCAAAGGTTATTTGCTTTTTTTTTGATAGCAATAGGGTTTTACATGGTTTTAAGATGACTTTGCTTTTGCTTCAAGATGTGGGAATTTGAACAAGGATTGTCAAATAAGAGCTAAGGCTGTTAAACTATTTTTTCTTATAATTATAACTTGATGAAACAAGCGAAACCTTTCTTAAAATGGGCTGGCGGTAAAACTCAATTATTAAATGATATAGATAATAATCTCCCGGCGGATATAAAAAAAAATGGTATTGACAATTATTATGAACCATTCTTAGGCAGTGCCGCAGTATTTTTATTCCTTAAGCAAAAATACGGTATTGAAAATGCCTATTTATATGATATAAATTTTAATTTAATCTCAACCTTTAAGATCATTCAAAATCATAAAAACGAATTAATAAAAGAATTGAAATTATTGGATAAAGAATTTAAATCTAAAGATTCGGAACATAGAATGGAACATTATATCCAAAAAAGAGAAGAGTTTAATAGTTTAATATTAATTGAAATTCAGAGAAGTAAGCAGAAAATAATTAGAAAAGCATCGTTAACTATTTTTTTGAATAAAACTTGTTTCAACGGATTGTACCGGGTTAATAAATCGGGACAATTTAATGTCCCATTCGGGAGATATGAAAATCCTAAAATAGTTGATGAAGAAAATTTAACCGCAGTTTCAGCTTGTCTGAAAAATGTTGTTTTAGAAACTAGAGACTTTAAAACACTCCAGAATATTGTTAAAAATAATTCATTTATATACTATGATCCTCCGTATTCTCCTCTTAATAAAACCTCTAATTTTACCTCGTACAGTGAATTTGAATTCTCCATGGAGGAACAAAAAGAATTAGCAAAATTATATAGTTTACTGGATCAAAAAGGTATTCGTCAGTTACTAAGTAATTCAGATTTAAAAAACCATAATTCGCATAATGAATTTCTAGATAATTTATATAGTAAATTTACTATTAAGAGGATATTAGCTAACAGAGTTATTAATAGCCAAGCTAATAAACGCGGAAAAATTTCGGAAATACTCGTTAAAAATTATTAGTCGAAAGTGGATCAAGCAAAAAGTTTTCTTCACTTTGCAAAAGGATAGATAAAAAATCATTTAGTTAATTCAAAACTATTTAATTATTTTTGATCTTTAAATTTTTATAGAGATGGATCTTAAGATCAGAGATATAGTTGATTTATTAAATGTGGATGAAAAGATAATCCATCAATGGATTAAAGAAAAGAAAATTCCGTATCACAATATAAATCATCAATACAGATTTAATAGGGCTGAGATTACTGAATGGATATTAATTCATAAAGTAGAATTTTCATATTCATTAATTAAACTAGGACTTGCAGATAGATATAGTTTAATTCCATTGATTGAAAAAGGGGGAGTTATAAATGATGTCCCGGGTTCCAATAATAAGGATGTATTAAAGAATGCTTCTGCTAAGATTTTACTCCCTGCGGACTTATCATATAAGGAGATTTTAGATGCCATATTAAATCGTGAAGATTTAATGTCTACTGCAATTGGAAAAGGGATTGCACTTCCTCACCCTCGAAATCCAATTATCACAAATCCAAATAATGCAAGTATTACAATCTGTTATTTAAATATGCCTATCGACTTTAGTGCCTTAGATGGTCAGCCTGTTGATACTTTAATTATTCTTTTAACTGCAAGTCCTAAGATGCATTTGGAAGTTCTTTCTAAAATATCATATCTGTGCCAGGATGAAAATTTCCGGAAATTACTTAACGACAAAAAAGATAAAGAAACAATCCGGGATTATATAAAGACAAAAGAACTGGAATGGTTAGAAGTGGAAACAAGTAAATAATGATTCAATATATTACTGGACTAATTTTATTTTTAGCCGGAGGTATATTTTCAATTTTTTTCGATGAGAAGGCGAAAGGTTTTATATTTCTCTCCTTTTGCCTGATGAGCCAATTTTTCATTTTACCTCAAACCTTTGCTGCTTTGAACGGTAATGGAAGCCAGTTAGTTATAAAACTTTCAGAACCGATAGGTATATCATACTTAAGGTTAGACCCGCTTTCCGCAGTTTTTGCATTAATAATTTCGACCGGATCTTTATTAGCTGCAATTTATTCGATTGGCTATATGAAAATGTACCGAGGCAGCAAGTCCGGACTATCCTATTATTATTTTTTCCTTGGTTTACTTTCCTTTTCAATGCTTCTTGTTGTTGTAGTTCAAAATTCAATTTTGTTTTTGATAGTCTGGGAATTAATGTCATTGGCTTCTTTTTTTCTAGTAATTTTTGAAAATAAAAATCAAGAAGTAATTAAAGCGGGAATTTATTATTTCACCGCTATGCAGATTGGAGCAGCATTTTTAATTGCTGCATTCAGCTGGGCATCATTAGTCTCCGGATCATTAGACTTTAAATCGTTCACATTAGTTTTTAATAATTTGGGGAGAACCGGTATAATATTGTTCATTCTTTTTTTCATAGGATTTGGAACGAAAGCCGGATTTCTACCTATGCACACATGGCTTCCGCGAGCTCATCCGGCAGCCCCTACAGGAGTATCGGCACTGATGTCGGGTGTAATGATAAAAACTGGAATTTATGGGATTTTAAGAATCGTTTTGTCTATCGGAATCCCTGATTTAACATTAGCTTACGGTGTTTTTATACTTTCACTTTTAACCGGTATTTTGGGAGTAATAAATGCAATTGCACAGCACGATATTAAAAAACTCCTTGCATATCACAGTATAGAAAACATTGGAATTATCGGGATGGGGATAGGGCTTGGAATGATAGGCTTAGCATATAATAATTCTTTGATCGCAGCATTAGGATTTCTAGGTGCGCTCCTGCATACAATAAATCATTTTACATTTAAAAGTGTTTTGTTTTACGGATCTGGTATTTTGTACATGCAGACTCACACAAGAAATATAGATAAACTTGGGGGACTTGGTAAATATCTTCCTTTGACTTCAATAATGTTTCTTATAGCTTCCCTGGCAATTACCGGGCTGCCAATCTTTAATGGATTCATTAGTGAATTTGCAATTTACCTTGGAATGGCAAAAGGTTTTTCTGCAAGTGTTCTAAATTTAGATATCATATCTATAATCGGCATAAGCGGTTTAGCATTCATTGGTTCCATGGCTTTTTTATGCTTCACTAAAGTTTACGGGATTTGTTTTTTGGGGATCCCGCGTTCAGATTATAAATCCACGCCAAATGAAAATGATATTTCACTTCTTCTGCCAATGGGTATTTTAACAGTGGCTATATTTTTAATAGGTTTGTTTCCATTATTCTTTATTAATCTCCTTGTAAATGCGGTGAATCAATTTGTCCCAAATAAGCCGTTATATATTCCACAGGAAGTCATTTCAATATTTTCTAAGATATCTATTTCCTTAACATGTTTTGTTTTTATATTCATTCTATTTTATCTAATAAGGAATATACTGCTGAGAAAGAAAGAGGTCAGAAAATTTAAGACATGGGATTGCGGTTACCAGGCAGGGAGCAGCCGCATGCAGTATACCAGCAGTTCATTTGCCCATCCGTTTTTACAACTTGTCTCAGGACTAGTATCTCAAAAGATCATGGTTAAAAGTGAGGAAGTTTTGTTTCCAAAAGAAGAGTCGCTGGAAAGCCATTCGCGGGATCTTATGGAAAGATTCCTGGTACATCCCTTCATAGGTTTCATCAATAAATCCATGAATTTGTTTTCCTGGATTCAAAGCGGGAGAATGCAGCAGTATATTGTTTATGGTTTAATTTTTTTAGTTCTTCTTCTAATCTGGATTCTGGGAGTTGAATAATGTTAAGAATTTTATTTTATATCCTATTAGCAATTTTACCTTTCTTTTTTATTGGAGTAATTAATAAGATTAAAGCAGTATGGGCAGGTAGAAAGGGTTCTCCTTTGTTACAGAATTATTATGATTTTTTTAAGCTGATGCAAAAAGGAGAAGTAATAAGTAAAACCACTTCATTAGTCTTTATAATAGCTCCTTCAATTAATATTGCTGCAGTTTATATTGCATTAGCAATAATCCCGCTTCCGTTTATGGGATCCATAATCAGCTTTCCCGGGGACTTTGTTTTATTTGCTTACATTTTAGGGTTCGCAAAATTTATGACAGTATTGGCAGCATTGGATACAGGCAGTAGTTTTGAGGGAATGGGCGCAAGCAGGGAAGTGACTTTTTCATCAATAGTCGAGCCGGCATTTTTTATAATAGCTGGTTCACTTGCACTAATAACGAATGAATTATCATTTCAATCAATTTTTAATATTTTAAATTCGGCTGCCGGTTATACAATACTTATAAAATTTTTGTTTGTTATTTCTTTATTTATTATGCTCATTACAGAAGGAAGCCGTGTTCCCGTAGATGATCCGAATACTCATCTTGAGCTTACAATGATTCACGAAGTGATGATTCTGGATTATTCCGGACCGGATCTGGCTTTTATGCTCTATTCGTCAGCATTAAAAATGCTTATTATTTCAATGCTTATTGCTAACTTTCTTATTCCCTCATCGTTCAGCTTATCTGCGGCTTTAATATTATTTCTATTAATAATCTTAATAGTCTTTATAAGTATAGGTTTCGTTGAATCAATGATTGCGCGTTCTAGAATTTCCCATGTCCCTCAATTTATTTTTATAATGACAGCACTTTCTTTGACAGTTTTTGCAGTAATTGCCTTCTTTATTTTTGGTGGAATTTAATGACAGATATTTTAATTATACTTCTTGGAACAAGCATGCTTTACATCTTTGCCGTCAGCAGACTGGAGGCATACGTAAAAACTTTATCACTTCAGGGATTTCTCTTATTTCTTTTAGTTATACTGGATATAAAACAACTGAACTGGATAAATATAGCTTTCCTAAGTATCGAAACTTTGTTTATAAAAACAATTTTCATTCCTTTCTTTTTACTAACTATTATCAGGAAGAATGAAATCAGCCGTGAAATCGAGCCCTATATTTCGCAATTTTATTCACTTTTAATTGCATGTGCTATTTTCATATTTGGATTTGTTGCGGCATTTTGGTCTGTAAAAGTTGGGAGCGAAATAAAACCGCTTTATTTCGGGATTTCAATTGTGATTATTATTTCAAGTTTATTTTTAATTATCAACCGTAAAAAAATCATTACACATATATTATGCTACATGATGCTGGAGAATGGAATTTTTCTCCTTTCACTTTCTGTAGCTAATGAAATGCCCATGCTTGTAAATATCGGTGTATTGCTTGATTTGTTTGTAGGAATTTATCTGTTCGTAATTTTCTTTAATAAAATACAGGAGATGTATGATGGAGACCATATAGACATTTTAACGGAGTTGAAGGATTAAATATGATCTTTTTAATTCTGATACTTCCGATAATTTCCGCGTTAGCAGTTTTTTTCATAAGGAATAGAATCGCTAATAGAATTGTTTTGCTTGGCATACCGTTAGTATATACCGCAGTAGCAATTTCAATATGGTTTAGGATTGAATGGCATTGGCTTCCAGGATGGCTTCTTGATTATTTCAGTTTCGACGGTATCGGATTATTTTTCTTTTCGATCATGACCATGGTTTTTCTAAGCATTTCATTTTACAGCATCTATTATTTTAAAGAACATCAGTTATCACCTTTTCAAGAAGCGGTTTATATAATTGAGATTTTACTTTTTGTGGCTGCAATGACAGGAGTAATACTTTCAACGCACCTCGCTCTGCTCTGGGTTTTTGTAGAAGCAACAACTTTAACAAGTGCACTATTAATCTATTTTGAAAAGAAAAAATCATCCCTTGAGGCTGCGTGGAAATATGTCTACATCTGCTCAATCGGGATAGCTTTAGCTTTTGTCGGTATAATTATACTTTCAATTGGAAGCAGAAGTTTTGATTCATTATTTTTTAAAGATTTGTATACAAATGCCGGGAGGATAAATCCTTTCTGGTTAAAAGTATCCTTTGCATTTATTTTTGTTGGTCTAGGTACTAAGATTGGTGTAGCCCCATTACATGCTTGGCTGCCGGATGCTCATTCAGAAGCACCGTCACCGGTGTCTGCATTGCTTTCCGGCACTTTATTGAATTCGGCTTTTTTAGGATTGTTACGTTTTCAGGAAATATTTATCCGTTCGAACTTAGAAAGTTTTTCGAATTTCTTTTTCCTTCTTACAGGTTTTCTGTCGATGATGGTAAGTGCAGTATTTATGCTCCGGTTAAAAAATTATAAAAGAATGCTCGCATATTCTTCTATTGAAAATATGGGAATCTTATTTATCGGGATTACCTTAGGTCCTGCTGGAATATTTGCGGCTATGCTGCATACGCTTTCTCATTCCCTCGCAAAAACATCATTATTCTTAACATCCGGTAATATATTACATATTTTTAAGAGTAAAAAAATATCGGATGTAAGAGGAATAATAAAGAAAGATTCATTAACAGGATGGTTCTGGATTATATCAATGTTCCTGATAATCGGCATCCCGCCTTCTCCTATTTTCTTAAGTAAATTTTTAATTATAAAAGCTTTCTGGTTAAACGGGATCGGCTGGTTTGCAGTATTATTCTTTTTATTTATAATCATTGTTTCTTATGGTATGTTTTCGTCAGTATTCAGTATGTCATTCGGAGAAGATGAAGTAAAAAATATAAATAATAAAAAACTATCATGGTTTGCATATATTCCCCAGCTTGCATTAATAATTATTCTGACAATTCTAGGTCTTGGTATTCCATCTCAGGTTCAAGAGCTTCTTAATAGTGCTTCAGGTTTTCTAAAATGAAAGTGAATATGTCGAATTGGATAGAGATTAAAAACCTTCAGCCGGTTTATTTGAAAGATATTCCGGTTCTTCCAATTGATGATTTAAGGTTTCAACTGATTGAAAAAGTCAGAAGCGGAAAAAGACTGATTCAATTTTTTGGTAAGAGAGATTCAAATAAAATTGTTTTATACGCAATCGCTGCAGACGATAATACTTCTAAAATGTTCTTAGCTTCATCCGAATTCAAGGAAGGGAGGCAATACATTTCCCTTACAACTGAAATTCCATCTGCTCATCTCTTCGAAAGAGAATTCTATGAAGAATATGGAATTAAACCTGAAGGGCATCCGTGGCTCAAACCTGTAAGAAAAGGGATCGCCGGAACAGATAGTAGGGGAAATAAATATGAATTCTTTTCAATGAATGGTGATGAAGTTCATGAAGTGGGTGTAGGACCGATTCATGCCGGAGTCATTGAACCGGGGCACTTCAGATTTTCATGTCATGGAGAAAAAGTTTATCATCTTGAGATAGAACTAGGATTTCAGCACAGGGGAGTTGAAAATTTATTTATAGAAAAAAAGAATAATCCTGTTTATCAAATTAAGCTTGCAGAATCAATTGCAGGTGATTCCGTCATAGGGCATGCCGGAACTTTTGTAAGAGCGGTTGAATCATTAGCGGGATTAAATGTCTCAAGAAGGACTAAATATATCAGATCGGTAATGCTGGAGCTTGAAAGGATTGGAAATCATCTGGGAGATTTAGCTGCTTTATCAAATGATGTCGCTTATTTAACGGGAAATGCAGTATTCGGTGCCTTAAGGACAAAAATAATTAATTCTACACTGGCAATTTGCGGCAATAGATTCGGCAGAGGAATGTTAAATTACGGATATACTAATTATGATTTGTCAGCAGAACTAAGTGATAAATTGTTATCAACTATTAATAAATTAAACGATGATACAGCAGTTGCGGCAGAAGTTTTATTTTCCTCTGCCTCTGTTATGGAACGATTTGAAAAGACCGGGATAATTGATAAAAAAACTGCTGCAGAAATCGGAATGGTTGGTCCAGCTGCAAGAGCAAGCGGTTTATCAATTGACATTCGTTCGGATCATCCGTTTGAATCATTCGAATATTTTCCACTTCATAAACTTACGATGGAATCAGGTGATGTTTTCAGCCGGGCATATATCCGCTTTATTGAAATACAGCAGTCGATTAAAATTATAAATGAACTGCTTAAAAGCCTTCCGGAGAGTGATTCGAGTAAAGGCATTTCATCACTTCAGCGGGACAGCATTGTCATTTCAATGTCAGAAGGCTGGCGGGGTGAAATTGCCCATTCTTTGATAACAGACAACCAGGGAAAGATTGTACATATAAAAATAAAAGATCCTTCTTTTAATAATTGGTTCGGACTTGCCCTCGCTGTTCGTAATGAGGGAATTTCAGATTTCCCTTTATGCAATAAAAGTTTTAATCTTTCATATTGCGGATTTGATCTTTAATATATTATGAGAATAGAATGCTTAATTTGATTAAACTAAGAATAAAACATGGATTTCCCGTAATCGATGATTTAAAAGAACGCAGAGGTAATTGATACTCATCGTGGATTTCCCTTAATTGATGAATCCAAATTTATTGGGGATATTGAAGATATAGTTAATATTTGTCCTGTTAATGCAATATTACAAAATCCTCTTTCCATTGACCTTGGTAAATGCATATTTTGCGGTGAATGCGAAAGAGCTTCAAAAGGAGCAATTAAATTTACAAGTGGTTATAAATTAGGGAGCACAAGCAGGGAGCATTTAGTTTTAAAGTCGGGTAAAGGCTATCAAGCATTTATAAAAGATGCTATTGAAGCCAGAAAAGAAATTTATAAAATTTTCGGACATTCATTAAAATTAAGACAGGTTTCTGCTGGAGGCTGCAATGGATGCGAATTGGAATTAAACGCCTGCGGAAATGTAAATTTTGATATGGGACGATATGGTATCGATTTTGTTGCATCACCCAGACATGCTGATGGAATTGTAATAACAGGTCCAATTACACGAAATATGGCACCTTCTCTTCAAGATGCATTTGATAGTATCAGCACTCCAAGAATTGTTATAGCTTTTGGTGCCTGTACAATCAGCGGTGGAATATTTTCAGAATCGGATTCATTAAACCGGTCCTTTTTTAGATAAGGTAAAAATTGATCTTTATGTTCCGGGATGTCCGCCTCACCCTTTAACTTTTATTAACTCAATACTAAACTTGATACGAAAATAAGTATAGAGAGTTTAGGTGAGTCTCCGGCCTTTTTCATATTGAAGTGTCTATACTCTCATTTTTCCTTAAATCTTTATTGGAATCGAGGCGGGAAGCAACACCGTGTTTTGGAAGATTAGATATGGTGGTGACCTGGATTTAAGGCTTTAGATGGCTGTTAGATGGCCATTAGATAGTTAAAAAGATAATACCGGATAGTAAATTGCACTAAGTTTATTTTGAATATCTAATAATAAATTATTCATGGGTTTAATATTCTAAATAATTTTCGAATTAAAGTTGAAAAATATAAAAAGATAGTTAAAAATTAAATAGGAGGATTTGATTATTTGGTAATAAAAAACATTCCAACTAATGGCAACAGACTGACTATTGAATGACAATCGTATTCAACTACATCCATTTTCCCAATGAATTACCTTCCAAATCTTTCGGCCAGCTTATGAAGAAGTTCAATATTTTCGGGTTGTGTATGTGGAGCAATTGAACAAGCAGTGCTTAATATATACCCTCCGCCTGGTTTACCAATGTTTATTCTTGCTTCAACATCTTTTTCAATACCGGATAAATCGGAATTTAGAAGTGTATTGACCGGGTCTATATTACCTTTAATAAAAACTTTTCCGGATAATTGCTTTTTGGCTTCTTTCAAATGGACGTTACCAAGCGGGGGAGGATCAAGAGTATCAATTCCGTTCGTCCCAGTTTCCATCATTAAATCTAATCTGTCACCAATACTTCCGCATGTATGGGTATAAATAGGGATATCAAATTCCTTTTTAATTTCTTCTATAATTCTCTTCTCATACGGTAAAACGAAATTTGCATATTGCTCTTTGGAAATTAAACCGCCGCCTGCAAAAGCAGATGAAATTAATATTGCATCAACTTGAAGTCTGGCTTGTTTTCTTCCGAGTTCAATGCTCCCCTCTGTTAATCTTTCTAAGCATGCTCTGACTTTATCCGGATCATCCATGATTGCCATTAATGCATATTCATAATTAAGCAGCTCGAGAAATTGTGACCATGGAGAGAATACTTCTGAGTGAATTGAGAACTGATTTCCAATTTTCTGTTTAACAAGTTTTATAGTGTCAAAATGATAGTCAGGGAAATAATCATTAAATAATCTCGGTTCTTTTTCAAACCCCCATGTAAAAGGGTATGTAATATCTGTTAGATCCCATGGTTCAACATAAAATAATTCTTCCGGTTTGACTTCCTCAAATGACGGGAAATACCTTGTCCCGTTTTTTTGAAAATAGTGAGGGTTATCATCCTTCGGTATAGTTGTATAATTACCGTTTTTCCAAAATATAAAAGTTTCATATTCATTTCTTCCAATCCTATCGATATACTTCTTGTATTCAGGAGCTCTACCAGGAAGATTTATTAGAACTCCGTCAAAAGAATATCTTTCCCTCATTATCATCAAAGCTTCTGCAAAACCATCCGATGTAAACCAGATATCAACCGGATCAATGCCCGAATATAAGAAGTAGTGTCCAATGGAAATCTGGCACATAACAGGTACTCTGTCAACCTCCTTCATATGCATGGCATTATAAATTCTTTCTTTTGAAGTCATAATTTATTTACTAACTTACAACAATTTGAGAAAATTATCTTGACAAACTAAAGTTTTCTTTTTAAGTTGCACTTAGTATACCAAGTATAATAATAACGCATGATTAAAGTCAAATATTTATGTGAAAAAGAGATCAGCTCTTTCCTTGAAGAAGGATTTCTTGTTATTCCTGAAATTTTGTCAGCAGAAGATATCGGATTAATATACCATGAAGTTATGGAAATTATGGAAGTTGTCGGATTTGAAAATTCCAAGCTTCGTCAGACTACTCAATATTTAAAAGGAAGTTCTCTGGATAAATTGATTAATTCGGGTTCCTTAAAAGAGCTGGCTTCTCAATTGCTGCAGGGACCTGCTTCCGTTTACATGCCGTTTACAGCAGTTAAAAGTGCTAATGGAGGCGGGCGGTTTCATTTCCACCAGGATAATCAATATACCATGTTCGACAAACCGGGTTTAAACTTCTGGTTTGCTCTTGATGATATGAATCTGGATAATGGCTGTTTGCAAATAGTTCCGGGGTCGCATAAAAACGGAACTTATGAATCGAGTTTATCAGGTGACGGTGATAATCATAAGAAGATTAAGTGGGAACCCGAAGATTTTTTACCTGTCAGAATGAAAAAAGGGGATTGTGTTGTATTTTCGAGATTGACAATACATGGATCCGGGGTCAATTTATCCGGTCTGCCGAGAGTTGCATATGCAGTGCAGTTTCATAGAGACGATGTTAGAGCCAGATGGGAAGATCATGAGTGGGTCTTAATAAAAGAAAGCCCCAGATGGAATACTGCTCCGGTTGATAAAATTGTGCCGCTTAAAAATGCTAATTTGGAAGGACATTAAAATAAATGTTTAATATGAGACTGAAATAGAATGGGGATTGATTTTAGAAGCCAAAAGGCATTATACGAACAAATTGAGAATGATATTAAATCGAAAATATCGAGAGGAGAGTTGAATATTGGTGATCAAGTAGGTTCGCAGCATCAATTATCTAAGGAATATAATGTTAGTTTGATTACAGTTAAAAAGGCTTTATCAAATTTAATTAACGAAGGTATACTATTTAGCAGGGTTGGCAAAGGAACCTATGTGGCAAGAAAGGGAAAAGCATTTGATATATCAAAACATAAATCGATAGGTTTGGTTCTTAGAGATTTAGGGCATCCTTTTTTCTCATTAATTGTACAATCGATAGAAGCGAAAGCATCACAGCTGGGTTATAATGTATTGCTTGCAAGCTCATCCGGCAAACAGGAAAAAGAAGAGAGTCAGATTTCACATTTTGAAAGTATCGGGGTTGACGGGTTAATTATTGCATCAATGAATTTATTATACCGGGCAACTGAAAATATAATTGCACTGCATAAACGGAATTTCCCTTATGTAATGGTTTCCTATATGGAGGATCCTTCTATATATTATGTGGGTACTGATAATGAAAAAGGAGCTTTTTTAGCTACTGAACATTTGATAAAACTAGGTTATAAAAGAATCGGATATGTTAATGGTGGTAAAGGAAATTTACTTGGTTTATTACGTCGGAAAGGATATACTAAAGCTCTAAAGGAATATGGAAGAAAGTTGAATAAAAGTTATCAGTTTAATCTTGAAATTGGAACGGATAGATATAAAACAGGTTTCATGATGGGAAGAAATTATAAAAAATCGAAAACAGTTCCCGATGCTTTATTCTTTTATAGTGATTTAGCAGCATTAGGATTTCAGCAAGGAGCGATTGAGACCGGATTAAAAATTCCGGATGACATTGCTGTAGTAGGATTTGATGACATTGATATAGCTAAATATGCTCCATCTCCATTAACTACAGTTAAACAAGATACACAGAGAATCGGTGAATTAGCTGTACAGTCAATCATTAATAGAATAGATGGCAAATCAACACGTGTCAGAGTATTAATTGAACCTGAATTAATAATTAGAAATTCTTGCGGTGCTTCGCAAACGCAGAATAAGAATAAAAAAACTGCTATATAAAAAAATTTATGTAAACCTAGTATGCCTGGTATATTATTAAACAATATTATGCAAAGAGACTGGATTCCTGCGATAGCCTCAACCTCCGGGGTTTTTGTAACCCCGGGGGTTTTCTTAATAGGTTTCTCAAATGGAGAAGCCGGGTTAAAAACAACTTTTGTAGCACAGACATTCTTGTCTGTGTTTGTGAATAGACAATGAGGTACGAATGAATATCCATTCAAACATATTCAAAGTTTTATGTCTTGTAAGTTTAATGCTGGTCAATACCTTCGCACAATCCGGCAGCGTAAGCGGAAAAGTAACGGATGCAGCCGATGGTTCTCCTTTATGGGGTACTAATATCATTCTGATAGGTACATCCAATGGAACTGCCACAGGGTCAGATGGAAAATACAGGTTAACCAATATACCGGAAGGTGATGCAAAAATCGTTTTTCGCTACCTGGGATATGCATCGGACACTGTTAATGTTAATATATCAAATGGAAAAACAACAGAACTTAATGTGGCACTTCATTCCCTTGTCCTTCAAGGGAATGAAGTAGTTGTATCTGCTCAATTACAGGGACAAACAGCAGCAATAAATCAGCAGCTGTCTTCAAATACCATAGTTAATGTAGTCTCTTCCGATAAAATTCAGGAACTGCCGGATGCTAATGTTGCAGAATCTTTAAGCAGACTACCCGGGATTGCGCTCCAGAGGGATGCGGGTGAAGGAACAAAGGTAGTTGTAAGGGGGCTATCTCCCAAGTTTAATTCCGTAACCATAAATGGAGAGAGGATTCCCGCAACTGATCCCAATGATAGATCGGTAGACTTAAGTATGATCTCTCAGGATATACTGGCAGGTATAGAAGTATTTAAATCAATAACTCCTGATATGGATGCAGATGCAATCGGCGGGACAATAAATCTTATTACTAAGAGTGCCCCGGAAAATCTTCATTACGAAATTCTTGCTCAAGGCGGCTACAACAATCATGAGAAATACTACGGCAATTATAAGTTTGATTTATCCGGAAGCGACAGGTTTTTTAATAATAAGCTTGGAATTCTCGGTACATTTACCGCTCAAAAAGCAAATAGAAGTTCGGATATCTTAAATGCCGATTATAATCCCCCTACACAAACAATAACAAAAATTGAGATTGAAAACTTAAACCTTGCCGATAGAAAAGAAATTAGAACGCGCTACAGCGGGGGACTAAATTTTGATTACTCGGTCGGTGATTTGAATTTAAAGTTTAATAATTTTTACAGCAGTACAGGCAGAGATGAAATAAAAAGGAGGAAACGTTATAGAGTCGGTGAAACAAGAGTAGAATATGATTTAACAGATGACCAGATAAATACAAGTGTTTTGAATTCAAGTCTCGTTGGTGATTATTTATTAAATCCTATCCAGCTTGATTGGCAGGGTTCTTATTCAATTTCCAAACGAAAAATACCATATTCAAATTATGCAAGGTTTCAGGAAATAGGTGCATATAAAAATGGATTAATTAAAGATCAGGGCCCGAGTGTAATCCCTCAATTTGCCGATAACGATCTATCATCAACGTGGTTCCAATATGGCACATTTAATCCTGAATCTGTTAAGGATGAAAATAAAACTTTTCAACTAAATCTAAAGGCACCTTTCTCTTTTTCGAATGACCTGGCAGGATTTATAAAAGCAGGAGCAAAATATAGAGGAAAGAATAGAGACCGCGATATAAATGAATACAGGACGGATTTCGCTGTTGTAGATCAAATAGCTGCTGCAAACCCCGGAAGGTGGTCTTTATATAGGAATACAAATATTCTAATAGATAATTTTATTGATCCTTCCTTCTCTACCGATAATTTTCTTAATGGTCAATATAATTTTGGACCCGGTCTAAATGCCGGATTATTAGATCAATTTCATTCGGAATTCAGCGGATATTATGAATTGAACAGGTTTGTTGAAACGGGAGATTATACCGCATCGGAAGATATTTATGCAGGATACTTAATGGCAGAAGTAAATCTTCTTAAAAATATTATGATCCTTCCCGGGATAAGGTATGAAAAGACCAATACTACTTATGATGGTAAAGCAGGGAAATTAACGGGTAATCTAGGGCAGCAAGGCGTACTCAAAGATACTGTGGGGGGACAAAACTATGAGGAATACTTCCCGATGCTTCATTTACGATATAGAATCTTAGATGGGCTTGATCTTAGATTAGCTTATACAGAAGCAATTTCGAGACCTGATTATTTCAACCTGGTTCCTTTTGAAGATGTAAATACTGCAGAGGAAACAGTATCAAGAGGAAACCCTGATCTTAAACATACAACAGCGAGAAATTATGATGTTTTTCTTTCTTTATATAACAGATATGGATTATTTACAGCTGGAGGCTACTATAAAAAATTAAATAATATTGATTATCTTTTTTCATTTCGCGAAACCGACCGGGCATCTCAATATTTAAATTATAATATAACTCAGCCAATCAATAGTCCCGAAGGCAAAGTTTACGGCTTTGAATTTGATCTTGAATCCAATTTTTCATTTTTCCCTTCACCGCTGGATGGAATAATTCTTAATTTAAATTTTACAAAAATACATTCCGAAACATATTTTCCTTATTTCGAGATAGTCAGAATCAATGGGAACGCGGTTGGTTTGGCAGAATTTAGGCAGGGAAGATTACCGGGACAGCCTAATACCGTTTGGAATTTAACAGTCGGTTATGAAAAAGGGGGGTTTTCAGGGAGGATTTCTTTCGTACACCAGGATGATGTTTTATATCTGGTTGGAGTTCGAAGTGATGATGATGTTTATACCGATTCTTTTTTAAGGGTGGATATGTCCTTATCTCAAAAGATATATAGTAATCTGCGGATTTTCGTAAATCTAAATAATATAACTAATGTAAGTGAAGGAGCCTATTATTATGAAAAAAGATTCCCGGTTAATGAAGAATATTTTGGATGGACTGCTGATCTCGGAGCAAAACTAAACTTTTGATTTTGGCAGCCCTTAATTAAATAACAGAAATTGCAAAAGAATGGGCATTAAAAGATGACATCTTTATTTTTAAAAAATAAGTCTTATCAGGATTTACATTTAAATAAAAAATTGAGAGTAAATTTTCTTTTTAAAGATGTCATCTTTACAACGGTTTAACTTAACTTAAATAATTAATTACAAATTATATCGGAGGCAATATGAAAGTTACTTTAACATCTTTTCTGATACTTTTTTTAGTCCTTTTAACGAGCAATGATTTTGCCCAAAGGACAGTAAATGTTCCTCCCGGGTTTGGTACACTAGGCTCTACAATTGACGGTGATACAACAAATTCAGGTGCAAGAGTTGATACAAATACTGTTTATATCCTGGAAAGAAACGGAGAATATAAGCTTGATGGAGAATACTCACCTAGATATCCCGTAAATATAGCGGCTGCAGAGGGGAGCGGCGCACGTCCCAGAATTATTTTAGGTGTGCCTTCAGGCGGAGTAACGCCGGACCAAACTCTTAGACCAAGGGCTAATTTTTCCATAAAAGGATGTTATGTATCTGCGCAGGATGAATTAGGAGGGGTAAGCACAAGAATAATTCGTCTGGAAGAGAATGGGATAAAAGTTGTTATTGATGATTGTGTGCTCGATCTTGCTACTCAAGCGGCTTTTAGAATTAATACATCGGACGATAAACTTTTTATTACTAATACTGTTATTAGTAATATAGGAAAAATGGACAGCCCAGAAAACGGAAGAGCGTTTGATGATAGAGGCAATGATGTTGACACATTATATGTAGAGAACTGTACCTTTTATAATCTTACATTCAAAGTTTTAAGAGATGGGGGCGGCAGAATTAATTATGCTTACTTTAATCACAATACGATTGTAAATACTGGATTTGGTTCTATTGATTTTGGTGAAACTCTTAATGGTTATGTTGCAAATAATATTATCAAAAATGGAAACTTCCTAGGTGTAAATGCTGCAACCGGAGATTATGTAATGCACTTCCTGCCCTGGAGCGGATCGGAAACACCAAATATCATTATTAAAAACAACAATATTTTTGATGACCCAAATCTGCTAGCAGTTTTTCCTGATTCCGTGGGAGATCCTATTGCTTATGATTCATTATCCAATTTCTACATTAATCAAGGCGGATTTGCCGGTACAAACATTTCTGAGAATGTTACATTTACCAATGGACCTGAATCTCCTATATCTGAAGTAACCACATATTTTCAAGATGCAAGTACAGCAGAAGGATTTTTAGATACTACTAATCATGCAAATTTTGATTTCTCATATGAAACAACTTCTCAGTCGTATACCGGTGGAACAGGAGGACAGCCTATCGGAGCATTGAACTGGTTCGGAATGGCAGTTGGAGTTAAAGACTATGTTAATCAAGTCCCTGCAGATTTCGAACTATATCAAAATTATCCGAATCCGTTTAATCCTTCAACTACAATAGCTTATGGTATTTCGGTTAATAGTTTTGTTACGCTAAAAGTTTATGATATACTTGGAAAAGAAGTAGCTGCTCTGGTTAATAAAGAGCAAGCGGCGGGACATTATGAATTACATTTTGATGCTTCAAATCTTTCAAGCGGAATTTATTTCTATAAACTTGAGACTAATGGATTTGTAAAGACAAATAAGATGCTGCTGCTGAAATAAAAGACATAAATTGGCGCGAATTAAAACAGATCTTTGATGCAGATTTTATGGATTAAGATGATAAAGAGACTATTAAAAGTAGTTTTAGGCTTCAGCCGCATATGGCTATTCTTATGCGGCTAAAGCCTGTTGATTTTATCGACTGTACGCGGGTGCCTAAATAGAAACACCGGGCTAAAGCCACGGTGTTAACCTTTAGATAAACCTAACCGTTGGCTAAAAGCCAACGGCAATATATATGGATAAAGCCAAGGGGAAAAGAAAGATTTTTTTATTAAATATAATTTTATATATGCTGAGACCTCAATTTAATAAGTATAGAAATTTATTCGACCAATCCGGATTCTGGAAGTTTAAAATAGATCCGGAAAATGAAGGAGAAAAGTTTAGCTGGTTTAGAGGATTTGATTCGGAATTTGATATTGCTGTGCCCGGGAGCTGGAATGAACAGCTTCAGGAAGAGGGATTGATGAATTATATAGGAGCAGCATGGTATTCAAGACAGATTTTTATTCCGGAGCACATTGTAGGTGAAAGAATTTGGTTATGGATCGGATCAGCAGACTATTATTGTAAAGCCTGGATTAATGGAAATTTGCTCGGAGAACATAATGGAGGCTTTCTTCCAATCTTCTTTGAAATTACAGATTTCATTAAACTTGATTCAAATAATGAATTGATAATTAAAGTTGATAATAAACTAACTTCTGATACTATCCCGCAGGGCATTGAAAAACAGAATTATATAGAAGAAAACAGGATGAGGGAGGAAACATTCCCTCCTGCCCGCTTTGATTTTTTCCCTTACGGCGGTATTCACCGTCCGGTTTATATTTTTACTACACCTGAAAATTTTATAAATGATATAACTGTAAAAACATTTTTACTTTCTCAACAAAAAGGCAAAGTCGAGATCAGTGTAGAAGTTAATCCCGCCAAGGATTTTTATGTGCGTTTTACTTTAGAAGATGAGGGTAAAGGTTCAGTAATTAATGGGAAATTTAATGAGGGTTTTAACACATCCTTTGAAATAGATGATTGCAGGTTCTGGTCAATTGAGGATCCCCATCTTTATAATTTAAAAATCAGGCTGATGGATAATCAGGATACAATTGACGAATATTCATTAAGAATTGGTATAAGAGAAATTAAAATAGACGGATTTAAGCTGCTTATAAATAACAAACCTGTATTTTTAAGAGGGTTCGGCAAGCATGAAGATTTTCCGGTAACAGGCAAAGCATTGAACCTACCACTTATAATTAAAGATTTCTCCTTATTAAAATGGATTAATGCTAATTCATTCCGTACATCGCATTATCCTTATGCCGAAGAGGTTTTGGATCTTGCCGATAAAAAAGGTTTTCTTATTATTGATGAGATGCCTGCTGTAAGCCTGGATTTTAGATATGTTACAGAACAAACATTAAACAATCATAAAAATTCAGTAAAAGAATTAATTGTAAGAGATAAAAATCATCCTTCCGTAATAGCATGGGCACTGGGAAATGAACCGAATCTTGCAGGAGAAGATGAATATAATAATGGAAGCGGAAAAAAATACTGGCAGGAAGTCTTTAATCACGCAAAAACTCTAGATAATACCCGTCCATTAACTGTACCTAATTGTCCGCGTGCTGGGCAAAATGATCCTGTTTATTTCCTTTCCGATTTTATATCCATTAATAGGTACTACGGCTGGTATGAAAATCCCGGGCAGATTGAATTAGGTATTAAAAGAATGGAGGAAGAAATGGATTATATTGCGGAGACATTTAGGAAACCGATTCTGGTCTCAGAGTTTGGGACAGATACAATGCCAGGATTTCATTCAACGGAACCTGCTATGTTCACCGAGGAATATCAATCAGAATTTATAAAGGCATACTGCAATTTAATTGAGTCTAAAGAATATACAATCGGTGAACATATATGGAACTTTGCGGATTTTAAGACGCCGCAGATTTTTAGAAGAGTGGTTTATAATTTAAAGGGGGTTTTCACAAGAACACGTGATCCGAAAGCTGCTGCTTTTTTATTGCGGGAATTATGGTTAAAGAATAAATGAACCTATTTCTTCATATTTATTTCCGATTAAATAAATGTTTGGATTAAATATACTGGACATAATTGTTATTGCTGTATACTTTAGCGGACTAATTGCGTTAGGGTTATGGACTAAAAAAGCAATTAAATCGACCGGCGATTATTTCATGGGGAATAGAAGATTCGGCAAAATAATGATGATTACCAATGCATTAGGGGCAGGGACAAGAACAGATCAGGCAGTAGCTGTAAGCGGAGCGTGCTACCAAATTGGACTTGCCGGAATATGGTATCAATGGCTTTATATTTTCAATACCCCTTTTTATTGGCTCCTTGCTCCTATATATAGAAGGCTGAGATATATAACCACCGGCGATTTTTTTGAAGAAAGATATGGAAAAAAGCTTGGTGCTGCTTATGCCGCAATGGGCTTACTATATTTTACTTTAAATGCCGGGTTAATGCTTAAAGGAACAGGAACAGCAATAGAAGCAGTAACACACATTCCAACGGATACCATTGTATTGATATTGCTTGTGGTTTTTCTAACATACAGCGTCCTTGGCGGATTAGTCTCTGCAATGATAATAAATGTAATTCAGGGAATGTTTATCCTCATCCTATCTTTCCTGTTAATCCCGTTTGCATTAAATATAGCAGGGGGAATTTCTCAAATAAAAGCAGATCTGCCTTCTTATATGTTTAGTTTTGTTGCACCTAAAGAAGTAACTCTTTTCTTCATTATAACTGTAATCATTAACAGTCTTGTAGGTATTGTTGTCGAACCTCATCATATGTCTGTAGGTGGTGCAGGTAAAACAGAAATGAACTGCAGGACAGGCTGGACGTACGGAAATTTTGTAAAAAGAATAGCAACCCTAGGCTGGGCATTTGTTGGTGTTTTTGCAGCAGCGCTCTACCCGGGTTTAAATTCATCTAACAGAGAGCTTGCATTTGGAGTTGCGGTTGTAAATTTACTCCCCGCAGGACTTGTAGGTTTAATGATAGCAGCAATGTCTGCTGCTGTAATGGCTTCATGTCATAATTTTATGGTCGGAGGCTCTGCTCTTTTTACAAGAAATTTTTATCAAAAGTATTTAAGAAAAGAAGAAGAAGAAACTCATTATTTAAAAGTTGCAAGGTTTTCATCAATATTTATAGTAATTGGAGGAGTTGTTTTTGCAATACTTCTGCCGAGTGTCGTAGCCGGCTTAAAGATAGTCTGGCAAATGACAGCTTTTTTCGGGATAGCTTTTTGGATGGCTATAATCTGGAGAAGATCAAACCGGTATGCAGTTTGGGGAAGTTTAATTGTTACAATTGTTTCTTCATTATATGCAGGCAAATATTTTGATTTCGGCCTTGGATTAAATATAGCTTGGCAGATAACGATTTACCTTCCTCTGGGCTTTATAACATTCTTCTTAATAAGTCTCTTTACAAAGCCTGAACCAAAAGAGAAGCTTGATAAATTTTATACGTTACTTCATACACCTGTAGGGGAGGAGTATAAATTAAAGGAAGCAGGAATAGATATTATCCTTGACGGTGTACATGTCGATAAATTTATAGATGAGAAAAAAGCAAAGGAAGAATCTTTAGAAGAAAAAGGGCATGGTTTGATGATAGTTGATCTCCTTAAATTAAAGGACAAATTTTCTCTCAAAAGATATAAAATAGATATTTACGGTTTTGCCGCTGCAGTTCTGCTTGTAATTCTAATTATAGGAATCGGGCTATTTACTGCAAGTTTAGGATAGAATTATAAGAATGAAATATATTTCAAATAAAAATATTTTGATTGCAATGCTCTCCTTCATATACTTACCGGTTTTAAGGGCACAAAGCAGTCAATTATATTCTTTGAAAGATGAATGCACAAAAAATCTTTTGATACTGGCAGATGATCTTATAAGGCTTCAAAACCTAAATCCATCAGATCGATATTTTGGTGCTTTATACTGCGATGCATGTCAATCTTATCATACAAGAGCTTCCGAATCAGTTTTACCGTTTGCAGCTGCATACAAGGAAAGCGGAAAAGAAAAATATTTGAAATCAGCAATAATCACCGGGAATTGGCTTATAAAGCAGCAGCAGAAAAACGGTTCATGGTTTGAAACACCGGATACATGGACAGGTACAACTGCAGATCAGCTTTTGTCAGTTTCCTCGGCATATCCAATTTTAAGTAAGAAATTATCAAAGCAGGAAAATGAAAGCTGGATTACTGCTATCAAAGCTGCTGCAGATTGGCTTGTAAATAATATGAATCAAGAGTTTGCGAGTATAAACTATTGTGCAACTACAACTGCTTCATTAATGCTTGCCTACCAAATAATTCCGGATTCGGCTTATAAGCTTAAAGCTAAAAAACTTGCTTTAAACATCCTTCCCAAGTTTGACGAAGATTATTTTTTAACGGGTGAAGGAAATCGAGTTAGAGGAACAAAATACGGAATTGATTTCGGTTATAATCTTGATATGTCTTTATGGGGTTTGGGTCTTTATTCAAAATTATCCGGAGACGAAGTTGTAAATAATTATGTAAAAGAATCATTAAAGAGGATGATTTATTTTATTTATCCCGATGGTTCAATAGATAACTCATGGGGTGTAAGATCAAGCAAATGGACAACATATGGTAGTTTTACCGCGGACGGCTCTCAAATCCTGTTCTCCTTATACTGTACCGGAGAGCCGGTTTACCGCGGTGCTGCATTAGCAAATCTCAATTATCTTATGAGAATGAGAGTAAATGGTCTTCTTACATATGGTCCGGATTATTCCGAAATGTTTAACAAACCCCCATGTATCTATCCGACGTTTACAAGAGCTAAAAATTTAGCGCTTGCAATTTTATACGGGGACCAAAAGGAAGGACAAATCGAACCGCTCCCTTCTCAAAAAACAGACTTGATAAAGTATTTTAAAACAATCGACGTGGCATTAGTTCGAACAAAAAATTTCATGGCTACAATAACCGGTTACCGGTATAAAGATATTCGAAGAGGTTCGGATTTCAAATATATGTTCCGACCGAGCGGCGGATCAATTACTAACTTATGGGTAAAAGATTACGGTTATTTGCAGGCATCAAGCCAGACAGAATATCATAAATGGGAAATGAATTATCCAGAAATTGACAGTTCAATTTCAATTACCCCAAGAATAGAATTCACGGACTCAAATGCTTATTACACTAATTTATATGAATTTGATTCCCATATGAATATTTCTGAAAACAATGGAATTTATTCGGTTGAGTCTTTTGGTGAGCTTAAGGATAAAAACAGGTGGGAGGGTGGAGTAGCTTACGTTTTAACCAATAAAATTGCTGATAATTATATCGAAAAGAATATTAAGCTTCGGTTTCATGGTCAAAAACCGGAAGTAAAAATTATTGAACCTTTTATTCAAAATAAAAATACCATCTTTAAAAGATTAGATAATAGAACAATCGAAATATCAGGTAATAATAAGGTTTTTACCTTTGAGCTTTTAACAAAAGGATATCCGGTTGAATTAGGGACAGATGAAAAATATTATAAGCAGCCGTTTCCTTCTTTAAAAGGTTATCCAATAATTATAAAAGTAAAGCCTGCTGAAAATTCTTTTATAAAAGAAATTAAATACAGGATAATTATTAAGGACTGAAATGTACGAATAATACTTTAATTAATTATTTGTGAGCAAAATGGAGAGAAATTGTTTAATTGTAATTGTTGAAGGTAAAGCAATATAACAAGTATTCTTTATTTGCCAATTTAGGAGGAAGAGTACAGTATGGTTAAGAATAATTGGAGAAGCAATGAAAATTAAGGGTATATATCCTTTGATCGGTATTTTGCTTTTTTGTAATTATAATATACCGGCTCAAGAGAAAAATTTAAAGGGGCAGATATTACAGGCGCTTAATGAATGTGCGGATTATTCTGCTGATGTCCTTCTAGATGAAGAAGGCAAATCAAAGTGCGATTATAACCTTACTGAAGGTAAATGGTATGGATATGAAGCGCCCTGGCATACGGGACAAATAATAAACGGATTAGTTGATGCTTATAAAATAACAGATAATAAAAAATATTTAACTGCAGCAAAAAAAGCGGGGGATTGGTGGTGCAGCTTATTAATAACTAATCATCCCAAATTAAAAGGAATGATTGATGCAGTACATGGTGATTATGTTCAGGATATAGTATTTGCAACAGTTACAGACGGAACCCCGGGGCTTTTTAATCTTTATAGGGAAACAGGGATTAAAAAGTATGCAGAAGTTCCTACCAGCGCAGGTAAATGGCTGCTTGAAAATATGTATATTCCTGATAAAGGGCTTTTTTACGATGCTGTAGATGCTAAATCAGGTGATGTTAAGAAAGAGAACAGCCCATTCTGGCCTGATAAAAAAGAACAAAAGCTTAATGATGTTGCACGACCGAATAATGAAGGATATTTATATAAAGATATGTATGAATGCACCAAGGATGAGAAATATAAAAAAGTATTTATTAATCTTTGCGAAAGTCTTGTAGAAAAACAGGATAAGTACGGTTTATGGATGGATTTTATGCCTAATTATAAAGAAGAAGGAACTTATCATCCCCGTTTTAATTTATGGTATGCGGAATCCCTTCTTGAAGGATATGATTTAACCGGCGATAAAAGATATCTGGAATCTGCTAAAAAGACTTTGCTCATGTATCAAAAGGCTCAACAGAAAAGCGGAACTATTTATTATGAAAATTATCTGAACGGTAATTATAAGGAAGGATCAATTACAGGTTCTGCAGTTGCTTTTGCGGGAATTTTGTGGATAAGGCTCGTTGGTTATGGAATGGGTGACGAATTTAAAGATAATATTGAAAAATCATATAACTGGATCTTAAAAAATCGTTTTGCTGTCGATCATCCGGATCCTAATTTGCGTGGTGCAGTAATAAATATAAGGACACGTCACAGATTTGGAAAGCTCTGGATTACACAACGTGATGTTGGTACTTCTTTCGGGATGAGGTTTTTAGCCGCCTATTATAACTATAAATTCGGAGATAAAACTAAGTGAGCTGTTTTCTTAGAACTTTATATTTATCAGTTTTCTTTATTACTAGCATATATGCAAAAATATTTTTTGTTTCCGTGAATGGTAATGATGACAATGGTGGTTTATCAATAATTCAGTCTTTTAAAACTATCAATAAAGCTTTAAAGCTGGCTGAAGCCGGGGATACTGTTTTTGTTCTTTCGGGAATTTATAATGAAACTGTTTCATTTGATAATAAAAATGGTGAACCGGATAATCCAATTGTACTTTCAGGGCTGCCGGATAACGAAAAAGATTTTCCGGTTATAGACGGCGGTGAGATAAACCCCACTGAAGATTCATCAAGCTACTGGATGTTTATTACCAGTTCAAACAGGATAAGCATCAATAGATTGAAATTTAAGAATGCATGGGCTTATCCAATCCTTATAAAGAATTCTTCTTACATAACTTTTAATCTCTGCCGCTTCTGGGGAGGAAAAAGAGTAATAAATGCCGAAGGTGATTTAACAAATCATCTGCTTATAGAAAACTGCTTCTGGGATCAGGGGGGAGAATATTTATGGAAAATCGAAAAGGATTCACTGGGAGTTGATGCATGGCTTTCAATGCATCATGAGGCGATGGGCTATTACAATGGTTCTTTAATTGATTTTCATGGAACAGGGGGCTCAATAGTAATAAGAAATAATAAAATAATTCATGCTTACAATGCGTTAAGGTGGCGTGGAGTTAAAGGGCATGATTCAAATGTTGAAATTTATGATAATAAAATTTCATATATAAGAGATAACGATTTTGAGCCTGAATATTATACATATAATCTTCATATATATCATAACTTTTCACATAATATCCATAGAACACTGTCAGTTGATAACGTTGAAGGGGGAAAAATATTTTATTACGGAAATGTAATCACAACGGATAATGATACATGGACTCAAAAGATATGTTCAAGCTTCTGGAAAATCTATGGAGAGGAGAGGAATTTAAATTATCCCCTTTATGCTTTTAACAACAGTTTTTACGGTACCGGCACTGCATACAAAGTGGATGAAGGTGAATTGATAAATATAAAACATTTTAATAATGCCTACTATTTTTCACTTGCAGATAATGGCTGGGCGCTTAATAAGTGGGATTCAACAGATGAATTTGATTTTGATATTTCAAATAAAAAATGGCCTGAAAATATTTTAATGCATAAACAAGAAATACATGGGCTGGTAACCGATATAAAATATGTTAATCCGATGAATCGAGACCTGCATTTGCAGAATGGAAGTCCCGGAATAGATGCAGGTAAAATTATGTCATTTAAGGAATTTAACTGGAAGCAAGATTATAGCGGTAGTGCACCTGATATAGGAGCTTTTGAAAACGACAAGCTTGTTGAAGGTCCACCTTTCAGGTTCTTAATTCCTCCGGATGAGGAATTAAACTATAAAGAGAGACCCAGAATCGTCAGATATAATGTGGAGGATAATCAATTAATTCTATATTTCTCGGATAAGCTCGAGCCTAATTCAGTTAACAGCGATGAGATAAATTTATTTGAAAACGGCGAAGGTTTAAAAGTAACATCGGTTTCAGTTACAGATGAGAATTATACTATAACAATAAAAACAGGGAAAAGATTGACAAAAGAAAATCTTTCGCTTTCTTTTAAGAAAATGCCTTTGGGAATGAACGGCGAGAAGGCGACATATTGGGCTTCAACAATTAAGATAGCACAGTAGAAACATGAAAAATATTTATAAAAAAATTTTATTATTCATAGTATCAATTGGGCCGGGTTTATTTTTAGTGGGCTATAATATTGGAACAGGGAGCGTTACAACAATGGCTTCTGCAGGTGCAGCATATGGAATGACTCTTACATGGACAGTACTGCTTTCATGTGTTTTTACATTTGTTCTCATCATTTCATTCAGCCGCTATACATTAGTTACGGGCAAAACAGCTTTATTCAGTTATAAAGAACAATTCGGTATGATACCGGCTGTTTTTGTCCTTGTTATAATTGTGTTTTCAGAGATGGTATCCAGCATTGGATTAATGGCTGTAATCTGCCAATCAGTTCAAGAATGGTCACGTCCGCTTACATCATCAGGTGAAGGTTTTAATACAATAATACTGGCAGCATTCTTCGCGGTAATTACTTTAGCATTACTTTTTATGGGAAGATATACATTTGTTGAAAAAATTCTGGCGGTGTTTGTAATGTTAATGGGATTAAGCTTTATACTTACAAACTTTATGGTTATACCGGATGCCGGTGCGGTAATTAAAGGTTTAATCCCGACAATACCTAATGAAGCTAATGCTTCGGTGCTAATTGCGGGAATGGTTGGAACTACAATGGGGGGTGTTCTGTATGTAGTCCGGTCAATTATAATTAAAGAAAAGGGATGGACCATAAAAGACCTTAAACTGGAAAAAAAAGATGCGATAATTTCCTCTTCTTTAATGTTTATCCTTAGCATTGCAGTTATGTTTGCCGCAGCGGGGACTTTATTTCCATTAGGGTTAAAAGTGGATAATGCAATTGATATGATCAAGACTCTTCAGCCACTTGCAGGCAGATTTGCCATATCAATATTTGTTGTTGGAATAGTCTGTGCAGGGCTTTCATCTTTATTTCCGCATTACATGCTTGTACCGCTTTTACTTTCCGATTTATTAAATGAGAAATTAGATATGAGTAAATCCAGGAATAAGGTAATCATGATATTTTATGCTTCAGTTGGAATGATAGTACCTATTTTCGGTGGAAGACCTGTACTGATAATGATCATGTCTCAGACGGTTACGTTAATTATTACTCCTCTGGTGCTGTTATTTATGTTTATATTGATGAATAAAAAGGATTTGATGGGAGAATATAAACCGTCATTGCTGCTTAATTTTGTTTTTATAATTATAACGTTATTTACTGTTTATCTTTCAGTGATTGGAGCGGTGGGATTATTTCAAATATAAAAGTTAATTACTGATATTACGCAGTAGCCCGACATTCATCTTTTTTATTAACCCCGGGATTAATCCCGTGGTTAATGATAAGTTTGTCTCTTATGGTTATATCAGGGAAAGGGAAAAATGTTTAACGAAAAAATTATTTGCTGTTATTTATATCCAATCACAAAGTACGGATATCCTCCGCCTGCAGACAATACTATTTTATATCTGGAAGAAATGAATAGGCTTGGATTTACATCTGTTGAACTTGAAGGAGTAAGGGAAGATCATTTGTTAATGGTATATAAAAACCGGTTTAAGATTAGAAAGAAGTTGGATGAATTAAATCTTAAACTACCTTTCTTTTGCGCTGTTCTTCCCGGTCTTTCTTCATTAGATGAAGAAATTAGAAATAAAAACATAGTACTTTTTGAAATTGGCTGTAAAATCGCAGTAGAATTTAATTCGGAAGGGATACTTGATAACGCACCTATCCCTCCATACATATTTCCGGATGATATTCCTATCGTTCGGCATTATGAAGAGGAATCTTTGCAGAATGCTTTTTTCCCGAAAGACTTTTCATGGAATGAATTCTGGAAACAATTAGTAAGAACATTTCAAACACTTTGTGATATTGCAAAAAAACATAATTTATCCTATCAGCTTCATCCTGCTTCAGGAGTTTTAACTTCCACAGCGGATAGTTTTCTTTACTTTTATGATGCTGTTAAAAGAGATAATCTTCGCTTTAATCTGGATGCTGCAAATCTTTTTGCAGTTAAAGAAAACCTTCCTTTATCATTACTTAAACTGAAGGACCATATCGATTATATTCATATATCGGATAACCGGGGATTTAAAGTAGAGCATCTGGAAATCGGCAAAGGAAAAATTGCGTGGAATAAATTCTTAGAAATACTTGATCAAATTGATTTCAACGGAAACATAGGTATTGATATCGGCGGAAATGAATCTAATGTGGAAAATATTGATGAGGCGTACATTTCAGCAGCGGAGTGGGTGGAGAAGAATTGGTCAAAAGTTAAAAAATAGGTACTGTTTTGTTAAAAAGACTTTCAAAAATACTTTTAACAATTCTTATTTGTAATTATGGAAATTTATTATCACAGAATCTCACTATTATTCCTCAACCTAAAGAAGTAATAAAGACGGGTAGTAATTTTTCTTTATCAGGAAATTCTATTTCCATTAAGATTTCAGTAAATGATACCGCAGATCTTTATATTCCTTTAAATGAACTTTCCTCAACCCTTAATAAATTTAAGGAGGTTGCTCTTGATTATGAAAGTAAATCTTCAAAAGTTATCTGGATAGGACTGCCGGATGATGATAAAAACTTTAACAAAATCTGCAGAGAAAATGCTTTGCTGGAACCGGATAGGATAGGGGAAGAGGGATATTCATTATTGATAAAAAAAGATCTTATACTTATTGCTGCAAATAAAAGTGCGGGGCTTTTTTACGGAATTCAGACTTTAAGACAATTAATAATAGGAAATAAAAATAATTCCTTTCTTCCCGGAGTTAAGATATTCGATTATCCTTCATTAAAATATAGAGGAATACTCGATGATATTTCCCGGGGGCCTGTTCCTACATTTGATTATATGAAGCAGCAGGTCCGCAGGCTTGCCGGATTAAAAATGAATGCACTCCAATATTATATTGAAAATGTTGTGATGACAAAGTCTCATCCTGAATTTGCACCGCCTGATGGATCAATAACAATAGATGAAATAAAGGATTTATCGGCGTATGCTAAGAAATATCATGTAATGCTAATAGGTAATTTTCAATCATTCGGTCATTTTGAAAAAATATTAGCTCATCCGGAATATTCGTATCTGGGTGAAAAAGGAAATTTGCTTACTCCGGCATTTCCCGAAAGCATAAAACTGCTGAAAGATATTTATTCCGAGATGGTGCCGGCGTTCAATTCTCCTTTTTTTAATGTCGATGCGGACGAGACTTTTGATCTGGGAAAAGGAGCTTCCAAGGAATTAGTGGACAGCCTGGGGTATGCTGTTGTATACACTGATCAGATTAAGAAAATGTATAGTATTCTTAAAGACCTTGATGTAAGAATGATGATGTGGGGAGATATCCTGCTTAAGTATCCTGAATCCCTTAACATGCTTCCTAAAGATATTATTATGATGACCTGGGGATATGATGCAAAAGAATCTTATGATGAAATGATTTTACCATTTAAAAATGCCGGTTATGATTTTACAATCAGTCCTGGTGTGCTTAACTCTTATTCAACTATGCCTGATTTTTCAGTTTCAATGCCTAACATTAAAAACTTAGTAAGAGATGGTGTTAAATATGGTTCAATGGGAATGGTATTAACTGTCTGGGATGACGGGGGCTCGGCTTTCTTTTCAAGGGATTGGTATGGGGTTGCTTATGGAGCAGAACAAAGCTGGAATCCGAATGAAGGAAGGTTACCCGATTTTAACGAGAGATTTAATAAGGTAGTTTATGCAGATGAAACCCGAGATTTTACAAAGGCAATATGGAAACTTGATGAGCTGACCGATGTTCCGGTAACAAATGGCCTGAAAGAAAAATTATTATGGACTAAGGTAATTCCCGATAGCGGAGAAGTAGTTAGGATTGGAACAGAAGGCTGGGACAAAGTTAAAGAGATTGTCGATTCGGCTGAAATTTATTTAAATGAAGCAAAGCCTCTACTTCATAAAAAAGATTATGATTATTTCAGATTTACTGTGGAGCAGTACAGATTCAATGCAGATTTAAGGTTCAATTTGATGGATGCAGTGAAATTATATTCCGACGCTTTGAGCAGTCAAAATGCAGATAAATCATTTACCCGGCATCAGTTAATTGATGCGATCGATGCGATCGGGAGCTCAAGGAAAAGTCTAATAAATCTTTATGATTTTTACCGCGATATATGGCTTAATGAGAATAAGACGAGTGCGATGGTTTGTTGTACTTGATAAATATCAAAGTCAGATAAATGATCTGAAAGACGTTGAGAGAAGGATTTATTCTGCATTAAGAGATTATGATTCAGGTTTGGATTTGCCGGAAATTAAAAAAGTGAGACTTGGTATTGAAAAAGGTGAGGGAAGATTCTTTAGAGAATGGATGATGATAAATCCCATCCATATTCAAAAGGGAGAAGAAAACAGCTCAATAGATTATCTAAAGAACATGGGAGGCGAACTAAATGCAGTCCCTAAAGTATCGCAGGAGTTTGAATATAATGGAGATACTTACCGCTGGAGAAGAACAGCTTCAGAATATTTTGATGTAGTAAACCTTAAAGAAGAACTTCCAGGGGAATACAGCAATGTTGTCACATATGCTTTTGCAAACATTGATTCCCCTGATGACAGAACTGTAAAAGCTTCAATCGGCAGCACAGATGGAGTTGATGTGATAATTAATGGAAACATTGTATATAGCTTTAGAAAAGAAAGAGAATTAAAAATAGATGAGGATACATTTGAACTTCCTCTTAAAAAAGGGAGGAATAATCTCATGCTAAAGCTCTATCAGGAAGATAACGGGTGGGAATTTACTTTTCGTCTTCCCGAATATGAAGTAAGCAACAGTAAAAACAGGTATAAAATTACGGAATAAAAACAATGGACAGGATAACTAAAGAATTTCAAAAAGATAATTTAATAATTAAAATATATCCCGATAGAAGGACTATGGGAAAAGTTTCTGCAGAAGAAGCTGCTGAAAAGATTAAAAGCCTCTTAATAAAAAAATCAGAAATTAGAATAGTCTTTGCTGCAGCGCCATCACAGAATGAGTTTCTTGATGAACTTGCTGAAATTGACGGAATCGCATGGGAGAATATAACTGCATTTCATATGGATGAATATACCGGGCTTGAAGATAATGCGCAGCAGAGTTTCCGCAAATATTTAAAAGACAGAATATTTGATAAAGTAACCTTTAAGGAAGTGAACCTAATTAAGCCGGGAGATAATCCCGAACATGAAATTAAGAGATACGAATCATTGTTAAAAGAACAACCGGTTGACATTGTATTTATGGGGATAGGGGAGAATGGACATATTGCCTTTAATGATCCCCCGGTGGCTGATTTTAATGACCCTAAGCTGGTAAAGATCGTTCAGCTTGATGATGCCTGCAGGCAGCAGCAGGTTAATGACGGATGTTTCATTTCGTTTGAGGCAGTACCTGATAAGGCAGTTACATTAACAGTTCCGGCTTTAATGAGTGCAGACAATCTTTTTATTATCGTTCCCGGGATAAGGAAAGCTGAGGCTGTATTTAGAACTTTAAATGGTGAGATAAGTACCGGGTGTCCTGCTTCCATACTTAGAAAACATGAGAAAGCAATTTTATATTTGGATAAAGATTCTTCTTCACTATTGAAGTATTAAAGCATAAATAATATGAAAGTTTTTACAAAGGTATATAATATTCTGATAATTTTTTTATTGTTAGGCTTTTCCAGTTTAGCCCAAAGCAGGTCAACTGCTTTACAAATTGTAAAGTCTGTTGCTGATAGAGTGATAGAAGATTGTAAGTTTGAATTTGAGCCTGTAAAGCAAGAACCGGTTCTTGGAGTCCAAATTATGGATTTCAATCGTGAGTTTGATGTAAATACTATAGGTCCGGTATATGCTTTAAGTTATATCCAAAGTGATACAAGCACTTCAATAAAGCTGGGCATAAGTGCTTCAGATAATGTTTTTGTTTTTATAAATGATAAACCGATTAGTTTCAATAAATCCAATAATCCTTTAATTAAAGAGACTGCTTACGGGATGTTTAACTTCAATGATACGCCTTCGGTGAGTCTCCATAAAGGTGCAAATAAAATTTTAATTAAAGCAGACGGACTCAGTAATTCACCTAAAATATTTTTAAGACAGATAACCGATGATCCGGAGTCTGAAGGTGGAATTAAGTTTTCATCATCTCCTTTTTTGAAGGGAGCAGCCAGGGAAGGATGGATTTTAGGCGGACCATTTCCAAACCCAAAAGAAGAAACGCCGGAGGATTCAATTAAGAATTATTATAGGAATGACGGCAGATTTGTTAGCTGGAATTTGCCTGAGGAAGATGTTCTGGCTGAATTAAAGATAGGAAAAAATGATATCTTCAAAAAAGATTCATATGCTGATTGGAACTATGCGAACGGTGAAACGATGATGAGTATATTAGATCTTGCAAGTGTTTCAGGTGAGCAAAAATATAACGATTTCGTTCAGCATTGGTGTGATTTTATAATAAAAAATATTCCGTATTTCGAATATCAATATGATTCTTTATATGCTTTAAGAGGAAGCTATCACCGCATATTCCGTAAATCTATGCTTGATGATGCGGGAGCTCCTGTATTTCCTTTTCTTCAATTATATCTCCAGGAAAGGAATAAGGATTATTTCGAATTAATTAATGAAATGGCTGAATATGTTTCTAAAAAGCAAACAAGATTGAAGGACGGAACACTTTGCCGTCCAGAACCTGAAAAATGGACAGTCTGGGCTGATGATCTATTCATGAGTGTTCCCCTTTTTCTAAGGATGGGAAAAATAACGGGTGAAAATAAATATTATGATGATGCTGTAAAGCAGATAAAAAGCTTTAATAGGCTGTTGTTCGATGGAGGTACCGGCTTGTACAAGCATGGCTGGTTCAGTAAAACCAATAAAAAGTCGGCAGTATTCTGGGGAAGAGCAAACGGCTGGATAATATGGGCTGTCTCGGAAGCATTATTATTTTTACCAAAAGATTATGAAGATTACTCCGACATTCTCAAAATTTATCAAGAGCATATTGAACGGATTGATAAAATATCAGGATGGGAGCGGAATGTGGCATCAAGTTTTGAATCATCCGGAATCATATGAAGAATCATCCTGCACTGCCATGTTCATTCTCGGAATAGCAAGAGGAGTAAATAACGGCTGGCTTGATAAAAGTTATTCGGAATATGCTTTAAAAGGATGGAATGCATTATCTAAGAAAATTGATAATGGCATTGTACATGGAATTTGCAGGGGAACCGGAATGGGTGATAGACCTGGAATTCTATTTTAATCGTCCGACATTGGATAATGATCCCAGGGGTTTGGGTGCAGTTATTACTGCGGGGATTGAAATTTCTAAATTGGAAGTGAGAATAAAAGAATGATTGAATGATTTGACTACCTGAACTAAAAATTCGGTAGGGATTAAAATATGATTAACGAATGGATGAATGACTATAATCAGTAACTTCAGTGATTAATAATGAAATATCTTAAACTAAATAAAATATATGTTTTTCTAATAGTCATTTATATAGCTTCTTATTCCTTTTCACAAAAGAATGTCTTTAATGTAATGGATTATGGGGCTAAGGGGGATGGAATCAATTTAGATACAAGGGCAATTCAATCAGCGATAAATGATGCTTCGGTAAAAGGAGGTAAAGTGCTGCTTCCAGGAGGTAAATATTTATCCGGTACATTGTTCATGAAAAGTAATGTTACAATTGAAATAGCTGAAGGTGCAGTTTTACTCGGGAGCACCAATATCAAAGATTATCCCGATACAATTCCTTCTCTCAAATCTTATAACGATGTCTTTCTTACTCAAAGTCTAATATACGGAGAAAAGCTTGAAAATATTGCGATTACCGGCAGAGGCACGATAGACGGGCAGGGGAGTGCATTTAAGGTTACAACGAAAGCTAAACCCGATAGATATAGGAAGCGTCCTTTTGTTATTCGTTTTATTGAATGTAAAAATGTTTCGATTGAAAATATTTCAATGAGAAGTTCTGCAATGTGGATGCAGCAGTATTTAGCATGCGAATTTCTGACCGTTAATGGTATAAATGTTTACAACCATGCGAATAAAAATAATGATATGATCGATATTGACGGCTGCAGAAATGTTATAATATCGGACTGTTTTGGGGATACTGATGATGATGCATTAACCTTCAAAAGCACTTCGGGCAGTATTTGCGAAAATATAACAGTTACGAACTGCGTATTAAGCAGTCATTGCAACGGATTAAAATTTGGAACAGAATCTATCGGGGGATTTAAGAATGTATCTATTACCAATATTGTCATTAAGCCTTCCTCAAGCCCTGATAAAATTTACGGATTAAAAAACGGTATAGGGGGAATAGTTCTTACAGTGGTAGACGGCGGTATTATGGATGGAATAACAATTTCAAATGTCATGATTGATGGCGTACAGACTCCGTTATTCATAAGGTTAGGGAATAGAGGAAGAACAATAAGAGAGGGGATGCCTAAACCTCCGGCCGGAGTTATACGCGATATCAATGTTAGTGATATTACTGCTTCAAATGTTTCAAATTTGGGATCATCAATTACCGGAATACCTAATCATTACATTGAGAACGTTTCGTTAAACAATATTTATATATCTTACAGCGGGGGCGGGACAAAAGAAGATGCATTAAGTATCCCTCATGAGAAAGAAGAAGAGTATCCTGAAAGCGACATGTTCGATAAACTTCCAGCTTACGGTTTTTTTATTAGGCATGTAAAGAATATTTCCTTAAATAATATACATCTGTCTTACCGGGAAAAAGAAATGCGTCCGGTTCTTGAATGCACCGATGTAGATGAAATTGAAATTTCCGGATTAAAAGCAAAAATAGATCCTGATGCCGGTTCCATCTTTGTGTTTGATGATGTTAAAAATGCGGCTATTTACAATTCTAAATCTTTAAATGAAACAAAACAATTTATTAGTCTTTCCGGAAAAAATAACTCAAATATAAAATTAATAGGAAATGATTTTTCAAAAATTAAAAAAGTTCATAATGATCAAAATGGTGTAATAAAAGCTGAAGGAAATTTAAAATAACCGGAAATACTCTCCTTTCTGTTTACATTCTCACACTATTAACAAGCCACGGAAACCTCTGCCAGCATAATAGGATTCAGCTCCGTTGTGATATAAAAATACTGTATCATAGCGTCTGTCACAAAAAACCGCTCCGCCAAGTTTTCTAATGTTAGAAGGTGTTTTCACCCAGCTAGATGTTTTCAAATCAAAGTTTCCAAGTTTCTGCAGCTGACGGTATTGTTCTTCCGTTAAAATCTCAATCCCTATTGAAGCTGCCATATCAATTGCACTATTTTCAGGTTTATGTTCTTTCCTTGAATCCAGCGCTTCACGATCGTAACAAAGACTTCTTCTGTCTTTAGGACTTTCCGCTGAACAATCATAAAAAAAGTATTCTCCCGTCTTTTTATCATGACCCACAACATCAGGTTCACCGCCGGTTCTTTCCATTTCAAAGAGGGACCACAGTTTCTCAGTATTGGCTTTCAATTTTGTATGTATTTTAGCCCAATCAAGATCTTTATGGCGGTTCATATTTTTCTCAAAACGGGTCTTCAATTTGCTGAGTAATTCTTCTTGTTGTTCTGATGATAACGTTTTCTTACTACTCATTCTATTCTCTTTTATTAAGTTAATTGAAAATGATTTTTCTATTTACATGCCTAAAATACCAAGATAATGCAGTCAGAACTAGAAGTAATTGGCAAATTGCATTGCTATATTTGATATTTGGTTAAATAAATTATAATTTTTATATAATGTAATTTTCTTCTCCTTCATAGTTTGTAAGATTTAATAAATAGAAGATTCTGTTAAAGATATAAACAAATGAGTAAAGAGGAAACAAAGGAATTGTTAACATTCCTAAAGCCGTTCGGTGAGGATATTAAAGAATTGGTAATGTGGCTGCGGGAATTTGTATGGGATTTATATCCACAGACGAATGAGTTAATTTATGACAATTATAATGCACTTGCATTTGGGTGGTCTCCTACAGATAAAGTTGGACATACCTTTTGTTCCATTGCTGTAGGGCGAACAAGTAAAAACATACATTTCGGTTTTTATTGGGGGAAGGGGCTTTCGGATCCTAAAAAAATTCTCTTGGGAGAAGGGAATCAATACCGCTATATTCTAGTAACTAATAAAAATAAATTCCCTAAAACGTATATTAAAAAACTTACAGGTGAAGCCTATAAAAATTCCCTTGCAATGGTTAAGGATAAAAATCAAATACTGAACGGAATGACTATAGTAAAATCAATCTCTGAAAAGAAACGGACTATAAAACGTAAAAAGTTATGAGGTTCACTCCCGGGGCATGCGTTATCCCAAGGGAAAATGCAAAATAAAGCTTGAACCCTTGGTCAACTCACTTTTCAGAGTTATCCTTCCACCCATCATTTCTGTATATTTCTTTACCAAAGTCAATCCAAGGCCTGTCCCTTCATGATGTCTCGCAAACCCTTCACTAACCTGTCTGAAAGGTTCAAAAATCAAATCAAATTTGTCTTCCGGGATACCGATTCCGGTATCCTGAACTATGATCTTTAAATAACCGGCATCGTCATTTTCTTTCGTAACCCGAATGGTAATTCCCCCTGATTCCGTAAACTTTATCGCATTACTTAGTAGATTATTTATTGTGCTAATAAATAGATCTTCGTCTAAATTTAGGACAAAATTTGCTTTAGGTATATCCTGATTGATGTAAAGATTTTTTTTATTTGCTTCAGGCTTAAACGTTTCTATTGATTTTTTAATGACCTCATTAATAATAATATCTTTATTATAAAGGGTTATGGTATCGGCTTCTATTTTTGAAATATCTAAAATTTGATTTAGAGTCCGCAGTAAACGTTTGGTACTTTCTTCAAAGAGATTGGTAAAAGCATGGACCTCTTCGATAGATTCGGATTCTTTTAATAATTCAAATGTACCCATAATCCCTACCATAGGGGTTCTTAATTCGTGACTCATATTAGCAAGGAAATTGGTTTTCAAATTATTCATTTCTTCAGCTTTTTCTTTTGCAACTATTATTTCTTTTTCCGCTTTTTTCCTTTCCGTAATGTCCTGTATTTGAGTGATAAAATATAATGGAACGTCATTATTATTACGCAGCAAAGACGAATTCAGCAGTACCCATATTTCCTCACCCGACTTATGGAAATAACGTTTTTCTCTTATATAACTATTAATCTTTTTAGATATCATTAGCCTAATCTGTTCTAAATCTGCAGTAATATCATCAGGGTGTGTAATTTCCCGGATATGTATTTTCAGAAGTTCATCTTTTGTATATCCAAGGATTTTGCTTAAAACCGGGTTAACCCTCAGAAAATCACCTGTGGGGCTAACTAGCGCCATTCCAATTGATGCATATTCAAACGCATTAAAAAATCTTTTTTCGCTTTCTATTAATTTTGTTTCCGCAAGTGTTCTCATCCTTTCAGCTTCAATTGTTTCCAGAGAAAAAGAGACATCTTGAACCATTTCGCTTAAAAGTAAAATTTCTTTTTCTTCAAAGAAGTCTTTCTCACCTGAAAACAGGCTGAATACCCCTATAACTTTATCAAATACTTTTATAGGGAAAATTATTGCTGAATCAAGTCTGTATTGAAGTGTGGATTTAAAAAGCAATTCATTATTCTTAAGTTCCTCCTTTAAGTTATTAAAAATTAAATAATTCTTTGACCGTATAACTTTCGAGGCATGATCATAAAGGAAAATCAATGGATTGGAGAAATTATCCTCAAGTATTTCATTATTAACAGAAGATGAAACTATTTTAAGTTCACCGGAATTTTCATCCATGATTGCAAAAGCTGCCGTTTTGAATTGTCCTTCTTCAACAGCTATTTTTGAGACAGTATCCATAAGCAGCTGTTCTTCCTTAATATGAATAATGGCCTGATTTATATTGCTTAATACTCTATATACCCTGTCCAGCCGCGAAATTTCAAGCTGTGCTATTTTATTATGTGTAATATCGGTAGAGAGAATAAGAAGCCCTTCCGGCACCGGTTCTATTTTAAGATAGAACCAGCTTTTTGCCCCATCCGGATAAGTAAACTCATTTTCCATACTGTTGGAGACACGATTACCTAAACAATTATTAAGAACTTTAAATAATTCAGTGGATTCAATATCTGGATATTTTTCCATCATACTATGGTTTAATAATTCTCCTTTCGTTGTATGGCCGTGTACGGCAGCAGCATCATTTACATAGAGATACTTCCAATCGAAGGAGATAATTTGAAAACCTTCCTGCATATTGTCTAAGGTGGTTCTGTATCTTTGTTCTGCTTCCTTAAGAGTTTTTTCGGCTTTCATTTTTTCGGTGACATCATTTACAGTTACAAGCCTGGCTTTTCTGTTATTAAAAGTTATCTCATGAGATAATATTTCGACATTTAAAATAGTACCGTCCTTTTTAATATGTCTCCAGCCTTCGGACCATTGGTAACTATCGGATTCTATACTAATGTTTTTTAAAAGTAATTCAGCATCTTCAGCGGGTCTGATATCCGGGAGGGTCATCTCGCCGAACTCTTCCTTTGAATAACCATACTTTAAGAGAGCGGCATCATTTACAGCTAAAAATTTTAATGTTTCAAGGTCATATATCCACATTGGAAAGGGATTGGATTCAAAGAGAATCTTATACTGTTTCCCTTGAATAGGATGACCACTATTTAATGACATATTCTTTCATGTATTAATAATTAAAATTATCTCAGCTAAATGAAGATAATAAAATCATTCCTGATTAAAAAAATTAGATTTGAAGATGAGGTTACAAAAGGAGTGGTTTAAGATCGTAGCCTATCTTTTATAATATTATTGGAAATTTCAAATTAAATTTCCGCATATATTTACAACATCTGCAATAATAAGTAAATCTTTTTCTTATAATAAATATAATAAATTTAAAGTCAGTTAAATTGCTTTATAGAATCATTTAAATTAGTCTAATATTATCATCTGATATTTCTATGGTTGTTATACCATCTTTAAATAATCCGCATTAGGAATTGACACTGTTATATATGTAAGAATTCTGCCAAAGTTGAGGACGCAAAGTTAAAGATTATAAAAACAATTATCCATTAAAATATTTTTTTTATATGATGAAAATTAGTTTGCAGTTATTTGAATGATTAGTATTATAACTATGATGTAAAATTAAGATTTAGTTGAGAAATATTTATCAAAGGGGCATTAAATGAAAAACAGGACGGAATACAATAGAGTTCTCCTAAAAGCTCAAAAATTTTTAATTGAAGGAATTTTAATTTTTGATACAAAACAGAAGAAGATGCCATTGGTTTTTGTTAATAAAAGTGTAGGTAAAATTCTTGGATATTCCAATAAAGAATTAATTGGAAAAAGTTATTCTCAGATTTTCAACTCCAAAATATCCAATAAAGAAAGTCTTGAAAAATTACACTTCTGTTTCGAAAATTATAAAAGTTCAATAATAGATCTAAACCTTACAAGGAAAGATAGTAATCAGATATTTTGCCGTATTTCTCTATCTCCTATTCCGGATCCGGCAAGCGGAACCGAATATATAATATGTGTTCTAAGAGATGTCACTGATGCCAGGGACAAATTGTTAAATAAAGTTAAGCTATCTGTTGTCGAGTCTACCCTGCGCTCGGTGAATGATATTGTATTTAACTATTTTAACAATATTCAGTTATTCAGATGGGAATTTGAGAAGCATTGCGATATGAATAAAATAAAATTGCAAGAATTTGATAAGCTGAATGAACTTACTATTCATAAGCTTAAAAAGATGAATGAAATTAAAGAGTATAAAGAAAAGAAAATAACCGATAAGATTTCAATACTAAATTATTCTTAAATAGCAGTTATAATTTAATAATAGAAACTCTATTGCAAAATACCCATAGCTTTTTGAAGTCTCACATAAGCAACCTGGTAATCATATAAAGTTTGAATATAGGCGGCCTGTGAATTAAAAAGTGTTACCCTTGCATCGGTGATTTCAAGCGGACTTCCGACACCTTGAGAATACCTTCCTTCCGCCAGCTTTAATGTCTCTTCGGATTGATGGACCAAAGATTTGGTTGCCGTTATTTTACTTTGAGCTAATTGAAGATTTGAAAACTGCTGTTGAACATCCAGCTTAACAGATTGAAGCGTTAAATCATTCTGAGCTTCGGAATTGTTCAGATTAGCTTTTGCCTGTTCTACTCCCGCATCAAGACCAAATCCCTGAAATAGAGGTAAAACAAATGTAACACCAATATTCCATGAATTCAGAAATTTTTGATCTATTGCATAGCTTCTCCACAAATAATTACTTGCTGCGTTAATAGACGGTAAATTGGCTGCCCATGCGGATGAAACTAATGATTTATTCGCGGCAACTCTGTATTTGCCGGATAATATTTCAGGTCTCTCGCTCAAAGCAGTTTTTAATGCACTATTCTCATCAATCGAATCTCTTCTAATTTCCAGATTATCTTTTAAATGAAAATTTTCAAGTTTTGTATTTAACACATTTTCAAGCTGAAGTTTATAAATTCTGACATTATTTTCAGCGTTCAACAAATTTACGTTTGCATTTTCAATATCGGTTTGAGCTTTCAGCACATCAAATTGAGGAGACCTGCCTACCTCATAAAAAGCTTCGGCCTGTTTTAAATGATCTTTAGCTTGAATGACTTCTTCATTACTTACATTAAAAATTCTTTGTGCTGCTAAATAGGAAAAGTATGCAATGTAAGTATCAAGTATTAAATTTTGTTTAGCACCGGCAAAATCATTTTCAGCAGCATTTTCAAAACTTGAGGAAGCGGATATTCTTGAATATGTTCTGCCGAAATCGAATAGAAGCATTTGTGCATTGAAGCCGTAAGAAAAATTCTGGTAATTTGCAGCTCTTGCAGTTGGACCTACAAAAAAATTACCACCATTGTTTGTCCAACCCGACTGCAATGAAACTTGAGGAAAAACTGATGCTCTATTTGACTTTAATGCTGCAGATGATAATTCAAGATTACTTTCAGCCAGTTTCATTTGAGGATTATTTTTTAAGGCTAATTCAATACATTGATCAATAGTCAGTGAATCCTGAGCAAAAGTAATATGATAAAAGATAAAAGCTATTAAGCTAATTTTGAGAATTCTTTTATACATTATCTTCTTCCTTCAGCATTTTCGATCTAAATCTTTCTTCGAAAATTGTATATAAAGTAGGAACAAAAAGTAGAGTAAGGAAAGTAGATACTGTAAGACCTCCTATTACTGCAATGGCAAGTGGAGATTGGGAAGTTTCTCCTCCGAAACCAATAGCGAGAGGGATTAATCCTAAAACGGTAGCCAGGGTAGTCATTAGTATTGGTCTTAATCTTGTCCTGCCTGCTTTTATAACCGCATCATGAAGTTCCAGCCCTGATTTCCTAAGTTTATTTGTATAATCAACAAGCAATATACCGTTTGAAACTACTATTCCAATCATCACTATTACCCCTTCAAAAGATGTAACCGATAATGTTGTATCAGTTAAGAATAAAGCCCATATAACACCAACCATTCCTAATGGTACTGTAAACATGATAATAAAAGGATCGATTAGTGATTGGAACTGGGAAGCCATAACCATATAAACAAGAATTATTGCTAGTAAGAGTGCAAGTCCAAGATCGCTGAAAGTTTTGTTCTGTTGTTCAATATTTCCGCTCATCTGAACTTGAAATCCCGGGGGAACTCTTATATTTGCAAGCCTGGCAGAAATATCTTTTGAAACACTGCCAAGATCCCTCCCTGCAACATTTCCTGTTACTTCAACTATTCTCTGCTGGTATCTGCGGTCAATCTGAATTGGGGATTTTGCAAGTTCTACATTTACTATATCTCCCAATTTAATAAGATTTCCGTTAGTATTTTTAACCGTTAAATTTTCAATATCTTCTATTTTATTCCTATAATCTTCAGATAATCTAACCAGCATATTGTACTGGTTTCCGGAAGCAGGATCTGTAAAAACCGAAGCTACTGTTCCGCTGATTGCCGTAGTAATAGTGCTGGAAATCTGTTGAACATTAATACCCATTGAACCGGCTTTTTCCCTATCTATTTTAATCCTTAATTCAGGAAGATTTAGTTCCCGGCTGATTTGTACATCTGCTGTTCCGGGAACAGATTTAACTGCAGCAGAAATCTGCTGGGAAAGCATATTTGCCTTATCAAAATCATTTCCGCTGATAATTACATCAATAGGAGCATTTGAGCCGAAGTTAAGTAAAAACCTTAGGAAACCCCCCGGATTTATAAAAATTTGTGCACCCGGTAATCCCATTAATTTTGGACGTAGAGATTTTATTATTTCAAAAACCGATCTGTCTCTTTCACCGGGAGGAATAACAGAAATGCTGATATTAGCCGAATGGCCTCCGCTGTTACGCCCAAATAAACTACCGCTTCGCGCGGAAGGAACTCCAATATCAGAAATTATCGTCTGAAGTTCAGGTACATTCTTTTTTACAATACTTTCAATTTGCTCTACAAATTTTATTGTCTCTTCAATCCTTGTTCCTACAGGCAGTCTTACTGAAATACTAAACTGACTTTCATCCGAATCCGGGAAGAATTCTGTTCCTACAAATTTGAATAAAAGTGCAGATATTAAAGCAAACCCGACTACTACCAGTATTATAAATTTCCTATGATTGAGCGAGTAGGTTAGAATTTTTTGATATTGATTATCTATTTTATCCAGAAGGTTCTTTGCTTTTATCTGAATTCTATGTGAAAGCTTTTTAGAATTCGGATCTGCTTCTCTTTCGGCGTGTAAATATTTGAGGCACATTAAAGGCGTGACTGTTCTGGAAACAAAGAATGATGCAAATAAAGCTACTGTAATTGTAATTACAAGAGGAATAAATAAGAGTTTTGCTATACCAGTTAAAAATATTACAGGCAGAAATACAATTACTGTTGTCAGTGTGGATATAAAAATCGGTGAAGCAACTTCAAGCGCAGCATCAAGTGTAGCTTGTATTTTGCTAACTTTCTGCTGTTTCATAGTTCCGTAATGTCTTGAGATTGCTTCAAGCTCAACAATTGAATCATCTACTAATCTGCCGATTCCCAGCGCCAGGCCCCCGAATGTCATTATATTTAATGTCGTACTGCTGAACCGGAAGAATATAAATGTAACCAGTATGGAAAGTGGGATTGCCAGAAAAATAATTAATGCGCTTTTGGAATTTCTTAAAAATAAAAGTATAACAAGTACAGCAAGCAATGCACCGAGTATGGCTTCCTGCTTTAATCCGTTTATGGATTGACTGATATAAAGGCTCTGGTCTAAACCAAGAGAAGCTTTAACCGATTCAGGTACATCTCTTAAATGAGTTAAAGCATATACAACTGCTTTTACTACCTCTACTGTATTTGCACCGGAGGTTTTTTGAACCCGTAGAATTACTCCCGATTTTCCATTATTTCTTACTATCTCAGTTTGTTCCTGGAAAGAATCCTCAACATAAGCTACATCTCTAATTCTAATCGGCGACACCATTTGTATTTTTTATAACTACATTTCCAATCGGTTCAACAATATTAAACTGGCTTTCTGTTTTTAATGAATAATCGAAAACACCGGATTTGAGATCGCCGGAAGGGACAATTAGATTGGAAGAGGAAATTGCCTGTGATACTTCATTCAGTGCTACATTCAAGGCTTCAAGCCTGTTTCTATCCACTTTAATATGAATTTCCCGTATTTGACCACCAACTACCTGTGCATAGGCTACACCCGGAATATGTTCCAGCTGGGGTTCAATTACATTATAAGCCAGATCATACATCGCTCTTTGATCAAGATTGCCGCTCAGAGCGACTGTGCAGACAGGTACATTTGTAATATCAAATCTAAGCACCAAAGGCTGTGAAGCTGAGGTGGGGAGGAGGTTCATTACCCTGTTAACTTTTTGAATAACATCTATCAAACCGACATCCGTGCTTGCATCCCAGTTAAAATTAACCCTAACCTGGCATACTCCTTCCCTTGTGGAAGACTGAACATAATCAACATCGTTTGTGGAACTTACGGCTCTTTCAATTGGAACCGTAACTGTCTGTTCCATATCTGCCGGGCCGGCTCCGCTGTTGAAAGTAATTATACTTACAACGGGAATTTGAATATTCGGCAGCATATCTACCGGAAGCTGCATAAACGATACAAATCCTAATACTAAAATGGCTAATACAGCCATAAGAGTTGTGATAGGATATTTTAAGGCAAGTCTTGTTAACCACATATATTATTTTGCTATTCTAACTTTCATTTTGTCTTTAATTAATTCCTGACCTACAAATACAATTTTATCGGATTGTTTTAGTCCGGATAATACCTCATATTTATTATCCTGCTGAATACCCAGTTGTATATATTTTTTTGCCGCAGTGCTGTCAGGATTTAGAAGATATACATAATCCCCCTTTTCATCATTCATGACTACCTGGTTTGGAAGAAAATTAGAATTTTCTTTCTTCTCAAGAATCAAATTGATTGTTGCAAACATTCCTGGTTTGAGAACTTTTCCGGGATTTTCTATATCTATTTCAACAGCCATTGTCCTTGTATTTATATCTACAGCCTGACTTATTTTTTTGAGTTCTGCTTTAAAAATTTTACCGGGCAATGCATCCGGTATTACTTCTATACTATTGATATTTTTTAATAAAGGAATATCCTTTTCGGGGATATTAACGATTGACTTTAGCCGATCTACATTCATTAAAATAAATAAGGTTGCTCCCTGGTTATTGCTCGATGCAGAAACATAAGTGCCCGGATCAAATAATCTTTTAGTAATATAACCGCTGAATGGTGCTGTAATTTTACAGTAGCTCAATTGAGTTAAAGCATTAGTATAAGCTGCATATGATGCTTCCTTTTGTGCTGAAGCTACATCAAGCGAAGTTTTCGCATTATCCAGGTCCTGTTTTGCAATTAAATTTTGTTCAAGTAACTTTTTGTTCCTGTCGAATATAAGCTTAGCATTTTCCAGATTAGCAAGCGCCTGCATGTAGTTAGCTTTTGACTGCTTCATGCTTTGTGAGTATATAGTTGTATCTATTAAAGCTAACACCTGGTTTTGTATAACATGATCACCAATATCAGAATATATCTTTTCAATATTGCCGTTCACCTTGGTAAAAATGTTTGCCTGTTGTATAGGCAAAATATCTCCCGTTAAAGATTCACTTTTTACTATCTCCCCCTTTTGCAAATTGCCGGAAACTACAGTGGGAATAGAAGCCCTTCTTTCAGGAGCATCTGCACTTTTAAATTTTACAACTACAAAAATGATTAATAATAACGCAATACATGATACTATTATTGCATTCTTTCTGTTCTTAAGCATAAATTTATCTCTTTTAAGGGAATAATCTTCCTTTTAGGAATGACTGAAAACAAAACGATATTTATAATATTAAAATGATTTGACAATCGGAAATAGATAAAAGTTTAAATCATTTTCAATTAAAAAACCCGATAAAAATCGAAAATTATCGGCGGGTATAATCTAATCTCTTTTAATTAATTTTAAAAGATTATTTTAAGCCTATTCCCTTTGAGATATAGGATATTTATCTAAAAATAATATGTCATTTTATGAGAGCCGCCAATAAAGAATTTTGAATAATGAAGGTGTGATATCATTATAGATAATATAAAATAGCAGTAATATTCTTAATGAAATTAAAAATAACTAATTTGATAAATTTGGAATTGATATCCTACAAAAAAAAGTTATCTGTGATAAAAGGTAACAGCTCACATTTTAATCTTATTTTTTCTTGACAGTAACTTATTCATTAACTAAAATTGCCTGTCTATTCCTTATTCTCTTGTACTTCAGTTCATTATTTCCCTGAGAATTAAAGCTGACTTTTTATCCTAAATTTTTACAGATTTATATCATACAGGTTCTATAATTAATAATAATTAATAACGGAGGAGTTATGTATTTGATTAGAGAAGTCTTTAATGCCAAACCAGGGAAAGCCAAAGAGCTGGTAAAAAAATTCAAGCAGGCTGCCCCTTATTTTGAAAAACAGGGGATGGGAAAGTATAAAATAATGACTGATATCGCAACAACTTACTGGACAGTTGTTATGGAATCCGAGGTTGAAGATCTTGCAGTTTTTGCAAAAGAGATAAGGGGAGGAACTTCAGAACCGGAAGTTGGAAAGATAATGGAAGGTTATATGGATCTTCTAGATGGCGGACGCAGGGAGATTTATTTAATTGAATAGGCTAAAACAGATTTGATAAATAATCTCTATCCTGGAAAGTTCATTCCTTCTCCTCATTAGTTCTTTTTTAAAATGGCAATCCTAATTATTTTAATTAACTAATTTTTAATTCAGGAGGTTACAATGATTGAAGAATTAGCCGTCAATAACTTCAAGTCAATGTTCAGAGGAGATATTATATTGGCAGGGGATGAGCAATATGAATCTTCAAGAAGAGTCTACAATGGGATGATTAATCGCCGTCCGCAAATAATTGCAAAATGCGCCGATACTGCCGATGTAATTAGTGCAGTTAATTTCGGGCGGGAGAATAAGCTTTTAGTAGCTGTAAGAGGCGGGGCGCATAATGCAGGGGGATTAGGGGTTTGTGATGATGGTTTAGTTATAGATCTTTCAAAAATAAAATATACTCATGTGGATCCTGAACAAGAAACTGTACGCGTAGGTGGTGGCTGCACATGGGGCGATGTTGATCATGCAACCAATGGGTTCGGTTTCGTTACACCAAGCGGTGTTATATCAACTACAGGTGTTGGAGGTTTAACTTTAGGAGGTGGGATAGGTCATCTTTCCCGTAAATTTGGTTTAACTATTGATAATTTATTGGAAGCCGATGTAGTCTTAGCAAGCGGTAAAATGGTTAAAGCCAACAAGGATACTAACCGGGATTTGTTTTGGGCTATTCGGGGAGGCGGAGGCAATTTCGGAATTGTTACTTCCTTTCTTTTCAAATTAAATAAATTGAGTAGCGTATTTGCAGGGATAACTCTTTGGGAATTAGATAGAGCAGCCGGAGTAATGAAATGGTATAGGGATTTTATTAAAAATGCTGATGAAGATATAAATGGATTCTTTGCATATTTAATGGTACCTCCCGGCGATCCGTTTCCCAAAGATTTACATTTAAAAAGAATGGGCGGAATAGTATGGTGTTATACTGGTCCTGTAGAAAGAGCTGATGAAGTATTCGCACCAATCAGAGAACAAAAACCTGATTTTGAATTTTTAGGTAATATGCCGCATCCGATGCTGCAGAGTATGTTTGATCCCCTATTACCGTCAGGTATGCAGTGGTATTGGAAAGCAGATTTCTTTAATGAATTACCGGATCAGGTAATTGATTCGCATATTAAATATGCTAAAGAACTGCCAACTATGCTTTCGTTAATGCATATGTATCCTGTAAATGGGGCTGCCGGAAGACGCGATAATAAAGATACAGCATGGGGTTACAGAGATGCAACCTGGGCTGTTGTGATCTGCGGAGTAGACCCGGATCCTTCAAATAAAGATATTATTACAAAATGGGCACAAGATTATTATAACGCTATTCATCCTTTTTCTGCCGGAGGTTCTTATGTCAATTTCCTTATGCACGATGAAGGTGATGAACGTATAAAAGCTACATACAAAGAAAATTATGAACGTCTGGCTAATTTGAAGCAAAAATATGATCCGGATAATCTGTTTAGAGTAAATCAAAATATAAGTCCCAAAGATCCTAAAAAAGCAGCATAGGATTATTGCTTTAAATAATGGTCAATACAATTGACGTTGGCTTTAGAGCCTACTGCACAATTTTTTTGTCATCACTGTAAAAAATAGGAATCTATTTTCTTCTAAAATTAAATCCTCATTTGATTCCCACTTTCGCGGGAATGGCAATTCACTGAATTATGTGATAGCTCTTTAGCCAACAGAGTTCTAGTTCATAGACTACTTTGCTTCTTGTAGTATTCTATCTCCCTTAAGCTATCAAAACAGAAGATCATCCGGTTTTAAAACGGTTTCAAATCGATTTCAAAACGGTTTTAAAACGGTTTCAGAGTAGAGGTAGTCCTATTTTTCCGACTTTCAGCCGTTAAATCCAACTACGATATCTGATATTTTTCAATCTCAATACTCATATCTCAAGACCCAATACTACTCTAGGTATTCTTTTGGTAAAATTTTGACTATTTTTTAAATATTAAATTATTACAAAAAGTGTACTCATCATGAATTGCCCCGTTTGTAATCATCCTCTTATCATACTTGAACTTAACAATGTTGAAATTGATCACTGCATAAATTGCGAAGGAATATGGCTGGACGGGGGTGAACTGGAGGTTTTACTCGAAAATTCATTGCACAAAGATGAACTATTGGCTTCCTTATTAGTTGATAATAATAATGCTGAGAAAAAGATAAAATGCCCTATTTGCGGGAAGAAAATGGAGAAAGTACTTTGTGGAAAGGGAACGAAAATATTAATTGACAGGTGCAAATACAATCATGGATTGTGGTTCGATAAAGGTGAACTTCTGGAGCTCTTTGAAACCGGAGGTCTGGATAAAGAAGATAAGATTTTAACTTTAATTAAAGATATGTTCGATCATAAATTTAATAATTAATCCGGGAGAATATAAATGACAGCAATAATTATCATTTTAATTATAATCGTTTTGGCTGTACTTTTCACTATATCCATGTATAATTCTCTGATTAGATTAAGGAATCAGGTGAGAAATGCATGGTCGCAGATTGATGTCCAGTTGAAAAGGAGACATGACTTAATACCAAATTTAATCGAAACTGTTAAAGGTTATATGACACATGAGCGTGAAACTCTGCAGAATATAACTAATGCACGAAGCCAGGCAATGAATGCCACAGGAGTTAAAGAACGTGCACAAGCCGAAGGTGAACTCAGCGGAGCTATGAGCAAGTTTTTCCTGGTCGTTGAGAATTATCCTGACCTTAAAGCAAACCAGAATTTTTTATCTCTTCAAGAGGAATTAACATCCACAGAGAATAAAATCTCTTTTTCACGTCAAAATTATAATGACCAGGTACTTTTCTATAATAATAAAATTCAATCTTTCCCGGCAAATATGATGGCAGGGATGTTTAATTTTAAGGATGAAGCCTTTTTCCAGGTTGAAGATAAAGCCGATAGGGAAGTACCCAAAGTAAGTTTCACTTAATTTTTATTAAATATTTATTTCAATAGGATATGTGGGAAATAATTCAGTCGAATAAACGAAAGACAATGGTTTTATTTACTGCCATGGGTGTTGCACTTATTTTGCTGGGATACTTTATAGGCAGTTCTTTCATCCCTGAAGGCGGGGGGAATTTTTGGGGTAATTTTTGCATTATTCATTTGGTTTATTTTATCAATTATCTCCTATACCGCCGGAAGCTCTATTTTGCTTTCTGTCAGCAATGCAAAAGAGGTGACACCTGAAGTTCATCAGCAGTTATTTAATATTGTTGAAGAGATGAAAATTGCATCTAATCTTCCTAAAATGCCTAAGATTTTTATAATTAATGATGCTGCTCCAAATGCTTTTGCTACAGGTACAAAACCCGAAAACAGTGCAATTACTGTCACTGCGGGATTGCTTGCAAAATTAAACCGTGATGAACTTCAAGGTGTTATTGCACATGAAATGTCCCATATAGCCAACAGGGATATATTAGTGATGACTTTTGCGGGAATTATGCTTGGCTGTATTGTATTAATATCGGAAGTATTTTTGAAGGGATTATGGTTCTCCGGCGGTTCGTCGGCTCGCTACCGGTCCAAATCATCTTCAGGAGGAGGACAGGCTCAATTGGTAATGATGATTGCAGCAATAATACTGGCAATTCTGGCTCCGATTGCAGCTCAGCTGCTTTACTTTGCAATATCCAGACGCCGTGAATATCTTGCAGATGCAAATGGTGCAAGGCTTACCCGCTACCCGGAAGGTTTAGCTTCCGCCTCTGGAAAAAATCTCTTCAACAGACCTTGATTTGAAAACTGCCAATAAAGTAACCGCACCTATGTATATCGTCAATCCTTTGAAACGGAAGGGGATGAAGCTTTCAGATTTAACGAGTACCCATCCTCCTACGTCCGAAAGAATTAAAATTTTAAGAAGTATGGCAGGCGGGGTAAATTACGTTAATTATCAAAATGCATTTAATTTGGTAAAAGGGAAAAACTCTACATCTTATGCCTAATACTGCCTTAGCCGACCATACTGCTATCGGCATTAGAAATCCTTCAGTATCTCCGGAAATTACAGATAAGACAAAAGAAAAAAGAACACTTGGTGATTTAATGATGTCTGTTAATAATTATGCATTTATAGTTTGTACTTGCGGATTAAAAATGAAAGTTCCACCCAATTATCATGAGAAAAGCATTACCTGCCCAAGATGCGGAAGAAAAAATGAAATCCCGGTAAATAGTATTTCAAACATCTCCGGTGTCATGCAGAACGTTAAAATTTAAGTTTTGAATTAAAAGAACGAAATTAGCTTTGATGAAGTGCTCTTACTCAAGAAATTTTTTGGACTTTAATAGATTTTTTTCCTTATTTTCTTTTAATCCAATTAAAATCATTTAGGAGGGTCTAATGAAGAAGGTACTTTTTACAACGATTATTTTTTTTCTTATAGTCCTTAATGCTGAAGCACAAGTATCTCTTTCACTATATACTGGTGTCGGCAGATCTTCTTTTGATAAAGATCTATTCGGCAATTCACTTGCAAGCCAGGCCGACTTTTCACAGGCTCAATATATTCCGGTAGGAGCTCAATTATCGTTTAGTTTACCGTTTCTTTTAACATTCGGGGCAGAAGTAAATTATGCCGCTGCTCCTTTTACATTTGATGTAAGTGCTAATTTAGGCAACCAAAATATTCAGGTAGCAGAATTAAAGGTACACCAGTTATATGCAGGTGTTTTTGTAAAAGCAAGACTTTTACCCGGTCCTATTGTCCCATACGCAAAAGTTGGAGCAGGTTTAATCAGCGGTAACGTTGACATTAACTGGACCGATCAATTTAAGCAGCTTGCATCACAGGTAGGTTACCAGCTGCATGATTCGACATTAAATGTTAAAGGTGCCGTGGGTGTAAATATCGGCGGCGGAGTAGAAATTAACTTTAGTGATAAGGGAGGATTATTTGGAGAGCTGGTTTATTATTTTGTTCAAAGAGAAGCGGATATAACTGGTGCCAATTCATTCCAGGCAAATAGCTACGCCATACTAGTAGGCTGGCAATTTAAATTCTAATTATTCGTGAAATACTAATAAGTGTGACCCGAAAGTAATTTTGGGTCACACACTCACTAGATGCATTTCTTTAATTCTTGTAATGCGAAACTCTGTTTCGCAAAAAACTCCGTTTCGCAAAAAAACATTTACTAAATCATTCCATCATATGGTTATTTATTAATATCAGGTAGTCAAATAAGATTCACATACGTTCCACATACGCTTCAGGTTCGCTCCACATACATTTCAAATACTTATCATTTAGAACTCCATCGTTTTAATACCTTTTTGCGAAACGGAGTTTCGCGTTACACAAATCCACAATCGTTGGTGCACATCGAATTAATTATTTTCGTCGAAAATAAATTAAATTCAGATTTTTGAAAATTAATTTGACATAATAGTCTGAAATAGATAAGTTCAGAACAAACGTTTGTGCATTTTATTGTAAATCTTCTTCTTATTGTGAAAAATATAAATATTACTTTAAAAAGTATTGCTGACCATTTAAATGTTTCTGTAACTACAGTTTCGAGAGTATTAAATGGTAAATCCGATACCTACCGTATTAGTAAAGAAACAAGAAAAAGAATCCTCATTGCTGCGAAGGAACTAAATTATTCGCCAAATCAACTGGCAAGAGGATTAAGACTACAGAAATCCCATACAATTGGTTATATAATCCCTGATATTTCTAACCCATTTTTTTCAAGCATTGCAAAAAGTGTAGAAAAATTCGCAAGGAAGTCAGGATATTCTATCCTTTTATGCGATAGTGAAGAAAATACAGAATTAGAAATATCTCTTCTGCAGCTTATGCTAAACAGGAAGGTTGATGGATTAATCATTTCACCGGTAGGAATCGAAGTACAACATTTGCTTGAACTCTCCAGAAGAAAAATCCCGGTTGTGCTGTTAGATCGTTATTTCCCGGAATTGGATTTCCCCTTTGTTACTTCTGATAATTATAAAGGCGCTCTTGAAGCTGTCAGCCTTTTAATTGAATACGGACATAAAAGAATAGCATGCATACAGGGTTTAAGAAAAACTTCACCTAATAATGACAGAGTAAAAGGATATATAGATGCACATAAGAATAATGATCTTCCTATAGACCAATCCCTCATTGTAGGAGACAGTTTTGGTGAAGAAAATGGTTATATTGAAACAAAACTGCTCCTTAAAAACAAAGAAATCCCAACAGCAATATTTGCTGTCAGTAATCTTATATCTCTCGGGGCAATCAGAGCAATTACTGAAGAGGGTTTAAAAATACCTGACGATATTTCAATGATTTCGTTTGATGATCAGCCATATTCAAGATTCTTAGCGACTCCAATGACAACTGTAGCGCAGCAAAGTGCTCAAATTGGACAAATAGCAACTAAAATTCTAATGGATCAAATTGAATCAAATACTATTATTGAGCATAAAGGAATATTCTTACCAACTAGTTTAATTTTAAGAGATTCGGTTTCTAAAAGATATAGTCTCGATGTAAAAGCTATTGTATAAAGAGTTTTTATCTTTTATTGGATAAATAACTTTAATTTATTTGCACAATCGATTGCATTAACTTCTGTTCTGTTTATTTTTTAAACACTTATGGGAGTGACGATCAGGAACTGCGCTCAATTCAAAAAAAATGAGGGAAAATTTGCAAAAAATTAAAATACTTCTTCTTCTCCTTGCAATTACCATTCTTTCAATATTTAATCTTAGCTGTAGTGAGAAGAAAAATGAAGATGGTTCAAAAATTACCATAAAATTCTGGCATAGTTTTGTTTCATCAAGTGTACCTGCATTAAATGATTTAATTAATCGTTTCGAGAAAGAGCACCCTAATATCATTATTGATGCTCAATATATCCCTACCGGCGATGCTTTAATTCAGAAATTAGTAACCTCTATTCAAAGCAAAACAGCTCCTGATATTTCCTGGCTGCATTCTGACTATATGGAGGATCTTGTTAATGCCGATGCAATCTATAAAATGGAACATTTCATAAAAGGAAAAAATGGTATATCCGAAAAAGATATTAATGATATCTACCCGGCTCTTTTAAAATATGCTTCCTGGAGGGGTACTTTATATAGTATGCCAATGGAGGCTACTAATCTGGCGCTGCTTTATAATAAAGAAATGTTCAGACAGGCAGGTCTTGATCCTAACAAACCTCCACAAACATGGGAAGAACTTCATGATTTCGCTAGTAGGCTAACAATAGATAAAAATCATGATGGAGTAAATGATCAAACGGGACTTTTCCTTCCTGTTTTTCCTGCTGCAGGACCTTACGGCGGCTGGATGGTATGGCAATGGCTGCCTTATCTCTGGCAGGCAGGAGGATATGTTATTTCCGAAGATCAATCTCACATTACATATAATAGTGAAGCAGGGGTTAAAGCACTTATGTTATGGCGGGACATATACGATGAGTTAAAGCTAAATACATTTACAACTGATTTTGATGTAGCCTTTGCTTCCGGCCGTTTAGCTATGACCATGGATGGTCCATGGGACCTTCCCCGATTCAAAGATCTATTAAAAAACCTTGACTGGGCATTCGCTCCTTTACCTGCCGGTCCGGCTAAAAAAGCCACGATAGTTGGAGGTGAATATTTAGCGGTTTTCAAACAAAGCCAGCATCCGGATGAGGCCTGGGAATTTATAAAATGGATTATAAGTCCCGAAATTCAGGCCTATTGGGCGATGAAATCGGGTTATCTTCCAGTACGCCATTCCTCCAATGATGTTCCGGAATTTAAAAAATATTTAACCGAACACCCAAACTATAAAGTATTTGTTGATCAGATGGAAGTTGCTCAAGCCCAGCGCATGATTGATTATGGCGGGCTAATGGTTACCAGGAATATAGGTGAAGCAATAGAACAGGCTATAGCCGGACATATAGATCCGGCGCAAGCTCTGAATATTTCGGCAGAAAAATCCAACAGGGCTATCAATTCGAGGAAACCAGCATCAAAATGAGTGAAGTAATCACCGGGAATACTTTTACAAAAGGTATGAATAAATTCAAACCGGGAAAAGGGAACTTAAAGATCGGCGGAAAAAAGAATGAAGGTTTAGCTGCTTTCTTCTTTCTTTCACCAACCTTAGTTATCGTTTCTGCTTTTATCCTTTTTCCTGTGTTCTTTTCATTTTACCTGAGTTTTCAAAAATGGAATATGTTCAGCGGTAAAAGTACTTTCGTTGGACTTGATAATTACATTAGAATGTTCGAGAACCCTGACTTTTGGCTGGTACTCAAAAATACAGCAGTTTATACATTAGGAACAATACCTCTTAATATGGTTTTTTCGCTTATGATAGCATATGTTCTTAATAAGAAAATCATCGGGAAGAAACTATTAAGAACTGCTTTTTTCGCTCCCGTTGTTATTTCACCAGTTGCTGCCGCTGTAATCTGGCGTTGGCTTTACGATCCTAATTTCGGACTTATCAATTATTTCCTAGGATTTTTCGGAATCAACGCCATTAACTGGCTGAATGATCCCTCTGCAGCAATGTTCGCATTGATTATAATGGGTGTATGGAAAACCTTTGGGATCAACATGGTATTATTTTCTGCAGGGCTGCAGGCTATTCCGGATAATTATTATGAAGCAGCTCAAATTGACGGAGCAGGGGGCTGGGCAAAATTCTGGAAAATAACAGTGCCTCTCCTTGCTCCTACTACATTCTTTATATTGATTATGTCAATGATTAGTTCATTCCAGGTATTTGATCTTGTATATGTATTAACCTCAGGCGGTCCTCTCGGTACTACCAAAGTACTTGTATTCTATATATATGAATATGCGTTCAAATTTTTTGAGATGGGTTATGCCTCTGCTGTTTCTTATATAATGTTTGCCATTCTTTTCGTTCTAACTCTCTTACAGATAAAATACATGAAAAGTAAAGTTTACGGTGCAATATGATTCCTGCAAAAAGGAATAAAAAGATTAGTATCTTCAAATTAGGGAAGAGTTTTTCTTTACATCTGGTAATATACATTCTTGCAGCAGCAACCATACTTCCGTTTATCTGGATGATTTTAACTTCAGTTAAGAGTTTAAATGAAATATTTATTTATCCGCCTAAATGGCTTCCATCTGAATTTCATTTTGACAATTATATAAAAGCATTCGAAGCTGCGCCTTTCGGGAGATACTATTTGAACAGTATCTTTGTTGCTGTTACTGTAACAATAGGTCAATTAATCACATGCTCTATGGCTGCTTTTGCATTTAGCAGATTAAAATTTAAGGGAAGGAATGTATTATTTGTCCTTTTTTTAGGGACAATGATGATACCATATAATGTAACAATGATCCCGAGTTTCATGGTTCTTTACTGGCTTGGATGGGTTGATTCATATCAGGCGCTTATTGTTCCTGGTCTGGCATCTGCATTCGGAACTTTCCTATTAAGACAGTTTTTCATGAGCATTCCTAAAGAACTAGAAGAAGCAGCCTATATAGATGGTGCCACTAAATTTGGAGTACTAAGAAAAATCATTATACCTCTTTCAAAGCCTGCTCTTGCTACACTGTCCATTTTTACTTTCATGGGAGCATTTAATGATTTTATCTGGGCTTTGATTGTAATTAATTCTGAAAATATGAGAACAGTACAGCTCGGTCTTTCCATTTTCCGTGACAGGTATTTAACTCAATGGGATTTGTTAATGGCAGGATCTGTTACTGCTGTTCTTCCTATTTTAATCGTTTTCTTTTTTGCCCAGAAATACTTTATACAGGGTATTACTTTGAGCGGAATAAAGGAATAGATGTAAAATGGGAAATGGAAAATGGAAAATAGGAAATGAGAGAAAGGGGATTGAATATTTAAGGATGTCCAAACATTCTATCATTCAGCCATTCAGTCATTCTTTAGAATTAGGTTTACTTTTTATTGCAATCTTCTCCTTAAGCATAAACGCACAGCCTCATGGAACCGATATTCCTGCTGTAAGCAATGGTAATATTAAATTTTACGTTGATCATTCTGCATTTGCCGGTAAAAATGGTAAGATATACGAGGAGTTTTATTTAATGGTATATGCAGATCAGCTTTTTCAAATTTCAAATGAAAATAAAAAGCTTAATGTCTTCAATGTCGATGCGGAAATAAAAGATAATTCCGGAAATTTAGTTTCTGAAAAAAAATGGACTACCGAAGCATCAATCAGAAAAGATTCAATTAGCTTCAATGATCTGGCAATTATTGATCAATGGGGAGAAGAATTGAGTCCGGGCAGTTATTATGTTACTGTAATGATTTCAGATAGTAATAGCAGTAAAGAAGATAAAGCAATTTTTGATCTCTCTGTCAATGAACCAAATAATAAATCATTTAGCTCAAGCCAGATTGAATTTGTTTCAAGATTTAATAATGATATCTCAAACAAGGAGTTTGTTAAAGGGAATCATTCTATTTTTCCGAATCCTTCAAGGCGGTACGGAATATTAAATCCTTTATTATATGTATACTATGAACTTTATAACATTCCTGATACCGGCAAAGGTGAATTAAAAATTACTTATTCAATATCAAATTCTGATAAAAAAGTTGTTAAGGCTTTGCCTTCTATGGAAATAAAAAAAACCTCTGCAAATACAAGCCTACTACATGGAATAAACGTAGCGGCACTTCCTTCAGGAGTTTATAATTTTGGGACTGTTGTAGTTGATTCACTTTCTAATCAGCGGATCAGTTTTTCAAGACAATTTGAGGTTATTCAACTGGATTATTTAAAAAATAAATCGGCATTATCATATGCTGATGCTGAAACTGCTTCCCACTATTTAAAATATATAACTACACCTCAACAGTATAATTTATATGAATCTTTGAACTTTTCAGGGAAAGCTCAGTATTTAATTAATTTCTGGAAAGATAAAGATCCTTCTCCAGGTTCTAGCGAGAATGAGTATCTGGAGAATATTCAAAAAAGATATGCTTATGTAAATGAACACTTTGGCTGGGGAAAAACAGAAGGCTGGAATACTGATCGCGGCAGAATATTTATTAAATATGGTGTACCTGATGAGATTAATAGGCACTATTCCGAACCTAATGTCCATCCATATGAAATATGGTACTATCATCAAAAAAAAAATTACGAGTTTGATTTTGGAGATTTAACAGATGATGGAAGGTTTTCACTTCTAAATTCTACTAAAGAAGATGAAACTCAAAATTCAAATTGGAAAGAATTAATATCAAAATAAGTAAAGGTTTCCCGTTTATAGTAGAGCCTTTAAATAAAGGGTAACGGTTATATGAAAATAAAAATTAAAGATCATTTACTGTTTCTTAGTATATATGCTCTTATTACTGCTGGTTTATTTTATTCATGTAATGAAGTTAGCGATTCACTCGCACCTTATACAGGGTCGCCCGATGTGTCATCAATTAATATTGAGCAGAATACCTACTTGCCGAAAGTTACATGGCTGGGGGGTTATATAACGGTCCTTGGAATTAATCAAGGAAGCAGAGCAGCATTGGATTCAACTCTTGTTTGGCTGATTTACCAACCCGGAAATGCAATTCAGTATCCTGTAAAATTCGGAGCATTGCCTTCCGGCGCTTCTGATCTTACAACCCGGTACCAGGGTAAAAAACTTGACAGCCTTTCGGAAGATAAATCCTATACATTTTGGGTAATGAAGGAGGATGCATGGAACAATATATCATCTTTGTCAGACATGAATATTGTTATTGATTCCTCTAAAAACGCACAAGTATCTGAACAGAGAAATGATACGGTAATTATTTCTTCACATTATGCAGCAATTGAGAATATTAATATTGATAAATGGGTAAATATTAAGAATATAACTGGTTTTGGTACTTTAGCCACGATTAAAATCCAGACAACAAACAGTAACTCACCTATTATAAAATGGTCTATTGTTGATCCTGATGCCCCTGATTCTTCAATTGCCGCTTTAGGTATTGTTGTAGGACAGGAGTATAGTTCGACAAACGTTGTTTGGGAAGTTTATTCTTTAAAGGATAGCGCCGGTACTCCTATTTATGGAAAGGATGACATTATAAAATCTCCGGTTCAGGCCGGTCAGTCTTTCTCAAGTACTTATGTATTTAACGAATATCCGGAAAACGGACTTGAAAGAGGGAAAAACTATTATTTATGGATAGCAAACAAAAATTGGGATGGAGTTACCCGTTTAAGATTTGCCAAGGGTTATGCTTATATAACATTTCAAACATATTGATCTGAACTATTTCCATAAGACGGAGCTCTAAATGAAATTAAAATGGGTTTTAATATTTTATGTTTTTATTTCTTATTCGCAATTAAATGTTATAGCAGGAGGAATAGACTATTCCCCGTTCTTTGGTGCTAAAACACTTTCATTGAATGGCTTATACTTTGCCGGTAATGACAATTTATCATGTTCTTTGACAAACCCTGCAGGTTTTTCTTTACTAAAAGGTATGAGTCTTCAGGCAACCATATTAGATAGACTGGGTTTGCAAGAATTCAATAGCCCTGATTTAGGTTTATATCGTTCATTTAGACATGATGCTTTAAGCTTTGGTGGAGGAGGATATTGGAATGTTTCTCCTTTATTTACTGCCGCAATTTCTTATGGGAGGATTATAGACTACTCAGTCAATTGGCCTTTTGCAAAACTTGCCTCAGATAATTCGACAATTCTTGCTTTCGATATGAATAATAATTTTCATGTTGATGCAATCTCGCCTTCAGCTGCTTTCCGGTTTGGAAATTTTTCTTTCGGAGCAACTTTAGATATCTATAAAGTCGAATTAAATTCTGCTTTCCCTCAAGCTAATTTGAAAGTTTCTTCAAGCAGTGATCTGGAGGCTTATCAGTTTAATGTTAATCAGAAAGTATGGACTTATGGATTTAACTTTGGAGCAATAGCAGATCTTTCTCAAGAATTTAGAATTGGTATTGCTCTAAAAAGCAGTTATAAAGCTAATCTTTCAGGTACGGCAAATAGTAAAATGTTTCAAGATACTGATTCAGCTTCCTATCAAACAAATGTTTCGTCAACATTCCAGATGCCATGGTCTATCGGTGCGGGAATATTATACCAGCTTGAACCCGGTTTAAAAATAAATATAGATGCCCAATACAATCTATGGGGAAGTATTCAAAACAATATTAATCTAAAATATGGGGATCAAATTTGGCAAAACGAATTATCACATGTTGATTCTATTTCCGGAATTCAAGGAAATAAAATTGAACTTGCCTATAATAATACTTTTGATTTCGGTGTGGGGATCGAATACATGGCTGATGAAGATACATATTTACGGGCAGGATATAGGTTCAGCCAGATGCCGAATTCAAATTCAACTTATTCGTTCTTAATGCCCGGTGTGAATAATCATTCCTTATCTCTTGGGATAGGTATTATAAGTGGTGAATATACCTTAGATGCAGGATTGGTTTATTCATTTGGAATTTCGAAGGATGTCTCACGTAATGTCCCTTCGAAATTTAGCGGTAAATATAATGCAGATTCGTATATCCCATCTATAACATTACGTTATTCTTTATAATTAACTTAAATCGAGTAATCGAATAATGAAATTAAAGGAATTCTTAAGTAATAATTAAGGATAATGAGGGCTCTTGAATTTATGCAATCTTTAATTAATCATTGCAGTAAATCGAAGACCTCAATTATTTAATAAATAAAAACCGAGGAGGTTATATGCGCAAACTCAATCTACTCTTATTGTTCTTTGTGTTCACTTTTTTTGTTCCGGGAACGTTCGGTCAGGAATATACTCCCCCTGAAATAATGGTACCAAAGGTTGACTCTGGAGCAATAAAAATTGATGGTAAAATGGATGAAACCGCCTGGCAGAGTGCGGCTCATGCAGATCTGGTTACGAATACAGGCTATAATATATGGTTTAATCCATATGGAAGAGATTTAAGTGAACCTGACTATGTTAGTTATTATGGAAGAATGTTGTGGTCAAGAGATTCTCTCTATTTGTTCATTCATATTCAAGATATCGTTAACGATTCAAGTGGTTTATACTGGAATGGACAATGGATTGGTGATCAATTGTTTGTAGGTTTATCTAACAGACTTGGTGTAGATATGGGAGATGATGGATATCAATATGATGGTAATGTTTATGCGGCTCCCGATGGTCCATATCACTTCTTAATTATGGCTGACTCCGTTACATTGAATTCAACACAAATGACTAATATTCCTCCAGACTATCAGAATTGCTCCGGTGATACAGCAGCAATATATTTTGCACAAAAGTATGCTCGCTGGTCAATTGCAATCGATACCGTAGCGGGAACGTGGGATATTGAAATGGCTATTTATAATCCCGGGATAAATGCAGATGCAAAAGTTGGATTTAATTTAGGTGGAAGTCAAGGATCACGTCAGCACGATCCGGATGCTGGTGATGCATATGCTTATTATTGCTGGCAGCCAAGTACCCCGAATCAGCCGCTAATGGCTCCTGTAAGTGATGTCTCCGATCCAGGGGGTGGTATTTTGGTAACTTCTAAGTACTGGGCTTTGCTCCATTTTGAACCCGGAAGTGATGATGCAGCCCGGTTACAAGTAGATGTTCCTATGGCTGATTCTGGGGAAGTTACAATAGATGGAAAAATGGATGAATCTGTCTGGAATACTGCCGGTCAAATAAATCTCGTTACGAACACCGGTTATAATATTTGGTTCAATCCTTACGGAAGAGATTTAAGTGAGCCGGATTATGTTGATTATTCCGGAAAAACTTTATGGTCAAAAGATACTCTTTATCTATTCTTACATATACAGGATATAGTGAACGATTCAAGCGGTTTGTACTGGAATGGTCAATGGATTGGTGATCAATTATTTGTTGGCTTGTCAAGCAGGCTTGGGGTAGATATGGGAGATGATGGATATCAATATGATGGTAATGTTTATGCAGCTCCTGATGGTCCTTACCATTATTTGATAATGGCAGATTCAGCCACCTTAAATGCATCTCAAGTAACCGCCGTACCTCAGGAATACCGGAAATGTGCAGCAGATTCCGAAGCCATATTTTTAGCCTCGAAATATGCTCATTGGGCGATAACCATTGACACAGTTTCAGGAATTTGGAATGTCGAAATGGCAATATACAATCCTAATATTACAAATAACAGTTCATTAGCTTTCAACATAGGAGGCAGCCAGGGCTCCCGTCAACATGATCCTGATGCAGGTGATGCATATGCATACTATTGCTGGCAGCCAAGTACTCCGAATCAACCCCTTATGTCTCCTGTAAGTGATGTCTCGGATCCGGGCGCCGGTATTTTAGTAACTTCAAAATATTGGGCTATGCTTAATTTTAAAAGTTCTATAACCGGAGTATCAGAACAAAATAATAAATCAGGAGTTCCGGAAAAATTTGCTCTGGAACAGAATTATCCGAATCCATTCAATCCGGCAACTACTATACGTTTTGATATTTCAAAGTCTACAAATGTAACATTAAGGGTCTATAATGTATTAGGACAGGTTGTAGCTACTTTGTTGAACAACCAGCCTGTTAGCGCAGGGTATCATTCGGTACAATTTAATGCTGGTAATCTTGCTAGCGGAGTTTACTTATACCGTCTGGAATATAATGGTATGACCTCGACTAAGAAGATGATTCTCATGAAATGATAACTTTCATGTTTCATAGTTAAAAATTGAATGAGTGATACAATGTTTTTTATAAACCGGTAATTTGAATATTGTAAATGCTGATAAAAATTATCCGGTTTGAACACATACGGCAGGATTTACTCAATCTCCTCATCCTGCTGTATGATTTATTTGATATTAGGTTTTAGAAATATAAGGGAATTAATATGCGCGCTGCAATACTTCACGGTTCGCACGATTTTAGAATTGAAAATATACCTGATCCTGAAATTCAGGATGATGAATGTTTAGTAAAAGTAAAAGTTTGTGGAGTTTGTCATTCGGAAATACATCAGTGGAATGAGAAAATAACCGGCCTTGAATACCCTCGTCATATCGGTCATGAAGTGGCAGGTGAAATTATAAATACAGGATCAAAAGTTACCGATTACAAAATTGGTAACAGGGTTGCCGTCTGGACTGATGGAAAGGGATATGCCGAAAAGGTAGCGGCAAAATCAGATACACTATCATTAATCTCTGATCAAATCCCTTATGAACAAGCACTTTCAGAACCGATTGCATGTACAACAAATGGCGTAATGAAAGCAAACATTCAACTTAATGATATTGTTGTGCTGGTCGGTACCGGATTTATGGGACTAATATTACTGCAGCAAGTTAAATTGCTCGGGGCACAAAAAATAATTGCCGTAGATGTCCGGGAAGAAATGCTTGAACTTGCAAAGCAGCTTGGTGCCGATGTTATTATTAACCCTCTAAAGGAAAATTCAGTTGAAAAAGTAAAGAGCTTAACAGGAGGAAAAGGCGCTGATGTTTGTTTTGAAATCGGAGGAGTAGAAGGTACACTTAATGCAGCAGCCGGTTTATGCCGCATGGAAGGTAAATTAGTAATATTCGGGTATCATCCTGGTCCACGTAAAATTAATGATCTGGGTTACTGGAACTGGATGGCTTTCGATATTATTAATGCCCACTTTCGCAACATTAATACAATACTAAACGGAACTAGGATAGGGATGGCACTATTAAACGGGGGAAAGATAAATATGGCACCCTTGATTACTCATACTTATTCCCTTGAAGAAATTGAAAAAGCTTTTATAGCCGCTAAAGAGAAACCAGAAGGATTTATAAAGGCAGTAATTAAAATGGAATAACATAAAGACTCTAGCGGGGGATTGATTTATTTTCGGAAGCAGGAATTTATTTATTCAAAAACCATTATATGTTCATGCCACATGGCAGATAGGTAAATTTTAAAAGGAAAGCGTTATGGCTTGGTTAGAATTAAAATCGAAAAAATATTTAATAATCTTTTCTGCAGTTTTACTTACGTTTTCAGCACCCTTAAGCTTTGCATCCGGAGGTAAAATTGCAGGTAAAATTACTGATGCAGCAACCGGACAGCCTTTACCTGGAGCTAATGTCCTTATAGAAAGTTTATCAGCCGGTGCAGCCGCTGATATTGACGGAGATTATTTTATTATTGATGTCCCACCGGGTACATATAGTGTTAAAGCGTCTATGGTGGGTTATAAATCTGTCATTAAAACAGAGGTAAATATAGATATTAATCATACAACACCTCTCGATTTTGCTTTGAGCGAAACAGTTCTTCAAGTTAACCAGGATGTTGTAGTTATAGCTCAACGTCCCCTTATTCAAAAAGATAAAACTTCTACAAGACATTATGTAACAGCTAAAGAAATTACAACCCAGCCAACTACACAGCTTACTCAAATTCTACAAACACTCCCTGGTATCGATAAAGATGCAAATGGTCAATTAACTGTTCGTCAAGGTACTCTCGATCAAGTTGCTTTTCTAATCGATGGAATGCGGGCTGATAATCCATTGAATAATACCCCCTATACTACTATTAATCTTTCATCGGTTCAGGAACTTGAAATTATTACTGGCGGATTTAATGCAGAATATGGACAAGCACAGTCCGGAGTTTTTAATATAGTTACTAAAGACGGAACAAATAATTACCAGGGTTCCGTAGAATTTCGCTGGATTCCTCCGGGGCTTAAACATTGGGGCACCGGATATTTTGATTATTCTACTTCTACTTATTGGGAAAATTCAAATGCTAGACATCTTCAATGGTGGATTGATCATCCTGATCAATGGATAGACCAAAATGGTATTCAGGGAAACGATCCAAAAGTCGGCTGGACACCGCAGCAAGCCTATAATTATTATATGCAAACTCATCAACCCTTAACAAATGCTACAAAGGAGAATGGTTATCAATTCGAAGGCTCCTTTGGCGGACCTACAGGGATAAATGATTTGTTTTTCTTTATAACCGGAAGATATATTTCAACCCCTCCGGTTGCGGAAAATAGTTTTAGAAATAGAGGAACCTGGTTTGACGGGACGGCAAAACTAAATTATAATATTGCTACGAATTATAAGTTAATGTTTTCCGCTTTTTATAACATTGCTAATACTGATGATGGTATGGAATCTCTGAATTCCGATTGGCTTTCTGCTTATGGGATTAAAAATAAGTATGCTTATTACGATTTCGCAGGATATCCCGAAAGTCATACAGATGGTGAGACTTTGCAATTTACGCATGTCTTATCTGCAAATACTTTTTATCAAATACAGTTGAGTAGAATTTTTGACTATCAAGGTCAAGGAACTTTTCCGGGTGATACTTCAGGTTGGGATATTGGAGCTCCGCAATATGATTATATAAGAGCTGTCGATTCTTTAGGTGTTCCCATACCAGGTGGTTACAATAATCTCGTAGGTCTGCATACTACGGGATATTATTATAGAGGTCATGATGAAAACCAAAGATTAACTTTATCAGGCGATTTAATTAGCCAGGTAAACAAGTTTTGGCAAATTAAAGGAGGAACCGGATTTAGTTATTATACTTTAAAAAGATACCAGGAATCTAAAGCATTTAATGCAATTGAAGATGAAACTTACAGGCCTTTCGAAGGTTATGCTTACTTCCAAAATAAACTTGAGTTTGAAGGATTAATTATGAACTTAGGTTTACGTTACGATTTTTATAATCCCAATGACTATGTCTATCTGGACCCATTTGATCCTCTAAATATATATTCCGCTTCATTAACGAATACAGTTCCGGATCCCAAAGAAAAAAAGACTGCAACTTATGGTCAATTCTCTCCGCGTATTGGAATTTCACATCCGATTTCAGAGAACACTGTATTGCATTTCTCTTATGGTCATTTTTTTCAGCGCGCCAATTTTGGTGATTATGGTGAAGGATATGATGTTACAGGCATTTTAAATACTTATCTCAATAAATCTTCTGGCGGATATCCGGCACCTTTCAACTTAGGAAATCGTTTGCTTCAGCCAAGAAAGACAGTTGAATATGAAATAGGTATTCAACATAATATTGAAGGTATGGTGATTGATATTACAGCTTTTTATAAAGATATAACTAATACAGTACGTACCGTAACCGTATATACATTAGGAGGAGGAAGATATCTGACTGACGGTAACGGAGATTATGGTGACGCAAAAGGAATAGAAATTTCTGTGCGAAAACCTTTAACAGATTATTGGGGTTGCTATTTGAATTATACATGGAGTACAGGTATTACCGGCCGCTCAGGAGCACCGGATGTTATTGCGGCTCCTGGTTCAGACATACAAATTGGAGTTCCACAGGATATTGGTGATGTATTAGATTTCATCCCTTCAAAACTCAAATACGGGTTTACATTGGCTTCTCCATCTGATTTCCCCTTCTTATGGGGCATTTTGGCAAATATGCAATTTTCACTTGATGACCAGATTTATTATCCCAATAATAATATAGGTGATGATGTATTCTCCGAAGCCGGTAAATTATATGTGAGGTCCGCTTATAAAAATGTAGATTTAAGAATTAGAAAAGAATTCGATCTTGGTTCTATTAAACCGGCAATTTTTGTCGAAATTAGAAATGCATTTAACGACCAGTGGGTGAATCTTAGTATTGTAAAAGCAGCCTCACCTGCTGATAGGGTTAAGTTTATAAATTCCGGATTCAGGGTATTTCCGGAAAAAAATTCTGATGGGTCAGTCTTTACAAATCAGTTAGAATATTATAATCTTCCAAGACAGATAATATTCGGATTAAATATTGGATTTTAATTAAAACGAATGATGGAACTATTAAAATGAATAACTTCAATCATAAAGGGTTTCTTTTTTTAATTTTAATTGCTGTTTTTAGCGGTAGTTTTTATATCAATTTATTTGCCCAGCAAAATTTTACTACCCATACAAGAGGCAAATTGTGGGAAACTCTTTTTAATTGGGGTTTTATAGGTGATCCGGGTGCCTGGGATTATACAGAAAGTACAGGTATCGGATTCTATCCGGGTTTTAACGGCTTCAATTATCCTCATGATGAACAGGCAGCAAATGGATATATAACAGATGCAAATTTCCACAACTTCCGCACTGGTCCCTGGATAATTGTTAAAGATGCTCAAACACCGGTTCCTCCGTCATTCTCTCCACAGCCTAGAGATTATTTGATTTATGAATCTGCTTTACCGACACCGGTAAGCCCGGACGGAGTTTTATCCGGTAATCCGGCTTTTACACATATTAAAAATTATGATGGATCACCAGATTTTAATTCGTCGCTCCCGGAAGAATTAAATTCAGTTAAATTTCCAACTGGCACTGGAATAACCGTTACTCAACGCTCTTATTCGTGGAGTTTTCCTGGATATAGTGATTTTATTATTTATGATTATGTATTTAAGAATACAGGGGATGTGGCAATTCCTTCTGTGGATAAAATTGTCCATTTTGATCAAACATTAAACGAAGTATGGCTCAATTTCTGGTCGCAGCTTCATGTCTCTACAAAAGGATATTTGAATTTCCATTATAATTCTGACTTCCTTTCATCAATAGCACCGGCAGGTGGATTCGGATGGCATCCCGGTTCCGGATATAATAATTATTATTCAGTTGAAGACCAAAATACTCCAGGTAAAGGACTGCTTTATTATAGCTGGAATTATAATGGAGGAAGAGAACCGGTGCCCTGGGATAAATATGGTTTGAAACCCGACTGGAAACAACAGCTTACAATTCAGCCTTATACACTCCCTGAACTTCAGGACCCGGCAGCTTTTGGTTTTGTAAATTTATATATTTCTCCTCAACCTCAAGGTTCGATAAGTTCTGACCCTTTCCAGGCGGATCCTACACATTTCAGCGTGTATAGTGATGAAGCAGATAAATTTAATGGAAAAACTATTGATTTTGAAACATTAGGAGAAAAAACTTTTACTCTCCAGGAACTTTATAATTTGGCCAAGAACGATTATTTCACTGCTAATAACGGGAGAGATTACGCTGGATATCTTTCAGCTTTTGGACCATATAGTCTTGCTCCCGGTGATTCAGTTCGCTTAATTATTGCAGAAGTTGCAGGCGAACTGGATCTGCAGCAAATTGTTATGGGAGATCCGGATCATCAATTTCCAGATAGTACCATTGCAGCTATTAGGAGAAATGCTCAAGCTGCAAGGAATGCAGTAAAATGGGGAGTTGGCGCAAAAGTTAATGGGATGGACTTAGCTGCTGATGTCCCCGAACCTCCGCCATCACCCAATTGCACTGCAGCAAATGCTTCCGTTGGAACTGATTCTGCAATTATAGCAATAAGATGGGATAATATTGCAGAAGATGCTAAAATTCCCGATGGTTCAGGCAAAATATTTTTTGATGGCGCCAATGATTTAAGCGGTTACAGAATTTTCCGTGGGAATGATAAACGGGGAGTTTGGTTTCAAATTGCTGATATTCCGCGTTCAGATTTTACTAAATACTGGCACGCTGATCTGAAAGAATATGAATTCCTGGATCACAATCTTCAATTCGGTTTTGAGTATTATTATTATGTTCAAGCTTATAACTCACATCCTTCAAGCTGGACTTCAGCTAACGGAACTCTAGTTAACAACCTGCCTGAGCTGAAAAGTGCAGATGTAAATCGTACACAGCTAACAGGAGCACAGCCGGGGCCTGTTTCAGTTTCAAATGGTTGGGATGTCTTTGTTGCACCGAATCCATACATTGAAGGAGATCCTCAAAGAAGTTTCGGTGAACCTACACCTCGAAAAATTGAATTTAGAAATCTTCCCGAAACATGTTTAATCAAAATATTTAATCTTTCTGGGGATTTAATAAAAACCCTTAGTCATCAACCGGATTCGTATGGTAATCTTTCCGGTAGTGAACCATGGGATCAGCGTTCCGATTCAGGACTCCTGGTTGCTCCAGGCCTTTATATCTATGTGGTTCAATCAGAGACCCCTGACTCACAAGGTGCAAAGTTCTATGGTAAATTAATGATTATAAGATAATGGAATTAAAAGATTACTATCTATAAGTTGGTAAGTAACCGGAGGAAAAAGAGTTGAAAAAATATTTTTTATTTACAGTTTTATTTTTATGGAGCATCTCTGCATCTCCTCAAAATTTCAATAAAGCAGGACGTACTTCATTTCAATTTTTAAAGATTGGTGTTGGTGCTAGGAATGCAGCCCTAGGTGAGTCCGGAATTGCGAGTATGGATGATATCAACTCTGTCTTCTGGAATCCTGCTGCAATATCAGGAATTCAGGGAACACAAGCTACTTTTGATTATACAAACTGGTTTGCTGATCTCAACATTACTTCGGCTGCAATTGGGTATAATTTTGAACAGTTTGGCACATTTGCGGTTTTCTATAGCGGTTTAAATTACGGACAAATTCAGGAAGCTCTTGTTACCAGTGCAAGTGGCAAAGTCGATACAAGAACCGGTAATATATTCACCGGAAGTGATCTGGAGATTGGACTAACATATTCAAAGGAATTTACTGATAAACTTTCTATCGGAGTGGGTGCCAAATATTTAAGAGAAGATTTATTTATTTATTCAAGTTCTTTATTTGCTTTTGATGTAGGCACCTACTACAAAACCGGATGGCATGGAATAAGACTGGCAATGAGTGCACAAAATCTTGGAACACCTGCAAGGTGGCTTAATACCGGAGTGGAAAGCCAACAGTCATATGATTTACCTATAATTTTTAGAATTGGATGGGCTATTGATCTACTTGGTGGAGAGGATCTGTTCTTAGGTGGTGATCCAACCCAGCATAAAATTACCTTCTGTATGGATGGGGTACATACTAATGATTATGGTGAAAGAATATTAATGGGAATGGAATATACCGCTTTTAATTTAATAACTTTTAGGGGCGGCTACCGTATGAATTATACAGAAGGAAATATTAGTTTAGGTGTGGGTATAAAATATTCAACTGGTCCAGTCGATCTAAGGGTCGACTACGCATATGTGAAATACGATTTTCTGCAATCCCCCCATAGATTTACTATAACTATGTCATTTTGATTTTCTGCAGTAATATAAACTAATTGAATATTTCTAAAAGAGACTATCAAAAAATAATTTATTTAATTTACGTGAATATATCAATCTAAAGGAAATTGTATGTCCTTCTCTCAAAAACTTGTCAACGGTGAAAAATTAACCAAAGAGAATTTTAAAAATCCTCCAAAAGAATTGGGTATTCTCCCGTTCTGGTTCTGGAACGGTGAAATGGATGAAAAAGAAATGGAATGGCAGATGCGTGAATATAAAAGTAAAGGGATCCCCGGATTTTTTATTCACGGAAGATTCGGTGAAAAAATAGGTTATTTGTCCGATACCTGGTTCGAACGTACTAAATTTGTTGTTGAAAAAGCTAAGGAGATCGGAATAGATGTATGGATTTATGATGAAATGAACTGGCCAAGCGGTACAGCCGAACGGCAGGTTCTGAAAAAATACCCGCACTTAAAACAAAAATACCTTGAGCTTGTTGCACTTAATATTGATGGGCCGTTATTCACTTTTTTGGAAGCAACTGATGACCGTTATGTAAATACCGGAAATTCAAAGCCTATTGCCGCATTCGGGTGTACTGATAAAGAGTTCCGTACTTCAATCGAAAAATTAATTGACCTAACTCCTAACCTTTCATTCAATTCCGTAATCCCATGGGAAGCACCGGAAGGTAAATGGCGTCTTCTATACTTTTTGGAAAAAGAAGTAGATTACTATATTGATACGATGAATCCGGAATCGACAAACAGATTTTTAGAAATCACTCATGAAGGTTATAAAAAAGCAGTCGGAAAAGATTTCGGTACTATAGTTCCTGGGTTTTATACCGATGAACCTGCGATGCACTATTATCATGTCGGTATGATAAATCATGTGATACCCTGGACCGCTCAGATGTTCAAAATATTCCGTGAAAAAAGAGGTTATGATCTTAAGCCCTTTTTACCCGCTCTTTATCTTGATATGGGTCAAAAAACTGCTCAGATAAGATATGATTTCTGGAGAACTCTTACAGAACAATATTCCGAAACGTATTATAAAAGAATTCGTGACTGGTGCGAAGAGAACGGCGTTTTATTTACCGGTCATCTCCTTTTTGAAGAATGGCTGAGACTGCATGCCAGATGTGAAGGAAATATTTTTAAATATTTAAAGCATATGCATATAATCGGTGTTGACCATTTGTATCCAAAAATAGGTTCAAAGAAAGAACCTGATCAGCACGTTGCCCTTAAACTCGGCAGCTCTGCCGCTCATCATTTCGGCAGTACGAGATTATTATGCGAATCTATGGGAGGAACTTACTGGGATTGTACCCTTGAAAGGATGAAATGGATTGCTAATTGGGAATATGTACTTGGGGTAAATTTATTTAACAACCACGGATACCATTATTCAATTGAGGGAGAGAGAAAAAGAGATTGGCCCCCATCCCAGTTTTATCATCATACCTGGTGGAAATATTATGATCAATTTACCAGCTATATGGCACGCCTTGGTCATATTCTTTCGGGAGGCAGGCATGTAGCCAAATTATTAGTGCTTTATCCTATAAACAGCATTTGGACTAATTATAAACCTCAGAAGAAGGATCGGATCAGTAAAGTAATAGAGAATAATTTTAATGATTTGACCGATACTCTCCTAAGACTTCATTATGATTTTGATTATGTTGATGAAGATATTCTTATCGACGCCAAAGTTAAAGGTAATAAGATAAGAATTAAGGACGAGGAGTTTGAAGTTATAATTCTTCCCCCTTTAACTCACATTAAAAAAGCATCATTTGAAGTATTAAAGAAATTTGTTAACGGAGGAGGGAAGATCATTGGCGACACTATTTTACCGTTTGAATTTTTAGAGACAAATGCAAATGGTGCAGTCGAAGAAATTAAAAATCTTTTTAAGCACGATCCCCTGGAACTATTAAAAGAATTTGAAGGCGGAAAAAATAGTTCTAAAACAAGGATTACAGGAAAAGATAATGTGTTTCTTTTAAGAAGTAAAGGAATATCAAAAAACGAATGGAGAAGTGACCTTCAAAAAGTTCTGCATAAATGCGTTATTCCTGATGTTACAATTAATAATGAAGAAGTTTTTTATCTGCATAGAGTTAAAGATAATTATGATATCTACTTCCTGGTGAACACATCTCAAAGGTATCTAGGAAAAGTTGAGATAACTTTTGAAAAAACAGGTAAACCGGAAATATGGGATCCGGATAAAGGTGATATAACTCCGGTCTATGTCTATAAAATTGAAAAAGATAGATTAAAGATCGACTTAAATTTTTCCAGCAGTGAATCACACATAATAATAATAAATAATAAAAAAGATTCCGTTAATATAGTAGATACAAATTTAATAATTGAAGAATTTGACGGCAAAGCAGTGAATGGATATTTATTAGATAATGATAAAGAAGTCTTTATTAAGCTGCAGAATGGTAAAGAGTTAAAAAATATTAAGGAGTCTGCTGTTAAGAATTATCCAGCAATTAATTTAGGAAAAGAATTCACGTTCAGACTGGAAGATGATAATGTACTTTGTATCTCAAACTGGAAAATGAAAGTACAGGTTGATAATACTTCTACGGATAGTTCATCGGAAAAATATTTTGATAAAGATTTTGATGATTCTGATTGGCTAGATGTAACTAATGGTGCATGGGAAATGCAGCTTCCTCAGGAAAGAGAAGAAGAAGTTTATCCTGCGACTTTAATTTATCGAACTTCTTTTCAAGTTGAAGAAGTTCCCCAAAAATTAGATCTGCTTATTGACGGTTTTAGCGGCAGTCATCCAAGGTTGTTTATAAATGGTATTGAAATAAAAAATAAAGGTCGAAGAAGTAAATTGGATGCTGAAATAAAAGAAATTGATATCAAAGAATTTGTTTCAAAAGGAAAAAATATTGTAGCTGTTCAAATATCAGCAAACAGAAGAACAGACGGAATTTTAGATTTACTCAAAATTACCGGCGATTTTTCTTTAACTCCTATTCAGAAGGGATATAGTATTTCAACTAAAAAGAAAACATTAAAGATCGGAGATTGGACAAAGCAGGGATATCCATTCTATTCAGGTACCATAATCTATTCAACGGAAAAGGAAATCAGAGATAAGTATCTTAAAGGAAAACTCTTTTTAGAAATAGATTGCGGTGAAGACGTACTTGAGGTTATTATTAATAATAGTTCCATTATAGTTCCATGGCATCCTTATAAAATTGATATTACTAACCTGATAATCCCGGGCCTGAATAAATTCGAGCTGAAAGTAACAAATACATTAATAAATATTTTGGAAGGTGTTCAAAAAAAATCTGGAATATTTAAACAGCCGAAAATTTCATATGCAAACAAATATCAAATGAATATCGTTTAACGGAGATAACGATGAAGAGAGAGGGCATTTTAGTTATAGGAAGTGCTAATATGGATATGGTGGTTTCAACAGAAAGATTTCCAAAACCGGGAGAAACTATATTTGGAACTAAGTTCGAAATGTTTCCCGGTGGAAAGGGTGCCAATCAGGCTGTCTGCTCTGCTAAACTTGGTGGAAAAACCTACTTTTTTGGAAAAATGGGTAATGACAACTTTGGAGACTCCCTTAAAGAAAATATGATAAATGAAGGAGTCGATCTTAACTATTTATTAACTGATGTAAATGAGAATACCGGAACTGCACTTATAACTGTAGATGGAAAAGGTGAAAATGAAATTATTGTTATTTCCGGCAGCAATATGAAATTGTTACCTGATGATATTGATTCGAATAAAGATATTTTCAGTAAAGTGAATGTTGTTATTTGCCAGCTCGAAATTCCCTTAGAAACTGTTATGAAGGCTGCCCGCCTCTCAAAAGAAAATAATATCCCTTTTATTTTAAATCCTGCACCGGCTGCAGCTCTAACGGATGAACTTCTCACTTTAGTTGACTATTTAACACCGAATGAAAATGAACTGAGCATGCTTTCAGCCCTGACTCTTAATAAAGATGGTTCAATAAAAGAAGCTTCTGAAAAATTATTGAAAAAAGGAGTTAAAAACATTATTGTAACTCTGGGAGAAAAAGGAGCAGTACTTATCAATGAAAATATTGAAAAGTACTTTTCAGCTCCCGTAGTCGAAGTGCAGGATACGACTGGAGCTGGTGATGCCTTTAACGGTGCCCTGGCTTATTCATTATCCAACGGGGAAGAAATCGAAAAGGCTATTCAATTAGCTGTACTCGTTGCATCTTTTTCCGTTACAAAGATGGGTGCTCAAAGCTCGATGCCAAGGCTGGAGGAAGTTGAAGCTTATAAAATTGAAAATTGATTTTCTCAAATAAAGGAACCTTCATGAAAAAGAATGGCATATTGAATGCGCCTTTATCAAAGGTTATCGCATCTCTTGGACATACTGACAGGCTAGTAATATGCGACAGCGGACTGCCAATTCCAAGGGATGCCGAAGTTGTAGATCTGGCGCTTACAAAAAACATCCCCAGATTTTTAGACACTCTTAAAATTATTTTAGAAGAATTTGCCGTTGAAAATGCTGTTGTTGCAGAAGAAATTATTCAAAAGAACGGGAGTTTGTTTAAAGAAGTTGAAAATCTTCTGAAAGGTATCCAGATACAAAAAGTCTCTCACGAAGAATTTAAGCAAAAGACCAGGCAAAATGGCACTATTGTTTTTGTAAGAACAGGCGAAGCTACTCCATATGCAAATATTATCTTGGTTTCAGGCGTAACTTTCGGTTAATATAGGATGTATGAATATTATTAATAAACAGTTTTAATTGGTTTATGTGTGGGGGAAAACAGACTTCTGTAAGTGACGGCTGCATTTTAGATATAAATGAACTTAAAGAAATAAAACTATTTTACTGGCAAAAAGATCTATGGAATGAAGAAATTCCAGCATAACCATTTCTAATCCGGGAGATAATTAATGAAAAAAATTTACCTAATCTGTATTTTTTCTATTTTTCTAATCGCAGGTGCAAAATCTCAGACAGTTGAAGATTATCAAAAGCTGTTAAGACCTGATACAGCTCAGTATTATCATATGAATGTCGGGTTATGTGAAGATTATCCCGAATGGAGTACTACCCATACAAAAATTGATAATGATATGGAGGTTCTTAAAAAATCTGGTATAAATATTCTGCGGATTGCTTTTCAATGGGGAGCTATAGAAAGCGAAAAAGGAAAATTCGATTTCTTATTCTGGGATTATTTTGTGGAATCAGCCCACAAAAACGGTATAACCTTAATTCCGTATATTTGCTATACTCCAAGGTGGAATTCTACAGGCGATACGACAAATTATTGGAACCATACTCCTATCGATTATGAAGAATTCGGAAAGATTACTACTGCACTTGTTAATCATTACAAGAAATATATTCACTCATGGGAGCTCTGGAACGAACCTGATATAAAAGATTTCTTTTCAGGGGATGTTGCTGATCTGGCAAAACTTGAAAAGATTGGCTCTGATGCCGTACGTAAAGCTGATCCTACTGCACTGGTAGTTTTAGCAGGACTCGCTCACCATACAAATTTTACCCTGCAGCTTTTCCGCGATTATGGAATCAGCAAATATGTTGATGTTGTGAACTGTCATGATTATGATGAAACATGGAGCGGAGAACCGATTGAAAGTATAACAAGCTATATAAATACTCTCTCGGACATAATAAAAAAGTATGGGGATGGTCAATCTTTATGGACTGCGGAAGTTGGATACAGTGATTTCAGGAAAGGGGAATATGTTTCCGATTCTTATAATGCTTACTATGACTATGAACATACTCCTGAATATCAAGCTGAAGAATTGTTTAAAACAATGACATTGATAAACTCAACAGAAAAAGTTGCCACCGCCGCCTGGTATAGAATTACGGATTTAGTTCCTGATATGAAAGTAATCGGTGATGTAAATAATAAATTCCTGGGAATAGTGACTGTTGATTATAAGCCCAAACCAGCAATGAAAGCTATTTCTTTTTTCGATTCTTTCTTTTCACAAAAGAATAAATCGATCGATGATATTGTAAAAATTCAAAGAAAAGAAAATTCGGATAGTCAAATTCACTGTTTTGAAAATTCAGACGGCAGTGTAATAGTTGTTGCCTGGCTTCAGACAAATGTTAAGAGTGAAAGGGGCAATGATAAAAGTGGAAACGTCAAAGATACAAGAGTCGAAAAAGTATCAATAACAATTCCATTCAAGTTAAGCAGTAAAGCAATGTTTTATGATGAACTCGGTAATTCCAAAAATTATGACGGAGTTACCTCTGAATCTAATTCTACTGTAGTAAAGGATTTGACACTATACGGCGGCAAAATTGCAATTCTTAAAGTAGATAAATAAATAATTTATTATGAAAATAATATCTAAGATTATTACTGAAAATAATTTCAGCAAATTTGGAGATGTTGTAAAAAGTCCGGAAGGTATTCCTACATCACAAGCTTCGGATTATAAATTCTGGTCAGATATTGTACATTACAATATTATTGGGGAAACTGAAATCGGTATTTGCGAGGTGTACAAGCAGTCTAAAAATGAAATTTCCGGAATGGAGCGTCATTTGCTAACGCCGGAAATTCTTATACCTATAGATGCCCCGTTTATTCTTCCGGTATTATTGGAGGGGAATGTTGAAAAAGAAACAGAAGCTTTTGTAGTTCATCCGGGTGAAGCTGTTGTCATAAAAAATGCTGTATGGCATGGTGCCTGTCTTCCGGTAGGAAAGGATAAATCATCATATTTTGTCATTTTCAGGAAAGGAACTCCGCACGAAGATGTGGAGAAGAAAAATATTAACCCATTAGAAATTGAATAAATATATTTTTAGTGTCATTTCGAAAATTCTCTATGAATCTTTATAAAAGATTTACCTATTCGCTCGAAATGACATTTTTTTTAATTTACCAAGATGAATAAAATTTCAAATAAGAGATTAGAAATAGTCTTTGACGAAAACCCTGTATTTATTAAATATATCAGGAATAAACTAACAGGCGAAAAGTTTTGCTTAAATGGAAGACAAACCATTATAATAAGAACTCCATCGCATGTTTCGGATCCGGCTTATCTTTTCGAGCTTGATTCATTTCGTTCGAATGAAAAAAATTTCCATATAACCTTTAAAGATGATTTAGGTAATAAAGCTGAACTGGTTTTTATTCCGGATGATCAAAACTTAAAAATAAAGGTTTCTATTTATTCAATTGAACCTGTGTGGCTGATTGAATGGAGGTTAACCGGATTCCAATTTGAGCAGATAACAATACCTGCATTAGGTGGACAGACTCTAACTAAGAATATGAGTCCTGAAACAACATTGAGTTATAAATACCCTTTTTGGTGGAATGCACAGTTTGTTTTGGGAGAAAATAAAAGTGGGGGGATGTTTCTTCAAACAAAAGAAACAGAACCTAATTTGAAACTATTTAGAGTAAAAAGAGAAAATGACAATTTTGAATTATCTTTGGGATTTGAAGCTCAAGCCCCGATTCAAAATAGAGAATTTGATGCTGAATGGTATCTAGATTCTTATGAAGGTGATTGGCGCAACCCGGTTGACAAGCACAGGGAGTGGCTTGAAAAAGAATTTAATCTTGAACCTTTAATTAACCATCCCCATCTCCCGGATTGGGCTCATAAAATAAATTTTGTCCTGGAGCTTTGGGGAATGAGAAAAGATCAGCCCGAACCCCATCATACTTTCGAACAGATGATAATCAAGATTAAAGAATTTGCCGAACTTCATCCACCTGAAGAAACATTATTATATTTACCTGGTTTTGCCGAAAATGGTATAGATTCTCATGCTCCTGATTATAATCCAAGCAAGAAGTGTGGTGGAGTAAAGAAATTTAAAGAGTTGGTGGATATTGCACATGAATTAGGATACAAAGTTATGATTCATACCAATGTTCTTGCATTAACTTTTCAGCATCCTGTCTATGAGAAATATAAAAAATTCCAGGTTGTTGATCCCTTCAACCGTAATTTAGGATGGGCTATGGATATTGATGGTGATTGGCTGCCTGAAGATTACTTCGCTTATATAAATCCCGGTTACAACGAATGGGGAGTTTATATGGTTAAAGTCATTGGAAGTTTGATCAATAAATTTAGTCTGGATGCTGTTTTCCTGGATCAAACGTTACTGGCATTTAATGTAAGCCAAGGACCGAATTTTCTTACTGGTATGAACGCACATATTAAGCGTCTGCAAAAAACTTATCCGGAAATATTATTTGCAGGGGAGGGTCAGCATGAACATGTTTTAAATGTACTTCCCTTTGTACAGATACATGGAATCGACAGCCTCTCTGAAATTCATGGGATGGAAGGGAAAAAAGAATGGCGCAAAATCCATCCTGTCTCTTCCTATCTATTTGGTAAATATTCAAAGTTTTGCGGTCATTTATTAACAAAATATCCTGAACACCCTAAATTCAAACTACAGGAGGATTCTTATAACAAATTAGATGTTATTCCGGCACTATGCTTATATAAGAATTCTCAGAAAATAGATATCCCGAAAGTAAGAAAAATGATTGCTAGGGCATCCCGGTTAACAATAGAACAAAAAAATTTAATTGAAAAATAAATTAAGATTACAATATGAATAAAATTAAAGCAGGAGTAATTGGAACAGGATTTATTGGACCGGTTCATATTGAGGCTTTACGGAGAGTAGAGGGAGTTCAGGTAGAAGCTATTGCATCTATTGAAACAGATAAAGCAGTTAAAATTGCAGAGGGTTTTTCAATCCCGAAATGTTATAAGTCATGGGAAGAATTAATTAATGATGATGAAATCCAGATTGTTCATAACTGTACTCCCAATAGTCTTCATTTTGAAATTAACAAAGCAGCGATACTTGCGGGAAAACATATTATCTCAGAAAAACCTTTAACCATAGATTCGATTGAATCGGCGGAATTAATTAAACTGGCAAGAGAAAAGAAAGTTGTTAACGCAATAAATTTTAATTACAGATTCTACCCTCTAATCCAGCATTCTAAAAGGATGTTTGAAAAAGGAGAAATGGGTGAAGTCTATCTGATACATGGGAATTATTTACAGGATTGGCTTTATTATAAAACAGATTATAACTGGCGATTAGAATCCAAAGTATCTGGTAAATCAAGAGCCGTTGCAGATATTGGTTCCCACTGGTGCGATCTTGTCCAATTTATAACAGGACTAAAGATCAAAAAAGTTTTTGCAAATCTGACTACAATACATGAAAAAAGAAAACGCCCGAAACAATCAGTCGAGACATTTAAATCTAAAGAAGAATTGTTCAGCGAACATGAAGAGATAACTATTGACACGGAAGATGTTGGTTCTGTACTCCTTAAATTCGATAATGGAAGCCAGGGTAATTTTACCGTTTCCCAGGTAAGTGCAGGTAGAAAAAATCATTTCTGGTTTGAAATTGATGCAGGCAAAAAAGCTATAGCCTGGAACCAGGAAGAACCCAACAAGTTATGGGTTGGCTATAGAGAAAAAGGGAATGAAATAATAATTAAAGATCCCTCTCTTCTGTATGATGAAGCCAAAAAATATGCTCACTATCCCGGTGGACATCCTGAAGGCTACCCGGATGGACCAAAGAATTTATTCATAAATGTCTACAACTTTATCCGGGAAGGGAGAGACCCTGTAAAAGATCATAAAGATTTCCCAACTTTTGAAGACGGGCACCGTGAAAATAAAATTGTCGAAGCTATAATGAAAAGCAATAGCGAAGAAAAATGGATAGAAGTTGATGAATATTAATTCGCATCTATTGCCGTTCACTTTTTAGTGAACGGAAAGGAAAATAAAAAAGTAAAAAGTAAAAAATAAGAGGCTTTAGCCTCATAAATAAATTTATTTTGAACAGATATATCCAAAACATCGTAGCAAAGATATTCCTGTCTGTGCAAAATTATTTGTTAGATTTCAGATATAGGAATTTATTTAAAATATTTTTCTCAGGAGTGATTAAAAATGAAATTAGGTTTCCTAACAGCTTGTCTGCCGAAAATCAAATTAGAAGATTTAGTTAAATGGGCGTCTGCGCAAGGATTTCAAACTTTAGAACTCGCTGCATGGCCTGCAAAATCTTCACGAGATTATCAAGCAAAACAAATTAATGCTGCCCGTTTTTCAAAAGATGATGCAAACTCAGTAAAAGAATTATTTGCAAAACATAATATGGAAATTTCTGCAGTGGCGTATTATGATAATAATCTTCATCCGGATAAAAAAAAGAGAAGCAGCTATATTAAACATCTTTATAATGTAATCGATACAGCTGCCCTTTTAGGCGTTGAATTGGTCGGTACATTTGTTGGCGGCAGACCGGATAAGAAAGTTTCACAAATAATTAAAGAAATCGGACAGGTATTTACACCCATTCTAAAGTATGCTTCCGATAAAGGAATTAAAATAATGATAGAAAATTGTCCGATGGACAATTGGGTCAAATTCGGACTACCCGGAAACTATGCATATTCCCCGGAATTATGGGATGCACTGTTTAATGAACTTCCGGATGATAATTTCGGATTAAATTTAGATCCTTCGCATCTTTATTGGCTTGGTATAGATCCTATACAAGCTGCTAAAGATTATGCTTCTAAAATATTCCATGCTCATGCAAAAGATACTGAAATATTAAATGACGGAGTATATAATTATGGAATACTAGGGCAGCAGATTGATGCTAACCCATGGAAATCAGGCTGGTGGCGTTACCGCATTCCGGGTCTCGGTGAGATTGATTGGCAGAAATTTATATCTACTTTACAGGAAAATGGTTATGATAATGTCCTTTCTATCGAACATGAAGATCCAATATGGGAAGGTTCTGAAGATAAAGTTAAAAAAGGATTACAGCTTGGATTAAAACATTTGAAGCAGTTTACTATCTAAAAATGAATTTAATAAATTTTGGATAATTACCTTTTATGAATAATAAATTGAATTATTTCCCTTTCGGTTCCCAGTATTATCGTGCTCCGTCCCCGCATAAAGAAGAGTGGGAAAACGATCTTAAAAATATGTCTTCTTATGGATTTAACACGGTAAAGTTCTGGGTTCAGTGGAGATGGAATAATCCTTCTGAAGACAAATTTTATTTTGATGATATAGATCGTTTAATGGATCTTGCTGAAAAGCATAAACTGCGTGTAATGCTTAATACTATTTTTGATGTCGCTCCTGCCTGGATTTATAATAAATATAACAATGCTTCCATGGTCACTTTAAGCGGAAGAAAAATAGGACCACAGACCCAGCCGCACAGACAAATAGGAGGATTAGGTTACTGCTTTAATAATGATCAGGTAACAGAATACCAATTTAATTTCTTAAGAGAGACAATAAAAAGATATACCGCTCATCCGGCTCTTGAAATATGGAATGTAGGGAGTGAACCTGAACTAACCAGCAGCATGGCTGAAATGAGATTATATGCAGACAATGCGGAAAAAATAAGTGACATGCTCTGCTTTTGTGATAATTGTAAAAGTAAATTCCGCATCTGGCTAAAGGACAAATATAAAACTCCGGATATCCTTAATGAATCCTGGAACAGAAATTATGACTCTTTTGAGGAAGCTGAAATTCCTTTAACACGAAACACATTCAATGATATTATCGATTGGAGGATGTTTTTTGTCCATACTATAGGTGAAAATGTTAAAAGAAGATTTGAAATTGCCGCCGAAGAAGATAAAGGAAAACATCCATTAATGTGTCATCATGTATTTATCCAGGGTTTCCCGGTTACCTCGACTGCAAGTGATCCATGGAATGTTGGACAATATGGAGACCTTCACGGCTTTACACAAATGGATGATGCAATGATGATCGATATTTTGCGATCTTGTGCTAAAGATAAACCGGTTATTTCTGCTGAAATGTTAATGCTTCCTGGTTATACTTTGGACCTCCCCAGATATATAGATGAAAACGATATTAAAAAATTAATTTTTAGAGGAATTGCAGGGAATTTAAAAGGCTTTATTTTCTGGCAGTATCGTCCTGAAATTTTAGGAAGAGAAGCACCAACATGGGGATTAACATATCTTGATGGTTCAGAGACCCCCTGGCTAAAATCATTTTCAAAAGTTGGAAATGTTATACTTGAACATGAAGAATTTCTATTAAATGCAAAACCTGCTAAGGCAGAAGTTGCCTTACTTTATAATCCTAAAAACCAGATTTTTGCCTGGGCTTCAACAGGCAATGAAAAGAATGCAACTAATTCATTGCTCGGTGTACATCAAGCTTTATATGAATATAATTATAATATTGATTTTGTTCATCCGGGCGAATTAGAAAAAAATATTCTGAATAATTATAAAGTGCTTTATATTCCATTCCCATATTATTTAAATGAAAAAATTTGTGCCGCAATAGAAGAATGGGTTAAAAATGGAGGGGTCTTAATCGGGGAAGCTTATTTTGCCGCATGGAATGCTGAACATGGTCATCATGAAAAGATTGTACCGGGTTATGGTCTCCATAAAATATTTAAAGCAAAACAGGGTATTGTCGAACCGGGAAATAAAAATGATCTTATAAAGATTAAATTAGAGAAAAATCTTTCGTTTCTTAGAACGGGTGATAAAATAAAAGATAATTTTACGGAAGATGTTTATAAAATAAATAATAATTCAATTGAATCATTCACTGACAGTCAAGTCGAAATAGAATTAGTAAAAGATCTTCCTTTTATAAATAAAGGAATGAAAGTTTCGGGTTCAATTGTTAAAGAAACATTAATTATTGAAGGTGCTGATGTTATTGCAAAGTTCAATACCGGTGAACCCGCTGTTACTGTTGCGGATCATGGTAAGGGTAAAGCAATTTTAATAGGATCATATTTAGGGCTCTTCTACTTTAATAACAATAATAAATTGAACCGTGATTTAATAGCAAGTTTAGTTGAAATGAGCTCTTCGATTAAAAAACCGAAAGTTATCGGCGAACCAAAAATACGTGTAGATGTTCTAAATAATAAAAAAGAATCTTTATTAATTATCCATAATTTAACTTCTGAAAATGTAGCCTCAACTTTCTCAATCCCACAAAAATTAAATAAAAATCTAAAGGAACAATTCTCGGATGAGACTCTCGATATAATATCAGCTGGAAATAAAAGTATCGTTGAAATAAATCTGGAACCAAAAGAAGTTAAAGTATTTTTTTAAATAGGTATTTGTTTGATGCTTAATTGGTTCGCTCCATACCCTGAAAATAAACATATTAAATCTAATTTTTTTGTGAATGTATTTGACGGTGCTTTTTATTCCTTCGGAATGAGTTTTATTTCACTTGTTGCGGTAATACCCGTGTTTGTTAAAAAAATAGGGGGAAGCAGCATTGAAGTGGGATTAATTCCTGTTCTATGGACGATAGGCTTTAATTTCCCTCAAATCTTTTTTGCAAATCATGTAAGGAAACTCCATTATAAGAAGAAGCTTTTGTTGAAAACTGCAATATTTCAACGGCTTCCCTGGTTAATGTTAAGCATTTTTTGTTTTTTTATTTTTGAAAATATAGATAAAAGTTTAGCACTGATTGTTTTCTTTTTACTTTTTTTACTGGCAGCAATAGCAGGTAGTATAAATCTTCCCGGCTGGTTTGACCTTATCGCTAAACTTACTCCCATTCCTATCAGAGGAAGATTATTTGCTTCAAGAATAATTTCCGGATCACTACTAGGGATATTAGGAGGATTAGCAGGTGAGAGAATATTAATTATTTTTCCATTCCCTTATAGCTTCGGAATTTTATTTTTATCGGCATTTCTTATAATGATGATCTCCTATCTTTCTCTTACAAAATTGAAAGAAGAATTCCCGAATCCAGCTAAACAGCAGTTGATGTATAAAGAGTTTTTTCAATCTCTGCCAAAGTTGTTGAAAAGAGAAAAGAATTATAGAAACTATTTAATAGCAGACGCACTTTTAACTTCCTCCTTAATGGCAGATGCATTTTATGCGGTCAATGCTATAAAAAAGTTCAATTTACCTGATTCATATGCCGGAATTTTTACCGCTGTTATTATGATTAGTATGATGGCTGGGAATTTAATTTATGGCTACCTTGCAGATCGTTTCGGTCATAAATTGAATTTATCTATAGCTGCTTCCTCAACTACTATTGCCTGTCTCACTGCCTTAATTGCTCCCTCTATCGGAACTTATTTCATTGCATTTGTTGGTTCTGCTTCATCCACATCTCTGATTCAATTATCCCGTTTGGCAATTATAGCTGAACTGTCTGCTGAAGAAGATCGCCCTACTTATATTGCGTTAACAAATGTAATTACCTCACCATTCATTTTGATTGCAATCATAGGCGGTTGGTTCGCAGATAAATTAGGGTATAATATTGTTTTTATAATGGCAGGATTATTTGCTTTAACATCAGCTGCCTGGTTTTTTATTAAAGTTAAAGAACCAAGGATTAAAAATTTATCCATGGCTAATTAAATACACCTTTATGATTCTAATAAAAAAACCGAAATGAATAGAAGAGAATTTATTAAAAAATCTGCTGCTGCCGGTGCAGGTACAATATTATCAGTTAATCAAATTTTATCTGCACCTTTAATATTAACTAAGTCAAGGACTCAGAAGAATACCGTTAAGGGGGAGCTGTTATTTAAACCTTATTTTATTCAAAAAGGACACGGACCGAATATTTATAGTTTAACCTGGGCCACTGATGAAAATTGGGATACTTTCTATTCAAATATTGCTTTGACAGATAAAGGAATAGAGATTTCCGATAGCAAGGGTGTTGATAAATTCGGAATAAATGCCCGGTGGAATGTTGAAGGTTTTGGATATACAAATATTACTGCTGATAACGGCGGCGAATTTTATACTTTACCTGAGAAAGGTAAATCAGATCAGTTTAATCTTAATTATGAATTTGCTAAAAGCCGCGCTGCAAGAAATAAAAAACGGATAAAAACTCTGCAGATAAATGACTGGAAACCATCAAGGGAAGTGAACTCATTGTTTGATCTTTCTCAAGGATTGTTTGAAGACGCCGGGAAAATTATCTCTGATAATGAAAAATGTGCAATGCTTTCTCAAAAGAGTCTCATGTATTCTTTATGGGCAAGTGAAAAAATGGAGCTTGAAAAAGCAAATTATGAAATTCTGAAAAGAGGTTATAGGAAAGATTTTTATTTCGGATGCGATGCCAGAGCTTTTTACCAGATGTACCAGGATAAATTTCTTGAATTATTTGATGAATTATTTAATTATGCCAACATAACCTTTGTAGCAAAAGGGGACGGGATGATGTCAGATTATCAGCCCAAAAAAGGAGTAATTAATCCTGATACAAGGGAGGTATTGATCAAAAAACTTAATGAAAGAAATATTAAATGCCAGGAAAGACTTTTGTTCTGGTTCCATGACTGCTGCATACCTGATTGGCTTCGTAATATGAAATACGATGAATTGTTAAAATATGCTGAAAAACTAACAACCGATACAATGAAGCTATTTGGTGATTCTTTATTTGCTATGGAATTAATCAATGAACTTCATGACTGGGCAAATGAACTTTTCCTTAACCATGAACAAATTACAGAACTTACACGGTTGATAAGCGATGTTACTAAATCTATAGCTCCAAATGTCAAAAGGACAATTAATAGCTGCTGTTTATTTGGAGAATATGTTCAAATGCATCAATATTCTTCAGGAAAAACTGCTGAGTTTCCTCAAAGAACTCCATGGCAATGGACGAGGGATTTAGTTGATGCCGGTGTTGAAATAGATATTGTAGAACTCCAGATGTATTATCCCTATAGGGATTTACAGGATTCAATACTAATGACGGAAAAATTTGAAATGTTTAATAAACCAATGCACTACTCCGAAGTGGGTGTAAGCGGAGGTGCAACAGTGGATTCAATTAAACTCGGGACATACAAATTCCCCGATGAACCCTATTTATGGCATCATTACTGGGATGAAGAAACACAAGCAGATTGGCTCGAACAAATTTATACTCTAGCTTACAGCAGGCCTCTCATGAAGGCGTGCAACTGGTTTGATTTTGTAGACCCGTATTCTTATATGGAAAACGGCGGCTTGCTTCGTTCACCTGAAGGAGGAAAAAAAGCAGCATTTTTACGTTTACAGAACCTGGAAAATAAATTTAAGAATTTATAGTGTACCTTAATTATAAAAAAATGATCTCCCCTCAGAAGTATACACGCTAAATTTTATTCATTATGATCTTAATCATTTTAATTAATTATAATTTTTGAAAAATGTCCCTTCCTACCGGAAAGGGTAGGGGTCATCTCCAAATAAAATTATAAATCTTATAAATCAAATGAATCGAAGAGACTTCATTAAAAAATCAGCCGCCGCCGGATTGGGAGCCGCTTTTATCCCTGGACTTCTTTACGGCAGTCAGACCATCTTAACAAAAACCAGAATTGCTAAAGATACTGCTCAAGGTGAAATAATTTTCAAACCTGTATTTGTTCAGCAGGGAATGGGTCCTAATCTTTTGGATTGGGCTTATGCAAGCGATCAAAGATGGGACGCATTCTTCTCCAATATTACCGCTTCAAATGAAGGGGTAAAAGTATCCGATACAAATGGGAAAGATAAATTCGGAATAAATGTCCGGTGGAATGTTGAAGGTTTCGGTTATATTTATATTACTGCTGATAATGGAGGAGAATTCTATCAGCTCCCTCCTAAAGGGAAAGAGCTTTCACTGAGTTTAAATTACGAACTTGCAAAAAGCCGTGTAATTAGAAATCAGCAAAGGCTTAAGAAATTTCTGTCAAATGGATATTCTCCTTCAAGAGAAGTCAAAACATTTCTGGATCTTTCTGATGGATATTTTGATGATGCCAAAAAAATCGAGCTGAATGAAGAAAAAAAAGGTTTACTTTCACAGCACTCTCTTTATTACGCCATGTGGGGAGGGGAAAAGCTTGAACTTGAAAATGCGGAATATAATATCCAAAAGAATAGTCGCCGGCCAGAATTTTTTATGGGCTGCGATGCCAGGGGTTTCTTTGAAATGGATACCGAATTGTTCTTAGAATTGTTTACAGGTGTTTTTGATTATGCAACTATAACTTACTATCTTAAAAGCAATTACTATGAAGATTTTGAACCTGTAGAAGGAAAGCATCAATTTGAAATTCGTGACCTTGTCTTCCGTAAACTAAAGCAGAACAATATTACTGTTGAAGGAAGACCCATATACTACCCGTATAAAACTGTTACTCCCGATTGGCTCCGTAATAAATCTTATGATCAAATCCTAAAATATATTGAAAAACATACTAAAGAAGTTATGGGGCATTACGGTGATCAGATGTATGCCTGGGAAATTGTTAATGAATCGCATGACTGGGCAAATGAAACGAGACTATCACCCGATCAAATTACTAATGTAACTAAATTGGCATGCGAAGTGGCTAAGGATACGAACCCCAAAGTTCAAAGGTTAATCAATAATTGCTGTCCATATGCAGAATATGTTCAGCTTAGAAAATGGGGCGAGCTGGATGCAGCTTATCCGCAGAGAACCCCATTTCAATTTATGGAAGATCTTTACGATGCCGGAGTAGAGTTCACAATAACCGGCCAGCAAATGTATTTCCCATACCGAGATCTTCAGGATATAATCATTTTAATTGAAAGGCTGGAGAAGTTTAAAAGACCGGTGCATTTAACAGAAGTAGGTGCAAGTTCAGGTCCAAATAAAGATTCTGTATTAACAGGGAGACTCGAAATTCCAACCGAACCCTATGCCTGGCATAGCCAATGGAATGAGGATCTTCAGGCAGAATGGTTAGAAGGAGTTTATACTCTTGCCTATAGTAAACCATGGATTCAGGCAGTCAACTGGTATGATTTTGTTGATCCTTATTCCTGGATTAAGCAGGGCGGTTTAATTGCATCTCCCAAAGGAGAAGAAAAACTAGCTTATAAAAGACTTAAAGAACTTCAGAATAAATGGAAAAAAATTAATTAGTTACACAGAGGGGTTGTCCAAAAAGTATTTTTTCTGTCATTCTGAAGGAGTCTTCGACTGAAGAATCTCAATACCGATTACTTGATAAAAATAGATCCCTTCTGACAGATTTTTGAATTGAAAAATGCTTTTTGGAGATCTTCGTTGGAGTGTGTTAAACTAAATAAAATCTTTAAAAATTAAATGAAAAGAAGAGACTTTATAAAAAAATCGGCACTTGCAGGAGCAGGTGCTGTTGCATCTGCTAACAAAATTCTATCTTCACCATTAATTTTTACCGCAAGGAGAACGGTTCCTAATACTGAAATGGGTGAATTGATCTTTAAACCCTATTTTGTTCAGGATAGCTCCGGTCCTAATTTGGGAATGGTTAAGTCATTTGAAAATATTGGTCCTGATGAATGGGACTTTCCATGCTGGGCTTTTACCAGTGATATCGAATGGGATACCTTTTATTCAAATATTTTTGCTTCAAATCAAGGAATAAAAGTTTCAGATGTAAATGGAAAGGAAAGATTCGGAGTTAACGTACGGTGGAATGTAGAAGGATTCGGGTTTATCTATATAACTGCCGATAATGGCGGAGAATTTTATGAATTACCTGATAAAGGGAAAAGTAAAATACTAAATTTAAACCTTGAATTAGCTAAATCCCGTACAATTCAAAATAATAAAAGAATAAATGAGTTTACAAAAAGTGGATGGAGCCCTTCAAAGGATTTAAAGCCGTTTATCGATTTATCCGATGAATATCTTGCTGATGCTTCAAAATACCAGCAGGATAATGGAAAATCAGCAAAGCTTGCCCAGAAGTCTCTTTACTATTCCATGTGGGCCGGTGAAAAAATTGAGCTCGAAAAAGCATTATATGATATTTCCAGAAACGGAAAAAAGAATGACTTCTTCTTTGGATGTGATACTAAAGGTTATGCGTACATGGACAAAGATTTATTTATAAATCTATTTACTGCTCCATTTAATTATGCAACCATAACTCATTATCTGCCTCATTTTGAAGAAGAAGAAGGTGTATATACCTACGATGATAGAGATGAAAAATTTAGATTATTGAAAGAAAAAAATATTACTATAGAAGGGCGCCCGATCTTCTGGGCTGATGAATGCTGCTGCCCTGAGTGGTTAAAAAATAAAAGTTATCCTCAGTTACTAAAGTACGTTGAAAAACATACGCGGGAAGTAGTAAGTCATTACGGCGATGAAATGTATGCATGGGAAATTATAAATGAAGCTCATGATTTTGGCAATGTTCTAAAGCTTCTTCCGGAACAGATGGTCGAAATAGCAAAACTTATTGCTGATGTCGCCAAAGATACTAATCCGAAAGTTCATCGCTTAATTAATAACTGCTGTATAAATGCTGATTATATTCAGATATGGAATCCAAAAGAATTTTATACGAAATCTCAGTTGATTACACCCCATCAGTTTATAAAAATGTGTTATGAAGCAGGTGTCGATTTTACCATAACCGGGCAGCAGCTTTATTACCAGTACACAAATAGAGATCTTGCAGATATAATCAGGATGACGGAACGGCTTAAAAAGTTTGGAAAACCGGTTCAGATAACAGAGATAGGAACAACATCCGGTCCAACAAAAGAAACAGTGGCTTCGGGAAAATATAAACTTCCTGACCATCCCTATAGCTGGCATAGACAATGGGATGCTGAACTGCAGGCTGAATGGCTTCAGCAAATTTATACTATCCTGTATAGTAAACCCTGGATAGAAGCTATTAATTGGTATGATTTCGTTGATCCCTATTCTTTTATTCCAAATGGAGGGCTGCTGGGAAGTCCTAAAGGAGATATCAAGCCTGCTTATACTAGATTAAATAAACTAAAAAAAGAATTAATATAACATCACAATATATGAAGCATATTAATCGTAGAAATTTTATTAAAAAAACTGCTATCGGCTCCGCAGCAATTGCAGCTTCACCTTATATAGGGTGGTCATCTATTTTTGCTAAAACCGCCAGGGATATTGTTTTTAAACCCTATCCTCATGAATGGATGCCGGATATCCGATTTGCCTATTTGGCAGATGAAAATGTTGACCCATTTAAATTTCCCATCCAAATAAATCAAGATGGAATAATTATTCCCAATGAAATTGGCAATAAAAAATTTTCATTAAATCTGAGGTGGTTTGTCGAAGGATTTGGTTTTATTGTTCTTTCAGCTGATAATGGAGGTGAATTATTCTCTCTATCTGAACCGCCTTCAACATCTAATTTAAACTATGAATTTGCAAAAAGCAGAATTTTTCGCAATCGTGAGGTAAAAAAAAGATATGAAACAGAGGGAACAAAGTTTTCATTTGAAGTTGAAAATTATATCAATATGGCCGAAGAGTTTTTTGATGATGCTTCTAAACAATTAAATAATCCGGAAAGAAGCGGTGAATTTTCCAATAAATCTCTTTATTATTCTTTATGGGGTGGAGAGAAAATTGAATTAGAGTTTGCACGGAATAAAATAGAAAAATTAAACAGGCAGGATAGTGTTTATTTCGGATGTGAAACCCGTCAGTATATCTGGGCAAAATCTGAAGATATGATGAAAAACTTTGTCCAGCTTTTTAATTATGCTACAATTACTCATTATGTCTGGGATACCTGGTATGAATTGTTCGAGCCGAAAGAAGGATACTATAATTGGGGAGTTAAAGATGACATTGCACATTGGCTCATGGATAATAACATAACTATAGAAGGCAGACCCCTTTTCTGGTTCCATCCGTCTGTAACTCCCGATTGGCTCAAAAATAAAAATTTTGATGAATTAAAAAAATATGTCGTTAAGCATACTGAGGATCTCGTTAGTCATTATGGCGATAAAGTAACCCATTGGGAAGTTATAAATGAATACCATGATTGGGCAAATATTTTTGGTCATACTCCCGAACAGATTACTGAAATAGTAAGACTCGCTTGCGATACTACTAAAGATGTAAATCCAAAGGTTGTCAGGATTATCAATAATTGCTGTCCCTGGGCTGAATATGCAGCGATTGGAAATAGGGCAGGGAAAGTTGCATCTGAAAGACCATTAAGATCTCCAAGAAAATTTTTAGAAGATCTTCAGAACGCAGGTGTAGACTATGATGCTTTGGGTATTCAAATTTATTTTCCTGATCGCGATCTTTCTGATATAATGAGACTGATTGAGAGACTGGAAAAATTTGGTAAACAAATTTATATAACGGAAATGGGTGCGAGTTCCGGCTATTCGGAAGATGCTGTAAAACTCGATAAAATGGATATTATTGATGAACCTTTTCAATGGCATAGAAGATGGGATGAAGAACTGCAGGCTGATTGGCTCGAACAGGTTTATAATCTATATTACAGTAGACCTCAGGTTAAATGTATTAACTGGTATGATTTCTCTGATTTCAGACCCTTTATCAAAAATGGAGGTCTGGTTAGAGAAGATAGTTCTCCTAAAAGATCATTTTCCAGGCTGCATGAATTATTGAAATCATGGAAGAGATTACCAAAAACTTAAAGGTTAAATAAAATTATGACGCCTAAAGAAAGGATTTTAACAACAATGAGGGGGGGAATTCCCGACTATGTATCTGTCAGCCCCGATATTTCAGTAATGGTACCCGACCGTCTTACCGGCAAACCTTTTTACGAAATTCATCTCGATGGAAAAGAGCACAACGGATGGACTTCCACTACTCACAGTGAAGCTTATGTCGAAGCCGTTAAATATTTCGGTATTGATGGTTTTTATATGTATGGCGGTCTGAAAGAAATTCGTCCCGATAGTGCCCCAGATTTTGAAAGTAAAGTAATAGAGCTTCCCGAAGGTAAGCTTATAGAAAGAACTTGCAAAACCTCTAAAGGTGAGCTTTCCGAAAAGGAAATGTATTTTGCCGATGAACCGCCATGGCGCCAGGAGAAACCTATTAAAGATCTAAAAGATGATTTTGAGAAATTTAAGCTTTATATGGGATCCGGAAACTGGAAATGGGAAAAACAATATAATGACCAGCATAGAATGGGGGATTATGGAATCTATATGGGTATGGTGCCTGTTTTTCAGGACTGGTGGTTTAATTACCGCGAAGGCGGATTTGAACAGCTAATTATGGACTTCATGATGGAACCTGCATATATGGAAATGGTTAATGAATTCTGGATGGAATGGTCTATAGCAAATTTAACAGCAATGCTCATTGCTAAACCGGATGTTATTATGCTTGGGGGCTCAAGTGCAAGTTTAAGCGTTAGCTCTCCATCAATTTTTAGAAAGTTTGAATTGCCATTTCTAAAAAAAGCAACAAAAATTTGTAAAGAAGCTGATATAATCTCTCATCTGCATATTTGCGGCAAAAGCTGGCAGCTGGTAGAGATTGTTGCCAATGAAACTGATCTTGATTCCATGGAGCCGCTGGAAGAACCTCCTACCGGGAATGTTGATATGGCCGAAGCCAAACGCAGGGTTGGAAACAAACTTTGCTTAAAGGGAAATATAAATACTACCGAATTTATGCTGACTGCTACACCGGAGGAAGTTGAAGTAAAATGTAAAAAATTAATCGATGATGCTGCTAAAGATGGGGGTTTTATTCTATCAACAGGCGACCAATGCGGAAGAGATACTCCGGATGCTAATTTATTTAAGATGGTAGAAGTTGCTCAAACTTATGGAGAATATTAATATGAATCTAACTGAACAAATTAAAAATGCTGTAATAAGAGGTCACAGCAATATCGAAGCAAAATATCCTCCCGATTTAATCAATCAACCGGGCGTAAAGGAACTGGTTGAGAAGGCAATTGAAGAGGAGATTTCAGTCTCTGTTATTCTTCATCAGGCTTTAATTTCAGGTATGGAAGAGGTAGGTAAAAAATTTTCTGCGGGAGAATATTTTGTCCCCGATATGCTTTTGTCTGCTCAGGCTATGAAAACAGGGCTTAAGATTTTAGAGCCTTTATTAGTAGGAGAAGAAAATAAAAAAATCGGTACTGTGATTTTAGGAACCGTAAAGGGAGATATGCATGATATAGGAAAAAATTTAGTCGGTATGATTTTGGAGGGAGGAGGATTCAAAGTAATAGATTTAGGGACTAATACTCCTCCTGAAAAGTTTATATCTGCCGCTAAAGAAAATCCTGATGCAGTTATCGGATTATCTGCTCTTCTTACAACTACAAGACAAAATATGAGAATTGTTATTGAAAAGTTAAGAACAGACGGAATAATGAATAAAGTTATTATTGGAGGTGCTGCTGCAAGCCAAAAATTTGCTGATGAAATTCATGCTGATGGCTTTACTAATGATGCAGCGCTATCTGTTCCTCTGGTAAAACAAATTTTAAATATTTCATCATAATAATCATTAAGGGGTTGTCCAAAAAGTATTTTTTCTGTCATTCTGAAGGAGTCTTCGACTGAAGAATCTCAATTTTTTATTGAATTTTGAGATTCTTCGCTATCGCTTAGAATAACAATCTTAGTTTTTGGTCAACCCCTTAATGGAGCAAAAGCCACATTTTTATTAACCGTTTTAGGGGTTTTTCAATATTTTCTCAAAGTTTCTAAATATAATTACTAAAAGTAGAGATGACATCTTTTATAATACCAATTATTGAAAAACTTCTGTCATTAATATTCAGATGAAAAATGATATTAAAAAAATATTTGGAAATTCTATTTTTAGATCTATTGATCAGAAAAACAATTTATTTTTAGCCGATCCTTTCATATATAAGATTTTCCCTGAAGATTATACGAACTTAGCAGAATTATTAATTATTAATAATGAACTGTTCACTCAAATAGACGCTATTCAAAAAGATATAGAAAAATTTAAATCGGAAAACAGTAGTCCTTACTCTGAATTAATTCCGGAAAACATGCAAGTTTACAAATATTTAGATGATGCAGGAACTATTGATAATAATTTACCTTTTTGCTTAAAATTATTAAAAAATTATAAATCATTCTTCAAGGAAGCAGGTACAAGCTTAAAATTTAATCCATTATCAAGCAGGGAGTCAGCGGGACAAATTAGACTAAGGTTATTTGAACTATTAAAAAAGTATTTAACTCTAATTGAACCCAAAGTTTTGCTCAGTGTTGTAAAAGCGGGTCGTAGTCAAAATGGCTTGATTCTTAAGGATGTCAATGCTCTTTTTCGTAGCAGCAGGCTCGCTGATTTTTTTACTTTTTTTAATGAAGAAGATGAAATGGAAATTATTATCTATGTCGCAACAATTGGTCCTAATATCGATGATGAAGTAAAAAGTTTATCAAAATCCGGCGATATTTTTGATGCATATATCTTAAATGGAGTTGGTAGCGGCGCTGTAGAAATGGTGGCAAAGGACCTAAACCTTTTTATAAACGACTCTTCTGAAATTATAGACAGCTCTCTGAAATATAAACGGTTTTCTCCTGGCTATAATGATTGGAATATTGAGGATCAGCAAATAATATTCGATTTACTCAGTCCTGAAAAATATTTAGGTGTTTCTTTAACAGATAGTTATGTTATGATACCGGAAAAATCAACTTCTGGAATTATGGGACTGACTTCAAAGATATACTAAAAGCCTAACGAATTCCTTAAAATATTTCTCAATGTCTTTAAATATGGCATAGATATTGGTAATTATTCTGTAAACTGAATTAAGCATTAATATATATTCTGGTAATCAGTTAAATAATAATACAATATTAAAGCATATTTGGAGGAAATTCGGGAAATAATTCCCGGGAAATATGGAAAATTCTTCAGCGTTATTTGCTTCACCTTATGATGATTCTTCATTAACTATTAAAAAAAGCAGGAAAAATGTTCTTTACCACTACATGCACCCCTGGATGCCTTCTTTTAATTTTGTTTACCTGTCTGACGAAAATGAAGATCCATTTAAATCATCGATTAAAATCAGCTCAAAGGGGATTGTAGTTCCCGAAGATATTGGAAATAAAAGGTTTGCAATTAATGCAAAATGGTTTGTTGAAGGATTCGGCTATTTATTCCTATCCGCTGATAATGGCGGCAGATATTATACATCTAATGATTTTCCCGAAAATAGTAATCTCAATTTTGAGTTTGCTAAAAGTAGGATTTACCGGAATAGAAGTGTTAAAAATAAGTATGAATTTGAAGGGACTAAATTTTCTATTGAGATAGAACATTTAACGGCTCTTTCGGAAGAAATATTTGCAGATGCAGTGAAAAAAATAAACGATCGTGAAAAATCTGTAAAATTGGCTGATCTGGCATTAAATTATGCCCTGATAGTCGGAGAAAAAATAGAGATTGAAAGAGCGGAATCAGTAATAAATAAGAAAAAAAGAAAAGATAAGGTATTATTTGGATGTGAAACCCGGCAGTATATCTGGGCACAATCCGAAGGGTTCAAAAAAGCTTTTGAAGAACTCTTTAATTTCGCTACTATTACTCATTATGTATGGGATACCTGGTATGAACTTTTTGAGCCGCGTGAAGGCGTCTATAACTGGGGAATAAAAGATAATATTGTCAATTGGCTAGCGGAAAAAAATATAACAATTGAAGGCAGACCCTTATTCTGGTTCCATCCTTCCGTAACTCCGGAATGGCTAAAAAATAAAAGTTATTTTGAATTAAAGAAATATGTTGAAAAACATACTCATGATCTCGTTAGTCATTATGGAGGTAAGGTCTCAAGGTGGGAAATCATAAATGAATATCACGATTGGGCTAATATCCATAATCATACTCCCGAACAAACTCTTGAAATTGTGAGATTAGCTTGTGATAAAACTAAGGAAGTAAATCCTGATGCATTACGGATAATTAATAATTGTGCTCCCTGGGGTGAATATTCGGCATTAGGTATGACAGCTGCTTTTAATTCTGATAATTCCCTCCGTTCACCAAGAAAATTTATCAGCGATTTAGTTGATTCAGGAACAGATTTTGATATTTTAGGCATTCAGGTTTACTTTCCGGAAAGGGATCTCTCTGATATTGTAAGAATGCTGGAACGAATGGAGAAGTTTAATAAACCTATTTATATTACTGAAATGGGAGCATCATCAGGACCAACTAAGGAAATGATTGCTTCCGGGGAAATGAAATTACCCGGGCAGCCTTATGATTGGCACAGATACTGGGATGAAGAACTACAGGCTGATTGGCTCGAAAAAGTCTATTCTATTTATTTTAGCCGCCCTTCTATTAAAGCTATTAACTGGTACGATTTCTCCGATTTTCGCCCACATATTAAAAATGGGGGATTAATTAGAGAGAACAGCACAACTAAAAAATCTTACATGAAATTGAAAGATCTATTAACATCATGGGATCAGCTTCCAGTTTAATTAATTAGTTAAACTGAAGTTAGCAAATATTGTCATTCTGAGTTCTTCCATAATTTCAATAAGTTAAATTCTTTTAATATCCTAGAAATCCTTATACTTTTTATTAATCTCAGTCTTTTGACAGGAAGCATGCTTGAACAACTTTAATTATCAACCTAAATTTTTATCTTTATAAAATAAAATAATTTTTTTACTCTTCTGTTTTTAACACTAATATTGAAAGCGATATGTATTTATTAAAATCTGCAATCTTGTTAATTTTTCTATCTTCTATGACTTTTTCTCAAAGTATTATATTTCTGAAAAAAAATGCGACTGTCTGGGGGAGAGAACAGATTATTAACGGGAAACTCCAAAATTTTTATGCACAGAATATCAAAATTTTTCTTAATAAATCATCTGTAAATTCTAATGTTAATTCTTCAGATTCTTCGTTTTTCTATAAAGGTTCTATTAAATGAAGGGCAGACTAAAATTACAGCGGAAGCCGATACAGTTAAATCTGATACTTTAAGATTAACTTTGGGCTATAATATTCAGCCGCAAATTTATGCTTATGCAGAAGTAAACGGAAGAGATATTTCACTCAAAGGAACTGTTATTAGTAATCCGGATACTTCTTCCTTGACTTTTGCATGGATGCAGGATTCTCTCAATCCTTCTCCGGTATCAATAGAAGATCCTAATGATACTCTAGCAAATATCACTATACCTCAAAGTGCCTCTTTGGGAGAATATTATTTCAATCTTTATACATATACATCAAAAGGGGATACTTTAAAAAACAGAACTTTTGTGACTGTAGATGCTGATTCAATTAAACCTTTTAATATTAAGACAGATCATGCCGCATGGATAGATAAAGCTGTTATTTATGAAATAACTCCTTACATCTTTGTAAATGGTCGCTCTTCATGGGGATTGATAGCAAACAAAATACCTGAACTTGTTCAGCTTGGAATAAATACAATCTGGCTGCAGCCTGTTTACCAGAATAACGGTGGAGGACAGGGTTATGATGTCACTAATTATTTTGGTGTACGTTCAGATCTTGGCAGTGAAGCCCAGTTAGCCGCTTTAATCAAAAAAGCTAAAAGCTACGGGCTAAAAGTATTATTTGATATCCCTATTAATCATACATCAATTTACCATTCCTATGCCATAAACTCATCAAAATATGGTTATACTTCACATTACTATCATTTTTATCAACGTCCCGGAGAAAACCCCGGGGTTCCTTATTCCGAAGATTATCATCAATATGGTGGCTTTGTTAATTATTTCTGGAATGAACTTCCTAATTTAAATTATGATAACCCTGAAGTCCGTAAATGGATGACCGAAGCATGTGAATACTGGATTAAAAAATATGATATTGACGGCTACCGGTTTGATGCAATCTGGGGTGTTAACGCTCGCGATTCCGGTTTTACTCACCAGCTCAGATTTGCTCTAAAAAGTCTAAAGCCCGACATTCTAATGCTCGCCGAAGATAAAGCAACACATCCAATGGTTTTTGACAATAGGTTTGACGCTGCATACGATTGGACTTCTGAAGAATCCTGGGTATCACATTGGTCCTGGCAGACGGACTATAATCCAAATGCTGATCCGACTATTTTTAATAATAGTAATCAAAATACTAGATCATCATTATTAAGAAATGCACTAACTAATAATGGTAAAGGTTTTGCTTCAAATGCTATAGTACTTCACTTTATGGAGAACAATGATACTCAGCGATTTATTGCTTTCCATTCCCTTGCCCAGACAAAAATGGTGGCTGCATTCATGCTTGCCTTAAATGGAATTCCTTTAATTTATAATGGACAGGAAATTGGAGATTTACAATTTCCCTATGAAGCTGAATATATATTTTATCCCGGCTATCCGATTACTCATGATGATCAGTACCATCTATTTCCATATTATCAATATCTAATTCACTTAAGGGAATCTTTGCCCGCTCTTTATAGCAGTAACTATGATGAAATCTCAGTATCCCCAAATAACTACATATTTGCATTCAGAAGATGGAAGGAAAATCAAAATGTCTTTTGCTTAATGAATATGGGAAATAGTTCTGTAAATGCTGATGTTGCTGTGCCTGTTGATAAAATGAATCTCGATTCTTCAAAGACATATTATCTTACGGACATGATAAATGGAAATGTATTTTCAGGTTATCCCGCCGATTTTAAATCTATAAATATTCCTGTGGATCAATATTCTACAAGATTATTCCTATTTGCCGATACAATTATGACAGTAACGGGTATTAAGACTCCGGAAAATTCTACTCCTGTTGCTTTTGAGCTCAAACAAAATTATCCAAACCCATTTAATCCGTCAACTACAATAAGCTTCAGCTTGCCTCATCCTGGTTTTGTAAATCTCAAAGTTTTTGACATTTTAGGCAGGGAAGTAACCACTCTTTTAAATGAACAAGAACCTTCCGGTAGTTACTCAGTTAAATTTAATGGAACTAATTATGCGAGTGGAATTTATTTCTACCGCCTTGAATTCGAAGGTAATTCATTTGTTAAGAAAATGATCCTAATGAAGTAATAATTATATCTAGTGTTCTATATACCTATGTGATTCCAGGTTTATTAAACACATAGGTAAATAAGAAACATAAGAGTTTTCTTTTAACTCCAATAAATAACATTGTCATTCTGAACGAAGTGAAGAATCTCTCGATTATAAAAGATGATACCATTCAAATACCAGTTCTTGAATAATTCCTATAAAATTGTGATTTTAATTTTGCTCATGTTAATAGGAACTTTATCAGCACGGGATTATTATCCTTTAATTTTATCTTTAAACGGAAAATGGGAACTATCCGTCGATTCAACAGCTGAATTCTCTATTGAAAATGTAAACACCCGGGCAAAATGGAGAAATGCTAAAGTCCCTCTTTCATGGCAGGCACAGTTCTCTGATCTGCGTGATTATCAGGGGGTTTGCTGGTATAAAAAAAGTTTTTCAATTCAAAAATTAAAGGATAATGAAACTGCAGTTGTTCATTTTGGTGCGGTAGATTTTTCATCTGAAGTATTTTTGAATGGAAAGCTTGTAGGCAAAAATGAAAACGGATATATCCCCTTCGATATTGATATCAGAAAAAATATAAATCCCGGTAAAAATGAAATCATTGTCAGAGTTTTAGATCCCAAAGAATCAAAAGAAGGAACTGAAGAAATAAATTACCGGAATATCCCGCATGGAAAACAATCATGGTATATCCAAACAAGCGGTATATGGCAGGGAGTTCTAGTAAAAATTGAACTTAAAAAATATATTAGGCAGATTCACATTACTCCCGCTCCTGATGGTAAATTTGAAGTATCCGGTGAATTTAACTCTGTGCTTGAAAATAAAGGAATGGAAAATCTTCAGCTTAAAATTATTGATAAAGATCAAAAAACTGTATTCATAACTCGATCTGAAATTTCAAATTCCGATAGTTCATTTAGTATAGCAGGTAAATTGACTTCCCCAAAATTATGGAGCTTTGATTCACCCAACCTTTATACTCTTAACGTCATTTTTGACGAAACAAATAAATTTGTAACAAAATTCGGTTTCCGTTCAATTGAAACAAAAGATAAAAAACTATATTTAAATGGTAAACCATTCTACTTAATTGCCGCACTGGACCAGGATTTTTATCCCGAAACAATTTATACAACTCCTTCGGAACAATATCTTCGTGATGAAATGCTAAAGGCAAAGCATCTTGGTCTCAATACTCTCCGCTGTCATATAAAAGTTCCTGATCCTCTTTATTTAAAAGTAGCTGATGAAGTCGGCTTGCTTGTCTGGTATGAAATTCCTAACTGGGATGTCCTCAACGATGAAGCTAAATTTTTAAGCAAAAAAACTCTTGAAGGTATGCTTGCAAGGGATTGGAATCATCCTTCCCTTGTAATTATCAGTTTAATAAATGAAAGCTGGGGAATTGATCTCCAAAAAGAAGATCAGCGACAGTGGCTGAAATCTGAATACAATTTTGCAAAAGAAAAGGCAGCCGGCAGACTAATTGTTGATAATAGTGCATGTAATGGAAATTTTCATATAAAAACCGATCTGAATGATTACCATATCTATTGGTCAATTCCTGAGAATTATAAAAAATTTAAAGAATCAGTTAACGAAATTAGTAATCGCCCGGAATGGCTTTTCAGCAGTTTCGGAGATGCCGAGGAAACCGGTAAGGAACCGCTGCTGATCTCCGAATTTGGTAATTGGGGCTTACCGCGTTTTCCAAAACAGCTGCCCTGGTGGTTTGATCGTAAATTCGGAGATGTAAAACCGGCTCTCCCGGCAGGAGTTACGAAACGCTTTCATGAATATAATTACAATAGTATATTTTCAACTTTTAACACGCTAGCAGAAGAAAGTCAATTCGCTCAATTTAGATCTCTTAAATATGAAATTGAACAGATCCGCTTATCACCTCAAATTCAAGGTTATGTGATTACCGAATTCACCGATATAAATTGGGAATCTAACGGATTAATGGATATGTGGCGAAATCCTAAAATATACGCTAAGGAACTTTCAGATATACAACAGCAGGATATAATCATTCCCCGTTCCGAAAAATATAATTACTTCGGCGGAGATACAGCAAATATAAAGGTGTATTTTTCTCATTATAGCAATACGAATTTTGATGTGCTAAATCTACATTGGAACAGTTCCAATGGTTTTAATGGTGAATTAAAAATCCCGCTTACAGAAGATACTGATGTAAAAGAAGTCGCTGAAATAAAAATTCCCATACAGAATTTGATTGGTAATAAACGCATAAAAATAAATTTTGATTTAAGTTCCGGTTCAAAAACTATTGCAAGAAATTATTTGGAAATATTTTCATACCTCAAGATTAAAAATGAAATTAATTTTGATGTATATGATCCGGCAAATAAAATGGAATCCATTTCAAAATATTTATCCGGAAGCCGGGCAAACAATACGGTAAAAAGTAATATTACTGTCACAAACCGGCTTGATGATTCAATCCTGTTGAAATTAAAATCGGGAGAAAACATTTTATGCCTCACCGATACTACTACCAAATTACCAGCTTTATTTCCTTTTAAGTTAATAAGCAGAGATAAAGATTTGTATGACGGCAACTGGATCTCTAATTTTAACTGGATGCAGACTGATATACCTCCTTTTGATAATTTTAATTTCGGGAAATTTCTAGGTTTCGAATCTGTAAATTGTGAACCTAAATCAGTTCTTACAGAAATTCAGCCTGAAAACTTTCATGATGTTTTAGCCGGTATGTTTGTTGGCTGGCTCCATCTCAACTCCGCCTTTATCATCCAGATGAATGTTGGTAAAGGGAAACTTTTGCTATGTACATTCCCTGTTGAGAGCTCAATAATATATGATCCTTTTACACAAACGCTATTTAGAACATTAATTAAATATATGAATGGAGAAAATTTTGCTCCGGAATATTCATTACCGTTTAATTAGTTGAATTAAACAGATAATTTCCACTTAATTCTTAAAGGTAGAAACAAAAATGAATTCAAATAATATTTATATTGCAGTTAAAGAAGAAATTAAAAAAAGAAATGGAATTTTAAGGCTGAAACCTGCATGGGTTGCCAGGAATTTTATAGGTCCTGGTAAACGTTTTGGATTGCCTGAAGATGAATATAATCTTGGCGAACGCGGCGGTATTTGTGAAAGATGGCTCGCCTCAATAACTCCGGCAGATAATAAAGTTTCTGTTCCCTTTGAGGGATTAAGTTTTATAAATTTTGGGAATGAACGCGATATTACTCTTAAAGATGCAATTGAAACCTCTCCTGAATTGATTCTGGGAAAGGATTATTCCAGGACTCATAAAAGTCTAGGCAGACTTGCAAAAATTTTCGATTATGCGGATAGACTTCCTTATCATATCCATCAAATGCAGAAACATGCAATCCTGGTAGGGCGTAATTCTAAAGATGAAGCTTATTATTTCCCTGAAGGTGTTCCAATGGGAAAACATAATGAAACATTTTTCGGAGTTCATCCTTTTATTACAAAAGAAAAAAAATATAATCTGCTCCTTCCGCATTTAGTTGATTGGGCTGATGATGGGATATTACAGCATGCATTTGCCTATAATCAGAAAGAAGGGGATGGTTTCCATGTCCCTTCCGGAGTTACGCATGCGCCGGGTTCTGCTTTAACCATCGAACTGCAGGAAGACTCTGATGTTTTTGCAATGATGCAGGCCAAGGTAGGTGGTATTTCTATCTCCAAAGAACTGTTATGGAAAGATGTACGTGATGAAGATAGAGAAAAGCATGGAGAAAAAATAATTCTTGAAATGATTGATTGGAAAACATCAGGTGATCCTGAATTTTATAAGCATAGGCATACCCCTCCACTGCTGATTGAAGATACTGTCCAGGGAAATAATAAGGAATACTGGATTTTCTATAATACAAATAAATTTAGCGGTAAAAAAATTTATGTAAAGAAAGGGGAGAAATTCCTGTCAAGGGATAATGGAGTTTATAATATTTTGGTATGGAAAGGAAACGGAATATTTGGAGGAATTGAAGTAGAGGGGGGGAATCCTGTAAAAGATGAATTACTAGTATCCCATGATTCTGCAGTCAGCGGCGTTGAGATTGTTAATTCCGGTGAGGAGGATCTGGAAATATTTAAATTCTTCGGACCGGATGTTAATAAAGATGTACCCTTTATTTCTCGATGATGTAAGTGCACCTTCCAGAATATACCCCTATTGGTATTTTGACATTTTCAAAAAGGAAATCATGGAAATATATTTTAATAATTTATATAATAATAAAACCTCTTAAATTATGAATCAAAAGATTTTACTCGATACTGATATCGGAACAGATATAGATGATGCTGTTTGCCTCCTTTACCTTTTAGCCAACCCGGAATGTGTTCTATTGGGTATAACAACGGTCACCGGAGAACCTGAAAAAAGAGCGATGCTTGCAAGCTCTTTATGTACATTGGTTGAAAAAGATATTCCCATTTATCCCGGAACTTCAACTCCTCTGATAATTGAACAGCAGCAGAAATTGGCTGCTCAGGCTAAATCTCTTAACAAATGGCCTCACAAGAAAAGTTTTCCAAAAGGGGAAGCAATTGAATTTCTTCGAAAAACTATCAGACAAAATCCCGGTGAGATTACTCTTCTGACTATCGGACCCTTAACTAATATCGGACTTTTATTTAAAGTTGATGAGGAGATACCTTACTTACTTAAAAGCCTTGTAATGATGTGCGGTTATTTTGAACATAAGATAACAGGCTGGGATAAGCTGGAATGGAATGCAAAAGGTGATTATCATGCTTCTGATATAGTCTTTAAAGCTGATGTTCCAATTCATCGCTCAATTGGTATTGATGTTACTTCTCAGGTTACGATGAATTCAGATAAATTTAAGGAAAAATTTAGCGCTGATATCTTCAAACCCCTCCAGGATTATGCTCAGCACTGGTATGAATACTCACATACTGTAACTTTTCATGATCCATTAGCGGCTGCAACTATATTTAACAATGATATTTGCACTTATTCAAGAGGAAAAATCGAAATTGAATTGAACAATTTACCGGATGCAGGAATGACCCGCTGGCAGAATGACCCTGCCGGCAAACACGAAATTGCTTCTTCAGTAAATAAGGAAAAATTCTTTGAAGAATATTTTTCTGCTTTCAAGGATTATAAATGAATAAAATAAAATTATTTTTTACTCATTCTTTATTGTGCATAATCATAATTTTTAATATAAGCTGTTCAAATCATAATGATAAAGATTCAAGTACAAAGGTAGTTTTCTGGCATAGCTTTGTGGCCTCTACAATACCCGCTCTGAATAAAATTATACAAAGGTTTGAAAAAGAAAATCCGGATATAAAGATAGAAGCCCAATATGTTCCTACAGGTGATGCTTTGGTTCAGAAATTAATAACTGCCATTCAAAGCAATACTGCACCCGATATAAGCTGGATACATGCAGATTTCTTGGATAAGCTGGTTGAAGCAAAAGCAGTATATCCGTTAGAGAAGTTTATTAAGGGCAAAAATGGTTTATCAAATGAAGAAATGAATGATTTTTTTCCGCAGCTATTAAACACTTTTTCGTATCATAAAACTTTGTTTGCATTACCAATGGAATCTACTGTGCTGGCATTAATTTATAATAAAGATCATTTCAGATCTGCAGGCCTGGATCCTAATAATCCACCTGCCAGTTGGGAGCAGCTGAAAGAATATTCCGAAAAATTAACAGTAGATAAAAATGGTGACGGGAAATTTGATAGGTACGGATTTTATATACCTGCCTTACCTGCTTCAGGTTTTTTAAGTATCTGGGAAGTTCTTCAATGGAGCCCTTTTTTATGGCAGGCAGGAGGAGAAATAATTGATTCATCCCAAAGTAAAGTTTTATTTGACAGTAAAGCAGGCATTGAAGCTCTGACTCTCTGGAAAAATATTTTTGATATGGAAAAATTCAAAAACTTTACTCTCTCTCACGATATAGGCTTTGCTTCCGGAAATATCTCTATGATTATGGATGGTCCATGGGATCTTCCTACTTTTCGCAAAATGAAAAATATTGATTGGGGTGTAGCTTCACTTCCGCAAGGACCTCTAAAAAAAGCTACTTACATTGCCGGCGAAGGTTTAACAATATTCCGGGAAAGTAAACATCCTGATGCTGCCTGGAAATTTATTAAATGGGTTGTTCAACCTGAAATACAGGCAATGTTTTCAGAATTATCCGGTTATCTTCCTGTTCGAAAATCAGTTCTTGAAAGGAAAGATTACCTGGAATTTTTAGATAATGATAAACCGATGAAAAGCTTTATTGAACAAATTAAAATAGCACATCAAAGACCTTCTATTGATAAATATTACTTAAATATTAACCAGTATATTGCCGGCGCAATTGAAAATACTCTAATCGGTGATAAATCACCTAAAGATGCACTTAACGAAGCAGCTGAAAAATGCAATAAGCTTCTGCAAAGCAATGATAAATAAAAGAACCCGAAAGTATTATAGATACCAGAATTGAACTAGAATTATTTATATTACTTACCGTTGGATTTAGAACCTGTGTGAATTTTATTAACCAATGGATTTATCCATTGGTTTAACATGAAAATTAAGTCCCCTAACAACTGATCATCCTAAGTAAAAATATTTTAAGAAAAATATGAAAATATCTAGGAGCACATATGAACATTGGAACTGGCGATTTTAAGTATAACTGGATAGAAGACTGGGTAAAGATTCCGGACAGCCCTTCCGGAAGAGAGAACGGAAGAACTCATGGAATAGTTATCTCAAAATCAGGTGACATATTCATATTTAATCAAGCTAATCCTGCAGTACTTGAAGTAAATAAAAATGGAAGAATAGCTGATATTTGGGGGGATAGGTTTCCCGGTGCGCACGGGATGACTATTACTTCCGGTAACGCTGCGGAACACCTCTGGCTTACTGATCAATATTCTTCGGAAGTAGTCAAAACTACTTTATCAGGTAATACTTTGATAAACTTAGAAAAACCTGATCATGATGCATATCTAAAAGGAGAGTATTCACCAACCTGGGTAGCAGAATTTGAAGCAGATATAGGAGGTAATGGTGATATCTGGGTTGCTGACGGCTATGGCTCTAATCTGGTGCATAGATATAATAAATATGGTGTTTATAAATCAACATTAACAGGTGAAGAAGGTGCCGGAAAATTCAAATGTCCGCATTCTCTCTTTATCGATTATAGGAAAAATGAACCAGAATTATATATTGCAGATAGAGGTAATAAAAAGTTTCAGGTATATGATCTTGAAGGGAAATTTAAACGCAGTTTTGGTGAAGGTATTCTGGAATGTCCTTGCGGGGGAATAGTAAATAATGATCTCCTTTATGTTCCGGAACTGTGTGCCCGTTTAGCTATTCTTGATGAAAATGATAACTTAATTACATATCTAGGGCAAAATGAAGAAACCTGTAAAATATCGACCTGGCCGAATCATCCAAAAGAATTAATTAAGGAAGGAAAATTTAACAGCCCCCATCACCTTGCTGTCGATGATAAAGGAAATATCTTTGTTGTTGAATGGATAATCGGCGGAAGAATTATTAAACTCGAAAAAACATTTTGAATTGATAAGAATAGTCCGGCTGATCATTTATTGCAGTTCACTTCAGTGAACTGGCCATAAATAAAGGGAGAAAGAGGCTTTAGCCTCATAAATAACCCTCAAAAGACTTGATCTTTGACTATCTTCACATATCATCATAATACAATAAAATATCACATTCAAAACAAGAGAAAAATTATCTGTAAATATATTATTGGTCCATTCGATTTGTTAAAGTTTATTATTAAAATAGGAGATTTACTATGAGCGCTTCTAATGGTCTTACAATTACTGAAGAACAAAAAAGGCAATATCGTGAAAAGGGTTTTTTTATTTTAGAAAAAGTAATACCGGAAAAAGAACTGGAACTAATCCGGAATGAATGTTCTGATTTAGTTGAAGAACAAAATAAAGAAATGGACAAAGAGGGAGTTGATGTTCTGAATTTAAGCCGGAGAAACAGCCGGTATTTCGTTTTTCTTGCTTATAAAGACAGACCTCAGCTTGGTAATTTTATATTTAACGATCGAATGGCTGAAATTTGTAAAGCAACCATTGGAGATACTGCCTATCTTTTTTGGGAGCAGTTTGTCGTGAAAGGTACCGATAAGAAAGGTGCTGAATTTACATGGCACCAGGATTCAGGTTACGTGGATTATAAGCATAAGCCCTACGTCAATGCCTGGGTACCTCTCGATGATGTTAATGAAGAAAATGGGACTGTTTATCTCCTCCCGTATGAACTAGCCGGTACAAAAGATAAAATTGAACATAAACCTGTTCCCAATAGCAATGATAGAGTCGGGTATTTTGGACCTGAAAAAGGAATACCTGCAAATTGTCCCGCAGGTTCTATTGTAGTATTCTCAAGCACCTGTTTTCACCGCTCAGGTGCAAATAATACAAACAAAATGCGGCGGGCATATGCAATCCAGTTCTCTCCTGAAATAATTTATGAAGCTGATGGATCTTTAAAAGGGCTTGACGAACTCTTTTTAAAAGATGGTAAAATAGTCAGATAGTTTGCCTCCTAAAAGATAGCCGGTCGAAGGTTTATACCCCTTCGGCTGGTTTTCAAAAAGGGATAAATGATTTTTGATGCTTTAATCTAAATTCCTTGGGAGAAATTGAGAAACTCTTCTTAAATAAATGATAAAAATGACTTAGGTTTTCAAACCCTGATTCCATCGCAATACCGGTAATATCCTCATCTGAATTTACCAGAAGGTTGGCTGCATAATTTAATTTCAACCTGTTTATAAATTCTGTAGGTGCTTCTTTAAAATGCTTCTTAAATGATCTGCTTAAATGTTCATGACTCCTTTCCGCTAATTCATACATTCTGTTAATTCCCGCACAAAAATTTTCCTTTTTCTCCATTTCATTCCTTATCCTTAATAGCCATTGAGGAATATCTTTTTTATCCTCTTCAATTTCTCCTGTAAAATATTTTGAAAATATTTCAGCAAGTAATAAACGAAGTTCTGTTTTTATTTTTGATTTTCTTTTCCTGGAGATCGTATTTAATTTTTCAAAACGGCTTACAATAATCTCCTTTTCCACTCTTGAAAGTTTAAGTGTCGGTGGATATTCAGCATTTAACAGCCTTTCTGCCCTGTAACCTTCACCAAAATAATCAAATAACTGATTAATGGTTTTAGCTGGAAATGCGGCATTAATCAATTCACAATTTCCGGTATCCGATTTTTCATAATAATGTGTGTCATGTGGACGAATAAATACAAGCTCTCCTTCTGAAATTGTTTCTTCTTTCCCGTTTATTTTGTGTATTGCGTTCCCCTTTGTAATTAAAAATATCTCAAAGAAATCATGACTGTGTGGTGCTGTTATCTCCTTTAATGATTTATGGTAAGCATAATGAATTTCTGTTTCGGGATCAATTAGGTCTTTAGTTCTTAATATCATTTTTTCTTGAATTAAATATTATTATATCAATAAAATACAATAAAAAATCAGCACAAAACAAGAAGAAATTTATCCTCATTCATAAATTATCATCGGTAAAAAGTAAACATTAACCCCGGGATTAATCCCGTGGTTAATTAATCAACTTCATAAACACCGGAAAAATGAAAAAAAATAATTTTGAAACAGAACTTAAGTTTACAGAAACATATAAATTATATAAAAATGAACATCCTGCAATAAGGGAGGCAATGTGTCTAAAAGTCCAGTACCCGGCTTTTTTTAGTGAAATTAGAGAAGAGGATCTTTTTGCCGGAAGAATAAAGAATACTTTGGTTGGAATTACTCCTGATGAATGGGGGCCAACAGCATTTGGTTATTACTGCCTCAAAGATAGAATCCTGGAAGAATTAAAAAATTCCGGACCTGATGAAAAGACAAAAGGAAAAGTGCTCGAAATGGTGGAATTCTGGGATATTGAAAGTACATCTGCTAAACTCCGTGCAGCTTATCCTGAAGAAATGGCAAAATATCTGCCTTCTGATAATTGGATGGGAGAACCGGGTATAGCCTTCCCGCTTTACCGGATGACAGGCGGAAATGTAAATTGGGAAAAACTCTTAAAACTAGGAATCCCGGGTTTAATTAATGAAGTTGAGGAATATAGAATAAAAGCTAAAGAGCAAAATAAAGATTATAAATTTTTTGAAGCAATGAAAATTGCTCTGGATGTTTTGGTTGAAGTATGCAATTTTTATTCTTTACAGGCAAAGGATTTAATTTCAAAAACTCAGGATAAAGATCGAAGGCAGGAGTTGGAAACAATTTCTAACGTTCTTGAACTGATTACTGTATCATCCCCCAAAACCTTAAGAGAAGCAATTCAATTGTTCTGGCTTTATAGTTATGTAGGTGATATTCGAAATTACGGAAGAATGGATGTTTATTTCGGAGACTTCTTAGCCAATGATTTAAAAACCGGGATATTAACTGAAGTAGAAGCATTAAAGCTTCTTCAGTCATTGTGGAAGCTTATTGCTGATCGTAACACCAGGGTACATAGCAGAATAATTATCGGCGGAAAGGGGAGAAGAAATGAAGCTAATGCCGATATATTTGCTCTATTTGCTATGGAAGCCAGCAGAACAATACATGAAGCTGAACCCCAGCTTTCTTTAAGGTTCTATGACGGCATGGATTCGCAATTAATGAATAAAGCTTTAAAGGTAATTGGCGAAGGAACAACTTACCCGATTTTATATAACGATAATGTTAATATTAAAGCAGTTTCTTCTGCTTTAAATGTCGATGAAAAAACAGCCGAACAGTATGTGCCTTTCGGCTGCGGTGAGTATATAATTGATCATAAAAGTTTCGGAACCCCGAGCGGTGTAATAAATCTTCTAAAAGCTCTTGAAGTCACTCTTAACAATGGAATTGATCCTTCAAATGGAAAACTTATTGGTATTAAACAGGGCGAATTTAAAAACTTTAATACCTTTGAAGAATTATTTAATGCATATAAATATCAAGTTGAGTTTTTTGTGAAATTAATGGCAGAACATGAAATGCTCGAATATAAAATCGCAGGTGAACAGGGGCCTTTTCTTTATTTAAGCTTACTATATGACAACTGCCTTGAAAAGGGGAAAGGAATTTTTTCAGGCGGAATAGAGTATCTTGGCGGCACTTTGGAAACTTATGGAAATACAAATACCGCAGACAGCCTTACAGCAATTAAAAAACTTATCTATGAAAATCAGATTATTTCGAAAGATGAACTGCTTGCAGCCCTTAATAACAATTTTGAAAATCATGAGAAAACCAGGCAGAAATTAATAAACTCTCCAAAATATGGAAATGATAACGATGAAGCTGATAAGATGCTGACTGAAGTTCATGAACATGTATGCAATTATGTTAAAGATCAGGCCAAAAGAACCGGTCTTAATTCATATCTTGTTGTAATTATTAATAATAGTGCAAATACTCTTATGGGACACTGGACATCAGCTTCAGCTGATGGCAGGAAATCAGGTGAACCTATGGCTAACGGAAATAACCCTTCCGGCGGAAGCGATAAAAATGGTGTAACTGCATTCTTAAATTCTCTGGTTAAACCATCTCCTTATATCCATGCGGGTGCTGTTCAGAATATGAAATTCAGCAGAGCTCTGTTTTCATCAGAAAATAATATCCTTGAACCTCTATTGTGTACATATTTTGAAAATGGAGGCGCTCAGGCAATGATCACTGTTATTGATAAAGATGAACTTGAAAAAGCAATGGAAGAACCTGAAAAGTTTAACCATATTTTTGTAAGAGTCGGAGGTTTCAGCGCAAGGTTTATTGACTTATCAAAAGATGTCCAGTTCGAAATTCTAAGCAGAACTTTATATTAAACAATTAACAATTAACTGTTCTCAAATTAACAAATGAACACAGGCAAAGGAGTAATATTTGACCTGCTCCGGTTTTCCCTTCACGATGGACCCGGAATAAGAACAATTGTTTTTCTAAAAGGGTGTCCCTTAAAATGTGAATGGTGCCATAACCCAGAGTCGCAATCCATTAAACCCCAGCTTTTATTTAATCCTGAAAAATGTATAGACTGTTTTGAATGTGTAAACGCGTGCTCCCATGGTGTTCATAAAATAAGTAATGAAAAACATTACGTCGATTGGAACTTTTGTAAAACTGAAGGTAATTGTGTTAATGTTTGTTCTTCCGGTGCGCTTAAATTAATCGGAAAAGAATTTCCGGTTGATGAAATAATGGAAGAAATTAAAAAAGATATTAAATATTATCGTAAATCAAACGGGGGAGTGACCATTTCAGGTGGTGAACCTTTATATCAATTTGATTTTACAAAAGCTCTTTTGATTGCTTTAAAAAGTGAAGGAATTCATACGTGCGTTGATACTTGCGGATTTGCGAAAGAGGGCTATTATAATGAAATTCTCCCTTATACTGATCTTTTTCTCTTTGATTATAAGTTAACTGATAATAAACAGCATAAAAGATATACAAATGCCCGCAATGACCTTATTCTTTCTAACCTTGATTTTCTCTATGGTAATGGTGCGTCAATTATTCTTCGATGCCCTATTATACCGGGGATAAATGATAATGAAGAACATTTTAACGGGATAAAGAACCTTAATTGAAAAATATCCAAATCTGAAATCAGTAGAGTTAATGCCTTACCACAGAATGGGTAGGGATAAATCATTAAATATTGGTCAGGAATATAAATTAAACCATATAAAAGAAGCAGATAATTTGGAAAAGCAGAACTGGATTAAATATATAATAGCGGAGAACTCGACAGTCCCTGTCAGTATATAAAATTTTCAAATATTAACTATTCAGTATATAATTCTCGATAAGCTGAACACTCGGGGCTGTCCAAAAAGTGATGTTGTCATTCTGAGCGCTAGCGAAGAATCTTAACCTACTTAAATATTAATTCTCCCCCCTTAACCAGTTCACTATGTTCTATCGAATAACCAAGTTTTTTATTATTGAAAACAACCTCATTAAAATTATCCCTCTTTTTTTCTATTACAATTTCCTTCCCTGAAAAATATTTTTGATTCAACTTTAATACAACCTTATCAAATAAAGGAATCCCTATTCGGTACTCATTAGAAGCAGGACAAACCGGGTAAAATCCTAAAGAAGAAAATGCAAACCAACCTGATATTGTTCCGCAGTCATCATTGCCGGGTAATCCATCTGCTCCTGTTCCGAAGTTTGTATCAATTATTCTTGATATTAATTCTCTGGTAAGATGTTCTTTACCTTTAACATATGTAAAGAGATACGGGTAAAAAATATCAGGTTCATTATTAATTGTGAAATATCCTTCTGAAAATGCTTTAAGTAATTTATCGCCGAATGCTCTATCATTATTAAATAATTCTATCAATCCTGGAATATCATAAGGAACAGACCACGTATAATTCCATGCATTACCTTCAACATATCCCGGTCCTCCGGAACCTCCCCAGCTTCCCGATCCTTCGGTTACCAGGGGATTGAAAGGGGTAAGCCAGCTTCCGTTCTTAAGTTTTGGACGCATAAATAAAGAAGAGGTATCAAATAGATTTTTGTATAAAAGTGATCTTTTTAAAAAAAGATTATAATAGTTATTCTTATCCAGACTCTTTGAAAGCTGAGATATTGCCCAGTCTGAAAAACAGTATTCTAAGGTTGTTGATACCGGACCCCATACCCACCAGGCTTCGCTTGTATCCTGTTCAAATGGAATATATCCGTATTTAAGCAGTTCATGATAACCTGCTCTGATTGGTGGAGCTTTTTCATCTGATTTTAGCAGAGCCGGTTTTAACATTGCATCTAATGCTTGATTGATATCAAAATCTTTTATTCCCTTTAAATAGCTGTCTGCTATAACCGGAGTTGCCGGATCTCCCACCATCATATAAGTTTCATTCCCTGCAAGCTCCCATTTAGGTAAATATCCGTTTTCTTTGTACATATCAATCATCGTTTTAACTATTTCCGACTGCCTTTCCGGATAAACTAATGTCAAAAAAGGATGCAGTGTTCTATAGGTATCCCATAAAGAAAAAACAGAATATCTAAATCTATCTTTATACTTTCCTATCCCTTTTCGTCCCATCAATGGATATTCTCCGTTCACATCACTTATTATATTCGGATGTATTAACATGTGGTATAATGCAGTGTAAAATTTAATTTTATTATTCTCATTTCCTGATACTACTATTCTTGAAAGATAATTTTCCCATAAATTCTCTGCTTTTTCTTTTATTTCACTAAAACTTAGCCCGGATAATTCACTCTCCAGGTTCTCTCTGGCATTTTTACTATTTACATAAGAGATACCTATTCTGATTATAAGAGGTTTTGACGGCATTATTTTATATTTCATTAAACAGCCAATTGAGGTATCAACAGTTGATTTATATCCGGCATTCATTATTTCGGAATCCTGCCATAATCGGCTCGATTCCGAAGGAATACTAAATTGAGCGTAAAAATAGACTTTTTGACGGTTATCCTCGCCGCAAAAACCGCCGCTTATATTATAACCTTCTATTTCTGTTCCTGAAATTATCCTAACAGCTCCGCCGCCTACTATACTGAGATTTCTCCCTGCATCAATTAAAATATTCGTTGTCTCCGTATCTTCTGAAGTATATTTTATAATTCCGCACCTTAATGTTGCACTAACTTCAGTTTTTATTCTGCTTTCAGGCAGATAAACGGAATAATAACCCGGACTTGCGGTTTCCTTACTATAGACTTGTTTATACTGCTCCGGATTTATTGATTCTTTCCCCTTGTATGCCGTAAAAATAATACTTCCAAGATCCGAACAGCCTGTTCCGCTTAAGTGCACACATCCAAATCCATAGAAATACTTTTCTCCATAAATATAACCAGAAGGTGAGCCCGGTGAATTATGCGGGCTCATAGAAACCATTCCCCATGGGACTACCGCACCGGGAAATGTATTTCCTCCGTTTGCTGTACCTATAAACGGGTTAACGTATTTATTAACTATTTTCTCCTGAGAAAAACTCGTTGATATCGATAGTAATAAAAGAAAAATAATTCCTCTAACCATATTCCTTATAACATTTTTAATATTATTAAATCAAACATAATAAAATAACTTAAAAGTGTTCTTTTTCTGCCTGAAAAAAAATAATGAGGTGAGATGATATATTATAAACACTTAATACCCAAAGGACAAAAGAACACTCGTAGGTGTGACATATTACTTTAAACTGGAACAACAAATGAGACAATCTATTTCAAAACGCCGTTAGGTGTGACATATTATTTTAAATGAAGAGTTCTCAAAGAAAGGTTCACTATACTTGACTTCATTCACAAACTACATAATGTTCATGTTTTTTGTTGTACTACTCACTTTTTCTATCATCTTTCAAAGCTATCTTATATTAGTATTATGACGAAAAAATCTAATACTCAAATCCTAATTTTAATCTTTTAATTGATTAAAACTAATATTAATTATTTATAGATATGCAATACAAAGAAGTTGTATTAAATGACGTAAAAAACCCAAATCTGGGGTTTTTGGGTGTTGGATGGATTGGAAGAAACCGGTTGGACTCGGTAATTAAAGCCGGATTGGCAAATGCTATGATAGCTGCTGATGCTAATCAAGCTTCTTTAAATGAACTAAAGAAATCTCCAAATAATATCAAACTTGCTGAAAATCTTGAAGATATTCTATCTGAACCTGAAATAGATGGAATCGTAATTGCGACTCCTAACTCCTTTCACGCAGAACAATCTATCAAAGCTCTTGAAAAAGGAATTTCAGTCTTCTGCCAAAAACCTCTTGGTAGAAACCTTAAAGAAACTAATTTAATTGTCTCTGCTGCAAAAAATAATAATAAGCTTCTTGGCCTTGATCTTTCCTACCGGTTTACTGATGCCTTTCAAAAAATACTACAAAGAATTAAAACCGGAGAACTAGGAAAAATTTATGCTGCTAATCTGATCTTTCATAATGCTTATGGTCCTGATAAACCATGGTTCTATGATATCAACCTTTCGGGAGGTGGATGTGTCCTTGATCTTGGCATACATTTAATTGATCTGGCTCTATTTTCACTTGACTTTCCAAGTGTAAAAAATGTTTCTAGCAGATTGTATTCTCAGGGAAAATTACTACGGGATAATGAAAATATAGTTGAAGATTATGCTATTGCTTCAATCGATCTTGAAGATGGCTCCGTTCTTAATCTCAATTGTTCATGGAATCTTTCTGCAGGTGTTCAGGCTGAAATCGGAATTTATTTCTATGGAACTAAAGGTGGCGCTGCTTTCAAAAATATTAATGGTTCTTACTATGATTTTATTGCTGAAATATATCATGGCACTTCCAAAGAATTAATTGCCTTCCCTCCCGATGATTGGGGCGGAAAAGCAATCAATGATTGGATTAAAAAATTATCTTTAAATGATAATTTTGATTACCAGGCTGAAAATTATCTTAAGGCGGCGGAAGTAATTGACAAAATTTATAAGAGATAAATGTATGTATTTACAAAGAAAGATATACCCGGAAAGAATTTTAATGACAGCTGATTGTATAGGCGGTGTGTGGACTTATGCTCTGGATCTATGCAGGGAGTTAACAGGTCTTGGAATTGAAATTGCCCTTGCGGTAATGGGCTCTAAATTATCTAAAGATCAGAAAAATGAAGTAAAAAAAATCCCTAATCTTTATCTGTTTGAAAGTAACCTTAAACTTGAATGGATGGAAAACCCATGGAATGATGTAGATAAAGCTGGAAAATGGTTGACTAACATACAAAAAATATTCAATGCCGATGTTATTCATCTAAATTCATATTCTTTTGGTTCTATTAAATGGAAAGTGCCCGTTATCATTGTTGCTCATTCAGATGTGTTTTCATGGTGGAATGATGTCAAAGATGATATTCCGCCTCCAAGCTGGAATGGATATTACAGGCATGTACAGTTAGGTCTCTTAAATGCTGATTTAATCATTGCACCATCATTTTACATGCTTTCCGCATTAGAAAGAAATTTTGGATTACTCAAAAACAAAAAAGTAATTTATAATGGCAGGGATAGAAATCTGTTTAATAATAATAAGAAACGAAATTTTATTTTTGCTTCAGGAAGAATCTGGGATGAAGCTAAAGATTTAATTACCCTTATAAATGCCGCACCTGAATTAAAGTGGCCTGTTTATATTGCCGGTGATAATAACCATCCTGTAAACGGAAAAAGTTTTAACTTTTCCGGGGTTAACTTTACCGGGAGAATATCACAGACCGAAATATCTAAGTTTCTTTCTTCTGCATCTGTTTTTATTCATCCTGCAAAGTATGAACCCTTTGGTTTAGCACCTTTGGAAGCCGCTTTCTCAGGCGCTGCTCTAATCTTAAGTGGCATTCCTTCCTTAAAAGAAATCTGGAAAGGTAATGCACTTTACTTTAAACCGGGTGATGTAAACTCTCTAATTGAAATTGTAAATAAATTTATTCTTGATGGAGATCTCCGTAATGAATATGCTCAAAGAGCCTATAGTTATTCTTTGAATTTTTCTTCCCGGAAAATGTGCAGTGAGTATATTTCTGTTTATTCCGACCTGATTATGAATAGGAACAGAATGAAAAAAGCCGGAGTTATAAATGAACATTAAATTATTTTATCATTCTCTGCTTTCTGATTGGAATCATGGAAACGCTCATTTCCTGAGGGGTATTGCCTCTGATTTATTAAAACGAGGGCATAATGTTGAAATATTTGAACCGGAAGATTCATGGAGTCTTACAAATCTTTTGAAAGAACATGGTAATAAATCATTAAAAGAATTTCATAAATACTATCCGGATCTTAAAAGTATAAGATATAATTTGAAAGAGCTGAATCTAAAAGAAATACTTTATAATTCTGATATGGTAATAGTACATGAATGGAACGATCCTGAATTAGTTGAAAATATTGGTTTACACCATAAAAAGAACAATTATTACAGGCTATTCTTTCATGATACTCATCATCGGGCGCTCACAAAAAAAGCTGAAATGAAACAGTTCAAATTGAAATATTATGATGGAGTTCTTGCTTATGGAAATTGCATTAAACAAATTTATTTAAAGAGAGGCTGGACTAAAAAAGCATGGACATGGCATGAGGCAGCTGATACAAATGTTTTTTTCCCCAGAAAAAGAGATTCTCTTGAAGGTGATATTGTTTGGATAGGCAACTGGGGAGATGATGAAAGAACTGAAGAACTTTATAAGTTTTTAATTAAACCTGTAAAAAAATTAAATCTTAAATGCAAAATTTATGGGGTGCGTTATCCTAATTCTGCTTTGAAAATACTGAAAAATGCCGGAATCGAATATGGCGGCTGGCTGCCAAATTATAAAGTTCCGGAAATATTTGCAAAATATAAAATGACTGTTCACATTCCGCGTAGACCATATGTAAAATACCTTCCCGGAATTCCTACTATTAGACCATTCGAAGCTTTAGCCTGCGGCATTCCGCTTATCTGTTCAAAATGGAATGATGCTGAACATTTATTTTCACCGGGAAGGGATTTTTTGATTGCTAAAAATAAAAAAGAAATGAAAGCCAATATGATTTATTTACTAAATGATGAATGTAAAGCTGATGAAATTTCATGCAACGGGTTGGAATCTATTTTAGCTAAACATACATGCAGACACCGTGTAGATCAACTCATGCAGATTTATCAAGAATTAAATTTTAATAAAAAAATAAAAATATCGGTTTAAGTATGGGCTTTAAGATCGCTTTTTTCGGTTCAAGTCTTGTCTCCGCTTACTGGAATGGGGCTGCTACTTATTACCGTGGTATAATAAAAGCTTTGAACGAAAAAGGTCACAGAGTTACATTTTATGAACCTGATGCATACGATCGACAAAAAAATAGGGATATTCCTGATCCAGGATGGGCAGATATTGTAGTATACCCGGCTGAAGAAAATGAAGTTTATAAACACTTAAATAAATTAAATAGTTACGATATATTAATAAAAGCCAGTGGAGTTGGCATCTTTGATGAGCTACTCGAAGCTTCTATTATTCATGTCCGGAAAAAAAATCAAATATCAATTTATTGGGATGTTGATGCTCCGGCAACTCTAGAAAAAATGAAAACCAATCCTGATGATCATCTTAAAAATCTAATTCCCCAATATGATCTCGTTTTAACCTACGGTGGGGGAGAACAGGTTGTTAAAGAATATAAATCCTTCGGTGCAAAAGATTGTTTTCCCATTTATAATGCGCTTGATCCTTCATCCCATTTTCCGGTATTGCCTGAACCTGATTTTCAATGCGATCTAGCTTTTCTAGGAAATAGGCTTCCTGATCGAGAGCTAAGAGTCGAAAAGTTCTTTTTAAATGTCGCTGCAGCTATGACTGACAAAAATTTTATTCTTGGCGGCAATGGATGGCATGATAAACCAATGTCTCCAAATGTAAAATACATCGGGCATGTTTTTACCAAGGATCATAATGCTTTTAATTGTTCCCCGCTCGCTTTATTAAATATTAGCCGCGATAGTATGGCTCGATATGGATTCTCTCCGGCTACAAGGGTTTTTGAAGCTGCCGGAGCAGGTGCATGTATTATTACCGATTTCTGGAAAGGAATAGATTATTTTTTTGAACCAGGAAAAGAAATTCTCATTGCTGAAAATGGTGAAGATGTTGAATGTCATCTTAAAACTTTAACTCCCGAAAGGTCTAAAGAAATTGGTATGGCAGCTCAGAAAAAAGTTCTGGCGGAACATACTTATAATAACCGGGTCGAGCTGCTTGAAAATATTTTAAATAGTTATAGAGAATAATATGAATAAACCTTCGTCACTTAATATTATTATTTTTGGCTTATCAATTACTTCCTCCTGGGGTAATGGTCATGCAACCACATACAGAGGACTTGTAAAAGCTTTAACAAAACAGGGACACAAAATCCTATTTTTGGAAAAAGATGTTGAATGGTATGCCATGAACAGAGATTTACCCGATCCTGCTTTCGGTAGAACAGAACTCTATTCGGGCTTAAACGATTTAGATAAATATTTACCCGATATTAAAAATGCTGATATGGTGATTGTCGGTTCATATGTCCCTGATGGGGTTGAAGTTGGAAGGATAGTTATTGATAATTCTCAAGGTCTAAAAGCTTTTTATGATATTGATACCCCTGTAACTTTAGCCAAATTAATGAAAAAAGATTATGAATACTTAAACCCTGAATTAATTTCCAATTATGATCTTTATTTATCATTTTCAGGCGGCCCCGTATTAAAAGTGCTTGAAGAAGAATATTATTCTCCTATGGCTAAACCTCTCTATTGTTCGGTTGATCCCGATAACTATTTTCATGAAACTACTGAAAAAAAATGGGATCTAGGTTATTTAGGTACTTATAGTGATGATCGTCAGCCAAAGGTAAAGGAATTGCTCATCAAAGCTGCAGAAAATTTTCATAAAGGGAAATTTATAGTTGCCGGCCCGGCTTATCCCGATTATATAAAATGGCCGCTTAATGTTGAAAGAATTACGCATATCCCACCTTCACTTCATCGGAATTTTTATAATTCGCAGTATTTTACTCTAAATATTACCCGGGCCGATATGGTTAAGGCTGGTTATTCTCCCAGTGTAAGATTATTTGAAGCTGCTGCATGCGGTGTACCTATAATAAGTGATTACTGGAAAGGGCTGGAAGATTTCTTATTACCGGAAGAAGAAGTACTTATATCACTTTCATACGAGGACACCTTAAATTTCATTCAGAATCTTCCTGAAGAAAAAAAGCGTTCCATTTCAAATAAAGCTATGGAAAAAGTTCTCAAATATCATACAGCCGATAAAAGAGCAGAGGAACTTATAAGCTATTATCAAGAGGCAGTATCTATTAAAATGTAATTATTAATAAATTAAGTTACTCAAACATTGTCATTCTGACTTTAAGTTATTTACTATCTTTTTCTTTTAATTGCTTTTACCAGTTCACCTTTATTCATTTTACTACGGCCATCAATGTTTAATTTTTTAGCTTCATTATAAAGTTCATCTTTTGTTCTATCTTCGAGTTTGTGAGTCGGATTTCCTGTTCCCTGTGTCTTTTTATTTGGAGTTTTTCCTTCTTCTCTCCTTTGTTTATTTACAGTACGAGCCGCTATTTCCTTTGCCCGTTTAGTGCTTTTACCTCTTTTCTTGGCACTTTTTTTTATATGTTCATACTGACGTTCTTTTTTGTTACTCCATGCATTTGGCATTTTAATCCTCCTATAATTATTATACTGCTTTTTTCATTTTATTGAACTTATCAGGCTTATTATAAATCGGCTGAGAAATCATTAATGGAACATTTACTTTCTTCCTCCCGATACTTTCATAATAAAATCCTGTCTTTTCAATTGTTTTTGGAGCAAATAAGTTTCTTCCGTCAAAAATATTTTTCGATTTCATAAGCTGAGACATTTTTTTGAAATTTGGAGTTCTGAAAAGAGACCATTCAGTTGCAATTATTAAAGCATCCGCTCCCTTTAAAATACTGTATTGATCTTTACCGAAATTTATCCCCTCATAAAGCTTCTTTACATTTTCCATTGCTTCAGGATCATAAACCGAAACTTGTGCACCTTCTTCAAGTAATTTATTTATTATAGTTAAGGATGGAGCTTCTCTTATATCATCTGTATTGGGTTTAAATGATAAGCCCCAAATCGCGAAATTTTTTCCGGATAGCCCTTCTTTATAATATGAATTTATCTTTTCTATCAATATGTTCTTCTGATTTTCATTAATCATTTCAACAGCTTCAAGTATCTTAAACCTTAATTCATTTCGTTCACCCATTTTTATCATTGCTTTCACATCTTTCGGAAAACAGCTTCCACCGTACCCGATACCGGGATAAAGAAAGTGATTTCCTATTCTTTCATCAGTTCCCATTCCTTTTCTGACAAGATCAACGTCGGCTCCAATTTTTTCACATAGATTGGCTACTTCATTCATAAATGATATTCTTGAGGCTAAATAAGAATTAGTTGCATATTTAGTCATTTCGGCTGACCTTTCATCCATTATTATGATAGGATTTCCCTGTCTTACAAATGGAGAATATAATTCCATTAATATTTTTTTCGCCTTTTCAGAGCTCGTTCCTATCACTATCCTGCTTGGTTTCATAAAATCTTCTACGGCAAAACCCTCACGTAAAAATTCAGGATTAGAAACAACATCATAACTAGCTGTTGTATTCATTGAGATAATCTCTCTCACCAGCTCTGCTGTTCCCACCGGTACTGTACTTTTGTTTATAATTATTTTGTAATTCTTTATATGTGCACCTAATTCTTGAGCCGCACTTATTATATATGAAAGATCAGCAGAACCATCTTTTCCTGCAGGGGTGGGAAGTGCTAAATATATAATCGAGGATTCTTTAACAGCTTCATTTAATTTAGTTGTAAATCTTAATCTCTTTTCCGTTCTATTTCTTTTGAATATAGTTTCAAGACCGGGTTCATATATTGTAAGCTTTCCTCGTTGAAGTTTTTTAATCTTTTCTCTATCAATATCAATGCATGTTACTACATGACCTGCCTCTGCTAAACATGTTCCTGTTACTAAACCTACATAACCGGTACCGACAATCGCTATATGTTTCTGTGTTCTTAGCATTTTTGCTCCATAAATTTATTACTATATCCTCTTTTATTCACAATTTATTAAAGCTTTTACGAATCCTTCCGGACGCGTTTCAAAATATTGAAATGCTTTATTAATATTATCTAGTGGGAAAGTATGTGTATAAAGGATTTCAGGTTTCAATCTTCCTTTTGAAACAGCATCTACTGCTTCCCTTATTCCGTTTCGATAAATTTCCTGTTTCCTCTCATGGGCATTGATAACATCCATCCCTTTCCAGTTCCACATCTGCATATTTACGCTTCGCAATCCGTCCTGATGGTACCCTGCAATTATTAATTTTCCTCCTTCAGCAGTAAGTTCTGCTGCAAGATCTAATGTGCCTTGAAATCCCGCCGCTTCTATAACTCTTCCGCATAACTTATTATTAGTTATTTCCTTAACCTTTTCTATAATTTTCAAATTGTCATCCAGCCTGAGGTTATAGTCTGCATTATATTGTGCCGCAATCTCAAGTGAAAAGTTACGATGAGAAATAGCTATTACTTCCGCCCCTTCGGCTTTTGCCAGATTAACTAGTAAGGCTCCTAAAAAACCGATTCCTACAATTGCTACTGTTTGATTGCTCTTTATATTTGCTCTTTTAAATATATTCATTGCACAACCCAGCGGTTCACCGGGAAAAGGTAATGTTGAAAAATTATCCGGTAAAATAATTACATCATCTGCATTTGCTATATCATACTCTGCAAAAGCATGCTGCGATAAGGAAGCAACTTTATTACCTACTTTTATATTATCTACCTCACCGCCTATTGCATCTATGTAGCCCCATCCTTCATGTCCGGGAGAACCGGGATCTAAAGGATAGTTGAACCATTCACGCCCTTCCCATACCGGCTTATTTGATCCGCAAATACCGCATCCCTCAAGCTTAATCCTTACCTCATTTTGTGAAGGATCTGGTTTTGAATATGCCCTTATATTTATTTGATGCGGGTTTTCAAACACTGCAGCCTTCATCTGTAAATTATCTCCTTTTTATTAATTATATGAGATAATACTGCTGAAGAATCTTTTTTATTTTCAAAATAAAATTTATCAAGCCAGTCTGTTAACAGCTTAATTCCTTGTTCAGCTTCAATCTTAGGATTCCATCCGGTTGTTTGACTGAATTTCGTAAAATCTGTAACATAATACTTTTGGTCGCCTATTCTCCATTCTTCGAAATCAATTTCAGGTTCATACCCTATAATAGTTTTAATTAAATCTATAAGCTCAAGAAGACTGATTGTATTCTTAGACCCGCCGCCCATATTGTAAGCTTCCCCTTTTAATCTTTCAATATTCTCTTTCGCTAAAAGGAAGGCGTCCACCAGATCTTCAACATACAAAATATCTCTAACCTGTTTGCCGTTGCCGTAAATAGTTAGTTTCTTTTTCTTTAACGATTGAATTAAAAAATGCGCTACCCAGCCCTGGTCTTCTGTTCCAAATTGATGAGAGCCATATATACAGCTCATCCTAAACACTATTGTCGGAAGTTCAAATGATCTTGAATAATCCAGTATATACTGATCAGCAGCACCTTTTGAACATCCATATGGACTATGAAAATCCAGGTGCCTTTCTTCATTTATACCTTGTGCCTTAATAGTTGAATTTACCGGAATATACCGGGTGCCGTTTTCTATGAATATCAAATCCGTCAGACCTCCATATACCTTATTTGTAGAAGTGAAGATTAGTGGTATTTTTTTCCCACTTAAACGGATTGATTCAAGAATATTTATTGCTCCTTTTGCATTAACTTCAAAATCATGTACAGGGTTATTTAAGCTGGTCGTAACTGCTACCTGAGCAGCAAAATGGTAGACACATTCAACCTGGTCAATTACCTTCTGTATTTCCGATCTATTCCGTACATCTTCTATTATTATCTTTACTAAATCTCCGTGAACTCCTTTTAGCCATCGAAGATTTTCTTCAACTCCCGGACGTGAAAGATTGTCAAAAATTATTACTTCTTTACCCGAAGACAAAAACCTGTGAGCAAGATTAGTTCCTATAAATCCTGCACCTCCGGTTATCAATATAGGCAGCTCATTTCTACCGTTCTCTCTTATCCTCCGGTTTTTATCTACTTTAAATCCGTTATTATTATTTTTTGAGTTAATATATTTAGAAGCTGATTTCATATTTTTTCTCTCTTTGCTGCTTATATCCATAGTTGCTCCTTTTAAACAGTTAATCCTCTTGAAACCAATTCATATTTTGCAGTTGAAACTTTATCCTCGGCTTTTTGACTTTTCAGCCATTCGGATAATTCAACTAAACCTTCTTCCAGACTTACTTTTGGTTCATAGTTTAATAAATTTCTGGCTTTTGCTTATGTCTGCAAAACAATGTCTTATATCTCCAACCCTGTACTTACCGCTGATCTCTGGTTTTATATCTTCTTTATGTAAAATCTTTGCCAATTGATTTGCAATTTGATTTATTGTATATGCCTTTCCGCTTCCAATATTGATTGCTTCACCATCTGCCTTGCTGCTGTTAAGGGCTAGGATACATCCTTGAACAACATCCCGAACATTGACAAAATCTCTTAGCTGGTTTCCATCCTCGAATATTAATGGTGGTTTATCATTTAAATATCTTGACGCAAATATTGCGAGGACTCCGGTATAAGGATTCGAGAGTGCCTGACGGGTACCATAAACATTGAAAAATCTTAAAGCTGTGGTAGGAATTTTATAAGCTTTCCCGATCATTAAACACATCCTTTCCTGATCATACTTGGATAAAGCGTAAAGTGATGATAGTGAAGGTATTTTAGTTTCGGGAGTGGGGGAGGGAATAAATTCTTCTCCATTGTTATGAAACTCCCATTCACCTCTTTTCAGTTGAGCTAAATTCCTCTCAAGCCCTGTCATTATTTTACCTGTTCGGTTTCGGTATTCTCCCTCACCATAAATACTCATACTTGATGCAACAATTAACTTTTTCACGGGATGTTCTATGAGTGTTTCAAGAAGAATTGCAGTACCTGCATTATTTACTTCTGTATACTCTCTTAGCTGATACATACTTTGACCTACTCCAACCATAGCCGCAAAATGGTAAACTGTATCTACTCCTTTTATTGCTTTTGAAACAATCCCCGCATTCCGGATATCACCCACAATAAGTTCGGCATTTTTATTCAAATATTCTGGTTTTCTATGTCCGTTATTTCCATGAACTTGTTCGCTCAAATTATCTAATATTCTAACTTCATAATTTTCAGAAATTAGTTTATCTGCCAAATGCGAACCAATAAATCCGGCACCACCTGTAATCAAGACTTTTTTCATAGTATTCCTTGTTATTCAATATCTTTTGTTGATTTTTCTAATTCGCAGCACAGCGTATTCTGCCATATCCTCCTGTAACTGCTGCTATCTTTATAAATGAAAAGCCGGATAATTCCGGCTATTTTGATTTTTTAAGTACTAATTATTCCGCTGGGATTGATTATCTCGATTAATAAACTTAAAGAAGCGGCTTTCTTTTCCACTGCTCAATTCATCTTGATAAAGAAATGCTAATTTTGCTCTATCAAATTTTTCAAAAAATTCATCCCATGTAATTTCCTTAAGTGTATCCTCACCGCTATAACCAGGAAAATCTATTCTTAGTATCCCCGTTTCATTTTTATCCTTTGTAGCCTTCACTGTTGAAGGTTTTCCGTTTCTTTCTTCTACCCATTTTTTTATTTCATCATGATTTATAGTAGTCTTTGATTCACCGGCCATCTCATCCTCTCATTTATTTTTATTTAATATTAATTATTTTTCCTAAAAGAATTATAAAATAAAATAAGATAACGCTGGGTGATTAAATTCAAAAAATTAATCTGTTATGACATTGAACAAATAAATATCGTCATTGAAATCAAGATTCAAATTATAACAGGTTAGAGAAAATTCTACACACCTTCGTCTCCTTCATTGTTGTATTCTGGTCCTTTATCTTTAGAAGGAAACGGATCAGTTGGATAAACACCCAGATTATCAATTGTCCCATCCTTCTTTAATATTACAAGTTCTGCTTCTCTTCCTATTGCTATTTCTTTTGCAGCTTCTATCGCTTCTTCTTTTGTATTATGAACAGATATCATCCCATCCATTCCTTCTTGTTTAACCGCCCAATCATTTATATGGGGAGTCACATATATTTTAGTCATAATTAACCTTTCTTAGTTTCAAATCAATTTGTTGATTTTTATTAAAAGTTTTTGTGATCGATTAGGGGCATAATCATAGGTATCACATTCAAATGCTTACTTAAATTTTATATTATTTTTAAACTGTAATTTTATTTTATGATTGAGATTTTAGATTTTAATAAAAAAGATTTACTTGCCGTAAGGGTAAGTGGTAAAATAACTAAAAAGGATTTCGCTATTCTTAAGGAAGAACTGGACAAAAAGTTTCAGCAGTTTCAAAAAATAAATTGGTATTATGAATTGATCAATTTTAAAGGCTGGGAATTCGACACATTTTTTGAGGACCTTAAATATAGTCTTAAGGTTAAAAATAAATTTAATAGAGTAGTTTTCGTAGGTGATAAGTCCCTTGAAAAAATCATGATTAAGTTTTATGCTCTTATAGCTCCTTCTGAAGTAAAATATTTTGACATAAAGGCCAAAGATGATGCTTTTCAATGGATCAAGTATTGAATTCTTCTACCGGAACATAGGTATTTACCTATTGCTTGCCCTATCAGTTTGAATCTTATTTCATTGAAACAAATTTGTTAAAAGAATGGAAATGTTAAAGTGCCTTCATAAACTACCGCTTTCATAATCACTCCTTCTGTTATATATTATAAAAATTAACCCCCATTATTTTTCTTCTTCTTATTCATAATAAACCTTGTAACTAATACTCCAATAGTGGCAAATGTTGATATATAGCCTGCTGCTTTTTTTATCTTTGAGAAACCCTTATTTGCTTTTTTAACTTTCATTATCTTCTTTCGCTTTATTATTAATTTATTATTTACAACATAGAATAAAACATAAAAATTATAAATGCGTATTATCAATCAGACGTTTATTCGACAGGTATAACCATGTGAAATGTGATTTAACTAATATAATGACACTGCATTATCCGGTATAACTACACTGAATTATCCAGGGAAAAACCTCTTAATATCTCCTGAAGAATTTAAACAAAGAATTTTGGAACCATAATCATTTATCTTTAAAAGAGATACAGATGCGGTATCAATTTCAAATCTCAAGATAAAATCAAGAGGAATTCCAAGGTAGTAGGTTATCAAACCCCTTAAAGGATCTCCATGTGAGACTATAATAATATTTTTCTCATTATTCTCTTTTCTGATTTTTTCAATCGTATGAACAATTCTCAGTTGTATCTCCTGCATAGTTTCTCCTCCGGGTATCCTTGTGCCGCTTCTATAAGTATTAAATAGATCCCATTTCTTATCATTTTTAAGCTCTTCAAATCTTTTCCCGGTCCATTCACCAAAGTCCACTTCTATTAACCCATTATCATTTTCCACTCTCAAATTAAGATGTTTTGCAATTATTTCTGCGGTTTCGAGAGTCCTTTCAATCGGGCTGCTGTAAATTTTATCAATCCTAAACCCGGAAAAGTTTTGAACTAATTTCTTCACCTGTTCTTTCCCTTTTTTGGTCAAGTGTACTCCTGGAGTTCTTCCTGCTATATAGTCAATTGCTTCACTTTCTCCGTGACGAATAAGAAATAAATTACACATATTTCGCTTTGTAAATGATTTAACAAAATGAGGGTTTACAAATCATGTCTCTTTCAATTCATCCTTTATAATTTTTTCCTTTAGAATATATCTTTTAACAACTTCTGTGGAAAAATATGCAAATTCATAAGGATCAATAGGAGGGCTCGTATAGTGAGGTCTCTTACCTCTTGATGGGGGAGTAAAACATAAAGTTAAGGTTATATCAAAATCAGTTAGTGCTCCCATCTGTTTATCAAACCATTGAAGAGAATTAGGCCGGTACCAGTCTGCCCAGCTAATTCCTGTTCTTAATTTTTTTACACCTAGCTTATTTAGCCATTTTATAATCAAATCAAGCCTATGATCTTCATAGTTAAACCATTGGCAGATTCCCATCTCCGGATTAAAGTAGTCAATTGAGGGTTTCGGTGTTCCGTCTGCTCTTATTAAACCCATATAGAAATGCCTATAATACGAACTTCCTTCACTTTCTTTATGACGTGTTGTAGCTTCCCATTCGGGAGGAAGATCAAGAAGACTATACCAGAATATTCTTTCTGATTTTCCAATTAATAATTCTTCTGTTTTTTTTAATCCGAAAACCTGTACTTCATCAGCTCCGAAAGAGGAAGCACCAACTTCTGTTACCCAGACCGGTAATTCTGTAATTTTTTTTATTTCATCAATTTTTTGAGGCCACTCATCTATCTTCCAATGATTCCAGTCCAATGGGAAACCATGGACCGCTACTGCATCCAGATTATCTAGAACTCCATAACTTGAAATTAATTTCATAAATATAGGATCTATAGGTGAAATCCCTCCAAGTACCAGAGTTAAATCCGGACATATTTCCCTTACTGCTTGTGTAGCAATTTTTGTCATAAAGCTAAACTCTTTCCATTCAGGGTCCATTTCAAAATCCCAATGGGAAAGGTTGTTAGGCTCATTCCAGAATTTTATTGCTTCAACCATGATTATTATCTTTTTTATTAAGATATTTTTTTGCACTGTTTAATTCTGTTTCATCAAAATTGTAATTCTTGTTTTTACTGCATATATAAATTTCATGTGCAGGATTATAATCAATACATAACCCGGCAGAGCGAAGACATGCTTCAACTGCCGATTGATTTGGAGCCCACCAGTTTGTATAATCTCCTGATAGTGCTTTCTCAATAAATGCAAATTTAGGCCATCCCTTTTTTAGCATTAGTTTTCTCTCTTCAATACTTATGTTTTCAGGGGGAGTATATATCTCTTCTCCCGGCATAGTCAATGTTTGAAATATTAATTTCTTGCTGAATTTTTGAGTTAAAATATCAAGAGCAAGCAAAGGATAACGAAGATGGTAAAAAACTCCCATAAAAAAAATAATGTCGAAAGTATCTTTTAGTTTTGCCGCTTCATAAACCTGCATATTTAGAAATTCTGTTTTATTCTGAAGCTTAAATTCTGATGCTGCCCATTTTGCCTGTTCTAAGTAATGATCATCTATATCAATACCTAAAACATTAGCTCCTCTCTTTGCCAATTCAAATGAATAAAAACCTGCATTGCATCCCACATCAAGTACCTTCCAGCCGGATAAATCATTAGGTAAGAATGGAGATATTTGTTCCCATTTGAATTTCGGAAAATCACCAAGAGGATGGTTAGGTACTGTCTGTGTTCCATCCGGCAGATGCAGGTTATGAAACCATTTACCAAAATGAGCAATTTTTTTTTCAAGTGGTGAACGTGGATATTTTAATCCTCTTTCTAAAGTCTCATCCATTTTTAAAGCTTTCTTATTAAAATCTTTTATGATTAAAAAATATATTCTAAATTCTGCTAACATTTAATGATTATAATCATTATTAATTTTGATTTGATGGATGGCATACTAACCCTGCACTAAGCACCACCTCCTACTTCATACAAAACACCCCCTACCTGGAGTATTTCTTTAGTATTTTTAAAACTACCTTTTCAACTTTATCCAAACCATACTTATTGTTTCTCGGGATTGATGCCGATGAAAAAACCTTTGAAAGATAACTGGTCCTGTAAGCTTTAATTATATCAGGATGTATATAATATTTCCTGCAGACTGAAGGAGTGTTATTTAATTCCTTTGAAGTTAGCTTTACTGCCTTAACTATATTCCTTTCGTTAATCTTATCATCATTTTCTAAAGGGAATTGATTTAGGTTCTCTGCGGCTAATATGGTTGCTCCCCATGTTCTGAAATCTTTAGCAGTAAAGTTTTTCTCAATGATATTGTTTAAATAACTATTTACATCAGACGATTCAATAGGCTGACAGTTTCCTTCTTCATCTATATACTGAAAGAGATATTGACCGGGAAGATCCTGGCATTTCTTTACAATTTTTGATAAACCTTTATTTGAGATAGTTAGGTCAAATGGTTTTCCTCCTTTACCGTTGAAATGGAAGTTTAAAGTAGTACCCTTTATTTTAATATGTCTGTTTTTTAATGTTGTTAATCCAAAAGATTTATTTTGTTCGGCATATATTTTATTTCCAATTCTAATTAATGTCTCTTCCAGCAGCCTTATTATTACCGCTAATATCTTATTCCGAAGTAAAGATCTCTTTTGTAAATCTTTTTCAACTTGTCTCCTTATTATGGGTAATGATTCACCGAATTCTATTAATCTGCTAAACTTATTTGTATTACTGAATTCTTCCCATTTTTTATGATATATATATTGTTTTCTTCCTCTTTTATCTCTCCCCACTGCTTGTATATGTCCCTTTTTATTATCACAAATTAAAACATTCTCCCATGCAGGCGGAATAACAAGTGATTTAAATCTTAAAATTAATTCTTTTTTACGTATTATTCCCCCTTTGGAATTAACGTAGATAAATCCTTTACCTCTTTTTATCCTTTTAATCCGCAGATCATCATCATTTACATAAAGAAGATCTTGATCTTCAAATAAATCCTTCAATGATTCTGTCAAATTATTTTATCCCTTTATTAGATTTGTTTTTCCACGATTCTATATATTTCATTAAATCTAAACTATTTGGATTAATTCTAAAAGATATTGATTTCTCTCAAAAGAAAATTAAATTCAAAAATAATATTGCATGACTCACATTTATTTAGGAACCATATTATAATTATTGTGATATTTATTTCTTCTATTTCTTCAGTCACAGAATAATTAAAAAATAATTTTAAGTTGGAAAATGTCAAAGATAAATATTAATAAAATCATAGGAGATATTCGAATGAAAAAGGTATTAAATTTTATGGCAATGCTTTTAGTTTCCTTTATAATGATAAGCGGTTTTTCTTTTGCAGGAAATAGCCAGTACAGTAAATCTAATAAGAAAACCAATAATCAAAATGCTCTTCAGGATAGTACTACTTATGGCAACCACAATGGAAATAATATGGATACTACTTATATGGGGAAAAAACATAGATATAATAATGGAAATAACAATCGAACAGATACAACAGGAATTTATAACCAGAATAAAAATAATAATGGTTATGATAATGGGAATAACGGGAATATGAAAGATACAACCCGTACTTATTAAAAATAATTCTGTTGAATAAAATTAAGGATGTTTTAAGCTTTTCTTAAAACATCCTTTTTTTATAATAAAATAGCAATATGTTTTGTTTTGAGAAAAAAGCCTCTCAACCCCCCTTTTTTAAAGAGAAAATAATTTAGCCATATATAACTATGCCTCCTCTTGAGTTTTTTCAAAAACCGGTAGCTGAGAGGGTGTTTTTTAATGAAAAAACCGAAAATAATAAACCCGACGAAGATTTAAATAGAAGAAATAGAATATAATACCGCCCGAATTTTTTCTTATTCCTAATTAAAAATTATACTTATATTTAAGTTTTAAGTTAAATGGCTTGAAGAATTTCGAGTGTAATAATTAAATTAATTAAAAAGGAATTACCTAAATGATTCGAAATTTTAGTATAATCTTGCTCAATATTTTTCTATTGTGTTCCGGAACTATTATTTTTGCTAACCAGAATAATAATTCCACAAAAGGTAATATGAAGACTGACCATAAAAATCCATTTTTTGAACCTAGCAAACTCCCTTTTCAGGCTCCTCCTTTTGATAAAATTCAGAGTACTGATTTCAAGCCGGCTTTAGAAGAAGGTATGAAACAAGAGCTCGAGGAAATTAATAAAATTGCAGATAATCCTGCGCCCCCCACCTTTGAAAATACATTTATACCTTTTGAAAAAAGCGGTGAACTTCTCAACAGAGTTGCAATGGTATTTAACGCAGTTACAAGTGCAAATACCGATTCTCTGCTCCAGGAAGTACAGGAGGAAGAAGCACCCAAACTAGCTGCTCATCATGATGCTATCTTTTTAAATACAAAACTTTTTCAAAGAGTTAAAGCAGTTTATGATATACGAAATAGTTTGAATCTCGACCATGAATCTATGAAACTTGTCTCTTATTTTTATAAGAAATTTGTGCATGCCGGTGCAAATCTAAATGCAGAAAACAAAAATAAATTAAAGAGACTTAACGAAGAAGAAGCAACCCTAATAGCTAAATTTATTAATAAGCTTTTAGCTGCAACAAAAGCTGGTGCTTTAATCGTTAATAATGTATCCGATCTGAATGGGCTTTCGCCCGCTGAAATTGATGCGGCATCACAGGCTGCTTCTTCAAGAGGTCTGTTGGAAAAATGGATAATTCCATTGCAGAATACTACACAGCAGCCCGACCTGCTGTCACTTAACAATAGAAATACCAGAAAAAAATTATTTGAAAGTTCATGGACACGTACAGAGCATAACGATGCAAATGATACCAGATCTGATATTGAACGCATAGCAAAAATTCGTGCTGATAAAGCAAACTTGTTAGGCTTTTCTAACTATGCCGCATGGAGACTCGAAAATCAAATGGCTAAAACACCTGACGCAGTTGAAAAGTTTCTTAATGGTTTAATCCCTGCAACTGTTGCTGGCGAAAAGAAAGAAGCATCTGATTTACAGGCTTTTATTAATAAATCCGGTGAAAACTTTAAGCTGGAACCATGGGATTGGAATTATTATGCTGAAAAGCTAAGAAAATCCCGCTTTAATCTTGATGAATCTGAAGTAAAATCATATTTTGTACTTGAAAATGTACTTGAAAAAGGTATTTTTTATGCAGCTCATGAACTTTATGGATTGACTTTCAAAGAGCTTCACGATATTCCGGTTTATGAGAAAGATGTACGTGTTTTTGAAGTATATGATAAAGATGGCTCTCCATTAGCTCTTTTTTATGCTGATTATTTCAAAAGGGATAATAAATCAGGAGGAGCGTGGATGGATAATCTGGTTCAGCAGTCTAAGCTGCTGGGCACAAAGCCTGTTGTATTCAATGTTACTAACTTTTCAAAGCCTGCACCGGGACAGCCTGCATTATTAAGCTATGATGATGTAACAACGATGTTTCATGAATTCGGACATGCACTTCATGGTATTTTTGCAGATCAGGAATACCCGAGCCTTTCCGGAACAAATGTGCCTCGCGATTTTGTTGAGTTTCCCTCTCAATTCAATGAACATTGGGCACTCTATCCAAAGGTTTTGGAACATTATGCGTTAAATTATAAAACAGGTAAACCGATGCCCAGGGAATTAGTAGAAAAAATTAAAAAGTCTGCTCTTTTTAACCAGGGTTATGATTTTACTGAACTTCTCGAAGCTGCCGATCTGGATATGGCATGGCATACTTTACCTGCCAGTGCTCCTGAACAAAAATCTGATGAATTTGAAACTACTAGCTTAAAAAAGGATAGCCTCTTTATTCCGCAGGTACCTCCACGTTACCGTTCAAGCTATTTTATGCATATATGGGGTAACGGTTATGCAGCAGGATATTATGCTTATCTATGGTCTGAAATGCTTGATGATGATGCATTCGACTGGTTTACGAACAATGGAGGATTGACACGGGAGAATGGTGACCGCTTCCGCAAAATGATTCTTTCACGTGGTGCAACAGAAGACTATAGCAAGATGTTTCGCGATTTTACAGGTCACGATCCTAAAATAGAACCTATGCTGAAAAATCGCGGTATTGATTAGGTTTTAACTTTAGTTACAAAAGCTGTAAAGATGACATCTTTTAAAAGATAATTCATCATCTAATTATTATAAAGGAATAAGTTCAGATTACCTTTAATTTTAATTATTAAAAGATGTTATCTTTCTGATTTATTTCTTTTTTAACTCTTTTATTTCAATAAAGCTTTTGTTAGTACGGCTTTCTTTAACCAATTCATCCCCGAAATCATCCCCTTCATTTTTCATAAAATAATTTAAGAAATTCAAAGTAGTATTACATACAAATTCATATTTTTGCTTAACCTCATCTTTTTGAACTCCCGGAAAATTAAATCCGGGAACAGTTCCGATTGCCATACCTAAATTTGAAAAGAAGATATGGCTCATGTCTTTTATTTTGATTAAATATCTATCCGAATTTTCCAATGAATTTATAAGAGTAAAATCAGGAATTACATAAGATTCAATATCCTGATAAAAATGAAGAATAGGTGCAGAAATATTATCAATATTAATACTGACACTATCAAGCCAATGGTTTCCTATTTTATCTGCGAATCCGCCATCCAGACTTACATATGCTTTTATATTATTAATATCATTCAACATTAGAAAGGTGCTTCGTCCTCCGAAACTATAACCTATTACTCCAAGATTTTCAGCATCTACATTTTTGAATTCCTTCAATTCATTATAAACAAATTTCATATCCTTTTCCTGGTCAAGTGCATATTGATAAATTTGACTTGTATCAGTCAGCGGTTTTGTTATCCTCATAGGTGAGGGACAACTGGCAGCATAATAGCCGTTTGAAGCAAGGTATTCACATAGAATTGACAAATTAATAGCCGGATGATAATTCCCTTGAGCAACTATAATGCATGGGAATGAACCTGCCGCTGGTTCTGCATTTTCATGTGCTTTCATTTTAGAATTTAGGAAGTTATCAATCGCCTTTGTTGAAATGCCGTTTGATGATAATAACTTTGAATATTCCAAAATTACAGCTTCCTTGCTGCTGTCCGATGAATTATTAAAATTTATTTCATGAGCGATTAATGAAATATAATCTTTATATAAAAAAGGTTTACTTTTACTTGTATCATTTGAGGGATACCAGATAACAGTTTGTATAGGCCTTGTTTTACCGGAATCGATGGACCTGCTTTCATCTTTCCTCTCTATAACTTTTAATCCGACTTTGTATTTGCCGGGTTTCAGATTTCCCCATAATATCGATTCTTGAGAAAATGAAGGTTTATATATGATAAACAGCAGAATGATTACAGTAACTATTTTATTCATTTAATAACAATATAAGTTTATGATTTAATAATCTCATCATTTTATATACTAAAAACAATATTATTTTTAAAAACAGCTTTTATTTCTACTTTCGAAAATCATTGTTTTGAATTTGAGAATTATCAAATTTGGAATTTATTTGAAATTTGTTATTTCTCTTTTGGAATTTTACTTTTGAAGTTTCATCTCAAGGAAGTTAGGCTCAATATGAGCGAGGACATCGGCAATCCGGGGTAATTTTTTAATCAATGTATCTTTTACATTGTGAGAGATTAAATGACCATCATGTACGGAAATGTTGCCGTCTACGATAATATGTATATCAACAAAATATTCAAGTCCCATTTTACGGACAAAACATTTATCAATATATAAAACCCCATCAACCTGCCGGGCAACTTTTATAACTTTTTCTTTTATATCTTCAGGCGGAGCTGTATCCATTATCTCCATAACGGCAGGTTTTAACATTTTAAATGCATTAAAAATTATTATTGCTGATGCAATCAAAGCTGCAATACCGTCAGCTTTCTCAAAGCCTTTTCCGCCGATTAGAGATATTGAAATACCTATAAATGCTGCAGTGGAAGTAATTGCATCACTCCTATGATGCCATGCATCATTTTTAACAGCTATACTTCCCACAGATGACCCAATAGATGAAACATATCTAAATAAAGATTCTTTTATAATAATTGCAACTACCAAAACCCAGAGTGTAAAAGATTCCGGAGCCGAATTTGGAATAGCGATTTCATGAATACTCCGGAAAATAATAACTGCAGCCGCTCCGAAAAGGCTTAAACTAACTACAAGCCCTGCTATAGGTTCTGCTTTTCCATGACCATACGGATGATCTGTATCAGCCGGCTTTGCGGCAATTTTTAGTCCGACCACCACAATTATAGAAGTTAATATATCGGAACTTGATTCGATTGCATCAGCTATTAAAGCGTTAGAATGCCCCAGGAATCCTGCCGCTCCTTTAATTGCTACAAGAAAGAGGTTGAATATTATCCCAATGAAAGTAGATTTTATTCCGGGTTTTGAGAGCTCCTTGTTCATATGCTTAGATTATCTATTTCTTCCGATTTTTCTTTGTATTGTCCCATTTATTCTTAAGAGCCTCAAATTGTTTGCTGTATTCCCTGAATAAATTGAACTGTCCTTCAGTAGGTGCCGCATCAGCCGTTTGCACTGATGATGCGAATCCGGATAAAACCCGGCCTACATTTGCTATATCTGATCTAAACTGTTTTAGATTTTCACTTGAACCCGGCAAAACAGATTCACTGTCAATTTTACTAGCATCATTAACTTCATTAAATAATTCAACTGTATTTTCTAAAGTCTTCTGAACTTTAAGAGCAAGGTTAAGCTGTTCCTTTAAATCTGTTCTAGTAATATTTACTCTAGGGTCAAGCTTTACTTCTAACTCTCTGCTGTTATTTTCTCCCCCTGCACTTAGAATTATTTTATATTTACCATGCATTACCATTGGTCCCAGAGGCAATATTGGAGTTCCTACAGTCCAGACAGCAGCTATCGAATAGTGATACTGTAAAGCTTTAGGCCTTGGATATCTTAAATTCCATACAAATCTATGCATGCCTGCTTTAATTGAAAGCTTTTCTTTTTTGCCAAGCCATCTTTTATCAAAATAGACATTTGTATCAGGTACTTCTGATTTATCATCACTTGAGTATGTTCGCACCAGTTTCCCGTCAGAATCATATATCGATAATTTAATTGCACTGGTGATATCATCCTTCAGCCAATAATCAATCATTGCACCTTCAGGAGGATTTTGTCCTAGAGGAGTAGAAGGAGGCCATGGAGTATCATGGTTTGTGTTGCCTCTCATTCTCCACGCCTGCTGCGGCTGAAACAAAAAAACAGATTTATCTTGTAAATTACCTGATATTTGTCTTAAAGGAGAAAGATTATCAAGTATCCATATGCCTCTTCCCTGAGTAGCTGCAATTAGATCATTCTGGTGAACCAGTAAATCCCTTACAGATGTAGTTGGAAAATTTAATTTAATAGGATTCCAATTTCTCCCGTCATTAAAGGAGATATAAATACTTCTATTAGTACCTGCAAACAAAAGACCTTTTTTTACGTTATCCGAACAAACAGCATTCACATACTCATCACCAGGTATTCCATCTATAATCTTTTCCCATGATTTACCATCATCGGTGGTTTTTAAAATGAAGGGCTCAAATTTATCCAGCCTTCTTGTATTAATCGCAGCATAGGCAGAGTGAACATCAAACGGAGAAGGAGAAATTTTATCTATTCTTGCCCATAAAGGAACTTCAGGTGGTGTGACATTATTCCAGTTTTTGCAATAATCGGTAGAAAGCTGTATCAAGCCGTCGTCTGTTCCAATCCAGATAACTTTTTCTGAAATAGGGGAGGGGGCAATGCTCCAAATAACTCCGTATCCACATTTAGCGGTCTGTTCATAATTTGTTGTATTACAGTTTGAAGTATCCTTGCTTTTGCGGCTTAAATCAGGGCTCACAATTTTCCAGTTATTGCCATCGTCGGTAGTTCTGAAAAGGAACTGAGCACCGAAATATAAAGCATGATTCCCGGCTGGTGAAAATTCTATTGGTGTTATCCATGAGTAACGGTATTTCACTTTTGTGGGCTGATCCGCGTAGCTTGAATGCGGCCAAGGTGAAACATCCACTGATTGGCGGGTTATTTCATTAAAACGATGCAGGCTTCCTCCCAGGCCGCTTCCAAAGACTATATCGGGGTTACCGGGTTTCGGGTATATCATAATCCCTTTCATCGGCACCAACGGGATGCCAGTCGCGTAATTCAATTACGCCGTAAGGTCCCTGGCTTAATATTTCTACTGTGCCGTTATCCTGCTGCCCGCTATATATGTGGTACGGGAAGCGGTTATCTGCTGCAAGATGATAAAATTGCCCGGTAGGCTGATTATACCAGCTCGACCATGTGTTTCCGTCATCTACTGAGACTACAGTACCCTGATCTGAAGCAGTAATCATATGATCCGGCTGCTTAGGATTAATCCACATATAATGGTAATCATCACCTCCCGGTGAGCCCTTAAATACTTCAAATGTTCTTCCACCGTCAGTTGATTTTTGAATTGATCTTCCCATTACATATATGGTTAATGGATTTATAGGATCTACATTCAATCTTGAAAAGTAAGAGCTTACAAGTTCCTTATTCTTATTCATTAATTCCCATGAATCACCTCCATCTTTGGAAGCATAGAATCCGCTCTTATTTCCTTCTGCTTCTATTGACGCATAAACAATCTTTCCTTCTCTATTCTGACCTGCGGCAAGACCGATTCTTCCAAGAGGACCTTCAGGCAAACCTTTCCCTTTTAATTTACTCCAATGCAAACCGCCGTCAGTACTTTTATAAATACCTGAGGATTTACCTCTTTGAGGAATAAAATAATCAAGCCATGGATAAGACCTCATTTGCCAGAGTGTTGCATAGATTATTTCGGGTTTACTCATATCATATGCCATATCGACAGCACCGGTAGAGTCATTTATAAACAATACATTATTCCAGTTCATTCCTCCGTCAGTTGTAAGATAAATTCCTCTTTCTTTATTATCACCGAAGACGTGACCTAAAGCTGCAACTAAAACTCTGTCAGGGTTATTTGGGTCAACTAAAATCTTTCCAATATATTTAGTTTCTTTTAATCCAATATTCGTCCAGTTTTTTCCTCCATCGATTGTTTTGAATACTCCGTTTCCATCAAGTATATCATAGCGGAGAGCTACCTGACCGGTACCCACATATATAATGTCGGGATTTGAAGGAGATACAGCTAATGCACCAACTGCCGAAGCCGACTCATTCTGCATTAATCCTTCCCATGTTCTGCCGGCATCAGTAGTTCTCCATACTCCGCCTCCTGCTCCACCGAAGTAAAAAGTATTAGGCTTATCAGGAATACCTTCTGCGACTGTACCCCAGCCGGCACGATAAGGGCCAATCAATCGCCATTTCATTCCGGAATATGCATTCCCCGGAATAGTTTGAGCTGTTACTGAAATAAAACTGAATAGAACAACACTCAGAAAAAGATAACTAAATTTCATTTTTTAGAATATGAATGGTTATATAATAATTATTGCTTCCAAATTTCAATATACAAAGGTTCTATGAAAAGTAAAAAAGGTTAACTATTTACCAAGTGAGAGGCTGTCTAAAAAGTACTTCTTTCTGTCATTTAATGTAGAGCTAACATCTTTATCATGGTCTTTTATTTACTTTGGAACCGGGGTTTGAAAGATGACATCTTTAATTATTAAATATAGGATTTATCTGAACTTATATTTTAATATAAAATTAAAAATGATATTTTTCTTTTTAAAGATGTCATCTTCAGATTTGAGTAACTTAAATTATTTAGAAACTTTTATCATCTGCAGAAGGACCATATATAGAAGGAACCGGGATATCATTGAGGCGCATATAAACCGTTAATTGTCCCCGATGGTGAACCCAATGGTTCAAAGTTGAACTTACAGTTTCATCTTTCGGTGCACTGAATAGAGTTACCCCATTGTTTTTTAGATAAAACTTCTCCGATAGTTCTTCGTTTGTAACTTTCAGTAATGCTTTCCTTGCGCCTTCGATATTTTCATCAAAATGTTTTACCAGTTCACCGGTATTCTTAGGTTCAAAATGTTTAAAGTTGACAAAATCGATAATCGACTTTTCAATGGTATCGTCAATCCATTTTGGAATTTCGGCAACTAGGAGAGCAAGATATCCCATATTCATTGATTTTTCGTGAGGTTTCCATGTAAATAAAGTTTCAGGAACCCTCTCAAGGCATTTTCGAGTTGAATTTATTTCTGCTTCCATTTCCTGAAGGAAAAGTTTACCTAGACTTTCAGTGTTCATATTTGTAATCCTTATAAAATATTTAAGATTCTAGTGATATAGTATTTTCTATTCAAACCTGAGAGACATTTTACTAAAGTTTATAACAAGGAGATCAAATTTGTTTATAATATCTATTAAATAAAGTACCTGCGGAAAAAATTGATGTTGATTGGCGGAATTTTTCAATAAGGATATTTTGTAAGTAAAATCCCTGCCGGACTATAAAAAAAGGATACGAAATAGCGTAGGTTTTAGACCATTTTTTCATTTCTAAGGCAGTTCTTTTAATTAAGCCTATATTTATGCCCTCTTTCAAGAATTCCACCTCTTAGAATTGATATGAAGAGAAAACGAAAGGTCACAGATAAAATCCAGGTTATATTTTATCTACAATAATATCACACTCTTGGGTTCAAAATGTTCCACACCTACGGTGTTTATTTGAAATTGGGGGTAGATATTTTGCTAATAATATTCCACCGCTCTGCGGTTAGGAGATTATGGAAATGAGGTGTTTCGATATTTTATAATTCCATTGAATGACTAGTACATGACTACCGATTTTCCGTAGCCGTTCATCCTGGCAGCTTTCATTAAATCTGCGATACGTTCAGCCTGTAATGCAAATGTTTCGAGACGTGCTTCTATTACCTGGGGGTAGACGTTTCCGTCCGTTTCTATTGTTAAGAAAGGAATATTCATTTTGCCGTTGAAAATTTCGGGGAGTGTATAATTCTTATTAACTATCCTCTCGGCGAATATTTTATTCTCAACTTTCATTTCATTGGCTGCCAATGATTCAGTAAATCTTGTGGGCATGCATCCGAAAGGTCCGAGATTTATTACCCCGCAATATTTATCGATTGTTTCATGTAGGGCTACTCCTAATGTCAGTCCGGGTTCACCTTTATATTCAAGGGGGACAATATGCTTGCTTCTGTTGAGAAGTTTTTCAACTTTAGTTAAAGAGAATTTATAATATCCACTTTTGGAAAGAATTTTTTTAATTCTATATTCGGCTGCTCTCATATAAAAGAATCTAATCAACCTTTCAGATTTCTGCCGAAAAGATGAATCCGGCTCCAGCAAATTCTTTTTCAAAAGGTAATCTATATAATAAACCCATTCACTTATATAGGAATCTTTAAGGATAAATCCTTTTTGTGCAAAATGTTGATTAAGCCATTTATGTGAAAAGTGGTCACGTCTAACAAAAATCTCCCCGCATAGAGCAATATATTTAGCCTGGTTTATTGGAATAGCTGACGGTATCTTATTTTTTACAGCAGCTACAAATCCTTTTAGTGCCCGATATATTTTATCCGGATTTTCTTCAAATACCCGATTTAACCGGTCATATTCTTCGGAGAAGATTTTTAATCCTTCATCCGGGTTTTCAGCATGAGCCATAATACCTGAACGTATATCATCAAGTACATCACTTACAAAAATGGTTTGTATCCCCCGGAGAGAGAAATTAGGACCAAGGCCTGCGAATCCGTCATCATTCATTAAGGTCAGTGCAGCTACATTCTTTAGTTTCTTTCTTTTTATTATTTCCCGGATAAAAACGGGGTATTGACCAAGCCTGCAGTTCCCTCCGCCCTGAACAATAAAGAAAGCAATATATTGTTTTCCATCCCATTTATTTTCAATGTAATCGAGCAAAGAACCAATACATAAAAGGAGAGGAAGACATTCTTTGCCGCTTGCAACAGATCTGCCGTATTTTAATATGTCCGGATTCCCTTCAGGCATAGCAATGGCATTGAAACCCTGACTTCTCAAACCGGCTGCAAACATAGGTGCTGCCAGATCTCCCATTGAAGGGATTAAAATATCAATACGCGGATCTGTTAACGGAATTTTTTCTTCATTTGAAGTAATGAAAAATCCCCGGTCACTGCCAAACTCTATTCTTGCAGGGATAAAATCACTATAATCAGGGTCTTTTATTTTATATTGAACTCTTCTGTAATTTTTTATTATGTCAAGTGCCGCATCAATTCTTGTATTTATACCGGCATCGGCAGTATGACCATCAAGCTCAAGAGTTAGAGAGGGCTTGGTACCCATTATTGAACGGAATGTAGTTAAAAGCAAAGAGTCCGGTCCACAGGAAAAATTTGAAATGTAAGTTGCATATAACTGGGGATTATTTTTTATAATACGTGCAACTTTTAGAATCTTCTTGCCGCCTTCCCAGTATTGATCATCATCAACTATTTCATTCCTGTAATCAAACATATCGTATGGAACTATATGTACACCTCTCGATGCAAATTTTTTAGGAATTCCTTTATTAGTGAGTTCAGTAAATGAATTATAAGGTCTGCCGACAAGTACAATTGCTATCTCTTCGGGATGCTGCTTCAAATATCTTAAGAATTCCTCACCCATGGCGAAAAGTTCATTCTGATAATCGTCCTGCATGTGCAATGCATAATTAAAAGCATCTATTGCTTTCTCTTTATCCTCAATACCCAATTTGTTTGCGACCTCAATAAATTTCTTTTCTTCTTTATAAAAGCCATTTGCAAAATTTAAGTAAGGAGTAATTAGTCTATTTTCAGGAACCAAATCTTTAAATCCATGCTTTAGATAAAATGGTTCACCGTAAAGGAAGATGCATGTGCAATTAGAATCCAATCTATGGTGGTCTGTTCCATTATTTTGAGGATCTTCAACATACATTTCCACAATTTCAGGGATGAAATAATAGTCCGGATTTTTAGAAATAAGATCGGCAAATAAACCTAAAGCCACTTGAGCGGGATAGCAGAAAGATGTATTCTCTCTTTCTAATCCTTTTTCATCAATTGTATCGGATAGAATAACCCTGAAGCCTAATGCAGTAAAGAAATTATAGTATAGCGGGAATAAAGTATGTGTATGAAATGATTGGTTAATCCCGACAGTTTTTGAACTAAGCGGGAGTTCTGCTTCAGGAGCATATTTTTGAAATGTTAGGAAATGCCTTCTCTTTATATAATCATATCTATCGATATCAACTTTGGTTTTGTTTATTACATTATAATATTTGTTGCAGGCTCCCCCGAAAGGATAAGTTTTGCCTTCAACCTGAATCAGGTTTATAGAGCAGGCCAGATCACATCTTTCCTTTCCGCCGAAACAGATAAACGGTTTTTTATAAGTGACTTCTCTTTCCGAAAGATCCTTCAGAAAATAATCTCCTGGTTTAATTAATCCAAGTTCTATTTTTTCTTTTATTTCCAGAGCTACTCCGAAAGCACCCATCAGACCCGGGTCAGGAGGGACAATAATTTCTTTTCCGGTTAGAGCGGACATTGCGATTGGAATGGCTTTATTATAGCAGACTCCTCCCTGCATAAATATTTTTTTACCGACAGGTCTGTTACCTTTAACACGGTTCACATAGTTCATGCAGATAGAATAAACCAAACCTGCAACTATATTGTTTTTTGCAATATTTTCCTGTTGAGCGGTTTTAATATCCGAGCTAATAAATGCCGAGCACTGGTCACTGAAATTAGGCGGAGCATCACCGCTCATTGCAATTGGTTCAATATCCGTTACTTTAATTCCGAGAGATTCATAAGCAGATTCTTCTATAAAAGAACCTGTTCCTGCGGAACAGGCTTCGTTCATTGCATAATCGGCGGGTACTTTGTTTACTATATAAGTGTACTTGGCATCCTGTCCGCCTATTTCAAATATGGTATCAACTTCAGGGTCAAAATAGACAGCGGCAGCTGCATGTGCTACAATTTCATTTACAATCCCTTCTGTTAATGCATGCAGTCCCGCAATTTGTCTTCCGGAACCGGTAGTTCCTATACCAATAATTTTTATTTTTTCAGGTATCTGTCTTAGTAATTCTGCGTAGCATTTTCTGGATGCTTCAACCGGGTTTCCATGAGTATAAAGGTATACCGAAGCGAGTATTTTATTATCCTCATTCCTAATGATTACTGCTTTGGTGGTTGTAGAGCCAACATCAAGTCCCAGGATACAAATATCACCGTCATTTGCTTTGCTTCTCACCATTGTTTTAAACTGCACTTTATCTTTGAAGTTCTTAAGCGGCTGGTGAAAAACAAATGAACTCTTCCTTGGAATAAAAATATCTGTAAAATCTTCTATTATATTTACGTCATGTTTTAGTCCATATAGAGCTGCACCCAGAGCTTCAAAATAAGATGCTTCGCCGGGGATCTCAACTCCCGGTAGCTTCTTCTTTAAGAATTCAATTACAATAGTATTCTTTGTTACACCTCCGACAACCATTACCCTGCCGGGTTTAACTTTTTTCAGCAGATCTTCGACTTTCTCAGCCATCATTAAAGACAGTCCCGCAGCAACTTCGGACTTTATTATCCCTTTATTTAAAGCATGAGTACAATCGGATTTGCAGAATACAGAACATCTGCCAGATACTTTGAAAGGTTCGGCATCTTTTGCAATTTTTACAACCTCATCAAGTCCGATATCCATTCTTTTAATCTGCTGCAGAAAGAATTCCCCGGTACCTGAAGCGCATTGATTCCGGGTTATTACATTTGAAATTTTACTTTCATCATCAATAGTATAAACCATGAAAGTTTCGCCTCCAAGGGAAGCTACGGCCGAATAAACCTCATTATTTTTGTTGAGGTATGTAAATGCAAGTTCAGTTGCTTCGGGTTCGGAAATATTTGTAAACTTAACGAGCTTGCGGAATTTGCGGCCGGTTACTATAACCGGAGTATGATTGATTGATTGATTAGCTGAATGAGTGAACTGAATCAGTTTTTCTTTAAATATTCTTCTAGGGTCACCGTTATGGGGGAGAGTGAGGACATCTTCTATTTTTATAATATTATTAACTTCATTAATTCTTACAAATGAAATTGAAGATGCGCCCAAGACACGCACCGATGACTTCTTTCCCTGCAGAAACAATTTCTTTCATCTAAACTCTATACTGTGAAAAAGCTTAATATAAATAGAGGAATTTAACAATATTAATTTGACACCATAACATATTAGCATTTGGAGTGCCAAATATTATTTATTAGTGTGAAAAATTTTATTAGATAAAATAAGGTTTGTATGGCTTTTTTTCAAAAATTCTGTTCGAAATGAGTGTTTTCCGGAATTTTCACATATTAAAAATTCTCAACTATGATTTAGAAGCAGAATTCTTCCTTTTTTTGAAAAAATAAACCCTCTATTGGATTAACCTACCAGTAAAAAGGATATTTGTCAACGAAATAAAAAATGTCATCTCTCAATTCATTATATTTAAATGATTTTTAGTTAAAGTTAAATTTGAAATATTTTTATATAAAAATGACAAACTCTAAAGAAGAAAATTCCTTAATACAAACGTCAATTGCTCCATGGCTGACTGTGCTGAGTTGTGTAAAGGCTCTTGATTTTTATAAATCTGCTTTTGGAGCGTTTGAGACATATAGACTTGAAACCCCTGAAGGCCTAGTGGTAAAGCTCTCAATTGATGGAGCTGAATTCTGGTTGAGTGGAGGATTTGAAGATAAAGATGATTTAGCCAAACCATCAAGTGGAGATCCTGTACGCTTTATTTTAACAGTTGCAAATCCTGATGCATACCCCCTGAAATGTTAAACCCCTGCGAAATTTTTAATTGTATTTCAAGGTTGTAGATCAATCTATATATTCCTTGTCCTTCCAGTACCACCATTTTAATTTTTCTTTTTCATAATCTTTTTCTGTTGCAAAATAGATTGCGCAGCGGAAGGTATATAGAACACAAACGTCATTTTCAACTCCTTTGAATGTGTTTAGCTTAGTATAAAGTTTTTTAGGACTTTGGCCTTTAAGATCATTAATATTTCTAACTCCAATATTCCAGAGGTCACCGGCAATTGATTTACCGACTCCAGGAATGGATTGAAGCTCTTTTAGTGTTGATTCTTTTTTAGTCATTTCAAGGTTTTCTTTAAAGTGTTAATGAATTTGGTTATGCAAATTTAAAGATGACATCTTTAAAAAGGAAGAATTGATGTAATTTTATGAAAAAGATTGTTGATCCTCTTGAGGATCTCGCGCTGCTGTTTTTTTATATGCTACAATAATGGAACCTCTACGAGGTTCTGGGAGCTCGGGGATATTCTTTTCTACAATAATGGAACCTCTATGAGGTTCTTGCTAAATCTTTATCGAGTAAATTAATAAATTAAAATAAATTTTAATATTCTCATACTTGAATTTGCTCTTACACTTGAACTTGAACTCATACTTAATTACTTTTATTTATAACGCATCCAAATTATATGCAAATTATAATTGAATTTTTATTAACCGCTGCTCTTTTTTTTACATTTATACCATTTTATACTACCTATAGTCAGGAAAGATTATCCAGCCATCAGATTGATTCTATAATTGCGACAGGGAGGCAGGAAATAATGGATAAAGAATGGGGGGATGCAATTGATACATTTGATGATCTAATGGATTATGAACCGGATAACCTAACCGCTAATTATTATTATGCTGTCGGGGAGCGGGAAACAGGGAGAAGCAGGAATCCCATTGAAAGATTGCTCAGATATAACTCTGCAGAAAATCATTTCGAAAAAATAATCAGCATTGATTCCTCCTTCAAAGATGTTTTTTATCAAATGGCAGTTCTGGAGTTATATAGACATAATAATTTCGAATCAATTGATCTGGCTAAACATCAGCTTAAGATTAATGATACACTAGAAAGCACATTAACCGGCATATTTCATTTATATGATGTCATGCTTGAAAGTGAGAACGCAAAAAGCATAAGGAATTATCTAACTTTAAATAAATCGGATTATGACAGATATGCCTTGGGAGAATATTATCGTCGAAATGACTCTCTTAAAATGGCAGGGATGATTTTTAACTCTCTTTTATCCGGAAGTTCTGAATTACCATTAATCCCTGTTTACTTATCATTAGTTAGATTATATATACAGGAAAATAAATATGAAGAAGCCGAAGCTGCTTACTGGAAAGCAGTTAAATCGGTTTCTTCCCATGCTGACTTAGAAATGATCTTATATGACTTTGAATATATTTTAAACACGAGAGAATATGGGATATTATATGATCCTATAAACCTTGATAAATTTAAAGAAGCTATGAGAATATTCTGGGCTGAAAGGAATCCGCTCCCATCCCTGCCGTACAATATGCGCTTAATTGAGCATTATAAAAGACTCATTTATGCTGAAAAAAATTTTAGGTATAACGGCGAGAGACTTAAAATTTATGATGCTAATAAACTGGAGGCAATAAACCATCCGCCGTGGTATTATCTGAATGATAAATTCAATGACAGGGGGATTATATACATCCGTTTTGGAGAGCCTGACGAACAAATAAATATCCCTCAGGAGAGTTCTATATCCCGAAACTCATGGCTTTATGAGGCAAACAATCAGCACTCCAGAATGATTTTCTATTTCATGGTTGACGGAGATTCACCTCCGGGTTACTGGACATTGGTTCCAATGCTTCTTGACCGGGATTATTTAGATGCCCTGGAGATATGGGATGCAAGATATCATAGTGTAGAACCGCAGCATACTGATACCTGGTATAAATTTGAAGATGAAGGAGTTAAAACTGCGGAAAGAGGATTATCCACAGATTCTTTTACCTGGCCTAAAGAGATAAAGCCTCTGGGTGCCCAGTTTACCATAAACCAGTTTCGTGAAAATGCCTCATTAAATCTATTCTATCTGGATTATGCGATACCATTAAGTGAATTATTTGATGATACCAATGATAAGAAAAATATTCCTCTGGAGGTTGAGATCTCTGTCTTTGATACTTTAATGAATCGTGTCGCCGGAAAAGCCGATAATCTTAATATTAATTTATCCGACAGTCACATTCATAATAACTTATATATTAGTGGGAATAATTTTTCTCTCAAAAAGCAGAAATATATTATTTCAATGGATATCAGAGTACCGGATGAGAATAAACTTTTTGGTGCTTATTTTAATATTCATCTCTCCGATTTTAATAACAATTTATCTTGCAGCAGTTTGGAACAGGCCTTTAAGATAAATGCTAATGCTGAAAATGAAGAGAGCCGTAAAAATGTGAATATTCTTCCCAATCCAACCCTTAAATTTATTAAAACGGAAAATGTCTTTACGTACTACGAAATTTATAATCTGTCATTAGATAAGAACGGCAGTTCAAATTATTCCGTTAACTTTGATGTTCATCTTAAAGATAAATCAAAAAGTATCTGGGATCTTTTCTCAGGTTTATTCGGAAACAACAAAGACTATAATATCTCAATTAGTAATAATTATAAAGATGTTAAAAAAGATGCTGCAAATTACCTGGCTTTCGATATTAGTGAATTAGAGAATGGAGTTTATGAAATGGTATTGAATGTAAAGGATAACAATAATGGAAAGGAAACTTCTGCTTCATCGGAATTGCTTGTACAATAAATGATCGATAGTCATTCGTTGAAGATGTAATTTTTAATAAGCAGAATAATCCAGGTAAGTAAGTAACTAAAATTTATAAGAAACGGTTACAAATATTTGTCTTTTTCATTAACCCCGGGATTAATCCCGGGGTTAATCCCAATGGATAAATCCATTGGTTAATGTTATTTATTTATTCCTTCCAATGTAAATAAGAAAGAATAATTTAATGCTAAATCTTTTAAATAGTCAAAACGTCCGCTTGCACCTCCGTGTCCATAATCCATATTAGTATGAAGAAGCAAAATATTGTTATCAGTTTTCATACTTCTAAGTTTAGCAACCCATTTTGCGGGTTCAAAATACTGCACCTGGCTATCGTGCAATCCTGTTGTAACTAGAAGATTAGGATAGTTTTTCTTCTCAACGTTTTCGTACGGGCTGTAACTTTTTATATAGAAATACGCGTCCTTATTATTGGGATTACCCCATTCTTCATATTCGTTAGTGGTTAGTGGAATATTTTCATCCAGCATAGTATTAATCACATCAACAAAGGGTACTTCTGCAATAACACCATGCCATAAACCGGGAGCCATATTTGTAACTGCGCCCATAAGGAGACCACCAGCACTTCCTCCTTCAGCATATAAATGCTCTCTGCTTGTATACTTTTCCTTAACCAAGTATTCACCGCAGGCAATAAAGTCTGTAAAAGTATTTTTCTTATTCATCATTCTTCCGTCTTCGTACCATTTGCGCCCCATTTCCTGTCCTCCGCGAATATGTGCTATTGCAAATACAAAACCTCTATTTAATAAGCTTAAGCGGCTGCTGTTAAATTTGGCATCCATGCTGTATCCGTAACTTCCATATCCATAAAGAAGCAATGGGGCTTTTCCATCCTTTACAAATCCTTTTTTATATACAAGTGATATAGGAATCCTGGTTCCGTCTTTTGCAATAGCATATAAGCGTTCAGTTACATAATTATCAGCATCATAATCACCTAAAACCTCCTGCTGTTTCTTTAGCACTTTTTCTCTGGTATTCATATTATAATCGAAGGTAGAATTTGGAGTGGTTAGAGAAGTATAGGTATAACGTAAAGATGAGTTATTATATTCAGGGTTATCTCCGAAATTTGCCGTGTAGGCTGCTTCACCGAAATCGATATAATGTTCCGAATTATCTTTTAAATTTATAATACGCATTTTCACCAATCCATCTTTTCGTTCGTTAAGAACAATAAAATCTTTGAACTCCTCCACACCCTGGAGCAGCACATCGCTGCGGACCGGGATTACTTCCTTCCAGTTTGATTCAGATGTTTTACTGAGGGGACATTCCATAAGCTTAAAGTTCTTTGCATTATCTTTATTAGTATATATTAGAAATTTATTATCCAGGGGTATGATATCATATAATACGTTTTTTATTCGTGGCTGAAATACTCCTAGACTTTTCACCCGGTTTATCTGCATTAATGAATCTAAATTCGGAAGAATTAGTGGCATAGGAGTATATAAAAATAAATTTTTCATTTTTACTTTTATAAACACCAATATAGTTGCTCCTATCTTTTTCTTCATAGACTAGTATATCTTTAGCAGAATCTGTTCCTAAAGTGTGACTTTTTATCTTTTCCGATAAAAGAGTTACAGGATTTTTAGAAGTGTAAAACAGAGTTTTATTATCATTTGACCAGCAGGGATCTCCTTCAGTATTTTCTATTTCATCATTCAATATTTCGTTGGTTTCGATGTTTTTTATAAAAATTTTGTACTGTCTCCTACTTACTTCATCTACTGCATAAGCAATCAGTTTATTATCGGGTGAAACTGAAAAGCCCTTAACTGCATAATAAGGATGACCTTCTGCCATCTTATCAACATCCAACAATATTTCTTCTTCCGCATCCAGATTTCCTTTTTTCCGGCAGTATTTGTAATACTGTTTGCCGTCATCTGTGCGGGTATAATAATAATAGCCGTTTTTAAGAACCGGTACACTTTCATCTTTCTCTTTAATTCTTCCTTTCATTTCCTCAAACAAATCGGTTTGAAACTGTTTAGTATTGCTCATAACAGTATCTAAATATGAATTTTCTGCTTTCAGATAATCAACGACTTTTGTACTATCAGGTCCTTTGCCGAAATAATCGTACATCCAGTAATAGTTATCTAAAACACTATCTCCATGTATGATTCGCCAATGTTCTTTTTTATCAGCAATAGGAATTGCTGCCGAATTGAATTGAGCACTTAAGTTTGCCGTATATAATAATAGGCTTAATAAAAGTAGCATTTTTTCCATATTATTAATTCCTTTTGATAAGCAAGCAGCTATTGGATCATGATAAAATTTTAAGAAAAGTTTATTATTAAATAATAACTTAGAGATAAAAAATATAATCTCAAATATTTTTGTGAAGTGCTACTAAGTACTTTCACCAGGGAATTTAATGTTGAAGTGGTTTTATTATAGAGTTAACACGGAGTTGACGGCTGTTAGATGGCCATTAGATACTAAAAATGATGGGAGATTTTTGATAAAAAACCCAGATTAAAAAGGTATAATTCAATATAATTAATCTTAATTTCACAATTTAAAATTAGAAAAAACGCAGATTACAATCAACCTTAGAATATTTTATATTATGGTATTCCATTACCTCACAAGATTAAATATGAATCTATATATTTTTTTGTCTTTCTAGTACCACCATATAGGGCTTTTCATTGACACAATTTTAATCTTTTTCTTTTGTTATTGTGGAAAGACTAATCCATCTAATCCTTTCTGTCAGTTGGAGTAAAGAGGCTGTGTGAAAATACTGAAAAACCTTTAGGAGGAAACGTAGTTTTTGTGTAAAACCAATGGATAAAACCATTGGTTAATGATATTCATACAGGCTCTAAATAGCGGAGGAGTTTATTGTTAACATTTATTGAAAAAAGAGTAGAACAAAATTCAATGAGATTTATAAATAAAATACAAAAATTAGAATCACCATGAGGAGAAGAAATATATTATAAAATATCCCCAGTTTATCGTGCTTTTTTTCGTCATATGTAATATTCATTTTTTAAGTCCTAATTCTTAATTTCTATTGCATGGCACTAATTATCTAAAAACTTCAGAACATTTTAATAAAATATAAATTTTTAATTAAGAAAAAGGTATGATATAAAGTACATGAAGTAAGGAAAAAAGATTTATGTCATCAAAGTTATTAAATGTATATAGGGTGTGAAAAGTCAAGATGAACATAATGATGTCCGGTATATTCTCGCCACCTAGTGTGATACCAAAAGTAATTATTTTCTTTTATAAACTTTAGGATATGCCTAAGGCTCTTAATCCATTGACAGTAATAAACATAAGGATATATGCAGTAGATGTGAAAATCAAAACCTGCAGGACAGGTATGCGCCATCCGCCGGTTTCTTTTCTTGAAACAGCCACAGTTGATAAACATTGGAGTGCAAAGATAAAGAATATAATAAGCCCTGTGATGGTTGCGGTAGTAAATAACTTTTGACCGGTAGAATTTATTTTTGCTTTTTTCATAGCATTTAATAATGAATTCTGCAGATCATTTTCAGAATCGGATGTTACTTTAAATATTAAAGCCATAGAACTTACAAAGACTTCACGAGCAGTAAACGCGGCGATTAAAGAGACCCCAACTCTCCAATCCATTCCGACCGGAGTCATAACGGGTTCAATAATCTTTCCCAAACCTGAAGCATAGGATGTTGAAATCCTTTCAGCGCTTTTTTCCTGATTAATTTGTGATTGAGTTAAATTTTTAGTTTCAACTTTAGGATTATAATTAGGGAAATAAGTTAAAAACCAAAGAACAAGAGCAAAAGACAGAATTATTGGTCCGGCTCTCCTTAAATAGATTCTGGCACTTGTAATTGAATTATTTACAACCACTTTTAACTTAGGTCTTCGATATGCAGGTAATTCCAGAATAAATGAAGAATTATCCTCCTCTTTAACAAGTTTGTGTTTAAATTTATTCATAACAGCAGCAACAACAACAGAGCTTGAAATACTGAATAAATAAATAGCGGCAAGTACTAGACCGCCAATCCAGGCTTTACTAGCGGGAATCAGGAAAGCAATGAGTAAGGCATAAACAGGGAGTCTTGCGCTGCAGCTCATCAAAGGGATAATAAAAATTGTTAAGAATCTTTCTCTTTTATTAGAGATTGTTCTAGCAGCCATAATAGCAGGGATAGCACATGCGAAACCGGAGAGCATAGGGACAAAAGATTTCCCGTTCAAACCGATTTTTGAAAGAGGTTTATCAATCAGCATGGCACCCCGGGCCAGATAACCAGAATCTTCGAGCAGACCTAATATTAAAAATAAGATTAGAATCTGCGGTACAAAAACCATTACTGCTCCGGTACCGCTGATAAGACCATCAGAGATAAGATCGCCAAACCAATTATTTCCCAAAAGGTTTAAGGCTTGAGTAGATAAAAAAGAAAAGAGGAGATCAATTAAATTCATTACCGGTTCAGCGAGCCAAAATATTGAAGTAAAAGTCAGCGCCATAATAATAAAGAAAAAGAAAAGACCCCAGACTCTATGCAGCAGAATTTTATCTATCTTTAAGGTAGTTGATTCCAGCTCAGATTTATTTTTGTTTCTTACAAAACTATTTAAAACCCTTAAACGTTTGTTAGCTGATTCCAGATCTATATCCGGAGCACGATTAGGCTTTTCACTGATAACTTTCTTTTCGATGGCTTCAATTACCTTGTAGGAATCTAAAATAGCATTAAAGTCGAATTTACCGTTAAGCTTAACAGGCGTCTTTTTCTTTCGATTTTTTATTAAGTCAAGGTTTGATTCAATAGTTCTGACTAAATTATCAACTCCGTTACCTTCTCTGCCGTCAACTTTAACAACGCTGCAGCCTAATTCATTATATAAACCTTCAACCGAAATATTCAGATTTCTTTTTTGAAGAATGTCGACCATAGTAAGAGCAATAATTACATTAAAATCAGATTCGATTAATTGTTTTGCGAGGAGCAGGTGGCGTGATATCTGGGTAGAATCGACAGTAATAACAACTAAATCAGGTATACCATAAAGCGGGTGTGAATATAAAGAATTGACTGCTACGAATTCATCGGGAGAATTAGGATGTAAACTTACAATTCCCGGAGAGTCTAATATCTCTGCTTTAAAGTTAAACTTTTCATTGAATTGTGCAATTGAATATTCTACAGTAGCGCCCGGATAATTAACTGTTTTAAGATTCTTGCCGCTAAGATAATTAAATAAAGTAGTTTTACCGGAATTCGGTGGGCCAACTAAAGCAATAAGCGGTATTTTGTTTAAAACCTGTGAACTCATACCACTATAATACAATCCGCTTCATTCTTTCTTATAGCGATGAAAGTTCCTCTAACAGAGAAGGCAAGGGGATCATTAAAGATAGATTTATTTATTAGTTCTATTTCCTGCCCGGGAGTAAATCCCACCTCTAAGATTCGTCTTGATGAAGGGTGATTTTCATTTACTTGAGAAATTTTAACCTTTTCGCCGAATTTTAATTCAGATGCTGTTCTCATTTCTTAGATTCCGTTCCCATTATTAAGATTTAATCTACATAAAAATAAGTTTTAAGCTTAAAATTATCAACATTAACTATATTTTATGTATTTCCTATGTTGGTTAACTATAAATTTTAATTAATTTAAGCAAAAGTCATGCTAATTGGATCCTACGTAATTCAATAATTTAAGATTTTTATTTATCTTTCAATAAAATTTTTGAAGGTTTATAAAATTGGGAAAAATTATGAAAGATAAGGAGTCGGGAAAAATTGAAAAAATAGCGGAGGATTTACGGAATATTTTTATTAAGACTGCTATTGATAAATATGAAGATGCATCAATTTCAGGTTTATGTGCCACAGGAGCATGGGAAGCTGCAATCGATGCAGTTGAAAACCTGAACCTAAAAAGAATTTTAACTGAAATTGAGCAAAAAATTAACTTAAATAATCAATTAATAAAGGAATAAATATGTCTGATAATTTAGTTAAAGTAGGAATATTAATGGGAAGCGATTCTGATCTTCCTATAATGAAAGAGGCAGCGGATTTACTTGATGAATTTGGAATCGGTTACGAGATAAAAGTATCTTCAGCGCACCGGACTCCAAAATTTACCGGGGATTATAGTTCAAGTGCACTTGAAAGGGGATTAAAAGTAATTATTGCAGGTGCCGGAGGAGCAGCTCATTTACCGGGAGTTATAGCCGCTTATACTGCATTGCCGGTTATTGGAGTTCCTATAAAATCAAAATCTTTAGACGGTTTGGACTCACTTCTTTCAATGGTTCAAATGCCAAGCGGAGTTCCTGTTGCGACTGTTGCAATAAACGGGGCGAAGAATGCAGCTTTACTGGCAGTGCAGATAATTGGGGTTGCAGAACCAGAAATTCAGAAAAAGATGATTGCCTATAAGAAGAAAATGGAAGAGGCTTCACTGAAGAAGAATGAAAAGCTGAAAGAAGGGAAGTTATAGATGAAAGACGGTAAATATTTCGCTTGTTTTGATTCATTTACAATAAGATCAAAAGGTTGAGTAGTTATCAGCATTTCATAATCCTCTGTCTGACGATTCTGATAAATGCTATTGGTGGACATATGATTAATAATTTATGAGTTAGATCCCATTTGCCTGTCCAATATTGAGTGAAGCCAAATTATTACTTTAGAAGAATCATTTTTTTAGTTTCAATAAACCACCCGTCTGGATTTTGCAGAAGTACGTTCCGCTTGCAAGCGAAGATGCATTAAATTGTACTTCATAATTGCCGGCTAATTTTTGTTCATTTACTAAAGCTGAAATTTTCGTAGTTCAAGAGTAGGAAAATATTTTAGGGGAAGCATCCAATCATTATAATGGAGGCATTACTCTTTCTCGCAGTGCTTTTGCAACTGCTTGAGATTTGGAGTGAACGTGCAGTTTATCGTATATATTTCTTATATGGGCTCTAATAGTAAAATTACTTAGAAATAATTTTTCGGCTATCATATTATTATCGAATCCTTGAATAAGTAAATTAAGTACTTCCATTTCACGCGGAGTAAGGTTATAGTCTTCTTTTTGAGGAGGGATATATTGTTTAAACATTTCTAGAACACGGCGAGCGATATCAGGAGACATGGGTGAAGCACCGGCAAATGCCTGTTCCACGATATCTATTATCTGGTTAGGTAATATAGGTTTGGAGATATACCCGCAGGCTCCGGCACAAATAGCATTAAATACATTCTCGTCATCTTTAAAAACCGAAATCATAGCAATTTGAACTTTGGGGTGTTCTTTTTTTATAATGGCAGTGGCTTGAATGCCGGAGATACCGGGAAGTTCGATATCCATAAGAATAACGTCGGGTCTTAATTTATCAAACTTTTTAATCAAATCCTCTGCGGTTTTGAAAGCTCCGACAACTTCAAAGCCAGGATTACTTTTCAATATATAAGAAATACCTAATCTTGTATCCTCATGATCTTCTACTATTGCTATATCGATCGGCATAGGAATATCCTTTAAATTGATAATTTATAACGGCACAATTTACTCGAGTTAAGGATTCCATATGGAGTAATGGAATATTGGAGTTTACTACATTTTATTTTAATCTATTTTAAAACTTAATTGAAGAATTGAGCCTTTATTTATGTGTGAATTAATAATAAGCTCAGCTCCAATATTCTGAGCTCGATTTTTCATGATCCCGATTCCTTTTCCATTATGTTCCAGAGAGGAATCAAACCCAATTCCATTATCAACGATATTTATATTTATTGTATTTTTATTATAGGATGAAACCTTTAAAGTCAGATTCAATTCAGTGCATGAACTATATTTAACGGCATTATTTACAGCTTCTTTAAGAATAGACCAAATATTTTTTCTTTGTTCGGGCGATAAGTTATTTTGAGGAAGATTTTCTTTTGAAGGGACATTAAAATTCAACTTAATCCCTTTGGCTTGAAAAATACAAATATAACTGTCTCTTAATCTTAATATAATATCATAAATTGATTCTGGTTTAGAATCGATAGCCCAAATTATATCTCTAATTGAACAAATAGATTCTTGAGAAATTTCAGAAATTCTTTCAAGAAACCGAGCTGCTTCGGTTTTATTATTAACTAATTCTTCCTGAATAATTTTGCTGAACATAGATATACTGCTAAGATTGGAAGCAATTTGGTCGTGAAGATCTGCAGCAATGTGCGTTCTAATTTTTTGTTCATTAAATTCTTTTTCGGCTTCCATTTGTTTTGCCAGAAGCTCAGCTTTTTCAGCACGCAGTCTGGAATATTCGGCTTCCTGTTTTTTCTCAAAATTAGATTGTTGAAGCCCGACATTTTTAATTAATTGTCCAGCTTGAACAGATATAATGGAGAGAAGGGTCAAATCATTATCAGTAAAGGTAACCTGTTCATTTTGATTAGTTTTTTTGTTAATCATTTGTAAAATTCCGATAATCTTTCCTTCGGACCATATAGGGGAACAAATCAGACTTTTTATATCGCGGCTTTCTTCAGTTGTAACTTTAAATCTTATTTCAGTACTTAAATCTTTTATAATAAGGGATTTTTTATTCAAAAGAACCCAACCGGTGATATGATCACCAATATGAGGTCTCTCATTAACCTTACTATTTTTTGCTTTTTTAATAAAAGTTTCCATGACTTCATTATTTTCGGAAACCAAAAGAATAGCTCCATGTTCGGCGTTTACTGCTGAAGTTGTTTTAGTGAGGATAAGCTTAAGGGTTTCATTCACATCTTCTGTTCTGCCGGCATCAACGGCAATTTCATTTAATATCTTTAGTTCGGAAACAGCAGCCTGAAAATTTTTAATCTCGTTTTCGAGCTGAAGGATTCTTTTTCTATATTTAATATTATCCATTAACATTTGACAATTTATCAGATAATTTTCTCAATAATTTTATATGTAATTTGTATAAAAATAGAAGTATTTTAGTTAAGAAGTTAAATAATATGTAACAATTTTAATAACAGATGTAACAGGAATGTATATTTGTCATTAGTCATTTTGATGGAGAAATTGGGTATTCGTATTATGTTGATAGTTCTTTGCTATTTTAATAAATTTTTTATTTGAATATTTAAGGAATATAATGAAAGCAGTTTTCCTATTTTTAATAACATTAATAATATTTTCCGGCTGCAGCAGTAAAACGGATAAAGAATATTTGCAGTCAGCAGAAAAGGATGTTCAAGGGAATAATATATCCAATGCAGTTGAATCTTATCAGTCACTGGTAGATAAATATCCCAAAAGCGATTTAGCACCGGAAGCTCTTTACCAGATGGCAGCTTTATATCAAAATAATCTTGTAAAAAACCTTACAAAGAAGGAGTCTCTTGAAAAGTCGGTAACAATATATAGAAGCGTATATGATAAGTACCCTCAGAGCAAAAAAGCGCCTTTAGCGTTATTTATGTCGGGTTTTATTCTGGCGAATGAGTTGAACAATTATGAAGAAGCAAGTAAAACTTATAATCTTTTCCTAGAAAAATTTCCAAACCATGAATTAGCAACTTCGGCAAAGGAGGAATTAAAACATCTGGGATTATCTCCGGATGAAATTTTAAAAGAAAAAACAACCACTAAAATTTAATGGCTGAAGTAGAAGATTACAGAAAATATTTAAATCCCGCAATTATATCTAAACTCAATTCTTTAGAGTTAAAAGCACGTCTTGTAGTTGAGGGCTTTATGGTAGGTATGCATAAAAGCCCTTACCATGGATTCAGCGTAGAATTTACTGAACACCGTCCTTATATGCAGGGGGATAATTTAAAAGATGTAGATTGGAAAGTATACGGGAAAACCGAAAGATATTTTATTAAACAGTATGAAGAAGAGACAAATTTAAAGAGCTATATCCTTCTTGATACGAGCAAGTCGATGGATTATAAATCGGAAGGAAATATAACCAAGCTTAATTATTCGGTTATTTTAGTTGCTGCTTTAAGTTATCTTATGATTAAGCAACAGGATGCGGTAGGTCTTTCTCTTTATTCGGAAAAGATAAATAAATATTTTCCCCCTAAAACTACGCGAGCATATCTTCAGGAAATCTTAAAGAGCTTGAATGCAGTTGAAGCATCGAGTAAAACCAATACAGCTGCATCCTTAAATTCAATAGCTGAGAAAATTAAAAGAAGAGGATTGGTAATTATTGTATCCGATTTTTTTGATGATGTTAATTCCATTTTAACAGCATTAAAACACTTTAGATATAAGAATAATGAAGTTATTGTATTTCAAATTCTAGACCCTATAGAAAGAAGTTTTTCTTTTGGGAGGGATGCTATATTTAAAGACCTGGAAACCGGTGCGGAAATGACTACCCAGCCGTATCAAATTCAAAAAGCCTACAGAGATGCGATGACAAGCTTTATAAATAAAATAAAGTCGGAGTGTCTCAATTCCAATATAGAATATAATTTAATTGAGACCTCTACACCTTTCGATAAGGCACTGTTCAACTATATTCAGAAGAGAAGCAGGCTGTATTAAAAACCTTTTTTTACCACAGAGTTAACTGAGAAGACGCAGAGGAAACAGAGGAAGAAGAAATAACTCTGTTAGCTATGTGTCTTCTCTGAGTTCTCTGCGGTTATTTCCTTGAAATATTTTTGGGAAAGTTCTTCTGCTTTCTTCTTCTCTTTTGCCTCAACAATACTTCTTATTATGGGCTCTGTATTTGATTTTCGGAAATGTACCCAATGGTCCGGAAAGTCTATTCTTAATCCATCATCGGTATTTATATTTTTATCTTTATATTTATTTTTTAATGAATTAACTATTTCATCAGGATTTGCATTACCTAGTTCAATTTTTTCCTTTGCTATGAAGTATGAAGGCAATGATTTTTTCAATTCTGCAATTGTCCCTCCAAATTCCATTAAATTTTGAAGTGTAAGTGCAATACCTACAAGTGCATCCCTTCCATAATGTAGGGCAGGATATATAACTCCGCCGCTTCCTTCACCTCCAATAATGGCATTTACTTCCTTCATCATTTTCACAACATTAGCCTCTCCAACAGGTGAGCGATAAACTTTGGAATTATATTCTTTAGCGACATCATCCACAGCACGTGTGGTAGAAAGGTTGACAACTACATTTCCTTTTTCTTTAGAGAGAATAAATTTTACACAACTCGTAATGGTATTTTCTTCTCCGAAAGGTTCACCTTCATTGGTAATCAAAACCAATCTATCAACATCGGGATCTACTACTACTCCAACATCTGCATTTGAATCTTTAACAGCTTTCATCGTTGCGGTTAAATTCCCGGGAATGGGTTCGGGGAGTCTGGGAAAAATCCCGTTTTTTTCACAATTCATTTCAATTACTTCACATCCGAATTCTCTTAAAAGCTCAGGAATACAATATACGCCTGCTCCATTGACACAATCGACTAAGACTTTGAATTTTCTCTTCCTAATATCTCCCGGCTCAATGTATTTTAAATTTAAGACATCATCCATATGTTTACGCAGACCTTCACTTGAAGTAGTAAGAGTACCTAGACTTTCCCAATTCTTAAATTTGTTTTCATTTGGGTTATTTAAAATTTTAAGCAATTCCACATTTTGTTCGGGAGTCATAAACTGACCGGTATTATTTAATAACTTTAGTGCATTCCACTCATTCGGATTGTGGCTGGCTGAAATTGCAATACCACCGTTTGCGGATAAATTCTTTACCGTATATTGAACTGTAGGCGTAGGGCAGATCCCTATATCTACGACGTCCAATCCTTTTGCTAGTAAAGTTCCTATGACAACTGATTTCACCATTTCACCTGAAATTCTTGCATCTCTTCCGATAACTATTTTCCCGTTTCCTGTAAAATCTGCAAATGCAGAACAGAATTTTACAAGTACATTGGGATCTAATCCATCACCCACAATTCCTCTAATCCCTGATATACTAACCATAAGTGTAGGCATTAATCCTCCCTTAATTGATTTTTTTATTAAAGAAGCAAAATTAAATATTTTTTAGTTAAGATTAAGTAATCATATACTATGTAGAGAAAAATAGCTGAATATCAATTTTAAGGGGTGTTTTTTTAAAAAGCCATAGTAAGTATAGGCTTAAGTAAAATTTAGTGGCTTAGAAGTGAAAAAATAGCCTCAAACCTACGCTATTTCGTAGTATTTATCTTTTAATGGAACGCGGATTTTTATGATTTTTATGATTAGTTATGATCTGAAAATTCATAAATTTGATTAGCTTATAAATTCAAAACTTCTGCAAAGAGCAAGGCTTAAGATTATGAGAAGAAAAATTGCTGTTATTAATAAAAAGCTGATACATCGATTTGGTTTCCCGGATAGGAATAAAAGTAATCCTGATCCTGTTGATATGCTTATTGCGACAATTCTTTCGCAAAATACTAATGACAGGAACTCATATAAAGCTTTTAAAAATTTGAAAGAAAATTATATTGAGTGGAATGATGTTGCCGGACTGCCCAGAGCTAAAATTGAAAAATTAATTAAGATTGCCGGACTTGGTAAACAAAAATCTGCTGCTATAAAGAAATTTCTTGTTTCTATTAAAAAGGAAACGGGAGAAGTATCACTGGATTATTTAAAGGATTCTTCTAATGATGAAATACTATCGGAACTGACTAAATATGGGGGAGTAGGCGTTAAGACTGCTAGCTGTGTTTTATTATTCTCTTTAAAAAGAAATATATGCCCTGTTGATACACATGTGCACAGGACATTAAATAGAATAGGAATTGTAAATACGAAGACCCCTGATAAAACATTTCTTGCTATTAAAGATAATATTCCCGAAGGTATCGCACATTCTTTTCATACTAATTTAATAAGGCTTGGAAGAGAAATATGTAAACCCGCCAAACCTAACTGTTCTGTTTGTCCTTTGTTAAAGCTTTGCAACTATGAATATAAAAACTTGAACGGAATATTTAAAGCAAAGGAGAATAGTTTTATGCTGCTGGATAACATTTAAAATAAATTCCAATTAACAAATGACAAATTACAAATTAAAATTTCAAATATAAAATTCAAATTTCAACTAACTCAATCCATTGTTCTATATAAGTGAGGCACCCTTTGGAGTTGGAGGAGAGAGGTTGAGTCCCACTTGGTTATATAAAAACTGCTTCTTTAGAATACAACCAGATTTTTGTTTACGGTGTTATCGCATTTACCATTTCAATGTCTCTCTTCCTTTCATACAACTTTTCCAGAATAAATAAAGACCTTAAAATTCAACTCAATAAAGTTAAAGAATTATCCCAAAAGACAATAGAACAGGAAAGAGAAGCAAGCAGGCAAGAACTTAAAAGGCGTATGATAGAGGCTGAAAACGATAGAAAAACAAAAGAGCTGGAGGATGCCAGACAATTACAGTTATCTCTTTTACCCAAAGAAATTCCTAAATCGGAAAATCTAGATATAGCTTTCTATATGAATACAGCAGCAGAAGTTGGTGGTGATTATTATGATATTATACCCGGGAATGATAATAAAATTACTTTAGCTATTGGCGATGCAACCGGTCATGGAGTAAAAGCCGGAATAATGGTGGCTATCATAAAAGGATTGCTTCATGAATTAAACCCGAAACTGACTTCCTCACAAACGCTGGACAAAATTAATAATGTTATTAGGTCAATGCATCTTGGCAATCTATATATGGGTTTATTAATTCTTAAAACTGATGGTCAATGTATTGATATTTCTTCTGCCGGTATGCCGCCGGCATTATTATATCGAAGAGAAGAAAAAAAGGTTGAAGAAATTATCATTAAAAGAATGCCGCTAGGTGCTACAAATTTGATGAAATTTGAAGAAAGGAAAATAAAAATAAATTGCGGAGATATCCTTCTATTATTGAGCGATGGATTATCCGAATTATTTAACAGCAGCATGGATATGTTTGATTATAAAAGGATTAAAGAAGTTTTATTAAATAATGCAGATAAATCTTCTTCTCAAATAATTTCCGAATTAAATGTTGCTGCAGAAGAGTGGAGAAACGGATTTGAGCAGGCGGATGATATGACATTGGTCATAATAAAGTGCAAAGAATGCTCTTCGGTAATAACCGGACATTAGAAATATTTATTGAATCTGTGAAATTTTTCTTACCTGCTATCCAATCAGTATTAACCTGCAGAATTACATTTTTTACCGGTAATATTATGTTATCCACCGATTTATTCTCACAAAAGAAGATTCTTAATGCTAAATTTTTAAGGTAAATATAAATCAGCATGTAATTTTCTTTTGGAAGGAAAGGGAATGGATATTTTAATATTAAAAACTAATATAAATTCCAAAGATGAATTTTTAAGTATAAAAAGAAATATTAAAAAAGCTTATTACATTAATGAATGTACAATAGATCTGAGGATATAGATAAGGTCCTAAGGATAAGGGGGTTGGATATCAATCCAGATGAGATCACTTCATTCGTAACTAATTTAGGATATTATTGTGAAGAACTGCCCGATGATACAGACATTAGTTCTATCTTATGGGAATGAACCTGTTTTAGCATTCTATCCAATGGGGGAAGCGAATTGGGGTCAGGTAAAAGATATTTTCTCATCGAAATTAAAAATCTTTGGGAAAAATTAAGATGAAAGATTCTATCGGATTGTTAATTTTGTATTCTTCAGGTGCTGATTCTTTTATCACATCATCTGCCGGCTTCATAAAGATTTCAGGCTGTTTTAAGCCAAGGTACCCAATGGAGTTTTTGAAATAGAATTGAAAAATAAAATCCCAAATAATAAATCCCAAAATACAAATAAGTTCCAAATAAAAAATTTCAAATTCCAAAGTCTGGAATGTTTGATATATTGATATTTGGTAATTTGATATTATTTGTAATTTGTTAATTGGAAATTTGAATTTTTAGCTAATATGTTCGACACTTAAACTTGAACTAAACCTATAGCATGTGGATAATCTTTGCAGTACTTAATCCTATTTTTGATTCATTAAAAGGTGTCTTCAGCAAAAAAGCTTCCAAAAGAGTTGACCCACTCCTTGTTTCATGGTTTAATAATCTAATCCCTTTAATTTTATTTGTTCCGGTATTATTTTTTATCGACCTTCAATTCAACTACCGGTTCTTTGAAGCATTATTCATTTCGGGAATTATAAATATTACTGCTGCAATATTATACCACAGAGCAATATCGGATGGAGACATTTCAGTTGTAGTCCCAATGCTTAGCTTCACGCCTTTATTTTTATTATTTCTATCCCCGCTGATAGTTGGTGAATTTCCTGATTTCTGGGGATTAATCGGAACCCTCTTAATTATTTCCGGCTCATATTTATTAAACGTAAACCTCAAAAAGCAGAGTATACTGGAACCTCTTAAATCGCTTTTTAAGGAAAGGGGGACAAGATACATGCTTATAATAGCATTCATATGGGCAATTTCGGCAAACTATGATAAACGCGGGATTGAAGCATCTTCAATTCTTCAATATTTAGTATTTATTAATCTCTTCGCGACAATAGGAACCACCGTTTATGTCTTTTCAAAAAGAAAAATAACTGCTCCTGCATTGAAACTCGGATTCAAAAATTTACTTATGGTAGGACTAATGACAAGCGCCGGTTACTTTGTACATATGACAGCAATTTCTTTAACTTTAGTTGTATATGTAGTCTCTTTAAAAAGAACAGGGGGAATGATTTCAGTTATTCTAGGATATTTTATTTTTAAGGAACAGAATATAAGACAGCGGTTTTTAGGTTCGGCGATTATGTTCACAGGAGTGTTATTAATAATTTTGTTTTAAATATAGCATTATATTTATCCAATTAAACATAATCAAGATGCTCCCAGAACACAGTTGATACTAGGCTAGTCAACCAATTCACGTATAACCTCATTAACAATGGTGAGTTACTGTAATAATAAATAATACTATTAGATATAGACATTTTTTAATATTTGAAAAATATACTATCATACTTTCTCCTCTGCTATTATTTGTTTTATTTACCGTGAAAGACCATACCATTTTGAGTATCACAGATAAAAATTTCTCTTCCATCTCCCCAAATGCCCCTATAAAGAGCTTCTAAATTTGGACTATTTATAAATACCTGCTGCCAATTTTCTCCGTTAAATTGATAAATAATGGATGGATAGCCTACTCCCCATAAATCTTTTGAATTTATTTTATAGCTATTCCTGAAACCCATACCATTCGGAAGCAATAATTCATTATTCCAACTACTTAAAGTTATTTCTTCTCCATTTAATTCCAACGTAAATACTCCTTGTCCCCCAAAGGTATAAACCTTGTTATTGGCAAACAATAAACCATTTTGTTCAAATTTACCATCACCAAGTAATTTCGTTTTATCAATAATTACGAACCTATTACTTATCAATTTCATGAAATACAATGAATCTTTGCCAATAGGGTATGCTGTTAAATAAACACTATTACTAACGCCTTCAATTGACTGCACATGATAGTTTTCACCAATGAAATATTTTTTCCAAACTCCATCTTTAAATTCACTAACATATTCAGATGAAGAAATCCAGAAATGGTTTTTATTTATTGCATATATATCAGTAAAGCCATCAGGCATTTGACTTTTATCTCCACTAACTTCTATCCATTTATTCCCATCATAGTGCATTAAAAAGGGTTCGGTTGTCATTGTATTACTAAATATTCTTCCGCCAAATGCCCAGACATCATCCTTAGAAAAACCATAAACCCCACCTACTATTTTTGAACCATTACCATACTCAGTTATCGGTGTATTCCAAACAGCACGGCTCCATATATTTCCATCATAATGCCAAAGACAATTTCGTACATCTTCAGTAAATCCTGCTCCCCATACATCATTTGATGAACTTCCCCAGATCGAACTTAATTCTATAAATCCCGGTAGATCACCATAATCAACACTATCAATGCTCCACACATAGTCTCTTCTTCCAGGTTGTATATTATCTAGTATTGGTTCCGTAGTATCGCAGCTGAAACTTGAAAATGAAAGAACTATTGCTAATACTAAAATTATTTTTCTCATTTTATATTCTCTTTAAAATGCTGTGTTATCAAGCTTCAAATATTTCAAATGTGAAGTTATTGCCAGTTGTATCCTGCCCATTGTATTGCAATCTAATAAAACCAGAATTAATGAAAGAATTACGGATAAATATCAAAAACATTTTCTTCAAATATTTATTCATCTCTATTTCTTGCAGCACAAGGAAACTTAATCTATCTTATATTAATTAAAAACCTACTAGCGAAAATATTTTAACAAGGGTTTGTAAATTTACCTCCCTAGGTTATTCATGTTTTTTTGAAGTAGTAAAATAAAATACACCAAGAATTATACTAAAATAAATAATATTACTTTTTCAAAAAAATAAAAATTACTAATGGCATTTAATTTTTTGGCGGTTATTTTATTGAATTGAGAATTTTGAATATGCTCATAATGCTAATTCGGGGATCAATGGACTGCTTATGATTTATTGAATTATTTTAAATATTCTCCTAATCCATATCCGCTCTACAAATCTTTACGAAATAGCGTAGGTTTCCAGACATTTTTTCTTTTTTAAACTCACTTTTTTATTTCTGCCATCATTTATCCCTACTTTTAAAAAACATACCATAAAAATGATTTTCTCATTTAACTCACCATCCGCAGACTTAATGCCCAATAGGGGATTTTCTTTATAATGCAGGTAAATCCGGTGAAGCTAAAAGCTATTATAGAACATTGGTTAATGATAACAAGCTTAATACGGAACCTGCTGCAATAGGAAAGTATTTACTTGAGAGGTATATGATAAGGATGTCGATTATGATAATGCTCGGCTGGAATATAAGAAAGTAAAACAGGATAATCCCTCCATCAATAACTGGTTGGTTCTTAGTGATTTTGCATTAGCATTGAGCTATTACAATGAAAGCCTAGAAATTAAAGATACTTCTAATATCAAGCCTGATTCTGTAAAATTGAATACATCAAAAGAGTTGTTTAAAAAATTCATTATTGATTATCTCACCGATAAAAGAACCCCCCGGGCTGAAATGACTTTGGCAGATATCTATAAACAAAGAAATGAATTTGATAAAGCCTTAGAGGTATATAACAATATTATTTCATTTAACATAGATAATATGATAAATGTAAGGCAGACATGGGATAAAAATGGAAATATAGCAGCAACACAGGATTATTATTCCTATGGAGAAATACTAAGAAGCTATAATGCAAGCAGTGGATTTGAAAATTATAAATATACAAGTAAAGAAAGAGATGCAGAAAGCAATTCGGTGCAAGATACTATGAAAGTTTAACCGGCAGATGGATGATTCAGTATTTGGTTGTTCGTGTAATCGTTAGAGATTAATCGAAAGTACTTTTGCAAGACCTTCTTTGATTTGCTCCAAAACATCTTTTTCGATTTTTCCAATCTGTCTTACAAATCTTAGATCGGAAATAGATCGAACCTGAAAACAGTCAATTGCAGAAATTTTATCAAGATTATTTAGATTATCTGGCTCTATTTTAATCATCCAGGGAGCTATGCTGTAATTTTCTTTCCAATTGGTTATTGGTACAATAATTTTTAAAGGCAATCGACCTAGTGTATTATCATTTACCACAATCGCAGGTCGAATTTTTTTGATTTCAGCACCAATTGTTGGATCGAGATTAATGAGCCATATTTCACCTTGATTCATAGAAGTTATCAAAGTCAATATCCGTAAAAGTAGTTAGTTCTTTATTTGTAAAATATTCATGTTGCAGATCTTCGACCGCTGTATTCATTTTAGTCTTTATTTCTTTTTCCCTAATTGATTTCAATATCTTTTCAATTATTAACATTTTCTTTTCGATAGACAACTGTTCAATTTGTTTTAATATATCTATTGTTTCCATAGTTCATTATTCTAAAATTATTATCATTCATACAAATATATAAAAATATTAATTTATTTCTCATAAACTAAAGATGCCATCTCTTATTATTGTTGTAAAACGAAAGTAAATACAAGTTTATTCAAAAAACTAACTCACTCTCAGGTATTTAAATCATAATTAATCATAATAATCATAAAAATCAGCGTTCCGTTAAGATGCCACAATTGGTTAGGATTATTTTTCGCATTATTCAGCATTTCTTCCAATTCTTCAATTGAATTGAGAGCTTTTAGATTTTTTTTATTCTTTATTTCATCTAATGCATCAAATGGTCTTTTAGGGTTGTTCTATTGTGACAAACGCTAATTTATCATTCTGAATGCCTGACAGGCTATATATGTCCAAAATATTTTTTTATTTCGTCCCTAGCGGGACTGTATTTTTTCCGAGGGTTTCTTTCTATAGATATTATGTCCCTTACGGGACAAAAAAGCATAAAATATTTAATTAAAACCTAAGAAGAATCAGTAACGTTATACACTAATCTATTTTCAGCCTTCGCACCTCAAAACTCAGTAAATATATCTGTGATATAAAAGCTTCTTCACTTTACTATCTGTATATTTTCTTTTAATTTCATATCAAATTTTTGTTAAAATAAATACTTCCTGCTGTAAAAGAGAAGTATATTATTATAAAGGAGAAAACATGCCTTATTATGTAAAAGTCGGAAAAGTACCGCCCAAAAGGCATACAACTTTTTACAAACCTGATGGGAAATCACTTTACAGGGAAGAACTATTCAGTACTAAAGGATTTACAGGAATATATTCAAATAAATATCATATATATATGCCTCCACAAGTAGAGACAATTCAGGAGCATAAACACGGTAATTCTAATGAATGGGAAGATGCACCTCTGCAATATTATCATTTCTTCACGGATAATAAAAAGACAGAGGGTAATTTTCTTACTGCCAGGAATGAATTCCTTAAAAATGAACACTGCATTATTTCCACTGCTTTTGTAACAGAGGAGACCGATATCTTTTACAGGAATAGTTATAAACATGAAATAGTTTTTATTCATCATGGAGAGGGGGAGTTTTTATCAGAATACGGCAGACTGCCGTTTGAACAATGGGATTATATTATAATTCCGAAAGGGACAACCTATCAAATGAAATTCAAAGATCTAAATAATGTGAAATTATTTATAATTGAATCGGATACACCATTTGAAATACCATTGCATTTCAGGAATGAATACGGGCAGCTAAAAGAGGATGCTCCTTACTATGAAAGGGATTTCCATCCGCCGCAATATATGGAACCTATAGATCAATTAGGTGAGTTTACTTTGGTATTAAAAGTATCAAATAGAACATTTGAATATAAACTTCCGCATCATCCTTTTGATGTTGTTGGATGGGATGGATATTTATATCCTTATACGTTTAATATTAAAGAATATGCTCCCAAGGTAGGTAAGATTCATCTGCCTCCGCCTATTCATTTATTGTTTACAACCGAGCATTTTGTGGTTTGTAATTTTGTCCCGCGACTTTTCGATTTCCATCCTAATTCAATACCAGCTCCGTATTATCATTCAAACGTGGACAGTGATGAAGTACTTTATTATGTATATGGAGACTTTATGTCCAGGACAGGAGTAAAAGAAGGTTCGATTACATTACATCCAATGGGTATTCCGCATGGACCTCAGCCTGGCAAAACTGAAGCTTCAATAGGAAAAAAAGAAACAGACGAGTATGCAATAATGATTGATGCTTTTTCACCATTAAACGTTACGGCTAATGTGAAGGAGACAATGGTTGAAGATTATCATCATTCATGGTTGGAAAAATGATTTCAGTTCCGGAGCACATTAAGAACTTAAAACCATATAAAGCCGGGAAGCCTATTGAAGAATTAATGAGGGAAAAGAATATTCAAAAGGTTGTAAAGCTGGCTTCAAATGAAAATCCTTTGGGTCCTTCTCCCAAAGCAGTAGAAGCAATTAAGAAGTCATTTGTCTGAACTTCATAGATATCCAAATCCATCAGGATATAAACTAGTAAACGCGATAGCTGAAAAATACGGTAAAAAACCGGAGCAGATAATATGCTCCGATGGTTCGGATTCTTTAATTCAATATATCATTACTGCATTCAGCAGTGAAAATGATGAATTGCTTTCTTCAGAAGGACTCATTTATTGGATGGTATGTAAATGTTAATAAATTAGGAAGAAAATCGAGGTTAGTACCCTTAAATGATTACCATTTTGATTTAAACGGAATATTACAGAATATCACTGAAAAAACGAAGATTATATATCTGGCAAATCCTAATAATCCAACGGGAACTATATTTAAGAAGAAGGAATTTGATAAATTTATTAGTAAGATTTCTCCAAATATTCTGGTAATATCTGGATGAAGCATATACCATTTACTCCCAATCAGAACCAGATTATCCAAATGGATTTGATTATAATTTAGAAAATTTGATAATACTTAGAACCCTTTCAAAATCCTTTGGACTAGCCGGGTTAAGAATAGGTTTTGCTTATGGTTATCCTAATGTAATTAAAGAATTATATAAGGTTAGACTCCCATTTGAACCTAATATATTAGCTCATGAAGCGGCAATTGCTTCGTTAAATGATGATGAATTTATTTGTAAGACAATAGAAACAAATAGAACGTCTCTTAATATGATGGAAGCAAGGCTCAAAGAATTAAAAATCAGATTCATACCTACAAATGCAAATTTTTATCTTTTATTATTTCCTGATGCAGAATATGCAGTTAAATTTAATCAGGAATGTTTAAATAGAGGCTTAATTTTAAGATATCTGGATTCTTTCGGGATTGATAACGGGATTAGAATAAATTCGGGAACAAAGGATGAAACTGTTTTTGCTCTGGATGTTATAACGGAGGTTTTAAAAGAGTTAAATAAATAGTAGAGGACGCAGGAATTGTCATTCTGAACGAAGTGAAGAATCTCCATGTTTACTTTTCTGTTAATTTTAATATATTTCGATTTACTGCTAGTGACAACATGTATTTTATATAGTGCAAATTACGGAGTTGGAGATTCTTCCCCGCAAAAGCGGGACAGGCACTCCACTTCGTTCCGTTCAGAATGACAAATTAAGGTTGTCTCAATATGACTAAACAATATTTTGCTTTATTTCAGTAAATATGGTAGTATAGTTTTCAATGGTAAACCTATTTATTCACAATTTATCCACATAATTTTTATTTTAAATGAAATCTTTTAACTTATTATTTTATATTAACTTAAATAAGATATAGTATGAAATTAGTAACTTATAAACAATGGGATAATAACCCCAGGGTTGGCATATTTTTTAATGATTTGATATATGATGTGAGGAATTGTGCAGAGTACCTCAAAATGGAAACCCCTTCATTTATTGAACAAATCGTTAAAGAATGGGATCATTGGCTTGGAGAATTAAATATTATTTATGATGAAATAAAGAACGGGAAGCTAACTACTCAAATTCGACGGGAGCACGCTGAGATACTTGCTCCCCTGCATCCTACTTCATGCCGTGATGCTTATGCTTTCAGGCAGCATGTAGAAACAGCTAGAAGAAATAGAGGCGTGGAGATGATACCTGAATTTGATCAGTTTCCTGTATTCTATTTCACGAACCATAATGCTGTCTTTGGAGAAGGGGATATAATTGTAGAAGAAGATCATTTGCAGAAATTGGATTTTGAACTTGAAGCCGCAGTTATTATCGGCAAAAAAGGGAAAAATATACCTGCAAATGAGGCTGATTCCTATATTGCAGGTTATACCATAATGAATGATCTGTCTGCCAGAAGACTCCAGATGGAAGAAATGAAATTAAATCTGGGACCGGCAAAAGGTAAGGATTTTGCTACGGTTATAGGACCGTTCATAGTAACTGTTGATGAACTGGAAGATAATAAAATCCATACGCCGTCAGGAAATAAATACGATTTGAAGATGACAGCCTTTTATAACGGTACACTCGTTTCCGAAGGAAATTTAAAGGATATGAACTTTACATTTGCGGAAATTATTGAAAGAGCATCATACGGAGTTGATTTATATCCGGGAGATGTAATCGGTTCGGGAACGGTTGGGACAGGCTGCTTTCTTGAATTAAATGGAACAAAGGCTTTGAAAGCCAAAGAGAAAGGTGAAGATTTTACTCCGACATGGCTGAAAGAAGGAGATTCGATTGAACTTAAGATCGATGGACTCGGGAGTCTTAAGAATAAAATAGTGAAAGCAAATAAGAGTTATTCTATTTTAGCGAAGAAAAAAAGCTAATAATGTTTCATTACGAACCAAAAGATTTAGGTGTCAGAGAAGTTCACAGATTATTAATCGGTGGAATAGGTCCGAGACCAATTGCACTGGTTTCAACTTTATCTAAAGATGGTATACCGAATCTGACTCCATTTTCTTTTTTTAATGCATTTGGAGCCAATCCTCCTATTATTGCTTTTTCACCTTCGCGAAGAGGAAGAGACAGTTCTTTAAAGGACACTTATTATAACTTAATAAATACAGAAGAATGCGTAGTTCAAGTTGTTACATATTCTATGGTTGAACAGGCTAATCTTGCATCGACAGAATATCCTCCGGACATAAATGAATTTACTAAAAGCGGCTTCACTCCAATTGATTCGGATATTGTAAAACCAAAGAGAGTTAAAGAATCACCTTTTCAGATGGAATGTAAATTAAGAAAAATGGAGAGTTTTGGAGAAGGAGGGAGCTCTGCTAATATTGCGATTTGTGAAGTATTAAAGTTTCATATTGCGGAAGATATATTTAAGGATGGAGTCATTCATCCTGAACTTATTGATCTGGTAGGAAGAATGTCAGCTAATTTTTATTCAAGAGCCAAAGGTTTCATTTTCGAAACTGCACAGCCGGGGCCTAAAAAATGTATTGGTTATGATGGGTTGCCGGAATTTATAAGAGACTCATTTATTTATTCGGCAAATAACCTGGGTAAATTTGCTACTACTGATAAGATTCCTTCGGATGAGGAAGTTAATATATTTATTGAGAAGATAGAAAAAGAAAATATAGAAGATTTTGAATCTTCAGAAGAAGCTTTTTTCAGATATGAGCAGCAGAAGGATTATAAAAAAATGCTGAAGGCTGCGTTAAATCTTGTTAAAAATAATCATAATAAGAAGAAGGTTTTTATTGAGCTTACGGCTAAGTGTGCGCTTGAAAATGGTGATTTTGATTTTGCATGGAAGGCTGCGATGATAGTGAGGCTTTTATTTTTCACTTAAACCAATGGATAGATCCATTGGTTACTGAAAAGATGGGGGGGAATTTTTTGGATGAAGGAAAGCGAATGGATAAATCCATTGGTTAATGATAGATTAAGATTACCAGGTAAAATGAAAAAACCTATTTGGGTTCCATCGGCTGAGCGGGTACATCATTCTAATATGTCTGCATTTATGCGATATGTGGAACAGATAACTGAACAGCCGATTGGCAGTTATGATAAATTATATGATTGGTCTGTTTCAGATTTAGAAGAATTCTGGAAATCAATCTGGATAGTTGCCGGCGTTGTCCATTCAAAACCATATGATAAAATTCTTTCAAAAAGAGTAATGCCCGGGGCTAAATGGTTTGAAGGGGCGGAATTAAATTTCGCTGAAAATTTGTTAAAGTTCAGAGATCAGCATACTGCAATTATAAGTTCAAGAGAAGATAAACCGGATATAAGAATAAGCTATTCTGAACTTTACAATTACGTTGCTTCCTGTGCGGAAGGATTAAAAAAACTCGGAGTAAAAAAAGGGGATAGGGTAGCCGGTTTTATTTCAAATATTCCCGAAGCTGTTATTGGTATGCTTGCTTCAACAAGTATTGGAGCTATCTGGTCATCGGCATCTCCTGATTTTGGAATTCAAGGAATCCTTGACAGGTTCAGCCAGATAAGACCTAAGATTTTATTTGCCGTAGAAAGCTACATGTATAACGGCAAACTCGTTGATTGTAAGGAAAAAATAGAAAAGGTAGCGGAAAATATCCCCGGGATAGAAAAGATTATAATTGTGTCTCATTTTTATGATTTTAAATCCGAAGAAGAAAAAGGAGTGAGTTTAAAAAATTCTATTTACTTTTCCGAGTTAATAAATGATAAAGTTGATGAAATTCAATTTGAACAGGTACCATTTGATCATCCGGTATATATAATGTATTCCTCGGGGACAACGGGAATACCAAAATGTATTGTGCATGGTGCAGGCGGTACATTATTACAGCATTTCAAAGAACTTTCTCTGCATACAAATTTGAACCGGCATGATATCATTACTTATTATACGACCTGCGGCTGGATGATGTGGAACTGGTTAATTAGTTCTTTAAATATCGGGGCAACTATTTTTTTATATGACGGGAGTCCCGCATATCCGAATTTAGAGTTTCTGTGGAAGAAAGTAGAAGAAGAAAATATTACAATATTTGGCACCAGTCCCAAATTTTTAAGTATCTGTCAAAAATCTAATTTAATTCCGAAGGAAAAATTTAATCTTTCAAATCTAAAGACAATATTATCTACCGGTTCTCCGCTTTCGGAGGTAAATTTTGAATATGTTTATGAGAGTGTAAAAAAAGATATCCAGTTATCTTCTATTTCAGGAGGAACAGATATAATATCATGCTTCATGCTGGGAAATCCAGTTTTACCTGTTTATCCAGGAGAATTACAATGCAGGGGACTGGGGATGAAGGTAGAGGCTTTTAATGAAAAAGGGGAGGCAGTGATTGGAGAAAAGGGAGAATTAGTTTGCACGGAACCGTTTCCTTCAATGCCTATTTATTTCTGGAATGATCCTGAAGGAGTAAAGTATAGAGCAGCTTACTTTGAATATTATCCCGGTATCTGGAGGCATGGAGATTTTATTAAAATTACTGAGACAGGAGGAGTCATTATATACGGGCGTTCCGATGCCACTTTAAATCCGGGCGGTGTAAGAATCGGAACAGCAGAAATTTACAGAGTTGTTGAATCAATAGATGAAGTTATTGACAGTATTGTTATCGGTCAAAATTATAAAAATGACATTAGGATTATTCTTTTTGTAGTGTTAAAGGAAGGGGTACTTTTATCAAAAGAAACATCAGATAAAATTAAGAACAGCATTAGGAGTTCAGCAACACCGCGTCATGTTCCTGCGAAAATAATTCAAATAGATGAGGTACCTCGAACTATCAGCGGGAAGAAAGTTGAAATAGCAGTTACACGCATTGTAAATGGAGAGGAGGTTGAGAATAAAGATGCTTTAGTTAATCCGCAATCGCTTAAACAGTTTTATATTTTAAAGGAACTGGAAAATGGATAGGCGGGGAAATTACAAAAAACAAAGAACAAATTTCAAATAAGTTTCAAAATTCAAATTTCAAATATTCAAACTGTGAATAATACATGTTATTGGTTGTTTTTTAAAAAGTAAAGATATCATCTTTCAAATAGAGGAACTTGCATAACTTGAATTGATTATTAATAAAAAGGTGATTGTGGTGATTGTGAAGAAGAGTATTGCCAATTAATATTGAAAATAGTTAATTTGTTAAAAGAATATAAAAAAATAAGTACTATCCCTTCAATTGAAAAATAAAATAAACAGTAATCAACTTGATAATGAAGTTCATATTTGGACGGCATTTCTGGATCAACCTGAAGCAATTATTGATGGATATTATTCAATTCTGCCGGATAGCGAACAAAAGATTGTTGATAAATATAAATCCGGCATAATAAAAGATAGGGAGATAATATCGAAGGGACTGGTGCGGTTATTGATATCAAGATACATGAATTTAAATCCTAATGAAATAAGCTTTTATTACAATGAATTTGGGAAACCTTTTATATCTCCGGATTCAGACATGGATAATATTTTTTTTAATTTATCTCATTCTGATAATATTGCAGTATACATTTTCTCAAAAAAAAGGAAGATAGGGATTGATGTTGAAAAAATTAAAGAATTGGCAGACATGGAAGGTGTTGTGAGATTATGTTTCAGCGAATCGGAAAAGAGATGGTTCAATAAACTTCCCTCAACTAAAAAGGAAGAAATATTTTATAAAATTTGGACAAGTAAAGAGGCTTACATGAAAGCGATCGGGAAAGGTTTTTCTTTTTCGCCGAAAAGAATAAGCCTTGAACTAAGAATTAATGATAATTTGTTTTTTAAAGAAATAGATGGAGACGAGGATTTCAATAGATGGAGATTAGTTACTTTTAAACCTAATCCTGATTTTGTTTCAAGTTTAGTAATTGAGAATGATAATTGTATAATAGAGCACTTTAGCTTAGATCCGCAGTACATTTTTAATCATGATATACAGATTTTAGAGAAATAATTTATCCGGCGGCGTGATTAAATCCTTTCCAAATAAGAAAATAGGAATTTTCGGTAAATGATTAACAAAAGTGATATAACGTTTCAGCAAAATAAAGGTGAGTTCGTAATAAGTCTCAGAAAATTACCATATCTTGCCGATCATGCATTTCAGGGAATGATTGTCTTACCCGGGTCGGCTTACATAGAAATGGCATTGATAATTTACAACCATTTTTTTAGTAAGACTCCATGCATGATTAAAGATATTTACTTTGACAATATTGTTTTACTTTCAGAAAAAGAGACGAAATTAGGATTTGAAATCAAAAGAGATTTTAATGATGAATTAAAAATAATATTTTCAGATATAACAGAAAGCGAAGAAGGAAGAAACTCTCCAATTACGCAACTCAGGGTTAAAAGCGGAGAAAACCAGACAGACATTAAATATAGTCACACAGATCCGGAAGAATTTAAGAAAAAAGCAACGATTAATATTCAATCTGATGACTTTTATAAAAAGTTATCGGAAAACGGAAATCAATATGGGCAGGATTCCAGAAAATTAAAGAAATCTGGATATATGAAAATAAGGCAATCGGTAAATTACTTGATTCTTCAAACGAAATAAACAATACAGGTGGGGATCATTTTCTGCACCCATCAATGCTAGATTCCTTCACCCAGCTTTTATCCTCACTAAGTGACAGTAAAGGAAGAACTTTTGTACTTAACTCTATTGATGAAATTGAGATATACGATTTACAGTTACCGGAAGAAATTTGGTGTGAAGCTGAATTAAATAGCAATGAAAATGGAAACGGCTTTGAAGGAGCTTTAAAAGTTTTTGATACTTCAGGGAAAATTTATTTTAAGATAAAGAGTTTAAGATTTAAATATCTTGAAAGTCTGAACAGAGAGCGTGAGATTATAGATGAACAAGAAGACATATGCATTGCTTCCACTTTTACTGCTGAACCGATTGAAGATTCTTTGAAGTTCTGGAGTAATTATTTTAAAGTTCATTACAGAATAACATTTGCGCCTTATAACCAGGTATTCCAGGAGTTACTAGATCCAAACAGCATATTTTATAAGAACAAAAAGGGAATAAACGTAATATTATTAGGACTTGAGGATTGGGCAAAGCAGGAAAAGTTTCTAAGTCCTAAGATTGAAACCGGAAAAATTGAAGAACTTTTTAAGGATAAATCAAGATATGTTTTACCAAATAAAACTGAGATAGTACATCTAAATAAATACGAAACAGAATATGTATATAATGAGATATTTGTAGATAAGGTTTACTTAAAACATGGAATTACTATTAATAGTGGTGATACCATTATAGATATAGGTGCTAATATAGGTTTATTTACTCTTTTCATTAATGAGCATTGTCAAGATGCGAATGTTTATTCATTTGAGCCGTCACCGGTAGTGTATGAATTACTAAAAATAAACAGTGAAATTTACGGTTCTCAAGTTAAAACTTTTAACTATGGAGTATCAGACAAAAGGAAAACAGCTCAATTCACATTTTACCGTAATTCATCAGTGTTTTCAAGTTTTAATGCAAACGAAGATGAAGATAAAGAAGCGATTCAAGCGGTTGTAAGGAATATGTTTAATGAAATGGGTTCGTTGGAGACAGATGAAACGGAGGAATATGTAAAAGAAATAACGAATGAACGGCTTAATAGTCAGACTTACGAATGCAAATTACTTTCGGTATCAGATATTATTGAAGAAAATAAAATTAAAAAAATTGATTTGCTTAAAATTGATGCAGAAAAAAGTGAATTAGAAATAATTAAAGGAATTAAAGAATCTGATTGGGATAAAATAAAACAGATTGTGATAGAAATCCATGATAAGACCGGGAATATATTTGAGGAAATAAAATCAATCTTAACTCAAAAAGGTTTTTATTTTGAAGTTGAAGAGGAAAAATTCCTTAAAAAATCAGGACTTTATAATATTTATGCAAAAAAAGCCAGCTATGAAAGTAATTCAAATTCAGTCAGTAGTTTAGTAAAAAGTAAGAGAAAAAAATTAAATGAAAATCTAGAGAATTTCAGCCAGGCATTCCGTTCTTTCATGAATAAATCGAGAGTCCCGATGATTGTAGGGGTTTGCGAGCGTTCTCCTGAAATTTTATCAAATGCTGAATTAAAAGAAATGTTTGATGAGATGGAAAACAAATTATTCCTGGATATTGGTAATATATCAAACTTATATTTCTTAAAATCTCAATCATTTGCTGAAAAGTATTATGTAAAAGATTACTATGATCGTCATGGAAATGAATTAGGACATATTCCATACACAAACGAATATTTCACTTCAATAGGGACCTTGTTAATAAGAAACATCTTATCGATTAAAAATGCCGGTTATAAAGTAATAGCTGTTGATTGCGATAACACACTCTGGAAAGGGATTTGCGGAGAAGACGGAGTTTCCGGCATTATGATTTCAGACGGATATAAAGAGCTGCAGAAATTCATAGCGGCACAAATTAGTGCAGGAATGATATTATGTCTATGCAGTAAAAATAATGAAGATGATGTTTTTGAGATATTTGATAAAAGAGAAGATATGATCTTAAAGCGGGAAAATTTAGTTTCGTGGAGAATTAACTGGAAGTTGAAATCTGAAAATTTAAAAGATTTAGCGAAAGAATTAAACTTAGGTCTGGATAGTTTTATTTTTCTGGATGATGATCCAGTTGAGTGCAATGAAGTAAATGTTAATTGTCCGGAAGTAATGACCTTACAAATACCGAAAGATGAAGGACATATTAAGAGATTTCTAGATAATGTATGGGTTTTTGATCATATCAATCTTACGGAAGAAGATAAGAAAAGAACCCAGATGTACAAAGAAAATTTACAGAGAGAGAAATACCGCGAGGATGCACTATCATTGAAAGATTTCTTAGAAGGGTTAAAATTAAATGTTAAAATTTCTAATCCGGCATCAGAACAAAACAGCAGGATATCGCAACTAACTTTCAGGACAAATCAATTTAATTTTACTACTATTAGAAGAACAGAAACCGAAGTAAATAATTTTTTAGACAAAGACCAAAATCATTGTTTAATTACAGAGGTGAGTGATAGGTTCGGAGACTATGGTTTGACAGGCGTTTTATTTTACTCAATAGCAGAGAGGACATTAAAGGTTGACACATTCCTGCTCAGCTGCCGGATATTAGGGAGGGGGATTGAGTACAGAATTTTATCAGAATTGGGTAAGATCGCAGTAGAAAATAAAATGGATTTTATTGAAATAAAGTATACCCCATCATTAAAAAACAGACCAGCATTTGATTTTATTGAAAAAATAGGAGCAAATTTCAAGACAGAGATATCAGATGGGTTACTGTATTTATTTCCCGCTGAATATCTTGCCAACCTTAGCTATAATCTCTCATCATCAATTGAGGAAAAGATTGATGAAGGTGAAAACGAAAATAAAGTAAATCATAAATCAGTAAATAAGAGAGTGAAAACTTCTAATTTATCCGATCAAATTCAAAGTGTTGCTGAAAACTTTAATTCTAATTCACTTATATATAATGCAGTTGAAACATTTAAGATTTCTAAACTTGAAGTGGATTCGTCAAATTTTCTTCAGGCGGGTACAGATACTGAGAAGCAATTATCTTCCATCTGGCAGAAAGTTTTAGGAAGAAAAAGGATAGGCCTGAATGACAATTTTTTTGAAGCCGGAGGTACATCATTGAAAGCTGTACAATTGATAGCATTAATTAAAAAAGAACTTGGAATAAATCTCTCGATTGTGAAATTATTTGAATGTCCAACAGTTGCGTTGTTAAGTAAAAGATTGGTGGAAAATGAAGCAAGTGAAATATCCGGTGCTTCAGAGGGAATTGCTGAGCGGGGAAGGAGAAGGAGAGAAAATCAAATAAGAAGAAAACGGTAGAAGAAATTTTACAGTCTGTATCAATACAATACACAAATTATTTTAATATTTAAGTTTGAGAAAATTATTTTTTCTAAACCTTTTTTAGTTGACTTTCCGTATAAAAGCAAAGGCATGGTATTTGAAACCCCGGTTTGTTATTTAAAATGATATTTATAGAAAATTGAATTTAATCTAAAAATGATGTTGTTAAAATTGAAATAAATTAAAGCAATACAGCACTCCTACGGAGTGCGGATATCTTTGGTTTATTTTGTTTCTAATAATATTTTGGGGCTGACCATAAAGTAATTATTTTCTAAAAATGGCACGCAGATGACGCAGATTTTAACGGATTTTCACTGATTTTTAAATAGAAAATTACTTATTGGTCAGCCCCGAAGAGATTATCACGATATATAATTATATAAATGCAGTAAGAAAGAAAAATATGGCTTTTAAAACTGTTGGCATTGTAGGTGCGGGCAATATAGGTATTGGTGCAGCAACAGATCTGATATTGCATGGAATTGGAGCTGTTTTAGTAGACATATCAGAAAAACAACTGGAAAATGCTAAATCTGAAATACTGAAAAACATAAGATTTGCCCCATTATTTTTAAAGGGTTCGCCAAAGATATCTAAAGATGAAGCAGAACAAAATTTAAAGCTGACAAAGGATATTGCTGATATTGCCGATTGTGAATTTATTATAGAAAATGTAACAGAAGATTGGAAAATCAAGGAAGGGGTTTATAAGGATCTTGATAAAATAGCCGGGAAGGATGTTTGTTTCGGATGCAATACATCATGTATATCCATTACAAAACTGGGGAGTGCAACGGAACGTCCGGACAAAGTAGTAGGAATACATTTAATGAATCCAGTTCATTTAAAACCTACTGTTGAAGTAATTAGAGGATTTCATACATCTGATTTAACGCTTGAAAAACTGAATGACCTTTTCAAGCAATTAAATAAAAAGAGTATAGTTGTAAATGACATGCCAGGATTTGTTTCCAACAGGATTTCTCATTTATTTATGAATGAAGCCATATTTGTTTTACAGGATCAGGTTGCCTCAGCGGCTGATATTGATAATATTTTCAAAAAATGTTTTGGGCATACCATGGGTCCTCTTGAAACTGCAGATTTAATTGGGCTTGATACAGTTATGCATTCGCTTGATGTATTGTTTGAAAGCTATCAGGATCCGAAATTCAGGTGCTGTCCTCTTTTAAGAAAAATGGTTTATGCGGGACATCTAGGACGAAAAACGGGAAAAGGTTTTTACAATTACCCGAGCAGTTAAACGGCATAAGTAAATTAAGGTGATAACAATAATAAAGGAAACAATGGATACTCAATCAATTCAGTCAACAAAAGATAGAATCAAGAATTTTATTTTAGAATCGATAAACATACCAAATCTTCAAGATGATGATAACTTATTTGAATCAGGGATTGTTAATTCATTGTTTGCAATACAATTGATGACTTTTCTGGAGAAAACTTTTAATATTGAAGTTACAATGGATGATCTGTCGATGGATAATTTTGAGTCAGTAAATGCTGCTTCTTTATTTGTTGAAAGGAAACAGGGAAATAACTGAAATTTACGCAGATGAATAATAAAAGTGGAAAAAATTATCAAAATGGTGTAAAATCCATATTAGGAGATTCTTCACTCCACTTCGTTTTGTTCAGAATGACAATGTTTGCGTGGCTAAATTAAATTATTAAAGTCTTTTAAATTAAAGCAATATAGCACTCCTCCGGAGTTTGGAGTGAAAACCCGGATGTGACTGCAGTAAGCAGTAAATAATTGAAGTAATTCAATAAAATAATTTTTAAATAGAGAAAGTAAATGATTAGTCTTCTAACAGCAGAGCAAAGAGAGAGATATACTGAATTTAAGGACTTCATAAAATGCAATGTTGAACCTTATGCTTCGGAGTGGGATCAAAATCAGGAAATTCCAGACGATTTTATAAGAGTCTTTGGTAATAGAGGTTATTTAGGAAGCAATATTCCCAAAGAGTTTGGCGGAAAGGGATGGGATTTTGTGACATTTGGTTTATTAAATGAGGCAGTGGGGAGGGGTACATCATCACTAACGGATCTGCTGACAATTCAGGCAATGGTTTCGATGACTTTATTAAGGTGGGGAACCAAAGAACAAAAAGAAAAATGGCTGAATGCTTTAGCAAAGGGAGAAATAATTGCTTCATTTGCTCTAACTGAACCTAATGCCGGCAGTGCTATTCAAAACCTTGAGACATGTTTTGAGAAACGAGGAGAAAAGTATATTCTCAATGGAGAAAAAAAATGGACATCGTACGGGGAAAAAGCGGGTTTATATTTAATATTTGGTAAAGAAAAAGACAAATCAATTGCGGCTTTAATTACGAAAGAGACACCCGGATTGGAGATAACGCCCTATAAAGAATATGATGGGATTTAAGGCAGCCCATATGGCTCAATTAACATTTCGCGATATAGAAATTCCCGAATCAGATATAGTAGGGAAGCCCGGTTTTGCTTTATCACATGTTGCTTCTATAGGATTGCATTATGGAAGAATCAGCACCGCATGTTCAGCATTAGGACTGTTGAGAGGATGTTTCGAGGAGAGCATACAATATGCATCCAGCCGGAAAATCGGTAACAAATTTATTGGAGAAGAGGGGATGCTTAGTACTTTAATAGCAAGGATGGGAACAGATTTGGAGGCAGCAGGACTTTTATGCTATTCAGCCTGCAGAGCAGAGGATGAACATATGCCGGATGTATACGAAAAAGTTCAGATGGCAAAATATTTTACATCGAGAGCTGTTGTACAGGCAGCATCGGATGCAGTTCAGATAAGAGGAGCCAGCGGATGCCATGAATCCTCTCCCGTAGCAAGATATTATAGAGATTCTAAAATTATGGAAATAATTGAAGGGACGACCCAGATTCATGAAAAGATGCTGGGTAAAGCGTTTTTGAATAAGGCGAATAGATTGAGGAATTAATTTGGTGGAATGTTGGAGTGATGGAATGATGGAATATTGGAGTGGTGGAATGATGGAATGTTGGAGTGGTGGAATATTGGAATGATGGAATGTTGGAGTGGTGGATATGGAAAACGAAAAAAATAGTGAATTGATTGAGAGGGTTAATAGTACTGAGAGGGAATTCCGGGATAATGTAACAATACAGGAACTGTTTGAAGAGCAGGTAAGAATCAATCCATCTCAAACGGCTGTTATTTGTGAGTACGGAAAATCTTTTAATGGGAAAAAGACTCTTTCGTATGAAGAATTAAATAAGTTCTCAAATCAAATCGCTTATAAATTAAGAAGTGAAGGTGTTGGGCGAGATGATATTGTAGGGATATGTGCTGAACGATCATTTGCTATGATAATAGGGATACTTGGAATTCTGAAATCCGGCGGAGCATATTTACCGATATCTCCAGATTATCCTGAAGACAGGATCCAGTATATGCTTGAGAACAGTGAAACAAAAATTGTTCTTTGCCAGGATAGTACAATGTAATAAAATAAAATTTAACGGTAAAATTATTAATCTTGAAAGCGAAGAAATTTATAAAGGAGATACCGGCAATCCTGTAAATATTAATAATTCAAGGGATCTTGCATATTTAATTTATACATCGGGTTCGACCGGAAAACCTAAAGGAGTAATGATTGAGCACCGTTCACTTGTAAACAGGCTTATCTGGATGCAGGAAGTATATCCAATTGATAATACTGATGTAATCATGCAAAAGACCCCGTTTTATTTTGATGTATCGGTATGGGAGATCTTTTGGTGGGCGATAACAGGAGCAAAGATGTGTTTCTTAATGCCCGGCGGAGAAAAAATTCCATTAATTATTTCAGAAACGATTAAGAAAAATAATATATCGATAATGCATTTTGTTCCATCAATGTTAAATGTCTACCTCGAATATCTTGACGGAAAATTACCGGAAGAAATAAAAAAACTATCGAGTTTAAAGCGTGTTTTTTCAAGCGGTGAGTCACTTGCTCCGGGTCATGTTAAAAAATTTAATAATATACTTGGCAATATAACGGGAGCTAGATTAACAAATCTATATGGACCAACTGAAACAACGGTTGATGTAAGCTTTTATGATTGTCCAAGAGAAAATGATTTTGACAAAATTCCAATAGGAGTTCCTATTCATAATACAAAATTTTATATCATAAAAGATCATAATCTGATGGGAGTTAATGAAGAAGGAGAATTATGTATTTCAGGTATAGGTTTAGCGAGGGGATATATAAATAAGCCGGAATTGACAAAAGAGAAATTTGTAAATAATCCTTTTCTTCCCGGGGATAGAATGTATAAAACCGGAGATATAGCGCGGTGGCTTCCGGACGGAAATATTGAATATTTAGGAAGAGAAGATCACCAGGTTAAAATTCGCGGACTAAGAATTGAGCTGGGGGAAATAGAAACGGTCATGAGAGAATACGGAGAAATCCAGGACTGTCTAGTTTCAATTAAAAAGTATTCTGAAAATATAATACTGATAATAGCTTATATCGTGTGCAGAATAAATTTTAGTAATGAAGAATTGAAAGCGCATTTAAAAAAATATCTTCCGGAATATATGATCCCGAATCATTTTGTTAAACTAGATCAAATACCTTTACTTGCAAACGGTAAAGCGGATCGAAAATCTCTGCCGGAGCCTGTATTAGAAATTTAGAAATTAAACTTAAAAAGAATTTAATTTAGGAACGAAAAGGAGTTAATGAATAATAGTTTTGATATAGCGATCATCGGGATGTCCTGCCGATTTCCGGGAGCAAATGATCCGGACACTTTCTGGAATAATTTAGCAAATGGTATTGAATCAATAAGTCACTTCACCGATGAGGAATTGAAACAATCCGGTATACCGGATTCTTTGATTAATAATCCGAACTATGTAAAGGCAGCGCCAATAATTGATGAACCTGGAATGTTTGACGCCAAATTCTTTGAATTTACGCCGATGGAAGCAAAGAATATGGATCCCCAGCATAGGATTTTATTAGAATGTGCTCATCAAGGGTTAGAACATTCGGGTTATAATTCTGAAAAGTTTAAAGGAAGAATCAGTGTATTCACAGGCTCGGCGATGAATACATATTTTATAAACAATATACTTCGAGCAAAATTTGTTAATGAGTACATTCCAACCTTAATTGGAAATGATAAGGATTTTCTCTCCACTAGAATTTCGTATAAATTGAATCTTACGGGTCCAAGTATTAATGTCCAAACGGCCTGTTCAACTTCACTTGTGGCAGTACATCTTGCCTGTCAGAGTTTAATAACAGAGGAATCAGATATGGCAATAGCAGGAGCAGTATCAATAAAAGCTCCTCATAAGGCAGGATATATTTGTGACGGCGGCGGTATAGTCTCACCAGATGCACATGTTAGAGCGTTTGATAAAAAAGCAAACGGGACAGTATTCGGAAGCGGATGCGGTGTAATAGTATTAAAAAGACTTTCAGATGCGATTAAGGATAATGACACTATCCATGCAGTGATAAAAGGAAGTGCAATTAACAATGATGGTTCGGAGAAGGCAGGGTATACGGCACCAGGAGTTAACAGTCAAGCTAATGCAGTAATTGAAGCACTATCATTGGCAGAAATAAATGCGGACACGATTACATATATTGAGGCTCACGGTTCAGGTACTCCAATAGGTGATCCTATCGAGATAACAGCATTAACAAAAGCTTTTAGAAATTTTACTAATTTGAAAAAATTCTGTGCTATAGGATCTGTAAAAACAAATGTTGGTCATTTAGATGCTGCTGCGGGAATGGCGGGATTAATCAAGACCATACTTTCACTAAAGAATAAAAAAATTCCTCCCAGTATCAACTATTCGGAACCAAATCATGAAATGGATTTTGATAACAGTCCATTTTATGTAATGGAAAAACTTTCGGACTGGAAGAGTGCAGGTCCAAGAAGATCCGGCATAATGTCAACCGGTATGGGAGGAACAAATGCATTTTTGATATTGGAAGAAGCACCTAAGACAAACAGTGAAGTTCATTCCGATTTATCTGATCTTTTAGTTTTATCTGCAAAGAGTGAAACAGCACTTGATAGATCAACAACGGAATTGAAAGAATTTTTGACTAAAAATGATGTTGAAATCAGAGATGCAGCATATACATTGCAACAGGGACGAAGAGCATTTAATCATAGAAGATTCCTGGTTTGCAAAGACAAAAATGATGCAATTGAAACATTAGCTCAGGAAAATTCCAAAAGAATATATTCGGGTAAAATAGAAAACAGTTCAAAGCGACCGGTAATATTTTTATTTCCGGGAATCGGTGATCATTATGTAGGGATGGGATATGATTTATATCAAAAAGTCAAAGTCTTTAAAGAAGCAGTTGACCTATGTGCTTCTATACTGAATAATTATATAGATATAGATATAAGAGAAGTTATTTATCCAAAAGACTATATTAGAACTCAACCTGCAAACAGCGGGGGAATTGATTTGAAACAAATGCTTGCGGGGAGAGTTAATAAATCTGCTGATAAACATACTCAAAAACTTAATCAGACAATATATGCACAGCCTGCCCTTTTCACGATAGAATATGCACTTGCAAAATTATGGATAAATCTCGGAATTAAGCCTGATGCAATTGTAGGACATAGTATGGGGGAATATACTGCAGCGTACTTAGCAGGTGTATTTTCTTTGGAGGATGCATTAAGGATGATTTCAATACGTGCGAAACTGGTAAATGAATTACCTGAAGGGAGAATGCTGGCTGTTACACTTCCGGAAAAAGAAATAATTCCTTTACTAGGGGAGGGGCTATCGATATCACTAATTAATTCACCAAACCTTTGTGTTGTTGCAGGTGCCGATGAAAGCATTACCCAGTTTGAGCAAGTATTAAGTGATAAATCAATACTTTACAGGCAAGTACAGAATGCTCATGCGTTCCACAGCAAAATGCTTGACCCTATTTTCGATAAACTTGCTAATGAATTAAAAGGGATAAAATTAAAATCGCCGCAAATACCCTATACTTCAAATCTAACGGGGAATTGGATTTCGGAAAAAGAAGCTACCAATCCGATTTATTGGGCTAAGCATGCCACTCATACAGCCAGATTTAGTGATGCTTTAGAAAAAGCCTGGAAAATTGATAATTGTATTTTGCTGGAAGCTGGTCCTGGTAATACTTTAGGTGTTTTGGCAATGCAGCATCCTGAAAGTAAAAGGATTGATAATCCTATAACAATTTCATCGCTGAGACCAGGATATAATAACCAGTCTGATTTGGATTATTTATTAAATAATATAGGAAAACTGTGGTTATCAGGAGTTGAAATAGATTGGAATAAACTTTATGAAAATGAAAGACCGAAAAGAATTCCTCTTCCAACGTATCCGTTTCAGAAAGAGAATTATTGGATTGAAGCAAAACCATCGGAATCTGAGGAAATAAGTCAAAAATTAAATGTCAAAACAAAACGGAATGAATTTAGAGACTGGTTTTATATACCAAGCTGGAAAAGATCAGTAAAGATAAAATCGCCTGGACAAAGTACTATTAGCTTAAAGAGTTCAGACTGGTTAATATTCTCTTCCGGTTCTAAATTCGAAAAGAAAGTCATCAATGAACTGGAAGCGCTTTCATGCAGGATAATAGTAGTCGAGAAAGGGAAATCATTTTCCGTTAAAGATGATACAATAGTAATTAATCAGAAGAGTGAAGATGATTATCAAAGATTATACAATGAACTGAATAAACTTAAATTTTATCCGAAAAATATTTTACATTTTTGGAATTACGATAGAGGACATAAACTTACAATCTCAAAAGAGAAGCTCGAATCTTCACTTTATGACAGTATTTACAGTCTGTTTTTCTTAGCGAAAAACTTAAAGACATTGGATAAGCAGGAACAAATAAATGTTGGAATAATAACAAATAACCTTCACAATGTTTTAGGGGAAGAAGAGCTGACATCTCCGGAAGGATCTATGATTCTTGGACCTGCCAGAGTAATTAATAAAGAAATTGAAAATGTTTTTTGCAGGTGTATAGATTTTTCAAATGGAAAAGTAGTTTCAGAAAAGCACATTAACCAATTATTAACTGAATTTATTTCAAAAGACGGAGATGAAATTATCGCATATAGGGGAGACTATCGCTGGTTTCAGTCTTTCGATAAAATCGAACTATTAGGTGATAAAGAGTTTAATAATATAAAAATTAACAAGATAAAGCCAGGTGGAGTATATCTTATTACAGGAGGAACGGGAGGATTAGGACTAGTTTTTGCAGAGCATTTTACAAAAACAGAAAAAGTAAGAATTATTTTGACTAAAAGGTCGGATTTTCCGGATAGATCAAAGTGGCAGAATTGGTTAAAAGAGAAAGAACCTGATAATAAAACATCAATTATAATAAATAAAATAATTGAGATTGAAGCGCTTGGTTCAACCGTCGATATTCAAATCTGTGATATATCGGATGAAAACGAAAGCAAATCTTTGATAGCTGAAATAAATAAAAAATACGGTATTATTAATGGAGTCATACATGCTGCCGGCAATTATGAGGATAAATTGATTTTCCAAAAAAGTATAGATTCTATGAGTAAAATAATTTCTCCAAAGCTATTCGGGACAATTAATCTTTATAATCATTTGGATACAGATAAGCTTGATTTCTTTGTTCTTTGCTCTTCCATTAGTTCAATAATCCCGCCAGCCGGTCAATTTGATTACAGCGCTGTTAATATATATATGGATGCTTTCGTCAGTTATTTGAATTCCATAAGTAACTTGAATTTGATTTCTATCAATTGGTATGCATGGAGAGAAACGGGTATACTGCCCAATTTAAAAGTATCGCCCGGATTGGAGAAGTGGAAAGAGAAATTATTGGAACAAGCGATTCTTAACACGGATGGAATTAAAGCATTAACGGTAATTTTAAATAATAATATCTCTCAGGTAATAGTATCGCCTGAAACATTGAAACAGGATGACTTTAAAAAATCAGTTAGAACAGATATTACAATGGAAGAGAGTACTGACATTAGATTAACTGAATCTGAGACTTTCGCAAAAGATGAGTTATCTTCATACCGAAGTCTTGATGAAGTTGAAGTTAAATTAACTTCAATCTGGCAGGAGATATTAGGGGTAGAAAGTATTAAAAATACAGATAATTTTTTTGAGCTTGGAGGCCACTCACTTTTAGCTATCCAGCTAATATCTACTTTACGAAATTACTTTCAAATTGAAATAAGTTTAGAGGATATATTTAATAGATCAACTTTTAGTGAGATGGCAGATAAAATAAATGAATTAATTTCCGTTAAATTCAGATAGATGATTTTTATATTAGAAATATGCTTTCTGTGAACCATTCAAATTATATGAAGGTACTTAAGAATCTTTAAAGGAAAAATCCGAATGAATAAAATACTTTTTTCAAAAAAAATAAATAAGCTTCGAAATATTTCTTTAAAAGAAGTTTTAAGTAAAAGCAAAATCAAGAATGATACTGATAATATCATTATTGCACCTTTATCCTTTTCACAGCAGCAAATGTGGGTTATTGATCAAATGCAACCTGGAAACCATGCATACAATTTACCGGTAGGTTTTCTGTTGGAAGGGAATTTGAATGTTGAAATATTAGAGAAAAGTTTTAATGAGATAATTAGGCGTCATGATACATTACGTACTACATTTGGTTTAATTGATAATCAGCCCAAACAGATAATACATCCTGAGTGTTTTATTAAAATTAAAACGATCAGCTTATTGAGTTATTCTAATGAAGAACTTGAAATTCGATTAAATAATTCAATTCGCGAAGAAGTGATCCAGCCTTTCGATTTGACTAAACTACCTTTGATCAGAGTGATTATATTCAAACTCTCAAAAGACGAAAACATCTTTCTTTTAAATATTCACCACATTATAACCGACGGCTGGTCCACTTCAATTTTATTCAGGGAACTATCGGAACTTTATAATAATTATTTGAATGGAAATGCAGAAAAATTGCCGGATTTACCAATCCAATATACTGATTATGTGAATTGGCAACTTCAGAAAAGCTGGAATCCATCATATGATGCACAGCTAGAATATTGGAAGAATCAGCTTAGCGGAGATTTACCAACATTAAACCTATCTCATAAACAAAGATCGCCAGTGCAATCGCTCAATGGATCAAATGAGTACTTTTTCCTCCCAGAAGATTTAATACAAAAAATTCAGGCTATTGGTATAAAAAAAGGCTGTTCATTTTTCATGTCAATGCTTGCAGTGTTTCAGGTTTTCTTAAACAAGTACACGGGTATTGATGATATAATTATTGGTACCCCTTTGTCCAATAGACCAAGGAAAATTGATGAAAGTTTAATTGGAAACTTTTTAAACATAGTTGCCTTAAGAAATAATTTGTCTAACTGTCCTGACTATACATCACTGTTGCAACGCAGCCAAAAAATTACACTTGAAGCATTAAAGAATCATGATTTGCCATTTGAAACAGTTGTAGAACATTTAATAAGTGAAAGGGATTTGAGCAGAAACCCGGTTTTTCAGGTTATGCTTCAAGTTTTACCTAAATATTCATTTGAGTTGCCAAACCTAATAATCAGTCATTTCAATTTTGATCTTTGCTATTCCCAGTTTGATTTATCATTACATTTATATCAGGTAGAAGGTGGTTACAATTGCCGGTTTGAATATAATACTGATTTGTTTGACAGAGAATTTATTGAAAGGATGGTTTCAAATTTTAAAAAAATAATTAGTGAAATAATTACAGATCCTCTAAGAAACTTGAAAGAGTATTCAATTATTTCCGAAGATGAAATCAGACACTTAGACAGCTGGAATAAAACAGACACATTGTTTTCCGAAGAAAAATGTTTTCATCAACTATTTGAAGAACAGGCAGCAAAAAGATATGATCAGATAGCTGTTAAATATTCAAATGATTATCTGAGATACGGCGAATTGAATTCAAGAGCTAATAAACTTGCTAATTACTTGATAAAAAAAGGAGTGCAAAAAGGTTCAACTGTCGGGATAATTATTGATCGATCAATTAATATGCTCATTGGCTTGTTATCGGTAATGAAAGCCGGAGCAGCATACATTCCTCTTGATCCATCGTTTCCAAAAGACCGGCTAAAATATATAGTAGAAGATTCAGGTATTAACATTCTTTTGACAGAGAAAAAACTCAAAACATTAGTTTCAACTTTTGAAATTAGTTCAATTTATATTGATTCAGAATGGGGAATAATTAATAAAGAAGAAGAAAAAGATATTAAACTTGCTCAAAGTACTTCAGACTTAATGTATATCATCTATACTTCCGGTTCTACGGGAAATCCTAAAGGGGTAATGATTAAGCATGGGGCAGTAAACAATTTCTTGCAGTCAATGAAAAAACATCCCGGATTTAATGAAAGTGACAGTTTATTAGCAGTTACAACAGTTTCCTTTGATATTGCGGGATTAGAACTTTATTTACCTTTAATTTCAGGAGGATGCGTCGTCATTGCAGATAAGGCAGAAACGATTGATGGAAAAGCTCTTTTAAATTTAATAGAAAAACATAATATTACAGTTATGCAAGCAACTCCCTCTACCTGGAAAATAATGATAGATGCGGGCTGGAAAAATACGCCTGGTTTAAAAATGCTTTGCGGGGGGGAAGCTTTTTCTAAAGATCTGGCAGATAAAATGCTGGAAAGAGGAGGAGAACTCTGGAATATGTATGGGCCAACAGAAACGACGATCTGGTCATCAGTAAAGAAAATTGAAAGAAGCGATTCAAAAATATTAGTAGGACATCCGATAGCAAACACTAAATTTTACGTAGTTGATAAAAATCTGAGTCGTGTTCCAATTGGGGTTGTTGGAGAACTATTGATTGGAGGAAAAGGTTTAGCCGAAGGGTATTTTAACAGGGAAGATTTGACCCGGAGTAAATTCATAGAAAACTCTATAGACAGTGATGGATATCTTTATCGAACAGGAGATTTAGTTAAATATCATTCAGATGGGAATATTGAGTTTTTAGGTCGTAATGATTTCCAGGTTAAAATAAGAGGATTTAGAATTGAACTAGGTGAGATAGAGACACGGCTGCTTGAATTTGAAAATATTAAAGAAGCAGTAGTAATAGTAAATGAAAGTCGAAGTAATGAAAAGAAATTATCAGCATATTTAATTTTGAAGAAGAAGGATAAGATTGATATAAATTCGCTAATTGCATTTTTGAAAGAAAAAGTTCCGGATTATATGGTACCTTCATTTTATATAGAACTGGATAAATTTCCATTAACTCCAAACGGTAAGATAGATCGTAAAGCACTGCCAGAACCAGAAGAAAATATAATCATTAAAGATGAGACAAAATTCCATTATAGTGATGGATTTGAAAAAGAAGTTGCTATAATATGGAAAGATATACTTGAAATAAAAAAAATTAGTAATACAGATAATTTTTTTGCAATAGGCGGTACTTCATTATTAGCAATCCGGTTGATCAATAAATTAAATGAGAGATTTGATATCGATTTACCTTTAAGTATAATATTTGATTCACCAACAATAAGCAAACTTTCTGCTGAAATTGAAAAGGCAAAGTAACTTTCATAAAAATAAAGATGAAAAGTTCCTTTGGTTTTAGCAGGGGGAATGAGAATTTGAAAAGATGACATCTTTATTACTTAAAGATGAAGTCGTATTTGAATTTAAACTTTAATAAAAAGGTGCGAATATTTTTTCTTATTAAAGATGTCATCTTTAGCGATTTACATAAAAAAATTTGAATGAATAGGAATCCTTTTTCAAATAAAATAAATAAGATTACTGGAAATTTTTCAGTAAGAGAAAAAATATTTAATAAGAGCAAAATCAATAATGTGGAGGACTTAAGGATTGAACCTCTTTCTTTTTCGCAACAGCAGATATGGATCATTGATCAGATAAAACCAGGTAATCTCGCTTACAATTTACCGGTAGGTTTCAGGCTTAAGGGGGAATTGAATATTGAAATACTGGAAAAAAGTTTTAATGAAATAATCAAGCGCCATGAAACATTACGGACTACATTCTTTCTAATAGAAAATCAGCCCAAACAGTTAATTCATCCGGAATGTCTAATTAAAATTAAAATAGTAGATTTAAGCGGTTATTCTGGTCAAGAACTTGAAACCCAATTAAATAATTCAATCCGCAAAGAAGTGACCCGACCTTTTGATTTAACCAGACTTCCATTAATCAGAGGGGTTACATTCAAATTATCTGATAGCGAATATATCTTTCTTTTAAATATTCATCATATAATAACGGACGGCTGGTCTACAGCGATAATATTCCGTGAACTCTCGGAACTTTATAATAATTATTTAAAAGGGGGTATAGAAAATTTAGCAGATTTATCAGGTCAATATACTGATTATGTAAATTGGCAACGCCGGAGAAACTGGTATCCATCATATGATGAACAATTAGATTACTGGAAGAAACAGCTTAGTGGAGATTTGCCAAAGCTAAACATATCTTATAAACAAAGACCGCCAGTACAATCACTTAACGGATCTAATGAATATTTTTTCCTATCAAAAGATTTAACAGAAAAAATTCAGACTATTGGTTTAAAGAATAGCTGTTCATTTTTTATGACCATGCTTGCGGTGTTCCAGATTTTAATAAATAAGTACGCAGGAATTGATGATATTATTATCGGAACTCCTATCCGCAACAGACCAAGAAAAATTGATAAAAGATTAATTGGTGATTTTTTGAATGTTGCGGCTTTAAGAAGCAACTTATCTAATTGTTCTGACTTTTCTACTTTATTACAACAAAGCAGAAAGATTACGCGTGATGCATTGAAGAATAATGATCTTCCATTTGGGACAATTGTAGAACATTTAAGAATTGAAAGAGATCTGAGCAGAAACCCGATTTTTCAGGTTATGCTCGAGGTTTCACCTAAATATTCATTGGAATTATTAAATCTGACAGCCAGTCATTTCAATTTTGATTTTTGCTATTCCCAGCTTGATCTTTCATGGCATTTATATCAAGTAGAAGATGGCTACAATTGCCGGTTTGAATATGATACGGATTTATTTGACAGAGAATTTATTAGAAGGATGATATCCAATTTAAAAAAGTTAATGAATGAAATAATATACGACCCTCTAAAAAATTTGAGTGAGTATTCAATTATCTCTGAAGATGAGATGAGGCTTTTAAACAGCTGGAATGAAACAGATATTTTATTTTCAGAAGAAAAATGTATTCATCAATTGTTTGAAGAACAGGCAGCAAAAAGATATGATCAGATAGCTGTTAAATATTCAAATGATTATCTGACATACGGTGAATTGAATTCAAGAGTTAATAAACTTGCCAATTACCTGATTAGAAAGGGGATTAAAAAAGGCTCACTTGCAGGAATATTGATAGACAGGTCAATTAACATGGTTATTGGTTTGTTATCAATATTGAAATCGGGTGCTGCGTATGTTCCTCTTGATCCATCATTTCCAAAAGAGCAGCTTCAAAATATAGTAAAAGATTCAGGAATTGATATCCTTTTGACAGAGAAAAAACTCAATGCATTAAGTTCGGCTTTTAACATTGATACAATTTGCATCGATTCGGAATGGGAGATAATTAATAAAGAAGACGAAAAGAATATTAATGTTATCCAAAGTTCTTCAGATATAATATATGTTATTTATACTTCCGGCTCTACGGGAAATCCTAAGGGGGTAATGATTAAGCACGGGGCTGTAAATAATTTCTTACAGTCGATGAAAAAACATCCCGGATTTAATGAAAATGACAATTTATTAGCAGTTACTACACTGTCATTTGACATTGCCGGATTAGAGCTTTATTTACCTTTAATCTCGGGCGGGTGTGTTGTCATTGCAGATAAGGCAGATACAATTGATGGAAAAGCTCTTATAAATTTAATAGAAAAGCATAATATTACAGTTATGCAAGCAACTCCCTCTACCTGGAAAATAATGATAGATGCAGGCTGGAAAAATACGCCTAGTTTAAAAATGCTTTGCGGGGGTGAAGCTTTTTCTAAAGATCTGGCATGTAAAATGCTTGAAAGAGGAGGAGAGCTCTGGAATATGTATGGGCCGACAGAGACAACGATCTGGTCATCAGTTAAGAATATTAAATTGGATGAATCAAAAGTTTTAATTGGAAAACCGATAGCAAATACTAAATTTTACGTGGTTGATAAAAATCTAAGTCGTGTTCCAATTGGGGTTGTTGGAGAATTATTGATTGGAGGAAAAGGTTTAGCCGGAGGTTATTTTAACAGGGAAGATTTGACCCGGAGTAAATTCATCGAAAACTCTATAGACAGTGATGGATATCTTTATCGAACAGGAGATTTAGTTAAATATCATTCAGATGGGAATATAGAGTTTTTAGGTCGTAATGATTTCCAGGTTAAAATAAGAGGATTTAGAATTGAACTAGGTGAGATAGAGACAAGGCTGCTTGAATTTGAAAATATTAAAGAAGCAGTAGTAATAGTAAATGAAAGTCGAAGTAATGAAAAGAAATTAGCGGCATATTTAATTCTGAAGAAGAAGGATAAGATTGATATAAATTCGCTAATTGCATTTTTGAAAGAAAAAGTCCCGGATTATATGGTACCTTCATTTTATATAGAACTGGATAAATTCCCATTAACTCCAAACGGTAAAATAGATCGCAAAGCGCTTCCGGAGCCGGATGAGAATATTATCATAAAGGATAAAAAAAATTATGATTATGGTACGGGATTTGAAAAAGAAGTTGCAGTAATATGGAAAGATATACTTGAAATCAGAAAAATCAGCAATTCAGATAATTTTTTTGCCATAGGGGGTACTTCACTATTAGCAATCCAGCTAATCAATAAATTAAATGAGAAATTTGATATCGACTTTACCATTAAGTATAATTTTTGATTATCCTACAATAAGCAAGCTTTCAGGGGAAATTGAAAAAGCAATGAAACTTTCCTAAAGATAAAATGAAAAATTTCTTAAAAAATTTCTTTCGGATTGTAATAAGTATTGTACTAACACAGGAGTCAGGTAATACTATTTATGCATCATTATATAAATTTAAAAATAAATATAAAGGTATTTACAGATTAATTTACGGTAAAGCAGAAGACGAGGAGATTTTTGAATTCATATCGGAGAAGCTGAACGGTAAATTTGATATATTAATGATCCACAATTCGCTTAATGATATGATCCCGATGTATATCGGAAATCCAGGCAAACTACTTTCAACGCTAATAACATATTGCCAGCAGAATAATATTACACTTGCAATGCCTACACTTTTTGACGGATCAAATCTTCAAGCGAGGAAATACTATGAAAACGGGAAGCACATATTTGATGTCAGAAGGACTTTTTCCGAAACGGGTCTTTTATCTGAAATGTTCAGAAGAACAAAAGATGTTAAACGAAGTATTCACCCGACTCACAGTGTATGTGCACTTGGTCCCTTAGCTGATGAAATTACGAGGAATCACCATCTAGCAGGAACGACATGCGGAGAAGGGACTCCATTTGGTGAAATGATAAAATATAGAACACTGATTTTAGGAATAGGCGCAAAGGCTAATTCACTAACACAGGTACATTCAACGGAAGATATAATGAAGGATAAATTCCCTATACCTTTGTTTACTGATACTCTTTCTGTTAATTGTTTAGATGAATCGGGGAATACCATAATTTATAAATTGAGAATCAAAAACCCTGAATATGTTATCGATGCCAGGTCATTTCGCAGGATAATAAAAAGGGCGAAGATAGCAAAATGGACTTACAAGGGTATACCTTTTTTTCTAACGCAGGCATGTGATGTTACGGAAACTTTTATTGAGGCGGCTAAAAATGGAGAGACGATATATAGGAGATTATTACATTAGTTAATAAAAATTGTTTAATTGCTTAATTGTTAAATTGTTTTTGGCAAGGTTGATAAAATTATCTATTTTATTTATTTAATTTTCATTTAATAGTGGAGAACCATGTTTTCAAATTTTTCAAAAGAAATTTATGATGATATAGTAGTTGAAATAGTTGAACTTTCGAGGGCTACTTTGAAAGAAGCACAGGAATTTAAGAATATTTTAAATGATGATATTAAAAAAAACTATTTGAAATTTGTAATTGATTTCAGTGAATGTGAGTTCATAGATTCTACCTTTTTAAGTACACTTGTAACAACATTAAAATCATTAATGGGGAAAGGGGGGAGTATGAAATTATGTTCTATTAATTCGGAAGTTCAATCTCTGTTAGAATTAACAGGAACGCATCATGTTTTTCAAATATATTCCAGCAGGCCTGAAGCAATAAATAGTTATAATAAACAATAATGCAATAACAATCCATTAAAACATAATAGGGGATAAGATGAATTATATTTCCCAAATAAGAGATGATATTTTAATTGAAAAGCTTAATATTAAAAGAGCAACAGCTAAAGAAGCCGAAGAATTTAAGAAGCATATATCAAACGAAATAAATTCCGGATTTAAGAAAGTTATAATAGACTGCACAAAATGTGAATTTATGGATTCATCTTTTTTAGGAAATATTATCGCAGTTTACAAGAAGATATCCGAAATCAATGGGGAGTTAAAGTTAATCGTTTCCGAACAGAATATCAGAATATTACTTGAAATAACAAGTATTAATAAATTTATTCCAGTATTTGAGACAAAGAAAGAGGCCATTGAGAGCTTTAATAAAGAGTCAAAGGCTAACAGCTAACACCAATTCACCGGATTTTTATGTAATCAAATGATAGAGATGGCAATTATTAAATTAATGAATCGGCATGGAAATTTTGTTTGTGTCAAATTTGACAATTTCTAGAAAATTTAGGGGAGCAAAATGGGTGATTTTATATCAACTTTTAGAGTGGATTTATGATTATGTTGTCGCGGTATTGCGCTGGAGTTGCGCTGGAGATGGAGTAGAGTTTGCGCAGGTATTAAAAAGGGGATAAAATTTATATGTAAAGAGAGAAAATATAATTTGTCAAAAATGACAATCGTTCATAAATAATTGGGAAAAAATATTAAGATATCAGCGGATAGTCAAATTTTAATTATCCCTTTTATATACAAAATGTTTTTGTATTGCCACAATCTTAAGTTTGGTGAGAGATTAAAAATTAATCATAAACATACCGCCCGCTACATCTTGCTATCCTAATGCGGCTAAAGCCTTCTTCATTTTTTATTCTGTACTCCCTCGGCTGAAGCCGAGGGCAATAGATAGAATTCATTTCGATAAGATAATATTCAGGATTAACCTCGTTGTTCTAAAATGACCGGTTAGTTCAAAAAATCATCAATCGGTATATTCTGGTTGTGCAAATTATTTTTATTTTACTATTCACTTAATTATATTTGGTTTTCAGTCAACCCCGAATAAGGATAAATAATGCCAAATAAGTTTGAAATAGCAGTTTTGGGTGGAGGGCCGGGAGGATATGTAGCCGCTATCAGAGCGGCACAATTGGGATTTAATACTGTAATAATCGACAAGGATAAATTAGGAGGTATTTGCTTAAATTGGGGATGTATCCCTACGAAATCACTTCTTAGAAATGCAGAAATTTACGATATAGTAAAAAACCATGGGAGTGACTTTGGTATTAAATATAATGATTTGAGTTTTGATTTTAACAGGATTATTAAAAGAAGCCGCGAAATTTCCGACCGGATATCAAAAAATGTGGAATTACTAATAAAAAAGAACAAGATCACCAGGATAAGGGGATTCGGTAAAATTATTTCAAATAATCAGATGGATATTTATAATGATGATAATAAAACAGATTCGATAACTTTTGATAATTTAATTGTGGCAACCGGAGCCAGACCAAAAACAGTCGGAAGCATCCCTATGGATAGAAAGATGATAATCACGAGTACAGAAGCAATGATTCTGCCGGAACTTCCAGGTGAATTGGTTGTTATCGGTGCAGGAGCAATAGGGATTGAGTTTGCATATTTTTATTCGGTTTTAGGGACAAAAGTAACCATAATCGAGATGCTTGATAATATTCTTCCTATTGAGGACACGGAAGTTTCGCAAACTCTTGAGAAAATATTTAAGAAACGGGGTATAGATATTTATACAAAAGCTACAGTTGAAAAAGCAGAGGTAAAAGGGAAAAAAGTTAAGGTAACTTTTAATTATAATGGTGAGAAAAAAGAAATAAATGCTGATAAGGTTTTAAATGCTATAGGTGTTACAGGAAATGTGGAAGGATTTGGTTTGGAAGAACTGGGAGTAGAATTATTCAAGAACCATATTAAAGTTAATAAATCTACTTATGCCACAAATATAAAAGGAATATATGCTATTGGAGATGTAATCGGACCACCATGGCTTGCACATGTGGCATCAGCAGAAGGAATCCATTGTGTAGAAAAAATAAAAGGTTTAAGCCCTCCTGATATAATATATGAGAATATCCCGGGCTGTACTTACTGTCAGCCTCAGGTTGCAAGTGTTGGATTAACGGAACAAAAAGCTAAAGATGCAGGGTACGATGTTAAAATAGGTAAGTTTCCTTTTATGGCAAGCGGTAAAGCTTTTGCAGTGGGAGAAAGGGATGGATTTGTAAAATATGTTGTTGATGCTAAATACGGCGAAATTTTAGGTGCCCATATTATAGGAGCTGAAGCAACGGAATTAATTGCAGAAGTCGGTCTGGCTAAATCGTTGGAAGCGACAGCGGAATCGATACTGAAAACGGTACATGCACATCCGACGTTATCGGAAGCTTTGATGGAGGCGGCGGGGGCGGTTTATGATCAGGCGGTGCATATTTGAGATGGGGGATGGAGTGATGGAGTAGTGGAATGATGGAATAATGGAATGATGGAGTAGTGGGGTGATGGAATGTTGGAATGTTGGAATAATGGAGTGGTGGAATGGGGGATAAATGGAGTGGTGGAAGATGGAGCAATTTTATTTTTAATTAAAAAAGAGGGCCAATATATGAAAGAATATACTCGGAGAAGGAATTTAAATTGAGGGTATATGAAATTAGATGTTTGGAATCTTGGGATTGAACTCTTTGATTTTTGTTTCAATCATTTAATTAAAATTCCTAGAATCGATATAAAATTAAAGTCCCAGATTTTAGATTCCGCACAATCTATATCTTCAAATATTGCTGAAGGATATTGTCGAAGATCATTAAATGAGTATTTATACTTTTTGAAATGTTGCATTAGGGTCAGCAGGAGAATTATTGACTAGGATAGTAGGGTTAGAACAGGTAAAAATGTTATCTGAAAAAGAATTTGAAGAATTCGATATCAAGCATTATGAACTTGAAAATAAAATGCTTGCATTGGTCAAATCTCTTCAATCCAGACAAAATGACGGTTCGTGGGATAAAAAAATCCATGAGTCCCAAACAGCTTATATGAGTATTCCATTACTCCATCATTCCAATGACTATGATTAAATAAATTTAATTTTGTAGAACTAATAAATAAGGCATTTTGAATAATAGAGTCTTAACATATTGTGATTTGGGGTTGATTGATTATAAGGAGGCCTGGGATTTGCAGAGGTTTACTTTTGAGCTTAGGGTTCAAAAGAAGATTCCGGATATTATTTTTTTATTGGAGCATCCGCATACTTATACGCTGGGTAAAGTGGCTGATGAAAAGAATCTGGTAGGCTCTAAAAAATATTTGGATGAGAAGAATATTTCTGTTTATAATATTGACAGGGGGGGAGATATAACTTATCATGGACCCGGACAGATTGTCGGTTATCCGATTATCGATTTGAATGATTGGAAGAATGATACTCATAAATATTTGAGGGCACTGGAGGAAGTGATTATTAGAACATGCAGTAATTACGGAATAGGCGGAATTCGTGATCCGAAGTATACCGGAGTATGGATTGAAGATAGAAAAATAGCAGCAATCGGAGTGAAAATAAGCAGATGGATTACAATGCACGGATTTGCTTTTAATGTGAACACAGATCTATCATTATTTACAGGAATAATACCTTGTGGAATTGTCGATAAAGAGGTAACTTCATTAAAAAAAGAATTATCAAGAATTGTTTCTATTAGTGAAGTTAAAGAAATTCTATTAAGAAATTTCGTTGAGGTATTTGATTACAATAATTTCTCAGTTTTTCCAAAAGAAGAATTATTAGCTCAATTTATACAAAAGAATCTTACGTATAATTAAAGGATTAGTGAATTATTCAAATTGTACGGAAATTTAAATTGTGAGATTCTTCACTTCGTTCAGAATGACATTGGTTGCTTAAATTCAATTAAATATGGCGGGCAGTTAAAATGAAAGGATTATAATGGCAAAAAGAAATTCGGCAGGTGACATTTTAACAAAAGCAAAAAATGGTTATGATAAACCGGATAACGATAAAGACAGAAACGGTTCCAGTGAAACATCTAAGGTTAATTTAAATGGTTTGAGTAAAAGTGTTTTGCTGAATTCTCTTAAAAATATGCTTACAGCAAGGACAATTGATAATAAGGCTATGAATCTGTTAAGGCAGGGTAAAACTTTTTTCCATATAGCCGGAGCAGGGCATGAAGCTGTACAGACAGTTACAGGTATGATGCTGGATCCGGAAAAGGACTGGTTATTTCCTTATTACAGAGATATTGCTCTGGTACTTTCAGTAGGATTTACACCAAAAGATTTTTTTCTTCAATGCTTTGCAAAAGGAGATGATCCTTCGGGAGGAGGAAGGCAGCTTTCGTGTCATTGGGGTTCATCAAAAATAAATTTACCGGCACAATCAAGCCCAACGGGTACACAGTTTTTAAATGCAGTAGGTTGTGCGCTTTCAATAAGAAAAAGAAAAGCTGAGGGGATAGCATATGTAAGCAGCGGTGAAGGTACAACCAGTCAGGGGGAATTCCATGAAGCAGTAAATTGGGCGAGCCGTGAAAAGTTACCGGTTCTATTTGTTATTGAAAATAATAAATATGCAATATCAGTACCGGTAACACAGCAAAGCGGTGGGAAAGGGAATTCTGTTTCCGAAATGATGGGGGGATATGAAAATCTACATAGGATAAAAATTGACGGAACTGATTTCTTTGAATCGTATAATAAAGTTAAGGAAGCAGTAGATTATATTAGAAGAGGTAATGGTCCGGCGCTGATTGAGGCTGAAGTTGTAAGACTTCTATCGCATTCCTCTTCGGATGATCAAAAAAAGTACAGGGCACCTGAAGAACTCCAGGATGACCTAAAAAGATGTCCTATAGAAAAATTTAAAAAGCTTCTCATAAATAACAAAATAATAACCAAAGATGAATTTGATGAAATAAAACAGGGGATAATTGATGAAATAAATGATACAGCAGATGATGCATTGAAAGCGGAAGATCCTGATTTTGAATCGGCGGACAGATTTGTATTTGATGAAAGCGGTTTTAAAGAAAAGCTGGAATATGAAAAAAAGAAACCTTCAGGGAATAAAATAGTAATGGTTGACGCAATTAACCATGCCCTTAGGGAAGAGATGGAAAGGAATGATAAGATCTACGTTTTCGGTGAAGACATTGCAGACAGCAAAGGCGGAGTCTTTACTGCAACTAAAGGTTTGTCAAAACAATTCGGTGAAGACAGAGTTTTTAATTCTCCCCTTGCGGAAGCGAGTATTACCGGTGTTGCTGTAGGAATGGCGTTGACAGGGTTAAAGCCGGTAGTAGAAATCCAGTTTGGCGACTATATCTGGCCAGGATTTATGCAGTTAAAAAGTGAATTAAGTACAATCCGGTACAGATCGAATAATAACTGGTCAGCTCCAGTTGTTGTAAGGGTAGCAGTTGGAGGTTACATACATGGCGGATTATATCACAGTCAAAACATTGAATCAATTTTTGCACATATACCGGGATTATATATTGCTTATCCGTCAAATGCAGCGGATGCAAAAGGATTATTAAAAACAGCATGCAGGATTAATGATCCGGTTCTATTTTGTGAGCACAAAGGACTATACCGACAAAGTTTTGCAATAGCACCGGAACCCGATGATGAATATTTAATTCCATTCGGTAAAGCGAAAATAGTTAAAGAAGGGAATGATATTACAGTTGTTTCATATGGAGTTTCGATGTGGGATTCGGTTAATGCGGCAAAGAAACTGGAGGATGAGGGATATTCCGTTGAAGTAATTGATATAAGGACGATTATTCCGCTTGACGATGAAACAATCTTTAATTCAGTAAAGAAAACAAATAAAGCTATTGTTATACATGAAGATACTTTGACAGCAGGGTTTGGAGCCGAGATTGCTTCAAGGATTGCAGATAATTGTTTTCAGTATCTTGACGGACCTGTGAGGAGGGTAGCAGCAAAAGATTCGCATATTCCATATTCTCCGATACTGGAAAATTCGATACTGCCGAATAGGAAGAAGATTTATGATGGAATTAAGGAACTGGTTATTTATTAAAAAATTACAAAATTGCAAGATTACAAGATTATTATTCAAGTTTTAGCCTTTAAATAAGGAGTATATAAAAATGGATGTAATAATGCCGAAAATGGGTGAAAGTGTCAGTGAGGGCACTATAATTAAATGGCATAAGAAGAGGGGGGATAAAGTTAAAAGAGATGAGATAATTTTTGAAATAAGTACCGATAAGGTTGATACTGAAATTCCTTCTCCAGCAGACGGAATTTTGTCTGAAATAAAAGCCAATGAGGGGGATACGGTAGAGGTTGGATCGGTGGTAGCTGTAATTGAATCCAATGGTGAGGCAAAAAATAAACCGGAAGAAAAAGAGATCGAAACAAAGGATGAAGAATTAAAGAAAGAGGAAAAGGAAAAAGCAGAGCCTAAGGAAGAAAAAGTGGAGGAAGAAAGGGTTGCAAAAGTCCCTGATGAAGAAAGAACAAAGGTATCTATAGCCGAAACCTCTGCTGCCGGAGAAATTACAGAAGTAATTATGCCGAAAATGGGGGAATCGGTTATGGAAGGGACCATAATTAAATGGTACAAAAAGGCAGGCGAAAAGGTTAGAAAAGATGAGACATTTTTTGAAATAAGCACTGATAAAGTTGATACGGAAGTTCCTTCTCCAGTTGATGGGATTGTTGCGGAGATATTGGTTGGAGAACAGGAAACTGTTGAAGTTGGTACTATAGTGGCAAAGATATCATCAGGTGAAAGTAAACCTAAAACTCAAGCTGAAAAGACTGAGAAACCGTTCAAAACTGAAGTTAAGAAAGAAGAACAGGCATCCATGCATGATAATTTTGCTTATTCCAAGACCTCTTCTCTTGAAACAGAAGCTAAAGAGAAAAAAGATACTTCAAGATTTTATTCACCTCTTGTAATGAATATTGCTCAGAAAGAAAATGTAACATATAATGAACTCGAGAAGATTGATGGGAGCGGTCTTGAAGGAAGAGTCACTAAGAAAGATATTCTAGCTTATTTAGAAAATAGAAAGATGCCGGAGACGAAGATAGAAAAGGAACCTGAGCGAGAGGTATCCAAGGAAGCTAAAAAATCTTTTGCCGAAATTGCATCGCAAATGGAACCTTCTTATACATCCGATGAAGTTCAGAAGGTTGAAATGGATAATATACGGCAGAAAATTATGCAGCATATGATCAGAAGTCGAGATACTTCCGTGCATGTTTCTGCAATGCTTGAAGTGGATATGACAAAAATTTATAATTTTTTAAAGAAGCATAAAGAAGAATACATCAAAAAAGAGAATGTAAAGTTGACTTATATGGCTTTTATAGCCCATGCGGCAGTGAGAGCATTAAGAGAATTTCCGCTGGTAAATTCAAGTGTTGAAGGTTCAACAATTATTAAAAAGAAATTTATTAATCTGGGAATTGCAGTTGCGATTGAACCAACAGGGTTAATAGTGCCGAATATTAAAGGAGCGGGGGAAAAAAATATTATCGGATTGGCAAAAGCAATAAATGACATTGCAGGCAGGGCAAGAAATAAGAAGCTTTCTCCAGACGAAATATCAAATGGTACTTTTACCATTACTAATTACGGAGTATTTGGGACTATCTTCGGAACACCTATAATTAATCAGCCTGAAGTTGCTATTCTGGGTGTCGGAGCTGTAGAGAAAAAACCGGTTGTGGTTGAAGTTGACGGAATGGATACAATTGCAATAAAACCGGTTATGGCGCTGACATTATCCCATGACCACAGGTTGGTGGATGGGATGCTGGGGGGGAGATTCTTGAAATATGTGAAAGATGAATTGGAGCGGTTTGAAGGGAATTTGATATGAGGAGGAATGTGGAATATTGGAGTAATGGAGTGGTGGAGTGATGGAAGAATGGAGTTTGGAGTAGTGGTGGAATGTCATTCTGTTGTCATTAGTAGAAGGTTAGATGAAATATTGAAATTTTGGAATAATGGAGGAATATGGCGGTAATAAATCAGTTTCAAAAATCATTTAAAGAAGAAGCAGAACAGAATAGGGTTCCTTTGGGTAAAAGGCCTGAATGGTTGAAGGTTAAATTACCGAGCGGGGATAATTATAATGATGTCCGGAACTTGATGAGGAGGCAGAAGCTGCATACTGTTTGTGAAGAAGCCCGATGTCCTAATATGGCTGAATGCTGGAATAATAGAAGTGCAACTTTTATGATCTTAGGAGATACTTGTACAAGAAGCTGCGGATTTTGTAATGTAAAGGTTGGAATGCCTAATGAGCTTGATTTAGATGAACCGGCCAGGGTTGCTGATACTGTTAAGGAATTAAATTTAAGGCATGTCGTTATTACTTCAGTAAACAGGGATGAGCTTAAAGACGGGGGTGCATCTATATTTGCGGAAACTATAAGGCTGATTAGGGAAAAAATGGCTGATACAACGATTGAAATTTTAATACCTGATTTCAGGGGGGATGAAGAAGCTTATTATACTATTATGAAAAATCCTCCTGATATATTAAATCATAACTTAGAAACGGTTCCTAGATTATATACAGTAGTAAGACCCCAGGCAAAGTATAACAGAAGCTTGAAATTAGTTCGATGGTTTAAAGAGCAGGTATTTAAAAACTAAAAGCGGGATAATGGTTGGAATAGGAGAAAAGAGTGATGAAATAATTGAACTAATGCATGATCTGGTTGAACATGGGTGCGATATTCTCACTATCGGACAATATCTGCAGCCTACAAAGAATCATCTTCCAGTGGATCGTTTTGTTACACCTGAGGAATTTAATATGTTTAAGGAAGAAGGATTAAAAATGGGTTTTAAGATTGTAGAATCGTCTCCTTTGGTAAGGAGTTCTTATCATGCGGATAGGCATGCGAGAGCATTGTTTTAAATTGTCATTCGATTGTTATTCAATGGTCATTCTATAGTCATTCGGTTGTCATTAAGTGGAGGAGTAATGGAATGTTGGAGTAGTGTATGCATCCAGTTATTTGATAATCATTCATAGACATTCATTGATCATTTATTGTTGTTAAGGGGAATACTACGGATTAAAGAGGCTGTGTGAAAACTCATTAAAATCGTTAAAAGGTTCTTGAATGTTTTGTTTCTGCACCATTCCAACAGTTAAAACTGTTGGTTAATGATATTCACACAGGCTCTAAAGATAACATCCTTCTATGACAAATTAATTATCAGTTTTGGTTAGAAGTAATTTTTGTAGAAATTCTTATCTATAAGAGTTGTTACTTTACAAGAACCCTTTTTATTTATTGATATAAATATTTTTTAATGAAAAGTTAACATGAAAATATTTTTTTTTAAATGAAACTGTATTATCTTGGTTTGTGTGTTTTAGATCAATTTTACATTAATATCATTATAAAGAGTTAGAGTGTTAAGGGGATTTTGAGAAGCTGCTCTGTGGATATTAGAATAAAAACACAATAAATAATTAATGATAAAATGATACAAAAATATCATTTTGTTTGAATTAAAAGGTAAAAACCATTATCGATTAAATTATACTTTTTTGATGAGATTCAGATTTCTTTTTATCCTATTCAGTTTATCTTCTATATTATTTATTTATGCAGGAGATGGGAATAAATTAAATAAAACGACCGATGATGATAATTCAAAATATACCAATGTAGGTAATATTGGATTAACAGTAACAAATTTCGGTATGTATGGAAATGGATTCGCGTTATGGCCTCAACAGCCGAGCTGTGAATATCCTCTCGGAAGCGGAATAGAGCATATATTTGACGGCAGTGTTTGGATAGGAGGTTTCATAAGCAGTGATTCATTAGGTCATAACAGGCTTGGACCATTTGTAACTACCGGTTCGGTAGATGCATCATCTGTATCTACACGGGGCGGGGGATTTGAATTTACAAATTCACCGGGGAGTAAAATTATTGAAAGATCCTCCCTTCTGGACTCCCGATATTATAATCCCGATGCAATTTCCCACCAGGATTTTTTGATGGATTATGTTGATACTAATCTTGTATTATCGAATGGGGAATCAATTCAGGATCATAACCCTCTTGGCATAGCAGTCCACCAGGAATGCTATGCATGGAATTATCCTTTCGCAGATTTTTTTGTAATAATGAATTATACAATTAAGAATGTAAGCAAAAAATATATTGATAGTATATATGTCGGTTTATGGACTGATGCTGTAGTCAGGAATACAAAAATTACATCACCTCGAATAGGAGCTCCGTTCTTTGATAAAGGAGGAGAAGGATACAGCGATTCAATGAGGATAGCTTATACATATGATGCAACTGGTGATGTAGGATATACTAATAGCTATATAGGGATACAATATCTTGGTTCGACACCAACTCTTGATAGTATTGTATTTGTTAACGGAGACTCTTTAACTTCGGTAAATTTTGTAAGCTGGCAGTATAAAAATACAGCTGATCCTAATTTCTTTTCTCCAACTATAGACGTTGACCGATATAGAAAGATGCAGGGATTTTTCGGAGGGACTAACAGATACAATAATGGTATTGATCCAAATGCTTTAAGAGTTCCATCGAATAGATCAGAATTATTAACTAACGGTCCTTTCAGGAAGATAGCTCCCGGTGATTCATTAAATGTAGTTTTTGCAATCGTATGTGCAAAAAAATACGGATCAGATCCAGCTGGCTTAGATACGAAAGCGCAAAAACTAAATTTATATTCTAATGCAGAATGGGCGTTAAGGGCATATTTTGGTGAAGACAGAAATAGAAACGGAAGATTAGATCCCGGAGAGGATCTAGATGCAAACGGAAAAATAACGCGTTATATTTTACCAGCTCCTCCAAGTACACCGAATATAAAAGTTGTTCCAGGAAATCAGGAAGTTAGTATTTACTGGGATAAGCGAGCCGAATCTTCAGTTGATCCAATTTCAGGTAAAAAGGACTTTGAAGGTTACAGAGTATATAGAACCGAAGCAGGATTCGATCTTAATCTTGCAGAAGATGCCCGTTCATCACTTGTGATGCTGGCTCAATTTGACAGCACAGGGAACTCTTACGGGTTCAATACAGGTTTTTCAAAAGTTGTATTGAAAGAACCTAAGACATTTCCAGGGGATACAACAAAATATTATTACAGATTTGAGATAAATAATCTATTAAACGGCTGGCAATATTTGTTTTCCGTAACAGCATTTGATAAAGGTGATCCTGAAAATAATCTGGAAAGCCTTGAATCAAATCCAATTGCTTCAATGAACAGAATCCTACCGGGTACATTACCAAACGACAAAGATACAGCTGAAGTTGGTGTATATCCGAATCCGTATTACGGGAATGCGTATTGGGATGGAAGCACAGAGCGATTAAGGAAAATATATTTTTACAATCTGCCTTCAGAATGTGAAATTACTATTTATACATTATCCGGAGATATAGTAAAAAGAATCCAGCATCATCAAGGTAATAACGGTTCGAATTTGAAATGGTTTCAAACTTATGCAAGCAGCGGAAACCAGATAATGACAGGGGGAGAAGATGCATGGGATCTTTTGTCGGATAATGATCAGGCAATAGCAACAGGATTATATTTATACACGGTTAAGAATTCTAATAACGGCGATATAAAAAGAGGAAAATTTTTAATAATTAAATGAGAAAGGAAACATTATGAAACTTAGGTTACTGCTAATTTTATTAGCAATAAGTTTTAGTATGACAATGGCCCAGTCAAATTATCCATTAGTTTCAATTCATGATATTCAATATATAGATTCGGTTGCAAAAAATGGTTTTGCACCCTCTGCACTCACCGGAGATACAGTTAGGGTTGTAGGGGTAGTAATGATCAAACCAGTTATCGATGCTGTTACGAATAGAACTCCAACTATGTATTATGGCGGACGCTGGGGCACTTATATTCAGGATACATCTTCACAGGCTCAGGAGTGGGCAGGGGTAAACGTATTGCAGAATGATACTTCCGGTGATAATCAAAATACATTTTTTGATTTAGTTGATTCTGCAGATGTAGTTGAAATGACCGCAGTTGTAACCACATATAATCAAACTAACGAATTAATGCTGCTACTAAATCCAGTAACACCGGTAAATATAATTAAACACTTAACAAAACGGCCTGCTCCAATAAAATTAGAAATGACAGATTTAACTAGTAATGGAGTAACCAATAAAGAATACTACAAATATTCGGGTATGTATGTAGAATTGGAAAATGTGGTTTCAAGTGATAGAAGTCCATCGGTAGGTTCTTTCAGAATCAATGATAATCAGGGGAATTATATTATTGCATATCCCCAATCAAGATATTTCAGGACAGATGCAAATAAAGTACCGGGTTCTACGTATCAGCCACCACAGGATGGTACTCCCATCAATTCTATAAAAGGGATTTTAACTATATTTTCAGATACATACGAGATCCTTCCGATTTATCCTGAGGATGTAACTATTACACTCACACCTCCGACTATTTCAAATATAACGAGAGATCCTATTCAAGTAAAAGCAAATGATGACGTGACTATTTCAGCAAAAGTTACCGGCGGAAGCGGTAATGTTACAGGAGTTCAATTGCATTATAAAATCGGTGATCAAGACAGAGTTACTGTTCCAATGACAAAATCTTCCGATACCACTATTTATACTGCAGTAATTAATGGGATAAGTACAGATTCTACATTAGTAGATTATTATTTCACAGCAGATGATAATCTTGGATTATCAAGTCACAATCCGAGTGATACAGTAAAAGGAAATTATTTTTACCAGGTATTGGACGGCACATTAACAATCCGGGATGTGCAATACAGTCCGCTTGGAGGAGGCTTCAGTTCATTTAACGGATATTATGTAACACTTACGGGAGTTGTTACAGCAGATACTTCAGATATTCCGGGATTCGGAAGCGGAACACCATTACGGGTATATATGCAGGATGGCAAAGGTCCATGGACCGGAATTATGATTGGATATTTAGGAATAAACGGAGCTGATGTGTTGAAGTTTAAAAGAGGGGACAATGTAACTTTAACAGGCAGAATTACAGAAAATTTCAGTGTAACTTCAATAGATTCCTTAAAATCCATAACAGTAAATTCAAGCAATAATCCATTACCTGATCCGGTGGATTTGCAAACAGGAGATATTGGAGATTCAACCGGTGCGGTAGTAAGTGCAGAGAAATGGGAAAGTGTATTGGTTGATTATAAAAATGTTACAGTAACAGATGAAAATGCTGATGGTGATCCGGGTGCTAATTCATACAACTTTGGTGAAAGTATGATAAATGATGGTTCAGGCGATGCCAGGATCGAATTCCAGGATGGTAATCATAACTATAATAATGATTGGGATTCAACATTAGCAAAAAATCCTTCAAATATTTATGTAAAATTAAATTCAACATTTTCTGAAATAAAAGGTATACTTTTCTATTCGCACAGTTACTATAAAATCGTACCCAGACAAAATGATGATTTTGAAGGATACATGGGACCTCTTGCTGTAAACGACGGGAGCATCGAATTTACCGGTTTCATATAAACTTGATCAAAATTATCCGAATCCGTTTAATCCTTCAACGACTATCAATTATTCAATTCCTAAGGAGAGTATAGTTACTTTGAAGATATTTAATATACTCGGACAGGAAGTAAAGACTTTGGTTAACGGAGAGAAATCACCGGGTAGTTATAGTATTAGATTTGATGCAAGCAACTTAAGCTCAGGAATTTATTTCTACAGCTTAAGGGCAGGTGATTATAATCAAGTTAAAAAGATGATGCTATTAAAATAAGACACGGATTTCAGACATAGATTTTCGCAGATTTACACAGATTTTTTAGGGATAGCATTGGGAAGTGCTGATTAAGTAATTTATAAAAAAAACCTCCGGGGTTTTGTAAACGCCGGAGGTTTAGTGATAAATAAAATATGTTTAGAGTAATAAAAATAATTTTCATTCTTTCATTTGTTTTTTTTATTTCATCTTGTGTGAAGGATGTAGTAGATAACCCTGCAGGTAATCAGCCTCCGCATACAGGTTTATTTCTTTACCCTGATTCTTCGATCAGCAGTCAGCCAAGTAAAATAAGTATACACTGGTGGGGTGATGATCCTGATGGGTTTGTTATCGGCTATTATTTTTCATGGGATGGAAAAAACTGGGCGTTTACTTCTTCAAATGATAGTCTTTTTGCATTGCAAATAGGAGCAAAGGATACCAATTACATATTCCAGGTATCCGCTGTAGATGATGGGGGAAACGGAGTTTATGACGATGATATAGTCCAAAATGGTATTGATTACGGACCAGAACCATTTATAGATAAAAACGGTAATGGTATCCGGGATCAAGGAGAAAGTTTTACAGACATTGGTTTAATTGATCCGAATCCTGCATCGATAGATTTCCCGATTAAAAATTCAGCACCAGAGGTTAAGTGGGATCAATTGAGTGTTTTACCGGATACATCTTTCCCGGCAATGTCTTTCGGATGGAATGCAAGTGATATTGACGGAGATGGGACAATTCTAAAAATAAATATTGTTTTAAATGATACTACGAATCCTGATAATGTTGTATCCCTTGACGGAAGTGTTAGGAACATTTCAATAAGAACCAATAATTTCTCTACATCTCCAGCTTCAATGGATATTCTGATAGGAGGGCTTGAATCAAACATTGCAAAACAAAAATTACCAGGACTTGTACTAAACGGCAGCAATAAATTTTTTATTCAGGCAGAAGATATTTCAGGTGCTAAATCAAATTTTATTTCTTTACCAGAAGAGGGAAAGACATGGTATGTAAAAAAGCCGAAAGGAGATTTTGTAATAGTAGATGATTATTCTACCCAAGATGATGCGTCTTCATTTTATTCTAAAATATTTAATGATAGTCTTAACTTAAGAAATAAATATGATATTTATGATTTTCGTAATCAAACGCCACCTTATCTGAATGTAACATTTTTACTTACATTAAAACTGTTCAAATATGTATTCTGGTATACCGATAACGGACCTTCGCTGGATTTATTAAGCGCTTCGACACAAAAATTTATTGACGGAGGGGGGAAAATAGCTTTTTCCATGCAGTTCCCCCAGACTGTTGATCTTGCGGTATTACAGAGTTTTTTACCAATAAGAGCGGACTCAGGTGATTCCAGGAATACATTACTGGGAGGGACAAAAATATCTTCCGATAATACCGAGCCGGAATACCCAAATTTAGTATTAACATCTACGATATTCAGAAGCAAATCCTTCTTTTTAAATCCTTTGGGAGGAGTTCCGATATATTACTTTCCGGATAATGAATTAAAGGGATACATCGGATTTACAGATCTGGAAAAGAAATTATTTTTTATAGGTGTTCCATTAAATAAAGCGAACGGGGGAAATGCTAATGTTAAAAGATTACTTGAAAAAGTATTCTTTCAAGATTTCGGAATGACGCAATGATGAAAAATATTCTAATTATTATTTTTACTATTTTATTGAGTGGAAAACTCTTTAGCCAGAATAACGGGAAGCTTACCGGCAATATCATAGACGGAGCAACGAATGAACCTTTAATAGGAGTTAATATTGTTATAAAAGGGACTTATTACGGTGCCGCTTCCGATGTTAACGGAAGATTTACTATTGATAATATTACTCCGGGAAATTATGATATAAAGGTTTCATTTATCGGGTATAAGACTGTTGAATATACAGGATTTAAGATAGAAGCCGGGAGAACCAGTGAATTAAATGTTAAAATGAATGAATCGGCATTAACATTGGATCATGATGTTATTGTTGTTGGTTCAAAACCATTACTTGATGTTGAAGAGACACAAAGTAAAACAACTATTTCTTCCGGGGATATTAAAAATGCACTTGTTGAGAATGTTTCGGATGTTGTTGCACAGCAGGCAGGGATTGTTAAGGAGGATAATGAAATTCATATTCGCGGTGGAAGAACTTATGAAAATGCATTTCTTCTTAATGGTGTGTCTGTCCAGGATCCCTTAGCGGGTACCGGATTCGGATTACAGCTAAGTGCAAATGCAATAGAAGAAGTTGATGTAATTACAGGGGGTTTTAACGCGGAATACGGTCAGGCAACATCAGGTGTTGTAAATGTAAAAACAAAAGAGGGGGGGGATAAATACAGCGGCTATATATCATACAAAACAGATAATCTGGGAAACAGGTCTTCTTCACATGTTTTTAATAGTAGAATACTTGAAATGGATCTTGGAGGGGAGGAACCGATAACATCATTTATTTTACCAAAATTAGGAATACAAATTCCGGGAAAGATTTATTTCTTTGGTAATTTTTATATGGGATTATCGGATGGAATAACTCAGGGCTATTATAAACCGACTGCAGGAAGGATTTATTCATCCACATTTTACGGCACCAGGTTTTCGCCGGAAGCAAGCAATGACTGGAACTGGCTCGGGAAGATTACATATAAGCCTTCATCATTATTAAAAATCACATATTCTTTTAATCAATCAGTATCTATAAGCCAGAATACAGGAGCACTTCAAACAAACCTGGAATTTGTTGAACCGAGTCCAGGTTATCAATATGAATTTCAGAACATTCTATCAAATGCTAATGTTTTTACACATGATACCAAGTTCAATTCGTTAAGCATTACGCATACCTTAAGTGCAAAGACGTACTATGAGTTAACATTCGGACATTTATATACTAATCTGCGGGTTGACGCCAACGGCAGAAACTGGAATGAATATGTTCAACCCAAAGATATACCCAATATCCCAGTGCAGTATTATAATCTGGGACATGATACAATTGGTGTAATCCCGGGAGATGGTTTTTGGGATCTCGGGAATCCATATACATGGCATGATCATTACGTAGATGAATTCTCATTAAAAGGTGATATAACAAGCTTCTTTGATGAAAGGAATAAATTCAAAGCCGGTTTTGAAACGCGATTCCAGGAAATGCAATTGATAGATATTTATCAACCCTGGGTAGGTGAACTGGGGTTAAATAATGATATATATAAAGTTTATCCAGCTTTAGGTGCATTTTATGCACAGGATAATATAAACTTCAGCGGAATGATTTTGAATTTTGGTTTACGTCTTGATTACTGGTTTCCGGGTAAATACGTAGATGACGCTGTAAATAATCCGGATGTAGTTACTATTCCGGATCAGACACGGGAAGATTACAAAAATGATACTTTCGGATGGTTTGGAGGAAGAAGATTTAAGGCGAGACTTAGTCCGCGTCTTGGGATATCACACCCGGTAACAAATAACCAGACATTATTTTTCTCATACGGACATTTCAGTAAATGGCCGAGACCGCAGTTTGTTTATGCAAAATTAAACCCGCTTAACGCGCAATCGTCATTCCAGCAGTTTGGCAACCCGGACTTGAATCCAGAAACCACAGTAGCGTATGAACTTGGACTTAAAACTCAATTTACTCCAAATGATGTATTAACGGTAACTGCATATTATAAGGATATATTTGATTATATAAATACCAGGACGGCAAAAATAGCATCGGCAAGATTTATAACTAAAAATTTTATTACCTATGTAAACTCCGATTATGCACGTTCACGTGGAATAGAAGTAGAATTTAAGAAGAGAATAGGAAATTGGTTTAATTGTTCTGCTTCGGCAACTTATGCAATTGTAACCGGAAAAAGTTCTTCTGCTTCCGAAGGGGCACTGGTTTTACAGGGAGATATAAATGAATCTGTCAAAGAAAAATTCATGCCCTGGGACAGACCGGTAACGGCTTCTTTAACTACAAATTTTTATGTTGCAAAAGATAACGCATTATTCGGCTTCGGAAACGGAATACTTGACGATTACAACCTTTATATACGGTTCTTTTTTGAATCGGGTAAAAGATATACTCCTGCATATTTTACCGGTTATGATGGACAGGGAAGGCCAGTATATATAGGTTCAACAACAGATCTTTATACCGATGTTGGTCAAAATTGGTTTTGGATTGATTTGAATTTTGAGAAATATATCCCTGTTGGAAGTCTAGATCTATCATTAGTTATAGAGATTAATAATTTATTGGATTCAAAGAATTCGGCGATTATTAATCCTGTTACAGGGAAAGCATACGAGAGCGGTGATCCTGTACCTTATTCATGGAATGATCCTAATTATCCTGATCTGCAGTTACCGATATCGCCATATCCTTTTGATCCATCAAGGTATTTAACCAGAAGAAATATAAAATTTGGTCTCAGTTTAAAGTTTTAAGAATGAAAAAAATATTACTTGCAATAATTTTATTAACAGCATTTATTGATATAAAGGCGCAATTATTTCCAAATTTAGGGGGTCAGAGAGCCGGAATTTCAACTGCACAATTTTTGAAAATAGGAGTAGGAAGCAGAGCTACCGCATTAGGTGAATCTTTTGTTGCTATAGCAAATGATGCATCAGCATTATACTGGAACCCAGCCGGGCTAGTACAGTTTGATCAAGATCAGGTTATGTTCTCACACAATCAGTGGGTAGTGGATATTTATCACGATTTCTTAGGAGCGGTTTATCATTTTGATGCTACTAATGCTGTTGGGGTTGCATTTACATCGCTCTCAACCAAAGATATGCCTGTTACAACAGAATTTGCTCCTTTTGGCACAGGTGAATATTTCAGTTACGGGGATATTGCTCTGGCAGTTACCTATTCCAGAAGGATGACAGATAAATTCAGCTTTGGAGGGACTGTAAGATACATTGAAGAAACCCTTGATAAATTAAAAATGAGAGGTGTTATGATTGATCTGGGGACATATTATTGGACGGGATTGGGAACGACAAGATTTGCAGTTGCGGTTTCCAATTTCGGCAATCAACTGGCCCCTGACGGTAAAGTTGTTTTAATTGGAAAGAGAGAAAAATCCGATTGGCAATCTTTTTCCCCTCCAACAATTTTCAGAATCGGCTTTGCATTTGAACCATATCAAAACGAAGATAATAAATTTACTACATCAATCCAGTTGAATCATCCGAATGATAATAAGGAAAATGTTGCTACTGGATTAGAGTATAGCTGGAAAAATATAGTATATATAAGAGGTGGATATAAATTCAATACTGATGAGCAGAATTACTCATTCGGTTTTGGAGTAAATATACCGATTCGAATTGCTTATTGTACGGTGGATTATTCATTTTCTAATTTTGTAAGATTAGGGAATGCACAGAGATTTTCAATCATATTAGGTCTTTGATGGAGAAGAAATTAAATAATATTAGAAAAATAAACAGGGAATTAAGAAAACCGTTAAAACGGTTTCCAAAGTTAATATTTGCACTTAACCCCGGAATAAATTCCGGGGTTAACCTGTACCTTCTTTTTATTGTAATTCTAATATTTTCGTTTGTACCAGGCTGCGGTGATAAATTTGATATCAGTAAATTAACTTCAAGCCAGGGGAATGCGAATGTTACAGGTGATACAGTATATGTTCAACTGAACCCTCCCTGGACAGGTTTCAATAAACCTCAGGGAATGATAATAGGAAGGGAGCCTTTTATTTATGTAGCTGATACTTATAATGACAGAATAGTAATGATGAATTTGAATGGGAATATTTTGGGGACAAGAGAAATAAGAAGACCGGTTGCATTAGCGCAAGACTATAAATTGAATTTAATTGTTTGTGCCGAACTGGATACAGTTGTAAACGGACAAACTCAAACATTCGGTGCGGTATACAAATTAAACATGTTTTCATCTGGACATCAGATTGCTAATGCACCGATGACAAAGCTATTACCCAGACCTATGGACCTGAAATATCCTGACAGACGTTATACTGCAGTGACCGTATTTTATAACAATACATTTTATGTAGCAAGGACAGGTCCGGCAAATTCCAGTTTTGTTGATCCAGATAATTCAATATTATCCTTCAGTCCTAATGAATTAATTAATGGAAGTGAAGGGGATACATTAATAGGAAGAGTTCCAAATATTGATCCACTTAGTTCAGGTTTAGTTTCTGCCAATCAGATAAGTTCACTTACTTCATTTAACAGGAAGAATATAGATTTTATAGAAACATTAACGGGAAATAACAGCCTAAAGGCTCAATGGCTCACTTATATAGTTACTCCTATTTCTGCAGATTATGCAGCAAGGCTCACTCCTTCGGACGGAGGTGCTTTAATGAGCCCTAATAAATTTATTCAGCCTGAAGGTTCATGTATTGATGATGCAGGTTATATATATATAGCTGATGCTAAAAAAGATAGTGTATTCAAATTTACACCGTTAGGTGATGAGTTACAGTCATTCGGAGGATCAGCTTTATTTAATGAACCGTATGCAGTAGCATTCTTTGACCGTATACTATATGTAGTTGATTCAGGGAATAATAGAATTTTAAGATTTATACTTTCTACAGATTTACGATGATTTTTAAAAATTTGGTTCTGTTACTTTTAATAATGATAAGTTCATATTCTTATTCTCAAACAGTAACACCTATTGCAGATATCAAGCAAAATGATTCGAATGGAGTTCCGATTGATACGGGGAAGGTTTTTACAATTACCGGTATAGTGACTTCATCAAATCAATTAGGAAATGCCGGACCCGGTACAATGCAGGACGAAACGGGGGGAATTTCTGTCTATGGCAGCAGTTTTGCAAATAAAGTAAACATTGGAGATTCAGTAATTGTAACGGCAGAACTAACCCAATATAATGGATTAGCCGAAATGGTTCCTAACTCCAGTTCAGATGTTAAAGTAATTTCATCAGATCATCAAGTTCAGCCCGTTATAATTTCGATATCTGATATTATAAGTCAGCAATGGAATGGAGTGGAGGATTATGAAGGGAGACTTGTAAGGATTAACAATGTCTCGATATCAGGTAGCGGGAATTTCACAGGTGGGAGCAGCGGGCAGAATTATGATATTGCCGATACTTCCGGAACATTAACCTCAGGGCTTAGAATAGATAAAGACGTTACAACAATTGTCGATTCTCCAATACCATTAGGCAAGTTCGATATCATCGGAGTTCTGGGACAATATAAATCTTCGTCTCCATATAACAGCGGTTATCAGCTCTTTCCAAGAGACATTTTCGATATTGTTAATGACGGTGCACCATTAATTTTAAGCCCGGTTCTTGCTGCTGGTATCGATACCACTACTTTTACGGTATATTTCAAAACTGCCCGAAAAGGGAATACAAAGATAAAATATGGTTTGTCAAAATCACTTGAGATAGATTCCGTACAAATAAATAATGACACTACTGATCATGAGATCAAAGTTACAGGATTAAAACCTGATGGAACTTATTATTATAAAGTATATTCAACTAATTCTGTTGGAACCAGTGAGAGCGGATTAAAATCGGTTACAACAGCTTCAACCAATCCGTTATTAGGGACTATAAATATTTATTTTAATTTTCCTGTCGATACTTCACTAGCTTTAAGCGGAAATAAAGCTCATGGAAATGCAGATTTTCAGCAAAAGTTACTGGATAGAATAAACCATTCAAATTATTCTATTGACTTAGCTGTTTACAGTTTCTCAGGAATGCCGGATGTTGCAAATGCTTTAACTGTTGCAAAGAACAGGGGGGTGAAAATAAGAGTAGTATACGATAGCCGAACTACGCAGGATAATATTCAAACCTTATTAAATAATGGGATAAAAATCAGTAAACGTCCTTCATCTCTTCCAGGAATAATGCATAACAAGTTTTTTGTTTTTGATGCCAGGGATACAATCTCAGTTAATGATTGGCTATGGACAGGGTCGTGGAACATTACTAATACAGAACTCGAGTGGAAAAATAATATAGTCGAAATAAATGATCCCGCAATTACTCAAGCTTATGAAACTGAATTTGAAGAAATGTGGGGAAGCATTACGGATGAGCCTGACCCATCAAAAGCAAAATTCGGAAGCAATAAAACGGATAATACACAGCATTCATTTAATATTGGCGGAAGGGAAGTTCAGCTTTACTTCAGTCCATCCGACAATACTACAAGTCATATTATAGATGCAATCAATTCTGCGGAGTATTCTGTTTATATGGCACTTTATGTTTTTACAAGAAATGATATTGAAAGTGCTCTATTCAATAAATATAATTCCGGTACTAAAGATATAAGGAGTGTTATTCATGATATTGGTGCGAGCGGAAGTGAATTCAATACACTTAAAAGTTTTTCCGAAGCATTAATAAACCCCACTCCTACACTGCATGATAAATATGCAGTTATTGATGCGTTGAACCCGAAGAGCAGTCCAGAAGTAATTACAGGCTCACATAACTGGTCTTCTGCTGCAGAAAATGATAACGATGAGAATACTCTGATAATTGACGATTCATTGATTGCAAATTTATATTTACAAGATTTCAAAGCAAGATATACCGACGCGGGAGGGAAGACTGCTTTCACGGTACCTACGGGAATTGTAAATAGTAGAAATGATAAGGAAATGAGATATTCTTTATATCAGAATTATCCTAATCCATTTAACCCTGTTACAACAATTAAATTCGAAGTAATTAAAAAAGAAAATATTGATCTTTCGCTTTATGATATGCTTGGAAGAAAAGTGAAAACTTTATTCAAAGGGGAAGTTCAGGCTGGAATTACAGATGTGAAGGTTGACGGCAGTAATCTTGCAAGCGGAGTTTATTTCTATGTATTTAAAACGCCTGGATTTTATTCTACAAAAAAACTTATGCTTTTGAAATAAAAATTAACAAACCTCTAAGGTTTAGGAAAACCTTGGGGGTTTTATAAAAAAAAGTTTATTTTACTTAACCGGTAAATGGCATAATATTTTGAGTTTTTCTATATTGCAATTTAATTAACTGAATTTGCTTCAATCTAAAGAAAACTTAAATAAAAGGTCATCAATTATCTATTATGTAAGATGTTAACTTATATAATTAATAATTGTGACGATTTTTCAATTAAAAGATAGGAGAAACTAATGAAAAAAAGGTTAGTACAGTCTTCTTTGTTCTTCTTTTTAATGTTAGGAGTTTGTTCAACATTAACGTTCGGGCAAACTGATGCATCGGTAACATGGAATCTTATAGGAGCTGATTCTTTGTCACCTACAACAGTTGTAGGAAGCGTGACCGGTCAGACAGTTAAAAATGCTGACACTATAGCTATAATTGACACAAAATCTATTCCGAACAGTCCTATTTCCGGTGTGACAAATGCAATTCGCTGGGCGCCTTATATTAACGGTGCAAAAATTAACTGGGGAGATGAGACAAAACAAAATAATAACAGGTGGATTCAATTCGCTTTAGCACCGGATATGGGAAATTTGTTTATAGCCGATTCTATCTCTATTTATCTTGGTGCCAGCGGAACAACAGATCATATCAGAGCTAACTTATATTATTCCACCGATCCTTCATTTGCAAATAAAACTATGCTCAATGCTTCAAGTACTGGTGTTCTGCCTTACAGGGATTCTGTCCAGCATTTTGGTTATCATATTAGTGCACAGGTTAATGAGGGCGATACTCTTTATTTCAGGATTTATCCATGGTATGATGGATCCTCTTCAAACTCAAAATATTTGATCACTCAATATGCACAGATAATGGGGAAGACATTATCTCCGACAATTTCCATTGATTCTGCAAGAAATGCTGTAGATAGTACTGTCACAGTAATTGGGGTTACAATTTCTCCAAACTTTCAGACTAGTAACAGATCTTATTATATCTGGGATGGAACAGGCGGATTAGTAACATTCAAATCAGGTACAACCAGTCCTGACCTTAAAGTAGGTGACAGGGTAATGGTAACGGGCAAAATTGTTGTTTTTAACGGATTACTTGAAATTCAGCCAGCGGGTGATACAGATATTGTTGTCTTGGGAAGCGGAGCTGAATTACCCAAACCGGAAGTAGTAAGCATTTCTGATTTCAATACAAACGGTGAAGATTATGAATCACATTTAGTTGAAATTAAAAATTTATGGCTACTTAGCGGTACATGGCCAACATCTGGTAGTAAATCGATTTATTTAACAGATGGTAAAGATACGGTAAATGTTTATCTCGATTCCGACATGAAACTTTTTAATTATCCGGTACCTAAATTCCCTATTGATTTAATTGGAATTGGATCTCAATTCGCCGCGAGTGGTGTAGGGGGTTATCAGTTATTACCAAGATTTATTACTGATTTTATGTCAAAAGTTCTCCCTATAGATTCTGCCAGAAAAATGGAAAATGATACAGTCATGATTACTGGTGTTACAATTTCACCCAATTTCCAGACAAGTAATAGATCTTATTATATCTGGGATGGTACAGGCGGAATAGTAACATTCAAAACCGGTTTACTGAGTCCTGCTTTGAAATTAGGTGATAGCATAATGGTAACTGGAAAGATTGCACCATTTAACGGACTGCTTGAAATTCAGCCGTTGACAGATACAAGTGTTGTCGTACTGGATAGCAACGCTGTATTACCTAAACCTGAAGTAACTACTATTTCAGACTTTAAAACAATGGGTGAAGATTATGAATCACACTTGATTGAAATTAAAGGATTATCATTGGCAAGCGGCACCTGGTCAACAACAGGTAGTTCAACATTGTACTTAACAGATGGCACTGATACGGTAGTTGTTTATCTTGATGCAGATATGAAATTATTTAACTCGCCTGAACCAACTTGGCCAGTTGATTTAATTGGGATCGGGTCTCAATATACTACAACCGGTATAGACGGTTATCAAATACTGCCAAGATATATCACAGACTTTATACCGGTTCCGGTAGTTCCAGTTGAACTAACATCATTTTCTGCGGAAGTTTCACAAGGAGCGGTAGTTCTATCCTGGAAAACCGCAACAGAAACTAATAACTCCGGGTTTGAAGTACAAAGAAGCATTGACGGTAAAAGTTTTACAAAAGTTGCTTTTATAAAAGGACACGGCAGTGCCGTAAAAGAAAACAGCTATTCATTTTCAGATAAGGTCAGTAGCGGTGGTGTATTTTATTATAGATTGAAACAAATTGATTTCAATGGTTCCTATAAATATTCCAATGTTGTACAAGCTACTTCAATGGTTCCAAAGACATTCAGTCTTGCACAAAACTATCCGAATCCGTTTAATCCATCTACAGTTATCAGCTATGATTTACCAGTAGACAGTAAAGTTGTGATAAGGCTGTATGATATTTTAGGAAATGAAGTCTCGACTTTAGTTAATAGAGAAGAAGCTGCAGGCAGTTATAAAATTACTTTTAATGCTCACAATACGAATAATAAACAGTTATCAAGCGGTATTTACTTCTATAAAATAGAAGCCGGTAACTTTACTGCAATCAAGAAAATGATGCTTTTGAAGTAATTTTTTAGTCTAACATTTATAACCGATACTATTCTTAAAAGGGATAGTATCGGTATCTTATTCTCTTCCTAACTTCCTAAATAAATTATGTTTGTAAAAAAGTCCTCTAATACTTAATTTTGTTTTTGATTTATTTTTAAAAAGGGACAAAATGGCTGAAGAACATAGTGAAGCAATGGGTAAAATTATTCAGGTAATCGGACCGGTAATTGATATTGAATTTGAAGAAGGACATCTGCCGAAGATATATAATGCGATTAGAATTCCGCGTACAAATACCGAAGGTGTGGAAGAGAATTTAATAGCGGAGGTTGAGCAGCACTTAGGGGAAGACAGAGTAAGAACAGTTGCAATGGATTCAACCGATGGTCTCGTAAGGGGAATGGAATGCTACGATATGGGTAAACCTATTTCAGTTCCGGTAGGCCCCTCGACATTAGGAAGATTATTAAATGTTACCGGGCAGGCTATTGACGGTTTGGGTGAAATTAAAGCGGAGAAGACTTATCCAATCCACAGACCATCTCCTAAATTCAAAAACCTTTCTACAAAAAGTGAGATGTTTGAAACAGGTATAAAAGTTATAGATCTAATTGAGCCGTATTCAAAAGGAGGAAAGACGGGACTTTTCGGAGGTGCGGGAGTCGGTAAAACGGTTATCATCCAGGAACTAATTCATAATATAGCTCAAGAACATGGCGGGTATTCTGTATTTGCTGGTGTTGGTGAAAGAACGCGTGAAGGAAATGATTTGTGGCTGGAAATGAAGGAATCGGGAGTACTTGAAAAAACTGCACTTGTTTTCGGCCAGATGAATGAACCGCCGGGAGCAAGATTACGTGTAGGGTTAACTGGTTTGACAGTAGCGGAATATTTTAGAGATGATGAAGGAAGAGATGTTCTTTTATTCATTGATAATATTTTCAGATTTACACAAGCGGGTTCCGAAGTAAGTGCTTTATTAGGTCGAATGCCCTCAGCAGTTGGTTACCAGCCAAATCTTGCAACAGAAATGGGTGCTCTTCAGGAAAGGATTACATCAACAAATAAAGGATCAATCACATCCGTTCAAGCTATTTATGTTCCTGCAGATGATTTAACAGACCCAGCTCCTGCGGCAGCTTTTGCGCATCTTGATGCCACAACCGTTTTGAGCCGTCAAATTTCCGAGCTAGGTATTTATCCTGCTGTTGACCCGTTGGATTCAACTTCAAGAATATTACAACCAGGTATTTTAGGTGATGAACATTATGATGTTGCAAAAAACTGCAAAGAAATTCTTCAGCAATATAAAGATCTTCAGGATATAATTAATATTTTAGGTATGGATGAACTCTCAGACGAAGATAAAACAGTTGTGAGAAGAGCGAGAAGAATCCAGAGATTTTTCAGCCAGCCTTTCTTTGTTGCTGAACAATTTACAGGATATAAAGGGAAGTATGTTAAACTCGAAGATACAATCAGAGGATTTAAAGAAATAATTGACGGTAAGCATGATGATTTGCCTGAATCAGCTTTTATGTATGTAGGAACTATAGAAGAAGCTATTGAAAAAGCAAAGAGTATGAAATGAATTGTTGAATGATTGATTGAATGAATGGATAGTGATAGCTATTAATTAATCATTAAATATAATTAAGATCTTTTTATTAGTTAAAATTTTATTCGAATAAACTGGTATGGCTGAATTAAATTTAGAAATTATAACACCTGATGGACCTTCATTTAAGGGAGAGATTATATCGGTTACAGTGCCAGGAGTAAAAGGGAGGTTTCAGGTCCTAAAAAATCATGCTCCGATTATTAGCATATTTGAAATTGGAATGATTAAGGTTGTGACTCCGGATAATAAGTCTGTATTTTATGCTACAGGGGGAGGTACAATAGAAGTACTAAATAATAATGTATTGATATTAGCTGATTCTGTTGAACTTACTGAAAATATAGATGTTGACCGGGCAAAAGGTGCTGAGCAAAGAGCAAAGGAAAGATTGGAAAACAGGGAAGAGGGGACAGATTTAGAAAGAGCCGAGAATGCATTGAAAAGAGCTCAAAACCGGCTTAATATTGTTGAGAAGCATTTAAGAGCTGAAGTCTAGCAACCCACTGGTAAGATAATAACAGGGAATCTGAATATTTACATTTAATTTGAAAATGGAAAATTAAAAGAATTCTTAGTATCTTTTCAAACTAAAATTTGCACGATTTACAATAAAAATGAATTGTAAATAATAGATTGTCCTGTGGTGTAACGGTAGCACAGAGGTCTCTGGAGCCTTTAGTTGGGGTTCGAATCCCTACAGGACAACCACTAAAGAATTTACAATGAATAATTAACAATTAAAATTTTTAGTTATTTATTCATCATAATGGTCAGTCAATTCTAATTTTTCTTATCTTTTTTGTACATTTCTTATCAATGAAAATTTATTTTGGACTTGATGTTATAATGTTGTAGATGTTTTATGAAATATTTATATATATTAAGTCCCTACTAGTCTTTTAATTTTCGATTTTTTCTTTAAAAACAGCCTCTCAACTACCTATTTTTAGACAAACTAAGGATGAGGCATAGTTAGATATGACTGGAAATTTTTATCTTTAAAAATGGGGGGTTGAGAGGCGTTTTTCTCAAATTGGGACAATAAATATTCAGCCTGCTTTTTGAAATAAATTGATTTAAAGGGGGATTTCTCAAAGGAAAGGGATAAATATCGGCTTAATGAAAAAAGAGGGCTTAAATGTGAAAAAACGTGCTAAAACCTACGCTATTTCGTATGGATTTTATGAGGCTGAACCAATTAGCCACCAAGTCTCCAAGTCACAAAGTTACACAAATGATTTTAGGACTTTTAACGATACTGTTATAGAAATTTACATATGGTAAATATACATTCTAATAGATAGATTCATAAGTAGTTGAATATTCAGATATTAATATTCTTCTGTTTTTCTTTGAATTTTGAGATAGTAAAGTTATTTTTGTTATCAGTAACTGGTTAAAATCAAAAGGAATCATTTAGAAACCCACTTAAATTCATATTATACTTTTATGATTGACCTTGAAATGAGATATCGTTAATTTTAGTTTTGATTTTTTATATAGGCGCGTTCGTCTAGTGGCTTAGGACATCGCCCTCTCAAGGCGGAGATCGCGGGTTCTCCCATAGGGACTCCTTCGGAGGAATCCCGCACACGATAAATATTAATATAATTTTAAAATAAATTATTGTACTTCACTTATATTTTGAAAAGTTTGAAAGATCAAACTTATTATTATGGGAATACTCATGATATTGAAAAAAGAATAAGAACTCATAATTCAGGAAAAGTAAGGTATACAAAAGGGCATAGACCATACGAACTTCATTATTTTGAAACATATAACTCAAGAGCAGAAGCAGCGAAGAGAGAGAGATTTTTTAAATCTATCGAAGGTTATAACTGGTTAAAATCAAAAGGAATCATTTAGAAACCCACTTAAATTCATATTATACTTTTATGATTGACCTTGAAATGAGATATCGTTAATTTTAGTTTTGATTTTTTATATAGGCGCGTTCGTCTAGTGGCTTAGGACATCGCCCTCTCAAGGCGGAGATCGCGGGTTCGAATCCCGCACGCGCTACTTCCTTCCATAATTACGATTCAAATTTATCAATGATCAAGATATATATAAGATTGATTCATTGGAACCAGGCAGAGGCAAAAGAACTCGCGTTATTATTAAATAAAGAGAAATATGAAATAAATACAACCCCGTTTTCTCCTGGTGAGTTGAAAGGGACTGTACCTCAATATCCGGATATATTCATAATTGATTTATCCAGACTTCCGTCACAGGGGAGAGATCTTGGTATTTTCCTTCGTAAAAATAAGTCTACCAGAAATATTCCCATTATATATACTAATGGAGAGCAGGAAAAGCTCTCTAAATTAAAAAATATTCTTCCAGATGCTAATTATGCCAGCTGGGATGATATTGATAAAATAATAGATTTATCTCTTAATAAAATAATGGATAATCCTGTAATTCCGGATTCTGTTTTTGCCGGGTATGAAGGGGTATCTTTAATTAAGAAGTTAGGAATAAAAAATAATATGAAATTGGCTGTTATTGATTCACCGGATAATTTCCATCAGATAATTGGAAAATTGCCTGATGGAATTAACGTTCAAAAAAAAATGAATAATCCCGATTTAATTATCTGGTTTGTAAGTTCGGTCAAGCAATTGGAAAAAAAGCTGATTCAGATAAAGCAGAATACAGGAAATGGGGGACTATGGATAGTATATCCTAAAAAATCTTCACAAACAGATTCAGATTTATCACAGACAATAGTTAGAAATGCAGGACTTGCCGCCGGGTTGGTTGATTATAAAGTCTGTTCAATAGATAATACGTGGACGGGATTAAAATTTGCTGTAAGGAAAAAATAATATATATTGATGTACTAAACAATCAAGAGGTTCATTATGAAAAAGGTTGAAGCAATTATACGTCCCCATAAATTAGATGCAGTTCATAACGCACTTCGTGAAGAGGGATTTAACGGCCTTACAGTATCTGAAGTAAGGGGTTACGGAAGACAGAAAGGACATACGGAAGTTTATAGAGGGAGTGAATATAAAATTGAATTTGTACCAAAATTAAAAATTGAATTAGTATGTCCCGATAATAAAATGGAATCAGGCGATTTCCATTATTATAACTAACTCTAAAACAGGTGAAGTTGGTGACGGTAAAATATTCATATATCCAGTGGAAGAAGTTATACGTGTCCGGACTGAAGAAGTAGGTGAGAGCGCATTATAATATGAATGATTGGTAACTTGTCCGGATGTAAGATTGGTTGAATGTATTTTCATTTAAAACTTCAATGAACCAATATTTAAACGGAAGGGATATAATAACTTAAAACTTGTTCCTGAAGGAGAAAATTCAATTGCAGGTGCGGGCAATTTAATAAAGTTTAAAGACTGCCTGGCCCAATTCCAGAACCAGCCTCCATCAGGGAGTAATCTTACAAGGTTATAATCAAGTCCAATGATAAACCTTCTTTGCGAATATTGATCAGGCGGACCATTAGGATCCGGGTTAGCGTCAATTGCATCTGCACCATAACCAATGGCAATATTTAACCAGGGTATCCAGTATTTCTTCATATGATCAGGGAGAATATTATAAACATTTAACGACCACCAGAAGGTAGAGCTGTTATAATCATCGATAAAAGTTCTAGGTCTGATTATTACCGGTTTTCCGGTCCATTCAGACGGGACGAATTGCCATTTTGGAGTGATATTCTGTAATGCAGGGACATAATGCTGAGAAAGGAAGAAAATAGGTCCTATGGTATCAAAATACCAATCTGAAGGTGAAAATCCCCAATCTTTAGCAAATCCGTCTTCAGTTTCTACGTAAGTCTGGTACGCGATTCCAAAAAGGGTACCCCATAAAGTCGCATCATCCCATGAAAAACCTGCGGCAATTAATCCTTCGCTCATTATGTATGCAGTAGTATATCCTCCCAATGCATGACCGGCTTTATCAACCTGCATAGCCGAAACCCAATCCTCCTGGAAATGAAAATTCCTTCTATCCCCGCTCCACCAGGCAGTCTGTTGATGTATATGAAGCCACAATGCGGTTGTAAAGAATATTCCGCCAATAACTAAAGTGGTAACAGGTTTAATCTTTGTATTAATGTTAGGGAGTTCTCCATTGAGAGTATATCTTCTCTGTCCTGCATATGTAAATTTATCAGGCTTAATCTTTTTAACCGAACTATTTTCTATGTTTGTCGAATCAGATTTATTATTAATAGTTTGCGCAGAATTGATTATTGATAGAAAAAATACAAATAAGAATAATGAAAGAATCGTCAAAAATCTCAAAGTATTATGCATTTATAATGGATAATTTAATTTATTATAGTACCGAGTTAATAATTTCCTAATTTAAGTATCAAACCGATAGATAGTCCATTTATATCTTTTTTATTTACACCATAACTAATAATATCATAGCTTGTAATCAACCGGTAAGACACGTTTAGATCGATACGCAGCCAATTCAAAGCATTATATCCGATATTAAATGATGGTTCATATAATAAGAGGTTTAGTTTAGCATAATTATCATGGGGGTCAGAATTATCCGGAACTGCAAAATACAAACCTCCTCCGGCTAAAAGTATCTCCATTGAAAAATGTATTAAAGAAGCGGGAAGAAATATATATTCCAGCTCTAATCCGCCGTAATTTAGATTCATTATGATATTTTGCCCCGATGGAAAGTCAATGTAATCCGTATGCACATTACTAATCAGTCCGTAGAAACCCCCACCGAGAACGATATTATCGTTAATTACAAAACCGAATTTTCCGCCAATAATCAATGCATCCTGGTTTGAAAATGAAGTATATTTAATGACGGGAGCGCCAAATGCAGAATATTTATTTTGAGGAAACATTATATTATTGAATATAAATGAAAGGGTGAAGATAAATCCCAAAAAAGTCTTCATTAATTATGTTCCGCAAAAATTGTAATATAAATATGAAGGCTTTCTTCAATCAGAAGCATTGTTTCTAATAATATTTTCTATAAAATCATTTACTTCTAATTTAATATATTATCTAACATTGAGAAATGTAATTAGTCAAGAATGTTTTATTATTCTGATAAAAGCGATTTATCAATATAATAAACGATTAATTACCTAAACTTGTCAATAAACGTTAAAATTTCCTCATTTCAATTCAATATTTGTGGCATTATATCTGATTTAGACAACCTGAGAACGAGGGATTTATTAGTGTCAAATTTTACAATTTTAGATGCCATAATTTTAATATTTTATTTAATTATTGTCCTAAGCTTAGGATTATATTACTCAGGGAAAAAAGAAAATACCACAAAAGATTATTTTCTTGCAGGAAAAAACCTTGGCTGGTTTACTATAGGCATTTCGATATTTGCAACAAACATTTCAAGTGAACATTTTATAGGCCTGGCAGGATCAGGTGCAGTCAGAGGGCTAGCGGTGGGGCAATTTGAATTGATGGCAATTTTCGTTTTAATATTACTTGGATGGTTTCTAGCCCCTATATACTTAAAATCCAATGTATATACAATGCCTGAATTTCTTGAGAAGAGATATAATAGTAAATCCATTAGAAAATTTTTTTCGGCAATATCAATTACAATTTATATTTTTACAAAGATAACCCTGACATTATTTGCAGGGGGATCTTATTTTATAAAATATTTGGTTTTAGTATTTATACATCTGCAATTATAATTGTCCTAATTACAGGGTTATATAGTGTAATCGGGGGTGCAGCATCGATTGTTAAGACACATATTTTCCAGGCTATAATTTTAATTACAGGGGCATTAACACTAACAATTTTCGGATTAAATAAAGTTGGAGGATTCAGCGGTCTGGAAATGAAGTTGCCTTCAGAATTTTTTGATATGTTTAAACCCATGAGCGATCCTGATTACCCATGGACGGGAATTTTATTTGGAGCACCTATTTTGGCATTTTGGTATTGGTGTACGGATCAATATGTTGTTCAGAGGGTATTAAGTGCAAAGAGTATAAATGATGCCAGGAGAGGTTCTTTATTTGCAGCATTTTTAAAAATTCTTCCTATATTTATTTTAGTAGTTCCCGGATTGATTGCAGTAAGTCTATTTCCTGAAATAAAGGGAGATGAAGCATACCCTATGCTTCTTGCAAGTGATATTTTACCAGCCGGCATAAAAGGATTGGTAGCTGCCGGACTTTTAGCGGCTGTAATGTCATCATTATCTAGTGTTTTTAATACTACAGCAACACTCTATACAAATGATTTTTACAAACCGAAGCATCCAAATGCATCTGAAAGAGAATTAGTATTAATCGGCAGATTATCAACAACATTAACAGTGGTTACCGCAGTTCTATGCGTTCCATTAGTAAAAGGGATAAGTTCTCAAGTATATCTATTTCTACAAAGTATCCAGGGGTTTATCAGTCCGCCTATTGCAGCCATATTTCTATTCGGTTTTTTTATGAAGAAAGCTACTGCCGTTGCAGCAATTTGGACTCTTATTATTGGAGAATTTTTGGGGTTATCCAGATTGATAATTGAGATGTTAATTAATTCTTCAATTATAAATAATCCGTTACTTATTGCATATACCAAAATAAATTTTCTTCATTTTGCAACTTTTCTATTTATTATTTGTTCGGCATTAATGGTTGGTATTAGCCTATTAGCAAAAGCTGAAAAAAGAAAAAAGATTCCTGCACTTCACTATTTAATTTCAGATAGTTTTCAGGAGATCAAGCTGGATTTAAATAATTTGAATACAGTAAGAGGATATAAAGTCAATATATACTTCTCCGTGTTTATTGTATTAATAATTCTGGGGTTATGGAGTTTATGGTATTAAATAAATGTTCAATTTAAGTGAAAGATAAACAAATAGAAAATCGGATGGCTAGCCGGAATTCGATTTCTTTTTAAAAACAAAAAGTGAGGAGAAAATGAAAAAAATTGTGTTACCGGTACTTTTAGTGTTGTTCACTCTATCGTTTACCGTCTATGCACAAATGATAGAGAGTTTTGATACAACCACAACAAATCCACGTTGGCAGACAAATATTGAATCTGCTCCAAGTTCAATGGTAGTCAACAACAATACCGGGGATAAAGTTGAAGGTTCTGCGTCGTTATATATTGATGCGAACCTTGGTTCATTGGAAGATTGGGGGACATACGATCAATATATCTATGTAGTTCCCGATAGTGTGAAACCATTTGATTGGTCAATTAGCGATACATTATCGATCTGGATTAAAGTTATGACCCAGGTAGCTCATCCTGAGTACATGGTTTTCAGAATTCAGGTTGCAGACCGACCTACACCGGATGATCCTATTGAACAATATATTTATGAAAATTTAACCATTCTCGATAATGTTCATGATTGGATACAATTAAAGGTGCCATTTAAAGAAGTTGAATCTGACGGGACTTATATTCCAGACAGCACAGGTTTTGTTATTGCTCCAAACAGCTGGGGTGGATTCACATATAATGACCGTAAATTAAATTTTGATAAAATTGTTCAATTTCAATTTGGAATTATTTCCTCAGGTTATACTGCAGGAGTACATATTCCAGCCGATTCAATTAAGTGTGCATTTGATGGTTTCCAAAGATCAGGTAATAAAGCGATACCGGCAGTTATTTTTAATGGAATATCAGTTCCGGGTGGCTTAGGTCAATTTGATTGGGGAGGCTCTGCACTAGAGTTAGTGGAAAAGGCTGGTGTAAATCCTGTAACCAACGCATTAAAATGGACATTGGGAGATACCTGGTCAGGTTCGGGGTGGAATATTGCTCCATCATTTAATCTTGCAGGTGCATGGCAGCAGGATAGCATCAGTTTTGATCTGAAAGCTGAAAGCGGAGTTCAGCCAATAAGAATTCAATTTGAAGATGGTGCTGCTAAAGTAGGACATGTTTTTCAACCGGCTGATGATAATGTCTGGCATCATTATTCTGTTGCTTTAAAAGATTTTGTATATCAGGATGGAACCTCGGGTTTTGATTCGTCTAATGTTACAGTCTTTCAATTTATGGCCGAGGGAAATGCTGTAAATGGTAAAGTTCTATATTTTGACAACATATGGACCGGCAAACCTGAATTTGATGTTATCCCTCCGGAAGCCGTTCAGAATGTAAGTGCTGTAGCTGGAACTTATACTAATTTAATTACATGGACGGATGTGACCGGAGAAACCGGTGAAAGTTACACTGTATATTCGAGTAAAAATCCTATTACTGACATTTCTGATCCAGGTGTAAGAGTTGTTGCTTTGGGAGTTGCTGAAGATGTTCAAGTTGCAAACCATGTGTTAATATCTCCTTTAACGGATCAAGAGGTTACATATTATTATGCCGTTAAATGTACGGACAAGGCAGGCAATCCTGGCCCAATTACAGCAATAGGACAAGTTACAAACACTGCTCAGGGTGTTTCAGTAATAAATTGGGGGGCACCGACTAACTTTGCTGCTGATGGTAATCTTGATGAATGGTCTGGTATAAAGCCATTCCGTATATACCCGAGTGACGGCAGCGGTACGATAGTAACCAACACGCTAATTTCAGGTGATGATGATCTTTCCTGTAATGCTTATGTTGCAATGACAAGTGATACTTTATATATAGCATTTGATATCAATGATGATATAATCACTCCCGATATTTCTACAAGCTCGTGGTTAAACGATTCTCCTGATTTATTTTTAGGATTATATCAATATCAAGGTAAAACTCATGTAGGATATAAGAGAGAGCTAACACCGGATTACCACTTCAGATTTAATAAAGATATGTTACGATTTGATAACCCGGGTGCAGATAGTTTACTAGTTCCCGGCACTGATTATTACTGGGAAGAAAAATTCCCGTCAGGTTATATTATAGAAGCGAAAATATCATTCCAGGATATAGCTAAAAAACGGAGAACTGCCTCTGCTGATCCAATATTTGTTGCCAAAGAGGGTATGGAAATTCCAATCGACTTTGAAATTAATGATGCAGATAATGCAGAAAGAGAAGGTCAGTTAGATTACTCTAAAGTAGCCGATGGAAATTCCTATCAGGATGTTACAAGATGGGCAGCGACATTTATTGGTGACAAAGCTGTAGGTGTAAATGATAAAGCTGTGAAAATAAGTACTTTCCATTTAGAACAAAATTACCCTAACCCGTTTAATCCGACAACAAAAATTAATTATTCTATTGCTAAACCGGGTTTAGTTAATATAAAAGTTTATGATATTCTTGGCCGTCAGGTAGCAGAATTAGTTAATCACTATCAGAACGAAGGCTCGTACTCTATAAACTTTAATGCTGGTAATTTAACATCAGGAGTCTATCTTTATAAAATACAAAGCGGATCATATACTGCAACCAAAAAGATGATGTTAATTAAATAGATAGTTACAAACCGGGCAGTCATAAACAAAGCTGCCCGGTTATTTTTTATAGAAGTTCCAGGGATAAAGCAATCATTTGGTTATTAGTTTTTAGTAAAAATTAATTTTAAAAATAATATCTGGCAAGTCTTATGAACAGTATTTTACTTTTAAATGGGGTAAATGAGATTAAAAAATTATCACTTTTTCTTTTAATCCTTACTTTATTATTACCTTTAAGGATACTTAATGCTGGTACAACAGGAAAGATATCCGGGAAAATAATTGATAAAGAAACCAGCGAACCAATATTAGGTGCTAATATTGTAATTGAAGGAACTTATTTGGGTGCAGCTGCTGATGCCGATGGTTATTATTATATAAATAACATACCGCCCGGGAAATATACAATTACAACAAGTGCAGTCGGTTATCATAAAGTAAAGATTGAAAACGTTGGAGTTAGAATTGACTTGACCACATCTCTGGATATAGAACTTACTTCGGAAGCTGTAAATATAGGGGAAATAGTTATACAAGCCCAAGCTCCTCTAATCACAAAAGATTTAACCTCTTCATCAGCAATTGTCTCTTCGGATGACATTAAGATGATGCCGGTTGAAAATATTAGCCAGGTAATTAATTTACAGGCCGGTGTAGTCGCAGGGCATTTTAGAGGAGGAAGATCTGATGAGGTTGCTTATCTTGTAGATGGAGTTCCTGTAAACGATGCTTTTAACGGCAGTTCGGCGTTAACTGTAGAAAATAATTCAGTTAGAGAGCTTGAAGTAATTAGCGGAACATTTAATGCCGAATACGGCAAGGCGCTTTCGGGAATTGTAAACATAGTTACTAAAGACGGAACTCAAAAGTTTGAAGGGTTTGCCTCTGCTTATCTCGGTAATTATTTTACAACTCACAATGACATTTTCTATAATCTTAATAAAATAAATTATAATGGTCCTAAAGATTTGCAGTTTGGTTTTAGCGGTCCTACAAAAATGTTAAATGGCTTATCTTTTTTCTTGACCGGCAGGTACTTTAAAGATGATGGATATATGTATGGAAGAAGATTTTATAACAATGGTGATAAAGCGCCTATTACATTCTCTGATTTTCCTGATTTCTTTATTAACAGAAATACCGGTGACAGTGCATATGCAGCCATGAATCCAGAGGAGAGCAAATCATTTAATGGTAAGCTTACATATGGAATCGAAAAATTGAAAGTAAGTTACAGCTTGTTTTGGGATGATCATTGGAACAAATATTATAACCATGCTTTTAGATTTGCTCCTGATGCAATCAAAAATCATTATAGAACCAACATCAGCAATAATCTGCAATTTTCATTTTTCCCTACACAGAGCACATTGGCGACATTAAAGTTAGCAATGAACTTAAATAAATATAACGGATATTTATATCCGAATGAATTTGACTCACGATATGTAGATCCTGATATTTCCACTCCGCTTACAAACTACACATTTAATTATGGCGGTAATGAAACTGATAGATACAATCGTTCAACATTAACCAACATTGCAATATTTGCAATTGAATCGCAGGTAAGTAAAGAACATAAAATTAAAATAGGGGCTGAATATACTAATTATAAAATATTGAATGAATGGAAGGACATAAAAAATCAAACAGAGGGTCAGATCCTGGTTGATTCTTCAGGAGCGCCGGTTTATAGTCAATTTGGAGAAACCATTCCAATTTTTACAATTGGTTATACAAATCCTGGAACCGGATTACATGAGAAATATGAAGAAAAGCCTTTTGAGTTTTCTGCATATATTCAAGACAAAATGGAATATGACATAATGATTATAAATGCCGGAGTAAGGATTGATTACTTCAATCCCAATACTACATTGCCGGTTGATATTAGAAATCCTTTGAATAATCCGAATTTCCCGGGAGCATTTCAAACCAGGAAAGCAAAAACAGAATATCAGATAAGTCCGAGATTCGGAGTATCTTTTCCGATATCCAGTGAAGGGGCTATACATTTTTCATACGGGCATTTTTTCCAGATACCAACATTCGAGAACTTATATACCAACAATGCCTATGTAGTAGATCAGACAAGTGGAGTAAATAATATAATAGGAAATCCTGAATTGAAGGCACAAAAAACTGTAAAGTATGAATTAGGACTTCAGCAGGTATTATTTCCCAATATTTCAATAGATATGTCTGTTTACTATAGTGATATAAGAAATCTATTGGGTACAGAGATTCTTAATACCTATGAAGGTTTTTATTTTGCAAGGTATATAAACAGAGATTATGGAAATGTAAAAGGTCTGGTTGTAACACTGGAAAAAAGATATTCGGATTTTTTTAGTGCAAAAGTAGATTACACCTATCAGGTAGCACAAGGAAATGCATCTGATCCGAACCAGGTTTACAACAACAGTCAATCTGATCCGCCCGTTGAAACCACCAAAAAATTAGTTCCATTAAACTGGGACCAAACTTCAACATTAAACATTTCGTTAACTTTCGGAGATCCATCTGACTGGACGGCAGGTTTAATCTTTAGTTATGGTTCCGGAACACCTTATACCGAGGATTCGAGGTATACACGAGGATTGCGATTTGAAAATAACGGAACCAAACCCACGTCTTTAAATGTAGATTTAAAGGGGACAAAGAATTTTGATTTTTTGGGTCTAACATTTAATACATATCTACTAATATATAATGTATTTGACATAAAAAATGAGTATGGAGTAAGTGCATCTACGGGCCGGGCCGGAATTGATTTACGTGCTGAAGAATATACAAGCACAATTTACGGCTTAAATACAAAACAAGAATATTTATTAAACCCACAAGACTATTCAGCACCAAGGCAGATAAGACTTGGGTTTGGGGTAGAATTTTAATTTAATGGAGCTGGAAATGAATAGAAGGTTAACTTATATCATTTTAATAATATTTAGTAGTGTGTCTGTATTTGCTCAGGTAACTCCTCAGACACAGGCATTCCGGGATGAGCCTCATGGTGATAAAACATTTCGAAAAAAAGGAACCATGAATGGAAACCTGGTACAAACAATATTTAGAAATGATGGACAAATCGGAACATGGAACTCGGGGGGATATCCGGGTCCATCCGGGGAATGGCCAAAAGGGACGCAACATAATTACCTAGATGGCTGCACTCCATTAGTTGTTTCAAAAGTTATTGCACCGGGCAATAATCAAGCAATCCACCCTGTTGAAACTTCTTATAGAGAAGAGGTAGATAGCGATCCAGTAACAGGTCAGTTATGGGTAACAGAACCAGTACCGGGTTATGCATCCGAATCATCTGAAGAGCCAGCAATTAGCACAAAGCCACTGACATGGCCCGGGCAATGGCCAAGAAGCCTTCCGAATATAGATCCCAGCTGGGATGGATATTGGTTCGGTTATTTTGGCCGCGGTGTTCAAAACGCTGATTTCGAAACTTTTTTTGTTATGGACGATTCTCAGGACAAGGAGTTTACACGGCAGCCTTATAATTATTTTCCTATAGCCAGTGATCCGAGCAGAGGCGGCTTAGGTTTAAGAATGGAAATAAGAGGTTTTCAGTGGTCACATGTACTTGCAGAAGATATTATTTTCTGGCACTACGATATAGTAAATCTTTCCGATTTTGATTATGATTCCACAATGTTCGGATTTTATTGCGATACCGGAGTAGGCGGATATGATGACGGTGGTGATGATAATGCTTCTTATAATACAAAATTAGATTTAGCGTATGCATTCGACAATGACGGTGTTGCTCCTCCGAATAATTGGAAAACAGGTTATATCGGTTATGCATTTTTGGAGAGTCCGGGTAATGCATTTAACGGTATAGATGATGATGAAGATGGAATAATTGATGAACGAAGAGATGATAACATTGACAATGATCATGATTGGAAACCTTTCACAGATTTAAATAATAATGGTGTTTGGGATCCGGATAATAAAGAACCCTTGAATGATGATTTAGGGAAAGATGGGGTAGGACCTTTTGACAGACAATATAATGGTCCTGACGAAGGTGAAGGTGATGGAATACCAACACCTGGCGAACCAAACTTTGATGCAACCGACAAAGATGAATCTGATCAGATAGGGTTAACCAGTCTAGCAATAGAAAGATTAGAAAATAAAGGAACAACAGCAATTTGGCCAAAGAATGATGATGTTATCTGGCAAAAAATGAACCGAGGAAGTTTTGATACTACAATTCAAAACACAAATATCCAGATATTATTTGGTTCCGGTCCATTCCCGCTTAAAAAAAATCTTAGAGAAAGGTTTTCAGTTGCTATAGTTTTTGGGAGTGATTATGAAGATATGGTCTTTAACAAAGAAACCGTACAGCAAATTTATAACGCCAACTATAATTTCTCACAGCCTCCATATAAACCGACACTTCATGCAGTTGCAGGGAATAAGAAAGTCTTTCTATACTGGGATGACGTGTCAGAAGCGTCTTATGATAGATTTTTAGCTAAGAAAGATTTTGAAGGATATTTGATTTATAGAAGTGAAGAACCTGAATTTAATGATATTAAACTGATTACCGATTCGAAAGGTGATGCTAAATACTGGAAGCCGATAGCTCAATTCGATGTAAAAGATAGCATAAGCGGATCTGATCCTGTAGGTATAAATGGCGCGCATTTCTGGATGGGAAATAATTCAGGTTTGCAGCATTCATTTATTGATACTAATGTTGTTAATGGTACAACATATTATTATGCATGCGTAGCTTATGACATGGGAGACCCGAAATATGGAACAACCGGTTTAACTCCTACTGAAACTCCCAAAATTATTCAATCCGATGTGGGGGGAAATATTATTTTTACAGATATTAATTGTGCTGTAATGGTTCCAAATGCATCTGCCGCAGGTTATAAACCACCCGAAGTTAATGGTGATTTTAGTAAAGTGGCTGAAGGTTTAGGAACCGGAAGTTTAGGTATAACCGTTCTGGACGGTTCAGCGGTAAAAGATGGTGCAGTATACAAGGTTAAATTTAATTCAAACGGAGACACGATGAATGTGAGCTATAAAACGACTTCATATTCAATTACAAGAGAATACCAATCTAAAACAGAAACAGTTTTTTCTAATGTAGATTCGTCTTCTTTTGGAGCTGATAAATTTAGTCCTCCTTTTGATGGATTAGCTATTTCAGTAAGAAATTTTGATTCTGTTATTGTTAATATGAATAATAGCGGTTGGGTAAAAGGATACAGTAATTATTTAATGCCTATTTCTGCTGACAAAAGCAGCCCTAATAGAAATCTGGCATGGCCTTCTGATTATGAAATAGAATTTTTACCTGATTTCTCTAATATGACTCCTCTTAGTAAAATACCGATTAATTTTAAAGTAACAAATATAACAGACGGACGAGAAGTTAAAGCTGAAATATTTGATAATAATGGGAATAAACAGTTTGATGCAGGTGATGACATAGTAATTATTGAATATGTCGGAACCCAGTACAGATTAACATGGAGGATAGGTTATTCTGAAAATTTAAATGCTCCATATTCTGCTCCGCCAGTAGCCGGAGATATTTTTAGGATTTCGACTAACAGACCATTTTTAAATGGTGATTATTTTACATTCTCCACCCAGAGTTCCAAAGTTGATGCTGTTTCCGCAAAAGAAGATCTTGATAAAATTAATGTAGTACCAAACCCTTACATTTCAACGGATAAATGGGAAAAGAGAAATGTCAGTCAAACCGGCAGAGGCGAAAGAAGGATAGATTTTACAAATTTGCCTGCCAATTGTACTGTTAGAATTTATACCATCACCGGCTCCTTAGTTAAAACTCTTTATAAAGATTCATCACCTACAAACGGTTCCTTATCATGGAACCTTGTAACCGAAGATGGAATGGATATAGCATACGGCCTCTATATTTATCATGTAGAAGCGCCAGGGGTAGGTGAAAAAATCGGCAAATTTGCAATAATTAAATAGAGACGGAGAATTAAAATGAAAAATATAATATTTACTATTGCTTTAACACTAATTTTAACAACGTCTTTATTTTCACAGGATTTTGTTTCTAATGTCTCCAAAAGAGGAACAGTTGCAGCACCTTTTTTATCTATCGGGCAGGGAACAAGGGCTACGGGAATGGGAAGTGCATTTGTAGCGGTTGCAGACGATCCCAGCGCACTATATTGGAATCCGGCAGGAATTACAAAAATAAAAGGCGCCGGTTTTTTAGTTGATCATACTAAATGGCTTGCTGATTTAAGTTATAATTTTCTTGCATTCACTTATAATTTAGGGAACTTTGGTTCAATAGGTGCAAGTTTTACAACTTCGGATTACGGTGATATGAAAGTTACAACTGTAGATGAGCCTGAAGGAACAGGCGAAACTTTTTCTGTCAGTGATGCGGCATTTAGTCTGGCCTGGGCAATCCAGTTAACCGATAACTTTTCGATTGGTTTTAATCCAAAATTTATCTATCAAAATATCTGGAAAATGTCTGGAAGCGCAATTGCATTAGATATGGGAGTTCAATATGTAACTCCGTTTGATGGAATAGTTCTGGCTATGTCAATCTCAAACTTCGGTACAAAAATGCAGCTTCAAGGCAATTCAGCATTAGTACTTTATGATCCTGATCCTAGCAGCAGCGGAAATAATGGAAACATTCCTGCATACTTACAAACAGATAAATGGGAATTGCCCTTAAACTTCCGAGTAGGTTTGGCGTATGAACCTGTTAAAACCGATATGCATAAAATAATATTAGGAGTTGATGCATTACATGTAAGTGATAATTATGAAAGTGTTAATGTTGGAGGAGAATATACTTTTAATAACCTGTTAAGCTTACGGGGAGGATACAAATCATTATTATTAAACGATTCAGAAGAGTCCTTTTCTTTAGGTGCCGGAATTCAGCAGTTATTACTCGGAAACATTGAGGTGAAATTTGATTATGCTTATCAGGATTTCGGTAGATTATCTAATGTGCAAAAATTTTCACTTATGGTAACATTCTAATTTTGCAGAATTTCGTATAAAATTAAATGCATAGAAAGGAAAAGTCAATAAAAACAGATTATATCATTTTCTTTTGCATGCTTTTATTTATTTCAAGTATAAACTATGCAAAGGATTATAAAGGAGCAGAATACAGAACAAAAGAAGCATATACATACGGGAGATTTGAAGCAAGATATAAATCGGCTCAATGTGAAGGAATATTAGCATCCCTCTTTACTTATTTTGATGGTAATTCAAACGATCCCTGGTCGACTGCCAAGTGGAATGAAATTGATATTGAAATACTTGGAAGATATACAAACGAAGTTCAGTTTAATACCATAAGCCCGGGACAGGTAAATCATGTTCGTTCTAATTATACCCCCTTTAATCCAGCCCTGGATTTTCACACTTATGCAATTGAATGGACTCCTGAATATGTAGCCTGGTTTATTGATGAAAAAGAAGTATACAGACAAACGGGGGACTTTGTAAAAACTCTGACCCACGCTCAAAAATTTATGATGAACATATGGAACCCGGTTTACGACAATTGGGCAGGGAAATGGGATCCCTCGGTTCTACCGGCATTTGCATATTATGACTGGGCGAGTTATTATGCTTATACTCCTAATTCAGGAAATTATGGAACAGATAATAATTTTAGACTCAGCTGGAGAGATAACTTTGATTCATGGGATCAAAGCCGATGGGAGAAAGCATCACATACATTTGATGGAAACAATTGTGATTTTATCCCAGATAATGCAGTATTTAAGAATGGAATGCTTATACTTTGTTTAACTGATAATTCGAATACCGGCTATACTGATAATAAAGCTCCGTCTTTAATGCTAGTAAGAGAAACTTATGGTAAAATTAATGCATATTTTTCTGAAGAAATTGATTCAGTAAGTGCCAAGGATAAATCAAATTATATTGTTCCAGGTGCAACTGTAGATAATGCAGAATTATTGAAAGATAAAAAAACTGTTCAGTTAAAAGTATCAAATTATGATTTCAGTAAAGGCTATAATTTAATAATTCAGAACATAAAGGATACCTTTCAGCCGTCCAACAGTGCATCACTTCAATCCAAACCTATAAAAAAACCGAGTCCTCTTTTGTTTCCCATCAAAATTAATGTTGGGGGAAATAAAGCGCTCGGCTTTCTCCCCGATATAGAATGGGATAATAATGCAGAATACGGATACATGGACGGGGATGCATCAGAATATCCTGCATCGCTTCAGATAAACGGGACAACAGAGGATTCTATATTTAGATCGGAGCGTACAGGAATTGTTGCATATAAAGTTAGGGTGCCAAACGGTATTTATAATTTGAAGCTAATGATGGCTGAGAAATATTTTGACCAAAACAGTGCAAGAGTATTTGACATTTATGTTGAATCGGATTCTTTACAGAATATTGATGTCTATAAAACTGTGAGAAAAAACTCTGCGTATGAAATATCCATTAAGAATATAAATGTTACTGACGAACTGCTTGATATTTATTTTGCAGCAGTGATTGACAGAGCGATACTAGATGGAATAACTATAGATCAAATTCAAACGGGTTTAAATGAAGACCAGCAAATTATTCCTAAAATGTTTAAGGTTCAGCAAAATTATCCGAATCCTTTTAACGGTATGACTACAATTAATTTTTTTTTAGGAAGAAGTGAAAATGCAACTTTTTCTGTATATGATATCCTTGGAAATAAAGTCTATTCAAGAGATTTAGGATTTAAGGTTGAAGGTAAAAATCAATTGACCTGGAACGCTATGAGTAATAATAATATTCCTCTTAGTTCAGGTGTTTATTTTTATTCGATAAAGACGAAGGATAATTTCCAGGTAAAAAAGATGGTTCTTCTTAATTAATTGAAAGAATTTTATCACAAATGTTTTATCAATTATGAAAAAAATTTTTATGTTTATGTTCATAGTTCTTATGTATTTGCAGTTAAGCTGTAAAGACAATCCTACTGATTCCAATTCAAAAGATTCAACTCAAAACGGATGGACATTAATCTGGTCAGATGAATTTAATTATTCCGGTTTACCTGATTCAACAAAATGGGGTTATGATGTTGGCGGAAGCGGCTGGGGGAATAATGAGCTGGAATATTATACTCTCAAAAGAGACAGCAATGCCCGAGTTGAGGATGGGAATTTAATTATTGAAGCAAGAAAGGAAGTAGCCGGCAACAGCAATTACACCTCTGCAAGATTGTTAAGTCATAATTCAGGTAACTGGACTTACGGCAGAATTGAAGTTCGTGCAAGACTCCCAAGAGGAAAAGGTACATGGCCTGCTATATGGATGCTACCAACTGACTGGACATATGGAAATGGGGGCTGGCCAGATAACGGGGAAATAGATATTATGGAACATGTAGGTTATGATCCCGGAGTTATTCACGGCTCAATCCATACAAATAAATATTATTGGAGAATAAATACTCAAAAGACAAGTACTATTAAAATTCCTGATGTTCAGGATCAATTTCATGTTTATGCGATGGAATGGTACGCAGATTCTCTTAGCATATTTGTTGATTCATTAAAATACTTCACTTTTAAAAATGAGCATACAGGATGGGAAGTATGGCCGTTCAATAAAAACTTCCATCTGATTTTAAATATTGCAATTGGTGGTGATTGGGGGGGACAGCAGGGAGTTGATGATAGTATTTTCCCGCAACAAATGCTGGTAGATTATGTGAGAGTTTATAAGAAAAATCAGTGAATTGGTGGTGGGATGTGGTTTGTTGTCTGTGGGGACAAGACAAACCAGGAGCGGAATTTGGTGGTGTTCTAAAACCTTGGAGGTTTAGTCACTTCATTAGTATTAATTTCTTGGTTTCTGTAAATTCACCTGCGGTTAGTCTGTAAAAATAAATTCCACTAGATAAATGTTTTTTGTCTTTGGTTTGTTGTGTGTTGAACTGAACGTTATAACTGCCTGCTTCTTTATGCCCATTGACTAAAGTGGTTACTTCTTCACCAAGTTCATCATAGATTTTTAAGGATACATCTTCTGCTTTTGGGAGGGAATATTTAATTATTGTTGATGGGTTGAATGGATTGGGGTAGTTCTGTTCAAGTTTGAAATTATTTATTTTTGTTTTTGAATCATTGATCCCGGTTTCTAATTGCTTGAATTCAATATAGCTAATATTAAAACCACCAAAATAGAAATTAACAGATAATTTATGCTCACCTTTAGTTAGATCGACACTATCAATTTTTATATCTGTCCATGTCTGCCATCCGCCTGTTGCAGGAACGTCAACAAAATTATTTATATTCATACCGTCCCATCTTAATAATATTTTTCCTCCTGATTGGTTTCCTGATACTCTCATAATAATATCATAATTTCCTGTTTCTACCACATTGACTGTATAGTTAAGGTACTCACCAGTATTTATCCACCCGACATCATAGCCGTTGGTCGGGAAATCTGAACAGATTTCAATATCGACACCATCATTTCTGTATTTGCCGCCGTTATTCCATACTGAGCTGCTCTGACCTCCGGTATTAATATAATCTTCATCTTTATAAGCATATCCATTTTTCCCCATATCATAATCGGCAGCATAAATAATCCCGGGAATTTTATTTTCGGAAAACGGTTTAGTGGAAGAATTATTTATTCCTCTAAAAAGAGCATCAATTACATCTGCATTAAATTTACATTTATCGATATCTAAATTTAAAGCCATCCCGTTTAGAGCATTTACTGCATAATCTAAAGATGGTTTAACAGCTTGCCCGCTCCAATATTTTAACAGCAGATCATATTGGGAAGTTTTAAATGCTGATAGGGGTCCGGCGGTTGATTCAATTTTTTTATGAGGCCACCAAGCCCAACCGATTTTATTATTTTCCATTAGTTCTATACATTCTGAGAACCATTCATTGGAATTTTCACCTGATTCTCCGAGCCAGAGGGGGACATTATAATTATTACGAATATTAGCAAGATAACTTATGGAATTAAAGTTTACTTCATTCCAGTATTTATGAAAGCTGTAGACCATATTTTTATCCCAGGGAGGAGTTAAACCTGTAAAATCTGTTGCATAAGTATTTCCTTCAATAAAAACAATATGGTTTGTATCAACTTCTCTAATAGCAGAAGTAATCCTAATAAATAAATCTCTTAAAGGTTTATTATTTGGAGGTAAATTCCAGGCTGTTTCATTTAATAGATCATAGCCGCCGATTTGTTTTTCATCTGTATATCTTTCTGCTATTTTTTTCCAAAGGTCTACGGTTCTGGATTGGTTTAAAGTATCTTCCCATAAGGAGGGGTAATTTGAATCATAATCGCTTATGTTCCCATTATTTTGTCCTCCAGGAGCACAATGTAAATCGAGAATTAAATAGAGGTTATTCTGTCTGCACCAATCTACCATACTGTCAATAATTGCAAACCCGTCTTCAGTGTAAACATAAGGCTGGTCTTTTGGTGTAAGCAGGTTGTAATGCATCGGAAGTCTAATAGAATTAAATCCCCATTCCGCAATTTTATCTATATCTTCTTTGTTAACATAATTTTGTCTATATAATTTAAAAAAAATATCAGTATTAGTTTCCCCGATTAAATCTGATATTTTTTTTCTAATTTCAGAAGGTGAATTTGCGAATCCGGAGGTCTGGAGCATATATCCTTCAGGGACAAGCCAGCCACCCAAGCCTATACCTCTTAATATTACCTGCTCTCCATTTCCGTTAACAATATATTTACCGGAAGCTTTTAAAAACCCTTGAGAATACACATTAGTATATAAAGAAATAGATAGACAAAGAGTCAAAAGATAATTTGGAAAGTATTTAAATTTCATTAAAAATTTGCAGTAGTTATTAAATGTTTTAATTTGGAAATATTTTTCAATAATTAGTCCAATTATAATGTTTAAAAATTAAAGAAAAACCGGCACATAAATCGTTTAATAACATCTTATTTTTTCATAAATGATAAAGGTTTATATCATTTTGATAAAATTTGATAATTGAAATTAAGGAAAGAAAAAAAGTTATCGTTTTATTACTTTGGAGCTTAAGATTATATGTGGTGTTGACATGGAGTTGACGGCTGTTAGATGGCTGTTAGAAGTTAAATAGATAATACCGGAATTGTAAATTTCATATAAACCATTTTGAATATTTAAGAATATTGTACAGTGATTTATTACCTTAATATTATTTTATAATTAGAACTAAAAGATATAAAAAGATAAGCAAACATTAAATATATGGAGGCTTATTTACAATGGTAACTATGCATTTATAGTGTTGACCAAATCGAGTTCATTATTTTATTTTAATTCCTCTTTTGCGAAACGGAGTTTCGCTTTACAAGGAGTTAGATAAAAAAAATCATTCAATTTGATTTAAATCATATGGCAGTTAGAAATTTTTTTTTAAGATAAATGGTTATTCAGAGTAACTAATGTATCTTTTTAAATAATGTTTTTTAAGAGAATCAACAGGGGTTCGTTCAGGTATTATTTTATAGTTGAATAAATTAAGCAAAATCGTGTGTCTTTTTAATAAGAAGGTAATTATGAATAAAGACGGAAGACAGAGAATTGTTATTGAGAATGTTAAACCGAATGTTAACTGTGGAGCTTATCCGGTTAAAAGAATAATAGGGGAAAAAGTTATTGTATCAGCGAATATTATAACTGACGGTCATGATACTATTGCAGCTGAAGTACTATTCCGTCACAGTAGTGAGAAGAGCTGGAAATCAGCACCTATGATTTTCATTGATAATGATCGCTGGGAAGGAGTTTTTTCTGTTGAAGATATCGGTTCTTACAACTATACACTAAGAGGATGGATTGATCATTTTACTACGTGGCAGAAAGATCTAAGGAAACGTCTGGATGCTAATCAAAATGTAAGTATAGAACTTTTAATCGGAGCTGATTTGATTGACAAGAATGCCAAGAATGCAGATAAAGATGATCAGAAAAAATTGACGGCATATTCAGAAAAATTCCGGAAAGGGGATATAAATGCGGCTTTCGATGAACAGCTTAATTTGTTGATGAATATATACTCAGATAGAAGTTTAGCAACCGTTTTTCCGGATGAATATGAAGTCTGGGTTGAGAGACCGCGTGCATTATTCAGCTCCTGGTATGAGCTTTTTCCGCGATCAGTAAGCGGTACTGCAAGTAGACACGGAACATTTAAAGATGTTGAAAATCTTCTCCCGGAGATTTTTGAGATGGGTTTTGATGTCTTATATTTTCCACCAATACATCCAATAGGAATAACTAATAGAAAAGGGAAAAACAATTCAACTACTGCAAGTCCTGAAGATCCCGGCAGCCCATGGGCAATAGGTTCAAAGGAAGGGGGACATAAATCTATTCATCCGGAGCTTGGAACTTTGGATGATTTCCGGAACTTAGTCAAAAAGGCAGACGATTTAGGAATTGAAATAGCACTTGATATTGCCTATCAATGTTCACCGGATCATCCATATGTAAAAGAGCATCCGGAATGGTTCCGCTGGCGGCCAGATGGTACAGTGCAATATGCAGAAAATCCGCCTAAAAAATATCAGGATGTTCTTCCCATTAATTTTGAAAGTGATAACTGGAAAGAATTATGGGAAGAGTTAAAGAGTATAATAAGTTTTTGGATTGATAAAGGCGTGAGGATTTTTCGTGTTGACAATCCTCATACTAAACCTTTTTCTTTCTGGGAATGGCTAATTAAAGAAATAAAGAGTGAGCATCCTGAAATTATCTTCCTTGCCGAAGCATTTACAAGGCCTAAGGTAATGTACAGACTGGCGAAAGTGGGATTTACACAATCATATACATATTTCACATGGAGAAATACAAAGGATGAATTTGTTGATTATTTAATAGAGCTAACTAAAAAAGATGCACGTGAATATTATCGTCCGAATTTTTGGACAAACACTCCCGATATACTTCCGGAAAATCTCCAGTACGGCGGAAGAGCGGCATTTATATCACGTTTAATTTTAGCAGCTACACTTTCTTCTAATTACGGAATTTACGGCCCTTCTTACGAACTACTAAATAATACTGCAATTGAAGGGAAAGAAGAGTACATGGATTCTGAGAAATATGAAATTAAAAAATGGGACAGAAATAAGCCCGGAAATATAAAAGATATAATTGCTAAAATTAATAAAATCCGAAAAGATAATATTGCTCTTCAGACTACATTTAATGTTGAGTTCTATGATTCGGATAACCGTTACTTACTTTGCTATGGAAAAATATCTGAAGATTTATCAAATATTTTAATAATAATTGTTAACCTTAATTTCTTTCATAAACAGTCTGGTTCAATAAAAATTCCAATTGAGAGGCTTGATATTCCGGAAAAACAATCATATCTCGTTCATGAATTATTAAGTGATGAGAAATTGATGTGGCAGGGGAGTGAGAATTATGTAGAGCTTGATCCAGGTAAATTACCAGCAAATATTTTTAAGATATATAGAAGATTAAAACGAGAAAATGATTTTGATTATTTTTTGTAAAAAATGGAGAATTTATGAGCACTGAAATTTCAAAACTTTCAAATGATCCCTTATGGTATAAAGACGCAGTAATATATGAAATTCATGTCAAGTCTTTTTATGATAGTAACAATGATGGTATTGGTGATATAAATGGTTTAATCCAGAAATTAGATTATCTTGAAAATCTTGGTATAACCGCACTATGGTTACTGCCTTTTTATCCTTCACCTTTACGAGATGACGGATATGACATTTCAGATTATTTTGACATACATCCTGATTACGGCACGCTTAGAGATTTTAAAAAGCTTTTAAAAGAGGCTCATAATAGGGGGATAAGAATTATTACCGAGCTGGTAATAAACCATACATCTGATCAGCATAAATGGTTTCAGAAAGCCAGGGAAACAAAAGCGGGGAGCATATGGAGAGATTTTTATGTATGGAGTGACACCACTAACAAATACAATGATTCGAGAATAATATTTAAAGATTTCGAAACATCAAACTGGACATGGGATCCGGCAGCAGAAGCTTATTACTGGCACCGGTTTTATTCCTTTCAGCCTGATTTGAATTATGATAATCCAAAAGTTCAGGAGGAAATATTTAAAGTAATGGATTATTGGTTTGAAATGGGAGTAGATGGAATGCGGCTTGATGCAATACCATATCTTTACGAACGGGAAGGGACTAATTGCGAGAACCTAAAAGAAACACATGAATTTTTAAAGAAACTCAGAAAACATGTAGAGAAAAATTTCAAGAATAAAATGCTTTTGGCAGAAGCAAATCAATGGCCGGAAGACGCAGTTGAATATTTTGGGGAAGGGGATGAATGTCATATGGCATTTCATTTCCCGGTGATGCCGCGATTGTTTATGGCTCAAAGGATGGAAGACCGTTTCCCGGTTATTAATATTCTTGAACAGACTCCTGAAATCCCTCCTAATTGCCAGTGGGTTATGTTTTTAAGAAATCATGATGAACTAACTCTTGAAATGGTAACTGATGAAGAACGGGATTACATGTACAGGATCTTTGCTCAAGATCCAAGGGCAAGGATAAACCTAGGTATTAGACGCCGTTTAGCACCATTACTCGATAATAACAGAAGAAAAATTGAACTTGTAAATATTCTTTTATTTTCTTTGCCAGGAACACCTGTAATATATTATGGAGATGAGATCGGGATGGGGGATAACTACTATCTGGGAGATAGAAATGGGGTGCGAACCCCGATGCAATGGAGTGCGGACAGAAATGCGGGTTTTTCAAATGCCAATCCTCAAAAATTGTATCTACCGATTATCATTGATTCGGCATATCTTTATCAATCGATAAATGTTGAAATACAGGAACAGAATTTATCATCAATGCTCTGGTGGATGAAGAGATTAATAGCCATGAGAAAACAGTTTATATCATTAAGCAGAGGTTCACTCCGGTTTTTACAATCAGATAATCCTAAAGTATTGACTTTTGTGCGCCAATATGATGAAGAGTTAATTCTTATTGTTATAAATTTATCTCGTTTTGCGCAGGTAGTTAAATTAAATTTGTCAGATTTTAAAAGGTATGTACCGCAGGAGATATTCAGTCAGAATATTTTCCCTGTAATCGGGGAGACCCCGTATATAATAACTTTGGGAGCATATGGACATTATTGGTTCCAGCTTGAAAAAGAGAAAGACTATACAGAAGAAATTGATGATAGCGCTCTACCCGAAATAAATGTAAAAAAACAGTGGAGGGAGATCCTTGAAGGGGATACAAAAATCTATTTAGAAAAAAAAATATTACCAAAGTATATAAAAACCTGCCGGTGGTATGGAGGGAAGGCCAGGCAGTTAAAAAATATTCTAATTAGAGAGAATATTTTAATTCCGGTTAATGGTGATTTTGCTTCAGTTTTAATAATTGAAGCAAACTATGTTACCGGTTCTCCTGAAAATTATATTCTGACAATCGCTTATACACCAGAAGCCAGAGGGGGAAAAATGATTAAAGATGCTCCTCAGAGTATAATTGCACGTGTAAATATCGGAGAGGAGAATGGATTTTTGTATGATGCGATATATGGTGAAGATGTCCGCAACCAATTCTTACAAATGGTATTAAAAAAGAAAAAGATAAAGGGAAACCATGGGACTCTCATTGCAAATAAAAGTAAAAATTTCAATAAGCTATTAAACGGAACCGAATTGCCTATTCCATCGCGTGTTTTAAAAGCTGAGCAAAGTAATTCATCTGTGCTTTACGGTCAAACTTTCTTCTTGAAATTTTACCGTCATGTAGAAGAAGGAGTTAATCCAGACCCTGAAATGATACGTTTTTTAAGTGAAACTAAGAATTTTGAAAATGTACCTCCATTTGCCGGGAGTCTAGAATATCAAAAGCCAGGATCAGAGCCTCATGTACTTACACTTTTACAGAAGTTTACTCCAAATCAAGGTGATGCATGGACCTTAACTCTTGATGCTATAGGACGTTATTTTGAAAGGGTTGTATCACAGCAGGCGGAAGTACAAAGCTTTAATATGAGACAAGAGGATATCTTTAATGTTAAATTTGAAGATTTACCTGAAATTCTGCAGAGTTTAATTGGAGCAATATATTTTGAAAAAGCCAAACTACTTGGTAAACGAACAGGAGAGATGCATTTAGCTTTATCTTCTTCTAAGATTCCTGAATTTGAACCCGAATCTTTTTCGATGCTTTATCAAAAATCATTATACCAGACATTCCAAAGTAATGTAAAGAGAGGACTAGCATTTTTACAGAACAATATAAAATCTCTACCTCCTAAAATGAAGAAAGAAGCTGAAAAAATTCTTGCCCTTGAAGATGAGATATTAAAATTCTGTAAAAGTATTTTGAAGAAAAAAATATCTGCGCAAAAGATTCGAATCCACGGAGATTACCATCTAGGACAGGTGTTAAGTACGGGGGATGATTTTATGATAATTGATTTTGAAGGGGAGCCAGTTAGATCACCAGGAGAAAGGCGGTTAAAGTTTCCGGCATTCCGTGATGTTGCAGGGATGGTTCGTTCATTTCATTATGCAGTTTACAGTGTATTCTTTCAGAGGACTAAAATACGCCCTGAAGATACTAAAATAATACGTCCATGGATTGAACCATGGTATTATTATATAACAGGTGCATTTTTAAACTCATACCTGGAGGCAGTTAAAGGTTCTGATTTTATACCGGATGATAAAGAGGGATTAAGTATTTTGTTAAATGTTTTTTTAATTGATAAATCTATATATGAAATAAGTTACGAATTGAATAACAGACCTGATTGGGTTGTTATACCTATGCAGGGAATTAAGTTAATTATGAAAGAATTTGTAGACTAGAGGTAAACTACCACAAAGTCACTAAGAATCTAAGAATCACGAAGAGATTTTATTCTTGGTATTTAATATATTTAGTCAAAAGTCCAATGAATAGAGATATATCTAAACTGGTTAAGAATAACCGGACTTATTTATTTATACTTGTATTGCTAAGTTTAATTTTTATCAGCGAGTATATACATTTCTACCCGCATTTACCTCAACGTTTAACCATCCATTTTGATTTTTATAATAATCCCAATGGATGGATGAGTAAAAACTCCTTTTATATTTTTTCTATGGTTATCTACTTAATTACAATAGGAATAATGCTAACGATTGCATTCATTTTGCCAATATTGCCAAAAGGTTTCATCAGTTTACCTAATAAAGATGTATTGTTAAATCCGGATAATAAGACTGAAACACTTTCAGTAATTTTTTCATTTCTTATCAATTCTGCAAGTTTAACTGTACTTCTCCTTCTGGTTGTTAACTACTCAATTATTAGCTATAATATTAACAAAGATACTTCACTTCTTTCATATACGCTTGAAATAATTATTTTCTATATTGTACTTATTTTTTTACTAATAGCCAATATCTATCTGCAGTTAAAAAGGTTAAGAAAACAAAAAGAAATTGATTAACTGCCTTATTGTTATATTGTTAAGGGTACAACAATAAAGCAATATAACATATAATATAATATAATATGACAATTAGGCCCGGTTATGCAAACTTGAAGCAGAATAATTTCCTTATTAGTACAAATTTTTCGCTGTAGTAGATTTGTTTTTAAATTTGCAAAAATTGTGAGGAAATTATAATTTAGCTGTTAAATCATTATTAAAAAATAAAATATCAATGAAGAGATTGGTAGAAATAGTATCAGAAGATGACATTTTTCCGGAATACAGGGAGACACCAATTGGTCTTTTTCTCCAGTATCATAATCTGGATAAACCTCTGGATGAATATTCTCAAGCGCAGCTCCTAATCGGGATGTGTATGGATAATAGGAAACATTTACGGATTCCAGATAACTTTGCTTATATAATCAGGGCAGGGGGTGCAAACTTAAGATACAGCGAATTTAAAATATCTTATGCCATAGCGGTTGGAAATGTCCGATATATTGTTCTTATCGGACATAATAATTGTGGAATGGTAAACCTCATATCGCGTAAAGAACAGTTTGTTAATGGACTGGTAGAAAAAGCCGGGTGGAACAGGGAATGGGCTGAAGAGCATTTTATGCATTTTGCTCCTATGTTTGAAATCGGGAATGAAATTGATTTTGTTATTAGTGAAGCAAAAAGGCTCCGGTTAAGATATCCGAAAATAATTGTTGCTCCAATGCTTTATAATGTAGATAACAGTAAAATATATTTGCTTAATGATAAATAATTAAATATTATAAATAAAAGGGGAAATAATGTAACACCAATTATTTTTAATAATTTCAATTTTGTTTTATTTTTGCACTCCTTACTAATTTAGGCTGCGATGAAACATTGTTAGGTCTCCCACCGATATATACCGATTATCTTAGAAATGATCCTAATGATGTGCTTAATGTCTTTCCAAATAAAACCTTAAGAGATGCAGTATCCAAACAATTAATGTCAGGAAAACCTGACAGCATAGTCTTGAAAATGGATGATCTGAAGCATCTCTCTTTACCTTGCAATAAATAATTCTTACGTTGATAATCTGGAATGATTTCACTTGATATATCTTCATGAGATACTCTCACAGTATGGAGAGTTGATACATGCATTTTGCGAAACGGAGTTTCGTGTTACAAGTTTAGAGTATTGCGTTACAAAATATCCTTGTAATTAAATTGAAGAATATAAATGTAAAATTTCCCATATTCTAAAAAATTTGAACTTTTTTATTTAAAATATTCCTCGTTTTAGCTCAGTATTCTAATGTTACATTTTGGCGTAATATTTGATCTAATTAGCAGCAAAAAACTTATTGTTGTTATAATAACTCCTTTTTCATGGTAAAATTTAAGGGTAACCTTACTCATTTATCATGAACCCGGTTAGAATTCTATTAAAATCAAAACATTTTTATGATAAAAAGATGCTTTAAAATCATAAAACAATTTTATTTCCTTTGGGTTATATTAATATTACCTTTTCCAATCTTTTCACAGCAATGGCAAAAAGTAACAAATCCTTTTCCTCATGATTCAGATGGGAGTGCAAACTGGGCTGATTATAATAACGATAATAAAGTTGATCTGTTTATTGGAGGAAGTAATATCCCGGCCAGACCTACGTCTAAAATATTTCGCAATAATGGAACTGATATATTCAGAGAGATTAATGCTGGTTTGATAGGCAGCTGGAATTATGCTTCAGCCCGGTTAGACTATGATGGTGATGGCTTATCTGAGCTTCAAGGTCAGACATTTTCTCGGGATGAACCATCAGGTTTAGCGGCAGAGAGTGGTAATCATTTAATAGAACTTAAATGGAGAAAGAATCAGGGGAAAGATATTTCTAAATATTATATCTATTACAGTACTTCTTTGCAAACACCAGTCAAAAAAGATTCAACAGAAAGCTATGCAGATACACTTTTTATTGTCAGAAAACTTCATAATAATGTTAAGTATTATTTTTGGATTTCGGCAATCGATAAACACCATAATGAAAGCAAATTATCGCAGCCTATTTCAGGTTCTCCATACAAGATACCTTCACTTTCTTTAACCGAAACATCCATAAATATTCAAAACATTTCGCTAGGTAACAGTTCCCAGATTATCCTTGATGCAATTAATAATACACCGGATCCAGTTTCAATTTCTTCTATTAAGGTATCCGATCCTGTTTTCAAAGTTATTGCAGAAACGGGAACTCTATCTCCGAATGACTCTTTAAAAATAAAAGTAGTATTTAATCCTAAAAGTTTCGGTAATTTTTCATCCGAACTTAAAATATACACAGGAATTGATACCCTGTCTCTTCCTTTGAAGGGGAGTTCTCCTTTTCCGGAATTATTTGCTGATATGTCAAAATTAAATTTTCTCTATACTCCTAAAAATTCTACCCGATGTATTACATTAGGAATATCAAATAATTCAGTCAATAAACTTGAAATAGATTCCATTTTTACGCAGACAAAAAACTTCTATCCCCGGATTCCGGAGACTATTGTTCCAGCGAAAAGCTTTATTTATATACCAATTTATTTTTCACCGGACAGTATCGCTTCTTTTTCAGATACTCTGATTTTTCTAAATAATTCTGAGACTCAAGTCTTAAAAATTCCATTGACCGGGAATTCAAAATTAGCGGAACTTGCTTTAAGACGTACATCACTAAATTTTGATTCTGCCGCACTCGGTTCAGGCAAATTACAGAAGATGACTTTTTATAATTTATCCAAAAACATATTAGAGATTTCTTCAATTAAAAACAGTATTAAATCTTTTAATATTTCGACTAATCTTCCTCGATATATTAATGGGCATGATTCACTCACTTTAAATGTTCAATTTTATTCGAAGTCTCCGGGAGTTTTTAATGATACGACATATATTGGTACAAATGGGGGAGATACGGTTTTATATTTCAAAGCGGTCTGCCCGTTCCCTGAAATCGAGTTAAGCTTAGACACTTTAGATTTTGGAAATACTATTATTGATTCTTCCGCTAAAAAGCAAATTTACATATCGAATAATTCGATAAGTTATCTTAAAATTGATTCTATTAAATTCTCTGCGCATAATTTTAAAACAACTAGTATAACATCCCTTTATTTACATAATAATCATCCGCGTTTATTAAATATAGAATTTCAACCGAATTCTTCAGGAGTATTCTATGATTCTCTTATAATATTTAACAGTTCCCCTCAATCGCCGGTTAAAATATTTCTAACTGGTAAAGGAGAGACGTTGACGGAAGTAAAGGATTATTCAAATAAAATACCGGATGAATTTTCGCTTTCTCAGAACTATCCGAATCCGTTCAATCCTACGACTACTATAAGTTATACGGTTCCAAAAGCATCATTTGTAACTATAAAGCTTTTTGATATGTTGGGAAAAGAGGTAGTGATATTAGTTAATGAGGAAAAGCAAGATGGTACTTATAATATCAGGTTTGATGGGAGTAAACTGTCAAGCGGAATTTATTTTTATACCATGCAGGCGGAGGATTTTGTTAGTACAAGGAAATTAATCCTTTTAAAATGAGTTTAAATCTTTATTTACCAATTTATGGGGAGAAAATGAAAAATATAACTGGTCTATTTATACTTTCGATAATCTTCATTAGCTCGCTACAATGAAAATGCTGCTTCTAAAATAAGACGCAGATTTCGCAGATTTTCACAGAATATGAATTCTGGTTTGATGAGTATATCATCTATAAAATGATGCTATAGTGAATAAATAATTAAATAGGATGCTTCGGAAGATGCCTATGGCAAGATTTCGCAGATTTTAACATATACGGATTTACATCTTCTTCATTTTCCGCCAGAGTGTCGAATTATCTATTCCCAGAATACTAGCTGCTCTACTTTTATTTCCTTCGGTCTGAGAATGCAAAAATAAATATCCACAAGTACCTCAGGCAGTTATACTGGATACTTCTTTTCATTCAACAATTCCGATTATGCCTCAATCTACCCTGTTCCTAAGAAATTGAGAGAGGAATTAGGGCGGGGGAGCAAGTTTATGTGCAATTAAAGGGGGAAAGTCGATAGATAATTCAATGGGCTTTTCTCCGTTACAAGGGCTTGTTATGAGCACCAGATGTGGAAATATAGACCCTTCGGTAGTTCTTAAAATGGCAGCTTACTCAGAAGGGAATTTTTCGAAAGTGAATAAAATCCTGAATAAGAAAAGTGGTATTCTCGGGCTTTCAGGGATTTCTTCCGATATAAGGGATATAATAAATAAAACTAAAATTGATGATATAAAAGCTCAAACAACTTTCGAAGTTTATTTGTGGAGAATTAAGAAATATCTCGGTTCTTATTTGAGCATAATAGGGAATACAGATGCTCTTATATTCACCGATACTATCGGTGAATCAGTTCCTGTAGTTAGAGAGTTAATATGTAAAGAAATGAATTATTTTGGGATTGTGCTGGATGAAGAAAGTAATAAATCTGCTACTGAATTCCCATCAGACATTGCTTCAGCAGAAAGCAAAATACATATAATTGTAATTAAGACAAATGAAGAATTATCAATCGCTAAAAGGACTTATCAACTATTAGATAATAATTACGATATTAAATTGAAAAATGTATTGATGAGTATTTAAAATGATTTCGATAAAAAATAAATAGAAGGTCGAGTAATGAAGAATTTACTGGTTTTAATACCCGGAACTGTTTTTGTAAAATATTTTGTTTATTCCCTTAGTGGAGAAAATTACATAGATTATTTATCAGAAGAATACAGAGAGGGATTACTTCCGGAAATATGAGAGAAAGTATCATATGCTTGCAAATGGAAAAATAAACTTAAGAGGACCACTAGGAGCACGGAATGATATTAAAAATCTATTGGAAATCTATAAACCAGAATCCATCGCCATTAAAGTTCTATATGGGGGGAATATTTTTAAAGATGCAATTGTTTATAATAAAAAAATCATACAAAAGTTAGAAAGTCTCATATATCAATCTCCGGTTGATATACTGGTAATACTTAAATTAACTTCCATACTCGAAGAAGTATTACCATTCGCTAAAATAACATTTTTCTTTGAAACAAGCTTTTTTATATCACTTCCATACTATGAACAATTGTATGCATTGGATAATAACTTAATTAATATGGACATAAAGAGGTTTGGTTATAATGGATTTTATCATCAGGCAGCAGTAGATAAAGTGAAAGGAGAGAACGATACTTTAAAGAAGATATTATCAATCTGCCTTGAACCAGTTCCTGAAGTAGCTGCAGTATATAACGGTAAGCCACTTATGGTATCAAGTGGAGCCGCACCTATGGAAGGGATAATTGGAAATACAAGTGTGGGAGAAATTGATCCCGGTATTTTAATTCTCCTAGAAGAAAAGAAGAAATGGAGTGCCGAGGGCATAAATGAAATTCTTACTAAAGAAAGCGGATTATCTGCAATTGCTGGAGAATACCTGGATATTGATGATATGTATAAAAATGAAGAAAAATTTGAATTTGCAGAAAAGGTATTTGAGTATAAAATTCTACTTTACTGCGGATCAGCAATTGCTGCAATGAATGGAGTTGATGCTGTAGCCTTCTCGGGAAGATATATTGATTCAGCTTATAAATTAGCCGAACATTTAATTCCTGAATTAATAAAAAGTTCTGTAAAAGGTATTCGACCTGAAACTTACTTCCTATCCGAATCTTTAGAAGAAATTATTGTGCAGGAATATTCAAAAATATATGCTGGATAAACATTAACTTAATTATATTATTCTGCAGTTTTATAAGCCGGTTCCAGTTCATTTCTTGTTTTATTTTTATGAAACATGATTCTAATATCGCTAATAACATATAATGCAGCCGGTAATATCAACAGAGTAATTATTGTTCCAAATATTAATCCGAAAGCAACTGATACAGCCATTGGAGCTAAGAATTGACCCTGTTCGCTTTTAAGAAAAATAATGGGGGCTAAACCTGCTGCAGTTGTAATTGTTGTTAAAACTATAGGACGAAATCTTGTTAGACCTGCATCCAACAGCGCATCGAAAATATCTACATCATCTCTTATTAAATTGTTAAACCTGTCAAGTAAAACAACTGAGTCATTTATAATTATGCCTGCCAATGCAACAATTCCAAGGAATGATAGAATAGAAACCGGAATTCCCATTATAAAATGACCAAGTATTGCCCCAATTACCCCTAAAGGGATCAAACTCATTATTAACAACGTCTGTAAATATGATTTCAGCAAAAACATTAAAATCGTGAATATAACAAGCATAGCAATCGACATTGAATATGTCATTGAGCCAATCATTTTGTCAACTTCTTCCGATTGACCGCCGCCATAATTCCTTGATACTCCATCAACTTTTGAAAGTATCTTAGGTACAATTGTAGAATTTAGATCACCTAGAATTACTGCTAGATCATTTTTTTTATAATCTAGATTTGCATAAACAGTAACGGATCTTTCACCATCTTCATGCCTTATTCTTCTTAAGCTTCTCTGGATTTTATAATCTGCGACCTCTTTAAAAGGTACATAATCACCTGCATGAGATCTCACTTTTAAATTTTCAATTTGACTAACAGATATTCTATCATCCTTTGTAAACCTAACCCAAACTTTGACTTCATCTCTTCCTTTTTGCAGTCTCATTACTTCCTGTCCGTAAAATCCCTGTCTTAATTGAGTTGTCAAATCCCTTAATGTAAACCCTAATGCTTTTCCTTTTGGCTTTAACGTAACAATAAATTCGTTATTACCCAAAGGTGTATCATCACGGATATCTTTTACGCCATCTATTTTTTGTAATTCATCTTTTAATAGATCTTTAGCTTTTAATAATTGTGCATAATCGGAACTTTGAAATCTTACCGAAATGGGACTGCCTCCAAATGTCCAGCCGCCCACAGTAACGTTCTCTGCTTCCGGGAAAGTCCCGATATATTCACTCAAAGCATCTGAAAATTCTCCGATTGAATAGCTCCGATGTCCTGAAGAGGGAAGAACGAAAAATATGTTTATTGTTCCACCGTTCATCCATGAGGTATAATTCTGAATTGGGTTCAGATTACCTTTTTCGGGATTATCCCAATTTTTAGCAAATGCCAATGACTTATCAATTAATTTATATCTTATTTTATTTGCGACTTCAGCAGAAGTTCCGGCAGGCATCTCGGCTTGTATCCTTGCATAAGGAGGTTCGAGATCCGGAAAAAACTGTGCCCTTACATGTGAACCCTGAAACAGACCTACTATCAGTAAAATTACTGCAAGAACTCCTGCAGATACAGCCCATCTATTTCTTAATGAAAATGATAGAAACTTTTTATAATATTTATTCAGGAATATATCCAATCCTTTGTCAATTGATGTTCGAACCCTTTTAAATAAATTATTATCCTTGGTATTAATCTGAAGAGCTTTTGAATGGGCAATGTGCGCAGGAAGAATTAATAAAGCTTCAAATAAAGAAACAGTCAAAGATATAATTACGACGGCTGCTATTTCCCAAACATTTTTTCCGAGCATACCGTAGAAATAGAAATAGGGTATGAATGCAACTATTGTTGTGATTACAGATATAGAAACGGGTTTGACCACATCCATTGTACCGTCAATTGCAGCTCTCATTGGAGATTTACCATATTTTTCCCATTGCAGATATATACTCTCGCCAATAACAATACCATCATCCACAAGTATTCCTATAACCATAATTATTCCAAATAGGCTCATCTCATTTATTGTTATGCCAAGCACCCATAAAGTAAAAAACATGCCGAGTAATGAAACCGGGATTCCGACAGCAACCCAGAAAGCTACTCTTGAATTCAAAAAAATACCCAGAAGAACAACGACTAAGATTAAACCTAGAATTCCATTCTGACTCATTAAATCAATCCGCTCCTGCAGTTCATCTGTCTCTTTTATAAAAGTATTAAAATGGACCAGACCGGCATACTTGGCTTCATATTGTTTGGATAAATTTTCTGTTATATTTACAACTTCTACAACGTCTTCATTGTTGTTATACATAACATTGAAACCTACTGATTTTCTTCCATTGTATTCAGAGTAAAATACATTATCAGGCCATTGTTCCTTCACATTGCATATATCCTCCAGCTTTATTTTTTGTCCGTTTATTGATGATGCTATTTCGATATTTTCAAGATCAGCAGCATGATATTTTTTGTTATAAGCTCGAATAAGAATTTCTTCCTGGTCTGTTAATACCGATCCCGAAGAAATATTCAAACTTGAATTTCTGACTGCCTGAGCAATATCTTCGATAGTTAATTTATACCTGATTAAATTTTCAGGTGAAATTTCAATTGAAAATTCTCTTTCGGGAATTCCCCATATCATAATATTGGAAATTTTCCCTGTCTTTAAAAGATCATCTCTAAACTCTTCAACGATCTTTTTTAGAGTAAATAAATCTTTTGGACCGTATATACTCAGCATTATTCCACGGTTCCATTGGGTTTCCTGATAGATTACCGGTTTTTCCGCATCTGTTGGATATGAGTTAATTGAATTAACAGCATTTTTAACATCCTGGATGGCCTTATTCATATCATAACCCGGAGCAACTTCAACATTCAAATAACCGTAATTGTCCTGAGAAGTTGAATATACTTTTTCAATACCTTCGATTCCGCGCAAACTTTCTTCAATCTTTATAATAATTCCTTCTTCTACTTCAACAGCCGAAGCTCCAGGATAAGGGATATTGATTGATATTTCGTCAATTTCCATTTTGGGATTTATTCTTTTTTCCAAATTCAAAAGAGCAAAAATCCCGGCAAAACATATTACAAGCATAACCCAATTTGTAATAATTGAATGCTTGATAAAATATTGTATCAATTTCGACATTATATTTAAGTCCTATTATTCTAATTTAGAAAGTTGATCTATCTTATCTTCAGTTGTTTCATTCTTAAATTTTGCTGTCTTATTACTAGGCTGTATCTCCATCCCAACTAATGGCTTTTGTAAAACCGTTGTTACTAATATTGTATTTTCCGGTAATGTATTTTTAATTATAGCCTTATTTCCCTGGATAGTAATTAAGTCAACTTCTTTTTTTGCAAGTTTCCCCTTTTCCAATGTATAAACAAATCCATCATTATTAATCAAGCTGCGTTGTATAGCTGCAACGTTTTCAAGATGTTTCCCCTGTATTTTTAAGTTTACGTAATTTCCCGGAAGAAAATATGGATTCAAATTATTATTATCAAATGAAACATAAACGTTGAGAGTCTGCGAATTCCTATCAAGGTTTGTTTCTTTCCTTAAAACCTTTCCGGTAATAAAATCCTTACTATTTTTATCGGAATATATTTTTACTAATGGAGCTGAAGAAAAATTAACCATATTAATTTCTTCAACTAGCAGAGGAACAGCTATTTCGAGATTTTTAGCATCACTAATTGAAAATAATTGCTGTCCTTTAGATATATAACTGTTTTCAATTATTCCATTCGAGGTAATAAAACCGTCAAAAGGTGCTATGATTTTGTATTTTGAAAGTAGTATCTCCTGGTTTTTTACCAAATAATATTTTGTAAATATATCTCTAGAACTAAGTTTTATCTTTTCCTGCAGGTTAGTAATATCTGGCAGCTCAGGCAGGTTCTGTTTTATTTCAATTTTGTTAAAATATTCATACCATTTCTCATAAATCCGGCTGTTTTCGATTTTCATATCCGGAAGAATTGAAGCAACTGCATTTAGAAAAGATGATCTCAAAGAATAAAGATTATTTTCAACTTCCCGTGAATCTATATCAAGAATCGTTTCACCTTCTTTAACAAATGTTCCATCTTTCAGATTATTCTTTGCAAAAAGAACAACTCCGTTTGCTTCGGAAATAATATTTAAAGTCTTTTGAGATTCAATTACTCCATTACCTTCAATTTCAAGAATATGATTCCCAAACTTTACCGGCTCCGTATTAACAGTTCTAACTTCAGGTTTTGAATCACGCGCATTGCTATGTTTTTCAGTTGAACTAAGCAATGTCATCCCTAAAAAACCTATAGCAATTATACCAATAACCGATCCTAGCTTAAGTATAGTCTGCTTCTTCATTTTACACCTTTTTTTTGATTAAGACGAAAACTTTATGAAAATGGTTACAATGAATGAATTTCTTATTGTGCAAACTATTATAAAATCAGAGAAAAATCTAAAATTTGTGTTAAGTGGAGAAATAGTATTATGAATTGAAAATGCAGATTATATAAATAACTCACATTACACAGCATTGAAAGATGACATCTTTAATTTTTTCAAAATAAGATTAATCTGACTAATATTTTAATAAAATATTTGAAATGATTTTACATTTTAAAGATGTCATCTTTAGGTCTTCTTCATCTCAAAAGTCTCAAAATGGTATTATTAACTTTTGATCAAATTCTTAAAAAAGCGTTTACTCTATATTCAGCGGTCTCTTTATATAGTTCGAATAATCTTTAATTATAGGTGCGTATTTTTCTTTTAAATAAAACTGAAGAAATTATAAAATCAGCTGTTGCCCTGTTGCAGGCAGTCGGAACGTTATACAAAACAGAAATTCTTAATAATGCTTTAACATCAACATCATGCGGATGAGGTTCCATAGGATCCCAGAAAAATATTATAATATCGACTTTACCTTCTGCAATTAAGGCACCTAACTGCTGATCACCTCCCAGAGGTCCGGATTTCAGCTTTACCATTTTATATTCAAGCTCACTTGATTTCCCCACTTTATTCTTAATGGCTTCTTCAACCAAACTACCCGTTGTACCCGTACAAATCAGTTTATGATGTTTTAATATCATATAATTCCATTCAACCCATTCCACTAAATCTTTCTTTCTATTATCATGGGCTACAAGCGCAATTGATTTAATTTCCATTTATTTGTTCCTCATTAAAAATCAAATTTAATAAATCACTTTACAATTTTAGATTGCATGTATCAAAAGATCTCACTAGCAAATCAAAAACCTGCAATTGTTTCGCCCAATTTTTAAGATATTCTTTATCAAGGTCTTCACTTTGCACTTTAATAACACCTAAAATATCAATCCATTGTTTTTCTGAGATTTCTCCGCCTAATTTATACCATTCCAATTTATTAAGAATTATATCTTCCGGGGAACATAAATAAATGCTTATTGCTTTTTCATCATCTTCTAATTTATCTTTTACTTTTCTTTCAAACTCCATATATGAATAAGCATGATCTTTTAAAATAAATACATCAACTTTTAACATTGTTTGAAGATGAAGCAGATTAAACGAAGATTTTGTTTTTATTGCATCTTCAATCATCTCTACATCAACGTAATATTCATTTTTAAGTTTTTCAGTCAGCGGTTGAATGTGAGTTGGTAATAAATTTATTACCAAATCTATATTGAGAGTTGATCTTGCAGTTCCATATGCAGAACTAGCAACTGAACCGCCTATATAATATAGAATTCTTAGTTCATCAAAAGCTTTAATTATTGGTTCAAGAGCGGATATTATCTCGTTTTTGTTCATTAGATAATTTCAACAAATATTGTTTCACTTTTTCAGATAAATCTTTCCCATAATGATATTCTACAAATAGTAAATCTAACTCTCTTTGATTTTTTCCAGGATACCTTCTGGATAAAGCTCTTTTGGAAAGTCCTAAAGTTAACGATGTTAAAGCCGTAAATTGGGTTAATCTCTCTGTTACAGTTTTCTCTCTAATCAAATCAATTAATATCTTTTCGATTTTGGGATTTGTATCAGTGAGTGGTTTTTTCATATAAAAATTTAATTATGTTCACTATTGAGTATAGTCTTAAAAGCTTCAATTCCCAAATCAATAACTGAATCATCCGGAAGAAATTTAGGATGATGAAGTCCATATTTTTTCCCATTAAAAGTACCGAGCCAGAACATAAAGGAGGGATATAAATCTGTAAAAAAGCCGAAATCTTCACCTGTCATTTTATACCCGCAGTCAATAATATTGAACTTTGATTTCAGAACTCCCGAAAGTTCTTTATAAAGCACAGGATCTACATGAACCTGATTATAATGAGCTCCTTTTTCTATCATAAAATTTGCACCGGTAGATATTTTAATCCCTTCCAAAATTTGAATTAAATCATCATAATAATTCAAAGCTTTTTCCGAAGTTAGTGCTCTTAAAGTTCCTTCTAACTCAGCAGAGGAGGGGACTATATTCCTGACAGTACCGGCAGCTATTTTTCCGATACCTATCAAACTGGGGTCTTCAATATTCTTAGGAATTTTATCTACAGCATCAAGAAAGAGTCTTAATGCATTAAACGCATTGATTCCTTCATATGGAAAAGCGACATGTGCGCTTTTACCAATAAACTTTATATTGACTTCAAGGGAAGAGGCAAATAAAACTCCCGGGGTCGATGCAATTGTTCCTGCCGGATATTCATCCGTAACATGCAAAGCAAAAGCTTTATTTACTTTAAATTTCTCTAGAATTCCTGTTTCAATGACCTTTTTTGCTCCGCCGCCTCCTTCTTCTGCAGGCTGAAAAAGGAACAAAATGTTTTGATTTACTTTTTCGGAGATTACATAATTTATGAATCCGTAGAGAATTGAAGAATGAACATCATGACCGCATGCATGCATGCAGTTATTCTTTGAACTGTAGGAAACTCCTGTCTCTTCTTTTATAGGAAGAGCATCTATGTCGGCTCTAAATAATAAATAATCCCCTTCATTTACATTATATTCCACTAAAAGACCTGTCTCAAGCGGCCGGTGAATATTTATACTTGAAAATTTTTCAATACTATTTAAAAGCAAATTTGTTGTCTCAAATTCTTGAAACATCAATTCAGGTATCCGGTGCATTCTATGTCGCAGTTCAATAGGAGAAATAGGCATAAATTCTTATATAAAATTCATATATTTAATAAATCTAACAATGCAGCAATTAAACAATTAGACAATTAAACAATTTAACCATTATAATTCAAATTCCTTAACAATTGCCCTTACAGCCCCCTCTTTATATTTAGCTTCAATTAAGCATGATATACGTATTTCTGAAGTAGTAACCAGTTTTATTGGTATATCCTGAAGTGCTTTGAAAAATCTAGAAGCTACTCCAACACTCGATTTCATCCCGATTCCTACAGTAGAGAGCTTAACATAACCCGCAAAATAATCTATCTTCCAGCCCTCAAGCTCTTTTAGTACCTTATTTAAGGTTTTATCGAGTTCAAGTTTTTTATCTTCTATTATAGTAAATGAGACCGATAAATTCTCTTCATGGTTAATAATTGAAATCATGTCGACATTCAAACCTGCTGCTGCAATTTTTTCAAAAAGAGTTTTTACAAGCTTAAAATCAACCGGCAGATTATTAATAGTGACTTGTGTTTCATTCTCAAGAACACTCATCCCTGTAACCACAGGCTGTTCGATAATATCATTTTCATCTATCACGTAGCTTCCCTCCTCATCATTAAAAGTTGAACCACAATAAATTTTAATTCCAAATTTCTTGGCTATTTCAACAGAACGGCTGTGAAGTACTTTGGCTCCAAGACTTGCCAGCTCCAGCATTTCATCATAAGTAATGTATTTTATTTTTTTAGCTCCCGGATGGAGCTTAGGGTCTACTGTAAATATACCTGCTACATCACTATATATTTCACAGGTGATTCCTAATGCAGCAGCTAATGCAACTGCTGAAGTATCCGATCCTCCTCTGCCCAGCGTTGTTAATTCTCCTTCTTCATTTACTCCCTGGAACCCAGTTATGACAATTACATCATTTTCTCCAAGCAAACCGAGTATTTTTTCCCTATCGAAATTTTTAATTCTTGCCTCAGTAAAATTACCGGTTGTAACTATGCCTGCCTGAAAGGCATTTAACGAAACGCTCTTTAAACCTATGCTTGTTAATGCGATTGATAATAAAGATGCGGATACCTGTTCACCTGTTGTTAACAGCATATCCATCTCTCTTAGAGAAGGGAATTCCGTTATCTCTTTCGCCAGATTAATCAGCCCGTCTGTTGTTTTGCCCATTGCCGAAACGACCACAATTAATTTATAACCTTCACTTACTTTTTTTGAAACTTTTAGAGCAATGTTTTTAATTTTTTCAGTAGTTGCGACTGAACTCCCGCCGTATTTATGTGCTATTAAATTCATTCGCTTCCCTTATAAGTTTCTAAGTTCGCTGATCAATTGTGTTTTTTGTTCTGTCTTTTTATCAACTTTCTTCAGCACCTTAGCAGGAACACCTGCCATAACCATGTATTCTTCCACATCAGAAACAACAACAGAACCTGCAGCTATTACTGATCCTTTGCCCACTTTTACACCTTCTAATATTACTGCATTTGCTCCAACTAGAACATTATCTCCGATTATTACCGGATCAGCACTTGGAGGTTCAATAACACCAGCCAATACAGCACCTGCCCCTATGTGACAGTTATTTCCGACTATAGCTCTACCGCCTACAACTACATTCATGTCTATCATAGTCTTTTCACCAATAACTGCCCCTATATTTAATACTGCCCCCATCATAATGACGCAATTGTTCCCAATTTCAACAAAGTCTCTTATAACAGCTCCGGGTTCAATCCGGCAATTATATTTAGTTAGATCAGCCAAAGGAATCGCAGAATTTCGTCTATCCATTTCTGTCTTAAACTTTGTAATAAAGGATTTATTCTTCTCTATGAATTCATGAAATTCATTTAACTCACAAAATAATATTCCTGACCGGTCATTTCCGTAAAAATCCAGATCTTTGAAATCAGCCTTTCCAAGGTCTCCCATTAAGTAAACTTTAATAGGAGTCTTTTTTTTTGATTGTGCTATATAATTTATTACCTCGTATGAATCCATCCAGCCCTCGCTAATTAAGGATTAAAAAGAACATCTTTAATTGTAAAGAACCCATTTTGTTTATTGAGTAAAAAATAAGCTGCTTTAACTGCCCCTTCTGCAAAAGCCCTCCTTGATAAAGCTGTATGTTTTATAGATATTATTTCACCAAGACTGCCGAAATGTACAACATGTTCACCGGATACATTGCCAAGTCTTAACGATGAAATATTAGTATTGTTCCCAGTTACATTTTTAATCATTAGAGCAGTCCCGGAAGGTTTATCCTTCTTGAACCGGTGGTGGGTCTCACTTACTTCAATATCCCAATCAGGTAATTTTTCTTTTAACATCTCAGTGCATCTTATTAACATTTGAATTCCAAGTGAAAAATTAAAGCTTTGTACAACAGGAATATTTTTAGATATAGATTTTAATTTTTCTATATGAACTTCTTTCAAGCCCGTTGTACCATTAACTAGGGGTACCTTATATTTAATTGCATATTCAATGCTCTTATCAAATGCTTCGGGTGAAGAAAAATCAATTATGACTTCAGGTTTATCAGTCTCATTTTTGCCATCAATATCATAAGAGAATACCAATGTATTTCCATATTCATCCATAAGAGATTTGACTTCTTTTCCCATTCTTCCGGATGAGCCGATTAGTCCATATTTAATTTGCTGCATATTCAACCCGGAGTTTTTCTATTTCTGCTTTTATCTGAATCTTTGTTTTTTCTCCGGCCCCTGTTAAAGGCAGCCTTACAATATCCTTGCAGTAGCCTAATAAACTAACAGCATATTTTACAGGTATGGGACTCGTTTCCGCGAAAAGGGCATTCATAAATTTTAGATATTTTTTATTCAGATCCTGCGCTGTCTGCATATTACTATTTAGAAGACTATTTGTTAACTCAGTCATTTGTTTAGGAAAAACATTTGAAAAAACCGAAACGACCCCTGAACCTCCATAAGCCATAACCGGGAGAGTCTGATCATCATTTCCTGAATAAACAAGAAATTCAGGTCCCTTAATTGCAAACAAATATCCTATTTGAGAAATATTTCCGCTAGCTTCTTTAATCCCGATAACATTTTTACATTGCTGGCTAATAGTTATAGCCGTTTCAGGGAGCATATTCATCCCGGTCCTGCTGGGAACATTGTAAAGAAGAATCGGCAGACTTGTTCTTTCCGAGATATATTTATAATGCTCGATCAGGCTTTGCTGTGTACCCTTATTGTAATAAGGATTTACAATTAGTAAACCGTCAGCATTAAGCTTTTCGGCTGCTTTATTTAGAACTGCAACTTTTCTTGTATCGTTTGTGCCGGTTCCAACTATTACCGGGACCTTTCCATTCACTTCATTAATTACGGTTTCAATTATTTTACTTCTTTCATCTTCATTAATTGTAGGTGCTTCACCCGTAGTACCAAGAACTATCAAAGCATTTATACCCTCATCTATCTGAAACCTGGTAAATTTCTTTAGAGATTGATAATCTACATTCATATCTTCATCAAAAGGAGTGATCAGTGCTGTTCCTGTTCCCTGAAACATTTTACCTCCTGTAATTAAATTATTTGATCTTATTGTTCAAAAAGTACAAAAAAAAACCGGCTCATGCTAAAGCCGGTTTAATTCAAAATGTATTTATACATAACCAACTTTAGCCATTGGGCGGTGATACTTTCTTTATCTTAGATTTTTTTATGCTGGTTATGTTTTCCATTTATTCAAATTTAATTTTGTCAAAGTTAATATTTAATTTAAATTTAGTCAAATAAATTTTTTCAAATTATAAAAAATAGTTAAATGAAAATAGGACTGGTACAATACAACCCTGAATGGGAATCAAAAGAAAAGAATAAAAGAAGGCTTAATGAATTGATTGAAAGATATTATGAGGAGTCATCTCTTCTTATCTTTCCGGAAATGACATTAACTGGATTCACTATGAATTCTTCAAAATTTAGCGAGCCGCTGTACTCGGAAAGTTTTGAATATTTCTCAAATATTGCCGTAAAGAAACAAGTTTATATAGCAGCAGGGATAACTGAAAATGAAAACGGTAATTATTTTAATACATTAGTAATGATAAATCCTGAGGGAAATTTAATCTCAAAATATAGGAAAATACATCCGTTCTCATATTCAACCGAAGACCAAAATTACAGTAGGGGAGAAGATATAAAAACTGCAGAAATAAACCGATTAAAAGTTGGATTGTCTATCTGCTATGATTTACGTTTCCCTGAACTTTATAGATTTTATGCAAAAGAAAGAGTACATTTAATAATTGTAATTGCCAATTGGCCTGATACAAGAATTGAACATTGGCGGACATTATTAAAGGCTAGAGCAATTGAAAATCAATGCTATGTTGCAGGTGTCAATAGGGTAGGGGATGATCCAAAACTCCATTATCCGGGTTTCAGCAGTATTTATGACCCGATGGGTAATGAGATTATTTCCTCCAAAGATTTGGAAAAGTTAATTTTTACCGAAATCGATAAAGATAAAGTTGAAGAAGTACGCGAAAATCTTCCATTCCTTAATGATATTTATTTAATATAATTTTTTTGATTTGCATTTTATTCTTATATTGACTATCAATTATTTATGAAAACTCTCAGACAGATAAAAAAAATAATAGTCACTATTGCCGGATTTACAGTTTTAATTATTGGAGTTCTACTCATAGTTCTACCAGGACCAGCCTCACTTGTCATCCCTTTCGGACTTGCCATTCTTGCCACTGAATTTGTTTGGGCAAGAAATTTATTGAATAAAATTAAATCTAAATTTAAAAGAAAGAGTAAAAAATCTTTTTCTTCTATATTATCCGATTAAAAAAATAACTTTAACACATAAATCTTCTATTAAAATAAAGTATTATGTATGAATAAATCACTTATTGCTGTCTTATTTTTATCATTATTTTTCTTTTTTAACATTAATGATGTATCAGCACAGAAATTGAATTCCCAATCCGATTATGACTCAACCCTTGCTAAAAAACTCAATGCAGATGCCTACGGGATGAAACAATATGTAATGGCATTTCTTATGAAAGGACCTAACAGATCACATGATTCAACTGAAAGTATGGAAATCCAGAAAGCCCACTTAAAAAATATTATGCGCTTAGCTAATGAAGGGAAGCTTATAATTGCTGGGCCTTTTCTTGATAATACCGATATACGCGGAATATTTATTTTTAATGTAGAAAGTATTGAGGAAGCCAAAGAACTTACCGAATCCGATCCCGCTGTTAAAGCCGGTGTACTTACAATGGAGCTGCATACATGGTATGGACCCGCAATTCTCCCTGAAGCTATCAAACTAAATGAAAAATTACAGAAGAAAAAAATCATAGATTAAGCTTTCAACTTTAACCCCTGTGTGAATATTATTAACCAATGGATTTATCCATTGGTTAAAGAGGAAAATTAGACAATGCATGCACAGGTTAAGCAATATCCAGGGAGGAACATGCAAATCAAATAAATATTTTTTATTATATTATATCTATGATGTATTAATGACTCTAAATCAGCTTCAATATATAGTATTATTGTCAGGTAGCAGCTTTTCACATTCTTAAAAGGGAATATCATGAAACAAAAATGGGCAGCAGCTGGAGGCTGGGCTGCCAGGATTTATAAGAAATAACCAAATAATTTTTGATAATTTTACATGAAACGATACAAAGAATATATAATCAAAACCAGCCCTTTTATTCCCGATATAATAAGTGGTATACTTTGGGAATTAAAAATATCAGGTGTAAATGAGGAGAATGATTTATTAAAAATATTTACGGATTATGATAGTACAGTTACAAAAGATGAGATAAACACTCTATTGCAGAAGGCAATAGATGAGAATATCATTTCTTCTTTTATTATTGAAGAATATTCTTATGAATATAAGAACTGGAATCAAGAATGGGAAAAGGGGATAAGTGTTATAGAAGTTTCTGATAAGATAACTATAAAACCATCATTCAAAAATTATGAGAATAAGCAAAACAAGATTGTTATTACTATCGATCCCAAAATGTCATTTGGTACAGGGGAGCATGAAACAACAAAACTTGTTATTCAGCTCCTTGAAAAGCATTTAGAAAAAGGTGGGAAAGTTTTAGATGTTGGAACTGGAACAGGAATTCTGGCAATAGCAGCAGTAAAACTGGGCGCTCAATCTGTTTTAGCGATTGATAATGATGACTGGTGTATAGAGAATGCAGAAGAGAACTCTGTCCTAAATAATGTTAACGAAAAAATAAAGATAAAGCTTTCTGAGATTAAAGATATAGCAGAAAAAGATTTCGATATAATTTTGGCTAATATCCATAAAAATATATTAACTGAAATAGCAGACGAAATCTCTAAGAGATTGAATAAGAAAGGGATAATCATTTTATCTGGACTTTTAGTTGAAGATGAAAAGGATATAATAAAGGCATATGAAAATCTAAAAATTATTGATAACAGAAAGATGGGGGAATGGTTGGCATTAGTTTTTCAAAAAATATAAAGAGTTAACCACAGAGGAATCAGAGGAAACACAGAGGGAAGTGAAGAGAGAAAATACAAAGTTGAGACTTTCCTCTGTTTCTTCTCCGTTAACTCTGCAGTTAAGAATACACTATTCCATTCTTTTATAAATTATTTTTCCATCAAATATCGTCATATCAACTTTTAAATCTTTTATTTGTTCAGGAGCTATTTTAAATATATCGCCGCTCAAAACAACCATATCTGCTAATTTTCCCGGCTCAATACTTCCTTTTTCATTTTCTTCATAGGAAGCGTATGCATTATTTAGTGTATAGCATTTAATAGCCTCTTCCACACTTATTTTTTGTTCTGGTATCCATCCGTCAGGATTTTTATTATCAAGAGTTCTTCTTGTAACTGCAGCGTAGATTCCAATTAAGGCATTTAAGGGTGCAACCGGCCAATCACTACCAAAACAGAGAGTAACCCCATTATCAATAAAATCTTTAAACCTATACATATCATGAATCCTTTTAGACCCAACTCTTTTTACTGCCCATACACCATCATCAATTGCATGGTAAGGCTGGCAGGAGGCTATTACTCCAATATTTTTGAAGTGAAATAAGTCATTAGCACGGACATGTTGTGCATGTTCAATCCTGAATCTTCTATCCCACTGCGGATTGGAATTCTTAATCTTTTCATAAAGTTCAAGCATGAAAGCATTTGCCCTGTCTCCTATAGCATGAGTTGAAATTTGTAATTTGTTTTTATCGGCATCCATAGCCCATTTTTCGAGATCACCGTCTGTAACAATATCCATTGGTAAACCAGTTGTAGTTGTATCCTGTGCATAAGGCTCAAAAAACCATGCTGTACTCGAACCAAGTGAACCGTCTGAAAAAGCCTTTAATGAACCAAGCTTTATCATATCGCTGCCGAAACCATATTGGATGCCTTCATCAACAAGACTCTTATAACTTGCAATAGGTAGTCTGGTGTAGATTCGGCAAGTTAATTTATTATCTTTCAATAACTTCTGATATGTGATTAAATCATTTTTATAAGTAATATCCTGAATGCTGGTTATTCCGTTTTCCTTTGCTTCTTCTAATGCCCTTAACCCGGCTTTATAATCATCTTCCGGAGTCGATTCAGGAATTACTGAATAAACTAATCCCATTGCGTTATCTTTTAATATACCTGTTGGTTCACCTGTTTTAGCGTCCTTAACAATTAACCCTCCATCAGGATTCTTTGTCTCTTTTGTAATCCTGGCAAGTTTAAGAGCATTCGAGTTTGCCAGCCCCATGTGTCCGTCAAATCTTTCAACAAAAACAGGTGTATTATTTGTAAATTCATCTATCATTTCTTTTGTAGGTAGAGCCTTAGTTTCCCACGCTTCATGGTCCCAATTGCCTCCTGTTATCCATTTACCTGGATTTTTTTCGGCATAATTCTTCAGAATATTCTTAAATTCTAATGTAGATTTCGCCTTCCGTAGATCTATTCCCAATAGATAATGTCCGCCGTTTATAAAATGTGTATGATCATCAATAAAACCGGGAAGCATTAATTTACCCTTTAGATCAACTACTTCCGTTATATTATCAATAAGTTTATTAATATCAGAATTGCTTCCTACAAAAGAAATTTTATTGTCTTCTATAAAAACAGCTTCCGCTATTGGCTGTTTATTATTAACAGTATATATTTTCCCGTTTATAAAAGCTTTTTTCATTGTTTGAGTGTATCCTGTTTTATTCAAAATAATTGCTAAAAACATTAAAAGAAGTAATTTAATATTCATTAAAGCTCCTTTTTTGAAATTTTATATCTTTCAACAAATAAATTATAAAATCTGCACTAAATATTAAATAAAATATTAATCGAGTGAAAGAAATAATTCTTTGTTTTTTAATAAAAAAGTGGAATTGGCTTTTATCGTTCAAAGTTACATTGTTTAATATGCTTTTTTATTTCTGTTATGATTAACACTCTTATGGAATTCGATTTAAAAAATCCTTAAGTTGACTTCTCAAAAAATCAGTAAAAGGGTAGATTAAAATATGAATCTTGACGTTCTCGTATTTGCCGCTCATCCTGATGATGCGGAACTTTCAATGGGAGGAACCATAGCTAAACTTTCTTCAAAGAATTATAAAATCGGTTTAATTGATTTTACTAGAGGAGAACTCGGGACCAGGGGAAGTGCAGACTTAAGGCAGCAGGAGGCTTTTCAAGCCGCACTTGCATTAAAAGTTGCTATTAGGGAAAATCTCAATGTACCCGATGGAAATATTGAGAGAAATAAGCAGAATTTAATGAAGGTGATAATGACCATTAGGAAATATAGACCAAAAATAATTTTCGCCCCCTATTTTAACGATCGCCATCCCGACCATATAGATACCAGCTTTATTGTTAAACAGGCAATGTTTTCTACAGGGTTAACCAAAATAAAAACATTTGATAAAGAAGTATTACAGCATGCATTTCGGCCTAACCGTCTTTTTTATTATATGCAGACTTACACTTTTGAACCTTCATTCATTATAGATGTGAGTTCATGTTTTGAAATTAAAATGAAAGCGGTTAATTCATACTCTTCTCAATTTTTCAATCCTAAAAGTACAGAACCTGAAACTTTTATTAGCAAACCGGGCTTCATACAATATATTGAATCACGTGCACAGTTTTATGGTTTCCAGATAGGTAAACAGTATGGTGAGCCATTTTTTTGTGAAGAAAAGATTGAATTGGATTTAACCGGCTTATTATAAATAAATTGAAAGATGACATCTTTACTTTCTGAAATTAGGGCTCTATCCGGACTTACATTTGAATAGTAAATTGAATATGACTTTACTTCTTAAAGATGTCATCTTTACATCTGCATAACCCAAGTTAATAAATAAAAATCCTGAGAAAATTTGAAAAGTATTCGTTATTTCTTTTCAAATGCTACTGTTTTGCTTTCAGGCATAACCGCAAACATTTTACCATTAATTACCTGTACTTCATATTGTTTGTCTTCGTCCGTTAAAAGCATCATCTTACCTTTAATCATTTTTTCCTGAGCAATCTCACCGTTTGGAAGTTTAAGCAATGTTTTACCATCTTCCTCATTAACTTGCCAGAGACTGCCGTCAGGCATTTTAACTGCCTTAACTTTACTTCCTTCCATCTTCAAAGGTGTTTGTTCTCCATTATTGGAAAGTACAATCGCTTTACCTTCCTTTATTTTATTCTGAATCTTGCTTCAGTCAATTTGCTCCTCTTTTTTACAACTTTTGGCTGATTTAATGAAGTCTTTTTCTGCTGCGTTACTTTCGGCTGTTCCTTATTTTTATTACAGCCCGCCGTAAATAATATTATTATAAACAATATTAAACCAATTGTTTTTTTCATTATACTACCTCTAATTATATAATAACATATACAAAATACCTATGAGGATATAAAGCATAGTGACTTAGGTCTTAAAATTGATAGATTGTGAAATTGTTCACATTTGGAGGAAAAGAAGGAAATATAAGGTTATTTCATGTATAATAATTTTTTATTCGCGGAAAATTGTTCTGTATTAATGCTGTAAATATAAACTCCGCTTGGTAATCCGGAAGCATTAAACTGAACCGAATGCTGGCCTGAATATTCTATTTTATTAACTAAGGTAGTGATTTTTCTGCCAAGGATATCATAGATATTAATTAAAACGTTTGTCCTAACAGGAATATAGTATTTTATGGTAGTTACAGGATTAAATGGATTGGGGTAGTTTTGATAAAGAACAAACTTGCCCGGAATTGCAGTTTTATTATCTTTTATTGAAGTTAGCGTTCCTAATGTATCTCCATTAATAACACATCCATTCAGAATTTTTTCCATTCCTCCCGAATCCGAATATTCATAATACTCTCCGATCCCTCTTACCAGCCAGACTTCACCCTCATAGGCACCATTTACGATGTCGTTTCCATTTTTTTTACATAATACATTACTAATTCTATCTCCTGAATCTATATCAAGAACAAAGTAATTCGATAATTTGTATGTATTATTTAATGCCGGATTTGTCTCTGAAACAACATTGAGTAATACATAATTTAAACCAAAATTACCTCCCTTTATATATAAAGTAAATAATCCATTTGTATCTCTTTTTATTTTTATTCTATACCAGACTCCATGATCAGCAGTAAAATTATTTTCTGTACCCATGATATCTGTTTTTGTACCCATCGAAGTTTCTACTAAAGCGATAAGCCCGGAAGAATTATCCGTAAAATAATATCTGTTTTGATTTAAATAGTTACCAATACTGTCAGAAATAAAGTCAGCCTCAATTCTATTTCCGCTATTCCCTTTGTAATAATCAAATTCCCAGATCCCATAAGCTTGCTTACTTGGAATTGAAATTACCCCGGCTTTATTACAAACCAAAGAATATTTATTTAAAGAAAGAGGATTAAGTACAGAATCATTAACAGAAAAAGAACCGGAATATACAGTCCAGCCTTTATAGTCTTCATCACTAAAGTTATCCAATATTGTTGTATCGTTATGTATATATTTATAATAGCAGATTTGCTTTACATCCCTGGATTTTTCGAATATAATATATGGATAAACCCCGCTTACTCTTGCTTCAATTATTGCAGAATCAGTAACTTCAGTCCACGTAGCACCTGAATCTGAATTTAAAATGTATTTACAGAGAGGAAGATTGCCTAACATAGAATAAATGATATCTCCCGATGAGTCAATTTTATAATCAGGAGTATCCGAATTATAAAAAAGAAACCTGCTTTTGTCCTTCCCCAATGAATCTTTAGTAATTTCCATCTTCATTGAACCATTGGGTGTATCGTAAATCCATTTATTACCTATTGCGGAAGGGAAGAAATCAGATGCCGAATTAAGCTGGGAAAAGGTGAATGGTGAAAGAATTAAACTTGATATAAAAAATAAAAATGCAAATTTCTTCTTCATGATTCTGAGATTTCTTTGTAATATTTTTAACAGGTGTTGAAGGTCCCTGTCGTATAATATCTATGAATTTATGGCTTCTTTCGTGTAGCTGCAATATTCAAGCCAAAGTATATCTTAAAGAAATCTTAAAATATTTATTAATTAAACTGATTTTGATTAAAAATTTTAGGAATAATCAATTAATCCTTTTAAAGGGATTGTAAGGTGAGGTTTTATTTTTCTAAATATTAAGAAAATCCTTGTGAATTCTAATCTGAATGATCAAGTATATAAACAGATTTCCCCGTAAGTTTTTCTTCATTCCAATTGAATTCAATTGATCTTGGATTATGTCTGAATTCACACTTTTGATATTCACAAAATTTACAAAGTTCAGGGACACAATAATCAAAATGAATTTTTATCTGCGAATTTGGGAAATGTTTTTTTAATTGAATTTCTATTTCATCTTCTTCCGAGTGAGACTTTTTTATTGTAAAAAAATAGGGGAGTATTAAATGGAAATCTATAAATATTTTATCGCCCGATTGCCAAAATCTTAATTGATGAATATCTATCCAGTAGTTTTTTTTATCTGCAACAATTACATCAACAATTTCTTTCAAAATAACTTTATTGGTTTCCACCATTAAACCGCCTACTGATTGACGCATTAACTTAAACCCGGTGAAAAGAATATTTAATGCTATTGCAATAGCAAACAATGGATCTAATATCTGCAGACCTGTAATTAACACAAGGCTGATTCCGAAAATTACTCCTATACTTGTGTACGAATCTGTGAGCACATGCTTTCCATCAGCAATTAGAGTCAATGAATTTGTTTTTTTCCCTCTTCTGACAAGGTAACTCCCCAAAAGTAAATTTATTATTCCTGCAAAACTTATTATTATTACACCTGTATCTAATTGTTTTAGATTTACACCTTCAATAATATTAATTGCCGCCGTTACAATTATAAAAACTGCAGCTACTATTATCAGCAGTCCCTCGATTCCGGCTGAAAAAAATTCTATATTGCCATGACCATAAAGATGGGATTTATCAGCAGGCTTCGAGCTCAATACTATGCTGTATAATGCCATTGATGTAGCAAGTATATGAACTACTGATTCAGCTGCATCGGAGAATATTGCTGCAGACCCTGTTAAAAGAAAAGCTCCCATCTTAGCAAAAAACATCCCTATCCCTACTGATAAAGATATAATCGCTGCTTTTTTCTTTAGATTATATTCTTGCAAAATTTACCCCAATGTAATGATTTAAATCATTAACCAATGGATTAATCCATTGGTTTAAGAGAAAAATAAAGCCCCTCATAACGCTATTTCTATATTTCACACAGGCTTCTTATCCAACGGATATTTCTGAAATAAAAGTTAAACACTATATATTTTCAGTTTATTTTGAATTCTTTTTCATCGGGACGTATTTCATCGTACATTCTTTTTAATTCATTGTATGCAAATCTATTTCCTCTCTGAGCTGCTAATCTATAATTCTTTACAGCTTTTGCTTTATCCTGGATTAAGTCAATTCCTTTTTCATAGCAGTATGCTAATGCAACTTGAGAAAGAATTGAACCTGTATCAGCACCGGTCAGAAGTGTTTCCACTGCGGAATTAAGATTAGTTGATTGCAAGAAATTGAAAACTTCAGCTGCGGCAAGCTGAATTTTTGCTTCTTTACTTCCTAAATTTTCCGCCTCTTTCCATATTTCCTCAGCTTTTTTATGATCTGCTTTCAAGATATTTCCATTACTATATGCAATGCCCAATTCATTTAATGCAGGAATGTATCTCTTCTCTGCAGACTCTTTCAAAAGCCTTACAGCATCTTCCTGAACAATCTGATTATAATAACCGAAAGTATATAAACCATATAGTACAAACATTGCCACCGGATCTCTTTCATTTATCTGCTTTTGAAGCTCAGTTGAAATATCTTGCTTTTTAGTCAGATTCCAGATAAGCCATGGGGATCTGGGAGAATCTAATCTTAATGCCCTTATATAATATGCTAATGCGGTTATTGAGTTTTGAGGATAATAGATTCCTTTTTCGTAAAATCTCCCTATAAAATTTAATGCTTCCGGGCAGCCCGATTCAGCAGATTCCATTAATGGAGGAATATCTGTTGTATCAATTTTAGGTAATACATTATCATATTCTGTAAGGGTATCTAATATCTTTTTATTACCTGTTAAAAGAAGATCCTTCTGCAGCATTTTATTGCTAACTTCTTTAACAGTATCACCTATAGTTTCAAAATCTATAAATGATAATCCTAAGGTAGATGCAAGAGAATTATCTTCGCTGTAATCATTCTTATCTTTTTTACTTGAAGTCTTTGATTCTGTGGAATCAAGTAAATTTGGAGGGATTTTTTCTTTCAATTCTTTTAATATTTTCTTTGCAGGCTCAAATCCGGAATCCGATGCTTTTTTCACCCATTTATATGCGGTTGACCAGTCCCTTTCAACCACTAAATTATCAGTATAGAATATTCCCACAATATATTCTGCCTGCGGCATATCTTTATCGGCTGCCTTTATAAAATAGTCATACGCATCGAAAGGGTTCCAATTTACACCCCAGCCGTTCATTAAAAGTATCCCATAATTATATTCTGCAGCCGGAAGATTATTTTCTACTGCTTTATGAATCCAGTATGCTCCTAAAATAGTATCAGCAGGAACTCCGTCTCCTAATAGATAGCGTATTCCCAGTTCATGCTGAGCTAATGCATCTCCTGAATTTGCCTCCCTTATCAAATTAAATTGTTTCCACAATTGATATGAAAGATCAGGTTGATAAAAAAGGTTTGTTCGGTTTTCCGGGCGGTTCTTCTTAAAAGCTAAACTTGAAGTAGTATCTAAATTCCATGTATTTTCAATAAAACCTGGATTTAATAAACTGCATTGGACATCTGCAATAAAGACAATTAAAAAAAATGCACAAAATGCAATGATTATAAAATTATATTTCACTAATACAAATGATATTTATTCTATTAAATTTACTATTTATTTATCACTAAATTAACCGAAAAATTTTGCAATTTTAATATTCAACTGTTGCTGATTGTGCAAAATTTCTGTTTATTCATTCAATGCATAATCATTGGAAGTAATTCTTAGTAAATAAATTTGACAAAATATTCGGTATAAAGGTTTCATTTATGACATTTTATCTTATCCTATACACCTTATTTATAAAAAATAAAGATGTCATCCTTTAAATACTAATTCTTGAGTGACTCATGTTAGTTATTCTATTGTGCATTACAACAATAACATAAACTATTTTTTTTATTAACTATCAAGAAAATAAAATATAAATGATCTCTTTTGTAAAAATCAAAGATAAAGTAGCATCTTTCTCTATAGAGACATTTTTGAAAAGTACATTCAATAGGTATGGTGAAATGTTAGATTTTAATATTGATTCTGAAAATAAAAATATATTTATGAAAGTAAAGTTGAAAGGGGAACCGGAACCTATAACCTTTTCATTAAAAAATTATAGTTTCACTAAAGAGAGCGAATTAACAAAAATACAGTTTGAAAAAATCGAAATTTCAAAGGAATGGATGGATATAGTTGCTAAGGATTTTTTTGTGAATAAAAAATTAACGATTCCTTCAAAATATTCAGGAATAATTAAAATGCTTCTTTAAAGGATCTATTCCTTTAATATATAAACATTATTCTTCTTATCAATATCAGGAATTTGATCACCTCCGAGAATGATTTTATGTAACTTTTTATCTGAATTCAGCTTAATTGTGAACTCACTTTTATCTTTCCAGATAGCTGCTGTCTGATATAAACTGTCTCTGGTTCCATCTGTGTATATTTCGGTAATTTTTAATGGAACTGGAACACTCCCGACTTTTTTTATCACCACACTAATTTCATTTCCTTCAACAGTTACTTTTTTTATAGCAAGATCCGGATAACCGGGCTCAAAAAACCATGATTTCCAGTACCAGTTCAAATTTTCATTCAATGCATCATTAAATGAATAGAAGAAATCGTAAGGTATAGGATGTTGCCCATGCCATCTATTAATATATTCATGTAATGCTTTCAAAAATTTTTCTTCTCCCAGCATATCTTTTAACGTCAGATAAGCTTCTGCGGGTTTGCTATAAGAGGCAACCGTGTAAGAATAACCATGTAAAAATATTGAAGGTGTCATCATTGGAATTTCAAGTTCATTCCCTGCTAACATTTCATATGATTCTGCAATCCATTTTCTGGAATAATATTCATTTACTGAATCATATTCTATACCTACAGGTAATGTTGATGCCCATCCTTCATCCATCCAAGCATATTTTCTCTCATTAATTCCCATATAAAAAGGGAAATAAGTGTGTGCAATTTCATGATCTGTTACACCGATTGTTCTGGTAAGTTCATGGGCAGAATAATCATTCACCATCATAGGGTATTCCATTCCTCCTGTCCTTGCACCATTTACCACTGTTATTTTTGGATATGGAAATGGAATTCCCGGTATCCTTTGAGAATAATATTTCAAAGCTTTTATTCCTATTTCCGTTACATGTGGGAAATCCAGTGCTTCTTTTCTATAAGCTGCAGCGACCACAGTTCGCCTTCCGGTTGTACTGTCAACAATTAAACTCCCTGAATCCCATAAATAATGATCGCTTGCTGCAAATGCAAAATCAGTTACATTTTCAGCTCTAAAGTGCCATGTATTCTCTCTGTTATTTGTAGTAATATCTCCGTTTTTCAAATCATTTAGAGTTATAATGTGTATTACTGAATCTGATGTTTCTGCTGATTTTATCCTTTCCAGGTATTTATTTGTTAAAACTTCATCAGGATTTTGAAGAAGCCCTGTTGCCCAAATTATATAATTTTTTGGTACCTTAATCTCCACATCGAAGTTGCCGAAATTATTATAAAATTCCTGCCCGCCTGTATATTGAGTAATATCCCATCCATCAATATCATCATAAACGGAGACTTGTGGATACCAGTAACCGACATAATATGAAGTTGAATCGATCATCCCCATCCTTATGTCCGTTTCCAAAGGCATTATAAAACTCCATTTGCATTCAATATTTAGCTCTTGGTTTGGAAATATCGATGAATCCGGTTTGAAAAACATATTAGTTCCATATATTCGTAATTTGACTCCGGACGAATCAATATCAATAAGTTTACCATTAATTTTCAATTCTATTATTTTCACGCCGTCAGTTAAATCGACAGTATCTATCGGAAAATCTCTAAATGTACCTTTCTTATAAAGATTCTGATATAATCTGAAAACTAACGTTCTGAGCGTATCGGGACTGTTATTCTTATAGACAATAGTCTCACTCCCGATAATTGCCCTGGTTGAAGTATCAATTTCAGCTTTGATATTATAGTCAGCATAATTTTGCCAGTAATTTTGACCCGGTTTTCCGGTTAACGTCCTAGTCCCTTTTTCATAAGCTTTCTTGAAATTTATGGGAGTGTATAATGGATTATCCTGTCCATAGATTTTTATTTGAAATCCAGTTATAACTAAAAGAAGAATTAGAATAGCAAATTTTTTCATAATTGTATTTAAAAAGAATAACATTTATGCCTGGAAAATTAATAATAGCACATACTAAAAACTAATTTTATCTTCATGTAATGCGAAACTCCGTTTCGCAAAAAAGGTATTAAAACAATGAGCTCGAACCAGATAACATGACAAATACCTAGCTACCATTGTCAATAAACCTTGAGGTATAAATCTCTAATTTCATTGATTATAGTTATTTAAGACTTTTTATAATCAAATTCCCCATTAAAAAAAGAAAGTCGCCTATTTAATTTTTACCCATTTTTTTATATTTTTCAATTATAATTATATGGAATAATAGACCCATGAACAATTTTTTCTTAGAATTCAAAGTAAACTTATTACATTTACCTCCTGTTATATCTTTTTAACTGCACTAAAAACACTCTAACAGCCATCTGACAGCCGTCAAATCCAAGTTACCACCTTATTTAATCCTTCATTCAAAACTATCTCTCTCTTGACTGGTTTGAATATTTCCACTTCAATAAGTTAATAAGGAATTTACATATAAATATTTCGCAACTAATGCATGACATGATATTTTATAAATATATTTTGAAAAGAAATGGAAAATTACTTAACTCATTGCAGCAGAGTTGAAGACAAATTTAACTACCTTTTATTTTTCAACTCATAATCATATTTTAGCATTTTAATTTAAATCAAAAATGGTGATGGATTTAATGTTAATAACAGAAGATAAACCTAAATGTTTTTGCGGTATTTTTGGTATTTATGGTTCTCCAGATGCCGCATTAAACGCCTACTATGGCCTGCATGCATTACAACATAGGGGGCAGGAGGCTTCCGGAATTGTAACAAAAAGCATTAATGAAAAAGGACATTCTGTTTTTAATATTCAAAAAGATGAAGGTTTAGTTTCAGAAGTTTTTGCTGATCCAAAAATCTTTAAGAATTTATTAATTGGAAATTCTGCTATAGGTCATAATAGGTATTCAACAACAGGTTCCTCTCAATCTAAAAAGAATATTCAACCCTTCGTCGTTAATTATAGAATGGGCAACTTATCAATTTCTCATAATGGAAATCTAACTAATGCTAAGGAGTTAAGAGAAGAATTAGTAAATGAAGGTGCCATCTTTCAAACAACAAGCGATACTGAGGTAATCCTTCACTTAATTGCTAGAAGTAAATTAAATAATCAAATCGATCAAATAAAAGAAGCTATCTCAAAAATTGAGGGAGCTTACTGTCTTACTATTCTTACCGATGACAAACTTATTGCCGCAAGAGATCCTTATGGATTCCGTCCCCTGGCTATCGGAAAACTTAATGGAGCTTTTATTATCGCCTCTGAAACATGTGCATTTGACATAATGACTGCTAAATTCATTAGAGAAGTTGAACCCGGGGAAATGGTGATTATTGATGATGAAGTATTAGAAAAAAATGAACCTAAATCATTTCGCCTGTCACAGTATAATTATAATAACAAAAAACATTGCATATTCGAATATATCTATTTCTCACGCCCTGATAGTTTTATTTTTGGACACAATGTTGATAAAATGCGAAGAAGATTAGGCAAAGTATTAGCGAAAAAACATCCGGTGGTTGATAAGGATGGTGAAAAAGTAATAGTAATAAGTGTCCCCGACAGCTCAAATACCGCTGCTTTGGGATATCAATCCGAACTGGAAAAACAGGGTATAGATTCCAAACTGGAAATTGGATTGATTAGAAGTCACTATATCGGAAGAACATTTATTCAGCCGGGTCAGCAGAAAAGAGAAATTGGCGTTCGAATTAAATTTAATATTGTTAAAGGCGTTCTTGAAGGGAAAACTGTGGTAATAGTTGATGATTCTATCGTTCGTGGAACCACATCAAAACAATTGGTTAATCTGGTAAAAGAAGCTAATCCTAAAGAAATTCATTTAAGAATATCATCTTCTCCAATCCAATTTCCATGTTATTATGGAATGGATTTTCCGAGCAAAGAAGAACTTATTGCCAATCAGTGTAATAGCAATATTAAAGAAATAGAAAAACATCTTAATGTGAATAGTCTTGAATATTTAACAATTGATGAAATGCTCGAAGCAGTTTCCGAAGCCGGAACACAAAATTTTTGTACTGCATGTTTCTCTGGAGATTATCCTACTCAAATTGATTTTTCCTATAAAAAGGAAATGTATGAAGTTTAGAGAATTATGGTTTTTTCTACTTCTCTTAATCAGTGTTCCTGCATTTTCTCAAGTCACTTACTTTGTAAAATATAAATCCTCTATTTCAACAAGCGCAGTTAATGAGAAAATTAAATCACAATCAATATTTTCTAAAGACCTGCTAAGAAAGTCTTCAAATTCATTAAATAATTCTCAACTTTTAATTTCTCATTTTGCAAGAAATTTGGGAAGTGATGATAATAATTTATCAAGAATCGTAAAAGTCACAATAAATAATCCTTCCGACTCCGTTCTGTTTTTGGAATCGATAAAGAATGATCCTTCCGTTGAATTTGTTCAGCGTTCTAATATTTATAAAATTGATTATATACCCGACGACAGTCTCATTACTGACCAGTGGGCTCTAAATAAAATACAAGCTTTCGATGCCTGGAACATTACTCAAGGTTCTGATTCCGTTTTGCTTGGAATTATTGATACTGGAATAGACTATAAACATCCCGATTTAAAAAATAAAATCTTTTATAATCCTGGAGAAATGGGTTTTGATAAAAATGGAAAAGATAAAAGATTTAACGGCATAGATGATGATAATAACGGATTTATTGATGACTATATGGGATGGGATTTTACTAATCGTGTTGGTTTTCCTTTCGATTCAACTGCCGGAGATTACTTGAACTGGGATAATGATCCTGCTGATGAACAAGGTCATGGTACTGCTATCGCAGGCATTGCAGCTGCTGAAACAAATAATATAAGCGGTATTGCCGGAACCGCACCCAAAATCAAGATATTAAATATTCGTGCTTTCGATCCTAATGGTGTAGGTGATGAAGATGATGTTGCTTCCTCAATTTTATACGCTGTAAAGATGGGAGCTAAAGTAATCAATATGAGTTTTGGTGATGTTTCTTTTTCTTATGTGCTTAAAGATGTAATCCAATATGCCTATTCAAAAAATATAGTTCTGGTTGCTAGTTCTGGGAATTCGGGCGATGATTTACCTCATTATCCCTCTGGCTATTCGGAAGTAATAAGTGTTGGGAATTCAACAGAGGATGATAATGTAGCATCTAGTTCAAGTTATGGTTCAACTTTAGATTTGGTTGCTCCAGGTACTCTAATATTGTCTACTTCAAAGGATGGAGGATATTCTGTTGTAAGCGGAACCTCTGCCTCTGCACCTTTCGTTTCGTCCGCTGCTGCTTTAATTCTCTCACTCGGAAATTATACAAACGAGGAAGTTAAACAGGTTTTAAAATCTACTTCTGATGATATTGAGCAGCCGGGCTGGGATATCAAGAGCGGGGCAGGGAGGCTGAATCTTTATAGAGCCTTAAATGTGCTTGCTCCATCTGTTATAAAATTTAATTATCCGGGACAAGATTTTGCAACTAATAAGGATTCTGTTCAAATCTCAGCGACCATCCTTTCCCCTTATTTTCTTAAATATGATCTTTTCCTTGGTGAAGGATTAAATCCCGATAACTGGAGCCCTTTAATTCAGGACGGCTTAAATCAGTTTGCAAATAAAAACATTTATACTCTTGATACCAAATCCCTTTTAGATACCTCATACGATCTGAGACTGGTTGTATATTTAAGTAACGGAAGAACAATGGAAGAGCGCGTAAATATTTATATTAACCGTGCTCCACCAAAAATTCAATTAATTTCTATTGGACCTGCATTCTATGGAAAAACTACAACGATTTTAGCCGCTCTATATACTGATGAATTATGTACTGCCAGAATGTATTATAGAGTACTCGGCAGCAGCAGTTTTGACTTTATTACTCTTGATGGCTTCAATATAAATAATAAGTTTGTAAAACAATACCATTATGGTTTTATTCCTCAGGATTTAATCAAACCCAATAGTACTTATGAGGTCTATTTTGAAGCTGAAAATTTAGTCGGTATCAAAACCGTTATAGATAATAAAGGAAATTACTTTGCTTTCAATTCATCATTTAATCTTAATAATGCTTCGGAAAATGTACTTGCATATACATTACCTTCAGGAAATATTTATCAAAATCTATTAAATATTACTTCTGGTGATTCTTCTGAGATTGCTTTCAGAAATATGAATGACCTTTCAACAACCGTCTTTTACAAATTAACTAATGGTTCTTTCGTTAAGATTGATTCATTAAAAAATATGATTGTCCAGGACAATGGTGATTTCAATAATAATGGTAAAGAAGATTTATTGGGTTTGTTCGTATATAATGGATATTTATTGGAACAGGAAAATGTAAAATCACCTAAGTTTATCAGGACTTATTCTGATACATCCGGTTCATTCTGGCCAATCCTTGCGAAAGATATATACAAAGATGGCAAAACTGAAGTTCTTGCAGTTAGCAGCGATTCATCAATTACTGTCTGGAACGTTACAAACGATCTAAAAGTTGCTGATCCAACCAGGCTTATTAATTATTCGCCTGTAGGTGCCGGTGGCAATATTTTCGATTCTCCACATGCAGTTATTGCCGATTTAGATGGTGATGGTAAAAATGAAATTTGGATGGTCGACAATGATGGAGATATTTTTGATTATAAAGTCTCGGATTCTAAAAATTTCACTAGAGGAAAGGTATTTTCAACCGGCTTTTTAAGTTCAGCAGCATATCTATCTGCTGGAGATTATAATGGTGATGGGAAAAAAGAGCTTGCAGTGCTGCTGCATTCTATCTCTGACGTTGATGTAGCTCCATTTTATAGATTGTTAATTTTTAATATAATTTCCGATACGATAAACGTCCTATATGATCAGGCCCTTATTGATGCTGCATCGGAATTTAATTCAAGCTTCCAGAAAGCTGATAATAGTATAAGATTCTCTGACATAGATAATGATGGAACAGATGAATTGATTCTATTTACGTATCCATATTCATATATTTTTAAATATAATAATGGTAGTAATAATATTATCTCATATAAAGAAAATATCAATTCCAATTCAATTTTTGTCGGAGACCTAAATAAAAATGGCGTTAAAGAAGTAGCTTTCCCTGGAAATAATAAAATTACTTTTTCAGAATTTACTTCTGCAAATAAAACTGCCATACCTGTAAACTTATCTGGTTATAGTCTTGACTCTTCAATTATTTCACTTTCATGGGAAGGGAATGGGAGTAAATTCCTTATATATCGGGGAAGAGATAAAGATAATCTAACTCTTATAGATTCTACAAATGAAAATAAATATATTGATAAAAACCTCCTAAATAATACCTTCTATTTTTATTCTTTAAAAACCTATGATGATTCGTTTGAATTCCCGTTTTCTGGTTTATCTTCAATTATAAGCATTTTTTCTCATATCCCCGGTAAAGTAATTAGTGCAAATAATATTACTCAAAAAACAGTTGAGGTTGAATTTTCGGAAAAGGTTAGTACCACTGTCGAAAATTTAAATTCATTTCAAATCCTTGGAATTGGAGCTCCCAATTCTGCAGTACCTTCAAATCAATATTCTTATTTATTATCTTATCAAAATAATTTTCCTGTTGGTCAAGAAAGGCTGAGCATAAAAGGAATAAAGGATTTATATGGTTCATATATTAAGGATGATACTGTCAGTTTCAAAGTTGATTCATTAATCTCTGTTAAGGAATTTTATATAAGTTCATTTGAAATTTTAAATCCATATTTAATAAAAATAATTTTCAATCTTAGTGTTGATAAAAGCAGTGCACTAAATACCAGCAATTATTCTTTTGTCCCCCTGAATAATGTCAGCAGCGTTCAGATTGATAATAATGATCCGAAAGTAATTTATATCAAGCTGGATGGGACCAAGCCAGTGGGTTCAATAGGGAAAGAATATAAATTAAAAGTTACCAATATATTTTCTTCAAATTCTGATGGAAATATTAAAATTAATAGCGGTGCCGGCAGTGATATTGTATTAGTCGATTATGCCAAAAATTTATCAGGTGTATATGTTTATCCTAATCCGGCTAAGATTTTAAATGGGGGAGGGAAGGTTACATTTGCAAATCTTCCTCAAAGAGCGAAAATCACTATATTCAATTTGGAAGGTAAACAAATATCTGAACTAGAAGAAAAAGATGGTAATGGCGGTGTTGATTTTAATTTAAAAGATAATTCAGGTCTTGAAATAAGCAGCGGAATTTATATCTTTCGGGTTGTTCAATTGGATAATGCGAATAATGAGATTGATTCTAAAATCGGGAAATTTGCAGTTATAAAAAAATAATGACTTATAAAGAAATTTATACTAAATCCAACTTAATTAGTTTGTTTCGGCTCCTCTTATCCATTCCATTATGGTTTTTGTTGGACAGATTTGACTCTGCTGAAATAAGGTATATAGCTTTCGGTGTCTGCTTGTTGGCCTCGTTTACAGACATTTTAGATGGTTATTTGGCTAGAAAGTATAATGAAGTTACTGAATTTGGAAAAATTATAGACCCATTGGCCGATAAAATCGCAGTAGGAATAATAATAATAAAGCTGTATTCCATTGGTGAGATTCCTCCTTATTATTTCTTTATGGTTATTCTAAGAGATATTATTATATTCTTAGGCGGTATCTTTGTTTCGAAAAAGATAGGAAAAATTTTACCTTCAAACACTCTGGGTAAAATAACGGTTATAAACATTGGCATAGTAATTTTATTAATAATTTTACAGTTAAATGGAACCAATTGGGTTTTCAGGTTTATTTATGCTTCAAGTATTATCTTAATTTTTGCGTCTTTAATTGGCTATATTATTCGCGCAAAAGAATTTTTAAAACGGAACAATTATGAGTCTATTTGATAACTTAAATTTTGAAAAATTAAAAAAAGGCCTTTCTAAAACAAGAAAGAAAATGGTTAACGGAATTAATGAATTGGTTACAGGAAGGGCTGTAATCGATGAAAGAACTATCGATGAAATCGAGGAAATACTAATTACTTCCGATGTTGGTTTTGATATAACTACTAGAATTATTGATAGAGCGAGGTATTTTAATACCCTGGAAAAAAATAGAAGGGATTCGACTATAATCGATTCAATAAAAAAAGAATTGATTAAAGCTCTTGAAGCGGGCAATGAAACGAATACACAATCAAATAATATCGAAAATTTCAAGCCCTATGTTATCCTTATAGTTGGGGTTAACGGAGCAGGGAAAACAACAACAATAGGAAAACTCGCACATAATTATAAGAAAGCTAATCTGAAAGTCATTGTCGGCGCTGCAGATACTTATCGGGCAGCAGCTAACGAACAGCTTGATATATGGGCTGAAAGAGCCGGTGTTGAGATTGTTCAAAAATCAAAGGGGGCAGATCCTTCTTCAGTAGCTTTTGATACTGTCCAAAAAGCGGTTAAAGGTGGCTATGACGTTGTTTTAATTGATACTGCCGGACGACTCCACAATAAGCTGCATTTAATGGAGGAACTCCATAAATTAAAAAAAGTGATTGCTAAAGTGCTCCCTTACGCTCCAAATGAAACTCTTTTAGTTTTAGATGGCACAACCGGTCAGAATGCTATTATACAGGCGCAGGAGTTTTCTAAAGTTACTGATATTAATGGCCTAATAGTCACTAAATTAGATGGTACGGCAAAAGGGGGAGTTATCTTTCAAATTGCCGCAAAACAAAAAATACCTGTCAAATATATTGGAGTTGGCGAAGGTATTGATGACTTACAGACATTCGAACCAGCGTTATTTGTATCTGCAATTTTTGCAACTAATTAGAGTAATAAATTATGTTAATGAAAAAACCAGGGCATAGAATTTTTGACTATACTCCAAGGTTTTATGATCCTAAGACAGATAAAGATGAAAAGATAAAAAGAAGACTCGGGTTTACAAGAAAAACGAAAGCTCTAAGAAAAAAAAGAAATCCATTATTTTGGTTTGTTATTCTTGCTTTTATAATTTACTTATATCTTAGATTTTCAGGCCTTGCATAAGCATAAAAAAGGAAAAGGGAACAATGTTCAATTCACCAGTTACAAATGACAATAGATGTGTATGAATAGCAACTATTTATATTAGTTTACATAATATACATTATCGGACGCAGTATATTAATATTTCGATTTCTAAAAGTATTATTTTTTAGCTGGATTTGAGAAATTCCTGTAGTTTCTTATCTTCTCCAAATACTATTAATCGATCAGATAATTTTAGTTTATAGTGCGGATCAGGAGTAACTATTTCAGGCTCCTGTCTATTTTCAAAAATATCTTTTAAATGCTTTATCATTAAAACTTCCAAACCGAAGTTATTTCTTAGTTTCAATTCAGATAAACTTTTGCCTAAAAAAGTATCAGGCAAAGAAACTTCCATAATTGAATAACCGGAAGCTACTTTTGTTGGAGTACCTCTGTTAATTGTTTTCAGTTCTTTAGCTAAACCGCTAGCAAGATTTTCCTTTAAAGTTTCTCTGTTGTAAATTGAAATTACTTTCTGTCTCGTAACTGCTCCCAAAACTTTTGAAGGATTATTGGAATCAACAACCGGAAATTGATCCAAATTCAACTTCCCGAAAAGATTTAATACATAATCAAGATCATCACTAGTTTGTATGATAGTTATTGAAGGATTCGCAATATCTCTTGCTACAAGTATATTTTTGACTATTTCATATTCTGTGATTATTGGTCTAAGTTCATTTTCTGTAATAATACCAGATAACTCACCTCTGGCATTGATTGTATAGAACGAACTGTTTGGACTACCTACCAATTTTATAATTAATTCTGTTAAAGGCATTTCTTCATTTACAAGATCAATTTTTTCAAGTTCTACATCACTTACGGTTATAGTTCTTAAAAGGTTTGCTTCACGTCCTTCTGAAATTCTAAATCCTTCTGCTTCCAGATGTTTTACTTGAACTGATCCCTTTATAGCTATCTGAACAAACATAGTACTTATTATTACAGCAAGCATTAGAGGAAGTATAAAAGAATAATCCTGGGTCATTTCAAAAATAATAAGTATTGACGAAATAGGAATAGTATTTGCCCCTCCCAGCATTGCCCCCATACCAACGAGAATGAATTTGGTTGTATCCAAATTTAATCCCCACACTGAATTAAATAAAAAAGCAAAAAGGTATCCAAAGCATGCTCCCATAAAAAGCGAGGGAGCAAATAATCCTCCGAATCCTCCCGAATTTAAAATTAATGGTACTAAAATAAATTTCAATGCTAATAGAATTAATACAACCTGCCATGTTAATGAACTTTTCAGAATTTCATTTATTGCCGCATACCCGATACCAAAGATTTCTTTGAAAAAATAGCCGCTGATCCCCACAAGCAAACCTACAAACACCATCGCTGCCCACTGAGGTATTCTTTTCTTATATATCTTATTTCTGAAAATTATTTGAATCCAATTTGCATATCGTATAAATAGGAAGGAAATTATTCCCGCAAACAATCCCAGAATTGCATATAAATAAAGGTAAGAATAATTAACTTTTTCTATATGGAAATGAAAAACCGATTCATTCCCGAGAAAAAGTCTTGAAACAGCACTCGCAGATACTGTAGCTAAAATAAGTGCTGAAAATGTAGGAGTATGAAAATCATTTAATAATATAATCTCTAAAGCAAAAAAAACGCCTCCTAAGGGAGCGTTGAATACTGCAGCTATTGCTGCTCCCGCTCCTGCAGCCGTAAAAATTCTTATTCGTTCTTCCGAAATCCTTAAAAGACTGCTTAATTTACTGGCAATCCCTCCTCCCAACTGCGCTGCAGGTCCTTCCGGACCTACTGTTCCTCCTGTACTTATACATATTATAGGAGCGATTACATGAAATAATGTGGTGCGGAGTGGTATAAAGCCTCCCCTTAATGCGACAGCTTTGATTACGTCTGGTATCCCTTTATGTTTTGCAGTATCAGGCGTCATCATTATCATTAAGGCTTGAGCAAGCATTCCAATAGCAGGAATAATAATCACAAATGCAGCACCTAAGAAGAAAATACCTTCAGTAGTTTTTCCAAAAAATATTTCATTAAAGTATTCTATTGAATTATGAAAAAGTGTAGCTCCCAAACCGACTACAATACCGATTATAACAGAAATGATTGTAAATGTTGTATACTCCCCAACGAAAATCTTAGATAATTTCTTTTGTAAGGCTCTATTAAAATTCCGTGATTTTACGAAAAATCTTAAAAAAATTTTCTTTTGCTTCTCTTTCATCTTATTTATATATAAAGAAACCTTCTCCGGTTTTTCTGCCAAGTTTCTTTGCAGCAACCATCTTTTTTAGTAAAGGACATGGTCTGAACTTTGGATCGTTAAATCCATTAAATAATACTTCCATTATTGCTAAACAAACGTCTAAGCCGATGAAATCGGCTAATGTTAATGGTCCCATTGGATGATTCATTCCTAACTTCATTACTGTATCGATATCCTCTGCTGAAGCAACTCCTTCCATTAAAGCAAATATGGCTTCATTTATCATTGGTAATAAAATTCGGTTTGATATAAATCCTGGATAATCAAATACTTCAACAGGAGTCTTATCCAGTCTGATCGATAAATCTTTAATTGTTTGATAAGTTTCATTGCTGGTTGAATATCCTCTAACTATTTCAACCAATTTCATCACAGGTACCGGGTTCATAAAATGCATTCCAATAAATTTATCTTCTCTTCCTGTCTGGGATAATTCAGTTATTGATATCGAAGATGTATTAGATGCAAATATAGAATTACTATCAACTATTTTATGCAATTTATTAAAAATGCTTACTTTAGCTTCTTTGTTTTCATATATTGCTTCAACAACTAAATCCGAATTTGCTGGAGTGGATTCAACTCCAACAATTTTATTAATTTTAGTTAAAATATCTTTTTTGTTTTGCTCGGTTATAATTTCTTTCTTTATTTGACGGTCCAGGTTTTTGGAAATAGTTGACACTGATCTTTCTACTAACTCATCACTCATTTCAACGATATTAACATTAAATCCTTTCAATGCGAATATATGAGCTATACCATTACCCATTGTACCGCCGCCAATTACCGAAACATTATTGATTTCCATTTATTCCCCCTAATTATTATTATAATTTTTTATTATTAGTGCAGATGCTTCACCGCCTCCTATACATAAAGATGCAAGACCATATTTAGATTTCCTTCTTTTCATTTCGTAAATTAAAGTGGTGAGTATTCGTGCTCCACTTGCTCCTATAGGATGTCCTAAAGCTATGGCACCGCCATTTACATTTACTTTATCAACATCAAGCCCTAATAATTTGTTCACAGCCAATGATACAACTGCAAAAGCTTCATTAATTTCAAAAAGATCAATATCATTTTTTGTTAATTTTGCTTTCAGTAATCCTTTTGCTATTGCGTCTGCAGGTGCTGTAGTAAATTCGATTGGAGCTTTAGCTGCAGAGCTTTGTGCAATAATTTCAGCCATTGGTTTCAATCCTAATTCTTTTGCTTTGTCTTCCGACATTACTAAAATCGCAGCAGCTCCATCATTTATACTTGAAGCATTAGCAGCAGTAATAACACCGGATTTATCAAATACAGGTTTTAAAGTAGGAATTTTATCAAACTTCACTTTTCCCGGCTCTTCATCCGTATCAATATTAAAATCTCCTGTTTTCGATTTCACAGGCACTTTTATTATTTCATCTACAAATTTACCCTCTTTTTGAGCACTCAAAGCCTTCTCATATGACTTAATTGCAAATTCATCTAATTGTTCCCTTGTAAAGGAAAAATCCTTTGCACACGATTCAGCACATCTTCCCATATGTATATCATTGTAAACATCCCATAGCCCATCTAAAATCATTGAATCAGTTACTTCACCATTACCTAATCGATAACCAAATCTAGCTTTGGGAAGAATATACGGAGCATTGCTCATACTCTCCTGTCCTCCGGCTATAATGATTTCGGCATCCCCGCACAAAATTGCCTGCTGAGCGAGCATTACCGCTTTTAATCCACTCCCGCACATTTTATTAATTGTCAAACATTCTGTTTTTACAGGAAGTCCTGCAAAGATTGCTGCTTGTCTTCCTGGCGCTTGACCCTGCCCCGCTGTAAGAACGTTACCGAAAATAACTTCATCTATTAAGTCTTTATCAATTTTTGAATCTTCTAATACTCCTTTAATAGCAAAACCCCCTAATTGGGCTGCACTAAAAGATGATAAAGTTCCTCCAAAAGAACCGACTGGTGTTCTTTTTGCTGAAATTATAACAACTTTTTTCATCACAATGCCTTCAAAATTGAATTTTTGTTTTTCTTTAAACTTAAACAAATTTAGTTAAAAATTCAGGTATAACTATCATGAAGAAAATTATGTTTTTAGTTTAGGTGATGTTAAAGCAGCCAAATTAAAGATAAGTGATAAAATGACAGTATTTAAATTGACATTATTTTTGAAAGCCGAAATTAGAGCATTTAGTTGGGTTACTATTTGATTAATTTCTATTTGTGGAAATCTGTTATTAAATTTCTCTAGTGTTTCTATATAATCCTTAAAAAAGAAATCATGCTCAACTTCCCCCCTATCCGATAAATTATATTTGTACTTTTGAATATCATTCATCCACATAATAATCATTTCAATTAAAATCTTAACTGATTCCGAATCCCCATCCGTAATAAAAGATGAAAATTCATTTAAAGCTGAGTGATATTTTCTTCCAAAAGAATAGCGCAATATAAGTATAGTTTTTTCTTTAAGTAGTTTAAAATCATTTTCAAGCAGAGTTAGAGCATTGCTAATAGAACCGCCTGAAAAAGGTACAACTGACTCTGCTAAACTATTTTCAATGTCAAAGAAATTCAATAAAATATCTTTTACTGCCGTATGTTCAAGTGGTTGAAAATTAACCATCCGGCATCTCGATCTTATCGTTTCCCTTAAGAGTGAAGGGAAAGGAGTAGTCAATATGAAAATAACTCCATCTGGCGGTTCTTCCAAATTTTTCAGAAGAGCATTTTGGGCTGATTCATTCATTAAGTGAGCATCTGATATTAAAATAACCCGGTACTTTATATCCGTATAATTTAAAGATAAAAATTTTTTTATATCTCTGATGCTGTTGATTTTAATATTTTGAGCCTTAGGAATTTTAATTTTATAATAGGGATTAGAGATTTTCCTATTTAATTCTTCCTGAATTAATTGAATATCTGACGGACTTAATTTCTCGAATGGTGAACTTGCATCATTTTCATTTTTACCACGTGGCAAGGGGAATATATATTTTATATAAGGCTCGGTAAGATTTGTAATTTGTTTAATGGCAAGATTATTTTCTGAACCGGGTGAGTCATTTATTGCTTGAGCAAATCGAATGGCAATAAACTCCTTCCCCACCCCCTCTAATCCTTGAAATAACAAAGCATGCGGTATTTTTAATGTCTCAATTAACTTTGTTAAAATATTTTTTACATATAACTGGCCGCTTATTCCTTCAAAATATTTATTCATAATTTATTAAAGGTATTAAAAATAAATACCTTATCAAAAATCATCCTCATTGTAAAAGAAATCTTCATCAGTAGGATAATCAGGCCAAATATCTTCGATTGATTCATATGGTTCATCTGATTCTTCAAGTTCAAGCAAATTTTCAATAACTTCATAAGGAGCCCCGATTCTATCTGCATAATCGATTAATTCTTCCTTAGTTGCAGGCCAAGGTGCATCATCTAAATAAGATGCTAGCTCCACTGTCCAAATCATATTTCCCTCTCTAAAAATTCGTAAAATGTTTTATGGAAGTTGAATTATTATTTCTGTTGATTTAATTATCGGCACTCAGTTATTAACTCACTACCTCCCCCTCGTTGGCATTATGTTAACATTCTGTCCCGTAAATTTTAATAAAAAATAATAAACAACAGAAATTTTGTTTGATTACCAATAATTCTTTAGAATTTTCCTAAATTTCTCTAAAAATTTATCTTTTGGAATAATTAAAAATGTAAAGTTTCCCAAATTTCAAGTGCGGAATGTAAAAAATTTGAATTGATTTGTCAAGAGAAGATTTATTATATCAATGTTTTTCTTAAAAGCTAATTCTAATTAAATAACTTCCTTAACTTCTTTATTTTATTGAACTTAGAACTTTTAACTTCTTTCAAGGATGAATTTCGAGGTTTATTCAAAATCATGTTCAAAATAATCGACTCCTCTATAATCATCTTTCCCTTTATCTTTTATCCGCTCCAGAAGCTGTTCCTGGAATATTTTTGCTGAGTCATAACCGTAATGCTTTAAAAGGTAATTAAGACTTATCACTTCAGAAATTACAGTAATGTTTTTACCGGGTAAAATGGGGAGTTTAACGTATGGAAGATCTATACCTAATATAGTAACTGTGGTCTCATCAAGTCCTGTACGCGTATATTCGCTTTTTTCATCCCAAACTTCAAGTTCAACGATTATTTCAAGTCTTTTTTGAAATCGAATAGCCCTAATTCCGAACATTCTTTCAACATCAATTATCCCAAGCCCTCTGATTTCCATATGATGCTTTACGATATTAGTACCTGAACCTATCAGGATGCCTTCCCCTTTTTTAGTCAAAATAATTAAATCATCAGCAACAAGCCTTTGTCCTCTTTCGATAAGATCAAGCGCCACTTCACTTTTCCCTATTCCGGATTTTCCTACGAATAAAAGACCTACACCATAAACATCAACAAAGGAACCATGTATCGAAATACGCGAAGAAAACTGATCGTCCAAAAAATCACTTATTAGATATGTTGTTTTTGTAGTAGGATAGGGAGAAACCAGAATTGTTGTCTTGTATTTACTTGCCAATTCTATCAATTTTGGAAATGGAACGTTATTATCAGTTAGAATAATGCAAGGAATATCAAATTGCAAAATTCTCTCTAATGATTCGGCTCTTTTCTCTTCAGTTAGCTGCATTAAATACCGCATTTCGGTATTACCAAAAACCTGCACACGTGAAGATGAAAATAGATCAACAAACCCGGCTAATGCTAAGCCGGGTCTGTGTAAATTTTGTTCAAAAATCTTTTTATTAAATCCGGATTCGTCTGTATACAACTTTAACTTGAATTTCTCTGATGTATTCTTGTATAAAGAACCAACTGTAAGGAATTCTTTCCTTGAAATAGATTTTTGATTAATCTTAATCATCTTGCATGTGTATACTTTTTTGTTTTAATTTTTTTTAATTGACGGGAAAGTTTTTCTACTGTACTGCTGATTGATTTCTTATAATCATCCGAATCTTCAGCAGCTTTTAATATCATTCCTGGAATTTTTAATATTATCTCGGCACTTTTGATACTATTACTTGTATTCTGATAACTTAAAACAACATCAGCACTTAAAATATCGTCATAAAACCTCTCTAAAGAAACAACTTCTGAATTTATAAAATCTTTAAGAGAGTCACGTGCTTTAAACTTCCTGGAAGTTATTGATATGTTCATATATCCTCCGTTTAATTTAAGATTTAGGATGCGATTTTTTATATGTGGATTTTAATCGTTCGATGCTTACATGAGTATATATCTGTGTAGTAGAAAGATTTTCATGCCCTAATATCTCCTTCACTGAATTAAGATTAGCTCCTTTATCAAGCATATGCGTTGCAGCGCTATGTCTCAGAATATGAGGACTCCTCTTTTTTATATCTGTTACTTTCGACAAATATTTGTTTACAATTCGATGAATCATTCTTGGATAGATCCTTCTTCCCTTATTGTTGACTAGTAAAGGATCATCTCCGCTGTTAAATTTTCTAGTATCTAAATATTCTTTTATAACTTTCACCGATTTATCTCCAACCGGAGAAATCCTTACCTTACTTCCCTTCCCTTTTATCCGTAATATTTTTTGGTTTATATCAAGATCATTATAATTCAATGTGCATAATTCTGATACCCGTAATGCACAGCCATAAAGTAATTCAAAAACCGCCTTTATTAATTTAGGATCTTCCTGCTCTTTTTCAACTTCTTTGTAAATTTCTGCAAAGTTTTCTACTGAAATAATTTCCGGCAAATTTCGTGCTGCTTTTGGATTGCTAATATAAGAAGAAGGATTTTGTTCAATTAAGTTTTGCTGATATGCAAACTTAAATAAACCCCGTAATGATGCCAACTTTCTCGAAACTGATCTCTTATCAAGTTCAAGGTCATTTAAATAAAATAAATAAGATTTTATAAATTTATCCGAAACTAGATTAATCTCATTTCTTGAATAATCCATACAATATTTTGAAAAAGAGATTAGGTCTTCATTATATGCTTTCAATGTATTGTATGAATACCTCTTAACTCCCCTTAAATAATCCAGATAATCTGTAATTATTTGTGTAATTTGCATTATAAATAAGTTATTCTTCTTCTTCGGAAACTGTTAAAACAACCTCTTCGCCACAATTAGGACACTTCAGATATTCACCTTTTTTCTTTGAATATCTTTTTTCCATATAATATGAATCTTTATTAGGACATTCTTGAGGAATCGGTCTGTACCAACTTACAAAATCGCAATCAGGATATCTCGAACAGCCGTAAAACACTTTATTACGCCTCGATTTTCTTTCAACGACTTCCCCTTCTTTACATTTCGGACATTTCACATTTAATGAAATGTTTTTTACAAAATCGCAATCAGGATATCTTTCACAACCAATAAATCTTCCGAATTTTCCATCTCTGTAAACAGTTCTGGCTCCGCATTTTTCACACTTTTCTCCTGTATATTCCGGTTCTTGATTTTGAGCCGCAATATCTTTAAAGGATTTTATATTTTTACATTCCGGATAATTGCTGCAAGCAAGATATTTGCCGAATCTGCCTATCTTAATTATCATTTCACCACCGCACTTGTCACAGAGAATTTTTTCCATTTTATTTTCAACTTGCTTAAGTGCCTCAGAAAAGGGCTGATAAAAATCATTTAATACTTTTACATATCCATTTTCACCTTGAGCAATCTGGTCAAGTTCATTTTCCATTTCAGCTGTAAAACTTTCATTAATAATTCCAGGAAAATTCTTGACAAGAATTTTATTTACTTCTTTGCCAAGCTTTGTAGGAACTAATTTCCTGTCAACCTGTTCAACATAATTTCTGTCCTGGATAGTACTTGCAATTAAAGAATATGTACTTGGTCTGCCAATACCTTTTGATTCCAGGTCTCTAATTAAAGAACTTTCTGTATATCGCGCTGGAGGTTTCGTAAAATGCTGTATTTTTTCCAGTTCCTCTAATGTCAGTTTTTGATTTATTTCCAGTCCTAAAGGGATTTTCTCTTCTTTACTATCATCGTCATTTTCTCTCTGCTCTACCATTTCCTCATAAACCTGCATAAATCCACTGAATTTAACTGCAGTGCCTGTTGCCTTGAATACAAATTCATCAGCCGAAACTTCAACATTTGTAACTTCAAGTTGAGCTGGGGCCATTTGTGAAGCGATAAATCGCATCCAGATCAGTTCATAAAGCTTTAATGATCTTTTATCTAAATAATTCTTAACATAATCTGGCGTAAATTTCAAAGATGTAGGTCTAATTGCTTCATGAGCATCCTGAACATTTATTTTATCTTTTTTCTCGTAAATATTCGGGGTGTCCGGTATATACTTTTCGCCGTAAGAGCTTTTAATGTAGTCTCTGACAACAGGAATAATTTCTTCACTTATTCGGGTAGAATCCGTTCTCATATATGTAATTAAACCTTGTGTGCCTCCTTCCTTCCCGAGCTCTACTCCTTCATAGAGTTTTTGTGCAATCATCATAGTTTGTTTAGGACGCATCTTTATTCTTCTTGAAGCTTCTGCTTGTAAGGTACTTGTAATAAATGGTGGGGATGGATTTCTTTTTACATTTTTCTTAATTATATCTGTAATAGTAAAATTTTCTTTATGTAAAATTCTGTCAAAGATTTCTTTTGCCGATGTTTCTTTATTTATTGCAAAATTCTTTTCTAAAAATTCTTTCCAATCATTCTCACTCATTTCCGGCTTTGGTTGAATTTTGAGATCTTTCCCTTCAACATTAAAAAGCTTTGCTTCAAATGTTTCACCTTTACCGGTTTTGAAGACAGCCCAGATAGACCAGTATTCCGTCTGTATGAATTTTCCTATTTCTTCTTCTCTATCGCATATAAGTTTAAGCGCTACAGATTGAACCCTTCCGGCAGATAATGAACTGCTGCCTGACATTTCAATTACAGCTTTCCACAGAAAGGGACTCATCTTATATCCAATTATCCTGTCCATAACTCTTCTTGCTCGCTGCGAACTAACTAGATAGTTATCAATATTTCTTGGTGTTTCCATCGCCTTCTTAACACCGGTTTTGGTGATTTCATTAAATAGAACTCTGCGGATTTTATGATTCCCTTTTCCATTTAATATATCAACTATATCTTGTGCAATTGCTTCACCTTCACGGTCAGGGTCAGTTGCTATATAAATATTATTACTTTTTCCGGCAAGAGACTTTATTTTCTTAATTATATCTCCCTTGCCTCTGATAGTAACATATTGAGGCTGAAATCCCTTCTCGATATCAACTCCTAATTTCGTCTTTGGTAAATTTCTTATATGTCCTATTGTTGCTTCTACCAAATAATTGTTTCCAAGATATTTATTAATTGTCTTTGCTTTTGCTGGAGATTCTACTAAAACTAGATTTTTTGCCATAAAAACTTTCAAATTTCCTATTTTTTGTATAAATAAATATTTCCACTTTTTATACTAAAATAAATTCAGGTTAATAAAATATTATATAAATCATCGATTATTGTAAAATATGTTCCATATTTCTTGTATAAACTCTATTTCTCAACTTTTAGTTCCTCTGCTAATAAAAAGAATTTCACTGTATTTTACAAATAATTTATTTTCAATCCTTTTCATCTCTCTTTTTTCATCTGAGGAAGTATCATCATAACCAATTAAATGTAAAAAACCATGAATCACTAGTCTCAAAATTTCCTCTGAAAAAGTTACTTCATATTTTTTTGCATTGTTTTCAGCTTCTTCACTTGAAATATATATTTCACTATCGATAATCTTCTTTTTTTTTGAATAATTGAAAGTAATTATATCCGTTGAATGATTATGATTCAAAAATTCATGATTGATTTGAATAATTAGATTTGAGGGGACAAAATTTATCAATAGATATGAAATAGATAATTCGAATTCATTTAGTAATAAGTCGACAATTCTATGAATAAATAACTTATTTATCGTATAAAATGAACTATTATTGACTTCTAAATTTTTTATCACTAACAATAATAAAAGATTATAACTTTATTTCCAATCCTTCTTTAGCTGCAAGGCAGCCTATTTCATAATTTTCCTTTTGAAATATCCTTTTTGTTTCATCAAGCATTTCTTCAATTTTTTCATCTGTATAATCTGGATTATAATGAAATAAAATCAAATTTTTTATTTCAGCAAAGTTGCTGAAGTAAGCCAGTAAAACATTGCTCGAATGTCCCCATCCTTTTTTATTGAGCAATTGGGTTTCATCATACATTGTATCATGGATTAAATAATCACACCCATGACAAAATTTTATCAAATCTTTATTTAATTGTTTTATGGATTCAACTGATTCGTCGTTAAACTTTAATTCATTATCAGTCATATAAACAAAACACTTATCCTCCTCAATTAATTTAAAAGCTAAAGTTGGAGAAGAATGATTCGCTCTAAATGTTTTGATTGTAACACCATCAAGTTCATATGAGCTGTTTGCTTCAATGCTTTTATACTCAATATTTGCGTTAGCATGATCTATTTTTATCGGAAAAAAATTATCATTCATCTGATTACTAAGTATATCTGCAATATTGTACCCATTAGTTGTCAAACCATAGAAAATAAGACTAACATTCTTTTCATATAAAGGACGAAAGAATGGGATGCCTTGTATATGATCCCAATGATAATGGCTAATAAAAATCGGGATTTTCTCCCCTGTCTTAATTTTTTCAATTAAATTTAAGCCCAGTTCTCTTATACCGCTTCCTGCATCAAGTATTATTAATTTATCTTTACTTGTTCTGCATTCAACACATGGAGTATTTCCTCCATATTTTAAAGTATTTTTTCCAGGGACAGGGATTGAACCTCTCGTTCCCCAAAACTTTAACAACATATAAGGTTAAGGCTTTTTTAATGATTCAATAGTTTCTTCAGAATATTTTTTATAACGCAAAGCTGAAGCTTCAAAATCATTCATTTCTGCTTCAGTTAAATTTCGGATTATTTTAGCAGGTACACCTGCTGCTAATTTACCGGAAGGAACAGTGAAATTTGGTGTCACTACGCTTCCAGCAGCAACCATACTTTTTTCCTCAATTACTGCACCGTCTAATATAATTGCTCCAATACCAACAAAAGACAAATTCTTTAAAGTACATCCATGTAATTTAACCGAATGTCCAATCGTAACTTTATCACCAATATTTAATGGATGCCTGTCTCTCGTAACATGGAGCATCGAGCAATCCTGAACATTAGTAAAAGAACCTATTTTAATATAATGAACATCTCCTCTAATTACTGTGTTATACCAAACACTTGAATTTTCTCCAATTTCAACATTACCTATAATCTTTACGCCTGATGCTAAGAATACACTTTTCGCTAATTTCGGATATAATCCTTTAAAAGAAAATAATTTTTGTTCTTCATTCATTCTTGATATTCCGGTGGTTTCCAGCCTTTTCTTTTCCATTCTTTTAACTCAAGAGTAACATTTCCAACCATCACTTTCATTTTAGCAAGGATTGGTATTGCTGCATCATCATTTGTGAACCAGCCTTCATAATATCCAGTTAATCCATATATACTGATGTAATTTAATTCTCCATCTATTTTCACGCATGCTACTGGATAATCAACCGCATCAATAGAAATATCAGATACATCATTATAATAATTTATTTTTGTAACTACTTTTTTATCAGCTACAAAGCCCGGTATCTCTTCAGTTTTTTTCTGGCCTGTATTCATCCGAGCATAATAAAAGATTGAAAGTCCGTCTTGATATTTTTTATTTATAGATGCCGTTGAATCAGTCCAGATTTCCTTTGGGGATAACTTCCCTTTTATAATATGAATATTAGAGCTATCATAATTGAAATAATAATCAGTAAATGAATTATATTTCTCTGTTTTAACTATACCTTCAAAAAAGGTTGAATACCACTGATTCGTCACTTCACTTTTATAAACCTGATGAATATCGACGAAAGGTATATTGTCATATGAATCAATATAGGCTATTGTATTATATATTGTCTTATCGCCTGTTCTTTTTTTACCGGTTACCTTAATTGTTACCTGTCCTAACACTATAAAAGCATATTTAACTACATAAGAAAGCTCCTCACCTACTTCCATATTTTTATTCGAAATAAAAGAAAAGCTCTTTTTTTCTATATTATGTTTGGGCAAAACATTATTATAGATAAACAGGAGAGGAATTAAAATAAATATTTTCTTAAAAATAATCATTTAAGGTTAGCTAAATCCTTTGCTTCATTAAAAAGTGTATTAGCTTTTGAAAGCTGAGTATCAGTGCTTAATATAGTTTCATACCATCCTTCATTCTTCCAGAAATTTCGTGCAATTTGAGCTTTCAATCTTGTAATTATATAATCTTTATCTTTTTTAAAGTTTTCTTCGGAGAATTTAACCTTTTTAGTCTCAGAGAACCTTATAAAATCCTTAATATCTTTTGCGGAAAAACTAAAATTATTTGTAAACTCTTCCAGAGTTTTAAACTCTGAATGAATAGTTTTTTCATTCAATTCCAGATAGGAAAGAATAAATTCGTAAAAAACATTATTCTTAAGCAAATCAGTTGTATAATCTGTAATTTGATCTGATTTGACTATATAATCCGGAGTAATACCACCTCCTCCGTATACTACCCTGCCAGCATTTGTCTTAAAAACAGGAAGTGATGTATCTTTTTCAGCTGTATGGTATAAGTTGTCTCCTTCATTTTCATTTTTGCCCCCAATATCCTTATAGTATTCCTCTTTATCCTTCAAAGTTTTGTAATCCCTTTGAATCAGCCTTCCTGATGGAGTATAATAACGGGAAATTGTTAACCTTATAGCAGAATTATCCGAAAGTTCAAATTGTCTTTGAACTAATCCTTTTCCAAATGTAGTTTCACCAACTATTAACCCTCTATCCCAATCCTGTACTGCTCCGGATACAATTTCACTTGCCGAAGCTGAACCGTTATTAACTAAAATGATCAAGGGAATTTTTTCATAAGGTGAAGATTTTGATGCATCAAATTCATCATCGAATTCTGATTTTCTTCCCTTCGTATATACAATTTTTTTCTGACCGCTAATAAAGAGATCCGATACTTTTACAGCCTGTCCTAATAAGCCCCCGGGATTTCCGCGTAAATCAAAAATCAATTGTTCCATTCCTTTTTCCCTTAAATCATTCAGTGCCTTATAAACCTCATCGTATGTTGTCTCAGAAAACCTTGAAAGGCTTATATAACCTGTTTTTTTATCCAGCATAAAATGAGTATCTACAGAATAAAGAGGAATTTTATCTCGCTTGATTTCATAATTTAATAGCTCCGGAGTTCCAAAACGGTAAATAGAAACTCTCACTTTCGTTCCTGCACTACCGCGTAGTTTTCCTTTCACCTGATCGTCTGTTATTCCTATTGCATCTTCTCCGTTTATTTTAACAATTCTATCACCTGACCTTATTCCTAATGCTTCACTCGGTCCACCGGATACTGGAGCAACAACAACTATAGTATCATTTACAATTTGGAATTCAATTCCCACTCCTTCAAAATCTCCCCTAAATGATTCATCAATGGATTCCATCTGGCTTGCAGGAATATATATGGAATGCGGATCCAGCTTACCTAACATACCGCTTATGGCAGCATCAACTAATTTGGGGGTATCAACTTTCTCTACATAATATTTTTGAACATCCGTTAATACATCACTAAATTTGTTTACACTTTCATGAAGAACGTCATCGGAAAATGCTCGCTCTATTTGGGTTCCTAATATAATACCGATTGTCAATATTATTATAGCAAAAGGAATTCTGAATTTTGATATCATTTATACTCCATTGATAAACTAAAGCCTTACTGATAAAGTAAAAAAGGTTTCAACTTCTTTATTTATAGTTTGCTGTAACGATTGGCTTATGTATTTTAAATTGAAATTAAAATTGATTTGATTATAAGGTTCAAAATTAATTGTTATCGAGGCCATTCTGCTATATTCCAAAGAACCATCAAGAAAATTTACCTTTTCAGAATCAAATACCCTATGACCCAAAGAAATATCACCTCCAATGTTTTCTTTTACTGTTCCATCTGGTGTTAAAGGATTTGCACCATGTATATTATAAGAAAAATCACAGCTTAAATTCAATCTATAATTTAATCTATAACTTACTTGTGTATAAAAAAGTTCACTATTGGGTTGTAAGAATGATCCTAAATTATATCCAAAATTTGTAAAATTATTGCGGAGAAATCTATGTGTAAAAACATATGGCTCAATCCTGATATATTCAAATCTTAGATCTAATGGAATTATGCTGTATAAATTTGTTGAATACAACCCTGCATTGAACAATAATTGATTACCCCACCAGCCTGTTCCAATTTTATTTATTGTTATGTCATCTATTAAAAAAGAAGCATAAAGTTTTAATCCCTTGACTGAATTATTTTTAAAATCAAAAAAAAGCATGGAGTTATCTCTATCTCGGTTCTCATGTTCAATAGATTTATAAAAGCTAAAAGGATTTAGATAAGACAGATCTATTGGCCTGTCTCCATATATAATAAATTCTCCAACTCCAAAGTTCACGTCTTTTGAAATATTAAACCCGATACGATGATATCCGATATATTTTTCCTGGACTAAGTTTTGTCCGCCCGTTGTTGAATCAAACGAAAAGGATGTATCACCTAATAATTTTCCATGAAAAAAAGAAAAATCAAAAAATTTATAAGAAATACTAAATGCTATATAATTGAATTTGGGTGAGTTATCATCAATAAAAGCTTTTATAGGCCCGTATCCAATATTAATTCTATCCTGTCCTAATTTAAACTTTACTATGTCAAAATCAGCAGTTAAATAACCTTCGGTTTCATCAAAGAATGCTTGATCAGGCTTTTCAGTTAGTTTAAAATTATACCTAAGATCGTTCTTTAATAATGCAGTTTCTCTGTTTCCAAAAACATTACCGTTGATTCCTTTTAATGAAAAACCAAACTTGTTTAGAATTGTTCCTCGTATTTCACCGCCAACATATCCAAGTGTAGTTGATAAATTATTTTTATTCTTTATCCGGTTGTCAAAAATCAGTTCACCATTTCCTAATATGTTTATAAAGAGATTAAATTTTTGGGGTTCGTTATAATAGTATAAATATTTTTCTTTTTGAGATAATATATTATATTCACTTTTTCCCAAAATTGACTGGGAATTATTTAAAGTCCCGGATAAATCATATTCAAATTCTATTTTTAGATCTTCAAGTATTTTTTTATCCTCTTCATCCAGCTCATTTTCAACTTTAATAATTTGTTTTAAATATCCGGCTATTTCTTTCCTAGTTTTAGGTATTTCAAATGAATTATAATTATCAATCAATAGCTGCGATTCCATCCTTTCAAGGAAATCATAAACCGTGTTTGAAGTAGAAACATATTCAGATTGAGACAATATCTTTACTGTTAATAAAAGTAATATGGGAAATATTTTTTTCAAATTACCTTATCTGCTCCCATTCTTTGGATATTGCTTTTTCCTTAAAGAATACTGAAAAACCATTTTTTATCCAAATCCATGTTACATACTTATAACCTAATCTCCGAAACCTTCTGGGGGATTCAAATATAAATAAATCTTTTGCAAATAGTATTTTACCTTCTCTTCTAATTTTTCTGAACAAATCAAAATCCTCACCCGCTGCAAGTTCTTCATTATAACCCTTGAATTTATTAAAGATTCCTTTTCTTATAACATGACACTCCCCTCGGCCCATTCCTATACCAAGATCATTTATTAACCTGAAGTAATTATTGAAAACTGTATGGAAAATCTTATCAGATAGTTTTTCTTCTTTTGGAAAAACTTTAACGAAACATGTCATAGCAAGATATTTGCTGTTAAAAAAATTATTTTCTATGTAATCAAAAAATTTATCAACACCGGAGAGAAGAATATCCCCGTTTAAAAAAATAAGAATGTCTCCATTCGCATATTTTGCTCCTAAGTTCCTTCCTTCGGCAATGTTTTGTCTTACATTGCTATTATGGATTTTAATAATGTCCGAGTATTGTGAAGCAATTTCTACCGTTTTATCACTACTCCCTCCATCGGATATTATAATTTCATAATCATATTTTTCTTTGAATACCTTATTAGCAAGCTGCTGTAATAGAAACGGCAGAAGTTTTTCTTCGTTTAGAGTAGGAATAATAATACTATACTTCAAACTTCACCTTAAAATAGAAAAGAACTTGCCTTTACAAAATATTTCCTTAATTTGAATTAAATTTGGGTCTATCCTCATCCCTTAGCTTCCGGCTTCATTTGAGGAAAAAATATAACATCTCTAATTGAAGATTGATTGGTGAGTACCATGGTTAATCTATCAATTCCAATCCCCAACCCAGCAGTTGGCGGCATTCCATATTCTAAAGCACGTATAAAATCTTCATCTATTTGATGCGCTTCTTCATCACCGGCTTCGCGCATCTTACTTTGATCTGTAAATCTTTGTCTCTGATCTATGGGATCATTAAGTTCTGAAAATGCATTGCAAATTTCTTTACCTGCAAAATAAGCTTCAAATCTTTCTACTAACCCTTCTTTAGACCGGTGTTTTTTTGCTAATGGCGAAAGTTCTATAGGATAATCCATTACAAATGTTGGTTCAATTAGATAAGGCTCAACTGTTTCACTAAATATCTCATCTATGAATTTACCTTTCCCTTCTAAATTTGCAGTTTCTATATTTAGTTCTCTTGCCTTACTTTTCAATTCATTTATAGAAGCTGTTATAACATTTAACCCTATTTTTTCTTCAATAGCTTCTACAAAAGATATACGTTTCCAGGGTGATTTTAAGCTTATTCTCTTATCTTCAAAAGTAAAATCAAATGTGTTAAAAACTTCACTGCATATTTTCTGAATCATTTCTTCTACAAACTCCATCATCCATATATAATCTTTATAAGGAACATATAATTCCATCATCGTAAATTCAGGATTATGTGTTCGGTCCATTCCTTCATTTCGGAAATCTTTTGATATTTCATAAACACCATTAATTCCTCCAACAATCAATCTCTTTAGGTAAAGTTCATCAGCGATTCTGAGATAAAAATTGGTATCCAGCGTATTATGATGGGTTATAAATGGTTTTGCAGCGGCTCCCCCATAAAGTGGTTGAAGTATGGGAGTCTCAACTTCCAGATAATTATGTTCATCCAGAAATCTTCTCATTGTTGAGATTATCTTACTTCTGCTGATGAATGTCTCTTTTAAATGAGGGTTTACTACCAGATCCACATATCTTTGACGATATCGAAGTTCTTTGTCTGCAAACTGATCATGAACAATTTTATTTCCTAGCTCATCGGTCGTTTCTTTTGCAATCGGTAATGGACGTATAGACTTGGATAAAAGAACTATTGATGTTGTATGTATTGATATCTCACCCGTTTTTGTTTTAAATACATAACCCTCTATGCCTATAATATCCCCTATATCCATCAACTTAAAAGCAGAATAACTTTCACCTATGTCGTCTTTTCTTAAATAAATCTGGATCTTTCCTTTATCATCCTGAACATGGGCAAATGAAGCCTTCCCCATTCTTCTAATTGCCATAATTCTCCCTGCAATTTTAACTGTTCTTTTTTCATCTTCAATGTATTTATTTCTAACATCTTGAGAATTTGAATTTATATCAAATGAATAAGCATATGTCTCAATACCTTTTAATTTTAATTCATTGAGCTCTTCATGCCTTCTTTTAATTAATACATTTAAGTCTTCTCCGGATAATAAATTTCCAGTTGTAATATTTTCCTTCACAGAACCTCCAATTATTTCCTTTTAAAATTAGCGAGCCTTAAACAAACAAGATCTTCAATATTCTCTGCAATTTTTACGGGGACTTCATAATTATTTGCTATTATTGAAAATGCAACCGGCTCATTATCCAAAGTGTACACATAACCGGATATGCTGCTTACTCCTATATGAGTTCCTGTTTTTGCTCTTAAATTATTTTCAGCTTTTGTCTTTTTCATTCTTTTTCCAAGGGTACCGTCTATACCGGCAATGGGAAGTGAATTATAAAATGGAATAAAATATTTATTTTTAAACATATAACTCAAAAGTGCAATAACCTGATGTGGGGTAATTAGATTTAAACGTGATAACCCGCTGCCGTCAACCATATTCATTCCCTCAGGCAATATTCCCATTTCTCTAAATACTATATCTGCTGATTGTACGCCATTATCCGCAGAACCAAAGCCTTCTTCTTCAAGTCCAATGGTTTTTAATAACTGTTCGGAATAAAAATTTTCACTATTTTTATTTATTACTTTAATTATTTCTTTTAATGGCGGAGAATAATAAGTAAAAAGTGATTTCAGGTTTTTATTCTGCGGTAATTTTGATAAATCATCTATATCCATAGGGAAACCATCGACCTTTATATCCTTCTTTTGGAGAATAGACTTCAATACTACCATAGAATATTGAGTTGGATTATTTACAGTTACATAAGTTTTAATTGAATCTTGTCTTCTAATTGTACCGAAAACATTTACAATGTTTGTTCCACTTTGTCTATATACATTTACCGATGTTGTTGAGTCATTTGATACAACAGATACATTATTTATAAAAACAATGTATTTTGTCGAAGGGTTAGTCCTTATCACTGAAAGGTTTTTTTCTTTATTTACATTTACAACTATGTCGACAACATTATCATTAAATGAAATAGCTCCGGAAGGAGCTGAAAACCAATAGCTTTCATCATCCCATGCCCATCCTTTACCAAGTCCAAGATTATCGAACCGATTATCATCACCTATAATATTGCCTGTTATTTCATCAATACCTGTATTTGCAAGAGAATCAGCCCAATCTCTGAAAACTTTATATTTATCATCATTATAGAATCTGCCTGATATTGTAGGATCTCCTCTACCCCTGACGATTAAATCTCCATCTAGAACCGAACCATCCATCTTACCATGCATAAAAATTTTTGTACTGAAATTATACTCCGGTCCAAGTAAAATTAGTGCCGAAGCTGTCGTAAATAATTTCAAATCAGAAGCAGGAATAAATAGCTTATTTTCATTACGGCGATAAAAATATTCACCTGTTTCCAACGATTGTAGAACTACCCCCCAATTTGCATTTTCAAAATTTGGATCGTTAAAGATGTCATCCATCTCTTTCCAGAAATCCTTAATCGTTGTTCCACCGTATTTGGGAACAGAAAGAGAGTCTTTAACCTTTTCTTGTGCAAAGATTTTAGGGATCAGTAATAAAAGACATAGAATTATATTAAGCTTAATTTTCATAATTACTTTTAATAAAATTTATCTCTTCTTTTGAAAGTTTTCTATATTTACCAGGGGCTATATCTGCTTTCAATCCTGCAAATGCCTTTCTATTTAATGAAATAACGGAGTATCCAACCGCACTAAACATATTTTTTATGAAATGATTTCTGCCTTCAATGCAGGTAACTTCAACAAAATTTCTGTTTTTGGAATTCGGAAAATTTATTCTCATAAATTTCCCCTTTCTCCCCGATAAATAAATACCTTTTAACAATTGTTCTTTAATTTCAAAACTTAGTTGTTTGTCTAATTTTACTTCATATATTCTACTAATATTATTTTTAGGATGGGTTAATAAATTTGAGAAATCTCCATCATTTGTTAATAATAAAACCCCTGTTGTATTATAATCTAACCTGCCTATAGGATAAATCTTCTCATTTATTTTTATTAAATCTATAACAGTCTTTCTATTTTTTTCATCATTCGTCGTTGTAACAACTCCTTTGGGTTTATTCATTAACAAATAAATATGTTTAACGGGCCTAATCAATTCCCCATCAAGACTTACTTTATCAGTATCAGGATCTATCTTAAAATTTAAAGAATTAACTATTTTATCGTTCACAGAAACTCTATTCTGCAAAATATATTCTTCCGATTTCCTTCGTGATGTTATTCCGCTATCAGCTATATATTTATTAAGTCTAATCATTTTTTTCTGACCCGTCTTCTATTTCATTTTGTATAGTCTCTTCTATCAGATTCATCATGATTTTTCTTTTCTGCTCTATAAAATCCTCATCTTGCATTATTTCGTCAATTTCTCTTGGTTTTGGTAAATCACTTATACTGTTTAACCCAAAGTACTTTAAAAATTCATTGGTGGTTACATAAAGCAGAGGTCTCCCGATCGTTTCTGCCCTACCTGAAATAGTAATTAAGTCTTTTTCAAGTAGAGTATTAAGCATATAATCTGAATTAACTCCCCGTATTGATTCTAATTCAGGTTTTGTTATCGGCTGTTTATATGCAATGATAGCAAGAGTTTCAAGAGCCGCTTGACTTAACCGTCTTTTACTTTTTTCCGAAGATAAGTATCCGACATACTTTGCATATTCCGGTTTTGTAGCAAAAAGAAATCCGTTCGATATTTTAATAATCTTTACGGATAAATTTTCCGACTCATACCTGGAATTTAATTCCGTAATACAATTTTCCACATCTGAAACTGTAATTTGAATATCTTCGCCGTCAATTCCTTTAATAGCTTTGATTAATTCTGAAGCTGAAATTGAATCTTCGGAGGCAAAAATTAAAGCCTCTATTATAGAATTATATATTTTGTCCATTGCCAGAATTCAAAATAATAAAATCATTAAAATTAGATGATTCCCTAATACCTATTCTTCCTGCTTTTGTCAATTCAAGCAGAGCTACAAACGTTATCACAATTCTTATCTTTTCTTTCATTCCTTCTATTAATTTAAGGAAATGTAGTTCACCGGATTCTTTTAACTTTTCAAGGATGAAATTAATTTGTTCATCAATAGAAATATTTATCTTTCTAACTTCATGAAAAATTTCCGGTTTGATTCCTTGGATGGCTTTTTTAAAAGCCTTTGCAAGATCAAATACTGTTACGTTTTTAAGAAGGATATCGTAATCAGGTATATCTATTTTTACATCAGATGAAAAATTTCCACGATAATTTATCTTCCTTTGATTTGATTCAAAGAAAGCTAATTCCTCCGACATTTCTTTATATCTTTTATATTCAAGTAGTGCCTTAACCAGGTCCGCTCTGGGATCTATTTCTTCACCTTTCTCATCAAATTCTCTGGGAAGCAGCATCCTCACTTTAATATGCATTAGAGTTGAAGCCATTAGTATAAAATCACCCGCAGTTTCAAGATCAAGGATTTTAATCAAGTTAACGTATTCCAGATATTCCTTTGTAATCTTCGAAATTGGAATGTCATAAATATTCAGCTCATCACGCTTTATAAAGAATAAAAGGAGATCTAAAGGACCTTCAAACTGTTCTAACTTAATTTTATACAAAGTTTAGCCCATTTTCATTTTTTCACGAACTTCTTTCATAGTTTCCTGCGCTACTTTTCCCGCCCTGATTTCACCATCATGCAAAATCTCTAAAACTTCGTTTTTTCTGTTCTCATAATATTTTCTTTTTTCTATTATTGGTTCAATCATTACAGAAATTTTTGATGCACAATTCATTTTACAATCAAAACAACCTAAAGCTCCGGAGCGGCATCCTGCTTCTATTTCAGGTATTTCAGAAGGGTTAAATTTCTTATGATAAGAAAAAACCAGACATATATCCGGATTTCCGGGATCTCCCTTCCTAATTTTTTGCGGATCAGTTACAGCTTTCTTCATTTTGGCTTTTACTGTTTCCGGATCATCCGAAAGTAAAATTGTATTGCCTAAGGATTTACTCATTTTCGAATTTCCATCCAATCCGGGTAACCTTGCAAACTGAGTTAATAAAGGCTCAGGCTCAGGAAATACCTTTCCATATTGATTATTAAATCTTCTGGCGATCTCTCTCGATATTTCGATGTGGGGCACCTGGTCTTCTCCCACAGGTACCGCATTTCCTTTATATAAAAGTATATCTGCCGCCTGAAGAACCGGATATCCTAAATGACCATAAATAACGTTTTCAATATTAAGATCCCTAATTTGATCTTTTAATGTTGGATTTCTCTCAAGCCTGTTGACAGTAATTAACATTCCCAGAATTAAATGAAGTTCGGTATGTTCTTTTATCTTCGATTGACGGAACATAGGACTTTTTTGCCAATCTAAACCCGAAGCTAGCCAATCAATTAACATTTCTATTGAATTTTCATAAATATCACTTGTATTCAAACTGGTTGTTAATACATGATAATCTGCAATAAGATGAAAATTTTCGTATTCATCCTGAAGGTTTACCCAGTTTTCGAGTGCTCCAACATAATGACCTATATGAAGTTTTCCTGTGGGGCGCATACCGCTTAATATTCTTTTTTTCACCATAATATAATATCTTGAATAATAAAATAATGAGTTGAAAAATAATAATAATGTGTATAATAATCTCATTTTGCGGTCAAAATTCAAAATCAAATTATTTTAATTCTTTCGATTTTTGACCTTTTATTTAAGAAAGGTATAAGTAAGGTTTCCAATTATCGTCTAATTTACCAACAACATTTTTAATAAACATGATGTGACTTGGTTTGAATGGCTTATTTTTTAAAGACATTTTTGCTTCTTCCGGAGTTCTATCACCTTTTCTATTGTTGCACGAAGTACATGCACATACTAAATTTTCCCATGAATCTGTCCCTCCCCTGGCTTTTGGAATAACATGGTCAATGGTTAAAGGTAAATCCCCTCTTCCGCAATATCCGCATTTATATGAATCTCTTCGCAAGATGTTTTTTCTTGTTAATACTACTTTTTTACATGGCAAATTAATATACTGACTTAGTCTTATAATACTTGGCCACGGATATGATCTTGAGACAGAATGAAGTTCTTTCTTGGTATCATTAATAACCAATTCCGCTTTTCCAAGATAAACAAGGATAAAAGCTTTTTTAATATTACATATAGATAAAGGTTCATAACTTTGATTTAAAATTAAAACCTTTGCATTTAGTTTGCCGTTTACTCTTTTACCGGGTTCGAAGACAGCCTCCTTAATTCTTTTTCCTGTCTTGAATTATAAAATAAATCCTAAAGAATAACCTTATTAAAAAAAGTAATATACTAACACCTAAAATATAAATGAACCATTCCGCAGGAACTGCTTTAAATACCATTAACATTAAAAATAAAAATAACAATCCGATTGCCGCATAAGTGAATATATTAAAGGTACTTCGGTTCAAAAAAATCTCTTTTTAATAAAATTAAATATTGGATTGACTCCAATCAATTCTAAAGCTATAATTTCAAACATTAAAATTAACTAAAAATAAGATAATATAAAGCAGTTAAAATATGGATTCTTAAATTTTTCCCTTTTAAGCCTCAAGATCTTAAATCGTTGGGATATTTTCAGAGTTCATATAAACAATAGCTATACATGCTACATAATCCCTTGAGTGGCTTATAGAAATTTTTAAGCTTTTATCATTAGATAGGAATGATTCCAGTTTTCCCTTAAATTTGACTTTGGGCATACCATTATCTTCGTTAAATATTTCAATATCCTGCCATGTCGCTACTTCATGCCAGCCGGTTGTTAGAGCCTTATAAACAGCTTCCTTAGCGGCGAATCTTGCTGCCAGATGCTGATACTTGCTGCTTTTACTTAAACAATATTCTAATTCCGATTCTGTGTAAATTTTATTAAGAAAGTGTTCTCCGAATTTATCTACACTTTCCTTAATTCTATCGATTTCAATTATGTCTATTCCTATACCCAGTATCATGCATATTCCTTTTAATTTAAAACCTTCAGCAGTGCCGCTTCCTCTTGGATCTGCGGCACCATAAATTAAACTATTTTCACGATCTATCATTATCCCTTCTGCGGCTCCTAGAATTTCATAACCTGTGTCCAAATCTGGTATACTGTAACCCATTTTTATTAAGTTACTCCTTACATCCTTGCTTATAGCATATTTTTCAAAACTAATCTCATCCGGCTTCCATTGGTCATGTATTCTGGGCATATCTATCGCATCTTGAATATTCATTTGGAAATCAATACAATTCATAATAACCTGCAAAACAACTGTAATGATTGTTGATCCTCCAGGTGAACCTATGATTATATAAGGTTTATCTTTTTTCAAAATAATAGTTGGCGTCATGGAACTTAACATTCTCTTTTCAGGCTGAATTGAATTAGCTGCCGATCCCATTAATCCAAACTGATTTGGAACCCCAGGCTTTACACTAAAATCATCCATTTCATTATTTAATAAAAATCCGGCGTCGGTAACAGTAATTTTCGATCCGAATGCGGAATTTATAGTTGTTGTTGTACTAACTGCATTGCCGTATTCATCATAAACAGAATAGTGTGTGGTTTCCATACTTTCCGGATATTTTGAAGGATCTTCAGAATTAATAGAATCAGACGGAATTGCTTTATTCTCATCACTCTGTATTTTATTAAAAATGCTTTTTGCGTATTCCTTAGATATTAATCCCTTTTTGGGAACATGGTAAAAATCTTCATCCCCAAGAAAATATGTCCTATCTGCATACACATATTTCATGCTTTCAACCAGATGGTGAATGTATTCGCTGCTTCCCCAATCATCAGTATTAAAATTGAAATTTTCAAGTATATTTAGAAGTTCTATTAAGGCTATTCCGCCTGAGCTAGGCGGCGGCATAGAAATTATTTCAAATCCACGATAAGTTCCGCTAACAGGTTTTCTCTCAACAGGAGTATATTTGTCCAGATCAGCCTGAGTTATAATTCCCCCCATAGATTTCATTTGCTTTATTAAGAGTTCTGCAACTTTCCCTTTATAAAAACCATCTCTTCCTTTTTCTTCAATTTGTTTCAAAGTCCAGGCTAAATCAGGTTGTCTGAATAAATCTCCTTCTTCATATGCTGCACCATCTTTTGAAAATATTTTATAGCTTGCGGGATATCTTTCAAACTCGGGTAAATATTCTTTAAATAATTCAACTGTTTTATAATCCAGAGACCAGCCGTTTTCTGCAATAAATATTGCAGGCTCAATTACTTCCTTTAATGACATACTACCATATTTATTAAGAGCATAAATCAATCCTGCGACACTTCCTGGAACACCGGATGATAAAATTCCTTCTTTGCTTAACTCGGGGACATAATTTCCATTTGAATCAAGATACATATTTTTGGATGCAAGCAACGGAGCTTTTTCCCGAAAATCAATTGTCGTGTTTTTCCCATCTTTTAAATGAATTACCATAAATCCTCCGCCTCCTATATTCCCGGCATAAGGATAGGTTACCGCAAGAGCGAATCCTACAGCAACGGCAGCATCTACCGCATTCCCTCCCTTTTTTATTATTTCTACACCTATTTTTGACGCCAAAGAATTTGCAGAAACTACCATTCCATGCCGGCTTCTTACTGGCTCGGATGATTTAGTGTAAACCTGGGAATTAAAAGTTGTTATTATTAATAGGAATGCAGCGGATTTAAAAAATGTTGAGGTGTGCATCAATATTAACGCCTTTACCTTTCAACTGCTCCATTAGGATTTTAGTAAGTTCATTTAATTGGGTAAGAGATTGGCTTAAATTATTATATATCTTTTCATCATATAGGATTTTTCCGGCATTATTTTCCTTATTACTAATTTCGTCTGAAAATTTATTTATTTTTGTCAATAATGAGTCAGTTTTAGTCAGAACTATTTTTAATTCTTCAGCTGAAGAATTTAAGGAAGTTTTATTTTTAATTAGAAATTCATTTGCATTTTCTGTTAAATTCACTGTATTTTGAGTTATTCTTTTTATTCCATTCATATTTTCATCTAGCAAAGTATTTAACTTCTGAGATGCTCTACTTAAATTAGATAGAGAAGATTTAATATCAGTATTTAAATTATTATCATTTAAGTAATTATTAAGTGAAGTTAAAGTAATTTTTATATCTTTTACAATCGATGGGATATCACCTTCAACCGCTCCTAACATTGACATAACTTCTGGTATATCTGCATAAAAAATTCCGTTTTGAATCTCATTAGAATTGAGAGATTCCTTTGATATCCCGGGATTAACATTTACCTTTTTACCTCCCATCAAATCTAACATTGATATCGAAAATTTTGCATCTTTTTTTAGCACTACATCATTATCTATTGAAAGTTTAACAATTACATTATCACCCTGAATATTAAAATCATCAACAAATCCTTTCCTTACCCCATTAACTGCTACATAATCACCTTTTTCTAAACCGGAAACACTACTGAACTTTACAAGGATTGTCTTTTGATTTGAAGTCAAACTAAAATTTTTAGCCCAGCCTAATATCCAGATAAAGATTAATAATCCAATAATAACGGTAATTCCTACCCTAATTTCAGTTTTTCTTTGATCTTTCATTTAATTCTTTCTTAAATAAAGATTTTAGGTCGTCTAATTCATTGATACTGACAACACTATCATTTAAAGCAGTCTTAATAGAATCAATTAAATATCTAAAATCTTCACTGTTTAATTTATGTTCTTTATGAAGTTTTACATATACGAAATTATTGATTAATGCTTTTAAGGAATCTTTCTCAGGAGTATTCTCTACGAATTCCATTTTTTTATTTATTTCTTTAAATACTAAATCTTTTACAATCTTTTCTCCCGGTTTAAGGATAAAATCATCGAAGTGATTTTCAACAATATATAAAATAACTGCTATAAAAATAGTTAAAATGATTATAATTTTTAAGAAACAGCCTTTTTTCATTTTATCGGATAGGCAAAAACTTATTGAAAAGGAAGTTTTTCTATTAAAACTTTCTTTATCCTCTTCTTTAAAACTTCTTTAACTGTAAATTTATAATTTTCTAATTGAAAACCATAGCCTTCTTTTGGAATATGACCAGCCTGGTTTAAAACAAGACCTCCTAGTGTTTCGAAATCTTCATCTTCATCAGAAATGTTTGTATTTAATAATTCATTCAATTCATCTACAGATATTTTACCCAACACTAGGTAAGAATTGTCATCAATTTTAGTAACCGGGTTTTCTTCCTTATCATACTCATCTCTTATTTCTCCTATAATCTCTTCAATAATATCTTCTAAAGTAACAAGCCCGGCTGTTCCGCCATATTCATCAACTACAATAGCAATGTGTGTTTTCTTCTCCTGTAATTCATGCATTAATTCACTGATCAGCTTGGTTTTTGGAATAAATGTAGCCTTTCTAGCTAATTTCACTAATGAAAATTTCTTTCTTAGTTCGGCATCCTTGATATACAATAGTATATCTTTTGAATATATTATTCCTATTATTTCATCCAGATCTTCTCTATAGAGCGGAATCCTGCTGTGGCCGGATACAGTTACAATATTAAGAAGTTCTTCAAAATTAGAGTCTGATGAAATTGAAACAATGTCTACTCGTGGTGTCATAACTTCCTGAGCAGTAACTGATCTAAATCCTACAATACTTTGGATTAAACCATGTTCTTCCTCTATTAGAGTCCCTCTTTCATGTCCTAATTCTGCAAGTTCAGGGATTTCATCAGGTAAAATAGCCATTTTCGCCTTATCTAGTTTTATTTTTGAAACCAGGAATCGTATCATCTCGGTTAATATTTCCGAAACAGGAAATATAAATACGCTTATCCAATAAAGAGGAATAGCCACAATTTTAGAAAAAGAAATTGGATTTTTGGAGGCCCAAACTTTAGGAGTTAATTCGCCGAATAAGATTACAAGAATTGTTAATATAATAATTTGAAGTGTAAGTGCTGCATCCTTGGGAATAGATGAGTTTTCAGCAAATTTTAATGCTAGAGAAACAGCTATAATAGAGGCAGCTACATTGACAATTGTATTCCCCAATAATATTGTTACAAGAAGACGGCGGGGATATTCGAGCAGGTATAACAAATACCTGCCGATTATAGGATTAGATTCGAGACTATTTTTGATCCTTTTCCGGTCCAGTGAAAAAAGTGCTACCTCTGAACCGGAAAAGAAAGCTGATAATAAAAAGAGGACAAAGAGAATAACAAGATTTAAATGCCAATCTATATCCAAATAATAAGTTCATCCAATATTATTTTACATGTCAATTATCAATTATAGTAAAAGATAACTAAAACAAATTCAATTTTTACTAAAAAAGTACTTACCTCTCTTAATTTGTTAGTTGTATCATGTATCTAGAAAGGAAGATCTTCATTTTCTTCTACCTGTACATCTGGTGTTGAAGAAACATTCGATACGCTTTCATTAGATGAAGTATTGTCACCCGATGACTCCAGAGGTATAATTCTTTCAGACACAACTTCAGTCATATACCTTTTTATTCCATCTTTGTCCGTATAATCCCTTTTACTTAGTCTTCCTTCTACATAAAACTTTTTTCCTTTTTTAAGATTATCCTTAAAATAATCTGATAAGTTAAAAGATACTATATTATGCCATGTTGTATCATTTACCCAATTACCATCTTTTCCTTTATAACCATATGTTGTAGCCATTGTAAAATTAGTAACTGAAACATTATTTGTAGTAAATCGAGTCTCGGCATCTTTTCCTAAATTTCCAATGAGCATAATTTTATTTAATGAAAATGCCATTATTAAACCTCCTGAAATTGATGATTTGAAATTACCCTAATTGCTAAATTAATAATTTAGTTTAAGAAATTCTACTTATTCGAAAATTAATTTAAAATTAATTATCACCAATTATTCAATTAAGAACCTCATCGGTTGAAGAATTCTCCAACCGATGAGAGATTATAAGTAATTGATATTAAATTTTTATTTTTTTCGTTTCAAAAACCATATGTCAAACTTATAGAAGCTAGATTAGCGCTTGAACTGTATGTACCGTTAAACGGTTCAACAATGGGGTCACCAGGGATATAATCCTGAGTCGAACTTGTAACATTTACTTCACTTGAATAGATAAAGAGGTAAGAACCTGACAGAGATAAATTATTTGTTATTTTGTATTCAATTCCGGCACTAAGACCTAAACGATCTCCTTCCGGTAATGATGGGCTCATATATTCTTTTTTAACGGGAGTTTTATCGAAATAAATACCTGCCAGAATTGACAGATTCTCATTAACCTGATAATCCCCCCCCATTCGTATAATGAAAGAATTATCATACAGCCTTGGGCTTGCAATGTCACTAACACTTGATTGATTAAAATCTACCTTCAATGTATCATAGCTTGACCAGCCTACAAATTGAAAATCCAAAGAGAGTAAAAGCTTAGGCGTTACCTGATATGCAGCACCGGCAGCAAAATTATAAGGTGCAGTTAAATCTGCTGAGATTTCTCCATGCGGATAAATTGCAGCAATTTGCGGGACAGGCGGTAAATTTTCAGAAACAGCAGTTCCCGTAAAGTTATATTTTAACTGGCTGTGAAAAGACACACCCAAAGAAAATTTAGGAGTTGGCTTATATAGCAAACCGAAATTATATCCAAATGCAGAATTATCTTTCCCGTCCAATGTAACTAAACTTTCACCTCCGGGATAACCGATCAAGGATATCGGAGGAATTGGAGCTTTTTGTTTTATTGTAACATCTGCCCAGCTGTATATTAAACCCGCACTTAATGATAATTGATCTGAAAATTTATATGCAACAACTGGTGAAATAGTAAAAATTTTAAGCTCTGTATCCAATGCTAAATATCTGCCTGCCCAAGCATCAGGCCATTTTACACCAAGACCGAAAGGACTGGTAAAACCTACCCCTGCTGTTAAACCGTTATTGAAATTGTGTGCCGCAAAGAAATGTGTAGGAAAAAATGATTGGCTTTGGGTATTATACTCTATTGTTGTTGAACTAAATTCGGTTCCTTTGAAAGAAGACATAGGAGAAATCAATGTAGTCCCGAGCATTAATTGAGTTCCTGTTATTTGAGTTAATCCAGCCCCATTCCAATAAATTGCGGACGCATCATTTGCAACAGCAGTAAAAGCACCTCCCATCCCCATAGACCTAGCCCCATGCTCATTTATCTGAAATCCACCGGCGAACAATTGAGTGGAAATTATAATTAAAAAAAGAACAGTATATATCCTTTGCATAAGAACCCCAAACGATATGTTATTGTATATTGTTGATTATGATTCAATAGAAAATAATTTAATTCCCTTTTCAACGGGATTCCCTTCTTCCACAAATAGTTCTTTTAATTTTCCTGTAATAGGTGCTCTTAGTTCATTTTCCATTTTCATTGCTTCTAAAATAATTATAGCTTCTCCGGAAATGACTTCCTCTCCTGCATTTTTTTTTATTTTTAATATCATGCCAGGCATCGGTGCTTTTACTTCTAATTTATGACTACCTGAACTGCTTGCTTCTAACAATTTCCTTGCTTTTTCCTGCAGCGTAGTTCTAATTTCAATTTCAAATAAGGTTCCGTTAACAGTAATCGAATATTTATCATCATCCGATTTTTGCGAAGTAACTTCGAAAAATTTGTTTCCTATTTTAAGTAAATAAGTTTTATCATCTAAAGATAATAAATTAAATCGAATTTTTTGAGAATTTATATCGATTATTGAATCACCGGAAAGCCCAATATTCTTTATTTTATCGTTTATATATGCAATTAATTCAGTCATATAACTGATCCAGCCATCTATTATTATTTGGAACCTTGTTTAACTTTCCATTTGTGGTTGATTTAGATTTTAATATTGAAGCCATGATAGTCGCTGCATTCTCTAATTCTTCCAATGAACTATTTGAAATGTTTTTCCCGTATTCTTTACTTAAAAAATAATCCTCGATAAAGTTAATATTATAATTGCCTTCTATAAAATTTTCGTTTTCCAGAACTTTATTTAAAAGAGGTATATTGTTTACCACTCCGCTAATATAATATTCGGATAAAGCTCTTCTCATCCTATTAATTGAACTCTTTCTGTCATTTGACCATGCAATTAATTTTGCTATTAAAGGATCGTAATAAACAGAAATTATAGAATTCCTGGTAAATCCGGAATCTAAACGAATGCCGGGACCTGAGGGTTCTTTATATTCAATAATTCTTCCTGATGAAGGAAGGAAATTATTATTATAATCTTCTGCATAAATTCTGCATTCCACTGCATGTCCGTTTATTTTGATGTCTCTTTGGTTAAAAGAGAGTTTATTTCCCGATGCAATTGAAATTTGCTCTTTAACAATATCAATTCCGGTAATCATTTCAGTAACCGGATGCTCTACCTGAATCCTTGTGTTCATTTCAAGAAAATAAAAATCTTTGTTCTCATCCATTAAAAATTCAATTGTACCTGCATTATAATATCCACATGCCTTTGCAGCATTTATTGCAGCATCAGTTATCTTTTCTCTTGTATTATCATCGACAAATGATGATGGCGATTCTTCTATAATTTTCTGATGTCTTCTTTGAACCGAACATTCTCTTTCATAAAGATGTACATAATTTCCATATTTATCTGCGATTATCTGCACTTCGATATGTCTTGGATTCTCTATATACTTTTCTATGTAAATAGAATCATCGGCAAAGGCTTTTAATGCTTCCCTTTGAGTTGCCTCATATGAAGATACAAAATCATCTTCTGAAGAAATCTTACGCATCCCTTTTCCACCGCCGCCTGCAGATGCTTTTAATAAAATTGGAAAACCTATCTTTCCGGCTGTTGAAATTCCTTCCTCTATCGATTTAATAGGGGCCGTAGTCCCTGGAACAATTGGAACATTGTTTTGCCTCATAAGGTTTCTTGCAGCAGTTTTACTTCCCATTAATGAAACTGCTGAAGAAGGTGGACCAATGAATGTTAAGTTCTCATCTTCTATCGATTTAATAAAATCATCATTCTCAGAAAAAAAACCATAGCCAGGATGAACGGCATCTGCATTTATTTTCTTTGCAAGATCAATAATTTTCGATTTATTTAAATAAGACTCAGATGATGGAGCTCTTCCAATAAAATAGGATTCATCTGCGAGTTTCGTGTGAAGTGCGGTTACATCTGCTTCTGAATATATTGCTGCAGAAGTAATTCCTAACTCACGGCATGCACGGATTATTCTTACTGCAATCTCCCCCCTGTTTGCAATCAAAACTTTCTTAAACAATAATATTCACCTTTTTGTCCTTGCTTTTCTTTGAATAAATATTGCTTTGCTATACTATTTCAATTCAGCAATTGTAATTCCCTCACCACCTAGTTCAATTGGAGCAAAATAAAAATTTTTAACTTTATCATGCTGTTTTAAAATATCATTGACTGTTCTTTTAAGCACACCGGCACCTTTTCCATGAAGGATTTCTATCTTTTCTAATCCTGAAGTATAAGCATTATCCACAAATTTTATTATTTCGAATTCTGCTTCCTCAGGTTTTTCACCTCTAATATCCAGCCGCGTACCAGAAACATTAATAGTTATATCGAAATTTCTTTTGCTCTCTGCCTTTACCGATTCTTTCTTTGCGTGAATTAATTGGTCCAGATTTACCTGCATTTTGATAGGACCTACTTTTAAGACTGCCGTATTTTTGGATTCAATTATATTTACAATTTCTCCTGCAGTCTGAGTATTTTTAATACATGCAATATCTCCTATTTTAAATTGTCTTTCTTCATCTGAATGTATATCTTCTTTAAACAAGTTCGTATTTTCTTTTTTAATATCTTCAATAATTTTACGAGAAGATTTTATAACTTTTTTATCAGCATTGGATTCCTTCAATTCTTTGACTATTTTTTCAAATTTTGAATTGATTCCTGAAAGGTAATCTTCTGCCTCCGATTTAGCATGTCTTAAAATATCCTTTTTTTCTTTATTTAATTTATCAATATTTTGACGGTAGAGGGTCGATAAACCTGAAAGTCTGGCATTCTCAATTTCTAATTTCTTCAATTTTTCCTCAACCAGATGAGACTTTGCTTCTATATCTACAAGAAAATTTTCTACTCTATGCTTATCCTGATCCAGGTATTCCTTTGCAAGTTCAAGGAAATTATTATCGAATCCAATTCTTTGAGCAACCTCAAATGCATAACTTGAACCTGGCATTCCTTGATGAAAGACATAAGTTGGTTTTAGATTTTCAGTATCGAATTCCATCGAAGCGTTTTCAAAATTTTCGAGATCATTAGCTATCAGTTTCAATGATCCATGATGAGTTGAAGACAATACTGTCGAACCTTTATCACGTAATTGTATTAATAAAGCTGCAGCAAGAGCAGAACCTTCTGAAGGATCGGTTCCAGTACCCGCTTCATCCAATAAAACCAAAGAATTATTATCAGCTTTATTTAATATATTCCTAATATTTGATAAATGCGAACTAAAAGTAGATAGATCATCCTCGATTGATTGCTCATCTCCTATATCCAAAAGAATTTTGTTAAAAAAATGAAAATTAGAATCTGGGCTGGCAGATATATGAATTCCCGAATTTACCATCAATGTTAAGAGTCCAATGGTTTTCAATACTACGGTTTTCCCTCCTGCATTTGGTCCGGTAATTAATATGACTTTCGAAGTTGAAATTTTAATACTCAAGGGGACTGTATTATTTCTCCCCAATTTTTTTATTAAAATTGGATGTCTGGCATCATTTAGTTCAAACGGTTTGTGGTTATTGATTTCCGGGAAAGAACCTATTATTTCAATCGAAAATTGTGCACAAGCAAATACGGAATCCAGATACCCTACAATTTCCAAAGAATCTTTAAGAAGATTACTAACGGAGCCAATCCTTTTTGTTAATTCTTTTAATAATCTTTCAATTTCTCTTTTTTCAGCAAAAGAAAGGGATACAATTTCATTATTAAGTTCAAGTGTCTCTTCTGGTTCTATGTATACTGTTTGACCGGTCGAAGATTCGGAATGAATAAATCCCCTAATATGTCTTTTATGCTCGGTTTTTACCGGTATTACAATTCTTCCATCTCTTAGGGTAATATAATTTTCTCTGGTAATTTCCTGTTCTTTGAGAGATTTGACTATTCTGTTTACTGATTTTACCAAATCTTCACTTCTATCTCTGATCTCCTTCCTTATTTCCCTAAGATTTGAACTTGCGGTCTCCTTAACTTCTCCATTTTCATCCAAAATTTTTTGAACTTGATGCTCAAATAATTTGTCTACAAAGAGTCTACTTGAAAGTGTGAGTAAATATGGCGCCGTTTGTGAACAGTTTTTTATATATATGAATAAATTTCTCGATATAACCGCCAATTTCAAAATTTCGAGAATTTTTCTGCCGCTTAAAACTGAACCTTCTATATTGCTTTGAGATAGAATTTCATCTAATTCCGGAATATATTCAAAAGGTGGAGGGTTATTATTTATCAAACAATTCTTTGCCTGGTTAATTGCTTCTCCCTCTGATTTTATTGAAGGTAAGTCATTAAAAGGCTGACGCGCAATGATATTGTCTTTCCCTCTTTGAGTAGTACAGTATTTGGAAATATAATTTAGAACCTTTCGGTACTCTAATTTTTCAAGAACGTCTATAGAAGCCATCAAACCGAGTCTTTTCCATTTATATATTTTTTTATAAGTTGTTTTGAATCGGGTGCATAATTTTTAATATAGTCTATTGTCTTTGGTAATACTCCAAATACACCGTAATAAAGCATTGAACTTTTTTTATTTGCCTTATCAGGTACATTAAAAATATTTAATATATATAAAGCTGCACTTAAAAAAAATAGAATTTGAACAAATCCTACCACTCCGCCCAAAAGTTGATTTATGAGATTATTTACTTTATCAAATGGATGGACCAATCTTTTAATAACTGAAAAGATTAAAACCGTACAGAGAAAAATGACTATCCCGCCGATTATTTCGGAAAGGTAATATTCTATACCAAAAGTTGATTCAATTAATCTCCCCAATTTTGAAGAATAAATAATAGCCAGAAAGATAGCAAGGAAAAAACCAAGTAACCCAATTAGTTTTCTAACAAATCCATCTTTAAAGCCGAGGATAAAACCAACCAAAAGAAAGATAATTAATATTATATCAATAAAGTTCAATTATTGCTCAAATAACTTTCCACACTTAATTTAATCAATTTACCGTCAGCCTTTCCTTTTAATTGCTTCACGGTCTCCGGCATTAATCTGGGAAAATCTTCTTTTGTCTTAGCGTTTATACCTTCTGCTATTCTTTTAACTTCAGCATCAATCTCTTCCCTGCTCAGCTGTTTTGGTAAATAATCCATTAAAATATTTAATTCAGCCTCTTCTTTATCTGATAGATCATTCCTGCCCGCATTTCTAAACTGTTCGATTGAATCTTTTCTTTTTTTAACTGCACTGCTTAACATTTTAACTTCTTCTTCGGGAGTAAGTTCTTTTCCGGAACCGCTTTTTTCAAATTCCAAAATTAATGCTCTTATAGAGCGAACCGTAGTCAACTTTGTTTTATCACCTGATTTCATTGCAGATTTCAAATCTTCATTTATTTTATCTTTTAAATTCATTGTTACCTCATAAATTGAAAAAGGCAGGAAAGTAGAATACAAACCTGCCTTTAAAAATAAAATTAAAATTAAAAGCCGCGCTAAAGGCCTTTTAAATTAGCAGAATAATTTATACGTAAAGCGGAAGCTTTCCGTAGTTCCTGTTGAATGTCTGTTACTTCTCCCATATCAGCTCCCTTATCAATCCTTAAAGAAACTATAACATTAGGCATTCCCTGTCTCTTAGTATACATCATAGGTTCAATTTCATTCAACTTAACCAAACTATCATTAATTTGAATTTTACCATTCTTACCAACCCATATATATTGTATCAATCTTTTATTTTCAATTTTTTCAAGTGCTTTAGCTTCCGGCAATTTAAAATCTACAAGTAAAGTGTATTCCCTTAGGGTAGTAACTACCATAAAAAACATCAATAGCATAAAAACGATATCGGGCATTGACGTAGTAGGAATTTCTTGTTTTACGCTTGCTCTTCTTTTCTCAAATGTCATTTTTTATTAATCCTAAATTATTTTTTGACTGATTCAGGCTCGGCCAGAGAAATTATTATTGGAACCTTATCTTCTTTTACAATATTCTGATTATCAGGATTCAAATTATCAAATTTCTTACCATATATATTTTGCGAATATGTATCTCTAACTTCAAAGAAAGCCTGCTTAATCTGATCAAGCGCCTGAATATAAGTGTTATAGTTTGTTTTTCTATCAGTTTTAACAGAGACAATTAATTTTTTATTTTTAGGAAGATCTATTTTGGATTCAATTCTTGGTTCGAGCGCACTTTTAATTTGAAAAACCGGGATCGGTTTACCATCAAGCAGAACATCTCCATTTTCATTTATAAGGATAGCAGCCATTCTATCTTTATCTACTTTTACATTCTTAATCTCATCAGGTGGAATATAATCAGGTAAAGTTAAGCCTATACCAGTATCGACATCGATGACGGTTGAAACCAGAAAGAATAATAATAATAAAAATGCCAGATCAGCCTGTGATGCAGTTGGAATATCTGCTGCTCTCAAACCTTTATTCTTAATTAATGCCATTTCTTTTTCCTCACTTAAAAAATATTATTTTTTATGAACCTGCAATTCATATAATGCATCAATAAGCTCAACAGAGCTCTCTTCCATTTCAGAAACAAGTCTATCGATTTTTGAGACAAAATAATTATAAAAAACCTGCAGAATCATAGCTACAACTAAACCAAAAAGAGTAGTTAATAATGCTACAGCAATACCACCGGCAACGATTGACGGCGATATCTGAGCAGCTTCTTTAATTGCATCAAATGCTTGAATCATACCCTGTACAGTTCCGGTAAATCCTAACATTGGGGCAAGTGTTATAAATAGAGAAATCCATATTAATCCTTTTTCGAGAAATCCCATTTCAATACCACCATAAGTAACAATAGCTTTTTCAGCTGAATCTACTCCTTCGTCAGCTCTTAAGAGACCTGCATAAAAAATAGATGCTACCGGGCCACGTGTGTTAATACAAACTTCTTTTGCGGCTTCGACTCCGCCGTCATGTAAAGCTGTTTTAACTTTTTTTGCAAATTCTTTTGAATTTATACTTGCCCTACTCAAGGTCCACAATCTTTCAATACATAATGCAAGACCAATAACCAAGCAAGCTAAAATAAAATGCATAAAAAAGCCGCCTTCGGTGTACTTTTCTGTTAACCAATTTAAAGCACCCGAGCTTTCTTGAGTTGTTTGTTGTGCTATTATGTTTATGATTGACAATATAGCTGCTAGAAAATACATAAACTAGATCCTCCTAAATAATAAATAATAAAAAATTAAATCTGTTCTGGAGAGAATACTTCCACATAAATACCAATAAATATATTATGCTACAATAATGATTTCAAAAAACAAAGTCAATAAATTATTTAACATACTAATTCAAAATTACCCATATAAAATTACTTAAAATTGTTCAATATCAAAACTAAATCTTTTAGTTAATAATATTATATTTCCTGTGATAAAGTGAAAATGAGAGAAAAGGGTATGTGCAAGCTCACCAATCTCCAAGGGTTTAACCCATTTTGAATAATCCGAATCTTTCATCCATTCTCTATTTGCAGGAGTATCGATGATATAAGGTGCAATTGCATTAACAGATAATTTGATCTTCTCACCTTCAAGAGCCAGCGATTTAGTCAGGTGAATTAGTCCGCTTTTTGAAACCCCGTATGCAGATTTATTAACTTCAGGGTTCACTCCGGTAAATGCTGCTGTAAAACATATAGCCCCTCCCATCGATTCCTTTACAATCCTTGAAAAGTATTTAGCAATTAAAAATGCGGTTTTTAAATTCATATTTATCATTTTATCCCATTCACCGGATTCCAAATCCCAAAGGCTTTTTCCGCCTGAAAACCCTCCGATTGTTGAATATAGAAAAAACAATTCATCCTTTGCAGGTAAAATCGATTTAAAGGCTTCGGTTACATTATCTTCTTCGGATAAATCTTTAATAAGAATTTTTTCGATGTTCTTTTCAGTTAAATTTTCATTTTTAAAATTAAAATCGAAAAGAAATATTTTACTGTAATTTTTTTTTGCAAGTGATTCTGTGATACCTTTACCTAAGGCTCCGTTAGCTCCAAAGATTAACAGATTTTGTTTCATATATTATAATTCCAATCGTGTCGCAACACCATGCAGCTTATTATAGGGTAGTCTGTAAAATGTTACAAAACTCGGGGATATCTTCTTAAGAAAAGCATAAATTCTTAAGAAAGGGTTTTTTGTTATAATATCCTCTACACCGTAAAAGATTACTTTTTCGGTAATTCCATTTTCTTTTAAAAGTTGTGGAATATCGAGATACTCCATATATCCTACATCTATAATTATTCCCGATAAACCTTTCTCAATTTCCTGTTTTTCATGGAATTTGACTCCATAGGGAGTATCATTTATGGAGATAGAAAGAAGAATATTTTCTTCATAAATAATATTGCTCCTAATCATGCAATGAACAACATAAGGAGGAATTTCTTTCAAATTCTTTGTAAAGAAAATGGCTGTCCCTTTAATGTTATTATTAAGCTCATAAATTTGATTAAAACTTTCGTTAAATACATCGATTGGCAGGGAACGAAATGATTTGTGCATAGCCCTCCCTCCCTTTCTCCACAAATGAATTGTAAAGAAAGGAATCAACGCAATGATAATTGACCAGTATCCCCCATAAGGGATCTTATTAAATACGGCAAAAAGGAACATTAAGTCAACTATAAAAACTAAAATAGCTGCACTCATCTTTAAATAATTATTTTGTAATTTGAAAATCCATATCATAAAAATCGAACTAATAGTCATTGTTGCAGTTACAGCAAGACCATATGCTGCAGCAAGATTTTCTGATTTCTTAAACAAAAGTATCATTAATAAGACTGCAGCAAGTAAAATCCAGTTAACTACACCAATATAGATCTGCGATTTTAATTCTGTCGATGTGTATGTGATTTTCATTAACGGGAAAATACGTGTAGTGATCCCCTGGTAGATTAATGACATAACCGCACTAATCATTGCTTGGGATGCAATTATTGTTGCAAATAAGGTTAAGATTAGAAATGGTATATAGGCAATATCCGAAAGGCTGTGTACCATTTCAAAAAGTATGGAATTTGGATTATGATGTGAAATAAGAAATGCACCTTGCCCAAAATAATTAATTACAAGTGCTACAAAAACAAAGTACCAGGCCTGCCTTATTGGAGTGCTTCCTAAGTGTCCCATATCTGCATAAAGTGCTTCCCCACCCGTAGCACATAAAATAACTTCACTTAGAACAAAAAATCCGGGTAATCCGTTATGTATCAGAAATTCAATCGCATAATGAGGACTGACAGCTAATAAAACTTCCGGAGTTTTGATTAAAGACAATAATCCTGAAATGAAAAGAGCAGCAAACCAGATTACCATAATTGGTCCAAAAGAAGCTGATACTTTATCTGTTCCTTTAGATTGGAATGCAAATAGAAAGACTGTGATAATACTTGTAATTAATATTACCGTACCTGTTGTTATATGACCTAAACCCGGTATTAACTCCAAACCTTCAACTGCGGAAAGAATACTTATTGCCGGAGTTATTACTCCATCTCCCATCAATAAAGAAACACCCACATATCCTAGGAAAGTCGCAAAAGCTGCTCTCCTGCCTGTTTTAACTATTTTTGCCAGGATCTCTTTTATAACAATTATCCCCCCCTCCCCTTTTATACTCAGGCTCATTGCTAGCCAGGCATATTCCATCGTAACCAGGATTATTAATGACCAGAACATTAGGGAAAGAACACCCATTATATTACTATGTGTAGGTCTTGTTAATGTAAATATAACGGTAATCGTATAGATCGGACTTGTACCAATATCTCCGAATACTAGGCCCATAGCCTTAATATTTTCTTTTATTGAAAAAGAGCGGTTTTTAGTAGACATCCATTTCCTGATTAAACCTCAACAAAATCCATAATAAATATCACTATCAGAATAATAAAATAAAGCTTGTTGAAACCTAAATAGTAATTCTGATACTTTTAAAATATTGACAATTAAGCCGTATAAAGTTAATTCAATTTGAGAAAAGATTAAAATTTTTGCTGGTCCTTTTTATCCCAAGCCACTTTTATCATAAAAAATATCAATAATAACAAAACCAGCATCAGAATTCTTGCTCCCCAAATATAAGGATAGTTAACCTCCTCAACATTTTTAAGCATCAGTAAAGGAATTGCATCCTGAATAAGCCACCATAGCATGATTATAAAAAGAACTGCGGGAGTTATAAACTTCATTAGATAATAAAAGAATCTTGGAATTTTTATATCTCCTCCATCGTTCAGTTCATTCCAGGCTTTATCAGCTCCAAAAACCCACATAAATAATATAGTTTCTATTAGGGCAAACAATACTAATCCAAATGTTCCTGCCCAATAATCCATTTCATCCAAAAAACCATATTGAATAAAAAATATTACAAATTGAACTGAAATTAAAACTACCACCGCTAAAATAGCTGTCGCCTTTTTTCGCGTTATTTTAAATTCGTCTTCCATAAATGCAATTACGGGTTGCCCCATAGCAACCGAAGAGGTTATCCCGGCAAAAAATAAGAGTAAAAACCAGATGAACCCAAATAATGATCCAAAGGGAATTTGTTCAAAAATCAGAGGCATGGATACAAAACCAAGATCAAATGCCCCCCCCTTGGCAATTTGGGTTGTCATAGTCAAACCAAAAAAAGCTACAGCTGCTGGAATAGCTATAGATCCTCCTAGTATTACTTCTGCAAATTCATTTGTTGCTGAAGTGCTTAATCCTGACAATGCTATATCATCTTTTGGTTTTAAATAACTGGCATATGCCTGTATGGTACCCATTCCTACCGATAGGGTAAAGAAAATTTGACCTGCTGCTGCAAGCCAGACATTCGGATTACCTAGACTTCCGAAATTAGGATTCCAGATAAATGCTATCCCATTAATAACTGAATTTTCTGGATTAGCAGGATTCGGTGTTCCAAGGGTTAATACTCTTACCGCAAGGATAATTCCAAAAATAAATAAGAGAGGCATCGCAAACTTTGCCAGTCTTTCAATACCTTTGGAAATACCCTTGAATAATATCCAAAAATTAATCGAAAATGTTATTAACATGAAAATATATGATGGTAGAATAGAATCAAAATGAACACTGGTTTCTTTCCCCTGGAAACTATAAAGGAAAGTCTTCATTGCTTCGAAACTTTCCATATCAAAATATTTTTTTGTAATTGAAAAAAAACTAAAACCTAATGTCCATGATTCGATATATGTATAATAGATCATTATTGTAAGAGAAATGAACAATCCTAATGCACCAAAATATTTTGCCAGGTTATTTTTCCATAAGACATCAAACATTCCGGGTGCACTGCCGTGATTAAACTTTCCGCCGTACCTCCCTATCCCCCATTCAATCCACATCAAAGGGATTCCCAATATTAGAAAGAATATAAAATACGGGATCATAAATGCTCCACCACCATTTTGAGCCGCTTGAACCGGGAATCTTAAAAAATTTCCTAATCCTACTGCATTACCCGCAACAGCTAATATGAGGCCGATTTTACTTCCCCATTGTTCTCTCTCATTATTCTGGGACATAAATTCTCCTGTATATTAATGTTCTGATTCTTTGGAGTGCCCCGAAAGATTTCGGGATATGTCTACGTAAAATAGAAAAAAATATAATAGTTTGGAATATGAGAATAAATTTATTGATTTTTAAATCAAAGGTTAACACCTCCCCCTCTCCTTCCCGCTTGAATCTTCACTCCGGTGCAAAAAACACTTCTTACCCTATATCAGCATACTTCTGTGACAAAAATTATTTGAACTCTTGTTCTGAAATAATATAATAATTTATAACATGTTTAAAAGGATTGGAAGCCACATGAAAATTAAAGGAAATATCAAGTTTTTGATTATTATATTAATGTTTTTTATAACAAATAACATTTCGTTAAATAAGCGCAATAGCAATGATATTCATAAAGTAAATACCGATAAATCAAGTCTTCAAGTTCTGAAAGAGGATAAGAGTGGTATTCATAGGGATAATATCGACAATTCGAATATTAGAAAGTTAAAAGAGGATAATTCCAGCATTCATAAATTAATTGAAGATAATTCAGATATACATTTTCTGAAGTATAATAAATATGATATTTTTATCTTTAGTCAAAATAGCTTAAGAAGATCATAACCAATTTTATTTAGAATTATATCTCAAAAGGTTTATTAATAAATAATCAATAAGATAAGATTATTTCTCAAAATCCATATTTTCAGGATAAAGAGCAGCGGGCAATTTACCGCTGAGATCTGTTAAAGGCACATTTTTGTTTACAACCAGCAATTTTAAATCATCAAGCCAGACTTCACCTTTACCATGCAGAGAAATTCCAAATAGGATCTTATCGCTATTTTGAGGTATATCCAGAACGATTTCATATTTTACCCAATCTGATGATCCTACAATAGGTCTATTCTGCATGTTATCAAACGCAATTGTACGGCCTAACGGATCTTCAACGATCATAAGCAATCCTGCCCAATATGAAATAAATTTTGATTTAACATATCCGGATAGCCTTACCCTCTCGCCTCGATAATTTTCAGCTTTAATTTCCTGCATTAAATCACATGAACCTGAGGGCTTAAGTTCCAGGGATTTTATATATGCTGATGAATTCCCGCTCTTACTTAGAACCCGGTCAATTCCTATTGAATAATCCTGAGGCTGTGTACCGCTTTTATACCAGCCTTCAGGTATGTTATCATTTTTGTCAATCGGTGAACTTACCACAGGAATATCTGTAGTCTGACTAAAAACCATAATATTAAATAAGAAAAAGATGATAGAAGTAGAAATCAAATGTCTGAATATATAAAGCTGCTTTTTCATAACATTCACCTCAAATTAAATTAACAATATAATGTATGAAATAGAAAAAATGAATTTAGAATTGGTTTTAAGCAAATTGACCTGCTCCCTATTATGTAATAATAAAAAAAAGAATCATTAAATTCCAATTAAATTTTTGCACTTTTCAATTAAATATTATTTATCTGACCAAAATATCAACTCTCCTTACATTTTTTTGCCTCCCTGTCTAATTATCCTTAAATTAATATCTCATAAATATATTTTGTGGAAGTGAACAATTCTCTGACAGCCATCTAACAGCCCCTAACTCCGGTCTACTACCAGGCAAAACCTATTCAAACCATTAACATGCTGGAAATGCTCAAAGTTCTAAAATCCGGATGCCTCCGTCCAATAATAGTCCGATATAACACAAACAAAAGAATTGTCAAATATTGTTATATTTGTAAAAGTCAACCTAAGGTTTAGTAAATGTATTTATTTTATAAAATAAGGATGTCATCTTCCAAATGCCGATTCTTATGTAACTTCTGTTGAGTAAAGTTGCTGAAGTTCCTACTTAATTTTACCGGACAATAATGTCAAAGCTATCTAAAAAATGGAGTTCTGCACTTGTTATTGCTTTATTGATTTTAAATCTGCTGTTTCTTTTTCTTATAAAATATAAAAACCAGAACCTTTCAATTTCAGAATTTAGAATTTCAGTTACAGGGAATATACTCAACCTGTTTTTTATAATTATTTTAATAATAGGAATTTTAGTCTACTCCGCTAAAAGAAGTATTAAGTATAATGGAAATATGCTCGTATGGTTTACTATTATTGTTTCCCTGTTGCTATTAATTGCTTATATATGTACAATAGTTCCAATTTCCCGTTCTAACCTTTATATATTTTATCATCCGCTCAATAGAATAATTTCCGGAGCAGTATTTTTCATTTATCAATATACTCTTATTTTTTTTATAACTTTTATATGGCTGAAGATATTTGAAACTGAAAACTTAGTTTTAAGTTCCTTAGTTGATTCGATAATAATTTTAATAGGTTTATTATTATTCGCTTTTTTATTTTCATATTTGAAGAAAATTGATCTCGAATATCCCAAACTTAAAAGCAATGAAAAGAATGTTGCGGTAGTTTTGGGAGCTGCTGTTTGGTCCCATAATATACCAAGCCCGAGTCTGCAATCTAGGATTGAGAAAGCAATTGAATTATATAATAAAGGAATAGTGAATCAAATTCAATTAACCGGAAGCAATGCTCCCGGGGAATTAAGTGAAGCAAGGGTTGCCTTTAATTATTTACTAAGGAAAGGGATTGATTCGAATAATATCTGGATAGAAGAAAAAACGACCTCAACATCTGAACAGATACATTTTATCCGGAATGAATTAATAAAAAAGAAAAGAATTAATAATATTATATTAGTTTCAGCTCCCTATCATTTAGCAAGGGCCGAAGAGATATGTAAATTTTATAACATCAAGACTTATCTCGTAGCATCCGATATATTCATGAGCTCGGTAGGTAAAATATATAATTCCGGCAGAGAAAGTATAGCACTTTTAGCTTTTTGGCTATTTGCCATTTAATTTTTTAATATTGTATTTTATTATTATAAAGATTTGCAGGGCCCGTGCAATTTAAGATTTATTGAAACAGTTGTTCTTTGTAAAGTGAGGTTTTATGCCGCAAGTTTTTAAGCGAAGGATCATCCGCGAAAGAGTATTACAGGTTTTGTATGCGTATGAAATGAACAAAGAAAACCTTAATTTTCTCGAAAAAGAAATCCTTACGGATATTCCTGAAAAAATAGATGAAGACTTTGCTCATAATCTTATAAATAGAGTTTTAATCCATTGTTCCACTCTGGACGAAATGATTAAGCAAAGAGTTGATAATTGGGAAATGAACAGAATTGCTTTAATTGATAAAATTCTTTTACGAATGGGAATTTGCGAACTTCTGTATTTTCCGGATATACCACCAAAAGTGTCTATTAATGAAGTAATTGAAATTGCAAAAATATTCAGCACAGCTGGCAGTGGAAAATTTATAAATGGTATTTTAGATACTATTCTTTCCGAATTAAAAAGTACCGGGAATCTTAATAAATCCGGGAGAGGCTTACTTCAAGAATCTATTAGACAAGTACCTGACACACCAAAAAAATAACTTCAAAAAAAAATTATTTATGTTAAAAGATAAAAGCAGAATTTTTATTTGGACTTTATTCGATTTTGCTAATACTGCTTTTTCCGTAATCATTGTTACAGTTATATATTCCAAATATTTCTCAAATTTTGTAACAGGCGGTCAAAAGTGGATGTGGGGATTGGCTGTAAGCGTATCAATGGTAATTGCAGCACTTTTTAGCCCTCCCCTTGGTGCAATTGCCGATGTCTCCGGAAATAGGAAAAGATTTTTACTATTGTTAACTCTTCTATCCGTTATTTGTACCGCTTTCATGTTTTTTGTCGAAAAAGGTGATATCCTTTTAGGATTTATCCTATTCGTTTTTGCAAATATCGGATTTGAAGGGGGACTTGTATTTTATGACGCCTTTCTTCCAAATCTTACCGAAAAGAAAAATTTCGGGAGAGTATCAGGCTACGGGTTTGCCATGGGGTATGTTGGTGCACTGGTAGTATTATTAATAGTGATGGTTTTGCTTCCCCCGCAAACATCATCTGACTATTATTACTATATAAGACTGTCTTTTGTTGTAGCAGCAGCTTTCTTTCTGGTTTTTTCCCTCCCCCTTTTTCTATTTATTAGTGAACCGAAAACTGGATATAGAATTAAAACTGATGTCGTAAAAAACGGTATTAGTAAGAGCTTTTCGACGTTCAAAGCAATCTTTTTTCAAAATAAATATCCCGCCGTATCAAGATTTTTATTTGCTTTCTTTCTCTATAATGACGCCATCATTACTATTATAGCTTTTGCTTCAATCTTTGCGGCAAATATCTTAAAGATGAGTGATGCAGAAATAATTTACTTTTTTGTTATTGTTCAAAGTACAGCAGTAATAGGCTCATTTGTATTCGGAATAATTTCGGATCATATCGGACCGAAAAAAACTATAACCATTACATTATTTATCTGGCTGATTGTAGTAGTAGGTGCATTTTTTGTACACACAGTTTTTGAATTTTATATAATTGGATTATTGGCTGGTGCATCAATAGGTTCATCCCAAAGCTGCAGCAGAAGCTTAATGGCTCTTTTGACTCCTAAGGAAAGAGAAGCTGAGTTTTTTGGATTTTATGATGGTTTATTTGGGAAGTCTTCTGCGGTTGTCGGACCATTATTTTACGGTATTATTTCCGATTTATCAAACGAAAGATTTGCAGCATTAGCAATAGGGTTCTTCTTTCTAACCGGGTTAATTATTCTGCAGCGTGTCGATGTTCCGTTTGTTAAGAAGAAAAAATAAAATATTAATATTTATTTAATAACATAAGTATTGATGAAAAGATGACATCTTTAAAAAAGAAAAAATACTTTTCACTTTTTTATTAAAATATAAATTCAAATAAACTTTATTCTTAAAAATTAAAGATGTCATCTTTCAAAAATCGATTTTATATAAACTCTGTTAATAAAGATAAAATTTTCATTTCGAATTTTTTTTCTCTTTTCCCGATTTATCCTCTGGGTTTGCCTTTTCCTTATCTTCTTTATTAATTCCCAGTTTCGTCTTTACTTCTTTTTCAATCTTTTGATTAAGATCTGAATCTTCAATTAGTTTTTGCCGGAATTGTTCTCTTCCCTGGAATCTTTCTTCATTGTATGTGAACCATGCTCCGCTCTTTTTGATTATTCCCAAATTAACAGCAAAATCAAGAAGGTCGCCGGATTTACTGATCCCTTCATTGTATAATATATCAAATTCCACCTCTTTAAAAGGAGGAGCAACTTTACTTTTCACAATTTTAACTTTCGTTCTGTTTCCAATCACCTCCGTCCCATCTTTTATTGCTGCAATTCTCCTTATATCGAGCCTCAAAGAGGCATAAAATTTAAGTGCATTACCGCCCGTGGTTGTTTCCGGATTTCCAAACATAACTCCAATTTTACTTCGGAGCTGGTTTATAAATATAACGGCTGTTTTAGATTTTGAGATTGCTCCTGTCAATTTTCGCAATGCCTGAGACATTAGCCTGGCCTGGACTGCCATAGTTGCATCACCCATTTCACCTTCAATTTCCGATCGCGGAACTAATGCAGCAACAGAGTCAATTACAATTATATCAAGAGCATTGCTTCTAACTAGAGTATCTGTAATTTCCAGAGCCTGTTCACCGAAATCAGGCTGCGAAAGAAGAAGGTTCGCAGTATCAACACCAAGTCGCTTTGCATATTGGACATCAAGTGCATGTTCAGCATCTATAAATGCTGCCAGGCCTCCCGTTTTTTGTGCTTCAGCTATAACATGTAGACATAAAGTCGTTTTACCGCTTGATTCAGGTCCGTAAACCTCAGTAACCCTCCCACGCGGTATTCCCCCAATTCCCAATGCATAATCAAGAGAAAGAGCACCGGTCGGTATAGATTCAATTTGATTGATTACACCGTCTCCAAGTTTCATTATGGAGCCTTTGCCATAAGTCTTTTCAATAGATAAAATTGCATCTTCAATAATTTTCATTTTCTGGTCTCTATCGGGAGACAGTGTGCTTTTATCAGAAGCCATTATTCCTCCAAATCATTTTAATTTATATTTTTTTATTATAGTATATTTTGAGGTATCAGGAAGCAGATCACTTTTAATTAATACTACTTCATCTGCCGCAAATATAATTTCCGGAATTTGAAATTTTTCAAATCTATCTATAAAGTCTTTTGATTCTTTATTTTTCATTCTCAATAAGGTAACATGCGGTTTAAACTTTCTTTCCTCCAAGGGTATAGATAACTTTTCTAAAGCAATGTTTATATCATCTACTAATTTATAAAGTGAACTATCCGTTGTAAGACTAACCCAAAGAATTTTTGCTATCCCTCTTTTATAAAAAAAACCAAAATCAGAAAGTCTGCATTGCAATTTAATATAATTTTCAATAAAATCTAAAGACTGTGAAATTTTTTCAACCTTATTTTCTTCGACATCACCTATAAACCTTAAGGTTAAATGGACTTTTTCTTCTTTTTCCCATTTATATTTTTCCTGTTCCGGTATTACTTTATCTCTGAGTTCAAAAATTTTCTTTTTTATATCATCAGGAATTTTTAGAGCAATAAACAGTCTAATCATCGTACGGGATTCCCAAAAGTGAGCGTCTCACCATTTCAAGTGCTGCCTGAGCCGTTCTCTGTTTATTCACTAATCTATCTTCTCCAAATGTAAATTTTTTGGCTGTACAAACTGTTTCATCACAGAATCCAATATATACTAATCCTATAGGTTTACCTGTAGTGGCACCCGTTGGTCCTAATAATCCGGTAATAGATAAACCTATATCTGCTCCGCTTGTTGCTCTTGCACCCTCTGCCATCTGGCGAGCAATTTCCAAACTGACTGCACCATATTCTGCAATTGTATCTTCATCAACTTTTAGTATTTCAACTTTAGCAGCATTACTATATGCCACAATACCTCTTTCAAAATAGTTGCTGCTGCCTGAAATATTTGTCAGTAAATGGGAAACATAACCTCCCGTACATGATTCAGCCAGTGCTATTTTTAATCCCCTTTCTTTAAGCATCCTGCCGACTACTTCCTCAAGTGCTGCATCATTTACCGCATAAATAAATCTTCCGACTTTGCTTTTAATTTTTTGTTCAATTTCACTCAATTTGTTTTTTGCAGCCTCTTCATTTTCTTCTTCAACTGTTATTCTTAGTCTTACACCTTGCGGAGTGGGAAGAAATGCCAGCTTCGAACCAGTTAACAGCTCATCAATATTACCTAATTTTTCATATAACGCAGATTCAAATATACCCGTTGTTTGAAGGATTGACCTTTTTATAATGGTACTCTTTAGAAGCTTTTCTTCGAGGTGAGGAATAACATAATTCTTCATCATTGCAATCATTTCAAAAGGTACACCAGGCAAAGCAATAAATATTTTATCGTTTTTTTCTATCCACATGCCCGGAGCTGTACCGAGATAATTTCTAATTGCTTGAGCAGTTTTGGGAAGTAAAGCCTGGTTCTCATTTATCTTTGTAACCTCCCTTCCCGATTTTTGGAATAAAGTTTTAATATCATCTAGAACTTCTTCATTCATTTCCAGTTCTGTATTGAAAAATTTAACAACACATTGCCTGGTTATATCATCATGTGTTGGTCCCAGACCTCCGGTAACTATTGTAAGATCATGATCATCCCATCCTAATTTAAATTCATTTAGAATATCCTCCTCACTATCTCCTACAATAGAGGCTTTTCTAATGTTAACTTGAATATCCGCTAATTTTTCACCAATAAATCCGGCATTGGTATTTAAGGTCTGCCCGGTTAAAATTTCATCACCTATTGTTATTATATAAGCATTCATATTTCAAAATATATTTTTTTCCAATCCAAAGATAATTAAAATAAGATGAACAATTATGAGTGTATAGATACCTGAAGTAATGTCATCCATAATTATTCCCAAACCTCCTTTTAATTTTTCAAAATTTCTGGCTGGAAATGGTTTAATAATATCCAGAATTCTCCAGATAATGAAAGTCGAAATTGAAATAATTATTGTTTTAGGAAGGAATATCAAACTAATCCACATACCCACTACTTCATCAATTGTACATTCTGATGGATCTTTCCCATATACAATTTCAAATTTGCTTCCGACATAAATTCCATAAAACGTAAAGATTATTATCGCAGGAATCAATATAAAAATATTTTCAAAACCAGGTATATAATAAATAATTAATGCAGCAAGACTACCATATGTGCCTGATATAAAAGGAATATATCCTGTATAAAATCCCGAACCAAGTAATTTTTCGAAAAAGTTAAGCTGTACGCTCGAATAATTTTGCAATTAAATACCTGTTTTTATAAATATATGTAACACCAGAATGGAAAGTTATAACTGTAATGAACAACATGGTAAAGTATATGAAATTGCTGTTGAGTAAAACAGAAAAGATTTTTTCATTCCCGGAATATAACTGAACTGTATTCTCTCCTACATATACAATTAATAGGTAATATAAAAAGGTCATCTGGATAAAAGTTTTCCATTTCGCATAATTGCTTGTAGGGAAAGGCGATTTTTTATAATCTGCATATGCTCGCAGAGTTGTAATAATCAGGTCTCTTATTAAAATAATTAATACCATCCATAATTGCAGAACATGAAGGAAAGCAAAACCAAGGAATGCAGTTGATGTTAATATTTTATCCGCTAGCGGGTCCCAGAACCTCCCCCATGAGGTTATATAATTAAATTTTCTTGCTAACCACCCGTCATACCAGTCTGTTAACGCAGCAACAATAAAAATACCCAGCGAAATTTGTTTAAGCAACGGATCATCAGATAGAAAAAAGAAAAGAAAAACCGGAGTTAATATTATTCTTAAAACAGTTAATTGATTCGGTAATACCATTTGTTTTTCTTAAATAAAGTTTATTTATCGGATAATTCTTTAAGAAAACCATATTCATAAATTCCGGTATTATGCCCGTCTTTCCATGTTATTCCGATTGCATAACTGCCGACCGGATAAATATCTTTTATTTTAGTTTGTTCGACTGAAACAATTGGAATATAATATTTGCTTTGTTCATCTTTCTCTGCAGCACAGGTAGCGCATGGACAAAACTTTCTCAACTTTGGAATTTCAATACTCGATTCCGAACCGTCATCCCATTTAATATTTAATTTCTTCTTTTCAATGATCTTTATTTGAACAGGAACCATTTAGGTAATTTTTTCTCCTGTTAACTGGTAAAGTACATCTATATACTTCTCACTTGTTTTATTTATTACATCATCCGGCAGGGTTGGCGGCGGAGGTTGTTTATTAAAATTTATGGAAAGGAGATAATCCCTAACAAACTGTTTATCATAGCTTTGTTGTGTCCTGCCAACTTCATATTTATCTTTCGGCCAAAAACGCGATGAATCGGGTGTAAGCAGTTCATCAACCAATATAACTTCATTATTATATAAACCGAATTCCATTTTTGTATCTGCTATTATGATTCCTTTCTTAAGTGCGAATTCAGCTGCCTTCGAATAAATATCAAGTGTATATTTTTTAACTGTCTTGAGAGTTTCCTTATCAGCAATATTCTCTGCTTCTTGTAATGATATATTTTCATCATGAATGCCCACTTCTGCTTTCGTAGAAGGAGTAAAAATAGGTTCAGCAAACTTTTGAGATTCCTGCAGGCCTTCAGGTAATTTTATTCCGGAAATTTCGCCTGTTTTTTTATAATCATTCCATCCTGATCCGGTAATATAACCTCTAACGATACACTCTATAGGAATAACTTCAGCTTTTTTTACCAGCATGGATCTGCCTTCCAGTTCATCAGAATATTCCTGACATTCAGACGGAAAATCTTCGACTTCTGTACTAATTATATGATTAGAAACAATATCCCCCGTATAATCAAACCAAAACTTTGATATTTTAGTTAGGACTTTCCCCTTAAAGGGAATACCCTGGGACATAATTACATCAAAAGCCGAAAGCCTATCTGTCGAAACGATCAAATAATATTCTCCGACATCATAAATATCTCTTACTTTACCCCGTTTTGCCATTTTTAAATTAGGAAAGTCCGTTTTTAATATAACTTTAGTTTTCATAGCAAATGATAATTAAATGATATAAAAATATGTTTAAGCAAAGAATGTGTCTATCCTTTATTCAAATATAATCATTTTAATTTTGCACTAAAAAGACTCATGAAATAAAATCACAATATCTCATAAATAGTACTTATATATGATACATTTAGTAAATCTCCTTCCATTTTGAAACAGAATAAAAAACTATACTGTTAATTAAATCCCGAATTTCTTCAATATTTATAATGGCATGTACTTTGTTTATCAGAGTAAAAAGTTCAAAAATTTATTCAATTAAGCAGATTTAGTTTCTAGAGAGCAAGTAGACAATAATTAAAATTAAACAATAACAATTATAATATCTTCCCTCCATCCCATAATTAGGGAATAACGAATATCCTGAATTGGAGGAAATTATAAATGAAGAATAATGAAAATGAATCTATTCAAAAATCAATTGAATTTTTTAACAGGGGAAACCTTGAAAAACTCCTGACAAATTATCATATTGCAATATCCTATTTTTCTAAGTCGATAGAACTGAATCCGGATTTTGCAGAGGCATTCTATAAAAGAGGAAACGTGAAATTCATCCTGGAAGATTATGAGAATGCTCTCAATGATTATAATCAGGCGATAATACTAAACCCTAAGCTAGCGGAAGCTTATCATAACAGAGGTTTAATAAAATTTAATAAAGGAGATAAAGAAAACGGCAGAATTGATTTTGTTACAGCTGCAAAATTAGGCTGCTTTAAAACTTATGATGTTAATAAGGGTTATTGTAATTAACAATTATTTATCAATTTTAATAATTAAAAATTATGAGTGAAGACATATTTAAAGGGATATTAAGGAGAGAACCAAATCTCACAAGCTTAGGTTTTGAAAGCCTGGGGAATAGTGAACAATTTCTTGATAATAGGAGCGCACTGGAAAAAGGATTTAATGAATTTAGAATTTGCTGCGAATGGATTGAAAAGTATAGGACAAATATTAAAAAAAGAGAGTTTAAGAATTTCAATTATCTAAAATATCATTTTAATAGCTATTTTCTTGCTCATTCTATTGAAAGATGGTCGGAACAACGTATATCAAACGGAGCTTTTATTGCCTCACTAATTTACTTTGGTATTTCCTATAAACCAATATATGGAACTCCTGATATTTCAGTATATTTAGGTTTAACTAAAACAACGCCTTATATATAAAATATAATAAGTTAAGCTCATATACTTAAAATAATAAATATTATAAATACTATTACCAAAAGAGCTGCCAGAATTTTAAATACCTGCTGCTCCTTTGGAAATTCATAACCGCAAATAGGACATATCCTTTTATCTGCCTCTGTATACATAGCACATGCAGGGCATTCTTTTTTCTTCATATATTAACCTTCCTTCCTTAATGACTTTACTCCCAAAACTCCAACATTCCATCAACTAAAAGACAATCGAAATAGACTTTTGTAAATTGATAATATTTAACTATTTTTGTATGAATTTATTAAAAATTTTATGTAAGAATGAATCAGATTATATTACTTAAAGACTCTTTTTGTACATATCTTATGCGCGAATTCTTTCACTAGAATTCTCTTCTTATTTTTTCAATCCATTTTTTAATCAAAAATAAAAGTAACTAATGAGCAATTTAAAAGAAATAAACAGAAGAAGAACATTTGCAATTATTTCTCACCCCGATGCTGGAAAGACAACTTTAACCGAAAAATTATTATTATATGGTGGAGCTGTCCAATTAGCAGGTTCCGTTACTGCTAGAAAAAATCAAAGGAAAGCAACATCAGACTGGATGGAACTGGAAAAGAAACGGGGAATTTCTATTAGTTCAACCGTGCTCCAATTTGATTATAAAGGATATAAAATCAATTTACTTGATACTCCCGGACATGAAGATTTTTCGGAAGATACTTATAGAGTTCTCACTGCAGTAGATTCTGTTGTTATGGTTATAGATGCTGCTAAAGGTATTGAAGCTCAGACAAGAAAACTTTTCGAGGTATGCAGAAAGAGGGAAATTCCGATTTTTACTTTTATGAATAAACTTGACCGGCCAACTCTTGACCCACTTGCATTAATGGATGAATTGGAAAGTGTATTGGGAATTCATTCTTATGCAATGAACTATCCTTTAGGCACCGGGCTGGATTTTAAGGGTGTTTATGATCGACATTCAAAACAGGTGCATTTATTTGAAAAAACAACAGGCGGAGCATATAAAGCTCCTGTTGAGATTCATGATCCTGCCGGTGATTTTGTCAAGAACAGATTAAGTGAGGAAAATTATAATAAATTTGTTGAAGAAATAGAAATGATCGAAACTGCCGGCGCAGAATTTAAAAAAGATGCTGTAATTGAAGGTAAATTAACCCCGGTATTCTTTGGGAGTGCAGTAAATAATTTCGGCATCGAGTTGTTGCTGAACGGTTTTCTTGAATATGCCCTCCCCCCTACTTCAAGAGATAGTTCGGAAGGTGAAATAATGCCTGAAGATAAAAGGTTCTCCGGATTCATATTTAAAATACAAGCAAATATGGACCCGAAACACCGGGATAGAATTGCATTTATGCGTGTATGCTCAGGAAGATTTCAACGTGATATGCAGGCTTTTCATCCAAAAACAGGAAAAAAGATAAGACTCTCTAACTCACAAAAATTGTTTGGTCAGGAAAGAGAAACTGTCGATGAAGCTTTTGCAGGAGATATTATTGGTTTTATTGGTAATTCGAATTTTGGAATTGGTGATACAATAACAGACGACTCAAATATTATTTATAATGAAATTCCAAAATTTGCTCCCGAATATTTTGTTTTTATGCATAATCCAAACCCCTCTAATTATAAAAAATTCAGAGATGGACTTGACCAGCTTTTACAGGAAGGTGTTGTTCAGTCCTTTTATTTGAAAAGTTCAGCTCAAAAAATACCCCTTCTTGGTGCAGTCGGTCCATTGCAGTTTGAAGTAGTACAATATAGGCTTCAAGACGAATATGGGGCAGAATCAAGATTGGAACAGACAAACTGGAAAATTTGCAGGTGGATTTCACCTGAAATTGAAGAACAATTGAAAAGCACGATTCTACTACCGGCAGGAGCTGCTTGGGCTTATGATACTGAAGAAAGAGAAGTAATTCTTTTTACCAGTGAATGGTCACTTAATTATTTTAAGGAAAAAAATCCAAATGCTGATTTGAATGATATACCATTTGAAAGAACATTAACGGAATTAAAGAAAACAGGCAGTTAAACTTACTATCAGTATTATCGTAGGGGATTTCGAGCCTTATGTGATATTGAATTGTGCTCATCTTTAAGTCTATGACAATTATAACTCTTTTATAAGCTTTTCTTTTAATATCTTTTCTATCAGTAATAGTTAACCAAAGTCTAAAAAATTCCTTATTCTTATAATTAAATATTATGGATGAATTACTGAAACAATTTCCTTCTATTGCTCCATATATAAAAACAGTCTTACCTTATATTCACCAATATGGTTATTGGGCTATATTTTTTGCAATATTCCTTGAAGATTTTGGCCTGCCAATGCCGGGAGAAACAATTCTGGTAATATGTTCTTTATTTGCAGCATTAGGAGAATTGAATTTTATCTTAATTGGAATATTAGCATTTTCCGGAGCCGTTCTTGGTGATAATACAGGATTCGCCATTGGTCACTATGGCGGCAGAAAAATAATATTAAAATGGGGTAAATATGTCTTTTTAACTGAAAAAAGATTAAATAAATTTGAAAATTTTTTCGTAAGGCATGGAGGGAAAATAGTTGCTTTAGCACGTTTTATTCAAGGCCTCAGGCAGTTCAACGGAATTATTGCCGGTATAAGTGAAATGAGATGGAAAAAGTTTATATTGTTTAATTTATTAGGTGCAGCACTCTGGGTTGGATTATGGATTGGTGTTACTTATTATTTAAGTAATGATAAAGATTTGCTGATAGGATTCATAAAAAGATCTGAATATATATTCCCTTTAATTTTCCTAACTCCGTTTATAATTGAAGGTGTATATCATTTAATAAAAAAGATTAAGGGGAAATCCAGCCTTACAGATAATAGTTAATTCTTTCGATTTATTACAAAATCTACAAGAGCCTCGAGAGACATTCGTACAGCGGAGTCTGGAAATATCTGAAGTGATTCTTTTGCTTTTAAAGAGTAACTGGAAGCAGTTTCCAGGGCATATTCAATACCTCGATTCTGACGAACAAACCCTATGACTTTTTGAATATTTTCTTTTTTATTGCCATTCTTTATTAATTTTTTAATATCATTTGCTTCTTCTTTTTTCACCTGGTTCAAAGAATATATAAGGGGTAATGTTATTTTCTTCTCTTTTATATCTCCTCCTATTGGTTTACCTATAAGACTGGCAGCCCCGTCATAATCCAGAATATCATCTCTAATCTGAAAAGCTATCCCTAGATTTGTACCAAAATTTTTCATAGCTTCATGTTGTTCAGTATTATCCGTAGCGCTTAATGCACCTATCTGGCAGCAAGTTTCAAGAAGAGAAGCAGTTTTGTCCGAAATTATCTTGAAATAAGTTTCTTCATCGATATTTAATTTCCTGGTTTTCTGTATTTGAAGTAATTCCCCTTCAGACATTCTCTTTACTGTATTTGTAATTACATTGAGAAAATCATAATCTTTACCTTCAACTGCTATCATTAAACCGCGGGATAAGAGGTAATCACCCATTAAAACTGCAGCTTTGTTTTTGAATATAGCATTGACAGACCAGAATCCCCTCCTTTTATCGGCATTGTCAACTACATCATCATGTACTAAAGTGGCGGTATGAAGCAGTTCAACCAGAACCGCCCCACGGTATGTCCGCTCATTTATTCCGCCAGCAACTTTAGCTGTCAATAATACTAAAAGCGGCCGAATTTTCTTTCCCTTTTGTCTAAGGATATATCGCGCAATTAAATCAACCAGGCCAATCCTGGACTTCATTGATTGTTTAAATATTTCGTTAAATTCTTTTAATTCGGAATCTATCGGCTGGCTTATTTGAGAGATACCTATACTAATCAATTTTTTCTTAAGGAAAGTTTCGAAATAAATATACTTATTTCATATAAGAAAACCAATGGAATTGCCAACACGATCTGCGAAACCGGATCAGTTCCGGGAGTTAATACTGCAGCCAATATCATAATTATAACTATTGCATGTTTTCTATATTTAATCATGAATTTAGGTGTTAATATTCCTAATTTAGTTAAGAAGAACGAGATCATCGGAAGTTCAAACACAACTCCGGCAGCCAGCATTACACTGATAATTATATTAAAATATTCATCGATCGCAAACTCGTTTTTAATCGCAGAGGAACCGAATTGTGTAGCAAATTTCAGCGTTAACGGGAGCATACCATAATACGCAAAAACAATTCCGGTTAAAAAACAGAACGAGGAAAAAACAACGATTGAAAAAATATATTTCCTTTCATTTCTTTTCAATGCGGGAGCAATAAACTTCCAGAATTGATAAAAAATATTAGGAATGCTGATAACTACTCCCCCTATAACTGCGATTTCGAAAAATAGGAATAACTGTCCGAAAGGTTTTAGATTTTGGAGAGGAGCTCCAGCATCGCGGGCTGGTTTGAGTAATACAACATCAACCAAATAATCAATAAATATCCAGCAAAGGATTGTTCCTGCTACAAGTCCTATTAATGAGTAAATTAATCTCCATCTCAATTCTTCGAGATGTTCGAGGAAAGTCATTTCCGCGCCGGATTTTTCCTCCTCATTCTCATTTTCATTTTGGTTAATAGTATCTTGAGAGGCCACGATATTAGAATTAATTTAATTCCGGGTATAATGGAAAATTAGAACAAAGTTTTTTCACTTCTTCTTTGATATCAATTAATGATTTTTTATCATCTATTTTATCTATCACTTTATTTATTAAGCCGGCAATTTTCTTCATTTCTTCTTCTTTCATACCCCTTGTTGTTGCAGCCGGAGTACCGATCCTAATTCCACTTGTAACAAATGGGCTTCTTTCATCAAAAGGAACCATATTTTTATTTACAGTAATTCCCGCTTCTCCAAGAGCATTTTCAGCTTGTTTTCCGGTTATATTCTTATTAGTCAAATCAATAAGCATCAAGTGATTATCAGTTCCGCCAGATATAATATTAAATTCATATTTAATTAGCTCATTAGCAAGTGCTTTTGCATTCTTGATGATTTGTTTGGCATAATCTGTAAATGAATCCTCCAGAGCTTCACCAAAAGCAACAGCTTTAGCCATGATTATGTGCATTAAAGGGCCTCCCTGGATACCGGGCATAACTGAGGAATCAATAAGTTCAGACATCATCTTAGTTCTGTCACCTTTAGGTGTTTTAATACCAAGCCTGTTTTCTTTGTCTTTTCCAATGAGGATAATTCCGCCGCGTGGACCTCTTAAAGTTTTATGAGTAGTCGAAGTTACTACATCACAGTAAGGAAGAGGGTTATCTAACAAGCCTTTAGCAATAAGTCCGGCAGGATGAGCCATATCGCAAACTAAAAATGCATCAACAGAATCAGCAATTTCCCTAAACTTTTTATAATCCCATTCCCTTGAATAAGCACTGGCTCCGGTTACTATTATTTTCGGTTTCTCTTTTTGGGCTAAATCATTTATAATATTGTAATCTAAAGTCTTAGTCTCTTTATTTAAAGTATAACCTATGGCTTGATAAAGTTTTCCTGAAAAATTAACAGGAGAACCATGTGTTAGATGTCCTCCATGAGCTAAGCTCAGTCCTAATATCTTGTCTCCCGGTTCCAATAGAGTCATGTAAACTGCCATGTTAGCTTGAGAACCACTATGAGGTTGTACATTTACATATTCTGCATTAAACAATTTTTTTAATCTTTCCCGGGCAATATTTTCCGCCATATCAACATACTCACATCCCCCGTAGTATCTTTTTCCTGGGTATCCTTCAGCATATTTATTTGTGAGCACTGTACCTGCTGACTCCAAAACTGCCTGACTTACAAAATTCTCCGACGCTATTAATTCAAGGAAATCTTGCTGACGACTTAATTCCAGATTTAATACTTTAAATATTTCATGATCTTCTTTTAAATGCTCAAACATTTGTCTCTTTATTTTATTTGCAATTTAATTTATATATTAAAATTAACTAAAAAGGAATATGAAATGAAATTTAAACACTAAAAGAATTCAAGAATGAATATGAAGAAAAAAGGTTTCAGAGTAATTCTGAAACCTTATTATAAAATTAAATATGATATTTTCCGAGTATAGAGAGAACCTTATTTATGGAACTGTTATACTTCTATCAATCCAACTGTAACAATCACCTGTTATAGGAATAGACTGACCTGACTTTAGCCCCCTGAAGAAGTAATCTTCCTGTGTTGGTACTGAACTTTTTAAGGCAGTGACTCTCTCCTGAGCTTGAGCAGCAGTATTATCCGCACTAGCAGCTCTTTTGTATGTATCTACTGCCAGTTGGTAGACAACCTTAGCGTTAAAATCAAACGTGCCACAATCCCTAGCTGCCTGCTCATATAATAAACCTTCATAGAAAATAGGCAAACCCCAGCCATTACCAGTTTTACTAGCTTTTTCATATTGTGTTCTAGCTGCTGCCAATTGCTTCTCATCTTTGTAAACAATTCCAAGGTTCAAATAATGATTTTTATTATTAGGTTCCAATTGAATTAATTTTTTATAAGCATCTTCTGCTTTTTTTAATTGATCTGTTTTCTGATAGGCAGTCGCAAGCTGATTCCAATAATTTACTGTTTCCGGAGATTTCTGAGTAAGAAATTCAAGCGTTTCTATTGCTTCAGGGTATTTACCAAGACTAATAGCCATTGATGCATATTGCCAGGCTTTAGCAAGATTATCTTTATCTCTTTCCCACGTCTGTTTTAATATTGATAGTAATTGCTCAGGATCTTTAGCTAATCCTTTAAGGTTTTCAGTCCATACATCATTATTCGGTTCTCTTTCGATTAATTTATTGTATAGATCTATTGCCTTTGTTTGATAATCATTATTTGACGACATATTGTCTTTATATAGGGTACCCAATAAATTATAATAATAAGATGGGAGTTTGGGATTATCTTTTATAGCCTGTTCATACAAAGCTATAACCGAATCAGCGTTTTTATTTAGCCAGTTTTGTTCAACATAAGCTTCTCTGGCCTCAAAATATCCTTTATCATCGGGATAATATTTTATCGCAAAATTATAAAAAGTAAGAATAGAATCCTGAGCCTCTTTTTTCAATTCCGGTGAAATACCGGTAGAATCGTGAATTTTCCAGAGTGCATCTTCCATTTTGTAATAAATCCATTTATTAAATTTTACCGGGTCCATATCAATCACTTTCCACCCGTATGGTAATGCACTTGCGTAATCTTTATTTTTATAATATTCTGAGAAAAGGCTATACTGGGCAATCAATTGCAATGAATCAGATTGCTGAATATTAAATTCAACAAAGGTCTTCGAAAAAGCCGAAGAACTGAAAATTATCAAAAGAATGATAAAGTAACCCCAAATTTTAGATGCATTTTTCAAGATATTCCCTCGATTGATTGTTTTTAAAAATTTATCTTTCCTGTCTGATAAACCAGAGATCACCCAGATCCAGTCCGACATTTAGTTTATAAATATTTTCTTTATAAAGTCCCGCACTTTTTGTGCCGCGTATTGCATATTCAAGTCCAATATCAATAGTATTTTCAAAAGTTATTGGAAGTGAAAAACCACCGGAAACTGAAAATTGATTTATACCTTCACCTCTAATCATATATTGAGTTTGTTCATAACTTACACCTGCTCGTAACAAAATTTGTTCCCAGAAACTGCTGCCGGACTGCCTTAATGGTCTGTATTCAAACCCGGCGTTTATTTTTGAAGCATTTCTTAAGAAATCCGATTTAATGGTATTGAAAGAGAATTTACTCCAAGGCTGATATAAATAATCAATACTTATTAAATATTTATTATTTAAAACAAAACTAAACCCTGTAGAAAGTCTTAAGGGAATTTTCATTCCCACTGTAGCTTTCCCCAGTGTATCTATTTTGGAAGAAGAACTTCCTATTAGTATGGTATCCGTATTTAATGTTGAGACATAGTTAATTGATGCTCCGATTCGAAAATCTGTAATATTCTGAGAGTTAAAAATATCAGCAAGGTCCGGGCTTAAAATTCCGATTGTAGTCCCTATCCCCTGTGGACTGTACTGTTTATTATAAACTGCATTGTAAGAACTGTTATTAGCGAACGTGACAGCAGAATTATAATGCAGGTTTCCAAAATAGTAATCAAATGTTGCACCAATATTAACATTTAGTGGTGTCCTGTAAGAAGCACCTATAAAAATCTTTGATAAGCCTCCGCTGCCGCTGTAGGAAAAGCTGTATTGATCCGAAGAATTAGTTGTTGATATAGCATTATCAACAATATTATAACTAACATTGCTTACAGGGATAATACCAATTGCTGCTCCGGCTCCGTAAAGAGAGCTGATCGGAAAACCAAAAGTAAATCCATTAAATATAGTATTAGCATAAAATTTATTCAGACTATTATTTGAAAGCTGCTCCCCCCCGAATTTGAGAGAGACTTCAAATCTGGTTAAATCAAGTCTACAAAGAGCAGCAGGATTATTAACATTTATAAAATCCACATCTGCAATCGAGGTATTTACCTGACCCATCCCTAATCTTCTTGCAGAATATGTATATTGGATATCCCCAATCCCAAATCTTGTATAACTTGAATTTACTTGTCCAAAAATTGTAAAAGAAGATATAATTAGCAATATTGACAAAAATTGTAATTTCATTATTTTAAACTCAGACTCATTATTTTTTTGTTGTATAAATAATATGTAAACGAGGTTTTAATGAATCAGGGGCATTGGAACCATATATATTAAAAAGATCAACAGTTGAAATTTCACCTCTTGAAAATAATAACATCCCTTGATTGGCTCTGGAATTTATCCATTTTTGTACATAAGTAGTAATAGTTCCGGTTAAAGTATTGTTAGATTTACTAAAAGTAACCACAACCGATGAATCAAGCACAACCGAAGATGAATCAATCACAAAACCGGCTAAAATGGTATTGGTTGAATCGGCTATAATTGTTTTTGAAGGATCTAAATTTAATGTAACTTTAGCATCATTTATAACGGCATTGAATGGTACTTTGGAGACATCAAACCATAATTTTGCATCTAAGGCTAATCCGCTCTGTAAAACTAAGGATGTTGGACTAACGGAAGGAATATTCCCTGTAACTGTACTGACATCTGAACTGACTGTAAAAAACAAAGTATCTGTATATGAACCTAGTCTCTTAAAAACTACTGTTAAAATTGGCTCTGTAGAATCTCCCGAAACGAGGGCGTTATATCCTACAATTTTTTGTGAACTTAGTGAAGGGCTTATTAATATACCGTAATTATTTCCGGTTGAATCAGCAGCATTTTTTAACCACGAACGAGTAAGGTCATTACTAATATCGAATTTATCAGTAGAATCAGAAAACATTTTATTAAAACCTATATCAGAAGCATCATATGACAACATGGAAAGACTGTCTGCTGTAAACTTCTTATCAGTCCATCCTGATAAGATTTGGTGTATATTGAAATCATAGTTTGCACTTTTATCTCCGAAAACATATGTTCTTGATAATTTAACAGAAGAGCTAATAACCTCTATTGAATCTGCTTTAATACCACTTTTAATAGAGTCAGCTAATGAGATATAAAAATTTATAAGGGTTGAAGCTTCAATATCTGAATTTTTACCTACCAGAATCCTATATGCACTCCCCATAGGTAAAGTTCTTTTTATATATGATGATTCCTGTGATAACGTATCTTTATATGAATCCATTTCATTTATATTCAGATAGTCATTTTTAAGAAGGTCTGACCCAATCGAAGAAGGATCATCACTGCATGAATAAAAGAACAACGATATTGAAAAAATCACAAATAGAAGGACTTTTTTTATGAACAAATTACTTTTCTCCGGCAAAATCTTTATGAATAAATTTACTAGCATCAAAAATATTTTCGGCAACAAAAGTCGGTATTTTATTTAGCTTTTGCAAGATAGAAAAACTTTCCTCACCATATCCAGTTTTTACCAGAATGGTTTTTAGATTTGCATTCAGGCCGCATTCAATATCACTAACTGTATCGCCGACAAAATAAGATTTAGATAAATCGATATTAAAATCTATTGCAGATCTCAAAACAAGCTCGGGAGAAGGTTTTCTGCATGAACATTCTTCCTCAGTACTAAAATCAGGATGATGAGGACAGTAGTAAAAGGCATCTATCTGTACATTATCTTTCAAAAGTAATTCATTAAGTTTAGAATTTACTGCGTCAACTTTTTCTTTTGTTATTAATCCCCTCGCAATACCTGATTGATTGGAAATTACTATCAACTTGAAATCTAGTTCATTTTTCAAAACCGATAGTGCTTTCCCCGTCTCCGGATATAGATTAAGTAATTCAGGGTCTCCAAGGTAGCCGGGATCTTCATTTAGTGTACCATCTCTGTCTAAAAAAACACCAAAATTAGGCATTAGTCACTATTTAAGACAGTTTTATATAATTCAACATACTTCTTTGCTGAGGATGTCCAGCTAAAATCAGATTTCATCCCTGCCTTCATTATTTTGTTCCAGGTTTTCTTATCCTGGAAAACATCAACAGCCCTTCTTAATTCTTTAGTAAATGCGGAAGAATTATATTTTTTAAATACAAATCCGTTCCCAGCACCTGTTTTTTCGTCATAATTGATAACCGTATCTGCGAGTCCACCAGTTTCACGAACCACCGGGACTGTGCCGTATATTAGGCTATACATCTGATTTAATCCGCAAGGTTCATATCTGGACGGCATTATGAATATATCGGCTCCTCCTTCAATTAAATGTGCTAATTCATCATTAAAACCCAGATAACAAGCAAATTTTTCTTTATATTTTTCTGCCATTTTATCAAAAAAAGTATGGTATTTCTTATCACCCGTTCCAAGTAAAATTAACTGGATATCTAAATTCATTAAATCTTTAAATGATTCACTTATAAGATCAACTCCTTTTGCATCAAATAACCTGGTAATAACACCTACTACCGGAATGGATTCATCAAACTTAAATCCGAACTTTTGAGTTAATTCTTTTTTATTTTCAATTTTATTATTTAGATTTTTTAAGGAATATTTCTTAGGCAGCAATTTATCTTTTTCAGGATTCCAGACTCTCATATCGATTCCGTTGACTATCCCATATAAATCATTTTTTCTTTTAGCCAATTCATTTTTTAAACCTGCACCTAATTCATCATCTTTTCTAATTTCTTCAGCATAAGTTTCACTAACAGTATTTATTACGTCAGCAAAAATTAATCCGCTTTTCATAAAATTAATTTTACCGTAAATTTCCAATCCTTTTTCAGAGTTCAGCTCTTCGGGCAAACCGGTTTTATTGAATGAAGATTTAGGAAACTCTCCCTGGTACGCAAGGTTATGAATTGTGAACAATGTTTTGAATTTAGAAAATTGCTCTTCATCTTTATAAATAGTTTTTAGATAAGCTGGAATTAATCCGCACTGCCAATCATTGCAATGAATAATATCCGGTATCCAGCCTAATTTTGAAATTAGTTCAAATACAGACCGGCTTAATAGAATAAACCTTTCATCATTATCAGAAAAATTTTCACCGGTCAGCGGGTCAGTATACAGGCTGTTTCTGCTTCCAAAATATTCCTGATTATCAAGGAAATATATCTGGACTCTCACTTTTTGTCCCGGTAGAAAACATGATTTTAATGAAAAAGTGACTTCTTTATCACCTATTTGAATTTTTAAGTCTTTTAGTCTAACTACTTCATGAATTTTGAATTTTCTATCATCAACTGCACCATATTTTGGGACTACTATCCTTACTTCATGTCCCATTTCCGACAGTCTTTGAGGTAAAGCAGAAGAAACATCAGCTAATCCCCCTGTTTTTACAAAGGGAACAACTTCTGATGTTACAAATAAAATTTTTAATTTCTTTGTTGCCATTCTTTTTATAAAGGTTGGTTTTTTCTATAAAGGATTTTTTTTAAGTTACTAATTTACTAAAATTATCGCTTTTTCTCAAAGATTTTAAAATACAAGTCACAATGTTAATTATCTTTTATCTTATTTATCTATTTTATATATAAAGAAGAAGTCCTTAAAGAATTGTATTTTAATAAATTCCACCCAATATTAGTTGTCAAGAATATAATAATTAGGTAAATAATGAAGAACAGTATTATTCAGGCACTATTATTTATTTTCTTTTCACTTTTAATTATTTCATGCAGTGCTTCAACATCAGGGAGATATGGCAAAAATGAAAATAAAGGTGAAAAGGAAACAAAAAAGAATGCAGAAGTTAAGAAGAATGAAAATACAGAAAACTTTGATTTGACTCCTTACCGTGCAACTTTTGATGTTGAAAAGAAAGAAAAGAGGAGCAAAATTGTTAAACCTGATATATGGTATGGTTATAAGACTTCAGCAGGCTCCGATACTTCAGCACCTCAAATTATAAACCAGGTAAATGGATACAGAGTTCAGGTTTTTTCAACCGATAATCTTCAGGAAGCCGATAGTATCCGAACTGAATTATATCTAAAAACAAATCAAAAAGCCGTATACATTACCTTTGAACCACCTTTTTATAAAGTAAAAGTAGGTGATTTTATAAAAAATTCAGAGGCAAAAGATCTCAGCTTCAAACTAAATCAAATAGGCTATACGGAAGCAAGAGTAATAAATGATAAAATAAATATTTATAGTAAATAAGAAGATATTAGTTTATAATTTATTTAAATGATAAAGATTTTATTAAACCCCTCTCAAATTGTTACGGTTGATACAAAGGGAATAAACTTTAAAAGAGGTGATTCTTTAAGGAAGATAGATACTCTATATGATCATTCAATTGTAATTGAAAATGGGATAATTAAAGATATAATTTCCAATTCTGAAGCTGAAAAATTAAAATCTCAGGCGGGAGAATTAATTGATCTGGAAAATAAAATAGTTTTGCCGGGATTAGTTGAATGCCACACGCATTCTGCATTTATGGGGAGCAGAGCTAATGAATTTAAAGAAAGACTAAATGGAAAATCTTATGAGGATATAGCAAAGAACGGTGGAGGTATAAATTCAACTGTCCAATCCGTCAGAAAAAGCTCTGCTGAAGATATCTATAAAAATACATTTAGAACAATAAATAATTTTATTTCGCAGGGCATAACAACACTTGAAATAAAAAGTGGATATGGATTAGATTTTGAAAATGAAATAAAATTATTAAATGTGATAAACAGTCTTAATAATAATTGTCTAATTGATATTGTACCCACATTTCTGGGAGCACATACATACCCTCCGGAGTTTAAAGCATATCATATAGACTATCTTGTAAATATTATAAATAAAATGCTTCCTTATATTGCAGAAAATAAATTGGCAGCATTTTGTGATGGTTTTTGTGAGTTAACAGCATTCTCAGCAGATGAGATTGGACAAATATTCTCAAAATCCAGGGAAATAGGTCTGGATATAAGAATTCATACGGAGCAGTTTAATAATATCGGCGGATTGGAAATTGCCCTTGAATATAGTGCTGCCAGCATAGATCATCTTGAAGTTTTGAAGGAGAAACAGATTGAGCTGCTTAAAAATAAAGATATAGTTTGTGTCCTCCTGCCCGGTGTTTCTTTCTTTCTTGATTATCAATATGCTCCAGCTCGAAAACTAATTGAAAACAATTTAATTATAGCTTTGTCTACCGATTATAATCCCGGTACCTCTCCAATAAGTAATTTACATTTTATTATGAGTCTAGCTGCAATAAAAATGCATTTAACAATTGAAGAGACAATTTCGGCAGTTACTATCAATGCTGCAAAAGCTCTCAAAATGAATGAAAGAATTGGAAGCATTGAAATTGGTAAATCGGCAGACTTTGCAATTTTTGAAATTAACGATTATGCAGAGATAGTTTATAATATAAATAAAAACCTTAACTGCATGACAATTAAAAATGGTGAGGTTATTTATAGAACATTTTAATATTCCACACAAGTATATTTGAAATTTTTCTTTAAGAAGCTTACTGTTTATATTCCTTAACCCATTCTGATAAACCGTTTCAAAATTCCTGTAGTTATTTAAAATTAAAATTTACATCGGTTTGTACCCATCTTGCTCTAAGATTGAGTGTATCCGGATAAAAAGAAAATTGCTCGGAAAGTTTAAAGGGATATGGATATCCATAAGTATAAGACTCGCTGCTATCTCTATCAAAATAACACCATAAGATGTATTTCCCTGGCTGTACCCGGTCAAAATTAAATTTATAATTACTTTTCAATTTCTTTGAATAAACTACCTTTGTATTGTCTATTCCGGCAAGGACAAGTACAGGATTTTCTTTTAGTTCAACATTATTAATTTGTCCTGTTATGCCGGTAAAATCCAGACCGCTGATAGTAGTTAATTTATAGGTGAAAACAGTATCAGTGACATTTCTAGCAGCGTCTTTAAAATTTGACATATTAATTTTTATCAAATAATCTTTAGCAGGTTCAAGTTTACTATCCGGTGATATAATGAACGTTGCATCGTCTAAAATTTTTATTTTAAATCCTGTTCTCCTTCCTAGAGTGTCCTGAAAAATTATATTTTGCTTTAAGGCTGATATATTGAAAGCATCATTTAAATAGAAAACAAATTTTGGTTCAATGAAATCAATATTTCTTGAATAATTCTGTGGAGCAGTTTTATAAATATTCAATTTTACAGTATCGGGTTTTTCACTCAAATTTATTTGTGTCTGATCGTTTGAATAAATATTTCCCGATAGATCTTTAATTGAATCAGCAAAAAGATATACTTCATCGTTGGAAGGGAAATATGAAGTATCTGCCAAAACCATTTCCGTATTCTTTGTGTTTCCTTTATAAGCATAGAGCGGGATAGACTTTAAATTAGAAGTTGAATCATAGATATAAAAGTTCTTTGGATTTATTACTGAGGTGTCTATTTCCTCAGTAAAGTTTATAAGAATATGGAACCGGTCAGTCATTGATGCACTTATAAATCTGGGTTTCACAGTATCAACTTTTGTCAGGAAGAAATTCAGCGGGCTAAATAAGGTATCTACTTTATTGAATACAATATCTTTGAATGGCATTCCTATTAAGTCCTGTTCCGGTTGAAAAAGGAGATCTCTATATTCATCCTTCACAGCAAAAATCCTATAAGTTCCTTCAGATAGACCGAGCAATTTAAACGATCCGTCATTGCCGGTTTGAGAAATGAAACCGGGTTTATTCGAAAAAGGATTTGCTGTATCGACCCCCATCTTATAGGCAAAAATCATGATACCGGCAGGTTTTTCATCATATACTTTTCCTGAAATTATTCTCTTATCAATTTCATTTCCAGTTGAAAAAGTAAAATTGAAAGATTCAGCCATCCGGTTTTTATTATTATAATCTAAGACATCTGTACCGATTGTTACTACGTAAGTAGTGCTGTCTTTTAATTTTGAAGGGAAGTTAACTCTGACCGATTTTCCGCTCCAATCTAAATCCAGAGTCCCGTCGATAGCGGGAGAGATAAATATAGCGTCTTGAAGAGAACGTCTTTCAATATACTCTGAAAATTCCAGTTCGAAATAATCATCTTTAAAGTTAATTGTACCGTTTGGAGGATAAACATCGATTATTTGCGGGGGTATTTTATCAATTTCACCTCCTCCGGGAGGCAGCTGACTAGCGCAGTTTGATAAAATAATTAATGCAAGCAGTAACAATAAATTATTTACTTGCTTTCTTGCGCCTGTAGCCATTTTTTATATTCTCTAGCGTTTTTAATATGTTGGGAATAAGTACTGGAAAATTTATGTCCACCATTCCCGTTTGCTACAAAATAGAGATAGTCATTCTTATCGGGATAAAGTGCAGCAAGGATAGCCACCTTGCCTGGATTATTTATAGGGCCTGGAGGAAGACCGTAATACATGTAAGTATTATATGGGCTGTCATTCCTTAAATCTTTGTATAATAATCTTCTCCACTTCCCTTCCAAAAGATATTGAACAGTAGGATCAGCCTCAAGTTTCATCCCGCGTCTTAACCGGTTATAATAAACCGCAGCAATTATAGGCATTTCTTTTTCTTTTTTAGTCTCTCCCTCAATAATTGAGGCAAGAGTAACTATATCGTGTACTGAATAATGTAATTCTTTTGCCCTATTTTTCAATGAATCGTTGAAGAATATTTTAAATCCATTATAAATAATCCGTATAACTTCTCTGCCCGAGCTTCTTTCGTACAGAGAATATTGCTGGGGTAAAAGATACCCTTCAATAGTTGGATAATCCAATCCCAAAGAATCGATAAAAGATCTGTCGCTGCATTCATTAACGAAAGATGCAGAATCAATTAGAGCATTAATCTTTAATGCAGCAGCCATTGATCTCAATCTGGAACCATCATAAAGTTTAACATCAACCAAAAAATCTGCTTTACCATAAAGGAATAATTCTATCAAGTCCAGATAACTTAAACCGTTTGGAATTTTATATCTGCCTGCCCTTATTTTTTTCTCAGCACCATAAATAAAAGCTGCAATTTTCAAACTTGTTTCGTTTGGAATAATCCCTCTTTTATAAAGTTTATTGGTTATCTGATCTAAACTTTCCCCTTTTTCAATTTCAACCGTTACCGGAGAATTCCCCTTATAATAATTTGGTGTAAAAAAGATGTAATACAGCCATCCAAGAACTGCAAAAAAAAAGATTAATATTATTAAAAATTCTTTTCGGGTAAACATATTTTTTAAACTCTTTTTCATCTTAGAAGTGGAAATCCTAAAAACATTCCCTTTATTCTTCTCTTCCCGCTGTATTGCACGCGATTCGTCTAGTATCCTTTCATAAATTCTTAACAGAGCTTCAGGCCTTAAGGGTTCTTCAGCGTATTGACTGATCCTTTTACTAATCTCCTTCTCTCTTTCAGGTGAATAAGTAGCCAGATTCATTGATCGTTTTACTCTGCCGATAAGAACCGAAATTAAAGTCCTTTTACTTAATAACGGTACAATCTGTTTATCAATATCGTCAATTTCATTTCTTAGCCTTTTAAGAATCTCTTCTCTTTCTACTTTAGATAAAGAATTTAGTTCATTTTCAATTTTCTTAATTAAATTTTCCATTTATAAAAGATAAGAAAATTATTAATCCTGTTGAAGAAATTAGATAAAATTTTCTGAAGTCAAACCGGGAAAAGGGCTATAATTTAAGTGGTGCCTCTCCCCTTTTTCAAAAATCTTTAAGCCTCTGTAGGCAATCATTGCGGCATTATCACCGCAGAATTCAAGTTTTGGGATGATGACCTTCTTGTTATATTTTTTTGCAAGCTCTATAAAGGATTCTCTTAATGAGGAATTAGCTGCAACACCGCCAACAAGTGAAATTGATTTAACATTATATTCGGTTAATGCTTTTTCAGTATTTAAAATTAAAGGCTTTATCACTGCATTTTGAAATGAGGCAGCAATATTTCTAATATCCTGTTCCGGGATCTCTTTCCCTTCATAATTTTTTTTAATATATCTCAATACAGATGTCTTTAATCCGCTGAACGAAAAATTATAAGGAATATCAAGTTTAGCAACCGGAAATTTTATTTCTTCTTTATTGCCGTTTTCCGAAAATTTTTGAATCTTTGGACCTCCCGGATAACCAAGCCCCAGCATCTTTGAAACCTTATCGAACGCTTCACCGGCAGCATCATCAACTGTAGTGCCTAATTTTTTTATTTCAGTATGGCTATTAACTAATAAAAGCAAAGTATGACCGCCGGAAACTACCAATACCAGATATGGAAATTCTGGTTTTTCATCCATTAAGAAACCTGAATATATATGTCCTTCTATATGATTAACACCGAGAAAAGGCTTATCAAGTGAATATGCCAAGCCTTTCGCAAAGGTCAAACCAACCAATAAGGCACCTATTAATCCGGGACCAGCAGTAGCACAAATTAAATCTATATCCTTTGGTTCCAAGCCCGTTTTTTTTAACGCATCTTTTACAAGAGGGATGATTAACTGCAGATGTGCCCGGCTGGAAAGTTCGGGAACAACACCACCGTATTTTGAATGAAAATCCTGAGAAGAGATTAAATTTGCAGTTAAAATATTATTCGAAATGATTGCAACAGAGGTTTCATCGCATGAACTTTCAATTCCTAATACATTCATTTAATATGATCTATTGTTTTTGGTGAATGAAAAAATATTTTTGAATATATAACCTGCAATTTGTGGATTTTCTTTCAGCCTCCTAATGGAATAAGCATACCAGTCTTCACCAAACGGAACATAAATTCTGATTTTATAACCGTCGGCATTGATTTTATCTCTTAGATCTTCTCTTACTCCTAAAAGCATCTGAAACTCAAATTTATCCTTTGGAATATTCAATTCTTTTATAATTCTATATGCTTCATTAATTAAATATTCATCGTGAGTTGCAATGCCAACATAATTACCTGACTTTAAAATCACGTGAAGTGTTTCCAGGTAATTTTCTCTAATTTTTTGTTTATCCTTATATGCAATTGAAGCAGGTTCGATATAAATTCCTTTACACAGACGATAGTTAGTATTTAATCTGCCTAATATAACCGCATCATCAAAAGTTCTTTTAAATATGCCTGAAGGACTATACCCACATTATTATAATTTTTTTTCAATTTTTCGAATAACGAAATGGTCTTATCGGTATATTGTGAATCTTCCATATCGATTCTTACAAAGTTATTTATTTTCTTTGCTTTTTCAACCAGTTCATCAATCTGTTTAAAAGTAAACTCTTCGTCAATGCTCAAGCCCATTTGCGTAGGTTTTATAGATAGATTAGCCTTCAAGTTATTTTCCAGAATAGTATCAAGTACTATTAAACATTTATTTTTTGCCGCTTCGGCATCTTCTTTATTCTTAACAGATTCTCCTAATACATCAAGGGTAGCATAAATACCTTTTGAATTTAAATCTTTAACTAGATTCACGGCATCTTCGAGGTTTTCGCCTGCAATATATTTTTTAGAAAATATACCAACTACCGGTTTCGGCATTATTTTAACGACTGAAACAATCGCATCATTTATTAAACTCAATTTTAGTTTTCCTTATTAGTATACTTATTAGCTGCTGAAAGTCTCTCCAATATTATATGTTCCGAATTTCCTGATATTATTAGAAATTTCAGCCAGATGATTTATTGCTAAGATAATCTTTTCATCATCAAGCTTTCCCAATAAATCAACATAAAAAGTATATTGAAATGGTTTTTGCGGAATTGGACGGGATTCAATTTTTACCAGGTCAATATCTCTTAATGCAAAAACACTGAGAGCTTTGAATAAAGCACCGGGAATACTTTTTAATTCAAAACAAATGGAAGTTTTTGGATTGCTGACTTTCTTATTATTCTTAGAATCACTTATTACCAAAAACCTTGTATAATTCTCTTTGTTGTTTTGAATATTACTTTCAATTACCTCCAGATTGTAAAATTCCGCTGCTTCAATACTAGCAATAGCAGCCGAAGGTTCAGTTTTATTTTCCAGAGCCAAAATAGCTGCACCTGCAGTATCATATGCGGGAGTTATATGTGTTTTTTTAAATTGGCTTAAAAATTCCGAGCACTGCCCTAAAGCCTGAGGATGTGAATAAATTCTTTTTATCTCAGTCAGTTTATATTTTTTTTGTGCGATTAAGTGATGATTAATCTGCAGGTTTAATTCGCCTACAATGGTTAGCGAATATTTTAATAATAAATCATAAGTTTCAAAAACACTTCCATATAAAGTATTTTCGATAGGTACGATACCAAAATCAACTTTTTTATTTTTTACGTTTGAAAAGACCTCATCAAAAGAATATGAAGGAACATTGGTTACTTCTTCAACAAAAAAACTTTTAGAAGCTATTTCACTAAATGCTCCATGCTCACCTTGAAAAGCTACTTTTTTCATAATTATTTAATAAAGTTAAATATGCATAAAAATTAATCTGAATACTGTTGTCAAACTGCTGCTCTATTTAATTGTTAAGATTTTCAATAACAATTCCGCTTTCTGTTTTAAATCATCTAAACTCCCGTTATTTTCAAAAATAAAATCAGCATGATTTTTCTTTTCCTCATCCGGAATTTGATTTTCGTTTCTTTTGAAAAATTGTTTTTCGGAAAAATTATCAAAATCAACTTTTCTTTTCAGTCTTAAGCTTTCATCAGCAGTTATAAGGATAACATAATCAAAATAACTTTCCATATCAGCTTCATAAATGAGTGCTGCTTCGGCAAATACCAGATCGAAATTATTTAATTTTTCCGAGATTAAATTATTAACTTTTTTAATAACTTTGGGGTGTACTATTAAATTGATTTTAATAACATTTTCAGAATTGGAAAAAATTTTTTCGGCAAGAAATTCTCTATTTATTTCCCCATTTATATATGACTCTTTCCCGAATTCCAATTCAACTTTTATCTTAATCTCCGGATCCGATTTTAAAATTTCTTTTGAAATATTATCGACATTAATTACCGGATAACCTTTTCCCGATAGAAACTTTGCGAAGGTAGATTTCCCCGATCCAATTCCCCCAGTAATTGCAGCTTTTATCTTTTTTATTTTCATATCATGAACAGACCGGCATTCAGCGCCTTACAAAAATCCTGATATCAAATATAATTCTCCTCATCAATTTCCGTTATATTAATAAGGAGATTATTAAAGACATAATATTATTTCGCATAACTGATTTTTCTTACTTCACGAATTACGGTTACTTTTATCTGTCCCGGATATTCCATTTCACTTTCAATTTTGGAAGCTATATCATGAGATAATTTATCAGCCACAATGTCATCAATTTTATCATGTTCAACAACTACCCTGATTTCTCTCCCAGCTTGAATAGCATAAGTTTTAGCAACTCCTTCAAATGATTTAGCCAATGCTTCCAGTGTTTCAAGTCTTTTAACGTAGCCTTCAAGGGGTTCTCTTCGTGCTCCGGGCCGGGCACCGCTGACAGCATCGGCAGCCTGTACAAGAGGGGCAATGGGATGCTCCATCTCTATATCCTCGTGATGGGATCCGACTGCATTTACTACAATTGGATGTTCTTTGAATTTTTTTGTAAGTTGATAACCAAGAAGTGCATGGGGGCCTTCAACGCTTTTGTCTAATGTCTTGCCAATATCATGCAAAAGCCCTGCTCTTTTTGCTAAAACGGGATCCAGACCTACTTCGGCAGCCATGATCCCGGTAAGATAAGCAACTTCTATACTATGCTGGAGTAGATTCTGACCGTAACTTGAGCGATATTTCATTTTGCCGATATGCTTGATCAATTCACTATGCATATTATGCAGTCCGAGCTGCATTATTGTATTTTCACCTTCGCGAATCATCTCCTCTTCGAGTTCCTGCCTAACCTTTTCAACGACTTCCTCAATTCTTGCAGGATGGATCCTTCCATCGGCAATCAGCCTTTCCAGGGAAACGCGGGCCACTTCCCTTCGGAATTGATCAAAAGAGGAAAGAATTACTGCTTCAGGTGTATCATCAACTATAACATCGACTCCTGTTACAGCTTCGAAAGAACGGATATTTCTACCTTCTTTACCGATTATCCTACCTTTCATATCGTCGTTTTGGATTTGTACAACGGATACAGTGGTTTCAATAGCATAATCTGCAGCACTTCTCTGTATTGCCTGAACAATTATTTTTTGAGCATCCCTTTTTGCATCAGCTTTTGCCTGATCGTGAATTTCTTTAATCCTTTGAGAACTATCAACTTTAGCCTGGTTAATCAGGTTTTCCATAAGCATTTTTTTTGCTTCAATTGTGGTTAAACCTGAAATCTTTTCAAGCCTTAGATTTTGTTCACTTTCTAATTTTTTAACTTCATTTAGTTTTAAATCGCAATCTTTTTTATCACTAAGTAAATCTTTCTCTAATTGTTTATTCTCCTTTTCTTTTTTTAGAACCAGTTCAAACTTTCGTTCGATATTCTCTTCACGTACACCTAGTTGTTTTTCCAAATTACCGAATTTCTGTTTTTTCAAATTAACTTCATTATCAAAGTCAACTTTCTTCTTGTACCATTCGTCTTTTACCTCAAGTAATTTTTCCCTCTTTATATTATTTGCTTCTTTTTGTGCATCGTTAATAATTTGTTTAGCCCGTTCTTCAGCCGAAGCTATACTTTTCTTCCCGATCTTAGAATTAAAAACCCATCCAAAATAAAAAAACAAAGCAACGAGGACAATCACCATTGGTATAAGAAATAAGATATCCAGATTTATATTCATATTTCCTCCAATGTCGGGTTATAATTATTACATCATATTACAATATGTAACATTTATTTATAATACCATCTCCGCCAGCCACTGATTAATAGGAAAAACCCTATATTCATCAGTTTCGGGAATTCGCTCGAACGCTTTTTGCTTCCACTGTTCCGGAATGCTCTGACACAAGGTCAGTCCGAAATCCCGAATAACCGGGATGAGGCCTGCAATAGACGCCGTAAGTCAAACTCCCTATGAATTGGTGTTAGTTTTTCATATTGTAGAGCTGACGGAGCGGTAAACTAAATTTTTTAAGATGTGCCTGGTATAGCAGGATCATTTAAGAGAAGCTTTAACTTTTTAACCTTATCTGCTGCTTGTATAACAAATTCTCTGTTTTTATTTTTTTCCAGGAATAAATCATAAGCAATATTTAAGCAAGCAATAATTGCTATAGTCTGCGCCGGTTGATCCGGAAGTTCATCTTTCGTTTCTTCCATCACTTTATTAACATAAATAGCTAATTCTTTTGCTATTTCTTCATTTTCAACCAACAAAGAATATTCTTTTTCAAATATTTTAATTTTAAGCTTCTTTTTTTCTGTCATTATACCGGTTCCATCTTACATCCAATAAAATTAAGAACTTTAATTTATCTATCAACTGACAGGTGATAATCAATCCTTGAAATTAAATCTTTTAATTTAACTTTTAATGTTTCGCGCTCCTTTAAATTTAATGAATTTATCATACCGTTTTCAGAATCATTCTGAATTTTCTTAAGTTCACTCTGCATACTTTCAATTCTCTGCTGTAGGGCTAAATTTTCTTTTGTATAAGAAGATAACATATCTTCAAGTTCTTTATTTCTTTTAACAGCATCCCGGCAATTATGTTTCAAAACAGAAACCTGAGTTTCGATTGTTTCAAGATCTTTTAGCAGAATCTCATATTTTGTTAAATCAGGCAATTTAATTTCCTCTTAAAGTGGCATCAAACTTCTTTTCGATAAGTTTAATAAGATTTAGAAAATCTTTTTCGACTTCATCTTCAGTCAGTGTCCTCTCGTTAGAATAATATTCAAGCGAAAAAGCCATGCTTTTTTTATTGAGTCCTAATTTTTCACTTTCAAAAAGATCAAATATCTCAATTGATTTCAAAATACCAGAACCTTTTTCCTTTATAAATTCTTCTACATCTGAATATTTTATGCTTTTATCAAATATAAAAGCAAAATCTCTAAACACTTTAGGAAATTTATTTAGTTCCTTAAAAACCTTATTCTTACCTGGAATTTGTTTTAATAGTTCAATAATTAACTCAAAACAATAAACTTCCTGATCGATATCAAATTGTTTAAGAACATCTTTTTTAACTTTTCCACCTGAGCCGATAACAGTATCTTTATAACTTTTTATGTATTTATAATCAAAAATTCTATCGACACTGTGATAATATGAATCATTTAAAACATTGTCAAGTAAAAAGTTAAATAAGAAGTTATTTATTAATCCCTTAAAGTTATAAAAATTAGCATCAATTTCAGACTGATCCCATCTTTTTTTTGTTAATAATCCAGTTGAAAAGAATATTATATTACTTTCTTCCGAAAAATCATTAAAGCTATCAATTTCCTTATTTGTTTTTCTATTGAACACATTTCCTATTTCGAATAAAGAAAGATTCTTTTCACCGACCTTAATATTTCTAGAAATAGTTTCTAAACCGCCGGGAATTAAAGAAGTTCTTAAGAATTCCATATCTAAACTTTGCGGATTAAGTATCTTAATTGGGTTTCCAATCATTGATGATTGTTTCTCACCCTGCAATGGATTATTAATTATTTCATAAAAACCTAATGCCGTGGATATATCCCTCATTTTATCTGTTATTTCAGCTTCATCAGTTTTTTCATCGAGAGTAATGGATATTTTGTTTTGCGTTGGAATATTGTCATATCCGTTTATTCTTGCAATTTCTTCTATCAGATCGATTTCTCTTTCAATATCAGGTCGAAAAGTAGGTATTAGACAATGGAGTTCTTCATCGGATTCAAAAATAATTTGCATTCCCAATTTTTCAAGAACTTCGATAATCGTATTTCTTGAAATAATAAAACCTAGAATTTTATCAACCCTTGCGAACCGGATCCTGACTTCTCTCTTTTCAATTTTATCCGGATAAACATCTATAATGCCTTTTGCAACCTTACCACCGCTTAAATCGGAAATTAATTTGGCAGCTCTTTTAGCGGAATAATCAGTATTGTTAGGATCACCCCCCCTTTCGAATCTATATGAAGCTTCGGTACTTAACCCTATTGTTTTTGAAGTCTTACGTATACTTGAAGGATTGAAATATGCACTTTCGATAAGTATATTTTTAGTGTTAATACCGACTTCAGAATTCTCCCCTCCCATAACTCCGGCAATAGCAACATTCTTTTCAGCATCAGAGATCATCAGAGTATTTTCAGGAAGCTTTCTTTCTTTAGAATCCAGAGTGATGAAATTTGTCTCATGAGTTGTACTTTCAACTACTATTTTGTTTCCGCTTAAATTATCGAGATCAAAGGCATGGAGAGGCTGTCCCGTTTCATACATAACATAATTTGAAACATCAACAATATTGTTTATAGGTCGGAGTCCTATATTTTTTAATCTTATTTTTAACCATTCAGGGGAATCTTTTATAATAACATTGGTTATTACCTTTGATGAATATCTTGGACAATTTATTTTGTCGATTATTTCAACTTTAGCTAATTTATTAACATCCGGGGAACTTTCATTAATTTCAACTGACGGAAGGTTTAATTTCAAATTAAAGATTGCTGCAAGATCTCTAGCTACACCAATATGGGATAAAGCATCCGGACGATTCGGGGTGATACCTATTTCAAATATTACATCATTTAATAAAAGAGCCTTGGTAACCGGTGTTCCCTCTTCTAAATCAGCGTTAAGAATCATTATGCCGGAATGGTTATCGCTCAATTCAAGTTCTGCTTCTGAACATATCATTCCAAAAGATTCAATACCGCGAATTTTAGCCTTACCAATTTTAAAATTTCCTTTAGGAATAGTTGTACCCATAGGTGCAAAGACAACTTTTTGATCCACGGCGACATTTTCTGCACCGCAAATAACCTGGAAATCATTTTTTCCGTTTGAAACAATACAAAGTGATAATTTATCTGCATTTGGATGTTTCTTCTTATCCTTAACATATCCAACTACAAAATCTTTATAAATCTCATTCTGATCGATTATACTTTCAACTTCAAGTCCGGACATGGTAAGCTTATCAGCTATTACCGGAACAGGTATATCTTTTAAATCAATATAATCTTTTAGCCAGTTTAAAGATATTTTCAACTTATTAACTCCTGAAAACCAAGATTCATTTCATTATTACCTTTTAGTGACAAATTCACTAATTCTAGAATTATAGATAGCTGCAATGAACAGGTATAGAGATTCTTCCCCGCAAAAGCGGGACAGGCACTTCACTTCGTTACGTTCAGAATGACAAATCAGGCTTGTCACAATTTAATTATTAAAGGCAAAGCCTTTTCTTTTATAAAATTATTTGCTTAAAATTGTTTTAAGAACCGGATATCATTTTCGAAATAAATTCTGATGTCGGGAATATTGTATTTCAAAAGTCCGATTCTCTCTATTCCCATTCCAAAAGCATAGCCGGTATATTTTTCCGGATCATAGCCTACAAATTTGAAGACATTCGGATCAACCATTCCGCAGCCTAATATTTCAAGCCAGCCCGACATTTTACAAACCCTGCACCCTTTACCGCTGCAAAGAAAACAGGTAATATCCATCTCTGCACTTGGTTCAGTAAAAGGGAAAAAACTTGGTCTAAATCTATATTTTAAGTTTTCACCGTAAAATTGTTTTGCAAAACCAACTAGGGTTCCTTTTAATTCGCTGAAAGTTACATTCGTATCAACATACAGACCTTCGACCTGGTGAAACATACAGAAGCTTCTTGAACTAACAGCTTCATTCCTATAGCACCTTCCAGGCATGATAACTCTGACAGGAGGTTGATGTTTTTCCATAACCCTGATTTGTACCGGTGATGTATGTGTCCTTAGAAGGAAGTCCTTACTCAGAAAAAATGTATCCTGCATATCTCTTGCAGGGTGATCATGTGGAAAATTCAGGGCTTCAAAATTATTATAATCGGATTCGATTTCAGGTCCTTCGGAAATTGAAAATCCCATTCCTTTAAATATGGCTCTAATTTCATCTAAAGTTTGGGTTAATAAATGTTTTCTGCCTATTTGTTTTGCAAAACCGGGTAGAGTTAAATCAATTTCGCCGTCGGCTGATAACGAATTAGATTCAATCTTCTCTTTAATAGAATTAAATTTTTCCGTAATAGAAGTTCTAAGTGAATTTAATTCTTTCCCCAAAATAGGTTTTTCTTCTTTTGAAGTTGTTTTCAATTCTTCGAAAAGATTTGCAACCAATCCGTTCCTGCTCAAATATTTTATTCTAATTTCTTCAAGCTGTTTGGGATCTTTTACTTTGATAATATCGTTTTCAAACGATATACTGATATAATTAATTTGTTCGTTATTCATAAGAAGTGCTGCAAATATTTAAAATAATACCCTCTTTAAAATAATTATAAATTTCAATTTAAAGAGGGCAAAAATTTAATTAGCTGAGAAATTCACTATCTCTGTAAAAGCAGACGGATTCTCAACAGCTAAACTCGCTAATATCTTCCTGTTAATGTTAACACCTTTAGAATCAAGCGCATGAATTAGTTTAGAGTAAGTTGTGCCGTTAATCCGAGCTGCAGCATTTATCCTAACAATCCATAATCGTCTGAAAGTTCTCTTTTTTACCTTTCTGTCCCGGTAAGCATGACTCCAGCCTTTTTCTACATGATTTTTGGCAACTGTAAATACTTTGCTTCTGGCACCCCAGTATCCTTTTGCATGCTTCAGCATTTTTTTTCTTTTACGGTGAGAAGCAACTCTATTTGTTGAACGAGGCATAATTTATTTCCTTCTTTATTATAATCAAACCTTAATTACTGAACCATAATGCGGACACGCTTTTCTTCAGATTTAGAAACAAGAGTAGCGTGTCTTAAATTTCTTTTTCTTTTTGTAGTTTTAGAGGTTAAAATATGACTTTTATAAGCTTTTTTTCTTTTAAAATTACCTGAAGCTGTTTTCCTAAAAGTTTTCTTTGCGCCCTTATTACTTTTCATTTTCGGCATAATTTAATCCTATTGTTTCTTTATTTTTAATTTCACTATTGATTGTGAAAACCGTTAAAACTGTTCATAAATGTTTTTATTTTTACTTCTTTTCCCAACAGTTAAAACTGTTGGTTAATCAAACTCCGACACTCCATCATTCTGATATTCATCTTTCCTATTTCTTTTTAGTTCTAGACTTGTCAGGGACAAGAATTAAATTCATATTCCTGCCTTCCATTTTTATTTCCGACTCTACTTTAGCAATATCTTCAGTTCTAAGTATAAAGCGGTTCAATAAATCTTCACCTTGCTCAGTATAAGCCATCTCTCTTCCTTTAAAAATAACAACCACTTTGACTTTATTACCTTCTTCCAAAAAATCAATAGCGTGTCTGGCTTTAAACTCAAAGTCATGCACATCTGTATTTGGATGTAGTCTAATCTCCTTGAGAGTAGAAGTCTGCTGATTTTTTCTTTGAATTTTTTCCCGTTTCTGCCGTTCATATTTAAATTTTCCATGGTCAATAATCTTACAAACGGGTGGTTGAGCTTGAGGTGCGATTTCAACTAAATCAAGACCTCTTTCACTTGATAATCTTAAAGCATCCCTTACTGTATAAATTCCAAGCTGTGCACCATCAACATCAATTACACGAATTTTCGGAGCTTTAATTTCTTCATTTATTCTAATGTTATCTTTAGCGATTACTACCTCTCTGCTGTTAATGTTTTTTGTTTTTAATTTCGTCTTTTATATTATCAATAAATTCAGATAAAGACAAACTTCCTAAATCACCTTTTTTATGTTTTCTTACAGAAATATTAGACGAGTTCATTTCCTTTTCACCCAGAATCAGCATATAAGGGACTTTGTTTGTTTCCCAGTCACGGATCTTATATCCTATTTTTTCATTTCTTTCATCTAATTCTACGCGTATGTTGTTAGCTTTCAATTCATCAGCAACTTTTTTCGAATAATCTATAAAGTTTTGAGAAACAGGAAGGACTGCAGCGTGTACGGGAGCTAACCATAAAGGAAATTCGCCGGCATAATGTTCTATTAGGACTCCAATAAATCTTTCCATAGAGCCGAAGGGGGCTCTATGAATTACAACAGGTCTATGTTTCTGCCCGTCACTACCGGTATATTCAAGATTAAACCTTTCAGGCATAACATAATCAATCTGAACGGTACCTAATTGCCATTTACGTCCGAGAACATCTCTAACCATAAAATCTATTTTAGGACCGTAGAAAGCAGCCTCACCTTCTTCAATGTGATAATTAAGCTTCATCTGATCAGCGGCTTCTTTTATTTCCTGCTGGGCTCTTTCCCATAATTTGATATCGCCGCCGTATTTATCAACATTATCATCTCTGAAAGAGAGTTGTGATTCAAAATCTGTAAAACCCATCTGGGAGAAAATAGTTTGAATAAGATCAATTACATCGCAGACTTCGTCTTTTAATTGATCCTGTCTGACGAAAATATGAGAATCATCAATTGAGAAAGATCGAACCCTGGTTAATCCATTTAATTCGCCTGATTGTTCGTATCTGTAAACAGTCCCAAACTCTGCATATCTTATAGGTAAATCTCTATAGCTTCTGGGTTTTGAAAGATAGATCTGAAAATGATGGGGACAGTTCATCGGTTTAAGTAAATATTCTTCTTTCCCATCTTCAAGCTGCATAGGAGGAAACTGGCTGTCTTTGTAATAAGGATAATGACCGCTCGTTTTATATAAATTTATATTTCCTATATGAGGTGTAATAACAGGAAGATAGCCTCTTTTTCTCTGTTCTTCCCTCAAATAATTTTCTAAATTTTCTCTTAACACTGTTCCTTTAGGAAGCCAAACGGGTAAGCCGCTGCCAATAGTATTTGAAATTAAGAAGAGTTCGAGATCCTTTCCCAGTCTTCTGTGGTCTCTTTTTTTTGCTTCTTCTAATTTCACCAGGTAATCATCAAGCATTTTCTTTTTTGGAAAAGAAATGCCGTATATTCTCTGAAGTTGTTTATTATGCTCATCCCCTCTCCAGTAGGAACCGGAGATATTAAGGAGCTTAACATATTTTATTTTACCGGTGGAAGGAAGATGTGGTCCTCTGCAGAGGTCGACAAAACTGCCTTCTTTATAAAGACTGACTCCTTCAGAATTTTCATCGATTCCTGATAAAATCTCAAGTTTATAATTATCGCCTTTACTTTCAAAAAAGCTAACGGCTTCAGATTTAGAAAGGTCCTGTCTTCGAAAGGAATTATTCTCTTTTGACAGTTTATTCATTCTTTCTTCTATTTTTTGAAGATCTTCTTCCGTCAAATGAGAATTGATATCGATATCATAATAAAAGCCATTTTCAATTGCAGGTCCTACGCCGAATTTAGCTTCCGGATAAATATCTTGAACTGCATGAGCCATGAGATGAGAAGTAGAATGCCAATAAACTTCCTTTCCTTCTTTGTCATCGAAAGTCAGGATTCTAACTACTGCATTAAAATTAACCGGTGCATCGAGGTCTTTAATCCTACTATTAACTTCAACAGCCAGAGCCTCCTGAGCCAATCTTGAAGAAATAGATTCGGCAATTTGAAAACCGGTAACTCCTTTATCGAATTCTTTTGTAGTTCCGTCCGGAAATGTTATTTTGATTTTATCCATTATTGAATATATACTTCTTTATTCAGGTCTCTTCAAACTTTAATATTTCAGCTGAAAAGTGAATCTTTTTAAAGCTACAAAATTAAATAATTTTGCCAAATATTCCAATTTTTAATAATAAATTGGGAAATTGGGTATTCTAAATTTCGGATGTTACTTAAATTAGTGGCATTCAAAATAATTTCAGGAAAGAATGGTTAAATGAATGAATGATTGAATGGATGTATCGTTGAGTGACAATTTGGGTTGATAAATATTTAGGGAGATTTTGGTTGTTAGACCAGAAGGAGCATGGATTTTATCTAGGAGTTACCTTGGAGTTATCTAGGAGTTGCCTTGGTGATGCACTTTAGGTTGGATGAGGAAAAATTGGGGAGATTGAAGGCTTGAATGTTTACATCTAGCGAATTAAAATCATTTTTTTTTGTTTGGACAAAATTCCTGACTTTCAGCAACTCCAATTGGTGAACGTATATTTTCCGGATTGCGATTGTAAAAAAAATGCGTAATTTCCGATTGGAACAAAGATGATGAAGGAAATTTAGTTAAATACTCGGCTACCTATGGCAGAGAGTATTAGCAAGATACAGATAAAGTACGGTGGTGGGTGGTTGGTGGTTGGTGGTTGGTGGTAGGCACACAAATACCAGATATAAGATAGCGGACAAGATATCAATGAAAGAGGCCAGTTGTCGGAAAGTCTCAGTTCAATCATTAAATTCATTCAATAATGATTATATGCCCTTGGTTATTGGAAATAAATGGTTTTATAATGTTCATCCTTCAAATGTCGAAGCAAATTCAGAAATTTCATTTACTAGTGAAATAATATCAATAGATACAATTGAAGGTAAAAAGTATTTTAAATTTAAATATGAAAATGTTAATCCAAATATGGCTCCGACATTTTATTATCAAAGAAGTTCAAATGATACTCTTTATACTATAAATTTTGATGAAAAAAGGAATAAATATATAGAAAGAGTTTCTGCGATATTTACTTTAGATTCCAACGAAGTGGCATTAATAAAATTAAATATAGAAGAAAAGGATACTGGAAATAAAATTGAAAGACTCGCAACTATAAATAGATATTCAATAAAAGCAATCAAAAAAGACGAAGATAAAATAGAATTATTTACTGATAGAGGATTGATAGACGGTAACTATACGGAAATATATAAAAGAGGAATTGGGATGATAAAGTCTAAAAATGATTGGGGAAGTGTTACAGAATTAATAAATTATAATTTTAAAAATTAAAGAAATTTATTAATAAAATTTACTGCATAACCATGCATTAAATCTGACTACATTCCCAAAATACTTGTAGTCTTGTTATTTATAGCTTCTGTGGGCTATTTAGCAGATAGTTTTGCAAGTTTTCTATTGCCCAACTATAAAAACTACCAGGAAATTTTTCTTTTAATTGTATTAGTACCAGGAATTATTGGAGAATTATCCTTCTGCTTATGGCTTTTAATTAAAGGGAATAAAATTCAGGAAATAAGCTTGGAGAATTAAATGAAAGCAGTTGAATATACAAAATACGGTCCACCGGAAGTGCTTCAGCTCAAAGATATCACAAAGCCAATTCCTAAAGACAACGAAGTATTAATAAAAACTTATGCAACAACAGTAACAGCAACAGACTGCACATTTCGAAAAGGTGAACCCAAGTTTTCGAGATTATTCACAGGAATCACAAAACCCAAAAACAAAACTCTTGGAAGTGAGTTTGCGGGAGAGATTGAAGCCGTCGGCAAGGATGTAAAACTATTTAAAGAAGGTGACAAAGTAGTTGGTACAACTCCTGGGTATGGTTCTTACTCAGAGTATATATGTTTGCCTGTAGATAAATCAACTCTTGCAAATATTCCTGCTGATAAAAGTTATGAAGAAGCAATTGCCTGTTGTGATGGTTTTTTGACTTCATTACCCTTCCTGCGTGATAAAGGAAAAATTCAGAAGGGGCAAAATGTACTTATCATTGGAGCTTCAGGGGGTGTAGGATCTGCTGCAGTTCAGCTCGCTCACTACTTTGGTGCAGAAGTAACTGGGGTTTGTAGCACATCCGGCTTAGAATTAGTGAAGTCTATTGGTGCGGACAAAGTAATTGATTATACTAAAGAAGATTTTACAAAATCAGGTGAAACATATAATATTATATTTGATTTAGTTGGTAAGACAAACTTTTCACAATGCAAAAACTCACTAAAGAAAAATGGAAAATTTCTTCAGGCTGCAATTACGCTCAGCATTTTTCCTTCCGTTCTATGGACTGCAATGTTAAGCAAAAAGAAAGCGATGATTATGGCAACAGGTTTAAGACCTCCGGCAGAAAGGACTAAAGATCTGAACTTCATAAATGAACTTCTGGAAAAAGGGAAAATAAAACCAGTCATTGATAGAAAATATCCGTTTGAACAAATAGCTGAAGCCCACAGGTATGTAGATAAAGGACATAAGAAGGGAAATGTTGTGATAGTTTTGGAAAATATTAACAAAACCTAACAAGTTGCTGCTAATGACCACTCTACAATGAGTGTAGAAAACCCAGTTTGGAAAAAGAAACTAAGCTGCTACTAATGGTAACCCAAGCTGTTTAGCTTGCTTCTGTAATCTTTTGTTGTTCTTTAAAGCTAAGCGGGTTTTCAATTTATCCAGACTGTTCGGGATAATAGAGTATTAACACCAATAGATGAGCGACATTCCTTCAGAGCAATGCTCAAGGGCGGGCATTGTCTCCCGTTTTGCGGGAAACATGCACCAATTCGCGAGACTGCCAAACTGCTTATTAGTTTTTGTTAATTAATTCTTGTCCCGCAAAAGCGGAATTTATATATTGCAACAAAATGCTGAATATACCGTTATGAAAGGTCACTAGTTTGATGAGAAAAGGAAAGTGCCTTTTGGGGCACTCAAGGCGTCAGCGATTTCGCTCTCGGCAATTTTGGGATTTTATTGTTTGTCTTTCCGTACCAAGTTTTCTTGTTCAACGTAGTTCAGTTATGAAAGATTATTTTTAATTATAAAACTTACTAATTAAAACGGCTTTGTTGTTATGGGCTGCGCCTTAGCCACAAGTTCGTTAGCGGTAATAGCATAATACATAGAATAGAAGTAAAGAATAATTTAAGATTTTTTGATTTTCTTTTTTTTGAGTAAAGTTATTAAATTAGTTTTAACGATTAAGAACATTACTCTTAACAAATTGAATTTTTGTTATAAATTTAGGAATTATTGACAAATGCCTAAGATTAAACCGGAAATTCTGAAGTGGGCTAGAGAAAATTCATTGCTTTCCATGGAGGATGCTGCTCGTAAGCTTAATATTATGGACGGCAAAAAAATGAGTGCTATAGAAAAACTAAATGCTTTTGAATCTGGTGATAAAGAACCTTCTAGGGCTTTACTTCTTAGAATGTCCAAACAATACCATCTACCACTTTTGACTTTTTATCTTGACAAACCTCCAAGCATTGGTGATCGGGGAGAGGATTTTAGGACTTTACCTGCAAATTTTGAAGAAATTGAAGGTGTAAATGTTGATATTTTAATACGAGATATTAAAGCACGTCAAAGTACAATTCGTGAAACCCTCATTGACGCAGATGAAGAAAATCATTTAGAATTTATTGGCAAATATAAAATTGAAGATGGAATGGCTCCTGTTATTCAAACTATTCGTGAGGTTCTTGATTTTAAACTTGAAGATTATCGCACTCAATCAAATAATAAAGAAGCTTTTCGATTTCTACGTCAAAAGGTTGAATCAAAAGGTATTTTTGTATTACTAAAGGGAAATCTAGGCTCATATCATAGTAATATATCACTCACTGTATTTAGAGGGTTTGCTCTATCAGATGATATAGCTCCATTTATTGTAATTAATGATCAAGATAATGAGTCAGCATGGTCATTTACGTTGATGCACGAAATGGTTCACTTAATTTTAGGCCAAACAGGTATCAGTGGGGATTTATTTGAAAAGAATATCGAGAAATTCTGCAATAATGTAGCAAGTGAATTTTTGTTACCAGCAGTGGAATTTGCACAATTCCGAATAACTGATTATAGTTTTGAAAATCTTAGAGTTAACATTTCTGATTATGCTTTTTCTAAAAGGTTAAGTAGTACACATATTGCTTATCGACTTTATAAACGTGGAGATATAAACAATTCTTTATGGACAGACTTGCGAAAATTTTATCATGATAAGTGGCTCGAAAACCGCGAAGTTAAAAGGGATAAAAGCAAACAAAAAGAAGGTGGCCCTAATTACTATGTAATAAAAAACTATAAGTTAGGTACACTAGTCGAATTAGTTCATCGTCTAACATATTCTGGTGCTCTAACTACTACAAAAGCTGGTATGTTGCTAGATATCAAGCCACTTAAAGTTCATCGATTATTTCAAGTAGATCAATTTGCATAGGAGATAATGTAATTTTGCTATACCTGCTAGATGCCAATACATTAATCGATGCTAAACGTGATTATTATCCTATTTCAAGAGTTCCTGAATTCTGGGATTGGATTATTTTTCAAGGCCAGCAAGGTATAATAAAAATTCCTATAGAAGTATATGAAGAGTTTTCTGATACAAAAGATAAGGATGGCGAAAAAGATGAACTTGCAACATGGGCAGAGCATATAGAAATTAGAAATTCATTATTACTTGACGAAGAAGCTGAACAAGATTTAGTAGCTCGGATAACTTACGGAGGATATGTAGCTAATCCGACTGATGATGAATTAGAAAAAATAGGCAGAGATCCATTTTTATTATCTTATGCACTAAAAGATTTAAAGGTGGAGACTTATTGTTATTGGATAACCAATCGTCTGCATTATTGTTTTGACAATTATTAAAGCTTCTGTTGCCGCAAGAATGGAAGCTGTAATGATAATGGCTGCAAGAATTGCATTTGTATACTTGACCGTTATTATTATATCGCAGGCTCTTACCGCAGGATGGTTTTATAGATTGTTTAGGAATATTAATGAAACCGTTAGTGGCTATTGCAAACAAGAGTCTTCAATTTGTTTTCAATACTAATTACCAGTATATTTAAATTAATACCGCTTTTAGGGGTTGAATGTTATTTTTAACAACTCAAAAGGAGTAGTCAAATTATGCGCATACCAGTTATCTCATCATTCCTAAGCATTATTGTACTCGTCATTATACTTATTTCAGCTTCATCTTCTCTTGCGCAGGACATCACTAAGCCGGATTCACTTTCAAAAAACACATCTCATTGGAACCAGGAAGAGCGTGAAGTGCCGAAGGGGAACAAGGTGCACGAACTTTCGCAGGGATTGCCCATTGCCGCATTTAGCCCAGGCGGAGAAAAAGAAAAAGCGTTGGAAGATTTTATGATGGAACAGAAAGTAGCCGGCTTCCTCATTTTACAGGATGGAAAGATCCGATTGGAACGCTATGCGCTTGGGGACAGCGAATCGAACCTATGGTCCTCACTGTCTGTTGCAAAGTCAGTAACGAGCACCCTCGTGGGGGTCGCCATCAATGATGGTTTTATAAAAAGTGTGAACGACAACGTAACGGACTACATCCCCGATTTAAAAGGTAGCGCTTATGAAAAAGTGACCATCCGCCATTTATTGACTATGACAGCTGGTGTACGATGGAACGAGAACTATACTGATCCGAATGCTGACATTGCCAGATTTAATACAGATTCGGTTGAACCGGGTATGAATGCAACAGTAAGTTACATGCGACGTTTGCCAGCCGAGGCAGAACCTGGCAAAAAATGGGTGTATAGTACAGGTGAAACTCACCTGCTGGGTGTCCTTGTCAGCTCAGCTACCCATCAAACATTATCTCACTACCTTTCCTCCAAGATCTGGATTCCTTACGGTATGGAACAAAAGGCCACCTGGACCCTGGATCGAACTGGCCAGGAATTGGCAGGTTGTTGCCTCCAAATGACGCTCCGTGATTTTGCAAGGTTCGGACAATTCGTTCTCGAAGACGGACGCATTAACGGGGAATCCATTGTTCCAAATGATTGGTTCAAGACAGCGACCCATATACAAGTACCGCTTTGGCCCGGTGGGGGCTATGGATACGGATGGTGGATCTTTAATGGCAGTTCTTTCGAGGCATTAGGGATCTATGGTCAGATGATCCATATCGATCCTGCGAGACGCCTTGTAATCGTGATTAACAGCGCATGGCCGGAGGCTGAGAGTAACGAGCGACATATGGCTGTCGAAAACTTTCTGAAATCTATTAAAAGCGAAATTGACAAAGAGGGGAAAGGTACCCAAACTGAAAAAGTTCATTGACCTGTATGCAACAGTGGCTAATATAACCACTGCTAAACAACCACAAAAAATAAAGACATGAGAGGGTAGAAAATAAACAGCCTTCATATTCTGCCAGTCATTGTCTCATTGGTAAGTTGTTCGGGCAAGGACAAGCAAATAACAGCCACTAACAAAAGGTTTTGTGCTATTGGGACTGGACGGAAGAACAAACTTCAGCAGTGTATATCCCAACTTCATATTTAGCGGACTGCGAAATTCTGCCGGGCTGTAGTGTAACAATCAACTTTTAATTATAAATTTAGCTTAAGTTCGAGGCGGACAGTTGGGTAATTCCCCAACTACACAAAGCCTCGAACGTTGAGTTAACAACCCAATTCTTAACCCATGTTGAGGGAGCTATTTGATTAAATAATAGTGGATTTAACTTTCTTAATTCATCCCGGGATTTAGCCTTAAAGACAATGGTTAGAGCTTTAACAGCAGGAAAAAGGAATTTATTACTATGAGAGCTAATCCATTTTTCATCCTTAATTGAAATGCCGCCCCCGGTAATTAGATAAAGAATATACGGATGGAGGATAGTTTTTGGTAATCCATTCCTTCGGAACTGGACCAGGTATAATAAAATATTTTCAGTTTACAAAAATAGAAATGATTGTAAAATCATTGTAAGTTGCTAACAATTTAGAATGTAAAATATTAAAGACATATATAAGGAAATTATGAATATTAGTGAAATAAAACTTCGTAAGACTGAGGTTGATGATTTGGAGCACTTATTTGAATTTCAACTTGATAAAGGAGCAATTTATTTAGCTGCTTTCACACCAAAAGATCCAGCAGACAAATCTGCATACCTACGCAAATACACAAAATTATTAAGTGATCCAACTGTAAATAATCAGACAATTATAATTGACAATATTATTGTAGGAAGTATTGCCAAGTTTGAAATAGATGGCCAAGCCGAAGTTACATATTGGATAGATAAAAATTTCTGGGGTAAAGGAATAGCAACCAAAGCACTTGAATATCTTCTAACAATTGAAAATACCAGGCCAATTTTGGGAAGAGTTGCTTTTGACAATTATGGTTCGCAAAAGGTTTTAGAGAAATGTGGCTTTGTAAAAATCGGTAAGGACAAAGGTTTTGCAAACGCAAGGCAAACAGAAATAGAAGAATTTATTTACAAGTTGGATTAGAAATAATAATTTTACAAAATGATAAATATTGAGGAAAGAAAATAATTTTGAATAGCTTATAACCAGCTAATCAAGCGGAGGCCACATTCGCATTCGGCATTTTTTAAGTTTTAAAATAATTCATTCCGGTTCGGCGGAATAGTTCATAGTAGACGTTTTAATTAATAAACTTGCAAACTGCGTTTACGAGAAAAGTTAAGCACAGTTTGCTACATATTTGGCAGTTGTTTTTTAAGTGGCCTTGCTGTTCTGGGGCTCCGAAGTAGTAGAGATTTTAATAGAATATAAAGAGAAAATATTTAGCAACAGCTAACGTTATAAGGGATTCATGCCGAAGCCTGCCCGAGGTATAATCCTTTTTTGGGCTAAGCCTACCTACACTATAGTTCCGGCAGTTAAATCGTTGGTAATAAAAGAAAGTTACTTGTTCTGGGGCTGCGGCTTAAAAGTGGTTGTTATGTGCAAATAAATTGATCATTGAAAAGATTTATTATACTTGTGTCAATTTCTTCAAAGTCTAAATACCATTGGATATATGAGAAATTGCTTGAAAAAGAATATGATTTATTCATTACAACAACTCACAAAAATTAATCAATAATAAAAGGGGTATATAACGTTATAAGGGATTCATGCCGAAGCTTGCCAAGGAATAATCCTTTGTTTGGACTACAATTGGAGGAATAAGGTCGATGGAATATAAAATTGGGTAGCAGTTATGCTTTGGTGACAATTTCTATTTTGACAGCTATTACTAACAATACATGTCGTATACAGCCTCTAATTTTGTCGTATTTACACCGTAATAATATCTTAATTGTTGGTGATATTTGTACAGTAACAAAAGTAATTTTGAAGAAGCTTTTTAAAGAATAAATTATTACAAGAGGTTAAATAAAATTATGGCAATTATTAATCCACACATTAACTTTAACGGAAATGCCGAAGAAGCATTCAATTTTTACAAGTCAGTATTTGGCGGAGAGTTCGCAAAAGTTATTCGTTTCAAAGACATTGCAAGCCCCGAATTCCCTATAGAAAAAAAGGAAGAAAATAAAATTATGCATATTTCTTTGCCTATTGGTAAAAATAATATGTTGATAGCAAATGATGTTCCGGATAGTATGGGACGAACAAATGAAAATGAGAACAGAAGCAAAATTTCAGTTAGTGCAGAGAGTAAAGAAGAAGCAGACAAACTATTTAATGGGCTTTCTGTAGGAGGACAAATAGAAGGAGCTATTGGTGATAGCCCTTGGGGAACATATTTTGGTTGTTTTAGAGACAAATACGGAATTGAATGGATTGTGGAATTTGACCCAAAATATAACGGGCAAAAATAACTGTCGAAAAACAACAAACGATTAACATAGGTTTGGCAAAAGCAGGGTATTGAATGTTAGCACTACTAGCAGCATTTGAGCCTAATTTCGGTTGATGGTTATCAAATGTCCTGCCTTTGCCAATCGTGAACAGTTGGTAGATAAAAAATAAAACAAATTAAATTAAAAGCGTTTAGAACAATGCATTATATATTATCAAACATGCATACACTGCCACTTCGCATGTATCTTATTTTATAAGTAGCATCTTTTTACTCATTTCAATATTATTTACCTTCAGACGGTAGAAGTAAACACCGCTTGATAATCCCTTTCCATCGAATTTAATTTTATAAGTTTGAGCAGTTTTAAATTCATTCAGCAGAGTTGCAACTTCTCTTCCCAAAATATTAAATACCTTCAGAGTTACATACCCTGCTTTTGGAAGGAAGAAGCTTATTGTTGTAGATGGATTAAATGGATTTGGATAGTTCTGATGTAATTGGAATTCCGCAGGTAAATTTTCTTTAGCATGAGCAGCAGTAATCAGATGACCGGAATTCAATGCACTGTTGATAAAATTATATTCATCAGTTCTTTGAACCAGCCACTCTTTTTTCTTATCAGGGAACCAATTCAAATCGCCTATCGGGAAGCCGCCCAAACCTGAAATTTGCAGATCAGAGTCGCTATATGAAAGATCAACGGGAACCGGCCAGTCCGATTTGAGAAAATCTCCCGAATCTGTATTTATCAACCGCCAGGTTGGTAATGAAGTGAAGCTAGCTGTATCAACAGTTGTAAGAGCAAAGGTTATTAGTTTTGAAAGCTGGGTTGTAAATAAATCTTTTGTATCAGTAAAGCTTGGCAGTTGGTTCCTCCATGTATCAGTGACTAAATATGAATATGGAGCAGTACTAAAAGGTCCTAAATGTTTGAACATACTGTCTGTTCTTACATTCATTATAATCTTTTGGGATTGCCAGTTAGTTGCCCTGTCAATTTTATTGGCATTCAATATTGAATCCATATCTGTAAATGAAGGATCCCAATAAACAAGATTATCCTGGCATAAGAATTTTCTGGGTGTATTTTTTGCAATATCGGCACTGTCTGGATAAACATTGACGAGACCCATAGGCAGGCTGCCAGCATCAGTTTCATTTACATCAAAAATTGAAATCACTGGAGCAAAACATTGCAGATTGCAATTTATAAATATATTATTGGTAATGCTTACATTGCTTTGATAGCCGGGATTCATGAACGTATTGCCTGCGCTGTTAACAAAGGTATTGTGATTAAAAATTATTCTCTTAAATGTATAACCCGGCCTTAGCCTGTACATACTGCCCTGCCCCATAATGTGTGTACAATTTTCAACAAGCAATGTGTCAATATCAGAAAAAGAATCGAACACACCTCCACTGCGCCTGCAGGGCCAACCATTCATATTTGCAAAATAACAGTTCCTTAAAGTTATATTATAATTTGTTTTACCTTGAGGAATAAAAATGAAGTCTTTATTTAAGTGTTCAACCAGACAATTATCAAAAGTAATATTTAAGTTCTCGTTAACTGGATTTATAAAGCTGTAGCTTAAAGATCCATTTGGTGACAATTGTATGATATTACAATTCTTTACAGTAAGGTCGTGGGTAACAAATATAGCAGCAGCATTCGGAATCGGGATATGTTCTTCCGTTGTATCAACTCCACTGATAAGTGGAGGTTGTAAATCTGCATTTCTATTTTTTACCAAAATTGTATTGTTCTCTCCAACAATAACAGTATTTCTAAGAGTTGTTGGGTTTTTTCCCAATGGATAATACCCATTTGTCTTTAGCTCATAGACACGCCCTGCCGGAACATTTCCGGTATCAAGTGTTATTGCCCAATACAATGAGTTCGGCTGTTCATTCATTTCATAATAATCTTTTACAACAAGAGTATCTCCTATTCTTTCTGAGATATAATCGTCCAAAATTTGAGGAAGAGCTGATTTAAATGGAATCAGAAGAACAATTACTGCAAAAAGTGAAAATATCTTTTTCATAATATCCTCCTTGATCTTTTTTTTTGATTTCAATATAGATCCTTTACCGTTATTATTTTGAAATGATTCGAGGTAATTTTCCAATAGTTCTTTTTCCCGTACGGAGCATTCCCCTTTTGTAGATTTTTCAATTAAGTTAAAATATTTTTGCTTATCCACAATTCTTCTCTTTATAATTCATTTATAACTTTAAGTAACATGAATAAGAGAAAAGTACTATTCAGTATTTTTAAATGTACTGAAAGTGACGAGTTTTTGTGGTTACCTATTCTATTAAATCAAGGTGGAATATGATTTGAAAGATAGGGGTGAATTGTATTAAACCGGTTTTGAACTTTTTACGAGAAGCTATTAATTACCCCATCCATAAAATCACATGCTGCCTTTGATAACATACAAAATTACAAAAAATATTTTTGTCAATAAATAAAAAAATGAATAAATGGTAAGAAATAATTAAGATTATAAGAGATTTACTTATTAACCAGGTTGGCCGCTTCTGGATAAGCCATTAAAGCGGTTTTATTATTTAGGTTGTCCAAAAAGTGTCATTCCGGGCTTGACCCAGATTAAAGGAATAGTATTTATTTTAGCGATAATATATAAAATGAATTTCTTATTTTAAGTTTTAACTTAAATGAAAAATCGTTAGGCGATAAATAAATCCAAAATTGAAAAAGAATTTCTTAAAATAGAATCTATATTAGAATTATAAAAGTAGAAAAGAGAATTAAAAAGTGAAAGAAGAAAGGATTCAATTATACTTAAGAATTATTATTTTCCTACAATGTCTTCAAATAATATTTTATTTACTAATATTGAAAAAATAGAAGTTAAAGAACCAACCGTGTTGAGCGGGAAAATGGATGAGAACTGGTTTTACAGTTGAAGATTCAGAAAAGGCGGAAGAGATATTACGAAGTATTAAATGAACAAACAAAATAAAATGTCAGCAGCGGCTTTAGGGGCTTTGGAACATCTTTTCAGGCTTTCAAGAAATGATAATATTCTCATCTTAACCGATAGTTATTCTGAAGGAATAGCAGAAGCATTTAAGGAAGCCGGTAAAGATAAAGGATGTTCAGTAAGTTTATATCAAATAGATGAAAACAAACGCCCATTACAAGAAATTCCCCCGGAATTGGAAAAACTTTTGTTTGGTAAAACTATTGTGCTTAACATAATCAAAGCGTTTCCGGAAGAAATACCATTTCGTATAAAATGGATTCATAAAGTTGAAGAAAATAAGCTTATAAAGATGGGGCATATGCCCGGCATAACTGAAGAGATGATGCTGAGTTCTGTTAATGTTGATTTCGGTGCAATGAAATCAACTGCTGATAAGCTTATTGAAAAGCTTACGGATGCCGTGCAACTTCATATTACAACCGAAGCGGGAACAGACATAATCCTTGGTATAGCAGGCAGGAAATTTATTGGGGATATTGAAATTATTCCGGGTAAAATGATCAACATTCCATGCGGGGAAATATACTGTGCTCCACTTGAAACGGAAGCAACCGGCTTAATAGTTTTTGATGCGAGTATCGGAGATGTTGGTATACTTAAAGAACCATTGAAAGTTCATGTTACAAATGGAAGGATTACAAAGTTTGAAAGTATAGACAAGGAATTAGAAAGAAGAATAGCCGAACTTACTAATGTTGATGAGGATGCAAGAGTAATAGGTGAGCTTGGTATTGGAGTAAATCCCGGAGCCCGAATTACCGGAAATATGCTGGAAGATGAGAAGTCGCTTGGTACTTCGCACATTGCTTTCGGAAATAATGCTGATTTTGTTGGCGGGGGAAAAAACAATTCAAGGATTCATCGAGATTATTTGTTTTACCGACCGACTATAGAAATATATTATTCAACTTCCGGTCAGTCTTCTTTATCTAAAATATCGAGAAAACGGATAGGTAAGGAAGTTCTGATGGAACAAGGGAAATTTATATTTTGAAGGTTAGGGAAATACGTTACATTTGTTGGATTATTATTAAAGAAAGAGGGTGTCTAACGCAATGAAATGCTCTACCTCTCACTTTTTCGATTTATTTAATTGGCTGGGTTTTCGGGCCATTGGCGGAATACTATACAGACTGTTGTCTTGTCTAATACTGAGAACTCGAGTGCTCCCCATGGTCTTTTAGTTATTTTGGGAAGATTCGGATGAAGCATTTCAGGACGTCTGGCTGAGATTTCATCATATATTTCATATATATTATCGGTTTCGATCGCTATTTCAGGCCTATCCTTGGCTGCAAATTCAGGACTCTCTACTATATATGCTTTCGCACCATCTCTACCAACTACTGCTAAAGTCCTTTCCTGGTAAAGCACTTTGAATCCCATACAATTTACAAAAAGATCAAGCCCTTCATCCATTTTATTGTAGAATACTTTCGGAACTAATCGAATCAGCATATAATTTCTCCATTAATATATATTTTACACAAACAATATAATTAAGAAATTAGTATTATCATTCTATTTTCTAATATCTTTTTGTTTATCAAAAGGAAGCGGACCATAAAGTTCTTTGCACAAATCTTCTATAGAACTTCCTTTAGGAGCTGTATAGGCTGAGACGTTGCTTAAAACTACTATTCCTACCCTTTCGTTTCTTTCGAAGATGATTCCGGCAGTATAACCGCCGGTAGATCCGAATGCACCAGTATGATGCTTCCCTTTTTCATTATAGGTCTCCCATCCCAAGCTCCCGGTAAAATGCTCATCAGTAACTCTGATCGTTTTTTGAGCAAGATAGAAATAAGTAGTATCATAAATATTTGCTTTAAGAAATTTAACCAGGTCTCTTGCTGAAGATTTTATACCAGAGGCTCCGATGAAGGCATTATTTAGTGCTTCATCGCAATTAATAGGTTGTCCGTTTTCATCCCTTCCCTGAACTAAGGAATGTTTCCTCACTACATTGAAATTAATATATGTATCCTTCATATCTAAAGGATTGCAGATAAATTCAAAAAGTAGATTCTCATAAGATTTTTTAGTTATTAAAGTGAGTATGTGTCCCAGTAAGCCTAAATCAAGATTTGAGTATCTTCGAATTTCTCCCGGAGTAGACTGCAGAACCTGGTTCTTTTGGAGATATTCGTAGAGTCTATGAATATCATAATATCGATAAGGATCGTAAGGGTCATAAGGAGTTTCAGGATAGCTATTTTTAACATCGGGGGGTTCAAACGGCAGGCCGGATGTATGAGTTGCAAGGTGAGTAAGAGTTATTTCTACCCCGTTCAATGAACTTTGTTTTAATTTTACAGGTAAAATATTTTTTATTGGTTCATCGGGATTAACCTTACCGTCATAAACAAGCTTTGAAAGCATTATACCGGTAAAAGGTTTTGTAATTGAACCGATTTCAAAGGTTCGACTGTCTGTTTTCTAAATAAATCAGAGAATCATTACGCCGCTCAATACCAACATACTTTTCCTTAGTGCCAGTCAGTATGCCAATAGAAAGCTGTGTGCTATCGGGATAATTTAAAGCATATTTATAAATAATTTCAGCTTGTACCGAATCCAGTGAGTTTTGATTATTTGATTCGGGCAATTTTACTAATTTTCTTGAATGGAGTATAGAGCAGGACTGAATAATCAAAATGGCAGGAAGAATAAAAAATATAATTGTTCTTTTTGTGGTTATGATTTTATTTGTCATACATTTCTAAAGTAGTGATATAGTGGAAAATAAAGATGGAATCTTAGCGCCAAATTAAAGCATTTAGATTCTTCACTCCACTCCGTTCCGTTCAGAATGACAATATTTATGTAACAGCTTTATGCAATCATTAATTACTTTTGGATTAAATAACATATAACTATGAAGGAATGAATAGTATTTTTTATTTGATGCAATATTCCAGATTGAACTAGTATATGGAATTATCATTAAATCAAAAGGTGTTCTGAATGAATAAATGCTTATTTGTTTTAAAACAGGTTCTTTTAATTCCAAATTTTTCAAGAAATCACTTTTAGGACGTAATCATTATCTTCAAATCTTTTTTTCATTAAATAAAAAATTTTACTAGTGCTGATGAAGCCATGTACTAAGACAACATTCATAGCTTTATATTAATATCGACATGATACTCAATTAAATTACTTTTTTCTAATCTCTAAATACTATAATTAAATCCTGCTAGGAATGTTGTATAAGTACCTCGTGTACTAAACAATCCAAAGTAGTCGGAATTTATATATGTATTTAATTTAAAAGATAAGATTAAATTTAATTTTTTTGTCATTGGATGTGATATCCCTGCCCCTATTCCTAAACCAAATAGATTCTCAATTTTTTTATTTTTTGTTGATGGGTTTATTTGATATGATAGTACTGCATTTGTCTCAGGATTAATAATTCTAATTACATCATAGCTGTAGTAACTTAGATATGAATATCCTGCTTCAATATTTCCGAAAGAAGTAAACAGTTTAGTGGTATGAAAATTTATTTTAGTGCCTAAATATAACGGAATTAAAACATGATCGTCTTCCGGATGAATAGTAAAATATTGCTTCTTTTGCACCGTTGACAAATCTTCATGAAAAGTTACCCTATAATAATCCCAATTTGCGTAACCTATACATCCATAGATTTCAATTATTGGATTGATTGAATAATTAAATTGAATAGAAGTAGTTAAACCCCGGGAAGAGCTCATGGGCATTACAATTCCCCCATTAATTTGAATAGAATGATTGTTCTGAGCTAAAATAGAATGTGAGAAAATAAAAGAAATGAGAAATACATGAAAAAATACTTTATACATTTTTCTACCCTTACTTTATATTAAGAATGGAATTAAAAAGGTATCAAATATCAATAAATCTCCTTTCTATTTTTAATATTTAGTCGTTTAAACCAGAATTCTCATATATTAAATGCTAAATTGTTAAATTATTATATTGTTTTTGTAGAAAGGCTTTCCCCTTTACCTGTTTATTTTATTATTAAATTAAAAATATTAATAAAAGATTAATTATTCAATATAGATTTTAAGATATTATATTATAAACCCCCCGGTAAGTAATTTTTCCAGAATTTTATTAAATTATTTTCTCCATGTACCATTTATCCCCTTTATCTTTCCCGGTTATGTGTTTAAACCCTGATTTAACATAAAATTGGACTCCAATTTCATTATCTTTATGCACATAACAGGAATATGAGGCTGCACCATGTTCTTTAACAAATGCTTCACAATGTTCCAGCATCTTTTTGCCAATACCCTGACCAATAAAAGCGGGGAGAAGATAAATCCTATAAAGAGCTGCTTCATTGTTGTTGAATCCAAGATTGCAAAATCCAACTATTCTTGATTCACATTCAGCAACTTCAAAAAGAACGGAACCTGACTGAATTTCAGGTAGTAATGAAATTATGGATTCTTTAGAGTAATTCCGATTAACATACTCTTCAATGAACGTTTGTTCAAATATATTCTGATAAGTAAATTGCCATGCTTCCAATGCAATAGAATGAATCTTGTCAGCATCAGATTCTTGCAATTGCCGAATAATTAGATCGCGGGACATTAATTATTCCTATATGCTAAAGTTGAAAAAAATATGATTAAAAATTAGTAAAAAATCAAAGGTCTATGTAGCTGCCAATAGAAATACTTCTCCGCTTGCGGGTAAAAGGTTATCATCTCTATTAGTAAAATAATACTTTTCCATATCTTTTGTTGATATTGTTTTTGCCTCTTTAAAACCTGCTTTATCAGCTAAGGTCAATATTTCATCAGGGGTAAAGAAGCTTATCATTGGAGTTCCGGCTTCATGAGCCCCTTTCTCTGCTATTTGCTGCATGGATTTATCTTCATCTTCAAGGAGTTCCATAGGTAAGTAAAATGTCATTGCCAATTTTGAACCAGGCATTAGCTTTGCAATTTGATTTAGTGTAGAAGTAATTGCTTCTTCTGTAAGATACAAACTAACCCCTGTGCAGGCAATAACAGCAGGTTTGCTGGTGTCAAAGCCAGCTTTCAATAACAATTCCCACCAGGAAGATGTTTCAAAATCAACAGGCACAAAATGCAAATATTCGGGGATGCCGAATCCAAGTTCTTTTAACCTTTGTTGTTTCCATGTTAATGTATTAGGCTGGTCAATTTCAAATATTTGAATTTTGGAAGCAAGATCCGGCTGGCGCTGGGCAAAGGTATCAAGTCCCGCACCGAGAATAACATATTGGTCAATCCCCTTTTTAATTTGTTCAAGGATTAAATCCTCAATAAAACGTGCACGAGCTACAATGGAAGCACGGAGACGTTTAGTATATTTCATATCAGGGCGTTCCTGCCAATCATCAGGAGGAGCTATCAATTTCAAGCCAATTTCATCTTCAAATATATGAGGATTTGCATCAGCTTGAACGTGCAATGCTCTCCATAAGGCAGTTCTTACTGCTGTATTATCCGGTTCAATATTTTCTTTATTTAGTATCATTTTATGCGGATCCGATAGTTTTATTTTGTTATGGATTATGTAATAAGCAGTTTATTTTTGAAGTTTTGTAAGTTTATGTTTATCGCTGCCGTTTGAATTCATTATCCATAATCCGCCTTCATTTATGTTTGAATTTGTATAAACAATTTTGTTCCCCTCCGGATTATAAGAAGGACATGAACCTCCATCAAAAGTCATTTGAATCATTTCCCGACTTTTAAGTTTGATTTTCCAGATATCTATTTGTACCGGTGAATTGTATGATGCAGCAAACAATATTTCACTTTCATCGGGAGAAACTGTACAATCCTGCAGATACAAACCTCCATCTGAGCTTTTAACAAAAAATAGACTATCTTCTTTTAAAATATTGAGGTCTATTCTTTTAAATATAAAACCTTTATAGATGCCCGCTTTGGTATTCGGATTTGTGATAAAGGAGTTATTATAATAGTAAACTCTTTTTGAATCACCGCTCCAGCTTGCATAATTGCCATACTGACCAATAAGCTTCTCCGTATTATTTTTAAAATCATAAATTTCAATTCCGCAATCCGGATCACATATTGGCTTTGTATAAGCGATGTATCTGCCATCGGGTGACCAGTTACAGAAATTACCTCCAACATTGTCCGGTAACTTTTTAAGACTATCTCCATTCATTTTAATAGTATATAAATACCCATCAATTAAGATTAAAATTTTTTGATTATCGGGGGACCATGTAGGATAAGACATATCATGATTAGAACTTAGAATATGCCCCAAATAATTTCCATTTATATCGACAAAATGGACAGCATAAGTACCTGCATATGAGCCATAAAAGACTATTTTCTTACCGTCACTAGAAAATTGCGGATCTATTTGCGATAATGCAATGGTTGGTATTTCATCATTAAGCGGAGCAATACTTTGGGAGCAATGAATATTAATAAATAGCAAAAAAGAAGAGCTTATAATTAGAATTTTATTTAGCATTATTATATCCTTAAACACAAATATTTTAATGTTAAGGGAGAACTTTATTAAATTTTTTTTGTTCTCCTGGGAATTAGATTATCTCCGATTTTAATAACAGTGTCAATTTCCCAATCTATTAATTGCCATTTTTCTGACGGTAAACCAAATCTCTTTATAGGTACTTTTTTAAAAGAAAACCGAGATACCCAAATTTACTCCTAATCCTTTTACAATTACTGAATGCCTTTCCCCATTTTCACGGTATATTCTGTTCTGACTGGTGTCAGTATAAATATAATCTTCTGAATCATCAATATTTGAGTTCTCTTTAGATAGTGTAATTCCATATTCAGCTGATATAAGGACATTTTCTATTAAATTATATTCAGCTCCTAAAATTAAATCTACACCAAAACCTGTTGTTTTATCCTTATTTAAATATTTATGAGAATATGATGTTGATAGATACTCAGAACTGTATTCATTTTTACTATATGATATAAAGGGTCCGCCTCCGAATATTAATGAAAAGTCTTTATAGTTTATTAAGCTATGGAGATATTGAAAGGAAAGTTTAAAGCTGTAACTGTGACTGTAATTTGGAGGATTGTATACAATACTATCTAATTGTTGAGTTATGTTATAATCGTTTTCATTTACACTGGTAAAAACACCAATCCTTATTCCAGAATTATTATTAAATCTATATCTATAAGAAAAAGTATAGCCATTAAAATTTGTTAGTTCTAAAAGGCTTCTCATTTGAAATTGTAAACCGTGTTTTGATATTTCCTGGTTTGTTTTAGAAGTATCCTGAGCTAATGTAAAATTTATAAGAAGAAGGAAGAGAATGAGAGATAAATAATATTTCATGATTTGACCCTGTTTAGTTATTGATTGAGATATTGATCTGATTATATGTCCTGGAATGCAGGTTCTTCAATTAAGCAGATGTTTTTGTTCTTAGTGTGTATTGTATTTACCTTTAATTATAAAGCTATTGCCCGGAAGAGAGAGATATGATTTAACTGTATCATAAATTGCTTGATATTTATAATTTTTTAATACTGCCGGGATATTATCACCGAAAGGTTGAATGAATGGAAATATAATTTCGCCTGTATTCGGTTCATAATTAATTCCGGAGATATTATCAAATTTTCCATCAGTACCGGGAGTTCCTTCTTCATTCATTTTATCAAACCCGAATAATTCTAATAACCTCATATTATTTATTTTATTTGATTCGGTTCCATCTGACTTTTTCAAATAAATATCAAAATCCAGATTGGATATTGGTTCAGTTGACGGTGTAACCTGATAAATATTTTTCATTTTCAGCTGCCATGCTTCTTTAAAAAACGGTTGAAGATTATTTGGTTTAATAAGTTTTAATACACCAATTTTTTTAGAATTACTAACCAGCTCTGAAATGAATTCACCATAATATAGATCATCCGAGTCAGACGGAGTATTATTTTCAATTCTAAAGGCAGCAGCATATACATCATCATCCTGGATAGGATTGAGGAAGGTTATATATCCTGTTTCAGCATGAAAAATATAATCATTATTTTTACTTAATAGCTTAAACCTTCCAGACAGATTATTTCCGGGTGTTACAATGTTAATATTTCTAAATAAATCCGAATACATATCAGAAGATGATCTAGGGGGTAAATCAATATAAACACAAGCGAATATTGATTCAATATCATCAGAGATTTGATTGATTGACTTATAGACTTCAATATTTTTTATATAATATTTCGGTAAAACAGCCGGCGGAAATTTGCCATAATAAAGGTTAAATGTACCATATTCAGATGTATTTGCATATACTGTATCGAGGAAGTAATTATTTTCAGAATATTGTAAATAATTAATTTCAAAAGGTATACGGTCATCAACAGGAGTTGTAACAGGATTACAATCTTTCTTGCATCCGATAAATAATATACCAAATAGTATAACAGGTATTAATATGTGTCTCATTTTATAAATTGCTTTACTCATGTTCATTCCATTGATAATTTTTTGTTCCAATTAAGAAAAGTATTTACTTTACTTTCATTATTGTTCAACCATTCATTAACTTCTTTTTCATTTGGGATATTCAACTGTCTCCTCTTATGTTTGCAATATTATAATCGGGAATTTCTTCATTTTGCCAATAGATAAAGTTAATGATACTGATGTGAGAGATCTTATTTTATATATATCATTTTTTTATTTAATGTACTTGCCGAAGTTGTTAATTGATATATAAATATTCCTGATGGAATATTGCTCGGTTTAAAATTTATTTTATATTCTCCGGGATTTTTTTCCTCATCTACAAGTATTTTAATAATTTGTCCTAATATATTATAAATTGTTAGGGTAACCTTTGTTCTATCAGCTATAGTAAAAGTTATATTGGTAGATGGGTTAAATGGATTTGGATAATTTTGAAATAACTTAATACTTTTAACCATTACATTATTATTCTCAACATTTAATATATCACCAATTCTGAAATTCTCAACATTTGACCAATCACTTGTTCCTAATATATTTTCAGAGCGAACCCGCCAATAATATGTTTTATTTGGTGAAAGATTGTATACTATTCCGCCATTATCCATGAATAGACTATCGAATATTAAATCTGAAAAGATAGAATCAAGAGAGACCTGCAATCTGTAGAAAGCAAAATCTTCCTCTGACCATAAGAAAATGATATCATCTGAATGGGAGAGAGTATCATTACGAGGACTATAGAGTATTGGTTTGAGGGGGAATAGTAAATTATTAAAACCACCATTAGTAGTATTGTAGGTAGCATAACCTGTAACCCAACCGTTATGGTCATCAATAAAATACATATCTGTCATATAAGAGACATTATCTATTTGCAAAGTAGAAATCCAACTTGCTCCATAATCAGAGGAGTATAAAACTTTTTTACTGTATACACCAGTGGTATTACTTAATAGAATCCAGCTTTTATTTTTAAAGGATTTTATTGATATAACCTGAGCATTTAGCGGTAAAAATATCTGTTCCCATGAATTGCCTCCATCAATTGTTCTAAAAAGTGCATTAGCATAACCTGCAACTAATCCATGTAATGAATCTGCAAATTCAATCTTATTAAATAATTCGGATCTTTTGTTCCTAAATCCTTCAGTCCAATTGTTTCCCCCATCAGTGGTCCTCAAAATTACTGCCTCAGAATCTGCTGCAGCAATATAACCAATTGAATCTGTAATCATTTTAAGAAATCTGAAGCTTTTATATTTCTCAAATTTTGATAACTCCCAACTGTCCCCACCATTACCGGTTTTTAAAAGAACGCTGCCGTTTTCATAGTTAAAACCAGTCACGATACCATGCAGACTATCTGTAAATACAATAGATGATAATATTAAATTACCTGAGTTTGAAATGTTCCAATTTTTACCGCCATTTGTAGTCTTATAAATACAAGATTGTGGAAAATACGCACCATCTGTGGTGATACAGAAGCCCTTATTTTGATTAAAAAAATAGAATCCTTCTGGGGTATAATTTATTTTAAGAGAATCCCAATTTTCGCCGCTGTCATTTGTCTTTAGTAAAAATCCGTTCCCTCCAAGAAAACCATGAAGGGAGTCGATAAAATAAATAGAATAGTAGGAATGTTTGTAGGGTATCGATTTTAATTCCCACTGTCCAAAGATTTTGTGAGAAAAAATTGTTACAATAATTAATATCAGGTATAATTGATTCAAATTTTTCCTCATCGTTATTGATATGTAATAGTTGTTTGTTTTAAGTACACCATAAAAAGAATTCAATTTAATTGTTCAAATAATCTCATCTTCTTATTTTATCATATCATGGGATCTTATTAAGATTTTTCCAAAAATATATGATTTTATTGAGTTTTTAATTTTAGCTATCAACGAGGACATTGGCATTTGGAATGTTATCACTAAGTAACATAATTCCTCATTTTAAGATTCCTATATATTACTTCTTAATTACTTCAGTAATTAATTTGTAGATAGTCTAATATTTGTTTTAAACTATAAAATTCTCTTGAAAATGATGTTGAATCTTTTGCATTGAAAAAAAGAGGAACACTTAAACTGAATACAATAGCTCTTAATATTAGTTGTTTTTTGAGTAAAAAGAGGAACCTTAATATATCTAGGAATTCAAGGGATTCATTGTACCAGGCGACACAGTCGGTGACTAACAATGTATCAGCATATTCAATAGGTCTGAAATCGAATAATAAGTCAATAATAACAGGTATCCCAGAGTTGAACAAAATGTTTCCCGCCAAATTAGAGTGATTAATTGAACACTCAGAGCAATTTTTTCATACTGGTTTAATAGTCTGGTTAATACTTCCTGTCCTTCATCAAAAATGTTTTTAGGAAGTTCAATACTCACAAGTGTCTGGTTATAAAATTTTTAGAATAATATGTAAATCTAAACTTATTTTTCCGTTATTAAGCAGATAATTTTTTTCTGCTATATTGATTTTACCGTGGTTAACTTCATACAATATTCGTAACATAAATATCCTATTAAGTTGAGACGATATTCCTAATGCGTAATAAATTCCATTCGATGTTTTAGATTCTGAAAGATCATTTACGGGAGTTTCTTCTATAAAATTGTCTGTAGCAGATAAAATATTATAGCCTAATTTTAATGAAAGTTTGGGAATATATAATGATATATCCTCTCCTAATGCAATATCATAGAAAAAAAATATTGGTATTGATTTATAAAGTTCTGATAAGACCTTTAATAACTAATCGAGAGAAATTTTAACTCCAATTCCTAATATTCCATTGATATTGTGTCTAATTTCACTACGAAAATAAATTTTATAAAATACTTCCGGAGTTACTACAGATTCTCTCCATTGAGCTCCAATATTTACCATATTTACAAATCTGTCACCGAAATTTTCTATTTCTTCTGATATTATTGCTACACCAACAAATTCTAAGTTTAACTGTAATTTGTTTATCTGGTAACCTGCTAATAGCCCATAATGTGCAAATAATTCAGTCTGAGAATTATTCTTCTTCGTGGGTATTAATAGATTTGGTCCTAATTCGAATCCATAACTGAAACCTTCGGCATTTATTTTATGAAATGCATAATTAAAATAAAAACTAAAGTAATTTGGTATATAACTGGAAAAATAATAATAATCTGTTAGTGCACCATCGTAAGGAGGTTTATCGGAAGCACTTGGTAAATAAATACCGAATGTAAAAACAGATTTCTCATCATTCATTATCAGGGGATTAGTTTGTAGTCCTATAAAAATATTTCCTAATCCGTTTTTTGAATAACTATACTTGCCAAATATATTATCATACTCGTAATTTGTATTAATAAATGGAATCTTACTAATAATATTTAATTTTGAACTAATAGGAATATCAAGTGATAAATTGTAATTACCTGATAAAATCGTCCTGCTTGCATCATCAGATATAAATGGTTTCATAAAGCTAAAACCGTATTGCATTTTATTGCCGGGAATAATTTGCAGATCTAATGTTTGTGCTGAAATCATATTTGATATTACAAACATTATTAAATAAAACAGACATGTTTTTTTATTGATAATCCCCATTATATAACTCCGTTTAAATAGTTAGTAAACTTTTGAATTTTATTTATTATTTCTGTCAAAAAACGGTTAAAACCGTTTAATAGATATGAGGTTTTTATTCATTCTGCCAATGGATGAATCCATGGGTTAATAATCATCATTATTTTATAAAAATGTTAAAAATCCAATCCCAAAAACAATAAAATCATTATCTTCATTTTCGTAACCTTCGTATCTGTATGTTCTTATATATTGAACTTTGAATAAAAGTGTTAAATTGGGATTTATACAAATTTTTATCCCCCCGAAAAAAGATGGAAAAGATAGTTCAGCTTTTTTCCAACCTGAATCGTAATAAAATAATTGATTTTGTCCGGTAGAAATCCATCGTCTTTCTGAGACTCCAATTTTCGTTCCTATAAATGTTATCAGTTCCTCATTAATTTTTAAATTATATGCTGTTCCTATAAAAATTCCAATTCTATGCATTTGGAAAGAATTATTATCATTCATATACAATGGATCCGGATTTAATATAATTGGGCCGCTTTTGTCATATTCCATGGTATAATTAATATCAAGGATTAATTCTAGATTTGAATTGAGGTAATACCCCAATTCAGGTTCAAATTGAAGTTGATGATTTTTATAAAAGGATTGGATATTATCATATTGCAAATTATTATTAGAGTAGGAATATAAGATTGAACCTCCCACTTCAAAATTTGAGTGAAATTTCTTTTGCGCTAATAAGCTAACAGTTCCTAAAATAGAAATAATGACTATTTTGAAAAAAGACTGTATTAAAATTATATTCATAGTGTTAAATTTTAAAAGAAATTTTAATTTAATAAGAAGTGAAAACCCATACCAAGAGCAATTAATTCATTATTTTGATTTTCATAGCCTTCGTAATTATTTGTTTTTATATATTGTACTTTAAATAAAATCCGCCATTTAGGATTTAAATTAGTTTTTATTCCAATCCAAAAAGAAGGAAAGGATAATTCGGTCCGTCTCCAACCAGAGTCATAAGAAAAGGAATAGCCGTCCGGCCAATCATTTGATTCAATCCATCTTGTAATAGAAACGCCTGCTTTTGTTCCTAGGATAAGAATTAGCGATTTATTTATATAGTAATTATATGCAACGCCCAAAAAGGTTCCTATTCTATGTATTTGAAATTTATATAAGGAAGTTAAGCCAGTATTAGAAGCTCCATCTTTAATGTTCGGGCACAGCTTCGCATTCTGAGACACATGAATGATGGTTTAATCTAAAATTTTGTAGAAAGGTTCTCCCTTTCCCCACTTTTTTTTATGTTATATTTAACTTATCTCTAAAAAATGAATAATTCAATAGTAATTTTTGGAATATTTTGAAATTTATTCATATTTCTTTTCCCGGTATTATTTAAACCCATGTGCTGGGAGTTATATTGCATGCAACTAATTTCATACCAACTACGGAGATACAATTTTCATGCTTCTTTTCTAAATTTTTTAGTTAACCCTAATTATAATTGCCGTTTGGATTAGAGGCTGTGTGAGAATATATAAAAAGCATTGGAAGGCGCTTAATTTTCCTCTTAAACCAATGGATAAATCCATTGGTTAATGATAGGTTTATAGTGGAGTTGGGGGCTGTCAGATGGCTGTCAGATACAGTTATTTAATTCGTTCCATAAATACTTATTTTTACATGAGATGAAAGTTACAGCCAGATCTTAAAAATTCCAAATGACAAAATACAAATAAATCACAATTTCAAAATTCTAAGTTTCAAATACGCTCATTAAAGCTGCTCTTATTTCGGGAATTGCGAATTGTTTTGGGTAGAATTTTTGGAATTACGGATCATTTATTATTTATCTTGTTATTAATTATATCTATTGCAGCTTTAACTGTAAGCATTTTCTCCATTGATTCATTGTCTATTTCAATGTTGAACTGCTGTTCTACATCAAGGACAACATCAACTAAATTCATAGAGTTGATTTTGAGGTCATTAATAAATTCTGTATCCTCAGAAATATTCTCAAGAGCTTTTTCATCCTGAGTATAAGGTTTAACGATTGTTTTTAACTTCTCTAACAGTTCTTTTTTTTCCATAAGTTTTAATTATATTTTTTAAAGATAATGCAGGCATTCACATCTCCAAATCCGAAGCTTGCTTTTGCTATAATATTTAATTTATTAGGGTGAAGAATTTCCCGGGGAATCTTCTGAATATCAATTATTGCGTCAATTTCAGGGTGAATATCTTCACAATTGATAGAAGGATATAAGAATTGTTCATTAAGTTCCAGAATTGCAGCGGCACATTCAACGGCGCCGGAAGCGCTTAAGCAATGCCCTGTCATTGATTTCAAGGAATTGATATAGGGAAAATCACTCCCTTTTCGCTGTAATGCTTCAGCCCAGTTTTTTATTTCCAGAGGATCTTTTGAAGTTGAAGTAAGATGTCCGTCAATCGCATCAATATCTTGCGGTTTAATTCCGGAATTAAAAACAGCTTCTTTAATGCATCTCTGAACAGCTATAGAATTGGGAGCTGTCATAGTTCCATCCCCTCTCTGACCGCCGGAGTTTACGGCACCGCCTAAAACTTCAGAATAAATTTTAACTCCTCTTTCAAGGGCATTCTCCAAAGATTCTAAAACCAGAGCGGCAGCTCCGCTACCGGGAACAAAACCTGAGGCAGATTTGCTCATAGGTCTGGAGCCTTTTTCCGGATCATTATTATGTTTATAAGTTATTACTTTCATGGCATCGAATCCCCCCCATACATAGGGTCCGTGATCGCATGTGCTGCCGGCGAGCATTCTTTTTGCCTTACCGGATTTTATTCTTTCATATGCCATTAAAATAGCTTCCGTACCAGTTGAACAAGCAGAAGAATTAGTGGTTACCTGGTTGCCGAAACCAATCATTCCGTTTAAGTAAGCGCTAATACCGCTTGTCATGGTTTGAATTAAAGTATTGCTTCCCAGTTTTCTTACCTGTTTATCATCAACTTTATATATTGCCTCGCGCATTTTATCAACACCTGAGGAACCGGTACCGAATATTAGACCGCTGTCCCAATCGGTATCTCCATTTATATTTATGCCTGCGTTTTTCCATGCATCGATTCCGGCAATACATCCGTAAACAATGCCTGAACTATTAAAATTTCGCAGTTGCAAAGGAGTAAAGTATTCCTGAATAATTTCCTTTGAAACAGGAGGAATACCAGCTATACAACATGAGAATTTTAGTTCTTCAAGTTCCTTTAAGTATTTTATGCCGGATTTACCATTTTTGACAGCTTCACTAAAAGCGGTAATTCCTACTCCATTAGGTGCGACTACACCAATACCAGTTACTACAACTCTATTATTCATTCTTTTATAGTTTAATCATACCGGAAATAGTGCCTCTGGAAATAATTTCATTCTTTGTACTCAACATCCGGACATTACATTTTAATTTACCGAACCTAAAATAAACTTTTTCGGAGAATACCTTTACAGTTTCGCCAGGCAGAACGGGCAGAAAGAAATCAATCTGAGTTGAGACCATGGCGATTTTAGGAAATTTAATATTTGAGAGTTCATCTTTCAGTAAATAAATACCGAAGCAGACTAATCCAATCTGCGCCATAGTTTCGATCAATATAACTCCCGGAGTAACCGGATAGTTAGAAAAGTGACCTTTATAAAAAAATTCATCCTCTTTATATTGGTATAGACCCGTTATGGAGTTCTGATTCACTTCTGAAATAGAATCTACAAATAGAAATGGTTTTGAATAGGGTAATAATGATAGAATATTATTGTTATTCATAATCTAAATTTCTTCGACCATCTAATAAAATTTTAACATACAATTCATCCTCTACAAGGATGTCTGGTTTGCGGGATAATTTTTCTACAATAATTTGACCTCTACGAGGTCACACGAAAACTTCTCATAGCGAATTTATCCCAGGTGTTCTCCTCCGTCAACTTGAATAACAGTACCATTTATCCAGGAAGATTCATCGAGATTAAGTAAATATACAACATTTGCGATATCTTCCGGTGTGGTTATTCTTTTAAATGGATTTCGCATCAATGCATATTTTTTCAACTTATCATTTCCGGGTATCATGCGGAATGATTTTGTGTCAGTAATACCGGCCTGTATACAATTTGCCCGGATACCGAAGGGAGCGAATTCCAAAGCAATATTTCTCATAATAGCTTCCAATGCTCCCTTGGAGGCTGAAACTGCTGCGTAGTGTTTCCAGGCTTTTTTATTTCCTTCACTTGTAAAGCTTATGATTCTTGAATCTGATGAGAATAGATCGGCTTCAAATAACTCCTTTGTCCAATCATACAGGCTGACTGCCATGGCATCAATTGTTAAATGAAAATCATCATTTTTTAAGGTCGATTTATCTTCTGAAAGCATTGGTTTCAAATTCCCCTTTGCAATGCTGTGAACCAGTGATTTTATTTTCCCATTTGGCGAAATTTTATTTTTTATTTCTGAAATAATTTGAGTTCTCCTATCGGGATTTAAGGCATTGGCGTTAAAAGAGATGAGGTCTATACCTTCTGAAATTATTTTTTCAAAATTTTTTTCGATTTCAGGTATGTCTGATTTAAGATCCCGGTGTATTATGCATATATTCATTCCATGCCGGGCTAATTTTATTGCGGATGCTAATCCTAAGCCGCTTGAACCGCCAAGTATGATTGTCCAGAGATTTTTATTTTTGAATATTTTTTCCATTTTATGATGGGAGGAGGTTTTTGAGAGGAAGGGAAAATTTAGGGTTGAGAGTATGAGGAAGGTTAGGAGTATGAGCACGAGTACCAATACGATTAAGAATACGAGTATGATTACGATTACGAGCACGAGTACGAGCATGATTACGAGTACGAGTGGTTGAGGGGTTAGGGAGAAAATGAGTCATATATTTTTAAATAATATGTTTTTAGAGATAAATGGGATTGATTAAGTGAAAAATCCTATATGGAATATAGTGAATCTATTTAATATTCAAATTGAAGGTAGACACTAATCTTTTAATAGAACCCCCCTATGAGAACAATAGTTTTTTCATCTTCTGTGTTAGATAAATTTATTTTTGAGGCTAAAGCATTTATGTTTTATGCTTCGGTCAGCTAAAGAGGCTGTGTGAAAAAGTTAAGAAAGTAATAACCTCACCCCTGCCCCTCTCCTTAGTAAGGAGAGGGGAAAGTGCCGGACTGGAAGAGGCTGTGTGGAAATATGGAAAAAGCATTGGGAGGGGGCTTAATTTTCATGTTAAACCAATGGATAAATCCATTGGTTAATGATATTCATTCAGGCCTTTAAAGGTGAGGGGAATGAAAGTTTTGAGTTGATATGATGAAATGTTATCTTAACGGTAAATAAATTTAATTATGCTTCCATTAAAAAAATCAAAAGGATTAAAGAAAGAATTAAAGCTTCTTGATGTTTATTCTGTGGCTACAGGTACAACATTGAGTGCAGGATTCTTTTTACTACCCGGTTTAGCGGCAGTACAGGCAGGTCCAGCTCTTATTGCAGCTTATTTAATCGCAGCAGTACCTTTAATTCCGGGAATGTTCAGTATAATTGAGCTTTCTACTGCAATGCCGAGAGCGGGAGGAATATATTATTTTTTAGATAGAACACTTGGGCCGGTATTAGGTACAATAGGCGGAATTGGAACATGGTTTGCTTTAATTCTAAAAGTTTCTTTTGCTTTGATTGGTATGAGTGCATATCTCGAAATTTTTTTCCCTAACCTTCCGATTATACCAATTTCAATCGGGATTGCTGTTTTATTAGGAGCTATTAATTTATTCGGGACGAAGAAAAGCGGAAATTTTCAAACGGTTTTGGTTTTCAGCCTTCTTATACTTCTTACCATTTTTATAGCAGGTGGAATTCCTGAAATAAATAGGGAACATTTTAAAGGTTTTTTTGATGTAGAATTTAATTCAATTCTTTCAACTGCCGGGTTGGTATTTGTTAGTTATGTAGGTTTAACAAAAGTTGCCAGTCTTTCAGAAGAAGTTCAAAATCCTGAGAGGAATATACCACTTGGAGTAATTCTATCGATAATTACAACTTTAATAATTTATGCATTAGGAACTACAATAATGGTTGGAGTTCTCCCGATGGAAGAATTGAAAGGAAATTTGACACCAGTCGCTTCAACTGCGAATATTATATTTGGGAAGATAGGCACTATTCTTCTTTCTATAGCAGCTTTGTTTGCTTTTATTTCTGTCTCCAATGCAGGTACATTAAGTGCATCCAGATATCCCCTTGCAATGAGCCGGGACCATATTTTACCAAGATATTTAAGAAAACTTAATAAAAGCAGAATTCCGTTTATTTCAATTATTCTTACTGTTGGTGTCATCATAATAGCAATCCTGGTATTTAATCCCGCAAGAATAGCAAAACTGGCAAGTGCATTTCAGCTTTTAATGTTTGCCTTATCGAGTTTAGCTGTAATAGTTATGAGAGAAAGCAGGATTCAATCTTACGATCCGGGATATAAATCTCCATTTTATCCCTGGATGCAGATTATCGGAATTTTTGCTCCCCTGGTTTTAATATTTGAAATGGGATGGGTACCTATTTTATTTTCTACAGGTTTAATCTTAATCGGATTTGTTTGGTTTGAATATTATGCTAAAAGTAAAGTTAAAAGAAGCGGGGCAATTTATCATGTATTTGAAAGGCTTGGACATCAGCGTTATGATGCCCTTGACAGCGAATTAAGAGGAATATTGAAAGAAAAAGGATTGCGAAAGGATGATCCGTTTGATGAAATTGTAACCAACAGCCATATTGTAGATTTAAGCGGTAAGATGGAATTCGAAGAAGTAGTACGAGATATTTCAAAACTTTTATCAAAGCATCTTCCTTTCAGGCCTGAGGAAATTGCAACTCAAATAATGGATGGGACAAGAATCGGAGCTACACCGGTTACTCATGGAGTTGCATTGCCTCATTTCAGATCAGAAGGAATTGATAAAGCCATCATGGTTTTAGTACGTTCTAAGACCGGTGTGAATATTAAGGTTTACAATCCTTTGACTCAGGAAGAAGAAGAAGTTCAGATAGTTAATGCGATATTTTTTCTTATCAGTCCGGAAAATAATCCTTCCCAGCATTTGCGAATTTTAGCGCAAATAGCAGGGAGAGTTGATGATGATGATTTTATGAAGGACTGGTATAAAGCAAATAGTGAGCAGGAATTAAAAGAGACTCTGCTTCATAATGAAAGATTTTTGTCATTAGTAATAAACGGAAGTGATAAAACATCCGGATTACTTGAAAAAGCATTAAGGGAAATATCACTCCCGGAAGATACACTCGTTGCAATGATCAGCAGAGAAGACAATATCATTATTCCTAAGGGAGATACCGTGTTAAAAAGTGGAGATAGGATCACTATTATTGGGAATCCGAAGAGTGTTGAAAGTATTGAGGAGATAGATTTTTTTGAAATTACAAATTGCAAAATACAAATAACAAATAAATAACAATACTAAAAATTCGAAATTTCAAAGCTTTATAATGGTTTTCAGCCAATACTCATGCTGTTTTTAAAAAGGGATGGAAAGATGACTCTTTGGTACTTTTTAATAAGACTTGTTATATTTATAATTCTTGAATAATGGAATACTTATCTTTTTTATAAAGATGTCATCTTTTGGAGCTGTTTAATTTTTAGATATTTATGATGGAATAAATTAATATTGAAAGGGCGGCTAGGATTAATCCTAGGCCGATAAAAATTTTTATTGTTTTTCCTTTTATTTTTATACCCCAGAAGTTACCGGCAAAAGCACCTATTATAAATCCGATGACTATCGGAGCAGCATATCTGAAGTGGATATTGCCAAGCAGATAATGGCTAATAGAACCAGTAAGGCTTGTAAACATAATCATGAAAAGTGCAGTAGAAGTTGCAATTATTGGGTGCAGATTGAACACATTAACCATAATAGGAGTTTTCATAAACCCTCCCCCTATCCCTAAAAAACCTGCTATTATTCCGGAGGTTAATCCGAATAATCCGCTTAATAAAAAACTGATTTTATAAGCGCCGTATTTGGAACGCTTAAGGATGCCAGGTCCGATTGAATTTAATTTATAAAAGAAGGAATCTTTTCTATCGACATGTTTAACAGGTTCAGCGTTTTTAATATTAAAAATTCCTACCATGCATATAATTAAGGAAAAACCGATTTCAACCATTTTCAGGGGAAGTATTTTAGTAAGCAGTGCGCCTATAACAGTTCCAACCATAGTAGGAATTTCAAGAACGATAGCGGCTTGGTAATCGACTTTTTTATCTTTTATATTGAAATAAGATGAAATTATAGCTGCAGGAAATAATGCAAATATAACAGAACCAACAGCAATGTTAATGGGTATATTAAAAATAATAACCAGAATAGGAATCATAAATACGCCACCTCCGAAACCAATGATTGTTCCGAAAGAACTAACCAACGCAGATACAACAACAAGCATAATTAACTGGAATTCGTTCATTTACGCAAGATGAATAGTTTATAATAAAAGTTATAGAAATATATTAAAATCAAGCAAAATTTAAGCAATGAGATTCTTCCCCGCAAAAAGCGGGACAGGCACTCCACTTCATTCCGTTCAGAATGACAATGTATGCTTGGTTTTCAGTACTCAATAGAAGTTAAAACAACAGCATCCATAATAAATAATCCAAAATCAGAATTAATGCAGCAGACATAACGAATGATCTAATTGTTGATAATCCGACTCCTTCTGCTCCGCCTTCAGTTCTAAAACCTATATGGCATCCGAGAAGAGCGGTAACACCTCCGAAAAAGACTGTTTTAACCAGTCCGGCTATTAAATCAGAAAAAACAAAGAACCTTTTTACGGATTGAAAGAAGACATCAAAAGAGACACCAAGAAAATAATTTGATACAATAAATGCACCGAAAACGGCGATAGAATTTGCAAATATCACGAGTACGGGCATCATTAAAACCGAAGCGAGAAATCTTGGCATAGCAAGATATCTTACAGGGTTTATAGCCATAGTTTCGAGTGCATCGATTTGTTCGGTCACTTTCATTGTTCCTAATTCAGCAGCAATAGAAGCACCGACTCTTCCGGCGATTACTATACCTGTTAAAACCGGACCGAGCTCAGTGATTATAGCTCTACTTGTAGCACCTCCTAAAAAAGATAATGGGGCCAGACCTTTAAGCTGATAAGCAGCCTGCCATGCTGCAACTGCACCTGTAAATATCGCAATTATGAGAACAAGCGGAAGTGAGTTAACTCCTATATGCTCCATCTGGTAGAAGATGATTTTTCTGCTTTTCGGAATTAAAGCGAAACTTTTAATAATTCCCCAAAATAGATTTGCTACCTGACCGAACTCCTGAAAAAACTTAATGGTTTTATTGCCTAATTTTCGTAGAAGTTTTTCTATCACAATAATTTACCGCAAAAAATTTTATTATTGTAAAAAAGAATCAAATTGAATGCTCTTTTAATTTTAGTTATTTTTAAATACTTGATAACTGAAGTTACGGAAAATGAAAATTTTTATGAAAAGAGTGAGAAGAATTATTCCAGAATTGCATAAATAAAACTTTTGAGATTCTTCACTCCACTTCGTTCCGTTCAGAATGACAACTTTGACTGACTTCAGTTAATAATTGATGTTACGCAGGATAATTTGAAAGAGTGAAGAGAATTTTATTAAAAAGCTGAATAACTGAATTAGTAGATTCTACTCCACTACGTTTCGTTCAGAATGATTATGTGTGCGTAATTTTAATAAATAAAATAATTTTATCTCTTCGATAAAAATACTTACATTTTTTTTAATATTTGAATGAGCTTGCTTAAAAAGGTATAATTACTAAAAATAATCATCTTTTCCTCAGCCCTGATTAGTACGGACTTTGGTAATCTTTTTAGTTATGCTTCACATCTGCATACTGAAATAAACTCTGGTTGTGCAGGCACAAAATGCCTGCTTACACAAAGTGAAGTTCAGCTCATAAATTTAATTCTTTAAGGATAATTATGCCTGAAATTATAACTGAAAACAATAAATTAATTCAATGGGTAAATGAAGTTGCTGAAATGTGCAAACCGGATAATGTTTATTGGTGTGACGGTTCAGATGAAGAATATGATAAACTAACAGAGCAATTAGTCAATAAGGGGACATTTGTCAGATTAAACGAGAACAAACGTCCCAATAGTTTTGCAGCCCTATCGGATCCATCTGATGTGGCGAGAGTTGAGGACAGGACATTTATCTGCAGTAAGAACAAGGAAGATGCCGGTCCTACGAATAATTGGGAAGATCCTATAAAAATGAAAGGGATATTGGAAGTATTGTTTATCGGTTGTATGAAGGGCAGGACTATGTATGTTATTCCTTTCAGCATGGGTCCTCTTGGTTCAAATATATCTCATATAGGAGTTGAAATTACTGATTCCGCTTATGTAGTTTGTAATATGAGAATTATGACGAGGATCGGACAAGAAGTTTTAAATGTACTCGGGAAAAAAGAATTTGTACATTGCCTTCATTCAGTGGGTGTTCCTCTGGAGGAGGGCGATACTGATGTTCCATGGCCATGCAACGATGATAACAAATATATAGTACATTTTCCGGAAGAAAGGACTATCTGGTCATTTGGAAGCGGTTACGGGGGGAACGCATTATTAGGTAAAAAATGTTTTGCATTAAGAATTGCATCTTTTATGGCAAAAGAAGAGATGTGGCTTGCAGAACATATGCTGATATTAGCCATAACAAATCCTGAAGGGAAGAAAAAATATATAGCAGGAGCATTTCCGAGTGCATGCGGGAAAACCAATTTAGCAATGCTGCAGCCCACTTTGCCGGGTTGGAAAGTTGAAACCGTGGGTGATGATATAGCATGGATGAAATTCGGTAATGACGGAAGGCTTTACGCTATTAATCCTGAAGCGGGATTTTTTGGAGTAGCCCCGGGAACTTCATATGAAACAAATCCTAATGCAATGCATACAATGGAGAAAAATTCTATATTTACGAATGTTGCTTTAAGCCCGGAGGGTGATGTCTGGTGGGAAGGAATGACGGATAATTTACCTAAGAAACTTAAGAATTGGCTCGGGCATAAATGGACACCGGAAAGTAAAGAAAAAGCGGCTCATCCAAATTCAAGATATACGATACCGGCAAGCCAATGCCCTGTTATTGACCCTGATTGGGAAAATCCCAAAGGGGTTCCAATTTCAGCTATTTTATTTGGAGGAAGAAGAGAGGATACAATTCCATTAGTATATGAAGCATTCAACTGGCAGCATGGAACATTTCTTGGTTCTATTGTATCTTCGGAGAGGACTGCTGCGGCAGATGGAGTAGTTGGAAAAATACGGCATGATCCTTTTGCAATGCTGCCATTCTGCGGATACAATATGGGTGATTATTTTGCTCACTGGCTCAATATCGGCAAAGAATCATCGTCTGAAAAATTGCCTAAGATATTTTATGTAAATTGGTTTAGGAAAGATGAGAACGGGAATTTTATCTGGCCGGGGTTTGGAGAAAACATAAGGGTATTGAAATGGATTTTTGAGAGGACAGAAAATAATGATAGTAACGCAGTTAGGTCAGAGATTGGATATGTTCCGGCAAAAGGTGCGATTGATATTTCCGGGCTCGATATATCTGAGAATGAAATGGAGATGTTATTCTCAATTGACAAAGACAATTGGAAAGCAGAGGTAGAGGATATTAAGGAGTACTTTAAAATATTTGGGGATAAGCTGCCGGAAGGGCTGAAAGAGGAGCTGGAGATGCTTGGGGGGAGGCTTTACCACTAAGACACTAAGGGACACTAAGTTTGCACTAAGGAAATGCGAAGACGGGAAGGTTGTCAAATTACAATTGACAAATGACAAAAAACAAATAAGCACCAATAAATAAAATTCAAAGTTCAAACAGGGAGAACACATTTGTGTGTTGATTCAGGCCTTTGAAAGATGACATCTTTACTTATTAAGTGAAGTTACGCAAGTCTATATATTTTAAAATAAAGATAAATAAAAGGTATAAAATTGTTCAAAATTTAAGGTATGAGATTCTTCACTCCACTTCGTTTCGTTCAGAATGACAATGTTTGCGTAACTTAAGTTATTAAGATTAGATATATTTATATTTAAGGTAAATCATTTCATAATTTCTTAGTGTCTTAATGGTTAATTTCTTCGGCTAGGTCTTCCAGGGTGGTGATGGGCATGTTGCATTTGTAGTTTTCACAGATGTATACTATAGTTTTATTATCTTGAGGGGTGTATTCTTTTAATAAGGGTGAAATGATTTCCATCTGGACTTTTTGTTCGGCGCTTAAAATAACTACTTTATTTGGAATATATTTTTCTCTGATTGTTTTTAACATTTCTTTGGTAACGGGAGATCTTTTCGGACCGGAAATTATAATTTCTTTTGAAGGGCCTAACGCAAAATCGAGTGCAACCAGTGTTTGAGTAAAAGCCTGAGGTGAATTTTCAATTATTCCTGAGAAAGTTTTAAATATAGTGGAAGCTTTTTTTTCATAATCGGTATTCCCGGTAATTCTTCCAATCCTTAATAGGTTTAATGCTTCAACCGAATTACCAGAAGGAACTGCACCGTCGTAAATCTCTTTTTGACGAATAAGTAATTTTTCACCGTCATACGGAGTAAAATAAAAGCCTCCTCCCTCTTCATCCCAAAAATATTTTATAAAATCACTGTTTAAATCGATTGCTGTTTTTAAATAACTTGAATTAAATCCTGTTTCATAAAGATCAAGCAGACCGGCAATAAAAAATGCATAATCGTCGGCATTTGCAAGTATACCTGATTCACCATCCTTAAACCGATGCAGCAATCTACCTTCATCATTAACTAAATTTTTCAATATAAAATAGACTGCTTTTTCTGCTGCTTCACAATATTCATTTTTATCAAATACCTGTGCAGCTTTAGCAAATGCAGATATCATGAGCCCGTTCCAATCAGTAAGTATTTTGGTATCCTTAAACGGATGTATTCTTTCTTCCCGTTTTTGGAACAAGTTTTCTTTCATTGTTTTTAATGCATACCTCAGTTTTTTTTCATCTAATTTTAATTCTTCTGCTATTGCATTTATATTCTTTTCAAGGTGCAGAATATTTGTTCCTCTATTTTCATCATGTACAGGGTCATGCCAGTTCCCTTCTCTTTTAACGTTATAGATTTTAACAAATAAATCTGATTCATCTTTACCCAGAATATTTTCAATCTCTTCTGTTTTCCATAAATAGAACTTACCTTCAATTCCCTCACTATCGGCATCCTCTGCGGAATAAAAAGCACCAGCTGGTAAGGTCATGTCCCTTGAGACATAATCCAGTATTTCTAGTGCTGCTTCTTTATAAATATCCTTTTTTGCCGCCTGGTAGGCTTCGGTGTAAGCCAATACCAGTAATGCCTGATCATAAAGCATTTTTTCAAAATGAGGAACTAGCCAGTCTTTATCGGTTGAATACCTATGGAATCCGAATCCTACATGATCATAAATACCTCCTTTATACATTTCGATTAAAGTTTTTTCAGCCATTTCCAAAGCATCTTTAGCATTTCTTCTTTTCCAGTATCTAAGCAGGAAAAGAATATTATGAGGAGTTGGGAACTTAGGTGCAGTTCCGAATCCGCCACTTTCCCTATCAAACCGGTTAAAAAAATTATTGAATGCATTATCCAGAGTCCCTTCATTCAATTCTTTACCGGCTTGTTTGAGTTCCGAATTAAGAGCTGCAGAAATTTGTTCAATAGATTTAGATATATCATCTCTTTTATTCTTCCAGACATTATTAATTCCTCTTGTAAGGCTAAGCATTCCAATTCTTCCGAATCTTTCTTCCTTTGGAAAGTAAGTCCCTGCAAAGAAGGGTTGTTTATCGGGAGTCATGATAATTGTTAAAGGCCATCCCCCGCTGCCCGTTAATAATTGACAAACGGTCATATAAATTCCATCTATATCAGGGCGTTCTTCTCTATCTACTTTTATAGAAACGAAAAACTCATTCATTAAATCTGCAACTTCATTATCTTCAAATGATTCTTTTTCCATTACGTGACACCAATGACACGTGGAATAACCAATTGAAAGAAAAACAGGTTTATCTTCATTTTTTGCTTTATTGAATGCTTCTTCGCTCCATGGATACCAATCAACGGGATTATGTGCATGCTGGAGAAGGTATGGACTTTTTTCGTTAATCAACTTATTAGGTTTATTCATTATAAATTCATGTCCTCATAGTTTTATTCATTGATCGTAAAACGATAAATTGCTTAATCGCTTAATTGTTTAATTGTCCATCGTTTGTTGTATGTTGTTTTATCGTTTAATCTATAATAATAATAAATTGATATGAATGGAAATAGAATAATTATACCTTCAATAATAATTGCATTTGGATTAATAATTTGTGCTGTAATTTTGGCTTTAACATGGAAATCTAATTATTCTTCAAATCAGACTATAACCGATTACCGGTTCTGCAAAGGAGGATATAGTATTTGATTTGGCTCTTTTAAAAGGAACATTGACTGCAAGAGCACCTACGGCAGAAGGAGCTATAGCACTCCAATAGAGTGCGGATATCTTTGGGGGTCATTCTGTTTTTAATAATATTTCGCTCCTCTGGAGCTAAGACAATAGAAAAATTACTCAGGAGGAAGTTCTAATTATAAAAATCGAAATTTTTTAAGAGCTATAAAGTTATTGTCAATTAAAAAAATTATTACCAACATTTGTGGGAAAAATTGTTATGGGTTTATTTAATAATATCGTTGTAATTCCTTATTTTGGGGTGGCAAATTTGTAATGAATATTGAAGAACTAAAATCCGGATAGCAATGACAAAACCTCAAATATGGGTAGCAGCTTTTTTAGTATTGTTTGTGCTTTTATTTTTACTTGAAAGAGCAACACAAGAGAGTAAACAAGAAACAAATACAACGGTAAATAATCCTATGCCGCAAACAGGAATGGCGTCACAGAATGCTACTGGAGAGGAATTAATTTCCAGATTAGGATGTGTAAATTGTCATGGCTCTGATCTATCAGGTACAAAAATGGGTCCGGCAATACAAAATATATCTCAAAATTGGAGCAGGGATAAATTAATAAATTACTTTAGGAACCCTTCTTCATTCATGTCTTCTTCCCGTTTTCAGCAATATCAGAAGGATTATCCAAATACTATGATGCCTTCATTCGGGAATATCGAAGTAAAGGAATTGGGTAAGATTGCTGATTATCTACTAAAGAACAAGCCTTAGATTATATTTTAAGATAGTTAGAATTTTAGAAAGAGGGCTGAGCGAAAAGTAAAATTGTCATTCTGACAGGTAGCGAAGAATCTCAAAATTCGATTAAAAATTGAGATTCTTCAGTCAAAGACTCCTTCAGAATAACATTTTAGACAGCCCCCTTAAAATAAAGGTTTAAGCTATCGTTATTTCTTTGTCAAGGTAAACGTCCTGAATGGTGTTAAGGAGTTTGACTCCTTCTTCCATTGGTCTCTGGAAAGCTTTTCTTCCTGAAATTAAACCCATACCTCCGGCTCGTTTATTAATAACTGCTGTTTTAGCAGCTTCGGCAAAATCATTGTCACCTGAAGCGCCGCCGCTGTTAATCAATCCAGCTCTTCCCATATAATTATTGATAACCTGGTATCTGCAAAGATCGATTGGATGATCTGTAGATAAATCGGTATAAACTTTTTTATTAGTCTTACCAAATTTTATAGCATTGAACCCGCCGTTGTTTTCAGGCAGTTTTTGTTTGATAATATCGGCTTCAATTGTAACCCCCAGGTGGTTTGCCTGTCCGGTAAGATCAGCAGCAACGTGATAATCTTTATCTTTTTTGAATTCGGAATTCCTTAGATAGCACCATAAGATGGTAGCGAGACCTAGTTCGTGAGCATATTGAAATGCCTCGCTGACTTCAATAATCTGTCTTGCGCTTTCTTCGGATCCGAAATATATGGTAGCCCCTACTGCAGCGGCACCCATATCGTAAGCCTGTTCAACATTGGCAAACATTATTTGATCAAATTTATTGGGATAGGTTAAAAGTTCATTATGATTGATTTTCATAATGAAAGGAATTTTGTGTGCATATTTTCTTGAACACATTCCCAAAACACCCAGAGTTGATGCAACAGCGTTACATCCTCCTTCAATGGCTAGTTTAATAATATTTTCAGGATCGAAATATTGAGGATTAGGCGCAAAGGAAGCTCCTGCACTATGTTCGATACCCTGATCTACCGGAAGTATTGATACATAACCGGTTCCGGCTAATCGTCCGGAGGAAATTATCCACTGCAGATTTTTTAATACATTTATATTCCTATCGGTCTGTGAAAATATTCTATCAATAAAATCAGATCCCGGAAGATGTAATTGTTCTTTAGGAAACTTAGCTTTGTAAGTCAAAAGCGATTCAGCATCCGCACCAAGTAATTCTTGAATTTTTTTAGACATGTCTACTCCATTTCAGTGAATTAAGAAATCATTTCTTGTTAATTGAAAGAAAATAATTTATTTCAGACTATAAAAATAAACGTTAATCAATTGGGATTCAATTACGAAGCGGAAAAAATCTTGGAAGAGGCAGGATTAGGATGATGGAAAGTTGGAGTCACTCCAATGTCATTCAATGGTCATTGAAGAGTGGAATTTTGGAGTAATGGAATGGTGGAGAATGGAATAATGGTATGATGGGACCGGTGTGATTGGGGGGAGCAGAAGAGTTTCTTTAAGGTTATCAGGGATTTAGTTTGGGATATACCTTGAGCTACCTTGGATTTATCTCGGAATTATCTTGGAGTTACCTTGGAGTTATACTTAATTTAGATTAGAGGTTTCATTCCTATTTCTGTTTGAATTCCAGCGTGTGATCTATCCTACGTAGTAGCTTGGGATTTCCGAGTAAGTTCTAAATGCATCTTTAACGGCTTTGATTAATAAATTTAAATCAAAAGGTTTGGTAAAGATTCTAAAGGGATGCAAATTGTAACTTTTGATCAAAGAAATATAATCGGTAAAACCAGTAATAAAAATATAGGGGATATCCATAATCTCAGAAATACGGGCCATCGCTTCTATTCCGTCTAACTGACCTTTAAGGGAAATATCGGTAATAATCATTGAAGGATATTCGTATAAGGCTGAAGTGATTAATTCTTCTCCCGTTTCAACTATTTTAATTACTTTTGAATCATTTTTTTCAATGAATACTTTTATTGTTTTAGCAGTAATTAAATCATCTTCCCCTAACAAGATATTTTGTCCTGTTTGCATAGAAGTCCTCTTTTGTTTTTTTTTGAACTAAGAGTTAAAATTATTTTTTAGGATACACAATCAAAGAACATTTCTCATAACTGAGTTATTATATCTTTACTTTGTTTTTGAAACCTTCTAATTTTTTGATGTTTATTTTTGACACAACCTTCATATGACCTCAACTTCAATTATAGCAATAAGTATGCCGTAATTCATTTAATTAGAATTACTTATGAAAACACTAAAATTTATTAAATTTTGTTCGATAATTAAAAGAATGTACTCGGCAGTTAATAGGAAAGAAAAATTATCCTTTTTTGAATCAAGTAAATAAAACCGGTAATAAAGATATAAGAACATCAAAAGATCAATTGATTCGAAAAGAATTTTGGAACTTTATCTTATCTTCCCTCTTAAATAAATTTCCTTGACAAGGGTATATTCACAACTAATGTTACTAACAATTTGATGAGATTGCAGAAATGACAGTGCATTTTCCGGTTAGATAGATGGTTTTTCTATATTGCTCACACAGAATTATTCGACTTCACCGATAAAGTAAGCATCCTCTTTTAATTCTCCCAACACCTTTTCGAGTTTACCTTTATCATCTTTTGAAATAATGGCTATGAGACCGATACCAAGATTAAAAACAGATCTCATTTCTTCATCGCTTATCTGTCCGGTTTTTTGAATTAAATTAAAGATAAATGGAATCTCCCAGGCTGACCAGTTAATCTTAAGATTTAGTCCTTCAGGCAGAATTCTTTTAGTATTTCCAATTATACCCCCGCCTGTGATGTGTGAAAAACCTTTTATTTTAATTTTTGAAGAAAGATTTGTGATAAGCTTCAAATATGATTTATGAATTCTTAAAAGCTCTTCACCAAGTGTATGCGTAATTTCATCGAAATTTGAATCGAGTTTAAATTTATTGAGAAGTATTTTTCTGGCTAGTGAATAACCGTTTGTATGAAGACCGTTAGATGAAAACCCGTATAATAAATCTCCCTTTTTTATCTCTTTGCCATCAATAATATTATTTTTCTCAATGATGCCGATAATGGTACCTGATATATCATATTCATTCTCATCATATAAACCGGGCATCTCGGCAGTTTCTCCGCCGATTAAAGCGCATTCATTTTGTTTACAGGCAATCGAAAAGCCTTCAATTATTTTAGCAGCTTTATCGGGGAATAATTTGCCAAATGCGAGATAATCTAAAAAATATAAAGGTTTGGCACCGCAGACGGCAATATCATTAACACAGTGATTTACCAGGTCCTGCCCAACAGTATCATGCTTATTCATACTGAATGCAATTTTTAATTTGGTTCCTACGCCGTCAACACTTGAGACCAGGACCGGGTTCTTATATTTGGAAATATCCAATTCATAAAATGCACCGAACAGGCCAATATCGGATAAAACACTCTTATTAAAAGTAGATTTAGCAAAATTTTTAATTTTTTTAATAGTTTCATCTCCGGCTTCAATATCAACACCGGCTGATTTATATGTATTATTCAAAGGTTCCACCTATTTGAAGTCAAAATTTATTTTATCATAAAAAATAATATTAAAAGAATTACTATACAAAGAGATTAAATATTCAACAGTTAGTACCTAATTTCTCTCAATTATAATAAAATCCTATATAGATTCTTTGGTTTTAGAAACTAGATTTATAACTACTAAATATATATACATAAAATTGATATATATCACAATTTTTAAATAGGAACGGAATTTGCTCTAGATTGGCGAACTAATTATTAATTATGGGGCTTTTATGAAATACGTTACATTTTTTTGTACTTTTTTGCTTCTGTTTTTCTTTACGTTGGGCGAAACTTCAGCTCAAACAGTAAAACTTAAAAGAGACGCACAAACATCGGGTACCCTGGGAACGATGCCCGCAAATACATTTCCGATTTACAGTGGATTACAGACTGTAGGTAGAGGAATGAAAGTTTATTTAGCTGCAGATACAGCAGGAGGAGTTACATCAATAACATGGACTCTTGTTTCCCAGCCTGCAAATTCTACTACTACACTGAGCAGCACTTCAGATCAAAAAGTTACCTTCGTTCCTGATTCAATAGGCCACTATATAGTTAAGGTAGAAGTTAACGGAGGTGCTTTTGCATTGGATACAATTTTAGCTGCCACATATCTCGGTTATAAAGACGGCGAAGTACTTGGCTGTCTCTGTCATAATGCTACTTCAGGAAGAGAATGGCAAACAGTTGTACCTAAATGGAAAGAAAGTGCACATGCAAAAATCTTTCAGGAAGGCATAACCGGACAGTTAGAGGCTGCAAATGTTAATGGGACTTTCAAAGGAACTTATGGTCCTAGTTGCATTAAATGCCATACTACCGGCTGGTCTCCTTTGGTTAATAACGGAAATTATGGATATGAGGCTCACCAAAGCGGTTTTGATACTACCTGGTATAAAACTTTTACAAAAAGCGGAACTTCATATTTAATTCCGACAAATGATATGACAGCATGGAATCAGTTAACTACTGATCCAAAAAATGCAAAAGTAGCAAGAGTTGCTTTTATAGGCTGTGAAAGCTGCCATGGACCGGCTTCACAACATTTAGCTAACTTCGGAAGTCCGGATTTTATTAGCAAAAGTCTTGATGCAGGTGTGTGCAACCAGTGTCATGATGCTCCGACACACCATATGGTTGGACATTTTTATAATGCATCGGCACATGGAAGATTGCCGAATGGTGAACATACCGCTCAAACCGGATGTTTCCCTTGCCATAGTGGTCAGGCATATTACAAATATTCAAAAAATCCAGCATCTCCACAATGGACTAATGCAGATGGAGATGTGCCGATTTCATGCGCAGTATGCCACGAAGCTCATGTGGTTAGCGATGGTAATCCTGGTTTAAGAATAGTTCCTGTAAAATTGGCAAACGGTTACAGTGTAACTGAAGGTGGTAACGGTCAATTATGTATGACATGCCATCAATCGCGTAAAGACATAACCACTACTATCACAAATAAACCTCCTTATTATGGTTTTACAGATCGCTATGGCCCACATCATGGTCCACAGGCTGATATGTATGTTGGTAGAAATGCTTATAATTACGGAAACACAACACTCGATGGTTTAATGACACATGGTTCAGTTAAAGACGCATGCGTTACCTGTCATATGGCATTACGCGGTTCAGCTGATACTCCAAACCATGAGTTCAGTTTGGTTGATACAACCGGCGGAGCAGATAAAGATATCGTTTCAGGCTGCGTACCATGCCACGGTCCGATTACATCATTTGATGATATTCAGGCAAGTTCTGACCTTGATCAGAATGGAAAAGTTGAAGGTATTCAGACAGAAGTTAAAGGAATGCTTGCTAATCTTGCAGCATTATTGCCAAAAGATGCAAGCGGAGCAGTTGTCAGCAGAATGGCTGATTCATTAAAAATTAAAGATAAACCAAATGTTATAAAAGGTATCTATACTTATTACTTCGTATCAGAAGATAAGAGTATGGGTGTTCACAATGCCAAATACACTATCGGTATAATTTCTGAAGCCATGAAAGCTTTAGGGAGCACCGTACCTGTAGAACTTACTTCCTTTAATGCTACTTCAGGTACAGAAGGTGTGACACTTAAATGGGAAACTGCTACCGAAACCAATAATAACGGATTCCAGGTTGAGAGAAAGACTTCAAATACCTGGCAGAGTGTTGGTTTTGTAAAAGGTAACGGAACTGTAAGTCAATTCTCTAAATATTCTTTCAAAGATGATGTTAGCGGATTGAATTCAGATAAAGCTGTTTACAGATTGAAACAAATTGATCTTGACGGCTCATTTAAGTATTCAAAAGAAGTTGAAGTTACTTTTGTTGCGGGACCAAAGGAATATTCTTTATTCCAGAATTATCCAAATCCGTTCAACCCGTCAACAACGATTAAATATGCAATTCCTTTTGAAAGCAATGTTAAGATTTCAGTTTACAATATAACCGGTCAGTTAATTAAGGTACTTGTTAATTCCGAACAGCCAACCGGTAATCATGAAGTAAGTTTCAGCACCAACAGTAATGGAGTTCAATTGTCATCCGGTATATACTTCTATACAATTGAAGCTCAGGCAGTTGGAGGCTCAGGCTCATTTAGACAAACTAAGAAAATGGTACTAATGAAGTAAGACGCAGATTTCACAGATTTTCACGGAAAATGAATTAGTATATTCATTATTTGTGACTAAACGGAACTGAATCTTTTTTAACCCGGCTTATCTTAAAAAGCCGGGTTTTTTATTTGTAACGCGAAACTCTGTTTCGCTAATTTTCATTTACTACTTCTCCTCTATTTACTCGAAATGGAATTTCGAGTTACATTGAATAAAAATAATATTCTGAAAAAATAAATCTTTATTTTAGATGACAAATTTTTACATATTTTAATTTAATAGGATGAGCTTACAAACATCGCGTTTTCAGGAAATTGAGAATGAAGTTAGGAGATTTCAAAAAAGATTAGATAAATTAGAATCAAAAAGCAGAAACTTAGGATCTGTAAAGGCAGTTGTTCTTTTAACGGGCTTAATAGCTTTTTTCATCTCGTTTTTTTATTTGAGCACATTGACTGTTATTATAATTACTGCTGTCTTTTTGATATGTTTAGGTATTTTAACGATGTTTCACAATAAAATTGACAAGGGGTTAAAAAAACATAGAATATGGATAGGGATAAAGCAAACAAATCTTGCAAGGGTAAAAATCGATTGGGAAAATCTGCCGTTAAGGAGAAATGAAAGAGCGAATACGCAGCATCCTTTCGAATTCGATCTAAACATTTCCGGAGAGTATTCTATTCACCGGTTAATGGATTCATCACTTACCAAAGAAGGAAGTTTAAGGCTATTAAAATGGTTGACTGCCCTCTCCCCTTCTTATGATGATTTATTATACCGTCAGAGAATTATTAAAGAGCTAATTCCATTAACAAAGTTCCGTCAAAAGCTAATCTTAAATTCAAATTTGGTAACCCGAAAAGAGCTGCATGGAAAACAGATGCTGAAATGGTTGACAGAAGAATCTAACTTAATAAAATTAAAAAAGGCATTACTTCAATATTCTATTATCATTTCTGTAAATATATTATTTATTATATTAGGCATATTCGGGATAATAAATTCGATATGGCCAATCACTTTGTTACTACTGCTTTTTACTTACTATATTAACTCAAAATATGTTAAAGAAACTTTTGACAAGTCTCAAGAATTAAAAGATGACATCGAAGAATTTTATGAGATTTTAAAATTTCTTGAAGAATATAGGTACGGGAACAATCTAAATTTGAAAAGCTTCTGTTCTCCTTTTATAACCAAAGAACGAGCTCCTTCGACATATTTCAACAAAATCGATAGGCTTGTTTTTATTTTCAGTATCCAAAAAAATCCGTTAATAAGAATTTTATTAAATATTTCATTCCCGTGGGATTTTTTCCAGGCTTATAAATTTGAAAGGATTAAATCTAAATTAGCAATACAGTTACCTGAGTGGCTAGATAAATGGTATGAGCTTGAAGCTTTAATATCAATATCAAATTTTGCTTATTTAAACCCAAACTATACATTTCCACAAATCAAAAGCTTATCAAGTGAAACAGGAAATATATTAGAAACCAGGAATATAGGACATCCATTAATTCCCTTTCAAAAAAATATTTCTAATGATTTCAGAATAAAGAGAAAAGGAGAAGTGATCATAATAACGGGTTCCAATATGTCCGGGAAGAGTACTTTTTTAAAAACAATAGGTTTGAATCTAGCATTAGCTTTTGCAGGCAGTGTAGTAAATGCAGAGGAATTAAAAACAGATCTTTTTAGAATATTCACATCAATAAATATAACCGATTCAGTTGTAGACGGTATATCATATTTTTATGCAGAAGTAAGAAGGCTTAAAAAACTATTAGATGAGATAAATAAAGATGATATTCCGGTATTTTTTCTTATTGATGAAATATTTAAGGGGACAAATAACTATGAAAGGTTAATCGGAAGCCGTTCATATATAAAGTCAATTGCAGGAAAAAACTGTGCGGGGATAATATCCACACATGACCTGGAACTAATCAGATTGGAGAAAGAAACACCATACGCAACAAATTATCATTTTAAAGAAGAAATAACCGGAGACAAAATGATATTCAAATACAAGATAATTCCGGGTCCAAGTCCAACGACAAATGCTCTCAAAATTATGAAACTGGAGGGACTTCCAATCGATTAGCTTTTATTTACCTTATCAACTGGTTCAACGGCAGCAGTTTGGTCATGGTATTTCATAAATTTTCTTGAAGGTCTAATCCCTTCACCATATTTTTCGACATAGACCTGAGTAAATTCCGCACCTAAAAAAAATATTTGAGTTGAATAATAAACCCATAAAAGAAGAATAACTAAAGATCCGGCTGCTCCATAAGTAGAGCTCAAAGAACTAGTACCAAGATAAAGGCCAATAAGATATTTCCCTAGAACAAATAGGGCGGCAGTAACCAAAGCACCTACCCAAACATGCCTCCATTCAATATTTACATCGGGTAAGAATTTAAATATCATCATAAAAAGAAGGAAGACTATAAACAGTGAAACTAAGAGGTTAGAAATTTGCAGATAATATACAGGCAGAGCAAAAAATTGTTCGCTGATGTAATTATTTAACGCTGATATAACAGCGCTGGAGATAAGAGAAACTAATAAAATAAAACCTGTACCCATCACAACAGTAAAAGATCTTATCCTATCTTTTAAAAGACCTTTAATCATACTTCTACCAGGTTTTGGTTTAACTTTCCAAACCATATCGAGAGATTCCTGTAGATCAACAAAAACAATAGTTGAAGCAATAATTAAAGTAACAATACTTATAATTAATGCAATCCCGCTTTCATGTCCAAGATGAGCATTTTTTAAAGCGGTCTGAACGACTCTGGCACCTTCATCACCAATAAGCGATCTTATTTGGCCTACAATCTCCCCTCTTGCAGCTTTTCTTCCAAAGATGGAACCGGCAACTGAAATAGCTATTATTAATAATGGTGCGAGGGAAAAAATAGTATAAAATGAAAGAGCTGCTCCTAATTTGGGGGCTTTATCATCTATAAATTTATCAAATACATCTTTGATAAAATTCCATATGCTTTTTGTTTTTAATTTCATGATTTAATTGTTTAATTGTTTAATTGTCTTAATTGCTTAAATGTTTAATTGCTAAATTGCTAAATTGTTTAATTGCTAACAAGGACTCTAAGTTTATAAGATTTTTTAAGGCAGACAGCCCTCTTTTACTTGTGTGTAATATAGTTTATAAGTTAGAAAAATATAGAAATTAAAAAAAAGAGGAAGCTCATATCTATATAATACTAACGAAATAATGTGATTAAAAACCGGAATAATTAACTTTCAAAGTTAACTGAATTAACTTAAATTAGCATCCGTATTTATAATCATTATTTTTTAAAGAATTATTTATGATAAACAAAAAAGTCAAGTCAGGTACTAGAGAAAATTACATATTTGTACAGGAATCGGAAATTCATGGAAACGGATTATTTACATCAATTGATATAGATGAAGGGGAAACGATAATGGTTATAAAAGGTGAGGTTATTTCGGCTAAAGAATGTATTAGGCGCGAGAATGAAGAAAATAATGTTTACATATTCTGGGTAAATGATAATTGCTATATAGATACATTTAAGGCAGAGAAAATTAAATATATAAATCATAACTGTAATTTTAACTGTGATGTAACAGATAAAGATAAAAGCAGCTTAAACCTAATTGCATACAGGGATATAAAAAAGGGGGAAGAATTGACAATAGATTACGGTTATGATGAGATTTATGAATATTGTAATTGTGATAAGTGTATATACAAAGAGGCGATTTGATTTGTTAATCGTTAATAGTTAATGGTTAATCGTGACTTTCGATTAACCATTATAATCTATTATTGTATAATGTATCTGAGAAAAATTAAGCTGGTTCTGCTATTCGTTTTAGAATTCCTTTTAACAATTCATAAAATTTTTCAACAGTTTCGATATTTACTTTTTCATCAGGCGAATGAGCACCGGTTATAGTAGGTCCGAAAGAAATCATATCAAGACCAGGGTTTTTATCTCCAAGGAGTCCCGTTTCTAATCCGGCATGAATAGCCTTAATTTCGGGTTCCTTGCCGAATAAATTTTTATAGACATCTTTTGAAACTTTAAGAATTTTAGAATCCAGGTTAGGTTTCCAGCCCGGATAACCATCAGAATTTTTAACCTGCGCACCAGCTAATTCAAAAACAGCTTTAACATTACTGACTATATAACGTTTTGCACTTTCAATTGAACTTCGCTGACTTGTATCAATTCTTAAAGAGCTATCATTCACTGCAATTGTAGCAAGGTTAGTTGATGTTTCAACTAAACCGGGAATATCCTGACTCATAGCAATTACACCATGTGGAACTGCCAATAACGTATTAACAATTTTCTTTTTAAAATATTTAGAGAATACTTCCGCAGGTTTTTCATCCAGTTTTTTAAATATAAGATTTAAATCACTATCAGTTTTCTTATACTCATTCAAAAATTGAGATTTAATATCATCAGTAATCTTTTTAACTTTGGCTTCATCTTCAGGTTTTATTAAAATTACGGCTTCAGCTTCTCTTGGAATAGCATTTCTTAAACTACCACCGCTGACTTTTGAAATTTGGAACTCAAATTGTTCAAGTACTTTCAATGCTCTTGCTAATAATTTTATAGCATTAGCCCGTCCAAGAACTATATCCAGACCGGAATGCCCGCCTTTTAATCCGGTTATCATTAATTCATAAGGGATAAAATTATCCGGAGCATCTTCGTACTCAATTTTAAATACAGCGATAGTATCCATACCGCCGGAGCACCCGACATAAAAAGTTCCTTCTTCTTCAGAATCCATATTAAGAAGAATTTTTCCATTAATAAAACCGGGTTCGATATTACCTGCACCTGTCATACCGGTTTCCTCATCCACAGTTAAGAGGATTTCCAGAGGTCCGTGTTTAACTGTATTATCAGTAATAACAGCAAGAGCGGCCGCAACACCGATACCATTATCACTTCCAAGAGTAGTTCCATCTGCAGTAATCCAGCCGTCTTCATTAATTAAATCGATAGGGTCATTTTCAAAATCATGCTGTTTGCTTTTATTTTTTTCGCATACCATATCTACATGACCTTGAAGAATTACAGTGGGAGTATTTTCATATCCGGGAGCCGCAGGTATTTTTGCGACTATATTGCCAACATTATCCGTAGTATAATCAACATTCAGTTTATCCAATAGATTTTTCATATGTTCGACAATTTTACCCTCTTTTTTTGAAGGGCGGGGTACCTGGGAAATCTCGTAAAATCGTTGCCACAGGGTTTTAGGTTCCAATTCTTTTATTACATCAGCAGACATTTTTTCTCCATTATTTTTAGAAACTAAATTAAAGAATTTAGAGAAAAGATTCTATTTATTTGCAGAGAGTTATAGTGAAGGTTATGCTATTGCATCCGCCTTTTGTTTTTCCGCCAGTCTCGCATTTTTTCTATCCTGATCAGTCAAATATTTTTTACGTAAACGAATACTTTCAGGGGTAACTTCAACATATTCATCTTCAGTAATCCATTCAATTGCCTGTTCAAGAGATAAAATTATTGGGGGTTCTAACCGGATAGCTTCATCAGCGCCTGAGGCTCTCATATTAGTAAGCTGTTTTGTTTTTGTAACATTCACATGCATATCATTGTTTCTTGAATTTTCACCTACTACCATCCCTTCATAAACCTTAATTCCAGGATCAATAAAAAATATAGACCTTTCCTGCAGTTTGAACATAGCATAAGCTGATGCAATGCCATTTTCCATAGCAACTATAGCACCTCTCTGTCTATGGACAATATCACCTTTATATGGTTCATACCTTTCAAAATTATGATGTAAAATGCCATTTCCCTTAGTATCAGTGGTAAATTCCGCACGATAGCCAATAAGACCTCTTGACGGTATAAAAAACTCAAGTCTAGTATTCTCATTAAAAGTTATCATATTCTTCATCTCAGCTTTTCTTTTACCAAGCTTTTCAATCACCACACCAACGAACTCTTCAGGGACATCAATTATTAAATGTTCTATAGGTTCTGACACAACATCGTCAATTTTCTTGAAGATTACCTGGGGCTTACTTAACTGCAATTCGTAACCTTCGCGTCTCATATTTTCAATTAATATTGCAAGGTGTAGTTCTCCTCTACCGCTTACCTTAAATACATCGGGAGACTCTGTCATTTCAACCCTAAGACTAACATTAGATTTTAATTCTTTAGATAATCTTTCGCTAATATTTCTAGTAGTTACATACTTTCCTTCCAAACCAGCGAAAGGAGAATTATTAACCATGAAATTCATAGTAATAGTCGGTTCATCAATTGCAACAAAAGGAAGAGGCTCGGGTTTTTGAGGACTGGCCAGGGTATCTCCAATGTCAACATCTTCAAGTCCTGCTATGGCACCGATATCACCTGCAGATATTTCTTTAACTTCAATTCTTTTAATATTTTCAAAGGCATATAACTTAGTAATTTTAGAATTTATTTTTTCCCCTTCTTTAGTAATTAAGACGACATTATCGCCAACCTTCAATGAGCCATTTTGAACTCTTCCAATCCCAATTCTGCCGAGATAATCATTATAATCAATGGCAGAAATCAGCATCTGGAAGGGTAAACTTAGGTCTCCTTTAGGTTCCGGGACATTATTGATTATTATTTCGAATAAGGGAGTTAAAGATTTATTTTCATCATCTAGATTAAGGTTTGCAATTCCCTGCTTAGCAATAGCATAGACAAAAGGAAAGTCAAGCTGATCTTCATTTGCGCCAAGGGAGACAAAAAGATCAAACACTTCATTTAATACCTCATTCGGTCTTGCATCTTTCCTATCAATTTTATTTATAACGACAATAGGTTTTAATCCAAGGTCAAGGGATTTCTTAAGAACAAATTTCGTTTGTGGAAGCGGACCTTCGGCAGCATCAACAAGAAGCAGAACCCCTTCAACCATTCTTAAAGTTCTTTCTACTTCACCTCCGAAATCAGCATGGCCAGGCGTATCAATAATGTTTATTTTGGTACTTTTATAATTCACACTTAAATTTTTCGCAAGAATAGTGATTCCTCTTTCTTTCTCGAGAGCATTAGAATCCATAATTCTTTTTTCAACATGCTGGTTGTCTCTAAAGGCTCCTGTCTGTTTCAACATATGATCGACCAATGTAGTTTTACCATGATCAACATGAGCAATAATAGCAATATTTCTTAGGTTACTTTTCATATCTTATCGTCTCTTTCAATATGTACTAATTAAATAATAACAAGTTGTGGTTACAAAATCTCTAAAGTAAGGAATGCGGGAAATAAACTTAAATTGTTCCCTTGGCTTTAATTTGAATTTCATTTCATAGATCGGGTTTATTAAATAAAATTTTACATTATCTATTTTATACCCGGCATTTTTAATAATTTTTTCAAAATGTTCAATTGACAACCTAGTCTCTTTAATTTCAAAAAGAGCATCTATTAAGCTGTCATTTTCTCCAAAGGTTTTTAAGATAAACTTATAAACCGGATTTGGAAGAAGGTGAATAAAAGGCAGAACATTAAAGATTTTATTTCTGCTTATCTGCTGATGTCCTCCAAAAGGCATTTGCCAGGGAGGAAAACCAAGGAAAACCTTCCCATCCTTATTTAATATAGACTTGAGGAATTTCATTAGTTTTTCCTGATTAAAAATGTGTTCAATGGTATCTTTCAGGATAATCAGGTCAAAATTGGCTTTTAATTTACCACCAAGGTTATAGATATCGTCACAAATAAAGTTTGCATTACCTGATTTTATTTCATCAGCAAAGAGTTTTTTTGCGATACTAAGCCTAAATTCACTTAAATCTACGCCTGTAACACGGCAGCCTTTTTCAAGAAAGCTTTTTAAGACACCTCCTTCGCCGCAGCCAATTTCAAGGACATTAGATGCGGGTGATATCTTTTTTTTTCTTCAATAAAAGGGATGACATATTTCGAGGCATTCAAATCCTGGTGTTCGAAATAAACTTCCCGGTCATAATGAAATTCAAAACCCATTGATTAAAATAAAAACAATAATAAAAAAAGAACTGCTAATATATGGATATGAGGAGGCATAAACAATTGCAATAAAAGGGAGAGATTTGATTTTTAAGTGATAATCTGGGTATTAAGCTCAATTTCCTCGAGAATAGAAGTAACCTTCAAACAATCATTCAAAGAGCCCGCAAAAACAATAGCTTTCCCTTTTACATGGACTTCAAAAGCATAATTTTTAGCTTCATCAAAGGTGCATTTGACTGCTTTAATGAGCTGGGTGATAACTTCATCAAAAGAATGCCAATCATCATTATATAGAACTACCTTACTAGCTAAGCCGATAGTAGTATTTTCTTCAGTTACAACATCAATATCCGGATTTTGAGTAATTTCTTTTTCCATAACAATAAAATTTAAGTAATTTTAAAAAGACAATAAAGAGAAATTTTTAATTCAGTTAATCTACGGATTATATGATATTTATTACATGAGATTGGTTTGATTTTATAGCGGTGTATGTTTATATTTTTTATCAGAATAAAAGAATTAAAATGGAGGATTAATGAAAATAGCAGTATGTATAAATCATGTACCGGACACTGCTACAAGAATTAAAATAGGACAGGATGAAAAATCGATTGATACAAATGGAGTAACCTATGTAATTAATCCATACGATGAATTTGCTGTTGAGGAGGCTCTAAAAACAAAAGAGAAATTTGGAGGCGAAGTTACAGCTATAAGTCTTGGAAACGAGAGCAACAAAGAAACGATAAAAAAAGCGCTTGCAATGGGTGTGGATAGAGGAATATTGCTAAAGGATGATAACCCAGGAGATTCAATCAGCGTTGCCAGGGCATTAGCAGAAGAAATTAAAGCAGAAGGAAGCGATATTGTATTTTGCGGCAAACAATCAGTAGATTACGACAATTCGATTGTACCTCAATTAATTGCTTCGATTTTAGAATATAACTGTATAACTGTTGTAGTAGATCTTAAAATAGAAGATAAAAAAGTGACTGCAGAAAGAGAAATAGAAGGGGGAAAAGAAGTTGTCGAAAGTGAATTGCCAATAATAATATCGGCACAAAAAGGTCTAAATGAACCGAGATATGCTTCATTAAAAGGAATAATGTCGGCAAAGAAAAAGGTAATTGATGAGAAGCCTGCGCGCAAGACTGATAATTATACAGAGGTTCTGCAGCTTCATAAACCAACTGGAAAGCAGCCGGGAAGAATAATAGGTACTGATGTATCTGCAGTGCCTGAATTAATAAGAGTTTTAAGAGATGAAATTAAAGTAATATAGGAAGGCTTATTTATGTCCAAAAAATTGCTGGCTTTCTTAGAGCAGAGAGAAGGAAAACTTAAAAGAGGAGCTTTTGAAGTTGTTTCAGTATCTTACCGGCTTTCGAAAGAATTAACCCTGGAAGCGGAAGCCCTGGTAATAGGAAATAATCTAGAGAATTTAAATGATATATCTAAATATGGAATAAATAAAGTAATTCAATTTAAAAATGATAATTTGACGCAATATTCAACATCAGCATATACAGATATTATCTGCGATTATGCGAGAAGTATATCTGCCGAATATATAGTATTTTCAAATACGGCATTAGGGAAAGATCTTGCTCCTCATGTTGCAGCAAGGATAGACGCAGGAATACTTATGGATTGTACTAAATTAGAAGTATCTAATGGAGAAATAATAGCTACGCGTCCTATATATGCAGGTAAAGCACTACTTGACGTAAAATTGAAAAGCGAGAGGAAAATTTACACTATAAGGCCAAATGTATTTAAGCCTGTTGAATCAGAGGATAATTCATCTATAGAGATTGAAGAGAAAGAAGTTAGTCAGGTAAATCTTAGGACAAGAGTTGTGGAAATAAAAAAGTCAGAAGGCAAATTAGATGTAGCTGAAGCGGATATAATTGTATCGGGTGGAAGAGGGTTAAAAAGCCCTGAAAACTTTCATTTAGTTGAAGAGCTTGCAGATTCACTTGGAGCGGCAGTAGGAGCATCGAGAGCAGTAGTTGATGCAGGCTGGAGACCGCATAGAGAACAGGTAGGACAGACGGGTAAAACAGTATCCCCTACTTTATATGTTGCCTGCGGTATTTCCGGAGCTATTCAACATCTCGCAGGAATGTCATCTTCAAAATATATTATAGCTATAAATAAAGATAAGGATGCACCAATTTTTAGTATAGCTGATTTTGGTATAGCAGGAGATGCATTTGAAATATTACCAACTTTAACTGAAGAGATTAAAAAAATTAAATCACAATGATTTAGGAGAGTTTAATTGCAGAAAATTCAATGTGAAATATTAGGTTTATCATCCAGTCCATCTACGGGTGGAGCTTACGCCATTTTATTAAAAGAGATAAATGGTAATAGAAGGCTGCCGATTATTATAGGTGCTTTTGAGGCTCAAGCAATAGCACTTGAAATAGAGGGGATTAAACCGCCAAGACCATTAACCCATGACCTGCTAAAGCATATGATTGATAATCTAGGAGCAGCGGTAATGGAAGTGGTGATCGACGAACTGAGAGAAAATACATTTTACGCAAAAATAATACTTGAGGTATCGGCATTAACAAATGAAGTTGATGCCAGACCGAGTGATGCAATAGCACTTGCAGTAAGAACGCAATCTCCGATTTTTGTAGCTGAGAAAGTAATGGAAGCGGCGGCATTTTTACCTTCCGAAGAAGGCGGAAAAGAAGAGAGAATAGAAAGAGAAAGCGGCCTTAGAGAAGAAGAAGAAATTCCAAAAACTAAAGAGGCTAAAATTGCTTCATTACAAAACAAATTGAAGGAAGCAATCGCAGCCGAAGAATATGAAAAAGCAGCAAAGCTAAGGGATGATATACAGCGTTTAACAAGTAATAATTAAGAGAATATTTTATTTCCAATTTTACAATCCAGGCATTTATTTCTGGAGCAATAACTACGATATAAATCAAGGATTCCTTGATAGAGGATACTTCTTTTCCATGCATCATTAAGCTTTAATGCTGATGAGACTTCCTCTACTAAATGATTTTCGCTCACCTGATAATAATTTGAATATAATTTTATAATCTTCTGCTTTTGGGTTTCGTTTCCGAAAATTTCGAAATATACAGCAAGAAACGGGAGCACAATATTTATTATTATTTCATCGGCGCGCGACAATCCGATAAAGTATTGAATATCTTTTTTTGATTGCTGATCAAAAACAAAATGTTTTTTCCAAAATCCTTCCCCCTTAACAATAATTAGATTTCTAAAAAGGGCTACTAATTTTTTATAATCGTACGTTATTTCAGTCTTTTTAATCAATTTACCAATCATATCTTGATTAAGGATTCTATATAGAATTCTTGATCCACCGGCAATTCGTATAGTAGGAAAATTCTGGGGTCTTAATTTAAAGAAATGCCATTGTTCTAATTTAAAAGTTCTTCCGTCATATTTAGATTTCAGATCAGTCCAATATTGAACTAAATGTTTAGTATATTCAGAGGTATCTTCATCGGGCAATTTATATATATCAGGCATCAAACCGGAAATATTAAATAGAGCTGCTTCAATTATATTCACCAGATTATCTTTATCTTTTAAAGGTTCAAGAAAATTGATATTAACAGCTTCTGCCAGGCTGCGCATAATATCTTTATTTTTTGAATAACCAAGAGCTTCAAAAAACATCTCATAAAAAAGCTGTTGCCATATTGCGATATTGGTAAAATCTTTATTTGTAAATTTTCGACTATAAAAATTATCATCGAGTTCATACCGAACAATGGGTTCTTTCAGATTTAATTCTTTAAGATATGCCAATTCCTTAAGACGTGAAATCAGATTCTGACATTTTTTCTTAAACCTATTTATGCCCAATTCATAAATGAAGTCTAATTTTATTTTTTCATCAATAATGCCGCTCGATTCGGAACAAGGTATAATATAGTTTCGATTTTTTCTTTCGGATAGAATTGCTTTTTGGAGGGTAGAACTAAGGTCTTTATTCAAAAAACTTTCAAGAGAAATAGACTGCACTTTTCTGCCGTCCTGAGTGAGGACAAACTCTCTATCACCATCATCATCAAAAAAGACATGCAGAATAACCTTATTATATTTCTTATTAAAATAATGCCCATGCAATTTCCAATCGGTCTGGAAACTATCAATTTCGACATCTCCAAGGTAAGTAATATTGCCTATTTTAATCCGGGCATTTCTAAAATCAGGCCCGCTAAGTTCTTTATTTTCGGTACCTGTATCAATTACTTCAATCTGATCTCCATTTTTAGTAATAAGATTTTTTTTGAAATTACGATTTTTCCATATTTCATACAAAAATCTTTCATGCACTTTTTGTTCAGACATTGTCTTCCCCTAACTATTATTAATAATAATCAAAATTAAAAGAATTATTTATGAATGATTTTCTTAAAGAGAAAAAAATGAATTTATTAGAGAGGGTTTTAAATTTTTCTTTAAACAATTACTTCGCCCTTTGATTTATAAGAAAAATTATAAATAACTAAAACAATATCCTGAATTTTTTATTAAGTTAAAATAGCTTTAACGATATTATTAAGATTAATTATTTCATTTTCTGCAGCATCTGCAAAATTTTTATCAATACTTTTATAAATAATTCCTCTGCTTATATTAACCAGAAACTCAAACTTATTGTTTTCCTTAAATAAGGCGACAACATCTTTCAGATTACCCCCCTGTGCTCCAACACCGGGAAGTAATACAGGCAATTTGTCAAATAACGCTATATTGTCTTTCAATTCTTCAATTTTAGTAGCACCGAAAACAATTCCACAGTTATTATACTTATTCCAGCTTTTTACTTTCTCAATAACTTTTTGAAATAATAATTGATTATTGTCTAATTTAAGTTTTTCAAAGTCTGCGGCACCAGGATTTGAGGTTAACGCAAGTATAAAATTCAGCTTGCTTTCATTTTCAAGAAATGGTAGAATAGAATCTTCACCCATATAAGGATTAATTGTGATTGAATCACAATTAAAAAAATTGAATACTGATTCGGCATACATTTTTGAAGTATTTCCAATATCACCTCTTTTAGCATCGCCAATTATTAAAATATCATCAGGAATGAATGAAATAGATTGTTTTAGTGTTTCGAAACCTTGTGCTCCAAACTTCTCATAAAAAGCAAAATTTAATTTATATGCTGCTGCATGACTGTATGTTTTGTCTATTAAAGCTTTATTGAATTCCAGAACAGGATTATTTGAAGTCCTGAGATGGGAAGGGATTTTATTTATATCAGTATCTAAACCTACGCAAATGAATTTTAATTCATTATTTTTTTTTCTTAATTTTTCCGAAGCAATCATAGTAAATCCATCCGATAATAATTAGGATAAGTTATATTTTAATTAAATTTTAGAAATGCTTAAGAATAATTTTTTCTAGTTCGGTATATATTTCCGACTACGCCAAGCATAAACATATTTACGATAAGGGAACTACCTCCATAACTTACAAAAGGAAGAGGAATTCCTATAACCGGCATTAAGCCAATGGTCATCCCAATATTGATTGCAAAATGAATAATAAAAACTGCAAGTATACCCATCAAAGTCAAACTCAAAAACTCATCTTTGGCTATTGCAGCAATCCTTAAAATTCTTAGAAAAAGGATGAGAAAAAGAGCCATAACAACAAGAGCCCCAATAAATCCGAACTCTTCTCCAATAACACAATAGACAAAATCAGTCCACTGTTCCGGAATAAACTGCAGTTGAGTCTGATTGCCATGCAGAAATCCTTTACCAAGTAATCCTCCGGAGCCAATAGCAACCTTAGCTTGCAGAGCATTATATCCAGCACCTAAAGGATCGGCTGAAGGATCGATAAAAGATTGTATTCTTCTTTGCTGATGAGGACTTAACGCACTATATACGTAATCGGCAAAAAAACCGGCACCTATATTAAGTGCGAGAATTGACCCGCTGAAGAAAATATCTTTTTAAAAAAGAATAAAAAAGCAGCAACAATGATTAAGGCTCCGAAAAGGTAATATGGTCCAAACAAAGAAGCAAGTGCAACAAAACCCGGCGAAAGGACGACGAAAAGACCGAATAAGCTTATTCCTTTCCAGAAAATCATAGTTAATATAAGACCTATGAATACTAATGCAGTTCCCATATCAGGTTCCATTAAAACTAATATAATGGGAATAAATCCGATAATTAAAGCAATAACGATATCAGAAAAAGACTCAATATTTGTATTCCTTCTGCTTAAAAATGCAGCCATAGCCAGTATAGTACCTATTTTAGCAAATTCCGAAGGCTGAAAGCCAAAAGAACCTAAGTCGAGCCAGCTTTTAGCTCCATAGACACGCCTGCCAATTACAACAACTACTGCTAATAAAAATAGAGAGAACAAATAAGAAGGAATAGTGATCATCTTATAAGAATTTACGGGGATGAAATATGCGATAAAAAAAATAATTATAGAAACGATAGCCCAAATAAACTGTTTTTCAAAATTATTATTTGCGGCAGGATTGTTTAGAGTAGAACTATAAATAGCAGCAAGACCTATACAGATCAAAATAACTGCAGGGGTCCAGAGATAAAAATCAAATTTATCTTGAAGTTTATAATCAATTCGCAAGTGATGCACCTATTATCTTTGTTTTGATATCGGGAATAACATTTTCTTTTTTGATTTTATCTTTTAATAAATAAGCTTTTATCATATCCCTTGCAATTGGTGCGGCATATGTAGCGCCGAAACCAACGTTTTCAACAACCACAGCTATAGCAATTTTAGGATTATCAAAAGGAGCAAAAGCTATAAACAGAGCATGGTCTTTTCCGTGAGGATTTTGTGCTGTACCGGTTTTACCTGCGTATTTTATTTCGCTCAATCTACTTGCAGCGGCAGTTCCGGAACCATTTACTACAAGGTACATACCTCTCTTCACTATATTAAAAACTCTCTTATCGATTCCTACATTTATTGAATTGAATTTGAAGGGAATAAATTTCCTGGAGCCATTCTCCAAATATCCTTTTACGATATGGGGGACATATGAATGTCCATCGTTCGCAATCAAAGCAGCATATTTAGCAAGCTGAACAGGAGTGACACTAACTTCCCCCTGCCCTATTCCCAGACTTGCCATAATACTTCTTGGCCATTTCGGCCCGTAGATTTTTTCATAATATTTACTGTTAGGGATGAAACCGGGTGTTTCTTCTCCAATATCTATACCGGTTTCCTGTGTAAAACCAAATCTTCTAGCGTAATCAGCCCACCTATCCAATCCGATTTTAAATATCAGATTATAGAAGAAAACATTGCATGATCTTTCAATAGCATGGAAAACGTTAAGAGATCCATGAACTCCATCACATTTGAAAACCCTTCCAAAGGTAAAATAACCGGGACAATAAAATGTTGTGTTAGTATCAATAACGCCAAGGTCAAGAGCAGCGATAGCTGCTAATGGTTTAAAAGTAGAGCCTGGAGGTTTAATTGACATAGTAGCTCTATTAAAAACAGGTTTATCAGGGTCACTATATAATTTCTGCAGATATTCCCTTGAAGTAACATAAGAAAATTCATTTAGATCAAAGTCGGGAGCACTTGCTAACGCAATGACTTCCCCCGTTTCCGGTTCGATAGCAACAGCAGCACCTCTTTTTCCTTTTAATTCTTCTTCGGCTACTCTCTGGACATCAGCGTCAATAGAAAGAACAAGGTCTTCACCTTTGACTGAGGGGACATCATTGATTCCATTTTTATATTTGCCAATTTCCTTTCTTTTAGAATCTACAAGGATATAATTAAAACCTTTATCGCCGCGCAAATAATTTTCATATTGTTTTTCAATACCGCTATTGCCAATATAGTCACCTGGTTTATAATAATCATCTTTCTTTAATTGCTGAGGTGATACTTCTTTAGTATATCCGAACATATGAGAGCCCATGATCCCGTCAGGATATCCTCTTTGCATTTCAACAATATAATCAACACCTGGCAAGTCTTCAGAATTTTCTTCATACCATGAAATAACTTTAAAGTCCACGCCACGTTTAATTCTTATTGGAACGTACTTGGAATATATCCTATTATTATAAAGTATTTTATCTATGTAACCGGGCTGGACATTTAAGACAGTTTCCAGCAAGGAATTCAAATGTTTATTATAATAAGCAGGAGTAATTCTAACCGTATAGGCCGGTATATTACTGACAACAACCTCTCCGTTCCTATCGAAAAAAACTCCTCTTAAGGGGATTTGTTCAATAGGCTTGATACTGTTATCGGCAGATTTTTCATCATAGGAGACATGCTGAATAATCTGCATCTGGAAAAGTCTGAAAATAAAAAGCAGAAAACATCCAATGATAATTGAATAGACAATAGATTTTCTTTTTATTGATGCAAAATTTTCCGACTTCAATCGATCCTTCTCCTTGGATAGAAAACAACTACTATTATACTAAACACTGCGGTATAAATTCCAGGCAAAATTCCCTGTTCTATAAAAAAAGCTGTAATAGAAGTATTCAGATTGATAGTAGAAAAAAATGATAAAATAAAAGAATCAACTGTTGAACTTAACAAAACGATCATGGGAAGAATAAAAGATTTAAGATATATATCTTTTTTACTTTCGTTATAAAAATAGCCAGTTATAAAACCGGTAATTGTTTTTGAGAACATTGAAATTCCAAGCAAACCTCCGGTAATAAGGTCAAACAGAAATCCGTAAACAAAACCGAGAATTGTACCATGTATTTGACCCATTTTCAAAGTAAAAACAACAAGAAGAATGATAATCAAATCAGGAACGGCACCATTGATAGATATGAGAGGGACAATTGTTGTTTGAATAACAAGTAATGGGAAAAATAAAAGAATAGCGCTAAAGTAATCAGTTTTCATTTCTATTATAAAAATTTAATTCCAGATTATTTATCTGTTTACTTTCCACTATTCCAATTACAAAAACATTTTCAACTTTAATAAAATCAACGAAAGGCTTTATCTTAACTTCATTGAAAATCCCTGTTTTTAAATTACTTAAACCAGTAACAATACCTACAGGTAAAGGTATTGGAACAATAGAGCTTAAATCGCTGGTAATTATGCGGTCACCAGGCTCAACGTCATAAGTTTTTGGAACATTTATAATAACAAGGTTTTCACCGTTCCATTTCAAAATACCGTCAATCCTGCTTCTCTGATCTTTAACAGTAATTTTCAAATCCAGATTTCTTAAAGTTCTGGCTATGGAGTAATCAGAAGATGCATTATAAATGATGCCAATCAACCCCTGATCATTTATCACAGCCATTCCCGGTTTTATACCGTTCCTTATACCAGCATTTATAATTACAGTTCCTTGAATTTTGGAAAAGGATTTAGAAACTATAGAGGCAGGAATTAAAGGATAATTAACGGTATCTTTTAATTTAAGGAGGTTTTTTAATTCATCATTTTGAATACCATATTCTCTGAGTCTATTAACCTGGAGCATAAGTTGGGCATTAACTTCCCTTAATTGTTTATTTTCGCTTTTAACCTTAGCGATATTTATAAAATCTGAAACTACAGAAGTGACAACGGCAAAACTACCGAAAGCGACAGCACGCACATTTTTTACTTCAGGTTTCTGGTTTATAGAAAGGACAAAAAAGCTAATAATAACTAAAACTACAAGTACAATATATTCTCTAAAACTTGACCATAAACGAGTAAAGAATCGAAACATTAATATCTTCTATTACGAATTAAAACTTTTGAATAATGATTTAGATTTTCAATAACTTTTCCAGCGCCGCGAGCAACAGCAGTTAGAGGGTCTTCAGCAACATTAACAGGGAGATTGGTTTCCATACGAATTCTTTCATCCAGACCTTTTAATAAAGCTCCGCCACCGGTAATCATAACACCTCTATCGAGTATATCAGCGGAAAGTTCCGGAGGAGTTCTTTCAAGAGACTGTCTTACAGCATCCACAATCTGAGCGATAGCCTCGGCAAGAGCTTCTCTAATTTCAACCGAACTTACTTCAGTTGTTTTAGGAATACCCCCAACCAGGTCTCTTCCTTTAACTTGAATAGTTATTTCTTCTTTTAAGGGTACAGCGGAACCGACTTCACATTTAATTGCTTCAGCCGTTCTTTCACCAATGAGAATATTATGATTTTTCTTAAAGAACTGCATAATAGCATAGTTCATTTCATCACCAGCAATTCTAATAGACTCCTCATTTACAATACCAGATAATGCAATAATAGCAATTTCGGTGGTACCGCCTCCAATATCAATAATCATATTACCAACAGCTGCTTCGACGTCAATACCAATTCCAATAGCAGCAGCCATAGGTTCAGCGATAAGGTGTACTTCCTTTGCTCCGGCATGTTCAGCACTATCTCTAACAGCTCTTTTTTCAACCTCAGTAACACCGCTAGGCACAGCGACAACAACTCTTTTGCTTGCAAAGGCTCCGCCTTTGACTTTTTTTATAAAGGCTCTAATCATTCCTTCAGCAATTTCAAAATCGGCAATTACACCATCTCTCATAGGACGGGTAACCCTTATTTCCTTATGTTCCCTCCCCTGCATTTCTTTTGCTTTATTTCCAAGAGCGATAATTTTTTTTGTATTTTTATCAAAAGCTACAATTGAAGGTTCATTCAGGACGATACCCTTACCCTTGACCCATATAAGTGTATTAGCAGTGCCAAGATCTATGGCAATATCAGCAGAAAAAAAATCAAATAATCCCATAAAACCTCTCTAATTCTTTTAAACTTAAGAATTAATGTTTAAAATGTCTTAAACCAGTAAAAACCATTGAAATGTTATTCTGATTGGCAGCATCAATAACTTCATTATCTTTAACGGAACCTCCCGGCTGAATAATAGAAACCGCACCAGATTTAATAATTTCCAGAAGCGTATCCGGGAAGGGGAAAAAAGCGTCAGATGCAGCAACAGAATCAATTAAATCCAGGCCATATTCTTTTGCTTTCATAGCAGCAATTTTAGCAGAATCCAACCTTGACATTTGACCGGCACCAACTCCCAAAGTAGCTTTATCTTTTACAAATACAATTGAATTTGATTTAGTATGTTTCGCAACAATCCATGCAAAGAACAAGTCTTCCAATTGAGATTCAGAAGGTTTTCTATTAGTTACAGTTTTTAAGATACTTTTGTTCAAAGATACATTATCGGCGTCCTGTATAATAGCACCACCAGGGATACTTTTAAAATTCAACTTTGAATCTCCAAGAGATTTTAATTGTTTTAAAAGCCTTCTATTTTTCTTTTTAGATAATATCCCGACTGCGCCATCAGTATAATCAGGAGCACATATAATTTCAAGAAAAATGTCATTCAATTGTTCAGCCACCTGTTCATCAACAACAGAAGTAAATGCAACTATTCCACCAAAAGCCGAGACAGGATCACATTTTAAAGCTCTCTGATATGCTTCAATTGAACTCTTTCCAATAGCAGCACCTGCAGGATTCATATGTTTGATTATTGCACAAACATTACTATTAGCTTCAACTTCAGAGGCTGAAAGATCTTCAATTAATTCCACAGCGGCGATCAGATCCATAATATTGTTATAAGAAAGTTCCTTTCCATGAAAAACATCGAAATAGGAATGGAAATTACCATATAAAGCAGCTTTTTGGTGAGGATTCTCGCCATATCTAAGTTCTTTTTCTTTTGCTAAATTAATTTTGAATGTATTTGCCGGATACGAGAATTCTTCTTCCAGGAAATTAGAGATATAAGTATCATAAAAAGCAGTGTGAGAAAAGGCTTCAACAGCTAATTTCTTTCTCGTTTCTAAAGTTATTTCACCATTTTTAAGTTCGGCTATTATACCAGAGTACTGTGAAGGCTTAGTCAGGATTGAAACATATTTATAATTTTTAGCAGCAGCTCTAACCAGAGTAGGTCCGCCAATATCGATATTTTCAATTATTGTATCCAAATCAGAGTCAGGGTTTTCAACTGTCTTAACAAAGGGGTACAAATTAACGCACACAATATTTATAGGAGCAATATCATTTTCATCCGCTTCTTTTTTATCGGAATCATTATCTCTTCTGAAAAGAATGCCGCCGAGTATTTTAGGATGGACTGTTTTCACTCTCCCATCAAAAATTTCCGGGAAACCCGTAAAATTACTTACTTCCATTACATTTATTCCTTTAGAAGACAAAACCTTTGCTGTATTTCCAGTAGCAATTATTTTGTATTCAAGCCTTACCAAGGATTCTGCAAACTCTATTAAACCCGATTTATCTGAAACGCTTAATAATGCTAATTTATTCAATATAAATAACTTCCGAATTTTTAATAAAAATACTTTAACATTTTAGAAAAAATATTAAAAAGAAAAGATTTTATTCAACAAACATAAGGAAGAAAAGATAAAAATCTAAATGATTTTCGAACAATTCGTATGCCAAATTTAATTTTTTATAATTACTCTTCCCTCAACAACAGCTACTTTGCCTTCAGCAATTTTACAAATAACAAAAGGGAGGATTTTATGTTCAATTTTCAATACCCGTTCGGCAATATCTTCAGGGGAACGAGCGTCGGAAACATCAATACATTGCTGGGCAATTATTTTGCCTGTATCATAAGTTTCATCAACAAAATGGACAGTTGCACCTGAAACTTTTGCAGATGAATTGAAAACTGCTTTATGAACATTTAAGCCGTACATTCCTTTACCTCCGAAGGATGGGAGTAAAGCGGGATGAACGTTGATAATCTTCCATTTAAAATCTCTAATTACTTCATCCGGAATTAGTTTTAGGAAACCGGCAAGGACAATTAATTCGATTTCAAGTTCCTTAAGTTTAGCGGCTAAATTACTGTAAGGGATGGAACCCTCTTTAATTCCCAGACAAAACGTTTCAATTGAGAAACTTTGAGCTATATCGAAAGCAGGACAATCAGATTTATCACTAAAAACGGCTTTAACGTTAACTAAATATTCTAATTCAGAGGAATTTAAAATGGCTTGGAGGTTTGAACCTCTACCAGAAACAAAGACTGCTGTATTCAATTAAAAATCTTCTTTTCGAAATGGTGAAAAATTAGCTAAATAGAAGGATAGAAGCAATTAATTCTAAGTTTTACTAGAAAGTGTTTTATTTAAAGGTGTATGTTTTCTCAACCCAGTAAACAACTTTATTGCTATTAATTTTAACAGGCTCCCATCTCGATTTATAAGCGGCATCAATTACACTTTGAAGATATTTCTGTGAACCGGTTGTATTTGCAATTATTTTATGTTCAATGACTTTTCCGTTAGTCCCTATTTTTAACTTTATATCTACATATCCGTTCACATCTTCATCCGAATTATGAGGAAGAACTTCAAGAATTTGTTTAGGGACAAAAGGCAGTAGAGGTATATCCGAACCGGTTTCATTTCCGGAAACGTGCGTAAAGTTTCCATTTTCCGGATTTGTGTTAGTTAAAACCGATAAAATTTTCTCATCAGGTAAAGTTTCAGGTTCTTCAAGAGTATTAGGAATAATAATTTTTGGCTCAGGAGGTTTGGGATTTCTAATTTTAGATTGGACAGTATTTTGAGTTAAATCATTAATAGTTATTATTAAAGATTGATATACAGGGATATAAGGAGGAGACGGAGAAGTTTTAGGAAAGACAATAAATAAAACTATAACCAATGATAAACTAATAATAAAACTAATCTTAATGAGCAGCTTATATTCATTTTTTAATATTTTGAAGCGATCGTTCATAAATAACGCTTATGATTTCCATGAAAGATCTGAATATTGTTCAATTTCTTTACCCGAAATATTATCTTTTATTTTGACAGATAAAATATAATTTCACAGTTCATATGACATTTTTGATTTAGATAAAACAATATAAAAATATTTTGATTGATTTATCCTGAAGATCGGGTATAATATAGTAGTTATTTGGAGTTAAGACGTTTTCAGAGAGAAGATATGACTGTAAAGGAAGTTAAAAATAATAATGATGAATCGATATTGTAATTTAAGGATAAATGATGTAAGGAGACAGTCTATAAAATAGAATTATAGAATTATTTTAATTTACTAGCGTAAATTAAGTTTTTCAATTTATTTTGATAATCAAAATCATCATAACCTGCAGCTTCGTTAATAAAATTATGATATGCTACCATATTCCCCATTTTCTTATAAGCTCTTGCAATATAAAAGACAGCAAAAGGTTTAATCCACTCTTCTTCTTTAGTATCGATGCTTTGAGCTGCAAAGCTCATTTTTAACGATTCATCATAATTATTTAACCCAAAGGCAGCATTGCTAAGATATAAATAGACTTCTGCTTTTAAATCATCGTCTTTAACAACAGGGATTAAATCATATAAATCGTTATAAGCAGATCGATATTTACCGGCATCAATTTTATTAGCAGCTATTATAACTTTAACTTCATTAGAATCCAGATCTCTTGAAGAATAAATTTCACCTTTTCTTTTTGCATAAATATCATCATCCAGATCCATATTACCATTTTTCGTTTTTTCAAAATATTCTTTAGAAGAGGCAGTATCTCCGATGATTTCATAACAGATGCCGAGACGGTAAGCAGCTATCCCAGTGTAGTCATGATCCGGTGTTTGCTCAAGGAAATTCAGATAGTAATTCACAGCAGATTTAAAGTCATTCTTTTTATAAAATATATCACCCAAAAGGAAATTAGAAAGAGAAATCAACTGGATAAATTTAGGAGAATCAATTGCAACAATCTTAATTAATGCCTTCTGAGCCTGGTCAAGGTCGTGTCTTTTTATTTCCAGGCTTGCATATGAGTAATTGAAAATAAGATTATTAGGATACTTTTGAATTAAGTTCTTTAAATAAAGAGAAGCTGAATTGTAGTCAAAAAGGACTTCAGATAAAATTTGGGATAGATAGTATTGAGCATCAATCTTAGAAAAGTAGCCATTTTTAGCACACTTACTGATATACTTTATGCCTTCGGCCCTGTCGCCATTTATACCGGCTAAACTTAAAGCCCATTTAAAAGCAGAAGGGATTTGAGCGACTGCAAAATTATATAGACCTAAACCAAGGTAGGCATCATAATAAGTTGAATCGAGCTCAACTACTCTATTTAAATATGATTCAGATTTTTTTGTTGCCCAAGCAGCATCTAAATAGTGTTCGGCTTTGGAAAATGCAATTGCTCTATAAGTATAGTTTGCGCCAATAATATATAAAAGGTCTTTATTATTTGGTTCTTTTTCAATTAGATTATCACCTTTTTCAATAGTCAAATCAGAATATTTTAAGAAATTTTCATATTCATCTTTGTCCTTACTGGATAGAAAATACCATAATGATAGACTTGATTGATAATGGTATCCTCTGGGATCGTCCGGGAATTTAGTTATTATCTGATCAAAGATCTGTGCTGCTTCATTCCATTTGAAATTATAAGATTTATCCAGGCCTCTAATAACAAGATCCTGAATTTCTTTGTTTGTCAGATAATTAGAAAAACTTTTTTGCAGGGGGAAGAGTGCAAAGATAAAAGATAGAAATATAAAGGCATTAAGGTAAAAGCCTCTGAAGAAAGAATTAAACATTTACAAAAGATCCCTTTTTTCTTCCGAATATTTCAAAGCAGCTTCAACAAAACTTCGAAATAATGGATGTGCTTTTGTAGCACGGGATTTAAGTTCGGGATGAAACTGACAACCTAGAAACCATGGATGACCAGGTATTTCAATCATTTCGACAAGCTCTCTATCCGGGGATAAACCGCTGAAGATCATTCCATTATCGGAAAGAATTTTTCTAAATTTATTATTCACTTCAAATCTGTGCCTGTGACGTTCTGAGATATGTTCAGACTTATAAGCTTTATAAGCATTAGTGCCAAGTTCAATAATGCATGGATAAGCCCCAAGGCGCATAGTAGCGCCCATGTTTTTAATATTTTTTTGATCAGGCATCCAGTCAATCACATTATACCTGTTCTTTTAAACTCAGAACTATTAGCTTTGTTAATACCGCAAACATTTCTTGCAAATTCAATAACAGCACATTGAAGCCCTAAACAAATACCAAAATAAGGGATATTATTTTCTCTAGCATATCGCACAGCTTTTAATTTACCTTCAATTCCCCTCTCGCCGAATCCACCAGGTACAAGAATTCCACTTACACCGTTAAGTATTTTAGCAACATCCTCCATTTCACAAACTTCTGCATTCACCGCTCTGACTATTACTTTGGCATCATTTTCAGCACCGGCATGGACGAAAGATTCCCAGATACTTTTGTAGGCATCTACGTGTTCGATATACTTTCCACAAACAGCAATTTCTACGGTTTTTAAAGGATTTTTAACTTTAGCAGTAAAACTTTCCCATTCGTCTAATTTAATTTTCTTATCATTAAGATGAAGTCTCTTAATAACCAGAAGGTCTAATTTTTCTTTAAATAAAACCAGCGGTACTTCATAGATAGTAGAACAATCGTGAGCTGAGATGACAGCTTTTGAATCGACGTTGCAGAATAAAGCTATTTTATCGCGTAAATCTTTAGTTAATTTATTTTCAGATCTACAAATCAAGACATCCGGCTGAATGCCAAGCGCCAATAAATTTTTGACACTATGCTGAGTAGGTTTTGTTTTAACTTCGTGAGCAGCCGGAATATAAGGAACCAGAGTAACATGGATATTCATTGTGTTTTTTCTTCCAAAGGAGAGCATAAGCTGCCGCATAGCCTCAATAAAAGGAAGAGATTCAATATCACCAACAGTACCCCCAATTTCTGTAATAATAATATCGTATTCACCAAATTCACTTAATTTTGTCAATCGATATTTAATTTCATCGGTAATATGTGGGATAACTTGAACAGTAGCTCCTAAATAATCTCCCCGTCTTTCTTTAGTGATCACTTCATTATAAACCTGACCGGTAGTAGTATTATTAGCTTTTGTCATATTCACATCGAGAAACCGTTCATAATGACCAAGATCGAGGTCAGTTTCAGCACCATCGTCGGTTACATAAACTTCACCATGCTGAAAAGGGCTCATTGTTCCCGGATCGACATTTATATAAGGGTCGAATTTTTGGACAGTAACTTTGAATCCCCGCTGTTTAAGAAGAAGACCTAAAGATGAGGCAGTAATTCCCTTCCCTAAAGATGAAACAACACCACCTGTTACGAATATAAACTTAACCTTTTTAGCAGACGCCATTTAAATTTTTTTTGCCCTCAAATATAGAATAACTTTAAACGAGTGTCAATTTGAATACTATGAAAAAAAAGAGTGCCTGATAAATCTTTTAAATAAAGCATATAAATTTTTATAAAGTATAAGATAAATAACTTAAATAAACTACTAATGAGGAAGAGATATACTTAGACAAAAGAGTTATATAAAGTATCTGAATTGAGACGGACAATTAAATCATTTGTTAATCAACAATTTAAGATCTTCCGTGGTAACAGATTTAGGTCTAATTAAAGGTTTTAACATTGCCCTATTTACTACAGCTTGAGCAGTTAATCCCAGACTTCTTGATACTGCAAACATAACCGTATAGTAGGAGAATTCCTTTAAGCCATAATGATATAATAATGAACCAGTAGCTGCATCTACATTAGGCCAGGGATTTTTAACTTTATCGAGTTTTTTTAATTCAACCGGGACAACTTCAAATAATCTTGAAACAGTTAAAAACACGGGATCATCAGGAAAATGTTTTTTACCAAAATTTAAGAAAGCTTCAAATCTTGGATCAGTAATACGAAGGACTGCATGTCCATATCCCGGAATGACTTTACCGGAATTTAATGTTTCCTTTACGAAATCTTTCAGTTGTTCTTCGGAAGGTGTTCCATTATATTTATCCATTAATTCGAGAATCCATTTTAAGCTTTCCTGATTAGCGAGACCATGTAAAGGACCTGCCAGACCATTGAATCCTCCGGAAAGAGAATAATATAGATCCGATAAGGCCGAATTTATTGTTTGAGTTGCCAATGCACTAACATTCCCGCCTTCATGATCGCAATGAGCGACTAGATAAAGTCTAATAAGATCATAGAAATCTTCTTTTTCAAACTCTTCACCGAGCATATGTGCATAATCACGGCTTAGATCGGAGTCCGCATCAGCCGGAATTATTTCACCCTTATTAAATCTCATTCTATAAATACCTGCAGCAACAGCGGGGAGTTTAGCAACAATATTCAAAGCATCTACCAGGGTTGGTTTCCAATAATCTTCTTTTCTTAATCCATTATCATATTGCTTATGAAAAACAGATTCCTTTTGCATTACAAGAATTGCGGTGTTAAACATAGTCATCGGATGTGAATCTGCAGGCATATTCTTCAGTACATTCCAAACATAAGGGGGTACTTCTTTTTTTTGTTTAATTTCGGATGAGAAATCAATTAACTCTTGTTCACCGGGAAGTTCTCCAGTAAGGAGCAGATAAAAAATTTCTTCGGGAGTTCGATCGACCAATTTCTTTAGATGTGTACCTCTAATAATCAGTCCTTCATCGTTAGGCACTCTAGAAGTATCACAAATTAATGCTCTAACACCGCGCATACCTCCGAAAGCTTGACTTATAGTAACGGAAGATAATTCCTTGTTCCCTGCTTTTTCCAAGATTTCTTTTTCTTCTATACGCCAATTTTCAATCTTATTGCTTAATTTATTACGAATATCAGGCATTACTATATCTCCTTTAATAGAATTTTTCGTTCAGGCGACAGGTAAATTACCTTTTTTCTAAGAAGAATACAATTATAGTGATATAGGGTATAGAGGTATAAGGGTATAGGGATAAATGGAATTTATATATTCAAAGCAGAGCACATATTTATAGTAAGAATGCAAAAGTAGATATAGCGTAAATAAAAATTAAATTTAATCACATTGAATTATACATATTTTTGTTAAATATTATTATAAAATTTTACCGGTGACAATGAAAGTTTTTGACCTGACACAGTATATAATTTTTCTTATTCTTATAACTTCTATTTCTTTTGCTCAAGAGAGTGATATTAATTATGATAATAATTCCTCTGTAATGAGTCGTGATAAAGATGTTACTAAAAGTGAAAAATTTGAAACATACGAGGGCAAAATAATCAGACATATCAATATTGATATAAAAGATGTATCGAGTCCTACATTAAAAGGAGATTCAAGCTGGACACCTTCGTGGTTCGGGAAAGTTGGAAATTCACTTCATTTTAAATCAAGGGAATGGGTTGTACGTAACAGATTATTATTCAGAACCGGGGATACATTAGATCCACAGGTATTATATGAAAGTGAAAGATTGCTAAGAAACAGCAGTGAATTTTTAGATGCCAAAATAAGTCCGGTACCAATAAGAAATTATGAGGACAGTGTTGATGTGTCAGTTACTGCTCAGGACAGATGGACTATTTCCCTTCAATTTTCCTACAAGACTAACTATAAAAGGGGGTATTTAGGATTAAGTGATGAAAACTTTTTAGGTCTTGGTCATTTCATGGAGGCAAAATATACACATGACGAAGATAGGAGAATTGGTTCGGGCGGAAGTCTTAAGTATACTGCGAGAAATATTAGAGGGACTTTTATTGATGCAGACGGCAGATTTGAGACAAATAACAGTTCAAATTTTAAAAGTGTTGGTCTTTCCAGACCTTTCACTTCAATATATATTCCATGGTCAGGTGCTTTAACTTTCAGCTGGTTAAATGATGTATTTAATTATTCAAATGATAGCATCGGGACAATGAATTTTCCATATAGAGAAATTAAACAGGATATCTGGATTGGAAAAACATTTAAAATATGGTTCTTACCTCCCTATCTGAGAAAAAACACTGAGGTTTTTACATCAGCAAGAATACTGCATGTGGATCATCCTGAAAAGCCGGTGAATTCTCAAATATCCGGGAAATTATTTGACTCTTATACCCAGTATCTGATTAGTACCGGTTTATTAAATAGACACTATTTTGAGGATAAATATATAGATGCATTCGGAGTAACAGAGGATATTCCGGTTGGTGAAATGTTATCACTAACTTTAGGAAAAGATATCAGTACTATTAGCAATAGATTCTATACAGGAATAGAGATTATTTATTCAAAAAGGATTTTTGGCTTAGGATACACATCTACAGATTTTAAGTTAGGGGGATTTAAAAATGCAGGAAGCCGGGAGCAGGATTTATTTAATTTAAATTTCATATATCATTCTGAATTATTAAAAAAAGAAGAATGGAAATACCGTTTTTTTCTTCAGACAGATCTCTTATACGGATTTAACAGGTTTCAGGGAGAACAAATATACTTAAATACAGAGAATGGAATAAGAGGACTAGACAATATTTTACTATATGGAACAAAGAGGATAACAATAAATCTTGAGGCAAGGGTTTTCAGTCCTTTTGCACCACTTGGTTTTGTTTTGGGAGGAATAGTTTTTTCAGATCTAGGATTGATATCGGATACAGGAATTAACCTGAGCAGGAGCAAGCTTTACCAAAGCTACGGGATCGGAATCAGGACTAGAAATGAATCGATTACAAATACAAATTTTGTTATTTCACTCGCATATATACCTATTAATAACAGAACTACAGGGGGGTCATTTAAAATCTTATTTAATACCAGTATTGTCTTAGGTTCAAGGGATTTTGGATTAAGCAGCCCTTCGATCTTTGAGTATGGCAATAATCAACAGGCAATAGTTCCTTAAACTATAACATTAAGAATGGAGAAGATTCTGTATAGAAATTCTTTTTTTAATATTATTGGGCTGATCAAGATATTCATTAACCGGAACTTTTGAGTCATAACTTTTAACAGCTGCCTCAATAGTATCAAAAATACTAAAGAACCTTTTTGTACCGACTTTTTCCATTATAGTTCTAACATTAGAATGTGATTTTACAATTCTAACATCGCCTCCCTTTTCCAACAAGTTTTTCTTAATATAAACCATTGCACCAAGGAATGTTGAATCAATAAATTCACATTGTCTGATATCTATAACGATTTTTTTGAAGTTTCTTGCTAAATCAAGAGTCAAGACTTCTTTGAATTGAAGCGCTTCTTTGTAAGTTGCTCTTGTAAGATTCACAATTTCAACAACAACATTTTTTAATATTATTCTGTCAAAGTCTTCCATATTTTTGCCCTAAAGGAAGTTAAGAAAATAGAAAATAGTTAAGCAAATATATAAACACTGAATAACTTTATACAATTTCTGTTCCTATTAAAAAGAGGACATTTTTTAGATAAAAGCAAGTATTTCACTATGTATGTGTTTCAATATGATAAAAGGTTGGTGGTGGTTGGTAGGTTGTGGGTGGTTGGAATAGAGGCTTTTTCTTAAAATAAAACATTTTACAACATATTATTAGGAAGCTGCATTTTTATTATATCCCCGATCACCATAGGGCTGAAGTTTATCGAGCCACATCTCTTCCAGTAAATTTAGATCATCAGTATAGTCATAATCGGGATCTTCTTTGGGTTCCAGAAAATCTATAACTTCAAATAAAAAATTATTTTCTTTGTAAGTATTAAAATCTTGCTGCAAGTTTTTATTTATATAAGAGCCCATTTCAAGCTGGAATTTGATGCTGTTTAATTTTCCTTTAAGATTTTTGCTACTACCAATAAATAATTTACCATTTGCAATATTTTTTATTTGAAAGATGCCCATTGGGGGTATAGATTGTAGATATTGTTTTTTTAATTTTTTTTTATCCATTATGTTTCCTTTTATAAAATCTTTTTAATCCGGCAGCTCTTCACATAAAAAGCCATAACTCTTTATCCTGCTTACCACATCATTTTTTTCGATATTATCTCCTATTACCCTAACAACTTTATCTCTATCTTCGAGATCTATTGTACATTCATTTATCCTGTAGTATCCTTGCAGCTTATTTCTAACTTTCCTGAAATCATATCTGTTTTTAATATCAGTCTTTAATATTAACATTTCCATTGATACCTCTTTCATTCATTTCAAACTTAAAATCATGTTCTGCAGATATAGTAATTACCTGCAGAACTATTATGCAGCCTTAATCCGGGATAGAGGGAAAAAAGCTATACTTCTATTTTAATCTATGATTTCAACATTATTCAGATCAGCTTTATAACCTTTTAATAATGCATAAGTCACCTTATCCATTTTAGCGCCATCAAAAATAGTTCTTTTCACATTGGTTTTAAAAGATATATTTTCAAGAATAGCATTTTTAAAGGAAGTTCCTTTCAAGCTTGAGTAGTCAAAAATAGTTCCTACGAATTTCATATTGTCAAAATTTACTCCGGCTAATTCGGAATATTTAATTTCAGCATTATTGAGAGAAGCTTTTTCAAATTTTGCGCCTCTAAGACTTGATTTAATAATTTTGCATGAATCAAGGTTTGCAGAATTAAAATTACAATTTTCAAGATCGCTGCTATTAAATAGTGAACTGCTTAAATTTGAATTCTGAAAATTTACATTTTTAAGGTTACTGCTCTTAAAAGAGCTACCGGATAAGTCGGAGCCGCTGAAATCAGAGTTTTTAAAATCACTATAGTTAAAAATACCCGCTTTGAGATTTACTGAGTTAAGGCTGGAATTAACCATATTGCTTTTTGATAAATTCCATTTTGACAATATAGTTGGTTCATTGATTTTATTGTGCAATTCGTTTGTTTTATCCGATATACTTTCAATTATTTCAGAAATATCGCCAATTGAATTTACTGTTTTTTGATAAGCTATCTCTTGATCATAGCCATCTTTAATAAATTCATTATATTTTTCTAACAAATCAGTTAACAACTCTTCTTTGATTTCCTGTACTACGGAAGAGTTCTCATACGGCTTAAAAATATCATTTAAATAATCGTTTATTTTTTCTTTATAGTTCATGTTTATCACCTATAATTAAATTAGTTTATCAAATAAATGTTTAATGTACTCCCAGCTATTTTTATTTTTTTTATATTTTACTTTTCCATCGCCAGTTATTTTATAGTATTTTCTTCTTGCTCCTTGAGTTTCGTCTCCCCAATAGGATACAATGTATCCATCTTTCTCTAATCTTTTAAGACTAGAATACATTGAAGCTTCTTTTAATTCAAATTCTCCTTCTGAGGCTAATGATATTAACTTTCCTATTTCATAGCCATATTTATCACCTTTCAGAAGCAACTTTAAAATAAATGTATCTATATGCCCTCTTAATAAATCAGAGGATATTTTTAATTCGTCCATAATTTCTCCAAAAGAACTGGTACAAAATATATCATATTACTATGTCTGTCAAGGTAGTATTACATAAATAGTATAAATTTTATTTTGGATGTTAAAATAAAATTTGAAAGTTGAAAACAATACAGCACTTCTATTTGGAGCACGTGGATATTTTTTGGTTTACTCTGTTTCTAATAATATCAATGGGAGCGAAGAAGTTCCGGACTAAGTCCGGTGTTAACATTTGCGATAAAATCTAGTATCTTTTCTTAATCGGGGGTAATTATTCACCGGACTAAAAGCGGCTTGTGAAAATACTTAAAACAACCTCACCCCCCGGCCCCCTCTCCTTAGTAAGGAGAGGGGGAGGGACCGGACTGGAAAGTCCGGTGTTAGCCTTTGTTTTCAATTCTCCGTTGGATAAATCCAACGGTAATTATCTTTAGTTTTTCAGTGACTTTTGTCCGGAGGGTAAGATGGAATTAATGGGGGACGTTTGGGAATTTCCATAGGATGCTCGTTTATTTTATTCATTATATATTTTATTCCTTCTTCCAGCTGAGCATCTTTGCCAGCCATAATGTCTCCTGGCAGATCATCAACTTGTATATCAGGTTCTACCCCTTGATTTTCAATAACCCATTGGGAATTTAATCCGAAAATACTAAATTCAGGGACAGTAATATATCCACCATCCAATAATTTCCAATATCCGCGTATTCCTCTAACACCACCCCATGTCCTTGTACCGATGAGAGGACCCAAATTATATTTTTTAAAATAAAAAGGAAATATATCTCCATCGGAGGCGGAATAATTATTTATTAAAGAAACCATATAACCATTTAGAACTTCACCGGGTATTGTGCCCGGTTCACCTTGCCGATTTGTTTCCATTCCGACTAAAATTCTTCTGAGTCTTTCGAGAAGTATCTGATCGATGTTTCCACCTCCATTGTAGCGTACATCAACAATTAGACCTTCCTTTCGGATCTGCGGGTAAAACTGATTGACAAACTGATTTATACCAACATCACCCATATCTGAAAGATATATATATCCGATTTTCCCATTTGATTCCTTGCTTACGATATTGCGATTATTATCGATCCAATCTTTTAATCTTAAATTTAATTCTTCACTAATAGGTTTAACAACTTCATTGTGCTGATTCGAACCATTTGCATCATCTGCCAAAGTTAAAGTAACAGTTTTTTCCAGGCTATTAACAAAAAAGCTATAAGGATTTTCAGGAGCTTTAAGTTCATGAGCATTTACTTTTAAAATAAAGTCACCTTCTTTAGCATTAACACCAGGTTCCGTTAAAGGAGAACGAAGGTCTTCTCTTGTATTATCTCCGGTATATATTTTTTTGATATAATACCTACTTGAGGGTTTATCTAAAGCAAAATCAACGCCTAAGAGTCCTGTTGGATTAGATTCACTATTAGGTTCATCACCACCGCCAACATAAGTATGAGAATTTTGAAGTTCGCCTATCATTTCACCGATTAAATAATTTAAATCAGCTCTACATGTTAATTCAGGAAGAAGTTTTTCATATTTGGCTTTTATCTCATCCCATTTTTTACCATTCATTTCGGGATTGAAGAAGAAATCTCTTTCCAATCTCCAAGCCTGATGAAACATTTCGTTCCATTCATCTTTAGGATCAACTGAGTATTTTCATACCGGATAAATCTAAATTCTTTTCACTTTTCTTTAACTCCGGACCCGGTTTAGAATCTGCTATTATATAATTACTTTTCTTTTGATAGATAATTTTACTCCCATCAGCACTTAGTTCATATCCTTGAAGTCCGGAGATTAAACTTGATTCTTTTCTATTCTTCAAATCAAAAACATGGAGGGTATCATCTTCACCCGGGAGTCTTGGACCATCAACAATTCTAGAAGGTGAAGTCATATAATAAATAAATTCCTCGGAAGTCAATAATTGATTTATATTTGCCGATGGAACGGGTAAAGGAACTGCTCTAGACAATAATCCATTGATATCAATTTTAATTGGTGCAATTGCACCCGGTTTCCATTGAGATTTTTTTGAAGTATCTTTTTTTGTTTCAAATGAACCTTCATCGGATCTAGGAGCAAATGGAGAGGGTTCAGATTTTTGCAGGGTTGCAATGTATATCCCCCCCATTTTCTCCGTTGCCATATTAAATTCAATTTGACTTGAGACAGGATTTTCATGCCTTGATGAGATAAAAAACAGATATTTACCATCGGAACTGAAAACAGGGTTATAATCATCGTTCATTTCCGAACTGATATTTACAGTTTTATTATCATTTAAATTATAAAGATAAATATCGCTAAAATTGTTTTCTGCAATTTTGTTATAAGTAATCCATAAACCATCCGGAGACCAATGAAAATCATGGATTTCATTCCGATTTGACTGGTCAACTTTAATTAATTTTTTTTCTTTAATAACTATGTACCAGAGAGCTTTTTCGTTATCCGAAAAGGCAAGTTTATCACTCCCTGGTGCCCAAACAGGTCCATAGAAATACCCCTTTTTATTATTGGTTATTATTTGTTCTTCACCGGAAGCATCCGAAGACTTAATTGCTATCTGACTTTCACCATCTGTATCAGTTACATAAGCAACCCATTTACCGTCGGGGGACCATGATGGATTTTCCTCACGAGCATTTGAAGATTCAGTTAAGTTTCTAATATTACCATGTTCTTCGGGAACAGTGAATATATCCCCTCTTGCACCGAGTAAAGCTCTTTTTCCATTAGGAGCAATTTGATAAGTGACTATTTGTTTATTAGCGTTTACCCATTTAGGACGAGTTTGAGTACCATCATCGGGGACATCAACATTTATCTCATTCAACTTTTCACCCGGGAGATCAATAACATATAAAGAGCCTCCGCATTGAAATACAATTCCGTTATTACCAAGGCTCGGCCAATCAACATCATAGTCTTTGAAGTTAGTAAGCTGTTTAAAAATTTTAGTCAACATATCATATGCCCATATATTCATTCTATTTTCCGGACCTCTATCGCTTGCGAAGTAAATTGTATTTTTGTACCACATAGGATAGGAATCAGTCCCCTTCCAATCAGTAACTTTATCAATATTCTTGCTTTTGAAATTATAAATCCAGATATCCTGAGCTAAGCCGCCATAGTAATTTTTCCAGGTTCTAAAATTTCTAAAAATCCTATTGTAGGCGATCATACTTCCATCTGAGTTATAGGATAGGAGTCCACCCTTTGGAAGCGGGAGCTGTTCAGGTAAACCGCCTTCCATAGGGACGGAAAATAATTGACCAAACCAAGAGTTAAAAGTATTTCTTCTGGAAAGAAAGATTATATTTTTGCTATCAGGAGTCCATGTAACAACCATATTATCGGGACCCCATCTAAGTGGAGCATCTTTAATGACATCGGAATGATAAGTAAGTCTTTTTGCCATGCCTCCATCAGCAGGGATTGTATAGACATCTGTATTGCCATCATATTCACCAGTAAAAGCAATATTCTTTCCGTCGGGAGAAAAGCGGGGCATAATATCAAAACCCTCATCAGTTGTAAGTCTGCTTGCAGTTCCGCCGTTCCTATTAACTTTCCAAAGGTTTCCGCTTGATTCAAAAACAATTGTGTTATTATAAAGTGCCGGATATCTACATAGTACTTTTGAAGAATTTGATTGTGCAGAAGAAGGGGAAAAAATTCCGCTTGAGAATATTATGATAGAAAATAACAACATAAATAAAGCTGCCTGGCTTTTTTTCATTTTTTCCTCATTTAATAAATTTATACAACAGCCTTTTGAATATAATAAATTTGAAATAATTATTTTACACCAGGCCTAGCCATAATTGATAAAATCCAAAACAAGCGAGTGCAAAGACAGAGATTCCCAGCATTACTTTTACTACTTTAGGACCAAAATTTTTTGCAAAGGCAAAAATAAATATAATACATGCAATGCCTATAATAAGTGTAGCATAAAAGCTAATTAAGAGAATAATCCCGTTTATAGGAGCTTCTTTATATCCTCTTAGAAAGAGAGGTCCCATAACCAGGCTCCAGCCAAGGTAAGGATTAGGATTTAAGAAATTCACAACTGCAGCTTTAAACAAAGTCTGCTGATTTGATTGAGATTCAGCTTTCTTTTCCGCATCATAATTTTTCCAAGATATAAATGTATCATAAACCAAATAAAAAAGGAATAAGGCTCCGGCAAGGTGCAGAAACCGGACTAATGAGTCAGGAACCTGGTTTAATAAAAACAGAACAAGAATGATTATGGGAATATCGCTAATAAGAGGCGAGAAAGAAGCAGGTAAAGTTTTACGCCAGCCATTGGTAAAAGTTTGTGATATAATATATGTCTGAAGCGGGCCCGGTTGTGCAGCGGCAGCAAAACCAAATGTAATTCCGAAGATTAAATAGCTAAACATTTAAATTGTTTAATTGCTTTATTGTTGAAGGCATGATTATTAACTTGAGATATTTCAATTTTATTTTCAACTAAAAATTATACGAAACCAGTATTAGAAAGATGACATCTTTAATAAATAACGATAGGCTATATCTGGACTTACATTTTAACAAAAATTTGGAAATAATTTTCTTTTTAAAGATGTCATCTTTTAGTGAGCAGTTTCAGTTATTTTAGTAATTATTTATTCAGATGGTTTATCAGATGTAGAATCAACTGGTTCCCATAGTTCTATCTTATTATTTTCAGGATCCAGAATGTGAATAAACTTTCCATATTCGAATTCTTCAATTGAATCTAAGATAATAACACCATTCTGTTTTAATTCTTCAACCAATTCAGTAAGATTCTCAACCTTATAATTAATCATGAAATCTTTTTTAGAGGGATCAAAATAATTTGTATTCTCGGGGAAAAGGCTCCATTGCAAATATTCCTTTTTATCAGGATTGTCAATGGTTCTAGATTCAAAGAGTGAGCCATAATCATTAGTAATAAGGCCTAAATTCTTTTGATACCATTCTTTTACTTTATCCGGTTCTTTAGACTTAAAAAATATTCCCCCAATTCCTGTAACCTTTTTGTTTGTCATAATTATTTTAAATAATAGTTAAATAATGATTTTATTTATTCTAAAATGAAAAGTTTTCCGTGTATTCTTTATAAGGCGGAATTAAAAAATTGCAATGTTTTTTTAAATTCTTTCTTTTAATTTTCAGAAAGATAAAATAAAGATTATTTATTGTAAAGGAAACAAATATAGTGCTGAATTTCTGAATTTAGTATTGGATTTCAATTTGTGTTATACTGGATTTATGGGCTGTCAGATGGCTGTCAGATGGCTGTCAGATGATTATTTGATTTATAAAAGGTATAAATTGCAGATAAAGAGATATGAAATATTTAGATTATTTAACTTACCGAACATTAGCTGGAAATAACAATTGATATTTCAAAATTAACGAATATTACAATTAAGAAAGAAATTTATTAAATTCAAATAACTGTATATAATTTAAATAATTATTATCAAAATTAACAATATGAAAAATAAAAATGTATTCAAGGGAAATAATTTCTTTAAGGAAATTGTAGAGGAGGCTTATTATAAAAAAGCATGGCATGGACCCAATCTTCATAGCTCTTTAAAAGGAGTGACCGCAGATGATTCGTTAAGGAGACCATCGAAAGACAGACATAATATTTACGAAATAACGGTACATTCTTCTTACTGGGTATATAGAGTTATTCAAAGAATCAGAAAAAATCCGGATATTAAATTTCCTTTGAAAGGAGCCAATTGGTTTGAAAGCCCAAATACATTGAGTGAAGGAGAATGGAAAAAGCAAAAGAAATTATTAAATGATTTGCATGAAGAACTTTATTCATTAGTTCTGGATTTGATTGATGAGGATTTCCAAATTAAAGTGGAAAGTGAAAAGCAAAAAGTATCCAGGCTGTTAATTGGTATTGCGATGCACGATGTTTATCATGCAGGACAGATTCAGCTTGTTAAGAGATTGATAAAGTAGGGCCTACAGATAGGGGTTAAACCTTACCGGGATAATATTCCCATCAATTCTATTAAAAATCTTCCCAAGACCTTAATAAATCAATAATATTAGCTTAATATTCTGTTAATATACTTTATTTAATATTCATCAAGTATTATATATTAAAATAAATTAGGGATGAATAATTCCATTATAAATATAGTCGCTATTCTTGAATCAAGGATGAATCCTGAAAGGATGCCGCATAAAGCAATACTTTCTTTAGGAGGCAAACCACTACTTATTACGATGATTGAAAGGGTTAAGTCTTGCAAGTTAATTAATATGCTGGTAGTTTCAACAACTAAAGAAATAATAGATGACCAGGTATATCAATTGTGCAAAAGAGAGAATATATCAGTATTCCGCAATGACAAAGAAAGCCAGCTTAATTTAGATTATAAGATTGCATTAAAATATGATGCTGATGTAATATTAAAAATATCAATTGATTCACCACTTATAGATCCTTCTATTATCACAAGGGTAGTGAAATTTTATTTAGAAAATCAATTCAAATATGATTATATAAGTAATCTTAAACCAGCTTCATATCCGGAAGGAAATGAAGTTGAAATGATTTCAATCTCTTCACTAAAGAAAGCATGGGAACTAGCTGAAACTCCTATTGAAAGGGAGAACACTACATTATATATTAAAAACAATTCACATAAATTCAGATTAGGAAATGTTGTATGGGAAGCAGGTTATAATTATTCGAAGTCGCATAGATGGATACTTGACTATGAAGAAGATTATATTTTTATAAAAAAGGTTTTCGATGAACTCTTTTATGAAAATCATAATTTTAATATATATGATATTTTAACACTATTAGACAGGCAGCCACATTTGAAATATATTAATAACAAATACCTTGAAAACAGTGATATCAAAGGATCAAATTATAAGAAAGTTTTGTAATAACATTAAATATCTAAATGAAAATAGCGCATATTTCTGATCTTCATTTCACTATGTTTTTCAAGAAACATAATCGGATTAAATTCCATAGCAAAATATTCAAAATTAAACAATCCTTTTGCATCCAACGGAAAAATTTGTAAGGATGAGTATAATTTCCTGGCAAATATCCTTAGCAAGTGCTATATTGAATCAGCAAAAAAGCTTATCATCGTTCATCATCATTTTAATAAAATTAAAGTAGATAAAAATAAATCTGCTTCGAGTTTATGGCAGAATATAGAAAAGCAGACTATGAGATTGAAAAAGAAGAAGAGACTTTTTCAATTATTTAAAATGTACAAAGCGGACCTTATTTTGCACGGGCATATACATGAAAACAAAGAATATATACGGAAAGGAATAAGATTCCTTAATGGAGGTGCAAGTATATTTGGTTATGTTAAAGATGAGTTGGAAATTAATTTTGTAAATGTCCAAAATTCTAAAATAAATATAGAAACGCACAGAATTATTCATAACACTTCATCGATTGTTGATAATCGAGATGAAGCGAAACTATTTTCAATAATAAAATAAATGATATTTATATGGAAGAAAAAGATTATTTCGAGAAACTTGCATTAGCAGATTCGATTGAGGATATTGACGAAAAGATAAACTATTTAAATTCCCTTCAATTAGCTTTTAGTAAATTAAAAGAGCAAGATATTGATCTTTCTAAAATTCCGTTTGAAGATCGACTAAATAATGTATCAATAAGGTTAAATAATTTAGATATTGCCTATTTTGATTATGCATTAAAGACTAAGATATTTTTAGCTTCTTTAGAAAAATCTAATTAATTTATGTTTCCTTAAAAATAGTAAGAAACCGGCAGCACCAGCAATAATTCCTGCACCCAGTGTGCTATAACAAAAAGTGAATTTTTCTTTATGGGTCCTCATTCCCTTTATTTTTTTATAAAATGTTTTATCAATATTTATAAAATCAGATAACTCGGACTGATCATACATTCTAAATATTTCTTCTTTGCTAAAGTTGTTAGTCTCATCATACATAATTTACCTTTTTATAATATTCCTTAGAATTTATGATAATTTTGATGAAAAAATTTTAATAATAACCGATTCAAACATATTATTACTTTATTAAATTAAGATTAACAATCTGTTAAGATAAAGTTAAGATTTCTTAAAATCCAAAATAAGCTTTTCCTTTTGGTGGAATTCAAATTTCAATAATACGGAACCTGGATTTAATTCTAAAATAGTATAGGAATTAACAATTTGCATATCATGTATAGATTCAGTCCCTTCTGTAATTTTTAAGGAATCAAACGGCAATTTGAGTTTCCATTTTCTTTTAGACAAAGAAGTTCTACTAAATTTTATCTCTATAGTAAATCCATCCCCTTTTGAAGTGACATTCAAATTAATAATTCCATCAGAAACAGGTGCTTTCATAATATAAAAATCAGAAATATTTAGGAACCATTCTTTTGGAATTCCCTGTAAAAATACCAGTTCATTTTGCTTGGCAGTATTAAGTTCAAAAATAAAAGCATCATGTACAGCCAATGCAATTTCGGCTGCTGCCCAACCATGGTGACCATCTCCCATTGCACCACCATTTGTAGCCGGATGGATTGCTTCAGGAAAATTATTTGTTGAGGATGCATAGGAAATTGTATTATTTAGGATATTCCAAAATAATTCCGGTTTTCCAGCATATAAATAAGAATGTGCTATTTGCAGAGAAAGGTAAGGATTCATCCCGGAATGAATGAAATGCTGAAAAAATAAACCTTTAACAAAATATTTTTCTTTTAAGGTATTTAATGTAGAAAGAATTACTTGATTATCGGGTTCAAATAGCTGTAGAGGGTAACTCGCACAAATGCTTCCAATCATTCCACAATCGATATCTCTTTCAGGAGAAGCAGGAATTACATTTAATGAATATTTTTTTTGGATACTTCCAATTGAAACATCAATACACAACTTATAATGGGCAATTAATTCTTCGGTAAATTTAAGCTCTTTTTCTTTACTGAGTACCATACAAATTTCCTTAAATGCATTAAGACCTGCAAGTGACCAGAAATTATCCCAGAAATAGTGGTCAGCCAAACCAAGATGTTCAGCACTCATTCCTTCGGGCATTAATCCAAAATATGATTTGTTTTTGAATGAACTATCTGTCAATCTTTTATTTTCAATCCATTTTACTCCAAGAAGTAGAGAATCAAAAAGAGAGTTAATAGTAGTGCTATCTTTGGTAAGGTTATAATGCTGAAAGACTGTCCAGATTGCCTGACCATTAGAATCCCACTCCCCTTTTTGAGACCTAAAATAACCATCTTTGGTTTGATAATCAGGATAAGATTGAATTATTTTTTTTGTGAAAGAATGGAATCCAAAATTATCCAAAGCCCAGATCATATAAGCGGCATCCCTAAACCAGAACTGGTGATATGTAAAAGGTCCGGGAGTGATTGTATCTATATCCGTTAACATTAATAAAGATGAGATTGAAGACTGGAGAAGAGAATTTAATTTCGTATCAGGGGTTTTGATTTTTGTTCCACCATTAATATAATTATCCCAATACAATTTAACTTTTGAAATATCGGCAGAAGGATTAGTTATATTTTCCTTTAAGGGTACAGATGCTTCAATAGATTCTGAACCAGAAGGAATAAGATTTATTTGAAATGAAGCAATAGAGCTCGCAAGTCCGGTATTACAAGTCGAAGAAAAATTTTGTTGTCCATTTTTTTTTGAAAACAAAAATGATGCAGAATCACTATCCTTAAAATTTGAACAATTAACATAATCAGGTTTTTTATTAAAGAAAATATTATTTGTTCCCCATGAATTATGAATATTAAAACATATTTCCTTTTCATTAAATTCAATTTTATTTAGAAGAGAAATCCCTTCAGGATTAAATGGTCTGATGGAGAAAATAATTTTTGCAGGAATAATCGAAGCCGATTTGTTTATGACATTAACTAAATGAAATAATTTATCTTTATATGTATAGGTAATCAATACAAGTTCTAAACTCTTAAATACAAACTTTGTTTTAACTATTGGAATGTCATCGATTAAGTTTTGTTCTGCAGTTTCAGATTTAGAGGGGAAAAATATATCATCATTAACCATTAACCAAACATCGATAGACCAGCTATTTTTAAATGGTGTTACTAAACCCCTTGGGTCAACAATAGGTTCAATATCACAATCAGGATTGCCTACGGCAGTCCAATTTCTGTGGGTAATATTCATGGATAGGCCTAGATGTGATCGAGGGACAAAAGATTTGTTAAGGGGATTATATTGCTGATGTATCCAATAGGGAAAAATCCAATTTAATTTGCTTTGTAAAACAGTAAAATTCAACAAACCACGCGCTATTTGAATAGAATTCAGAGGGATTAGTTCAACTGGTAAAATTTTTTTATCTATGCCGCTAATTTCACTAGATGCTCTAAACATTTGTGTAGCAATTGGAGGAATTTTTATCCATTTAGCAAGCCAATCAATAAATTTTTGAGGAAAGTTCAATTTTATATCGATGATTTTTATGGCACAAAATTATAGAATAAAACGTCAAATACAATATAGAAGGATGAATTAACAGAAACTTAATAAATAGTTAATATTATAATAATCTTACAAGAGTATAATGTATAATAGAAAATTACAAAATTACAAGATTACAGAATTTCAAGATTGGCTTTGCCAGTATAGGATTTTAATAACAAAAAGGTTGAGGTATTTTATGAAAACAGCGGCATATTTAATTTTAACACTTTTTGTTTTACTACTTCAATTTCTTTTTAAGAGAAGTAAACCCGCTCATTAAATCTATAGAGTAGAATTATGAAAGATAATAAAAAAATTAAAATTGCATATTTTGCCGGTTCAATGCAACCAGGGCATGATGGTGTTACAAGGGTATTATACAAGCTAATAGATAATCTTAAAGGGCTTAATATTGAAAGTTTATTCTTTTCACCGATTATTCCAGATAAAGAAGAACAACTGGTAGAAATGTATCAGGTACCTTCGTTTACTTTTCCACTTTATAAAGAATATAAATTTGCTGTTCCAGGCAAAAAACACTTTGAAGATAAATTAAGAGAATTTCAGCCTGATTTAATACATATAAATAGTCCTTGTTCACTTGGATATGCAGCAGTAAAATACGGTAACAGAAACGGGATTCCCGTAGCGGCGACATACCATACACATTTTGTAAGTTACGCAAAGTATTATAACATAAAAACTATTGAAAATATAAGCTGGAACTATTTTAGAAAGATATATAATGCATGTCAGATAATTTATGTACCATCAAAGCCAATATTAAATGAGCTGGCTGATCATGGAATAAGGAACCTGGAATATTTGCCTCATGGAGTCGATACAAATACATTTAATCCAAAATACTTCTCAAACGATTGGAAAAAAGATAATAAAATAGAGAATAAGATTGCTCTTTTATTTGTAGGCAGGCTGGTATGGGAAAAAGATCTGGATACCTTAGCAAAAACCTACAAAATACTTACCGATAATCGGGATGATATTGCATTTGTAATTATTGGTGATGGACCAATAAGAGATGAACTTAAAGAATTAATGCCAAAAGCTAAATTTCTCGGATACAAATCGGGGAAAGAATTAGCACAAGCATATGCATCCAGTGATATTTTTGTATTCCCATCAACAACAGAGACTTTCGGAAATGTCACCTTAGAAGCGATGGCATCCGGACTCCCTCCAATTTGTGCAAAAGAAGGGGGAGCATACGGTATAATAGAAGATGGGGTAAACGGGTTGATTACTTCACCGCGTGACCCGGAGGACCTGGCAGGAAAAATAAATTATTTACTTGATAGGCTTGATATGAGAAATAAATTTAGGAACAATTCTATTCTTTATGCAAGAGAGCAGACATGGGAGAAGATTTTTGAGAGATTGGTAAAGAGTTACTATAAAGTTATTTCTGATTATAGTGAGAGAAATATTGGGAAATACAAGGCTGCATAAATTTATTAGAAAGATGACATCTTTCATTTTTAAATTTAACCTATATCTGAACCTACATTTTAATAAAAAATTGAAGATAATTTTTGTTTTTTAAAGATGTCATCTTTACAACCTAGTAATTCAAATTAACATCTAAGACAATACCTTCTAAAATTTCTATTTAGTTATCTTATAAATCATGTAATTACTGGTTTCTTCGAAGAATTCTGAGTATGAATAGTCACCAAAAGTATTAATTATTGTCAATCCTGCACAATTTACCATATCATGAAATTCCAAGTTCGAAATAGGACGAAAATTTATTTCTAATCTTCTTGTTTCCTTGATTAGATTTTTGCAATCATATATTTCATAAAACTGATAGCCGCTCACTATACCGGAGTCATAATTAAATTTATTCATAGAAGTAACTACCAGCTTTTCGTCATTTTCCAGCTTAAACTCGCCGATTTTTCTTTTAACGCCATCGGCATATTTTAATTTAATGACCGGATTTTGCAGAGCGCAAATAAATAATCCATCATCTTTAAGGTGTTCGCTTACTTTCTTAACTGCTTTATATTGATTCTCTTTGTCAACTATTTCACTTAGAGAATGAAACGGGAGTAAAATCATACCAAATTTTTTTTGAAATTTCAGTTCAAGTAAGTCCATTTTTGTAATTTGAGGAGTATAATTCTCATTTGAAATTTTTCTTTTAAAACTTCCAGCATACAATTTGAATAATCAACACAGACCATCTTCTTGCCGATTTTTAACAGGGGAATAGAAACTCGTCCCGTACCGCACATTAATTCAAGAATTTCTTCATTGAAATCTTTGGTTTCATTTAAATAAAATGGTATATCAAAGTCGACATTTACGTAATAATCGTAAATATCGGCTACCAGGTCAAAATTGATTGAATTTTTCATATTAGATTCCCTTTTTTGTAGAGCAAAAGATTCAACTTGGCTGAGGAGATTCTTCACTCCACTTTGTTGCGTTCAGAATGACAATTTTTGCATAACATCAGTGATTAGTTATGGATTAATAACTTTAGCATTATCCCCGTAAAATTCCCTTATTTTTTTAATACCTAATTAAATCTATTTTTACCGGAAAATCAATTTTATAGAGTAAATAAAATTGTCTTAATAAATAGCTTCCCTAATTTTAGCGCTTATATAGTCCATTACCCAAACGACAAAAGCAATCATTAAAACGATCAGGCCTACTTCATGCCATCTTGCAAGCCCCTGATACTGCATCAGCATAGTACCGATTCCGCCGCCTCCGACTAGACCGATAATAGTAGCCATTCTAACATTTATGTCCCATCGGTAAATAGTAAAAGAGAGGAACGGGAGCATGATTTGAGGAACGACAGCATACCAGACTATTTGGACCTTATTTGCTCCCGTAGCAGAAATAGCTTCAACGGGTCCTTGTTCAATACCTTCAATCGCTTCCGAATATAATTTAGCATTTGAAGCAATAGTATGAACGAGGAGAGCAATCATTCCGGCAAAGGGACCAATGCCTACCCATACAGAAAAAATTATGGCCCAGATTAACGGTTCAATAGATCTAACGAAGTTTAATACAATTCTTAAAATATAATAAATAGCGAAAGTTAGCTTATTTTCTTTCATTAAATTTCTAGCGGTGAAAAAACTTAACATTAAAGTAGGGGGAATAGAGATCAGGGTTGCAACGAGGGCTATATAAATGGTTTCTATCATAGCGAATAGAGCATCATCAAATATTCCCATTTCAGGTTGAAATAAAGAATTAAAAATTCTTTCAGCTCCATGTAATCCTTCGGTGCTAAATAATCCCACAATAGAAATTTTAGTAACAATCCATCCTGCGATAAAAGTAATATCAAATAAAAACCATGCGAAAATTTCAGTTGTACATTTAGTAAACTTATCATCTTTAGCAATACCAAAGAGTCTACAAGAAAGAGAAGTTCTACTAGTTCCCCAAACATAGCCTGTGATAATACTAATAATAAGAATAATCCCAATTTCATTCCATGAGAAGGGCAGATCCCGAAGATCTAGAATAAATTTCAGATAAATAGCTCTTCTAACGACTAAGATTGAGTAAAAAATAAAAAAGATATCTAATAAAACGGCTTTAACAAGATTAAATTTATCCTGTCTTTTTTTGTTTTTTTCCAGATGTAAATAAGGAGATAAATCTAATTCAGGATTGATCATCTGATTTCTACCTCTTCGGCATCTTCGCCATATATTTTTTTAAACCAGGCTTCATCAATTTCATTAGGAAACCCTTCATAGATAATTTCTCCGGCTTTTAACGCTATAACTCTAGAGGCATATCTTCTAACAAGGCTTAAGAAGTGAAGATTACAAATCACAGTTGTGCCTCTTTCATTATTGATTTTTTCGAAATACTGCATTATTGAATTTGAAGTAGCGGGATCAAGAGATGCTACAGGTTCATCTGCCAAAAGAAGCTTAGGGTTCTGCATAAGACTTCTAGCAATAGCGACACGCTGCTGTTGACCTCCGCTTAAAGAATCAGCTCTAATATCTGCTTTTTCTCTAATGCCGACAGTTTCCAGATTATTATAAGCTTCTTTATAAACTTCTTCAGAATATTTTTCAAAGAGAGATTCAAAGGTACCTAAAGAACCGAGTTTTCCAGTGAGAACATTAGTAAGCACGCTCCTTCGTTTAATCAAGTTAAACTGTTGAAAAACCATTCCGATTTGAGTTTTAGCTTTTCTTAATTCTTCGCCCTTGATATGAGCAATATCTTTCCCCATAAAGTTTACAGTGCCGGAAGTAGGTTCAATTAAACGATTAATGCATCTTAATAAAGTAGATTTACCAGAACCACTCAGGCCAATAATAACTAAAAATTCTCCCTCTTCCACTTCAAAACTTACCCCTTTCAAAGCATGTGTACCATTGCTATAAATTTTATGAAGGTTATCTACTTTTAATATCATTTATTTTTTAACGAGATTTTCAAAGGATATATGTTGTTCTTCAAGTAATCGCCGTAATTTATTGTAATCACTATCATTAGTCGGTGTCAATCCAACTATATCATATATATCATACATAGCTTTACGGCCGTAATCAGTATTTACAAATTTAATCAAAGCATTTATAATTTTCTCTTTCATTCCTTCATTCATATCCTTGCGAAATACCCATGGATCGTTAGGTATGTCTTCAGTAAATCCAATTATTTTTATTTTCTTATCCACATCAGGAAATTGTTTTTCAACTCTCATTCTGGCATCGAGAATTGCTCCGGTAGCAGGGTCAGGGGGTGCATAATAAGTTGCTCCTGCGTCAACCTGCCCTTGATATACCATAGTAACAACATTATCATGTCTCATTGCAAAAACGGTTTCACTTGGTTTAATATTCATTCTATTTAGCATGGCTTTAGGCAAAATGTATCCTGAAGTGGATGAGGGATCAACATATGCAAAAGTTCTTCCATTTATATCCTGAATGCTATCGATCCCGGAATCATACCTGGTAATAAATTGTCCTTTATAGCTAGTTTGATCATTATCCCGTACAATTCTTAATCTTGCTTCTGCTCCATACTTAGCGTGAGCCATTAAGTAAGAAAAGGTATTTATGGCGGCGATATCAACTTTACTGGTTCCGAAAGCTTCAACAACAGCGATAAAACTTGCCGGGACCGCAGTTCTATAGTAATAACCGGTTTCTTTCTCGAGAAAATTTACTAAGGCTTTTGCATTAAATGATATTCTTTTAGCATCGACGGAAGGAGTAAAATAAATTTTAATTGGATTTGACCTAGTACCCAAAGCCCCTTCATTCAATTCTTTTACTGACGAATATACCATGAAGGAAATAATAGGTATAAGATAGATTATATATTTTAATAATTTCATTATCCTAACAAATGATCATGAATGTTTAAATTTAGATAATATTCACTTCTGATTTATAGAAATTCAACAACTAAATATTACAATAAGTTTCTAATCATTCAATTCATTGCATGATATTTAATAATTATTTAATAAAAATTGCGGATTAAACTAAATAAATTCCAAATGACAAAAGACAAATTACAAATAAATTGCAATTTCAAAATTTAAAATTTCAAACACTAACACTGTAATTTTAGGCTGCTGAATTATTTCGGGATTACATATACTTTAGAGTGGGAAATCTGAACGATTGAATGTTGAACAAGGCGTGCGAAAATATAAAGAAACAAAAAGGGCTATCTCAAATAACGGAAAGTTACATAGAAGATTTAACTTTTTTGAGACAGCCCCATAATTTTAATTATAGGTTCTTTAGATAATTAATTACTTCTTCTCTTTTTTCTCCTGTTCTTTTTTGAATTTTGCCAATGAGTTCTTCTTCTTTTCCTTCAGAATACGTTAAATCGTCATCGGTTAAATTTCCCCAATGCTGTTTAACTTTTCCTTTAATTTCATTCCAATTTCCTTTTATTCTTAATTGATCCATTTTTCTATCTCCTTTTCTTTATTTATTTATTAGTGACAACTGATAAATAAGGAATAAAAAAGAAGGACTCAATGAATAGAATCACGATTAAAATTCCAAATGACAGAGGACAAATGGAATGATGGAGTGGTGGAATGATGGAATGATGAAATGTTGGAATGATGGATGAATGGGTGGATGGATGGGAATTATTCAAATAATGATTTGTTATTGAGATCGAACTTATTTTTGCCAAATCTTTTATAAGCAAGAGCGGTAGCTTCTCTTCCGCGGGGAGTTCTATGGATGAAACCTTGTTGAATTAAAAAGGGTTCGTATACTTCTTCAATTGTTCCAGGGTCTTCATTTACTGCCACAGCAAGAGTACCCAGACCTACAGGACCTCCTTTGTATTTTTCAATAATTGTGAGAATTATATCCTTATCCATTTCATCCAGTCCGAATTCATCGACTTCGAGAGCGGTCAATGCTTTTTGAGCTATCTCAACATCGATAGCATTTTTATCCTCATAATCCGCAAAATCTCTTGTTCTTCTTAAAAGCCGATTAGCAATACGGGGAGTACCTCTTGACCGTTTTGCAATTTCAAAGGAAGCTTTTTCAAAGATATTGATATCAAGAATTTTCGCAGAACGAGTAACAATTCTATCAAGCATGGCAGAATCATAATAATCCAACCGGAATCTAATACCAAAGCGATCTCTTAAAGGAGATGTCAGCATACCTGCTCGAGTAGTAGCACCCACAAGAGTATATTTTGGAAGGCTAATCTGAACAGAGCGGGCATTAGGTCCACTATCAATCATAATATCCAGTTTATAATCTTCCATAGCAGAATATAAATATTCTTCAACAACGGGGCTTAGACGATGAATTTCATCAATAAATAGGACGGATCTTTCTTCCAAATTAGTAAGCATACCAGCCAGATCGCCAGGTTTTTCAAGAACAGGCCCGGAAGTAACCTTTAATTTAACATTTAATTCATTTGCTATTATATATGCAAGTGTAGTTTTACCTAAACCCGGAGGTCCGGTTAAAAGTACATGGTCCAGAGCTTCTCCCCTTTTTTTAGCTGCAGAAATAAAAACATTCAAATTTTCAGTTATTTTACCCTGTCCAACAAAATCATTTATACATAAAGGTCGAAGGGACTGTTCATAAGCTTTTTCCTCTTCGGTTAAACCGGGATTTGTATTTTCGGATTTTCTCATATAAATAAGATGGAAATTAAGTAATTACCTGTTTAGTTTTCATTTTAATTTTATTAATCAGAATAACCATAAATGTCATAGTAACAATCATTAAGAAAGCCATACCAACAGAATTCCAGGCGTTAAAACTCTGGGCAAAATAGCTATATAGACCTTTATTCCAAGCACTACCATAAATAATAACCAGATGAACAACATAAATTAATAATGTATTTCTTCCAATTAAGATTAGTATCTTAGGAATGGATTTCACTTCCAAACATATAAAAGATACAACTGAGTTTAAAACCAACACAAAACCTACTCTTAAGAATACTGTATAAATCTCTCCAATCCATTTCCCGTCAAAAAAATCATATCCGAATATACCTATTAACATAGCAATTGAAATAAAGGAGACACCGAATACAAGCAGCATAAGGCTAAACTTCTTTGTAGTAAATACCAGGGGATGTCTGGCGAGATAACTTCCGAGCACTCCCCCGCCCACCACATAGCCTGTCCATGGGAACAAAGGAAAAATAGAGCCAGTTCCGGAATAGAAGTATCCAGCTAAGGGAAGCGGTAAAAAGTCTGACCAATTTATTGTATCAAACCAAGGGAAGAGGCCAAAGATAACAGCAGCCGAGATGCTGAATATTAAATAATCGCTGAGATTGATTTTTTCAGAGATATAAGCAAGAATCATTATGAATAAGATACCAAATCCTATTGATTGGAGGACATCTATAGCAAAAAATATATGCCATTGACCGGCAGAAACACGTGAAAAATTAAATGGTGAGGGAGTAGGAAAACGAAGAAGGTATCCTAAAAAGACAAGTAGAAGGAACCGTTTTATTCCTTTTTTAGTACGCGGGTTATTAAAGAAGGTTGTATTATTTGATCTAAAGAGGTATGTAAAAATAGTTCCAGCGGTAAACAGAAAAATGGGTGCAGTCATCCCGCGCATAAAATACCAGATTGTAAAAATAGGTGATTGGAAAGTCCTGTAATCATTTGATAATAGTGCATCAATAGTATGCCCTTGAACCATTTGCAGAACTGCAAATGTACGCATTAAGTCAATAAATATAATTCTGCTTTTTTTTGAACTTTCAACCATAAATTAGGAATTTTTGGTTATCAAGATAAGAAATCGATAATAATAAATAAATAAAAGATTTAATTGTTTAATTGCTTAATTGTTTTAAAATAAAAAACCCCGTTAGACGGGGTTTTTTAATGTTTCTTTTAGAAGCAATTATTTTATGTTAATTGATCTGGGTTTTATTCTATCATGTTTTGGCAGTTTAACAAATAATTGTCCATTTTCATATTTGGCATCTATTTTTGATTCATCGATGCTGCTGGAGATCTTAAATTTGCGGAAATAATTTCCAACGCCAGCTTCATTAAGGATATATTTTCTGTTAACTGCTTCATCATAGTCTATTTTACCAAAAATAGATAGAGAACCTTCTTCTAATTTTAATTTAACATCATCTTTAGAAACTCCCGGCATATTTGCAACGAGAACAAAGTCATCGTTAGTTTCATAAATGTTAACAAAAGGAGCAAAAACATTCTCTTTCTCAAAGATTTCTTTGAGTGAGATTGTTTCCTGCTCATTTACATCAACCGTTTCTTTATTGTCAGTCATTTTTTTACTCCATTATTATTTATTTATATTATAACTTATTTACTTTTTATTTTTATCTTTGTTTTCATCATCAACAACTTCATAAGATGCATCCTGTGCTTGTTCTTTACCTTCGCCTTTGGACTGGGTTTCCTGTTGAGGTCCAGCTTCTTGCTGAGGACCTCCCTGCTGTTGTCCAGCTTGCGAATAAAGATTAGAAGCTATTTCGTTCCATGCTTTACTTAATGACTCAGTTGCCGATTTCATTTGATCTGTATTATTTGAAGAAATTGCATCTTCAACTTTTTTAATTTCCGCTTCAAGTTTGGATTTACTATCAGCAGGAATTTTATCTTTCATTTCATCTATCTGTTTTTTAGTCTGGAAGACTAAACTTTCAGCTTGATTTTTTACATCGATATTTTCTCTTTTCTTCTTATCTTCGGCAGCGTGCTCTTTTGCATCATTCTTCATTTTATCAATCTCATCTTTAGATAATCCGCTTGAAGAAGTAATCCTTATACTCTGTTCTTTATTAGTAGCTTTATCCTTAGCATTCACGTGCATAATACCATTTGCATCTATATCGAAAGTAACTTCAACTTGCGGAACTCCTCTAGGTGCAGGCGGAATTCCATCGAGATGAAATTTACCAAGAGTTCTATTATCAGCAGCCATAGGACGTTCACCTTGAAGAACATGTATTTCAACCGAAGGCTGACTATCCGAAGCAGTAGAAAATATTTCGCTTTTCCTTGTAGGGATGGTGGTATTGGCATCAATTAATTTTGTCATAACCCCTCCGAGGGTTTCAATACCCAAAGAAAGCGGAGTAACATCAAGTAGCAATACATCTTTTACATCACCGGCTAAAACACCGCCTTGAATAGCAGCTCCAACAGCAACGACTTCGTCCGGATTCACACCTTTATGAGGTTCCCTGCCGAATAACTTTCTTACTAAATCCTGAACCATGGGTATTCGAGTTGATCCTCCGACTAAAATAACTTCATCAATATCATTTTGAGATACACCGGCATCTTTAATAGCCTGTTCACAAGGATGTTTTGTTCTTTGAACCAGATCATCAATCAACTGTTCAAACTTAGATCTTGTTAAGTTTATATTTAAATGTTTAGGACCATCCTGTGTTGCAGTAATAAATGGCAAATTAACATCAGTAGTAGATGAAGAAGACAATTCTATTTTAGCTTTTTCCGCAGCTTCTTTTAATCTCTGCAAAGCCATAGGATCTTTTCTTAAATCGATGCTTTCCTGCTTCTTAAATTCATCAGCTAAGAAGTCAATTACTCTCTGATCAAAGTCATCGCCGCCAAGGTGGGTATCACCATTGGTCGATTTTACTTCAAAGACACCCTCACCTAACTGGAGAATCGAGATATCAAAAGTACCGCCTCCAAGGTCATAAACAGCGACAGTATGATCAGCAGTAGTTTTTTTATCCAGTCCGTAAGCTAAAGCAGCCGCAGTAGGTTCATTAATTATTCTTCTGACTTTCAAACCGGCAATTTCACCTGCATCCTTTGTAGCCTGTCTTTGTGAATCATTAAAATAAGCAGGTACAGTTATAACAGCTTCAGTAACTTCCTGTCCTAGGTATTCCTCTGCAGTTTTTTTCATTTTCTGTAAAATCATAGCACTAATTTCGGGGGGAGAATAAATTCTATCATTTATTTTAACCCTAGCAGATCCTGCATCTCCAGAAATTACCTCATAAGGTACTTTACCCTTTTCATCTCCGACTTCATTTAATAATCTTCCCATAAAGCGTTTTATAGAAAATACTGTATTTTTCGGATTAGTAATCGCTTGCCTTTTAGCCGGTTGTCCGACTAATCTCTCACCGTTTTTAGTAAATGCAACAACCGAAGGTGTAGTTCTTCCGCCTTCAGCATTAGGTATAACAACCGGATCATTCCCTTCCATAACAGCGACACAAGAGTTAGTTGTTCCTAAATCAATTCCTATTATCTTTCCCATTAAATACTCCTATTATTTTATTGGTGAATAAATATTTAAATGTCTATTTTTGGATAAAAAAATTCTTCAAAGTCCGGTACATAATCCTGAAAAGAGTTTAATAATTTTTGTAATTTATCATTAACATTTTCTGATTGTCTAAATGAATCAAATTTAATTAAATTCTTTCTATCATCTTAGATATTTTTTTAATAAAATTGTATTATTACAGGCAATGATTATGCCATTTGGATTTAATTTCTATAACTTCTTATGTTATAAAGATTTAATAACGATCTACAGATTTGATTAGAAGAGATTCGTTTTGTCACAGCGACTGCCATTTTGTCAATTTTCATTAGATATGACAAAATATTTGTCATTACAACTAGTTTAAAAGGTTTCTATGTTTAACATCGAAAGTTTTGATATAAAATTAGATACAGAGTTTATAGGTAGAAATTTTGTGTATTGTGAAGAAGTGGAATCTACGAACACTATTTTATTTGATAAAGGGAACAAATTCAATCAGAACGGGACGGTATTATTAGCCGAAAAGCAATTTAAAGGGAGAGGACGAAAAGAGAGGGTCTGGTATAGTGCCAAAGAACAGAATTTAACTTTTTCTATACTGTTGAACCACAAGAAATATCTTGGAGAAAATTCAACTTTAGTAAATTTCGGTACTTCTTTAGCAGTTGCGCTTTCCATAGAAAACTTATTTCAACTTCGTGTTAATTTAAAATGGCCTAACGATATATTGATAAACGGTAAAAAAGCCGCAGGCATACTATTAGAATCTTCATCCAAGGGGAATAAATTAGATAAGATTGTTATTGGAGTGGGATTAAATGTAAACCAGACATTCTTTCAGGGAAATTTTAATATTCCGCCAACTTCAATCAAATCCGAATTAAATCATTTAGTAGAAAGAGAAAATTTATTAGCGGAAATTCTAAATAATTTTGAAGAAATTCTAGAAAAGGTAAACGATGAACCGAAATGGATTTTAAATGATTGGAGGTCTCATTGTAATTTAATAGGATATAAAATATCAATAACAGAGGGTACGCATGTGAAATATGGTATTTTTGAAGATATAGATGAGAATGGTTATTTGCTGTTAAAATCGGATGGTAAAATAGAGAAAATTCATTTTGGTGATGTTAGTATTTCTAATTGAAGAGTGTTTTATTGATCCTCTTGAGGATCTCGATTTGTTATTACTACAATAATTAAACATCTACGATATTATTGAAGGTTTATTAAATATGTTTATAGCTGTAGATGTAGGCAACTCAAAATATAAGGCAGCAACATTTAGTAAAAATAAAATATCCAGATTTAAAATATTTGAAGATATAGAATCGTTAATAAAGTTTTTATCAAATAAAAAGATTAATGCGGTGGCAGTTTCGTCAGTCGTACCGGTGAAATTAAAGTATTTTGAGAAAAGGTTTAAATCTTTCTTCGGATTTGAACCAATAATAATAAACGGGAATTCAAAGTTCAATCTTAAAATAAAATACAAAACTCCTGAGACTCTCGGCGTTGATAGGATTTGTTCGGCAGAAGGAGCATTTTATCTTTATAATCAAGGAGAGATTTCGAAAGAATATAACAAAAATGTTTTCATTCTGAGCATTGATTTCGGGACTGCAACAACAATAAATATCATAAAATATAACGGGATTTTTACTGGAGGATTAATTACTCCCGGAATCGGAATGATGTTTAGAGCATTAAAAAAAGAGACGGCACAGCTGCCGATAGTAAGACCAACAGATTATAAAGAAATAATTGGGTATTCAACAAAAACTTCCATTGCAAGCGGAGTAGTGAATTCCACTTTAGGGGTTATCAGCCAAACGATTACTTATTTAATCAACAAAAATAAAGCAGATAAAATTATAATTTATGTAACAGGAGGGAATGCCGAATATTTACTTCCCTATCTTAATTTCAAGTTCATTTATGAAAAGGGGTTGGTTTTATACGGGATAAGATCTGTTTATGAAAATACAATGGAGATCAGGTAACTTTTATTTTAATATTATCAATCAATCTGGTAGAACCGATCTTACAAGCAACAAGAATAAAATATTCTTTTCCCGGTTCAAGTTTCTCTGATAAGGCGAATGAATCTGAATTCACGATATCTATATAATCAAGCTCTGATGTTTCTACACTATTTATAATTTCTTCCATCCGGGAAATTATATTTCTTGATACTCTTTCACCATTTTCGATTAAATTTTTAGCAAGATATAATGAATTAAATAGAACTAATGCATCTCTCCTCTCATATTCGGATAAATAAGAATTTCTTGAACTCATTGCCAAGCCATCTTTTTCTCTTACAATTGGAGCAACTATAATATTAACATCTAATTTTATATCATTGACCATTTGTTTAATAAGGAGGGCCTGTTGAGCATCTTTTTGGCCAAAAAAGGCAATATGAGGTTTTACACAATTAAGAAGAATAGCTACTATTGTTGTGACACCTTTAAAATGGAGGGGTCTGAATTTTCCTTCGAGTATTTTAGATATTTCAGTTACCTCAATAAAGGTTTGAAAATGAGGTGAATAAATTTCATTTTCAGAGGGTAGAAAAAGAGAATCTACTTTATTTTCCCAAAGCAGCTTTTTATCTCTTTCAATATCTCGAGGGTATTTATTAAAATCTTCATTAGGTGCAAACTGGGTAGGATTTACAAAAATAGATACAACAGTAAAATCAGATTTTTCACGTGATTGTTTTATTAAAGATAAATGACCGTCATGCAGAAATCCCATGGTAGGAACAAAGCCAATTGTTTTTTTTTCTAACCGAATGAGGTCAGAGAGCTGCTGCATTTCCTTAACAGAAGTGATAATATTAATGGAACGCCTCAGGTCATAAATGTAATTAAATTGGATATGGTATCTTTAAGTTCTTTTCTGGGTACAACAATGTCTAAAAAACCATGTTCAAGTAAAAATTCGGATTTTTGAAATCCTTCGGGTAAATCTTTACCAATAGTTTGTTTAATTACTCTAGGACCTGCAAAGCCAATCAAAGCTTTAGGTTCGGCAATGTGAACATCCCCGAGCATAGCATAACTAGCGGTAGTTCCTCCCGTAGTGGGGTCAGTTAAAACAGAAATATAAGGAATTTTGGCTTCAGCAAGGCGTGCTAGTCGTGCACTTGTTTTAGCCATCTGCATAAGAGAAAAGGCTCCTTCCATCATACGTGCTCCCCCACTTGCAGAAATAATGATTAGGGGTATTTTATTTTTGTAAGCTTTATCGATTAATCGGGCAATTTTCTCTCCAACAACAGAACCCATACTACCACCAATAAATTTAAAATCCATACAACCAAAAGCAATTTCAAGATTATTTATTTTTCCGGTACCGGTTTTAACAGCATCGTTAAGTCCTAACTTTTTTATTGTTTCCTGAATTCTAATAGAATATTTTTTTGTATCAGTAAAATCCAATGGATCGGCAGATTTCATTCTTTTATCCATCTCCTTAAAGGAGCCATTATCGAGAATAATTTCGATATATTCGTTACTGCCAATCCGGAAATGATATCCGCATTTTAAGCAAGTCCATAAATTAGATTCCAATTGTTTTTTATGAATTATTTCACCACAACTGGGACATTTTTCCCAAAGCCCATCGGGGAGATCTTTTTTTTGAGAGTCGGGAGAAATATTTTCTTTAGAACGTGTAAACCAGGCCATTAAATTTTATCCTTTTGCAACATCTGCATAAATAGTTAAGGTGCTTGATGGTTCTTTAGGATCATTAGATTTAATAGTAACGGTCCGTACCATTTTACCTGTATGATTTTTAGTATCAAGCTGGACTCTAACCGAATCTTCTTCACCAGGCTTAATAGATTTATTGCTTAGGAGAGCAGCGGTACAGCCGCATGAAGTTTTGATATCCTGAATTTCCAGAGTAGAATTGCCTTTATTGGCAATTACAAAATTATAATTAACAACTTTACCTTCTTCAACTGTTCCAAAATCATGATTTGTTTCAGGAAAGAATATTTTCGGGTCATTAGATAAAGCGGGGGTTTCCTGAACGACATCACCAGTAAACTTTATATTAATTACATTATTTGAGGGGTCATTAGATTTAACATAAACGATTTTATTTTGTTTTCCCATTTTTCCAGTAGAGTTGAAAATAACGGTTAATTTTGTAGAATCACCAGGTTGAAGATTAGTTTTAGCAGGTGTAGCGGCAGTACATCCGCATGAAGCGCGAACATTTTCAATTCTTAATTCGCCAGTTCCTTTATTTAAGATTTCGAAATCATGGGATACCTTATCTCCCTGATTTATAGTCCCAAAATCATATTCGTCAGGCTGAACAACAATTTTAGGAGCATCTGTCTGGGCAAAACCGACTGTAAACAAAAAGATAGAAAGGGAAATAATTTTCTTAAACATTTTTCCTCTCCTTTATTATAAAATTTTTAATATAAGTTGGTTCAAGATATTCATAATTGTATAAAATTTTATTCTTACCAAAATAATCACACCACTGAGCGACGAATTTTGCATTAGGTGAAGCAATATTCGTGCTTTGACTAATATGAAGTAAATTATTACCGGAATCTAATGATGCATTTCCAAAAATCAAAGTATTACCAACTTTATTGTTTATCTCTGTGTGATTAAGGACTTTCAAGTCTTCTAAAAAAATATAACCTGAAGAGGTTTTTTTAATTTTCGCATAATATATTTCTTCCACATTAACTTTATTAGCAATTATAAATTCAGTATTTATAGGTATATAATTGCAAATCTGTAGAGATAAAGCTTCAAAAGTTGGGACAGGGATAATAGGCAAGGATAAGCCGAAGGCAATTCCCTTTGCGGCAGACATTCCAATCCTAAGGCCTGTAAATGATCCAGGGCCGGAAGAGACTGCAATGGCAGTAATATCATTAATTGTAATTGCAGCGGAGTTTATTACATACTCTATCGATTCGAAGAGTTTTTCGGCGTGAGCGTTTTTTAGTTTGAAATTCATTTCGAAGAATTTATTCTCGGAGAAATAAATGCAGGTGCTGCAGAGGTTCTGGGAAGTTTCTATGGATAGTATGGGGTTATTATTGATCATAAACTATATATGGTTATTTCACGGCTAAAATCTTCAAATACTTTAATTTCTATTTCAATTCTTTTTTGGGGGAGGATCCGGGGGAATAGATTTCCCCATTCAATAAAAACAACCGCATCCGGATCATTTAGATAGTCATCAAAACCAATGTCATAAAGTTCATTTACATTGTTAATCCTGTAAAAATCGAAGTGATATACTTTAATCCGGCCGGAATATTCATTTATAAGAGCAAACGTGGGGCTGCTTACATTATTTATTCCGAAGGATATAAGAGCTTTTTTAATAAAAAAGGTTTTACCTGCCCCAAGTTCTCCATTAAGTACAACAATTTCATCACCGTTTAATTCTGCTGCAAATTCCCGGGCAAGAGCAGCAGTGTCATCTTCATTTTGAATGAAACGAGATAAAGATTCCAAATTATTTAGGTTCCATTGTAATTACAGGCAGAATCATTTCTTCCATAGAAATTCCGCCATGCTGAAAGGTATCTTTATAATAAGTTAAATATTTATGATAGTCAGTAGGATAAACAAAATAATAATCTTCTTTAGCAATAATATAATTAATAGTAACCCCCCGTTTCGGCAGTCTATATTCAGAAGGATGTTTTATATATATTGCGTGTTTATCATCAACTTTAAGATTTCTTCCATATTTGAATCTTAAGTTGGTAGAAGCTTCTTTGTCTCCGAGAACTTTGGCACCTCTTAAGGATCTTATAGAGCCATGATCTGTAGTGATAATTATTTTAACATTCTTGAGTCTTGAAAGAGTTTTTAAAGTTGCAAAGAGTGAAGAATGTTTAAACCAACTATTAGTTAGGGAGCGATATGCGGGTTCATCGGGAGCAATTTCTTTTAATAAATCAGAATCGGACCTTCCATGAGCGATCATATCAAGAAAATTTACGACAACAGCGGTTAACTGAGAATTTTGATATGAAAGAATATTTTGTTCAAAGCTCCTTCCTACTTCGGGGTCAATAATCTTAATATATTTCAATTCATTTTTTAATTTAATTTTTCTTCTATCGAGCAACAACTGGAAGAGCTCTTTTTCATATTTATTCATACTCTTTTCATCGTCATCGCTATTAGACTGCCAGAGCTGCGGATAATATTTTTCAATATCGGAAGGATATAAACCGCCGAATAAAGAATTTCTAGCATAAGGAGTAGCAGTAGGAAGAATTGAATAATAATATTCTTTTTCAATTTTGAAGAAGTCAATCAGCTGCTTTTCCATAATCAACCATTGGTCGAGACGCAGACAATCGATAACAAAGAAAAAGACTGAAGTATTCGAGTCTTCCAGATGATTCAGAACATATTTATCGGCTATTTGAGTTGTTAATAGAGGAGTATATGAATCTCCCTCGTTAGTAATCCAGTTTTTATAATTTTTTTCGACAAATTTAGAGAATTCTTTATTTGCTTCCCTTTTCTGGTCAATTAAAATCTGGCGCAAATCGATTTCAGGATGAGTATCCAGTTCAACATCCCAATTTACCATTTTAACATAGAGCTCAATCCATTCAGCGAAATCGAGGTTATTAACTAATGCCTGTGAAATCTGATTAAAATCCTGGAGATAATCTTTTGCTGCATATTCTCCGGAAATTTTCTTTCCTTCCAGAATTTTTTTACAGACTAGGAGCACCTGACTTGGATTAACGGGTTTAGTTAGGTAATCACTAATTTTACCCCCGATAGCTTCATTCATCAGTGATTCTTCTTCATTTTTTGTAATCATGACAACAGGAAGATTAGGATCAAAATCTTTAATCTGGCCTAATGTTTCCAATCCACCCATACCGGCCATCATTTCATCGAGAAAGATTAAATCATAAGAATTTTCTTTTACATTACTTATAGCATCTTCGCCATTAGTAGCGGTGTCAACATCAAAACCTTTTTCGGAAAGGAAAATGATATGAGATTTAAGTAATTCAATCTCATCATCCACCCATAATATTTTTTTAGATTTCATATTCAATGTTAAATTCTTTATTAAAATATATGTAAAAAACTAAGTTGTACCTATTATACTAATCATTTTGATTATCAGATTACTTTTTCTGAAAATGAGTAGATTGAAAGATGACATTTAAAAGAACAAGTTCTTCACTCCACTTCGTTTCGTTCAGAATGACAACAACTACTGTATAGAAATATGTACATCAAGACCGGCCTCATTAGTAGTAGTAGGAGGAATTCTTGCAGCACCTTCAGGGGTTGTTGAACTCCGGGTATAGAAGATAGATAAAGTAACTTTAGAGCTTATAGTATATTTAACTCTAGGTTCCATAGTAACCCTGGTAGTACCATCCTGCGGAACTCCGCCATCTCTATAATTAACCATATCATAGATTGTTGTAGCATTTTGAGAGCTAGTATAAGAGAAACTGAATTCAATATCATTTTTCAATGAAATTCCAAATAAGGGTAATTCAAAGCCGGATTTTGAATATCCTGCAGTTACTCCAATATCTCTTGAATAAGTTTCACTGATATTTTTTGTAGTTGTTCCAAGATCGTAGCTTGTGCTTGTAGAATATTTAATACTTGCATTTAAATTTCCGCCCCACAATTCATTAAAAGTGAAATTCAAGCCAACTAAAGGAGTGAATCCGTACTGAATTCTCTGAGTTTGAATTTGTTTCAAACCATCCGGAGTAATTTTCCATCCTTCGGAATAGGTTGATTTATAAGCATGACTAAGAGAGACACTCTTGGCAAAAGATTTAAATAAGGAGAATGATTCCAATCCGGACCAATTTATTGTCCAATTAGGTCTAGGAATATATTTAGCAAAATCCTGCAGAGGACCGAGTTTTGATAAGATCGGCAGAGACTCAAAACCCTGTACAAATGCATCGGAGAGGTCATTCCCTTCCGGGTCTAATTTATGAACTTGTTGAATTCCACTTTTTAGAGAACTTAAAAAGAGGAAAGGCGGTAGAGTAAGAAAAGAGCGTTGAATTGTACCGGTTGAACTTATATCTCTAATTGAAGTAGCACCTAGTGTATCGGTTTGGAGACTTGTTCTTTTATTTATAGCCCAGCTAACATTCCAATTTAAATCAATAGTTGCTCCAGTCCATAAAGGCCGGGATGTACTAAAATCGAGATTATTAGTTTGGGAAAAAACATCTTGAAGATTCCCATTGGGAGCACGAGGACCAACATCACCCCCTAATCCAAACATAAAACCACGTGAAGGGCCATTCTTATAATTTTGAGCAAAGCCCCAGAAATTTCTTAATCCTGTCCCCTCGCCTAATATTCCATTTTTTGAAAGAGTATTACTATTAGAAAAATTAACCGTTATGGTTTCATATTTAAATAAAATAAATTGGAGAGTAGATTCTAAAAAGAGCAATGCATTTTTTAGAGCGTGTTTTTTAGGTTTTCCGGCACCTGTTGTATCAGCAGTCATAAGTGAATCGGTTCCAGCTTTACTTGTAGTATCAGAGAACTGATTATTTGGTCTTGAAACAACATTTCTCTCATTTTGATTTTCACCAAAATTCCTATTTCTTCCTCTAGGAGAGGGAGTTTGAGTAGACTGAGAAGTATTCTCTTCTTCTTCCTTGTGAACAAATAAGGGGGCAGTTAAGGCATTTAACTTCAGAGTTAGCCCAACAGTAGATCTATTTGAAAACCCGGCACTTCTTCCCAAATCAACCTGTCTGAAGTCAAAATTCCATTGGTAAGAAGCAGAATATCCGGCACTTAAAGAAAAATATTTATTTATATCCCACAAAGTTGGAAGAGCGGGAGCGGATTTCAGATCAAATGTTTGCTGATATTGATAATCCCTTCCAAAATGAGCACTAGAGAAAATATCGCTGAAAATCTGACTACTGCTTCTCTGGTTGCCAAACTGATCGGTTTCCAGATAAAGGAGGGAAGAATAAATATTTACATTATAGTTTGTTGATAAATTTAGTAAACCTCCTTCGGTAAACCTCCACGAGAAATTAAAACCCCGCTGAGCAGTAAAATCCCTTGAAATAATTAGTTGAGAAGAACTATTAACTCTGGCTCTTGTTACATTTATATTTTTGTTCCTTTTTGCCTGGAGATTAAAATTAAAATTCTGTGGAGTAAAATAAAATTTGGCATTCTGATAATCAGTGAGTAAAGAAAAAATAACACCAAAGACTGGAATATCTCTTAAATAGAAATAATATTCGGGACTCAAGTTTATTCCATAATTCAAACTTGCATTCCATATCCATGCTTTATTGCTTAATATAGTAGGATTTCGATTAAATGACTTGTTATAATTAAATCCGAATGTCAGTGCATTCCAGGTATCTCTAATGAGCCAATATGAAGAAGGGACCTTGAGCTTTATGTTTGAAGCTGAATAAGAATCAGAGACATTTATTGACTGGGTTTCAGATCTTATCTGGTCTGCAGTTTTATTAACGCCAGGAGTTGAATCAACCGGTGCTTGTTCAGAGATGCTTGCAGCAGCTTCCACTTCGATATCGGTTCCCGGATAATACTTTGGTTTAGCAACGGATTCAGTGTGAGAATAATTTATACTAAGATTACTTCCGGGTAAATTAAAAGGGAGTAATTTTAGAACATCCATCTGCATAGAAGTGCTCCAGTTTTTTGAGGCAATCCTTGAGCCGAACCTATCGGATAACTTGTGAAAGTTAGGGTCAGACTGGCTCATATTAAAATTAACCGATAGCAAATCAGCTAATTTAATTGAACTTGATAGACTATAAGCCCAGCCGGGATGGTCATCTGCTCCTATAACCCTGAGTTCATTCACCCATATTTCACCCGAAACTGGTCCAATATTAAATCCATTATTTAGATTAGTAATACCAACGTCTAAAAACTTTATAGAAGTAAGAGAAGGCTGCCCTTTGACTTTATAGAAATGACCGGGTTGACCAGGAATTTCTTTGATAACAATTGCATTAACAGAATCCCCCCTTGCCTGCTTAATAGCAGTTAAATCTTTAAATGGAATGCTAATTTCATTCCATCCAGTATCAACCGGCTGTCTATATTCATAATAGTTATTAGTATCACTCCCGAATCTGAAATATACATCTGAAGTATAAGATCCCATAGCCTTATCGGTATAGGAGATTGAACCAGGTTTTGTATCAGTATCGCCATGAATAAAGAGTTTCATTGAAGAATAACTAAATACATCGAGCGGACGATAAAGATATTTCACTGCATCCCTTGATTCGCCTTCTGGCAAATCTTTAATAATTAAATCCATCGACTGTTCATTCTGAACAATATTCTCGTTCGGCTGTGTTCTATCCCTTGCACGCTGAACACCGGGCGGAATGTAATAATCAGGATTGTCTTCAACATTTTTTACGGATACTGCCATGATGGTATCTGCAGGTAAAACTTTTTGCCATTGATTACCTACAAGATCAAATTCGGCAATTCTAATACGAACAGTCGTATCAACCCCGGTAAATACTAATCTTATATATTCTACATCAGAAAGACTAGGGCTTCCAACAGTTGATGCGGTATCCTTCAATGGGATTCTATACAAATGCCAGTTCTTATCATTATCACCGCCGGCAATAAATTTGTTTTTAGTTGTATCTAAGGGTACTTCATACCTGAAGTAACTGTTAACCAGATCAGTGCTCCCGTTTCGGTTTAAATCTTCAGTATCCGGTATCCTGCCGATATCAGTAAGCTGAGCATTTCCTTCGGTTCCATTGATATTTAAGTAATCCATGAAATTAGTACTTTGACCATTAAAATTGAAATTATCGCCAGCGGGATCCTGTGCATCCGAATGATAATAAACCTGTTCCTGAGCATCATTCATCCCGTCTATACCTGTATCTTCTCCTTCATTTATAACTTCATTATATGGTGGTTTATCTTCAGTGTCCAATTTTCTATTTGGAATAACATCTTCACTAATCCTGCCCAAATCGATTAACATTTTCGCACCTTTAGGGATCTGGGAAGGCTGCATCCATATATCGATAAATTCAATATTTTCATCGGTAAGATTATTGGCAGTCGAAGAAAGGAGTTTCATAATGCCTCCCCAATTCCTTTCTTTTTGCGTAAGGTTAGGAGGTCCATAATAACCTGCATAAGTACCAGATCGATCGGGCAGAAAGACATAATCCATAACGGAAATTAATTGGTCTGATCTTGCTACCTGTCTAAGGGGCCATATATCATTTACATTAACAGTGGAGGTTTCGGTAAACCAAAAACTTTTGGCTTTATATTTCATCATAGCTTGAAAAGAAGTATCCCTAAGCAAAGGCAAATTATCAGGAGGAGAAAGATCTTTCCAGCCTGTGTATGAAATCCCCAGAGGAATAGTTCTTTTAGTTCCTTCAAAATCATCTATATATGCTATGCTTGCTCCATTATCAGAAGCTATAGTACTCTTTTTAGTATTTGGATCAGGGTTCATATAAGCATACTCACCTGCAAGAGTAAAGGAGGACATTTGTCTTGTGGGGATAATTTTATTTATTGCTTTAGTTAAAAATGGAAGGTCACCGCTAGTATTAAAATCAACGCCGTAAATAGTATTGCTAAGAGGTTCTTCTCCAATCCTAACTTTATCACTAAGAGTCTGCTGATTAAGATTTAAGATAGAAAAACCGAGCTTGGTTTTATTAGATATATTAAAGATTCCCCTTGCGCCTAATAAAGTTTTTGAGGCGAGAGAGAAGAGATCATTCTGTTCGAAAGTTATTTTAAGATCCGCACCGGGAACGAGAGCGGCATCATTTCTAATAGTTAACTGTCCTGAGTTATAATCCACGACATAGTCCACCCCCGGAGTTAGTTCCCTCCCGTTTAAGAGAACGCGCACAGAATTTTCTACTACGTTAAAGCCTAACTGATAGACTGAAGTTGCCTCACCGGAATATTTTCCGGTAAACTCCCATTTATCTTTTATTTTTACATATTGAGCTGAAGTTTTTGTAGTATCATAAATATCCTGAAACTTAAGAGAATCGGGAAGATTAGAGGGGAAATTATTACCGAAGGGCTGCAAAACAGGAAAAATAATTTCACCGGTTTCAGGTAGAATAGTTATTCCAGGGACCCAATCAAAAACATTATCAGGGGTGGGGCTTCCATTTGCATTAACTTTATCGAGTCCGAAAGCTTGTAGAAATTTAACTCCACCAATCTCGGTTATAGGATCCTGACCAGAGACTTCATAGGCAAGATTAAATTCAAAACCTTCCTGCTTAATATTTCTTCCGCCGAGCGGATAGAAATTTTTCATTAATAATTTCCAGGCTTCTTTGTATTGCGGCTGAAGATTTCTTGGTTTGACCAATTTCAAAACGAGAGTAGAATCTCCAGTTGTCTGTGAACGCTGATTAGCAGTTTGTAAAAATTCACCGAAGAAGAGATCATCTTTAGGATCACCAATACTGTTCCAATCTATTCTAAATGCAACTGCAATTATATCATCATCATTAATCTGAGTTTTAAAGGTAATATAACCGGTTTCTTCCTGAATGGTATAGTCAACATCTTTAGTAAGCAAAAGAAATCTTCCGGTTTCACTTTTTCCAGGGGCGGGATCATTTAGTGTTCGTAAGGATTTATCGACATCATCATAGGTCTGACCGGACTGAAGTTCTGGAAGGTTAATATATGCATTAGCCTGTCTTTCTCTTGAAGGATCCCTGCCAATAGTATTAATTGATTTCCAGACTTCAATATCCTTAATTGTGTATCTGGAATCTACATCAGGAACCGAATTAGAATAATACCTTTCAAATAGATTCAAACCAGGAGCGGTACTTGCATAAGTTGTGTCAACAAAAAAGTGATTGGTTGAATAATCATAAGCCCTGAGGGTATATTGTTGGGAAGTAGAACCGCCGCTAACGGAAACCTCTTTAGTCTCTCCTTTTTTCTGACTGGCTATTGTAGTAAGAGAGAAAGGCCCCATCTGAAAATTAGCCTTAATACCAAACAGAGCTTCACTCCCTCCTACTAACGGAGAAGTCTGTAAAGAAACGTTCCCGGCTTCAATACTTTGAATTATTTCATCTTCATAGCCGGTATATTTTATTTTTAATTGATTTTCGTATTGAAAAGTACGTTCGGTATTCCAGTCGGCGCTGATATTGAGTTTATCACCAATAGTACCATTGACATTTATTTGAACCTGCTGCCTAAAATCGGGTTCATTATGAGTGTTTCCTAATCTGGAAGCAGTAACGCCTTCTGTAGTTTCATTTCTCCAGGCACCATGGATATCAACGGCACCTCCAATCCGAAGGCTAATTTTAGGTTCACCAAAAATACTTAGCACACCAACACTTGGTAATGGAATTTCAAAGTCTGTTATATTTTTAATAACATCCTGGAGACCTTTTTCACCTGACTTTAATTCATATTGATGGCCTAAATCCTGCCACATTTCATTTTCTCTTAAAGCAAGTCGCATTTTTATATATTCATCAAGAGGAATTGTAAGGATAATTTTAGTTTTTTGGTCGCCAACTTTTTCAATAATATTAACATTTTTGCCAGAGGAATCGATTTCGACTGTTCGGGATCTGAGACCAATAGAAGGTTGAGCGAAAAAGGGAGAAGGACGTTTTTGTTTGAAGGTAACATAAGGAACATCATTTCTATGGGGATGAAAATATTTCAGACGTGCAGTAGAATCGATAGACATTTCATCGAGAGTATCTTTTTTAACAGCCAAAGAATCATTTTTGAGATTAAGTGAGTCATTCCTAACATAAGCAGAATCATGGCTGTTATTTAAAGAGTCGAGAGGAGATTTCAATTGGGAAAATCCCGTTCTGCCGAAATTAGATAAAGAAGATAGATGAGGTTTAGATTCTTTTACCTGATCTTTGCCGATATTGATAGGTATCTTGACTTCTTTAATCCCGGACTGCTGTGCGGTGAGGAATTGGAAAAAGACATTCATCCACACCGCCCTATTTACCGGAGAAGGAGAAGTGGATTTAAAACCCACATTTATAACCGCATAAAAAAGAAGACTTCCACCGATAACAATGCGGATTATCTCCTGGAATAATTTTATGTTCCTGCTTCTGATATGAACCCTAAAGGAATAGTGACTCAATTAGTACTTGTAAAAATTCCCCGATATGCTTCCTCCATATTTTAATTTTTTGAATGAAAAAATTAGATAAATTAAGTTAAAGTTTCAAATAACAGGAATATAAAAAATCACTTGTTTTAATCTATTGTTTTGGCAAGAATGAATTAAGGTAAAATTTAATCACTCAATAATTTATCTCTTTAAAGGATAAAGGATTAATGAAAAACATTGATTAAATTCTTTTAAATTATAGGGACAACAATTAAGCCAAATGAGCAGACTTAATTTTAAGTAAACTTTTTAACTATTATTTCGTATTCGGGATAATTTTTTATTAAATAATTTCTTTCAGCTAATTCGAAATCTTCGAAATCGAAACCGGGCGAAACGGAACATCCGATTAATGCGAAAGAATCTTTTTCAATTAACTCGGCAGCAAACCAATTATTTTTTTTGATGGTGAACTGAAATAGATTTCCTTCGGAAAGATCTTTGCCGATTATTATTTCATTAAGGTTTTTATTTTCATCTAGAATATAGATCTTAATTGAACAACCATCATAAAAGTGCCATGTTTCATCAGATTTAAGCCTATGAAATTTTGATATCTGTCGTCCTTCAATTAAAAAATAGATTGATGTTGAAAATGCTCTTTTATTTTTATAGCGATCGGGTAAGCCTTCAATATGGATGAATTCGCCTGAACGATAGATTTCGCGGTAGTAACCTCCTTCGGGATGGGGGGTTAATTTTAGTTTATCTATGTAGTATTTTGCTTTAGGGTGCATAAGATTTAATTATAAAGGATATCTGAAGTTAAACAAAATTAATTCTTTTATAAAGAGTAGGTATTATGTCACGCCTACGGCGTTTTTTTACTGGGTTTGATGTTAAGGTTAATAATATTTCGGGGCTGACCATAAAGTAATTATTTTCTAAAAATGGCACGCAGATGACGCAGATTTTAACGGATTTTCACTGATTTTTAAATAGAAAATTACTTTTTGGTCAGCCCCTGGATTTTTATATACTTACTTTTAACTGGTATATGGGTAAGCAATATGTCACGCCTACGGCGTTTTTTACTGGGCTTGATGTTAAGGTTAATAATATTTCACACCTAACGGTGTTGGGAATATAAAATGTCTGGCCTACGGTGTTATTTAATGAATAAAAAACCCTCTTCAAATTTGTTGAAGAGGGTTTAAATATTCTATGAGAATGAATTTGAATTTTTATCTATTTTCTAGTGACACGTATGGTCTTTGAGTTTCACCAACGTATATCTGGCGCGGACGATAAATTCTTGCAGAAGGATTCTCTCTCATTTCTTTCCATTGAGCAATCCATCCTGGAAGACGTCCTAATGCAAACATAACTGTAAACATATTAGTAGGAATTCCCATAGCTCTATAAATTATTCCACTGTAGAAATCGACATTAGGATAGAGTTTTCGTTCGATAAAGAATTCGTCTCTCAGTGCAATTTCTTCCAGATTTTTAGCTATATCGAGCAATGGATCTTTAACTCCCAATTCGCCGAGAACTCTGTCGGCAGCAGCTTTCAATATTCTAGCTCTTGGGTCGAAGTTTTTATAAACACGGTGACCAAATCCCATAAGTTTGAAACCTGAATCTTTGTCTTTAGCCATATTTATATATTTTTGATAATCACCGCCATCTTTTTTAATTTTTTCGAGCATATTAATGACGGCTTGATTAGCACCTCCATGCAATGGTCCCCATAAAGCTCCGATTCCTGCTGAGATAGATGCAAATAAATTAGCAGTGCTGCTTCCTGCCATTCTGACAGTAGAAGTACTGCAATTCTGCTCATGATCAGCATGAAGGATAAGGAGAAGATCCAGAGCATGCTCCAGTGTTTTTGAAACATGATAATCTTCAGAAGGCACTGCATACATCATATGCATAAGATCGGCAGTATAGCCAAGATCATTGCGCGGATAAATATAGGGCTGTCCAATTGATTTTTTATATGAAAAGGCTACGATAGTTTTAATTTTTGCCAGGAGCCGAACAATATTTAATTCTATATCAACATCAAAACCATTCTCAGGGTAAAATGCAGATAAAGAATTAACCATTGAGGAAAGAATTCCCATAGGATGAGCAGAAGGTGGAAATCCTTCGAAGAATTTTTTCATGTCTTCATGAATAAGGCTATGGTGAGTTAACTTATAATGAAACTCATCCAATTCCTTATTATTAGGAAGATGACCAAAAATTAATAAGTAGCAAACTTCGACAAAATTAGATTTGTCTGCAAGTTCTTCAATAGGATAACCTCTGAATCTAAGAATTCCTTTTTCACCATCAATAAAAGTAATTGAACTAAGACATGAACCGGTGTTTCCGTAACCATTGTCATAAGTAATGGCCCCGGTAGTGCTTCTCAGCTGGTTTATATCAATTGCAACTTCATTCTCAGTTCCAACCATGACGGGTAAGTCGTATTCCTGACCATTCAAAGTTAGTTTTGCTGTGTCTGTTTTGACTTCTTTTACGGTATCCATAAGATCCCCTCTCCAATTTAAATTTAGATGTAATTTTACTAATATGAATTTATAAACATATTATTAGAATTTCAACAGATAATTTGAAGAATTATTAAAAAATTCAACAGTGCTGTATCAAAATAGGATAAAATACTGCAAAGGGCCAAGCGGATAGGGCTAGGCGCATAGAGCTGAGAGCTAAGGACATTGAGCTGAGGCTGGAGTTATATTGGGTTTACCTTGGAGTTAGCTTGGAGTTACCTTGGAGTTAGCCTGGATGTGTATAGTATCTGGACAGAGGGCTGGTGCATAGAGCATTTATGTAATTTTACTAAACCCCGGAGGTTTTTTGCAAAATTAATTGGGAAGCAATTTTGCCGCTTTTGACGGCGCTTTCGATTGTTGAGGGGAGACCGGTATTTACCCAATCACCGGCAAGGAAAAAATTGTTGAATTTGGTCTTCTGTTCAGGTCTTTTATTTGTAATGTCATTATCAGGAACAAATGTAGCTCTTTTTTCTTTGATAATTTTATAAGAAGCTATATTATTTTTTGAAATTTTAACATACTTCTCTAATTGAGTTAAAGCCAGCTCAAATAGATCCTCTTTCGTAGTTTCGGATAATTCATTGGCATCGCTTATTACAAGAGTTATATGTGATTGATGATTAAATATCCAATGAACAGGAGAATTTATTAAACCATAAAAACCAGCTGGAAGGTCATTTTTCTTCAGCCAAATATGGATAGAAATTATTGTAGAGTAATGAAAATCAACCGGGGCTAATATAATTTGATCGGGACCTAATATATTTTTTAAGTTTAGATAAGGTACGGCAGAAATTACATAATCAAATTTATTTATTTCACGTTTATTGGTCTTAACAGAGACAATCTTATTATTTGAAAATTCAAAATGCTCTACAGATTCCAATAAAGAAATGTTTCCATTCTTTTCTTCGATGAATTCTTTAGATTTTTCACAGAATGCTTTAGATAGATCATATTTCGGCAATATAATTGCGGCTGCATTATTTCCTCTAAAAAATATTTTTTTTAGTATATCAGAAAAAACTTTAGCGGAAGCTTTTTTAATATTTGTATTAAGTGCACCTACTGCTAAAATTTCCCAGAATGATTTAATAATACTATCGGATTGATTTTCCAGCATTAACCATTGATAAACCGATATTTTATTCAAAAAGTCATCAGAATATAAATTCAGTTTCAAAAAGAATTTAAGAAGTTTTAATCTATCGATAAAAGAAACAGCTTCATATTTCAATAAAGCGAGGAGGAGATTGAAAGGGTAAATTAAATTAGCTGATTTAAGGGGAAAGCGATTAAAACCTTCCTTTACAAAATCAACATGCAGCTGATTCTGAAAATTAAAATTTTCTTCTGCTTTTATAGTTCTGATAAAATCTAACGTTTCTTTGTAACAGCCCATTAAGATATGCTGGCCATTATCTATAATATCCGAAGTAATTTTATCTGTTAAAGAGTAGGTACGGCCTCCAAGTTTTGGAGAAGCTTCCAGTAATTCGACTTTTATTCCATTTTTAGCAAGAAAGACAGCGGAAGAGAGACCAGCGAGCCCGCCCCCAACAATGACACATTTATTCATTAATAGACTAAATTATACTTTGCCCAGACTCCTAAGGATATACCAATTTTTTCAAAATTTGAGACTCTAATATTATTATTATAGACGTCATATTCAGCATCCGTAATTTTTTTCAGCAGTTTATAGTAAATATGCTGCATAGCCCTTGCTGCGAACATAGAGGGTTTATCATCAAGATCCAATTCTTTTGTAGCTTTGTCAAAATAACTTTTGGCCCGCTGGACTTCATATTCCATTAAATTTATAAAATTCCGATTATATTCATTCGAATATATTTCACTCTCGGAATAATAAAACTTTTTTAAATCTTCCTGAGGAAGATAAACTCTTCCTTTTTTAGCATCTTTTTTAATATCTCTTAAAATATTAGTAAGCTGCAAAGCTATGCCAAGATCAATGGCAAAGTCTTTAGCGGATTTATTTTTATATCCAAAAATCTCGATACACATTAACCCTACTGTAGAGGCAACTCTATAACAATACAAGACAAGATCATCAAAAGTTAGATATTGATTTCGCTGAAGGTCCATTTCCATCCCTTTAATAAGTTCAAAGAAAGGGTCTAGTGGGATATTAAACTTAGAGATAGTATTAGCCAATTTATTCAGAAGCAGATACTCGGAATTTCCGCTGAAAGCTTTTTCAAATTCGACCCTCCATCTATGGAGTTTTTCATATTTTAATTCATCCGATTCATTTCCTTCATCAATAATATCATCAGTTTGCCGGCAGAAGGCATAGACCGTATTCATTGCATCCCTTTTTTCATTAGGAAGCAGATTAAATGCATAATAAAAACTGCTTTTACTTTTTTTGCTTATTTCTTTTGCAGTATCAATCATTTGAAGGAGACTAACAGTAATTTTACAAAATCAATTTTATTTAATTTTGGACGGTATTTCAAAACATTATAGTTATTTTTTTCAATCTTTTTTAATATTTCCTCGCCACCTAAGATGGTCCATTTTATTTCATATTTTAATCTACCGTTCAGAAACTTCAATAAACTACTCCCCTTTTCAAACATTTTCTTAGTTCTATTAATATTTCGACTTAAAAGCTTTCTTAAGTTAAGATTATTTTCATTCAACTCAAACACTTTTTTTTCAATCAAATATTCAGCCATTTCGTCTTCAGGAAGGTAAATTCTTCCTTTTTCATAATCGATTTTGAGATCCTGATAAAAATTAGTCAACTGCAAAGCGGTACAAATCTTATCCGAGAGAGAAAAAGCTTCTTCATTTCTAATATTATTTAATTCAAGAATTAATCTGCCTACAGGATTAGCAGAATATTTACAATATTCCAATAATTCTTCAAAATTTTTATAAGATTTCTTTACCACATCCTGTTTAAAAGCTTTTAAGAGGTCATAAAAATATTCATGGGTTAAATTTCGTTTCTTAATTGTCTCAGCTAAAGCTAACTCCAGGTCTGAGATGCAATTCCCTTTTAGTAATTCAGTCAATCTTTCTTCAAAATCATTCAAATTTTTTAGACGAACTTCAGAAGATATGTTTCCTTCATCTGCAAAATCATCGGCGGTTCTGGCAAACCAATATATAATAGCAACATCTTTTCTTAATTTTTTAGGGATAAGAAAGGAAACAACCGGAAAATTTTCGTAATGATTCCTTGCAAGATATAAGGCTTTATTTGAGTTGTTTCCCGGCATATTGATGATGTAGTTATTTACAAATCGAATACATATAATTATGTTTATATCAAAAAAATATAGTAATTTTGAATTAGGATTTCCGAATGATTTATACTGATTACGCTTAAAAAGTTACCAATAAAGTTGTAGTATAACGAAATTTCTATATATACTACTGTAAACCAGGTTTAATTCAGTATCATATAATTAACATGAAATTAATATAAAGAATTAGAAATTAAACATTCTAAGGTATAAATTATAATCTATAAAAATAAAGAAAGAACATTGGACAGAAATAATATAAACTTATCATCATTAAAAATAGACAGAGAAGCTGATAATAATCCGCAAAGAAAAAGCAGAAAGTCATTAATCTGGATAGGAATAATTATCTTAGTTGTCATAATTGCACTTATACTCGGATGGAGGGGAATATTTTCATCAGGAGTAGAAGTACAATTGACAACAGCAACACTCCAATCCCCATCTCAATCGGATGCAGTACTGACAGCAAGTGGTTATGTAGTAGCACAGAGGAAAGCAGCAGTTGCTTCAAAAGGTACGGGCAGACTAGTTTATTTAGGAGTTGTTGAAGGAGATAAAGTCAAGAAGAACCAGATAATTGCAAGGCTGGAAGACAGCGATATTCAAGCACAGCTTGCAGAAGCAAATGCTAATTTACAGTTGAATGAAGCAGAGTTAAATGAAGCAAAAAATAATTATGACCGGCAGAAAGCTTTATTGAAATCAGGAGGAATATCAGAAACAGAATATGAAGCTGCTGAAACGAATTATAATAAAGTACTTGCATCAATAGAATTAGCAAAGGCTCAGGTTCAAGCCAGCCAGGTAGCAGTTGAGAATACGGTTATAAGAGCACCTTTTGATGGAACAGTATTGACAAAAAACGCTGATGTAGGGGAAATAGTAGCGCCTCTTGCTGCAGGTGTAAATTCGAAAGCTGCAGTAGTAACCATTGCAGATATGAGCTCGCTTCAAGTTGAAGCAGATGTATCCGAATCTAATATTCAAAAAGTAACCGGCAATCAATCATGCAAAATTACCTTGGATGCTTATCCGGCGCATCAATATGACGGATATGTTGCTAAAATAGTACCCACAGCCGACAGAACCAAAGCAACTGTAATGGTAAAGGTAGGGTTCAAAAATTATGACTCGAGTGTATTACCTGAAATGAGCGCCAAGGTTTTATTTTTGAAAGAAGGTAAAGGTAAGGAAGAGAATAATGATAAAGCTGTGTTAGTAGTCCCACAAACAGCGATTGAAATAAAAAACGGGAGTCAGTCTGTTTATGAAGTTAAGAATGATAGGGCACATAAAGTACCGGTAACAACCGGAAAAATATATGGCGATTATGTGGAAATCACCAGCGGTTTACAGGATGGGGATCAGGTGATAGCTAAGGTAAATGATCAGATTAGGGATGGGGTTGAGGTTAGGGTTAAATGAGGGAAAGATTACGAGTACGAGCACGATTACGAGTACGAGTACGAGCAAGAGCAAGAGTAAGTAATAAATAAAACCAGGAGAAATATTATGTCTGAGTTTATTCAGATAAAAAATTTATCGAAGTCTTATTGGAGGGACAATTTTGAAATACCTGTCCTTAACAATATAAACCTTAATATAAACCAGGGTGATTTTGTGGCTTTAATGGGACCATCAGGCTCCGGTAAAACCACGTTACTTAACTTAATCGCAGGGATTGATAAACCTACAAAAGGTGAAGTACACATAAACGGAACAAATATTTCGACATTAAATGAATCCGCTTTAGCCAAATGGCGTTCTTCTAATGTTGGTTTTGTATTCCAGTTTTATAATTTAATTCCTGTTTTAACTGCATTTGATAATGTAGAACTTCCTTTACTATTAACAAAACTCACCAAATCGGAGCGAAGACAGCATGTAGAAACCGCTTTATCGATAGTAGGATTGGGAGACAGGGTAAACCATTATCCGAAGCAGCTTTCAGGCGGTCAGGAACAAAGAGTAGCAATTGCCCGTGCTTTTGTTACAGATCCTCTAATACTTGTAGCCGATGAACCGACAGGTGACCTTGATAAAAATTCAGCCGATGAGATTTTATCATTGATGGAACAGTTAAATACAGAATTCAAAAAGACAATAATAATGGTAACACATGATCCCCATGCAGCGGAAAGAGCTAGAATTTTACATCACCTGGAAAAAGGAGATTTAATAAGGAGCAGCAATGGAAATACTAAAGTTAATAATTAGAAATTCTTTCCGGCATAAACTAAGAGCGATATTGACTGTATTAGGAATTGCAATTGCAGTTATAGCATTTGGTTTATTACGAACAGTAGTTACTGCATGGTATGCCGGAGTGGAGTCTTCGTCTGTTGACAGGTTAGTGGCCCGTGATGCAGTTTCATTTATATTCCCGCTCCCCTATTCCTATCTTGAAAAGATTTCACAAATTCAGGGAGTTGAAACAGTAAGCTATGCAAACTGGTTCGGCGGCACTTATATAGATAAGAACCAATTCTTTTCCAGGCTTGCGATCGATGCCGATAATTATTTTGATGTTTACCCGGAATTTTTATTAAGTAAAAAAGAACTGACAGACTTCAAAAAGGAGCGCAACTCATGTGTTATCGGCAGTGATATAGCCAAACAATATCATTTAAAAGTGGGGGATGTAATGTCTTTAGACGGAGATATTTTCCCGGGCAGATGGGATTTTGTTATTCGCGGAATATATCAGCCTAAAAATAAAACAACAGATGCAACACAGATGTTATTTCACTGGGATTATTTGAACGAAAGGATGAAACAGGAAACGCCGGGCAGGGCTAACCAAATAGGATGGTTTATAATTAAAATAAACGATCCTGATAAAGCGAGTGTAGTATCGGATAGAGTTGATGCGTTATTCAAGAACTCTTCTGCCGAAACTAAAACTGAAACAGAGAGAGCATTTCAGCAGGGATTTATAGCATCATCCAGTGCAATAATTACATCAATGAATGTCATGTCATTTGTTATAGTAGGAATAATATTACTTGTACTTGCAAATACAATGATTATGTCTGCACGGGAAAGGACAAAAGAATATGCTGTATTCAAAGCTATCGGATTCAATGCATCTCATTTAACGGAATTAATAATGGGTGAATCTTTATTTATTTCCATACTTGGAGGCGGACTGGGGTTATTATTAACTTTTCCTATAATAGCCGGATTCGAGGCTAATATTCCAAAGGGGTTCTTCCCTATTTTCCAGATTGAACCTATAACATTAATCCTTGCCGTGATTGCAGTGCTATTTATTGGTATAGCAGCAGCAATTTTCCCATTACAGCGGGCACTCGCCACTAAAATAGTTGATGGCTTAAGGTTTGTCGGTTAAAATAAAATAAAGGTTTTTTATGAAAGTACCATTTAAATATTCATTGAAAAGTTTTACATCAAGAAGATTAACCACATTTATTACAGTGGCAGGAATTGCATTAGTGGTATTTGTATTTGCGGCAGTTTTGATGATGGCATATGGAGTACAAAAAACCCTTATATCCACAGGCTCCGATGATAATGTAAAGATTGTAAGAAAAGGATCAAATGGAGAAATCTCGAGTATAATAGATGGTGAGACACAGGGCATAATAAGTACATTACCTGCCATAGCTAAAGCTCAGGATGGAAAACCAATTATATCTTATGAACCTGTTGTTGTTATTAATCTCAGTAAGAAAGGCGGCGGCTTAAGCAACGTAACAGTTAGGGGTGTATCTCCTATCAGCCCTGAACTTCGCCCGCAGGTAAAAATAATAGAAGGGAAAATGTTTAATCCTTCATTAAGGGAACTAATCGTTGGTGAATCGATATCAAAGAATTTTGAAGGTGCTCAGATTGGAAAAATGATTAAGTTTGCAAATAACGAGTGGAAGATTGTAGGGATCTTTTCATCAGACGGAAGCGGTTTTGATTCAGAGATATGGGGAGATGCGGTTCAGCTTCTGGATGCATTTAACAGGGGGAACACAGTTTCATCTATTACATTGAAGCTGGATAATCCTAAGAATTTTGATAGATTTAAGAAAGCCTTTGAACTTGATAAAAGACTACAGCAATTTGAGCCAAAAATTGAGACAAAATACTTTGAAGAGCAGTCTGAATTTCTTGCAAATTTTATAAGAATTCTGGGGATATTCATTACAATAATATTTAGTGCCGGAGCAACCATAGGAGCTATGATAACGATGTACTCGGCAGTAGCAAACCGAACAATAGAAGTTGGTACAATGCGGGCATTAGGATTCAGCCGAAGAAGCATATTGACAGTTTTTTTGAGTGAATCAATATTAATTTCAATAGCAGGCGGACTGGTGGGTATAGTGCTTGCCTTTTTCCTTCAGTTTTTTTCAATATCAACTTTGAATTTTAATTCTTTTGCAGAGTTGAGTTTCTCATTTGCCCTATCCCCATCTATTATTATTTCATCATTAGTCTTCGCCGTTCTAATGGGAATAATTGGGGGGTTTCTCCCTTCAGTAAGAGCTGCGAAATTGAATATTGTTAATGCGTTGAGGGCGGGGTGAGACGATGGTCATTCAGTGGTCATTCGATTGTCATTCAATGGTCATTCGGTGGTCATTTGTTGTTGTCGATAGCTGACAGGAAGATTCTGCAGATAGATTAGAACCGTTTGAGATTCTTCGCTAGCGCTCAGAATGACAACACTACTTGGACCGCCCCTTAATCACATCTTAGTATACAAATATTTATTTTATACCTAATTCTTTGGCCATTCTATAAAAATTTGAAGGTGCCAGTCCTAATTTTCTGGCGGCATCGCTATCGGATTCAGAATTTTCTCTAACGAAAATCAGATATTTTTCCCGGAGCAGTTTTTCCATGGTAGATAAAGGGAGAATATTGTCTTCAAAGACATTTTTAAGAGCTTTAAATTTATCTTCTCCATTGGCCATAAAGAGAGAACCCAGCGCATTCTTGGCATCGGTTCTACTAATTAATTTTTTATCATAAAATAACAAACGCTGAATAACATTTTTTAATTCTCTAACATTTCCGGGCCATGAATAATTTTGAAAAACATCCATCGCTTCAGTATCAATGACAGGTTTTTCCTTTCCCATTTTATTACTTTCCTGCTGCAGAAAATGTCCGGCTAAAATAGGGATATCGCATTTTCTTTGTTTAAGTTCAGGGACTTCAATACAAATAACATTCAGTCTATAATATAGATCTTCTCTAAAACGTTTGGCCTTAACTTCCTCTTCAATGTTTCTATTTGTTGCAGCGATAATTCTAATATCTACTTTTATTTTTTCAGTTCTTCCAATTTTTTCAAGTTCGCCATCCTGAATTACCCTCAATAATTTAACCTGAGCAGGTAATGGAAGTTCAGTAATTTCATCGAGAAAGACTGTTCCTTTATGAGCAATTTCAAAGAGGCCGGCTTTCTTTTTATCGGCACCGGTAAAAGCACCTTTTTCATAGCCAAACAATTCACTTTCAACCAAATCAGAAGGTAGTCCTCCACAGTTAATGGGGATAAAGTTTTCGAATTTCCTGTCACTATTGTAATGAATATTATAAGCGACCAATTCTTTGCCTGTACCTGAAGCTCCTTTTATCAGGATATTAATATCACTGTTTGCATATTTTTTAATATCATCGCGCAGCTGCTCAATTAAAGGTGAGCTGCCGATTATTTTCCGAAGGCTTAAGATATCCTCGATATTTTTAACTAGTTTTTGATTACTTCTCAGCCATTCTTTTTCGAGGATATTCTTTTCATAAGCATTAATGATCCCGAGTATAAAATCAGTAGGCTGATAAATATAATCTTCAATATCTCCGGGATACTTTGTACAATACCAATAAGCTCCTGCTTTAATTAGATTACTGGCAAAATTGTAATCAGTTATATTGACAGTCATTTTGGTAATGACAATAATCTGCAGACTATTATCAATAGATTTAATTTCCTGAATGAGATCTTCCCCCATTAATCTACCGGTTAAATGGAAGTCCATAATAATAACGTGATATTTATTTTTATTAGTCTGCAGTAATTCAATTGCACTTTCTCCATCAGATATTATATCGAGCACTTTAATTTTATCGTTAAAAGGTTTAATTGTATTCAATACACGTATTACATCATATTCTTCATCTTCAATTAAGAGAACATTTATTTGATCTTTAATAAACATAGAAGGTCCTTATAATCAGTTATTTATAGTGATTGTAAATGCGCAACCGGAGTTACCGGGAAGGTTATCGACATCCAATTTCCATCCGCATCTTGTACAGAATTCATGAGCTAAATAGCATCCATAACCGGTATTTCTCATTTCCGCTTTTTTTGTAGAAATATTTTCTTCAAATATTTTTTTAAATCCTTTAGTATTAATTTCCATTAATCCGGCTGAAATACCAAATCCATTATCAGAAATTATAATTTTCGATTTTTTACAATTGTCATCATAAATAGTTTTAATATTTATTTCAATTTTAGGTATTCCCGCGTGGTCAATACTATTCTGGATTAATGGCTCTATGATTTCCCAGACAACGAATTCGTTTACTTGAACCAAGGGTAAAATATCATCCAATTCCAGTTTAATATTGAATAAGCTGCTTTTTTTAAATGATCTCAGGAAGATATGCTCTACAATGAATTTCATAACTTCGTTTATATTGGTTTTAAAATTCGGATTTCGTATAGCCTGAACAGGAGGTTCATACCATTTCATATCATAGATAATTCTAGATATAAAATTGGCATATTTACTAACCCTAAATTTCACAGTATTTATATTTTCAGGAGATAGCAGTTTCAAATCCCCTTTAATAAAACCGACTATCTTCTCAGCTTTATGATGGGTATGATATATTCTTTTTGTAAAAGCGAGTTCTTTTTCAAAAGTAATCTGTTTTTTAATATTTTTTTCATGTTCTTCGAACAAGAGTTTTTGGGCCTCATCCCTTTCTTTAACAGTGTATGACGAAACAAAGTACATTGAAAGGAGACCCAGGGAAATTAAAGCGAGATATAATACGGAGGTTTCATCATAATTCATCATAATCTGGCTTGAAATAAAGGAGAGGTCGGGAGTATTCCTCATATATACAGCACCAATATATTCACCTCTAAGAACCAGGGGAACAAAGGTATTGAAAGTTCTGCTATTGGTGATTATGCTTCTTATTTGTTCATTTGAAATTAAAAATTTATGAACATTTCTGTATAAACTAACAGCCTGACTAAAATTATCAGGTGAAGCGACATTGGAAGTTGAATCAATATAGAGGACTTTAAACAGAGTTTTTCCATCGTTAATGACATAGAATTTATTTTTTTTCTCGATAAATATACACATCTCCTCGATGTTATGCTGCAGAACTTCCTGGCTAAAAATAATATCGAAAGCTTTGGTTATCCTGTTCTGTTCTTCGCTATCAATATAATTCTTGTTATTGATTGTTTCCAGCAGAAGTTCAAAAGTAGTTGATGTGAGATTTGCCAGCCTTTCTGCAGAATCTTTTTGATACCAATTTTGAGTACTATTGAAGAAACTCTGAATGGAGGATTTGTTTATAAAAGAAATAATTATCTGGAAAACAAATAACACAATAAATATCACAGTCAAATGTTTAAACTGAAAGTGATATTCCTTAAACTTTTCTATTATTTTTTTTTTGCTCATAATCAAAAACTTCTATTTAAGTAAAATACTTTTTGAATTAATTTTATCATAAGCTTTATGAAGAGCATTATGAGGAGATAAATCTCCTTTTAGGGAAAGGTTGATATAATAAGATAAGATATCCGAGATGTGGGTATAGCGTTCAGAGAAGGGTCTATATATACCATTTTTGACTAACTGGATATCATTTAATAAATCAGGATTATTCTGCAAATAGAGAGAATCATGGTAAATAATATTATTAACAGGGATAAAACCGCCATGTTCAAATAGGATCTTCTGTGCAGTTTCGCCTGATAGAAATTTTATAAATTTAATTGATTCCCGAACTTTTGAAGAATATTTCGATACCATTAAATTCCATCCTCCGAAAACCGAAGCCGGTTTTGCACCTTTAATGTGGGGAGTAGGAACCACATCAACAACATCTTTTAAATACATATATTTTCTACCCATTAAGTTATTTTTAAATAATCCTTTCCAGCCTCGAAGGAAAATGCCATTATTTTGCAAATAATATTTATATGAATCATCTTCTTTAAATCTAAGGACCTCCTTAGGTGAGATCTTATATTTATTTATCAAATCAATCAGGAATTGAAGTGCTTTTTCTGCCTGAGGAGATTTAATAAGAAGAGAGTCATTTTTCATCAATTCACCGTGCATGTTGGCGAGAATCTCAGAATAAATACATATTAGACCTTCATAATCATCTCCCTGAAAAACAAAGAATGGTGAGTCCTTGAACCTATTATTTAGTTCTATTAAATCCTGCCATGTAATTGACTGCTTCAATTTATCTTCAATTAAATCCGAATCCTTTAATCTATCTATGATATCTTTCCTGTAATACATTAAAGCTATATCAATATATAAGGGGACGGCGATTAAAGTATCATTATAGTAGCAAGTATTGAGGGCATATTTCAGAAGAGATGTTCTGGACGAATCAGGGAAATACCTTTCGAGGGGAACAGCCCACCTGGCAAATCGCGGTACCCATATCTGATCCACAGAGAAGACATCAATACGGTCACTTTTACTTCTAAAATACCTTGCAAGCAATTCTTTTCTATCATTGGTACTAAATTTTTCGAAGGGAAGATTTATCGGGACAACTTCTATATGTCCTCTATTCAACTTATTAAAAAGTTCGATTACCTCTTTATGAGCCGAAGAAATATTATCTGCGAAATATATCTTTGTAACATTGGAATTTAAATTATTATTAAAGCTGAGATGAGAAAACAAATTACTGACGAGAATTATAACAATAATAATTATTGTACTAATTATAACGTAAAACAGTCTGCCGAGTTTCATTATTGTACCCTAAAAAAGAAGTATTCAAATTTTTAACTTTAGTAATAGAAGTTACGCATGAACGAATATTTGAAAGATGATATCTTTACTGTTTAAATAAGATTTTATGAATCTTTACTTTAATTAAAAATTACAAATGATTTTCTATTTAAAGATGACATCTTTATATCCGGGTTAACTCCTGATTTTGAAAGTCTCTCCCATTGTAACAAATAGAATAAGGACCTCACTTATCATTTTAATAAATCTATTTATTAAAATAATAAAATATTTAATGATTTAAAGCAGATATTTAATTCAATTATTTTATAAAAGGCGCATTGCAGATGTATCAAGAAAAGGCACAAATGTTGATTAAAAAAGTGCGGTTTAATCTGTTTTCTAATTAAAAGGGATAATTCTCGAGGATAAAAAGTAATTTAGATGAAAATAACTCTTCTTTTGTTATTGTTGTTATTTGCTTCAACTTTCCCTCAAAAAAATAATTTTGTTTATACAGAGGGAAAGGAAATAATGACTCCGGATGGGAAACCAATACTGCTTAAGGGGATTAATTTAGGGAACTGGCTGGTGCCTGAAGGATATATGTTCCATTTCAAAGGAGCAAACTCTCCCAGACTAATAAATGAGGTTCTTTGCGAATTAATAGGACCGGATAAAGCAAAGGATTTCTGGACGGAATACCGGAATAATTATATAACTCAAGAAGATATAAAGTTTATAAAAAAGATCGGATTAAATTCCGTAAGAATTCCATTTAATTATAGATTGTTTGTATTGAACGATGACCCGGACAAACTTGAAGGTCCTGGATACAGTAAGCTGGATAATGTTATAAGCTGGTGCAAGGCGGAAGGTGTTTATGTAATACTTGACATGCATTGCGCACCCGGAGGACAAACGGGAGACAATATTGATGACAGCTATGGATATCCATTTTTATTTGAAAATGAAGAAAGTCAGAATTTAACAGCAGCAATATGGCATAAAATAGCTGAACAATATAAAGATGAAGAAATTATAATTGGTTATGACCTGCTAAATGAACCAATTGCAACATATTTTGATTCTGCAAAATTCAATCCGCTCCTTGAACCACTTTACAAGCAAATAGTAAAATCAATAAGAGAAGCTGATCAGAATCATATTATCTTTTTAGGCGGAGCTCAATGGGACAGCAACTTCAGTATTTTCGGTAAACCTTTCGATAAAAATCTTGTTTATACCTTTCATAGATACTGGAGCGACACTACGCAATCTGTAGTACAGGAGTTTGTTGACTTCAGAAATAAATTTAATGTTCCAATGTGGCTCGGTGAATCAGGTGAAAATACTGATGAATGGATCTCATCATTCCGAAGGCTGCTAGAAAAAAATAATTTCGGCTGGTGTTTCTGGCCTTACAAGAAACTGGAAAGCAATAGAGGAATAATTTCAATTCGAATGCCAAAAGAATGGGATGCAGTAATTCAATTTGCCAATGATGATCGTTCCACATTTGAAAAAATAAGGAAAAGCAGACCATCAAACGAAATAGTAAAAAAAGCTCTTGCGGAATATTTAAAGAACTGCCGGTTTAAGAACTGTATCATAAATAAAGGTTATATTGAAGCTCTAGGCATGAACAATAAATGAACTTTGCTAATATATTCAGATGAAATTATAATTTATTTCTTTTCCCTTCTTACCAGAATAAAAGAAACGTAAATGCAGGAGCTTATATTTTAACTTTGAACAATTTTTATATTATTAATTAAGTGAGGTATCTGATGAAGTTTATTATAGCTGTATTCCTAATTTTCTTCATTGGCAGCTATTTGCCCAATGATGCATTTTCAAAAAGGAATTCTAGGGATAAAATTAACGAAAGAGTAGAGAATCTTGTTAAACAAATGACCCTTGAAGAAAAAATAGATCTTCTTGGAGGAACAGGATTTGCGACCAAACCAATAAAAAGGCTTGGAATCCCGGAGTTAAAAATGACCGATGGCCCGGTAGGGGTAAGATGGGATAAATCAACGGCATTTCCTTCGGGAGTATCGATGGCAGCTACATGGGATACATCATTGATAAATAAACTAGGTGCGGCTATTGGAGAAGAAGTGAAAGGGAAAGGAAGAGATGTAATATTAGGGCCCTGCGTAAATATTGCCCGGATCCCTCAAGGTGGAAGAGATTTTGAAAGTTTTGGAGAGGATCCGTATTTAGCTTCAAGGATGGCAGTTAGCTATATCAAAGGAGTTCAATCGGAAAACGTAGCAGCTACTGTAAAGCATTTTGCATGTAATAACCAGGAATACGAGAGAGGATTTGTTGATGTAAAGATTGATGAACGTGCATTAAATGAAATTTATTTACCGGCATTTAAAGCTGCTGTAGAGGAAGGGAATGTTTTATGTATAATGTCAGCATATAATAAAGTAAATGGTGCTTACTGCAGTGAAAATGACTATTTATTAAAAACAAAATTAAAAAAGGATTGGAATTTTGACGGTTTGGTAATGTCGGATTGGGGTGCTGTGCATAGCAGTATACCCACTGCTAAAAGCGGACTTGATCTGGAGATGCCCAATGGTGATTTTTTAAACTCTGCAGCAATTCTTGATGAAGTTAAAAAAGGAAATATTAGTGAGGAAACAATTAATGATAAGGTAAGAAGAATATTATCGGTAATGTTTAAATTAGGTTTATTTGAGAAACAGCATGAAGAAGATTCAAAATTAGTAAATACAAAAGAACATCAGCAAATAGCATTAAAGGTTGCACAGGAAGGGATTGTATTATTAAAAAACGACAATAATATTTTACCAATTGATCAGAATAAAATTAAATCGATAGCCGTAATTGGCCCTAATGCTGCAACAGCAAAAACAGGCGGAGGGGGAAGCTCGCTGGTTGAGCCGGTATATTCGGTAAGTCCGCTTGAAGCATTAAAAAATAAATTAGATGGAAAGATTAAAATTAATTTCGCAGAGGGAGTAAAATTGCTTGAAAATGCAGATCCAATTCCATCCTCATTATTATTCTTATCCGGTTCAACAGAACAGGGATTAACCGGCGAATATTATAGTAATAAAAATCTGGAAGGTAAGCCAGCATTTACGAGGGTAGATAGTGAGATTAGTTTCGATTGGGGTGATTCCTCTCCGAAAGAAGGTTTTAATAAAGACAACTTTTCCGTAAGATGGAATGGAATTTTTAAGCCGAAGAAATCAGGAGCATATGAAATTGATGTCTTAAGTGATGATGGTGTCAGGTTTTTCGTTAATGATGAACTTGTTATTGATGATTGGACAGATCATGCTACTCTGGCAGATACATATAAAATTAACCTAGAGTCGGGAAAAGAATACAAAATAAAATTAGAATATTATGAGAGTGCCGGCGGTGCAAATATAAAGTTAGCCTGGCGGCTGCCGTACAAAAACATAATACATGAAGCCGTAAAAGCTGCTAAGAATTCAGATTTAGCAATTGTATTTGCAGGTTCTTCAAATATGTATGAATCGGAAGGATTTGACAGAAAAGATTTAATTCTGCCCGGTGATCAGGATGCTTTAATTGATTCAGTTGCAAAAAATAATAAGCATGTAATTGTTGTATTGACAACCGGTTCCCCTTATCAATTTAATTGGAAAAATAATGTTGATGCTGTATTAGAGACGTGGTTTGCAGGTGAAGAAATTGGGAATGCAGTAGCGGACATTCTTTTGGGAAATGTCAATCCTTCAGGGAAACTCCCTATGACTTTCCCCATGCGGTGGGAAGATTGTTCGGCATATAAGGATTATAAGGCCCAGGACAGTGTTACAAGTTATTCCGATGGTATATTTGTGGGCTATAGATATTTTGATAAGAAAAATATCACTCCCCTGTTCCCTTTTGGTTATGGACTTTCCTACACTACATTTGAATATAAGAACTTGAAAATTGATAAAATAGCAGATCAGAATAAAAGCAGCTGGAAAGTTAGTTTTAAACTAACAAATACAGGTAAAACTAAAGGTACGGAAATTCCCCAATTATATATAAAAGATGTAGAGTCAACTTTATCAAGACCGGAGAAAGAACTAAAAGCTTTTGATCGAATAACTTTAAATTCGGGAGAGACAAAGACAGTTGAATTTTTAATAACCGGTGAAAAACTATCCTATTTTGATCCGGAAAAACATGAATGGATTACTGAACCAGGCGAATTTCAGGCTGAAGTCGGAAGTTCATCAAGAAATATAGCTTTGAAGGGAACTTTTACATTAGAATAATTTTATAAAATTACTTATGTTAACCGCCTTTATTATAACCCTGAAAATAAAGGTTTAGTATGAATGAATATGAAAATTAAATATTTAATCCTTATATCGTTTCTTTCTATTATAAATATTTATTCGCAAACTAAAGATAAATATGCTGCAATTGCAGGCGATGAGAAGATATCCGCGCATGAATTTCAAATGCGTTATGAATTTATGCCTCATCTGGATGATGATCCTTTTCTCAAAGACTCTGTAAAATATCATTTCCTTTATACATTAGTAGCAGAGAAACTTTGGGCGCAGGAGGCTGAAGAATTAGGACTAGATACCACAGAATATATGACCAACACTATTCAGCCTATTGAAAACTTGTATCTGCGGGATGCATTATTTAAGCAGGAAGTTGAAAACAAGATTAAAATTAATCCTCAAGATATTATTAGGGCAAATTCAAGAAAAGATATTACTCTGAAATTTAATGCAATAAGTTCGGTTGACTCGTCTGAAATAGATAGTATCTATCAGAAATTAAAAAACGGTGCTTCTTTCGATTCCCTTTTAAGAGACAGAAATGAATTTAGTACGCAGCAAAATGTATTAGAAGGTTCGTTCGGACAATTTGATGATGAGGCTGTTGAAGATACTCTTTATAATTTAAGAATCGGGAATTATTCCTCACCCGTAAAAACCGAATACGGCTGGTTCATTTTTAAATTAAATAATAAAATAAAAAAGACAAACTAATGATGAAAACCAATCGGCTAATGCTGTTTTAAAAATTTTAAGGGAAAGAGAAGCAAAAAAACTTGGGACTGAATATTTGAAAAAACTATTATCAGGAACAAAGGCAAACATCGATTCAAACTTATTCTTCAATATTGCTAATAAGTTTTATTCAATTTTGATTAATAAGAAGAATAGGGAAAACTATTCAGATACCTCAACAATTTTTATTGATGCTCCAGATATTTTTAAATTAGCTAAAGAATTTGGCAGAGATACTCTAAACATGAATCTTGTTTATGGTAATGAAATTTTAATAACAGTTAGAAATTTTTTATATAATTCATTGATTGACATGTTTTACATTAAATCACCTAACAGACGAAATGTGGAATTCCTTCTTAATCGAATAATTAAAAGCGTAATAAGGGAAAATATATTAGATAAGGAAGCTATTAAAAAGGGGCTGCATAATTCACCGGATGTTAAAGATGCTGTAAATATGTGGGAAGAAAATCATCTTGCACAGATGTTAAAAAATAAGTTTAGGGATTCGGTTCACGTTACTGAAAATGAAATAAACAAATATGTATTAAAGAATTATAAAAATGATGCACCAGTAACTGAAGTAAATATTCTAGAGATATTAAATGACAAATTAGAGGTCATGGAATATATATTGGGACAATTAAAATATGGAGCAGACTTTCGAGAATTAGCAAAACGTTATACTAACAGAGAGTGGACAAAAGATAAAGGGGGTGAATTTGGATTTTTTCCAACTACAATGTATGATGAAATTGGCAGAACTGCAGGTAAAATGAAAATTGGTGAAGTTTATGGTCCAATCTCAACTCCAGAAGGATATTCTATTTTTAAGCTTATAGGGAAAAAAGAAATAGATTCTGTTTCCGCATCAACTCTGAAGCATTATAAAGAGGTTGCAAGAAGTGATTTAGAAGAAAAGAAACTTGATACACTTTTGACTAATTATACAATCAAGCTGGCAAATAAATTCGGTGTCAAAATTAACCGGCAGTCGGTTAATTCATTAAAACTCACAGATATAAATATGTTCACATTCAGATATATGGGATTTGGAGGAAGGATCGCGGCAGTACCATATACATCTTCTTTTTATAATTGGATGTATAAATGGAGAGGAAAAAAATCTGTATTACCATAGCAAAAGTTAATACCGGTAAGGGAGTATTGCATGAAGTTAAAAAGATTTTTAACCATACTATTTTTTTTATTTCTAATAAATCTTTTATTAGGGGGAATCAAAGTAAAAGCGCAAACAATTCCTACTTTGAACGATAGAATTAATAATCTTTTATCTAAAATGACTTTAGATGAAAAGATACTTCAGCTTCACAAATTAGGTGATTTTACTACTTCAACAAACGTAAGGTTAGGCATACCCGGATTTAAAATGGCAGACGGACCTCATGGTGTACGGGAAGGAATGGCGACATCATTTCCCGTAGGAATTGGTTTAGCAGCTACATGGGATACTAATCTTGCAAGAAGAGTTGGGATTGCAATGGGGGAAGAATTCTATGGCAAAAGGGAAAACCAGGCATTAGGTCCATGTCTTGATTTAACAAGAGATCCGCGCGATGGGAGAAGTCCTGAAAGCGGAGGTGAAGATCCTTATCTCGATGCTCAAATTACAACTTCAGTTATTATAGGAATTCAAACCAATCCGGTAATTGCTACTGCAAAACATTATAATGGAGTTTTTAGACAGCAGAACAGAACAGATAATAATTATATAATAAGTCAAAGGAATTTACTTGAACATTACGGACTTAATTTTCGAAATGCAGTGCAAATCGGCGGTGTAATGAGTGTAATGAACGCCTATAACCTAATAAATGGTGATAAATCTGGTGAGAGTATAAATCTTTTAAGGAATATTTTAAAAGTGAAATGGGGGTTTCCGTATTATGTGGTATCGGATTGGTGCTCCCTATGGGATGCTCAAAAAGCTATTTTAGCCGGATGTGACCTTGAAATGTGTTCAAATTTATATGAAACGAACTTGAAGAATCTAGTTCAGAACGGGTTAGTTCCTATGAGTGTTATTGATGAATCGGTTAAAAGAGTATTAAGAACTAAAATTATAAACGGGATGATGGACCATTATCCGGTGGGAGACCCATCATTAGTAAATAGTAAAGACCATCAGAATCTTGTATTAGAGGCAGGGGAAAAAAGCATTGTTCTTTTAAAAAACGAAGGAAATATTCTTCCCTTAAACAAGCAAATAGTAAAAAAGATAGCTTTAATAGGTCCTAATGCAGATGTACTTCAAATTGACGGAACGGGCAGCAGCTATGTGACTCCATACTATACTGTTACTCCGAAAACCGGGATTGAGAATATTATTGGGTCTGAAAAAGTATTATATGCTAAAGGATGTAATATTAGCGGAAGCAATGCCAGTGATATAGGTGCGGCTTTACAATATTCGGTTGAAGCTGATGCAGTAATTTTTGTAGGAGGGCTTGACCCATCTCAAGAGGGTGAAGGATTAGATAGAGCCGGTGGTTCAATTGAATTGCCTAAAGTTCAGAAGGATCTTATAAATAATTTAAATAAAGTAAATTCAAATTTAATAGTGGTTATTTTCAGCGGCGGCATTTGCAGTGTTCATCCTTTTGTTGATAAAATTAAAGGACTGTTGTACGCATTTTATCCGGGACAGGAAGGAGGGAATGCACTGGCTAAGATTCTTTTCGGAGAATTCAATCCTGCCGGAAGACTGCCAGTTACTATGCCAATTTCAGATGCCCAGCTTCCCGATATAAACTTCAATTTTGATGATGATTACGGCGGAGGTTATAGATGGTATGATATTCAGGGGCTAATACCGGAATTTGCATTCGGGACGGGAATGAGCTATACAACTTTTGCATACAGTAATTTAATTATTACACCGGAACAGACAACAATAGGTAAGGAAATAGAAGTAAGCTGTGATGTAAAAAATACAGGCTTAGTTGCCGGTGAAGAAGTAGTTCAGCTCTATCTGTCTACTGCAGAGGAGTCAATATTTATGCCTGTAAAACAATTGAAAGGTTTTAAAAGGGTTTTACTTCAACCAAATGAAATAAAAACCCTTGTGTTCAAATTGACTGCTAATGAGTTCTATTACTTTGACGAAGGTACTGATACATATAAAGTGAATCCCGGAAACTATACTGTTAAAATAGGCGGAGCATCGGATAACCTACCTCTGGAAGGTACTTTTACTTTAGAATCTGATAATCCAAAACCCGATTTAGTTATTTCCGGTTTAAAGACAATACCTCCCTTCCCGCAGGTGGGTGATTCTGTTACTTTTACAGCTTCGATTCTTAATTACGGAACAGGTCCATGCACTGATGGAATTCAATATGAAGTAAATTTTAAAGTTAATGGTGAGCTTGTAAGTAGATCCACAGAATTCAGTGATTCAATTTTATCAGGAGGAATGGCATTGGTCTGCAGTAACTCAGCGGTTAACGGAAAAAACTTTTGGGTTGTCAAGGATCAAAATGAATTCATAGTAGAAGCCGAGGTAAATTCTGCAGGAACAATTGATGAATTATATACGAATAATAACAGTAAATCTGTTCACGTAAAAGTTTATGGAGCTCCTTTAAAAAATCTTGCTATGCAAACAGATGTTGAGGTCTCGTCTATAGAAGCCTCCGGATTAGAAGGCGCCAAAGCAGTTGATGGAAGAATGGATACAAGATGGTCATCGCAATTCAGCGATCCTCAATATTTAATAATTGATTTAGGGATTAGTGAACTATTTAATAGAATAGACTTGTTTTGGGAAACAGCCTATGGTAAAGAATATAAAATCTATACTTCTGATAATAAAATAGACTGGGCTGAACTTTATCATCAGATCAATGGCGCAGGAGGAAATGAAAGTATAACGAAAACGGCAAATGCCAGATATATTAAAATTGCTGGTATCAGGAGAGGAACAGAATACGGCTATTCATTATGGGAAGTTCAAGTTTATAATGACCCAAATATTACTTCTATAAAAGAAGATGCTATAGTAAATAATGTACCTAGTGATTATAAGCTATTTAATAATTACCCAAATCCATTTAATCCAAGCACTATGATAAAATATGCAATACCTGCCGCCAGTAATATAAAAGTATTAATCCATAATATTTTAGGTCAAGAAGTTGAAGAATTTGATGAAGGGGTAAAAGAAGCAGGCTATTATAATTTAATCTGGGAGCCTAAAAATATTTCATCAGGTATATATTTTTATACGATTATTGCGGAAAGTCTAAACGGGAAAACCGGATTTCAAAGGACTATGAAAATGATGCTGCTGAAATAAAGACGCTTCCGAAGGAATGCCTATGGCAAGATTTTCACAGATTTTCACAGTTTCTGAATTTTTAAGTTAGATGAAAATGTAAGGTGTTAAAAGCATCTCGATTTGTATTCTATTTCATTAACGCAGCTCCAAAAAGTCTAACGAAATAGCGTAGGTTTATCCCCATTATTTCCATTCTAAGCTGTGTTTTTTCTATTATCCCACTATATATCCCTTCTTTTTAAAAAACAAGCTTGAAAACGAGGTTCATTATTTGTTTGATTAAACAAATAAAAACCTATCTAATCTTTCACTGCTTGCAAAAGGCTTACTGGAGGGTAAATTGAAAATTGAAATATTTACTCACGAGGATATGCAAATCATGTTTTGCGAAACGGAGTTTCGCGGTACATAACAGGAATTATTTATCATCTATCTGGCTTCCAGCAATACATGATTTGATATTAAATCAAGAGGAAGTATTTTATCTACCCCTCCCAATTTTATGGCTTCATTGGGCATACCGAATACAACACATGATTTTTCATCCTGAGCAATATTATATGCACCGGTTTCTTTCATTTCGAGCATTCCTTTTGCACCGTCATCACCCATTCCTGTCATTATTACTCCCACACAATTTTTTCCTGCATACCTTGCTGCGGATCTGAATAAAACATCAACAGAAGGGCGGTGACGGCTTACCAGAGGACCATCTTTTATTTCAACAAAATATCTTGCGCCGCTTCTTTTAAGGAGCATATGTTTGTTGCCTGGAGCAATTAATGCCCTTCCCCTAATAACAGTATCTCCATCTTCAGCTTCTTTAACAGTAATTTTACATAGGCCATCAAGTCGCTTTGCAAATGCCTTTGTAAAATTTTCAGGCATATGCTGTACAATTACAATTCCCGGAGAATCAAGAGGGAAGGCTTCAAGAAAAGTTCTCAATGCTTCTGTTCCTCCGGTGGATGCACCAACAACAACCACTTTTTCAGTGGTTTTAATCATTGCCTTATTATTTGATTTTGCTATAATAACATCTGCAGTAAGCTTAGGCTGAACCTCAATTAGTCGAGGTGTTACTCTTCTTAAATTTGTTGATGCTGCAGCTTTTACAACATCACATATGTGCATTCTTGATTCTTCCAGATATTGTTTGGTTCCCAATCGGGGTTTGGTAATAATCTCGACAGCTCCGTATTCAAGTGCTTTTAACGCAGAAGCAGAACCTTTATCAGATAAACTTGAACAAATAATAACAGGAATTGGATGTTGTGTCATTATTTTTTGTAAAAATGTCAGCCCATCCATTTTAGGCATCTCAATGTCGAGAGTAATAACATCGGGTACCTGTTCACTTATTTTTTTTGCAGCAATATAGGGATCTGAAGCAGTAGCTATAACATCAATTTGAGGATCAGATGATAATAACTCTGATAAGGTCTGGCGAACAATGGCAGAATCGTCAACAATAAGAACTTTTATTTTATCCATCTTTATTATTACTTAAATTTCCAAGGCGAGACAGGTAAACATCTCCGGTTTGAGTTGATATAAATATTTTTCTGCCATCGTTTCCGCCGACATCAGATGCGACGATCTGAAGACCTTCTTCAAATAAGATATCGATTGCGGTTAGAACGTTTTGCTTTCCAATTGAAACATTTGTTCGCTTTTCATTTAATTGTTCCGAGCCTCCAAATAATTTTACCGTAATTTCATTTTTATCAACATTAGCTTTATTTAGGACTTTAATCATCTGATGGATTGCACTATCCACATATTTGTATTTAGAATCTCCCGGATTATTATTTGAGTAGGTATCATGATCGGGCATAACACAGTGTGAGACCGCACATATTTTTTTCTCAGTATTTTGCATAATAATTGCAATGCAAGATCCGAGTACAGTAACTACAACTTCAGGCTCTTTGCTTAGGTGAAACTCTCCCGGTCCTAAATATATTTTAGGTAAGTGATTTATTTCTTCTATCATTTTATTTTTTTATATGTACTTGGTGCAACTTGCAGCATTGGAACATCCATATTAAAAATAGTTTCGGAATGACCCAGAAAAAGAAATCCCCCCATTCTTAGATTAGAGCTTAATTTTTTAAGCAGCTGTTCCTGAGTTAACTTATCAAAATAAATTATAACATTTCTACAAAATATAATATCCTGTTTTTCCCTAATTCCTAAGTCAGCATCCATAAAATTTAATCTTTTAAAATTTACTTTATTTCGTAACTCTGGGACAACCCTAACTAAATCTTTCTTTGAATCTTTTCCTCTCAAAAAGTATTTCTTCTTAAGATAATCTGGAACAGGAGCAATTCGGTTATAATCATAGATTCCCATCTCCGCTTCTCTTAATACTTTTGTTGAAATATCTGTAGCAAAAATAGAAAAATTATAATCCGGAATTTGCTCGCCGAATTCTTTTAGAACCATCGCAAGAGTATAAGGTTCTTCCCCGGTGGAACAGCCTGCACACCATACGTTCAATTTTTTAGATTTTCCTGCATCAAGTTTGCTTAATAAGTAATGAAGAGCTTGTTGGTTTAAATAGTTGAATTGAGCTGGTTCACGAAAAAAATCAGTTTTATTAGTAGTTACTACATCAATCATTTGAACAAGCTCTTCATTATTACCATTCTTGTTATTAAACACATGATCACAATACTCGGTGAATGAATTTATGCCGCAAGCCTTCAACCTTTTCTTTAATCTGGTTTCCAACATTATTTTTTTAACCGGGAGCATCTTAATTCCACAAACATCATATATGTATTTTGATAATCTTTCAAAATCATTTTTTGATAATGTGGCGTCAGAGTATTCTTTCAAAATATAATCATTCATGTTTATGCTTATTTCGATATTTAATAACAAAAATTTATTTATTGATAATTACAGCTTAGAATTTTTCAAATTCATTATCTAAACTGTCGCTTTTATTTCCTAATTTAATGAGAGCTCCATTTCCATTTGACTTTCCGGAACCAGACGATTTACCAGGCTTCACATCCAATTTGAATGAAGAATTATGTGTGAAAACGGAATGATTATCTTTTTTAGTTTTAGCTTTTGGTTCAACCCTTACTTCTTTAATATTAGTTTTACTATCAACTTTAAAAAAAGCAATTGTATCTTGTAATTGTCCAGCTTGGCTTGAAAGTTCTTCAGCAGTTGATGACATTTCTTCCGAAGCTGAAGCATTTTGCTGAATAACCTGGTTTAACTGTTGAATTGCACCATTGATTTGTCCAGCACCTGAATTCTGTTCATTACTGGATGCTGTAATTTCCTGAACTAATTCTGCAGTTCGTTGGATATCAGGTACAATCATTGATAACATTTTACCAGCTTTCTCGGCAACTTGCACACTAGATGCTGAAAGTTTACTTATTTCTGCCGCGGATGTTTGACTTCTTTCAGCTAATTTTCTTACTTCAGAAGCAACTACTGCGAAGCCTTTACCATGCTCTCCGGCTCGAGCAGCTTCAATTGCTGCATTTAATGCCAACAAGTTTGTTTGTCTTGCAATCTCCTCAATAATATTAATCTTGCTTGCTATTTCTTTCATTGCTTGTACTGTTTCAGTAACTGCTTTTCCGCCTTCTTTTGCATCTTCAGCGGATTTTAAAGCAATCTTTTCGGTTTGCTGAGCATTTTCAGCGTTCTGTTTAATATTTGAAGTCATCTGTTCCATAGAAGATGAAGCTTCTTCGGCTGCTGCAGCCTGTTCAGTTGCACCTTGCGACATTTGTTCAGAACTAGAGCTTAGTTCTTGTGACCCTGAGGATACATTATTACTTGCAGATTGAACATTCTCAACCACTTCAGTTAATTTGGAGATCATTGAACCTAATGCGCGCATCAGTTTATCGCTATCTGATCTTTCTTTAGCTGTCACCATAAGATTACCACTTGCGATATCTTCTGCCACTTCAGTAATTTCATTCATCGCAATAATTAAAGAGTTAAGATTATTTTTTATGATGTTATACTGACCTTTGTATATCTCAGTTATTTGAGGAGGATTGAATCCTTTACTTATCTTTTCTACATAGTCAGCTGTAACCATTAGCGGGTTAACTATATTTGTAATTGTATCATTTACTCCGGCAACTAATTTATTCCAGCCGCCGACAAATTTTGAAGCATCTGCTCTTTTATCAAGTTCACCGTCTGCTGCTGCTTTAATTATTATATCTGTCTCAGCCAATAATTCACTCATCATTTTTACAACTGCATTCAAGTTAACTTTAATGATATTGTATTGTCCTTTATAAACAGTTGTTATTTCTGGGGGGATAACACCTTTACTTACTTTCTCTACATAGTCAGCTGTAACCATTAACGGGTTAACTATATTTGTAATTGTATCATTTACTCCGGCAACTAATTTATTCCAGCCGCCGACAAATTTTGAAGCATCTGCTCTTTTATCAAGTTCACCGTCTGCTGCTGCTTTAATTATTATATCTGTCTCAGCCAATAATTCACTCATCATTTTTACAACTGCATTCAAGTTAACTTTAATGATATTGTATTGTCCTTTATAAACAGTTGTTATTTCTGTGGGAATAACACCTTTACTTACTTTCTCTACATAGTCAGCTGTAACCATTAACGGGTTAACTATATTTGTAATTGTATCATTTACTCCGGCAACTAATTTATTCCAGCCGCCGACAAATTTTGAAGCATCTGCTCTTTTATCAAGTTCACCGTCTGCTGCTGCTTTAATTATTATATCTGTCTCAGCCAATAATTCACTCATCATTTTTACAACTGCATTCAAGTTAACTTTAATGATATTGTATTGTCCTTTATAAACAGTTGTTATTTCTGGGGGGATAACACCTTTACTTACTTTCTCTACATAGTCAGCTGTAACCATTAACGGGTTAACTATATTCGTAATGGTATCATTTATTCCTAGAACGAGTTTTTTCCAGCCGCCTACAAAAATATCAGCATTGGCTCGTTTATCCAATTCACCATCAGCAGCAGCATTTACAACCTGGCCAGCTTCAGTTAATAAGTTATTCATTATATCAATACAGTTATTCAAATTATTTTTTATTTGGTTAAAATCGCCATTGTAATTATCCACAATTTTATTTGGTATGTCGCCTTTTGAGATCCTATCAACATATTCTACAGCAACATTCAACGGTGTGATTACTGAGTCAAGAGTATTATTTACCCCTTGTACAATTTCTTTATAACCACCCTGGAATTTATTTATATTTCCTCTTGTGCTTAAATTGCCATCAACAGCAGCTTTGGAAAGAACTACAGATTCTTGAATTAATCCCTTTAAAGTCTGTATTAGTCTTACAAAACTTTTACTCAAAATATCTTTATCAGAATTTACTTTAACTTCAACATTTAAATCACCTTGTGATATTTGATCCGCTATTACTGCTTGTTCTTTTAACTTATCAACCATCTGATTTAGTGCCACGGCTAGCTGACCTATCTCATCCTTTTGATCTATTTCAAGTTTTTCGGTTAAATCACCTACGGCTATCAATTCTGCTAATCTTAAACCTTTTTTAAGTGAATTTACTATTATTCTTGAGATGAATATTCCAAGACCGATGGCGATTAATACACCAAAAAGGATAATGATAAGCATAGTTGTTGTTGCAGAATTTGCTGTGGCAGAATTGGTGTCTGACATTTCTTTAGCCTCTGATATGTTGAGCTCGACAATGTTTGCTATCTGCGCATCTGCCTCCTTCGCATGAACAAATCCATCACCATCACGCAGCGCTTCAGCAGCTGTAAGTTTTCCAGCATCCACAAGTTTCAACATTTCAACCATATCGTTATAGTATAGATTGTTAATTTTTTTAAACTCTTCATACGTCCTTTTATCTCCATCTGAAATTAGAGTGCCTTCATAATCTTTGAGTTGCTCCGCAATAGTACTTTGAAGTTCATCAATAGTTTTTTCAAATCTTTTTCGATCTTCTATAGTTTTTGTCGAAAATGCATCTCTCAAATTAACGCGAGACCTTTGAAATGCCACCGATATTTTTTGAAGTTGAGCGAGCGGAACGGTTGCTTTTTCATAGAGCCGCATATCAGCATCGTCAATTGTTTTCATCTGCGTTATACCAAACCAACCTACAACTGCTGCTATAGCAGCGACTAATACAAAACCGCTTAATAGTTTTGTTGTAATTTTTAAGTTATAGAACCATTTCATTTTGAATTACTCCTTATTTTTTTTACTTCCTTGTTAATTATTATTCTTTATTCCTTGAGCATCCTGCACTAAGGCTAATTCTTCTGAACAAAAGACTTTGTCAATATTCAGAATAATGATGAATTTATCATCTCGTTTACCCATCCCATTTATAAAATCCGTTTTTAATTTAGTACCTATTTTTGGTGCTGGTTCTATTTGTGACGGATCTAACTCAAATACCTCCTGTACAGAATCGACAAGTGCACCAAGTACTACATTTTCAACATCAAGATTTACTTCAACAACTATAATACATGTATTCACAGTTGTTTCAGTCTTTTCCATTCCGAACTTTAATCGCATATCGACAACAGGTACAACACTGCCCCGTAGATTTATCACCCCACTCATAAAATCAGGTGTTTGCGGAACTTTTGTTATTTGAATAAAGTCAAGAATTTCTCTTACCTTGGCAACATCAACACCGAAAACTTCTTCAGATAGTTTGAATGTAAGAAATTGCCTTATATCAACTAACGAATCATTCATTTCTTTACTCCTTTATTTGTTATTGTTAAACTCTTCAACCAGCTTTTTCTCTTCATTAATTTCGGACAAAATTAGTTTCGGGACATCCATTATTAAAGCCACTGTACCGTCACCTAGAACAGTAGCACCGGACATCATTTCAACATTCTTATAATATGTTCCTAGTGATTTAATTACTACTTGACGTTCACCTATTATTTCATCCACTACTAATCCGGTTTTTGAGTTATTTTCATTGATGAGAACTATTTGTTCTATTGAGGGGAGTTTAGAATTTATATTGAATTTTTCTCTCAATGGAATGTAAGGCACTATTTCACCCCTAACACCGATTAAGTTTCTACCGTTTGATTTCTTTTTGATTTCACAAGTCAGTTCAATGCATTCTTCAACGAAAGATAAAGGAATTACAAAAAAATCTTTGTCTATTTTGACTATCAAACCTTCAATTATTGCCAAAGTGAGCGGTAGTTTTAAGGTTATTGTTGTTCCTTCATTAGTTATACTTTCCACTTCTATCGAACCGCGAAGAGATTCAATTGCACTTTGAACAACATCCATACCTACACCGCGGCCGGATACATTCGTGATTACTTTTGCAGTTGAAAATCCCGGTTTGAAAATCAGACTAAAAATTTCTTTATCGGTTAAATTTGCATCTGCGGCAATTATACCTCGTTCAATCGCTTTTTCATATATCGCTTCCTTATTTAATCCTGCTCCATCATCCTTAATTTGTACAAGTACATGTGTGCCTGAATGAATTGCAGAAAGAAAAACTTTTCCGGAACGTTCTTTCCCTTTTTTAAGTCTCTCTTCCGGATTTTCTATTCCATGTCCGATGGAATTTCTTATTATATGCACAAGGGGATCATTTAATTTCTCAATTACATTTTTATCAAGTTCTGTTTCTCCCCCTTCGGTAATTAGCTCTACTTCTTTTCCTAATTCTTTTGAAAGATCACGGATTAATCTTTTAAATTTATTGAATGTTGTTTCTATTGGTATCATCCGGATGCTTAATGCGTTATCTCTCAGTTCCCATGTTAGCCTTTCAACATCTTCGGCAATTGAAATCAATGCACTGTCATTTTTAAATGCGGCAGTCTGGGATAATCTTGCCTGAACTGTCACCAGCTCACCAACAAGGTTAACTAATAGATCAAGTTTATCTGAGTTAACGCGGATGCTTGAAATATTTTGTGAGACTGAATTATCATTCTTTAATTCTTTCTTTTCAATTTTTTGTTCGATACTTTTTTCGTGATGAATCATCTTTTCTTTACTATCAGCATCAAGAATATTTTTGTCCACTTTGCTAATGATTTCACAATAATATTTAAAATCCCCTTTTATCTCTCCTTTACCTATTTCGTTGATATTTATTTTACAATCATCCTCTACAAAAATGAAAACATCTTTAATTTCATTGATTCCTCTATCTGTAGATAAAATTATATTCCATGAAGTATATAATTTTTCGGGGTCGAATAAGTCCAGTGGGGGAATTTTTTCCGTATTTGGTGAAATTATTGTTTTACCAAGAGAAGAAATTTCACTTAATAAACCTATAGGGTTAGTACCATTTACAAGGAGATTTTCAGTAGGCTCAAAATAAATATGGTATATTATTTTTATACCTCCTTTTTTATTATTATCGATTTTTATTATTTCTTCATTCTTCTCAATTATCTCTGAATAATCTAAATATCCCTTAAAAGAGGAAAGGATTTGCTTTACTGTTTCATTCTCAATTATATTCTGTTTACTCTCATTTTTTAACATAAAAGAAATTTGGTCACGGGCATTTAATGTAAGATCAATAAGAGATTTATCCACGTCCAGTTCTTTATTTCTAACCTTATCATATACTGTCTCTATATCATGAACAAAAGCACTGATTTCATCAAAGCCGAACATTCCGGCAGACCCTTTAATAGTATGCAGTGATCTGAAGATTTTATCAATTAATTCATTATCACCCGGTTTAGTTTCAAGATCAATTAAAGATTCTTCCAGAACAATTAGAAGTTCCGAAGCTTCTTGAACAAATGCCTCAATATGTTTTTCTTTCATCCTAATACCTTTTTAACTACACCTAGTAATTGTTCCTGCTGGAAAGGTTTCACTATCCACCCGGTTGCTCCGGCTGCTTTCCCTTCCATCTTTTTTGCTGCCTGAGATTCAGTTGTTAACATGATAATCGGGATAAATTTATTAGCAGAATTACTTCTAACATTCTTTATTAATGATATTCCATCCATATTCGGCATATTCAAATCTGTTATCAGCATATTAACAGAATTATTATTTAATTTTGTTAAGGCATCTCTGCCATCCACAGCTTCCACCACATTGTAACCTGCTTCCTGTAAAGTAAAACTGACCATTTGCCGGATACTGGAAGAATCATCGACAGTCATTATTACTTTTGACATAATATTCCCTCACTTTTTTTAGAAGAAAAAACCGGATAATTAAAATGGTCAAAACCGGATTCCTCAATAAGGTTCCTAAGTTCCGGCCGCATATTTAGAATTGTTATCTTTTTACCTTGAATCTCTGAACTTTTTAATGCAGAAAAAAGAAGCTGTATAAAAGAGAAATCATATTCCTCTGATTTATCAAAGTTTAAAATAATGCTCTCAGAATTGTTTAACTCTAAAGATATAAATTCTTTTATTTTTGCTGCGTTCCATATAGTAAGCGATTCACCAAGTTTAACTTCTTTTGCACTTTCACTATTTATATTGTTTTTTTTAGTTCTTTTCATTTAATCTATTCCGCAATTATTTAATTAAAATAGCTCAACATTATCTCCAAATTCATCTGAACCACCGCTGATATTATCCGTATTATCAGGTTTTATATTGAAATCCGTTTCGTTAAATTCAGATGTAACAGAATTATGAATATTACGCTGACTCTGCATTGTGTAATTCATGCTTAAATCAGACAATTCTGAGTTATTACGAAGTTTTGTTCCCTTTAATGAATTACTTTTTTCTATTATGAATTCTACCTGTTTCAGAATCTGATTTATTTTTTTCTCAGTCTCCGTATGCACAGTAATCGTCTTTATAGTTAGTATTAAATCTTCAAGCAGTCTTTTGGCTGATTTTTGAATAATAGTTAATCCTGAAGCCGCCTCCCCGATTATAGTATTTAATGAATTCAGAATATTATTAAATTCTTCAATAGTCTTTTTCGATTCAACTGATTCATTACAATTTTGATTTAAAGAGTCATCAAAACTTTTGGAAAATTCATTTATCTTTAAAATTTTTTGAATTACAATGTCGGTCTCTTTTCTTGCATCAATTGATAATTTTTGAATTTCCCCTGCAATAACAGCTAGAGTGGCTCCTTCTTCACCAAGGTGAACAGCCTTAATATTAGCGTTGAGTGAGATTAATTCTATTTCCGAACCAATTTCACCAATTTCATTAATAAAACCAGCCAGAGACTCGATTGTATTAATTACTTTATTGGTTGAATTTGAAAAGTTTAGCCCAAGGTTACTGCTGCTGCTTAGTGAAGCGGAAACATTCTTAAGACCTTGTTTAATATTTTCAATAAAAGATTGGTTATAATTACCATTATCGTCAAGTAATCCGGAGATTTCCCGGGTCATATTGAAAATATTTTCATTAATGCTTGTCAAATTGTCAATAATTTCTTTTGTTGCAGAAAATAATTCATCCCTGGAGTGCTTTAATTGCTCATATTGAATTTTGCAGATATCATAGATAGTATTCAATAGTTGTTCTGAATCTTTAAAACCCATACTTGCTGCGGAAGATATTTTCTTCATTAAATTTTGAAATGCGGCGTGTACATGCTGGAACTGCTGGCGTGTTATATCATGAAACTGCACTGAGGTAACTAATGTACCTATATTACCCTGAATCTCCTGAAAATTGGAGTATACTATTTCATATTTTACGGAACTTTGCCGGTTTTTATCAATTAGTAAATTTAGACTTGCTTTAGCATTATTTAATATAGTTTTTGAATTTTCCTGTTGTGTTCTTTTTATATTTATATCTTCATATTGTACATTCCTTATCAAATTAATTAAGGATTCTGTCTCAACCCTGAATTTGCTTGATTTATCTGAAATAACAATGGATAAATTCTCAACATTTTCTGCTAAATTATTAAAACCTTTATCATCACTGCCAAGCCGGGAACTTTCTATTTTAGTTGATATACCCTGTATATGAAGATATTTAACCAATCTTTTAAAACCTAAAACATCTTCTGCAACAATGTTAATTGATTTTATAATTTCATTAAAAAATGCTTCACTTGTTTCAAATTTCATTTGAGATTTATCAATAGAATCAAATATATTAACGTATATCTTCTGTAAGTTTTCTATATTATTATTATACTGATCACCGGATAATAGTAATACTATCTCCGAACCTTTTTCTGAAATTTCTTTCGATTTAGAATAATATATTTGAAGATTGCCGCTGATTTTTGAGAATTGCTGTTCTGAAATTGCAGAAATTGAATCTAATACGTTTAATATAGATCCAAGGGTTTTTAATGAATTTGAAAGGAATTCCTTAACCCCATTATTTAGGAAAGATTTTTCTTCGTTTTGCACACCTTGTCCTGAAAATCATTATTGATATTAATTCTAAACCTTAAAATACTTTTACTATACCTGTTCCTAAATCAAAAGCTATATTGCTAAAGATAATTAAGTTTTGAACGATTTTTATAGCATCAGTTAAAGTATTGAAAAAACTAATTATATTTAAAAATTTTATGATAAGATTATAATCGAAAGAAGAAATAAATTATTTAGCTCATTTTTAATTTTTTTATTTTAAATTGGGAATATTAGCCGAATAAATATTAAGATCTATCAAGCTGAAATTGAATTTGAAGAGTTAATTTAACTTTTATAGGAACGCCATTATTTTTTCCAGGATTGAATTTAGTATTCTTCACAGCTTCAATTGCAGCATCATCACAGCCAACCAGGCTTTTTAAAACTTTGATATCATCGACATCACCATTTTCATTTATATATACCAACAAATATACTTTTCCTTCAATTCCTGCCTTTTTAGCAAGGTCGGGATATTTAATTTTGTTATAAATGCTTTGCAGGCCGTCTTTAGGAGCTGGCATAACTTCAGCAAAAGGCTTATATAATTCATCATTGCCTATAGAGAATGCAGTATTTAACGGGATAAATATTAAGACAAAAAGTAAAATATGAGTATAACTTTTCATTATAGATTCTTGATAATTAAATTATTTGAATTTATTTGTTATTATCGGAAAGAAATGAAATTTCTTAAGTTTTGTTTATGGAATGCTTTTCTAAATCATAAACTTATGTTTATTTTTAGATATTATTAATAATACCGAAATGATTAGTTATAGAAAGGAATACATCAATGCCGGAATCCGTACCTGCACCAAAAGGAAGAATAGTTTCAATTGATGCTTTTAGAGGATTTACAATTCTTGCAATGATTTTTGTAATACAGGTAGCTGGTTATACAAACCTGCCATTTACCATGTCCTGGTTTGGGAGTCCACCGGTATCAACCTTTTATCATGCAGCAGAGGCACCAGGTAATATAACAGGAGCGGGATTAACCTTTACGGATTTAGTTGCACCATTTTTTGTATTCATTGTTGGAATGGTGCTGCCTTTGAGTAAGAGACGTAGGGGAAAAGAATGGTGGAAGCATGTAGGGAGCCGAACTATTTTATTAATTGCTCTTGGAGTGCTTTACATTTCGTTGATTTTTGGATTGTCATACTGGTGGGGGATCTTACAAGCAATAGGTATTGCTTATTTCATGGGAGCAGTTTCAATACTGATAACCAAATGGAAGAGATGGATCCTGGTTTTTATCATAGCTGCATTCCATTTAATAATGTCCCATACATTTTATTGGTGGCTTCATCTGGGTGATCCTTCAAAAGGTTTTTTTACAATCGCAAACCTTACAGGTGATCCACTGAGACCTTTAACGATTCACTGCACTCCCTGGGCTTCTATTTCATATGGTTTAATTACAATAGTAGGTACAATTTTGGGAGAAGCTATCTTAACAAAAGATACATCAATCATAATAAAGCAGTCAATTATAATATTCATAGTATTTTGTTCTACCGGATATCTACTACATTTATATGATTGGCCGAATTTCGCTATGAATAAAGAAACTGTATCAGCATCATATTCATTATTCACATCAGGAGTATCAGCGCTTACTTATTTAATTTTTTATTTAATTATTGATGTTGCTCAAATTAAAAAGTGGGCCTGGGGATTGATAATATTTGGTTCCAATGCTTTGTTGGGATATTTTCTTCAGCCGATAGTCAGAAATTTTGCATATGCTTTAGGATTTAAAGAATATTTAGTGGGATATGATGGAATGATGGGTGTATTTGTAGGATTAATTTGGACAGCTATTCTTTGGTACATTCTTTATCTCTTTAATAAAAAGAATATTTTTTTGAAAATATAAAAGTTATTTTTGATACAAATTCATTTCTGCCCATAACAAATTTGCAAATCAGCACTAATGATGAACAGACATGTATTGTTAAATTGCTTAATTGTTAAATGGCTATATGGCTAAATTGCTATGTAGTTTTGGATATTATTTCCAATAGTTAAATATAATATGGCAAAATCTTGATAATTTAATCTCAAATGTTTATAATTGATCCACTCTATTTTTAATGAAATGATTTAGTAGAAGATAATCAATTAAAAAGCTCATGTTAATTATGAAAATAATAGTAGCGACGATTTGGAAAGATGGAAGTAAGGATATTAAGTTACCTGCTAAAGAAATTTTAATCAGATACATATAGAATATTTCTCTTCTTATTTCCACTCTTTTTAACCATATAATATTTCTGGTAAAAAGTTTTTGGAGTATTAATAATATTTTTTTGACGTATTTATATATACAGATATTCACTACCGGTTGAAATGATCGATAAGTCTAAAAATACTTCCATTAAGACACTTGATGATAGTTTATTAAACTTTGCTCCTGATGCTATTGTCGCTATCAATAAAAGCGGTGTTATAGTGGTAGTAAACAATTCAACCGAAAAACTTTTCGGTTACAGCAGAGATGAACTTTTAGGGAAAGAACTAGAGATCCTTCTTCCTAAAAGTATGACTGAAATACATAAAACACATCGAGCCACATATTTTCTCTTACCTAAAGTCCGTGAAATGGGTGCAGGACTGGAACTATTTGGAAAGAGAAAAGATGGAACAGAATTCCCAGTTGAAATAAGCTTAAGTCCTTTTGAAGCCGGAGATGAAATCTTTGCAATAAGTGCAATAAGAGATATAACCGAGCGTAAACGTGCAGAAACAGAAAGAATAAAAGCACAGCAAAGAATGGAGAAGTTGCTCAATTTCACTCCCGATGCTATTGTTGCTGTAAATAATGAAGGGATTATTGTACTAGTTAACCATCAGGCAGAAAAATTGTTCGGATATTCAAGAGAAGAATTAATTGGAAGTAAGCTTGAACTACTTCTTCCCGAACGTTTTAAAATAATTCATGAAAAACATCGTTCTACCTATTTTCTTTTACCCCGGGTACGGGAGATGGGAGCGGGACTCGAACTATTTGGAAGAAGAAAAGACGGAACTGAATTTCCGGTTGAAATAAGTCTCAGTCCTTTTGAAACTGAAAACGGAACTGTTGCAATTAGTGCAATAAGGGATGTAACAGAACGTAAGCGTGCTGAAATGGAAAGGTTGAAAGCACAAAAAAGAATCGAAAGGCTTTTGAATTTTATTCCGGATGGAATAGTTGCAGTAAACTTAAGCAGTAATATTGTTTTAGTAAATCATCAAACTGAAAAATTATTCGGATACTCAAGCGAGGAATTAATTGGCAAAAATCTCAATTATCTTCTTCCTGATCGCTATAAAAGTATTCATAAAGAACACGTTTATTCTTACTTTTTAGCACCGCGAACCAGGGAAATGGGAGTGGGGCTTGAACTTTTCGGAAGAAGAAAGGACGGGAGTGAGTTTCCGGTAGAAATAAGTCTCAATCCTTTTGAAACAGATGAAGGAATTATTGTTATAAGCACTATCAGGGATATAACCTACCGTAAACAAGCTGAGAAGGAAATTCGTGAACGTACAGCTCAACTTGAAACTGTTAATAGGGAACTTGAATCATTCAGTTATACTGTTTCGCATGATCTTAGAGCCCCGGCAAGACATATAAGCGGATTTCTTGAAATCCTTCAAAAGAATATTGGGGATTCCCTTGATGAAAAGAATATGAGATTTTTTAATCTCATAAAAGAATCTACAAATGAAATGGGACAACTTATAGACGGGTTATTGACTTTTTCAAGAACAGCCAAAACGAATATTTCAAAGACTAAACTTAGTTTTAAAACCCTTGTAAATGAAGTAATTGAAAAAATGGAATTTATAGATGGGAAAAAAATTGAATGGATTATCGAAGATTTACCTGAAGTAAAGGCTGATCAATCATTATTAAGAATAGTGCTTGTAAATTTACTTTCTAATGCAATCAAATTTACTTCTCAAAAGGATAATCCCGTAATTATTATTGGTTCTCTTGGGGTCCATCGGAAAGATAATAATATGGAAGAAGAAAATACTTTTTTTATAAAAGATAATGGTGTAGGATTCGATATGAATTATTATGATAAATTATTCGGGGTATTTCAAAGATTACATAGTGTGGAAGATTTTCCAGGGACAGGAATCGGTTTAGCTACAGTTAAGAAGATAATTAATAAACATTCAGGAAATATTTGGGCTGAAGGGATTGAAGGTGAAGGTGCAACTTTCTATTTTTCGCTCCCAACATAAGGAATATATAGATTTAGTTAGACATTATAATTAATAATATAGGAAATAAATTATGAAAAATTTCCAGAAAATTTTACTTGCTGAGGATAATCCCAAGGATGCAGAATTAATCCTTTTGGCTCTTCAGCAGTCTAATCTCTTGAATGATGTTGTAAGAGTCAAAAACGGAGCAGAAGCACTGGATTATCTTTATAAAAGAGGAGAATTCAGCGGAAGAAATGACGACAATCCTATAGTAGCTTTAATTGATTTGAAGATGCCGAAAGTAGATGGTCTGCAGGTAATCAGGCAAATAAAATCAGATGAAAATCTCAGAACGATTCCTACAGTTGTACTTACATCATCAAGGGAAGAACAAGACCTTATTGAAGGCTATAAGTTAGGGATTAATGCTTATGTTGTAAAACCTGTAGAATATGAAAAATTTGCAGATACAGTAAAAAATGTTGGGGTTTTTTGGGCTTTAATTAACGAACCACCAATATAACTGATTAGAAAAATAAAGATAAGGTTGCATGAAATGGATAATATATTAAAAATACTTCACCTGGAAGATAATCGACTCGATGCAGAATTAATACATAATTATATATGTAATGAATGGATTAATTGTCAAATAAAATTAGTAACTAAAAAAAATGATTTTATGGAAGCTATTGAAAGAGAGATCTATGACCTTGTTCTATGTGATTTCAGAATTCCAACATTTGACAGCGGTTTTGAAGTACTCGAAATATTAAAAAATAAATACCATGAAACTCCAATCCTTTTTATTACGGGAACGATTGGAGAAGAGACAGCAGTAGAGTTAATGAAAAAAGGCGCAACTGATTATATATTAAAGGATAAGCTATTAAAGCTAATACCCGCAATTAAAAGAGCGCTTAATGAAAAGAAAGAACATGAAGAAAAGCAGAACGCACAAAAAGCATTAACAGAAAGTGAAAAGAGGTATAGAAATTTATTTCTAAATTCTCCTATTGGAATATTTACATCTACTCCACAGGGAGAAATAATAGATGCAAATCCTTCATTAATAAGAATACTAGGGTGTTCCTCTCTTCAGGAAGTAAAGGAAAGACAGGCTAATAGAGAAAATTTTTCATCTATTGAAGAGAAAACCAGATTCAATGAAATGCTTAAAAGTAATGTTGAAGTTATAGGATTTGAGACTGTGTGGGTAAAGAATGGAGGAAGACACATTAATATACGTTTGAACGCAAAAGGAATTAAAGATCAGGATGGGAAAGTTCTTTTATTTGAAGGCACTGTAGAAGATATTACGGAAATTACTATTGCTCAGCATAATTTAGCAAAAAGTGAATCCCAGCTTTCAATTGCGCAGGAAATAGCTCAATTGGGATCATGGGAATTTGATATAAGTTCTAATGAATTGACATGGTCCCGAGGATTGTATAAAATTTACGGATTAGACCAGGGAAAAATTAAAACAGACTTCAATGTATTCATAAAAATGATACATCCAGATGATAAAGGGGTTATAGAAGAACTACAAAGGAATTTTAGCGGAAACAAGTATAAAGATACATTTTCCTACCGGATTCGGAAACCGGATGGAGAGATAAGGTACTTATACAGTATAATTAAAACAGATAAAGAAAAAGACAGAATAAGAAAAATTTACGGAACAGTTCAGGACATAACCGTTCAAAAATTAGCTGAAAATGAATTGATAGAAGCTAAGGAAAAAGCAGAAGAATCTAATAGGCTGAAATCTAGTCTTCTGGCAAATATGAGTCATGAACTTCGCACACCTTTAACAGGAATTCTTGGATTTTCAGATTTACTTTCGGATGAAAATTTAATACCTGAACATCTTGAGATGGTTAGATCAATTAAAATTAGCTGTAAAAGGTTACTGGAAACATTGAATTCCATTCTAAACTTATCACGTATTGAAGCCAATAAATTTGATATTAATATTTCATCTATTGATCTAACTAAATTAGTAGAAGAAGAATATAAGTTAAATTTTCCTGCAGCATCCGGTAAAAATATATATTTGAATGTCTCTCTTCCCCAAAAACATATCTTTATTAAATCTGATGAGATTATCTTAAAAACGATATTATCAAATCTTATAAATAATGCAATAAAATTTACAAATGAAGGTGGAGTAACAATTGGCCTCGAAGAATCTGATGATGATTCAATAAATATCTCGGTGAAAGATACCGGTATTGGCATTACTCAGGAAAATCAAAAAGTTATTTTCGAAGAATTTAGACAGGTTAGTGAAGGGTTAGGAAGAAGGTTTGAAGGTTCAGGTCTCGGCCTTACTCTGGTAAAAAAGTTTGTAAACTTATTAAAGGGAGATGTTTTTTTAACGAGTGAAATAGGTATTGGTTCTGAATTTAAGGTATATTTGCCGTTATCTGAACTTTTAATTGAGAATGATAATAATATTGCCATACATACTGTAAAAAGAACGGAATTTCTGCCTATAAGAGAAAAGAAAAACTTATCTATGAATAAAAGGATATTGCTTGTTGAGGATGATGTAGTGAATGTCTCGGTAATCAAGATTATGCTAAAAAAGGAATTTATTTTAGATATTGCAAGAAACGGAGAAAAAGCAATTGAGCTGGCATCCCAAAATAATTATGATCTAATTTTAATGGATATAAACCTTGGTGCAGGCATGAATGGACTGGAAGTAACAAAAATCTTGAAACAAATGAATAAATACGCTCGAACTCCTATTATTGCAACTACTGCTTATGCAATGCAGGGTGATGAGGAAAAATTTATTGAAACCGGCTGTACGGATTATATTTCCAAACCTTTCACTAAAGAGATACTACTGAATAAAATCTCCCAATCATTTACCGGGAAATATAACTGATAATTGAAAGGTAACATATATTAGATATTGAAGTTCACTTTTATTTCAATTCACTTTTCACTTTACTTCTTTGTCCAACGGTTACTCTCTGAAATTAAGATAACACCAGATTTCCAGAGCCTGTGTGAATTTTCCAAGGATTAAAACCGTTGATTAATGATAATCACACAAGCTCTCCAGTCCGGTGTAATTTAATTTTTATACCTTTTCAGGAACTACTTCCAAGGTGTAATAAGCGGCAGCTAAAGAAAGGGATAAGAGTTTTTATTGCTAAATTGCTAAATTGCTTGTGAAGCGTATATAGAGCGTATGTGAAGCGTATGTGGAGCGTATGTGAAGCGTATGTGAATAGGATTCAATGCTGATGTATGGTATGAGAAAACAAAAGAAGATTAAATTATTGCTTATAATAATTTTAGATTTGTACCATATGCCTCTTTTGCGAAAGCGCGTTTTTGCGAAACGGAGTTTCGCGTTACATGAAGAGGTAAAGCTCAGTTTTTGTATGGAGAGAGGGAGGGTTGACTTAATGTTATTATGTGGATTCTTTTGTAACTTGAGTTAATAATTTCAAAATAAATTCTATTAAAGCAGGTCTTCTATGGAATTAAAGACACAATGGCAGAAATTTCAAACCATTTTTGAGGAAGAATTAAATTATATCAAAAAAAGGAGGAATAATATTCCAGGTGCAGGTATTCTGCCTGATAATAATTCCGATAAAGTAAAACAAAACTTATTCGGTGTAGCTCTTTCAGGCGGAGGAATTAGGTCGTCAACTTTTAATATGGGTATGCTTAATTTTCTTAATGAAAAGAGGATATTGGAACTTGCTGATTATATATCTTCAGTTTCGGGAGGCGGCTTTATACATAGTTATATCCAATCAAAGTTAAGATCAAAAAATAAATTTGATGAACTATTTAACAGGAATAACCCGGAACCAATATCCGAAGATAATGAAAAAATAAAACTGAACTGTGATTATCTAATACCCGATCATAATCTTTTATTAAAAATAGGAAGTTATATAAGGGTATACGGAGCTATAATATCAAGCTTTATAATGAATCTTCTCTGGCTGATTTTAATAACTTTGTTCTTTTTATTGATTACACAAGTTGTCAGCTTAAAATTATATTCATGGCTTAACATTGATAAAGTATATGGCTATAGTATCATTATTTTTTCTTTCCTGATTTTTTATCACTACTTCTTCTTTATACTAAGAAATAAAAAAATATGGTCATCCAACACTTTAAATTATTTTGAAGGATTTTTTGTCTTATTTATAATTGTTGCCTGGATTATTAAACTTGTCTATGGAATACCATCGGGAGAGACATCGATATATCTTCTTAATCTCAAGTTTCTAAATCTTGGTTTAAATATATTTAATGAAAATAGTTTCTGGATTAATATTCTAGTTTTGTTTATACTTTTCATAATCTTCGGTTTTTTTGCCAATCCTAATATTCTTTCACTGCATAGGTACTATCGAGATAGAATTGCCGAATCTTTTATTAAACCATTTATACCCGAGAACCCTAATGTGAAGTTATATGATATAATAACAGAAGATAGTGTTAATCCTTATCCCTTAATAAATACTTGTTTGAATTTGACAGACCGGAGGGATGATAATATGCCCGGCAGTGAGAGTGCGGATTACTTTTTATTATCACCAAAATTCTGCGGTTCTTCATTTACGAATTATATTTCAACCAAAGATGAATATAGTTCTATAACGCTTTCAACAGCAGCAGCAATTTCAGGATCTGCTGTGAGCACTTTAATGGGAAATAGAACAAATCGATTTATTTCCATTTTTCTATACTTATTCAATGCAGTTCTGGGATACTGGATTAAAAATCCTAATTGGAAGGAAATCAGTCCCTTCAATAAGCTAAAAAACGATATACTAATAAAATATTTTACATTCTGGCCTTATTATTTATGGAGCAGCATGCTGGGAAAAGCAAACCAAAAGAGAGGCAGGGTCAATATTTCCGATGGAGGACATATTGAAAATTTAGCTGTTTTTGAGCTGCTAAGAAGACGTTGTAAATTAATTATTGCAATTGATGCTTCAGCAGACCCAGATTATATTTTTAGTGACCTTGAAAACCTAGTAAGAAGATCAAGAGAGAAATTAGGGCTAGTAATTGAATTTGAAAAATCTCCCGAAAATATAATCAGACCTCTCCCCTCTTATGGTTATTCGTACCAGCAGTTTGCAAAGGCCTCGATTAAGTGTCTTCCCGGTACTCCGGACTGCGATCAGAACTACAGAGGTACATTAATTTACATTAAATCTTCTCTTAAGGCTCCTATGAAATATGAAATAAACGGAGGAGCTGAAGGGAATGAAGCAAGTGCTTTTAACTACAAAATCAATCATCCCGCTTTTCCACATGAGTCAACTATAGATCAATTTTTTGATCCTGACCAGTGGGATGCATATTATTTTTTAGGAAGACACGTTGCCGGCGATATTTTCAAAGATGCTCCCAATAGTCTTGATGGTTTTATTGATTTCTGTTCCGGCTTAAGCTGATAATGGAATGCGACCTAAGTTAATATTTATATCTTAACCATTTTACTACTTCAGACCATTTCGGTTTTTTACCAGTACTTAAAATTCCTATTCTATAAATCTTCCCTGAAATAGGGAAAATAGAAACCATAACAATAACATTAATTACTGATGATAAAACAATTTGCCATAGAGGAATCTCCAGGATTGTCATTCTTGCAGGCATAACAATTAAGGAGGCGAAAGGAATAAAAGATGCAATCCTTCCAATACTGCTTTCCGGATTAGATAACATACTTATTGCTATAAAAAAAGGAAGCATAATCAAAAGCATTAAAGGCCATTGACCTGATTGTGCATCCTGATCATTATCGAAAATTGATCCTACGGTGGCATAAAGTCCGAGAAAAGTTACCAGAGCTATGAAAAAATTAAGTAAGAAATAAAACAAATGCGGAACACCAATACTTAGAGTAATTTGAGCCGGCAGCATAAACCATGTAGTAGAAATTAAAAAAAATACCGGAAGCAGCCATATTGCCATTTGCAGTAAAGATGTTATTGACATGCCGAGTATTTTTCCTGTTAACAGTTCTTTACTGCTTACTGATGATAATAATACTTCCACAATCCGGTTGTTCTTTTCTTCCACAACCGAACGCATCATCATTGTCCCGATTAATATCAAGCTGAAATAAATAAGGAAAGTAAATAAAAAAGCCAGGATTAGATTGCCAGTCCCTTCTTTTTCAAAAATACCCTTTTCTGATACCTTAAAGCTGGTAAAACCAACATCATTTTTTGCAAATTCTATCTCCTTACTGCTCAACTTTTTATCTTTAAAATAATTATCAATAAGAATTTTATTAATTACACCTTTGAGCTTATTGAACAAAGAGTTGTTATTTGGGTTCAGCGAGTAATATTGAATATTTTTATCACTCAATGCCGTTTTCGGAATAAAAATGACTCCTGAAATAGATTTCTTTAAAATCTTAGATTTTATTTCCTCTAAATGTTTATCAAACTCCACCGTATCAAAAGTGTTGTAAGTTATTGAGAGATTTCCCGATTTTACCTGATCATTATTCCCAAATTCTGATTTCAAAGCATTTGTGAGATATTGCTGTGTGGTTATAATTTCAAGGTTATACTTTTCATCCCCCTGATACTTTACAAGGAAGGTTTGAACAGCAAGTATTCCCATTAAGAAAACCGGGATTAGAACCGTTGTCAATATAAATGATTTGCTGAACAAACGTGCTCTTAGCTCTCTTTTAATTATAACTAAAGTTCTTTTATTAAACATATGCAGCCTCCTGCATTTCGACAGTTGATTTGCCGGCAAGCTGAATGAAAATCTCATTTAGTGAAATTTCATTAGCCTTGAATGAATTTACAACTACATTGTTATGAACAAGTAATTGAAGAAGCTCCTGGATTTGTCTATTATCTTTCACTTTAATTCCAGTTGAGTTTCCAAAATCATTTAATTCTTCAATAATAGGATTGTTTTTTAAGAAACCAATATCCCCTTCATAGTTAAGACTTACATTCCTTTGAGCATATTTTTTCTTTATTTCATTGAGCGACCCAAACAGTATAATCTTCCCATGATCTATCATTGCAATATGATCGCACATTCTTTCCGCAAAGTCCATTAGATGGGTAGAAAATATTATTACTTTACCCTCACGTTTCAATTCAAGTATTATCTCCTTAATGATATTCGTATTTATCGGGTCAAGTCCGCTGAATGGTTCATCAAGGATCAGAAATTCAGGATCATGGAGTATTGTAGTCAGAAATTGTACTTTCTGCTGGTTGCCTTTTGAAAGGTCTTCTATTTTTGAATTTTTTCTATCAGCCAAATCAAATCTGCTCAGATAAAAGTCTGCTTTTTTTTCTATATCCTTCCCCGTTTTTCCCTTTAATTCAGCAAAGAACAATAGTGTTTCCATTACTTTCATTTTTTTATAAAGCCCCCGCTCTTCCGGAAGATAGCCAACCTTATCTTTGAATTCCTGACCTACTTTTGTACCTCTTAAAATAACTTCACCGGAGTCGGGAAGATAAATATTCATCATCATTCTTATTGTAGTGGTTTTTCCTGCACCATTTCTACCTATAAGGCCGAATACAGAGCCTTCAGGTACTGCAAATGATACATCATCAACTGCTTTTACTTTACCAAATGATTTAACAAGATTTTTTACTTCAAGTGCATACATATACTTTCCCTCACTTATATCAAAAAGATATTCTAAAATTCTAAAATAAGGCTTTCAAAGTGATAAATAAAATTATTTACAAAAAAAATGGATTGTTTACCTATTCAAGGTACTTAATTTCCGGTATATGAAAGGTGATATCTTTACTCTATAATAAGTCTGGCATCTAAAAATCTATTGAAGGTACTTTCCATGTTACTTCAGCACCGTAAAATCTTCTCTTATAATTAATCACTTCCATTCTTTCGGGGATTACTTTAATAAGAACAAGATACTTCCAATCCGGAAATGACTGATCCCAGTACTCTCTGATTAACAATAGATAATTTTTACAGTCAGGATTGAAAATAGGAATGGAGGTATATATGAGTATTTAAAAGATGACATCTTTAATTTTGCGAAATAGTGTTTATCTGAACTTATATTTTAATAAAATATTGAAAATGATTTTTCATTTTAAAGATGTCATCTTTAGAACTTTGTAACTTCAATGATTAAAATATTTATCTAACAATTTTTGTAAACCATCTGTGGAAGTTGGTATCTGGTGTATAATATCCTTGGCTTCTTCAATTAGCAGAATTATTTTATAAATATCATCAATATTAAGTTCGTTGTGTATTACTTCAAACATTGTATCATCAGCAAAAATCAAATAGTATTCATATTTGCTGACAATAATTGTAGACAGCATTACCTTGTCATAATAAATCTTTATTATAGCTTCGTCTAAGTTTTTACCCGTATTATTTATACTATTATTTTCCATTATGTTTACTTTTATCTTTTCCAATTCTATTATCGAATGTTTTATTTATATTTTAACAGCTAAAATTTCTTTTGATAAAAATATAAGTTTTACAACAAATATCCGGAATTTGTCTCACTATTAATATTAGAAATTATAGGGGATCATTCTACCAGTTCTGTAACAAAATCTTTATGTAATGTAACATTTTATAATAAAATTTTAATTATTCGCTGCTTTTTTCTCCGGAAAAAAATTTATCATCATTATAATGCTTATGCTCATAAAAATGGAGTTCATCACCGGTTTGCGGAAAATCATTTGCTCTTTTGAAGGTTTCGAAGATTGAAGCCTCATAACCGCGTGTAACGATTTCACCGTTAAAAGTAGGATAATTTGTAAAATCAGTACTCTTCATATTAAGAACCACGATATCCTTATTAACACCGAGTGAAGCTAAACCAATCGGGATAAGGATATAACTGCTTTCATTAAAAACAGCTCCTTCCTTAATCCGGATATCGAGATACCGGACTTTATTGTCCTGATCAACAAGCAATTCATCTACCCAGCCAATTTCAATTCCATCTGAAGTTATAACATTCCAGCCGCGAACATCGGGTCTATTTCCTAACACGGTATGAGTATCAACTTCATTCAATTTATATAATCTGGTTCTTCTTGAGCCATAAAATCTTTCTTCACTAAAAAGATCATTATTATAAAAATCAGTATCAATTTCAGGTATTATTTCATCAGGTTTAATAATTTTTCTGACATTTTCTTCATAATCTCTTGTGATAGTTTTCCCGCTGTAACCTGGAATCTTCAATAGTGTTACTGTTTCGATATTGGTTATATACACAGCTTCTTTCCTTTCATCAAGTTCAGCAGCACCAATAGGAATAAGCATAAATCTATTATCACTTTCCCTGCTTATGTCTTCATTCAACAATATATTAAGGTAACGTACTTTCATTATTTCCGGATCTACTATCAATTCCTCAACGGTCCCAATTAGTTTATTATCACTGCTATAAACATTCCAGTCTCTTACATCAGGATCAGACTTCGCTACTTCATAATTCTTAAGATCTTTTAACTTATAAAGTCCCTTCTCATTTAATTCATTCTTTTCCATATTACCTCCTAAATCATTTAATAGCATCAACTGTTACATTTTTTGGCTCCATCAGTTTAAGCACTATATCCGATCTTTTAAAAAACTCCTTTATTTTGATCTCCTGAGTTTGTATGGGCTGCATTGCATCTATGGATTGAGCAGTAAATTTAACTTCAGATACACGGGTATCTAATGAATCATATTTCTTGTTCTGAATTGACTGCATTAATCCGGTAATGGAAAGAAATGCATTTTTAATATCCATACTATTCTTAGATTTATCTGAATAAGAATCGATATTGTCAAATATCTTTTCTTAAAGTATCTTGCTGATCTTTTAGGCTCACTTGAAGTGTATCGTTTTGATTTATCATTGTGTTTAAAACCACAGAGAGTTTATGCAAACCTTCTTTCGTATAATCAATTAAATTATTTTCTTTAGCGGAATTATTCACAAATAAATCGAAATTATTTATTTCACTCACAATATTTGAATCAAGCACTGCTTCCTGCTGTTTTTGAGTTGAATCTGTAAAGATTGATAATTCACCCCCCTTTTTTGTAAAATTAGCATAGCTGAATAATATCCATATTATTATCCCAATCAATATTATAGCTATAATCCAGAGCCATACCGGATTTCTCTTCTTTTGTATTTTTATCTCTGCCATTGATCATTTCTCCATTTCGTTGCAATATTTTCTTAATAATAATTTCTCTTAAAATTAAATCAAATGAAATGATTATTAACACAAAAACAGTGTTGTCCAAAACGTTCTTGAAATCAAAATCATGAGTTAATTCTTAATCACGCAGGGAGGACTGGATTATTATTTGAATATGAGATTCTTCCCAAAGGGACAGTTCGTTAGCGCTCAGAATGACAATGTTACTTTTTGAAAAACCACGAAATAAATATTTTGTACTTACAATTTTGTGAAATGAATTGAAATTAAAATTGAAGAAACAAAAATGTTTATATATCTTTAATAATTAAACTTTTTTTATGAATAGAATATATCTTTTAATCATTTTTTATTTAATTTCTGTTTCTCAAATAGTAGGGAAAGGAAGCAGATTTTACCTTTCTTCTCATGAGCTGGAGAAAAACATTTCGATATATATTACTGCAGGATGGAAATACAGCCAGGATGATGCTCCTGGTTATCAAACGCTGGAATTTAATGACAGCAGCTGGGTGGAAGGAAGTACTTTATTCAATGACAATTTATTAAATAATTGGAGTGGGAAAGGCTGGTTTAGATTTCATTTTACAATAGATACTTCACTTTATAATAAATCTGTTTTCCTCTTTATCCGGTCTGCCGGAAAGCAAGAGATATTTCTCGATGGGAGATATGCTGCGGATGTTTCCGATTTGGAAAGTCCAAAAACCATAACTTTTCCCCCGATACCGAATCATGTTATTGCAATTAAATATATAAATAAAAATACAGGGTATTACAAAAATGCCGGCTTTAATCCGGGTTTTGAATTCGGTTTCGGAAATATAGAAAAAGTTTTACAATCCGATATAAAAGAATTGAGAGGTTATTCAAATCAACAGATGTTTTTCACTGCGTTGACTATAGCTTTCGGAATACTTCATTTCATTTTATTCCTTTTCAATCGGCAATTTAAAGAAAATCTTATTTATTCCGTTTTTCTTTTCATTTATTCCGCAAGTATTTTCTTTGATTATCAATCTAATCTTTCGGTAAGTACAACCCAATTACTTATTAATTTACGAATACATAGATTTTTAATGTCTTTAAGTATTATATTTATACTCCTTTCGCTGCATTCTATATTAAAACAGAAAATACAAATACCTTTTCTGATTATTACATCCTATTTTTTATTTGCTCTGACAATGGCAATACTCAAACCGGTACAAAATTTTCTATTTCTTCAGTTAGGACTTATAATCGTTTTTATTGAATGTTCAAGAATCATAATGAAAGCGTCAAAACAAAAAATAGAAGGGGTTAAGATTATTGCTGCCGGTTTTTCAATCCTATTTTTATTCTCCTTATATGATTGGCTTTTGGATTTTAATCTTATCAAAAGTGTGGGTAATCTCGATAACGGCTATCCCTTTGGTACAATAGGTTTGTTTATTTGTATGTCGGTATTCCTTTCAAAAAGCTTTGCGCGTTCAAATCTTAAAATAATTCAACAGGAAAAGCAGAATAAGGAACAGGAAGTTGAAAGAAAATTCCTTGAAGCAGAAAATAAAAGGAAATCGCTTGACCTTGAAGATGCCCGAAAGCTTCAATTATCTATTTTACCAAAGTCATTTCCCGAACTTTCACAAGTTGAAGTTTCTGCTAAAATGAGAACGGCTGCAGAAGTTGGGGGTGATTACTATGATTATCATTTATCCAGCGACGGAACTATAACCTTTGTTATTGGTGATGCCACCGGACATGGAATTAAAGCAGGAATAATGGTAGCTCTTATTAAGAGCTTGTTTGATGCAATGGCACATACTTTCTTTATTCCTGATTTCTTCAACCACTGCACAAAAACAATTAAAAAAATGAACCTTGGGAATCTCTATATGGGGCTGACTGTAATTAAAATCCGGGATTATAAAATCACTGCCTCTGCTGCCGGGATGCCTCCTTTTTTAATATTTAGAAAGAACAGTAATTCAATCGAAGAGATCATACTTAAAGGCATGCCTCTGGGAGCATTCTATGATTTCCCATACCAGCAAAAGTCATTTAAAGTTTATCATGGTGATACTATACTTCTTTTAACGGACGGTTTTGTTGAATTGTTCAATTCAGATAGAGAAATGATTGAATATAATAATGTGAAGGATAATTTCTTAAATTCAGCAGGAAAAAACTCTGAAGAAATTATTAATGATTTATTTAATTTAGCTGACTGCTGGCTCGATGGTTATCAACAAATGGATGATATTACTTTCCTGGTTATTAAAATAAAGTAGGAACTCTTAGCAGAAAGAATGTACAGTTTAACGCTTCTAGTTTTTCTTCTCTTCCTGATATGAACGAAAATATTGCTCTGCTTGTTTAGGATCAAATAAATCCTCCGGAGTATTATCAACAGATGGTATTTCGCCTTTTATAAGTTTTTCTATTATCTCTCCGGTTAATCTTGACGGATGAATTCTCCCCGCAATTATTCCTTTTGAATTGATCATCACGATATTGGGAATAGCCCATGCGTTGTATCTTTTAAACATTGTAAAACCGGTATCTATTCCGATCTCGCTCTTTAATTCATGTTCTTGTAAAAATCTCTTCACTAAATCTTCTGTTTCATAGGTAATAGAGACTACTTTTACATTTTTACCTTTAAACTCTTCAATTAGTGAATCAATATGCGGTATTGTTTCGATGCACGGTGCACACCAGGTTGCCCAGAAATCAATTAAATATACATAGCCTTTCATTTTATTATAGTTATATTCAATTTGTTTTTGCGAATTAAGATCAGTGAATGTTATATTAGGCGGTTTTTGTCCGATATGCAGATGGTTATTCTGGGCAGATAAAAAAGATGAGATGATTATTATCATCAGAAGCAAAATTCTCCGGAAAGTCATATAGTACTCCATATTAAAGTATGTTTTTAACTTTGACTCCGGGAAACTGTTTTAGGTTGGTAAGTATTATATTTTAGAATCTAAATCTTTAATATGGTCCGACATGCTTGAATTTTATTATAATTTATTATATATATAGTGCACAATTGTTCACTATATATTATGTAAAAAAAATATGGGCTCAGCAAGATATTTTATTGGCACTGCCGGCTGGTCCTATAAAGATTGGGTACCGAGCTTTTATCCCAAATCGCAGACAGCTCAATTTGATTGGCTGCAATTTTATTCCCATTATTTCAATTTCGTTGAAGTTAACTCCACTTACTATGCTTATATTAATCCCCGAATAGTCCATGGCTGGATTGAAAAAGTATCCGGTGTTGAAGATTTCCGGTTTTCAATAAAGCTACATCAGGACTTTACACATAACCGGAAATATGACCAGCAAAAAATAAATGCTGTTTGCTTTATCCTTGAACTGCTCACCAAAGCAGAACGTCTCGGTGGATTACTGATTCAATTCCCATATTCATTTTCATGTAACCAAAACAACATAAATTATATATCACGTCTTAAAGAAAACTTCGAAAAGTTCAACTGCTTTATCGAAGTACGGCATCAATCATGGATGAATGAAAAAGCATATGAAATCTTCAAACAATTAAATATCAGTTATGTGGCAGTTGATCAGCCTCAATTAGGTAATGCTTTACCTTTTAGACCTATCCTTACAAATAGTAAAGCTTATATTCGATTTCATGGCAGAAATAAAGAAGCATGGCAGAAATCAATATATAACTTTGGTAAAAAGCAGAGCTATGAAGAGCAGAATAACAGGTATGATTATCTTTATTTACCCGGAGAATTGAAGGAATTTGAACTGTCTATTGAATCTAAACTAAATACAGCCGAACATATATATATTATTTTTAATAACCATCCTAAAGGTCAGGCTGTTGCGAATGCTTTTCAATTTATTAATTATTTAGAGAACAAGTTAATAGAAATACCTAAAACAACTCTAACGGCTTTTCCCCAATTAAAAGGTATGACTTTATAGACAGCTATTCTCATCCTTAGAATATTGTCATTCACTTTAAAATAGTAACGCTTATTCTCACTACAAACCTTTTACAGCAATTTAATGTTAAACATTCTTTTTTGATCGAATATGTTATTAGGAAACAATAAAAATAATCAAAATAGAAAGGGAATTTATGAAATGGTTATATGATCTAAAAATTAAATCAAAATTATTACTCTCGTTCAGTGTTGTTTTGATTTTAACAATAATAGTTGGAGCAACAGGCTATTATGGCATGCACAAAATTATTCCGAGCATGGAATCAATGTATAATGATCGGCTTGTTCCAACAATGGAGATATCAAATATAGTTAGATCAATGTATAGTATGCGTATCTATATAGTGGATCATTATATAAGTCAGAACGAAGAAGAGATGAAAAATTATGAGAATAAAATTGCAATTTGTGATAGTACAATAAAAGAAAACTTAGATAGGTATTCTAAAACTTACCTTGTTGATCAAGAGATTAAGAAACTTGCCGACTTTCAAAAAAGTTTATCAGAATATTATAGTTTGCGTCTGGAAGTTATAAAATTAAGTTCCGGAAATAAAAAAGATGAGGCAAAGGTATTGATTTTTGGTAATGCCAAAGAAAAATTTGCGACAGCATTAAACAATGCTGAAGCATTGCTTCAAATTCAAAATGATGTTGCGATTCAATTAAATGAAAGTTCGGAAAAAACTGCCTCCAGTGCAACTTATACTTTAATCGCTGTAATTATCACCGCACTTTTGTTAGGGATTGGTCTTGCAATTTTAATTGCACGTATTCTAGGCAAACCAATAAAAGAATTATCTGAAAAAGCCGGAGAGATATCAAAAGGTAATTTGAATACGGTTATAAATACTTATTATAATGATGAAATAGGAGATTTGAGCAATTCTATCATAGATATGGTTCAGAATATTAAAAAAGGAATAGAGGATTTAAATAATGAAAAAGCAAGCGTTGAAAGAAAGGTTGAAGACGCTATTAAAGAATCTGAGGAACAGAAAAATTACCTTAATAAAAGTGTTGATATTATGCTTGAAGAAATAAGCAAATTTTCAGAAGGTGATTTAACAGTTAATCTTCATTCGGAGAAGGATGATGAAATCAAAAAACTTTATGATGGGTTTAATAAATCGGTATTAAACATTAATTCTTTAATTAAACAAGTAAATGATGCAGCTGACGCGACTGCAAGTGCAAGTACAGAAATCTCTTCCAGCACAGAACAGATGGCATCTGGTGCACAGGAGCAGTCAAGCCAAACTACTGAAATTGCCTCTGCAGTAGAAGAAATGACTAAAACAATTCTCGAAACAACAAAGAATGCAGCTGCGGCAGCGGATAATGCAAAGAAAGCCGGCACTATTGCCAAAGATGGGAATAAAGTTGTAGGTGATACAATAGAAGGGATCAAAAAAATCGCTGATGTTGTAATAAAAGCATCGGACACTGTTAAACAGCTGGGTAATAGAAGTAAACAAATCGGAGAAATTATACAGGTTATTGATGATATAGCAGATCAAACTAATTTATTAGCCTTAAATGCAGCAATAGAAGCTGCTAGAGCCGGAGAACATGGAAGAGGTTTTGCTGTGGTAGCTGATGAAGTAAGAAAATTGGCGGAGAGAACTACAAAGGCTACAAAAGAAATTTCTGAGATGATAATGAATATTCAGAAGGATACAAATGATGCAGTTATTTCAATGGAAGAAGGAAAAAAAGAAGTGAGAAATGGGATTGAATTATCCGGAAAATCAGGCGAATCATTAAAAGGAATAATTGATGCATCATTAAAAGTTATTGACGACATAAATCTGGTTGCCAGTGCTAGTGAAGAGCAGTCAGTCACAGCAGAACAAATCAGTAAAAATATTGATTCAATTTCAAGCGTAATCCAGGAAAGCGCCGCAGGTACACAGCAAGTAGCAAAAACAGCTGAAGATTTAAACCGGCTGACTGAAAATCTGCATAATTTAATCGGGAGATTTAAAATCGATATGCATGAAGAAGAGACATATTATTCAATTAAAGAAAACGGTAAGCTGATGAAATTTTAGGAATAACCAATTTATTATATATCAATATTGACCCTTCCTCCCTCCCCTCTCCTTAATTATTGGAGAGGGGAATCCCTGTTTCAATGACAAGTTTTTCAGATAATATTTTGATAAGTATCTATTAATTTTATAAATTTATTTTTAATGTTATTTGTTCAATTAAAAAGTTATGATGTTTGATGGCTTCTGATACGATAAAGAAATTGCTGAAAGAAATTGAAGAATTAAAAAGAGAAAATGAAAGATTAAGGCAAAAAGAAGAAGATACGGGAACTCCGGAAAATAAGGATTTTATATATAATGTTATTATAGAAAATGGTCCCCTAGGAATTGCAGTTATCAGTCTTGATTTCAAATTCCTCAAAATTAATAGAACCCTCTGTAAATTATTAGAATATTCTAAAGAAGAATTACTTTCGTTGTCTATCTCGGATATTTCGCATCCGGAGGATTACGAAAATGATGTTCAGCAGTTCAATCTTCTCCTAAATGCTGAAATTGATTCGTATACTATGGAAAAAAGGTTTATAAAGAAGGATAAATCAATTTTATTCTGCAAGTTAACCGGAATTCTTAACCGCGATAATAGCGGAAAACCATTATATGCCATAGGTTATATTGAAGATATTACCAGACAAAAAAAAGCAAATCAAAAAGTATACGAGATAGAAGAGAGATATAAAGCCCTTCATAATATGTCTGGTGAATTTATTTATATATCTGACTTAGATGGTAATTTTATTGAATTAAATGGGTCTGCTGAAAAAAGACTTGGGTTAAAAAAAGAAGAACTTCAAAACTTTAATATTAAGAATTTATTTATTGACAATGATGATTTAAAAAAATTAAACGGACGAATCTCCGAATTGCTTAAGGGAGGCATCATTGAATCTACTGCTATTTATAAAATAAAAAACAAATATGGAGAATTTATTGAAATTGAATCGAATATTTCTTTGCTTCATAAGGATGGCAAGCCATATGCATTCATAGGAATTGCAAGAGATGTTACAGAACGGAACCGCATTTACTCTGAATTAAAAGAAAGTAAAGAGTTGTATAAACTTCTGGTAGAGAATCAAACTGATTTTATTATAAAGGTTGATTCTAAAGGAAGATTTTTATATGTAAGTCCGAGCTATTGCCAGTTTTTTGCCAAATCAGAGGAAGAACTTTTAAGTAAGAAATTCTTTCCGTTTGTTTATGCAGATGATATTCTTATTACCCGTAACGCCCTTAAAGCTGCATTAAATCCTCCATATATAAGTTATATAGAACAGCGCGCATATACGAAATTCGGAATACGCTGGCTGGCTTGGTCAAATAAAGCTATTCTGGATAAAACTGGCAATGTATCGGCTATAGTGGCGATTGGTAGAGATATAAATGAAAAAAAACTTTTTGAAATTGAATTATTAAAAAGTGAAGAAAGATACAGGGAAACCGTAGACTTCCTTCCTGTAAGTGTATATGAATTTGACAGAAAAAGAAATATTACATTTCTAAATAAAAAAGCAAAAGAATTTACAGGTATATCTGACGAAGAGGTAATTTCAGGGCAGATAAATCCGCTTGATTATATAATACCTTCAAATATGGAATCTGCAGGTGAAAACCTTGAGAAAGTATTATTAAAAGGTGAGTCTCTTAACGGCACCGAATACAAAATCCGCCATAAGAATGGCACCGAAACCAATGTACTTACTAATACTGCACCCATTTTCGATAATGGTAAAATAGTTGGGGTTAGAGGGGCAGCAATAGATATAAACGAGTTAAAAAAAATTGAAAAACAATTAAAAAAATCCGAAGAGAAATACAGACATGTTTTTGAAAAAAATTTCACAGCTATTATTATTTCAAATATTGATGGAAAAATACTTGATTGTAATGATGCGTTTGCAAAATTAATAGGATTGCCTGACGTTGAATCTGCAAAAAGAAATAAATATAAAGACTTTATATGAAAATCCGGACTATAGAAAAAGGATAGAGGAATTATTAAAAAAAGAGGGGGAAATAAGAAATTATGAGTTTAGACTGAAAAATATGATAGGAGAGACTAAATTTATAATAGGAAATGCGGCTGTGGATTATAATGAAAATGGTGAAATTGAAACAATAAGAAAATATCTATTTGATTATACAGAAAAAGAACTTGCGCAGCAGAAACTTGAGGATTATAAAAATCATCTGGAATTAATTATACAAGAAAGAACAGAACAGCTTAGACGGGAACTTGAAAAGCAAAAAATTGCAGAGGAAAAAATTCAGAAAGCTTTTCAAAAGGAAAAAGAATTAAATGAATTAAAAACAAGCTTTATATCTACGGCATCTCATGAATTTCGAACACCCCTTACCTCCATACGTTTGTATACAGATCTTATATCTATGCTCAGTAAAGATTCAAGCGGAAATGAAATGAATAATTATATCGAGCATATACAATCTGCAGTTAAAAATATGACCACATTGATAAATGATGTTCTAACATTGAGCAGAACCGATACAGGTAAATTAACTTTTATACCTTCAGAAATGGATTTATTTAAGTTTGCTGAGAATATTTTGTCCGAAGTTAAAGACTTATGCTCTCAAAAACATAGGCTAATATTTAATTATAAGACTACCAGAAAAATGTTTTTTATGGACGAAAAACTTTTAAGAAATATATTTTTAAATCTTCTATCTAATGCGGTTAAATATTCACCTAATGGAGGTAATATATCTCTAGAAATAAGTATCGAGAATGATTTTATTTTGTTCAGTTTTTTTGATGAGGGTTTAGGAATAGCAGGAAACGAATTGGTCAAAATATTTGAACCATTTTATAGGATCTCGAATAGTCATGCAATCGAAGGAACCGGTCTAGGATTAGCAATTGTAAAACGCTCCGTTGAACTTCATGGTGGAACCATCCAAGTTAGTAGTGAATTAAAAAAAGGTACAAAATTTTTTATACAGATCCCTATAATTAATGGAAAGTAAAAAGAAAATTTTAGTTATCGAAGATGATAAACCTGTTCGTGAAGGATTAGTAATTCTACTTGAAAAAAAAGGATTTGATATCATTGCTGCTAGAGATGGTGAAGAAGGACTTTCACTAATTCCCGAAATTATTCCGGATTTAATTATTTCAGATATAATGATGCCGGGCATCAGCGGGTTTACTCTTAAAAAGTTTTTAGAGGAAAATGAGAGGCTGTCATCAATTCCTTTTATTTTTTTATCTGCAAAAGCTGATATAAAAGACATAAGAAAGGGGATGGAATTAGGGGCTGATGATTATATTATAAAACCATTTAACGCCGAAGAACTGTTAAAAGCAATTGAAGTAAGATTGAAAAAAAGGAATCTGCACAGATATCAAAGTTCTCTAAAAGTAAATAGCGAAAAATTGAATGAAGAAAACACAATTTTTATAGATGTGGAAAATAATCCTTCTTTCATTAAAATTTCTGAAATAATTGCTATTAAAGCCTCAGGAAATTACACATGTATATATTTGGCAGAAAAGAAAAAGCTATTAGTTAGAAAAACATTAAATGAGTGGGAAAATCAGCTCTCCGAAAAAATATTTAAAAGGATTCACCGTTCCGCAATCATTAACATAAATAAAGTTGAAAAGATGATCAAATGGAGCAGTGGTACATACCTTGTTAAGATGTACAATATTGAAGAAAAATTCAATGTTAGTCAAAGATATGCTTCCAAACTTCGTAAAAGTCTATTTTAGAATCTTTGTAAGACAATATCAAACATATCGTTTACATTCCTAATACATCACTTAACCTACGTATAAATCATTTATCACATTACTGTAAAAATGTTCCATATTTCTGCGAGAATATTTCTTATATGAGGAGATTTTATGAATAATATAATGATTGTCGAAGATGATAAGGATATAAGGAATGGTATCAAAACACTTCTTCAGGGTAAGAACTATTCCATCATTGAAGCAGAAAACGGGGAAATTGCATTGGAAAAAATAGATAAAAACTTTCCCGATTTAATTATAAGTGATGTAATGATGCCGGGTTTATCCGGAATAGAATTTTATAAAAGATTCAAGAATCATCCGGATAGCTACATAGTTCCCTTTATTTTTTTATCAGCTAAGACCGGTCATGAGGATATACGTACAGGGATGAATCTGGGAGCCGATGATTATATAACAAAACCCTTCACTGCTAAAGAATTATTTGATGCAGTAGAAAACAAATTGGCTAAAAGAAAATTACTTATAGATAATTTATATGAAATTATTGCCAGGAAAATTCAACATGAACTTAGAACTCCCCTTGTAGGATCTTTAGGATTTATAGAAATAATAATGGATAGATTACCGGATCTTTCTCAAAATGAAATCATAGAATACTTAATTAATGTTCGTAAATCCAATCAGAGGCTTCATAGAGTAATTAATGAAATCATGTATGAATTCGAATTAAAATATATGAAAATATTGAGTTCACAGGACTAAAATCTAAAAAAAATAAAATAAAATATTAATCTTGCATTTTTATTAACAGAATAAATGATCGGTAAAGATTAAGTCAAATAATATAGGAGTAAGTAAATGAATGAATCAGTAATATCGGAAATAAGACAATATCTCACTTTCAAGCTTGGAGATGAAGTTTTTGGAGTTGATGTTGCACAAATAAGAGAGATACTGGATTACATTAAGATCACTAAGGTACCTCAAACGCCTGATTTTATGTGCGGTGTTATCAATTTACGGGGGAATGTTGTTCCTGTGATAGATATGAGGTTAAAGTTCGGATTGGAAAGAACAAATACAACAGTGGACACTTGCATTGTAGTAGTTGAAGTTGAACTGGAAGGCGAAAAGACAATCCTAGGAGCTTTGGTTGATTCCGTTCAGGAAGTTTTTGAACTTGATCCGGAAGATATTGAACCTGCTCCAAGAATAGGTATAAAGTTAAATATTGATTTTATAAAAGGAATGGGTAAAAGAGATGATAACTTCATTATACTCCTTAATATTGATAAAATATTCACTTCCGAAGAGCTCTCAGTTATAGAAAAAACACAAGAATAGTCAAATAATTAAATGAATTAACAAAAATAAAATAAAAAGGATAAAAAAATGAAATGGTTCTATGATCTTAAGATAGGTGTGAAGCTGATTGTTGCATTTATGATTCTATCTGCAATAACAGCCTTTATAGGATTTCAGGGTCTAAATAACATGGGAGTAATTAATAATATGCTCAATTCTTTATATACAAATGAAACTGTAGGAATTTCATATATTAAAGAAGCCAATATTGATTTAATTTACTTCGGCAGGGCTCAAAATAATTTTCTGTTGGCTTCTTCAAAAGAAGAAAGAGCAAAATATCAGGATGCAATGGATAATTATGAAAATTTGTTGAAAAACAATATTCAGAAAGCAGAACCTTTAATTCATACAGATAAAGGTAAAGAGCTTATTGCAGATTTCAGTAAAAGCTGGGCAGATTATAAGAAAACTGTACAGGAGGTTATTTCAATAGCTTCAAATGAAGAACTTGCCGCAAAAAGAGAATCTGTTGAGATTGCGAAAACTAAGGCACGCGAACAGTCTGATGTTGTCGATACAATTTTGAGCCAGTTAGTAAGAATAAAAGAAGGAAATGGAAGAGATGCATATAATCAAAGCGATGTTGTCTATGCTGATGCAAGACAATTCATGATCATACTTATTGTAAGTGCTTTAGGACTTGGAATAGCATTCGGAATTTTTATTTCAAAGTTAATCAGCAAACCATTGATAAAAGGGGTTGATTTTGCTAAAAATGTAGCTACAGGTGATTTAACTCAGAAAATAGAAATAAACCAAAAAGATGAAATCGGACAGCTGGCACTTGCCTTAAATGATATGGTTGAGCATATTAAAGAAGTTGTTGAAAATGTGAAAACTGCAGGGAACAATGTAACAGCAGGCAGTCAGGAATTAAGCTCAAATTCAGAACAGATGTCACAAGGAGCAACCGAACAAGCTGCTGCTGCCGAAGAAGCTTCTTCCTCCATGGAACAAATGACTGCGAATATTAAGCAGAATGCGGATAATTCACAGCAGACAGAAAAAATTGCTTTAAAATCTGCACAGGATGCCAGGGAAGGTGGTAAAGCAGTTGCAGAAACAGTCGAGGCAATGAAAGCTATTGCGGGTAAAATTTCAATTATTGAAGAGATTGCGAGACAAACCAACTTACTTGCTCTGAATGCTGCCATTGAAGCTGCACGTGCAGGTGAACACGGGAAAGGTTTTGCTGTTGTAGCGTCTGAAGTAAGAAAGCTCGCAGAAAGAAGCCAGACAGCCGCCGCTGAAATCAGCAAGCTCTCTTCTTCAAGTGTGCAGGTAGCTGAAAAAGCCGGTGAAATGCTCTCCATGATTGTCCCTGATATCCAAAAAACTGCTGAGCTTGTTCAGGAAATTACCGCTGCAAGTAATGAACAGAATTCAGGTGCGGAACAGATTAATGGTGCAATTCAGCAGCTTAACCAGGTTATTCAGCAGAATGCATCAGCTTCGGAAGAAATGTCATCAACCGCTGAGGAACTTGCCAGCCAGGCTGAACAACTTCAATCTTCTATAGATTTCTTTAAACTTGAAAATAATAATAAATCTATTAAGAATTCGGCTAATAATAATATTTTATCGAAAAAGAGTAGTAATACCAATATAGCTTATGTTAATCACTCTGAAAAACATGTTTCTAAGTTATCAAATTCAAAAATCAGCAAAACATCTAAATCAAACGGTAATGGTGTTTTAATCGAAATGAATAACAACGGTGATAAGCTAGATCGTGAATTCGAAAAGTTTTAAGTTATTTATAAGAATTAAATAAAAAGCAGCACAGTTTCTTATCTGTGCTGCCTATTATAAAAGGATGACACTTAATAATTAGGAAATTTTTACGATAATGAAATTAAATAATAACTTAAGTCTGGAATATTATATGGAACAGATAAACATTCAAAAGGTAAAGTGGAAAAGTAATTATAGCGTAAATAATAAGCATATCGATGAACAGCATCAAAAGTTATTTGAAATACTGAATATCCTTATTGATAATAAAGATGTGAATATTCATTCTAGGATTATTACCGATACTTTATTAGAAATGTTAAATTATGCAGAATATCACTTTAGTACGGAAGAAAAATATATGCTGAAGTTTAATTATCCTTCATATAATGAACATAAGAAAGAGCATATGGATTTTATCAAAAAGACCAGTCTTTTAAGTTTAAGGGCTATGGAAAATGATGAAACAATTCCACTTGAGATTCTAATTTTTCTAAATGATTGGCTCGTAAGTCATATACTTAAATCAGATTTAGAGTTAAGTAAATATTTTCTTGATCCTGGTATTATGTAATTCAAATTATTGTAGTTTCAAATTTTTATAAAAGTTTGTGAAGTTCTTATCAATCGTCCTTTGCGAAATATTAACTCTTCCAGATAATTCATCTCCCCTGCCCCTGGAATTTTAACAGAGCTTATCAGGTGGTTTCTTCAATATAATCCCATTAATAATCACAGAGTAGGTACTTAAACTTGAACTTCTTAGACTTGAACTTACACTTGCTTTTTTTATATTAGCTGACTCAATTTTATTCATTAAACTTTTTCCGGATGAAAGATCTGCCCGAGCATAAGAAGGGATTATTAGCTGTACTGGCGGCAGCCATTTTATGGAGCACCGGAGGATTATTTATAAAATTGATTACCCTTGACGCTATGCAGATTTCCTTTTTCAGATGTGTCTGGGCAGCAATTGTATTTGCTGTAATTTTTCGAAAACAGGTCTTTTATGCCAATTTATTTACTTTTATAAATGCATTTTCCTATGCTGCTGTATTAATCTTATTTGTTCTTTCTAATAAAATGACTACTGCTGCAAATGCAATTTTTCTTCAATATACTGCACCAATTTATGTATTAATATTTGAACCGGTAATAAATAAAACAAACTATGAAAAAATAAATATCGTAACAATAATTATTTGTTTCTTTGGTATGTTATTGTTTTTTATCGGTGAAATTTCACCGGGATATATGCTCGGAAACATTGTTGCACTTTTATCAGGGGTTGCTTTTGCTGCATTCATGCTTGGTATGAGGAAAAACAAGAAAGAATATCAGTTCAGTTCTATTTTTTACGGGAATATAATTGTCTTTTTATTTTGTACTCCCTATATGTTCGGTATAAATAATCTTTCGCTGAATAATTTCTTAATGGTATCTTATCTCGGAATATTTCAAATCGGTACGGCTTATATTATTTTTAGTTACGGACTTAAAAGAGTGCTTGCTATCGAAGCTTCTTTATTATCAATGATTGAACCAGTTCTCAATCCCGTCTGGGTATTTTTAGGATATGGAGAAACTCCTTCCTTTATGGCTATAATTGGAGGTATAATAATTATCTCAGCAATAATGGTGCGAACTTTTATTTTAGAATCACCTGTCATGAAAGGGAGACTAAAACAATAAGGAGCAAATTTCGAATAGAATTTAATAGATGAAACTTGATTGTTTAACCACTTTAAAAGCAATTTATTGGTATGTAAAAAACTTGAATACAGAATGAATAAAAAAGTAGAAAATTAAAGTCATAAAAAAAATATTTTTTCTAATATTTATACATGATTATATTTGTATTTCAATGTTAATATAATGAAAATTATTATTTTTGAAAATAAAAAAGTTTTGTGTATTAAATGACTGTATCTAACATAACTGTATCGGGAAATATGCTTGAGGTTGCTTGTACAGGAGAAGTGTCAGGTGACGGTTTATTAAATTTAATCAATACGGTGAAAGTGCTGCTTACTAATAAACAGGAAGTAAAAAATATTCTCGTGGATCTGACCGGTATTGAAGGTAAGCTAAGTTTTATGGAACACTTTTCTATCGGAGAAGGTATTGCAAAAAAATTAAAAGGTTATAAATTAGCAGTTGTTACTAAACCTATAGTAGTTAATAAGGTGGCTGAAAATGTTGCAACAAAGAAAGGCGCCAGTGTATTGATGACTTATGACAAACAGAAAGCACTTAATTGGTTTATGGAATAGACCGGAATAAAGAGCGAATAATTTATATTTTATTCGCTCAGTTCCGGTTTTCAATGAGTTATCAAAGTTATTTTACATCAAAAGGAATCGAAATCGATAAAGAAATATTTCTACCCATATCCAGTACACCTAGCGGTTTTAATAAACTCAAATGATCATAATATTTTTTATCCAGAAGATTTGTAACATTTACTGCTGCTTTTAATTTTAGATTAAATAAGTATACTTCCGATCCTAATCCTGCATCAACTAATGTAAAACCCGGAGTTGGAATTTCTTCCATTGCAGTTCTGTCCTGCTTAAAATAATTTCTTATACCTATAGAAATATATGGATTCTCTAAAGAGATATATCCGGCAAGATTAATTTTTATTTGACTTATAATTTTATCTGCAGGCATAAACGGAAGATACGAACCATCATTTTTTTCGCCTCTTACTGTAGAAAATGAAGTGCTGATATCTAATAAATTTGTGGCATTCCAGTCAAGACTTATTTCACCTCCTTTTAAAGAGGCATCCGCCTGCTCAAATCTATAGATTCTGTCCTGATTTAAAAAATCATTAGACGGTTCAAGAAAAATATAATTCTTTACTTTGTTATAAAATAAACCTGCATCAATGCTGAAATCTTTTAAACGATAGTTCCAGCCGGCATCTATTTGAAAATTATTTTCACTTTTCATGCCGGGATTTCCAATCTCATACCTGGTTGTTCCTTCATGAACTCCATTGGAAGTTAATTCGGCAAGGTTGGGAGCCCTGTAACCGGTAGCAAAATTTACCTTAAAATTCATATCTTCTGTTGCAAATATTGAAACTCCCAATGCACCATTTATTAAATTATAAGAATTATCAGCATTGAATAATGTCGTTGAATCGTTTCTTTTCGTCTCTTTTGTCTGAATATTCTTTGTATCATATCTTATTCCTCCGTTGATTTCAATATTCTCGAGATCATGTTTTGCATAAGCAAATAATGAAAATTCTTTCATATCGGCATTCGGAATTAAAATCCTTCCTCCTTCGTTTTCATAACTCTGCTGCCATCCTTGTGAACCAATAGTTAATTCTGTCTGTTTAGATAAAGGGTAAATCCATTCTCCATCATAAGAAAATGTGTTTAAAAAAATGTCTAATTCATCATCCGCTCCGGCATTAGCCTCTTCTGATCCTTCTTCCTCTATCCTATGGTCATTTTGAAAACCTAGGTTTAATTTTACTTTTGAATTTCCGGTAAAAAATGTATTACTCAAAGAAGCTATATGAAAATCAACCGTATGGTGAGGACCTTCAAATCCTCTTTCAAAGTGATCTTCTGCTTTATCCTTAGGGTTATTCAGATCGGCCTCTTCTACAACTCCAAATAAATGGTGAGAAAAATTATAATTCAAAGAGGAAATACCCCATGCTGAATTATAATTTAATACTCCATGTCCCGGAAAATCCTGCAAACCTGGTATTAGGGATTTTATCGCCGCCTCCAGCTAAATAATCTGCATGGCTTTCTCCTCCTACATTAATTTGCCAGCTTATATTTTTGCCTGCTCCTTCAAAACCTAATTCTGTGTTGGCACCTAATGTATTTGAAAAGATTTGCAAATTATAATTCCCTAAAATTTTACCAGCAGGTGCATTCCTTTTATTCTCAATTTTTATTACACCCCCCATAGCTTCCGAACCATATAATAATGCGGCCGGTCCTTCAATGATTTCAACTCTGCCGACCCCCACATTATCAAGGCCCAAGCCATGTTCATCCTGCCATTCCTGATTATCGAATCGTAATCCATCAATTATTGTTGCAATTCGATATCCATACATACCTCTTATTACCGGTTTTGTGATCCCTAATCCGTTGGAAATTTCTGAAACACCCGGAAGACGCGTTAGTGCTTGAACTAAAGAAACAGTTCCGTTTGTTTCCAATTCATCTTTTGTAATTGTCTCAATTTTATATGGAATTTTTTCCTGAGACTGAATGGCATTACCGACTACAACTACTTCATTAATTTCTATATTAGTGGGATTTAGCTCTATATCTAAATTTATATCCTTGTTAATAAATAACTTTCGAACTTCAGTCCTAAAGCCAATATAACTAAATTGTATTGTAAAACTGCCGTCTGGAATATTTGATAATTTATAATCACCGTTACTGCCTGATATTGTTCCTTTTTGCAGTTCCGGAATAAAGACATTAACATTATCCAGAGTTTTACCATTCTCCTTATTTACTATATGTCCTTCTAACGAATTTTGAGAATATATAAAGTGCATATTCATCAATAAACAGAGAAGAAAGTATAATTTGTTACTTTTCATCATTCACCTGAATTTATTAAAAAACTTTGGTTAATTATTTCAGCGTACAACTCATCGAGCTATATATCAAGCATGGAAATAGAAATTCTATACTTCTAATATGTACCGGATGAATCACGGATGGATATTTCATGAAAGAAATCTTTCCAAACCTGATCTGAAAAGTTTGAAGAGAGAGCTTTTATATCTGAATGAAATAACCTTTTAGTTGTATTTACAGAAAATTTTAGGAATGCAATTCAGGAGGGGGTAATACAATCTCTTTAATTGGTGAATTATAAAAAATAGCTAATTGAGTATATATTATTTCTTTTTCAGGGGGAAAGTTTAGAATATCTTTATCATTAAGTATATAATTCTTTATTAAATTGTTTTTTGTAGAAATAGGCTGCGATCGATCGTCGGGAACATCCGTATTGTTTATCTTAAATAATATTTCAAATAATCTGTCTTCAGTTTTGTCATTAATACAATACAAATATAGATCGTCTTCCTTTTTAATCTCTTTAACAATATCGTACATCTTGTCTTTATATCTTATTTCATCATCGTCCACCCTCTGAAGGTTTTTCTGCTCTTCAGGTGTTATTTTTAGAATGACAATTCTTTTAGAACTATTAAAGTTTTCCTTCGAAAAATTTCTTTTACATTGAAACAGTAAATAATCTAAAAAGAGATTAAAACCGAATGTATTTAGGAAAATTAAAGTTATTAAAAATAATGGAATGGTTTTTTTCATGCATCGGAAGTTAATGAACAATTTAATAAGATCAATAACCTTATAGTCTCATTTGTGTTATATCGCAAAACAAAATAGTTTTTAAAAATGGTTACTAAAAGAACATGGCTAAAGATAAAATATTGCCAAAAATCTATGCTATTTTTGTTACTTATTTAAGGAGCTGAAGCATTTAAAATGAATGCAAATGTTATTGAAGGATAAATTTGCGCTATTTATTTGTATCAGGGGTTTTGTTTAATTCCTATGGATAACTTTTTTTAAGAAAAGCCCTGTAAGACTTTTTTTATTAGCTGCTAGATCTTCCGGAGTCCCTTCGGCAATAATTTCCCCTCCTTTTTCTCCGCCTTCAGGTCCTAAATCAATAATCCAGTCTGCAGTTTTAATGACATCCAGGTTATGTTCAATTACTACTATAGTATTCCCCTTTTCCACCAACTTATTCAAGACTTTCAATAAAATGTTTACATCCTCAAAATGAAGCCCAGTTGTCGGCTCGTCTAAAATATAAATAGTCTTACCCGTACTTACTTTACTAAGTTCTGTAGCTAATTTGACTCGTTGAGCTTCTCCCCCTGATAATGTAGTTGCTTGTTGTCCTAATTTAATATAACCAAGCCCTACATCATTTATTGCTTTTAGTTTTCTCTTTATTCTGGGCATCTCATTAAAAAATCCCAGAGCTTCCTCAACAGTCATTTCAAGAACATCCGAGATTGATTTTGTTTTGAATAATACTTCAAGTGTCTCTCTATTATATCTTTTACCATGACAGACATCGCATTCTACATAAACATCAGGAAGAAAATTCATTTCTATTTTTTTCAGACCGTCACCGTTACATTCTTCACATCTCCCCCCGCGAACATTAAAACTAAATCTGCCGGGACCATATCCTCTCATTTTGGATTCAGGAAGCTGTGCATATAAATCTCTTATAAATGTAAATAGACCTGTATATGTAGAAGGATTTGATCGGGGAGTTCGTCCTATTGCAGATTGATCAATCTCAATTATTTTGTCGATAAACTCCAATCCTTCAATTTTTTTATACGGGAGAGGAACTGATTTTGACTTATAAAATTTGTTCATTAGAATCTTTACTAATGTCTCATTTAATAAAGATGATTTCCCTGAACCACTGACCCCTGTTATCAATGTCAAAGTACCTAAGGGAATTTTTAGGTTTACATTTTTCAGGTTATTACCCCTAGCACCTATTAATTCTAGAAAATCCCCGTTCCCCTCTCTTCTCTCTCCGGGAATCTTTATTTCTTTTTTATCATTTAAATATGACAATGTTAATGAATCATATCCATTGGCAGATTCAATTAACTTCCTGGTTTCTCCTGCTAAGCAGACTACCCCTCCATGTTCTCCAGCTCCTGGACCGAGATCAACCATATAATCGGAACTTTCAATAGTTTCCCTGTCATGCTCTACAACAATAACAGTATTCCCTAGATCTCTCAAATTCTTTAAAAGAATTAATGAGTTTAATATTATCATTCTGGTGAAGTCCGATACTTGGTTCATCCAGTACATAAAGTACTCCTGCAAGTTGTGAGCCTATTTGTGTTGCAAGTCTTATTCTCTGAGACTCTCCACCTGAAAGTGTTCTGGCAGATCTATCAAGTGTTAAATAATCTAATCCGACATTTAGAAGAAAATTTATGCGCGTAGTTATTTCTTTTATTATTGGTTTGGCAATTAAGCCTTCTCTGCCGCTAACTCTTATATTTTTGAAAAAATCAAATGTTTTTTGAACAGAGAGTTTAGTTACTTCACTGATGTTCTTATCCTGAAATTTAACTGCCAATGATTCTTTTTTTAGTCGTCCACCTCCGCATGTAGGGCATGCAATCGTATTCATAAAAGATTCAACCCATTCCCGCACATTATTAGAAGTAGTAGTATTGTAATAGTTCTTTAAATAACTATAAATACCTGCAAACTTGTGCAAATATGTAACAGGTTTGCCTCCGCCGTAAGAGTAGCTGAACGGAATTTTCTCTTTACTCCCATTTAAAAGAATATCTTTCTGATCTTCTGTTAAATCCTTTAATTTTGTATCGAAGGTAAATTTATATTTCTCAGCTATTACAGTTAATTGGTTAAAAAACCAGATAGATCTAGGCTTACCTAATGGTGCTAAACCCTCTTCATTTATTGACCTTTCCCAGTCAGGTATAATAAGGTTTATATCTATTTCCTTTTTTTCACCCAAACCTTCGCAATCGGAACAGGATCCATATGGAGAATTAAATGAAAATGAATTTGGAGCTAATTCACGGTAACTTATTCCACAATTTAAACAGGCAAGATGACGGCTGTATATAAAATCATTTTTTTCATCATTTACTATTACAATTCCATTCCCGTAATTTAAACCAACATCAATAGATTCTGAAAGCCTGCTTCTTGAAGACTCATTGACAGTAATTTTATCAATGGCAATTTCAATATTATGAATTTTATAACGATCTACCTGAAAACCTTTTGTGATCTCATGAAATTCATTGTCAACGCGTACTTTTAAGAATCCGTCGGAGAGAATCTCTTCGAAAAGTTCGCGGTAATGTCCTTTTCTGCCTCTAACAACAGGAGCAAGTACTGATATTTTCCTCCCGCTGAGGTTTGTAATTATTGTGTCGATTATTTGTGCCGATGTTTGTTTTGTAACCGGTTCTCCGCAATTATAACAGTGAGGAACCCCCAATCTTGCATACAATAAGCGCAAATAATCATATATCTCGGTAACAGTACCAACGGTAGATCTGGGGTTCCCGGATGCTGTTTTCTGCTCAATTGATATAGCCGGACTTAATCCTTCTATTAAATCAACATCCGGTTTTTCAAGCATATCAAGAAACTGCCTTGCGTAAGCAGATAGAGATTCTATGTATCTCCTCTGTCCCTCAGCATATATAGTATCGAATGCCAGAGATGACTTGCCTGAACCTGAAAGTCCTGTTATTACTGTAAAGGAATCGCGGGGAATTTCTATATCAATATTCTTTAAATTATGTTCCCGTGCACCTTTTATTATAATAGTTTCTTTTTCCAAATTATCCGTATTTTAAAAATTCAAACTTGTATATTACTTATAGAGCGTTTGATAATCAATTTAATTAGTTCTGACCATTGCAGGTTTTTGTGTTCAATGAATAACTTTAATAAATATTTAACTATACAGGATTTTAATGAAACTTCATTAAAAGAAAAGAGTTCCGTTTTTATTGCTCAGGTCTTTCCGGTTGAAAATGAAACAACTGCTATTGAAACTTTAGAGCAGATTAAAAAGAAATATTATGATGCTTCACATCACTGTTATGCATATAATTTACTCTATCAAAAGATAAAGTATTCTGATGATGGTGAACCTAATGGAACAGCGGGCATTAGAATATTAAATGCAATAAATCATTTTAATCTTCAAAATATTTTAGTTATTGTTATTAGATATTTCGGCGGTATTAAACTAGGAATAGGACCTTTAGGAAAAGCTTATTATAATGCCGCAATTCAAACTCTTGAAATTTCTCAATTTATTGAAAAAATAGGTTATAAGAGAATTCTAATTGAAGCGGATTTAAATCTAATAAACAGTATTTATCACCTAATTGATCAATTCAAAGGCAAAATAAATAAATCAGACTTTTCTTTTAATGTAAAATTCGATTGTCTTTTATCATGTGAATATTCCGGACAGTTTGTATCAAACCTTATCGAAATATCAAAAGGGAAAGCAGTAATTCAAGAAGAAAAAGAAATTAAATATTTATAAAGCTTTGGCAATAAAACAATTTAGCAATTTGACAATTTAACCATTACATCAATTTATCTTTTGCCGTTTCTGATGATTCAAATATTTTTTAGTCCATTCGAGATCAGCTAACAATTCATTAAGATTTATTAACCCTTCCTGTGACATTTTAAAGAAATTATCATTGAAGTGTTTTTTTAATTGTTCATCCGAATTTTTAATTATTTCTTTTATTTGCTCTTTAACCTTTTTTATATTGGAAGAAAAATCTGATTTTATATTCTCCATAGAAGTAATTTCGGGATTATTAGTCCCGCTTTGAAGTACACGCATTAAACCTCTTAAGTATTTTGCAGTAAAAGCAAGATCTTCAAATTCTTTTTCTTTATTTATTCTAATACTTTCTTCATATATTCTTAGAAGTTCTACTTTTTTATTCAAGCTTGCCTTAGAGAACTTCTCAACTTCGTTAACAAAATCACTTGCGCTATTTATAAATTCGCCTGACATATTTCTTTTGATTTATTTATGATTGAAGATTAAGAGAGGACTTATAATTAATTTTTTATACCAATACCTAATCCATCTCCAATTGGCAATATAGTAGTTTTAAGATTCTCCTGAGATGTAAATACATGATTAAAATCTCTTATATGCTTTGTAGAAATTTTATAGTTTGGAGGTACTCTTTTGCTTGCAGCATAACCATGCCATAAAAGATTATCAATAAAGATCGTTCCTCCTTTTTTTAAAAGTACCAGTGAATAATCGAAAAGTCTTTTATAATCTTCCTTGTCTGCATCTAAGAATATAAAATCATATTTTTTCTTCAGTTGGGGCATAATACTTAATGCATCACCTGTCAATATATTTATTTTTTCTTCAAGTCCTGATTTTTGAATATTCTCTTTTGCCTTTTCGACATTATCTTCACTTTTTTCTATAGTATGAATAACTGATTTCTTTTTCAAATTTCTAGCTATTCGTATAGTTGAATATGCAATGGCGGTTCCAATCTCCAAAACCCTTTTCGGACTTATTAATTGAACTAATTGTTCCATAAAATCGGCAGCTTGCCAGGATAAAATAGGTACATTATGTTCTTTTGCATAAACTTCCATTTCCATTATCAATGGATCACTTTCTTTTCTTAATTTAATAAGGTATTCTTCTTGTGAAGGAAGTAAAATTTCACTCATATAGAGAATAATAAATTTTATTGTAAATCAATTTAAGAATTTCTAAATAAAGAGGGAAGATAAAATTAAACGATTTTTACAATTTTGATTTTAATTTATCTAACAAGTACCATTTTACGGGTATAAAATTTACCATTTAGGTTCAATGTATATATGTAGACACCGCTTGATGCCCGTGTATTCCAGTTTGTTGTTCCATCCCAATAAAGGGTATTAACCCCCAGGTTCGAAATACCACTAAATAGGACTTTAACTTTTTCTCCTAATATATTATAAATTATTATGTTAGCGTTTTCATTTCCTGTGGAATTAAATCTTATTTTTGTTTTGTTTGTAAAGGGATTTGGTCTGTTTTGATCTAATACTGAATCAATAAATGCGATCTCTGTTCCTGATGCATCATTATTCATTTGTATTAATAAATCTCCATATTTGAAAGAATAATTAACCTTTTCCGGCTCTCGATAACTTGCGCCAGAACTGTCTGAAAATGTAAAATAAAATTCGGCATTTTCACCCCCCGCTAAAATAGGAATACTTGAATCATATTTTAATTTACCATCATATCGCATAGACAATTGAGTTATTCCGGAATTCTTTTCCAAAATATTTAATTTTACCGTTGAAGGAATAATCGAAAGATTATTAAGGAAAATTTTATGCAGCTTATATTCTCCATTTGCATCTTCTATGTTCGGGAATGAAATTGCTCGTGAAGCTGATACCAATCCATAGCCTCTATTGTTGTCCGGTGTATAATAACTATCGGCAGTTTTTAATAAAATATCTCTCGCCTGAACATTGGTTAAATAGGGATAAGCGGATAATAATAATGCAGCTGCTCCTGCGGCTAAGGGAGTAGCATATGAGGTGCCTGCACCAGCCCCATATGCAGCTGAATCATCCGGGTTGGCATGATAAACATTCGCACCCTGGGCAACAATATCCGGTTTTATTCTCCCATCATAACTTGGTCCTCTGCTGCTGAATCCCACTACTAAATTACTATTATCAACTGCACCAACTGCGATAGTATTGAAACCGTCTGCAGGAGCTACTATATAATGCCATTTTTGGTTTCCTTCATTGCCTGCTGCCGTGATTGTTAAAATTCCCCTCTGAAACGCAAGTTCTGCCGCCTTTGTTACAATTGTGCTTTTTCCATCCATATCCATATAAGTATATGAAGATGTTGTATTATCAAATTCACTATAACCTAATGAAGAACTGGTAACATCAACTCCCATTGAATCCATCCAGATCAAAGCTCTTGCATAATTATCTTCTTCTATATGAGTTTCACTCCTTTCATCTTCAGTTTTTGCTAAAATAAAAGCTGCACCATAAGCAGGTCCTATTATTCTGCCTTCTTTGAATCCGCCGATTATTGAAAAAACATTTGTACCGTGCGAATCCTGTTCTCCTATATCTTCAGCTTGATTGGCGGTAACACTATCATTAAATACAAAATCATACTCAGCTATCACTTTCCTTGCAGACAATGCTTGATGAATTTTCCATCTGAAACCGCTGTCTAATAAACCAATTACAATTCCTTCTCCATTTATCCCTTTAGATTGGACTTCTGGAACATCTATAAGATTATCCTGCTCGAATGAAGGGCCATAATCAAAATTATTAATTTTTGAACTCTTTTTTTTTGACGGAATACCGGTTTGAATATTTATCCGTTTATATAACAATGTTTTTACAGGTTCAATTTTATCGACAAAGGATAACCCTGAAACCTTATTTTTCTGTTCATCAGATAAAATAGCAGAGACAGCATTAAACCATTTTAATTCCCTTGAAATTTTAACCCCTGAATTAGCCAGCTCATTCAAATATTCTTTTTTTATCGGGATATCCTCGTAAGTTATAAAGTTTTCCCCCATGTTTTTTTTTCTTCGTTCGACGCTTCTTTTGGAAAGTGAATTCACTGCATCATTATATAAAGTAGAACCTTTATTTAAAGAAGCTAATTTCGTTATCCCTTTGTCTTTAAAATATATAAAATATTTTGTTTGAGAATATGATATTGTAAAAAATATAAGAATAAAAAATAAGGTTAATTTCTTCATTTATGTTTAAAAATTTAAAATTAAATACAGCTTAATATAATCTTTAATGAATGTATAAAAAAAGAGAAAGATAAAGTCCATAATTTAATGTATGGTTGTAAAAACCCTGCTGAACCGGATTGAATTAAAGAACTTGCTAATACCTGACACACGCTTGTTTATATCAATAGACCAATAAATAAAAAATGCATTCCCAATAAGCTTATCATCCGGTACAAATCCCCAATAGCGGCTGTCAAGGCTATTATCTCTGTTGTCACCCATAACAAAATAATAATCTTTTGTAAATGTATATGTCCTAACAGGTTTATCATTAATTGTTATTACAGTTCCTTCAATTCTTACAACTTTCTTACCAAGTTCTCTGTCAATTATAATTCCCCATTCTCTTACATTTTTTGTATCCAGGTTAATTGTTAAACCTTTATAAGGAATTAATATAGGCCCGTAGTTATCTTTGTTCCAACTTTTATCCGGAGGAAATATTCCGTTTCCATGCTCCTCCCTTCTCATTATATCTGATGAATCTATCAAAGACATTGGAGGGTTTGGCACACTCCTGCCATTAATAAATATTTTTTTATCAATAATTTGAAGAAGATCACCCGGTTCACCAATAACCCTTTTGACATAGTTTTCACTTATTAACGGATTTAGCTCATTAATATTTCCCGGAAATTCAAAAACAACTATATCATTTCTTTCCGGTTTATGCATTTTGAAGATTTGAATTCTGGGAATCTCAACATTAATAATCGGCAGAATATGCGGAGTTGAAATTGAGTAAGCCGCTTTATTTACCAATATGAAATCACCCGGTACTAATGTATTTTCCATCGAACCGGTTGGTATTTTGTATGCTTCAAGAAGAAAACCTCTGATGAGTAAAGCTAATACAAAAGTTAATAAGAGTGTAAATAAATACTTTCTTAATTTTAATCTTCTGGTTGGGCTGTTATTCCGATAATCAACTTCTGTAGTTTTAGTCTCTTTAAAGAGCAATTTACTCCCGCTTATTCATCAATCTGAAGAACTGCAAGGAAAGCTTCCTGCGGGATTTCAACATTTCCTACCTGCTTCATTCTTTTCTTTCCTTCTTTTTGTTTTTCAAGTAATTTTCTTTTACGGGTTATATCGCCGCCGTAGCATTTGGCCAAAACATTTTTCCTTAGTGCTTTTACTACAGATTTCGAAATTACTTTTGTACCTATTGCCGCCTGTATATTGATTTCAAACATTTGTCTTGGTATTAATTCTTTTAGTTTACTGCAGACTTTCCTACCCCAATCATACGCTTTGTTTTTATGAACTATCATTGATAAGGCATCTACCGGTTCACCGTTTAAAAGTATATCAAGTTTTACCAGTTCCGATTCTTTATATCCTATATATTCATAGTCGAAGGAGGCATATCCGCGCGACATTGATTTAAGTTTATCATAAAAATCAAATATTATTTCTGAAAGAGGAAGTTCAAAAAGAAGATCTGCTCGTGTTGGATCCAGATAAGAAGTGTTCTTATAAACCCCCCGCTTTTCCACAGATAGCTGCATCAAGTTTCCCACATATTCACTGGGGGAAACAATTTGTGCTTTTACATAAGGTTCTTCAATGCGTTCAATATCCCCCGATTCAGGCATTAAAGCCGGGTTATCAACGATTATTTTTTCACCATTTTTCTGATAAACATGATACTCGACGTTCGGCAGTGTAGTGATTATAGATTGGTTGTACTCTCTTAGAAGTCTTTCCTGAACAATTTCCATATGAAGTAATCCAAGGAAACCGCATCTGAATCCGAAGCCAAGGGCTGCAGATGTTTCAGGCTGGTATATAAGTGCGGAATCATTTAATCTGAATTTTTCTAATGCATCTCTCAAGTCTTCAAAATCATCTGAATTAGTAGGATATAACCCGCTGTATACCATCGGCTTTACTTCCTTATATCCCGGTAAAGCTTCCTTTGCTCCGTTTTTTGATAATGTTACAGTATCACCGACTTTTTCATCATGGACATCTTTAACCCCTGCTATTAAATATCCCACATTACCGGCAGAAAGTTCTTCCGTTTTAATTCTTCTTAAACCTAAAATACCGATTTCTTCTGCTTCATATTCTCTATCTATCGCGAAAAATTTAATTTTATCGTTAGTCCGGAGAGTACCGTTAAACAGTCTTATATATGCAACCGCACCACGGTATGAATCAAAAACCGAATCGAATATTAATGCCTGAAGCGGAGCTTCCGAATCTCCTGAAGGAGCAGGAATTCTTTTTACAATCGATTCAAGAATTTCAACAATCCCGACTTTTGTCTTTGCCGATGCTAAGAGGATTTCCTCTTCTTTACATCCTAATAGATCCATTATTTGCTTTTTTACTTTATCTATTTCGGCACTGGGCAGATCAATTTTATTTATTACGGGAATGATTTCTAAACCTGCATCAAACGCCAGGTATAAATTAGAAATAGTCTGTGCTTCAACACCTTGTGCAGCATCTATTACAAGTAGTGCCCCCTCACAAGCTGCAAGTGAACGCGAAACTTCATATGTAAAGTCTACATGTCCCGGTGTATCAATAAGGTTTAGTATGTATTCAATATGATCTGAAGCTTTATATCTCATCTGGATTGCATGAGATTTTATGGTTATACCACGCTCTCTTTCCAGTTCCAGATTATCCAAAAGCTGTGCTTTTGCTTCCCTTATTGATACTGTCCCCGTACTCTCCAACAGGCAATCAGCTATCGTGGATTTACCATGATCAATGTGCGCAACTATACAAAAGTTTCTAATATTTATCATTTACTATTAAAAATTTAAAAACTAAATATACCTACCATGACAGAATATTAAAAGGGGATAAAAAACAGTTCATTTATGGTCATTTATAAGTCATTCAATCATTTTACCATCCAAATGACCATTGAATGACCATCGTATGCCTATTGAATGACCATCAAAAGCCCCATTTATTGATTATCGAATGATAATAAACCTTGCATGCCACTTAAGTAAATAATATTTTTGGAACAAAATCTTAAACAAATAATTAGTAATGGAAGTTTACGATTTAGGGTTAGCGTATGTTTGGGAATATGATGATGGATTGCTTGAGCTCATTGAAAAAGTCCTCCAGAGTGCCGGTATTTCTACTTTCATCTTATCTTATCATAATATTGCTGAAATACGTGATAAAATATTATCCAGAAAATTAAGCTTTAATTTTTACCTCGATAGAGCATGGGACGTTGATGCTGATTTTGAGGCTTTAGGGCATATTATCAATAGGAGAAAAACCAGAATTTTCAATCATTATAAAAAAGTCGTACATGCTATAGACAAAGCAAGTATGCATCTGGAGTTCATGACTCACGGTTTAAATGTCCCATATTCAATTATTATTCCTCCACATAGCGAAATTGAAAATATAGCAATCACAGTCGAAGAATTAGAAATTCTCGGCAGACCATTTATAATTAAACCATGTAATACCACGGGCGGCGGAGTTGGAGTTGTAACAGGTGCGGAATCTCTCAGAGAAGTACTTGATGAAAGGTTAACTAATACGGATGATAAATATATTCTTCAAGAAAAAATTTATCCTAGAATTTTCAATGGCAAAAGAGCCTGGTTCCGTTCCTTCTGGGCTTTCGGAAGACCTATCCCTGTTTGGTGGGATGATCAGACGCATCTTTATGAAGAATTAAAACCCGACGAAATAGAAAAATACGGCTTAAGAAAACTTTTCAGCGTAACAAGAAGTATAGCAAGGATTACCGGACTTGACTTCTTCTCTACCGAAATAGTTTTAACAGATTATGATAATTTTGTTGTAATAGATTATGTTAATGATCAATGCGATATGAGGTTAAAGTCAAAACATCTCGATGGTGTTCCGGATTCTGTTGGATATCAAATAGTTAATAATTTGCGGAGAGCTATTCTACGGGAGAAAAGAAAAGCTAAAATTTGATCTGTTTCATTATTTATTACAAACTTCGAATCATTCCCTTAACATGAGGAGAAATAAAATTTATATTATTTTAATTCTCATAATTTTATTATTTGCATTCCTCTTCTATTACTACCTTTTTAATATTTATGAAGTTGTCTATTCAATCAATCCGGCTGAATTGTATGCAGATAATAAATCGTTTGTTATGATTACTTCACAGCCTATTAACGCCTTCGGATATAAGGTCCCTTTCAGAAGTGCTCCTGCAGAATTTATAATTAAAGAAGGCAGGGATCTGATAAACATTACATTGAATGAAGATAAAGGTAATTTGAAATTAAATGCAAAAGATAAGACTGGAAAGGTGATTGTGTATGTCAAATCAAAATACGCTCTGCTCCCCTCTTTAATTGAAATTCACATTCATCCTAATAACATGATTCCATTTTAAACCCTGCTTCCTTAAAACAACCTCACCTGGACAGTCTTGAACTTGCTCTTGCTTCTTGTTTTTATGAAAATTTTGCACAAGTTCTGTTTATTGTTATTTTTGTTCTATCGAATCCATATAAAAATACTTATGATGAGAATTAAAACTCTTCTCTTTTTCATTTCGGTTTTATTCACTTCAGTTATCTATGCTCAGGGGACTGCCGGCGATAAAGCAAAGTATGAATATAGAAGCTTAATTGATATGCCTACCGCAGGGATTCTTGAAAAAGGTTTTGTTGGTTTCACAAATGATGTTTTACCCTATGGAGTTTTAATATCAAAACTAGAAGTCGGGGTTTTCGATAATATTAGTTTCGGGATTTCATATGGAGGTGCTAATTTAATTGGTGCCGGAGACCCTAGATGGTACAAACTTCCCGGAATCAATATTCGATTTAGGTTATTTAATGAATCTATTGCTTTGCCTGCTATTACTTTAGGTTTTGATTCTCAGGGCAAAGGAGAATACTTCGATTCAATAGGCAGATATGCAATTAAATCCCCCGGTTTTTTTGGAGCTGTCAGTAAAAATTTTGCTCTCTTAGGATATCTCAGCTTTCACGGAGCAGTTTCTTATTCTTTAGAAACAAAAGATGGGGATAACTTCATCGATATGTATATAGGTTTTGAAAAGACTTTAGGACCTCATTTTTCAATAATCGGTGAGTATAATTTTGCATTTAATGATAATGCAATTAGAAGTTTTGGAAATGGAAATGGATATCTCAATATGGGCTTAAGATGGTCTCTAGGGGATGGGTTTACTTTTGGCTTCGATTTAAGGGATTTACTTGATAATAAAAAAGTAAATCCCACCGCTGCTGATAGAGCTTTAAGAATAGAATATATCAAGGGCATTTTTTAGCAACTCTGAAGATCACAAATTAAGAAATCCCCAATTATTAAACTTTTAAGTAGTAAAATTTGTCTAAAGTTTGGAAATTGAATCTGTCTTGTATTCAAAGGTATACAAATGAGTTCATTATATTATACAAATATTATTTTCGCAAGTATTTAAGCTATCATATGAGATGAATTTAACACTTTTATTAGGAACGATTTTTGCCGATATTAGTAAAAGTTTGTTAGTGGAGGTTATAAAATGAAAGTTTCAAAGTTTTACATATTTTCTATTCTTTTAATAGCAGGAATTTTTCTATCGGGATGCTATACACAGGTAGCAGTACGGGATTATCCAAATAGAAATTATAATAATAACGATAATTATAATTACGATGATTCTACATATTATGAGGATTCTACTTATTATGGAGATGATAATAATGATTATTACGACAATTACCCACCTTCGGGAAATAGTTATTATTTCGGTTTAGGATTTCCTTACAATCATAGATTTTACTATAATTATTATCCGTCCTATGCGTTCGGTTTTTCTTATGGAAATTACTATGACCCATTTTGCGGTTCCCCATGGGAATGGTGCTATACACCCTATACATGGAATTCATACTGGTACCCATCATATTTAGGCATATATGACCCTTATTATTATGGAGGTTATGGAGGTTATCATGGTGGATATTATTCACATGGCAATCATTTTTATAGAGAAAGAACACGCGGCGGCTATACCCTAAGAAATAATATAGGTTCAAGGAGTAGAGAGCGTTCCCGTGTTTCTGCTTCAGGAAATAGAAATGGTAGTTTGCAAAAAGGTACTACATCAGGACGTACAAGAGATATAACTACTACCAGTCGGTCAAGAGAAGTAAATACTAATAATTCAGGTAGGTCCGCAAGAAATAGTTCTATAAATAGAAGAAATCCGAGAGTTACGGGTGAATCCCGTAATCATTCGGTACAGAGAAATAACAATCGTGGAAGAAATGAAAGTAATGTGAGAAGAAGCACCAGTCAAAGAGGTTCTAGAGAACATTCAAATTCCTATCAGCCCAGATCTAGCAGCGGGAATCATAGTTCTTACAGTCCTCCTCAAAAAACATATTCTTCTCCAAGAAGTTCCTCACCGCCCTCAAGAACTTATTCATCACCAAGAAGTTCATCTTCACCTAGAAGCAGTGGCAGCGGAGGAGGAAGAAGCAGTAGTGGTGGTTCTTCAAGAAGGAGATAAAAAAATGAAAAAATATATATTTAAGTTATTTTTAATAATAACGGTGGTATTTTCTTTAACCGGATGTTATACCATTATGTGGTCACCCGATGACCAATTACCAGTTGAGAATAATAATCAGATTTATTATTCCGAACCTTATTACGGAGATTATGGGTATTATTATGATTATCCCTGGTGGTTAACCGGTACTCCGGCTTACGTAACACCTACAGAATCTCATGCTACCGAAAGAAATAATGGAAATTCTTCTGTCAGGGATAATAACGGCTCAAGGTATACTCCCGCAGAAAGACCTATTGTAAATACAAAATCGCCTACTAGAGATAGCAATTCGGGTAATAATAACGATAGTTCCGGTTCGGTATCCAAGACTAATTCAAATAATAATTCCGGCGAACAGACCAGGACTACTGAAAGTCCAAGATCTAATGACGGCAACAACTCTGCCCGAAACAATAATGGTAGTAGAAATTCTGGAAACGGGAGGAGATAATGTCTAAAAACTTTTATTCTAATTACTGCAAAGTTTTTGTTCTGTTAATTATTTGCAGTGCCTTCGCTTATTCGCAGGGTATATCTGATGCATTGCGGTTAGGTCTTAGCGGATTAGGAGCTAATGCAAGGGCTCTCGGAATGGGTAATGCATATATAGGTTTAAGCGATGATGCCTCAGCAGCATATTATAATCCTGCCGGATTTGGTCTTTTGAAACGATTAGAATTTTCAGGTGGACTTGATTATTCAACTTATAACAATAATACTGAATTTTTAGGAAATTCTACTTCATACTCAAACAGCACAACGCGTCTGGATAGATTAAGCTTTGCGTTTCCTTTTCCAACACTCAGAGGCAGTCTGGTTTTTGGAATTTCCTATCATAATACTAAAGATCTTACAGGTGCATTAAAGTTTGACGGGTTTAATAGTGGAAACAATTCTTTGATCCAGGTTCTGAATGAGGACACATATTATGATAATAGCGGAAATCCGTATAATATCCCTTATGATCTGAGACTCACGGATTCAAATCTTGTCACTCCATTTCGCGGTAACCTTAATCAAAGTGGAACAGTCATAAATACCGGCTCAACTAACAATTGGACCTTTTCCGGTGCTGTTGAAGCTGCTCAGAATCTCTACTTAGGATTAAATCTGAATATTATTACGGGAAGCTATAATTCTAATAATGATTATTATGAAGATGATTCAAAGGGGTTCTATCAAGGGACAATTTATACCGGTGACCGGACTCCTCCCATGGATTTTCAAACTTTTTATTTAAACCGTGTATTAAATTGGGATATTTCCGGTTGGAGTGCAAAGGCAGGTTTAATTTATCAGTTTAATAATAATGGCAGATTTGGCTTAACGGTACAATTTCCAAAGCACTATACCGTTAAAGAAAGTTTTAATGTGAGTGGTACAAGTTATTTTGCTAATACGTCTTACGACTTGCCTCAGGATTATAACGATAATGTTAAATATGATATCGTATCCCCTTTTGAATTCGGGGCAGGTTTTTCAGCAAATTTTAAGGGATTTATCATCAGCGCTGAAGGAACGGCAATCGATTACTCACAGTTAAAATTTGATAATGCTGATGGTATTAGTTCCCAGAATATAGGAGCTTTAAATAAGGAAATTAAAGATCAATTAAGTGCAGTATTAAATTATAATGTCGGTATTGAGTACACAATCCCCAATGTAGGTTTGAGATTAAGAACCGGTTATTTTGTTCAACCTTCTGCATACAAAGGAGACCCATCAAGCTTTAACAGAAAATATTTTACTGCCGGTATTGGTATTCTGGCACAGGAAACATTAGGTCTCGATCTTGGATGGGCTCATGGCTGGTGGCAGGATTATGGAGATAATTACGGCTCTAATGAATCAAGAACTAATCAGGATATCAAATATGATAAAATAATAATGACTGCAACCTATAGATTTTAATAATTTGCAGTATTTTGTTGACTTAAATTTTTAAGCGCTATATTTTTTATATAGCGCTTTTTTATTTAATGGAGGAATTATTAGAGGAATTATCTGCAGAGTAGAAAGTAAGGATTACTATGTGTACAATTTAGATAATTTTGAGATTATAAGATGTTCATTAAAGGGAAAATTCAAAAAAGAATTTAATCTGAAAAAAAATAAACTGTTCAAAACCGGTATCGGTGTGGTTGGAGATTTCGTTAATTTCGATTTGAATGAAGGCGGTACAGGAGTGATTGATGAAATCCGTGAAAGAAAAAATTATTTGTCACGAAAAGCTCCCAAAGTTAAAGGGGCTAGCTACAGAGGTGAGAGACTGGAACAAATTATCGCTTCTAATATCGATAATCTATTTATAATCAGCAGCGTTCTTGAACCACTGTTCAATAACAAAGTAATTGATAGATTTATTGTTGCCAGTGAAAGTTCTCATATTCCCATTACAATTATAATTAATAAAATTGACCTCGATGAAAATAAATCAATTGATTACTGGACCGGCTTGTATGAGGAAATAGGGTATAAAACCGTTAAAACAAGTATAATATCCGGTGAAGGTATGGATAAGGTAAAAGAGCTTTTGCAAAACAAAAAAAATATGTTTTGGGGGCAATCAGGTGTTGGTAAATCATCAATATTTAATAAGATTTTCCCCGATTTAGAATTAAACGTAGGTGAAATAAGTTCTTATACCGACAAAGGAAAACACACAACGGTTACAACAAAAATGATAAAAGTAAATGATAATACATTTATAATCGATACACCCGGTATTCGTGAGATCGGCCCTTTCGGTATAAAAAAAGAAGATCTGGGACACTACTTTTTAGATTTTACTGATTATATTTATCATTGCCGTTTTAATTCATGCACCCATTTTCATGAACCCGAATGTGCTGTAATAGAAGCGGTTAAAAATAATATAATTTCGAAACATCGATATGATAGTTATTTAAGAATTCTGGAGACGATAGAGGAAGATATAATTTTCTAACCTGCAGTTTATAATTGATCGGCATCAATACTGGTTTGTTATATCAATTAAAAATTGTAATCTTTTTTTTTAAAAACTATATTTATTTTTTAATATTATTTATTTAATGGAATACTTTATTAACTCTGCGGTAAATTCATTTTCCGGCTTTCTTGATCAAAATAGAACAAATCTTAAAGAATCCAAAACAGCTAGTCCCATTGTTAGTTTTGTACTAAAAACCGACGGACTAGATTTATCCGGCAAAATAGATTATCTAATTAAATATTATGAAAGTTCATTCTATTTTGAGAAACCCGATGAAGATTTTTTAATAATTGGTGTCGATGAAGTATTTTCTATTTCTGAAAATGGAGATAAAAGATTTGCAGCTACTGATAAAAAAGTAAAAGAATTAAAAAATAATTTTATCAATAATTGGGGTAGTATCTCGTTGGAGAATAAACCTTTGTTTGTCGGGGGTATGAAATTTAATGTTGAACATCCTGACGATGATTGGAAGGATTTTAGTGATTCTATATGGTTTATTCCTGAACAGGTGATTGTAAAAAGTAAAGAAAATTCCTTCTTCTTCTTTAATTTTATTTATAATTCCTCACTTTCTGAGGAAAATTTAATAGAAAAATTCAAAAGTAAGCTCCAAAACTTAATTAAACCTTTTAAAGTAAATACTTCAGAAAATGTAAAAATCAATAGATTAACAGGCAATTCACCGAAAGATAGAAAGAAGTGGAAAGCTCTGGTAAATACCTGCATGGAAAATATATTTAATCATAAAATTGATAAAATAGTATTATCCCGGAGAATAGAACTCCTCCTTTCAGGAGAACTTAATCTTGATTATGTCATAAATCATTTTAAAGAAAAATACCCTGAATGTTATCTCTTCATATTTCACAAAGGCAAATCATCTTTTTTTGGTGCTACACCTGAGAGACTAGCAAGATTTTGTGACGGTATAATAAATATTGAAGCTCTTGCAGGCTCAGCACCGCGCGGGTTATCTGAAGAAGAAGACTCTATTTTAGAAAAGAATCTTCTGGATAATCAAAAAGATATATTCGAACATGACTTTGTTGTTAATCATATAAAAGATTCAATTTCCGCATTAGTTGAAAATATTATCATAGAAAATGAACATTCTATAAAGAAATTGCATAATATCCAGCATATCAGTACTGCAATTTCCGCCAGGATGAATTCTCATCATACACCTTTGAATATAATTAGGGAACTCTTTCCTACTCCTGCGGTTTGCGGGATACCCAAAGAAGTATCTTTAAACCTTATTAAAAAACTTGAAAATTATTATAGAGGTTTATATTCCGGTATTATCGGATGGTTTAATTTCGATGATCAAGGTGAATTCGCCGTAGCTATAAGATCTGCTTTAAATTCCGGTAATAAATTAATTGCCTTTGCCGGCAGCGGGATAGTCGAAAAGTCAGACCCTGATCTGGAATATAATGAAACAGAATTAAAATTTAAACCTATACTCTCTTTATTTAATGAAAATCAATAGAAATATTTTATGGACCGAAACTTTCGTAAAAGAACTTGCTTCTGCGGGAGTCAAATATGCATGTATTTCTCCTGGTTCAAGGAATACACCTTTAACATTAGCTTTTGCAAATTATAAAAAAATAAAATCTTTTGTCCATATCGATGAAAGAAGCTGCGCATTTTTCGGCTTAGGTCTTGCAAAATCTTCAGGTTCACCTGTTGTACTTGTATCCACCTCAGGTACTGCAACTGCAGAATTTTATCCTGCTATTATCGAAGCATACCAGCAAAGAATTCCGTTGATTGTATGTACAGCAGATAGACCGCCTGAATTACTGGATTGCGGTGCTAACCAGACTATCAACCAAAATAATATATATAAAAACCATATCCGGTGGTTTATTGACGTTGGACTGCCGGAACCTATTGAAAGAAGAATAAAACACATTAAAGTTGTTGCAAGGAGAGCAGTTTATGAAAGTCTGGTTAGAGTTAAGGGACCTGTACATTTAAATTTTCCCTTCCGGAAACCCTTCGAACCGGATGCTTTCACCGATGATATAAGTGAAGAATTATTAAATCTTGCTAATGAAATTTCTTTTGATAAAGAAGAATTCTTTAAAGAAGATGATAAAAATATTTCTTCTGAGAAATGGTTTTTAGAAATCCTAACATATTTTAAAGAATTTGAAAAAGGCTTAATAATCGCAGGGCCGGAAAATTATAGCCCCGCATTCCATATGAAATGTCAGTTATTATCTGAAAAATTAGGTTATCCTGTTTTAGCCGATGGGGCTTCTCAATTGCGGTTTGGTCATCATAATAAGCAGAATATTCTCTCAAACTTTGAAGGATTTCTGCGCTCTGAGTATTTTATTAATAATAATAAACCAGATATTATAATTCAGTTTGGAAGAACTATAACTTCAAAAGCTCTGGATCTTTATCTTGAAAAATGTTCGGCTCCCAGATTTATGATAAATGAATTTGGTGATTGGTTTGATCCTTCCAATAAAGCTACTGCTGCTGTAGCTTGCAAACCTTTTCTCTTTTGTCAAAAAATGCTCGATGTGCTGTCTTCTGAAAAAATTCAAAGGAAAATAAACGGATGGCTGCAGACATTTGCTGAAGCTGAAAACATTTCTGATTTAATTAAAAATGAACTTATTGATCAATCTAACTCATTAAATGAAGCCAGAATTATTTCTGAAGTAATTTCACTCCTCCCGGAAAATTCCCATGTTATGATATCCAACAGTATGCCTATAAGAGATTTTGATTATTTTGCACGGAATACAGATAGAAATATCGCTATATTTAATAATCGAGGGGCCAGCGGAATAGATGGAATAATTTCTACTGCTTTAGGTATTTCTGCACATAGTAAAAACCCTACATTTTTGATTACAGGAGATCTTGCTTTTTATTATGATTTAAATGGACTGCTGGCTGCTAAAAAATATTCTTTACCTCTGGTTATTATTTTAATAAATAATAATGGAGGGGGTATCTTTGAAGTACTGCCTATATCAAAATATAAAGATGTATTTAAAGAATTTTTTGTCGCTTCTCATTCGCTCGATTTTTCATATTTTGTTAAAGCTTACAGCGGCAGCTATACTTTAATTAAGGATTGGGATAATTTTCGCCAAACATTTTCTTCCGCATTGAAAAGCAAGATTTTTTCGGTTTTGGAAGTAAAAACAGATGCTCTCGAATCTCTGGATTTAAGAAAAAAATACTGGTGGGAAATTGAAAAACAATTACTGCAGCAGCCTGAACCTATCTAATATGATTATATGCTTATAGATATTTCCGGTATAAATATTTACTTTGAAAAATATTTAAATGATACTCAAGGTTTGACTGGAGATCAGACCGGTTCAAATAATGTAGTACTTATACATGGATTTACAGGTTGCTCTAAAGACTGGGAGCCAATTATTCCACATCTCTCAAAAAGATTTAACTATTATTCTATAGACATAATAGGTCATGGTAATAGTGATTCCCCACCTCTGGAAAAATTTTATACTCAGGCTTCAATAGTTGAATTATTGAACAAAATTACTCAGGAAATTATAACCGGAAAATTTATTTTACTCGGATATTCAATGGGAGGCAGGGTTTCAGTTTCATTTGCTGTAAATTTTCCCGATAAAATTGAAGGTTTAATTCTTGAAAGTGCTTCAGCCGGTATTGAGAATGATGAAGAAAGAAACATCAGAGAACAAAGTGATGAAGAACTGGCTAAATTCATCGAAAAACATTCAGTTGAAGAATTTATAAATATCTGGATGGAGCAGGATATTTTTAATACACAAAAGAGATTTGCAAATTCAAAACTCAAAGCAATTAAAGATTTAAAATTAAACAATAATAAAACCGGATTAACTCTTTTTTTAAAAGGTTTTGGAACCGGACAAATGATTCCTTTATATGACCAGCTTAAGATAATCAAATCAAAAACTTTATTAATTACAGGAGACCTGGATGATAAATTCAGCTTAATTAATAACCGGATGGTAAATCTATTTCCTTCTGCAAAACATGTATCAATAAAAAATTCCGGACATAATACACATCTTGAAACACCTGGTCCTTTTATTAAAACGGTTAATAACTTTTTAGACTCTCTATAATTAAACTTCACAACTCACAAATAATATTATTAATGCCTATCTTTTCAATTTTTTCAATATTTTTGCTTATAAAGTAAGAAAGGATTATAAAATGAGCTTTGAATGGAAAAAAGTTAAAGATTATGAAGATATTATTTACGAAAAAATGGACGGTATAGCCAAAATTACAATTAATCGTCCTGAAGTAAGAAATGCATTCCGTCCGGAAACCGTAGCGGAAATGTATAATGCCTTTTCGGATGCCCGTGAGGATCAGAAGATAGGGGTAATTCTTTTAACAGGATATGGACCTGCTAAAGATGGTAAATATGCTTTTTGCTCAGGAGGAGATCAGAAAATCAGAGGAGACAAAGGTTATGTAGATAGAGAGGGTGTCCCGAGACTAAATGTTCTGGATCTTCAGAAGTTAATTAGAAGTATCCCTAAAGTAGTGATTGCACTAGTTGCAGGATATGCTATCGGCGGAGGACATGTATTGCATGTAGTTTGCGATTTAACTATTGCTGCCGATAATGCAATATTTGGTCAGACCGGCCCGAAAGTAGGAAGTTTTGATGGTGGTTTCGGTTCAAGCTACCTAGCTAGAATTGTCGGACAAAAAAAAGCACGGGAAATTTGGTATTTGTGCAATCAATATAGTGCTATAGAAGCAGAAAAAATGGGACTGGTGAATAAAGTAGTTACAGTTGAAATGCTTGAAAAAGAAGGAATTGAATGGGCTAAAAGAATTTTGCAGCACAGTTCGATGGCTATTAGATTACTAAAATCAGCTTTTAATGCTGAGCTGGATGGTCAATCAGGAATACAGGAATTAGCTGGCAATGCAACTTTGCTTTATTACATGAGCGATGAAGCTCAGGAAGGTAAAAAAGCTTACCTCGAAAAAAGAAAGCCTGAGTTCAATAAATTTCCTAAATTACCATAATAAATTAAATTACTTTATGATTTTATGAATAATGATAAAATAAAATACTGGATAATAGCCAGCCGTCCGAAAACTCTTTTAGCTGCTTTAGTTCCTGTTATGGTTGGTTCTGCGGTGGCATTTAATGAAGGGAAATTAGTAATAATTTACACTGTGGTTGCTCTTATTTGTTCAGTTTTAATACAAATAGGAACAAATTATGCTAATGATCTTTATGATTATGTAAATGGTGCAGATAATGAGAAACGGAAAGGTCCTAGACGTGTGCTTGCATCCGGTTTAATTTCAGTAAAGGAAATGAAGATTGGAATTATAGTAAGTTTTGGATTGGCTTTTTTGCTCGGCCTATTTTTAGTCTATAAAGGAGGACTAGTAATCTTAATAATTGGTATTCTGTCTATCCTTGCTGGCCTTGCTTATACTGCCGGACCGTTTCCTCTTGCATATAATGGACTAGGTGATATTTTCGTATTTATGTTTTTTGGAATAGTTGGTACTGTTGGAACTTATTATTTGCACACCAAAAATCTTTCATTAGTTTCTTTTATAGCCTCTGTCCCTGTTGGAGCATTAATTACAAATATATTAGTTGTAAATAATTATAGAGATATCGAGGAAGATAAAGCTGCCGGAAAATTTACTCTTGCAGTAAAATTCGGAAAAACATTTACCCGTTATCAATTCATTTCATTAACGCTAATTTCTTTCTTAATTCCGGCAGTATTATATATATTTTTCAATTATTCAATTCTGATATTCCTTCCATATTTTACTTTCCCTGCCGCTTATAAAATTATAGTAATGCTGTATAAATTAAACGGCACCGAACTGAATAAAACTTTAGAACTTGCTGCAAAATTATCGGCTTTATTCGGAATCCTCTTTTCAATTGGATTAGCTTTGTAAATTATCCAGTTTTATGAATCTTTTTAATAAATTTAATAAAAATTTCAGAGCAACTGACGATAAATCTTTATTCATCTTACATGGCGGGAATAAAATATCCTATGAGAATTTTAATAAATATGTAAATGAAATTTCATCCGGTTTAGCAGTAAAGGGAATTAAAGAAGGAGATAATGTTGCAATCTTAAGCGATAATAATCCTGATTTTATTTCAATAACATTCTCTCTCTGGAAGTTAAAAGCAGTACCTGTTCCCATTAATATAAAACTATTAACCAGAGAAATTGAAGAGCAGATTGCGTTTGCAGACTGCAAATTTATCCTTATAATTAAAAATTTGCAAATTAAAATTACGAAGCATACCTGCAGAATTATTCATTTCCCATTTAAATATAATACTGCAATTACTGCAGTAAATAAAAAATATAATAAAAAAGAGACTGCTTTACTGATGTTTACATCAGGTTCATCAGGTAAAAGTAAAGCTGTCATATTGACCTTTGAAAACTTAATGGAAAGTTTCAGAATAGGTAATCAGATATTAAATCAAAATGAAAACGACAGATGGCTGGCAAGTTTACCATTTTATCATATCGGAGGTTTTTCAATTTTTATAAGAGCCTGCCTGTCGGGTGCTTCTTTAATCATCCCTAATTCATTAAAAATTGAAGATATTATCTCTTCTCTAAAAAAAGATAAACCAACACTGGCATCTTTTGTTTCGGCTCAGTTACAGTTATTAATTGAGAAAAATATAAAACCAAATAAGGAATTGAAAAACATTTTAATTGGTGGAGGATTTACATCTGAAGATTTATCGGTAAAAGCCATAAAGAAAGGTTGGAAAATTACAAAAGTTTATGGTTCTACGGAAGTATCCTCTTTTGTTTCCGCCATTCCCTATAATGAAATTATTGATAAGCCTGGTTCTTCCGGAAAGGCTTTGCATCCAAACAAAATTTTAATTGTAAACGAAAAGAAAGAAAAAGTACCTATAAATGTTTTAGGAGAAGTTATTGTTAAAAGCACAGCTGTAACAAAGGGATATTATAAAAATCCGGAGGATACTTCCTCCAAATTAATTAATAAGTTTTATTATACTGGTGATATAGGGTTCAAAGATAAAGATGACTATTTATTTATTGAAGCTAGAAGAAATGATTTGATTGTTTCAGGTGGTGAGAATATAGTCCCTAAAGAAGTTGAATCGGTTATTTTAACCCACCCTTTTGTTAAAGATGTCTTCATATTTGGTACAGAACACAATAAATGGGGACAGGAAGTTTCGGCTGCAATTGTTCTTAGGAAAGATATGAAAATCACTCCTTCCAAGTTGAAAGTATTTCTAAGTAATAAATTACCCGCATATAAAATCCCAAGAAAAATTTACTTTATTAATGAAATTCCCAGATCAACGCTGGGAAAAGTTAAAAAAGAAAAGCTATTAAATTCCCTATTTACCGACTAATATTTTTTCTAAACCTTTCTTAACATTTTCAACTATTTCTATTTTCTGCCATGTATTTTTATTAACAAATATATGAACTGTCTTTACCTTTGTGCAAATTTCTCTTTCCGCATTCTTGATTTCATAATTAAGTTCAAAAGAAGAAGTCCTTAAATTATTCACATGAATTTCTACAGTTACTGTTTCTCCATATTTAATTGGTTTATGATATGATGCTTCGCTTTTTAGAATTGGGACTATATACTTCTCGTTAGTCCAGTAATCTTCATTTAGATTAAAACTTTGAATCATTTCTTCATAAGAAGAATGACAAAGTTCATAGACTCTTGCAAAGAAAAAAATCCCTGCAGGGTCGCAGTCAAAAAAATTTATTCTCTTTTTTACACTAAACAAAATTCTTCAGGTTTTAATAAAATCAATTATTTATTAAATTGGACTAAGAGCAGAATAACTGTCGCAATACTGCCAACGATGCCTAAATATCTGCCCACAACCCCTACGTAATAATTAAACGAATGAGCAGGATTTTTAGGGACATAAATAAAATCACCGTTTTCTATAGAAACATTTTTATTATCAGCCGGAATCCATTCTTTTGTCTCTGCTTTTATTATAGAAATTTCTCCATCATTAGCTAAATCACCTAAACCACCGACTCTATTAATGTAATATTTGTAATCTTTACCTTCTACATATCTGATATTTCCTGGTGAATTTACCTGACCAAAAACATAGACAGTATTTATTTTTTGAGGGATTATAATTACATCATTGTCTCTTAATTTCAAATTTCCAACTCTTGAATCATTATCCAAAACACTATCGAAATCAAGCGTTACCTCATTTAACATTTGTCTAATGGCATCATCAACAAAGAAGAATGCTGTATCCTCTTCTGTAAGAGTTGACATTCTTAACATCTTATCTCTTTCAAATTTATAAAGAATTTGATTCGGATAATCTTTAAAAAAATCAGATCGTTTTTCAAGGTCAATTCCAAACTCTTTTTCTAATATAAACCTTATATTTGTTCCTCTTATTAATTTTGCTCTTTTAAGTGAAGCATCCTTAGTAAAACCACCTGCAGCAATGATTGCATCCTGAATTGAAGTGTTATCTTTTGTAATAGGAATTTCTCCTGGACGTTTAACTTCACCGAGCACTAAAACCTTAAAATCCTTTCTTTGAGTTTCATCTGCGAGGACTATTATCCTATCCCCGCGTTTCAAAGGGATATCACTATTTATTCCAACTTTTAAAGTATTTAATGTATTTCCATCATAGCTTAGTCTGTCGATTTCCACCGAATCGACATTTTCATAAGCTTTATTAATCCCATCAGCCAAATCCAGTGCATCGGAAAGTTTGTCTCCATCGACATAATTAAATTTGTTAGGATTATTAACTGCACCGGAAACAGTAAAAAAATCTCTATCCAGATCTGCCGGGGCAAATATTAAAACATCATCATTTTTTAAATAAGGATTATTAGAAAAATCCCCTGTTTTTCTAAACTTTATAAGATCGAGTTTTTTTATTTCTCCATTTGCTCTTTTTAAAGTAATATTCCGTAAGGAATATTTTTTAAATTCTTTTTCCAAAGTCTGCAGTGTATACAGGTCGGTAATATTTCCTTCTGCTCTTAGCTTGGCTTCATTATACATTCTTGTGACAAACTGATCCACCCTTTCAGTAATCAACGCGGAAAATGTACCGGTAATAATAAAATTGCCTCCAATAGTGACACTGATTGCTGCTGCATTCATTAATGTACTTTGATCAATTTTGCTGTTATTATTTATATCCTGAGCCTTACTTAAAGCAGCATACAAAAGTACTATGACAATAAAGTATTTTTTCATCTTTTTACGAACATTTAATTTATTGTTGATATTGAATTTTATAATAATCCTGATATTCTCCCGAAATAATTCTTCCCCACCACTCCTTATTCTCGATATACCAATCTATTGTCCGTTTTATGGCTTCTTGAAAAGAAAATTCGGGTTTCCAGTTCAACTCTCTTTTTATTTTAGCGGAATCTATTGCATACCGGCGATCATGTCCTGGACGATCTTTTACATACTCAATAAGATCTTCCGGTTTATTGAGATATTCCAAAATTAATTTTATTATTTTAATATTCTGCATTTCATTGCTTGCACCAATGTTATATACTTCTCCAGCATTTCCTTTTTCAAAAACAAGGTTAATAGCCTTATTATGATCATGAACAAAAATCCAATCCCTCACATATAAACCGTCACCGTAAACGGGTAATTTTTTGTTATTCATTGCATTGATTATCATTAAAGGAATCAGTTTTTCAGGGAACTGATAAGGCCCATAATTATTCGAACATCTGGTAATTGTGACGGGCAATCCGTAAGTATGATAAAATGCCAGGGCCATAAGGTCTGCAGAAGCTTTGCTGGAAGAATAAGGGCTATTAGGTGAAAGTGATGTAGTTTCGGTAAAAAGGCCTTCCGCTCCAAGACTCCCGTAAACTTCATCTGTTGATACCTGAACAAATTTTTCTACTTCAAATTTTCTGGCTGCTTCCAATAAAATATTGGTTCCGATAACGTTTGTTCTAAAAAATATTTCTGAACCTAGAATGCTTCTATCAACATGTGATTCAGCAGCAAAATTTATAACATATTTTATTTTATGCTTTTCAAATAAGTAAGAAACAAACTCATTATTTGTTATATCTCCTTTTTCAAACCTGTAATTTTTTTTCTTTTCGGACTGTTTAAGATTTTCAAGATTCCCGGCGTACGTCAGTTTGTCCAGATTTACTAAATAATAATCATCTCTTTCATTTAGAATCTGATTTATAAAATTGCTCCCTATAAAACCTGCTCCCCCTGTAATTAGAATATTTTTCATTGAACTCCTATAATGAGAAAAATCCGAATAATAGACCTGTTTGAATATAGAAACTATTTCCATTTAAGTTTGAAGGCACATTCGATAAATCATTATCATTGTCTATTTTCCAGCTATTAGCAAATGTTAAATGATATCCTCCGCCAATTCTGAATATCATAAATCTGAGAAACGGGATATCAATATTTAATGTTGGGGTGAAAAACCAAAAAGAATTTTTAATGGTCCTGTGTGTATTTATTGATGAAACCGGTGATGTAATATCAGTCCAAACATTATCCCATGAAAAAGGGCCGCTGTTTTTATAAATATCTATTTGCATACTACCGCCGCCAATTATAGTACCTAAAGATATTCCGAATGTTCTAACAAACGGCAAAGTATATTCGATGGTAAAACCTCCCCCTCCAATAGAATAGTCAGCTTCTTTGTTTAAAATATCCTGTTGATAATTATTAGCATAAAGTTTATCAATAGGTATAACTGTACTGCCGGTTCCTGAAACTGATTTTGAGCCTCCGAATCCCATCCCCCCTACCCTCAAATTTTTAATAAAACCCAAGTAAATGAAACCGCCGCCGCCGCTGGTAAAAAATCCGCTATTATTAAATTCAGGTATGCCGAACTGCTTTAATTCCTTATTCAATTCATCAAATTTTGGAAATATCCAACCGGGAGTAAAACCACCTCCCCCTCCAAAAGGAGCATCATAATACCTGGCTTCCTGAGCAGAGATTATCTGATTTATGAACAATATCGCTAATATTATTATGAATTTTCTCATATTATATTTTTTTTATGAAGTTCTAAATTTACCAAAGTGGGTAGAAAAAGCAAAGGTAATTATGCTCTAATATTTTGCATCTTTTAAGCTCAATTAAATATTTCTAAAGCTTAGATGTTACAATCGGTATTATTGTACAATTGTGACAATTGCTTTTAGTTTGGCATATTTTTCAAAAAAATATTTAATAATAAAACATTTAATAATTTAATTTATTATTAGAATCCAAATCAATGAGGAGATAGTATTTATGAAAGTTTTGATAACTGGCGGCAGTGGTCTTCTAGGACAATATTTGAATATTGAACTTTCAAAAGAGTATGAAATCTTAACACTCTATAATCAGCATCCAGGTAATTGCGGGGAATTTAATTCCTTTAAGATTGATATTACAGATTTTGAAAATTTAGTTCAAAACTGATCGAAGAATTATGCTCCTAATATTATAATTCATACTGCAGCAATTTCAACTCCGATGCTTTCCGAAAAATTGTCTGCAAAAGAAGTTTATAAAACAAACGTGAATGCAACAAAAATAATAGCAGAACAAAGTGAAAAGGTAAATGCAAAGTTAATTTATCTTTCCACTGATCTTGTATACGCAGGATATCGCGGTTCAATGTTAAATGAACTTTCCAAGTTAATTCCTATTTCCTTATATGCTGAAACCAAACTAATGGGTGAGACAAAGATACAGGAGACTTTAGACAATTATCTTATTCTAAGAACAGCCCTACTTTATGGTTTCGGATTAAACCATTCAAAATGTCATTTCCATAATATGTACAACAATTTAAAAGAAAATAAAGTAGTTAAACTTTTTAGCGATCAATACCGGACACCTCTATCATTATATGAAGCTGCAAAAATAATCTCATCCTTAATAAAATTAAATATAAAAGGAGAAATTATTAACTTTGGCGGATTAGAAAGAGTCTCGCGATACGAACTTGGAGAAATGCTTTGTGATATTGGGAATCTGAATAAAGGATTGCTTAATAAGATAATTATGGAGGATGTCCAAAATTTGCCTATAGTCGAGGATGTTTCTTTAAATACCGGCAAGCTTCAATCCTATGGAATTAAACAGAAAGGAATAGAAGAATCTATAAAAGAAATTTTAGCACAATAATCATCATCTTATCACTGCAAAATTATATGTCCTAATTTATCCCGTTTTGTTTTAAGATATTTAGCATTAATCTCATTTGGCTGTATTTCAATAGGGATTCTTTCTACAATTTCTAATCCATATCCTTTTAACCCGACTATTTTCTTCGGATTATTAGTCAATAATTTTATCTTCTTAACACCTAAATCAAGCAGGATTTGTGCCCCTATTCCATAATCTCTTAAATCCGCTTTAAATCCAAGAGCTTCATTAGCTTCAACAGTATCTTTGCCTTCATCCTGAAGTTTATAGGCTAAAATTTTATTTTTAAGTCCGATCCCACGACCTTCCTGTCTCATATATACCAGTATACCGCTTCCATATTCTTCAATTTGATCTAGCGCTGCATTTAATTGGTCATGACAATCGCACCGCAACGAATGAAAAACATCTCCGGTTAAACATTCGGAATGCATTCTAACCAAAACCGGAACATCCGGATCTATATCCCCCTTAACCAGGGCTAACTGCTTTTTATTATCGACTAAACTTCTATACAGATTTAATCTAAAATTTCCATGATCAGTCGGAAAGTTAATATCCGTAATTTTTTCGACTAATTTTTCCTTTTGAAGCCTGAATTTAATAATAGCTTGAACAGTAACTATCTTCAGTCCAAATTTTTTTGCAATTTTAAGCAGAACCGGAACCCTTGCCATCTCTCCATTTTCATGAAGAATTTCACATAAAACGCCAGCTGGTTTTAAGTTTGCAGATTTGCATAGATCAACAGCTGCTTCTGTATGACCTGCTCTTCTTAAAACTCCCTCATCAAATGCACGAAGCGGAAATATATGACCCGGTCTTGCAAAATCTTCGGATTTAGAATTCTGATCAATTATTTTTTTAATAGTTAAAGCCCGATCAACTGCAGAAATACCTGTTGTTGTCCCTTTAATCGCATCAACTGTAACAGTAAACTGCGTTCCATGCAGGGCCGAATTGGTATCAACCATTAAAGGTAAACCAATTTTATCTAATTTTTCTCCTGTGACTGCTACGCAAACCATTCCGCGTCCATGGGTAATCATAAAATTCACTATATCGGGTGTAACATATTCGGCAGCACATACAAAATCCCCCTCGTTTTCACGATTCTCATCATCAACAATTATTATTATTTTACCATTTTTTATTTCTTCAATAGCTTCTTCAACTGCACAAAACATAGTTAAGCCCCAATCCTTTTCAAAAAAATATATAAAAGATAAAAAAAATCATATATAGTTTCAGCCTAAAAACTCTGTTTAACTTTCTTTACTTGAAACTATAGTTGTAATAGCAGAACGCTCAAATTTTAATTTTACATTATCCCCTACCTGCAGCAAAACTGTTTTTTCATCAAGGCCGGCAATTACACCGTGCAACCCGCCATTTGTAACAACTTTATCCCCCTTCTGAATATTAGATAACATTTTTTCTCTTTCTTTAGCACGTTTCTGCTGTGGTCTGATGATCATGAAATAAAAAATTAGGAAAATAGCACCGAACATTATAATTGTGCTGATAAAACTTCCTCCGCCTCCACTACCTGATGGAGCCATAGCTATAATAGTATTCAATTATTCCTCCGTATTGTTTTTTTCTCTATTGTTTATTTTTTCTGTTATTTTTGATTTCCAATCAAGGAAAGAACCTTCAATTATTTTCTTCCTTGCTTCTTTAACCAGATGTAAATAAAAATGTAAATTATGGATACTTGCCAGTTCTAAGGCAACAATTTCTTTAGCAATAAATAAATGTCTCAAATATGCCCTTGAGAAATTACTGCATGTATAACATTCACAGTTCTTATCAATACTGTTAAAATCATTTTTATATTTTGAATTTCTCATTGCCAAAACACCTTCCGAAGTAAATAGATATGAATTTCTCGCATTTCTGGTAGGCATAACACAATCGAACATATCTATTCCTCTTTCAATTGCTTCTAAAATATTTTCAGGTTTCCCTACTCCCATTAAATATCTTACTTTATTTTCAGGCATAAAATCTGTTGTAAAATTAACTATTTCATACATCTTTTCAACAGGTTCCCCGACTGCCAGTCCGCCTACGGCATAACCGTCAAAATTCAAATCCAAGAGATCTTTAGCTGATTTTTCTCTTAAATCTTTATAGATGCTTCCCTGTATTATTCCGAACAAAAATTGGGTATTTCCATAAAGAGATTTAGATTTTTCAAAAGCTTCTTTATTTAATATTGCCCATTTTGAAGTCAATTGCATAGAATTATTTGCATATTCATAATCACACGGGAAAGGAGTACATTCATCTAATGACATCATTATATCAGAACCAATACTCCTTTGAATATTGATTATTTTGTCAGGGGAAAAGAAATGCTTTGAACCATCTAAATGAGAACGGAATTCAACACCATCAGGTTTAAGCTGACGGAGTTCGGATAGACTAAAAATCTGGTAACCCCCGCTGTCAGTTAATATGGGCTTCCCCCAATTCATAAATCTATGCAAACCTCCTGCTTTTTCAAGCACTTCAGTGCCGGGTCTTAAATAAAGATGGTAAGTATTTGAAAGAACAATTTCAGCTTTAATATCTGATTCTAAGCTGTCTTTTCTAACTGCCTTAACAGTACCTTGTGTACCAACAGGTAAAAAAATAGGTGTCTTAACTATTCCGTGATCAGTTATAAAATATCCTGCTCTGGCTTTGCAATTTGAATCTTTGCCTTCAGCAACAAAATTAAGCAAATTTACCTATTATTTGTCAAAAAACATTTTTATTTATATCACAAATTTAAGGTAAATTTTATTTAACTACTATTAAATCCAATGGTTTTATTAGAGTGCAGCAGTATTATTATCCTGCTTATTTTCTGCAGTCCTTAATAAATAATACTATTAACAAAACAACATTTTAGCAATGGAATTCTGGTTAAGCGGGATTTTTATTTAATTGGTAAGACAGGTTCTGAGTTTACAGTCAACTTGATCATATCTATCTTATTTTGTGAAGATCGTGCAATTAGTATATTGAAATTATTAATTGATATGTTCTCTCCTTGAACAGGAATTCTTCCCAGATTATAGGAAATATAACCTCCGACAGTCTCATAATCACCTAATGGTATTTCCAGATTGAATTTTTCGTTAATATAGTCGATTTCAACTTTTCCGCTAATTAAATATTCATTTGGTCCTATTTTTTTACAAATATCTTCTTCTACATCATATTCATCCTCTATTTCACCAAATAATTCTTCAATGATATCTTCCATAGTTACTATTCCTGCTGTACCACCGAATTCATCAATTACAACAGCAATAGATACATGTTTATTTAAGAACTCATTCAGCATTTCAAAACTTTTTTTTGTTTCAGGTACAAAAATGACCTCTCTTAAAACATTCTCTATATTCTTTGGATTTTTAAAGATATCATATGCGTAAACAACACCTTTTATATTATCTAGATTATCTTCATATACCGGAAGTTTAGAATAACCGGATTCTATAAAAATATTCAACATATCTTCAATATTTTGTCCGATCTCAATCCCTGTTATATCAGTTCTTGGTCGCATAGCTTCATAAACTCTTTGTTCGCTTAAGGCAAAAACTTTACTAATAATATCACTTTCACTTTTGTTTACTTTACCTGCTGCATGACTTTCTTTTACGAGTGATTCAATATCTTCTTTACTGAAAAGGTATTTAATGTTTTCTTCTCTAGTGCTAGAAGACTGGGTTAAAAATGATGAAAATGAAGATGTGATTTTTATAAATGGATATAGTACAAAGTATAAGATTCGAATCGGTATAGAGGAAATTAGTATAACCCGGTCCGCAAGTTCTCTTGATAAATATTTTGGTATTAGCTCTCCGAAAATCAGGATGAAAAAGGTTGATATTAAAAGGATTGAAAACTCATCCAATCTAAAGGCATCCGTTAATATTATTGTACTTATCGAAGCAAATGAAATATTAACAATATTATTTCCCAATAGAATTACCGAAAAGAACTCTTGAGGATTATTTGCAAAAAAATATGCATTTTTTGCAGTAAGTTCTTTTTTCCTTGCACGAACTTCAATTTTTATTCTACTGGCAGCAACATAAGCCATTTCGGAACCGGCAAAAAATCCGCTTAGTATTATTAGTAATATTAAAACTAAAAATTCTGAAAACATGATTTTATTTCAATTGTTGTTAACTGCCGGTTTTTTACCCTGCGGCTTTGTATTTCTAAAAAATTTTATAGATAATTAATATACTAGTGAGAATATACAACAAAATATTAATAATCATAGGAAGATCACTCACAAGCATTTTAGATGTATTTTCACCTTTAGCATTCATATAAACCAGGTACATGTACCTGAAAATTCCGAAGACAACGAACGGAGTAGTAAAAATTAATCTTTCAGTTCCAAAAACCGATACGGTTCTTGAAGCGACTGAGTATAGTGCGTAACAAATTATAACTCCTGCCGCTGCTACTGTTGTCATCTGATCCGAAAAAGTAATCGAGTATTCAGCCAGAACTTTTCTTGTTGACACATTTTCTACTAAGGTAAGTTCGGAACGTCTTTTCATTACTCCTAAAAATAGTGAGATAAACATCGTAGTCAGTATTAGCCAGTTTGATATTTCGACATTAATAACAACTGCTCCTGATATTATTCTGATCATAAAACCGGCAGCAATACTGAAAATATCTATTATAACTATATTCTTTAATTTTATCGAATAAAAAATATTAATAACGATGTATAATAGCAGGAGGGCATCAAAAGTAAGGTTGAAAAATGGAAGCAGAGATATTATTATTAAAGATAAAATAATCACCGAATAAATTGCAGATTTCTTAGAAATTCTGCCGGATGGTAACGGTCTTTCTTTTTTTATAGGATGGTTTCTGTCAGATTCTATGTCAATAATATCATTTAGTACATAAACTAAGCTGGATGCGAGGCAGAATTCAAAAAAACCTGCAGCAACAATTAATAATAATTCTAAATTGAACAGGTTTTTTGAAAAAACTATCGGGACAAAAATAAAAACATTTTTAATCCATTGATGGAGGCGGAATAACTTTAAATATTCCTTGACCATTAAAATACAGCAGCCTCCTGATATATTCCGAAGATTTCTTTTAATTCAGTTACCATTTCCCCTAATGTCACATAATTATGCGCGGCATTTATTAGGGTAGGCATTAAATTATTCCCTTCTACTGCAGCAATTCTTATATCATCCAAACTTTTCTTAACATCTTGTTGATTTCTGCTCTGTTTTAAATCCGCTAATCTTTTCTTTTGTTTAATTTCGACTTCAGGTGAAATAAGTAAAATCGGGATGTCTACTTTTTCATCTTTCTCTACAAATTCATTTACTCCTACAATAAATTTCTCTTTTCTTTCAACTTCCATTTGATAACGGTAAGCAGAATCAGCAATTTCCTTTTGAAAATATCCAGTTTCAATTGCAGGGATTACCCCTCCAAAAGAATCAATCTCTTCAAAAATCTCATTTGCTTCCTTTTCCATTCTATCGGTTAAAGATTCTACAAAATAACTACCACCCAGCGGATCAATTGTATTTATAACTCCTGTTTCATAAGCAATTATTTGCTGGGTTCTTAAAGCAATTTTTACTGCTTTTTCACCCGGCAAAGCAAGGGTTTCATCCATAGAATTTGTATGAAGGGATTGTGTTCCTCCCAGAACACCTGCAAGTGCCTGGAATGCAGTACGTATAATATTATTTTCAGGTTGCTGTGCCGTTAAAGTGCAACCGGCTGTTTGAGTATGAAAGCGGAGCCACCATGAACGCGGATTTTTAGCCTTATATTTTTCTCTCATTCTTTTTGCATATATTTTTCTTGCAGCCCTGTATTTAGCAATTTCTTCGAAGAAATCCAGGTGTGAATTAAAGAAAAAAGATATTCTTGGTGAAAAACTATCTACATCCATTCCCCGTTCAATACAAGCTTCAATATAAGCAAAACCATCTGCCAGAGTATATGCTAATTCCTGAACGGCAGTCGAACCAGCTTCTCGTATATGATATCCACTAACTGAAACAGGATTCCATAACGGAACCTCTTTCTGACAGTAATCAATCATATCTACAATTATTCTCATAGATGGATTTGGAGGATATATATATTCCTTCTGAGCAATATATTCCTTTAAAATATCATTCTGCAGAGTTCCTCTCAAATCTTTTGTCTCTATCCCCTGTTTCTGAGCTACTGCAAGATAAAAAGCAAAAATCATTGCAGCAGGAGAATTAATGGTCATGGAAGTTGAAACATTATTTAAAGGAATTTTATCAAATAGAACTTCCATATCTTTGAGTGAAGATATAGATACTCCGCAAATCCCGACTTCTCCTTCACTTAAATCCGCATCAGCATCCCATCCCATTAAAGTAGGAAGATCAAATGCTACCGAAAGGCCTGTTTGACCCTTGTTCAATAAGTAGTGAAAGCGCTCGTTTGTATCTTCAGGTGAACCAAAACCTGCAAATTGACGCATAGTCCATATTTTCCCTCTATATCCGCTTTCATGAATTCCTCTTGTATATGGATACTCGCCGGGAAAACCTATGTCGCTCAAATAATTTATATTCTCAATATCATCTGGACCATATAAAACATTAACCTCTTCACCGCTGACAGTAGTAAATTTCATTCCTGTATTTCTTGAATTGTTAGCTCTTGATAAATATTCATTTTTCTTTTTCTTATACTCTTCTGAAACCATAACAACCTCTTTTCTAAGTTCTTTTGGAACTAATTTATTAAGCATGCCTTTTGGGCGGTAAAATCATTTATACTTATAATATTTAAATTTCATACTACTCTTCTTTATCTACATCACATATACTATCCCAATATATTCCATCCTCCAATATTCCAATTCTTTTAAGTTCTTCCAAAGCGTCTATCGAATTCATCCAGAGATATTTTAACCACTATAGGTCTGCCGTGAGGACAAGCATAGGGCATTGAGGTTGCAAAAAGCTGATCGATTAATAAACGCATTTCTTTGTCGGATAATTTATCTCCGGCTTTAATTGCGGTTTTACATGAATAAGATTTTGCAATATTATCTCTCTCTTCCAATTTTTTTTCCCTCTCATTGGACACATATTCGTCAATTAATTCTAGTAATATTTTTTCTTCCGAACCGCTTTTAACGTCATCAGGGACACCTTCGATAACAATAGTATTCTTACTAAAAAATTTTATTTCAAAACCTAATCTAATTAAATAAGGATTAATCTCTTTAAGAACTTCAATGGTACCAGGATTAAGCTCTAATGTTTTAGGAAATAATAATTGCTGAGAGAAAGGTAAATTGGCATCGAATCTTTTTAATGCTTTCTCGTAAAGCACCCTTTCGTGCGCTACATGCTGGTCAATTATCATCAATCCAGTTTTAATTTGCGACAGGATATATTTGTTATGAAGCTGAATTATAAAAGTTGTTTCATCTTCTGTTTTAACCTCTTTTGAATACTTAATATTCTGTACAGAATTACTCGTTATGTTTTCATTTCTTGTTTTTTGTTCTTCTATGTTACTAAAAGGATGCGGAAATTCACTTGGTTTTGATTTTACAATTTCATCCGGAATAGTACTGAAAATCAAATCTATCTCCTTATCAGAAAAATTAGTTTTAGCATAAGATTTCTTTTCAACAAATCCCGGTCTGTCTGAGAAATCCCCTTTTTCCGTTCTATTAAAACTATGAACTTTCAGTTTTTCCGTCTCTTCAGTTACTGAATTGAACGACATAGAAGGAACCATATCATGTGTTCCAAGGCTTTTTTTAATTACTGTTAGAACAAAGTTGTAAACGTCTCTTTCGTCTTCAAATCTGACTTCTAATTTAGACGGATGTACATTAACATCAATCCTTTTAGGATCAATATCCATAAATAAAATAAAGAAGGGGTAATCTCCTTTTTCAAGAATATTTTCATAAGCAGTAAATACAGCGTGGTTTATCTGCTTGCTTGAAACAAAACGGGAATTTAAAAATAGATATTGTTCTCCTCTACTCTTTTTTAAAAGTGCAGGTTTTCCTATATATCCGTACAAAGAGATAAACTCGGTCATTTCTTCTACAGGGATTAAAGCATCAAGCATATTATCCGCAAAGACTTGATTGATTCTTTTTTCAAGATCTCCGGCTGAATAATTAAAAATTAAATCATCATTATTATAAAACTTAAAGTTAAGATCCGGATGACTAAGGGAAATTTTATTAAATGTATCGATAATGTGCTTTAATTCCGTTCCGTCTGTCTTTAAGAAATTCCTTCTTGCAGGAGTATTATAAAAAAGGTTCTTTACGGAAATCGAAGTTCCTTTAGGAAAAGATCCTTTTTCTCTAATAATATTTCCGCTTTCTTCATTCCTAAGCAGGGTTCCGATTTCCTCATCTCTTGTTTCTGTTTTTATTTCTACCTGGCTGACTGCAGTAATCGAACTAAGAGCTTCGCCTCTGAATCCCAGTGTAGAAATTGCTTCAAGATCTTCATAACTGAATATTTTGCTTGTAGCATGCTTTTGAATACAAAGCAGAGCATCTTCTTCATTCATTCCGATACCATTATCAACAACTTGAATGAGAATTTTACCTGCTCTTTTTACAATCAATTCAATTGTATCCGCACCGGCATCAATAGAATTTTCCATCAGCTCTTTTACTACCGATTCAGGCCTTTGCACTACTTCACCAGCTGCAATTTTACTGGAAATGTTTTCAGGCAGTATTTTAATTCTGTTATCCGGCATTGTTATTTCCCATTATACCCTCTCATAATAAATAATCTCAAATTCATCCCTTTTATCCTTCTTAACTACTTTCCACTCTGATTTATCATATTCCGGGAAATATACATCTCCTTCCGCTTCAAAGTTCATAATTGAAATTATCATCTCATCTGCAATATTTATTGCCTGTTTATATACTTCTCCGCCACCTATAATAAATATTTTTATATAGTTCTCAGATTCAAAATAATCTATCGCAGCCTTTAAACTATGAAATATCTTTACTTCTTCAAAAGGAAAATTCAGTTTATCATTATTGGTTATTATTACATTTAATCTTCCTTTTAGAGGTTTACCGAGTGTTTCAAATGTCTTTCTTCCCATAATGATGGGAGAACCGAAGGTTGTATTCTTAAAATGTTGAAATTCTTCCTTAACATGCCAGGGCATTTCTCCGTTTGATCTTCCAATTACATTATTTTTTGCAACTGCTGAAATTATGATTATTTTCAAACAGCTACCTCGAACTTTATCTTATCGTGATACTGATAATTTAAAAGTTCAAAATCATCAAATTCTAATTCATTAATCGGTTTTCTCGCTATTTTAAGTATTGGAAGCGGAAGAGGTTCTCGTTTAAGTTGTTCTCTTAAACCGTCAAAGTGATCATATCTTTCATTTTCAGTACCTTTATCACCGATATAAATATGAGCATCTATTATGGTATGGGCAAAAGCACCTAATTCTAGTTCAACTTCCTGTGCAATTATTTGGGTTAACATCGAATAAGCAGCAAGATTGAAAGGTATTCCAAGAGCTATATCACCTGACCGCTGTGTTAAGTGACAGTTTAATTTTCCATCATTTACATTAAAAGCAAAGCTATAGTGACAGGGCGGCAGTTTACTTTTAGTAGCGTTTCCCGGTTCCCACGCTGTAACTACGAGTCTTCTGCTGTAAGGTTTCTTTTTTAATTCGTCTATTACATATTGTATCTGGTCAACTTCGGTTACATTCCAATTTCCATTCTCATCTTTTTGAGCGCTTGGGAAATGACGCCAGTAATAGCCATAAGCAGTTTCCAGGTTTCCGTTTTCATCTGCCCATGCATTCCATATTTTTGTATGCTTCTGGAGGTTTCTAATATGATTCTCTCCCGATAGATACCATAAAACTTCATGAAGCAATGACTTCCATTCCATTTTTTTTGTTGTAAGTAGTGGGAACCCTTTGGATAAATCAACTTTATAAAAGGCTCCAAAATATGATATTGTATCAACACCGGTTCTTGATGGTTTCCTTGTACCTTCTTCCATTACCAATCGTACAAGATCTAAATACTGCTTCATTTAAACCCTTTTTCTGATTTCAAAATAAATTGATTGTAATTATGCTTAATTTAATAAATTTTAAGGCTGGATAAAACTGTCAAAACCAGAACCAGGAGGTTAAATTGTTAAATTATTTAATTGTTTAATTGTTATGCTTTACCATTATATGTTAAGCAATATTTCTTTGCATGCAAGCTCAATCCCCTTCTTAAAATTATTTATGGATTCTTCAACGGAGTTAAAATATTTGGATAATTCAATACAATAAACATTTCTATCAAGTTTTTCTTTTGCTTCAGAATCAATCTTACCGCAAACAAGGAATATTCTTTTAACCGAATCCTTAAATTCATTTATAACTATTCCGCAGCCTTTATCCATTAGACTTTGTTTATCAAAAGAACCTTCGCCGGTGACTATATAATCAATATTATTTTTCAACTTATCAAAAGATAGGTCTTCCATTATAAAATCTTTTGCTTTTTTTGTCTCAGCATTAAAGAATATGGACAACCCGACAGCTAATCCACCTCCTGCTCCGGATAGCTTTTTTTTATTTTCAATCATACCCATCTTTATAAGAATATCTACAATATTTTGGAATCCTTTTTCCATAATTTGAAGTTCTTTATTATTAGCTCCCTTTTGTTTACCGAAAGTTAAAGTTGCTCCGAATTCACCGAGTAGTTGATTATTAACATCTATAATAGGAACAATTTTAAATTGAAGCTCTGGTTTAGACCATTCAATTCTTTTGACCAAATGATAATTTCTAGGTTCTACCTGTAATTCTTTTATTTCATCAAATATTTTTAACCCGAAACGGGAGCACGCTCCTAGAGCGAGATCATTTGTTCCTGTGCCTCCAATTCCTATAAAAACTTTATCTATTTTTAATTTTCCGGAGTCTGCATCTTCTTTAAGTTTCTGTAATAAATCTCCCAACCCCTTTGAATTAATTTTCGCAGGATTTCTCTGATTCTTGGGTATTACTTTTAATCCTAAAATATCTGCAGATTCAATATATATTATTGAATCCTTGTCGTTATATCCCACATTAATTGACATTAATTCATCGCCGTAACATTTTGTTATATCATAAGATAATAGCCTTAACTTATAAACATTTCTACATACTTTTAGAAATGCATCTCCTCCATCGGAAATAGGTTTCTTAATAAGATTTAATTCTTTTTTAATTTCTAAATATTTTGAAAATAAATTTGAAGCTTTTACTGAGTCTTCAACTTCTTTATATGTATTAGGAGCAATTAAGATTTTCATTAATTAATTATTTCTAAAACTTTGTTATAAATACTTTCTGCATGAATTCCCCCTTCTCCTTCAAAGTGACAATTACCGGGGTCACCTGAACATTTTATTCCACAATATCCTTCGCGAGGCATTAAAATATAAGCTGTATTACCTAGAGGTCCCCATAATTTTGGAGAGCACGCTGTTAAAGGTGAAAATAATGAAAGTGTAGTAATCCCTAAGGCTGCAGCAATATGCATAGGTCCTGTACTCGAAGATACTAATAGATCGAGAGCTGCAAAATTTACTATTGATTCCCTTAAGGAGTTCCCGATATTTGGATAAATTACACCATTAATATCCTTTAATTCATCAAATGGGGTTAAATCTGTAATAATGATTTTTATTCCCTTAGTACTTAATAGATAATCAATAAGCTTTTTATATTCTGAAGGTTTAATATTCGGAGCAGATTTACCGCTTGAAGCATTTATTCCTATTAAAAATTCTCCGTTAGGTGAGAGTTTTTTTTTGAAATTTAAAGATTCTTCCTTTTCGCGGCTTGTCAGAAAGATATCCGGATTTACTGATTCAGGTACTATTCCTAATTTTCTCACCATATCAAGACAATAATCCGCTTCATGTCTCAGGGGGTTATATTTATATCTGTAAACACTTTTTGTATTGGTAATAAATTGATAAAATTTATATCCTACTCCTATCCTATATCTTATACCGCTAAAGAATAAAATCCAGTTTAATTTTTCCTGCGGCAGAAGCATAAATGCATGCGTGAAAGAGTATTCTCTTAATTCCTTTACAGTAGATGACAATTTTTCAGTTTCTTTATATAAAATTATTTCATCAACGTAAGGATTATTAATATATATATCCTTTGTATATTCCCGTAAAAGAACAGCAATGAAGCTGTGCGGATATTTCTTTTTAATTTCTCTAGGGATTGGAGTAGATAAAACAACATCGCCAATTCTATCGGGTCTGCAAATCAAAATTCTAAGCTGTGATTTTTCTTTTATCATTTGGCAAGTTCTAATTATCTTCCATCCAAAACTTTTTTATAAACTTCAGCAGTTTTTTCTGCAATTTTATTCCAAAGAAAATTATCCTTAATATAATTTTTTAATGTCTCATCTTTTGGTTTATTCATGCTTTTTTCAATGCCATTTCTGATAGATTCAACGGAATTTATATCCGGATATTCTGCCATATCTTTGAAATATTCTTTCGTTCCGCCAAAGGGAGTAATTACTATCTTGGCACCAGCTAACCCGGCTTCCAAAGCAGCTATACCTGGAGTTTCAAATTGAGAAGGGAGAACAAACGTGTCGCAAGCTGCATATGCTGAAGCAAGTAATGGTGAATCATTTTCTAAAGCTTCAATTAAAAGGATATTTTTATTGTTTTTAATCTCAAACAATATCTTCTCAGCTTCACCTAAATTATTAATATTCCCGATAATTACGGCAGGATGCTCTATTTGTTTAAGTGCTTTAACCAATGTAAGTCCATTTTTTCTTTTAAATCCAAGATGTCCGACATACAAAATAAAATTATTTAAACCATATTTCTTTTGAAATAATTCAGGATTACCATGTAAGAACCTGTTGGAGACGCCATTGTGTATCACTTGTATTTTTGCTTTTGGAATTGACAATCCTTTAGATATAATCTCTCCTTCGGAACCGGTATTAGGCAAAACAAGTTTTGACCAATTACAAATATCTTTTATTATTCCATAATCGAACCATATTCCCGGAGCCATTTTTCGGATAAAGAGATCAATTGAATTAATTCTTTTTATAAACTGATATGTATGGTTAGAATAGAACACTGGTTCAACGAGATAATCAATATTTCTTTCTTTAAGGCTTCTGGCCATTCCGAAAACAGCAAAATTAGAGCCTACCAGATGAATTATATCATAATCAGCTAATTTTTGATTTAGATTCCACATATCAAAAAAGTCGACTTGATGTCCGAGCAATTCAAGCTGTTCTTTTGTTTCTTTGAGCTTTATATATGGTCCGCCGCCTGTTAATGTAACAGCAGGATAACTTGCAAAGCAAATTTTCATAGTTTTAATTTTCTTAATACTCCAATAATATCGTATTTAAACATTTGAAATGTTTTTTTTCTCAGTTTAATAGGATTATATGAATTATGAATTTCAATCTGTCTAAAAGGGTTATCTTCTTCATCAATTTTATGTTTATCTTCGTTTAATGATAAAATATCTTTTCTTCCATCCGGATAAATAGCTCTCCATTTAATTGAATCACTTCCGTTATCAGCAGAAATAAAAACTTTTCCATTCTTTTCTTCTGCACTCCAATGAATATTTAATCTTTTTTTCCACCAGAGAGCGTATTCAGAAAAGGTCAGAAATGGGATACTCCGGAAATCATTCACATCATCTTGGGAATTTATGTTTCTTATATATTCAAAAACTTTTCCAAAAACATTTAGTCTCTTCTCAAAAGGATGGGTATATAAAATTATAGGTTCATCAAAAAATAATTTTTGGTCGATTATATTAAAAAAATATTTAATCATATTTTCTTCGGAATGTCCTCCCCAGTGGAGCCTTCCCATACTTACAGGATGAATTGGTATCTGCAGTGCTTTTGAAAAAGAAGAGTTATAATATGGGTAAAGAGGGAGAGTATCATATGCAAAATCAAATTCGGATGAATATGAGAAGTTAAATTTATCAATCACCATTCCAATTGTTTTATTCCATTTACCATAAGGTGCAGCATAACCTTTTGGCTTTATTTCTTCATTTTCCAATACTTTTAATCCTGTACTTACATCTTCTAAATTTTTTTTGAAGCTTAGGAAATTTTTATGTCTATAACAATGATAAGCAATTTCCTGATCGTTAAATCCTGAATACAATTTAATCCAGCTTTGCGAGGACATAGTTTCAACAAACCAGGTTGCAGGTATCTTAAAATTCCGGAGCAGATTATAAAGAGATTGTATCTCTTCTTGAGTTCCCATATCCGTATCAACTCTAAAGCTGAAAATAGACCTTGCATAACCGGGAAAGAACCAGAGATGAACAAAGGGTAAATTTCTCCGATGATAAAGATATTCTAAAGCTTTTTGAATGTGGATTCGAATAACACCTTTTGAAACGATTGAAACTCTTTCTGAAGTAAATTGCTCACTGAACGGCGAGTAAAAATTTTTTCGTATTGTTCTACTGTTATTTAATAATGAGACAAATCCTTCTGGAAAGACTATGATATCACCCTTTCCTTTTTTCAAAGCTAAGACGGTTTTTTCTTTATCCTGGTCATCAAGATGGTTTGCATCCTTAGCAATTTTTGTCAGCTTATATAGATCACATATTAAATAATTATTAAAGAGTTCGTTTGAACCGGAGTGAAGAAATTTTAAATATGAATATTTGTAATCTACATTAAATACTTTTTTTGCTGATTTAGCTTCGGTAAGAACTGCTCCCCCCTCTATTACAAAATCATTAAGAATTTTGCATTCTTTCACTTTTAATGGCCCTGATGAGATTATGATTACGGCATAATCATCTTTCTTTATATTTTCAATGGAGAGGATTTCCTCAAAAGAAACTCCAATCTGCTGAAGGATAGTAATCCAGCCAGAGGTAATTTTCGTTATGCCGACTTTCAATTTCAGAGCAGTATCCTTTTCAAAAATTTTATCTCTTCAATATTAAATCCTGACAGCATCAATATTAAGGGTAAACAAATGAATATTATCAGGAGTAAATGGAAAGGGAGAGATATTTTAATAAATAATAAAACCGGTAAAATAATTGCGTATGTACCTATTAATGGAATAAATAAATTTCTGTACAAATTAATTTTAATAAATGTTTTTAATTTTAACGACATATAAATAAGAGTCGTAATTTCAAAGAGTGCTAAAGAGAATGCAACCCCTGAAACCGAGTAATAATTATAAAGTATGACTGAAAATATTATAAATACAATTGCACCGATTGTTAATCCGGCTGTATAAATGTTTTCTTTATTCATCCCTATTAAAGTAAAACTAAAAACAGAATTTATTAAAGTAAAAGTAAAATAACCTGTTAGCAGTTGAAAAATAAGAATTGAATCAACGAAAGATTTTCCGAAAACAAAGGTGATGATGAACTTTCCTCCAATAATTTCTATTAAGCCTACAGATAATGAAAAGGCAACTATTATCTTTAATATTGAGCTAAAGATATCTTCAAGATTTTCGGAATAATTATGGATATAATTAATTATTTTAGGAAAAAAAAGAGCATTAAATACTCTGTCGAAGGTTAGGAATAAAACTATAATTTTGAAAGCTGCGCTATAAATACCAATATTAGAATTCGTTGTTACTAATCCCAGATATATAATAGGAAATGAGACTGCAAGACCTGCTATAATGGAAGCCAGACTTAATGATATCGATTCTCTTACAACCGGAATAAAGTTAAAATTTTTAATCTTTAACTTAGATTTATATCCTGTCTTTTTAAGAAACAGCCAGAGAACAAATGAATTTACTGCACCTCCTATAATCCAGCCAGCTGCTGTAAGAAGTGTATCTTTTTCAGATTTCACAAAAATTACGAGAAAAACAAAATATGCAGACATTCCAATGATTCTTCCAATTGTAATAACTCCCATTTTCTGAAGTCCCTGGAAGAACCACTCTAAAAGAAATGCAAAAGGTATTAAATAAAGCAGGTATATCAGAACTATATTCTCAGTCTCTTTAGAAGTCATGAAAATATACACAATTAAAACTGAAAGTATTAGAATAATTATTGAGAGATAAAACCTGGCACTTAATATATTTGTAACCAATTCACCTGCATCTTCAGAATTAGAAGCTATTTTTCTTGTTCCTAATAAAGTCAGACCACTATTTCCGAATAAGAGAGCATAACCGAGGATAGCCAACCCAAGATTGATTAAACCGAATCCTGATGTACCTAATACCCTTGCAAGATATGTGGTAGCTGCAAATCCGATTAAACGGACAAAAAATTCTAAGGAAAATAAATAAATAATGTTTTTTGAATTTTTATTTATTTTCATTGAGCCTATGGACTAAGTTGTTTTTTAATTGATCTTAAAATAATTTCAGAGGCTTTCCCGTTCCCGAATGGATTATTACCTTTAAAGAAATTAAAACCTACGGATAATTTAAGGTCAATTTGAGAGAATATTTTCTTAAAATCCTTACCACCACCACCTGCTAAAAAAGCATAACCTGCTTTAACTGCCTCTTCCCTTTCGGTTATGTCTCTTAATACAATAATCGGTTTCTTAAATACATAGCATTCCTCCTGTATTCCTCCCGAATCGCTAATAATAAAACGGCATTTGCTCATTAAATAAATAAAGGATAAATAATCTAAAGGAGGAAGTAAAATGAAGTTGGGAATTTTGCTCAGGATACTATAAACCGGTTTTTTAACATTAGGATTTAGATGCACGGGATAAATGAAATTATAATTTCTATTTTCTTCCGCTATTTCTTTTAATTGGGTCAGAGTATCCTTGAGCGTTTCACCAAACTTTTCTCTTCTATGAATTGTTGTTAATATAAACTCTTTCTCTAAGAAATTACTAGGCATAAGGATCTTAAAAGTTTTCTCTATTTTCTTACTAGAAGACTTTTCACTTAATTTTCCTTTTATTTCAAGAAGTGCATCAATGACTGTGTTTCCTGTAATAATAATATTTTTATTAGATATTCCCTCTGCAATTAAATTATCTTTTGCCGTTTTAGTCGGAGCAAAATTAATATCCGATATAATAGAAATGATTCTCCTGTTTACCTCTTCGGGAAAAGGGCTGTAAATATTGTTACTTCTTAAACCGGCTTCAACATGTGCAACTTTAACTTTTGAATAATAAGCAGATAACGAAGATGTAAAGGCTGTGGTCGTATCCCCCTGAACTATTAAAAGATCCGGTTTAAATTTATTAAATACCGATTTTAATTTTTCAACTGAACCTGATGTAATCTCAAATAAGTCCTGGTTCTTTTTCATTAGGCTTAAATTAAGATCTACTCTTATTTTAAATATATTAATAACCTGTTTCAGCATTTCATCATGCTGACCTGTAGAGCAGACTACCATTTTAAGAGATTTTTCTCTTTTAATAGCTTTTATAACCGGAGCTAATTTTATTGCTTCAGGTCTGGTTCCGAATATGATTAGAATTTTTTTCATTTGGTTAATTAATAGTTTTTTAAACCTCACCCCCCGTCCCCCTCTCCTTAGTAAGGAGAGGGGGAGTGTGAGGTTTATCTTTAGTCAAAATATTCTTCAATTCCTCTATATTTTTAAAATGAATAACATTTTCTCCTTTTAATTCTTTAAGGCATCCCATTGAAGGGATAATAATTCTTTTATTGTAATTAATTGCCAATACAACTGAACCTGAAGTAAGGACATTTCTATAATTAAATATGGCATAATCACATGAATTCAGAAACAATGGTACATCTTCATCGGGAATTCTTCTATTATAGACTAATATTTGCTCTTCATTTTTTATTGATGAGAGGAGCTCATTAAAATATTTAGTATTTCCTTTCTTTACTGTACCTGCAATTACTAATTTTTTCTTCTCATCTAAAGTATTAAAAATTCTTATAACTTCTTCTATTCCTTTATATTCTGCAATTTCCCCGAACATTAAAAAGATAATATCATCCTTTTTGATTTTATTAGCAAAATATTTTTGATTTAAGGAATCTACCGCCTGGACTTTTTCTATTATTTCAGCAGGAAAATCCGGATGATTGATAATAAAAAATTTATTCTCTTCAATTTTCAAAACAGGAGCCATTATATCAATTGCAGATTTGCAATGAACCTGAAGTTTATCTGCCATATGAGCCATGTACTTTCTGATAAGCTTATTTAAAAAGGCAAAATTATTGCTGTGCGGGAATTCATTATGGATTGTCCAGATAATTTTTCCATTTAGAGCCTTATATAAGCTTATCCAGAATAATTTCCATAGCATTCCGCTTAAAGACTGGAAATCACTTATTTCCAGCCAATGATAATGGAGTATACTTTTTTCTTTTTTAAATCTGCTTAAAACTAATTCCGGATGAGCAAATACAGAAAGGCTTTCAATATCGATTTTATATTTATTTTTCTGTTCGATAAAGTTCTTATAAAGGAGATAGAGGTAACTTGTTTTTTTAAATGAATAATTAATTAAAGGGACTACATATACTTTTTCTATATTATGACATAAATTATGATATTCTCTCAGCAGTATTTCTTCGTTCATTATTAAAATATATAGCCGATGGAAAGTGAATATAATGATTATATAAATTAAGAATATTTTTCCTTTATTTCCTTAAGTAATAACAGAAACTGTGAAGAATCGATATTTTGATAAGATGATTATCTTTAATTTTTAAAAGTCGGGTTTTTCTGGATTAAATCTTAATTAAAAATCTACAAATGATATTGTTCATTTTAGAACGATGACATCTTTTAATATAGAAAATTAGAATTTAAAATTAAGTGATATAGAATTTCCCGAACCTAATCCCAATTCAAAAGGAGAAATGGCATAATCGAAGCTAAGATTTCCCCATCTTAAACCTACTCCCCCTGTAAATCCTTTGGAAATATATCCGGTTTGATAACCGCCACGCAGTGCAATTAAATTATTATATAAAATTTCTCCTCCAAGATTGAAATGAGTATCATCAGTCTGCAAATATTTTAGAAATTCTGCTGCCGCAGTTATTTCAAAATCCGAATGAAGAATAAAGCTATATGAAGGACCAATTCTAAATTCATTTGGAAGTTTAGTTTTTTCCAATTTTAACTGATTCATAGAACCGAGATTCCTTATGACTGCTGCTAATGATAATCCTTCCAGGTCAGTTTTATAATTTAAACCAAAATCAAATCCCATTCCATTTGATTCATCAGTATATAATCCTTCATATAAATACTTTATTGTTGTACCAAAGCTTAAATTATCTATTAAATTAAAGCCTGTTGATAAACTGACGAAGAAGTAATTAGCATTAAATGTAGCTTCAGGATCCCCGGGTTTAGTTCTAACTTCAATATCATTTACTGAGGTTACATTTATTCCTAAGGCAAAAGGCAGACTTAAAAAATTAAATTCAACTCCTAATAATTCGCTTTTTATATCCTGAATCCATTGATTATGCATAAACATTATTTCTGAATTCTCTTTTCCGGCTAATTTAGAAGGATTATAAAAAAGAGATGTTACATCATTGGAAGCCACGGCACCTGCATCTCCCATTGCCACATTCCTCGCTCCGAAACCTAATTTCAAGAATGATAATCCGGAATTACCTGCAGATTGAGGAAAACTTGTTATCGAAAAAACTATAATAATTAGAAGTAAAAATATTCTTTTCATTGTTAAATTGTTTAATTGCTGTATTGTTATTAAAAATTAACACTCAATCCTACAAGATGCCTATCCTGTCCTGAATACTGCTCAACCATAAAGGCATAGTCAACTCCGATAATAATATTATCGAAGCCTTTAAAATAGGAGAACCCGAATGCAGGCTTTGCCGGGAAATCAGAGTTGCTTAGATTAAATTGATCTACACCTGCTCTTATATATAACTTATCAAAGATATTATATTCAACTCCTCCTCTTAAAATATTTGTACCGCCGTTACTATTTTCAAATTCTACGGCAGCTATTAAGCCGGCATTTTTCTCCGTATAACTGATACCGATTTTTTTCAAAATAGGGAAATTGTCATCTATTGTTGTTCCACTCTGACCGTAAAGAGGGGTAGAGTCCCACTTGTATTTACTATTAATATCGGAAATCATCAAGGATAAATTCCAATGGTCGTTAAATTTATAAAGTCCTCCGAAATCCAGGCCTACACCGGTAGCACTGATATCTTTATAGAGCTTGTAATAATAAAATTTAATTGCGAGACCTATTGATAATTTTTCAGAGAATCTATTAGCAAATCCAAGGAAGAATTGATTTTCAGAAGTGGATAGATTTTCGGTTATGGCACCCTCATTATCACGGCCGTCTATATTGCTTACACCGGAATTTATTATACCAACGCTGATACCGGCGCTAGCCTTTTTTCTGGATGATGATAGATCAAATCTTTTGGTAAAGCTCAAAAAGTTCAAAGATCTATCAAGGGAAAGAAAGGAGTAAGATGTTTGGAATAAATTGCCATCCTGGAAAACAGATAAAGCGGGATTATAATAGGAGACTAAATTTCCTTCGGTAACAGCAGACATTGCATTCCCCATACCCACACCTCTCGCACCAAATCCGAACCTGCTGAAAGCTCCTGGCATACTGCTTATTTTACTAGCTTTCGGCTGAGCAAAAACTATTTGAATAGACACAACAAATATCAGAATTAAAAACTTTTTCAAAAAAACCTCATTGTACTTGAACTTGCTCTTGTGTACCCACCGAAGCTTTAGCTTAGGTGGGAACTTGCTCTTTAACTCCTTATTGGATAACTAAAATTTTCCCGAATGAGTTATTATCACCAACTTCTACCCTATAAAAATAGACTCCATTCGGGACAATATCTCCGTTATCATTTTTCCCATCCCAGAAATCAATAACACCATTTGATGAAGTTCCTCCATTATCTATTTCATTTACCGGATTACCGCGTTGGGCATTTTGGATGATAGTCCTAACCAGGTTCATCCCGAAATCAAAAACTCTAATTGTTACATTTTCCGTTTTACCGCCTGTACTGTACTTAATTTTAAGGCGATCAAGTTTAGGAGAAAATGGAATCGGGTAGGCATAAGTTTCCGAACTTGAATTTAAATGTTCAGAAGAGAAGTAGACCTTCCAATCACCAGACCACATAATATTACCCGTCTCGGTTATTTTTGCCAATCCGTCATTTGAACCGAGCCAGATATCATTGCCCTGTGAAGCAGCGGAATAAAAAGCTTTTTCCGAAAGTGGAATTTTCGTATTTTTATCAATAATTGAAGTAGGCAATAACCAGTTGACACCTCCATTATTTGTTCTAAATGCACCGTCATCGGAAAGCGCTATAACGTCATTATTTTTGAAACCAAAATTATGCACCTTTTCGTCCTGTAAATATGAGGTCCAAGAATTCCCTCCATCTGAAGAAGAACTAATACCGTAAAATTCATCCTGACCTTCGGCAGTCCAGGTAGCCCCCCATATTGTGTTGTTGAAAGAATTATATGCTAAAGCCACAACAAAGTTTCCGGTTATCGGTTCATCCTGGTTCTGATGGTTAAATTTTATCCAGGCTGGATATTGATTATTGGCATCTGTAGTTTTATTAATACCGTCCGCTGTTCCTACATATATGGTAGAATCGTCAGTTGCTATAACGGAAAAAGCTACATGATTTAAATATGCTTCCGGACCGAAATCACCAGATTGGACCTGCAGGGAAAATTTAACAGTATCTGTCGGTTTTAAACTATTCAAATAGTCGGGAGGAAGGAGAACCCTATGCCATGTTTTTCCCAAATCAGAACTTCTTCTTAATCCACTTGACCAGGAGGTTATCCAGACATAACCGGGAGTAAATGCAATATCATAGGTAATATTTTGTTCAGTTACAGTTACTGGTAAAGCACGAACTCCGGGAAGATTAATAGTATTATTAATTCCATATATTAAAATAGAGTCACCGGGATCATCAACAGGCTGAGGTAAATTTGTCCATGTAGCACCATTATCAGAAGTAAAATGAAGCCCGCTCCCCTGATCAACACTCTGTCCGTTCACATCTTTCGAATGAGCGGTAGCCACCCAGAATGTGCCTTTATAATATCCCATTGCAGATTCATCTTCAGTTCCGAAATCGGGAGTTCCATAAAAATTTGTCCATGATTCTCCTCTATTTACCGATACACTCAACCCTTTACCTGAACCTACCCATATTGTATCCCCAATTGTAAGAATATCAGTGATACTGTTACCTCCGGGTGTACTATTACCTGATGCTGCAGCAGAATTCCTATTATTAAATTTAAATAATTTAGGAATGTTTTGAGAATAGGATATGGAAATGCTTATGAATAATAAAACTAAAATTAGAGTCTTTATCATTTATTGAATTACTATATTATGAGAAATAAGATTACTTAATTTACCGCTGCGATCAGAAGCTCTGAAATTAAATTTATAAGTCCCTTTAGGATTTTGAGGTGTTACTTGTATAAAGACTGAGTATATGCCATCGCCGGCTTTAAAATCTCCATGGAAATCATCACCATCATCATACATTTGGTTCTTATTATTCGATGTTGAACCATCAGGTCTATAAGTAATGAAATAGACTTCTTTAATATCGCCTAACCCGTTGGGATCTGATGCAGACACAGTCATAAAGATCACGCTTTTAGGGTCCGCCACTGTGACTGTATCGGGAGCAAAAAGATTAGAGATCTGCGGTGGAAGAGCATTCTGATTATTATCATATTCAAAAGATTTAACCGCAACCTGTTTAATATTATTATTTATATCGGTCACATAATACTTAATTGTATATGTCCCTACTGGATAGCTCCTGCTTAAAGGAAATCTTGTAGAATATTTATTATCACCTTCTGTTGTATCCCCATTCCCTATAACCCCGTTATCATACAATTGAACCGGAGAATCGTTTAATTTATTGTCATCTGAAGAATAAATATCGACATATATTTCCCTTATATTAGACGGTGAATTAACATCCATGCTTATAGTAATTAAAGAATCGGATGGTGCATAAATAAAATTATCTACAGAGTTTATAGATTCAACTTGATATGAAATTTGATTATCGACAACATTATTATAATTTTTTTCACATCCCCCTAGAATGATGGGTATAAGTAAGAACAAAATGTATTTTTTCATAGTTTAATATTAACTTCTTAAACAGAACCACTCAAGGAAAAAAAAATACCCTATTTTTTATCCCCCTATGGTAACCATAAACGGAATGGGTGAAAATGAAATTATAAAAATAAAAAAGCTTAAATAACCAATGAACATCCTTGTAGAATCCAAATCGGAATCATCCGGAATGGGAGGATGCTTGATCTTAATAACAAAATATAGAATCAGAGCCCAAAAAAGCCAGCCTGACCATCCAATATTTAAATTTAATTCCATCAAATTATCTATGAGCCCCGAGACTCCAAAAACAAACAATAAGACAAAAGAAATTACTGCTATTTTAAAATGATTTTTACCGCCAAACATTGTATATCCAATATGTCCGCCGTCCAATTGACCTATTGGAATCATATTCATAGCAGTAATAAACATTCCAAACCAGCCAACGCATAAGTACGGATAATGATAAATTTCAGACATAGGGGGGAAAAATTGTCCCGTTTTAACAAATACTATTTTGAAAAATGAAAAAAGCAATGTATTACCAAAGCTTAAATTCAACGCATTTTTACCATAACCAGGTGAAAAGAAATCGGGATGTATTTTTAATAAATAATCAACTCCGGGAACATTTGTAAATCCATAGATTAAGACAATAAGACAGGCAACAAAACCTGCTATGGGTCCTGCAACGCCTATATCAAACATAGCTTTTTTGGAATAAATAGGAGATTTAGTTCGAATTACAGCTCCCATTGTTCCAAAATTTAAAAATCCGGCTATAGATGGAAAGGGGATATAATATGGAAGAGTTGCATTGACCTTATGATACTTTGCTGCAAAATAATGTCCGAATTCATGACATGAAATTATAAACATAATTGAAAAGGCATACGGTAAACCTTTAAGTAAAAAAGAAATTTCATAAGAAGCTCCAAATGAGCCCCTTATCCATTCTGCACCTGCAATTGTTGAAGTAAAGAATGTAATTAAAAAAAGACCGATATGGAGAAGATATCTATTTTTTTTGCGCAGTTTCCTTTGCTTAGTTTCACTTTCCAAATATGTTCGTTCGTAATAATCTTCCATTATAAATCCAGACTAACTCCTAAAGTTGTATATTGTTCGTTTACATCAAAATATTCACCGTGAACACTTTTGCCCGAAAAATATTTTACAGCGATACTAAATCCCTTAGCATCGTATCTTCCAAATTTAATCCCGGCTGAAATTATATTATTGCCGGAATATTTGTCTATATTACTCAATTTAAAGTCGTAAGCAATAAAGGGTGAAATATTTTTCCTAAATAAACTATCAAAATAATGATCAAATCCTATATGATAAATACCTTTACCTATACCTTTAGGAGTAGTATGGAAAATATATGTTAATCCTACATAAATCCTAAATGCGTCAATCTTATAGAACGGAAAAAGTTCAATAAATTCCCTGCTGTAGACAGTTGGTTTTCTTCCGTTTCTCCACTGATTGGAACCGGTATCAAAATGCCCGTCGGCAAAATGAGCACTGATATGACTTAGTCTGAAGCGGAAACCGTATTCTTTATTATAGTCTGTAATTTTATATCCGGCATTTATGCCGAACAAATAGTCCACACAATCAACAGGAAAATGGAATTCTTTTTCTCCTCTCAGCCTGGTATAAGTAAAAAGATCCGCACCAAAAGATAAAACAGAATTATTTTGGGTCAAATGATATATATCCGAAGATGTTCCAATATCAAGCTCAATTTCTTTTTCGCCCAGCAAATAAGAAAACCCGGCTGCCGGTTCGATAAAATTTGCCGTGAAGGGCTGAATGTTTAAATTTGAGGGAAACCATTCCCCTTTGACTTGAGCAGATGAACCTGATAAAAAAGTTAAACTGAATAAAAAAAGAAAAACAAACCGCATAATTTTCTGATTACTATATGAAGTTACACAAGAATAAGTATTCGAAAGATGACATCTTTAATTTTAAAGATAATGTTTATCTTAACTTAAATTTTAATAACAATTGGACCTATTCTTCTTTTAAAAGATGTCATCTTTTAATTTGCGTAATTTGAATTACAAATCTGACCGGTAAAAATAAGAACAATTAAAACGGTTAACAATAAAATATCTAGGTCCAATTGTGACTAAAAAGAGATATCTTTCAAACCTTTCTAATCCTTTTAACCAGCTTCTGTTTAATTAGCTTGTGATAACTGTATTTAAATTTAGAACTTAAGCTTGCCGCAGCATAAAGATTGGTAGGGAAAGCAAATGAGGGTTCAAAGTAGCAGTTTATTGTACATCCTTTGCAGAAATCAAACCGTCCTTCCATTTTTTTAAAATACTTTATCTTTTCCGACTTCCTGATTTGCTTTATCGGCTCTTCAATTTTTATTTTATCATTTGAAAAGTGGTAACACGGCAGTAGAACTTCATTATAAGGGGAAATTACAATAACCCTTGAAACAGCCTTACAGCTCGGGTTATTTATATCGTTACCGCCGTCTTTTCTTAACTTTAGAAATCCTTTATTTAAATAAATATTGGATTTCCCCTCACAGTAATCTTCAATATAATCTATTGCTTCATCTGATAATCCAGGATTTCCGAAATAGGAGAAAACCGGATTTACCAATAAAACCAGATCATACCTGCTTGCTATTTCATGCATCCTTGGCAGCTTCAAATATGTTTCATTTGTAACAGTAAATAAGATATCAGGGAATTCACCAAGAGATCTTGCAATATCAATACTTCTAAAAATATGCTGATAGCAGTTTACTTTTCTTATTTTATTGTGTTCTTCTTCATCAGGAGAATCAAGAGAAAAATGCAAGAGGTTAATATTCCCGGCTAACTTTTCGGCAAATTTGGGATAAAGCAAAGCGTTAGTTGTAATGCTAGTTTGCATATTAAACTGTTTAGCATATTCAGCCATAAGATGAATATCTTTATGAAGGAGAGGCTCACCTCCCGTAAGATCGATAAACTTAACTCCAAGACCGGCAATCTGCTCAACATTTGATTTGAAGTCCTCAAGTTTTGCATAAGGGGTTGAATTAAAGTTTTCATGGGAGGCAAAATGGCAAAACTCACAAAAAGCATTACATCTGTATGTTATATAATAGTTGCACAGCAGAAGCATTAGTATTTCCTTCCCTTCCAGGTGACTTTTCTTCCGATAAATATAAGGACAAAAGGGATTAACACAACGTAAATAGTATAATAAATTTGCCAGTTAAAAAAATACTTTAAATTATTCTTAATTCCCAGACTGCTATGAACCGGGAAGAGAAAGAAAAAATCTATGGTAATCTTAAAAAAGAATAAATAAAGCCATACCGGAGAAAAGAAAAACGGGGTAAGCAAAATGCAAAGGTTAGTTATAAAACCATAAGCCATAATTAAATATCCGGTGACCGGGACTCCTATTCCTCCCACAGACCATCTCTTCTTTTGATGATATAAACTCTTTAAATTTTTACAGGGAAGAGAAGTAACAAGCGTTTCATTATTTAGGGGATAAATTATTTTATATTTTTTAAGCTTATAAATCGCATGCAATAAATTAAAATCTTCAGTAACACTAAAAGGAAGATTTTCATATCCCCCCACTTCCAGATAAGCTTTTTTACGATACGACATATTATTGCCGATGCAGCTGATAGGCCTTCCCAAATTTATTGTACCTGAAGCGACAATAAGAAGGTAAATAAAATCAATTGCCTGCATACCGCTAAATCCGTTATAAGCTTTTTGTGTAGTAAAGCCATTAACCATTGCAACGTCTGGCTGATAATAGGAAGCTGTGGTATATACCCACATTGGATGTACGGTACAATCGGCATCGGTTGTGAAAATGATTTCACCGGAGGCAATTTCCAGAGCATTAGCAAGTGCATTCGTTTTTCCTTTAAGCTTTCCAATCTCCTTCTTTGTAACAATTTTCCTAAAATTTTCCTTGCCTGAGATAAAGTTATCAATTATTTCACCTGTTTTATCAGTAGATTTATCATCCACTATTATTATCTCCAGTTTCCCTTCAGGATAGACTAATTCATCGAGGGATTTTAGACACATAAGTATATTATCTTCTTCATTTCTGGCAGCTAAAACAACTGTAGCTGAAGGCAATTCTCTTTCTTTAATTTTGGGGAAAGATTTTTTGACTCCAATAGAAAACAAGATAGATTGGATAAAATATCCGCTTAGGAAGATTAAAAATATTATTTCAAACATTCGGCAGGTATTCCGATTTCAAAATCTTTTTTACTAACTTCTTCAAAAAGGAAATCCAATGCTTTAACAATGACTTCTTTCGATTTAAGATTGTCGTGGAAAACAATTATAGAATTCTTTTCCAGATAATTTTTTATTACAAACTTAATAACATTTAAGTCATTTTTATAATCAAAAGTAAATAGAGACCACATAACATTTCTTAATCCCATCTCTTTAAGAATTCTTGAAGTTAAAAAATTAAACCTGCCGAAAGGGGGTCTAAAATATTTCGGACAATATCTATGTTTATCCTTAAGAATGGAACAAACAGAATTTATCTCTTCATATATTTTACCTTTTCGTAACTGATCTATTTTCTTATGATTATAAGTATGATTGCCTATTTCATGTCCGTCGCTTAAAATTAAATCAACTAATGAGGGATTATTTTTAATATTATTTCCGACACAAAAGAAGATAGCTTTTATACCGAAAAGATTTAAAGTATCCAGAATTCTTTCAGTTGTATCAATATTAGGTCCATCATCAAATGTAAGCAGGATCTTATTACCTGTACTATTCCACTGAAAGTCATTAAAAATTTTTTTTACAATAACAGGCGGATTATATAAATATTTCACTTAACCAGTTCTATTAAAAAAATAAACTTAAAAATAAAAATAATTTTTGAATTATTTGAGTGTAGAAGTTAGAAATGATAGACTTAAATATCAAAAAGAGCAAAAAAACTTATTTTATTATCAAAATCAAAAAATGAATATTTTTAATTATGAGTGAATATGACTCCAATGAATATTGAATATGAATATGATTGGTTTGTGCAAAATTTATGGTTTTAACTTCACCTCCCAACCCCCTCTCCTTAGTAATGCGAGGGGGAGGGTTTTACTTAACTTCAATTATTAAATTGGTAAGAATTCAACTCGATTGATCATTTCCATAGAATTATAAATTTGCGAAATTAACTCTAAATCTTTTATACATTCGCCTATAGTTATACTTAAAAGATGACAGTAAACAATCCCATTAAAATCTTCTCCCGTTTTCTGCAACTTACTGGCAATACCTAAAAAATCATCATCAAAAGTGACAAGAATTCTTCGTAAAAAAGAAGCTCTTTTTAAAAGTGAATAATCATCCAGCATTGTCGTGTTATCTTCTTGAGAGGTTAAAACATCAATATTTCGCAGGCGCAGACCAGTAGAAATAGCGCGCGGAATGTGAACATCCATATAAAAATTCAATCCATTATCCTGCTTTTTTATTTGGCAATTTAGAAGGTTTTTGATGTTTTAGAATCTGTTCTTTTAACGTTTTAATTTTTAGGCTGCTTTCATCCAAATATTTTTGAAATTCATCTATATTATCCCAATAATAAGCAAAGGCAGAATGGATTTGTCCAAGGGATAAATAATTGTGCTGAAGATGTATTTCTTCAGGTCCCCATCCCCAGGCAATATATTCTTTAATAATGTCAATAACCTTTGTAGTGGTATTTTTTATTACAGCAATCCCCTCATTGTTTAGGCTTATATGTTTATATTTTGTATCCATGCCAAATTCCATTATTTGAAAAGAATTACTATAAAATTTTTATTTAATATAATTAAAATAGACTCTACTTAAAAGTCATCATTATTTTTCCCATAACTGTTCAAGGTCATTAAAAAATTAAAAATAAATTTAGAATTCAATATGGTTTTCAATTAATCAGAATACTTTCAAAATAAGAACCATATGCAGTTCCTTAGAAGTTAAAATTCAAGATTAGGTTAAACTGGATTTATAGGCCATTTGATGGCCATTAGATGGCCATTTGATATGGATATTTTAATATGACAATCTTTATATTTGTTTATAAAAATTGATGTACAGAAAAGACTGCGTAAGATTAAGGTAAATACTTCCACCAAGTTCAGATCAGCACGAAAGCATCCAGAAAAGAATAATAAAATTTTTATATAAATAGTTTTCATAAGACAAAATAAAAGAAAATTTATTATTCAAAATTAATAGAAAGGAAAGAAATGGCAAGGTTTAAAAAAAATATTTTAGGAGATGTACGTGGAAAAATTGGAGACAAAGTTTATAAAGAAAAAGACGGGACGGAATATGTAGCTTCAGTACCGGAACAATATACCATGAGCGACAGCCCGGCAGCAGTAGCAAATTATAACAAAATGATAGTTAGAGGTAAATTTTCAAAAATGGTTAATGATGTTGGATTATTAAAGGAGGTGTGGCGAATAACGGTAATTAAGGGCTATGATAAATCATCTGCATTTAATAAAATATCAGGAGTGAATTCCAAGTTTATTTTACCTGGGAAAGCAACGGAGAATAATATTATAACGCCAGGCGGATTCGGTCTTAAAATTAAAGATATTAAATGTTTAGGAAATAAAGTTGAAATTAAACTGAAAGACATTCCTAAAAAAAGAGGTGAAAATAAATTTGCTTGTATGTTGTTAATCTGGTGTGAAGAGCCGGAGAAGACAGAGGAGGATAAATATTCAAATGAAAGTATATTAAAGGAAATGGAAACAACCGGTAAAAAAATAATTTTTGAAACAGATGAAAATATTATGATGAAAATATCCAAATACACTTACAGAATAATTTATTTTGCATTAATTGCGGTGGACAATGAAGGAAGACCTATGAGATGGTCTTCAACTTTTGCCAAAAAGATGGAGTGAAATAAAGGGGAAAGAATTGTTTGTTTAATTGCTTAATTGCTTAATTGTTAAATTGTTTTTCAGCTTCAGCTCTGCTGAGCTCAAGACCATGTCCCTGCGGTCCTGTTTCTGCTTTTCTTAATAAGTATGCAAATACAAGTCCTAAAATACCAAGGATTGAGAATATCCACATACCAAGATTATACCCTCCGGGATTAGCAGCACTAGCTCCTCCATAATCATTTGCAAAACCAATAAGTAATGGGAGAATCATCATCCCTATCTGCTGAATTAAAGTCATTAATGCATATGCAGAACCTAACCTTTTTACTTCCACTATATATGATACAGAAGGCCACATAACAGCAGGAATCAATGAGAATGCAATTCCCATCATAATAACCGGGACATAAAGGGTAACATTGCTGTAAGCCATAAGAAGATAAACAGGGAGCAGCAGAATTGAACCTATTGTCATCATCAATGCACGTTTTCCGATAAAATCTACAAGCAATCCAATTAGAGGAGTAGCAATCATTGCAGATAATGGTAAATTTGAAATCAGCCAGCCTGCTGTTTCACGGGATACATGATGGCTTTCCATAAAGAATTTAACAGCAAAAGTTCTGAAAGGGAAAATAGCAGAATAAAAAGTAACACATAGAAGAGTTATGTACCAGAAGGATTTATTAAATTTAAAAATAGTTTTCATATTTAATTTATCAACAGGTCCCCCTTCTCCTAATGAAAATTTCTTTTCTCCTGAAGACTCAACAAAATAATAGATAAGAATACCAAGAAAAGATATAATACCAATAAAGGCAGCAGCATATAATGGAGCCGAAAATCCGCCGCTGTAAAGTCCGGGAAAAATTGAAGGGGAATTATCTACAGCTACAGTGCCGCTGCGTGCAAAGAACAAATTCAGCCCCATCGCAAAGCTTAACTCTTTCCCTTTATACCATTTTGCTATTGCAACTGTTATAGCTACAATTAATGGTTCTGAACCGATACCGAGTAAGAACCTGCCGGCGAGCATTACATACAAATTTGATGATACCGCAGTCAAGAAGCCTGAGACAGTACATATAGAAGCAAAGATAATTGCCGATTTTTTGGTACCCCATTTATCTACTAATATACCTCCAAAGATCAGAACTATTATAGCAGCCAGACTATAATATGAGTAGAATTGTCCTATTTCAAGGTCTGTAAAATGAAGCGAGGCTTTTAGCTGATCTGCGACTAAAGAAATTGAATCATACACATAATAATTCCCGAACATTGCGAGGCTGACAAAAAGTAGAATCATCCATCTGTAAAACGAAGTGGGTTCTTTTTTTGCAATTAATAAATCAGGATTGGCTGATGACATTATTTTTCTCTTAATATTATTTTAAAGTCATTCGATTGTCATTCAATGGTCATTCAATAGTCATTCGGTTGTCATTCGATCGTCAATTGATAATTATTCGCTGCTTATTATTTTTCCGTCAACAACTGGAGTTACGCATATGAGCGGATTTTCAGGGACATCAAAATTGGAGAAGATCTCTTCAAAAAGCTCGAACTGTCTCCCCTTTTCTTCCAGGCGTGCGAATTTCCGGTATTTCATATATCTGCCCATTCTATCAGCAGGTGCACTGAAATGGTAAGAATTATTAAAATCCTGAACGGCTTTGCTTTTTAAGAATTTTATCTTATTATCGTCCCCTCCTTCCATTTCATAGGCAACGGCACGGAACTCTTCAACATATCCACTATTTATTATTAAATAAATATTTAGTATTACTTCATTCATATAATTTTAAAAAACCTCTGAGGTTTTTTCACATAGTGATGGCTATGCTAGAAACCTCAGAGGTTTAGGTTCATTGTCTTCTTCAAACATCTGAGAGATTTTTGTTTAAGCTTTAGGTCCAATCATTTTTTCGGGTTTTACTATTTCATCAAATTTTTCAGCGGTTAAAATACCAAGCTCAACAGCAATTTCTTTTAGAGTTTTATTTTCTTTATGAGCTTTCTTAGCAATTTTTGCGGCATTATCATATCCAATATGAGGGTTTAATGCTGTAACTAGCATCAAAGAATCATTAAGATGCTTATTGATAACCCTTTCATTCGGCTGAATACCAATTACACAATTATCGGTAAAGCTTTCACAGGCATCTGCAATAAGTCTAATAGACTGAAGAACGTTATAGATAATCACTGGTTTGAAAACATTCAATTCAAAATTCCCGCTTGCACCTGCGAAAGTAACAGTAGTATCATTTCCGAAGACCTGAGCGCAGACCATTGTCATAGCCTCACTTTGAGTTGGATTAACTTTACCGGGCATAATAGAACTGCCCGGTTCATTCTCCGGTAAAAGCAGCTCACCAATTCCGGCTCTAGGCCCGGATCCTAACCATCTTATATCATTGGCAATTTTCATTAAAGATGCAGCAATAGTTTTAAGTACCCCGCTTAATTCAACCAGGGCATCATGTGCTGCCAGGGCTTCAAATTTATTTCTTGCAGATTTGAAAGGTTTTCCGGTTAACTCTGAAATCTTTTCGGCAGCCTTTACAGCAAATTGAGGATGAGTATTGAGGCCGGTACCAACAGCAGTACCGCCTAAGGCAAGTTCATATAGTCTCGGTAAAGAATCATTTACCCTTTCCAATGCATTGTTTAACTGCTGAACATAACCGGAAAATTCCTGACCAAGGGTTAAAGGAGTGGCATCCATTAAATGGGTTCTTCCGATTTTTATTATATCTTTAAATTCCTCTGATTTAACTGCAAGTGCATCTTTTAATTTAGTAATCATTGGAATTAGTCTTCTATGGATTTCTTCAACGGCAGCGATATGCATGGCAGTTGGAAAAGTATCATTAGATGATTGGGCTTTATTTACATCATCATTGGGATGGATTGGCTTTTTACTCCCGATCTGACCGCCTGCTAATTCAATTGCACGATTAGAAATTACTTCATTTGCATTCATATTTGTCTGGGTACCGCTTCCGGTCTGCCAGACAACGAGAGGGAAATTATCATCCAATTTTCCTTCAATTACCTCATCTGCTGCTTTTACAATCAGTTCTGCTTTTTCCGGGGGAAGAATCCCGAGACCTTTATTTGTTAGAGCGGCGGCTTTTTTTAGTATTCCGAGAGCCCTGATTAATTCACGAGGAAACCTTTCACCTCCTATTTTGAAATTCATAACTGAACGTGCTGTTTGGGCACCATAATATTTATCGGTAGGGACTTTTACTCCCCCCATGCTGTCAGTTTCAATTCTAAAGTCCATTTTCATCCCTTAAATGTTAAATAATATTTAATATTGCACTAAATTTACAAAAAAAATTATCGATAATTAATTAAGGCTGAAGTTATATATATATAAAATGATACCGGTAATCAGGCGGAAGATATATAAAAGCTTGTATAAAGTGACCGGGAGCTCTTTTTGAAAGATGACATCTTTTATAAATTTAAAAATAAGGTTCTATTTAATAGACATTTTAATATAAAATTGAAGTAATTATTACTTTTTAAAGATGTTATCTTTATATCTGCTAATCACAATAATTAAGTAATTGGAAACATTTTTAATATTGAAGCATCTAAACAATTGGGAAACAAATCATATTAAAAAAAATTGAATTATTTATGATTTTGTAAATCTTAATTTTTTTTGTACTTTAATTATTATTGAATGTAATGTTAATTATTAAAATAAAGACAAATTATGGAAATACCTGTAAAAGATAAAAGTAATTACCTAAAGGGATTACTTATTGTAGCTAAAAAGGATAAGCAATTAGCTGATTCCGAGAAAAGGATAATTAGAGGTATTGGTGAGAAATTAGGGTTCGCTCCAGATTTTTATGAAGATGTTTTAAGGGATTTACTTTCAAATGAATACATCATCGAAGATCCAATAAGATTTTCAAATATGAAAATTGCCAGATCTTTTATTGATGATGGATTAAAGCTGGCATTTTCAGATAATAAGATTTCAGATACTGAAATAAACTGGCTGAGTGAAACTTCAAGGCATAATGATATTGATGAAAAGTGGTTTAGCGACAAATTAGAAAGTTATAAAAATTCAACAGTTTCTTTTTCCATATCTGATTTTGCGCTTTATTCGATAATCGGGTAAAATAATCATTTAATAGCACGCAGATGACGCAGATCAAACTGATTTTCGCTGATTAAAAAGGCTAGTAAGAGCTTAATTTTCATGTTAAACCAATGGATAAATCCATTGGTTAATGATATTCCACATATGCTTTGAATTCAATGGCAATTCACCTTCCATAGATTTTACTAAGGTAAGATTATCTCTTTTTTAAACCCCTGAATGACAATGTTGAATAACTTCAGTAATTTACTATGTCGATTTTATTCAAATTTTTAATATACAGGTAATTTAAATGCGTACAATGAAAGCATTAGTAAAAAAATATTCTAAACCAGGTTTATGGCTGGATGAGGTACCCATTCCGGAATATGGAATTAACGATGTTTTAATAAAAATAAATAAGACTTCGATATGCGGTACAGACATTCATATTTATAATTGGGATGATTGGGCAAAAAAAACGATACCCGTTCCTATGGTTGTAGGTCATGAGTATGTTGGTACAGTAGAAGCCATCGGGAGCAATGTAACGGACGTAAGAATCGGAGAGATGGTAAGCGGTGAGGGGCATATAGTCTGCGGAAGATGCAGAAATTGCAGAGCCGGACGAAGGCATCTTTGCAGAAATGCAATGGGTGTCGGTGTTAACCGTCCCGGCTGTTTTGCCGAATATCTATCAATTCCGGTTTCCAACGTCTGGCATTGCGATCCTTCAATACCGACAGACATATTTTCAATTTTCGATCCTCTGGGGAATGCGACACATACGGCTCTTTCTTTTGATGTTCTTGGAGAGGATGTATTAGTAACCGGAGCCGGACCGATAGGAATTATGGCTGCAGCAATTGCCAAACACGCCGGAGCTAGGTATGTAGTTATAACTGATTTAAATGAATACCGCCTGGAGCTTGCGAAGAAAATCGGAGTAACAAGAGCAGTCGATATAAGAAAGGATAACCTGCTTACTGTTATGAATGAATTAGGGATGAAAGAAGGCTTTGATGTTGGACTTGAAATGTCAGGGAACATAAACGCCCTTGAATCAATGATTTCTAACATGTGCCACGGGGGCAAAATTGCCTTACTCGGAATCCTTCCATCTAATGCTGCAATAAACTGGGAAACAGTTGTGTTTAACGGACTAACAATAAAAGGTATTTATGGTAGGGAGATGTTCGAAACCTGGTATAAAATGACAGTGATGCTTCAGACCGGTCTTGACATTTCACCGGTTATAACAAACCAGTTTTCCTATGAAAACTTTGAAGAAGCATTTGAATTAATGAAATCAGGTAATTCAGGGAAAATTATTTTAAAGTGGACTTGATAATAACACCGCCCATTAAAGAGCCTGTTGTGTGAATATCATTAACCAACAGTTTTGACTGTTGGAAAATGAAGAATAAATGAAACTTTTATAACCATTTCAACGGTTTTTCTGTTTTCCACACAGCCTTTTCAGGGTACGTTGTCTATCTAACCATTAATTAAAGAAATTAAAACAAAAATATTCGGGGCTTAAAAATGAAATCTAAAATTGCAGCAATTCTTCTAATTTCATTACTAACAGTATTTGCACAGGATTCAGTTCAAACATTTCTTTCATTGAGCAATACAGGGGTTAATGAATTCCATTCAAAATATCCTGATTATGATGGTCGGGGAACTATAATAATTATTCTCGATACCGGTGTGGATATGGGGATAGATGGATTGAAGAAGACTTCAACAGGGGAAACAAAAGTTATTGACGCGCAGGATTTTACCGGTGAGGGGGATATAAAATTATATGATTGTGAAATAAATGAAGAAGATGGAAAGGAATATTTTGTAAATGAGGATAAAAACTTGAAGGTTGCAGGTGCAGACAAGCTCACTCTAAAACCCATAAATGATACCTATTTTATAGGTGCACTAAACGAAACCCTTCTGAAGAACTCCACTTCCAATGCTGAAGATTTAAACGGGAATGGTTCGGATAATGATAAATATGTTGTTATTGTGTTTCAAACCAGAGATTCAAGTGGGACATACTGGGCTGCATATTTTGATACTAATGACAATGGTGATTTATCTGATGAACAACCAATTAGAAACTATAAGGAGAAATTCGACACTTTTCATATTCAAAATGAAAAAGGACTACCTCAATTAACTTTTGCAGTTAATATTTTTCCTGAAGAAAAAAGGATTTCTTTACATTTTGACGATGGAGCGCATGGAACTCATGTAGCGGGAATTGCTTCAGGGTACCGCATCGGAGGTACTTATCTTGAAGGAGTTGCTCCTGGTGCTAAAGTTATCAGCCTGAAAATCGGTAATAATAAATTCTCAGGTGGAGCAACCGTATCTCAAAGCATGAAGAAAGCCTTCTTATATGCAGATAAAGTATCTAAAGAAAAAAGTGAACCATGTATTATAAATATGAGCTTCGGTATCGGTTCGGAAATAGAAGGTACTTCAGATATTGAATTATTCCTTGACACTCTATTAACCTCTAATCCTTATCTATATGTATGTTTTTCAAATGGGAATGAGGGACCGGGGATATCAACAGCAGGTTTACCTTCCTCCTCGGATAAAGTAATATCCTCAGGGGCGGTTTTACCCAAAGAGGTTGGAAGGGACCTATACGGAGCTGAACTGCAAAAAGACCTGGTTTTCTTTTTTAGTTCAAGAGGCGGTGAAGTTAAAAAACCGGATATCTGTTCTCCCGGTGCAAGTACATCCACTGTCCCTAACTGGTCACCAAGGGATAGAATGGGAGGCACAAGCATGGCTTCACCATATACTGCAGGGGTTTTATCATTACTTTTAAGTGGAATGGAAAAGGAATATCCTAATACAAAAATACCTTCCTTTCTTTTATATAAAGTGATAAGAAATAGTGCTGTAAAATTAGATAATTATAATCTTTTAGATGAAGGTGCAGGTTATATAAATGTGACAAATGCATATAACCTTCTTAAAAAATACATTAATGAGGGTGAGATAAATAATTTTGAATCATACACAATTTCATCTTTTGCTCCGAATATGCCCACCGGAAAAGCAGAAAATTTATATATAAGAAACGGAAATTATTTAACGGGAGATGAAACATATAATTATATTATTAAGAGAGATAATTTCCGGAAAGAGAATAAATTTTATCGAATCTATAATATAAAAAGCAGCAGTGACTGGTTAATTCCAATTCAGAAAAAGACATATATAAGAAATGACCAAACTGCTTCAATCTCAGTTAAATTTGCAATGGATAAACTGAAAGAGCCAGGATTATATACCGGGAAAATTACCGGAACCAGAGATGATAAAACTAATATACCGGAATTTGAGATGTGGGCAACCATAGTTATTCCTTACCAATTTAATCAGGCGAATAATCATTCACTGAAGTGGCAAAACAAAAAATTAGCTCCCGGAGAAATTGAAAGATATTTTATTGAAATCCCTGCAGGTGCATCTACTATGGATATTAACTTATCTTCCGGAAATAAAGAATTTGCCGATGTGAGGTTCTGGTTATTTAAACCAAATGGTTCTGAAATGTATTTATCACCTACATTAAACTCGATAAATGAAAATGAAATTATTGAAAAGAATTTTTATAATATTTCACCCGGAGTGTATGAACTGGATATAGAAGGGTCTTATAAAACTGAAAAGAACTCAAATTATAATTTATCAGTTCAATTTTCGGGGATAAAAAATCTAGGTTCAGAATCTCTCGATTCAGTTAATAACAGTATAGATGTAATTAATCTTTACGATAAAGCTGAAAGCTACGATTTATCCGGCAAAATTCTGGGATATGAAACTGATCTAAATATTGAATTAAACGGACAAGACACGTGTGTATTACCTTTCACTTCTGAGAAGAGATGAAGCATCGAAGGAATTCGAAATTAAATTGAGTAAAAACGATTTCAATAAAATAACAGATTTTTCATTGTTAATTTATGATATGGATGGTAATGCAAAGAAAAAAGATGCAATGTCTTACCGGGAAGGTTCGATAGAAATAATGAATACATTTTAACTCTGATTCAGTTAAACTTAATCTTGTATTGATACCAGCTTTTGCAAATGAGCCCGGAAAAATGATAATTAATATTAAAGAGAAGTCATTGTTTAACAATCCCAAACCTTTTTCAATAAAAGATAATTCTTATGAAAACACTACATTATATCCAGGTATAGAAAGGACACTGAATTGCGATTTTTCCAAACCGGAGGAATTTATACCCGATGAAGCAGCATTTTTTGGTAAAATATATTTCGAATCCGAAATTTCTAAGAAAATAAAATATGAAATTCCGGTCTACTATTAATTTTTGAGGAGGATTTATGTTTACAAAAGAAAAAAGTTATTTAAACGATTCAATCCAAAAGATTGAATCCGAAGGATTATTCAAAAAGGAAAGAATAATTACAAGCCCGCAGCAGGCTAATATTGATGTTTTAGGAGGTAAAACTGTACTAAATATGTGCGCAAATAATTATTTAGGATTAGCAAATAATCCTGAAATAATTAAAGCGGCAAAAGAGAGCTATGATAAATGGGGCTATGGTCTGTCATCAGTTAGATTTATTTGCGGAACACAGGAAATTCACAAGGAGCTAGAAGCTAAAATATCAGATTTTCTAGGAACTGAGGATACAATCCTTTACACTTCCTGTTTCGATGCAAACGGAGGATTATTCGAAACATTGCTTTCGGAAGATGATTCTATTATTAGTGATGAATTAAACCATGCAAGCATAATCGATGGTATACGATTATGTAAAGCAAAGCGGTTAAGGTATAAAAATTCCGATATGAATGAGTTGGAAGAAAGGTTAAAAGAAAGTGAATCTTCCCGCTTTCGATTAATAGCAACAGATGGTGTTTTTTCAATGGACGGTAGTATTGCAAACCTTAAGGATATCTGTAATCTGGCTGAGAAATATAATGCAATGGTCATGATTGACGATTCACATGCAGTCGGATTTATGGGTAAAAAAGGAAGAGGAACGCATGAGTACAGAGATGTAATGGGGAGAGTTGATATAATTACAGGTACATTAGGCAAGGCACTCGGAGGAGCAAGCGGCGGTTACACGAGCGGCAGAAAAGAAATAATAGATATACTCCGCCAGAGATCAAGACCTTACCTCTTTTCAAATACTGTTGCTCCAAGTATAGTATCCGCATCATTAAAAGTGCTCGATATACTTGAGGAATCAACTCATTTAAGAGACAGACTGGAAGAGAATACAAAATATTTCAGGGAAGGAATAACCAAGGCGGGATTAAATATTAAGGAAGGAGTACACCCGATTGTCCCTATTATGCTTGGGGATGCAGCCTTATCACAAAAGATGGCTTCCAGGATGTTAGATAAAGGTGTTTATGTCATTGGATTCTTCTTCCCGGTAGTACCAAAAGGTACAGCAAGAATAAGAGTGCAGATATCTGCTGCTCATTCTAAGAAAGATCTTGAATTCGCAATCAATGCATTTAAAGAAGTTAAAGAAGAATTCGGCATTTAAGAGCCCGTATGAATATAATTAACCAATTTGCCTATTAAAGATATACGGTGTAGCTCAACTCCTAAAATCACTACGAAATAGCGTAGGTTTTCGGGGATTTTTTCACTTCTAAGCCCCCTAAATTTCTTTGAGCCTATACTTACATCTACTTTTTAAACCTTCAATTACTTGTTTAATTAATTTATTGACAGGCTCGATTATCATTCTCCATAAGTTCTCAAGCAACCAATTTATCCCTTCTTTTTAAAAGCCAACCTCAAGAATCAATTTCATTCTATAAAATAGAAATCAATTAAAATCATAATAAATCATATAAATCAGCATTCCATTAAATCTCTAACTAAGATTCTTTGTTCAAATTAAAAATGTTGCGTAATTTTAAGTAAAATAATTCTATCTTCTATTCAGAAAGTTAATAATCGCATATGCTTATAGTTGAAAACCTGGTAAAAGAATTCAAAAATGTCAAAGCTGTTGATAATATTTCATTTAATATTGAAGAAGGAAAAATATTTGGACTTCTGGGACCGAATGGTGCAGGCAAGACAACAACCATAAGAATAGTGCTAAATATTATAAAGCCCACTACAGGCAGTATTACTTTTGAAGGACAGAAAATAACAAATGAATTTTTTAATATAATAGGATATCTCCCGGAAGAACGGGGACTCTACAAAAGAAGCAAAGTTATTGATTCAATTCTCTACTTTGCCGGATTGAAGAATATATCAAAAGAATCGGCTTTAAAAGAGGCTGATTACTGGTTAAAGAAATTAGAAGCTTCTGAATACAGGGACAAAAAGGTACAGGAATTATCAAAGGGAAACCAGCAAAAAATTCAGTTCATTATATCTGTAATTCATAATCCCAAATTATTAATTCTGGATGAACCTTTTACCGGTTTTGATCCAATTAATCAGCAATTGATAAAAGAAACAATCCTTTCCTTCGTTGATTCAGGGAAAATTATCATTTTATCTACACATCAAATGGAGACGGCTGAAAAATTATGCTCGGAAATCTTGTTATTAAATAAAGGGAAGGAAGTTGTAAGCGGCAGCTTAAACCAGGTTAAAAAAAGATACGGAGGGAATAATATTAAAATAGAATATAACGGCGATGCATCTTTTATAAAACACCTCCCCTTTGTCAAACAGGTTGATATTTACAGTAATTATGCGGAAGTTCAAATGAATGATGGTACACCGCCTGATGAGCTTTTAAAAGCTATAGTCGGTAGAATTAGTATCAGCAATTTTTCAGTCATTGAACCGACATTAAATAAAATATTCATTGATGTAATAAACCAAAACGCAGACTAATTATTTATGAAGAAAATATTAACGGTAGCCAAATGGGAATTTCTTGAAAAAGTAAAAACAAAAGCATTTATAATTTCAATTATACTTACACCTACAATAGTAATATTTTTCTCTCTTGCTCCAACACTCCTATCAGGAAAAGAATCGGATACAACAAAAGTTATAGGAATTGTTGATACTTCGAATATTTACTTCCGCCCGATGGATGAGAGTCTTGATAAATATAGAATCGAAAAGAATCAACCGGCTTATATTCTAATCAGCCTTTCAGCAGGAGAAGATCATAAGAACATTGACAGTCTGAGAAATATTGCCGATGCAGATGTTCTTAATGGAAAAGTAGAGGGGTATCTTTTAGTAAATAATGGCGGAACGGATTCTGTTAGTGTGGAATACAGAACTAAATCTGTAAGCAATTTTAAGGATGCACAAAAGTTTAACGAAGCTTTCAATACAGCGAGAATTAAAAGCCGGTTAGAAGCAGAAGGAATAAGTTCTAAAATCATGGATTATATTTCAAGAAATGTTGATATAAAATCTGTTAAACTTGAAGAAACCGGGAAAGCAAACAGAAGCGATTCACTTACAACCTTTTTTACTGCATTTATTTTTGTGATGCTGCTGTTCATGCTGATTATGTTATCGGGTCAAATGCTTGTAAGAAGCTTGGTAGAAGAGAAATCGAACAGGCTGATTGAAATAATAATATCAAGCTGTTCGGCCGATGAATTATTGACCGGTAAAATTTTAGGTCTCGGTGCACTGGGATTATTTCAAGTACTAATATGGGGATTGATTGCCATTGCATTACTTGGAGCATCATTGATCCCGTATACGGCTTTAGATAATATTTTACCCATGCTGATTTATTTCCTGTTAGGTTATATTTTCTATACAGCAATTTTTGTTGGAATCGGCTCAATTGTCACAACCGAACAGGAGGCACAGCAAATAACAACTTACCTAAGCTTCCTGCTTCTCCTCCCTATTGTTTTGATATTACCTGTAATGGAAAATCCCAATTCAATATTAATTAAAATTTTATCATATATCCCCCTTACACTTCCAACTGCAATGCTGCTGAGACTTAATTTAACTCCTGTTCCGATAATAATTCAATTGATTACATCTGCTATAATGCTCGTTTCAATATATATTGCAATAAAATTTGCAGGGAAAATTTTTAGAATTGGAATTTTATCTTATGGTAAAAGACCTTCACTGAAGGAATTGGGGGAATGGATTAGGGAGTCTTGAGTTCAAGTTTAAGTTCAAGTAATTATGTTAATAACAATCTCTGTTTTAGCTGCTGTAATTCCGATGGTTTTGTATTTAATCCTTATCTGGAGATTGGATAAGTATGAGCGAGAACCTTTTGGATCGGTATTAAGAAGTTATTTATGGGGAGCAATAGGGGCAATATTTTTTTCGTTATTATTCAGTGAAATTCTTTCCGAAAGCTTATCTTTGTTTATTATCAATAAAAATCTAATGGATGAAGTTGATGCTTTTTATATTGCGCCATTTGTCGAAGAGATTACAAAAGGTTTATTTCTGCTGGTATTGGTATCGAGGAAAAAGTTCGATAATGTAACCGATGGTTTAGTATACGGTGGAGCAATAGGATTAGGGTTCGGAATGACAGAAAATTTGTTTTATTATATTTCTTACGGAAAGACATTCCCGTCATTATTATCTTTAATAATAATCCGGACATTATTTTCTGCAGTAATGCATTGTGTATCCACCGGAACATTAGGAGCATTTCTAGGGTATGCAAAGTTCAATGGCTATACGCATAAAATTATTTTACCATTTATCGGTTTAATGATAGCAATGTTTATACATTTTTCATGGAATTATACAGTAAGCTATAGGTCAACAACTTTGCTGGGGTTTTTGTTTATGCTGTTTGCAATTACTGTATATGCAGTTGTTTATTCACTCTCTATTTCAAAGGAAAAGAGAATAATTTATTCCGAACTGCTTCCTGAAAGTGAGAACGGGATAATACCGCCGGAGCATTTAGAAATTCTAAATTCATCTAAAAGAAACAGGCCGGGTTGGGTTGATGAAAGTATCAGGAAATTATATATTAAAGCAGCAACTACTTTAGCTTTTAGAAAGATGCAGGAAAAAAATTTAAAAGGAGCAAAACAAATATCATATGAGCAGGATATTGAGAACTATAGAAAACAAATTAATGATTTATTGAATAGACTTCCCGGAACTATGTAATGAAACAAAATTCTTCTATTTATATCCTTTCCCCTATCCCGGTTTTTAATACAGATTTAGTACCTGTTTTTGAATCTTTTGATAAGGAACATTCTTCTTATTTATATAAGACTTTAATACTGAACTATAAAGAGATTACAAAAAAAATATCCGAAACATCAAATATTTTTTTCATTTTTGATAAAAAGGACGAAGGTTTTTTAAGTGAAGATTTTCATGGTTATGAGAATATCTCATTTAATGAATCAAACGGGACCTCAATACTGAAGAGTTTATCAGATAAATATTTCTACAACTTCACCAATAACATTGTTATTTTTTCCAACTCTATAGGAATAACTTCGGAAGATTTGAATAAGATTTTCAATTTACTCTGTATGGAAGATGAAGCTATTGTTTTAGGAAAAAGTATAAATCAAAGCCTTTCATTTTTCGGATTTAATGCCTTCAACCCGAATATATTTGAAGATATAGAACTCTCAAATATTGATTATGATTATTTTCTAAGCCGGGCAGCTAAATATGAACATTTTATACATGTTTTAGATAACTTTATGTTGATAAAAAATATAAATGATTTCAAAAACTTATATAACCAATTATCAAAAAAGGAAAGCTTTGCTTACTGCAGTCAGGAAATACATGAGAAATTTACAAATTTGTTCATAGAATATAAGGATCTTTTGAAATGACTGCAGTTGGTATTCTTGGAGGGACTTTTGATCCCATCCACCTTGGCCACCTGATTACAGCGCAAGCAGTTAAAGAAATCCGCAAGTTAGATAAAATAATCTTTATACCTGCATATATTTCTCCGCATAAAACGGATAAATTTTTCGGCAAAAGGAACCCATAGATTAAAAATGCTTGAACTCGCAATAGAAGAATTCCCCTGTTTTGAATTATCAGATATTGAATTGAAGGCAAAATCTATTTCCTATACAGTTAAAACGCTGGAAGAGTTCAAAAATAATTATGAAAATTTGGAATTTATTATAGGATATGATAATATTATTAATTTTAATACGTGGAAAAATCCCGATAGAGTTATCGAACTCGCCAAATTAATTGTCTTAAGGAGAAGAACAGATGACGAAAAGATTGAAATAGATAAATATTACCGTGCTGCACATTTTGTCAAGACACCTGTAATAGAAATAAGCAGCAGCGATATCCGAAAGAGAATAAAGGAAGGAAAACCGATAGATTTTTTAGTACCTCAAAAAGTGAAAGAATATATCAATACATTTAATTTATATAAGGAATAACTTATGAAAATTCTAGTTACAGGCGGAGCAGGGTTTATTGCTTCACAAATAGCAGATGCATTTATTAATGAAGGTCATGATGTATTTATTTTAGATAACTTAGCTACAGGCTTTGAAAAAAATGTTAATCCAAAAGCCACTTTTATAAAGAAAGATATAGGTGATAAAAGCCTTTCCGAATTATTCGAAAAAGAGAAATTTGATGTGGTCAATCATCACGCAGCACAAATGGATGTTCGGCGTTCTGTAGCTGATCCGGCATTTGATGCAAATACAAATATCTTAGGCACAATTAACTTACTGCAGAATTGTATAAAAACAGGTGTTAAAAAATTTATGTTTGCGTCCACAGGCGGAGCAGTTTACGGTGAGCAGGAATATTATCCTGCTGATGAAAAACATCCAACCGCTCCCCTATCCCCTTACGGTATTTCAAAGCTTGCCGTTGAAAAATATTTGTTCTTCTATAATGCCCAGTATAAGCTGAATTATACAATTCTGAGATATGCAAATATTTACGGTCCGCGTCAAAATCCCTTCGGAGAAGCAGGAGTAGTAGCAATTTTTTCGACAAAACTAATTAAGAATGAGCAGCCGATGATAAATGGAACCGGAAAACAAACACGCGATTATGTTTTTGTCGGCGATGTGGTAAAAGCGAATTTAATTACGCTAAACGATAAGAAGTCTGATATATATAACATCGGAACTTCTAAGGAAACCGATGTTAATGAATTATTCCGGATGTTAAACAAAATTGCCGGAAATAATAAAGAAGAAAAGCATGGTCCTGCTGCTCCTGGAGAACAAATGAGAAGCGTAATTACCTCTGATAAATTGTATAAAACCTTTAACTGGAGACCTTCAACACCGTTAAATGAAGGACTTCAAAAGACAGTTGATTTCTTTAGGGCATCTTCCAAATGATCGAAGATTCCTTTTTAGAAAAATTATTTAATAATGATAGGCGTTCTGTTGCGCGCTCAATTTCAATTGTTGAATCGGGCAATGATTCATCTTCGGAATTATTAAAGAGAATATTCAATAAAACCGGTAATGCTTATAGGATTGGTATTACCGGACCTCCGGGAGCCGGGAAAAGCACCATTACAAATCAATTAACAAAATTGTATGCGGCACAAAATAAAAAAATTGGGATAATAGCCGTTGATCCTACAAGTCCGTTTACAGGCGGGGCTTTGCTAGGAGACAGAGTCAGGATGAATGAAGTAGGACAAATACCAAATGTATTTATTCGAAGTATGGCAACAAGAGGAAGTCTCGGCGGATTAAGCAAAAAAGCAATTGATGCTGCCGATATTCTGGATGCAGCTGGCTTTGATCTAATTATTCTTGAAACTGTTGGAGTCGGGCAATCGGAACTTGATATCGCACAGGCAGCAGATACAACAGTTGTTGTATTAGTTCCGGAATCGGGTGATGCCGTTCAGGCAATGAAAGCCGGTTTAATGGAAATTGCAGATATATTTATCTTAAATAAGAGTGATAGACCTGCTTCGCATCAGGCATTAACCGCTTTAAAAACGATATTAATGATGAAAGCCCACGATGAAAATTCATGGCTTCCTAACATTATAAAAACAGTTGCAACTGAAAATAAGGGGATTCAGCAGGCAGTAGATGAAATTGAACGGCATAAAGAATATCTGATATCCGGGAATAAATTTTTAATGAAGAGAGAAGAACGGACGAAAAAAAGGATAAAAAATATAGTTGAAGATAAAATCAGAAAGGAATTATGGACAAAAAGTGAAAATTTATATACCGGACAAGAAAATAATTCGTTAAATTCCCATCTGGAAAAAGTAATCCGTCAATGGCAGAACCTTTCTCCATATTACATAGCTGAAGAAATCATAGATAATTATAAGAATCAGAAGTAATTTGCTTAAAAGATAACATCTTTATTATTTTAGAATAAGATTTATCTAGACTTACATTTTAATAAAGAATTGTAAGTAATTTTTGTTTTTTAAAGATGTCGTCTTTACATTATGAATATGATTGGTTGGTGCAAAATTTATGGTTTTAACCTCACCCCCCGACCCCCTCTCCTTAGTAAGGAGAGGGGGAGGGTTTTACATAATTTCTATTAATAATTAAAAATTTTATAATAGTTCAAAAGACATATTATAAATTTGAGCTTTCAAATTAAAATTTAGGCTGCCAAAAGCAGAATAATAGAAAGGGATACTATATGGAAACAACTACTGCACAATTCGTTACAGATCTATCGGAAAACCAGGTGATTATTAGAGATACTATTAGAGATTTTACGGAAAAGAATATTCGTCCCTATATTATGAAATTTGATGAATCACAGGAATTTCCAAGGAAATACTGCATAAGCTTGGTGAATTGGGTTTTCTCGGAATACTGGTTTCTGAAGAATACGGAGGAGCCGGTTTAGGCTATTTGGATTTTGCAGTAATAATTGAAGAACTTGCAAAAGTTGACCCGTCTGTTTCCTTATCTGTTGCTGCCCATAATGGTCTATGTACGAATCATATTTATAAATTTGCAAATGACAAACAGAAGAAGAAATATTTACCTGACTTAGCATCTGGTAAAAAGCTTGGTGCATGGGGATTAACCGAATCTTCTTCAGGGAGTGACGCTGCAGGAATGAAATCATTTGCCGAGAAAAAAGGTGATTACTATATATTAAACGGGAATAAAACTTTTACAACCCATGGTACTGTAGGTGAGACTGCTGTTATTATGGCAATAACAGATAAAAGTAAAGGCAAGAAAGGAATTTCTGCATTTATTCTGGAAAAAGGAATGGAAGGGTTTATTGCAGGAAAAAAAGAGAATAAGCTTGGTATGAGGGCAAGCGATACTACACAGTTAATGTTTGATAATTGTAAAGTCCCTGCAGAAAACTTAATTGGAGAAGAAGGAGATGGATTTGTCCAGGCAATGAAGATTTTAGAGGGAGGAAGAATTTCAATTGCCTCTTTAAGTGTAGGATTGGCTCAAGGCTGCCTTGATGCTTGTTTGAAATATGTTAATGAAAGGAAGCAGTTCGGAAAACTGCTAAAAGAATTCCAGGCAATACAATTTAAACTCTCTGAAATGGCCGTAAATATTGAAGCTGCCCGATTATTAACACATAGAGCAGCATTTATGAAGGATAACAATCAGCCGAATACTAAAGAAGCCGCAATGGCAAAATTATTTGCAAGTGAAATCGCAGAAAAGGCATCAAGTGAAGCAGTACAGATATTCGGAGGCTATGGATTTATTAAAGACTATCCCTGTTGAAAAATTTTATCGTGATGTCAAACTCTGTACAATTGGAGAAGGCACCTCCGAAATTCAAAGAATAGTAATTGCAAGAGATATATTAAAAAGTTTATAAAACAATTAACCACAGAGATAACCAGAGAAATAATAAAAAAGTATTTAAATTTTCTCTGTGCACTATATGTCTACTCTGTTTCCTCTGTGGTAAAACTAAATAAGATTTGTAATGAAAAAAATAGGCAATGAAATAAAAGAGAATGAATTATTTCTCAAAAGGGAAGATTATCAAAAAAATCTTTTAAGGAAGTTAAACGCTGAAAGGGAAAAGATAAAACTGGGAGGGGGAAAAAAGGCAATTGAAAAGCATAAAGCTAAAGGAAAGCTAACAGCGAGAGAACGGATTAATCTTTTAATAGATAATCCAAAATCATTTTATGAAATAAATACTTTTGCAGCTTTTGAAATGTATGAAGAATATGGAGGGGCACCTTCTTCGGGAACAGTATTTGGAATCGGAAAAATTCACGGGAAAAATCATGTAATAGTTGCGAATGATGCAACAGTAAAAGCGGGGGCATGGTTTCCAATTACTGCTAAAAAAAATCTGCGTGCACAGGAAATTGCTATTGATAACAGACTTCCGATAGTTTACCTTGTAGACAGCGCAGGTGTTTTTCTTCCGCTTCAGGATGAAATATTCCCTGATAAAGAACATTTCGGAAGAATTTTTAGGAATAATGCTGTTATGTCGTCAATGGGGATTCCCCAGATATCAGCAATAATGGGCCCATGTGTTGCAGGAGGAGCTTATTTACCTATCATGAGTGATGAAGCATTGATAGTTGAAGGTGAAGGTTCGGTATTCTTAGCAGGTTCACACCTGGTAAAAGCAGCAATAGGTGAAGTAATTGATAATGAAACTCTCGGCGGAGCTAAAGTTCAATCAAATATTTCGGGGGTTACCGATTATATTGTAAAAAATGATGAAGAATGTTTGAAGCAGATCAGAAGCATTATAGAAAAAAATGGGAATTTGCCAAAAGCAGGATTTAACAGAATAGAAAGTAAACCACCACTTTTCCCTGCAAAGGAGATTTTAGGATTACTTCCGGAAGATACTATTAAACAGTATGATATGTATGATATCATAGGTAGAATAATTGATGAATCCGGTATGGATGAATATAAAGCCGGTTACGGCAAGACTATAATTACAGGCTACGCCAGGATTGACGGCTGGTCTGTAGGTATCGTTGCAAATCAAAGAAGTGTTGTAAAAACTGAAGCCATTAAAGGCGGAGGTGAAATGCAAGTAGGGGGCGTTATTTATTCGGACAGTGCAGATAAAGCTGCAAGATTTATAATGAACTGCAATCAGAAAAAAATACCTCTTGTTTTTTTACAGGACGTAACAGGATTTATGGTTGGAAGCCGTGCTGAACATGGCGGAATAATTAAAGATGGTGCAAAAATGGTAAATGCAGTTGCAAATTCTGTTGTACCGAAGATTACTATAATTATTGGTAACAGCTTTGGTGCCGGCAACTATGCAATGTGCGGTAAAGCCTATGACCCACGTTTTATATTTGCTTATCCGAATGCAAAGATTGCAGTTATGGGAGGTAACCAGGCAAGCAGTGTATTGCTTGATATAAAATTAAAGCAGTCGCAAAAAAGCGGAAAGGAATTTTCAAAAGAAGAAAAGAAAAAACTGCTTGATGAAATAACTAGTTCTTATGAAGAAAAGAGCAATCCTTTGTATGCCGCTGCAAGATTATGGATTGATGAAATTATTGATCCAACTTTAACAAGAGAATATATTTCAATGGCTATTGAAACCGCAGATAATAATCATGAAATATCAAGATTTAATACGGGGGTTATTCAAACATAATTATAAATATTTTTTAGTAAATTATTAACTGAAGTTACGCAAGTTCTATATATTTTAAAATAAAGATAAATAAAAAGTATAAAATTGTTCAAAATTTTAAGTATGAGATTCTTCACTCCACTTCGTTTCGTTCAGAATGACAATGTTTGCGTAACTTAAGTTATTAAGATATTTTAACAATATAATTCATAAGTGCAGCTTTTGTAAAACTTTTCTTTTAATCCCTCCTCCATTATCAACATCGGGAACCCTTATAACAGAAAAATTTCCACTTATGGTAACTGAAATGTTTGTTGTGGAAACTACTTTTCCGGATATACTGCCATCAATAGTCTGACCGACTTTACCATATCCGCTTACATTAGTAGAACCGGCAGAACCATCGGAAACAAACAGCTCATCTGGATTTGAAAAATATCCAATAGTAAGGACACATCCACTGTTAGAACTATCGGAATTGGCATTCTGCCAGCCGAAACTTCCAGTTTGTGTACCCGGAAAAACAATTCCTACATAAACTGTATCAGTATTAGCCAATCCTCTTAATATAACAGCCGTAAAATTGGAATTTATCACATATTCGCCGCCTAAACTGATTAGACTTACTTGAGCATTCTTAAAAGGGCCTCCGTTTAATATAGCTGTATTAATTTGATTTGTATTCACCGGTGAGGTAGGATTATCATTACTTTTACTGCACCCTGCAATTAAAATTAAAAACAGAGTAGCGCACAAAATGCAGCCATGAACTTTATAATAAACGAATTTCATAAACCCTCCAATTACTAAAAAAAATAATTCATTTAGATAATACATGAAAAATTTACTTACAATCCTTTAACGGTAAAAGAAATTATAATTAAAGAAGCGATTGGTGTTGCTGGAAAACGAATTTAATTAATTGCTATTTTTGAATCAATAGGTAGTAACTGTTTTTTTAATTTAATTTCTGCTGTTTGATGTGAATCAAGTACTCAAGAATTTAACCATCACATAATCCGATACCCTTCTTTTAAATAACCCTGTCAATAAGATAATTTCAACCCTGCTATTATGGTTCTTCCAGGCATAGGGTACCCGTCATTTATTTCATATGGAGTGTTAAACAAATTCTTTGCCTTTGTAAAAAATTCAAGTGAATTTAATAATGAAAAGTTTACAGTCATATCCGTTAGGAAGTAATTCTGTTTTATAGACTTTTGGATATTAGAGTATAACCCGGAAATTTCCTTAAAATGAAGGAGAATTTGAATAATATTATAATGGAAATTAAACTGAAGATTTAAGCTATGTTTAGGTGAATATAGAGCGGGTGCATCGGTATGAATATATGAATAATTTATTGAAGCAGTTAAATTTTCATTCAATAAATATTTCCCCTGGATTTCTACTCCCTTATGAATAAATGAGCCTGAATTATTCTTAATAAATAAGGGCGGGGTTACTATTATAATATTGTCCCCTTCATTATAATAAGCAGTCAATTCAAGCACCATTCGATAATCAAAAAACTTCTGTTCTATTCCTAATTCATAATTCCAGATATGCTCAGGTTTCAAATCTTTGTTTGCAACAGGAAATAAATAAAGATCTACTATAGTAGGATCCTGAAATCCTTTACCTATTGATCCTTTTAATATTGTGGTTTTACCGGGAAAATAATTTATTCCGAACTGAGGGATATATTCATAATTAAACAATGAATTTTTGGATAATCTAATACCTGCTTCAATATTTAAATCTTTATATATAGAATCCTTGAGCACACCGTAAGCAGCGGTTTCATTATTTGAATGATAGGTACCTAATCCTTTAGCTGCAAAAGGTGGTGTATTTGGGTTACTTCCCTTCCCGCCATAGTTTTTATAATCGAGGCCGGCAGTAAAAATTGCCCCTTTATATATGTTAATATTTTGGAATAAAGTTAATCCCATCATTTCATCATAAGAGTGCCAGCCGTCAAAGAAATTATGATTACCATAGCTATAAAAAATCTTTAATGCTCCGTTTATTTCTTTAAAAGAATTGAAAAGAGAAAAGGCAGCTCTGCTCCTCAAATAGTCGTAATAATTATTTAAAGTAATTGAGTAAACAGGACCTGGATCATAGAATTTAGATTTAGAAATATTCCCATCCAGACTCACTTTAAACTCGTTATTAAAAGAATAATTTACATTTGCATAACCGGTGTAACTTTTGAATTCATCCTTCGAATCTTTTCGGTGTCCGCTGGTTTTAGAATTATCAAAAGAGAAATAAGCACCGAATTTCTGATTCCGGTATCCGGCATTTATATCTGCATTCAAAGAATTGTAAGAGCCGTAAAATGAAGAAATGTTCGTTGTAAATTTGTCCGGGGGTATTTGTTTTGAAATAATATTTATTGCCCCGCCCATTGCATTTGAACCGTAAAGAATAGATGCCGGCCCTCTTATTATTTCAACCCTTTGTACGCTTGAGGAAGTAAGAGCGTCTATGATAGGATGCCCGAACATTCCCATAAACTGAGGCTGGCCGTCAATCAATACTAATACCTGAGTATTAGGGCTTCCTCCAGTACCACGAATATTTATTGTTCCTGCTGCGTTTGCTCCAACCCCGAATCCCATTAAATAATTGTCATTTAGGAAAAGGCCGGGAACTTTATCACCCAGTAAACTTATTACATTAACATCATGATTTTCTTGAATTTCTTTATTATCGACAACGGTTATGCTTGATGATATTTCATTTTTAGGCAATTGATATCTTGTACCTGTCACAACTACGGGTTCAAGTAAATATGATCTGGTTGTGTCCTTATTTTCAGATTGGCAGAAAGATGCAGATGTTAATACTGAAAAAATAATTAAATATTGTGCTATTTTAACAATTGATTTCAGATTTAAACAAAAAGTATTCATTATTTCCTAATTATAATAAATTATAACAGTTTATAAATTATGATGCCGTAACAATAACTGTCTTAAAATTAATGGGATAAAATACAAACCTTATCGTACAAAAGCACCGGGAGTGAATAATTCCATCATTTTATTTTATATTTAATAATTGAAGTTACGCAGATTTAAAGATGACATCTTTAGAAAGAAAAATTACTTTTCAAATTTATATTAAAATTTAACTCAAATGAAGTTTATTTTTAAAAAATAAAAGATGTCATCTTTTCAAATACCTATTCTTGCATAGCATGATTTAATAATACTTTTTTGGACAGTGATATACACTTTTTATGATACGGTTAATTATTATAATTTTTTTATTTGCTTATATAAATAATATATACCCGCAGCAGAGCTCTCTTTCGAAAGGGGTAAATTATCTATCCGCGTTTATTGCCTCAGATTATTTCGCGGAACTAAAAAAAACAAATAATGATTTAGAATTAACCGATACATTATTCTTAAGGGGAGTTAAATTTAAGAATTTTGATTATTCAGAGGCTTTACTTGCACTTACATTTGCTACGGTACCATATAAAGAAGTTCCGATTCAAATTCCTTTATTGGGAATATTAAATTATCCTCTTACTTCTGCTAATGATTCCGTTTTCCTTCAAAAGAATAAAAATCTACCGAAAGATTTATTTTATGATACTCCAGGAGATAATTATGGTGATAAAGATAAACTCGCTCATTTTTTCGGCAGCGCATTCCTTTCCTATTCGTCAAATATCTTTGATTTAGGCGACCTAATTGGTTATTTTGTAGAGGTTTTTGAGCAAAGTTTTAAAGTTCAATCATATATAGACCAGAGGGATTTGAGAACTAACAAATTAGGTAATATTTTTGGAGAAATACTAAAAGAAAATAAAAGCATTCTCCCTTCTCAAATTATGTTAATTAAATCTTTATCTTATTTTAGATATAATATATGAAATCAGTATTAATTATTGATGACGAAAAAGAGATTTGCGAAAGCATACAAATGATCCTTGAATACGAAGGATACAATGTTGATTATTCAGTTAAAGCAAGCGAAGGCCTCGATAAATTAGAAGCTATCCCCTTTTCCGCCTTACTGCTCGATATTCAAATGCCTGAAATGAATGGTTTTGAAGTACTAAAAAAAATAAAAGAAAATAACAATAAAGTTTCAGTTATTATTATTTCAGCTCATGGAAGTGTTGAAAATGCAATTAAAGCTACCAGACTAGGGGCTTTTGATTTCATCGAAAAACCTATAGACCGCGATAAGCTTCTTATAAGTATTAGAAATGCAGTTGAACAATCTAACTTATTACTGGAAAATGAAGAGATAAGGAAAAATTATGTTGGTGACGGGAAAATACTCGGCAATAGCAAAGCAATTAACCAGATACTTGGATTAATTGATAAAGTTGCGCCGCTTGATACAAGAGTATTAATTTCAGGTGAAAACGGAACCGGAAAAGAACTTGTTGCAAGGGCAATTCATTCAAAGAGCAATAGAAAAGATAAACCTTTTATTGAAGTTAATTGTGCTGCAATTCCAAATGAATTAATTGAATCCGAATTATTTGGTCATGAGAAAGGCTCTTTTACAGGTGCAGTCCAGCAAAGGATAGGAAAGTTTGAGTTAGCTAATAAAGGGATTATTTTTCTGGATGAAGTTGGAGATATGAGTCCTCAAGCTCAAGCTAAAGTATTGCGTGCTATTGAAGACAGCAAAATTGAAAGAGTCGGCGGTAATAAAAAGATTGATATTGATGTTAGAATTATTTCAGCTACTAATAAAAATTTAAAGGAAGAAATAGAGAAAGGGAATTTCAGAGAAGATCTATTTCACCGGTTAAATGTAATTCCAATTAATATACCTCCTTTAAAAGAGAGACATGAAGATATACCGATTCTGGTAGAAAATTTTACTGCAGATATAACAGCAAAACATAAGAAACCCCCAGTTAAATTTGACAATGAAGCATTAAAATTTTTACAGTCTCAAAAGTGGAGCGGTAATGTCCGTGAACTTAGAAATTTTATTGAAAGAGTTATCATCATCATCGATAAAAGAGAAATAGGTAAAAAAGATGTTGAACTTTTATTGCCCGGAGAAAAATCTTCAATTAAAGATATACTAAGCGAAAGCAACTCATTCCAGGAGTTTAAAGAAAAAGCTGAACGTGCCTTTATAATAAGGCAATTGAATGCTAATGACTGGAATATCAGCAAAACTGCGGAAGCTCTGGATATTCAAAGAAGTCACCTTTACAATAAAATAAAAAAATATGAAATTGAAAGGGAAGGATAAAAAATGAGCACAATATTCTCGAAAATTATAAATAGAGAGATTCCTGCAAATATTGTTTACGAAACTGAAGAGGTTTTAGCTTTCAAAGACATAGACCCTAAAGCTCCGGTGCACGTTTTAATAATCCCCAAGAAATTTGAGATTCCCAAAGTAACAGATATAAACGGAAAAGAACATGGAATACTTTTAGGTGAAATGTTTGATGCGGCAAATAAAATTGCAAAAGATATGGGAGTTGATGAAGACGGCTTCAGACTAGTTATTAATTGCGGAAAAAATGCAGGTCAGGCAGTTTACCATTTACACATGCACTTGTTAGGCGGAAGAGAGATGAAATGGCCTCCGGGATGAAGAAAATTACAAAATTACATGATTACAAAATTACAAGATTAGGATAAAAAACAATTAGTCTGATAATAAGAAATCATAGAACCGGTACTTAGAAGCAATATTTTAGAGGTAATGGAAATGAATTTTACAATAATAAATCTAATATGTTTATCTTTTCAAAAATTTTAACGCCAGACAGGTTATATCATCTGACTGTTCAACACCACCTGAAAATAATTGAACACCTTCAAAAACATGTTTAACAAGTTCATTAGCACTTGATGAATTCTTGTTATCAAGAATTTTTGAGAGCCGCACTTCCTGAAATTCTTCTTCATCTTTATTAAATGTTTCCGTGATCCCATCGGTATAAAAGAAAAGACTTTCTCCCGGTTGAATCATTACAACATTTGATTCATATTCAGCATCCTTTAGCGCTCCTAATAATAGTCCTCCTATATTATCCAGCTGTTTAACTTGTCCATCGGTAGAAATTAAATAAGGAGAATTATGTCCACCGTTAGAATATTCAAAAGCTCCGCTGCGGATATCAAGCACTCCATAAAAAACTGTAACAAACATATTTGACGGACTTTCATCTACAAGAATATTATTGACTTCCGACAAAACATTATCTGTGGGCATTCCTTTTTGGGCAGTAGCTTTTAATAAAGTTTTACAAACAGCCATGAGTAGCGCAGCGGCAATACCTTTACCCGAGACATCACCTATTACAACTCCCAGTCTATATTTATCAATAAGAAAGAAATCATAAAGATCACCGCCGACTTCTTTACATGTAGTCATTTTTGCATAAATATCAAACTCTTTTCTTTCCGGAAATGTTTTCGGTAATATTGATGTTTGAATTACTGTCGCAATATCCAGTTCCTGTTGAAATGCAATTAATTTATCGCGGGATAAAACCGCGTGTTTGTATTGTTCAATTTCCCTTAGTGATTTTTCAATAGTAATTTCTAAATCTTTTAAATCGATTGGTTTGGTAATAAAATCGTAAGCTCCCCTGTTCATAGCCGTTCTGATATTTTCCATATCACCGTACGCTGAAACAATAACAGATCTTAATAATTTATTGTTAAGTTCATTAATTTTAGTCAGTAGTGTAAGCCCGTCCATTACAGGCATATTTATATCCGTAAGAATTAAATCAAGCTTCCCGTCATTAACAATTTTATCAAGAGCTTCCGCTCCATCCCTTGCAAATTGGAAATCATATTCTTTTGCACTAATTTTTTTCCGGAATTTCTGAAGAATCAAATGCTCCAGATCCGGTTCATCATCTACTACAAGAATTTTTGCCTGCTGCATAACCTTTCCTAACTAACTTGCTGATAAAAAGTTTAATTTTGATTTTAATAAATCAAATTCCAGCGGTTTTGTAAAATAATCATCCGCACCGTGTTTTTTTGCAAGGTTGAAATTGCTTTCATCACCATAAGCTGTTATCATTACAACCTTTAAGGTAGGATAGCTCAATTTAATTTTTTTTAGAAGTTCTATACCTGTCATTTCCGGCATATTTATATCCGACAAAATTAAATACCCGATGGGATTATCAAGCGATTCGAGCAGTGTTAATGCTGAAGGACCGTCGAATGCATAATGAATTTGTATCTCGCCGGGTTCATATAATTTTAAGAAGATTTTATCAAGATCAAGAGTAGCAGTAATTTCTTTTCCTATTTCACTTAACAATTCGATATTTTTATTTCTATCATTTTCTGCTTGTAATGCTTTCGTTTCGGCTTCTGCAGCTTCTGCTCTGAGTTCAGATTCTCTCAGCCGTGAACGCTGTTTTTCTTTAAACATTAATCTGCGCCTTTGTACCCTATCCACACTAAAAACTAATCCTCCAAAAATTACTATATATCCTATATAAGCCCACAATGTTCTATACCATGGAGAAATAACAACAAAAGAAAATGATGCCTCCTTACTTTCCAGATCGTCAAGATTTTTGGCAATAACATTAAATTCATAATTACCAGGGGACAAGTTTGTATATTCCTTAATATTTTCTTTTGTCCATCCGGACCAATTTTCATCAAAGCCTTTCAAATATGTCTTGAATTGATTTGTATTTTTGCCTTCATAACTTGTTGCCGAATATCTGAATTTGATGGAATTATTTTTATAAGATATTTCATTTACTTCCTGATTCGATAACTGCCCCCCAATCCGGATGAACGTGAACCAATTAAAATTGTGTTCTCTTCACCAGGGAAAGGAAGCATTACATATATTCTTTCCTCTGCAAATTTTTGACTCCCTTTTAAAAGAGCTAATGAATCTTTGTTGAAAATTTCAATGCCTTTCCCCCATTCACGTACATACAATAATCCGTTAACCTTAAACATCAGGTGAAAACCTTTTTCACTTTGTATGACTTTAAATTCTTTTTTTTGCACATTAAAGGTTAGGATATATTTACTCGCGTTAAAAAATACCTTACCGTTCACAACAAAGGTCTGCCATACATCGGAGAAATCTCTTTTATCTTTCGGAACATATTTCATTAACGAATGGAATGTTAATTTGCCAGTTGAATCCGGCTGAAAATAGCCTAAATCTCCTACTCCCCCGGCATATATTTTTCTGTTTTCACCATTAGCTAATGAACGTACAACTGATCTATTCGATAACTGGTAAAGTCTCCAGTCAGCACCGTCAAACTCTAGAAGACCTAATCCGTTTCCGAAATACATTATTCCTCTATTGTCCTGAATAATTGCCCAGTTTTGCTGCTGCGCTTCATATTCTTTCGGTGAATAATTGGTAATAAGCGGGTAACCATTCTCACCATTATTTTGAGGAAGGCTGCAGGGAACAAATAAAACACAATATAAGACTAAAAGGAATATTTTTTTCATAGATTATCTTTGAAGATTTGATTAATCAATATTTTATGAAGATATATAGAATTTCGGGAACGATATAAATAATGACCCTGGAGGTAAATCATTATATTATGATTTATCATAATTTAGTTAAAATTTAATTATTTGCAAAATTTTTCAACTCATCCTTGATGTTAATTAATTATGTCGCTCTAAATCAACTATATGCAATTTTCCTTATCGGGAGCAGAATAATGAATTCTGAACCTTTACCCGTTTTCGTTTCAACTTTCAATTCTCCTCCATGTAATTTAGTTACAATATCATAACTCAGAGATAGTCCCAATCCCGTTCCTTCTCCTGTAGGTTTTGTTGTAAAGAATGGCTGAAATATTTTATCTAAAATATCAGCAGGAATTCCATTGCCGTTATCACCAATCTTTATTTCAACTTTATCTTTTATATTTCTAGTGGATACTTTTAAAATAGGATTAAAATCATTTCTACTCTTCTTTTTTCTATCGTATGCGGCATAGCAGGCATTGTTAATTATATTCAGAAATACTCTGCTTATATCCTGCGGAATAACATTTATCTTTTCTAAAGTTTCATCATAATCTTTTTCTATTGTTATGTTGAATTCTTTATTCTGTGCTCTCATTCCGTGATAAGCAAGGTTAACATATTGATCGAGAAGATCATTTATATCTGTTAAGGTTTTTTCGCCGGATGTTCCTCTTGAGTGAAGAAGCATTCCTTTAACTATAGCATCGGCGCGTTTACCATGCTGATTTATTTTCTCCAGATTTTGTTTCAGATTTTCAATCAACTCAAGTACTTCTTCTTTGTTTTTATTCTCTAATTCAGTTTTCATTTCATCAAGAAGTTCACCACTTATTTCCGAAAAATTATTTACAAAGTTCAAAGGATTTTTTATTTCGTGCGCAATGCCGGCAGTAAGCTCACCAAGAGACGCCATTTTTTCTGCATGAACTAATTGTGCCTGTGCAGATTTCAATTCGCTCAAAGTTATTTCAATTTTATTTTTAGCATCCTCAAGATTCTTAAAATCTTCATATCGTGCATAAGCAATAGAGAAGGCTTCAGCCAATGTTTTTACTAAATCGAGTTTCTCATCATTAAGCGGAGAAATATCTCCGACATAAAGCATGCCTTGTGTAAATGGAACAAAATGAAGATTTAGAGATTCAGGCGGAGTTGAAGAGCCCTGGTAAGTTTCGACATTCTGAACCTGTCCCAGTTCCATCATAGACTTTGTCCAATTGATAAACTCTTCTCTGTTCCACTGCTCTTTATAAACCTGTTTCTTTTTCCAGTGTTTAACTGTGTTGCTTGTAAGTTCATTCGCTTTAAAAGATAAATTCAAAGCACCTAGTGATTTTCCATCAGGTGTAGACAAATAAACCTGTGTTCTTTCCTTTTCTTCATCAATAATGAAAACTCCGCATCGGATAAACGGGACTTCAAGTGTTGTAAGTTCCCGCCAAATAATTGGAGTTATGCGATTCAAATCTTCAGCCGTACGCATACTGGCAATCTCACCACGAACTCTGTCCAGGGATGCTTGTTTAATAGCTTCCCTTGCCTGTGCTTCGGCTTTTTGGAGATCCTTATAACGTTTATAAGTAAGGCTAAGTACAGTCGTAAACCTGCGGTAAATGTTTAATTCATCTTCGAACATTTCTTTATCCGTCCATGCGTATACACCCCCTTCAGAAAAGTAGAAGAAATAACCGTACTGAACCACATCATTAGGATAATCAGGAAAAGAAACCTGTGGTCTTAGCAATTGATAATATTCTTTTATTTCATTACCCCGCAAAACGGGATGATATTCTTTTTGTAATAACCAATTGTCATATACAGCTTCTAACACAGGATGACCGTACATTTTTATTTTACCGATAATTTCAACTGAATTTCCGCCTTCGATCGTATTTGTAGTGGATACTTCGGTAATATGTGTTTCTTTATCTATCAAACCGACACCACATCTTCTTGGTGTGATACTATAGGATTCTAATTCCTTATAAAATGTGCCAATGGTTACTGCGAGATCCTCCGAGCTGTGCATAGCCATTGCTTTTGCACGAATTCTTTCCAATGATGCTTCAATCTGTGCTTCTCTCGCCTGTGCCTCTGCTTTTTGCAGGTCGAGGAAACGGGTATAGGTTTGTTCAAATACTTTTCCAAAACGCATGAGCGTTTTATTATCTTCGTCCGAATATGAAATACCCGAAAAGTTTTCGATGTACAAACCAACATTATCTAATAGTGTTGTGGAGACTGCAAGGCCAGGGCAATTAAAATAGAATTCCAATGTTTCTTCCGGAACACCTGGGACTAACCCAAAAAGGTCCTTATAAAAATTATTCTTTTCTTCAAAGTTTAAATTCGTAGCAAAAAAATCTAATCCTTCTTCTTTCGCTTTATTAAATTGATCCGCCCAAACTGATTCAAAATATGTGTGTGTGATTTTAGATGGTACTTCATGCTTATCAGCAATCCAAAAATGCCAGTCACCTTCTGGTATGTAATCAACCACAAAACCTGCATGGTCAACATTGATTTTTAAGTGAACAAATTGTTCATACACTAACTGAATTACTTCTTTTAGCTCTTCACTTTTTTGCATCGCCATTGTTCGGCTTCTCACTTTTTCTAGAGCTGCTTCAATCTGTGCTTCTCTTGCCTGTACTTCTGCTTTTTGAATATCAGTATAACGCTTATAGGCTTTAAAGACTTTACAAAGACGTTTAAAAATCATGTGCTTCAGGGCAGGGCTCAATAGTAATAAAGAGCAAATACCCTTTGGAAAAGAAAGCGGCGTGATAAACTTGAAAAGTCGGCAGGGAAAAACCTGCATTCTTTGAATTACTGACAAGCTCTTTAAATCCGGGAACTTTTGTTATAAGAAAATTGTATTCATCTGCTAAAGCTTTGCCGCTCAATTCTGAATGAAAAAATTTCCACCTCTCTGATGTGCTTCTAAGACTAGCTTCAAACTGGAGTCTCTCTTCATAGGTAAAATAATAGGAGGTTGAATTCCACCTTGAGGTGGACTCATCCAGGCCGTAACTGCGGTTTTATCTTTGTTCCAGATATTCAATTCGCTCCATGGCTTTACTCCTATATTCTGAACTTTGAAATAATAATAAGTGCAGCTTCTTTTAGCTCATCGCTGTGCTCATGGCCATCGTTTTGACGCGCACTCTTTCCAATGCAAGTTGAATTTCCGCTTCTTTTGCCTGTGCTTCTGCTTTTTGCAGATCGAGAAAGCGGGTGTAGGTTTGTTCAAAAACACGGGAAAAGCGTTTCAGTATTTCGTTCTCTTCCTGTAAAATCTTTCCATTCATCTTTGGCAATCTGTATTCCTTACCTTTGATAAAGCAAAAGCCACCAGAAAGAATTTGTTTCATGGATGTGATTTTTTCCTGTAATGGGAATGCCTGTATTCTGTTTTTTAAATGAGTATTTGAACCATTTGTTCTTTTGTCAACAGAATAACGAACCGAATAAAAGTCTTTTCTTTTTTGTTTTGCTTCTTCGAGATCCCTGAATACCAAATTATCCGTATAAGGTATATGAACGTATTTTCAATCACTTTGTAGAAGTTACACCCATTGTTCCCAGTCTTCTGAGCTTCCTTAAAAATAAAAATGCTGGCAAATTATATTTATTTTAATATCTTTCAATTTTTAAACAGTGTCATCATCCTGTATTCATTGCTTTTGTGCATAGCTAGGAACGGTAACGTACTCTTTCAATGAAGCTTCAATCTCAGCTTCGCTGGTTATGCTTCGGCTTTTTCAATATCCAGTTTTCTTCGTTAAGCCAGTTCAAACACTTTGAGAAATCGTCTGAATAAATTTATTTCTTCCTCTGTTAAAGGATGATATGTTGAAATTCCCAGTGCAACAGGTCCAAGTGAAAACCAATAATAGTTGAGTGAGGATGCTTTGTTCAAGTTTTATCGATAAAAACATTTGTTGTTTTCTGGTATAATCCATTCTTTTACTTTTTTACCTTTTATTTGATATTGAAAGATTCTTTACCTTTCAGCATTTTCAGCGCAAAAGTTTATGAATTTTATTATTATTTTAAATGGTCTCTGTATGATGTCCTTTTTGTGCTTAGCATAATATTCATATTTCATTTATTGCCGCGTTGCTCATAGAAGATGGCCGTTTGCACATTCCGGATTTCTTTAATGCCTAAGATTCCAGTTGTAGATAAATAGTCTTAGAAACATCCAGCATATCTTCAGTTTTTCATTCCGTTGCAACCACAAGAACTCGTTCCAGGGCAATTTCAATTTCGAGTTCATGGTTTTTCACTTCCAGTTCGATTGTGCGGCGCTTGACTGCTTCGCGCAATTGTAGGTTCTCTGCTTTGATCCGTTCGGTGTTTACCTGTTCACCTTCTCCGGCTTTGGAATCAGGAAGTGAGCCGTGCTCGTGAATTATTTTCCATCCCGTGTCCGTCTTCTGAAGCAGTGTTGAAATCCTGCCATTACCATAAAAGCTCCATTCATTATCAATCAACACGTAAAAATCTGACTGCTCAATTACAAGAGCATTGTTACCAACAAGCTGCATAGTAATTTTTCTGTTTCGCACTCCCCTTTCCCTGCTACTTGTCCGGCTGTGGCTTTATAGAACTTCATGGCGGACCCTTGTTCTCTGAAAACTTCGTTTTCTGAAGAAACAATGCGTTGATATTTTCATGATTGAAGATGAAAAACCCCATGTCTCCTTTGAAATAGGAATCCCTATACTGTTGTACACCCTGAGCAGATTTATCTTCTTCAGAGATTTTCCTTTAATTTATTTTCGATTACCGTAATGGAACTATTTTATAGTGTCCCAAACTTCCTTCAATTCTTGAATTTCTTATTAAGGGACACTGGTACTACTTCAAATTTACTAAAAAAGAATGAAGACACGTTGGTCTAACTATGACGAACATTTCAGATTACTGAAATATCTTGAAGCAAATACAAAATATTAACTTTTTATCTTAATTACTGAAGTTACGCAAAATTAGAATTTTCATAAAAGAATGAAAGAATTATTCTAATATTTGCAGAAAATTAAAACCTTGAGATTCTTTCCCGCAAAAGCGGGACAGGCACTCCACTTCGTTCCGTTTAGAATGACAATATTTGCGTAACTTCAGTTAATTAGATTATCAATAGTGTTTGGATATTTTTCATATGTAAGAAGGGCATAACAAACTAATTATCCGGTCAGAATAGTTACATCATAATTAATTAAGCTTAATGATCAAGCCGGAATACTTTCGGTCCATAGTTTCATTCTTTCCATCAACATATCATCTGCAACACCTCTCACAAAACCAGCTCCCTGCAAATGGAAATCCGCACGTATAGTGTGTTTAAGCCAATCATCTGAAGCTACAACCGAATCAAGCTTGCTACCTTCTCCTTTTAATATGAAAAAACCATTCATGTCACCGCCATGCGGGTTAAGAAAAACAGGTTCAAAAGATTGAATTGATCCGTTTTTCTGAAGTTCTCCCAGGTATTGCACAAATTCCTGGAAATGTTCAGCACTTATTTTTTCACGTCCAGGTATTGACCGGTTCCATCCGAAAAATAAGACATTCTCTTTCATATTTTACACCTTTCTATTTTTGAATAATTAAAGGATCAAATTACTTTTTAACATTATTTCTTTTCTTAAAAAAAGCAAGGGATGCAAAATTAGCATCCCCTTCAAATAAAAGTTAATCGTTGCTTGGCTTTGAGGTTCTTCCGCCATGGTCGCCAATCAATACCCATTTGCCGTTGCTTTTCATAAGAATATCGGTCCAGTTTCCTGAGCTGGGTTCAGTTTTTCCAGTTTCTTTATTTTTATCTAATTCAGCATAATAATAATGTACATAGGCAAAATCACCTTTAACCCAGATAGTCAATGGAGTAATAGTAAATACTTCAGTAGTATTTTTTTTAGTATCATTTTCTATCCATTTACCTGTATTAGCTTTGCTTTGTGGAACCTTAGATTGATAAGACCATCCCTGGTAACTATCATCAAAATAGGACATAAATCCGGCTGCATCTCCTGAGGCTTCTACTGCCCAATATTTTTCTACACCTGCCCAAACATCTTTTTGTTCATCAGACCACTGCTGGGCAAGGCTTTTTCCCGATAAAAGTATTACTATAAACATTATAGTGAATACAGAAAGCGACTTTTTCATATTACGAGCTCCTTTTTTGTTTGTATATTTGTTACTTAAAAATGATTAATTGTCATAGATCGATAAGCATACTATGACATAATCTTTATATTTCAATGATTATATCCTTGTTATTTATTGAAAACGACTTCCCTATAAATTTCATCGGAGTGTTTACCTGTGAAATATTTGTTGTAAGCTTTATTGAACTCATCTCTTGCTTCTTTTGTCGGCCATGCTTTTTCAAAGAGTTCATTTGCTTTCTGTTCAGCTTTCGTAATGTCATCCCATGATTTTACCTCAATAATTCCAATAAAGTCCCTGTTATTATGACCCCACCAGTGGCGTACAGCTTTATGGCTTACTACATATTCATTATCACTTCCATAAAGTTTATCCATATAAAGTGTGGCAAGCGAATCCAACTCTCTTGCAGAACCCTCATCGGGAAAAGCTCTTTCAAAATTTGTCATAACAAAAACATTTCCCTGAGCTTCCTGGGCCATAACTGTATTGTTCATTGAAATAAATACAACGAACATAAAAAGAATTGCAAATAAATTTTTCATATTCTTTCCTTTAATAATTGTGATTGATATATTTTTTTATGATTTGGTCGATGTTTTTAAACTTATTGATCGTTTAACCATTGTTCAAAGCTTTTATTTGTTTCACCTTTAGGATATATCCAATCCGGTTTTAACCTAAGTCCGGTATTATTTCTCCAGATAAAATCAATAGAATCGACAATATCTGATTCATTAGCTATATTTAGAAGATACATCTCTTTTTTTTCAAGATAAATTCTCTTTATCTCGGAATAAATATTTTGTGCAAGAAGCGTATTTTGAATTATATCGGCCTGTCTTAAATCGTAAGTTGCCCAGACAATTCCATTTTTACCTAAGAGAAAATCATTCTCATCCAAAGAAATATTTAGTTCTACGATAGTACCAAATGGCAGATCCGGCGGTTTATCTACACTCAATTCTTTCCAATCAATTATCATCATTGTTTCAAGTTCAATCTTCCCGATATTGGAATAGATTCCTTTAATTTTTAAAATTTTCACATCTTAACCCGGATTATGAATTATTAAATTCGAAATTGTAGGAGTAAAGTTAGAAGAATAACCTGCAGATATCTTGTATTTTTTGCGCAATTGTTAGGACTATTGGCGCATCATCTATGTCTTTTTGAAATCGGAAGGAGTATATCCAAACTGTTTCTTAAATGCCCTTGTAAAATATGCTTGATCATTAAAGCCAACTTTGTAACAAATCTCTGCGATACTTCCGGCATTCTGTTTTAAAAGATCTGCAGCTTTTTGCAGACGAAGTGAGCGGATTACTTGCCCGGCAGGTTGATCAATAAGTGCATTTAATTTCCTGTTAAGCTGTGAAACACTCATATTCATTTCTTCAGCAAGTTTTTCTACGCTGAATTGTTCATCGTCAAAATGTGATTCGATTATTTTTATTGCTTTTTGTAGAAATTGCTGGTCAGCAGTTATAATAGAAACTTCCGAGGGTTTGATTATTGTAGCCTGACTGAATTTTCTGCGTAATTCTTTTCTCTGAACAATCAAATTCTTTATACGAACTCTTAACTCTTTGGCACTGAAAGGCTTGGTTAGGTATGCATCTATACCGGTTTCAAGTCCTTCTATTTTATCATCCAGTCCTGCTTTTGCTGTCAACATAATTATTGGTATATGACTTGTTTTCTCATCGTTTCTAATTTCTTTACTGAATTTGTAACCGTCCATTTTCGGCATCATGACATCGGTTATTATAATGTCCGGAATAGCTTCCTGTGCTTTTGAAATGCCTTCCACACCATTGCATGCTTCGATTACTTTATAATCTTGCTTGGTCAGCTCAAGCATATAAGCTCTAACATCGGGATTGTCTTCAACGATTAGGATAATTTCTTTATTTCCAGCTTCCGGAAGTTGAATACCGGCTGCCGGCTGCGGGTTTTCAGAAAACCGATCAGTTTTAAATTGATTATTAATTTCAATAAACGAAAATTTATTTTTATAAACCAACTTTTCTTTATCAAGACTCATATCTCCAAGAGGAAGATTAACTATAAAATCCGTTCCCTTTCCGACTTCGGTGCTTACTGAAATGGTTCCTTTATGAAGCTCAATCAATTCTTTTGTAAGTGATAATCCAATTCCGGTCCCTTCATACTCGCGGGTATTTGAACTGTCTCCTTGATAAAAACGATCAAAGATATGAATAAACTGTTCTTTGCTAATACCTTTTCCTGTATCCTTGATATGAAGTTCGACCATAGAATTATTTAAAATATTTAAACAAACTTTTATTTCACCTCCGGCGGGTGTGAACTTGAATGCATTTGAAACAAGATTGTAAAATATTTTTTCCATCTTATCCGGATCAAATATTACAGGTATATTTTCAAATTCAGTTTCAAATTTTAATGTAATTTTTTTGGATTCGGCAATTGATTCAAAAGACCAGAACAGACTTTTCAGAAATGAAACAATATTATGCTGTTCGGCTTTTAGTTCCATACTCCCTGATTCAATCTTGGAAAGATCAAGTAATTGATTGATAAGTGTCAGCAGTCTTCTTGCATTCCTGTTTGCAACATGAAGCTTCCCTTTTTCTTTAACATCAATTTTGGAAGAGAGCACACTTTCAATTTGTCCTAAAATTAAAGTAAGCGGGGTACGGAACTCATGAGATATATTTGCAAAGAATTGAGATTTCAGCTGGTCTAATTCTTTTAACTTTTCGAATGCAACAAGGTCTAATTCAACTGCATGCTTTTTATTTAGTCTTTTTAATTCAAAATGTCTGAGAAGGAATAATAAACCTAAAAATATTATACTATACAATACATAGGCCCAACCTGAAAAATACCATGGAGAAAGAACTATAAAATCAAAAGAATCTTCTTTACCTATTATTCCATAAATATTTTTTGAGCGAACATGAAATTTGTAATTTCCATTTGAAATATTAGTATATTCTTTTACAGTTTCGGTAGTCCATTGGGACCATACATCATCATTTCCTTCAAGATAATATTGGTAAAGATTTGCTTCGGATTTATCATAATTGACTGTTGAAAATTGAAAAGTAATATCATTATATTCAAAGGGGAAAGTTCTATTCTTTTTTAAAGAATTAACTTCAGTTCCAGCAAAAATTAATGAATCCTGATTTATCTTTACACTACGGATGTAAGTTGGGAATTCCTTATTATAATTTCTTTTTATTTCAGGGTTGTATCTGAATACTCCTTCATCTGTGCTGATCCACAAATGTTCATTATCAAATTCCGGAGATAGATCAGAATAAATGGTAAAGACACTATTTAAATCGAGTCTTCGAAAAACCGGATCAGGCTGCCACTGATATCTGCCATCTTTCTGTTTGACAGCTTTCCCAAGTTCATTCCTTTGATGTGAATTTGCTAAAATCCATAAATCACTATTATAATTCTTTTCACAAAATAGAATAGAATAGGCGGAATCAATAAACGATTCCCCAAGACATGAATCATAAATAAATTTATTTGAACCGGGCTCAAATCTAAAAAGGCCAACATCAGTGGCAAAATGCACTTTACCACCGAAAGATAAAATATTGCACTGTTTGCCGGGTAATCCATTATTATTGTTATAATATTCCATTATAATTTTACCTGTATCCTTAGATGAAAATCGTTTCCCTTGCATTATACTAAAGTGAATAATTCCTTCATATTCTGTTTCAATCCACAAGCTGCCGTCACTATCCTCGACTAAGTTATCGATTTCGCTTTTTATTCCCGGAATTCTTTTTATTATTTGCCACCTGCCGGCATTAAACTGTAATACTGCCAGTCCTATCCTATAAGTTATATAAATAATGTTTGTGTCTATGTCAGATTTGTATAATGAAGGAGCGTCAAAGTCAAATAGCATATGTGCATTGTTGTCTTTTCCAATTTTGTAAATCCCGCTGACTGAAGATGCCAAAAGAGAGCCGTTTTCAGAAACGAAATTTTCTCCACCTGAATTAATTCCAGTTACCGGTTTAAAGGAAGATGATAATTTATCGTAATAAAAAATCCCGAATGAATTAGCAGCATAAATTTTATCATGAAACCTATAAATTGAGGAAATAAAATCATTACCGATACTTTTTTTATCAAATTCAGTAAATGGGGATAAGATTTCAACCCGGGATATTCCCTCTGTAGTTGCCAGCCATAAACCACCCTGTTTATCCTGGTATACATCATAAACTACATCTGATTGAAGCCCGTTTTGGGAATTTATTATTTTCGAAAGATGACCTCTTCTATCAATAATAGCAACTCCCCCGCGCTGTGTTGCAAAAGCAATTCTTCCGTCACTAAGTTCGCATGTATTATACAATCTGTTTTTTACCAGGAATGAATCGGCTTCTGTTTTAAATTTTGAAAAATTATATCCATCATAAAGGAATAACCCATTTGCATTAGTAGTCACTAGAATTTTATCTTTAAAAGGGAGCATATCATAAATGCCGATTGAAGAAAACTTTTTGCCATCCGGTACAAGCATTAACGAATCACCGGAAATTTCAAACAGACCAGCCCCGTTATTCCTTACAAAAAGAGAATTGTTAATTTTATATAACCTGTGGGCATATACCGATTCAAATACTTTTATTTTATTGCCGTTCCATTTGAAAATTTTATCTTGTGTTTTATAATAAACTCCATTTAAAGTGACAGCAACATCCCAGACATCGCCAAATCTTTTATATTTATTTCCCAGATATTTTAAAAGAGAAACAAAACGCAGCTGTCCAATAGAATCAGGGGCAAGATAGCCGAAATCAGAAGATGCAGCAACATATATTCTTCCTTTTGAATCCATGCATAACGATCTGACAACTGAATTATTCGGCGACTTAATTAATCGCCAAAGATTACCATCATATTCAAGTATACCGTTATTATTGCCAAAATACATTATTCCTCTTTTATCCTGGATTAAACACCAGTTTTGGTAAGAAGCATGATATTCTTTCGGGCTGAAATATTTTATAAACGGTTTCTCTATTTCAGGATAAAGCGGTTTATCTGTCTGGCAGAATGAAACCATAGTAAGGAAAAAGGAAATAGATAATAAATTTATTATCAAATATTTTTTTGATGACATTTAATTGATTTGAATTAAATTATAAACATGAAAAAAGATGACGCAATTCTTTCTTCAATATATTTCTATACGCAGCTATTAGCTAATAGCTTAGACAGTATTTAGAGGGGGACAATAAAAATGTTATTCTTAGCCTGAAAATCTATATGCGGAAGCAAAATTATATGGTTCATGAAACTTTGACTTAAGTTATCTCTTTATTTAGTTTTGTTCAAGAAAAAACAATAATTAATGATTGGTATGTTCTTTGTGTCACGAATTTAGAGATATTGCAAGACTATTAGACAAAATAATTTAGGGAACGGCATTATTTATGGAGAGATGCTAGAGTGGTTGAATAGGCTGGTCTCGAAAACCAGTGTGGTACTTGTATCACCCAGGGTTCGAATCCCTGTCTCTCCGCTAACTTACGCTAAAGCTTGGGTGGTGCGTTAATTATTCTGCAAAAATAATCTTTGTTTTTCTTCTATTGAATTATATATATTAACGGCATGATAACGTGAATTTTCAATGAATAACCTGCCCGTGTCCATTCCTCCACACACCACTCCTGCTAAAAAAATTCCTTCTTTATTTGTCTCAAAAGTATCCGGATTAAAACATGGTATATTTCCATTAGGCGATATTTCTATCCCTATCCTTTCAAGAAAATCAAAATCGGAATGGTAACCAGTCATAGCGAATACAAAATCATTTGGAATTGTAATTAACCCATCCGGAGTTTGTATATCAACTTCATTATTTTTTATACTGATCAGATTGGAGTTAAAGTAAGCTTTTATTGAGCCTTCCTTAATCCGGTTAATAATATCCGGTCTAACCCAATACTTCACACTCTCCTTGATCCCTGGTTCCCTAATTACCATTGTTACTTCCGATCCTCTTCTGTAAGTTTCCAACGCAACATCAACAGCAGAATTAGCAGCGCCGACAACTACTATTTTTAAGTATGCATATGGATGAGCTTCATTAAAGTAATGTTTCACATTAGGTAAATCTTCGCCGGGAATATTCAGAAGGTTCGGGAAATCGTAGAAACCTGTGGCAATTATAATATATTTACAATAATATTTATTTTTATCTGTTGTGATAACATAATCTCCCGGCTCCCCATCAATATTACTTACTTTCTCATAGGTATTCACATTAAGTTTCCATGAACTTTTTACTCTCCTATAATACTCTAGTGCCTCTCGTCTGGTAGGTTTATCTCCGTGCGAAACAAAAGGGACATCACCAATCTCCAATCTTTCCGAAGTTGAAAAAAAAGTCATGTTGGTTGGATAGTGAAAAATAGAATTTACCAAACATCCTTTTTCAATGATTAAATGAGAAAGGTTCCTCTTAACAGCCTCAATTCCTGAAGCTAATCCAATCGGTCCTGCACCGATTATAATAATGTCATATTTATCATTCATATTTTTGTTCTGCATTATTAATTAAACTTTTATCCGCAAATTTAAATATTTATATAATAAAAAGAGATTTCAAAATGTGTTTTATAACCTAAACTCTTTCTTTTACCTGAGATAAAGATGACATCTTTAATAAGAAAAAACAGGTTCAATTATATACAAAGTGAGTATGGATAAAGCCAAATTAATAAAAAGTAAAGATGTAACCTTTTAAATGCTGGATATTGCATAACTTGAGGGTTATTCAGAGCGTATGTGGAGCGTATGTGAAGCGTATCTGGAGCGTATCTGAGATTCATTTTGTACTTTAAGGGACTTAAGCCACATATCTTAAGCTGCTTTTAACTTCGTTCCTCCGGTTTTCTTTGCTAACTCTGTGGTTTTTTTTCTCATCTCTCTTTTTTGTGGATCAGGAATATATTCCTTACCTTAACCCTGGATTTTTCAAATTAGACATTAAAATATGATAAAAAATAAAATTAAACATATCTCATTTGATCTTGATGGAACTTTAATCGATTCATGCACTACCATTTATAAAGCAACATTGAAAGCCTTGAAAGTTTTAGATATAAAAGCAATTATTAAAGAGAAAGAATTCAATAGAATGATTGGGTATCATTTTATAAATATTTTTGAAAGCCTTAAAATTGTCGTCAAAGACATGAATCAATTTATTGATATTTATAAGGGATGCTATTTTGATTTTATCGATGATTCGGAATTTTATCCTGGTGTAGTTGATGTGTTGCAATACCTGCGGAATAAAAATATATGCATCTCCTTATTGACTACAAAAAACCAAGATCAAGCGGAGAAAATTATTAAACATTTTAACCTTCAAGAATATTTTAACTTTATTATGGGGCGCCGCGATGGAATTGAATATAAACCTTCAGCGGAACCATTGCTGTTTATATGCAATGCATTAAACGTTAAACCTCGAGAAACTCTTCTTGTGGGTGATACCGAACTGGACATTTTGTGTGGAAAAAATGCACATGCTTTGACATGTGCTGCAACTTATGGATATGGAACTAAAGAGAACTTAGAAAAACAAAAACCGGATTTTATAATCTCTAATTTATTGGAATTAAAAGATATTATTTAGTGTCAATTATCCGATTCAATCCACTGCAGAGCATCTTCAACAGTGCTAAAATATCTAAAATTACACCATTTAGCATTGTGTTCAATTCTCTCGGAGAATAGCCGGTCTTCCTTTAAAATTGATATGACAATTCCAATTATATCTGAGTTCTTAAATCCAAATTTTTCCAATGCTGCACCATCGGTATGCAGTTTATAAATACCAGCTTTCTCCAGTCTAGTTTCTTCATGGTTGATTAAAAACTTATGGCAATTATTTCTATGAGCTAGTTTTATTGCTTCAATAGAATATTGTTCCGCCATCTTAAAATTTAATTTTCCTTTTACTGTTATAAAGACAAAATTTTTGTCATCTTTATAGTTAATTACATATCCCATTATAAATCCTCTATAAATCCCTCTGTTTTTAGATGCAGATTTTAGATTAAACTTTAATAAACTTATCTGCCGGAGCATTACATATTGAACATTTTTTATCCGGGTTTTCCGATAAAATATTACCGCAAAATGGACACAGATATAATTCGCTATTGATTAAATCCTTGCCGTCGTTGATGGCAACTAAGGCTGATAAATATAGCTGTGAATGAGCCTCTTTACTTTTGATGTTTTTTTCAATTGTTAATTTTGCTTTATGATTATCAAATACAGCCTGCTCCAGCATTGAAGTATACATCGTTTTGCTTTCATTTCTTTCACGTGTAATAGCCGAATTTAAATTTTCTCTTGTAGTCCCTACTCCATTTAAAGCATTTAGATTCCTCTGCGCGTGAATTCTTTCAACTTCGGAAGTCAGCTTAAATAAACGTGCTATATTTGGATAACCATCCTTCAATGCTTTCTTAGCAAATGCACGATATTTTTGATTTGCCTGACTTTCATTAGCAAATGCAACTTTAAGATTTTCTTCTGTTTTCGACATATTTTTCTTTCTTTATTTATTCAAATACTATTATATTTTTTGGAATATTTCTCATGCATATATTCTTAAGCCGGTATTATTTTTGTGTAAGAACCATACCAGCATTATATGTCACTTAAAGTACTAAGATTTGAAAAGTAATCCTATCATTCAAAAGGATGAAAAGAGGATTAATACTTTTAATAACATTTATTGAACATGGAGTTAAAGATAAACACTATACCAAAAGAATTAATCTGCTTTATAGCTTAAATAGTAAATTAATACCTAAAGAACCGCAGTAATATTATTGCGAAAGAAATTTTTATCAATTAATTTACAATATAAGATTTGTATCAAATAATAAACTGCATGAACGAATGAGAGCGCAATTCATGGGGCTCAAACCAACAAAATGAAAAAGATTTCCATATTAGTTATTGAAGATAACCGCCTTTTACGTGAAGGTTTATCAGCAATGATTGAAGAACAAAACGATCTAAAGCTAAAGGCTGCTTTTGGAGATTGTACAAAAGCCCTCCAATTTATTCGTAAATCTCAGCCGAATATTGTGATTTTGGATTTAGGTTTACGAAATCAAAATAGCCTTCACCTGATAAAGGTATTAAAAAAGTATTTTCAAAAAATAAAAATTATAGTGATGGATCTTGTACCGCTGCAGGAAGATGTATTGGTATTTGTTCAGGCAGGTGTTTCAGGGTTTATTCTTAAGGATGCAACAGTTTTTTCTTAGAACAATTAGAGAAGTCGCCGGCGGGACTAAAGTATTACCGCCAAGATTAACAGAATCATTGTTTTCACAAATAATCGATAAAGCGGTAACCGAATCAAGCGCTTCAAAAATAATCGGCTTAGTAAAAATGACAAAAAGGGAACGTCAGGTAGTTGATCTGGTAGCCGATGGTTTTACAAATAAGGAAATTGCTCAAAAGCTCCATCTCTCTAAATATACTGTGAAAAGCCACATTCACAACATTTTAGAAAAACTTGCCCTGCATACCAGAGTTCAGATTGCAAAATATGCTCATACCTCTGATAGTTATAACGCCGCCCTAAGTTCCGTATCATTAATCGAAGATAAAGAAGATTAATTTTCTCCCGGCATATAAATAGATTTCTTTCTTTCATTTCATTTTTATCAATCAAAGGGATTAATCCATTTTTCATTCATAAGAGTCATTTTTAATTGAGTATATTTTCCATACATTCAAACTTATTTATTATGGATTGATATCTTAGCAATTTCTTGCAATGGCCGAACTTACTACCGTATAGAAGGTTTTTAAACTTAAATTGAGATAAAATGAATATTCTTTTAGTATATCCCGAGTATCCCGATACATTCTGGAGCTTTAAGCATGCGCTTAAATTTGTTTCAAAGAAAGCAAGTTTTCCTCCTTTAGGATTATTAACAATTGCGGCTCTACTTCCTTCGAATTATAATAAGAAGCTTGTTGATATGAATACCTGTGTATTGAAAGATGAAGATATATTATGGTCTGATTTTGTTTTCATAAGCGCCATGTCAGTTCAAAGTCAATCGGCAGAAGAAGTAATTAGAAGATGCAAAAAATTTAACATAAAAGTTGTAGCGGGAGGTCCTCATTTTACCAGTTTCTATGAGAATTATAACGATGTTGATCATCTTGTGCTCAAAGAAGCAGAAATAACTCTACCTCTCTTCATAAATGATTTAATTAGAGGAGAAGCCAAACATTTATACACTACTGATCAATGGGCTGATATTAATGACACTCCCCTCCCCTTATGGGAACTTATTTCGATAAATAATTATTCTTCAATGAATCTTCAGTATTCAAGGGGATGCCCTTATGACTGTGAATTCTGTGATATAACAGTGCTTTATGGAAGAAAGCCCCGCACCAAAACCAAAGATCAAGTAATTGCTGAGTTGGAACAGTTATATTTTACTGGCTGGAAAGGTCCTGTATTTTTCGTCGATGATAATTTTATAGGTAATAAATCTAAACTAAAAAAAGAAATTCTCCCTGCAATAATTGAATGGATGGAAAAAAGAAAGAATCCCTTTTACCTGAATACTGAGGTTTCAATTAATCTTGCAGATGATGAAGAGCTTATGCAGTTGATGGTTAAAGCCGGTTTTGAGGCAGTATTCATTGGTATCGAATCGCCGAATGAAGAAAGCCTGATTGAATGCAATAAAACTCAAAATAGACATCGTGATCTAATTACCAGTATTAAGAAGATCCAAAAATCAAGTTTGGAAGTTCAAGGCGGTTTCATCGTTGGATTTGATAATGATCCTCCTTCGATATTTGACAGACTTACCAATTTTATTCAGGAAAGCGGGATTGTTACCGCAATGGTAGGCCTTCTAAATGCACCTAAAGGTACACGCCTCCATAAAAGAATGGAGGAAGAGAAAAGGTTGATTTCTAATTTTACAGGTAATAATACAGATTTTTCAATTAATTTTATTCCAAAAATGAATACCGAATTGCTGCTGGATGGATATAAAAAAATTCTGAATACAATCTATTCCCCCAAATATTATTATGAACGTGTCATACATTTTCTAAAAGATTTCGACCCTAAAAAGAAAAAAGTATTTCATATTAATATTCATTATATAAATGCATTACTTAAATCGATTTTCAAATTAGGTATAATCGGAAAAGAAAGATTTTATTATTGGAAACTATTTTTCTGGTCTCTATGCGTAAAGCCGAAGCTTTTTTCTCTCGCAATTTTGTTTTCCATATATGGATTTCATTTCAGAAAAATCTCAAGTGACGTATAACAAAGATATTTAACAGGAAGTATAACTATGTCTGACATGGGAATAAAAATAAATATTAAGAGGACCTAAAATTAATCCCTTTTTCATCCTTTTGCTCTATTGATTCAGCTGTTATCAATTATTATTATTTTATTATGAAAAAAATTAGGTTGTTAATAATAGAAGATAACCGGCTGCTGCGCGATGGTATTACTGCAATGCTTAAAAATCAGAAGGATTTCAAAATTATTGCAGCTTCGGGAAATAATGGAAATGCGGTCATAAAAATTCAGCAACTAAAGCCAAATATAATCCTTTTAGACTTAGGATTGCGGAATCAGAATAGCTTGAATATAGTTGAGGTTGTAAAAAAAGATTTTCCGGGAGCAAAGATAATTGTAATGGATCTTGCTCCTGTACCCGGAGATATAAGTCTATTTATTAATGCCGGTGCTTCAGGTTTTATACTTAAAGATGCTTCACTTGAAGATTTTCTTTCAACAATCCGAACAGTTTCCGAGGGCATAGCTGTAATGCCCCCTGACCATAACGGCTCTCTTTTTTCCAAAATTGTAGAACATGCACTTAAAGGTGGGAAAATTAAATTGAATCAAGCCGTTCGTATGACTAAACGGGAAAAGGAAGTTATAGGACTAATTGCCGATGGTTTTAGTAATAAAGAAATAGGGCAAGAACTGCATGTTTCAACATTTACTATAAAAAGTCATATTCATAATATAATGGAAAAATTGGCACTGCATACTCGCCTGGAGGTTGCAAACTATTCATATTCTACCAGGACTTTAAAAAAAATGATTAAAGATATTTCAATAACTAATTAAAAATTTTTTAATAAAACTGATAAAGGAGAAAATATGAGTAAAGCCCGCGACACTAAGAAAAGTTCTAAAAAGGAAGCTGCCAAAACAATGAAAGAAAAAAAAGCGGCGAAAAGAGAAAAGAAAAGTCAGAAAAAGCATGGATTTCTTGAGCAGTAATTTCTATCCCAGATAAATATATAACTTATTGGCTTTTCTGGAGTTTCTTAATTTTTTCAAAGCTTTTTCTTTGATTTGTCTTATTCGTTCTCTTGTCAGATTAAAATTCTTCCCTATTTCCTCAAGAGTTGATTTATTTTCTTCACCGATCCCAAAGATCATCATTAGCACTTTCGCTTCTCTATCAGTGAGAAGAGAAAGCATATATTCTATCTCTTGTGAAAGAGATTCTTTAGTTAAATTTTCATCGGGTGAAGGCTGATTATTATCAGGTAATATATCAAGTGTATTTTTTTTGTAACCATCATCATTTCTGAGCGGGGCATCTATCGAAAAATTGGCACCGGAAACCTTCATTGCATTATTTACGGCATCAACTGATAAACCAAGAATAGATGCTAGCTCCTGGTTATTAGGTTTTCTGTCATATTCATCCTCGAAATCTTTTGATGCCCTATTTATTTTAGTAATATTCCCTACTATATTTAAGGGTAAATGAACTATTCTTGATTGATTTATTATGGCTTGAGTAACGCTTTGCCTTATCCACCATACCGCATATGAAATGAATTTAAATCCGCGTGTAACATCAAAACTTTGCGTGGCTCTAATTAAACCCATATTCCCCTCATTTATTAAATCCAAAAGCGAAAGTCCCTGGTTCTGGTATTGTTTTGCAACAGAAACAACAAATCGTAAATTAGCTTTTATCAACTTATCTCTTGCATCCTCATCGCCATTTTTAATTTTTATTGCTAGCGCCATTTCCGCCTCCGGCGTTAACAAATCAACTTTACTAATTTCGCTAAAATATTGCTCAAGTGACTTTCCATCTCGAGTTGTGAACTGTTTTGTGATTTTCAAATAATTTCCCGGCTTAATTATTCACTGCATTGTTTATTAAATAGATAATGATATGTAATATACGTGAAATAAATGAGTGTACGAAATATTAATAATGTTATTAATATTATATTCTTAACAAAGTACCGGCAAAAGTAGGAGGGGCTAATAACATCCATTCATTCATCTAATAGATCTTTTCTAAGATTTAATTCAAGAATCCAATAGTCCATCTTTCCATCACTCCATCCCCACAACCATATATCTCAACACGATAGACATCCAGACACTTCGTGGTATACCATTAGTTTTTGCAGGAATGAACTTGAGATTATTTATATAATCTGCCGCGGCAGAATCAAGTATTTCAGAACCGGATGATTCCTGAATAATGATCTTGTATATAATCCCTTCTTTGTTAATAAGAAACTTCAATTTTACTTTCCCCTCAATATTATTTTTTGCCGCTTCTACTGGATAAATAGGAGTATTTTTTGAAATTAGCTTTGGATTTTCAAAAGAAATTACAGTGTCAGCATCTGCAGTTTTTTGATTAATAATAATTGCTTTATAGCTTGTCTTAAGGGGCTTTCTTTCATTAAAAAGTACAAAGGTACTTCCGTTTTGAAAACTGTCGCCAAATTTTTTATATGAAATATTCAGCCCTTCAAGTATTTTTTTTAGCACATCTTCAATCGGAATACCTTTAATTATGCAAGTAATTTTTATATTATTAACCAGGTCGTCCTGATATATAAAATTCACTCCTGTTTGAATTCTAATATCATCAATTACAGAACGTAGAGACTGCTCCCGGCAGTTTAGAAATACTTTCTTTTCTTCAGGAACAGTCTTCGACTGATTATATGGAGACAATAGAAATATAACACTGATCAGTAAAATCCATCTCATAAACATCTAACTTAATTCTTACAGCACAGATAACGTATCGTTCTTTATTTCCAGCCCGATATCGTCAATCATCTCAGGATATTTGTTTTCAACCAGTTTTTTTATCTTTGAAAGCAAAATCTCTTTTTCTATCTGGGAGACTCTGCTTTTAACAGGCGTAATTTTTATATACTGTATATCATTACTTAAAGAATTTCGTAGTTCTTTCTTTACTGCCTCAATATTTTTATAGTCAGGGAACCGCTGAATAAAATCATGATAAAGCATAAAAGATAAAGGCCAAGAATCCCAATCATTTTTCCATTCAGAATAAATGACTGGTAGAATAACCATTCCGATATAATTGTTATAATTGACTATGTCCTTCATTTTACCTGTAAATTCATTATGCTTTTTAAAAATTTCCGCCTCTATATCCTCTTTTTCTTCACTATCTGCCGTTGCAAGCTGGTCATATAAATCATTCACGTCACGAACATAATTACCGGCATCCCAGTTCTGGTTTGAAAATTGAAACTTTAAATCAAGAGCCATTCTTGCATTAATCGGTTTTCCATTTATTTCGGCAGGATTAAAAATAAAATTCCTACAATATTCAACAGCTGCACTATCTAAAACACCTATTCCAGATGATTTTATGATAGATGCCTTATCAACTTTTCCTTCTTTGGTTATATAAAGTATTACTCTTGGTGTACCTGAAAAGGAATTTTCCAAAGCGGCTTTGGGATAAAATAATCTAGGTTCACTTTTTAAAGTAGGCGGAGTAAAGCTCCCGTTATCTTCCAGATAGTGTGTACAACCAAAAAAGAAAAGAATTAGAAAAAAAACACTAGAACATATTATCTTTTTCATGACTTAAACCTCCCCGGTTAACAAGGTTAACCGATAATTAGACCTCTTAAGCCTGTAAATTAAATGTTTTAATAGGTTATTTTTTTGTTTTTATAATATAACTGCCGTTTTGTTTTTGAAAATCTAAACCCAAAGCCAGACATACCATTGATAATGAACTATCTGCACTGCTATTCTTAAATGAACCGGTTAAAGTTAATTTATCTAAGCTATCATCAGAAACTGTAACCCTAATATTATAAAATTTTTCAAATTCCTGTTTAATTTCATTGAGCGGTGTTCGATAAAATACAAGGTTCCCATTCATCCACCCAAGAAAATATCCCGGGTCAACATTCTCAGGTTGAGAAGGTTCGGAATTTTTAACAACAGTACTCAATTGATTTTTAGAGAGATAAACACTTTTAACAACCTTTTTTTGTTCTACTTTTACATTACCTTCTTTGACTACAACTCTGGTTCTTCTATCACTTGATATAACATCAAATTTAGTTCCCAAGACAGTTATTACTGCATTTTCAGTCGTAATAGTGAATGGGTGATTATTCCTGGTTACTGAGAAATAAGCTTCACCTCTAAGCTTTACCCTACGTTCTTCATTTTTAAATATGTTATTAGAACCGTTACTTTGTGAAAGGAATTCGATACTGCTACTGCTATTCAAATACACAATTGAACCGTCAGGCAGTTGTATGTTTTTTTGTTCTTTATTTGCCGTAGTAATGAGATTTAATTGAGATTCAGGTACATTCCTATTAAATAAATAAATTCCTATTAGAGCTAATAATAAAATAGAAAATGTTATAAGTATTGGTTTTAATTTTGGGAAAGCCGGAAATATTTGCTTAAAAAATGATTCCTTAACTCTTTTATTATTTTCAAATATCCTTAATTTCTCATTTAATTTAATCCATTCAATATCTGCATCAACCGAACCTGAAAAGTCATGCCCTTCCGAAGCATTCCATATTTCTTTTAACTTTCTATATTCTTTTTCATTTTCATTAGAAAGAGTCAGCCAGCTCTCAAGCATCAGTTTCTCTTCTTCAGAAATATTTCCCGTAATTTTTTTTATACAAAGTTCTTTATATTGATCGATATTCATAAAATTTCCTTCTTAAATAATAATACAGTTGAATAAAGAAAAACCCTACTTATAACTTAATTTGTAATTTTGTAATTTCCCTACTCAAAAACCTTTCTTAATATTTGAAAAGCCTTATTCATCCTTTTTTCCACCGCCTTTATTGATATTTCACATATTTCAGCAATTTCTGAGTATTTATACCCTTCTACCCTGCTTAACGTATAAACAGTTTTAAGTTTTTCCGGTAACTTCTGAACTGCCGTATGAATATCAATATTAAAATCCGTAGAACTTTCATCCCTTAGATTTTTCCCTCTTAAATCATCAAGTGATCTTGTTTTGGAAAAACTTAATCTCGAATGATTAATTATCAAATTGTTTAATGAAGTATAAAGATAAGATTTAATAGACTTAGAAGGGTCAAGCTTTTGTCTGTTTATCCACACCCGGAAAAATATTTCTTGAACAAGATCTCGAGCTGTATCTTTAGAATGCAGGTGATAACAGGCAAAACGGATTAGCAATGGGAAATATTTATAATATAAATTTTTAAAAGCCTCATGATCACTATTAATAATTGCTTTTATTAATTGTTCATCTGATGCATCAGTGAATTTCTGTTGTACCATTGAAAACAGACTTTAAAAAATTTAACTTCATCCCCAAAATTTATCTGGGTATTTCTACTCTATTTATTAAATAGGTTGTCAGCAGCTAATGCCAGCAGCATAAAATCGGTAGCTCCACCGCCCATTACATATTCAGTCTGCTGCCAGAAATAAGGCCAGTGTTTCAATTCAGGTAAATCCGGACGTATCAATGCAGTTCCGCTTGCAACACCTCCCGGTATATAAGTCCAATCTGCCCTATTAAATCCGTAAGCTACAGTTAAAGAATTAGTTCCTATACCGGAAGCAAAAGATTCGGTATTATCTCCGGGATGGCATCCCAAAACAAAATTCAATGCGTTAAATGCGAATTCGGCTGGAAATATTTCCGGAAAATCCATATGAAGTAATAATTGCGTAACGCCGAAAGATTGGATCTGCCATCCTGCCCCCCATATGTAGGGTTTGTAAGGAATTCCGTATGGATTATCCTTTTGCAGTTCCTCTACTTTTTTATAAGCTGAAATAACCGCATTTTGAATCCTTTTTGTGAAACTTTCATCATTTATTTTTTTCACAACTCTGCCTATAACAAGACCGTAATGCAATATATCATCTGTTATTAAATCCTGGTTTTCCAGAAGAAACTTCTCATATTCCTTATCCGACGTTGTTAAATATAATTCTGCAGCAGCATTGACTTTATCTTTAGCATCCGCCTGGAAATTATTTTTATAAAGCTCTTCAGAAATTCTTAAACATTTCACCGATAATTCAGGATTAAAATTTTTCATTACGCGGTAGGCAGATGCCAATACCTGTGAAGTATAGAGCTCTCTAAGGGGATTTATTTCGGTAAAAACCATCCTGTCATCCTCAGGCAGAGGCTTATTTAGGATCGGATCATTTTCACCCTTTTTATAAACAAAATTATCAGTAGCATTTGAAGCTTCACCTAATAACACATACTGGTGTAGCGTCGCTTCCTGGATACCTCTATATAAACGTCCAAGCGATTCATATCCTCCGATTATGGATAATAACCCATGCTCTATTTGTTGAAGGATATCCGGTTTCCCATCAGGCTGATGTATTTCAACAAATCTTGTTATCCTGGTTAATTGATGTCCCGTCATAATCATCTTTAAATAGTTCGTAAGCTAATGAAAGCTTATAAACCGTTCCCGCTTGAGACTCTACTCTCAAATCATAATCACCGGCATCATGCCATCCCCCAATATTTAATCCGGTTATGTGCTCACCTGATTTATATTTTGATAATGTGGAAGAACCCTGTGCATAACCATCAAAGTGATCCTGATTTACAGGAGCCATTACCGCATCATCCATATGACACAGTCCATGCCATACTCTATATTTTTCTTCTACTCTCATGTGGCACATCTGAATAGGCAGAAAATATTCTAATGTTGGCTGCCAGACATGTCTGGAATAAACATCATTTTTTATTTCAAACTTATTTGATTCTATATCTCCATATTTTATTTCGTATAAACCTTCATCAGTTATGCCGCTGAAATCAAACCGCAAATATGTATAACGTAAAAAATTACCCCATTTTTTCGGTTCTTTGACTGATTTAACAACTATCAACGAATCAGGATCAATTTTTATTAGTTGAATTGATTTAAAATTCTCTGTTAACTTATCCAATTCAATAACTGCAAACTTAGTCTGTTTCGGATGATATCCTACCTCTGAAACCTGGATAACAGGTTTATATCTCCATGTTGTATCAATTACCGGACTTATAACCCATTCTATTGCATTTTTTTGAACACCTGCCGGAATTGTTGAACGCAAAATAAACCAGCCGTTATTGTGCAAACCTCTACCGTCAATTAATTGCAGATCACTTTTTTTACTTACAAATTTTATTTCTTTTCTATTATTTCCCGGCACTGCAATAAACTCTTTCCCTGCAGCTAAAGGTGTAATCTGAAGATTATGATCATGATCAAATACCATTGGACCGTTTGCCTGACGTGGAAATATTCCCGATTTACCATCCATTAGGTAATGTTCACCAAAATATTGGCCGGGAAACAATTCCATATTAAATCCTACCTGATTTGCCCATTTATCAGGCAGAGCTTTATCAAGATCTACAATTACTTTAATGCTTTTACCATCTGCTTCAGTTTTTATGGTATAATTGAATGTTAAAGAAGGATAAATTATCGGATTAAAACCCTTTTCATCTTTACTGGAATCAGGATATGATAAATTAACTGTTATCATTCCTTTATCTTTATCAATCTTTCTATCTCCAACTTTAGGAACCGGAGACCATTGCCCGGGTGTTGGTTCAAGTCTAATGTCCCCGTTAGCAGCAACCCTGTTTCCAAATTGAACAATAGTTAGACCTCCCTGATGACCTTCGGGATAAAAATCACTAAATACCATAATATTAAGTCCGGGAACTTCATAATATCCCTCATCATTAATTTTCAAACCTTCTCCTGATTCTTTCGATTGACCGAAAATATAATAATGGTAATAAATTATAAAAGTTAGAACTAATAATAGAAGATTGAATTTGCGGAACATAGAACACCTTTGAAATGATCTCACCCAAATATAGCTATTATGGCATTAAATTTAAGAAAAGTTTTGTAATAACAATACAAAATTTAATTCAAGGAAACCTCCGAGGTTTTCCTAAACCCAGGATGTTTGGATTATCTCTAAGAGAGCTTCCCTTATAATTATAGTTGTAGTAATCCAAGAGTATTTAAAATATTCCAAACTCAAATACGTCTCTACATAATAAAGGAAGATTATTTTAATTACTTAAATTGACCGTTTAAAATGAAAACTGTCTACCTTCAGTAGATAAATTAAAACAGTTAAATATCAAGCTTTTGGTTTGCATTAACCCCCGGGATCAATCCCGGGGTTAATAAAAAAAGATGAATATTTGTAACCATTTCCAAAAGGCTATCAACTTGACCATTGAATGACAATTGAAAGACCATTGAATAAATGCATTAATTAGTTCATCAATTAACTTAAGATATTTTCTTAATTTTGCCATTCAAAATAAAAAATAATAATGAAAAGCATCAAAAAAAATAAGATTGAAGGAAAACCAGTAAAGCCGAAGCTTACATCTTTAATTAAGCCGTATAGTAAGATGATTTCATTGCTAATATTTTTAGTACTTATCGCCAATGGGATTAACCTTATTATCCCGAAGATTATCTCTCACGGGATCGATTCTTTTACCGGCGGAAGTTATGTTTTCAAAACAGTTGCAATTGAGTTTTTATCTGCATCTTTAATAATATTTATTTTCACATATCTTCAGAGCATAGTTCAAACTTATACTTCCGAACGGGTAGCAAAAGATTTAAGAGAAAAACTTTCCGATAAAATATCCGGTCAGAGTTATAGTTTTATTCAGGAATCGAATCCATCAGTACTATTAACAAACCTGACGTCGGATATTGATTCTGTTAAAACGTTTATTTCCCAGGCAATTTCTTCAATAGTTTCTTCATTGTTTGTAATAATAGGAACTATTATACTTTTACTAACTATTAACTGGGAGCTGGCGTTAACCGTTATTGCTATAATACCCATTATTGGCGGAACTTTTTTTATTGTTTTAAAAAAGGTTAGGATACTCTTCAGAAGGGGCCGGGAAGTAATAGACTGGTTAAATAAAGTTATTAACGAAAGCATTTTAGGCGCCGCTGTAATACGTGTAATTAATTCACAAAATGCAGAATATCAGAAATTCCTTGATGCAAGTGCAGAAGCTAAAAATATAGGAATTTCAATTATCAAATTATTTGCAACATTAATTCCCGTAATTACTTTTGTAGCTAATCTGGCTACCCTTTCGGTATTAGCTCTGGGGGGTCATTTTGTAATTACAGGAACTATGTCTCTGGGAAATTTTGCGGCTTTCAATAGTTATATAACAATCCTGATTTTTCCGATTATTATTATTGGTTTTATGAGTAATGTAATTGCTACAGCTTCGGTTTCATATCAAAGAATAGAAAAGATTTTAAGTGCTGAAGATAAAATTGATGCCGGAATCATTGATTTACCTCTTCGTGGAAATATTGAATTCGATAACGTAAATGTAGTGTATAATAATAAACCTATACTTAAAAACATTTCCTTTACAATAAAAGAGGGATCGCGGACTGCAATAATAGGACCTACAGCTGCCGGTAAAACGCAACTTCTTTATTTATTGACGGGGTTGATTAAGCCAAATTCCGGGATTATTAAAATTGACGGACATAATATTGAAGATTATAAAAAAGAACCGTTTCATAAACAGATTGGTATCGTTTTTCAGGACAGTATTATGTTTAATCTGAGTCTAAGAGAAAATATTGCTTTTAATAATACCGTAACTGATGAATCATTATCTAAAGCTATAGAAACTGCAGAACTTAAAGATTTTGTTGATTCTCTGCCTCATAAGCTCGATACCATTGTTTCTGAAAGGGGTACAAGCCTTTCAGGAGGTCAGAAACAGCGTATTATGCTGGCACGTGCTCTTTCATTAAATCCTAAGATTTTATTACTCGATGATTTTACGGCTAGAGTAGATTACCAGACTGAAAAGAAAATCTTATCAAATGTAGCCGGCGGCTATAAAGGTATTACGCTGATCTCAGTTACTCAAAAAATTGGACCGGTAGAAAACTTTGACCGGATTATCTTGATAATGGAAGGTGAAATAATTGCAATAGGTAAGCACGAGGATCTTCTCGAAAATTGTCCCGAATATATTCAAATCTATAACTCACAGCGAAGCACCAGTCATTATGAATTACAATCTTAATATATTATCCAAAGATGCGGGTAAAGGTTCTACTTTTACTGCAATAAAAAGTCTCCTGAGTCAAATAGTTGCCGAAAAAAGAGTTCTAATAATGGCTTCAATAGCCATGATCATTACGGCAGTACTTAATCTTTTAAGCCCGGTAATTATCGGATATACAGTTGATAATTATATACGAACAAAGCAATATCATGGAGTTTTTATCTTCAGCGGTATTTTGTTGGTAATGTACGTGATATCTCTTATTGCAGGTTACATACAGACAAAACTTATGGGTACTGTTGGTCAGGATATGCTATTTACTCTCCGAAATTCACTATTTAATAAGCTTCAAGAACTGCCGGTCGATTTTTTTAACCAGAATAAAGCAGGTGATTTAATATCCAGAATTAATAATGATACAGATAAAATAAACCAATTCTTTTCACAATCTTTAATGCAGTTCTTGCGGTTTATTCTTATTATGATAGGCTCCGGTATATTTTTATTGTCAATAAATTTGCCTTTGGGAGCTGCAGCACTCTCGCCTGCAGTAGTTATCTGGCTTTTTACCCGTTTTGTCTCTCCCTGGATTAAGAGGAAAAATGACGCCAGTCTTAAAAGTAATGGAATTTTAAGTTCTGCCGTTCAGGAGAGTCTAAATAATTTCAAAGTAATTGTTGCCTTTAACAGGAGAGATTATTTCAGGGAGAAATTTAATCAATCCAATAAGGAAAACTATACTAATGCTGTATCTGCCGGTTTGGCAAACAATTTATTAATGCCTGTTTATGGTTTCTTTTCAAATATTGGACAGATAATTGTCCTGGTATTCGGTATTTACCTGATTTCAGTAGGAGATTTTACAATAGGATTTTTAATCAGCTTTCTTGCATATATTACAAGCTTTTACAATCCACTCAGACAGCTTGCTTCTTTATGGGCTAACTTTCAGGTTGCATTAGCCGGATGGGATAGAATTTCTATAATATTTAATTTGGAAACTAATCTTACCGTTATTCCTTTTACTGAAGAGAAAAAAATAAAAAACCAATCGTCAATTATTTCTTTCCGGGATGTTTCTTTTTCCTATCCTAATGGTAGTGAAGTACTGCATAATATAAACTTTGAACTCGAAAGTGGAAAGACATATGCTTTCGTAGGTCCAACAGGAGGCGGGAAAACTACCACTGCTTCATTAATTGCAAGGCTGTATGATCCTACAAAAGGAACTGTATTCCTAAATGGTAAAGATATACGCTGCTATACTCCTGAAGAGAGAACTGAAAAGATTGGTTTTATTCTTCAAGAACCATTCTTGTTTACCGGAACGGTTGAAGAAAACATATTATATGGTAATAGTGAATATCGAAACTTTTCTAAAGATCAATTAATGGAAATATTAAAAAATGCAAGTCTGACAAGTTTAATTGAAAGATTCGAATCAGGTCTTAATACAAAGGTAGAAACATCGGGACACGGACTAAGCCTGGGTCAGCAGCAATTAATTGCGTTCATACGAACAATCCTTCGAAAACCTAAGCTTCTGATATTAGATGAAGCGACAGCAAACATAGATACTGTTACTGAACAGCTGCTTGAAGATATTTTAAAGAAATTACCCAAAACGAGTACTAAAGTAATTATAGCACACCGGCTGAATACAATCGAAAACGCGGACGAAATTTATTTTGTTAATTCCGGAGAAGTTATAAGAGCAGGTTCACTTGATGATGCAGTCAATATGCTGATGCATGGTAAAAGAGCAAGTTAGGGAATAATCAATCTCGTTCTTTTATAGGAGGTTAATTCTTATTATAAATAGAAAATAAGATGATTGGTTTATAACAGGAATGTAAAGCATTTGATATTAGTGAAATAATTCTAAATTTTGGAGAAATAAAAAAGGAGGGCTCTATGATAACAAATGATAATCTGATTAAATTATTTAGAAAAGAATTTGCGACGACCATTAAAGTCATGCGTTCATACCCGGAGGATAAATTAGATTTTACACCGCATGAGCGTTCGTCAACAGCGAATCGTATAATGTCCACATTTGTATTTGAGATGTTCCTGATAGAATTAAATGTATTTGGAGATAATCTTGATAAATCCATATTCCAGAGCTATAAACCGGATAATCTGCAAACTCTCATAGAAGATTTTGAGAAACAATCTTCTACGATTATTGATAGATTGAGTAACTTAACTGATGCGGAAATGAGTAAACAGGTTGAATTTGCGGGAGTTAAATTTGCTGCGGATGAATTCATGCTTATGATGCTTTTTGATCAAATACATCATAGGGGACAAATGTCGGTTTACATTCGATTAGCCGGCGGAAAGGTTCCGTCAATTTATGGACCTTCAGCTGATGATTCTTCAAGAAATCTATAAATTGTTCAATAAAGTCAAGTGAGGCTCATTTTGAAAGTGAACCTCACTCCGCAAATTCTAAAGTTTATCCTAATCATAAACAGAATTTCGAACTTTGAAATTTATAAGATTACCGGGTATTCAGTAAGAACAGACCTCATTGCGAAACGGAGTTTCGCGTTACATACGGATACTGCTACTTCCTATATTTATTCGTAAATTTGCAATATACAGAACTATTTTCTTATTAAATATCTACTTATATGAGTAAAAAATTTGTAATTGTGGATGCAATGGCTCTTGCTTATAAGGCATACTTTGTTTTTATAACCCGACCTTTAATTACGACAAAAGGTGAACCGACTTCTGCCGTATACGGTTTCTTAAACCAGCTCCTTAAAATTCTGGAAGATACTAAACCGGACTACCTTGCAGTTGCTTTCGACTCCCATGGCAAAACTTTTCGGCATGAACAATATGCCGGTTATAAAGCTTCACGTTCAGTAATGCCGGATGATATGATTCCCCAGATTGAAACGATTAAAGAAATTATTGAAGCGATGAACGTACCCATATATATATTGCCTAAATATGAAGCTGATGATATTATCGGGACGGCGGTATGTATAGCTGAAAAAAATGGTTTGGAATCCTACGTTATTACTCCCGATAAAGACTTCAATCAATTGGTTACCGATAAAATTAAAATAGTAAGACCGGGAAAAACAGCCGAGGAAATTGTTACATATGATGTCGAAAAGGTTAAAGAGGAATTTGGCTTTGAACCTAAACAGATGATTGATTATTTAGCTTTAATCGGCGACAAATCTGACGATATTCCGGGTATCGCAGGTATTGGTCCAAAGACTGCAATACCACTTATTCAGCAATTCGGTTCAATTGAAGGAATCTATGAACATATAAACGAGATAGATAAACCAGCTTTAAGAAATAAATTAATAGATGGTGAAAAAAATGCTGTAATTTCAAAAATACTAGCAACTATAAATTGCGATGTTCCTCTGGAATTTGATTTTGAACCGGCAAAATTTACAAAACCTGATTTTGATAAACTCCGCGAACTTTTTATAAGACTTGAATTTAAAAATCAATACAGCAGACTTTTAACAATTTATGGGATGTGGAGTAAACAGGAAACTATTGAAGAAGAACAGTCTTCCGAGATGAAAGGTTATGATGAGAAAAAAGTTAATTATAAATTAATCACAACTGTTAAAGAAGCTGAAGAACTTGTTAATATATTAAATAATGAACCTCTTTTTGTCTTTGATACCGAGACAGATGATTTAAATAATTACAGATTAAACCTAGCCGGAGCTTCTTTTTCTTCAAAGGAAAATGAAGGATTCTATGTAGCCATTAATCCATATACAGACGAAAAGGGGAAATACAAAAAAAATTTATCGGACAGATTACCTCTTAAAGACTTTATAAGAATATTTAAACCATTATTTGAAAATGCAGGAATAAAAAAAGTCTGCCAGAACGGGAAATTTGATATTGCCGTACTCCGGAATTTCGGAATTAAACTTAAGAATTTATATTTCGATACCATGCTCGCAAGCTACTGTATTGATCCGGATCAAAAACATAGCATGGACGAACTTTCGCAGAAATATCTTAATTATAAACCAATACCGATATCCGATTTGATTGGAGAGAAAAAAGATTCAACAAGAATATTTGATGTCGACCTTAATTCTATTTCATGTTATTCGTGTGAAGATGCCGATATTACTCTTAAGTTATATAAAAAGCTGAAAAATGAACTGGAAAAAGAAAAACTGATACGGGTAGCATATGAAATTGAATTCCCTCTTATTCCTGTTTTAGAAGATATGGAAAGAGAAGGAATTAAAATAGATAAAGAGGCGTTAAGAATTCTAAGCGAAGACCTTCAAACCGCAATGGATAGTTATACAAGGCAGATTTTTGACTGCTGCGGTGAAGAATTCAATATTAACTCTCCTAAACAACTTCAGGAAATTTTATTTAATAAACTCGGATTAAGAAGAGGCAAGAAAACAAAAACCGGATTTTCAACTGACGCTAGATCCCTTGAGAGTTTGAAAGGCGAACATCCCGTAATTGGAATGATCCTGGACTTTAGACAGGTATCCAAATTAAAATCTACTTACACTGATTCTTTGCCGCATCTAATTGAACCTGCAACGGGAAGAATACACACTGATTTTAATCAGACTGTCGCTTCAACCGGAAGGCTATCAAGCAATGATCCTAATCTTCAGAATATTCCTATTAGAACGGATCTCGGAAAAGAAATAAGAAAGGCATTCGTACCAAGAGATAAAGATCATTTAATTTTAAGTGCCGACTACAGCCAGATTGAATTAAGAATTATGGCGAGCATTTCGGGCGATCCGGGCTTAACCAAATCATTTAAGAATAAAGAAGATATCCATACCAGCACTGCTTCTCTGGTTTTTATGGTTCCTCCCGAAGAGGTTACTTCCGATATGAGGAGAAAAGCAAAAGAAGTTAATTTTGGTATCCTTTATGGAATTGGCCCTTTCGGTTTGAAAACTAGATTAGGAGTTTCGCAGGCGCATGCAAAGGAAATTATTGAAACTTATTTTAACTCTTTCAAAAATGTTAAAAATTTTATGGAAGAATCTGTACTAATGGCAAAAGAGAAAGGTTTTGCCGAAACCTTGATGGGACGACGAAGATTTTTAAGGAATATTAACAGCAGCAACAGAGTTGTGAGACAATTTGAAGAGCGGGTTGCAATAAATATGAGAGTACAGGGCTCTGCTGCCGATATGATTAAAGCTCGCAATGATAAATATTTTTAATGAATTAAATAAAAGAAAAGCTAAGACTAAAATGGTACTTCAGGTTCATGATGAACTTGTATTTGATGCCCACAAGGATGAAGTCGAAGAATTAAGACCGGTAATTAAAGAGCTTATGTCAAATGCTTTACCATTAAATGTTCCTGTAGATGTTGATACGGGAGTTGGAGATAACTGGCTTGATGCACACTAAAAGAATTGAAGGATTACGGATTTTTATAATTGATGAATCGTTTTATTGTTATATTGTTTTGATTAATATGGAAGTTGTAAGAATTACGTTAGGAATTTGTTGAATTTTATCTTTAAATATTTTAATCTTCGACATTAGATTATCTATTTGTAATTTATTAAGCAGAAGTTTATAAATGACAACAAAAATTGTAAATAAAAAAGATATAAAATTACCAAAGGAATTCCTTGAACATCTCAAAGGAGAAAAATTAACAATTAGAAAAACTAATACCGGTATCGAAATTTCCGATACTGATGAAGTAATAAAAAAGTTAAAAGGAATTTTAAAAGGTAAAGTCTCGACAAAAGAATTTTCTAATCTAAAAAAAGAAGAAAAGGAATTAGAAGAACGGAAACTTTTGTATTAGATTCATCGGCACTATTCGGTGGCAGCATCTCTTGCATTATTGAACAAAGCAGTACTTTTAACTTCTGATCATCACGAGTTTGAGGCACTTCAAAAAAGAAAAGAAGTTAATATTGAATGGATAAGGTAAGATTTTTAGAAATTCATAAAATCCTCTGCATTAAACCTCGCGGTATTGGTGATATTGTCCTTTCCACAATTGTTCTGGATAATTTAATCGCTTACTTCCCTTCCGCAAAGATTGATTACCTGACAGAACATTTTGCAAAACCCGCAGTTGAGAATAATCCCCTCATAAATAAAGTAATTTCTATTGATAAAAAAGAATTCCCTCTTAAGGCTGCCCTAAAAATTCGTAAAGAAAAATATGATATGATTCTTGATCTCTGGTCAAATCCCAGAAGTGCGCAAATAACTTTTCTGTCTGGAGTAAAATATAGAGTTGGTTTTGCATATCGCGGAAGAAAATATGCTTACAATCTTCTCGCTACATCAAGTAAAGGAGAACACCACGCCGCAGAGCATAATCTTGAATTGTTAAAAGCCATAGATGTTCCAATCATCTCAAAAAAAATCCATTATTATGTTAATGAGTCGGATTACAAATCCGCTAAAGATTTTATAAATAAAAACTTCTCACCGGACAGAATGATTACAGGGATTATCCCTTCCGGGGGCTGGCCATCTAAGAGGTGCGATGCCTCCAAATGGGTTGAAATTGGAAAAGAAATTGGAAGTAAATTTAATTCTGAAATACTAATTCTTTGGGGTCCGGGAGATGAAAAAGATGCAAATTATATAAAAAAAAATCTGGCCGGTTCTGTTCTTGCTCCTAAAACAACAGTATCCGAAATGAGCGGCTTTATTAAAAATTGTAATATAATTTTAGCAAATGACTCGGGGCCTATGCATATTGCAGCTGCTTTAAACATTCCAACGATTGGTATATTCGGACCTACAGATCCAAAGGCTCATGGCCCGTATTCTGAAAATTCAACTTATGTTATTAAAGAAGATCTATTCTGTATTATTTGTAACCTCCTCAAATGCCCCTATCATCATGAATGCATGCTGCAGCTTTCTGTAGATAAAGTATTGGAAAAGATACAAATAATTTGTAATCAGAAATAATTTATTTGCCACAAAGCCACAAAGAATCTAAGACCCACAAAGAAATTTTACTTTTTACTGTTTGGAATTTCAACAATATGCATGATGAAAGAATTTATTTTTAAATAAATTAATTCTGATGTTGATATTTTTAAAAAGAAATACTAACTTAGTTTTAACGTTAAATTAATTAGGAGAGGTTTTTTTAACTCCGCGCGGGGTGCCATTTTCTAATTTATAGAAATCTTAAAGAATCAACTCCAATATTTGCTCTGATATTTAGGTACCAGTCAATTAGTGATCTATGCTTTGAATCTATGATTTTTAAAAAAGTGTTTGGTTGTTCTGAACACTTTTATTAAACAATCTTCTATAAAAACAACATAAAGAGGGTACAATGAAAACATTTGGATTGCTGATTACAGCTTTCTTATTTTTATTCGGTTCATCAGCATTTTCTCAAATTCCACTTTCCAAAGATTCAATATATACTCAAGATTTTAATACTTTGGTAGATTCCGGATCTTCTTCTGTTTTGCCGGATGGATGGCATTTTCTTGAAAACGGAACAGTTGCTGATGACCAATATATCGCCGGAACAGGTAGTTCAAAAAACAGCAACACTTATAGTTTGGGAGAGGAAGATAGTACTGAAAGAGCTCTTGGAAGTATCGCAGCAATTTCACTCTCTCCAACTTTTGGAGCCAATTTTATTAATAATACTGGTGAAATAATTTCTATTCTGAATATAACTTATTATGGGGAGCAATGGCGTCTCGGAGAAAATGACAGAAAAGATAGTTTAATATTTAAGTATAGCATCGATGCCGATAGTCTTACCGATGGAAACTGGACCAGGGTAGATGAATTGAGCTTTATAAGTCCAAATGTAAGTGCAAGTATAGGTGCATTAAACGGCAATCTATCCGAGAACCGGAGAGTCATGTCTTTTGTTATAACAGGATTATCAATTCTTCCAGGCTCTTCATTCTGGATAAAATGGGAAGATAAAGATGTATACTCTTACGATGATGCATTAGCTGTAGATGATTTTCAGATTAGCGTCACTACTCCTTCAATTTCTTGTAATTTGACCCCATCTTCTTTGAACTTTGATACTGTAAAAGCCGGGATTTCGAAGACTCTCCCGGTAACAATTGAAAATCAGGGAACGACAGGTAATCTTGAAATCTCTGATATTGTTTCTTCAAACCCTGCATTTACATGTTCGGAGAACAATTTTCCGGTTATAATAACACCTGGAAATACCAGAATATTTAATATTACATTTAGACCAGCCGGAGAGGGAGATGAAACCGGGACAATAAATTTTACAAATAATGCTCCATCAGGTTCAGCAGTATTAGCTGTAGACGGAGCGGGAAAAGTTCAGGATCAAAAAGGTTTATTGAAATTCAAAACTAATGTGAGAAATCTGTTAGATGGAACTACTGCAAATCAGGATACAATTATTTTAAGCGGATATTCAGGACAGCCTTTAAAAGCTCTGCAGTTTAACCTTATTATTGGTAATTCAAACGGTAGATTAATTTTAAGGTCTGTATCGAGAGGTACGGCAATACCCGCAGGCCAGTTTAACTTTAATTATGAAATATATCATGGAAGTTTTTTACCTGATGGCTCTTCTATTGATACGGTTAAAGTGGTTATTCTAGGCAATAGTTCAAACGCAATCATGTCCGATACCGGAAGTCAGGAAATAATTAAATTGTCATATGATATTGTGAGTATATCGGGAATTACCGCCCAGACATTTAACAAAATATCTTTCTTAACCGGAGCTACTGTTGCTCCCGTTAATGATGCCGGTATTTCAGCAGGAGGTGATGAAACAATCAATATTTTTAATGGGACGCGTGAAGGGCTATTAGGAGATGTCAATCTTGATGATCAGGTTAATATTCTGGATATCCTTTTAATGGTAGATAACATACTTGGGAGAGCAGATTTTAGCTCGAGCCAGTTTATAAATGGAGATATATCTCCATGGAATTCCGGCGATCCACTTCCTGTTAGAGACGGGATAATCGATGTACTTGATCTGGCTGTTTTGCAGAACATAGTTCTTACAGGTGCTTACCCTGATAATACACCGGTATATAAAACTGCCCATGCTCCTGTTGAATTTGCAGGCAGCAAAATGCATAAATTAACTCCGGGAATGAATGCGAAGGTTACATTTTATTTTACAGATGAAGGGATATCCGTGGGGCTCGAATCATCAAAGAAGATAAAGGGGCTTCAAATAGAATTAAGTAAAGCCGGACTTTCAATCTCTCAAAATACTAAATTGACATCATTATTTAATCAAGCAGATTTTTTTCAAAATAATTCATGCTTGAGAATATTATCCTATGATGATCAGTGCGGTACACTCGATGCAGGCGAATATATTATTGCATCTATTCCAGCATCTGATATTAACCCTGAAGATATAGTTGTTGATAATGTTATTGTTGCCGATGAAAACAACAATGCAATGCAGAATGTAGAAGTGGACATTCAGTATGGAGACCCCTCTGTACCGCTTGACTATACTTTAAGTCAAAATTACCCGAATCCGTTTAATCCTGCAACTTCTATAAAATTTTCTATTCCAAATGATGAATATGTAACGATTAAAGTTTATGATATAATAGGACAGGAAATAGCAACACTCTTTTCGGGTAATGCAAAAACGGGAATACATACTTTGAATTGGAATGGTAGGGATCAAAATGGGAATAAGGTAAGCAGCGGAAGCTATATATGCAGAATGACCGCTGGTGAATTTACAGTATCTAAAAAGATGATGTATATAAAATAATTTTATTCTTATTTTATTTACTTTTGGAATACCGATATAAGAAAAACAAATATTTAAAGATGGCATCTTTGTAATGATTAACCCTTTAATTTATTATTGGGTATAAGTTCAATAATCATCTCTTTTGGATAGAAAATAGTAAAGGATGCCATCTTTTAAATTCTGATTTTTGGTAAAGTATTTCATTGTTTCTTTATTACTATTCTATAAGAATTTTTCTACTTTCAACGCCACGTGCTCTAACTATATTAAGAAGCTCTCTTAAGTCCTTCACACGCTGCATGTATGCATTAAATTCAGGCTTTAGTTTATTATCCTTTTTATAAAATTTATCCGGCCCATATTCTGCATTCGGCAATATTTCCCTTTCAGCAAATTCATTTAATGTTTTGTATTTATCAACGAGCACATCAAGCGAATTATAAAAATCCGAAGCCTTCTGTATTGTTTTCACATTTAAGATGGCTAAACCATCTGAAGATACTACAGCCTGCCACATCCCTCTCGGGGGAAGATCAACACCGGTAAACTGTAAATATAAAGGAATAGGTCTTTCCCCTGCTTTATATTTATTTTGCCATTGAGTTAATAGTGAGTCTAAGAAAGGTGTAATAGTGTCTGTTGAGTTTATAAATACTCCTATTTCCTGAGATAATGCCGATCTCATCTGCTTACGTCTATTTTGAATTTCACTATCTGATCTATGTTCACTAAGCAAAAAAGCAAGGTAAACTCCTATAAATACAATAATCAATTCAATAATAAAATGACCTGCTTCTTTTAGAATTTGATTTCTTGATTTCATTCTATAAACTCTAAATTTGTAAAATAAAATTATATCATATCACTTTGGTTTCATTTAAAAAGTATCCGATCAACTATCTCTTCCATCATCGGTAAAGAATTTTATTGAAACTTAAATATTTTCGATTTAAGTTGAAATTGATAATATTAAAATGCGGATAAAAAAGATAATCTTTTTAAATAAGATAATATCTTAAAAACAAAGATGTTACCCTTAAAATACCGATTCTCCATAACTTTTGTGGACAATTAATTTAGAAAAAGGCTATTAGAATGAAATCAATATATGGTAAAAATATTTTTTGGTTGTTAATACTGTTCGTTTTCTGCCTTAATATCTTTGCTCAACATGACTCGCTAAAATCAAGGATTTCGCAGATAATTAAAGAGGCCGGCGGAACGATAGGAGCGGCTATCGGAACTTATGAGAATCCTGATGCACTTACATTTAATAATGATATTCATTATCCTATGCAAAGTGTATTCAAATTCCCTCTAGCATTGGCTGTTCTAAGCGATGTTGATAAAGGTATACTTTCACTCGATCAAAAGATTCATATCAGTAAAAAAGATTTGCTTCCGGATACATGGAGTCCCTTACGAGAAAAATATCCAAACGGCAATGTTGACATTGCATTAAGTGAAATATTGGCTTATACAGTTTCTGAAAGCGATAACAATGGATGCGATATATTATTCCGGATTGAAGGTGGACCTAGTAAAGTTAATAAATATATCCATAGCCTTGGAATAAGAGAAATAAATATTGCAGTAACTGAAGAAGATATGCACAAAGATTGGGATGTTCAATATAAGAACTGGACTACGCCTTCCGCTATGGCACGACTGTTAACTAAATTTGTACGGGACAGCATTCTTTCATCAACGAGCAGAAATTTTCTAAGGAATATTATGGCTGCAGCTATTACAGGTTCCGGAAGAATAAAGGGGCAGCTCCCGGCTGGAACAACTGTCGCTCATAAGACAGGCTCATCCGGTACAAATAAAAAAGGTATTGCAGCGGCAACAAATGATGCAGGAATCGTTACACTTCCAAATGGACAGCATATAATTGTAGTAGTATTTATTAAAGATTCTAAGGACAATGAAAAAAAACGAGATGAAACGATAGCAAAAATAGCTAGAGCTGCATATGATTTTTATTTAAAATAAATTAACTTTTATTCTTGGGTTATCAATGGTCCTTAAGTTGTCATCCGGTTATCATTCAATAGTCTTTTTTTATCATTCGGTTGTCATTCTTTATGAGAATCTAAATTGGGGAATTGAATGAAAGGACTTTTTGTGACGGATTTAATTTTTTCATATAATATTTATTTTACTGAATAAGAAGTTTTTTGTGTGACATTTTTGTCAATTCTTAGAAAAATGATATGATGAAAATGGGTGATATTTTACCCGTTTATGGGGTTCTGTCTGCTTGGAGTTACCTTGGAGTTACCTTGGAGTTGTACCGGAGGTGGAACGGAGTTGTAATTAGTGTCGAAAAGGGAGTAGAAAATGTGTGTCAAAAATGACAATCGATTAGTTCAAAAGTAATGAAATATTTTCAAAATTCTTGCATAGAAGTGAGGGTGGAATAAGTGAATTTTGTCCTGTGGTGACTAAGTTGGAATCTTCGGTTGATTCTTTATGGAAATAGTGATAATTAGTTGATATAACTTGAAAAGGTTTTCTGGAATTTTTTAATGGGGTATATTTTAATTTGAATTATGATAAAGCTTAAAATTATTTTTCTGACATCTAGGTAGGAATAATAGCGAAAGAACTGTTAGAATAATTTTTATAACATAACGGATAAATAACAAATGGTTAAAGTAAAAGATATACTGGCAATTATAATTTTTTTTCTCAGTGTAACGGCGGCACAGACTAAAGTAATTGATCTGTGGCAGGATGGAGTACCGGGAAGCAAGTATAACCCGGATTATAAAGCCGTAACACATTATAATCAAAAAGTATATGAACCGATTGATACAACAAGCGCCCGTCCCGATTTTTCGATTCTTATTTACCCGGTTATAACGATGGATTCAAACATCACTCATATGGGGTCAAGGATTAATTTACTCGGAAAAAATCCGGGACCTGAAATAGTGAAACTGTATTCAAATGAATTGCAGGTTAATAAGAATACTCCTCCGGCATTTTTGGTACAATCAATTGACGACGATGTTGTTCCCGTTCAAAATAGTATTGTTTATACACTTGCTCTCAAAAAATATAATATTCTATGCGAGCTTCATTTGTATGAAAAAGGGGGACATGGTTACGGGCTTGGCAGAATTCAAGGCAGCACCGAATCATCATGGCCTGAAGCTTGTGAAAAATGGCTTAAAATGGAGATAACCGGGAACTAATACTTAATACAAGTCCGGAATCTCTACTGCAACGTTATATTGTTACATTGTTAATAAGTTTATGCCTTAACTAGTTTTCCATTCTGACGAATCGAATAATGAGTTTCTTCCGGACCTTCAGTCAATTTAAATTTGCTGATTAAATCCTGAAGATTTTCCGTGAGCAAATTTAAGGCTTCCGCTGATCTAGCAACCTGCTGTGTACCTGCAGCACTCTGCTGAATTACGCCCGAAATTGTTTCAATACTTCTGCTTATTTCTTCCGATGTAGACGATTGTTCTTCACTTGCGCTTGCAACCTGGTTTATGTCGTCAACGACTTTTAGCGAAGCATCAATTATTTCCTTTAATGAATTTTTTGATCTCTCCGATAAATTTATTCCGTTCTGTACTTCTTTCTCGCCTTCTTCAATTGAAACAACCGCATCCTTTGTATCAACTTGAATTTGTTTTATCATTACGGTTATTTCTTTTGTAGCCTTTGTAGTTCTTTCGGCAAGCTTCCGGACTTCATCAGCTACAACTGCAAATCCCCTGCCTTGTTCCCCGGCTCTTGCGGCTTCGATTGCGGCATTCAGTGCTAATAAATTAGTTTGGTCAGCAATATCATCAATTACCTGTATAATCTCTCCAATCTCATTACTGGATGATCCTAGTCTTTTAACAATATCGGAAGCATTTTTTACTACTACAGAAATTCTTTCAATTCCTAAAATAGTACCTTCAACAACTTTAGCGCCTTCAGTAGCAATACCGCCTGATTTTTTTGCATTCTCAGCAGCAGTTCCTGCATTTCTTGTAGTTTCAAGAATTGTGCTTGTCATTTGTTCAATTGCAGCTGCAACTTCACCTGTTTGAGCAGATTGTTCGGAAGCATTCGATGCCATCTCTTCAGCGGCACTGGAGATTTCGACAGCAGCGTTAGCAGCAGACCCCACAGCTTCTTTTATCCTTGATATTAATTGTGATAAAGAAACTCTCAATTCGTCTGATCTTGTTTGAAGTGTTTTGAAGTTTCCTTTATATTCCCCTTCCATCCGTGCAGTTAAATCACCTTTCCCTATTTTTTCTACAACATCCTCATAAATACGCACATTTTTTACTATAGTTTCAATTGTTTTATTAATACCGGTAACTATACTGGAAAACTCTCCTGAAAATCTCGAAGCATCACCTCTTCTCTCAAGATTTCCATTGATTGCCGAATCGGTTAATGATAATGTTTCATTTAAAAGTCCCTTTATAGAATTAATTAGCCCGCTAAAAGAACTTCTCAATTCTTCCTGGGAGAGAACAATTCTTTTAACCGAAGAGGCAAGTTCACCGATTTCATCTTTTGTATTTATATCAACTTCTATAGAGCTTGAAGATAGCTCAGCTGAAGTTTCCCCTCTTGAAATAGAAACAGCAGCATTTTGTAATTCCTCATTGCCGGAAGCAACGTTATTAACTATTCCTATTAATTTGTTTATTGGATTTTTAATTCCGTTGATTATTGAACGTGCAACAAGAATTGATATAATCATCAATATAAACAGTAGTAAAAAGATAATGATAGTCCTATTTTTAATTATATTTTCGGTTTTGGACTCCCACATTTTATTTACGGATTCGGCTGTATTAACGGTAATATTAATTGCTTCTTTATGATTCATAAAAGCTTTTTCGATCGAGGTGTTTAATAGTATTTTTGCTTCTGCAAGCTTACCGTTTCTAATATCCGGAAAATATTGCTTCTCACAAATATCAAATAATTCCATTGCGGGCAAATAGGAATCCTTAATTAACTTATCTTTTAATTCACCCGGTTCAAGCTTATTCTGCCAAAATTCATGTCTTTTTAGATAATCTTCTTTTAATCTTTCACTTTTTTGAATAAGATCTTCGACATCTCCGGAATGTTCTTCAACTGCCATTTGATGAATGGTTAAATAATACTCAATTAGATATTCCGGAGGAGGTAATATATCTGCAATTAGGTCTTTCCCATCGGCAATTTTTTCATATAAAGGACTATTTATCTTTACAGTATCGACCGTATCGTAAGAATAAAGCCCGTAACCAATAAAACATAGCATAGCCATTGCTGTCAATAACCATAACTTTTGAGATATCTTGAGATTTTTGATATGATTCATATTTTGTTTATTCCGATAATTATTTAATTAAAACAATACATATTATTATTATCGAAAAAAAGCAGGTATAACTTTAATTATTCTTCCAAATAAGTTTATTTGGGGGATATTTTTGAATTTGTACATTTCTCCATACTTGAAGTTTAAGCTCGAGTTTAAGTTTTAGAAGAAAGTCAATAGTTCAGATGCAGCGAGAGGTAGATAGTGTTTTATTCATACTTTAAAGTATCAATGGGAGTGACATTAGCTGCTTTGATGACCTGGAAACTTATTGTGATAGAAGCAATGATTATGGTAATTATTCCGGCAGCAATGAATATTAATGCGCTCTCATTTATCCGGTAAGCAAATTCACTCAGCCATTTATTTATTAGGTACCACCCTGCCGGTATACCGAATAGTAAAGCAGCGAGCATAATCATCATAAATTCTTTCGAAAGCATTCCGTAAATTGATAATGCAGAAGCACCAAGTACGCGCCTTATACCAATTTCTTTTGTCTTTTGTAATGTAATAAGAATGGATAAACCAAAAAGCCCCAGACAGGTTATTAATATTGAGAGAATTGAAGATAAAGAACATATAGTTGTCAGTTGTTCTTCAGTCCTGTATTGTTTCTCTATATTATCTTTAAGGAAGGTGCTGTTAAATGTAATTCCGGGAACAAGCTGTTTCCATTTGGCTTCTATTTCCGATATTGTGGAACTTATGTTATCCGATCTTATTCTTAATAATAATCTAGGCTCTATATTAGTATCAATATCATTTGCAGACCTAAAAATATTGTTATAACTCAGCGCGATAGCCGCAGGATTAACAGTTGAATGAAGTGATTCATAATTAAAATTTTTTACAACGCCAATTATTTTATTATTTACAAAACTGCCGGGCATTTTGCCGCTCAAATCATTATCCAATCCAAAGTGTTTGATGAATGCTTCATTTACAATTACAGCCTGATCAAAATCCGTAGCAAAGTCTTTTGAAAAATCCCGGCCCCGTATAAGTATTAATCCCATTGTTTTCAGATAGTCATAGTTCACCACGTTTAGATAAAAACGGTTGTATATACCGCCAGGGTTATTGAACCCAATCATATTCCATCTCACTCCCATTGGTGTTATGGCTGCTGCTATGTCAATAACATTTTTATTTTTACTAAGATCATTTTTGAATATTTGTGCAATTTTGAAGGTTTCAACCATATTAAGCTTTGTCGGGATAACCAGAACATTTTCTTTATTAAATCCCAGGTCCTTGTTTTTCACAAATTCAAGCTGATTGAAAACCGCAATTGTTGAAGCAATTAAAATAACAGATACAGTAAATTGTCCTCCTACCAGGAACTGCCTTAAAAATGATTTCATCCCGATATTAGACTTACCTTTTAAAGCCTTTACCGGGTTGAAGGATGATAAAACAACGGCTGGATAAATACCCGATAATAATCCGGTCAATAACACTATTGACAGCAGAATTATCATCGTTATTGGCTCGAAAGTAAATTTTAAATGTTTTCCGGTAAGGGAATTAAAAAGTGGCAATAACAATTCGGCAACTAAGATTCCGGCAAATGCAGAAATTATTACAACAGAGAGCGATTCTCCCCAATATTGTGTTATCAATTGTCCCCTGCTTGCGCCGACAACTTTCCTTATTCCCACTTCATTTGAACGTGAAACTGATTTACCAATTGATAATGTTACAAAATTTATTGCAGCAATGAGTAAAATAAAAAATCCGATTATTGACAAGGCATACGAATAAACCGGGCTGCTGATCGGTTCCCAGCCAACAGGATATGATGTATCGAGGTGAATATCTTTTATGGGCTGAAACAATAGATTATAAGCACCGGATTTAAATCTGTCACCTTGAAGCGACTTAATCATGACCGGCATTTTTGTTTCCATCGATTTGACTGTTATACCTGGCTTTAGAAATATATAAGTCTCACAAAATATCGTGGTTAAACTATTTAATGCCCTCTCTCCATAAAGTTCTTTAATTTTTTGGTATGGAATTAAAATATTGAATTGTATGCTGGAGTTTTCAGGAACATCTTGTGCAATACCGGTTATAAGAAAATCCTCACTCTTGTTGTCAAGTTGAATTGAAATAGTTTTGCCAACCGGTTCATTATTACCGAAATATTTTTTTGCATATGATTCAGTAATTACGGCTGAATTCGGATCATTCAGCACATTGTTGGAATTCTCTTGCAGTAATGGAAAGTTAAACATTTTAAAGAACTCAGGGTCAACCAGTTCATATTTTTCTATAAATGTTTTTGAACCGGAGGTTACCTTTCCAGAGAATTGTGAAATTCTTACAGAATTTTCGATTTCTGGATAATAACTCTTTAGTAAGGGTCCGAGTACACTTGGAGTAATTGAATTAAAGTGTTGATCATCCTTAGCATAATTTTCAAAAAGTGATATACGGTAAATCCTGTCTGCATTTTTGTGAAAGGAATCGTAACTGAATTCATTTTTTACAAAAAGAAGGATCAATACGCTGCAGGCAAGACTGACAGACAAACCGAAAATATTTATAAAAGAAAATATTTTATGCCTTCGTAAATTTCTTAGTGTTATTTTCAAATAGTTTTTTAACATTGTAATCCTTGTATGCTTATTTATATTTTCGCAAATTTATTTTGGAGGTTAATATAGGTTTTTCTTGCTAAGGATAATCATACATGATAAAACCAAAAAGTGTGCCTGAATAAATTATTTAAATTGATTCTGAAAGCGACATTGTTATTGTTAAATAATGTTCAGCAGCGGACATAAGTGAACGATAACGAACAACAAAATTCCAAACGACAAATGGAAAATATCAAATTAATAACAATTTCAAACTTCAAAAATTTCAAACACTTTAATTAATGTATCCTCCAGCCTGAACATTCTGCGAAAAAACTACAGTGACAGGGGAAAGAATATTTCTTATCATTGCAATATACATTAAGGTATATTTTTACATTATTTATAATTGCTATTATCCTCATTTTATATTGAATGCTATGAAAAGTAAAAGAGAATTACATATTATCTTTGTCTTTGTAATTGGATTTCTCATCAATCTTAATGCTCAATGGACAAATCCTAGTTCATTTACCGGTGTGGTTAAAACTTTTCTGAAAGTAGACAGTTTAACTATTTTAGCCGGAACTAATATGGGAGATATATACATTTCTAAAAATTTAGGTGCTAACTGGAAAGTCGTAACTAATAATATCCCATCTTCCAATATTTATTGTTTTCTTTCTTTTGGTAATAAGATATTTACCGGTACTGACAACGGATGTTTTATTTCAACCGATAAGGGTTCAAGATGGAGTAAGGAAAATTGGGTATTGAATGGAAAGGCTATAACATGTTTAATAAATGAAGGAAATAATATTATAGCCGGCACAAAGGGCGGAATATTAATTTCCAAAGATAACGCAGAAGACTGGGAACAAATAAATTTAAATATAAGTGATTCCATCAGCATAACATCTATAGCTATTAACCATACAAGTTTAATTGCGGCAACAAACGGTGCGGGAATCTTTATTTCAAACAACGAAGGTAAAAATTGGACCGGGATTAATTCAGGTCTTACCAATAAAGTTGTTAACTCAATTATAGAATATAATAATCTTCTCTTTGCAGGTACTTATTTAGGGGGTATATTTCGTTCATTAGATAAAGGGAAAAGCTGGCAGGAAACTAATAATGGCTTAAAAGGAAATCACATAGATAAAATCATGGTGAAAGATAACTACATTTTTGCGGCAACTAACGATGATGGGATGTACCGTTCTGAAGATAATGGAGAGAGCTGGATTATGGTAAATGATGGATTAGATGGGAGTGCTAGGTATATTCATTCTGTAATTGAAAATAATTCTAATTTAATTATCGGAACATCTGACGGCATTTACGTTTCATCAAATAACGGTGAAGACTGGATTAAGACAGATAAATTATCTACTGTCTATGGATTTACAAAAATCGATAGCACAATATTCGCCGGAATTCCAGGTAAAGGCATTGCAGTATCAAACGATAATGGTAAGAACTGGCGGAGTAAAAATAACGGTTTATTTAATAAAGGTATTTGGTGTCTATACAGCGACGGGAATAATTTATTTGCCGGAACTTCAAATGGGTATTTCTTTCATCCGATAAAGGAGAGAACTGGAAGCAAATAAACACAGGTCTACCTGATATATTTTTTTATGCAATTACTTCTGATGATAAATATTTATATGCCGGAACATTTGGTATGGGAATTTGGCGAAGGCCTTTAGCTGAATTATTTGACGATAAATAAAGTGGAGCTAAGGAGGATCGAACTCCTGACCTCTTGAATGCCATTCAAG
>CAWKCY010000008.1:0-7796 GCA_963848195.1 uncultured Ignavibacteriales bacterium | reverse complement strand
GTAGGCGATTTTATTCAAATGAGAAACGATGATCTTTATTGTCGAGACAAAATTATTCACTTCCCTTTGGATCTAAAAAACATTATTAGAATTAGTTGTTTTATTATAAATTTTTTTAATTATATATCTTAAGAATGATTTTTAAGAGATTTATTATGAAAATATATAGAGTAAATTTAATCAGAGGGTATAATATTTTAATCGAAACAGAAAATGAAGAAAAGGCAAAAAGGCTAGCTGAATATTTTATTGGCAATCCCAAAGATATATCTAATGGTAGGGAAAAAGCAGATTTTAATTTTAGAATAGATGAAATAGAATTAACAATGAATGAGGCTATTGAAGCAGAGGAAACAAACAATTAGAAAATTTAGCTTGAAAAATCAGAACGATAGAATTTTAACTTTCATTAGTTCTAAAAGCGATATTGAAAATGGCAAGCCGGAGGACCGGCCGGATTTATATCCTTTTATCTGAGAAATATCCCATTTAATTGTTTTGAAAGCTTCTTCTTTTAATTTTTCTATTTTAAAAACTAAATAATTATTATGATGCGGAGTAGGGTATTTAAGTTCTAATAAATTCTTTTTTGAAAAAACTCTTGGTCCTTTCTCTTTAATCCTTCTTATATCGTTGGAAACTAGAGAACCTTTTGAATGTAAAAGGATATAATCAGCCCCTGCTGCTTCCGGATTTAGTCTTAGAGATCCTCTTCCGCTATTCATCCTAAAATTATATAATTCATTTTTCCCTATCCATTCAAAATGTTCTTCATTTTTACAGTATCCTATCAGCACAAAGATTTCTGCCGGATGTGCTACGCGTGTTCCATTATACTTCTCAGGTAAATGCTCAAATATTTTATTTTCAATTTTATTTTTGAGGATATCGAAGGTATGATAGGTAATTCTTTCCTGCTGTGAAGCTCTATTAATTAAATGTTTTGTAATTTCTATTATAAATGATTTTAATTCTGTGGTTCCATCATCATTTTTGGAAGGCCGGATACAGAAAGCACCCAAGCCAGGAATTATTTCATGAAAACCTTTCATAATAACAGGTCTATCATTACCTGGATAAAGTACATATGCTCCTCCAGTTCTTCTTATAGCATCTTTATAAGCATGCATTTTTAGAAGATCTGCTCTTTTATATGTTCCAATACGCTGCTCTTCTTTTTCAATATTTAAATTTTCATCATCTCTTCCTATGATTTCTGTAAGCTTTTCAATTTTATATTTTGAATCAAAATGCATATGAACTATTAGTTCTTCTTCTTCTGCTTGTTTCTGTGAAAAATCAGCCGGCCATAATGTTAGGGTATAATCAGGCCTAAGACTTCTAGCCCAGCTTCCTTCATTCGGGTAATCACTTTTCCCTGAAAATGTCCTATTATAGCTGAACTCAACATTTAAATTTCTTCCTCCTTTTGTATATACACCATTTAACGGAAGATATTGCCCTGATTTAAGTTTTAATCCTAATCCATCCGAAGTTTGTTCCATTAAATTATTAACGTCTTTGGGATTAATAGAATAGATTTCCTGAAGCATATCAAGTAATCTAAAGAATAACCAATATTCATAGAGAATAGCAACATCTCTTTTACCAGCATTGTAAACATTTTCACCGCCCTTCCAGAAAAGTTTAGCTGCAAGATCAAAGATCAGCCATACTCTTAAAATTTCCCTGTATCCTTCCCTTCTTTGAAGGACAGGACTGTTTAACGGCAGTGTTGCAGGATGTGATATTCCTTTAAATATACTTTGTTTGAGAATACTTCCTAACTTTCCTTCAAGTATTAAGGTTTCATTATAAGTTTTATAGTGACATCCTGCAATATCAAGATTATGTCTTACTTCTGAAATGAATTGAAAAAATATTTCTAATACATATTTAATAAATCTATTTTCAGGAACATCAACTGTTTCAATTTTTTTTGTAATTCTTATAACACGGGGAACGGAATTAAAATGTTTTCTTAAAGAGTTTTCTTCGTGCAAAATTATTCTATCCTTCCGAGCGACTAACTGCCTCAATTGATAGGAAGTTAACTTTTTAATTCTTCTTATATCCGATTCTTCATCTATATTTTCCCAGCCTTTCACAGGGTTTGATATTATTCTATGAACAGCCTCATTAAATTCATCAGAATCAATTATGGATTTAACAAAGGCAAATCGCTGGTAAAGAGTTTCTGAATTTTTATAATAATCAATTGTAAAGGTTTGTGTTGCAGGTGAGCTATGATTCAACAAAAGATCTGTGCAGTTCTTTGTGATATATTCAAGCATGTATCTATAATCTTCACGGTAATGAATTTTATTTGAGCGGACTTCAAGCTGAAATTGAATTGATAAAGAACTTGATTCATCGAGAATATCTAAAGTCAAGGTCCCAACGTAATTACCAGGTGTTAACCGGCCTGAAGATGGATTTAGTTTTGAAGGTCTAATAATACCTGAAAGATCCCTAAAATTAAAATTATGAGATAATTTATATTCATACGAACAGCCTTCTAACAATTGAATTTCAGCTTCGCTATTTTCAGCAGCTTCTTGACTGCCAATCTGAAATAAAGTCTCTTTATCGTTTGATTCTGATATTATTTTTAGGCTGAAGGGCTGAAGGTTTTGAGAAAATAAATTAAGTTCTATTTTATCCGGCATGGCAGCTGCTATGATTATGCTTCTGCAAAGCTTGTAAATCCATCCTGTATTACTCTAGTTCTCATTCTCAATATTTTTTCAAAAGTTAGGGGATATTTGATCTTAGTTTTATCTGCGAAATCAATGTTATCTCCTTTTATAATTAAATTAAAATCATTTTTATCTATTAAACACAATTCAGCAAGGGTTTTTAGTATAGGTTCCAATTTGCTTCGTGAACCGTGTACCTTGGGAAGAAGTTTTTGTATAACAGCGGCATCAATAATATCATCTATAGACCATTCATTTCCATTTTCTTTAGTAATCATTTTTAATATACCTGCAAATCTGTATATCTCTGATGCACTTCGATATCCGAATTCAGCTCCTATTTTCTTGAGTTCTTTAAAAAACTGAATAAGAGTTGTTTGAACATCAGCTATTTCTTCAAAATTAGAAACTTCTGATTGGGATTTTCGAATAAAATCTGAAGCCATATCTTTTCCCAATCCCTTTAGTAATTCTAACTCAGGTTTCAAAGGTTCTTTAAGAAAATTTTCCATTTCTTCTTCATTAACTCTGAATTCTATAACATGAGCACGGTCTAATACTTTAGGGCTGAACATATATGTTGTTTCGTCAACATTAACTGTTCCGATAATGAAAAGATTTTTGGGAACTGATAAATCTACTGGAACATTGTCTAACCATTCAATATCCGAATGAAGACTGATTTTTTCATTTGATTCCATTACACTAAGAAAATCAGCAAAATATCTTTCTACATGGCTTAAATTCATTTCATCAAGAATTAGAAAAAAAGGTTTATCGGCATTCGCTTCCTTCCCAGCTTCTATTATAAGATCTATAACACGATTTTCAGGCTTAATATATTTACCTGGCTCTAAAGAATTGGGAAAACCTAACAGCGGTTCACGATTTGTCCAGTCTGCCCCTACAGGTATTAAGCAATATTGTTTTCCATTTTCAGTTATCCAGTATGTAAAAGCCTGGGCTAATTTTGTTTTACCTGAACCGGATAGACCAGTTAGGATTAAAAATGGTTTAGTACAAAGTGCAGAAATAAACCTAAGAACGAAATATTTATTAAATTTATATCTTGACTTTAATAATTCTTCATAGAAATTGTTATAATTAAATTTTACATTATTATTGACCTTTTTTTCTTGAATATCTTTGTTGGTATATATCTTTAGTAAATCTTTAAGATCATTTTCAAGCACTTCTTCTTCTAATTTTGTTTTTAAATTTTCTATTGAATAGTATTTCCAAAGTATACTTGCCTGTTCATAAGCCTTAGCTCTGGGATTTTTTTTGCCCTTTAAGCTATTAGGTTCTAGAACTCCTTTACTAAAATTATCTAAACTATGTGCCCTTGATAAGTATTCATTCCTGGTTATTTCATGGTTTGGCAAAATTCGAGCTTCATTTATTCCTCCTGTACCCTGATTCAACGTTAGATATACTCCACTTCCATCCGCACAAAATAAATATACTATATATACTCCTTTACTAACTGTTGTTGTTAAATTTTTATCTAAGACTGCAATCCAAGGTACAGTTGCCCACTGTCCTTTCCCAATACCTCCTTTAAATAGCAATATTTTCCTGGTATCTATTATAATTGTTTTTAATTTATCAGGAAGTTCAACCCCAATTAACTTTTTCATATTGCCATTTCCCGGAAAAGGAAGTTTAACCTCCCTCTTATAATTTTCAAGAACTTTGATAAGAAGTTCTTTTAGCTCAGCCATTATCTTCTCAGTTTTCCAATTTGGTTGGACTAATAATTATTAAAATCATTGAATTAAAATATAATTTTAATCTGGAGAAAAAAGTTATTTACTTATTCACAAGTATTAATTTTTAACAAAACATAAATACCTGAAGTTATGACTTAGAATCGATTATTTGATATCTCTTCGCAAAATTGATTTACCCAATTCCCTTAAATACTTTATCTTTTTTAAATCCAATTAATTTTTATCTCACTATCAAGGGTTTTAAACTCTTTATCTCCTGTAACTAGAATAGCTTTTTTTAATTTAGTCAATGCAGCTGCATAAGCATCTGCATAGGACATTTTATTAAAAGCTTTAATCTCTGCAGCTAGCAAAGTTAGATTTATATCTGCCTCAATAATTTCAATTGGCAACGCTTTTATAATTTCAAGGAATAATTTTGCTTTCGGTTCACCACCGACACGTAAAGCATGATAATAAACTTCTCCAAAGTTTACAACACACATAAGTGCATATTCATCTATAGCTGAGCAATTCTCGAAAATTTCAGATACTTTATTATATCCTTCTTCCTTATTAAGATAAGCTATTAAAGCATAACTATCGAGAACTATTAGTTTCATAATTCTCTTTCTTTCCTTTTCTCTTCCATAAGAGATTTAAGCATTTTCCCTTTTTCGTCAAGAATTCCTGCGAGTTTATTGAAATAATCTTTATCCAATGGCTGTACTATAAGCTTATCACCCTGTTCAATAAAAGCCACTTTCGTCCCATTTTTCATTCCATATTTTCTTCGAATTTTTACAGGAATCACTATTTGTCCTTTTGATGTTATTACTGATGTTTCCATATTCTCACTTTTTTGTTATAAACATACTTAAAAAATTAAAGTAAGTCAAATTATTTATTAGTTGTACTTTGACAATAAGGTAAGATAAATGATGTTTAGGTTTTTACATCTTATATTCCCTTTGCTATTAAGTAAGTTTTAAAGGTTTGAATTAATGTTTTAAATTCTTATTTGAAGTAAAGCCAATGATTATGAGTAATATTGTCAACTAAGTGAAGAAATGTATATGAATTTAGTAGGATAGCTGAAAAAAACTTAACTTTCATTTCCAAATTTCTATATTAACCTACCTATTTTCCCCTTATTTTTCGTCATTTGGTATGCCAATAACTTTCAAAATTCTCTTTCTTTCATTTTATCTTACATAAGAGATTTAGGCATTTCCCCTTTTTCTTAATATTTATTCCAAATTTTTTGCAAAGCTAAGACATTATTGTTATTCGCTCTTGTAATATAACTTTAGCAATATTTTTCATCTTTAATTTGAAATGGTATCTTTAATCTGTATAATTTCTTTCGTTGCATTTTCCGCATCTTGAATAGACACATGTGGTTTTATCTCATGTAATCTTTTTGCAACCAGATTAGTTTCTGTTACATTTTCTTTTTTGTAAACAAAAAAAGCAGCAGCCAACTTTTCCAGTTCAACTACAGTCTTTTTACCAAAGAATTTTGCTGCAGAAGAAATCTTATCAGAATATTTTTCAATATCTTTTTTATAAAACTTTTTAAGTTTATTCTCTTCATCTTTAAGGGAGTAACTAACTCCATAAGGGTCTTGTGGAATAATAAATAGATAATGATAAGCACGTAAGGCTGTAAGATCATCATTCAACTCAAAAGAGTATGGACCATATTTATACATTATGAAATCCAATTCTAATGGTACGTTTAACATTTCTTCTAGAAAGAATGTGGATTTTTGAATGTGGGTTTCTCCACACCAGCTGCCTTCTTTTTTTAATTCAGAAATTAACTCGAGTAGTATTGACCATCGAATTAAATTATCCATATGAATCTCCTATTAAAAGATTTTTATGTTTTAGATTTTGAGAATATTGCTTAGTTCCCTGTTCCTCCAATCTTCTGCTTTTTTTATCAAATCCGGTTCGATAAATAAATAATCAAAGCTTGCAATCGGAATTTGGTTAAGAACGGATGAACGTTCAATTGAAGGGACTATCCTGCCATCTCTTAAATAAACAGGAAAAACATCGGCTGCTTTTTTAGGTGGATATCTATCACGTCTAATATTTTCAAAACCAAATTCATCTTTTGCTTTTTCAAAAATAAGATCAGTTGCTCTGGGATTTTTATCAAGATCGATTTGATTCCCCGAATAAAATAATTTGAAATGTTTTCTTTCAATCATCCTTTTTGCTTCATTGTGAGCAGGACTTTTTGTATCATAATAAGATGAAAGCATACCTGCATTTACTTCATTATCAGTTATCTTAATATGGTTTTCCGGTCCAATAGAAAATTTTTTGTTTGGAAGCCAATTTAATAAAAAATCTTTTAAATGTGTGTCATATGCCCGTCTTATAGGATGGAAATAAACCTGTGAAAACATAAAATATCTTGCGAGCAAAAGAGACTCCGCAACATTAATTCCGCCTTCTTCAATACCAATGACAGGCTCATTAGATCGACCGGATTCAGCTCCTTCACTCTTAGGCAAGATTCTAATTGTTTCTAGAAGTCTATAGTGATCAAACTTCCCATATGCAACTCCGACATGATAAGAATCTCTTAATAAATAATCTATTCTATCCACTCCAAACGAATTCCCAACAATGATTTCAGAAAGCAAAGCTTCCCAAATTGAAAAAGAATTTTCTTTATACTCTTTTGGTCCAACGGCAATTTTAGCAATTAGTTTTGGTGTAAGCCGCAAATCTTCTATTATTCTTGTTAAATCAGAATTTTCAATAAGTTCAGCAGTAAGTCTCTCATGATTAAATCCTTTTGGAAGTAATTCTGCTTCAGCAGCATGAGAAAAAGGAAGATGGCCTACATCATGAAGCAGTGCCGCAATCTTCACGATCTTTTTCCATTCATACATATCATCTTGATAAGGCAGAATTTCACGGACGGATTCATGCTTAATCTTTTCCTGGTCGGTTATAATATCAAAAACTCTTCCTGCAAGTTCCATAACCCCAAGTGAATGCTCAAATCTCCTATGAGTTGCTGAGGGATAAATATAATATGTTGTCGCTAACTGGTGTATATGTCGTAATCTTTGAAAAGCTAAAGAATCTATAACCTTTCTTTCTTCAGTTGAGACATGAATAAAATTATGAATTGGGTCCCTGAATTCGTGGATGTGTTTAGCCATTATTGGCAATAAAATTTTCTGAATATTATAAACTTAATTAGAGCTAATTCCTTTAACAATTATAATAATAAACAGAGTCATGTTCAAAAGAATTTTCCTTTTTCTACCTAATTAGATTATATTTTTAATATTTCTAATATAACTATATTATTGAAAGAACAATATATATAAACTAATATTGAATAGATTTATTA
>CAWKCY010000007.1:0-376962 GCA_963848195.1 uncultured Ignavibacteriales bacterium | reverse complement strand
TATTTCATACTTACAATCAAATTCATTATATATTGCATGGAAATGAGGGGTTGATGTTCCGTATCTCTTTCCCAAAACATAGCTATTATTATACCATAGAATCTACTTATTTCAGGCATCTAAGTTAAATCTTATTTTATATCATTTATTTAAATATAATACATTAATATTTAAAGCTTCAATCTTTTTAACAACATCTCAAAAATGGTTTTCAAGCCCGAAGGGCTGGCATTATTATAGCCAAATTATAAACTCAAGAGAAGGATCTTTATATTTGTCATTCTTCCGTATTTATATTCCACCCCTTCGGGGTTTTGGATATTAAAGCGATTCATTTATCTATAATAATATCACACTTTCAGTGTTCAATATCTCGAAGATGGGCTTTAAGCCCGAAGGGCTGATATTATTATAGCCAAATTATAAACCCCAGAGAACCGAAACCTCGAAGAGGTGATATAAAAAAACTCCGCGTTAATTCTGCAATTCCCGTCCCGCTTGTGGATAAAATCTTAATCTTGTAATTCCTGTCCCGCTTGCGGGATTGTAATTCCTGTCCCGCTTGCGGGATTGTAATCTTATAAGGATAGAGATTTATCTACTGAAGATCTGATATCTTCATTTTAATTCGTTTTTTAAGTAAATTTCAAACCAACAAAAAATGGTTTAATAATATTTTTAAAAAAAATAATTGAAGATAAGAGGTTCAGAATGAATAGTGTTAAAATTGTAATCGAACATCACGAAGATGGTTATGTTGGTTATCCGTTAGGTTTTATAAGGCTCTTGCAGAATGGAATATTGCATAATATGAACAATTCAAGGATTTAGAAAATTTATTTACCTTTATGCAGTAATCACCTAATTCTAATTCATCCGAAGCCTTTTCTAATCTATATTTTATCAGATCAATAATATAATCATCCATAAACTACAACACCTTCAGCAGATATCGTTCTAAAAAATGGTAATAAATCGGAATTTTTTAAGAAGTAATCTTCTCTTTCCAGTATTATAGAAAAAAGAAAGTCATATCTATTAAACAGTTCAAGTTCAATCTGGGATAATGCTTTGTTGTATCTGCTGATGTTTTTAACATTAACAATTGCAAAAATATCAACATCTGATTCGTTATCATAGTTACCCCTTACATAAGAACCATAAAGTATAATTTTACGAAGTTTATTTCCGAATAATTCCTTCAGTTTAGATTCTAGAACAGGCAAGGCAATGCTCAAGTTTGTGTCTATAGAGTCCAATAAATTCCTCATGATTACTCATTTAAAAATTAATTATAGTATAATAAATTTAATATAATAAATTATTACATGAATGGTTATTATTATTTCCGCTGCAAAACTGGTTTTCAAGCCCGAAGGGCTGATATTATTATAGCCAAATAATTCACACCAGAGAACCGAAACCTCGAAGAGGTGACATAAAAAAACTAGCGTTAGTGACCGTCCCTTTGTTACCAGCTCCGCAGTTAAAGAAAGATCCATTGCAGTTCACTTTAGTGAACTGTTAATGAATAGAAATGTAGAACAAGGCTTTAGCCGCATAAAATATTTTTTAAATACCGTTTTATCTTGCGGAATTGTAATTCCCGTCCCGCTTGCGGGATTGTAATCTAATCATGTAATTTGAATGTAATTTTGTAATTTTAATGTTCAATATCTCAAAGATGGGGTTAAGCCCGAAGGGATTGTAATTTTCTTTACACCGTTATTAAAAGTAATAATTATTTTATAGTCTTTATAATATTCAGCTTCAATTACTCGTTTCATTGATAAAAAATATTTTATTTTGGAAATTAATTAAATGCCTGAAACTTGCATTGTAAAAATAATTGTCTTCATTCAAGATGACAGACGAATTCAAATTATTTGTTTATTATTATACTTTTGATACTACTTTCTTGATTACCTTCTTTTGTTCTTCATGTAATTTCTTTGACTGGGCTTTCCAATATTCTAATTCTTCTTCTCTATTTAATTTCGATATTTTTTTTTGTATAATTCTGGCTGCTCGGTGCTTCATTTCAACACAATCAAATTTTTTATTCATAACTTATTACCTCCAATGGAGAATATATTGATATTTGTTTATAACCCTCTGATATATTTATCGCGTTGTACATTCTTTAACAATGGTTTCTAGAATATGCTTATTTTTTTTCATTATTATATTTTATTGCTCAAAGAGCAATACCTTCATTCTTTGCATCTTGATATATGCGCTTATTTGAACTGAAAGTGTTAATAACAATATCAATTTTCTGTTCACCAAGTATTTCTTCTAATTTACCCAGCATTTTTATTTTTCTTTGAATTATATTTTCCTTTAATCCGGTTTCTATATATAAATCAATATCGCCGCCTCGTTTTTTATCGTCTACACGACTGCCGAAAAGATATACTTTTACATCATCACCAAAATAAACTTTTGCAATTCTTTTTATTTGCAGAAGATCTTTTTCTTTAATACGCATCTAATTAAATATAGTTTGGTTACAGAGTTTTGACATCGACAAAATTCTTTTAATAATACAAATATAGCAAATATTTTAAATGAATGCGGTTTATCTTTATCTCAAAGATGGGTTTCAAGCCCGAAGGGCTGGATAATTATAGCCAATTTATAAACACCGGAGAACCAAAACCTAGAAGAGGTGATATAAAAAAATGTAGCATTAGTAACGATCCCTTTGTTACCAGCTCCGCAGTTAGAAAGATCCATTGCAGTTCACTTTAGTGAACTGCAATGGATTAAGAAATTTTACTTTTTGTTTTATTCTCCTCCTAATCTCTTGGCAGTTTCGATTATCTCATCTGAAAACCAATAACCTTTTTCTCTCATCAATTTTAAAATTACGGATATATTTTCAATTAGTTTTTTATTTTTAGCTATAACTAGCAATCCAATTGTTCCACTAACATGAATATTCATTTTTTAATGTCTCAATATCATGTATTAATTCTTTTTCTATTTCATCTTCAGAATAATTAAAGATACTCACTTTATATTTTCCGCAAGTTTCAAGAAACTCTACACGGGATATTCCAACAAATTCGGCCGCTTTCCCTGAAGACAATTTTCCCAGTTCAAACATTTTTAAGGCCGCCATTAACCTGATATGATCTTCAAGCTCTTCTTTTGTGAGATGAATAGCACTTTCAAATCCTGCCGGATATTTTATAATTATTTCAGACATACAAACTCCTTATTAAATATCTATCTTTCCTTTGCTAATTTAATAAATTATTACATGAATGGTTATTATTTCCGCTGGGAAAACTCCAGGTGTCCATGAGCCGGAGGTGATATACTATTTTACTTTAGTAAATTGTGATTTTTTAGGGGATTTTTCAGCAATCGGTTTCCCGATTTTATAAAGACTATCAGGGGAGAAATCAGCTCCATTCGGCCAGACTATTGTGTGTATATCCCTATAATATCACACTTTCAGTGTTCATTTCTAAGATTGGTTTCAAGCCCGAAGGGCTGATATTATTATAGCCAAATTATAAACACCGAAAACCAAAACCTCCAGGAGGTGATATAAAAAAACTCAGGATGAGGTATATAAATAATCTATGAAAAAGAATATTTCTTACTTGTATTTTGATCTTGCTTCCTTTATTACTAACGTGTGATTATCCATTGCCGTTGGATTTATCCAACGGGTTTGATTTAGAGCCCGTGTGAATTATCCATTGCCGTTGGATTTATCCATTGGCTTCAAGAAATAAACCCCACCTCATTTACTAATCTCCTAACCGCAGAGCGGTGATATATTATTAACAAAATATCTAAAAGAATATCAAACAAACACCGTAGGTGTGAAATATTTTCCTCCTCATTTTACTAATCTTATTATAGCCAAATTATTAACACTTAAAACCAAAACCTCGAAGAATCCTCGCTCCGGAGGAGCGATATATTTGTAGAAAATGATAAAACAAAAATACCCGCACTCCGGAGTGCTATATTATTTTTCAAAGATTGACAACTTAAAATCAATTTTTAATTTATTGTCATTTTTTCGAATATAATTTCACCCCTTCGGGGTTTTGGATGTTAAAGCGATTCATTTATCTATAATAATTTCACACTTCCCCTTCTAATCTAATCTTGTGTGATTGTAATGATTTTATCTTGGTATTCAAAATATTTCACACCTACGGTGTTTATTTAATATTGGGTATTTATATTTTGCTAATAATATTTCGTGGGCTGACCAAAAAGTAATTTTCTATTTAAAAATCAGTGAAAATCCGTTAAAATCTGCGTCATCTGCGTGCCATTTTTTAGAAAATAATTACTTTATGGTCAGCCCCTTAAGAGGTTCAGAATGACTAGTGTTGAAATTGTAATTGAAGATGGTTGGATTGGATACTCTTTCTCAGGGATTTTGATAATTCATCTTTGATTAAATTCTATACTATCACAAATCATTTTAATTATTTTTTTGACTTCTGATTTTTCCATTTCGTTTAGTATTCCTAAATTTTTAAAAATTAGGGACTTGTCTAATGTAGCAATTTTATCTAATCTAACATACGATGGACGTAAGAGACCGCTTTCTCTCCAATTAGAGATTTCATAATCATATTTGCCTTTTGAAATTTGTGTAGTTATTCTCGCAACTAAAAAATCATCATCGCCTAAATCAAAGAATACCAAAGCAGGTCGTTTTTTAACATCATTATAATTTGTGAGCGGAAATGAAAGAAGAACAATATCCCCAAAATTATATTGTTTCATTTCTCCTCTGAATCATAAATTGAATCCAAATCTGAATAGCCTGCAAAAAATTGTTCTTTTACTAAACTTTTCCATAAATTATCTTCATCTTCTATAAATACCATTGTCCTGAGATTTTTATTTTTGGGTATCAGATTTATTAACTGGGGGGGAAGTTTCATATATCCTTTTTCATCTACAGAACTTTCAAATTCATAAGCTTGCATAATTCTTTTACTCCTTGAAATGCATTGATAAATTATCTTTCACTTTCTCCTGTTCTTTAGCTTTAAACAGTTCCTTTATAAATGACTGATTCAGAACTTATAAAAAAATAATTATTCTGCTTTACAATTGCAATATACAATAACGCTGGGAATGCCAGAACCAAAAAATTTAGAATGGAATATTGCATAATATGGATTTGGAGTCTGTCGCACAACTCATTTCCATTCGCAGCTTTGAAAGATGACATCTTTTCTCACTAAAATAAATACTCGAATCTCTTTGATAAAATTATCTTTTATTTTGGTTTACAAGCTAATGTTAAAGATGTCATCTTTTAACTCCTTATTTTGCGTAAGCTGCATACATAAGCCATCCCATTTTTCCGAATATAATTCCGGGGTAGACCAAAAAGTTTTTTAAGAAATGGCACGCAGATGACGCAGATTTAACGGATTTTCACCCCTTACTTTAGTAAATTGTGATTTTTTAGGGGATTTTTCAGCAATCGGTTTCCCGATTTTATAAAGACTATCAGGGGAGAAATCAGCTCCATTCGGCCAGACTATTGTGTGTATATCCCTATAATATCACACTTTCAGTGTTCATTTTTAAGATTGGTTTCAAGCCCGAAGGGCTGATATTATTATAGCCAAATTATAAACACCGAAAATCAAAACCTCCAAGAGGTGATATAAAAAAACTCAGGATGAGGTATATAAATAATCTATGAAAAAGAATATTTCTTACTTGTATTTTGATCTTGCTTCCTTTATTACTAACTCGCTATCAATAAGTGTTTTATTAGCATCACCTATTTGGTTGTATCTGTCTAACGCTTCATTCACCCAAATTTCATCTATATTTTCTGTTTCATCACTTTCGAGACTCTCTAAAAGTTTATAGCTAATAGACGCTTTTTCTTTTGGTGATAACTTAAGTAATTCTGCTTCTAGCGCCAGGACTCCAACCATAAGCAATGTACTCAGAAATAATTTCAATTATTTTTACATTTTTACCTTTAATAAACGGCGTTCCATTATCATCGATATATATATGTTCATACTTCGTTTCAGCCATCAAATTTCCTTCAATTTTCAATCCTAAAATAGTACTTAATTATTCTCGAATCTCTTTGATAAAATTATCTTTTATTTGGTTTACAAGCTAATGTTAAAGATGTCATCTTTTCACTCCTTATTTTGCGTAAGCTGCATACATAAGCCATCCCATTTTTCCGAATATAATTCCGGGGCTGACCAAAAAGTAATTTTCTATTTAAAAATCAGTGAAAATCCGTAAAAATCTGCGTCATCTGCGTGCCATTTTTAGAAAATAATTACTTTATGGTCAGCCCCTTTGGATGTTAAAGCGATTCATTTATCTATAATAATATCACACTTTCAGTGTTCAATATCTCAAACATGGATTTCAAGCCGGAAAGAACCTGCCTAATTTAGCATCTACTAATCCCGTTTTTACAAACTGTTCATTAAAGAGACTTTTTATTCCTGTATGCTTCGAGGATGATAAACCTTTTAAATAAAGAAGAGCACTAACAGCGTAAAATAATGAATAATAAATTCTATTTACGGACGAATTCAAACTATTTGCATCCAATAAAATTTTTGCATCTGTAAGAGTATCTTTGGCCTTCTGTCTTCTATATGATAGTAAATCTTTATTATACTTCATATAGTTTTCCCTTCTTCCCGTATATGTTGAAAAAGAGGCATTATACTACCTTTTTGAGAGAACCAGAAGTTTGAAGAATATACAATTATACCAAAAATTACATCATATTCTAATTCTATATCATACGCTACATTAAATATTTCTTCTTCAACTGAATATGTTAAATTAAAAGGAAGAAGCACAAGGATATCAATATCAGATTCTGAATTAAAATCCCCTCGCGCTACAGATCCGAATAAATATAGTTTAATTTCTTCACCGAATCTTATGATAAGCTTTTTTCTTAATTGATCTATAGCAGAATTTATGTTTCCTATATTCACCTATTCACCGTTTGAATGATTATGTTTTGAGATGAAAAATAACTTAATTATCTATTTATTAATTTATTCATTTAATAATTGATTATAAAGCTCTGATTACTTTGAGCTAAGTATGTACTCTATATTTCCAGATAAGGTTTATAATGATAAGAGAAATTCACATAATGATGAATCAACAAGGAATTTTCATTGTTGGATTGGTTTACCCCCGAATATTTCGTGATTTATTGTTATCCTTTGAATCAGATTATCTTCCATAACAACTCTCTTTTATTATAATTTTCTGGTGCTATAAAAATGCAAAAATTCTTTAATATAAGTATTATTTATGGAGATATTGGATGCTGGATGTCATCACGCTTTAATTGTTAATCTTAATTTTGTCTTCGGGGCTGACCAAAAAGTAATTTTCCCATTGCAGTTCACTTTAGTGAACTGTTAATGAATAGAAATGTAGAACAAGGCTTTAGCCGCATAAAATATTTTTTAATACCGTAATACCGTTTCATCTTGCAGGATTGCAATTCCTGTCCCGCTTGCGGGATTGTAATCTTATAGGGATAGAGATTTATATTTATCTACTGAAGATCTGATATCTTCATTTTAATTCATTTTTTAATTAAATTTCAAACCAACAAAAAAGGTTTAATAATATTTTTAAAAAAAATAATTGAAGATAAGAGGTTCAGAATGAATAGTGTTAAAATTGTAATCGAACATCATGAAGATGGTTATGTTGGTTATCCGCTAGGTTTTATAAGAGGTGCTATTGTAGGCGAAGGTGACACTTATGCCGAGGCTCTTAAAGATACTGAAAGCGCCATTAAGTTCTTTATTGAACATTATGGAAGAGACAAATTTTTTGAACATCTTGAACAATTTTAATATACTATAACCTTCTGGCTTGAAATTCATTGAGATATGAACACTGATGAGCTGACATTATTATATTATTAACCAATAGATTTATCCAGTGGCTTCAAGAAATAAATTCCACCTCATTTTCCTAATCCCCTAACCGCAGAGCGGTGAAATATTATTAACAAATATCTAAAAGAATATCAAATAAACACCGTAGGTGTGAAATATTTTCCTCCTTATTAACAAAATATCTATTCGTATATGCGAAATAAATCCTCCACATAGAATGACTATCCCATACACTACTCCAAAACTCCACTACTCCATCCCCTCCTTAGTGCTTCCTTAGTGTCCCTCAGTGCCTTAGTGGTAAAAAAACCCCCCCTCATTATTCCTCACTTCATTCTACCTTTTTCGCAAACGTCGATGACCACCTTACAACATTCTCCCCCTCATCAACTACAACTAACGCTAAATAAATAATCTTATCGATGTATTTAACTGCGTTCAACTTTATATCATCATCCAATTCAAAAATTATTTTTTTATCAATTTTTTTCGCCTCTTGTATTATGCTTCCTATAGCATAATCGCTATACTCTTCCGATTTTGGCTCTTGAAACCAGGTTATTAATATAAAAATAAACTCTCTCCTTCGCTTTTTTTCGCGGCACTTCTTTTAACCTAACTTCTATATTACTATCTAAACATCTAACCCCTTTAACCGCAAGAGTGAATCCCCCCGGAGTTATTTTATTATTTTCCGTCACTTTCCCTGGTAAAACATACTTATAATTAATTCCGGTTATCTTATTCACCGGATGTGAATCTTCGTAGTCCTTAATCTTTGCCGAATCCCATATTTTAAATAATACTTCAATGTCTTTAACAACACGGGAAAATTTGCCCGCCGCTTTCATTTTATTTTGATTCTCTATTTCCGCAGGACTAAATGATTCCCGCTTCTTTGGTACAGAAGATGCATATTCCACCTTACCTCTCTTTCTATATATAACATCTCCGACTTTTCCCCGTACCTCTCCCAAAAAATTTTTTTTAACCTTTGCCATTTCATCCCTTTATTTTATTTTTAAATAACAAATTTGAATATTTTTTCATTTGCCTGATGAATACAGCTTATACCAAAATATCATCTTTTATTTCTGGAAGCTTTAGATATGCTCTTAACCTAATGAAAGTCTTTACACTAAACCCTAAGCAGTATTATCGACATGAAAAAATCAATCGGACAAAAATAAAAAATACTATCCCCAATATCAATCTGACAGCCATCTGACAGCCGTCTGACAGCCGGTAAATCCATCATAACACAACCATAAATCTTCCCCGAATGTTTATTAAATACCTCTTTAGCAATTAAAGAAAGATCCATTGCAGTTCACTTTAGTGAACTGTTAATGAATAGAAATGTAGAACAAGGCTTTAGCCGCATAAAATATTTTTTAATACCGTAATACCGTTTCATCTTGCGGGATTGTAATTCCTGTCGTGCGGCATTGTAATCTTATAGGGGACTATTAACTACTAACTACTACTTCTACTACTCCCTACTAACTACTCCCTACTAACTACTCAATACTCCTACTAACTACTCCCTACTAACTACTAATTGATAACATACTGTTCAATTATTTCTTTCCAAACCAGATAACCTTCCCCAAGCAAATGTAAACCGTCATTTGTATATCTTTTGTCAAGCTGACCGGAGGGATCTAAAAGGTGTGAGTATATATCAATGTAAGTTATTCCATTCTCCTCTGCCAATTTCTTAATTTCTAAATTTAAATTTAGGATGCTTTTATTTTTGATTTTATAATAACTATAGCCTTCATTTACAGGTAAAATACTTTGTATAAAGATCTTAGTTCCGGGGGATAATGATTTTATATGTTTTACCATGCCCACATAATTCTTTAATATTTTATTGCTCTCGATTTTTTCATCAAGGTCATTTATACCAGCCATGATGAATATCTTACGTGGTTTTGACTCCAATACTTCGTCTATTCTATTTAATATTCCGGATGTATTATCTCCTCCTATACTTCTATTTTTTACATTAAGATTATTTAAAATTTCACTCCATTCGCAGCCGCTCGTAATACTATTTCCTATAAAAATAATATCATCTTTTGATTTAGGTAACAATTTAAATAGACTTACTCTCTGAGAATAAATATTTCTATGGTTCAGAATACTAGTTTTTACTTTGTCTTTTGAATTAGAATCAAAGAATTTTTCCTCTATATAAGAAAAATCCCCTTTCTTATGTACATATAATATAAGAGCCAAAATAAATAAAAAATTAAACAATACTGAAACAACTAAAAAATATTTTTTCATTCCAAAAATACTCTCCCTTTAACCCTTATATAATTTAACATTTTATTTATTAAAATGTTCTATAATAACCATCGAATGACCTGACCAATGACCAATGACTAATGACCAATGACCAATGACCAATGACTCAATGACCAATGACCAATGACCAATGACCAATGACCAATGACCAATGACCAATGACTATTATTTGTCCATCGAATGACTAAAAATTACCTGGAAATTCATCAAATCCGGCTTCGAAGTAACGAATTTAATTTCCCCGTTATGCCTTTCAATTATCTCCCGTGCAATAGCCATACCTAATCCGCATTCATCTATCCCGGCAGAAGAAAAGAGAGCAGAGATATCCTTTATACCTTCAACTCTGCAGCCGCTGCATCTGATATTGATTGAAGAATCCATATCATTATAGTTAGAGCTAATTTCAATAACACCATTTTCATTAATCGCAGATATTGAGTTTTCAATTAAAAGAATAAATACCGATTTGAGCTTTTGAACATCACCTGAAATTTTATGACTCTGAATATTATTGATAAATTTAATCCCTCTTTCCTTTAATTGAGGCATGAAAATGTTTTTAATACATTCAATAAATTCCGGAAGGTCAATTTCTAAAAATGACAATTCTCCCTGTACCGAATAGCCCAAAATATGCTTAAGCAGATTAAAAAGCCGGGTAATTTCACTCTGCACAACCGATAATGATTGATTTGACGGGACTATCCGCATCATATTTCCTAATAAGAGTATCAATATGTATCTTTATTGCGGATAAGGGAGATTTAATTTCGTGGGATAAATACGACATCATCGCCGAAAGACTATTATAATTATTGTGGAGTTCTTCTTCAATTCTTTGCAGTGCAGTAATATCCTCCTTAAGAATTATAAGTTGAGTAATATTACCTTCCTCATCTATCACCGGTGAAATAACTCCAAATTCATTGTAAAGCTCACCGTTCTTTTTTTTATTTATTATTTCGCCTTTCCAGACTTTCCCCGAAAGTACTGTTTCCCATATACATTTGTATTCTTCCTGATCAACCACTCCCGATTTTAAGATATTAGGAGTCTTCCCCGCTGCCTCCTCAGGCTTGTACCCTGTTAATTCGGTAAACTTCGGATTTACATAATTAATTCTCCCTCCAATATCGGTAATTAAAATAGATAAAGGATTCTGTTCAACCACAGATTTAAAAATGTCATTCATACTAATTACCCAAAATTATTCTTAATTAACTCAAAAGTGACGTTCACCTCAAAGGTGAGCCTCACGTTTTAGTTAATAAAACGCTCTCAGGCTCTTAGCTTTAACTTTATTTAATATACCCTGGTTAAAAGAAATGACAGTTTACTTTTTTAATCTAAAGAGACGCTAACAGAAAATAGTTACTTTCAATAAGATATAACAGCAGATAATCGCCTTTGCCCATTAAGGCTGCATAAAAAATAATGTAAACATTGCTATGTAATAAATTTATTTTAATTATGCAATATCATTAATACAATTAATTCATTTTTTTAGATATGAATATCATTAACCAATGGATTCATCCATTGGACACATGAGAAACAACAACCCTTTTAACCGTTTTAACATTTCAATCAAATGTCCCTATACCTCTACAATCAAAATCAAAATCATATCCCATTTCTTCATACTCGTATCATTCCATCATTCCATCGAACTCCTAATCATATCCATCATCCATCATTCCCATCCATTACTCCATCACTCCATCACTCCACTCCATTCCATCATTCCATCACTCCATCATTCCATCATTCCATCATTCCATCCATTCCATCCATCCCCATCATTCCATCAAATTACTATTAAATGACACTCAATCACTCCATGTCCAATGACCAATCATGACCATATTCCATCACTCCATGACTATTGACCAATGACCATCATTACCAATCACTCCATTGACCAATGACCAATCACTAATGTCCATGTATCAATATAAAACATTTCCCTCCCCCCTGTGTTAATTAATTACTAAATCAAGAATAAAAAATCCAAAATAATTTTATCTATATTATGTATATCAATTCATTCCAAAAACATCATTTTTTAAGCAATATTTCTAATTTATGATGAAAATTATCCTACAATATTATTCTGTTTTTACAAAACTGCACGGTTTTTGACTTTCAAAATCAGCTATAGATTTGCAAAAATTTTATATGCAAAAAAAAGGAGAACAGGGATTGAATAAAATACTAATTATTGATGATGATAAATCGATAAGGGATACATTAAAAATCTTCCTATCTGAAATCAATTTTAAAATATTGTTTGCGGAAGACGGTGAAGAAGGGCTGGAAATATTTGAAAAGGAACATCCTACATTAATCATATGCGACATTAAACTCCCAAAATTAAACGGCCTCGAAGTCCTTGAAAAAGTGAATTCTTCTGATTCCAGCATACCCGTAATAATAATGACAGCCTACGGAGACGGTAAATCAACAATTAAAGCTATTCAGCTAGGTGCTTACGATTATCTCGAAAAACCGCTGGATGTTGACCGGCTAATTGTTATAGTAAATCGTGCTCTGGAAGGTAAAAAAATTAGCGAGCATCTGGAAGTAACCATTTCTAAGGGGAGTGAAGCTTACCAGATTGAAAATAGCCTGATTGGCAAAACCCCTGTAATGAAAGAGGTATTGAAGAAAATAGGAAAGGTTTCATCAAATAGGGTTAGTGTTTTAGTAACCGGCGAAAGTGGTACCGGAAAAGAATTAATCACTAAAATAATTCATTACTCCGGGATAACAAAAAACCACCCTTTTATTGCCGTTAACTGCACTGCTCTAAGTGAAACATTACTTGAGAGTGAACTATTCGGACATGTAAGAGGTGCGTTTACTGGAGCCGTTAAGGATAAAAAAGGTAAATTTGAATTAGCCGGCGAAGGAACGATATTTTTAGATGAAATTTCTGAAATATCACCAAACCTTCAAGTAAAGCTTCTAAGAGTTTTGCAGGAAAAAGAATTTGAAAGAGTCGGTGGTGAAGTCAGTATCCCGATGACAGCTAGAATCGTTACTGCAACAAATAAAAACTTAGAAGAACTTGTGGAACAGGGAAAATTCCGTGAAGATCTTTATTATAGACTTAAGGTGTTTACCATATTTGTACCCCCGCTTAGAGAAAGAAAAAACGATATCCCCGTCCTCGTTATTCATCTTCTAAAGAAAATAAATAAAGAACTTCATAAAGAAGTCTGTAAAATACCGACAGAAGTAATGGAAATGATTCAGAATTATGAATGGATCGGCAATGTTAGAGAACTGGAAAATACTTTAATGCAGGCAGTTGTTCTCGCAAAAGGTGAAGTACTGGAAAAAGATAATTTATTATTAAGACATAAAAGCAATGGCAATGGCAATGGTAATGGTAAATATAATCCCCAGAATCTAAGCCTGGGAGAAGTTGAAAAAGTCCATATTAAACATGTGCTCGATAAAGTCAATTGGGATAAAAAAGAAGCCGCAGAATTACTACAAATCTCCCGTCAAACTCTCTACAACAAAATAAAAGCCTATTCCTTAGAAAAATCCGTTTAGAATTTTATGAGACTAAACCCCCCGCTCGCAGCTCATCTACTCTATATCACTTCACTAAAGAGCCAGTGTGAAAAGTGTAGAACGAAACTCTGTTTCGTTTAACTTATTATAAAATTCAACCAAAATTCTCATTAGCGATTCAGAGAATCGCCCTACAATTTGAATTTTCACAGGCCTCTTTTAATTTTGTCTTCGCTCCGGAGGAGCGATTTATATTTATAGAACCTGAATAAACCAAACATATCCGCACTCCGGAGGAGTGCAATAGACAAATCTTGTAATTCCTGTCCCGCTTGCGGGATTGTAATTTTGCAATCTAATCTTGTAATTTTGTAATTTTGCAATTTTGCAATCTTCTTCCTGTGTCCAATTCTTATAATCCCCCTGTCCAATTTTTAGACTCTTTCTAATTTTTATTCCCATAATCTCAATTTATGCCCTATAATCAAAGTAAACTTATCCGGCATGATAGTTGGTTTTTATTGAACTCAACGAAGAGGGAACTTTTAATTTATTATAAGGGAACTACCTTTTGCACAATATTAAAAGCATAAATCAAGATACTCTGGACGCAATTGAAGGTTTACTAATATTTGATATAGGCAATAAGGTATTTTGCGCCGATACAATAAATCTTGATGCTATTATTAAACTAAATGATGTAAAATTTAATTATAAAAATAAATTCAAAGATGAAGTTTACTATGAGGGACAGTCGTTCAGAATTATAGATATAAATGAAACATTAAAAATCCCGGTGACCCATTTTACAAACAATTCAAGAATAATTCTTTTTGAAACTCTAGGTAAAATGTTTGGTTTTATAGTCGATAAAATAATTGAAATTGTTACAACCGATTCAATATTCCGGAAAAAGTATCTTAAGATGAAACCGGCAATTAATGAAAAATATATTTGCGGAGAATTGTCTCTTCAAAAAAGAAATATTTTTCTCCTGGATCTGGAACAATTAAGCTGTGAATTGAAAACCATTAAAAAGTACTATCTAAAGATGTCATCTTTTAATTAAATGAAATTACAAAAACATTGTCATTCTGAACGGAACGAAGTGGAGTGCCTGTCCCGATTTGCGGGGAAGAATCTCAATTACTTAAAAATTTTTAATAAAATAATTTATGTCTCAATAATTTCTATAATAATGATTACTCTAAATCCCCTAAACACTTATTCGCAAGATGCACAGTATAACCCGGATTCAAAAAATGATTCCGCTTCCGTACAGAATAATACCGGTACTGAAAACCTTGGAATAGGCGATCTAATTATTGATCATACTCAAAGTAAATGGGGAAAAGACTTTGTTGACCTGTTTAATAAGAATTGGAATCCCCCGGATAATATCGGTGATTATACTATTATAATTGAAGAAAAACCCCTCCCAAGATTCGGAACAGTAATTTTAATTAAAGTTAATGGCAATTACATCTTTCAAAAATTTATTCAGCCAAGGTATGAAACTATTAAGACAAATGCAGAACAGGGCACTGAGTATGCTTTTTCATACCTGGTAAATTACCAGCAAATACAGAAAGATCTGCAGGGAGAGGATTTGAAGGGCACGGGAATTTATTGATACAAATTCGTGACAACCTCTAATTGTCATTCTGATAAAACGTTGGATTTTAGAAATATGCAAAACTATTTGAGGTAAACTAATGAAACGTCCTATTTTCTATTTCTTATTTTCACTGCTTCTCTTATTTATTTGCAGTAAAAATATATTTGCTCAGCAGCTGGTTTATACTCCGGTTAATCCAAATTTCGGAGGATACTATTATAATGGAACCCAATTGCTGGCTGAAGCACAAGCTGAAAAAAAATTCACTGCCAGCTCATCATCTTCTGCATATAATCCATATAGTAATAATCCGCTGGATAATTTCCAGTCAACCCTCAATAATGCAATCTTAAGCCAGCTTTCTCAAAAAATTATATCGCAGGTCTTTGGTGAAAGTTCATTAAATAAAGGACATTACGAGTTTGGAAATTATAATGTGGATATAAACCCGCAGAATGACGGCATCCATATAAATATTCAGGATAATTCAAACGGAGGTCAAACAAGTGTCATCGTCCCCTTTTATTAAAACCCATGAGGATGACCCAAAATCATATGTCATCCCTTGGAAGATTGCCATTAAAAAGAATTTATAACACCGAAGGTGTGATATTATTGTAGATAATATATGATAGAAGTAATACACAAAACCCGGAACGGGTGAAATAAATAATATTATTTTTTGTTCATTCTCAATATCAATATAAGAGAATACTATATGCATAAATCCCAGGTTATACTTGTTACGTTATTGGCAATAATTACATTTCAGATTTTAAATGGCTGTGCAGCCCTCGAACCCTTCCGTACCTCAAATGCATCTGTAGGACCAAGAACATCAATGGATCAGGCATTGAGTGAATTGCCCTTACCAAATGAACCTGTTGTTGCCGCGATATATACTTTCAGAGATCAAACCGGACAGTATAAAATCTCTAGTACTGGTTCAAGTTTTTCTACAGCCGTTACTCAGGGAGCAACCTCTATCCTAATTAAAGCTCTTGAAGATTCACACTGGTTTATACCAATTGAGAGAGAAGGTCTGTCCGATCTCTTAAATGAAAGGAAAATAATCCGCTCAAGCAGAGAAAATTATCTTGGTTCGGACGGTAAAAAACTCCCCGATTTACCCCCATTATTATATGCAGGTATAATACTCGAAGGTGGTATTATTTCTTATGATGCAAATGTTTTAACCGGCGGAGAAGGTATTAAATATTTGGGTATAAGTGCTTCAGGACAGTATCACCAGGATAGGGTAACCGTTTATCTTAGAGCAACTTCAACGCAGAACGGAAGAATATTGAAAACAGTTTATTCTTCCAAAACCGTTTTATCTCAGGAAATAGATGGAGGAGTTTACAAGTTTGTTGCTCTTAATCAATTACTCGAAGGAGAAATAGGTTTCACCTACAATGAACCGGTAAATATTGCAGTCACCGAAGCAATTCAAAAAGCTGTGCAGAGTATGGTAATTGAAGGTGTAAAAGATGGGCTATGGCAGTTAAAGAACCCCGCCGATAGTGCAAGCCTCGCCTTTACAAATTATATAAAGGAAACTAATGAAAATCTGAATGTAGATTTTATGGGACGTCCTATTTCTGAAACAAAAGGGAAATATACAATTGGAGTAAATGCAGGCGGGATGCTCTATTCCGGAGATTATTCGAATTCCGAAATAAATGCCGCTGCAGGTTTGAAATTCAGATATGCAGCTTCATCTAATTTTTCCCTGGAGCTGAGCCTCGCAAGAGGAACTTTATCTGCTCAGAATTCATTTAAAACAGAATTTAGTTACGCTGATATCAGAGGTGTTTATTATTTTCTTTCAGGCTTTAATGTTTCTCCCTATTTCCTATTTGGAGGGGGAGTAGTATCGAGAGAAAGAATTAATAGCTCTACACCTTCCTACCCCGTTACATTAAGTTATACTAATTATGCTTCTTTTGTCTGGGGCGGCGGCATTGAATACAGAGTAAGTAAACTCATAGGAGTAAACTTCGAGCTTAATAACCATTATATATTAAATGACAAATTAGACAACCTGGTAAATGGGAAATACTATGACTATTTCTGGAACGGAAATTTAGGATTGAACTTCTATTTCTGAAAAAATAAATAAGTATAAGATTCTTTTAATTAAGTATAGGGGAATGAAAGGAGGGTATTGAGGGAATATAAATAATTTGCTTATTCAAGCAATGTATCCTGAGAACGGGCACCAAGTTTATTGCCCGGGCCTTTAGGCCGGGGAATATGGAAGCTCACTAAAATAAGATGGGCTTTAGCCCTTTACTTATGGATTATTAAGAAAGGAGGTGTATAAATCATAATTTTTTATGCACTACAGTTCCGGCAGAATGTATTGCATAAAAAAGGCAGCGAAAGAGCTCATCTAAACTATACTTAGTATAGAATAGATTGCGCAGAACTCCAACGCCGCCACAAGCTTAAATTCTTATGTTAAATTAAATAATAATTATTTAATTAAAAACAGGGAAAGAAATTGCCGGCAGATGCTTGAAAAGATTATTCTTTCAGTTATCTGGAACGCTTTGTTAAAACTATTTTTTAAAATTTATAAAGGACTTAAAATGAAAAAGTTATTAGCAATAACAGTTGCTGTTGTTTTTCTAGTCGGCTTTACCTTTGCACAGAATACCAATACTGTAACTTCCACCGGTAACAATAATACAGCTACAGTAACACAAACCGCTGGTATCGGCGCTGACAATAATGATGCAGAAGTAACACAAACAGGAAATAATAATAATGCAACTCAGACACAATTTCAGGAAGCTGGAATCACTGCTCCACAAAATGTTACTATTGAACAAACTGGAGATAATAATTTAGCAACTCAGTTGCAGGGTTTCAGCTATACAGGATATAATGATGCAACAATTACTCAGTTAGGTAACTCAAATACTGGTTTTCAAAAACAGGATGGTTATAACATGACTGCCGATATTTCTCAAAGTGGTGGGAATCATAATAATGCATCGCAGATACAAGAAGGAAGTCATGAAATAGTTAATGCTATTCAGGTCGGTGGTTCAAATATCGCTACCCAAACTCAAAGCGGTATCAATCATAAAGCTACCATTTCATCAACTGGTAATAACAACTATGCAAGTCAAGTACAGAATGGTGGAACTTATAACAGTCCTCCTACATATTTGAGCGGACACACTGCAAGTTTAACTCAAACTGGGAATGGTAATATTTCTTTTCAAAATCAAACCGGAGTTCAGAATAATTATTCTTCAGTTGTCCAGGATGGTAATTCAAATACTGCTGACATTACTCAAGTTGGAAGCTCAAATGGTGCAGGCTATTGGAAATCAGTATGGTAGTATCATCAATTGCTCAAACTGGGAATAGAAACTATGCTACTTTAGACCAAGTTGGTAACTCGAATGATGAATATATTATTAAAATGGTACTAGCAATACCGGTATTATAACTCAAACTGGAAATGTGCCTTTGGTTATATGGATCAATCAACTGATAATCAATGACTATGCAAACATGACCTCAAATGGTGATAATAATCAGCATTATACGATTCAAAGCTGGGGTAATAGCAATATATATACTACTCAAACGGGTAATAGTAATATTTCTTCAGCTATCAAGTTCTAGGGAATAATGATTGGGCTAATTCAGTTCAGACCGGTAATAGTAACAATTCTAATGTAACACAATCAACTGGTAATTCAAATTGGTCATTTACACAGCAATTAAGTAACGCTAATATAGTTCAACTGTCTTGCAAGACTGGCTCAAAAATGTTTCTAATGTTTTACAACATTAATTAATAAATTAGTAATTAGAGTTCAACGAATTTTTTAATATCACTGTTAATTTTAAGATTAAAATATATATTTTAAGTTAAGAAAAAGAGATAATTAAGGATATAATGCAAATTTGAAACCCATTGATTGTAAATTAGTTTTTTGTTTTATGCTATTGTAATTATGCATGCTCAGAATGCAATAATTAATACTACAATAATCATATAAGACTTAATACCTAATTACTCTTCAACAAATTGGAAATAATCTTGGTCAAAAAGCTCTATTATCATCAGTTACAAATCAGGCAAATATTGAGCAGGTAGGAATACATAATAACGCTACTATTTCTCAAAATTTTGGTGAGAGCTAATTCAAATTTTGCTTCAATTGTTCAAAACAATAATAATAATACGCCAGTATTACTCAAACCGGTAATGGAAACAACAATACAATAACTCAAACTGGGAATGGTAATGAAGCAATTGAAAATGTAGATGGTAATAATAATACTACAAATATAGTTCAAAATGGGAAATAATAATTTTTCATTAGAAAATATTACTGCAGATAATAGAAATTATATTATTTCTCAAGAAGGTAATAATAATTCAATATTGAAATACGATAACGGACAAAGCCCGAAAGCCTTAATAATTTCCCAAAAAGGCAATGGAATGCGTCTTATAATCGCAGGTAATGGTGTATTAAAATAACTGATAAGTATTAAGTTTTGAGCTTTCATTAACACCGGGATTAAGAGTTTGTGTGAATATTCAAATTGTAGAGCGATTCTCCGAATCGCTAATGAGTAATTTTGATTTGAATTTTAATAAATTAGACGAAACAGAGTTTCGTTCTACACTTTTCACACAGGCTCTTAATCCCGGTGTTAACCTTAAAAAACAGAACATATGAACCGTTTTAACGGTTTATTCAAACTGAATGTCAATGTTCTTTAATTATTTAAATAAATAAGGAATGAATTAAACAGGGGTAATCTTTCCTGATTCATTCTAATCTTTTCAAGAGTTTAAAGGTATTATAATCATGAAAAAATTAATTTCAATAATCAGTACTGCCATTTTTATAACAGGCGTGACTTTTGCTCAATCTAACTCAACAAACCTGGAACAGGTAGGAACATCTGCTAATACATCATTGATAATGCAGCAGGATGGCGGCCAAAATATAGTTACCGGTCCTTCACCTTATAATCATGCTTATCAGTCCACTAAAGATGGCTCAAATTCCTTTACAGTTCATCAGTCTTTAGGGACAGACATGTATAACTATATCAATATGTACCAGGTAACTACCGGCAAAGATAATACCTTTGATGCCACACAAACTAATCCCGGTTCGGATATACTTTATAGCTGGCAAAATTCAGATCCCGATAACAGTGTAGTTTCATTGCAGACCGGAACCGGTGGATATAACAAGGCAATGAACCTGCAAAATTCCACTACCGGAGCAAACTCATTCTCTCTTACTCAAGTAAATACATTATCTTCAGGTTCAGGACACACCAATTATGCCGGTGTAAATCAAGCCGCTCACGGCGATAACTATGCTAAGATTGAGCAGAACGGAACGGATAATGTATTAGAGAATTGTGATATTACTCCTGCTGCAATACCTTATACCTGGAGTAATTTCGGTGCCGCTCAAACTTCATCTAATGGGAATAATTCACTAACATTAACACAAACCGGCACAGGAAAAACAGCCGGATTACATCAGGAAGCTATCGGTGATAATACTGCTTCCATCATTCAAAATAGTACCGGTACCGATATGGCGGCTTCTTACCAGGTTTCAACCGGGAGTTATAACAGTTTAAATATCATGCAAAGCGGAGCAACTAATAATTCATCACAGCTTCTCCAAACAGGTCCGGGTATGAATACCGGAACTATTTATCAGCATTGATTCATCTAAAAAAGGAACAATAAAGCTTGAAGAGGTTTTATTTAGTTATTGCCATTGTTATTTCTATATCTGCATATTCTTTTTCTCAGAATACAGCAGATGTGTATACTTTTGGTTACAATGACAAAACTCTAGTTATACAGATTGGCAGCAATAAAGCCTTCATAAATATGAATTCTGTTGACTTTACTAGTGCTTCTCAAATTCAGAATGGCAATGGTAATATTGCTCAAATTGAACAGGCAACTTATTTCTGGAAAACGGGCGGTAATTCGGATCATAATATTGCTATGCAGAAACAAATAGGAAACAATAATAACGCAGTGATTACACAAAACCCTGATCCGGATTTAGGCAATAACATATCTAATCAATATCAAAATGGGAATTTGAATAAATTAATTGCATCCCAGTTTACCGTAAATAGCCAAACCGTCCAAAATCAAACTGGAATAAAAAATGATGCAAGAGTTATCAGGTCGGATTCAATGGATATATAAAACAGGATCAAACCGGCAATGAAAATATTGCTATAGTAGATGAACAAGGAGGAGGAGGAGGCATCGAAGGGAATATTGCAGAACAAACTCAGATTGGTAATAGGAACAAATCGGAAATATCGCAATATGGTACTGGCGGAATTAAAATCTGCTCAAGGTAATAAAGCTTATATAATTCAGGAAGGAAACAATAACTGGGCTGGTGAAGGGTTTTTTTCGTAACGGATTATTCGGCATTTATCAGCAAGGAAATAATAATACTGCAACCGTAAATCAGAAGAATAATTCAAATAAATCGCAGGTTCTCCAATATGGTAATGAAAATGATGCTAATGTAATTCAAAATGGTACTGCAAGCTCAAATTCTTCAGGAGAGTATGTTAATAAATCTTCTGTAACTCAAACTGGTAATAACAATAGTTCTACGGTAAAACAAATTTATAATAATTAGTAAGAGATAAAAATGAGAATACAAATAATTCTAGCTTTGTTTATAATGCTGGTGATAACTTCATGTAATGAAAATACGGTTGAACCGGTACTATATGGAAATATTTCCGGTACTGTCTTTGGTCCGGATAATAAAACCGGTGTATCAGGCGTTAGTATAACAACAAATCCACCGACCAGTGCAATAGTTACAGATAATTCCGGTCAATTTTCTATTCAAAGTGTTCCGGTGGGAGATTATTCTGTTTCAGCAAGTAAATCCAGCTATGATAAAGCTTCTGTTTCTGTTTCGGTAACAAGCGGTAGTACAGTAAAAGCAGTTATATTCTTAAGTACAAATTCAAGCTTCGCTCCTGGAATACCTGCGAATCCCTCCCCTGCAAATCAAGCCGCAAATCAGCCATTATCTCTTACTCTTTCATGGCATAATAACACTTCACAGGGATTTATTCAGGATACAACTTACTACAATGTTTATTTATTTGCATCCGGTTCGGCTAATAAAAAATTAATTGCTTCCGGTATTACCGAAACAAGTACTACTGTTTCAGATTTAATGTTTAATACCACATATTACTGGCAGGTTTCTGCAAAAGGGAGCGATACATTAAAAGCAAATAGTGAAATCTGGAGCTTTACCACTCTACCGCTGCCTAATAATAAATTTATATTTTCGAGAATAGTAGACGGCAATTACCAGGTATTCTCATCAGATAGCTCATCAGTAAATTTGATTCAATTAACTAACGATAATAACCGTAACTGGTGGCCTCGTTTTAATCCAAAACATTCTAAGATAGCATTTACCTCTAATGGAACTGTAGAGCCTCAGATCTATACTGTAAATCCGGATGGCAGCAGTAAATTCCAGGTCACTAATATTGGAGTAACCGGTTATAGTAACTATGGAATAGGATTCTGCTGGGCACCCGATGGTTATAACATTTTATATAGTCACAATGATAAACTCTATAGAATTGGTTCTGACGGTTCTAATTTAACACTCATTGCGTCTGCTCCGGCAGGAAGAAACTTCCGCGAATGCGGTTATTCTCCTGATGGAAATAAAATTGTAATTTTGGCAATTGGCGCAAATAACTATGACTCGGAAATTTATTTAATGAATTCGAATGGAACTGATACAACTTTATTGGTTCCAAATTCAGCCGGGTCAACCGCAAGCCCCTCTTTTTCAATTGATGGACAGAAAATATTATATACACACGATATTTCTGGTAACCAGTCCCAGGACGGAAGAATTCTTGATTCACACATTTTTGAAATTAATATAAATACAAAAACAGTTGTTGATCTATCAGTCAATCATTCATATACTTCCGATAATAAACCAAACGGCACAAATGATTTGAATGCAAAATATTCATCCAATGGTGCTTATATAATATTTGAAAATGGCTCAAATACCATTAATTCAACCAAAGATATATGGGTAATGAATGCAGACGGCTCTAACCGCCATAAAATAATTTCAAACGGTATAATGCCCGACTGGAAAGAATAGACAGGTATTCAATGTTCAGCTCTTTTAACTTTAAGCCCGAAGGGCTGACATTATTATAGCCAAATCATAAACACCAGTGAACCGAAACCTCGAAGAGGTGATATATAATATCCATTATTCACCGCACTCCCAAAATTCCATACGAAATAGCGTAGGTTTTAGGCTATTTTTTGATTTCTAAGCCCTCTTTTTTCATAAAGCCTACATTTATACTGTCTCACGGATATTTGACCCCTTAGAATTGATTTTCAACAAATGACTATTGACCAATGACTATTGACCCAATGACAAATGACTATTGACCAATGACTAATGACTAATGACCAATGACCAATGACCAATGACTATTGACCAATGACCAATGACTCAATGACCATTGACTTCCCCATCTTCATCCTCACTCCTCCTCTTCCTCATGGAACAAATACTTCTCATACTTATGCTTTATCATCTGCGCTTCAACTATAAAGTATACATCTTCCGAAATATTAGTTGCATGATCCCCCAGCCTTTCAATCTGCCTGGAAATTACAAGGAGTACAACTGCATCATCAATATTATCCGGACTTTCTTTCATGATATCCTTTAAGATCTGGTGGTTCTCCCGGTTATATTCATCTATTATTTTATCTGTTTCTATTACCTTAGCCGCCAGCTTCGGATCATTATTGATAAATGAATCAATAGAATTCCTTATCATCTCCTTCACCACATTTACCATTTCGGTATACTTTATCCTGTTTATAAAAGAAGGCTTTTTCTTAATCACAAGGAAATTCTCGCAGATATTCACCGCTCCGTCTCCAATCCTTTCGAGATTTGTATTCATAGTAATAGCAGACATAATTAACCTCAAATCCATAGCCACCGGCTGATTCAACGCAATTATCTTCTGACAAATCTTATCGATCTTAATATCATATTTATCCACTTTATTATCCCTGTCAATCACCAGTTGAGCAAGCTCAATATTTTCTTCATCAATTGCCTTAAAAGCAAATTCCACCTGTTCATCAACCAGGCTGCACATTTTCAGCAATCGCTTTTTTAATTTATCAATCTGCTGTTCAAATTGTCTTTCCATTTCATCTTCCTTTAACGTTAATTATTTATAGATTCTATATCTTTGTAAAAATTCATAAAACTTAACCCTATTCCCTTCATACTCATACTCATACTCGTACTCATAATCGTGCTCGTACTCGTAATCGTGCTCGTACTCGTAATCCTGCTCGTACTCGTAATCCTGCTCGTACTCATAATCCTGCTCGTAATCGTAATCCTGCTCGTAATCGAACAAACCAGAATCAAAAAAATTACTAAAAGATACTAATCTTGCCTGCCCGGCGTAACGAAGTGAAGCAGGCCAATCTTGTAATTTTGTAATCTTGTATTTTTGTAATCTTGTAATTTTGTAATCTTGTAATTTTGCAATCTTGTAATCTCTTACCCAAACCTCCCTGTCACATAATCCTCCGTCTGCTTCTTACCCGGACTCGTAAATATCTTCGTCGTTTTATCATATTCAATTAATTCACCCAGATAAAAAAAAGCAGTAAAGTCACTTACCCTCGCCGCCTGCTGCATATTATGAGTAACAATAACAATTGTATATTTGGACTTTAATTCATGAATAAGCTCTTCAATCTTAGCAGTAGATATCGGGTCGAGTGCACTTGCCGGCTCATCCATTAAAATAATTTCCGGTTCAACTGCCAGTGTTCTTGCTATACATACACGCTGCTGCTGTCCCCCCGATAAGCTCAATGCCGGTGAGTCCAGCCTGTCCTTTACTTCTTCCCACAATGCCGCCTGCTTTAACGACTTCTCCGCTATTTCTTTAAGCTTCTTCTTATTACCTAGGCCGTTAAGCTTAGCACCGTATATTATATTATCATAAATCGACTTCGGGAAAAGATTTGATTTCTGGAAAACCATTCCGATTCGCCTCCGTAAATTCACCACATCAATATTATTCTGATAAATATTTTTGCCGTCTATCAATACCTCTCCGCTCAGCTTTACACTGTTGATTAAATCATTCATTCTATTCAATACTCTTAAAAATGTCGACTTGCCGCAGCCTGAGGGTCCAATAAATGCAGTAACCTTTTGAGCAGGAATTTCCATAGAAATACTTTTCAGCGCCGGCTTCTCTCCATATGATAAACTTAAATCTTTAACCGATATCTTTACATCTTTCATTTATTGTAATCTTACAAATAATTATAAAAAAATGTAATCCTTGCTGTGACCGATTTATTATATGTTTGTCCCGAAGGCATTCTTTCATAGCTTTCTATCAAAATATTTGGAGTAATTGAAACATCCGGATCCGGTCGGTAGCTCACACCAAACATAAAATAATTCCTCGAATCTCCTTTAGATTCCGAACCGGCATTGTTGTCAAAATAATCGTACCTTCCTATTACGGAAAACTGCTGATTGAAATTATATACTTCAAATAATGAAAATCCAATCGTATTTTTATTTTTATAATACATATTCTCTTTATTTATAAAAGAATAACCGTTTTTTGTCTGCTGTAAATAAGCTTCAACACCTGTTCTTGAAATTTCATTATAAGAATAACCTAAAAATAAATCGGTTGTATAAATATTATTATTTAACTCTGCTTCATTATTGTTTATATCCACGTGACTAAGAGCCCGCTGAAATTTTACATCTTGATATACAATTATTTTGAAAGATTTGGAAGGGATTATGTGAATGTGTGCATAGAGCCTTCTGTATTTATCAATATCTGTACTATTCCCCTTCCCGTTTCCTATTAAAAACCAATAATTGAATATACCTTTATGGTCTATCTTTCCTTTCAATGACACTGCAATATCGCGTGAAGGTACAAGCCCTCTTAAATCAATCGGCGCTTTTTCTATAAGCCTGTATCCCCAGAAATCTACTATTGCATAAAATGCGGGAGTAGGCTGCAGTCCAAAGTAAAAATCAGATCCCGCAAATATATCCTTCCATTTTAAATATGCATCTTTAACTGCCACTCCTATCTTACCGTTTGGTAATTTTATTTCCTGATCAGCTTCTAACCTGAAACGCGCAGCAAACCGTGTGGAGATATCCGAATCATACGTAAAATAAATCTTCCTTATCTGGAAACCATTCAGGTCTTTTGCCCCATTTAAAGCTTTATTTGGTATTGATGAAATAGCTGTATCTCTCGAAATATTATAAAAATAATCTCCAAACATATACCCGGAAAATTTCCCGTTAGGCTCCTCCTTCTGTGATAAAATAATATTCAAAGGGACCAATGAAATAAATAAAAACAATAATAATTTCATTTAGACTTATGAAGAAAAGTTGAAAAATAATATCATAAATCTAAATAAAACAAAAAAACTTCACTAATTTTTCACCAACCAAAGGATTTATCCTTTGGCACCGTATCATTAACCAAAGGATTTATCCTTTGGTCCCATATCAACCACCAACCAATTCATCCTTTGGCACCCATATCATTAACCAAAGGATTCATCCTTTGGGACCTACATCATTAACCAAAGAATTCATTCTTTGACACCGTCTCATTAACCAAAGGATTTATCCTTTGGTCTCATATCAACCACCATAATATACAACTAAACAAGCTTCAGCATGTTAACTTATTATTAATTTTTCAAAGCCGATTAAACCTCCGGGTTTTCCAAAACCCCTTTAGCAATTCACTCACAAGTATTATCCTTATGCACTGATATTTTCTTAATTGCCTTCATGTATTCCACGCACTAATGACTTTAGTCTCACAAAGTCTCAAAGATACTAAAGCCAAATCAGCGAGAATCTGTTTAATCTGCGTTATCTGCGTGCTATTCCTTCTCTCACTGTTGGTGAAAGCTTGCCCCGATAAACTTCAGCCCCTCTTTCAACCCGCTCCTCCAGTAAGACCAATGATGCCCCCCATCTCTTACCCTGTATTCATGTGGAATATTCAAATCTCTCAACAGAATATGCAAGGTAGAATTCCCTTTATATAGATAGTCATCATCCCCGCAGTCCATATATATCCTAACCGATCTTATTTTATCAATATCCCCGGTCTTAACGATATTAAGAGGATCATTGGCAAGATACTGAGAAGTAATCCTATCTTTCCCTTTAAGCCCTGGACCAAACACTACTGCAAACTTTTCTCTCCAGTCTGCAGTATCCAGTTTAATCATCTCATCCTGGGTACGTATCCCGGAACTGAAAGCCGCACAAGCCGCAAACATATCCGGATGTTTGAAAGAATAAACAAGCGTACCGAATCCTCCCATTGAAAGTCCCGCTATTCCCCTATACGTTTTTTCTCCTCTTATTCTATAATGTGATTCAATGTAAGGAATAAATTCCTTAAAAAAGAAATCCTCATATTTAACCGAACCATTATAATTATTAATATACCAGCTTAACCCTCCATCCGGCATTACAAGGATCATCGGTGGTATTTCTCCATCTGCAATTGCTTCATCCGCAATCATATTTGCCTCTCCGAATTGTATCCATCCCATATCATTATCAGTAAACCCATGGAGCAGATATACAACCGGATAATACCGGCTCGAAGTTTCATAATCAAAAGGAAGATAAATTGTATACCTGACATCCTTATTTAAGATTTTACTATTAATTGTCAAACCCTCTTTCACAACCCCCCTGGATACCTGCGTATACCCATTAACCGATAAAATAAATATAATTAATACCACCCCCAGTAATTTTACCTCTCTCATTACTCCTCCATATAAATATTGTAAAACCAAAAATAAAAATATTTTAATTAAGTATATATTAACCAAAGATTCATCCTGTGGCATTCCATATCATTAACCAAAGGATTTATCCTTTGGTTTTTTATCCTCTGCTCTATAAAAATCCTGCAATAGCTTTATCAATTTTCCCCGGCATATTCCATTATCCTAAAACCTTCCCCCCAGCTTTCATTAACCAAAGGATTTATCCTTTGGTATTTTATCCCTGCTCCATAATAAAAAAGATTCATCACGTGGCATTCCACTATACAAAAGAATTCATCCCCCACATTTCATTAACCAAAGGATTTATCCTTTGGTATTTTATCCCTGCTCCATAATAAAAAAGATTCATCACATGGCATTCCACTATACAAAAAAATTCATCCCACCACCATTTCATTAACCAAAGGATTTATCCTTTGGCTTTAATAAAAAAAGAAGCAAACCCCTAAACGGTTTTAACCGTTTTTATTATTTTTAAAACTCAATAAAAAAAAGGATTACAATGTCGGTTCGTTCTTTCACAAAAATTTGGCTTCATTTAGTTTGGGGAACATATAATCATGAAAATTGTCTTCCCAACAGAAGTTTACGAAAACAGTTATCACAGTACTTTTATAACTATTCCGAAGAAAAAAACATTTACATGAAAATTAATTATGTAAATCCCGATCATGTTCATGCAATAATAGACTTACCCACAAGTGTTACAATAGAGGATGTATTTCATCTATATAAGGGAAGCTCTTCTAATTGGGATAATAAACAAGTAAACTACAAATTTCTCTGGAGCAAAGGGTATGCAGCTTTCTCCGTTTCAGAATCCAATATAGATAATGTTGTAAAATATATTGTAAATCAAGAAGAACATCATCATAAAATGAGTTTTATCCATGAGTATGATGAATTTTTACAAAAACATAATGTGGTATTAAACCGATAAATCGGTTGCAGCAGGTAAAGGTTGTTAGTTCGTTTGCTACCAACGGATAAATCCGTTGGTTAATGAGAAAATTGATACTCAAAATCATAATAATGCTGCCCATTCTCTATTCGAATAGACATTTCCCCTGAAATACCTGTTAACTCCTCTGTTCCTGAATCGGGTACAACTTCAATATGCAGAGAACTCTTCCCTCTTGCCATAATTGCATTATGCTGAAAAACAAAGCTCCCTTTTTTCCCTGATAAAATTCCCGATACCTGCTCAATTGCAGCATATCCTGCAGATCCTTTAGTCGCTGTCATTACACTTAACATTTCACCTTTACTCGATGCCGATAATGGGCCTTCAAAAGTCTTGTCAATTGACATCCTTCCCAATGTAACACCATCCTCTCCCTTCGCATACGATTCTAACGGCTGAAGCTTTACTTCAAATTTTCCGGAAACTTTCATAGTGCCTCATATGCATAATTTAATACTGCAAGTATATCTTCCTTGGAATGTACTTTATCATTTATTTCTATTCTGTGTACTATTTCCATCTTCCTTTCCTCTCTTAATTATTTGGTTAGTTCAAATTTAAATATTTGAATAGAGTTAAACAATGCTCCTGCCCCTCTCACTACTAACTCTACTACAACTACTAACTACTAACTACTAACTACCTACGCTTATGGCCCCAAATAATTCAATAGGATTTCCGGATGGATCATCCAGGATAATCTGATTCCCGCCAACTCCATGAACTATATCACTCCGGAAATGCACCCCCTTTTTCTTTAACTTATCAACCATGGAATCTAAGATTTGAAACTTCCAAAGAAATACGGTTCCATCCCCCTGGCTCAGGTTTTCTACCATCTGCTAATGTTTGACCACCTCCACCTTGTTCGCTTGGCGAACTAAGTAATAACCGTAAATCGCCTCTATCCAGCATTGCAAAAGTAGGTGCCGGATGCATCTTAACCGTAAACCCAAGAAATTCGGTGTAAAATGAAATAGCCTCTTTAACATCATTAACTATATAGCGTACACTAACCGTTGACATTATTCTCCCTCTCTCTTATAAAAGCAATATAATCCGTCAATACCGGCTCCTTTTCAAGCCTTCGAATTTCCTTTGCAATCTGTCCCCTATGATAAGTAGAGTGAAAAGCCACATGATTTAAAGCATCGTAAATAGTATTAGTAAATTCTATCCCCTTACTGTTTTTATATGTCATAGTATCAAAGAATTTATTTTTAGCAATAAGCCTTTTGTATTTAATTTCATTTTCATCCATTATACTTTCACATTCCGCTAAAGTCAGAATTTCCCAGAAGTTTTTATTTGAATAATCTCCCCCTTCCATCCTTAACATCCATATTTGTTCACTTAAAACTACATGAGAAAATAATCTTAAAACAGTTTCATCAATAATGTTTTGTCTCTTAATACACTCAGCCACCCTGCGGCTTGCCCAATTATTATATTGAAAAATTTTATTAAAACCTTCATCCATAATTTCACACCTTTATTTATTATTTAAAAATAAAATTATTTAATATCATTTGCAGTTGGATTTAAGGGTAGTGTGATATCACTTGCCGTTGGATTTGGAGCCTGTGTGGATATCACTTGCCGTTGGATTTATCCAACGGATATTGTCTGAACAAAGGTTAACACCGGATTTGGAGGAGGATGTGCGAAAATACAGAAAAACAATTAGGAGGGGGCTTAACTTTCCTATTAAACCAATGGATAAATCCATTGGTTAATGATATTCAATACAGCCTCTTTATCCAATGGACCCTTTCTTCCAATAATCTTGCAATTTTGTAATTTTGTTAATCTTATAATTCGACTTTACATTCCGGCTTATGAAGAATCCTAAAATTACAAGACCCCGCAATAAAGCACATTTCATTTGCTCTTTTATGAAGCTCATTTGCTTTATCAATCATAAGTTTATCGGTAATAACAACTTTAGGATAAAGAGTAACCTCCGTAAAATGTCCGCTTCCATCAGGAGTCTCACTCAATACCCCAACAGGATTATCCCTATATTCAGTTACAACAATCCCCTCATCCGCACATAAATGCAAATACCATAGCATATGGCATGATGATAACGAAGCAACAAAAAGCTCCTCTGGATTATACTTAGTCCCATCTCCTCTAAACACAGGATCAGAAGAACATAAAATCTCCTCTTTATCTTCCGCAGCAATACTATGACTTCTTCCATATGATTTGTAATCTGATGTCCCTATACCATTATTCCCTGTCCATCTGACAGATAAAGTATATTGATGCTTTTTATCCATAATTTTTATCCCTTCTACTTACTACATACCACAAACCACAAACAACATACCACATACAACATACAACAAAATTACCAAACAACCACACAAACAACAAACAACTACTACCAACCTTCTTTATTAAATCATCCCTGAAAATAGATCATTCATATAAACAGATTTTGCTTCTTTATCTCTCTTAGATTTAATGTACCGTACCCATCCGTTACGCTCATGCCATACTATCCCTAATTCCCATACGCAATAGGTCCCTCTATGTTCGTTATCAAATTTTATCCTTCTATAGCCTTCAGTTCCCTCCGCTTTTTTCAAATAGATAGATTCCCACATTTCATTTGTATTTCGCCATGTTGTTACAAGAAGAAGCAGATATTCACCCGCTCTATGAAGTATTACAAAACCAGGCTCTTTTTCAAGTTTTAACCTCCCCGATGCACTCTCAGATTTTATCAGCTCCTTCGATTCATACACCTGCTCCTCTGTAATCTCTCTATCTTCAGGATAAAGATTATACCATTTTAGACAGGCTCCTTTAATATTAAAAGCTAATCCGGGTGTAACTTTTTTCTTAGAGTAACTATACCCCTCAGGAACTATATTCCCAAATTCCTCTAAACCTGGCATACTTTTTTCCATCAATATTTCCTTCATTTTTATTCCCTTCTCCTTTCAAAAAACATGGTAAATGTTTCATTATTACCCTGACAGCAAACACGAACCCAAAAACATCGTAGATGTTTCATTATTGTAGTAAAATAAATAATTCCTTTTTTATATGAACCTCGTAGAAATAATCCCGGCGCAACTTTTTTCTCATAATATCTATATCCATCAGAAACTATATTTCCAAATTCCTCTAAAAACGGCTTACTTTTTTCCACCAACATTTCCTTCATTCTTATCCCTTTCTTGAAAATAAAAACATCGTAGATGTTTCATTATTGTAGTAAAATAAATGTTCGGAATTTTACGAACCTTGTAGAGGTTCCATAACACCATCCTACATATTTTCTAATCTCCCAATTTTCTACAAGTACAATCAGCAAATTTTACAATTCCTGATAAATGTAACCCTTAAATTATACGGTTTGAAATTTTGAATTTAATCATTGTTATTTATTTGTTATTTGTCTATTGTCCTTTGGATTTTATTTGTAATTTGTCCTTTGTCCTTTGGAATTTTAACTTCCAGATATTCCGGTAATAAAACATCATCACCTAAATAACTATCCTTAACCGGCTTTTCAGCAGTAACTCTCAAAGGCAAAACCCCTGCCCATACATTTAACCTTAAATCTTCCTCATCATCCACTGGAGGTCCTGTTCTAACTTTAGCAGAAGCCTCATCAATTTTAAACTTAAATACCGATGTTGCTTTTAACTCCTTCTTATTAGGTTCTCTTACATCTTCCCACCTGCCCGGCATTATATGGTCTATAATGACTTTCAAAGCTTCCGTCTTCTCTGCAGACTCAATTATCTCTTCACCCTTTACTGAATATAATTACCGAACGGTAGTTAATTGAATGATGAAATGCAGAACGCGCCAGCACTATCCCGTCTGTCAATGTAACACTGATACAAATATCCTCCCCGTTTTTGATTGAATTCAACATCCTGCTTTTTTGCGAACCATGTATAAATAGAAAATCATCTTTTCTTCCGTATGCCGTAGGAATTATATAAACCTGCTCCTTAATCTTAAAGCCTACATGACAGATAAATGCTTCATCCAGTATACTGTAAATTGTAACGGTATCATATGCAGCCCTTTTGGGAAGCCTTTTTATCTTTGTCCGTTCCGTAATTGTCAGCTCTTTCAATTCTTCACCTGTATTTATAATTATAATTTTGAATTACGCAGATGTAAAGATGACATCTTTAACAAAGAAAAATTACTTCAATTTTTCATTAAAATATAAGTTCAAATAAATCTTATTTCTAAATAATAAAGATGTCATCTTTTAAATATCGATCCTTGCGTAAATCTTTTATGTTATATATTATTCCGGATATTTATTTCACCTTGGCTTTAGCTAATACACTTTTACGGTTTATCTGTAGATTAGCTACAAATAAGCTTAAAACAATCAAAATACCTCCCGCAATTAGCTGCCATGTTATCTGCTCATGCAGTATTGCTATTCCCAGTATCACCCCTCCAAGCGGAAAAATATAGGTAACCATACTTGTTCGGGTTGGACCAATTTCATGTATGAGATAAAATGCCAGTACGAATGCAAATCCTGACCCAATAACACCAAGGAAAAGCAATGCAATCCACGTAATCCCTTCCACTGGAACCTGTATTGGCTTTTCAGTAAAAAAAACAACCACCCACATTATTATTGATGCCGAAAATAACGGCCCTGCACTTCGTAAAACTCCCGGCATATCTTGCGTAGCTTTGCGGACATATACACCGCTCCCTGCATAAAATACCGATGCTAAAACAACTGCTCCCTGCCCTAATAAAGTGCTCCCCGAAGACCCTATATCTTTACTCAATAGAATAACAACCCCTGCAAATCCTATTAACAAACCTGCAACTTTGGGTATTGTCATCTTATCATCGTTTAATAAATAATGTGAAATAAAAATAGTAAACAAAGGTACCGTTGAATCCAGAATAGCCGCTACAGAAGAATCAACCGAACGCTCCCCCCACGATATAAGGAAAAACGGAACTGCTATATTTGTCACACCTAATACAAACATGGCTATCCACTCTTTTGAATTTCTAGGTAATTTAATTTTCCTTATAAAAATAACTGCAATCCCAAACAGAAGTCCGAATAAAACCCGGAACGCAACCAGCATCGAAGGATTAATTTCCTGCAATGCAATCTTTATCCACATAAAAGATGAACTCCATATCGCACCAAGTAATATAAATACAAACCAATGTTTCGGCTTCAATCAATTACCTATATAATTTTTATAACCTGGGGCTGTCCAAAAAGTAATTATCAATTTAAAATCAGTGAAAATCCGTTCAAATCTGCATCATCTGCTTTCTATTTTGTATAAAAGAATTACTTTTTGGTCAACCCCTCGGGGGGTGAGGTTAATCAAATATTTCAGAGTACTCATGAAATCCTTGTAGAGGATTTATAAAATCTTTCTCATTAGTGATATCCAAAATAGAACAAGAAAGGTATTAAAGAAAGAGCCATTATTAACTAATTTTATAGAACCACTTGAAGAAATTTAATCATCCCTTGATATTTCTTTTTGATTGTTGTTTTTGAGGTTGTTTGTGGTTTATAATGACGGGCACTGTAGTTATTAGAACTTTTCTGTTGCTATTTTTACAAGAAAATTTTTTATCTCCTCCTCAGGTACTTCTTTTACTATAAATTCGAGTTCTTCAGCATAATCGATATCTTCAAAATATGATAATTGCCTAAAAAATAATCTTTAGAAAATTTCTTTATTAAAGTAAGTAATTCTATTTGCTTCTCAGTTAGTATTTCTTTGAACATGTCTATCGAAATAGAGTTTGAAAAAATGCTTGGTCCTTGGTTTATAATTAACTCTTTTTCTTGAAATTTGTTTGTAAAAAATTTCTGCTACTTTATCTGTACCCATTAATTGAAATAGTTTTTTGATATCATTCCCATTTCCATAGCTTAAAATAGTTTCAACAAGTAGTTCAAGACTAATTCTTTCTTTTGCCTCCTCTTTAATATACCAAAATAGATCACTATGCTCCTTTATATAAGATTTCAATAGAGAAGGATGTTTAATATGTTCATTTTTAGAATACATTACGTTACTTTAATATTAAATGCATTTTTTCTTACAAATATAATACATTCCGATGTAAATATTTAAAATTCGTCCCCCTAAGGGATTATAGAAAGTCTTTAATAACTGTGAGATCATTTTGTCAGAATAGAGATAAAAACTGGATAAACTAATGAAAATAAATAAGTTCTCTAAGAGAAAAAAAAATTATTTTAAACAGATGTATGGTAAATCACTATAATTGCATTTCTTTTTATAATAGCATAATAATATTTTTAAAGTTTAACAATTTAACAATTTAACAATTTAACAATTTAACAATTTAACAATTTAACAATTAAACAATTAGAAGAAATACCCCTGGTTTCATTGAAGATAAATCCATCTTCCGATACCCCTTTATACAAGCAGCTTTATGATGCCTTCAGACAAGCTATTCTAGATAGTAAATTCTCTCCCGGACAAAAACTTCCCGGCACCCGTTCACTCGCTTCAGAATTAAAAATCTCCCGTAATACTGTCGTTCTGGCATTTGAGCAGCTCCTCCTTGAAGGTTATATAAAAGGGAAGATCGGCGCCGGAACATTCGTTAATGAAATCCCCGATAATATTTTAAATGCTAAAGAAAATGTACATAGAAAGAAATCCGAAAAGAAATTAACAACAAATTTAATTTCTCAGCTTGGTTCACCTGAACTGGTTCACAGAAATATTTTGAGAGAAGAAATTATTCCCTTTCAAAATGGTCTCCCCTCTCTCGATGAGTTTCCCCTAAAAGTATGGCTGAAATTAAATAATCAAATCGCCCAGACTCTGTCATATGCACATTTAGGATATGGTGAAGCCGCAGGATATAAGCAGCTCAGGGAAGAAATTTCCGTATATCTGAGAACCTACAGAGCCGTTAAATGTAATGCCGAACAGATAATTATTGTTAATGGTTCACAGCAAGGACTCGATTTAATCATGAGAGTTCTGCTTGAACCCGGCAATAATGTCCTACTCGAAGATCCCGGTTACTTTGGCGCAAGAGCTTCCATGTTGTTCTCCAATGCTCATATTTTTCCTGCTCCACTCGATAATGAAGGATTAGATATTGAATATTCATCAAAAAAATATCCCCCTCCTAAATTGATCTATACTACCCCTTCACACCAGTTCCCGCTTGGACTTACTATGAGTATTGCAAGGAGAATACAACTGCTTCAGTATGCCAGTAAAAACAACTGCTGGATTATTGAAGATGATTATGATAGTGAATTCAGGTACTCCGGAAGCCCCCTCCCATCTCTGCAGGGAATGGACAAAAATAACTGTGTAATTTATCTCGGGACTTTCAGTAAAGTTTTATTTCCGGCTCTGCGTTTAGGCTATATAGTACTGCCCGATCCGCAAATGATTGATGTCTTTGTCTCCGCCAAATCTATGATGGATAGACAAAGCCCCATGTTTGAACAAATGATTACCTCGGAATTTCTTAAACAGGGTTATTTTACTAGACATATTAGAAAGATGAGAACGCTTTACAAAGAAAGACAGGAATTTCTTATTAATGAAATTGAAAAAGAGATCGGTGATTCACTTAAAGTCAAATCTTCAGATGCCGGTATGCACATAATAGCCTGGCTCCCCGAAAATTTAGATGATATGATTATATCCCAAAAAGCAAGAGAAAATAATCTAATTGCATACCCCCTTTCAGAATATGTATTAAAGTTTAAACAAAAACCCGGTCTCATTTTAGGCTATACTGCATTTGATAAACCCAAATTAAAATCCGCCATCCAGCTCCTAAAAAAAATCCTCCATTAAACCCTTCCATTGCCGTCAGCTTTTTCACTTGCCGTCAGCTTTTTCACTTGCCGTCAGCTTTTAGCTGACGGAAAAGCTCGAGGAAAAATAAAATCATAAAACTGAGTTCTCCATCACTAATATAGCTCCTATTTTAACTTCTGACTTCTGACCTCTGACTTCTGATTTCTGGCCTCTGATCTTCTAATCTCTGACTTCTGACCTTCCAACCTCCGACCTTTACTCTTTTTCCCCCAGCGCCTTTTCAATACGCTTATCCGGAACTAACCAGATTAAAGCAATAATTATATATAAAGCCTGTGATAAAAATGGTGAGTAAAACGCAGTCGGAATTGCTATCAAATAAATTATAGGAGACATCTTTCCTTTCCAGTCATTTCCAACAATCTTTTTTAAGAATGACTCCGGTCCCTGTGATGCTATTATAATCTGCTGCAGAATAAAGTATGCAATAGCTGCCATTAACAATATGATACCATAAAAAGCCGAAGGTGCCGCAGCAAAGTGATTCTCACCCATCCACCCGGTAGCAAATGGAAATAATGAAAGCCAGAATAATAAATGTAAATTCGCCCATAATATCGGTCCCGTAACCTTGAAGCAGGCATGCAGCATATGATGATGATTATTCCAGTAGATTCCGATATATATAAAGCTCAATATATAGCTCAAAAATACCGGGACTAGCGGGCTTAGAGAACTTACTTCTTCCCCATGAGGCACTTTTAATTCCAATACCATAATTGTAATTATAATTGCAAAAACTCCGTCACTGAATGCTTCTAACCTGTTTTTTTGCATATAGAATGTCGCCTCTATTAATTTTTAGTTGATGGCATTTCCTAAGTATGGCAGATATTCCTGCAGCTTCCGATATTAATTTAACCAAATTTACTGATTATGAATAGATGAATTCAACAAAGGCTTTAGCCAAATCCATTGCAGTTCACTTTAGTGAACTGATTATGAATAGATACATAAAACAAAGGCTTTAGCCGCATAACATTACTTGCAAATCTGATTCACCTTATTAGTCTATTGCAGTTCACTTCAGTGAACTGATTATGAATAGATGCATTGAACAAAGGCTTTAGCTGCATAACATTACTTGCAAATCTGATTCACCTTATTAGTCTATTGCAGTTCACTTCAGTGAACTGATTATGAATAGATGCATAAAACAAAGGCTTTAGCCGCATAACATTACTTGCAAATCTGATTCACCTTATTAGTCTATTGCAGTTCACTTCAGTGAACTGATTATGAATAGATGCATTGAACAAAGGCTTTAGCCGCATAACATTACTTGCAAATCTGATTCACCTTATTAGTCTATTGCAGTTCACTTCAGTGAACTGATTATGAATAGATGCATAAAACAAAGGCTTTAGCCGCATAAGAACTTCTTAATTCTCAACTTTCAATATACTCCCATCCATATTTTTTCATGAACTCCTCAACCTCCTCTGAAAATGACTTAACCTTGTGATCATTGAAGAATATAAAGGTGTTCAAATGCGGCTAAAGCCTTGCTCTTTCTATACTCTCTATCCGTTGGATAAATCCAACGGCAAGTGATGATGCAATTGCAGTTCACTTCAGTGACCTGATTTTTAAAAATCTGCGAAAATCAGTTAAATCTGCGTCATCTGCGTGCTATTAACCTCTCAGATCTTTTCCGTAACATGCACCTTAGCCTTAGAAACCAAATAATAAAAAGCCGGTATTACAAACAAAGTCAATATTGTAGATACTATCAACCCGCCAATAGCCACTACCCCAAGCGGTATTCTCATTTCTTTCCCTGCATCCCCTATTCCCAGTGCGAGCGGAAGCATACCCAGCACTATTGCAGTAGTCGCCATTATCTGTGGTTTCAATTTTGTCGGACACGCTTCCATCAAAGCCTCCTTTGGAAGATATCCCTGTTCACGCCTCAACTGGTTAGTATAATCCAGAATCAAAATGGCATTATTAACTACTATACCTATCAGCATTATTATTGCCATTAATGATGTTATGCTGAATGCTATATTAGTCAGATACAGTGATAGGATTACTCCGATCATTGCAAGTACAACTGTTAGCATGATCATTACAGGCTGCCAGAAGCTTTCAAGTATTGCTGCCAATAACATGTATGTCAACAGCACCGCAAGGAGAAAAGCAAATATCATATCCGAAACCATATCATTCATCATTTGAACATTCCCGCCCCACTTTATACTGTATCCCGGAGGAAAATTTATTTTCGATAACCTGTTCCCAATTTCTGTTGTTACATTCCCTAGTGGAATACCTTCTGCGGGAGAACCTGTAAATGAAATGGTAGTAAACTTATCCCTGTGTAAGATCTTTGTATATCCCCTGGTAAATTTAACATCCGCAATTTGGGATAATCGCAATGAACCCGCTATGGGAGATACTACTGTTATATTCCCTATATCTTCCGGTGTTCTTATTGAATTATCATTCAGAGTAACTGTTATATCATATTCATTACCCAACTCCCTGTACTTTGATGATAAGATACCTTCAACCGATGACCTTAAAGTTAACGCAAGATCAGCCACTGTTAGCCCTGCTTCGGTTACCTTTACACGATCCGGGTATACCGTTATTTCAGGCTTCCCCGCACGCGAAGTCTGATCAAGGTTCATTAAACCCGGAACATCTTTTATCTTTACCATGATTTCATTCTTAAGCTCCTCCAGTTTATCAAGCTCCTGACCGAGCAGGTAGAATTGTATTTGCGCTCCGGGTCCTCCTGTGTGTGAACCTATATCAACTTTTATCTTTGCATTCGGAATATCCGACAGCTCCCTTACAAAAGCCGAAACCATATCCTGTATCCCTTCGCTCCTTTGCTTAACATCAACTAACTGGATATTCATTGCCGCCATATTTGTTCCAATATCAAGATCACTGACTTTACCAAGGTCAGTAAGGATATGTGTTACCTCTCCATGCTTTTGAACTCTTTTTTCTATTTCATTAAGAACATTCGCCGTTGCCTCTAAATTATATCCTTCCGGCAATTCAACCTCAACTCTTATTTTACCATCATCCATAGGTGACATGAATTCAAATCCTAGTTTAGGACCAAAAGTCATCATCACAATCAGAAATATTACAAACGCTCCAATGACTGTAATAGAACTTGTCTTTTTATTTTGAAGAACCCATCCGAGCATATTTTTATACAAATTAATTTGCTTCTCTTCCTGTCTTTCCAGCCATAAAGCTAATCTGTTTTTCTTTTTCTTAACTTCTGGCAATATTAAAGATGCAAGCATCGGTGTTAATGTAAATGACATTATCAATGAAAAGATCGTTGCAAATACTGCCGCCAGTGCAAGTTCCTTCAGCCACTGCCCTACTAAAGAAGACATATTGGCTATCGGTAAAAAAACTACAAGGTTTGTTAATGTAGAGGCTAATACTGCAACCATAACCTCTGAAGTTCCTAAAAATGAGGCTTCCTTATTATTCTTCCCCAGCCCTTTGTACCGGAAAATATTCTCTATTACTACTATTGAATTTGCTACAAGCACACCCACTGAAACCGATAACCCCATCAATGTCATCATATTCAAACTAAAACCGAATGCCTTGAGTAAAAAGAAAGTTGATATAATCGAAGTCGGCATCGAAAGCGCTACTATTATTGTGGAACGTAAATCATGTAAAAATATCAGCAGAACAATAGCAGTAAATAAAACTCCAAGATAAACATTGCTCATCGTATCATTAACACTGCTTTTAACAAAATCCGATTCATCGTTTACTATCTCAAGGTTTGTTCCGGATGGAAGAGATGCCTTTATATCCGGCAGCGCATTTCTAATTCCATCCGCCACTTTAACCACATTTCCTTCGGCACTTTTTACTATCCCCATCCTAACAACGTTCTCATCCTTTTCTTTTGTTATGTTATCAAAATATACTGCCCGCTGACGGATATCCTTCCCCGCATCTAATACCTGGGCAAGCTGCTGAAGCTTTTTCTGCCCGAATGGTGTCGGCACTACCATATTTTTCATCGTTTCAATATCAGCATATTCCCCTTTCAATCTAACTGTATATTCCTGGTCTTTTATTTTGAAATAACCTCCCGGAATATCCATATTATGTGCCTTCAGAATTTGCAGAAGCTGCGGAAGTGAAATATAATTTTCAAAGGCTGCCTTATTATCCAGTACAACTCTTATTTCCCTTTCCTGTCCCCCCGTTATATCAACTTTTGCAACCCCTTCTATTTGAGAAAATCTGTCTTTTAATGTCTTATCAGCTATCTCATATAATTCTCTCGGATCAAGGTTTCCGCTTAGGACAACATCAACAACCGGGAATGATTTTAAATCTACTTTCTGAACGATAGGAAGCTCTGCATCTTCCGGAAGATCATTTATTATTTCATCAACTTTGTCCTTCACTTCCTGGTTGGCAATATTAACATTCTTCTTCATTTTAAATTCTATAATTACGATTGACAATCCGTCAAGTGAATATGATTCAACCCTTTCGATCTGACTTATTGTTGAAACAGCCTCTTCTATCTTTTTACTAATTAATACTTCAATTTCCTTTGGCCCCGCTCCCGGATAAACCGTTGAAATTGTTACATACGGTATCTCAACATCCGGCTGTAAATTTAAGTTTAACGTAAAATAAGCAAGCAGACCGAATATAAGGAATACCATGATCCCCATTGTTGTCATCACCGGCCTGTTTATTGAAACTTTTGCTAGAAACATATTTAATTTCCTTGTTAAATTGTCAAATTGTCAAATTGTTAAACTGCTATATTGTTAAATCGCTTAATTGTTATGTTGATATGCCGTCAGCAATTAAACAATTAAGCAATTAGACAATTCTATTCATATAAACTAATATTTAATAGTATAACTTTATTTAACAATTTTTACTTTCGTCCCATTATCCAAAAGCGACATCCCCTCTACAATCAATTTATCCCCCACCATCAAACCGTTCATAATTTCGAAATCCAATCCGCTGTCATTGCCGTTGGTTACATATCTTTTTTCTGCTGTTCCGTTCTTTTCTAAAAATACATATGTCCCCTTCTCGTCAGTCATAATAAGGTTTCTCGGGATAATAATCGCATCCGGATTTCCATATATCACTATTTTTATATCCGCAGTTGTACCACTTTTCAATTCCAGCCGGGGATTATCAAATTCAATTTCGGCATAAAATGCCTGCTTATAAGGATCAGCAGCCATTGATACTTCACTTACTTTCCCATAATAGTTTTTCCCGTTATATTCAGACCCGGCTTTCATACCTTTTTTAACTGCATTTATTTCCGTTTCCGATGCCCATATTTTAGTGTGCATTTTATTTAATTGTGATACCGTAAATAAATGGGCATCTTTATTCACATTATCCCCCTCACTTACTTTCATATCAACCAGGATTCCATCAAATGGGGAGTCAACAAATAACATATCTTTCAAAGATTCATAATTTCGTTTAGCAACTAAATACTGGGTTTCTGCCCCATCATAATTGGCCTGCGCTGTTTCTCCTGCTTTAAGGAGTGCCTTCATTCTATTGTAGGTCTTCTCTGCATTGTCAAATGACTCCTTCGCCTGCATAAACTGGATACCCGGATTATCTTCCGCAAATTCTACAATAACCTGGTCCTTCTTTATATAATCTCCTACTTTTGCATTTATCTTCTCTATTTTCCCCCCTACCATTGCTCCTTTTGTTGCTTCTTTTATACCCGCTAGTTTTCCGAAGAAGCTGTAATATTTTTCGAAAGGCCTCTTCTTAAGTATTTCGGTTTTTACCGGTACTCCCTCTTCCGCACGTATCTGCTCCATACTCTTTGCATTAGCTTTCTCTTTGCCGCAGCTTTGAAAAAGCATAATCGAAAAAGCTGATATCACAAACATTATGACTATTTTATTTCTTCTTTTTCTCATTATTTATTTCTCCTAACTTTATTTAATTTCTTAATCTTCAGTTTTCATTTTATCGATATATTTTGGATCGACTTTCCCTAAAATTTCATCTAAACTCGATTTGGCAATTATATAATCATATATAGTCTGAAGCCTGTTTATTCGGGCTTGCTTCAGTTCCATATCTGCATTCTGAACTTCAAGCTGATTGCCTGTGCCTTCTTTATACCTGACAACTGATATATCATAAGCTTTCTCAGCAAGGTTTACATTTCTCTCCTGTGCATCAAGGGAGCTTCTAACACGGTTTAACTCATATATTTTTGCTTTAACCTGAGTCGTAATAAAATCCTTTAATTGTGAAAGCTGCTCTCCTGTCTGCTTCAACGAAATTTCCGACTGCTGAACTTTATTCTTTGTTTTTTCACCGTTAAATAAATTTATAGACAGTGTTAATCCTACTACGGTAGATGAATAATTCTGAAATTTGAAATTATCTGCAGATCCGGCATATGTGTAATTACCGAATGCATACAGTGAAGGCCAGTATTCCGATCTGTCTAAATCTATAAATGCTTCGTCTACCTGCATTTTAAGTTTTAATGAATTAATGCTGTAGTTTGATTCCATCGCTTTTTCAATAGTCTCCTGGATTATCGGTATTTCTTCTTTGTTATATTCAAACTCACCCTCAACATCAACCTCTTCATTCTGGTTTATCCCGACAACAATCTTAAAGCTGTTCTTGACATCTTTTAAATTGTTTTCAATCTGTAACACAACCGGTTTTATATTTTCAACTCTTACCTCAGCCTGCAGAGCATCATAATCGGATACGAGTCCCTGAGCGTAGAGAGCTTTAACGTTTTTAAGGTTTTCAAGTGCATTATTGTAACTCGAAGTTGTAATTTCGAGAAGCTGTTTTGTTAAAAGCACTCCGTAGAAAGCCTTTTTTACATCAAGTATCGTTGAAGAAACTTTCCGCTTAAGTTCTTCTTTGGATAAATCCAAATAAATTTGAGAAGCTCCGATTCCTCTGAATACTGCCGAATTAAATAATGTCTGTGTCAATAAAAGCGAAGTTTCATAACTGTTCGTTTGAGCAAAAGATTGAAGCTGCGTTTCTATTGATTTGTATTTCGATTCGTCCCTCGGTATTACTTTTTCATCAAAAAGGATACTGTAGGTTGCATTCGTTAATAATGCTTCAAAATCAGGAAAGGGTGTCTTCGGCTTTTTTAGAAAATGATTGAAATTTGCCGATAAATCGAGACTCGGAAGCGCATATCCGAATGCTTCATGTACAGCACCCTGCGATTTTTCTATGTCTAATCTTGCAACTTTTATATCCCTGTTATTATTTAAGGCAGCTCCAATCGCATCATCTAGACTGAAAGTTCTAGACTGCGCTAAACCCGCTGAAGAAAATAGAGCTATTATTATTATTATTATTTTCCCGAATGAGTATTTTAAATCCATAATTTTTTTCACTTTATTTTATCTTGAGTTCATTAAATATTTTATTTCCATAATAAATATTTGAAAGTACATCCTTTTTTATCATCTCCTCACTTACTTTCCATAACCTCCCTGCGAGCTCTTCATTGTAGCTTAATGGCGATGATTTAATACTTTTTCTATCAATGAAATATTTCCCTGTAACGCTGTTTACCTCCGGTGATGATGCGAGATATAACATTGTCTTGGCTCCTTCTTCCGCGCTCTTTAGAAAAGGAGAGATACTTTTATAGATAATTCTCGTTAGTATAGAAGCATCAGGGTCATTATCTATTATATTTGTTGAAACAAATCCCGGATGAAAACAATTTGCCGTCACTCTGGTATCTTTTAACTTTCTTGCAAGCTCATGGACTAATAAAATATCCGCTAATTTTGCCTGACTTAAGGTCTTGAACGCAGAATATTTCCCCGAATATTCTATATCTTCAAAATTTATTTTTCCTCTTCTATGATGTTCACCGGAAACATTTATAATTCTTCCCTGTTTACTTTTTAAGACCAAATCTAAAAGCAGATTGGTAAGTAAAAAACGTGATAAATAATTGACGGCAAATGTTGCTTCTATTCCGTCAATCGTTACATGTCTCTTACTAAAAAAAGCTCCTGCGTTATTTATGACTACGTCTATACTATTAAATTTATCTTTAATCTCTTTTGCCAGGTTTAATATCGATTCCTGTGATGATAAATCTGCTATAAATAAGTAAGATTTATTTTCACCTGTATATCTCTTTTAACTCTGTTAAGGTTCTTTCCCCCCGGGTATGGTTTCTGGTGACTAAAATAATTGTGGCCCCCAGTTTGGCTAATCCTTTAGCTGCAGCTTTACCAATACCTGAGTTTGCACCGGTGATTAAACAGATTTTTTCACTGCTGAAATACATCTTTCAAAATTTTCCAAACTTCAATACAAACTCCATGGAAGGCCCTGAAATTATCATTACTCTCCCTTACTTTAATTTAAAATCTCGAATGGAAAATTATTAGAGAAAGTGCAGAGTTTCGTCCTGTATTATAAATCAAGACCAAAAAGGTGTTTTCCCCTATAAAGTAGAACTATTATTGCTGATGAGCGGCAATTTTTTATGATAAAAATTTTCCACTTTATGAAAAAACTTCATGCATTTCTTCACATAATAATGGAGATGCCGGAAAATCCTGAGATTTGGTTGAAGAAATTTTTTTCACATTTACTTAACCTACATTTTTTATTATTTTTGCGAATATTTCATTAGAAAGTGAGATAAACTATGTTAACCAAACAAAAAAAGAAGAAGGAAAAGATTAAAAAACCTGGTGGAATAGCTTCTTACCCATACATTTCACGAAAAAAGACCATCTTAAATGGTACTCCTGTAATTAACGGGACTAGAACTCCTGTAAGGACAATTGCGGGTTATTATCAATTGGGTATGAATGTTGACGAAATACTAAACTCTCTCGCTCATTTATCCCCTTCTCAAGTGCATTCAGCACTAGCATACTACTTTGACCATCAGAATGAGATTGACAAAGAAATTCATGAAAATAATGAAATTTATTCCTCTAGTAAAAAATAAATTTGGTTCTTACTTTGAAAATAAAGTTGTTAATTGACGAAGATGTCCATTCTAGTCTTGCAGAAGCTTTAAGAAAACGGGGATATAATGCAATTAATATACAAGAGTTAAACAAAAAGGGACTCTCTGATGAAGAGATAATTTTTGAAGCAATAAATACCTCTAGATGTTTATTCACTTTTAATGTAAAAGATTTTGTAATTCTTCATAAAAAAATGATTGAAAAGAATAATGAACATTTTGGAATTATTGTATCTAAGCAATTTAATTTTAGTGAAACTCTGAAGAAATTGTTAAAATTGCTCCAAACAAATTCTTATGAAACTATAAAGAATGAATTAAAATTCTTATAATTTTGATAGGTTGGATAGACTTTAATCCAATCTTGTAATCCAATCCTTTAATCTTGTAATTTTGAAATCTTCTTAAACTCTGTGGGCGTCATTGAAGTATATTTCTTAAATGCAATATTAAATGCCGATTTAGAATTAAATCCCACTTCTTCAGCAATCGCTAAAATTGTAAGCAATTCGCTTCGTTTATCCAATAAAAGCTTTTTAGCCTCCTCAATACGGTAGCTGTTCACAAAATCAAAAAAATTCTGATTCATTTTCTCATTTATTATCTGCGACAAATGATGCTGCGATATCGAAAGCTTCTCCGAGAGTTTCTGAAGGGTTAAATCATTATTTAGATATGGCTTCTCCGACTCCATTATCTCTAATAGCTTGTTTAAATATTTATCCGAATTCTCAGATGTTAATGAAGATTTTTCATATTTCCTTGATTTATTAACTTCGACTTCCAGGGGTATAATTATAGGCTGCGTCAGACCGAAATAACCGATTGAAAGTATAACTATTGAAACCAGCAAAGGTATCACTGTTATATAAATTGAATAAACGTCCGCTCCTGATATAAATAAAGCTATAAATACCGTCATCATTCCGAATATTATTAAGAAAGAATTCATCCCTATACTTATCCATCGAAGATTGATTTTTTCAAGTGATGACATAGTAGACTTTATTCTGTTTTCATATTCTTTCAGCATCTTTTTGACAAAATATAAATAAATAAATAAATGAATTATCTGAATAATTAGTATTATTAGATTTTCATCCAGAGTTCCGATACTTTTTATTGATGCCAGCTTTTCAGCCGGACTTTTCAAATAAAAAGGAAGCCGGTAAATAATTAATGCAGTAAATGGAATAAAATGTAACAGATCTTCTTTCTTAAAATTAAATTGACCGGAGGTAAGCTCTTTTACATAAAAATAGAATAAAGGTCCGAATAGAAAAATAACGGTAGATGGAATTCCAATCATGAAAGGAAACTCTTTATAAGAGTCTGTTCTCACAAATACAAAGCCGCTTATCGATAGTGAAAACAGGATCATTAAAATTCCAAGGAGATGATTAGCAGTCCTATTTCCTCTATTAAGCGTAAGCAAAAGAACGCTTACAAAAAAGCCCTGTCCAATTCCAATTAGGATGATTATGGTAATTAAATCCATTTCCCCTAAATACAAATTAATAACTATTCAAAATTACTCAAAATTTTAAACAATGTAACTAAAATTCCAACAAAAAAATTAAATTCCCCCTAACCTCCTGGGCCTTATATTACGAATAACCACCGAATAACCATTGAATGACAACCGAATGACCATTGAATGACAACCGAATGACCACCGAATGACCATCGAATAACTACCGAATGACCACCGAATGACAATGTATTTCAACCCCCCTATTACCCAAATCATCAATAATACTATGATAACATTTTTCATCCGCACCTATATATTCCGGTGCAGAAATCCCTTTTTTATCATACAAGTCATCAACCACTAACCTGGATACTGACGTACATGTAAACCCGGTCGTTCTAGCCATTGATGTAATTTTCGTTTCTTCATCAAACCGGTCGAATAAACTATATCTGTATTCTTTTTCACGTTTTCCTTCTTTTCCCTTTATTAAAATTTGCAGAACGGTAAATTCTTTCTCATCTTCATTAAGATGCCATAACGGGAATAACAACTTTGCACTTAGATCAACAGGTTTTACCTTTACCCCGTTTAAATCAATATAATCCTTATTAAAAAATCCGCTCTCTTTTAGAAATTTAATACGTTCCACATGTCCCGGATATCGAAGCGTTTTTTCCTTCATATTAGGAATATCCATTTTAATTAAAGTCCTTAGTCCGTCAGTATTAAATGCTTCTAATGTACCTGCCTCATCAATATTTATATATTCAGTATCCGATAATGCCGGCTTTACAACTATCTTTCCATTTTCAATAATCCTTGCGGGACGCGTATACTCTTCTATTACATCTATAGGAGAAAAAGGAGCCTTATATTCATATGGCAAAACCCTTTTAAAAGGAAGCCCTCCCACCTGACATTCGAAATTTTCAATTTTCATTTTTGTACTATGATATCCAAGTATAATATTGCTTAATCCCGGTGCAACACCGCAATCAACTACTGCGGTTACATTTTTTTGTTTTGCTAAATCATCTAGACTAAAAGGATCTTCATCAAAAAAAGATATATCAACTACTTTCTTCCCTGCTTCTATTATCTGTTTTAACGTTTCGTATCCCATATAACCCGGAACAGCCGAAACTGCAAGATCAAAGTCTTTAATGATTTTATTTATATTCCCCTTCTTTGAAATATCTTCTTCAATTATTTTTACCGGATATTTTTTTGAAAGCTTGCTTAACCTAACTTTATCAATATCAACCACCGTAACATCATAATCTTTGGATAAATCAAATGCAATTGCACTCCCAATCATGCCCCCGCCGAATATTATAATTTTCTTCATAATGTTGATTATCCAATCTATCCTTGTTAAGTAATATTTGAAATTTTAAGTTCAAAATTAGTTATAATGAACTTAAAATTCTCTTTAAAGCCCGTGTGAATATCATTAACCAATGGATTTATCCATTGGTTTAAGAAGAAAATAAAGCCCTCTCACAAAGCTTTTTCTATATTTTCACACAACCCCTAAATCCAACATCTGTTTATAAATTGTAAAATAATAAAAACAAAAAAGACTTTGTGTAACTTTGTGCCTTAGAGACTTTGTGGCCACAAATCCCCCTTAATAAAAATAAAAAAGGCAGCCACCTAGTGACTGCCTTATACCAAAACAGAAAACCGGTTATACCAAACAATCCAAATTTACTTGAGAAGTATCATCTTCTTGTTCATTCTGAAACTGCCAGCCTCAAGACTGTATAGATATACTCCTGAAGCTAAATTAGCTGCATTGAATTGATATGTATAAGTTCCGGCATTCATATAATTATTAATAAGTGTAGCTACCTGTTGTCCCAGTATATTATAAATAATCAACTTAACATTCGAAGCTTTCGCAACTGAGAAGTTGATATTTGTAGTCGGGTTGAAAGGATTCGGATAGTTCTGGGATAATGAAAAACTAATCGGCTGAACATTGCGATCAACAACTCCTGCAACAACAGAATCTTTAATCAATTGAACATAGTCAAAATTAAAGTTCCCGCCGGTGAAGGTAATTGAATGAGTTCCGCCGGTTAATGTAACTTTATTTGATAGAATATCTAGCCCTGTTGAGTCAGTATTTCCGGGAAGTGTTATGTCCAATAATTTGGTCGAACCTTCAGAAATACTTAATGGCTGATCACCATTTATATTCTGGTAAAATATTCTAAATCTATAGCTAGCATCATTGGGTGTTGCTAAACTCAGAACATCGGTTCCGTTTGTTCCCATATTAACTGATTTTAAAGCACTTGGAGCCCATACAGCACCCTGAACCGTTAAGATACCACCGTCTAATACAGCATCCGGTATTCTCAATTCTTTCATTAGGTTTCCTGATGCATCATAAATATTTACTCCGCTGAAATTCTGATATCCCCATGACTTTTTCATTTCTATTGTGTTCGTACCGGATGGCAAATCCAATGCTGCCTGCTGTGCTGCAAGTGTGGCAGCATCACCATTTTGCAAACTGTCTTTTACTATAGCCAAAGAATCCCAACCGTCTAATATAAGCGGCGGAGATGTATAATGATATTCTCCATAACCGGTATTATTGGTGAGGTTTACTCCATTTAGTACGATATTTTCACCTCTTGGATTTGAACCTGTCAAGTTAGTATAAACTACAAGCTTACTATTTGGCACTGCTGCAGGGAGATCAAATGTCCATAATATATCTCCGGAAGACTCAAATCTATAGAAAACAAATCCCTGTACATTTACTACAGATGCATCACCGCTTAGTGTTCCATCTTCAGCTTCTCCCGTTCCTACAGGAACCTGGACAATTTTAGCTCCAGCTAAATCATCAATTTGTTTGATATATTGAGTTTTATTCATATTCCAATCTGTGAGTTTATCCGGGAACCAGTTCAAGTCTCCAAGCGGAAGCTGGTCTGTTCCTGCTGTCATTAAATTAGCATCGGAATATGTAAAATTCTGGGCTAAAGGCCACTGAGGCGCTGTCCATAATGTATCTCCGTTTTCTACCTGAAGATCCTGCATCCATATCGGTGCCGGTGTAACACCTGCTCTTATATCTTTGATAAATTGAATCATCGTTTGATAATTACTTGTATCAAATTTTGTAAAGCTTGGCATTGAAGAAAGCCACATAGTATCCTTTATTACCATTTGACCGCCTTTTGCCGGACTATATAATCTGAAGAAAGCGTCTGTTGTATCATTAGTATAGTCCTGGATCCTTACTGTATCATCCCATGCTGTCTTAAATGTTTGAGCAAGGAATGCAGCAGAATTAGCAAAAACAATTCTTCGCCCGGGTTCAGTTCCATATTTTGAAGGCAATGTTCCTAATCCAAATAATCCTGAGGTATATTGGTTTCTGTTTGGATTGCCGACAGGATTATAATCAGCATATCCTTCTCCATCAAAAAACGAATTTATAAACAGGTTATTTGCAATATGAGCCGTTTGCCACCAGTTGCCAAGTATAGGTTGACGCCCTACATTTATCATTGTATTGTGAACAAATCGGAAATACTTTGCAGAACCGCCTTCCACCTGAACTACAAAACAACCGATATTTTCAAATGTACAATTTTCAATTACAAGTGTATCTACATCTGACCAGCAGGAAATTGCACGGCCTGTCCATTGCTGAGTAATAGGTTTTTCAACCAGGTTTACCCATTTGCAATTTCTAAAATATATGTCGCAGCCCTTGCTTGTCCACGCTGTAATTGCAAAATTCGAACGTTCGAAAATTACACTGTCAAATACACAGTGAAGATTGTCCCCGTCGAATTCCATTGGTTGATAATATGTTTGGACACCATTTTGATCTGAAGCAATGATATATAAATTTTTCATATATACATCACCATAGCCTGATAATATATGCCCATCCACCGTACCATCATCCCTTGCAACCATTTGCAGAGTTGGGGGGTTGCCAAATACATCATTAGGATCAGGTGTTTGACCTACAAATCTTAATGCGTATCCGTCATTTTGAAAATGCTCCGTATTCCAATATACTCCTCCTTTTAGAAGAATATAAACACGATCCATATCAGCTCTGCTTCCATCAGCAGCAGTATCACCCGTTACAGCATCATATAGTGCATTAACTTTGACGTTTCCGGTTCCGTCATCCCATTGAACCGTATAATTATGCCCATCTATCTGGGCTCTTATTTGCGGCATCCATATAAACATCATTACCGCTGCGAACATTGTGATAGTAAACATGTACTTAAGCTTCATACTAATCCTCCTATTAATTAGTTAGTACATTTTTTATTTGTTACATTTATATTGCAACCTGAAATTATCTTCCTTATAAAATAATCTTTTTCCAATTATAAATTTAACCTCATTCCCAGATCCATTGTAAATCCATAATATTCAAAATATGAAGGATTACTTAATGCAGATCCTAAATAATTCTTATCCGGTCTTGCATTTATATTATTCAAATTTACAAATAATTGAATGTTTGAACTGATCTTCTGCTGAACGGATAAATCCCATCTTTCATATGGACCTGTAATTGGCGTATATACGGATGATGGATAAAAGCCTGCATAACCGATACCCGTTAATTTATATTCCTGATATAAATACGATAACCTTGCTGAAAATCCTCCTAAATCATAACCTAATGTTACATTTACAATATTAGCCGGCTGATCAGGCATACGCGTTTTAATTTTTCTAGGAACATATTCATATGAAAAACTTTGTCTTGGAGGTCTGCCTGTAATAATTGTTAAAACACTGTCGTATGACAAAAACATCTCCGAATATATATGGGTATAATTAATATTTAATACCAAACCCTGCAATACCGATGGCAAATACCAGAAATGTGTCTGCCATTCAAACTCAATTCCATAATATTTTGACGGGTTAGGATTATTCATATATGTATTAACCTGGGGAGTGCCCTGCGAATACCATGATGCCGGTATGTTAAGCTCTGCCGGCGGAGTTAATCCGGGCTGCAATTTGTAATTCGCGTAAAATATCAAATCTTTAATATTTTTATAAAAGCTGCTAACTGAAAATAATCCTATATCATTATTGAAAAATGAAACCGCTGCATCATAATTGGTCGAATGAGAAGTTTTAAGCTGGGAATTCACTGCATTTATTGTCGATTGATCCGCTGAAACATTGGAAATTGGAGCATATTCAATAAAATCCGGATGAGCTAAACTTTCTGTCCTTCCAAGTTTGATCTGAAGCCAATCCAGAGGTTGAGCAATCAAATTAACCATAGGAAGCAAGAATGAATTATTCCTATCCGTAGTCAAAAGTTTAAAATCTAATGGCGCCGATTCCTGGTTGCTGACAGTATTCTGCCTATAACTCTGTCCATTATATGATGTGTGCTCACCTTCCCATCTAACTCCGGGAATTAATGTAAAATATTTTGTTATATGAAATTCTCCCATTAAATAGGCAGCTTGATAATTTTCCGATCCGCTGTAGTCCTGTCCTAATGAACCAATCGAATAATTAAGCCAGGTCCGGTTAGCCTCTGTAGTTTTTAATACATCCGTAATTTGATTCATCTTGGTTTGATCAAGTGTAAATACAACCGGAAAATCTCCCCCTAAAAAGTTTGAACGTGAATAGTTAACTAAAAATGGAGTAATGGGTAATCCCCCGACCTGCCTAACAAGTGAATCAATACCCCATTCCGGATGAGCATTATCAATTACTGTTAATATATTATTTGGTCCTCCGCCGTTTCCGTAATTCAATCCATTCTCACCAATCTGGTTCTGATTGTTTGAACGGCTCAGCCAGCGGAACTTGCCTCCGGCTTTAAAATATCCGTCTAATTGATCTCCCCACTTAAATGGCATTTGCACATTAAATTGAGCCGATGAATTATTCTCCATTATTCTTGTACTATATATGTATACATTTGCTAATTGTGTTTGGTTCGTATCTACTGTTGCTATTATAGGAAACATAGTTAATGGCGTAGTTGAAGTTATTGCATTTTTAGAGAATGCTCCCGCTTCCTGGTCAAATTGCCAAACCCGGTCATTAGGTGTATTACTGAATGTACCCGATTTCGATACTGTAAAATCATAACGAATCCAGTTGAAATCCTGATGCATACCCAATGCACTTGTGTAAATTTTTGTAAACCCGCCTGTTTGTTCAAGCTGATAAAAATGCCGGTTCGTGCTGTATGCAGCTAGCGGTGTCCACATATCGTTTATATGATATAAACCGCTCCAGTTTAATTGATTGAAAAATCCATTGGCTGTTATTTTTCCATTCGGTATTAAATAATCAAGTAAAACACTCGCGCCGGTCCTTTTTCTGTTTACCTGTTCTTCTCTCAATAAAAGTTCTTGATTAACAAGCTCGCTAACACCGCCGCTGCTCCCCATTCCTGTCCAGTTTGCTTGTAATTTATCTGCACTTCGATTGTAATTATCAGTATTAAGGTTCAAAATTACTCCCAAACGATCTCCAAAAAACCGGTTGCTTAGACTCCCGTTGAAATTGTAATTGTGATAATACTTCTGAAGTGAATTGTAACCCCCCTGTGCCGTTACATCAATCTGTAAGTTATTTGGTGCTTCTCTTAATCTTAAATCAATCGTGCCGCCTAGAACATCTGCATCCATATCCGGTGTAATAACTTTTTTTAGTACTATTCCATCAAGCATATTGGATGATACTAATGAAAGATCAACACTTCTATCTGTCGATCCGGTTCCCGGTATTGTTACTCCATTTACTGTGACAAGACTGTATTTAGGATTTAATCCCCTGATTTCTACTTTTGTCGCCTCCCCTCCCGATCTTTGAATAGAAACACCCGGTAAACGCCCAATTGACTCGGCTGCATTCACATCCGGTAATTCTTTTATTCTCGCTTTAGATACAACATTTTCAATTGTATTCGATTGAAGCTGCTGGTTAATTGCTGAAAGCTGACCTTCAGCCTGTGCTGTTATTGTAACTGTCTGACCTTCTATTGCTTTTGCCGTAAGATAAAAATCCTGCTCTAATAATCTGTTCCCCGATATATTAATTTCTTCGGTTAAAGAGTTATATCCGATATAAGAAATTATCAGTGTCTGCTTTCCGGCAGGTACACTTCGGATTATATACTTCCCATCTATATCTGTTGCTGCACCTAAACTTGTCCCTTGAATTACTATATTTGCTCCTAATAATGGTTCATTTGTATCTTTATCATATATTTTGCCTGTTATAGAACCGCTTTGGGCAAATGCAAATGAAGAGAAAATTATAAATAAAATGAAAATAAAAATAGAAGTATTTAAGCCCCGTTTATAGTATAAATTTATATACATACTCCTCCTCCTCAGAGTTATTTCTATTTAATATCAAGGATTTTATGTCTCTTAACATAAGAACAGCAATAAATAAAAATAAGAAAAATTTATAAAGTGATTTTTCAATAAAGATTTGAAACTTAATTTAATATTCATTACTTGCATAGCTAATTATTGCATTACACAATTATAATGCCATAAAAACAATAAATAAATATTTGTTTAATCAAAACAATCAATCCTTTATACTACCAAATCTTATTATTTTAATAAAAATTTATATTAATAATAAAAACAGAAATTAACATATTCCGGTACTGATTCTTTTAAATTTATTTATTTTAATTTCATTATTTAAATAATCTTCTAGTTTGGGATTCTCTCCCTTTCATAATCATAATTTTTAATATACTCTTTTCAATGATTATGATTCCCTAATTAAATTAGATTAAAAAAAATTTTTTAGGTATCCATTTATTTTTCACCTAACCTAAACGAGTATTGCTTTTTAATCTTGCTAATTTTGCAATTTTGTAATTTTGTAATTTCCTTTAATACAATTTATTAATCCTCTCGATGTATGATAATTACCCTTCCAGATAGTTCCTTTTGCAAATGTTTTAAGATCAGGAGCTTCATCAATACCTCCCCAATAAAAGCCCCCGTATTTATTATCAATAAGATATCCTTTGATATATTCCCATTGCTCACAGAATTTTTGATAATAATTTATTTTATCTTTTGGAAATAAGTCTGACATCATTAAACATGAATTAAGGGCTTCAATTTGCGACCACCATTCTTTTGTTTTTTTTATAATTGAAATTTTATCTTCTCCTTTGAAATAATAGCCTCCATCATATATCCCTCCGTTCTTTTCATCCCATCCATTTAGCAAAGTATGGTCTACCATCTTCTTTGATGTTTTCAATGTGGTAGTATCATTCTTAATTCCCAGAGCTTTAGACGCTTCAAGCAGCAGATACCCGGTTTCAATATCATGACCGAATGAAATATGATCAAGTTCATAATTTTTTTCTCTTTCTTCCGGACTTGAATCAATATATGAAATAGGAGTAAAATCCCGCTTAAAAAATAAATTTAAATATCCCTTTTTAGTAACTAGCTTATCTCTGATAATATGTAAAATAGAAGATAATCTCTCTTTTAATTTATCGTTTGGCCATACACTGTAAAGCTCAGTAAAACTTTCCAGCAAATGAATAGAACTATTTTGATCTTTTGGCGGAATCCCGTGATAGCCATCCTTAAAAGGTGTCCCCTCTCTTGATAAAAATTGGAAATATCCGCCGAATTCCGGGTCATAACTATGCTCATCCAGCCAGTTAAAAGTCTCTTCGGCTAATTTTAATGCTCCGGTGTCTTTTGACACTTTATAATATGCTGCTAATCCGTAAATAGCAAAAGCATTGCCGTATGCATTCTTAATAATACTTTGATCCTGCCTTATAACATTCCCATCCCTGTCAACCATATCATAAAATCCCCCGAACTCTTTATCCCACATGATATCCCTTAAGAAATGATATCCATGTTCCGAAACTTTAATTAATTGAATAAATCTCTTATTGAAACCCGCGGCATTAGCTGAAGACCATACATGCCGTGCCTGTGTTACGATCATTTTATTTTGTTTCCCCTCCAATTCCCATTTGTAATTAATGTCGCTGTAAAAACCTCCTTTAGATGAATCAATCGACAATGGATACCATAATTCAAATAATCGATCTAATGTCCGTTCCATTTCAACTGAGATTGTATCTCTGTTAGATTGCAAACTTTCAGGTTTATCTTTTATATCCATTTTTGTCATTTGATTTCCCGCAAGAATAAGAAGAAATAGAATTGATAAAAAAGCTTTCATAAAGTACTTTGATATGCTGTTAAAATAAATTCCCTTTAACAGTCAAAATAATTTTAAGAATTGTTTCAATAATTGGAGTTATGCAGATGTAAAGATGACATCTTTAAAGAGAAAATATTTTTCAATTTTTATCAAAATGTAAACTTAAATAAAATTTTATATTTTAAAATAAAGATGTCATCTTTCAAATATCGATTAGTGCATAACTTCTTTAATCATATCATTCAATTAAAATTACGCCTCAATAACATAACAAATAATTTTATTATAAAAAAATTTTATATATCAAGAAATACTATGTACCTTACCCTTTACATTTAAAGCAATTCTTTCAGTATTTGTCATTTTTGTCAATCGAAATACTATCATTTTTCTTATGTATTTAACCTGCATTTTTACTACTATCCTTCCCCCTGAAAATTCATCAAAATAATCTTAAAAACATTTAAAATCTTTTCTCCTAAACTGCCAAATCCTCATATCAATTCAACTCTTATAAACTAACAACCGCAATCGAATGGCCATCGAATGACAACCGAATTACAATTGAATGACTATTGAATGACAACCGAATGACTATTGAATGACGTCCCCCCTCATACATTACTCCTCCCCTGAGATCATTCAAACAAAATATTTACCATATTTTTAACTTTTCTTCAAATAGTTATCGTGAAATTCACTATTTTTATAAGTGCTAATAAAATTTTTATAATAATTTGAAGCCAATTCATCAAAGTTGACTTTAATAAGTAGTGAATTTATATTGTATTATCAACAATAATTTCAAAAGGAGCATAAAAACATGCAGCAGCCAAACAATTTTTTAAAGTATGTTCCTATTTTTTCTGAACTCGATAACGATACTCTTGAAAAAATTTCCAAATTAGGCATAAGAAAATCTTTCAAAAAAGATTCGGTTGTATTATTTGAGCATGAAACAGGTTCGGCACTTTTTGTTATTATTGAAGGAAAAGTAAAAGTCTCCAGAGTAAGTGACGATGGTAAAGAGGTTATCTTAACTATTCTTGGTGACTCCGATTTCTTTGGAGAAATGGCAATTTTAGACGGACTTTCACGCTCTGCAAATGTAACTGCTATGGAAGATTCTGAATTATTTATTATTCAGCGAAGCGAATTCCTCGAACTTCTTCAGGTTCATCCGGAAGTATCTATTGCTCTACTCCAGGAACTAACACAGCGTTTAAGATCTGCAGACATGAAAATCAAATCTCTTTCCCTTAAGGATGCTGAAGGTAAAGTGGCTACTGTTATTCTGCAGCTTGCCGACGATGTTGGTAAAATTAAACAAGGTACCGTTGAAATTGAAAAACTCCCCTTCCAGCATGACCTCGCAAATATGGCGGGCACTTCAAGGGAAACTATCTCTAGAACTCTACATACCTTCGCTAAAAAAGGATTGGTCGAACTCGATGGTGCAAAATTGAGAATTATGAATTATGAAAAATTTAAAGAATTATTTAGTTAATTGGATTTGATGGAAGGGAAAGTAGATCTACATATTCATACAAATTATTCGGATGGTTTCCACTCTCCCGAAGAAATTATTGTTAAAGCTAAAAACCATGGATTCGAAGCAATTAGTATTACCGACCACGATAATCTTTCCGGAATTAAAGAGGCTGCTGAGAAAGGGGATGAAATTGGTATCGAAGTCATTCCCGGTGTGGAAATTAGTTCTGATATTAAGGATAGAGAAATTCATATACTCGGTTATTTTGTTGAAACCGAAAGTGTTGAACTTGAACGCTACTTAAATTTTTTTAGAGAAGAAAGACTAAAACGCGCTGTAAGAATTGTAAATAAGTTAAACCTTTTAGGTCTATCCATCACTATTGATGATGTTATGGAAAAAGCTAAAAATTCTGCAGTGGGCAGACCCCATATCGCTCAAGCTATGATGGAAAAAGGATTAACTTCTAATTTTTATGAAGCTTTTAATAAATATATCGGAAATAACGGACCCGCTTACGAAAAAAAAGTTCATATATCTCCCCAAAGTGCATTTAAAATTATAAATGATGCCGGAGGTCTGTCTTTTATCGCTCACCCTGGTTATATGGAAGAATCCCTGCTCAAAGAATTGATTGATGAAGGAGTTGACGGCATTGAAGTTATACATTCATCTCATTCACAGCAGCAGGTGAAGTTTTATAGGGGAATTGTAAATGAATATTTCCTTTTGGAAAGCGGCGGTTCCGATTTTCATGGAGGTAAAAGAGAAGACGATAAAAATTTTGGGACATATTTTACAAAGTACTCAGTAATCGAAGCTATGAGAAAACGGCTGCTGAAAAATACTGCCTAAATCTGCAATAGTTTAATATGCCAATATAATCAAATTCCACTATTTTTAGATTATAAATGAAAATAATTGAAGGAAACCTTTCGAGCACTGACTACAGATTTGCAATTATAGTTAGTAAATTCAACGAGTTTATCGGGAATAAATTATTAGAAGGAGCCGTTGACTGCCTTAAAAAACATAATTTCCTCGAAGAAACTTTCGATATTATTAAAGTTCCCGGTGCCTTTGAAATCCCTGTAATTGCAGATAAGCTTGCATCTCAGAAAAAATATAATGCCATTATTACTTTGGGAGCAGTTATCAGAGGAGGAACTCCCCACTTTGAATATATCTCCAATGCTGTCAGTTCAGGTTGTGCAGAAGTTTCATTAAAATATAGTATCCCTGTTATTTTCGGAGTATTAACTACTAATACTATCGAGCAAGCTATAGAACGTTCCGATATTAAAATCGGAAATAAAGGCTGGGATGCTGCCCTAACAGCCATCGAAATGGCAGACTTAATCAAAAAATTATCCCCCCAACCCTAACTTTACCCTACTGTAAAACGAAACTCTGTTTCGTTTAACTTTTTATAAATTCAATCAAAATTCCCATTAGCGATTCGGAGAATCGCTCTGAATTTTCACTCACACTCTAAAGAGCCTGTGCGAATATCATTAACCAATGGATTTATCCATTGGTTTAACATGAAAATTAAGCCCCCTCCTAATGGTTCTTCTGTATTATAACATAGCTCTTTTAGTCCGTTCCTTCCCCCTCTCCTTACTAAGGCTGAGCTTTACCCACACATAGGACAGAGGGTTAGGTATCGTCATCAGGTGGGGGTTTGGTCAAAATTATATACATTTCAGTAGCTGTTTCTAGTCGTTCTAATCCACGCCAAAGTGTCTCGGTACCAGGCATACCATCTGATTTCCTCCCGAGATGACCACCTATACTTCCAAGCATTTTTACTGCTGCTGCCATACTCGGCGGCTCTTTAGGCGCTTTTGGTGTTTTATTTGCATAACAATATAATGCTTTCCATTCTTCTTCCTTAAAAAATATTGTGCAAGGGGAGTTAGGCAGCTCTCTTCCAAGCATCGTCATATGAAAAATTCGCCAGGCTACTACCATATCTATTCCTAGACTTGCTTCTATTGTATCTGCTGTTCCTAATTGTCGATCCTCTATTCGGCATCCGCTTTTTAATGTCCTATGATATACCTCGATTCCCCATCGCCTTACATACCAGTCCACTATTTCCTTTGCTTCTGTAAAATCTTTTACCTCTGCTGTAGTTATTAGCATCCATTCTATCGGTCTGCTCTCTGCTGCTGCCTCATCTGCTTGTTCATGTAAATATACCCCCCACACCTTTATTGTTCTACTTCCCTGTAATCGCTTTGGCGGGAGTAATTCCAACTTCGAATATCGTAGCTCCACTTCTGCTACTCTTGATTTCCGATTACTTTTTCTAGGTATATGTATCTCCAGTCTACCCATTGACTGTTGGCGTTGCATATATTCCCATATATATTCCTCTTCTGCTCCACTGTCATTTCTTGTCCTGCGATTTCTGCTTCTCTCTGCCCGTACCAACAGTTTTGGCTCTAATTCCCCTTTTACCGCTTCATCAAATAATTCATATATATCTGATTCCCTATCTCCTATACTTACTAGCTTTGTCTGCGGGCATAACCTCTGTATCTCCCTTACCCTTTGAAAACTCCTTATCCATTTTATACTCTCTTTTTGCTCTATTGATAATTCCTTTCGCTTATATCTCTTCCCTTGCTCTGACTCATCTCTTGCCCAACACTGTGCATCCAATATCCCTAATGGCGTTCCCTCTGGACTAAAGGCCATCGTATCATGAAGTATCAATCCTATACTCTCATCCTCTTTGTTATTTATTGGACCCATTCCTTCTGTCATTGGGTGCGTGCTGTAATTCAAAAATGTTGTATCCTGCACTGCCAATACTACCTTACGCTCCTTTATCCTTTCTATCGTTGATTCTCTATGCGAATCTAATATTACTTCCATTGTCACTTTTGGGTTTTGAAAAAATCTATAGGCTCCTATTGTGGCTGCTTTGCTGCCGCAAGCCTCCGGTATATTTGACTGTGAGTTCTCATAAAACGATTCTGCTATCTTATTCAACCGTCTCTTTATCCTTCTATCATATATCCTTACCCTTCCAAATTCTGCTTCTGTCCAGCTTCCCGTCTCATCTATTGACGGTATCTCTCCTATGTCTTCATCCCGGCTTCCCTCTCTACACAATTCCTCTTTCCAGTCCTTTGATAATTCATATACATATATATCCTTGGATATTCCATCTCGTCTTCCCGATGTCTGGCCTATATATCTCCAATTTGATGCCTTATATATTGTCCCCCTATAACGGCTTGGATCTACATATGTCTCTATCAATTTCGGCTCTATTTTATAGCGCTTCTCCCAATCTTCTGATATTCGACTTATTGTTCGTGATAATATATAGGAACCAAGATTTCTTACCTCTACTGTAGGGACTATTAATAATCTACCATTATTTATTACTCTTCTTATGTTTTTACTTCTTTCCCACTCGCTCCATCCTATATATTCATCTCTTGCTTTTGATTGCCAGCTAGACGAACTAAAGGATATGGCTCCTATATAACCATACTTCGGACTTTTTACTATATAACGTATCTGTGAACCGCATATTCCTCGATTACCAAGATAATGATATTTATTTACTAATGTGAACCATGCCTTGGAATCCTTACTATATCTGCTATCGATTGGCTCTATTTTTACCTCCCCTAATTCTGATAAACTGCATCTTATCTGGGCTATTTCCAGTTCATTTACCTCCAAATTACTGCTCCGGCAGCTCCTTTGTTTAAAAGAATATCTCTGCTTTATCTCTGGTAGTCTTATCTTTCCTTGACGCTCTAATTCTAATAATGCTTTCCTGCAGCTCATTTCCTGTAATTTCCCATTTGGAGAGTACCAACCTCTCCATTCACAAATCTTTCGGGACAGTTCTCTCCGAGATATTTCCGGGCTTTCGGTTATCATCTGCTGAATTCCTTCGATGATTACCTTATTATAATATTTTCCATAAATACGCACATACAAATATAATTTCTCTTGACCTCTGTGTCAAGTGTGTAATATGCTCAGCCTTACTAAGGAGAGGGGGCCGGGGGGTGAGGTTGTTTTAAGTATTTTCCCACTAAAGTCCGGTGTTACCATTATTTCATACAATCTAGGCCTGCCCAAAAAGCATCTTTTCTCTCATTCTGAAGAAGTCCTCGACTGAAGAATCTCAATTTTCAATCTAATTTTGCTACTCAGAAAGTCAATATTACTTTTAAGTCAGCCCCCAAGTGATATCCGCTTTGCGAAGATACACCCTTTTATACTTTCTAGTTAAAAAAAAAATTGTAAATTGCTTAACAACTTTTAGAAACTTCAGAATCAAAATAGGCGGGCGGATAAGATATTTTTACTTTTTTCAAACTTTATAGATAAATTACCACAATGAAAAAATATAATTTATTCTTATTCGCTATTCTATTTAGTGCTCTAACTTTTCCGCAATCTCAGGGGGATTGGCAAACTTATACAGATATGAAAGATGTCAGTGCTGTTCAAACAGCACAGGATGGCTTTTGGGCTGCTGCCGGAGGAGGAGCCTTTTTTTATAATAAAAACAATCTCACTTATAAAACACTTAGAAAATCGGATGGACTTAATGGTATTTTTTTAAATGCTGTTACCATTGACCAAAAAGGAAATGTCTGGTTCGGAAGCAAAGAAGGGATTATTGATATCTATAATCCGGTGGATAACTCCATCCGGTCTATTCTTGATATTTATAACTCCAATAAAAATCCTAAGCAAATAAATGAACTTACTGCTATCGGTGATACTATCTTTGCAGCTACTGATTTTGGAATAACTCTAATTGATCCTAATAACATTATTCTGTATGATACTTTTTTTCGATTCGGATCTTTTCCTTCAAATATTAGGGTTAATAGTATTTTCAAAGCCGGAAAAATATATGCTGCCACCGATTATGGCATAGCTATTCAAAAGAGCGGTGCTACTAACCTTTCCGCTCCCGAATCATGGCTCGTTTATACAACTATTAACGGTCTTCCTTCTAATAAGACGGAAAGTATCGTTAAATATAAAGGCTCTATTATTGCTGCAACCGATAATGGTCTGGCTTATTTTAATGATACAAGCTGGGTAGCTTTTCTACCCCAATTTAACAATACACCCATTAATGACCTCTTTGTTCAGAATGATACTCTCTTTATTGCAGATAATGGCAAGGTCGATTTTTATTTTAATGGAATTGTGAGTAATTATTTTTCAACTTCAACTAACTTGACAGGGTTTTCTTACGAACCTGGTCTCGGCTTATTGACCGCCGGTTCTAATGGAGTTATTGAAGGGAAAAATTCAAATTCATTATATCCCAACGGCCCTAAAGCTAACCAGTTTCAGGAAATAAATGTTGATAATAACGGGAACCTCTGGTGTTCAACAGGAAAAGATGTTTCTGGTATCGGATTCTATAAATATGACGGAAACCAATGGACAAACTTTGATGTTAAAAATACTCCTGAAATTGGAACAAATACATACTACTCAGTAAAATCATTTGGCAATGATGTTCTACTAGGAAGCTGGGGACATGGATTCCTATCGGTTTCCGGTGATAAGTATAAAATATTCAATATCAATAATACTGAAATGAAAGGAATTCAGAAAAGCCCGGATTTCCTGGTCATTACCAATTTCAATAAGGATTCAAAAGGAAACCTCTGGATTTTGAATTATGGCGCAGCAGATCTTAAATTCCTTGCTATGGTTACTCCCGATAGTGCCTGGTATTATTTTGCTCTTCCCGTTTTATCTAATCAGTATATTCAGCAGAATTATGGTTTGGTAATAGATCAATATGATACTAAATGGATCTATTCTCAGGATGACAGCAGACCCGGTTTATACTATTTTAATGAAAATGGAACCTATTCTAAACCTGCAGATGATTTTTCCGGTTATTTAAACAAATCAAGCGGACTGAACGATAATACAATTACTTCTCTTTTAGTAGATAAAAGAGGTGATATTTGGGTAGGCTCCGGTTTAGGCGTTAATATTATTACTAATAACGGTTCTGTCCTTTCAAGTAAACCTGCACTTAGTATATCTTCTGTATTTACTTTAAGACAGCAGTCAATAAACTGTATGGCTGTCGATCCTATAAATCAGAAATGGATTGGTACTAACCAGGGATTGCTCCTCGTTAATTCTGATGGTACTTCCTTGCTGGCTTCTTATGATTCTAAAAATAGTCCTCTCCCCTCAGATATTATCAGAAGTATTGCTGTTGATGAAAACAGCGGTAAAATTTATGTCGCTACCGATGAGGCTATAACCTCTTTTAAAACTCCTGCTATTAAACCACAGGACAGTTTTACAGACCTTTTTGTATATCCAAGCCCTTTTATTTTGAATTCAGCGAATAAACAATTAACTATTTCCGGTTTGGTTGTTGACTCAGATATTAAAATATTATCCGTCTCCGGGAAACTAATAAATGAATTCTCTTCCCCCGGTGGAAATATTGCCTATTGGGATGGTAAGGATATGGATGGTAATTATGTGAGCAGCGGGATTTACCTTGTTATTGCTTCCGATAAAGAAGGAAATAATGCAGTAGCAGGTAAAGTTGCTGTTATAAAAGAATAATTTTAAATACCGGTTGTAATAGAATTAATGATAGACCTCTCAAATATTTCTCTCCAGTTCGGCGGAAATTATTTATTTGAAAATATAAACTTTAAAATAAATTCCGGCGATAAAATTTCTCTCGTCGGAGCAAATGGAACCGGGAAATCTTCTCTTCTCAAAATTATTTACGGCACCCTGCATCCTGAATCTGGGAAAGTATTTAAGCAAAAAAATATCAATATAGGATATCTTCCTCAGGAAAATGTAACTCATAAAGATAAATCACTCCTTCAAGAAGCTTTATCTGCTTTATCTGGAATTGTTGAGCTTAGAAATAAAGAATCCGAAATAACATTACTGCTAGGGCAAAACCCGGATGAGGATAGCAGAATGGATCTGATTAATCAGCTCGGGGAAGTTCATCATAAGCTGGAAGAACTGGATTCATATACCGCCGAATCAAAAGTGAAAAAAATCCTTCTGGGACTCGGATTTACTGAATATGATTTTGAAAGAATGACTAATGAATTCTCAGGCGGTTGGCAAATGAGAATTGCTCTTGCTAAAATTTTAATTTCGCAAAATGACCTTCTCCTAATGGATGAACCCACTAACCATCTTGATATCGATTCTCTTGAATGGCTGATTGATTTTTTGAAAAATTACCAGGGGGCTTTGTTAATTGTCTCTCATGACAAACATTTTATAAATGAAGTCACTAATAAAACTCTGGAAATTTATTTAAATAAATTCTTCAGGTATAACGGCAATTACGATGCCTATTTAAAATATAAAGAAGAACGCGATAAGCTTGTTGAGAATCAATTTATTCAGCAGCAAAAAAAGATTAAAGAAACTGAAAAATTTATTGAAAGGTTCCGCTACAAGGCTACCAAAGCTAAACAGGTCCAGAGCAGAATAAAACAGCTTGAAAAAATTGATCTGATCGAATTACCCGAAAATAAATCTGAAATAAATATTAAATTCCCTGAACCTCCTCAAAGCGGAAAGATTAATATTGAATTGAATTCAATCTCAAAGTCATATGGTGAGAAGAAAATCTTTGAGAATGTAAATTTTAAGGTTAATAAGGGAGATAAAATAGCTTTCGTCGGATCTAATGGGGCTGGTAAAACAACTCTTGCAAAAATTATCGCCGGAGAAATTACTTTCAATTCCGGCAATAGGATTATAGGACATAATACTATTATAAGCTATTATGCACAGGATGTTGCTGATAATCTTAATCCGGATATTGATATTCTGGAAGCTATCGAGAATATTTCTGCTGAAAAAACAATTGGTCAGCTTAGATCACTTCTCGGGGCTTTTTTATTTTCTGCCGATGATGTATTTAAGAAAATAGGTGTACTCTCCGGTGGAGAAAAAAGCCGGGTTGCTCTCGCTAAAATTCTTCTGACTAAATCGAATTTTATTATCCTCGACGAACCTACCAACCATCTCGATATGTCATCTAAAGATGTCCTGTTGAAAGCTCTTCAAAACTTTTCCGGTTCACTGATTTTAGTTTCTCACGATATCGACTTCTTAAAACCCCTGGTTAATAAAGTAGTGGAAATCAAAAATGGACAGATAAGAGAATATCCCGGAGGTATTGAATATTACCTGCAAAAAAGAGAAGAATATCTGCAGAAGGAGCAATTCTCTAAAAAACCCGAAAAAGATACTTCAAATAGAAAAGATCAAAAAAGATATGAAGCCGAATTAAGACAAAAAAAATATAATGCTACCAGAGATCTAACCACTAAAATAAAAAATCTCGAAAAATCAATTACAATACTCGAAAAAAGAGATAAAGAATTAAAAGATATTCTAGCAGACCCTGCTGTCTTCAATGATCATGAAGCCGCAAAAGAAAAAACGATCGAATACAATAACCTTCAGAAAAAACTAGAACAAGCCCTAAATGAATGGGAAACCCTTTCAAAAAAACTCCACGAAATTGAACAACACTTCTCCAACCAATGACCAATGACCAATGACCAATGACATGACCAATGACTATTGACCAATGACTATTGACCAATGACCAATTCCTAAACCTTAACCCCCAAAAACTCCTCCGCAAGCGCCAACCCTCCATATATGGCAGCATCATCACCCAGTTCTGATGCCACAATCTTTAAACCTTTTGCAGCAGCCTTTAGCACATGAGCACCAAAAGCCTGTTTAATGTGAGGAATCATAAAACTGCTCAATGCTTCTATTAATCCTCCCCCAAGAACAATCATGTCAAGGTTTAATAAATTTGTTATACCCGCTAACACAATTCCAATTGTTTCACACTCATCGGATATATGCTTAATTACTATCGGATCTTTTTTCTTTACTGCATTTGCAAGCGCCTTGCTCTTTATCTTCTCACCTGATTTAACAAGTTTGTATAAGCTGCTTTTTTTGTCCCCCTTTATGCTTGTCTCAATTTTTTTAACAATTGCGGTTCTGCTGGCGATAGCTTCAAAACATCCTCTATTACCACACCCGCATATAGGTCCGTTTTTCTGTACCATCATATGCCCTATCTCACCCGCTAGAAAACTGCTCCCTCTATAAATCTTACCGTCAAAAAACAATGCTCCCCCTATTCCTGTTCCTATAAATACTGCAAGCATATTCCTGGAATTCTTTCCGGCTCCAAACTTTTTTACACCTAAACCTCCCAGATTTACATCATTCTCTATTAAAACCGGGAAATTAAGTTCACTCTGAAGCTTCTCCTTCAAATTGTAATTCTTCATCCCAAGGTTAGGTGCCAGATTTACAATCCCCGTATGGGGATTTAATGAGCCTGGTATCCCCAGACATACTGCTTTTACTTTATCTTTATTAAAATTATTCTCTTTAATAAGATCTATTACAATTGAGACAAGACTGTCAACATATTCTTTATTAGTTGAATTTAACTTTGTAGGTTTTTTTAATCGGGCAAAAATTCCACTTGCTGAATTTACTGCCGAAGCAAGTATTTTAGTACCTCCCATATCCACACTTATAATAAAATCCTTAATCAGTGTATCCTCCTAATATTTTTAAATAACAAAATCTTCACGAAAAAAATAAGAAATAATTTGATACTTTTCCAAAACATCCGCATTTATGTCATGATTCACCGGATTCAAATTGTTTATATCTATCATAATCTATAATTTTAATTAATGGAAAAAATTAAACCGTTAAAAAGATTTGGTCAAAATTATATAAATGATCCAAATATTTTAAATAATATTGTTAAAGAGATTAACCCTCAGGAAAATGATAATTTAATTGAAATAGGACCCGGTCTCGGTTCCTTAACTGAAAAACTAAGCAAATATACACCCAAATTAACTGCAATTGAAATTGATCAAAGAGTGATCGATGATCTTTCACAAAGATTTTCTCAAATTCTGTTAATTAATGACGATTTTTTAAATATAGATTTATTGAAACTGTTTAATAAGTCCCGAACTAAATTAAGGATTGTAGGAAATATTCCTTACAACCTCACTTCTTCAATAATTTTTAAAATGATAGAAAATAACGCAATTGTTTCTGATTCGGTCATAATGGTTCAAACTGAGGTAGCGCAGAGGATGATTGCAAAAAAAAATAATAAAGAATATGGCATTCTTTCTGTCCTTTTAAATTATTTTGCTGAAGTTAAACACTGCTTTAAAGTTTCTCCAAACGTCTTTTATCCAAAACCTAAAGTTTATTCTTCTGTCATCCATATTTTTTTCAAAGAATTAAGTGATTCAAAGGAAGAACAGAATCTGTTCATAAAAGTGGTAAAAGCAGCTTTCGGTAATAGAAGAAAAATATTAAAAAATTCATTCGCGAATAGTCCGGCATCTGCAGGATTAAAGAATATCGATTTTGTTCCCTCCGGGATAAATCTTTCTTTACGTGCCGAAGAACTTGATATCAATGATTTTAAAATATTATCCCGGTATGTCTTTGAAAAACAAATCAATAATAATGATACTTAATCCTGTTAAATAATGCATAGAATTAAATCTTTCTTTCGGAAACTTAAAGCTTTCGATTTAGTTGTTGTTATCTTTTTTATTTTCTTAAATATTATCAATATTATTTTTCACAATAGCATAACTCCATGGTCTCTCTTTCTTTTAATAAATTCTGCAGTAATATTCTTTGCTTTTGCACTTGCCTTTTTTGAGGATAAATACAATAATAGGTTTTGGCGAATTCTACATTATTGGTATATAGCTCCGCTTATTCTTTTCACTTTCAAGGAACTTTATTTTATAATTCATCCGGTTAGAGTACAAGATTATGATCAGCTCTTTATTAAAATTGACCATTGGATATTCGGTGTAAACCCGACACAATGGCTTCACCAGTTTACTAATCCTGCATTAACAGAATTACTCCAGATTGTTTACGGTCTTTTCTATTTTCTGCCGATAATTCTTGCTCTCGCACTTCTAAGAAATAAAAGGTATCTTGCGGTTGATTTTGCAGCTTTTTCAATCATATATGGTTTCTTTCTATCATACCTTGGCTATTTTGCTCTGCCTGGTGTAGGCCCACGCTTTACTCTGCATAATTTTAATCAAATCAATGTCGATCTTCCCGGTATCTGGGTTACTAATTTTCTTAGAGAACTAGTTAATCTGGGAGAATCTATCCCTGCGGGGACTCCCAACCCGGCAGAAGTCGTTCAAAGAGATGTTTTCCCCAGCGGACATACTATGATTACTCTGATAGTAATCTATCTTTCGATTAAATTAAAAAGCCGTTCAAGGTTTTTCCTTGTACCTGTTGGAACTTTACTCATTTTCGCAACTGTTTATTTATGGTACCATTATGTAATAGACCTTGTCGGGGGAATGCTTTTTATGATATTTTCTATCTGGTCCGGGAAAATTATTTTCAACTGGTGGCAGAAGAAAGTCGGCGCAGAACAATTTGAATATGGAAAGGATTCATTCGAATAAACCTGGTTCTTGCTGGAATCCATTAATAGGACACAATTTCATGATAAATAACAACCCTGATAAAAAATACGAAGTCAAAAGAATATTTGAATCAATAGCTTTCCGGTATGATCTTCTCAATCATCTTTTAAGTTTAGGTACCGATTATTATTGGAGAAGAAGAGCTTTAAAAATAACAAAGCTTTCAAATGATTCTATTCTACTGGATGTTGCCTGTGGTACCGGAGATTTTGCTATCGAGGCTAAAAAACAGGGAGTCAATAAAATATTCGGTGCTGACTTTTCTAAAAATATGCTGAAGCTCTTCAATAAAAAAAGTCCCTGGATAACCGGCCGTAATATTCAGATGGTAGCAGAAAATATTCCGCTTAAAAGCGGATCAGTTACTAATATTATTGTGGCTTTTGGGGTAAGGAATTTTTATGATATCCAGAAAGGATTTGATTCTTTTCATAATATCCTTAAAGAAAACGGCAAACTAACTATACTTGAATTTAGTATGCCTTCTAACTTTTTATTTAAAAGCTTTTATAAATTTTACTTTAAAAAAATCCTCCCCATAATAGGCGGAATAATTTCCGGAGATAGAGATGCCTATAATTACCTGCCGAAATCAGTAGAAGAATTTGATGAAAAAGTGAACCTGTCAATACTCCTTTCAAACTCTGGCTTTAAAAAAATAGAAAAACACAATTTAACCTTCGGTATAGCCCAAACCCTTATCGCTACCAAATAAAATTAAAAAAGCCTATCTCCTAGTTTTGATTTTGAATTTTTTCTTTATGCTCATTTTCGAATTTGAATTACTGTTCCTTGGTTCTTATTTGTCATTTGTAATTTTGTTCTCTGGAATTTGAATTACTATTCCTTAGTGCCCTCTATGTTTAAAGTAGTTACTTCTATGGCTTGTTCCCTGTTTCGAATTTTGAATTTTTTCATTGTTGCTTATTTGTCATTTGTTATTTGTTCTTTGGAATTTTACTTAGTGTTTCCTTAGTGTCCCTAAGTGTCTTAGTGGTAAAGCCCCCCCTTACTTTACACTATAATCAATCATACTTTCCTCCCCCGTAGTGGTAGAATCCGCAAAATTTATCTCACCACCGGTAAAAACATTCAATAATAACCCATTCCCCTGCCATTTTACCGGTCCGATATCTGCAACATACCATCCATAAGCAGTTACAGTTTGTTTAGATAAATTTATAGGATTAATCAGTGAAAAATTATATTGAATTTTTGCAGCGGTCTTATTAATTGTCCCGGAAGGTAAATTAAGAGCTACGCTTTCATTTCCAAGGTAAGAGGCTTCAACATCAACCACAGTTAATGTAATACCCTGAACGAGGTTTACCTTAAATACCGGCCAGCCTTTACCTGTCTGCAGCGGGGTAGAAAGAAGCAGCATCTCCGAATCAATATTTAAAAATGGCAGAATAGAAATAAATTCAGGCGGTAGATTTACAGAAAACCCGGTAGTATCCAGAAAATAATATACCCCTGAATCTGATTTTCTAAATAATGAGCTGTTAACAAAAGTTGAATCTCCCGCTATTACAGTATCTGTCTGAAGTGTATATATTCCTCCTCCTTGTGTAGTTACTGTATATCTTGTATTTCTTGTTCCGATAGACCGGGAACCTGTTGATGGGGTTCTTTCTATGTTGTATTTATAATAATTTCCGGCATTGGAAGGGAAATAATTACTGTTATCACTGGTAACGGGAGGAGTAACCGAATTGTCTTCACTTTTTTTACATGAACTAAAAACGATAAAGGTCATAATCAAAATAAAAATCAATATTTTAGGTCTATTCACGAATGCTCCTTATTGTTTAAGATATCTTTCAGTTTTCTAAATGCTATCGACCTATGACTGATTTTATTCTTTTCTTCCAGTGAAAGTTCTGCCATTGTTTGGCTATAACCCTCAGGCACAAAAAATGGATCATATCCAAAACCATTCAGACCTCTCGGTATTTTAATGATATTTCCTTTCACTTCTCCGCTGGAAATTTTATAATTACTGCCATCAAAATAAACTGCATAACAAATGTATTTCGCGGGATGCGGTTCGGCAAACTTTTCAAGTTCCCTAATGAGTTTCCTATTATTATCTTCATCAGTTGCGCCAATACCTGCATATCGAGCCGAATATATTCCCGGTACTCCATATAATTGTTCTACATGTAAACCTGAATCATCACCTATGGAAGGGATTCTATATTTTTTAAAGACTTCAAAAGCTTTTATTCTTGCATTCTCTTCAAATGAATTCCCGCTTTCTTCAATTTCTGCAGAATCATTAAGATCTAATAAAGAAACCAATTCAATATCATCATTTAATATCTCTTTTACTTCTTTTATTTTTCCCCTATTCTTAGACGCAAAAATTATTTCTCTTTTCATTGAATAAGTTTAAATTCCCATATTGCTTAGAGTATGAATTATAATTTTTATTGATTCAGAAAATTCCGGGTGTTTTGTCTCAAAATTTAAGGTTGAATCTCTTAGATTCTCCAATAAATTTTCTTTTTCCTCTTCGGAGACTTCCTCCGGATTCTCAAGAAAGCTGTTTACATCATTTATGAGTTTTTTCAAATTTTCTTTAAGGCCTTCATCAATATTTTGTTTGCTTTTTAAATTCTTATCAAATTTCTTTAATTCCTTCCGTAATTGTTCTCTATTCATAAATTCTCCTAATTATTATATTTAGCTTTAATTATTATTAAGTTAATAAAGTTTAATTTAAACAAATTTATTATAAATGATTAAGTCCTTTTTGACTAATCCGGTTTACTAATTAACTGAAGCTGCGCAAACCCAAAGATGTTATCTTGTGTAACTTACCAGCTAAACAGTTTGTGATAAAAATTAAGCTTAAATATATAAATTAGTTTTATCTTCTTTATATAAATTTGAGTGAAATTATTTAGTAATGATTCACCGGGTATGACTTAAGGTCTATAAAATGAACCTTCGGATTAAACCATTTTTTCATCATTTTTGTCTAATATAACATATATTGCATTAATGCTTAACTTCGCAGAAATTCAATTTGGGCAAAAAGTCTTTCATTTAAATATTTGTAATATAAATAAATCAAAAAATCTTTTTAAAACAAATAATAATGCCGGCTTATTAAAAGGCTAAACAATGTCAAAAATAATTTCCAATTCTTTTTCGACTGCATTAATAGTTTCTATTTTAACCTTGTGTTTCTCATCAAGCGAAATTAAAGCACAATATTTCGGGCAGAACAAAGTCAATTATACAACTTTTAATTTTAGAGAATTACATACCAAACATTTTGATATATATTACTATCCTGAAGAAGTAGGAGGCATAAAATATGCCGCTGAAATGGCTGAAAGATGGTATGCCCGTCACATGCTGATTTTTGAAGATACTTTAAAAGGAAGACAACCTCTCATCCTTTACAACAGTTTCCCTCAATTTTCAGAAACTAATGTTACTCAGGGATTAATTGGACAGGGAACCGGCGGTTTTACCGAACCTCTCTTAAGAAGGATTGCTATGCCTTTTGCCGGTCCTCTTAAAGAAACTGATCATGTTATCGGGCATGAACTTGTGCATGCTTTTCAGTATGATATAAGCGGGCGTCATAGTAAAGGCGGAGGCGGAAACCCTAATATGCCTGCCTTGGAAAAGCTCCCTCTATGGTTTGTCGAAGGAATGGCTGAATATTTATCCATAGGACCCGATGATCCTTTTACATCTATGTGGATGCGTGAAGCCGCTCTGGAAAAATTACCTGATATTTCCGATCTCGAGAATTCAAATAAATACTTCCCGTATAGATACGGCCAGGCTCTTTTATCATATATTACTGGTAAATGGGGAGACAATATCCTGGGCAGACTTTTACGAAGGGCTGCTTATTCAGGTGATATTGAAAAGGCTATCGACAGCGTTCTTCAAATTTCAACTGATTCTCTCTCTACCGAATGGCATAACGCCATACATAAGCAGTATGATTCTTTATATAATATCACTTCACGACCCTCTGATTACGGGAAGGCTTTGATTCAAGCCAAGGGCGATGAAACTTCTCTAAATGTTTCTCCCGTTCTAAGTCCTGATGGGAAAAACTTTGCTTTCTTCTCTTCCAGGAATTTATTCTCCATTGATATCTTTCTGGCAGATGCCGAAACAGGAGAAATTAAAAAAACCATTCTGAGTACAGCTCTTAATACCCATCTGCAGTCTCTGGAGTTTATTAATTCTGCAGGTGCATGGGATTCTAGCGGTCAAAGATTTCTCTTCTCAGCTGTTGAGAAAGGACGGCCTGTACTTACTATCCTGAATATTAAAACCGGTGATATTGAACATGAATTCCGGTTCCCTAAGATTGGGGAAATATTCGATCCTGCCTGGTCTCCTGATAATAAATTTATTGTCTTCTCAGGTTTAAGCGATGGATTGTCTAACCTGTTTATGTATGATTTGTCAACAGACAGTTTGACTAATCTTACTGACGATGCTTATGCAGAACTACAGCCCTCATGGTCTCCCGATGGTAAAAAAATTGTCTTCGTTACAGATAGATTTAATACAAATCTCTCTAATCTTGATTTTGGTAATTACCGGCTGGCTCTTATGGATTTCCAAACCAGGAGTATTGATTCACTTCAATGTTTTGATGATGCTAAAAATATAAATCCTCAATGGACTCCGGATGGTAAGAATATCTATTTTATTTCTAATAAATATGGAATTAATAACCTTTATAAGCTCGATCTAAACGATAATGCTATTTCACAAATAACAAATTTATATGGAGGCATTAGCGGTATTACTTATTTGAGCCCTGCAATCTCCGCTGCCAGGAACATCAACAAGATCGTATATAGTGTTTATGAAAAAGGAAAGTATAATATTTATTCTATCGATTCGACTGCAGTTCTTTCTTCAAAGAAATCTATAACTGAATTTCCAAAATATGATCCAGGAGTTCTACCCCCTCAAAATAGATACGGAGATACTCTTGTAGTTGATAATCTCAAAAATCCGGAAATAGGTTTTCCGCACGATTCCGATTTTACGTATTCCAATTACGACGCTTCGTTATCTTTAATTGGAGCTGCACAACCTAGTATAGCCGCAGGTGTAGATCCATTTGGTACTTACGTTGGCGGAGGTGTGGCTTTATATTGGAGCGATATGCTGGGAAATCATAATCTTGTGACTGGACTCCAGATTCAATCGCTGGGTTCATTTAAATTTACCGATATTTCTGCTTTGGTAGGATACTTTAATACTGCACATAGATGGAATTACGGCGGCGTTGTCGAACAGATTCCTTATAATTATTATACTTACGGCGCGGGTTTTAGCGACCAATATGGAGAACCGGCTTACGTTGAACAGCAGTATTTGGTGCGGCAGACTAACCGGGAAATTTCCGGAGTACTTTCCTATCCTTTTAGTCAATATTCGAGGGTCGAATTTACGGGGGGTTTTAATAATATAACTTTCCTTGATGAAATTCAAACTATTGCAACTTCACTCAATACCGGTGCTATTATAGTTAATGAAACTAAAGATCAGACGCTAGGCCCTGCATTAAATCTTGGTTCAGTTGGTGCAGCTCTGGTTTTCGATAATAGCTTTTTTGGTGCTACAGGTCCCTTAATCGGAAGGAGATTTAGACTGGAAATAAACCCTTCATTCGGAACCTTAAACTGGTGGGAAGCACTGGCTGATTTCAGACAGTATTATATGCCCTTTAGACCATTTACTCTAGCGGGAAGGGTTCTCAGTTACGGCAGATATGGTAAAGATGCAGAAGATTACCGCCTTAGCCCTTTATATTTAGGGTATCCCGGACTTGTAAGGGGATATGATAATAATTCATTTGATGCAGGTGAAGTTTCAACTGATACTACTTATTATAACAGTTTGTTCGATAAACTTACAGGGAGTAAATTGTTAATCGCAAATTTCGAACTGCGCTTTCCTTTATTAGGAGTTTTTGGAATTGGTAACGGCTACTACGGTTTCTTGCCAATAGATTTCGGTGTCTTTTATGATGCAGGCTTTGCATGGTTCTCTAATGAAAAACTAAAAATATTTGGCGGTAATAAAAAAGGTGTAAGCAGTGTTGGACTGGTATTAAGAATGAATCTGTTTGGTTTTGCCGTTGGTGAGGTAGACTATGTTCACCCCTTTAACAGACCGGATAAAAAATGGCTGTGGCAGTTTAACTTTACCGAAGGATTTTAATTCTTTCCAATCTTTAGGCGGTTACTTTTAATAGTTCTATTAATTGTCTGGCAAATTTAGGACCTTTTGCGCCATCTTCATGTTTGAAAAATACAAACGCTTTTTCCCAATTCTGTTTATTAATTTTATCGCTCCACTTTTTTATTTCACTCTTTGTATAATCGCTTTTTCTCAAACGTAAATACCCTTCATTTGCTGTGCTGATAATATCAATATCTGGTTCTTCATCTGTTTCAGAAAGACAAAGAGGAAAATTCCTATCCTTCAAACACGTATAAACATCATCTTCAAACCATGATTCATGCCTGAACTCAAATGCCGCACTTATATTTTTTGGAAAAATATTTATAAAATTTTGAAGTAACTCAATATTTTTTTTGAAGTAGGGCGGAAATTGAAATAATACTATCCCGAGTTTCTTTCCTAAAGTTTTAATTACATCAATGAAATATTTATTATCATCTTCAACTTCTTTTAGTCTTTTAATATGAGTAATTCTTTGAGGTGCTTTAATTGAAAACCTGAATTCTTTCGGCACCTGCTTTTCCCACATTTCAAGAACTGATTTTTGAGGCATCCGGTAAAATGTATTATTTATCTCAACCGTCGAAAATTGTTCCGCATAAAAACTAAGCATCTTATCAGCTTTTATATCCTCCGGATAAAAACTCCCCTTCCACTCCTTATAACTATAACCGCTTGTTCCAATATAAATATTCATTTTACTCCCTCTAGATACTTGATTCAAAAATTCCTGCAATCAAATTAAAATATTTAATTCTTAATTATCCAATTGTTTTTAATTAAATAAAATCTAATGTTAACAAAATCAAATGATCAATTTTGCAATCTAATCTTGTAATCCTTCAATTTTGCAATTTTATTACCCAAGCCTCTTCCTGAATCTAACTGAGCTTAAAGCCAATATCAATATCCCTATAACCAAAAGCGCCGTTGTCTCAGGGATCAACTGGAAAAATCCATCCCCTTTCAGAATCACCCCTCTTAAAATGGTTATATAATACCGCAAAGGTATTAAATATGTAATAGGCTGTATCCAGCCTGGCATATTTTCAATTGGAAATGCAAAACCAGATAAAAAATTCATTGGTAGAAGTATTCCGAACATTGCAACCATCATTGCCTGCTGCTGTGTTTTTGATATCGTAGATATAAATAAACCTAATCCCAAAGCCGAAAGTACATAAATCAATGAAGCAAACATTAAATAGAAAAAATCTCCCCTAATTCCTATTCCGAACCAGAAGACCATTACACCCATTACTAAAAATACATCTACGAAGCCTAATATTACAAAGGGAATTGTTTTTCCTATTATTAATTGTACAGGTTTAATAGGGGTAACAATAATTTGCTCCAACGTTCCTATTTCCCTTTCTTTTACTATTCCCATTGCCATGAGAGTCGTGGTTATAATGGTTAATATTAATCCCATAATTCCCGGAAGCATGAAATATCTCGTCTTCAAATCAGGATTATACCAGACTCTAATTTCGGGAACTACAGTTCCGCTTAACGCCCTTTTTATTCCGGCTTTATTTTGCATTTCTATTAAAACATTTTGCGAATAGCTTGAAACAACTCCTGTTACATATCCAAATGCTATCCCGGCTTTATTCCCATCAGATCCATCAAATAATGCCTGCACTTTTACCTGTTCATTTCTCTCCAGCTTCTTTTCAAAGTCATTCGGAATTACAAGCGCCCATAGATCATCTCCCTTATTTATTAAATCTGTTATCTGCTCATAATTATCAACATAATTATTAACTGAGAAATATGCCGAACTCTTAAATTTTTCAATAAAATCACGACTCGTAACTGTCTTATCCTGGTCATAAACTACAGTGTTAATATTATTTATATCAAGGTTTGCTGCATAACCTAACAAGACTAGCTGCAATACCGGCGATATAAATATTATGCTGAATAATCGAGGATCCCTCTTCAACTGCAGGAATTCTTTTATAATAATATTAATAATTATCTTCATACTTAATCTTTCAAATAACTTACATTAAACACTCCCCCTCTCCTTACTAAGGAGAGGGGGTCGGGGGGTGAGGTTAATTCAACGATTTCAGATTCTGTTATGGAAATCACGGTAATTAATTCAATTATATTTCTCATGCAACTTTATTTTTCCTGTTTATTAAGGTAGCCAAAGTCAGAAAGAATAAAGAAAAAATTAACAAATAGATTAACTGATGCCAGAATGCTTCAATTCCCACCCCCTTTAATAGTATATCTCTTAAAATTATTATGAAAAATTTTACGGGAGTTATGTTAGTTAAAATCTGAATTACAGGAGGCATACTTTCAATGGGAAATACAAATCCTGAAAGCAGGAATGAAGGAAGAAGCGAAACTAGTGCGGACAGCTGAAAAGCTACCTGCTGTGAATCCGATATTGAGGAAATTAATATACCCAGATTGAGACAGGCAAACAGAAATATAAATGTCGAAATAAATAATAAAAATACACTCCCTTTTATTGTGACTCCGAATAATATATACCCGGCAAATAAAATTACTGATGCAATAAGGAGTGCTATTATTGAATAAGGAATAGTTTTTCCTACTAAAAGCTCAAGTGAAGAAAGCGGGGATACATTTATTTGTTCAATGGTGCCTCTTTCCTTTTCTCTTACAATCGACATAGCTATAGAAATAACTGCTGTCATTATCAAAATCATTGATATCAAGCCGGGGATCAAATAAAGAGTGGAATTTAAATCCGGATTAAACCAGAATCTAGGCTCAAGGTTTATAGGTTGATAGGCTTCCCGTCCTCTTACTGCAAAAGCCTTCTGCATTATTTTATATGAAAAAGTCGATGTGGCGGCATTCATATAATTCGATATTACCGACGCAGTATTTGCATCAATTCCGGCTACAAGGATCTGTATCTTTGCCTGTTTGCCTGAATAAATCTTACGGGAGAAATCCTGAGGGAAAACCAGTACAACCTGTGCATCCCCCTGATCAAGCGCATCCCTTATTTTACTTTCCGAATCTATATGACCTACAAGCTCAAAATAATTCGAACTTGTCAACCGGTCTATAAAATCCCTTGTATTTTCAGATTTATCAAGATCATAAACCACCATTTTTATATGATGCACATCGAAATTGATTGCATAACCGAAAAGTATAAGCAGTACAAATGGAAATACAAAAAGAACATACAGCATCCTTGTATCCCGCTTTAACTGTCTAACTTCCTTTCTAGCAATTGCCAATATTCTTTTTAACATTCATTCTCTCTTACTTTTTGTCCATACTAGTATTCGTAATTCGTAATCGTAATTCGTGCTCTTCTTATCATTAACCAATAGATTTATCTATTGGTTTATATCCAATAACGGTTTTAACCGTTTAAACCGTTTTTACACTCTCGTAATTGCATAATTTCCAAAGCCAATCTTTAATCTTGTAATTTTGTAATCCTGTAATTTTGCAATTAAATCACGCCTTCCTCTCCAGCAAATGTATAAAAACATCCTCCAGCGTAGGAACTATTTTATCAATCCTTTGTACAGAAATTGATTTCTGACTTAATACATTTTTTATCTGCTCTTTGCCTTTATAATTATCATTAACAATTATATGAATTTGATTCCCGAATATTGAAGTTTCATCAACAAAATTTTCCCTCTCAAGTATTTCCATAGCACTTACTACCTTATCGCATTCAATTTCAAGAATTGTATTCTTCAAATAATTAGTTTTTAATTCCTTTGAAGTACCTTCTGCTATTAATTTCCCCGCATTTATTAACAAAATATTATTACAGAATTCCGCCTCTTCAAGGTAGTGAGTAGTCACCAGGACAGTAGTATTCTGTGCAGAAAGTTCATTAATTAAATCCCAGAATCTCCTTCTGGATATCGGGTCAACACCGCTGGTAGGTTCATCCAGGAATATAATACCCGGCTGATGAATTACTGCTGTCCCCAGTGCAAGCCTCTGCTTAATTCCTCCGGGTAGTGAACCGGTTAACTTCTTTTCATCACCCTCAAGGTTTGCAATGTTCAGCACCCATCTCTTCCTTTGCTTAAATGCATCACCGGAAAGACCATATACTCCCCCGAAAAAATTAATATTTTCTTCTACCGTTAAATCATTATATAATGAAAACCGCTGCGACATATAACCTATATTTTTCTTCACCTTATCCGGTTCGTTTTTAACACTGAATCCTCCGACAAGAGCATCACCTGAGGTAGGTTCAAGGATACCGCAAAGCATCCTGATTGCTGTTGATTTTCCCGCCCCGTTTGCTCCGAGAAATCCGAATATTTCACCCTTCTTTACATTAAAAGATATACTGTCTACAGCAGTAAAATTCCCGAACTTCTTTGTTAAATTATTCACTTGAATCGAATATTCTTTCCCGTTAGAGAGATGTTCAGGATTTTCAGCATTATTATGTCCATTATCTTTTAACAAATTATTCTCCGCTGTCTATACCGCTTGTTTCAAATACTTTTTTACCTATCGATTTCAATAATCTTAACTTGGCAACCTGATAATCAGCAATAGCATTTGTTAAATTTGTCTTCGACTGAAGCAGTGAAACTTCTGCATCGATTAAATCGGTGCTTGTGGCTACTTGCTGATTATATTTATCCTGCGTGCTGCGGTAATTCTCTTCACTCTGTTCAACCGACTGCCTGCTTACTTTAATCTTGTCAATAGTTCTTTTATAAGTAAGGTATGTCTGATATACTTCAAGTTCAACAGCATCTTGTAGTTGTGAAAGAGAGGTTTCAACCTGTACTTTCTGTTCTTTAGCCTGTGCAGCTTGAGATGATGTATATCCCCAATTCCACAAATCCCACTGCAGTGTAACACCAACATCCCATGTATCCTTAAATTTATTTTCAGCTGGTATAATTCTTTGATTAGGTTTACTGTAATAGTAATCTCCGGTCAAATAAATGGCAGGGTACCAGCCGCTGTTTGCTGCTGTTATTCCTTTATCACTTGCTTTTACTTTATATTCAAGTGATTTAAGGTCATTTCTGTTTTCTTTGGACTGTTCAATTAAATTCTGTAATCTGTAACTTGTGAATGATGTATCTATTATTCCGGCATTAATCCCGGTATTTGCTTCAAGCGGCAATCCTAATAGTTTATTCAAATTAGAACGAACTATATCAACATTATTTTCCGATTCAATTAATTGCAGTTTAGTATCCGAATACTGTACTTCAAGCTTTAAAACATCATTTTGGGTAGCTAAACCGCTTTTTAGAAAATTTCTCGTATCATCAAGATGATTTTTTATAAGTCTCAAATTCTCTTCAAGTAAATTTTTTATCTGTTCCGCCTTATAATAATTCCAGAATGTATTTTGAATATTAAACGCAGCATCATTTATAGCTTTTTTATACTCATAACTGCTCGATTCATAGTTACTTTCCGCAGCACTCTTTAATGATAATAATCTAAATCCGGTAAACAGAGGCTGCTGCAAACTCAGCTTCAAATTATAACTATTCAAAATTACAGGTGAAATTTGTATTGGCTGTGGAAATATCGGAAGGGATACTTCAAACGGCGGAATATTACTCAATCTTTGATAGGATGCCTGAAACCTCAATAAAGGCAAGAGCTGGGAACTTGCTTCCGTTATCTTTGCTTCTGCACCGGCTATTTTCGATTTTGAAATCTTTAGCTCTTTACTGTTCTCTAACCCGAGCTGAATACACTGTTCTATTGTCAAAACTTTTTTTGTAGTATCGGGTGCTAATTCTGAATTTTGGGCAAATATATTCGGTAAATTTATAACTACTCCAATTAATATTATGATAGCAATTCGTTTCATGAGTGATTGCCTTACGCTTATTTATTTTCTTTTATTATTATCTATTATTTACTTTTTTCGGAGACAAGGGATATAAACACATTTTCCAGCGAAGCAGAAATAAGTCTATTACTTATTATTTCAATTCCATTGTTCTGCAAAATATTTTGTATTACTTTATATTCCTTTTCATAATTGTTAACCATTACATCAATTCTATCGCCAAACATCTGGACCTCAAACTCTGTTTGCGTTTTTACTAACTCATAAGCCTTTCTTACGGGACTGCACACAATTTCAATTACCTGCTTATTAATGGAAGCCTTAACCTGTTTCGGAGTATCGAGACTGATAATCTCACCATTATTCATTAAAGCAACTCTATTACATCTTTCAGCTTCATCCAGGTAAGGAGTCGTCATAAATATTGTTATTTCTTCCTTTAATAATCCGGATAGAATTTTCCAGAAATCCCTTCTTGAAACAGGGTCAACTCCGGTAGTCGGTTCATCAAGAAAAATGATTTTAGGCTTATGAATTAAACTGCATGCAAGTGCTAGTTTCTGTTTCATTCCTCCGGATAAATTATCCGCAAGTCTATTGCGGAATGGAGTTAGTCTGGTGAATTCTAATAATTCATTCCTTCTTTCCTCATAATTATCTACTCCGTGTATCTCAGCAAAAAACTCTATGTTTTCATCTACGGTTAAATCTCCATATAAACTAAACTTTTGAGATAAATAGCCAATCTCGTTCTGGATCTTTTTTCTATTTTTTATTACATCCATATCAAGCACATATGCCGAACCTGAATCCTGATTAACAAGCCCGCATAATATTCTAATAGTTGTAGTCTTACCTGCTCCATCCGGTCCAACAAGTCCAAACATCTCACCTTTAAAAATCTCAAATGATATACCTTTAACAGCTTCGATATCTTTATAAGACTTTTTAAGATTTTCTATTTTAATTACTGATTCCATATTGATTGCAAAATTACAAGATTATTCCTTTGTTGTCATTCTGAACGGAACGAAGTGAAGTGAAGAATCTCAAGGTTTTAATTTTAGACAATTTTAGCGTTCCTCTATATTTAATTTTGTAATTTTGTAATTATAAGGTGACAACCGCGTCTGCCGGCATCCCCGGCTTCAATTCAAAATCCTGATTTGGAATTTCAATCTTTACCGCATAAACTAGCTTTGTCCTTTCGTCTTTTGTCTGAATATTTTTCGGAGTGAACTCAGCTTCCGGAGAAATATAAATTACAGTTCCTTTATAAATTTTGTTCGGATAAGTATCGGAGGTAACATCGGCTTTCTGACCTAACTTTACCCTGCCAAGATTTTCTTCGGATACATATATTACAAGTTTAACTGTCCTTAACTCAGAAACTTTAAATAATGATGAGAGCATTGAGACAGTTTCTCCCTTTTCAACATATTTCTGAACGATAAATCCTGCTAAAGGAGATAAAACATATGAATCACTGATGTTTTTTTTCAATAAATCAACTGCAGCTTTTTGCCTGTCTAAATTTGCCTGTGCCTGTTTTATTTCTTCCGGACGCGCATAATTCTTCATCTTTCTCAGATTTTCCTGAGCCGAATTATATTGTGATTGCGTCAATTCATATTTTGCCTGTGCATCGTCAAACTGTTTTTTGGTAATAGTCTTTGAACTATATAAATCTTTCATCCTATTAAAATCCTGTTCCGCAAGATTCATATTTATTTTTGCCTGCTGCAGCCCATTTTCAGCCTGCTGGATATCTTCCGCCCTGGCTCCTTCTTTTAACAATTTCAGCTGCGCGTCTGTAGCATTTTCTCCGGCAATAGCCTGCTGCAATTGAATTTCCAGATTATCATGGTCTATTATCATTACAGTGTCACCTTCATTGACCTTAGAACCCTCGTCATACTTTATTGCGGTAATTTGTCCCGTTACTTTTGAGCTTACTACTGCATTTGTTGCTTCAATATTACCGGATGCAGAGATTTTGTTTTCATCGTTTCCATTTCCGCATCCCGCTGAATATATTATAGCTATGACAAAAAATATTTTTAAGATTAGTTTCATTTAGTTACCCTATATTAAAACCCGTCTTCACGGGAAGAGATTTGTAAAATAATTCGATTCCTTTTTCAGTAAGGATCCCTTTTAATAAAATTTCGAAAGTAATCGGCAGTACACTATTTATCGTTAATTTGTTTTCTGATAAAAAAGTCGGATTTATTATGCCCCTGATTGAAGCAATTAAAACTGTAATAATAATTTCATTCGGTTTATCCTCAATATAGCCTTCATTTTTCCCCTGTTCAATAATTTTGGAGAGAATTACAACCATTTTTTTTGACCGGAATTTATCAATTTTAATCCACAATCCCGGCATATGCTCTTTTATATCCAGCATCCATTTTTCACTTGCCCTAAGGATTGATTTACTCAAAAAATCGAGCAGCGATAATATCTTAAGTACGGCATTCTCATCACTACTTACAATTTCATCAATTTTATTCCCCATATAACTCATTGTATCATGTACAACTGCTTCAACTAAATGGTTTTTAGTGGCAAAATATTTATATATGGTTTTTTTACTTATCTGTAATTCACCCGCTAAAACATCCATTGATGTTTTATAAAACCCTTCAGTAAAATACTTCAACTGAGCGTATTTTAATATTTTTTCTCTGTCGTCTTCTATCTCTTTTATATTATTTGAAAACATTGGAAACTTTTTTTATAAATATCGTTTCCAAATATAAATTATGGAAACTATTTTGTCAAGTATTAGTTTCCATTACTTCAATTAAAGATATGGAGTCTTCCATTGTTCCTCCTGTAATCATATAATCAACATAAGGTTCCACATACGCTCCACATACGCTCCACATACGCTCCACATACGCTCCACATACGCTTAAGAAGAATAGCGATCCCTGGAGTGAGCCAAAATATAGATATTCTAATAAAGATATTAATAAAAATATTTTTGCAAGTTGACAGGAAGTTGAATAAGTTGTATTGAATAAAAAAAAGCAGTTATACTAAGGGAGAGTACAACTGCTTTATGCGTCATTATTTAGGTGGGAAAATCTAGTTGCTGTGCAAGTTATCTAAAACTTTTGCAATACGCTGTTTATTGTTATCATCTTTAACCATGTTTTGGGCTTTTACATAATATTCAATTGCCATCTTCTTATCTCCGTTTGCAGCATATGCTTCACCAAGACTGTCATATACATTCCAGGATTCCGGGTGTAAATCGACATTCTTCTTAAATATTTCGATAGCTTTATTAGTATTTTTTGCAAATAAATATTGATAGCCAATAGCATTCACTTCATTTTCAGTAGCGATAGATAAAGCTTCCGTTCTTAATTTATCAGCCTCCGGATTATTACCGTTTTTATCAAGAAGGTTAGCCTTTGTCCATAAATTTAAACCGTTCTTATTAATTCCGATAGATTTATCACTCCATGTAATTGCCTCTTCAATATCTATATTATTTTGAAGTGCATAATTAGCAGCTTGATTAAAGGCTTGCCATGAAAAGCCCGGAAGATTATCCAGTTCTTTTTTAATATGATTAATTACAACCTGGCTGAGTGCCACAGAAACATTAAAACCTACTTTTAGTTTCTCCCATCTCAAGTTCACATCTATAGAATTTGGAGATGGATTATCCATTGTATAAACAAGCCACTCCTGGAATTCGGAAGGCTCCGGTTTTACTGTTACTCTTAACGCATCTTCTTTTTCATCGTAAAAGAAGCTCCCCCACGACCAATTATTTTTACTAAATATAATAGTCCAGTCATTTTCAGATGGAATCATATGAAGACCGTAAGTTCCTGCAGCTAATTCTTTTCCGTTTATCATTACAGGATCACTGAATGATATAACTGTGTTTTCATTCGCTCCTGCACGCCATACTGCATTATATGGAACAAGTTTCCCCCATACTTCCCGTTCCTTTACTCCCGGACGATGGTAAACTATTTTAATATCAGTGAGCCCTATCCTCTGCATAACGGAAGCCTCCTGAGAAGCCTGCGGTAAAGTTAACTGATTCTGAGTATATGAATTTCCGCTTATCAAAAGTACAACAATAAAAGAAAGTAGTAACAATGAAAGTAATGAATATGTTTTCATAGACCATCCTTAATTTTAATGTTTTTATACTGCAGAATCTATCAACTTAATTAAATGAAAGATACACTTTTGGGATGAATGGAAAATATAAATGATGAAATACAGATGTGTGCGCTGCATCTATTTCTATAGTCCTGCTGCGTACTAAATTTCTGGATTGATATTTTTATTTAGCCATACTACCATGCAGAATGTCACGTAACTTATCTTATGAAAGATGACATCTTTAATATTTAGAAATAAGTTTTTACCTGAACTACATTTTAGTAAAAAATTAAATTGACTTCTATTGTTAAAGATGTCATCTTTATATCTAAGTAATTTAAGTTATCTATCACTATGCAGCATATCCCGTAATTTAATTTCGCTATTTGAGTTAAACCAATCTTCAATTAAGCGGAATGAAATAGAAATTTCTGTAGATAATTTCAATTTTTTTTGTCTTACATCGTTAATAATTTCCTCCCTTGAAAGCCAAACGGCATCTTCCAGTTCATTGTCATGAAGAGTTATATCAATAGTTTCCGACTCAGCTTTAAATCCTATCATTATTGAACCCGGAAAGGGCCAGGGCTGGGAAGAGTGATATGAAATATCTTTTAGCTTAATCCCGGTTTCTTCAAATACCTCACGGGAGACAGCATTTTCAAGACTCTCACCGGGCTCTACAAATCCTGCTATTACTGAATACCTTTTAGAAGGCCATACAGCCTGTCTTGCTAATAAACATTTTTCGCCATGAGTAACTATTACAATAATTGCAGGATCAGTATGAGGGAAAAAAGATGAATTACAATTGAGACAGGAAACTCTATGTCCCGCATCTTCCAAAGTAGTTTTGCTTCCACAATTACCGCAAAACTTTGATCTTCCCTTCCAATAAACCATAGCCTTAGCATATGCAAGGATGGCAGCATCTTTCTCATTTAAGTGATGGGCCATTTTCCGCAAATCATCAAACCTTGAAGAATCATGTTTTATATAATTCTTTTCTTCTTTGACATCCAGTGCAAAGTAATAATTGCTTTCGAACTCCCCTAAAAAAATAAATTCATTATCATCAATTTCTTTTATCTCATCATATTTATAAAATAAAGCTCTTGTATCCGGACCTGATATAAAAAGACTCTTTGAATTACAAACAGGTATAAACAAAGAATTTGTACCTGCTAATATTCTATTTACCCATTCAGTTTTAGTACGGTTTTCCCCCTTCCGGTTAAAATTATTAAATGAGAAAAAGTTGGGACTATTATTCATTTACCAATAATTAATTTTAGATTATAAATAATGAAGATAATTATAAATATAAACAAAGGTATTGCGATCTTAAATGAAGTTGATAAAACAAAAAGTTTATTCCTTAGATTTATTTAAAAATGAAAATTTCCATGAATTGAAAGTGTCTCTAAAAATTAAATAAGACTTATGTTTTACAATACCTAAATTGAAAATATAAATGAATATGAAACAAATAATTTCCCAAACCTCAAATAAATCACTTTTTACATTAAAAAGATTAAAGAGAATTTTTACTGTTAAGAATCCGAACATACCATTTATTAGAAGAAAAAATGATTCACTAAACATTAAAAATTTGCTCATTTTCATTTTTCTCACACTGCCGGCAAATGCAAGAAGGAAAATTAAAGTATATGAAACGGCTGTGCTTATTGCGAGTCCGTTTTGCTTAAAATTGTTAACTAATACAAAACTTAAAAGAATTTTTGTACTCAACCCTACTATAGAGATTACGGCTAAAAATTTAACTGCATTTATTCCGTAAAGAAGTTTATTTATAACGGAATAAGCCGAATAAAAAATTAAACTGAATGCATATATTCTTAAAATATTAAAAGTTACTAGTGTATCATTCGCATTAAATTCTCCTCTTTGATAGAATAATTTTGTAATTATATCCCCGAAGAAAATAAAGATGAGTACAACAGGTACAAATATTAACGTATTAATGCTTAAAGAATTTTTTATACTTTCAGTTAATGATTCCTTATTGTCTGAAAAAAAGGCATGAGAAAATTTCGGGAATAAAACAGTTGAAAATGCCATTGATATAATTGATATCGGCAGAATAAAAATATTATTGGCATAATTTAAAGCAGCTATCCCCCCTGTCTCTACTCTATTGTAAAAAAACCTGTCTACAATAGTATAGAACTGACCTATAACCTCAATTAACACGGTTAATAAAATTGCATAATATGAAAATCCCAAAAAGTTACTTTTATTAATTGATTTGAAATTAATTTTAATCTTTCCTCTTATTTTTATCGAAAGATATAATAGCTGTAATGCGGCTCCTAAGATATATCCCAACGGGATGGCATAAATATTTAGATCATTAGTAAAAAAAAGAACTATCAGGATTATAGAGATGTTCAGCCAAAGCTGGGAAATTACAGGAGATCTAAATTCAAATTCGGATTGAAGAAACGCGGAAATAATTGATATTGCACCGGTTAGTGGAAGCGTAATTAAAAAGAGTCTGAATATATTTACCGCCACACTTCGTAAGTTTGAAGTGCTTCCAAGGTACATATCTATAATATTGCCTGAAAATAAAAACAAAGTTATTGCAATTAAAAAACCTCCGGCTATAAAAAGGATTAAAACCGATGTAAAAAACGTAGAAGATCCCTCTCCTCCTTTTTTTTCAAAAGTTATCTTTTTATAATTTGGTATAAAATAATTTTGTCCTAGATAAATAATAATACTATTTATTGCGGCAGGAATGACAGCTCCGATTAAGTATATATCAAATTCTTGCTTTAATCCGAATTGATGTGCGAAAGCAGCCTCCCTTATTAACCCCAACCCCCTTCCAAGAATAGTAAAGAAAATTATAATAATGGAAGCTCCCGCTACTGTAGAAGCAAATCTTTTTGACATGTAATTCAGCTATGAGGTTCAGATAACGCTTTTAAAATAGTCGATGGTTTTTTTTAGACCTTCTTTTCTATCTATTTTAGGTCTCCATCCAAGTCTCTCTTTTGCTTTTGTTATATCTGGCTGCCGGATCTTAGGATCATCTTCGGGCAAGTCTTTATATATAATTTTACTTTTTGTATCAATTAGATTTAAGACTTCCTCAGCAAATTGTTTAATTGTTATTTCAGCAGGATTACCGATATTAACCGGTTCTTTCTCATTAGACATAAGCAATTTAAATATTCCGTCAACAAGATCTGTTACATAGCAAAAGCTCCGGGTTTGCGAACCATCCCCGAATACAGTTAAATCTTCCCCACGTAAAGCTTGTCCAACAAATGCAGGTAAAGCTCTTCCATCATCAAGTCTCATCCGTGGTCCGTATGTATTAAAGATTCTTACTATCCTGGTTTCAATACCATGATACCTCTGGTATGCCATTGTTATAGCTTCCGCAAATCTTTTTGCTTCATCATAAACTCCTCTGGGTCCTATCGGATTAACATTGCCCCAATAATCCTCATTTTGTGGGTGAACAGAAGGATCGCCGTAAACTTCTGAAGTAGATGCAAGTAAGAAACGTGCTTTTTTTTCTTTTGCTAACCCGAGTGCCTTATGTGTTCCGAGTGAACCAACTTTTAAAGTCTGAATCGGCAATTTCAAATAATCAATAGGACTGGCCGGTGAAGCAAAATGGAGTATATAATCTATCCTTCCGGGCAAATATATATAATTCGTTATATCATGCTTGACAAATTTAAAATCATCATTTCCGAACAGATGAGCAATATTGTTAGTATTACCGGTAATAAGATTATCAACACATATAACATTGAAACCTTCTGCAAGAAGCCTATCACATAAATGCGAACCTAAAAAACCTGCGCCTCCTGTTACTACTCCTGTATATTTAAACATCTTGTCCCTTTTTATTTGAATGATTTTTAATCAAATACATATTTCTATCCTTTATTACAAAAATTAAGCTTGAACATAAGAACACAAAAATACCTCCTAAAACGGTTGAAAAGACGGTTCTCGGACTCGAAGCTTTTAACGGCGGAATTGCTTCATCAAGGATCTCTACTGTAGGTAGATCTTTATTCTCCTGAATTTTTTCTTTATAATACTGCTGCTGAAGCATAGTGTAAACTTCATTCTGTATTTTCACTTCTCTCAATAAAGAGGCTAACTGTTTTCCTAACTCAGGAACTTCCTTAAAGGCTAATAAATAATCCTGGCTTCCCATCTCCATCTTATTATATTGTTCCTGTAAATTCTCCAGCTTATTTCTTAATGCCATTAAAGTTTTATTATCTTCCCTTAGGTTGGGTTCCAATAAACCTAAATCTACTTCGGTCTTCATAATTTCGGCTTTTAACTTTGCAGCAGCATCGATAGCCGCATTAACTTGCTCTGGTAATGAAACTGCTTTGTTTGAACTTTGAAAAACCATCAGCATATTTTCAACAGAGTCAAGTTTAACTCTCGTTTTTTGCAGCTGTTCTTCAATATATAACCTTGCTTTCTTAGCTTTTGATGACAACTTCTCCCGGTTAATTTTATCAAGCCCTTCAATAAAACTATTCGATATTTTAGCTGCAAGAATTCTCACTGAATCTTTGTTGGAAAAAATAGGAAATAGCGGGGTAGATATTTCACTCGATAATTTTATAATGCCTTCTTTTGTTACCTCAACGTTTATGTGATCTTCCAATTTATGGGCAGCATCATATACATTATCAGTATTAAAATATTTTTTTAGCCCCAATTTATTCACTACATATACAGATGCTGATCTGCTAAGCAAAATTTGCTGGTAAAGCTGCGAATTAGCACTGCTGACACCTGTACTTAATAAGCCGGAAAAATCCTGCGAGTTTAATAACGTACCTAAATTTGTCATCTCATTATTTTTTTCAGGAGGGAGTACAGTTACCGCTGAATTATAACTTACAGGGAATATGAAAATTAAAAGCAATAGAATAATAACAACAGCGATTGCTGTAATTTTTAGAATAGAATTTCTATTGAAAATGATAATATTTAAGATATCGTGGTAACTCAATTTATTTCCTTGTGGCAATTATTACGGCTGCAGTGGCTGCAATTATAGAAGCAACCTGCCCTAATATCGTTAAAGAAGTTGTAAATACATCCCAAAATTTAGGTCCGGGAGGTGTTTCCGGTATCCATATAGTATCCCCCGCCTCAAGTGAATCTATATCATCCGCATCAATCCACTCACCCGTATTGGCTTTAATTACTCTAACATCACCTTTTTCTGCCCGCCAGCCGAAACCTCCGGCTAACTGGATATAATCTTCAACGGTTAATTTTGGATCATATATTATATTTCCGGGATTTACCACCTGCCCTAATAGTATAATATAATTCCTGGCTTCCGGAACATAAACACTGTCCCCCTTCCTTAATGTTATATTTTCCAGAAGATCACCTTTCTTGAAAAGCTCAACAAAGTCAACTACTACTCTTCCTACTCTTTGACGTGACTTGGCTTTTAAATAATTATATTCATCATCCGTCATGTCGGCTCTCGGAATAGTTTTTAATCTTTCATATTCCGGGTCTTCTACTTTAGAACCGATAGTCCTTGTTAAAGACGCATCTGCGAGTGAGGCTTCTTTACGGAATCCTCCTGCTTCCCCGATAACATCAACTAAGGTTGTTTGATTTTCAACAATTTTATAATATCCCGGATATTTAACGTATCCGGCTATCTTAACAAACTTCTCATCAAAGTAGTTTGGTATTGCTCGTATAAGTATTTTATCTTTATTCTTCAATATTTTTTGATTTGCTGAGAGTTCATCGTATGAGTAATAACTACTTTCTTCACTTTTCCCATCCGGCTCAAAACGGACTACTTCTATAGTGTCTGTCCTTGCATCATTTAATAAACCGCCGCTTAGCTTTATAAAATTAATTATAGTCTCTCCTTCAACAAATTCATATATACCGGGAAATTTAATCTCGCCTTCTATTGATACGGTTTTATCCACTTTATCTATTAATACCATGTCTCCATCTCTTAGAAGTGGATTATTACCTTTATTTCCCAGTCTTATAAAGGAAAGAAGATCATACTTCTTTATTATGCTGTCCTTACTTATGATTTTAATATTTCTATAATCAGCAGTTTTTTTTAATCCTTCGGAATGGCTGATTAAATCCATTAATCGTGAATTACCTGCAAGAACAAAAGAAGCGGGTTTAACTACATCTCCCAACAATGATACTTTTATTTTTCTTATATTGATTAGAGAGACAAAAACATCTACATTTTTGTAGTATTTGTTTATTGCTTCAAGTATTTTTCTTTTTGCTTCAGTTAGATTTGTATTATTAAGATCTACACCGCCTACTTTCGGTATATATAGAATTCCATCATGATTTATTCTCAAGCTTAACGGGATTTCCTCCAGACCATTTATTGATACAAATATTTTATCTCCCGGTCCGACAATATATTCATTAGGATCTACACTCTCATTATCTTCATTATTATACATCTGTTGATTAGCCAGTAGAGAATCCGTAGAAAGAATTCTTTCCCTATAAGTAGGCAGCAGATGAACTCCGGGCTGCATCTGGGATTTTATAGACGGGGTTATAATAAAAAAAATTAGAACTATAAAGAACAAATATTTTTTAATAAGATTTTTATTCAAGTAATTATTTTTAATTTTAATGTAATAACTCAAGTTACTCAAAAATCAGTATTTGAAAGCTGTCATCTTTAGGTTTGCGTAAATTCACTAAAAACTTAAGTTACGCAAACATTGTCATTCTGAACGAAACGAAGTGAAGGGAAGAATCTCATACCTAAAATTTTGAACAATTTTATACTTTTTATTTATCTTTATTTTAAAATATATAGAACTTGCGTAACTTCACTAATAAGTAAAAAAGATTTAATCTTAAAATTTAAAAAATATCATATTCACTTCAAATTCTAAGATTAATTCTTCTGAGGGCAAAAACACTTACCATAAATCCTAACACGGGACCAATCAATATCATTATTATTAGATATATCCGGGTTGAATTCAAATAAGATTGAAAAGCTATTAGATTTCCAAAGTATGATATAATTAATATAAATATTCCTAATGCAATCACTCCGGCAATTAAGCCTATAAATGTTCCATTTATAATAACAGGCATTTTAATTGTTGATAATTTTGCACCAACTAATTTCATTGTTTCAAATTCTTCATGTTTTAAGCTGATAACCAATTTTATTGTGCTATAGACAATATAAAGTGAAATTACAAATAAGATCCCGGTAACTATAAATACATATTTTTTAATGCTGTCTACGAAGGAAAGGACTTTATCTGTAAATTTATATTGATAAACAATATCATCAACTCCCTTTATTTTTGAAAGTTCGTTTATAATTTTCTCGATAGATTCTTTCTCTACAAATTCCGCATTTAACGTGATAGAATAAGAGACCGGCAAGGGATTATAATCAAGAATTTTTCTAAAATCCTCACCCGTGTCTTTAATAAAATTTTCAGCAGCTTCGTCTTTATTGATATACTTTATAGAATTTATATAATTTTTATCCTTTAAGATATCACCAAAATTCCGGATTGAAGCATCCGAAAGAGAATCTTTTAGAAAAATATTGATATTCAATTTCTCTTTTAAGTTTGTCTGAAATTTACTGGAAACCTTGATTAAAATAATGGAAGCAACTATCAGCAAAACAGAAATGCTTGTTGAAATTAAGGATAAAATAAAAGATGATCTAGCTCTCCCTATAGATTTGAATGCTTCTTTAAACCAAAAACCAATCATGAAGTTACATATCCATCTTTTGAAGAAAAGTTGTTATAATCCTAATAATTTGATTCATCATTCCAGTGAGTTATTTTCCATATTTGTGTTGACGGATTCTTTTTCAGAGCAAGGTTAACTTTACCATCAACCCTTAATACATATGTAGGACTAATTGTAACGGTGAGACTAAATGCTCGAACAATTGTAGCTTTTAATGAATCTTCACTAGATAAAGAAATGTTATTCCATATTAAATCGAGTCTCTGCGAATTTTGGAATAAACCGTAGGTTGTCTTCATCTCCTCATCCCTTCCCCATGAAACATCATAACCTAAATCATAATCCCGGTAAGTAAAAATGAAGTCCTGACTAATTAACTCTCCGTAAATCAAAGTATCTTTAAATGTATATGCATATTGAAAATTCTTAAAAACACCGTCAACGGTTTTCTGATCAGAAAGCGTTGAAGAAGAACCTCCTTCGGATGCATCATAAGCAGGAGAAAAGGGGTTCTTACATCCGTTTATTAATAAAATGAGAGTAAAAAAATATAAATACCTTCTTTGAAATAAATTCAATTTGCAAGATTTCCTTTTAAGTCGCTCCAGCTTAAACTGGTAGTTGTATTTTTATTATCCTGCCAAAAATAAATGCTCCATACAGATCTAGAATCTCTAACCATTTTAAATGTCAAGGTGCCTTCATAAGTTATAGGTGTTATTTCAGAATTTGAGTTTACAAATGGTACGTCCAGTATATATGAGGCAGTATAAAAAGTGCTGTCGCCAAAATTATTTCTTGAGCTTTCATTCAAAGTTAAAACAATCTGACTATTATCGCTAACTTTAATAGACATATTTGTAAAATACTGTTCTTCATTCCTTCGATTCCAATCTATCAAAGTGGGATATGTCGATGCCGCCTCACTGGAAGGTGAGAAATGAAATATTTTATCGGTAAAGGAACTGTCGGATAAACAATTTAAATAATTTGTAACATCCTTGTCTTTAAGCGCACTGACTAAATTTTGAATAAGCTGATCAACTGTTGCGGCAGGTTGAAAATCAGAACGGGGCTGTGTAGGCCTTTCAGCATCACGGGTATTAAAAATATCGCAGCTTGTTATTATAAAGCAAAGTATAAATGATATACCAAGTTTCTTAAAGAAATTAGCTTTAAAATAGACAAATGGTTTATTCAAGAATTAGAATTTTTTATGAAAAAAATTTTATTTCCTGGCAATAATAACTATTCTAGGGGAAGTTTCTAAGTCAAAAGTTCTGCCTCTAACTCCTCCGAAAATTTTTTCGATTTTGAATCCTCGCTTCTCAATCTCCCTAATTAATTCATCTTTACCGTACATTCTTACCGATTCCATAAAATGCTGTTCTTTCCCATCTTTAAGTATTGTAATTTTTTTTATTACTCTTTCGCCTTCGATTTTCCTTTGCTGAATTATTCTGCTGTTATTTAATTCCTCCTCTGATCTGGGGATTAAATTTTTTTTAACATATTCCTTATTGAAAAAATCAAGAACAAAATAGCCTTTATCATCTAAAAAGTAAAATGTTCTATTAAAAAGCTTAAAATTTTCTTTGTCATCTTCAAAATATCCAAAACTGGTAAAAAGGTTAACAACAAGATCAAATTTGGGTTTAATACATAGATTCCTGATATCAGCTTCAATAAAATTTATATTTACATTAGCAGTACATGCTGCAGCATTAGCGAAATCTAAAAGATTTTTACTTAAATCAACAGCAGATACTTTAAAACCTTTTTGAGCAAACAATATTGAGTGGCGGCCGGGTCCGCAAGCTAAATCAAGAACTTTACCATTCGTGGGAAGATTAACATTTTCTAAAATCAACTCAACTAATTCTTTTGCATCTTGTTCATTCCGGTGCTTATAAACGTTTAAATATTCTTCTGTATTGAACCAGTCTTTAAACCATTCCTTCATGCTTTCATCTTAAATATAGTTGAAATATGACTAATTGCATAAAATAATTGTGCCAGGGAAAATATCTCATATGTAGTGATTTGATATGTTAATTCTTAGATTTAATAATCTAACATCCCACTATTAAAAAATATACTCTAATGACTCCTGACCGGATGACCTTAGTTTATATTTCAATTCTACCCAAAACTGCTCTGCTTATAGTAGCCTCATCGGCAAATTCAAGATCTCCGCCTATAGGTAAACCTCTAGCTATTCTTGAGACTTTTATACCCAGCGGCTTGATTACTTTTGCCAGGTATAATGATGTAGTCTCCCCTTCTGTATCCGGGTTAAGAGCTAAAATTATTTCTCTAACTTCTTCAGTTTCAAACCTTTTCAGCAGCTCCTTAATCTTTAATGAATCAGGGTCAATACCCGATAAAGGCGAAAGTACACCCCCTAATACATGGTATTTACCATTAAATTCGTGCGTTTTTTCAATTGCCATTACATCACTGGCCTCTTCAACAATACAAATGAGTGAATTATCTCTTTTAGGATTTTTACATATTTCACATAATTCTTCTTCGGAAATATTAAAACACCTCGAACAAAAACGTAATTTTGTTTTTAATTCATGAATTGCCTTAACAAGGTTTTCGACAGTTTGAATATCGCTTTTTAGAATATATAAGGCAAGTCTTTGTGCGGTTTTTTTCCCGATACTTGGAAGTTTACTCAATTCTTCAATAGCAGATTCAAGAGGTCGCGCTATTTGCAATGTCTACAATCCCGGAATATTTAGCCCTGGAGGAATCATCCCTTTTGTAACTTTCGCCATCTCATCTTCTGCAAGTTTTCCAGCGGACTGCAGAACCTTGTTTACGGCAGCCACAACTAAATCTTCTAATATCTCTTTTTCTTCTGATTTTATGACTTGTGGGTCAATATCAATTGAAATTATCTCTTTATTCCCATTTGCAGTAGCTTTTATCATACCACCACCGGCTTCTTCGGTTACTGTCATATTTCCAAGTTCACCCTGTACCCGCTGCATCTCTGCCTGCATTTTCTGAACCTGTTTTAACATTCCTTGCATTCCGCCTTTCATCCGGTTCCTCCTATAAGTTTATCTTTTTTGTAATTTTTCTAAAAAAACCATTTTTATTTTGTGTAAATATAATATATTGATTTGACTTTGTATACTTAAATTTTATAATTTCTTGTTCTAAATAACAAATTTAGGGATAATTGAGTACTACATTTAATAATAACCGGACTTTATACGAAGAACTTCATAAAAAGGATCTGCCCCTGGATACTGCAGAATATTTTGTTTATGAATATAGCGATTATTATGATGATGGAAGTGAAAAGAAAATCAAGAGTAAAGATTTAGGAGAAAAGTTTGCCTCAATAAATGCTTTCTTTTTTGATTATTTAAAAGAATATCATATTCCTGCTTCTTTTGTAAAGCTGATCGAAAAGAATAGTCTGAAATTTATAAAAAATCAGCAATTCCCATTTTTAGTTAAAGTTTTAAATATTACTGATAAAAGAACTGCTAAAATTTTCGGGGATAAAGAGGGAAAGGTATTAAACCTGCCGTTATATGAATTTCATTACGGCGAAAGCCGCGACAGCCTTATTTCGGAAAGTCATTTAATCTCTTATAGCCTCTGTACAAATGATGAATTAAGAATCATTAACAGGATGTGCTCCAAAATAAATGCTGTACTTAAATCTTTCTTCGAAAGAAGAAATTTGCTGCTTGCAGAAGTTTGCTGTATTTTTGGTAAAAATGATGAAAAAATCTTTTTAATAGGTGATTTTACTCCTAAAAGCTTAAAAATACTACCACTGGATCAGGGAAGTAAATGGAGTGATCCTTATAAACTTACAACATCATCCCAAATTAAAAATTATACTAACCAGCTTTACAATTTGATGAGTGCTTAGTAAATGCTTACAAGATATGGATATTCTACTTTAGGAATAATTTCAATTGTCGCATTTATTCTTATCTCTTCCAGTTTTTTCTTCAGTAATGGTTATTTAAAAGCTATTTTAATTATCTTACCTGTGTTATTTATACTATTCTCTTTAAACTTTTTTAGAGACCCCGATAGAACTCCTCCAAATAAAGATAATGTAGTGGTCTCTCCGGCAGATGGAAAGGTTCTTTTCATTAAAGAGGTTGAAGATAATAAATTTATTAAGGGTAAGGCTAAACAGATTTCTATCTTTATGTCGCCTTTAGATGTACATGTAAATAGAATACCTATTTCGGGAAAAATTGATTACTTAAACTACTACCCTGGAGAATATATTGCAGCTTTTGAGGACAAAGCATCTGAACTAAATGAAAGAGCAGAGTTTGGAATAACAAGTAAAATCGGGAAAGTATTCTTTACACAAGTTGCAGGTTTTGTCGCTCGTAGGATAATTTATCAATTAAATTTGGGTGACAGTGTTGTAATAGGCAGGAGATTCGGAATGATTAAATTTGGCAGCAGAGTTGACGTTGTTGTACCTTTCGATTGGCAGGAGAAAGTTGGAAAAGATGAAAAAGTTACCGCAGGTGAGACAATTCTCTTTGAATATAATAAATAATGAATCGATTTAGAGTAACACGATCTGTTATACCCAATCTTTTCACAGCAATGAATATGTTCTCTGGCTTTCTTTCTATAATTAATGCGAGCGAGGGAAAATATTATTATTCTGCAATTTTAATAATTATTGCCTCTATATTTGACGCTTTAGATGGAATAATGGCCAGGTTAACAAAATCAAGCAGTGAACTTGGAGTTGAACTCGATTCTCTTTCCGATATTGTAAGTTTTGGCGCCGCACCTGCATTTTTAATTTATTCAACCTATTTACATGACTTCAACGCTGCCGGAATTGTTATTAGCTCGTTATTATTAATAGCAGGCGGATTCAGACTTGCAAGATTTAATGTTCAACTTGTCGGATTTAATAAAGAATATTTCATAGGTCTCCCCATACCTTCTTCAGGAATCACTATTGCTGCATTTGTTCTAACTTATTACGAAAAAATAAATGGCTTTCCACACCCCTATAACAGTTACATTATTCCTATGGTTTTAATACTCTCCTTTTTAATGGTCAGCAGGGTTAAATATGACACTATTCCGAAACCATCAATTAAAGAAATTAAAAATAAGCCGTTTCATTATATTTTTATCATAGCTGCAATAATCCTTCTTATAATAACCTCAGGTAAAGCGTTATTCTATATTTTTGTTTTCATTATTCTATTTGGTATTTTTCGATATATCTATACTATTATTTCCAAAAAAAGTAAACAGTAATATATTTTTTTTATTATTGAGAAACCGAATCGTATATGTTCAAAGCAAAAGTTCTGATCAAAAGAAGACCATCTATATTAGACCCTCAAGGTAAAGCCGTTGAAAAAGGGGCAGAGCATCTCGGTCTGAAGAATATTAAAGATACCAGAATTGGTAAATACATTGAATTTATTGTCGATACCCGGAATAAATCTACTGCGGAAAATGAAGTTAACGAATACTGCCGAAAACTCCTTGCTAATCCTATTATGGAAGATTATGAATTCTCTCTGGAAGAAATCAAATGAAACCAAAATTTGGTGTAGTTGTATTCCCTGGCTCGAATTGTGATCATGATGCTTATTATTCATTAAAGAAAATATTAGGTTTTGATGTCGTTTTTCTTTGGCATAAAGATACAAACCTTGAAAATTCAGATGTTATTATTCTTCCCGGAGGATTTTCTTACGGAGATTATCTAAGAACGGGTGCTATTGCAAGGTTTTCCCCTATCATGAAGTCCGTTATAGATTTTGCAAATAAAGGAGGCTGCCTGATAGGTATCTGTAATGGTTTTCAGATACTGCTTGAAGCAGGGTTATTGCCCGGTGTTTTATTGAAAAATAAATCTCTACAATTTGTTTGTAAAGATGTTTATCTTTCAGTTGAAAATAAAGATACTGTTTTTACAAGAGGTTTCGAAACTAAGAATTTATTAAAATTTCCTGTCGCTCATGGTGAAGGTAATTATTTTGCTGATGAAGATACATTAAAAAAACTGAGAGATAATAATCAAATAGTTTTTAAATATGCATCAATGAATGATAATAATGATTATAATCCAAATGGATCAATAATGGACATTGCAGGAATTGTGAATAAAGAAAAGAATATTTTAGGTTTGATGCCGCATCCCGAACGAAGTTGTGCTCCTATTTTAGGTAAGACTGATGGTTCCTTGTTATTTAATTCCATAGCAAGTTCATTTTTAAATTAAAAGGTGGTAATATGTTTGGAAATTTAGGTGCCGGAGAAATAATTCTTATCTTATTAGTCATTTTAATCCTTTTTGGTGCTAAGAAAATCCCTGAATTAGCAAAAGGTCTCGGCAAAGGAATGAGCGAATTCAAGAAGGGTCTAAAAGACGTTGAAGAAGAAATAAAATCGGGCGATAAAGAAAAAAAATCTGATGAAAACAAATAGTAGAATATTTAATTTATATTTTTAACGAGGCATTAAGATGTTCGAGAATATCGGGTTCAGTGAGTTATTAATTGTATTAGTAGTAGTATTGGTACTTTTCGGCGCAAAAAGAATACCTGAATTAGCCAAAGGTCTTGGGAAAGGAATTAGCGAATTTAAGAAAGGCCTGAAAGATGTAGAAGATGAAATTAAAATTACTGATGTCAAAAGCTCAGGGACAAAACAGATTTCTTAAATCTTAATTATAATTCTTTTAAGAGGCATAAAAATGTTTGAGAATATTGGATTTGGTGAGTTATTAATAATTCTGCTTGTAGTATTGATCTTTTTCGGTGCTAAAAAGATTCCTGAAATTGCTCATGGCTTTGGTAAGGGGATACGTGAGTTCAAAAAAGGTCTCAAAGATGTTGAAGATCAGATAAAAATTACTGACGATCAAACAAAGAGTGCTGGGTCTAAAAAAGTTTAACTTATTCCCCTCGGCTTTTCTTTTATAAAATCTTTTAACTGAAGGTTTCATACTTGACTCCATATTTTAACTTTTCCGATAAGATACAGAGTATAAAGCAAAACAAACTTTCCTTAGTAGAAAATATTGAATTTTTTTTAAGAAGGATCGAAGAAAATAAGCATCTGAATGCTTTCAATATTGTGTTTGATTATGAGGTCAAAAACCAGGCAATCAGAATCGAAAAAAAAATAAAAGAGGGAAAACACGGGAAGCTGGCTGGTTTAGTTACTGCAGTAAAGGATGTTCTCTCAATTAAATATAAACCTACCACATGCTCTTCAAAAATCCTGAAAGATTTCAATGCAATATATACGGCAACTGCGGTTCAAAAACTAATTGATGAAGATGCAATCATTATCGGAAAAACCAATTGTGATGAATTCGCTATGGGTTCATCAAACGAAAATTCAGCATTTGGTAATGTTCTGAACCCTGTCGATAATTCAAGAGTTCCCGGAGGTTCAAGCGGTGGTTCAGCTGCTGCTGTTTCAGCTTACCTTTGCGATGTTTCTCTCGGTACCGATACCGGCGGATCTATCAGACAGCCTGCAGCTTTCTGCGGTGTTTACGGATTAAAACCAACTTATGGAAGAGTTTCACGATATGGTTTAACAGCTTTTGCATCTTCTTTCGATTCAATCGGACCATTCGCTAATAATGTTGAAGATTTAGCTGCTGTCCTTGAAGTAATTTCAGGAATGGATAGTTATGATTCAACTTCATATAATATTTCTGTCCCTAATTATTCTAAAGAGCTGGGATTAAACGGCAATAAGCCAAAAATTGGAATTGCTAAAGAATATTTCTCAAAAGGTTTATCTCCTGAAATCAAAAGTGCAATAGATGAATTATTAGAAAAACTAAGACATGATGATTTTGAAATTGTTAATATTGAGCTTCCTTTGACTGATTATACGATCGCTGCATACTATATATTAACAACAGCCGAAGCTTCTTCCAATTTAGCCCGGTATGATGGTGCTAGGTACGGATATAGAGCAGTAGATAGTCAAGCATTAGTTGACATGTATAAGTCTTCAAGATCAGAAGGTTTCGGCGAAGAAGTTAAAAGAAGAATAATGCTCGGTACATATGTTTTATCAGCTGGTTATTATGATGCATATTATAGAAAAGCCCAGAAAGTCAGACGATTGATAAAGAATGATTTTGACAGGGCATTTAATAAAGTTGATTTAATTTTAACTCCAACTACTCCAACTACTCCTTTTAAAATAGGAGATAAGTCTAATGATCCTTTGGAAATGTACTTAAGTGATATATACACAACATCTGCAAACCTCGCAGGGATACCGGGAATTAATATTCCTGCGGCAAGAAGTTCCGAAAACCTGCCTATAGGTGTTCAGCTATTAGCAAACCAATTCGATGAATCGACTCTCCTTAGAATGAGCTATTATATTCAAGAAAACTATCTGAAATAAATAAAATAAATCATATTTCTTTGCAAATTGAAAAACACATCTTTATTTTAAAGCTATAATTTGTTATTCTAATCTTAATCAGGAGTTTAATATGTCAAGAAAAAAAATAGCTTTAATAGGCGGTGGTCAAATTGGGGGAGTTTTAGCACAATTGGCACTAACTAAAAAATTAGGTGATGTTGTTCTATTTGACGTAGTCGAGGATATGCCTCAAGGCAAATCACTTGATATTGCAGAAGGCTCAAGGATAGACGGCATTGACTGCAAAGTTACGGGAACAAATTCTTATAAAGATATTAATAATGCGGATCTTGTGATTATAACTGCCGGTCTCCCGCGCAAACCCGGAATGAGCAGAGATGATCTTCTAACAACCAATGCAAAGATCATGAAATCTGTTGCAGAAGGTGTTAGAGATAATGCACCCAATGCTGTTGTAATAATAATTTCAAATCCACTGGATGCCATGGTAACGTTATTCAAAAAAGTTACCGGTTTTCCGGCTAACCGGGTATTGGGTCAGGCAGGGGTTTTGGATTCTTCAAGATTTTCTACATTTATTGCATGGGAGCTGGATGTTTCAGTGAAAGATGTTAATGCCATGGTATTGGGCGGGCATGGTGATACTATGGTTCCAATAGTCAGGTATGCTAATGTTAACGGTATTCCGGTAATGGAATTGCTGGAGAAAAAATATAAAGACAGCAGTAAAGCCAAAGAGGTAATGAAGAAAATGGTTGAACGGACTAAGATGGCTGGTGGTGAAGTCGTTAAACTATTAAAAACAGGTTCTGCATTTTATTCTCCTGCTGCATCTGCAATAACAATGGCTGAAGCTATCTTAGGAGATGAAAAAAGAATTCTCCCGGTTTGTGCTTACCTCAATGGAGAATTCGGGGTTAATGGCTATTATCTGGGTGTTCCTGCTGTTTTAGGAGCCAACGGTGTCGAAAGAGTTATTGATTTTGATTTAGATGAAGAAGAACAATCAGCATTTAATAATTCCATCAATGCTGTAAAAAGTCTTGTTGAAAGTATGGAAAAACTGGGATTTTAATCAATTGAGTTAGTTAGAGACGCTCATGCAGAGCGTCTCTACAAAATGTAAATCAGGCAGGATAAACATTAACGAATTTTCTATTCCCTCTTCTCGTTTCGAATTTCACTATCCCATTAGCCACTGCAAATAGTGTATCATCGCTTCCGATTTTTACATTATCCCCGGGATGAAACTTAGTACCTCTTTGTCTTACTAATATATTCCCTGCGACTACATTCTCTCCGCCAAATCTTTTAACTCCGAGTCTCTGGGAATTACTGTCTCTGCCGTTTCTCGATGAACCCTGACCTTTTTTATGAGCCATTTTAAACTCCTATCCTATCTTAGTAATTTCTATTCTGGTTAACTGCTGCCTATGTCCATTCTTCTTTTCATAGCCTTTTCTTCTTTTCTTTTTGAAGACTACTACTTTACCATCTTTTACATGTTCCAAAACAGTTGCCGATACCTTTAAACCATCTATTATCGGATTTCCTATCTTAGTTTCCTTATCATCACCAAACATTATGATATTATCAAAGGAAATATTTGAATTTGGTTCCTTATTTAATCTAGGAACATAATACTTTTTATTTTCCATTACCTTAAATTGCTGTCCATTTATATCAACGACTGCAAACATATTTACCTCTAATTTCTAAAATGAACAACAAATTTACGGATTTACAAATAATGTGTCAATTCTTTAAATAATATTTATTTTGTCCAATATTTCATGTATACTTTATTTATTTCTTTAATCTGAAAGAAAATTCACTCCCCTTCCCTATTTCACTTTTTACTTCTATAGTGGAACCATGCGCTTCCGTAATATGTTTAACAATTGCCAAACCTAAACCGGTCCCGCCTACTGCCCTTGATCGAGCTTTATCTACCCTATAAAATCTTTCAAAAATCCTGTCAATATCTTCTTCCGGAATTCCAATTCCGGTATCCTTTATTATTATTTTTCCAAATTTTTGTTCTTCTTCAACCAAAATTTCCACTTTACCCTGTTCAGTATATTTAACAGCATTTGTGACCAAATTTATAAGGACCTGTCTTAATTTATTTTTATCGCCTAAAAGCTGAAGATTTTCTCTTACCGGGATGAAAATTAACTCCAGGTTCTTTTCTTTTGCCACAGGCTCCAATTCTTTGATTAAAGGAGTTAGATATTCATTTACATTAAAATACCTAAAGCTCATTCTCATTTCACCCGATTCAATCATAGAAATATCGATAAGATCATTTAATAAATTGCTCAGGTTAATAGTATGCTGATTAGCTTTTTCTAGAAAATATTTGTTGACTTTTTTATCATTGATTGCTCCATCTAGAAGTGTTTCAACATATCCCTGGATTGCAAATATCGGAGTCCGGAGTTCATGGGAGACATTGGCTAAAAATTCTGTTCGCATCTTTTCAAGTCTGGTCAGATAGTTTATATCATCTTTCATTTTCTCAAACATTTTTTGAATTTCTTCCTCTAAACTCAAAAGGTTCTTTGAAATTTTTATTTCCTCAGATTTAGTTAAATAATTCTTTCGGATTTTATAAATTATATTTTGAATACTATTTAATTCTTTAAGCCTTTTTCTTCCGATGAAGTTTATAAAAATGAGACTAAAAAGAAATGACAGAATGATAAAAAGGAGTAAGTATTTTGATTCACCGAAGATTATATAAACCAGGAAAAGAAAAGAAATATAGAAGAGAAGATATTCTATTAAATAAATGCGAGCCGAAGAATAATTTGACTTAATTTCATTCCACACTTTTAAATCTATATCCTACGCCTTTTACAGTTTCGATAAGGTCGGAATAATTTTCTAATTTTTCCCTAATTTTTCTTACATGAACATCGATAGTTCTATCAACTACATAGACATCGTTTCCCCATACATCTTTTAATAAAATTTCCCGGCTGAATACTTTTCCGGGATTATTTGCAAGATAATATAAGACTTCAAATTCTTTTTTAGGAAAAATTTTCTCATTTCCATCCAGATAGATAACATATTTTTCTCTGTCAATAACTAAAGGACCGATCGTAATTTTATTTGGTTTTGTTTTATGCTCGGAATCAGTTTTCCTTAAATTCGATTTAACCCGTGCAACAAGTTTTTTAGGTGAAATAGGTTTTTGAATATAATCATTAGCACCTAATTCAAGCCCAAGGATTTCATCAACTTCACCTGATTTTGCAGTTAAAAATACTACCGGAACTTTTTCATAACCTTTCATATTTCTTATTCTTTTGCAGACTTCATAACCATCAAGCTTAGGCATCATTATATCCAGTAATATCAAATCAGGTTTTTCATTTATTTTTTTCAGCGCTTCGATTCCATCATATGCCGTAATTACATCAAATCCTTCCTGAGTTAAATTATATTCAAGGAATTCGACAATATCAGGTTCATCATCGACTAATAGAATTTTGGTTTTCATTTTTATAATAATTTACTAAGGTTTTACTTCTACTTTTCGAATTGAAGAGTCATACATACTTTCTAAAATCTTCATTCTCAAAAGTGCCTCATCGCCGGAAGAAAATACGGGGTTGAGCCCTCTAACAGCACCTAAAAAATTTTTTAATTCGTTTTCGTATGATTTTTTGAACAAACTTAAAGGATTTTCCTTCTGCGAAGGAGTAAGATCAATAATCTGCTCGCCGGTTTTTTTGAAAACTCTAAATGGATTAAGTGAAGCAAATCCTTTCTTTCCATGTATATTTAAATAGAAAGTATCTTTCTCAACAGGTAATGACCAGCTTGATTCAAGACTAATTAGTGAAGAATTCTTACACCTTAAAAGGCTCACAGAAGTATCTTCAACATTTTTAGTAAACTGATTAAAATTCTGTGTTGTCACAGTTTCAATAGCAGGGAAGTCAAGCAGCCAAAGAGATAAATCAAGCAATAGGATGCCTAAATCTATAATAACCCCGCCGCCCGATTCCTCTTTTTTAGTAAACCATTTTTCACTGCTGCTTGGTCTCCTGATCCATCCGCATTTAATATAAAAAGGTTCACCTATTTCTCCTGAAGAAAGAATGCTTTTTAAAAGCATAGCATCGGGACGAAATCGTAGGTTCATGCCGACCATGACCTTCTTTTTATATCTTTTTGCTGTACTTATTACCTGTTTAACCTCATTATATGTCCGGGCAAGAGGTTTTTCAATTAATATATCCTTTTTGGCTTTAAGACAATCAATAGCAACATCTTTATGAGAACTGGTTGGTGTCGCTATAATAACTGCATCTGTGTCGCTTTTTTCCAGCATTTCATGATAATCAGTAAATTTCTCTTTTATATTAAACTTGTCGGCAATCGTGGTTAATCTGCTTTTTCTTATTTCAGCAACAGCAGTAACTATAGCATTATTAATTTTAGCAAAATTAGGAAGGTGTACTAATTGTGCGATTGTTCCAAGTCCGATTATCCCTATTTTAGTTTTCTCCATTAAACAGCGACCTTTTGTTTGATGCTTTGATTTTTACAAAAAGTCTTGACTTTTTTAGTTATTCCTTCCGGATCAATTTCCAATATATGATGAAGTTCGCTTTGAGTTCCATGATTAATAAATTTATCCGGAATACCTATTCTGAGAATATCATTTTTATAATTTTTTTCAATCAAATATTCAATTACAGCCGATCCGAATCCGCCGATTAAGGTATTTTCTTCGAGAGTAACAATTTTATGATGCCGGGCAGCAATATCATCAAGCATTGCTGTATCCAATGGTTTTACAAATCTCATATTTATAATTTCCGGATGAATTCCCTCTTCTTGAAGAAGCTTTGAAGCTTTTATAGAATAATCTACCATAGAACCAACTGCAAGAAGTGCAACATCATTTCCACTCTCAATACATTCTGCTTTACCAATATCAATAGTATCGAAACCCTCTTTTAATTTAATTCCAAGTGCAGACCCGCGTGGATATCTAAGTGCGACAGGACCATTTTTATAATTTACAGCAGTATAAAGCATGTCTCTCAATTCAGATTCATCTTTGGGAGCCATAATAATCATTCCTGGTATAAGCCTTAGATAAGATAAATCAAATGACCCGTGATGTGTTGGTCCATCTGAACCTACAAGCCCTGCTCTATCTAAAACAAAAACAACATGAAGGTTTTGTATTCCGACATCATGAACCATTTGGTCAAAACCTCTCTGGAGGAATGTAGAATAAATTGCTACTACGGGGATAACTCCCTGAGTAGCCAACCCTGCCGCAAAAGTTACAGCATGTTCTTCAGCAATACCTACATCAATATAATTATGTGGAAAATTCTTTTGAAGAATATCCAGACCTGTACCATCAGGCATTGCACCGGTTATTCCGACTACAAGAGGATTATCTTTAACTATTTCGGTTAAAGCATTGCCGAATATCTTTGTATATGAGGGAGGATTATCGGCTTTTTTGAAAGCTTTTCCCGTTAATTTATCAAAAGGAATTGAAGCATGAAGCTTTTGTTTGTCCCCTTCTGCAGGTTCGTAACCTTTACCTTTTTGCGTAATTGCATGAACCAGAATGGGGCCGCTTAAATTTTTTACCTGTTCAAATATTTTTATCAATTGATGGAGATTGTGCCCATTGACAGGACCAAAATACCTGAATCCTAAAGCTTCGAATAGCATTCCGGGAGTTACGACTGCTTTAATTCCATTTTCCAATCGAACAGCAATTTTTCTCAATCTATCACCGAATTGGTCGAGTTTACCGGTTAAATCCCAAATCTGTCCTTTAAATTTATTATAATCAGGATGTGCTATCATTTCAGTGAAATAATTCGAAATCTGCCATACATTTGGAGCTATAGACATATTATTATCATTTAATACCACTATAATATTTGATTTTAATATACCCGAATTATTCATAGCCTCATAGGCCATACCACCTGTCATAGCACCATCACCAATTACTGCAATAATCTTTTTATCATCATGATAAATATCTCTTGCATACGCCATCCCTAATGCAGCTGAAATGGAAGTTGATGCATGCCCGGCACCGAAAGTATCATATTCACTTTCAGATCTTTTTAAGAATCCGCTTATACCATCAAGTTTCCTTATCCTTTTTAGTGCCTCTTTCCGCCCTGTTAATATTTTGTGAGGATAGGCCTGATGACCGGTATCCCAGACTACTAAATCATTTGGAGTATTAAATACTTTATGTATTGCAACAGTAAGTTCAACGGCACCAAGTCCGCCGCCGAAATGTCCTCCTATTTCAGATATAACATCAATTAAGTACTCTCTAATATCCGAGCATAAAATTTTTAATTGAGGGACATCAAAATTTTTGATATCACCGGGATAATTAACTTTTGAAAGTACCTTATATTTCTGTTCTTCAGCCATGTTAAAAGAGAACTCCTATCATTTGCTGGTTATTGTTCAAATAAATCTTCGTCCTTCATAGTCATACTGCTAATCTTCTTTTTCAGTTCAGTAATTTTCAACTCGGCATTGTTTAATACTGTCAAACAATTCCTGGATATTAATACTCCTTCTTCAAAAAGAACAATTGCCTCTTCGAGCCCAATATCATCCTTTTCCAATAGTGAAGAGATTTCTTCTAATCTAAGAATATCAATTTCAAAAGAATTATTGTTTTTTTTACCTGACATAATCTATATTAATTATTTATCTAAAATATAAAAAAATTAAGCATTTTTGAAGGAAATTATTCTCTTTTTTTAAGCAAAATTTCATCATCATAAAACCTTAAAATAGTCTCCTTATCTTCATTAAATGAACTTTTTCTGGTGATATATTTTGAATTCTGTTTTACAAGCACAAAACCTTTTTTAAGCTGCCTGTTTATATCATGGGATTCAATCATGCGGGATAAAACTTCAATTTTATTCTTATCGGCCAGAAATTTACGTTCAATATTTTTAATTAGTTTATAAATTAAATTATCAACCTGCTGTGATTTTCTTCTAATCATATCCATCGGAATCCTAAAGCCATATGAATTCATGTTATGATAAATATATGTTTTGAGTTTTTCAACAATGAAATCAGTTCGTCTGGATGCTTCATTTAAAAATTTATTTATAAAAGCAATGAAATCTTCCTTGCTCGGTGTAGTGATTTCTATTGCAGCGGAAGGAGTAGGAGCACGTAAGTCTGCAGCAAAATCAGCAATTGTAAAGTCAATCTCATGACCGATGCCTGTAACTATAGGAATCTTTGAACTAAAAATTTCTCTTGCAACAATTTCTTCATTAAAAGCCCAGAGATCTTCTATCGAACCACCCCCTCTTGCTAAAATTATAACATCTATATCATCAAATTGATTAAGTTGTCTGATGCTGTTAACAATTTCTCCGGCAGCCCCCGATCCTTGTACACTAGCTGGTGCAATCACCAGTTCTACTAAAGGGAATCTTCTTTTAGCAATATTAATCATATCCTGTAATGCGGCTCCGTCAATAGCAGTAACAATTCCAATTTTTCGAGGAATAATTGGAATTTGCTGTTTTAATTTTTTATCAAACAATCCTTCGGCAGATAGTTTCTGTTTTAATGCTTCAAAAGCAGCTTGAAGCTCACCAACTCCTGCAGGCTTCATCGATCTGACATCAATCTGGTAATTCCCCCTTGGCGGGTAAACGGAAATTTTCCCGTTTACGATTACATTCATTCCATCTTGCGGAGTAAAGAAAACATAATTATTATATCCCCTCCACATTGTACAGCATATTAATGCATTAGAATCTTTCAAATTGAAATACCAATGCCCTGAAACATGAGGTTTAAATCCTGATATCTCTCCCAGTACAGATATCTGAGAAAATTGATCCTCAAGAGAATGCTTTATTTCCTGAGTAATTTGCGAAACTGTTAAAATCATTTTACAAGTATAACGTTTATCATAAAAACTACAAAATATTTTTAATTAATTTATTTATAGAAGTTTCGCCAAACCTCCCCCTCCCCTCCTTACCTGTCCCGCTCCTAACCCTGCTCTTCTTTCCTAAATATAAGGCAATACTGGTGATGCCTGTTCGAAACCCATGCATTATTTACTCCGAGCGCTATCAGTGGCTTATCATCCTGCAGCCAGATCTTCTCATCTTTTAATACCCAGCTCCTATTCTTCCTTTTTGTTAAAGAAATAGCAGTATCAAAAGCTAACGGAAACAGATTGCTCTTATAATAAACATTATTAGTTATAATCGTTAAGTAGCCGTTGTGTTTTGTTACATCATAAACATTATCAAATATTTTTGCCTGCTTTTCAATAAAATCATCATAGTCTTTTATATTACCCAGATCATTTTCATCATCGGAATATTTTGTAGATAATCCTTTACCACTTCTCAATTTTTGACGTAATGAATTTCTTTCAAGCTGATTCCAGTAAGGTGGAGATGTAATTACATAGTCAAAATGATTTTTTATTTGATTATCATTAAGTAATTTTTTTAAATATATAGAAGAACCGTTTATTGGAATAGTTTGAATAGCTATAGAGGTTTTTATTCTTTTCTTAGTAGTTAAATAATATTCTTTAGATAGTTCGATCCCGACACAGTTTCTATTCAGGTCAGCTGCAGCTATCAAAGAGCTCCCGGTTCCCATAAAAGGATCCAGTACCCAGTCCCCTTCTTTCGTGAAAAAAGAAATAAACTCTTTTATAAGTGTTTCAGGAAATTTTGCAGGATGAAGAATTTCTACCTTATTTCTTTGCGGTGGTCTGTGAATAAACCACGATTTGGAGAATTTAATCCACTCTTTACCTGTTAAATTATTCAGTTTATTCTTGATATCATATTTTCCCCGTTCCCCTAAGTCTATATATTTTTTTTCTTTTTCTTTCATAAAAGCTTAAAATTTTACGCTGAATCCAAAAGTAGGAATTATCGGGAACATATTATTTGGTGTTTTTCCAAGCTGCAGATCATCGGTTACAAAATAATCATAAGCAATAACATTTTTTCTGTTATAAATATTTATGACATCAAGATAAAATGACCAATCTAATCCCCAATAACCCGCCAAAGCAGTTAAGCGAACATCAAGCCTGTGGTAAGGAGGTTTACGACCGTTAAGTTTATTCCCCCCGTAATCAACATCATAAATAATCTCGGATGGTGAATCGAAATACGAATTGTTTTTCCTGGTTGCAATAACGGGGGTTTCGGGAATTCCGTCTAAATTATTATCCTGTAAAATAATTCTCGGTTTAATCCCTACAGGCTGGCTAAGCGGAAAACCGGAACCATACTGCCATCTTAATCCAATATCAAGCCAGTCATTTAACTGATAATTAAAAACAAGGTTTACCGTATTTCTTTGATCGAACCGGAATGGATATTCTTTTCCATTTTCAAAAGTATTTGCATAAGCCAAAGAGTATGAGATCCATCCTGAAAATCTATTATTATTCATAATATTTTTCTTGGCTAAAAAGAATTCAAATCCATATGCTTCACCATATGAACCGTTAACAGGTATCTGGGTCAATGAATCTCCCGGAATACTGATTGGCCTTGTCCAGCCGCTGGTAAAATGCGGATCTCTTCCCGGAATTTGTTCGGTAAAATAATTAGAGCCTATGACTTCTTTTTGAATTATCAGATCTGAAAAATCTTTATAGTAGCCTTCCAGCTTTAAATTCCATTCATTGTTGAGCCATCTATCTATTCCAATTATATAGTGAATGGCTTTTTCAGCATTTAACCGGCTTGTATATTGTTTGCTTAAATCATAAAGGATACCCGTATCCAGCAGCTTTTCATAACCGGGTGATTGATAATATATACCCCAATTCAAACGTACGGTTGTCAGTTTGTCTAATGCATAAGAGAATGAAACTCTTGGGGCTGCATAGGCTTTATCTAATATATTATAATAATCAAATCGCAGTTCTGGTTCAAAATATAAGTTATCGGTTATTTCAAAATTGTTCTGAATATATGCACGGAACCGGTTGTAATCTTTTATATCCTTAATATCACTTAATACAGCTCTGAATTGAGGATTTGCTGCAATGATGGCGGCAAGTTCAGGATCAAGCTGAAACTTAAAATTTACAATCGTCTGCATATTGTCCATACCTGCACCGGCTTCAAATATATTATTCTTCCATAGATATGTAAATTTATCATCAAAGGAATATTTTCTAAAAGCAAAATCGGCATTGAATTTGAACCCCAGTAAATAAGGAGAAAGGGTATCCGGGATAGCATCCTTAAATTTATCCCTATTAAGGGAAGGATCTAAAATTTCGGAAGCAAAGTTCGTAAGTCCGCTGTTTCTATACCATGATACTATCACCTTGTTGAGCAGATTTGGTGAAGGAGAAAAATGCCATGCTAATCCGAGTACATTGTTTTTGGTTGCATTGAAAACCCCTATACTATCTGCCGTTTTTCTATTTTGTGCACTAATAAGATCAACTCCGTCTCTTGAAAATATCCCGTTGAACAAGATTTTATTTCCGTTAAATGGTCCGATAACTAATTTGGATTGAACATCATAAAAATTAGGGAAAGAAACATTCTGATCGACAAGACCGGCATTTTTAACGAATGGTTCAACGATTAAATCATAATAAGTTCTTCTGCTGCTAATAATCCAGCTCCCATTTAAATCAAAAGGATTTTTCCCTTCAAGAACGAGATTTGCATCAATAATTGATGCATTAAGACTACCCTTCAAATTTTTTTTTGTTGTTCCTTCTCTATTTGTTACATCAAGAACTGCAGATAGTCTGTCGCCATATTTGGCAGGAAAGCCTCCGGTGATAAGATTTACACTAGAAACTACATCAGGATTGAACATACTGATGACACCGTAGAGTCTATAAGGGTTAAAGATTTCTATATCATCCATAATGATTAGATTCTGATCAGGTCCGCTGCCTCGTACTATTAGCTGTGATGAGAAATCATTTGGAGCTAAGACTCCCGGAAGAGATTGTAAAGTTCTTAATACATCTTCACCTGCGCCGGGAAGTATTTTTGCACTTTTAGGATTCAGCTCAATTAAACTTGACCTGGTATCTTTTTGATCCTGTTTCTTTGAACCGGTAACTTCAACAGTATTAAATTCAATAACTGCAGATAATAAAACAATATTTAATTCAAGTGTTTTGTCAGATTTAATATCAATATCGCGGGTCTGTGTTGTATAACCTACAGAACTAAACCTAAGCTGATAAGATCCCGGCTTTAAACCGGCAATTTCATAAAAACCTTTTTCATCGCTGAACGTACCGTAGACTGTGTTAATAACCGAAATATTAACAAAAGGTATCGGTTTATTTCCATCTGTAATTATCCCCTTTACTTTCCCTGATTGCGAAAATGATACGGAGGAAAAAATAAATAATATGAATATCAATAATTTCATTTATTAAAAATCAATAATAATGCTTTATAGATCAATTGATAAATTACTTCTGCAAAAACGATATGGAAAGATCACTGATACAGGTTTCTTTAGCACTGTCTTGAGTATCTTGTATATTTCTTGTAAAATAATAAGTTTCAAGAAAAAAGATACAGGTTTCATTAGCTCTACTTTTCTCTTTTATCTTTTTACTTTTATCTTGAATCTTATATATTAGAAATATAAGGAAAAGAAATTCGAATAAAGTCCCACTGAAACTTCCTGAAATTCAGAACCCGTCTCGCCAGGTTTGACATTATACCTGTATCTTAAATATACAATAAAGGTATCAAGAAATTTGAAAAGGCCTGCGGAAAGTTCAGGACTAATGCCGTTATATCCTTTAAAGTTGGTAAATCCATTTATTCCCGGTGAAATATATTCTATACCCGGAACTTCAATGATGTGTTTATAGCCAATCCGCAATAAATTTTTATAAGGAGCGTTAAAGATATGAGAATATTCAACTGAGAAATATCCTGCTGGAAATGTAAACCCCTTCTTGCTTATAGATATAAGCGGAATTTCCTTGGTAAGGCTAAAATAATTATCATGATTTGTGAATACATATGCCGGAGATGGTAATAGAAAAACGGTACCCCCAAATAAGCATAAAAGAAGAAAATTGGACTCACTTTTAACCTTTATTTCATTCGGTAACTGGAAATCATATTCTTCACCCGTATATTTATTACCTGCAGAATCTTCAACGGTAATAACAAACGGAATGTCCTGACTTTTAAAATCCAGTTTTGATATATCTACTTTTATCTTGTGCAGATCAGTGAACGTCCCGGAAACTACATACTCATATTTATTATCTATTAAGAGTTTTGATTTTGTTTTTTCACTTGTAAAAAAGGATAAAACAAAATTGTATGGTGTTTCAGGAGTAACATAATTGTCAATTATATTGATCTCGATAGAATCAGTTTGTGCACATAACCGGACTGCTACGAATAAAAACAGGAAACTAATAAGAATAAGGGATCTAATTCTAGTCATATTATTTGAATATTGAATATTAAATAATTTAGCTAACACAAATTTAGGAAAAAAAGATATCATTCACATTTAATTATACCTAAGAAGGCTGAATTCTCTTCATGTAACGCGAAACTCCGTTTCGCAAAACGTCAAACTCCGGAAAACGCGAAACTCCGTTTCGCAAAACACCCAATCCGTTTCGCAAAACACCCAACTCCGTTTCGCAAAAGAACTTATCCAAAAGCTCTCTAACCCGATTGAAATTTTATTTTTATATTAAATATGAATATTTTCAAATTTTTATTCCTTAGCAGACTGGAGTAGGTAATGCCTAACATTAAAAATAAATTCCGGATATTTATTTTAAGAAGGTTCAACTTTGCATTAAATATTAATATAATTTTAATCTTAATATTACATGGATTTGCAATCAACATGTTTAGTCAATCAGATATAACAGCCTGGGGTAATCTCAGAGGGATTCGAATAGATGGAGAGCTAATGAAATTCGAAACCAGTCTGCGGATAATTAAAAAAGACTGGCTTGATGTATATAAAACTGCAAAGGAGGAACAAAATCCGAGTTTTAGTCGTCTGGGTTTAACAGCTAAAGTAACATCAAAACTTGATAACCTCTCTTTTATTGAAACAGTCAAAGATTCAAGTGAAGGAATAGTCAATATCAATTACGAGATAACTCCGGATTCGAATATAACTATGCTGGGAGCTTATTTCTGCATTGAACTTCCAAATGATGAATATTTAAATCCAAAAATTGATTTTATATCTCAAGTAGAAAAGACTGCCGATAATCTTTCGGGAATCGATAACCATCCAGTCCGGGAAAGATTTATCCCTCCACCGGTAACAGCAAAAGGTATTGAGATTAACACAAATAACAGGCATTTAAAAGTAATTACAAACCGGCTAACCGAAATTTTAGTTCAGAAACCAAATCCTTTTTTTGGAGGTAATTTAGAGGTTTATTTTACGATAATTAGCGGAAATGTTATTTATGGTCATAAAGCAGAAGCAAATTACAATATAAAAATATCCGGCTCCATTGATAAAGAGCCTGCAATACTTTCACTTGATACATTGCATCCCGGAAGAGAATTTGATGGTATCGGGGGAAATTTTCGACTTCAAAAACCTGACATTGATCCAGCAGTTATTGACTACTGCCTAAAAAATTTGAATGTAACGTGGGGAAGAGTCGAAATGCCATGGTTCAATTGGCAGCCTGATGAGAGTATTGATCCTATTGAAGCTGCAATCTCCGGCAATTTAAGTCCAGGAGTTACTAACGCCATGGAAATGGCACAAAAGCTGGCTAAAAAAAATATTCCTATTATTCTTAGCGCCTGGTACCCCCCTGCATGGGCAGTTACTGGTGATATAGGGTTTAGAGTCAGGAAACCGGGTGAACCAAGAGGAAATCCCCTTAATCCAATGAAGATGAGAAGTATTGTAAAATCGATAGGTTCTTATTTAATTTATCTTAAGGAAAAATATGGAGTTGAGCCCGCGTTATTTTCCTTTAATGAATCCGATCTAGGAATAAATATCAGGCAAACGGGGAAAGAGCATGCGGAATTAATAAAACAGCTGGGGAAATATTTTGCTTCAAAAGGAATAAATACCAGGCTGCTGCTCGGAGATAATTCAGATGCTACAACCTACGGATTTGTGGATGACGCCTTAAATGATCCGGAAACGCATCAATATATCGGAGCGGTTTCATTCCATTCATGGCGGGGCTGCAATAACTGGACACTCTCTATCTGGGCTGATATTGCAAAAGAACTAAATGTTCCGTTAATAGTTGCTGAAGGCAGCAATGATGCAGGGGCATGGAGATATCCAGAGATTTTCCTGGAGCCTTCTTATGCTCTGGATGAAATTGATCTTTATATTCGTATCCTTTCAATATGCCAGCCAAAATCAATTTTGCAATGGCAGTTAACTGCAGATTATTCTATTCTCACAGGAGGAGGTATATATGATACTGAGGGTCCGTTAAAACCTACTCAACGATTCTGGAATTTGAAGCAGCTGGGATTAACTCCAAAAGGTTCTTTTTACCTTCCAATAACTTGTAGCCGGAAGGATATAGACTGCGCTGCATTTGGAGATATCAAAAATGGTGTCTACACCATCAATCTGGTTAATAATGGTGCCGAAAGAAAAGTGACTCTATCAGGATTACCGGAAAATATAAAGAAATTAAATATGTATATAACCAGTAAAAATCATGAAATGGAAAAAATCAATACTATAGATATAGATGACGGGACAGCAGAGTTTATCTTAAATTCTGAAAGTTTTATTACTCTGATTAATTACACTAATCAAACAAATTAGAGTATCTATTTTATTTAGAAAAGATGTCTTCTTTCAAATATGGATCAATTTGAAATTGCTTGATTTATATCCTCAATCAAATCTTCAATATCTTCAATACCTACTGAAAATCTAACGAGAGCATCAGTTACTCCTAATTTTTCCCTCTCTTCTTTAGGTACTGAAGCATGGGTCATACTTGCCGGATGACTAATCAGACTTTCAACTCCTCCCAAACTTTCTCCCAGAGTAAACACCTTCACATTTTTTAATAATTTCTTTGCGACTTCCATATCAATTAATTCTACAGAAATCATTCCGCCGAAACCTCTCATCTGTCTCTTTGCAAGTTCATGCTGTGGGTGAGAAGGCAAGCCGGGATAATATACTTTCTTTACAAAAGAAGATTTTGATAAATACTCAGCCAGTTCTACAGCATTTTTATTATGTCTCTCCATCCTAACAGCTAAAGTTTTTGTAGATCTTAAAATAAGCCAGCAATCAAACGGTGATGGAATTGCTCCTGCGGCATTTTGAATGTATCTTAACCTACTGTGAATCTTTTCATCATTTGTAATTAAAATACCTCCGATTACATCACTATGACCGTTTATATATTTTGTAGAGCTGTGAAGGACAATATCAATTCCCAAAGTTAAAGGATTTTGAAAATAGGGACTCATGAACGTATTATCAACAATACTAATTAAATTATGCTTTTTACAAATTTCTGAAGCAGCTTTTAAATCAGTCAGATTCAGCATCGGGTTAGTAGGAGTTTCCAGGAAAACCATCTTTGTATTTTCATTAACCGCCCCTTCAATATTTGTTATTTCACTTGTATTTATCCATGAATAATTTAATCCGTAATCTGTCATAACTAATTCAAACAAACGGTAAGTTCCCCCGTAAACATTTCTTGATACGATAACATTGTCACCTGATTTAACAAGGCTCATCAATGCTTGGGTCGCAGCAACGCCGGAACTAAAAGCTATACCGTAATTTCCCTTTTCAAGAGCGGCAATGTTTTTTTCCATAGCTTCACGGGTTAGATTTTGAGTCCTTCCATATTCATAACCCTTATGCTTCCCTAATTCTTCCTGAGCATAGGTTGAAGTCTGATAAATCGGTGTAATTACCGCACCTGTAACAGGATCTGGTTTTTGTCCCGCGTGAATTGCATCTGTTGAAAAACCCATATAGTCTCCGGTGTAAAGTTTAAATGTTCAAGAACAAGTTTAAGAAATATTGGTATGTTCTAAAATATCATACCTTGTAATTATATCAACAATTCTTCCATATTCCGAAACAAGAACTGCAGGAGATTTGCTTAAATATTTTTTTGCAGATATAAGATCGGTCTCTTCATCAATTACCGGGAAGCCTTCTGCCATTATATCTTCAACATTTGTATCGAGAAGGTTTGGATTTTCAATAAGTTTTGCCATTAAACGTCCTTCTCTTACACTCCCCACAGATTTACCCCCATCAATTACCGGAATTTGAGAGAAACCATTTTTGTTTATTACTTCAAAAGCTTTTTTGATTTTATCCTTTGCGTTAAGATAAATTAAATCTTTAGATCCGTTTTGTCTTTTGGCTAATGAAATATCTCCAAGAGTTTTTATCTCATGCGGAAGGAGTCTTTTTTCTCTAAGCCACTCATCACTATGAAATTTAGATAAGTATCTTTCACCGGTATCACATATTATAAAAACAATAACTGCGTTCTCATCTAATTCTTTAGCAATCTGTAAAGCTGCCCATACAATAGTCCCCGTACTGCCGCCGCAAAAGATTCCTTCCTGTCTGCACATCATCCTTGCATAATTAAATGAATCCATATCTGTAACATTAATTATATTATCAATATATTGAAAATGAACATTCTTTGGGAGGCAGTCCTGTCCGATACCTTCGACTAAATAAGGATCACCATCAATAAGCTTTCCATCATCCATATAAGATTTAAAAATGGAACCGTAAGGGTCAGCTCCTATAACCTGTACATTATTATTTTTCTCTTTTAAGTATCTCCCTACCCCGCTGATTGTTCCCCCGGTTCCAATACCCGCAACGAAATGAGTTATCTTTCCTTCGGTTTGTTTCCAAATTTCAGGCCCGGTTGTATTGTAATGTATTTCAGGATTAGCCGGATTTGAATACTGATACATAAAAACGGAATTAGGAGTTTTTTCACTTATCTTTCTTGCAACCGTAACATAATAATCAGGGTGATCTTTACTCACTGCATTTGAAACAACTATAACATCAGAGCCAAAGGCTTTTAAATAATTTATTTTCTCAAAACTAACCTTATCAGTCACAACAAATATAGATTTATAACCTTTGACTGCACAGGTAAGTGCCAGGCCTATACCGGTATTACCGGAAGTTGCTTCTATAATTGTCCCGCCGGGTTTAATTAACCCCTTTTTTTCAGCTTCATCTAGCATTGCAATTCCAATCCGGTCTTTTACACTACCGCCCGGATTCGCAGATTCAAGCTTTCCATATATCTGAGGTTTTAAACCTTTATTTAAATGATTTAATTTTACAAGGGGAGTATTTCCTATCGCCTCTAAAATGTTGTTTTTAAATTCCATCTTCTTTTCCTTATGATTCCGTTTATATAATTATTAACTAAAACGAAATCCCCTTAAAAATTCTTCAACTTTAAGCCTGTTTTTCCCTTCCTGCTGAAGCTCTAATAGAGAAAGTGAACCTTTACTGCAACCGACTATCAAATCTTTACCATCATGATATACTTCCCCTGCTGATAAAAGTTTTTCCGGAAAATGAACAATTTTAGATTTGTATATCTTAATTATTTTATTATTAAGAACGAAATAAGCACCGGGATATGGAGACAGACCTCTAACCAGGTTATGAACTTCTTCTGCAGTTTTATTCCATTCAATACTAGTAATTTCTTTTGTTATTTTGGGTGCCGGAGAAGACAGACTGTTATCCTGTTCTTTAAGCTCAAAATTACCATCTTCAATTAAATTAACCGTTCTTAAGACAGCCTCAGAGCCTAAAATACTTAATTTATCGTGTAAAGAACCGAAATTATCTTCGGCATCAATTCCAATTTTTTCCTGCAGTATTATATTTCCCGTATCAACTTTTTCTTCAAGAGCAAAAGTAGTTACACCTGTTTCTTTTTCACCGTTAATTAAAGCCCACTGAATAGGTGCTGCACCTCTATATTTAGGAAGAAGCGAAGCATGCAAATTAAATGATAATTCTGTAGGAATTGTAAATACTTCTTTTGGTAAAATTCGAAAGGCTGCAACAACAAAAATATCCGCTCTATATTTTTGCAAGCCCTCAATAAAATCTTGATTTTTTAATTTCTGCGGCTGTAAAACGGGTAGATTATATTTTATAGCAAACTCCTTAACCGCAGTATAAGAAACTTTTCTTCCACGGCCTCTTTCTTTATCAGGTGCGGTTACAACTGCTAAAACTTCGTGTTTGCTTTCAATTAGACTATTTAAAGAAGGGACAGCAAAATCAGGGGTACCCATGAAAATTATTTTCATTTCAACTGATAGTTTACATCATCGGTAACCGGATATTCAATTTCAACTTTTCTATTCTTAATTTTATTTAGAATATGCTTGAACTCTTTTTTTGCTTTATCATCAAAATAATCAGTAAATAATATGCCCTGCAGATGATCATATTCATGCTGAAGAACACGCGAAAGCAGACCATCCGCTTCAATTGATTGTTCTTTCATATCCGAATCGAGATATTTTATAATTATTTTTGAAGGTCTTTCGATTTCATTCCGCACATTAGGTACACTTAAGCATCCTTCTTCAATAAATACTTTTTCTTCAGAGCGAAAGGTTATTTCCGGATTTATTACTGTCATAGGTTTATAATTTTCATACCCTTCAACAATAGAAACATCAATAACAAAAATTGCCTGATTAACTCCCACCTGATTGGCTGCTAGACCTATACCATTCGAATTCCTCATGGTATCAAACATATTCTTAATTAATTCTATTGTTTTGAATTCTACATCTTCAACACGGTCGACTTTTTTCCTCAAGATCTTATCACCGTATATGGTGACAGGTAAAATAGCCATTAAAAAACTCCTAATTATTATTAATCTTTATGTAAGGTATTTTATATTAAGGATTTGAAAAAAGCAAGTACAAAAATAAATAAATAATTAAGGATAATAAAGTTCCTTTGACAGGCCTCTCATAAGGGGAAACCAATATTTAACTGGATAACTGCATTGAATCCGCCCGATTCAATAAAATTATTCATCGGCTGGGAAGAATTCTCACTAACTGTTAATTTCGTTCCATCATCTAATTGAAGTTCATCTATTGAAAAAACCGTATATGCAGCAAGACCTTCAATTGAAATATATTCGTCAATCAATTGCAGTATGAATCCTGTTCCGATCGAATACCCTACTTTTGAATCACTCTTAAATTCTTTTATATCGGTAAGAGAACCGGGCAGATTTTTTGTATTAGTAAAAGTTGCTTTATTAAAAAGTAATGCCGCGTCAATCACTTTCCAGCTAACTGCACCGGTGATAGAAGTTCCCACATCCAAACCTAGCCCCCATGTATTTAATCTAACTTTATAATTGGAGTTGGAAGATCCCAGCATTGATGTAATTTGAGCATCTTTACTTTCTATCAATGATTGGTAAAAACCTTTGGAAGTTAAAATGAATCTGGTAAAATGTGCTCTAAAGAAATTAATTCCCAACCGGTATCCGGAAGCAGATCCGAAACTACTCATTGGTGCTTTTAATGAATCACCATTAGATTTATTAAAATCAGTTACATAATTGTTTAATCCGTCCGGCTGATACTTCTGATAGCTGTATCCTGCAAATCCTCCAACAAATCCAAGGCAGCCGAAACCAAAGGTTTGAGCATTAACTAATGCAGGAAATAAAAAAACAAAAATGATAGAACATTTAAGCATAAATTTTAACATAATACCTTTGCCAATAAATCAAATAGCTGCTGCAATATATGAATAATAAATCAAAGATATTCAATTAAATCATTAAAACCTTTTCTAAACTTTATCTTCTTTACTCATCGCAAATTTAAATAAAATAGCAGCTAAGGAGATAAACATAACTAAGGATAATATATCACCGCCGGCACCAAGGCTGTGGGAAAAACCCGTATTTATCTTGCTCAAAAAAGAAATGTCATTACCTTGAGCATCTTTTCCTACAGTCCAGCCTATTAAGACAGCAATTAAAATACCTGTTAATGCTCCGCCTGCAATTAAACCCGAACTAAAAAGAGCTCCGGGACCTGTTTCCGATTCTGCATTTGCGGATTTCTTTCTCCTATCAACAAACCATTTAACCAATCCGCCAACAAAAATTGGACTTGTAGTAGATAACGGGAGATATGCTCCAACAGCAAAAGCTAAAGAATTAACTCCGCCTAATTCCATTACAGCAGCAAGTGCCATCCCGGAAATTACCAAACCCCAGGGTAGGTTCTGGCTAATTAATCCTTTTATCACTGTAGCCATTAAGGTTGCTTGAGGTGCAGGCAACGGTGTTTGATGATGAGGTGTAATAACTCCGATGCCTAAAGTATTTTCCAGAAGTAAGAGGGTAAAACCAATTGCCACAACTGAGGCGAGAACCCCAATAATTAGACCTATTTGCTGTTTCAAGGGGGTAGCACCGACTAAAAATCCCGTTTTTAGGTCCTGAGATGTAGCCCCGGCGTTAGCTGAAGCTATCGCAACAATTGAACCTACAACCAAAGCTATCGGCTGGTAGTAATCACCTGTCCATCCGATTCCAACAAAGATTAATGATGTAGCCATGAGGGTAGCGATTGTCATTCCTGAAATAGGATTAGAAGATGAGCCGATTAAGCCCACTATCCTTGAAGAAACAGTTACAAAGAAAAATCCGAAAATAACTACCATTATTGCTGATAAAAAATTTGTTGGAATAGTTGGAATTAACGCCATGAAGATTACAAGAGCAATACTGCCAAAAACAACGTAGGGAATAGGTATATCTTTCTCAGTTCTTGTTTTTTCAGTACCCGAACCTTTTTTTGATTCGGTTAGGTCTTTAAATGAATCTCGGAATGCACTAACAATTGTGGGTAATGATTTAATCAATGTAATGATACCCCCAAAAGTTACTGCGCCAGCTCCAATATATCTTATATAATTATTCCAAATTTCGGATGCGGACATTTCCGAAATAAGCTTAGTACCGGGCTGCACAACTGTTGTTAAGCTGTCTCCAAAAATTGTTATTAAGGGAATTAAAGCTAACCATGATAAGACACCGCCGGCTACCATAATTCCTGATATTTTAGGACCTATGATATATCCAACTCCTAAAAGTTCCGGAGTGATCTCTCCATTTATAGTTCCGTTAGGTAATGCTGAATGCCTGCCGAAAATATGTTCCGGAACATCGTTCCAGAATCCAAGTATTGACATAAACAATTTATACAAGAACGCTATTCCTAAACCATAATAAACTTTTTTAGCAAGGTTTCCCCCTTTTTCACCCGCTATAAGGACATCGGCACAAGCAGTACCTTCGGGATATGGCAGAACACCATGTTCTTTTACAATTAACGACCTCCTCAATGGAATCATAAAAAGTACCCCGAGTATACCTCCGGCTAAAGCTAATACAAACACCTGGAAATACTGAAAGTAATCCCTCCCTCCAGGCAAAAACAATAGAGCAGGGATAGTGAATACTACACCGGCAGCCACAGATTCACCGGCAGACCCTATAGTTTGAACAATATTATTCTCAAGTATTGTTGAATTTCCGATTTTTTTGAATACTGCGATTGCTAAAACAGCAATAGGTATTGAAGCACTGACTGTTAATCCTACTTTTAAACCAAGATAAACAGAAGCAGCACCAAAGATTACTCCGAAGATTGCCCCAAGAATAATTGCTTTAGGTGTGAATTCAGGTATAAAATCTTTTGGTGAAATATATGGTTTAAACGAAGAAGGGGTTGAATTGTTTTCTGCCATTCGATATTGCTCCTAATTTGGAAAAGGAAAAATTAAAAATAATAAGGAATATTTGAATAAAGGAAGTGAGATGCAAGCTTTTTTATGATTGAATTCCTTATATTTAATTAAAATACCATCTTTCTCATTCCAATATGGCAAATTGCAAAATCATATTTAACAGGGTCAATTGAATCAAACTGTTTTAAATTCTCAGTAATCTCTTCTGCCATTTTCCAGCTTATGTTTTTTCTACTTGTAAGATTTAAGGAAGTGCAGATACGAGCTACATGAGTATCGACCGGAATAACTAATTTACTTTTTGGAATTTCATTCCAGAAGCCGAAATCAAGCTCATCTTTTCGAATCATCCATCTTAAAAAAAGATTCATCCTTTTGCAGGCACTTCCTGTTAGAGGATCAGCGAACATAAAACGAATACCCGGTGTTATCTTTTCATCCGGAAAGCTTTTTAAGAAAAAATTAGAAAACTTAGATAAAGGCAATTTTAGATTTAATTCTCCCGAGAAATCAAAATAATTTTGTAGAAATATTTCTTTGATCCCTTTTTCTCTGTCTAAAACATTATGAAGAACCTCAAAAAGAAGCTTAATATCTCCTGATGTATAAAACCGGTGTACCAATTCACAAAAATATCTGTCTATTTCTTTTTTAGTCATATTTAAGATAGCATTATAAGGGTGAACCCCTAATATATCTGTTATCCGGTTTAATGTGTTAATAATCTGGGAGACATTACCGTAAGAAAATATCGATGAAATAAACCCGATTATTTCAATATCCTTTTCATCTTTATACAAATGCAGAAACTGAAGAGGATCAGGTGAAATATGAGACCTGTCAAAAGCTTTATAATGATATTCTAATTTTTGTTTTAGAACAGATTTTCTCATTAAAATAATTTAATATATTTTATTTTACAATGTAAAATTAAACCTTATTTGTTAGAGTTAATAGTTGCAAAAGGTAGATTGTATTCTTAACTTACAAATAAAAAATTTTCAACCGGTAAAAACCCCTATATTCACCCTTGCGCAAACTCCTGCACAAACTCTAGCACAAATCCAGCCTTCCTCCGCGACAAATCCAGCGCAACACCAAGTTAAATCCGCGCAACTTTAACAATGTTCATTCTTAAAAATCCCTTGCTTCAACAAGGTAATCATAAAATACTTTGTGTAACTTTGTGCCTCAGAGACTTTGTGGCTCTGAAAATTCTCTGTGATTTAAAATATATCGTATTCTGAATCTTTTTCGCCCTTGTTGAATCGAATTACTTCAATTAATCATTTTTTAGATTTTAAAAATAAGATATTTATAAAAATCAGGAGATTTAAATGTTATTCAAGCAGATTCGTTCGGTTGATGGAACAGGAACATTATCATACCTTTTAGCTGACGAAAATACAAAAAAAACCGTTCTTATTGATCCCAATATAGAAGATATTCAAAAAATTCTTTTATTAGAAGAAGAAATGGGAATCAAAATAAAATTTATTATTGATACACATACACATGCCGATCATATTTCCGGTGCCGGAGAATTAAAAAAACTTACGGGTGCTGAAGTTATAATGCATGAAAAGACAAAAGATAAGTGGAAAATCGTAGATGAAGGGGATAAATTTGGAATCGGAGATATTTTAAGGGCAAATGCAAAAATCGAAATAGATAAGTATGTTAACGATAATGATATACTCGATGTTGACTCATTGAAATTAAAATTCATATACACTCCGGGACATACAGATAATCATATAAGCGTACTTTTCGAAGATAAATTGTTTACGGGTGATTTATTATTAATTGGGCAGGCAGGAAGAAGCGATTTACCCGGCGGCAATCCGGTTGAGCAGTATAACAGTCTTTTTAATAAAATTATTTCTCTTCCCGGTGATACTAAAATTTATCCCGGACATGATTATGAAAATAATCAATATTCATTACTCTCGGATGAGAAAGCAAAGAATCCTTTCCTCGAGAAAAGAACCAGAGATGAATATCTAATTTTTGTAAAAGAATTTTTCCCTCCGGTTGCTGATCTTCAAAACAGCGGTAAGGTTACTTTACAGTGTGGAACTAAAAGAATTTCTACATCAAATGAAAAATTCGAAAATATTTCACCAATGGAATTGAAACGAATGATGGAAAGTAATCCTGAGCTATTTTTAATGGATGTCCGTGAACCTTATGAACTAATGGCTTTCGGTGCCGTACCCGGTGTATATAATCTTCCGACCACCCAGATCTATTCAAGAATTAATGAACTCCCGGGAGATAAAAATAGTCCGTTGGTTGTAATTTGCCAGAGCGGAAACAGATCCTCTGAAGTAGCTCATTTTCTTTATACCCGGAATTATAAAAAAGTATATAATCTCCAGGGCGGAACGAGCGGATGGGTAATGAATGGCTTTGAAGTTGAAAGACAGCATGGGGTATTTAAGTAATGGCTGAATATTTTCTTATTGGAATAATAGCCTTTTTTGTCTCATTGATTTCAGGAATACTCGGTTTAGGGGGAGCTATAATGCTAATTCCTGCATATATGTATATACCTCAACTATTCGGACTCAATGAATTGGGAATTAAGAATATTTCTGGAATGACCTCCATACAGGTCTTTGCAACTTCATTGTTTGGTATGTTATTTCATAGGAAGAAAAAAGCCTTAGACAAAAAGGTTGTACTGACAGTTGGAATACCAATAGTAATTAGCTCTTTTGCAGGTGCTTATTTATCGGGCCTTGTTAACCCAAATATAATTTTGAGCATTTTTGCATTAATGGCAACAACAGGTGCAGCATTAATTATTTTTAGTAAAAATAGCAGTCAGTCTGATAGTGATAAATTAATTGATTTTAATAAATTTGTCGCTGTTTTAATTGGAATTGTGGTAGGCTTCTTAGGTGGAATGGCAGGTGCACCCGGAGCATTCCTTCTATCCCCCTTATTAATGATTATATTAAAAATTCCAATCCGTATTACAATTGGTTCAACACTAGGAATAGTGATCCTTGCATCTTTTGCTACAAGTCTGGGTAAAATTAGTTCAGGAATCGTTCCTTTTGATTTAACTGCCGCTGCTGTTTTGTTCTCTATTCCTGGTGTATTTATAGGTGCTAATTTAAGTCATAGATTTACCGTTACAACTTTGCGCTGGGGATTAGCAGCTATAATTGCTCTAATGGGATTAGATATATGGTTTCAAATTCTTTTTCAATAAAAAAGGAAATATTAAATGACTCCTTCTCAAATAATAATATACATTCTTTTAGCTTTAATATTGTTCACTGTAATAAAGAAAGCAATAAATAAAAGTAAAGTAAAACATTATAATGCCGATGAAATAAATAATAAAATGAAAAATAGAAGTGTCTTGCTTCTTGATGTAAGAACTGAATCTGAAAGAAAAGCCAGACATATTAAAGGCTCTCTTCATATTCCATTAAACCAGTTAAACAGCAGGGCAGAAGAATTGAAAAAATTTAAGGATAAAGAGATAGTCTGTTACTGCAGATCCGGAAATAGAAGCCTCTCAGCAGCACTCCTGCTGCAAAAGAATGGCTATAATGCTGCAAATTTAAGAGGTGGAATATCAGCATGGAATTATTAAATTCTAAAATAATTAGAAAGTGGAGTAAAATAACCTTACCTGTTATCATCGGTGCGGCAGGGGGTTATCTTTATTATCATTATGTCGGCTGTGTAAGCGGAACCTGCCCCATTACCGGAAATCCATGGTTAAGTACTGCTTATGGTGCATTTGCCGGTTCTTTGTTTATATCAATAAAATCAAAAAAGGCGAAATCAGATAATTGAAGAGGGCATATTTGTTTCTTTTCAAGTGAGTATCTACTAGAGCTGTATGATTATCATTAACCAATGGATTTATCCATTGGTTTAACAGGAAAATTAAAACCTCTCCTAACACTTTTCTGTACTTTCACACAGCCTCATTTAATAAGGTGTTTAATTAATAAAGAAATCCCTATTGCAAATAAAGATGAGAGGAGGGTTCCAACTAAAACATATTCGGCAAATTCTTTTTTATCAAGCTCTTTAAATCTGGTAAAACCTTTTGCAGCTATTATTACACTTATAGCAGCGAATTGATTTATAACAACAAAAAACAAAATCAGAATTCTTTCCAGCATTCCAATCACCCTTCCGGCATTATATTCCTTTTCATCCAGTCCCCTATCCCCTTCCTCATTTAATTGCGGTGTTAATGAAAGTGCCTCAAAAAAATACCTTATTATAAAATTAACTTCATTTAATAAAAATAAAATTCCGGCCATTAAAATATTTACTGTCAGCCAGTTTGGTGTCTCAATAGATTTGAAAGGGAAAAAATAATGAGAGAGGCTTTTAATAAAATCGAGCAGATTTTGATTAAAATTAATTGAAATATAGCCGGATGTAAAAAACCCTGTCAAGATAATAATTATCAGCAGAGATATAAATCTTAATAGATTCTTATTAACTAATCTTTTTTCGGGGAAATAAAATAAAATATTTATACCGGTTAATAAAACAAGGAATAGTAGTAAATACAGGTCCGGCATAAAGGTTAATAGTAGAATTATTTCCAGAAGTGATAAATAAAGAACTTTCTTAATCGATATTGGATTATCTCTGAATAAGAAGAATAACCGTGCAAACATTACAATATTTAGGATATAATAAAACTGCAAATAATTATTTCAAGGATTGATTAAGATTACTTGTTATTTCTTTTGTTAAATCCATAATAATCTTTAAAGCCCCGGCATCAATATTTTTATAAACAGCCTTATCGGTTATTTTTAGTTTTTTTGCAATTTCCATAACGCTGAATTGTCGATATAATAATGACAATATATTTAATCTGGACTTTTTCCAATTGTCAGAAAGGTGAGAGATTAGAAAAAGGCTTTGTTTAATAATTTTCTCTGCATGCAATTCATCGGCAGTTACGGCGAATAAAAATCCGGATTCTTTTAATCCGTTTAATCCATTCCGTGCATTATAAAAGGCGGGCCCATCCATACCTATAGCCTGCTTTTTATTTATTTTAGTAGTTATATCTCCGGCACCCAGTGAAAACCTTATTTTAAGGGGGTAAACAGCAGAACTAATCTGCCAGATATGACTGAAAATCAAATCGGCTTTATTGTATACCGCTTGAAATTCATCTCCTAAAGTTATGGTATAAGGTGATAATAGGTCTCCATTAATGTTCAGTTTTTTGAAAATATAATTCAAACCGGATTGAACTTTAGCACGCTCAGTTATGTTTTTTGAATCGACAATATCTCCAATCAGGGCTATTTTTTTCATTATAAACCAGTAATAATATTCCTAAAATAAACTTATATCATATAAAATTCAACTGATTTGGTTGAATAATGAAATTTCAACCATTTTAGTTGAAAAATGGATATTCAACTAAAATGGTTGAATGATAAGGAGATTTATCTAATGAGACTTATCATTTCTTTAACCGCATCATTAATTCCAACTAATACTGCGCGTGCAATTACAGCATGTCCAATACTTACTTCATCGATATCAGTTAATTCCCGAAATATTTTAATATTCTGGTAATTGAGGCCATGGCCGGCATTTACTCCCAATCCCAATTTTTTTGCATGTTTTACTGCGATTCTTATTTTTTCAAGTTCATCAAATTGTTCTTCTTCTGAAACGGCATTTGCAAAAACCCCGGTATGAATTTCAATATAATCGGAATCAATTTCAGCAGCTGCATTTATCTGTTCAAGATCCGGTTCAATAAATAATGAAACTTCAATCTCTGAATTATGAAGCTCAATAATAGAGGTTTTTAAAAGACTGATATTATCAATCACATTGATACCCCCTTCTGTTGTTAGTTCCTGTCTTTTTTCAGGAACAATAGTAGCCAGTTCGGGACCAATATCACATGCAATTTTGATGATCTCTTCAGTTGCAGCCATTTCAAGATCAAGCTTAGTTGAGATAAGTTCTCTCAAAAGCCTTACATCCCTTTCTTTAATATGTCTGCGATCTTCTCTTAAGTGGACAACAATTCCGTCTGCGCCGGCTTGCTCAGCAATTAAAGCGACAGTAACGGGATCGGGAAGATTTTCTCCCCTTACGTTTCTTAAAGTTGCAATATGGTCGACATTTAATGAAAATCGCATTTCAGCCTCAAAAAATTTGTTTAAAAACATGAATTAGAGATAATAATCCGACTCCATAATTGTCGGCTTTATATCTGAGAATTGAGATAAAATCTATACTAAACATAACACACGCATGGGTAATAACGCAATAGATGATTGAACGGGTTCTAAAAGCTAAAACCCCCAGAGCCAGTCCCGCAATAATTGCTCCAAAAGCTTCTAAAACAGGTTTACCATTATGTAAAATTAAAAAAGGGATCATTTGAATAAATATTGCGTAGTAACCAAATTTCTCTTTAAGCCCGAAAAGCATAAATCCTCTCCAGACAAATTCCCATGCAATAAGATAAACGAAAAGACCTAATTCAAAAATAAAAAAAACATTCCATGAATCAATTGTCGTTTTTAATTGCGGATATGCGGAACTAAAATCCGGCAGTGCTGAAGCAAACCATATAATGGGAATCATTATACTTAAAAATATTAAAGATATTTTTATTCCTGCTTTATAATCTCCCGCTGTAACACCGTAGTTTTTTATTTTTTCTTTAAGTATAATCTTAATTACTAATACCGGCAGTATAAAAAAAGTTAAAAAGTCGCCAATAAACCAGTAGAGATATTCAATTAAATATACATTCGGGTTATCCTGCAAAGAATCAAAAAAATTATATCTGAAAAATCTCCTGGATGTGTAGTACCATGATATAGTCTGGAGAATAGAGATAGAAATAAAAATGATAATTACTTTTCTATCAAGTTCTTTTATTTTAGTAAATAAATGTTTTATTTCGCTTAATAAGCGGAAACGGTTCTCTTTCATTAACTTATATTAAAAATAAGATGTAAAATAATCCTCTTTAATTTTTAACCCAAATTTTCTCTGAAAATATTTTGCCTTAGCACTTGTTTTTCTTAGGAGTACGATTACTAGAAGGATTACGAGCACGAGTATGATTAAGAGTATGATTAAGAAAATTTAACATAAAAATAAGCAGTGGAGAAGTTGAAAATCTTGACAAATTTTAATAAGAATATTATATTAGCACTCACCTTTTGAGAGTGCTAATTACATTTATATAAATTCTTATTGGAGGTTAAAAAAATGGCTAAAATAAATTTGAAACCGTTGGCGGATAGAGTAATTGTAAAGCCAATGGAAGCAGAAGAAAAAACCAAAGGCGGAATTATTCTACCGGATACCGCTAAAGAAAAACCGATTGAAGGGACAATAATAGCAGTAGGACCTGGTAAACTTACTGAAGATGGAAAACAGATAAAATTGGAAGTTAAAGAGGGAGACAAAGTTTTGTATGGTAAATACAGTGGAACTGAAGTCACTGTTGAAGGTGAAGAATATTTAATCATGCGTGAAAGTGATATTTTCGCAATTATCGGTAAATAAACTTGAAAATAAAATATAAGGAGGATATATAATGTCATCTAAATTAATTGAATTTGACAGCGATGCTCGCAGTAAATTAAAAAAAGGCGTTGATAAGCTGGCTAATGCCGTTAAAGTTACTTTAGGCCCCAAAGGCCGTAATGTTGTTCTTGAGAAAAAATTTGGTGCACCAACCGTTACTAAAGATGGTGTTTCTGTTGCAAAAGAAATCGAACTTGAAGATCCTACAGAAAATATGGGCGCTCAAATGGTTCGTGAAGTTGCTTCCAAAACCAGTGATGTTGCCGGTGACGGTACTACAACTGCTACAGTTTTAGCGCAGGCAATTTACCGTGAAGGATTAAAAAATGTTACTGCCGGTGCAAATCCTATGGATTTAAAAAGAGGTATCGATCTGGCTGTTAGTAGTGTGGTAGATTATTTGAAATCAGTCAGCCGTGATGTTGAAGGAAGGAATGAAATCGCTCAGGTAGGATCAATTTCAGCTAATAATGATAAATCTATTGGTGATCTCATCGCAGATGCAATGGAAAAAGTGGGTAAGGATGGAGTAATTACTGTAGAAGAAGCCAAAGGAACTGAAACTGCATTGGAAGTTGTTGAAGGTATGCAGTTTGATAGAGGTTATCTATCACCTTATTTTGTTACTAATACCGAAAGTATGGAAACCATTCTTGAAGATCCCTACATCTTAATTCATGATAAAAAGATTTCAGCAATGAAAGACCTTCTTCCTGTTCTGGAAAAAGTCGCTCAGCAGGGAAAAGCAATGCTAATAATAGCAGAAGACCTTGAAGGTGAAGCTCTTGCTACTTTAGTAGTTAATAAGATTAGAGGTACTTTAAAGGTAGCAGCGGTAAAGGCTCCGGGATTTGGTGACAGAAGAAAAGCTATGCTCGAAGATATAGCAGTTCTAACCAATGGTACTGTTATCTCCGAAGAGAGAGGTTTCAAACTGGAGAATGCGACTATTTCCTATCTTGGTACGGCTAAAAAAGTAGTTATAGATAAGGATAACACTACAATAGTTGAAGGTGCCGGGAAAACCGATGATATTAAGAAGAGAATTAACGAAATAAAAGCTCAGATAGATAAAACAACTTCTGATTATGATAAAGAAAAGCTGCAGGAAAGATTAGCTAAACTTTCAGGCGGTGTCGCAGTATTAAAAATAGGTGCATCTACTGAAGTCGAAATGAAAGAAAAGAAAGCACGAGTTGAAGATGCTTTACACGCGACACGAGCAGCAGTTGAAGAAGGTATAGTAGCCGGCGGCGGAGTTGCATTTGTTAGAGCAATTACTGCTTTAGATAAAATAAAAGGAGATAATACAGACCAAACTACTGGTGTAAAGATAATTCAGAAAGCTCTTGAAGAACCGTTAAGACAAATTGTTAATAATGCAGGTATCGATGGTTCTGTTGTTCTTCAGAAAGTAAGAGAAGGAAAAGATGATTTCGGATTTAATGCGGCAACTGAAACTTATGAGAACTTGATGAAATCCGGAGTAATTGACCCTACTAAAGTAACAAGAACCGCTCTTGAAAATGCTGCATCAGTAGCTTCGCTATTGATTACTACTGAAGCTGTTGTTTATGAAAAGAAAGAAAAAGAAGCTCCTATGCCACCAATGCCAGGCGGCGGTATGGGTGATATGGGCGGAATGTATTAAGTTATCGTTCAATCAAAAAAAGGCGACTTCTTCAGGTCGCCTTTTCTTTTTAAACTAAAATTGAATGTATAAAATTAAAAAGATATTTGGTAGCTTAACTGGAATCCTTTTAAGTAATCATAATTCATTTGGGGTATGTAAACCGTCTGCTGTTTTTCATGGTTATCATTTGAAATGAATAAAAGATCTATTTGAGTATATAGCCAGACAGCAGCTAAAGCAAAAATACAAAAGTTTCTTTTATGAAATGCAGTATTATAGCTGTTATATTTAGCTGATATTAGAGAGGGATCAGTCTGGTTCAGATATTCTTTTCTGCGTTTATTAGTATCAATAATAAAATAAATAGATGAACCTAAAGTAGCGAGGGTCAGAGTTGAAAATATAAACCCTTTTGCAGTATATCCCTGGTGGAAATGCCCCCAGCCGGGAAATATTAATGATTGTGCGACTGCGTGTTTTAGACTCTCTTCGGAATTGATGTTAGTTACATATTGAGGGACATAAACCGTATCGCTTTTAGTTGCTTCAATCCTTTTTCTCTCTATTTGCTCTTTACGAAAATTATTCTTTATTTCATTAAAAAATGTTACAATTTTCGGTGAGGTTTTAGAAGAATCGAGATTATATGTTGAATCCAGCTGTAAAATTTGCCTAAAGCTGTATCTCGCAGAATCGTCCTGGTTTATGGAAAAATGGGAGATTCCTTTCATTCTATAAATTTCTTTCAGATTAGCTTTGCTGATAGTATCTTTAAAGGATAGCAGCTGATTAGCTCTATTTATTACCTTTTGATATTCAAAAGATTCAAACTGCTTTTTTAATACTTTTAGCGAATCTGCGTTTACCTGACTGAAAGAGTTAATAGAACAAATTAATAATAAAGTACAAGTGATCCAGAATATTTTCATAAAAAGAAATTGCAAGTGGTAACTTCTAGAAATCTAGAAATCAGAGATATAAAATATAAGAGTTTAGGTTTTATAACAAGAGATAAATGAAAAAATCTCCTTGTTAGGGGATATTAATTGGATGGGGAATCTTCTTTTTGAAAATTATATATGTATTCAATGGTTTCTTCCGCCCCTACCCTAATTGTGGTATCCACTTTACCATAATTAGGATTTGTAATAATTAGATGATACCATCCGGGAAAGAGAGCTAACGGTTCACGTAGAGGTGTGGTACCATATAACTTCTTGTTTATGTAAATATTCCCCCAGGGGTTTACTTTACAAATCAGATGGCCTACCATATTGTTAAAATTGATGGAGATGGAATCGGTTTTATTTGACTTAATTCTTATTTTTTTGGAATAAGCAGGAAACTCGGGGTGGACCAGTCTCAAAGTATGTATTCCAGCACTCAAATAAATGTTTTTTGAAAGCGGTGTAGTATCAAATTTTTCATTATCTATATAAATATCAGCCCACGGAAGACACTCGATGAAAAGCTGACCGGGCATAGCTGCGGTCATATTTTTCGAATTTTTTATTTCAGCTTTCGGTTCGGTAATTATAGGTATATCCAAAGGGGCTAAATAGCCCTCATCTTTACGAAAGAAATATTCTCCCGTATTACTATTAGATCTAGGAATTTCATAAATAAACGAATTCCTTTGTGAAATGATATCGGTACGAAAATACAAGAAGGCAAATATTGAAACTAGTATTATAGGGAGAGAAAAATAAAAGAATTTTTTACTTCTGCTTTTATAGTAAATTTCTTTAGTAATCCGGTTTTGTACTTCTTCCTCGACTCCAAGCAAATTCAAGACTTCTGCGGCTGATTTTGCTCTATTTCTAAGGTTCTTTTGAAGCATAGATTGCAATGACTGCTGAATATTTTCAGGGAGATTTTTAATTTTGTCAAGGATTGAAGATACATTATAGTTCAGAACTTTATTAATGGTTTTGCTTATGTCATCACCGAGAATAGGGTTTTCATTCAGAAATAACTCATAAGCAACGATTCCGGCTGAAAAAATATCTGTTTGTGGAGTGAGCTCTTCTCCCCTAATCTGCTCTGGAGACATATAGCTTGGTGTTCCGACTATAGAAGCTTTATGAGTTAATGCAGTATCATTTATAACTAATGCCAAACCGAAATCTGCAATTTTTAATTCAAGATTGGAGTTTACTAATATATTTTCCGGTTTTATATCCCTATGGATAATCCTGTTTTGATGAGCAACGTTCAGAGCCTTTAATAATTGAATCAAAAGATATGTTTTTTCATCTACACTAAAATTATTGAATTTAATAATGGCGCGTAAATTTCTGCTTTCAAAGTATTCAAAAGATAAATAAAAGAAATTTTGATAAGTACCAAAGTCCAGTACTTTAATAAGATTTGGATGATCAAGCCTCGCGAGAATCTTAGCTTCCCTTTTAAATCTCCCTAAAACAGTCTTATCCGAGAGTTCATCGGTATTCAGAGTTTTAAGGATTATTTTTTTCCCCAGATATATGTGCTTAGCAATATAAACCGAAGTATTAGTGTCTTTTTTAAGACATTCAATAACCTCAAACTTCTCAAATAGAATTTCTGTAGAGATATTATTCATTTACGTATAGTTTATTCTCTTCTTCCAATTCTTTGAGTTTTAATTGAACCCATCTGACAGAAACACCCAGAGATTTTGCAGTTGCAGTTCTATTCCCGTCAAACTCTTTTAATCTTTTATTAAGTATCGTCTTCTCAAGTTCCCGTAAAGTTCCGCTAAAGTTTACTTCATCGTCATCTTCTTCAATAATTATGTGCTCAGGCAATAATTTATCTGAATCCAATAGAATTAATGCTCTTTGAATAACATTTTCCAGCTGCCTGACATTTCCCGGCCATGAATAAGTTTCTAAAATTTTCATGACTCTGGAATCAATATGAATTTCTTTATCGGAATACTTCTTTATAAAATATTTTGTTAGAAGCGGGACATCACCTTTCCTTTCCCTCAAAGGAGGTATATTAATCGGGAATACATTCAATCTATAAAAAAGATCCCGTCTAAATTTATCTTCTTTTACCAACTGCTGCAAGTCCTTATTAGTAGCTGCAATGACTCTAGCATCAACTTTTATTACTTCCGTATCACCTAATCTAATAATTTCTTTATTTTGAAGCACGCGTAAAAGTTTAGCTTGCAGCGCAATAGAGATATCAGCAATTTCATCTAAAAAGAATGTCCCATTGTGGGCAACTTCAAAAAGGCCTTTTTTATCATTATTTGCACCTGTAAAAGCACCTTTTTTATATCCGAATAATTCACTTTCAAGTAAAGTATCGGGTATTGAACCGCAAAATTGAGCTAAATATGGTTTTTCATTCCTTAAACTTAGATTATGAATCGCTCTAGCAACCAATTCCTTTCCTGTGCCGCTTTCTCCTAATAAAAGAACGGTAGCATCTGTCCTTGCAACTTTGTGAATCAATGCAGACATTTTCTTAATTGCTGTACTTTCGCCTATTAATTCTGAAATCTTATTTGAAGCTTGTAACTGGTTTAGGAGAATCAAATTTTCATTCTGCAATTCCTGATAACTTATTATTTTATCCAGCGAAAGCGAAACCAGGTTAGAGAAAAAATCTAAAAAAAGAAGATTTTCTTCGGTGAATTCTTTTCTATTTATCCTGCTATCTGCTAAAATAACTCCCCATACTTTGCTGCTGCGGATAATTGGAACCCCTAAAACAGATTTGATGTTATGTATTTGAATACTTTCAAATTGCGAAACATTAGGATCGCTTTGGACATCATGGTATAACATGGGTTCTTTCTTATTGATAACCTGCTGCAATATTCCGGAGGAAAAGGAGGAAATATCACTAATATTTTCCTTATCAATATTTCTGGCAGCAATTATAATAAATTCCTGATTCTCTTCATTATATTTTACAAAAAGCCCACGTTCAGCATTTATGACTTTAATAATCAAATCAAGTGTTTCTTCAATTAATGTATCTTCATAAACTGCAGAATTAAGAGTTTGACTAATTTGATATAGAGTATCAAATTGTTCTTTAGTAATTAAACGAATATTTTCTATTTTATCTGTGTTGTAACCTATCATCTGATTTTCTGAATTTCTATTTAATATGAAATCTTGCCAATTGTGATTTATAGCTATCTGAGAATTGATCCACAATGGAGACTGCCCATGAGTAATCCCCTTGAATAAAGATATTGGTATCAGCTATTGACAGACTATCTTGATCTGACTGAATACTATCTTGAGTAAAAACAGTAAGATTAGCTGAATTATAAATTTCAATTTTATAGGTAAACGGATAGCCTGCATTAAACTGGTTCCAGTGCAAATTAAACGGTACTGAAAGCGTGTCACTGGCAGGTGAAATTATTTCAGAACCGGTTTTAATTACACGTGCAACTTTATTTGTTCCTATCAAAAATATCCTCTTAACATTATCCATTACTCTTACATCAAAATTATACCCAACAATTTTTTCCATATCATTGATCTTAAGATCTGTAGTAGAAAAAGTGGCTTGATAAACTTTACCCACTAGAGTTAATCCGTCAGTAAAATTCATTATATCATTTGTTACATAAACGGAGTCAATATCATTATCACTATCATTGATTTTAATCTTAAAAACCAAATTAGCACTCTGATTTGCATTCAAAGTTGTCTGGGCAGATTGATTTATCACTTCGGAATAAATCAAATAACTATCAAGAGTTGGAATTTTATTTAAATTGACAATTGGAGCTAAAACCACTAAAGTATTATCCCATTTGACACTTAAAGTATCAGGAGTATATCCATCTTTTTGAAAAATTAATAATCCGTCAACCGGTTTAATATTGCTTATTGTAAAGTTTCCTGAAATATTTGTTTTAACTACAATATTTTCCGGAACCCAAAAAACCGATACAGACGGTATTCCATTAAAAGGGGCAATTAAGGGTTGTACCGTACCTTCAATTCGTCCTAATGTAGGTTTTATTTGAACTAAATCGGCTTTAGAACTATTCGGATCAAGTGGATTATCTCTCGGTGCATTGCATGAAAATAAAAACAGTGCTATTAGGAACAGAAATAATTCTTTTATTAAGCTTTTTTTATGCACCATATTTTATATAAAGAAGTTTTTCGATAAAGGATATAATTTATAAATAAAAAAATAATTTAATTAAGTATTTAAAAGTTAAAGAATATTAAAGTGCAAAATAATTATATATCCAATTCTATGAAATGTATAAATAAATGAGCATTAGTTTATATCCTTTCCAAAAGTCGGAACAGATATAATATCCAAAATCTCATTATCTTCAACAATGATTCCGCTGAGTTTATTTCCGGTATATACGGAAGTATCAATATAAACCGAATTATTTTTCTTATTGTAATATACATCCTGCATGCGGGTGTGTCCAACTACCTGAAGCTTTCCTAAGTCAACTAATTCATCCCGTGTCCATAAAATTCCATGTTCACTCGTCAAGCTTAAATTTACAATTTTATCTAATTTGTCCAAATTTTCTTTGTAATTATGAGGGAGATTTGACTTATAATATGAAGATATCCCGGCATGAGATATGAAACAGTCTTTTAGATCCAGAAATAAAGAAGAACTTTTAATAAGCTCGGTATGTTCAGGAATTTTATCTGCTCTTTTTTCATAGGAAGCCGTTGTAGATTCAGAACCATTATAAATCCACGCATTTCCTAAAATGCTTGTAGGTTGTTCAATGAAATACATGAACATATAATCATGATTTCCGGGTGTAAACACAATATTTTCATTTTTAATGAATTCAATCACTTCAAAACTAAACTTCCCTCTGTCAACTAAATCGCCAACGGAGAATATCTTAATTCCGGGATATTTTGTTTTGATAACCTTAACTAATTCTGTTAAAGTATGGAAACAGCCGTGAATATCCCCAATGACAGCAATCATCTATCAATATTGGATTGTGCGAAAAAAATTACTTACTCCAATTTAATTAAAAATAAATAGAATTCTATAATTTAAACCGGCGTTACGGGTTTTTTACCATCTAAAACATTTATTACATTTAATGCAGCTATTTCAGCCATAGCTTTTCTAGCATCTTCTGTAGCACTTCCAATATGAGGTAATAAAATGACATTATCTAATTTCAAGAGTTCCGGGTTAATATCCGGTTCATTTTCATAAACATCAAAGCCGGCAGCCAGTATATTCTTATTTTTAAGAATATTTATTAATTCTATTTCATCAACTACTTCCCCTCGCGCCGTATTAATCAAAATAGCGGTTTGTTTTAGCAGCTTTAAGTTTTCTTTATTTAAAAGATGATAAGTTTCTCCATTTAAGGGGACGTGAATAGAGATGAAATCCGAATCTTTTAAAAGTTTATTAAGAGAAACCTTTTTTGCGTTTGTTCTTGTTTCCAATTCTTGATTTTTAGAATTAGAATAGTATATAATATTAGTCCCGAATGCTCGGGCTCTTATTGCCGTAGCGGTCCCTATTCTTCCAGCCCCGATAATGCCGAATATTTTGTTTTTTAATTCAATTCCCAATAGTAGTTTAGGTTCCCATCCTTTGAACTTTCCGGAACGGATTATTCTTTCCCCTTGAAACACTTTTCTGGCACATGTAAGTGCTAAAGTTATTGCTAAATCGGCAGTGGAATCAGTAAGCACATCAGGAGTATTTGAAACTAATATCCCCTTTTTCTTAGCATATTCTACATCAATATTATTATAACCGACAGCATAATTTGAAATGATTTTACATCTTTTCATTTCGTCTATTATACTTGAATCAAATTTATCACTTAAAAGAGAAATTACTGCATCGGCATCTTTAACATTTTTCAAAAGCTCGTTTTTAGAAATGGATTTATTTTTCCCATATATTTTTATTTCATAATTCTTTTTTTTCAAAAGATTTACTGCGGCGTCTGAAATTTCACGGGTTATAAAAACTTTCTTCTTAGTGTAATTATTTTTCATAAAACTGTCATCCGAATAATAATCTAACAATAAAGACTGCACCTAAGATGCCAGCAACATCGGCTATTAAACCGGCAGGGACAGCATGACGGGTATTTCTAATATTAACAGCTCCAAAATAAACTGCAAGAACATAAAAGGTTGTTTCGGTACTGCCAAAGAAAGTTGAGACTAAAATTCCAATAAAAGAATCAGGTCCATGAACAGATATAATTTCTGCCATTATTCCGAGAGAACCGCTTCCCGACAATGGCCTCATTAAAGCCATAGGAAGAGCTTCAGCGGGCATTCCGATAAAATTTGTTACGGGTTTGAGAATATAGATAAGCCATTCCATTGCACCGCCGCCTCTGAATATCCCTATTGCCATAAGCATTGCGACAAGATATGGTATAATTTTTATTGCGATATTAAAACCTTCTTTAGCTCCTTCCACAAATTCTTCATAAACCTTAACTTTCTTTACTGCACCGTAACCGATAAAAACAATAATTAAAAAAGGAATTGCAATAGTTGAAAAGATTTGAATTATACTCTTAAATAAATCCGGGGAAAGAAATCCGAAGATTGAACCAAAAACTTTATTAAGTCCTGTAAAAAAGAATAAAGATAATAATAATACTAAAGCAGCAAAAATAAAGAATCCGCGTAGATTACTTTTTATCCAGATTCCAAACTCTCCTTTTTTTACCGGAAATTTTTCAAGAGTCTTAGCGGAGACTATCCCTGCAACTGTGGCACACAATGAGCCAAATAATGAAGTGCCGATTATAATAGCCGGTTCGGAACTGCCTGCTGCTGCTCGAACAGCAATTGCCGTTGCAGGAATCAATGTCATTCCTGCAGTATTTATAGCTAAAAAAGTAACCATTGCATTGGTGGCAGTACCTTTATCCGGATTTAACTTATCCAGATCTTCCATTGCTTTTAGTCCGAAAGGTGTAGCAGCATTTCCCAAACCGAGCATGTTTGCTGAAATATTCATTATCATTGAACCCATAGCAGGATGGTCAGGCGGAACATCAGGAAAAAGTCTTTTAGTTATAGGTTTAAGCCAGCTTGCAATAATCGAAATCAAACCCGCTTTTTCGGCTACCTTCATAACCCCCAGCCATAGCGCCATAATTCCTATTAAACCCAAAGCAATCGTCACTGCCGTGGATGCATTATCTAAAGCAGAATTTGTTACATCTTTTAATTTAAGAAATGATACCTCTTCCAGATTTATTTGTGATAAAGCGGTGCTGTCATTGACAATCGTGTTTATTTTAATTGAACCTGTTAAATCGTCTTTATTCCCGGAAGCACTTGCCATCTCCTGCCATATTTCCGGAAATGAATTATCCACAGTGAAATAAATACTATTTTTATTTTGAATTTTATTTTCCGAAAGCTTAGCAGGGAAGATTAAATCTTTAGGGATCTTTGTGTTATAAAGTTTATTAAATTTGTCCGCATTTACCTGCAAATTTACATTAAAACTTTTTTCTTGATTTTTATTATATGGCTCTTTAAAATGGACAGTAACCTGGAGCGGTTCACCGTTTTTGAATTTATTATTTGTTTGATTCACAATATCGGTAGAAATTGCAGCCCCTATCCCCAAAATTAAAAGACCCAGCCAGATATAATTCAGCATTAAATCGGTTCCGTTTTCTACAAAAATATATTTTAGTAATTGAAGTTACACAAGAATAGGTATTTGAAAGATGACATTATTAATATTTAGAAAATAAGGTTTATCTGAACTTTGCTCACATAGACTCTTTACTTATGTGTAACACCTGATTTACCGGTATTATGCCCTTATTCAATTTGTTCTTCAAGAGCCAAAATTTCATCTGTATCTATTATCAATGCTTTATTTAATATCATTAAACTTTCATTATCATCCGGATATTTTTTTGAATAATTTTTCTTTAATTCATCCAGGAGTTTCTGTTCTTCAACTTTTTTTACAGAACCGGAAATAGAGATAGACATTAAACGGTACCGGTTAGCAATATTTTTTCCATTGAGACTTTCATTTTTTAATATAATGAAGCTTCCGTTGATTTCTAAATTAATATCCTCGTAAATTTCACTTTCGTTGTTAAAAAGGATATAAATATTTTTATCCAGATATAAAAATGCCGTTGCTGTTTGAACCACTTTTTCGTTTTTCAATGTAACAGCAAGTACTCCTACAAAATTCTCCAGCAATTCTTTTTCTATAAATTCCAGATCCCTTATTTGAAACGTTTTTTTCATAAATATGGCTTCCAATAAAATATTATTTTAATATCCTTTTTAATTTTTAATACATCTACCGTTTAATGCGAAATAACATTTCATGCAATGGTTTAGATTTCTGGAGGAATCGTTATTTCTTATTCTATTAACTATTTCTTTAATTTCATATCCGAATTGAATATTATCTTTTTTATTCAATGTTCTGGTAATAAACTCATCAGGATGTTTTACAAATAAAAGCCTTAATTCAAAAATATCAAAATCCGAAAATAATCTATGTACAATATATGAATAAAATTTTAATTGATTTATATACATTGACACTCTTTCAGGAATTTCATCTTTTTCAATATTATCTGTTTTGTAATCAACGATTGTTATTTTCTTATCTTCAAAAATGATTTTATCTATTATACCATAAAGGAAATAGTCACCTTCTGTAATATAAATTTCAAATTCATTCTTAAACTTTTCCTTCTTTTTCAAATATTTAAATATTTCCGAACTATATAAATTTTCCAAATCAGAGACAATCTCCTTAGCAAAACCGGATAATGATTCTTCATTTTGGTTTAATAATTCAATTTCATTTTTTAATTCTCTTTTTGTGAAATCTTCAATTAAATCAAGAGAGAGTTCATTCTGTAAAATAGAATGTATTATTTTCCCCTTTATATCGGCAGAAATATTCTGTTCTTTTTTTTGTTCAATATTCTCAGGGTCCCCGGTTTTAATGTCTTCTTCATTTGTGAATTCATAATAAGTACTGTCAGTATTGCTGCGAAACCAGTTTTTATATTGATTTAATATTGGAGAAAATCCAAATTCATATGTTAATTGATACTTCAACGGACATTGTTTGAATACCGATATTTTTGTTGCAGATATGATTTCATTTTCAGATTTATCTTCCACTTTATATACACTTATTTTTTTCTCCGATTCATTTTGCTCTTTCTCTTCTTTATTGGGCATAAAATTTTCAATCTTTTTTATCACAGGAATTTCGAAGGAAATTTCTCTTTCAATATCTATATATTTGTCTCCTTTTTTTTCTAGCAATTTTAATTTTTCATTTAACTGAAAAGACTGAGGGTTAGATTTAAAATCGAATACATCCGATAGCAAGCCCATAAAAGAATCTTTCGGATAATTCTCTTTTTCTTCTGCCGAAATAAACAGATAATCTTTTGCCCTTGTTACACCCACATAAAATAATCTTTTCAATTCGGAAATATTTTTTTTAGATGATATATAATTTCCAGCACCGATTATAGGGGCGGATTGATATTCTGAAAAATAATTCTCATTTACCGGAAGTTTTGTAAGTATTCCTAATTTTTTATCAACAAATATTTCTTTCGATTTAATTCCGGATGGCATACTTCCTTCATCGCACTTAAACAAAAAGACAACAGGGAACTCCAGACCTTTAGCCTGGTGCAAAGTCATTATTTTAACCGAATTTGATTCATCGCTTACGGCAGCCTGAGCCTCATCTTCGATTTTGTCAATTGAATCCTTCAAAAAATTTACATAATCATAAAGGGTACTAAATCCTTGTAAAGAAAAATTGATGGTAAGTTTTATCAGCTTTTCTATATTAGCTGATTCCTGAACCCCGTTAGGTTTAGCAGCAAGTACCGGAAGAAAGGCGGTTTCATTAAGTATTTTCCTTAATAGAACCGGTATATCAATATTGTTTACTAAATTGATGTTATCTGAAAGAATATTTACTGCATTTTTATAATTTGGTTTTGTAATGGAATAATTTTGGAATTTCTGCCAATAATTATTTCCTTTTTCTAAAGAGATCTCAAAGATTTCAGAATCAGAAATTGAAAAGAAAGGTGCACGTAAAATTCCAATTAGGGCAGTACTGTTATTATTATCCAGAAGAAAAGAAAAGTAGTTAAAAATATCGTAGATACTCTGTTTCTGATAAAACCCTTTTCCTCCAACAATAGAAAAGGGTATTTTATATTTTACAAATGTTGTTTCTATTTCATTAAAATTCTTTCTTTTACGGCTGAGGATTGCAATATCACTCCATTTTAATTTTTCCTCCGTTTTAGGATCATTTATCAGATTTAAAATACGTTTAGCTATTAATCCCGATTCTAATTCTTGTTTATGCTTCTCTTCGCTCTTTTCAGTTATTAATATTTCGACTTTTCCTTGAATATCGTCTTCCCTTGCACAAACAAGTTCCGAATGTTCAACTTCGTTAAATAAATTATCCTTTATCTTTGAATTAGAAAATAGTTTTCTAAATATAAAATTGGTAAAAACACAAAGATTGGAGGCCATTCTGAAGCTTTCAGGTAAAGATAAGATATTTTCTTTACCGCTGGATTGCTCGATTTCCTTTTTAGTTCTAAAAAAAACTTCAAGTTCAGCATCCCTGAACATGTAGATGCTCTGTTTTTCATCCCCTACTACGAACAAGTTCCCTTTCTTTAAATAATCCAGGATAGGAAGAAATATTTTATATTGAACTTCATTTGTATCCTGATACTCATCTATCATAATGTATTTGAATTTTTCCGATAATGATTTCCTGATCTCCTCTTTCTTTAATAGTTCAAAAGAAATTAAAAGTATATCTTCGAAATCGAGGAATCCGTTCTCCTTCTTTTTTGCACTGTACAATTCAAGAGTCTTATTGAAAAAATAGATTAGTTCTTTACCAAAATGAGCAAGCTCCAGTTCGATTTCACCGTGATTAGGGTTAATTACAAAATACTTCAATTCATTGAAAAACTTTTCTGTTAATAGTATATCTGCTTCTAATTCAAAATCGTGACTATTTAAATAACCGGTTTTCTTTATAGTATTTGTTTTTGTACAGATTTGATTTTTAAGTTCACAAAATAACTTAAGAGCATTTTCAAAATCATTTTGAGCAGATAAGTCAGAAATAATTTTCCTAATATTTACGGCTGTAGAATTAAGGGGCTTCTTAAAAAGGATAGAGTTGTTAATTCTTTTTACGGCAGCTAATATATCACTTTTCTTTTCCGGAAAAGATGAGTCGAATAAGATAGTTTCGGCTAATTGCAGGAACTGGTTATGAAATCTTTCTGTAATGTCTTCTTCCGGATGTTTATATATTTCATCATATAGAGTTAAAACATTTTTCCTGTTCTTAATTAATGATTTCAGTTCTCTGGCAAATAATGTTTTAGAAGTAAATATTCTGATTAAATATTTTAATTTTTGCTCATCTTCTCTTTTCGACAATGATTTTTTAATTACTTCTTCGATAGAAAGTTCAATTAATTCATTCGATTTCTGTTCTTCAATAGGAATAAAATTAGCATCAATATCAGCTTCAACGGGGTTTTCTTTAAGAATATCGATACAAAAAGAGTGTATTGTCGATATGTTTGCAGATACAAGCTGTCTCCTGAGATTTTCTAATTTTCTTATTAGCTTCTCATCGGTAGTTGAATCAATTCTTTCGTCAATTTGCTTTGCGATTTTATTATATAGTTCTCCGGCAGCTTTGTCGGTAAAAGTTATTGCTGCAATATCTCTAAGTGAAATATTCTCGTTCAAAGCTATTTCAAGGTAACGTTTTGATAATACAAAAGTCTTCCCTGAACCAGCGTTTGCGGTAAGAGATGTATGGCTATTGTAATTTAAAGCCTTTATTTGAGAAGGGGTTAATGAAATCATTTTACTATCCTTAAGTGCTCATTGGAATTTGGAGTTCGAAGGTAGTTCCTTTATTTGATGTTTCCAGCAGAAATATTTTTCCGTTAATTCCTTCTAAAAATCTTTTTGCTAACTTTAATCCTATTCCCATACCTTTTTCTTTAGTTGTAAAATTTGTATCGAATATCTTTTCTTTGGCATCTTCAGGAATACCGGTGCCGTTATCTTTAATTAAAATTTCAAAATTCCCATCCCCTCCATTGACGGAAATATCAATTATAGATGCATTAGCCTGAATTGCATTTCTTACAAGGTTAATGAACAGCCTTCTTAATTGAGTTTTATCGGCATCAACAACTGCAGAATTCAGATTAGTATTTACATTTATTTTAATTTTCTCCTCAACAAAAAGATTAGTTGTTTCACTAATAGTATCCAATAGGTTCAGGGTTTCAAGCTTCAATGAAGGCATTTTAGCAAAACGTGAAAATTCAGATGCAATAAGGCTGAGGTTTTCTATCTGGTTCAAAATAGTGGAAGAGACCTTTTCAAAAATTGTATCAAAGTTTTTCGTTTTATCTTTGTAAGAAATTATCAATTGCTGAACCGCTAGTTTCATTGGTGTTAATGGATTCTTTATCTCATGTGCTACCTGCTTAGCCATCTCTTTCCAGGCATTCTCTCTTTCCATCTCTGTAATTTCAATCTGATTTTTACGGAGTTCAGTGGTCATTATATTAAAACTCTGAAACAATTCCTTCATTTCTCCTTTTTCTTTATTATTAAGCTCAATATTTAAATCACCATGAGCTACAGAATCGGTAGCCTTGGTGAGTCTTCTAACCGGTGATGAGATCCTGTTTGCCAGAATTGTGCTTATAATTATAATAATTATTGCAGCGAAAGAATAAATGCCGAATAAAAACACGTCAATATCTATAGTTGAGAAGATAAGCTTGACTTTATTGAATGCATCATTTACACCTACAATAAAATCTCTTCCATCTATATTAACTTTTTTATAAAAAGAATTGTAGGTATAATTTTCTATCTTTTCTTTTGTTAGATATTCCCTGTATGTAAGATAATAGAGATTGTAATAAGCCTGCGGGTTTAAGCGGGAATCAAATAATCCCGAGTTATAATATTGTTCTTTTGAAGAATAAATCTGGTTTGTAAAATCATAGATGGAAAAAGAAATTCCTGATTCTTTACCTGAATAATAGAAGGCATCTGAAAAATTTAATTGAGGATTTTCTTCTATTAAATAACGGACATTATTTACAATATAATCCGATCTTTCGCTTAATTCTTCAAAGACAGCCGCCTGGCTTCGCTGGTCTACTATCTGACGATTGTATATCGCCAATATGATTACTGGTAAAATTGAAACAGATAAAAAAGCTATTAGGAGCTGAATTCTAAAGCTATATTTGAAATTCCTAATATTAACTAAGAACAGTACAAAAAAGAGACATATTATAATTAGACTATGAAGAATAAATATTTTAAAGAAATTAAATAAATTCCATGAGATATCCTTCTCCCTTAAAGCAGTAACCGTCAGATTTGAATTATTATCGTAAAATGTTTTCAGAACATAAGCGAAATAAGTTTCCCCGCTTAGTGTTAGCCTCATCCAGGCATCATTATTTTCTTCAAATTTCTCATTCAAAACGGGTTCAATTTCTTCTGTAGAAGGATAAATATCGCCGTATACTTTTATCAGTTTCCCTTCCGAAAATTTAAATATTTTTAATTGATTTATATCTATTACATTGTTCAGATAATTTTTTTTTGATTCAAGGAATTCAGGAATATTATTGTTTATAATATCTTCTTCATTCATTTCTAAAATAGCAGTTATATATCCAAGCCTGGTACTGTCTTTGGTAAAAGGAATTATGCCTAAGAGTAAATTTTTATTTAGACCTTTTTCGCTGTTATATTCTATTAAAAAAGGTTTAGTAACACTTAGAGAATCGAATCTTTTTTGTAAGGAAGTAAAGTTTATATTTTCAGGGATACTAGCTTCCAGCCCCACAGAAAAAGAGCCTAAAAGTTCACCCGAATTATTGAGAATCTCGATTGATGAAGTTAGGGATTCTTTCTGAAGCGAACTATTAGCCCATATTATAAAAGATATGGCATCATAATTAACATTTGTATTGGAGAAAGCTTCTTTAATTTGTTCATTCTCATTCGCATTTGTTAGTGTTTCGTTAATAAGAAAGCGGAAAAGATTATCGTTCGGTCTGTTCATTTCCAGGGCTGTGGTTTTCAGAGAATCTTTTTCAAGCTCCAGGTTGAAAAAATTCAGCAGGGTTATTGCTATAATTGATGCGGTTAACACCGCATATACAAAATTATATACGGAATTAATCTTTATGAATGCACTATGATAAATTAGTATGAAGATTAATGTTACAAACACAAAGCTTAATACCGGAGTAATAAGCGGCTCTTTTTGAACAATTGTAAAAATGTAACCTGCGGCCTGAAAGAAAATAAAAATTAAAAGGAACCTGGTATTTAATATTCTCCTTTCGGGTGAATAGAAAAAAGGAATTGTAATGAAAATAAAACAGGACAGAAAAATTACTGAAGCTAAACCAAGCATTAAAATATTTATATTCATTGCAAATGCCGGCAGGTTAGGTATAATGTTCGGCTCTTTAAAATATCTTAGAGATGAATCAAAAATAACTGATTTCAGAGCTGCAGTTAAACCTCGCAGAATCAGGAAAAAAAGAATTAAAACGGGTATAACTATAAGATAAAATACCGGAAGTTTTCTTTTCCCCCGTTTTTCACTCAGATTATTTTCTAAATATTCCGATAAATAACGGAATGCCTGGATACTGATTATTAAAATAAAAAGGTTCGATATAAAAAATTCAATAGGTGATTTTACTATCCCGCCTCCGAAAGCAGATGAAAAGTATGAAGGATCGGCTAATGAACCTTCTATTATATTAGAAGGGAATCCTAAAAAGAATAGAATCGCTCTGAATAAAACCAGGTAAAAAATAATTATGGTGAGTTTCAGGGAGCGATACTTTATCCTCCTGAACTGTCCCATAAATGCTAAATCAATAAATATTAGCGCAAAGATCACTAAAAATGATTGAATTTCTTCTACTGTATCGCTTATTAAATTTTTTGATATACTTAATGAAGGCTTTATAAATGTAACTGCTGCAATTTTATCATTTTTATTGTTTAATAGTTCAAATGAAAAGTTAGTTTCATCATTCTTTAATGGCGCGAGTGAGCTGTAATCTATACTGAACTGGGTTAGAAATTTATTTGAAAGTGTTTGAGAAAAATTAACATCCCGGAAGTAAGGATTTTGTAAGGAATATTTCTTTTCAAATGGCTTGCTTACAATAAAATAAAAAAGATCATTCTGGAGTAAAAGCGTATCGGTATATGAAAGATAAATATCGAGAGATGAATTATAAAAATAAACCTCCCCGGCTGGGAAGTTTAACGGGAAAATATCATATTGAGGTATAGCTATTCTCTCATTCCATGCAATTAATCTTCCGTTTGGAGCTACAATTTCAATAGAATAATCATCAAATTCATTTGAATTTACTAACCGCACCAGAGAGCCGTAGGAATTCTCTCCGGGTTTTAATGTATCAGCTAAATTTTTTTTTAATTTACCGGCTGTCTCTAATAAATCATTTTCATTTTCCTTGAATAAACCTTTAACCGATGACTGAATAGTTTTAATCTTTTCCTGCTGATCTCTCGCTCCAAGTTGCATTTGCATTATTTATCAAGGAAAGGTCTAATAAAAATAGATAGATCAAGCAGTAGTAAGAAGAAAAAGGCGACAGCAAAATATTTTCTATCACCTCCCGGATTTTTAATTATTTTTTCAAACATTAATTGATTGTAATCTGTGTTATCTTCCAACTATCCCCTACCTGTTTCAAGGAAATATAAACATTAGCCGAATCCCTTTTCCCCCTGAAATAATATTTATAAATTCCCGTTGCATAAGGAAGATTATCATGAACTTGAATGATTTGAAAATGGAATGAAGTAACTTTATATATATTGAAAAAATCTTCCAAAACATAAAAAGCCTGGTTGGAGCTATAGTAACCGCTTATCCCGTTGGATAGACTTAAATAAGTAGGTGTATTCAGGTAACCGGATATTTCCGAAACATTTTCCGAGGATATCCCGGATTCAATATTGTTAAATATTGACATTGTAATGTTATCCTGCTCTTTGCTCTCATTTTTATTAAAATTCTGGAATTTCTGCTGGGCAAATACAGTATTACATAACAATAAGATACAGGAATATAATATAAAAATGTGTTTTTTCTTTATCATTGGTGACTTAAATTTAACTAATAATATGCTGTAAATCTACAATCAATGCTCTTAAGAGCCTGTGTGAATATCGTTAACCAACGGTTTTAACCGTTGGAAAATGAAGTAAAAATGAAAATCCCAACAACCGTTTTAACGGTTTTTTGGTATTTTCACACGCCTCTTAAGCCATATATTAAAATCCTATCCAGCTTACTCTGAAAGATGACATCTTTATATAGTCATTTAAAAGAGGAAATGTCACACTTCGCAATGCTTAGTGTGACATATTTTCCTTCTGCCTCCTTAGAGAAATCGTCATGAAGAAACCTTATGTTTCTTGCTTCTTATTAATGTTCCTCTTGTAACATGCTTTGATTTCAACATCGGCTCACCTTTAATTAACTGGAATGCCCAGTCAAATACTACCCTGTTCCCTGAAATATTCGAAACTCTTATTTTTGCATAATGATTATCAAATGTCCATATTACATACGTATGCCCAACTTGTACGGCTTCACTCCCGCTCGGTGACCACCCTGATTCCGGAGCAAACGGAATATCATAGATATCCTGTGTTTTACCCATATCCTGTATCTCGGTATCATCATAAACATCCAGGTAATATTCACCATTATAATATTCTACAAAGAAATCTGTTGAATTATCGTAGTAGGGAACTACATTATAATCTGTAAAAGAGAAGCCTGAATTATCAGGATTATACAGAGTATCAAAGACAGCAATGTTAAATCCTTCCGGTCTTGGAGCAGAATATACTGCATCATAACTTAAATCACTTTCATTTCCGTTATAGTCATACGCTGTTACAGCATAATAATATTTATTCCCATTGACCGCATCTCTATCAACAAAATATTCATTGTTTGACGTACCGATATATTCATATTTTCCGTCATATGTATCACTGTAATATATATTATATCCCTCAACATCACCTTCCCGGTTTTGATTCCAGGTTATTTCGGCTCTATTATCTCCATTAAAAACAACAATACCGGTAGGAGGAGAAGGAGGCTGTGTATCATAATTATCATAATGATGATACGGATCATTTATTCCGCATGAAATAAAGATAAATGATATTAGCAACGATAAGTAGATTTTAATATTTAACATCTCCGGTATCCTTTTTAGTTTTAAGAACTAATCTCTTAAAGACCAAAACAATGCCAGTTAAATATCTTATTTTTATACTATAATGGAGGGATTAAACAGGAATGTGTCTTGATAATTGTACAGTTTTGTATACTATTCTAAGTTATAAATATTTCCAAAATTTAATGCCCTGTCCAATGACCAATGACAAATGACCAATGCAACCCCACCACCAACCACCAACCACCAACCACCAACGTCTCAAATTCCCATCAATTCATCATTAATAAACATTCGTCCCTTATTAATAACACCAATCGACTTCCCCGTTAATAGCTTTTTATCGAACGGAGAATTTCTTGATTTGCTTTTAAATTTATTAACGTTTACCGTCCATACTTCCTCTAAATCTAATATTGTGAGGTTAGCATTTTGTCCGGCTTCAATTTTAGGAACGGGGATATTTAATATTTGTCTTGGATTTATAGACAGCTTTTCAACAATCATTTCTAATGTTAGGATTTTTTTATGATATAATTCCGATAAAGATAAACCTACTTCTGTTTCAAGTCCTATAATTCCATTAGGTGCATATTCAAATTCCGTTTCCTTTTCTTCCGGAGAATGGGGTGCGTGATCACTGGCAATACAATCTATAGTTCCATCTTTTAATCCAGCAATGATGGCGTCAACATCTTCTCTGGTTCTTAAAGGCGGGTTCATCTTAACATTTGTATCATAAGTTTTAACCGCATCATCTGTAAGAGTAAAATGGTGAGGTGTTGCCTCTGCAGTTATCTTTATTCCTTTCTTTTTTGCCTCTCTTACCATTTCAACGGCATTTTTAGTGCTTATGTGTGCAATATGAATTTTCCCATTAACATATCCGGCTAAAAGAATATCTCTCATAACAATTATATCTTCAGCAACAGACGGAATTGGAGAAAGGCCGAGAAGTGTAGAGTTTATGCTTTCATTCATTGCTCCCCCGGCAAGAGATTCATCTTCACAGTGTTCAATTACCGGAAGATTATACATGCTCGAATATTCAAATGCTCTTTTCAGCATTCCGGCAGTTTTTACTGCAACTCCATCATCGGAAAATCCTACTGCTCCAGCTTCAAATAATTCCGCCATTGGAGATAATAGTTCACCTTTTCTTGCTACTGTTGCTGCCCCGATTGGATAAACATCCACAAGATGATTAGCTGCTTGTTTTTTAATTAATTCAATTACCTGTGCAGAATCTATTGCAGGCTCGGTATTCGGCATACAGGCTATTCCGGTAAAACCACCTTTCATTGCACTATAGCATCCGGTCTCAACTGTTTCTTCATCTTCCCTGCCGGGCTCTCTTAAATGGACATGCATATCAAAAAAACCGGGAGTAATAACTTTTCCTTCAAGCTCAAATATTCTTGCATCATTAGTATCTTCTTTTTTCAGGTTTCCGGTTTTAGAAATAACTCCATCAACTATAAGTATGTCGGTTTTTTCCTCAAATTTTTCCTGTTGAGGATGAACTACCTTTACATTTTTTAAAATAACTTTCATTGAATTCCCTTTAATTTAGAGTGCCTAATAAATAAAGAACTGCCATTCTAATGGCTACTCCGTTAGTAACCTGTTTTAAAATAATTTGATGCATTCCATCCGCTACTTCTGAGGAAAGTTCTACACCCCTGTTTATTGGTCCGGGATGAAGGATCAAAATATCCTTTCCGTTTTTTGTAAGTCTCTCTTCATTTATCCCGAAATACTTTGCATATTCCCTGATCGAAGGAAAATATTCCCTTGCTTTTCTCTCCAGTTGAATTCTTAGAACATTTAAAACATCATTTTCTTGGATTGCTTCATCTATATTATAAATTACATTAATACCCAGATCATCAATATACTTGGGGATCATTGTTGAAGGTCCGCATACCGAAACTTTAGCACCCATTGTTTTTAATCCGAATATATTTGATAGAGCAACCCGGCTGTGTGCAATATCTCCGACTATACAGACTTTTAATCCTTCTATCTTTCCGAATTTTTCACGTATGGAATACATATCCAGCAATCCTTGTGTGGGATGCTCATGTATTCCATCGCCGGCGTTAATAATATTGGCATTGCAGATTTGAGTTAAAAAATAGGGAGTGCCAGCGGCTGCATGTCTAACCACAACCATATCTACTTTCATTGCTTCAATATTTCTCATTGTATCTTTCAAAGTTTCCCCTTTGCTTACACTGCTGGCGGACGCTGAGAAATTGATTGAATCTGCAGAAAGCCTCTTTTCTGCAAGCTCGAATGAAATCCTTGTTCGTGTTGAGTTTTCAAAAAAAAGATTTACAACTGTTTTACCCTGCAAGGTAGGTACTTTTTTTATAGGTCTTTCCAATACTTCCCTGAAAGTAATTGCAGTATCAAGAATTAGCTGTATATCTTCTTTAGGTACATTTTGTAAACCTAATAAATGTCTGTTTGATAAGGGCATATTTCCTTATTGTTAAATTTTTTAATTGTTAAATTGTTCTATTGAATGTCTAATGAATAACTGAATGACTGTGCAGTCTGCAATATTCCAAAACTCCATCATTCCATTATTCCACTGTTTTTCTACTTACTAACATTAATCAAATAAATAGCATCCTCTCCGTCTATTTCTTCCATTTTAACTTTGATTTCTTCATTAATGGAAGTAGGAATATTTTTACCTACATAGTCAGCTCTAATTGGAAGTTCACGATGACCTCTGTCCACTAGAACAAATAATTGAATGGAACTCGGTCTGCCAAAATCCATTAAAGCATTTAAAGCCGAACGAACTGTACGTCCGGTATATAATACATCATCTATTAGAACAATATCCTTTTCATTTATATCGAAAGTAATATTCGAAACAGATACTTCTGGCTGCTTAAACCGCATTCTAAAATCGTCACGATATAACGTTACATCTAAAACTCCGAAAGGAAGTTCTTTCTTCTCAATTTCTTTTATCTTTTCCCACACTCTTTTTGCGAGATATTCTCCCCTGGTTCTCATTCCCATTAAAACCAGGTTATTGGAGCCTTTATTCTTCTCTAGTATCTCATGGGATATTCTGGTTATGATTCTTTTTAGTCCGGTACTATCTACAACTTTTGATTTTACGTCCATATATAAAAAATCCTCCGTTCCCTTCTATCCGGGATTGGAGGTTCCTTCTTTGTTAATTCTATTTTCATTCCTTTTCCATCTCACGGGATAGATTTAAAGGTTCAATTAATTATTAATCAAACTTAAAATAAATTAGATGAAAAGTAAAGAAGCGATGAATAATAAATAACATCTAAAAGAATATTGTTAAATTTTTTCTCAGTCTTTTCCGGTTCTCCCTAATTTCATTACGTATCCAATAAGTCTCAGATACGCTCCACATACGCTCCACATACGCTCCACATACGCTCTACCTATACTTTATAATTAGATTTAAAAACTTTAAAGCAAATTATCCCTAATAATGCTTTAGAAGATATAAAAAACTTATGTAAATAATTTCTGATTCATATTAAACAAAAAAAAAGAGACTCTAAAGAGTCTCTTTTTAAATAATATGAAAATATAGATGGTTTAATTTGCCCTTTTTACAAACGGCTTAAGTTTATCTTCCAGATGTTTTTTGGGGACTGCTCCGATTATAGCATCACGAACTTGACCATTGTTAAATATTCCCAGAGTTGGGATACTTCTTATTCCATAACGGTAAGCCGTATTTTGATTTTCATCTGTATTTAATTTAACAACTTTTACTCTTCCAAAATATTCTTGTGCAAATTCGTCAATCATAGGAGCAACTGTACGGCAGGGTCCGCACCAGGGAGCCCAAAAATCAACAATAACCGGTACATCTGACTTTAATACTTCCTGTTCAAAATTTGAATCATTTCCTTCTATAATATAGTTCATTTTTAACCTTATATTATTCGTAAAAATTTACAACTAGTAAGATTGTCATTTTAATAAAAAGTTTCAAAGCAAAAATTTAGCTATTTGTTCGATTTTTAGGCATTTTTTGCAAAGCAACTGTGCGCATACTCAATGAATTAGAAAACCTACGCCCTAAACACTCTTTATCCCAACTTTCAAAAATACTCTCTTTAAAATCAATTTTCATTTTTATCCCCTTGTTTTTACAAAAAATATTTGCTAGTTGAAATGATATTATATATATTATTTTCAATTGCGCCATTCTTCTTAGATATATTCCTTTTCATTTTAGTTCAGTTTTATAATAAAAAAGCAATCATAGAATCATTTAAGATTAATTTTTAAGTTTTGGTTATTTAAGCAGCCAAAACATTAAAGGAGTTAATAATGAATTTGCGGAATGGTTTACTGAATCTGTCATTATTAACCTGGACTATTTTTATAAATGCTCAGGTTAATCTAAATAAACTTCCTCCCGAACACCACGCACCTGATCGCGAATTCAATATGCTCAATATTAATTTAAATTTTCATTTCGATTTATCTAACAGGAAACTTTCAGGGGAAGCAGCAGAAACTGTAATACCATTAAGAATGAATTATGATTCGCTTCATCTTGATGCAGTAGATATGAAAATTATTAATATCAAGATGAAAGGAAAGGAACTTCAATATAAATATGACGGGAGGAAATTGACAATTGCACTCGATAAATCCTATGATATCAACGATACACTTACATATATTATTAACTATACAACAATTCCAAAATCGGGAGTATATTTTATTTTGCCGGACAGCTCTTATCCGGATAAGATGCAGCAGATATGGAGCCAGAGTGAAATGGAAGATGCGCGGTTCTGGATTCCGTGTCATGATTATCCGGATGATTTTTTGACAAGCTCACTTACGGCTGTAGTACCGGAAGATTGGACTGTTATTTCAAACGGTTATTTAGATCATGTAACCACTAACCCGGCTGAAAAGGAGAAAACTTTTTATTGGGTTGAAGACAAACCTCATGTAATTTATTTAATTTCATTTGCTGCAGGAAAATATTCTAAAATAGAGAGTAATTTTGGAAAGATACCGGTAGATTATTATGTGCCTGCAGATCAGATTCAAAATGCAAAAGAAAATTTTTCTTCTACTCCGGATATTTTAAAATGCTATTCAGATTTAACCGGCCGGGCTTATCCATGGAATAAATTATCTTTAACAACTGTTTCTGATTTTATATACGGCGGAATGGAGAATATTTCAGCTATTACTCTTGCAGATGAAACCCTCCATGATAAGATTGCTGAGCCACAGGTTTCATCTGTTGAACTTATAGCACACGAGACCGCACACCAATGGTTTGGTGACTTACTTACATGCAGAAGCTGGTCAAATGCGTGGCTGAACGAAGGATTCGCTACATTTTTGGAAGCACTTTATACGAGATATGCTTTTGGAAAAGATGAATTTAACTATGAAATGAGTGGAATTCAGAATGCAGTAATCAATGCAGATAATCAGAAAAGAATACCTACAATTTACAACCGTTATAATTATCCGGATGACCTTTTCAACATTTTTATTTATTCAAGAGGTGCAGCTATTTTAAATATGATGAGAGGGATGCTTGGCGACTCACTTTTCTATAAATCAATTAAGCATTATTTAGAAAAATTTAAATATCAAAATGTCGATACGCACGACTTTAAAAATGCAGTTGAAGAAGCTACGGGAGAAAATCTTTACTGGTTCTTTGATGAATGGTTATATAAAGCCGGACATCCAAAATTCGATATTACTTACAAATATAACTCTCATAACCTTTTATTAACCGTAAAACAGTTGCAAAAAGTAGACAGTCTTACTCCTATCTTTAAAATGCCGGTAGAAATCTACATTGTTACACCTTCACAAAAGTTAGATAAAATAATCCAGGTTGATTCACTTGAAAATAATTATACCTTTGAGGTCCCGGAACAGCCTTTAATGGTAAATTTTGATGAAAATAATTTGCTTCTGAAAGAAATGAATTTTGACAAATCAGAAGATGAGTTAATTTATCAGTTAAAGAATGATTCTAATATAGGTGGGAGAATCCGGGCTGCCGTACAATTATCAAAACTAAAAAATGAATCGGCGGCTCAATCTTTAATTGAGTCAATGGGAATAGATTCATTCTATGGTGTAAGGCTGAAATGTGCAGACTTACTCTCAAATTTTGACACCGATAAAAAGATAAAAAAAGCTTTACTGTCAGCTTTAAAAGATCAGGATTTAAGAGTTGTTGAAGCTGCGGTAAGAACACTAGGTAAATATAAAGAAGGTGATGTGGTCAAAAAATTGCAGGCATTGTATACAAACACTAAAAATTATTTTGTTAAGGCAGCTGTTGTTTCTTCTATTGCTTCAATAGATTCCATAAAAGCGGAACCTATTATTGATAGTGCATTAAATTCTACTTCTTATCAAAATATACTAAGAAAAACTGGTCTGGAAGCTTTAGAAAAAGTAAATACGGAGAAAGCATTCAAAAAAGCATTAAATTTTGTCCAATATGGGCAGCCGTTAAACTTAAGGGGAACTGCAATAAATATGATTGCACATCTCGATACAAGCAAAAACGATGCTTTAAATTTGTTAAAGAAATATGCCGTTGATCCTTTCTTCTGGGTAAAAATACAGGCAATAGAAAATATCGGTAAAATCGGAGGTTCAGAGGATATAGACTTCCTTAAAAAAAGAAGGGATCAGGAAGTTGAAGGCATTATTATTAAAGTAATTGATGAAGCAATTGACAGCATAATGAATAAAGGAAATTCTTAAATGTAATGCTTGGTAATTCGCATGCTGGATGGGTGATTAAATACAAGCTTTAATCACCCTTCTGCTTTTATTTCAACAGAACAAACTTCTTTACATCCGAATAATTTCCTGCTTCAATTTTATAGACATAGATGCCGCTTGCGAGAGATGAAGCATTGAAATCTATTTTATAAGTCCCGGCAGCTTTTTGTTCATTAACCAAAACTGCAGCTTCTCTTCCAAGTATATCATAGACTTTTAATATTACATGTGCTGAATGAGGTATCGAATATTTTATCGTTGTTGACGGATTAAACGGATTCGGATAATTCTGATATAGTTTATATTCCTTTATTCCGGTTTTTTCATCAACACTTGTAATTTTATGAACGGAGATAGTGTTAATCGACTGACTATCACTGTAAATGGAATAGAAGTTCTGTATATCTTTTGCTCTGACTCTATAAGAAGTTGTCAAATGATTTTCAGAAGAAATGGAATAGATTGAAGTATCTGCAAATGATGAATCTTTTGTAATACCAATTATGTTCCATTCATCACCAATTTTTCTAGAGATTTCGTATGAAGATAAATCAGGTTCAATATTAGGCTGCCATGTCAAATTAATGTAATTACCGGTAGAATCAATAGCAGCAGTTAATCCAAAGGGTTTTGAAGGTGGTGCTTCAATTGAAGTATTTACATAAACATCGATATAATATGATCCGTCTTTCAAAGAATCTATCTTAAAACCGAACGGAGTAGGAATCCTTCTGTGAGTATATGAGTTAGGATTACTCCAGGGAGAAAATACTTCATTATATCCAATTCTAAACGCATCATAACCATCTCCTGAAAGTTTTATATCTAATTGAGCGTTTCCGGATTTATCTTCAGTAAAATAAACGGGGAATCCCTTTTGTTTGATGTTATCCCATGTATAAGGGATATAATCCAGATCACTATAACCGTTTATTCTGTCAGGTTTTAATTTATTAAAAACCGGCAGCTCAACCGGATCTGATCCCCATGGATTATTAGTCTGTTGTTCCACATCCCAATCGAATCTGCCGCTTGCAGGTATTAGTCTCATATTAGCCGAAGCCGGGTTATCATTTGAATTGCTAGGAGTTAAGCGATCTTTTCTAATAACATACAGACCTTTTTCAATATTTCCCAATTTGAACTGTGTTTCCCAATAAGAAATATCCTGGTGGTTCTCTATATAAAAATATTGCCCGGATGAGGAATCAATTTCAAGGCTAACAGCCTCACCGGTTGTAGCATAATCTGAAAGTTTAATACTGGAAATCGTTCGCATATAGCGGCCGGAGATATTTTTTAATTTAATCCATCCCAATTGTGATCTTTCAAAAGAATTAGCAACAATACTTTTAATTCCGTATGAGGGCAGCATGCCCCAAAAGCCGAATCCGCTATGGTAACTTTCATCACCTAAAAGGTAATGTGAGACCTCATGTACAACAATTTTAAATGTAATATTTCTATCGGGAAGATAATTTCTTATGGTCACACCTGAATAAATTGTATTCACTTTCCTTGAACCATTATCAACAGTAAATACATAGTTGTAAGTACTCTGAGGGGTTTTAAATCCTCCTAAAGTTGCAATATCATTTGAGAATTCTAATTTTGTTTTAATTAAATTTTCGTCAGGTAATTCCCTTGCAATATTTCTCCAGATAAAAATTATCATATCGATCATACCATCCGGTTGATTTGCCTGCTTGTAATCGGCAACCCATTTCCAGTTATCGAATTCAGCAAAATTCATTTTCTTATTCAATTGAAGGATTATGTCTTTTTGAATATCACCTCGTTTCAGACTACTATCTAAATACCATTGTCTGGTATGAGGTGCAATAACAGAGACTGTTTTTCCTATAAACTTGAATTTATTAAAAGACATATCATTAAAGTAATGAGTTAATGAACCCTGAACCGGATTATCAGTCCATGTTTCGCTAATCCATTTATCTTCATCGGCAGGAGCCTTACCTTTAGGCCATAAAACATTTGAAGTGTCATAATTATCATCTGGAAATTGGGCGAAGATAATGAGTGTATTTACCGTTCCAATTGATGGAAGAATTACCCCGTGACTAACACTGCCTGCCGGGAAATTATTCTGGCTAAATAAAGGAGAGATAGCCAGTAATAAAACATACAGAGAATAGGTTATTTTCATTTTGCCGCTCCTTTTTGTTAAAAATTGCGGCTGAAATAAAATAAAAGAAGGGAGGCGCTAAATATTAACCATGGGTTATATACTTTTAAAAAAAAGTTATTACTTGAACTTATGTAGCATAAGAATTGAACTTATGTAGCATTCGCTGAAAATGAATAAATTAAAGATATATTAAGCGAGAAATTTTATAAATAGATAAGATAAATAAGAGAAAGGTTAACCTTCATAATTAATCATAAGAATCATAAAAATCAGCGTTCCATTAAAAAGCAGCTTACTCAAAGAACCAGATTACTCGGCGGATAACCAAATTCTTCCCTGAAGCATCTAGTAAAATAGGCAGGACTAGAAAAGCCGACCGAATAAGCGATTTCCGAGATATTTCCTACATTTCTCTCTATTAAACTTTTTGCCTTCAATAGCCGCAGCGTTCTCATATAAATACTTGGAGATTTCCCCGTAAGGGCTTTTATTTTTCTATAAGTTTGTGATCTGCTCATTCCGATTTCCGAAGATAATTCCTCAATATTAAATTCCTCTTCCCGTGAAGTGTTTTTCCAGGACTTCAATAACTTTGTTCATAAACTTTTCATCTATGCTGCCGGCTTTTTCTCCTTTATATTTAAGTATATTGTCACTCTTGCCGAATTTCTCCTGCAGCTTTCTTCTTAGATTAATTAGATTTTCAATCCTTACACGGAGTTCTTGTATATCAAAGGGTTTAGTAAGGTACTCATCAGCGCCGGTTTTTAATCCTTCAATTTTGCTTTCATGCTCTGCTTTAGCAGTCAATAAAATAATCGGTATATGACATGTTTTCTCATCAAACTTCAATTTTCTAGTTAATTCATTTCCATCCATTTTAGGCATCATCATATCGCTTATTATAAGATCCGGAATAGTATTTACGGCTTTTCTTATTCCCTGTTCTCCGTTTATAGCTTCGTCAAAAATATAATCTTTGCCTAAAGAATCTTTAATATATTCTCTCATATCATAATTATCTTCAACAATAAGAATAACAGTTTTCTCATCATCTTTTATAAGGTCATTCTGAAGAATCCTTGAAGAAGAATCCGAAAGAATGGAATCCTTTGAATCTAAATCATTATAGGGGGTAAGATTCTCTTCAATTTCCTTATCTTCAGCAAGTACCTCTTCATCTTTTAAGTGTTCTTTCCCGAGAGGTAGAGATATAGTAAATTCGGTAAATTTACCAGGTTCACTTTCTACGGTAATGGATCCGTGATGCAGCCCAACTAACTCCTTAGTTAAAGCTAAACCAATACCGCTCCCTTCATATTCTCTTGTAAATGAAGAATCAACCTGATAAAATCTATCGAAAAGCTTCGGTATTTCATTCTGATGTATCCCGATACCTGTATCTCTTATTTTTATTTCTACAAAGCTTTGACTTGAACTTGAACCTACACTTGAACCTGCACTTACACTTGAACTTACACTTTCCTCCTTTATAATTACCGTTATCCTCCCATCCTTAGGGGTAAACTTAAAAGCATTTGAGAGAATATTAGAAATCACCTTAACCATTTTTTCCTTATCGAAATAAACTTCAATATTTCCCTTTTGGGGAATTATCTTCATAGTAATATCTTTTTCTTCAGAAAGGGATTCGAATGAAAAAAAGATTCCCTTTACAAAAGACACTATATTTCCCTTTGATGCTTCAAGTTTAAGTTTTCCTGCATCGAGCTTAGAAAGATCAAGCAGCTGGTTTATTAACTGCATAAGTCTGTTAGAATTTCTTTTGATAATAGTAGCGTCTTTTGTTATATCATTTGATTTGCCGGATAAGATTTTATCTGCAGGACCAAGGATTAGGGATAGAGGCGTCCGAAACTCATGTGATATATTAGTGAAGAAATTTGATTTAAGCCTGTCAAGTTCCTGGAATTTCTCAGTTTCCATCTTAGCAATTTCAGCCTCTTTTTTCTTTTCAAAATTCATTTGCTGCAGCTCTGAATTTTTTATTAATTGACCCGTTTGAGTGCATATGATAGAAAGAAGAGTAAGATCATCATCAGAGAAAGAAGATTGTCCCCCCTGACCGGTTAATTTATTTATCATTTGTAAAACCCCGATAATCTTACCTTCAAACCATATAGGGGAACAAATTAAACTTTTAATTGTCTCTCTTTCTTCTTTACTAGCTGTGAATCTATTATCGAAATTCAAATCTTTAATTATTAAGGATTTTTTATTTAGTAGAATCCAGCCTGTAATATAATCACCGATATGCGGCTTATCATTTACCCTGCTATTTTTAGCCTGCTTAATAAAAGTTTCTAATACTTCATTATTATCCGAGACCAGAAGAATAGCTCCGTGTTCTGCATTTAGAAAGCTTACGCCTTTATTTAATATTAATTTCAGAGTTTCGTTAACATCGGCTGTTTTGTTGGCTTCAACTGCAATTTCATTTAATATTTTAAGCTCCGATACAGCCGCTTGATAGTTGTTAACCTTATCTTCCAGCTGAAGAATTCTTTGTTCGTATTGGGCTATTATTTTCTTTTTGTTCAACATATATACTTTAAACAATTATAATCCTTTTTCATCCAAAAAAACTTTCCAATGGTTACCATTGTAATATTTGTTTGTCCAGAATTTCCATATCCGATTCCTAACAATAAATTTTCTGTGCTTCCGGGTTAAGCCTTACAATGTCATGATGGGTATATGCTGTAATATAAATAGAAAATAATTATTAGCAAATATTAAAATAAGCAGCATATTACCGGATTCCAGTCCGGTACCTCCCCCTCTTCTTACTAAGGAGAGGGGGCCGGGGGTGAGGTTGTTTTAAGTATTTTCACACAGCCTCTTCAGAGAAATGGTATTATTTTTTTAACCCGGGTTTTTTAATAGTCTCAAACACTATTCTTTTATGAATTATTATAGAAAAGGTGCTTTAAATATCACTCAAGGGAATGACCATGCGATAATATGCGAATGTCCCTAAAACGTGAGGCTCACCTTGAAGGTGAACTTCACGTTTTAAGGCTATCAATAAATTATTTTTATGGGGAATGTGATACTTTTAGTACTTATACGGAATGTAAAATCTAAAAATTTATCTTCATACCCGGGTGTAATATCGGTCAGAACCGAAATCAGAAAATAATAAGAAATATCATCTTTATAAATATTCGTTACAACAATTTTTTCGTTATCATTGTTTTGATCCAAACTATAAAAATATCCTAAACCTAAATTATACAGTTGAGATTTTGCTATAATTTTATTTGATGTATCCTTGCATGTAATTTTTAAGAGAAAATTTGACCCTTTTGGTATAAAGAGTGAATCGGTTGAGATATTTGTTTCTAATCTTCCTACAAAATTAAAATCATGTACGAATACTTTTACCGGTACCTTATATTTCTCTTCTCCAATTTTAATAGTCAATAATGCAGTCTCAGCCTCTGACATTTCTTTTTTCCCCAAAAAGACTACCATTACTTTTTTTGTTTTTAAATCAGAGATCCAGATGCCGTTGATAAGAAAATATTCGTAGTTATTATCTTCTAATAAAATCTGTGAATAACCTAAACTATCAGAATTTATTGTGAGTTCAATAATTTTACTGCTTTCCGGATAAAGGTCAATCGAATCGACGGGAGTTGTAATATCATTTGAAGATACCGGTCCAACCGGATTATTTCTTTCTGTACATGAGGATAAAATTAATAGTACCGAAAAAACCATTAAGTATCTCATAGATTATCCCTTATAACTTATATTTGGTTAATCTAAATTTTAGATTAGGCCCCATAATACCCACTTTTTAATTCTGACAATTTAACTTAAATTGAATTAACTTATTATGCAATGCAAAAACTATCAAATGACAATTATATGACTATCATTTGACTATCGAATGTCTACGAATGACAAATGACTGTTCGGCTTTTTACTCATACATCACTCCAACATTCCAAAACTCTATCATTCCAATTCCCGTCCCTGTCGCATTTGACCATCCACTTTGCCGTAATTAAGTATTTCACATTTTGAATATGAGGGGTATATTTACAGTAAATGATAACAGAATTAAACTAAAATCTAATAAATTAAAGGAGAAGATCATGCAGAAAATAAGTCCGTTCCTATGGTTTGATGATGATGCCGAAGAAGCGGTTAATTTTTATGTTTCTACATTTAAGGATTCAAAGATTAAAGCTACTACCCGGTATACTGAGGCAAGTTCAAAAGCTGCCGGGAGACCTAAAGATTCGGTTATGACTGTAGCTTTTGAACTTTTTGGACAGTCTTTCACAGCAATAAACGGCGGACCGGTATTTAAATTTAATCCTTCCGTTTCATTCATTGTCAACTGCAAAACCGGAAATGAAGTTCAAGAATTGTGGGATAAATTATCCAAAGGAGGTACGGCATTGATGCCGCTTGATAAATATCCTTTCAGCGAAAAGTACGGATGGATTCAGGATAAGTATGGATTATCATGGCAAATAATTCAGTCATCGGGTGATTTTAACCAGACAATCATTCCTACCCTAATATTTACAGGTAATATAAGTGGTAAAGCGGAAGAAGCAATTAACTACTATACCTCAATATTTTCAGGTATAACATCAAATGAATCTAAACTGATTAGTGCTAACCGCTATGGCCCTGACCAAAAGCCTGAAAAGGAAGGAACTATAATGTTTGCGGATTTCAAGCTTGACGGGCAAATTTTCGCAGCAATGGATAGTACACGTGAACATAAATTTAATTTTAATGAAGCAGTTTCTTTTGTTGTTAACTGCAAATCACAAAGAGAAATTGATTACTTCTGGGATAAGCTTTCCGCAGTGCCGCAGGCTGAAATGTGCGGCTGGCTGAAGGATAAATATGGATTATCATGGCAAATCGTTCCTGCTAATTTAGGTGAACTTTTGAGCAACAAAGAAAAATCTCAAAAAGTTATGCAGAAAGTTCTTAAAATGAAAAAGCTTGATATTGAAGAGCTGCAGAATACATAGAATAAAGATGGACTATGGTGGAGAGGGTGTGTGAATATCATTAACCAACAGTTTTAACTGTTGGAAATGAAGCATAAATTAAACTTCCATTAACCGTTTTAACGGTTTTGAGGTTATTTTCACACAGTATCTTGAGGAATGGAACGATGAAATTCCAAATGGCAAAGGACAAATTACAAATAAATTTAAATTATAACAGATGAATTAAAAATAAAAAGGATAATTCTTATGGCTAAAAATAATAAACTGAAGCTTGACGTCTATGTCAATTATCGCGGAAATTGCAAAGAGGCATTTGAATTTTATGAAAAGCATCTTGGCGGAAAGATTACATCGATGAGCACATTCAAGGAGCTGCCGGATTCCTCCAATGTACCTAAAGAACGGGAGAATGATATTCTGCATGCACGTATAGAAATCGGCGGCTCGATTCTGATGGGAGCAGATATTCCTAATGCGGAACCTATGCGAAGCGCTTACTTGAGTCTTACGGTTAGCAGTATTGAGGAAGCAGAAAGACTTTATGCACTGCTTTCAGAGGAAGGTGAGATATTTATGAAAATGGAAAAAACATTTTTCGCCTCCCGCTTTGCAATGCTCCGCGATAAATTCGGCACTTCGTGGATGCTTCTATGTGAAGGATGAAACCTGTCATTGGTCAATTGACATTAGGTGGAACAATCGAAAGATGTCAAGAGACTGTGTGAATATCATTAACCAACGGTTTTAACCGTTGGAAAATGAAACAAAAACGAAACATTTGTTAACCGTTTTAACGGTTTTCCTGACTTTTCACACAGTCTCTTTATCCAACGTTGCAATGTACCATAATTTCATAACTCAACTCAAAATATTTCTACGAATAGCATAGGATTTAGGCAATTTTTTCGCTTCAAAACCCTTCAAATTACTTTAACCCTATTTCTGAGTTTACTTTAAAAATTTTCATGCTCCTTCTCACATCAACTGTAATAATAATGCCATAACTTGATAAACATCACTTCCGAAATGTTATTTACTTTTATTAAGATACCGATTGATTCTAATATTAAAGTAACGAATTCAGAATCGAATAAATTTAATAAAATTTCTAAATTTCTAATTTTTCCTTTAAAGTCAAATCTGATTTAAAAGAGTAAAGTATGAGAATATTATTGTTATGCTATGAGTATCCTCCGATCGGCGGCGGCGGAGCGAAAGTGGTTGAAGGGTTAACATCAGAGTTGGCAATGCAGGGTCATCATATTGATCTTGTAACTATGGGATACAAAAATCTTCCGGAGTTTCAGAAAATAGGAAATATAAATATATATTGAGTTAAATGCATAAGATTGAACCATAACATATGCACTTACCCTGAAATATCTCGTATATTATTTCAGCTTTTCCGCTAATTTTAAAATTACTCCAAAAAGAATAAATATCATTTAAATCATACTCATTTTATTTTCCCGGATGGAATTTTAGCTCTGCTATTAAAAATTATAAAGGGGATCCCGTATGTTTTAACAGCTCATGGTTCCGATGTGCCGGGATATAATCCTGATAGATTTAAGCTGCTCCATAAATTTCTTGTGCCGCTCTGGAAGCAAGTTGCCTCAAAAGCAGAAAAAATAATTCTACCAAGTAAAAATTTAAAAGCTATTGTAAAAAGAATCAATCCCGCACTGAGAATTGTTATTATCCCTAATGGTATAGGGTTGAACAAATTCTCATCAAATACGGTCAAGAAAAAACAAATTCTCATAGTTACAAGAATGTTTGAACGAAAAGGAGTGCAATATTTTCTTGAGGCTGTTAAAGAATTAGATCATGATTATACAATTAATATTGTGGGCGACGGTCCTTATTTAAATACTTTAAAAAGTATTTCAGAACAGAATCATCTTAATATTAACTTTTTAGGATACGTGGACAATCTATCTGATGAGTTAAAAAAGCTTTATGAAGAATCAGAGATTTTTGTATTTACATCCGAGTCGGAAAATTTTCCGGTGGTTCTTCTTGAAGCAATGCTTTCAGGAATGGCTATTATTACTACAAACGATAACGGCTGCGCAGAAGTTGTTGGGGATTCTGCTATTTTGGTTGATTCTAAAAACTCAAATGCCATTAAAGAGTCTCTTTACAAATTAATGAGTGATAGAAAATTGATAAATAATCTTCAGATAAAGGCAAGGAAAAGAGTAGAAGATAAATTTAGCTGGAGCCATACTACACAAAAACATATTGATGTTTATTCAAGAATTATCTCTTCAAATCCTTTTAAATATCCAGAGATTTATGCCGGGCAAAATTGAAGATATAAAAAATCTTGTAGCTGTTGTTATTCTCAATCATAATAAGAAGAATGATCTTCTCGAATGCCTTCAAAGCGTTTGCTGCCAGGGTTATATAAACTACAAAATCATAGTTGTTGATAATGCTTCAGATGATGGTTCTGCTGATTCGGTAAAATCTGAATATCCTGATGTTCATCTTATTAGGAGTGTAAACAACGTAGGCGCTGTAGAAGGGAGAAATACAGGGTGGCGGTATGCGGAAAATAATTTCAACTATCATTATCTCCTTTTTCTTGATAATGATGTTTTAATTGATAAATATTACTTAAAAAATCTTGTTGAACTTTTTGAAGATAATCCACAGGTCGGAATAGCATGCGGTAAAGCTTTTACAGATCTAAGTCTTAAAAAAATTATGTCCACCGGTATATATGTAAATCTATTTAACGGATCAATACATGATGTAGGGAGTGGTAAAGATGACGATAGTCAGTACAGCCGTTCAGGCTATACAGATGCATGCGGAGCTTTTGCTATGATGATCAGGAGAAATTTGTTTAATTTGATCGGCGGTTTTGACAAAAACTATTCTCCTTATGGATGGGAAGATGTTGATTTTTGTCTTAAAGCAAAAAAACACGGCTTTTTCTCTTACTATTGTTTTGATGCTGTTTTAATTCATAAAGGAACGAAACTGGGAAGAAAACCTAATCCTATTTATGAAAAAAGTAAGATTAAAAATTACATTTTCCTTTTAAGAAATAACACAAATTTATTTCAGAAAATAACCTGTTTAGCCTGTCTTCCTTTTCATGCATCTATTCTTGCGTTAAAATTAATCTTTAATGGAAATGCAGAAATTATTTTGGAACATTTCAAAGGGTTCGTGATTGGAATTAACAATATTAAACCATCGGCAAAATTAAATAAACAAAATCTTTAGGTAAAAATGGAGAAGAATAAAAAACAAGTTATAGCCATAGGATTAGAAGCGGCAGAAATTGATCTGATCCTTAAATGGACAAAAGAAGGAAAACTCCCCACTTTTTCCAGGCTTTTGGAAATCGGTTCGTGGCGTAAATTGATGTCATCAACAGAAATATCCAGCGGAGCTACATGGGCATCAATTAATACTGGTGTTTCTCCTGCCAAACATGGGATGGGATTTTATCACAGACAGTTAAAAAACGGATCTTACCAAATAGTTAAAAAATATGCTGATGAAATTGGCTATCCTTTTTTCTGGAAAAACCTAAGCGATGCAAATATTAAATCTGCTGTCCTCGATATTCCTTCAATTTACCTTATAAAAGATTTTGACGGTGTTCAATTAATAGGCTGGGGAGCAGAGGGATTAAACTTTAAACAATCATCGCAGCCCCCGGAATTACTGAAAGAAGTACTTAGTAAATTCGGACATCATCCGCTTGAAGGATGGTATCAAAAAGTTATTGCCGATTTGAATGAATGGAAAAGTCTTATGCAGAGGCTTTTAGATGGTGTAAAGACCAGAACAGATATTGTAAAATGGCTGCTCGAAAAAGATAGCTGGGATTTTTTCCTTATCGGTTATGCCGAAATGCATTGGGTCGGTCATTATTTTTGGCATTTAACTGACAAGACAAACCCGCTATATGATTCTGAGATTTCCAAAGCCTGCGGTGATGCAATCCTTAAAATATATCAGGAAGTAGATAATATCAATAAATGAAATTATTCAGCTTTTCCCCGATGCTCTATATTTAATATTTTCCAATACAGGTATGGGTCCTAATTATTCCGGTCAGCATTTGATACCTGAAATATTGAAAAGAACAGGATTAGGAGTTAATGGAAAAAATGAAAACAATAAAAATTTGTTAAATTCCATTTCTCCTGCAAAGAGATGGGGACCTTATGCAATAAAAAAAGTTGAATCAATTGTTTCTTCCGAAGCAATTGAAAGAGCAAAAAAAGTAATCCCGGCTAAAATATGGGACAGCTGGACTAGAAAATTTTTAACTATGGGGAATAATTGGAAATATAGCAAAGCTTTCCCCGTACCATCTGATTATACAGGTACAATAAGAATGAATTTAGCCGGTCGTGAACCGGGTGGAATAGTTAAACCAGGAAAAGAATATGATGATCTATGCCGGGAAATTGAAAATATTTTCCTCGAATTAATAAATCCGGCTACTGGTAAAAAAGCAGTAAAAGAAGTTATAAAAGTAAAAGACATGTATAACGGAGAATATATCAATAATCTTCCGGACATTGTAATTAAATGGGAAGGTAAATATCCTATCAGCTCTCTTTATTCCCCAAGGATTGGTACAGTCACAGGTGAACTACCCGATAAGCGTTCAGGTGCACATCGGACTTACGGCTTTCTTATTGCTGCTGGGAAAGAGATAAAAGCTCCGAAACAACTTGAAGAAAGGAATATAATGGATATTGCACCCACCATTCTTCGATATTTTGATATTCCTGTTTCTATAGATATGGATGGTAAGGTTTTAACAGATATGATAGAAAATGAATGCGCTATAGAAGCTTAGGTTCAACAAATATAAAAGTTTCAGAACTTGGTTTAGGATGTTCTTCACTTGGTAATTCAGTTTTTAATTATGGTGAAGAAGATGAATTTTTAAGAGTTCTCGATTATGCTTTTGAAAGCGGTATTAATTTTTTTGATACTGCCGATACCTATACCTTTGGAAATTCTGAGAGTTTGATCGGTAAGGCGTTCAAGAGAAAGAGAGATAAAGTTATCATTTCAACAAAAGTAGGTTTTCTTCCATCATCTTTAAGCACTTATGCAAAAAGCTTTGTACCTTTTCTCGGCAGTTCCAGGAAGTTTATTAAACCTTTTAAAAGATCAATTAAGAAAATTTCAAAAAAAAAGCAGGATTTTTCTTCCAGCCATATTCTTCAATCTATTGAAAAAAGTTTAAAGAGAATTAGAAGCGACTATATAGATATCTACTTATTGCATAATCCGCCATCAAAAATATTAATAGAGGGAGAAATATTTGTTCTTCTTGATAAACTAAAGGTTGAGGGTAAAATTCGTTTTTATGGTGTGTCAGCCGGTAGTATTGAAGATGCGGTTTTATGTTTAAATATTCCTAATGTTTCCGTATTACAGGTTAAATTTAATATAATTCAAAGTGAAGCAGCTTCTAAACTATTTCCTTTTATGGGAAATATTAAAAAAGTAATAATTGCACGTGTCCCATTAGCAAGAGGATTATTAACAGAAAATGGCGATATAAAAACAGGGTTTTACTCAATAGAAAAAGATCATGATAAAGCTAAATTGGAAATTTTGAAAAGAGAACTTGACAAAATAAATTTAAGAGAAGCCGCAGTTAGATTTATTCTTCAATATCCGGAAGTATCTACTTTAATAATTGGTACAAGATCAATAAATCATTTAAAAGAAAATCTTAAATTATTTGAAAGTCCTTCTTTTATGCGGAACAAATTTGAAAATATTCAACCTGATTGAAAAGAAAAATATCTATATTATTAAAGTTTATAATTTCGGGAATACTTCTGTTTTATCTTTTTACAGTTATTCCTTTTTCCGAAATATTATCTTCAATTGAATCGGCGGAGATTCTTTTAGTTATAATAGGGATAATGTTAGCTGCGCCCATACAATATTTCTCTGCCTTTGAAACCCGGTATCTTACAAAAATACAGGGGATTAATCTATCGACATTTAAAATTTTAAAGATACATCTAACGACTAATTTTTATAAGTTTTTTTCTTCCCGGAACTATTGCAGGCGGAGCAGTTAAGTGGTATAAATTCTCAAAGCATGGTAATAAATCTACAGCAGCGGCAGTAGTTGTATTTAACCGTTTCCTTGAAATTTTAATTACAGTATTTATCGGCATTATCTTTTCATTCCCGGTTCTTTATTCAATAGGCAATAATAAGCTTTTAATAGTATTGGTATTAATTTTCTCTTCTATGGTCTTACTTTATTTTATTTTGTTGAATAGATCCGGTTTAAATTTTATTGAAAGAATTTTTGCGCTTCTGCCTTTACCGAATATTGTAACTAAGTCAGTCGGTAAATTTATAGCTGCCTTGCATCAATTTCAGAATTTACGCTTAAAAGATCATCTGGAAATTACAGGTCTGCTTTTTTTATATCATGGAATAGGAATTATTTCTCTTTTTTGTTTTGCAAGATCTTTGAATATTAAATTTAAGCATCTGGATAATAGGATGGGCAAGCTCCGCAGCAACTATCGCCACCATGTTTCCCCTTTCCTTTGCTGGGCTAGGAATTAGGGAAGCTACATTGGTTTTTATTTTAGGCCGTTTCGGAATTATGCCTAATGTAGCTTTTGCACTTTCATTCCTCCTTTTTTTTAGAAGTTTGCTTATTACACTTCTTGGCGGACTTATTGAACTCAAAGAGAATATTATTTCAAGAGAAATTGAAAAAGCAAAGACTGTAAAAACAGCCTGATGAAGGGAAAGAACTGTACTCTTCAAAACAAAATTTAAGTTTAAATTAAACATCGCTTGATAAATTGAACAGTGTTCATTAGATTAACAATGAATAATTTATCAAATAAAGGAAACATGGGAATTCAGGAAAGAAAAGACAGAGAAAAAGCTGAAATGAGAAAAATAATTCTCGATGCCGCTATGGAGCTTTTTATTCAAGAAGGTTATAACGGAGTTTCAATTAGAAAAATTGCAGATAAAATAGAGTATAGCCCTGGTTCAATATATACTTATTTTCAGGATAAAGACTCTATCTTTTATGAATTGCACGTGGAAGGCTTCGGTATTCTATATCAGAAACAACTTTCTGTTCAGGGTATAAATGATCCCCGCGAAAGATTATTGGCCCATGGCGATGCTTACATCCATTTCGCTCTGGAAAATCAAGAATATTATGATATTATGTTTATTATGAGAGAAACGATCGAGCGTATTTGTAAAGAAGAGGACCGGGATTGGACACATGGCATACGCTCATATGATCTCTTAAAAAGAAATGTTGCCGAGTGCCAGGCGGCAGGTATGTTTAAAACTCAAGATGTTGAATCAATAGCCTTTTTTCTCTGGTCAGCCGTTCATGGTGCTGCTTCACTTTTAATTCGAAGAGGTTCTGCAATGAAAAACTTAAATATTCAGGATAATCAAAAACTTATCGAAAAAACACAAAGCATTTTACGTGAGATAATTAAATAAAATTTTTTGAATATATACTAAACGTTGTTCAATGAATATATATCGTTTATTAAATTATTTAATAATAACATAATAAAATACAAATATGAAATTAAAACCATTTTCGATTTGTTTGATATTATTATTCCTATATCCCTTTACTGCCGGAAAGATATATGCACAAAATCAACTTGACAAATATGTTCAAGAAGGTATTTCGAATAACATAGTCTTAAAGCAAAAGAGAATCTCTCTTGAAAAAGCAATCTATTCACTTAAAACCGCAACTAGTTATTTTTTCCCTTCCATTAATCTTGAAGGAGATTATACCAGCGGCGAGGGTGGAAGGAATATTCCTATCCCGATAGGTGATTTATTAAATCCGGTTTATACCACCTTAAATCAACTGACTCAAAGCAGCAGCTTTCCGCAGCTTGCAAATGAGAAAATAAATTTCTTCCCCTTCCATTACTACGATGTAAAGCTGCATACTACTATGCCGCTTTTGAACACCGATTTGATTATCAACCATAGCATACAAAGTAATGAAGTGCATCTGCAGGAGTATGAAGTTGATATATATAAGAAAGAATTGGTCAAAGATATTAAAACTGCTTACTATAATTATCTGAGCGCAATCTCGGCAGAGAAAATTTACATGAATGCCTTGAATGTTGCACAGGAAGGGAAAAGGGTTAATGAATCTCTTTTGAAAAATGGTAAAGGATTGCCGGTATATATCCTTAGATCCGAAAGTGAAATCGCTGATGTAAATTCCAAAATCGTTGAAGCAGAAAATCAAGTTCAAAATGCCGGGCATTACTTTAATTTCATCCTAAATAAAAATCAGGATGCTGATATTGATACTTCGTATAATATTGAATTAAAATTATCCGAAGTAAACCGGATATTATCCGGCAATTATGATCTATCCGGAAGAGAAGAATTGAAGATGCTTGAGACCGGGAAAGATATGAATGAATCTGCGCTGCTAATGAAAAAACTGTATTGGGTTCCTAAAGTAAATGCCTTTCTAGATCTCGGGGCTCAAGACCAATTATGGAACTATAGTCCTGATTCCAGATATTATTTATTTGGTTTCCAGTTCAGCGTCCCGGTATTTGAAGCATTTAGAAATAGTTATAAAGTCGATGAAGCCGAACTTGACCTTAAAAATATTCAGCTCGAACTTGATCAAACAAGAAATAATCTAAGACTCAGCCAATCGGTTGCCCGTAATAATTTAATTGCAGCTAAGCAAAATTATTCTACTGCAGTAAAAAAATATAAAGCAGCCGCAGGTTATCAACGGCTAATCACAAAAGGTTATAAAGAAGGTGTAAATACCTTTATTGAAACAGTTGATGCCAGGTCACAGTTAACCCAGGCTTCGTTAATGCTGAATATAAATACCTACAAAATCCTAATAGCTCTTGCAGATTATGAACGTGAAATTGCTGCCGGTCAATCCGGCGGTAATTAATATTGGTTATTAAGAATACAATAAAAAAAGAGTTGAAATATGAAAATCAAAATACTTCTCCCGGTATTAATTTTATCTCTGATCGTTTATTCCGGTTGTTCTTCAAAAAAGACACAAAAAACCGAAGACAAAATCCCGGTAAAGGTTATTAAATTAAAAAAAGAAAAAGTTCATAAGGCAATTAATGTATCCGGGATTTTTACAACTAACGATGAAACCTATCTTTCTTTCAAGACAGGCGGGATTATCAAATCAATCTTAGTAAACGAAGGTGATCGGGTAAAGAAAGGTCAATTGCTTGCAGTACTTGAGCTAAATGAAATACAGGCACAGGTTTCCCAGGCTAATTCAGCCTATGAAAAAGCTTCCAGGGATTTTAACAGGGCACAAAATCTCTACAAAGACAGCGTTGCCACCCTATCGCAAATGCAGGATGCAAAAACCGGGATGAACGTCGCCCTTGAGCAGTTGACTATCGCAAAATATAATCTAAACCATTCTGAAATAAGGGCAGCCGACAATGGATATATTCTGAAAAAATATGTAAATGACGGGCAGCTTGTCAGCCCGGGTGCCCCTGTATTTCAAACAAACGGCGCCGCAGAAGACGGCTGGATCTTGAAGGCAGGAATAAGTGATCATGACTGGTCTATTGTAAAAATCGGTGATAAAGCGCTAGTTCAATCCGATATCAATCCATCTGAAAATATTGAAGCTTATGTACTGCGCAAATCGGAAGGAGTTGATCCCAATTCGGGAACGTTTTTTATCGAATTAAAAATTAAAGATAATCATTCTGTTAAAATTGCGAGCGGATTGTTCGGTAAAGCGGAAATATTTCCGGAATATGTCTCTGAAATGTGGGCGGCACCTTATCAATCTTTAATCGAAGGGGATGGAAATGAAGGCTATGTATTCGTAACAAATGATCTCGAGAAAGCAAATAAAGTAAAAGTAAACATTTTTGATCTCGAAAAAGATACCGTTTTAATAAATCATGGTCTCGATAATTATAAATATCTGATTGTTTCAGGCAGTGCATATCTTAATGATAATTCACAAATAAAAATAGACAACAAATAGTTGAGTAAATTATGAAACTATTGGAATATGCAGTAAAGTTTCCCCAGATGACAATGCTGGTTGCAGCAGTGCTGGTTATTATCGGAGTATCAACGATAATCAATATGCCCCGTTCGGAAGATCCTGAATTAAGCGAACCCGATTTTTCTATCGTGGTTGTCTATCCGGGTACAAGTCCGAAGGATCTGGAAGAACTCGTAGTTAAACCGCTTGAGCAAAAGATGTCTTCTCTTGAAAATATTAAGCATATTAGAACTACTATTCAAAACGGACTGGCTGTTGTAGAGGTTGTCTATCAGCATAGTGTCAATATCGATGAAAAATACCAGGAAGTTATAAGGGAAGTCAACAATATGCACAGCGAACTGCCTCAGGATATTTATAGTATTGATGTTCAAAAATGGCTTCCTTCAAATGTAAATATTATTCAAGCAGCACTGGTTTCGGAAAATGCACCTTTTAATGAATTAAAAAAATATTCTAAGAATTTTAAGGATGAGCTGGAAAAGCTGCCTATGCTGAAGAACGTTAAAATTAATGGGCTCCCTGATAAAATGATCAGAGTTGAATTGAAGATTGATAAGATGAGTCAGATGCATATCCCTTTGAATGCTGTCCTGGGAAGTATTCAAAGTGAATCTGTTAATATTCCCGGTGGCAGTGTTGATGCGGGTACCCAGGCATTTAATATTCAAACAAGCGGCAGTTATAAAAATGTTGATGAAGTAAAAAACACTATTGTATATTCTGTTAACGGTAAAAACATTTTATTAAAAGATATCGCCGATGTCACTTTCGAATTTGAAAGGAATGTATATGTAACCCGGTTGAATACTCATAGATGCGTCTTTGTAGTAGCTGCCTTAAAGCCAAATGAAAATATTACCGCTGCTCAAAAAGTTTATAAACCGGCTATTGAGAAGTTTAAATCAACTCTCCCTCCCGGTATAGATTTAATTCAGAATTTTGACCAGGCCGTAAATGTTGATAATAGGTTGAGAGAACTGGGAGAAGACTTTTTAATAGCAATAGCCCTCGTCTCTTTAACCCTTCTCCCGTTAGGCTATAGGTCGGCAATTATAGTAATGATATCTATCCCCCTTTCCCTTTCCATTGGAATAATGTTAATAGATCTTCTGGGATTCAACCTTAATCAATTAAGCATTGTAGGATTTGTTGTTGCTCTTGGATTATTAGTTGATGATTCAATCGTTGTCGTTGAAAATATAGAACGGTGGCTTAGAGAAGGTCACTCAAGAATGGATGCGGTTTTAAAAGGAGTTAAACAAATTGCACAAGCAGTTGTCGGATGCACAATGACTTTAATTATTGCTTTTATGCCTTTAGTATTTTTACCGGGAGGTTCGGGAGATTTTATCAGAAGCCTGCCGACTGCTGTTATTGCCAGTGTGCTTGCTTCTATGGCTGTAGCACTTACAATTATTCCTTTTCTATCCAGCAGGATTTTAAAAGAGCATAGTGCACCTACTGAAGGAAATATTTTCTTAAGGCTTTTGAAAAAAGCAATCTCTAAAACCTATTCGGTTATTCTGGATAAAGCATTAAACAGGCCTGTTATTACAGTAATTATAGCAGCAGTAATTTTTGCAGGGGCTTTGATGTTAATCCCGGTAATCGGATTTAGCCTTTTCCCTTCTTCCGAAAAGCCCCAGTTTTTAATTGAAATAAATACTCCGTCTCAGTCAAATCTTGATTATACCAATTATATTACAAAGCAGATTGAATCGCAGTTAAAAAAATACCCTGAAATTAAATATTTTTCTTCCAATGTAGGTAAAGGGAATCCTCAAATTTATTATAACGTGCTTCAGAGGCATGAACAGACAAATTTTTCACAGATATTTGTTCAGCTCAATGAAGGTACTTCACGCTCTGAGAAAATGAATTTAATTGAGAATCTTAGGAAGAAATGGACACCTTACACAGGTGCTAAAATAGAAGTAAAGAATTTTGAGCAAGGACCCCCTGTTGTTGCACCTGTTGAAGTTCGATTATTTGGTGATAACCTGGATTCACTTAGAGCTTTGTCTCTGAAAATCGAAGATCTTATTAAAAATACAGATGGTACAATTTATATTAATAATCCGTTGAAAAATCTAAAATCTGATCTGGAAGTAAATATAAATAAAGATAAAGCCGGTTTACTTGGCATCGCAACTGCTGATATTGATAAAGATGTCCGTTTGGCAGTATCGGGACTTGATATCGGTAAGATGACCGATGAGGAAGGCGATAATTATGATATTCTGGTGACAAAAGAAAAAAGTGATTTGCAGTCCCTCGATGCTTTTAAGAATCTTTATGTAAATAATAATAAAGGAACCGCAATTCCTTTAAACCAAATTTCAACTTTAAAATTTGTTACTACTCCCCCGGTTATAAATCATAGGGATAAGATTCGAACCGTATCAGTTAGTGCCTTTGTTAAGGAAGGTTTTCTAAATGATAATGTAATTAGCGCCGTAAAAAAGAAGATGGATGCGATGAAACTTCCCCGGGGTTATACCTATGAACTGGGAGGTGAAATAGAGCAGCGCGAAGAGTCTTTCGGAGGAATGTCTACCGTTATACTTGCAACTTTATTTTTATTTATAGCAGTGTTGCTGCTGGAGTTTAAAACTTACAAGAGTATACTGATAGTATTATCCGTTATTCCTCTGGGAATTGTAGGAGCAGCCCTTGCTCTTCTATTTACCGGCAATTCACTTTCATTCGTTGCAACAATCGGATTAATAGCATTAGCAGGAATCGAAGTAAAGAATACGATCCTTCTCGTTGATTTTACAAATCAATTAAGGAAAGAAGGACATTCCCTTGATGAAGCAATTAGAATAGCAGGCGAGTTAAGATTTCTTCCTATAATTTTAACATCGTTAACGGCTATAGGAGGCATGCTGCCGATAGCTCTTTCAGATAACCCTTTGATCTCTCCTTTAGCAGTAGTTATAATAGGAGGATTAATAAGCTCAACATTATTATCAAGGCTAGTTACACCGGTAGTTTACAAACTGCTTCCACCAAAGATTTAGCAGCACAGAATATTTAGATACCGGAGGCGGGATAGCGGATACCAGTATCACGCATCAGGTTTGCATCCAAAAAATGTTGTAATTTCCCGGTACACAACTCCAAAAATCCATACGAAATAGCGTAGGTTTCAGACCATTTTTTCGCTTCTAAGCCCTTAAAATTCCCTTGAGCCTATACTTACCCCTACTTTATAAAATTCCCCCCTTAAAATCAATTTTCACCTTTTTTACTTTTCTTTTATTAATGACTTAATGACTACAAATGACCCAAATGAATATCAATGACTTAGTGAAATTTTTTTCTTCCCAACCTTATTTTTTGTAATAACCTTAGTAACATAGATACAAATTAAAAATTTTACCTTATGACCTTATTATTATGTATGTACACATTTATGACAAAATGTCATTAAAGATTTTCACCTCTGCAGATAATAACTTCAATGGTTACAAATCATATGATAACAAATGATTTTTCTTCGAGCTTCTTAGTGCCCTTAGAGTCTTGTGGTAAAAAAAATATTTTATCATCACATGATAAGATTTCCCGACAAGTAGATCTTAATTTTACATGAAAAGATAATTAAACATTTAATGAACGAACTTAATATTAAAATAGCGGGCATTGGCGGCAGCGGAGCCAATATAATCTATCGTTTGATTAAAAATGGAACCCGGGCTTCAGAGTTTATGGTTATAGATACAGATAAAAATTTATTGAGTAAGCTGCCTGATATTATCAAAACGCTACAAATTGGAGAAGAAATAACTCAGGGAAACGGAACCAACGGTAATTATGATAAAGGATTATTATCTGCTTATTCTAATACAAAGGAAATTACGAGCTTTCTGAAGGGAAGTCAAGATCATAGTATTAACTGCAGGTTTAGGAGGAGGAACTGCGAGCGGCAGCTTGCAAATTATAAGTTCTGTTTTAAGAGGATTAAATATTTTTACCATTGGAGTTCTTACAAAACCATTCCTCTGGGAAGGACAGAAAAGATTGGATATTGCAAACCGTTCAATTGAGGAGTCGGCAGAACTTTTTAATATTTTATACATAATAAGAAATGAAGAAGTAATAAAATTCCTTCCTGGTAACATTGAATTCTCAGATATTTTTATTCATATAAACGACTATCTAATGGTGCGGAATATTAAAAGCCTAAAGTGGAATCAGGTGCTGTTTCCTATAGTTCTTTTGAGGTTATGGAATTACGGAATTAATAATGATGAATTCATGTTGTTATTAAAATCTAAAAATGTAACCGGAGCCTATATTGTAAGCTTTAATAAAACAACTAAAAAGTGCAAAAAATTAAAAAGAAATCTGGACAAATCATGATTTTAATGATTATTTTAATCCGACTTATAACGGTCTTTATCAAAACATACCTGGAAATATAATGTCTGGTTTAAATGAAATTGGGATTTTAGAATTTTAATATCCTTCTCGATACTCCAGAGGAAAAGTACCAGAGATTCAGGGAAAACTTTTAATATCAACTTATATTAATACAGATGATTTGAGAAAATAGTTATGAACATTCTTATGCTTTCTCCCTGATTTCCAAAGACAAGCAGAAATCCTTGCCCGATGTTTAAATGGAGAAAATCTATCAAAAGCCGATTATGCAGAAATATATAACCTTTCTGAGATAACAATAAACAGAGATATTAGAGCCCTCCGCGAATACGGAATACAGATTTATAGTAGAAAAAATAAAGTTGAAATTTTAGAATCCCCTTCTAAAGAAAATCTAATCGATATATCTTCCAATTACCTTCCCATGAAGTTAAATTCGGATATATTTAAGAACCAGGCAAAAGCAATTATAAAAACCGGACCGGCTAAATATTTTTCAATACTGGTTTTAATCGCAAAAGCTGTAAATGAAGGAAGAATAATAAAATTCAAATACAGAAGATTAAATGATAATGAGGAACATAACTACACCATAAAACCTATCAGATTAATTTCACAAGATTTGAACTGGATACTTCATGGATTTAAAGATAATGAAACTTTTTTAAAATACTTTTACTTAAGCAGAATGCGGGATTTAGTCGTAACGGAGAAACGATATAAAACGGCAAATATTCCTGAAACCAATGGGAACAAATATGAAATGATATTCAAATTCAGTCCCGAAGTCAAAGAAGAAGTAAATGCAAAAATATGGTTCGAAATATTTGAAATTAATACTGATGAAAATGACTACTTAATACTAACCACACAGCAGCCGATCACAAACAAACTATCCGCCTGGTGTATAAGCTGGTGGGATAAACTTGAAGTTATCGAACCGGCAGAATTAAAAGAGCGTATTAAAAATATGATGACTTCTTTTAAAGAAGTGAATAACCTTTAGATTTATTACTTTCTTAAGATATTCATATTCGCATTACATTAAGAATAAATAGAGTTTAATTACAATAATAAGAGAAAAAAGAAGTCATATTAATGTTGGTTAAAAAAAAACAAAAAAGGGAAACAATGAATTTTACAGTTATTTCTTTTGAAGTGGCAAATATTTATAAAAACAGTGCCTGCAGTTTATATATAATAAAAGTCAAGAAGAATTTAATATTAACGGAAAAGTCATTTTTAATAAAACCGCCCACAAAATGGTTTCCATTTTCAGAGCATTCACGGGATTACGTATCAATTGGTTAAAGATGAACCAAACTTTGGTGAGCTCTGGCCAAAAATTAGAAGCTATTTCAGGGGGATTGATTTTATAGTTTATCAAAATTTGTCTTTTGATAAATCAGTATTTGATTCATGTTGTAATCTTATTGGAATAAAATTTCCAGATAAAGACTTCTGGAGTATAGCCAAACTATTTGAGGTAACTAAATAAAATCCATCTATTTCCCGATTTAGAAAAACAATTAAGAATATGGAATTTGAAAAGGACAGAAAATCACCATATAACTATCTCATAAAAATTATCAAAATAAAAAAGAATTTCAGAAAATTGAATCCCAAAAATCAGGATAATAAATCTTACTGTTCTTGGTTTTAATTCTTGGTAGGAAAATATATCTAGGGGGTATTATTTCTATCTAAAATAATTGAGTAGAAATATTTTACAATGGCTACTACAAAAAGATTATTAAAAATCAAAAGATTATGATATTTTATTATTAGAATATTCAATTCCTTACTTTCTATTTTATTCAGAAGTTTAATCAATTGGAATCGATAAGGGAGAAGCATATTTTCACTCAAACATATAAATAATTAAAATTTCTTTTGCCTAAATTCTCTTAAATTCTTAATTTTATAGCATAACATATTTACCATTGAATAATAGTCATATGATTCGTTTGCAATAACCTAAAGTGAATACATAATAATTATTATAAGATTATGGAATTAAATTTTAAAAAAAATAAATTTATTAAAATCACTGATGTCAAAATTCAAAAAACATCTTTTTGTAGTTGATTATTGGGAAGACATTGAAAAAAATTTCAAAACTCTTCAAGATTATAAGAATTCTAATAATGCAAATGAATCAGATTTTTATAATTCTCTTATTTTAAATGGAATTTGTTTTCTGGCAATCAGGAACAATAATAACTATAAATTTGGACCAAGTAGGTTTATTGGTTATCATAATAATACTATTATGTCACATAAATCTTCTCATATTTATGGAACAGAAACAAATGGTGCTATTTCCTTTTTACTAGGTTATGAACCTGTTCATGATGATCGTTTAGAAGATTTATATTTTAAATTTTGTTTTAACAATGGAATAAATCCTCGAATTAAAGGCAGCTTTGGTAAAGATAGGAAATATTGGTATAAGACTAATATTGATGATGAAATCTTTCTTAGATTTGAGGATATAAAAATACATAATAAGAATAAGGAGAAAATAAGAATAAACTTTGCCATAGAATTTGAAAATTGGAAATTTGATATAATTGAAAGGGAAGGGAAATTCCTTAAAGGCTCTGTTAAAGTACCATTTAATAAACAAATAGGAATATCCGGGAATAGGGTATCAGAATTATTAGGTGTATTTGAATGGAATTCTGACAATCATTCCTATAATATTGCTATTGATCAATATGAACATATGACTAAAGTTCAGAAATATATAGTAATAAGAAATTTAAGATTGAAATTAAAAGAAATACTTCCTAACTATAAATTCTAATTATTCCCTTTATTGAACAAAGATAATATTTAATTTTTCTATTTTTTTCAGCACTATTTTTGCAAAATTGATTATGAATGATATAATTTATCTAGATAACAATGCAACTACCAAACTCGATCCAAGAGTACTGGAGGCAATGATGCCTTATCTAACCGAAGAATATGCAAATGCGGCTAGTAATCATGAATTTGGTATTTCTATTAATAATGCTGTGAAAGAATCAAGGAAGAAAGTTGCAGAATTAATAGGCGCTGAAACTAATGAAATTATCTTTACATCTGGTGCTACCGAAGCCATTAATTTAGCAATAAAAGGTGTAGCTGAAAATTATACAGAAAAAGGGAAGCATATAATTACCGTCCAAACAGAACATAGTGCTGTTCTGGATGTTTGTCGTTATCTTGAAACAAAAGGTTTTGAGATAACTTTTCTTCAAGTTGAAAGTGATGGTCTTTTGAATCTAAATGAATTAGAAAAATTCTTAAGAAAAGATACTATATTAGTTTCATAATGTTTGTAAATAATGAAATAGGAGTTATACAGCCTATTAAAGAAATTGCTGAGATTACACATAAAAATAATACGATATTTATGTCCGATGCGACCCAGGCTGTAGGCAAAATTCCAGTTAATATAAATGAATTTGGTATCGATTTAATGTCTTTATCAGGTCATAAGTTTTATGGTCCTAAAGGTATCGGTGGTTTATATATTAAAAATAATATTAAAATTGAGCCTATTTTTCATGGGGGAGGACAGGAAAATAATCTGAGAAGTGGGACTCTAAATGTCCCTGGCGTTATAGGTTTAAGTAAGGCATTACAATTGTCAATTGAAGACATGGTTGAAAATGAAAAATTAATTAGAAATTTTAGAGATGAATTTGAAAATAGATTACTTTTATCTAAATGTATTAAAATTAATGGACATAATAAATCAAGATTATTTAATGTTTCAAATGTTTGCTTTTTTAATACTGATCCTTTTCTTATTATTAAATCTTTAAAAGAATATAGCTTATTCACAGGGCTCAGCTTGTAATTCAAGTTTAATCAAACCTTCACATGTTTTAAAAGCTATAGGAATAAGTGATAGAGAAGCACTATCAAGTTTTAGATTCAGCTTTGGAAAATATAATAATTTAGCTGAAGTATTTAATGTTTTAAATAAATTAATAAAAGTGTGTCAACAAAATTAGTTTATTTTTTATTATTCGATAAAAATTGTGTCTCAAAATTTTGAGTTAGAAAAAATTCTAATTTTTTGATTTAGAAATTTTTTAAAAGTATTTTTACTTCCAATAATTTTCAAAATAAGCATATACATCGTCAATAGGCCCAAAACTTTTAACATTATCCTTTATATCAATTAAATTACAAGTTTTAGCTCCACCCATCTTGGGACCTCTTAATCCTCTACCTATCATTTGACTATATAAAACCAAAGACGTCGTCGGTCGAGCTATAATTACAGCTCTAATTCTTGGAGCATCAAAACCTGTCGAGAGAACACCATAATTAAATAATACATCAAAGTTAGCATCTTTAAACTCATCAATAATCTTCTTTCTAAGCGCTTTATTCATTCTGGAATCAATAGATAAAGCTTTTATTCCTTCATAATTCAATGCTGCTGCAAGTATATTTGAATGTTCTACAGTACAAGAAAAAATAAGACATGGATTTTTTTTTCGAACTTCATCCCTAATACAATTTAGAATCAATTTATTTCTTTTTAGATTTGACGCTAATTTATTTAGTGTTGATATTGAAAAGTCATAATTCAAATCATTATAAACTTCATCTTCCATCCTTAATTCAATATCTATTTTAGTATACAGTATTCTTCTTTTTAGTCTTGATAAAATTCCTTTCTTTCTAAGTTCAAGAATGGGATTTTTATTAAATCTAGGAGATATCAATTTTTTATTAAAGAAATTAGCGAGCTTCAAATTTTCTTTTCTATCTTGGGTTGCTCTGCCTGGAGTTGCTGTTAAACCAATCAACTGAGCATTAATATTTTCCATAAGGTAATTAATCACTTTTGAATAAGATAAAGCTGTAGATTTATGAGCCTCGTCTATAATTAAAATGCGTAGTTTCCGCTTTAATATTTCTAGTAAAAAGGAATTTGATTTTAGAAGCCCATAAAATTTTTGAAATGTCCCAAAAATAAACCCACTAGAAATGTCTGTAGCCATGGGTGCATAATTTCCCCAACACCGAATAATTTTTATAGGCTGTGAAGATAAATTTACCCATAAAGATTTAAGAGTTTCAATTGCTTGCTCACATAATTCCTCAGTGTGAGCTAGCCAAATTATAATTTTTTCATTTTCAAAAAATCGTTCTTCACTTTGAAATGAAATAACTGATTGAAGTGTAGTTCTTGTTTTACCTGCCCCAGTTGGCATCTGAAGAAGAAAACGGCGAGAATTAGAATTTAATTCAGCAATTAATAATTCTTTTAGTTCTTCTTGATAGTCGTGAAGTGGAAAAAAAGGTTTATTGGGAATAACACGCTCGACTGTAAAATTAATATCGATTTTTGAAGGAAGATATTCCTCCGATAAACTTAATATGTCGGCAATCTCAGAAACAAATTCAGAACCTACTTTCCATGGTAATAAAGATAGATTAAGAGCATTATCATACGGTTTATCATATACTTTTTTGGCATATTTAACAGCTAAATGTCTTAGAATTTCAGGTTCTAATGTAAAAAATATTAGATGTCTTATCTTAGATTGAAAAAATAAAGTTTGACCAAATATAGATATAACTGCTTTTATTAAATCTTGACTAGAATCAGACAATTTACTGTTAAGTAATTTTTCTAACTGTACAATCTTTTTTGTACCAACTGCATAAATCAATTCCTTGTGATTTACTTTAAGAAGAACTTCTTCAATCTTCATCTAATTCTAAATATCTATATAAATCATTTATACGTTTATTAGTATCTTTTTGAGCACGTTTCTTGACCTCTTCATTAATCTGTACTATAGTACCTTTCCAGCCTTCTTCTTGTGCTTTCGATTTATAAAACTTTCGAAAACCTTTCTCTATTGGTTTTCTTAAATTATTAGATTGATCGTCCCATATAGTCTGCATGTTGTCATCTTTGATTTTTTTCTTTTTCCACAGCTTAATAAATATCAATAAGGTAACTAATGCCCCCAGGGCATCTTCAGCTTGTTCTAATCTATAATTAATAATGGTCTGACTATCATCAAAAATAATATATGTTAGAAATTTTTTCTTTTTTGAATCCAGTTTATCGTAAGATTTGAACCATTTTTCACTATATATTTCATTCATTTGATCAGTGAATAATTTAGAATATTCTAACCAATCGAAGGATTTATTTTTAATTTTTTCCAAAACATTTTTACATTTTCCAAAAGCAAAGATAACGCCTCTCATGCCTATATCGTTTACGAGTATTTCATGAAGTATTTCTCCTTTGACTTCCTCGAACCTATCAACCAAAGTTCGATATTCACTTAGAACTGCATCTAATTGATCAGGGGGAGCATTATGAGTCCCAAATCGTAGTTTCATAAATGCATGTTGAGCATTATCAGATCTATCTGTAGCTTCTCGTTCTATCTTCCGACATTCCATAATATATTCTTTATAAGGTAAAAAATTTTGCAAGAAATGTAATATCCCTTCAAGCATAATTTTCTTGAATTGTTTGCGAATGGTTTCCGCATCTTTATGTGAAAGGTTTTTATTTTTACCAAAGCCCTCCAAAGGAGGCACTAAATCAGCTAAATTTAGTTGAGTCTCTTGCCAATCGTCTCCGTCCGAACCTAATATGTAAATCTCAAACCACGAGTGAATCTCCTCAATAGTTTTAATTGCGGCAGGGCCCCATTGACGTATATTATTCTTATATTCTCCACGCCAATCATAAAAAATGAGTGGAACAATAGACTCATCCCTTTTTTCTAAAGACCTGTTGTCATTATTATGAGAAAATTGAATAAGTTCTTGAGTACATATTGCATTTACACTTTCATCATTTAGTAATATCTCCCTTGCCTTTTGTACTCTTTCAGCCTTTGAATTGATATATACAAATGTTTTTCTAACAATTTCTAATAGATTAGCTGTACTTTTTTTTGCATCTACTTTAAATATATTTAAAATAACAACCGGAATTCTCCAATCTGAAAAATCTGTTTTTGGTTCTTGCTTCCACCTTTTCATTGCAGATAATCTATGCTGACCATCAATTGCTACTAAAAAACATTTATGATCATTCCATTCCAATTGACCAAATGAGTTAGGTTCTTGGTATATTTTAAATTTATAAAAATCCTTTTTTTCAAAAATATTAACTTTTATTCCTCCTTCCTCTTGAATTAACGGATCAATGTATTCAATATCCTTAATTGCATCTTTTCCCATTTCTTCCATAGGAAGCAAAATTAATGTTAAAGGATTAAAAAATTTAACTTTGTTCTTATCTTTGAAATATGGGATTATATCTTTTTCAACCCTTTCGTCATCAACATCTCTTTGAAATAAATCCCTAATATCCCAATATGCACTGCCTGGAATATTAGAAATTAATGTAATATCATCCAATTCCTCAGGTTTTATCACAGTTTGCAAAAATCTAATTCTAGCATTTGCTCCTTCTCCAAGTTCACCGAAATAACCAATTTTAATAATATTATAAGGATTGAAATTAATTGCTGGGGGTAAATTTATTATTGACATAAATTATCCTATAAGATTGAATAAATAGGTTTGGATAGTGTTTTAAGTATATCTTCAATTAATAATTCTAGCCTTTCCTCATTTTCACTTGGTATTTCATTAGTTTTAATACATACGAATAATAAATCAGACACACTGCTTGCTTTTATATTTAATCGCTCAGCATATCCTGTATATCTTTTATGAAAATCATTTTTTAGTGAACCAGAAAGATGTTGTCTACATCTATTGTAGAGGTTACTAGCTTTCCCCACATAAAGAGGCGGCATAAAAATAGTAGCTTTCATAATAATAGTCCTTAATTTATCAAACGATTCATTGACCTTAGTAAATTTTTCCCAATCTTTAATAAAACTTAATATGTTTCCATTTGTATAATCAACTTCTAATAATTGGGTAAACTTTCTCCAATTCCTTATGATATCAGATTTTATTATAGGTTTACCCGCATTTATTGAATCATAATTAAAGATTAAATTGACTTGTTGGATAAATTCCTTAGGATCTTTAGTCGTAATTCTTAACGGATAAAACCATGCATATACTCCTGGCGAAGAGGGAACACTTTCAAAAGTTTCTTTAGTAAAAAAACCTATTTCTAAACTGATATTTCGCCAAATATCATTAAGTTTCATTTGATTCAGCTAAATCAAGTACTATACTTAAATCTTTTTTATTAATAGATTGCAAACAAGTTTTTAACACAATCAAATCATCTATGTAACCAATACCGGGAGTATAATCTGGAATTATATCAAACGGATTGATAAAATAAAAAAGTGCTGCTGCAATCAAATTATATGCATTTGGAGAAAGATTCTCTATTGTATATTTAGTTAATAAAACTTTGTATAAAATGTTATAACAAATACCTAAATCGGCAATCCATGCAGTTGCACTATTAGTAGTTATTTTTATTTTGTTTTCAATCTTTTGGTTAATATATTCAATTTCATCATCAGTAATTTGATCAGAAGCATTTAAATATGTGGTTTTAATCAAATCGACAGTATTTTTATCAATCTTAGCAGGTAATTTGATTGCTATAAATTTTTTTAATGGCATTCAATTAAATATTTAAAATAAAACATGCAGCACAGCCTTCACCCTCAGCTTCTTCCAATATATCAATCAAGAAAGAAGATTTTGAGTTTGAATTTTTTGCTGCTCTTTTTAAATGATATTCTTTTATTTGTTTAATTCTTTCTGGTTTGATTAATTCTTCAAGTCGTTCATCTTGCATCCAGGTGTAACCATCTTTTTCATAATCCATTGCTTTATAAAATAAATCAGTATGGTTTTCATATAACCAAACCCACTCAATTTTCTGTTGAAAGAAACAAAAGAAACAACCTGATCGGCTGCGGGAGTAATAACCTTTTTGTCCATCTAATTCAAATTCAATTTTTTTATAATATTCCGGAACTCCAACTCCACTATCTTCTAAGTATTCTAAAAATATCATCTCTTACTAAAACATCTTCATTTTCAAGTAGAGGATAATCTTTCTAAATAAGATATTGGATAATTTTGTTCCTTTAAAAATTCAAATACAACTTTATTAAACCCAGCAATACTAATAGTTAACAGATCATTAAGTTTTCTGTTTCTATCATAAGAAAATGAAAGCGGCTCCCTAATTGTTTTAATAAATTCATGTTTTATGGAAGATGGAATGATTGAAGAAGTTAAATCTTCTAATATTAGCAATATTATTGTTCGTAAGACTATTGGCAATTATTTCTTCGCTCCAGATATTCCTACGAAAAGGAAATATGGATTGTATATTTGTTTTATGCGAAATATAACCTTCTCGATCTTCATCTCCCCTAATACCTACATACGATAAAGTTGGAACATCACCAACAAATTCTTCAAATGGTTCCAATTTCATTTTACGCGTGCACCATCTTGCATTCGATGAAGGGAGATAACCGCCATATATTTTTAAGAAGTGATCAAATTGTTCCTCATCGTTCATATCTTTAGCTGCTTTAAGCCTTATAATATCTTTCCCTAAAACGGCTTTTAATTTTTCAACAAGTTCATAAGTTTCGTCTAACTCTTTTCCGGTTTCGCAAAAGTAATAGTCAATATCTAAGGTTGGATATTTATTTTTGAGATATATTGCAAGAGCAGCACTATCCTTACCGCCGGAAATTCCTAAAACATGTTTTACTTTAGTCACTATCTAATTCCTCTTTGAGCAGTTTAAGCAATAAATATTTTCTTAATTTTTTATCACGTGTTTTAAGAAGCTCGTCTCTAAATCTTTCTTCTACTTTTTCAATTGTTTTAATTTCTTTCTTTGACATCCTGATAATATCTTTTTTCAAAGAATCATTTATAGAATTTAACTCTACCTTTATTGCCTCTTCATTGGAATTATCAATGTTTAATTTACTAAACTCACAAAGATTATCAAACTCAGAAATTATTTTATCTATCTTACTATATAATATTTCTTCCTCATCATCATTTATGGCATCAAGGTTTTTACTCAATAAGGAATGGATTAATGAATTTAACCATGATGTTCTATCGTCTAATTCTGAAGTTAACCGCATATAAAAACTTTTTTGATACGGAGCGAGTAATTGCAGTTTAATAGAAGAGAAACGGTTTTTCAGTTCAGCTTTATATTCAAGTAATTGTTTTTTATCGTTCCCTGTTATCTTCAATAAATATTGTTCTACTCTATTTACAAGTTCTTCATAAGAAGTTCTTAATTCACGTATATTATCTTGTAATTGGATTATATAATCTTCAAGATATTTTTCAGAATTATATAATTTAACCGAAGAGTATCCCAAAGCTTGCGGGAAGTCTTCAAAAAATGTTTTCTCTGGGTCTTTAGCATTACTAATTGCCTCTCTTAGCTTTAAGGCAGTATTTGATAACTTCTGAGTTCTCTTTGTGTATTCTGGCAGTCCTCTATAAAAAGTTAAGAAAGGACGAATAGTATCTATGAATGTAAGATTAGAAGCTTTATCTTCTGCAGCCCTATTAATTAATGCTCTGTATTTATTGAATAAATCGAGCTTCACACCTTCAATATTAAACTTCTTTATTGTAATGTTCTGCGGATATTTAATTAAATAATCTATAAAATCTAAATTTAAGAAAGGTTGAAAAATATCGTTATCATATAATGCATAATCATCCCGTTTAATAAAAAGGAAATATAGGTATCCAAAAATCTAAAAATCCTTGTTTAAACTTGAATGGTTGCTCCGACAATATTTGACGTAATTCTAATAAACTTTTTTTAGAAGCTTTACAAGCATTTAACCACACGCAAGATACTTGCCATAAATTTAAAAACCCACTATCATCAGGCTCATAAAAATTCCACTGTCCATTTAAATTCTTATGAATGCCCGTGGCATGTAAAAGACTTAAATAAATAGTTTTGTCAGGAGGAAAACTATCCTTAGAATAAGAAAGATCCTCCTTATCCCAATTTTCAAACAAATATTTCAATAAGTTTTTACGTGCAATTGTAATAGCTGCGGGTAACTTTTCTCGATTAATTAGTTCATTATGAAAAACTGGGGTGTCGCTATAAATAATATTACAAATCTCCGATAGCAGCTTGTTAAAATTTTTCTGATTTTTAACTTCCTTTTTTATACCGTGGAAAAACCAACTGATACTTTTTCCTGCAAAGAGATTGTTAATTACTAAATTGTTTAATTCATTAACTAAATTTTCTTTTAAATTCTTTAATTCTCTATATGCTACTCTGTCTTCAATATTATTTTCTATAACATAATTTACCTTTTCAATTTCAAATAGATTTTCTTTTATTTTTTCAGCAATTGAATAAAGGACATAAAGAATTGGTTCGTCATTCCCCTTTGAAAATTTTAATATATCATTTTCTTTTAAATTATAATTGAAAATTAAATTTATAAAGCCATCGCATTCCCCAATTGGCTTTTTAACAATAGGTTCTTCCGAAATTATATATTCAAAAAATCTTGGTGTTCCTTTTTCTATATATGTTGCATTAGCAGATTTGTGAGAAAAATTAAAGTAATGATTCAATATAGTAGATACATTTTGAATTGGTGTAATTTTGTTTTCTGCATCTTTCAACGCCAAATCAATATCTAAATCGGTTCCTTCGTAAAGTATATAACTGTCGGTATAATTCTGATAGCGCAGTATTTTTTGAGTTTCCAGAATTTGTAAGTAATTATTTGTTTGCGAGAACCCAAGGGCATATTTGCAATAGCTGCTTAAAATCTTTTCATTAAGGTGTGCTCCTTTTGAGGTAAAAATATTCAATAGACCAATAGTTTTAATAATTTTAACAAGATACATAGAATCTTTATCAAAAGTACTTTCTATTCTATCAATTGAATTTTTAATAATGGTCCACTTGAAGAAGTCATCATTAAATTTTGATGAAAGAAACGAATATAAATTATTCATTAAATAATCATAAATGTCTGGGAGATTATAAAAATTTTTCTTCTTAGATAAGTCAACAGTATTTAAGAAACTAAATAAGGATCTTTCGTTTTGTCCATACTTCTTTTAAAGCTGAAGTTAAGATTGCAGCAGACAGAATGTCTAATGGGAATAATTGTTTTGCTAAATCCTCAGTTAATATATTTTTAAGCGGATATATATTTGAAAATATAATGGATTTATATAATGAATGGAAATCACTACTGATATTTTTATTACGGTTTCCAAGTTTCTTAGCTGCAAGATAAAGTAGCTGCTCGGTAGGTTCATTAAATGTTACTTCTTTCAGTCGCCCTTTAACTTTATTCCATTCGTTTCTTTGCTTGTCATTTAATTTAGAGCCATAAGATTCTATATTTTGATGCAAAGTCGAAATAAATAGAGTATTCTTATTAGTATCATTAACAAATTCCGCAATTTTCTGAATTGTATAAAGTTCTTTTTCTGGCTGATTGTTAGCTGCATATTCAAGGAATTTGCCAAATTCATCAATAACTAATAACAAACCTTTTTTTTCTATTGCTGATTTTTTATAGAGTTTATTAATTTCAACTAATAAATCTTTTGATGAATTTACTTTTAATTCCTCTCGGAGAGAATCTTCGAGTGACCTAAAATCACCCACTATGTTTAGCAAATTATATTTTGTTTTACCATTAAAAAGAATAGGCGTATCAAAATATTTCTTGTTTTTTTCGGAAAGTTGTTTCTCAAGCGCAAGAAGAAATGAACTCTTTCCAGTTCCATAGGAACCTACTAGATAGAAAGATTTCATACCCCCAAAAACATTTACATTTAGTGTATCTATTACCCTTTCAGCATTAGGTGTTGATATATAATCAAATTCTTTATCGTAATCTCTGATAATATTAACTGATGGAGAAAAATTATTTTTCATAATAATTTTGTAATACTTTTAAAGGGGTCTACCACCTTTTTTATTTGCATTTCTCTGATTCCAGCATCATCCGTAAATATAATATTCTTATTTAGGCTAATTATTTCATTAATCTTATCTTGTAATCCCTTTGAATTTAGTGCAAATATATTTCCTGGACTATTAAAACCTATTAAAAGCTCTTCAAATGAAAAAGAACTTGAACTCTTATTACTGTTTAATATGCTATATAGGATGATTTCTGATGGTATATTATTCCTCTCTTTATTTTCAATTTTATACCATAGCTTGTCTTCTTCATCATATTTTTTTAAGCTTTCAATTAAATCTAATTCAATAAATAAACCTGAATATAATTCTTCTAAATTTTTGTTCGCTTTTATTGGTTTAACATAAGATCGAAGAAAAACTTGAATATCTCGTTTTAATGTATTTGAACTGACACTTTGACTTGCTTCATCGCATTTACGGTTAAGAAAGTGAAAAAGTTGATTTTTATTAAATTCAATATGAAGTTTTCTAAATTCATTAAAAACTAATGAATAAGTCGAAGCAATATTTTCTGTAACTAGATGATAATGTAATAACCATAGACTTGCTTCATCCTCAAGATATGGATCAACTCCACTTTCTCCAAAAATAAATTCGGCTATCTTAGAGAATGAATTTCCTTCATTGATCAATCCTAAAGACTTTAACCAGTAATTTATTGCAGAAACCATATTTTTGCCCACCCCCAAATCAATAACTGCTGAAGGTGCGGAAAAATTTTTATCTTGAGAAATAAAATTAAGACCCTTATTTAACCAAAGGGATCGGCAATGAAAAGAATCATGGCCAGAAAAGTTTAATTTGTTCATTTTCTAAAATTTTATCCTTATTGATCAATTTAAAATATTTATTTAAAAGATTAATAACAAATTTTTGTTGTTAATAAATCTAATCTTTTTATTAAGGAAGCACCTCCAGTCAATGATCGAACTAATTATGAAATATTTCATTTTTTACAGAAGATAAAAATGGGAAAAAATTATTTTAAAAAAATGGATAATACCTTTTCTGAAATTATTTATTCTTTCATTCACCCTTATCTGTGTCATGTTTTTATTCCACAACCCAAACCCCACGAAATATTTCTAAGCCATTGTTAGCAATTTTAGTTAGTACCATCTTCATCTAACTCTAAAACAGATTCGGTTAATTCAGGTATAATATTTTTAGCCTCCGATTCACTCAATGCTTCAACACTATTTAATTTTCTTTGGATAGCACGGGTTCGTTTACCCATTACATCATCTAACTGATTTAATCCAGTTTGTATATTTTTTTGTGCTTTCTCCATCATTCCACCAAAGTTCTCAAATTCTTTCTTAACAGCACCTAAAACCTGCCAAACTTCACTACTTCTTTTTTGTATTGCTAATGTTTTAAAGCCCATTTGAAGACTATTCAGTATTGCGGCAAGGGTTGTTGGCCCGGTTACTATTATTTTATAATTTCTTTGAAGATCCTCTAATAATGCTGCTTTTCTCACAACTTCAGCGTAAATCCCTTCAAACGGCAAAAACATAATTCCAAAATCAGTAGTATTTGGAGGATCAATATATTTTTCGCTTATATCCTTTGCATTCTTTTTTATTGTATTATCCAAATTCTTTTGAGCAATTAAAATCTTATTATGATCTCCCTCATCATAAGCTTCCTGCAGCTGCTCGTATATATCCTTAGGAAATTTTGCATCAATTGGGAGCCAAACATTGGTTCCTGAATCATCTCTGCCTGGTAGTTTTATTGCAAATTCAACCACATCGGAACTACATGATTTTGTCTTTACATTAGTTGCGTATTGGTCTGGTGCAAGGATTTGCTCAAGCAGCATTGATAATTGAATTTCTCCAATACCGCCTCTCATTTTGACATTACTAAGAACTTTCTTAAGTCCTCCTACATCTGTAGCAAGAGTTTTCATTTCACCAAGCCCTTCCTGTACAGCTTGAAGCTGTTTGCCAACAGTTTCAAATGATTGGCTTAATCTATCATTTAAAGTTTTTTGAAGTTTTTCATCAACTGTTCTTCGCATTTCATCCAGTTGTTTTGTATTATCCTCTCTTATCGCTCCCAATTGTTTTTCAACTGAACTTCGAATTTCCTTAACATTATCAGTTGTTTCCTTATTTAGATCGGATTGCTGCTTTGAAAAATCGTTAAACTTTTGTCTTAATAATTCATTCAGTTCTTTAATGTTATCTGTAAACTTGCATTCAAAAGATTTCAAGGCGTTTCCAAGTTCTTCTCTATTCGTTCTATTTCCTTCAGTAATTTGTTTGTTGAATTCTGTTTGCTGAGAATGCATCTCATCATATTTCCCTTTCAGAAAATCATTAAGCTCCTTCACATTCTTTTCAAATTGGATACTAAATGCGCCAAGAGATTTGGTTAATTCCTCTCTATTAATCTTTGTGATTTCATTGGTTTCAATCCTGTCTCTTTGAAATTCGTCTCGAATTGATTTCTCTGTATGTTCAAGTTTAGAATCAAACTTAATTAGTGAATCTTCAATCTCTTTTAACTGGGATTTAATTTCAATTTTTGGTTTTTTAAAAATTCCAACAGCAAGATTTACAACCAACAGAATTACTATTATTATCAAGATTGTTTCAATCATACTTTTTTTCCTTATTTAAATTGTATCCTAACATTTTTAGTTTTTGTTTACTAAAAAATTCTCAAAGGGATAAATTTGAATATCAGAGGATGTAGAATAATTACCCCATTTTCCCCATCGACATATTTCTAATTACTATGGTAATTAAAGTAAAATATTAAATACTTAAAGACAATAAAAATTTTTAATTAAAGGTAAAAAATAATAAGTTGGTTCAAAGTTTAAAAATTTAAATATACCTTCTCATTAAAAGAACAATAATTCTTCTTCTATATTATCGGTAGTTATTTGATTTTCTTTAATTTCTTCATTATAAATACTTAAATGATATTTCTTTATTAATTTTCAAAGAATCCACGAATTGTTTTATATACATGTAATCTTTTGAAAATTTGAGACTCCTTTACAAATTTACACCTGTATTTAAATCATTTCCATAAATTTTTTTTATCAATTTTACTTTCGGAAGCCAGTTTTTTATTCTTCTATAATACCTTTATAATTTTTAATATATTAAATATTTGTATCTTTTATTTACGTTGGCTTAATTATTGTAAAATAATGAACTTTAGATGAATAATAGAATGAATTTTGATGGAATTTACTGAAGAAATTATATGCGCAGGATTTTATGAAAATTAATCTTTCCCCTTCCCGGATAGGCCTTTATTTCTACTATCAATGTCCGCGATATCTCATTTACAGTTCAATGACCAGAGATAGTAAAAAGAAATATTCAATACCCATTGATTACCTGATTAAAAGTCCGGTTACAAAAGCAATACTAGAAGGTGGATATAATTGGGAAGAAAAAGTAATTAAGCACAGGATAAAGAACCGAGTTCTTTTAGCTCCACTTGAGGAAAAGAAGAAAATTAGAGATAGAACTTTTAATGAGGATGAAACATTAAAAGTTCTTAGAAATCTTTCAGATGATCATATATTTATCAAGCCCAATCTTAGCTCCAGAATCATTTTATCAAAAATATAAACTTGATCCGGAAATAATCGATTTTAGAATATCCAAACCGGATTTGATCTATTGTCGTGGAAGTAAAAGAAATAGATTGTTTGAAATAATAGATTTAAAAGCCTCTGATCATCTAAAAACCTCTCATAAGATTCAAGTTTCAATGTATTCAATAATGCTTGACCACATAATTAAAGCTCAAAATATTTCTGGTAAAATTAATATGGAAAGAGGAGGTGTTTGGCTATATGAAACGGATCAGCCGGAATATTTCAGTATACCTGCTATAATACCTCATATTGATGAATTTTTAAGTAAAGAATTACATGAATTTTTAAATACTGATCCCCATAAACTTCCCTGGCATCTTTATTCAAGATGTGAAACTTGTGAGTTTTTTGAAAATTGTAAGGAGAAAGCTCATTCTACAAAAAGTGTTTCTCTTCTGCCATATCTATCTGTATATAGCAGAAAATTTTTACGAACCATCCCCGCCAGGTGTGAAACATTAAATGATTTTGATAAAATTTTAAATAGTAAAAAAGCGGCTGAATATCTATCTAATTCTGCCATTTTTAGTGATAGGTTGGATAGATTTAAGCTGCTGACTAAAGCGCTGCTAGATTCTCAATTATATTTATTGGGAGGTTCCAGTGTTATGATGCCGAGAGGAGAAAGTATAAGAATTATTATAACACTGGAAAAAGAACCTATTGGCGGTAAGTTGTACGCCTTAGGATACTTGAGGTTTGGCGGTACAAAAATCTGGGGAAATGGACACGAGAGAGAAATCTTTGTTGCTGAAAATATTAAAGGATGTAATGGTATTAGCCGAAAATTTGTTCAACGGCTTCTAAGTATCATGCAGGATATCCATAACTATAATCAAAATTTAGATTGGGCAGATCAGCAATCTCTGCAGACTTATATATATGATAACCTCGAATTCCAGTTATTTAATGAATTACTATTAGATTCACTTACAGATGCTAAAATAGCAAAGTCTGTAATTTCTTTACTTTTTTATTTCCAAAGTGAAGTTTTATTCCAATCAGATGAACACCCTGCTAATACAACCAACTTTCCTTTAGTTGTAATAACTGAAACAATTAAACAATTATTTGCAGTACCTATTTATACATCGTTTGATTTGGAATCAGTATATAAAATATTTAAATCAGAAGACTCAAAATATGATTATAAAAAGAGTAATTATTTTCATTTTGAGTATTCAAATACACTTAAACCCAATGCAATTTTCGATGTCTGGCATGAAGGGAAGAAAGAGAATATTGACAGTATAATTAAGGAGCTTAAAAAAAGATTAAGTGCAAAAAATGAAATTATAAAAGGTATAAGAGAAAAAGCTGTTAATCAAGAAACAAATAACCCAATACTTTTTGCATGGCCGGAAAAATTTTTATTCCCTGAAAGAGAGCCTTATTCTAGTCCAATAATTTCAAAACTTGTCTTCATTGCTAAATATGAAAAAATTCTGGAATTTTTAAATATTCGATCTCAAAGATCACTGCCTCTTTATGAAAGAAAGAAGGATGGCACCTGTTTTATTCTAAAAGCTGTTGAAAATAATTCAAATGAATTCATTACTGATCATTCAGAATATGATTATTTGTTAAAAGACGGTTTTTTCTGGTTATTCTCCGAAAATAATGAAGAAGGTGATCGACAGCAGTTGGTATATATGGATTATAGGTATGAAAATCCTTTCTGGGTCCCTAAACATGTAAAAATCTGTATAGTAAAAAATATTTATATAGATCACTCTATTAAAAAAAAGCTGTATCTTAAAATGGATTTATTGAAAGGAGAATTGTCTCCTAGGATTCGTAAAGGCAAAGAATATTTACTTCAAGCTAGATTCACCGATTTCAACAATTCTAAAATACTCAATAATCTTAGGGAAATTGATAGCAAAGATAAAAATAAACTTATTGATTTATTAACTGAACCTAATTCTTATCTGTCAAGGTTATCTGTACCGGGAGACATAAGGAAAATTGTAGATAGCTTATTAAAAAAAGCTAAATTTACCAAAAGCCAGATAACTGCTTTTTACCACGTTCTTAACTTCAATTTAACGTTAGTTTGGGGGCCTCCTGGAACAGGGCAAAACTCATTTCATTGCCTTAACATTATTATTATTGCAGCAAACTTTTAAAAAATTAAATAAACCTTATCAAATATTCATTTCGGCTTTTACACATGCTTCAATTGAGAACTGTTTAAATAAAATAATTGAACTAAATCAGAGATATAAAATCTGGTCTGATAAAGATTTTAATGTTTATAAGTTGAAATTTATAAAAGGAGATAAATTTTTACATATTCCCTTAATTAAAACAAATGATCTTGCCAATCAACTGTTTTCTTCGGATAGATGTATAATTGGAGGGACGATTTATGCATTACAAAAAGCAATGAAAAATTCTAATCTTGAATTTGATATTGTTGTATTAGATGAGGCATCTCAATTAAAAGTACCGGATTCGCTAGTAGCCCTTAGTGCATTAAAGAAAAAAGGACGATATTTAATTGTTGGAGATGACAAGCAGCTTCCGCCTATTATTCATGGTAAATATCCTTCGGATGATACTGATCAGCTAAAGCTCCATAAATCAATTTTTGAAGTAATAAAAAATCGTGATGAGAAAGGGAAAATAACTTGTCAGTTATTTGAAAATTTTAGAATGAATAGTACGCTTTGCTCATTCCCCTCTCAATATATTTATGGTTCTAAGTATCGCAGCTTTAATAATAAAATAGCTAACAGAAAAGCTTCTTTATCTAAGAAAACATTCAGTTCAATAATTCTTAATACAATTCTGGATCCGGAATATCCTTTAGTTTTAGCAGTAATGGATGGGGTAGTTGCTGGTGCTGAGAACAAAATTGAAGCCAAACTTGTTGCAGAGGTTGTTTCGGAATATAGGAAATATCTTTTAGATTCCACTAATAGAAAAATATATCCTAAATCTCCGGATGGTGATAAAGAATTTTGGAGGGAAGGGCTCTTTGTTGTTTCGCCTCATCATAAACAAATTAATAGAATCAAAAAGGAATTGTCCAATTTAGACTTAAATCAGCCATTCTTTGTAGATACCGTTGATAAAATGCAAGGACAGGAAACTAAAGTTGGTATTATAAGCTATGGTGTTTCAGATCCGGAACAAGCAACAATTGAGGGAGAATTTATCTATAGCCTAAACAGATTAAATGTTGCTATGACCAGGGCTCAAGCAAAAACCATTATATTTATCCCAAAACCTATGTTGTCTCCAACGCTTGAGGTTCTGGATAATGAAGAAGCATCTGAAGGAATTAATTTCATGCTTAATCTGAAAAAATATATGGAGGAAAATTCCGAACAAGTTTATTTTGAATTAGATAAAAAAAGAGGAGTAAGCTTAACATTATACAGATGTTGTTCTAAATAGATTCCGGTCCATCAAGAATGTATAAAAGATACTTTGCTCTGGATATTGCGGTATATCTTTTTTTATTATCCCAATCAGCATTGTCATAGTCTAGTAAAATTACAACATCCGATTCCAGGCCTTTAAATTTCATGCAAGTATAATAAGCTATAGAATTCAATGCTGCCGGACCATTATCAACGATTTTGAATTTACCAACTACATTATTCTCACCCAAAGATGTATGCGCAAGCCGATGAATTCCTAATATGACAATACGCTCTTCTTTTATATTGTCATTATTAATTAAATTGTGCAGTATTTGACTTAGTTGTTTCCTACGCGATTGCTGATCATTAGAATGTAATATTATTACCTCCTTTCCTTCCGGAGCTTCTTTGTCTATTCTAATTTTCATAGAAGAAAATTTTTCTAAATAAGAAAAAATCTGTTTAGTATTTCTACAATTCTTATTAAGAATTATTGGTTCATCATGATCAGGAATTTCTATTTTAGATTTAAACAGGTTCTGATCAGGATCATAAAAGATATAATAATAACTATCTTTTCTTACTAATTCATCTATCGTTATCCAATATTGCTCTAAAAAATCCTGTCCCTCATCAACAATTACTGCATCAAAGTTTATCGGCTTTTCAGCTATAAGATTTAGGAATTTTTCAGGCAATTCTCTTTGATAAAATTCCTGTTTTGAATTTATATTCTCTGTTTTAATTCCGGCTTTATCTAATTCAGACCCGCAAAAGTTATGATATGTTTTTGCAATTATACCGGGATAATCTTTAGTTTCCGCTGCAAGTTTTTCAGCAAGTAAGTTATTATAGCACAACAGAAGCACTGATTTCCCTTCTAAAGCAAGCTGCTTAGCTTTTTTAACAGCCATTATTGTTTTTCCGGATCCGGCACATCCTTTAATAACAATTCTTTTCTTTTCTGATAATGCAATTAAAAGTTCACATTGAAGTTCGGTTAATGAAAATACTTTTCTTGCGCCTTGTCCAAATAAATCTATTAAACTTGTACCGTATTCAAAAATCGGCAATAATGCTTTCCCTAATGTTCGAAACATTTTCTGATCAATTTTATACCCTGGACCTTTAAAATCTTTCATCAAATCTATTATCAACTCAGATATATAGTTAATATTTTCTCCGGTAAATACGTTATCACCTTGACCCCTTAGCAAATTCTCCTCAGCACCGAAATGATCAGGGAAACAAACAGCATAGCCGATTGCTATAGGAGGTTCATCTTTTAAGTAATCTGATAAGTGTTTTTTTATACTATATTTATTGGTCTTAGCTTGTTTGAAAGGATCTTTGATTAGTTTATTATTTTGATACCAGATGCCATCTTTGTATTTTATTTGTCCGCCTTTTACTTCTAATACAAGAAGTCCAAATTCTTTATTTAGAAGAAGGAAGTCAATTTCTGCTTCGATTAGTTTATTTTCCCGGTTACGGCTTTCAAAATCATACGAATGGAAAATTATCCAACTATCATCAAATACTTCATTTAATTTATAATATAAATTTTTTTCTGCTTCACTATTATTAACATTGTTATACTCTGAAGGAATCATTCTAGCCAAATTTACACTCCTTTGTAATCAAATTTAATACTTAAAGCTGGCATTCTTACTGCAATTGCAGGTTTTGCAAAGTAACTGCATATTATCTGCATCAGCAGATGCTCCGCCAAATTTAAAAGGAATTATATGGTCATAATTTAAATTTGTGGTTGAGCCGCATCCTATACATTCACCATTATCTCTATCATAGACTAGTTCTTCAGTTTTGTAAGGTTTTTTTCGATCGAAAGGATAATTAACAGAAAATCCTTTACAATTTGAACATTTTAGAGTTACATCTTCCCAATTCCATCCGGAACTACTATCAGATTTTATGAAAAAACAAAGTTTCTCTCTTGAACCACATTTTTCGCATACCCCTTCATATTTCTCATATATTTTTTTCCTGGTATCCGCAGATAAACTTTGGATAAATCTTATTTTATTCCATGCAATTTCTTTGCGTTTAGCCTTTTCAATGCTTCTAAATTTAGCCGCTTCCTGAGATTTCCGGTTGGCCTCATTAATTGCTTTTATTAAAAAATAAAAGGAAGAGATGATAATTATTAAAACTAGAGTTTTCATTGTTTCATCAAGGTCTTGCTAAAAGGCTGCTCCATCTTTTTCAGCTAAAATTTTCTTTGCTTCTCTTAAATCAATTTTGGCATGGTGTCCATGTTTCTCTAATAAATGTAAAAGGTTAGAACCGTTTAAAAGAGTTAAGGGTTTTCCTTTAGCAAATACATATGCGTCAGGGCCGTAATCAGCTGTTGAAACTAGAATACCCTTTGTTGCTCCTTCATTCATAACTATTCCATACTAGATAAAACCTTGTTCAATATTAATAATTGTTATTAAATGAGCTAGACATCTTTTCTTTAATATGTCTAACTAAACTGATATCTGGTTTAAATGGTATTTTCGGTTTAAGTGGTATATCTACCGCTAATTGTTTTGCGAAAGGTGTCTCTTTAATTTTTAGGTTGTAGGATGTACCCATTAAATATTCAAGATTTACAACATCTTCTATATTGTATGCCAGCAAAGTTTCTAACGCATTTCTATTATGATTTTTCTTATATTCATTCCATAATAATACTGCAAAATATCCGTCCACTCCCTCCAAATCATTTCTCGATATACTAAATCCTTTTTCACAATTTTTAAGCCCGCCGCTATAACCTAAACTATTGAGTATATATCTAAGATCTATATGGGATTGTTTTAATTTGATTTTGAAAAAATTTTCAATAAAAGGTACATCAAAACATTTTCCATTATAAGTTATAAGTAATTCGTAATCCTTAATATCATTTTTAAAATCAGAAAGGTTGTCACCATTGACATAATATTTAATATTTTTCCCGTCATAAATAACTATTGTAGTTATAACGTTAAATTGTGGAGATAAACCAGTTGTTTCTATATCTAGATAAGCTGCCTTAGTTCTAAAGTTATTAAATAGTCGCCAATGTTGATTAGGTGGAAGTCCTTCGGAAAAAAATCTATGGTTATGATTTTTTAGTTCTTTTTTTGATTTTTCAAGAGTTTTATATATGATTTCAAATTTTCTTTGCGATAAAGGAACATTATTTGCAGCAAAGAATGTTTGCCAATCATAAATTTTTGAGCTCCAAAGAAATTTTTCTAATTTGGCTCCAATCCCGCCAACATGACAAAAAGTATGTTCTATCATAATTTTTCTTCACAATAAAATGTTTATGTAAAAAAAATAAAAGTCGGAGATTTCTTGTAAGGCTCCCCATTTTCCCCAATTTCTACCTGTATTTGTTATTAATTTATTATGATTAATTTATAGATACAATAAAAATCAGAAAAGCTTTAACTTTATCAACTCACAACTCATCTAAAGGAATTAGATAGATTTTACATTCAAATGTTCAAATCTTTTAATAATTTTGACTTATTCAGCATTACTAAAATCTCATATTATATCTAATAAATCTTATGAAATAGAATAACAAAATTTGAGCCAACAAAATTATTTTTGCTTGTCTTTCAGTATCCCCCATTTTGATATTTGGTACCTATTCTGAATTTGTTACAATGTATCAAGAAAACGGAGCAATTAATACATTCGATTATTTACTCTCTCCATTTTTGGTTTCTAATAACGCCTTGCGGTTTCTTAACAACTTAACAGAAGTAATAAGGTTTTCTAATGTTTAGATGATCGGAGCTACTAAGGTTAAGGCAAGCAGAATTAAAATAAAACACCCTATATACATTTTTATGAAGTACTTTCTTCCCGGAAGATTTAATGTAAAATCGAGGATTTTTGAAATCTGCCTGCTTGTATAATTGACAAATAATAAGGATGATGCGTAGTTTTTCCCTAAATCTTATTATAATTCTCACTCAACACTAAAAATCCTTACGAAATAGCGTAGGTTTTAGCCAATTTTTTCGCTTCTAAGCCCTTCAATTCTCATTGAGCCTTTACTTACCCTTCCCTTTTAAAAATTCACCCCTTAAAACCGATTTTCATATTTTCCACTGCAATAGATAGCGATAGAATGATATCTACTTATCCCAGCCAAAAATATTTGAAATTTTTCAATAAGATGCTGTTTATAATCATTCATCAATTCAACCGTCCCGGATAATGTTTTATTTGAAGGTGGAGCAGGTGAAACAGTAAGAAAAAATCTCATGCAGAAAACTGACCTCTACACAATTCTACGATTACCAACCGGAATCTTCTATGCACAGGGAGTAAAAGCAAATGTCATATTCTTTGATAACAAACCGGCCAGCAAAGATCCATGGACAAAAGAAGTATGGATCTATGATTTCAGAACCAACCGGCACTTCACATTAAAAACCCAACAGTTAAAATACGAGCACCTTCAGGATTTCATTAAATGCTATAACCCGAAGAATAGATTCAAAAGAATAGAAGCAGATAACTTTAAAAAATTCACCTATGAAGAAATAACCTCAAGAGACAAAATAAATCTTGATATCTTTCAGCTAAAAGACGAATCTCTTGCAGATATGGACAACCTTCCCGACCCTGATATATTGGCCCAAGAAATAGTAGAAAACCTCGAATCAGGATTGGAAAGCTTCAAAGAGATAGTTAACAATTTAAATGAAAAATGATAATGTGACTTAATTTCTTTCTTAACCAATTGCAATTTGTAAGTTGTGTGAATTCCAATGGTGCCCGCAATAAGATCTACTACAATAAACATCTTGTTGAAAATAAATAAATTTAGAAATTTTTAATGGTTTAATTACTTACCTTCAATTGTTTTAGCTTGCATGTATATAGAAATGAACCTATTTTTAATCAAATATAAAAGGGTAGTATAAATATCTAAGGAGTATTATATGCCGTTACCGTCCGGAACCTGGAAAATTAATGTTAATGGAACTGAAAGCAATCTAAAAATAACAGCTCCGGATCAACAAGGGATCTTTCAAGGTACCTTTGCTGATGTAGTAGATTTTAAGGGATTTTGGGATGAAGTGTCACAATCCATTACATTTTCTGTAACTATAGGATTTGAGAATAACAATCTGTCAGTAGCACTTTTTAAAGGGTACCTTTTTAGAACTCCGCCGAATGCTGCGCCAGGCCAGGATGTTAATGCAACTTTAACCGGATCTGTTCAATTGTCAACCGGCGGAACAGGAAGTGTCTCTTTACCTTTTTTAGGATCATCAAGGCGAAATGTTTTTGGATGGGCTGCACAAATTACTGAAATTCAATAATATTTTTTCCCCCGGAAATTCTCCAATTCGATCTTCTCTTTTTTAGTAACTCCGGGTATTACTAATAAATTTTTATCTGTTGATACTTGTGATTTTTTTAAAGTTTCAACGGTAGAATACTATTTGTAGTTTAATTATTTTTAATATTATCATCATAAAGATTTAACCGTTGCAAAATTTGCAATTGTTCAATAAAAAAGAATAAAATGGATTCAAAAGGTGAAATAGTAATTTATAAATCTCCTGAAGGCGATACTAAATTGGATGTTAAGCTTGAAGAGGATACTGTTTGGCTTTCTCAAGCCCAGCTTGTTAAGCTTTTTAAAACTTCAAAACAAAATATAAGCTTACATATCAATAATATCTTCAAAGAAGGTGAACTCGACAATAAACCAGTTGTCAAGGAATACTTGACAACTGCACGTGATGGGAAAAAGTACAAAACAAACTATTATAACCTGGATGTTATAATCTCGGTTGGTTACCGTGTTAAATCAAAACGCGGCACTCAATTCCGTATCTGGGCAAACAAAGTTCTGAAAGACTATCTTGTTCAGGGATATGCTCTAAATGAAAAAAGATTGAAAGAACAAACCGGTAAAGTAAAAGAATTAGAAAAATCACTGGATGTATTCAAAAGGATTGCAGATAATTATCATTTAGACCAGTCCTGAATTTACAGGTATTATACAGGTTATTTCAGACTATACCTATGCATTGGATATTCTTGATCAGTATGACCATAAAACATTGAAAGTAGGTAAGGTTGAGAAGAAAGAAATATACAGGATCAATTTTGAAGATTCTGTTGAAATGATTAATAATCTAAGAAAGAAATTCGGTGGTTCATCTCTTTTCGGTATAACTAAAGACGAATCCTTTAGAAGTACATTAGGTACAATCTATCAAACATTCGATAAAAAAGAATTGTATCCGGGACTTGAAGAAAAAGCAGCCATGCTGCTATACCTTGCAATAAAAAATCATTCATTTATTGATGGAAATAAAAGAATTGGTGCGGCTCTGTTTTTAATGTTTCTCAATAAAAATAATTATCTTTATAAGGCTGACGGAGAAAAAAGAATTGCAGATAATGCCTTAGTCGCTTTATGTTTGCTGGTTGCCGAAAGCAATCCAAGAGAAAAAGATATAATAATCAAAGTAATTATTAATCTGATAAACAAAAATAATTTTTAATTATTTACTGTAGTTACGCAAACGATTTGTTCCTGCATTACTCGTGCAGAATCGTGTAGAAAAAATGCTCATGTTAAACTTCAACTTTTATAATTCATATTTGCTTCGACAATCTAACTACTACTGACGCAAGCTACCGCATACTGCCGCAAGCTGCGGCAAGCTGCCGCATTTATTATTTACTTTGATGATCTTTCTCCTGAGGTAATTATCTTGTATTTGCCAAATGGGTCTTTAATTGAATTTCCTGTCCACTCTACAAATTCAAATAAATTTTTAACATTACGTTGAACGGTACTTCGATTAATTTGTAAGGATTCTGCTATCTCTATAGGCGAGGCTTCACCAACCTTATAAAGATATTCCAAAATTCTTTTCTGAGTTATAGATAATTTTGTTGATTTTTAATTTCCTGAATAACTCTTGGGAAACTTACAATAAAACTTCCACCGGCTTCTTTGAAATCAGGTTCTTTGATCCCGGCTTCTTTACAAAGACGTACAATACGGTTAGTTCCTGTTCCCCATTGCTCAATATATTTTATCATATAAAAGCAGCGTGCTATAGATTCATTACGGGGAATCGAGGAATGTTCTTTTTTTAGTTCATCTAATGAAATATCATTAGGAAGCAATCCGGGATTCCATATTTCCAAACTGTTATCAAATATTCTTATTTGAACATTTGCAGTGCTTTCATAATCTCTATGACAAATTGCGTTAATTATTGCCTCACGCAATGCATCCCTTGGTATTTCCCAAATATCTTCCCTTTCCAGCTTTCCTTTTATAGAAGCTGCAATATTCAAATGTTTCCTTATGAAAGATAAAACAGCAGGAACTTGTCTCAAGGATTTCTTCTTTTTCTGAAAGAGAAGTTTTTAATTCTAATATTTCTGATTCAATTAATTTTCTTTTAACCATGATTTAATTGTTGGCAATAAAATAAAATTTCCCTTTATATATACAAAATGAATATTTATATAACAAAAGTAAAGGAAAGTAATCGCGCTCAAGAAGAACCAGACAACATGATCAATGATAGTTACCATTGTCAATAAGCGGGGCTGACCAAAAAGTAATTTTCTATTTAAAAATCAGTGAAAATCCGTTAAAATCTGCGTCATCTGCGTGCCATTTTTAGAAAATAATTACTTTATGGTCAGCCCCGTTGGATAGGGTTTATTTAATAAAGCGGCTTAGAGGGTGAGATAAAATGCCAACTCCAGGCATTAAATAAATGTAAATCTCAGAAATTTATTCTATATCTTCCTCAAATCATCCCACCTAATTACAATATGTTCTCCTGGAAATCAACCCAAACTTCCAATTTAGTCATGACCGGACATAATCACCTGATTTCTGTATTTCCATTTGCAAGAAACTTAACTTATTTACATATTTCTTAGACAATCGATTGTCATTTTTGTCACACTTTATTTCCCCGTTATTTTGCTCCAATTTTAACTCCGTTCCACCTCCGCTTCACCTCCGCTACAACTCCAAGATAACTCCAAGGTAACTCCTAGATACCTCCATGCTAAATAAACCCTAAAATAAGTACAAAATAGCACATCATCCTTACACAAAATTCTTGGAAGTATGACAAAATGACATACGAAAGAACAACCAACGAAAAAATCATATCAGTCACAGAAAGTCCGCCGCAAACAAGATATATCATGTTGATCTACCTACCACCCACTACCTACCCACCCACCACAACCAACAAACCACCTACCACCAACCACCTACCACCAACCACCTACTACAAACAATCCACAAAGAATAAAAATTAATTTGCATAATAAAATCCATTCAATTACTTTGCATTAAGTTTATCTGTGATGTAGGGGTTTTTATGATGAATAGGAATTATATCTTAACCAAGTCAAAGTTTCTTCTCGGTTTTAACTGCTCCAAAGCTTTATGGCTTTCCACTCATCAACCGGAGGATGCACAGCCTGTTTCGTTGGGTCTAAAGAAAATATTAGAACAGGGTATTTTGGTCGGCGAATATGCAAGGAAACAGTTTCCGGATGGTAAACTTGTTTCTGCCGGTCATAATAATCTTTCGGGATCATTAATTGAAACAATGAAATTAGTAAGGGAGAAACAAATAATATTTGAAGGAGTCTTCTTATTCGATGATATTTTAATAAAAGCCGATATACTTAAACCGTTACATGATAACAAATGGGAACTAATTGAAGTAAAGCAATCTACCAGGGCAAAGGATGAGAATATCCCTGATCTTGCCATTCAAAAATATGTGATTCAAAATTACGGCATAAACATCAGCTCCACTAAATTAATGCTGATAAACAATAAATGCACTCACCCTGATCTATCAAACCTCTTTTATTTCGAAGATATATCAGATCAGGTTAATGAGATGGCTGAAACACTCCCCGGCAAAATACATGAATTAAAAAACATTTTAATTCAAAAAGATGTTCCCCTTGCAGAATTGGGAATAAGCTGCAATCCTAAAGCAAAAAATTGTGTATATGCTGAATTCTGCTGGAAAGAATATGACTCCCCCACCATATTTGATATACCCCGCTTGACTCTTAGGAAAAGAAATGATCTGTTAAATCAGGGAATAATTCTAATAGAAGATATCCCGGATGATTATGTATTTTCAAAAAACCAGGAAGAATTTCTAGAAATGGTGCGGACTAATAAACCTTTAATAAATAAAAATTCAATTAAAGATGAATTACAATATCTTACCTATCCCTTTTATTTTCTAGATTTTGAAACAGATAATCCTGCAATCCCCCGTTTTAACGGCTTGCATCCCTATGATGTCATTCCTTTCCAGTTCAGCTGTCACAAATTAGATGAGAATGGTAATGTAGAACACTTTGAATATTTACACACAGATGAGACCGATCCAAGGAAGCCTTTCATTGAAAATCTACTTAATTGTTTGGGTACCAAGGGAAGCATTATCGTATATAATGCATCCTTCGAAGGAAGCCGGTTAAGAAATCTCATAGGCTGGTTTCCCGAACTGGAAGTACAAATAATGGACCTGCTTGAAAGATTCTGGGATCAGCTGATTATATTCAGAAAATATTATAAACATCCCGGCTTTGAATCATCAAATTCCATAAAAAATGTCCTGCCGGTATTAGTACCCGAATTAAACTACAATCAGCTAGAAGTAAGAAAGGGAGACGAAGCACAGTATATCTGGAACACATTAATAAAAGAAAAAGATGATATTAAAAAAGAGAAAATGATAAAAGATTTAAAAGAATACTGCAAAATGGACACCCTGGCAATGCTAGAGATTCATAAAAAGCTACTGATGCTGCATTAATGTAACGCGAAACTCCGTTTCGCAAAACATATTTACAAATAACCCTATCACACAAAAGCAACTTTGAAAATACTCAGATAGATATCTTCAGCTTAAATATTTGTACCTTACATGGAAATTCCAAAGGATGAATATCAAAAAATATTGCTTTAAAAGAAAAAAGTTAAATCCATGAAGGGTTATAACCGTTCTTATAATATTTAATGAAGAAGTAATCAGGTTAGTCTATTAATTTAACTAAATTGATTATTATCGTTCAATGACTTATATTGGTTTATATGAAGATTATAGAAACTGTAATTTTTACTAAAAAAGTGATCTCCTTATTAAAAGACGAAGAATACAGAGATCTTCAAAATGAGTTAATTCTAAATCCGGAAAAAGGAAAAATCATTCGAGGTAGTGGTGGACTTAGAAAAATTAGATGGGCAATCTCCGGAAGAGGAAAGAGTAGTGGAGTAAGAATAATTTATTATTGGATAAAAAATAAAGAAATAATTTTAATGTTATTAGTTTATCCCAAAAATGAACAAGATAACATAAATCCTTCGCAATTGAAAATATTAAAATCATTAGTAGAAATGGAATTACAATGAAAGACGATTTATTCGAAGAATTAAAAGAGAGTATAAAACAAGGAGGAAAAATATTGAAAGGCAAAAAGAAACCAGGAAGGGAATTTAATTTTGAAAATCCGGATCCAAAACAAATTAGAAAAAGATTAGGATTATCTCAAAATAAATTTGCACAATTACTTGGAATAAGTACATCAACTCTTCAAAATTGGGAACAAGGAAGAAGAAAACCGGAGGGTCCAGCCAAAATATTATTAAATGTTGCAGCAAAATATCCTGATGCAGTATTGAATACAGTATATCATCAATAAGATCCTGTTTCCCCATTTGCCTTTCATCCCCCCTGTTTCCTCCCTTTACTATTAAAAACCCCCCTGTATCCCCCTTTTGCTAAAGGGGGGACTAAGGGGGGTTCTGTGGAACCCTCTAGTAAAAGGAGTAGAGTTATTTAATCTTCCTGCAATGTATACTCACGGACTTCTTCTTCTGTCTTAACCTTCTTCTCTTTCTTGCCAAAATGCCGCCTGAAAAATGCAGGTACTGTTTCTTTCCATGTTTCTGCTTTCAAATAAACAACCGGGACTAATACTAACGTCAGGAACATAGAACTAATCAACCCTCCGATAATTGCCCATGCTAAACCGGATTTCCATTCGGAACCTGAGTCAGTAGATAATGCCAGGGGCAGCATTCCTATAACCATTGCGGTGGTTGTCATTAATATTGGTCTTAACCTATTTTGCCCGGCATCAATTATAGCATCATACGGTGAAAGACCATCTTCTTTTCTCACCTGGTTTGCTCTGTCTACTAACAGGATTGCATTTTTACCAACCAATCCTATCAGCATAATTATTCCCAGAATTGAAAATATATTTAATGTCTTCATAGTTAAAGCCAGTGCAAGCAAAGCTCCAACCATAGCTACCGGAATTGAAAAGAGCACTATAAATGGATCTAAGTATGAATCATACAGCGCAACCATGACCATATAAACAAATATTATTGCTGCAAGCATTGCCAATCCTAAACTGCCGAATGAATCCGCTTGATTTTTTAAGTCGCCTTCATAAGCTACATCAACTCCTTTTGGCAGAATTCCTTTTGCAATCTGATTCTTTAAATCCTGCCCGATACTTCCGCTAGGTCTGCCTATTGCCTGTGAGTAAACAGTAACAGCATTTATTCTGTTCCTTCTCTGAAGCTTAGTAGGACCTGTTGTCTGGTAGACATCGGCAAATTGATTTAACTCAACCGGCTCACCTCTTTTATTTAGAAATGTTAAAGTTCCTATATCGGACATTTTAGACCTGTCAAACTTGTCCAATGAAATTCTTATATCATAATCATCATTTCCATCTCTGAATTTGGAATCATCATCACCTGTTAAGGCAACTCTCAATGAAGCTCCTACATCTGCGATTGATAATCCGAAATTTGCAAGCTTTTCTCTATCTATTTCTACCCTGGTTTCAGGTTTTCCTTCTTCAGATGATAACCTGACATCTGCAGTTCCCGGAATTTTCTTCAACACTGCCGCTACTATATCTGCACCTTTTTTTACATCATTCCTATCGGCACCGTTAACGATTATTTGTATCGGCGTTTGGTTTGCCGTACCAAAAATACCTATCGGGTTTACTCTTACTTCTACACCGGGTATCTTCCATGCATATTTCTTTATCATTTCTCCTATTTCATCTGTCGATTTGCTTCTTTCATCTTTAGGTACTAAAGCAACATCAAGTTCAGATGCATAATTCGAAGACTGTCCAACCAATCCTTCGTTTGATGCACCTACAGTTGTAAATACCTTTTTGGTTTCCGGCAGACTCTCAATATATTTTTCAACTTTCTGCGTTACAAAATTAGTATTCTCAACTGAAGAACCTGGAGATAATTCCAATATTACAGCAAATTCACCTCTGTCTGATTGTGTAATAAATTCACTTCCAATAAAACCGCCCGGAACTAAAAAGAGAGCTGCAAAGAACAATACTATTGAAATTGTTATTACTGCCCATCGCTTATTTAATCCCCATCTCAGTACTGAGATGTAATTATTGGATATTTTCTTAAAGGTTCTTTCAAACCAATCTCCGAATCGTCCAATTAATGTACCTTTACTTAAGCTTTCAAGCTTACTTATTCTGGAAGCCAAAAGTGGAGTAACGGTAAATGAAACAAACAAGCTTAATAATGTTGAGATTACAACAACAACAGCAAATTCTCTTATTATATTTCCTACAAGACCGCCTGTTAATGCAAGCGGTACGAAAACCACTACATCAACCATTGTTATTGCAAGTGCTGCAAACCCTATTTCATTCCTTCCTTTTAATGCTGCGTTTACTTTATTCTCACCCTTTTCAAGATGATGATGAATATTTTCAAGTACAACAATGGAATCATCCACCAGGATACCTACTACAAGAGACAATCCAAGCAGAGTCATCAAATTTAATGTATAGCCAAAAGCGTAAATCACTACGAATGTAGATATTAAGGATGCCGGAATAGCAAGCAGTACTATAAATGAATTCCTATAGCTGTGCAGGAAAAGAAGCATTACAAATGCTACAAGTACTACTGCAAGAGCCAGATCCAGCTTTACTCCGTTCGCCGCATCAATTGTAAACTCAGAACCATCCTGAGCTATATTGAATTTTATATTGTTCTGCGAGAAATCAGCTTCCATGTTCTTAAGTTCTTTTCTTACTAACCTGGAAACATCTACTGCATTTGCATCAGTCTGCTTTTGTACAAGTATACCTACCGAAGGCATACCATTAATTCTGTTTATAGTAGTTACATCTTTTTGACCATCAACAATTTCAGCTACATCCGATAGCTTTATATCCCCGCCAACTTTCGATTTAGCTATCACTAAATCTCTGAGCGCATTTACCGAACTGAATTTTCCTGCAATTCTTACTACAAACTGTTCTTTGCTGTCTTCAATTTTTCCGGTCGGGTAATCCATATTTGAAGATTTAATCGCCTGTGTTACCTGTAAAAGTGATAATCCATACGATTTAATCTTATCCGCATTAAGATTTACACGGATTTCTCTTTCTTCACCTCCGACTAAAGTAATTTGCCCTACTCCTTGAATTTTTGCAAGCCTTGGCTGTATTCTATCCTTTATAAATTGATAGAATTGGGTAGACGGCATATTACTCGTTGCTCCCATCCTGATTACAGGAATTTCATCCAGTGCAAATTTAGAAAGTGTAGGAGTTTTTACATCAGTCGGTAAAGTCGATAATATCTCATTAACTTTTCGTTGTGCGTTTTGTAATGCAACATCAACATCGGCTGATTGCTGGAATTGGATCATTACAAAAGAGATCCCTTCCGATGATGTTGTATTCACATTATCAATTTCATCTAATGTAGATATCGCATCTTCAATCGGCTTTGATACTGATGTTTCAACTTCATATGGAGAAGCTCCGGGATATACAGTAGCAATCGTAATTACCGGAGGAGTAATCTTCGGTAGAAGTTCATAATTCAATTGACTAAAACTATATAATCCCAAAACACCCAAAGCCGCGAATATAACCACAATAAGTGTAGGCCTTTTTATCGATAGCTCTGTTATTGTCATAACTAAATCCTTTTTAATTTATATTTAAGTTCATTTTTAACACTCTCTCTCACATAACTTAGTACTCATACTCATAATCGTACTCATAATCGTACTCGTACTCGTGCTTCGTACTCGTACTCCTGCTCATCCTCGCATCATCGCACAACCATTACCTTATAATCATCCGCCAGATTATTTTGTCCGTTCACAACAACCTTTTCACCTTCCTTTAATCCGCTCAGCACTTCAAGGTTATTATTATAGGTTGAACCCACAACTATATCCCTGATTTTGGCTGTACCTTTTTCAACTACAAATACCTGCGGATTTTTTATGCTTCCCAATAACGCATCTCTAGGAACCAACAGCTTGTCGCCTTTTGAAACCGAATTAAATGATACCTTCCCAAACATGCCTGCTTTCAAAGGATGTTCTTTACTATTCATAAAAGTAACTTCAACCGGGTATGTATGGGCTTCATCTCCTTTATCACTTATAGTTTCAATTTTTCCGGCAAATGAAACTCCAGGATAAACATCAGTTGAAATCTTCACCTTATCGCCAACTTTTAATTTAAATACATCCGATTCTGCAACATTAAGCTTTACTTTCAATTTCGATATATCAACTACTTCGGCTATTACCATAGTTTTATTTACATAATTTCCAATATCAACTGTTCTCGAAGTAACAACACCTGAAATTGGGGTTGTAATTTTCGTATCTTCATATTCTTTTTTTGCTGTAATATACTGCGCTTCCGCGCTCTGATATGCTAACTTTGCATTTTCAAGCTGAGCATCTGTAACAGCTTTTGTAGCAAGTAAGGCCTGGTATCTGTCAAAATCCTTCTTTGTCTTTTGATAATTAACTTCCGCTGTCTTAAAAGCAGCAAGCTTTAATTCATCATCAAGCTGTATTATCGGAGAACCGGCAGATTTGTAATCGCCGACTTCCGCATAAACCTTTGTTACTCTCCCCTGAGCCTCCGATACTACGGCAACATCATTATTACCGGTTATAGTCCCAACCAGTTCAAGGTTTCTTTCTGCTTTTGATTTTGCAACTTCTGCAACTGTAACCGGGTAAGCTTCAATCTTTGCATTCTCAGATTTCGCTTCCATCTTTGCTTTGTTGTTGAGCAGCAAAGCCATAATTGCTCCGACAACTATAAAAGCTATTATGAAATATTTTAATCTTTTCATATAATTTATCCTTTTTAATTATTTTAATTTTTCGCCAATTGATTTTTCTAATTGAGCTTTTGCCAATTCATAATCGACCAAAGCCTGTATATAATTTGTGTTTGACTGAAGTAAAGCCACTTCCGAATCTAAAAGATCCGAATTCAAAGCCAATCCTTTTTTAAATGTTTCATCGGTAACGCGATAATTTTCTTGAGCCTGTCTAACACTTTCATCGGCTACCGCAATTTTATCTTTGCTTTGAACAAGGTTGAGATAGTTTGAATTCACTTCCAAAACAACATTGTCCTTAATTATTTTATAAGAATCTTTAGCCTGTTCCAATTGGGCTTCCGCCTGATCAGTTTTATCAACCGTTGCACCCCAATTCCATAAATCTACTGATACGGAAACACCCACATCCCATGTATCCTTAAATTTATTCTCTGCAGGAAAAATTCTCTGGTTAGGCTTTGAATAATAGTAATTACCTCCAAGATATATTTGCGGATACCAATTTGATTCTGCAAGTGTTACACCTGCTTCACCTGCTTTGATATTATACTGCATAGCCTTCAATTCCGGTCTGTTGGTCATCGCTTTTTCTATATAATCATCAAGATCGTTTACTTCCTTAGTTTTAATATCAATAGAATCCGGAATTTGGGAATTTGCATTTAGCGGTATACCTATAATATTATACAAATTTATTTTTGCCAGCTTAACGGCATTTTTCGCATCTATCTGCCTAAGCTCCGATTCCGATAGCTGAACCTGAACTTTTAACAGGTCATTTCTTGTGCTTAATCCCTGCTCATAAAAATTCTGTATATTCGTTAAATGAGCTTTAATCTGTTCAACATTTTGATCGGTCACTTCCTTTACCTTTTTTGCCTTAAACAAATTCCAGTACGCATTTTTAATATTATATATCAGTTCCTGTTCATCTCTATTATACTGCTCCTGCGTTGCTTTATAATTATATTCCGCAATATTTGAACTGCTTGATAATTTAAATCCGGTAAAAATCGGCTGCTGCAGTGTAACTTTCATGTTATAGTTATCCAGAATCGAAGGTGAAATATTAAAATCACCAAATGGGGTATTAAGGATAAACGGTGTAATTGCACTTAATCTTGTATAAGCTGCAGAAAATTTAAGTGAAGGGAGCCTGTTTGTATTTATTTCACTTAATCGTGCATTTGCATAATTAACCTGCATTTTTGATGAATGAAGCATATGACTATTTTCCAGCCCTATTTTTATACTTTCATCAAGGGTAAGTGTACTTTGTTCCTGTGCGAAAATTCCTGCCGATAAGAGAATCAACAGCATGACTGCTTTATTTATATATTTTCTGACATCCATCTAATATCTTTCTCCTTTACTTGATCTTCAATTTGATAAGAATTGTATTTAATCCTTCCCTCTTCCGAAAAAATACCGCTGAAAATTACTTTTATAACTGATTCAAAAACCTGCTCAACTGAAAACGGCATTTGAGATAAAATCTCGGGATTAATCAATCCTTGTATTGCGCTTGAATAAATTAAAACTATTAACCTCTGATCTATATCTTTTCTGAATATTCCTTTCTCCACACCCATAGTTATTAACTGTGTAAATTTTTGTCTCACATTTTCTTTCCTAAATTCATTTATCTGCTGCCAAACTTCAGGAATATTCCTATGAAGGTCCTCTAAAAGAGGTCCTTGAAGTTTCGAAGATTGATTTCCTATTAAATTCATCATCCTTTTCAGTTTTTCGACAAAATCCATTTTATCATCAGCCAGCAGTGCATCTACATAATCTTTTACACCGCAGCGCATTTTGTAAATAATCTCTCTAACTAATTCCTCCTTACTCGGAAAAAATTTATATAAAGTCTTTTTACTCATGCCTAAATTTGCTGCAATTTCATCCATTGTTACTTTAGAATAACCGAATTTCAGGAACATTTCCTCTGCTCTGCTTAAAATCCGGTCTTTTATTTCAATATCATCTGTCATTGAATTTAACTCCTGTAAAAACTTATTTAGTTTATAGAGTTTCCATATTTTCTAAAAAATAAGCTGATTTCTCAGCTTTTCTATTTCCTTTCTACTTTGGAAACTCTATTTGTTTTTTCGGTTTCCAAACTTAATGCAAAAGACAACTCGAGTCAAGTTATTTTTTATTAATTATAAAATCTTTCGATGACTTGTAATATGAATGGATGAATGGTGGAAGTTGGTGGTGAATTGAACATGAAATAAACAAAATAACGTCTTCTGCTATCTGCCCTCTGTCTTCCGACCTCTGAACTTCTGACCACCTACCACCAACAACCTACCACCAACAACCTACCACCCACAACCTACCACCCACAACCTACCACCAATTCGCCTTTCCGTGATTTGTACTACCCTGAAAATGTTGTATTTCTAGCTCAAAAATTATAATTTGCCTGTTCAATATCACAATTATACTTACCAAAATAAGCTTTGCTTTGGCTTAAATCACCATAGGGTAAGTTTTCTAATAATTATTACTGACAAAATCGGTAAAAAGAGGGTTTTAACATGAACAATGGAAATAATATAGAAGTAGAAATTGAGGAAGTTGAAACGCGTGAATGGTTATATTCGCTTGACTATGTACTGCAGCATGGAGGTCCGGAACGTGTAAAAGACCTTTTACATCAATTACAAATTCGTGCTCAAAAATTTGGGGTCGAGATACCATTTACAGCTAATACTCCCTATATAAATACCATCCAGAGAGAAAAACAGCCCCCATATCCGGGAGATAGGGAAACTGAAAGAAGAATTAAAAGTCTTATCCGATGGAATGCTATGGCTATGGTTGTTAGAGCAAATAAAATGGAAAGCGGGATCGGCGGGCATATTTCCACCTATGCTTCTGCTGCTACTCTTTATGAAGTCGGTTTTAATCATTTCTTTCATGGTAAAGGTGATAATTACGATGGAGACCAGATTTATTTTCAAGGTCATGCCTCTCCGGGGATTTATGCGCGTGCTTTCCTTGAAGGTAGATTAACAATCGAACAAATGAATAATTTTCGTAGAGAATTAAAACCGGGAGGAGGTCTGTCTTCATATCCGCATCCCTGGTTGATGCCTAATTTCTGGGAATTCCCTACCGTTTCAATGGGCCTGGCTCCTATCATGGCAATTTACCAGGCAAGATTTAATAGATACCTCGAAGATAGAGGCTTGAAAAATAATAAGAATAGAAAAGTTTGGGCTTATTTAGGTGATGGTGAAACGGATGAGCCGGAAACTCTTGGAGCTATTACTCTTGCTGCAAGAGAAAAATTAGATAACCTTATTTTTGTAATTAACTGCAACCTGCAGAGATTGGACGGTCCTGTAAGAGGCAACGGAAAAATTATCCAGGAATTGGAAGCAATTTTCAAAGGTGCAGGATGGAATGTTATTAAAGTAGTCTGGGGAAGCGATTGGGATCCTATTTTAGCTAAAGATACTGACGGCAAATTAATTAAAAGACTCGGTGAAATAGTTGACGGCCAGTATCAGAAATATTCGGTTGAAAGCGGTGAATATATTCGTGAACATCTTACCGCAGGAGATGAATATCTGCAGGATCTGTTTAAAACCCTTTCTGATGAACAAATACGAAAGATGAAACGCGGCGGGCATGATCCTGAAAAAGTTTATGCAGCCTATAAAACAGCCGTTGAGCATACAGGTTCCCCTACAGTTATTTTAGCAAAAACTATAAAAGGATACGGTCTTGGTGAAAGCGGAGAAGGTAAAAATATTACCCACCAGCAGAAAAAATTGAATGAAGAAGAATTAAAGGAATTTAGAGCAAGGTTTGGTATTCCTATTTCGGATGAAGAAATTGCAAAAGCTCCTTTTTACAAACCAAGTGATGATACTCATGAAATGCAGTACCTTAAAGAACATAGAGAAAAATTGGGAGGTTTTGTACCAACTCGCAAAACAGATGTTAGACCTATTAAAACTCCGCCTGAAGATATTTTTGAAGAATTTTATAAGGGTACCGAAGGACGGGAAGCCTCTACTACTATGGTCTTTGTAAGACTATCTTGCTAAACTGCTCAAAGATAAAGAAATAGGTAAATATATAGTTCCGATTGTTCCCGATGAAGCAAGAACTTTTGGAATGGAAGCTTTATTCAGGCAGGTAGGTATTTACTCACATGTCGGTCAGCTTTATGAACCTGTTGATAAAGAAAGCCTATTATACTATAAAGAAGCTAAGAACGGTCAGATCCTTGAAGAAGGTATTACAGAAGCTGGTTCAATGTCCTCTTTTATTGCCGCCGGAACTGCCTATGCAACCCACGGCATTAACATGATTCCATTCTTTGTTTATTATTCCATGTTCGGTTTGCAGAGGATTGGAGATCTTTTCTGGGCTGCCGGTGATATCCAGGCAAAAGGATTTCTGTTAGGAGGTACTTCAGGCAGAACAACTCTTAGCGGTGAAGGGCTGCAGCATCAGGATGGCAATAGTCATCTTCATGCATACACAATTCCTAATCTCGTTGCTTATGATCCTGCATTCGCATTTGAAATTGCAGTAATCGTGAGAGACGGTATAAGAAGAATGTATGAAGAGCAGGAAAATATCTTTTATTATATGACAATAATGAATGAAAATTATTCTATGCCTCCGATGCCTGAAGGTGTAAAAGACGGAATTATTAAGGGTATGTATAAATTTAAATCTTCATCTAAGAAAAGTGCTAGAATGAGAGCTCATCTGTTCGGCAGCGGAACTATATTAAATGAAGTATTAAAAGCTCAGGAAATTCTTGAAGATGAATACAAAGTTGCAGCAGATGTCTGGAGTATTACCAGTTATAAGGAATTAAGGCGTGACGCCTTAAATGTTGAAAGATGGAATATGCTCCATCCCGGGAGAAGAATCTAAAGTTCCTTATATTACACACACTCTTAAAGATGAAAAAGGTGTATTTGTTGCTGCATCCGATTATGTAAAAGCTCTTCCCGATTCCATTTCCAAATGGTTTCCCGGCAATCTGATTTCGCTTGGCACAGATGGTTTCGGAAGAAGTGAAGGAAGAAATGAACTTAGGGACTTTTTTGAAGTAGATGCAAAGCATATAGTGCTCGCAACTTTATATGCGCTTTATAAAGATGGAAAAATGAAAATTGAACAGATTGAACAGGCAATAAAGAATCTGGAAATAAATCCATCAAAGTTAAATCCTATGATTTCATGATTTAGTAATAAATGCAGTTAAAGAACTTTAGTATTCAAACTTAATCGAACTAAAAATAATTTTATTAAAGGATCGTTATGGCACAAGAATTCAAACTGCCTGAACTGGGAGAAAATATAGAATCAGCTGATGTATTAAGCGTGTTAGTTAAACCGGGCGATGAAATTGAAAAAGAGCAGAGCATTATCGAAATAGAAACAGATAAAGCTACCATTGAAGTTCCCTCCAGCATTTCAGGTAAAATAAAAGAAGTTTTAATTAAACAGGGAGACAGTGTTAAGGTCGGTCAAACTATTCTAATAATGGAAAATGGTGAAGACAAAGCTAAAGCCGGTCAGAAAAAAGAAAAAGAGGAACCTAATGTTAAAGAAGAACATAAGGAAACTGAGAAAGCAGTAAAAGAAGAACCATCATCTAAAGAAGAATCTAAAGAGAAAATTGAACAGAAAGCACCTCCCGAACCTAAAAAACCTGAAGGGGGTACAGAAGTAATTGAATTAAAATTACCAGAACTCGGTGAAAATATTGAATCGGCAGATGTATTAAATATTCTTGTGAAAGAAGGAGATAATATTCAAAGGGATCAGGGTATCTTAGAAATTGAAACGGATAAGGCTACTATAGAAGTCCCCTCTACACTTACAGGCAAAGTTGTAGAAATACTTGTAAAACCAGGTGATAAAGCTAAGGTAGGACAGACCTTATTGAAGGTTGAATCAGGTAAACAAGCTGCTAAAGTTGATAGGGAAGAAAAAAAGACTGAGGTAGAAAAACCTGCCGCAGAAAAAAAAGAGGCTGAGGAAGAGAAAGCTGCAGAAACTAAAGAAACTCCCAAGGGTGAAAGATCTACATTCATGCCCGGTGAAATTGATAATCAGCCCCCCATTATGAAAGATGCTGCCCCTGCCGCTCCATCGGTAAGAAGAATTGCCAGAGAAATCGGTATTGATATTAGACAGGTTCCCGGTTCCGGCCCTGGCGGCAGAATATCCATGGATGATGTTAAGTCTTTTGCAAAGCAGTTAAATGAAGGCCGCACAATAACTCCCGGTATTCCTGTTCAGCAGGAAACACTCCCCGATTTCTCTAAATTCGGAGAAATTGAACGGAAGGAAATGAATAAGATTCGTTCAACAACTGCAGTACATCTCAGCTATGCATGGGCTTCAATTCCTCATGTTACCCAGCACGATAAAGCCGATATCACCGAACTTGAGAAGGTGAGAAAAGCCTTCAGTCCCAATGTTGAAAAAGAAGGGGGCAAATTAACTGTTACCGCAATTCTATTAAAAGTTATTACATCTGCTTTGAAAGTATTTCCAAAATTCAATAGCAGTATTGATTTAAATAAAAAGGAAATTATTTATAAGAAATATTACAATGTAGGCATTGCAGTCGATACGGAAAATGGGCTTATAGTCCCCGTTCTTAAAAATGCAGATAAAAAGAATATCAAAGAGCTTGCTGTTGAATTAGGGAATTTAGCTGAAAAAGCAAGGAATAGGAAAGTTTCTCTGGATGACCTGCAAGGCGCTTGTATTACAATTACAAATCTTGGAGGAATAGGCGGTACTTCATTTACACCTATCGTCAATTCACCCGAAGTAGCAATTCTCGGAGTTTCCAGAGGGTCTTATGAACCTGTTTATAATAACGGGGAATTTAAACCCCGTCTAATGCTTCCACTGTCTCTTTCTTATGACCATAGAATAATCGATGGTGCAGATGCGGCAAGGTTTTTAAGGTGGGTGTGCGAAGCATTGGAGCAGCCGATGAAATTGCTGGTGGAAGGTTGAACAAGAGCAAGTTCAAGTTTAGTTCAAGAAGTTCAAGTTTTAAGGGAATAATAAATGGCAATTAAATTAGCAATAGTTGGTGCAGGACCGGGCGGGTATGCCGCTGCGTTTCTTGCAGCAGATTTAGGATTAGATGTTACTCTTATCGACCGGGAAAAAAATCCGGGCGGAGTATGTTTATATCGCGGATGTATCCCTTCCAAAGCATTGCTTCATGCAGCAAAACTTATTAATGAAACTAGAGAAGCAAAACATATGGGGTTGGATTTTGCGGAGCCGAAGATAAATATTGATAGATTAAGAGAATGGAAAAATGAAGTCGTCGGTAAAATGACCGGCGGTTTGGGTATTTTATCTAAGCAGAGGAAAGTAAATTATATTCAGGGAAATGCTGCTTTTATAAGTTCAAAAAAATTGAAATTAGAAAAGAATGACGGCTCTGCCGATGAACTTTCTTTTGATAAAATAATAATAGCTTCAGGTTCTGTTATTGCAACCATACCTTCATTAAACATTGAAAGTGAAAGGTTATTAAATTCTACCACAGCACTGGATTTGCCTGAAATTCCCAAAAATCTTTTAGTAATTGGAGGCGGGTATATTGGTCTGGAATTAGGCTCGGTCTATAATTCTTTAGGTTCAAAAGTCTCTGTAGTAGAAATGATGCCCGGATTATTACCTGGAGCAGACCGTGACCTCGTATCATTCCTTGCAAAAAGAATCGATAAAAGTTTTGATAAGGTGATGCTGAACTCAAAAGTTATGGAAATGAAAGAAGTAGATAACGGAATAAAGGTGAAGATTAAAGGTGAAGACGGCAAAGAATTTGAACAAGTTTATGACTATGTTTTAATGTCAATCGGAAGAAAACCGGAAACAAAAGGACTTGGCCTGGAAAATACAAAAGTACAGATAAATCAAAGAGGATGGATTAAGGTTAACCAGCAGCTTAGAACAGATGATCCTGATATATATGCCATTGGTGATATTGTAGGTGAGCCTATGCTGGCACACAAAGCCTCACATGAAGGTATGACTGCAGTTGAAGCGATTGCCGGCCATAAGGTTGCATTTGAACCTAAAGCTATCCCTGCTGTTGTTTTTACAGACCCTGAAATAGCCTGGGCTGGTATTACTGAAAATTATGCAAAAGAAAACAATGTAAATTATAAGGTTGCTAAATTTCCATGGGCTGCTTCCGGAAGAGCTACTACATTAGATAGAAGCGATGGGGTTACTGAAAATATTAATCGATCCCGAAACTGAAAGAATAATCGGCGTGGGTATTTGCGGTCCGGGTGCCGGAGAATTAATCGCCGAAGGAGTACTGGCAATTGAAATGGCGGCTAATATTACTGATCTGAAATTGACTATTCACCCTCACCCGACCTTATCTGAAACTATAATGGAGGCAGCGGAAGTATTCTTCGGACAAAGTACCCATATTTATAGACCGAAAAGAAATTGATATTAATTATAGTCTTAGTGTTTAAATAATATTTTTCCTATTTTGAAATGTTTATTTATTGATTTCTGCGGGGATTAAGACGGAAGCTTATATATAGCCGTGCAATCCATTGTTTTCTTTTCAGGTACTTTACAATTTCCATCAATTTGAGTATTGTTCTTTATTTTAATAATGTAGATTCTGTATATAGTTTTAATTTTTCAAATTGATACATAATCTCCATTAGACTTTATTTTGGACAATAATTGCTCCTATAATAAGTTAAAATCAAGGTTTTTTTTTGCATACTTATTGATGTTATCTTATGAGTCTGTGTGAATATCATTAACCAACGGTTTTAACCGTTGGAAAATGGAGCAAAAATGAAAATTTCAACAACCGTTTTAACGGTTTTTCTGTATTTTCACACAGCCTCTTATACTAAAGGTTTTTAATACACGGCCCTTTTATATTTTTTTTACTCTTGACTTTCATAAAATTAAAACGAATTTTTAAGAAGAATGAATAGCAGTCTGGAAGATAATAGTTTTAATATTGAATCTTTTTTCAAAGTTATCCAAAATGTACCTATAGGAGTTTTATTATTTTCGTCGGATTGGAAGATAAACTTTGTTAATGAAAACTTTTATCAATTCGGAAGTCTTTACCAGATAAATACTGCTTCAATAATTGAAAATAACATACTCCAATATCCATTATTTCCCTCTTACGATATTTCCCCGGAATTAAAAAAATTAGAACAGGGGTACTCTTTCGAAACTGAAATTGCGGATATAAAAACTAAAGACGGTCGAATTTCCGTTGTAGTTAAAGCATCCCCTATTTTTGAGAATGAAAATTTTGCGGGGGGGATTCTTATTATTGAAGATCTTAAAATCGTCGATAAGAATTATGATGTAAATGCTCTTACCCTCAATCATTTTGAAAAAGCTGCCGGCAGATACAATAATCTCCTGTTAATTACGGATCCTCAGGGCTTTATCAAATATTATTTCGGTAAAAATAATAGGAGATTAAGATCCGATTTATCAAGAAATGAAGATATTTCTGTCTATGAGATGTTTAATCAGGAAATCCACAAAGACTTCAGTCATAAATTTGAATCGTCTAAAGAAAAATTAATTACCGAGAAATGTAAAGTAGAATTCTTTATTGACGAAGTTATATATTATTACGATTGTATTATTGAACCTCTTCAGAATGATGACGGGGATTTACAATTTATTTTTATCTGGCTTAACGATATAACAGAAATTATAAAAAATGAGAAATTAATTCAGAAAGAATTAAATAGGCTAAAACAATATAGGTATATAATTGATTCCTCATCTGATCCGGTATTCATTTTAGATGAAGATGGCAATATAAACTTCTGGACCGGTCCGGTTGAAGAATTATTCGGCTATACAAAGGAAGAAATTACGGGAGAGTTTTTAGGGAGGTTCTTTGTTCATTTTGATCAGATCTATTTCTCTGATATAAAAACCCGCTTACAGACATCGAAAACGTGGAATGACGAATTAACTATATTGACTAAAGATAATTCCGAAAGAGTAATTTATTCCAAGTTTTCATTATCTGAAGAATCTGATAACAATATTATCGTAATCTGTTCCGATATAACTGAAAAAAATCAGAGGGAAAGGGAATTAAAGAACTCCGAAGAAAAGTTCAAAAATATATTCAGCAATATTGATAAACCTCTTTGTGTTTTGAATTCCGATAGTTATATAATTGATACAAATAAAAGATTTATTTCCGAGCTAAAGTATTCTGAAAAAGAATTATTAAACAAGAATATTAGGAATATAATTGATCCCGGTTTCATAAGGGAAACGTCATTTGAATTAAGATCTTATTTAAATAGCCCTGCATCAAATATACCTTTTATAACAGGTGACGGTGAAAAGATAATTCTTTCAACTACTTTTAACGCCGTTCATGATGAGGATGGGAAAATAGTAAACATAAATTGCTTTTTTGAAAATATTACGGATGAGTATAATGTTGATGAAGAAAAGAGATTTTTTAATTCAGTGTTTAAATCTTCTCCTGAAGGAATTGCAGTAGAATTTAAGGGTAAAATAATTCATGCAAATAAAATATTTGCAGATATTTTTGGTTATGAACACAGGGAAGAGTTTGTCAATAAGGATCTTCTTGAAATAGCAGCCAGCAGCGATGTACTTAAAACTGCAGAATATTTTCAGCTTATTGAAAAGAAAAAAATCGGTTTGGGAAGATTGGAGTTTTTAGGAAGACGTAAAGATAGCTCTAATTTCTATGCTGAAATCTCAGCTTCGGTTTTTGAAATGAATAATAAAATGTTCACTGTAATTATCACAAGGGATATTACGGAAAGGAAAAAAGTTCAGAGTGCTATTACTGATTCTGAAGAGAAATATAGAAATATAATTGAGAGTATCGATGATTTTCTGTATACTTATGAAAGAATACGAAATATACTTAAGCCGGTTTTTCTAACATCTTCGGTTGAAAAAATTACCGGGTATTCACAGCATGAATTTTTAAATGATTCAAAGTTATTAGTAAAAATAATACATCCGGACGATCTTTTTTCTTTCAAACAAAAGCTTAGAGGATTATTTAAGAGCAGAATTCTTAGTTCGGAAGAAATTGAGTATAGGATTATAAATAAAACCGGAAACATTGTCTGGGTTCGGAATAAAATAAATGTGATTAGAGGAAATAGCGGAAGAATTCAAAAAGTTTACGGATTAATTAGCAATATTTCTCTAAGGAAAAAGGCAGAGGAAGAATTAATTAAAACTACCGAGAATCTGGTTAAACTAAACGAAACTAAGGATAAATTTATTTCAATTGTTTCTCATGATTTACGAACCCCGTTCAGCTCAATTCTTGGGTTCACTGATCTTTTACTAACCGATGAAGATTTAACCGAAGAAGAAAAAAATCAGTATATAAAATATATCAGAGATTCATCAAAATCGATGCTTTCACTTGTTAATTCTTTACTAGATTGGACCCGTTTGCAAACCGGAAGGATTAAATTCGAGCTGGAAAGAGCGGATGCCGGTTTTATTATCGAAAAGTCCATCAATGCACTTTCAGGCTCTGCGTTCCAAAAAAATATTGAACTCAAATCGTTGGTCAGGGATGATATTTTTGTTTTTGTAGACAAAGAATTAATAGGACAGGTATTTAATAACCTAATTTCAAATGCAATTAAATTCACAAGAGAAAACGGAAGCATAGTTGTTTCTGTTAATCCAACTGAAAAACCCAGATTTATTGAGTTTTCGGTTAAAGATAACGGCGTTGGAATAAAAGAAGGTAATATTAAATATTTATTCAAAGTTGAATCAAAATATACATCGGAAGGAACTTCGGGTGAAAAAGGGAGCGGTCTCGGACTTTCACTCGTAAAAGAAATTGTAGAGAAGCATGGCGGTAAGATCTGGGTTGAGTCTGAGTATGGTAAAGGTTCTGATTTCAAGTTTACTTTGCCCATTGCTTCGGCTGATATCTTACTTGTAGATGATAGTAAAACAGACAGGCTGCTATATTCTAAGATATTAAAGAATATAACACCGGATTATAATGTTACTCTTGCTTCAAACGGAAAAGAAGCACTTGATATTATTAATGTTTCTCCGGCTGCATTAATCATTACCGACCATAATATGCCTGTAATGAATGGTTATGAGCTTGTACAGACTATTAATAAATCAAGCGGCAAAAGTAAACCTCCCATTATAATTTTAAGCGGGGACATTACCAGGAATGAAGTTGATGATTATAACAGGCTCGGGGTTGAATTTGTTTTTCATAAACCCGTAAACTTAAGTCTCTTCAAACTTGCGGTAGAAAAATCGTTAAAGGAAGGCTTAAAAAATTAAATTTTCATGAGTACCGCTCCCGTTGATGTATGCAGAATAATTTGTTCAGTTAATATACCCATAGATTCTACTCCTGCTTTTTCTTCATTTACTAATATTTTCCATTCACCTTCCGGTATAGAAAATGCTTGCTGCTTTTCAGGATTTGCATTAAAAAGTACAATGAAATTTTCTCCGCTGAATTCTATTGAATATCCTAATGCAAATGGGTTATCTGCAGCGTCCAGAAATTTTATACTTTCATAATGAGCTTTTTTAAAAGACTCATATCTGTTTCTTAATGAAATCAATCCTTTATAATAATCATGCAGCTCTACATTCAGCAGTACATGGCTATAGTTTATGTAGTTTGTCGGGTTATCTTTTTCATAACTATTATGATCCATCATCCCCTTATTATTGTCAGGAATATTTTCTTGGGGGAATATTACTTTGCTTCTTGCAAATTCCTGTCCTTCATGAATCATTACCATCCCCTGAGAAGTAAATAAAAAAAGTGCCGCTAATTTATTAAGTTTTAATTGAAGGGGAGTAAGTTTTGCGTGTTTGTCGACATTCTTTATAACTTTTTCAGGTTTTACTTCTTTAGACCCTATTCTAATAAAATCTCCAAGAGTATATCCATCATGAGATTCCAGATAATTAACCGAATGTTCTTTCTTCTGAAATAAACCATGCTCATCTTTTGTGAGAGTTCCGTTTACATAGCTTTTAATTCTTTCAATATTATTATGCGCATACCAGTGCCCGAATATCCAGCCTAATGCTTTTGCAGGGTTTTCACCTTTTATACCGTTTCTAAATTGATCATTCCAACTTCCCCACCCTCTCAAAGAAAATCCTGCAGGATCGTAACCACCTCCCCAGGGTTCTGCAATAAAAACAACGTTTGGATTTATCAACCTAGCCTGTTTGATTATTTCCTCTATTGTCTCCCAATCAATTAGCTTTGCAAGATCAAAGCGGAATCCGTCAATATGATAATCCTCCATCCAGTATAAAATACTTTCTACTATCATTTTTCGCGACATTGGTCTTTCAGTTTTAAAATCATTCCCTGTGTAGCTTTCGGCGATATAATTTCCCTTTTCATCCAGACGGAAATAATATTCTTTATCAATTTGCTTTAAATTTCCTAATTCATACTCTGATATATGGTTGTAGACCACATCCATCAAGACCGCTATTCCTTCCTCATGGAACGCTTTAACCATATCCTTAAAATCATTTACCTGCTTAGCCGATTCGCCATACCATTTATTTAGCTCTAATCTTTCTGTATTTATACTGTAATAGGCTTCCGGGGCAAAGAATGCTGCCGTCATATATCCCCAGTGGTTAATTTCATAGGGGTTCCAAGTATTATATTTTCCATGGAGAGAATTCTCATAAGGTGATTCAATATTTCCAAACTCCTGCGAAGGTAATAATTCAATAGTATTAATACCTAAACTTTTAATATAATCAATTCCTCCCGGTTTACCTTTTTCAATTAATCCATGATAGGTTCCTGGTTCTAATGCCCCTGAGGAAGGATGTGCAGTCATATCTCTAATATGCATTTCATAAATTATAAGGTCTCTCCAGTCTCTTTCAATCCATTTATCCCCTTCCCAATCATAATCATTATCTTTGACTAAAACAGATTTTCTCGGATTGAAATATGTATTGAAGGTTGCAACTGCTTTTGAATAAGGATCAATTGATAATTCTACATGGTCAGATAATAAATCTCCTGTATGATATACACGGTATCCGTAGAATAGTCCGTAATTCTCACCTTCCAGTGTGTATTCCCACACTGCATCTTCATCCTTTTTCATTTCATAGGAAGTGCCTGCATTATCATCTAAAGAAGCAAAAATAAATAGCATAACTTTTAAAGCACTAGGTGCAAACAATCTGAAAATAGTCATGTCGTTTTCGATAAAAGCTCCCAGTCTTTTATCCGAATAATATTTATCAAGTTCTTGAAGTTTTTTTAAATATTTGGTTTGCTTGCCGGTAATTTTTGATTTATCAGTAATAAGCAAAGTATTTCCTTATAATGGATTTTTTGCGAAACGGAGTTTCGCGTTACAGGTCAATGCTGACTTGATTTGAGTAAATATGCTTTAATAAATTTATTCAAATCTCCGTCCATTACACCTTGAACATCTGAAGTTTCTTCGTCTGTACGGTGATCTTTAACCATATTGTACGGATGAAAGACATAAGAGCGAATCTGGCTTCCCCATTCTATTTTCATTTTACTCTTTTCTACCTCATCCAATTCTGCTTCCTGTTTTTCAACTTCAAGCTGGTACAGTTTTGATTTTAACAGCTTCATAGCGTTAGTTCTATTCTGCAGCTGGGAGCGTTCACTCTGGCACGCAGCAACTACACCAGTAGGAATATGAGTAATTCGAACGGCAGTTTCAACTTTGTTTACGTTTTGTCCCCCTTTACCCCCGGAACGATAAGTATCAACCCTCAAATCTGCAGGATTTATTTCAATTTCAATTGTATCATCAACTTCCGGAATAACGAATACCGATGCAAAAGAAGTATGCCTCCTTTTATTTGAATCAAATGGTGAAATCCGTACTAATCTGTGAACTCCATTTTCAGCTTTAAGATAACCGTAAGCAAATTCACCTTCAACTTCTATTGTTGTGCTTTTTATCCCGGCTCCGTCTCCTTCCAGGATATCAACAATTGTCATTTTAAAATCATTCTGCTCTCCCCACCGCAAATACATTCTCATTATCATCTCTGCCCAGTCTTGTGCTTCTGTTCCCCCTGCTCCTGAATGAATCGTAAGGATGCAGTTTTTATCATCATCCTTTCCACTTAGCATATTCTTAAATTCTGCCTCTTCAAGAGATTTTTCCAGAGACTGCAGTTCGTCCTCTATCTCTTCAAAATAAGAGGTGTCTTCCTCCATCTGTGCAAGCTGGATAAACTCTTCTATGCTTTTAGCTTTATTATCCAGATTTTGCCATAACTTAACCCAAAACTCTAATGATTTTATTTCCTGCAGCACTTTCTGCGCCCCCATTTGGTCTTCCCAAAAGTTAGGCTGGAGTGCCCGGTTCTGAAGTTCTTTTATTTTGGAATCTTTATTATTGACGTCAAAGATAACCTCGTAGATGTTCGATCCTGGAGTTAAACTGGTCAAGTAATTTTTTTTCTTCTTCGTACATATTATCCTCGGTGGTTAAAAGTCAAAGTTCAAAAGTCAAAAATACTAATAATCTTATTTATTATCCTGGGATTTCTAGTTCCATTCTGAGCAATGCGGCAGCAAGTGTTTTTCCCTGGGCATCATGTTTTAATGATACAGTTCCTCCGCCGCCCAAGGTATCGTGTAAAAGAAAATTTAAAGCCCTGATATTTGGTAATTCATATCTCTCCACTTCACCTTTACATATTCCTCTAAAATGTTCTTTAACTCTTTCTGCTGTTAATTGTTTCAGTATAATATCATAACCTTTTTCATCATTAGCAATTATTCCTATATTCGCTGCATCACCTTTATCCCCGCTTCTGCCGTGACAAATATTTCTTAGTTGTATTTTCATAATTATATAAATATTAAAAATGTTAAGTTTGCTGTATGATAACTTCTTTCTAACTACCTTTCGCCAGGTAGACTATAATTAAATTTCTGATACTAAAAGAATTCCTTTGTAAAAAATTTTTCCTAATGACCTCGTAGAGGTCAAATTATTGTAGAATACAATTTCATATCATATACCGAATCCTCAAGAGGATTTATAAACAAATGTCAATACTTCGCTATAAATTTCGTAACAAGGTTAAAATTCTCACTTCCGGCTGAACAAGCTTCTTAGGAATTAAAGCAGGCCAATAGGCAACAACTTCACTTGGTTTTGGCCTTCCGCCTGCAAATCCTGTAACCGCAGGAGGACCTGTTAAAATCAATGGAGCTATCTCTTTACCGAATCTTTCAACGGAATTATAATCCTTTGATCTTACAGATACTCTTAAAACTACTTCATTGATATTTTCTTCATCCATTTCTTTCGCCAGTGATTCATGGCATGCATTGTACCCCAAAAATTCTGTTCTTATCTCATCAAATTTCAAATCAAGATTCTGCATCCTTTTTCTAAGTATTTTATCTGCTGCCTTAGCTTTTGTAAGCGCCTGAGGCCATGAATATGTTAAACTTCCGGAGGCTGAAAAACCGTCAGCATAAGAACAGGAAACTTTATAAAATTCTGTTTCCTTTTTTCCCTTTACATTATAAACTTTTACTCTGTCTTTCCCTTGATCATCTAGTTTAATAGAAGTAAAGTCAGCTACACAGTCAGGAGTAATATATTGAACCGGATCTCCTATCTCATAAACAAGTTGTTCGGCAACCGTATCGAAAGAGACTCTTCCACCGGTATTAGGATGTTTTGTTATTATTACTTCTCCGTTAGGATGTGCTTCAGCAATAGGAAAACCCACTTCTGCAAGATTATCAATTGACTCCCAGTCACCTAAAAAATTTCCTCCTGAAGACTGTGCTCCGCATTCTAAAATATGCCCTGCTACAGTTCCTGCGGATAATAAATCATATTCATCTTTTTTCCATCCGAATTCGAATATCATTGGAGCTAAAGTTAAGCCTGTATCAGTTGTTCTTCCTGTAATTACAATATCAGCTCCTTTTTGCAGAGCTTCTACAATAGGGAATGCACCAAAATAAACATTTGCACTTAATATTTTATCTTTTATTGTTTTGACCGATTCACCAGTTTCCATATTATTTAATTCAGAGCCCGTTGAAATAATTTCATCAATTCTATCCTTAATATCATCTCCTATTACAATTCCGATCTTTAATTCTTTTATTCCTATATCCTTTGCTATTTGTATAACTGATTCTGCACATGAAACCGGGTTCACCCCGCCCCCGTTAGTTATTACTTTAATCTTTTTTTCTTTACATATAGGAAGAATTTTCTTCATTAAACCGGGAATATCGCGTGCATAACCAAAATCGGGGTTCTTAATTTTCTGTTTTTGAAGTATAGACATTGTTACTTCGGCAAGGTAATCCATTACAAGATAATCGATATCCCCTTTTGTTACCTGGTGGTAAGGTGCGTCAATGAGGTCACCCCAAAAACCCTGTCCCGATGCTATTTTTATTTTGTCTTTCATAACTTTTGCATTAATGTTAAGTTACGCAGATGTAAAGATGACATATTTAAAAAGAAAAAGTACTTTCCAATTTTTAATTATAATGGAATTTCAGATAAAATCTTATTTTTGAAAGTAAAGATGTCATCTTTCAAATACAGATTCTTGCGTAACTTCTGATTATAAGATAAAATCAATTTATTTGTTTCTGAATTTCCTCAGCTATTTTCGATAAATCATTCTTATTTTTAATACTAAACCAAATAATTCTTTTGTCCCCGTTAAACCATGTAAGCTGTCTTTTTGCATATCGTCTTGTATTTCGTTTTATCAATTCAATGGCTTTTTCAAGAGTAACTTCTCCGTCTAGATAAGAAATAATCTCTTTATATCCGACAGTATTTAATGAATTTAACCTTTTATCATAGCCCATATTCAAAATATTTTTTACCTCTTCAACGAGTCCGCTGGAAATCATTTGGTCAATTCTATATTCAATGTTCGAATATAATTTATTACGCTCCCAATTTAGTCCGAATTCATAGAATTCTAAATTAAGATTTCTATTATGTTTTTGCTGTTGTTTCCAGATCGGTTCTCCGGTTAAATGATAAACTTCAAGAGCTCTTAATACTCGTTTCCAATTCTGTGGCAGCATCTTTAAGGCACTCTCAGGATCAACTTTAACAAGTTCGTTATAAATATAATCATTTCCATATAATTCCTTTTGTTTCAGCATAAAGTTTCTGTATACGGAATCAATATCAGCCGAATCAAAGATCCCGTCAACTAAAGCTTTAATATATAAGCCGGATCCTCCTAGAATAATCGGTATTTTATTATTTTGAACAAGCTTTTCGACAATCTCAAGAGCATCTTTTTCAAATTTACTGGCATTATAATATTCATCGGGCTTTAACGAGTTAATAAAATGATGTTTAACTTTCGTCAAAGAATCGGCGTCAGGTTTCGCAGTGCCAATATCGAGATATTTATAGAACTGCCTGCTGTCTGCAGAAATAATTTCAGTATTAAAAAACCCGGCTAATAATATACCTAATTCTGTTTTACCTGAACAGGTAGGACCGGTTATTACAATTACTTTTCGTTCCAACCTTCCCTGCCGATCAGTGGTACAAAAGTAAATTCCGGTATATCCTTTTCTTCAAATTTTTCTTCATCTATCTTGGTTATGATTTTTAACCTTTGCGAATGTTTTGTTCCCACCGGTATAACTAATCTGCCATTAAGAGCTAATTGTTTTATATATGCACCCGGAACTGATGGTGAACCTGCAGTTACTATAATTCCGTCATAAGGAGCAAACTCTTTCCATCCAATAGTTCCATCACCAAATTTTGTATGAACTCTTATTCCTAATTTATCAAAAAGTTTTTGAGTATTAGAATAAATCTCAAATTGCCGTTCAATGCTGTAAACTTTCATGCCCATAAACTTAAGAATTGCAGCCTGATATCCGGAACCGGTGCCAATTTCCAGGACTTTTGAATCCGGCTTCAAATTAAGTGCTTGAGTCATAAAGGCCACTGTATAGGGCTGGGAGATAGTTTGTCCATAACCAATTGGCAAAGCAACATCTTTATATGCATGAGGTTTTAGGGCTTCAGGAATGAAGAGATGTCTTTCAACTGAACCTATTGCTTTAAGCACATTTATATCGGATATTCCGTTCAATGATAGTTTATCAACTAATTCCTGTCTTTCTGTTTCAAACATTTGAGTTTTATTTTCAGATTATAGAATATTATACAAAAATAAACATAATATTTTATAAATTTATTATTATAATAATTCTTTTTTGAAATCAGAAATATGAATGAAGTAATAAACATTATACTAGGTGCACTTTTAATAATGTGTATGAGAATCTGTGATGTATCTATTGATACTTTTAGAATGATTTTAGTTATTCAGGGCAAAAAATACTTAGCCGGTATCGCTGGATTTGTGGAAGTACTAATCTGGATTTTTGCAATTAGATTTATAATGCAGCATCTTGATAATATAGCAAATCTATTCGGATATGCAACCGGTTATGGTTTAGGCAATATTATAGGTATTACTATTGAACAAAAAATAGGTCTGGGGCATGTCCAACTAAGTGTTATTTCAAGGCATTATACTGATCTTATTGCCGATACTCTGAGAAAATCAAAATACGGAGTAACGATTCTTCCCGGTGAAGGCGGATCGGGAGGAGTATCAATAATTTTACTGATTACTCGCAGAAAGACACAAAAGGAAGTAATTAATTTGATTGAGACTATAGATCCTAATGCCTTTATAACAGTTCAGTATTCTTTACCATTTAGAGGATTCATGAGAGGAACAAGGAGATGATGGGCAGAATTGTATAAAGCCATTCCTCAAATGCAAATCCAGGATAAATCCAGGGTAACTCCTAGATAACTCCAAGGTAAATCCAAGATAACACCAGGGCAAAACAAGGCATATACTTACCAAATTTCTTAATGACTATATGAAATGAGATCAAAGTATTATACTTTATACCCCTATACCTTTATACCACATTTGGGTTCAATAAATATTTTTACTTTTGCAAGAATGGAGGTTAACTATTATATTTGGGGTTAATTCTTAATTTTTGTTGTAAGAGATTGATTTCAGCGAAAAATTTAAGGTAATGCGGGAATAGCTCAGTTGGTAGAGCGCAACCTTGCCAAGGTTGATGTCGCGGGTTCGAGTCCCGTTTCCCGCTCCAAATCCACATATAGTGGATTTTAATTTTTAAAATAATTAACAGGGCGCTGTAGCCAAGCGGTCTAAGGCGAAGGTCTGCAAAACCTTTATTCGTCGGTTCGAATCCGACCGGCGCCTCTGGTTCTAATATTTATCCCATATCCTTCTCTTAGACATTCTGCCTTTCACTTCAATCACTAAAACTTAAATGTTACATAAGTTCCTACTTTTGTTACAGTTGTGGTAGATAAGTCATCTCTTATTTATGATTTTTGAGTAGAAATAAAAATCATAAAAATAAGGATGAAATTATATGGGATTCTTTGAAGCATATGTTTTTTTTGGATTAGCCGGTATTACAGCACTTGTTACCTTTTGTCTGCCTCAATTATTCGAATCAAAACATGAAAAAATAGGTTTAATAATTCTTTGGATTATATTGGTGCTTTCTATTGTTTTGGGGTTCAATAAACTTCATCTATTATGGCTGGTACCTCTTTCATTTATTGTCCCATACTATGCCGGAAAAATCAATAAAGATATTTCATTTAAATATTTCGGTACAATTTTAGGGATAATTGTAATTTCTGTTATCCTGTTAGGACTCAGTATACTTTAACACTTTGGATTAGTCTAAATAATTAGACACTTTTAGAAAATTATAATACCCTTAGTGTTTTTATATGAAAAGTAATTCTAAAATCAAATTTTATTTTGGCCCATTATTTGAGTTATTAAATAATGAAAGTTGATAACATTTTTAGATAAAAGGTGAAAAGATGAAGATTAGAATAACCTACAAAATTTCGAATGATCTTATTGGAGAAAAAAATCTGAATATTAAAAAATTTTTAGATTTAATAAGATTAATCTACTCAAACGACAATTTAATTAGTTATTTCATAATTAATCCTGAAGAAGAAAAAAGGTAATTTTTACAAAACCTCATACTTATTCCGGTTAATTTAGCGGGAATCATACATGATTTATTTTAATGTAATAAAAACTAAAAAAAGATAAGTATAGAAAAACTTACTCCTGCAATATAAACACCATTATACCTCCTACTCTATAAAGCAATTCCATTATCAAAGGTCCTAAAGCTAGACATAATCTTAAAGCCATTCAGTTTAGCAACATAAAGCTGCCATCACTGTGCAATTCAAAAGAAAAATAAAAATCAGAGATTTATTATCAGCGGAATAATTATCAATCTCCGTTATAAAATAAAAAGCTGTCTATAGTAAAAATATTTCGGAATATTTTTCCGACGATTTTTCCAGGGAATGAAATTATTGCTGTTGTAAATGACATGGATGATATCGACAATAATAGTAAACGATTTATAAAAAAAATCAGACATCGAAGTGACTATTATCCGTGAGTTAATTGTATTAAGTTTTGCAGAAAGATACCGGGTGATAATAAAAATAACTTGTAAAAAAAACGGTTGATGTATCAATCTTTTTTTATCAAATTTTCATTTACAAATTTTATAATTAAAACAAATTGGATGTTATGATAACTCAAAATATTTTACCCGATAGTTCTGTAATGTACAGAGCCTTAATGGAAAGGGACAGTACTTTTGAAGGAACTTTCTTTGTAGGAGTAAAAACAACAGGAATATTTTGCCGTCCCACCTGCAGGGCTAAGAAACCTAAAGAAGAAAATGTGGAATTTTTTCCTTCTGTAAAAGATGCTTTATCTTATGGATACAGGCCGTGTAAGTTGTGTAATCCTTTAGAATATAAAGGGGAAATGCCTGAATGGTTGAAACCGTTACTCAATGAAATTAATAGCAATCCCTTATTGAGAATGAAAGATACCGATCTATTAAAAAAAGGAATAAATCCTTATAGAGTTAGAAGATGGTTTAAGGAAAACCTGAAAATGACATTTCAGGCTTATTTAAGGACATTAAGAATTAATGGAGCTTTCGGCAGAATAAAATTCGGAGAAGAAAAGGTAATTGAAGCAGCTTTCTCCTCAGAATATGAATCATTAAGCGGATTTAATTCAAGTTTTAAAAAAACCACGGGCTTTACTCCTTTAGAAAGCAAAGAGAAAAGTATAATCCAAATTACCAGGATTTTAACACCTCTTGGTCCTATGCTTGCCGGTGCGATAAATAATAAAATTTGTCTGCTTGAATTTACAGACAGAAGAATGTTGGAAACTCAATTAAAAAGAATTAAGAAAATATTTAATACTGAATTAGTTCCGGGAAATGGTTCTTTCTTTTCAGAACTTAACAGACAACTTGAAGAATATTTTCGAGGCGAAAGGAAAGATTTTAATATTCCTTTATCTTTTGAAGGAACTCCGTTTCAGATGAAGGTGTGGAATGAGCTATTAAAAATACCTTATGGGACAACTGTTAGCTATAAGACACAAGCAATAAATATCGGCAATCCGAAAGCTGTAAGGGCTGTAGGGAAAGCTAACGGAGATAATAGAATTTCGATTATTATCCCCTGCCACAGGGTAATCGGTTCAAATGGAGAATTGGTAAATTACGGCGGAGGCATCTGGAGAAAACAGTATTTGATTAATCTGGAAAAGAGAAATTTGAATTAAAACATCTATAATTGAAAGATGACATCTTTATTATTTAAAAATCAATTTCATCTAACTTAAACTTTAGTAAAAGAATTAAAGATGATTTTTTTAAAGATGTCATCTTTATATCTAAATTTAATGATGATGTCCGCCAGCTCCGTGGACATGACCATGAGCCAATTCTTCTGGTGTAGCATCTCTAACATCCACAAGTTCGACATTAAATTCAAGATTTTTGCCGGCAAGAGGATGGTTGAAATCTATAGTAACTTCTTTCTCTTCAATTTTATTTACAATAAAAGGCATTTGTTTCCCATCAGGTGAATTAGCTATCATGCGCATTCCTTCTTCTAATTTAACATCTTCAGGGAATTCATTTTTATCAACTTGCTGAATAGCTGATTCATTATATTCTCCATATCCTTCCGCAGCCTGAACCTTCACATCTCTTTTAGTACCGATTAACATTTGATTAACTGCTTCTTCAAGTTTAGGTAATATCTGATTGTTTCCACTTATAAATGAAAAAGGCTCCATATTTTCTGTTGATTCTAATACATTTCCATCTTCATCTTTTAGGATAAAATTTATAGTTACTATTTTATTTGCATCTAGCGCCATCAATTACTCCTTATTAATAAATTATATTTAAATTCCATTATACAATTTATTTACAAAAAATGAAATGATCAGATGCCTGTACAACTCTTTAAATTCCATTTTCTCACAATTGTTTTATTCCAATATCTCTAATTCTGGAGGATTGTCATTTGGAATTTCTAACATCCGCAACTCTTAATACAATTTTACCGAGTCCATGGTGAGATTCTATTCTTTCATGCGCCTTAGCTACCTCTTCAAGAGGAAGGATTTTATCTATAACAGGTTTTGCCAGTCCTCTTTCAAAAACAGGTCTCATTTCTTCAAGTCTTTTTCTATCTCTCGTAATAAATACACCATAAAGAGTAATATTATTCCTATATAATAACGTCAAATCACCTTTTGGCGGAAGAATAGAAGCTGCTCTACCGAAAGGACGAATCCCGGGAAGGCATCTGGAAACAATATCATCACCCTGAATATCGAATGCTGCATCTACTCCCATTCCATCTGTTTCCTCAAGAGCAGCTTCAGCGGCATCCTTAGTGTGATAATCTATAGTAATGTCGGCACCTAATTCGCGTAGGATATCATGGTTTTTCGGACTAGCAGTTGCGATTACCTTAGCACCTGCAGCTTTTGCAAATTGAACGGCAAAAGTACCCACACCACCTGCTGCTCCATGAATTAATATAGTTTCGCCGGGACATATTTTAATTCTACGGATTACTGCTTCCCATGCCGTACCACCCGCCAAAGGAATTGCAGCGGCTTGTTCGAAAGAAAGATTTTTAGGTTTTATAGCTACAATTGAAGCTTCCACAGAATTATATTCTGCATACGTTCCAACCGGATTGTTCTTTAATTTTGGTGTGTAATAAACTTCATCACCCGGTTTGAAATCAACAACTCCCACACCAGTCTCCTCAATAATTCCGGAAGCATCATAACCTAGAATAATAGGAAGATTTGTCTCACCCCAATATCCGCTTGCTCGGATTTTAGCATCCACCGGATTAACTCCTGATGCCATTATTTTTACCAAGACATCATTTATTCCAACTTTAGGTTTATCGACTTCCTTTAATTCAAAAAGATCTCTATCTCCGAATTTCGGAAGAATCATTGCACGCATAATAAATCTCCTTTAACGTTTTTCTACAAAACCGGCAGCTTTAGCCCTTACACCCATAGCCTTATAATCTTCAGCTGTAACAGTCGGAAGGATCTGAACAAATGAAACTATATCCCATATTTCATCATCCGAAGCACGCTCTGCAAACGAAGGCATGGCAGACATTTTAACTCCATTTTTTATTATCCAGAATAACTCGTTTGGTTCCCAATCTCCGGCTGTTTTGTATAACTCAGGCGGTTCTGGATTAAAATCCTTGCTGCTCTCTCGTCCCGGGGAACCGTGGCATCCGCACATTCTGCTGTAATGTGCATAACCTTTTAATATCATAGTTGAATCGGAAAGTGAAGGTATTACAATACCTTTTGCATGATGCTCCACGGAGTTATCCATAGTTGTTGATAAAATCCATCCTGTTATTCCTTCATCGCTGTTCTTCACGCTTATATCATAGCTTCCTGAATAAATATATATGAGACCCCCTATGACTATAACAAGTAAACATAAAATGAAACCGCCTAATACTTTCATGCTGCTCCTTTTTGTTTTTGAGATAAGAAGAAAGAACTTTTTACTCTATAGAGAGTAAAACTGATAACACTTGTAATATATCTTTATGTTTTATTCCAATAATAAAGTTTGAAAAATTTATTAAATTATTATTATTAATAATAATAAATAAGAATGAATTATTTAATTAGCTGTATCATAGGTTATTTATTAGGATCATTCCCAACCGCTTACATCTTATTAAAAAGAACGAGAGGAATTGATATTACGGCTGCCGGCAGCGGAAATGTCGGTGCAATGAACTCATTTGAAGTTACAAATTCGAAAATAACCGGACTATTAGTTTTAATTATTGATGCATTGAAAGGATTACTCAGTGTTTATATATCTCTATTAATTTTTCCGGTCGATTTTATTTTCCCGGCTTTGGCGTTACTATTCGCAGTTTTAAGTCACTGTTTTAATCCATGGTTAAAATTTAAGGGTGGAAGAGGATTATCAACAGCAGCAGGAGGTTCAATATTATTATTTCCTTTTATGGTAATTGTATGGCTGCTGCTATGGTTTACAATTTATTTTGCTAGGAAAGATATATTATTAGCTAATGTCTGGGCAAACGTTATGACATTAGTAATAATTTTTTTATCAAGCGATATTGCTTTTAAATATTCTTTTCCAAAAGCAGATTCGATATCATCTCTTCTTCTTTTTTCTTCTGCTTTATTATTATTGGTTTTTGTTAGACACATAGAACCGTTAAGAGAACTTATTCAGAACAAAAATATTTTATTAAAAGGAAAAACTGATGAATAATTCAAAAAAAGTAATTTTAATTTTTAGTTCGATTCTAGCAGTAATTATTGTATTATTTTTTATTACCCGCTCAACCAGACCAAAGGATTTCTACGAGGCTGATAACAATTATTCGGTAGCGGGATACCAAAGCAGAGCTCAGGGAAATGATGAGATTACGAATTCCAGAAAAAATATTATAACAGAAACCGTAAAGAAAGTAAGCTCGGCTGTAGTAGGAATAAACGTTACGGAAATTAGACAATATGAAAGCCCTTTAGGTTCATTGTTTGATGATCCGTTTTTTAAGCAGTTTTTCGGAGGAAGAGATTACAATCAGACGGTGAAAGAATTAGGTTCAGGATTTATTATTTCTCCAGATGGATATATTGTTACTAATGATCATGTGGCGGGTAATGCTTCTCAGATAACGGTAACAATGACAAACGGGAAGCAATATAATGCTAAACTGGTTGGTTCGGATAAAGCATCTGATGTTGCCCTTATAAAAGTTGATGCGGAAAACCTCCCGTATGAGATATTGGGAAATTCAGATGATATAATGATTGGAGAATGGGTAATTGCACTGGGAAACCCCTTCGGTTTGTTTGAGATAAATGATAAACCAACTGTCACTGTCGGCGTAGTTAGCTCATCGGGAATGAATCTTCAGCCTATAAACAACAGGTATTATTTGAATATGATTCAAACTGATGCAGCAATAAATGGCGGGAACAGCGGCGGCCCTCTGGTTAACAGTAACGGTGAAGTAATTGGCATGAATACTTTGATTTTTACTGCAGGTGGAAATCAAGGAAATATTGGATTAGGATTTGCAATACCGATAGATAAAGTAAAAAGAATTGTTAAAGAGTTAAAGGAAAACGGAAAGGTTGATAGGGATTTCTCCGTAGGATTACGAATTCAATCTATTGATGAAGGGATCGCCAAATATTACGATCTCAGTACTACAAAAGGAGTTATTGTAACTCAAGTAAACCAGGGATCTCCAGCAGATAAAGCCGGGATAAAAGCAGGTGATATAATTGTACAGGTGGGAAATTATAAGATTAATGATTCGGAGACTCTTGAAAGTGTCTTCCAGGAATTTCGTGTGGGACAGACTATCAATTTGAATTTATTAAGAGATGGTAAAAATATATCGTGCAAGATGACATTAACCAGGCGCTAGAATTGAAATTAATGTAAAGATGACATCTTTAAAAAGATAAATCGGTTTCAATTTTCTATAACAATTATGTTCCTATTAAACCTTATTTATAAAAGATAAAGATGTCATCTTTCAAATAAAGATTTTCATGTAACTTTGATAAAGTGATTTTACCTGGTTATGTTAATTAAAGATTTTTTTTATTGCATCAATGAGACCGTCAATAGGAATCTGCATACCAGGTCCTCCATTCGGATTCATTTCATGTTCAGACCCTTCGGGATAGTATTCCTTTAAATACTTATCAAGCTCTTCATTGATTCTTTCTTCTAATGCTAATCTCGAGAATTTTTTTATATTTTTATTCTCTACCAGTTCTTTAGCCTGCTGTTGTAAAATATAATGGCTGTATTCAGGATGACGGACTAAAAATGAATCAAGTAATGTAGCGGCAAAATTTAAATTGTGGTAAATTGTATCAACCCGTACAGTTCCTGTAACCTTTATTTTCTTCTCATTTGAAATGGAATCAATTTCGGTTTTGTCTGACTGTTTATTACTTTTCTCATTAATTCCTTCTTTTTTAGCAGGTTTTATAGGAATTAAAGGTTTATCAATCTCCTTTTTTGTTATAATCGGTGGTTTTGACTCTTCTTGTTTATATTCACTAAAGTTTAAAATCAAATAGGGTGATCTGGGCTCTGAATTATTTTCAAGTTTAATAATTATCAGAATAAAAAGAAGAAATCCATGAATCAGAATCGAAAGTGTTAATGATATTATTTTATCTTTTTTAAGATTTTTATTCAAGATGAAGACATTTATCGTAATATTGTAAAACTATCCTACTAAAAAGGATAAATTCCGTTTCAAGTTCAATTGAAAAATTAAAGAACGAAGGAAAAGCGAAAAGTTTAATTTTATTTAATGTTTCATGTAACGCGAAACTCCGTTTCGCAAAAGAGGCATTAAAACAATGAGCTTGAACCAGACAAATGTAAAAAAATTCTAAAAAAATATGTATATTAAAACCTAATTTTTTCATTTACAATCCTAGATAAAATAATATGATTGAAAGATATACACTTCCCGAGATGGGGAAAATATGGCAGGATGAATTTAAATTTAGTACCTGGCTTGAAATAGAGATACTTGCGTGTGAAGCGCGCAGCGAGATGGGAGAAATTCCTAAAGAAGATGTTGAAGCTATAAAAGAAAAAGCAAGTTTTGATATTAAAAGGATTTTGGAAATTGAGGAAACCACCAAACATGATGTAATTGCTTTTTTAACAAATGTTGCTGAATCTGTTGGACCTGAATCCAGGCATATCCATTATGGAATGACTTCATCGGATATACTTGATACAACTCTTTCTTTCCAGATGAAGACTGCAGGTGAACTCATTCTGATAAGGTTGAATTCTCTTAAAGATATTTTAAAAATAAGAGCTCTTGAACATAAAAGAACAATTTGTGTTGGCCGATCACATGGTGTTCATGCTGAACCAACTACTATGGGATTGAAATTCGCTCTTTGGTTTGAAGAGATTAAAAGAAATATTATACGACTTCATAATGCAATCAGTTCAATAAGTGTAGGCCAGATTTCCGGAGCAGTAGGCACTTTTGAACATCTTTCTCCCAGGGTCGAAGAATATGTTTGTAAAAAAATGGGACTAACACCGGAGCCTGTTTCTACACAGGTGATACAAAGGGATAGACATGCCGAATTCTTATCTGTTCTTGCTATTATCGGAGCAACTCTCGAAAAAATTGCAATTGAAATAAGACATCTTCAAAGGACAGAAGTTCTGGAGGCTGAGGAATATTTTTCAAAGGGGCAGAAAGGTTCTTCCGCAATGCCGCATAAAAGAAATCCTATTATTAGCGAAAGGATAACGGGATTAGCTCGTATTCTAAGAAGCAATTCAATTGCCGCTTTGGAAGATGTGGCACTCTGGCATGAAAGAGATATTTCACATTCGTCCGTCGAGAGAATAATTGTACCGGATAGTTGTATTGCATTGGATTACATGCTAGACCTAATGATCAAGCTCACAAAGAATTTGATTATTTACCCTGAAAATATGATTAATAATTTGAATATTACCAGGGGTTTAATATTTTCACAAACTGTTCTGCTTAAACTTGTCAACAAAGGAGTCTCAAGAGAGGATGCTTACAGACTTGTTCAAACTGCAACTATGGATGTGTGGAATGATAAACGTAAAAATTTGAAAGATGAACTACTTAAATATCATGATATTAAAAAATATTTATCTGAAGAAGAAATAACTGAAATCTTTGATTATAAAAAAATGTTGAAGAATGTTGATTATATTTTCTCAAGAAGTGTTGAAGCAAATTAATTATTGGAGGTTCAAATGAAGTTCTCTTTTTTATTCCTAGTTTTATTATTTTTTCAAGTTGTTGTATTGCCGCAAGAAAATACAGACTTAAAGGTTGGTGATAAAGCCCCCGATTTCACACTTCATGATGCTTTTGGTAAATCGTATACACTTTCAGATTATCAAGGTAAATCACCTGTTGTTGTTTATTTTTATCCTAAGGCAGGGACTTCAGGATGCACAAAGGAAGCTTGCGGAATCAGGGATGACAAGAATAAGTTTAAGGAGAATAATATTGAAGTTTTCGGAATAAGTGTTGATTCACCAAAAGAAATTAAAAAATTCATTGATGATTATAAATTAAATTTCCCTCTTTTATCCGACAGCTCAAAATCAGTCTCAAAAGAATATGGAGTTCTGAAAGATAATGGTATGGATAAACGCGTAACGTTCATAGTGGATAAAAAAGGAAATATAGCAAACATTATAAATGTAACAGATATAGCATCACATTCCCAGCAGGTCTTTGACGATGCGAAGGAATTAGAATAAAAAATTACAAGATTGATTGCGGAACACTATTCTTTTTTCAAAAGTTTATATATTTTATAACCGGCATAGGATAGACCGATTAATCCTCCCGTTGCTTTTAGGACTTTTGAATTTGCAATTTTCTCAAGATTTACTCCGGAACCAGTCTGTTTCATTTCATTATCGCTATATATTGAATTCATGAATTCGATACGATCCTTTAGGGATTTAAATGCAATAGTAAAATTAGATGCGTCCTTTACCGGAACAAATTTTACTGCACACTTTTCAATATCAGTTTCGTCAATATTATCTAGATTTTCAAATTCCCATTTTCCTTTAAACATTGCATAGTTGACAATACTGCGTTTTTCACGTGAATATAAAGGATCACTGAATACCAAGACTTTTTTTCCGTTCTCATCAACAACGGTTTTGGGATGTAGTTCTTCTCTGGGTATATCGTTTTTATCTTCTTCAATCCCTGACTTTAAGGATTTAACTTCTTTAGCTTTCTGAACCAAAATATCTTTGCTCTTCAACATCAAAATACTCCTAAAAAATAAGGTGTTAATATATATAATCTTTTATTTTTTTGATATGTTTTAATTCCATTAACTTGCTTTCTAAGGATTTTAAAATCTTTATTATTCAATAATATTAAATTTCTGCATAAATAGTGTGTGATGTTGGAATTTTTAAGTATTTTAATTTAATTTTTTTATAATTATATATTCAGTTTCAAATTCAATTTCATTTCCTTTACAATTCTTTAGGAACTTTATAGCTTTGAATTATGTATTAAATATTTATTTCATTCAAATATATTACTAATATTCAGGAATTTACATGAAAAAAAGCCTGTTATGGATATTTCCCATTTTGGTAGCCACCTTACTAATTGCTAATTCTCTAAGTATTAGTATACCGGACAATAAAATTTCCGTTTCAAATGATTCACTAGACGTAGTACCTCAAAGCTATATGTCTGAAGAAGACCAATTGATTAATACAATCCTATCCAGGTATCACTATAGAAAATTCAATCTGAATGATTCACTATCATCGGTAATTTTTAATAGATATGTAAAATCATTAGATAATAGTAAAAGTTATTTTTTTGCTTCCGATATAAAAGATCTGGATAATTACCGACTTCAGATGGATAACGATATAAAGGATGGCAATTTAAATCAGCCTTACAATATATTTAATACATTTAAAAAGAGAGTAATCGAAAGAACCAATTTTGTAGATACTTTGCTGAATAAAGGCTTTGATTTTACTAAAAATGAAAAGCTATTAATTGATAGAGATAGTGTCGGCTGGCCCGACTCACGGCATGAGATGGATGAATTATGGAGAAAAAAGATAAAAAATGATGCGCTAAATCTAATACTCGCAGGGAAAAAATGGGAAGCTGCAAAAGAAACACTAAAGAAAAGATATGAAAATTTTAAAAGGGCAATTTCGCAGTATAACAGTGAAGATGTATTTCAATTATTTATGAATTCTTATACCGAAGCAATTGACCCACATACAAATTATTTATCACCAAGTACTTCAGAAAATTTTAAAATCGATATGAGCCGTTCTCTTGAGGGTATTGGAGCTCAGCTTCAACAGGAGGATGATTATACAAAAGTTAATGAAATAATTCCCGGGGGACCTGCATATAAAAGCGGTCTGCTAAAACAAAATGATAAAATAATTGGTGTAGCTCAGGGAGCCGATGGCGAAATGGTTGATGTGATAGGCTGGAGAATTTCAGATGTAGTTCAGTTAATTAGGGGACCAAAAGGAACTACTGTCCGTCTTGAAATAATACCAGCTGATAAAGGACCAAATGCTATCCCCCATGAAATCAAAATAGTTAGGGATAAAGTAACCCTCGAGGAACAATCGGCAAAGAAAGATATTTTAAATATTAATGAAAACGATACTCCTTATAAAATTGGAATAATTACTATACCTGCCTTTTATATAGATTTTGAAGCCAGGGCGAAGGGAGATCCGGATTACAAAAGTACTACAAGGGATGTGAGAAAATTGATTAAAGAATTGAAAGATGAAAATGTAGACGGGATAGTAATTGATTTAAGAAATAATGGGGGCGGAGCTCTTGATGAGGCAGTTCAGCTAACCGGTTTATTTATTAAGGAAGGACCGGTAGTACAAGTTAAAAATACTGATGGAAAAATTGATGTTGATTCTGATCCCGATCCTAATATTGTTTACAGCGGCCCTTTAGCTGTTTTAGTAAATAGATTCAGTGCTTCTGCTTCAGAAATTTTTACCGGAGCTATTCAGGACTATGAACGGGGTGTAATTGTTGGTGAACAAACGTATGGTAAAGGGAGTGTCCAGAATTTAATTGATCTTAATAGATTGGTTGGAAGTTCCGGAGATAAATATGGTCAGGTTAAATTGACCATTGCCAAATATTATAGAATTGATGGAGGAAGCACCCAAAATAAAGGCGTAGTTCCCGATGTTAAACTTCCTTCGGCAATTGACCCTAATGAATTTGGAGAGAGCTCCGAACCGAGTGCATTACCATGGGATCAAATACATTCAACAAAATATCAAATCTATACTGATCTGGATAAGTTTATTCCTGAATTGGAAAAAATGCATGAGGAAAGAATGGATAGCAGTGCTGAATTTGATAATATACTTGAAGATATTAGTGAATATAAAGAAGCAAAGGCTGAAAAGTATGTTTCCTTAAATGAATCAATAAGGAAAAAAGAAAAGGAAGATGAGGATAATAATAGATTTAAGAGAGAAAATGAAAGAAGAAAGGATAAAGGATTAAAGCTGCTCGAAAAAGGAGAAACTAATCTCAATAAAGATAAAAATAATGACCCTTATTTAAATGAAACCGGGCGTATTCTTGCTGATTTAATTAAGCTTTCTGCAGGATAGTAAAGAACGAATTAATTTCAAAAGGAAGTAGTCAGGATTTTCGAAATTTCAAATAAAAGAATCATGGGGACTGATTTTAGTTAAAATCAGCCAATTCCGAATCTATTTTTTTACCCTGTGACATTTCCATGGGATGCAAATAGATATGACTATCAATTAAAGCCCGGATTAATTCCTCGATCTTAAATGGTTTTACGATATAATCATCCATACCTGCTGCAATATATCTGCTGCGATCCGATTCCATTGCATTTGCGGTCATAGCAATAATCCTTGGCTGTTGATGAAGGGGGAAATTTCTTCTTATTTCAACAGTAGCCTGTTCCCCATCCATATCGGGCATTTGAATATCCATTAAAATAACATCATAAGTTCTGCTAATCAATGCATCTAAAACTTCAATACCATTAAATGCAATGTCCGCCCTATATCCAAGTTTTTCCAGGAACCTTAGTGCTACCTTTTGATTTACTTTATTATCTTCGGCTAACAGAATTTTTAAAGGATATTGTTTACCAATAGATGAATCAAACTGCATTGATGAAATATCTCGATGTTTTTTAAAGGCTATTTTGTTCTTAGTTAAAACCGTTATAAGCGCATTGTGCAATTGTGAAAATTTAATCGGTTTTGTAAGAGTCGCTGCAAACAACGAAAGATTCATGCTTTTTTCGCGGAACCCATATGAGGATAAAAGGAAGCAAGGAAGATCCATTCTTTCGGGGATTTTTCTAATTTCTTGAGCCAGCATCACACCATCCATGTTAGGCATCTGATAATCTAATATTGCAAGATCGAATCTGTCATTGGTCTTAAGGATTTCAAGAGCTTCTTCTGCAGACTGCACAGTAGTAGGAAGCATCTGTAAGGAAGCGGTCTGCTGGGTTAAAATATTTCTATTGGTCTTATTGTCATCAACAATTAATACCCTTCTTCCTGAAAGACTTGAAATATCAGTCCATGTTTCATTTTCAACAGATAATTCTGTAAGAATTGTAAAATGAAAAGTTGAACCTTCGCCAGATATTCCTTTACTTTCAATCCACATGGTTCCTCCCATTAATTCACTTAGCTGCTTGCTAATGGCTAAACCGAGACCAGTTCCACCAAATTTCCTGGTTGTTGAAGAATCTACCTGGGTAAATGATTTAAATAATCGGTCCTGAAGGTCATGTGGTATACCAATCCCCGTATCTTTAACTGAAAAATGGAGCATATAAGAGTAATTATCCTGCAGCTGCCCTTCAATCCTTACAACGACCTCACCTATTTCAGTAAATTTAATTGCATTACTTAATAAATTGACTATTATCTGGCGCAGACGGGTAACATCCCCTGTAACACTCATAGGTAATCCGGCATCGATTGAATAAGCAAGCTCAAGTTTTTTATCAGCAGCTTTGGAAGCTACTAAATCGAGAGCTTCTTCAAGGCAATCTCTAACATTAAAGGGCTGATTTTCTAATTCAATTTTCTGTGCTTCTATTTTGGAAAAGTCTAAGATATCATTAATCAAAGTTAAAAGAATATCGCTGCTGTTAAGTATAGTTTCAACAAAATCACGTTGTTTCTCATTTAATGAAGTATCCAGCAATAAACCGGTCATACCAATAACAGCATTAAGGGGAGTACGAATTTCGTGGCTCATATTTGCGAGGAACTGACCCTTTATTTTATTTGCATTTTTAAGATCCTTATTTGTCTCCTCTAATTCTTCAAAAGTATGTTTTAATGTTTCTTCAGCAAGTTTTCGATTGGTTATATCATGACTTACACCTAAAATAGCTTTGACAACACCATTTTTATCTTTAATCGGAATTATATTTGTTAGGTACCAGCGGTTTTCGTTTAGATCTTTATTAAAATTAGTTTCTTCTTTTTCAAGAACAGGTTCTCCTGAAACCACTATTTGTTTTTCTTCTCTAAATGCTCTTTCGGCAATTTCTTTTGGATAAAAATCAAATGCTGTTTTGCCGATGGCATCTTCTTGTTTTATAGCACCTATAGAATTTAAATGTGCTATATTATTGAGTATATATCTGCCGCCAGTATCTTGAAAGAAGATTAATTCGGGAAGGCTGTCAATTAAAATTCTTAACTGATTTCTTTCATTCTGTATTACCTCTTCGGCACGTTTCTTTTCGGTAACATCACGATCAATACCTATTGTTAATGTTTTTCCGTTCATACGAATTGGAACAGCGGTATATTCTATAATATTATCTTTCTTATCAGGTCTTTTCCATGTATATGAACCTTTAAATACAACCCCTTCTCTGATAGGTAATTTATTATTTTTACTTAAATTTTCCGATAAACCAGCTTCATCTAGGTCTCCAATCTCAAGCAGTTCCTGACGGCTTCTTCCTGCCATCTCAGCATATTTTTCATTGCATTCTATAAGCCTTCTTTTTCCTGGTAAATAATTTTCTTCAAATACACACATACCATCGAAAGCGTTTTCAAAAATCAGCCTTAATTTTTCATTCTGTTCTAGAAAGGCTTCCTGCGCAATCTTCTGACTAGTTATGTTCCTGCTGACACAAACTATTCCATTAACTTTTCCCTCTTTCCATAAGGGTATTTTACTCGTTAAATGCCAGCTCTTCTTATTATTATTTTTAGGTATTACAACTTCTTCCTTATCTATTAATGGTTTCCCTGTTTGAATAACTTTCATCTCATCGCTGTAATAATTTTCAGCTAATTCTTTTGGATGAAAATCGAATGTAGTTTTCCCAATTACATCTTGCTGCTTTTCTACACCCATAGAATGAAGATGTGCTTTATTATTAAGTAGATATCTGCCGGAGTTATCTTTAAAATAAATAAAGTCCGGTATATTATCTATTAAAGTTCTTAGTAATGTCCTCTCTTTTTGGACATCTTCTTCCATATGCTTTTGTTCAGTTACATCACGCCCAATACCGATAAGTCCAACGATATTACCTTTTTCATCTTTTAATGGCAATTTCGATGTAAGCAGCCATCGTTTCTCACCATTTTTATCAATAAAAAATTCCTCTCGTTTCAGTATCGAATTGCCTGTTTTAATAACTGAAAAATCATTAGCAAAAAATCCTTCGGCAACTTCTTTGGGAAAAAAGTCAAAGTCGGTCTTTCCTATTGCATCAAATTCCGAATCACAGCCCATATTGCTTAAATCGGCAAGATTTGCTACTATTTTGTGCCCTTGACTATCTTTTGCAAAAATTGCATCCGGTATATTATTTATAATAGTTTTGAGGAGGATCTTCTCACGCTTTAAACTTTCTTCAATTTCTTTTTGTTTACTATTTGAATTAGAAGATTCTAATGTTTTAACCTGTTCGCGCAGTTTGGCGATTTCGATAAGAAGTTGAGATTTGGTCTTTTCATTATCTTCCATAAAGCTCAAAATATCCCTTTAAGATTTTCCATTTAAGTAATTTTCACCCTTATAAATGAAAATATACCCGCCAGGAGGTAAACTATATTTTTAGAACAATTATGATGCCATAATACCCATTTATTTTAATGTGTAAGGATTCTTATTTTGAGTATACGAAACTCAATATTTAGGATAAAACAAAGAGATTAAATTTTATAAAGATCCTTTAGGGAAAGGATGAAAGTTTAAACTTAATAGATGAGAATAAAAGATTTTCTCGACAAACTGTAAAAATTGCTATATTTACTGCTGCATTAATATATATTCAGATTTAAGATTTTTATGTAGATTAATAACTAAAATTTAACTTATCATTTTCAAACATTTTTATAAAAGCAGTTGAAAAACCAAAAAGCTTCTGAAATATTTAGAGAATATTTAAAAAACGGTAAAAATAGAATTACACCGGAAAGATTTGAAGTAATGGATGCTGCCCTGGCACAGGAAGGGCATTTTGGCGCTGATGACCTCTTTATCCAGATGAAGAATCGAAATTCGAGAGTTTCTAGAGCTACTGTATACAATACTCTTGAACTTCTTGTTCAATGTGATTTGATTAGTAAAAGAAATTTTGGAGATAATATTTCAAGATATGAAAGCAGCTATAAAAAACAAAGTCATGATCATTTAATCTGTATGGATTGTGGTAGAATTGTCGAATTTACAAACCCGAAACTTAATAAATTGCCTGAAGAAATAAGTGAAGAATTAGGATTTGAAATGGAAAGTTATTCATTTAATATATTTGCTAGATGCAAGAATATTAAAAATTGTAAATATTACGGGAAGAAATGAAATAATTATATGACTGAACAGAAGTACCCTTTAACCTGGAAGAAAAAAGACTTTTCAATAGAAATATTTTGCTCCATACCAAATATTGCAACCGGAATTTTAATAAGAACGGATAAAAATTTCTTTGTTGTTGATCCGGGTGACGGGATATTAAGAGATTTAAATAATGAAATAGGGATGAAAGGTATTTTAAAAATTTCAAATCTTTTTATTACCCATGGTCATCATGATCATGTTGGAGGAGTCTGGTCACTATTGACTTATTTAAGGGTCATGCATAAAGTTAGTCCCCTTTCGATATATTTCCCTAAAGGATGTGTCGAAATCGAAAGTATATATAATGCTTTCAAAAAAGTTTATTCTAAAACACTACCTTATAAAATCGTATTAAAAGAGATAAAAAATTCAAAAAGTTTTAATAGAAACGGTGTATCGGTTAAACCCTTTCCTGTAATTCATAAAGAATTTTTACATGATGGAATTACTACAAGGCAGGTTCCCGCACTAGGTTATAAATTTTCGTTCAATGATTTGAAAATATGTTACGGTGGTGATACTGCTTATTGCGAAGATCTGGTGAAGAATGCAAAGAATTCTGATCTGGCTATAATCGAAGCAGGGCATGATGAAGATACCCCTGATGAAATGCATATGACAAAAAAAGAAGCACGAACTATCGGGAAAACTGCAAAAGCATATTTTCTGGTTCATGTGCCGGAATAACTTTTCATTCAACTTATCCGAATAGCAAATGAAGGTATATCAAAAAGAAATAACTCTTTCAGCCAAAAGAAAAGGATTTCATCTTATAACAAGAGAAATCTTAGAAAATGCCTCTGAAATAAAAAATATTTCAAATGGAATAATGCATGTTTTTATACAACACACTTCTGCCTCATTAACCATTAATGAAAATGCTGATCCGGATATCAGGAAGGATATGGAGACACATTTTAATAAATCGGTACCGGAAAATGCACCTTATTACGAACACAATGCGGAAGGGCCGGACGATATGCCGGCACATATTAAATCATCCATACTAGGTAGCAGTATAACCGCACCTGTGACCAACGGGAACTTAAATCTTGGAATCTGGCAGGGTATTTATTTGTGTGAGCATAGAAATAACGGCGGAAGAAGAAAATTGGTTATTACAATCTGGGGAGATTAAAATTCCAAAACAAAAAATACAAATTACAAATAAATTACAATTCCAAAATTCAAAATTTCAAGCATTATAATTTAAAGGGTGCCGGATGTCATCTCTAAATATATATTCAATAACTCAATAATAGAACCTCACACCAATTCTAAACAGCATTCCGCTCATATCAAAGGAACGTTCAAATGTTCTATTTCTATTTATCATAGGATCATATACTTCATATTGCCAGCCGGGCTGAGCGGAATGATACGATATTTCTCCAAAAAGATCAGAGCGCCTTCCTATCATGTAGGATAATCCTGCACCAATGCTCCAGTTAAAATCAAAAGCACTTTGAAATTCATCTTTATCCGGATTTTGAAAATTACTATAGCTAATGAGCAATATTTCCGCCCCTAAACCTCCGGTAGCAAAAAAATTAACAAATGGCCCAACCGGGAAATTCGCTGTTAGATTAAACATTAAGGGCAAATCATGGAGGTTAGTTTGTGCTCTTAATTCATTTATTGAGCCTCCCCCTATACCGTAAACGTTATCTAAATTTTGAATAAGTTTTTTATCCATGAAATCTTTGTGGAACCAGTCTAAACTTATTCCCATACTAAGATTTCTATCAATTGCTTTTCCCCCTTCAAATCCAATGATAAATCCGCCTTCTGTTGCAGACGGGCTGAAGTGTCCGATTTTAACAGCACCCATTCCCCACTGCCCGAATATATTTGCAGAAATCGACATAAACAAAAGAAATAAAGCAGCTTTCATTTTTTCTTCCTTAAAATTTGAATCCAGGAGAATAAGCCAAAACTGGTGCCAAATGATAACTATCCATAAAAAGAATTTTCCGGCATATTTATATTTCAAGTGTATCTTATGCAGTACAGTCTTGAAGAAATGAATATACACACCGCTAATTTGTGGATAATATTTAAAAAATTAGAAAAATAAATAAGTAAGATTAGAAGGGCCGTCTTGTCGCCGGAAGTAGAAATGTTTAGTTTTGAAAAATGAAAATAAATGTGATTTTAATTAGTTTTTTATTATTATATCTTTTCGATAAAAACGCTACTGCACAATACAATTTAATTAGTAAAAACAATTATTATTCAGGTTTTAACCGGCAGATATCTTATAGATCAGGTTTATCTCTTAAAACTGCTGACAATCATGAACCTGATCTAAAACTTTTTGGTAATTTGGGGAATAATTTTCTGGATAGTTTTAAAGGTGATAATCTATATCTGCATCTAGCCGGGGTTGCATCTACTTTTCTGCTAGTCTCAAGTAATACTGATTATCAGATAGAACACTTTTTCAATGAACATGAAAAGTATGGGAATGCTGCCAGACCCGTAATCCGTATAGCTATGTATTTTCCATTCGTGATTGGTGGATCATTATATGCTCTAGGAAAATTAAATCACGATAATGAAGCCGTGGGTGCATCATTTGCTGTTTTACAATCAAGCTTAATGGCTTTCTTATATAACTCTTTCTTAAAAGCCATAACAGGCCGTCCACATCCGGATTGGAGAGACAGCAATGATATGGAATCATTAAGTAAAACCTTCAGATTCGGCTTTCTACGAGGTGGAATGTTCTGGGGCTGGCCATCAGGCCATACTTCATCTACAATGGCAGTTGTTTCAGCTTTAACAAATTTTTATCCGGATAAAACATGGTTGAAAATTGCAGGATATAGTTATGTTGCTTATATGATCTTTTCAGTATCTTCACTAAACAGAGGGGGGATGCATTGGTTTTCAGATGCTATTGCTGCTGCATTCATGTCTTATGCAATTGGATCTACTGTCGGGAAATATTACCGGAGTAAATTTGAACAATCTAAAAATAGTCAACCAAATTCAATTAAGATTAATCCTTATCCTGCTTATTTAAATTTTCGGATAAGTTTATGAGAGATTAACATTATTTGAATTTAGTCTTTATATCCCCACTTTTCTTTATTAGCTTGGATTTCGTCTGTAGTGGGCAATTTCTTTTCTTCATCTCTCTTGGGAACAAATCTCTCTTTGCCTACTATTCGTCCATTTAATTCTATATCATCTTTAAATATATCGGGTACTAGATCTTCTTCAAAAATTGCTTCCCATGGGCATTCAGGAACACAGGCATTACAATCTATACATTCATCCGGATCTATCAATAACATGCTTTTGGGTATAGTAGGATCATCTCCCGAATATTCATATATACAGTCAACCGGACACACCTGTGTGCATGCAACATCTTTACAATCCAGACATAGTTTTGTTATTATGTAAGCCATTAAAAATTCTCCTTAGCAATTTTATTAAAAGATTCGAAATTAATAATTAATACAGGAAATATAATAAAATAATTTAATTAACTGATGCATAAATCAGTCTTTTTCTTTTGAAGTAAACTAATTTATAAGAGATATTTAGTTTAATCAAGTTGAATATATATAAAAAACGATTTTCTGTTAACCAGGATACATTAATCCTTTAGTTCAGAAATTATGTGCAAAGTGGAAAAGTTATTTGTTAATAGTTAATCGTTAATCAGGCTCTATTGACAAATAGCGATTAATAAGTATTGACTTTTATTCTCGCTCAACCAGTTTGATGGTTATAGAGGTAGAATAATAAATAAAAAATATATTTTCTGATACTTTAATATTATTTGGATTCTCTGTCGCAGCACATGGTTTATTTAGCTCTTTCCTCTCTGAGCCAAACGGTATTAATGGCGAAATCTTTGCTCTCCATCTGTTCTCTATTTAAAGAAGTAACAACATAGGTTATTTTATTAAGACTATAATTAATTAAACTACTATCTGTATATGTAGTATCATTATATATTATTTTTATAATATTTTCAGGATTATTTAAATCCACTCTTTCGTTTCCATTAAACCTATATATAATATAACTCAAATTTGAATCATTTCTTAAAATAGGTACAGACCATTTAATAGTTCTTATTGAATCTTTCTTTTCAACTGTTAGATCGGGGGGAGCTGAAGGAGCTGTGTAATGTTTCCACTTCATTTCGGGAACAAATGCAGGATATTTAAAAATAGAATATTTTAATGAATCCCCCAAGCCTGAGTAATTTTCGGATATAGATTTTGCGCTGAAGAAGATAATTCCGTCAATATTTTGAAATTTTCTTGTTAATCTAATTTCATTATATAATTCGGAAGGATTTCCTTTCCAATCAGTGCCTGTCATTTTACTGGAGAATAATCCTATATATATTTGTCTTTCATCTTCTTGTGAAGCCCACCATGGAAGAAGCTTTCTAAAATCGGCACTCTTATTCCCTATTTCCCAATAGAGCTGCGGGGCAACATAATCAACTGTTTTATCCTTAATCCAGTTTAGAGGATCACAATAAATCATATCATAGGAATTAAATCCATTGGTACCTGCGTATTTATTTTCTACAATTCCAAAGGGGCTCACCCCAAATTTTATTTTTGGATTTATTTTATTTATTGCTGTGTAAACTTGTGCAACCATTAAATTGATATTATTCCTTCTCCAGTCATCAATATTAATAAATGCACCTTTATAAATTCTAAATGCAGCAGAATCTTCATTTGTAATTTTAGGCGAGTAAGGATAGAAATAATCATCAAGATGAATTCCATCAACATCATATCTTGAAACTATATCAGTTACAATTTGGGTAATATAATTAGTTACACCGGGTATTCCGGGATTCAACATTTTGTAATTCTCAAACTTTAATATCCATTCAGAATGGACTTTGGTAACGTGATTCGGGGCGTTCTCATATTCACCTGTCTCTCTTACAGCACGATATGGATTTATCCATGCATGCAATTCCATCCCGCGTGAATGAGCTTCATCAACAGCAAACTTTAAGGGATCAAAAAAAGGGTCAGGAGCTTTTCCTTGTTTACCAGTTAACCAGTAGGACCATGGTTCGTATGATGATTTATACAAAGCGTCACATTCGGTTCTAACTTGAAAATATATTGTATTAATTCCGGCTGCTTTAAGTTTATCAAACATCTGGACTAATTCACTTATCTGCTCACCGGAGGTAGCCGATGGTGAAGAAGGCCAATCAATATTCTTAACAGTGGCTACCCACGCCCCGCGCAATTCTCTTTTCGGATACTGCTGTGACAGACCAATATTCGTACATACTAATAACCAAATAAAAATTAAATATATAATACTCTTCATTTCAAAAAAAATTAGAAATTTTATATTTTACTGTATTAAAATATATCTAAAAAAAAGAATAATAATTAATGAGTAGGAAAAAAGTTCTATTTGTATGCCTCGGAAATATTTGTAGGTCTCCTGCTGCAGAAGGAATAATGAAATCTATAATTAAAAAAAATAATTATAGTGAAGAAATTGAGGTTGATTCAGCAGGTACAATCGACTACCATACAGGTGAACAACCGGATGCAAGAATGAAATCATCAGCTAAAAAAAGAGGGTATATTCTAGATAGTTACGCCCGTAAATTTGATCCAGAAATAGATTTCGATAATTTCGATTATATAATCCCAATGGATAATGAAAATTATTATACACTGCTGGAATTAGATTATAGAGGAAAATATATTGATAAAATACACAAGGTTATCGAATTTTCCACTTTGCTGAATGTTGACGAAGTCCCGGATCCTTATTTCGGAGGTGCTTCCGGTTTTGAAATAGTAATTGATATTTTAGAAGATGCATGTGTAGGGTTATTTAATAAAATTAAGGATGATATTGAATCAGAAGATAAAAGATAGAATTGAAAATGAATTAAACATTTCAATTGTCTCTGCTAATTCATTGTCGGGCGGATGTATCAGCAATGCATACAAATTGAATATGGCAGATGGAAAAATTTATCTATTAAAAATTAATGATACCCACAGCGGTGATATGTTTATTAAAGAAGCAAATGGTCTTAGTGAATTAAAAAAAGCAAATGCTATAAAAGTTCCTAAAGTTTTACTGGCAGGAACAAACTTTATTCTTCTGGAATTTATCAATTCATCTGTAAAATCAAATTATTTCTTCAAAGATTTCGGTATAAAATTTTCTGAACTGCATAAATATAATTCCAAGACATTTGGATTCTATGAAGACAATTATATTGGTGCGAATATACAATTAAATATACCTGAAAAAGATGAAGAGACTGATTGGATTAAGTTTTATTTTAATAAAAGAATTTTATATCAATTTAAATTAGCTGAAAAGAATGGTTATGCAACCGAAGAGTTAAGAAAAGGAATTTCAAAGCTTGAGAATAAAATTGAAAGTATATTATCAGGCAGTCTCGAACCACCGTCGCTGCTTCATGGGGATTTGTGGAGCGGGAACTATATGATAGATCAAGACGGTAATGCATGTTTAATTGATCCGGCAGTTTATTATGGACATCGTGAAGCAGATCTTGGAATGACTAAATTATTTGGAGGATTTGGTTCTGATTTTTACAACTATTACAATGAAAATTTTCCGCTACCGGATGGATATAGCTATCGTGAAAATATCTATAAACTTTATCATGTTTTGAATCATCTGAATTTATTTGGCACAGGTTACTATTCTCAGGCTGTATCTTTAATATATAACTACTTATAGCTTCACTCTTTAAGTGCTGATTTTCTATTTTAAGCCGGCATCTTAATCCGATTTACTTAAGAATGCAATTATAAAGATGACATCTTAAAAAACAGAAATAATTTAAATTTATATTAGAATTTAAGTTCAAATAAAACTTTCTATTTTAATATTAAAGATGTCATCTTTAAAATAATGATTCTTGCAGTAATTTGAGAAATTTATTTGATATCTAAAACCTCAATATCAAAGATTAGAGTAGAATTTGCAGGAATTTTACCTAAATTCCTATTACCATATGCTAAATCCGGGGGAATAATTAATCTTGCTTTAGCTCCTTTATTTAAAAAACGAATTCCTTCATCTAATCCCGGAATAACCTTATGCATCCCTATTGCAAAAGTAAATGGTTCATCACGTTCAATTGAGCTATCGAATTTTGTACTATCTTTTAGCCAGCCTGTGTAATTAATTGTAACAACATCACCAGAATCAGCAGTTTTACCAGTACCCTCTTGAACCATAATATATTTTAACCCGGACTTTGTAGTTTTCATCTTAGTAGTGTCAACATTCCACATAGTCGAAGTAATTTTATCTTTAACATTTAATAATTGAATATTTACTTTCAAACTGCTATTGGGGGGAATTGGACCCATTCCAGTCTTACCATAAGCCAATTTGGGAGGTATTATTATTGTTCTGGTTCCACCGACTTTCATACCTTCAATTCCTTCATCGCTTCCTTTAATAAAATTACCTTCTCCGAGTACAAATTTATAAGGTTTACCAGTCATCCAGGTATCTTCTATTTTTTGTCTCATTTTGGCAGAATCTGCAGCCCAGTTACTAAAATCATCGGTAGAATCCTTCATTATCCACACTCTAAAATTTATTGTTACCAGGTTTCCTTCCTGAGCAGTTTTGCCAACTCCAACTGTATCATCCACAAAATGCAAACCGGATTCTTTCTTATTGACCTCCGGTTTATTGCTGCAGCCTATTACTACAAAAAACATTAGGCTTAACGCAAAAATTAATTTCATAACGTTTCCTTTGGAATAATTAGTATTTTATATCAAAATATATTTAAATAAATTATTTTATAATTTGAAAGATTAAACATAACTAAATTTAGTAATAATGAGTAAAATTTTTAATAAGTTTTTAGTGTTTTTCTTTTTACCTATTATTTTTAGCGGCTTTCAAAATATTCTTGAACAAAACAATACTTCTGCAACATATAAAAAAAAGCAAACAGTATCTGACACAAGTAAGATTATTCTTGACAGTAATTGTTCGCTTAAAGAAGCTTTAAATGGTATAACTATTCCACCAGGAATAAAAAGATTATTAGCTATAGTGGATGTTTATTACTATTCATTTGATCACAAAATCCATAAGGGGCAAATTGTAATCAATAAAGATTTAGTAAGTGATATTAAAGAAATTTTTAACAAGATTAAGGAAGAAAAATTTCCTATAAAAAAGGTGATACCAATAAATAGATATAATTGGAGCGATGAGGCATCTGCAGAAGATAATAATACCTCTGCTTTTAATTATAGAAGGGTTAAGGGGACTAAAATATTATCATATCATGCATCAGGCAGAGCCATAGATATAAATCCTAAATTAAATCCTCAAATAAAAAAGAATAAAATATTTCCGGATGATGCTTCATATAGTCCTAAAATTCCCGGTACAATATCACAAGGATCTTTTATAGTAAAAACTTTCTTAGTAAAGGGATGGAAATGGGGAGGTAACTGGAAACACTTAAAAGATTATCAGCATTTTGAAAAATAGAACTGCAATATTGTCTAATCCTTAAACCGCGTGTTTTAATAAATCTATAATGTAACCGAGACGGTTAATGTTTATTTAATAAAATATTATTCTCTGTAAACCTTATTTATTATACTTAATTATATAATATTCCTAATAAAATTAAATTTAAACTTGACAAAGATAGATAATATTTTATATTTTGCCCTTAAGTTTTTCAACTTAAATTCACTCAAAGTTAACAAATTAAGGATATCATTGCTTTTAACCAAAATAACTTAGCTTAATAATGCTTAATCAACAATTTAATAAATTAAATATAAATGGAGAAAGAAGATGAAGTCATATAATCTTAGAAAGTCAAATATTGTTAAGTTCCTATTTTTCATTATTATTGCAGCGCCTATTTATGCTCAAGAATTTTCAGTAGGAACGGATGTAGTAAGCAGATATATCTGGAGAGGGACTGATCTTGGAGAAAACACACCAAGTATACAGCCAACAATTAGTTTTTCAGCAGGCGGATTCACAACAGGGTTCTGGGGAGCCTGGCCAACTGCAAATCCAGGCGGTTTAGATGAAATAGATTTCTACGCAAACTATACCGTTGGTTTGAGTACAGCCGGAAGTTTATCATTTGGATTCACAGATTATATGAACCCAAACAGCGGGACAAAAATCGGCAACTTCAATAATTATGACAATGCGAATGGTCCGGGTGCACATTTTCTGGAAGGTAACTTTATTTACTCAGCGCCTGAAAGTTGCCCGATATACCTATCATTTAATGTCTTCTTTTATAATCTAGAAAATAATCCAATTTATATTGAAGCCGGATATTCTACATCTTTAAAGGATGTAGGAGTAAGTTTATTTCTCGGAGCCACACCTGGTGAAAAGAATGAATATTACGGGGTCGACAAATTTAGTGTAATTAATACTGGTATCAAACTTTCTAAGGAGATTAAAGTTACAGACAGTTTTACTCTTCCAGTTTTTGGTTCTGTAATACTTAATCCAGCCAGTGAAAATTTATTTTTTGTTCTTGGTTTTAGTCTTTAGTATTTCATCAGTTACTTAATTAAATAATACAATAAGACTAAACAAAAGAGAGGGATATTATAATGGAAAAAATTGAAGCAATTATTAGACCTCATAAATTAGATGAGGTTCAGGAAGCATTAAGTGAAGCAGGATTTGCCGGATTAACCGTTTCTGAAGTTAGAGGATATGGGAGGCAAAAAGGCCATAAAGAAATATATCGGGGTTCAGAATATAAAATAAATTTTGTACCAAAGATAAAAATTGAGCTAGTTTGTCCGGATGAAAAAACAGAAACTGCAGTTGATATTATAATTAAAATAGCCAGAACCGAACAGGTTGGAGATGGAAAAATTTTTATACATAATTTAAGAGACGCCATTAGGATCAGAACAGGAGAATCGGGTGAAAGTGCATTATAATTTTGATAAACAATTTCTATAATTCAAAGGCAGTAAAATATTTTAATTGATAAATTTTTTAACGCCTTATTCCACATAGATCACAGATATACAAAAAGACTAATAAAAATTTAATGAGTCCTATTGATTATTACTTAATTTATTTATACAATTGTTCCCATTAACTTAATATATTTAGGCCATAAAAGAAGTTTTATTTAATAATTAAATAGAATTATAATAAATAACAATAACATCTAAGGAAGATGCTTATGAAAAAAATCGAAGCAATTATTCGTCCTCATAAATTGGAGGATATCCAGAAGGAGCTCCAGCAGTCCGGTTTTGGAGGACTTACCGTAATTGAAGTTAGGGGTTACGGCAGGCAGAAGGGTCATAAAGAAATTTATCGCGGTTCAGAGTATAATATAGAGTTTGTCCCCAAAATAAAAATAGAATTGATATGCAGTGATGAGGAAAGTGAAAAAGCGATAGATTTAATTATTAATCATGCTAGAACAGGCGAAGTAGGAGACGGGAAATTATTTATCAGCAGTATAGAAGAAGCAATTCGTATTCGTACAGAGGAAGCTGGTGAAGCTGCACTGTAATAACTTAAGACGGATTTATCTTTATCCAATGTTTCTAAAAGGAATTAGATTATTTTTTAATTAATTAACTCATAACAAAAATAATATTATTACAGGAGCACCAATATGAAAGGAATTAAAATATTAAACAGTATTTATGTTCTACTTTTTGTATTCGTTCTTATATTTTCAATAAATAATAATATACATGCACAGGCAGACCCGACTGGAGCAAAAACCGGAACCATACAGGATGTACCTGCCAGTAAACCAGGTGAACCTACTTTATCTGAAGTAGCAGAAGCTGTAGGTCATAATAAAATAGCAGAAAATATAATGTGGACATTAATTACCGGTTTTTTGGTAATGTTTATGCAGGCTGGTTTTGCTATGGTTGAAACTGGCTTTACCCGTGCAAAAAATGTTGCACACACAATGGGTATGAATTTTATGGTCTATGGAATTGGTGTTCTTGGTTTCTGGATATGCGGTTTTGCTTTAATGTTTGGCGGAGTTGGCGGAATAGCGAACCTGGGAGGTACTCCGGGACTTACAAATGAACTTACAATTTCCATTTTAGGAAAAACTTTTGGATTAGCAGGATTTACAGGATTCTTTTTAAGTCCGCATGTATATGATGTTGGTATTTTCACATTATTCCTTTTCCAGATGGTTTTTATGGATACTACAGCTACAATACCTACAGGTGCGATGGCTGAGAGGTGGAAATTCGTTTCATTTATAGTATATGGATTTTTTATTTCAATGATTGTTTATCCTATATTTGGTAATTGGGTTTGGGGCGGCGGATGGCTTGCGCAATTAGGAACTAATTTTGGTCTTGGACACGGGCATGTTGATTTTGCCGGATCGTCTGTAGTACATGAAGTTGGAGGTGTTGCAGCTCTAGCAGGAGCAATAGTACTTGGACCACGGCTCGGGAAATATAATAAAGATGGTTCTTCGAATGCTATTCCCGGTCATAATATACCAATGGCTATAATTGGAACATTCATACTTGCATTTGGCTGGTTTGGATTTAATCCGGGCTCAACTCTGGCAGGCACTGATTTAAGAATAGCAGTTGTTGCAACAAATACAATGCTTGCTTCAGCAAGCGGAGCTTTTGCAGCCACTTTATTTATGTGGAAGAAATATGGTAAGCCGGATCCAAGTATGATGGCAAATGGAATGCTAGCAGGCCTTGTAGCAATTACAGCTCCATGTGCATTTGTAAATGCTCCAATTGCAGTACTTATTGGTGCTGTTGCAGGGGTCTTAGTAGTTGTTGCTGCATTATTTCTGGATCAAAAAATGCATATTGATGACCCTGTTGGTGCTGTTGCTGTTCACGGAGTTAATGGTTTCTGGGGAGTACTTGCATTAGGTTTATTTGCTGATGGTTCTTATGGAGATGGATGGAATGGAGTTTCAGGAACCGTAAGAGGTTTATTTTATGGTGATCCCAGCCAGTTTTTTGCAGAATTAATAGGTGGAATAGTATGCTTTGTTTTTGTATTTGTCGTAATGTATGCATTTTTCAAAATATGCGACAAGATTATGGGTGGAATTAGAGTTGCTGCTAAAGATGAAATAGAAGGTCTTGATATGCCTGAAATGGGAATTAAAGGGTATGATGATACCCCTATTGCTTCTCCAAACAGCTTTATACCCGCTCCGGAAAAAGGAATAGTATAAATTAGATAAATTCGGTTGAAAACGTTTTAAGAAAAGTCTATAAAAATTAGAATAAATATGATAACAAATTAATAAAGTTCCTTTAACTCCTCCTCAGAAAGGCGGCAAAAAATCCATTACTTTCGGTATGGTGCTTTTGTCGCCTTTATTTTTAATATTTGATATATTTATATCGCATCTGAAGCGCATCTGAAGCGCATCTGAAGCGCATCTGAAGCGTATGTGGAGCGTATGTGGAATGCTTATGAATAGTATGGGGACCGAAAGAAGATTTATAAATATTAAATAATTTTTTCTTTGACTTACCTTTAACATATTATATATTTGTCAAACAATTCCTTATCTATTTAATCTTAAGAACTCATTTTGTTAAATATTTAGCTGAAATCTTTATTTAATAACAAAAATGGAGGAGTTCCATGAAAAAAGTCGAAGCAATTATCCGTCCGCATAAACTTGATGAAGTTCATTCTGCACTTCAGGAGGGAGGTTTTATGGGACTAACTGTTTCTGAGGTAAGAGGTTACGGAAGACAAAAGGGTCATAAAGAAATATACAGAGGAGCCGAATATACAATTGAATTTGTTCCCAAGATAAAGATTGAACTTATATGCAGTGATAGTAAAGTTGAAAAGGCAGTGGAAATAATTATCTCAAAAACAAAAACAGGTGAAGTAGGGGATGGAAAAATATTTATTATTCCGATGGAAGATTCTATAAGAATCCGTACGGAAGAAGCCGGTGAAAGTGCACTTTAATTTCAACTAATATTATAAAACAAAATCGGGATTAATAAAATGGAAAATAAGATTATACTCGATACAATGTGGGTTCTCTTTACAGCTATGCTGGTATTTTTTATGAATCTTGGATTTGCAATGGTCGAATCAGGATTTGCGCGCAGTAAAAATGCTGTGAATATACTTTCCAAAAATTTTATAGTATTTGCGATCTCATCCCTTGCCTTTTGGATTATAGGTTGGGGATTAATGTTCGGCAATGGGAATGACTTTATTGGTTTTCATGGTTTAATATCATTAGGCGGAGCAGATAATAGCCCTGCCACCGGCAATAATTATTCAGGTGTTTATAATTCTATTAGCTGGACTTCGGTGCCGCTTTTAGCCAAATTCTTCTTTCAGCTTGTTTTTGCAGGAACTGCTGCAACGATAGTATCCGGAGCAGTTGCTGAAAGAATTAAATACTTATCATTTATCATTTTTTCTTTTATTCTTGTTGCTATAATGTATCCGACTACCGGACATTGGATCTGGGGAGGCGGGTGGCTTTCGAAATTAGGTTTTTTTGATTTTGCCGGCTCCACTGTTGTTCATTCTGTTGGGGGCTGGGCTGCTTTAACGGGAGCTATCATTCTTGGTCCTCGAATTGGAAAATATAGAGACGGAAAAATATTTCCCATTCAGGGTCATAATATGACATCTGCAACATTGGGTGCATTAGTCCTTTGGTTAGGCTGGTTTGGTTTTAATCCGGGAAGTACAATGGCAGCAGATCCTGAAAGTATTGCTAGAATTTGTATTACAACTAATAGTGCAGCTATTGCCGGAATACTGACTTCAACGGGAATTGCGTGGATTGTTTTAGGTAAGCCCGATTTAAGCATGACAATAAACGGATGTTTAGCAGGGTTGGTAGCTGTAACTGCACCTTGTGCATATATAAGTGTTGGCAGCGCCTTAATAATCGGTGCTGTTGCTGGTATTTTAGTTGTGTATGCAGTAATTGCTTTCGACAAAATAAGAATAGATGATCCTGTAGGTGCTCTAGGGGTTCATCTGGTCAACGGCATTTTTGGTACATTATCGGTAGGTCTATTTGCCGAAGATAAATTGATGCCTGGAACCACCGGGAACGGTTTATTTTTCGGTGGTGGTTTCGATCTTTTATGGCATCAATTAATTGGAATAATTTCTGTAGGTGCATTCACATTTGCAGTATCTTTTATAGTCTGGACTATTCTGAAAAAGACAATGGGGATAAGAGTATCGGAATCTGAAGAAATTGAGGGTCTGGATATGGGAGAACATGGTCTGGAAGCATATCCGGACTTTGAAAAAGCCGTACCTTTCTAATTCAATCCATTTGTTAAACCTGGTGTTATTGAGATTTCAAAATACCGGGTTTTTTATATCTATTTGTGCCTTTTTGCACTTTCCTTCGTTAAAAAATATATAGTTGACAAATAACATTAAACTAAGAATTGGTAATAATTATATTTTAATCTAAAAATAACATTAGTTAATATATTGAGAAGGAGAAATGCATGAAAAAGATAATATTTATTTTTTCCGTAGTATTGTCAGTTTTATTTTTCGCTTGTCAAAGCAGAAATCAACCTGGAACATCGATGAATGATTCTACAATGAATAAAGACACAAGCAAAATAGCTCAGGATATGGATTTCATGAATGAGGCAGCACAGGGAGGGATGATGGAAGTTCAGCTGGGGAAAATGGCACAACAAAAAGCTACCAAAAAAGATATTAAAGATTTTGGACAAATGATGGTTACGGATCATTCGAACGCAAACGATGAATTACGCAATTTAGCAGAGACAAATAATGTTAATCTTACCGATACATTAAATGAGGATAACCATGATAAGATGAATGATTTAGCTAAATTATCCGGGAAAAAATTTGACAAAGAGTATGTAAATATGATGGTTGATGATCATAAGAGTGATGTGGACAAATTTAAAGATGAATCTCAAAATGCATCTTCACCTCAAGTAAGACAATGGGCAGCAAAAACGCTTCCTACCCTTCAAAAGCATCTGGATAAAATAAAGGATATTCAGAAAAAATATAATTATTAAAATGATGCTAGGAAGTATGTAAAGATGACATCTTTAAGAATATAAATCATTTTTAATATTCAGAAACAAGTAAGTTCCTACTTAAGCCTGACTTATAATATAAAGATGTCATCTTTCAACTACCAACTGGCTATGGATAAATTATTCATTGCACTTTAAGTTTGTTGAGATTTGTGAATTTTGTATCGAAAGAATAGTAATAGTCTTTTGTTTTAACAAGAATATAATCTTTTGAAGCGTCAACTTCCTGAACATCCGGTTCTATTTGCCATTCACCCATTTTTAATAAATTGTGATTATATGTTAATAATTTATCTCCTTCTTTAGTAATGATATACCCATCTGCAGGAAAGTATTCATTTAAATCCGACCTTATATATTTATCTCCTGTTTTATTAAATCTGGTATCATACGTATACAGGTGGCTCCCCTCTTTTGATAAAATATAATCATTTGTAAAAAATATTTTCTCAAGATTGGTGGAAATAGCTTTAATACCGAGCTGGTTAAATTTTGTATCAAAAATATAATATGAATCATCTTCTTCGTTAGGGTTTACGGGAATTCCGGTAGGGGTTAAATTAACTTCTTTAGTAACTATATAATTATCAGTTGTTATAACATCCTTTAAATATTGGTTTGCAAGTCTGTCGTTTAACTTTTGAAAATATTTGTCATAAGCAGCAATTGTCATTTCATTTTGAATTAAAATATAATTATCTGTAATCCAATAGTTTTTTATTTGGGGCGTAATAGAGAAAGCACCAAACATTTTAAAGTTTTTATCAAATGTTTCCAGGTTATTATTTTCAACCACTAATATATAATTATCCGTTACTTTATAATCATTATCCTTAAAACTTGGCGGAATTCCCTTTCTCCCTAATTCTTTCATAGTGCTATCATAACTAACCAGAAAGCCATTCTTTTCTTTCATAACAATAAAATTTTGAACAGGAATATAATTATCGACATTTGAAGCGTTCAGCATTTGGCCAATAGTGTTAAAATTTTTATCCACTATGTTAATATTAACTCCATCGTCCAAAATTATATAATCGTAATTCCCTCCTTTTTTTAATAATTGCTGTGCTGTAATATTAATTAAGAAGACAAAAAAAGTGAGAAGCAAAATAAAAATACTTTTAGTTTTCATTGTAATAACCGGAATTTTTTAATAAATGATTTGATTTTTCAAAACATAATTTTAATAATTCTAATAATCAAATAAAAAATTGATTTATATGTAAAAAATTTTAATTTAATAATGAATTACCAATTTTTCTTTTTTCGTAATGAAGTTATATGCGCCACGTGATGTTTACTATGCCATGCATATTGAGCAAGAACCCACTTCAGGTTTACTTTTCCCATTTGGGGATGTATATAACATTTATCGTAATCTTCATTGCTCATTGATTTTATTAAAATAACCCATCTCTTATGAAGTTCACTAAATAAGTTTAGGGAGATTTCTATTGGAGTATTTGAGTAATCAAATAATTCAGCCCATTTTTTTTCATCATAAGTTTTAACTACAGGATCAGATTCGGTTAGGGCTAATTTGAACCGAATATAAGCATTCATATGGCTGTCGGGAAGATGATGGACCACTTGTCTTAATGTCCAACCCCCTTCTCTGTAAGGTGTATTTAGTTGTCCTGTGGATAAGCCCTTAACTGCTTCAATTAAATTGTGTGGGGCAGATTCAATATCAAAAATAAATTTCTTTCTTTCTACATTTTCCGTTTGATTATCAAAAAAAAATTTTCCAATTGGATATTGTTCATCTAATATTTCATTTGAAATCATAAGTTAAAAACCCTCTTCTTTATTTCGATAAAATATCAGTAATGTAATATATGCCATTAATTAATATATAATAATATTCGGGCAACTCTTTTTTAGGGAGTAAATGCGTGCTCCAGAGCACGGGAATAAAATAAGGTATGTGAAATAATCACCTATTTATATTTCATTTCGAATATAAATTTAAAATTCTCTTGTTTTTATTCATTAACAAAAAATATCTCTTCCGGAAAATAATTTCTAATATTGACATAATAATTATTATGAACTATCTTTGTGCGAAATGAAAAACAATAATATTTTTAATACAAGGATTCTAAAGATTATGGTAATGTGTCAATGTTGTATGATGATGTGTAATCATACAGAAGGGACACAGCCTATTTAAAATATAAAATTTGTAGACTGAGCCCTTCCGAATAAATTCGAGAAGGGCTTTTTTATTACAAAAAAAATACATTACATAAGCTCTTATCGAGAAAGGTGGAGGGATCAGGCCCTGTGAAACCTTGGCAACCACTCCGAATTTATCCGGAGGTATTGGTGCTAACTCCTGCCCGGTATAGTATAACTATACCAAAGGGAAAGATGAGAGAAGAATTTAAAAACCTCTTCGAAAATCTTTCTCGAAGAGGTTTTTTTATTTTATAACCGTAACGAAAATGAAATTATATCTAAATCAAATTCTTAATACTTAAAAGAAAGGACTGAACAATGAGCACAAACGGAAAAGGACGAAGTTACAAGTTCGAAACTTTGCAATTGCATGCCGGACAGGAGCCGGATCCCACAACCGGCTCCAGAGCTGTGCCGATATATCAAACCACTTCTTATAACTTTAACGATGCACAGCATGCTGCCGATCTATTCGGATTACAGAAATTCGGAAATATTTATACCCGGATAATGAATCCTACCAATGATGTATTTGAAAAAAGAGTTGCTGCTCTTGAAGGAGGTGCTGCTGGTCTTGCAACTGCTTCAGGCCAGGCTGCTCAACTTTTAGCAATAACCACAATAGCTCAGGCAGGTGAAAACATCGTTTCAACAACTCTGCTTTATGGGGGGACATATAACCAATTCAAAGTTACACTTCCTCGTCTTGGTATAAATGTAAAATTTGTGGATGGAGATAACCCTGATGATTTTGAAAAACTGATTGACCCGAAAACTAAAGCATTGTATGTTGAAACTATCGGTAATCCAAAACTAAATGTACCGGATATTATTAAAATTGCCGGCATCGCACATAGTCATGGAATACCTTTAATTGTAGATAATACATTTGGTGCAGCAGGGTATCTCGCCCGCCCTATCGATCATGGAGCAGATATTGTTGTTGCTTCCGCCACCAAATGGATAGGAGGGCATGGTACTTCAATTGGCGGTGTTATTGTTGATTCAGGTAATTTCGATTGGGGAAATGGGAATTTTCCTATTTTTACGGAACCCTCTCCAGGATATCATGGATTGAAATTTAATGAAGTATTTGGAAAAGGTTCGCAGTTTGGAAATATTGCATTTATAATTCGTGCAAGAGTCGAGGGACTAAGAGATTTAGGACCTGCATTAAGCCCCTTCAATGCTTTTTTGTTTCTACAGGGTCTTGAAACACTATCTTTAAGAATTGAAAGACACGGACAGAATGCAATTAAACTTGCAAGATGGCTCGAGAGTAATCCGGATATTGAGTGGGTTTGGTATCCCGGTCTTGAAAGCCATCCTTATCATGAAAGTGCAAAAAAATATTTGAGAAATGGTTTATTCGGTTCTATTCTATCCTTTGGTATAAAAGGAGGTATTGATGCCGGCAAGGCTTTTATAAACAATGTTAAATTAGCAAGTCTGCTGGCGAATGTAGGAGATGCAAAAACATTGGTTATTCACCCGGCTTCTACAACACATCAGCAGCTCTCTGAAACGGAACAAAGAGAAGCAGGTGTTCTGCCTGAACAGGTTCGAGTTTCTGTCGGATTAGAGCATATTGATGACATAATTCTCGACTTTGATGAAGCAATTAAAGCCGCTGTAAAATCAGTCAGTTTAGTTTAATATAAAAGGTATGAGACGGTATTTATTTATTAGAGATACCGTCTCTAAAATTTTTTATATCAAAAATATTTAATTAATTCTTTACTATTTTTGTCATTCAATAATTAATTTTATGGAAATTCACGTTAAAGAGACTTTGGAATTAGAAGCATTAACCCATTTAATTGACCTTTTTGATAATAATCATCCTTTAGTTCTTGATTCCGGAGAGAGATTAAATTCAATCAAGGCAGCCTATCAAACTTACGGCAATTTAAATAGCAGCGGAACGAATGCAATTTTAATTTGTCATGCATTAACAGGTAATTCTCATGCTGCCGGAATTATTTCAGATGAAGATTTATCGCAGTCAAAAAATCATGAATTTTTATTTAAATACAATAATATGTTTTTTAATAAACCAGGCTGGTGGGATGGTTTGATAGGGTCGGGTAAAGCATTTGATACTGAGAAATACTTTGTAATATGTTCAAACTTTTTATCTGGTTGTTACGGAACAACCGGACCGTCATCAATCGATCCAATGACCGGTAAAAAATTTGCAATGAATTTCCCGGTAGTTACAGTTAGAGATATGGTTAGAGTTCAATATGAATTGTTAAAAACATTGGGAGTGAACCAATTAGTTACGGTCACCGGAGGTTCTTTAGGAGGTATGCAAGTATTAGAATGGGCAGTTCTATACCCTGAATATATTAAATCAATAATTCCTATTGCTACATCCGCCAAACATTCTCCCTGGTGCATTGCTTTAAATCAGGCAGCGAGGGATGCTATAAAAAATGATCCGGAATGGAATAATGGGAATTATCAGATTCAACCTGTCCAAGGGCTTAGTCTAGCTCGAAAAATTGCTATGATAAGTTATAGAAGCGACATATCCTTCGAAACCAAGTTCGGCAGGTCTAGAATTAATGATAACGAACATTTTTTTAATACTGAGAACTATTTTCAGATCGAGAATTATTTATCTTATCAGGGCCAAAAACTTGTAAATAGATTTGATGCTAATACTTATATTTATATTACACATGCCATGGATTTACATGATGTAAGTTATAAGAGAGGAAAAATTGAAGATGTACTGGGAGATATTAAAGCCAATTCGTTAAATATTGGAATTTCAACAGATATACTTTATCCCCCTTCTGAACAGATGAATATTGCATCTTTTATTCCAAAAGCGAGGTATTTGGAAATTAAATCAATTTTCGGCCATGATGCGTTTTTAATTGAAATTAAGCAGTTAACAGATATGATAGAAAATTTTTTGAGAAATATAGACAGATAGTTTATTTTCTGTCAATAATGTCTATTTTCACATCTCTATTTCTTTTCCTTTTTCTTTTCATCCCTACGGGCCAGGTCTAGCAGCTTTCTAAAGTGGGCAGCCTTTTCCCTATCACTTAATAAAGATTTATGTTTAAACCTTTTAACGACCTGGGTAACTCTTATATCCCCTTGATTAGGATGCTGGGCTCTTCTTATGAGATAATCCTTAAGTATTCTAACTTGTTCGGAAGTTGGTTTATTAGTTAAGTTTATCTTTGGCATTTTATTATTGTATGATTAATAAATTTGTTTGTATCGCTTTCGAAATGTAACCTATTTTAATAAGAAAAACATTAAGGTAATAAGATTATTTTAATATTTTGTGATAATTATCCCTTCCCTTATTAACTTACTAAAGATATAAATTCTTTTTAAATAAAAAAAATTCTATAATCTACCGGATTTTAGAGGCTGTGTGAAAATACAGAGAAACCATTAGGAAGCAGCTTAATTTTTATATTACGCCACTGTTTAAATGATATTCACAAAGGCTCTTTAATCATTTGATTTACTAAATTTATATATATAATAAGCACTCATTACAAATCCAAAATGAGAGAAAGCTTGTGGATAGTTCCCGAGATATTCTTTGGTATCAGGATTTATCTGCTCTGAAAGCAGGCCTGTTGGGCTTATAAATCTTTTAAATTTTGCAAATAAATTTCTGGCTTTATCAATTTCTCCTATAATTGCATATGCCGAAATCATCCAGAATGAACATAAAATAAAAGCCCTATCCTTTCCCTCCAGACCGTCTTCAGCTAAATATCTGAATACAAAAACCTCATTTTTACAAAGTTCTTTACGTGTATTTTCAATTATAATTTTAGTTCTTTTATCATCTTTATCTAAAAACTGAACAGGGACAAAAAGAAAATTAGTTGCATCTAGATTATGCGCCCCCGCATGCTGCATTAAATTTTCTTTTTCTTTATTATAGCAGTTATCCCATATCCAGTGATATATTTCATCTCTTATCCTTTCTGCCCTCTCCTTTTCTTGTTTGGAAAGACCGAGTTCTTTCTCCATTCTTAATATTCTATCTGTACCTACCCATGCCATAACTTTACTGTATGTATAATTATACACATTCCCTCTTATTTCCCAGATACCTGCATCTTTGTTTTTCCATGATTGCTCAATTTTTTCTAATAATTTAAGAAGAAGTTCTTTATCTTCTTTAATATTTTTTTTGGTTTTGGACAACATAAAATAATGAGCATCTATTAATGTACCGTATACATCCAGCTGAAGCTGTTTTGTAGCATCATTACCGATCCTAACAGGAGTGGAATTCTCATATCCTGAAAGATAATCAAGATATTTTTCTTCAGGTGCCTCCTCACCCCAGATTGTATACATAACATTTATATGAAATTTCTTTTTATTAGGCTGATCGGCAATTCGTTTTATGAATCCAAAAAATCTTTCGGCTTCATCATAACATTTTAATATGTGGAATGCATAGATTGTAAAAGTTGCATCTCTTATCCATACATAACGATAATCCCAATTTCTAACACCCCCAAGATCAGCTGGGAGCGAGGTTGTCGGAGCAGCAACCAACGCTCCTGTCGGATAAAATTGCATAAGCTTTAATGTAATCATCGAACGTTCGAGTTCTTCCTTGCTTAATTCAAAATATTCACCTTTCTTTATCCAGCCTTTCCAGAATTTTATAGTTTCATCTTCAAAGTCATGCCATCCAACTGTTGAATTCCTTCCGTAAAAAACATATTCCAGTATTAAAGATTTGCTTTCCCTTTCAGTAACTTCAAATTCTATTTCCCAGCCGCTTTTTATACTTTTAGTTTCTGTATTTTCAGGAAGATGAAGAATTACTTTATTATTATCTATTTCGAATATTAATTTATCTTTTTCTTTTATAATGTCAGCCTGCTTTTCTGCATAGTTTGGCATCGGTATATAATTAAATTTTATTTTATTGTCCCCTTTTCTCGAGTGAATTTTCCGTATGAGAAAATGGTTATAGCATTTTTCGATTTGCTGGGGAAGCATGAAATCGTGCAAAATGAATTCGGAATTTTCGTTTGTAAACTTATGCTGAACTACGGCGGTTTCTTCTAAATAACGGGACGATGAAGAATAACCATGTGCCTCTATATTAAAAGTACCGCCATTATTATCTAAAATCCGTGCAAAAATACTATGAGAATCAAAATTTGGAAAACAGAGCCAATCAATTGCTCCTGACTTTGAAACTAATGCTGTAGTGTGTAAACTTCCTATTAAAAAATAGTCTTTTATTGGCTTCATTATTCCTCTATTTTATTAAAAAACCATTACTGGTTTGAATATACGAATTTTAGATTATAGTTCTCTTGATCAATTTTGAACCTTATTTGACTGAATTAGTATAAGAATAATATATAAACTTTTGCTTTAGATTTATTCATTTTTTCAAGTCTCAAATATTTATAAATTGTATCACTATATAAATAATTGATGTTTACCAAGTGAATCCTGACTTAGAAAATAAATTAAAAAATTTACCTGCTAATCCCGGAGTATATCAATTTATTAATGATAAAGGTAAGGTGATTTATGTCGGTAAAGCTAGAAACCTTAAAAACCGGGTAAAATCATATTTTGTTAACGGAATTATTTCTCCCAAAACATCTGCGCTCGTTAATAAGGTTTATGATTTTGAACTTATCGTAACCGATAATGAAATCGAAGCTTTAGTATTAGAAAATAATTTAATTAAAAAATTTAAACCAAGGTATAATGTAAATCTTAAGGACGATAAATCATATCCTTTTATAAAAGTTACTAATGAACCGTACCCAAGGATATATCCGACAAGAAGAGTTATTAAGGATGGATCAAAATATTATGGTCCTTATACCAGTGTAAAAGATATGAAATCATCTTTACGTTTAATCAATCAGATATTTAAAATCAGAAGCTGTAAATTAAACATAACTCAGGAAGCAATTGAGAAGAAAAAGTTCAAAGTCTGTCTCGATTATCATATAAAAAAATGTGATGGACCATGCGAAGGGCTGATTTCCAGAGACGATTATGTCGAAATGGTGAATGAAGCTATTAAAGTTCTTAAAGGAAAGACAGATGACCTGATTGATGATTTAAATATAAAGATGCTGAAAGCAGTTGAAAACCTTGAATTTGAGAAAGCTGCAGAAATCAGAGATAAAATTGAAAAGCTCCAGATCATCTCTTCTAAACAAAAAGTAGTTAGTTATGATTTTATCGATAGAGATGTTATTGCTATAGCTTATGAAGGAAAAGACGCTTCATGCTCAATACTAAATATCAGAAACGGAAAGCTTGTCGGTAAAAAACAATTAAAATTAACCGCTGAAAACGATGAAATAAGTGAAATTTATGCTTCAGCAATTAAATTTTATTATACGGATTTTGTTGAAATACCTAAAGAAATAGTTGTTGAAGTAGAACCTGATGATTCTGAGACCTTAATCGAGTGGTTAACCTTAAAAGTAAATCAGGCATCCAATAAAACACAAAAAATCAAGTTAATTATCCCCCAAAAGGGAGAGTTAAAATCTCTAGTAAAAATGTGCAAAGAAAATGCTTCTCTCCAGTTAAAAGAGATTCAACTTCAGAAAATGAAAAATGAAGGTTATGTACCTTATTCAGTTGCAGCTTTACAAAGAGATCTTAGACTGAATTCTCTTCCAAGAAAAATCGAATGCTTTGACATTTCCAATCTACAGGGCACTGACTCGGTTGCAAGTATGGTCGTTTTTGAGGATGGTAAACCAAAGAAAAGTCTTTACCGTAAATTCATCATAAAAGGTGTGATTGGTCCGGACGATTTTCTAAGCATGCAGGAAGTAATAAGGAGGAGATATTCTAGACTTTTAGAAGATAATGAAAAAATACCCGATCTTATTATGGTAGATGGAGGAAAAGGCCAGTTATCCAGCGCTATTGAAGTCCTTGATGAGATCGGTATTAAAGATTATAATATAATCGGACTTGCAAAAAGACTTGAAGAAGTATTTTTCCCTTATAATTCTGAACCGGAATCAATACCCAAAACTTCTTCGGGGTTAAAACTCCTTCAGCAAGTGAGAAATGAAGCACATCGTTTCGCAATAACTTTTCATAGAAACAGAAGGAGCAAAAGAACTATAAAAACTGAATTGACAGATATAAAAGGAATTGGGCCTGCAACAGCACAAATGCTTCTAAAAAATATTGGCAGCATCTCTGAAATAAAAAACTCACCTGTTGATAAATTATCATCAGTAATTGGAAAGAAAAAAGCGGAAATTCTAATTAAGCATTTCGAAGCTGAGAAAGTCCTCTAGAAAACCAAACCCACATATTTATAGAATTATCTATTTACGGTGTGCATTACAGCCTCAGGATAACGGGTCCCTGAAGCGGCTCCAATAGGTGCTATCTCTTCAATACTTTTTAAATCATTTTCATTCAAATTAATTTCAATTGAACCCAAATTTTCTTCGAGCCTTTTACGATGTTTTGTACCGGGAATAGGAATAATATCCTCCCCCTGAGCTAATAACCACGCTAATGCAAGTTGAGCAGGTGAACAATTTTTTTTATCAGCAATTGTTTTTACCTTATCTACCAGCTTTAAATTCTTCTCGAAATTTTCTCCCTTAAAACGTGGTAGGTTCTTCCTGAAATCATTCGAGGGAATATCCTCTGGCTTCTGAAATGTTCCCGTTAAAAATCCCCGCCCCAGCGGGGAATAGGCCATTAAGCTTATTCCAAGCTCCCTGCAAACAGGTAAAACATCTTTTTCGGGTTCTCTTGTCCAGAGACTGTATTCTGTCTGCAGCATAGAAATAGGATAAACTGAATTAGCATGTCTTAGTGTTTCAGGCCCTGCTTCCGAAAGGCCAATGCAGCGGATTTTACCCTCTTTAACAAGCTCTCCCAAAGTCCCAACTGTATCTTCAATTGGTACATTCGGATCAACACGCCCCGGATAATATAAATCGATATAATCAACACGGAGTCTCTGTAAACTATAGGACAAGAAATTACGTATTGACGTAGGTCTATTATCCACACCAATGAAATTACCGTCATGATTACGGAGTCCGCCAAACTTTATTGATATGAAAACTTTATCTCGAGGTATATCTTTAATGGCATCCCTTATTAATTCTTCATTATGTCCCATCCCGTAGTAATCACCGGTATCTAAAAGATTCACTCCGAGTTCAATTGCGTGTTTAATTGTTGATATACTTTCTGTTTCACTATCTCCTCTTGCATAAAATGCTGACATCCCCATACAACCCAATCCTAATGCAGAAACTTTTAACCCGGATTTACCTAGTTCTCTGTATATCATATTAATTTTCCTATATAATTAAAAAGAAGATTTTCATTTTTTAGTAAAATTGAACCGGATAAATTGTTTCCCGGAAAAATGTTTTTAAATATAAAGCCTTAAATTTATTTAAAAAATGATTTAGAACAGAAATAAAATAGTCACTTCACTCCAATCAGAAAATTTTGTTTTCCTGTTTGATTTATTCATCACTGAGCCATAAAAATCTATACGAAATAGCGTAGGTTTCACGCCATTTTTTTATTTCTAAGCCACTTTTTGTTATTAGGACTATATATATCCTTCCTTGTTCAAAAACTCCTCTTAAAATTGATTTTCTCCTTTTTCTATTCTTTAGCAGAGTAGCAAATGATAAATAATATTGACAAATAAAATTTTATATGGTAGTTTGTATATTATGAAAAAATTAAATATTGACATACCGGCTGGCCTATCTACAAAGTACACAACCATGCCTAAAACTCCTCCTTATGACTGAAGTAGGTATGTGATATTAAAAAATTTTAACAACCGACTTCAGATGTGAGTCGGTTTTTTTTTATATAAAAACCAAACAGATACTTAAAATGAAAATCCTAAAATTTGGCGGTTCTTCAGTTGGGTCTTCTGATAAGATAGTTAATGTAATTAATATAATAGTTAAATCAATTGAGAAAAATAAAAAAATAGCTGTTGTCTTCTCCGCCTTTCAAAATATTACCGATGAACTAATTATTGTAAGTGAATTGGCTTCAACAGGTAACAATAAGTATAATGAATTATTTAAGAATATAGAACAGCGCCACCTCTCCGCTGCCAAAGAATTGATTTCTATAAAAAAGCAAAGCAATATTCTTGCTAATATAAAATTACATCTAAACGAACTCGAAGATGTTATTCACGGAGTTTATCTCGTTAAAGAATTATCTGCCAGAACCCTAGATTTTATACTCAGCTTTGGAGAGCGGTTGTCTGCTTACATAATTTCCAGCGCCTTAATTGATAAAGGTATTTCTTGTGAATTTCTGGACAGTCGAGAACTCGTTAGAACTGATAATAATTTCGGGAACGCTAAGGTAGACTTTGAAATTACTACAAAACAAATAAAAGAATATTTTAAGACCCATAGTAAACTTCAGGTTATCACCGGCTTTATAGGAACTACTATAAATAATGAAACAACAACTTTAGGTAGAGGCGGTTCTGATTATACTGCAGCAATTTTTGGCGCCGCTCTCGATGTATCTGAAATTCAAATTTGGACTGATGTAAATGGAGTGATGACTGCAGACCCTAGAAAAGTTAAAAATGCCTTTTCACTTCCTCATATAACCTATGAAGAAGCTATGGAATTATCCCATTTCGGGGCGAAAGTTATTCATCCGCCTACTATTCAGCCTGCTTTTAGTAAAAAAATTCCGATATTGATCAAGAATACCTTTAATCCGGATTTTGTCGGGACTGTAATTAGCAATAAAGCTAATTCGAATAAATTTACAATTAAAGGGTTATCATCTATAGATAATATTTCACTTATTAGAGTTCAGGGTAGCGGAATGATTGGTGTATCCGGAATAGCTAAAAGAATTTTCTCTGCTTTAGCAGAAGTAAAAATTAATGTTATTCTTATTTCACAGGCATCATCGGAGCATTCATTATGCATAGCTGTACTACCCCAATATGCTCAATTAGCCAAGCAATCCATAAAAGAGGAGTTTAAAATAGAAATATTCGAAAATTTAGTTAATGAACCTATAATTGAAAACAATGTCTCAATAGTTGCTGTAGTTGGTGAAAATATGAGGAATGCACCCGGAATTTCCGGTAAGGTATTTCAGGCTTTGGGAAGAAATGGAATAAATATTGTTGCAATTGCTCAAGGGTCTTCCGAGTTAAATATTTCCACCGTGATATCTAAAGCTCATGAGTCCAAAGCTCTAAACGCATTACATGATAGTCTTTTCCTCTCCAAGGAAAAATCTGTTAATATTTTTTTAGTTGGAACTGGTTTAATCGGAGGAACTCTTTTAAATCAGATAAATAATCAAATAAATTATTTGTCAAAAGAATTCGGTCTTGAATTTAAAGTAATCGGACTTGCAAACTCCAGAAGAATGTTAATTAATTCCGAAGGTATTGAAGTTAAAAATTGGAAGGAAGAATTGAATTCAAAAGGTTCACATACCGATCTGGAAAAATATATTGAAAATATGAGAACACTTAATTTATCTAATTGTGTTTTTATTGATTGTACTGCAAGTAAAGCAGTTGTTGAAAAATATCCCGAAATATTTGCTTCAAATATTTCTATCGTTACACCAAACAAAATAGCGAATTCTATTAGCTTTGATTTTTATCAGAACCTGAAACAACTGGTTTTAAAACATAATGTAAAGTTTCTTTATGAAACTAATGTAGGCGCAGGTCTCCCAATTATAGGAACTTTAAAGGATCTGGTCTCCAGTGGAGATGAAATACAAAAAATAGAAGGAATACTATCCGGAACATTAAGCTTTATTTTTAATACTTTTTCCAAAGATAAACCTTTTAGTGAAGTTGTTAAGCTGGCAAAAGAAAAAGGTTATACTGAACCCGATCCTAGAGAAGATCTGAGCGGAATGGATGTAGCCAGGAAGCTTCTGATTCTAGCGAGAGAAGCAGGTTTGTCCCTGGAATTAAAAGATATTAAAATTGAAAAAATCCTGCCGTCTGAAGTAGAAAAAGCAAAATCGGTAAATGATTTTTTTGATTTATTAAAAAAGCATGATAACGAATTCGAATGTATTAGAGAAAAAGCCGCCGCTAAAGGTAATTTATTCCGTTATATTGCAAGCCTTGAGAATGGTAATGCTAAAATTTCAATGCAGGAAGTTAATACCGATCATCCATTCTACTTTTTATCAGGTATTGATAATGTTATCGCTTTTACAACAAAATATAATCAGGAAAGACCTGTGGTAGTAAAAGGGCCGGGTGCCGGTGCTGAAGTAACTGCCTCAGGCGTTTTTGCCGATATAATCAGAGCTGCCCGCTACTTAAGTTAATTATATACTTTTTGAAAGGAAAAATAGCAAAATGGATATAACAAAGAAAATTCCTGTGGCAATTTTAGGAGCAACCGGAAGTGTTGGTCAAAAATTCATAGAGCTTTTATCTAATCATCCCTGGTTTGAAGTAGCTGAAGTTGCAGCTTCTGAAAGATCTGCCGGCAATCTATACAAAAATGCCGTTAACTGGATATTGTCATCATCAATTCCTCCTCAAATTGCAAACCTTACAGTAAAAAATTGTACCCCTGATCTCGATTCAAGAATTGTATTCTCCGGATTAGATTCTAGTGTTGCCGGCGGTATTGAATCAGAGTTTGCTAAAAAGGGTTATATAGTAGTATCCAACTCAAAAAATCATAGGATGGATAAAGATGTGCCCCTTTTAGTTCCGGAAATAAATCCTTCTCACCTTGAATTGATTAAAACTCAGCAATATAATGGCGGTTGTATTGTAACTAATCCGAATTGTTCGACAATAGGCCTGGTTTTAGCACTAAAACCTCTGTTTGATAACTTTGGTCTTGATACAGTTAACGTGGTGACCATGCAGGCATTATCCGGTGCAGGATATCCCGGAGTTTCAAGTCTAGATATCATAGACAATGTAATTCCTTATATTTCTGGTGAGGAGGGAAAACTGGAAAGTGAACCTTTAAAAATATTCGGTAATTTAAATACTCATGAAATAGTTAATACAAATATTAAAATAAGCGCGCAATGTAATAGAGTTGCAGTTGCGGATGGCCATCTGGAATGTGTTCAGGTAAAATTAAAAAATAAAGCTTCCGAAGAAGATTTAATTAGCGCGTGGAAAAACTTTTCCGGCGAACCGCAAAAGTTAAATCTTCCTACTGCACCCCTTAATCCAATATATTATTTTTCGGAGGATAAATATCCGCAGCCTAAAATTCACCGGAATCTTGATAAGAGTATGGCGGTTTCCGTTGGAAGGTTGAGAAAAGATTCTCTGCTCGATTATAAATTTATTGTGCTTTCCCACAATACGGTTAGAGGGGCAGCTGGAGGTGCAATTCTCTGTGCAGAGTTAATGATTGCTAAAGGTTATATAGAATAATTTTAATGAAAAAAGAAATTACAGTTTTTGCACCTGCTTCAGTTACAAATGTTAGCTGCGGTTTTGACGTAATGGGTTTTGCTATCGATGGGCCGGGAGATGAATTAAAGTTAAAAATTACTGATAAGCCTGGTGTTAAAATATCAAAAATAACCGGTGATATGGGCAGACTGCCCCTCCAGATTGAAAAAAATACTGCAGGTACTTCTATTCTAGCATTAGTTAAACATCTGGACTTTAATAAAGGGATTGAAATAGAAATACATAAAAAGATGTCTCTTTCAAGTGGTTTAGGCTCTAGCGCCGCTAGTGCCGTAGCAAGTGTTTTTGCTTTAAATGAAATTTTAGGGAAACCTTTAGGTAAAGAAGAACTTTTACCTTTTGCCTTGGAAGGAGAAAAATTAACATGCGGTGGTTCTCCTCATGCCGATAATGTTTCTGCATCATTATACGGGGGCTTTATAATAGTTAGAAGCTTAAATCCGCTTGATGTAATCAATATTGATGTTCCGGAGAATCTTTTTTGCACAATTATCCATCCTGACATTGAAATAAATACAAGCGATACCAGAAAGATTTTAAAAAAGCAGATACTACTTTCAGATGCCGTTCAGCAATGGGGTAATGTTGCAAGTTTGGTAGCCGGATTATTAAAAAAAGATTATAAGTTAATCGGAAGATCCCTTCAAGATGTAATTATTGAACCTATCCGTTCAATTCTAATTCCCGGTTTTAATGATATTAAACAGGCAGCAATGGATGCAGGAGCTTTAGGCTGCAGTATTTCCGGCTCCGGTCCGTCAATCTTTGCTTTTACCGAATCAAAACAGATCTCGGAGAAGGTTGGAAATAGTATGCAGATTATTTTATCGAAAATGGAAATTGGAAGCGATCTTTATATATCAAAAATAAATAAAGAAGGCCCGAGAGTAATCGTATAATTTATCCTAAAATATCTCTCACATGTAAAAAATCCTAGATTGAAATTTTATAGTACAAATAAAAAAACGGAAGAATTATCTTTTAGGGAAGCGGTTATTAAAGGAATAGCCGATGATGGGGGATTGTATATGCCTGCTTCTATTCCAACTCTTCCAAAAAAATTCTTCATTGAAATTGAAGATATGTCATTTCAAGAGATTTGCTTTGAAATAGCTGCAGCTATTATAGGAGATGAAATATCTTCTGAAACTCTGAAGGTAATAATTAATAAAGCCATAAATTTTAATGCACCGTTAATTGAACTGGATGAGAATTTAAATATTCTGGAACTTTTTCACGGCCCTACTTTAGCATTCAAGGATTTTGGTGCCCGGTTTATGGCAGAAATTGTTTCCCATTTTTCAAAAGAACATCAGAAAAATATTACAATTCTTGTAGCTACATCCGGCGACACGGGAAGTGCAGTTGCAAATGGGTTTCTCAATATGGAAGGAGTAAAAGTTTGTCTATTATATCCAGAGGGAAAAGTAAGTAATATCCAGGAAATGCAGTTGACTACATTAAATGGGAATATCTCTGCTTTAGAGGTAAATGGTACTTTTGATGATTGTCAAAAACTTGTTAAGCAAGCTTTTTTAGATCATGAACTGAATAATATTATCTTTCTTTCTTCCGCAAATTCAATCAATATAGCACGCTTGCTTCCCCAATCATTCTATTATTTTAATGCATATAAAAAATTAAAAAATAAAAATAAACCTTTAATTTTCTCTGTGCCTAGCGGGAACTTCGGCAATTTGACTGGCGGTCTTATAGCAAAAAAAATGGGATTACCCGCAGATAAATTTATTGCTGCTGTTAACTCTAATGATGTTTTTCCAATGTATTTGGAAACAGGCAAATTTTTACCAAAACCTTCTGTTAAAACAATTTCCAATGCAATGGATGTAGGTAATCCAAGCAATTTTTATAGAGTGCTGGAAATCCATGATAATGAGTGGGCTAATTTAAGATCAGAAGTTTCAAGCTTTAGCTTTTCGGATGAACTAACAAAATCAGCCATAAAAAAGGTTTATAAAAAATATAATTATTTAATTGATCCTCATGGGGCAGTTGGACTTTTAGCTCTTGAAGAATATGTAAGTAAAAATAAAATAAATTCCTTCAATGGCATTATACTGGAAACAGCCCATCCGGCAAAATTTTTTGATATTATGGAAGATGTTATAGGTAAAAAAATTGAGATTCCCGAAAGGTTGGAATATTCTCTTCATAAAAAGAAAAGAACCATTAAGATTGAAAATAATTATAATATTTTTAGAAACTTTCTATTAAACCAAAACTAAAAGGTAATTAATGGACTCAGAAAAAAAAGTAGCAATTCTTGGCGGAGGAAACATTGGCTTGGCAATAGCTAATGGATTAATAAAATCAAACCTGTTCCCTGCTGAAAATGTTTTTATTACTCGCAAAAGAATAGGATTAATTCAAGAATATTCTGATAGGGGTTTTAAGGTAACAACAGATAATATTCTTGCAGTTAAAAATGCAGAAGTAATATTAGTAGCAGTTCAGCCCCAGCAATTAAATGAACTTCTACATGAGATTTCACCGGTACTCGATCCATCAAAGAATATTTTAATCTCTGTCGTTTCTGGTGCAAGTATTAAAGTAATGAAACAACTTATCGGCAAAGATATTCCATTAATTAGGGCAATGCCGAACACAGCAATTGCAATTAGAGAATCAATGACATGCCTTTCAGGAGAAAACAAAACAGATGATTCATTGAATATTGCAAAGAAAATTTTCGATTCAGTAGGACAAACATTAATTATAGACGAAGAATTAATGATTCCTGCAACTGCATTATGTGCATGCGGCATCGCATTTTTCTTAAGAGCTATTCGCGCTGCTTCTCAAGGAGGAATTGAAATCGGATTTCATTCTGAGGAAGCTCTATTGATGGCAGCACAAACTGCAAAAGGAGCAGCTTCGCTGCTTGTAAATATGGAAAGTCATCCGGAAGGGGAAGTTGATAAAGTCACTACTCCTAGAGGTTGTACAATCTCCGGGTTAAACCAGATGGAACATTATGGCTTCAGTTCTGCCATGATTAGAGGAATTGTAACTTCAGCTGATAAAGCAGCTAAATTATACAAAGTGGATTAAAAATAAATTTTAATTAAATTTGTAATCCCAACTATATGGAAAGGTGCAGGAGTGGTTTAACTGGCACGCCTGGAAAGCGTGTGTATCGCAAGATACCGAGAGTTCGAATCTCTCCCTTTCCGCTAATTGATTAGAAAAGCTTTTTAAGTGAATCGACCATATTATCATGGAAAATAGGCTTTGATATAAAATCATTAAATCCAGCTGCTATAAATTTTTCCTTATCTCCCGGTAATAAATAAGCAGTTGCAGCAATTATCGGGGTGGTTTCATAGCCCGGAATTTTATGAATAAATTTAAGTATATCAATTCCGTTATAATCCCCCTGAAGATTAATATCTAGAAGTATAAAGTCGAGACTATTGGTTTTAAGAAGCGGCAATGCTTCTTCAAGACTGACAGCAAATTTAATTTCTTTTAATTCACTCATTTGAAACTTGAATAGCATTTGTGAATCTATCTGATCTTCAACGTATAAACATCGTAATTCTGATAATTTTGACCTTGGCAGTTTAGGAACTTTATTTGCTTCCTCAACTAATATTTCCGATTCTTCCATATCATGCTTTCCGGATTCTATACCAAAATATTCATTTAATTTCTCACCTGTATTTTTGATGAAATCACTTTCGACCGGCATATTTTCATCAATCCAATTATCTTCTAAATATTCTTCTTTTTCTAATTCATCTTCTGATTCAATTTCAGGTATTGCTTTTATCTCTAGATCCATCGGGAAAATCATAGCATATTCTTTTTTATTATTTTCTCCAAGTATCTTAACTGAACCATCAAGTAATTTTAATAATTTCTTTATAATCAGGGCAGAATACTTAGATATTCCTAATTTCTTCTTAAGCAAAGCTCTATCTTCAATGAACGAATTCATTTTTCTAATTAATTCATCTGAAGTAAATGAATAATTATCTTTAATGATTATTGCAAAATTTTCTTTATCATATTGATAAGCCGAAATGTATATTTTTTCCTCTTTATTTTCCTGCGCCGCAAGTGTAATTAATAAATATATTAAATTTTGTAATTTTTGTGAGTCGGAATTTATTACTAATGAAGATGATATTCTGCCGTATGCTAATTCAAATTTGTTTTTATGAATGAGGTTTTTAATATCATTTTGAATATTATCAATTATACCCGTTATTTTAATTTCTTCAATATTCAATTTAATATCTTTATCAGAAATATTTATATAATCAATAATAGTATTCATGGTATTGAGAAGTAAAATTCTATTTTGATTTATAATGTCGCTTGCTTCCTTCTGTTCCGGTGTTGCCGCTTCAATGCTTTCGGTTAATTCTTGAGCAAAGCCTAAAATAACATTAATGGGTGTTAGGATTTCATGGAACATATTTGATAGGATTTCAGAGTCTTCCAATAATGGACTAGTATATGTTTGTTCTTCCGTTGGTTCTGGTGAAATATTATTTACCGCTTCTTCTTGAATTACTTTAGCCAAAATTGCAAATGAATCAATTTCATTCTTGTAATTAAAAATAGGTACTGCATGTATTTCAAAATTGGAAAACTTTCCGGAAGCATCTTTAATATTCGCTGAAAATGAAATAGTATTTATAGATTTAGTTTTAAATATTTCATTATTCACATACCCTCTTTTACTATCTTCAAATAATGAAGCAAAAGATGTATTTTCTAATTCTTGTTTGGAATACCCCAAAATCTTCGTTACAAGGTTATTTAAAGAGGTTATAAATCCGGATGTATCCGTAATGAACAGAAATGAATCGGAATGATCATATACGGCTTTATACAAACTACTATTCTTCTCCAATTCAACCTTTTTTGTAATATCACTTATGATATATAGTTCTGACTCTTTACCTTTATAGATAATTGAAATTTTACTCATTTCAATTAATACATTATTGCCATCTCTTCTCTTATGAAGATATGGCCCGTTAAAAATTCCCTCTTTAATATTTTCGGCGGTTAAACTTAAAAGCGACTGCATATCCTCTTCGTTATACAAATCGGTAAGATCAATACTCAAAAATTCGTCCCTTGTATATCCATATAATATTAAAGCTGCATCGTTAACCTCAAGGAATTTCAAATTTTCTTTATTAATTACAAAAATAGGATTGGGATTATCATATAAGACACTATTGTTTATCTGTAGTTTGGTTTCATCTTTCTTTTCAATAACCGGATACTTTTCTTCAATTATTATCGAACAACCGGAATATGTATCCCCGTTAAACACCTTTCTTAATGTGAAATAAAGATTCTTCTCCTCCTCAATAATTTCGAAGGAATCTTCATCTAGAGAAGATTTTATAAATCCTGCTATTTTTTCATTTAAATTAGCAGGTAAAAATTTGAAATATTCACCTTTTGTTAAATCAAAAAATTTGTTTCCATATAATTGGCTGAACTGCGTATTTATATATTTAAGCCGATCCTTTTCATCTATAAATGCCATAGCAGATGATACATGATCTAGTAAATCTTTAATAGTACCGTGTTCATTTTTATCCGATTTATTTTGTCCTATCCCGATGATAGCTGTTATATTATTTTCAGAATCAAGTAAAGGGATTTCAATCGTTTCATATTCATCAGGATTTGTTAATCCTCCAAAACGTATTCCATCCAAAATAATGCAGTTTGCTGATTCTATTAAATATTGGTCTATTGACTGCTGAAAATTAACAAGATAATGAGGTATAAAATTGCTTTCCGGTTTCCCTTCAATTTGTATAATGTTCAATCCAATAGATGATGCAACTTTATCATTAACTAGTATGTATGTCCCTTTTATATTTTTTATCCAGAAAAATTCATTCAGTGCGTCTATCGACTTTCTGATTTTATTTTTACTTATAAAAGTAAAGGGATAATTAGATTTAATTTCATCAATTACATCTAATACTTCTTTATTATCAACAATTTTTTCAATTTCGCTTACTTTTACCTTAAGGGATGTCTTGTCATTTAATATAGTTTTATTATTAATAGTTTTGATAAACAATAAGAATGAAGTGTTATTTTCATTTCTGAGCGCTTTTATTTTTATTTGAACTTTTAACCTGCTGCCATTGTTTAATTTAAGTTCAAAAATATCTTCCAGTTTATTGTTTTTTTGAAATGCTCCCTCATATAATTTATTTAATTTATTAACTGAAATTTGATCAAGTAAATCATAAAAATTTCCTGGTTTATCTGAGAAGGAGAATAATAGTGATGCTTCCTGGTTAAAGGAGTGAATATATCCATTTTGATCCAGCAATAAGAAAGGATCTTTTATGTTTTCTTTAAGAATATTTATTAATTCTTCGTTTATATCCGGTAAGCTCTGCATCAAAAAATAATGTTATAGATATTCTTTTATTAGTTATTTTATTAATTGACAAGCAAAAACAGCATAAAAACAATCTTTATTAAATATTGTTAATAAGGATTTATTATGATTTAACATACACACACTGTTTTGCCACAGATTTAATACCAATAAATAATTTTAAATTAAAAGTAAGATAAATATTAAACTGTTCTATCAAAATACCTTAAAAATTCTATAAAAACAGGCTTTTAAGGATTTTTCTTTTAATAATTACGTTAATATTATTATTATGAAAATTACCAAAGAAATAGTTTACGAAATTATAGAACTGTCACGAATTGAGAATAACGTCTAATAATGGTACAATAGTTTAACTATATAATATTAATTATAAAAAATAATTTCAAATTAACGCCATCTTAAAGCTCTTGATTCATCGTCTCCTTTTGCAGGTTTATATCCTTTGGAACTATATTTTAAAAGTTTAAAATCTAATACATTCTCTTCAATATTTTCTTCATCTTTTTTATGTATCTCATCTTCAATTCTCTTTGCATATAGTTCAGAAGGTGTTATGTTTTTATTCTTATCGTTACTTATTATCTGATTGTCATTATGATTTATATTTTTGGTCTCAACAATCGCTTCTCCATTTTTCTTTGGGGAGTCAATTGCTTGTATAATTCCATTACTATTTTCTATTTTTAATTTATTATTCATCTTAATAGCTTTATTTTTCCCCATTTTATAAAAAATAATTGAAGCTATAGCGAATAAAAATATTGTGATTAGGGATATCCCAATTATCCAATGTAGATTAGGTAATATTTCCATTTTGCCCTCGTTCTAAGTACTTGTTGTTAAGTATTTACCTACTATTATTTATTCGTAAGTAAAATCACTTATCAATACCCCCGTATTGATTCAACTCTAATGCCACCCGTTTTTTATGGAAAATTTAGAATCATTCAACATCTCTTTATTTTAATCTGCATCAAAATAGAAAAATGTTCTAATTTAAAATTAAAGCAATTTAAAGTAGTCAATAAAAACTAAAATTAAACTCCAAAATTTTTTTATAAGGATACTCATATGAAATGTCCATTATCATTTTCCCCCTTCTCATTAGTTAACAAAATATTTAAAATATCATCTGCAGTTTCAACTGTTTCATCAATAACTAAAGAATAAATGGAGATATACTCTAATATTTTACTTAGCTCTTCCGGTTTATTCTGTGGTAAATTACTTTTAACTTTAGTATAAATCTTCAAATTTTCTTCTTCCTCGTTAACAAATAGGACAAGAACTTTATCATTTACAGCACATATTTTGTCTTTTCTGTCTATCGAAAGCCTAATTGCATTTTTTAATTGATTAAGACTTAGCATACCGGATGTTTCCGCTTCAGGATTTAGCCTGAAGGATATTATATAACATTTTCGTTTTGATTTTCTATATACTGCAATTTGATTTTCTATCAATAAACTGAATTCATCTAAAGAATAAAAATTGTAAACAGCAAAATCAGACTCAGGGGTTTCTATTTCAGATAAACTTTGATAACCGCTCTTATCAGGATGTTTAATATTTTTTATCTTTTCATTAAATAATTTTTGTTCGGTAGTAATTCCTTTGTATGGTTCTAAATAATAACCTGCACTGTATGTACCTTCAATATGCCCAATATTAGGTATTATAGTCATTGTACCTTTTTTTATTCTGAATTCACTTTCTGCTTTTTCCAGATAGATAGTACCCGTAGATTGGGATGTTAAAATATCTACAATATTTTTTGATTGGGGCGTAGCTGGTTCACTCAGAATAAATAAGCTGTTTATATTCGCTTCTTCTATTGTCTCAATAGTTTGAAGAAATATATTTTTTAAAAGTCCAAGATTTTGGAATTCAATAAATGGCGTAAGCTCATCGAAAACTATTCTGTTTGGATAATATTGTTTAACTAACGAAGCAATGTCCGTTAAGTATTCTAGAAGATATTCGTCGATTTTATCCCGTTGAGTATTTGAAGATGGTGTCACTCTAACGACAATAATTAGATTTTCATCCATACATTTTTGAAGATCAAAATCAATTGATGCTGCATGAATCATCAAATCTTTTGGACGCATTGTAGTAAAATACAGACAAACTTCTTTCTGTTTTACACATTCAATAGCATATTGTATTCCGAGTAGAGTCTTTCCTGATTTATGCTCTCCAATGAGAAAGTACGTACCCCCCCGATAAAATCCTCCCCAAAATTTGTCTACCAGGGAAATACCGGAGGGTATAATCTGTATTTTTTTCTTCATAGCCCTGTTATTGTGAAGTAGTAATTCTTATTCTAATACCATTATTATGCCGAATTAACTTTCCCTTTTTTTACAATTTAATGATAAACACTTCAATATTTTTGGTAATTAAGAGACAAAAGGTCGGCTATCTGTATCAGAATGTTACAAATGGAGGGGTTATTTGTTTTCCTCAACAGAAACGAATAATATATGATTCAGAATAAGAATTATTTTTATCTTACCCGCAACTCCTATATTTTTTTTCTCTCCTATTAAATATAATAAGTAATCTATTTAAATTCTTTTTGAACCTGGACTTTTTTGTCTTTAGCGAAATTAGTCCCAATTATATCATCCCATAACGGAGAACTTACTCCATATCCTTTTGAAGAATCTTTGTAATGGTGTTTCATGTGATGGTTCTTTATAAAAAGCCAAAATTTACTATGCATGTTATAATGATGTATTGCATAATGAGTCATATCATAAAAAACATATCCGATAATAAAACCAACAAAAAAAGGTGATACTAAAACATTACCTAAAATTAATTTAAATAAGAAATAAAAAATAATAGCAAGCGGCATGCTAACTGAAGGCGGCATAACAAGTCTTTTCGAATCATTCGGGTAATCATGATGAACTCCATGAAAAATAAAATGCACCTTTTTACCCCATGTGCTTTTTGGGACAAAATGAAAAATAAATCTATGCAAGGTGTATTCTGCTAATGTCCAGACAACTATTCCGAGCAGCATTAAAGATAAAATTGTGATAAACATTAGCGAATATAAAGCAATCGAAAGGTAAAGGAAAAAAGCAACAACAGGTAAATAAATAAATAATGGAACAGTATAATGAATTTTTGAGATGGCTTCTAAAAAATTATTTTCGAACATTCTAACCGTTTCGTCTTTATTAGATACAAATTGTTTTGGCATTTGCAACCCTTTCAAAGTTTTTTAAACTTAAATAAATTTAATAATTTTATTTTCAATAATAAATTAAGAACTTCACATTAAAAAATATTAAACTAAACAAACTAACTCAAAGTTCTTTGTCTTAAAATTTCGAAAAGAAGGACGCCAGTGGCTACAGACACATTTAAAGATTGAATTTTCCCTTTTAAAGGAATTTTTATCAAAAAATCGCAGTTATCTGATGTTATTTTTCTTATTCCTTTTTCTTCGTTACCAACTATTACTGCAAGAGGAATCTTATAATCTATCTCCGTATAATTCCTGGAATTTTTAAGTGAAGAACCTACTATCCAAAAACCATTCTCTTTTAAGATTTTCAGCACTTGGGAAAGGTTATTAACCACTGCAATCTTCAAATGTTCTGTGGCTCCTGCAGAAACCTTTGCTACCGTAGCATTTATGGGTGCACTATTATGTCTGGTAACTATTATTCCATCTGCTCCTGAACATTCTGCTGTCCTTAATATTGCACCAGTATTATGAGGATCTTGAATAGAATCCAAAATAATTATTAAAGGATATTCTGATCTTTTTGATGATTGAATAATTTCCTCAAGACTAAAGTTTTTTTGGGCAGATTTTAATGCTATTACACCCTGAGAATTCTGGCTGGATGTAAAAACCTTAAATCTTTTTAAAGGGATCTCATTACATTTTATCCCTCTTTTTTTTGAAGCAATCCTTATAACTTCAATAATCCTTCCTATTTGTCCGTACAAAATATAAACCTGCTCAATATTTTCCTCCGAATTTATTGCTTCTAGTACCGGTTTTCTGCCTATTATAATATTCATTTTATTGAGTAATAAACTTCGAAATCAATTTTATATAGGAAGCCTGATAGTAAATAGCAGGTTCGGTAATTTCCCATGACTTTTCCGGGTTAGAATTATTCCAATTTAAATAACATTTTTGAAGAGGCTGAACTAAAATATCTTTCCTGCTACCATCATACCAGAAATTTGGCCCTCCGGGAACATAGCCTGGAGGAGGATTGCCATCCCATTTGGTTCCATGTCCAAACCAATCATGCCAGATTTTATCGGTACAATTCTCAGCTCCAAATTTGTACATATTACTTAAATAAACAATTCCAAAAGGGTTTACTCCGTGGAAGTAATGTAATATACCCAATGCTCTATTTCTATATTTTGCTTCGTGACCGGGATCTATGTTGTATGTAATGAAATCGTAATTTGCACTCCCGAGTGCTGCACGCGGATTATTAGAACCCCATGTGTAAAGTGCACTCGGTATATAAGCCATGTAAATATCAGCTTTTAGTTGAAATTGATATATGTCAAGGCTAACTCCCTGCTTTAAGCGATGAGAAATAATCTCTCTTTTTGTATTTTCATCTGCATTAGGAAGTGATGTATAATAAAAAAGTGCATCTCCTTCGTGGCTAAAATAAAGGAATAGATATGTATCATAAAAAGAAGCAATTAGATAAAACCTGTTTTTTACTATCTCGTTGTACTCTTCTTCCCCTGTTAACGCAAATAAATATATTGCCGATACTATTTCCATCTCATCCTGTCTGGCAAAACTACAATCGGCATCTCCTGATTTGATTTCCTGACTGTCACAGTTCTCTGATCTGGAATTATTTTGATACCAGTCCCATGCCCTAATGGCTCTTAATCTTAACTCATCTGCATATTTTTGTAGAGTAGGAAATTTCGAAAAAAGTATAGCAGCATGAGCAAACATCCCGGCCGTTGCTATAGTTGACGATGAACATTCCGGTCCATAATAACGAGGACGTCTATCTTCACTTGGAGGTGATACTACATTGTAGTCTATATTGCCCATCTTAATTAATACACCGCCGTCATCTTGCTGCATTTTTTTTATCCAGTCAAGTTCATATTTAACTTCATCCAGTATATCAGGTATATTATTACCTGATTCAGGAATATTAAACTCATCCGTAAAAATTTGCGGATTCTGTTCATATGAAGTCAATAACATATGTACCGGGCTATCAGCAAATGTAACATATTTATTATAATCTCCTGCATCCATCCAGCCGCCGGAAAGTTCTTTTATAGTTGAAACATTATTTTTATCATTTACGTATCTTGCTTCCGTATCCTGATCTTTCCCTCTAAATGCTGCACTATCTGTCCATGGTTCTTCTGCATATGGTTTTTCTTTGGGACTGTTTAAACGTTGATAATAAAATACACGGCATGCTGCTTTTAAAACATCTTTATATACACTCTGACCTATTCTGAATTTATAAGAGCCTGCTTTTTCCCCTTTATCATAAAGATAATATTCACCTTCTTTATTTACTTGAGTAAAATCAAACCACCATCCTTTGTCACCGGCAGTAAAATCAGTAGCTCCGTTATTCCATTGAACTAATTTTCCCGAATATACAACTTCATCATCATCCCATCTACACACTTCATAAACAGAATCAGGAATAAAATTATCTTTAGCATTAAATCCGAATTGAGGATCAATGATTATAGCTATTTTTTGATCATTCAATCTGTAACCAAATTGATCAATCATAATATATTTTTCAATTTTGTCAGGTTTAGCAGCCGTATAACTTCTAAGACTGTAAAGTAATATTAAAAGAAATATAAATATTTTATTCTTACTCATAGTTATTTTTGAATTTTGAAATCTTAATTTATTGGAACTTTAATAATAGTAAAGTTATCATTCTTAATACTTACTTGTAATTCTTATCCCATAATAGCAGAAATATTATTGTCGTTTTTTAACTTGCTCAAATGGATAAAATTTCCCTCTAATTCATCCCCGTTAATAACAATCTTATATACTCCTTTTTGAACTTTTTTATCATTTTTAATCAAAATATTAAGCTTTTTATTTCTGAAGATCCTGACAATTTTAATCTCCTTCCAATCCGAAGGGATACATGGATCTATTTTAATACCTGTATAATCAGGTTGAATTCCTAATATATATTGAGCAGCAGTATAGTATGCCCATGAGGCTGTACCGCTTAACCAGGGTAATCGTGATGCTCCATAACGCGGACTATAAATACTGTTTGTGAACTGAGCGTATACATAAGGTTCCGTTTGTCTCACTTCTGCTTTTGTATTATATGCTGATGGCATAAATTTCCTGAAATATTCATAAGCACGGTTACCATTACCTGCCAGCGTTTCTGCTATAACAACCCAGCTTTGTGTGTGCTGAAATATAGATGCATTCTCCTTCATACCCTTATTAAATAACCTTGATTTAATTACTTTTGGATCAGTCCGCTCGACAGGGGGGTCGTTTATCATTATCCCGTAATCTGTTGATAGTCTTTCATAAATTATATCTAATAACTTTTCGGATTTATCTTTTGATATATGCCCGCTTATTATTGACCACGGCTGTGGCTCTAAAAATATCGATGCTTCATCATTATCTTTAGAGCCATATTTCAATCCATCTGCTCTATACGCTCGTAAATACCAGTCACCATCCCATGCATATTTTTCAATGTTTTCATCCAGTTTTTCTAAATGTCCTGCAGCCCATTTTGCTTCCTCGGGTTTATTTAATATCCCGGCAATCTCAATATAAGTTTTTAATGCATAACGTAATTGGAATGCAACAAAAGTCGTCTCTCCATCTAAGCCTAAAACAAGACAATCATTCCAATCTGCCGATAATCCGCATGGAAATCCATGTTTTCCGGAACGATTAAGATTAAACTGGATTGCTAGTTTAAGATGGTCAAAGACTGTATCCTCACCTCTGTCTGCATATGGTAAAATTTTGTTATAAAAAGAAATATCCCCTGCTTCCTTCACATAAGCCGGAATTGTATTAAATAGCCACATACAATCATCAGACCGGTATTCATCTTCTTCAGGAGCATGTTCACTTCCCGGTTTATGAGCAAATGGTTTTACTACCGGAATTGCTCCTCCACTTGATACCTGACCGGTAATCATTAATTCCAGTCTTTCCCTTACCTCATCAGGAATCGCATGAATTATCCCAAGCATATCCTGAACTGTATCACGATAGCCTAAACCATCCCGTTCGCCTGAATATACTAAACTTGCAGCACGTGACCATGCAAATGTCATTAAATTATTATAAGGATTCCAAACATTAAACATACTGTTAAATTCTGCATCTGGTGTTTCGGCTGTTAATCCTTCAATTTTTGAATGCCAGTATCTCTTTAATTTTTCAAATTCTTCATTAACTTTTTTGGGTACTGCAAATTCTTCAAATGCTTTTTTACCTTCTACTGCCGCTGCTCCAATTCCCATTATAACAATCAATTCTTTCGACTCTTCCGGAAAAAGTTCAATATCAGTCTGCAATGTGCCGCAGCCATTATCACCCACAGCAATAGAATTCCTGCATTTACATTCCTCTACAACAATTGGATTAGCGTACGTGCGGTACGGCCCGAGAAAAATTTCTCTGTCTGTATCAAATCCTTTGAATTCACCTCCTGAAATTGCTAAATATGTATGCCTCCCCTGCCCGTCATCTTCAAAATTTTCCGGCATCAAAGGCATATAAACATTTGTACCATGGTCTATTATATTATCGACAACATCCATTTTAAGGATGTATTGCGAATACTGCAGGTTATTTAAATCCTGTGATAACTTCCAATTATTAGTGTATTCAACAAATGTGAATATACTCAGATATCTTTTCTCTTTACTAAGATTGGTAATTCTTAATCTCCAAATTTCATCAGTATGACCGAGTGGAACAAAATAGAGAGTTTCCGTTTTTATCCCCGAATATTCCGAACTAATCTTAGTATATGCAGTGCCATGTCGGCATTCAGATTTGTATTTAGCTAATGATTTGCCTACAGGCTGCCAGCTAGCCGACCAATAATCTTTATCCTTTTTATCATGAATATATATATACCTTCCCGGCTGGTCCATTGGAATAGAATTAAACATCATTCTCATAAAACGTCCTTGAGCAGCCGATTTATAAAAGCTGTACCCACCTGCATTATTGGTAATAATTGCACCATATTCTGTAGAACCAAGATAATTACTCCATGATCTTGGTGTATCAGGCCGCTCAATTATATATTCCCTATTCTCATCATCAAAAAATCCAAATTGCACTTACTTTCCTCCAATTTGATAATGGTATATTTGTTTATCCATACCGCAAATTTATAACTTTGAAATTATTTTTTTCTTTTTTTTAGCTGTTCTTGCTGATGAAGTAAAAATTGCCGTTAATTCATTCGATTCGAAATCCGAAATTATATACCCTTATTCGGATGTGCTCTTATATATTCAATTAGTTCATCAACCTGAGCAAATGCCAAAGCAGAATAAGTATCCGCTGCCCCATAAAAGATTGCCATCCTTCCTGTATCTGAATCCTGTAAAGTAGCACATGGAAATGTAACATTTGGTACAAAACCACTCGTTTCATAAGGTGCCTCTGGAGTCAAAATATAATTCTCACAATCAGCTATAACATTCCAGGGTTCATCAATGTCCAATAGAGCTGCACCCATACTATAAATAAATCCGCTGCACGTTGTACAAACACCATGATAGATCAACAACCACCCTTCAGTAGTTTCTATTGGTACCGGGCCTGCCCCTAATTTTGTATTCTTCCACCAGTAATGGCTTGTTTTCATTACCAATCTGTGTTTCCCCCAATAAGTCAAATCAGGACTTTGACTCAAATATATATCTCCAAATGGTGTATGACCATTGTCGCTTGGGCGGTTCAGTAATATATATTTATTCTTTATTTTTCTCGGAAATAAAACTCCGTTACGGTTAAATGGTAGAAAAGCATTTTCAAGTTGAATAAAAGTATTAAAATCATTTGTCCTCGCTATTCCAACTGTCGGACCATTAAAATAATTACACCAGGTGATGTAATATGTATCTTCAATTTTTACTATTCTCGGATCATAACCATAAAGAATTGGTTTTGAAGGTTTACCCTCATCGTTTATAAATTTTATATATCCTTCTTCAATTTCCCAATGAATTCCGTCCTCACTCTTACCTAAATGTAATTGCGGATAACCGTTTTTGTGGTCTGCCCTGAAAATTCCAATAAATTTCCCTCTATATGGAACAATGGCACTATTAAAAATCCTTAAAGAATCTTTTAATGTTTCTCTACCGATAACTGGATTATTTTTATATCTCCATACTACCCCGGAATAATCCTCCGGTTTTTCCTGCCATGGCATATTTTCTAAAGAATCTCCAATAATTGTTTTTTTCATTTTTATCTTCCTTCAAAGTAATTCTCCAATAATATTTTCGAATCATCGATTATCATTTAAGCTAAAGCAGGTTCTTCACCGTTTTCTTTTCTTCTTTTATTAAGCTCGGATACAATTTCATCGACACGTTTATCATTTAATGGATATAAAAGTAAAAGTATGATTGATAAAACTCCAAATGCTGCAGGAATCAAACTAAACAGCAGAATTAAACCTCTTAAACTTTCCTGCGATTGAGCTTCATTAGGCACAAATCCAACCTGAGACATAAGATTTAATGCCACAAAAGCTCCAAATGCCCAACCGAATTTCTGTGACATTGTTGAAGCAGAAAAAACTAAACCTGTTGCTCTACGTCCGCGTTTCCATTCACCATAATCGGCAGTATCTGCATACATAGCCCAGATTATAACACTAAGCGGACCGCCTGTAATTGAGCCGGTTATTTGGAAAAGGAATATCAATCCCATCTGATTTGGTCCTAAAAAATAAAACGCTGCTGTACTTACGATGGCTATTATAAATAATGTAACAAACGCTTTTTTCTTTCCTACTTTCTTTGCAAACCAGCTGACTCCTAGCACTCCAATAAATGAAGAAATTTGTCCGATAGTATTAAATACTGATGTTATTGTTTCAAAATCGTATGTATCGTTTCCCATAAAAGGGAGTGAAAGCTTCTGAGAGCCGATTACGTATTTAAAATAATGAACTGTCACACTGCTTCGAACTGCAACAAAGAGTATAAAAGTAATAGTAGTAGCTAAAAGAATTAACCATGGCTTGTTTGTTAATAATTCAAAAATATCTCTTTTTACTGATGATTTTTGAGATTTTGGAGGTTGTACACGTTCATTGGTTCCTTTAAAAGCAATCAAGAAGAAAATAATTGCTGCAATACCATATATTACAAAAGATAATTGCCACCCTTTCGCAGGATTTGTTCCTCCAAGTGCTTTACTCATTGGCAGTAAGGTTGCCGATACAATAATACCCGCAGAAAATGCAAATAGGAATTTAAATGAAGAAACGGAAGTGCGTTCATTTGAATCAGGTGTGATAACCCCAAGCAATGCAGTATACGGGATATTTATTGCTGTATATAGCATCATAATAAGAATAAATGTCACATATGCCCAAATTAGCTTTCCCTGTGGTCCAAAATCTGGAACTGTAAAAGTTAATACTCCCACTACTGCAAATGGAACGCAAATCCAAAGCAAATATGGCCGGAAATGCCCCCATCGCGTTTTTGTACGATCCGCTATTATTCCCATCATTGGATCGTTTATTCCATCCCAAATACGGCTAACAATAAATAAAGTTGCAGCCGCTCCAGCGGGTATTAAAAATACATCAGTGTAGAAATAAGTTAGGTATAGCATAAATGTCTGCCAGTAAAGTACCGATGCTAGATCCCCGAATCCGTAGAAAAACTTCTCCTTAAAAGGCAGTTTTTGGATCACTTCACTCATATAACCCTCTCCAAATTAAATTATTGTTTTTTTTAAGAGGATATTTGCTCCCGTATTAGAACAGTTTAACAAATATATACTTTTCATCATTGAAATTGTATAACTTCAATTATTGACTAATCTGTAACTAACAAAAGCTAAATTCTGACTATCCGGTGACCATGAAGGTACATTTATTGTTCCCTGACCACCAAATAGCTTAGCCAAAACTTGAATATCTCCCCCACCAATAGGCATCATTCTTAACATTACATCTTTATTCGGAGGATGTCCTTTTACATCTTTTTCATAAGTTAGAAAAACAATCCATTTCCCATCAGGCGAAGGGTGTGCGAACCAGTTATTATAATCATCAGAAGTAACCTGCTCTTGTTCGCTTCCATCTGCTTTCATACGCCAGATTTGCATTTTTCCGGTTCTTTCTGAATTAAAATAAATATATTTACCGTCCGGCGAATAATCAGGACCATCATCCAAACCTTCCGCATTTGTAAGTCTATTCTCCTCAACTCCTTCAACCGGAATAGTATATATATCAAACTCATTATTTCTCTCACCGCAAAATGCTAAAGTTTTACCATCTGAAGACCATCCATGCCAGTAAGAAGGGCTCTTTTCGGTTATACGTTTAGGTGTTCCCCCATCAATTGGTAATATATATATAATTGAACTGCCTGTTTCTGTTTGATCACTTATAGCTAATAAAGTTCCATCAGGAGATATTCCATGATCATTATTGCACTTTACAGCTGAACCGGTATTTAATTCCTCCGGTTCACCTCCTGAAACTGGAACTTTGAATATATGACCATTGCTGTTAAATAAAAAATATTTACCATCTCTTGACCAATTTGGTGCTTCAATATGTTCTTGTGTAGTGTATACTACTCGTCTATCTTTTGATTCAATTGAGATAGTCTCCAAAGTACATTCCAATTTAGAACTCCCGTTAGTTTCAGGATTTATATTTGTTACTTTAACACTTGAAAAAATGGCTGATTCGGACACTGAATTATCATGGGCACAAACGCCTAATCCTATATAAAAAGGTTCGGTAAATTTTATTCTGAAAGAACCTCCTGCCGGATGAGGCGATTCGTTATCCTGTGCAACTGACATAAAAACATAATCTCCTGCTTTTTCAATTCGTACTCTCTTCGGTGCTTTTACAAATGATTGAATTTCCCTCGTTGGTGCTCCTGTTGTTTCACGATATTGCATTGAAGTTAACCCGTTCCCATGAACTGCAGCATCAACACATGAGGAATTAGTATCCAGGCTTTGGCGTATTATTAAACATGCTTTACGATGTTCATTACCTCCGGTATCCGGCCAGGATATATCTGCCGTTATAGAAATATCTCCGGATGCTTTTTTCCAAACAAAATGAAATTCATCGCTGGTAAACCACATGTTTGTACCTCCGCCCGTTATCGTATAGCTGGTATCCTTTGAATTATAGCTGACGGAACCGGGTATTCCTACTTTCCCTATATCATCCTGATTTTCAAAAATCCCTAATCCGGAATTTTGTGAGTAGCTTAATTGATTTTGAAATAAAAATATTAGTAAAAATAAGAATAATAATTTTGGAGCAATATATTTCATAATAACCTCCATTATAAAAATTTTCTAATATCTCATTACTATTCTGAAAATGGAAGCAGGATTATTCTATTTAGTCTCTCTCTCTAATATATTTTCGAATATCTATTCTCTTCATCCCTGCTTTTTCTGCCGCAATTAATCCAGCATCTCCATCTTCAAAAACTAAACACTCTCCCGGAGTTAATCTTAATTTTAAAGCAGCTGCTTTAAATATATCCGGATCTGGCTTTGGCCTGTATGGATCATCGGCAGTGAAGATAAATTCAAATAAGTTTAATATACCAAGAACTTTTAATTCGGTTTTCACAATTTTACCAACACTTCCCGAGACAACCGCAAGTGGTAATTTACTGTAATAAGATTTAGCAATCTTGACTATTTCCTCTATCGGATTTACTGCTTCAATATTTTTCATAAAAAATTCATGTTTAGTATTGACCATTAAAGCGGGATCAATATTCATATTAAATTTTTTATTATATAAATCAATTATTTCGATCTCCTTCATTCCTTTAAGCGAAAAAAGAAAGTCCTCGTTATAATATGTATCAAATTGCTTGAATGCTCCTTTCCATGCATCCATATGCAATGGCATCGAATCCGCTAGTGTCCCGTCACAGTCAAAAATTAATCCTTTTATATCAGAACTGATAACAATCTCTTGCATCAAGAATATCTCTGATTAATGATATAAGAGCTCCCCTCCCAATTAGAAAAGAAAAAAATAGTATGGTAAGAATTCTTAATTATTAGCCCTATATGAATAATATAAATCATTCCATCGTAATTCTTTTTTAAAATTATGTATGTTTGTTGACTCATTGATAAACAAATATTCAATATCTGCTATTTCAGCAAAATCTTCTAAATACTCTTGTGTAATTGATTGACTGAAACCCGTATGATGAGCTCCTCCCGCCAAAATCCACGCAGTTGCAGCAGTCCTTAAATTCGGTCTAGGTACCCAGATCACTCTGGCTACAGGCAATTTAGATAAAGGTGCATCTGCTTTTACAACATCTACTTCGTTAACAATCATCCTGAATCTGTTCCCCATATCTATTATCGAAGCATTCACAGCTGGTCCTTCATGAACATTAAAAACTAAACGCGGAGGATCTTCCTTTCCTCCTATCGATAAGGGTTTAATCTCTAAATTCGGTTTTCCTTCCGCAATTGATTCGCAAACTTCAAGCATATGCGCACCCAGTACTTTCATACCGGAAGGATCCAGGTGATAAGTATAATCTTCCATAAAAGATGTGCCACCTTTTAATCCATTTGTCATAACTTTCATCGCTCTGACCAGCGCAGCGGTTTTCCAATCTCCTTCAGCACCAAATCCATATCCCTCAGACATTAATCGCTGAACAGCCAATCCTGGTAACTGTTTTAAGCCGTGAAGATTCTCAAAAGTAGTTGTAAATCCAATAAAATTATCTTGCTTTAAGAACTCCCTTAATCCCAATTCGATCTTAGCCGCTTCTCTCAATGAAGAATATTTCTCACCGTCTTTTCTTAAAATCTTATTAACTGTATACTTTTCTGTATATTCGGATACAAGTCTATCTACTTCTTCTTTACTTACTGACTTCATTGATTCCGCTAGATCCCCTACTCCGTATCCGTTTACAGAATATCCGAACTTCATTTGAGCTTCTACTTTGTCTCCTTCAGTAACTGCAACCTCTCTCATATTATCCCCAAAACGTGCAATCTTCCCTCCCTGAGCATCCGTCCAGGCGCATGCTGATCTTATCCATACAGCTAACTCTTTCTGAACTTCTTCATCTTTCCAGTGCCCGGTTATAATTTTCCTGTTTTTTTTCATCCTTGTACATATAAATCCAAATTCCCTTCCTCCATGTGCAGATTGATTAAGGTTCATAAAATCCATATCAATTTCATTCCAGGGCAAGTCCCTATTAAATTGAGTATGAAGATGAACCATTGGCTTATTCAAAATTTTCAAACCATTAATCCACATCTTTGCAGGTGAAAATGTGTGCATCCACGTTATTAAGCCGATACATTTTTCAGAATTATTAGCTTCAAGACATAATTCGTAAATTGATTCAGGAGTTGTCAATATAGGCTTAAAAATAATTTTGCTAGGTATATTAGATGATTTATTGAGTTCTCTTACTATAACTCTTGAATGTTCTGCAACCTGTTTTAATGTTTCTTCACCATAAAGATGCTGACTCCCTGTAATAAACCATGCTTCATACTTTTTTAAATCTATCATTACTACCTTTACTGTAGCACAGACATTCTTGTCTGTACACATAAATTTTTATTAAGATATTTTGTATTAATTATTCATCATGAATAAAAGCGTATCACAATTGCCCATAATATGCATCTTCGCCATGCTTTCGCATATGATGTTTTTTTAATAAATATTCAGGCAAACTTTTCAATCCTGGTTTAAGTAATAGGCTGTTCAAAGCCATCTTTGCTACCTTTTCTAGAACCAGATTATTTTTTACAGAATCTTCAGGATCATCTCCCCATGTAAAAGGTGCATGTCCTGCTACTAAGACTGCTGGAATGGATATAGGATCCAGATCCTTAAACCGTTCTACAATTACTTTCCCGGTATTCAATTCATAATCCTTTTCAACCTCTTCTTCCGAAAGGAACCTGGTAACAGGTATATTTCCGTAAAAATTATCTGCATGTGTTGTCCCGAAACAAGGTATTTCCATCGAAGCCTGTGCAAACATAGTTGCATATTCACTGTGGCTATGAGTAATTCCCCCTGCAGCTTGAAATTCCCTGTATAATTCAAGATGGGTAGCAGTGTCAGAGGAAGGTTTTAGATTCCCTTCTACTTTTTTACCTTCCATATCAACAACAACCATATCTTCAATTTTCATCTTTTCATATTCAACGCCGCTCGGTTTAATTACAATAAATCCTTTCTCACGGTTTATACCGCTGACATTACCCCATGTCAAACTTACCAGACTGTGTTTTACCAGCAGTAAATTAGCATTCAATACTTTTTCTTTTAGTTCCTCTAACATTTATTCTCCTCTACCAACATAATCTCTGATGTCAAGTAAATTCTTCATAACGTTGTGCATACTGCCTATCCACGTATTTGTACCAAATCCATCATGTAATTGACGGTAAAGACCATATAGTTTTTTATATACTTTATGGTTTTCTTCATCCGGTTCATAAACTTTACTAACCCCCGTCATGATTTTTTGAGCATGATATATATCCTTAAATCCGCTGATTTCTTCACCTGCAGATACAGCTCCAAATATCGCTGCTCCCAATGCCGGTGTCTGTTCACTCTTCGATATTTTCATAGGACGGTTGGTTACATCAGCATATATTTGCATTAATAAAGGACTTTTTACTGCTAATCCTCCGCAATTAACTATTTCATTTATTTGAACTCCATATTCTTCAATTCTATCAATTATCGTAAGAGCCCCAAATGCAGTCCCCTCAATCAAACTGCGATAAATCTCATGAGGCTGTGTATGGAGTGTCTGCCCTAATAATAATCCTGTTAATCTGACATCCACAAGAATTGTACGGTTTCCGTTATTCCAGTCTAACGATAATAATCCGCTTTCACCTGGTTTTAATTTACTCGCCGCTTTTTCAAGATTAAAAAATTTTTCATCTGTACTATTTCCGTATTTCTCTGGAACCAGATTATTTACAAACCAGAGAAATATATCCCCAACTGCAGACTGCCCGGCTTCTATACCATAATAACCACCTATCACTGAACCATCAACTATTCCGCATACTCCTGGTATATCCGCGAGTTTTTCTTTATTTGGCCATACTAATATATCACAGGTGCTTGTTCCAAGAATCTTTACAAGCGTACCCTTTTTTATTCCTGCTCCCACCGCTCCCATATGTGCGTCAAAAGCACCTACTGCAACACTTACATTCGTAGATAGCCCGAGTCTATCTGCCCACTCTTGTGAAAGAAATCCTCCTCTTTCATCTGAAGGGAATGCGTTTGCAATAAGTCTCTTCCTTAATTCCCCTAATGAAGGAGAAACTTCCTTGAGAAATTCTTCATCCGGTAAACCTCCCCAATTATTGTTGTACATTGCTTTATGCCCCGCTGCACATATGCTCCTCTTAATTTGATCAGGATTTGTATTACCGCTCAGAACTGCAGGAATCCAATCACATATTTCAACAAAACTGTATGCCGAATTAAAAACTTCACTGTTTTCTACCCTGCAATGCAGTATTTTACTCCAGAACCATTCGGATGAATAAACACCTCCTATTTTTGCAAGGTATTCAGGACGGATTTTTGATGCAGTATCTGTTATTAATTTTGCCTCAGCATGACTTGTATGATCTTTCCATAACCATACCATTGCAGCCGGTATATTTTTAAATCTTTCCAGAAAACAAAGAGGTGTCCCATTGTTATCAACCGGCATAGGGCTGCTCCCCGTTGTATCAACTCCAATTCCTATTATTTTATCGGGATTAAATTCCGAATCTTCTTTCTTTGCTTTTCTTAAAGATTCACCTATGGTTACTTCAATACCTTGTATATAATCCGCAGGGTTCTGTCTTGCTAAATTATGATCCTTAACATCGGTAATAATTCCGCAATCCCCGGATGGATATTCAAATACATCCTCTGCTATTTCTTGCCCGGTATTAATATTAACTATTAAAGCTCTGCAAGAGTTTGTCCCAAAATCTAATCCAATTGAATACTTTCCCATACTTCTCACGAAAAATAAAGATATATTGCAAGGATGAACAACACTAACATAACTGATGCAATTACATCACCTCTTGACCAGCTGCTCCTGTTTTCTTTCTTTTGATCCCTGCTTGTGGTTGAATATGTTAATCCGTCTAATTTTTCATAACTCGGTACGTTCGTCATATAGCTTACAATTACCATTACCGCAATGCTTATAAGAAAAATTAGAAGACTGTAATACTGGAAGAAAATATTATTTATTATCCATAAGAAAGAACCTTTAGTATATGTAGTCCCCAATAATTTAACCGGAGTATCTACCGCAAGCCTGAAAATTCCCATTAGAAATCCTACTATTAAAGCTGCCATACACCCTTTTGCATTTAATCGCTTCCAGAATACACCAAGGAAAAATACTACAAAGATAGGGGGTGCAAGATATGCCTGAACTCCCTGTAAATAATCATAAAGACCTTTGCCTCCCTGAATCACTGGTATCCACAATAAACCGATTAAAACCATTACTCCTGTAGCTACCCGGCCCATCCAGACTAACTGCTTTTGAGAAGAATTAGGTCGCAGCCTCGAATAAAAGTCCATTGTGAATAGTGTGGATGATGCATTAAATACTCCCGCTAATGAACTCATCAGCGCAGCTAAAAGCCCGGCTACCACTATCCCCCTTACCCCAACAGGAAGAACATAAGCTACCATTAACGGAAAGGCTGCCTGTGCATTTTCTCGAATTATATGACCATTTGAATCAAGTAATTGACTTTGTATTGCAGGAATAACTCCGTTCTTTGCTATTGCAAAACAAATTAAACCTGGAATAATAAATATAAATACCGGTAAAAGTTTTAAGAATCCGGCTGCAATTGAGCCTCTGCGTGCTTCTGTAATATTTTTTGCACTTATCGCTCTTTGAACTATATACTGGTCCGTTGTCCAGTACCATAAACCAATTATTGGTGCACAGAAAAGCATTCCAAGCCATGGATAATTATCATTGAAATACCAGGCCATCTTGCCGGCTTCCTTAATGGGTGCCCATGTACTTTCAATCCCGTGAGGTATCATTGGTTTCCATAGATTTAACATCTCCGGACCTACCGTGGTTTTTAGTACATCCCACCCACCTAGTGCATGTAAACCAAATATTGTTACTAATACAGACCCTAATATTAAAATAATTGTCTGCAAAGCTTCTGTATATGCTACTGCCCGCATTCCTCCTAATACCGTATATAATCCAGTTAATACCACAACTAAAATTGAACCTATCCAAAAGCTATTTAAGCCCATAAACCCAATATCCGGAAGAAGTACACTAAATACTATACCCCCTGCAAATATACCAACCGCAATCTTTGTAAGTATATATGCAACTAAAGAAATTATTGAGAGTAAGGTACGGGCGCTGGGAGAGAACCTTCTCTCTAGAAATTCCGGCATTGTAAATACTTTTGAGCGCATATAAAATGGAACCATTACCCATCCAAGTACTAGAAGACACCATGCATGAAGTTCATAATGTGCCAATGCTACTCCATCGGTTGCTCCTGATCCGGCTAAACCTACCAGGTGTTCTGACCCGATGTTCGAAGCAAATATTGATGCTCCCACTATAAACCAGCCTAAATGACGACCTGCTAAGAAATAATCTGTTGATGTTTCCTGCCGCTGCTTTATTACCCACCAGGCTAAACCTAATATGATAGCAAAATAACCGGCAATGATTACCCAGTCCAATGTTTGTAATGTTGACATAATTATTTCCTTAAATGAACTATTAAGTTTTTAAATTATATGAGTTAATTCGACTTTTCTAACTTAAAGATCATCTTACCGAAAATTTGTATATTGTAGTCTGTGTATACTCTTCCCCTGGCCTTAATTCAACCGAAGGAAAATTCTTCTCGTTGGGGGAATCAGGAAAATGCTGGCATTCTAGGCATAAGCCTGTTCTATATTTATAATAAATACCATCCTTACCTCTGTCTTTCCCGTTTAAAAAATTACCTGAGTAAAATTGAACTCCCGGCTCATCTGTTAAAACCTCCATAAATCTGCCGCTTGTAGAATCATACAATGTTACTGCCTCTTGTACTGTCCCATCATAGTTATTTAAAACCCAGTTATGATCATATCCCCCCGCATATTTTAGCTGCTCAAAATCATCATTTATCCTCTTTCCAATAGCTGTCGGTTTCCTAAAATCCATTGGGGTATCTGTTACATCTGCAAGAACTCCTGTAGGAATTAAATTACTATCTACCGGTGTATATTTATCTGCATCAATCATTAAAATATGACCTAATATTGTATTCTCCCCCGGATTGCCGGTTAGGTTAAAATAACAATGGTTTGTGGGATTTAATATAGTAGGTTTATCCGTTGCTGCCTTATAATCTATCTTTAATTCATTATTTTCTGTCAGAGAATATGTAACCGTTATTGTTAACTTGCCCGGATAATTCTCCTCTCCATCCTGACTAATATATGTTAATTCTAATCCATTTTCGCTTAATTCCTTTGCCGTCCACACTCTTTTATTAAATCCTTTATTACCGCCGTGTAAATGGTTGCCTCCGCTGTTAACTGCTAACTGGTATTCCTTTCCGTCAAGTGAAAATCTTCCCTTATTAATCCTGTTTCCATATCGTCCTACTATTCCTCCGAAATATGAGCTCCCGTTCATGTAGCTCGATAAACTATCATATCCCAGAATAATATCCTCAACCTTGCCGTTTCTATCCGGTACTTCCAGTTTAACAACTGTCGCCCCGTAATTAATAATCATTGCACTCATGCCATTACCATTGGTCATTGTATATGAATAAATCTTCTCACCATCCGGCATAGTGCCAAAAAGTTTTTTAACCATATTTGTATCCTGTATTTTTATAAACGAAATAAATGTAAATGAAGCTAAGAGTAATAGCAGGTTTATTATTTTTGTTCTCATCCTTTTTCCTCTATTAAAGAATTGAAAGATAAACATTTTTGAAGGAAATATATATGAAACTTTATTTTAATGTCAAAAATAATAAAAAGCATTTAAATTCTTTATAGTTTGAAAAATTATTTTATTTAGAAAGTCTGCCCTTATTTATATATACTAATTCCTGTTGAAGTTTACCTAATCATGTAAAATTTTTTCTGATAAATTATCTTTGTCCATATATCAAAAATTAAAATTTTAAATATGGTTAAAATGAGTTGACATTCATTTCTAGTTTTTTATATTAAACTTTATTTTTGATCTTATATTATTTAAGCGGTCAACTTGAGTAACTAAATTAAACTTTACTCGATTTTATAAAAACATATCATCCTGAAGCAAAATCAATTTGTAAGAAGTGACCCCGATTAATATCTGACAGCCATCTAACAGCCGTTAAATCCAGTATAACACAATGATTGAATCGAATTTGAACAATAATCGAATCAAAGTCCATAGTGAATCCTTATTATAAAATTAACATAGATCTATTTCAAAATTGTACTTGCAAATGATATATATTTCTATCAGCTTAGGAGTTGCAATTTTGTTAAATCAAAAAAACTCTTACTGTTAAAATGATATATATCTCATTTGAACTGTTTAATAAATTAAATTCTAAAAGAATTACAAATGCTTTTTATTATTATAGCATATTCTCCTTTTATTTGATTTTTGGATTCGTTTCTCAATTATCGGCTCAGTCTAAACCATTATTAGGGAATTATAATTCCCAGCCGCGAGTAAATGGTCATATTGATTCTCCTAGATTATTAAAAGGATTAAAAGATCTGGGTGCTAATACATATATGTGGCTGATTAATGGAAGTCATGACTGGGAAGACCTTAAAGCATTTCTGCCAAAAGCAAATAAGGAAGGAATTACTCTATGGGCTTATCTTCGCCCTCCTACTGAAACTCCGCCTGCAGATCCTGAGGCACCATATTCTGAACCGTATAAAAATGATTATATCGCTTGGGCTGGCGCAATAGCAAAAATGTCAAATCAATACCCCAATCTTATCGGATACGTAATAGATGATTTCTGGTATAATACTCCGGGATTCGAAAGAGGAACTTTATTTTCTAAGAACTACATTAAACGAATGGTATCTGAGGGAAAATCAATCAATCCTAAAGTAAAATTCTATCCTTTATTATATTTCCGCCAAATTGATTTGTCATTCATTGATAGCCTTTCAGAATTCATTGACGGTATTGTTGCAGCATATCCGGGACAAATAAAAGATCAATTAACAACTAATGATTCCCTGGCTATTGTCAACGCATTAAGCTTTACAAATGATCAGTATCAGGTAATTTTAGCTTCTCTTCCAAAATCAAAATATTCTCCCAAAGGTGATTATGGATTTGCATATAAATATATAAAGGTTACTGATCCTTCCAATGCTGTGATTAATTTATCACATTATTCGGATAGAGCAGTAAATTTTGGCCATTTTCCCTTCGGATATCATAAAATTCAAATTCGCATTGATGATAAAGTGATTTGGAATTATGATGTTGTCGATAGCAATGGGACTTCTATAATTAATCTTTCAAAATATTTAACCGGGAAAAATACTTGTAAACTGAGTATAGGATTGTATAATAATTTAGGTGTATCCAATTATTATGTTCATACAAAACTTCAAATTGTATCAATATCAGGAATTGAATATAACGGCCCTGAATGGAAAAAAAGTATATTTGATGAATATAAAGTTAGCGTGCGCAATGGAAATAATAAAAGACACCTGCCTTTAATTGTTATGCCTCCGGCTAATGTCTCACAATATTTGAAAAGATATTCCGATATGGCAACATCTGATAATATTGCAAAACGCATTACTACAATAACTAATTTTTTAAATAATGGACGGATTGAGGGAATTGTAACTTACGTACTTGATATGGATGCTAAAAGTGATGTATTTAAAAAGGTAGGAAAGATTTTTAAGTCAGTAAATGAGAGAATTAAGAAATGAAATTGAAAGGACTGTTGTAATTGGTTATTCTATAATAAAAATAAATTTTTTATGAACTCCTCGCTCCTTTAAATAAAATATTATTAAAACAGCGAATAAAATAATTTACGTCGGTTCTCACAGGATTCTTTGAATATGAATCTAAATATCTTTCTTCAGATTCCATTATTTCATTAAAAGTTTTAGGAATATCTGCATAAAAAGGCGGAATTAAACCCGGTTTGCACATTAATCTCTTTTGCTTTAATTCTTCTCTGTATAAACTAAAATAATGGTTACTTAATGGTCTGAATCCAACCAGCTTTAAATCTCCCTTTATCCAGTTAAAAATCATCGGCACCTCATCTAACCATAACTTCCTAAATATATTCCCCCATATCGTTATTCTGAAATCATTCTTAAATTTACCCCCATCTTTTAAATTAAACTTATCGTAGATAAACTCCTGTAGATATTCTGCATACGGATACATCGTCCTTAACTTATATACATATATTGGTTTTCCGTTTTTACCCAATCTTTTCATCTTAAAGATTAATCCTGTTGATACTGCTGCATTTGCAGGTTCTTTTATTTTTTTTGCTATAAAATACATCCGTTTGTCTATGATTTTAAGATGAAGGATTTCAAATCCGCAGTAATATAATCTCCCTAATCCTTCTGCAAGTGATAAAGCTTTCTTATTTTCTCCGGTTATCATTAAATAAAATTTATTAAATACCGGAATGTTTGCAAATATACTATTCCATATAAAATCAATAAAATAAAATAGCTGTGCAAAATAATAAGGGTACTTCTTTAGATAGATCTGATGACGGAGATATGAAGTTTCAAGGTTGCCTGCAAAAATACCGTTGCTCATTAGTTTCTTATTTATTTCAACAAGATAATCATTTATCGAATTTACATCATTCATTCGTTGAAGGTTTATAAAAATCTGAAGGCTGCTTTCAGGTAGATAATCAATATTTGAAATATTATCCGATTTTAATATCATTGAATAAAAATAATCGAAGGAATTTAGATCGATACTGTCATTTAGAAACTCATATAATTTAGGTAATCTTTTAAGAGAGAAATTTTTTAACATTTCACTGAATGATTTAAACTCATGTAAGCTAAATGCAGATTTATAATGATTAGTCACATCCGGTATTGTTTCATTAAGAAGGACATCTCCTGATACATATTTTACCGGGAATTTATCTATGCTGGAGACTTTGCTCCTATGCTTTTTTATATAATAATAACACGATATACCTGCAAACGATAATATTGAATATACTATTACTCCGTATAGAATTGTAATAATGGAATTCATTTCCAACCTGTTGATAAAAGTTGAAAATGCTATGAGGGCTAAAATAATTAAATATGATTTGAAATATTGCCAGATAAAAGATAAATAATCCTTTTTCCTTAGTGAAGGATGAAAACCATGACCCCAGAATGAACCTACAAACCAGCTTAAATATAAACTGATAAATAATAGTAGATCATAACTATTAAATAATGAATAATCTTTTAATTTATAGAAGATAAATAAATTTATCATTCCATATAAAGAGACCTCAAAAGTAAATGCTTTATTGCTGTATTTAGGATAAATATTTACTAAGCTAAATCTATATTTGCTTCTATAGAGTAGTGTAATAATTTCAATTGTAAATGCAAGGAGCAGTGAATTTAATATAACAAATCTTGAAACTCCTATTAAATTAAGATTATATATTACTAAGGACAAAATTCCTAGCATCAGGAAAAAAGAGATAGTATATGTATACAATCTGTTTAATAATGATATACCCTCTCTAACTTTATATTTTCTAGAAGCAAAAACTGCTGCTGCCCACGAAATCATAAAAGCAGCATAATATATATCATAACCTTCATCCGGAAATATTGTGCCCTTATGAAGATATAGAGATATAATAAAGCAAATCGAATATAATATGAAATTATGTATTATCTTTCGAAACACAGCTTTTTGCCTTAAAATTTATAGTTTATTATAAAAATGGAATTATTCTAATAAGAGTAATTTTTTCTGAACTTTGGTGTTTGTTTGATTTGATTTATAAAGTTTCCATCATTCTGATCATAAAGTACTTGGTGCAGCTTTGTGTCTCAGAGACTTTGTGGCTGTTTCCTCTAAAAATTTACAGCCTTTTGTAAATCTTTTTCACTGATTCTATTAAATTTCTGCTGGGGCACAGAACCAGTTTTTAACATTTCCAGGCTTCTCGGATAATTTTCAAATAACCAGCTCATAAATGAACTTACATCTATCGTTTCTGATAACATTCTCTCTCTTCTTTTTCCCCACTCCTCTTTTATGTTCTGCATCGATAGCAGTTCATCTATTTTAGTAAATAATTCCTCGGGTTCCGTGGTCCTTATTCCATAGGTCAATCCGTATTTATGCTCCAGTTCTTCCAGATAACCCAGCTTTCCCACAAAATCATTATACCGTATCGATGGTGTCCCCAATACCGCTGATTCTGCTGCCATTGTTTGACTGTCTCCTATGAACATCTCTGAATAATATAGTGCATCATGCATATCCTGTGGCTTTATTGATATCCTGTATCTCTCAAATTCAGCCTCTAGTTCACGTTCTGAAGTTATAAATACATTCCCTAAGGGTTTTAGCTTCCTTATTATTCTTGATGCTATCTCCGTCGTTATTCCTGCTTTACCCGTATCATGATGAGCTGACAATTTTGCAAATCTTAGTATAAAGTATTTCTTTGCTCCACCTTCATTTAACTCCCTTACCTTTTCACTCACTGGAGTAAAATATTCCGGATGAAGATACGCTAATTCATGATAACCTTTATAATATATGGTCTTATTACTCCACTTCCCTGTGCTGCATGAAATTGGGGCTAATATACTGTCTGCCAATGGATATGATAATTTCGCAAACAATGGAACCTGATCTGCATCATCCTCATTTACTACTATCGATTTAATTCCTAAGAGTTTTCCTATATGCGTTATCTCAGGTGATGTCCCTGCCATCAAATCAGGTCTATTTGACTTTACATATTGAAGCATCCGGTAATCCCGCTTTAATAAACCCATCCCGATTGAGCTTTTATTATCCCTCCTCCCTTCCGGCAATATGTTTGTATACGGATATCCCGATTCCTTTAATAAATCTTCAAGTACATCCTTCTTCTTGATTAATATCGATACTTTGTGCTCCCTTCTTTGCATCTCCCTTATTATTCCCTTAAATAAATGAAAATGTGCAGGATGTCCTAAATATATTAATAAATGCATAGGGTTATTTAATTTTAAATTTGTGGAAAAAAAGAGGGTGGATTATAATTATTTTAATATCGCTGTATCTTTTATTACATTTTGAGCTGCTAAAGCTAAAATGAATGATCCAATTTCATAACTGCCGATGAATTGTTGCCCGCTAATTAGTAAATTCCCCTTCAAATCCATTATTCTAGCCGGTATTCCGATACCTGTAACATCATTCAAATCTTTATTTATTCTATTGTTCCCCCAGATCCATTCCATTGCTTTCTCCTTCTCTTCCTCATAGAAGCCCAATTCAAAAAATTTCTGATAAAAATTAATTGAATTTGCAAAGAATGTCTGGTGGCATTCGAACAAATATCTGGCCGATTTAGGATTATAAATAGGAATCTTAATTTTATTTCTATAATTTATAATATAAAATGAAGGATGCCAGAAAAAAGCATTATCTTTCTTATCCCTCCGCTTATCCCATACATACTTTAAAATGTCTTCTACTGCTGCTTTTATTTGTTCACTAGAATAGTAATTAGATGCAAATAATAATCCCCAGAGTGTATACATTATTCTTTGATGATATATAGCTCGTATATCTCCTGTCTCAAAAAATGCAGATTTCTTTTTAGAAGATAAAATAATATTAGTTAGTTTCTTTAATTTGCTTAGTTGTTCATCATCTTTCTTTTGATCTAGGAAATATTTACTTGCTATCAGAATTAATGAATTTTGATTATCTGTAAATGGAATGATATTGTTATAAGCTTTTGTTAAAACGTCCTCAATTACCTCAAGCTCAAATTCATTTATTCCATATAGCTTTTTCCCAAGAATTATGGAAAGCAATCCTCCGTATGTCAGCTCGGATGTCGTTAGCCTTCTCAGATTATTATATGTCCAATAAATAAAGTCAACAATTTTTTCATCATATTTTGTTGTATCCAGGTCATATAGGTCTTTTGATAATAAAATCATACTCAAAGTGAAAAGACCGTATCTATGTGAACCTGAATTCAATCCTTGCCAGTACCACTCTCTGTCGGTTACTATTTTTTCAGAAATATACTTATTATGAGAATCCCAGAATCCGGTAATGGCAGAATCTCTAAAAATGATCTCTAAAGCATTGTCCAGATGATTTCTATGTTCCATATATTTTTAAGTTTTTATTATTGTAAATTTCTTCATAAATGGAAACTATTTTTTCTGCTATTACCTTGTTATCCATTCTTAATATATTTTTTCTTCCATTAGTCCTTTTATTCATCCCAAGTACTTTTTTTATCTTGTTTGCTACATCCTCCGCATAAAAAGAGGTTAAGTAACAGCCTTCTGTATCAGAAATTACTTCTTTTATATCCCCAACATCAGTCGCTACTATCGGGCAATTACATGCCATTGCTTCCTTTATTATTTGTGGTGAGCCTTCCGAAACTGATGTCAGCAATAATAAATCTGCCGCATTTAATAATAAATTTAATTCTTCCCTATTATATCCTATTAATTCAACAAGTCTATGATTATTGCCAATTAATTCCGTTGCTTTTTTTGCTAATTGATAATTTTTAACCTTATTACTAAAATGTGAAGAGAAAAGTATAATATGACCATCTAAATCCATTCCTATTTTTTCTCTTGCACTGTTTTTTTCCACTTCAATGAATCTCTCAGTATCAACACCACAAGGTATTATTACTGATTTTCTTGTCTTAATCTTTTTTGATAATTTATCTGAAACGAAAATTGACTTTACGGAAAACTGTGAGGCTAAAAATGAAAATAATCTCACCCACCAGATCTTTATATCACTGCCGTGAAATGTAATGACTACAGGAACTTTTCTTTGCAGCGTTGATAGAAATCCTGATAAACCATAATGAGCATGTATAATATCGTAATTTTTTGATTTTATCTGTTCCTTAAATAAAAGCCAGTTTCTTATATAACCCGGGATTCCTTTCCCTATAATTACAAAATATTCAATCTCAATATTATAACCTTTTAAAGAATCAGCCTGTTCTTTTATAAAAGGTTTTATTTCGCCTTCATTGCCGCTGCAAACATACAAAACCTTCATTACTAGGCTTTCCCGGTTATCTTTTTTAGTTTTTGGACTATGGGCTGCCATACACCCACTGCATGTAATAGGTTCTCTGAAAAGCATATATTATCAACTACGCCCATCCTTGGAATTAAATGCATATCAGTTTCACTTGAAATCAGTACAGGATCATTTATAAACGCTGCCGGTATATCGTTATCTTTCAACACACATGTAACCCTTTTATTATAATCGCCATTCGGAAACGAAAAAACATTAACATATTTTTCATCAACCCATTTTTTTAATTTTTCTTCACATAATTTTATTTCTCTGCTCAATTCTTCATTAGTGCAATTAATGCAAATAACATGATCATCAGTATGATTACCTATCGTAACTAAATCATTTGAGGATAAGTTTTTTAGACTCTGCAATGTTATAGCTCTTCTGGGAAATGACAATTTCTCTTTTTTAATTTTTGAAATTATTTTAACTCTTTCTTGGTTGGGAATAGTCCATAAACGCTTTATATCTGGTGTTATATTAGTTGAAGACCCTTTTACTAAATCCCACCAAAAGAACCCTTCTTCAATTGATTTCGAAGGAATAAAAAAAGTTGCGGGTACCTCATATTTATTTAATATAGGTAATACGTTGGTGATATTTTCTTCGTAGCCGTCGTCAAAAGAAAGATATATTGCTCCTCTTATCTTATTTTCATTTTTTATATTATCTAAAAATTCCTGAAGAGATAAAAATCTAAACCCTTTCTTCTTAAACCATATAATAATATCTTCTAATAATTTTTTATCGGGATTGTGAAAATAAAGTGCTAATGGAATATTGTTCTTTAATATATACCGAGTTTTTATTGTGAGTAAGCCTGAGATTATTATGGCTCTTGAAAACAAAATTGAAAATATTGTCCTTAAATGTTTTTTCATAATTGATTATAACTTTACAAAATGAATTCTTTATCATGTCAAAATTTATTGTAAAGCAATTGATATTTGTTTAAGATTGTTTCTATTCCAAATTTATTTTGACCGGTTTGACTAATAAACTTCCTATCGGTCTTCACTGCTTTACATATTGTATCTTCATTAAACTCTTCAATATCATTTAGAATTACTCCGGTATTTTTTTCGACAATTAAATCCTTAACTAGATCAACACTATCATTTGTTATAACAGGTAGACCACAGCAAAGATATTCACTAAATTTTACCGGAGAAGCCACTTTGTTCACTATACTTTTGTCCCTCCAAAGAAGCGCAGCATCAGCTGCATTTAAGTAGTCCGGGATTTCATAATAATCAACAAACTTATTAATTATATTATTATAACGTAGCTCATTTTTTGATAGGTTTAATATTTTAATTCCTTTTTCAGCAAAATACTTTAGTACTTCCGCGTTTTGCCACTTTGCTAGTCCCCCGCTTGAAAATACCAGAAGGATATCTTTTTCCTCTAAATTCAATTCTCTCCTAATCTTTTCCCTTTTGCTAAGATCAAACTTAAAATGATTTCCGGCTAAACATGAAGTAACAAAAATATTATCCTGCTTTAATCCAAAATTCTTAGACAAATAATCCTTCAGACTCTCAGAAACTACAGAAATTCTTCCCACTTTCTTTAACGAATTTATCGCCTTTTTATAGTTCCGGACTTTTAATTTTTCACGCAATGAATTAAATCCAAAATATTGCTTTACCTCTTCCATATTTGCACCCCTTATATCCGGTAATATTTTATCAAAATCAGATCCATCTAAAATATTAAGCAAATGCCATGTAAGTATTTCTTCTCTTATATGAAATATTGTTTCACTCTTTTTAATATCAATAGGTTTTAATGCTTTTTTTAATGAATACCTTGATAAAAAATTATAGAATGGATAATTAGGAAAAGTTTTAAAAAATACAACTTCCAATTTCGGATGGATTTTTTCTCTTTTAAGTCTGGATTTATCCGATTTTTCCTTAATCCCTATAAAAAGATAACTTTTTTGAAATAAATTTCTTTCACAAATTCCATTTAATAATTCTATAACTTGTGACTCAAAAACTGAACCAATTCCTTCGCACAAATAAATTAATTGCTTTTTAACCATTTATACTATATATCTCTTATTACCATATTTTAATCAAAACCTTTTCTTTTTATAATCGAACAATTTTCTCATTATTCGATTCAACTAATTTGTTTGTTTTAATTTGAGACACTCTCTCTATAATTTATTGATACGAACGGATTCTTTCTTTTTAATTAGAGAGGAATCAATACTATTTATCAAGTCGATGATAGATAAAAATTTGATTTTTCCTTTATCTATATATTCTTCAATCAAATTTAATGTATGTTCATTTAGTAATTTAGGATGCAGAATCATTGTTGATTTTTCTGGTACTCTTTTGAATATATAATTAAATTTTTCCCTAAAATTTCCATCAGTAGTGAATTGGTTTGTTCTGGGTTCTGTTACTATTTTCAAAAATCTCTTAAGAGGAGATTTGCGCCCATATTTTGTAGAATACCCTGAACCCTCCCCCTTACGTGAACTTTCTAACTGCGGATATTTCAACTTCCTAATTGCTGTAAAAATTAAATTTCTATAGATAGGTATCTTAACTGTCCATATTGGAATTTCTATGAATTTGCCTTGCTCATTAATGTTTTTGAGTGATGTATCAAATCTATAATAAATCCTTTTAGGATAGCTTTTAAAATCAAAAGAAAATATCTCATTATTATTTGAGAAGTCAGGACACACACTGCTGTCAATATAAATATCAGTATCTTTAAGTGCATTATATATCTTATCAAAAGGCTCTACTAAGTATCCTCCAGCCCTGTAGGCAATAATGTTATGATTAGGATTTGCTTTCCTGGTTAAATCCTCTATTAGTTTTTTCGAAATAGTTATACAGCCTATGATTGTGTTTATATCATATCTATTGTATTCGTTTGATAACTTATGAATATTAAACCGGTCATATTTGAATTTCCATTTGCCGTTCTCATATTTTGCGTCCAACCAATGAGGGTGTATATGTAGCTGGATGTCATGACCTTTTTCAATCAATTCTAAAATTTGTTTTTTTATTAGTGAAATATCTTCTTTTAATTCCGGGAAATCATTTTCAAGTTGTAGTAATCTATAGTAATGCAAAATATCCCAGAATACTGTCATTTTTGAATTATTGTGTTTTATTATAGAAATCAATTTCTCGGTAGGTTCAATCATACAATCCTTAACAGAACCGGTTTCCTTACCCAGAAATACTTCGTAATCTATAGTAAGTAGCACTTCCTTCATTTTATTTCTCTTAATCTCCAGATCAACGATCCCTCCCTCACATTTTTTTGCCTAATAAAATATCTTGATATTTATAATATATTATATAGCTAATATTTACTATTGGGAAAATCGGCATTTTTCATAATATCCTTTAACAAATTCTACACCAAAATGTCTTTTAAAGACCTGAATTCTTTCATATTTTGAATCCGGAGCTGTTTTAAGTTATATTCTAATTATTATAATAATAATTTGTTAATCTCTTCATTTTCAAATTCATTGGAATAAAACATGGATCTGGCAGCCAGATATAAGGAGAGATAAATATACCAGTTATAATAAAAATCAGAGTTCGATACCGCCTGGAAATAATTAAAATACTGTATCAAATCGAATGTAAAATACAGCATAAAGGATAATGCAAATAAATACATCAATGATTTCTCTATCATAATATTATTATCTCGCATATACCCAAAATCCAGCTTTAATATTCTTACTATTACTATATATATCGGTAAAAAAACCGCCAATCCTACTATCCCAAACATTGCAAGGGCAGCTAAAAATGGATAATCTGCCGCCTCATAACCTTGATTATCCCCTCCCTTAGTTCTCCAGCGGTTATCAAACCCAGTCCCGAATATTGGGTGTTGATAGAACTGTTCATTTATAAATGGTCTGTCAAGGGTCAGTCTTACATCTTTTTGACCCCGTATATCTCGGCTGTTTTCTACTACTGAAAAACTCTCCTCTATTCCTATTACCGCTGCTTCTATATACCGTGGAAATATCAAGTAGGACATCAGCGATAAGCTCGCTATTAACACTATTACCTTTACCCCGTTTTTTAATATCATAATATATCGCCTGCTTATAAATGCATCGGCTATGGCTGCTAATATAAATAATATAAATATCGCCGCTATATTCCTCCTCCATAACTCTAGCAAATATACTATCGACATCAATGCAAATGCTGTTAATATTAACCCTCTATATTTTATTCGAATCTTAAATACCAGTACAACTACACCTAAGGGAACTAACAGCGGCATCATCCCTTCACTTACCATTAAGTTCCTGTTGATATTTACAAATCCCCTGTTCACAAGTCCTATCGGTAATATATTTATCTTCGTTACCACTGTCAGAATAAATAACGTTAATATCATTATACTTGAATAAAGAAATATCTTTAGAAAAATATCCCATCTTCTCTTAAAAAACTCATATATATAAATTGAAAGTAATATCGCATATACCGTATATCTGGATTTTATTAAACTGTCAGCTAAGCTATAGTTCTGATTCCCATTCAATATCGGAACAGCTACTATAAACGCTATAAGATAATAGATTAAAAATATGCTTAAGTATTTTCTAACCCTTAGGTATTCAATGTCATAAACTGTATGCTCCTTGGGTATGATGAAATAGCAGGCGCTTAATAAAATAAATAATAAATCTCCTAAGTTTACTTTTCCAACTATGTAATAGATCTTTAATGCTTCTATTACACCTCCCGGATTGGTGTACAGTATCAGTAATATCCAGAAAAAGTAACTTATTATAGTATCCAGTAGCTTTTCGGATTTACCTGTCTCAACTCTATCTAATGCTATACTTATACTTTCCATACTTCTATTATCTACCAATGACTAATGACCAATGACTAATGACCAATGACCAATGACCAATGACCAACCTCCCATTACTTCTTAATATACCTGTTGTAGCCAGTCCTGACTCTGTCTACTGCAAAATCCTTCTCTGATTTGGTCAGAAATAGAAATGAGAGTCCCGTTAGAATAAGACCTATGACAAGATTTATCTTATAATTGCCTGTTATAAACTTCTCTATAACCATCTGCAATACAAAAGCACCCACTATATAGCTCATTATTATCAGATTCTTTCTCTCTAGCCTAAATCCGAAATTCTTCTTAAAATAAAACAGAGAAAAATTGAAAAATATCACCGGACTTATTATGAACTTAAGCATCCAGCCGTATAATCCGTAATTGCTGACAAAATAATATACCACCGCTATATCTATTAGACAGGTTATTATTACCATCACTCCTTCTGTCTTTAGCCTCCCCCTGGCTGTCATAGCCTGCATAAACATTAACATCCACAAGTAAAACAACACTCCCATAAAATGCCACGGCAGATAATCCCCCGCACTGTTAAATTCCTTACTGTAGAACAACGGGATAATTTCATATCTTACCGGAATACTGATCAGTAAAAACGGCAGAAACAGAAGCGTAATAAATCTCAATGAATCGTTCAGGATTCCGGTTACTTCCTCATCTGTCTTCGCTTCACTTAATCGTGGATATAAGTATGTTATTATCGACGGCGATATAAATCCATCAAATAAGCTTCCCCAGTAATTTACCGGTGTATATACTCCCAGCTGACTTATACCTATCTTTGTTACTACTATCGCCCTGGTTATTATGTCTGTAAATACTAATGCTATCCCCGCTGTAAGCCCGAATCCTGCAAATGAAACTAATTCTCTTATTGAACTACGGTTTATTCTGGCCTTTATTATATCTAATGTCTTTATATTCAGCTTTAAAAGTATTTTCCTGTCCGCATAGTAGTGATTTACAATCATTACTGTTAATAAAGATAGGCTGACATGGATTACTGCTCCCGTTATTCCCCAGAAATATACTATCGGGACAAACAATACCAGATTTACTATTATTACTATTAACTCACTTCTTGCTATATACTTTATTAACTTAAAACCCCGTAGAACTGCCGTCGATATACTGTTTATTATTAATATCGGAAACGATACTAACCCTACAAGAAAGTAAAGATAATATTTTGAATCTCCGAATACATATACGGTTAGTTCCTTTGAAAAAACCATCAGCAATATTATTGCTGCTACTAAAATTAAAGCTACTATAAATGTATATGATTTTATTAGTCCTGTTAATTTTTTATCAAACCCTTCTTCATTCTTATCACTCTCGGCTATCTGTTTTATCAACCCGTCATTCATACCCAGTACTGTAAACTGGTACATTGATGTGGTTATTTGAAGCAATTGGGAAACTATCCCAGCACCTAATGTCCCCAAATATATTGCAATAAGTTTCGAACGAAGAATCCCCGAGCCGAATTTTGCTACTCTCGCTGATATTAAATATGACGAGTTCTTGAATAAGGTCTTTAATTCCATTGAGTATAAATAGTAATAATCATCTTTTTCTTTTTATTTGTTGAAGAAAATAATAATTTATTTTGTGAAGTAATAGATTTTTTTAAAGGAAGGAATTTAGAGGGACTCTATTTAATCTTTTTTAATCTTTCAGTTTCATTTCGAAAAAAATCCCCCTAATTAAAGGTTATGAAATCAACTTTTTGACTCTGTTTTTTTTGTTTCCGTTAGGAGGGTATCCGCTATCGTTTAGTGAATAGCCGTCTTCCTTTAATTGAATTTCATTTCTTTTTAAAATAAATCCCTTTTTATTCAATGATTTGTTTTCTCCATTTGAAGAATAGTTATAATAATATTTATAATAATAACCATACCCGTTTTTGTATTTAAAATTATTTAATACTGTACCTAAAAATCTAACCTTATCCCTTTTTACCAGATTAACTGCTTCCGTCATTAATTTAATTTCCGTTTTGTTTGAAGAAACAACTACTATTGTCCCATCCACAATCTTTGACAAAATCTCGGTGTCAATTACTGAAACTATGGGTGCTGAATCTATAATTATTACATCAAACAATTCCTTCATTTCTTCCAGGAATCTTCTCATTGCTTTTGAGCTCAATACATTTGCGGAATTTGGAGGGTGCGTACCCGCAGTTATATAATAAAGGTTTTTAATATCTGAACTTCTGATTATATCTTCAAATTTCGCTTTATTAAATAAATAATTAACTAAACCTGGTGACTTGGAAGTCCTCATTACTGAATGAATCCTTGGTCTTCTCAAATCACAATCAATTAATAATGTTCTTTTATGCGATTGGGCATAACTTCCCGCTAAATTAACTGAAATAACTGTTTTACCTTCCTTTTCTGTCGCTGAAGTGACTAAAATTGTCTTAATAGAGATATTATCGACTATAGAAAAATCAATTCTTGTTCTGATAGCACTAAATGCTTCCGTTAAAATTGAATCTTGCTCTTGATTTATAACCAATTCATTCTTATTTAAATCAGTATTTGTTGCGCTATTAAAATTGGGAACCCATGTTAAAAAATCAATATTTCTATCCTGAATATCATCAGGTGTTTTTACTTTGTCATCAAAATAATCTTTAATCAATAAATAACCCATTCCTGCTGCTAGTCCTAATATTATTCCTATAAATATTATCAAAATTCTATGCGGTTTTGATGGTTTATCCGGTATTCTTCCTGCACCTACAATTGTTATATTACCTGGCTGAGAAAGTTCATTTATCATTGCTTCCTGATATTTTTGTTCTACAAGAAGGTATAATTCCTTTGAGGACTCTCTTTTTCTTTCATATTGTGCAAGTTCTATGGATTTCTGGGGAAGTTTATCAAAATTTGATTCGTAACTGTTAATGATAGTCTGTAATTCTCTAAATCTTATATTGAGTGAATGGTTATTTATTTCTTCCTCTATTAGTTTTTGCGAAAGAATTTTTACCTGATCCGGGCTGGTAGCAAATGCATCTGATTTAATATTATTGATTTTTGAAGTTAGCTTTTGCTTTAAATCTGCTATTCTTTCTTCATATTCTTTTACTTTTGATGAAACATCTATTGTTGAATTTTTATATGATAATGCCAGATCTTTATTCATTTGGAGCTCTGCTATTTGCTTCTGCAGAACATCTATATATGCCTGTGAAGATTGGCTTTCCAGATAATCCGCAAGCCTGGGATCCTGTTTCTTTATTTCATCTTTATATTGATTCAAAACAGAATTTGATGTCAGTAAATCTATTTTTAATGCATCTCTTTGCGAATCAAGCTGCGATAATTGGTTAATTAGGGCGGCTGATTGTTCATCTAATGCTACTATCTTTCCCCTTTCCCTAAAATTCTTTAAGGTATCTTCGATATCGTTTAAATCTTGTAATTTTTCTTTACTTTGTTTCTCTAAGAATTTTCTGGTGACCGTTAATTGTTTCCGGGTTTCTTCAAGATTTAAATCCTTATACTCATTGGCACATGTATTTGCAATTAATGCAGCTTCATAGGGAGAAGGTGATTCTGCTGATATTTCTATAATATCCATTCCTTCTTTTTGATTTACAGTGACTATATCTTTTAATTGATCAACTATGTCTTCAATACTCTTATGCCAGATTACACCTTTACGTTGTTCAGTTTTAAGAAGTGGAAATAAATTTCTATTTGTTGAATTATAAAAGCTGTCTATTAATGCTTTTGCATACCTTTCCCTTGTATCATAATTACCTATAACTTCCATTTCATTTGAAATGAATCTGTCATTAACTAGATTATTTATTTCGGGGAAAATTGCAGACTGTTCAAGTACACTTTGCTTCTCTGTTGAAATTCTTAATGTTACTGCTGATTTATAAATACTTTTGGAAAAAATTGCATAACATATAGCTGCAATTATTATTAATAACGAAATAGTTATAAATGAAAATAAATTTGTACGAATAAGAAGGATATAATCTTTTATAGATTTTGTATTATGCAATAAATATTTTTTTATATTATGATTCGAACTATCCATTTTGGATGCCTTTCGTCAATTACTAAATAGAAGCCGATTAGATATTATCCTCTGATAGTCAGTTCCAGTTTATTATTCGTTTGTAGTATTATTTTGCATTTAAATATAGCTTCGCTTATTCACTCACATAAAATGATATCGAAACGTATTGTTTATTATAATTTGCGACGGAGATTTTATATATCAATTGATTCTAACTTTTGTCAAATTATTCAGTATAGTAGCACTTATTTTAAGAGGGAGTTTCAAACCGCCTAAATATATTTGGCAGATAATTTGATATATAAAATAAAATTATGCCTTTCCTCACATTTAATTTAAGGAAGAATAAAGGCTTCTGCTGTGTTTTGAAGCATAAAAAAGATATTTCATTTTACTAATTTTTTAGAGCATTAACCCTTAATTTATTTAAAAATAAAATGTTTTTATACCTGGGTATGACTATCTCTATTTTAATAATTTGTACAAAAGTCAAATTCTTAATCCTCTTTAAACTCTACTAACATTACAAAATGGGTAAAAAATTCCGATTGCTTTGATATTGGATTCAATAAATGTAATTCAACCTTCTAAAGCGTTAGTGGCCCTTAAAATTAAAAGGTGATTACAAATTATGTGTTCTAATGACTGAAATGATAAGACTTTTTTGGTAAGAAATTCTAGGATAGAATTGAAGTTTAATAACCTGCATCTCCTCAAATGCAATGAAAGAGTGATGCAATTTACTCAATCATGGATATTACATAATATAGTTGGAAAAATTCAAAGGTAAGTAATAGATAGGCAAAAATGGTAGGTAGAAAAACTAAGAATTAAGATTAATTTTAATATTAAATAATACAATTTATTATTTGAAAAATTAAACATTGTTTTTTATGAACTTCTTATTCCTCTTAATAATATATTGTTAAAACACTTGAAAAAATATATAACATCTGTAATTACAGGGTTCTGTGAATATGAGTCTAAATATCTTTCTTCAGATTCCATTATTTCATTAAAAGTTTTAGGAATATCAGCATAAAAAGGCGGAATTAAACCCGGTTTGCACCTTAATCTCTTTTCCTTTAATTCTTCTCTGTATAAACTAAAATAATGATTACTTAGTGGTCTTATTCCAACCAGCTTTAAATCTCCTTTTATCCAGTTGTAAAGCATCGGCACCTCATCTAACCATAACTTCCGTAATATATTCCCCCATATCGTTATTCTGAAATCATTCTTAAATTTACCCCCATCCTTTAAATTAAATTTCTCATAAATAAACTCCTGTAGATATTCTGCATACGGATACATTGTCCTTAATTTATATACATATATTGGTATTCCGTTTTTACCGAGTCTTTTCATCCTAAAGATTAATCCTGTTGATACTGCTATACTTGCCGGTTCTTTTATTTTTCTTGCAATAAAGTACATCCGATTCTCTATAATCTTAAGATGAAGAATCTCAAATCCGCTGTAATATAACCTCCCTAATCCTTCTGCAAGTGATAGTGCTTTCTTATTTTCTCCGGTTATCATTAGGTAAAATTTATTTAATAAAGGAATGTTTGCAAATATACTATTCCATATAAAATCAATAAAATAAAATAGCTGTGCAAAATAATAAGGGTACTTCTTTAGATAAATCTGATGACGGAGATAGGAAGTCTCAAGATTGCCTGCAAAAATGCCGTTGCTCATTAATTTTTTATTTATTCCAATGAGATAATCATTCAGACCCTTTATATCATTTAAACGGCAAAGATTAATAAATAATTGTAGGTTCTTCTCGGGTAAATAATCAATATTTGAAATATTGTCTAGGCTTGATATGATTGAATAAAAATTATTAAAAGAATTTAAATCAATATTATTGTCTAAAAATTCAAATAGTTGTGGAAATTTCCTGAGAGAAAAACCTTTTAATAAATCACTGTAGGATTGAGAAGTTTGTTGTCTAAATGATAATTTATAATGGTTATTTGAGGAGGCGGCTTTTTCGTTTAATAGTATATCCCCTGTTTTATAATTAACAGGTATCCCTGCAAAATTTAGGACAGGCCTCCTGTACTTTTTTATATAATAGTAAAAAGATATTCCAATAAATGATATGATGGAATAAAAACTTATCCCATATAGAAGAATAATTATCTTATTAGTTTCCAAACGAAAAACAAACGTAGAAAATGTAGTTAAAGCCAGAATGAATATATATGATTTTATATACTGCCAGATAAAAGAAAAATAATTTCTGTTCCTAAATAAAGGATGAAATTGATGTCCCCAGAATGATCCGACAAACCAGCTTAAATACAGGGTAATGAATAAAATTAGATTATGACTGATTAATGAGTTATAAATTAATTTATGGATAAGGTATAAATTTATAGTCCCATAAACTGATACCTCAAAAGTAAAAGCTTTGCTGCTGTATTTTGGGTTTATATTTTTAAAATTTATTTTATGTTTGTTCTTATAAAGAAGATAACCAGTCTCAATTAAAAAAGCTGTTATTAATGAATTTAAAATAACAAATCTTGAAACTCCAATGAGATTAAATTTATAAATAATGAATGAAAAAATACCCAGCATTAAGAAAAATGAAACAGAGAACGTATACATTTTACTTAGCAGTGTAATCTCCTTTTGTGCTTTATATTTCCTGGAAATTATTACTGATGCAGCCCATGATATTATAAATGAGATGTAGAATATATCATAACCTTCACTAGGAAATATGGCTCCTTTATGCATGTAAAGTGATATAAAAAAACAAACAGAATATAATGTGAAATTAGATATTATCTTTCGAAACAAAGCTTTTGACCTTAAAACTTATAAAAATGGATTTTTTGGATAAGAATAGTTTGGTAAAAATAGGTGTTAAAAATGCACCTTTTACTTGATTTATTAATTTTACATTTAACGATCTAAAAAATACTTTGTGCAGCTTTGTGTCTCAGAGACTTTGTGGCTGTTTCCTCTAAAAATTTACAGCCTTTTGTAAATCTTTTTCACTGATTCTATTAAATTTCTGCTGGGGCACAGAACCAGTTTTTAACATTTCCAGGCTTCTCGGATAATTTTCAAATAACCAGCTCATAAATGAACTTACATCTATCGTTTCTGATAACATCCTCTCTCTTCTTTTTCCCCACTCCTCTTTTATGTTCTGCATCGATAGCAGTTCATCTATTTTAGTAAATAATTCCTCGGGTTCCGTGGTCCTTATTCCATAGGTCAATCCGTATTTATGCTCCAGTTCTTCCAGATAACCCAGCTTTCCCACAAAATCATTATACCGTATCGATGGTGTCCCCAATACCGCTGATTCTGCTGCCATTGTTTGACTGTCTCCTATGAACATCTCTGAATAATATAGTGCATCATGCATATCCTGTGGCTTTATTGATATCCTGTATCTCTCAAATTCAGCCTCTAGTTCACGTTCTGAAGTTATAAATACATTCCCTAAGGGTTTTAGCTTCCTTATTATTCTTGATGCTATCTCCGTCGTTATTCCTGCTTTACCCGTATCATGATGAGCTGACAATTTTGCAAATCTTAGTATAAAGTATTTCTTTGCTCCACCTTCATTTAACTCCCTTACCTTTTCACTCACTGGAGTAAAATATTCCGGATGAAGATACGCTAATTCATGATAACCTTTATAATATATGGTCTTATTACTCCACTTACCTGTGCTGCATGAAATTGGGGCTAATATACTGTCTGCCAATGGATATGATAATTTCGCAAACAATGGAACCTGATCTGCATCATCCTCATTTACTACTATCGATTTAATTCCTAAGAGTTTTCCTATATGCGTTATCTCAGGTGATGTACCTGCCATCAAATCAGGTCTATTTGACTTTACATATTGAAGCATCCGGTAATCCCGCTTTAATAAACCCATCCCGATTGAGCTTTTATTATCCCTCCTCCCTTCCGGCAATATGTTTGTATATGGATATCCCGATTCCTTTAATAAATCTTCAAGTACATCCTTCTTCTTGATTAATATCGATACTTTGTGCTCCCTTCTTTGCATCTCCCTTATTACTCCCTTGAATAAATGAAAATGTGCAGGATGTCCTAAATATATTAATAAATGCATAAGGTTATAATTTTTACTTGTTGAAGTATCGGAGTTAAGCGTTAATTTGATAAATTTTCTTCATTTTCAAATTCATTGGAATAAAACATGGATCTGGCAGCCAGATATAAGGAGAGATAAATATACCAGTTATAATAAAAATCAGAGTTCGATACCGCCTGGAAATAATTAAAATACTGTATCAAATCGAATGTAAAATACAGCATAAAGGATAATGCAAATAAATACATCAATGATTTCTCTATCATAATATTATTATCTCGCATATACCCAAAATCCAGCTTTAATATTCTTACTATTATTATATATATCGGTAAAAAAACCGCCAATCCTACTACCCCAAACATTGCAAGGGCAGCTAAAAATGGATAATCTGCCGCCTCATAACCTTGATTATCCCCTCCCTTAGTTCTCCAGCGGTTATCAAACCCAGTCCCGAATATTGGGTGTTGATAGAACTGTTCATTTATAAATGGTCTGTCAAGGGTCAGTCTTACATCTTTTTGACCCCGTATATCTCGGCTGTTTTCTACTACTGAAAAACTCTCCTCTATTCCTATTACCGCTGCTTCTATATACCGTGGAAATATCAAGTAGGACATCAGCGATAAGCTCGCTATTAACACTATTACCTTTACCCCGTTTTTTAATATCATAATATATCGCCTGCTTATAAATGCATCGGCTATGGCTGCTAATATAAATAATATAAATATCGCCGCTATATTCCTCCTCCATAACTCTAGCAAATAAACTATCGACATCAATGCAAATGCTGTTAATATTAACCCTCTATATTTTATTCGAATCTTAAATACCAGTACAACTACACCTAAGGGAACTAACAGCGGCATCATCCCTTCACTTACCATTAAGTTCCTGTTGATATTTACAAATCCCCTGTTCAGAAGTCCTATCGGTAATATATTTATCTTCGTTACCACTGTCAGAATAAATAACGTTAATATCATTATACTTGAATAAAGAAATATCTTTAGAAAAATATCCCATCTTCTCTTAAAAAACTCATATATATAAATTGAAAGTAATATCGCATATACCGTATATCTGGATTTTATTAAACTGTCAGCTAAGCTATAGTTCTGATTCCCATTCAATATCGGAACAGCTACTATAAACGCTATAAGATAATAGATTAAAAATATGCTTAAGTATTTTCTAACCCTTAGGTATTCAATGTCATAAACTGTATGCTCCTTGGGTATGATGAAATAGCAGGCGCTTAATAAAATAAATAATAAATCTCCTAAGTTTACTTTTCCAACTATGTAATAGATCTTTAATGCTTCTATTACACCTCCCGGATTGGTGTACAGTATCAGTAATATCCAGAAAAAGTAACTTATTATAGTATCCAGTAGCTTTTCGGATTTACCTGTCTCAACTCTATCTAATGCTATACTTATACTTTCCATACTTCTATTTTTCTACCAATGACTAATGACCAATGACTAATGACCAATGACCAATGACCAATGACCAATGACCAACCTCCCATTACTTCTTAATGTACCTGTTGTAGCCAGTCCTGACCCTGTCTACTACAAAATCCTTCTCTGATTTGGTCAGGAATAGAAATGAGAGTCCCGTTAGAATAAGACCTATGACAAGATTTATCTTATAATTGCCTGTTATAAACTTCTCTATAACCATCTGCAATACAAAAGCACCCACTATATAGCTCATTATTATCAGATTCTTTCTCTCTAGCCTAAATCCGAAATTCTTCTTAAAATAAAACAGAGAAAAATTGAAAAATATCACCGGACTTATTATGAACTTAAGCATCCAGCCGTATAATCCGTAATTGCTGACAAAATAATATACCACCGCTATATCTATTAGACAGGTTATTATTACCATCACTCCTTCTGTCTTTAGCCTCCCCCTGGCTGTCATAGCCTGCATAAACATTAACATCCACAAGTAAAACAACACTCCCATAAAATGCCACGGCAGATAATCCCCCGCACTGTTAAATTCCTTACTGTAGAACAACGGGATAATTTCATATCTTACCGGAATACTGATCAGTAAAAACGGCAGAAACAGAAGCGTAATAAATCTCAATGAATCGTTCAGGATTCCGGTTACTTCCTCATCTGTCTTCGCTTCACTTAATCGTGGATATAAGTATGTTATTATCGACGGTGATATAAATCCATCAAATAAGCTTCCCCAGTAATTTACCGGTGTATATACTCCCAGCTGACTTATACCTATCTTTGTTACAACTATCGCCCTGGTTATTATGTCTGTAAATACTAATGCTATCCCCGCTGTCAGCCCGAATCCTGCAAATGAAACTAATTCTCTTATTGAACTACGGTTTATTCTGGCCTTTATTATATCTAATGTCTTTATATTCAGCTTTAAAAGTATTTTCCTGTCCGCATAGTAGTGATTTACAATCATTACTGTTAATAAAGATAGGCTGACATGGATTACTGCTCCCGTTATTCCCCAGAAATATACTATCGGGACAAACAATACCAGATTTACTATTATTACTATTAACTCACTTCTTGCTATATACTTTATTAACTTAAAACCCCGTAGAACTGCCGTCGATATACTGTTTATTATTAATATCGGAAACGATACTAACCCTACAAGAAAGTAAAGATAATATTTTGAATCTCCGAATACATATACGGTTAGTTCCTTTGAAAAAACCATCAGCAATATTATTGCTGCTACTAAAATTAAAACTACTATAAATGCATATGATTTTATTAGTCCTGTTAATTTTTTATCAAACCCTTCTTCATTCTTATCACTTTCGGCTATTTGTTTTATCAACCCATCATTCATCCCCAGTACTGTAAACCGGTACATTGATGTGGTTATTTGAAGTAGTTGGGAAACTATCCCTGCACCTAATGTCCCTAAATATATTGCTATAAGTTTTGAACGAAGAATCCCTGAGCCGAATTTTGCTACTCTTGCTGATATTAGATACGACGAGTTCTTGAATAAGGTCTTTAATTCCATTGAGTATTATTAGAGAAGAATTTATATTGACACAAAGTTACAGAGTAAAAAGAATTTGAATTTCATTAAATTAAATAACGGGAGATTTTTTAGTCTGGAGTAAAAAGAGGAAATGACCTATAACCTCCCGCCCTCTCCTTGATTAAATTAATTCTTTAACTCTTTTCCTTTTATTTGAATGGCTGCTAGTTTGACCGTTCGATGAATAGTTATAATAATATTTATAGTAATAACCATAACCGTTCTTATATTTAAAATTATTTAATACCGTTCCAAGAAAAGGAACTCTATCTTTCTTTACTAACCCTACGGCTTCCGTCATTAATTTTTTTTCTGTTTTATTTGAAGAAACTACTAAAATAGTCCCATCAACCAGTTTTGAAAGGATCTCCGTATCGATTACAGCAACTATTGGTGCAGAATCTATAATTATTACATCAAATAATTCCTTCATCTCCGCAAGGAACTTTCTCATTGCTTTTGAACCTAAAACATCTGCAGAATTTGGAGGATGTGTTCCGGCTGTTATATAAAACAGATTTTTAATATCAGATGTTCTTATTATATCTTCTAATCTTGCTTTATTAAATAAATAATTCACCAGACCCGGACTCTTTTGAACATTCATTATAGAATGAATTCTTGGTCTTCTCAAATCACAGTCAATCAAAAGAGTTCTTTTATGTGATTGAGCATAGCTGCCTGCTAAGTTTATTGATACAACTGTCTTGCCTTCTTTTTCTGCTGCAGAAGTAATCAAAATTGTTTTCATGGAAGTATTATCAATCATAGAAAAATCTATTCGCGTTCTAATTGCACTGAAGGCTTCGTTTGTAATTGGATCTTCCTCTTCATCAATTATTATTTCATCAGAGTTTCCCCCCTTATTCCCTAGTTTCTTAAAATATGGGATCCAGGTAAGAAAATTGATATTCTTATCTTGAATATCTTCAGGTGTTTTAACTTTATCATCAAAATAATCTACTATCAGCAAGTATGTAATCGCCGCACCAAAACCTGTTATTATTCCTATTAAAGCTATTAACATTCTGTAAGGTTTGGACGGTTTATCCGGTATTCTTCCTGCACCTACAATTGTTACATTCCCTGGCTGCGAAAGTTCATTTATCATTGCTTCCTGATATTTCTGCTCTACCAGTAAATATAATTGTTTTAATGACTCTCTTTTCCTTTCATATTGTGCCAGCTCGATTGATTTTTGCGGTAGTTTATTAAAATTTATCTCGTATTGTCCAATAATACTTTGCAGTTCCTTTAACTTTATCGAAAAGGAATGATTGTTTATTTCCTCTTCAATCAATTTTTGAGAAAGTATTTTCATCTGGTCGGGGCTCGTAGCAAATGCATCTGCTTTAATATCGTTTATTTTTGCACTTAATTTTTGTTTTAACTCTGAAATCCTTTCCTCATATTCTTTTACTTTTAAAGTAACATCTATATTTTCATTTTTATGAGTCATAGCCAGATCTTTATTCATCTGAAGTTCGGCAATTTGCTTCTGCAAGACATCAATATATGCCTGCGAAGATTGGCTTTCCAGATAATCCGCCAGTCTAGGATCCTGCTTCTTAATTTCACTTTTATATTGATTGAGTAGCGCATCTGAAGTCATTAGGTCTATTTTTAAGGCGTCTCTTTGAGAGTCAAGTTGAGATAATTGATTAATTAATGCGGTCGATTGTTCATCAAGTGCTACAATCCCTCCACGTTCCTTAAAGTTCTTTAAGGTATCTTCTATTAAATTTAGTTCTACTAACTTTTCTTTACTTTGATTTTCTAAAAATTTCCTGATGGTAGTGAGTTGATTCCGATTCCCCTCAAGATTTAATTCTTTATATTGATCAGCACAGGTGTTAGCTATCATTGCAGCTTCATAAGGAGACGATGATTCTGCAGATATTTCAACTATATCCATCCCTTCCTTTTGATCTACAGAAACAATATCTTTTAATAATTCTGCTATATTATCAATCTTCTTATATCTATTTCCACCTTTAATTTCTTCAGATTTTAGTAACGGGAAATAACTTTGATCCTTTGATGTATAAAAACTGTCAATTAAAACTTTAGCATATCTTTCCCTCGTATCAAAGTTTTTTATAACCTCTATTTCATTCGAAATAAATCTGTCATTTACTAAATTATTTACTTCCGGAAATAATGAAGTTGATTGAAGTACACTTTGCTTCTGTGTTGAGATTCTTAGTGTAACAGTAGATTTATAGATACTTTTTGAAAAAACCGCGTATGAAACTGCGGTAATTATAATTACTGCTGAAATAGTTATAAACAAAGAAAGATTCGTGCGTATAAGCTGAACATAATCTTTTACTGATTTAGTATTGTGAATCAAATATTTATTTATATTACTTATATTTGAATTATCCATCAGGATACCTCTTAGGTTTTCGATTTATTTAAACAAGGCTTCGCCTGCTTCACTGACATTTATTATTGTAAAAGAAATTCTTAAAACAATATTATTTTATAAAGTGAAGAAATTTTTTATATAATTTAATTTTTATCTTTACACCTATTTGCCTGGAGGTTCGGCAAACTTTATTTATGTTATCTTTATATAGAAAATAGTTACGTTTCGTTCAGTTTTGACAAATAATATGCCGTTTGAATTTTGGCAGTTTAATGAAGTTTATCTGGACATGTATGTAATAAATTGATACATAACATATATTTCAAAACATTGTTTTTATATGCTGTATGCTAAAAAAAAATCCCGGCCGCTTATTGAGCGGCGGGGATTTTTAATATATAAAAGGCGGGCTTTATTTACTATCTTTTAAAGAACTCACTGCTTACTTTATTCCAATTAGGTTCATCAAGGCTTTCTAATTCTCCTATATAAATTTCGCTATCCATATATTCACCTTCCTTTACCGGCTTAAGTGTCTTCTTTCGAATATCTAAAAAATGCTCTATGTCATCCTGGTACAATGAAACTGCCGATTTACCAATCTTAAGCTCCTTTAATTCACTATCAAATTGTTCTGCATCGACTGTACAAATCCAATTTGAATCATAGGTAGTAATGTTCAATTTACTTACATCATATTGTAATGGTTTATTAATTTCTAATACTTTCCCGCTGATAGGTGAATTAAATGAAATTGCTTTTGAACCTTGTTTAATAGTAAATAGGGGCTGTCCGCTTTTAATATTCATACCAAGGTTTGGGAATTCAATTGTGTCTATTTTACCAACTAATTTTTTAGCAAAATCATCAATTCCGATTTTTGCTTTACCATCTTGTTCCATGCTTACCCAGCAATGACCTGTGGAAATAAAAACACCCCCTGGTATTGCAAAATCAACTAACATTGAGTTCTTTGCATCTGCAAGATGTGTAATGTGAACTTTTGGTCTCAGCTGTTTTTGAATTTTGTCTTGTCTCTTTATTAAACTCTTCTTTACGAATGCTAAAAGCTCATCATCGGTAAATGGTTTTTGAACATAATCAATCGCTCCGTATTTCATACATTCCACTGCTGTCTCTACAGTTGCAAATCCTGTTATTATCACTACATCAATATCCGGTCTCACATGTTTTACTGCTTTTGTAACTTCCACTCCATCCATTATCGGCATCTTTAAGTCTGTAAAAACAAAATCATAATGATGCGATTGGATTAAACCAATCGCTTCTTTACCATTTTCAACTGTATCGACCGCATAACCGTCCAAAACTAGTATTTTTCTGAAACTGTCAAGAATAACTGCTTCATCATCAACACATAAAATTTTTGCGGCTGGGTTTTTAACTTCTGCACGTTTTAAAGTTTTAGCTTCACTGCTAAAGTCTAATTTAATACTTTCAGCTAAAACCTCTTCCCTTTCTTTTAATGCTTTCTTCTCACTGATTCTTTTATTGAAATATCTTATTAAAATATCAGCGATAATAAATATGATTACTGCTAATATAAAAAGTGGCATTTGATCTTCTCCTTCTTAAAACCTTCCAGGTTAATAATTATTTGTTATATTGACCTTGAAAGTTATCTAAATTGATATTTTATATCTTAATTATTTTTTATTAATTCCTTTTAAGGTGTTTTAATTACTTCAGAAACATCTTACCTCAAAAGTTTCTTACAATCTATCTGAACTGCAATTCGTCAAGTTTTTTAATTCATACTCGCTGTCGGATGGTATTAACCTGTAAAACCAGCCTTCAAAATATGGATCTTTTTCAACTAAATTTTTATTTACCCTTATTTCTTTATTAACTTCAATTATTCTTCCACTTACTGGGGAAAGCAATATATGGATCCTTTCATTTTTATCTTTTAATGATGCACATTGATTTCCCTGAATTACTTCATCATCAATGTTATAAAGCTCTACATCTGTAAGATTATCTATTGTTTTAAGAAATAGATCCGTAACTCCCACTATTATTGTCCCCTGATCTTCTTCTGCTGCCCAGCTTGAATAACCAAGTCTGTAATATTTTGCAGGACATGGGACATAAACAATTGATGAATCGTCATTTTTAAAATTATTTATAGAATTTTGAATTTCAAGATATTTCATGCCTCTAATTACTGAATTTACCAGTTCATCGGCAGTAAATGGTTTTGGTATGAAATCTATTGCACCATTATATAAAGATTTTACTGCATTCTCAACTGTTGAATAACCGGTGGTCATTATTACTGGAATCATGTTTTTCATTTTTCTCAGTTCATCTAAAATCTTGAAACCATCAACATCAGGCATCATTATATCACAGATAATTAATCTATAACTATTTTTATCGAATTTATGTAAAGCATTCTTTGCATCAATGGACCAATCCACACTAAAACCTTCAGCAGAACAAATTTTTACTACAGCATCAATTATGACCTGTTCATCATCTACTATTAATATGTCCCATTGTTTCATCATTATTTATTATTCTGCTTTAAAGGTAAATGGATTATAAAACTTGTTCCTTTATTTATTGTACTTTCAACATTTATTGTGCCGTTATGGTTATCAATTATTCCCCAAATAACTGCTAAACCTAATCCCGTTCCTTTTTGCCCCTTTGTACTATAAAATGGTTCAAAAATCTTTGATAAATTTTCTTTTACTATACCACAGCCTGTATCTGTAACTCTGATTTCTATATATTCTTTTAATCCGCCGGTATCTACTGCCTCCCACTTCTGCCATGAACAATTCTTTGTTAGACATCCTTCAATATTTCCCTGTGAGGGTATTTCAAGACTGTAAATTGGTGCATTGCAATCTGGGCATTTCTTATTTGGTTCAATCAATGAAAAACCACATTTTGGACAAACAATTTGAAATTCATTACCTTCAAGTTTAAACGGCACATCAAAATGGTGTTTATTCCTTCCATAAACAGGGTCAAGATTTGCAAATCCTTCATTACTGCCCGATATAATTTTCAATTTTATTGAAGGCATACCATCAATCTTGAATTCATGATCCATTAAGTCATGTCTTTTAGGACATGTTGCTTTTTTTATATGTGTAATTCCGTAAGGAGATAACTTTAATAAAGCTGTTGAAATAGTTATTATTCCTCCTTTTGAACCTATTGCATCCGATGCATTAACTAAAAGGTTAATAAATACTTGCTGCATTTGGTTTGAATCTACCGTGGTTTCAGGAAGAGTTTTCTCAAGTTCTTTATTTAACTGTACATGATTTAAAGAAAGCTGATTTTCAACTACCGTTATTGACCGCTCAATTATTTCATTAATGTTTACTACATTCTTCTTAGGTACAGATTGTCTCGCAAAATCAAGAAGGCTTTTGACAATTTCACGGCTTCTTTTTGTCTCTCTTACAATCACTTTTAAATCTTCATTTATCTCTGGATTATCTTGTGTTTTTTTCAATAAAAAACTGCTATAAGTTAGGACTCCGGTTAATGGATTATTTATTTCATGAGCTACACCTGCAGCTAATCTTCCAAGCGATGCCATTTTATCCGATTGAAAAAGCTGTATTCTCGCTTCTGATAGCTTTTGGGTCATGTTATTGAATGATCTTGCAAGCATTCCGAATTCATCTTCTCTTTTGTCTTCAATAGTATAGTTTAAATTACCTGTTCCAACTTCATGAGTAGCGTTCAATAATTCCTTTATAGGTTTGTCAACCCATCTCTTAACAAAAAACCCTATTAATAAGCTTAATGCAACTACTGCGCTCAAAGCAAAAATAACTGTATCAATCTCTCCTCTATTAATTTGTCCATCAACATCCTTTAATGATATTGTCACATCAAGAACACCCAGTACTGTTTGATTTTGGGAATGCGCATGGCAATCAGCTGACCAGCAGGAATGCTCATTGTAAATCGGACTTATTATTCCTAGTACTCTTGTTGAATCTGGATTTAATCTGAAAATCCGTGTCCTGTCTTTAATAGGTAATCTTTCCAACGGTTTATTTGCTGCATGACAAGCATAACAGCTCTCTGCTTTTTTATCAACCATTTTACCTATATCTTCTTCATGTGAAGAATAAATAATTTCTCCGACTTTATTCAATACTCTTACATCATGTATTCCCGGCTGCTCACCAATTGTATTTATTGTTGTATGTATTCTATCTCTTTGATTAAGAAGCATATCGTATCTTGTACTATGCTTCACTGTTTCACTTAATTGATTAGCATGTCTCTCTACTTCTGCAAGAAGTGCATTGCTGTGGGATCGAATATTATAAAATGAGAACACCCCTATTATTAATACCGCAGTAATACTAACTACAATTATTAATTTAAACCCTATTTTTTTCAACATTAGCTTCTAATCCCAGGTATAACATCATTTTCCGGAAATCTTAATCATATTTCCAGGTTTATCCTTCGGAAAACTTTTATCATCATGACAATTTTTACAACTCGGTTCTACGGCAAAATTATTTTCAACATGACAATCACTGCATTCAAGTGCCGAATGTGTTTCATTCAGTTTTAACCCTGTAACATTATGATTAAATGAAGTTGCAGTAAAATTTTTATGACAGCCTGTACATTTATTATCAAGTTTTACAAAATTATTATTTATATGGCATTTAATACATTCAAGTTTTTCATGGAACCTGTTCAGTGCCCAGCCCGTGCTGATTTCATGATTAAATGGTTCTGCAGGCTTTTCTAGATGACATTTGCTGCAAGGATCATTTGAATGACAGTTAAAACATGGCTGATGATGTTCGCTCTGCGATTTTTGAATTTTTATCGGAAGCTTAGATGCTATAACCTTACCATTAATTTCTTTATCATGGCATCTTGTACAATTTTCTTTCTGGTGGCAATTTACACATTCTACACCAAAAAGATTAATATGTTGTTCATGAAAAAATGTAACAATTTTCCCTTTTTTATAATTTGTTTCATAAACTAATTCTTTGGGCCGTTCTACACCCGGGTGATCTTTCCCATTGAGCTTTTTAGCTTCTTCCTTTTGAACCGCCATTTTATCAGAATTTTTAAGTGCATGGCAAGAGACACAATCCGTAGAGTGACTCCATTCTTTATGGCAGTTTATACATTGACGGTGATATGCCGCCTCTAGATCAGGTTTACTTACATCCTCTCTGTTTCTTTCAGTACTGTGACAATTGACGCATGATAATATTGGCCCGGCAGTATTGTAATGATGACAGCCCCTGCATCCCCCTGACATCTGGGACATTTGGGCATGTATCTTATGGGAAAATACTACTGGCATATATTTATTGACAAGTTCATCAAGCTTGACAGTTTCTGGTCCTTTTTCAGGCGATTGATCTACTGTAATCATTAAGTCCCGTGGACAGGAATTTAAACATGGGTCCTGCTTTGTAGGAACATCACAAGAATGACATGTCTTACAATTTATCTGCTGAAGTGAATGATTCTGAAAGCTTTTATCTGCTTTGATCTTTGAGTGGCTTTGACCAAATGCAACCGTTGCAAATAATAATATTCCCCAGATAACCCCTTTCATAATTTTTATCCCTTAATTGTATATTTTGTTGTTATCATATATCGCTTTTCCGGTTGACTTATAACCGGGAAATTTATAACGATTATTCTATAAATTAAATATTAATAAAGCTGCAAATCCTACCGTCACTGAAATCTCTCCGAAAGATGGGAAATATGAACCAAATGAATAAGGCGGAGTGTAAGCAACTATGAAATTATCTATCCGGTTTAATAAGACACCAAATATGACTAAAGACGAGGCTGTAAAAAGAAGTGACGGTGTTTCAAGAACTTTTTTTGATAAAAACATTCTTAATGGAATAATAATTCCAACCACAACTTCAATTGTAAACATTATACTGGCAGTATTTATTACGGTTAAATAGACAAAAGTCCCGCGTATTACCATATCTCCAATTTTAAAAGCTAAATAAATTCCCAATAATGGTGCTACAGAATAACCTAATGGTGTTAATATTTCCATCTCCGGCTTTTCACCAAAAGATTTTGCAGCAATCATTGATTCAAAAATTACCATTGGAAATCCGACTGAAATTGCAGATAATAAAAACAGTAAGGGTAATACCGGAGTCTGCCACAAAGGATGCATTTTGGGCCCTGCTATAATCATTAATGTTCCCAATGATGATTGATGCAAGGTTGATAATACTACTCCCAATATTATGAATATAAAAATTATCTTACTTAATCCCTTATCTAATAAAAGTAGTAACTTTTCCAACGGCTTGTTTAAAAATGAAAGTAATTTCTTAAAATTCACTTTCCCTATAAATCTTTCAGTTACTACCGGAAGAAATTCGATATATAGAACTGTTACGTACATCATTACACAAATACCTACTTCAAATAATGCAGAACTCCCGTTCCACATTATCAATGGATGCCAGATGTAATACCATCGCCCTATATCGGTAAAAACTCCAAATGCTACGAACGAATATCCCAGCATCGCTGTTAAAAGTGCTGGCCGGGCTATTGCATGAAATCTTTCTCTATGCATTATATATACCAGTGCCGCACTTGTAAATCCGCCAGCAGCAAGTGCAACTCCCGCGGCAACATCAATTCCAATCCATAACCCCCACGGGTATTGATTATTTAAATTTGTTACTGCACCGATTCCTAATAAGAATCTTCCAGCTAAAAAAATTATTCCGTTTACTGCAAGTACAATTAGAACAATAATTCCCGGAGTAAAATATTTTTTCTTCATCGGAGTTGGTCTAAAAAATGTTTCCATAATTTACTTCTCCCCCTCTTTCTCATTTCTTTTCTTAGCCAGCCACATTATTCCTGCTAACAATGCATATAAAGATGCCGGTGGAACAAAATAAGCAAAAATACCGTGCTGTATTGATTCTGAAACCCCTGGAGCCGGTTTTGTGCCTAATTCAGGAAAAGCTAATTTGGAAAAATCCTCTCCAGCTAAATATATCCAGGATGTTCCGCCAACTTCAGTCTCACCATAAATATAATTGATATATCTTTCCGGATATTTTTTAATCCTTTCTCTTGCAATCTTGATAAGTTCATTTCTATTCCCGTATGTAATTGCTTCTACCGGACAATTTTCCACACAAGCCGGAAGCTTACCAACCTTCGTTCTTTCGAAGCAAAAATCACATTTTCTAATTTGAGGATTCAAAGCTTTGTCATATTCAAATGAAGGTACCTGGAATGGACACGCTACCATACAATACCTGCAACCTATACATTTATTTGTATCCCATGTAACTGATCCGTTTTTATTCTTTGTCATTGCTCCAACTATACAAGCAGATACACAAGCGGGATGATCGCAATGCATACATTGTACCTTTACATTATAGGGGATATTAATATCATTTATATTTTTATATTGATTTACAACTGTAAGTGCTGATTCATCTGGTCTCCTCATTTTGTTAAAAACTGATTTATCATCATAAGTTTCTAATCCTGCAGTTGGTAATTCATGAGCTTTTTTACAAGCCCATTCACAATTTCTACATCCAATACATACTGTTGTGTCGACAAGCACACCCATTCTATCTTCTGATAAGATATCATCAGGCGCCGCTTTAGCTGATTTAGTTGAAATACCGGAAATTGTGGCAGTTAATAATCCTGCAGTTTTTAAGAAGTTTCTTCGATTTTGTTTTTCCATAATTCCCCTAAATAATAAATTCTATTATATATTTTTTTATTTATCATTTATAGCTGTCTGAAGAGGACAAAAAGTAAGCCAATGAAAAGTATTGTATTCTTCAACAATTCTAATTAAAGCTTTATCATTATATATAAGAATTAATCTAAAGTTCTTGCTTATTGGAAAATTCTATATTTATAACTATAGTTAAAACTTCTGCCACCTCATTAAGGTTTTTGGTATTGAATTTTTCAACAATATAGGTGCTTAAAAATTCAACAGATAACATTCCTTTTTCAATGAATAATTAAAGCATTACTGCATATTCAAAAATTTATGCTTATAAATTCAACAGCTTATAATATCTCATTTTTACCATTTAATGGATGCTAAAATTACTTATAACCCCTTGAAATATAAGAAATTATAAGCGAAAGAACCATTCGAAATAACTTTCCGGCATATCTCTTGACTATTATTAACGTGTTTTCAAACTAAATTTTGAGGAAAATAAAATGGTTGCACTTTATGTTTTATTAGGTTTTGTCCTGCTTTTATTAATAGACGCATTCGTTATAAGAGCAGAAAAAAAATACCATCCTGCTTTTAAGAAAAAATACGAAATCATCGAAAATGTCGTTTTCGATAATATCAGTGTTGCAGTACCTGCCGATTCATACATTTCAAAAGGTCATACCTGGGCTGAACTTTTAGGGAATGGTTTAGTAAAGATTGGCGTAGATGAATTTGCATTAAAATCAGTAGGTAAATTCATTGTAACCCAAATTACAAAACCTGGCACTATAATAAGAAAAGGAGAACCAATAGTTGAAGTTAAACTGGGAGATAAATCTTTAAGTTTCCGTTCACCTATCGATGGTACAATAAATTATATAAATGATAGTCTTATAGGTAAGTCTATTTCAGATCCTTATGGTGAAGATTGGGGAGCAATAATATCTCCTATTAATTTTGAAAGAAATGCAGCTTCTCTTAAAGCCAACGAAAATGTTGTGGAATGGATGAAAAATGAATTCTTAAAGTTAAAAAGTTATTTAAGAGATAATGCGCTGCAGTTAACTGCCGGACACGCCCAGCTTGCGGGAGCAACAATGCTTGATGGTGGAAAAATAGTCGAAGGTGCTATTTCCCAGCTAAACCGGGAATCTATTAAAAAATTTGAAGAAGAATTTTTAAAGGTTTAAATGGAAATGGTAATGGTATCCCTTATACCCTTATACCCTTATACCTTTATACCCAAATAATTAAAAACCACTTGAGAAAGGTAACGTTAAAATGTCAGAACAAATTGGTCTACTCTTCGATGCTTCGGAATGTATAGGTTGCGGTAGTTGTTATGAAGCTTGTAAAAAAGAAAATAATCTGCCTGAAACAAATAAGGATTTTCTCAAAGACCATTTATCGGATAAAACATATACGGTCGTTGAAGAATACGGTGATAAATATGCAAGAAAAATGTGCATGCATTGTAATGAACCAACATGTGTATCTGTTTGTCCGGTTGGTGCCTTTGAAAAAACGAAATTAGGTCCTGTTGTTTATGATGCTGAAAAATGTATCGGTTGCAGATATTGCATGCAGGCATGTCCTTATAATATTCCAAGATATGAATGGGGATCTACTTCACCAAGGGTCCGGAAATGTATTTTATGTTATAATAGATTAAAGAAGGGGAAATTAACTGCTTGTGCGGAAGCATGCCCGGTTGAAGCAACTATCTGCGGGAAAATGTCTGACATTATTAAAGAAGCAAAGAAAAGATTAAGTGAACATCCCGACAAATATTATCCCCATATTTATGGACTTGAGGAAGCAGGAGGCAGTAATGTTTTAATAATTTCTCCGGTTCCATTTGAACAGTTGGGATATTCTTCAAAAGTACCCAAACAATCAATGCCTACTTTTACCATGCAGGCTATGGAGAAAATTCCTTCTGTTGTTTCTGTAGGCGGAATTTTCCTCACCGGAATGTATTGGCTGACTAAAAGGAAAAACCAAATAGCCAGAGAAGAACAACTTAATACTAAAAATGAGAAATAAAATGAAAAAATTCTTTTTGAAAATGACCTTTTGGAAAGCTGTAAGCATTATTATGGCTATAATTGGGATATTCTCTTTAATTATTAGATTTTCACAAGGATTAGGCGCATCTACTCACCTATCCGATGCTGTTCCATGGGGATTATGGATAGGCTTTGATTTTATCGGGGTTGGCTTAGCTGCTGCAGGCTTTACTATCGCAGCAACCGCGCATATCTTTAATAATCATAAATATGAATCAATCGCACGCCCGGCCATCTTGACCGCTTATATCGGCTATATGATGGTTGTTGCTCTGCTGGTAATTGATCTCGGAAAGCCGCAGAATTTCTGGCATCCTCTGGTTATGTGGAATGTTCATTCCGTTATGTTTGAAATTACCTGGTGTGTGATATGTTATTCGACGGTGCTAACTATTGAATTCGCCCCCGTAATTCTTGAAAAGTTTAAACTAAATAAGCTGTTAAAAATAATTAAAAAAATCACCATTCCTGTTGTTATCTTCGGCGTACTTTTTTCAACATTACACCAGTCTTCATTTGGGTCCCTTTATTTGATTGCACCTGCAAAGGTATATCCTTTATGGTACTCTTCATTTTTACCAGTTCACTTTTTTATTTCTTGTATTGCAGCCGGCCTATCAATGATAATTCTTGAAGCATATTTGTCGGCACGCGCTTTTAATCAAGGATTAAATATAAGAATCCTCTCAGGCTTGGGTAAAGGTGTACTTGTTGTTATAATAATTGAACTGATTTTTAAGTTTAGTGATCTACTTTTAACAGGAAAACTACCATTAATGTTTGCTCAAGCTAATGAAACTTACATCTTTTGGCTTGAAATAATATTAGGTTCAATTATTCCCATTTTGATTCTTACCCATCCGAAATATAAAGTTAATAGAACAGGGTTATATTTTGCTTCAATATTTACTATCTCCGGTTTTATTCTTAATAGGATGAACGTTTGTGTCACTTCTTTAGTAAGATCTTCAGGACAAGTTTACCGACCTTCTTTTGAAGAGATTGGCATCACTTTATTTCTTTTACTTGCGGCTTTGATAGCTTTTAAATTAGTCGTTGAAAATTTTCATGTATTTACTCACGAGGATTCCTCTGAAGAAAAGGGAGAAGAGCTTTTAACTCTGAAATCTAAACAACAAATTTTATCAAACGATTAAGTTTTTAATAAAAAAATGAAAACTAATAATAACAACCCGTCAGGTCAATCTAAAGAATTAAAATGTATCTGGATGACCTCGCAGCAGGTTGCATATAAATTATGTGACCGCGAATTTGATTGTGAAAATTGTGAATTCGATAAAGTGTTTAAAAATCAATCAATAAAAATGACAGAAGCATTTTCCGAATATAATACGAATAATGATCTGCTCGAAAGCATTATCCTAAGAATTGAAGATGAACGTTTTGATGAAAATATAATTTATCTAAAAAATCAGCTTATATTGAAAAATTTATTCGGGAATGCTTATTATCTTGGAATAAATCCCATAATTCTCTCCCTTATTGAAAATGTAAACTCCATTCAGGAATTTCCGGGAAATGATATTAAGAAAGACCATATTATTTTTACGCTTGAAGGTGATTGGGGAACAAAAGATTTTGTCTCACCCTTAAATTTTTTAATAATTGGCAAAATTAGTATTGCTCCCCTTAAATTCAATCAGAATAAATGGTATTCTGTCATTTTATTTAATAATAATGAGATACACAATATTCAATTATCAAAAGATGATTGGATATTTGAAAAAAATCATGCACTCACAATACTGAAAAATCAATTAAAAAATAAACCCGGAATTGGAAAAAGTTTAATGGATGGAGGAGAACCCGTTCAATACCTTTATCAATACCTTGGGAAAAGTGAATTTTTAAATCTTTTAGATGGAATTTTTCTATAATAGAAATGTTCTATTAAAAATTAGTTGAAAGTGAAGCTATTATTGTCTAAGTTTACATAAAGATATGTTAGGGGAGTATGTATGAAACCAAAATTACAGAACCGGCTTAGCGTAAGATTGATTGTTGCAATTTCCATCATTCTTATTACTATTCTATCTGTTTATACATACATATTTATTACCAATCTTGATGGATATTTAACCAGAAACAGTTTTAAAAATGCTAATAATATCAGCGATTTGATTAAAAAATCTACTCGCTATAGTATGCTTTTAAACAGGCGTGAAGATGTTTATCAAATAATAAATACTATTGGTACTGAAGAAGATGTTAAAGGAATTAGAATTTATAACAAACAGGGAACGATAATTTTTTCTACAGATTCTAGTGAAATTAATAAAAAAGTTAATCTTACAGCTGAGGCTTGCATTGTTTGTCATAATTCAAAAGTCCCTTTAAATACTCTTACGAATCAAGGTAAAATGCGAATTTTCACAACTCCCGATAAAAAAAGAGTTTTGGGATTAATAAATCCTATTTATAATGAAGAAGATTGTTATTCTGCAGACTGTCATGCACATCCGTCTAAGATTCAGTTTCTGGGAGTTCTTGATGTTATGGTCTCACTGGCTCCTCTCGATTCTATAAAAACTGAAACTGCAAAAACCACCGTAATAAATTCCGCTATTATTACAATTGCAACGGCAATAGCATGCGGTGTTTTTATTTTATTATTAGTTAATATTCCTATGAGGAAATTATCTAAAGGTATTGAAGAAGTCGGTAATGGAAACCTTGACTATAAAATACCAATAAATTCCAAGGATGAACTTGGCAAAATGGCAAAACGCTTTAATGAAATGTCTTCGAAATTAAATGAAGCTTATGAAGCAATAAAAAACTGGTCTGAGACATTAAATGAAAAAGTTAAAGAAAAAACGGAAGAATTAAAAAATATTTATAACCAGGTAAATGAAATTGAAAAACTTGCCTCTCTTGGAAAACTTTCTGCTACTGTTGCACATGAACTTAATAATCCGCTTGAAGGCATTTTAACTTACAGTAAGCTTATTACTAAAAAATTAAGAAAGATAGAAACAAACGGAGAGTATACACAGATAATAGACTATCTGCAATTAATAACTGACGAATCGTCAAGATGCGGTAAAATTGTTAAAGATTTACTTTTATTTTCTCATAAAGAAAATACCGAATATCATGATGAAGATATTATTTGTTTAATGGATAAAAGTGTCACTCTTATAAGTCATCATCTCGATATTAATAAAATAAAATTGGTAAAAGAATATTCTAAAGATAGTCTAATGATCTCCTGCAATGCTCAAAAGGTGCAGCAGGCATTCATGGCTTTATTGATTAACGCTATTGAAGCTATGCCTTATGGCGGAAGGATTATAGTTAAAATTGATGAAGAAGATGAATATGTTATAATTAGAATTAAAGATGATGGTACCGGAATTTCTGAAAAGGATTTACCCCATATTTTTGAACCTTTTTATTCTACAAAAGAAGCACCTAAGGGAACCGGACTAGGTTTAGCTGTAACATATGGTATTATTAATCATCATTATGGAAATATTAAGGTTGAAAATACTTCTTCGGAAGGAACTACTTTTAAAATAAAATTACCCAAAACTAAAATTTCTTAGAGGGGATATTATGAATGGTAAGGAAAAAATATTAATTGTTGATGACGAAAGAATTGTCAGGGAATCACTCCTTCATTGGTTTGAAGAGGATGGTTATGATGTCGAAGCAGCAGAAGACGGTGAAATAGCACTTAAGATGTTTGATAAAAGTAAGTATGATCTACTGCTTGTTGATATGAAAATGCCCGGAATAAGCGGACTCGATTTGCTAAAGAAAGTTAAGGATATAGATAAAGAAACTATTGTCATTCTAATTACTGCTTTCGCATCGGTTCCCTCAGCTATTACAGCTCTAAAAGATGGTGCCTATGATTATGTCACAAAACCTGTTGACCCGGATGAACTTGCCCACCTTGTAAAAAAAGCTCTGGAACAAAAGGCTCTTAAGCATGAAAATATCCAGTTAAAAGAAAATATTGAAGAGATCATCAAACCCGATAATTTTATTGGCGAAAGCCCTCAAATGAAAAAAATCTTTGAGCTGATTCACACTGTTGCTCCTACCGATACTACGGTTATGATAAGGGGAGAAAGCGGCACCGGAAAGGAATTGGTTGCTAAGGCAATTCATATTAATAGTAAAAGGAAGTATTTTCCCATAATTCCGGTCAATTGCGGGGCTATTGCGGAAACTCTTTTGGAAAGCGAACTGTTCGGACATGAAAAAGGTGCTTTTACCGGAGCTCAGTTCAAGAGAAGAGGTAAATTTGAAATGGCTGATGGCGGAACTGTTTTTCTTGATGAAATAGGTTCTATCTCTTCCAAAATGCAGATTGAACTCTTAAGAGTTATTGAAACCAGGCAATTTAGCCGCGTAGGAGGCAATCAATTAATTAATAGTGATTTCAGGGTTATTATTGCAACTAATGAACCTCTTGAAGATCTAGTCAAACAAGGTAAATTCAGAGAAGATCTCTATTATAGGCTAAATGTTTTTTCGATTGTTGTTCCCCCTTTGAGAGAAAGGAGAAGTGATATTCCTTTACTCGCTTATTATTTCCTTAATAAATTTACTACTGCTATGAATAAACCAGAAAAAAGCATTTCAAAGGAAGCAATAGATTTTCTAATAAATTATGATTGGCCTGGTAATGTTCGCGAACTTGAAAATGCAATTGAAAGAGCGGTCGTTATCGGAAAAGAAAATAATATATGCGTGACCGACCTGCCGTTCCATGTATCTGCAAATAATTTTGTAAATGAGAATGGGGAAAAATCTCTTGCATCAATGGAATGTAAATATATATTTCAGGTGCTGAATGATAATAACTGGAATATTTCTCGAAGCGCTGCTATTTTGGAAATTGATAGGGTAACTTTATATAATAAAATAAATAAATATGGTTTGCGTCATAAGAACTAGTTAAAATGGATATAAATGTTGTTCCCATTCATCTTTCAAATTCCGGGCTTCTTAATGATATTCTTTTAGAACTCTCTCAAAGATTTCATTCAAGAGTAAATTTACTTGAATTAGATATAAACATTGAATCAGCTTTTTCTATTGAACGTAAACAATTTTTTTCTACTCAGTTCCTTGCAAATGCCATTAACCTTTCAGATAATATAAGGGGGAAAATACTTCTGCTTACCGAATTTGATCTGTATGTTCCTGCCTTAACTTTCGTTTTCGGAGAAGCTCAATTAAATGGTAAACATTCAATCGTATCTTTATGCCGGCTTCATGAGGAATTCTATTCAGGCAGAACCAATTATAAGCTCTTGCTCGAAAGAACAACTAAAGAAGTATTACATGAACTAGGACATAATTTCGGACTAAAGCATTGCCGTGATTGGGATTGTGTAATGCATGCTTCTTTAAGCATTGAAGAAGTAGACATTAAAGGGAATCAATTTTGTAAAGAATGTGTAACAAACATAGAAGAATACAAAGCATATTAATTAGATATTTATAAATAATAACTCCAAGCATTGACTTAGTAGAGGTATATTATTGCTTTCCATGCCTTACCTCGGAGAGGTTACATTATTGTAGAAAAAATTTACCCAAACAAACTGACATCCCCGAGAACCACATTATTTTTCTACCTTAACCTTATAGACCCCCATTATCTTCCATGACTTGACCTCGGAGAGGTCACATTATTGTAGAAAAAATTTACCCCAAACAAACTGACATCCTCGAGCACAAATTTAATCCCAAAATGTATACCTCATATTTCATTCATTCCCAATCATTCACCCATCCATCCATTCCCTAATGTTATTTCCACTACCACCTACAACCAACATCCAACCACCATAAAATTCTCTACCCTGTATCCAGCACTCATCATTATCCCGTATATAGCATCTCCTTCTTCCAATAATCTTACAATCTGATTAATTTTGCAATTTTGTAATCTTCCTAATCTTGCTAATCTTGCAATTTTGTAATCCTTTCAATAATTCCCTTTTCTTTCAAAACTGATTCTATTGTTACCGCTCCGATTTCCTGCAATTCATACCTTACACGCGTTGAAGGTTTATTTATTTTTAATATTCTTCCTAGGTCTATTGGAGTGCCTATTACAACCGAATCACAATCAGTTTTATTTATCGTAGTTTCAAGATCTTTCATCTGTTCTTCACCATAACCCATTGCCGGTAAAAGGATTCCTATTTTCGGATATTTTTTGAAAGTATCTGATATTGAATTCACAGTATATGGACGTGGATCTATCAATTCTTTTGCACCATGGTTCCATGCAGCAATTACAGCAGCACCGTATTCCATTTCTCCATGAGTTAATGTCGGTCCATCTTCAACAGCCAGAATCCGTTTCCCTTTTATTAAAGAAATATCATCAACAAATATCGGCGATGCCGCTTCTATAATTTCGGCAGAGGGATTTATATTTCTTATGTTTGTTCTGACCATTCTGACTTTTTCAGGTTCAGCCGAATCTATTTTGTTAATTATAGCCGCAGTTGCTATTCTCAAAGAAGTATTTCCGGGATAATAAGTAAGCTCATGTCCGGGTCTGTGCGGATCAACAACTGTAAATGTAACATTTGGCTTTATAAACGGGAGATCATTATTTCCCCCATCCCATATAATTACATCAGCTTCTTTTTCAGCCTCCCTTAAAATAGCTTCATAATCAACGCCGGAATAAATAATACTACCCATAGCAATATGAGGTTCATATTCCTCAATTTCTTCAATAGTACAGTTATATTTTTTCAAATCTTCAAGTGATGCATAGCGTTGTACTTTTTGCTTTACTAGATCACCATAAGGCATAGGGTGTCTTATTGATACAACCTTTTTACCGGCATTTCTCAAGATACTTACTACTTTTCTCGATGTTTGAGATTTACCCGCTCCTGTTCTTACTGCAATTACCGCAACAACAGGCTTACTGCTTTTTAACATTGTTTCATCGGCACCCAACAGCTTGAAAGAAATACCTTCGGCATTTACAATCGAAGCTTTTGTCATCACATAATTAAATGGAACATCTGAATAAGAGAAAACTACTTCATGAATATTTAATTCCTTTATCAATTTTTTTAATTCTGATTCATCATAAATTTTTATCCCTGAAGGGTAGAGTTTTCCCGCCAATTCAGCCGGATAATTTCTATCATTAATATTTGGAATTTGGGCGGCAGTAAATGCACATACATTATAATCAGGATTATCCCGGTAAAACACATTAAAATTGTGGAAATCTCTCCCGGCGGCTCCCATAATTAGAATATTTTTTTTCTGCATAAAATGTCTCTCCTTTTTATTTTTTGATTAAGGCATATGAGAGATATTCCTTTTGGGGATATCCTCATTCGAATTTATTTTAATGTTAAAAACCCTTTAATGATATGTTAGACCTAAACCTTATATTGATCGGTATATTTTTTGAATCCGTTGTTAATATTCCACTTCATTTACTATTCTACTGTTACACTTTTCGCTAAATTTCGCGGCTGGTCAACATTCAATCCTTTTTTGACAGCAATATGATAGGCTAAAAGTTGAAGCGGTATAACTGTTAATAGTGGCATCAACATTCTTATCGTATCCGGTATTTTTATAGAATAATCAACAAGCTCATCTATTTTATTATCATTTTCACTTGCAATTGCAATAATTTTCCCTCTCCTGGCTTTTACTTCTTCAATATTACTGATTATCTTATCATATGTTGAATCTTTCGGAGCAATAAACACTGCCGGCATATTATCATCAATTAATGCAATGGGGCCGTGTTTCATTTCTGCTGCCGGGTATCCTTCAGCATGAATATAAGAAATTTCTTTTAACTTCAAGGCACCTTCCAGTGCAACCGGGAAATTATATCCTCTTCCAAGATATAGAAAATTCTTTACATCCTTGAACTGTTCTGCTATCTCTTCAATCTTATCATTTAACTGAAGTATTTTATTAATTTTCTCGGGAATTTTAAGCATCTCTTCCCCTATCGTCCTGCCATCTATCAGACTCATATTTTTTCTGCGGGCAATAAGTAAAGTAATTAATGCTAAAACAACAAGCTGGGAAGTAAAGGCTTTTGTAGAAGCCACGCCTATTTCCGGTCCGGCATGTGTATATACTCCTGCTGCACTTTCCCTTGCTATGGAACTGCCTACTACATTACAAATTCCTAAAACCAAAGCTCCTCTTATTTTTGCCTCTTTAAGTGCTGCCAATGTATCCGCTGTCTCTCCGCTCTGTGTAATAAAAATGATTGTGTCATCTTTCGAAATTACCGGATTTCTATATCTGAACTCCGATGCGTATTCTACTTCAGCAGGAATTCGGGCAAATTGTTCCAACATATACTCTCCAACCAATCCCGAATGCCACGATGTACCGCATGCAGAAATAATAATTCTTTTGGAATTTACTAATTGTTCTTCTACATTCAATAAGCCCCCCAGCTTTGATGTCCCTGTATCCAGTAAAATCCTTCCGCGCATCGAATTGGCAATTGATTCGGGCTGCTCCATAATTTCTTTAAGCATAAAATGATCGTAACCGCCTTTATCAATTTCATCAAGGTTCATTTCAATTTCATGTACTTCTTTTTCAATTCTATGATTTGTAATTGTTTTAGCAAAAAATCTATCTTTATATACTTCCACCAGCTCACCGTCTTCAAGATAAACTACCTGTTTTGTATGCGCTAAAATCGCAGATACATCGGAAGCAACAAGATTTTCATTCTCTCCAATTCCTAATACTAATGGTGAACCTTTTCTTGCAGCAATTATTTTATCCGGTTCATTCTGATAAACTACCGCAATTCCATAAGTTCCTTCAACTTCAGATAAAGCCATTCTGACAGATTTAAATAATGAAAACCCCTTTTTCAGAAAACTATCAATTAAATGCGGAAGAACTTCGGAATCGGTTTCAGTGATAAATTTATAGCCAAGCTTTTTCAAATTTGTTCTTAATACCTGGTAATTTTCTATAATACCGTTGTGTATAACAAAAAGGTTTTTATCTGCATTGAAATGCGGATGTGCATTTATTTCGTTAGGAACTCCGTGAGTTGCCCATCTTGTATGACCGATCCCTATAGTACTCCCTCCATTTAAATATTCTATTTTTTCCTCTAATTGAGAAACTTTACCTTTATTCTTGATGATGTAAGAACCTGAATCGGTAATAATTGCAATACCAGCTGAATCATATCCTCGATATTCCAATCTTTTTAACCCATTAATGAGAATGGGGATGCAATTTTTATTTCCAATGTATCCGACTATTCCGCACATATATTACCTTTTATTTAGTATTTAAAAGGAGAAAAAGAGCAAAAATAATGCCCATGAGAAATTATCACTAAAACAAAAATAACAATAAGATTTGAAAAAAAGTAAGTCTCAATAGTAATATATCAGTGAAATCCGCGTTTTCCTTTTTATCTTTATATACTATTTCCCTCCCCTCTCCTTACTAAGGAGAGGGGGCCAGGGGGTGAGGTTAAAACCCATAAATTTTGCACCGACTAATCATATTCATATTTTATATCCATTGAAGTCATATTTAATCTGCGTTTCTTTCCTAATTAACCTTAGCTAACTTACTTATTACCGATTTAACTTTTCCTTCATTTTTTGAGATCATTTTGTAAAAATAAAGACCATTAGCTATTTTATCCCCATCCTGATCCTTTCCATCCCAGTAGATTTTATTAAATCCGATTTTTAATTCCGATGAAGGAATAGAAATATCCCTTATCAATCTTCCGGCAACTGTATATATCTTTATTAGAAATTCTTCCGGAACATTTACCCCATGTATTTCAAATGTAAAATATGTATCATTCTTAAACGGATTCGGATAATTGAACACATTAATTAAATCAGGATTCTTAAATACATTAAAAATTATTTTTAATCCCGCAGAATCAGATAAATTTCCACATGCATCCTGAGCATATATCTGCAGAATATTTTCTCCTTCCGGTAATTCCGGTTTCCATTCAATTTCCATTTGCGCATTTGGATAGGGACTAGTGGAAATATGTACATCCTTACCGGAAAAATTGAAAGGCTCTGCATTAAAATATATCGTAAATAAATTTGTATCCATTGGTATGGGATTATTATCCTTTAATGTAATTAAAATATCAGGTTTGTATGGTACTACATCACCGTTTACAATTTCTTTGCTGTCAAATGTAACTGATATTGCCGGTTTGATAGAGTCTTTAATAACAAAAAAAGTATTTGAAGCATTATTGTTATAAGTGAAAAATTCAGGTTCTTTTAATGATGCCGAGGCTGAAATTTTGTGGTATTGACCGCCGGTTAAATTACTAGTAGAAAAATCCCTGCTTACCCCTACAGAACTATCTGCAGGGACATTAATTTTCGCGGAAGCAAATTCTGTATTTGAATTATCCACAAAAAATTTAACCAATACACTATCAGCTTTAGTATTTCCAATATTGAGTACCTTTAAATCAACACTATTGGATAATCCGTATTCTAATGAATCCGAAGCAAAAGAAATATTCTTATTGACTAATAATATCTCAGGGGGAGTATTATAATCCACATAAACATTAGTTAGTCTGATCTGGTCTGAAGGATTATTAGCTGAGATACTTAATATAAATTTTAATTCTAGAAATTTATATTTGCTGCTGTCTATCCCGTTTAGTGAAAAATTGTTGGGTACATTATTGAACAAGGTATCTAGTTGCTTCGTATTATTATTAAGTCCAATAATTGAAAGACTACTCTCACCGCCTGTTCCTGTTTTTTCTATTTGATATGTCAAATGCCTCCAGCTAATTGCAGGTCCAATCAAAGGAGTTGTTATTATTCCCGCATCGTTAGTATAGCTGCCTGCATAAATTGTTAATTTGGGTTTATTGGACCCGAAAAATACGGATGCATAAACTAAATTATTTGATTTATCGTAACACCAGGCATAGAATCCCTGGAATGGGGTTCTTGTAAGCCATTCTTCTTCAAAAGAACCGTCGGATAAATTATATCTTCTCATTAGCCCTGCTTCATAATGTTCATAAACAAAAAGATAACCATTTACGACGAAAAAATTAGTAAATCCCGCATAACTGCTTCCCGATAATACCATATCATTTTTAACTTTTTCCCATCCGTTTGCCGGATCAAATGTTCTTAAAGTATATTTCGGCTCACCCAAGCTGTCAACAATACTTAAATTATAAACATATTTACCATCTGTAGCCAGATCAAAAGCATTGCCTGCTGTCATATTTTCTTTAATCATTCCTCCCGGTATTTTTATAGTATCTTTAACACCGGTTTCAGGAGAAACTTTTAAAAGTTTATCACTCTCTCCATAAGGCACATATAAGTATCCATCCGGATAATAAAAGTATTCATGTATTATTTTGCTGTAAAAGTTTGGAATTGGTCCGTAAAATTGACCTTTTATTGTTCCATTAAAACCCGTACCTATTTTATAAATCTGGGTATTTCCTGTACCGTTATAATTTCTTGCGTAATCGTAAATATTTGCAAAATATATATAACTGCCGTCTGTAGTTAAACAGGTGAGATTAACACTATCCAAAACACCGTAATTTAAATTTAAATCTTGAAGAAATTTATCATCAGCCGGGCGGGGAGGTAAAACATTTTTATTTAATTCTAAACCTTTATTAACATTTGAATAATTAATATTAAATGTCTCTAAATTTTTAAGCAGCTTATTTTCAACATAAAACCCTTCTTTGGATTCTTGAAGAATAGAGAAAATTCTTGGTGTGCTCCATGTCCCGGTATTTCCTTCACTATCCTTTGTTCTTGCTCTCCAATAATAATAACCTTGCTGCAGCTGCGGAGATTGCCATTTTAATGTACCGTCTTTGGGTGAAACATCTGTAGAGATTAGCAGAGGCGAATTGAAATCAACTGTCGTATCTATCTCTATGGAATAAGTAACATTTTGATTGATATACGCACCTATATCTGAAAAAAGAAAATCGATATTTGATTTTGTTGTACTGAAACCGTTGATGGGGTAGATAATGTCAGGCTGTCCTAAATTAAATAAATATACAGATTTCACTGCAGTATTGTCTGAATGATCTGTCTCATGAATATGGTTATCTTCATTTACATCAGCACGAATAGAAATATTTCCAGCTAATTGCGGCGTCCATGTGAAATTAATCGAATCGATTTCTCCGAAATTAGGTCTATAGATATTTTTTAATACAAATGAAGTATCATTTGATGAAACAGTCAATTTTACTAATACGCTATCATTTGGGAAAGCTTTTCCTAAATTATGAATTTTAAGTTTTATATTTACTTCCTGGCCTGAAACAGGAAATTCTGGTGTTGTTACTATATCTTCTGTCGTAACAGAAAAATCCGGTTCTTTCGGCAGTGCCAGCTCTAAAGCGGGATCTCCTAATAGTGTCAGTAAAGCAATATGATCTTGAGTAAATTCATTTGAAGAATCTGCCAGGAATACAGACTTTGCACCTAATATAGCATCGCCAACTACATATTTTGAATTTGTAAATATCTGGTTAAAAATTTCATTATTTATTGCTAAACCATAATCCCAGAAAGTCAATCCTGTATGACCCCAAAATCCAATTGATCCTTTTCCCGGCACTTTATCAAACTGTTCTCCAAAAACATCCTGGTTATCGAAATGCGCCGTATAACAAGTAACACTAAATATCATGGGTAAACGGCCGCCGTTTTCAAGCTGATAAATGTCATCATCAAGAAACACGAGGTCCCATTGATACCCTCCCCCATGACCATAATAATTTGCAATAACGCAGCCTTCATCCATTTTCTGTCTTATCTCCGGTCCTTCTCCCTTAAAAGGAAGTTGGCTGGTATTAGTAGGATAACGGAAAACCTTACTTGTTGTATATCCTTTTGGTACTATAAAGTTATTCTGAAGGTACAAATTCTCATCATTAAAATGAAAAAAGTTTTCATCACCTTCATCTCCGCCTCCCCCGATCAATAAGACATTTTCCTTCCATGCTTTCCCATTATCAGCTGGATAATTAATTATTTTATTAACTAAAGTATTTGACTCATCAGTGGTTTCACATGAAAGTCTGCCGATTGCCATATCCGGAAAAACATCATTACCGGAAACTGCAACAAAATTATTATCTGCTACCGCCTGACCATATCGTATTTGTTGATAAGGTATCGATGGGACATAATTGAGTCTGCTGGATGTTAGTACATGCCTGTAATCATAACTCATATCCCCCATTAATGCAACATATTGTGGCGGAGCTCCATTCCAGCTATTAAACGTGTACTTTATAAAATTCTTGATTGCATATGGATCTAATAAACCATAAGAGAATTCATCATAAATATCCTGGACATCAACAACTTTGACTCTCGGATTCGTATATCCTTCGAGGTGCTGTGAACGGTATCTCGCAAGATTATTTGCTGCATCAATAAATTTTGAATGTGTTATAATTAAATAATCCACTCCATTGGCAATATTCATTAGATCCGATGATTGATCTTTTCTAATAGAATCCGGACTAAGGAAATAGTTATTCGAAACACAAAAATATTCGGTCTTCTCACTAATATTATCGTTGAAGAGCACTTCATTCTTTGCATTTTTTAATATTTGAGGATTCAAAATCATTTCACCCCGCTGAGGGATGTATATCATCATACTATCCTGTTTCCAGTTGGTAATACTATAAGTATTTGTTCCTGTAACTCCTTTGGAGCTTTCAAATGTCAGAGTGCCTGGATCAGCAATCAGATCCCTCCAGTATTCAACTTCATACCAGTTGACCCTAATTACATCACTGTTATTTATCGTGCTGCCGTCAACAAGAACTTCAAAAGCATTTTGTGGCCTGACTGGAATTCCACCGGTTCCAAGTTTAACGTTCCCCTCGAAATGTAGCTCTTGTCTCACCATCCCATGATATTGATCCGATTAATTCATTATTCAAAAAAATTTTTGCTAAATGATCTGGATTATAAGAATCATAAGTTGTTAATCCGTGTAAATCTGTCCTAAGAGTTATTCTATTTGAATCAGCATCCCAATTTTTCATTTCCGGAAATTGAGTTCCGAAAATATCTGTATGAGTTCCTTTCGCACCTTCTGCAGAACCCCAAAACCAGAAATCCCTGTTCCCATCTGGTGCATAACCTAATCTTTCATATAAAGAATCTTTTTCGTAATGAAGTGTATAAAGTGTACTGGTAATTTTATTACTTATTGTATGCGGAAACCCGTCTATTACTTTGAAAGTGTCTGCTGGACTTTCACCCTGATAAGAAAACCAGTATACATTATCTACATTATATATATTCTGAGAGCAGTATGGAGATGCTTTAGGAGGATAACCGATAAACTTAATATAATCACCGGAATCAAAAATTCCATCTCCACCGTCATGAATATCAATAGGTATATTTTTCCCCTGGTTTAAAATTTCGAGCTTTCCACTCGAAATACCGCCTCCTATTGGAACTCCTGCCGCTGTCAATTGCTCATATGTTAATCTATATACACCTTTATCTTTTAAATAAATCTTATAATAATCTTTACCCGGATCATACCAATTTGATGCACTCTTCTGTATTGGACTTATTGGTCTGTATATCCAGTTAACAGCTTGAGAATAATTAACTACCGAACTTTTCAAAAAATCCTCGGTGAATTTATCCTGTACATTTTTACCGGTTATTTCTTTATTGTTATAATTGATCTTCAATACAACCTTTTTATTGAAAATTACTTCACGGCTAATTGGATTAAATTGAAATGGAGAAACTTCTAATGAAACCACCTTAGCAAAGCGCATTATGTATGGTTTATTAAATTTTGCAGCGGCTGCAGGAAAGTATTTATTGCTTCCATATATTTTTAGATCAAGACTGTTTACATCAAATTTGGCAAGGGCGGGATCATTTTCCGGTACTGGTATTATAAACTTATTATTTAGGTTTACTTTCTCTACACTAACATAATTAATTTGCGGAACGGATTTATAAGGTATACCTAAATTTATAACAACACCCGGCAGCCAGGGTGCACCTATTTTCCGTACCCCATTACTTACTCCGGATATATAATTGAAATTTTTACCGTCAATTACTGTATCTTTTAAAACAAAAAAATTCTGAAAATCAAATTCAAGTTTTATATACTCTGAGGTTGATTCCAAAACCTTATAATTCTGTGCATAGACAGAATATGAGAAGAGGATTAGAAGTAAAAAAAAACTACAATATTTCACAGGCAATTAAAAATTTTTGCTCAAACATAGACTTTTGAATTTGATTATTCAAGGTTAAAAACTTTCCAAATTATAATTTTTTTCATCTTTTTTAAAATAAAAACTGTATCCTTGGATTGTAAATTTTTTACAATAGTTGAGCTTCTATCAGTTTTTATACTGACCTCGTAGAGGTCAAATTATTGTAGAAAACAGTTCCATTTTACACACTGAATCCTTGTAGAGGATTTATAAGATCTTTTATTTATTAAACAATTATAGGTTTCCGGCTTGACGTTCAGAATGATAATGTTTGCCTTACTTCACTTCATTACTCAAACGAAATCCTCACAGACCCCCAAACAATATGATCTCCTGTTTTAACACTATTACTTAATTTATTAATATATTGATATGTAAGACCACCATAGAATCCATAAAGGAATTCATAATCAACTGACAAACCTATTATATCGGTTCTTTCCCTCTCACCATCAAGAAGGTTTGTAAATTGAGGGACATAAACTGTTAAATTTTGGAAAACATCTCCCCCCACATTCCTAATTAAATTCCCCTCTGAATCGTAAGTATTATTACCATGCAATTCATGACTATAATTTAACTGCGCATATAATTCTTTTGAAAATCTATAGTCAACTTCAGTAGAAAACAATGTAGAATTTGGCTGAATATCGGGGCTTAATAGGTATCCGTTATTTGTATAAGTAAGAGCACCTCTTAGACCAGGATGAGAAAACATAAATGGCCTTATTTGAATATATTCAACCTTAAAAGCAAGATCATTTATTAGGAGTGGTTTTGTTATCATAACTCCGGCCTGCCACGCAGTACCGTTATTATTCCCGTTCCATTCACCGTTTGACAGCCTTTTGAGATTTATATCATCAAAAATTATTGAAGAGTTCATTTCTAAACCATCTGTTATCAGATATCTCCCCTCAAATGAAAGAAAAGAATTATCCAGATCATTTAGAGATCTCTGTGCAGATTCAAAAAAAAGAAACGGGGTTAAATAAGCAGCTTCTAAAGGACGGTTTGAATAAATGATCATTTGTGTAATTCCCAATGACAATTTATCATTAGGACGAAATCCTAATCTGCTCATAGCTACATATTTCGAACCTTTAGTTTTAAAATCTCCGGCTAATGAATCGATTGATGTATAAGTCGGCATCTGCACCAGCCATCCATGCAGAAAATTATATGAAAGACTCTTGTATGATATATCAAACCTTATAAAATCAAACGGAGGAGGATTATTGGAAAGTATTAATCTATTTATGTATCCGGTTCCCCATAATACTCTTTCCCTTCCTATTTGAAATGAAACAATTCCCTTTTCAAGACGGGCATATCCTTCAGTTGCCGGAAAATAATTGATTTCAGTATTGTTAAAAGTATAATTTTGTGCTACTCTCGGATCCAGTTCAGCAACAGTACGATTACCATTTACAATACCATTCGTTCCCGATAAATAAAATCCGAACCAATTATCATAGCTCCCGCTGAAAATACCTCCGATGTTAAACAGAGAACTATTGTTCTTATAATGGCTTGAATAAATGTATTTATATTCCGCAACTGGATTAATGTAAAAATTAATATCCTTATCGTTATACCTGTACAGATGTTTTTCAGAATCTCTAAATAAATTTTGGGAAAAATCTTTTGGAAAGTTATCAAAAATACTTTCTGACCGGGAAGTATCCTCTTGGCTCGAAAATATATCGTAAAAACCTAATTTCTGTTTTAGTCTTTCAAGATATTCTTTATCTGTTAAGCTTAATCTTTCTCTTTCCGTATCAATTTCTTTCAAGTCCTCTAAAATTTTTTCCCTGGAAAGTGGAAGAACGATATCATTATAATCCTTCAATATCCCCTGTACCTGCATCTCCTTTAAAAAAATATAAACAGGATTATCAGTAGATACATTCTCAACCTGAGCATTTAAGCTGCTATAGAATAGTAACAAAATTGAAATAAAAGATATCTGTGCAGAAAAAAAATTATACCTTTTCATTCTTCAATATTAATCAAAAGGAAACAAAAATAACATTCTTTGTTGATCGGAAGGTATAGTTTTTTTAAGAAATAACTTTTGAATACTGAGTTATGTAATGTTGTCATTCTGAACGGAAGGTAGTGTAGTGCTTGTCCCAATGGGGAAGAATCTCAAAATTTGAATTATATTATCTTCTAAAAAAATGACCAAAATGCTCAATTTAAAGATCAGTGAAAATCAGTCAAATCTGCGTCATCAGCGTGCTATTATCTACCCTGATATCTTCCTCGACTGCCCTTCCTTAACCGAACTCTGAAGCGAAAGCGCAATTAACTTTGAATTTAATTCTTCCGGTTCAAAAAGATCTGTTTCATAGTTAGCCTGGAATGTCGGAACATAATACTTGAAGAGCTCAATCCAATCCCGCTTGGTTGTACCCCCATTCATACTTGCAAACTCCCTAACCATTGATTCAATTGATTCAGCGGTATGCATGCATACCAGCCGTGCTTTGAATATTTTTTCATGTGAAGTTGAAATAACCCCTTCTTCTGCAGTAAGCACTTCTTCAAATAACTTTTCACCTTCCCTGATCCCTGTATATTCAATTTTTATATCTTTATCCGGAATAAGGTTATGGAGAAGAATAAGGTCTCTAGCTAAATCAAGAATCTTAACCGGTTCACCCATATCCAGAACAAAAACATCTCCGCTCTTCCCTGTTGTTGCTGCCTGCAGAACAAGAGCCACGGATTCGGGAATAGTCATAAAATATCTTTTCATATCGGGGTGCGTAATAGTAATTGGTCCCCCGTTCTTCAATTGTTCCATGAATATCGGTAAAGCACTCCCCCTGCTTCCTATTACGTTACCAAATCTTACTGCTACGAAATCACACATACTACGCTTTGCAGCACTTGTTACTATATATTCCGCAATTCTCTTTGAAACCCCCATTATACTTGACGGGTTCACAGCTTTATCCGTAGAGATTAAAATAAAATTCTTTACTCCGTACATTATCGATGCATTGGCCAAATTATATGTCCCGATAATATTTACTCTTACTGCTTCTTCAGGAAACTTTTCCATCACCGGTACATGCTTATATGCTGCAGCATGAAATATAACATCGGGTAAAAAATCTTCAAATATTTTGTCAACTTTATGCTTGTTTGATATATCGCATAAATACATCTTAATTTTTGCTGATTTTTGTATCCTAGAAAGCTGCATATCAAGATTTGAAAGATCACTCTCATTTATATCAAGTATTGCTATTTCAGCAGGTTCATAATAGGTTACCTGTCTGGCGATCTCAGAGCCTATTGATCCGGCAGCACCTGTTATTAATACACGTTTATTCTGGATATAGCTCCTTATATCTTTTGTATTAATCGATACTGCCTGTCTCCCGATTAAGTCGCTTAAATCTATATCTCTAATATCTTTAATTCCTACACTAATCGAATTGTATATATCATTTATCGTCGATACTACTTTCACATCATTTACACCGCATTCCCTGGCAATGTTCAATACTTTTCTGTGAAATAATCTATCTGCGGACAAAACTGATATTAAGATTGACTCGACATTATACTTTTTTATTATTTCAGGAAGTTTAACAACTGAACCTAATACCCTGACCCCCTGCAAATATAAATTTTGTTTTGTAGGATCATCATCAACGAATCCAATGGGATAAAATCTTCTTGTTTGGCTTCTGTTTATATCCCTCAATAATTGCTCACCGCTGCTTCCCGCCCCAATTATTAATGTTCTCTTCAACTCCGGTTTTATTATACTCTGTCTCATTACTTCTAAGTATAAACGTTTGGAAATTTTAAATCCGGAAGAAAAAAGAAAACTTAGAACCAGGTCAATTAGGATAACGCTGCGGGGAAAACCTTGAAAAGCAGTAATGTTGAATCCGTATATGACAATGAATAATATCCCATTGCTCAACAGACAGGCTTTCCCAATGTTTGCTAGGTCCTGCAGAGATACAAATTTCCATGAAATATCGTATAATTTGAACGTTGAGAATACAAGTAATTTTATTATTAAAAAAAACGATATTGTTATATATAAATTGGAATTTATAACTTCTCCGCCTCTCAGCTCTGCCCTGACTAAGAATGCCAGGTATATGGCTATAGTAAAAGATACGGCATCAAGTAATAATAAAAGTAATTTGCGTTTTAAGTTTGAAGGATAAAAAAACCGCGCTGTAAGTCTATTCATCGAATAAGCACCTTAAATGTAGAAAATATTATTTTGAGATCGGTTTTAAGATTAGCTTCCTTTAAATATTTTTTATACAAAGAAATTTTTTGAGGTAATATCTTATTTAAATAAATTTTTTCATTATCGTTCGAATTGTTTAATAGGAGGCTTTCATCCTTAAATTCGATAGAAGCATAATCTGTTATACCGGGTTTAATTTTTAAGATTTCCGAATAATCATCGGCATAATATTTAGCATATTTTAATAATTCAGGTCTCGGTCCTACCAGACTCATATTACCCGCCAAAACATTGAAAAATTGAGGAAGTTCATCAATTTTGAATTTTCTCAATATTTTTCCAATACTTGTAATTCGGGTATCGTTGTAGGAAGAAATGCCCATCCCCATTTTTTCGGCATTTTTTACCATCGTCCGGAACTTAATTATTTTAAAAATCTTCCAATCCTTTCCAACTCTTTCCTGCAAGAAAAAAACAGGATATCCTGAACTCAATAAAATAATCAACGAAACTGCAATTATTAACGGAAAAAACAATATTGTACCAATCAATGTTATTAAAATATCCAAAATTCTTTTAACAAAAAAATACATCCTAAATAAAGTTTAATTCTCAAAAAGTAAAACAATATTATCACATTTAGTAAATTTTACTACTTAACCCGAATTATTTTGTAAATTTTTTCATCAAAGAATTCACTTTATCAATAACTTGCTCAATTTGAGAAATTTTCATGCCAGGCCAAATTGGTAGGGTAATTATTTCCGGATAAACAAGTTCGGAAACAGGGTAGTCTTCTATTTTAAGATTAAATGTCTTCTGATAATAAGGGTGATGGTAAAGAGGAATAAAATGAACACTTACACCAATTCCCGTTTCTTTCAATTCTTCAATGAATTTGGATCTTGAAATCTTTAAGCGTTTAACATTTAGCTCAACCGGATATAAATGATATGATGACACACGATCTTCTTTTATCCTGTAAAGCTTTAATAATTCATTATTCTTAAAACCTTCATTATACAAATCAAATATTTCTTTTCGTTTCTTATGCATTTCATCAACTTTTTTAAGCTGTGCCAATCCGAGGCCTGCCTGAATATCGGTAAAATTATATTTATAACCGGGTGCAATTACTTCATAATACCAGGAACCCTCTTCCGTATATCTTTTCCAGGCATCACTATTAATACCATGTAAACGCATAATTGAGCATCTTTTTGCAATTTCTTCGTTTTCAGTACATATCATACCTCCTTCTCCGGTAGCTAATGTCTTAGTAGCATAAAAGCTGAAACATGTGACATCACTTAGAGTACCTACGATTTTTCCTTTGTAGAATGAAGGCAAAGCATGGGCGGCATCTTCAATAATATGCAGGTTATGCCTTTTTGCAATATCAATAATTTCATCCATATCGCAGGGATGACCGCCGTAATGAACAGGGATAATTGCTTTTGTATTTTTGGTTATATGCCTTTCTATCTCTTCCGGATCTATATTATAAGTGTCTCTTTGAATATCAACTATAACAGGTTTTGCATTAAAATAGCATACAATTTCAGCGCATGCTGTAAAAGTCATTGCAGGTACAATAACCTCATCACCCGCTTTTAATCCAATAGCTTCAAGTGCAAGATGAGCTGCAGCTGTCCATGAACTAACAGCTACTGCATTACTCGTACCTATATAAGCCTTAAATTCATTCTCAAACTTTAATGTCTTAGGTCCTGTAGTCCACCATCCGGATCGTATTGCTTCAGTTACTTCAGCAATTTCATCATCAGAAATATACGGCCTATGAAAAGGTATAAAAGCTTTCGCCATTTACTCACATATAAAAATTATTAATATGATTCCTTAGTGAGGTTCACCTTCAAGGTGAGCCTCACTTACAATCGAATGACCATCGAATAACCACCGAATGACCACCAAATGACTATAAATAACCATCATCCTTCATACATTACTCCAACACTCCAACACTCCATTTTCCCCTTTTATTCCACCAACTCCAAATTCCTTAAAAGGAATTCCATTACCTTCCTATTATTTTTTATATCGGTCGGCAAATTAACAATCTTTTGTGAAATTTCTTTCGCAACCGGAAATAATTCAATATCTAAATCCCATAATTCAAAATTTTCTTTTACCGGATGAATGGGCGAAAGAAACCAGTCACCCAAAATAACTTTTTCTTTCAGAGCTAAATTAAAAAATAATTCTCTGTCTTTAACCAGCAAAGGATATTTCAGAAAAAGATGGTTTTCAAACAACTTTTCATCCACATAAATTTTATTGTTTGATTTAAGAAACTTGGTATATTCAGCAGCGTTTTTCTTTCTTAATTCTATTATACTCTCTAAATTTTTTAATTGCTTAATTCCCGTTTTTACCTGTACCGATGAAATATCCCTGAAATAATTCTCAGGCATCTCAGTTCCGGTAAGCTCATTCCCCTGAGAAGAACCCAGAACTAAATTATGTTTACTTAGAAATCTAAACAATTTGACTAAAGTCTGCTCAGTGTAATTATTAATAAAATATTTTCTAAAAATTATTAGAAAGTATAAAATAGACTTGTTAATCCGGTTTGGTTTGCTCTTTTCAGCTTCAAGTTTCCTTACTTTTTCAACAAGCTCAAAATTATTTACAATTAAAAATCCACCAATACCGGTTGAAAACGGTTTATTCCATTGCGTTGAATAAAAAGCAGCATCACAATACGAACCGTTAGGTTTTCCATTATAGTAACCCCCAAATCCATGCGTACAATCTTCAACACTATATATATTGTGCTTTTTAGCTATCTGTATTACACTTTCAATATTTGAAGATAACCCGAAAGTGTTCTGGCAAATTATTACTTTTGTCTTCTCGGTTATTGCATCTTCTAATTTATCTATATCCATATTATAATTTGAGGGAGAAATATCAACATATATAGGTTTTGCCTCCAAATATTTAATTGCATTTGGAACAACTACACAAGTAAATGCAGGAAGAATAATTTCATCCCCCTCCTTTATTCCCATGGCTTTAAGAGCAGCATAGAGAGCAACTCTCCCTTTCCAGTATAAAAATACATTTTCAGAACGGCTATTCAGAACTGATGCAATTGCTTCCTTGTACTTTTTCTCACTCATCTATCTGCTTCTAAATAAATAATCGATTCTGAATAATCCTATAAGAGAACCAAATCCATATGAGAAATGGAGCGAAAGGAATCCCCAAAGAATATAAAAAAAAGCTGAATTATTGTCTTTAATTACTAAACTGATAATTGACACAGTCAATAAATAAATTGCAAAATTAATCGCTGCTATTATTCCTATAGGAGGATACCAGATCATGAATACTACAGGAATAATTAATGATAGGATAAAAAACAATGGAATAAAATGCCTTATACTTAGAGAATTTAATTTTTTAGTAACATAAACTGTAAGAATATTCCAGAACCCGTTTCCAAAATTATTTCTTGCTATACCTGAAAAAGTCTCACGTACAAAATATATACATTTTGCCGAAGGAACTAGAATAATTTTTTTACCGTATGATATTATTCTTTTTGATAATTCAATATCATGATTGCGGACTAGGGCCTCCTTATATAACCCTGTTTCATCAAAAATTTTCTTCCGGTAAATTCCGAATGGAACAGTATCTACTTCAATTATTTTTTTCGTTCCTACTCTGAACATTGAATTCCCGACACCAAATTTATTTGTAAAAACTTTACAAATTGATTCTGTTTTTTTTGTTCTATTTTTGACATCGGTAACCATGATTCCCCCCGCTGCATCTGCATTAAATTCCATAAATGCTGAAAATAAATTCTTAAGATATTCTTTTGAAAAAGTTGAATGAGCACTTGCTATCATTATATATTCACTTTTAGCATTTTCTATCCCAAGATTTAATCCGTTAGGCGTAAATCTTTTGGGATTATTAATCAATCTAACAAAAGGATATCTATTTTGATATTCCCTTACAATCGAAAGAGTATTATCTCTACTATCTCCATCAACCACTAAAATTTCCATTTTATCATTTTCATAATCCATATCGATAAAAGATTGAATGCACTCTCCTAAGTATTTCTCTTCATTTCTGCATGGAATTATTATCGATATTCTTTCATTTTTCATATAAAACTAATTGGATATTAAATTATTGATAAAATTAACTATTTCATTGGTATTTTTAATCAATAATTTTAAGTTATAATTATAAAAAGGTCAAAAATAATATATTTAATTCATTATTGCCTTATAAATATTTAATGAAATTATGAACTCAAGTTGCCCTCTATGTGATTCGATTAACTATAAAATAATTGGTAAACCAAGGACTAATAAAATATCTGAACAATTCATTGCCAAAAACTATAATATTGTACAGTGCACCAATTGTAAAGTTTTTTATGTTTCTCCGCAAATTTCATTTAGCAGCGAACAATGGACAAAGCTCTATAACGATGAATATTTTTCATTTCAGACTAGTTGGCTAATTCGCAGGCGTGCAAAAGAATTGTCACAAAGATTTGATATGGTCTTAAATTATTTACCGGATAAAAATATTTCATTTTTAGATATAGGCTCTGGAGAAGGGAAAGCACTAATTGAGGCTTTAAAAAGGGGATGGAATGTTTATGGTATAGATATAGTGGATAATAGATTGGATACAGCAAGAGTAGAAGGCATAAAATTCATTAAAGCTAATTTTATTGAATACCAATTCCCTGAAAATCATTTTGATTTTATCTATATGGATTCGGTTCTGGAACACGTTCTAAATCCTAAAGAATACTTATTAAAGATCAAAAAAATATTGAAGACTGGAGGGGTTTTATATGTGGGTGTACCAAATGAAGATAGTTTATTTAACGATATAAGAAAAATTGCTTACTTTTTAACCGGGCGAAAAAATGTTTCCGTTAAAATTAAACCATTTTACTCTCCCTACCATGTCATTGGATTTAATAAAAAATCTTTAACATATATTTTTAATAAAATAAATCTTAAAATACTTTTTATGAGAAATTTTGGAAGAAAATTTGACTTCTTAAGCTATAATCCAAATACAAAAGGATTTTGGTTTAGTTTATTGTTTTTATTACCCGTTGAATTTTTAGGAAAAATATTTAACAAAGATATTTATTATGAGGCATATATTACGAAAAAAGACCTCATAAAATCATAACTCGAAACAAAGTTCGGGCATAATACTTTTTATAAAATTTGTTTATAAACTTCTATCATTTGAGTGACATTATCATTCCAATTATATACATTCAAGACCTGCTCTCTTCCGGCTCTTCCCATCTTTTCTCTAAAATTTTTATTCTTTATTAAATTTTTTATTTTATCTGCTGCTTGTTGAATATTATTTCTATCAACAATAAAGCCTGTCAATTCATCTTTAACAATTTCTTTAAAGCCTTCGGCATTTGAAACTATAATCGGTTTCTCACATGCTGATGCTTCCAGAGCAGAGACACCAAAACTTTCACTCTCAGATAAAGCAGCAAAAATATCAATCATGTTATGATATTTGGGTATTTCATCCGGATTTATATAACCTGTAAATACTGTATTATTTTCAAGACCTAATTCTCTAACAATTCTTTTCAAGTTATTCTCTTCCGGTCCGCTTCCTACTATTAAAAGCTTTAATTTTTTAGATGGAAATTCATCTTTTACTATTTTAAAAGCCCTGATTAAATATTCGATTCCATATTTTTTTTCTAAGGTTTTTATTGTCCCGATTACTGTATCCTCTGTAGTGAAAAGAGATTCTGCTTTTAATGGTTTAAATTTATCTGTATCGATCCCGAAAGGAATAACTTCAATTTTTTTATTAGTAAATTTTTCGGTTTGAACAGCCATTGCCCGGCTTGTTGATAATATTTTATCGGCTTTAGAAAGGCTAAACTCTATTAGTTTTTGATAGAAAATATTTTTTTCAGGGATGTAATAAATATCTGTACCCCAAACAGAAACTATTAGAGGGTGAAAATTTGCAAGCGCTCCAAGCAAACCATAGCTTGATACATAATGAGCATGTAAAACGTCTGGTTGAATTTTTTTTATAAATCTTTTTATTTTCCCTATAGCAGTTAAATAAATGATTTTAGAAAATGAACCATCCTTATTACTTTGTAATTTTTTAGGGACATCTAATATCTCAATTGTTACATTTTTATTAAATGAATTTTTATTATAACTGTTGAGACCAAATAGATAGATTTCAATTCCTCTTGCGTTTAAAAAATTAACCCATTTAATTGTATGGGAAGATAGAGGATTTGCGAGAATTAAAATTTTCATCTTAGAAACTAAGAGAGAGATTTATTTTGAATGATTTCTGTTCCTGAAATCTGATAAAGATATATCAAAATAATAAATATTATCCAGAAAGGAAGATCTGATTCAAGGGTTCCATAACTGATTAGATTTCCCCATTCAAAGAGTCCTCTTATAAATAATCCGATACCGGCAGCAGTTATACCCATAGTCAGCCAGTAATATTCGTTATTAATATTTTTAAATTTTCTTATCGTTTTAACACTCAAGCTTATAAATACATACGGTAAAAATAATGCAGTAATAAGTCCTGGTATTCCCATGTCTGCCAGAAAGAATAAATAAAAATTATGAGCATGTCCAAACTCAATTTGGTTAATATGTACTGAAATATATTGTTCAGCAGCAGAACCTAACATAAAAGGAAGCTCCTTATACATTTCATATTTTGTTGCAGCTGGCCCGGCTCCTAATATAGGATTATCCTTTATAATATTAATTACCGTATCCAATATCCAATTTCTCCCTGTTGTTAGTTTATCTAACCTGAAGTATAAATCTATATAGCTGCTAATTGGCTGAATAAATAAAAACGGTATTAAAATAATAACTGCAGCCGTTATACTATAAAATAGTTTTTTATTAAAAAAATAAATTAATAATATAGAGCTGATTATAGTAGATAAAATTGCAGCACGTGAGTTTGTTATTACAAGACCCAGAAAAAAAATGAATAAAAATACCCCTAAAAAAATTTTCCTCTTCTTATCTTTGAAGGCAAAAAGATAGCTTAGGAGTAACGATATAATAATTACAAAAAAAGAGCCTATACTATTAACATTTATATAATTCCCTTGAACCTTTAATAATTCATTTATATTTAATTCAACTAAACTAAAATTATTTTGAGCGAAATTATAAAATACATTAGCAAAATAAATAATTCCCGTTATAAAGAAAGCCAGTAAAAATAAGTTAATATCATTTGATCTTTTTAAATAACTAAAAAAAATATAAATAATTGCTAAAAATATTGTTAACCTGACAATCTCTTTAAAACCTAGTAAAACATAACTAGAAAATATGGTTGAGATTATCATTGCCGAATATAAAAGAAGTATCAATAAGGAAACTTTCTTTGGAATTTTCGGATATTCAGAAAAATTGAATCCATATTCCTTTATAAACAAATAGAATAAAAATAATATTGCAGCAATTTGGACAACAGTTCTTAATTCAATGCTTATAGTACTGGTAAGTGCAAGGAATGAAATTATTGAATAAAAAACTAATATTTGTTCACCATATAATAAAACGGGGATTAAAAGTAGAGGAAATAAAATTATATACCAGCTTATTTTTAACAGCGCCAATGATAAAACTGCAAAAAGAAAAGCAATAGCAATAGTTTTTGTGTAGCTTAATGTAATTGTATTTAGCTGCCTATTTATTTTTAGCATTTGCAATTTCTGTTTTAGGTATGATTCCCAATTTATTTATAAACTCATCGATCTTACCTGATACTTCATCAACTGTTAAAAAATTCATGCAGTCATAAGAAGGACAATAAATACCGCCAAGTGTATAGCAATATTGAGTATCAGTAGGTGAACATTTAATTTGTTTTCTAATGTACGTATGAGCCCTTCCAAAAGGATGCGAGTAATCCGGATTTGTAGGTCCATATATTGTAAAAGTCGCTTTACCTAATAAGTCAGCGATATATAACGGACCGGAATCATTTGAAATGAATAACGAACAGTTTTTGATTTTTTCTATTAATTCTTGTATCGTTTCTGTAATAGTATATGGAATTCCATTTTTTGTAACTTCTTCTTTTGCATCTTCAGTTAAAGTATCCTTAGGAACAATTAACTCAACATTAAAATTCTGATGTAAGTGACAGGCTAGACTAATAAATTTGTTAAAATTCCATTCTTTTGCAGGTCTAAAAGCGAAGGGATGAATCAGGATCTTATTTTGAGGATTAAAAGATTCTTCAAATTCATAAACTTCAGGTGAATTATCAATATGCATAACTAAACGGGCAACATCTAAATATAAATCAATTAAATGAGGTTTTTTTCTGATTTCTGTATAATTACTATAAATATTTTTGAAAATCCTTTCATTCATCCCGGTTATTTGAGAAGCTTTTGAATTAAAAATTAGTGAAGCTGAATTAATTGCACAGGTTAAGTCAAATATAATTTCCGGTTGAAGGTTTTTAAGGTATCTTCTTGCACCGGATACTGCAATCCTTCCGTATTTAAAGATCTTTTTATCTAATGTTAATATTTCATCTTGAAAAACAAGTTCATAAATTACTTTGGATTCAGGATAACATAGTATTTTTTTATTATAATTTTCATAGTGTTTAAAAATTTCTCGAATGGCTGGAATTGTAAATACTGTATCCCCTAACCTGTGAAAAGATATGATAACTAAATTGCCGTTCTTTGAATTTGAAGATCGGGATATTTTTCTCAATAGAGAGAAAATAAAATCTGCAAAAAGGATTACAAGTTTTCCCCAAATAGGATTTTTTTCAATCCTGGAAAATATTCCTTCACTTTTTTTAGTATAATCCAATTTTATTTTATTATTGTCCAATCAGTTTTTCCAAAACTTCAGCTTGAAAATATATTAAAATTCATAGAAACATGTAATGAACTTATATTTGTAATATAATTGAAAGACAATATGTCAGTAAATAGTAAAAAATCTCAGGCTCAGTTCTGTCTAAGAATTATATCGTAGCTCAGGACTTCTGTCCTATGCACCTATCTTTCACTGAGGTTTTACATTGAAAATAATTTTCCCTTTGAATAATTAGGTCAATGCTTTAGTTTAATCTTTCAGATTTTATCCTATAATTAATTTTAATGTAAATATATTAATGGCTGGCATAAGTATAATAAAAACAAAAGACGGGTTATTAAATAAAAAAGCCCGGATAAATGAAATACTTAATTCATTAAATTATTTGAATTCTTATTCCTCTAATACTTATTTCTTAGCGGATAATATTTTTATAGGCTGGAATAAGTATAATGAATATCCGGTAAAAACTTTTGAGAATGAAACACATCAATTTACAATAGAAGGCAGAATATATAATAAAAGTGAATCAATTATAGAAAATGAATTAAGAAATCTATTTAATAAATTTTCGGAACAATTACTTAAAGACTGGCTTTTTAGTTTAGATGGTGATTTTATCATAGCAGTTTATGATAAAAAAAGAAAAAAATTATTTGCCTTTAATGATTTGTTAGCCCGTATTCCTATCTATTATAAAATAAATAAAAATGAAATTTTAATTTCCAGGTATTTCCGGTTTATCACTGAATTGGTAGATAATACGTCAGACGCTGAAATCTTTGATAATGTTGGCTTCGGCGAATTCATGCTTTTCGGTTTTTTACTCGGAGAAAGAACCCTATTCCGGAATATTAAACAAATGAAACCGGCTACACTTATAACTGCAGATGATTCCGGAGTTTCAGTTAAAATCATTAATAACTTTGATTTCGAGAATAGAGAGCACAAAAATAAAAATTTCAAAGAGATTATTGTTGATTTATCAAATTTACTTTCACAATCCTGCTTTGACCGCTGTAACAATAAAAACTTAAATTTAATAGCTTTAAGCGGCGGTATGGATTCAAGAACAATTGCTGCCTGTATGGCAAAAAATAAAATTCAGTTCAAAGCAGTGACCATGATTTCCAAAAGCGAAATTGAGAAGGAAGAGGTTAAGACTGCTCAACAAATTTCATCATTTCTAAATGCGGAATGGAACTTAATCAAACTTACTCCGCCTGTTGGACATGATATCAATACCCTTTTAAATTTAAAAGAAGGAATGAATTATCTGGCTACTGCTTTTCTCCTTCCGTTCTATAATGAAGTAAATAGAATGTATGGAAGTAATATAAATTTAATTACGGGAGATAAAGGAGACAAAGCTACTCTTACAATTGATAACCCCATAAATAAATGTTCAAACCAAAACGAGTTAGTTCACTTTATCACCGGTGAACATTCAATGGGACTAAATATTGATGAAGTCTGTTCTATCGTTAATGTGAAAAAAGAAGATATATTGCATGATCTAAATGATTTATTAAGTTCTTATCCGGAAAAGGATCTATCCCAAAAATATATCCATTTTAGAGTAATAGAAAAATCGCATAAGCTTGCTTTTCAAGGAGAAGATAGACATAGAAAATTCTTCTGGACATATTGTCCTTTAACTTCAACACCTTTTGTTGTTTATCTATTTAATTGCCCCGATAGGATTAAAAAAATGCATAAGCTTTTTACAGCATTATTAAAAAGCTTTTCAACAGAAATTGCAAATACTCCATACACTGATTTCAAAGCTCCGATAACTTCTTTGAGAGGAAAATTATTTATGGCTGGTGTTTATTATGTTTATCCAAAGATTAGTTACAAATTAAGAGGAAATATTAAAAATTTTTTCTTTGGACTTAATCCTCTTCTCGATGAAAAAAATATATTTTATAAATGTATAAATGAACAGCTTAATAACACTGAGCAGATTCATAAATATTTGAAGATTGAAAATGCCTCCCAATTAAATAAATACCGCAATATCATTTTGCAAAGTGTCTTTACTTTAACTTCATTGGTTGATGGAATATACTCAAACAAAAGTATTCTAAATAATTATTCTAATCAGGTATTTGACCAAATGGAATAGCATCCATTCTGTCCTGCTTTTTATGCATTCATCGGTAACTTCAAACGTGTTATTTTCAATTTCGTTGCTTATTACAATTACATCGATTTTATTTTTATACAATCAAATTCTCTCTGAGTTATCAGTCATCAAAGAAAATCCTTTAAATTTTTGGAAAGCTTCAGTCTTTGTTTTACCTGCTGCTAATGTTCGTTCATAGTCGATTAACATTTTATAAATTGGAGAAGAAATTTTTTGTTCGTCTTTAGACAATTTTGCACGGGCGTCATTTACAGAATCAATTTGATGTTTAGCTCTTTCCTCAAATGTTTGAGCAAATGAATTCGTGCTTGTAAATTCTATCAAAAGAAAAGCAAACAAGAAAAAAAATAAAATAATCTTCATAATTTTGACCTCTTTTTTGTTTCCTTTTTTTGCCTTCGTTGTCAAATAATCATGACTGCATTCTCCCCCAGTGTATCCGTGCATCAATCACATTTCTCCTCATTATTAGTGTTCCAATTCTGATCTTTTCAACTCCTCCGGCAATTCCCTTATATTCTTCAGTACCTTATCTGCCGTAGAAAAATCACCGCCGCGGGTCAAACCTCCCGGAATTACAAAGCAGCGGATCCCTGCACTTTTGGCAGATTTCAATCCTCTTTCAGAATCTTCGATTGCAAGACATTCTTCCTTTTGAAATCCGCTTTTTTCAACCGCCATAAGATATGGATCAGGATTAGGTTTGAAACTTGTATAGTCATCTCCTGTTAATACAAAATCAAAATATTTCAAAAGGTCCGTTGAAAGATGAATAATTTCGAAATGTGCCTTTCTAGAACTTGTTACAATTCCCATTAAATAGTTTCCATATAATTTCTCAATAACCTCTTTTGCACCTTCGATAACTTTGCACTTCTTCTGAAGTATCTCTGCATAAAGTCTATTTCGCTCATTCCTTAAATTATCAATATAATCTGCAGAAAAGCCTTTGTCTTTTACCAGATGCCAGGTCCCATTTCCTTTAATGAGAAAATACTCAATATACATCTCCCTGGTTAAATTGACTCCTGCAGTTAAAAGTATTTGCCTGGTCGCACTAAAATAGAGTTCTTCTGTATCTACCAATATTCCATCATTGTCCCAAAAAATTGCTTTTATCATTTTTAATGAATCATTATAATGATTGTCAGTTTATCACCTATTCTTATATTTTGAACGTTCTTGTACAAATTTAGTAAATTCTTAAAAATAATCCCCCTTAAAATGAATTTTCTTATCTATTTTCATTGAAAACCTAAAAATTATTTCCCGGCATCCTATTTCAGTTCAGTCCCTTCTACCTACTATTCATTAAAGTCTCAAATGTACCTCAGGTTCGTTCCACATACGCTTCACATACGCTCCACATACGCTCCAGATACGCTTAACATACGCTTTACAATATCCTAACGATGTTAGAAGGACTTATAAGCTAGACATGACTAAATAGGGATTTATTATCGAATAGAAAGGCTTTAAAATAACGATTGGATGGTTTTCATTAAGTTTTACCTCAAGTACTTGCCATCCAATCAAGTTCTAATACTTAACTTAATAAATTTTAGAACTTAAAGCTGATAAAATTAATTATCAACTTCTGGTATGCAATTTAGCATTAGAAAATTTAGAGTCAATAGTTTCGCAAAAGAAATTTAAAAGAATTAAGGCTCTTGTAGTATAAAACACAATAATAAAATTATTTTGTTCAGTTATTGACATCCCGATCCTGAAGAGATGAAAGTTAGAAAGGAAAATTTAAGAAAGCCTTTGAGAAAAAT
>CAWKCY010000006.1:0-390672 GCA_963848195.1 uncultured Ignavibacteriales bacterium | reverse complement strand
AATTTGCAAAAGAAAATGTCAATAAAATTAAAGAGCTATATCGATGGATAAAATCCCAAATAAAATAAAAAAAATTATAGATAGATATATTTCTCAATTAAGGGAGAATAACATTTCAATTGAAGATGCTTATTTATTTGGAAGTTATGCCAAAGGCAAAAATCGAAAATGGAGCGATATTGATATAGCAATTGTCTCAAATTCTTTTGAAGGTAATCGAATAAAAGATAAAGATAAAATTAGAAAAATAACCTTATCTGTTAGTTCAAGTTTAGAAATCCTTCCATTTAATCCATCAGATTTTTCATTAGAAAATCCATTAGCTAAAGAGATAATTGAAACGGGTATTAGGTTAGTTTAATAAGACGTGCGTCAAGCGAAGCTTAATGCCTCAGAGAGGGTGTGGGACTTCTTTTAAATATGGAGTTGCACATAAATATATTGAACAAGGATGGCATTTTACCGTTCTATTCAAAGGGAAAATATGGTAAGGAGAAAAAATTCATCAAGGTTTTTTAGAGAAGATGTAGGCCGGATTAAAATCCGTGAGGGGCAGCATCGGGAGCTGTGAATGGGCACCTGGAAGAGGCTGTGTGAAAATAAAGAAAAACCGTTAAAACGGTTGTTGAAAGTTTCATTTTTGCTCCATTTTCCAACGGTTAAAACCGTTGGTTAATGATATTCACACAGACTCTGGAAGTCCGGTGTTAGGCGGAATTTCGAAAAGGCATGGTAAGTGTTTTTCGTCAGTTACTTTTGCCCGTTATATTTTGGGTCAAAATCCACTATCCATTCAATACCGAATTTGTCTCTAAACATTCCAAAATATGAACCCCAAGGGCTGTCGACAATAGGCACTTCAATATTTCCGCCTGCTGAAGGTCCGTTAAATAATTTGTCGGCTTCTTTACTATACAAATATCACCAACAAAGAGGGTATTATTGCGGTGTAAATGCGACAATATTAGAGGCTGAATCTCTCTTTCGGACATATCCGGGATTTTGTTATTCTACTTTTTCCTTTTTCTGATATAGAAAATACTTATTGAAATAAATAACAAGACACAAATCCAAGCAAACAAGTCCCCTATAACAGCATAAATTGTTTTTTGACCCTTCATCGGAACATCTGAATAAAAGATCGCATCTTTTGTAATAAAATAATTCTGTGACGATAAAACCTGTCCTTTGCAATTGAAAGAAGCAGACAACCCTCGCGACGCGGATCGAACCAAATTAAACCCTTGTTCGATAGCCCTGAATGAAGCAGCATAAGTGTGATAAGGTGTAATCTCTTTATAATCGTTCCCTGGAACGAGCATAATATCTATGTTCATTGAATGAACTTGTCGTATCAATTGAAGGAAATCCATATCGAAACATATAACGGAACTGATACGTCCGTAAGGCGAATCGAAATATTTGATAATGCCATCGCCATAATCTCCTTCACCGGGTGTTGGTTTTGCTTTATAATATGTAAAAAGTATTTTTCCTTGCGGCGAAATCCAGGTAATCTTATTCATCGGCTTTGCATTCGGCTTATCTTTCAGATAGATCAACAAAGGAAGTCCTATGTATATATTGTTTTTTACCGCAACAGTTTTTACTTTTTCTATATATTCATTTTCTTGGTCAGAGGTCAAATTGAGCATCATTTCATTACCAAATACAATTTTTGCTTCAGACCCAGCAGCAATTTCACAGTTAATTAAAAAATTGTAATTAATTCTATCATTCACCGAGTCTGGTTGATTACTAAAAATATTTTGTATTTCATTCGCTGGAATATTAATAGATGCTATTTTCACTGTACTATTTATAGTATTTTGTGATAAACGAATCTGTCCGTAAAGAATGATAATAATGACAGGCACTACGTATACCCACAAAGCTTTCTGTAATGTTTCTATACTAAAATTATTATCCAGCAGCCAGTTAATAATAGATGCAGTCCATAAAATAATATATGTTATTCCCCAGATACCGGTAATGGAGACAAGCTGCAGCATAGGCAAATATGATTGGGTAGTTTCCAGCGCTCCAAAAGTTCCGCCCGGGTTTGCTGAAACGGAAATATAATCCATAATTACAAATGCGGAAGGTAATACAAACGTTGAAACGATTCCTTTTATTCGCCGTGAAAAAATTCTATCGATGAGAAATACGAGGGAAGTAAATAAACTCATCATAAAACACATTATATAATAAAAAATACCGGGTGTTGGGATAAATCCTTTCCAGATAAAAATATTTGAAATAAATCCTGCAATGATCAGGAATATAAATCCTTTTAAAGGTTTATGGAATCTGAGGAAACGAACCAAAAATATGGGCGTTAAAAATGCTGCAATCGGTATTGCCCATCGTCCGTTGGAAAAGAAAAGAAATATAAATCCTAATAAAAAATAAAGGTAAGATGAATGATTTTTTGATCTAACTGAATTAAACATTTTTATACCTTAAGTATTCTGATGTGTAGTTTTTTTTTGTTGCTGCCTAACATAATCATTAGACGCCTGAAGCGTTTATTTTTTGTTTTCTTATATTGGGAAAATTTTTCTTATATCAGAAAACTTTTTTTCTTATAATAGAAAACTTTACAAAATTTACTGGTAAGAAATGTCGTATTATTTGTGCAATTTTAACCCCAAAAGTCTTTATTGATGATTGAACTTAAATATATCTGTTATTATTAGCAAGTGCCGGGAGGGATTGTAGAATGATTGATAATTGAAGGATTGGAAGGAGTATGGAACAATGGAAGAATGGAATGGTCGATTGGTTTAAATGTTAATTATTCTTTTAATTCTTCCAGAAGCTGTTTACCTTTTTCTGTGGTAAATTATATTTATCATTTATATTTCGTCCCTTGCGGGACTTTGGTTTCTTTGGGTTGTATATTTTCTATAGATATTTAATCCCTTGTACGGGATTATTCTCTGAGGAATTTGCAGAAGAAAATGTCAATAAAATTAAAGAGCTATATCGATGGATAAAATCCCAAATGAAATAAAAAAAATTATAGATAGATATATTTCTCAATTAAGGGAGAATAACATTTCAATTGAAAATGCTTATTTATTTGGAAGTTATGCTAAAGGCAAAAATCTAAAATGGAGCGATATTGATATAGCAATTGTCTCAAATTCTTTTGAAGGTAATCGAATAAAAGATAAAGATAAAATTAGAAAAATAACCTTATCTGTTAGTTCAAGTTTAGAAATTCTTCCATTTAATCCATCAGATTTTTCATTAGAAAATCCATTAGCTAAAGAGATAATTGAAACGGGTATTAGGTTGGTTTAATAAGACGTGCATCATAATCAACAAAAAAAGTATTTCGGGAGCAGGATGATTGGTAATTCTAAAAGACGTCATCCCATTGTTTCCTCTTTGCCTTCAATTCCACGCAAATCAAGGGAGACACAATATTAAATCCCATAATATCCGGAGCAGACATCAATATCGTACCTCTGGAAGTCCATTGTGTGAATTGATTTCACATATTGTAATAATGTAATGTTAAATTTCCATTAATCAGAGAAGTTTGTTAATGCTATTCAAAAAACATTTATGATGTTTTAAATTCATTTATTATTTTTAATATATAAATATAACGCTGAACAAAATGGCAAACGCTGAACAAATAAGAGCATTACTAAAAAGTCACATTGATAATGATGAACCTAGATTCTATTCTGTTGTAATGCAAGTAGCTGCAAGTGAGGCAAAAAAAGGCAATATAAAATTTGCTACTGAACTAAAAAGAATGATAGATCAAGCAAGGGAAAGAAAATTCTCATTAAATCTTAATAAAGAACCGATTCCAATCTCCCAACCAAGAGGTGAGTTATCATATTTATTGTCAGTGGACTATCCTCAATTAAGAATTAATGATATCATTTTATCAAAAAAAATATTAGACCAATTAAATAAGATTTTAACTGAAAACAGAAATAATGAAAAAATAAGATCTTTTGGACTTGAACCTAACAGGAAGATTTTATTAATAGGACCTCCCGGTTGCGGTAAAACTATGACTGCTTCTGTAATTGCTGGCGAATTAGGATTACCATTGTTTACTATTAGACTTGACGGATTAATAACAAAATTCATGGGCGAAACATCAGCTAAACTACGCTTAGTATTCGATGAAATAAAAGAGACAAAGGGCATTTATTTATTTGATGAATTTGATGCTATTGGAAGTCAGCGTTCTTTTATTAATGATGTTGGAGAAATTAGAAGAATTTTAAATAGTTTTTTAATTTTTATAGAACATGATAAATCGAATAGTCTAATTATTGCCGCAACAAATTATCCACAGAATTTAGATTATGCATTGTTTAGAAGATTTCATTCAATAATTGAATACAAATTACCGGATATAGATCAAATAAAATTACTTTTAAAAAACAGATTTTATAGAAAAGAAATAAATCAAAGGGAAATTAGTAAAATTAGCAAGGAAGCTGAAGGATTAAGCTACGGTGAAATAACAAACATCTGCGATGAAGTATTTAAGGAGATGATTATTAAGGAGCAAGATTCAATAAATATAGACAGTCTCTTTAATTTAATTTATGAAAAAAAAATTCATAAGAGATAAAAGTTTATAAAATGTCTAATGGGGAAGTTACTAATCTAAAGCATTTAATTCTTAATCTATTACCCCAAAAGGAACCTTTTAGGTCACCAAAAGTTGGCAGAAGTAAAAAACTAAATTTAGCTTTGAGGGACCGCGAAGTTCATGCAAATAAATTAATAGAACAACTCGATGAAATTAGAAATAAAAAAGAAGAGTTATATGCACTTAGAAATGAATTTGGATATAAAGGCGATTATGGAATTTTTGTTGAGTTTGAAAGTGAACCGAATTATGAATTAAAAATTGAGAGCTTAGAAAGATTAAAAAGTGGAATCGAACTTGAAAACGTAAGAGTCTTAAATAATACAACTTATGCTACAGTTTGGATACCAGAAGGAAAAATAAAACTTTTTTTCAACATTGTTGAAAAATATTTAACTCAGAATGTAAAAAACAAAAATGTAGCAAAGAACAAAGACTTTGTTGAAAGTATCTCTAATATAAAACTAGCCACATTAAGAGCATTCTGGACAGATTTCGAAAACTTTGATAGTATCGCTAATGATGAAATTAAATGGTGGGAAGTTTGGTTAAGAAATGGGAATGATGATGAGGATAGAGATAAAATATTTAATGAATTTCATAATTTCGCTATAAAGAATCAAATTCATTTTAGTGATACACGACTAATATTTCCAGAACGAACAGTTATTCTAGTTCAAGCATCAAAAGATCAATTAAGTGAGTCGATCCACTTTCTTAATTGTCTAGCTGAGTTAAAGTTACCTCACGATTCGCCAGAAACATTTATGCAAATGAATATCGGTGAGCAAAGAGAATGGATTAATGAAATTTTAAGAAGAACAACTGTACCGTCAGATGATGTACCTGCAATCTGTATTTTAGATAGCGGTGGTACGGAAAATGACGGCGCATTTAAAAGCAGAATAAATCGTCTATCACGTGATGAAAATGAATCATATTCTACTGGGGGCCCAAATTGGGCTCTAGGTCCTAAAGTAAGAAATCTAGGTTCGATTCATTCGGATATATGGAGAGGGAGTGCTGCTGAATTGGCAGACATGAATTTAATAGCAGTTTATCCTGTAACAGGTTGGTGGCGTACTAGGAAGCAACTAAAAAAATGGGAAAATACAATCAGATATTCACTAGTTATTTCAATAAAGTTACAAGATATAGATATTGATATCTATACACCAATTAGTACGATGATTTCTAATATGGTACAAATCTCTTAACAATATTAAAAAAATGGCACCACATGTGCGATTTTAAAGAATATCCTCCATTTTCAATGGTATGGGATCAGCAGTTAATGAATCTCTAATTATAGTTTCAGATAAACTATCCTTCAAAAAGCTTCCCCAAATGTATTATTGATATCTCCGCTTTTATTATATTTATTTTCTAGAATTTTACGTAAATAAGATTTATTTTCGTCAATGAAGATTTTCCTTATTTGATTAAAATTAATTTTTTTGTTTCTGTAAAATCTCCCGTTGATAATCTATAGAAATAAATTCCGCTGGAAAGATTCTTTGCATCCAAAACTACTTTATGGTTTCCCTGGTTTTGATATTGATTAACTAATGTTACTACCTTTCTCCCCAAAGCATCATAAATAATTAAGCTGACAAAAATATTTTTTTTCAAATTATAGCTGATGGTAGTAGTTGGATTGAAGGGGTTTGGATAATTTTGAAATAACTTATAAGAATTCGGCTGTTTGTTGTTTGAATTTTGAACTGAAACCAGGTTTTCTAATGGATATTTCCATAATCCTTTTCCTTTAGTACCGATAAAAAGGTAATTATTATTAACAACCATAGTATTTATCTCAGGAGCAAAAGGACCTTGAGTATTATGTTCATTTAATGAATCTTCTAAAAGATTCCAGGATGTCCCGTTATCTTGAGAAAAGTATACACCCCATGAAATAGCAAAACCATCAAGAGTAAGCTGGGAATTGTAAGCAAAAACATAATTATTACCGGAGGTAAGCGAGTGAATAAGGCCTAATCTGCTATCATTAATGTGCTGCCAGATTACTCCCATATTTGTCGAAACATAAATTCCATTAGTAGTACCGGCAAAAAGTTTATTCCCATTTGCAAAAAATGTATAGGGAAGCAGTGGAATTGTTATTGTGCTGTATTGCCGGACAGCGAGACCGGAATCGCTTAAACTCCAGGTTGTGCCGTTATCTGTAGAACGCAGCAGCCTTTTCCATGGCGCTGCATAAATGGTACTATCAATGGTATATATAAAAGATATACGATATGCGCCTGAATCTGATACTACAGACCAGTTATTTCCATCGTCAGAAGAACGGTAAATAAGAACACTGTCGGGCCAGGGGTTATTAATTACCGTATTTTGCGGATAATCAGGGGGTAAATTCGTTCCGGCAAAAATATAATTATCATTAGCTGCTAAACTGTATATATACTTTTGAAATATACCCGAATTGACTGTTTGCCAGGTAGAACCGTTATCTCCGGAGCGGTATATTCCTCCCCCATTGGTTCCTGCAAAGATATTGCTTCCTTTAACTGTTAGAGCCTGAATCTCTAAATTTGTCAGCCCGGTATTTTTTTCAATCCAATTGCTGCCGTCATCTGTTGAAAGAAAAACACCTCCTCCCTTGATTCCAGCATAAAGATTATTATCCTTCTTTACAAAAGAGGTAATTTCTGCTGCTGCTATTCCTTTATTAATTGGAGTCCATGAATTATTATAAATAAAAACACCACTTCCATCGGTTCCTGCTAATAATTGATCTCCATCAAAAGCTATTGAATTAATAATCAAATTAGTTAAGTCCTTATTCACCGGCTTCCAATTTTCACCAGTATCGGTTGAAATAAATATTCCTCCTCCTTTTGTTCCGGCATATATAGTATTTCCTTTGAGTGCAAATGTTTTTATGGAAAGTACGGTTAAACCTGAATTTACTTGAACCCAACTTTCGCCATTATTGTCTGAACGAAAAATTCCCCCGCTGTCTGTACCGGCAAAGGTGTAATTATCATTTGCTTTTAGGGCAGTAACATTTTTACATGTTAACCCTGAACCGGAATTTTTCCATGTTTTTCCTGAATCGGCGGTAATAAGTATCCCTTCAGTTGTTCCAATAAGAATATTGTTTCCGCTGAAAGTCAGGCATTGTAAAATAGTATCATTGGGCTGGTTATTTATATAGAAAAAATCGCGCGATCCGATCGTACTTGTATGGAAATAATCTCCATGTATTGAAAAACTATCTATACGGATATATGACTGGTAATCCAGATGAGCTAAGATATTATCCTTTATTTCATAAACGGGCGGCTCTTCTTCCTTCACACCGGTTATATCATCAGGATGCCAGGTCGTACCATAATCAGTCGAAAAATGCCACCAACCGTGGCTTGTACTTACAATGACTAAACTGTCAGTAACGTACAGATTGTAAAATGCTTTTAAATAAAAATCATTTGGATTTCCAACAGTGTCAATTTGCCAGCTTTCACCATTGTTTGTTGAATAATACAAGCCGGAATTTGTACATGCTAAAAGTCTTTTACCGGTAGAAGCTACGCAGTTTATTTTTCCCCCATAAGGTCCATTAGTAGGATTCCATTGTGCGGATGCTTGTAATGAAATAAAAAAACTAACGCATAGCAATAAAACAAAAGAATGAACATTCTTCATCTAGATTCCTTTTACATAAATTCAGTTTAAAAATCATATTAAAAACATAAATTATGCCAATTTGGGGTATTATTAATTTGACTAAAGTGCGATTTGCGGGAAATTAGAATGATTACGTTGAACGGTGACCTCTTTTATTATTTATTTTTGAAGTATAAAAGTTTTTCTTATTGTTTTTCCAGGATTGATTTTTAGTAATTCTATTGTTGGTTTATAATTTAGTTTATATAGCAAAATTCTTATTGAATCTGCTATAGATATTTCTTGTTCTTTACTATCGATTAACATCTTATAGTTTTTATTAATTCCTAGAGCGGAATATTTTAGTTGAAATGTCCCATCTCTGCGGGTTTGTAATAATGCAGGTCTGTTTATGACTTCATTATAATTCTCATCTAAAGCTATAAACAAACCTTTTCCTACTATCTCTTTCCGTAATGGACTTTTACCCTCGACCTCATAGTGGTATACTCCGTTTGTAAAATTAGCTAAACTTGTTTTAAATGTATATTCGCCAGCAGGTTGAGTTAGTCCCGAAAACCTAACCATCCGGATATTTACTGAATTATATATATTTATAGAAACCTGCTGCTTTGATTTTAGAGAATATTGAATAGTAGCTTCATTTAAGAATATATATTTTTTCAAGTAGAAAATGTAATGTACCCCTGCACCGACAACATGATTACCTTCCTGGTCAATAACCTCTCCTATTATAGATTTTTCTCTAATATTATATGGTTCTAACGGATTATCTTTACAGCTAAGTTGTACAAATATAATAAAGTATACAAGAACAAAATATTTTATATATTGCTTCATATTTTTATCATCCTAACGCATTTAAGCTGCAGCCTAAAACAAGAAAATTGATTTTTTACATAACGGCTTTATAATATTCATAACATAGAACAACAACGGAACAGGTTGAAGAATAGTCCTGAGATTTCAGGTTTTTATCCGGTTGTGCGAATGCTGAAATATGGAATCAAATTGTATCCCCATAATTCCTTAATTGTATTACCTTAGATTCAAAATAAATCAATTTTCTTTTATACGCAAGAGAATTTTGAGATAGAAGTAGTTAAATATGTCTCTTTTGAATTAGTTCTGATTAAACAATTCCAGATAAATTCCAAAAACAAAAACCGGTTAGTATAGTCTACCTGCAGCGAAAAGAGGTAGGCCGGATTAAAATCCGTGAGGGGCAGCATCGAGAGGTGTAAATGGGCACCGGACTGGAAGAGGCTGTGTGAAAAGTAAGGAAAACCGTTAAAACGGTTAATAAAAGTTTCGTTTTTGTTTCATTTTCCAACGGTTAAAACCGTTGGTTAATGATATTCACACAGGCTCTGGAAGTCCGGTGTTAGGCTTTTTCTATAGATATTTAATAACTAACGGGATTATTCTCTGAGGAATTTGCAGAAGAAAATGTAAATAAAATTAAAGAGCTATATCGATGGATAAAATCCCAAATAAAATAAAAAAAATTATAGATAGATATATTTCTCAATTAAGGGAGAATAACATTTCAATTGAAGATGCTTATTTATTTGGAAGTTATGCCAAAGGCAAAAATCGAAAATGGAGCGATATTGATATAGCAATTGTTTCAAATTCTTTTGAAGGTAATCGAATAAAAGATAAAGATAAAATTAGAAAAATAACCTTATCTGTTAGTTCAAGTTTAGAAATCCTTCCATTTAATCCATCAGATTTTTCATTAGAAAATCCATTAGCTAAAGAGATAATTGAAACGGGTATTAGGTTAGTTTAATAAGACGTGCGTCAAGCGAAGCTTGATGCCTCAGAGAGGGTGTGGGACTTCTTTTAAATATGGAGTTGCACATAAATATATTGAACAAGGATGGCATTATACCGTCTATTCAAAGGGAAAATATGGTAAGGAGAAAAAATTCATCAAGGTTTTTTAGAGAAGATGTAGGCCGGATTAAAATCCGTGAGGGGCAGCATCGGGAGGTGTGAATGGGCACCGGACTGGAAGAGGCTGTGTGAAAATACTTAAAATAACCTCACCCCCCGGCCCCCTCTCCTTAGTAAGGAGAGGGGGAAGGACTGGACTAAAAGTCCGGTGTTAGGCTTTGTTTTAGAGTTATCCGTTGGCTAAAAGCCAACGGTAATGGATATTCACACAGGCTTTGTAATCATCTCCACCACTCCATTCTCCAGCCTACAACGGAATCAGGAACATTGTAAAGGGTATCTCTTTGATATGTCAGTTTATTCCCGTCAAAAACAAGAAAATTGAAATGCAATCCTGCGGTATCATTTACATTATCAGTCCTAAAAAACAAATTCAAATCCCTATCGATAGTATCTTCCGGGAAAGTCCTTTCATCATAAGAGATAACAACCGAATCTTTAATTACATATCTTATTGAGTCTATCCAACGAATCGAATCTACCGGACTAAAAACAAAAACCGTATCAGGAGTTTTATTCTTAATGGCAGTATAATCGCGAAACAAAGTAGAATGATCAGATTGAAAAATATCAGAAATGCCATTACACCCGGCTCCAAAAAAAAATCCCCCTAAAAGGAAAAAGGTTAGGAGCATTTTGCCCCCAAATATTCTAAATTTAATTAAACTCATTTTCTTACTTTTTATCTTTTTATTTTTATCTTTTATATTACCTATTATCTTACCTTTTATCTTCTTCTTCTCTTCCTATAAACAATCGAGTGCACTGTCAACTCCGACCTGAAATATTTCTTTGACAAATACTCAATAGCATCGATGGGTTCCATTTTCGTCCGCAGCGAAATAAACTCTCTCTTAATCATTATATTTCTAAGTCTTGTTTGGTTGATCAGCCCCCTCTGTTTAAGCTTATGAAATTGATTTTCAGTAATAATATCGGAGACGACCTGGTAATCATCAGTCATTTTATCCCCCGGTTTACATATCTTTTTCTCCTTGCACTCCTTTTAAGTACAGATAAAAAGTTCTTTTTCATATATTTTTTTTATTTCAAAAATAAACTTCTTTGAAAAATAAATGAAGGACTTTCCGTGCCCGGTTTTTTTAGATTACTTGTGATTTTTGAGGTTATTAAAAGGGGAAAAGATGTATGATGACCGGAAAAAGTATTATTAAATATTTCACGCACTGCGGTATAGTTATATAAATTTTTTTTATATTTGTATTATCTTTTATAAATATTTAAAACCAATATGCACATTGAATTATCACTAGAGAATTCAGATAAAATCCGGGAATTATCATATATCCTTGATTTACCCTCAGCCAAAATTGTTAACATATTACTTAATGAATTGAATTACGAAATCTGGAATGAAGATATAATAATGAGAATGAAGAAAGAAAAAATTGAAATGCTGCGCAACAATTTAAAGCTGATAAAATAACCCTTTTAAAAACTGCATCTGTGTATAGTACGCGGTATCCCGCTTCCGATATCCGTCATCCGGTATTGGAATCGGGAATCGGGCATCATCCATCCTGTCCGGTGAATTTCCAGACGAAGTGTAAAAAAACTACAGTGACATAAAAAATTCGATTCCTTATTGTTGTATTCAGAATGAACGTTCATTTATTAATAAATAAATCATTCACAATATATAAGGAGTAATAATCATGGCACGTCTTAAAGGTTCAGTGTTAGGTAATCTCAGCGGCAGACTGGGGAACCTCACTGCAAGAACAGTAAACGGAGAAACTATTCTGGGAGCCCGTCCTTCTAGTTTCAATGTTTCTAATGAACCCAATGTTGTTGAGATTAGAAAAAAATTCCTGGTCTCTTCACAATTAGCAAAAGTCGTTGATAAAATCGATGACTTGAAGAAAATCTGGGATAAAGCAAAACAAGCAGGCATATCTGTATACAATGCTTTAATTCAGCAAAATTTCAAATATTCAGATGCACAAAGACCGACTGCTCAAAACGTAATCACCCCCGGTGGTTTCAATCTGGGCGTTACCTCTGCATTAATTGGTGCCGATACCATCACTGTTGATTTACCTGCGCTCAATACTCAGGCTAACTTCACAGCGGCTGATAAGGACCTTTCAATTTCAATGGTTCTGGTAGGGTTTGATCCTGTTAATGAGGACGACGCATATTATAAAATAATGCCGTTCAATTATACAGAATCAGATTACGATCCTGCTCAAACATTGGAAGCAGTTGTAAACCTTGATCAATTCTCAAAGAGCGAATTGGCAAGATACAACCAGAAAGTTCTTTTAGTTGGAGCAGTAACCAAAGATGCAGACGCAAATATAATCAAATACTCAGCTACCTATGGGAATGAATCTTAATTAGTGCAAGCTTCTCCGGGGACGGAAGTTTCCGGAGAGGCGGTATGAATGGTCATTGCGTCATTGGTCATTCGTCATTGGTCATTGGTCATTGGTCATTGGTCATTGGTCATTGGTCATTGGTCATTGGTCATTTTAGACAAAGTAATAGTTATTCAATAATATATCATGTTTAATGCAGAAGGTGATAAATTATGAGTCAGGAAGAGAAAGTAAAATACTCAATCGATATAATAAAGTTTGTCATCTATCTGATAACTTTAGTTATTGGTATACTTGCAGCCTACAATTCCCTCGATAAAAGATTATCAGTAATAGAAACTGAAATGCAGTATAAAGTAGATATAGGAAAACTCCTGGAAAAGCTGGATATGGTAAAAATAGAAATCAATAAAAAGATTGAAACCGAAATCCGAAAAATCTCTCCGCAGAAATAGAATTAAAATTAGTGATTTTGAAATGTTTTTTAAATATTTTTGAACTTTTATTATAGAGTTATGCCAAAAGAAAATATTAGAGCTTATTTAGCGTGGGTGGCGATTTGCCTGATCTGGGGAACAACCTATCTTGCAATCAGGATAGGTGTACACGATTTTCCGCCTGTTTTGTTCGCAGGATTTCGCTGGTTAATTGCCGGACCTATTCTTATTATAATTCTAAAATTACGCGGATACAAACTTCCAGCTTTAAAAGATATAAAACATCTTGCAGTTGTCGGAATTTTATTACTTGGCTTCGGTAACGGTCTTGTTGTTTTTGCAGAACAGTGGGTACCAAGCGGCTTAACTGCATTGCTGATATCAACGGATCCGTTATGGATTGTAGGGATTGAATCTTTATTACCAGGCGGACCAAGATTGAATTTAAAAATAGTAGTCGGTGTGCTGCTCGGCCTGGCAGGTGTAATTTTAATTTTTGGAAGTAATCTTTCGGCTATTTTGAACACGCAGTACCTTGTAGGAGTTATTGGGTTGATGCTTTGCGTACTTTGCTGGTCATGCGGCACACTTTATTCAAAGTATAAAAAAGTTTCAGTTCATCCGTTAATGGGAGCAGCCGTAGAAATGGCAATTGCCGGAATCTGTTTAACCCTGGTAGGTTTAATTATAGGCGAATCTTCAAACCTGCATTTGACTCAAAACGGTGTATTTTCATTCTTGTACCTGCTGGTATTCGGTTCCTTTATTGCATACGTTTCATACATCTATGCAGTAGCAAATTTACCGGTGTCTTTCGTTTCCACTTATGCTTACATAAACCCTATTATCGCATTATTCCTGGGATGGCTGATACTGGATGAAAAACTTAATTATACTATAATGATTGGGGCAATTATAATTTTAATAGGCGTATATATTGTTAAGATGGGGAGTGACAGGGGGAAATAAGTCATTGGTCATTGGTCATTGGTCAATTGGTCATTGGTCATTGGTCATTGGTCATTGGTCATTGGGCATTGGTCATTGGTCATTGGGCATTGGGCATTGGTCATTGGTCATTGACAGGTCATTGGTCTATTGGTCATTCCAAGGAGTGGGAGATTCTTCCCCGCAAGAGAATTTTGAGATAGAAGTAGTTAAACATGTCTCTTTTGAATAAAAGGGTGGAGAAGCTGGCTGTGTGAAAAGTCAGAAAAACCATTGAAACGGTTAAGGAAAGTTTCGTTTTACGTAATTTCCCAACGGTTAAAACCGTTGGTTAATAATATTCACACATGCTCTGTAAAGGTATGACTTAATCTTGACAGAAGCATCAAGCTTCGCTTGACGCACGTGGTTATGCCACTACTTTTTTAACTAACTTTTTTTAATTTTTTTACTTCTATTTTTAGTCTATCTTGAAGTCTGTCTTTTTCTACTTCTAAATTATATCTCATCTGTAAATTCAGCCAAAATTTTTCTGATAAACCAAAATATTCTGATAGTCTTAATGCAGTATCTGCGGTTATTGCTCTTTTCCTCAAAACTATTTCGTTTATTCTTCTAGCAGGAACATTGATATCCTTAGCTAATCTATATTGACTTATTTCCATTGGAATTAAAAATTCTTCAAGCAATATTTCTCCGGGATGGATTGGTTCTATTTTTCTCTTCATAATTTTTACCCTTTATGATAATCTATTATCTCCACTTCATATGCATTATTTTCTTTCCAACTAAAAATTATTCTCCATTGATCATTTATTCGTATACTATATTTCCGTTAAAACGGTTATTAAATGTTTTTTTTCTGCATCATTTTGATGATATTCACACAGCTTCTTTAAATTACTTCGAAGCGTATCCAGTTGACGCGGCTTTTTTCGGAGTAAGGTGCTCCGGCTGCAAATATAATTACATCTCCTTCTTTAACATGTTCTTCTTCAAGAATTAATTTTTTTGCTTTGTCGATTACTATATGTTCTTTATCAATCTCATCGCAAAAAATAGAGGTCACCCCCCATCTTAAGCATAAGTTATTCATAGTATCAAAACTGTTGGAAAGAGCTATTATTTTTGCTTTAGGTCTGAATTTTGCGAGGTTTCTGGCTGTACGTCCTTTAAAAGTAAAAGCGACAATTGCAGCTGCATTCACCTGTCTGCTGACTTCAACAATGGCTTTACCCATTGAATCAAATAAATTTTCTTCAATATTTATAGGGATTTCAAAATTTATTGCATGAACCGGAGAGTGAAGTTCTGAATTTCTTATAATATCATTCATGATTTGTACAGTTTTAATAGGATATTTTCCAATTGAAGTTTCGCCGCTCAGCATAACCACGTCGGTTCCATCCCAAACTGCATTTGCAACATCTGAGGCTTCTGCACGGGTAGGAATGGGGTTATGAATCATAGATTCAAGCATTTGTGTAGCAGTAATTACCAGGGTTCCAGATGCATTACATTTTTTTATTATTTCTTTCTGTATAACCGGAACTTCCTGGGGAGGTAATTCAACTCCGAGGTCTCCCCTTGCAACCATAATTCCATCTGCTATTTTCAATATTTCATCGAAGTTATCAACCGCTTCTTTCTTTTCGATCTTAGCAATAACCGGCTTTTCGAAATTTTTTCTTTTTAACCATTCCTTCAGATGAGAAATATCGGCAGCCCTTCTAACAAAAGATAAAGCAATATAATCAATCCGGTGTTTCAAGCAGAATTCAAGATCTTTGAAATCTTTTTCAGTAACTGAAGGGGTAGATAATTTCATTCCCGGAAGATTCATCCCTTTTTTGGGTTTGAGTATACCGCCAATTTCAATTGAACAAATAACAGAATCTTCTTTCATTTCTTTTATTCTAAGTCTTATTAATCCATCATCAATAAGAATGGGATCCCCTATTTGTGCATCGTCAACCAGACGATTTATATGAAGTTGAAATAATATTTCTTAGTTCCTTTTAATATCGTTAATTGTAATCTCAATTTTATCTCCCTGAACTAATTCAATTTCCGGTTCGGCAAGTTCCCCAACCCTGATTTTGGGTCCTTGCAAATCAATTAAAATTGATAACGGGGTTTCTTCATCCTTGCATGCTCTATCAATTTCATCAAATAAATCGTCATAAAATTGATAATCACCGTGTGAAAAATTCATCCGGATTCCATCCATACCAGCGAGGATCAATTTTTCTATTTCCTTTGCTGTGGATGTAGCCGGACCAAGAGTGCATAAAATTTTGGTTTTAGCAAATGTGTCTGTTTTAACTTTACTCATCTTTTCTTTTTCTTTATAGGGGTTTGTGAAATCAAAGCTTTTCTCATTCTAGATTTTGCATAAAGATCTTTAATCTTTTCTTCAACAAAATAAAATACACTCCCCTTTTCATATCCTTTCATAGTACGTTCACCGGCTTTTTTGTCAGTAAGAATTTCAATGCCTTGTTCAACTCTTGAAATCGGGTAAATATGAAATTCACCTTTCCTGACAGAATCGACGACGTCTTCCCGAAGCATTAATTCGGCTACATTTTGAATAGGGATTACGACCCCCTGCTTTTTATTCAATCCTTTCATTTTACAAATATCATAAAAGCCTTCTATTTTTTCATTTACACCTCCTATAGGCTGGACATCTCCTTTTTGATTCAATGAGCCGGTAACTGCCAGAGACTGTTTTATCGGGAGATTAGATAAAGTTGAAAGGAGAGCAAAAATTTCGGCGCATGAAGCGCTGTCACCGTCTACAGTACCATAAGATTGTTCAAAAACCAGGTTAGCATTAAAAGCGAGCGGCAGGTCCTGACCGAAAGTTTCTCTAAAATAACCGGAAATTATCAAGACTCCTTTATTGTACTGTTTTCCGCTCATTCCGGCTTCACGTTCAACATTTATAATAGTACCACTTCCTAAAGAAACAGTAGCAGTAATTCTCGTAGGTCTTCCAAAGGAATAGAAGTCACCGCCATAAACGGCAAGCCCGTTTATTTGTCCTACTCTTTCACCTTCCGTATCAATCAGAAACATATCCTGCTGATACATATCCGTAATTTTTGCTTCAAGTAAACCATGTCTTTCCTTAGCTGAATTAAAAGCTTTCTGAACATGAGCAGCGGAAACCACATCAAAGCCATCGTCTTTAGCCCAAAAGTTTGCTTCACGGGCAAGATCGGCAATATAAGAAAACCTGGTTGTTAATTTATTTTTATTGCCGGCATACCTTGCGCCAAGTTCAATTAAATATGCAATAGCGCTTTTATCGAACTCGCAAAGCTTTTCTTCTTTAATCAGTTTTTTAATTACCCTTGCGTAATCAACAAGAACCTTATCATTCCTTTTAATTTCATAATCGAAATCAGCTTTTATCTTGAATATTTTTTTGAAGTCATATTCATAATTAGCCAGGAGTGAATAAACATCCTGACTTCCAATCAGAATAATTTTAGCATCAATTTCTATAGGTTCAGGTTTTAAAATTGAGGTAGAAGGGAGAAAATAGCTCGGAAGGTCCTGTATTTCAAGTTTATTATAAGTCAGAACTCTTTTTAAGGTATGCCAGACACCTTGTTCTTCAAAAAGATGATTGACATTTATAATAAGATACCCCCCATTTGCTCTCAGCAAGGAACCTGCTTTGATCCTGGTAAAATCACTATACCAGCCCCCTCTGCCGTCGTTTATTCTTTCGATAGTACCGAAAATATTTACATACTTTGGACTTGTTTCTTCAATTACGGGACAGTCTCTTAATCCGGAAGTATCCAGTATAATATTAACCTCATATGTTTTGAAATAATCTATAGGTAATCCTGATTCGTTAGTTTCCCCATCCGGTTTAAATCCCTTAAATACCTGGATATTTTCAAGGACATGATTTTCGACCTGTTCGATATATTCAATAATTTTTGGACTCTTATATTTATCCCTAATAGTTTCAATAATACCTTTAACGACTACTTCAGCAGCTTCTTTTTCTAATTTTAAAAGCTGTCCCTGAAATTGTTGACTTATTTTTAATCCTTTTTTGAAAACGGAATGAAGTTCATCCTGGTAGCTATTATATTTAGAAATAATTTCTTTAACTTCCTGATTAGAAATTTTATTTTGCTGTACCATTTCATCTAGTTGATAAATGGGAACAGGTTTGTTATCAATTATAGGTATAATATCAGGGCGGGCAGCTTCTCCAATTTTAGTTTGACCAAGAGTAAAGTGATCGCTCTTTAACTTTTCATTAAAAGGTTCCAGCAGCTCCTGTTCTTTTTGGCTGTAAAGGTCTACAATTTGTTTTTTTCTATTAACATAGGCTTCACTTTCAAGCTCCTGCGGAATTCTTTTCTTCAAAATATTTATTACAGATGAGAAATCCTGCTTAAATTCCTTTGCTTTACCAGAAGTAAAAACCAGAAGAGAAGGACGGTCTTCATCCTTAAAGTTATTGACATAAGCATAATCTTTAAGAGGGGGACAATTTGAACTAATCTTTTCAAGCATCTTTTTTACAGTTGTAGCCTTACCCGTTCCTGATAATCCTGCTATATAAATATTATATCCGGGACTCTGCAGGTCTACACCTACTTTTAAAGCTTTTAAAGCTCTCTCCTGTCCGAGGATACCCTCGATTGGTTCAAGATCAATTGTAGAATCAAATTGGAAAATGTCCGGGTTGCATTTCCACCTTAATTCTTCTGGTTTTAATTCAATATGTTTATCTGCAGGTTTTAAAAGATTCACTGATTTTGTCATAAAGGTTTTCCCCATATGTTATTATTAGTAATACTATTCATTTAATACTAAAATGTAAAATTTTTTTATGAGAATGAAAAATATTATAAGTTTAATCCAGATCACAGACAATGATATAAATATTGTTTTAGTTAGTATTAAGAAATTTTAATGTTTTGTTAAGGTTATATTAATATTCGTGGTATATCTTTAACTTTTGATTTCGTTATGATAGGGAGAGGGGTAGAATCTCTTAATATTCAAATTATAATTTAAGTAAGAAATTTTAAGTTCATTTAATAATATTGTAAAATTCTAATTTTTTCCCCGGACGTCAACATTACTGGAAAAGGAGAGTGAAAAATCTCTCCTTTTTTTATTTTAAATGAAACACAGGCTAAAGCCAACCGGTGGATAAAGTTCTAAATGAATAACCTCACCCCCCGGCCCCCTCTCCTTAGTAAGGAGAAGGAGAGGGGGAGGTAGTAAGAGAGGGGGGCACCGGGCTAAAGCCACGGTGTTAAGCTTTAATAAACCCATCCGGTGGATAAATCCAATAGGAATTGTTATTTAATTTAAAATGAAGAGTCTATAATCTGGTTTTTCACCTTTTATGAATTTAATGCCGGGTGCGGGAAAGTGGAGCATATTTGCAGTATTAATTAAAAGCTGCCAATCTTTACTTTTAGAAGAAAAGATTTTATCAAGATTAAAATCAAAGCCGAGAATATATTCCCTATTTTTATAATCTTCTGAAATACTATATCCTAACCCTAGTTGTAAAAATTCCGGCCATAAATTTTCAATAGGTTTTGGCAAAAGATTATGAATATCAGCAGTAAGCCAATAGATATGAGCTTCATATGTCGATGTTAAGTTGGGAGGAAAATGAAAATTATGAGTTGGTATGTAACTCCATTTAAAATTAAAATTTTGCATCAATGGAAAAATATCCTGAAGATATCCATATCCTAACCCCAGAGTATTAAAAGTTAAATCCTGGTAATCGAAACCATATCTTGAAAATCCATCTCCCACTTCTATAACTATACCCAGTCCAAGGCTTAATATCCCGGCAACTTCTTTTGAATTTGATTCTGAGTAACCTCCCCACTCCAACAAATTTTTGGAAAGCTTGTAAAAAAGATAAGAAGTATAAAAATGGCCAATTTTATCTATTCCTCTTGTCTCATTATCATTTAACCAGCCCTCCCCTTGGGGAGGATTATAAAAGCTAAAGCTCCTATTCCCATCCCGCCACCACATTGAATATCCTGCAATTAGAGTAGTGGCATAAACTCCTGATAAAGTTATAATGGATAAATTTTTACGGGAAAATAAAGAGCTGGATGATTCTTGCTTAACCGGGGAACTCTGTGCAACTGCCCATTGGGGCTCCCACAAAAACAATAGCATGACGACTATTATTATTGAATTTTTAGAAATCAAAATAAAGCCCCAAAAGATTACGGCTGCTTGTATCTTGATATAACTGCCCGCGGACATCATATCCGGTTCTAAATGTATAAGCTAACCTTACAAATGAATTACCGTTTTTAGGATATTTTAACCCTATTTGAAAAGCTTTTGTGGTACCATTATTTACTTCAGCTTTCATTTTAAAATCGAAAGCAAAATAAAGAAGAATATCTTCTGAAATAGATTTACCAGCATCAAAACCAAACTGGAATCGTGTATGTTTATTTTTTCTCGGTTCATTATGAAAGTTAAGTGTTGCAGCTATATAAACTTTGCCATTAATAATATTGATTAGTTTTTCTCCCTGAAGGCTAATATAATCTCTTACATAATTTATTGAAGTCTGATGCAGCTGTAGTATCCCATCATCAACGAAGTGAGCACTTAAATGTCCCCAGTTAAACCTAACTAGAAAATTATCGCCAAAATTCTTATCCAGGAAAAAGTCAACAAGATAGTCGGCGGTAAACACCTGGATATGCGGCGGAGTAATTTTCAGAGTACTAAAAACTGTAGCAGCGGCTGAAAACTGATAGATATTATTATTAATTGCCAAATTTAATAAAGGTTTATCTGTTCCAATATTTCCGTACCATTCATTCGATTCAAAATGCTTCAGAAGTGAAAATTGATGGGATATAGCATCTGCGTAATACTTCTGATAAATCTTTGTTTCAGGGAAAATCTTAATTGAAGTCTGGGGAAAAACCTGGTTACTAATTAAAAGAAAAAAACAAAGTAGAAAAATTTTCATTAACAATTCCATAAAAAGTTATCTGTTATTACAAAAATAAATATTTTTGGGTTGGATTGAAATTGGCTGTTATTTAATGGAGCTGGATAAATTGGGTCTATTTATTTATATTATTTCTAAAAAAATCATTCTTAGAGTTTAAGAATTTTGTCCTTTAATAAAGGATTTTATAAATCCTCTACAAGGATTTAGTGTGTAGAGTTGTACTTTTTTTCTACAATAATTTGGGGGCTGACCATAAAGTAATTATTTTCTAAAAAATGGCACACAGATGACGCAGATTTTATGGATTTTCACTGATTTTTAAATTGAAAATTACTTTTTGGACAGCCCCAATGATAAAAAAAATCTTGCAGTTATGAATTTAGATGAAATAAGAGAACTTTTTCCTCATTTGAAGACTGATAAGATCTATTTCAATCATGCTTCTACGGGGCCTATGTCTATAAGAGTCAAAGACAATCTATTGCGTTTGATTGAGAATAGAACCGGAGAAAAAATTGATGATTATAAAGAATTTATGTCTATAAGTGAGGAGACCAAAAAAGATCTTGCAGGAATGATTAATTGTCATCCTTCACGGATAGCTTTTACCGATAACACTTCAAACGGAATAAATATATTAGCACAAGGAATCCGGTTTAGAGAAGGAGATGGAATTTTATTAAATGATATTGAATTTCCGGCAAATGTCTATCCGTTCTTAAATCTTCAGAAAAATGGAATTGTAATAGATTTTATAAAATCGCGAAACGGCATTGTTTCGGCTGATGACATAATTAATTCGGTGAGAGAAAACACAAAGTTAATATCAATTAGCTATGTACAATTTTTATCCGGCTACAAAGTTAATCTTGAAAAGCTTGGGAAATTTTGTAAGGAAGAAGGGATTATTTTATCGGTTGATGCAATACAAGGATTGGGTGCATTAGGACTTGACGTGCAAAAATGCAATATTGATTTTATTTCATGCGGAACTCAAAAATGGCTTCTCGGGCTTCAGGGAGCTGGATTTATTTATGTATCAGAAGAGCTGCAGGAAAAATTAGAACCAAAATATGTAGGTTGGTTATCGGTGAAAAATGCATGGAATCTGCTTGATTATAATCTGAAACTTAGAAATTCTGCTGAGAGATTTCAAAACGGCACAATCAATACATTCGGAGTTTATGCATTAAATGCATCATTAAAGCTTTTTAATGAATTTGGCACCGGGAATGTTGAAAAGAGGGTGATTGAGAATTCTATTTATTTTATAGATAAGCTGAGTAGTATTGGATACAATGCTATATTACAAGATATTAGCAGGGAAAATCTTGCCGGAATAGTAAGCATTGCTCACCAACAAAGTAAGGAATTATTTGAAGAGCTTGAAAAGAGAAATATCACATGTGCTTTTAGAGAAGGGGTGCTAAGATTTTCTCCTCATTTTTATAATACAAAAGAAGAGATAGATCTTGTTATATCCACATTAAATAGTATGGATATTAATTTTCAAAAAAGCTCTTTTGACTCTTTAAAATGATTGATTTATCATCCACAGCTCTTTGAATCGCGAGAATTCCATTTAAATGATCAACTTCATGCTGAAGGAGTTCGAGTAATAAAATTTCCTTAACTGCCATAATTTTATTCCGTTTAATTAAAATAAATGAACTTTTATTCTCACTAATATAATTAACTTTTTGTCCTAATTCTGATAAATTAAGAAGGGATAATTATAATAAATTAAGGAAGTGTACTAAATTTTTACCTCAAAAAATATTATAAAATCTTGCCGAATGGAATGGGAATTCAATGAAATTTGATTTTTTATTTTTAAATTAAATGCATATTATTTGAAAATAAGATTTTAGGAGTTAAAATGACCCGGGAATTATTTAGATTTGTTAGACCATCATTCATAATAGCTATTTCCCTTATGACAATATATTCCGGTTATGCTCAGCAAAACCAAAATAATAAAATGAAAAAAACCGAAGAGAATAAAGTTGATATTCAGCCCTGGAATAAAGAATTAAGGATTAGCCCTAAAGCGTTTATAATGCAGACTATAGGGTTAAAAGATATATCAATTTCTTACAGCCGGCCTGGAGTTAAAGGAAGAAAAATATGGGGGGATCTTGTACCTTACGATAAAGTCTGGCGGGCTGGTGCTAATGAAGCGACAAAATTCGTTTTTAAGGGAAATGTTTTAATAAACGGGAAAAAACTACCTGCGGGTTCTTATAGTTTTTTTGTTATTCCTACAAAAAATACCTGGACACTAATCTTTAATAAAGTCGCTGACCAATGGGGTGCATTTGAATATAACCAGGCTGAAGATATTATGAGATTTAATGTAAAACCTGAACAGACAGAGTTTACCGAATGGCTTGACTATAGTTTTTCAGATATGAAAGTGAACAAAGATGGGAAAAATTCCGCTGTAATCAATTTGAGATGGGAAAAGATGAAAATACCGTTTACGGTGGAAGATGATAATCGTTAATTGTTAATTGTTAATTGTTAATTGTTAATCGTTAATTGTTAATCGTTAACTTCTAATTATATTTAGTAATTCATCTGTTTTTTCTTTCATTAATTCTATATTGGCTTTACTTTCTACATTTAAGCGGATTATTGGTTCAGTGTTAGATAACCTGACATTGAATCTCCAATCTTTATAAGCAACGCTTAAACCATCTATTTTATTTATTTCTCCGTCTGAATACTTTGATTCGAGGACCTTTAATTTATCAGCTGGATTATCGATTTCTGAATTTATTTCACCAGAACATGGATATTTCCTAATCATTTCTTCTACAAGTTCTGATAGTTTCATATTTTCAGTTGACATTAATTGCATTGTTAAGAGAAAGGGTATCATACCGCTGTCCGAATAAGCATTTTCTCTGAAATAATGGTGAGCAGACATTTCACCACCGTAAATTGCATTTACTTCTCTCATCTTTTCTTTAATAAAAGCATGCCCGCTGATTGATTCAACCGGTATACCATTCATTTTATTTACAATATCAATAGTATTCCAAACAAGGCGGGGATCATGGACTATTTTTTCACCTGGATTTACTTTGAGAATAGACCTGGCAAGCAAACCGACAATATAATAACCTTCAATAAAATTTCCTTTTTCATCAAAAAAGAAGCAGCGATCGTAATCCCCATCCCACGCAACCCCTAAATTGGCGTTGTTTTCTTTAACCGAATCAATGGTAGGTTTCCGGTTTTGAGGAAGAAGCGGATTTGGAATACCATTTGGGAAATTAGAATCCGGTTCATTAAATATTTTTATCATTTTAACGGGTAATTCTTTTTCTAGAGCATTCAATGTTAAACCTGCGCATCCATTTCCAGCATTTACAACAACTTTAAAAGGTTTAATTTTATCAGGATTAAAAAACTTTTTTAAATGATCAATAAATCCCTTCATAATATCCTTTTTAGTAACTGACCCCTTAACTGGTTTAGAGGCAGGGACTTTATTATTGACAATCATTTTTTCTATTTCATTTAAACCTGAATCGTATCCTACCGGGACAGAACCTTTTCTTACAAATTTTAATCCATTATATTCTGAGGGATTATGAGATGCGGTAATCATTATACCGCCGTCAGCTTCAAATTCCGGTGTAGCATAATAGATCATTTCAGTACCGCATAAACCTATATCAATTACATTAACTCCGTAATCGGTTAATCCACTCTTAACAGCGTCTGAAATCATACCGGAAGATTTTCTAATATCATATCCGACAACAACAGATTTAGCTTCAATAAGTTTAGCAAATGATAATGCAACCTTATATGCTAAATCATGATTTAATTCAGAAGGGACTTTCCCCCTGATATCATATGCTTTGAAGCTTTTAATTCTTTCCATTTTGTTCCTTTACGAGTTAAAAAATATTTAATAACCGAAGAAATAAATTCGAATACTTTTATTATCATTAAAATACTAATTTTGATAAAAAGAATGTGTGAATTAGTAAAATAATAGGGGGATTATTTTTCAATGGAATTTTTTAAAATTACTCTTTAAGTTTAATTCTTAAAAATTTTAGGGAGCTTACTATCGATACAAAAGATACTATTAAGTGGCACTTCGCAAAATGCAATAATTCGAAATGCAACTCAATTTTTTTAGTAAATCCTGATGAAACACCGGGAGATTTGGGATTTATTTGTCCTGATTGCAGTACAAAAACAACAACTTCACATATTGTGCAATGTTCGAGCTGCAAAACTATTTTGAATTTTGTTCGTGCAGCACCTAATGAAGAAAAAGTTGTTTTTAATGTTCCGAAATGTTCTCATTGCGTAGGGACAGTAGAAGATGAGTGGGAAATTGAACCGCTTTACCAGCCGGATTCTTACATTTAATTCATCTGCATTTGAAGGCTGATTGAAGTTAGGTGAAAATCTTATAAGCTTGATCCATGTTTATTTCGGAGTGTTAATTTAGCTATTGTTTATAAAACAGGTCTATAGCATATTTTGAATTTTTTGCCGGTTAGAGTTTATCAGGGAAGAATTTAGGATTTGTTGATACACTTTTATATATTTTTTCAAATTGTATCAAAAATCATAACCATGCTTACCGAAACGATTCCGACTTTTATAAATGCATAAATTATAGATTATTATCATTATTTTAAATCATAACGTGTTTTTTGAGGAATTTATGTTTAAAAGATATATTTTTTCGATTCTCATTATATTTACTTTAGTTTATGTAACAGGATGTTCTACTTCATCACAAGTAGAAAAGGATACTAATACATCTTCACAATCCTACAGCTGGTTAAACCTAGACACGGTGCACGCGGGTAATTTCGATACCGGAAGGATGTGGACATTTGAGTACCCCCCTCTTAAATATTTCAAAGATGAATATAATTTTCAACCATCTCAGGAATGGCTTGATAATGTACGTCAGTCAGCCTTACGTTTTGCAAACTATTGCTCATCATCCTTTGTATCAGGTGACGGATTAATTATGACCAATGATCATTGTGCAAGAGAAAATTTAACAAAAGTTACAAAGGAAGGGGAAGATTTAGCAAAAAACGGATTTTGGGCGAAAACGCTTCAAGATGAGAGGCAGGTTCCGGAGCTATATGTAGATCAGCTTGTATTGATTAAAGATGTAACAGATGAAATACAGCAGGAAATAGATAAAGGTAAAACAGATCTGGAAAAAGAGATCAATAAGGAAAAAGTAATAGCTGAGATAGAAAAGAAAGAAAGTGATTCAACAGGCCTGGAGGCTTCTGTAGTTCCTTTATATAACGGTGGAAGATATTCTCTATATGGTTATAAAAGATATACTGATGTCAGGCTTGTATTTGCTCCGGAAACAGCAATCGGGTTTTTCGGTGGAGACCCGGATAATTTTACTTATCCGCGATATGATCTGGATTGTTCCTTCTTTCGTGTTTATGATGACGGAAAACCTTTAAAAACCAACCATTATTTTAAATGGAGCAATAACGGAGCTTCAGAAGGAGAACCGGTATTTGTTGTGGGAAATCCCGGCAGAACAGATCGGCTTAAAACCGTTTCTCAACTCGAATATTTAAGGGATATCTCTTACCCGCGAATTCTTGATTTACTGGATGGATTAATTGATGTTTATAAAAATCTAATAATTGATAATCCGGGCAGAAAGAATGAATTAACAAATCAGCTTTATATGTATACAAATTCTCAAAAAGCTTATCAAGGAATGCTGGATGGTTTAAGAAATCCCGTTCTTATGAAGAAGAAAAAAGATTTCGAAGAAAAATTCCAAAATGCGGTTAAAGCAAAACCGGAGTTGAATACTCTCTATGGTAATTTATGGAATGAAATAGCTGAAAACCGGCAAGAATTAAGAGGCATTGCCAATGAACAGTTTGCATTATCATTGGCGATAAACCCGGTTAAAACTACAGAATATTTTAATATGGCTCAAGAACTTATAGAACTTGCAAAGGAACTAAAATTACCTGAGGAACAAAGATCTGAATATTACAAAGGGACAGAATTGGATACCACCATAGATCAGATTTACCCTGAAGATTTTGATTCGGTATATAATAAGCAAATGCTTAAAGAACAATTAAATCTAATGGTAAAATATTTGGGCAGAGACAACCAGTATATTCAAGATCTTATTGATAATAAGACTGTAGATCAGGCAATAGATAATTTAATAAGTAGATCGTATCTCACAAGTGAAGAAAAAATAAAAGAGTTAATTAAACAGGGTCCCGATGCTATATTAAAATCAGTAGACCCGTTCATTAATTTTATTATTAAGAGTGAAAATCGAAGAAAAAGCCTTGAAGGTGAATCAGCCCAATTGAAAGCTCAGAACGATTGGCTTTCAGAAGAATTAGGAAAAGCTTTGTTTGATGTTTACGGAACGTCAATCCCGCCTGATGCAACATTTACTCTTAGGATTTCCGATGGAGTAGTGAAAGGTTTTCCTTATAATGGAACAATAGCGCCTCCCATTACAACTTTTTACGGTTTATATAATAGATATTACTCCTTTGATAAAAAAGATCCATGGGATTTACCTGAAGATTGGCAGAATCCCCCGAAAGAATTAGATCTTTCAACCCCATTAAACTTTGTGGCTACAAACGATATTATTGGGGGAAATTCAGGGAGTCCTGTAATAAATGAGAAAGAAGAAATTGTAGGAGTTGCGTTTGACGGAAATATTCAAAGTCTACCCGGAAGCTTTATATATACAACTGAAGAAAATAGAATGGTTGCAGTTCATTCCAAAGGTATAATAGAAGCTTTAAAGAATATTTATCATGCTACCCGTTTAAGTGATGAATTGATTAGCGGAAAAATTTCCCCTTCAGAAAACGTTACTTCTAAATGATCTTAAAAATCGAAGGTCAAAAGTTTTACAATTAAGTATAACTTTTGACCTTCATTTGGGGTTTAGAAAGAATACTCACCTTGCAAATGAACTGATAGATAGCTCGCAAGGGTATTGTTAAAGGTCAATCCGTATTCAATACCCACTCCCAGTTTCATTTTTAGATCTGTATATTTACTTAAATCAGTACCGGTTGTTAATGAGAAGGCAACACCTAAATCATCGGAATTGGTATCGGAGAATGTTCTATCATTGATATAAAGAAGACCGAATCCTTCTTCTAAAAACAAATTATTAGCCAGGTCTTGATTTGAAATCCCCTTTATAGACACACCCTTAATAAAAGGAAAGTACCCGCTTCTTGTTCCTAAATAATAGTCAATATCTCTATGATAAAAGAAACTTAATCGTGTATAAAAAACATCACTAAAAAAAGTTTTCATTTGAAGAAATACAGATGTATTCAAACTTGTTTGCTTTGGAGAATTACCGCTAATATATCCGCTGCCGACATATGCGCCTATACTGAAATCACTTTGGCTTTTTATTTCCGGAGATGTTAAAACCATAAGCAGAATAAAGAGTGAAAATTTTAAGTATAAAGAAAAAATTTTCATATATTTCATCATTATTTATTTTTATAATTGTTAAAGTTATAACTATTTCAAATGGAATAAAAATAAAAAACGGTAAGGGAAAAATTCAAATACTAAATAGGAATTTAAATGGGCAAAATCTCAGAGATTAAACTTACAGTTATGCTTGATGATAAAAAGGTACCAGAAAAGATAGAATGGGAAGCAACTGATTCGGGATTTGAAGGGAAAAAAGAATGCAGCTCAATGATGATTTCTATGTGGGATAAAACGGAAAAAGGAACTTTAGGCATTGATCTATGGACAAAAGAAATGACTGTTGATGATATGAATATTCATTTTCACCAGATATTTAATAAACTTGCAGAGACCTATGAAAGATCGACAAAAAATAAAGAAATAGCTGAGATGATAAAAATTTTCGGTTCGGACTTTGCCGAAAAAACAGAATTGATTAAGAAAACAAAGCCAGACATAGAAAAAGGGATTTAAACACTAGCCCCGGGATTAATACCGGGGTTAATAAAAAAAGATAAATATTTGTAACCGTTTCAACGGTTTATCCAAATCTAATTTAAATACTTCTCTCCACCTTTGAATTTAAATATCCTTAATAAATAAAATAAAGAAGGGAAGATTATAAAGGAGCCTATTATTAAAGCCCACCCAAGATACTTTAAAGTAGCATCAGGAGCCGAGGAATTAAATAAAGTAATATCGGGGTTATTTTTTATCCTTACAATAGTGGGGAAATAAATTGCATAAAATCCTCCTAAAATAAAAAGAAGCTGCGCACCGGCAATTATTCTTGAAAACCAGATTAAGCCCTTCCCTAACGTCTTCCATAAAACAGGTAAAATAATAGTTGCAATAGCAATTAAAGTAATGCTAATAGGATGAGAAAAAAAACGGGTAACTAAATCAACATTTTCGATGTAAGATGTTACAAAAACAATACCTCCGCTAATCACCATAGCAATCGTTGTATGTTTTGCCTTTTTAATAAATTCATTTCTAAGTGAAACTTCTGTGGAATCGCCTATTAAATAAACTGAAGCAATAAATGAAAAAAGAGTACAAAGAAAAATGCCGACTGAAATTGAAAAAATATTAAGCCAGGGTGTGACATATCCTTCTATAAAATTTACCGGATTTCTTACTATTTTTCCTGAAATAAGAGCAGCTACAACGAGACCAAAAAAGAATGTGACCATCAGACTTGAATAAGCAAAGATTCTTGAATATACCTTCTGGGATTCGTCTTTAATTGCATCGTAATGTCTGAAAGTGAATGCAGTCCCTCTAAAAACAATTCCAATCAAAAGGAGAATTAAAGGGATATATAACGAAATGGAAACTTGTGTATAAATTGCGGGAAAAGCATTAAACAGGATTACGACAGTAATAACAAGCCACATATGATTAGCTTCCCATATAGGTGCCATCGATTCCGAAACCAGATTTTTAGTCCGCTCTTTGCTTGTTCCTCTTGAGGTCAATTCTACAATACCAGCTCCAAAATCCGCACCGCCTAAAAGGCAGTATAAATAAACCGACACAAGCAAAAAGAAAATTACGACATAAAGCATATTTATATTTCCTTGATACTTGCACTTGCACTTGCTCTTACACTAGCTCTTCCCTATCCAGCACCTTTATTTGTCTCCGCATTAACCATACAGCGACAATTGAAAGAATAGAATAAATTACAAAGAAAGCGGATAGATGAAAAACTTGTCCGGGTACGGGAGTAACTGAATCAACAGTTTTAAGAATATTGTAAATCACCCATGGCTGCCTCCCTACTTCCGTAACAATCCAGCCTGCTTCAATTGCTATAAACCCGAGTGGAGCACATACTGCTGCAATGATCAAAAATTTATTATCTAATAATTTATCTTTCCATTTAATCCTGAAAATCCAGAATAGTATGCTTAAAGCGGCAAGGATAAAACCACACGCTACCATTATCTGAAATGCAAGATGAACAATTAAAATCGGGGGCCAATTTTCTCTGGGAAAATCATCTAATCCTTTAACTTCAGCATTAAAATCTCCATAAGCTAAAAAACTTAAAAACTTTGGTATTTTGATTCCATAACTTGTAGTTTCAGTTTTTTCATCAGGTATTCCGCCAATCGTAAGTCCTGCACCTTTTTCAGTTTTAAAGTGCCCCTCCATTGAAGCTAATTTAATAGGCTGCCTTTTAGCTACATCCTTAGCAGTAAAATCACCGCTCAAAGGCTGAAGTACTGCAAATATACTTCCAAAACTCAAAGCAATTATAAATGCTTTCCGGTGAATTTGATTTTTTTTATTCTTTATCAAAAGAAAAGCATGAAGACCTGCAACTGCAAAAGATGTTGCAGCAAATGCAGCTATAGTCATGTGTGAAGTCTGGCTTATCCATGCAGGATTAAACATTGCGGCAAAAGGATCAATATTTACAGCTTGTCCATTAATCCAATCAAAACCGGACGGAGCATTCATCCATGCATTGGCACAAACCACAAAAATGCCGGATATTATGCCGGATAATCCGACCAGCAGACCTGATAGCCAATGAATATAAGGATTAACTCTGTTCCATCCGTACAAAAATATTCCTATAAAAATTGCTTCAACGAAAAATGCAGTGCCTTCCCAGCTAAAAGGCATTCCAATAACAGGACCTGCATGTTTCATAAATCCCGGCCACAGTAAACCTAACTCGAAAGAAAGCGCAGTACCCGAAACAGCACCAATCGCAAAAAATATAGCAACTCCTTTTGACCAGGCTTTTGTTAATTTTAAGTAAACGTCATCTTTTTTCTTAATCCAGAGCCAATGTGATATTACCATTAGGAAGGGCATTGTCATACCAATACAAGCGAAAATTATATGAAAGCCAAGAGAAAGAGCCATTGTAGAGCGCGCAGCTATAAAATCAGTCATTGCAGTGAATAGATAATTTTATTAAAATCAATATCTAAACTACAAAATGTTTTTGTAATCTTCAGCTAAAAGTTATCTCAGGTGATTTAAATAAAATAAATTTATTTTAACAAATGAGATTTATATTATTTCTAATAGTTATTTATTCATCCATTCTATTTTCGGAGCCGGATTCTATTGAAACAAAAGGGATTTATCTTCCCTCAATTGGAAAAATAAATGTACTTGTCATTTTTGTTCAATTCCCTGATGATCATTATGATTCAACAAATATAATATGGCCGAAAGGCGGAGAACCGGTGAATAAGAAAGAATGGGTCGATTCAGAATGGAGTGAAAATCCGCCGAAAGGATACTTAACCGATTATTTTAATGAAATGTCTTTCAATAAATTAAAATTTACAGGCAAAACCGTTTCGGTAATTTCTCCCCATTCACGCAGCTGGTATTTAAATAATAAAAAGACAAGAGGATATATACATCAGGAAATAATTAAAGACGTGAATAAGAATATGGATTTTTCCCAATTTGATAATTGGAGTTTATTAGCTCCATTTAAGCATGTATATAAACCGGATGGCATTATTGACATGATTTTTATGATATGGAGAAATATTTCGAATGATTACCCTCCGGATTCAATAAGCATAATAAAAAGCAGATTGGACTTTAACAACGATGAAGGAGACCTAGGCGGCAGCCCTTTTACAGTAGATAATGGAAAAAGAACAGTAAATACATGGTGGGGTGTCTCGGGAGACAAACCTGCCGGCTCAGGCGTGACGGTAAGAGATTATGTATCTACAATTGCTTTACGTACATGTATTCATGAGTTTGCACATTATTTATTAGGGAATAACAGTTATCATTCCGGTTATGGATTCTGGGCTATGCTGGATGCATTTGGAAAAAAATCACAGGTGGCAAATTCTTTTGAACGATCTGTTTTGGGCTGGATAAATATAAAGACAATAACAAATTCAAAGACCGGTACTTTTAAAAATATAAAATTAGGTGATTATGTTACAACGGGTGACGCTGTTAAAATTACTATTGATAGTACAAAGAATGAATATTTTTATATTGAGAATCACCAGGGGTTATCTTACTGGGATAATCAATACACACAAATAGAAAAAGGAATATATGTTATCCGCCAGGATAATTCTTTCGCTAACAGCATGCAGTTAATTTCTGCAAGCGGCAGATATAATTGGAAAGTAGAGCAATTAGTTAAAAACCCGTGGGGAGAAGGTGAGCTTCCTGTTTATAACCGGATTAAGGCAGATAGGAGAAATGGTTATACTGATCAGCAATATATTCCATGGACCTGGGGAAACAAAAGCAAACAGCCTTTACCCATACATTTTACGGAAGATAAAAAATCTTTACAACCCGTTAAGGATGTTAAATATTCAGGAGACGGGAATGATGCTTTTATAATGGGTTATAATGAAGTCTTTTCACCATGGAGCAACCCGGATTCACAAAATAAAAATCATGACAGCACAGGAATAGGCTTTAAATTAAATGGACAGACTAATGGAGTTTATTCTCTGGATATATATATTCATACAGCTTACGAAGCACCCCCTTCAAAGCCCATAAATTTAGAGGCTGAACGCAATGATCGGAACGTTTTAATCAAATGGTCTGAAAATATTGAACCTGATATGAATATGAGGATATTATAAGATTTATAGAGCCGATTATATAAACGGAAAACCAGGAGACTTTAAATTATTGAAACAAACGAATGCTTTTGAAAACAATGGGAATCCAATAACAGAATGGAAAGATTTAAATCTTGACCGAAAGCAAAAATATTTATATAAAATTACTGCTGTTGATAATTCGGGGTTAGAATCAGTTCCTTCTGATTTTTATTTAGTTGAATAAAATGATTGATGCAGCAGATTGTGTTTGACCTCAGCATTCGGCTCTTACATATAATTCTAAAATATATATTGCTATAGATTATCATTTTATATACATTGATATATAATAAATTTAGGGGGTAAGATGAAATCTTTAAATGTCTTATATTCTTTTCAAATTAGTGAAAACTTCTCCCTTATAGAAAAAAGAATTGTCTCCTTAAGAAAATTTTTATTAATAACTTTAATATTAATTTCTCCGGTCTATAGCCAAATCGTAAAACAAAGTGTAATTAATGCAAGCAACATAACTCTCTGGATTGGTGATGATGGCTCTCATGATTGGAAAATTAACAAGGGGGGTGTGCCTTCCTACAGCGGACTTTATCCAAAGAGTACTACAGGAGGAATTTTTACAGAAGGAATTTTGCTGGGAGGTAAAGTCTTTGATGGAAATAAAAAAATTATTAGAATTAGCGGAGTAAGTTATTATAGCGGTAATTTACCGATAACACGGTTATTTAGAGTCAGATCAGATTATTTTAATGCTGATTTAACAGATGATGCGGCCAATTTTTTCATAGTGCCTAAAAATCAGGTAACAAAATCAATGATAAGTGAAATTTACAGCCAGTATGAAAAAGACTGGTTGGAATGGCCGGCAGAGAAAGGTGCTCCTTTTTATGATGTAAATAAAGATGGTAAATATGAACCTGATAAAGATATTCCCGGTGTTCCGGGTGCTACACAGACTATATGGATAAATTATAATGATAATAATTCAGATTCACTGTATGGTTCACCGCCAATTGGATTAGATGTAAGAGAAACCTATTGGGCTTATTCATATACAGGAATCTTAAGCAACGTTATGTATAAAAAAGTCGATATAGTCTATAAAGGAACTCAAGAAACACCATCAGATTCAAAAATTGACAGCGCATATATTTGCCAATTCGTTGATATTGATCTTGGATATCCTGCAGATGATTTTATAGGCTGCGATACTTCTTTAAATTTAGGCTATATCTATAATTCCAGTGACTATGATCAATATTACAGTGTTTTTCTTCCCGCACCTCCCGCAATAGGATATTCAGTTTTGAATGGACCTGCATTTCAGAATGAAAATCCTTCCGATAGTGCGATAGTAAATTTTAAGCTGATGCATGGCTATAAGTATTTTAATTCTAAACCTCTAACCGTTTATATTGCACATCGGACAGGTGGATACTTCGCTGATCCGAATCTTGATTATACCGGTGCGTTAGAATTCTACAATCTAATGAGAGGGTATATGCCTGAACCACATTATCCTGCAAGCCAGAAGGTAAAAGATGAATTTATTGGGTTTGGAACCTATATGCTCAGCGGAGATCCTGTAACAAAAGAGGGTTGGATTGATGGTGTTAGAGATACACCGGGAGACAGAAGGTTTTGGTCAATGTCCGGTCCGTTTAATTTGAAGCTGGGAGATACAGTTGAAGCTGTATATGCAATTGTTGGGGGTCTAGGGGATAATCATCTTTCATCAATTACGAATTTGAGGTATAATACTAAAGGTGCAATTGCTGAATATAATAATCTTGTATCTGATATAACTTCCGGTAAATATTCACCTAATGTACTACTGCCGTCATTTAATACAAGTCCTGAACAATATGTGCTATATCAAAATTTTCCTAATCCTTTCAATTCAACTACCGTTATAAAGTACGAATTACCTAATGATGCACATGTTACTTTGGTTATTTATGATATACTTGGAAGAATAGTAAGAATCCTTGTGGATGAAGAAAAAACAACCGGGATATACGAGGTAAGGTTTAATGCCGATAATCTGCCAAGCGGAATATATTTCAGTAAAATTTCGTTCAATAATCCCATGAGTAAATTGATACTCGATAACTTAACAAAGGTAAGTAAGCTTTTACTTCTAAAATGAATAATTTTATAAGGGGATTAAACTTATTGGGTTTATGCATACCGAAAGGCTTTAGCCAAATTTATTTTGGCTAAAGCCGGAGTTTTTTATTTCTTATTTCTCCCCTGAGATAATGCCGGGGCAATTCACACAGATTTAGAACACTGAAAGTGCTGCTTCTTGAGGAGAAATGGAAGAACCGAAATAATGGGTTAATATTCCCGCTTCATTTACAAAATATTTACTAAAATTCCAGTCTGGCTGGTGATCATTCCATCCATTTTCATTTTTATTTGTTAACCATTTAAAAACATTATTTTGATCAGCAGCTTTTTTTACAACTGTTTTTTTCATTAAAGGAAAAGTAACATCGAAATTTATTTTACAAAACTGTTCTATCTCTTCATCATTCCCTTTTTCCTGGTTTCCGAAGTCATTCGATGGAAAGCCAAGAATAATTAACCTCTCCTGATTTTCGATATACAATTTCTGCAGATCGTTATATTGAGCAGTATAACCACAATTCGAAGCTGTATTCACCAACAAAACCTTTTTCTCTCTGAACTGATCAAATTCAATATTAATACCTTTATTATCGATTGCTATTAGAGAATAAAAAGAGGTTACGGGAAGAACATTATTATTATTTATTAATATTCCGGTATTTAAATTATTATGCCTGCTTTTCTTCATTAAAGAGGGATAAAATGCTTTCAATATTTTTTGTCTAACAGTCATATAAGATATTCTTTTTACATTGATAATATTCGAAGTTTTGCACTAAGTAAAAATCTTATTACTTATCCAGTATTTTGTCAATTGTTTTTAATTCTTCTTCGCCGAATTTAAGATTATTTAAAGCACCAACTGCATCTTCTATTTGGGATACTTTACTGGCACCGATTAAAGCAGAAGTAACAGCAGGCTGTCTAAGCACCCATGCAATTGACATTTGTGCAAGTGACTGCCCTCTCTTTTTTGCTAAATTATTTAGTTTTTTTATTTTTTGAATTACTTCTTCGGTGATATTTTCTTTTTTTAAGAAGGTACCTTTTTTACCTGCACGAGAATCTTCAGGAATCCCGTTTAGATATCTATCGGTTAAAAGTCCCTGAGCTAACGGAGAAAAAACTATGCTCCCTATGCCCTCTACTTCAAGTGTACTAAGAAGTCCGTCTTCAACCCATCTTTCAAACATACTGTATTTAGGCTGATGAATGAGCAGATGTATCCCCATTTCCTTAAGAATACCGGCTGCTTTTTTTGTCTCTTCAGGCTGATATTGAGAAATACCAACATACAATGCTTTGCCGCTTCTAATTATATGATAAAGAGCACTCATTGTTTCTTCAAGAGGCGTTCCCGGATCGGGCCGGTGATGATAAAATATATCTACATATTCAAGCCCCATCCGTTTTAGACTCTGGTCAAGACTTGCAATTAAATATTTTTTTGAACCGAAATTTCCATACGGCCCCGGCCACATATCCCAGCCGGCTTTTGATGAAATAATTAATTCGTCTCGGTATCTCTTAAGATCCTTTTGCAGAATACGCCCGAACGTTTCTTCTGCGGAACCATAAGGAGGTCCATAATTGTTTGCCAGATCAAAATGTGTAATACCGAGATCAAAAGCATGATGTATCATTTGGCGGCTGTTCTCAAAAACATCAACACCGCCGAAATTATGCCACAATCCGAGTGATATTGGAGGCAGCTTTAGTCCGCTTTTACCACAGCGAACATATTCAAAGTTTTTATAACGTGATTCCGATGGAATGTATTGCATTTTTTCCCTCTATAATTATTTTCCGGATAAAGTATTGAATTAAAAAATTACATCAGTAAAAATAAAGATAAAACTTCAAATGAATGATTACTCAAAACACAAAAATTATAATGGAATATCAATAAAAAGAAAAGATTCCTTAGTGAACTTAAATCCTTTTTATTGTGGAAATGATAAACTTAACTCAAATTACTCAGCAGTTGAAAGATGTCATCTTTAAATTTGTGAAACTCAAATTTTAACCCGGAGATTCTTCACTTCACTTTGTTACGTTCAGAATGACAATATTTAAGCAACTTCAATTAATGGTAAAGAATTATATTTGAGGGATATAAACACAATAACCTCTTGGCGGTGCCCAAAAATCTGCCATACCATTTTCCTGACTTTGTTTTTCCTGTGAGACTCCAAGATCTTCCCCTCTCCAGGCCATCGGGATAAACTTCGTATTCTTCCATTTAGTTTGAACTGAAGTTCCATTCCAGTTGTCTTTATTATTCAAAACAAAAATTAATCCCCTTTTGTTTTCAAACCCGTTTCGCTGCATTATATAAAGATTATCATCGACATACAAAATTGAGGTGTTACCGCCTGCATAATTTTCATGTATTTTCACGAGGGCTGCTATACCGCTAAGATTGTCTTCCTGAGCAAGATTCCATGTATAATAATCCTGCCAGAAAACACAGGGATATCCCTCATGAGTTAGTATAAAAGCATATGCAAGCATTTTATCGTTAATAATAGGATCATCTCTCACTACATCATGGTTTTCAACAAAAGTAACTGCAAGTGAAGGAATATCTGATAAGAGTGTTCCGCTCGTTGTAAGGTTTGTTAAACTGAACCCGTAAGTCTGGCATAGATCCTTTAGCCGGTATCTTAAAGGAAAATCAAAAGCGCTTGCCGGGTTATCAGACCAGGCATTTGTTTCATTAAGCCATTCTTTAATATTCCGATCACTGTCCCAGCATTCACCAACTCCGAAAGGTTTAAATCCTTCATTATTTTTTAATCCTCTCAGTTCCTGGATTGCACGTACCATCCATCCTCCATATCCCTTAACGCAGTCATACCTGAAACCGTCAAAGCCAATTTCTTCTAAAAGCCATCTGGCATATTCAAGAAGTTCGGTATATACATAAGGATCCCGGTGACATAAATCAGGCATATCACCAAAAGTTCCATTATCCCATGTTTCATAAGGAGAAGGATGAAAGCATTGCCAGCTCCGTGGAAATTTTTTACTCTTAGGTGAAAACTTTGTCCATCTTTTTTGACCCGTAACAGGATTACTTTCTTCCTCATCCGCTCCGCTGTTATGGTTTAGTACCAGATCCGCATAAACCTGAATATTTTTATTATGTGCTGTTTTTATCAGCTTTAATAAATCGGTTTTCGAACCGAAAAGAGTTTTAACAGAACCTTTTTGATCTATATCTCCAAGGTCATAATAATCATATGGATCGTAACCCATTGATAATCCGCCTAAATTTGCGGCTTTATTTGCGGGAGGAAGCCATATTGCGGTAAATCCTGCGGAGACAAGTGAATCTATTCTACTACTAATAAAATTCCACCAATCCCCTGCTTTATTTTCCAGTTTTGCGCAATCCCAATAAAAAGTCTGCATTATTACACCCATGGTATTCCATCCTTTACTGTTTATTATTTCTATCAGAACCGTACTAAAGATATTATGATTTTTTTGGGTCAGAGAAGAATTAAGTGAATCTTTATTCGAACAGGAAAATAAAAACAAAATAGTTATAAATAGCAAATAGATTATTCATTCATTTTCTAAAATCTTTACATCTTCCTTTCAATCTTTCCATTTCAGCCGGAAGGGTGCCGTTATAGACTCCCCTTATCCTCCCATGCTGATCAACAAGTATAAAATTTTCACTGTGCAGAAATGTATTTCCTTCTTTTTGTATACTAAAATCTCTTCTTTTTTAAGTTATTTTTAGCCCGGTGTATTAGTGATTCTACCGAGGGAATTGTTGTATCTAGAATTTCTGCGATTTCTTTATAACTGATTTCATCATATTTACTCAAAGTAAAAGCAGCTCTTTGATTTTCGGGTAATGTTCCGAGAGCTTCATTTAAGATTTTGATTCTATCCAGTTCTTCCAGCCTAACCTCCGGATCCGGATTATTATCATCTATTATATCTTCGAAGGAATCATCTGCATTAAATACTTTTTTAATTATTCCAAATCTTTTTTTTCTTTTCTTCCTCCTGATAAAATCTAATGATTTAGTTACTGCAATCCTATATATCCATGTAGATAGCTTTGATTCACCTCGAAATGAAGCGAGGGATTTATAGACTTCTACAAATACCTCTTGTGTTAAATCTTCTGAATCTTCTTTATTGTTTAAAAACCTGAAGCATGTATTTAAAACTATCTGTTGATGTTCATCAACCAGAATCTTAAAAGATTTTAAGTCCCCTTTTACTATATTTTCAATCAGCTTTTCAACAGACATATATTCAAAATTTAACTTCCATCTCCTATTTTCTGAGTAGTTGTTGCCTTAGCCTTAAGACGGGCATAAATGAGAGAAACAGTAACCAGGACTACCCCCAAAACTAAAAAGGAAACAATTTTATAGGTGAAATCCTCACTTGTAATTCCTAAAATGAAGACATAAACGACGGTTAATAGAAGGGTAAGAATCGCCATCCACCTGTATTTTTTGTTCTTCAATATTAAGCTCAGGTAATAATATAAAAAGGCCAAAACTACCCATGAAATGCTTACAAACCCACCCGGAATAAAATTATAGAGAGCATAAGGAATAATTAAAAGTGCAATTATCAAGTAAGCATTTCGCATATATTCTGTTCTTAATTCCAGCCTGTCCTTTTTCCAATTTAAAACCCTTGCACTTAATAATGCTACTATTCCATAACTAATACTAACAGCGTCTATTTTCCCCTCCATAGATAAATAAGCAATTAGAACAATAAGATAAATAACAAAATTTGCAACAACTATAAATTTCGATCTAAACCAGACCGCAGTTGAAACTACAAGTAAGCTCTGCCAGCACAACCAGATAAAAAAGTTAGGCGCAGGGAATTGAATTATTATTGACGCACTCAGTGCAAGATATCCGAACATTGCAAGTATAAATGTTGAATACTTACTTTTTTCTCTGACCCAAAAAATTATAGAAAAAGTTAAAAACAACATTGAAGCAAGAAGGTGATAAAAACCTGAATAAGCATGTGTTGTTGTTAAAGTGATTATCACAAAAACAGAATAAGCTCCGGCAGTGTTCAAACCTGTAATCAATACAACATTCAGATTTTCTTTAATTGATTTGTCCCTTAATATATTTCCTATATAAAAAATAGAAGCGTATATAAGAAGAAATATTGCATTGAATTCAGGATAGAATACCGGCTGTAACGGTTTACCAAGTAAAGGATTGTTAAAAAACCAGATCAAATGGATTAGATATGTTATTAGTATCCCGTATATAATGAGATAATTCCATTTATATTTCAATGTAAAATAAACGCAAAGTGATGATAAAAGAGCCAGCATAATAAAAATAAAATACGACTGATCGCTAATTATAGCAGTTACATATTCAAGTGTAAGACTTACTGCAGTTAAATAAATCGAACCTTTTTTGATTGAATATATCAACGTCAGACTTGCGGCAATCAACAAGAGAACAACTTCAATTCTCAGGCTGGTAATTAAAGGATTTGAACTGAAATAATATAACCGCAGTGTTGTAAAATAAAATAATACGAATCCTCCCCCTAAAATAAATCCGCTAATATGAGGAAAGTTTTTTCTCCAGTATTGCGAAAGAGCAATTAATCCGATCGAAAAAAAATATCCTAATATAGTCGGAAAAGCAGATGGAGAATTTTCATAAGGCAGAGTTAAGAGAAATGCAAAACCTATAATTAATACGACAATCCCAACTTTTGCAAACCAAAATTGGCCAATTCTGTATTCAAGATTATCTTCCCTTTCTAAACTTGATATTGTTTCTTCCTGTTTCCGTATTTCTTCTTTTTCTATATAAGGTTTTTCTTCCGGTACTATAGAAAGGCGGGCTTCTATACTTGAAATTCTTTCATCTAATTTGATTAAGAATTTAACTATATCATCAAGGCCGGGATTATCAGAGAGTGATTTCACACCTGCCTCCCTGTTTAATTATTTTCTAAAAAAATTATTTACCGCGTTCCATTCTCTTTATATACAGGTATAATATAAAAGCAAGAAAACTTATAATTAATACCGAAATACCTAGACCGATTCGCCTGAAATAATATTCATGTATGGCACCTTTGGCCTCGCCAATTACTATATTGCTTGCTGCCAATCCTTTATTAACAACAACACTATCAAATTTTTCTTTATTAAACGAATGTATTATGGTTCTAGCTTCCAGCTTAGCTTGATTAACATCTCTTAATTTAAATTTAGCTTCCGAAACTTCCATACCTTTTTGTTCGGCATTATTTATTAAAGAATCTGCAAAATTTTCAGAATAACTAAGGCTGTCGATTAATAACCGCATGTGTTTCGCTACTTTATAACCGTTAATATTTTCACTTTGAGTATGACATTTGCTGCAAATTGCATCTTTCGAGACACCCAATAGTTGATTGGTGGGAACAACAATACCGTGGTTACCATGACAGGTTTCACATTCGGGATAATGATGTTCATCAAAAGCTTTCTTATGAGGGCTAGCAGAAAATAACTCAGCATTTAATGCATGACAGGTTCCGCAGACTTCGGAAATTGACTCAACACCGGGAGGTACTGCACCATGATTTCCATGACAGCTATTGCAGGCAGGAGCACTTAAATCATGCTTTTCAAGCAAATCAACTCCATGTACACTTTTTGAGTATTTCTGGTACTGGTCAGTTGGAATATTGTATTCTTTCATGTATGTTTTATTGCTATGGCAGTGAGCACAGGTCTTCGGTATATTTACTACATAAACACTTGAGTTTGCATCATTAACCGGCAGAATGCCATGACTTCCATGACAGTTTGCACATTCCGCAACTTTGATATCTCCTTTGGCATTCCTAATTCCATGAGTACTTGTTCTATATTTATCCAGCTGATCCACCGCAAGGGCCGGATTATAATTGCGCATATAAACAGCGTCGCTATGGCATTTTGCACAGGTTTTGGGGAGATTAAGAGGATAAACAGGGGATGCAGTATTAGTAACTTCTACTATACCATGGGCACCATGGCAGGTTATACATTGTACAATTCTCTCCCCGCCTTTTATAGATAATCTGCCGTGAACACTTTTTGATAAAAGTTCCATTTGATTTGTTGGTATATCGGCACCATATTTTTTCATAGTTTCAGGGTTTGCATGACATATAACGCATCTTTCAGAAATTTCATTACCTTTTGGAACACCAATAAATCCGGCATCTTTATTCATTGCAGCATCCATATCATCCGATTTACTATTTCCACCATGACATCCTGAGCATGGAATCCCCTTTTTATGATGAATATCGTTCTTAAACAATTCCGCCGGCTTATCCCCCTGCGCTTCATGACAGTTTAAACATTCATCTTCAGCTGCTTGAATTCTATTAATAAACAATAAAATAAAAACTGAGAATAAAATCATTGTTAACTTTTTCATGAGGTCCATCCGAGTATTGTTAAAACAATGATGAAAATTACTGCAAAAATCCCTATATAATTAATTAAACGGTTCTGCTTTCCCCTTGAACTTTTAATATCCCAAAACGGAACGAGCAGCCACAATAATCCTGCGAGACCAAAGAGTAAAATCCCGAGTAATTCACCTTCAATAGATAAGATATGTGCGGGAAAATATTTTAAGGTCTGGAACATAAATAGGAAATACCATTCCGGTTTAATTCCGGCCGGTGCTGAAGCAAAAGGATCAGCTTTAATACCCAATTCAGCGGGAAGAAAGACAGCAAGAATTGCTAAGATATTAAGAACAATCAACCAGAGAAGTAAATCACGGAGCATAAAATTAGGGAAGAAAGGCATCTTCTTTTTTTCAGCAAGGGGCTTAACTTCAAATTCTAACGGCTCACTCATTCCCTGCCTCTGTACGAGCACTAAATGAATTAATAAGAGAAATGTAAAAATACCTGGAAACAATGCTACATGAAATCCGAACAAACGGGAAAGAGTTGCACCGGTAATATCATCGCCTCCCCGCATAAATATTTTAATTGGGTCTCCTATTAACGGAATTGCACCAACTATATCAGAACCCACTTTGGTAGCGAAAAAAGATAATTGATTCCATGGAAGTAAATATCCGCTAAATCCAAACCCGAGCGCCAGAAAAAACATTAAAGCCCCCGTTATCCAGGTAATTTCTCGGGGTTTTCTGTATGCTTTTTCGAAAAAAACACTGAACATATGAATAAATACGGAAAAGATAAATAAATTCGCAGCCCATGCATGTATTGAACGGATTAGCCATCCGAACTGGACTTTAGACATAATAAACTGAACACTTTCAAATGCTAAATCGGTGCTGGCTTTATAATAAAAAAGGAGTAATATTCCAGTTATTACCTGGATAATAAATAAAAAAAGTGAAACTCCCCCGAAATAGTACCACACAGAATGACGGTGAATAGGCACATACTTTTTCCCCATAAATTCGACGAGACTCCCCAATTTAACTCTCTCATCAATCCAGAGATAGATGCTTCTAAAAAAATTGTTCATCTTTTTATCTCAAGCTGTTTTTGAAACGAAAACTTCCTCTCCTTTAACTATAACCCTGTATTCCTCAAGGGGCTTTGGGGGTGGCCCTGCAACATTACGGCCGTTCAAATCATATTTACCATTATGACAGGCACACCAAATCAATCCCATATCGTTTCTATATTGAACAGTACATCCAAGGTGGGTGCAGACTGCCGAAAATGCTTTAAGTTTATTATCCGGTGTCCGGAGAAGAAGAACAGGTTTGCTGCCGAATTTAATTATTTTTCCGCTTCCTTCATTTATATCCCCAAGTTTACCTGCAGATACACTTGATACTTCTACTTCACTTTGTTTGGGTGGTTTAAGATATGCTAGAAGTGGATATAGTATTATTCCCCCTAATCCGAATAAGCCGGCGGATAGAAAATATTTTAGGAAATCACGCCTCTTATGAACTCCACTAGGTATAGTGTTATTCATTATTTTATGTTCCCTCTAGTTACTTGAATGACAATCGCTGCAGGCTGTTTCCTGCCAGGAATCACCAATATCGACAGGATGCTTATACGTTAAACCTGTTAATGATATATTAGGTTGATTATTTCCGAATTGCTCTGCTAATATTGTATGGCATACGCTGCAGTCTCTCGATATTACTTTACCATCTGCACTTACATGTTTTCCATCGTGACATCTGAAACAGCCGGGTGAATATAAATGACCCAGATTATTCGGAAATTTTTTCCAGCTTACGTTCATCTCAGGAAAATAATTTCTCTGGTATATTCCCTGAATTTGCACAATAGCTTTTTCTATATCTAAGTTTTTTGTGGAATCAATATGAGGAAATTTATTCTTATAAAAATCCTCTACAGTTAATTTGATGCTGTCTAATGCAATCGGTTTGGTAGAATAACTCCCTTCAAGAGCATTTACAGCTACACTTTTTATATATGGTAATTCCGGATTTATTAAACCTGCGGCCATCTCTTCGTTAACTGATTGGGCTGGAGGATGATATATATGGGAAGGACGATTATGGCAATCGATACAATCCATTACTCTTTTTTCCCCATTCTTTATCTGCTCATCATTTAATTGAGCTTCTGTACTTTTATATATTGTCTCTTTTCCTGTCAATAGAGATTTTGCTTTAACCCAAGGAATCACCTGTCGTGCCGAATCAGTTGACAGGTAAGTAATTTCATTTGCTATATTCATATGCCAATGTATTCCTGAAGTTACTCCGGTTACTTCATTCCCTCCGCCGATTTTCATTAAAAGGGTTAAAATCATTGTAGAGTTTTCTTTATCCGATAGGTAATACGTATTTACATGTTTTTTCTCATTATAGAATACATTAGGCCAATGACACTGCTCGCATGTTTCTCTTGCCGGTCTTAAGTTACTGATTGGTGTAGGAATCGGACGCTGATATTTCTTAAAAATAACAGAATAAACTTGATAAGCTCCTGAAAGTTTTGATCGAACATACCAGCCGGCTCCCGGTCCAATATGACATTTAACGCAATCAACCCTTGCATGGGGAGAATTCTGATATGCAGTATATTCAGGTGTCATTACAGAATGGCAAATGGTTCCGCAGAATTGATTTGAGTCTGTATATTCATACGCTTTAAAACTTCCAAAGGCAGAAAATAATAATAGAAGTATTGTCCCTACTGAAAAGAATGTTAAAGCTGACCGATGTCTGGGATTATTCAGATCAATAACCGGAAAATGCTCCCCTCTTATCTTCCCCTGTCTTTCCCTTCTATGCTCCCTGATTATTCCGAATGCAATTAAGATTAAACCTATAATTAAGAATCCGGGTAAAATTACAAATGCGATAATCCCCATATAGGGTTTTGGATTTGATGTTAACGCTTCCAAAATCATAAGGAAGAGAATCAATCCAAAACTAATTACGGCTATAGCTGAGCCGATTAATGTAATTGGATTGTAGAAAGATAGTGGAAAAATCTTTTTCATTAAGCTGATAATTATATGAAAAAATTATTAAAAGATTTACTTATATGCAAATATTATTGCATAAAAATCTAAATAATTATACCGGATCGACCAGGGCTTTAAACATTGCCGGTTTCATTGTTCTCTTCTTCTGAATCTGCCTCTTGTTTTTTTATTCTATCTAATTCTGCAGGATGTTCTTCAGCCATCTCTTCTTCAGTAATATTTCCAGTAATCCAGGATGTATTCATCGGATAAATATCAGGATTAAAGATTACAAAATAAAAATGCCAAACTATTATCGCAAAGTAGCTAACCATGCTTCATAATAATGAATTGTTCTGGCAATTTCCCAGCCGAATAAAGTGAATAATCCAATGAAAGTATTATCAAACCACATTACAAACCCGGTTGCAGACATTATTATAGTCCCCCAGATAAGGGCCCAATATTCGGCTTTTTCAATATAACTAAAACGATCCAGCATTGGTTTTTCTTTTGATAAACCTAAATTAAATTTGGCGACTCCAATTGCATCAAAGAAATCTTGTCTTTTAGGTAATAAATCCCTTATTAACTGTTTTCCCCTATCAGTAAATAAAATATAATAAATATGATATAAGCTTGTTCCTATCATAATTACGGCAGCTATTCGATGCAGTAAACTGCGATACTCGAAAGCATTTTCAACTACATTCCGAATATGAGATACCCACCATGAATTGGGGAACTGGAGCATAAATCCTGTAATTACAAGTACAATAAAGCTGATTGTAAATAATAGATGCTGAATTCTCTCATTAACATTCATTCTTAGGTACAGAGCATGACTGTGTTTTTCCTGAACAATATACCCCATCTGCTTCAATTTTTTAATTTTTGCTTTTTTCAAGAAATCAAAAATATTATGCAGCAGCATCGCACCGATAACAGAAACAATCATTAAAATGTAAATCAAGCGATATCCAATAAAGTATTGGATCCGATTTTTCTTTTTTGGTAGCATGTATATCACCCACACTAAAATTTTTATTAGCACCCGGGTGACATTTTCCACAAGTCTTTTCAAGATTGCCTATGAAAAACAGAAGATTTGGGATTATCAGGAGGTAGTATCAAGATGAACTCCATGACAGCTACCGCAATTTGCAACTGTTGTAGCACCACCCTGTAAAGCTAACCCGTGATAACTATTATTAAATGTTGATAAGCGATTTGGATTTAATCCATATTTTGTAGCTAATGTAATAGAAGCATGACAACGTGAACAAACTTCTTTTGAAACATTTGCGTTTGATGTGGGGGCAAGTGGATTGCTTGGTTTCAGAATATTATGTTCGCCGTGACAATTAACGCACACGGGGGCGTCGCTGCTTCCCTTTTGCAGAACCGCAACCCCGTGTACGCTTTCTTTATATTCTTTTTCAATATTGCTATGGCATTGTCCGCAAGTATTAGGTATGTTAAATCTATTTACCGTTGATGTGGGATCACCCGGTGCTTTTACTTCATGAGCTGTATGGCAATTAACGCAATTTGCAGCTTTCCCATTCCCCGCCAGTAATTCTTTGCCATGAACACTTTCTGTATAAGATGAAATAAATCCTGCCGAAGGAGCAGTTCTAGATCTAATATCGGGATTATCGAGATGACATGATAGACAGAGTTTTTCTTGATTTATTTTAATTTGAGTACTGTCTTTTGAAGAAGTAAGAGAAACAATCCTGTTTTTATGACAGGTAAAACAATTAGGTGCACCTTTTACTCCTTCTCTTAAACCATTTGCATGAGCTGAAGTTGCAAACTCTTTTTCTTTATCAGGATGACAGCTTCCACAGGCATTCACGATATTAACAGAGCTAAATTTTGATCCGGCGACTTTTGGAGATATTATATCATGCGTACCATGACATCCTTTACAGTTTACATCCTTACTGCCATCTATACCATTTGCATTTATCATCTGGGGGTGAAACGGATGAAGAATTGGCGCATTGGTATGGCATGATTCACAATTTATCGGCTGAATATTAGCTTTATGCGGCATTTCATCCGGGTCAAATCCGGTATGGCATGATATACATTGAAGTTTTGCGTGTGCTGAATGATCAAAAACCTTTTGATCAACAAAGAGGGATACTTCCTTCCCGTTTCTCTCTGTTGTTAATGTATTATCACTATGGCAAGTTAGACAGTCATCATTGCTTTGAGGAAAGATATTTGTCGGAAGGATAAATAAGTAAACAAGAACATAAAAAAAATAAACTAAATTATTTTTTCTTCTAAACTGTCTAACATTGCCAAAAACCATAATAATCAGTACGTAAATTGTGATAAAATTGTCGAGTTTTAAATTTTATTGATGAAGGTCTATATAAGAATTGTTTTTTTATTCTTTTAAGATTAACCTTATTAAAAAGAAAAGGCAATTCCATAAAGAGCTACTACCGAAAAAATAAACAAAATGTAGAGCAATAAATTTTTCATAATCGTTTCCTCAGAATATTTATATTGTTAATCAACTTTTTTCACTGAAGTCCTTTTATTTTGTCAAAGAGTATGCCGATATTATTATTATTATTTGTTGAATAATTATATAGAAATCAGATCGATTTCTCAATAATGGGAAACATTATTTTTTCGATTTTTATATATAAGAAGCATAAATTGGTCATTAGTCATTGGTCATTGGTCATTTATTGTAGACGACATTTAGTTGATGGAATGGTGGAGAATTGGATGGATGGATGATTGAATGGAAATTAATTAAATGTGCCGGTAAGGCTAGAAAGTTCTTTGGTCACTTCATTGAGGTCAAATGGTTTGTAGAAAATTGTGTCTGCAAATTTTCTAATCTTTATGTCGAATTCTTTATTCTGATTTTTATAAACATAAATTAAAACTATTGGAACATCCGGGTTAACAACTTTAATCTCCTCACATAATTTTTCCATTCTTTCGGAAGGTTCCATATCTATTAACACTAAATTAAAATCAGTACATTTGACTATTTTAAGCAGGTCGTCCTGGTCTGTGCTGACTGTAATATTGTACCTGTCCTTTAAATACATCAAAAGACTGAAACTCATTGTAAAATCCGCACTATATAATATTATTTTCTTCATATCCCAAGTTAAACAAGTATAAATTTGCCTGATTTATTTAACTATTTATGTGCCAAATTGTTTTGATATTCCTACAGCATCGTTTTCTTTCAAATAAGTCTTAAAAAAGCTAAAATCATATTATTTTCAAATCTGAGAAAACGACATAAAAGTCTTATTTCTTGCTCGTGAAAATAGTTTTCATAAACTTGAGAACCCTCAGGGGAAAGAAATTCCAATAAACAAATAACAAAAAACAAATAATAACCAATTAACAAATCCCGAAATTCAAAAACCTCATATTATGGTGTTTGATATTTTGAATTTGAGTTTTGAATTTTATTTGTTATTTGTCTTTTGTTATTTGGAATTTAACATGGGGGTTTAGGCTTTTATATCTAGTTCTTTCAACTTCCTATACAACGTTGAAAGACCCACTTGAAGCTGCTTGGCGGTTAGATCTTTGTCATGTTCATTACTATCTAAAACTTTTAAGATAAATTCTCTTTCAAAATTCCTTACTGAACTTTCTAAGGAACCGGTCGAATTAATTCTTGAAAGTTTTATTTCCCTGAAAGAATCCGGTAAATCATTTATAGTTATAAAATCTTTTTTACAGAATATTACTGCTCTTTCAACAATATTTTCAAGCTCTCTAATTTCTCCCTTCCATTCATGACTCAAAAGTACGTGCATTGATTCCGTATCAAATCCTTTAATATTTCTATTCATTTCCTTTCTATATTTGTCAAGGAAATGGTCAGCAAGGAGAGGAATATCTTCCTCTCTCTCTTTTAAAGATGGAAGCTGAATCTCAATTACATTTAATCTGTAGTAAAGGTCTTCACGAAAATTTCCTGCTTTAATCTCTTCAATTAAATCCCTATTAGTTGAAGCAATTATTCTAACATCAACTTTTACTGTTGAAGTCTGCCCAACTGGAGAAAACTCTTTTTCCTGAAGAACCCGCAGAAATTTTACCTGGAGTTGCAAAGGCATTTCACTTATTTCATCAAGAAAAAGTGTTCCTTTATCGGCAGCTTTTACAAAACCTTCTTTATCATAAACAGCTCCTGTAAATGCCCCTTTCTTATGCCCGAATAATTCACTTTCAACAAGGTTTTCGGCAATGGCTCCACAATTAAATGCAACAAAAGGCTTATTCTTTCTGTTACTGTTATAGTGAAGGGCTCGTGCTACCAGTTCTTTTCCTGTACCGCTTTTACCCATGATCAAAACTGTGCTATCCGTTTCGGATACAGCCTGGATCATATCGTATATCTTCCTTATTGCAGGACTTTTCCCGATTATATTTTCAAAATCATAATGTCTTTGAATTTCATTCCTTAATATCCTGTTTTCAAGCAAAAGATTTCTAACTTCAAAGAGTTTTTTGATCTTTAAAATAATTTCATCAAACTCAACAGGTTTTAGGATATAGTCGCTGGCTCCGTTTCTTAAAGCCGAAATAGCTGTGTTTAAGGAACCGAAAGCTGTAATAATTATTACAGATGTTTGAATATTTACCTGTTTTATTTTCTCAAGTAATTCAATCCCCTTCATACTAGGCATCTCAAGGTCTGTTACAACAAGATCAAAAGAATTCTTTAGAAGCATTTCATATGCTACTAAACCATTCTCAGCTTCTTCAACATCATATCCTTCCTTTTTAAGAATGTAGGAAAGAGATTCACGTATTATTTTTTCATCATCAACTATTAAAATCTTTTCTGCCATTTTAAATCTTCCTGTTAAATGGTAATTTAATTGTAAAAGTTGAGCCTACTCCAAATTCACTTTTAACAAAGATTTCACCTTCAAAACTTTTTATTATGCCGTAGCTTATCCAGAGCCCTAGCCCGGTTCCGATACCCTCTCTTTTTGTTGTAAAGAAAGGTTCGAATACTTTACTTAATTCCTCGTCTGTCATCCCTTTACCTGAATCGGTAAATATTATCGTAATATAATCATCATCCTTTTCCGAACTTACAACAATTTTTTTATCGCTATCATAAATTTCTTTTTCAACTATCGCATCAACAGCATTTAAAAGTATATTTAAGAAAACCTGTTCTATTTGATCAGGAACAAAAGGAAACAAAGGAATCGTTTCATCTAAATGAATTTCAAATTCAATATCTTTTGCTTTTTTTCCTACTCGGGTAATATTAATCGATTCAGTTAGAACCTGATTTATGTCGGTCAATTTTAATTCATAATTAGAAGGACGGGAAAAATCAACCAGGTCTCTAATTATTTTTGAAATTCTTGTAACCTGACCTTTGACTAATTCCAATTTCTCTTTTATAAAAAGATCATCCGTAGTTCTTAAGATAACCTGAACCAAAGCAGAAATGGAAGCCAAAGGGTTCCCAACTTCATGGGCGACACCGGCAGCAAGAGTACCTATGCTTTCCATTTTTTGCGTATGCACCAGCTGCTTCTCCAATAATTTTTTATCCGATAAATCTCTGTGTATTCCAAAAAATCCCGTTACTTCTCGATTTTGATCAATAATTGGAGATATCATCAACTGCGCATAATACGGCTCGCCGTTTTTTCTTTTGTTTTCAACTTCACCAACCCAAACTTTTCCGCTTCTTACCGTATCCCACATTTTCTTCCAGAACTTTTTAGATTGCCTTCCGCTCCCGAAAATGTTGGGGTTCTTTCCTAAAACTTCTTGTTTCGAATAACCGCTTGCTACAAGAAATGCCGGATTAACATAAACTAAATTCCCTTCCAGGTTTGTTATAGCTAATGGGAATATCGTTTTTTCAGCAATATTGTAGAATCTTAAAAGATCTAATTCTTTTTTTCTTTCTTCTGTTATATCTCTGGCAACTACAAATAAGTTCTTATCTTTTGCTAAAGATTCTTTCTCGGACGGGGAAACAAATAAATCTATATCGTAATTTTTATTCGATATATTAAATTTAGTAATAAAATTCTTACTATCATTATCTTTTTTGCATTTCTGGAAAAAAATGTGAGCTTTTTCTCTATAAGGTTGAGCTATTAAATTAAAAAAATTTTCTCCTTTTACATCGTGTCCGTCTATATTGATTATTTTATAAAATGCCTTATTGTAATTCAATATTTCAAAATCACTTGAAATAATAAAGCACATATCATAAAATTCATCAAGAAGACTAAAATCCAAATTGAATTTCTTCGAAAGGGTTTCTGTTAAATTCATCTATTATAAATTAAATTATATTTACCTAATCTTAAATCAATAATATCAATACATTAATGCTATTTGTAGGAATGAAGCATTTTCATATAATTTGCCCGCTCAAACTCCGATGGGTTAGCAGTTTTCAAATGGCTCATGCTTCCGCGCATCTGTTCAAGTGATTCGTATTCATTTACTTCCATCCAGTATATCATATTAGTTAGTACTTCTGTTATATGATTTGCTCCGAATTTTAAAAGTGATGAGAGCATCTGCACTACAGTTGCACCTGCCATTATCATTTTTAATGCATCTTTTTCATTTGAAATTCCACTTGTTGCAGCTAAATCCGCTTTTATTCTTCCATATAAAATGCCAATCCACCTTAAAGGTAATCTCATATCCATCGGAGTGCTTAAAAGTACGGTCGGTACAACTTCCAATTTCTCAAGATCTATATCCGGCTGATAAAAACGGTTAAATAAAACTAATCCATCTGCACCTACATTCACGAATTCTTCCGCCATATTTGAAACTGAACTGAAAAATGGATGCATTTTAACGGCAATAGGAATATTAACGTTAAGTTTTACTTCTTTGACAATATCTATATACAATTTTTCAATATCGCTGGAAGACTTTTTAGAATCTGTTGCGAGCATATAGATATTTAATTCAAGTGCATCGGCTCCTGCCTGTTCAATTTTTCTAGCATATTCAATCCAGCCCCCAAGCGATTTGCCGTTCAAGCTTGCAATCACCGGGATATCAACAGCTGATTTCGTTTTCTGAATATGATTTAAATATTCTTCCGGGCCTGTTTTATAAACAAATGGTTCCGGAAAGAAATCAACACTTTCAGAATAACGCTCCTGGTTATCTGTTGTATGATGATAAAGCTCAAGCTGGTCATGTTCAATTTCTTCTTCAAATAAAGAATATAAAACTACAGCGGCTGCGCCCGCATCTTCTAATGTTTTGATTTTATCGACCTTGTCTGTTAAAGGTCCCGCTGAAGGCACTATCGGATTTTTTAAATCAAGCCCCAGATACTTTGTTGTTAGATCCATATTATTTTTCCTATAATTATATTAAATACCATTTTTAAAAAGTCAAGTTCGGTTTCATTGGATGGTCATTGTCATTAGTCATTAGTCATTGGTCATTGGTCATTGGTCATTTTGTAGACAATTCAGTCATTATTATTTATTTTTCATTCAATCAATTCAGATTCTTGAAAGTGAACCACCAATCATAGCCTTGTTCTTTCTTTAATCTTTCCGCTGCTCCGGATATATCTTTTGGCGGAGGGATAATAACTTTGTCACCTATTAATTCATTATTTGGCCAGTTCTCAGGCATTGCGACTTTCTTTGCGTCTGATACTTGTAAAGCATTTAAGGCTCTCAAAATTTCATCTACCTGTCTTCCGATTTCCTGCGGATAATAAATCATCAATCGAATTATACCCTTGGGATCAATAACAAAAACAGCTCTAACAGTATTGGCATCTTTTCCGGGATGTATCATTCCTAACTTTGTCGCAACTTTTCCGGTATGATCAGCAATAACCGGAAACGGAATTTCAACATTCAATTTCTCTTTTATCCATTCAATCCACTTAATATGTGAAAATACCTGGTCGATTGATAAACCTATAAGTTCTGCATTAAGCTGTTTGAACTTATTATTTCTTTTTGCAAAAGCTACAAACTCTGTTGTACAAACAGGTGTAAAATCTGCAGGATGACTAAAAAGAACTATCCATTTGTCTTTATAATCATTTGGTAAATTAATTTTCCCCATGGTTGTTTGTACTGTTAATTCGGGAAATTTTTCACCGATTAACGGTATACCAGCATTTTCAATATTTTCATTCATTTTTTTGCCCTCTATTTAACTTTTAAAAAGGCTGCCTTACCATTTTCAATAAGGCAGCAAATTATTTTCAAGCATGTACACCGGACTGAAAGTCCGGTGTTAACCTTTGTTTCAGGTTATCCGTTGGATAAATCCAACGGCAAGTAATTCCATTACTCAATGGGATCAACTATTCTTTGGGTGCACTGGAACTGCCTGCATTCATTCCTTCATAAGTCTTCCATTTATCAACAACATCCTTCTGTGCTTCTTTAAGCAATTGCTCGGCACGTTCGGGGTGTGTCTTGGTCAGCATTTTATACCGGGTTTCCATATAAGCATAATCCTTTAATGGAATCTTCAATCCTTTTGATTCAAGCTTGAACGGATTTTTACCTTCTTTGCTTAAATCAGGATTATAACGGTATAATTGCCAATGACCGGAATCAACTGCAGCTTTCTGATTCTGCATTCCGGTTCCCATATTGATTCCATGTGCGATACAGTGACTGTATGCAATTATAAGTGATGGACCATCATAAGCTTCAGCTTCAAGAAATGCCTTGAGTGTCTGCGTATCATTTGAACCCATAGCTACTTTTGCTACATATACATTTCCGTAAGACATTGCCATCAATCCCAGATCCTTTTTCGCTCCCGGTTTTCCAGCAGCAGCGAATTTAGCAACAGCAGCGCGTGGTGTTGATTTCGACATCTGACCGCCGGTATTTGAATATACTTCTGTATCCAGAACCAATACATTTACATTTCTGCCTGAAGCAAGAACATGATCTAATCCGCCGTAACCTATATCATAAGCCCATCCGTCACCGCCCATAATCCAAACCGATTTCTTTACAAGATAATCCGAAAGGCTTAATAAATGTTTTATGTCATTTATATTTTCTTTTCCGTTTGTACTTACTAAGTCATTTAATTTTTTATTTAAAGCTTCTACCCTTTCTCTCTGCTCATAAATACCTGCCTCATCTTTCTGATCAGCGTTTATAAGACTCTCCACAAGGTCCTGTCCTATCTCATTTGAAAGTCTTTTCAGAATATTTTTTGCCTGCAGATTGTGTTTATCAATAGCTAGTCTAAATCCATATCCGAATTCAGCGTTATCTTCAAACAGAGAATTTGACCATGCAGGTCCTCTCCCATCTTTATTCATAGTCCAGGGCGTTGTCGGTAGATTCCCCCCGTAAATTGAGGAGCAGCCTGTAGCATTTGCAATTACTGATCTGTCCCCGAATAACTGGCTCACTAATTTCACATATGGTGTTTCACCGCATCCTGAACATGCACCGGAAAATTCAAATAACGGCTGTAAATATTGAGAATCTTTTACTTTAGTAACGCTTACTTTGGTTCTGTCAAGTTCAGGTAATGTTAAGAAATAATCCCAGTTTTTACTTTCCTGCTCTCTCAGCGGAATCTGCTCATGCATATTTATTGCTTTTAATTTCGTCTCTTTTTTATTTTTTGCAGGGCATATATCAACGCAAATTCCGCAGCCGGTGCAATCTTCAACTGCAACTTGAAGTGAATACATCATCCCTTCGCCGTAATCTTTCGCTTTATATTTTGTGAACTTAAACGTTGAAGGTGCATTCTTTAATTCTTTCTCATCGAATACTTTTGCTCTGATCGTTGCATGAGGACATACAATAACACATTTATTACATTGGATACAAACTTCATCATCCCATACTGGAACTTCGAGTGCAATATTCCTCTTTTCATAAGCTGCCGTTCCAACCGGGAATGTTCCGTCAATAGGCATCTTGCTCACCGGTATTTGATCACCATGTCCCCCAATAATTTGCGCAGTGACTTCCTGAACGAACTCAGGAATGTTATCACCAATAACTGCAGCCTGCAATTTCTTTTTGCTTGTTAAGGTTTCCGGTATTTTTACTTCATGCAGGTTTTCCAGAGTCTGATCAACTGCATTAAAGTTCATCTGAACTATTTTATCTCCTTTGGTTCCGTATGTCTTCTTAATAGAATTTTTAATCATTGCAATCGCTTCATCCTTTGGAAAGATTTTCGAAATTGCAAAAAAACACGTCTGCATTATCGTATTTATTCTTACTCCCATTCCTGTATCGCCGGCTACCTTATATGCATCTATTACAAATAAGCTCATCTTTTTATCAATAAGATCTTTTTGAACCTTCTCCGGCAATGAATCCCAGACTTCATCCGGAGGAACCTGGGTATTCAACAGAAATGTTGCGCCTTCGGCTGCATCTTCAAGCATATCCATTTTTTCAAGGAATCCCTGCTGATGACATGCAACAAAATCGGCTTTATGTATTAAATAGCTCGATTTTATTGGTTTGGGACCGAATCGAAGATGTGATACTGTAGTTGATCCTGATTTCTTTGAATCATAAACAAAATAACCCTGAGCAAAATTGTCTGTACCTTCACCAATAATTTTGATTGAGTTTTTGTTAGCACCTACCGTACCATCAGCTCCTAAACCGTAAAACTTGCCTCTGAATGTTTCTTTATCTTCTACAGAAAATTGTTCATCATAATCAATGCTCGTATTTGTTACATCATCTTTAATCCCCGATGTAAAGTGATTTTTAGGTTTCTCATTATTAGCATTGTCAAATATGCTTTTTACCATTGCTGGCGTAAATTCTTTTGAAGAAAGACCGTAACGGCCGCCGACTATTTTGGGATAACTAAAGGGTAACTCACCTGATATATGTTTTTCAGAAATCGCATTAACAACATCAAGGTAGAGAGGTTCTCCCGATGCTCCGGGTTCTTTCGTTCTGTCTAATATTGAAATTACCTTTGTGGTTGACGGAAGTGCACTTATGAAATGATCAATTGAAAAAGGTCTGTATAACCTTACTTTCAATAACCCTACTTTCTCTCCTTTATTTTGAAGATAATTAACTGTTTCTTCTGCAGCATCAGCTCCCGAACCCATCATTACAATAATTCTCTCTGCATCCGGAGCCCCTACATAATCAAACAAATGATATTGACGTCCGACTAACTTTGCAAATTTGTCCATTTGGTTTTGAACAATATCCGGAGCTTTAATATAATAGGAATTAACTGTTTCTCTACCCTGGAAATAAACATCAGGGTTCTGGGCAGTTCCTCTTATAACAGGATGATCCGAAGATAATGCTCTTTTACGATGAGCTATTACAAGTTCATCATCAATCATCGCTTTCATGTCTTCAATTGTAAGCTGTTCTATTTTCATTACTTCATGAGAAGTTCTAAAACCATCAAAAAAATGTACAAAAGGAATTCTTGATTCAAGCGCTGCAGCTTGGGCAATTAATGCAAAATCCATTACTTCCTGCACTGAATTCGAAGAAAGAAGACCGAATCCGGTTGGCCTCGCTGCCATTACATCACTATGATCTCCGAATATGGATAAAGCTTGTGCCGCTATTGACCTTGCCGATACATGAAATACGGTCGATGTTAATTCTCCGGCTATTTTAAACATATTAGGTATCATCAAAAGAAGACCCTGTGAAGCCGTAAACGTTGTAGTTAAAGCGCCTGTCTGTAATGCACCATGAACGCTTCCCGATGCTCCACCCTCACTCTGGAGCTCACTTACCGAAGGGATTTCTCCCCAAATATTCTTTTTATTTTGTGCTGACCACGCATCGCACCATTCTCCCATATTTGATGACGGTGTGATCGGATAAATTGCTATTACTTCGTTAGTATGAAAGGCAACATAAGCCGCCGCTTCGTTTCCATCGATAGTTACTTTTTTTCTTTCCACAATAAGCCCTTAAAAATATAAATTATATGATTTGAAAAATTTCGATGCATTGAGCCAACTTCTATACCAACCCCTTTTTCGATTAAAATCTAAATTATTTGCAGTATTTTTATCAAATAAGATAAAATATTTAAGGAATGATTTATGGAATTATCATTTTTGAGAATTGGGGGAAATTTTACCACAAGGCACTGAGAGCACCAAGGAACACAAAGGAAAATGCCAATAAACAAAGGACAAAAAACAAATAAACAACAATGAATTAAATTCAAAATTTAAAAGGGGGAACAAGTCACAAATTAACACGAATTAGCATTAAAGAAACTGCTCAGATTTGGAAATCTGAGTTAGAGCGTTATTATCATTCAAATTAAAGTATTCATTTTTTGAAGAATTATAATGGTAATCCTTTTCCCAGGAAGAAATATTTTTGACAGTTTGATTAATAGAATCACAAATAAAATATATTTCATCATTTGTCATAGTTGGATGAATTGACATCCTTACCCAGCCCGGTTTTTCCGAATAATCACCGTGATCAATTTTATCCGTTATATCTTTTGATTTACCCGGATCGACATGAAGTAAATAATGACCATAAGTTCCGGCACATGAACAGCCGCCTCTTACCTGAATTCCAAATCTGTCGTTTAATATTTTTACTATTAAGTTATAATGAATATTATCGATATAAAACGAAACAGCACCTAATCTTTTTTCTATATTATCTGCTAAAATGTGCAAACCGGGAACTTTTCTTAATTCATCGAAGATTATTTTTAGCTGTTCCTCTTCCCTTTTCCTCATATTATCTTCATTTAATTCTTCTTTTAACTCAATGCAGAGAGCAGCTTTTATTGTCTGTAAAAAAGGAGGTGTACCGCCATCTTCCCGTAATTCAATATTTGATATAAACTTATGCTGCCCCCATGGATTTGTCCAGTCAACCGTTCCTCCTCCCGGATTATCCGGAATTTTATTATGATACAATTCCGAATCAAATATTAAAACTCCCGGAGTACCTGGGCCTCCTAAGAATTTATGCGGAGAAAAGAATATTGCATCTAACCTCTCAAGAGGTTCCTCAGGATGCATATTGATTTTTACATATGGCGCTGAACAAGCAAAATCTACAAAGCAGTATCCCCCGTTCTGATGCATGATTTTTGCTAATTCATGATACGGGGTTTCAATTCCGGTAACATTTGAACATGCAGTAAACGCCCCTATCTTCAACTTTCTGTCTTTGTATATTTCTAGTTTTCTCTTCAAATCATCAACATTTACTAATCCTTTTTCGTCCGGTTCAATACCAACTACATCTGCTATTGTTTCCTGCCATGAAGTATGATTTGAATGGTGTTCCATATGAGTAACAAACACCACCGGTTTTAAATCTGCGGGAAGCCTTAAATAAGCTCTTAATTGCTCGGGAACTTTCAGTCCTAAAATCCTTTGAAATTTATTAACCATCCCTGTCATACCGGAACCACCTGTAATTATAACGTCATTCACTCCCCGCATTTACATGTTCTTTAATAATTTTATGCGCATTTTGATAAGCCTGAGTCATCGCACTTCCGGTTTCACTCGACTCGGAATGAGTATTCCCTACTAGCGGCCCATAAGTCTCTAGCATTTCTTTTTCAATCGGGTAATATAACCTTCCGCTTGCTATCCAGTCTGCATAGATAATTTTCTTCTCACCGTACGGCGAATTAAAATAATGATCGATTCCAACTATATTCTTTCTGAAGGGTTCAAAATGTTCTTCTAAAGCATTCATAAATTTCTTTTTATTTTTGATAAAAATATAAGAATTAAATTTTAAATAGAATAATTAAAAAATGTTGAACTGTTAAATTGCTAAATTGTTGAATTGTCATCTAGTTGTCATTTTTAGTCAATTATGGTCATTTGTTGGAAGGAGAAATGGCGAAGGTATACTAAACGTTTTTGGGTTCTGTTTACTTTGGGGTAGCTTGGAGTTACCTTGGAGTTACCTTGGAGTTACCTTGGAGTTATACTGGAGGAGGAACGGAGTTGTGGATAAGGTCAAAAGCCTACAAAAAATGTCTGCCAAAAAATGGGAATTGGTATATTTAATAATTACGATTGGCTAATAATCCACAGCCACCAAAAGTTATCCATATTTAAAAAGCCGTTCTTTCCCTCTTTGTATCATAATGTTACAGAAATTGAACTAAGATTGAAGGTTTTTACCAATTTTAGGATTCTCATAGATGAACGGGTAATGGTCAGGTCATTTATGGTCATTCATCATATAAGTTTGTACACCTTGTAATTTTTAATCTCATTGATTATATTTCGATAAAAGACGAAATGGGTATATGAAAGATTCCATAAATATATTTAAGGCACTTTCAGACAAAAACCGCCTTCGTATCCTGAAAATGCTTCAAATAAAACCACTTTGTGTTTGTGAAATTACTGAAGTTTTACAACTAGCCACATCTACTGTATCCCAACATTTAAGCATATTAAAAAAAGCGAGCTTTATTTCAGAAGATAGAGAAGGCAGATGGGTTAACTATAAAATAAACCAAAGACCGGAGGATCAAAGGATCCCAGCAATCTTAAGTCAATTAGATTTTTGGATTGGAGATTTTGAATTGGTAAAAAGTGACTATGCAAAGGTGGAAACCATTGATAGATATGAAGTATGCAGCAGGTAGGTACTTATGAAGATAAATTAGCCGGGACGAGAGTTATAAGGGAGCAGGTAAAGAATAAAATAGAAGAGTGGATTAATGAATTTATTTTTAAAGTTGAAGAAGAGGAATAATAATATCATTGGCAACAAAACGGCTTTCATTCTTAGATAGATATTTAACACTCTGGATTTTTGCTGCAATGATTGCAGGAGTCGTTTCAGGTTTCATATTCCCCGGAATAGTTGACTTCTGGAATAATTTTCAATCAGGCACCACAAATATTCCTATCGCAATAGGGTTGATACTGATGATGTACCCACCTCTCGCAAAGGTGAAATATGAAGAACTTTCCGAAGTGTTTAGAAATTTAAAAATTCTATCTCTGTCACTTATACAGAACTGGATAATCGGACCGTTGCTTATGTTTTTCCTTGCTATAATTTTTTTGCAGGATTATCCGGAGTATATGGCGGGTTTAATTATGATAGGGCTTGCCCGATGTATTGCGATGGTAATTGTATGGAACGAGCTTGCAAAAGGAGATACCGAATATGCGGCGGGTTTAGTTGCATTCAATTCTATTTTCCAGGTTTTATTCTTTTCTGTCTATGCTTATATCTTTTTAACGATTTTTCCAAGGTGGTTAGGATTACAAACATTTACTGTTGATATAACAATCGGGCAAATAGCTGAAAGTGTTTTGATATATCTTGGCATTCCGTTTTTTGGCGGTATGATAACACGGTTTGTGATGTTAAAAGTCAAATCAAAAGAATGGTATGAAAAGAAATTTATACCAAAGATCAGTCCTATTACTTTAATTGCGTTATTGTTTACAATTTTTGTAATGTTCTCACTTAAAGGTGAATACATTATTAAAATACCACTTGATGTTGTGCGGATTGCGATACCATTAATCTTCTATTTTGTAATAATGTTCTTTGTTTCATTTTATATGGGAAGAAAAGTCGGAGCGGATTATTCAAAAACTACGACGTTATCATTTACCGCGGCAAGCAATAATTTTGAGTTAGCAATAGCAGTAGCAATTGCAGTGTTTGGAATAAATTCAGGAGAAGCATTTGCGGCTGTAATCGGACCTTTGGTTGAAGTTCCGGTTTTAATTGCATTGGTTAATGTCGCATTATTTTTCCAGAAAAAATATTTTCATGGTGAAGTTGGACCAGCAAATATTAAAGCAGCAGGATGTGCAACTGAGTTATCAAATAAAAAAGCATTAAGAGAAGATAAATAATAATTTAGCAGTTATTGATAAGCAATCTTTTGAATTGAGGCAGATTATTTCGCACTGCTGAACCCTACCAGACTTGACTTTCCAGAATATGTATCGTATGTTTACGATAAACGATTTAAGGTATAATAAAAATGGCATTTTCGAAGAAGGAAGAATTTACGCAAGAAGATATCTGGCTTGCCGACATTGCAAAAGCGCTTGCACACCCGGCACGGATAAGAATATTAAAAATCCTTACTGAATTGGATTCATGCATGGTTGGGAGTCTTGTCGACATGCTTCCACTTGCCCAGGCAACAGTTTCCCAGCATTTAAAGGAATTGAAACGTGTAGGACTAATCACAGGTGAGATAGACGGACCGAAAATCTGTTATTGTGTGAATAATAAAAATCTTATTAAAGCTAAGACATCGTTTGATAAACTTTTTATAAAAATAGGTTGTTGTTAAAAAATAAAGAAGGAGTAAAAAATGGAAAAACAAGAAGAACAAAAAAAAGCGTCCGGGGAAAAAGAAGAAAGGGGAAGTGAATGCTGCAGTACAAGCTGCTGCGGAGGTACTGGAAGTAAAAAGAATAATAACAAACCGGAGAAAGAAAATGATAACGTCAGATGAAATTAAACAGGTTGTAAAAGAAAAATATGGAGAAATAGCCAGGTCATCCAAAGTTGAGGGATGCTGTGGAACTTCTTGCTGCGGCAGTTCTGAGAGCAGTAATACTGCTGCAATAATGAACGATGAGTATAGTGGGGTTGAAGGATACATTGCAGAAGCTGATCTGGGATTGGGATGCGGTTTACCAACAGAATTTGCAGGGATTAAAAAAGGTGATACAGTTGTTGATCTTGGTTCCGGGGCAGGCAATGATGTGTTTATTGCAAGAGCAATTGCAGGTGAAGAAGGAAGGGTAATTGGTCTTGATATGACAGAAGAAATGATAAAAAAAGCTAATGGGAACAAAGCAAAGCTGGGATATGAGAATATTGAATTTCATTTAGGCGATATTGAACAAATGCCTTTTGAAAATAATACAGCGGATGTTGTTGTAAGCAATTGTGTACTTAATCTTGTGCCGGATAAACAGAAAGCTTTTTCTGAAATTTACAGGATATTAAAAACTGGAGCGCATTTTTGCGTATCAGATATAGTAGTTGATGGAGAAATGAACGATGAATTAAAAAAATCCGCAGAGATGTATGCCGGTTGTGTTTCCGGTGCATTAAAAAAGGAAGAGTATCTTGGTATTATTAAGAAGACTGGATTTGATAATGTTGAGATTAAAAAAATTAAAGCAATAGCTCTTCCAGATGAACTGCTTAATGAAAACCTGTCCTCTGAAGCTGTAAAAGATTATAAAGAAAACATGAATGGAATTTACAGTATAACCGTTGTAGGATATAAGGATTAAATATTCATACGGGATGCATATTCGGGACAGGCACTCCACTTCGTTCCGTTCAGAATGACAATATTTGAATAACTTCAGCAGTTAATATCTAAATACAGAAAGGAAACTCTTTTATGTCAAATATTATTTCTTATTATTTGATTTGTTATAATTTCTTGGGATATTGAAGAAATTCTAAAATTTATTTAATCTTAAGGGAGGATAATTTTGACAGATACTATTTACGGAAATAAGAGGCGGAGAATCTTTTACGAGTGTTGCATCGGGGCTGGCGCTTAGTTCAAGTTTATACTTTTGAATTCGAATTAAATTAATTCAAGCAAGGTGTATTATGACCAAGTTCTTTGAACGTCTATGAATAGACATTTGAAGGACAACCGAATGCCTACCGTTTTTTTTTATTTATAGTATCAATTTTAAAAAACATTTACTAAATTACATTTTAAAACTGTTTATCGATCACTCACATTATAAACTGGAACTCTAATGTAAAATACTAGAGTTAAAAATGAATAATAGCAGCTCTCCAAATAATGGTTCTGAATCTAAATTCCAAAAAAACTTTTTCAGTTATATAACAACTTCACATTTCGGGATATTTAAAAAATTTCTTCTTGCATTTCTTGTTGTTTCACTAATTCCTCTGTCCGGTTTTGCCTTATATACAATAATAAATCTCAATAACACTAAAGAAGATATTGTTGATCATATAACTTCGGATATTGATAAGGAGACTCAAAAAACATTAGAACTCCAGGCCGTTCAAATTGCAAATTCTGTCCAAATATTTTTAAGAGAATGTGAAGATGATATTTTCAGTTTAAAGACATTGCCGCCTTCTGAAAAAAATTACTTGCTGTTTTCTAAGCTGCATAAATCTGAAATCTGGACAAGAGGGGGTACTAATAAAAAACCGGAGCAAGTCAGAAAAATAATTCCTCTCTATAAAGAAATCTCGTTTATAGATTCAAAGGGGAATGAAATAATAAAAATCATAAATAATCAAATAAGTAAAAATTTTAAAAATGTAAAAGATCCCCAAAATACAACTTATCGCAATGAAACTTATTTCAATGAAACTGCGAAATTAGAAAAAAACGGGATTTATGTTTCACACCTTACTGGTTTTTATGTAACAAAGAAAGAGCAGTTGGGAAATACAAAAGAAATTGAAAATGCTGTTGAGGGAAAAAAGTATCAAGGTGTAATTCGGTTTGCTGCACCTGTTTATACGAATAATAAATTCATCGGAATTGTAATGCTCGCCCTGGATCATAGGCATCTAATGGAATTTACTCAGCATGTGATGCCCAATCAAAAAAACTTAACTGTATTTCCCGTCTACAAATCGGGCAACTATGCTTTTATGTTCGATGATGAAGGTTGGATAATAACCCATCCTAAATTGTGGGATATTCGGGGTGTCGATTCAGCCGGGAATTGGATCCCTCCTTTTACTGAAAACTCTTCCCAAAAAGATATAGACGAAGGGAGAATTCCATTTAATCTTGATAATGCCGGATTTATTCACAAAAATTATCCATTCGTAGCACGGGAAGTAAGATTGAAAAAATCAGGTTCGGCTATTGCTAAAAACGTTGGTGGTGTGCAGAAAGTTATGTCTTACGCTCCTATTCTTTTTAATAAAGGAGTTTATAAAAAATACGGTATTTTCGGGGGGATTACCATCGGTTCTAACATCGAACAGTTTCATAATCCTGCAAATGAAATTGCAGCCCAATTAAATCATACGGTACTGTTCTTCCGTAATAATATTTTCTTAATAATTTTAATTACATTTCTTCTTGTTTCTGTATTTTCATGGATTATATCTAAAAATTTTACCGGCCCTTTATTAAAAATTACTGATGGTGCTAAAAAACTTGCCGAAGGAAACCTGGATGAGCATGTCAACGTTAACCGGAATGATGAGATCGGATTCCTTTCGAATACTTTTAATTATATGGCAACGGAACTAAAAAGCAAAAATGAAAAACTTGTTAACTATTTGCAGGAGATTAGAAAATCAAAAGATGATATTGAAGTTTATGCTAAAGATCTGGAGTACCAGTTAAAAATATTTAAAAGTATTCAGCGAATTAGCAATATCCTTGGTTCTACTTTTGATATGGATAAAGTCCTAAATTTAATTTTACAAAATTGCGTTGAATCCGTAGGGTTCGACAGAGCTGTTTTATATCTAATTGATGATGAAGGAAAATATCTTGTTTGCAGGAAAACTTTTGGCTTTTCACAGCCTGAGGAAAAGCTTGCAATAAATTCCAAATATAATTTAGAACATTTCGATTGTATCGAAACCAGGGTAGTCAAATTGGATAAAATAATCTTTGTCGAAAATTTCAAACAGTATTCGGAAGCTACCGGGCTCGATAAAAAGATCAGAAAAATTTCCGGCAGTAAATCTTTTGTTTTTGTCCCCTTGAAAGTAAAAGAAAAAATTATTGGAATTCTCGGCGCTGATAAGCTGATTAAAAAAACTAAAATATCGGAATTGGACATTAATTCTCTTCAAATTCTTACAAATCAAGCATCCAGGGTAATCGAGAACACAAGGCTCGTTCATGAAATAATTCAACAGAAAAATTTTAACGAAGATGTTTTAAAATATATGAAAAACGGTGTTGTAACTACTGATTCTTATGGAATAATTACAACTATAAACCGGGCTGCAAAAGATATTTTAGAAATAAATCATCTAGAAGTTATTGGAAAACCTATTTCGGATATAATTATAAAAGATAACTTGTCTTTGGTTGACGAAATAAGGAACACTCTTCAATCCAAAGGATTTTATAGGGGGTATGATATCGAATGGAATTTTAATACTAAGAAAAAATACATTACTATGAATGTTTCTTTAATGAGCGAAATTGAAGGAGAAAATTCCGGCGCAATTGTAATTTTGCAAGATACCTCCGAAAAAAAACAGCTGGACGAACAAATTCAAACTATGGACAGGCTTGTTTCTCTTGGAAGGTTTGCTGCCGGTATTGCTCACGAAATAAGAAACCCTTTAACCGGCATCAGTCTTTTTCTTGATGACCTTCATGATAAAATTTCTTTCAAACCTGAGATTGCTAAATTCGTTGAATTAAGTCTGCATGAAGTTGAACGCATGGAAAATTTTGTAAATGAGCTTCTCGATTATGCTTCTCCTTCTAAACAAGAAAAGTTTGCCAAAAATATAAATTCTTTGATTGAAGCAACTATTCCCTTTATTCATAAACAGTGTAAAGATTCAAAAGTTCTTTTAAATATAACCCTTTCTCCCGAGATCCCCCCTGCTTTAATTAACTCTGAAAAAATTAGACAGGCGTTATTGAATATTATGATAAATTCTATCCAGGTAATGCCCTCAGGAGGAATTCTTTCAATCAAGACAAGTTTAATAAATCAAAATGGGAATAAGTCTTTTTAAACGAAAATAATAATTCATGCAATTGCTGGATAAAAATATCTATTGCTGATACAGGTCCCGGTATTCTGTCTGTAAATCGTAAAAGAATATTTGAACCCTTTTATACTAATAAAGAAGGTGGAACCGGTTTGGGTTTATCAATAACTTACAGTATTATTACTGAACATAACGGTAAAATAATTGTCGGTGAATCTGAAAATGGAGGTGCTTTGTTTTCTATTTTTCTTCCGGCAATAAATAAAACAGTTACTAAGATCACTGCTTAATCAATTGATATATTTTTAATGGAAAATTTAAGAACTATACTTATTGTTGATGATGAAGAATTTATCCGGTTGAATCTAAAACAAATCTTAAAAGAAGAAAAATATCATGTACTTCTACAAGAGACTGGAAAATCCGCTATAAATACTATAAGAGAGGAAGAAGTTGATCTTGTTCTTCTTGATCTGAATCTCCCTGACTTGAGCGGGCTTGAAGTATTAGAACAAATGAAGCGCTTTCGGCCTGACTTGCTGATAATAATTATTACCGGCTTTGCTTCGGTTGAATCTGCTGTTGAAGCTATTAAGCATGGAGCATACGATTATATCAAAAAACCTTTTAAGGCAGATGCAATAAAACTTATTATCAGGCTCGCTTTTGAAACCCTGAAATTAAAGAATACTGTTAAAAAATTAAAAGAACAGCAGCTCTTAAAAAAGGGGATTGAGAATATTGTCGGAACCAGCCCTGCAATAGTTCAGATTAAAAATCAAATTACAGAATATGCAAAACATGATTCCGAAACAGTCTTAATTACCGGTGAAAGCGGTACCGGGAAGGAGCTCGTTGCTTCGGCTTTGCACAATTTAAGTGAAAGATCCGGTAAAGATTTTGTCGAAATAAATTGCGCCTCAATACCGGATACTCTTCTTGAAAGTGAATTATTCGGTTATGCAAAAGGGGCATTTACCGATGCAAAGCAAAATAAATCGGGATTACTTGAAAAAGCAGAAGGCGGAACTCTATTCCTTGATGAAATTGCGGAAATGAGCATGTCTCTTCAGGCTAAGCTTTTACGCGTAATTGAAGATAAAAAATTTAGAAGGCTTGGCTCTATTAATGATATTGAAGTAAATATTAGGATAATTGCTGCTACAAACAAAAATTTAAAAGAAGCTATTTCCCGGAAAGAATTTCGGGAAGATTTGTATTACCGACTTAATGTTTTAAGAATAGAGATTCCTCCGCTGCGCGATAGAACAAATGATATAATAATTTTGTCTGATTATTTCTTGTCTTATTTCAATAAAAAATTTAATAAATATATCTCGGCGTTTTCTCCTGATGCTCAAAATATTTTATTGGAATATAAATGGCCTGGCAATGTCCGTGAATTGAAAAACATAATAGAAAGAATTTGTATTCTCCAAAAAGAAAAAGAAATTTTACCCCAGCATCTCCCTTCGGAATGGATAAACAGCCAGGTCTTTGATGAATTCCAAAATTCCGAATGCAATTTTAATGATGCTTCCCTGGATTCAATCCTTAAAGAAACAGAAATAAATTTACTGAAAAAAGCTTATGTTATAAGTGGTTATAATACTGCAAAAACTGCACGGCTGCTTAAAATTCCCCGTGAAACTCTGCGCTATAAATTATCAAAATACAATATTGATATTGGCGGGAATTGACCCTAACGGTGAATTTCCACCACCTCTAAAATTTATTTCTTTAATGTCTTTTAAATATTACAGCTTTTTTAGTTGGCATCCGCTTTGTCTATTTCAAACAATTGTTAAGTATAAAATTAAGGCTGCATTATCAAGCGGAATGTAGAGCCTAAAAGATATTTTCAATTCAATGTAACAAAAGATTTAACAAGTACTCCAATTTTAGGAACAAAGTTTAAATCAATTGTTAATTAATCTTTCATTAAAAGGAGGAGCATCCATGAAAAAATTGTTTTTTATACTATCTGCCATTCTTATTTTTTGTATCAATGGCAATATTAAAGCGCAAATTTCCTGGAAAGGTGATTTGCAAGTTCGCCCGCGATATGATATTAAGGATTCACATGATTACGGCGTCTTAAATAAGGATATGTATTATTTATTAAAAGCCACTCTTGATGTTGATGCTGATTTGGGTGAAGGTTTTTTTGGAAGTGTTAGACTGGAACACTATAATTATGCCGGCTACACTTATACTAGCGGGGCTGGAAACCCGAATGCGGCTTTAGCTGGTTCTAATGATATAATAGGACGACCCACTGTAAATTTTGACCTCATGTACTTTGGTGTGCATAAAAAAGAATGGGGAATTGAAGGCGGTATCTTTCCTATTAGCGGTATAGCAAATCCTCTTTTGGATGTGCATTATATGCCTATGAAAATGATTGATATTCCCTTCACAATATATAGATCGAATAGCCTTGTAGGTGCTCAAGGATACATAACCGCCGGTCCGGGTAAAATTGATTTACTTGTTAGCAACGATCAAAATGAATATTATGAAGAAGATGTTTTTGGTAAAGTCCTTCATGATAAACACGATGTTTATACTTTCGGTGGAGATTATTCTTTTAAAGCAAGTGGTTTCTGGTTCCAGCCAATGTTATTGGTAACCTGGGCTAGTGACTCTGTCGCTGCTCCTGTAAGTTACGGATTAAATTTTTCAACTCCGGAATTTTCTAATATCAAATTAGGTGCAAGTGCTGCTTTTTCTAATCAAAATGTTGACGGAACTGCAAAATATAATGCCAGTTTGTTTAGAATTAAGGCAGATGCTAAAATAGGTTCTGGAAATGCTGAAGCATGGTTTGATATTGCTAAAAGAACTGATAAATTAACCAGGGATATTGATCATAACTTTACTTATTTATGGTTAATGTACAAAATTCCTGTTTATAGCTCTGACCACGGAGCTGTTTCAATTATTCCCCGTTGGAGACATATGACCGAAAAAGTTGATAATGCAATGGATTTCTCTCGCGAAAAAATTGAAGTGCTTTTTTCTTTATCTTTTAAATAATTAACTTAAAAAAACTTAGATCAGTAATAATTATTCAAATTAGGTGGTTATAATGAAATTACTAAAATTATTTACAATTATGGTTGCTATTTCCCTCTTAGCCGGAATTGGAGGCTGCGGGAAAAATGAATCGGGACCTATTAAAATCGGAGTTCTGCTCCCTTTAACTGGTTCTCAAGCAAATTTTGGCGAAATGGAAAAGAACTCGTATGAAATGGTTCGCGAAAAAGTTAATGCTAATGGCGGGATCAAAGGACATCAATTGGAATTTGTCTATGAAGATGATACTGGTAAACCTGACGTCGGTAGATCAGGTGCAGAAAAACTAATTAATGTAGATAAAGTTCCATTGATTGCAGGTGGATATAGTTCCTCGGTTACTTTCGCTGCATGTGCTGTTGCACAGCAAAACCGCATTCCTTTTTTAGTTAATACAGGATCTGTTGATAAAATAACTGAACCGGATGCATTCAATTTAACAACTAATGATGGTGATAAATTTTATATCTATAGATTAAATCCGGCTGTTTCCGAGTATGCCTCCGGCTTGGAAAGCATGCTTACTCAGGTTGTTCAGCCCTCTTCTGTTTATATTCTTCATGAAAATACTGCATTCGGTACTGAAGGCGCCCAATCCTTTAGTAAAACCGCTAGTAAACTCAATATAAAAGTTCTGGATATAAAATCATACTCTGCTGGATCGGTCGATTTTAAACCGTTGTTGGAAAATGCCAAAAAGGCTAAGCCCGATATGATCTATATGATTTCTTATGTAATGGATGCCGCTTTATTGATGAAACAATCAAGGGAAATTAAATCCGAACCTAAATTATTCGTTGGTGCTGGTGCCGGTTTCACTATGCCCGCTTTTAAGGAAAATGCCGGCGATGCTTCAAATGGTATAATCTCTACAACTTTATGGCATCAATCTCTCCCCATTAAAGGAGCTCAGGAATATTATGATAATTATGTGAAAAAATATGGCGGTGATGGACCCGATTACCATGGCGCTGAAGCTTATGCCGCCGCTCAGGTAATTGTTGATCTTCTGAATCGAACCGAAGATTATACTCCCCAAAATCTTAAAAATGGTCTGGATAAAACCGATCTCATGACTGTTTTCGGTCCCGTTAAATTTACTTCTTACGGCAAAAAGATACATCAAAATAAGATGGATACTTATGTGGTCCAATGGATAGATGGAAGTCTAAAGCTGGTTTGGCCGAAGAACCTTGCTAATGCAGACTTGAATTATCCGATTAACTGGAATAAAGTCTGGAATTTCTAAGAACAAAGTTAAATTAATTTAAGAAGATAGTAGTATGGATCTTTTTCTGCAAACGCTGATATATGGATTATTGATCGGGGGACTCTATGCAATAATAGGAATTGGAATGACTTTGATTATGGGCGTCCTCGGGATCATTAACCTTGCTCATGGTCAAATAATGATGGTTGCAATGTATATCACCTGGCTTGTATGGCAATATGCAGGTATAGATCCATACTTATCTTTGCTGATTAGTATACCCCTTATATTTTTTCTTGGAGAAGGAATAAGCAAATTTCTTTTATATCCTCTTATTAAAAAAGAATCTATTTTACCCGAAAATCAAGTTTTAATGACCGTAGGAATTGGAATGGTGCTGGTTGAATTAGCTCGCTCTGTTTTTTCCAGTGATTATAAGTCGGTTCAAACAAGCTATTCTGATGTATCATGGCATATAGGAGACATCTCATTGCATGTTCCCTTAGTTATTGCTTTCGTTATTGCTATTTTACTTACCCTTGGTTTGTTCTTTCTCTTAATGAAAACTGATTTAGGAAGGTCTATTAGGGCAACGGCCCAAGATAAAGATGCTGCTACTTTAATGGGTATTAGCGCAAAAAAAATAACAATTCTTACTTATGGCCTTGGAAGCGGTCTGGTTGCCGCTGCTGGAACTCTTCTTTTACCTGTTTATTATCTTTTCCCCGATGTCGGCCCGATTTTTACCGTAAAAGCATTTGTAATAACTATTCTCGGCGGTCTTGGTTCACCTCTTGGAGCAATTGCAGGAGGTTTGGTTCTCGGAATTGCTGAAACTTTCGGTGCTACTTATATTTCTATGGGCTATCGCGATGCCGTAGGTTTAATTATCTTCTTACTCGTGCTCGTCTTTCTGCCCGGTGGTTTAAAAAAGTTAATTAAAATATAGCTTCGGAATGAATAGTATGGATAATGCAAAAACCTTTCATATTTCAAAAGTAGAATGGATTATTATTTTAGTGTCACTGATCTTGCCCCTTATTTTCGACTTCTCTCCTTATTTTCAGGGTCTGCTTATTTTCATATTGATATGGGTCATTATGGGAAGTTCATGGAATTTATTAGCAGGTTATACCGGCTTAGTCTCTTTTGGCCATGCAGCATATTTTGGTATCGGTGCTTATGCTGCCGCAATCCCCTTCATGCATTTTGGAATTTCTCCCTGGTGGGGTTTATTAACCGGCGGTATTGCCGCCGTCATTTTAGGCTATTTATTAGGTATTGTGGTCTTTAGACTAAAGGGACCTTATTTCGCTTTAGGAACTCTAGCAACTGCGGAAATATTAAGAATAATTTTCGGCGAGGAAGATTGGTTGACAAATGGACATACGGGAATTTTATATATGACAACATGGGTTAGTAAATATCCTTACTACTATGTTGCTTTAGCCTTGGCTCTGGGTGCCGTTTTTTCCGTAAAGTTTGTAATGAAAACTAAAGCAGGTTTTTATTTCCTTTCTATCCGGGAAGATCAGGATGCAGCCGAAGCTTTGGGTATCAATACTAAGAAATATAAAAATGTATCTACTGTTATCGCTGCTTTTTGGGCAGGTATGGCTGGTGCTTTTTATATGATCTATATGGGGTTTATTGATCCGGAAGTTGTTTTTGCTTTACACAATATCTCTATAATTACTATTCTCGTCGGAATAATTGGTGGTGTTGGTACAATCTGGGGACCTGCTGTCGGAGCGATTGTTATGGTTTTTATACAGGAACTCCTTCGTTCTTCACTGTTTGGACTTGCTCCTGAGTGGGTTTCCAAATTTCACTCTCTAGCTTTTGGATTGGTTGTTATTTTAGTTATTCTTTATATGGCTGGCGGAATTGTGGGAGATTGGAAATTAATTTCCGGAAAGTTTATGAAGAAAAAACATTTGGAAATAAATAAATGAGTACTCTTGTTGTTAATAATCTTACAAAAGTGTTCGGTGGTCTAACTGCCGTTAATAATGTTTCTTTTGAAGTTAAAGAAGGAGAGATCTTCGGGCTTATTGGGCCAAACGGTTCTGGTAAAACTACTATCTTTAATCTAATTAGCAGTTTCTATAATGTTACTAGCGGTAAAGTTTTTTTTAAGGGGCAGGACATTACTAAGAAAAAAACTTTTCAGATCGCTCAACTTGGGATTGGAAGAACTTTTCAAGTTGTTAAACCTCTTAAAAGACTATCCGTTAAAGAAAATATTATTGCTGCTGCTTTTGCAAGAGAAAAAACATTCGCAGGTGCGGCTAATGTTGCTCAAGAGATTCTGGAGTTTTGCCATTTAAGCAGTCAAAGTGAAATGAGTGCCGGTGGACTTCCAATTGGGGGAAGAAAAAGATTGGAGATAGCTAAAGCTCTTGCTACAAGGCCATATCTGTTATTGCTTGATGAAACTGCTGCCGGTTTAAATCCATCGGAACTTGATGAAGCTATCGATATTATAAATAGAATTCGAACCGAATTAGGCATTACTATTATAATTGTTGAGCATATAATGAAAGTAATAATGAGTATTAGTGATAGGATTCATGCTATTGCTTATGGTTCTACTATAGCAGAAGGGAAACCCGCTGAGGTTGCAAAAAATCAGGTTGTTATTGAAGCTTATTTAGGAGCGAGTTATAACGGAGAAGAGAACGAAGATGCTTAGTGTTAGTTACCTTAACATGAGTTATGGCGATTTGCCAGTACTGTGGGACATTTCATTTGAAGTTAATGATGGTGAGATTGTCGTTTTAGTTGGTGCAAACGGTGCCGGAAAATCTTCTACCCTTAAAACTATTTCGGGTCTTCAGAAAGCCGGCAGTGGTGATATTATTTTTAATGGTAATTCATTAATCAATATATCGCCGGAAGAAATAATAAAAGAAGGCGTCGTGCACGTTCCCGAAGGAAGACGCTTGTTTAATGAAATGACTGTTGAAGAAAATCTTTTTATGGGTTCCTTGCATGGTAAAGCTAAGAAAGAAAGAATGAACACTCTTGAAGAATGTTATTCTTTATTTCCTAGACTTCGGGAAAGAAGAAAACAGCTTGCAGGAACTTTAAGTGGGGGTGAACAGCAAATGGTTGCTGTGGCAAGAGGTCTTATGTCTCTTCCAAAATTACTTATGCTTGATGAGCCAAGTTTGGGTTTAGCTCCTATTCTTGTCCAAAATATTTTTGATATTATTAAAGATATTAACAAAAGAGGGATAACTGTTCTTCTGGTTGAACAGAATGTTCAAATGACTCTTAAGTTTTGTAATAGAGCTTACGTCCTGGAAAATGGTAGAGTGACTCTGTCCGGAACCGGAACTGAATTGCTCAATAACAAATATGTAAAATCAGCTTATCTGGGAATATAATTTAACCTACTACCGGAGGAAAAATGTTAGTCCGTAATTGGATGACAAAAGATGTTATTACAACTGATGAATCTGCTTCTCTTTCCGAAGCAATAAATATTTTAAAGCAGCATAAAATTAGAAGACTTCCCGTTTTGAGAAAAGGAAAACTTATTGGAATTGTTTCAGACAGAGATTTAAAAGAAGCCTCTCCCTCAAAAGCTACTTCTCTTGATATTTGGGAACTGCACTATTTAATGTCTAAAATAAAAGTTAAAGATATAATGACAAAAAAGCCGTTAACGGTTTCACCTGAAAATACGTTGGAAAGAGCAGCAATTATTCTGTTTGATAATAAAATTGGCGGACTTCCGGTTGTTGATGAAAAAAATAATTTAGTCGGAATTTTAACCGAGCAAGATGTTTTTAAGGCTTTAATAAATATAACCGGAGCAAGACTTGCTGCATATAGGATTTCCATTGTCATTCCGGATAAGCCCGGTTCCATAAAGGATATGATGGATATTATGAGGATGCATAAATTTAAATATAATAGTATACTTACAACACGTGAAGGTGTTCAGAAAGGCTTTAGGGAAGTTTTGATCCGTTTTCAATCCGATGAAGATGAATTGGATGAGATATTGAATGATTTGAAAAAAGTATATGAAAATGTAAATTTAACTATAGATAAATAAGTTTCAAATTTATAAAGAGGAACCCGTTTGAATTAATTTAAGGATCTCAGCAGACGAGGTGCTTTCCAATACTTTTTCGGCAAATTCTATATTGGAAAATTTTGACGAAATCTCTGCAAGTAACTTCAATTGAAGCTCAAACTTTTTCTCAGGTGTTAATAATAAAAAAATAATTCTTGCTTTTCTTTCATCCAACGCATTAAAATCAATACCTGATTTATTAATTGCCAGTGCTATTCGAGGATCTTCTATTTCTATTTTTGCGTGTGGTATCGCAAGATAATTCGCTATACCTGTCGGAATAAGTTTTTCTCTTTCTACAACTGCTTCAACAACTAAATCTGTATTTATTTTTAATTCCGTAGTTAATGTCTTTACTAATTCTTTAATTAGTTTAATTTTATCATCATAATTTGTAAATATTATATATTTTGCTTTTAATAATTCTTTTAATGTTGTTCCGACTCCCTTATTTATAAAATAACTCATAAGAGGAGCGCTGGTAAGTGAAGTTGTTAATGCCATAATTACTAAAGCTACAAAAACCGACTCCTGAATCAGGCCGCTCTCAAGTGCAAGCACACCTAAAATTATTTCCATTGCTCCCCGGGAATTCATTCCAAAACCAATAGCTAATGATTCATTCTTAGGTATATTCGACCATTTTGCTCCCAAACTGCATCCAATCACTTTACCGGCAAATGCAAGTGCTAATACCATAAATACTATTACCGGATCAAAGTTTGCAAGAAAATTGACCCGTAGTCCGATTGAAACAAAAAATAAAGGAGCGAAAATATTTGTAACAAACTGCTGCAGCAGCTCACGGGTTTTTTCTGTTAAGTTTTCCGAACCTCCTATCGCAATCCCAATTATAAAGGCTCCGAAAATAGCATGTACACCAATAAATTCTGTAAAAGCAGCGCATAAAAAACCGGATATTATTATAAAATTTAAAATTCCGCCCGGATAAGAAAGTTTGTTTTGAATTACCGGAATAATTTTATTTATTAATCTTTTGCCTATAGTAAGTGTAAATGCTGAGAAAATTATCATCAATAAAAATGTCGATAAGAAACTCATTGAACTTTCTTTTAGTCCCATTAGACTTAATATCAATGAGAAAATTAACCAGCCTATCAAATCATTGAACATTGCCGATGCAATTATTGTTGAACCGATTTTCGTTTGAAGTAAATTTAAATCTAAAAGAGTTTTTGCAATCACCGGTAAAGCAGAGATTGAAAGTGCCGTTCCCATAAATAAACTGAAAATAATCTTCATTTCCCTGTTTTCTATCCCCATGATACTTGGAAAATAATAGGATACGGTAAACCCAATGATAAAAGGTAGAATAACTCCCATTAATCCTATAGATATTGCTTTTTTACCTTCGGCTACCACCATTGATAAATCTAATTCCAGTCCTGAAACAAGTAAAAGCAAGATAACTCCTATAGTTGTTATTCCGTCAAGGGCTATTTTTATTGTAGCATTTGAATCGAATAGCCAGCTGTATATTTCCGGCAAAAAATGCCCTAAGATTGAAGGGCCCAATATTATACCTGCTAAAATTTCACCTATTACTGCGGGTTGTTTTAACTTGTCAAATATTTCCCCTAATAATTTTGCTGCGAAAAGCATGGTGCCTATACTTAAAACAAAAGCTGTAATTTCAATTGTTTTAAGCATTCAGTATTCACCTTATGATTAATAAGTTAGAAGGTAATTGATGATAATAATATTCTTGTTTGTTCGGGAAAAATTTGTCAAGGAAATTTAAATTCTTTATCGGTGCATGAAAAGCTAGAATATCTGCATTTTGTGATTTTACAAAATTCAATGTTTCCCAGCCTTCTTTTCCGTATATACAAAAAGTTTTAACATTAATTTGGGAAAGATTTAATTCTTTAATTAAAAACTTCATTTTATCTTCTTCTTCAGTATGGAGTATATCTTTCAGCTGATTAATTTTGGCTGTTGAACCGGTTCCCAATATTGTACTGCTTAAAGCCGGAATGTTATAACTTCTGATTATATTAAAAGATGCAGCATTTTCTAAAATAGCAAGCTTATATACCATCTTAATTGCTGCTTCACTAGCTGAACTGAAATCTGTAATTACAAAAAATGATTTAAAAGGAGTGGCAGAAATTGAAGGGTTCTTCAAAATTAGTAAAGGGCAGGGAGAATCTCTCATTAATTTTCGTGCAACTGATCCAATATAATATTTAATAATAGTTTCTTGTTCTAATGCACCGGCTATTAATAATTCAATATTCTCTCTCATTGAAATATTTATTATTTGTTTTGAAATATCTCCTTCTCCGAAAACTATCTTGATATTTTCATTTTTAATTCCCGTATCCCTAATAAGGTTATCTATTTTCTCTTTTATTATTGAACCACTGTTATCAATAATTATCAAAGTTAGATTCCCGTTTAATAAATTTTTTAACCGGTCTGCCTCCCACAATAGGGGAGCGGTATTTGGAGAGTATGTCAGTGCTAATCCAATATTTTTTAAAAAATTACTCATCTATTTATCAAAATAAATAGTCATCTGAAATAAGTTTATTGTATCTTAAGATAATAGTTGAGCCTTTCAATTTTATATAAAAGACTTATCACAACTGATTTAGTACTAATATTTAACGAAAGAATATACTTGCTTCCAAGATAAATATAAAAATGTTATGATCAGATTGATTTTTAGCATAGTTGAAAGGTTCCTTCTTTCCATTACCCCAGCATTCTCTTTAATACATTATCAAATGGTCATTGAATGCCTGTCGCTTTGGTAATTATTTAATGACAACTGGAACTGTTTCTTCACTCATCAGTTCATTTCTTCAAAATTGCATCACTCCATTATTACTTCTGCTTAATTTTCTATATTTTGAAAAATTAAAAATTATCCAATAATCTATGAAATATATTATCGGTATTGACGGAGGCGGGACAAAAACAGATTGTGTTGTAGTTGATTCTAATCTCCATATTTTATTTAAAACTAAAGGCAATCCTTCTAATTTCCTTGTCGAAGGGACAGAAAAAGTTTCGGAATCAATTCTTGTATTAATAAATAAATGTAAAGAAGAATTGAAATTCGATTATTCGGATATAGAGATAATACTTTTAGGTACTGCTGGAGCAGGAAGGAAAAATGATGTTGACAGATTGAAAGATTCATTTATAAATTTTTCAAAAAACAAAGGGATATATTTACACCATTTCCACGTTGAAAGTGATGCAAGAATAGCTCTGGAAGGAGCCTTTACAGGTAAACCTGGAGCAATTTTAATTGCCGGAACCGGTTCAATTATATTGGGAAAAGATAAGGATGGTCACATTCACCGCGTCGGAGGGTTTGGCAGACAGATAGGTGATGAGGGGAGCGGCTACAGCCTTGGCAGAAAAGGATTTAATGCCGTATCTAAACAATTTGACGGCAGAGGAATTCCAACAATAATTTCAGAACTTATAAAAGAAAAGTTTAATATTGATTCTTCCGAATCATTAATTACTGAAATTTACAGAAATAACTTCCCCATTGCCTCAATCGCTCCGCTTGTAATATCCGCAGCGGAAAATAATGATATACCGGCAAAAAAGATTATTGAAGATGAACTAGCTGAACTGCTCCTGCATATATCTGCTATGAAACAAAAGCTCGGTCTTTTTGAACTGGATATTTCTTTTATAGGCGGTTTAGTAAATAATGATAACTTTTATTCAAGAACGCTTAAAGAAAAAATCATTAAAAATTTTAAGGATGTGAATATAAAATCTCCTGAGGGCCCACCAGTATTCGGTGCAGTCCTGATGGCAAAAGAATTTTTAAATAAAGTATATTATCCTTAATATCCTGAAATTCAGTAAGCTTACTCTTAAAATCACATCAATTATTTCTTGGATTTTCTAACTTTCTTTTTTTATAATTCCAAATTTTATAAAAGAGGTTCCGTTCTATGAAAAATTACTTAAAATATTTTTCTATTATTATCTTAATTTCTTCTTCATTTTTAAACTGCAATCCCAAACATGATAATAGTGAAGATAACACCAGTTCTAATAAATTAGGAATAACCCTGCCGCCCGGATTTAAAATCGATGTATATGCCGATAATGTAAAAGGGGCTAGATCTATGGCATTAAGTCCAAGCGGTGTCTTGTTTGTAGGTACTAGAGATGACAATGTTTATGCAGTTATTGATACTAATAAAGATTTCAAAGCCGATAAAGTAATTAAAATCGCGAGCGGTTTGAACAGTCCAAACGGAGTAGCCTTGAAAGATGGTAATCTCTATGTAGCTGAAATTAATCGCGTTATTCGGTATGATAATATTGAACAACATTTGAATAATCCGCCTGATCCCGTAATAATAAATGATTCATTTCCCGAGGACAAGCACCATGGATGGAAATTTATACGGTTCGGTCCCGATGGCAAATTATATGTCCCTGTAGGTGCACCATGTAATATATGTATGCCTACCGAAAAATACGCTTCTTTATTTAGGATGAATCCTGATGGTAGCGATCTGGAAAAATATGCCAGTGGAATTCGCAATACTGTGGGATTCGATTGGGATCCTGAAACAAAAGTATTATGGTTTACCGATAATGGCAGAGATATGCTTGGTGATAATATACCTCCCGATGAATTGAACAGAGCCCCTGAGAAAGGCTTAAACTTCGGATTCCCATATATGTTCGGAAAAGATGTTAGAGATCCTGAATTTGGTAAGGATGTTGATTTAAGCAAATTCCAGAAGCCTGCTATGGAACTCGGTCCCCATGTCGCTTCTCTTGGAATGAGATTTTATACTGGTAATATGTTCCCTTCCGAATATAAAAATCAAATATTTATTGCCGAACATGGTTCATGGAATAGGAGTCAAAAAATAGGTTACAGAGTTATGTTCGTTAAAGTTTCTGATGGCAAAGCTATCAGCAAACAGGTTTTTGCCGAAGGCTGGTTAAATGGGGAATCTGTTTCCGGAAGACCCGTAGATGTACAGCAAATGCATGATGGTTCCCTTTTGGTATCAGATGATTATGCAGGCGTCATTTATAGGATTACTTACCAAAAATAGAACTTAAGAAGTTGAGTTACTTAGATGTAAAGATGACATCTTTAAAAAAGACAAATTACTTTCAATTTTTGTTAAAATAAAATAGTAGATAAACCTTATTTTTAAATATTAAAGATGTCATCTTTTAATACCGCGATTCTCGCATAATTTATGTTGACAATAATTCTTTGCCGCATGCCTAGTGAACTGCCGCTAACACTTCATATTATCAATTGGTACTCTTTTTGATATTTTTTTAGTGAAGATGCTTTAGTATATGATATCAATTTGAAAGAGGTTTATATGGAAGCGGAATATGAACATTATAACAAAAATATTGATGAATTTGATGCCCGTAATATTTTTGAATTTGATTCTTTTAAAGAACTAAACAAAAAGGAAGAATATAATGCTGAGGAAGCGGAGAATTTAACTCCTAAAAAAATTCGGCTCTTCAAAGAAGAAAATAAATTCAAAGTAATATTTAATTAATTACCTGAATTTATATAAGCATAGGTATTTGAAAGATGACATCTTTACTATTTAAAATATAGTTTTATCTGTCCTTATACTTTAATAAATAATGGAAATAATTTTCTTTTAAAAGATATCATCTTTACTCATCTACATATCGTCACTAATTCATTATTCATGCAGAACCAAGAAATTATTATCTAACATCTAAAAATGTAAAGCCGCTTCCCTCCCCTTTGATAACTAAAGCACAAGTATAATATATTTTCTGAACTATTATTGTAATTCATTGTAATTATCAAATTGGGATAATTTCATTATAAAATAATTCTTCAAATTAAAAGGAGAAAATATGAATATAGGGATAATTGGTTCGGGAACTGTGGGTAAACAATTGGGATTGGGGTTAGCTAAAGCTGGAAACAATGTAAAAATCGGAACGCGGGATGAATCAAAACTGAATGATTGGAAAAATGAAGCCGGTTCAAAAGCTTCCGTAGGTTCCAATGAAGAAGCAGCCAAATTCGGAGAAATTATTATTCTTGCAACTGCCTGGTCAGGTACGGAAAATGCCATTTCTTTAAGCGGAAAAGCTAATTTCTCCGGTAAAATCTTAATTGATGTAACTAACCCTCTCGATTTCTCTCAAGGACCTCCCCCAAAGATAGCTGTTCCGTTTGATAATTCAGGTGCTCAACAGGTGCAGAAATGGCTCCCCGATGCAAAAGTAGTCAAGGCATTCAATATAGTTAATGCATACACAATGATTAACCCGGTATATGAAGAAGGGTCTCCCGATTTATTTATAGCCGGGAATGATAATAATGCTAAAGAAAAAGTGACGTCAATTGCAAAACAGCTTGGATGGATCAGTATTATTGATATGGGTGATTTATCTGAAGCAATTTGGCTGGAAACTCTAACTATGCTATGGGTGCATTACGGCTTTAAATTCAATAACTGGACACATGCTTTCAAGCTGTTAAAGAAATAGAAAGAAATTGTTTAATTGTTAAAGATATAGCAATAAAACAATTTAGCAGTTTAGCAATTTTTTTTTATTGTTTGGTTATACCTAAAATCCATTTTCCGATTAAATCAAGAGCTTTCGGAGACATAGTCTCTTCAATTTGAGAATACTCCGAAAGAGTTCCCGTTTTTGCTGTTTGAAATAAGTGATTCAAACCTTCTAATTCTTCAACTTTATAATTCTTATTTCCCCCTTTTTTTAATGCCTCCGAAATAGCAGACAGATCTTCTTTTGGAGGAACCTGTAAATCCTTTCCTCCGTTTATTGCCAGAACAGGAATTTTTACCTTCTGCAGTGTGGGTCCCGGATCATATGTTAAAAAGAACTTGAACCAGGGACTGGTGATAAAATTCATTTGGGATTCGAAAATACTTTTAGGATTATTTCCTAATTTCTGCCTGTCTTCTTCAGGTAAATTATTTATGTAATCATCAAAAAAATTGTTCAGCTTTTTTCGTAATTCAATACTATCTTTTTCAGTTTTTATTAATTTATAAGATTTCTCATTTAATTCTAAACTTTTCTGAATAAAACTATCACTTAAACCATTAGCTTTCATTATAAGCCTAGTCTGCATCTTTAGAATATCTTCGCCTGGTAATCCTGGACCCGCCATTAAAACAATGAAATCTATTTTATTTGATTTAACTGCAGCTAAAGGAGCAACAAGCCCTCCTTCACTATGACCTATCAATCCTATCTTTTCATGATTTATTTCTTTTCTCGTTTGCAGATAATCAACAGCCGACAGTACATCTGTCATAAAATCTTCAGTGGTTGCTGTTTTGAAATCGCCCCCCGATTCTCCAAAACCTCGATCATCATATCGTAATACCGCAATTCCTTTTCTCGTTAAATAATCAGCTAATACTAGAAATGGTTTATGATTCATTATCGTTTCGTTTCTATCCTGTGGGCCTGACCCGCTAATCAGCACTACAGCCGGAAATTCACTCCCTGATTCTGGTAAAGTCAATGTTCCGGCAAGTGTTATTCCTGCTTCTTTGTTTACAAATTTAATTTCTTCTTCTTTATATGGATATGGCTTTTTAGGTTCCTGCGGACGACTGGCTTCTTCAACTTTATCACTCTTTTTCAGATCTAACGGTAAAGACATTCCATTTTGATTCCACTCCCCTATTAATTTCAAACTATCTACTTCATATTTTCCTATATAATATCCGTTCACTGCCTGAACATTTAATCTTATACTATCTCCGGATGAAGATATCGAAGAAACCGGGATACCAAAAGCACCTTGATCGGGACTATCAAGAGATGCTTTTAGAGAATCTGTCTCTTTTGAAATATGGAATACTATTCTTAACCTGGTTTCACCAATATGAAGCATACCTTGCCATATACCTACATATTGAGAATCCGGTGTTACAATATTGCTGCCTGTATTAGGGAAACCGAAATTTATCGTCAAAACCACAATCAAAATATTCAGGAGAAAAATTTTCTGCAGAGACATTGTCCCCTCCATCGAATGTTTGGAGAAAAATAAATCTTATTAAAGTTAAAGAAGAAGACCGAGAATTTCTATCTCAGTCTTTTAAATATTTCACAATTTGTACATACTGTATAATTGGTATTTCCTTCATAATTAAGTTTATTAAATAAACTTCTGGAATATTTATATTTATCATTATACCAGATATCTTCAAAAGATTCTTTCGTTAAATCTCCCCATATATTATCTTTGCTTGTAACCCAGCAGCATGGAGTAACTTTTCCATCAGGGTTAATTACGGCTGATGTGAATAGCTGATTGCATGGTTTATTGTTTATAGGAAACTTATCTCCGTTTTTGTAGTAATCTAAGATATATTTCCTGTTTTTAGGGAGCCATCCTGCTTTCCGTTCAGCGAGGGTTCCAGCAAAAGCTAAGTCAGGTATATCGTCGGCTAATCCCATTTTATCAAAAGTAATTTCAACCCCGAGTTCTTTTGCCATTTTTTTAGCGTATTTAATTTCATGCTCATTGAATTTATTAACTATAAACTTCCAGATAATTTTCGGATCTCTTTTATTTAATTTATTCTTTGCTTCAACTGCCATTTTAATATTGCTGACTACCCAGTCAAAACGCCCTTTAACTCTATATTTTTCATACGTTTCCTGAGAAGCACCATCAGCAGAAATAACTAGCTGGTGTAAACCTGAACTTATTAATTGCTCAAAAAATTCAGGCTTTTGTTTAAAGCTTAGATTGGTATGTGTAATTGTGTAAATATTTCTTGAAACCGACTCTTTGATTATATTAAATATTTCATGATGAAGCAGTGGTTCACCCCAATTAAAAAGTACTATGACTTTAAGAGAGGGAATTTTATTTAATATCATGCGGAAAGTGTCAAATGACATTTTCCCTTTATCATAATTTTGATTTTTTGAAGCGCAGAGAGGACAATCCAGATTACAAATGTTTATCGGATCAACAACTGCAGCTCTTGGGAGTTTCGGTTTTAAGGTATCCGGGCTGAATCTGTATTTTAACCATTCGGATACTTTATTTTGAATATCTATAGGTGTTCTCTGCCAAATAGAGAGGTAAATATTAAATAAAAGTCTATTCATCATCTTTCAAGCTTAAAATTTTATAATCACTATATAAGTTAGCAAACCATTTCCTATTAAAAAAAACAAAAATTGCACCAACTCCAACGGCGAACCATAATGTTACTCCCCTAATTATAAATGTTGAAGCAATAGCGGTATCCTTTGAAAATCCTTTTTGAACGATTAGAAAAACAAAAGAACTGTCTGTTACTCCAACTCCGCCCGGAAGCATTGTTAATGAACCGATTATTGTTCCGAAAGCATATGCGAATGATGCCCACATTATCGATATATCCAGACCCAGAGATCTTCAATATAATATAAAAACTTAAACACTCAAATGTCCATGAAATAATGCTGGTAAGCAACATGAAGAAAAGTGAATTACCCTTCAGCATCGAATGGAAGCTGTCATATGCTACACTGATTTTTGATAAGTATTTATGTAAAAATTTTATTTTTGATAAAAGGCTTATAAATTTTATTGAAATGCTTTTATTGCTTATAAAAAGGATAAGTGCACAAAAAATAATTATTAACAAACTCATTATTAAAATTCCATAGTTATAAATTATTGCTCCGGCAAGTGCAATTATTATAACTGATATTAAATCTGTAATCCTTTCCGAAAATACTATTGGGGCAGTTTTACTTATTTGATCACCGGTAATTTGTTTTATCAAATATGATTTAAATAACTCACCTAACGCACCCGGAGTTGCAAGCATTACCAGGCTGCCCATAAAAATTAAGAATGAATCCCGGAAGGAGATTTTTATTTTTAATAAATTAAGATAAAAATTCCACTTGTAAAACCTTGTAAAAAAAGTCAAAAAAGAGAGTGAAAATAAAAGAGGTAAAAGTAAAAAGTTAAAATCTTCAAATGATCGGAGTACATTTTGATAGTCTCCATATATTGTAAGAACAATATAGAATAAAATAGTGACGGCTAATAAAATGAAGATGTTCTTCTTAACTTTATCGAGCAAATTTGTTCCGGAATAATGTAATAAATATCTTCTGCAAATTTAACAAAAATAATAGTAGACTCAGGGAAAATCTCAGTTATTGATTTAACCAAATTAATTCCCAGCCTGAATGAGAAGTTTTGTTTTTATCTACCCCGAATTTTGAAGGCCTGTAAAATATTGTTACCCCATTCGAATAATTTCCTGAATAGAAAGAAGGTTCTTCATTTAAATCAACATATTCGAGCCCGGACCTTTCTTTTTGTTCCGAAGAAAAAAGGAGCGAAGTATATTTTTCTCTTATACTATTTAAAAAACTGAATGTTTTTTTAGTATCGTATAAAACAATTGTTGTCACCGTCTGGGTTCTGTTTATCAGATTTTCAAATGCAGTCTTTGCAAAACTCCTTGCAAATTGAAAAGTTGATTGATTTAGAGTATCTAAATTTTCAAAATATTTTGTATCAATATATGATAAATGCAGGTCTTCCGGAGATGCAATAATAAAGTCTGAGTATGGAGATAATTTTGAAATAACTCCCGGTGTGCCGTTATGACATGTTGATAAGACTAAGAGATTAAATCTTTTCCCGGCAGTAAATTTGCCGACAGCATTCGAAAATGTCTTTATATTGAAGATTCTATCAGGGTAAGAATCATAATAATCCTTCCCCCCGAATTCAGGGATCTGGTGTCCAAAGAAAAGAAAATATCTACTTACATTTTCAGCTTTACTTTTATACTTATTATATAATTCTAATTCCGATTCAAATATTTCCTTGTAATCATTTCTGCTGTAGCCGGACTCATTAATTAAATTCCCGTTTCTGTAATAATAAAAATTACCGTCATCGGATTGGAAAAAGAGAAATCCGGATTTTTTCATTATGTGGAATATAAAGACTTCACCGTCTTTACAGTTTCCGGCTACTGAAAGTGCTTCTTTTAATTTATCATCATCTCCAAAATGCGGCTCCCCTTTTAAATTATGATATAAATAATCACCATCACCATTTATTAAATAAATGATTGAATATTTAATTTTTTCAGATTCCAGTAAATTATTTTTTAATATTTCTTTTGTGCCGCATGAAAAAAAAGCTATCCCGAATAATAAGAACGTAAGCTTTTTAAATTTGTCCATGATAATAAATCACAATAAAACTGCTGCAGCAATAATGATTAATACCAATGTTAAAATGCTAATGGTTACATATTCAGCAGATTGTTCCAGATCCTGAACGGAATAATCGGCAAAGTTATTTAAATTATAATCACTCACTTTTTGAAACCCGTCAAAACCATTCAATTCATTGTACTTCAACTCTACCTGTTTCTTAAAGGTATCCATACTTTCAACATCATTATCGGATAAAAAGGGAGTATGCTTAACTTCATCTAAAGAGGTCAATATTTTTTTGAAAGAATTATTTAAGATTTCTCTCTTTTCTCTCATATCCTGCGTATGTTTCACTTTGAGAGCAATATCATTGAAATATTTTTTTAATTCTTTCCGCACATCCCTGGCTTTAGCTTCTTGAATAGAACCCAGGGTCAAATAATAAAATAAAAATCACGCATAACTTCTTCATTTCTTCACCTTTTCGTAATTTTCCGAATATCAATTTTTTCAGTTTAAGAATAATAATTGAACTTTTATCAACATGTGAGAACTGTTACTAAATATTACTATTTTAATTTGAAAGTGATCTGCATCTTACATTTCAAAAATCCTTTTTAAATCTCTCTTTGATTTATTATTTTTAATCTTAATCTTTGGATTAATTTGCTGCGAAAATCCGAAGATGGATTAAAGTATAAAAAAGAGGTAATAAATGGTAAAAATTCTAATCGCCGAAGATGAAAATATTGTTGCATTAAATATTAGAAAGACATTAGAATCTCTTGGCTATCAGGTGTCTTCAGTGGTTAATAATGGAGAAGATGTTATCAGACAGGTTGAAAAAAACCAACCGGATCTAATTTTAATGGATATTATGTTAAAAGGGTTAACCGATGGGATAGAAGCAGCTGAAACCATTAAAAAATTTAATATTCCTATTATATTTTTAACTGCATTATCTGATGAAAAGACAATTGACAGAGCAGCTTTTACCAAACCCTATGGTTATCTTCTGAAACCTTTTACTACACAGGAAATGCACACCGCTGTAGAAAATGCTTTAATTAATTTTGAATCTGATGTAAAAAAATAAATATATCTTTTCTTTATTATTCCTTTAATTAAACGTATAATTTTAAAATATTTGTCTTCCTTTGAAACACTCCTTATTAAGCTCCGTTCTCAAAATTGAATAAATTCGAACTTTTTTAAAAGGCATATAAGTTGTCTTCCTTAAACATATTTATTTAAGGGAGGGTGCTGTGCCAAGATGTTTTATAGGTAAAGATGGGTATTATGAAATTTTTAACCAGAGCAGTATTATCCATCAAAAAATTAATGAGGGTAAAACATCATATAAATTCAAAGTCTATAACAGTGTAAGAAAGGTTCCCAGTCCTCAAGATAGATGGAGGATAGAACAAATAATTTTGGGAAATATTACAAATTATAGTTTAATTAAGGATAAAAAAATAAACTAATGGGTTCAATCAGTTTGTTATACAATTAATTCTAAAATCATTGTTTTTCTGCAGAGGCAAAGTAGTTAAATTTTCTAAAGAAGTAATGAGAAGGATCTAGCTTTTGCCCCTCATGCTCTACCTCATAGTGTAGATGTGGTCCTGTAGATAATCCTGAATTACCCGATAAAGCAATAATATCACCTCTGCTGACTTTAGTCCCTTTTTTGGTTTTTATTTTTGAAAGATGTCCATAGATGGTTCTATATCCAAAGCCGTGATTTATAATTATGGTTAATCCATATCCCCCATCATATCCGGTAAATTCAACTGTTCCGTTACCCGTTGCATGTACGGGAGCTCCTATATTACTGACAATGTCGATCCCTTCATGCATTCTTAAGCGGTGCAGTATAGGATGGTACCTCATTCCAAAGCCGTCTGATAGTTCACCCGTACATGGTTTTATAGCCGGAAGACAATTTGAAAGTTTTTGATTTATTTTAAGCTGACCGGTAATTTCCTCAAATTGATTCTTTTCAAAAGAGATTTTTCTTTCGACTTCATCAGCATAAGAAACTGCCTCTTTTAACTTTAGATCAATTTTCCCTGATAAAAAATCTACCGAATTATCGAAGCTCCCGCCCCCGGTTCCGAGAAGCATTTCATCATTAGAAATTGGAGAAAGGTTTACTGCTGTTCTCAGTGTATTATTTTTGGAAGTTAAACTATCCAGTTCTTCATTTAAAGTCTGGTATAAAGTCAAAATCTTATCAACTTTCTTTTTCATTATTTCATGTTCATCCTGTGAACCTGGAATAATAAACCGGTTTATTCCCAAAATTATTAAGCAAAGATATACTATAATGGCGGGTAGAAGAATATAAAAATTTGATCTGAGTTTTTTTATTTCAATAAATTGTAACTGTTTATGTGAAAAATAGTATAATTTTTTCATCTGTTCCTTTTATTATGCATAACAAATTGAGCCGATTAGCAGAACTTATAAACTATTCCCCTTGTATGCATCTTTTTTCCTGTCTTCAACTATCGATTTAAATAGTACTATAAGGAAAATTATACAGGCAATTGTTACCAGATATTCCATAAACATACCTAAATCTTTTTTTATTATAATCTTATTAAAACTTAATAATTATCCGTTTTTTGAGTTTTTTACCTAGAAAGTGTGATTTACAAATAAAATTTTAAGTTATTCTTCTATTAAAATTTCAAAAATAGTACCAGCATAAAAGGTGGCTAATGGGCCGCTCTCAAACCCGGGAATTTGGATAGTGAGGTGAGGAATTGTTTATGTTAGAATTATATTAATTGAACCGGGGATTAGAATTTTTTAGTCTATTACAAGATTTAATTTACTTCAGGGCAATTTGGCACTAACACTTTAATCGAATCTAAATCATAATCTGTTAAATCTGAATCTTATTTAATGAAGGTCATTTTCTTGGTGATCGTAAAATAATCAGTCTGGAGACGGTATATATAAATACCACTTGATAAAGAAAAAGCATTAAATTTTACATCATAACTTCCCTGAGATTTTTGTTCATCAACCAGCACAGCTACTTCATTTCCTAAAAGATTATATACTTTCAATGTTACATGACTTTCAGCTGGTATAGTAAATTTTATTTGGGTTGAAGGATTAAATGGATTCGGATAATTCTGCTGCAAATAATATGAGGATATCTCACTCACTGTATCTTTTTTATCACTATTATTTTTGTGAGCCCCGTCAGCAACTAAGCTGGATGTAAATATCACTAATAACAAAAAAAGAAAAGAAACAGATAATTTTAATCTGTTTAGGACTCTTTTATTTGAATTTAGCAATAATTCTTTTTTCATTTATCTGCTTAAATTTTCTCTGGGATTAATTTAATTAAAATTGCATCAAAACCTAAATAAAATTCAATAAACGGATTTATTTCATTTTCAAAGGTTTTTACTGGCTTTAAGATATATTTGTTTCAAGGATATGGCTTAGAACATATCGAGACATTTACCGATTATTATTAAATTTTTGTCATTGGAAGTGAGGTTTATATCTACATTATCGGGTGAGACTGATTTACTGTTAATATAAATATTATTGATGCTGTTTATTCTTGCTACTACATACGTATAATACTGGGTATCTTTTAATTTTTTTGTTAAAGATCTATCACACTGAAACTTTAAATAAACATTTAAACCCAGATAAGATTTAACTGCTTTTATAAAAGTTCTTCCATTTTCCTGGAAAATATCATTTACAACTATATAAAAGATTGCATTTTTATTTTTTAAGTTTTCCTGATAATCAATTGTATATGAATAATGAACATCATTAAAAACAACTGCCTGATACTTCTCTTTATATTCTTTAAGATACTTTACAGATGGATCTAAGGTATCTTTTTTAATCTTTGGTTCGGATTTCTCCGGCTTTTTATTATGATTCTTTGATATTTGTACAGATACTTTTTTAATATTCTTTTTATTAATAATAGATAAAGTAGAATCAATTGAACCGTCGATATTATCTGTAATACTCTGTGGTCTAAAAGATGCTAAAAGTAATGAAACAATAGACATTACAAGAATATATAATATAATCCATTTTGCAGGACCAGACCTAAAAAAATAATCAACGAGCTTCATTTATGTTTATTGAATATGGACTATAGAATACTAAATTCATACTTATAAAAATAAAGTAAAATTTTTTGTACTAAAAGGGAAGAAAAATAATATTGATGTGATATAATAACTTCTTCTTCGTCACATTCCTGTTGTCATTTTATATTATATTTTTTCATCACAAGATATTTTAATTCTTTGTCTCCGGCATTTTTGATACCATGTTCAACATATGAAGGACAATATAGGCTGGTCATCGGTCCGACTATTTTTGTATGTCCATTCAAATAGAATTCGGCTTTCCCTTCAAGAATAAAAAAGAATTCATCTTCAGCATGTCTATGGGGAGGATGAGTTGCTTCATTTGGTTTAACTACACTCAATTTTATGGTTCTGCCGTCAATAAATTTTTTATCAACAAACCAATATTGATAGCCTGCTTTTGTTTTTTCGATCCCATCCATTGAAAAAGTATTAACACAATTATCAATTGTGTACTTTAAAGTATCACCAGTCTGTTGACTTTCAGCTTCGGTTTGCGCAGAAACATTAATGGCTAATAAAAATAAAGATATAATTGCGAAATAAATTATATAGCATTTCGTTTTCATATTATCTCCTTTCTATAATCAAATAATTCCTTTTCCCATTAACGATTAACTATTAACGATTAACGATTAACGATTAGCCATTAACCATTCCCCGTCTATATCATCGGTTTCCCTCTTTTGCAAAGTTGAAGGGGCACTCCAAAAGGATCCCGTAGCATAATTAAATGGGAGCCGTCATCCATTTTTACCTCTTCCTCAAATGTCGCACCTGCAGAAATCAATTTATCTTTCACTCCTACAGGATCATCAACTGTTAAAGCAAAATGAAATTCAAGCGGGTGCTGTTTTTCATATTCAGGTATCCGCGCAGATGTATTAGAATAAATTTCAATCATTATTTTACCCGCTTTATCAGTTAAGAATCTTGTATAAGGATAATTCTCCATCGATCTGACAATTTTCATTTCACAATTATCAGTATACCACTGTCCCATCTCAATAGGTTTTGAAACGTTTAACGCAAAATGTTCAAAATTCATTTTTTCTCCTTGTTTTGTTATTTTCTAAAATAGTAATTATTATTTTTTGTATGAAAAAGGATTGGTAAAACTTCATGTATAAAGTAAATTCTTAAATTTCTTATATAAACGAAATAAAATTATAACTATAAAGTAATATAACAATATCATAAAACATTACCCCATCAATTGTTATTTTTCATTATCTATCTTTATTTCGAATCTTAATGGAACAATGGAATAAGGTTTATTGGCTTATAAAGATTTTTTGAATAACTGCTTTATTTTTTAATATAATTCATTATCTTAATATCTATTCTTTCCTGGACTCTTTATTCTACTTAGGAACAAAAATGGATACAACAAAACTTTCCGAATCTACTTTAAAATTAGAAGAAGAAAATAAGCGTCTTCGAACCGCTGTTGAGGAATTATCGGTATTAAATGAAATTTCGACCGCAATATCTTCGACACAGCCGTTAGAGCAAATAATCGATCTTATCGTCCGGAAATGTGTTAAACATTTGAAAGTTGAACAGGGTGCCGTAATGCTTTTAAATGAAAAAGATCTGGACAAACCATTTCATACAATGATTAGAAAGCAGGATTCTGTTACCAATTACCTTCCTTATCGGTTTGATGCACAGTTGACTGGATGGATGTTAAAAAACAAAACACCTCTTCTTATCAATGACCTTGAAAAAGATGAAAGATTCAGTTTTATGGTCTCTTCTGATTTTCCGATGCACTCTCTTCTAAGTGTTCCTATGAATGTAAAAGGAAGAATGATTGGCCTCTTAACTGTATTTAATAAAAAAACCGGCACCGGTTTTTCAAATAACGACCAGAGGTTACTGGGGATTATCGCCGCGCAATCTGCACAGATTATTGAGAATGCTCGCTTGTATCAGGAAGAACAAGCTCTACTCCATCTGCAGGAAGAAATGCGTCTGGCTTATGAAATTCAAGTAGATTTACTGCCAAAAGTTCAGCCTGAAGTATCCGGATACCTGATTGCCGGGAAAAGTATACCTGCAAAAGATGTCGGAGGAGATTACTTTGATTTTATACGCATTGATGCTGAAAGACTGGCATTCTGCTTGGCAGATATTTCAGGGAAAGGAATTCCTGCAGCAATACTTATGGCTAACCTGCAGGCATCTTTAAGGGGTCAAGCAAAACTCGATAAATCTTGCAAAGATTGTGTCTCTTTTACTAATGATATACTTTACCACAATACTGCCCCTAATAAATTTGCAACTTTATTTTATGCAATTTTGAATAGTATGACCCACGAGATTACTTACTGCAACGCAGGGCATAATGAACCTTTCCTTTTTACTAAAGATAATAAAATAACTAAATTATCCGTCGGAGGTCTGGTTGCCGGTATTATGCCTTCCTATCCATTTGAAGAAGCAGTAATTTCTATTCTTCCCGGTGAATTGCTAATTCTATTTTCGGACGGCATTACGGAAGCTATGAACAGTAATGAGGAAGAATTTAATGAAGACAGGCTAAAAGAAGTCATCCTTAAACATAGAAATGATTCTGCAGTAGAACTGATTAAAATTATTTTCAAAGAAGTACAAAATTTTTCCAGAAGTACTGAACAGATGGATGATATGACTGTTGTTGTTATAATGAGAGAGATAGAGCAAGTTCAAGTATAAGCTCTATAGTTAATTCTATTTTATGTTCGTGTCAAAGGAGGAACCAATATGTTTATGCGTTTTCTGCAATTGAAAGTAAATGAACAATATATTCATGATTTCAGAAAATTTTATGAGGATGTGGTTTCCCCTCATCTGCAGAAGATGGATGGATGTCTATTTGCAGGTCTAATAAGTTCACCGCATAATGACGAATTTATTTCCTTAACTTTTTGGGAAACAATTGCGCAGGCTGAAAGTTATGAAAAGAACGGGGTATTTCATGATCTAATTGCTCAAGCAAGACCTTTTTTATCAGAATCAACTGAATGGAAAATTCATCTGTCTGATAATATAGAATTGGAATATGCCCCTGTCTCTGAAGAACCTGTAATCAAAAAGTATTCGGTTAAAGCGCAAAAAAATAATACGGAAAATTTGATTATCCGGGATTCAAATATGTTCGTTCGAATTGTTTCATTGAAAGTCCAGGACGGTAAACTCGAAGAATTTAAAAAAATATATTCTGAAATTATTATTCCGGAATTAAAGTCTGTTAAAGGTTGTCAGTACGTATATTTAATAGAAAGTGTAAATGAAGAAGACGAATATATTTCTTTAACTATCTGGGATAATAAAGAAGATGCAGATAATTATGAATCCAGTGGCAAATTTAACCAGTTGGTAGGCAGAATTAGACATACCTTCTCTCAGTTTTATTTATGGAAAATGGCACTTGAAAAAGAATATGACGCTAAAGTTAAGACTACTGAAGATTTAAAGGTCGGACATTATAATTTGGTCACAGGGAAAAGTTTTGTACAATAAACAAAATAATTAAATGTTATTCTATCGGCATTACTGTTGATAGTGAGGGAATAATTTCAGATGGAATTCATGGAACTCCTGCTGCTAAAGCATAAATTATATGGTTGGTAAAACTATTCTACATTATAAGATTCTTGAGAAACTCGGCCAGGGGGAATGGGTATAGTCTTTAAAGCAGAGGATACAAAGTTAAAACGCGAAGTTGCAATTAAATTTTTACCGCATCATATTTCTGCTAATACGGAAGAACGCCAGCGGTTTGAAATTGAAGCACAGGCTGCTGCATCATTAAACCATCCCAATATTGCTACAATCCATGCAATTGAAGAATACGATGATCCCCAGTGGGGCAGGCAAATATTCATTGTAATGGAATATATAGAAGGAAAAGAATTAAAAGACGTCATCAAATTAAATACAGGAAGTAATGAACATAATCAATCACTGCCTGTGAATTCTGTAATAAATTATGCTGTTCAAATTGCTGAAGGATTGGAAGCCGCACATAAAAAAGAAATAGTTCATCGTGATATTAAATCATCTAATATTATGATTACCGGGGATGGTAAGGTAAAGGTTATGGATTTTGGACTGGCAAAGATAAAAGGAGGAAGCCAGATAACTACTATCGGAACTACTATTGGAACTGTTTCATATATGTCTCCCGAACAGGCAAAAGGAGATGAAATTGATTATCGAACAGATATCTGGTCTTTTGGAGTTGTATTTTATGAAATGATAACTGGCAAGCTCCCTTTTAAAGGAGATTACGATCAAGCAATCATTTATTCCATCATAAGTGAAAAACCTGAAACAGCATCTTTTACAAATGAAAACTATCCGCAAGTTTTTATGGATATTGTTACAAAATGTCTGCAGAAGGATAAAAAAATCCGTTATCAGTCATTTGCCGAATTATTGAATGATCTTAAAGTAATTCAACAAGGTTCATATTCAGGATTTGAAATTAAATTACCAGAGACTACTAAATCATCTTCTAAAAAGAAGTTTAAACATAAAAAAGCATTACTAATAAGCGGAGCCGCTTAACTTTTATTCTACTATTCTTAATTGTTCCATTCAGCCGGGAATTTTTTATTTCTTTAATTAGCTCTTCTCCGGTTTCATCAGAAAAACATTTACTAATCTTGCCTTTTAATAACATTGGAGGTGATTCCAGCAGACAGGCATTCTGTGATGGTCTTGTAGAAACACTTTCAAGCAACCTGACACAAATGGAGCAATTTCAGGGTTCTCTCTGGGTTGTGCCTTCAAGTGATGTAACTCAAAATAAAATAAGAAGCATTACGGAAGCATATAAAATGTATGGTGTAAATCTTGTTGTCACCGGCAGCCTCCAGTTTCTTAATAACCTGTTAAGATTAACTTTGAACCTGGTTGATGCAAAAGATCTTAGACAGCTTAATTCATCTATAATTGATATTAAATCAAAAGAGATCTCTTCCACACAAAACAAGGCTGTTGTAAAATTACTTGAAATGCTTCATATTGAAATGCAGCCGGAACTGAAAGATATTATTGATGCAGGAAGAACTTCAGTTCCGGAAGCTTACGAATATTATGTAAGGGGAGAGGAAATCTTCAGAGATATGAAAATCCTGACAACGTTGAAGAAGCAATAAATTTATTTAAATTAGCAACTGCCAGTGATACGGGTTATGCACTTGGCCTATGCAGGATTGGGAGAAGCTTTTTTACGTAAGTATGAGATTACAAAAAAATCCGAATTAATAGATTTAGCTATGCTTAATGCAATAACATGCTTTTAATATTGATAATACATTGGCACCAATTAACGTTACTCTCGGGATGATATATTCCAAAACAGGAAAATATGAACTTTCTATTCAACATTTCAAAAAAGCTCTTTCCAGCGACCCTTCCGATGCTGCTGCTTTACCCGGTCTGGCAAAAGATTATGAATCTTCAAATAATATAACTGAAGCAGAATTGACTTACAAAAGGGCTATTAAACTAAAGCCTGATTACTGGGCAGGCTATAATTATCTTGGTGCCTTTTATTATCGGAATAGCCGGTATGAAGATGCAATAAATGAATTTAAAGAAGTGATCAGATTGACTCCCGATAATTATATGGGTTATAATAATCTGGGAGGAATCTATTATTTGCTTGAACGATGGCCAGATGCAAGAGAAATGTTCGAACATTCTCTCCAAATTCGAAAATCTTATAATATTTATTCAAATTTAGGCACATTATATTATATTGAAACTAATTATGATAAGGCAGCAAAGATGTATGAAGAAGCATTAAAAATAAATAATAACGACTACTTAACATGGGGAAATCTTGGAGCTGCCTATTCCGGAATTCCCGGTAAAAATAGTGAGGCTATTACAACCTATAAAAATGCTATCTCACTTGCTGAACAAAAATTAAAAATAAATCCCAAAGACCCGGATGTAATCTCAAATTTAGCTGCATACTATATTGATGTTGGCGATTCTGCCAAATCCTTAGCCTTATTAAACGAATCAATAAATATATCACCTGACAATGTTATGGTTATGTACCGTGCAGCAACTATTTATGAACATCTTGGCGATAGAGTAAAAGCCTTATATTGGATTGGTAAGGCTATCGAAAATGGCTACTCAAGGTCTGAAATTGAACACCAGCCGGAATTAAAAAAACTGGTCGCTGATAAAAGATATAAAGATTTGGCTTTATCTAAATAAAAGGAAAAGGTGTTTGTTGCCTGTTCCTGTACAACATTATTAACCCCCATATTAAATTTAGGAGGTATCGATGAGAAGTAAACTAATATTGTTCTTAACCGGCATCTTTTTATTTCTATTTTTCTCCGGATTTTTAATCCTATCAATACAATCTGCGCCAAAAAAATATGAAATGGTAATTATGAAAGTCGACAATGTTTGGAAAGTAGTTGATGCTACCGATTATACTAAAACCAAAGTTAAGGCTAGGAAAAAAGATACTATTATCTGGACGGTTAAAGGGACAGATGCGTATTTGCAGCTCCCCGATAATTTGTTTAGTCCGGTTGATTCTGATGATAGTCTCCATAATGGATATACAAAGTTTTTAAAGAACGGCAAAAGATTAAAACTTAAAGTAAAGGATAGTGCTCTTTCCGGGACTTATGAGTATGCCGTATTTTGCACTGCCGATAATCAGTTTGCGACTGGAGATTCACCGCCCAAAATTGTAATTGTAGAGTAAATATTATAAATTAAATAGTGGGATGACTTAAAAAGTAAATTGTAAATTTAAGTCATCCTCCTAAATTGTATCTATTTTACTATTAAATTTATCCTCCTTCATTATTTAGTATTTAATGATTGCTCTTACAATTTTTCATGAAATATAAGAAAACAATTCTGCCTATTAGAAAAGCTCGGCGAAGCCCGCCTTTATTTGAACATGATCCGGATTATTATTCTCTCCGGGATAACCGCTATCAACTTTTCTTAAAAAAAATGAAATTAACTGATGAGAAAAAGTTGTGATTAAGTCATAACCTTTTGGAAATTAATAAATCAAGCAAATAAGAAAAATTTAAGGTACTAACTATTTGACACTAATTTTATTAAAATAGAAATTATTAATGGTCGGGAAAACAATATTACATTACAAAATTCTGGAGAAATTAGGAGAAGGAGGAATGGGTGTTGTATATCTTGCCGAAGATATAAATCTTGAACGGAAAGTTGCTATTAAATTTCTACCTCATCAAACTATAGCCAATTCTGAAGAAAAAGAAAGATTTAAGATTGAAGCAAAAGCCGCTGCAGCATTAAATCATCCGAATATTGCAACGATTTATTCAATTGAAGAATTTGATGATCCCGGATAATGCAAATGTTTATTGCAATGGAATATATTGAAGGAAAAGAATTAAAAGATATAATCGGTCGTGACCATTTAGGGACTGCATATATGCAGCCCACTACAGATAGATGAAATTATTAATTATGCAATTCAAATTGCCGAAGGATTGGAAGCTGCACATAAAAAAGGAATAATACATCGCGATATTAAATCTTCCAATATTATGATTACCGATGAAGGCAAAGCAAAAATTATGGATTTTGGACTGGCTAAGATCGGGAGCGGAGCTGAAATTACTAAAATTGGAACTACGGTAGGGACGACATCTTATATGTCTCCGGAGCAAATAAAAGGAGCAGCTGTAGATCATAGAAGCGATATTTGGTCTTTTGGGATAGTCCTTTATGAGATGCTTACAGGTAAATTACCTTTTACAGGAGACTATGAACAGGCAATATTATATTCAATACTGAATGAAGAACCCCGGACCGTCGAGTTAATAGATACTCAAAAATCGTTATATAAGATTATCAAGAAAACATTACAAAAAAATCCTGAGAAAAGATATAGAGATGCCGGGGAAATAATTCAAGACCTAAAATCAACAGATACATCAAGTATAGAATCAGAAAAGAAGGTCATAAAACAGATAAAGAAATTAGCCGTGCTCCCTTTTGTAAATATTATTAATGATCCGCAGACAAATTTTTTGGGTTTTGCGCTTGCCGATCAAATTATAAGTGCGCTGGTTTATTCAAAAAACATATTGGTAAGACCCTCAAGCTCCATTCGTAAATATCAGGAAAAGATTGTAGATATTCATGAAGCAGGTTCGGAACTTAATGTAGACTATGTACTAGCGGGGAATTATTTAAAAGAAGACGACATGATCAGGCTCAATATAGAATTGGTTGATCTTGATTCGGAAACCATAATCTGGAAAGAACCGGTACAGATAAAATACAATAATGCTTTTGAACTTCAGGATATTGTTTCACAAAAAGTTGTTGAAGGATTAAAGGTTCAGTTCTCTGAAGAAGAGCGGGAAAGAATGAAACCTGGAATTCCACAAAATCCTTTAGCTTACGATTATTTTCTTCGAGCTATTTCATATCCCTCCACTATCGAAAGTATTAAGTTAGCTATCGGGATGCTCAATAAATCGATCGAGCTGGATCCTCTTTATGCAAATGCATATTTGGAATTAGGTATTCGATATAACTCATTGTCTCAGGTAGGTCATGGTACAGAACAGGCACACAAGAATGCAGAAAGTGCATTATTAAAATCTATATCCTTAAATAAGGACCTGCTCCCTTCCCTTGCATATCTTGCCCTAATTTATACGGATGTAGGTCGGCATGAAGAAGCAAATTCATTATTAATACGGGCAGTTAAAATTAATCCAAATGATGCCTGGCTGCATTTTTCATTAAGTTATCACTACAGATATATTGGCTTTCTAAACGAGGCAGAAAAAGAAATAGAAATTGCACTTACTATCGATCCTAAAAATCCACGGTTTAGATCTTATATTATTACATATATGTATCTGGGTAAATATGATGAAATTCTCTCATCATTTAACCTGGAACTTGACAGCCCCTTTACATTAAATTATTTAGGTGAAGTAGCTTTCCGTATGGGAAATAAAGAATTGGCACTGGACTACCTTGAGAAATCACTAAAAGTAAAAGACGAAATAGGTGAATTTTATTTTGCTGCTTCTCTTGTCGAATTTATGAAAGGGTATCCGGATAAAGCTGCAGAGTATAATTTAAAGAGAGAATTGGAAAATCCGGTTGACGGCGAAATCTGGTATGAAATTGCCCGTTTCTATGGTTTATTTAACAGGAAGGAAGACTGCTATAGAGCTTTAAATAAATCAATCAATATGGGTTTCATAAGCTATCCTTTCATGCAAAGTGATACTTTCCTTGATCCTGTTAGAGCTGATCCGGGAATATTGGATTTGCTGTCTAAAGCGAAGGAAAGACATGAGGACCTTAAAAGAAAGCTGGTAAATGGTAGGGTTAAGTTAGATCTTAATACAGCAAAAGATAAAACTACCTATGAAAAGCCGGTTTTAAACTTCCGTGACCATGAAGCAAGTAAGAAGAAGAAAGTATTTGCCTTAACCGGAATACTAATCCTATTAATTGCCGTTTTATTAATAATTTGGAATTTAACTAGCGGGAGAAAACCGGAAAATACCGGTACAAATTTATCCTTAAAGAGAGTTGCTGTAATGCCGTTTACAAACATAAACAATGACCCGGAAGTAAATTTTTTAAGCTTTGCTTTAGCAGACCAGATTATCAATTCGCTTGCATATATAAGAGGGATCTTAGTACGTCCTTCCAGTTCTATAAGACCTTATATGAATAAAGTTTTTGATATAAGAACAGTGGCAAAAAACCTGAATGTTGAATATATGTTATCCGGAAGTTATCAAAAAGAATCAGATGTTATTCGTCTGAATGTTGAATTAGTAGAGATAAATACAAATAAGCTCGTCTGGCATGACGGTATTGAATTAAAATATGAGAATGCATTTAAGCTTCAGGATATTGTATCCCAAAAAGTAGTGAACGGATTAAAATTAAAACTTTCACCTGAGGAAACGGTAATTAAATCAACTGATATCCCTAATGATCCTTTAGCTTATGAATACTATTTAAAAGGTGTTTCATACCCGGTTAATAATGAAGGTAACCTTACGGCTATAGATTTATTGAAGAAATCAATAAAAATAGATTCAGGCTTTGCACCGGCTTATGCTGAACTTGGATACAGGTATCATAATCTTGCAACTTATGAAATAACCGAGAGAGATAAACTGAAGGACGCCGAAGCAGCATATAAAAAAGCATTATCTATAAATAATGAATCATTATCTGCTTTAGGCAACCTCGCTTCCCTATATACTGAAACAGGCCAAACTTCGAAAGCAGTTGAATTAACTAAAAGAGCATTGGAAATTAATCCCAATAACGCTCAAATTCATTTTTGGCAGGGATATATTTTTAGATATACAGGTTTGCTTAATAATGCTGCTGCGGAAATGGAAACTGCCGTTAAACTTGACCCTTCAAACCCTAGATTTCGTTCTATTGGTGTTACTTATATGTATCAATTAAAATTTAAAGAAGCTATTGAAGGATTAAACCTTGACAGGGGCTCGCCGTACAGTTTAGGATTTAAAGGTCAAATTTATTTCAGAATGAATAAGATAGATTCTGCAAAGAAATATTTAGAAAAGGTAATTGAAATTGAACCGGAAGGTACTCTTGGAAGGTGGTCAAAAGCTTTGCTCTATTATATAAATGGAAATAGAGAAGCCGGATTAATGGCAATAAAAGCATTAGAGACATCAAATGTCTTTGATGCTGAACAACTTTATAATTATGCTAATTTATATGGGCTTTACGGAGATCGAAAAGACTGCATAAGGGTATTGAAGAAAGCTATTACCAATGGTTTTTATTGTTACCCTTTTATATCTAAGGATTCTTTTCTAGATCCTGTAAGAAATGATAAAGAATTCCAGGAAGTTTTGGCTTTTGCTAAAAGCAAGTATGAAGAGTTTAAGGAATCTTTCGATAAATAAAGATGCCATCTTTAAAATACTTATTATTTCATAACTTCATTTAATTATTAAAAATTAGTTAATTGCCGGAGGCTATAATGATTCATAGAATTAAATTCACTGTACTTTTGGTTGTTGTGTTTAGTTATTTCTTTTTTGGGAAGAGTGTCCTTCTTGCTAAACCGGCAATAATTGAAAATGATACGCTGAATACAAAAGTTGATTCGATTGCTTTGCAGGTATTAAAAGAAACCGGAACACCAAGTGCTTCGGTTGCTATAGTGGTTAATGGTAAATTAGCATATATACAAGCTTACGGAGATGCCAAGGTAGAGCCGAATGTCCCTGCCGATACAAGTATGCGTTATGCAATAGGTTCTATAAGTAAACAATTCACGGCGGCGGTACTATTATTACTTGAGCAGGATGGGAAGCTCTCAATAAATGATCCTGTTTCTAAATGGCTGCCCGAACTTACACGCGCTAATGATGTAACAATAAAAGAGCTGCTTTCCCACACTTCCGGTTACCAGGACTTCTGGCCGCAGGACTACGTTCCTCCAATGATGCTGGAATCAATGCCTCCTCAAGGTATCATTGACCGCTGGGCAAAGAAACCTTTGGATTTTGAACCGGGCACACAGTGGCAGTACAGCAATACAAACTTTGTAATAGCTGCACAAATTGCAGAAAAAATATCAGGTGAACCTTTCTATGAATTTCTACACAAAAATATTCTTGAACCTCTTGGTTTATCCAGTTCCGTGAATTTTGATAAGGGCAAATTAACCGGCAAAGATCCGACCGGTTATATGCAGTACGGATTAGGACCTTTGAGACCTGCACCCGATGAAGGGACAGGTTGGATGGCTGGAGCTGGAGAACTTGCTATGACTCCGGAAGATCTCGCCAAATGGGATATTTCGATAATTAAACAAAGTGTGCTAAAACCCGAATCATACAAAGAGCTCGAAACAGAAGTGCTTCTAAGAAATGGAGTTGGAACTCATTACGGCCTGGGCATACAAGTCGGAATGATGAATGGTCATCGAATTTTATCCCATGGAGGAGAGGTTTCAGGATTTACTGCATATAATGCTGTATTCCCTGATGATAGTGCAGCTGTAGTTGTTCTGACTAACCAGGATGCTTCATCGGCTCCGGGTACAATCGGAAGTAAAATAGCTCGCATCCTTTTTAAGACGCAAGATTCGGAAACAACAATGCGGACCGAACAAGCACGAAAGATTTTTACAGACTTGCAGAAAGGTACCATAGACCGGTCATTATTCACATCCGATGCCAATAGTTATTTCAGCAAGCAGGCACTCGAAGATTTTCAATCCAGTTTGGGACCTCTGGGTAATCCTGAAAAGTTTACCCAAACTTCACAGCATGAAAGAGGAGGTATGCTTGAGCGCTCTTTCCGGGTAGAGTTTAAAAATAAAACATTAAAGGTATGGACTTTCCAGATGCCGGATGGGAAACTTGAACAATACCAGGTTGCCCCTCAGCCTGAATCATAGATTTTGGCTGAAATTTAATCTTCATTATCGAAAGACTTGGTGACCTTGTCATTCTGAACGGAACGAAGTGGAGTGAAGAATCTCACACTCCATTGCTTAAACTATTTAAATTTTAAAAGTTGTCATTAGCAGCTATTTGACAGATCATCGAAGACTCCTTCATAATGACAGAGATTGTTCTTTTGGGACATTATTGCAGCCCTTTTTTCTAAAAACAAAAATTTGTATGGTTGGTAAAACTATTCTACATTATAAAATTCTCGAGAGGCTTGGCGAAGGGGGAATGGGAATTGTATACCTTGCGGAGGATACAAAACTAAAGCGTAGAGTTGCAATTAAGTTTTTACCCCATAATATCTCTATTGATGAGGAAGAAACGAAAACGTTTTGAAGTAGAAGCACAGGCAGCAGCGTCATTAAACCATCCCAATATAGCTACAGTATACGCCATTGAAGAAGCTGAGGATTCCAAAAATGGCAGGCTCACTTTTATTGTAATGGAATATATCGAGGGGAAGGAGTTAAAAGAAGTCATACATAACAACTCGCCCCTAAGAACCGATGATATAATTAATTATGCTGTTCAAATTGCTATGGGGTTGGAAGCCGCTCACAAAAAAGGAATTGTTCACCGGGATATTAAATCTTCCAATATAATGATTACCAATGATGGTGTAGTAAAAATTATGGATTTCGGGCTGGCTAAAATCGGAAAAGGCTCACAACTTACAAAGATGGGAACAACCATTGGAACAATCGAATATATGTCCCCCGAACAAGCAAGAGGTGGAGATATTGATCATAGAACCGATATCTGGTCATTCGGTGTAGTTTTGTATGAAATGGTTACAACTCAAATGCCTTTCCGGGGTGATTATGAGCAGGCTGTAATATATTCTTTAATAAATGAAAAACCGCAGGAAATCTCTACCGGCAGCATCGGTTTGAATGATATTATTTATAAAGCTCTTGAAAAACAGCCGGATAAAAGATATCAATCTGTAGGCGATATTCTTATTGATTTGCATAATTTAACAGAGGGAAAACCCGTTAGGAAAGTTAAAGGAAGAAAAAAATTTAAATTATCATGGATTGTTGTATCCCTACTGATAATTCTTACTGTGATCCTGCTCTTTCTTTTTTACCCTTTTTCACCAAAAATCCAGAAGCAGAATATTGTTAAAACTATTGCAGTACTCCCTTTTGTTGATTTGAGCCCCCTCAAAGATCAAGAATATCTTACAGACGGCTTAGCCGAAGAGATACTCGATGTACTTGCCAAGATCCCTGATTTAAGGGTTATATCACGTACATCTTCTTTTTCATTCAGAGGGAAAAATTTGGATATAAAGACAATAGCAAAAATATTAAATGTTCATCATATTCTTGAGGGAAGTGTTCAAAAAGCAGGAAACAGATACCGTATAACCGCCCAGCTGGTTGATGTTTCTACGGACGCATATCTATGGTCGAACAGCTTTGACAGTAAGCTGAATAATCTGTTTGCTTTACAAGATTCAATCTCCTCATCCGTTGCAGCCGCATTAAAGGTAACTCTGCTCGGTGAGAATTCAATTGAAAAAAGTAAAAGAACTAATCCGGAAGCATTCAAATCATATCTTATGGGTGTTTATTTCTTCCATTTAAGCGGGAATGAAAATAAGAAAAAAGCTATCGATTATTTTAATAAAACTCTTGCTATCGATTCAGCTTATGCACCTGCATGGATCAGTTTATCTATCGCTCACTCAAACCTTGCAGATAACGGGAATATTCCGTTGAAAGAAGGTTATGCCATGGCGGGTAAAGAAATTAAAAGAGCACTAGCCTCCGATCCCAATTCAGGCTACGCTTATGCACAAGTAGGATGGATCAAAAGATCTTTTGAATGGAATTGGAATGGGGCTGACTCAGCATTTCAGCATGCCCTGAAATTGGATCCCGGAAATAGTTCTGTAATTCACGGCGCTGCTAGTTTGGACTTTACAATGGGAAGAGTATCTAAAGCAGTAGATAAAGCAGAGAATTTAATTAACCTTAATCCTACTAGCGCGGGTTCTTATTTAAACCTTAGTTATTATGAATACTCCAATAGAGAATTGGTCAAATCATTTGAGCATTGCGGAAAAGTATTGGAATTAAACCGGGATTATCCATTTGTCCATTGTCTAATAGGCTGTATTTATATAGAGAAAGGTCAACCGGAAAAAGCAATTGCGGAAATTTTTAAGGAAAGTGACCCTATCTGGAAAGATTTCGGACTTGCTTTAGCTTATTCCGCTGCTGCTCAAATTCTAAAGGCCGATTCAGCTCTCACATCTTTTATTAATAAATATCATACCAGCTCTGCTTATCAAATCGCTGAGATTTATTCATTCCGCAAAGAGAAAGATAAAGCCTTCGAATGGCTTGATAAGGCTTATGATATACATGATACGGGATTAGCTGAAATTAAATCTGATCCGTTGATGAAAAACATAAAGGATGATCCAAGGTACAGAACATTTCTTAACAAAATGAGACTGCCAATATAATAATGGAAAATTTGAGCTTTATAATTATTTATAGCATATCAACAGCAACTGATAACATTTGTAATCTAATTCTTTACTTTGCTAAATTTCGGCTATATATATAAATTTCGTAAAATTTTTAAGGATTATTTATGAAAAAAATTAATCGCAAAAATTTTATTAAAGGAGCTGCGGCTTTAGGTTTTACCGGGGTTGGAGCACTAACCTTTTTATCCGGCTGCGGAAATGAAAAGAAAGGACCCGGCAGTGCAGAAGAAAAAAATAATGAACCATGCAGCGATTTAAGCGGATTATCGGACGCAGAAAAAGAAACAAGAGAACTATACAGATATGTTGCTGACTCACCTCACGAAGATAAAAAATGTCATATATGCAATTATTTTATACCGCCTGCCGCTCAAGCTAAATGCGGTACATGCCAGATTGTAAAAGGTCCCATAAACCCGGATGGATACTGTACATCGTTCGTTAAAAAGATAGCTTAATTTTTTATCAAAACCTCCGAGGTTTTTAAAAACCTTGGAGGTTTGCCTTTTAAAACCCTTCTCCGAATATTTCATACTATAGTTAATTTCTTGATTAAATAATGAGATTTTATTTTTGTTCAGTACTAATGAACACCATTAAATACAGTGACTTTAAAAGTATTCTACCCTATAGAAATGTGCTAAAAATGACCTGATTCAAAAATCAGGGTTTGGTTATTTTTACAATTCATCTATAAATATCACCGGATATCCTATAATTTTTTCTACTTTATCATTTTCTTTATAACTTAGATCTACTGATTGTTTAATTTATTCTCTGTTTAATAATCAAGCTAAGGGAATCATTTTAGATGCTAATCAAATTTTTCTTCCTTCCTTTGTTCCTCTTTATTTGTTCTATAATTGTGGTTGGTCAAACCAGAATATCAGGCTTAATAACCGATAAAAACAAACTGCCGCTTCCCGGAGCAAATGTTTATCTTAAAGATACTTACGATGGAATTTCTTCCGGTTCGGATGGAAAATTTTCATTTACAACAGATGAGAATGGAGAGGGTATTTTAATTGTAAGTTTTGTTAGTTACAAAACCCATTCCCAGCCCGTTAAACTTGACGGTAAAGATAAATACTTCGAAATAGTCCTTGAAGAAGAGTCATCTGAACTTGGCACGGTAGTGATATCTGCAGGTTCATTTGAAGCAAGTGATGAAAAGAAGTCTGTAATTCTTAGACCACTTGATGTAGTTACTACTGGCGCTGATGCAGATATTTATTCTGCTCTTTCAACCCTTCCGGGGACACAGAAAATCGGAGAGACGGAAGGTCTTTTCGTTCGTGGCGGGGATGCAGCGGAAACCAAAACAGTAATTGATGAAATGGTTGTTGAAAATCCTTTTTACAGCAGCGTACCCGATATTCCTTCTCGGGGAAGATTTTCTCCCATGTTATTTAAAGGAACTTTTTTCAGCACAGGCGGATATTCCGCTCAATACGGACAGGCACTTTCATCTGTCCTTGTACTCAAAACCGAAGATCTTGCTCCACGTACGCAGACTTCAATTAATTTAATGGCTGTCGGTTTCGGAGGCTCACATGTACAGCGCTGGGAGAACTCATCTCTTGCACTTGAAGCAGGTTATTATAATCTTGATCCTTACTTTAACATTCAAAAACAAAGAACAGATTGGAATAAAGCTCCAGAAAGCTTTCAAGGTTCGGCAAATTTTAGACAAAAGATTTCTAAAAACGGGATGCTGAAAGCTTTTACTTCCTATCACGATGGTGGTTTTTCCCTCAGTATTCCAAACCTCGATAATATTTCCCAAAAAGATTTTTATCATCAGAAAAGCAGCAACTTTTTCTTAAACACAAACTATCGCGATATCTTGTGGGGAGACTGGACCCTTTTTACAGGATATTCATTTAGCGTCGATAAAGTAAATAATGACATTAATTCTGATAGAGCCATTCAGAAAGATAATTTTCAGACGGGAAAAATAAATATTACTAAGAGTTTATTTTCCAATTCCTTTTTAACATTCGGCAGTGAAATCCAGGATCTTAACTCAACTTCTTCTTTTGATGACCTTCAAGGTAAATTGCATGAAACATATCTGGCAGGGTATGTTGAAACAGATATTTTCTTTACAAATGATATCGCTGCAAGAGTCGGTTTAAGATCGGAATATTCAAAAGCTTTGGATAAGACTAATACCGCACCAAGGGTTTCCCTGGCTTACAGGCTCGGGAAATATGATCAGCTTAATTTTGCATATGGACAATTTTATCAATCACCGGGACAGGAATTTCTTTTACAATCAAAAGATTTCCAGTTTGAAAAAGCTACCCATTATATTTTTAATTACCAGTACTTAGCTCCAAACAGAACATTCAGAATAGAAGCTTATTACAAAGATTACAATAACCTGGCAAAAGGGACTGTTTTTACTTATCCATATTTTAACCTGCCTGATGTACCTCTCAGTAATAAAGGAAGCGGTTATGCGAAAGGTATAGATGTTTTCTGGAGGGATGATGAATCTTTGCAATTTGTCGATTACTGGATTTCATATTCTTACCTGGATACAAAAAGGGATTATAGAAATTATCCTATGCTTGCAGCTCCTCCTTTTTCTACACCGCATACACTGTCTATTGTTGCTAAACGATGGTTCCAGGATATAACTTCATTAATAGGCGTTACATATACTTTTGCTACCGGCCGCCCTTATTATAATCCCAACAATCCTGATTTTCTTGGAGACCGTGCCAAAAGTTATAATAATTTAAGCTTCAATATTAGTCATTTAACCAGCATTTTTAATAACTTTACAGTAATATTTTTTTCTATTGATAATATTCTCGGAATTAATAATATCTACGGTTATAATTATTCTTCGGACGGCAAAATAAGAGCTCCTGTTCTTCCGACAGCATTGCGTACTGCATTTCTGGGAATGTTTATTTCTCTTGGTGAAACTAATCCATACTAATTATTTAGAGGAGAATTTCTATGAAAATTTTACTAGCTATCCTGTTTTCTCTCCTGTTTCTTACAGGCAATTATGCTCAAGATAAGTATGAAAAAGCAATGAAGCAAAACCTTGAAAAAATATCAGAATGCAAAAATGCAGGAGACTATATTAACCTTGCTAATAATTTTGAAAGAATTGCACTGGCAGAAAATGATAAATGGCTTCCTTATTATTACAGTTCCTTTCTTTATGTATTAGCGAGCTTTACAGATTCTTCAAAAACTGAAAAGGATGTTTACCTGGATAAAGCTGTTCAATTTGTTGATGTGGGTGATTCCCTGGCTCCGGATAATTCTGAGATCTATACTCTTAAAGGGATGATCTCTCAAGCGCGTATGCAGATTGATCCAATGAATAGATGGCAGAAATATGGCACGGATGCAACTGAAAACTTTAAAAAAGCTATGGCAATTGATTCCTTAAATCCGCGTCCGGAATATTTAATGGGGGTTTCTTTATTTTATACACCCCAGCAGTTTGGAGGCGGCCCTGCAAATGCAAAGCCTGTACTAGAAAGTTCACTTAAAAAGTATGGACTGTTTATCCCGGCAAATGATCTAATGCCGAATTGGGGTAAAGAACAAGTTGAAGAATATTTAAGTAAGATAAAATAAAGCCCAGAGTTTTGATACAAAATTGTGGTAATTCGCGCGGCTTGTATTCTATTTTGACTTTGCCTTTAGTGCCTTGTATGTTTAAATAACACTATGAACATAAATTCTTGATAATTATAAAATATTTTGTTCTAAGTTTTCATACCTTTTAAGACTAATATTTCTTAGTGCAAACTTAGTGTCATTAGTGGTAAAGTGCCCTCATCTGCCTAAAACTCACTAGCTTCTTTTGCTTCTCATCCCAGAGGGTTAAAAGAATACTTTTTAAGCTTGTACGGACAGTTAGTACTCTAGCAGCATTCTGAAATTCAGGGTTTTCCTTATGGCATTTTTCCAGTAAGTAATTAGGTATTCTTGGACTAAGATGATGAATATGGTGAAAACCGATATTACCTGTAAACCATTGAAGTATTCTAGGAAGCTTGTAATATGAACTTCCGGCAAGAGCTGCATGAGCATAATTCCATTCTCCGTCACCTGCCCAGTATGTGTCTTCAAATTGATGCTGTACAAAGAAAAGCCAGGCACCTGTTGAAGATGTAATAATTGAAAGGGGAAGTTGAATAAGAATATATGCCTTTAATCCAATCAGCCAGATTAATATCCCCATTAAGGAAACAATGGCAAGGCTTGTCATATAAACACTTAACCTGTAATTCCTTAAATTCTTTAAACGGTAAGATGGGAACCTATAGATAACCAAAAATAATATAGCGGGAAAAACCAGGAATAATATAAATGGATTCCGGTATAATCTGTATTTTAATTTACCCCAGCGTGACTGCCGTTTATATTCTGCTACAGTCATCGTATAAATATCGCCAACACCACGGTATTCAAGATTACCTGCGCTTGCATGGTGAATAGCATGACTTTTTCTCCAGTAGTGGTATGGCGTGAATGTAAAAATACTGCAGAATAAACCACATAAGTCATTTGCACGTTTGGATTTGAAAAACGAACCATGTCCGCAATCATGTTGTATAATGAAAAGTCTTACCGTAAAACCGGATGCGGGTAACGTAAGCACAAGAGTTATCCAGTAACTATAATCCAGTGCAAATACCATTAAAAGCCAGATTAAAACAAAAGGGATGAATGAATTACACAATTGCCAGATGCTTTTTCGTGTTTGAGATTTCTGATATTTAGAAACCATGGCCTTCCAAACCTGGGGTTTGGATATCGAATCAAGTATGTTCATCAAGAAAGGATGTCCGGGATTAAAATTAAAAAATCAAGGTGTAATATACAAATAATATTCTGTAATGCGAAACTCCGTTTCGCAACCCCCTTCCCTTATCTGATTTCTGTTATTTATCAAATATTTCTAATTTTAATATTATATTTAAAGGAGTATATGAAAAATTTTGTACTTACAGCTTTATTTTTTCTTGCTGTCATTACAGCCTCTTTCCCGCAGCACTATAATGAAAGCTGGAAACTTTACGATGATAACGAAGTTGCTAGAATTGATATTACTATCGACCCCGCTTCTCTGAAGTGGATGTATTCAAACGTTAATAGCGATTCTCTTCATCCTGCCTCAATGCATTTCAAAAACAAATATATCGATGAGTCAGTAGACTCAATAGGATTCAGATTAAGAGGAAATACCTCAAGAGATTCACAAAAAAAATCATTCAAGATTTCATTTAATACTTTTATTCATGGAAGAGAATTTTACGGCGTCGATAAGCTGAACCTCAATGGGGAACATAACGATCCTTCAATTATAAGAAGTAAATTATGCTGGGATCTCTTCAAGGAAATAGGGATGAAAGCCAGCCGTGCATCGTATGCTGAAGTCTACATAAATAACAAATATTATGGATTATATATCTCGGTTGAACATATCGACGATGAATTCCTTAAAAAGAATTATTCTGATGATTCCGGGAATTTATGGAAGTGCTTATACCCTGCTGATCTCCATTTTCTAGGAAGTAATCCTGATTATTATAAACTTTCTTTCGGTGATAGACCCGTTTATGAACTTACAACCAATGAAAATAGAAACGACTTCTCGGAGCTCGCCAGACTGATTAGTATTTTGAATAAAACACCTGACAATTTATTCCCTGATTCACTCGAAAAAATTCTAGATGTATCTGAATTAATTAAAAGTATCTCAATTGATGTCCTTACCGGAAGCTGGGATGATTACTGGTCGAATATGAATAATTATTACTTATATTTTGAGCCGTCTGAAAAACATTTCCATTTTATTCCCTATGATTACGATAATACCTTTGGAGTCGATTGGTTCAATATTGACTGGACACATGCAGACCCTTATAACTTTCCTAAATTAACAGATGGTATTAGGCCGCTGGTAGAGAGGATACTTGCTGTTCCAAAATACAAAAATCTATATACGCATTTTATAAATTACTACCGTGCTAATACCTTTAAGCTTAATTTAATGGAAAGCAGAATAGATAGTTTGAAAAATATGATTGAACCATATGCAGAAAAAGATACATTTCGGACAAAAGATTATGGTTTCACTATGGATGATTTTGACCGGTCATATTCTTCATCTCACTATTCCAACCAGCATGTTAAAACCGGGATAAAGGAATTTATTAATACTCGTTACTTAAGTTTAAGCCCGCTGTTAAATTTTGTAACAGGCTCACCATATCTATATAAGGTTGATTTTTCCCCTAAAGTTCCTTTGAAAGATGATTCTATCCATGTAACCGTATCTGCATTTGGTCATCCTGATTTAAGTGAAGCAGTAATTCAATTCACTCCGGAAAACAACACTACGATAAAATATTATAAAATGGAGTATAAACCTTCCGCTACTTCCAAGAGAGTTGAAGATGCAGATAGATGGATAGGTGTCATTCCTCCAGGCAAAGGAAGCTTCAGAATACTTGTTAAGAATATAAATTCGGACAGTATGCTCTATCCGCTTAACGGCTCATTATCTTTACAGCCATCAAAAGAATTAAATAACAGTATAGTCATTAATGAATTTATGGCAGGTAATACATCTACAATTGCCGACAGCAGCGGCCAGTATGACGATTGGGTTGAACTTTATAACCCATCTTCCACAGATATCAATTTAAGTGGAATGTATATGACCGATAAACCTGATAACTTAACAAAATGGAAATTTCCAGGTGACAGTCTAAAGATAAAAGCCGGTGAATATATGCTCATCTGGTGTGATGAAGATGAAGATCAGGCAGGTATACATACTAATTTCAAATTAAGCGCCGATGGCGAATTCATCGGCCTTACTTCTTCAGATGGTGTAAGTGTAATTGATTCTATTACATTCGGACCTCAAACAGACGATATTTCCTACGGACGTTTGCCCGATGATTCAATTAACTGGCAGTTTTTTACCCACCCGACTCCGGGAGCTTCAAATATGATTACTGGAATATTTTCGAATAAAAATATACCCCTTGAATTCAGTCTTGCTGCTTATCCTAACCCGTTTAATCCAATTACTAAAATTAAATATACAATCCCGCAAAATAGTCGAATAAACAGCAGCACTTTGGTAACTCTAAAAGTCTATGATCTGCTTGGAAGAGAAGTAGCAGCCCTTGTTAATGAAAATGAATCTCCGGGAACTTATGAAGTAACGTTTAATGCCAAAGGCCTGTCAAGCGGGATATATCTGTATCGACTTACCAACGGTTACTTCTCTTTGACCAGGAAATTGATTCTGCTGAAATAATAATTACACTAAAAACATTCCCATTCCCGAAGGGATGGAATTATTGTAGTAAAAGCAGATAAAAACTAACCTTAAGGGGCTGACTCAAAAAGTAATTTTCTATTTAAAAATCAGTGAAAATCCATTAAAATCTGCGTCATCTGCGTGCCATTTTTTAAAAAATAATTACTTTTTGGTCAGCCCTGACATATAAAGACTGATATTTTCATTCTTCTCATTATCTTAACAATATGAAAAAAACATTTTCTTCGATACTTGCAATACTGAGTTTCATTTTTTTTCTCATAGCCCTCATGTCCGCATATTATGGTATAACTTCATTCATTGGACAGTCTGGTTATGGAAAAAGCTATTCATTTTCTGCTGTTGAGATATATGCCGGACTTACATTATTATTTGCCTTAATTGGCTTCCTTTTTCTCAAAATCTCAAATAAAATTAAGAATAATCATCCCCCAAGAAATAAAAAAGGTTAACACCGGACTTTTTAGAGCTTGTGTGAATATTGCCCACGGCTTCAGCCGGGAGAATAATTCATTCTAACTTCTTAATCACCACATATTTACTCTTCATCTGTACCTTTTTCATATCTGCCTTTTTGATAAATTGCTTTTAATTAAAAATTTCTTCTCTTCGCTGCTGGTACCCAAATTGAAGTTACGATATAACTAACATGGATTGAAAAATGTATAATAAATTTTTACCGGTGTTTTTATTCATTTTAATGATAATATGTAAGCCAATTTCAGCACAAAAGGTTTATTACGTATCCGGGCAAGGGAATGATGCTAATACAGGACTAAGCATAAATGAATCTTTCTTAACCCTGCAGAAAGCTGCAGATGAAGTTTCCGGAGGTGATTCGGTCATTGTAGCCGAAGGTAATTATACCGGTTTTGATATACGTACAAGCGGTACGGAAAATTCACCTATTGTCTTTAAAGCAATTGACGGGAATGTAGTTATCAATCAGCATAATTATAAAACCAATGACGGGATTAATATTGAAAATGCAGACCATGTAATAATAGACGGATTTAAGGTAATAAACCAGCCTCGTGCGGGAATCCGGGCTGCGGTTTCCAGCTTTGTTATTATAAGAAATAATCACTGCACTCAGAATAATACATGGGGCATTTTCACCGGTTTCACAGACGATATTATTATTGAAAATAATATTTGTTCATATAGTGCACAGCAGCATGGAATTTATGTCTCAAACAGCGGGGATAGACCTGTAGTAAAGAATAACGAATGTTTCGGTAATAATGATTGCGGTATTCAGTTGAATGCCGATGAATCGCAAGGGGGAGATGGAATTATAACCAATGCAGTAATTGAAGGGAATGTTCTTCATGATAATGGAGCCGGCGGCGGATCTGCTATAAACCTGGATGGTGTTCAGAATTCTATTATTTGCAATAATATTATTTATAATAACCATGCAACAGGATTAGCTTTATTTATGATTGACGGGGCCGAAGGTTCAAAGAACAATAAAGTTTATAATAATACAATTATAAATCCGGCCGATGCAAGGTGGACGGTTCTTGTTACAACCGGATCCACAGGGGATACTTTATATAATAATATTTTAATTAACCACCACAGTTTTAGAGGAAGCATTTCTGTTGATGGCTCTTCAATCCAAAATTTCTACAGCGATTATAATATCCTGGTTGACAGGTTAAGCGACGACAACGGCGATTCAAATATGAACCTCTCTGATTGGCAGAAGTTGGATTATGATCTTCATTCCCAAATTGCACTGCCGGAAGAAAATATGTTTGTGAACAGTACCGCAGGTGACTTTCATTTAATTGCCGGCTCTCAGGCTGTAGATGCAGGAACTCAACTTGTCTCACCCATTGTAATGAAAGATATTGAGAATATTTCGCGTCCGCAGGGAAATAGTTTTGATATCGGTGCTTATGAATATTCGGCAGTAACAGGAATTTCCCATGAAGAGATGATTAAAGGATTTAAACTTTACCAGAACTACCCAAATCCATTTAACCCTCAAACAAAAATAAAATATAATCTTTCCATGACAAGCTTTGTAACTCTTAAAATCTATAATATTTTAGGAGTAGAAATTGAAACCCTGGTTAATAATACTCAACCTGTAGGTTTTTACGAAGTAAACTTTAACGCCGGAAACCTTGCAAGCGGAATTTATCTATACCGTCTTAAAGCCGGCAGCTTTACCGCAGTAAAAAAACTTATTCTACTAAGATAAGATTATATCACGTTTTGCCTTGGGGCTGACCAAAAAGTAATTTTCTATTTAAAAATCAGTGAAAATCCGTTAAAATCTGCGTCATCTGCGTGCCATTTTTAGAAAATAATTACTTTATGGTCAGCCCCGAAATAAAACTGTAACCTGATATGATAAAAATGAATCCCCCTCCCCTATTGAAATAATTCCAATTAATTTTTAAATTTTAATCTTATTATTATAAATTAAAAATAGAAAATTTATGCCGGATAATACAAAAAGGAATGTATAAACATTCTCCATAGTATACTATCTGACAGCCATCTAACAGCCGATAACTCCTATCTACCTCCGCCTTAATTCCCTTCAAACATAAATAGTTCACTAATATTAAATCAAATTTAATGTACACGATGAATTGATTTCCATTTATATATACACAATATTGCATATTATAAAATATGAAAACTATATGGAATCAGATTTAAAGCTTGCAGTATTAATTGACGGAGACAATATCCCTTCCGCCTACGTAAAAGAAATGATGGAGGAAATTGCTAAATACGGGAACCCGACCATCAAAAGAATTTATGCAGACTGGACTAAACCCACACTCTCGAAATGGAAAAATGTTCTCCTGGAAAATGCAGTTATTCCTATTCAGCAGTATGGGTATACAGTCGGTAAAAATTCAACCGATTCGGCAATGATTATTGATGCGATGGATATTTTATATTCAGAAAAAGTTAATGGATTCTGTTTGGTTTCCAGCGACAGTGATTTTACGAGACTTGCAACACGTCTAAGAGAAGCAGGAATGAAGGTATTTGGAATAGGCGAAAAGAAAACTCCCAAACCTTTTATTGCTGCCTGCGATAAATTTATTTATATAGAAATCCTTAAAAATAAATCCAATGAATTCTTCGACAATGAAGAAACTGATATTGTGAAAGAGAAATCTAAGAAAAGTGAAGTTGATAAAATTACTCCCGGTATAATTAAATTAATTTCATCAACTATATCAGACCTTGCAGATGAAGACGGATGGGCATTTTTAGGGGATGTGGGGAATCTGCTGCAGAAAAAACAGCCCAATTTCGATTCAAGAAATTTCGGGTTTCAAAAACTTACTCCATTAATTAAATCAATCGACAAGTTTGAAATCGAACAAAGAGAAAATCAAAAGGGAAGATTTAAGCTCATTTACGTGAAGAATAAATAAGTGAAGTTACGCAGACCTAAAGATGACATCTTTAAAATGTAATATCATTTTAAATTTTATATTAAAATATTAGTTCAGATTATCTCTATTTTTGAAAAATGTGAAGATGTCATCTTTCAAACGCTGACTTTTGCGTAATTTGAGTAAATAATACAAATTAGAAGGCTGACCAAATCTTAGAAATTTTTGATCAGCCCTTTCCGAACTTAAAATATTGGTTTAGATTTTATCCTTAAACTTCTGCTTCCTGAAGTAATTCAGGAGATTTGCTTATTTTTCCTCCCATAAATCCTATTAATAATGCGATAAGAACAGCAATAATTGAATTAACAAGATTAGTTTTAAATGTCATTATAAAAACAAGTCCTAATGCAGTAAATAATCTAATCAGAAAAGAATTCCATAGAAATTTATCACGGCTCTTTAATATTAGTTCGGATAAAGGCAATTCAGCCTCACCCTTAGCTGCGGATTTCCCTATAGCTTCAATCCTTTTACCCGAAACAGCGCCTCCGGATATTGAGAGAGCAAGGAGCCCGATTATTCCGATATAAGCAAAAGCTGCGGTCTGCCATATGTCTATCATCATATAAATCCCTGAGATTAAAAGAAAGAAAAAGGCGGTAGTAAAAAATTTCCTAAGAATGGAAAAACTATTAAGCCACAAAATAATACTATCACGCGTCCCGGCTTTCCGTAAATTAGTCAGGCACATCAATTCAATTCCCACTGCAGAAAATAGAATCAATGCCCCTACAATATGCAGATACAGAGAGATGGTGTATAACATTGTTTGATCCCTCAAATTGTTAATGATTGATAGATTAAGAATATTTATTTGATCTTATCGAAGCAATGAAAAGAGCATTAAGAACTTTTTACAGAAAGAATTTTTTAAGTTCCTGAAATTTATAAATTTTTTAATCATTAATCATCATCGATTAAGCTTTTGATATTTAAAAATTTCATTCAACCCTAAGAACGAAAAGGTTAAGCCTGCTAGAAGCACAACAGATCTTATCCAATTCATAAACTGCCACTGACTAATGACAGAAGCTAATCGGTTAATATCCTGTAATGGTAAAGACATCAAAAGATGATTTCTCGGATAAAAATATGCAAAAGTAAAAACATCGGTTAGAACTGCGATAAGTAATGCTGATGCAAGAAATATCCTTGCTTTTTTTGAAGTTTTCCAGGAAAGAATCAGAGCAAGTAAAGCCAGTACTTGATTAACCGGTGAAAAAACTCTGAAAAAAGTACCGGGATTTACAACGTTGAAGTACTCCCTTGCAGCATGAACAGATTCAGGAATATTTACACCCCAGCTCCTTGCATCCACAATTGAATTATATATATTAACAAATGTAACCCCTGCCATAAAGGCGATGGACAGACACAAAACAAATTTTTTCACTTTTGAATACTCCTTAATTTTTATTTACATCTCAAAATTAAGCTGCTCAAATGTGAATGTATTGTAAAAATGTAAACTCAGAATAAATAAGGATCTAAAGTGTGAGGAGAGGATGAAGCAATATAAGACGTAGGGACCAAACCCGTTATGCTCTTAAAATCCCTAATAAAATGACTCTGATCAAAATACCCGTTTGAGTAAACTGTCTGAATAAGTTCTTGGGGATTATTGCGAATAGAGCTTAAGACTCCACCTATTCTAATAATTTCCTGATACTTCTTAATTGAAATCCCTGTCTCCTCTTTAAACTTTTTATGAAGATACTGTCTCGAATATCTGGTTTCAACCTCAAGTACTTTAACCGGTAAAAATGGTTTGGAAAGTATTGTATTGATAATATGGGCATTCTTATCATTGCTTTTGGAATGAGATAATTTTTCAAAAAGCCAATTTTCAAGAAGATTAAACCTTTGTGAAGTAGTGCTACATTCGTTTAAACTTTCATATAAATATTGAGCGATATTTTTCGATATTACCGTATCAAGTTCAAAATCATTATCTGTTAATTCTACAGGAGCAATATTAAGGAGCTTTTTTATTCCATCAATTTTAAATCTTATACCAACACAATGAAAATAATCGACTGCAAAAGAATCGAGATAACCGGTTTTTATCCCGGAGATAAGGAAATGCTTACAATTAATCCTTTTCAGATTATTCGAGGAAGGCTTTGTGGTATCACCATAGAAAGGTTCCCCCAGATTAAATAAAATTTCCGAAGTCCCTTTCGGCAGCAGTCTGTGTATCTTATATTCCGGTTTGCCTTTCAATTCGAAAAAGCACTCTACACTGCTGCTCAGAACACCAAGCGGAATTCCGACTGTAGTATTTAATCCGAATAGAGTATGCGTAATTGTTTTCATAAGAGTGGATTAATTTATTTATATTTCCATATTAATCAAATATCCTAAGTCTTTAGCTTAAAGGTATTATCTCTATATAAATTCACTAAAGGGAATTAATAAGGTATACGGTTTTTCAGTATTCTCACACAGGCTATTTATCCAACGAATTTTTCAGCCTATGTGAATATCATATATTGCTGTTGGCTTTATAGCCAGTGTGAATATCATTAACCAACGGTTTTAACCGTTGGGAAATGAAGTGAAAACTAAACTTTTACTAACCGTTTTAACGGTTTTCATACACTCTCTTTAGTCAACGAACTACATCTGAAACAAATATCAACACCGAACTCCCTGCGGCTGGATGAAAAGTCAAGAAGATCTAATCCTCACTGACGCCTTTTCAGTGCAGTACAACTCCAACACTCAGGGCCAAACTACAGTCATCCCCTATTTATCTGCTGAGGGTAGATTAACCTAAGAAGATAGTCCGTTTTTTAACTTTTCATAGCCTCTTTTATCCAACCATTACCAAATAATTTAGCCGCCGCATTTAATTCATATTGTAATCCAAACTTAATCTATCTTGAAATTTCAAAGGTTGTACCTTTCAATGATTAATTTTAATTTCAAACTCATATTCTTTATTAATCAGGAGCATATGACCAAAATAATATTTTCCTTTATTCTGTTTATTGCATTTAACTACGGATATTCTCAAAACGACTGCATTCTAAGCAAATCCATAATCGGTAATTGGAAAATGGTTAAAGTTCTGGAAATGTCCGAAGATGTAACCGAAAAACATAATCCGGATAATTCCCGGTGGATAATCTTTAATGAAGATTCAACCTTTGTAAGCGGAAGCGCAGAGAAAAAAGAGAATACAGGAAGATGGACTATCGATGAAACAACTAAAGAATTATATCTCGACAGCGACGCTGGGGAAGACGATGACAGCTATTGGGAAGTTTCCTTTAATGATAATCTAATGGATTGGAAAGGTAGAAGATTTGAGTTCAATAAAAGATTCGAGATTGTACATGGAAAAGTAGAATAAAAATTTTAATGAACATTAAGTCCACTTGTTATTCTTTTATTTATTTACGTTTATCCAGCAATATATTATTTTGAAAGTATAATAAATCAAACTAAGCTAAAGAAAAAATTCATCTAACTAGTAAATATAATATGATATTTGAATAAAAATAATTGACGAAATCGGTTTATGTATTTACCCGTTTGTTAAAAAATATAAAATTATGAAAATAGTAAAAATAACATCAGGTGGGAGAATAACAATACCTTTAGAATTTAGAAAAAAATATAATCTAAATTCAGGGATGAAAATTGTTTTTACTGAAAAGGATGGAAGACTTATCATTCAAGCACTAAATAAAAAATATTTTAATGAAATTGCGGGCACTTTAGACTTAAAAGGAAAAATGATAAATTCCTTTCTTAATGAAAAAGAAAAATAATAACTTAGATGAATCGTTCTTTTTATTCAGATACAATTGAAAATTTTCTCAATACTTCATTCGAAGAAATAATCGGAATAATTTCTTTAAGCTAATGAATTTGGACAGGAACAAACACAAAGAGATGCGTGGTTTGAAGAAATTAAAATTCTAAAAAGAATTTCACCCGATTATGTTGGAAAGATTTATTTTGAATATTCAATTCCGCGCCTTGGACAAAGAATAGATATTATTATTATAATTCAATCAGTAATATTTATACTGGAATTTAAAGTAGGCGAAAGGAAATATTCGTCTTCTGCGATTGATCAAGTTATAGATTACGCACTGGATTTAAAAAATTTCCATGAAACCAGTCATGATAAGTTTATTGTGCCCGTTCTGATTGCAACTGAAGCAAAGGATACATTATCTCTTTTAGATTTAACAGTTCAAGAAGATAAAATTTTATCACCCATAAAAGTCAATGCAAAGTCCCTATTTATAGCCATAGACAAAGTGTTATCATTTCTTTCGGGTGATAAAATCAACATAGATAAATGGGAGTTAGGACGATACCAGCCTACCCCAACAATTGTTGAAGCGGCAATGGCGCTCTATAATAATCATTCAGTTGAAGATATTACTCGAAGTGATGCAAGCGCAATTAATCTTAACCAAACTTCTGCTGCTATTTCAGAAATTATTCATTTTTCTAGAAACAATTCTCGTAAATCTATTTGCTTTGTAACCGGAGTACCAGGTGCTGGCAAAACTTTAGTCGGATTAAATATAGCGACAAAGCATATTAATAAGAAGAATGAACTTTATAGTGTCTTTCTTTCAGGTAATGGTCCTCTCGTTGCAATACTAAGGGAAGCTTTGATTCGCGATAAAGTTCAAAGAGAAAAACTAATCGGTAGAAATATTACTAAAAGAGAAGTTTCTAGCGAAGTCAAATTATTTATTCAAAATGTTCATAATTTTAGAGATGAATATTTGAATGATGACGGAGTCCCTTTGGAGCATGTTGCTTTATTTGATGAAGCCCAACGTGCGTGGAATTTAGAACAAACTTCGAATTTTATGCGACGTAAAAAAGGAAAGCTTAATTTCAATCATTCTGAACCGGAATTTTTAATTTCTTGTATGAGTAGACATATGGACTGGGCTGTCATTGTTTGTTTGGTTGGAGGAGGACAGGAAATAAATACTGGAGAAGCAGGCATTAGTGAATGGATTAATTCATTAGATCAAGTTTTCACTAATTGGGATATATATATTTCACCAAGATTATCAGATAGTGAATACAATGCAGAGAATATAATTGAAAAACTAAAATTACGTGAGAATGTTATATATAAAGAACCTTTACATCTTTCTGTTTCAATGCGTTCTTTTCGAGCTGAATATGTTTCATTACTTATTAAACACATTCTTGATATAAATATTGAAGAGGCCCAAAAAACATTTAGTGAAATAAAAGATAAATATCCTATTGTAATTACTAGATATATTAAAAAAGCAAAACTTTGGTTAAAAAATAAAGCAAGGGGGTCAGAAAGATATGGAATTGTTGTTTCTTCCCAAGCTGAAAGATTAAAACCACAATCAATTTTTGTAAAATCACCCATGAATCCCATTCATTGGTTTCTAAATGGAAAAGAGGATACTAGATCTTCATATTACTTAGAAGATGTTGCCACAGAATTTCATGTTCAAGGTTTAGAACTTGATTGGGTTTGCGTTACTTGGGATGCTGATTTCAGATACACAATTAATGGATGGCAATATTGGTCATATAAAGGTAGTAAATGGCAAAAAATAAATAAAATTGAAAGACAAATTTATCTTAAAAATGCTTATAGAGTTCTTTTGACTCGTGCTCGTCAAGGGATGGTAATTGTTATTCCAGAAGGAGATGATGATGATCATACACGGCAATCTGAATATTATGATCCTATATATAATTATTTTAAAGAAATAGGTTTTCAAGAAGCATGAACTACTATTCTAAAAAGAGCGGCATAAAGAACAATTAGAAAATTAGCAAAAATGCAAGAATACTTCTGATAAAAACTGATAAAAGTATTGACTGTTTTATATCTTTTTTCTATTATTTTTGCGATTTATATATATTAAACTTCTTAATAAATTTAATTATTCAATATTTTCCATTTATTCAATAAATGAATATAGACACACAATTATATCTAGGTAATTGCGCAGACGTATTAAACAGTTTTGAAGATAACATAGTTGATTTAGTAATTACTTCGCCTCCATATGCGGATCAAAGGAAAAACTCTTATGGTGGAATACATCCGAATAAATATGTCGAATGGTTTTTACCAATTTCAGAACAATTATTAAGAGTTTTGAAACCGACAGGAACATTTATTCTTAATATTAAAGAAAGAGTTTATAATGGAGAACGGCACACATATGTTATAGATTTAATTTTATCTATGAGACAGCAAGGATGGCTATGGACTGAGGAATTTATCTGGCATAAAAAAAATAGTTATCCCGGCAAGTGGCCTAATAGATTTAGAGATTCATGGGAGAGACTACTTCAATTTAATAAAGATAAAAAATTTAAAATGTATCAGGAATCCGTTATGGTTCCAATGGGAGATTGGGCTAAATCCCGTCTAAAAAATTTAAGTCAAACTGATTTGAAAAGAGATAATTCAAAAGTTGGAAGCGGTTTTGGGAAAAATGTATCAAATTGGATAAATAGAGAAAAGGCATACCCTACTAACGTTTTACATATGGCTACAGAATGTAATAATAAAAATCATAGCGCAGTTTTCCCAGAAAAATTGCCAGAATGGTTTATTAAACTTTTTACCAAACCAGGAGATACAGTTTTAGATCCCTTTATGGGTTCTGGAACAACTATTTTTGTCGCTAATTCACTGCATAGAGATTCTATAGGCATAGAAATATTACCTGAATTCTATGAATTAGTTAAAAAGAAAATTCCCAACAACCAATTGATATTATTTGAACGGACTATTCCTTATGGAAAAACTAAATCTAAACGACGTTAAAAATTATGTTGAAGAAAATATAAGCAATTTTCATAAACAACGATTAGATAGTTTAAATAAATTAAATTTAACAAAAATTCTCAAACGTAAAAATCCTTATTTGTTCAAGGCTAAAAATGTTTTGACTTCAGAACAAATTGTTAAGGGAATATTAGATGCACATATATCTTCTAATGAAGAAACAATATTTGGAGATTGGTTAGAAGGTTTAGCCGTTTTTATAAATTCAAAGGTATATGACGGTAGAAAGTCTGGAATTCCAGGTATAGATCTGGAGTTTGATAAAGATAATATAAGATATATAATCACCATAAAATCAGGACCAAATTGGGGTAATAGCGGTCAACTAGAAAAAATGATTACAGACTTCAATACTGCACGAAAAACTCTAAGAACTAGTAATTCAAAATTGAATGTTATAGCAATAAATGGGTGCTGTTACGGTAAAGATAATAATCCAGATAAAAATGGGGTCTATTATAAATATTGTGGCCAACAATTCTGGGAGTTTATTTCTGGTGACAGTGAATTATATATAAAATTAATTGAACCCTTGGGTTATAAAGCTAGAATAAAAAATGAAGAATTTCTTAATTCTTACGCAAGAATAATAAATAAACTTACTCTGGAATTTAGTAATCGATTTTGTAATTCTGATGGAGATATTTATTGGGAAGAAATTGTAAAATTTAATTCTGGAAAAATCTGAATATTAAAATAATTAATTTATTATGGTTACAGTTACCCTCTATATAAACTAATTTAAATATAATCATGAAATAAAAAATAATTACTTAAAACTACTTTTTATATTATATCTTTAATCCCTCATCTAACCCTTTCCCAAACAACATCATCAAATAAAATTTTCATCTAAATTCGTCAACAGATCAATGTAATTTACATTAATTCAGTCATAGCCCCTCCTGTTTCATTAAATGAGAAATATAATTATAAATCCAAAAATCGATTCTAAGCCATGAATTATCTGTTAGCCAATATAAAAGTATCCTCAATAAAAAAGTCCCCTTAGAAACAAAAAAACTGTCCGAAACCTACGCTATTTCGTATATTTTTTAGTTCCTGAGGAGTGGATATACATACAATTTTTCTCCTTCAACAAAGGGGGAAATACAAAGAGGGTTTTTTATGATAACTATTAGATTTAAAAATATATAATAATTGTATAATAAAAATAATCTATTTATTACTACATTTGAATAAAATCCCCTACCATGCATAACCAATATCAAATCTAAGTGCAGGGGCAGTTCCATTCAACCTGCCAAAATCACTATCATCACCTGAAAAAAAGTAATAATCGACACCTATACCGAGGCCAATTGCGAACTCTTCACCCGGAAACCATTGCCATCCAATTAAACCCTATTTTAATGAGTCTTATCCCTTTAATTTTAATATCTCATTTAACCTTCTTACAAACAATATCATCAAACATATTATATATAAGCGTAGCTTTACCATTCTCATCCTGCCCAAATTTAATATTAAAAGGTAAATTAACCGAAGCATACTCTGTCTTTGACACCGGCAGAAGCTTAGTTGTAATAGTTGTAAATCCTTGAACATTATCTTTTAATCTAAGAGAATCTCCCTCAAGGAAAAGAGTCAGACTGTCTCCTTCATTTGATGTATATATGCCGGTGTATGTATCGTAAATAGCAGGTTTAACAAGAAATGTTGTTGTCATCTTTTCCGTATTCATATTTCCCAATCCGTGTACCTGCCCGCAGAGCTTGCAATATGTAGGCTTAGAAAAATTATTAATATAGTGTCTTACCGGTTTTACACTTCTTAAGTACTTATAGATAGCCCGCAAATCTTCATCGGTATAATTTTTTATAACAATCCAGGGCATAATAGAATGAAGAGTTCCGCCTTTGCCGGTTCTGATAACCGTTATAAAAGCATCCTCATCGTAATACAGCCCCGATTCATCAGGAGTTATATTGATTGTGAATGCAGAATCACCCATATCCGCGATAAACAATCCGCCCGCAAATAATCCCGGTTTAAGCTGAGTATCCCACGATGTATGGCAGCCGATGCATCCTCCTATCTCAGTCATGTATTTACCTCGCTCCATAATATTTGAAAAATCCGCTTCAGGTATCTGCTTATAAATAGGTAAAGGTAAATGCACAATCATCTTCTGCACTTCCAAAGGCAATTTATTTTTCGGCAGCTTGTTCTTTATAGCCGGCAGAGTTCTTAGGTAAACAACTATAGAAGCTACATCTTCATCCGAGAAATGTTTAAACTCCTGGTAAAGCATTAAAGGATACAAAGGTCGTCCATCATGTCCCACCCCTTCCCTTATCGCACGTGCAAACATATCGTCAGTCCAGCTTCCGGCACCGGTTTCTTTATCAGGTGTAATATTGGGAGCAACTATTCTGAGTCCGTCTTGATCTAAAAGTACATTACCCGAACCTTTTAGGGATTCGATAGGAGGTGCACCCGGCTTAGTCCAGTCTCTTTCACTATGGCACAAAAAGCAGTGCGAGGCACCGTTAGCAAGATATTTTCCCCGCGCTATTCTTTCAGGTGTGCTTTCAAATTTTATATCTCTGAGCGGACGGACTTTCAATCCTGCAGTTATATAAACTTCTTCTTTTCCCCCTGATACACTATCAGGCTCTTTATTACTACAGCCCGTTATTGATAAAATTAATGCTAGAAAAATAAGAATGTAGATGCCATTCTTCATTTGAACCCTCCATGTTCGGGAAGTAATAGTTTTTTAAGTTACTTATATTTATATACTAGTAAATCTATTAATCAATAAAATAATGAAATTATAACATAGTTTTACCATTTTAATATAAATTCCGTCATTAAGTTAATGCAATTTTACATTAATTCAATCAACAGCTCTCCTTTTTCAATAATTGAGAATATATATTTATAAAAATCCAATAATCGATTCTAAGGCATGAATTATCTCTTAGCCAATATAAATGTATCCTCAATAAAAAAAGTCCCCTTAGAAACAAAAAAACTGGCTGAAACCTACGCTATTTCGTATGTTTTTTTACTTCCTGAGGAGCGGATGTTCTAAAACATTCCCCCCATTTCCAAAGGGGAAAATATAAAGGGGATTTTTTTATGATATCTATTAGATTAAAAAATAAAGTATATTTGTTTAATTCGATAAATTTTTGGGGGAAATAACATGCGCCGAATTCAAATACTAATAGCAATTCTTTTTTCTTTAACTGCTTTATCATGCTCATCAAGTATGGAACCATGTATCTGTTCACAGCAGTTTGTTATAATGACTGTAGTTGTACTTGATGAAAATAATTCATATGTACAAGGATTAGCTGTAACCATAAAAGATGAATCCGGAAAAATATATGATGTATCAGAATATCAATATCCCTTTCCGGGGATCTACAATGTAATGACTGATGAATATGTCAGAAACTTTTCCACAATCCCTCGAAAAATTATTTTTGCAGGTGAATGGGACAGTCTTAAAGTAAGCGGAAATTTCTTTATAAATACCGATGAATGCAGATGTCATGTGCACAAAGTAAGCGGGCCGGACACATTGTTCGCGGTTCCCAAATAATAGTTCATTTCAATCGGGAAAAAACCCTACCTTCTGAGAGATGAACCAAATAATAAAGTGGCTACGAAACCTTGTAGAGGTTTTATTATTGTAGCAGCAAATTATCTTCTCTCGATTACAAATCCTTGTAGAGGATTTACAAAATTATTCCATCGGTGGAAACGCTCCAACATAATGACTTCCATCCTTATAATTCCTCAACAGCTTTGCCGGTTCATCCGGAAGTTTGGTACCTAAATCTGCGCCGGGAAATATCCCCAAAAGATGATAATCATTCAATTCCGGACTCTTAAACAGAGGATTTTTATAATGAGCATAATATCTGCTGTTTGCTGAAAATTCCGGATACAGCTTCCGGAATGTTTTTAATGAATCAAAACCTAACTGACAATCATTATTTGAAACCGGACTCCATAAAATTACCGGCAATGATGATTTTTCCGTACCGCTGACGTACATATTATAATCAAGCTGCTTCAACTGGGATTTATTCAGGCTGTCACAAAGATTAGCAGGTTGCCAGACAAACAAAAGCGGCCGGTTAAAATTTTCATTCCCTGTAAGTAAATTGTTAATAAATACATGCCCTTCCCGCTTGTTAACATCAGGCCCGGTACTTGGATGCCATCCGAAATGATCCCCTGCTGCAATCCTGCCGTTTCTCCCGATACAGGCCGTACTATTTACAAATGTGTTTTGATAAATCCTAGCATTTGAACTGTTAAGTATCATAATTCCATGATCACAGTTGACAAAAACATTCCCTGCACACACATACTCCTTTAGAAATTTCAAAGAAGAAACCATTATCACTTGGCCAAACCTGGTTGGTAGGCATTGATTTATCAATATGCCCAACATCCTGAACCCAATTATTTGTAAATCTGCCGTCAACATTCCCCACATCATACCAGATCCCGTTTGAATTTGGAAGATCAATAACAAGGTTATCATTACAGGTTACCCTATGGCACTGATTAAATATCTTCACCGCTGCGGGATAATATCCGGTTATTTTTTCAATATTATTACGGGTGAAAATATTCCCCTCAAGAAGTACATCATTTGATGCGATAACATATACTCCTTCTGTACTGGTATCGCTTATTTTGCAATGCTTGATTGTTAAATGGTCTCCTCTAAAATAACCCGCAACACGGGAGCAGTATGAAATAGTGCAATTCTCAAGTGTCGAGCCTACCACATCTTTCCCATGTGCTGATTCGGGAGAAATTCCTTCCGGTTCTGTGCCTTCTATTTCAAGAGCACGGTATGCATATTGTGTAAATGTAATCCCGTTAATTGTATATCCTTTATGATCTGATGATTTACCATTCACATCCTTTGTAGTTCTTATAATTGCTGCATCTCGTGCAGTAATCTCTATCAGCTTATTTGCTGGATCGACCCCTATGTATACCAGCTTATTATCATAATCAATATAATATGAGTTTTCATCCACTTCACCTTCCCATCCAACCGCCTGCAAATATTTCCCATCCGCAAAAACCATATCATTATTAAACCTGTATAAAGGAGTCTGCTTCCCTTCCCTGTTTCTCCTCCACCAATCAGCGGGTTTAGAAGGAAATAAGTGAGACCATGAACTAGTCCATAATCCGTTCCCCAGATCTGTCCATTTATCAGCAATCAGAGTCCCTTTTAATACCGGCTGTTCATCTTTATAAGGCTGAATTGTTATTCCCTGATTTAATATTAGATTGCCGGTACGGTATACCCCTCCCCGCAGAATTATCGCATCCCCGCTCTCAACCTTTTCAATAGCTGCCTCTAATGTAGTTGGATTTTCTATTCTTTCTCCTGAACTTTCAGCCTTTCCCTCCGGTGCAGCATAATATATTTTACCTGTAACTTTCGGAAGGTTATAAGTTTGGTTTATTGGTCCGTAAGGTCCTCCTGATGGCTGGGCAGTTATCTGCATATAACCGGCACACATAAAGAAAAGCACGCTAAAATAAAGTATTTTATAAAGTTCGATAACTGCCGAATGCAAAGTTCTAAAGATGAAATTATTCTTACTAGTTTGGATTGCTATCATTCTTCTACCTTTATATTTTTGGGGATTATGACTTTAGATTTGAGAATTCATAAACTTACCGTTTACCATCCTGAAAATTCCAAGTGGATTATTATTCTTCAACTCATCCGGTAAAAGTTCATCCGGAAAATTCTGATAGCAAACAGGCCTTGTGAAGCGATTAATTGCCATCGTACCCACAGACGTTGTTTTACTATCTGTTGTTGCTGGAAATGGACCGCCGTGAACCATTGAATGGCACACTTCTACACCTGTTGGATATCCGTTTATTATTAATCTCCCTGCTTTCCTTTCGAGGATTTCAACTAATTCTTTGTAATTTTCAAGGTCTTCTTTAGTTGCATGCAGTGTAGCCGTGAGATGCCCCTTCAAATTCTCAGCAGCTCTGATAAGTTCTGTTTTATTATCCGTTTTTACGGTTAAAGTTGAGGGACCGAATATTTCCTCTTCAAATTTTTTATCCGATAAAAAACCAACAGCATCTGTCTGCAGCAGATATGCAGTTCCTTCAAAAGATGTCTCACCGGGTTTTCCTTCCGCTAAAACTTTAATGGTGTTATTTCTTCTTATATTTTCTATACCGTTTTTATACGCACTTTGAATCCCTTCCGTCAGCATGGTACCTGAAGGAATATCCGCAAAACCTGCAGCAGTAATCTTCTGAAATTCATCTGCATCTCCGGAGTTTTCATAAAATACAAGTCCGGGATTTGTACAGAACTGACCCACTCCTAAAGTCACAGATGCTGTTAATCCCATTGCTATTTCTTCTTTTCTTTCCTTTAATGCACCGGGTAAAATAAAAACCGGGTTAGTGCTCCCCATTTCTGCATAGACCGGTATAGGTTCGGGTCTCTGCACTGCAGCATCAAATATTGCTTTGCCTCCCCTATATGAGCCTGTGAATCCAATTGCTTTAATAAAAGGATGTTTTACAATTGCCATTCCAACTTCGGCTGAACGTCCGTGCAGCATGGAAAAAACACCATCCGGCATACCTGTTTTCTTAACAGCATTAGTTATTGCTAGTTCCTATCATTTCGCATGTACCGGGATGAGCAGGATGCGCCTTTACAACTACTGTACACCCGGCTGCAAGTGCAGAAGCTGTATCTCCTCCGGCAACAGAGAAAGCTAAAGGGAAGTTGCTTGCACCGAATATTCCTGCCGGTCCCAGAGCTTTTTTCATGCTCCTTATATCCGGTTTAGGCAGAGGTTTCCTTTCCGGTTCAGCAGTTTCTATTCTTGCATCAACCCACGAGCCTTCTCTCAATAATTCAGCAAATAATTTTAACTGATTTACCGTCCTTCCTCTTTCACCGGTTATTCTTGCTTCAGGCAGTCCGGTTTCTTCACAGCATCTTTTAATTAGCTCTTGCCCAAGACTTAAAATTTCTTCAGCTATTGCTTCAAGGAAAGCAGCTTTTTCCTTCCCTTTTTTGTTCCGGTATACTTTAAATGCAGCCTCGGCTTTTATAGCCGCATCATTTACTTCCTCTCCGGTTGCCTCATGAAAGCCCGGCAGCAATTTCTGAGAATTTTGAGGATTTACAGCATAAAAGGCTTCTTCCCCTTTTCCCGATAATTCATTACCTATAAAATTTAATCCTTTTAATTCCATTTTATTCCACCCTGTTTATTAAGATTCCTATTGGTTCAATTGTAATTATTATTTCATCATTTTTTTGCAATGTAAAATCACTTGCAGGCACTATTCCTGTTCCTGTCATCAGCATACTTCCGTTTGAAAATGAGCATTCTCTGTATAAGAAGGAAACTAATTCTTTAAGCTTTCTTTTCATTTGATTAATTTCAACTCTTCCTTCAAATACCGGTATTTCTTCCCTTTTTATGTTAAGATTAATAATTGTATTCTCCGGCAGTTCCTCTTTAGTAACAAAAATACATGGTCCTAATGAAGCACATCCGTCATAAGTTTTTGCCTGCGGAAGATAAAGAGGGTTCTCCCCCTCTATGCTTCTTGAACTCATATCATTCCCGATTGTATACCCCGCAATTTTACCGGATGTAGTAATCATTAAAGTAAGCTCAGGTTCCGGAACATTCCACACTGAATCTTTCCGTATCCTTACTTTTCCTCCCGGATTTACTATCCTATTCCGGTTACCCTTAAAAAACAATTCCGGTCGCTCGGCTTCATAGACTCTTGCATAAAAATCTCCTCCCCCTGCTCCTTTCGATTCTTCCTGTCTCTCCTGCTTGCTCTTTAAGTAAGTTACTCCTGCCGCCCATAATTCCTGTGATTGAATCGGCGCCTGCAGATCATTCAAATAAGTTTGAGGATTAGCCAGTTCTTTTTTCTCCTCTGTTATCCTGACTAATTTATCAAAAAGATTATCATCATTAATAAATGAATCCCAGTTTTCATCATCTACCAAGTAAAACTTATTATCCCTTAAAGCTAATATTCCGATTTTTGTTTTGTATAATTTCATCATGCATTCATACTAATATTAAATAAAATAAAAACACAATAACTGCGGCCGAAGTGCCTAATATAAAAGTACCAAGACTATACAAACGGTAGCCTGATTTTACATCAATACCGGAGAGCTGTGTAACAACCCAGAAGAAGCTGTCGTTTGCATGTGAGAAAACTGCCGAACCGGCGCCAATGGCAATAACAACAAAAACCTTTTCTAGTTCAGTGGTAAATCCAAGAACATTCATCATGGGCATCATAATAGAAGCTGTTGTAATCAAAGAAACAGTTGACGAGCCCTGTGCTGTTTTAATTGCCGCTGCAAGTAAAAACGGGAGCCAGAGCCCTAAATGGGCATTCCCGAGTGACCCTCCGATTACATTCGCAATTCCTGAGTTCTGCAGCACTTTTCCGAAAATACCCCCGGCTCCGGTGATTAAAATAATAGTAGCCGCATCATTTAACGCTTTTCCTACCCAGCCTGTTGTAGAAAACATCTTTTCAAAATGTAACTTTTTCGGAAGCAGAAATGATAAAAACATTCCTATCGTAAGGGCAATTACAGGCTCTCCAATAAAAGAGATAAATGCTGCTGCATTTCCGTCATTACTTTTTCCGAAAGAGCCGATAATTGATTTCAAAATAATTAAAAATATCGGGACAAAAATGGGAAGTGAGGATTTCAAAACCCCCGGAGAATGTCTCATGCGTTCATCTATTTCCTTTTCGCTTATTTCGGGATTCGGATCAACATACGTCTTTGAAACAAATTTTATCGAATAGTATAAAGCCGGTATTAAAGCTAATGCAGCTACAATTAATCCCCATAAAATAACTAACCCTAAATCAGCATTTAATATTCCAGCAGCAGCAATTGGTCCGGGTGTTGGAGGTACGAGTGTATGAGTAGCCATTAGTCCTAAGCTTAACGCTACTGCAGAACCTGCGAGAGATATTCCAGCCTTCTTTGATAAGCTTTTATTCAGAGGTGACAGTAGTATAAAGCCGCTGTCTGCAAAAACAGGTATGGAAACAAAATATCCTATTATACCCATTGCAATCGTTACTCTTTTCTTCCCGATAATTTTTAGAATTTTATCTGCCATCGTGTAAGCGGCACCTGAATTCTCAAGGAATGCGCCGATTATAATTCCCAGAATAATTATTAATCCAATCTTACCCAGAGTATCACCGAATCCCTGGTTTATCGAACTAACAATTAAATCAAGTGACATCCCTGCAAAAAATCCATATAAAAGAGCTACAATAAAAAGAGCTATAAAAGGATGAATCTTTAATTTTGTTGAAAGGTAAATAATCAGTATAACACTTATTAGAAGATAAATAATAACCATAATTGCAAAAATAAATTAGTTAATTAAAAGTTACGTATTTGTCATTCTGAACGCATGCCAGCCGAAACTTTAGTGAATGCTGGGAACGGAGTGGAGTGAAGAATCTCAAGGTTTTAATTTTTTTCAAATTTAGCATACTGTTCTTCACTTTTATAAAAAAAACTTTCATTTTACTTAACTGATCCCCTCACATTTATCCTTTATCCGTATCCATCATCGTCTCAATTTTCACCCGTTTCTCATATCACAATTAACAATTACCATCTAACCATCTTCACGATTAACAATTAACGTTTAACTATTAACCCTCCCCCATTCTTCCGTCTCCCTGTCTTCACGATTAACTATTAACGATTAACAATTAACGATTACCCCCCCTCCTAATGCAAATCTCCCTTCACTACCGCACCTGACTTCCCAACCAGAATATCAAAATCAGCTCCCTTGTCAGCCTGCTGGACATGCTCGAGATAAATTCGTACATATCCTCTCTCAGTATGAAGTTCGGGAGGTATCCATCCCGTCTTACGCTTACTTAGTTCTTCATCGGATATATCGAGATGTAGTTTACGTTTTTCAACATCCAGCTCAATTATATCTCCGTTTTTAACAAATGCAAAGTTTCCTCCAATTGAAGATTCAGGTGAAATATGAAGAACTACTGTCCCGTAAGCAGTCCCGCTCATCCTCCCATCCGAAATCCTAACCATATCCTTCACCCCCTTCTTTAATAATTTTTCCGGGAGATCTACATTTCCTACTTCAGGCATGCCGGGATAACCTTTCGGACCTACACCCTTAAGTACGATTACCGAAGATTCATCAATATCCAGTTCCGGATCGTCTATCCTCTTATGATAGTCTTCCATATTTTCGAATACTACTGCCTTCCCCCTATGCTTCATTAGTTCCGGAGTAGCTGCTGAAGGTTTTATAACAGCACCGTCAATACATAAATTCCCTTTTAATACCGCAATTCCTGCTTCCTTTTTAAACGGTTTATCAATCCCTGCTATGACATCCCTGTTATAGCATTTAGCATCCTCATTATTTTCTTTTAGACTTTTTCCATTAACTGTCAAAACTTCCTGATGAATCAGATTTCCCAATTCTTTTAATACTACCGGCAGCCCTCCGGCATAAAAGAAATCCTCCATTAAATATTTCCCTGAAGGCATAAGGTTTACAAGTAAAGGAATTTTACTTCCCAACCTGTCAAAGTCTTCAAGCTTTAACTCTACTCCTACTCTTCCGGCAATTGCAAGAAGATGAATTAATAAATTAGTTGAGCCTCCAACAGCTGCATTAACTACTATCGCATTTTCAAAAGCTTCTCTGATTAGAATATGGGATAGCTTCAAATCATCTTTGACCATTTCGACTATTCTTCTTCCGGATAACTGGGCAAGCACCTTTTTCCTTGAATCTACAGCAGGTATAGCAGACATTCCCGGTAGTGTTAAACCCAGGGCTTCCACCATTGTTGCCATAGTAGAAGCTGTCCCCATAGTATTACAATGTCCGCTGCTGCGGGCTGCACATATTTCTGCTTCGAGCATATCTTCATCCGAAAATCCTTCGGTCTTCTGCTTTGGTTTTATCATCCAGTTAAATGAGCCGGAACCGATTAATTCTCCCTGGAACCTTCCGTTAAGCATTGGTCCCCCGGGAACAACAATAGTAGGCAGATCAACACTGCATGCACCCATTAAAGTTGATGGGGTAGTTTTATCGCAGCCTGTTAAAAGAACAACTCCGTCCAGCGGATTCGCACGTATTGATTCTTCAACATCCATACTAGCCAGGTTTCTAAATAGCATAGTGGTAGGACGCATAATAGTTTCACCCAGAGACATTACAGGAAATTCCAGGGGAAATCCTCCCGCCTCAACCACACCCTTCTTTACAATTTCCGCAAAATCTCTTAAATGACCATTGCAGGGAGTTAATTCAGACCATGTATTGCAAATACCAATTACAGGCTTTCCCTGGAAATAATCATTAGGATAACCCTGATTCCTTAACCATGAACGGTGTACAAACCCCATCTTATCCTGTCCCCCAAACCACTCCCTGCTCCTCAATTTTTTTATCTTATTATCCATTAAAATTCCTCACTTACTTTTAAATACTCTATGATTTCATACTCCATTACTACACCACTCCATTTCCTCTGCCCCTTATACCCGGCACTATGCCCACATTCCACCATTCCATTACTCCAATACTCCATTCTCCACCATGCCTCTATGCTCTTTACATCCATCCCCTTTTATATATATCCTGACCAATAATCTAACTACAAATACCTGTCCCCCATAACAGTGTGAAGCGGGAAACAATCGAATGACTATCAATGACCATTGAATGACTACCGAATGACTACTCTTCTATGTACCAATTCTGATCTCCTTCCTCAACAAATTACCCCCTTCTTCGGTACCCTTACTATCCGGCTGTCCCCCTCCTACAGACACATTAAACTTACCCGGTATTATTAACCTCTCATTATTATCATTTATAATTGAAAAAGCATCCGGTGAAATATTAAATTCTACCGTTTGAGTTTCTCCCGGCTTTAAATGAATTCTTTTAAACCCTTTCAAAGAACGGATTGGAACCGGGACATGGGGATTCAAATCCGAAACATATGCCTGCACAACTTCATCTCCTGCTGCCTCACCCTCATTCTTTACATCAACAGAAATTTTAACTGTATCGCCGGCTTTATATTCATCCTTCAATTCCAAATTATTATATTTAAAAGATGTATAGCTTAAACCGTATCCGAAAGGATAAAGTGGTATACCTTTGAAATACCTGTAAGTCTGGCTTGTCATATTATATTGTTCAAAAGATGGTAGATCTTTAACAGATTTATAGAAGGTAACAGGCAGCCTTCCCCCGGGATTGTAATCGCCAAACAGTACATCGGCAATTGCTGTTCCCGCTGCTTGTCCCGGATACCATGCCTCAACAATTGCAGGAATATTCTCATCTTCCCAGTTTACTGCTAACGCGCTCCCATTTAAAAGAACTAACACTACCGGTTTTCCTAAATCCGCTATCTCCTTTATTAACTCCTCCTGGACTTTAGGCAAATCCAGCCGGGTTCTATCTCCTCTATCGAAACCATCAATTTCAATATCCATCTCTTCACCTTCAAGTCTTGCCGTTAATCCCATACACATTATTACTGCATCTGCCTGCTTTGCAATCTCAAGCGCCTTTTCCTTTAATTCTTCCTTAGGATTATCCTTGGGTACTGCCCACACCAATTGAACCTGAGCATCTCCATAAGTTTCCCCTGCTTCAACTTTCAATTTATATTTCTTCCCAGCTTCTAAATAAATTGATTTGGATTTACTAAGCCTTGGATCACCATATTCATCTCTAAAATGATATTTTGTATCTGCTATAATACTGTCATTCAGGTATAAATCTACTTTGCATGTAGTAATTATTCCTATTTGATAGTCTCCCGTTTTTCCCGGTTTTATATATCCTGACCACCTTACCCCAAAGTCATCATCATTCATATCCCCGCGGGGAGCCTTATCCCCCCAGTATGAATTAAGATTTGTATCAATAGTTGAAAACAACACCGGTCCTTTTCGATCTTTATCGTTAAAATATTCCGTAAATAAACCCTGTCCATTCTCTTCATGTGATAAAACTGCAGAGGGAACTACATCAAACATTGGCAATCCTGCTACAAGCTCACTCCCTCGTGCATATAAAACTTTTGAATTTCCTGATAATTTTTCTTTTATACCTTTTAAAGGAGTAATAGGATTTGAAGGAACTCCATTATAATTTCCCAGAAGCATGAGCCATTCATCGGAATTTGGACCGATTACTGCAACCGTTCCGATATCTTTTTTTAACGGCAAAATATTGCTCTCGTTCTTCAGTAAAACAATTGATTCATGGGCTGCTTTAAGTGCCAGTTCTTTATGTTCCTTACTGTCTACAACACTGTAAGGTATTTCCGTATATTTCACTAATTCAGGCGGATCAAACATCCCGAGTTTCATCCGGGCTGTGAAAAGTCTCTTAACAGCTATATCTATTTCCGGCTCAGATATCAATTTCTCTTTTACTGCTTCATTCAAATGTTCATAGGTAGTTGCACATTCAAGATCACAACCGGCTTTAACAGCAAGAGCTGCGGCTTCCGCAGGTGTTTGTACTAATTTGTGTCTTTGATAAATATCTCCTATAGCACCGCAATCGGAAACTACATACCCGTTGAAACCCCATTCATTCCTTAATATATCTATCAGTAACCGTTTGCTACCGCAGCAGGCTTCCCCGTCCAACCTGTTATATGCACACATTACCGAATACGCATGCCCTTCCTTTATCCCCATTTCAAATTGAGGTAAGTATGTTTCTCTAAAATCCCGTTCATCAACTACTGCATCAAAGTGATGCCGCTCCGGCTCCGGACCGCTGTGAACAGCAAAGTGCTTAACAGTAGCAATGGTCTTAAAATATTTAGGATCATCCCCCTGCAAACCCTTTATAAACTGCACTGCTAACCTGCCAGTTAAATAAGGATCTTCTCCATATGTCTCCTGTCCTCTCCCCCATCTGGGATCCCTGAAAATATTAATATTAGGAGACCAGAATGTTAAACCCTGGTAAATATATCTTTTATCTTTTCTTACAAAGTCATGATACTTTGCTCTGGCTTCATCTGAAATAGCAGTGGAAACTTTCAGCATAAGATCTTCATCCCATGTTGCACCAAGACCAATTGCCTGAGGAAATACAGTAGCAAGCCCTGCACGTGCAACTCCATGAAGGCATTCATTCCACCAGTTATATTCCGGAATCCCCAGCCTCTCTATAGCAGGCGCAGCATTCATCATCTGCCCGATTTTTTCTTCAAGGGTCATCCTGCCCACTAAATCATCTACCCGTTTTTCAATACTTAATTTTGTATCTAAAAAAGGAAAATTGGTTTGAGCACTAGTTATTGATGTCATCAACAGCATATAAATACCTATTAATTTTATAGTAAAACCTTTAATATGCCTAAGGATAATTTCTCTCATAAATTTTATCCCATTTAGTTAATAATAGAAGTTACACAACCCTCCCCCTCTCCTTACTAAGGAGAGGGGGTTGGGGGGTGAGGTTAAAACCTACAAATTTTGCACTAACAAATCATATTTATATTACCCATTATTTAAAAACAAATTTATAAACAATTGTTACATAATCTTATTCCTTCTATACTCTCTTCCAGCCCTCATAAACCCCTGAATATTCTCAATCGGCACTTCCTGCGGCAAGTCGCAGCCTGTACTCAAAACAAAGTTTGGGAATGGCTCCATTTTATTCAACAACTGAACTACTTCTTCCTCTACTTCCTCCGGACTCCCGTTAAGTATAGAACTTATCGGACTTATATTTCCGATTATCATTATATCCTGAGATATTTGTTCAGCTGCCGCATGAAGATCAACTCCTATTTCCGGAGAGTCCAAACTTAATGCATCAACTCCGGATTCTGCCATCTTCTTGATTAGATGCATCGTATTTCCGCATATATGGTAAATTGTTGATATACCCGCATACCTGCAGCTTTCAACAATCTGATGTACATACCGGCTTGAAAACTCTTCAAACTGTTCCGGTCCAAGCATTACCGCACTTGGTTCAAGTATACATATCATCTGCGCACCCGAGGCAATCAATAACCTGACATATTCAAGTATTTTTTCCGTCATAAACCTGCATATTTTATGAAGCTTTTCGGTGTCCATTACCGTTGCCATTGCCGCATCATCAGCCCCCATTAATAATGCTGAAAGTGTATAAGGACCCGTAACATAAGCTCCTCTTAAAATATTTGACGGCAGTCCGATTCTCATCAGCTTAAGAGTTTCGACATATCCTAAAAGTCTTGTATCAGATGAAATATTTATTTCCTTTACCGAATCCAAATCCTCCATATCAAAATGATCTCTTGACACAGTGGCCGATTCACGTTCCGGGAAAATAGTATATCTGCCCAATGCATTTGCTTCTACAGATAAATCCATCAATGGAAAAAGTCCGTCCGGCTTAAAAGTCTCTGCTATAGCCTTTAAAACTTTAAAATGTTCTCCGAAATTCTGCTGTGCTAATTTTATTGTACTCCCTGTTATATTAATTCCCGGAAACCCGATCAAAGGTATAACAAGACGCCTTTTTTCATCAGCAGCTTTCCTAAATAAATTCTGAAAAGGTTTTTCCATTATTCAAAATCTTATATATTCTTCAGTAAAAGCTCCATCATCTTTAACTCTCAGTAACCTTGCAATTGTCTGTCCGAAAATCAATCCTATAAATAATAAATTAAATATAGTGTAAACCCGCAATCTCATAATTATATATTTGTTAACTATTCAACTTTTGTAAAAGATGTTTGTTTATTAAATTGATTTAGTAAAAATCCGGTAACTTCTCCTCTATCATTTTTATTAAAATGAATAAAATAAAAAACACCTCTCCTATAGAAATCCTTATCGGTTTCAGCTAAAAGTATAAATTTCGATTTACTGCTATCAACAGCAGTAAGATGATTTTTATCAGTATAAATCCTGATTTTATTTTCATGATTTTCTTGATAAGTTCCTGAATATCTGCTTAAAGCTGAAGAAGGAATTGCTAATGATGGACGGGTAAATACAAATTGCAGACCTTCGGTATAACCTTCAGCTTTACCCCCTGAATGCCCAACTCCTTTTATAACCTGTTTCATGAATTCTAATTCCCTGTAATTCCTTAACTTAAGTTTATCTGTAAATTTCTGAAAATCTGCAGGGTCTTCATATTCCCCTATCCCGGTATATAGTTTTGCCGGGAGTTTAGAATTATTCTTACTATAATTTGCTTCATAATTATTGATAATTCCCTTCCCCCATTTTAACGCCGGGCTAGTTAATACGTATCTTTCAAATAAATTTGTTTCATTAAATAAAGTATATAAGGTAAAAAGTCCTCCTAATGAACTCCCCATTAATGTTCTATCATTCTTATCTGTCCGGTATTTCGAATCAATAAACGGCACCAGCTCATTTTTAATGAACTCAAGAAATTTGGGTGCATTGCCGAAATTATCTGATGGTTTTAAATGGATTGGCGTAAAATCTCTTGCTCTCAGCGTATCATAGTTGGGATTATCACCTCCCCAGGTAATTCCTACAATAATAAGTCCCGGTAAAAATCCATCATAGTATTGCTCACCGTAGATTGCCGATACTAAACTGAAATCCCACTGCGCATCCAATAGATAAACGACGGGATATCCTTTTGAAGTATCCGAATAATTTGCCGGCAGGTTAATGTATAAGTCATAATCCTGGTTAACAATATCGGAATGAATTTTCAACAACTGTGTCCCTGCAATTTCAACTTTGGGTAATATTGGTGAGTTCGAGCTGTCTAAATCCTGTGCAGGTATGCCGCTGCAATAAAAAATAAATAATATAGAATAAATAATTAATATTTTTTGCACCACGCCTCCATTAAATTTTGAAGTTACGCATGTAAAGATGACATCTTTAGAAAAGAAAATTTACTTTCAATTTCTTATCAAAATGTAAAATAAGATAAAGGTTATTTTTAATAATAAAGATGTCATCTTTTAATTACTATTTCATGAGTAACTTCGGTTAAATTCTAATAAATAGTGTAAGCTTCAGTGCTGTACCGTAATATTCTGATTCAGAAATGTAACTGCACCCTGTGGATCTGCGGAATAGCTATCGGCACCCATCTTTTTTGCAGATTCATTTGATAATGGTGCTCCGCCGACTATAATTTTTGTGTCAGGATATGTACTTTTAATTTCTTCTACGGTTTTCGACATATTTACCATTGTTGTAGTAAGCAATGCACTTAATCCTACTGAGCAGCCGGGATTATCTTTTATTGATTGCAGAAACTTTGGAGTTTTTACATCAACTCCCAGATCAATTACTTCCCAGCCGTTCCCTTCTACTACCATTGACACAAGGTTTTTGCCTATATCATGCAGATCACCCGATACTGTGCCGATTACAAACTTCCCCTTTCTTTTTACACTTCCTAACTTAAAATAAGGCTTAAGATGCGCCATTACGGCTTTCATTGCATTTGCGGACATTAACAACTCAGGAACAAATACTTCATTCCTGCTGAATCTTTCTCCTATTTTCTGCATACCATCATTGCATGCCTGCAGTATAACTTCAGGTTTGATTCCATTATCCAGTGCGCGGCGGGATAATTCATCAGCTCCGTCTTCACCTTTCATACTGCTTGGATAAGACGTTGTTTTATTTATTTTACCTCTTTCAATACATATACCAATTTTTTCAATTAATTCTTCCATTTAATACTTATATGTTTTATTTAAATAATTTTAATCAAAAATAATTGTTTTCTTACCGTGAACTAATATCCTGTGCTGTGAATGAAAAAATAATGCCCGTGATATGATTAAACGTTCCAGATCCCTTCCTTTTCTTATTAAATCCTTAATCGAATCCTTATGAGAAATTTTAATAATATCCTGGTCTATAATCGGACCATCATCCAGTTCTTTTGTTACATAGTGGCTTGTTGCACCAATAATCTTTACCCCTCTTTCATAAGCCTGCCTGTACGGGTTGCTCCCTATGAATGCCGGCAAAAACGAATGATGTATATTAATAATACGGTTTGGATATTCATCTATAAATCGTGGAGATAATACCTGCATATACCTTGCTAATACAATTGTGTCTATTTTATTCTCCTTTAGTAATGCTAACTCTTCCTTTTCTTGCGACTCTTTATTTTCTTCCGATATCGGGAATACAAAATATGGAATCCCGTAATAGTCGGCTAAAGATCTTAAATCTTCATGATTGGATATTATTAAGGGAATTTCAATATTAAATTCATCTAACCTCTGCCGCCATAAAATCTCCCTTAAACAATGATCATACTTCGAAACGAAAACCGCTGTACGTACGTTTTCTCCTGTAAAGTTAATTTTCCATTCTGCATTAAATTCTTTTGCCAGCGGAGTAAATGCTTCAGCTACTTCAGATTCGGGGATTGAAAAATTCTTCATTTCCCACGCAATCCTTACAAAAAAATATTTATCATCTACATCAACATGCTCATCCAGATCAAGAATATTTCCCCCTCTCTCAAATACAAAATGCGAAATCCTGGAAACTAGCCCCATTCTGTCTTTACACGAAAGTAATAATATTGCCGTCTTACTATTTTCCGCCACTTTTTTTCCTAAATAACATTTGAATGAATGCAAAAACAGTTATACTCAGGGTTTAAACTCATCTATAATTTGTTTCCTTGACCCATGACCTCGTAGAGGTCAAATTATTGTAGCCAAATGCACCAATCCCAAAATGAAATCCTTGTAGAGGATTTATAAAATCTTTATTTGATGATTTAATTAATGACTCTGGATATAAAAAAGACGTAAAAAGAACTATGAACACTACAATCATTCCGACAATAAATAGTAACCTAATTCTATCTTCAGTGTAATTCATCTCCTTCATATTTCTCCTTACTTTTAACATAAATTATCCTAAAACAACTCCAAAATCTTTATAAATATCAATAATCACAATCTCGACAAACATTAATTTTTTCATACATAATTCCAACACTCCATTCCAACATTCCAACACTCCAACACTCCATATCCACACTCAATTTCTCCACAACCGAATGACTATCGTATGACTACCGAATGACAATTGAATTACAACCCCGCCTCATTCCTATTATTATTATAGTAACTCTCCGGAGGTCCCAGGTAGCTCGGCTTTTCTCCTCCCGTATCAATAACCAGCTTTTGAAGCACCGGCCCCGGATCAACCATCCAGAATTTCAAAACATGTTCCCCTTCTTTTTCAATAGTATGCTTTGAAATTTCTATGTTAATATTATCAGCAACCCATTGATTCCACATCCTGTCATGATTTAAGTCGGCAAAATATGGATTAGGAGTCATATTTATAATTTGAGGTTCTTCATTATCAAATGAAACGCCATACCTTATTCCATGAGAACTATTATGAGAATTAAGGGTGGGCGAAAAATAAGCTTCAACTTTTATTTCACCTTTACTAAATAAATATACATTGTACTCAAGATGCGGACTGCTTCTTCCGGGTGTAAGGGATTCTGAAGTAACAGGGAAAGCGGTCATTGCAGAATTCGTTCTTCCTAAGTTCGGAATCTTCTCCCATGTGATACCTGAATCATTTACAGCCTTATTAAAGTGATCAGCATTTATCGAAATGTATCCATTGCTTTCAATGAATCCATTTAATTTTGACGGCTCGGGAGATGATGGATTATTTACTTCCGCTGAAACAGTAATATTCTTTTCATTGGGTCCATTAATTGTAATCATTACATCGATTCTTCCCGGATGGAGCTTCATTCCAATCAACACTTATCCATATCCGTTCTTGTTTTTTAACCGTACCTTTAGACGGTGTCATTTTCAGCCATTTTTCTCCGGCTTCAACTGAATATTTAAATGGTATGTTTCCCCGATTAAATATTTCAATGTAATACGTTTGTTTATTATATCGATCAAATTCAGGTAACTCGGCTTTACTGCTGTCTTTAGGCCGCCAATCTGATGAACCCTGAATTGCAACTCCCATTTCCGCTTTAGATGGAAGTTCGATTTCTTCAACCTTCGGCATATTATTAGAATCGGGCTGCTGCCAGTATGTATATCCAATATGCGTTTGATCCATCATATGGTCCCATTTGCCGTCTTCCATTACCTTATTATAATAATTGGATAATTCTGCGTCTCTTTTGAACAATTCCTTTACTTTCTCAGCAAGGCTATCTGTAGCTGCTCTCCCTTGTTCCGCATAAAGATGATTAAACGCTGCAGTAACATATAGATCATTTAAATTGGCACACGCAGTTACCGGATATAAAACAAGCTGATAATAGGATGCTTTATATTCCGGAGAAAGCAGATTGTTAATATGCTTTGCCCTTTGAGCTAATTGATTGTATTCGTCGACAACTTTCTCAGCTTCATCATAATTAACTAAACTGTAGGTCCCCGGGGATAAAAGCTCCGGTTTTCTCCGTGCATTATATTTGGTATAGAGCGCCATTATATTCCCTATCTCTTCAGCATATTTCTCTCCGAACTGCTCTCTTGCCCAGTTCGTATAGTAATCCGGTAAATTCTTTGGATTAAATTCCTTGGGATTCCATGCGTAATCCATAAAAAAGCTGATAGGGAATTCCAATGGTTTTAGATCACCTACATTTACAATCCAGATCCTATTTGCTCCGTATTCAATTGCAAGATGCATCTGTTCATATACTCTTTCAATCTGAACAGTATTCAGCCATTTATAATTCCTTGGTCCACCTACATAATCAAAATGATAATATATTCCGTATCCCCCCTTCCTTGGTTTGGTGTCTAATTTTGGAAGCTTTCGCAGGTTCCCCCAATTATCATCGCATAATAATAATGTTACATCATCGGGTACTCTCATCCCTTTATCATAATACTCCTGAACCTCCTTATACAACGCCCAGACTTGAGGTATCGTGGTCACATCCTTATCTGTTACATTTGCAAGTATATCCCTTTGATCGGAAATTACCTTTTCAAGCAGCCCTATATTTGAAGTTTGACTCATCGCTTCATCCCCGTTTCCCCTCATTCCCAAAGTTACGATACTCTCATATGAATCCATCCTCTTAATGCTTTCCCGCCAATATTCTCTTAGTACACTGTCATTTGTTTGATAATTCCATTCTCCGTGTCCATATTTATCCCATTCTTTCCAGGCGCGCATCATAGGTTCATGATGCGAAGTCCCGATCACTATACCATATTCATCTGCCAGTTTAGGGTTCAATGTATCATCAACATAGAACATATTGCTCCACATAGCCGGCCAAAGATAATTTCCCTTTAAACGTAATATAAGTTCAAAAACATGTTCATAAAATTTATGATTAAGTCCTCCGAACTTTTCATTTGCCCAGCCAGTTAATGAAGGAGCCTCATCATTAAGAAAAATTCCACGGTATTTAACTGCAGGAGTTCCTGCTATATGCATTCCGGGAGTTACGTAAAGCCCCGAATGTTTTTTAACCGGAACATCAGCCCACCAGTGCCACGGAGATACACCTATTTTTTCCGAGATATCATAAATACCGTATATTGTACCCCTTTTATCGCTACCCGCTATTACTAAGGCATGTTCTACATTGGGGAAAGGATTATCGATAATTTGTATTAAAAATGTTTCCCACTTCCCTGATATACTATCAGCATTTATTTTTTTTTCTTTAATAAGTTTATTAATTAAAGGGCTTTTACCTATAGTCCCGGCAATTACTATTTCATTGGAGTGGGGGACTTCATTAACGGATAGTTCTGTTTTAGAATCAGTCACACTATCAATATCTATTTGAAGATCTTTAAGTGCCCGGATTACTCCGGGATAATCTTGTGAACTAACATAAAGCGGAGCTGATTTTCCTTGTTCGCAAATAATAAAATCTCCGGCCTCCTTAACAGTGGTAATATATGTCTCTAAACTGTCACCACTTCCCTCATTATTTTTTATTATTCCTGATTCGGGATAAATATTTATAAAAATAAATATTATAACAAAAAGAATAGAACAGATAGATCTCTTTATTAATTTTGGTTTGAAAATTTTAAATGATAAAGGTTTCATAATTGTTGCTATTCCATAAGAAAAGAACTTATAATTATTACTTAGTACTTCTTAAGATCATAAATCCTAAAATTTCCACTGACTTGAAGCATCCCAAGCATATACAGCATTCCGTCATAATACCGGTAATGCCCGCTTGGTACAGATATATCCCATAGTGCTTTAACAAAATCCTTCCTATTATTGTTTGTTGATGCAAGACAGGCTGCTGCATTTGCTGCAACCAATCCGGTACTATGGTCTTTTGATAATTCTTTTCCCTGAAGTGTATAAAGGTTACCGTATGTTCCTATTCCTTGAGAAGTAAAAAAATTTAGTAATTTATTACATTCTGTTACTTCCCATTTATCCTTTTGAAACCACACATAGTCTACAGCAATATTCATTGCCACACGCCATGCATCAAAAAGGAAATTCTTATTACCGCCGCCGCCAAAATTGGCCGGTGTACCATCAAAATGAGCATAGTCTGGAGCTAAACCGGTAGCCGGGTTAACCGCTCTTTTTAAAAACATTCTACTTGTATCTGCCGCTGTACTCCAGAATTTATTATTATTATCAGCCCATCTTCCCCAAAGCTCATAATAATGAGGTAAATGGTAAGAAGGATCGGTAAAATCATCTACATTTCCTGCAGGAACAAATACCACTTTCTTTTCTTTTTTATTAAACATATTGGTCACAACATTGTGTGCATGTGGACGATTCTTTTTTACTAAGCATGGCATTCAAAATATTTTGTGCTTCTGTTTTATAATTAAAAATTCCTTTTCCGTTTCCCCATCTGGAAGATGCAAAAAACAGAGACATTACAAACCATTCTTCTCCATCCGATGCTGAATTCGAATCAATCACGGAACCATCGGGTCTACAATGCCAAGCAAAATATCCTTCCCGCTGCCCACTGTTAAATTGCATATAAGTTTTCGCCCATTTCCACATTCTGTCAAACTCTATCTTCTTATTTAATTGCACTGCGATCATCATCCCGTATGACATCCCCTCGGTCCTCACATCCCCATTATTTATGTCTTTAATATATGCCATATTCTTATTTACAGGATAATAAACCCTTTGCGTACTGTCTTCTCCGTAAAATAACTGATTAAATGAAGAATCTATTTTAGCTTTTACCTCTAACTCACTTTTATTTAATAATGAAACAAAAAGATTTTCATATTTTTTAGTATGGTAAGCCCCATTTGTCTCGTCCTGTTTACTTGTTTCTTTATTTAGCTGATGTGCATATAATCCTGAATTCAGGAAAAAACACATTAAAAAAATTTCAAAAATAAAACTGGACAAGAATATTTTTATCTCTCATGTGTGAATTACATTTTTCAAACTGGTTCGCCTTTTACAGCTAATCAGTTTTAAAATTGAGGTAATTGTTTTTTAGACAGGATTATAATAAACATGTTTACTTTAGTTAATTATTATCCGGATTTTTGATATCTGTTTTTATATTTTAGATCACTAATTAGCTGAAGTTACGCCTAAGTAAAGATGACATCTTTAAAAAGAAAAATCATTTTCAATTTTTAATTAAAATATAAGTTCAGATAAAATCTTATTATTAAAAATAAAGATGTCATCTTTCAAATACCGAAACTTCAGTAACTAACTTAATTGAGCTTCCTCAATTATTTCATTTCCGCGTCTGGCAGTTAAATCCTCTTCAATTTTTATCATCATCTTATTAGTAAGCGGATAAAATATCATTAACAAACCGCCTATAACACCAATTACAGCAGGATAAACACTCATGAGCATTACAATTCCCTTTAAAGTTTCTGGTGTTTGCTGTTGATTTGCCGCAAATCCGTAATAAGCCAGAACCCATCCAACGATAGCTCCTCCCAATGTCAATCCAAGCTTTAATGCAAATAATGATGCCGCCATTATCAGACCGGTTGCTCGTCTCCCCATTTTCCATTCACCAAAGTCTGCAGTATCTGTATACATTACCCATTGAAGAACTGATACCGCTCCAAAGAAAAATGAAACAAGTATATTTAGAAGATAAATTAATACCACATTTCCGGGTTGAAGGAAATAGAAGAAACCTGAGCATACGGCGCTGGCAATAAGAAAGCTTGAATACGTATTCTTTTTATCAAGCCGCTTTGCAAACCACATCGTTAGTATCGCGCCTATAAGTGTTGAAATGGTTCCCATAGTTATAAATGATGACGTAAATGCAGCAACCGATAAATTTATTGTATTTCCAAATAAAACAAACTGCTGTTCCTGTATATAGTATCGGAAATAATATGCGGTGGTAGAGCCGCGCATTACTATGTATGTTAATTGAAAAACTGTAGCTCCGGCTATTAATAACCAGGGCTTATTCTTAAATAAATCTTTCAAATCCTGTTTAACGTTAGTCTTCTGCTCTTTGGGAGGTTGAACCCTTTCTTTTGTTGATCTAAATGTAATCAATAATAGAATTGCAGCTAAAACACCAAAACAACCCATGGTCCATTGCCAACCTACCTGTGCATTCCCTTTCCCAAAATATTGTACCAATGATAATGTCACTGCCCCAACGATCGTCTGCCCAACAAACGCTGCTACAAATCTGAACGTTGAAACTTCTGTTCTCTCTAATGAATTCGGAGTAATTACTCCCATAAGCGCTGAATATGGAACATTCACTGCGGTATAAAGCATTAGGAGAAGTGTGTAAGTAATGTATGCATATATTAGTTTACCGCCTGCATCAAATCCCGGAGTGGTAAAAGTTAAAACTCCACCTATTGCAAAAGGTATTGCAAATCCTGCTATATATGGCCTGAATTTTCCCCATCGGGTATTTGTTCTATCCGCAATCATCCCCATTATCGGATCATTTACTGCATCCCATACTCTCGTTGCCAGAAACATAGTCCCCATTGCCGCAGCCGATAAACCGAATATATCTGTATAAAATATTGGAAGGAATACAATAAATGTCATGAAAAATAGATTTGATGCTGTATCCCCTAAACTATAACCAACCTTTTCTTTTAAGGATAGTCTTGTGGCAATTTTATTCAAAAGTTACCCCGCCTGTTTATTTTTAATTTTTGCCTGATTAGTTATTAAAATAACTTATATCACGGTTAACATAATCTTAGATAAATCTTCATCCCTCGAAGAACTTCCTATCATTATTTCAAAATCACCCGGTTCAACAATAAATTTCATATCGATATTATGAAAAGCTAATCTCTCAGGAGTAATCTTCAATGTAACTTCCTTTGTTTCGCCCGGTTCCAAAGAAATACGCTTAAATCCTTTCAGTTCCTTGACTGGCCGGGTAACGGAACTAACTTTATCTCTTATATACATTTGAACAATTTCATCCCCCGATATATCACCTGTATTTGTCACCTCAACTGATGCATATGTTGATTCATCGGTTCCGATTCTCTCTTTCTTGAGATGAAGATTTCTATATTCAAATTTTGTATAACTTAATCCGAAACCAAATGAAAACAGAGGATTTATATCCTGAGAAATATAATTCAAGAATTGAGCACTTGGTTTATGATTATAATACATTGGCAGCTGGCCGGCAGATTTAGGAACTGTTATAGTTAATTTTCCGGACGGATTTATATCACCAAATATAACATCTGCTGCGGCTGTCCCTGTTTCCTGTCCCATATACCAGCCTTCAATGATTACAGGAACTTTTTCAACCAGCTTATTTACTGAAAGCGGCCGGCCGTTCGTTAAGTATACAATAACCGGTTTCCCTAAATTAACAATGGATTCAACAAGTTCATTTTGTTCTCCGAATAAGTCCAAAGTCAGATTATCACCAATATGCTCCTTTGCCCATGCCTCACGGCAAAGATGTTCATTTTCTCCTAATGCCAGTATAATTACCTCAGCATTTTTTGCAGTTTCAACCGCTTCTTTAATTAACTCAAGATTTTCTTCCCTCGATGCAAATTTAATTTCATGTTCTTTCCAGTTGAAAAAGCTGGTAGTTGTATTGGTTGTCAGATTACATCCCTGTGCATATATAATTTCAACTCTCCCTTCAACTTTTTTTATTATCCCTTCAAGAAGACTGACTTTTTCGTACGGCTCGCCTGAATAACCTCCGAAATATACCTCCTTAGCACATGGACCAATTACAGCTATTTTTTTATATTTTTCTTTTGAAAGCGGGAGGAGGTTTTCATTCTTCAACAAAACAATTGATTCTCTTGCTGCCTGTAATGCTAATTCTTTATGCTCAACTCTCTTACTTATTGAAATTGCATCATCAATATCTACATATGGATTTTCAAACAAACCAAGTTCAAATTTAAACTTTAATGCCTTAACCACTGCTGCATCTATATCGGCTAATTCAACTTTCCCTTCATTTAAAAGCTCTATTAAATATTTATAGTAATGGTCCTTGGGAAATTCAAATTCAACTCCGGCATTAAAGGCTATCATCGCAGCATCTTTTTCATCCTTTGCTACAAATTCTTTTAGCAGAAGCTGATCAATTGCAAAATAATCTGCCACTATCATACCTTCGAATCCCCATTCTGTTCTCAAAAGATCTTTGAGAAGCCATTTATTTGAATGAGATGGTACTCCATCAATCTCATTATAAGAAGGCATCACTGCCATCGGTTTTACATTATCTATACACATTTTAAAAGGGGGCATATGATAGTCTCGTAATACACGCATCGAAAAATTTGCAGGCCCCTGATTTTGTCCCCCCTCCGGTTCCCCGTGTCCTAAAAGATGTTTTAAAGTTGCACCAACATGATTATCAGTAATGCTGCCGTCATCCGAACCCTGTAATCCTTTTACTGCTGCACATCCTAAAATACCATTCAAATAAGGGTCTTCTCCATATGTCTCCTCTACTCTTCCCCACCTTGGATCACGGCAAACATCAATTACCGGCGATAGCGCATGGTGAGTTCCTCTAGAACGCATTTCATTGGCAATAACATTATAGACTCTTTCAAAAAGCTGCGGATTCCATGAACAAGCCAGGCCTATTGCCTGTGGAAACACGGTTGAATTTGGTCTCATCAATCCATGCTGTCCTTCATCAACAAATAAGGTTGGAATCCCCAGTCTTGTCTCTTCTATAAGATATTTCTGGATTTTATTTCTTAATTCGACCGTCTTCTGAATCCCCTGTGCAGCTGGGTGTATTGAGTTGCATCCGTTTCCGAATATTTCTTTCATTTTGACCGGGTCATTTAGAATCTCTTCACTGAAATCTTCTATCCCGTCTTTCCAGAGACCCATCAACTGAGCTGCTTTTTCCTCAATTGTCATCCGGTTTAATAAATCAGTAACTCTTTCTTCTATTGACAAATTTGGATTTTTATAATCAAATAAAACTTCATTCTCAATAGTTTCGCTACGTCGTAATTTTTCGATCATCTTATTTATTCCGCTTTAATAACTTATTGATTGATAATAAATTAAGGTATTGTATCTGTTTTTTATTCCCCCTGTTTTATAAAACTATATTCTTATTTTTCATTTGAATATTTTTAATTTTAGGCAGTATTATTATGTGAGAATATTTGTATTTTATAAAAGAAATCACAATTATTTATTTTAAGTTCAAATAAAATTGAACCGATTTAATATAACAAATAATCATTCTAAATGTCAACCAGAAAATTATTATTTCAGTCAATAATTGAATATTTCTACCTATAAATCTTAGTTATTTTGATTTATCGGGAGGCACAATGAATTCATTAGTTTCAATTATCTTAATTTTTGGAATTACATTATTTGCTCAGGAAACTAAACCTTCAAATGAATCTCAAAATAAGCTTGATTATCTTAATACTAATCTGCCTCTCGAAAAACGTGTGGATAACCTTGTTTCAAAACTGACTTTGGATGAAAAAATCTCACAGATGGTCTTTGATGCCCCCGCAATTCCAATTATAGGAAATCCTTTTACCGTAGAATAATATCTAATTAAAACTAGCTGTTGAACACCTGAACTATTAACCAAAAATCAAGGAATCCGTCCCGTTTGATTTCTCATTAACTTTGACGGATTCCACCATTTACTTATATTCTATTAACTTTTTACCGGTTCAAGCTGGGATGTACACATTGGACATCGGGTTGCAATTAATGATATCTTTGATAAACAATATGGACAATCTTTTGTTGTGGGTGCTTGAGGCGGAATCTCCTGTTCTTTTCTTTTCAGACTGTTTATCCCTTTTATTACCATAAAAATTGCAAATGCGACAATTAAAAAACTAATTATATTATTAATAAAAACACCATAATTCATTGTTACGGCACCCGCTGCCTGCGCCTCGGCTAATGTATTGTACGGAGGGAGTGCTTTTACTCCTACTTTTAATAATATAAAAAGTTCTGAAAAATCTACATTACCAAGTAATAAACCTATCGGCGGCATAATTATATCACTTACCAGTGACTTAATTATTGTTCCAAATGCGGCTCCGATTATTATACCTACTGCCATATCAACAACATTCCCTTTTATTGCAAATTCCTTAAATTCTTTCCACATATTACCCTCCATTTTATTTTTATTGAGATTATTTAAAAGTAACAGCTCAGAATTTCCTTACCTTTCTATATTCTTTTCCGGACAGACTAAAACAGATAAAAACTAATTCTTTGAATGAAAATAAAGATCTAATAATATAATTTCGAATGGCACAAAAATATCTGCTTTAAGATAAATAATTTTTAATTTAAAAAATAATTATTATAAACAAAAAGAAAATCATATAAGAACCAGACAATATGACAAATGCATAATTACCATTGTCAATAAACTTACTTGCCTCCCTTTAATAATTAAATTAGTGCCAACCTTAATTTGTCATTCTGAACGGAACGCAGTGGAGTGCCTGTCCCGCATTTGCGGAAAAGAATCTCCTACTCCATTTCTCGCAATATCTAAAACTTATAAAAGTGGTTTTTGGTCACCCCCCTGGCTAGGGATTAAGGTTTTAACCTTTGTTTTTTATTGCAGAACTTAAATATCTGAATCATTTCGTTATTCAAAATTTTATCCTATCTTTCCTTAACAATATTCACTTATTATATCTAATTGTGAGAGCATTTAAGAATTTTATTAATGATATAAAAGAATTTTTAAATATTCCCATATCTCTGGGAAACACCGATGTTACACTTTGGTCTATCCTCTACTTTCTGATCCTTCTTTTTTTGCTTTTTTATATTACTTCTAAATTAAGAAAATGGGTCGTTTATAAGGTTTTATCAAAAAGCAGAATCGATATAGGTGTAAGAATAGCAGTTGGAACTATTATAAGATATATTGTTCTTGTTATAGGTATTATTATTGTGCTTCAATCTGCAGGCATAAACTTAAGCGCAGTTACCGTTCTTGCAGGTGCACTTGGTGTTGGTATTGGTTTTGGCTTACAGAATATTACCAATAATTTTGTCAGTGGAATCATTATTCTTTTTGAGCGCCCTATTAAAGTCGGCGATCGTATTGAATTGGGTGATGTATCAGGCGATGTAATCAGTATTTCAATGAGATCTACTACAATAGTTACAAATGATAACATCTCTATTATTGTTCCAAATTCCGATTTTATATCCAGTAAAGTTATCAATTGGAGTCATACAGATAGAAATATAAGGTTCAATTTCCCTGTCAGTGTTTCGTATAAGGAAGATCCTTTGAATATTAAAAAATTATTGCTCGAGGTTGCCGCAAATAATGAAAGTATCTTAAAAGAACCTAAGCCGGATGTTTTATTTAAAGGTTTTGGGGAAAGTTCTTTAGATTTCAATCTAAGGGTCTGGACAAGAGAATATATCAATAGACCTAACGTCTTAAAAAGTCAAATCTATTATGCTGTTTTCGAAAAATTTAAAAAACATAATGTTGAAATTCCTTTCCCCCAAAGAGATTTGCATATAAAAAATAACGAACTCAAAATTCAATAACATAATAAGAGTAATCATGAAAGCAAAAATAATTATCCTTATGATTCTTATAGTCTTATTCACAATATTTGTATCACAAAATACCGCAATTATTGACATAAAAGCCTTCTTTTGGAAATTCCAAATGTCCACAATTGTTCTAATTTCCTTAACCGGATTAGTAGGATTAATTCTGGGCTTTATTTTATCTAGTATATTTAATAAACCTAAAAAGATTGAAAAAATTAATAGGGATACAAATAAAGAGAAAAACAAAGCTGACCTAAAGCAGGATACTCAATCTAAACCTAATTTATAATTATCTGTTCAAATTTTAAATGAATAACCCCGAAAAACTTCAAGATTTTATTGATACAATTTCTCTTTTACCTGAGGAAAATGAAAGAGTTAATATTTTAATTGACTTTGCCGAAAAATTTAAAGAAGTACCCCCCGAAATTGCACAAAAACCTTATCCTGAAAAGAATAAAGTCCCTTTTTGTGAATCAGGTGCATTTGTCTGGACTAAAATGCAGCCTGATAATACCTTAAAATTATATTTTGCAGTTGAAAACCCGCAGGGTATTTCTGCTAAAGCTCTTGCTGCCATCCTCGATAAAACTCTCTCCGGAGAAAAACCGCAGAATCTTATTAATTTATCCGAAGAAATTGTTAATCAAATCTTCGGACAGAATCTATCATTAAGAAAAAATATGGGATTAACAGGAATTATTCAAATGATCAGAAGAGATGCAAAAAATCTGCTTCAAGAACCGTAAATTTGCTATTTCGTGTAAGTTTTCAATTAAAATTGATTGATAATAACCTAATATTTTTTTAATATAGATATTAAATTTGATTATTATTTAACCGCTGGGAAGAACCTAACCTTATAATATCTAACAGCCATCTGACAGCCGTTAAATCCAGTATAACCCCACTATAATTGAAGTATCGAGTCTTACTTTTACATTGATTCATAGAGGTTTCTTATTTAATTTAAGTCTTTTATAATAAAGATTTATGAAAAAAATTCTAATCCTTGGTTCTACTGGTTCAATTGGAATAAATGCCTTAAATGTCATTCGAAAATTTCCGGAAAAATTTCAAGTTTCTGCTCTCACTATTAATAAGAGAATTGATTTATTAGAACCCCAAATTGAGGAATTCAAACCTGAATTTGTCGTAGTTCAAAATGAAAAACTGGCTGGGGAACTTAAAAGTAAAGTAAATGGTAAATGTAAAGTTCTTTCAAATAATGAAGGCTTGCTCTACGCAGCTGCAAATTTCGATTACGATATCTTAATTGGTGCAATGGTTGGCTTTGCCGGCCTGGCTCCTACTATAGAAGCAATTAAACGCGGTAAAAGAATTGCTCTGGCAAATAAAGAAACTTTAGTCGTTGCCGGTGAGTTAGTAACTGAATTGTGCAAAAAATATAATGCTGAAATTATCCCTGTAGATTCAGAGCACTCTGCCATTTACCAGTGTTTGGTTGGTGAAAATAAAAAATATGTGAATAAATTGATTTTAACAGCCTCCGGCGGACCATTTTTGAATACCAATAAGAATACTTTTTGCAATGTTACTGTTAAAGAAGCTCTGAACCACCCGAACTGGAATATGGGAAATAAAATAACTATTGACTCGGCTTCTATGATGAATAAAGGACTCGAGGTTATTGAAGCTCATTGGCTCTTCGGGATTCCTAAGGAACAAATTGAAGTGGTTATTCATCCCCAATCAATTATACATTCTATGATTGAATTTATAGACGGTTCCATAAAAGCTCAGATAGGTTTACCCGATATGAAATTGCCGATTCAATACGCTCTCAGCTTCCCTGAAAGATTAAATAACGACTTTCCACGCACCAACTTACCAAAAATTAAAAATTTAACATTTTTTGAACCTGATTTATATAAGTTTGAATGTTTGAAAATAGCTTATGATGTTTTGGAAACGGGCGGCATTGCACCCTGTATTTTAAATGCTGCAAATGAAGTAGCAGTAGATAAGTTTTTAAGCGGAAAAATAAAATTTTCTAATATTCCTGCGATAATAAATAAAGCACTGGAAAAATTTGAAAATCATAAACAACCGGATCTTGATATGATTTTTGAATACGACAAGCTTACCAGAGATTTTGTAATGGAATTGCCTGTCCGGCAAGTAGAATTGAATTAAAGAGGAGTTTTTTTTAATGGATTATGTAATTTATTTTGTTATCACTATAGGAATCTTAGTTTTTGTTCATGAATTCGGACATTTTGCAGCGGCAAAGCTTACCGGAATGAGAGCCGATGTATTTTCTATTGGTTTCGGGAAAAGGCTGTTCGGTTGGAATAAAATCTCCGGATTTACTTTTGGGGACTTGCCAAAAGATTTTGACGGACATGGAAATACTGATTATAGACTTTGTCTCCTCCCTCTCGGCGGCTATGTTAAAATCGCGGGAATGGTTGATGAAAGCTTTGATACTGAATTTGCCGATAAAGAACCGCAGCCCTATGAATTCAGAGCAAAACCTACATGGAAAAAGATTGTAGTTATATCTGCCGGTGTCTTTATGAACCTGCTCCTGGCTCTCCTTATTTTCTGGGGAAAAAATTACTTTATGCAGAAAGTAATACTAGATACTACTACAATCGGATATGTTAAAACCAATAGCTTAGCCGATTCTTTAGGATTTCAGCCGGATGACAAAATATTAGCAATAAATAATAAATCTGTTAACAATTGGGAAGATGTACTAAATAATATTTATGTCAATACTATCGGTGAAAACCTTGACATCAAAATAAAAAGAAATGAACAAAATGAAGATATAATTGTCCCCAGAAAAAAAATTCCTGATGGTTCAAATGCAGTCTTTATCTCTCCTAAAACTCATCCTAAAATTGGCGAAGTATTTCCCGGTTCTCCGGCTAAAAAAGCCGGTATAAAAACTAATGACATTTTCCTGAAATTAAATGGCATTAAGCTGAACAGCGGTAGACAGGCTGTTGAAATTATTTCTTCAAATAAAGAAACTCCTATTCCGGTAGTTTTGTTAAGAGGTAATGATACTTTGCAGCTTTCGGTAACTCCCGGTAAAGATGCTAAAATTGGAGTTGCAATTGGAGAAACCGGACCATTTATATACAAAAGTTACGGTTTCTTTGCTTCCTTTTATTATGGTTGGAAAGATATTGTAAATGTAACTGATTTAACTTTTAGTACTTTTGCAAAAGTGTTCAAAGGAAAAGTCGAATTCGGAAAAGTATTCGGCGGACCTATTAAAATTGCTCAGGTAGCTACTACTTCGGCTGAACTTGGGATTTCTAGCTTCTTAATATTTCTCGCTGTCCTTAGTTTAAGTTTGGCAATTATAAATATTATGCCTTTCCCTGTTCTCGATGGAGGACATCTAATAATTATCCTGGTTGAAGGTGCAATGAGAAGAGAAATTCCTATAAAAGTGAAAATTGCAATTCAAAATACCGGGTTCGTTATTCTGCTTTTATTAATGGCTTTTATAATTTATAATGATATTATAAATCTTTAATAGTAATTATCTATGGAGTTTTTTATCCTTAGAACGGAATATATAAGATAGTATTGCAAGTATTATTAGTTCTATTATCAAAGCTGTATCCCCTAATAAGTTTGTTGTTGCAGCTAATATAAAACATACCATCTGTTTCCTCCTTGTTTTTAATTCAGATCGTTCTCCTCATTCTCAAGCAAAGATTACTTGATAAACTCCTTCCGCCTTATTAGATAACTGTTAGAAAAACCATTTGAATTTCTTCGAAGAGGTATTTTTCAGATGAATAAAAAGAAAACCGCTTTTAAAACCCCTAAAAGAAAAAATATACTTCGCATTTTAATTTATTATTTATTTAAAGTCAATGATTATGATTTGATTTCTCTTTTGTAGACTGTTTTATTCTACTGTGTTCAAAATAAAATAAAACTCCGTCTCTTTTCCCGGTTCTGAGATTACATTTACTTCCCCGCCATGCCATTTAATTATGGATTTAACAACAGATAAACCTAATCCAACTCCACCGGTTCCCCTATTTCTTGATGACTCAATTCTATAGAATCTTTCGAATATCTTAGGCAGGACCTCAGGAAGAATCCCTTCACCTCTATTAATTACAGATATTTTGACTTTTTGATTACTCAATAGATCTGAATTAATAATTACTGTCTGATTTTCGTATCCATACTTGACGGCATTCTCTATTAAATTTGTTAGTGCTGATCTCATTAAATCATGATCTATCTCTAGTTCAATATCTTGATTTACTTTGAGAGAAAGACAAATATTTTTTTCTTTTCCTAAATTCTTTAGCGGTGTGACAACTTCATCTAAGAATTCATTTAATTTAATTCTTTCTTTATTAAGCTTAATTAATGAATGATCAAATTTCGATATGAAGAAAAGTTTATCAACTATACTTATTAACCTTAAAGTCTCTTCGTAATTACTGTAGAGTATTTGTTTATACTCCTCCGGAGTTTTGGGAGATCTTAATGCAATTTCAATTTCGCCCCGCAAAATTGTAAGAGGTGTCTTTAATTCATGTGATGCTGAAATAGAAAATTGATTCATGTACTGAATAGAATTTTTTATTCTTAATATCATCTCATTCATTTTCTTTACAAGACGTCCATATTCATCTCTGAATTCTTCACCTTCGATTTTTTCATCCAGATTTTGTGTGGTTATCTCCTCTGTTTTTTTTATTATATGATCTATTCTCGAAAGGGATTTGGATGAAATAATATAACCTCCGAGAATTGAAAATAAAAAAAAGATTGGGGCTATTATTATAAAAATTTCCGTTAGGCTTCCTAGAGTTTCATTTATATGATGCAGCGGAAACGCAACAATAATATTATATTGATCTTTATTCAAAATCGCAGCCCTCACTTCATAATCAGATAAAGTTGAATCTGAAAATGTAGACATTTCAATTTTTCTGCTCTCTGTATCCGGAATATTTATGAAATGATTCCCCAAGTTCTCTGTTTTGAATATAGAATTATTATTTAATTTAACCTGCACAAAAGTGTTTCTTGGATTAAGTATTACTGCATCAAATATTAAATCATAAACGAAATCTTCCTGAGATGCATAAACCGAGTCAGGTTGGAAATGCGTAAGGTTAAACTTCTTATCCTGAACAAAGTTATAAATGGATTCCGCCTGCCGTTTTAAAGAAGTATCTAATTGATGGTACATACTATCCCCCAGATAGAAATATACAAGTATTCCTATTACTATCTCAAGAAGCAGAAATAATGATGAATACCAGAGAGTGGTTTTAAATCTTGTTGTTCTTATATAAGATCTTAGATGGGCTAACATAAATATTATATTTTTATAAAGGGAAGAGACCTATTCATCCTTTATTATATAACCTATACCTCTGACCGTATTAAGCAAATGCTTCTCATATCCTTTATCTATCTTATTCCTTAACTTGTTTATATAAACATCAATTACGTTTGTATCGGTATCAAAATGGTAATCATAAACATGTTCGGTAAGGATTGTCCGTGAAATGATTTTATTTTTATTCCTAATTAAATATTCCAGTATTGAATATTCCTTTGGTGTTAGTGTTATTTCATTTCCATTCCTAAGTACTATATGCTTTTGCGTATCCAGTATCAGGTCTCCTGCTTTGAGCTCAATGGTTTTATTAACCGATGTTCTTCTAAGAAGAGCCCTTACACGTGCAACCAATTCTTCAAATGAAAATGGCTTTGTTAAATAATCATCCGCACCTAAATTCAGTCCTTCGATTTTATCTTTCAAGGAGTCCTTGGCGGATAAAAATAAAACAGGAGTTGAGATGTTTTCCTGACGTAATTCCTTTATTACTGTTAAACCATCCTTAACAGGAAGCATTATATCTAAAATTATTAAATCATATTCTTCGGTTAATGCCAGGTGGTACCCCTCTTTACCATCATAAGCAATATCAACAGAGTAGTATTCCTCCTCCAGGCCTTTCTTAATAAAAGAAGCAACTTTTTTTTCGTCTTCAACAACCAAAATTCTCATATACCTAAAATTATAAAAAAAAGGAGAGTTAAAAAACTCTCCTTTTTGTAATTGACTGATTTGGAAATCTGACTATTTATAGTTTGTAGTATCTTTTTTGCTTTTCATTCCAGAATGGGATGATTTAGTTGTCTTATGAGTTTTATGATGGGTTGTCGTTGATGTTTTCATTTTATGGGATTTAGCCTTTGTGCTGTCCATCATCATAGTCTTATTGTGGCTCTTCTTGGTCGATTTATTTTGTGCATAAGAAGAACTATTTATACCCATTGCAAATACCGAAAGGAAGATCACTAAAGCAATTAAACGCGTTTTCATTTTATAACTCCTCAAATAATTAATTTATTAATGTTAATTCTTACTGACGCAGTAAACATATCTATAGCAGATTAACATAAGCTTAATTAATGATTAAAGTTTTTTAATATTACTTTCGCAGACATAAAGATGACATCTTTAACATGGAGGGGGTTGAGAATGAAGATATGGAGTGAAAAACGAAATATTTTCACTCCATTAAAAACTTATTTCATATCATCTTTCTTTTCATTCATATTGCCGTTATTCATCCAGGGATTGTGATCTGAATTCCAAGTATCAACCTTAATCTTCCAGCTCCCGTCATCCTGCTTCTCATAAATAGTCACATATTTCCCCTGATCATCATATGGTTTATCCATGCCCTGCATATCCATACTCATATCATATGTCCCGATATCTACAAGAAGATTACCGGCAGGAATAATTTTCTTCGAATTTAGTACAAATTTTGTAATTTTATTTCCAGAATTGGCATCCATTGCCATAGCACTTTTTAGTGCATCAATGCCTTCCATCATAGGCTGATAACTGGGTAATGAAATAATATCATCTGCATAAAACGATAACATCTTCTCATTATCTCCATTCATCATTGCTTCTGAAAATTTTTGGTTCCATTCTTCAACTTTGCTTTTCATATCATCCATATCCTGAGCGAACATTTGCGCAAAAGTTAAAGATAGGCAGAAAGAAAGGAGCAGAACTCGTGTAACAGCACGCATAGTAACCTCCTTAAATAAGTTAATGATTTTAAATTGAACTATAAAGAAACGATTATAGAATTTATTAGGAACTTTTATAAAAACGGTAAGATAACTTAACTAAAGATATAAAAGATCAAATTACCTTGTCAAGGAAATATAATTCTATACTTACATACAAAACCATTTTTGGAGATATTTAAGTCTCCCCTCACTTCATCAAAATAAGCTTTTTAATAGAAGTGAAATTACCTGCCTTTAATTTATAGAAATACACTCCACTCGCTAAATTAGAGGCATTGAAAGTAATTTTATAGATTCCAGCCGATTTTTCTTCATTAACTAATTCAGCTACCTCCCTTCCTGATATATCGAAAATTTTAAGATTTACAAATTCGTGAGTCGCAATGCGGAATTCGAAATTAGTAATAGGATTAAATGGGTTAGGATAATTTTGTTCTAATTTATATGTCAGTACATTTTGTTCATTTTCAACACCGGCAATCTGCATTATCTGGATTATTTTATTTGGGGCAAAGTTCCATTGATCTCCTGTGTTTTGTCCGTTAAAATTTACACTATTTCCATTGGCAAAAATTGTCTCGGTTCCGGGTGTTGAAGGGGCTGTATATGTAAAATTAAATGTTACCACTTTTGAAACCGGTGTTTTGGGAAGAGTATGGGTCAGTTCACCATTTTCAATTCTTAAATCGTTTGAAACCGGATTCAAGACACCATTAGTTACTGCAATATCTGTACCCCCTGCTGCCAATGGTCCGCCCGATATTGTTACAGAATAATTAGCTGTCTGATTCATAAGAAGAGTATCCGGACCATTAATTGTTACCGTTACATTAGAAAATGGTGTCTCCCCATGACAAATACACCCTGGCTGATTACTTTTCTTAGTAACTCCTGTTATTCCATTTGCATGTGCATACAATAATATTGAAAATCCTAAAATCATTAATACAATTCCGGTATATACTGATTTATAATTTGAATTTTTTTTCATTTGTTTCCTATATTGTTAATTTTTAGTTAAGTAGTAACATTTTGGTTAGCAAACGTGACAAATGGAAATGAAGTGATTTTTTTAGAAAAGATTTATCTGGATATATCTTCTTTATTGATGTTAAGTGATTTAGGTTCCCAATCCATCCCCTGGCAGGGTAGAAATTCCATCGAAGGATGTTTATCATATTTCATACACAAAACAGCAGTTTTATCAAAATGCCTGCAGGTTGAGCATAAAGTGGATTCAATTATATCTTTATTTTTTTCTTCAAATAATTTATAGTGAACAACTGCCGGATGAATTATAATTACATATATGGCGAGAATATTTAAAATCCACCAAAATTGTGAATCAATATAATTTTGAAGTATCCATAAGACAGGAATAAGGATAGCAGTTCTAACAATTGTCCAAAATACTATAATACCCATAATAGATATATTTAATGCTTTTGATTTATCGCTAAATTAATTATTTTTTATCCAATAAGAAAATTTATTTGACTATATCATATTACCGAATTTCCCTCTGATCTGATTTTATTGAAAAGCTAAATAGATGCAGCAAGAATAGGATTAGATATTATTTTCCTTTCCCGATACGTGAATTTTGAATGCTTAATTTTATTAAATAATAATGGAGAGTTTATGGAAACCTCTGAATCAAAAGAAAAAGATAATCTTGACAAAGATTATGGCACCGCATTCGGATTGGAAGATGGGGGTTCTATCGGTGTTTCAAAAGTTATAAATGAGTTCAAGTCCTTAGATTATAAAGAACTGCTCCCTTTGAGAAAGATATTGAACTCAGGTATGTTAAAGAAAAAGGCTGTCCGATGGGTTTTGCTCTTTGGTTTATTGCCTCTTATTTATGCCTGGTTTGTAAGAGAATTCGACCTTGATTTTACTCAGGTTGTCTGGTTAATTGAAATTTACTTTTGTTTGTTCTGGTCATTATATTTCTTCAGTCTGATTCAGCCTTCCCGGACAATATGGAAACAGGGCCTTGGTTATGCTCTTTTTACCGCTATGATTGGAATCCCTGTGCTTCTTACTCTACAAACGTTTCCTGTTATTAAGGAGCTATATGTTGAAACTAATAGCAGCAGCTTATTTGGAAAATTAACAGGCTTTATTCTGGGTGTCGGAATACTTGAAGAAACATGCAAAGCTTTCCCTTTAATTATATTCGGTCTAAGAAAAAAGACAGTTAAAGGGATAAATAACTGGATATTTTTAGGTTTCCTCTCCGGTCTTGGGTTTGCAGCATCCGAAGGTGTAACATATACTGTCAGGGCTACCGCAAATGCAATTTACTATGGAGATGCTACATGGCAGGTCATTACTTTCTTACATAGGGTAATGTCGGGACCGTTACAGCATAGCACATGGGCTGGAGTATCAGGCTGGTTTATCGGTATGGCTGCATTAAAGGAAGGTAAGAAATGGCCTATTATTTCAATTGGTATTTTATTCATGGCTCTTTTACATGGCCTTTACGACGTTTTTTCCGATAGTATTATCGGTATCATTATAGCAGCATTTGGATATCTTGTTTTTATGGGCTACCTTATGCAGGGTATTAAAAAAGATACTCTTGAAAATGATAATATTCCCCAAATAAAAATTTGATACCCATATGTAAAAATTCTTTATTTTTTTTTTATATTTGTAAAAGTGATTTTATTAGAAAGTGATTATTTATACAGCATATTCGTTTTTTTTAACTGAATTTGCTAAAATTATGCTCCATTTATGGGGAGGCTGACTTGCTGTTATTTATTTTAAATATTAATATTGAATGGAAAACAAAGTTTTTTTGAGAAATGAATTTTATAATCTTTTTGTGAGCGCGGGTGGTCTCGAACCACCGACCCTCTGCTTAAAAGGCAGATGCTCTACCACTGAGCTACGCGCCCCAAAAAATGAGAGCTACAAATATATAAATTTGGATTTTTTATTCCAAACTAAAGTTAACCGGTTTTTAATAACATATTTCAGAAAAGTAATTTATTTTTAAAGTATGATAAAGAACTCAAAGATTTTGGTTTGTGACGATGATGAAACTCTGTGCTATTTGTTAAAGGAACAATTGCTCGAAGAAGGTTTTTCGGTAGATACTGTGTACGATGGCGGTGATGCAATTGAAAATATTAAAAGGAAAAATTATGACCTGCTTCTTCTTGATCTGAACATGAAAGAAGTTTCGGGTGAAGAAGTGCTGCAGTTTACTTCTGACTACAACTCTTCTGTTCAAGTTATAGTCCTAACAGCACAAACTGAAGTCCGGAAAGCTATTGAATGTATTAAACTTGGCGCTTATGATTTTATTACAAAACCTTATAATTTTGACGAACTTCTTTTAACTATAAACAGAGCATTAGAACACAAAGATTTAATTGTTAAAACAACCCTTCTAACCAATCAGGTAAATAAAAAACTTCCTCACAATATCATTGGTGAAAGTGAAGAACTCCATAAAATAATAAACCTGGCAAATAAATCTGCAATTTCTGATTCAAATATTCTAATTGAAGGTGAAACAGGTACCGGAAAAGAATTATTTGCTGAATATATTCATAAACATTCCGAAAGAAGAGATAAACCTTTTGTCGTTGTTAATTGTGCTTCCCTTCCGGATCAATTAATAGAAAGCGAACTTTTTGGACACGAAAAGGGGGCATTTACAGATGCAAAATCTACTAAACAGGGGTTAGTAGAAATTGCTCATGGCGGTACTTTATTCCTTGATGAAATTGGTGAATTGAGCCTGACACTTCAACCTAAACTTCTTCGTTTCCTGGAGAATGGAGAATATAGAAGAATTGGTGGGATAACAAATTTGACCTCAAATGTAAGAGTTATTGGGGCCACTAACAGAAATCTTCTAGAAGAAGCGGATAATAAAAAATTTAGAAGAGATTTATTATTTAGATTAAATGTTATTACTCTTACTATACCTCCTCTCAGAGATAGAACGGATGATATAATTATTTTAGCAAAGCATTTCCTGGAATCCAAATCTCCTATTAGATCACCTAAAAAACTTTCTTCTAGTGCTGAGAAAGTTTTAATGAATTATAGTTTTCCAGGTAATGTTAGAGAATTGGAACATATTATCGAACGTGCCCTAATCTTTGCAGAAGGGGATTCCATAGAACCTGAAGATCTTAATTTACCAAATACTGTTACTCAATTTGCAAAGGAACAATTTGAAAAAGTAAGTGAAGATAATGGTCAGTCTGAAGCGGTTTTGAGTATGGAAGAGGTTGAAAGAAAACATATCGCACGGGCTCTTAAGTTAAATAGGTGGGATAGAACACAAACAGCCTATCAATTAGGTATCAGCCCGAAGACTTTGTATACCAAGATTAAGAAATATGAGATTAAACAGGACTAAATTGATTCATGCTCAAAGAAATAATTTCTGAATACGCTCTTTCAGAATTGTTAGAACAAAACGGTTCAGGATTAGCAATTGCAGATAAAGATAAAATAATTCTCTGGTCAAATAAGAAATTTAAGAAAACCACCGGAATAGCAAGGTTAAAAGGCAGGGGAATAGAGAGTATATTTAAAGATATTCATGCTTCTAATTTTGATAAACTTAAAGAAGATAAATCTCTTGAACTTTTACTTCCCTCGATAGATAATAACCTTAAGATTATACCATTAAGATCAAAGAATAAACTAGATGGATTTGTTCTTTCAATTCAAAAATCCTCTAAGATTGCTCGTTCTCTCTCCGGAGAAACAACTCAAAAGAATTTACTTTTCCAAAAAGAATTCCAGAATATTCTTGCCCTTCTAGTAAAAGAAAAATCATTGGATACCTTATCTCAATCAATTTTGAATAGCTGCATTAAAATAAGCGACAGTAATTTTGGAATAATTGTCTTTCATGAAGAAAATAAAAAATATGAATTCCTTTTTAATGATCCTAACAGACAGTTAAAAAATCAAGCTGAAATAAAAAAAGAGATAACTGTTAATTACTCTTTTATTATTAAATGGCTTGGAATAAATAAGCGCTCTCTTATAGCATTAAATAAAACCAATAATATCGGTTTTAATTTAACAAGAGTTTTACAAAGCGAAGCCTTAGTAATATCTCCCTGTTTTTTTAATAATGAACTCCTGGCTACAATAATTATTGGGGGAAATGAAAATTATAATTCTTTGGATATTAACCACATAGAACAATTTGCCGCACTTTTATCATTTGCGGTCAGCAATATTCGAACAAGAGAGTTAAATGCAGCTTTGGAAAACAGACTACTCCAGTCGCAAAAGCTGGAGACTATTGGTAAACTCACTTCCGGTATGGCTCATGATTTCAGTAATCTGCTTTCAAGCATTTTCGGCAGCTTAAATTTATTAAAGAAGAGAGTACCTGAAAGTGAAAATATTTATAGATTGCTGGATAACATCGAGAACTGTTCAATAAGAGCAAAGGATTTAACAAAAGGGCTCCTTTCTTATGGAAAACCTACTCCTAAAAGAAAAGAACTGATTAAACCAAATTCATTGCTTTCAGAGATTTCTAAGGTGATTTTCCAGACTTTCCCCAAAAAGTTATCATTTGAAACGAATATTGAAGATAATTTGTATGATATACTGGGAAATGGTACTGAAATTTATCAGATTCTATTAAATTTGAGCGTCAATGCAAAGGAAGCAATAGTCGATAAAGGAACAATATACCTGTCAGCTAAAAATATAACTGTAAATGAAAAAAATATGATAAACTATCCTCTATTGGATAAAGGAAATTATGTTAACTTTACAGTTAGAGATACCGGTTCAGGGATTGATGAAGAAAATCTGCAGAAGATATTCGATCCTTATTTTTCCACCAAACAGAAAGAAAGTGGTTCCGGTTTAGGTCTTTATGTTACTTACGGAATAATAAAAGCACATAAAGGTCATATTGAAGTTTCAAGTACAATTAATGAGGGAACTTCATTTGATGTTTTTCTACCTGCTTTCGAAATTTCGCATACTGAAAAGACACCTCCATCTGAAAAAATTATTCTACTTGCAGATGATGAAATAATGCTAAGAGATTTATTAGCAGAGCTTTTGGAATCAAATGGATATAATGTTATTAAGGTAGCAACCGGTGTTGAAGCGTTAAAAGTTTTAACTGAAGAAATTAAGGTCGATCTTGTTATTATTGATTATAGTATGCCTGAAATGAACGGGCTTGATTGTGTAAGTCAAATAAGAAAACTTAAGTTTGTTATGCCGATTATTCTATCTACAGGAAGTTTATCTCTGGAAAAGGATTTTAATCCTAAAAAGATGGGAATTAATAGCTTGCTTTCCAAGCCTTATGAATTTGATACAATGCTCGCCACTATTCAGCAGCTTACTTAATCAGACCTATTCCCTTTTATCCACATCAATCATCTTAATATTTTTAACGTACTCTGAAAATACAGGCTGTTTTATCGCATGTAATTTATTTAAGACATCATTGATTTCATTAACTGCAATTTCTATATACTCTAATTTTTTTAATATAGCTTCTTTTGAAATAACTTCTTTATTTAGTTCTCTTTTTACAGCAGCGGATGTTAATGTGATTAAGGTAAGCGGCTGTTTAATCTTATGGTTTGTTGTAACAACGGTAGCGGTAAAAGTATTCTTCTTTTCTACTTCTAAAACCAGTTTATGAGCTTCTGCCAATTTCAACGCAGAATTTATACGTGCTAAAAGTTCAATCCTGTTGAAAGGTTTTTTGACATAATCAAAAGCACCTGCTTCAAGTCCTTCCCTGGTATCTTCAGCATCAGATTTTGCAGTTACTAATATAATCGGAATATCTGCAGTAGCATTATTCGCTACAAGTGTCTTACAGACTTCTATTCCCGTTACTTCCGGCATCATAATATCTAAAAGAATTAAATCCGGGTGTTCGTTTATTGCTTTATTTATTCCTGATTTTCCGTCATACGAAGTTATTACTTTATAGCCTTCGTTCTCCAGCCTGTCCTGAAGCATATAAACATTCTCTGGTAAATCATCAATGACTAATATTTTTTTCATATCCTGGTATTCTGATTTTGTTAAATATTTTTTTAAGTTTATAACTAATTATTACCGAATCAACAGGTTTAGGAATAAAATCTTCAAATCCATGCTTTAATATAATCTTTTTATCATCACTCATTGCTTTTGCTGAAACAGCAAACACAGGTATATCTTTAAACCTTTGATTTTCTTTTATCTTTTTTATTGTCTGAAACCCATCCATTTCGGGCATCATTATATCCAATAAAATTAAATCCGGAGTCGTATTTTCCAGTATCTTAAGACATTCAATTCCATTTCTAGCTGTAAGTGTTTTACAGTTGCACGCTTGAACCAGTTCGTTTATAGTAAATAATACTTCGGGTTCATCATCAACAATCAATACTTCTCCGTAATATTCCTTCTCATTATCATTATTTGAAGTATTAACAACTTCTCTGCCAACTTTTTCATTCTTTTCATTGCTGTTTGACGAATAATCTTCCTGCAATTTTAATCTATCTCTTACAATTTTCAATACATCAAGAGGATGGTTATTTTCACTAACGGTAATATTTTCCACAATGGTATTTAATTCATTACTTTCCATTTCTGAAAATTCTTTTTCTGTCAGTAATATAATTGGAATATTCCTGGTTTCCCTATCAGATTTCAACTTATTTGATAATGTTATACCGTCTGATGATGACATGAGTAAATTTAAAATTATTAAATCAGGCTGTAATTTAAGTATATCTACGAAAGCATTTTCGCCGCCTTGAATGAATTGAATATTAAGGGATTCATTTATAAATTCTCTTTTAAATCTTTCAATTTCGCTTTCATCATTACCAACTATGACGATATCCTTAACTTTTTTCTGAGCAAGATTTTCTAATTTAATAAAAGCTGAATATAACTTTTGTGCTGATATAGGCTTTACAAAATAATCGAAAGCTCCTAATCCAAATCCTAAATTCTTATCACTAATAATTGAAACTAAAATTACCGGTATATCTTTTGTTAAAGGATTATCTTTCAATTCCTTCAAAGTATTCCACCCGTCCTTTTTAGGAAGCATTATATCTAATGTAATTGCAAAAGGTTGAGCAACTAATGCCTGCTCTATTCCTTTTTCTCCATCTTCAGCATATATAACATCATAACCTCTTGAGATTAAATATTGGCCGATAGTATATCTTACTTCCGGGTCATCATCAATAACTAGAACGGGGTTTTTCTTATTTTTTTGTAACACATCTAAATTAATTTTAGAGAAAGCACGTTCATTTCTCAATTCCTCAATATTAATCGGGAGTGTAAAACTAAATACCGAACCTTTACCAAGTTTACTCTGAACGGTTAAATCACCTTCCAATAGATCGGCAATCTTCTTGCAAATGGACAATCCTAAGCCGGTTCCGTTATATTTTCTAGTATTTGTACCGTCTATTTGCCGGAATTCCTCAAAAATAATTTTCTGATCTTCCTCTGAAATTCCTATACCTGAATCCATTACATCAAATTTGAGTAATTTGTTGTCCATCAATGTAACATGCAATTCGACTGAACCTTTTTCAGTAAATTTAACTGCATTACCCAGTAGATTCATCAGTATTTGGGCAATCTTTCCTCTATCCACATTCAAAATTACATTTGTATTTGAATGCCTGAGGATACTAAATTTCAATAATTTTTTATCTATAAGAGGCTTGACTATAGTCTCAATTTCAGATAAGAAGCTGTTCAAAGCCACTTCTTCAAAATGTTTTTCCATTTTACCGGCTTCAATTTTTGACAAATCGAGGATATCGTTTATCAAATTAAGCAATCTTCTGCCGCTTATTAAAACGACCTGCAGCCGTTCTTTATCTTTGCTGTTAAGTGAAGACTCTTCCAGTATCAATTCTGTTAATCCTAATATAGAATTCATAGGAGTCCGTAATTCATGCGACATGCTTGCAAGGAATTGTGATTTTAATTGAGTAGATTCTTCTGCTTTCTGTTTTTGTATAGTTAATTCATCTGCTTTTTCTTTCAATTGATTATGAAGATTCAATAATATTTCATTCTGTTTTCTTACCTGGTCATTTTGCTTTTGATAGTCTTCATTTAAATTCTTTAGTTCATTTACTAAATTTTCCAGCTGCATAAAAGCTTTGGCATTTGTAAGTCCTATAGCCAGTTGTTCCTGAATATTTAATAGATACTGTCTCGCTTCTGCAGTTAAAGCATTAAAGGATCCTAATTCAAGTATAGCTATGACTTTGTTATTATAAATAACCGGAATAATTAATAGGTTTTTAATCTGTAATGACAATGTACCTGTTCTAATTACGGGCATTTGTTCCGTAAAATTAAGTTCAATTGTCTCTTTGATTTTTTATTACGGATTCGAAGAATGATAACCTGTTTGATATGGCATTACTTTTTTCCAATCCATACGAACATATTAAAGAAATATTTTCATCATCAATTGAATAGATTGCGCCAATAGAAAAGCTGCAGGTCTGAATTATTTTTTTTAAGGCAGCTTCGGAAATTTCATTAAGAGTGGGATTCCGGTTAATTAAAGTAATGAATTCAGAATATTCGTTTTTCGCCTTTTGACTTTTACTCAATGCCTCGAGCATATTATTAAAAGCATTTGCCAGCTTGCCTAATTCATCCTTACTTTTAATCTCAATTTTTTTGTTGAAGATCCCTTCTTTAGTAAATTCTGTCGCTTTACTTAACTGTGTTATTTGTTTTCTTAATTTATCGGTAAAAAGAAACGTTAATATTAAAGAAAGTATAACCCCGCATACACCAATAACAATAAATATATACTTAAGATTGTTCTTTAAATCCGCTGCTTCATTTAAAGTAGAAAAGATTAAAAATTTAAGGGGGGTGTTCTTTTCGAAACCGGCAGCAGGTATATAAAGAGAAGCCAATATATCTGTCGACTCAGCATTTTGAGAATATATCTTCGAATTCGCTTGAGATGTTAGATTTTTCAAAGATTGCGATAACACATAAGTGTATTTTTGGTTCTGAGAACTATTTGAAATTTCTAAAGGAGAGCCTTTATAAACAACTGAAATCTCTGCCCCGCACTTCTGGGCAATTTCGTTTAATAAATTTTCATTTATAATTCTTCCGTAATAATATTCGTTATCACCTTTGGTTTTATAATTTCTTACTATTGCCAGAGGATTTTTTTCTAAGAATTCTTCTAATGAAAATTTGTCCTGAGGAAAATATATATTCTCTTTAGAATAGATTTTTATGAATGTTTTTGAAAGTTTATCGTGGGAAAAGATAAAATCAATATTTTTTCCAGGATATTCATCCGGAATCTTAAGAGTTTTGGTTGAAAAATTCTGATTATTTTTTATTAAAAATAAAAAATCATCTTCAGTATTCTGGAGGATCTCCTGATAGACATATATAAAATTACTCTCTGAATTGCTAAGATATTTTGATTGCTGGGAAGATAGAACATTGTACATTATCGAATAGAAAGTAAAAACAGAACTGCCGATAATTAAAAAAACTATGGCGAAGTTGATAAAAAGTATTCGATAACTGATTTTCATTATTATTCATCTGATTGGAGGACTTTTCTAATTGTTATTAAAAGCTCATCAAAATCATAAGGTTTACTTATAAAATCATTGGCTCCCATCTTGGCAGAATCTATAGCACTTTTAACATCAGCATAACCTGTTAATACAATAACCTTCATTCTTTGGTTTCTTTTTCCAAGCTCTCTAAGTACATCAAAACCGTCATGCTCAGGCATTTTTAAATCAAGAAGCATCAGATCAACGGGATTATTTTCAATATAATCAAAAGCATAGAATCCATTATTAAAATACTCAACTTTATATCCAACTTCTGCTAATTCTTCTTTAAGAACTGAGCAGAGATTAACATCATCATCAATAATTAATAGTGATTCCATTTTTATATTTATTTATTTTCTGATTCTGTATTAAACTTATAAAATTTAATCTGTTGTCTTTGTTTGAGCAGCTCATCTTTTAAAGGAGTTTCGCTGCGAACACCGGCAAATCTCTCTTTAAGAGTAGGTATAAGTTCTGTTTTCAGCAATATTACTAATTCCCTTTTTGTTGTTGTTATTTGATCGCTTCCGAAAATATATCTTAATCCGAAGAACCACCATGGAAGATCTTTTAAGAAAGGAATACCGCTGCGGGTTTTTTGATCTTCATTAACAAACAAGCCGCCTAAAACAGTTTCTTCTCCGTTCAACATAACAAGTTGAGTACTAGCCTGAGTTTTATTTATTATAGTTGTTTGAGCATCCGGCACGAATGAACTTCTCTCTACATCAACGTTTAACAAGATATAATTTATACCATCCTGACTATATATATATGGGGTAACATCAATAATAGAACCAGTTGAAAAGAATTTCTCAACTACATTACCTGCAAAATCTCTTTGTTTAATTGAAATATCCTGACCAACCTGAATTCTTCCTTTTTGTCCATCTCTTACTGCAATATTCGGGCTTGCAATGATTTGACCAAGATTTTGACTCTCAAAAAATTTAAATACTGCTGTAGCTTGACCGAAAAAGCTCCCGGAGGAATAATTTCCAAGACCTGACAATCTACCTGTTGTTGCATCAGGCAGCTGATTGGATAATCCAATAGAATCGCCCAATAATCCGCCGAAACTAAATCCCTTTCCTGATAACATAGCCTGCCAATTAATTCCTCTTTCTTTTGCCGCCTGATCATCCATTTCAAAAAATACAGCGGAGATTTTAACTTCTCTCACATTAACATCAGCATAAGTATCAGGTGAATGTTCTTCGACTTTTTCATCTTTTTTCTTTACCACAATTAAATTGTCTTTATCTTCATAAATAAATCCCGCCATTTGTACTATAATTACTAATGCTTTATCATAACGCATATTTTGGATTTCAATTCCGATAGGTGCATCCGAATCAATAGTAGAAACAACTTTTTTCCCTGTTGTACTTTCACTTACTTTACTTAATAAAGCAATTGCTTTATTAAATGGAAGATCAGGTGAAAGAGTAACCAATTCATTCGGGTTTGTATACTCCTTTAAATCCTTCTCCAAATACTGCTGTGAGAATACTGGAAGACTTATGAACAAAGCAAGGATTATGGAGGTTATAATAGTTTTCATTTTGTTCTCTCTTATTTCTTTTTGTTTTTAATATCTTCTTTTTGCAACTGAAGGTCAACCTGTTCTATAACGCCGCCTTTATTTATTATAAAATGAACCTTATTATTATCATAGTCTATTTTTGTCAGGTATCCAAGATAAACCGGCTCCCCTTCCCACAAAAGATAAGTATTACCTTTACCGTCTGACAGGAAAGCACCTTCAGGTACAAGCGCAAGCAGCTTTGCACCCTGCACATCTAAAAGATTATCTACATTAGGGGGAATTTCATTTCTTATTAAAGGATAAAATGCATCATATATTTCTTTAGTTCGAAGATCGTTTTCCACCATTTTTGTTGTAGCAAACCGGTCGTTACTTGCAGTAATATACTCTTACAACTGTATTAAAAGTCACATCGAAAGAGGGAACACCACCTTCATCGGTAGAAACTACATTACTCATATTTATCGCCGACAATTTTTTTAATTCTTTACTCTGCTCAATAGCATATATCAACTGATACAATTCAGAATATCTACCGCTGCCGGTTAATTTATACTCATAATAATAAAATTCTTTATCCTGACCCGGATTTGAATATTCAACATCAACATGTGTCTGAGGAGAAAAGCTGGAAGTAACATCAGTAACAAAATCAAAAAATTTAATCGAAGAAAGATTTTGCGGGATATTAAATTTTCTGGAAGCTAATATCGAATCCAATGACATGGATTTTATCTGGAGCTCCCGGTATTGCCTGGCTAATTGTTCTTTATTATAGGCAGTGGCCTTTAACTCCTTCAGCTTATCCTTTCCGGTTGATATTTTGCTATGCTGAATACCAAATACAAAGATACCGCCCCCGATTAGAATTACCAGGAGCACAGCTAAAAGGGCTAATGTGTTTTTAAGTTTTCTATTCATTTTTTATCTTCAAAAGTGTTTAAATTAAAAACTGCATTAAATTTATAGACATTCTGTTCTCTCATGGATTCAAAATTAATCGATTTTAATTCGGCTGAATTAACTGAATAAGCAAAATCAGTTAATACTCCCTTTGATAAAGCATACCCTGAAAGAACAATACTTGTATTACTAGTATTTAAAGTTGTTAGCCAAATATTTCGTTTACCTTCAAAAAAATCTGAGATATGTGAAATGACTTTAGTCCATACTCCTGTGCCGGCAGAAGCCGAATCTAATATTGCTTGCGTTTGGGCAAATCCGCTTATTTTTGCTCCCAGATCTGAAATCTTTGCTAAAGTTTCCTGATTTTGTCTCTTAAGAAGTGTCTGTTCAGTAATTTGCTTATCTAAATAATTTATTTCTTTTTTATTGTTTAATGACTGTACTGTTAAGAAAAAAGCAGCGGCAAAGAGTATCGGAATAAGTGCATAACCATGCCATCCAAATTGAAATACTTTTTGATCTTCCTTAACATATTTCGGCAGTAAATTTATTCCTTTATGTTCATTTTCAAGATCATCAAAAAAATCTACAGCTACAGCTAAAGGAATACTATAGCTTGAAATTGTATCTTTGGCTTTCTCATTCAAAGAGGAAATATCAAAATCATCAAATTCTAATCTAGACACATTAGCTTCGGGAAAAGTACCATAGAATGATAATATTAAATTTTCGGAATCATCTTCACCGCAGACAATTATGTTATCCAGAGAATTAATCCCGCCGTTTTCCATTTCAAGCAGAATTTTTGAAAAATAGACATCATATGTATGAAGATTTAATGTCCCGATATCTAAAGTTGTTCCGATATGTTTTAACTTCCTGCCGTGTAAGAAGATTAATTTACTATATTCCTTCCCTATATAAACAATAAGAGAATGATCATCGGGAAAGAATTTTTTTCTTTTAGCAACATAATAAGCGAGAGATATTTCTGAAGATTTTACAGCGGGAATTTTATAAGTTCTTTTCCCGTTAAGCCTTGCTAAAGAATTTACCAATTGTACAGCCTGAATATCACCACTGTTTAAAAAAACCGATAATAGAGATTTATTGGAGAGCTCTGTATATCCAAGGTCATGTTTATGAATAACAATATTTTTAGTCCTTTGAATATCGTTAATAATATCCTGAGTAATTTTTGACGGCTTTTCTTCTTTGTTCCCTTCGAAAACATGATAATAAATTGAAGGTTCTGTCAGGGCAGGTATAAAATAGCTTTTATTTAAATTAATTCCGATTAGCTCATCACTTAGTATGTTTTGACTGGAAGTATTTAAAGTTTCGTTTTCATGCTTTAAATTATGGAGGGTTAAATCTTCCCCCTCAATATTTAAATCGGAGATGCCGTCCTCAAGCTGCAATACCGGTTGAAGAACATCTGCTGATGCAGTCTTAATAACTTTTATACTATCTTTTTCTTTATTAATGACAGCAAGCTTGGTATCGCTGCCTTCACAGTATATACAAATAAGTTGTTTCACTTTATACCGCCGTTAAAATTTGTTGAATTCTTGTTTTCTGATTTGCATAAGCAATCGCATTTTCCAAAGAAATTTTCTTTTGTAGATAAAGTCGCTTCAAATCTTGTTCCATAGTTATCATGCCGCTTTTAGCTCCTTGATTTATCATCATGTAAATTTCACTTGTATTATTATTCTTTATTGCAGCTTTTACACTGGGTGTAACAATTAATACCTCTTTTGCCAATACGAGTCTTCCATCAAGAGTTGGCACCAATTTTTGTGAAACTACAGATGTTAGTACATCTGCAAGCCGGTTCCTTACACGTGCCTGTTCATTGGGATTAACTTCTGCAATAATTCTGTCAATAGATTCTACTGCCGAAGAGGTATGAAGAGTAGAAAAAACCTTATGACCGGTATCCGTAACCTCTAAAGCAGCCATTATTGTTTCCGGATCCCTCATTTCACCTATAACTATAATGTCAGGGTCCTGCCTTAAAGCCTGTACAATTCCATCTTTAAAGGAAAGGACATCTCTTCCAACTTCACGATGCCTTATTATAGAGACATCGGATATATGCACATATTCAATAGGCGAAGATATTATAACAATATGTGCGGGGTCAATTTGATTATGTGCTTCTATTATAGAATCTAAAGTTGATGATTTACCTGAACCAGTTATCCCGGTAATTAAAGAAAGCCCGAATTTTATATAAGAATGGCTCATAGCTTTCATTGCATTCGGGTGTAGACCTAACGAATCAATATTACGTAATGTTGAATTTATATATCTCAAGTTCAATGCAAGAGTATCAAGATCAAAATAAGCATCTGCTCTGAACCGGACGTCCACTTTCTTTCTTTCATAAAAAAACGTATAGCTGAAATCCAGATTTCTATTATCAATTAACATTTTTCTCTGATTAACCGACAATAGATTTGATATAAGGAGCGCTGATTCTTCAATTGAAAAGGTAGGTAATTCCTTTACCCGCTCTTTAACTCCAAATATTCTCATCCATATAAAACCGCCGTTTCCATATCCTCCAACTTCAATGTCCGAAGCATCTCTTTCGATCATACCGGTAAGGAGTTTATTAATAAAGATTCTTAAAGCAAGACTGCTTTCGGATTTGAGTTTTTCAGTGTTATTAATTATAAACTCTATTTTATCGGTGCCAAACAATGATTTAGGAACCTGGTCAACAAAATGTTCCAGTATTGGCTTTATTTCTGAACTTGTCACTTTTTTCTTTCGACTATGGTTAAAAAGACTTTTAACATTATGCTCTTGATTCTCATTCTTCTGATGTTCCTGCAATAACTTCTTCAATTGAAGTTAAGCCCTGTCTAACTTTTTCAAGTCCTGATTCTCTCAGACTTAAAGAACCATCTTTTTTTGCTTGAATACGAATTTGTTCTTCATCTACTTCGATACCGGATCGAACGATAATTTGCCTAATTTCTTTTGTGAAATAGAGAGCTTCATGAATTGCCATTCTTCCTTTATATCCGGTTCCCCTGCATTTTTCACATCCTTTTTCATTTGCCTGATAGACAGTATAGAATCTCCATTCTTCAATATCTAAGCCTATTGCCTCCATATAAGCTTCATCAAATTTTTCTATTTTTACCTTGCAATTATCACAGAGACATCTTACAAGTCTTTGTGCTACTATTATATTAATAGCATAAGCAATTAAAAATGGTTCTATCCCCATTTTATATAATCGGGCTACAGCACTTGGGGCATCATTAGTATGCAAAGTTGAAAAAGTTAGGTGACCTGTATTAGCTAATTTAATTGCTACTTCGGCAGTCTCTTTATCTCTCATTTCACCAACTAAAACTATATCGGGATCGTGACGGAGTATTGAACGTATGGCTTGTTCAAAATTCATTTTGTAGCCTATCTTCAACTGTCTGGCACCTTCAATAACATATTCAACCGGATCTTCTACTGTCAAAACATTAACGGAGGGATCGATAACCTGGTAAAGAGCAGCAACAAGAGTTGTACTTTTACCGCTCCCGGTTGGGCCGGTTAATATAACCATTCCCTGCGGTTGATTTATTGCTTTTGTAAAAGATTTTTTTGAATATCCGGTCAAGCCTAATTTTTCAAGATCCCTAATAACCTTCCTATCGTCGAGTATTCTTATTACAACACTTTCAAATTTATTTTTAAGTTCAGTCCCAACCATCGGCAGAACTGAAACTCTGAATCGTATAACATACCCGTCAATTTCCCGCTGGATAAACCCATCCTGAGCTCTTTCTCTTTCAAACCTATCCATCCCTTTTGATCTATCCTTTACAACTGCGACTACAGCTTCAGGCAATGTACCTTCCTGTACATGCCAGATTAGAAGATTTCCATCTATTCTAATAAGGATTTCTGTCTTATTTCCGGATTTGGGTATGAAATGAATATCACTTGCTCCTTTTCGAACACCTTCAACCAATGCACCTTCAACTAAATTAATTAATGCACTTTTATTTATTTCCGCATCAAGCTCTTGTTCATCCAGCGAAGAGTCATCTGCTTCAATATGCATTTCAGAGTCAGCCTCTTCCATTGCTTTTAAGTAAATATTTTCCGGAGGGAAGATAGTCTGAACTATTTTTTCGTAATAGGATTTTTGTATATACGCTACTTCATATTTCTTAACATCGAGACCGAAAGCTATTTTGGGAATATTTCTATCGGTAGGATCAATAGATGCGAGGATTAATTTGTCTTTTATTCTTTCATCATATTTATAGGGGATTACTTTATGTTCAAGAATTTGCTGCTTAATTTGTTCCCCTGCATTATTAATAGTTCTTTTTATAAAGTCTAAACGGGTTGGAGGGATTTCATCAACCGGCGTGTTTAACTGTCTAAAAGCATATAAAATTGCTACTTCACCAAATATTAAATCATGCTGAAATTTAAAATCTTCAACTAAAATCTGGGCTAGATTTCTTTTTAATCTTCCCTGGTCATTAATTTTAGCAGTTAATGCTTTCTCAAGTGTTTCTGCATCAATGATTCCTTTTTTAAATAATAGGTATCCAATCTTATCAGTCATTTCCAGGGATGTATCGAGCATTTATACTACGTTCCTTTCGACCTGGATAGTATTACTGACAGTTCCGGGAGTTTTGGGTCTAACGGTTGCTGTCTCTGCAGAAACGAGTGTTAATGCAATCATAACAACCATAATTACCATTGCAATAACAACCTGAACTATTTCGATGAAGTTTTTTAATTTATATACAGTTTCACTTTCATAATAATTTGCTAATTGTAATGAAGTGTTTTTTATTGTACCCGTTTCTTCTCCCGAATGAAACCTGGATAATGCTGTCTCGGTAAATACACCGCTTGCTTCGAAGGCTTCTGTAATTCCTGTTCCCTTTTTAACCATTAGAGGTATTGCTATAGTCTTTATTCTCTCTTCAAAATATTTATTACCCGTAGCTTCGGCAGCAATTCTGATTGGTTCTATACTTTCTGCAGACCCGCTATAAAGAGTAAAGAAGACTCTGCAATAAACTTCAATTAAAGTTTTATGAATCAATTGACCTACAACCGGTATTTTTAATATATACTGATCTTTAAGATAAGCTCCCTTTTTTGTCCTAAAATAATTAAACAAAACAATAGGGGGTATAACACATATTGCTGTTACAAGCCAAATATTATTAATCAAAAAATCACTCATTTTTAAAGTGAATGCTGTCATTGGAGGAAGTGCAATTTTGAATCTTACAAACAGTTTTGCTGTTTCAGGGAAAATATAACCTACATAAAATAAAACCGCTAAAAAAAGTACAAAGAGTGTTACTGCGGGAGTAATTAAAGCGCTCCTCATATTTTTTTTGAATTCCTGTCTTCTTTCTAAAAATTTTGCAGTGGCTTTGTAAATTTCTGTCATGTTACCGCTTTTTGACGCCAAACCAAGCATATAAGCAGTGAATTTTCCGAATACCGATTGATATTTTAAAAACGTTACCTCACTATCCGCCCCTTTTTTCAAATCATTATTTATTTCTTTTAAAGTTTCTTTTAGAGTTTTATTCTGAGTATCATTTATTAATAAGGTTAATATTTCCTGGTAAGCTAATTTCTGATCGAGAAGTTCGGCGCTAATTTTAACGAATGTTACAATTTCAGATGTCGGTGGTTTTGTTTTGAATTCAAATAATTTTTTATTTACGGAAAGGACTTCAAAACCCAGCCTTTTTAAGGCATCTTCAACTTCTTGTTTATTAAAGGCTTTTTGTTCACCGTGCACAGGTTTTTCTTTACCCCTCTTTATACGGTATAGAAATGTCGATTTCTTTTCAACATTGGTGAGTTGAAGCTGATTTTTTTCAGCAAGTCTTCTAATTTTTTTCTTTGCTTCACTTACAGAATCTGCAGATAAAGCCCCGCTGATTGCTTGTCCATTTACCTTTGAAGCAGTAAACCTGAATTCTACCATAAATTACACTCTTTTCCCTATCTATTTAGAATTTTTTTATATTTCATCAATTCTTATTCCAAAATTATTTAATTGCATAATCAGTAATTTTCGCAATATTTAATTATTGTTTAGAAAGATTTACGCTTTATTTAGGTAAATATTTTTTGAGGTAAAATGAATGAGAGACAGATTAATTACTTGAAGGTATATTAAATGATTTAAAGAATGATTACAGATTCGTTTCATGTAAATATAAAATTGTAACTTTATGTAAAATATACACTAATTGAATTATTAAATGCAATATTTTCAGTTCGATGAGAAATTTCTATAATTTTATCGAACAATTAATTTAATGTTTTAAAGCAATATTAAAATTGATTTTAATTAATTATATTGCATATTATTTTTATATAAACCATCCAATGATGTAAGTAATGTTTCGATGATTCATCCTTATTTGTTAATTAATTATCCAACAACGAATAGAAAATTCTGTAATAAATACATGTTAACAGCGAATCGAAAATGTTTATTTTCAATTAAGAATTAATAATTCTAGCATCGGGTATTGTTTCGTCATCATGTTACAAATCTATCGTTGAATTAATGTTACCCGTTCTTCTTCATTTTAAGGTTAATTATATACTCCATCATTTTAATCATATTTAGTATAAAAATGTTATTTTCCTCTAATAGATATTATTCACGAATATAGGAAATTGAAATTTTTGTGCATCATATTTCAACAATTGTTGATCATCTTAAATCAGAAGATATACATAATACAAAGCATCAGGATTTATTTACATAAGATATTGACCAATTTGCAGGCAGTAATTGGGGGAAATGTGAAGAATACTTTGGCAAGATATTATTTGCAAAGTCAATTGCCCAGCTATTCCATTCATAATTATTTACTGTATCTACATAGTAAAATATAGTTCCAATATTTGCTAATAGAACTGCAACATAGAACAAAAGAATGGAACCTGAAACAATAATTATAATTCTATTGCCAATTGTTTTACTCTTTAAGAATTCAAATAATTTAATATATGCATCCCTGAAGCTAATGTTAGAAACTATCTTAGTCAATTCATTTCTAAAAAAAATCATTAAAATTAATAATTTAATTATTAATAATGTCCACAATATATAAAGTGTATATAAATGTATTAATGTCAGAACTGTAATTAATCCATAATTGGCAAAAAGGCTAAAAGAAAAAATGTATAACCATTTTTGAATAGGAGAATCAGTTTTTATTTTAAAAATGATGAGTGCAAGTAATCCTGGTAAGAAAATAATTTGAAGAATTGAAATTAATCCTAATAATAACATTGGCATCCAGAATTTCATTTTTAATATTTGTTTAAAAAATAATTGTACTTTTATGCCATAAAGGATGAAAAATATCTTTGAACGGAATAATAAAAAAGGCTGTAATAGTTATACAGCCTTTATAATTAGTACTTTATAATAAACAATTTTTATTGTACTGCAGATGTAATACTTGTTGGTGTAACTGTTGTTTAACTGTCCATTGCAGCATAAGCTGCATCTATAGGTGTAGCAGTTATTACAATAGATGTAGCCAGATGAATCCAGTTATTACCCAATATGCATCAGTTGAAGTAGTTAAATTGCAGGTAAGATTTGGCCATACTTTAGTTTCAAAGCCTACAAAAGAATTTCCGCCACCACCCATAGCTACTGGTTTTTTATAATATTGCTGAGCCATTGCTCCAATATTTGTTCCCTGAGAAACTATTGAATCCTGTGTAGAAGTTTCTGCATTAGCATTAAATAAGTTTATACCTACTACTACAGCGATACCGACTACGATAACACCAAGTACGATTAAAAGAAGTTGTTGTTGACCCATTTTTGAGCTCCTATGTTGTTGTTAAATGTTAGTTATATTTTATTGTCATTGTTAAGTCAAAAGTCATTATTCAAAAATTTTGAATTATTTATTTAACTTTTTACTTTTGAATTCTGGACTTTCCGTTAATTAATAATTACAGAACTATAAGAATTTCCTTGTACAGTAGTTTCAATCTTAACAGAATCCGTGCCATTTACTACTCATTTCCTGTTCCTGTTATAATTACTTTATCTGATTCAATATTTGCTCTATATGAACCACTGGGAGTACTTTGTAATTCATTAGGGATTTTCCAGCCTATAAATTCATTTCCGCCGCCGCCAAGTTCTTTAGGCTTTTTAGAGAATGTTAAAGCCATGTTTGCTAAATTTTGGCATTCATTCATCACTATATCCCGTTTTTGGTCAATAGCGGATTGACGGAATAATATTATTGCAAATAATATCGCAATCCCTACAACTATGATTGCTAAAACGATTAATAATAACTGTTGTTGTCCCATTTAGTATTGTTTATTATTTCAAATAACCCTTTGATTCCTTACTGATCGCAAACTATGCCATTGATAATTTTGTTTGTTTTTCAACAGGATACTTAATTTTTATGTTTTTGAATTGTAAATTCTACAGGTAAGTATTTCTAGAGCGAATTTTGGACTGCGAATTTCGGCTTTCCTGCAAACCAATATCTATGATAGATTTCAATTTGCAAACTTTAGTATGAATGAAGCTTCAATGTATTTTTTACAATTGGATATGTAAAAAAGTAAATCTTGAATATTTATGATAAAAATGCATCTTTAACTTTGAATATCATAAAAGAAAATTTTACTTGATGTAAGTATTAATTACTTATTTTTGAAGACGAATTTTTTTGATTTTTAGCTTCTTTTAGATATTTATTTTAATACATTCACCTCTAACTTGGATGGATATTCTTTCGAATGGTATATGCTATTTGTTGCCTTCTGAAAATCGGTTTTATCTGCTTTATAAATATCCACAAACTTTTGGGGATTTAAGTCAACTAAAGGAAACCATGTGCTTTGGATTTGCACCATAATTTTGTGCCCCCTTAAAAATGTGTGGTTAATATCAGGGATTGTGAATTTAACTTCTGATATTTCTCCGGGTTTAAAAGCCTCAGGTTTCTCATAACTCTTTCTATATTTTCCCCGCATAACATCACCTCGAACCATCATCTGGAAACCTCCCATTTGTATATCGCATGGATTAGGATTATTATTTTTTGCAGTATCAGGGAAAACGTCTATTATCTTTACAACCCAATCAGCATCTGTACCTGAGGTAGAAACAAATAAATCGGCTATAATAGGACCTGCAATAGTAGTATTATTTGCAAGAATATTAGACGAATATACAAGTACATCAGGACGGGAAGCAGCAAACCTTTGATCTTCTACCATATATTCGCGGATCATTCCGTAAGTTGTTTTTTGTGTGTATGGAACCGGTTTATTGGGATCACTTATAAAGGAATCCGAATCATTCTCATTTTTTTCCGGAGGATTAAAAGATAAACTCATGGTTGTCATGAAGATAAATTGATTCCTTCTTAATATTAGAAGGAGGCCATTGATTATATTTTTTCCAGACATTTGTCCCTGTCTCAAACATATATGCCTCAGGAATGTTCAGCTCTCCTTTATCTTTGAGATAATAATCAAAAAAAGGTATTTCTATATTCTTCTGATAAAATTCACTGGTCTCACTGCCGAAATTTATATTGCCTAAATGGTCACCTTGAGATCTTTCCCATCCACCATGAAACCATGGACCCATTACAATTGTATTTCTATTATCTTCATTCTTTTGTTCAATGGCCTTATAAGTATTTAATGCACCATAGAGATCTTCGGCATCAAACCAACCTCCTACCGTCAATACTGCCGGTTTAATATTATCAAAGTAAGGAAGAGTATTTCTTTTCTGCCAAAAAGAATCATAATCAGGGTGTGCTATAAGAGTATCCCAAAAAGGAATTCTGTGTTTGAAATATTTTTCATTAGTATTCTTAAAGGGTCCCATATTTAGGAAAAAATTGTATCCATCTTCCGTTCCGGGATTAACAAGAGATTCAGGCCATTCTTTATGAAGACTATCTCTTGGTATTCCAAAAACAGCATAAAATCTAAAAGCGTGAGGGAGCCAGAATGCACCATGATGGTGAAAGTCATCATCAATAAACCAATCTGCAATAGGTGCCTGAGGGGAAACAGCCTTTAGTGCAGGGTGAGCATTTATTGTTCCCATTGCTGCATAAAAGCCCGGATATGAAATCCCATACATTCCTACTTTACCGTTAGAATGTTTTAAGTTTTTTATAAGCCAGTCGATTGTATCATAGACATCACTGCTTTCATCGATGTCCTTTGTAGATTTTTTATCAGGTATAAATGGACGGATATCTTCATATTTACCTTCAGACATAAACCTTCCTCTTACATCCTGGTAAACAAAAATGTACTTTTCTTTTGCAAAATACTTTGAAGGACCTAAGCTCTTGGGATAATCACTTATACCATATGGAGCAATACTATATGGAGTTCTATTAAAAAGAACCGGGTAATCATGAGTAGTATCTTTTGGAGAATAGACTATTGTGAAAAGCTTAACCCCATCCCGCATAGGAATTCTGTATTCAGCTTTATAATAATTCCCGGCTATATATAATGAATCTTTATTTTGCGCAGAAAGAGAATTAAGCTGCATGGAATACGTTATAGCTATTAAAAGGAAGCAGAACTTATAAATTTTCATTTTTCTTTCTTAAATCAATTTATTGGAGTTATTCTGATGTAATGACATCTTTACAAAGAAACGTCATTTTCAATTTTTTATTAAAACGTAATTTAGATAAAATCTTCTCATTAATAAATAAAGAAGTCATCTTTCAAAGCCTGCGTAACAAGAATTATAACTAAAATCTGAAGTTACGCAAGAGAATATTTTATAATAAAAGTTAATAGAAATATATTAAAATAATGCAAAATTTAAACAATGAGATTCTTCACTCCACTTCGTTCCGTTCAGAATGACAAATATTTGCGTAACTTCAGTAAAATTATAAATAATCACGGGCTAAATTCATAAGGCAACCTTCTCTGGCAAATTAATCTTGTGTGTAGTAATACGTGTTTGAAGGAGACAATACGGTTTTAATACGGTTTCAAATCGATTTCAAAACGGTTTCAAAACGGTTTCAGAGTTCATTTATAATAGGAGATGAAAGTATTTGTTGCTTAGATTAGGTCGCATTGTATAAGGTTAAATATTGAGCTATTTTCAAAGATTTGGGAAATAAAATTTATATTTTATAAAATCTTAACTATATTAATCAAAATTAAAACTATTCATTATCAAATCATTTCAGTCTGTAGAGGGATAAGTGAAAAAATTTGAAACTGAAATTCATTTAAGCCGGGAAATGCGGCTGATGGATGCTACTTTAATTGGTGTAGGTGCTATGATAGGGGCAGGTATTTTTGTACTTACGGGAATTGCAGCAGGTGTTGCCGGTCCGGGCCTTATTATAACATTTTCGTTAAATGGAATTGTTGCACTGTTAACTGCATTCTCTTATGCAGAACTTGGTTCCTGTTTTCATGATGCAGGCGGAGGATACCTCTGGGTAAAAGAGGGATTACCTAAATGGAATGGATTTATTTCCGGCTGGATGAGCTGGTTTGCACATGCTGTAGCATGCAGCCTTTATGCCTTAGGTTTCGGAGCCTATTTTGAACTGGTGCTGCATGAGTTTAATATAGTTATGCCGCACTGGGGATTTTTAGAGCCGCAGAAAATTCTTGCGGTAATTACTGCTATAGGATTTGCATATATTAATTTTAGAGGGGCTTCGGAAACCGGTAAAATTGGGAATATAATAACGATAGCTAAAATTGTTATTTTAGCAATTTTTATAGGTTTTGGAATTAATTTAATTTTTCATAGACCGGATTGGAAAGAAGCTTTCACACCATTTTTACCAAATGGCTGGAGCGGAGTTTTTAAAGCAATGGGGTTAACCTTTATAGCTTTCCAGGGTTTTGAAGTTATTTCACAATGTTCCGAAGAAATAAAAAATCCAAAGAAAAATATCCCCAAAGCAGTTTTTCTTTCTCTTATAATAGTTGTTCCTATTTATGTTTTAGTCGCCTTTACTGCACTTGGTTCGGTAAAACCAGAAGGTATGACTCCATGGGCATATTTAGCTTCAAATAAAGAAACGGCCCTTGTGGAAGTTGCAAAATCTTATTTTGTAGGAGGCGGGATAATGCTTTTAGTAGGAGGTATTATTTCAACAATGTCGGCACTTAATGCAACTATTTTTTCCTCTTCTCGTGTTGCCTTTGCGATGGGACGTGATAGAAACTTCCCAACGTTTTTCAGTAAAGTTCATAAAAAGAATTTTTCGCCCCATCTTTCTATTTTATTTTCTTTATTTATTGTTGTAATAATGGCAGTATCCTTACCAATTGAAGATGTTGCAAGTGCAGCAGATATTATGTTTTTACTTTTATTCCTGCAGGTAAACATCACTTTAATAAAATTAAGAAAGAAAAGACCTGACCTTGACCGTGGATTTTTTACTCCGTTCTTTCCATACTTATCCATAATCGGAATTCTCTTACTTCTATTTTTAGCAGTATTTATGTTCGAATATAGTCCTACTGCATGGATAGTTACTGGAATTTGGGTTTCAATTGGTTTATTTGTATACAAGACTTATGCTTCAAAACGTGAAGTTAGACATGTTAGAAAAGTAAAATCTCTCGAAAGATTGGAGCGAAAAGAATACAAAATTTTAGTTCCCCTGGCTAATTTAAGATCAGTTCCAAGTTTAACTCACATAGCAAAAGCTCTTGCAATAAAGAACAAAGCCGAAATAATTTTTCTTCATGTCAACGAAGTTAGGGAAAATGATCCTTTGGCGTTGGGTACCGGAGATATAAACAATGCAAAGAAACTATTTGAAATAGCTGAAAATATGTTTGAAGAGCCGGAAATAAATGTGAGATCTGTTGTTAATGTTTCACATAGAATATCCGAAGGAATAGTCCATACAGCTGAAGAGGAAGAATGTAATTTTATTATTGTAGGTAGAGAAAAAAATGCAGCTTTTATTGAAAGGTTTTTTTCCTCGATAATTGATAGTGTTATGCAAAGATTTACGGGAGAAATTGCAGTTCTTCATGGCAGTTTTAACAAAGAGAAAATAAAAACCATTTTAATTCCTTTCCGTGAAGATATACATGCAATTTTAGCTACGGAAATAGCACCTGCCTTTATTGAATATTTTAAATGTAAAATTAATTTGTTACTAGTTTACGAACCCGATACTCCTCATCTTGAAAAAGAAAAAAGGGAACATAAAATAAAAGAATTAATTGAAGAAAATAATCTGCCTGCGGAAGTAATTGTTTTACACAATTCAGATATATTAACCGGTATTATTGAACAATCAAAGACTGCAGATATGATTTTAATGGGGGGCCGCTCCGGTGATTTTCTTGAACTTTTATTCGGCCGTTCTCTTGCAGTTGAAATAACCGAACAAGCTGCTTGTCCTGTTATTTGGGTAAAAGAATTTGAAGAACGAGAATCATTCTGGAAGCTTTTATTGAAACCAACAAAACAAAATGGAGAAGAAAATGGATAATGCAATTCAGGGACCGTTTTTCGATTTTGGAAAACAAATAATTGATTATCTGCCTAATTTATTAGCCGGCATTTTATTACTTGGCATTGGATGGCTGGCAGGCTGGCTAGTGAAACGAATAATAGTACAGCTAATGACCGCGTTAAAATTTGAAAGATTATTTATTCGAATGCAGTGGCGGCAGGCTTTATCCAAAGCCGATATTAGATTTGCTTTATTCGGTTTCATTGGAAATATATTTTTCTTTATAGTTTTCCTCATATTTATAAATTCAGCACTGGATGCAATGAAATTGACTATCCTTTCTAACCTCATTCAACGCGGAGTCATATTTATACCTAAATTAATTGTTGCGGCAATAATTTTCAGTATTGGATGGATTATCGCCGGAAGAGTATCAAATTCAGTTTATAATGCACTTGCAAAAGAGAATGTTTCCCATTTCTCATTGATTTCAAGGTTTACAAAGTTCATAATTCTGCTATTTTTCTCAGCAATGGCATTAGCTGAAATTGATATTGCAATAGAAATAGTTATAATAGGTTTTACTACAATAATAATCTCTTCAGCTGCTTTAGCTATCATTGTTACAATAATGGCCGGGAAATCTTCGTTTAATAAATTTTTAGGAGGTATTTAAATTAATAATAGAAGTTATTCAGGAATCAGTATTTGAAAGATGACATCTTTAATGCTAAAAATAAGGTTAATTTGGACTTACATTTTATTAAAAAATAGTGAATATTTTTCTTTTTTAAAGATGTCATCTTTAACAGCTGCATAATTTTAGTTAATTACATGATTATAAACATTGACTAATTGAAAAATTCTTATCAAGTTAAATAACTATTTTACTCAAAAATAAAAAATAATTTGAATAGCTTCGGAAATCTGAAGGAAAAATTTTTTAAGTATTATTTAGCATTACAGCGAGGTTTGTATGTCTGAAAATAAAAATAGCAGTTCCGGATTTTTGTTTAACTTTTTATTAGGAGCTGCTGCCGGCAGTGTAATAACTCTTTTATTTTCTCCTAAGAATGGAAGGCAGTTTCGAAGAGATTTACAGGAGGATCTTAATTCATACTTGAATAAAGTAAAGACTGCGGGAAATAATATCGTTGAAGATGCTAAAAAAATTGCGGATGATATGATTGATAAGGCAAATCAGGTATTAGCTTTAACAAATAAATGGGTCGAAGGTAATTTTGGTGATTCTCTGGGAAAAATTGAAAATGAGTTTAATAGTGTAAAAAATGCTATCTATGCCGCTGTTGATACATATAAGAATAACAATGTACAATTTCAAAATTCATCAGAATCGATTGCCGATGATATATTTATTGATTTTGTCAATGAAAATTCTGATGATTTTGATGAAGAACTAATCCTTCCACTTCATGAAGGTATGAAAAGAAGACATGATAAAAAGTTTTATTGACTTCCTGCCCAAAAGCTCTGGAGTTAAAAAGGGATGAATGATTAAAACAGCAATCTTATTAAAAATTTTTAATATTTTGGCTGGAATCTCAATAACCTACCATTTTTTTATACAAATGTTAAAGTTTTGTTACACATGGGAACAGAACAATCAGAATATTTGTATAGTAAAAATAGAATAGGATAATAATCATGAAAACAGTACTTATCAGTGTAGCATTATTAATAATTTCTTTAGCATTTTTTATTGGATGCAGGGAAATTAAATCAGAAACTCAAAATGATGGAAACAATAAAATGGAACAAAATGATAACTTAGTTAAGGCAACGTTCGGAGAAGGTTGTTTTTGGTGTTCTCAGGCAATATTTGAAAAGGTTAAGGGGGTAAAGACGGTATATGCGGGATATTCAGGCGGAACAACAGATGATCCCAATTATGAAGAAGTCTGTACAGGCAACACAGGATATGCCGAAGTAGTTCAAATTACCTATGATCCGAAAGAAGTATCTTACGATGACCTTCTTAAGATATTTTGGAAGACCCATGATCCAACTACTCTCAACAGGCAGGGGAATGATGCAGGAACCCAGTACCGCTCTGTTATTTTCTATCATAATGATGAGCAGAAGGAGAAAGCGGAACACTATAAAGAAGAACTGGATAAATCCGGAGCTTATAATAATCCTATAGTAACGCAAATAGTTTCTTTTAAAAAGTTTTATAAAGCAGAAGAATATCACCAGGATTATTTTGCAAAGAACCCTACGCAGGGATACTGCTCATTTGTAATTGCTCCAAAAGTTGAAAAGTTTGAGAAAGTATTTAAAGATAAGCTGAAGTAAATAGAAATTGCGGATTTCGGATTTCGGATTTAAAAACCAAATTCGAAATCCGGAGTTATTTTTGGTTATTTTTCTGCTCTATATTTAATTCTATAAAGGATCAATTTACGTATTAAGGCGCTAAATGGTTCTATTAAGAACCAGTAGACGGAGAACCATCTTTTGGCTGAATCTCCGATACATAATACCCTTGTCTCGGTTGAAAAAGTTGTTATTTCCGGATCTTCAGATGATGATGAAAAGCCCCAAACTGCTTTGGCAAAGCCTGTTAAACTAAAATCTTTGAATTCTTCTTTTTTTATCTGGAATAACCCTCCTCTCCATTTCCAGAATTTACCTATAATACCAAATAAAATTTCTTTTTCCTTATTCTCGCCTAATAATGTAAAATAACTTTTTTCAGAAAGAGTTAATGATATTTCTTCTAATTTTATTCCACGAAGCATTAACAATATTTTAATCATGAATGAATTAAAGCTGGAATTTTTTAAAACATTGAAAATTTTTTCAGCACTGGCAAAAATTGTTATGCTATGTATTTTAGAGAAATTATATTCCGGGAGAAATTCATTTATAAGCATGATAAAATATATTAAATATTTTTGACAGATAATCTGTTTTTTTCAGATTTCAATAATATCAAAGCAGAAGTCAGACCTAATATGAAAGTTGCTCCCCAAAGTATCTGTGAACCGTAATATTCGAATACCAGAGTACCGAGCCACGGGCCTAAAAGGAAGGCAACGCTGAACATCATTTGAAAATAACCCATATACTCACCTCTTTTTTTCTCAGGTGCGAGACTTGAGATATAGGATGCACTTACCGGGAAAAATATCATTTCGCCGAAAGTCCAGATAATAGTCGTTATTATTATCCATGTAAGATTATTTGCAAGAGCCATAGCTCCGAATCCAATAGCGGTTAATAAAGCTCCAAGTGCCAGTGATTTTTTCTCATTCCAATCGTTCATGGAATTGTTTAGAGGAACTTCAATAAGAATTATCATAACTGTATTAATTGCGAAAACCACTCCGTATAAAGATGGTGCAAAACCAAGATCATGTACAAGAAATAAAGGGAAGGCACCTAAATGCTGGAAATAGACAAGCGGAATAGGCAATATTGATAATAAGAAATAGATATAGCGTTTGTCTTTAAGAATATGTGAATGAACAATTTCGTTGATCATATTTTTTTCAGAATCAAGATCAGTTTTTTCGAGTTTAACAGATTGCCATTTTGAAAAGATGAGGAATATTCCGGCAATTATGGAAGTTATACCATCAATATAAAATATAAGAGAAAAGTTAATTAGCGTCAGTAATCCCCCCACTACCGGACCAATGCTCATTCCAATATTTATAGCAAGCCGGTTTAAAGCGAAGGCACTGCGTCTCTGCTTTTGAGTTACAATTTGAGATATAATTGAAAGATTTGCAGGACGGAATGATTCATTTATAACAGCTAATATAAAGCTCAGAATCAAAATCAGATAATAATGATTAATTAAAGGATAAATAAAAAGAGTTATTCCGGTACATATTAGGGACCATTTCATCAATGAGAGAGGACCAATTTTATCACTTAATTTACCGGAAAAGGGAGCTGTTACTAAAGCGCCGGCACCATAAAATGCAATAACAAGCCCTGCATTACCTGCACTTAATCCTTCTTTGGTGGTCAGGTAAAGAGTAAGGAATGGCAGTACCATTGTTCCGGATCTATTTATAAGGGTAGTAAAAAACAAGATCCACATATTACGCGGAAGAGTTTTTAAGCCTCGCCAGGGATTGGTCATAAATAATTGAAGGATAAATATTAATTTAGATAAAATCCGGCAGATAGAAATCCGACCCAATGTTTTAATGAAAAAGGTGCTGTTAAACCAAGATGAGTATTTTTAATCGGAAGTACTTTCCCTGTCCAAGTATCCGAATATATAAAGACTGTACCGGAAATTTGTTCATGATTTATTTTTTGAATGATATTAGTTGTAGTTAACAATCCGAATGGGATTGGATATCTGCCGCACCAGAGAGGTTTAACCGTACCGGTACTGGAATCAGGCCAGAGTTTTTCTACAAATTCTTTAATTTTAGACTCTTCAATTTTTCCTGGTAAAACAAGTCATCCGCAATATTTTTATCAATTTCAGTTGCCTTTTGATGAGCTTCTTCATTCATACCGTAAGGGGAATTATCGAAATCCTCACCATAGTGATTTGCATCGGTTGATATTAAAAAGAAGATATCTCTGCCAGGTTTTAAATTATTTTGGAGAATATATCTTTTGATAATGTCAGACAATTCTTCAGAAATCTTCGACATCCTTTCATAAGACATAGCCGTAACCATAATAGGAGTGATCTTAATATTTCTGTTATAATGCTGAAGGAAGGGTATTAATGCTTCAATGGAATGTTCAATATCCTGAGCTTTATCGCTTGTAATAAAATATTCTTTATTTAAATTTTTCTTTATGAAATCTCTCAATGGAGAAACTTCAACATTTTTATATGGGCCTTGCCAGTATTTATAATCGTCAAATATTAAAATATCTTTTGGATCATTCATAGCTTTCCGAACAGTTCCATGGGTAACCCCAAATATTACAACTTCCTTAGTTCTTAATATTTTGTATAAAGGGAAATAAATTTTACCGGCATATAAATAATCATCATGAGGTGAAATAGCAGCGACTAGATTGCCGGAAGGGTAATTTTTTTCTTCACAATTAGCAGATAAATAACTTATGATACTATCCATTTCTTCCGCATTCCAGCAGAAGCCTACATTATCACGAATAGGTCTTATTTCCTGTCCCATAATTTTGAAAAAAATAGTTGAAATTTGAAAGCAGATAATGCAAATTAAGGAAAACTTCATATAAATTTTCTTATCAAAAATTAGACGTGAGGGTTTCCAGATCGACTTTATTAACTTCATTTACCGGATTTCCTAAAAAAAGTTCGGCAACCTCTTTAAATTTTACAGGAATATCACTCACATAAAAATCATGGTTACCAATTGAAAATTTATTTGTATGCAAATTTGTTCTATCGAGTTCTTCTTTAATTACTGCGGCAGAGGCAACCCCCGAATCAATAAGTACAACATTTTCTCCGATTACCTTTTGAATTACATCAGATAAAATAGGATAGTGAGTGCAGCCCAGAACCAGAGTATCAATTTTCAGATCTCTTAATTCTTTTAAGTATTCTTCGGCAATATCATATGTTGCTTTATGATTTATCCATCCTTCTTCAGCCAGCGGTACAAGGAGGGGGCATGCTTTTTCAAATACAGTTATCGAAGCTTCAATTTTTTTTATTTCATTTGAATATGCTTTGTTATTAATAGTAGCCCTGGTACCGATTACGCCAATTTTTCCATTTTTAGTGCTGCTGACTGCAAGTCTGGCTCCCGGATTAATCATCCCGATAATAGGCAGATGAAATTGTTTCTTTAATTCATCAATTGCAATTGAAGATGCAGTATTGCAGGCAACGACTACTGCCTTAACATTTTTATTTAGTAAAAATTTCGTATCCTGAATTGAATATTCAATAACGGTAGAATTTGATTTGGAACCATAAGGTACACGGGCAGTATCGCCAAAATATACGATATCCTCAGCAGGAAGAGTTGAGGCTAATCTTTTAACCACAGTTAAACCGCCAATACCTGAATCAAAAACTCCAATTGGTTTTTCTTTTTCCATAAAGTTCAATTTGTAAATCCTATTTAAATATTAACAATCCACTTTATTTAAAAAACTTTTGTCAATGTAACAGAAGTTATGCAGGAATTGATATTTAAAAGATGACATCTTTATTTTTAACTATAAGGTTAATCTGCATTTGCATTTTTAATTCAAGTTATCAAAACTCAGTATTTGAAAGATGTCATCTTTATATCTGGATAACATTAGTTAAAAATAAAAATTAAAGCATTTGTGAGATTGTTTCTGTTAATTCAGATCTAATAAGTTCATATCCATTAGTCGAAATTTTCTTACCATCCCTATCGAGCACATAGAAGGAGTCAACAATATCGTCACCTTTAGTGGAAATTTTAGCAAAATAAATCATTAACCCGAGTTCATTCATTTTAGAAGTAACTCTATATAAAAATCCTAACCTGTCGGGGGAGAATACATCCAGAATCGTATACTTTTCATGCTTCTCAAATTCTATTTTTATTTTCCCGGATCTTTTGAAAAACTTACTTTCAATTCTCCACCATTTTGATTTCATTTTAGCAACTTCTTTATTTAATTGCAGCATTCCGCTTAATACTTTATTCATGTCCTTGGTAATCTTATCAAAACGAGAAGGATCAATCTTTTTACCGGTTCTAAAATCGGTGACATTAAATGTATCTATAACGATATCATCTTTTCGAGTAAAGATTTTAGCATCATGAATGTTTGCATCATTAATTGAAAGCACCCCGCATATTTTTGAAAGGAGGGCAGGGAAATCGGTAGTTATAACAGTTATATTGGTAAAATCATTAAGTTCATTAAACAAAGTAGAAAGTTTAGTTCCTTTTAGAATTTCTTCAACATGCTGAGCAATTTCTTTATCTGAAAATTGATGAGCATAAGCAATATCATTAATGGAATCTATATGTTCCTGAACATGGTCATCTGATATATTGGGAGAATACTTACTGATTTCCTGAGGAATCACATAAGTGCTTGAAACAAGGAGTTCCTCACCGGTAATTTGATCTTCAAGCATTGATTTAGTTTTTCTATAGAGTTCAGAGAGGAGTTCACTTTTCCATGAAGTCCAAACAGCAGGATTCACAGCAGAAAGATCTGCATAAGTAACGAGATAAAGCAGATCCAGATATTTAGTCGAAGGGAACCTGGAAGTAAACGTGTTTAAGGTTTCAGGATCGTTTAAATTTCTTCTAAATGCAACCTGCTCCATAACAAGGTGATTATGAACCAGGAAAGTAACCATATCAATTTCTTCCTCGCTGTAGCCGAGTCTATGCATAATAGACGATGCCATTTCTGTTCCGATAATTTCATGTCCTGCAATATCAATTGGTTTAGCAATATCATGCAGGAGCAGGCCAAGATAGAGAAGCTCTCTCTCTTTAAGACTATTAAATAATTTCCCTAAAGTGGAAGTATCTTTTTCAAGTCTTTCAATATTTTGAATTGTAATAAGAGTATGTTCATCTGCAGTATAACAATGATAGACACCATGCTGCATAAACCCGACAAGATCTTTGAATTCGGGTAAAAAGGCGCTTAAGACACCTAGCTCATTCATAGCAGTAAGAGTTTGGCCGACATTTTTAGGAAGCTTTAGAATTTCCCTAAAAAAAACGGATGATTCCGATGCTATTAAATCTGATTCTGTAAAATTATCAACTTCTTCAATTATAGTAGATCTTAAATTTTCATCGAAATGAGCACCATGTAAACCACGATAATAAAATCCTCTTAAAATATCTGAAAGAGATAGTTTAACTTTAGGATTAGTTAATGAAATGGTTTTGCCTTTTAATATATAATCATCATCAAGATAAATTGATAAGGAATCAGGCAGAGGATTTGATATTTCATCTTGAAATCTTTTAAGCATAGATCTGGAAAAGCGGTTGATAATATTTGCAGCTTTGAAATATTCCTTCATAAAAAGTTCAAGAGCTCCATTCTGGCTGTAAAACATTTCAGATATTTTAATTTGGGAATTAAATTCAAAGCGGTCATTCTTTTGATTCTGAAAAAGATGGAGAAGATTCCTGACAGCTATGATTAATTTATAGCTTTGCAGAAGACGATTACATTCGCTATGGGTGGTATAATTATTTTTATTAAGAATATCAATGAAAATTTCGGTTTGTGTTGCTTCAATTTGCTTATTAAGCAAAGTCTTGTTTTTGAGAATGTACATCCATTCAATAACCTGGAAATCCCTGAGACCGCCTGCAGAAAATTTTACATTTGGTTCAAGAGTTTTAGGAGAGGCACCATATTTATTATATCTATCTTCATTATCAGCAAAAAATTCATCTAAGAGCTTCAAAGTAGTCCTGTCATTTATATAAGCAAATATTTCTTCACTCCATTTATTATATATTTTTTCAGAACCGTAAATAAAGCGGGTTTCAAAAAATTGGGTAAATGTATGCAGATCTTCGTTCAGATATTTTTTAATATCTGAAAATTCCCTTAAAGTATGAGAGACTTCAATTCCATTATCCCAAAACTGTGTTATCAATTGTGAAATATTCGCCTTATTTTCTTCAATTGATTCGGCAATAAACATTAAGTCGATATCGGAGTAAGGCGAAAGTTCTCTTCTGCCAAAACTGCCATAGGAAACAATTGCGAAGTTATATTTCTTTCCAATCAGAAGGGAGCGCACGAAATCCTCAACTAAGAGACTATATTCGAGGCTGAATTTCAATGCATCTTTTTGGATTGGATTCTGCTGAAATAGCTTTTTACGGTTATTTATAAATATATCTTTTTGAGTCAAAGTATTTGTCATAAAAATCGGTGAAATTAATTATAATTTTCCGGGAAATAGTCTTCTTTGGAATATTCAGCTTCAACAGTGGAAGATATGCCCCCCCGAACATTAAACTCTGCGGTAACTCGCATATAACGGGGCTGAGAAATCTCAACTAAATCGTCCAAAATTCTATTTGTTGCGCTTTCAAAATAAATCCCGTCATTTCTAAAGGAATTCAAATAAAACTTAAGTGATTTTAATTCGATGCATAATTTATCAGGTATGTACTCTATTGTAATTGTGCCGAAATCGGGTTGACCGGTTTTAGGGCAGAGTGAATTAAACTCTGGTGCTTCATGAAATACAGTATAATCCCGGTCGCTATATTGATTCTCAAATACTTCTAAAATTTTAGTTTTTTCGTTCATGTTAAAGTCTTTCTTAAAAATAATTTAGCTTAACCTTATATTTTATAGGGTCTTCAAATCCTGCCAGCTGAAAACCTCTTAATCTTAAAGCACAGCTATCACAAACACCGCAAGCTTCATCTTCATTCTGATAACATGACCATGTTAAATGTAGAGGTGCATTTAATTCAACTCCTTTTTTCACAATTTCTTCTTTTGAAAAATGAATAATAGGAGTAATTATTACTATTTTGGTTGCCGGTTTTGTTCCAAGGTCAACCATTTTTTCATATGCCTTGAAAAATTCCGGTCTGCAATCCGGATAACCGGAAGAATCTTCATAAACAGCACCCACAAAGATAGCCTCCGCACCGATTACTTCTGCCCAGCTGACACAAACAGATAAAATATTAGCATTTCTAAAGGGAACATATGAAGTAGGAATTTCCTTAGAATTCAAATTTGCCTCACTAACCTCAATATTTTTATCGGTTAAAGATGAGCCACCAATTTTGCTTAAATGGCTAAAATCGACAACAAGTGTGTTTTTAACGCCATAGTAATGTGCAATATCGTAAAAAGATTTTAATTCTCTTTTTTCAGTTCTTTGTCCATAATTTATATGAACGAATGAGAGTTTGTAATCCTGTTCGGCTATTGCAGAAGTAACACAGCTATCCATACCGCCACTGACTGCAACAATTGCCTTTTTCATTACATTCATTAAAAAACTATAAAATAGCTGGTTTTTGTAACAGTTTTATTTCATTTTTAAAAATTAAGATGATAATTTAATAAAATAAAAGACACAAGAACAGATGTGAATCATTTTATTGTGACAGCACTGAAAATTTCAGATAGCACTAAGAGAATAGGGTATATAGGACTCCCGGATGATCCTAAGAAGTGAGACGTTTTCAGAAGCTATTGGGAAATCTTGTTTATTTTTCGGCTTTAATCATTGCTCTGTAATATTCTCTTCTCAGCTGTGCGATAACATCCATCGAGATTTCTTTGGGGCATTCGGCAGAGCATGCTTCGGTATTGGTACAAGCGCCAAATCCTTCTTTCTCCATTTGTTCGATCATCGCCACCACTCTGAGTTCCCTTTCAGGTTTACCCTGTGGAAGTCTTGCAAGGTGTGATACTTTAGCACCGACAAAAAGCATTGCAGATGCATTCTTACAGGCAGCGACACAAGCACCGCATCCTATACATTCAGCAGCTTCAAAAGCCCATTCGGCTTCATCCTTTGGAATTGGTATAGCATTTCCATCGGGTGCCCCGCCGGTATTAACTGAAACATATCCGCCAGCCGCAATTATCCTATCAAATGCGGAACGGTCTACAATTAAATCTTTAATAACCGGAAATGCAGCAGCCCGCCATGGTTCAATCGTAATAGTATCACCATCTTTGAAACTTCTCATATGAAGCTGGCAGGTTGCAACACCTCTGAGAGGTCCATGAGGTCTGCCGTTTATATATAAGCCGCAGCTGCCGCAGATACCCTCACGGCAATCGCTGTCAAATGCAATTGGTTCTTCACCTTTTTTTACTAGACCTTCATTTATAAAGTCGAGCATTTCAAGAAAAGACATATCTGTTGAAATATCATTAGCATCATAATCAACAAATCTTCCTTTATCATCTTTATTTTTTTGACGCCATATCTTCAAATGCAAATTCAATTTAGCCATTATTTATAACTCCTCTGAGTAAGGTGAACATATTCAAATTCTAAATTTTCTTTATGAAGTTCAGGTGATGTTCCGTTGCCTTTAAATTCCCATGCAGCCACATAAGCAAAATTCTCATCATCCCTTTTAGCTTCATTTTCTTCAGTCTGATATTCTTCTCTAAAGTGGCCCCCGCATGATTCATTTCTGTCAAGAGCATCGAGAGCAATCAGTTCACTTAGCTCCAAGAAATCGGCAACTCTTCCAGCCTTTTCCAGGGCCTGATTTAGCTCTTCATTCTGACCGGTAACTTTAACATTTTTCCAGAAATCTTCTCTAATTTCTTTTATCTTTTCGATAGCTTTTTTGAGACCATCTGCATTACGGGACATACCCACATAATCCCATAAAACATGTCCTAAATCTCTATGAATTTCATCAACAGGTTTACTTCCATTTACGGAAAGAAGTTTGTTTATTCTTTCCTTTACTTCACTTTCAATCTTTTTAAATTCATCATGGTTTGTATCGATTTTATCTCTCTTTAATTGTGCCAGATATCCGCCGATTGTATATGGAATAACAAAGTAGCCATCGGCTAAACCCTGCATCAGAGCACTTGCTCCAAGTCTATTTGCTCCATGATCTGAGAAATTACATTCACCCAAAGCGAATAATCCGGGAACAGTAGTCATTAAATTATAATCAACCCAAAGACCTCCCATTGTATAATGTACAGCGGGGTAAATTCTCATAGGAACTTCATACGGATCTTCAGCAGTAATTAATTTATACATATCAAAAAGGTTTCCATACTTATCGACTATGGCTTGTTTACCCAAACGTTTAATAGCGTCTGCAAAATCAAGGTACACTGCAACGCCGGTTTGCCCGACACCTTTTCCTTCATCAACCATTTCTTTAGCATTTCGTGATGCAACATCTCTTGGGACTAGATTCCCGAAGGAAGGATATTTTCTTTCAAGATAATAATCTCTTTCCGCTTCAGGGATTTGATTCGGAGATCGTTTATCTCCGGGTTTTTTAGGCACCCATACTCTTCCGTCATTCCGGAGGCTTTCACTCATCAAAGTAAGCTTTGATTGATAATGTCCGGTTACCGGAATACAGGTAGGATGAATTTGTGTAAAGCAAGGATTTGCAAAAAAAGCTCCACGTTTATAAGCTCGCCAGGCAGCGGTTACATTAGAACCTTTAGCATTGGTAGAAAGATAATAAGCATTTCCGTATCCTCCGGTTGCTAAAATAACAGCATCTGCTGCGAATGATTCAGTGGCACCTGTAATCATATTTCTAGTGACAATCCCTCTTGCCTTCCCATCAATAACAACTAAATCAAGCATTTCATGGCGGGGGTACATCTTAACTTTTCCGGAATTCACCTGCCTCTCCAGTGCGCTGTAGGCACCTAGCAGAAGCTGCTGGCCGGTTTGTCCCCTGGCATAAAAGGTTCTTGAAACCTGAGCACCTCCGAAGGAACGGTTATCTAAAAGTCCACCGTATTCTCTGGCAAAGGGGACTCCTTGAGCAACACACTGATCAATAATATTCACACTTAACTCTGCCAGCCTATATACATTCGCCTCACGTGACCTATAATCTCCTCCTTTAACAGTATCATAAAATAACCTGTAGATACTATCACCGTCATTTTGATAATTTTTTGCAGCATTTATACCACCTTGAGCAGCAATACTATGCGCTCTTCTGGGGCTGTCCTGGAAACAAAAAGCTTTGATATTATAACCTAATTCAGCTAAAGATGCTGCTGCCGAAGCACCGGCTAATCCGGTTCCTACAACAATTATTTCATACTTCCTTTTATTTGCCGGATTAACAAGTTTTAACTGGAAACGATGGTTAGTCCATTTCTCTTCAAGCTTTCCTTCAGGAACATTAGCATTTAATTTTACGTCATTTGCCATTTTATTTTCCTCCTCCCAAAATAAAATACAGCGGAATAATTGCAAATCCTACGCAAATGAGGATTGAAAAAACAACGCCGAAACCTTTAATAAAAGCCGTATATTTTGTATGTCTTAGTCCCAGTGTTTGAAACCCGCTCTGGAAAGCATGAACCAAATGAAATGCAAGTAATACCATTGCAACAATATACATTACCGACCACCATGTATTATTAAATTTCATTACCACAGATTGATACATTGTAAGATCAGGGCTGCTGAATCTATATGGGATAAAGAAATCAATTAAATGAAGGATTAAAAATATGAATACTACAATACCGCTTTGAATCATAAATCTTGAATAAAATGTGCTGTTTGCAGACGGTGTATATGCTTTATAAGGAACTTTCCTGGCACTTTTATTTATGAACCACAATCTAATTCCGTTTAAAATGTGATAGGCAAAAGCGAGGAATAGTACAATTTCAATAATTCTAATAGGAATATTAATCCCGCTCCCCATGAATTCAGCATAATCATTAAAAGCCATCCCGCCGTCATTCCTTAAAAGAAATAGATTGGCAGCTAAATGAATGATTAAATAAATATATAAGAAGAGACCGGTTACCGCCATAACCAGTTTCTTTCCGATTGATGAATCAAGATATCTGATAAACCAACTCATTAACTTCTCCTTGGAAGTACAAATTAAAATTATAGTGAAAATCAGTTGAGTGATTAAACAGTAGTTTTTTCCCCTTTAACAAATTACTTATTAAAGAAATGTCACAAAGAATAATCGCCACAGTAATCAAATCGCTTCAATCAATTTTTGTAAACTTATAAAATAAAATTTATAAAAACAAAGATACTTTCTATGAATGCTTCAATTTGATTCATTTTTTAGCCTTCAAGTTTAGTAAGCCATGAATTAAAATGACTGCATTTAGTTCTTAAATTTTGAATATTAGTTTGAGATAAAATCAATTGACTATGTAAAGTCTTTTGATAATCTGGAAAAATTTTTTTAAGTCTTTTTGATGGCGCAGAATTAGGATTCTCATTGATTTCTTCGGGTGAGTTAAATGAATTATTTATGACTGAAACGAGAGAAATTTTCCCCGGGGTATCAATAAAAATAACCTTTAATTGGTCTTCACATGCAAACACTAAAGCTTCAAATTCATGTAACTGAAGATACGGCAAAAATTTGTTATGATTTACATCGTTACTAAATTTATTTTCCATAAAGTCAACACGTTCATAGCAAGTACCATTTGGTTTGTCAGAATAACCGGGAAAATTAGAAGGAAGTGCATAATAATCAATCATAGTAGTAACTATATCTGCAGAAGAATCTTTTAATAAAGGTGTGAGATCTTTTTTAACCTGTGAGTAAGAGGTTACTCCACCTTTATGATCAGGTGTACGAAGTTCCCTTTTTGTTTTAATAATGATTGGTGTCAGAAAAATTTCTTTTTTCTCTAAGTATGGGCCCAATAATCGTTTGATAAAACCTTCTTCAGTTTTTCCTTCAACTAGAGCCAGAACTTTTTTTGACATTCTATGGCCTTCCCCCCAAAACATTCTTTTCCCAAAGTTCGCCGATAGCATATTCATTAAGCCATTCTGTTAAACTATTTTTATCGAGTCTTTTTAATAAAGATTCCCCATTACTTCTATCAACAATAATAATGTCTTCAGGATCAAAATGGTTAAGTAATGTAACTGATTGTGTAGAGCATATCACCTGTTTGTCATTCGCCGTAACAGATTTGATTAAGGAAGCAAGCAAATCAATTGCTGCCGGATGAAGCCCAAGTTCAGGTTCATCAATTATAATTGTATCCGGTAAAAACGGCTGCAATAAAAGAGTAATTAAACAAATCATTCTAATGGTTCCGTCTGAAAAATAATTTGCATTAAAGTATTCATCTGTCCCAACATGCTTCCATTCGAGAAGTATTTTTTCCTTATTTAATTCCAGTGGTTCTAACTTGAATTTTTCGAAGAAAGGCGCAATAAGCTTTATAGTATTTTCAATCCTTACAAAATATTCGTAGTGCTTTTCCTGGAGCAAATATAGAAAAGCAGCCAAATTTGATGCATCTCTTCTAAGACTTCTGTTATCATTAATATTACTTTCAAGTTTAATTTTTGCATTTGAACTTGTATCGTGAAAATGATAAACTCTCCAACGACTCATTGAACCAAGAATATAATGGACTACTCCCGCTTGCCCCTCATCTTTATATCTTTCAATTAAATTTGTCTCACGGTTACCATTTGCTAGATTCCTACTTGCAGTTTTATCATATCTTGGATTAAAGTAGCTGGTAACTTCTTCGTTGAAATAAAAGTTATTGTCAGTCGTAGCTGATAACTTAAAATGATAATCATTTAATCCAAAAGATAAAGTACCTGAAAAGGATTCAGTCTGTTTCCTTCCAAAATATAAAAAGCTATCTGCTCCACCATTTGATGTAATGTAGCTTTGCAAATTCTGTGAAACTATATTGTTCAAAAGATTAAAAAATTGAATGAAATTGGATTTACCTGCTCCATTAGATCCAATTAATACGTTGATCTTATTTAATGACAAATTGCAATATTTGATCGATTTGAAACCATTTATATTTATTTTACTAACTATCATAATAAACTATTTATTTAATTGCTTTAGCAATGTACCAAAAGAAAAAGAAATTTTAAATAAATTTCTATTTGTTTAGCTGTTTAGAAACCCAATTTTACATCCAACTAACATTTTCCCCACCTTCCATTTTAATTTTGATATAAAGGAAAAACATTCTTATCTTAATTTAGTTCTTTTAAATCTTTGCGGTGTCCCAATCCATATTATTAGGATAATGGGAATCATAGGGAATCCGGTGATTCTATTACCTATCTGAACATAGGAAATTGAAAATTCCGGAGCTGACGCGCAACTGTGAAGTTGGTCAGTAGTCATTGGTCATTAGTCATTATTGAATATTTTCAAACAAATGACCAATTGCCGATGACAAATGACTGACTAAGCCAGGAGACCTGCCGTAATAAAATAATAATCTGCCTTCGCGGGTGAGGTAGTATTAACGAAATTCAGATTTTTTCGTTTTTCACTCTAATAAAACTCCCCACGAAGTTACAACCTTATTTATAAATTTATATAAGCCGCGGGCTTAAAGGAGTAACTTCAATGGATTCTATTAACAGACTATTTATTGCAATAGTTGTTCTTTCATTTTTTTCAGTATTAAAAGCTCAGGACTTTACGGTCGAAAAAACAGATACAGCCGGTTTATATAGGCTTTCTGAAATTGTTATTTCTGCTACCAAAACTGCAACGCCCAGTTTAGAAGTAGCCAGCTCTATATCTGTAATTGATTCTGCTGAAATTATAAATAGAAATACTTTAAATGCAGCGGATCTTCTGAAAGATCAATATGGAGTTTATATTGCCCGGCAGGGGAGTCCGGGCGCATTGGAAAGTATATTTCTTCGCGGGGGGAATTCAAACCATACATTGGTACTAATTGATGGCGTTGAAATGAACATGCCCAATGATCCAAGCAACACATTTGATTTTTCTGATCTCCCGACGGATAATATTGAAAGAATTGAGATACTTCGGGGACCTCAAAGTATACTTTATGGATCGGACGCTTTGGCCGGAGTAATCAATATTATAACTAGAAAAGGTTATGGAAAACCCAAAGCCTTACTTTCATTTGAAGGGGGATCATTTGGAACTCTGAAAGGTTTAGGCGGTTTGAATGGAAGCATGGATCTTTTAAACTACTCATTAACATTCGGTAAATATAAAACCACGGGATTTTCGGCAGCTTCAAAAAGATACGGGAATACTGAAAAAGATGGAACCGATAATGATAATGTTTCTTCAAGATTAGGATTTAATTTTTCTAAGGATTTCAATATTAACCTCTTTTACCGCTACAATAACGCAAGTACAGATTACGATCAACACGGAGGTATGTTTGGTGATGATCCTACTTATATATATAATCTTGAAGAATCAGCATTCAGGTCAGAAGGAAATCTATCATTGTTCGATAAATTGATAAATTCTAAACTCGGATTTTCGTATTTCAGAAATGTAAGGAAATACAGCTTTGACTCTACCCTGTATAATCCTTATGCTTCGACAAGCTTCTATGACGGGAGAAAAATTAAATTTGACCTACAAAATAATCTTGATATCTCACAATATTTCCGATTCGTTTTCGGTCTCGAAACGGAAGAAGAAAAAGCTTATACCGAATATTCCTCATTTACCAGTACGTATTTATATGAGAATATTTTGCCGTTCAGCAGCTTAAGAACTTCCGCTGTGTATATGGAAAGTCAATTAAAATTATTAAATTCATTTTTCAGTACGATAGGAATAAGATATGACCACCATGAGAAGTTTGGTTCAAAAATAACATATAGGATAGCACCTGTTTATATTATCTGGAAAACAGGTACAAAGCTTAAAGCAACTCTGGGAACAGGATTCAAAGCACCTTCATTAACATATTTATTTGATCCTGCTTACGGCAATCCCGACTTAAAACCTGAAGAAAGTACCGGCTGGGATGCAGGTTTTGAGCAATTCATAAACAATTATTCTAAGTTTCGGGATTACTTATTTCAGCAATTCGTACAAAGACCTTTTCGGGTTTGATGAGAATTACAAGGAAATAAATATTAACAAAGCATTAACGGATGGTTTGGAATTTTTTGTAGATATTACTCCCCTGGAAAATTTAAGAATAAAAGCTAATTATACATATACAAATGCTATAGACAAAAGTGATAATTCTCCGGATAAGAATGAAGCTTTATTACGAAGACCTAAAAATAAGATAGGTCTAAATATTAATTATAAGTTTTCAAGCAGAATTAATACGAATATTGATATAATTTATGCCGGTAAAAGAGATGACAAAATTTTTACAGATTTTTCTTCCGAAAGAATAAAATTAGATCCTTATACAGTTATGGACTTATCAGCCACTTATAAGTTATTTGATTACGTAAGTTTGAACGGACGGATAGAAAACCTTTTTAATACATCTTATGAAGAAGTATATGGTTATGCCACTCCGGGTATATCCGCATATGCAGGAATAAAATTTCTTTTTTGAAAGATAATTAATTATTTATATTTTATTATAGTAAAAATGAAAGGAGCAAGAAATGAAAGGTAATATTATGAATTCAAGATTTATGGTTTTGACTTTAATAATTCTTGGAGCAGCATTCACACGGTTAATCCCTCATTATCCGAACTTTACAGCAATCGGTGCAGTTGCATTATTCGGAGGAGCTTACTATTCAAAAAAGTGGCTTTCCTTCCTTGTGCCGTTAACAGCTTTGTTTTTGACAGATTTAATTATTGGACTTTACAGTCAAATGTGGATTGTTTATCTAAGTTTTGTTTTTATAGTGCTGATTGGATGGACTTTGCAAGGGATTAAAAAACCGGGTAAAGTTATTTTAGCTTCAATTTCTGCTTCAGTCAGTTTTTTCATAATCACTAATTTTGCTATGTGGTATGGTTCATCATTATATCCGCAAAATTTTACCGGCATAATGGAAAGTTACACTGCAGCAATTCCATTCTTCAGCTATACTTTACTTGGTGATTTATTTTATGTAGGGATAATGTTCGGAGCATTTGAAATTGCAAAAGCAAGGTTTCCACAGCTTGCAAATGCCGGTAGATATGTTTAAGTAGATAAGTGAATTGCCCCGAAATTTTTATCGGGGAGACATAAGAAATAAAACAAATCACGGCTTTAGCCAAAAAATGCGGCTAAAGCCTTACTTTCCTTATGATATTACCCGTTGGATAAATCCAACGGCAAGTGAAATAATCTGGCGGCAAGTGAGATTTGATGAACAAAAGCATTCCTGTATTAATTGATTTCGACGGCATAATTAGAATAGGTTCAAAACCTGCCCTTGAGGCGAAAGAATTTTTACAATATCTTTCTAATCAAAAAATCCCTTCATATATAATCAGCAATTCAACACTTAAAACGGGCAATGATTTAAGAGATTTTCTTAAAGAAAATGAAATAGATTTTGAAATTTCTGCAATGACATCAGTCGATGCGGCATTAAATTATGTCAATAATAATTATAAAAGGATATCGGTTTATTGTGAAGAAAAAATAAGAGAGAATTTTAACGAATTTATTGATGATGAAAATCCTGAAGCTGTTATTGTTGGTGATTTAGGAGATAAATGGAATTATGAAATATTGAACGATATATTCAGAAAAGTATATAATGGGGCTGATTTAATAGCGATGCAGAAAAATAAGTTCTGGAAACCTGATGGAATTAATTTAGCGCTTGATGCCGGCGCTTTTATTACCGCAATCGAATATGCAGTTGACAAAAAGGCAGTTTTAATAGGAAAACCCTCCCCGATATACTTTTATTCTGCAATTGAATTATTGGGTTTTCAACGAAACTCATTGTTCATAATGATCGGAGATGATATTGAAACAGATATTGAGGGTGCTAAAAATCTTGGTGGAATAGGGATTTTAGTTTTTACCGGTAAAACTAAATACCCCTTAGATCTTTCAATAAAAGTAAAACCGGATTATGAGGCAGAAAACTTAGAAAAAGTAATTCCCATAATTAAAGAGATTTTGAAATAATTAAGAAAAAAAGAATAAAACCTCCGACGTTTTGAAAACATTGGAGGTTTCATTAACTATATATTGAAAAGATGTCCGAAAAAATGACCTGGAGTTTGATAGCCTATTCTATCTTGTTTTATTCTTTCGTGATCCTCTTTTCCATGCTAATTCAATTATTTTTTTTAATGCCCTTATATAAGAGTAACCCTCCGCTTCCATTGATCTCATAAAGCCTGCTCCTTCAGTTAGATCCGGATTTGGATTTACTTCTAAAACATATAATTCGTTTTTTTTTGAAAGACGCATATCCACACGTGCGTAATCTCTGCAGCCCATGTATTTGAATGCTCTAAGTGCGATCTCCTTTGCTTTTTGTTCTACTTGAAGTGGAAGTTTGGCGGGACATGAAGGAATAGTTTTATGATATGCTTCATGATGAGGATCCCATTTAGCCTGGTAACTCACTATATTATATAAATGATCGGGCATTTCATCAAATGTAATTTCACTTATAGGTAATGCCTTAGGATTTTTATCCCCCAAAACAGCAACATTCAGTTCTCTGCCGCTAATAAATTCTTCAACCAATGCAGGCTGTACAAAGTTTCTAAAAACATACTCTACTCTTTCTTTCAATTTCTTATCATTTTCCACAATAGAATCATTTTCAATACCAACGCTGGCATCTTCAAATGCCGGCTTAACCATAAGAGGGAATTTTAGATTATGTTTAAATTTTGTAGCTGGCTGCTTAAAAACTGCAAACTGTGGAGTTTTAATATTTACACTATTTAACAGCCTTTTTGCTAAAACTTTGCTTTGACAATTTGCCAAAGCCATCGGAGGAGCCCCGGTATATGGGATATTGAGCAATTCCAGTAATCCTACTATATTCATTTCCAATGAAGGATTATCTTTAAAAATTTCAACAAAATTGAAGATTACATCAGGTTTGTTCTTTTTAATATCTTGAATGAGAATATTAACATCATCGAAAATATTAAGAAAATAGGCATTAATTCCGGATTTTTTTAATTTTTCCGTTAAAATTTCATATTCTTCAATAGGAGTGAGGTCTTCAACTTCAAAATATGGAACAAAATCAAGCTCTTTAATCTCATGTTCTACTGATTTTATATAGAAATCAGGATGAGGTTCGTTACATGCAACAGCAACTTTTAATTCTTTCATATTGAAAAAATAAAACATTTTTGAGCTTTACGCAAAATTAGTATAATGATTTAAACATTTACATTAATTAAATTAAAAAGTAAAAATTTTATACTTATGAGCTTTTATCCCCAACCTTACAAATACCAATGTGGACCATTTGCACTAAAATATGGTCTGGTTATGCTGGGTAAATTTGAAAATGAAAGGGAAATAGGGAGAAAGGCAGGCAGTACATGGTGGTATGGAACAGATGAGATAGGATTAGCTAAGGCTGCCAAAAGTTTTAATTGCAAAATGAAATATTTTAGAAGGGAAACTCCGGACGAAGCTATTAAAGCTCTTTCTTATCATTTAAAGCAGGGGCTCCCATGTATATTAAGCGTTGATGAGTGGGAACACTGGATAACAGTTATTACGGAACAGAAAAACAAATTCATTGTGGTTGACAGTGCACTTGAAAAAGTTATTGTGATTTATACTCCGAAACAACTTTTAAAAAGATGGAAATATGTTGATGAAAGCGGTTTTGCCAGCTATGACGGATATGCGTTAACTTCAAAAGATAAATATAATACAAAAGCACACTTTTCACTTGAAAAAGCAAGGTATGTTATGCGAGACAGGAATAAACAGCTAGCTAAAAAATGGGATACATATTTTAACGATTTAATTAATATTTGCAGACCAAGGACAGCTCATTCAAAAAGTACGATCTCGTTCAGTGAATTTTTACGAAGGTATGAAAAACTTTTGGTAAAAGGGGTGGCTGATTGGCATGGAAGTCCGCCGTACAAGGAGCTTCATAAAATTCTAAAAAACATGCAGTTTGTAGCCGAAGTTTATAACCTTGTTATTCATACGGTAGATCAAAAGAAAGTGCTGGTTGATCTTTCCTCAATTTTGATGATGTATTCATGCGGGAAATATGGAATGGACCCGATTTACTAGGAGTAATTATGAACAGAAACAATAAACTTTTATCAAGAGAGTCGACAGCTCTTTTATTAATTGACGTCCAGGAGAAGATTCTGAATGTTATGCTTAATAAAGAAAGTTTAATCGAAAACTGTATTAAATTAATCAGAGGCTTTAAAATCCTCAATATCCCTATCTTTTATAGCGAACAATATCCGAAAGGATTAGGACCAACCACTCATTTGTTATTGAAGGAGTTGGAAGGTTTAAGTGCTATTCAAAAAACAACCTTTAGTTGTTTAGGTGCAGGTAGTTTATTTCAAAGATTGAGAGATAATAATGTAACTCAAGTTGTTATAGCCGGAATAGAATCTCATGTATGTATTCAACAAACAGTTTTCGACCTTTTATCAAATGATTTTCAAGTTGATGTTTGTTCCGATGCAGTATCATCAAGAAAAGAGAATGATTTGAATACTGCTTTAGCAAGGATGAGAAATAATAATGCTGAAATAACAACGGTTGAGTCCGTCTTATTTGAGCTGCTGGAGGATAGCGATACAGAAGAATTCAAGAAAATCTCCTCAATAATAAAATGAAATTGAGATTCATCCATTCAATCATCCCGTTCATCCATTCTAGAGATTTTTTAGATATAAAACTGAAGAAATTATTATCCCGGTTTAATAACCATAAGCACGACAGCAACATAAGGTGCAAGAGTCGCAACAGAACCCCATATATCCCACTGTTTAGCTAATCGCCTGTACTCATCCCAATTGAACTGCTCTTCATTTTGTGCAAGTGCTAAAATCTTCTTTTGAATAGGAACGACTTTAGCCATGAAGACAGCTCCTGAAATAATAACCAATATGATTGGCCAAAAAATCCATGCTGTGGTAATTAAATTATATCCGCCGTGTAAAGCGGCACCTAATCCAAAAATTATTATTATCCCAACACCAGGCATAGTGAAATATCTGTCGGCTTTTATGATTCCGTCAAATGTGTCGGCAATCTTTTTAGGATCTTTAGAACGTTCTGCATGCATTTTCCAAAATGGCCCTACAGTAATATTCCCTAAAAAGATAATTGCGCCGAAAATATGAATAAGCTTTAATATTAGATAGACCATATTAACCCTTGAAATGTTTAAACAAAAATAAATTTATTTTTTAAGAATTAAAAGGCTTGGAAAATAGTTCACTAAAGAGCTTATAACTCACACCTAAAACAGCCTGTGTGAAAATTCTTATTAATTGCCATGAGCTTTAGCTCGCGGGTAAAATTGTAAGGAAAAGAAGGGCTTTAGCCACATTTATTTTGGCTAAAGCCTGGTTTCTTTTTGTCTCTTATGCTTCCCCCGGCATAAATGTCGGGGCAATTCACTTTTCACAAAGGCTTTAAACCCAACGAAAAGTGATATAACAGTAAGAATTATTTTGCAGTTAAAGCAGAAGTAAGTTTACGATTTAATGAACCATCTTTTCTAACTACCGGGAAGTCACCTTTATATCCCCAATGACAATATGCAATATTATTCTCATTAAAAATTGCACAAACGTCTTTATACCATTTCAATTGTAAATCCAGCGGAATAGTTGGATATACTCCAAATTCACCGCAATATAGCGGCAGGTTATTTTCTTTTGCTGCTTTAATTGCCGGTTCCATAAGTTTTTCTAGAGTATCCTTTGTAAAATAACCATTTGCTCCGTCCCGCATTGCTTTTACAGCTTTTTCAGATAGCCCTGCATAATTAGAAGTATCAACAATAAGACCTGGATAGTTAACCGGCCCGGTATATTCTCCGGTTTTAGTCCAATGCGCCATATGATGGGTGAGAGCCATAGGAGTATAAAAATGAAAGCTTAAAATAATATTTTTATCGTTTTGAGGAATTTTCAATTGAGGAAATGTTCGTGGATTTTGCCACATATTTGAGCCTATTACAATTATCCTATTCGGTTCTTTAATCCGGATGGCTTTAGAAACCTTACTCAGCACTTTATTCCAATCATCGGGATCTTTTGCTGTGGGTTCATTTAGAATTTCGTATGCTACCATACTGTCCGGATATTGATTCAGTTCATCCGAGAATTGCTGCCACATATGTACTAATTTTTCCTGATCTGCTTCATTTTTCCATAAAGGATTTGAAACTGCATCAAAATAGAAAGAACGAATAATATGCAAGTCAACAATAACACGTAAATCATTTTCTAGAGCCCATTCTATTGCATTGTGCAGTAAATCGAAAGCATCTTGATGTTTATTCCCGATTGAGTCCCAAAGCTGAACTTCATCCAATGGAATTCTTACATGATCAAATCCTGCTGAAGCAATTGAATCGAAATCGGCTTCTGTAATATACTTAGCCCTTTCCTCACCACGATTCATACTTTGCGATAACCAATGACTGATATTTACACCGGTTCTTATTTTAAATTCATTGGTAAAATTATTTGAGCTTTCCGTTTGAGAATATATGGGAAATACAAATAGAAATAATATTAAAATTATAGGTTTTAGATTTTTCTCTAACATTATTTTCTCTCCGAATATATAGTTTTTATAATAATTCAACTTCTTTTTTCAGTTTGATATCTTTAGAGGAAGAACCGATATTTAAAATAAATTCCCCTTTTTCAGCATACCAGCTTTTAGTTAAAGGATTCCAGAATGAAAAATCTTTTTTATCTAATTTCAATTGAATTACTTTACTTTCGCCCGGTTTAAGTTCAATTTTTCTAAATCCCTTTAATTCCTTTACAGGACGGGGCAAGGAAGATTTAACGTCATGAATATATAATTGTGCAATTTCCTTTCCTCCCACAGTCCCTGTATTTTTAACGGTAAAGCTGACAGTAAGAGAATCATTTTCACTAAATTTTTCCTTCGATACATTAAGATCGCTATACTCAAATGTTGTATACGATAATCCATATCCGAAGGGATATAATGGTTCGATATTTCTGCTTTCATACCATCTATAGCCTACAAAGACACCTTCGGTATAATATAAATTATAAACCTTATGTGATTTTTCCGCATCACTGTTCCACCCTTTATAAAGATCTTCACCTTCAGGAATATATCCGTAACCGGGAGAATCTTTAAATTCTTTTTCGATTGAAATAGGTAATTTACCTGAGGGATTTGTTTTACCTGCGATTATTTCTGTCAGAGCTTCATTGCCAATCTGACCTCCATACCATGCATAGATGATTGCTTTAGCCTTACTGTTCCAATCAGTCATTCTTACTCCGCTGCCTGAAGTTACAATTACGATCGTATTGGGATTATTATCTACGCATTCAATTACTTTTTTCTCTTGATCCTCAGGTAATGGGAAAGGCCTGTCCCAGCCTTCACTATCTTCGGTACCTACATTGCACAAGACTACTTCAGCCGATTTAATTTGTTCGGCGTTTGGGCTTTCAATATAATTGAGCCTGTCTCCAAATTCTTTCTTCAATTCATCAAGCATTAAATGAATATCATAACCCTCAACGGCCGCAGAGCCGCCCCCTCTTGCTAATTTTTTTACATAATCCCCGGTAACTAATATATTTTTCAACTCTTTTTTAAGTGGAAGAATATTGTCTTCATTTTTTAATAATACAATCCCTTCTCTTGCAGTCTGTAAAGCAGTCATTTCATGTTCATCATACTTATTAAGGTAAGATGTATCTTTTTTTCTACCATTAAGCTTCATAGCAAAATAAGTTCTAAGAATTCCTTTTACCATTCTATCAATTTCGGTAATCTGAACTACACCGGCTTTTAACAGTGAATCAACATTCTTAAGAGCAAGTGCAGAAGGCATTTCAAGATCCTGACCTGATTTAACAACTTTTTCTCCATCATATACAGACCACCAATCGGTCATCACCAGCCACTTATAACCCAGCTGTTTTTTTAGGAGGTTATTGATAACAAAATCACTCTGCCCGCACCATTCACCGTTCAATAAATTATATGAGGTCATCACGGCTTTGGCTCCTGCATCTATTCCTGCTTTAAATGCCGGTAAATTTATTTCGTGCAATTCCCTCTCACTAATGATAGAATTGCTTCTTCTTCTGAAAAAGTCCGTATTATTTGCAACGAAATGTTTTAATGTTGCAACGGTACCGGTGCTTTGAACTCCCTCTACATATTTTTCAATCATTCTTGCTGCGAGAAAAGGATCTTCACCAAAATATTCGAAGTTTCTTCCGCATTGAGACTGGCGGTAATTATTCATTCCGGGTCCTAATAAAATACCAATTCCTCCAGCCCTGCATTCTTCACCGACAGATTTTGCATATTTATATGCTAAAGAAGGGTTCCATGTTGCAGCCAATGAGATTGGACAGGGAAAAGCCGTAGATTTTTCCAATTGATACATTGAAAGGTCGGCATCTCTATAATTTTCTCTAATATGAACCCCTTCCGTAGCATCCGACATATATACTTCCCCAAGGTTTAATCTTGAAATTGGTCTGATTAGAAAATTCCTGTCCCCCCCAATATATTCAATCTTCTCTTCCAGGCTCATTAAAGCCATTACGGAATCAGCCATTTGATCAGCCTGTTCATAAGAAAGCGGTTTGAATTCGTCTTTATTTTCCATTTGAGATTGTCCAAAAGATTTGAAACAGAATAGAAATATACAAATAACTAATTGCACTAGGAGATATGATCTTTTAAGCATTTTTCCCTCCAATTATGCTACAAACGGTATTTGAAAAATACAAAAATATTCAAAGATTATAAAAACGAGGATTGAATAATTTCTCTGTCTTCCGCCTTTTTTTTATTTTATAGTGTGTTCACTTTGATCGGGATATTATTTGTTAACTTTAAAAAGTCTTTCGAATTTAATGTTAAAATTTCATCTGCTTTTGAAATCAATGCGCATTCAACTATTATCGCATCATAGACAATTCCACCAGCGAAATTTGAAGTACTCATTCTTTCAATAATTTTAAAGTAATCCTTGTCGGTAAGGTAAATGATTTTTGCAATATTCTTAATATTATTATCTATTAATTGTTTTGCTATCTTTGGTGTAATTCTAGGTCTGAATGGGGCGCTTGTTAATACACTGTAAATCTCTAATATTGTATGTGAAGGTACTAATAACTCAAAATCTTTGTTTTTTGCTCTCATCAAGAATGACAATGCAGATTTATGTTTAGGATGTGATTCAACAAATGCAGCAATTAAAATGGAAGTATCAAATAGGATTTTCAAATTTCTTACTCATTTTTTAATAATTTTTTCATTCTTCTATTTCTATCGGATTTAATAAGTTCACTATCCTTGTCTTCTAATTTCCCTGTGAAAACAAGAATCCCATCTCTATCAACAACCGGCTCTTTTTCTTTTATTAACTCTATAACAATTCTTTTACCATCTTCTGAAATATTCAGAGACGTCTTGCTGTCTATTCCCAGATGTTCGCGAACTCTTTTGGGTATTATTACTCGACCAAATTTATCTAACGTTGTTACCATTTCTTTCTCTCTTTTTTGAGATTGGCAATTTACTGAAATTATTTGCCAATTACAATTTTAAGGGTAAAAACGATCATGCATTTATGCTGCAGCCAAAACTACTTTGTTAGTTTTGTGAACTCACTGTAAATATATAATAATTTAATAGAAGACCAATTAAACCATGTAACCCTTTAAACAATTTTAAGTATATCTCATTTGAGAAACACCATTTTCTTTGTTCCGATGAAACTTCCACTCCTCAACTGGTAAAAGTATACTCCGCTTGAAAGGTAAACCGGATTAAACTCAACTTCATAATTTCCGGGCTGCTGTTCCTTATCTACAAGTGCTGCAACTTCATTACCAAGTATATCATATATTTTCAGCGTTGTTCGCTGTGAAGATATGTTTTTATAACCTAAAGAAGGAATAGTATATCTAATTTTGGTTGCCGGATTAAATGGATTAGGGTAATTCTGCGAAAGCACGTATGAATCCGGAATTGCATTATGATTTATTTCCTTTACACCGACAGTTCCCGCAATTCCTCCCCCCTTAATAATGGCACCTGATGTACCTGCAATCCATACATTATCAAAATCTGTAAATGAAACTGCTGAAACACCTTCAACAGGCAATATGCCTGGAAAAGGAGTCCAGTTATCTCCTCCGTCTGTTGTATAAAAGACACCGGCGCCAACACCAACACCGTTGTTCTCATCAATAAATTTCAAATAAGAAATATGTGTATCACTGCTCTGTGTATTCCATGAATCCCCGCCGTCAGTTGTTTTTAATATTAATCCTCCCGCTCCGCAAATCCACCCTATACTTTTGTTAATAAATAATATATGATAAAGATTTTTTGTAACTCCGCTGTTAACCGGGTTCCAGCTCACTCCATAATCTGTTGTTTTATAAATTGAGCCCTCTGTGCTGGTCATAATGCCTGTAACACTATCAATAAACTTGATTGCATAAAGAGCTGCATTTGTAGGTGAAGTTGCAGCTTCCCATTTTAACCCGCCGTTTGTACTCTTTAATAATGTCCCTTGATCTCCTACTGCAAGACCATTAAGAGTATCAATAAAATCCAGACCGTTTATTCCCCAAATTGTTCCTGCTGTATCCGAAATCCAATTATTACCGCCGTCAGTTGTAGAAAAAATCTTCCCTGGAAAACCGCAGGCCCATCCATGGTTTTCATCAAGAAATTCTAAATAATAAAAAGCAGTGAAAGGATTGAGATTTTGAAATGACCAATGTTCTCCCCCATCTGTAGTCTTTCCGATCGTTGAATTGTTACTGACTGTCCACCCCAAATTTTGATTTATAAAATAAAGGTCAAAAAGGGAATTAAATGTAGCTCCTTTACTTATTAAAGACCATGTTTCACCCCCGTCTGAGGTAGATAGTAATAGCCCGTAATCACCCACAGCAAATCCATGGTTATTATCATAAAAATCAACTGAATTGATATTCAGAATAGCATGTGATGAAACCGTATCCCAGTTTATCCCTCCATCTGTTGTCCTGGCAATTGTTCCATTATATCCAACAGCTATACCTGTATTAGCGTCAATAAAGTCCATATCCAGAATAATATTAGATGATAATTTAGCTGCCGGATTCCATGAAACACCTCCATCAGTAGTTTTAAAGATTGCTCCTTTATCTGATAAACCTCCTCCGCACCACCCATTTAGCTGATCGATAAAAAAGACAGATTCTAAAGTGTTATTAGTTCCTGTTGTTCTTGCATCCCAATGATCCCCTCCATCAGTTGTGGTAAATATTGTATTTATAGATCCCACTACACACCCGTTATTTTGATCTGTAAAATAGACAGAAAATAAATTATTGGTAACCGGAACCTTCCGGGAATTCCATGTAGTACCTCCATCAGTTGTTTTATATACATTTCCCGCACTTCCTACAGCCCATCCGGTATTTTCATTCAGGAAAAACAGGTCATTAAAGCCTAAAGTAAAATCTACCGAATCAGGTATCCAGGTTGTCCCTCCATCTGTAGTTTTATATACTAAATTAGCTGCAGACGCCCAACCAATGTTTGAATTAAGAAAAAAAAGAGAAGTAAATCTTAGTTCGGTGTTGTTGATATGATTACGTAAATCCCAATTCATTCCCCCATCTGTACTCTTGATAATAGTAGATACTTCCCCTGCAGCTATAATACTATTGGAATCGAGCATTTTTACACTCTCCATACTGCTCCCCTGCGGGAGAGGATTTTGCCAGGTCCAGCCATTTTGACCTGAAATTGACAAAAAAGGCACAATAATTATTAAAACCATTATGTATCGATTTTTATACATGGCAATTTCTCCTAATTAAGTATTTTTATAACAATTCGGGAAATGAAGCGGGAATAATTTAGATTAATGGAAGGTCAATTTATTTCAATATTGTTTCAAATTTTATAAGATATGTTACATGAAAGGATAAACCCTCTTAAAATTTTATAATGAAACTCTCTTCCAAAATATATACTTAATTTTTAAGAATTGTTCTCCGGTTGGATTGTATCAATAGTAAGATTAATCTACACTTCACCATCACCTAATTAAACAGCAATTTAACAATAAAGCAATTTATCAACTCACGTTACATAAGAATAGATATTTGAAAGATGACATCTTTACTTTTTAAAATTTAAGTTTTATCTGGACTTATATTTTAATAAAAATTGAAGATAATTTTTCTTTTAAAAGATGTCATCTTTACATATGCGTAACATTAGTTAACAATTAAACATCTTAAAGTAAGTTTTTTACTTCATTTTCCTTATTCGTACTTCAACATCTTTTGTATCTTTCATTAAATCGACGATTTTTAATACATCTGTATCACCATAATGGTATGGATATAGGATTTTAGGTTTAAATGATTTTGCAGCATCTGCAACCATTTCAGGAGTCATGGTATAAGGCAGGTTCATCGGCAGAAAAGCAATATCAATACCTTCTAATGCTTTCATTTCCGGAGTATTCTCAGTATCGCCTCGCTATATATACTTTCTTATCACCAAAATGAATGACATAACCATTGCCGTCTCCTTTTTTATGAAATGGCTCGCCGTTATCTCTTTTATGAACAATATTATAAGCTGGTACTGCTTCTATTTTAATTCCTTTGATAGTTTGAACATCACCATTGTTCATAACAATACCATCCGGTATTTTTTCCGTACATGCTTGAGTTAGAATTACCGTTGTATTTTTAGTCCTGATTTTTTCAACAGCAGAGGGGTCGCAATGGTCTCCATGTTCATGTGTTATAAGAATGATATCAGCTTTGGGTAGGGTTGAATAATCTGCTAATTTGCTGAAAGGATCAGCATAAAATGTCATATCATTAAAAGTAAAAATTAGTGATGCATGCCCGATGAAAGTAATTATCAAACTACCTCCGGAAGTAGATATTGTATCTTTTTCAAATTGCTGTTGAGCAAATGATGAAATCATTCCAAATACAATAAAAACAAAAACGAAAATTACTCTACGCATATTTTCTCCTTTATTATATTGATAAATTAATAAATCATGTTTTGGAAGAATAGGTTTTTGAAAGATGTCATCTTTACATATTCGTAACATTAGTTAATAAACTTTTGAACTTGCTCTTGCTCTCTACCTTTTCCTATACTCCATAGGAGTACACCCATATATTTCCTGAAAAGATTTCGTAAAATAAGATTGAGAATTAAAACCCACTTTATATGCTATCTCAGCCATATTTCCCGCATCCTGCTTAATCATTTCAGCTGCCTTTTGCAGCCGATAGGAACGTATGAACTCACTTGTAGATTTATTTGTAACAGCTTTAATTTTTCTGTGGACCTGCGTTCTGCTCATTCCTATTTCTTTGCAAAGATTTTCTATACTAAAATTTTCGTCCTCAATTTTTTCTTCAATAATTTTAGTTAATTTTTCAATAAAGTTTTTCTGGCTTGAAGGAACAATTACCTCCATAGGTTTTAATATCATTTCAGATTGGAACTTCTCCCTGATCTGCTTTCTAACCTGTATAAGATTTTTTACTCTTGTTCTTAATTCTATAGTATTAAATGGTTTTATTAAATAATCATCGGCACCCGTTTCCAATCCCTCAATCTTGTTTTCAAGCGATGCCTTTGCAGTTAAGAGTATTACAGGAATATGACTGGTCTTCATATTGTTTTTTAATTCTCTGCACAACCGGTAACCATCCATATTTGGCATCATTATGTCGCTTATCACCATATCCGGAATAATTTCCTCCGCAAGTTCCAATCCTTTTTTCCCGTCTTCAGCTTCAACTATGGAATAATCATTTTCAAGCTGCTCGCAAATAAAGTTTCTTAAATCAAAATGATCCTCGACTATTAATATAATACTTGACTCTCCGGAGGATGATTTCCTTGAATGTTCCTCTTTTATTTCCAATTCATCTGCATTTATGAGTTTCATGTCTTCAATGATTTCTTCGGTATTGCTTTCAGACAATTCAATTATTTGGTCTTTAGAAAAATGGTCTCTCCCCAAGGGAATTTTTATTTTGAAAATTGTTTCAAGACCGGTGCTTTCAACATTCACCTCACCATGATGCAGTTCGATGAAATCCTTCACTAGAGCTAATCCGATTCCGGTTCCCTCATAATCCCTGGTTGTGCTGCTGTCAACCTGGTAAAAACGTTCGAAGATATGGGGTAAATGCTCTGCCGGTATCCCTATTCCTGTATTTCTAATTATTATTTGAGCGTAACTGTTATCAGTGCTCAAATCAATAAAAATATTTTCTCCTCCCGGAGTAAATTTAAATGCATTTGAAAGTAAATTATATATAACTGTCTCCATTTTATCCCTGTCAATATATGCAAACAATTCTTCCATTCCCGTTGAAGTTGTAAGTGGAAGGTTATTAAACCTGAATTTAATATTGCGCTGCTCAGCAAGAGATAAAAATGAGGAAGCAGTTCTTCTTATAAATTTTACAAGACCGGTTTTTTGTACCTGTACATTCACATTTCCGGCTTCGAGTTTTGAAAGCTCAAGCATCTGGTTTATCAAATGCAGAAGTCTCCGGGCATTCTTTTTCATTATATTAAAATCAGAAGTCTCGCTTCCTGGCTTCTTTAAGTACCTTTCAAGAATTCCCAGAATTAAAGTCAACGGGGTACGGAATTCATGTGAGATGTTTGCAAAGAAACGTGACTTCAGATGGTCAAGTTCTTTCAGCTTTTCTGTTTGTTCCCTTATTGTAGCAGTTCGCTCCAGGATAATATGTTCAAGCTGATGGGTTCTTTTTTCTAATTGACGGACACGAATTTTAACAATAGCAAAAACAACAGCTCCTATAAATAGAAGATAGAGCAAATAAGCCCACCAGCTTTGAAACCAGGGAGGTAAAATTTCAAAAGCAAAAGTATCTTCCCTGCTTAGATGATTATAAATATTTTTAGCGCGCACATGAAATGTATATCTCCCTGCCGGAAGGCCGGTATAATCTTTATCGTTTTTCGAAAACCAGCCTGTCCAATTTTCATCATATCCTTCAAGCTTAACTTGATAAATATTATCTGCTTCATCATCATAACTTGATGCAGCAAATTCAAACCGGAGTGAATTATTTTTATATTCAATTTCCGGTTTATGGAAATTAGATGGGATATTGCCTTTATAAAAAACAGAATCAGAAGAAATTCCTGTTACACGGCGGACTATTGCAGAATAATCCGAATCATATTTCTTCTTTATGTAAGGAGAATATCTTGCAATCCCTTCAGAGCCGCCAACCCATACAACCCCATTTTTTTCAGGGTAAATGACATACGAATTACCAAGGTCATTTATTCGTGAAAGAGGAGTATCTTCCCAATGATATCTTCCGTCAGGTTGTAAAACTGCCTTCCCCTGAAATGTTTTCCCATTTTGCTTTGCTATTATCCACACATTATTATCATTGTCTTCGCATATATAATCAATTTCACATGAACTATCTGCAAATGTATCTCCTAAGGTTGTGTCTGGTAAAAAATACTTTTTTTCTGCATCGAAATAGCGCAAGCCTTTCATTGTTGCAAAGAAAGTTTTTCCATCAATTATTGCAGGAGCCGTCATTCCGGATGGAAGGCCGGATTCTTTACCGTAATGCGTAAAGTGTACCTCCATTTGAGGTGTACGCTTATTTAAAATCTGCATCTTGATATTTACTTTAAATATCCCTTCGTATTCAGTTCCGCACCAGAGAGAACCATCTGGATTTTCAGTAATTGCAATTATCCGCAGATTTATACCCGGAACCGGCGGTATTTCAACCCATTTATTATCAATAAGCTCTAATCCTGCAAATCCCTCAATTAATGTAACATATACCCTGTTTGTATCAATATTCGAATGGAAAAGCCGTTTTGAAGGGAAATTGCTTATTTTAATCGCATTAATACCATTAATTTCATAAACAGCATCCTGAGTTCCGGCAAGGAGCCTGTCGTTAGCTGTTATTAAAGAAAATGATAATGTAGATATACCACTCACATGTTTGAATTTCGGGAAAGGAAACTCGTTCTGATCCAGATAATATACACCTCGATCTGCTGTAGAATAGAGCCTTCCATGGTATCTAATAAGGGATTCGACAAAGCTGTCCATCCCCGATATATCCTTAAAGCGGGAAACCGGAGATGGTGTTTCAACTCTTGCTATACCATTATTTAAGCCTAACCAGAGTCCGCTCTGTTTATCCGCAAAAAGGTGAAGAACTAATTCATTTCGTAATCCTGAAGCTTTATTTACTATTTGACAAAGTCTTCCATCTTTATTTAAAATAACAACACCCTGGTTGGTTGCAAAAGCTAAAAATCCATCCTGCAGATTTACGGCATGAAATATTTTATGTTCCAATAAAAAATTATCAGCTTCTGTTTTAAATCTTTCGATTCTTCTCCCGTCATAAATAAATAAACCATAAGCAAATGTACAAATAACAAAGCGTGAATTGTCTAAAGAGAACATATGGCTGATTCTATTATTTCCGAAGATACTTCCGCCGGGCAATAGATGTAAAGAATCATTTTTCATTTCTAATAAACCGATATCATGCTGTTCAATGTATAATGTATTATTAAAGATAAAGGAAGCATCAAATTGATTCTTAGAGCTCCAGACTTTTACTTTACCATTATGAAGCATGAAAAGATAGTTCCGGGTTCTTAAATAAATTGAATCTTTATTAGATATGATCTCATAAACATCGTGGAAATCCCGGTTTTGTTCAGGTATATATTTAAGAAGAGAAACAAATTTTAATTCACCCGTACTATCAGGTTTAAGGAAACCGAAATCACCTTCTGCACCAACGTAAATAGTATCATTAATCAAACAGAGAGATCGTGCAAGTGTTTTGTTAAGTGTAGGAATTAAACGCCAGGTAACTCCGTCATAAACAAGAACTCCCTTGTTATTACCGGAATAGATCAGGCCACGTTTGTCCTGAATGATAGAAAAATTCTGTATCTCTGCATTATAATCTGTAGGACTGAAATTCTGAATATAAGGTAAGCCGTTTTCCTTCCACTGAATAGAAAGAGAATCAAGGTCTTTTGCACTATTCTGTTGAGCAGCGCCCGGAGCTTGAATAATAAATATTAAAAGACAAATCCGGGAAAAAAGAAATAGTCTCATTAAAAAATAAGTTCTTTTAATCAGCATTAAATGGAAGTTATACTAATTAACTCTGAAGATACGCAAGTTCTATATATTTTAAAATAAAGATAAATAAAAAGTATAAAATTGTTCAAAATTCTAGGTATGAGATTCTTCACTCCACTTCGTTTCGTTCAGAATAATGGATATAAACAGGAAAATTATGATTTTTTGAAGAGCAAGCTCAATATTCGGGGGATTGTTGTTGTTTCATCATTGTCGAAAAATTCATTGATGATTGTAATTTTAAATCCATGTTTTTTTGCTGACCGGAAAAAATCCGAAATGTTATGAATGAAACATGTTAAGATTTCAATTCCTTCTTCTGTTTCAAACCTCGCTTTTGAGCCTGTATACTGTTTAAAAGGATGCAGTTCACCGATATACACATAGCCTTCCGGAGCTATCACTTTTGAAACTTCTTTAAATATAGTATCGAGATTTTCAATATGCTCAAGTATGAGACTGAAAGTTATTAGATCATATTGATTTTTTGCAAAAGACCAGTTTTTTGTAATGTCGGCCTGAAGGAATTTAACTTTAGCAGACTTTACTTTTTCCTTTGCTCTTGCAAGCATTTCTTCTGAGAAATCAACTGCGGTAACTTGTCCTGCTTTTGTTAATTAACCATTCGGTGTTTTTTCCGGTGCCACATCCTATTTCCAGGCAGTCATTAAAATGAAATTTTGCTAAAGTTATTCGTAATGCTTCGGCTTCCTTATCCCGCGTTTTATTATCAATATTATCATATTGTTTCGACCAGAGATCATAGGCTTTTTTTGTATCCATGGTTTTATTTGGGTTCCTGGTAAAGTCCTAAAATATTTCCGGCGGGATCACTAAACCTTGCAGTAATTTCCGGCAAATCAGCTCCGACAGGCTGAGTAATTTTACCTCCGTTAGATTCAATTATTTTTATTGTATCTTCAACACTATCCACCATAATATAAATCAATATGCCAATTTCTGCAGCCGGTTTTCTTTTAGTCACCCATGTGCCGCTTACCTCATTTATACCATCGTCAAATGCAATGGCACCATCCCCCCTTTTCCGGATATTCCACCCAAAAACTTTTTGATAAAATGAAGAAGAGATATTAATATCTAAAGCAGGTATCTCTAAGTAACAGATTTTTCCGTTTCCAATTGTAGGATGATTAATTTGCATAATACTCCATCTCTAATTTTAATTGTACATTTATAATTCTATATTAAAATGTTTTTTTAATAGAAAATTAAAGTCTTCTTTACTATCAAAAGATGTTTTGTTTTTTGAACTACCTTCTGTAATTGTTAAAGAATTATTGCTCAAAGTAATTCTTCCTTCTGTAGTTGCGATAGTGCAAACCATTCTTGTTCTGAAATGTGAATTAGGGCTATATTGTTGAAAATCGCACATATCTTTGTAATCAAGTAATTGTCTTGGTAATACTGAGAAACTATACTGCGGTTCCCAGACATCATTTTCAATATGAAGTTCATAGATATTACTTCTTTTCTTTTGAAGGCGGTAATGACCGCTAACATCAATTACTTCTCCGGCGGGAAGCTCAATTGGAGTCCGGAAAGAGTCACCGAAACCAGCATCAGTAAGATAATCTTTATCGAGATGAACCAGCAGAGTCATATGATCGAATTCCGGTCCGAAATCCTGTTTCCGGGAATTAAAAACAGATGCAGATAACATATCGGCTTTAAATCCAAGTGAATTTAAAAGCCAATGAAACAGCCCGTTTAATTCGTAGCAGAAGCCGCCCCGTTTAGTTGGAATTATTTTATTGTAGATTTTATTAAGGTCAAGTTCGATTCTTTTATCAGGAATATCCAGGTCTTCAAAAGGAATTGAAAGCATATGACTTCTCTGCAGTTCGGTTAAAAATTCAAGAGAAGGGTTCTTTATTTTTTCAATACCTAATCTTTTTAAGTACGGTTCTAATTTCACAAATTCCTTAGCTTCTTTTTCTATTAAATTAAAAATAATGACATTATTCTTGTTTCCAGCCAATAACTTCTACATGAACATAGGCAAAGAATGCATCAGGGTGTTCACTCTAAATACAGATGCTTTTTTTCAAGTTCTGAACTGTTATACAGGCAAATAATCTTAGGATATATTTTATCCAAGATAAAACTAATAAAAAAATCCCCCTTGACCGGCTTCCAATCTAATCTTTTTACCAAGCACAAGTTACACAAAAATCAGTATTTGAAAGATGACATCTTTATTTTTTCAAAATAAGGCTAATTTGAACTTATATTTTAATAAAAGATATAAAGTGATTTTACATTTTAAAGATGTCATCTTTAGTTCTATGTGACTTCACTTACCTAATTAAAGTTTATGTTGGAGAGCAATGGAAATTCCGGGAGAGTAATTATTATATCTGAAATACATTTTGCGAAATGGAGTTTCGCGTTACAAAGCCTTAGTTATTAAATTATTTTTATTAAGTTCATGCCATAAAAGATTTTTGAAAGTTAAGGTAAAAACGGAGCCTATATTCTTCTCGCTCTCAACTGATATCTCTGCATTGTTCAGCTCTACATATTTTTTAACGAGTGCCAACCCTAATCCATTCCCTTCAAATTTCCTTTTATGCCCTGAATCTTCCTGTGAAAAAGGAGTAAATAACTTTTTCATATATTCCTGAGACATACCTATACCGCTGTCTTTAATTTCGGCACAAATATTATATTTATCCTTTTCATATAAACTGACTGCTATTTCCCCTTTCAAAGTATATTTTAAGGCGTTTCCGATTAAATTCTGAAAGATTTGATTCAGTGTATATTTATCAGCAATTATAATAGAATCAGATGATTTATTATAAAAATTTAAGTTTAAATTTTTATTACCGGTCAGAGAACGAAATTCTTCCAGAAGCTTTTTCAATTCTTTATTTAAATCGACTTCTTCTATATCCGGGACATAATTTCCGCTTTGCACCGAAGACATATTTAATATCATATCTATTGTTCTTTGAAGTCTTTTACCTGCATTAGTCATAGAATCAAGGAGAATATCATTGTCATTATTTCCTTCAGGTAATTCATCAGCTAAAATAGGCGTAGCAGCTAGAATTACATTAAGAGGAGTTCTAATTTCATGAGACATTTGAGCTAGGAAAGCAGTTTTCAATCTGTCAGATTCTTCCGCTTTCTCTTTTGCTTTAACAAGTTCTTTTTCAACTTTCTTTCTTTCGGTAATATCAATTACCTGAGAAACAAAATGATGCGGCTTCTCATTTTCACCTCTTATCAAAACAGACTCTACTATGGTATAAATAATCTCTCTGTCTTTTCTCACAAACCTGTTTTCAAAATAGATATGAGAAAGATCTTCATCTAAAAGCTGGTTAAGTAATTTTATATAATGCGGCTGATCGTCTAAATAAGTAAGATCCGATGTTTTTCGATTTGACAATTCATTTTCAGTATAACCAAGACTCTGGCAGAATGCATTGTTGACCTGAAGTATTTTGTCATCCGGAGTACTGATGACCATTCCAATTGGAGCTCTTTCAAATAATAACCTAAACTGTTTTTCACTTTGTTTAAGGGAATACTCAGCTATTCTTCTTTGATTTATCTCCAAATTTAATTCTCCAATTCTATCCCTGAATAAAACCTTTAACTGCTTATTCAAATTCTCTACTTTTTCATTGGCACTATCAAGGTTAAACGATAAATAATTTAGTGCTTTTGCAATTACCCCGATCTGATTTTCCTTAAAATAACTGATTTTATGTCTTAAATTTCCTTTATTATATAATTCCGAGCCCTCAAAAAGTTTATTAATCGGTTTTGTTACTAAGCTGCTTATAATAAATATTAACATGGCACCTGCAAAAAATACAGCTAAGCTAATTATTGCGGCATTTTTTCTAACAGATAAGATATATTCCCGGTAGTTTTTTGCAGAGAAACCAATGTATGCTACCAACATGGAATCACCGGTTGTTATGGAAACCTTGGTTCTAAAAATGTTCTTATCCTCAGTTAATTCCTCCCCTTTCCGCGTAAATAGATATAAATTTTGTTCGGCAAGCTTCAGGTTATAAGCTTTATTAACAAGACCTTGTTTATTGGTCAGAATACAATAATCAATACCATATTTATCAAAAACCTGGACAAGATCATTATTATAAGTTTTTTCTCCGTTTAAGAGATTATTTTGAAGTTTATCGATAATATATTGAGAAATGAAATCCCCCTTCTCGTGTAAAGACTTAATTGCCTGTGCTTCAAATTGTTTGGTAAAAAAGATATAAAAAAATGCAGATATAGCTAGGATAACAAGAGATAAAATATATACTAATTTATATTTTAACTTAAAAAATCCTATTTTTTTGCTTATTTTTCTTAATCTATACATCTCTTAAATATTGGAATCTCTATAATTTTCTACGGTAAAGCATTTTCACCAATTTACATGCGTGAATATCAAAAAACTTTCCACTTCTATTTTCGAATAAAAATATTATTTGTTTAATAAAAAAATGACTAATAGGCCTTTTTAAGTAAAAAGAGAGAAATTAGGTATGACAGATGTAAGAAATTGTTTAATTGTCTAATTGTTTAAGACACAGTAATAAAACGATATAATGATAATAGAATATAATGAGAGTTTACTAGTTTGGATTATGAATAATGGTGAGAGTTGAGGTTATGGAAGGAGTGGGAAAAGGAGTATGAGTACGAGTATGAGTATGAATATGAATATTAGATCAGAGGAATTTTAATATCAGTTCCCCGATTAGATATCCAATTGCGGCAACACCAAAACCTACAACAAACATATCAAAGCCGCTTCGAAAAATACCCCTTCCGGTAAAAAAGCTTCTGGCAGCACCTACACCAAAATGGGACAGCATTGAAATAATAAATGAAGTAAGTATGGCAGCACTTCCGGATAAAAAGAAAAAGGGAAATACGGGAATTAATGCGCCGATTGCCGTGGCAGTTCCAGTAACCCATCCTTCTTTTAATGGACTTTGGGAGCTTTCCATAATTCCTAATTCTTCCCTAACTTTATCCTCCAATGCTTGTTCGGGGTTTTTCATTGCATCAATTGCTAATCTTTTAGCTTCTTCTTTTTCCATACCTTTGGATTCATAAATAAGCGCAAGCTCTTCTGTTTCAAGTTCCGGCATAAGTCTGATTTCATCAGCTTCCATTTGCCTTTCATGCTCATAAACTTCTTTTTCACTTACTGCAGCGAGATAACCGGATGAACCCATTGAAAGAGCATCGGCTATCAGTCCTGCAATTCCTGAAATTAATATTATATGCGGAGCCGTACTAGCACCGATTACACCGGCTATTAAACCAAAATTAGCTGTTAAACCATCATTAAAACCATAGACAACACTCCTTAACATTCCGCCGGATTCGGATTGATGCCAAGGTTCTTCCGAACTATTTCCTGATTCCATTAAGCGGTTTGCGTGCTGCGCAGAATCTTTTGCAAGTCTTAAAGCAATATCTTTAGTTTGTTTAAAGTCACTTTCTTTGTATAGACCTAAATAAGATTTAACTTCTGATGCTTCCTCTTTAAGCATGTATTTAGATAGTAGACCAGGCCCAAACTTTTTTGAGTACCAGGCTAGTATATTGGCTTTTACCGAAGGTATTCTTTTATTAAAAGTAATTTTATAATCATTTAATAATTTTTCCCAGACTTCAGTGTGCTTATCTTCAATTTCCGCAAGCTGTAAATAAATATCCTGCTGCTTAGAATTTTTTATTATTCCTGCAAGTATTCTATATAAGAACGCAGCATCAACTTCATCCTGAAGATGGGACCTCCATATTGAAATGGACTTCTTATCTATACTATTTTTATTTATAGTTTCTGTCATTATTTCCTTACTATAATGAGTATTTGAAAGATGACATCTTTACTTATTAAAAATAAGATTTACTAAGCTTAAACTTTAATCCCAGATATAAGAAGTAATTTACTTTTTAAAGATGTCATCTTTATATCCGGCGTTTCCCGGGTTAAGATAGCTTGCTAACCGGAACAAGTAAAAGAGGAATTTCACTTGCTCTGCTAATTTTAGGAGTGATACTCCCTTCCCAAAATGCCTCCGCTCCCCTTTTTCCGTGTGTAGCCAGAATAATCAGATCGGCATTAATATCTTTAGCAGTTTGAACAATTGCATTGACAGGATCCTTCCTTGAAGCGCTTGACGAAACCTTCAAACCTTCTTTTGTAAGTCTTGACTGGAGCTGGTCCAGGTATTCTTCCACATCTGAAGCAATCATATCCATCATCCTGGTTGAAGTACCCGGTAATAAACGGTCGGCTGTGGTTAACTCACCGGACATATTTCCAAAATTGGGAATAGCCACGAAAAGATGAATCCTTGCATTACATATTTTTGCTAATTCAGCATCATATTCTAATATTTGTGCATGCTCGGGATTGCCGTCTAAAGGTATAAGAAAATTTTCAAATTTGCAGCCTTTAATAAAATTTTCTGCAGTGGGATGAATTAATAATACAGGTGTATTCCCTAATGAAATTACCTGCTGTGCAATAGATCCGAATAATACTCCATGTATACCGCTGCTTCCATGTGTACACATAAGAACCAGATCCTGGTTCAATTCTTTTGAGTGATTAGCTATACTTAGAGGAATATTTTTTTCTTTATCTTCATGGACATGTACATTAACTGGAATTTCCTTGAAAATATTCTGTTCAGCAATAGAATTAAGATAATCCTTTGCCTGACCTGCAAATGTCAGATGTCTTTGACCATGAACTTCATTAGGTGCATCTTTTTCAATTATATGTATTAAAGTAATGGAGATATCCATCTTTTTAGCAAGCTGAGCTGCTAAAGGCAGAACAGATTCTGCGAGTGATGATCCGTCAAGCGGAACCAGTAAACGTTTTATAATAGGTTTAATCAACTAATAGTGCCTGATAAATTAAATACATATTCAAAAATATAATTAAAGCAGCAATAATTGAAGTAATAAATGTAGTAATTTTTTTATTGGCAAGGATACCCATTATTTCTTTTTTATGGGTAAAAATAATTAATGGGACTATGGCAAACGGCAGCCCGAAACTTAAAACAACTTGACTTAATACGAGGGTTCGTGTAGGGTCTAATCCTATAGCAATAACGAGCATAGAGGGAACCATGGTTACTAAGCGCCTAATCCATATGGGGATATGTTTGTGCAAAAAACCCTGCATAATTACCTGGCCGGCACTTGTGCCAACTGTAGAAGATGACAATCCGGACGCTAATAAAGAGATTGCAAAAATCCAGCTTGCAGCATTACCCAGCAGAGGTTTTAATGTTAAATGTGCTTCTTCGATTGTAGCAACATTATTTAATCCATGCTGATGAAATGTTGCTGCCGCCATAATTAACATAGCCATATTCACCAGGCTCGCTATTCCCATTGCAATTGTAACATCAAGAATTTCAAAACGGAAAAGTTTGCGTAATTTTTTTGGATCCTTAACAATTATTCTATTTTGTGTTAAGGCAGAGTGAAGAAAAATAGCATGTGGCATTACTGTTGCGCCAAGGATTCCGGTAGCAAGAAGTATACTTTCAGTTCCTGAAAATTGCGGGACAAATGAATGATATAAAAGAGTATTAATATCGGGTTTGTCAAGGATAGTTTCCAGAAGATAGCATAATGCAATTACACTTACCATTACTGTAATAGCTATCTCGAGGGGTCGAAATCCATATCGTTCTAATCCGAGTATAAGAAAAGTACATATTCCTGTTAAAATACCTCCGATAATTAAAGGAAATCCGAAAAGCAGATTGAATCCAATAGCAGCACCTAGAAATTCCGCCAGATCGGTAGCCATTGCTACAAGTTCCATCAAAAACCACATTAAATAAACGGTGGGCTTGTTAAACTGATTTCTGCAATGCTCGGCTAAATTATGTCCGGTAGCAATTCCAAGTTTTGCAGATAAAGTCTGGATAAGCATTGCCATAAGATTACTGGCTACTATTACCCAAAGCAAAGTATAACCAAATTCGGAACCACCCTGTATGTTTGTAGCAAAATTTCCCGGATCTACATAGGCAACACTTGCAATAAAAGCCGGACCAAGGAAAGGGATCAGTCTTTTGAAAAGGCTTTTGTTTGACTTTCCGGATAATGCATCATCTGCATAATTCCTCGTTTTTACATCAGTCTGCATTATTGAAGAGTCAAATAAATTTTTCATTCTTTAGTTCTGTAATTAATAAATATATAAAGCTGCCGGGCTTCTACTTTTTAATTTCTACAAAAATGTTTGCGGCGATCGTATTACTTAAGTTAATTTCCTTCCTATTGATATTTACAAGCAATGAATGATCGAAGCTCAAAATATCTTTAACATAAATCTCTTTATTCAGTACAATTCCTATCCGTGATATATAACTCAAGAAATCATGATCGAAATCATTTACACGGATTACTATCCCTATGTCCCCTTTTTCTAATTTAGATAAAGAGACAGTCTTTTTTTGTATGGGTAATGTACCGTCCTTTCCCGGAATAGGATCACCATGAGGATCAAATTCAGGGAAGTCAAGCATTTCCTCCATTCTATTGATTAATTCATCCGAACCTGAATGTTCAAGATTATTAGATTCATCATGAACTTTATCCCAGGGCATCCCCACGATTTGATGTAAAAATACTTCCCATATTCTATGACGTCTTACCATTTTCCTTGCATATTCTTCACCAATCCCGGTAAGTTTTATTCCTTTATAAGGTTCGTATTTTATATGGCCGTCACTGGAAAGTTTTTTTAGCATATCCGAAACAGCAGCGTTTGAAATCTGCAATTTCTCAGCAATAATATTTGCCTTTATCTTCCCGTTTTTATCACGATACTTGTAAATCGCACTTAAATAATCTTCTTTTGAAATATTATTCATAATTAAAGTATTTTTTATTATTAAATTTAAGCATGCTTAAATTAATAATCAAGCATACTGAATAATTACCATAGTATCCGATGGATAAGAGCGATTCTCCGAATCGCTAATGCGAATTTTGATTGAATTTATAATAAATTAAACGAAACAGAGTTTCGTTCTACACTTAAGAGGCTGTGTCAAAATATAGAAAATTGTTATGAGGGGCTTAATTTTCCAGTTAAACCAATGGATAAATCCATTGGTTAATGATATTCACATAGGGATTAAAGTCCGGGTTTAGTCTTAGGGATGCTTAAAGTTTTCCAATCACTTTTCTTAATATGTTTGGCAAGTAAAACAATTTGGCCGACATGATAGGCTGTATGAGAAAGGCTCCTATTTAAAGCTTCAATTACCGAAATAGCTTCTTTTCTGATGTAAATGATTTTTAATAAATCTTCACCTTTTAGATTGATAATAGAATTGATTAAAATACTCCACGCATAATTCCACTTTTCAATTAGTTCAACTTTAGATAATTGATGTTCTTCAAATTCGGCATCTCTATTTCGGCTAGGTTTTTCACCATTCGGATGTTAAGAAATCTGTAAATCGGGAAATTAAATTTCCGCTGATATGTTGAATGATTACGGCAATTGAATTTGATGTTTCATCTAGCATAAAATGAAAATCATTATCAGACAATTGCTCAAAAGTTTTATCAGACATGGCTTTATATTTATCAAAAGTAATTTTTATATCCCGCAAATATTCTTCCTGAACTGAATTTGATTTCATAATAATTACTCCTCAATTAGTCTTATAAGTTTTATTTTTAATAAAGCCTGTAAATATTAATAAAAATTCGTTCAAATTTGTGCTTGAGAGCACAGAGATTTATTTGAGATTCAAATAATATAAACATCATAAATATCAGTATTATAAATACTTGCGCAGAAAAATTTGAGAGAAAGATTGCTGAATGCAAACGCTTTCAAAAATAACTTTACAAAACAAAAGTACATATAATAAAAAGCCCAATCTCAAAATAGAACACTTCCAACCTCTAAATAAATCAATTATTATATTCATAAACTGTCGGAGGAGCTATGTTCGTAAAAACTACAAAAGTTCTTGGAGAAGTATTTTCAATCCTTCTCCTGGTTTTTTGTTTTAATTCTTTCCTGATCGCACAAGGAAAAGGAAATATAAAGGGGAAAGTAGTTGATAAAAACAATAATCCGGTATCATTTGCCAATATTGTAGTTGAAGGTACTATGACTGGTGCTGCAGCTGATTCGAAAGGAGATTATACAATCTCTAACTTAAACGCAGGAACATATACATTGAAAGCAAGTTCAGTCGGATACAAAACCGATACAGCCAGCGTAACTGTAGAAGCTGGAAGAACTACCGAGCAAAACTTTACTTTAGGTAGTGATTTACTCAACTTAAATGAAGTGGTAGTTACAGGTGTAGTTGCACCTTTGTCTAAAATGAAATCGACTGTGGCAATCAGCACCTTAACTCCTAGGGATTTAGAACAAATGCAGCCTAGAAGTACAACTGAAATTTTAAGATATGTACCGGGCTTTACACGAATCGAGAGCTCGGGTGGAGAAGTTAATGAAAATATAGGTATGAGAGGAATTCTAGGTGTGGAATATGTAATGTTTATGGAAGACGGTTTGCCCGTATTTCCAACAATGCATACTTTCTTTATGAATGCTGATAATTTATTCAGACCTGATTTAAATATTCAAAAGGTTGAAGTTGTTAGAGGCGGGAATTCTGCCCTGTTCGGTTCAAATACTCCTGGTGCAATAATTAATTTTATTGATAAAACCGGTGGAACCGATACAAAAGGTGTAATGAAATGGACTGCTGCAACTCAGGGTTATGCACGTTATGATTTTAATGTTAACGGACCTATAACCGATAACTGGCGTTATAATGTGGGTGGCTTTTACAGATATGATCATGGAGTTAGGGATCCCGGTTTCCCTGGAATCAGCGGTGGACAGTTAAAAGCAAATGTTTCCAGGCTAATGGATAATGGGTTTATTCGTCTTTCCTTAAAATATATAAATGACCGAAATCAATTTATTCTTGATTTACCGTTCCAGGGAACTACGAGCCCTGATTATGTTTCAGGTTTAAGTGATTACGTATCTATGAATACTGATGAGGGAAATGATATCAGTGTACCCACTCCGGACGGAAGGTTAAATCTTCCTTTGGATCACGGTTTATATACACAGGCATACTGGTTAACTGCAGATGTTGGATTTAATTTTGAAAATGGATGGGGAATAGAGAATGCTGCTCAGATTATGAGTAATAACCAGGAATGGAATGCAATTCTGCCGTTTGATGTTATGACAGTAGCCAACTTTAAGGCTGGTTTAAATCTACCCGCCGGTTACAATGCCGAGCTTTTTTATACTAACCCTAATAATGGTCTCACTAGCGAAAGTTTTAATACTCCAAACGGTTTAATTGCTCCCGGTGGAGAGTGGCATGTAAGTAAACCCCTCTCTGCTTTCCAGGATCAATTTCAGTTAAAGAAAAGTTTTGGTCCCCACAATTTCTCATTAGGTATTTATTTTGCAAATTACTCCCAAATAAATAATTGGTACTTTACTAATATTACTACCGATGTTAGAGATATCCCTAAATTTTTAGATATTATTGCTGTAAATGGAGCTGATACTCTTTATTACTCAAAAAACGGATTTAGCAACTATATGTCCAATTATGTTAATGGGACAGGTAGAACTACTATCTTTTCAGGTGTTTTAGGTGGAAGTTTACAGCTTACTGATCAGCTAAGAGCTGATTTAGGTATTCGTTATGAGTGGGATCAATTTAATCAAAGTTCAGAGAATACTGCGACTCGAGATTTAGATGGAAACAGCAAAACATTATATGATAATCAATTTTTATGGGGAAATAATTCATATCGTCATTTCAATAAATGGCTGCAGGATTATGCTGCTTCCATAGGATTAAATTATTCTGTTAACGATAATTATGCATTTTATGTTCAGGGAAGCCGCGCATACAAAATGCCGGCGTTAGATGAATTCTTAAATGCAACTTCACAAGCTCAAACCGATGTATTTGAAGACCGCCAAGTTCTGGGTGGTGAGGCTGGAATTAAGTATACTTCTCCTGTTTTAGGATATACACTCGATGCATTTTATACTGTTTTAAAGAACATCACAAGCCAGGGTGCAGTTATAGATCCGGTTACAAAACAGACTATCTGGCTTGTTACCACATCTCCCCAAAATAGATCATATGGTTTGGAACTTGAAATATCTGCCGCACCATTCGAAGGTTTAAGACTTCTGGGTAATGGAACATTAATAAGAGCTGAACAGGGTTCCGGAGCCGGAGCCGATATCGGCAGCTTACTTAATGGTGTACCGGCTTTTATTGGAAATATTTCAGGAACTTACTCTGTTAACAATTGGACACTTCTTGCTGATTATCATTTTGTCGGGATTAGATATTCAGATGTTTCTGCCGGTACTAATCTCCCGCCGTATGGTTATATCAATCTTGGACTTTCTTACAGTATACCAAATTCCGGAGTAATGATTAACGCCAATCTGCTTAACGCAACAATGTCTAAAGGATTGGAAGAAGGAAATCCAAGGCAGGTTTTATCAGCAGCCGGGCAAACTTCAATGTATCTTGCCAGACCTATATTACCAACAAGATTCTCCCTGGATCTTAGCTATACTTTCTAATCTTTTTTTGCAGGCGTTCAATTATTTGAACGCCTGCTTTTTATTTATTGAATATTTCATATGAGGATTCATCTAAAACTTAAAAGAATAATTTTAATATTTTTTATATTATTTGCGACAATATTTCCACAGGATTCCTCTTTTATATTAAAAACCACAAGCTTCAATAACTACACACCTGCAAGTTTAGGGAACGGATATTTCAGCATTGAAACTTCTCAAACAGGTACCAAACCAACAAGTTCATATATGGCATGGATATATGATAAAGGTGATGGAGATATAGCACGAATTGCCAGATTACCTGCATGGAATGAAATCAATTTTTTTAACGGTTATAATTGGTTAAACGATGCGAAAATAAATCCTTCAAATTTTTCTTCTTATGAGCAAAAGCTGGATATGTTCAACGGATTGCTCAGTACAAAATATATGTGGAACAGCGAGGGGAAGATTACTAAAATTGAAACTGAAACCTTTATTTCCAGGAAGGATAGAAACCTCGCCGCTATTAAATTTGATATCACGCCGCAATTTAACGGGAATGTGAAAGTATATTTATCCTTAAAAGATTGGAATCCTCCCGGGAGAAAAAGATATGCGGAATTGAAAAAGATTGCACCAAATCCTCCCGGTTCTTATCCCGCAGAGTGGTATCCAGGTTATATGAAATTAATAGATAAAGGTGTTGATACATCTTCCAACGGAGCAGAAATATGGATGAATTCAAAAGCTGATGGTAGACCGTACATGGTTTCGGAAGTGATAAATATTGCATTCGATCATGAATTAAAAAACACAACTATAAAACCGGTTAATAAAAGGAATGAAGCAGGAATAGAAATAGATTTTCCTGCAGAAGCAAATCAGACATATTCATTTTATAAATATATATCCGCTATTTCATCGCATGATACTCAAGATTATTTTGAAACTGCGAAAGAAAATTCCAGCAATGCCGATGCCAGGGGATATGAGAATCTTTTAGAAGATAACAATAGAGAATCGGAAAAATTATGGAAAACGGATATCTTAATTAAAGGAAATCCCGAATTACAAAAGGTTGTTCATTCAATGATGTTTTATCTATTCTGCAGCATCAGGGAAGGAACCGATTTTAGCATTCCTCCAATGGGATTAGCAAATGACGGTTACTACGGACATATATTCTGGGACGCTGATATTTTTATGTTCCCATCTCTGCTTTTAATGCATCCTGGAATGGCAAAGTCGATGGTTGATTTCAGATTTAAGTCGCTCAAAGATGCAGAAGAAAATGCAAAATTAAACGGATTTGAAGGAGCCATGTATCCCTGGGAATCAGATGAACTGGGAAATGAGGCAACACCGGCTTTTGCCTATCAAAATGCTTTGTCTGAAAATCATATTACGGGTGATGTGGCTTTAGCACAATGGCAGTACTACTCAGCAACAGGAGATAAGAAATGGCTAGCAGATACCGGCTATAATGTAATAAAGGCCACTGCAGATTTCTGGACAAGCAGAGTTTCATATAATAAAACAAAGGACAGATATGAAATAAAAAATATTGTTTCTGTTGATGAAGGAAGAGTTGGAATAAGTAATGATACATACACAAATTCAATAGCAAAGAAGAACCTGGAAATTGCAATTAAGGCAAGTCATGTATTAAACAAAGAAGTAAATCCCAAATGGGAGGATGTTAAAAATAAAATTTATATTCCTTATGATTCCGTAAACCAAATATATCCAACATATGAAAATGCTCCCGATTCGATTTTGGGCTCTGTTGTTACGCTATTGAGTTATCCTATTGATGTAAATATGAGTGATAGTGCAAAAATGAACAATCTTGAAAATGCCGCCGGACTGGTTTATAAAGAAGGACCGGGTGCGATGATGACTGTAACTTTATTACCAATTATCGCAGCAGAAGTAAAGAATGAAAATATTCTCGACAAGCTTTCAATCATATCATATAAAGGATATCTGCACCCTCCATTTAATGTACTAACCGAAACGCCTCACAATCATTCGATTAATTTTATTACAGGTGCAGGCGGATATCTGCAGCAAATTATTTACGGATATACCGGTTTAAGAATAACTGATAACGGAGTTATTGAAAAATATAAACCTATCCTGCCAAAGAACATTGAAGAACTAACACTGCAGAATTTCCATTTAAATGGAAAGATATATAATATCACCATCAATAAAAATAAATTAACTATAACTCCCCCCTCTCCTTACTAAGGAGAGGGGGTTAGGGGGTGAGGTTCCATTATCTTTTTAAGGAGAGAGGAGCTAGGGGGAGAAGTCATTTAACCTGAATTTTATTTTAATATTTTCAATAAATATCCAGTATAAAATTAAGAATCTTGATTCTTATTCTTAATATATTTAATTTATTTTTACTCATTGCTTAATATATTTTTTATATTGAAATAGTTCTGAAACAAAATCCTCCAATAGAGTGTAAAATATTATATAGATTTTTGTTGAATTATTTATTAATATAAAGAAACATTACAGAAGAAGGCCTTATGAAAGTCCGCGAATTATCTTTTAAGGATCGGGAGGAACATTTTTTATTAAAACCAGTAAAAGATTTCTTTACCCCGTATGAATTGTGGGGGAGACAAAACCGAAATCAGTTCCTCGTAGGTTTGCTTTTAGTTGCTGCTTATTTTCTAGGAAATTTTATATTTAAAAATAATCATCCTACATGGGATCCTTTCCTCCATTCTTCAATAGGTTTACTAATTGCCGTATTTACCTGTGTTGGACTGATAATAGTAAGATTTGCTTCAGCACTATTTAATTTTACCCCGCATATATATCCCTGGTATGAAAAATATATGCCGATGATAATATCCCTACTAGGATTAATCACTTTACTTGCCATACAAAATCTGGGCAGCGGCGGTAGTTACGATGCCAGTCTCTGGATAAACATGATTGTACTATTGGTAATTTTTATTATTGCTGCCGGTTATTTCGTTGAGGGCAGTAATGAAAAGATAATAAAAATCTGGTTCTCCCTCTTAGGTTATTTCTTTTCCGTCATTGCACTATTTTATTTTTTAGATGCTTATCTAATTAAGATCTGAAAATCGTTTGATTAAAAACATAAAGAAATTATTTAATCTTGACATTATTGTAGGGATTAAATAGTTTTGAATAAATTTTTAATAAAGAAAATATAATTTCATGTTTTCACCGGATAATTTCTTAGCAAATAAATGCTGTTGCTTTTATAACTGCATCTGTTGTTGTACTGCTTTTAAGGGCAGCAGGAAATTTATCCGTACTTAAGAATTAAGTAATATTTAAATTAAAAACCCGCTGCCGTTATAATCGTCAGCGGGTTTTTTGCTTTAAACCAAATATAAGACTATGACTACGAAATTCTCTCAAAGAAATAAGCTTTTATTTAAGAGTGATGAGTTAAATACATATACACTTTCTGATAATAAGAGACTAAATAAAAAAGCGGGAAGCGATTTTTCTTTATTAGATAAAATCGGCAGTACTCCTTTAATAAAGATAAAACGCTTAACCCGTAATATCTCCCCAAATGTATCTATATATGCAAAAGCCGAATGGCTTAATCCCGGAGGTTCGGTTAAAGACCGTGCCGCTTTAAACATGATACTGGAAGGGGAAGAGAAGGAATTATTAAATACTGATAAAATTATACTCGATGCAACCAGCGGAAACACAGGAATTGCTTACGCCTTAATTGCCGCTGTAAAAGGTTATAAGGTAAAACTCGTTTTACCTTCAAATGCAAGCCCGGAAAGAAGGAAAGTTCTCTCCGCTTACGGAGCAGAAATTATTTTAAGTAATCCGCTCGAAGGTACAGACGGAGCACAAAAAATTGCTAAAGAAATTTATGAAAATGATAAGGAGAAATATTTTTATCCCGATCAGTATAATAATCCGGCTAACTGGCAGGCTCATTATAAAACAACTGCCATTGAGATCTGGAAACAGACTAACGGTGAAATTACACACTTTATATGCGGACTTGGAACTACAGGAACGTTCACCGGAACGTCCAGACGGCTTAAAGAGCTCAATCCCTTAATTCAATGCATTGAATTCCAGCCCGATTCCCCTTTGCATGGCCTTGAAGGATTAAAACATCTGCCTACCGCTAAAATTCCCGGTATATATGACAAATCTTTACGAGATGGATTACTTGAAGTCTCTACTGAAGAATCTTATGAAATGGTAAAGCTGCTCGCGAGGGAAGAAGGTCTTTTCGTTGGAATTTCAAGCGGTGCAGCTATGGCTGCTTCATTAAAAGCTGCATCAGGAATTGAATCGGGCACTATAGTTACAATTTTTGCAGACGGGGGAATAAAGTATTTAAGTGAAAGTATCTGGAAATAATTTTTAAGTGAAGAATGATAAAAATAAATGATTTATTATTAAATCAAATTAAGAAAAACGGAGAGAAAACTTATAACTCGGAATGCTGCGGAGCAATCTTCGGAAAATCTCAAAACGGTTCAGGTTTTATAACCGAATTGCTGGAATTCAACAATGAACGTACGGATAACCGCGAAAGAAGGTATTTAATCTCACCGAAGCAATATCTGGAATCCGAAAGAATTGCAGTTGAGAAAAACCTGGAGCTTCTGGGATTTTATCATTCTCACCCTGATCATCCTGCTGTACCTTCACAGTTTGATACCGAACATGCATTCCCGAATTTTATTTATATGATAGTTTCGGTGCAAAAAGGTAAAGCAGAAGATTTAACTTCATGGAAATTATCTGAAGACAGAAGCGGATTTGAACAACAAGAGATGAATATTATTGATAAATAATATTAAACCTTATTTAACTTCGTAGAAGTTAAATTATTGTAGGAACATATTAACCATATGATAAAGCAAATCCTCGGAGAGGATTAACAAGAGACGTAATTATTTATAAGATTATAAAAATATATTTTATAAGGAAACACTGAAAAATGAACATAAAAGTAATGATCCCTACACCCCTTAGACAATACACCGGGAAAAAGGATACAGTTGAAGCAGAAGGAAATACTGCAGGTGAAATTCTTACTGACTTAACAAATAAATATTCCCTTTTGAAAAAACATTTGTACAACGAAAACGGAGAATTACGAAGCTATGTCAATATTTATGTAAATGATGAAGATATCAGGTACCTGCAGAATGATAATACTGTGCTGAATGAAACTGATGTTATCAGCATAATCCCATCTATTGCCGGTGGATCTGATGTATTGGAAGAGGAAATCAAGACAAAAAGAACTATAGATATAAATGATATAAAACTCTCTAACCACGAAATTCTTAGATACAGCAGGCACCTTATAATGCCTGAAGTTGGTATGAAAGGGCAAAAGAAGCTTAAAGCAGCTAAAGTTTTAATGATTGGTGCGGGCGGGCTCGGCTCCCCTATTGGAATGTATTTAGCAGCCGCAGGTATTGGTACTCTTGGAATTGTAGACTTTGATATTGTCGATGAAACTAACCTTCAGCGCCAGCTTTTACATAATACTTCCGATGTAGGAAGATCAAAGCTTGATTCTGCTAAGGAAAAGATCAATGAAATAAATCCAAATGTTACCGTTAAAACTTACAATACAAGGTTGTCTTCTGAGAATGCTCTGGATATTATTTCAGACTACGACGTAATAGTAGACGGCACTGATAATTTTCCCACAAGGTATCTCGTTAATGATGCATGTGTATTAACAGGAAAGCCGTATGTATATGGCAGCATATTCCGGTTTGAAGGACAGGTTACTGTATTTGATTCTTCTTCCGGTCCCTGCTATAGGTGCTTATATCCTTCCCCTCCACCTCCGGGATTAGTACCAAGCTGTGCCGAAGGAGGAGTTTTAGGTGTGCTCCCCGGGATTATTGGCTCTCTCCAGGCACTTGAAGCAATTAAATTAATTATAGGAGAGGGAGAACCTCTTATAGGCAGGCTGCTTCTATTTGATGCATTGAAGCTTAAGTTTCGCGAATTAAAGCTTCACAAAAATCCTCACTGCCCCATTTGTGGTGATAATACTGTAATCCATGAATTAATTGATTATGAAGAATTCTGTGGAATTACCGCAGGCGAATATTTAAATGAATATGATATAATTTCGGTAAATGAGCTGAAAAGGAAACTAGATTCCGGAGAAGAGATTTTTATACTTGATGTCCGCGAACCGCATGAATACGAAATAAGTAATCTTAATGGGTACCTGATTCCTCTTAATGATTTACCCGAACGGATAAATGAGCTCGATTCTTCAAAAGAAATGGTTGTCCATTGTAAAATGGGCGGAAGGAGCGCACAAGCTGTTGAATTCCTAAAACAGTCAGGTTTTAAAAAAGTAAAAAACCTCACTGGCGGAATAAATGCATGGGCACAAAAAATCGACAGAACTATGCCCATATATTAAAAAAATCACTTGCCATTGGCTTTAGAGCCTCTGTGATATCATTAACCCGTTAGCGGTGACATATTATTAGAAAATAATTCAATCATATTCAAAAACCGCGTTAGCGGTGACATATTATTAGAAAAATAATTCAAATACATAATCAAAACCCCGGTAGGGGTGACATAATCCCTGATTAAAGGTATCATCATGAACCAAAATATTAAAAAAATAGACAAAACATCCCTAAAATTTAACCAGGCATGCATTGTCCTATTTACAGCCCTGGCTTTTTTATTAAATGCCCCCTGGATCGCGGCTTTAGTAGGAATAATCATGCTCCTCGATACTCTCATTCCCGGAACCGGTTTATTCAAACTATTCTACAAGAACATTGTAAAACCCTTACAGCTCTTAAAGCCTCATATAGTTGAAGAAAGCAGTTCGCCTCACCGGTTTGCACAAGGATTAGGAGGATCTTTTCTTCTTTTATCTTTTATTCTCTTGCAATATACGGGACTCATATTCCTTGGGTGGGCTCTCTCTTTTATAGTAATAGCGCTTGCATTTATAAATTTAACACTCGATTTCTGCGCCGGATGCTTTATTTATTTCCAGCTTCAGAAGCTTAAATTTTCTTCAACTTCTTCAATAACAGGTAATAAAAATGCTTGAAAGAACAATTATTCTGCTTTTATTTCTTTTGCTTTCTTATTTTCTGGTAAGAAAACTTTTTACAACGAAAGCAATTTCTAAAGAGTATCTGCCTCTGCAGCTTAATGGTCTTAATCCTACTTTACCTACCATTGTATATTTTTGGACGGAACAATGTGTTCAATGTAACAGTGTTCAGAAACCTGCAATACTTAAATTAAAACATGAAGGTAAAAAATTTAATTTTGTCTCCTTAAATGCTGTAAAGGACCTAGAAATGACAAAGCTTCTCAAAATTAAAACAGTCCCTTCTACGGTAATTTTAGGCAGAAATAAAAATGTAAAATTTATTAATAATGGTTATGCATCGGATACCCTTTTAAAAGAACAGCTCAATTACCAGTGATGATATATCAAGATGTTATCTTTAGTCAATTTAATAACCAGGAAGGAGCATTACAATGAACGCCGCAGAAGAAATTAAAACAATTAATATAAATGAAAGAGGGTATGCTAATCCCGATGTTCTTGTTTCTACAGATTGGGTTGCCGAACATTTGAATGACCCTGGCGTAAGGATTATCGAATCAAATGAAGACCTGCTTCTCTATCCGTCAGGACATATTCCGGGTGCTGTCCAGGTTGATTGGGAAAAAGATTTAAACGATCAGCTCAAAAGAGATTATCTCGATGATAAACAATTCGGAAAATTAATGTCAAAGATCGGAGTAACTCCGGATACAACCGTTGTCTTTTACGGAGATAAAAATAACTGGTGGGCTTGTTATGCATACTGGGTATTCAAGCTGTTTAATCATAAGAATGCAAAGATAATGGATGGCGGGAGATTGAAATGGGAAAAGGAAAAAAGAGAGCTTACAAAAGAGGTTCCGAAATATAAGGAAACTAAATATGATGCACCGGAAAGAGATGACTTCGGAATTAGAGCATTCAGAGAACATGTATTACAGCATGTAAGGAATGGACTGCACCTTGTTGATGTACGCAGCCCTCAGGAATTTTCAGGTGAAAGGCTCCATATGCCCGATTATCCTAATGAAGGTGCTTTAAGGGGAGGACATGTACCCGGCGCAAAAAATATTCCATGGGCAAAAGCTATAAATCCTGAAGACGGAACTTTTAAAACTGCAGAAGAGCTAAAAGAAATTTATGAAAAACAAAACAGCCTCTCTTCAAAAGAAGATATAATTGCCTACTGCAGAATCGGTGAAAGAAGCAGCCACACATGGTTTGTACTCACAAATCTATTAGGCTACACAAAAGTCCGTAATTACGATGGAAGCTGGACCGAATGGGGAAACCTGGTAGGAGTACCTATAGAAAGATAGTAGCGAGTATTGAGTATTGAGTACTGAGACCGGACAGAAATTCCAAAGGTTAACACTGGACTTGCAGTCCAGTGAAATGAAATATCACTTGCCGTTGGATTTATCCAACGGGACTTTAATAGATATTATCTCAAACAAAAGTTAACTCCGGACTTCAGTCCGGGTGCAAAACCTCTTATCCCCTAAACCCAAAATAAACAAAACTCATTACCAAACCATTTGAAATTTAAAGTTTCGAAATTATATTTTATTTGTTATTTATTCTCTGCGATTTGGTCTACCTACTCACTACTAACTACAAACTACTCCCTACAACCCACCACCTACCCCCCCACAACCCTGTACATCCCCCTTTCACTCCCCAATATCCACACCTTAACAAACACCCTGCTCAATATCAGCAGCTGCTGAATAATAAATATTATAATAATCTTGAATCCCGAAGTCATCCCCAATGCCCCTTCAACTTTGAAATAAATAATAAAAAGCAAGATCGGCACTATCAGCAGACTTAAATAAAGAAAATAAGTACTCAAAAAATGCTTTAATACAAAACCTGCAGCTCTAAATAAAGTCCTAAAAGGCTTATACCCTTCCACTTCAACCATCATTACCTTTGCATAATCCGTTACAGTCAGAATGAAAATAAACAATATGAGATGGATTATCACACCTGCGGCAATTTTATAGAACAGCACGGCTTCGTTCTCCGCTGTACTGAATGTTGAATTTATTATACTCCCCAGAGTTATATATATGACTCCAGCAATTATAACCTGTATTATAATTGAATAAATTGCCAGCCTCAAAAACCTTGAAAAATAAACCGCACTCCCTTCCCAGAAAGTCCTCAAAGAATATTTATCTTCCTCCCTTCTCAAAACCGTTAATATCCCCCCTTCAAAAAAGATAGTAAATAAAAGATAAAATACCCCCATCCATATTGCGATAGAAACATAAGGAACAATTGCTTTTCCATACTGATTTATAAAATCCTTATATACCGTATAATCAAAATCCTTGACCAGAGAACTAAACGCCATCGAATTCCCTGCTTCATTTTCAATTGTATTTTCAAAAGGGATTGCCAAAACCAGTGCGAGAAGTAGTGTTATTGCATAAATAATTAAAGTAAGCTTTTTAGTCTTCCCGGCTAATAAAAACCCCGAAACATAAGCTGAAATAATTTTCATAATTATTTACTCTCTCCTTCTTGCTTTCACTTTGTCTTTTACCTACCAAAATTTTATCGAAAACAGTTTATCCTTGTATCTCGTATCTAGTATTCTTGCATAACTTAATCTCGTATCTCGTATAAAAACTAATTGCTTGCATTTTTCAGCATCATTCCATCACTCCAACATTCCATCATTCCACCACTCCATCATTCCACCACTCCATCATTCCATCATTCCACCATTCCATCATTCCACCACTCCAACATTCCACCATTCCATCATTCCACCACTCCAACATTCCATCATTCCACCACTCCACATTCCATCATTCCATCATTCCACCATTCCACCACTCCACCCTCGAATGTCCATTGAATGACCACCGAATGACCATCGAATCAAAACACCATCCCCACCGAAGTCATCAAATTCTCCACCCAAAAAATAATTTTCGTCATATATTTTCTGAAAGGGGTCTTATCCGGATTAGTAGTATAACTGTTATTATTCAGATTTACATCCATATATATTTTTTGCTCCGGATCTACCTTAGCCCATTCAACTTTCTCAGGCCTGTCAAACCTCAAATTGTAAGTTCTTTCTTTACCTGACCAGTTTATCAAAGTATCTTTTCCGTTATCAAAATGAACCAGTATCTCCACAGGCATTATTACTTCACCAAGACGGAATACAGTAACCTTTGAATGAAATAATTTTTTTCCGTTCCCTCCCTTATAATATACTTTTATACCGCTGCTATCATAAATTCCCTCTGGATTTGCAAGTTCCCTAACTGCAATCCTCTCAAGTTTGTAATCGCAAATATCCGTTCCGTAAAGAACTTCGTCAAAGAACCAATTCATGTTTTCGCCAAACTTGTTCCCTAATCTTTTCTTTACCACTTCATTAACAATATCTGTAAAGTCCTTTCCGCAGGGATGCTTAAAGCTCCACCTGTCAAAATAAGTTTTCATTATCTCATCCATTACATCTCTGCCGACAAGTCTCTCAAGTGTAGTCATCCATGCAGTGGTTTTAAAATATGTAATTTCTCCATACCCTCCATCCTCATATCCCCATGCAGGTCTGGCATCTTCGGCAATTTTCGGATTATCCATCCCTATATACCCGTACCGTACATACTCTAAATCGCCTTCATGGTATCCCCCCATATCAATAAGAGATATTTTTTTCCCGTAAGTATGGTTCATTACCCTTGTCTCCATATACGTATTGATACCCTCGTCCATCCATGCTTCTTCAAATTCATTTGATGCAAGCATTCCCATAAAATAGTTATGCCCGAATTCATGAATCACAGCCTGCTCGGTTACTCTTATTCCTTCAGGTATCTTCCACAAAGTACCTGCAGTTATAAATGTAGGATATTCCATACCCCCGGAACCAATAGCTTTAAGCGGAGGATCAACAATAGTTATGTTTGGATAGGGATATTTCCCGACATACTTATCAAAATATTCCAGTGCAGCAATAACAGATTTAAAATGCCTGTCCGCCTGAGAGAAGTGTTCCGGCTGGAGCATTACTTTTATTTTTACATTCCTCCATGTTTTTTCTGCTATTTGAAATTCCGTTGATGCTGTCCATGCAAAATCAATTACATCTTCCGCATGATATTTAACAGTTTTTGTCCCGTCACTGTTTTTCTTTTCATCAACCTGAACACCTACCGCTCCGGTAATATATTTTTGAGGAAGCGTAATGCTCACATTATAGACACCGAAATCCGCATAAAATTCTGAATTAGCATGGAACTGGTGGCAGTTCCATTCCCCTTTTTTAGCATATCTAATACCGGGATATTCATATACACCGATTTTCGGAAACCATTGACCAACCAGGTAATAATCAAGAGCATAACCTGTTCTTGCAAAAATCTTCGGAAGCTTAGATTCAAATTTAATGTCAATGTTTACTGTTTCTCCCGGTTTAATTGCACGGGATAGCGGGACACTTATTACTGTCTTATCATCGGCATTATCATCATCCGGATGAATAAATTTTATTTTATTGGTTAGATCTTCACCATTTTCTATTTTCATTGACACTACATCTATCCATCCCCAGCTTCTTCTTGAATTTTCATTAAGATTAATCCCTCTAAGCTCTCCCCCCGATTCTTTAACAAAAGTAGACTTGTTATTTTTAAATGCGTTTAGGTACAGATGAAACTGCAATTCACTAATCAAATCATTCGAAAGATTTCTCCAGTGTAATGTTTCAGTTCCATCGATAATTTTAGTCCTGTCATTAAGCCTCACATCCATATCATAACTTGCATTTCGAGGACTCAAAGCCTTTTGAAAAATTACCTGTGGAAACAGTTCAGATGAGCAAATAAATAAGGATATTAAAAAGAAATTAACAAACTTTTTTAACCGGTACATTCTTCACCCCTTTTATACGGTGAAAGATTAATTTAATAAGTATACAAAATATACATATTTCCCCCATATTATTGAAAGATCAACACATGTGTTATTATTATTTCATCATTTATTCAGGCTTGTTTTACAATTTCAATATTATTTGATTTAAACATCCCGCACCTCCCATCCTCCTGACTCCCCACCCTCCCATTGCCTAACATTTTATTATTGAGATTCAGTTCCCTCTGACTTCTGATCTGACCAATGACTAATGACCATTGACTATTGACTATTGACTATTGACCAATTTCCCAAATCATTCTGAATTTATTATCTCGTTTTTTATTTTTTTTCCTCATTTCCATATCAATCTTTTGTAATGCAATAACAATCTTTATCTTTTCTTCAAAAGATAATTTTGCCTGTTGTTTATGATATTGCATTTTCGTTTCAGCAATATGTAGAATATAATCTTTATCACTCATATTTTTCTTTCAATTTGTTAAATATATTTAGCAATTCGTATCGATTCAAAATTAAGAAAAACTTTTCTTTATCATATTCTGCCTCATTTAAAAATTTGGCTAACCTTTCCTTATCAGTTGCTCTACCTGTTTGAAGCATAATAGCCATTAAATATTCAGGTTTTAGAATATATGTAACCTCTTCGAATAGCTTTATTTGGTCTGAACTATCAAGGGCTTCTTTAACAAGTTCATTATATGCTAATAAAAATTGAACAGGAATTCCTTCTATAATAATATGCTCTCTGGACAACTTGAAATTATTTTTTTCTGCCCATTCATATATTTGAGATAAAGGATTTAGAACATTCTCTTCTTGGAAAATATGTACAATTACATCTAAATCATAAGTAACTGAAGGCTCGATATAATAAAATTGTGCTATACCTCCCGCAATTGCATATTTATCTATTATACCAAGTTCAATTAATGAATTTATTATTTGAAGAGTTTTTTTCATAAATAAAAAACTATTAGCTTACGTTACACAACATTGAAAGATGACATCTCGTAAATCTTTCAATTCAATCTTCCATTCCATTTATCTTTTTTATTAAAATATCAAAATTTTTTCATCAAAACAAAGAAATTTGAAAGCTTACCATCGAATTTAGAGTTTGTATAAATATCATTTCTTCTTTAAAACTTAAAATCTCCATTTAAGGAGATCTTATTAAAAAAATAAATTTGGTTTCTCTTGACGTTTCGAATTTTGAATTTAAATATTGGTGCTTATTTGTATTTTGTTATTTGTCCATTGGAATTTCCCTTTTTGACTTTTGACCTTTGACCTTTACCTAACTCTATTTATCTTTAAAAATGAAATCATTATCAATACTATTAATATTCTTCTCAACCACTATTTACTCGCAGACAAACCCTCCTAAACCTGTAGACAACGTCAGTTTAAAAAAGTATACCGGACTCTGGTACGAAATAGGCCAGCATCCCCAACAGTTTCCAGGACCAATGCGTAAAAGGCACAACCGCCGAATACACCCTTAAAGATAACGGTGAAATATCAGTTATAAATTCATGTATTAATGAAGACGGGGAAGTTGATAAAGCCGAGGGAGTAGCAAGAGTAGTAGATAAAAATTCAAATGCAAAACTTGAAGTGAGCTTCTTCAGCATTCTCGGCTGGCGCCCCATATGGGGAGATTATTGGATTATAGGATTTGATGATGATTATAAATGGGCAATAATAGGAACCCCCTCAAGAAAATACGGCTGGATCCTAAGCCGTACAAAAGAACTAGATCCCCACACAATGAATGGAATCTTTCAATTACTAAAAGACCAGGGCTACAATCCTGCAGACTTCAAACTAAGCCCCCAATGACTATGAACCAATGACTAATGACCAATGACTAATGACCAATGACTATATGACCAATGACCAATGACCAATGACTATTGACCAATGACCAATGACTAATGACTAATCAACATACATAAACATAAACGTAATAAATGTAACCACAAACGTTAAATAGTAAAACCACCTGGAGAGCTCTTTATCGAAGTGAGAAATAACTTTATAGACCATATAAGCTATAAAACCTACAATAAATTTTCCGCTTAACGAATAAAATTGAGGATACTTTATAAAATCCTGCAATATTACTACAGAGGATACAACTCCTAGCAAAATAAAATCATACTTAGTTAGAAACGATACCTTAATATCAAAAAATTTATCCCTAACCATAAAAAATATTAAAAGTAAAAGCACAAGAATGGAAAGTGCAATAAGTACAGCATTTTTTATGATATCATAGTTTAAATTAAGACTTGCAAATAGCGGGTGGGATAAATTAGTAATGCCAAGAAATACAGTAACATTGACCATAACATATACATCGTTAAATAATTTTGACTTAAAATTCTGTGAAAGAAAAATTAAGAATAAAGCCACGCTGCCGATTATTAACAGTAACATTGTCTGGTGCTTAATTGCCGTCTTACCGGGAATAAGGAAGAAGAAGAGTATGGATAAAAGAAGAATTGAAACAGGTACGAAAAATCTGCTGTAAAATGTTATTATGAACTGAGGAGCTATTCTTCTAAAATAAATATAGGTTCTATGAATTAAAGAGCCCTTCAAAACAATTAATAATCTTTTAACGAAAAGCATCATTAGAACAAATAAAACAAATCCTGCTTCGGCAATTGGATGTGAAGCTTTTAAGTAATAGATAGCTGTGAATATTGATATAATAGTGAATGTATGTATAATAAAAACCGTAGTTTTATGGGCCACATTATTACCAAATATTACATGATGAAGGTGATTTCTATCCGGCAAGAACGGGCTCTTTTTATTTAATATTCTAACAATCATTACTTTGAAAGTATCTACAATAGGAATCCCGAACAGCATTAACGAAAATGTAAGATCCAGCGTCCCGCTGCCGGTATTCATTGTAAGAAGTATCGAACTTAATATTAAGAAAAATCCTAAAATAAGAGATCCGGTATCCCCTAAAAATATTTTTGCTGGGTGCCTGTTGTATTTGGAAAATCCGAGAGTGCTCCCTGCTAATGAAACAGTTAAAACTAAAAGCACAGTATTATTTACCGCAAATGCCAGCCCGAATATTATTAGAAAGATAATCAATGAAAAACCGCCTACCAGATTATCCATCCCATCCATTAAATTTAATGAATTTATTACTCCTACAATAAAAAAGACAAGAATTATATATCCGAACGGCTGTGAAAATGTTAATCCGAATAACTGGATTTTATTTATATAATTGCTTAAAACGAATACCATTCCGCCTGCTGTTATCCCCTGGAGAATAAACTTGATGCTCCACTTAAGCCCTTTTATATCATCGTACATTCCGGTGAACAATAATATAAGAGAAAAAAGAATAATTGTCCGCACGGAATAATTACCCGGAGCATAAAAGAAAAATGCTATTACACTTATCGTATAAATAACTATTCCACCCATTCGGGGAATAGAACCATTATGTTTCTTTCGTCCTCCGGGATGGTCAACAATGCCCAGCTTTATTAATTTCTCAATTACAAAAGGTGTGGAAAAAAGTGCTAATGTAAATGTGGTTAGAAATATCAGCAGGTAAAGCATGATATCCCTCTAATCTGTTTAATGTTCTCTATGCCTAAGAGGCAAATAAAAGCATTCTGTAACAATTTCTTATCTTAAATCCATTTTAATTAATAATTGAATTACCCAATCATTGCCACTCTGATCCTTCCCGTTCGGACATAATTATCCTATGGTTGAATCATAGATTTTTATTTTGAATTGCGTTATTTCAGTCGATGCTTTCCTGCATCATGGTTATCACGCAGGGTTCTGTTACTCTACCGGTTTGTTTTTCCCGGCAGGTTAAATGAGGCTCATCAAATCTCATTTTCTGCATATCGTCTTCACAATCCCATTTGCCTTATCGGAGGCACAACATACATGCCAATTTGCATAACTGTTTATTATATATAATTTAACAGGATTAAAAAAAGCCTGTAAATCATTAGATAATAAAGCCTTTGAAAATCTTATTGAATTCTCATTTTTAGAATCTATTTTTAAGAAAGTGAATAAATTTTTAGGAAGGTATTTGAAAAGAATAACCTAATGGTTATTTTCATCCATTTTTAAGCGGAATTTATGATATGCTAAGAAAATAATACATGTCATTTCGACCGGATATGTAATTATTTTCCTAAAGGATAGTTGACTTTCACCCCGTAGGGTGTGACATTATTGTAGATACAATAAATAAAATTAATACCCAAAACCCCGGAAGGGTGAAATATTTTAACTTCATAGATACCGGAAAATTGATGCTGCAATTAGAGGGGAAAATTTTATTTTTACTTTTGTCTTTTATCTTACAACAAATGACAGCGAAGCGAAATGACCAATGACAAATGACTAATAAAACCTACGCTATTTCGTATTGTTTTTTAGACGTCGAGTAGTAAATTAATAGAACATTTAGTGCTTTAGCTTGAAAGGTTAACACCGCAATTCATTGCGGTGATCCTTCTACAAATGACAGCGAAGCGTTATGACTAATGACAAATGACTATTCCCACTAATGACAGCGAAGCGTAATGACTAATGACCAATGACTATTTCTGACAGCGAAGCGTAATGACTAATGACAAATGACCAGAGGGTATGTAGGTTTCCGCATCTTTTAATTATTTTTTAATGGACGAATGCGGATTTTATTTTCACTGGCTACAATGAAATGATTTAATATTTTTTCTTTAGGTAAATTTAAAATAGTTTTAATTGCATGAATCTTTAATGCAGGTGATTCATCATTAAATCGTAAAAGAATAATTGCGATAGCAGGGAGATGATATTTAAAAATAAGGTGTCCAAAATCTTTATCATTTGTAATGATTATTCGTTCTTCTCTGTAAGCACTTTCCAATAGAAAAATATCATCCAGTGACGGAAATAATTCACTGACGGACTTCGTATCGTAACCTAACTCACGGAGATGTTTTAAAATTGAAAAACCTACATTTTCGTCTATTAGAAATTTTATCATTGTTTGAGAAGCGGATAAACCTCCTCATTTTGAACTAGCTTTTCTACATAAAATAGCGCTTCTTGAATATCTTCTTTGTTCAACATTGGATATTCCTGGATAATTTGCTCATCTGTCCAACGTTGTGCAACAAGTTTTACAATAAGCTCAACAGATATTCTTGTCCCTTGAATTATAGGTTTACCCGATAATATAGCTGGATTAATTTCAATACGCGTTATAGACTTCAAAGTATTTTTCCTTTTGTTCTTTTTCACTTATAAATTACTATAAAATTAATATAATATTAAATCAAATCTCATTTAAAAATATAAAATTGAACTGTATATACAAAATGCAAGGTCAATTAGTTTAATTGGAACATCATTGAATTAGAAAGTGCTCTTTTATCTTACAACAAATGACAGCAAAGCGAAATGACCAATGACTAATGACTATTTCTTAGCGCTTTAACTTGAAAGATTAACACCGCAATTCATTGCGGTGATCCAACATATCAAACTCCCCCAACCCTCTTTCCCCCATACTATCACCCAATGAAAGCCATCCCCAAGTATCAACAAAGCTTTTCAATGTATTTCACCATATAGTTCTTTATCAATATCTTTAGCAAGTGAACCGTTCTCAATACTGCCGATATATTCTAACAATGGATCTTTTGATAGATCTAATTGTTGCTTAGTTGTAAATTTATTTTCTCCTTTTAAAGTATCGTTAGACAGTTTGAACGAAATAAAATCCATTATCTCCATTAGTGATTTTTCAGATAGTTTGTTTATATCATTAATTATTTTTTCTTTTATCTCTTTAGAGCTCATTTAAACCTCACTTTGTTAATTCTTATAAAGTAATATTAAAATTTTTTTATTAATTTTACAAATAAATATGTTAACGAGGCTTTTATTTATATCTTACAGAGTTCAAATTGTTGAATAAAAGCTGAACCAATAAGTGGAGTGGTATTTGAGACAATTATAATTTTGATTTTTGAACTTTTAACTTTTCAACTGCTTCCAACTCTTTAGCTATCCCATTTCCTTCCACTAATGACAGCGAAGCGAAATGACCAATGACAATTGACTACTTCTACTTAGTGGTAAAAAAACCCGGCTATTAAATTGAGAGTATATATTATTCTTCGATTTTTGTTTAAAAATAGCCTCTCAACTACCGGTTTTTTTAACAAACTCAAGGCGAGGCATACTTATATATGACTAAAAAATTTTCTTCTTAAAAATGGGGGGTTGAGAAGCCTTTTTCTCATAATGGATCATTCATTTATTTTCGTTTTTAAGGCATGTGTTTTTAAAAAGGAAGGGTAAACATAGGCTCAAGGGAAATTAAGGGGTTTAGAAGTAAAAAAATGACCGAAAACCTACGCTATTTCGTATGGTTTTTTAGGCGTTGAGTAGTAAATTGATAGAACCTTTAGCGCTTTAGCTTAAAAGATTAACACCGCAATTCATTGCGGTGATCCAATGAAACTCCCCCGCCCCTCTTTTCCCTAACTTATATCTTTTTTCTTTCATTCTACCAATGACAGCGAAGCGTAATGACTAATGACAAATGACTATTCCCACTAATGACAGCGAAGCGTAATGACTAATGACCAATGACTATTTCTGACAGCGAAACTCCATTCCACCTATGAGAATAAGAAGAACCATATGTTTGAGGAAATTCTAAGAAGAAAGCCTGTAAATAGCTGGGCGGTATTTCGGTTTTGGTATAGCTTTTTTATTTCTTCTTGCTGACTGTAACCACGCCCTTTTAGCTTCGATCACATTTTTTAATGCTTCATCCGGTGTTTCACCAAAAGCTGAACAAAATTTTAAATCCGGTATGTCTGCAATATATCCCCCATCTTCATCACTGTATAATATATTTATATGATAGTCTTTCATCTCTCTTTTCTCATTTCTAAAAATGGAAAATATTTTACCAGGTTTATACAGCAAGAATAAGAAATCAAAACTGAAAAATTTACAATTTTCAATCAAGGGTCTCCAAAGTTTCTAGATCTCTGTTTACTTCTTCCATATCGTATTTTCTATTGATTTCCTTTTTCCCCAAAAGTTTAAAAAAATCCCACTTTAACATTCCTGCCAGTTCACGTGCCTTACCAAATGTTAATATGCCTTGATCATATAACCTTATAGCCAATTCCTGTTTCAGTCGTTCATTTATTTCGCCCGGTGGTATTTTTACACTTCTTATTATATTCTCAGGAATTTCTATTAATATTTTATCCACTTAGTTTCCTTAAAGTAATGTTATAATTTTTTATTACTTTCCCAAATAAATATTTTCAATAATGCTTGTCGGTAGATAAATAGTCTGTCGTTTGCATTTTGTCTATAACAAAGATTTCGGTGGATTCCAGAGAAGCCTTTATATCATTATATTCAAGAATTGGATAGGCCTTCAAAATATTTTCAACAGTTTGACCGGCTGCTAAGTATTCGAGAATAGTTGAGACGGTAATTCTCATTCCTCTTATTATTGGTTTACCATTACATATATTTGGATCAATGGTAATTCTTTTAATTAAATCTTCCATTTCACTTATCTTCTTTATTAAATATTAAAATTAAATTTACAAGCATTTTAGGTGAATGATCATCTCATCATCCTCGTCAAGCAACTTCTCTCTACTGATCGACAAAACTCTTTATGGCCGAATAGATTTCTTTATTTCCTTCCATGCTAAAATTTTATAAATATCTTAAACAAGAGTATATATAATATATAAATAAGGTAAGTAAATATTAAAATAACTCAATACCGTATACTTTTGGATATATTATTTTCCGAAAAAAATGAAATATCCCCCGGATAGTTGACTTTCACCCCGGAGGGGTGACATTTTTGTAGATACAATAAATAAAATTAATACCCAAAACCCCGGAGGGGTGAAATAAAATTTCACACAGTCTCTTTATCCAATGGAGATTCATCCATGGATAGAAAGAGATAAAGAGACACCGGCTTTATCTTCATAGATCTTCTTCCGAAATTTTTCGCCATTTCATTCTATGCCTTGCATGTCTATCAAATATTAGTTTTTTCACAATAATTTTAAGATAGTATTACTTGAAAATAAATATTTTAGAATATCAATTATAAATTATTTGTTCTGCTCTCTGACTTCTGACCTCTAATCTTTCTGATCCTTCTTAAGCAGGGTTTAGTGAAAAAAAATTAAGAATTAAATCAATGAATTATCACTGCCGACTACTATATCTTCTGCTATTATAAAAAAATCTTCTTTTATTCGATTATAATCTACCGGTTTAATCCATTTTATGGCACTTAAGTTTTCGAAAGGAAATGATTTAAATAGATTAAAAATTTCCAGCGGATCAACTGAACCCTCTTTTTGCTTCGCCTCGTTTATCAATTCACGCCAATTGAATCTATAGTTTTTGGCTATGCAGCGTATATCTACAAAATCCTTTATTTCAAATCGGTATAATGCTGAAATTTTATTTGATAAGATATTTCTTAAACTATCTATTTTACCGAAATGTTTATCATTTAAAATATTATCAAATCTTACTGCTAAATCATTCACAAAATCAATTTTTAGTTCATTTTCTTCTGTATAAATAAAAAACTGAGAAAAATTATCCGTAATATTAATTCTCTCAATATTTAATTTAAAATTAATGTCACGAGCAGGTTTGTTGAAATATTCTAAAAAAGATTTAACATAAACCTTGAAATTTGGATCTTCATTAACAAAGAAATCTAAATCATCTGAATATCGATGGTTAAAATAAAACCGGCTAAGTGCCGTACCACCTGTGAGATAAAACGGAAGATTTAAGTCTCTTACGATTTTGAAGACTCCATCCTGTATTGGATACAACCTCTCCCTGTAGTATTCTTCTAATGAGCTCATACCTGTTCCGTATACCTTGGTTCCTAATTTTCCTTATTATTGATGATTCCAGATTCCTTATTAAAAATTCCTTACCGAATAGGTCAATTAGTTCATACCAGCTTAATCTTTCTAATAAACGAATTAAAATTCTTTCCTTTGTAAAAAATCCTGCTCTTTCCTTTTTACCTAAAGCTATTAAATAGATATCATGAGGATCAATATTATAATCCCAAAAAGCAGCTTTGATTTTTCTATTTATCTCTTCTTTTGAAATCATATCGCAATATAATCATTATTATTCAAAATTTTAAATACTGTAATTAAGAGTTTAACTAAGGAGATTTGATTCGTGAGCGGGATGTTGGTTGTTGTCTTTTGGTTGAGGGAGTTTTTATTAAGAAGGAAGGGTATAAACTATGGGGTAATAAAAAAAAGTGGCGCAGAAAGGAAGAAATGGCCAAAAACCTACGCTATTTCGTATCTTTTTTTAGCAGTTGAACAGTAAATTAATAGAACATTTAGTCCTTTATCTTGAAAGATTAACACCGCAATTCATTGCGATGATCCAATGATGAAACTCCCCCCGCCTCTCTTTTCCCTACTTGAATCTTTTTTCCTTCCTTCCCACTAATGACAGCGAAGCGAAAGACCAATGACTAATTTTACCACCCATACGAAACCCCCGCCCCAAATGAACTTTTCTTACCCAGCATAAAATCCGGTGTTCGTAAAGGCTCATCATCATGAATATCCGAAAATTCATAATATCCGTTTATAAAAGCTTTATGAATTATCTCATATGACAGTTCTAACTTAATATCCTTATAATCTTTATGCGGTCCATACAAAAATGATGGATATGGAGTATGGTATTGCTGCTCCGGCAATTCCTTTTGTCCTTTTACTATATAATTTCCTGATAATCGAAAATAAAACCCCCTTGCGAATGCTCTGCTTATATGAAGCATAAACCTGGTAACCATTGCTCCCAATCCAATGTCCCAGTTGATAACCATTGTTTGTATACAACTGAGCATCATTTGAATTCATATATACAAAAGGATTTATTCTTGTGTATTCCAGTACAAAAGAAGAATTTTTTATAATAGGGTCAACACTCTCAAATCCTAAAGTGAATGCAATAGCCGAAAGATTTCCGCCTTTAAAAACAGACTCAAGAGATAATTCATCAATAAAAAAAGTACCGTAAAATTTTGTCCTCAGAGCAAGGTTTTTATAAGATGCATCCGCAAACATTTGCGCATTTCCAGAACTACTGTGTGTATCCTTTGAAGATAAATAATGGTCTGCTACCCTGAAAAAAAGAACAGGTATAAAATAAACCGGTTGAAGTCTATCGCTATACACAATTGATTCACCAATAGAAAAAGTAAATTCATCATTAGGATAAAAAGAGAGCATATGTGCGGCAATGAATTTAGGAACTTCATCAATATTCTCTCTGCCAATGACTGCCGTAGCTCTTATAGATGATGAATCAACTACATTAGATTTAAGCCAGCCATGAAAATAAGTAAATCGAAGCCAGCTTACCGGTGAAAATTCGAATTGTATTAATGGGAAACTCGGTGCTTTATCTGAAAGTATCAATTGTCCCCCCTTACCGCTTCCCCAATTCAAATAATATTTGCCGGCAGAAATGCTTCCGGAATTCCATGAATATGTAACATCCCCCTGTACATCATCATATTGAATACTGTTTTTACCCCTTTTTGTTAAATTAAAACCAGGCGCGGGAGAAAATAATCTTGTAGAATCAATATATCTCCCTGTTTCCTCATTATCATTAAAACTCATTGAAAATCCCCAATTGCTCCCTGCATAACCAAAAAACGACACTCCATTCCATCGATGTGTATAAGAAGAACCGTAAAGGCTCCCCCCTTCAAAACCTAAAACCGGGTCAATATAAATTGAAAAAGTTAGAATCTCTGTAATTAAATAACCTAAATCTTCCGGTTCTATTGGAAGACAACCATTCAGTTGAAGGAAGATTAAATAATGATTTACCGGTAATCATATCTATTTCATCGGCAAATTCCTCTTCATAAAACTTCAAATCTTTTTTATCAACTTCAGTTAAAGCTGAATTCTTTTCTGCATTTATAAGAAAACTTGCAATCTCTTTTCTGGAAACCGGTTTTATGTCGTCATGATAATTAATAATATCCTTTATTGTTAATCTTTCTAAAAAACTATAAACACTGCTGTTAACCGGTTCAAAAACAGGCTGTGCATATATTATGGTGAAAGAAGAAACAGTTATTATAATAAAAAAAAATAACTTTGTTTTCATATTATTAATTGCATGAAAGGATAATACCGAGATATTTTTCGGCTAATTTACCCCTGTTGAAATTTTCTTTAACATAAACATATCCATTCCTGCCATGCTCAGAGATTAAATTCACATCATTCTTATACTTCATTACCCCATTAACTAAATCATCACTATTCTCAGGTTCAAATGGCAGTCCGCAGTTAGCATCTTCAATTATTTTACGGCTCTCTCCTTCAACTCCCATCAAAATAGGTTTCTTCATCATCATACCTTCAAAGATTTTTGAAGGTATTACTGTTTCAAATAATTTATTTTTCTTCAAGTGAACACAAAATAAATCCAGTGAATTAATTATAGCAGGTATATCTTTCTTGGGCTGAAGGGGAAAAATCTTAATATTATTTAAATTATATTTTCTTATTTCTTCTTCAATTGCTTCTCTATTGGCACCTGAACCAACAATAATAAATTTTATGTCAGTATCTTTTAGCTGCTTTGCTGCATTGACTAATGTAATTATAGAATGCGCCATACCAATTGTACCTATGTACCCAATCTTAAAACCATCCCTTAGATACTCTAGAAGTTCTTTATTGTCTATTTCAGTATGATTATTAAATAAATCTATAGATACCCCATTATAAACTATATCTATTTTTTCCGGAGGAATGCCTCTATTAACTAAGTTCTCCTTAAATGATTTTGTTACCGAAATTATTTTTGTTGCATGCTTATAAAGACTTATCTCAAGTTTCTCAAAAAAATTAATAACTCTTCCTGTTTGTTAAAGCACCAACGGCAACAATTGATTCCGGCCAAATATCTCTTAATTCCAAAATCAAAGGTTTTTTTCTAAAAATTGAAATATATTTACCTGCAAGTCCGCAGAAAAACTGGGGAGTAGTTGCTATTACCAGATCAAATTTTATTCGTGAAAATGTTACATATACAATCGCTAAGACCATATATATTATATAATTTAATGTCCTTAATAAAAACCCTTCATTAGGAGTTATAAACGTCCACAATCTAATTAAATTGATCCCGTCAATATTTTCCTTTTGTATTAGTTTATTTTTATATCCTGCAAATATTTTTCCATCGGGATGATTAGGAAAGTTTGTAATAACTGTTACATCAATATCCTTAGCCCATAATTTACAATGCTCATAAGTTCTGTTTGCAGGGGCATTAACCTCCGGTGGGAAATAATGAGTTAAGAACAATATCTTTTTTCTTTTTGTATTCATAATTCTAAGCTCTTTTCTTGATATTCATAATTCCGGAACAGCACATATATAAACCATTACTAATTATTACAAACAACCTATAGCTTAACTTGCCAGGTACTTTATTTGAATAAATCCGGATAACTTTATTTTCAATCTTCTTTCCAAATTCAGGACAATACCAGCCGTTTTCAATAGAACGTACAGAATTTAAAATGGATAATATAATTTCAACTCCATTTCTACTTAAAATTAAATTATCCTCATCCTCAATAACTTTTACATCCGGATGAAGATGGATGAAACTTTCCACCAGGTGCTCACCATTACCCTTAACATTATCCTCAATCGATATGACAGATTTTCCCTTATCAATCTCAACTTTTCTATGATGAACTAAATTATCACCAATCAATTCTGCATAACCGCCGAACTTTCCTTCGAAAAAAACCGCATCATTATTTTCTTGAAACAATACATCAAAAGGTTTATATCTTCTTGAAACTCTAAAACTGCCCCAGCATTCAGCCTGATCTATCCCATCTATAGAAACTGTATTATGTGCTTTAGTACTTCTAACATACTTTCTCATTTCACTTGAATTATATTCATAAACTCCGGAGTCAACTATAAACTGAACACCACCAATAGATAGTTCATAACTAAATATATCAGCATGTGCATGTGCAGGTATAAAATCAGGTCCAATTGAACCGCCATCAATTATTAAATAAACATTATTATTTTTATAAATATAATAGCCGGATGTAGGAAATGTTTGAGTAATCGGTTGATTATTTGAATGGCTGGATGACTTTTCCAACTCTGATGTGGATAAATTCAACCTTTTTGCGTAATCAATTAATTCTTTTGATGAAGGAGCTATTTCCTGCGTAGAATCATTGAACAATGAAATATATCCATCCGGATGTGTTGCAGCCATAAGGAATTCCAGCATTTTAGCTGCATTAGCCTTAAAGAAACTATAATTAACATGCTGTTCCAGCAAGATATTTATAATATCAAGATAACCTTCAAGCATTATTGAATGGTACATAATACTTTTTTCAAAATATCCGCCGTCATTTAAAACTTGCTTTGAAGTCTCTTTTAAATATATATCTACCCCCTTCTTTAACCATTTTTGAGCTTCTCCTTGTTCTCTAAAGTATGATCCGGCAAATATTAAAGCTCTTGCATTTTCTAAGTAATGGTTTGCAGGATGATAATATTCTAAATTACGATATAAATATGCTGCCTGCAGATAAATACTTTTATTTAATTTTTTCATCATTAAAACCATTTTTACACCAGCTTATGAGTCTCAATGAAATTACATACGGATGCCATCCTGCACCCTGTCCAAATCCGTTCTTATCTATCCAATCATAACAAATCTGAATTCTTTCTTTCTCACTTAAAAGATTTAGATAATTAAAATAATGTAAATTAAATAACCAGAGCAGTTTAATATTGGTGTCAGTTTCCCAATTTGGTGGAAAATCAAGAGTCTCAGTTTGATTTAAGAAAGTAAATTTTCCTTCTATTAAATCATCTCTTTTATTCCAGGGATCATGATGAATAAATGTGGTTTTAAATGTAAGGGATGGTTTAAGATTATCAGGTACGAAGGGTATATTTATTAAATGTAATTTATTTTTAAAAACTGAAAATATTCTGCCATACATTTGTACAGGTCGCAGATATTTTATAGTATAAAAATATAGTTTGATTTTATGAATGGTATCCAAAGTGAAAGATAAAAAGCCAAGTTTAATTTGATTGGTTATTCCCCTACCTCTTTTAATGCAAGATTGTAAATATCAGTTGAAATCCTAAAATTTCCTTCATTAATCAACCGAATCCAGCTCTTTTCTTAAGCTGACAATCCTGCCTTTTCTTTTTTCTCTTATTAATATACCAACCGTTCCTAAAGGTTTAATACCATATTTAACGGATATTAACCTTGCGTCTTTCTCATCAAGTAAAATTAAATCAGCAGATAATTCTAAAGATAAAGCTATTGCTTCAGCTTCTCCTAAATCTAAAGTCTCATTTAAAGCTGAAATTAGATTTGTATTTTTTACTTTTTTAATTTCTATCCAATTGGCATTTCTTACTTTTCCCGCACCAGGTTCTCCTTTGCCATGAATAACTACTTCATCCCAGACAGCATGAGGAATAAAAATTTTTTCAAAATTGTTCTTTAAAATGGATAATCTGCCGATAGAAGATAAAGAAATCAAAACTGAAGAATTTGACACAATTTTCAACCAAGGGTCTCCAAAGTTCCTAAATCTCTCTTTAATTCTTCAATATCGTATTTTCTGTTGATTTCCTTTTTCCCCAAAAGTTTATAAAAATCCCACTTTAGCATTCCTGCTAATTCACGTGCTTTACCAAATGTTAATATGCCTTGATCATATAACCTTACTGCAAGCTCCTGTTTCAGTCGTTCATTTATTTCGCCCGGTGGTATTTTTACACTTCTTATTATATTCTCAGGAATTTCTATAAATATTTTATCCATTTCGTTTTCTTTATTAAAATTACATAAAGTAATGTTAGAATTTTTTTATTACTTTTCCAAATAAATACTTTCAATAATGCTGCTCATTCAAAATTAACCAATCAACAATCACTCCCGGTACGATCTAATAGACACCCTTATAAATGGACTAGGATTTTTATGATTCTTATGATCAGCGTAAATCATAAAAATCAGCGTCATCCGCGTTCTATTAAACTCATAATTTTACCACGCCCCCTGTTTTAAGCGACTCGATCGCAGCGAAAGTAGCTTTGGTAGTATTTATGATTGAATCAAAAGGAATCAATGGATCCCCCCCGTTCTTAAGAAAATTCAGATACGACTTAAACTGATTATAATGCCCTTTATCCTGTTTCCCCTTTAATTTCTTAAATCCCTTAATTCCATAACCTCTCATCTCACGGAAATTATCAATTATTAATGTTTTTCCGCTGCCAAAAATCTCAATCCTCTCTTTTGAGTATGCTTTACTGCCGTTTGAAAAATAATTAATAACTCCTTGAGAACCATTCTCATATTTTAATGTGATTATAGCATTATCAGTATTTACAGACGGATTTTCCCCTAATGCACTCATATGCACTGAAATTATTTTACTTCCTGTTAAATAAGAAATCAAATCAACATAATGACAAGCTTCACCTATAATTCTTCCTCCGCCAGTTTCCATATCCTGAACCCACACATCCTGTGGAATATATCCGGCATTCATAGTAGCAATTACATTGATAGGATTATTATCCAAGATCAAATATTTCTTTAGCCTTTACATAAATGGAGAAAACCTCGGTTAAATCCAACCATAACAGATGACATTTGAATTATACATTTGCTGCTATCAATTATATGTCTTGAATGTATTAATATTAATGCTGTTCTTCAGTTATGCTAATGGCTTTTCCACAAATACATGCTTTCCCGCTTTCAATAGCTTCAATAACCATTGATGCATGCTGATTATGACGCGTAGTTATTATTACAGAATTAACTTCCGGATCATTAATCACCGTTTGATAATCCGTACTGCTGAATGCAATTCCATATTTTTTTGCAAGAGTAGTGCTTGATAAGCCCTTTAGAACTGCAGATATATTTCATATCCGCATTTAATTTTTTTAAGTGTGGGAACAATCATCATGCTTGTAAAATTCCCTGAACCTATTATACCTAAAATTCCTTTTGTAGTATTGATAATTCTTATCATTAAATTTTAATGCTGCTTTTATTATCAGTAGTTTCCGGGTATGATAAAATAGATGCTATTGAACCATTTTTCATATTATTATAAATACGATTATATTCAGCTAACGGTACTACTTCCGATATTAAGAGATTTTACATCCAGCTTTCCTGTTGAAATAGCATTTAAAACAGCTTCAAAATTTCTTTTTTCCGTCCATCTTACATAAGGAAGAGGATAATCAATTCCTTTCTGTTCATAATTATCATCATATCTTCCGGGACCGTATGAACATGACACCTGGAAAGTCAATTCTTTTTTATAAAAATCATCTCTGCTGATATCCAGTCCTGTTACACCCACTAAAACAATTCGTCCCCGCTTTCTGCTCATCTGGGCTGAAGCAGAAATTATATCATTACTTTTACTTGATGCAGTTATTATTACAGCATCAGCACCTATCACTGTCTGTTAAATCTTCAACTATATTGACTTGTTCATTTTTATTAGTTACAGGAAATGCTTTAACTCCAAACTTTTCAGCCAATTTAACTTTTGAATTATCATAATCAAAACCTATTACATTGCATCCATTAGCATGTAGTAGTTGAGATTGTAATTAAACCAACCAGTCCTAATCCAATTACAACAATATTTTCACCGAAAGTAGGATTAGCTAAACGGATACCCTGCAAGGCAATTGCACCGATAACTGTAAATGCACCTTCTTCATAAGTTAAATTATCCGGTATTTTAGCTGCTAAATTTGCCGGTATACTCACTATTTCTGCATGATTACCATTTGATGCAACTCTATCTCCAATTTTAAATTCTTTTACACCTTCACCGATTGCAATTACTTCACCCGCATTGCAATAACCTAATGGCAAAGGTTCATCTAATTTTTTAAAAACAGTTTCAAGTGTAGGCATTAATCCATCTGTTTTAATTTTATCCATCACCTGCTTTACTTTATCCGGCTGCTGCTTTGCTTTTGATATTAAATTACTCTTCCCAAATTCAACGAGCATCCTTTCTGTACCAAATGAAACTAAGCTTCTTTTAGTTTTAATTAAAATATTTCCTTTTTTAACTTGCGGAGAAGGAACCTCTTCTAATATTGTTTTACCGTTCTTTAAATCTTGAATTATTTGTTTCATATAAATAATGTAAATATTTTCTATTCTAAACCCTTTTCTTATTCAATAATCAACTAAACTTTCAATTGTTGTAATTTTTTCAATTTTTTTTTTAGTCTTTCAGATCCGAAACAACAAATCTTAATTTATTAGAATTCGTTTTTTTTATTGAATCAATATAATTGATATCAAAATCTATATTCCCTAAATAATTTTTTATTTCCACAATCAATGATTTCATCACACGAACTGTACTCTTTATTTCTTACAACTTTTATCTCAATTTTACCTTTTTCTCTTTGATAAATCTGAGCTTCTTTTATATTTACTAAATCTTTAAAGATCTGATCCAGCCTTCCTATCTTAGCTCCATTTTTTAATACAATATAATCTTCTGATCTGCCATCTATCTTATCTACCACTCGGCCTGTTCTTCCGCAATCACATATTTTACCAGTTATTGTAGCAATATCCACTGTATCATATCTTAACAATGGGAAAGCTATATTCGTAAAGTTGGTACCTACTATTCTAAACTGATTATCAATCAAAGGAATAAATTCAACAAAGCTGTAATCTTCATCAACATGTAAATAACCTTTAGGGCATTCTGATATATTTGCAACTCCTTCTCCTGGCCATAATGCTGTACTGGCTTCAAACCAAAGTTTTTTTCAATTAATAATGTTTGATTTTCTAAAAGGTTTTCTGCTCCTGTCGTTATCCATTTAACGTTGTAATTTAATTTTAAATTTTGCTCTAACATTAAAGAAGAAATTAATGATATTATAGAAGGATAACCATGAATCCATTGGGGTTTATATTTATTTAAAACATTCACATATTCTTTAATATTACTTTCATTAATATGATATGCACTAAAGATTAGTTGGTTTGTGGATAAAACAAATCTATGAAAAGGTGGCTTATTTTGTTTGATAGGAACAATTCTTCTTCCACCAAAATATCCACAAGCTGTGTTATATTTTATTCCATGCCAATTACGATATCTCCACCAAACAGCAAATTGTTCTTGATGTGCCGTTAGTGTTGTTATAAATTTTAATCCACTTCCCGTTGTTCCACTTGTATGAGCTTTAATGGATATATCTTTGAATTTATTATTTTTTATTTGTTTATTATATATTTTTACAGCTTCTTTATTAATTATGGGAATATTTTTTACTACATTTACTAGTTTATCATCCAGATTATCATAAATATCAAATCCATCCTTGTTTAAAGTTAAAAAAAAAAAAATCTTTGATACTTATTAAATTCAAATTTTCTAGCTCTAAATTGTTATAAAACTCTCTTGCTTTATATTTATTTAAAAATCTAAAGAAATCTTTATTATATCGTGTTCTACAAATTTTCTTTGTTTGATATCGTATAAAAAAATTTTGAAGAGATATAGGCGAATAATTATAAAGTTTTTCAAACAATTATTTTCTCATCTTTCTTTATTATTTAAGAAGGGATAAAATTCTTCTGTCTTTTTAATAAACTTGAATATAGAAGAGATAATATAAAATAACATATAAATAATAGTTTTTGGAAAAAGTAACCACCCGATGAATATTATTAATTGTTTTATCCCATTCTTTTTTACTCTTATCAAGAAAGATTGAATATTTTTTTTCAGATACGTTTCACTCGCATAAAAGTAATAATTTAAAAAATAACATTTATTATTAACACACGAATATCTCTTCAATATTAGATTATTGAAATTAGTAACATTTCCAACTTCATCAATATTGAAACATTTATTATCTATAAAAAAATTATTTTCATTTATATCCATATTTATTACAACACCAATATGTGTAAGACTATATTTTTCTCCCTCTATAAATTTAAAATTAGCATTCCCGATGGAATAATAAATATGTCTATTTTTATAGATTTCATATACTTGTGGAATATGAGGATGGCTCCCTATAATTAAATCAATCCCATTATCAATTAGTTTTTTTGCTAATTTTACAATGGAAGGTTCTGGCAAAGGGATATATTCTGATTCATAACCCCAATGTATATATAAAATCAAAAAAGAACATCCTTTTCTTAATTTGGAACTTTTACTTAATACTTCATTAACATCGATTAGATAACTTGAATATTTATCTGAATTAATCATACAAGAAACTATTCTAATAATACGGTTTGAAATTTTTAAATCAATGTAAATATTTTTCTTCGTGCCAATAGGTTTAACATCATTTTTTTTTAACTCATTTTCAATAAAATTTATTGCTTCTATTCCTCCATCAGTAATATGATTATTGCATAATGATATAATATCATAACTTTTTAAATAAAAATTGGTAATGATGCCAGGTTCATAAATTATTGAGTGAGCTTTAGCGGTATTAATATTTGATAAATAAAAGGAACATTCAAGATTAGAAATATCATAACTATTTTTGCTTAACAAATAATTTTCTTTATCAGGAAGATGATCTTCCCAAAATGATAGAAGATTTTTCATTTTAATTAAAAAAATTGAGAAGCAAAATAATTTTAATAAATGATAATATTGCTCATAGGCCGGATAATTATCTATATGATTATAACAATCAATAAGACTTTTTGAATAATCTATTTGATAATTCTTTTTTTTAATTTGACAAATATTAATAATTTCATCATATGTTTCATTTCTGGAAATAACTTCTTTTAATTTTTTCACCAAATCAGCTACATCTCCACTTTTAAAGATATCTTAGAGGAAATACCAAAGAATTATTTAGAAACATCGGTAAATCACTTGTTATTGGAACGGTATTTACACTAATTGCACTTGATATAATACCTGTATTTGTTCCACTTAAATATGGTAAAATAACATAGTTAGATTCACATAATAATCTATGATACGTCTTATCATCTACATAATCATTATAAATCGTGCAATTTTTAGTCTTCAACTTTTCAAATTCATATTCCACATTTGGGGGTTTATTCCCTGCTATTGTTAGACTAATATTTAAATCTTCGTGGAATAACAGTTCCCATGCCTCAATTAAAATATTAAGCCCCTTTTCTTTACGTAAATGTCCTATAAAAAGAAATTTAATTTTATTATTACTTTTAGGCACCAATGGAAATATCAATGAACTATCCATAATAGGGAAATGATGAAAAAATATTTTATCCACATTAATGTTATAGAAATTTTTGAGATTGATAAATGAACTTTTATTATGGACGATAAGAAAATCAGCTAAATGGTATATTTTACTAAATACTATAAAACTTTTATTCCTATTCGAATATGTTGTTTCAAATGGGATAATATCATGACACGTAATTATTATCTTAGTTCTCAGAAATTTCCTCAAAACTAATAAAAAATATATTTGAATTTTTAAAGACATTATTAAAGAATAATTAACTTTTTTTACATTATTTTTCAAAATATAGACTATTACATATATAAATCCCGATGTTAATTCATAATATCTATAAATCAATCTTGTTCTCCTATTTTTATAATATTTTCCACCCGTTAATTCGGAATTCTTAAAAAAAATCTTTTTACCTTCCTCAAAAGGATAGTAATAATTTGTAATACATTCTTGTTTATATTTAAAATTTAAATTTTTGTATATAGAATGTAAATAAGTTCCAGATATACCTGCAGTACCAGTATATATATGTAAAATATCAATATTACTCAATTAAAATTCTCTTTTTTTATTAATAATTTAATTAAGCATAAAGTTAATAATAATAATTGTAAGTATTTACTATAACCCAGCTCAACCATTCCACAAGCTTGTTGACAAATAACTTCTAAATGCTGTCGGGAGCTAATACCTTTAATTCCAAATTCACCTAAAATATGTTGTGAATAAATAAATTTAGCTCCTCCTAAATAAACTTTTAATAAAAAGAACATATCAGCTGCAATTGGATATTTATTTGTATATAAACCATATCTTTTATGTAAGTCTGTTTTAAATAGTGTTGCCACAGAATGTTCAGATACAAGGGCTTTATGACAAACAAACCATATAGGCTTTTTACTTATTGTAACTATTTTTTTATTAATTATTAAATTACAACTCAAAATATCAAATTCCTTTTTATCAATTGTAAAATTAAGATATTCGATTGCATCAGGTTTAAGTATATCATCTGCTCCTAATATTAAATAGTATTTTGTCCCACAAAGTTTTATCCCTTTATTAAGTGCATCATAAATTCCGAAGTCATTTTGCGAAATTATTGTAAGTTCAATTGACTGTAATATTTTCAAATATTCTACAGTTCCACCTTGTGAATTTCCATCAATAATAATCCAACAAAAATCATTACTTGTTTGGTTCTGTAAACTATAAACAAGCTTGCTTATGTGTTTTATCGAATTTTTTGTAGCTGTAATTATTGTAAGCATACTTATTGTTTTTTTTATACAAAAATGATTTTATATTATTTTCTTCTGATATTGCTCTAAAGGCAAATAAAATTAATAGTGCATATCCATTTTCCATTACGTAAGGTCTTTGTAATATTAATAAAAATGAGTAGAAAATAAATATTTTTATATCGTATAGCGTTTATTAAAAGTAATAAGACAATAAAATAATAAAACCATGAAACGATTATTCCATTGTAATAGATAGGCGTAAAAGGATTTGCAGCTATAGAACCTATTGCCCTTCTATAAAATGAAAATGAACTTTCACCAAATAATAAAATTTCCTTATTAAATATTTTAAAAAATTATCAACTTCTGGTGTCCTATTATCACCTACCAATAAACCTTTACCCGGATCATAATTAAATAGTTCAAACAGAAAATTAAACTCTGGTTCTGATTCTAAATAATTGTACAATAATAACAATAAAAATGCTAAAGTACTTATTTTAAGTAGTTTCTTATTTTTATTAATAAAAATATATTTATAAAAAATATAGAATATAGTAAAAATTATACCGATTAAACTTAAAGTTAAATTACTTAAAAACAGGATTAATAAAGTTAATTTTTCATTTTTTTTGTATTGATCTCTTAATATAATATTTATCCATATAATAAAAGTAAATGCTCCTGGTTCATCATAAATACCTGCTACTCTAATAACATTGCCTGAGACACTATTAGTAAAAGTAGTAAAATATAAATATAAATGATTATATGATCTGTAATCGATTATAAAAATCGGTTTTCCACCCAATAATGCATATATAAATCCTATTAAAGAAGTTATTAATAATATTAAAACAAATTGTGAATAAATATCAATAAATTTGTTTATTTCTTTTTTACTTATAAAATTAATGATCATTAAGGAAGTTATAAACCATATAGTTCTAGTAATATAGGTAGGGTTATTATTGATAAGTATTGAAAAAGTAACACAGCAAAAATATGATAATGATAAAAATAATAAAATTTTTGAAAATCTTCTTTTATGCTTAAAATATAAAAAAAATATTACAAAAATATGTAGTAAAAATGTTACTATATTTAAGTTAAATGGGAATAAAAGTAAAACTGTAGGTGACCATAGAACAAGTGAAATTAGAAGTAAAATAAATATTATCATTATAAAAAACAGGTTATAATTTTTATGTAAAAATGGATCAAAATTTCTTGATAAAGCACCAACTAAAGATCAAAATGTTCAATGTTTAATCAATGTTAATTTGTTAATTACATTCAATATATTTTTTGTATATTGTTCTACACTAAAATTGTTCAGAGAATAAACTTGTGCATTTTTTGTCAATTTATTTACAATATTTTTATTCTTTATTACGAATTTCATGCATTCTAACATTTCATTGATATTATTATACAATAATCCATTGAAATTATTTATTATTATTTCTTTTGTGCCACCTTTATTTAGAGCAATTACAGGAAACGCCTGATATCATGGCCTCAGCTGCTACTCTTCCCCATGCTTCATATCTAGAGCATACCAACACTGCATCACTGTTCTTATATATTTCAAATGGATTATTAACGAATCCCATAAAATTAATTAAAGTTGATAAATTGGATTCTCTAATTATATTATCTAATTGTTCTTTATAAGTTTTATTTTTATAGTCACCATAAATATTCAATCTTATATTTTTTACATCATTCCATAGTAATCCAATTGCTTGGATTGCTTCATGGATACCTTTAGATGGGTCAACAACACTCATCATTACAAAAGTGAAACTATCATTTTCTTTAATTTTTTTATCCAGCTTATAATCAAGATTTTTCACCGAAAAAACACCATTTGATATAATATTTATATTATCCCAATCACCTTTAAATAATAGATTTTTTACATAGTTTGAAATTATAACAATAGCATCTGATTTTCTCATCATATAAAAGAAATATTTCTGACCAAAATCATAATCAAAATTATAATCCAATTTACCAAGTTCACGTATATGCCAGATATGCGGTATCCAAGAATCAAAGAAAGATATATTCCAATAGGTGTAACAGAAGAATTAGAATAAATAATAGAAGGTTCTATACTTTAAAACCTTAAAACATAGTTTTGGAATAATAATTAAATTTATTAAAAATCTGATTATTGCCTTTATCGTAAATAAATAATCCTTTTGAGCCATCCATGATCTAAATTTTATTTTATAATAAGGTATATTTCTTTTTTTAATTCTTCCAAAAATGGTCCATCATATGGCAAAAAGACTATTGGATTAACATCATTTCCTTTAAACCTTCTAATAATGATAATAATGAACGGTTAGCACCATATAATGCACTATAGTGTGTTATAAATAATATATTCATGAATTACTATTATTTGAAAAATATCATGTTTTATTTTGACACTTTATAAATGAAATAAATTTACCTAATATTACTGTATCTAAGGGTTAATAATATATAAAAAATATATTAATTTTAATTATACCTTTAATATTTTCCATATATTATTCCACATATATTGATTTGCAATGATATTTCTCTCTTTACAATTTTCTAATATTTTTTTGATATGATTGTGAGAATCAATTATATGCTTTATTTTAGGGTATATCTCTTCAGGTTTGTTCAAATTTAAAATTTTATCTTTCTGGTTGTATTCTTCCAATAACATTTCATATTTATGATTCCAACTAGTCGCTAAGCAAGGGATTCCTTGATTTAAAGCACTAACTAGACCATGATACCTTGAAGAAATTACAAAAAAGGAAGCTCCTATTACACCTTTTATTTGTTTAGCATTCAAATTAGAAACTATTGTATATTTATTATTAAACTTTTTATTAATCTCTTTGCAAATATATAAATCTTCATTACCCTCATGGTTTAATAGAAAAATTTCTTTTCCTTCTCTTTCCAAAGCTTTAATAATTATTTTTAAAAATTTATAATAATTTGATACATCGTAATTAGTATGAGTAATCATTTTTTTATTACAGAATTAAGCAGACTTTTCCTCTAATCGATGAATATTCTTCTGGGAATACACCACTAACTAGTGAAGTAAAATCAGGCAACAATATTTGTTTTATTTAAAATTCCACCAGCTTCAATGAAATAATTATATGAAATTTTATCTCTTGCCATAATATTATCAACATATCTATTAAGAATTTCAACTGTTTTTCTCCCCAAATAGAAGTTTAAAAGGTCCTAATGCCTGAGGCAAGAGAATTATTTTAGTGCCTTGAACTTTAAGTTTTTAAAATATTTCTCTAATATTTTTAATTCTTTTTCAGAATAATTCCATTGATCTGAAAATTGAAAACCTGATATGTCTAATAACAGATCAATATTTTTAATCCCATATTTTGAAGTGAAAAAGTAAATGGAAAATTTAACCGTTTTAATATGGCAACAGGATACTTAGAATATTTTACAAAAGCCCACCTTTTTTTAATTATTAGATCAGATTTAATATTTAATTTTTTTTCACCAATCTGATTTGAATTATAATGTACAATTGCATTAGGAATCTTGCTTTCGATTTGCTCTAAAAACAGCAAGATAAGTTCTGAACCTTTATTTAATGTATTAGCTCCATCTATTTGAATTTTCATAATATCTCTTGTCAGTTATATTTTCTAATAACATTTAAACTCTTTTTTTCTGAACAAGCCACTTTACCATCTAAATCCGGATAACCAACTGCAATACACATAATAACGCGTTGATGACTCTCTAATTTCAAAACATCTTGCATTTTCTTTTCAAGGGATTCAATATCATGCCAATTTATAGAACAACTACTCAATCCTAATGTTTCTAAAGCTAACATAAAGGTCATATTTGCTAAAGAAGTATCTACATATATTAAATGTCTATCTCTTTCATCAAAATATGCATCTAGATTTCCAATGGATACAACCATCATTGGAATTCCCTTCTCATAACCTTTTGCACCTCCTGGTAAATTAACAACTTTTTTTAATAGTCCTGGCTCATCAATAATTCTATATTCGAATGGTTGCCTATTACAAGCACTAGGAGATTGAATTGCTGCAAGAATAGCCTTATCCACTAAATCGTGCGAGACTTTCTTATCCAAAAACCATCTGATAGAACGTCTATAACGTGTTAAGGTATAAAAATCTTCATACAATATATTAGATCTTTTTGATAAACTTCTACAATACGGGATCGATTTCTGTAATTTAGAATCATTTATTCGTCCTATTTTTTCATAAAATCTTGTTGACTGTATTTTAATAATAGGGTTATTACCTGAAGATGCAAACATTCATCTAAAATATCAAAGAACCACTTAAATTGAGCATCTTCTTCCATTTTTTTATATTGCCAATTATTTATAAAAGCATCTACAGTTTCTTCAATATAACCTAATGCAAATGTTTCTCGCCTAGGACGCATTAATAAACCTTTTTCAATTCGATGTGTATTTCTAATTAAGGTATAAATATTAGAATTATTGTTTTTATATTCTTGTAAATGTTTCAATTTACCTTTCAGTACTGCGTACTGTTCCTTTTAAGTCCTCATTAGAGAACAATAGATAATAAAAACTAACTAAAAAAGGGTTATTTATAAAAAATTTGGCTAAAACCTCGTTTTTGAATCTCTTTTGTAAATGAATAAATTTTCACCAAAATTCGTTTCATTATTTTCCTAAAATGATTTTATTTAAGATTAAATAAATATTTGACTTTTCTAAATGATAAATAATAATCAGATAGATAATAAAATAAAGTGGCATTAAAATTAATATTGATTGTAATGATGAAAAACTGCCCTAAGTAAAATTATGAACATTGAAGATATGATTATAGCATAAAGTGCATTTTTAATTGCATTAAATATATTTATAAAATGTACATTTATTTCTTTTTTTCTAAGTATGCCATTCCTATAATTGTCAACACAATTTTATTTAATAGAATTGCAAAGGCTGCCCCTACCAATCCCCAAAAGTTAATCCCAATAAATAGACCCGGCACTAATATAAATATAGTCAGACCAATGATTATTTTCATTTCTAATTTAGGTTTTCCTAGTCCTCGGATTAGAGAAGTAAAAGAATTCACTATTAAATGAAACATAACAGCAATAGCTAAACTTTTAAAGGTATTATGGTCAGTTCCCATCTTTTCCCAAAGAAATCAATAATAATATCATCTGCAAACAAAATAAAAAAGATCATTAAAGGATAAATAAGGATAGCGTTAAAATTAACAATTTTCAGAAAATAACTACTAAGTTTTTCTTTATCGTCCTGCCTTTTACCAAAAACCGGATACATAACCTTATTTAATATTCCACTAATCATTTGCCTTAATTGTTCTGTTAATGAAAATGCAAGAGTATATATACCAAGGAATGAGGCTCCCAATATCTTTCCAATCATTAGGTTATCAATATTATAAGTTAGTGAACTAAATATACCTGTTCCAGTTGTATAAGCCCCAAAGCTAAAAATTTGTTTGAAATGTTGTTTATTCCATTGTCTAATAGGAATCCACTTTGTCGAGAAAAATAGTAAGAGAACTGTTAAAACATTAGCAAGAACATTATTTATAGCTAATGCCCAAACTCCAAAATTTAATAATGCAGCTATAATTGCAAGTGCTCCGGCAAGAATGTGTGTAGATTAAAAATTTTAGCAATGGTTTTGAAATCCATAGCTCGAGTTAGTATAACTGTTTGAATTAGTCCAAGAGGTTTAATTAAACATCCTATACTTAAAACAGGTAATCAGCTTTAACAATATAGGTTCATTGTAAGTAGGTGGCAAATGGCCCAACTACTAAACTCATAAATAGGAATATGCCTATCCCCCAAAGTAAACCGCTCCAAAAAAAGCTGTTGGATACATTTTTTCAGCTTCTTCATTATTTTTATTTTGAATAAGTGCCGCTCCCATGCCCATATCAGAAGCAGCCCCGGCTATTGCAATAAAAATTGAACACATCCCAATAAGACCAAATTGGGAAGGTAAAAGTAATTTAGCAAGTATTAATCCAATTGAAAATCTAAAAACAAAGTATCAAGTGAAAATTGAATACTTGTCCATCTAATCCCAGAAATTATTAGTTTTGATTCCAATTATGAAGTTATTTATAAATCTATTTATTACTTAATACCCACATATTATCTATAATTAATCGATAATAAGGTTTTAGTATAATGAGATTTTGGTGTTAATAAAGTTAAATGATTAAATATCAATGGTAACGCAGATTCGAAACTAATTCGTTGTAGTTCATGGTTTGTAGTAATTTGCTTTAGTACAACTAACCATCTATAATCAACATCCTAGATTTAGCTTCGCCACTTGCATTGGTTTTAATTATATAGGAGTGTCTGACAACTACTTTCTAAAAAATCTGTCCATCAAGCGTCTGAAACTCACCGTAAAGAACTTTAAGAATCGAGCATCGGGAGTTGAGCAACAAATAATAATTCCATTTATTTCAGAAATAATTTAGTACTAAATTTTACCTTATTTTGCATTTTACCTTTAACTTTTAAATCTTTTGTTTAAATAATTTGTTTACTATGTTTCTCTTTAACCTGTTTTTTACCGTTTCCATTCGAGGGATGTGAATAGTAATAATAATATTTATAATATGAACCATAACCATTCTTATAAGTAAATTTGTTCAGAACAACACCAAGGAATGGAGAATTATCATTTTTTATAAGATCTACTGCATTAGTCATTATTTCTGTTTCGGTTGAATCGGCAGAAACTACTAATATAGTTCCGTCTACTATCCTTGATAAAATTTCCGAATCTGTTACTGAAATAACGGCGGTGAATCCAGTATTATCATATCAAAACTGTTTCTCATTTCATCAAGGAATTGTTTTAATGCTTTTGACTGGAGTATCTCGGATGGATTTGGGGGTATTGTTCCGGCAAATATATAGCTCAAATTTTCTACTTCCGAAGGATGGATGATATTTCCAACAGGAACCTGATGAAAAAGATAATCCACTAATCCGGGTGATTTTTTAGCTCCGAAAACTCCATGCAATCGCGGTTTCCTTAAGTCACAGTCTATAATCAGTACTTTTTTACCTGCTTGAGCAAAACTTCCTGCAAGGTTCAAAGATATAAGTGTTTTCCCTTCTCCGGGTAAGCAGGATGTTACCAATATTGTTTTAAATGAATCCATATCAATATTAGAAAACTGCACTCTTGTTCTCAAGTGCTCTGAATGATTCGCTGGGAATTGATTTCGGACTTCTTGGCTACAATAAATTCATTTATATTATTTCTTTTAATCCCTTCAATTTGCGGTATCCAGGCAAGTATATTTATATTTTTCTTCTGGATATCTTCCGGTGATTTTATTGTATTATCAAAGTAATCTTTGATTATAACATATCCAAATGCTAAACCGCAGCCGAGAGCAATTCCAATTAAAACAATCAGCATCCGGTTTGGCTTTGCTGGTTTGGATGGTATTCTTCCTTTATCAATTACAAGTACATTTCCCGGCTGCGACTGCTCATTTATCAATGCTTCCTGGTATTTTTCTTCAATAAGTTCATAAAGCTTTTCAAGCGATTCACTTTTTCTTTGAAGTCTTGCAAGTTCAATTGATTTTTTAGGAAGCTGGTTAAATTTGCTTCATAACTGTCCACAATCTTTTTAAGCCCATTAATCGATATACTTAAAGAACTGTTATTAACCTCCTCTTCTATTATTTTTTGAGATAATGCTTTTACTTCATCCGGGCTGCTTGCAAATATCCCTGCTTTTATGACTTCTGTTTTATCTTTAAGTTTTTTTTTCAGTTCTGCACATTTGCTGATCATATTCTTTTATCTTTCAGAAACATCTATCTTAGAATTGTTATTTGCTAAAGCCAGATCTTTATTTATCTGGAGTTCGGCAAGCTGATTTTGGAGAGCAGTAATATATGCTTCGGAAGATAAGCTTTCCAGGTAATTAGCCATTCGCGGATCCTGTTTTTTAAGCTCATCTTTATAATGTTTTAAAACATTATTTGAAGCCTGATAATCTATTTCGGCAGCATTCATTTTCGCTTCGAATTGTGAAAGCTGATCTATTAATGCAGTTGCCTGTTCATCCAGTGCAATTATTCCCCCTTTTTCCTGGAAATTTCTTAATGAATTTTCTGCATTATCTAATTCTTTTTGCTTTTCCTCTTTCTGCTTATCCAGGAAATTCTTTACATAAGTTAACTGGTTCCGGCTTATTTCTAAATTTAAACTCCTATATTGGGCAGCATAACTGTTTGCTATTAATGATGCTTCATATGGTGAAGGTGATGAGGCAGTTATATTTACTATATCAAGTCCCCTTTTTTGTTCAACTGTTACTTTTTTATCCAATAGTTCAACTAATTCATCAATCGGATAATATTTTACCTTTTGAATCACTGTCATGATTTAATACTAAATAAAACTTACTTTTATTAGTTGAAGTTTTAAAGCTGTCAATTAAAGCTTCTGCTACTCTTTCCCTGTTTGTATAGCTTTTAATTATTTCAATCTCATTGGCTATAAAACGGTCCATCCCCATATCCATCATATCCGGCATTAATGGTGCTTGGAGAATATCTCCCTGCGGTTCGGAGATCTTCAATGTTGTTTCCGATTCATATATATTTTTGCTGCTCAATGCATAAATTATCGCAACAGTTATACATACAGCAATAATTAATGAAAACGGAAAAAGATTATTTCTTACGAGCGATATATATTCTTTTAAGGATTTACCTTCTGTATCCTCATAATTATTATTTTTTTCGTCCAAGTTTTTCATGTTTCCTCTTTATAAATGAAAGTCCCTGTTTTATAAAATATTCTTTTTAATTGTTTAGATTTTCGAATCTTTCTATTATCTTATTATCCTTCAACCACCAACAACCAACCACCAACACCAACTACCCTGCCCACAGCTTCGCCACTTGAGTCACATTCAATTTTATTTTCGATTTTTAGCATTCGGTTTGACAACAACCAACAGACAACAAACCACAAACTTTTTTATTTTTTGGATGGAATAGATGGTTTACAAAATCTTCAGAGTGTGCGTCAACTTACTCTAACAAATAACCAAATCAACAATCAAAATATATTTTCATCGTTAAGATTTAATTCTTTATTAAAAAGAATTTTTCTATTTCTCCAATCTTAATTTTTTTATTCTTTAGACACGGTAAGGATTGCTCAATATACTGTGCCATGTATCATATTACAACACTCAAATCTTTATTTGAGACGCCAAATCGCAATTTTTAAGAAATCATTTCTGAAGCAGTGTTTACATTTTAATCAAAAAGATTGAAGAAAAATATTTAGTCAAATAGATTGGAACGGATATGGAAGGTAAAATTGTAATAGAATGAGGTAAAAAGTTCTTGCTTTAATTATAAACAACCAATATCTAAGTAAAACTTTCCTATATTAAAGTTTTTTTAAGCTATCTATTCATCCGGGAAAGATTCATCCGCTTAAGATCCTTTTTAATGACCATAGCAGGCATATGACTAATATTGAACACCTAAAGTATTAAGTATTGAGAAATGAGTAATGAGACCTAAAAAATTCCAAACAGCAGCTATATCTCTTTTTTATTGAATAAGGTTCTTTTTTAAGTTAATTCACCTTGCTAAGAAGATTTCAATCACGTTAAAAGTATTTTTTTATTCCGATAATTCTCAATAATAAATGGTTATCGAATAAAAAGATTAGTACAAAAATGTTCATTTAGCTCTTAGATATTCTTCGACAGTTAATCCACTTTTTCTAATAAGACCTCTTAATAAACCAGGAGCTAATTCTTTATGATTCGGAATTGATAAGGTTGGTTTTGAATCATGGTACAGAATCATATGACTGCCAGTCTGATGATGTAGCATATAACCAAACTTTTGAAATATTTTTGCTGCTTCTTTCCCCGATAAATTTGAAAGAATGCCCATTAAACCAATACCTCACCTAAAAATATTTCGTTCTCCTCATCCCGATTTTCGGCATTAAACCTTCCATTTTCTTTTTCAACCTTTAACCAGCCCTTAATTGCATCTTTAATATTACTTATTGCCTCATCCATTGTTTTACCTTGACTCATACACCCTACTAGTTCAGGAACATCAATTACATATCCCTCATATTCTTTATCATATGTTATAATTACTTTAAATCTCATTTTATAACCTCACTTATTAAAATAGTTATTAAAACCCTCTTTTTCTGTAAAGTCCAAATTACATCACCATTCTGACTTCAGATATTCTTTTACTAAAAATCCGGAATTATGTACAGTTTATTCATCTAAAAATTTACTAATTTTATTTCTCTTTTAAAGCAAAGGTTAACACCGCAATTCATTGCGGTGATCTGAATAAAGAGCCTGTGTGAATATTATTAACCAATTTATCTACCAAGGTAGATTTATCTACAGAAGGTAGATGGCTTTATCCATTGGTTTAACAGGAAAATTTAGCCCCCTCCCAACGATTTTTCTTTTATATATCGAGTACATTGAATTTACAAAATATCAACAGGATATTTTTTAAGAATTTTATCGCTTGTAGCTAAAGTAAAGTTATTATCCTTTGCCTGGCATGCTATGATTCTGTCGAAAGGATCTTTATGTATTGCAGGGAATTCAGCTAAGTAGACTAAACTTTTTTCTTCCAATGGTAAAGAAGATATATTATGATAATATAGAAGTATCCAGCAGTAAGTTCATTATTCAAATTATTCAAATAATTCTTGAATTTGTAGGGGCAGAGGAGAATCAAAATCATCCGGAACTGTAAAATCACCCGCTGCTAAACCTATAGGTCTTTTATCATTTACTTTGTTTACTATTGGTGCAACCTTAGCTATTGATTTATTCTTATCCTTAATGACAAGTGTTTCTCCCTTTTTAATCTTATTTAAATAAAATTCAATTTTACTCTTAAATTCATTAATTGATACATTTAGCATTTTTTAAATCCTTATTAATTCTATCTAAATATAATCAATTTCCCTTTTATTTCATCCAAATTTTAATTCGGCAAGTGTTTTCCCTTGACTCATACACCCTACTAGTTCATGAACATCAATTACATATCCCTCATATTCTTTATCATATGTTATAATTACTTTAAATCTCATTATATCATCTTTTGAACGGCTCATACCTAATTCTGAAGCAGTAAGAACATTATGTTTCCACTCCTTAAGTAATAAAATAAATAATTTCTTTAAAAGATATTCCTTCTTGAATTAGCTCAAGAACATTTTCAACCGAAATTCTGGTACCTGCAATACATGGTTTACCAAAATGAATTTCAGAATCAATTACAATCCTTTTTTTATAATCATGTTCCATTTGTATCTCTGAAAAGTTTTATTATAAATATAAATTATTTTTTATCATTCGTCAATTTTAACCACTGAAACCATATAGAAATGAGTATTGAGCTCAGACCTTCCAAAATAAGAAAGAGATTAATACAACAACACATCAATTATTGAGGTGCTCTGAATGAATCCAAAAGGCTAACACCGGACTTCCAGAGCCTGTGTGAATATCATTAACCAACGGTTTTAACCGTTGGAAAATGGAGCAAAAATGAACCTTTCAACAACCATTTTAACGGTTTTTCTGTATTTTCATACAGCCTCTTCCAGTCCGTTGATTAAGATTTATTACAAACTATCTTGTTTTCTTTCCCTTCACTACTCCTCAGACTAAGAATTTACGACTTATAAATGAAATATATTTTCAGAATAAACTTATTTTTATTCAATGAAATGATATTTGTTCTTAAATCCTTATCTTCTTAAATTATCAAAGACGGGTATTAATCTTTGTCTCAGATATTATCCGTTGGATAAAGAGCCTGTGTGAAAAGTGAATTGCCCCGACATTTATGTCGGTGGACATATGAAATAAAAAGAAACCACGGCTTTAGCCAAAATAAATGTGGTTAAAACCCTTCTTTTCCTTACAATTTTATCCGGATTTTGTAAACTTGCAATAAAATCTCTGGTTTGATTAGTTATGTATAATATATTCCGATTGCTAAATATTTTAAGTATTTTTAAATAAATGTATATTATTACTTAATATGTGTGGACATTGTAATGAATGAAAGAATAGTAATTGATCCTGAAATTCAGCATGGTAAACCTGTAATCAAAGGAACAAGGGTTCCCGTGGTACGCATCATTGGTGGTTTGGCTGGAGGAATGACACCGGAAGAGGTTATTCGGGAGTATAGTGTTAGCAATGAAGATATAAAAGCTGCATTAATGTTTGCGAGTGATTTAATTGAACACGAAGAATATCATCCACTTCCTCAAAAATAAAATATTCTATGCACTTCTTAATTGATGAAGACTTACCTCGAGAGGTATCTAATTTACTCCAGAGTTACGGACATAAAGCAATTGATATTCGTGATACTGAATTAAAAGGAGCAAAAGATTTCCAAATTGCTTACTATGCACAAAAAGAATCTTTATGTTTACTAACCGGAGATTATGATTTTTCAGATATTCGTAATTATCCGCCTGCACAGTATGCTGGATTAGTTGTTCTAAACATTCCTAAAAATTCCACTGCTAAATATATAGTGAATTTATTAGAAGAATTCTTAAAACATGAAAACCTGATTTCAGAATTACCGGGAAAATTAGCTATTGTTGAGCCGGGGAGAATCAGAATTAAAAAAGCGTAGAGAGATAAATCAAGCTTTCCAATTTGTTGTTTAATAATACATTCCCAAAAAGAAGCTACACTTAAAAAAGCATTGTTTTTTTTATTCTGGATTTCATTGGTGTATTTCTTAGGAAGTTTTTTATCGCCGGTAATATACCAAAGGAATATAGAAGTATCCAGCAGTAAGTTCATTATTCAAATTATTCAAATAATTCTTGAATTTGTAGGGGCAGAGGAGAATCAAAATCATCCGGAACTGTAAAATCACCCGCTGCTAAACCTATAGGTCTTTTATCATTTACTTTGTTTACTATTGGTGCAACCTTAGCTATTGATTTATTCTTATCCTTAATGACAAGTGTTTCTCCCTTTTTAATCTTATTTAAATAAAATTCAATTTTACTCTTAAATTCATTAATTGATACATTTAGCATTTTTTAAATCCTTATTAATTCTATCTAAATATAATCAATTTCCCTTTTATTTCATCCAAATTTTAATTCGGCAAGTGTTTTCCCTTGACTCATACACCCTACTAGTTCATGAACATCAATTACATATCCCTCATATTCTTTATCATATGTTATAATTACTTTAAATCTCATTATATCATCTTTTGAACGGCTCATACCTAATTCTGAAGCAGTAAGAACATTATGTTTCCACTCCTTAAGTAATAAAATAAATAATTTCTTTAAAAGATATTCCTTCTTGAATTAGCTCAAGAACATTTTCAACCGAAATTCTGGTACCTGCAATACATGGTTTACCAAAATGAATTTCAGAATCAATTACAATCCTTTTTTTATAATCATGTTCCATTTGTATCTCTGAAAAGTTTTATTATAAATATAAATTATTTTTTATCATTCGTCAATTTTAACCACTGAAACCATATAGAAATGAGTATTGAGCTCAGACCTTCCAAAATAAGAAAGAGATTAATACAACAACACATCAATTATTGAGGTGCTCTGAATGAATCCAAAAGGCTAACACCGGACTTCCAGAGCCTGTGTGAATATCATTAACCAACGGTTTTAACCGTTGGAAAATGAAACAAAAACGAAACTTTTGTCAACCTTTTAACGCTTTTCCTAACTTTTCACACAGCCTCTTTATCCAACGGGTTTGATTTAGAGCCTGTCTGATTGTCTTCTGACCTTTTGACTTCTGATCTCTGATTTTATCTGTTATCTTTTTCCTTTTTGGTTCTTTCCCTCCAGGGATGTACCCCATCGAAAGTCGGTGGTCATTGATCATTTGTTTATCTTTAAACCCTCATCATTATTGCACGTTGAGCAATTTCAGGTAATTTTATTGGAACAAACATTGAAGCAGGATAAAGATAACCATCTGATTCGGATTTATCCTCATCAATTACCCGCACCATTTTATAAGTCTCAGCTTGTTTGTCGTCAAGTTTAAGATAAACCTTTCCTACAATTAAACTCTCAGGATTGCTATCGTTATTTATGCAAATTACAAAATTACTCATCCTATTATCCTCTTAATTTTAATTCCTTTTTGTCCTATACCATGAGCTTCATACCAATGTATTTCAGCATCACTAATTTTACCGTCCGCAAATCTTACAGTTGCAAAACCCTTCATCTTTCTCCAACGTCCTTTACCATAATTACGGTCTAAATAACGTTTTATATAAACTCCTTGTCCTGTTGCAATAGTCTCAATATTTTTTATTTCACTGATTACCTCAAATTTTACCATTGCTTAGTCAAGTATTTAAATATAATTAAAAGTGTTCTATTAAGAAAATTCTTACTTTCGATCTATTTGTATAATTTTTAATCTCGCAGCCTCACCACATATGTCACATTTTGGGGATTTACCGGACTTCCAGTCCGGTGATTATCATCATCTAGCAGCCATCCACCGGACTGAGTTCCTTTGTAATTTGACTTAGTACATAAGTTCATAAATATAGTTGCGTATCTAATAGAACATCGTAGATGTTCCATTATTGTAGTAAGAGACTCCCCGCCATTCTCAAAATCCTACAAGAGGATCAATAAAATACGTCATAATATTTATGAACCAAAGCACTTAGTGCCCTTGTGGTAAATGACCTCTGACTAACATATCAATACAATCTTTGTATTTTTTGGGGTTTCCTAAATTATATTTGCTTACCAGATGACAAGAGATATCAATAACTATTTGAATTGATTCAAAAAGGCCATACCTTAATGCCCATTCATCAAATTTATTTTCAATAACATTATTTAGTGAAACAGACCCCTTCTAAGTACAATAGTATTTTCTTTAACTTTTTCATCAATATTAATAATGTAGGTAGTGTTGGTTGTTCTTTGGAGAAATCTAATCTTTTATTATTTAAAAGTTCAATTACTATATTAGTGTCAAATAGAAATTTACCATGCATCTCTTAACTTTCTTTGATATTTGACCGGCTTTTTTGGTAAATTCTTAATTAGAGGTCTATATTTTAAAGATTTTTAAGATCTGATTTTCCTATTTTACTTTCATCCTCACTCTCTAAAATTGTTATTAAAACTTTCCCCTGCTTTATTTTTAATTTGTCCTTAAGCTGGATAATCTTTCCATTATCATATAAAGCTTCTTTCGTTGTATACATTGTTTTTCCTAAAATAATTTAACTTACATTTTGCTTATATAAATATAACAATTTTTTTTACTTTTATCTTTTTCAATCTAATTCAACTAAGACATATTCAGAAGTAATCCATGGATTTTAATCTAACTCCCTGCTCATAATTGGATTAATTCCTTATTTTTATTTCAATTATCCTTATCATAGATATTTGAGTATTGAGACCTATTTCTTTCTACTTGTTTCCTTTTGTAAATATGAAAATGCATAGTTACCATTGTCAATATCATCTGTGGTTTAGCTGGAGGAATGACCTCCGAAGAGGTTATTCATGAGTATGGTGTAAGTAATGAAGATATAAAAGCTGCATTAATGTTTGCAAGTGATTTAATTGAACACGAAGAATATCATCCACTTCCTCAAAAATAAAATATTCTATGCACTTCTTAATTGATGAAGACTTACCAGGAACTATCTAAAGAAGCAGGTTTACCTGGTTCACCTCCAGACAACTCCAAGATAACTCCAAGCTAACTCCAAGCTAACTCCAAGCTAACTCCAAGATAAATAAATCTTAAAATAAGCACAAAATCCCTCACCTTCCTACCTCAAAATTATCGGGAGTATGATAAAAATGACAAAATAGGGGTATTAATGAACTCAAGCATTTGAACTTGCCTGCCGCCCCGTCCGCCGAAACTTTTAGTGAAGACAGGAACTTGAACTTGAACTTGAACTTTATTTCTCCAGCATTTCCCATTCCTTAAGCAATCCGAATTCAGAAATGTAATTCTCTAATAGAGGGAAATTAATTAATACATTTGAATTATTAAGAATTGCTTTTATATCGTCAATATGCTTTTGACTTTTTCCTTCTTTATAAAATTCTAATTTTGTCCCCTGCTTTTTCTGAGAATCTCAATTTTTAATACTTCTAAAGGAGGACAATAAAATTCTTCTGCAGGGAAAGCTTTAACTAAATCATCAACATTATTGATGTTAATCTCAATTACAATATCTATATCATGGGTCATACGGGGTTCCCCATATATAATTGAAGCTACTGAACCTGTGACAGCATAATTTATTTTATATTTGTTCAGTTTATCTGTAAATATTTGATAAAGGTTAAGTTCTCGCATAAAGGAATATTTCCCGCACTTGTGCCTCAATTTCTTTTTCTGTCAATTCCGGGTGGAATTGTCTTAGAGAGGCTTTTTTTAATTCCCTCGCCGATAAATTTAAATTCAAGGAAAGATTTAATTTCTGAGATGGTGTCATATTTTTAAATCTATCAGCTTTAATCTGATTATATTTTTCTTCTTCGTATTGCATTATTTTTATGAATTATTAGTTAAATATAATAAATTTTCCCAAAAGGTAATGCGAAACTATTGAAATCCATAACTTTTGACTTCTGTTCTCTGATTTTATTTGTTATCTTTTTCCTCTATGTGTTCTTTCCCTTCCTCCCTTCTCTGCTAACTCTGTTTTTCCTCTGATCCCTCTGTGGTTATATTCCTCGAATTTCAGAATATTTTGCACAATATTCTTTTATATTATTTATAATGGTAAATAACTTCGGAGTGTACTTAAAAATATTCTTAAATACATTTTCCAGTTCTTCCGTTAAATATTCGTGAACTATATCGTTCCTTAAATCTCTTATTTCCCTAATATCATCAACCGATTCAAAGAATCCTCGTTTATCAGCCCTATTTATTACATCAATCAAAGTACCTTCCGGTTCAAATTCTACAAGGTCAATACTTTTAAGCACTTTCTGTATTAAAATATCACTTGTCCTTGCAAACCTGCTGGCTAAATTCTCAAATTCATCATACTCATCTTTTGTTAAGTCCTTTTTGATTCCAATTGCAGAACATTTTGTGAAAGACCTTTCAAGCCACTGCAAAGAATCATTTAAGAAATCAAGTGACTCCTTAAGATTGTCAATATATTTTTGTTGTTTCATATAATCCCTCGATTATAATCTGATTCCCTGCTCATAAGCAAGCTTTATGAATGCCCCTCTAATTTCTTTAGTAATAATAATATCTATTTTTTGTTCTCCCAATCTTTTATATAAATCAAGTCGTATTTTTCTTTTTTCATTAAAGGTTAGTATATCGGAAATAATCAATAAATCAATATCTCCGCCCCTCTTTGTCTCATCAGTTCTGGAACCAAATAGATATACTTGAGCATTCTCATCATACTTTTTTACAACATTCTTTATCGCTTCTACTTCGTAATCTTCAAGTCTCATAAAAGATTCTGCTCAATCAAATATTTATGAATACAATACAAATAAAATTTACTCAAATTGGTAATAATATAAAATATCACTTATCTAATACTTGCTCATGCTCTTGCCTGTCCGCGGAAGCTTTAGCGAAGGTAATTTCTATTTAGAATAATCAGCAATTAATGAAGAAGCCGGGATATTAAATTTTTCATGGAGTGCTCTAATCATTGATAAGTTTAATTTTCGTTTCCTGTTAAGGATCTCTGATGCCTTGCTTTTAGAACCCATAATTGATATCAATGCCGAAGGTTCAAGATCAAGTTGCTCTAATCTAAATTTAATAGCTTCTATTGGGTCAGGTAAATCTATCGGGAAATTTTTATTTTCATAAGCATCAACCAGTATTGAAAGAACTTCAAGTTCATCATATTCTTCGCTGCTTGCTTTTAGTTCTTTCTGTATTAATTCATATATTCTATCCAAAGCTTTTTTATATTCTTTCTTTGTTCTAATTGGTTTTAACATATTTAACCTCTTTTACGTTCAATTTATCATATTCTTTATGTGTTCCAATCCAAACTATAAAAACAATCCCTATTCTATATTCAATATCAACTACCAACCTATACTTATTTCCATGAATATTAAAAACTACTCTCTTGTTAGTTATTATTGATGAATTATGATACTGTCCTTTCAATTCATTCGGAGAGATCCAATTTGCATTACGAACTTCATCATACCATGCTTTCAAAGATTGCTCTGTTTCAGGATGTTTTTCCCAATATCCAATTAATATTTTCCTGGAAATAATCCGCATGTTCAAATCTTAAATATAATGAAAGTCCTTTTATTTATAAATAAATCATGATGAAATCTGATAAATCCGAACACAAAAGCGATGTTCAAAATAAAACCTGCTAAGTGCGGTACCACCTGTTAGATAAAAGGGTAGTTTTAACTCTTTTACGATATTCAGGATCCCGTCCTGAAACGGGTAAAGGTTCTTTGAAAAGTATTCGCCTGATTGTTTCATATCTTTCTTTCAATCCCTCATTCCTAAGTTTGCCTATTATTTCAGGTGTCAGAAGCTGTTTAATTAAATCTATACCTAATATATCCAAAAGTTCATACCAGTTCAGCCTTTCCAGCATCCGGTTTAATATTAACTTAAATTCATAATCATCAATTGAATTTAAATCCCTTTTAATTATCTTTTCAAGGGGAAGAAGATCGGTATTATAATCCCAGAAGATATTTAATAATGCATTACGTTTTTTTTCATCGAACATATTTCTTATACCTACTTAAACTTTAACCAGACAAATCTTATTTAAAAATACAAAAAATCTCATCAATATCCTGGAATTAACGCATCTTCAATTCCGGCTTTCCACTCTAGTTTATAAGATGTTTTTTGTAATTTCCAACTATGTTCCTTATGTGTCTATGTGGTTTTTAATACCCGCCGTAGAATATCATTTTGTCCAATTTTCGATCTTTATCCCTTTAATCCGCCTAAATTCCCTCTCATTATTTGTAATAAGAGTTAATTCCCTGCTCAACGCTTGTGAAGCAATTAAAAGATCCATCGCTCCGATTGGTAACCCTTTCTTCTCCAATCCGAATCTAATTTTACCATAGACCTCTGCATCTCTCTTCAAATAATCGAGTATAATAAGTGGCTGCAAAAATTCCTGCAAAGCAATAGTATTTATATTGGGTTTACTGCTCTTTTCAATCCCGTAATATAATTCGGCAACAGTTATACCTGAGACAGCAATTTCACCCGGTTTATTTTCATAAAAATGTTTTATAACCTTATCAGGTTTCTTTTTAATGATGTAAATGCAGATATTAGTATCCAGCAGATATTTCATTCAAAGAACCCTTCTCTGCTTTCCGGTTTTGGCTTGTTTTCTTTCAGACATGAAATCTTCGGTAAACATATTCAAGCTTGCAATAAGAGAGTCCCAATTGTTCATTTTAGGCAGCAAAATAATCGCATCTCCCAATTTTGTTATATATGCTTCCTTTCCCTTTAACCTGTATGCTTTAGGCAGACGAACCGCCTGACTCTTACCATTTTCAAATATTTTCGCCGTATCCATACTCACCTCTTAAAATATATACTCCTAATATATACTTTATCTGTAAAGCATTCAAGCACTGACAGTATTGAGTAACTTCTGACTTTTGACTTTTGACCTTTAACTTAGTGTTCTTCATGCCCTTAGTGTCTTATATGTTTAAATAGCACTATATAAATTCTTGATAATTAAAAAAATTTTGTTCTAAGTTTTTCATACCTTTTAAGACTAATATTTCTTTGTGAAACTTAGTGTCCCTCAGTGTCTTAGTGGTAAACCTCCCCCCAATTTTTAGCATTTGAAATAATTTAATTTTTACTTATTTTTACCCTTCAAAATGAAAGATTACATATTACATACCGTATTTCATTTGCACCATCATCATAGAAATCTCTCCGCCGGTATGTATTGAATTTATGATATACAGTAACTAAATAAATATATATCCGGCACATGCCGGATTTTTAGTTTTAAAAGATATTATTGAACATTTACATTAAAAGGACTCACGCATGAACGGAAATTTGAAACTTGCGATTCAAAAGAAAGGCCGCTTAACAGATAAATCACTTGAACTGTTAAAGCTTTGCGGCCTCGATATCGAAAACTATTCGGAACGACTTGTAGTATCTGTCAGAAACTTTCCGCTCGATATCCTTTTTTTACGTGATGATGATATCCCTGAATATGTGCAGGATGGAGTTGCCGATGTAGGTATTGTCGGTGAAAATGTAGTCTTCGAAAAGCAGGCTAAAATTAAAATTCAGGAGAAGCTGGGCTTTGGACGATGCAGCTTAATTCTTGCCCATCCCAATGACACAGAAATAAACGATATAACTGATTTGAATGGGAAAACTATTGCCACTTCTTATCCCGGAATCCTATCAAATTTCCTTGAAAAAAATAAGATTGAAGCGAAGCTGATTGAATTGAGCGGTTCTGTGGAAATTGCACCCTCATTAGGTGTTGCTGACCTGATCTGCGATATTGTTTCCACCGGTAATACTTTAATGATGAATAAATTAAAGAAATCTTTCAAAATATTCGAATCGGAAGCCGTTTTAATATCATCCGAAAATGAATTTAAAGATACGGGTAAAAAAATAATACTAAACGATATTTTAAAAAGAATGCGTTCCGTTCTAACTGCCCGTTCTTCAAAATATTTGATGATGAATATCCCGAAAGAATCGCTCGAAAAAATAGTTAGAATAATACCCGCACTAAAAAGTCCAACTGTATTGCATCTTGCAGATGAGAACTTGCTCGCGGTTCATGCAGTTATTCCCTCAAAGACTTTCTGGGATATTATAGATGATCTAAAAGCTGCAGGTGCTTCCGGAGTTCTTTTATTACCTATTGAAAACCTGATCCAATAAAATTTCAATTATGAAAAGATATAATATTAAAGATTTATCGCCGTCAGAATATAATAATCTGTTAAAAAGACCTGCTATTAATTTTGATAAGATATTTGAAATTGTTAAACCAATTCTCAATGAAATAAAACAAAACGGCGTTACAGCCGCAATAGATTATGCTAAAAAATTGGACGGGTTTACCGGGACTGAGTTACTAGTTTCAAAAAATGAATTTGAAGAAGCAGAAAAGAATCTTGATAAAAAAATCAAAGCAGCTTTAGAGACTGCCGCAAATAATATTGAGAAATTTCATCTAATGCAGAAACCTGCTTCATATGAAATTGAAACCGTTGAAGGAGTAAAATGCAAAAGGGAATTTAAAGCAATTGAAAATGTTGGATTATACATTCCCGGTGGAAATGCTGTACTCCCTTCCACAATGCTGATGCTCGGCATTCCGGCAAAGATTGCCGGCTGCAAAAGAATCATTGCTGCTTCCCCTGCAAAAAATAACTTAATAAATTATCCGCTTTTATATGCTGCTAAGATCTGCGGAATAAATGAATTTTATAAAATAGGCGGCGCTCAGGCTATCGGCTTAATGGCATACGGTGATCCTTCAATTCCAAAAGTAAATAAAATAGCAGGACCTGGAAACCAGTATGTAACTGCCGCAAAAATGCTCGTAAGTATAGACCCCCAAGGCTGTGCTATCGATATGATTGCCGGCCCCAGCGAACTCTTAATTATTGCAGATGAATATGCAGACCCCTCTTTTGCAGCTGCTGATCTCCTCTCTCAGGCAGAGCACGGTGTCGATTCTCAGGTGATTTTAATTTCAGATTCCGAAGCAGTAATAAATAAAATAGACGAAGAGCTTGAAAAGCAGTTAAATGTCTTGCCGAGAAAAGAGTTTGCATCAAAATCACTGGGAAATTCCTTCTCCTTGCTGGTAGAGAATATGAATGAAGCTATCGAATTCAGTAATAATTATGCCCCCGAACATTTAATTTTGAATCTAAAGAATCCTGAAAATATTAAAGAGAAGATTCTCAATGCCGGTTCAGTATTTATCGGCAATTATTCACCGGAAAGTGCTGGAGATTATGCATCCGGTACAAACCACTCACTCCCGACTTCCGGTTCTGCAAAAAGTACCGGCGGCATTTCCGTAGAATCCTTCATGAAATCAATCACATTCCAGCAATTAACAAAAGAAGGTCTCTCAAATATTTCAAAAACCATAGAAACCCTGGCTGAAACAGAAGGATTATACAGCACATAAAAACGCCGTTTCAATAAGGCTAAAAAGTGAGGTTCACCTTCAAGGTGAGCCTCACTTTTAAACTAAAACTTTTATGAACTTTGAATATTCAATAATATGAACATAAAATCATTAGTAAGAAATAATATAATCAACCTAAAGCCCTATACCTCCGCAAGAGATATCTATGACAGCACCGAAGGGATACTCCTGGATGCAAACGAAAACAGCTTCGGCTCAACTTTCCTCGAAACCACTTTACCGTCGGATAAATCAAACGGACTAAAATTAAACCGCTATCCCGACCCGCATCAAAAAGAAATTAGAAGAATTACCGGTGAATATTACTCCATACCCCCTGAAAATATATTCTTCGGTGTAGGCTCCGATGAAATAATCGACCTATTAATAAGAGTATTCTGCTATCCCGGCAAGGACAATGTCATTATCCCCGAACCTACTTACGGAATGTATAAAGTTGCATGCGATATAAATAATGTTGAAACCCGTGAGGTGCTTCTTAATGATGATTTTCAGCCTGACCTAAATACAATTAAGGAAAAGGCTGATGAACAGACCAAAATGATTTTTCTATGTTCACCTAATAATCCGACAGGCAATGTATTAAATGGTAACGATGTAATAAAGTTATGCGAAGAATTAAATCTTATTGTCGTTGTTGATGAAGCCTATATAGATTTCTCTATTAAAGATACACTGGTTAACGAAATAAAAAATCATAAAAATTTAATTATACTGCGAACCTTCTCAAAAGCATGGGGACTTAGCCGGAATAAGATCCGGCTTCTGTGCAGCAGATAAGGAAATAATTGATATTTTATTTAAAATTAAAGCCCCTTATAATATCAATTCTTTAACAAGATATGTGCTGGAAAAAGCTATTTCTACATTCAGAATTAAAAGACAATTACGTAAAATCAATAATTAAAGAAAAAGAACGTCTTAAAAATCAGCTAGAAACTTTATTAATTGTAAAAAAAGTTTATAATTCGGATGCTAATTTCCTACTTGTTAAATTTGAAAATGCAAAGGCTGTACAAAATAAATTATTATCAAAAGGAATCATAGTAAGAGACAGAAGCACTCAGCCGAAACTAGAAAACTGTCTCAGAATTTCAATCGGCAACGAAGAAGAAAACGATATCCTATGGGAAGAATTGAGTACTATGAAATTATAGATTACTTGCCGTTGGATTGTGTTATATCACTTGCCGTTGGATTTATCCAACGGCTCCAAAGATTAACACCGCAATTTATTGCGGTGATCTAAAGAGTAATTATATATTGCGGACTTCCACAGCCCGTGTGAATATCATTAACCAATGGATTTATCCATCCCCCCTCTCCTTACTAAGGAGAGGGGGCCGGGGGGTGAGGTTCTTTTAATACTCACACAGCCCCTCTTTATGGGCGTGAGGTTCTTTTAGATATTCCCCAGCCTCTTTATCCAAGGCTCGGGCGGTGAAGTTCTTTTAGCACTAATTGCAGTAAGCCTTATGCGGCTCAAAACATCGTAGATGTTTAATTATTGTAGTACATAGAAAAAAAAGGAAGCTGGATCCTCAAGGATCAACAAAACAGCCTTAGATATAAAAATGGAATCTTATAAATGAACAAACTAACCATAGCCAAAGAATTCTTTAACCTAAACTCCCCCATATCAAAAGGTCTAATCTCCGCCTTAAAAAAACTCCAGCAACGCGGATTTTCAATCTTTTCAGATGATTTTAATCCAAAAGAAAATACCGAACTAAATAAAATCCTTGAACTGGAAGATATTCTTATAAATCCAAAGGATAATAAAAAACCGGAGAAATCCTTCTATATCTTAACTAAAGATAATTCTCAAAATAATTCCATTATCGTAACCGAAAACAGCGATATAGATACATTCGAAAAAGCAGCCGAAATGCTTATAAGAAAGCTAAGATCCGCTAAACAAACTCGAAAAACCAAAGAAACCGACATCGAAATTGAAGTGAATCTCGATGGAACCGGCAAGAGTATAATAAATACCGGCATTGGCTTTTTTGACCATATGCTCGAACAAATTGCAAAACATGCAAATTTGGATTTAAATATAAAGGTAGACGGCGATCTTCATGTCGATGAACATCATACGGTTGAAGATGTAGGCATTACTCTGGGCACTGTTTTAAATGAAGCTCTCGGAAATAAAAAAGGAATTAAACGCTATGGTTTCTATCTGCCTATGGATGATTCAATCGCTAAATGTTCGCTGGATCTGGGTGGAAGAGCTTACTTAAATTTCAAATGTAAATTTGAAAGAGAAAAAGTCGGTAAGTTCCCTACTGAATTGACTGAAGAATTTTTTAGAGGCCTATCCTCCGGACTAAAGGCTAATATTCTAATAAGAGCAAAAGGCAAAAATGACCATCACAAAATTGAGGCAATGTTTAAAGCTTTTGCTAAATCATTAAATGAAGCCTGCCGGTTTGATGAAAGAAATAAAAATATGCTGCCGTCCACTAAAGGTGTTTTATGATAGCTTTAATAGATTATGGTGCTGGCAATGTAGCATCTGTTGCCAATGCTCTAAATGAGCTTGGACAAAAATATAAAATAACGAATAGCGAAACAGAGATTTGCAGAGCCGAAAAAGTAATCTTTCCCGGTGTAGGCGAAGCCTCCTTTGCAATAAAACAGCTGCATAAACTAAATCTCTATTCCCTGCTCAGAATTGTCAAAAGACCTATTCTGGGTGTCTGTCTCGGTATGCAGTTAATGGCTGATTTTTCAACCGAAGGGAATATACAATGTCTCGGTATTTTCCCTGGAGAAGTATTGAAATTCGACCCCCAAAAGGTTAAAGTACCCCACATGGGATGGAATGATATTCATTTTAAGAAAGAAAGTAAATTGTTTTCCGGTATTACTGAAGGAGAAAGGTTTTATTTCGCAAATTCTTATTATCTCCCCGTTAATGAATTTACTACTTCTTACTGCAATAACAGTATCGATTTTTCTGCTTCAATGGAGAAAGAGAATTATTACGGTGTACAATTCCACCCTGAAAAATCAAGCGATGCTGGCTTAAAAGTCCTAAAAAATTTTATTGAATTATGCTGATTATCCCTTCAATAGATATATATCAGAATAAAGTCGTAAGGCTTGCAAAGGGAGATTTTAATAATGTCTCTTATTACTCAAGTGACCCGCTTGATCAAGCCATACTTTATGAATCTCTGGGATTCACTTTAATTCATATCGTAGACCTGGAAGGCTCTAAAACAGGTAAGTTTACCGCAATCGATTCAATTAAAGAGATTAAAAAAAGAACTAAATTGAAAATTGAATTCGGCGGAGGTATAAGAAGCTCAAGTAACGTGTCGGATTTGTTTTCCGCAGGCATTGATTATGCAGTTATCGGTTCTTTGTCAATTAAAAATAAAAATGAATTTGAAAATATTGTTAAAAATAATAGCGCTGATAAGTTAATAGTGGCTGCCGATGTAAAAGATATGATGATCTATATATCCGGGTGGACTGAAGAGACTCAAATCTCCATCTACTCACATATAAATTATTGTAAAAACCTCGGTATCAACAAATTTTTAGTTACCGATATTTCAAGAGACGGAATGCTCTCGGGAACAAATAAGGATCTTTATAAAAATATACTCGAAGAAATTCCCGGTATAAATCTGATTGCTTCCGGCGGAATTAAAGACCTAAACGATATTAAAAGCCTCCGTGAAATAAATCCGTATGGAGTTATAGTCGGGAAAGCTATTTACGAAAATAAAATTAATTTAAAGGAACTGGCTGAATTTGCTGTGCAAACGAATAATCCCATGTCTTGATGTAAAAGAAGGCAGGGTAGTAAAAGGAACTAACTTTGTAAATTTAATCGATGCAGGTTCACCGGTCGAACTTGCCGAAAGATATTCTAAGGAAGGTGCCGATGAATTAGTCTTCCTGGATATTACCGCTTCCCATGAAAAACGGAAAATTTTAATTAACCTTGTGGAAGAGGTAGCAAAGGCTATTAGAATTCCTTTTACAGTCGGAGGAGGTATATCCGAAATAAAAGATATTGAAGCATTATTAAAAGCAGGCGCCGATAAGGTTTCATTAAACTCTGCAATTGTAAAAGACCATAATTTGATTACTGAATCAGCTAGACAATTCGGCTCGCAGGCTACTGTTGCTGCAATTGATGTTAAACTTATAGTTAATGAATATAAAGTATTTATTAAAGGAGGGAGAGAAGATACCGGTTTAATTGGAATGGATTGGTGCAGAGAAGCCGTGGAAAGAGGTGCCGGTGAAATATTATTAACCTCAATGGACCGTGACGGCACCAAAGAAGGTTACGATTTGAAATTCTTAAAAGAATTAACTCTTAATGTTACCGTTCCTGTTATTGCCTCCGGCGGTGCCGGTAAAAAAGAAGATTTCCTTGATGCATTTAAACAAGCAAATGTAGATGCCTGTCTGGCAGCAAGTCTATTTCATTTTAATATTTTACCCATTAAAGAATTAAAAAATTATTTAAAACAAAACAATATCAACGTAAGAATTTAATTAAAGATTTAAAGATGTCATCTTTATACATTAACCCCGGGATTTATCCCGCGGCTAATAAATCGAGTACAAACATTAACCCCGGGATTTATCCCGGGTCAAAAATAAGACGAATATATATAACCGTTTCAACGGTTTTTCCCGAATGGTCAACTTGAGAAAATATTAAGCAGCTGTGTCCTCTAACCCCCGAAGAGGTGAAATAAAATTATTTGAACACCGAAGGTGTGATATTATTGTAGAAAATATAAAAAAACACTAATTAAAACCCCGACAGGGGTGAAATAATTATTGAACTAATAACTTATAACCCTATGCAACTAGATATCTCAAAATTAAACTTTGAAAAACTCAACGGCTTAATCCCCGCTATCATAGTAGATAACAGCAACAGCCAGGTTTTAATGCTAGGCTTCATGAATAAAGAATCCCTCGAAAAAACTTTAGAAACTGACCTGGTAACATTCTACAGCCGCACAAAGAAAGCTCTATGGACTAAAGGAGAAACATCCGGCAATTATTTAAAATTAATCAATATACTACCAGACTGTGATAACGATACCCTGCTCGTTTACGCAGAACCGCAAGGACCCACCTGCCACACCGGAAATTATTCATGCTTCAATATCAATAATATCAAATCCCTGAATTTTCTAAATGAACTCTTCAATTTAATTAAAGAAAGAAAAGAAAAACTTCCGGAAAATTCCTATACTGCAAAGTTATTCAAAGAGGGAGCAAACAGAATAATTCAAAAAGTAGGAGAAGAAGCGATTGAAACAGTTATTGCCGCCAAAAATAAAGATAAAAACGAAATAATAAATGAGACTTCAGATTTAATTTATCATTTATTTGTTATGCTAGCAGAACTGGATATTGATTTTTCAGAAATAGTAGACAACCTAAAAAAAAGAGCAGGCAAATAAATTGGAGAAGTTGAAATGGTGGAGGAATATCATTAACCAGCAGATTTATCTGCTGGAAAAACTCCACCATTCCACCACTCCATCATTCATCCATTCATCCTTTCCACCACTCCATCATTCCACCACTCCATCATTCCAACATTCCATCACTCCATCATTCCACCACTCCATCACTCCATCATTCCACCACTCCACCACTCCATCATTCCAACATTCCATCATTCCAACATTCCATCATTCCACCACTCCATCATTCCAACATTCCATCATTCCAACGTTCCATCATTCCATCACTCCATCATTCCACCACTCCACCACTCCATCGTTCCATATTCTCCGGCTAATCCTCCTGTTAATATTTCTCTCATCTCTCCCATTCATACAAGCTCAGGAACGCAGCGTATCCTTCGATTTTCTACCCTCCAGCCTGAACTTCTCACCTCTTAAAGCTAATACTCAGGAAGCTAAATTCGGCATTCTATACTTTCCCGAAAATAGAAATTTAAGAGTAGATATCGGCAATAACGTCGATCTGTTAAAAATGAATTTATTAAAAGAAAATATATCCGTAGCCGCAGGCATTGAGTTCATGGGTTATGCTCTTTCTACAAGATATAAGGAATTTAGACTCCAGATAGATGCACTTGATGGCTTCTTTGGAGGAAACATATCTTTAAGAAAAAATTATACTGCCAGCAATCTCGGTGTAAGGCTTAGAATTATCCATAACAGCGCACACTTTGTAGACGGTCATTATGATTTTATTAAAAAGATGTGGATTGGAAAAGACTCCTCCATTCATTTCACAAGAAATTTCTATGAACTTACTATTGAGAATCAGTTAAAAACCGGATTCGGTTATTTCAGATATTACGGAGGGTTTTCCCATTCATTCTTTGTGCGTCCTGCCGATATCAAAAGATTAAATTATCACGCAGGGTTTGAATTCGATTTAAGAAACCTTTTAGGGAAGTTCTTTACTAAAGATGAAAATATTTTTATTGCACATTATTTTTATCTTTCAGGGTATAACAAATATGTAGGCAGCCAGCAGACAATGCTCGGGTTAAAATTAGGCGAGTGGGAAGGGAAAGGGATTACTGTTTATTTATCCTATTATACAGGCTTAAATTATTTCGATGCATATTACGGCGAAAAAATATCCAGGTTTGGTATTGGATTCTATATTGATTTCCCTTAAATAAAGATGACATCCTTTCAAAGGAAAATTATCTTTAATTTTTATTAAAGTGTAAGTTTTAGATAACACTTTTAATTTCAAAAGTAAAGATGTCATCTTTCAATTTTAACTGGTATTTCGTATCTCGCGTAACTAAAATTTATTCAAAATTGTACAAGCTTAAAGTATTTTAATCTGAATCATTTGGATCTTTACCAAACAATTTTATTTTAATCCAAAAATATTAATGGAGAAATAATCAAAATGCACGATTTTTTAAATCAGACTTATCTAGGCAATACGGTTTTAGCTTACTTAACCGCACTAATCATATTTCTATTGGGAATTATAATTGTAAGCATTTTTAGAAAAGTAGTATTAAAAAGGCTAAAAGCATGGGCCGAAAGAACAGAAACTGCACTGGATGATTATCTCGTAAGGGGAATTCAGAAAGCTATAGTACCGCTTTTATATTACGGCTCTTTTTATCTCGCTATTAGATCATTAAAACTTAGTGTTGAGTTCCAGACTGTAATAAACGATATATCTATCATTTTACTTACATTTCTGGCTCTTCGGGTTTTCACCTCTTTTATAGGATATTCTCTCGGTAATTACGTGAGAAAAAGGGGAAGTGAGGCTAGACAAAAAGAAGTAAAAGGAATAACTACTATTATTACCCTCATAGTTTGGGCAATAGGTCTAGTTTTTTTACTCGATAATTTGGGACTAAAAGTTGCTTCTGTTTTAACCGGACTGGGTATTGGCGGAATAGCTATTGCTTTAGCTGCTCAAGCTGTTCTCGGTGACCTATTTGCATTCTTTGTAATATTTTTTGACCGTCCCTTTGAAATAGGAGATTTCTTAATTGTCGGCGATAAATTAGGTTCCGTTGAGCATATTGGTTTGAAAACTACAAGATTGAGAAGCCTTGGCGGCGAGCAGTTAGTTTTTTCAAATAAAGACCTTACAGATTCAAGAATTCAAAACTACAAAAGAATGGAAAGAAGAAGGATTGTTTTCAAACTCGGGGTTGTTTATCAAACAAAAGCTGACCAGCTTAAAGATATCCCTGTTTTCGTAAGAAAAATTATTGAAGAACAAAAAAATACAGCTTTCGACAGAGGACATTTTGCATCATACGGTGATTTTAGTTTACTATTCGAATTTGTCTATTACGTGCTAAGCCCCGATTATAATATTTATATGGATACTCAGCAGATAATTAACTTAAAAATATACGAAGAATTTGAAAAGCGCGGACTTGAATTTGCCTACCCAACCCAAACATTATTTTTAAATAAAGAAAACTGGAACAGCAATCAGAACGAAAGTTCCGAACTATAAGTATATAGAGACCCTGATAGAACTCCCCCATGACCTTCTGTTTTTGCCAAAGGTTAACACCGGACTTCCAGTCCGGTGATTATTCGCAATCCCCTATATTATCCCTCCCGGACTTTAGTCCGGCCCCTCCCCCTCTACTTACTAAGGAGAGGGGGCCAGGGGGTGAGGTTATTCAAACTCTTCACAGTCAACTCAATCTCATTTCTCATTAACCAAAGGATCTATCCCTTCTCATTAACCAAAGGATTTATCCTTTGGACAGTGAACCGGAAAAGAAAAAACCTAAAAATATATAATTTCCTTTCATACCTTCTTCCCTATGTTCCCTATATTTCTAATGCGGTTTAAAATTTAATCTCTTTCCTGAACTCACTATAAATGAGATCATCACCCGGTAATGCACCCTTTATTTTAACTATCTCCGAAGCAAATTCGCAAGCCAGCCTATTTATTTTTCTGATTTCCCATTTATTTAAATATCCTATGCAAAGTATAGCTGCATACGCGTCACCGGCTCCAATTGTATCTGCAATTTCATTATCATTAACTTTTACCCGGTAAAGACATGAATCATTACCATTGTATAACGCAGCCCCCTCTTCCCCCATTGTCACACATAACAGTTCAATGTTAAATTCTTTAATCAAATAATTGACAGCACTTTCCAGACTGAATGGAAAACCGGAGCTTTCAATAAATAAATTGTAAATTAATTTAAGCTCATCAAGGTTAAGCTTCACTACATTCGCAGCATTTAACGATACTTTAATAATCTCCTTAGAATAAAAGTCTTGCCTGATATTTAAATCGCAGAAGTACTTTAGTTTCTTATTAAATAATGAATGAATGGTTCCCCTCGATTTCTCCATTCTTTGAGCTAGCGTTCCGAAATAAATGCAGTCAGTATTTTTATCAATTAATTCCGTTATTTCGTTATTCAATTCCATAAAATCATATGCCGTATTTGATTTAATAGACCAAATAGGAATTTTATCGGACATCCATTTTCGCTCTTGCTGCACCGGTAGAATGTTCCTCATCTACCTGGATATAATCGGAAGAAATATTTTTTGATTCTAAAAAACTAAAAATCATTTTGCCAAATAGATCATTTCCTACCCGGCTAATGAAATTCCCTTTGCCGGTAAGATTTATAACATGATAAATAAAATTGAACGGAGCTCCCCCTAATTTTTCTTCATACCTCACTATATCAAATAAAATCTCGCCTATAGATGTAATTGAATTCATAAAACCAAATATAACATAAAAATTCTTTTCCCTAATGTAACGCGAAACTCCGTTTCGCAAAAGAGCATCATAGTTACCATTATCAATAAACCTTCACTTTGCAAGGAAAAGGTTAGATATGCTTCATTTAATTAGATGATATAAGCATAAACCCAAAATTTTATTTAGCAATAATACTGGACAGCATTATTCGATTGGAAGAACCTTAGTAACCTTAGTAACCTTAGTAACCTTAGTAACCTTAGTAACCTTAGTAACCTTAGTAACCTTAGTAACCTCAGTAACCTTAGTAACCTTAGTAACCTTAGTAACCTTAGTAACCTTAGTAACCTTAGTAACCTTAGTAACCTCAGTAACCTCAGTAACCTTAGTAACCTTAGTAACCTCAGTAACCTTAGTAACCTTAGTAACCTTAGTAACCTCAGTAACCTTAGTAACCTTAGTAACCTTAGTAACCTCAGTAACCTTAGTAACCTCAGTAACCTTAGTAACCTTAGTAACCTCAGTAACCTTAGTAACCTTAGTAACCTTAGTAACCTTAGTAACCTTAGTAACCTCAGTAACCTTAGTAACCTTAGTAACCTTAGTAACCTTAGTAACCTTAGTAACCTTAGTAACCTCAGTAACCTTAGTAACCTTAGTAACCTCAGTAACCTCAGTAACCTTAGTAACCTCAGTAACCTTAGTAACCTTAGTAACCTCAGTAACCTTAGTAACCTCAGTAACCTTAGTAACCTTAGTAACCTTTAGAGCTTAGTAACTTAGTAACATTTAGTAACCTTAGTAACCTTAGTAACCTTAGTAACCTCAGTAACCTCAGTAACCTTAGTAACCTTAGTAACCTTAGTAACCTTAGTAACCTTAGTAACCTTAGTAACCTTAGTAACCTTAGTAACCTTAGTAACCTCAGTAACCTTAGTAACCTCAGTAACCTTAGTAACCTTAGTAACCTTAGTAACCTTAGTAACCTCAGTAACCTTAGTAACCTTAGTAACCTTAGTAACCTCAGTAACCTTAGTAACCTCAGTAACCTTAGTGACCTTTAGAGCTTAGTAACTTAGTAACATTTAGTAACCTTAGTAACGCTAGTAACCTTTAGTGACCTTACCTTAGTAACCTTAACAAAACTAAAAAACTAACCTTATTACCTTATTCCCTCTATGTATAAACCCAAATCCTTCTTTTTCGTGCTGCTTGGTGCTCAAAGACTTCTTGGAAAATATTATATCCGGATATAAAACTTACTATTTAAATTTTATTATAAACACAGCACCATTATCCGAACATATTTCCAAAGTCCCCTCTAATTGATTTACCAGCGTTTCTACTAATTGAAGACCTAAAGAAAGTTTTTTCTTTTCATTAATCCCCTCAGGCATACCAATACCATTATCGCTTACTACCAGAACAAACTCATCTTCTTCATTTTTATTAAAGTTAATCTTTATGATCCCCTCCTCCTCTTCCATCCCATTTTCAGGGAATGCATATTTAAGGGAATTGGAAATTATTTCATTGATAATTAGTCCGCATGGTACGGCAAGTTCAATATTTGTAAAAATATCCCGGATGTTTATATCCAGCTTGATTAACCGGCTGCCGTTTGAATTAACAGCATAGGATTTAAAGAGATCATTGGTTAAATGCTGGACGTATTCTTTAAAGTCAATTTTGCCAAGGTTATGTGAACGGTATAATCTTTCATGAACCAGTGCAATCGATTTTACTCTATTCTGGCTGTCCTTAAACATATTTAGTGCATCTTTATCTTTTATTTTTTTAGAATTAAGATAGAGCAAGCTTGAAATGATCTGAAGATTATTTTTTACTCTGTGATGAATTTCTTTCAACAAAACTTCCTTTTCACCCAATAGGTTTTCTTTTTCAGATAATAAATTATCTTTATCTTTAATTAAAATATCTTTCTCCTTGAGAGAGGTCTGTACTTTATCCTCAGCTTTTTTTCTATCCGATATTTCCTGGTTTAACTCATTAATTGTTCTGTCGAGATCTTTTGTCCTTTCAATTACCCTGCATTCCAGTATCTTATTTTGCTTTCTAACTTTTCTTGTCCTTTGCTGAATAAACAAAATAATAATGAACACCAGTCCTAACCCTAACGCAAATTTAAAAAACCATGTCTGATAAAATGAAGGGAGAATATTTATTTTAATAGATGCCGATGCCGCATTTTTTATACCATCACTATTATATGCACCGATCATAAATTTATATTGCCCGGGAGGAAGGTTTGTATAGGTTGCGGAATTCCTGCCCCCAACTTCGTTCCAATTGATATCAAACCCTTCAAGCTTATAACGGAACTTATTATTCCTAACATTAAAATAATCCAAAAGTGCAAAATCCAACGTAATTACATCATTTCCGGAGGGAATACTTATACTTTTTGCCCGTGTAACTGATTCTTTTAATATTCCATCTTTCATTATCGGCACAGACTGGTTATAAATTTTAAGCTCCGTAAAAACCACAGGTGCTGATAAAGAATCGATTTTTATATCATCAGGATCAAAATGTAATAGTCCCGTATTGCATCCGAAATAGAGTTGCCCCTCTTTTGATTTAGAGGATACATTCGGTGAAAATTCCAATGATTGCAATCCATTCCTTTTTGCAAAATTAGTAAATCTTCTGCTTTCTCTATCAAATCTGGACAAACCGTTTTCCGAAACGATCCATAAATAACCTTTATCATCTTCTTTTATGCCGTTTATCAAAACACCGGGAAGTCCGCTCTCTTTATCATAAATATTGAATTTACCGGTCTTCCTATTATAGCTGTTAAGACCCTCCGTTGTACCAAACCACATAATTCCATCGTGCGTTTCATAAATTGAAATGACTCTATTGCCGCTTATACTATTATTATTAGTTGAATCATGCAGAAAATTAACAAACGTTTCCGTTTTGGGGTTAAATTTACTGACTCCGCCTCCATCTGTTCCCAGCCAGAGTATTCCTTTTGAATCCTCATAAATAACCCAGATTAAGTTCTGTCTTAATGAATTTGGGTTAGCATTATTCCCTATATATCTTTTAAACTTACCGCTGCCTCTTTCAAAACGGTTTAACCCCCACCAGGTACCAACCCAAAGTACGCCGGTATGATCTTCACATAGGGATATTACCCCCATATTACTTAATGAACTTTCATCATTCGAATTATAATAAAAATGCTTGAATCTTCCTGTTTGAGGATCAAAATTATTCAATCCGTCGTTGCTTGTTCCTATCCAGATAGTCCCCAGATGATCTTCCATTACCGACATAACGAAATTGTTGCTCAGACTATTACTCTTTTTAGGGTCATGTTTATAATGATAAACCCTGTCACCTCCCGGTTTTATTTCATCTAAACCTTCTAATGTTCCAACCCAGATATTATCTTTTTTATCAATAAACATCGAATTAACTCGATTACTGCTTAAACTGTATTCGGGATTCTCTTTCTCCTCCTGGTAATAATCAAATTTATTATTTGATTCGCAAAATCTGCATACCCCTGCAGATGTTCCGATCCACATTAATCCCGATCTATCTTCATTTATGGAAAGGACTTCATCATTTATAAGGGATAAAGTGTTTTCATGATTGTGCTGATATCTAACAAAGTTTTTTCTCTTGGAATCATATTTATTTAACCCGCTTTTTGTACCAATCCAGATGTTGTTTAATCTATCCCGGAATATTACATTGATGTAATTGTTAGATAAGCTGTTTGGGTCCTTATCAATTTTTTCAAAATGACTAAACTTGCCTGCTTCTTGATCATATACATCAATCCCACTCCCATTTGTACCAATCCACAAATTTTTATTATGATCTTCCATGATAGCTGAAACTTCTCTATAGCTTATGGAATTTGTTTTTTCTCCCCCTGTAAAAAAATCACCGGGTAAATGTTTTATCATCTTTCCATTTTCCTTTATACATGATAAACCATTCCATGTCCCAATCCATAAATTCTTTTTATAATCTTCAACTATGCTTGTAATACTTTCAACATCACTATATATAGTAGGCTTTTCCTGTTTAGAGTTATATTCATTTTTAATTCGGGTAAAGTTATTTCTCTTCCTGTTATATTTATTTAAACCGTCAAATGTGCCAATCCATAATACTCCTGATTTATCCTCAAAAATGGTGTAAATAAGACTGTGGCTTAGGCTGTTTGAATCAAGCCGAACATGAAAGTATCTTTCAAATTCTTCTGTCTTAGGATCAAATCTATTTAAACCAAAATTGGTACCGATCCATAGATAACCTTCATGATCTTCATATATCGAAGTGATCTGATGGCTGGAAATACTTTTAGGATTCGAAGTTTCGGGAAGGAATATTTTAAAGTTATACCCGTCATATCTATTCAATCCATTAAATGTACCGAACCATAAAAATCCTTTGCTGTCCTGGAAAATTTGAGTAACCCCGCTCAACGAAAGTCCGTCTTCAGCAGTAAGGTATGAAAACTGAATATTATTCTGCGCAAAAAAACTAAAACAATAAACTAATATAATTGCTGCTGTTTTCGTAAATATTTTGTTAACATTTTCCATTATTATGACAGACCTTCTTCTGTAGTAATATGGGAGAATTGTAAATTATCTTCCTGAGCATTTAAATCTGTCAGTATAACTGTTGTAAATACTGCTCCTATCAACAATATTTTAAAAAGAATACTCATTCTTCATTATCGAAGAAGAAATTCAAAAATTTAATCCCCTTTTTATTAACCAATGGATTTATCCATTGGTTAATTTTTCTACATTTTCACAATGCCTCCTCGGTGTAACGCGAAACTCCGTTTCATTTTTTTTCTTTTCTTAAAAGAAATCTTTTAATATCTTTCATGAATAAGGATTAGATATAATAATTATTGGGTATCCACTAATTTACGAACTATTTCTAGAGAAGGAGATTTTATGATATCAAAATTACCCGATTTGATTGCATACCGGAAAAAGGATAAATGGGGATTCTGCGATCAAAATAAAAATCTAGTTATACCTCCTAAATTTGACAGTGTTGGATTCTTTTCGGAAAACCTTGTTAATGTTGAAATCAGCTCTAAATGGGGATTTATTAATAATAAAGGCGATGAAATCACTGAAATTAAATATGATGCTGTTGAAAACTTCCATAGTGGCTTTGCAAAAGTAAATTTTGGCATTAAGAAGAAAAATGATAATATTGTCTTCAGCGGTAAATGGGGGATTATAAATTCTTCCGGTAAAGAGATAATTCCAGTTCAGTTTAATGAAATAGGAGAATTTTTTGATGAAATTTTCCCGGTTAAGCTCAATGATAAATGGGGGCTTATTAGTAAAGAGGGCAGATCTATTACTACTACCAAATATGACGAATTAGGTAAGTTAAATGAAAACTTTTTAGCCGTAAAGCAGAATAAGAAATGGGGATTTATTAATAAGAACGGTGAAGAAGTTATATCTAATAATTATGATAAAGTCGGATATTTCAGGAATGGAATTGTAAAAGTATGCTTAAACGGATGGTGGGGATTAATTGATAAAGATGGAAAAGGTATTACACCTATTAAGTATGATGAAATGGAAGAACTTATCGATGACCTTATAAAAGTTAGAACAGGCAGCCATTGGGGCTATATAGATAAAAAAGGAACTGAATATTTTGAAGATTGATTGGCGGAACAGCCTTCAAGGTCAGCATTAATCCTAACCTTGAAGGCTTCTTTGAATTAAACAAATAAACTCACATCACCGGCTCCCTCTCTAATTATTTCGGGAGTCTCTGAACTCAGATCAATAACACTAGATGGGGCTCCGCTTAGATTTCCTGAAGCCAGCATTAAATCAACTTGAGAATTGAAAATGTTTTTTATCTCAAATGGATCTATTAAGACATCTCCTTTGCGATTTGTAGTGCTGGTACTGATAATCGGATGACCGAATTCTTTTACAAGGCTTAAGGTTACAGCGTGGTTCGGAACTCTTATTCCTACGGTTTTTCGTTTACTCCATAAAGTTTTAGGAACAAGTTTAGCTGCGGGTAATATAAATGTATAAGGACCGGGTAATAGATGCTTCATGGTTCTATATGCATAATCAGATACTCGTGCATATTTGGCTATATCTTTTAGATCCGAGCAGACAAAACTGAATAATTTATTTGAACTGTCATTTTTTATTATAAATATTTTTTCCAATGCCTCTTTATTAAAAATATCACAGCCTATACCATAAACTGTATCTGTAGGATAAATAATCACTCCACCACTTCTTAATATTTCAACAGCTTTGTTTATATACCTTAATTGTGGTGTCACAGGATGAAGCTCATAGTACTCCATATATATCTCCTTTCGATGCTGGTAATAAATTTTGAGTATTTTTAGGCATGCAGCCGGGATTGAAATTTTATAAATTCATAGTTTCAGATCATAAGATAATAATCTATCAACAACTTTCAATATTGAGACCTTAGAAATATAATCTTTGTACTACATATAAATATGTAATTTTTAATAAATTGAATATTTGATCCTTTTTTTATTATATTTGTTTTTTATTTTTGAAAGCAAAACCTTCGGGAGAATAAATGTCAAGAAGATGCCAACTAACAGGTGTGGGACCAATGACTGGTAATAATGTATCCCATGCGCATAATAGAAGTAAAAGAAGGTTCTTACCGAACCTCCAAAAGAAAAGGATCTGGGTACAGGAATTAAATCGTTTTGTTACCTTAAAAATTTCCACTAGCGCTATTAAAAATATTTCCAGGAATGGAACATCAGAAGTAGCTAAATTGGTTAGGGAAAATCGTATAAAAGTCAGATAGAAGTCAAAGTTTATTAATAAAAAAAGGAAAGCTGATGCTTTCCTTTTTTTATTTTAAATACCTAATGATAAAATCTATTCCCTTACTACCCATACTTTAATTTTTGCACTCACAGAAGGATGAAGCTTAATATTGATTCCATATATACCTAATGATTTTATTGGCTCATCAATTTCAATTTTCCTTCTGTCTATTTCATGACCTTTTTCCTTTAAGGCTTCCGCAATCATTTGATTAGTTACAGAACCAAATATCTTATCTTCCTCACCGACCTGCACCGGAATAGTAACAGAAATTTTCTCCAATTCTGAAGCAAAAACTTCTGCAGCAGTCAGCTCTTGAACTTTTTTCTTTTCAAGGTTCTTTTTTTCCTCGTCAAGAGCTCTTACATTCCCTTGAAGAGCCGGATAGGCAAATTTTCTAGGTATCAAATAATTTCTGGCATAACCGTCTTTAACGTTTATAACCTGCCCTATTTGACCAAGTCCTTCAAAGTTTTGTCTTAATATTACTTTCATTTATATCTCCAAATAACTATTTCACTGTATCGGCAACATAAGGCAGCAACGCCATATGCCTTGCACGTTTCAATGCAATTGCTAACTCTCTCTGATATTTAGAACAAGTTCCGGTTATGCGTTTAGGTATAATTTTTCCCTGTTCGGTAGTATATCTCTGCAAAAGCTTTACATCTTTATAATCAATATACTTAACATTGTTTTGGGTAAACCTGCATACTTTCTTTGTTTTTATTTCTTTTTTCATTCAATCAACCTTATTCTTTAATTAAATCCGACTCTTCGTTTGATAAAAATTTATCAAATGAGTCTTCGGTATAATCAATACTATCATCATCGGCAAAGCTTTCTATATCATCGCCATCTCCAGTACCATTACTAGAAGGCTTCAATTTTTTATTCAGAAATTGAATTCTCCTGGCTTTAATTTCTACAATACTTCTATTGTGTCCTTCTTCAGATTTCCAGTTTCTGCTTTGTAACTCACCGTCAACCAGAACAGCAGAACCTTTTTTGAGCCTGTCCCGGCAGCTTTCTGCAAGCTTATTCCATGCTACAATGCCCACATAACAAACATCCTCCTGCCACTGGTTCGAGCTATCTTTATATTTCCTGTTAGACGCAATAGAAAAATTTACAACAGGTGTATTATTAGTTGTTTGTCTAAAGATCGGATCTTTGGTTAAATTACCTGCTACAACAACATAGTTAATTTCAGGCATTTTCAAATCGGCCATTGTTTTTTTCCTCCATACTAATCATTATTAATCGAATTAATCACTACTGCTAGTGGAAACTTCAGATTTAGTGCTAACTCCCGCTTCCGCTGCGGAAGTTTCTTCCTGAGAAACTTTTTTATGCTTTTCTATATGTTCAATCGCATCACTATCTAATTTGATAGTCAAAAATCTTAAAATATGTTCATCAAGTACATACGTTCGTTCTAATTTGGAAATGATGCTGGAGGGAGCATTAAATCTAAAAAAAACATAGTAACCGATTTTACTCTTCTTAACCATGTATGCTAGTCTTTTTCTACCCCAATTTTCAATTTCCCTTATTTCCCCGCCATTATGCATAATGGACTCTTTTATGTGAGAAATAACTTGATCTATTTGTTCATCTTCTAGAGCTGCATTAATTATTACAGCACTCTCATATACAATCGTTTTCATCTATTCTCCCGATGGACTTAAGGCCCTCATCTATTCATAAGAGCCGGGATTTTAAATATTTTTATTTATACTATTTAATTTATTTAATTAAAGGTGCAATTACAAGTAAATTAATTCCCTTAATTTTTTACGTTTAAAGAAATTCTCAATTCAATTATTCAGAATTCAATGCAAATCAAGCCATATTTTCCCTATTATGATCAATATTATTACTCAGAACGCATTTTATAGAAAGATCTCCAGGCAAAATATAACCCTATTATTAAAATTACACCTCCTACGTAAGGTGCAGCATGACGGAAATGTTCTGAAATAGAAATTTCCATGGCAAGCAATCCAAATAAAGTTGTAAATTTAATTATCGGATTAAGTGCTACTGAAGAAGTATCTTTAAAAGGATCTCCAACTGTATCACCAACAACGGTTGCATCATGAAGCGCAGTCCCTTTTTCTTTTAGCTCAACTTCAACAACTTTTTTGGCATTATCCCAGGCACCACCCGCATTTGCCATAAAAATTGCCTGGAAAAGCCCGAATACTGCAATTGAAATTAAAAAGCTGATAAAGAAAGAAACAGGGTAGACAGAGGAATCTGAAGGTGCAGAAAATAATGCAAAAGCAAGAGCAAAAGAAAAAATCGAGACAAAGATATTAAACATTCCTTTTTGCGCATATTGTGTACAAATTTTAACAACTTCTTTAGATTTTTCCATAGAAGCACTCTTACTTGCGGTCTCGTCTAATTGAATGTTTTTCTTAATATATTCTACAGCTCTGTAAGCTCCGGTTTTAACCGCTTGAATTGAGGCACCTGTAAACCAAAATACCACTGCACCCCCGCATATAAAACCGAGCATTGAATAGGGATTCAATAAACTCAGGACTGTTTCAGGTACTATTCCTAAGGTCTGCTTTAATACAAGTATTAAAGAAAATATCATGGCTGTAGCACCAACTACGGCTGTGCCAATTAATACAGGTTTTGCAGTAGCTTTGAATGTGTTACCAGCTCCATCATTTGCTTCAAGGTAATATTTTGCTTTTTCAAAATCCGGTTTGAATCCGAAATCTCTCTCTATCTCCTTATCAACGTCTTTAATCTCTTCAATCAAAGAAAGTTCATATATCGATTGAGCATTATCCGTTACCGGACCATAACTATCTACTGCTATTGTAACCGGGCCCATTCCTAAAAATCCGAATGCAACAAGTCCAAAAGCAAAAATTGAAGGGTAAATCATAATAGGTCCAAGTGCACCGGAACTTGTTGTATAAGCAACAAACATTAAAAGGACAAATACGAGTCCCATCCAAAAAGCGCTAAAATTTCCGGCAACTAAACCCGATAGAATATTTAATGATGCGCCGCCCGCTTTTGATGAAGTAACTATTTCTTCAACATGCTTCGATTTTGTACTCGTAAAGATTTTTGTGAATTCAGGTATTAAAGCAGCCCCTAATGTTCCGCAGCTGATTACTATTGATAATATAAGCCAAAGATTGTTTGGTAAACTTGCAATCAACAAATAACTTACGATAAAAGTTACAATTATTGAAATAATTGAAGTAATCCATACTAGGGAAGTTAGCGGGACTTCAAAATCAATTTCATCTTTTTTTGAATAACGAACTTGCGATATGCTTCTATTTATTCCGAATGCTAAAATAGATGTAATAATCATCATAATTCGCATTGCAAAAATCCAGGTAAGTAATTCAGTCTGGTAATTAATGTCCGCAACTGCGAGAACAATTAAGCTGATTAAAGCCACTCCTGTTACACCATAGGTTTCAAAACCATCTGCGGTAGGACCCACACTATCACCGGCATTATCTCCGGTACAATCTGCTATAACGCCCGGATTTCGAGGATCATCTTCCTTAATCTTAAAAACTATTTTCATTAAATCAGATCCTATATCGGCAATCTTTGTAAATATACCTCCCGCAATTCTTAAAGCAGCAGCTCCCAATGATTCTCCAATGGCAAAACCTATAAAACAAGCTCCGGCATAAAGTCTCGGGATAAAAAGTAAAATAATAAGCATCATTATCAGCTCAACACAAACAAGCATAACACCTATACTCATTCCGGCATCAAGGGGAATATTTAAAAGTTTAATAGGTTTTCTTTCTAATGAAGCAAAGGCCATTCTGCTGTTTGCTAAGGTGTTCATTCTTATTCCAAACCATGCAACACTATATGAACCCAGGATACCAATTACTGTCCATGATAAAATTAAAAGTACCCCGCCAATTTCATTTTCCATTAAATAACCGAAATAAAATGCTACACATATTGCAATAAAAACGAAAAGAACGATTAACAATTTGCCCTGCTGAACAAGATATGTTTTGCACGTTTCAAAAATAATTTGGGCAACATCAAGCATTGATTGATGTGCTTTTAATTTCTTGACTTTCCGGTATTGATAAACTCCGAATATCATCCCCAGAACACAGATAAATAATCCTGCAATTAATATTGTTTGCTGATTATCATTAAGTGTAGGTATTTTTAGACTAGCTTCCCCGGCAAAAATATAGACAGGACTAAATAAAATTAACATTATAGATAAAATATTTTTACGCATTACAGTACCTTATGTTTATTGGCATTGAATAGTAATAATCCTGTCAGGCAGGATAAATTATATTAATTATTGTTTGAATCTTCAATTGAAAGTTTACTATTTGCATCAAGCATTTGTTTTATTCCTCCCTTTATAAATTCTTTAGTTAAAATTATACCTAATGAAAATGATTTTTTTAAGCTTTCAATCTCTTCTTTACTAAAATTGGTAAGTACGTAATCCGCCATCTTCCCGTTTTCAAATGAATCCCCAATTCCTATCCTAATACGCGGAAACTGATTTGAATTAAGATGGTAAATAATTGAACTTATTCCATTATGTCCGCCATCTCCACCAGAAACTCTAACTCTGAAATCTCCTAAGTTGATATTTATATCGTCAACTATAACTAAAAGATCTTTTACCTCAACATTATTTAATTGTAAAGCCTGTAATGCTGCAGCACCGCTATCATTGACATATGTGGAAGGTTTTATGAGATTATACTCTGAACTGTTTAATGAACCTTCTGCATAGTAAAAATCCCCTTTAGAAGGAAGAAATGAAAGAGATTCTTTTTCTGCCAAATAATCTAAAAACATGAATCCGATATTATGTCTGTTAAAAGTGTATCTCTTGCCTGGGTTACCGATTCCTAAAATAAGTCGCACGTGTAATAATTTTTATTCTTCCTCTTTTTCTTCCTTACCTTTACCAACTAGTTCAGGCTGTGCGGCTTCTGCACTCAATTCTTCTGATGCAGCTTCTACTTCAACTTTAGGATGAGTTATTGCAACAATTACGGCACCTTTTTGTGTAATAATCGATATATTTTCTAAATTTAAATCTTTAACATGTATTGCATCCCCCATTTTAAGATTGGTTATATCAATGTCTATATGCTGGGGAATGTCTTTAGGCAAACATTCAATTTCCAGTTTATGGATTACATGCTGAATAATTCCGCCTTCTTTAACACCAACCGGATTTCCTCTAAGCTGAACAGGTACTTCCAGCTGGAATGTTTCGCCCTTTGTTAATCCAAGAAGATCAAAATGAATAACTCTATCGGTGACCGGATCAAATTGTACATCTTTAATAATACATTCTCGTTCTTCATCCTCATCTATTCTTAATGATATTATATGTGTTTCGGATGTAAATACAAGCGGCTTTATTTCTTTTTCAGTCACAGATAACGGAATTGAATCATGTTCTTTTATATAGTAAATGCCTGGAACTCTTCCGCTGTTTCTTATTGTTGTTTTTTCTGCTTTGCTGTCAACATTACGTTTACTGGCTTTTAAGATTATACTTTCCATTTTTTCTCCATTCTAAAATTATCCTTTATCAACATCAAAAAGAGAACTTATTGATTCATTATTAAATGTTCTCCTTACTGCTTCAGCAAATATTTCAGAAACAGTGATTACGGAAACTTTTTCCGATTTTCCATCCTCTTTGAAAGGAATGGTATCTGAAACAAAGAGCTTGGTAAGCTCGGAATTTTCCAGCCGGGCCAAAGCATCTCCCGAAAAAATCGGATGGGTTATGGCTCCGTAAATATTATTTGCTCCTTCATTCTTTAGTGCTTCAACTGCACTAACAAATGTTCCTCCTGTATCAATCAGATCATCTACTAGAAGCACATCTCTACCGTCAACACTCCCTATTATATGAACTACTTCTGCAAGATTCTGCTTCGGTCTCCTTTTATCTATAACAACCAGATTAGCATGAAGCCTTTTGGCATAAGACCTAGCCATTTTTATGCCTCCAACATCCGGCGAAACTACTACCAGGTTATCCTTAAGTTCACTAAAAAGTCCCGTGAAAATTGATGAACCATATAAATGATCAAACGGGATATCAAAAAATCCTTGTATTTGAGCGGCATGTAAATCCATTGTCATAACTCTGTCAGCTCCCGCAACAGTTATTAAATTCGCCGCTAATTTTGCCGTTATCGAAACTCTGGGCTGATCTTTTCTATCTTGCCTGGAATATCCAAAATATGGAATTACTGCTGTTATTGTTTTTGCTGATGCCCTTTTAGCTGCATCCACCATTATTAGTAATTCGACTAAGTTTTCAGCTGGAGGGTTAGTTGACTGTATAACAAATACATCCGAACCTCTTATATTCTCTAAATATTTTACCCAGATTTCACCGTCACTAAATCTTTTTAACTCTATTGATCCTAATGGCTTCCCAAGTACTCGAGCTATTTTTTCAGATAGGGCAGGATTAGAACCACCTGAAAAAATCTTAAAATCATTTGATGCCATTTTATTATCAATTCACCACATTCTTTTAAAAATAGACGATAAATATAAATAAATCGCCCTGCTATGTCAATAAAAAAAAGGTTTACACCTTAAGACCATACTTTTTTGAACCTATCTTATTATTCTACAATTTTACTTACCGTTGGATTTATCCAACGGATATTGTTTGAAACAAAGATAAATACCGGACTTTTACAGCCTGTGAATATCATTAACCAACGGTTTTAACCGTTGGAAAATGAAGCAAAAATGAAACTTTCAATAACCGTTTTAACGGTTTTTCAGTATTTTCATACACCCTCTTTTAGTCTGGCCCCTAATTCATAAAATTCTTAGGATAGCTCTTAATATTATGCCCGTATTTTAACTGCTCTTCCATTCTGCAGGACCAGACTAACTTACCATTCCATACTGTTATATCGGGACAGCCGTCGCACATATTCTGCCTTCCATCTTCAAGAAAATCAACAGGCTGTATTATCATTACGGATTGGTAATGGAGTCTTTTGAATATATTCACCGGATTTCTAAAAAATTTTGAAAAAGTCTTTCTTAAACCTTTATCAAAAGGAGAAAGCAGCAGCATTGACTTCCCTTTTCGCGTCATTTTAGGGGCTGAATAAGCTAGATACCTATCATACATTACATGATGCATTGTCTGAATTATTTCCATCGATTTCTTCCCCATATACCCGTAGATTTTATCTTTATTTCCCAATCTCCCGGTTAATAACCATTTAAATGAATCCGGTTTCTCAGATCCATTTAAATAAGCACAAGGATCGAAGTCAGGGTATTCAGTTCTAATAATTTCTACTATCTCATCGGCTTGAATATCCGTTCTTTCTTCAACCTCTTCATTATAGACAAGTTCGTTCATGTCTATTTTTTTCGAACCTAGATAGAAATCTACCTTTGTATTGTTGACGGCTCTATATAGGATAAAAACCATTACCTGTACTTTATCAATATTTTTTTGAGCCCATTTAACGAGTTCGGGAACATAATGCACCGTGTCTTCATAAACTGTTGAATTAAATGCACAAGAAATATTCTTTGCTTCTGCGAGCATGCTGGCATAGTGATATCGTAATTCATTTAATTCAATTTCATTTTTACCTTTCCAATGCGGTCGTGTCTGTTTACTATCTATATGAAATGTAAAACCATAAACACCGGCTTTTTTAAGCTCTTTTAAAAGTTCTTTTGTTAAAGCCAATCCGTTTGTATTGAGGATCGGTTTAAGCCCTCTTTCCTTAACTGATTTTACAATATCGATTACATCCGGATGGGTTAAAGGGTCTCCGCCTGCAATTGAAACTCCGTCACATTTTCTTAAGCTTGTAAAAATATCAAGTTCTTGATTAACTGCTGCCAGAGATTTATGACTATTTTCATTCTTACGGTAACAGCCGTCGCAATATAAATTACATTTTGCCGTCGGTTCTAACCATGAAATTGCATTATCGGTTAAATTCCATGGTAATCTGTAATAATTTAAATGATTTAGTTTTAACATAGCGCCCCTTTTGGGTTAATTAATGTACCCAAAACTAAAGTAATTTTTAACCTATTTCAATAGGTAAGACGTGTTTACTTCCTTAATCTTCTAAAGGGCTCTTCTGCTATTCATTAAGGTCTAAATATACCTCACATACGCTTCACACACGCTCCAGATACGCTCCACATACGCTCTTCTTAACCTGCACATTGGATTTAGAGCCTGCGTGAATATCATTAACCAACGGTTTTAACCGTTGGAAAATGGAGCAAAAATGAAACTTTCAACAACCGTTTTAACGGTTTTTCTATATTTCACACAACCTCTGGAAGTCCATTGTTAGCCTTTTGTCCAAGTAAATAGAGAGCATACTATCGAGATTTCAGGATCTTTTGATTTGGAAGGAAACGATTTAAGACAAATTTTTCCAAAGATAATCCAGAAGGTTTTCTAACCCAAACTTAGTTGCAGATGAAAAAATAAGAAGAGGTCCGGTTGCACTAGAATTCTTTATTTTTTTCTTCGAAAGTTTTTTAATTTCATTTTCCTCCAATAGATCTGCTTTCGAAAGAGCAACGATTTTCTTTTTCCCCGCTAGAATTTTACTGTAAGTTTTAAGTTCATTATTTAATATATCAAATGTATTTTCGTAATCTTCGGAAGTTATGTCTATTAAAAACAAAAGTATTTTAGTTCTTTCAATATGCCTTAAAAATTTATGCCCGAGCCCCTTTCCTTCATGTGCTCCTTCTATTATTCCCGGTATATCTGCAACAGTAAAGCTTTTGTAATCTTTATATTTAACTATACCAAGAACCGGTTCCAATGTTGTAAAAGGATAATCGGCTATTTTAGGCTTAGCAGCAGATATCACTGATATCAAAGTTGATTTACCGGCATTTGGAAAACCTACCAGCCCAACATCGGCAATTAATTTAAGCTCTAAAATAATCTTCTTTTCTTCACCTGTCTTTCCGTTTTCAGCATATCTTGGAGCTTGATTGGTGGGAGTAGCAAAGTTGCTGTTTCCTTTTCCGCCCCGACCTCCTTTTGCAATGATTATGCTTTTTTTATCCTCATCAAGATCAGCAATTATCCGTCCGCTTGAATGAGTCTTTAACTAAAGTACCGACTGGAACATTAATTGTAATATTCTTCCCGTTCTTCCCGTCTTTTAAAGAATTCCCTCCATGTTCTCCATTCTGCGCCTTGTAATTTTTTTTATACCTGAAATCAAGTAAAGTAGAAAGATTATGATGGGCTTCAAATATAATATCCCCTCCTTTTCCTCCATTCCCCCCTGATGGACCTCCCTTAGGTACATACTTTTCCCTTCTGAAGGTTGCGGCTCCATCTCCCCCATCACCGGCTTTTACATCTATCTCAGCATAATCAATAAACATTTAGTATTTAACCTGTTTAATTCTTAATTATAGGGTATAAAGACATCTCTTTCATCATATCCAATCATAAAAATCATAAAAATCTGCGTTCCATTAAATTCCGGTGAGATACTCACGCTTGTTCAAAATAATTGGAAACCGAATTAGTTAAAGTAATAGCATCTTTGGAATAAGGATTTACATTATAACTTTTGAAAATATTCTTCAAAATTTCAGTTGCTTCATCATAGGATTCACTTTCCGTTATTTTTTCCATTGCGCTTGCAAACTCATCCCTGTCATCATTAAATATATAGCCCACGATTTTTTCTATCTCTTTATTACTTAAATAGCTGAATATATCCTTTTTTCTGGATATTTTACCTGATTCAGCCCTATGGACTATCCTTTCCTTTTCAGAAGCGTGTCCGGTCTCTTCAATATTAACTTCATTTGCTTCATTTATTTGTTCATTTTTCCCTTTAACAAGTGGAGCATCTTCTTCTCCCCTGGATTTAAATTCATTTGAACTTTTTAATTCTTCTTCAATCTTTTCTTTTTCATCTTTAATGTTTTTTTTATCTTCCGCTTCAATACTATCTTCTTCTTCATTAAAATTATATAAGGCATCCAGATGATTATGTTCGGTAATATCAAACTCTACTTCTTTTTCATCTGATTGTTTTAATTCTTCATTAGATAAATCAGGATTTTCTTTTTCCTCTTCCAATTCTATTATACTTTTGCCGGATACCGGAACCTGTTCTTCTTCTGCACGGCTCTCTTCATCAGCCGCAACTGTTGAAAACAAAAAAGTCTTTATTTCACTGATATCATATTTTTGTTTAGAACCTGCAGGAACATTTATTTTTAAATTCTTTTAAATACTGATCCAATTTTTTTTCTTTCAAATAACCTTCTATCAGATTCACGGATATTTTACTCTTATCGAAACTTCCTATGTTGTAATAGTCTGTTAGCGTATTTAGGACATCGTCAATTACTTTCTCCGGCTCACTGGTTAAAAGCTCTTTATCAATTTCGGATAAGATCACCGTGAGTTCGGAGACAGATAGTTTTGATAATTTTTTCTTATCTATATATGAATTTAATATATCTTTTATATAAGGATAATAATAAACATAGTTCAGCATTAGTTTTATTTCTTCTACTTTCCTTTCCTGCTTCTTATCAAAGAACAAGTTCTTCAAGGCTTCGTTTGGAGTTATTATGTAATCTGCATTGAAAGCAATAGCCTGGTTAACGGCATCTCTAATATCGCTGTACGATATTTTTGTACTTTTCTTTATTTCTTTCCCGATCAGATTAAAATACTTCCCTATTTCAGAACCGGAGTAATCAAACAATGAATTCTGAAGGAGCTTTTTTCTATCTTCATAAATCCGGAAATCAACCTCTGCAGAAATGAATTTCAATACTGCAGGATTTATATCCGAATTAAATAATTCAGCATAAGTGAAGTATGAACCTAAGTCTTTTATTTTATTAATTATAAAATCTGATATAAACTTTATTTCTTTTTCCAGCATAAAAGATTCTCTTTTTATTAAAAAATGGAGACTTTTGATTAAAATCTTTAATTTTGCACTCTTAAGATAACAATTTAGTTTCTTTTAAAAAGTCTAAAATAACTCTTCTTTACATGGTTATCCAAAAATAAATTTCATCTTGTGCAATTAATACTTTAGTCTCATCTATCCATAATAATTATTATTTTACCCTAAAGAGGGACATATTTATACTATTTTTTGTATCTTAATAAAAAGAATTAATATTTAATAAAATTATTTGGAGAAATTTAGAATGGATAACGATCTTTTTGAAAGAGCTTTAAAAATGAAACCTAATGAAAGATTGGCATTTGCCGAATTGATTCTAGCAAGTCTAGAACATGAAGATAATGATATTCAGAAAATATGGGTAGCAGAAGTTAAGGAAAGAATGAGAGCAGTAAATGAAGGACAATCAAAATTATTAGATTTTGAAGCTTTGTATAATGCAGGTTAAAATTCATGAATTAGCCGTTAATGAGTTTAATGAAGCAATTGAGTGGTACGAATGGATGTAGGGAAGGAGTTAATTAATTTTCTATTTGAAAACCAAGTAAAACATTCCAGCCTGCAAATGAATTATTATTATAGAGATTTTCCCTAAAATAACCTGTCTTAAAATACGTTTCAAAATTATCTGAGAGACTATAACCGATCTTCAAGTAAATTCTGTTATCCTCATTGATAGGCGTATAAAGCGATATATAAGGATTGATTAAATTCTCCTTAATTGTATACCTTCTAAAATAATAGTCGGTTAAAATAAAAACAGACCAATTTTCACCAAGTAGTTTCCCGGCTACTAATCTAATCCGGTGCTCATAGGAAGGAGACCTGGTAACTTCGGAGATATGAAATAGAAACTTATAATCAAAATTTATTAGAAAAGTTTTCAAATAATCAAATTTGAACTGCGGCCCGATTCTCCATCCGTTATTATTAATATTCTCGAAATTGTATAAATTAATTAATGTGAATCTTTCAGAATAGATGCCATATCCGTATTTTATATTGTTAAGCAATTTATGCATTAATTCGGCATCAATAAAAAACAGATCCATTTTCTGGTTAAGATCATTTGTAACTTTTTGATAACCGTAGCCAATGTTCGAGCTGAGTGAAACATTATCATCAATTTTTATCAGTGATTCAAAAATAAGAGTTAAATTTTGAAAATTTAAGTCTACATTATTCCCGCTGTAATCATTTTCCTGACCGGTAATATTAATGCCCCATGTTATTTGATCTCCGGTTAAATAGTATCCGGCAGCGGATTTTAATTTTAAGATCTTTAAGTTGTTATTAAATCCATAAACTTCCGGTCTAGCTCTTAAGCTTAATGATATAAGGCTGCGATCTAATTTATAATCGTAACTAATTTCTCCATCGGCAAGTGCTGCAGCATCTTTTTGTCCCGATTCTACCTCTATTTTTGATATTGTCTGGTAATAACCCCCCTCAAGATTAAGATGCATCGATAATTGTGCTATATTATTTTGGGTAAAAAAAATAATAAGGAGGATTAAAAACCTGAGACATTTTGAAGTCATCGGGAAGACCCGGCTTTTTGCTCTAATAGTTTTTTATATTCGGTTAAACGGTTCTTAACATCTTTTAAAATTTTCCCATAAGAATATAAATCAATATCTTTATTCAAGGAGACTAGAGTTTCATCTAATGGCTGACGGGTAGAAAAAGATTTAATAGTATTTAATTGATTCAGCAAATGCTCATAAACCTGAGCATTGCTGTTAAGATTATTTGCTCTAGTTTTATCCTGCACAGATCCTATACCTACATATGTTTCCGGATCCGAATTCTGAACATCAGTATTTGTTCCTGAATTCTGCTCTCTGATTTGTGAAATTTTACTCGAAGCTAAACCGCTTTCCAATTCTGTTTCCTGGACAAATTTATTAGCTTTTCTTTCCAGCTCAATTATCTGGTTAATCTCTTTACTTTCTTTTGAAACACTTGCTAGGATAACATTTACTTCATCCAGAGCATTATTTAGGTATTCCAAATATATTTTTTTATCTAAAGAACTCTTAGGCTTATTTAAATCAAGTTCAAGAATTTTATCCGGGTTAAAAGATAAGAGATTAGTTCCGGGAATTACTTCAAGTCTTTTTGCTGAATAAAATAGAATCAAGTTTTCAATCTCATCTTTATCTTCCTTCTTCTTTGACTGCACGTTTTTTAATGAATCAATTATTGCGGAATATTTTTCATTTAATTCTGTTTTTATCGATAAAATCGAATTCTCCATTTTATTAATATTTTTCCGGTGTTCATCAACGCTATTTGATAAATTAACAGAGTTCCCCATTAAAGATGTAATTTTATCTTTATCCGGATTTGCTTTATTTTTTTCCGAATTAATTTCAGTGAGCCTGGAATTAAACCTATTTTGTAATGAATCGAGCAATAGCTTTTCTGCATTATAAGAATTCTGTAAAACAATATATCTTTTTTCCAGCTTATCCAGATTTTGAGATCTTAGAATAGTCTGAGGAAAGAATAGTAAAGCAAACAAGCTTAAAATAAAAATCATACTTTTCATTTTATATTAATCCAAACTTATCAAGTTTATAATAGAGAACACTTGTACTTATACCCAATATTTTAGCAGCTCTGTTTTTAACTCCATCAGCTTTTTTCATTGCCTGCACAATTAAATTCTTTTCAAAAGCAAAAAGAGCCTCCTCCAGCGGCAGATTATCATAATGGGTGGTGGTAATACTTCCGGATAAATGTCGTGCAATTAAATTACTGTTTATATCAGTATCTCTTGATATTACGCATAACCTCTCAATTAAATTCTCAAGTTCTCTGATATTTCCAGGCCAGGGATAGTCCAGCAGAAGCTTTTTCCCCTCTCTATCAATTTTATTTATCTTATTTTTATTTAATTCAGCAAATTTGTTCAAAAAATGTTCTATAAGCGGAATTAAATCATCTTTCCTATCGCGAAGCGGAGGAATTTTAATGGGAATAACACTTAAACGGTAGAAAAGATCCTCTCTGAATTTTCCTTCGGACATTAATTTCGATAAGTCCTGGTTTGTAGCTGAAATTAATCTTACATCTGTTTTGATTGTTGACTCCCCGCCGACTCTTTCGAATTCATTTTCCTGTAAAACCCGCAATAGCTTTATCTGTACGGCCGGAGAAACATCGCCAATCTCATCAAGAAACAAAGTTCCCTTATCAGCAAGTTCAAACCTCCCCTTTTTTTGTTTCACTGCTCCTGTAAAAGAACCTCTTTCATGTCCGAAAAGCTCGCTTTCAAGAAGATTCTCGTTTAATGCTCCGCAATTAACTTTTATAAAAGCTTTTTCAGAACGCTTACTTTTTTTATGAATAGCACGTGCAACCAGCTCTTTTCCGGTTCCGCTTTCCCCCTGAATCAGAACCGTACTATCTTTTCCAGCTACCTGTTCGATTAAAGAAAATACTTCCCTTATCTGAGAAGAATTTCCAATCATTTCATCATACCCGAGTTCCTTATTTAGAATTTTATTCTGTTCTAATAATTCTTCTATTCTTCTTTCACTTTCAATTTTATTCCAGATATTTTTAATTCTTATTCGAAGCTCATCCGGAGAAAAAGGCTTTGTTAAAAAATCAACCGCTCCTAATTTCATTGCTTTAACTGCATCTTCAACAGTCCCGTATGCCGATATCATAAGAACTTCTACGGAAGAGTTTGATTCTCTTAATCTTTTTTAAAATATCCATTCCACTTAGAGGTTCCATTTTTAAATCGAGAATAGCCAATGGAATGTTAGAACATTCAAATTTTTTTAAGGCATCTATTCCGTTATCAAAAGCAAATACTTTATATCCTTCTCTCCTTAAAGTTTCCGATATTCCCAAACGCATAGTATCATTATCTTCAACAACCAGAACTTCTTTGTTATTCATTTTTTTCCTATTTATCTGAAGTTATATCTTTAATAATTGTAAAGGATGAACCATTTTCTTTATTGTTTTCAACTAAAAGTTCTGCTTTATTTTCATTGCACAATTTTTTACATATAGCCAAACCTAAACCTGTTCCATCTTTTTTTGTTGTAAAAAAAGGTTCAAATATGCGGGCTAAATTTTCCTCTTTAATGCCGGGTCCATTATCTGAAAAATTGATCTGAGATTTCATATTCTTTTCCCGGATTGAAACATTTATATTACCCCCCTGCTTCATAGATTCCAAACTATTGGTTATTAAATTAAGGAATATCTGTTTCAAATGAGACTTATCAAACCAAAATCTTTTCTATCTCATTCCTATAAGAAAAATCGAATATTTCTTCTGCTGAAATCTGTCTTAAAATTGTTACCGACTTCACCTAAAAACTTATTCAAATATATCCATTCAGGATTTGCGGGGAGTGGTCTGCTGAAATTCAAATATGAAGTAATCAGAGATTTTAATGAATTAACTTCACAAATAATTTTATCCAGATAATCTGTTGTAATGGAACTGCTCTCAATTTTTTCAAAATCTTCTTTAGTAAGATTTGCTAATAATTCGATACCGCCTAACGGGTTACGGATTTCATGAGCAATTTGTGCAAGAATATTTTCTTTTTCTTTATTATGTGCTTCAATATTCTTCTTCATTTTATCCAAAGATTGGGTAAGGATTCTTAATTCACCATGTGTATTTTGAGGCAGCGGAGCCTTAAAGTTCCCTTCACCGATTTCTTTACTGAACTCAACAAGTTGATCAATCGGCCTTGTCAATGATTGAGCCATTAGCCAGGCTACAATAAAGGATAGCAAAATTCCCCCCAGCCCAATGTAAAAAAATTCAATAGAAAAATCTTCAACCCGCTGAAGCTTTGCAGCATTTTCTTTTAGAGCCAACCAATAATTATCATTTAATCGGAAAAATCCCCATAGATACCACTTGCCGTCATCACCCTTAAAAGGCAATGATACTGCAGAACCATTTGGCCTTAAATCTGAAATTTCAGTTTGATTTAACAAGAGCAGCTGGCCCCCTATAGATATAATGGAATCTGAACGTACAACCACATTGAGATTTTTATCAAATATAAATATCTGAGAATGAAAACCTGTACTCAAATTTTCTGCAAATATTCCTCTGAAATAATTTCTTGTAGAAATAGTGGGGGTTCCAACCTGCAGAAGATCCAGATACTTAGGATCTATTTGATGCGAAATCATTTTTGTTACTAAATTTACCTGGTCACTTAGCTGGTCCAGATAAAGCTTCCTAATAAATCTATAACTTAAGAATGATAAGGTTATAACAAGTAGTATAGTAACTGAACAAAATGTAACTAATTATCCGGATTTTATAATAGGATTTATTTAAGGTTAAATACTTCATATAAATTTTTATATCTAACTAACTTTCCACCAGCAATATTTGTATTCGGTTCATATATTCTAAAACTATTTGATCTGCACTATTATATCTCTGTTATAAAATTACCTTTAATTCAAATATATTGATTTTAATATCTTTTGTAATAATTGACTCAAATAGATCGTTATTTCCATTATGTGAAATGAATAACTCAAATTGTGGAGGATTTGTTTTTAATATACCCTTGAGTATATAAATATTAACTTCATGTTCTGTACATCCGCCGTAATATTGAACGGTCAAATTTAGAAAATCGTTTTGTATAGATTGCTTTATCAACTTGTTAAGATAATTATTACTTAATGATTTTATATTTAAGCTGTCATACAATAAAAATTTTTCCGGTTAAATAAGAATTTGGATCAGTCACAATAGGCGAAAGGAAATTTGAATTATCCGAACAACTTAAAAAGATAACTGCTAAACAAAATAAACCCAATTACTTTCATTGTACAAACCCCTGTTTAAACTGAAGTTAATCTATAACTTCTTTTTCAACCAGCAAAGTAACAATATAATCCTTTTTTTCAATTAAAGTATCGGCAGCAGGATATGGTTTTAATTTCTTTAAGGTAATTTTATAATTGAGATAAAGAAGCGTATGAGGTTCTAATGTAGTATTTAATGTATCCATTAAAGCATCCGCATTTCTTTTCTCGATATTTAAAAGAACTGCTCCATTTCCCGCCCATACACAGTAATAACCGATAGGACAGCGGGAATCTACAACTATATCTTTAAATGTTATATAAAGTCCTTCTTCCCCGATGACAGCTTTTTTCCCATATTTAAGGTCAAATTCTTTATTTAATACGGTTTGTGGAGGACCAATAATCTTATCAAAACAATAAATGTTTAAAAAAATTAAACATAGTAAAATTATTTTTTTCATATTCACTCCAATCTATTATAACTAATTTACTCAAGTTAACCGCTAGTCAGGTGCAAAGCCAGAACCCTTAGCCAATCCTCAGCCCGCTTCCAAATCTTGAACACCGAACCAATCTTCAGCCCACTTCCAAATTTTGAACACCGAAGGTGTGACATTATTATAGAAAATATGTATGAACAGTAACGCTCTAACCCCGAAGGGGTGAAATAAATTTTCAGCATTAAATAGTTTTTTTCATGAAACATATAAATTTAGCTCAAAGAATTAATTCTAAAAAGAATCTTTTCATTTCGTAAAATTTCTCTTTTTATTTGTTCCAATTCATTAATAAAAGTTCTAATGAACTCAGGAACATTTTCAGTCCCTGTTAAATTATATACTGAAACTGTATCAACTCTATTCATTTTACTTACTATTATTAAATTATGGTTTAGATCTATCATATTGTGATCAGGACAATAATATGAATCATAACTATTGAAAACAGAAACACAATCTATTAAAAATCTTTTCTGTTTTTCATTTATAATTATTTCCCCTCTATCAATTATACCATGAGACTCTTGGGAGATAATTTTTGCTCTGGCTGCTCCATTATTCAGAATTACAAGTTTCGATGGATTAATCCAGCCTCCATATTTTTCATAAGTAATTTTGAATTCATCGAGTTTTAAGTCATCTGATGAGGAAGGATTTTCACATGATGAAATCATAATGAATATAAATAATGGAAAGTATTTATTATTATTCGCCATTTTTATAGTCCGAATTCAACTGCTTTATTTTTCCTCACGACTTCTCCATTCCCATATAAGAGTTTCATTTTTTTTATTCTCTATAAAACCCTGGAACACGCTATCATTCACAAAGGTTATTTTATTCCCTTCCTGATCATACACTTCACAATAAGCGCATGAACTTATAGGAACCATAATATGATATACAAATTCTTTATTCCATTCATACCGGTAAACTTTTGCACCGTAATACATTTGATTAGCTGACATATAATCAATTTTTTGTTTTAACCATGCCGGTGTATCTCTTTCATAATTGAAGGGTTCAACGAAATTACTTTTTTGACAGCCAGCAAAGATTATTAAAAAAAATGAAGCCATAAATATTGTTTTCAGCATAACTTTTGCTTATTGAATTATTATATACCTTTAATTACCAGACATCTTTATTTTAAACCGGGATTTATAATTTTACCGATAAATAAAATGCTGTTTGAATAATTATCTTTTATTACAAAAATAAAAGGCTTATCAACACGCATATAAAAGCTTGAACCACCTATCGCTTCATTACGTACTCCAACTGAAGTTACAGCAGCAGCTTCTGTGCCTTCCTCATCAACTTTTACATATGTTTTATGTAAGACTTCACTTATACATAATCCGCCAGATTGAAGAATCCTTGAAAAATCTGCACCGTCCGAAAATGCTATCCCCATCCCTATTTTTGCAAGTACATCATTAAGTTTAAGATAGTAGTTGATTTCAAATTTAGGAAGCCAAAGTTCCCCTTCTTTTATTGTAAAACTCTTTCGCCATAAATTCCAGTTTACTTCATTTAACTGATCTAAAATATTGTCTATGCCATCAGCGGAGTTTGGAAGAAAAATAATCATTGAAAATGAGCTGTCTCCATAAGGCAGTTCTATTGCCTGAAATAGATTGTTAGAGAAGTAGCTAAAATTATTTCCCTGCTCCATCATTTTGCATGAGACTTTCGATCCATCGCCAGCTGTAAAGATATCGTCTTCTGTATTATTAATATCAAATTGGTACTTCCAATCTCCCTTAAAGTAAATTGCATTTATTAAATACATTACCATATCCGGTGAAATATTTTTTATAATTTCCGGAATTTTCCCATTAGTTTTTTGATTAACCCAGCTATTTATAACATCGACTGATGAGGGGTCATTAAAATTAAGCCCATTTACTTCAGCATTGAAATAAGCTTTGTTTGTCTCAATAAAAGCCGGTAAAAATGTCATACTATTCCTGTACCAGATGGAATTGGCAATATTAAAAACTACTTTCGGATCAACAGAGGTAAGAAGTTCAGTTAAGCTCTTATATGATTCGTTAATTTCAAGTTCAGTTAATCCATTTAATTCAAGGACAGCCTTAATTGAATCGTATGTATTTCCGTGAGCTCCATTGAGTGTCATTCCTAATGCCGTTGAAATACTTAGAGGAGAAATGAAAATATTCTTATTTCCTTCGTAATTACTTATTTCCTTAAACAGCTTCAATCCAAAACCCCTTGATGATACTGCCAGCTTTTCTTCCTGCTGGTTTATATCCGGACTAGGTTTTTTGCTGCCGGGAGAAACCAGCTGCTCACTGCACTGATAAAAAAGCAGCGCAATAATAAGTACCGCCAAAGAAAAAACAAATTTTTTCATAAATAAAATGTTCCCTCTTTTCTATCTTTTTTTACTTGTATCTTGTTATAGTTTCTCTGAAACATACTTCGAATATGAAGTTGCATTACCTTTTCATACTACAACAAATCTTTTATAATATTTTTATTTCTTCCCAAGTACCACCATATATATTTGGACCTGATGCTTTGTAAAGATTTATAACAATTATCCCTTTATTCAATTTCATTACAAATATTCCAACATACGGTGTTTTTATACTAATTCCTTTATATGCTTCCCTTAATTCTGTTTCATTCTTACAAAGAGGAGCATAAATATGAAAATACTTTTTTATTGTATCTGCAGGAATTGAATTACCAAAGTTGCTATAGCCGCTGCCAACTGCATAACCAATATCACTTTTATTATAAAAATTATCTACTTTTGTAACTTCTTCTTCACTCGTGTTCCCGTCATTGTTACCAAGCATATCGGCTGCAACATTTTTATCAATAATAACATTATTAGTTTCATTATTTTCTAAACTATTATCACAATGTTCAAAAATGAAAAGAGAAGTAATTATCAGAATTAAATTTATAATTTGTTTCATTTTTAACTCTATTGTTCTTATGTACCTAATGAATTGATTAACAATGATTATATAATCTTAAAAATCATTTATTTTATAGCTCTACAACCTTATTATGAATAGACGGAGAATTTATTGGTGCTCTTTTCCAGTAATAGATGATTATACTGTCTCCGTGATTAACGCTTGTAATCTTGCCGTTTGGGATATCTTGATAATTAATTATAATAAATTTCCCTGGCTCAATTTTTAATCCATCATAACCGGCATTCCATTCGATTAAAGCTTCATAATTTTGTTCGACAATAAATAGATGGATAGTCTGATCAGATTCATTTACAATTTTCATTTTGTTGTTTGATAACGAAACTCCAATTTCATCAAATGAATTTTCGGTAACACCGTTACATGAACTGAGTAGAAGGATTATTAATACGGCAAAAAGATTATATATTCTTTTCATAATATTTATCGGTTTGAAAGATGTCATCTTTAAACAATCTGGTAAACCTTTTCACTATCTACCCATAAAGATATTGGAGTATGTACAACCTTATACCCATTATAATTTTGCTCTTTGAACCGGGCTCTACAAACCCAATCTATAAGAACATCATCAAGCTCTAATTTAGAAGTGTCATAAACTCCGGTAAATTTTTTATTCTTAATTAGCCAATCTTTTGCTTTACTGATTATATAATCTTTAGTCAGATCTTTCGAGGAATTTCCGGAATATGATGAAAAACCAATAAAACCATATTTATCCAGTTTCATAAAGTTTTGTTCATTTAAAGAATTAAATTCAGTCTGAAGCTTTTCTAATTCAGAGTCAGATAGTGGCAAGATTTTGGTAGGATAAGGTTCATTATTAACTCCGGTAAAGAAGTCACAGCCGCTGAATGTTATTATAATAAGTATAAAAAATATTATTACTTTGCGATTCGCAAACACCTTTATCCTCCCTTAAGATAATATTAAGCATATCTCAATTCTTATACCATTATTTTATGTGAAAAAGGAACCTTTGAAAATGAAATTTTGCAGGAATTATCAAAATGAAACTTAAAAAGCTTATCAAATTTTAGATAGACTATCAAATATTTGATAAAAATGATTTTAAAGAATGATTGTGGAAAATTATTATTAAAATCTCTATTTACATTTAGCAGTAATAATTTGTATATTAAAATACAATTTACCTGCAAAAGTTGGTGAGCCTTTTAAGTAAATTTATTACACATTTAAAACTATAAGTCCAATTATTTTATTAACTAAAGAATTCCTGTAGAATATAGGTGACTAAAAACAGTACATATTTGAAAAGCATGAGAGTAGCAAATCTGCCTTTGTTGGAAAAATCAAATAGGGGAGATTTAATTTTAATTTGTCTCTGAAATAGTTGTTTGGAGCGCATTTGACTTATAGTGATAAAATTCGAGACTATTTAGTAGTTTATTTCAAGGCCCAAAGTTTATACCTAATATAAGTTTCCCAATTAAAAAGAAAAAATGAAGTTATTATTATTAAACTATGAATACCCGCCTCTTGGCGGAGGTGCAGGAAGAGCAATGCAAAGTATTGCAAAGCACCTTGTTGCAATGGGCCATAGTGTTGATATAATTACTTCAAGCACCAAATTTTCTTTCAACTATATTCTTGATGAGGGTATCAAAGTTTATGCAGTTCCAAGTTTACGAAAAGGGATTCATGACTGTGGACTAAGAGGAGCTTTAACTTATTTATTCTTTGCATATTATAAGCTGCTTAAATTACTTCGCTCTAATAGATATGATTTTGTTCATTATTTTTTCAGTTTGCCAACAGCTTTTTTAAGCATCCTGCCGGGCGGCCATTTAAAGTTGCCTTATATTGTATCCCTGCGCGGCTCTGATGTACCAAATTATGATATTCATAACAAAAAATTAAAACTCCTCCATAGAGTTTATTCACCAATTACAAAACTTATCTGGAAGAGGGCAAAAGCAGTTATTGCAGTTACATCCAGCTTAAAACAAACTGCGCTTCTCACAAGTCCAAATCAATTAATTGAAGTTATACCAAATGGTATTGATACAAATATTTTCTTGCCTGTAACCGGCTATACAAGAAATGATGACAAGTTTCGTTTAATCACAGTTTCAAGATTTAATTAAAAGAAAAGGTATTCAGTATATTCTAAAAGCATTATCGGAAATGAAAGATAATTCTATTAGCTTAACAATTATTGGTGAAGGGAATTATGAAAATGAATTGAGAAAAATGAGTAAAAATCTAGATTTATCTAACGTCGTAACTTTTATGGGATTCTGCAAAAGAAATGTTATACAATCATATTTTTGGCAGAGTGATGTTTTTATTCTTCTCTCTCTGGCTGAAGCATTTGGAAATGTTTTTGCAGAAGCAATGGCTTCCGGGCTGCCAATTATAGGTGCCAGGCAAGGAGGCATTCTCGATCTGGTTGGTGAAGATAATGGCATACTTGTAGACCCGGAAAACTTCTCACAAATAAAATGTGCCATCCTTACTATGAAAAATAATAAGGAGATGAGAATTAAAATGGGAAAGGTTAACACAGAAAAAATAGAACTAAATTATAAATGGGAAAAAGTTGCATTAGCTTATAACAATATTTATGAAAAAATCTTAAATGGAAGCTATGAACAAAAAAGAAAACTGGTTTTGAACTTCATAGTCAAATCAGGAGACTAGATTGGAGAATTCATGTTTTTTCACTCTGCTTTCATGTAGAGTTGTAATCACAGAAAAGGTATCTACCAGGTAGTTTCAGTATGTTGAATAAAATTTTGAACTATTTTTTATTAAAAGAAAATATCTACAAGTCAAGAGATGTTTTGGATGTATTACGTTTCTCTTTACTAAAAAAACAATTAATTCATGCCTACTTTAACATTCCTTATTATAAAAAAACTTTTGATGAAGCGGGTGTTCATCCGGCAAAGCTTAAAACAATTAATGATCTAGCTTCATATCCTTTTATTACCAAAGATATTGTTAGACTTCATCATTCTGAATTAATAAATCAAAAAGGATTATTTAGAGGTAGGTTCAAAAGCCATACCAGCGGTTCAACAGGACAGCCGATGTGGACTTACTACGATTTTAAAAGCTGGATTCGAAAAAAATATCTTGTTAAAGCACGGACAAGAATGGAATGCGGGGTAAGGCCTATCGATAAAATTGTAATATTTGAAAGTTCTTCTCAAAATTCCTCTGAAAAAGGAAATATTCTTTTTCGAACTTTCAAATCTCATTATAGTGTCTTCTCAATCTTTGAATCAACTGAAAAAACAGTTAAAAAATTAATTACTTTTTCGCCTTCAGTATTATACGGACCGCCAAGTTATTTTTTTCAGATGGCACAATTTATTGCAATGAATAATTTTCAACTCCCATCAATAAAAAGGATATTTACTAGTTCGGAATACTTGCAGGATACTGTACGTGAGTATCTTAAAAAAATACTTTGTGCTGAAATTTATGATATTTATGGTTCAACTGAATTTAAAGAGATAGCATGGGAATGTGAAAAGCATAAAGGTTACCATATAAATGAAGATGAAGTTATCGTAGAAGTTTTAAAAGATGGAAAACCTGCTAAACCCGGAATCATTGGGAATATTGTAATAACAGATTTACGAAATACAGTTATGCCATTAATCCGCTTTCAGCTTAATGATAAAGGGACATTAATTAATGAAAAATGCGGCTGCGGCAGAACTTTTTCTATGATGAAACCTTATGCCGGTCGTTCATCTGAGTATATTATTTTGCCTAATGATGAAATTCTCTCCCCTTATCTTTTTACAACAAGTATAGAAAGAATAGAAGGTTTGCTGCAATACCAGGTAATTCAAATTAACTCTCAGAAAATTTTAGTAAATGTCATAACTCATAATGAAGAATATTGTCTAATTGCTAATGAGATAAAAGAAATTCTAAAAAATATAACAAAAAATATGATGGAAATTGAAATTCAACAAAAAACAAAATTAGAGTTTGAAGAAAATGGAAAATTCAAGGTAGTAAGGAATTTGTTATTAAATTAAAGATAAAGAATTAATAATAGCCCCTCCCCTTGCCCTCATTCAAGGGGTCTAAGGGGAGAGGGAATGTACCCCTCGCCCTTTGGGCGGTTAGAGAGGGTAAAGTAGTTATAATCATATTAATAATCTGAAGACTAACACATGAAAAACAAATTCATTTTTAATTTCACACCTACTGGAATGATCCCTACTAAAGAAATGACCCCACATGTTCCAATACAGCCTGATGAAATTATTAGCCAGGTTTTAGAAGCTGTGGAATATGGTGTAAACATGGTGCATCTGCATGCAAGAGATCGAGATTTAGGAATACCGACTTATAAAAAAGAGATATATAGTGAAATAATTAGTGGTATCAGGAAAGAGAATAAAGATCTTGTGCTTTGTGTTTCAACAAGTGGAAGAAATTTTTCTGAATTTGAAAAAAGATCAGAATGTTTAGACCTCTGTGATGATTCGAAACCTGATTTTGGAAGTCTGACTTTAAGTTCCCTTAATTTTAACCGTCAGGCTTCTATAAACTCACCGGATATGATAAAAGCACTTGCACAAAAAATGCTAATCAATAATATTCGTCCAGAACTTGAGGCATTTGATCTTGGAATGATCAATTATGCAAAATACTTAATATCTAAGAATTTAATAAAGCCGCCATTTTATTTCAATTTGATTTTAGGGAATATAGCATGCGCCCAGGCAAGTATGTTAAGTCTCGGATTAATGATAAAAGAATTACCTGAAAATTCGATTTGGTCTGCCGGAGGAATCGGCAACTGGCAACTTAAAATGAATGCCATGGCTATAATGGAAGGCGGCGGTGTTAGAATAGGTTTGGAAGACAATATTTATTTTGATAATGAGCGAAAACATCTCGCAACTAATCTTGATTTAATAAAACGTTTAGCATCTATCGCAAAAACTCTTGGTAAAGATCCATACAGCCCAAAAGAGACAAGAAGAATATTAGGTTGCGAATAATGCACTAATAAAAAGATTACACCAAAGCAGAGTATTAATGAGATCGAAATTCATGATAAATCTCCGGCGGTTAAAGCAAAAAATTAAATACAATAGTCTCTTAAGAATTTTACATGACGGACTTCTAAAAGTCGGTATTCAAATTTCCTTTTTTTACCTTGTTGAAGAAAGATTATATAAAGAGATCCCTAAATTTGAATTGGATCAATTCCCAGGTTACCATTTAGTGTTTTTAGAGGAGAATGATATTACAGAACTATGTTCAATCCCGGAAAGAACAATATCTAAAGAAAAGCTTTTGCGGCTTATGAAAAAAGGTTGTACTTGCTTATGCTTAAAAAAGGAAAATGATTTAGTTGCATTCACGTGGGTTAATCCTGATGAATGTACTTATGGGACATATAAACTTTCATTGAAAGAAAATGAAGCATATTTATTTGATTCATATACTTTGATTAAATATAGAGGAAATAATCTAGCACCTTTTATTCGTTATCAATGTTATAAGGAGTTGAACAAAAAAGGTAAAAATATTTTATACAGCATTTCTGAAGCTGTAAATAAACAATCAATTAATTTCAAAAAAAAATTAGGTGCCCGCTTTGTTCTTTTAGGTTTGCGTATAAGCTTATTTAAAAAATTGAATTATAGCAGAACATTAAAAATATTTATCCGTTCTATATAAATTTAACATATTATTTAAAAGCTGTGAGATTTTCCCGTTTGTCTCGTAAAAGCAATAACAGAGTTGAAACATAAATAAATGAATATAATCGATCAGCCTCTTATATCTGTAATTATTCCCACTTTCAACCGTCATGATTGTATTCAAAGAGCTATAAATTCAGTTATTAATCAAACATACCGGAACTGGGAACTTATTATTATCGACAGCAGCTTAACTGATGCTACACAAAAAGTTCTTAAATCTTTTTTAAATGATTCCCGGATTCAGCTTAAATATCAGAAAAATCTTAATTCAAGTGAGGCACTTAATTATGGAATAAAATGTGCACAGGTGAGTTTATTGCATTGCTCGATGATGATGATGAATTCATAGAAAACAAGCTTGTGGAACAGCTAACAGAAATGAAAACATACAATGCTGATTTTTCTTTATCAAATTGCATTAAAGTTTATGATGGCAGGAAAGCCGTTCCAATGTTTTATCAGCGCTCATATTTTATAGACAAAAAAACTTTTTCGCTTATGAGGCCGCATTTGTCACACACACATATGATGTTTAAGGCTTCTATAAAAGAAGATTGCAGGTTTGATCCATTATTACCTGCTTCCGATGATTTTGACCTCCTGGTTCGTATAATGTCCCGTTATAGAATATTATTTGTTAGAAAGCCTCTTGCATATATTAATAAGTCTGTAAAGCGCAATCGCATTTCGAATAACCCGCAGCTAAAGATTCTTACATTAGAACAATTAATTAATAAAATAGAAACATATGATTGGACAGAAGAGGAAAAGAATAGATTAGCGGGCAACCTCACCATCCGCCTCGGGTTTTGGCAGATGATGGACAGAAAATATGAGCTCGGAAGAATTAATATACGCAGTTCTTTGTATAGCCTGCTGCCTGCTAAAAGAAGAAAATACATATTTCTTTATGTTCTATCTTACATCCCTCCTTTATTCAGATTAGTAAAGCTTGCTGCAGAACAATTGTGGAGCCCATTGGCCGGCAGGATTAAAATGTAGAATAATCGGCACTCAACCGGAATTAACATGTATCAAATAAAAATTTATAATTCAATTGTAGAATTGAAAAAAGAAGATTGGGATTTATTAACTGAAGACAATGTATACATGTGTTATGAATATCTAAAGACACTGGAAGAAACAATAGTTTTCCCTTTATCACATTATTATATTACTTTAAATGATCAAGAAAAATTAATTGGTGCCCTTGTTTGCTGCCTTGAGAGAAATAATCCTTCCAGGATAATAGAAAAAGTTTTATTAGGCAGACTGCATAAAAATCTTTTGCTGAAAAATTTTTCCTTCTCACCCACAATAATCTGTAATCGCCAAAGAGGAAGCGGAACCCATTTCATTTTTAACCCTGGAATTAAGCATGATCAAATTATTTTATATTTGAGTAAAATGCTTGACGAAATGGAACATATAGCAAAAGAAAATGAAGCCTCAATTTGTTTTTTGAATGTTACAGAGAGTGAAATTGAGCTAACCGGGTCATTAAAAGCACGAGGATATTATAAATCTATAGACCTTCCCTCAAGTTTTATTTATGTTAAATGGTTATCGTTTGAAGGATATAAAAAATATTTACTCGAAAAGTATCCTTATATGAATAAATCAATCAGGCATGAATTAAATCGAAATAGGAAATCAGGTGTAGTTATAAAGCAGCTCCAAAATATCGATAATTGCCAGGAAAGGCTTATTGAGTTACTTAAGATGAATCATTTTAAATATAATTCCACAACATTTCCATTGAAGCCAAATTTTTTTCAAAGAGCAAAAGAGAATTTTGGAAATAATGCAACTATTTATGCCGCTGTAAAGGATGGAATTATTATTGGGGTTAGTGTTGTTTTAAGGAAAGGGGAGGAAGCTTTCTTTTCAAATTTAGCTATTGATCATGAACTTTCAAAAAAGGATTTTACTTTTTTTAATCTCGGTTATTATGAACCAATTAAAAATTTTACTGAATGCAATATCAAGAAAATATACTTTGGCAGAGGTTTGTATAAAACAAAAATGAAAAGAGGGTGTATTACCGAAGATATGTTTATATTGTATAAGCCCCAAAATAAGATCATGAGTCCCATTATAAAATTATGGTTTGCTTTTCATAAAAAGTGGATGAAGTATAAGGTTTCGGCTATTAACAAAATATAATTTCCCAGTAAAAAATGATTGACATTCGAATTTATGCTTCGCCTCATCGAATCTATTGGATAGATATTAAAATTATTCATGCTGTTCAACTATAAAGACAGTTATATCAAAGGTAAAATGATCAATTCAAAATACATAAATATTATTCGACTGCTACGCAATGAACGCCGTTCACTTGATGAATTAATTTATCATCAAACCTCGGGCTTGAAAAAAATTGTTGCTTATGCATACGCTTCAGTTCCATTCTATAAAAAATTATATGATGATTCCGGATTTCATCCAAATGATATCCAATCAATAGACGATATTTCTAAAATACCGGTCATTGATAAAAAATTACTGGTTCGGAATCCCTATGATAAATTAATCAGCAAAAAATTTAATCTAAATGAACTTTTGCCTGTAAAAACAGCAGGTTCTAATGGTATGCCGTTCCAGTTTTATATCGATAATTCTTTTGATCAATTTAGAAAAGCACAATGTATCCGTCCATATTTGACAAATGGAAAACATTTATTTGATCATTCAGTTATCATTAGTGTTCACAAATTGCCATCACCTAAATGGTTTCAGCATTTAAAAGTAATGCGTGAAAGCAGAATTTTCGCGGGGGCAGATATTTCATTTCAATTAAAAACTATACAACAGTTAAAACCGGATATAATCCAGGGTTATGGCTCTAGTTTAAATCTTTTAGCCGTTAAAATTTTAGATGAAAATATACGGGCTCCAAAACCCCGTTTACTATTTGCAGATTCAGAATTACTAATGCCCGATATGAGAGATAATATTGAAAAAGCCTTTAGAACAAAAGTAATAGATATATATGGAACATGGGAAACCGATAATATTGCATATGAATGCCATTGTCACGAAGGTTATCATATTGCAATAGATTCAGTTATAATGGAATTTATAAATGGTGGAAAAACCGTTAAACCTGATGAGGAAGGAGAAATTGTTGTTACAGTTTTAAATAATTATGCTATGCCTTTTATTCGCTATAATTTACACGATATGGGGAGCTATAATAAAAAAATTTGTTCATGTGGGAGAACATTTCCCCTTATGAATCCAATCAAAGGGAGAGCAAACGATTATATGATTACTAATGATGGAAAAAAACTATCATTTTTTAATATTGCATATTTTGATAAACTGGCTCCTAATGTTCGTGAATATCAAATTATACAGGAAGACATAAATTCTTTTACGGTGCTTGTTGTCCCGGGTTTTTCATATAATAACCATGCGGAAGATGTAATTGTGCCGGCTATAAAAGGATTCTTTCCCGAAGCGGAAATAATTCTGAATATAGTACCGTCAATAGAGAGAGAGCCATCCGGAAAATTCAAAGCTTTTAAATCTAAGGTAAACACTGCTTGACCGTTGATAATCCAAATAAAGAAAATGTTTATAATGAGGGAGAGATTATACGCGATGCAGCAGCCTTGAGCGGTACTTTATACTTTTCACAGGCTTTGTATATAGTAAGAGGATTTATTATAGCCCAGGCGCTTGGACCATCGACATATGGTGTTTGGAGCATTTTCAGGTCTTTCTTTGGCAGTGCTCCATATTTTGGGATGGGAACACAGCAGGCAATGCTGCGGGAAGTACCATTCAGCATTGGTGGAGGTGATAAACTAAAGAAATCCATTATCATTCAGACAAGTTTAACATGGAATATACTTTTACCATCTGTAGTAATGGTAATTGTATTAATATTATCATTTACCGGGTTTGCAGCCGGATATAGAATAGAAATACAGCTTGCAGGAATTTTATTCGTGTTGAATGCAATACATCTATTTATGCTCCCCAAGTTTAAGAGCGAGCAAAAAATCTTCATGCTAAGTAAATACTTGCTTTCCTATGCAGTTTTGAATACTGTATTTGGATTGTCTCTTCTTTTTTTCTTCAAGCTAACCGGTTTATTGATGGGGATGATTTTAGCGCAGCTTGTCATGGTTACATTTTTAATTATTAACAATCACTTATCCCTGAATTTATCAATCGACAAAAATATTTTGAAGGAACTATTCCGTATTGGATTTCCAATTATGCTGCTATGGTTTTTAGTTTTTCTAATGGGGAATACGGATAAGTTCATTGTTTTTATAATGCTTGGAAAAACAAAAGCCGGGTATTATGGTTTAGCTGCATTTGTATCATCTATGGTGAGCTATATTTCATATTCAATATCAACGGTAATTTTCCCAAGGATGATGTATGTCTTTGGTAAGACTCATGAAATTAAACAAATCGAAAAATATTTTAAAAAACCGATGATTATTCTTTCCGGGATTACTCCTGTTATTCTGGGAATTATTTACATTAATATTGAAGCAGTTGTAAATTTATTCCTGCCGCAGTACATACCGGGAATTACAGTATTGCACATTCTTATCGCAGCTTTATTTTTTTCTACAATCTGGGGATTACCAACCAACTTGTTGATAGCATTAAATAAGCAGAAAAAGTTTATGTATATGACAGCATTCATATTAGTATTAGGTATCATTCTTGATTTGGTAATAATACGTGCGGGATTCGATATGAACGGTGTTGCAGTAATTACAACCTTTATTTTTTTTCTTGCCTCTTCTGTAGCAAATAGTTATGCATTATTCTCACTTAAATATGAGTTAAAGATTATCTTCAAGCACTTATCTATAATTTATTTCCCTTTTATCTACTCTTTGGCTGTAATGGTTTTTATTGTTTCCATTTCAATCTCAAAAAACATCTTTTTTGATAATCTTTTAAAGTCACTAATATTTCTTACATTCACAATTCCATTAATCTTTTATATTGAAAAGCAAAGCAATATTATAAGCAAGACACTTGCTTCTTTTAAAATATTTAGAAAGTAGGATCGTTTTTTCTAATTTATCTGGTTAATTGTTTTTATATAATCATTTTATTGATAAAAGAATGCATAAATGAAAATAACATGAAAAAATTTTTATAATTTAAAAAGTCATTCATTTCAATCTTATGTGAATTCAAATAACAATTAATTAAAGTTGTTAAGCCAATCCTTAGTAGTTTTTGCCAATTCTTCAATCACTTCATCATCGTTTTTGCCGGAACTCTTCAATACGTGAAATGAGTGGTCTGCTCCTTCAATAATGTGGAGCTCGGCTTTTTCATTTAGTTTTTTACAGATAGGTTTTAAAAGTGTTAAATCTGCCAGTTTATCTCTTGTTCCTTGAAGAAAAAGCATGGGGATATTTACGTTAAAAAGATGAGCAGCTCTATCCTGAGAGGGTTTATTCGGGGCATGGAGGGGGAATCCGAAAAAAACAATCCCTTTGATACCAGGCAAGGGTTCTTTTGCAGCAGCATTTGAAGTCATTCTTCCACCTAAAGATTTACCTCCGGCAAATATTTCTAAACCGCCGAATTCTTTTGATGCCTTTTCAACTGCTGATCTGACTGTTGCCATTAATATATTGGGAGGATCCGGGCTTCTTTTTCCATTTTCAAAATAAGGGAACTGATATCTAAAAGCCGCAACTTTCTCATCAGCCAGTTTATTGGACAATTTCTCCATAAAAGGATGATTCATTCCGGCACCCGCACCATGAGCTAATACTAAAAGATATTCGGCATCTTCCGGTTTCTCTAAAATAGCGCTAACTTCACCAGAGCTTTTTGAGGCTTGAAAGCGAAAATTTTTAATTAAGGTTTTTTTCATAATAAATCGCGTAATTTATTAACAAATTCATATACTAAATTTGCGGTCATTCCCCAGACTACCTCTTCACCAGTTTTATAAACCAATACTTTCTTTTTACTGAATCCCCAAGGATTAGCATACCGGGCGGGCAAGTTTAATTCTTCAGCAGGCAAAAGGATTATCTTTTCTCCTTTTTCATCAAAATAATACGGATGTGTTTCCAATCTTATGTAATAAACTTCCGGAGGATTATTCTGGAAATAAGAAACCGGAATGGTAAATATTTTTTCGACTTCCGTATGATCAATATTATATTTTTTAATATCCATTAATTTTATTTCACCAACAAATACGTTTACAATAGCTCCCATACCTCCTATTAATATACCAAGCTCACCTATTAAATCTATATTTTCTCTCTTAATTCCAAGCTCTTCAACCGTCTCCCGCAAAACAGTCTCTTCAAAGGTATTATCATTAGCTTTATCAAATTCACCTCCGGGAAAACATATCTCTCCGCCCTGCCTGATATTGGCAGCTCTTTTTTCAAAAAGAAAATGGAATTCATCATTGATATTTATGAGTGGTATTAAAACTGCAGTATTCAAGTAATCTTCCTTTTGCAGAATGCCGGGATGGGGTGAAAAAGTTTCCTTAAATCTTTGTAGGTCTGTTTTATCCAATCTATACTCTAATAATTCATATATTTTTACAATTAATTAATTATAAAATACAATAAATTTTATTAATTAGGGGTGAGGTTTATTTATTGCAAAATTACAAGATTAGCAGGATTACAAAGATTACACCTCTTCCGGTACAAATCCTATCCAAAAGAACTCTGAAACCGTTTTGAAACCGTATTAAAACCGTTTTGAAACCGTATTGAAATCGTATTGATACCGTAATTTTATAGGTGTTAATCCTGCGCCAATGGTAGAAAAGAGAGGATGTGAAAAGTCAAGGTTTGTATTAACCTCACCCCCGACCCCTATCTCCTTAGTAGGGAGAAGGGGATAATATTTGAGGTTTATGTATAAGCTCCGGACTGAAAACTAATCTTGCAATTTTGTAATTTTGAATTTTATATTTATTTAATTCTTATTTCAACTCTTCTATTAAATGCTCTTCCGGTTGGGGTAGAGTTATCCTTTATTGGATTTTCTTCACCCTTCCATTGCTCAGTAATTCTGTTTCTCTCAATTCCTTTCTGAAGGAGGTAATTAAGAACTGCATCAGCCCGTTTCTTTGATAATTTCAGATTATATTCATTACTTCCCATATTGTCCGTGTTGCCTATTATTACTACATCCAATTTGGAAAATTCATTTAATACATCAGCAGCATGATCCAGTATTGGATAGGTTTCGGGCAATAAATTATATTTGTCGAAATCAAAGTTTACACCGAAAAGATACGGTTTTTGTACATATTCGGTATCGGTTTTTGTAATGTAGATAGTGTCGGTAATTATTTGAGGAGCAGCTACACCTACATTTTCTCTTATTCCCTGCGGGCAGCATTTTTGACAGATATCCGAAGTATCTCCTTTTCCAAACCACCATTTTATTCCAGCATTAAGCGTCATATAAGTATCTCCATCCCCGCCAAATAATCCTTTTGAATTTTCCTGTATTGTATAATTGCCGTCAATTTTATTATCACTGGAAGTTACATATGTTGCTTCTGTTATTATTGAAAGATCTTTAGAAATCCCCCAATCTATTCCTAACCCGAAATTCCCCTGATAACCGCGAACCCATCTGTTTAAATCTTGCGATAAGGGGTTGGTGGATTTGAAATTCGTTACCCCGATTCCAAAAAGAAAATATGGGGATACTAATTCGCAGGGTAAGAATCTATAACTTACATCCAGATTAAGGGACATCAAATGGACTGTATTTAAATTATGATAATCGGAATTGCCCCTAAAGAAAATAGATTCGAATGACAAATAATTTCCTAAGATCCTTAAGGATAAATATTCATTGAAGAAATGTTCAATAGATGCATGTATGCCGCCGTCTCCATTTTCCGAAAACCCATTTCCTGTTACGCTAAAATATCTAGGATAGGTTACACCTGCTTCGAAGCCCCATTTTGAGTGGTATACCTGAGGGAAGACAAAAACAGGAAATAAAAGTATAATAAATAATATTCTTTTCGTCATTTTACTTTCCAATTAAATACTTTAAAATTTTACTTTGATTAGGTTTCCCCTTAATAAAACTATACTAATATTTTCAATAGTCAAACATTTATAAAAATTAAAAACATTAATAGTGCCAACTTTATAATGTTTAATATTTTATCAAAATGAGATTTCCGGCACGTTAGGGTATGAATGTATTTCCTAAATCTGATAATTTCCGGTTTATACATAAAGAGGATTAGATGCAGCTATAGCCTTCATTTACATCAAATTATAACAAAAAGTAAGGGGTTGTGTTAAGAAAGGCAAACTTTCTTTCTTATGTAGGTAAATTGCAATGGCTGCGATTAACTGTTATATCACCTACCATTGGCTTTAGTCATCGGATAATGTCTGAGACCTAATTAAATTCAATTTTTCTTTTCCGCGGTGTCTCTTTCGTTCTTAATATCTATTATCCATAATGCTGCGAATGTTAAGATGAAATAAAGGAAAATTGCGGTTATATATAGTTCCATTTTTTGCTCTATTTGTTGGAAGAAATTTAAGAAATGATCCCGGAGCTTGTATAAAGTTATAATTAAATTATTGTTAAAGAATTGTTAAGTAAAAAAATTCTAATATTAAAAATTGTCCATAAAAATCATCTTTAGTAAGTTTGTTAGGGACTTTAATTCTTTTATTATAAAAAATGAGGAAATAATGAGACGAAAAATTATTGCCGGAAACTGGAAAATGAATAATGATTTAAAAGAAACAAAAAATTTAATTTCTAGTCTGGTAAAATCTTTAACTAATAATGAAAATTGTGAAATAATCATATGCCCTCCCTTTACTTCTTTGGCAGAAGCCGGTATATCGATACAGAATACCCCTATAAAATTGGGTGCCCAAAATATGTACTTCGAAAATGATGGTGCTTATACCGGAGAAATATCCGCAGGGATGTTAAAAAGTACCGGCTGCGAATATGTAATTTTAGGCCATTCCGAAAGAAGAGCAATCTTTAATGAATCTGATTCATTAATTAATAAAAAAATTAAGAAAGCTATTTCATCAGGGCTAAAACCGATTTTCTGTGTTGGTGAAACTCTCGAGCAGCGAGAAAAAGAAATCACTAATGTTGTAATTAAAACTCAGGTTACCGGCGGGCTGAAAGATGTTTCTAACGATGAAATAAAACATTTGATTATTGCATATGAACCCGTCTGGGCAATCGGGACCGGAAGGAATGCTACACCCGGACAGGCACAGGAAGTTCATCAGTTTATAAGATCTTTAATTAAAGAAAAGTATACTGAAGACATTGCCGATAATATAATAATACAATACGGCGGCAGTGTAAAGCCTGAAAATGCAAAAGATCTTTTATCACAGAAAGATATTGACGGTGCTTTGGTTGGCGGCGCCAGCCTAAAAGCTGATTCGTTTCTAGGAATTATTAAAGCTGCTTAATTTTTTTATTGATTTCTAAAAAAAAGCCAATATTAAGTCTTAAAAAGCAATTATTGGCTTTTTATTACATTGATTTCCCTTCCCTTCTTTAGTATATTTGTTGGTTTTATTTCTTATTACGAAGGTTTGAGCCACGGATGGGATTATCGAAATTATTCTTTCTTTCAAATATCATCTTATTTTTTATTCTTGCGCATCCGCTTTCTGCTCAAATTGTATTCAAGGAACTTCCTAATTATCGGGTAAAAACAGACTCATCTTTTTTTAATATTACTGAAACTAGAAAGATAATCTTCTTAAATGGGGCTTGGAAAGTTTATTCTTCAAATAACAACGGTAGAAATAGTAATGAAGTCACTGTCCCCTCTGTTTTCGATGGTGATGCCGAATTAGTATTTGAAAGAGAATTTTCTCTTACTCCCAAGGAGCTTAACAATTATATAATGTATATTCATTTTCTGGGAATGAATTACTCAGCCGATATTTCGGTAAACAATATTATTATTTACAGGCACACGGGGGGTGAATTTCCTTTCCAGTTTGAACTACCGCATGATATTTTGAGAGTTGATAAAAAAAATATCCTGACAGTTAAGCTTTTATATAAACCCGATTCCGAAAATACTATCCCGGTAAAACAAAAGTTTTTATTCCCTCAAAGCTTTGGAGGAATTTTCAGGGATGTCTATATACACCTAGTTCCTAATATATCTATTGCCGATCTGGATATCTCTTCTAAATATGATCCAGGTTCAAACAGAGCTTCATTAAAGATAAAAAGCGATATTGTAAATAAGGAATTTAAGACTGATTCTGTAAATGGAAATAATTTCAATCTTAGGATAAAATTATTTCAGCCGGATGGTACAGCAGCCGGAAGTTTTGAAAATAAGTTCGTCCTTGTACGAAATAAAAATACTTTTATAAACCAGGATATAGAAATTAAAAATCCTAACTTGTGGTCTGATTCAAATTCTGTTTCCTATATTGTTTCAGCTGAACTTTGGAGAGATGACACCTTAATTGATGAAACAAAAAAAGAACTTGGAATATATTCACTGACTGCCGCTAAAAATTCTCTTTATTTTAATGGAAAATCATTTCAATTGAGAGGTGTTACTTACATACCTTCATTTGAAGATATGGGGAGTCTTGCTTCATATAATAGGATGGAAAATGACATTAAAATGATAAAGGATTTGGGGTTTAACTGTATTCGTTTTGCAAAATCAGTACCCCATCCATATTATCTAAGGCTTTGCAGTAAGTACGGATTGTTGGCATTTATTGAAATTCCGGTGAACTTCATTCCGGCTTCTTTATCAACCGATAAAGATTTTATTGTAAGATGTGAAAATTATTTAACCAATTTCATAAAAGCATATAAAAATTATTCTGCTGTTGCAGCAGTCGGAGTCGCCAGCTCAGTATTGCCAGGAGTAGATGAGAATGTATCACTTGTAGAAAACCTTGCAATATCTGCTAAGAAAAATTTTAACGGGCTGATCTATGCTTCGTTTATTCCTGATGACCAGAATATAATTCACCCGGTACAAAATGTAGATTTATACGGGATTGAATTATTAAATTCTCCTATCGAAAATGAAATAGATAAGCTTACAAGTATACAGAATGAATTAGGACGTGGAAAAGTATTTATTAGCGCCGCTACTTACGTAGTTAATCAGGGGAAAAGTGATGGTTATATAAATAAATTCTCGTTTGAAGCCCAGGCAAAATATTTTGATGATCTAACAGATTATTCCGTTAAAGATTCCGCTGCAGGCTATTTTATTAACTCAATGTTTGATTTTCTTGGAGATTATCCCTCCTTAATCTGCGGTTACGAAAAAGATAATCTCTATCATATTGGTATAGTAGGGGAAGATCGAAATACCGAGAGGATTGGTTATAAAGTTTTATATGCAAAATTCCATAATGCTGAAAAGGTTACAATCCCTATTGGAAGCAGGAAAGATAACGCACCTATGGTTTTTATAATTATGGGGATCTTCCTTGCATTAATAATGGGAATTCTAGTCAATTCCGGAAGAAAATTCAGGGAAGATACTTCCCGTGCTTTAGTTCGACCCTATAATTTTTATGCTGATGTTAGAGACCAGCGTATTATTTCAAGTTTTCATTCGACAATTTTAGCAGTTGTTATATCTGCTGTTATTGCTTTAATAATTGGAAATTTGCTTTATTATTTTAAAATGAGCGTGGAATTTGAAAAGATCTTAATTTCTTTTGGTAGTCCTAATTTAATTAAAATTATAAGTTATCTTTCCTGGCATCCGTTAATGTCAATAGTATGGTTGACATTATTCTTTATGATTTTATTATTTATATCGACTTTTATTATTAAAATCTCTTCATTCTTTGTCAGAAACAAGGTTTATTATTCCAGCATTTATTTTTCATCTGTCTGGGCATTTCTCCCGTTTGTTCTTTTAATCCTTGTAGGAATTATCCTTTACCGGCTATTGCTAACCGATGTGGCAAATCTTTATATTTATATTCTTCTTGCGGTATTTTGTTTGTGGGTTTTCTACCGCCTTATGAAAGGTATTTATGTGATTTTTGACGTTAACCCCGGCAGCGTTTACTTTTACAGTATTCTTTTAGTTGCTGCCTTCTTAGGAATCATTTTACTTTATTATGAATTAAAAAATTCTTTTATTGGTTACCTTTTATTAACATTAAAACAATATTAAGGTAAAGAGAGTTGTATTTATCAAAATTAGAAATATTAGGTTTTAAGTCTTTTGCTCAAAGAACTAATGTCAATTTTAACAGCGGCATAACTTCTATAGTTGGCCCTAACGGTTGTGGGAAAACTAACATAGTAGATGCAATAAGATGGTGTCTCGGTGAACAAAGAAGCGGTGCACTGCGAAGCGATAAAATGGAAAATGTAATTTTTAACGGAACAACCTCTAAAAAGCCGATGGGAATGGCTGAAGTTTCTTTAACAATTGAAAATACAAAAGGTATTCTACCAACTGAATTCTCTGAAGTTACTATTACCAGGAGAATTTTCCGTTCGGGCGAAAGTGAATATCTGCTGAATAAAAACTTGTGCAGGTTAAAAGATATTACTAATCTTTTCATGGATACCGGGATTGGAGCAAATGCATACTCTGTGATTGAGCTTAAAATGGTTGAGACTATTTTAAGTAATAAAGCTGATGAAAGACGCACGATGTTCGAAGAAGCTGCCGGGGTGAATAAATACAAATTAAGAAGACGGTTAGCTTTAAAAAAATTAGAAGAAGTTAAAGCTGACCTTGTTAGGGTTAATGATATTGTCATTGAAGTGGAGAAAAAAGTTAATTCTCTGGAAAGACAGGCTAAAAAGGCTGATAAATATAATAGAATTTCTTCCGAACTAAAAGAGCTGGAAATTGATCTGGCGGAAAGGGAATATGCACTATTTAGCCTGCAGAAAAGGGGATCTAAGGTTCAGAAAGAAGAGAGCTTTCAGCAAAAGATTCAACTTGATTCCAGCCTTGCGGAATTAGACGATAGAATTAAATCTGCTAAGATAAATTTAAGAGAAATAGAATTTCAATTAAAATCAAAACGAACGGAAGTTACTTCCCAGACTGAAAGAATTTATAACGTTCAAAAAAATCTCTCCGTAAACGAGGAAAGGGTTAAATCTCTTGAATCCAATATCGAAAGATACAAACAGGAACTCGAAGAATTAAAAAATCAACTGGATTCAAATAAAGAATTAATAGAAGAAAATCATTCAAATTTTGACTTAATAAAGAGACATATAAATTCCAAAGACGAAGAGAAAATTATTATTGGGTCAAATTTAAAGGCTCATAAAGATATACTTGAGGGGAAGCGTAATGAATTAAAATCCTTTTCCGATGATTTGCTCGAGAAATTTAAGGAAATAACAAACCGGGAGAATGAACTTTTTAATATCAACAAATCTCTTGATGCTAAAAATCATTCCATTAATAAACTTAACGATAGAATCAATTCTCTAACAAATAATATAGCTAAAACAGTTGGATTTATAGAAGAACTAAATCAGGAAAAGAGAGATACTGAAGATAAGTTAAAAGATACCGAAAAAATTTATTCTAAAAAGCAATTAGAAAAAGATGAACTGGAAAAAGTATTAAATAGACTGAAAGAAAAAGAACTTGAGGATAGGACGGCATTAAACTCACTTAAAGAGAAAATAGGTTTCATACAAAATTTAATCGATAATCTTGAGGGGATTTCAAAAGGGGCAAAAGCATTAATAGAAGATGATACATGGGCTTTAAAAGATAAAACTCTGCTTGCATATGTGGGTGATACTCCTGATAAATACAGGAATGCAGTAGAGGCTTCATTGAAGAATAATTTAAATGATATTCTTGTTGAAACTTTTCATGATTTACAGAATGGGATTTCCTTTCTTAATAATAATGGAATCGGAAAAGCATCATTTTATGTTACAGGTGAAAGCAGAAAAGAAGAGAATGGAATTTTTGAAAAGATAACTGCTCTTGGAATCAAAAGAAAAATTAAAAAACTGCAGAAAAACATAGTATTCATCGGTTGGGCTAAAGATTTTATTCAAACAGATAAAAAATGGCTTCCCTATTTTGAGAAGATTTTATTGAAAACGGCTGTAGTCGATTCCCTTGAAAAAGCATTTGAATTGTCTTCAAAATATTATGGATTTAATTTCGTCACACTAAACGGTGATTATATCAGTTCAGATGGAATAGTAGCTGCCGGCTCCGAGCCTAAGCTGGACGATTCTTTATTCGGAAGAAAACAGCTGCTCGAAAATCTAAAAAATGAATTCCCTCATAGAGAAGAGAAACTGGAGAAGCTGAAAAATGAGATTAAATTTCAGGAAAATAATCTTAGTAATATAGATTTGAAGATAATCTCCGACAAAGGAAAATTATTAATTAATGATATTGCAAATGTTGAAAAACAAATTGCCCAATTTGAGTTTGAAAAGAAAAAGGCATCAGAAGAGATCGAAAAAGCAAGAAAGGAAATTCAGGAATTAGCAGCAGAATCTAATAAATTGGATAATGAACGACTTAAATTGGACGAGATTTTATCTTCACAAACGATAGAAAAACAAAAAGCCGATAAACAAAAAGAAGAACTGGAAGATGAGTTTAAAAATTATGAAGAAGAATTCAATTCATTAATTGACAGGCAGAATAAAATTAATCTTGAATTTGAAAGATTATTGGGAGAAAAAAAGAATATTGAGAATTCAATAACTCGTGCTGAGGATTCTATTGAAATAATTAAAAAGTCAATTTCAAAAAGGGAATTTGATATTAATTCTTCGGATGAAGAAAAAGAAATATTAAACAATTTAATTAAAGAAAGATATGTTGAATTAGATGATCTGGAAGCCGATAAAAGAATTTTAATAAACGATGAAAAGGAGATAGATAGTAAATATAAATCATCACAGTCCGAAATTTCGGAACTAGAGAATAACAGGGATCATATTCAAAAGCAAAAGGAAGATATTTCAGAGCAGCTCCATTCAGCAGACATTAAACTGAATGAATTGAATATGAAAATTTCTAATCTCAGGGAGAATATAAAAGAAAATTATTCGATTTCTCTTGATGAAAACAGTTACGACGACCTGGATTCATTTGATTTTGAAAAAAGGACTGAAACAGTTCATACGCTAAAGCAGCAGGTAAAGAATTTAGGACCAATAAACCTACTTGCGTATTCAGAATATGAAGAAGAGAAAGAAAGGTTTGAATTTTTATCGAAGCAGAAGAATGATCTGGTTGAATCAGAGAGGGATATAGTTAAGGCAATTGAAGAGATTAATAATACTGCACAGTCAAAATTCGTTGAAACTTTTGAACTAATTAGGGGACATTTTATAAATATTTTCAGAGGATTATTCAATCCCGGTGACGAAGCAGATTTAAGGATTGAAGAAAATGCTGATCCTCTTGAAGCTAAAATTGAAATAGTTGCAAAACCCAAAGGAAAACGACCAACTTCGATAGAACTCTTATCCGGAGGAGAAAAAACATTAACGGCAATAGCCCTCCTTTTTGCAATTTACCTGGTTAAACCAAGTCCGTTCTGTATCCTTGATGAAATTGATGCACCTTTAGATGATGCTAACATAGACCGTTTCACTAAAATTATCAGTGATTTCAGTAAGGATACTCAATTTATTGTCGTCACTCATAATAAAAGAACAATGGAAGCAGCCCAGACTCTATACGGTGTTACTATGCAGGAAGAAGGTGTTTCAAAACTGGTGAGTGTAAGATTTAATGAAGATTTAATATTGCAGTAGATTTATAAAACAATCAAAGTAATGGAAAAAGTATTTAAGGTTTTTATTGATTTTGACGGGACTATTACTAAAAAAGATGTCGGAGATGCAATTTTTTTGAAATTCTGCGATGAAAAAATTGTTAATGGTATAATAGATAAATTGCTTAGCGATAAAATTTCCGCAAGGCAATGCTGGGTTTCTTTATGCGAGATTGCAAAGATTCCCGATAAAAAAGAATTGAATGATTTCATTGATACAATTGAGATTGATCCTGCGTTCCATAAGTTTGTACAGTTTTGTGTTGAAAATAAAATTGATTTCTATGTTCTGAGTGATGGATTTGATTACTACATTGACAGAATTTTTAAAAGAGAAAGCCTAGATTATGTAAAATTTTATTCCAATAGACTTGAAATTACAGAAGATAATAAGTTTATACCACATTTCCCTTATCTTGATATAAATTGTCAGACTTCGGCAAACTGTAAAAGAAATCATATAATCAACCATAGCAGTGATGATGAATTTACGGTTTTTATAGGTGACGGAAACTCTGATAAGTATACTTCACAATTTTGCGATTTTATTTTTGCTAAAGCAGATTTGCTGAAATTTTGTGAAAGAGAAAGGATAACTTATTTCCCTTTTAATGATTTCCAGGATATAATCGAAAGAATGGAAAATTTAATAGCTAAGAAAAGACTTAAAAAAAGGCACCAGGCGCAACTTAAGAGAAGAGAAATATATATTGCTGAGTAGTATGTGGTTAATAGTTTGTGGTTTGTTGTTAATACACACACCACAAACAACACACCACAAACGATAAACAAATAAGATATGTCTGAAGCAGCTAAAAAATTATTTAAATATAGGAGTTATACTCCAATCCCGTTTCTTCTAGTAATGTTCTTTTATGAAGATGCGAATATTTGGAGTTTAATAATTGGATTTATAATCGCGTTTACAGGTGAATTAATAAGACTGTGGGGAGTAAGCTGGGCAGGAAGCGAAACCAGGACAACAGGTACAGTCGGAGGTGTCTTTTTAGTAATAAGCGGTCCATTCGCCCATGTTAGAAACCCTTTATATCTTGGAAATATTCTAATGTACCTGGGGCTTGGAGTTATGTCATATGCTTTATTCCCCTATTTGCAAATATTGGCATTAATTTTTTTTATAATCCAATATTATCTGATAGTTAAAGAAGAAGAAAATTACTTAAGAAGTACATATGGTAAATCTTATGAAGATTATGTAAGAAATGTGCCCCGTTTTATTCCACGGATACTTCCTTATAAGAATAAAAGTGTAGAACAACCTTCTTTTAAATTAAATGCAGGTTTGAAATCGGAAAAAAGAACACTGCAGGCATTCGGATTTGTTACGGCGACAATTTTTCTACTTTGGTTCGTGGGGAGGTTTTAATATTTGGCTCTTTAAATTATTTGTATAGATATATTAAATGACAGGTAATAACGATAAAAATCTTTTGATTATAGCGGGTGAAGTTTCGGGTGATTTACACGGCGGCAGTTTGGTAAAGGAATTAAAAAAGTTAAACAAAAATTTAAATATATACGGCATTGGCGGCGACAGAATGAAAAGTGAAGGAATGGATTTGGTATATCATATAAATAAAATGGCATTTTTAGGATTTGCAGAAGTGGTCAAACATCTTCCTTTCATTAAGAGAGTTCAACATGATTTAATTGAAATAATAAAAGAGAAAAAAATTAGAACTATTGTTTTAATTGACTATCCTGGCTTTAATTTGAATTTTGCAAAAAAACTAAAAGCCATGAATTTGAGTGTCATCTATTATATTTCTCCCCAAATTTGGGCATGGGGAGCAGGTCGTGTAAAAAAGATTAAAAAGCTTATTAATAAAATGATAGTGGTATTTCCGTTTGAAAAAAGTTTTTATAACGAATCAGGGATGGATGTTGAATTTGTGGGGCATCCCTTACTGGAAAGAATTAGCGAGCATAAATTTTTAACAAGAGATGAATTATTTGAACAATTTAATCTTGATGAATCAAAAGAAATTTTGTTAATACTTCCTGGCAGCAGGCTGCATGAAGTTCAGAAAATATTTCCGGTCTCAATTGAAGCAGCAGAAAAATTAGCTACCGAATTTAATCTTCAAATTATCACTGCCGGTTCCTCGAACATCGAAGAGGAAGTTTACTACAATTTAGCGAATAATCCGGGCATTAAAATTATCACCGGATTTACTTACGATTTGATGAAATATGCAAAGCTTGGAATTATTAAATCAGGGACTTCAACGCTGGAATCGGCTTTATTCGAATTGCCAATGGTAATAGTCTATAAAACCGGATTTATCACTTATTCTATAGGTAAGAATCTAGTTAAAGTTAAAAACATCGGGATGGCAAATATAATTGCAGAAGAAAAGATTGTCCCGGAACTTGTCCAAAATGAAGCTAATGCAGAATCTATATACGTGGAATGTAAAAAAATCTTATCGGATCCAAAATTTTATCATTCCATAAAGCAGAAGCTAGGTAAGGTAAAAGAAAAATTAGGAACAGAAGGTGCCTCCAAAAGAGCCGCCGGAATAATTTACGCAATGTTGTAAGCCATAAGCTTATAAAAGATGAAGCTTAGAAAAGTAAAACAAGATTCTTTAAGATTTTTAGGAAATTATTTTCTGGTAATGTTTGCAACTGTTCTTTGTAAATCTTTGAAGATTACTTATACAAATAAAAAAGTAATTGAAGATCTGAAAAGAAAGAAGGAAAACTATGTCCTCGCCTTCTGGCACGGAAGCATGCTTCTTTTATGGTATATACACAAGAACCCGGATCTGGTTGCTTTAATCAGCAAAAGTAAAGATGGAGATTTATTATCAAATCTACTTAAGCATTGGAGTTATACTGTTGTAAGAGGCTCGAGTTCTAAAGGTGGTGAAGTAGCGCTGGGAATTATGATCGATTATGCTAGAAATAACAAATCAGTAGTAATTACTCCTGATGGTCCTAAAGGACCAAGGCATAACCTAAAAGCCGGTGCAGTTATTACAGCTAAAAAAAGCGGTATTCCTTTGGTTTTTGTTGGGGTTGGATTTAAGAAGAAAAGATACTTAAACAGCTGGGATAAATTTGAAGTCCCACAGCTATTATCTGAAGCTAAAGTAGTTTATTCTGATCCAATTTATATCGATAAAGATCTGAGTTATGAAGAGACATCGGAAATGATTAAAAAAAGCGAAGACATATTAAATAATATTCATAATGAGGCGAATAGATTCTAAAGATATATAAGCAATATTGCTAATGAAGTTATTAAGAATAATATTATTTCCTTTTATACCTGTTTATGCAGCAGTAATAAAAATCAGAAATAGGTTCTTTGACAAAAATATTTTTAAAACAAAGAAAGTAAATGTTAAGGTCATTTCAGTCGGGAATATAACTGTAGGCGGTTCCGGTAAAACGCCGCTTGTAATCTATCTGGCAAATCTTCTTAAGAGTTCCGGGAAATTGGTTGGGGTTTTGAGCCGTGGTTATAGGAGGAAATCAAAAGGATATTTATTAGTATCTGATGGTAACAAAATTTTTACGGATGTTGATTTAAGCGGAGATGAAATCTTTCATACTGCTATAGAGTGCAATGTACCGGCTGCTGTTTCCGAAAAAAGATTTGAAGGTGCGAAACGGTTAATAACTGACACAAACATAAATATATTAATTCTTGATGATGCTTACCAGCACCGTTGGATAGAAAGAGATTTAAATCTTTTAATATGTGAACAAAGATTTTTATATGATACAGGTTTAATGAATCAGAGTTTATTGCCAACTGGAAACATGAGAGAACCTTTAAGCTCAATTAAAAGAGCAGATGCAATAATTATTAATAGAAAGTTTTCAGATAAAAAAGAGATTCCCTTAAAATTCAATAAATATTTTGAAGGTAAAAATATTTTTTACGGTACTTATAAAGCAATAGGGTTTGCTGATATTAAAAATCATGCTAAATATGCGCTTGAAGAATTTCATGGTCAAAAGAGCTTAATTGTATCGGGAGTAGCTAATCCTTATTCTTTTTTGAACATATTAAAGCAGGTTCATATTAATACGGAAAATAAACTAATATTTAAGGATCATAAAGATTATTCCTTAAAAGAAGTTCAGTTGATCCGGAAGAAATTTTATTCAACCAATTCACATTCTGTAGTAACTACAGAAAAGGATGCGGTTAAATTAACTCAATTTTCGAAAGAACTTGATGATATTGATATATTTTTTTTAAAGATAGAGTTAAAAATTGATAACGAAGAATCTTTTAAAGATTTCATATTAAATAAAATAAACTGACAAAAACCAAGGTCAAATTTATTCAATTGCTCATAATACGAAGGAGAAAAACTTAAAATGGCAAAAGAAAAAAAATATGTTTATTTCTTTGGTGGAAATAAAGCAGAAGGCAAGGCAGAGATGAAGAACTTGCTTGGTGGAAAAGGTGCGAATCTTGCTGAGATGGTAAATATAGGCATGCCTGTTCCTGCAGGCTTTACAATTACTACAGAAGTATGCACTTATTATTATCAGAATAACAAAAAATATCCAAAAGAATTAAAGGCTCAAGTTTTAAAAGCTTTACAAAAGGTAGAAAAACTTATGGGAGCAAAATTCGGAGATGCAAAGAATCCGCTGTTAGTTTCAGTTAGAAGCGGTGCAAGAGCTTCGATGCCTGGTATGATGGATACTATTTTGAATCTCGGTCTAAATAATGAAACAGTTCAGGGAGTAATCAGTAAAACAAATAATCCTCGTTTTGCTTATGATTCGTACAGAAGATTCGTTCAAATGTATGGAGATGTTGTTTTAGGGTTAAAACCGGTTTCAAAACATGATGAAGACCCGTTCGAAGTAATTCTTGAAAAGAAAAAAGAAGATAACGGCTTCAAACTGGATACAGAATTAACTGATGTTCACTTAAAAGAACTTGTTGAAGAATTCAAAGCTGCAATTAAAGAAAAAACAGGTAAAGATTTTCCCACTGACCCTATGGAACAATTATGGGGTGCCGTTGGTGCTGTATTTGGATCCTGGATGAATGAAAGAGCTAATGTTTACAGAAGATTAAACAATATCCCGGCAGAATGGGGTACAGCGGTTAACGTTCAGTCAATGGTTTTTGGAAATATGGGTGAAGATTCAGGTACAGGTGTGGCATTTACAAGAGACCCTGCATCAGGTGAAAATGTTTTCTATGGTGAGTATTTATTCAATGCACAGGGAGAAGATGTAGTTGCAGGAGTTCGTACACCGCATCCGATTTTAGAGCTGAAAAAAGATGATCCTAAAATATATAAACAGCTTGACGACATCCAGAAAAAATTAGAAAAACATTATAAAGATATGATGGATATCGAGTTTACAATTCAGCAGGGGAGACTCTGGATGCTTCAATGCAGAGTAGGAAAAAGAACCGGTTTTGCCGCGATAAAAATGGCAGTTGATATGGTTAAGGAAAAGTTAATACAGAAAGAAGATGCAATTTCAAGGATTGAACCAAATCAGTTAAATCAGCTTCTGCGCCCAATTTTCGATATCGACCAGAAACGTAAAGCAGTTGATGAAGGAAGATTAATTGCAAAAGGATTAAATGCAGGCCCTGGTGCTGCTTCAGGAAGAGTCGCATTAAGTGCACAGGATGCAGAAAAAATGGCTCAATCAGGTGATCCGGTTATACTCGTAAGGATTGAGACTTCTCCGGAAGATATTAAAGGAATGAATGCATCCGAAGGAATTCTAACCCAAAGAGGGGGGATGACTTCTCATGCTGCTCTGGTTGCACGACAGATGGGTAAAGTATGCGTAGCCGGCTGCGGTGCATTAAAAATAAATTACAAAGAAGGAAAAATTTCAGTTGATGGAAAAGATATCGTTGTAAATGAAGGTGATTATATTTCTATTGACGGAACCACAGGAGAAGTAATTGCAGGTAAAATTGAAACGAAACCATCTGAAGTCATACAGGTACTAATAAATAAGACAATGTCTCCTAATGAGTCTCCTATTTATAAAACATATGAAAGTTTAATGAACTGGGCTGACAAACTCAGGAAGTTAAATATTAGAACTAATGCAGATCAACCCGATCAAGCTTCTAATGCGGTTGCTTTTGGAGCAGAAGGAATTGGTCTCTGCCGTACAGAACATATGTTCTTTGGCGGAGATAGAATTATGTCTGTAAGGAAAATGATTCTTTCGGATACTGTTGAAGATAGAAAAGAAGCATTAAATGAACTTCTTCCACTGCAGAGAGAAGACTTTTATGGAATCTTTAAAGTTATGAAAGGTCTACCTGTAACAATTAGGACTTTAGATCCGCCACTGCATGAGTTTCTGCCTCATTCTGAAAAAGATCAAAGAGAGCTGGCAAAAGTACTCAATATTCCTTTTGAAAGAGTAGTAGAGAAGATTGAAAGTTTGTCGGAATTCAATCCTATGCTTGGTTTCAGAGGATGCCGTTTGGGTATTCTTTATCCAGAAATTACTGAAATGCAGGCAAGGGCAATTATAGAGGCAGCTTGTGATGCAGCTATTGAAGGCATAAAAGTGAAACCTGAAATCATGATTCCGCTTGTTAGTGATATAAATGAGTTTAAAATGCAGGAGGATATAGTTAGAAGAGTAGCTTCAGATGTCATGAAGGAAAAAGGGAAGAAAATAAATTATCTTGTGGGAACGATGATTGAGCTACCTAGAGCTGCTATTACCGCCGATGCTATTGCAAAACGTGCGGAGTTTTTCAGCTTTGGAACTAATGATTTAACCCAAACTACTTTTGGTCTTTCAAGAGATGATGCCGGTAAATTTTTACCGCTTTACGTAGAAAGTGAAATCCTTCCAAATGATCCGTTTGAAGCACTTGATCAGGATGGAGTCGGTCAGCTGGTAAAAATGGGTACTGATAGAGGACGATCAACACGACCTGATTTAAAAGTAGGTATCTGCGGCGAGCACGGTGGAGAACCATCTTCTGTTGAATTCTGCCATAGAACCGGTTTAAATTATGTAAGTTGTTCACCATTTAGAGTTCCTATTGCAAGATTAGCTGCAGCAAGAGCCGTTGTTAAAGAAATGTCAAAAAGTAAAACAGGTACGGCAAAAACAGGAAAAAGACCTTCATCTAGGAAAAGATAAAAGAAAATAGAATCTTTAATTAACTGAAGTTGTTTAATTTGAGATGCTGATCAAAAAGTTTTGAGATCAGCATCTCATTATAACTTCATATACATATATTTAGTTCATTTAATAAAGGTTGATAATAATGAAATTATCAGATTTTAAATATAATTTGCCTAAAAATGCTATCGCAAGATATCCGGTTTCACCCCGCGATAAGGCGAAGTTAATGGTATTAAATCGTGGAACACAAGAAATAGAAAATAAAAAATTTTCTAATGTTATCGATTATATGGAAAAAGGGGATACACTGGCTGTTAATGAAACAAGAGTATTTCAGGCAAGACTCTATGGAAAGAAAGAAAAAACTAATGCTAAAATTGAAGTGTTCTTACTGAGAGAATTAAATGCGGAAGAATGTATCTGGGATGTTATTGTTGATCCGGCAAGAAAGGTCAGAATTGGAAACAAAATTTATTTTAATGATAAACTTTGGTGTGAAGTAATTGATAATACTACTTCCAGAGGCAGAACAGTCCGTTTTAATCAACCGGAAAATGTATACAAGGCAGTTGAAAAAATAGGATTGACTCCGCTTCCACCCTATATAAAAAGGGAACCGGAAGTCTCAGACAAAGAAAATTATCAGACAGTATATGCAAAAATTGACGGCGCAGTTGCAGCACCAACTGCAGGTCTCCACTTTACTCCTAAACTGCTTGAAAAAATAGAGGGCAAAGGGATTCAAATCGTTCCCATTGTTCTACATATTGGTCTTGGAACTTTTCGACCAGTTGAAGTGGAAGATTTAACCAAGCATAAAATGGATTCAGAATATTTCGAAATTAGTGCTAAATCTGCAGAAAGTATAAATAAAACTATTACTTCAAAACATAATGTCTTTGTTGTTGGCACCAGTACTGCGCGTACTTTGGAAACCAGTGTTACTGCAGATGGATTGGTTAAACCAGGCAGCGGATGGACGGATAAATTTATTTATCCCCCCTATGACTTTAAAATAGTAGATAAATTAATCACTAATTTTCATATGCCGGAATCTACATTACTTATGCTGGTTAGTGCTTTTGCCGATACGGAATTGATTAATAAAGCATACAAAAAAGCAATGAAGGATGGATATAGGTTCTTGAGTTATGGAGATGCGATGATAATATTATGAAAACATTTGCAATAATACCGGCTGGCGGAAAAGGTTTAAGGAGCGGTCAAACGTCACCTAAACAATATATGAAGGTCCAAGGGAAAGAATTAATTGCTTATACCCTCGAGATCTTCCAATCCAACAAAGATATTAATAGTATTGTTGTTGCTTGTGAACCTTCTTATTTTGGTTTAATCCAAAAGTTAAAGAAGAAATATAATTTCACAAAAATTATCAATGTTGTTGAAGGAGGACGAGAAAGACAGCATTCTGTATTTAATGCACTCTCCTCCCTATATGCGAATAAAAATGATCTGGTAGTTGTTCATGATGCAGCACGCCCCCTGCTCCCTTCAAATATTTTATCTAATGCAATTAAGCATGCAAAAAATAAAGGGAGCGCTTTAACTTGTATAAAAGCGCGTGACACTTTAATGAAAGGTGATGAAATAGTAAAAACTTATTTAAAACGGGATGATGTATATTATGTCCAGACACCTCAAATTTTTCGTTTTGTGGATCTAATGGAAGCAATGCAATCTGCAAAAAAAGCAAAATACATAGGTACCGATGAATCTATGCTGGTAAAAAAGATAGGTAAAAATGTGCATATTGTAGAAGGTTCACCATATAACTTCAAAATTACAACTAAACCTGACCTTGAATTATTTAAAAGTATTATAAAAAGCAGGTGATTAAATACCCGGCACAAAAAATGCTTCAAAATTTATTATTTGAAATAGAGAGAACAGATATCAGTTTTATTAAATTTTCGTTGATAATTAGGTTTATTATGAGTAGTTTTCACACTCCCAAAAAGGATGTTTAGGATGTTTCTGTTATCCGCAATAATAATATTATCTTATTTGGTCGGTTCAATCCCCACCAGCATCATTGTTTCCAAATTAGCAAAAGGTATTGATATTAGAGAACATGGTAGCGGTAATGCAGGCGGGACAAATGTAATGCGTGTATTAGGCTGGAAACATGGTATCCTGGTAATATTGCTGGATGCTCTAAAAGGTGTTCTTGCTGTGGTGGTTATCGCAAGACTCCATTACGGTAGTATTCCTTTTGAAAATGCAACACCTTTTGATGATTTTACTTTGGTTCAAATTATTGCAGGAATTTCAGCAGTAATAGGACATATTTGGACTGTATTTGCGGGATTTAAAGGTGGAAAAGGAATCGCTACTGCTTTAGGCATGCTTTTAATGATCATAACTGTTGATATGCTTGTAGCTATTGGAGTTTTTATTATAGTTGTTTCGATATCTAAATATATTTCTTTGGGTTCTATTTTAGGTGCAGTTGCTGTCCCACTTACATTAATTATAAGAGAAAATATCTTTAATGTTAACATACCGAGTTATAATACCTTACTCCCTTTTGTTATCGCATTAGTTATGCTTGTGATTTTTACGCATAGGAAGAATGTTGTTCGATTAATAAATGGGAGTGAAAATAAAGTAAACTTCAAAAGAAAAAGATTATCAGAATAGCCAGTAAGCCACTCCGGTTAAAAAATAGAACCTGATACTTCAGCTCTATCTAACCTTATTTTAACTGAAGAATAAAGTAAAAACAAATCTTTTGTGAACCTTTTTTAATAGATGTTGAAACCGCTTTTAATTTGCTTTTTCTCATTAAAAACACCCTCTCAACTACCGGTTTTTGAAAAAACTTAGTGTGAGGCATAGTTATATATGCCTAAGTAATTTTATCTTTAAAAATGGGTAGTTGAGAGCTCTTTTTGATTGGTGCAAGGTTGAATATAAAATTGATAATAAGTATTATTTTATGTTTATTATTTATTTTTAATTGATAATTATGAAAATTTCTATATTAGGAGCAGGAGGCTGGGGAACTACACTTGCAATTCTACTTCATTATAATGGTCATAAAGTAACTTTAAGAGAGTATGAGAAACATTACATAAAAGTGCTTAATAAAACCAGAGTCAATGAGAAGTTTCTTCCCGGAATAAAAATTCCGGAGGAAATTAAAATAATTCACGACCTGGAAGAAGCAACAACAAACCAGAATATAATTGTACTGGCGGTCCCTTCACAATTTTTGAGAGGGGTTATTAAAGGCCTAAAATTCACAGATATAAAAAACTCAATCGTTGTTAATGTAGCAAAAGGTATAGAAAACAATTCTCTAATGACCATGTCTCAAATGCTTAAAGAAGTTTTCCCTCAAATAGATTCAAATCAAATTGGAGTTTTATCAGGTCCAAGTCATGCAGAGGAAGTAAGCAGAAGGATACCAACAGCAGTTGTTGCCGCATCTGAAAGTGTAGAAACTTCAAAATCTATTCAAGCTGCTTTTATAACCTCTTATTTCAGAGTTTATGGTTCAACTGATGTTTGCGGAGTTGAATTAGGTGGTGCTTTTAAAAACGTAATAGCCATCGGTGCTGGAATTGTTGATGGTGCAAAATTTGGAGATAATACAAAAGCAGCTATCATGACTCGCGGTATTGCAGAAATTTCAAGACTGGGAATTGCAATGGGTGCGTCACCTGAAACTTTTGCAGGTTTATCAGGTATGGGAGATTTAATCGTTACCTGTATGAGCAGACACAGCCGTAACAGGTATGTTGGTGAACAAATCGGAGCAGGTAAAACTTTGAAACAGGTTCTAAAATCCATGCAAATGGTTGCTGAAGGAGTTGAAACCAGCAGATCAGCGACACAGCTTTCGAAGAAGAACGGAGTTGAAACTCCCATAACAGATGAAGTTTATAAAATACTTTTCGAAGATAAAGATCCTGTAAAAGCTACTACCGATTTAATGACACGTGATATGAAAATGGAATAAAATATTTTGGATTGGGGATTGAGGAAACTCAAAAAAAAAAAATAAAAAGTACTATTCATATTTAACAATCCTATTTATTTACTTATTGTAATTTCCCGGTTGTTAATTTATTTTATCAGCAATGATTTCATCAAAAGAAGATATTTTACACCAATCAGTTCAATATTTAAAATCCGTTGGTCCAAAAAGAGCTGAAGCATTCAAAAAAATTGGGATAGAAACGATAAGAGATATTCTTTTCTTTTTCCCTTCCAAGCACTTAGATAGGACTACAACAGTAACTGCATTTAAAGCATATGAATATTTAATGAACGGGTTTGACGGAGATCTAACTATTATTGCCAAAGTTGTAGATAAAGAAAACAAAAGATTCGGCAAACGTGAACTAATGAAAATTCAGTTTAGAGATCCGACCGGATTTTTTGAATGTATATGGTTCCAGGGAATAAAATATTTTTATTCTATCTTCAATGAAGGAGAAATTTTTGCTGTTTCAGGAAAACCTTTGCTTTCAAAATACGGCAATCTTCAATTTACACACCCTGACTTTGATAGAATATCCGAAGATGAATCACAAAGTTTACTAAATACGGGGAAAATAATCCCTTTCTACAGGATACCAAAAGAATTAAAAGAAAAGAATATAGGAGATTTCAGTTTAAGAAAAATAATAAATAATGCAGTTGAAAACTATTCCGGATTTCTTGAAGAAACACTTACTGAGAGCTTAATTACCAGACATAATTTATTAAATATATCAGAAGCAGTTAAAAATTATCACTATCCGGAAAATAAGGCAAAACTTTTAGAAGCACTAAGAAGATTTAAATTCGAAGAACTATTTTTTCTTGAAATCCTGGTTGCATTAAGAAAATCGAATTATAAAACTAAACTCACAGGTAATTCATTAAGGATAACTTCGAAATTGATCCCGGATTTTTTGAAGATACTTCCTTTCAAATTGACTAAAGCACAGCTTAAAGTGTTAGGGGAAATTAAAAAAGATATGGAATCTGTTTCACCGATGAACCGTCTTCTGCAGGGAGATGTGGGAAGCGGTAAAACTATTGTAGCTTTAATTGCAATGCTTATTGCAGTTGATAATGGTTTTCAGGCAGCTTTAATGGCGCCAACTGAAATTTTAGCTGACCAGCATGCAAAAAATATTTCCCGGCTGCTTAAACCACTTAAAAATCTTTCCGGTAAATCAGCTCCAAAGCATGAAGTGAAAGTAAGTTTACTACTGGGAGGCCAGTCTAAGTCTTTAAAAGAGAAGAACCTTCAGGAAATTGAACTCCAGGAATCTGATATTATTGTCGGTACGCATGCTTTGTTTGAAGAAAAAGTGAAATTTAGAAATCTTGGTTTAGTTGTAATTGATGAACAGCATAGATTCGGTGTTGCTCAAAGAGCTAAATTACAAAGCAAAGGGAAAACCCCCGATGTAATAGTTATGAGTGCAACTCCGATCCCAAGGACTTTATCAATGACTATTTACGGTGATCTGGATGTGTCTACAATCGATGAAATGCCCAAAAATAGAAAACCCGTTAAAACTATTTTAAGAGATGAAAGTAAACTACCGCCCATCTATAAATTTATTTCAGATAAGAATAAAGAAGGATATCAATCTTTCATAATTTATCCTCTGGTTGAAGAATCAGATAAATTAGAACTAAAAGCTGCTGAAACATTCTATAATGAATTAAAAAAAACTTATTTAATGAATCTTAATGTAGGTTTGGTTCACGGAAAGATGAGCTGGCAGCAAAAAGAAGAAGCGATGCAATTATTTCTGGCAAAAAAATATGATGTTTTGATTGCTACAACTGTTATTGAAGTTGGTATCGATATACCTGATGCAAACATCATTTTAATTAATGATGCACACCGTTTTGGACTTTCCCAGCTTCATCAGTTGAGAGGAAGAATCGGAAGGGGAAAAATGCAGGCATATTGTATCATGGTTACTAAAGAAGATTTTATTCCCAGAGGGAAATTAGAAGCAGATAATTTTGAATTAGCTTTTCTTTCTTCTTCACAGATTGAAAAATATAAGGCAGCGATAAGGCTTCAGACAATGTTAAAATATACGGATGGATTTAAAATTGCAGAGATAGATTTAAAGTTGAGAGGACCGGGTGATATATTCAGTACCAAACAAAGCGGTTTTCCGGAGCTTAAATATGCTGACATAATTGCTGATAGCGGTATCTTAATGGATGCAAAACTTTCTGCGTTTAAATTAATTGAAAATGATCCTGATATTAGTTCGGAACAAAACAAGATCATAAGGGAGAGTCTTATCGAACACTACTCTAATAACTTTCTATACGCAAAGATTGCGTAGCGTACTTAAGTTCGCCGGAATAATGATAATTCCAAATGACGAAAAACCGAATTACAATTAAATCACAATTCAAAATTTCAAACTACTAATATTTAATTGTTGATCTTCTTTTTAGTAACTGCAATACTTTTGGTAGAATTTTTTATCAATAAACGGTATTGATCCAAAGAACATGTCTTTAAAAGAAAAATTATTTTTTTATTTTAAGATGGAAACACATTACAAAACTTTTTAAAAACAAAAGATGTCATGTTTCAAAATACAGGTTCTTACACAGCTCCTAATATTAATGATTAGAGACACAAAAATATTTTTTGAAAATATTTTATAAATTTTTTTTTATTGAAAGCAAAAAAAATTATTGACTTAAAATTTTTATTAGTTATATTTGCTTACAAAAAAAAATTAAAGGAAAAAATATTTTATCTTCTTTGAATAACTTAAGACTGAATGTTGCATTAACCTTTAATGTCAAACCTGAAAGTGAAACTTTCCAAGAAAATTTATCCCCTATTCTAAATGAACCTAAGGCTGGACAAAAAATGTTAGCGGATACTTATGCAGAATGGGATACTTGGGAAACAATTAATGCAGTTAAGGGTGCAATTGAATGTAATCATCAAGTAATAATGATTGAAGCAGACCAAAATGCTTTTGAAAAGTTTAAAGAAAATAAACCAGATATTGTCTTTAATATTGCCGAAGGCTTTAACGGGAGCTCAAGGGAAGCTCAGATACCTTCAATATTAGAAATGCTTCAAATACCTTATACGGGATCAGATCCTTTAACACTTTCAATATGTTTAGATAAAGCCCGAACAAAAGAAATCTTATCATATTATGAAATACCAAATTCGAAATTTTTAGTAGCTGATAGTTTAAACCATATAAAAGAATTAAAATTAGAATTTCCGCTTATTGTAAAACCTATATCTGAAGGTTCAAGCAAAGGTATATTTTCTTCTTCGTTTGTAAATAATCTTTTTGAGTTGACAAACGAAGTGGAAAGAATATTATCGGAATATGACCAGCCTGCTTTAATTGAAGAGTTCCTTCCGGGACGGGAATTTACCATTGCAATTCTTGGCAATGGTAAATTTTCACAGGTTTTACCGATTGTGGAAATAAATTTTAGTGAATTTCCTGAGGATTTCATTCCATTATATTCTTACGAAGCCAAGTGGATATTGGATACAAAAGAAGATCCTCTGAATGTTTTTGATTGTCCGGCGGTATTGGATAAGAGTCTTGAAGCCAAGATTAAGGAAACAGCTTTAAGGACTTACAATACTCTCCGGTGCAGAGATTGGAGCAGGATAGATATACGGTTGGATAGAAATGGCGAACCGAATATTATTGAAATTAATCCTCTTCCCGGAATATTACCAAACCCGGAAGAGAATTCCTGTTTTCCGAAAGCTGCAAGGGCTGCAGGTTTAAATTATAACGATATGATTAATACCGTTCTTTTAGAGGCTGCTAAAAGATATAACATAATATGAAGATTAATGCTAAAATTTTAATTTGCTATAATTCTCCGGTTAGCATCTTCCCTGTTTATAATGGAAAACCTTCAAAAAAAGGTTTATCCTCCGATGACCTATCTGAAAACGGATTCTTTAATGAAATAAATGGAATTAAGGATAAGTTATCAAAATACTTTCGTATAGTTGATACTCTAGCTGTCGATAGAAATGTAGAGCGTACATTACTGCAGATTAATAACTTCGCTCCCGATGTAATTTTCAATTTCGTTGAATCGGTTGAAGGAATTGCTTCCTATGAATATTGTATGGCAGGAGTTTTTCAACTATTAGGTTATGAATTTACCGGAAATTTACCCGAATGCCTTGGTAATTGTCTTAATAAAGCAAGAACGAAAAATATTCTTAAATCATTCGAAATCGCTACTCCTGAATATATAATAGTAAAACCAAAGGAAAAAATTACTGAAAATGATTTTCAACTATCATTTCCAGTTATCCTTAAATTACTGAATGAGGATGCCAGCATAGGGATATCTGAATTTTCAGTTGTAAAAAATTTTAGTGGATTAAAGAAACAATTAAGTTTTTTACTCCGAACCTATAAGCAGGAAGTAATAATTGAAGAATATATTGATGGCAGGGAACTTAATGTTGCGGTATTAGGAAACAAAATCCTTCCGATTTCTGAAATAAAATTTACCGGGCTGCCTAAAGGTCTGCCTAAGATAGTAACTTATGACAGCAAATGGATTTCAAAAAGTGTCTATTATGAAAATACAAAACCACAATGTCCGGCAAAACTGAATAAAAATATTAGAAAAAAAATTGAAAATACAGCTTTAACAGCATTTGAAGTTCTGAACTGCAGAGATTATGCAAGAGTTGATATTAGACTTAAGGGCAATATTGCTTATGTAGTTGAAGTTAATCCTAACCCTGATATTTCTTTTGATTCGGGGTTTGCAAGAGCCGCATTGGCTGAAGGAATTTCTCACAACGAATTGTTATTTACAATTGCAAATTTTGCGTTAGTTCGCCAGGGCGAATTAAACAGAAAGAAGAATGATACGGAAGTTAAAGCAAGCTGATGTTCAATCAGTTGAAATGATATTAAAAAAAATACCGGCTTTTTCGGAAGCTGAAGTAAGTGTTGGCATGGAATTGGTTAATATTTCTGCTTCAGATATTGAACAAGATGATTATAATGTTTTTGTATTTGAAGAAGAGAAGATAATATATGGTTATCACTGTACAGGCAGAAGACCATTGACAGATGCAGTTTACGATTTATACTGGATCGCTGTTGATCCGGATTCAAAAATAAAAGGTATTGGCAGAAAATTATTACAGCATGCAGAAAATTTTGTTCTTGAAAAACAAGGCAGATGGCTTTTGGCTGAAACATCTTCAAAAGAGAGCTATGAAAAAACAAGGAATTTTTATTTGAGAAATAATTTCTCGGTGATAGCCCAGATAAATGATTTTTATGCTGTAGGTGATTCACTAATTATTTTCGGAAAGTTTTTCAATAAATAAGAACAAACCAGAGGAAAATCATGGAACTGTGGCAGCAAATGGTAAGAGACAGCATTCATTCTGTTGATCAGTTAGTTGAAAAATTCGGAATAGACAGACAGGATGCCGAAGATCTTGATGAATTTTTCCAGGCAAGGATTAATCCTTATTATCTAAGCTTAATTAGATATCCGGGGGATCCAATCTGGCGGCAATGTGTCCCGGACAGAATGGAATTGGAAGACTTTGATGCTGAAGAAGATCCTTTAATGGAAGATGCTATGAGTCCTGTTCCAAACATTACCCACCGCTACCCTGATAGAGTTCTTTTTCTTGTTACAAGCCAGTGCGGTTTATACTGCCGCTTTTGTACAAGAAAAAGAAAAGTAGGCGACTATGAAAAGATCTCAATGAAAGGTTTGGAGAGTGCTTTTAAATATATTGAAAAGCATACAGAGATAAGGGATGTTATTCTTTCGGGCGGTGATCCTTTAATGTTAACGGACTTCATGCTTGAAAAAATTCTAAAAAGATTAAGAGAAATTCCTCATCTGGAGATAATCAGGCTGGGATCCAAAATGCCATGTGTACTTCCGCATAGAATAACTCCGGAATTGTGCGGAATGATAAAGAAGTATCATCCCGTTTATGTTAATACCCATTTCAATCACCCATGGGAAATTACTCCTGAAAGTTCTAAGGCTTGTGAAATGCTGGCTGATTCAGGCATCCCTGTAGGAAACCAGATGGTATTAATGAAAGGGGTTAATGATGAGCCGGCAATAGTAAAAGAATTAATGCAGAAGTTATTAAAGATTAGAGTCCGACCTTATTATATGTATATGGCTGATGAAACTAAAGGAGCAAATCATTTCAGGACTTCAGTTGAAACAGGACTAGAAATAATCGAAAACCTTCGCGGACATACAAGCGGACTTGCAATCCCCCATTTTGTTATTGATGCTCCAGGCGGAGGTGGTAAAATTCCTATTTTACCTAATTATGTACTTCACCATGATGAAGAGAAAATCATTTTAAGAAATTACCAGAAAAAAGTTTACTCTTATAAAAATTACAACGACCGGAATAATCCGAACAGCAAGTATGGGAAGACTTATAAAATAAGACCATCCAGAAAGAATGGGAAATCAAAAGAAAATGAGCCTGATCTGTTTGAACTGGAACTGCCTGTTCTTGAAGAAATAGAGAATTAATAAGAGGGAATGCAGTTTCTGCATTCCCTCATAACCTATGTGTTAATATAAAATTAGAGTTATGATCGAATGAGCCGGACTCATTGCTTTTACTGCATTTTCATCAAGCCATGTATAAAATTCTTTCTCCCGGTCAGTATTATTCATAACGACCACTACAATTTTTCCATCCGGGTTTAAAAAGGCAGTAGCTAAAAGGTTATCATCGTTGGATGAACATATAATTCTTTTTGCTCCCGGTCGAATAAACCTCGAGAAGTGCCCGATATAATAAAATGAATTCATATAAGTTAAGTCGCCGGTCTTTGTGTTACATATAATAGGAGCCATGCAAAAATTATCAGAATGATTCGGTCCGCCGTTTTCATCGAGAATGACATTCCAGGCAGTCCAGCCTGCAGCCCAATTATTTAAATCCATTATTAAAGATTTCCCGAATATTTCTCCCCATTTCCACAAATTTAAACTATCTGCCATAAAATTTGCTTCTGTACCTTCGGTAAATAAAAGTTCTTTATCCGGAAAGGCGTCATGAACGAGGCGTACATTATCAAAATGATCTCCGACATACCAATGAAAACCTGTACCCCAAACATACTTTGAAGCCGCAGTATCATCGTAGATCATTTTTGCCCTCTGATACATTAGTCCGCGATTGTGGTCCCATATCATTAATTTCAATTTAGATAATCCCGAGTTTTGTAAAACGGGACCTAGATAATTGTTTACGAAATCTCTTTCTTCGGAAGCAGTAAATATACATGACTCCCAAGTTTGTACTGCCATGGGTTCATTCTGAACTGTTAAACCCCAGATTGGGATTCCTTCATCTTCATATGCTTTTACAAATTTTACAAAATAGTCAGCCCATACTTGATTAAATTCGGGGAGTAATTTACCCCCATGAAGCATATCATTATTTGATTTCATCCATGCCGGAGGGCTCCAGGGAGAAGCAAACAATTTTAAGTCATTTCCTGATTTCTTTAAGGCAGATTTTATAAAAGGAATTCTATATTTCAAATCATGTTCAATAGTAAAACTTTTAAGATTTATGTCGCCAGGATCGACATATGTGTAACTTTCACTTGAGAAATCGCAACTATGAATATTGGTTCGGCACAGTGAAAAGCCATCACCTTTTTCTTTGTCGAAAAGTGAAATTAGAATTTCTTCCTGCTTTTCTTTAGGGAGCTTATAAAATGTTTCGGCAGATGCATCTGTAAGAGCCCCACCAAATCCAACTATTGATTGAAAAGTCTTGTTTTTGTCAAGAATAATTACTGGTTTCTGTTCATCTGGTTGTTCGAGCTTAAAGAAAGTTAAGGATTCCTTTTGAGTAATTCTATCATTAGTATTTTTCGCAGTTAAATAGATATCCGCTTTACTCACCGGTTCGGCACCTTGTTCCGGTTTATCTGCCGGAAAAATAGAAAGCGAAAGTAAAATAAAAGTTATGGCGAAGGATTTTATAAAAGTTTTAGAAGAGCCCACAGTAAATCTCCCATTTTTTGAATTCACATTGAAATTATAATTTTTATAGGTTTTCAAAAAGTATAGCATAACGAAATCCCGTTTAATGTTGGTACAACAGAGAATTTATTTTTTGATAATGAAGATTTTTTATGAAGACTAATAATTGAGTTTGAAACTAATAATCCCAATGCAGTTCCGATTATTACATCAGAAAACCAGTGCTTATCATCATATAAACGGGATAGAGGTGTTAGTGCAGCTAACCCAAACAGACCAGCAGTGGCAAGAGGATGATCAATTTGATGGGCAAGAATATTAGAAATACCAAAAGCGACAGCAGCGTGTCCAGAAATAAAGGAAGCTTTATCCTGTTCTAAGCCTTTAAAGAGATTGAATGATGTATTTCCGTATCCTGTATAAGGACGCGCCCTGCCAAATATTATACGTGCGGGCACCTGAATTACTCCAATTACAACCAGTGTTTCAGTAAGCATTAAACCGGTATTTCGCAGCCAATTATTACTTGAAGCAACACCTGAAAAATAAATCAAAAGAGCACCTGCAACTGCATTCTGCGGTGCCCCGTAAGCATATCCCACAGGTCCTAGTTTATCAAAAGTATTGTTTCTGTTTGTTAAAAAAACTTTTCTAACTTCATCATCGAGCAAAAAAGAACCGGCTGATAGTAGTAAAAATCCTGCTGCATTATAAAAATCATTTGCCTCCCAATTAAATGGTGAAGATAATACATAGCCGACAGATCTTGAAAATGCAGAGATATCATCCCCAATTGTCCGGTGCTCAGATAAGCTAAATGAATTATTTAAAACTGATGCTTTATTAAAATAGGATATATTATTAGAGGGCAAATATTGAGCTGAAATTCTATAAGTCCAAAAAAACTGAATTATAATAATGATTGTAATTTCATAAAATATACTTTTTCCATTATTCCTATAATTCAATTTATCCTGCCTGCCCTTCTCCAAATTTCCGAAGGTTTTATTAATGAACAGGTTCTTTCAAAATCGTTTTAATGGCTTTTTCAACCAGGGGTTCCATAATCCTATAACCAGCAAGGGTCGGGTGTACTCCATCATTAGTAAACTTTTTGTCCAAACCTTTTTTTTCATCTACCATTTTAGAATAATAATCAACGTATATAATATTATTATTTTCACAGTAAGATTTAATCATACTATTTAAACTAACAATTTTTTCAGCAGGCTGAAGTCCCGGATGCCATGGGAAATCATATGCGGGGAGCACAGATGAAAGGATTACTTTAATTTTATTCATTTCAGCTAATTCAGCCATTGAGGCAATATTACCCATAATATCTTCTAATGAAATAGGTCCGGTATTCTCAGCTATATCATTTGTTCCTGCTAGGATAACCACAGCTTCCGGATTGAGATTAATTACATCCTGGCGAAAACGAAGCAGCATTTGAGATGAAGTCTGCCCGCTGATACCTCTATCAATGTAACCTCTATCAGTAAAAAAACTGCTATCAATTTTGCCCCAAGCTTCAGTAATAGAGTTCCCCATAAAAACAATGCGCTTTACTCCAGCAGCTACAGAAGGCAGATTTTCATTAGCTTTCGCGTACTTTTTCAAATTTGTCCAATCATTTATAGTTTTATTGTTTTGACTATAAGCTGAAAATTGGATGAAAATCAGACATAAACAAAAAAAACCACAGATATTTTTCATAATTCATTAAAGATTTTATTGTTAGAAAATTGCAACAACTATTTCAAAAATGCAAGGATTCCCGGGATATATTCTCCACATTATTTAATGAACATAATTTAAGGCAGGAAGTTATATTTTCATTTTATAAAACCACACCGATAGAAGAAGTAACGGAAATATTTTTTAAAGAATTATAGCTAACATCTATTCTTAGAGCTCCAAAAATACTTGAAATGCCGGAATATATTTCCCAATAAGGTTTGAGAAATTTACCCCACCTTTTTTTACTACTGTTTCAACTTATATAAAAAAAACTAAATTTTCAATTAAATTCTTTAGAAAGACTGAAATATAGAGTAAGGGAGTTTTTATTTATCATTTATAATTAAATCAGCAGAAAATTTTTTTGTTAATGGAAAGAGACATGTTTGATCATTGCAAGGCTGATACTGGATTTTTCCATTAACATTTAGATTTCTCAATTTGTAATTCTTATCTATAAGTATCCGGATTTTAATTACAGCTTCATTCTCATATAAGGATAGCTCATTTTCAGAAAAAGAAAGTTTTTTTATATACGGCTGAGGATATTTAATTTCAATTATTTTAAAAAAGGAAGTGTCCAATGATACAACTGTGAGGACAAGATTGGGATCCAATGGTTTATTAGAATTTATATGCCATCCTTTTTTTATCTCCACCAAAAGTTTAAGATCAATTACCGAATCTTTTTTGATAATTTTATTTATTGAAAATAATTTAGCATCTACTATATTACCAGGTGTATCTTGCGGAAACGAATTTCGGCTAAAAAAGATAGTGAAAATTATTAATATCAATAAAATTATTCTTTTAGAGTTCAAAACAATCCTTCCAATTTTATTTATTTAATTTACATTCATATAATAGGCTTGCAGCACTTCCTTAGTATTTGCATCCTGAACCCAAACAATAACAGCAAGATTTTTAATATCTATTTTATTCAGGTCATTGATACTCTTTCTCCACCCGTGAAATGAAGGAGCTCTCCAGGAAGCATCGGCTGTTGGGTCTTTAAGATAACTTGTTATATTTTTCTTAAGGTTATTGATATTAACTTTACGTGATATAATTTCATTTCTTGAGGTAAGCTTTGTGCCTGAAGGCTCACCCACAAGATCGCGAACTACAAAGATATTATTTTCAATTCCATTGGCTCCTGTATATTTAACAGATTTCTCAGCAAGAACAATATGCAGCATGGGATCTAAATTTGTAATTGTAGAAGATTTTAAAGCAACAGTAATACTAACGGTATCCATATCTAACTTTACATTTCCAGTTATTTTAATTTCAGGTTTTTTATTTAGATATTTATTTACAATATATTTGTAAACATTGAAGCGGTTTGCAGTGATATATTTAGGACCTCCTCCCGTGATTTTCTCCGTTCCTTCAAAGAATATAGTTGGAGTTCCAAAATTGCCTCCATACCAGCTATAACGTTTAAATGTATCGGGATTAGTTAATGGATCGGGTCCGGGAATATGAACATGATATTCTAAAACAGCTAGTGCAGAACGAGGGAAATATTCAGCAAGTTCTTCAAATGCCCGATCGGCAGCTATACAGGGATTGCATTCAGCTCCGGTAAATAATTCCGCAAGAACCACATTCCCCTCCTGGTTTTCAGCTGATTTGAATTTATCGTGTTTTACAGAGGACAGCTGAATTTTCATCTTTTCAATTTTATTTTGAATTTCTTTATCAGAGGATAATTTTTTTGCATACTCGAGCAATAGCGGATTATCAGATGCTATAAGGCCGTTAATATAAGCATTCAGCGCCTCATTTTTTTTATTAAGCTTATAATAAACATTTCCTAAAGTAAGCCAATAATCACTATTCCACGGAGCTACAAGAGTTTCCACTTTTGAAAGTTCTTTTAATGCAAGCTTATATTTTCCATCGGCAGCTTTTACAATTGCATAATTCTTTTTATAGTTAATATAATCTTCAACGAGGGTTTTATCGTTTATTGATTTTACTGCATCTTCAGACCATTCATCAGCAAGCTTAAAGTTTACCCCGGTTTGAGCCATAAAAGCTGCAGCATTTGATTTAACAGCTTTATCATTAACGCCACCCACTTGAGCCATAAAATTGTGAACAATATCCATAACAATTGAATCCTTTAATGAAGGATTGATATCTTTAGCCCATTCATTAAATTTAACTAAAGAAGTTCCTTCATCTCCATGTAAGACTGCAAGAGCACTAAATTTTAAGGCATCTTTAATATTATGCGCTGCTTTGGAAAATAAAGCTAAATGATAGAGATACTCGGGTTCATCCTCATGATCCTTAATGGCTTCTTTCTGAATTTTAACAGCTTCAACTGCATCACCTTTTTTATAAAGCACATAAGCTTTGGTATCAAGATACATACTAAGATAACGGGGATTATTTTGTACCAGTTCAACTGCCCTTTTTGAATAGACCAAAGCAGTATCCAGACCAGCATCATTTTCTGCAAGCATATATGCTATATCATTATAAATTTCTCCCTTTCTTTCGGCAGGGAGAGATTTTATATATTCATCAGCCTGAAATAAAGCAGAATCAACCTCATTCATATCAATAAAAGTGATAATAAATCCTTGTACTATGCGTCCTAAATACGGACTATCGGGATGGTTTAATTGAAACTGATGCAGTTCATTTATTTTTTGCAGAGAAGGATCCATTGAAAGAATTTTTGTTAATTTTTCAGTATCATCTTGTGCTGAAACAAATGCTGAAAAGAAAGCAAAAAGAATTAAAAATAAAACCAGTTTAGAAAATTGTTTATTCATCATCTTTCCTGTTACAATTCCAAAAAATAACATGAGGGAATATAATAGAAGAATGTATTGAACGGAAACCTCCTTCGGGTAATAATTTTTTTATTGTATTATTCCGAGAATAATTTTAAAATAAGATTATCTCTGTATCATATTGGGAATCAATGACTTAGAAGGGCTATCCTCATCACATCCGTGCTGCAATCCACATCATTGTTTAACGAAAAATCTTATCATACGCACGAAAAAAAATGAGGATATTATGACTTTCTTACAATATTATATATTAATTGGTATATCAGGTTTAACTATTTTAACTACTTTCTCCCTTCCTAATTTATTTAGTAAAAAATATGAGAAAATAGGACTTACATTATTATATTTAATAATCATTATGACTATTGTATTTAATATAAATAAGTGGAATTTATTATGGCTGGCTCCTGCTGCATTTTTAGTCCCTTATTACACTGAAAAGCTTCTGAAAATTATACCTGTCAAAAGACATTTCTTATCGCATAATTAAATGACCTTTACTAAAAAGTAAATCTTTAATTTTCTTAATAAATTTTAGATCTATCAACATGGATTGGCATAAGATACTGCTTACAAAAGAAGAAATAAGAGGAGGAGAATTACATAAAATAATTAAATTATTTTATGATATAGTTAAGGCATATGATAAAATAAGACCAGCCATAGGAGTGGTTATGTTTGAAGCAATCGAAAAGGATTCACATTTTATTTATTTCACACCTGCTTCTGCTAAATTGCCTGCTATTACCGATTTAATAAATATATATTCCGGATTAATATGCGGACCCCCTTTTAGAGGAACAGTTCGGTATATTGCGGGTGATATAAATTTTGCAATTAAGTTTCTATAGAATTTACTACTGATAAGAATTTTGGTAATTGCTAATTGTTATATAGCTAAAAGAACGTTTTAATGCTTCGGATAATTCATCAACCCTGATTGGTTTGCTGATATAATCATCCATGCCATTATTAATACAGATATCTTTATCTTCTTTAGTCCCGGTTGCGGTCATTGCAATAATTCTAGGTGATTTTTCCCCAAATTTATTATGTATATCCTTTGTGGCTTCCAGACCATCCATTTCGGGCATTTGAACATCCATAAAAATTAGATCGTACGTTTTATGGTTTAGGGCATCTAATACCTCAATGCCATTTGATGCAACATCAACCTTGTAACCGAACTTCTCTAATATTTTTGCTCCTACTTTTTGATTTACAATATTATCATCGGCAAGTAATATTTTTAAGGGAAATTCTTCCGACAAATTTTTAATGACCTTTTCCATCTTAATCATTATCCATTTCTGATATTTTAAGAATCACTTAGTTAAAAAACAAATTGTGCAGCCGATGCTGCAATAGTAAAGTACAATAGATATGTTTCTATTCAAAGTTATTATCGGAAAAAAAATAATTTTCTTTAATTGGGGTATGTTTTTGAAGAAAAATCAAGAGGAAAAATTGATTACCCAGGTATATAATTTCTTGATTATAAAATGATCATAAACTTCGGGAGAATTACCCAAATAGATCCTTAAACTTTAAATAATTAATAATGGTAACTTTTGATCCATTAAGTTCAATTAAACCTCGCTTGGCAAAATTATGCAATGTTCTTGAAATTGTTTCTCTTGAAGTGCCAGCCATATTTGCCAGATCGTGCTGAACCGGAATTCTCTTTATTTCGATCCTGTTCTGATTTATTATACCTGTTTTACCGGCTAATTCAAGAATAACAGCCGCAACTTTTCTTTCGGCATTATTCAATCCGAGAGATTTAATCTTCATATCTGCGGCACGGATTCTACGGGTTAACTCTCTCATTAATGCTAATGAAATTTCAAAATGATTATTAAGAAGGTTAATAAAATCATTGCTTTCTATAATAAATAAATCCGAATCTTCTAATGCAGTAACATTTGCAGAACTGCCAGTTTCATTTAGAATAGACATTTCACCAAAGAAGTCGAACTGATTAAGAATAGTTAAAATAGCTTCTTTACTACCTTCACCGGATCTGGAAACTTTTAGTTTACCCCTAACAATAACGTAAAGGGCAGAGCCAGTCTGGTGCTCTAATAAAACGACGGTATTTTTTCGAAAAGATTTTTGAACTCCTAATTTTATAATAAGATTTAACGTATTTTCATCCAAGTTGGAAAATATTGGAATATGTTTGAGAAAATTGACAGTAGTATCCTCATAAATTATGGAAGGAGGACTTATATTACTGCCTTTAATATTTATATCATAAGTAACAGGATTGTTAATTATTTTTTCCATTTCATCAAGTTCCTTTCTTAAACTACAATGACTTTATTATTTAATATTTTAGCAATAATCCTATTTATAAACACTTATAAACAAATATAATTTGGAGAAAATAAAGAAAGGTGAGATATCGCATAATTTGTGATTTAATCGCCATTTAATCACATAAAAAAGTATAATACAAAAACTAAGTTTTTCCGGAAGGATTGAAGATCTTGTATTTAAAGTTTCACATTGGAGAAATTATATTGTCAGCCATATTTAGATGATCCAGATAACTATAACCGAAAATAAGTTTACCAAATCTATGGTGGGGCTCTCATTAATCATTACATAAGCGTCTTTTAGTGTAGTCTGCGAAGCGAGACCTCGCCTAAAGGCGGACTTTGTCGAAGGCTCCAAAACCTACCAAATTGGACGCAAGGACGGATGGATTGCTCTCACATCCTTTCGCCTAATTTTAGCATCCATTTATCAATTTAACAATCCAAATAAAATAAAAATTATAATAAATTATTTCCTTTATACTTAATTTAACTTAATTTATTTAATAACATTCTGGTTAACTATGATAATATTATTGCTCATAATACTCGTTATTGTTAATATAAATATTTACGCACAGGAAACCCCTTCTGATATTAATAACAGTCAAAAATTCATTGAAATAAATGATGCAGAATTATTTATTAATATCGAAGGCAAAGGTTCACCAACAATTATATTTATTTCAGGTTCCGGCGAAGATCATAACACATGGGAAAAGGTTCAATCAATTATTGCCGAAAATAACTTGACACTTTCTTATGACAGGGCTGGACTTGGTAAATCTGACAGTTCAACAAGTTCAAAAGACGCCGATGGAATGAGTCAAGAATTAAATTCAATTTTAACTCAGCTTAATTTAGATACAAAATATATTCTTGTTGGTCATTCGCTTGGTTGCCAAATTGCCAAAGTTTATGCACATAAATATCCATCTCAAGTGGGGGGAATTTTATTTATTGATCCGGGTTTTAATGAGGATAGTTTAAAAATACGGTTAACCGAAGATGAGTGGAATAATCGAAAAAAAATGATTATAAAATATACACCGCCGATGAATTGGGCTCAGAAAGAAGAAAAAATTTTTGTAAACAAAAGCTGTGTTGAAGCTGATTCTTCGTTTCCCTTGCCGAATATCCCTATAATATTACTTACTGCAACTAAATTTAATCCAAGTTTTCCGGGCGCAGAAAAAGAGCTTGAGGTAAAAAAAAGGTATCATGAAAATTGGTTTAAGCAAATGCCCGGTGCAGAGCATAAATTTATTAATAGTTCAAGGCATTATATACAGAATGAAGATCCGGATATAGTAATTGAAGCCATTCGTAATTTGATAAATAGATAGTTTAATTTTAAAAAAAATAAGCAGAATACTTCCATCACTCTCTTATCTCTTTGGGGATTTCCACTCACTTGTCCGTCCTCTGGCGGATTCAAAATAAGTTTACCATCCTCACAAATCTGAATTGTAATACTTGTTATTCTTTTAATAGTAAAGGAACATAAAATTAGGATTTCAACCTGTCAAATCTATTAAGATAGTTTTGAAAATAGATTTTTTTTATTTCGTTCTTTAAAAAAGATGTAGAAACAAATTCCTCTACTTTATCAGTTTCGGTTAGCAGTTCATTGTAAATTGTATTAAACCTTTTTTCATTAATACCCAATCTTCCATCAAAAACTTCAAAATCACCTTTAGTATATTTTGAGCCCGCTTTATAAGCAGTAGTAACAAAGCCATCTTTGAATAATTCCAAAGCTAAATCACTTTCTCCGGGAACATGAATCGATGTATTTAACAAATCGTAAAAAGGTGTTAACAGGTAATCCCCATATTCTTCATTACGGTAGAGTGAAAAATTTTTTAGATGTGCATCACCATTGGAGAATAAATAATTAAAAATTAAAATTTTAAAATATTTTTCTACTTCTATCTTATAAGCACTAATATGTTGTTTCATTAGCTCAGCTATTTCTTCATAGCTGAATTCATACTTGTAATTTTTCCCATGTGTCTCCTCGGTTCTATTGGCAATTTGAGCAAAATCTTCTTGTAATAATTTTTTCCCGGCACCTAAGGTATCAAATCTTCTTGTTATATAGGAGATTTTTCCATAACGAAGATACATTGGATTCACTAAATGCATGGAATACTCCGGTTATGAACAGAAGTGTACTCGCATTAACACCTTTGTTTCTTTGGGATATGTACTAATTCCATTAACCAAACCCTAAAAATCCTTACGAAATAGCGTAGGTTTACGACCATTTTTGTATCTCTAAGCCCTCTTTTTTATTTTAAGGCACCATGTTATATCTATTTTTTAAAAAACATACTAAGGATCGATTTTCTCATATTAGATAACATCTGTAATCCTATCAAAAATTAATTGTGCATCTCATATTGGAATTTATAACCATTGATTCCCAATAATTACGGGAACAAATATGGGAACATAGAGGAAAAATTGAGAACATGGAAATAATTGAAATTGGAGCGGTAAAATTGGAGTCTGCTTCTTTTAACATCATTGATGAATTTCAGTCATTTGTAAAACCAATCAATAATCCTGTTCTATCAGATTTTTGTATTAATTTAACCTCAATAACTCAGCAGCAAATTGATACTGCTAAAAATTTTAATGAGGTCTTTCCAAATTTTATTAATTGGATAGGAGGTGAAAATTTCCAAATATGCTCGTGGGGAGAATACGATCTCAACCAGCTAAAAGCGGATTGTACAAGACATTCAATTAAGTTACCCGGGACAATTGAAAAAAATCATAGAAACCTTAAAGCAGAATTTGCTGCATTCTTTAATCAGAAACCATGCGGTATGAAAAGGGCTCTTAAACATTTAAAAATAAATTCAGCTGGAATACATCATAGAGGAATTGATGATGCAAGAAATATTGCTAAAATTGCCATAGTTTTATTTTCTAAGGAAAGCAGTAAGTGACATTACGGAAGCTATTTAAAATTACCTAAGACAAAAAAAGAAAAGCATAGCCTCTCTTATTAAATATGCTGAAATTTGCCAGGTTAAGACTATTATCATGCCTACCCTAAAAGCAATTGTCTCTTAATTAGGAAGAAAGATAGCTTTTGCTATGAATTTAATTTAATAAGATGAATCAAAATGTAGGTAAATTTTGTATTTTTACCTACAAAATGATTCAATATAGAACCTGATTTCCTATAAAAAAGAAAAATAATTATGAAAAAACTAATTGAAATATTCGAAAAAAATAAAGGATTTGCCAGGATGAAAGAGCTGCGGGAGGCGGGAATTCAAACACGTGATATTGCTGCTGCAGTCGATGATGGAAAAATTGAAAAGCTAAAACCGGGACTTTACAAACTTATCGATTACTCATTCGATGAAAGTGAAAGCTTTGCAGCAGTTTGTAATACGAATAAGAACGCAGTGATATGTCTGCTTTCCGCAGCATCATACCATGAGCTTACAACATTTAATCCATTTGAAGTATATACTGCTCTCGCGGCTTTTCGACCGGCAGAATGAATGATTTCTTTGATATTCTGCATTTTACAAAAAGGCAGAAATTCGAATCGATAAAACTAAAAGAAACAATCATTAAGATCTGAGGTTTAAATTATATTCCAAAACTTACCTTGTTAAAATGTCCTTAGCCCATTTTCTGAATCGCTCTAACCTTTTCCACATTTCTTTCGTTTGAGAAGATGAGTACAATTCACCGAGATAAGAAACTTTGGTTTTCTCTTCAATTATTCGTTTAAGTTGGTTGATGGCCTTGTTTTTTTCTTCTGATTCTGCAGTAATATTTTCCAATAATGTTATCGCTTCCTCGTGATCTTCTCCAACACTTTTAACACCTGCAAGCTTAATACATAAAGCATCTGCAAAAGCAATCGCCGAATGAACGATAAGAACTCCTGATGCTGTCCAATATTCAAGATCATTTGAGTCTTTAGCAGCTTTATAAAAATGCTCAGCTACACTTTCATATTCCCTAAAGCGGTGACGTGCTATTGATTTTCTTCCTCTTCTCTTAGCCATTTAATAAACCTTTAGGATCTTTTCCGGTAATTAATATCCCCTCATTAACTATACTCTTTATCAATTTAGAATTCCTTTTCCTCATAAATTGTTCTTTTAAAAAAAATATAGGTGCCAGCTTAATGCCAAATCTTTTATTCAGCATTTTTGATTTTTTATCCAATAAATAGTTTACCTGTATTCTATCAATTGGAGCATTAAGAATACAGCAGATATCAAGATCCGATAAAGCAGTTTCTTCTCTCCTTGCAGTGCTGCCGAATATTACAGCACTATATACTTGCTTTTTAAGTATCGATGCAAGAGCATTTATTATTTCCTGTGGAAATGATATTTCCGTTTGAAATATTTTAACAAGCACTTCCTGAAATAAAAAATGTTCACGGTTTAAGCTAAATATATGATCTCTGCCTCCAATTTGCCTGTTTATGATACCAAGTCCTTCTAATAACGTTAATGCCTTTAAAGCTGAATTTGGATGCATACCTGCGGTACGTGCCACCTCATTTCCAGTGAAGCCCGTATTAGTATCTACTAATGCCCGCATAACTGCGATATTAGACCATGTTCTAAACACTTCATCAAAAACTCTATAAATTATCATAACTATTTTATATACTTTTATGTATAAATATATACTTTTGTATATAAACTCTCAATCATTATAATCTTATAAATTTTTTAATTGAATACTGTCAAGTTAGGAAACCGGAACTTCAGATGTCAAATTGTTCAATTTTGTAATTAAGCAATCTTAATATTGTAATTTTGTAATCAATTAAACCTATAGGTCGCATACCTCTTACTAATTTTTTTGATCAAATCTTTTTCCAAAAGATTAATTCCTTACAGCCTTTTATACCCGTATTAGGTTAGGAGAATTACTAAATATGAAGTGGGATTGGATAGATTTGGAACAAAACATTATAAAAGTCAAATGTTCTGTGTCATTTACTACCAAAAGTAAAAAAGAAAGAATTATTCCAATATGTTCTACATTAAGAGTTTTATTGACAAAACTCTTCCCCAGGATTATCGATTTAGATAAAAATAATTTTGTATTTACCCGTAATCAGAATATTAAACTCAATGAAAATTTTGTTAGTAAACAATTTAAGAAATCTTTACGCGCTGCATGTTTAGATGAAAAGATTCACTTCCATACTTTACGTCATTCATTTGCATCGATGTTGGTTCAAAGAGGAGTTTCACTTTATGTAGTTAAAGAATTACTTGGACACGAGGATTTGTCAACTACCCAAATCTATTCTCACCTGCAGCAGCAAAATTTAATGAATGCGGTCAATTTATTATAATTTTTTGGGGGCTAATACTTAGGCCCCCTATTTTATTTCTTTATTAACTTATAATATAATACTCAGATCTTTGGGGCCGCTTCTTAAACTTTCACACAAAAGTTCTTATCTAAAAAAATCTATTGATAAAGTCTTTTTTTTGATATAAGTTGAAATCCGACACAAAAAATAGTGGGAGAAATTTAACAATTCTTATGGTATCGGAAGAAATAAACTAAAAAATGAAATCAAGAATTGAAATCATGAAAATAGCTTTGTTTGTATTGTTTATAGTAGTATCGAACCTAGCCCAATCAAATGACTCGATAAAATTACCCGTTCCGGTAAATGGTTGGAAATCATTACAAGATAAAATTTCTTATCCCGAAATTGCAAGAAGAGCGGTACTTTGGGGTTCATATGAGGCTAAACTTAAAATAGATTCAATTGGAGAAATGATCAGTTGTAAAATTGAATTAGCAAATTTTGAATTTCATAACTGTAAAAATAAAATGAATAAAAATGATTCATTATTTATTAAATATTTACAATATTCTTTTAAAGGTATGAAATGGTACCCGGGTAAAATTAAAGGTGTATCTAAAACTATGGAAATAACCATACCGTTGGTATTTTATTTTAAAGAACGTAGAGAGACGGCTCCCACACTGTTTATAGAATCTAATCCGCAATATCCATTAATAAACTAAAAAACAATTCGAATACCATTAAGGATTTTTATAATAGTTCATAAAACAGTTCAACATGTCCGATTTTAACATTGAGGAAATTAGTAATTAAATGGAATGAATTTTAACTGCTTCTATCTCTTATCTAAAATATTCTCTTGTTGATTAATAAAAATAAGATCATTTTGAATCCAGGGAAATTTTCTTAAGGAACGATGGGGATAAAATATGATTCCATATTCAGCAATCGAAAAGCTATAAAATATTTTGATAATATGATATGAATGGAGAGTTTGTTCACTTCATACCTTAAAAAAGATTTATGGGCCGTCCAGTAATGTCCATATATTTTAGAGAGATTTTATCAGTACTATTGTATCCACTCATTTCGAATTTTAACCAATAACGTATTTCATCACTACCTACCCACCTTGCCAGACGTGATGCTTTTAAGATCAGGCTCTCAGCACTTGTCCTACTTAGCTCAATATCGTCTAAGAGTTCTTTTGCTAGTTCTAAAATATGTTTTGATCTACTTTGATCATTCATGGTATTCCTTTATGAAGTATAACGTTAAGTATTTTATCCGAAGTTGAGACATAAAATATTTAACCCTTTAAATATAAAATAATTTTTTAATTATTATAATTTGAGTTTTTGAAGTTTCGTCTCAATTTCGGATAAAATTTTGTTGTGCGAAGCCAACTATATTCTATGGGCTTTTAATTTGTATGTATTTCTTCTTTTGATTGGATTTTTATTAAGTTTTCTCTTCATCAAACCTAAATTTTATTTCGCTTTTTTGAGCATACATAATATATTTCTTGAAATATTATAACTTCTTACTCTCTTTAATGTAAATATCCCTTGTATATACAAAATTATTCAATATTTATCTGCCTAAAAGAATATTTTGTTCTATGGTCCTTTATATGATGGTATTAATCTTTCAATCAATATCATTCTTCCTTTTTTACACTTCGGACATTTCTCTACATCAATACCGGTTAGTTCATAAAATATTTCTTTCCAATTCATTTTAGATTCTGTCTTTTTATCATTGTTTTCTTCTTTCCCAAGTAACTCTTTACAACAATTGAGTTTCGTTTTTTTATTTCGGCTGCTCAATATTCCATAATATCTAATTTTATAAAACCCTTCCGGTAATACATGAAGCAGAAATCTTCGTATAAACTCTTCTGCATCTAATGACATTTGTTTGATTATACTTCCGTTCTTGTAATCTTTATAATCAAAGATTACTTTTCCTTCCTTAATATCTCTTATCCGGTGATTGCTGATGGCTACTCTATGTGTATATCTACCCAAATATTTTATTACTGCCTCTGCTCCTCCAAATGGTCTTTTACAATATGTTATCCATTTCTTTGTATAGAGGCTTTTTATCAACTCCAAAAACTCTTTTCTATCTTCCAGTGCTCCTATCTTTCCTACAAACTTTAATTTGTCCGTTTTGTATGCTTCTTTCGTATAATATAAAAATTTCTTCTTGTATAAATCCGATATTACATTTACATGGACAAAGAAATCTTTCTTTCCTGATTTCCTTGGCTTTATCCATTTATTCCCGTCTTCTGATAATCCTCCTCCGCTTACTATACAATGCAAGTGCGGGTGATCCATCAGATTTTGTCCCCATGTATGTAGCACTGCTATCAACCCTATTTCTGCTCCAAGACGTTTCATATCTTTTCCCAACCTCAACAATGTCTGACTTCCCGACTTGAATAGTATATCATACATAACCTTTTTATTCCTTAATGTTATCTCATTAAGTTCATGTGGTATTGTCAGAACTACGTGGTAGTACTTTATTGGTAAAAGTTCTTTCTGCCTTTCCGATACCCACTTTTCTCTAGCTAATGACTGACACTTCGGGCAATGCCTGTTCCGGCATGAGTTGTACGATATCCTCTTATAACCGCATTTATCACATTCATCTACATGCCCGCCAAGTACCGATGTTCGGCAATTCTCTATTGCATTAATTACCTTTAGTATATATTTAGGAAGCTTTTCCTTCTTTTTATATTCATCCCCATATAGCCTAAAGATATCAGCTAGCTCATGTGCCCCTCTCCGATTTATTAACTCCATTATTTATTGGAGAAAATCATATCAAGAGGGTTGACTATTCCATCTATATGTTTCTGGTTTATTCTAAGATATATGCTTGTTGTTCTTAGATTAGAATGACCCAGCAGCTTTTGTATGGTGAATATGTCGCATCCGTTCTCAAGCAGATGGGTTGCAAAACTATGTCGTAATGAATGGACGGTTACGTGCTTACGTATCCCCGCTTTTTTTTTGCATCTCGAAATGCCCTTTGTATTGATGATATATGTACCGGCTCATTGAGATCTCTTCCGGGAAATAACCAATCTTTGGGCTTTTGTATCCTATAATAACTTCTCAACTCTTCCAACAGTTTCATTGATAATATACTGTAACGGTCCTTCTTTCCCTTACCCTGACTTATTCTTATTTGCATCCTTTGACTATCGATATCGCTTATCTTTAGTCTTGTGGCTTCCCTTATTCGTAGTCCCGCTGAATATGTTGCCATCAATATTGTTCGGTGTTTGAGATTGGTGATTGATTCAAGTAATCTTTTTACTTCCTCTCTTGATAAAATCTCAGGCAGCCGCTTCTCTACCTTAGGGCGTGGTATTTTCTTTAAATCCCAACTTCTACCCATTACCTCTATATAAAAAAACTTAAGCGCTGAATAGGCTATGTTTACTGCCGACCAGCTTGACTTCTTCTGACTCCTCATATAGTACAAGTATTTTAATACTTCTTCCTCTCCCATTTCAGCCGGTGATTTCTTATTTATCTTTACATAATCTCTCATGTACATCAGGTAACATTCTATTGTCCTTTGACTGAAATTCTTTAACTCCATTAACATCTTCATTCGATCCTTTAGTTCTCCCATGATAAGTCTCCTTTAATTTTTTGTTATTATTTTATTTATAAACCTTCTAGGTTTATTTTCAAATAAGAACTTATCATTTATCTCCTCAGAATCAAGGACTGTTTTGAGAGCCTTCAATTTGTCAAAGAACTATTCACTCTTGCTCTAAAGCTGCCGCTCTGCGGCTTCGTTCAACATATTTATTGCTTAATATTCCACCATAAACCATTTCGTTAGCACGTAAAGGAATTAAATTAATTATATCTCCCTGTGCACCGTGACCTGTAGTTCCATCAAACTGTATTTCAAAACTGTATGTTCTTTTCCTAGAACCGCCCGATGGTTCAAATATAAACTTTTCATTCGAATTTCCACCAAAACTCAAGTTTGCTACAACTATTCCATTAACATATCCCATTACCCAAATGTTATAATTTAAGGTATTACCATAAATAGCGACATTTGCCATTATACCATCGTCTATTATACCATAGTTGAAAGTATTACTGACAATATATCCGCTATCCTGGAAATAAACATCATATAAGAGATGAGAAGTAAAATTATTTCCTAAGAAAGAGAACCAGCCTTCGACTTTATTATTGTAAAATCTACTTGCTGAAGATGAATTGCCGGAAAATTCAGAGAAATATGTCAATTCATTTGATGCAAAGAATCCATTTGAAGAAAATGAATTATATTTAAACCATACACCGCCGATAAGTTTGTTTGCAGTTACTTTACCGTTAGTTAGGTAATTATAATTGAATATAGTACTTTCTACTCCATAACCTAATGCGTGATCATATCCAAAACCTCCAATCAATTCATTCCCCATACATATAGATCCTTATTCGAATTCATTTTGCTGAAATTCAGCAGTTTCTAATGTTTGCTCATAGACAAGACTGGTACCCCGCAGCATATTTGCGCCAATAATACTATCTTTTGCTTTATTACCATAAAAAAAAAAAAAATACTCATATCAATTGCATTTACTAATGTTTGTTGCTGTCCCGTGATTGGATAATTATTTGGGGTTGTGCCTGATGCAACAGTTTGAATGGCTATCCAATCTCTTACAGCATATGCTTTGTAATTCGATTGATAATTATTAATGTTTGCAGCTACGTCATTAGCTGTAGTATATAAAGAAATATTGTAACTAAAAGATGTCCGGCTATTAATATTTCCATTTCTCGTAGGCGAATATGAATTTGAGTGATATGATACTGAACCAGCCATAACATTTATACCATTTACTTTAATTGTATTAACGCTCCCTCCTGTTCCTCCTGTTAATTGGATTGCACCCCATGCTTTTGCACCATGAGAATACAAGTAAATTCCATTTGTAGAAAATTGGTTTGTACTAATTGCAGTTAATATTACATTTTTGTCTGTTATCTTATATAATTCGGCTGGAGTTAATTGATTATTTGCAATAAGTGTTTGTGCTTGAGAATATGTGAGGGATTGCATTGTTATTTCCCTTTTTGTAATTGCGAAGTAAATTATTATCTAAAAATAATTTTAATATTTTATAAATCTTTTTTCAAGAGAAATCTTTATATATGAACATTGAAGATAGATAAGCTTCCACTGCGTCCTCTGAAAAAAGAAACTAAAACACTAACTTCAAAAACATAGGTATGATTACATATTAAAAAATTTTATAGTTGTTTTCTATTTGTCTTCATAAAGAGAAACAATAATCTATAATTTTACAAGAATTAGAATTAAGACTGCTTCGAATTTTAATAAAAATTTGTTTGTTACTATTGTAATACACCCGTGACTACAGGTGCTACAATATCCGAATGCGGAAGAGTATTACTAGATTCCGGAGCAAAAAGAATTTATGCTGCTTCAGCAGCAATTGCAGATTAACTTTTCTTGACTTGCTTTACAATTTTCATAAACCCAGTCTATAGTCCCCATATCTTCTTTCGTGATTCAATTTATTTAGACTCTGCGAAAAAACTACAGTGACAAATAATAATTGATGCATTATTTTGCAATAAGAATGAATGTCTATTTAATATAGAATTATTATTGACAATGTAAAATCAGATACAAGAAACAAGAACAGAGATAAAAGGAAAGAAAGAAGATAAAAGTATAAAGATATAAAAAAGCGGATGCGGAATGAACGATGCGGTATGGCTACAATAGATTGATTTAGGGTGGCAGGGACATATATTTATTGTACTTTTGGGAATTTTTATTTGTAAAGAATTGTATTGAAAATTAGATTTTTTCAATATAAATTGAATTGTCTATAAAATAAAGTGGGCAAGGGAGAACTCTCAACGAATAAAAATTACCCAAAAGCAGATGTGACTTAAATGGCGAAGCTGTGTTCTTTGGATTGTTGGTTGTAGGTGGTTGGTGGTGGGTTGGAGAAAAAAAATTCTTGTTAATAATATAAGCAAGTATTAAACAAAGAATTAGAAAAATTAGAATTAATTTGGGCAAAAAAAGGGAAGAGATTACCAGTTGTATTTACTAAAAATGAAGTGAAAGCTGTAATGGATAAATTGACAGGAGTAAACCGGATAATGGCGAATTTATTATATGGTTCAGGATTACGTTTAATGGAATGTGTCAGGCTACGAGTTAAGGATATAGATTTTGAATATAACCAAATAAATATAAGGAATGGAAAAGGCAACAAAGATAGAGTTACAATTTTACCGGAAATTATAAAAGATAAATTGACGCGTCATTTAATAAAAGTTGAAAATTTACATAATGAAGATATCAAAAAAGGTTTTGGAGGGGTCTATTTACCATATGCATTGGAAAAGAAATATCGAAATGCAAATAAAGAATTAGGCTGGCAGTATGTATTTCCATCTTCACAAATATCGGTAGATAAAAGGACGGGATTGAAACGAAGACATCATATAGATGAAAGCGTACTTCAACGTGTAGTGAAAGCTGCAATTAAAAATGCGGGGATAAAGAAACAAGGCAGTTGCCATACTTTCCGGCACTCTTTTGCTACACATCTGTTAGAAGATGGGTATGATATAAGGACAGTTCAGGAATTACTAGGCCATGAAGATTTAAATACCACAATGATTTATACTCATGTTATGAGAAAAGGAGGAATGGGAGTTAAGAGTCCAGCAGATAAATTGTAGTGGTTTAGTTGTGTAAGAAATAAGATTGAAATTCTTAATGAAAAATAAATTTATAAGAGTTAAAAGGACATTATATCCGAGTCAAAACGGGACAAAGAGCTGGGAGAGAAAATATGGTAAAAAGCTTATATGTATTAGATATAGGATTGATGAGGAGAAGAAGAAAAAATTAACCACTGTTGAAATAATTGTAGACGAAAAGGATTGGAATAGGAATTGTTATAGAATACCATTAAATAAGATTCTTCATGTAAAAGTTAAATATGGCGAGGTAAAAATAGGTAGCTTGATAAAAAATGCAGGTGGAAAGTGGAATAGGGAATTAAAATTGTGGGAGTTACCATATAAAGATATTTTAGCATTAGGTTTTGAAGATAGAATAGTAGCTTAAATATTTCAGAAAAAGAAATTAATGATTCCATTTCAAGAATGGAAAATGTCTACATATAGACATTTAAATATGTCTATATGTAGACATTTGGAAAAAAGGTGTGTATATATAGACATTAATGTCTAGATATAGACATAAAAGGAAAGGTATCAAAACAACTCAATAAATATGTTAGGCACTTTATGTAAGATTACATTTAATGATATAAAAAATATAAGAAAAACAATTATGATTTTTAAATTTATATATGCATTAGTTTTTTTAATCCTCATAAACATTCTATTTAATTCAGGTTGTAAAAACAATATTGTTGGTCCGCCTACCATAAAAACTATTGATACTGTTAATTCTTATACGCACTTTCTTTGGCCTTCTAAAAAAGGTTCTTATTGGGATTATGATCAATATATAATTCCAGGATTTGAAAACCACGATTCAAACTGGAGCTATATTAATTTCAAATCGTTTGGTTTTAATATAGATACTATACTAACTACCAATACTTACAGGCGTGAAATTATTGATACTACCTATTTTTTACTTAATGATACTTTATTCAGTTGCCATATTATCGCGTCATATTTAAATAATGAGAATACAAATTTTAATAAGGTCTTCTGGATTGGAAAAGAAGGTTTATTTAGCATGGGAGCTTTTGATGAAAAGGGAGATACTTTATTAGACAAAGGAATTTTTATACCAACAAAAATAAATCTGAACAAATCATGGAATGCTCACAGCATATTTTTAGGTCCTTCAGGGTTTAGTTCTATTATGCCGCTTGATACAAGATTAATATCTATTAACGATACTGTAAAAACTAAAGCGGGTACCTTTAGTTGTTCTGTTATTAGGATCAGAATAAGGGAAGCTGAAGATTATCCAGGTTTCGATGACTATTATTATTATTATGCATCCAACATAGGATTAGTTGCAGAGGTAAGAATATTTATAGTGCCAAATTTTTATTGGTTTTTAGATTTTATTGACATTCTAAATAATTATAAAATAAGTAACTAACTCTTGTTATGCAGAAATCCGATAAAAGCTTTGAGAATCTTGCATAACATAGGTAAATAACTAAAATAAGGAGAAAAGAAATGAAAAAATTCTACTTGTTACTTTTTGTATTGCTACATTCAATTGCATTTTCTCAAAATATTTTTAATGATGTAAATGAAAATGCAGTTGTTAAAGAAAGCCAGCAGCATTACTTAAATATTATCAAAGCTAATGATAAATTTAAGAGATTAAAGCTTGTGAAATTAACCAATCTTGATTTTCTAAATTCTGATAAAATTGGTTTTAAATTGTTCTCTGATACATTATACAGCTTTACGATAAATAAATTGAATAGATTGGATTCTGTTAGCTATAGTTTTTCTAGTAAAAATAACTCTAACTTTATTTCATTTGTAATTAGAAATGGAAAAATAACAGGTACTATACAGGTAAATAACAAACAATATTCGATAATTCCGTTAGATGATTCTATACATGCAATTATTGAAGTAGATTATTCTAAATTAAAACCGGAAGCACCACCTGTAATTATTGAAAATGAAAATAAATTAAATAAAAGTAATGCGGTAAAAACCGGACACTCAACAATTGATATATTAGTTGCGTATACTACCGCAGCTAAGAATGCAGTTTCAGACATAGTTGGACTAATTCAAAATGCTATCTATTCTGCAAATAGTTCTTTTGTTGGTGATGACATTGATTTGGAATACAATTTAGTGCTAACGACAGAATTAAATTATTCTGAGGGTACTAAAAGTATGGACGATATATTATATGATTTTAGAACAAATACTACTATACAGAACTTGAGAAATGAGTACAGCGCGGATCTTTGCTTTTTGATCACGAATAGAAGTGACATTTCAGGCGATGGTTATCTCATTGAATACCCTAGCCAATATACTTCATATGCAGGTTATGCAATCGCAAATTATAATAGAGTTCGAGATACCTATACATTAGGACATGAAACAGGACATAATTTAGGGGCAAGACATGATACTACTGATGATCATGGAGGTACTTACAATCATGGTTTTCGCTATCCACCCGGACAATGGTGCACAATTATGTCTTATTATACAACCGAGACACGTCAAAATTTCTGGTCCAATCCTAATAAGAGTTTCCAAGGGGTAACCAGAGGAAATACAACCTATTCAGATAATGAAAGGAAACTTAATGAAGATCGAGGTGCTGTTTCACTATTCAGAGAACCTCAACTTTCCGGTACATTATCACAAAACCAAACCTTAAGTGGTAGGTCATTCACTTTGGCTGGTAATTTAAGTGTTCCCTCAGGAAAAACATTAAAGATAGAGTCAACAGCTACTTTAGTTTTAAATGGTTATTATGTAAAATCAACCGGAGGTACAATTATTCAACAGTCAGGTTCTACTATCACAGGGTTAAATGCTTATTTAAAAACTGGTGGCACTTTAAAGGGATTATTCTCTACGGTACAGTCAGCAATAGATAATGGTTCTTCCGGTCAAACTGTAGAATTATTGTCAAAAACCTATTCAGGAAATATAATCTTCAGCAGTAAAAATAATGTCGATTTAACAGGGCAGGGAACTTCAACAATAAATAATGGAAGTATTTCAGTCACTAATTCAAGTTACGTTGATATATTAAATTTAAAAGAAAATTCAATTATAACCATTAATTCCAGCAGCCATACAAATTTAAATAGCATTACTTTTATGGGCTCTACGATAGTTAATGATTATTCAGGTACATATACAAATTTAGGATATTCTACTGCTCTAACTGGAGGGGCATCTTTTGCATATAATTCTTATGGTGGGACTGGCGATATTTATTATAACAATATTCAAGAATTTGATGTTGCTGTTTATTTAACCTCTAATGGTACAAATTATAACGTAGGCACAAATAACACATTCTGTTCAAACTTGTTAGACATTGGTGCATACAGCGGAGCCTATGCTTATGCAATAAGCAATACTTATAGCCGAAGTTTACCTGGAGCAGTAGGCGGTAATGTTTTTACTACAGGTCAAAATCATGTTTGTGGTTTGGGAAAAGATAATTTAGCTAAAGTTTCTACCTTTGATTCCGGAGATGATGAAAATTTTTCTATAAAGTATTTGGAAATTTTAAGAAAAATTAGTGAAGAAAAATTAAGCATATCTGAAGGGATTAATAAATATAGAAATGACTTTGATAAATTAATACTTGATAGTAAATCTTTATTACAGAATACAAATGATCCAATATCAGTTGGTAATATAATATCTAACTTATATCATGTCTATAATACTTTGGATGAAAAGCAAGAATTTTATTCTTTTATCAAAACAAAATTAAGTGATTCAAAATTTATGAATTACAAAACCCTTTTTGAAAAATATTTAGTATGGGAATTAGTCGATCAAGAAAAATATGATGACGCTTTAAATTTGGCTGACAATTTATATAAACAATCTATTGAATATGATTTGAAAGCTGAATTACTTTATGATCAAGGATTGATTTATAAATATTATTTAAATTCGGAAAAATCAGCATCAGAAGCATTTAACAAATTAATAAGTAATTACAAAGATAATTTTCTCTCCAAGTTTGCAATGAATGAAATGCAATCTTCAGGCGAAGAGATTTCAAAACAATCTTCAGTTTCTGATGTTGAAGAAGTAAGCTTGGGTAATTACCCTAACCCATTTAATCCCATAACTATTATTAGTTATAGTTTACCTCAAAAAGGTCATGCTGAAATAAAAGTATTTGATGTTTTAGGTCGTGAAATTTCTGAATTAGTAAATGAAAATAAAGAAAAAGGTATTTATAAAATTGAATTTGATGGGAGTAGTTTAGCGAGTGGCCTTTACATAATAACATTAAAGGCAGGGAGCATATTTAAATCCAGCAAAATGTTATTAATAAAATAGTGCCATTTTCATTGGATAGTCTCTTAAGCATAGTAAACAAAATGCAGTGCCTAACAAAACATTTCAAGCCGCCAGCGTATACGCACTCGGCTTTTTAGAGATTTTTAAAGTAGTTGCTCCGCTTCAAGTTTCTTGTTCAACGGAGTTATTTTAATTAATAGTCTTGCAAAACATGCGTGTGAAAAAACAAGTTACGCATGTTTTGCTTAATCTTTGTCATTAGTAATAAATATAAGTTTCTTGTTTTGGGCTGCGGCTTAAATGTGGTCGTTATACTTACGCTATA
>CAWKCY010000005.1:0-602013 GCA_963848195.1 uncultured Ignavibacteriales bacterium | reverse complement strand
TCGGCTTAATTCTCTGCGGCGAAAAAGGATGTGAAAAAATATCCATTGCCGTTGGCTTTTAGCCAACGGATGACGGTTTTCACACACTCCTTCCAGACCGGTGCCCATTCACACCTCCCGATGCTGCCTCACGGACTTTAATTCGGCCTACGTCTTATCGTTGCAGGAGACTATTCTAACCGGTTTTTGTTCTTGGAATTTATCTGGAATTGTTTAATCTAAACTAATTCAAAAGGAGACATGTTTAACTACTTCTATCTCAAAATTCTCTTGCGGGGAAGAATCTCCACTCCTTGGAATGACCAATAGACCAATGACCAATGACCAATGACCTTCAATGACCAATGACTAATGACTAATGACGGTAAATTAAGGAAAAGAAAAGGTCTCGCTTTCCAAAAGTTTAACTATCTATTAAATTAGATAGGAAAAATAAACAACAAATTAGAAAGGAGACCGAAATGAAAATAACTAAAACAAAAGACATTCTCCAGCCGATAAAGCTGTATGATTATTATATAGCAATTGACTGGTCAATAGAAGGTGCAACAATAGCCAGGATGAAATCAAACAGTATCAAGCCGATTGTAAAAGATATTGCTTCAAATATAAAGGCAATAAAAGAATATCTAAAAGTTCTTAAAGGGACCAAGATATTGACAATCGAAGAAACCACAGGAGCCCAATGGCTATATGTTGAATTAAAGGAAAGTGTAGATAAAATAATAATCTGTAATCCATTAAGAAACCGGTTATTAGAAGAAGGAGCGAAGACAGATAAAATAGATGCCAGTAAATTATGCCAGTTATTAAGAGCAGGATTATTAAAAGAAGTATACCATACAGACAATGAGAATAATTACAGAATAAGAAAATTAGTAAGTGCATATGATGATCTAACAATAGCCAGAGTTAGACTAAAGAATCAAAATTTAGCAGTATACAGAGCAATAGGGTTAAAAAAGAAAAAGAGACAATCGTATGATAAAAAAGATAAGACCATGAATTTTATATTAGATCATCAAACAGAAGTACTGAAAAAACTGGATGAAGAACAAGAAAAATTTGAAACCCTATTTAAGCAGACTGTACAAAAAAATAAGGTCATAAGATATATAAAACAGATATCAGGATTTGGAGATAATATTATCAGTAAAAGCATATGGAATAATAATAGATGCAAACAGATTTAAGAATAAATACCGGTTATGGGGTTATTGCGGCCTTGTAAGGACTAAAAGAGAAAGTGGTAAAATAAGCTATAGCAGAAAAGATATAAGATATTCGAGAAAATTAAAATGCATATTCAAGATGGCAACACAAGCTGCGCTTGGTGGTAAGAATGATATCCGTGAATATTATGAATATTTATTACAAACAAAAAAATATACACGAAAAAGATGCCAGGAATACAATTACCCGGTATATAGCTATATCTGTCTATGCTGTAATGAAAAACAAAAAGAAGTATGAACCTTATTGTTGGAGGAAGAGGTTAGAAAATAAAGCTGCATAAATACATATTGTAAATATGACTGAAAGCTATAGATAAATATTAAAAGCGTTTTTTAAGGCATATGAGAATAATGGAAATAATAATAGTTATAAAACAGCGGGAAGTCCCGAGGAGTACAAAATCGGGATTGCTTCCCGCCAAAATTGGAAGAATCATTAAAGTTCTTCTTCTCCATTACTCTCACCCAGTTATCCCTGGTAGGTTGCTCGCCAGCAGAGCCTGCTTCCGTTTAGCCGGGATAAAACTATACGAAATATTTAGAACTTTAGCAAAATATCATTTGAGTATTTGTTTATCACCTGGATTTATTGAAAGTAATTTTAATTCTCTGGGGATGAAGTTCAAGTCCATTGGTGCTTCTCAGAAAGCCAGAATGACGGTTAACTCTCCCCATTATTCTTTAAATTTAACGTAGCCCATAGAGGCTCATATAGACGAATAGAAAAAAGAGAACAAATAAAAATCGATTAAAGTAAAAATTACTAAAACTGAATTTCTCCGGAATGAATACTTAAATGTTTACAGCCATTGATGAAAGCGAGCCCAAAGGCAGAGAAGTAAAAATGGTTAAATTTTTACTAACGGAATACTATTACCTCTTGACATTTTCCTTAATAGACCAATGACCAATTGACCAATGACCAATGACCAATGACTTATTCCCCCCTGTCACTCCCTATCTTAACAATATATACGCCTATTAAAATTATAATTGCCCCAATCATTATAGTATAATTAAGTTTTTCATCCAGTATCAGCCACCCCAGGAATAATGCGATAACAGGGTTTATGTAAGCATAAGTGGAAACGAAAGAAACCGGTAAATTTGCAACCGCATAGATGTATGAACCGTATGCAATAAAGGAACCGAATACCAGCAGGTACAAGAATGAAAATACACCGTTTTGAGTCAAATGCAGGTTTGAAGATTCGCCGATAATTATCCCTAGCAGAGATAAACAGATTCCGGCAATTGCCATTTGTACAGCGGCTCCCATTAACGGATGAACTGAAACTTTTTTATACTTTGAATAAAGTGTTCCGGATGACCAGCAAAGTACGCAAAACATTAACCCAATAACTCCTATAAGGTACTGCGTGTTCAAAATAGCCGAAAGATTACTTTCAAAAATTAAAATTACACCTGCCAGGCCGAGCAGCACGCCGATTACTATTTTTAAATTCAATCTTGGTCCGCCCGGTAATAAAGATTTAATCCCTACAATCCATAACGGATCCGTTGATATCAGCAATGCAGTTAAGCCGCTTGGCACCCACTGTTCTGCAAAAACAACAAGACCGTTACCGAAGCCAAGTAATAAAATTCCGACAACTGCAAGATGTTTTATATCTTTTAAGGCTGGAAGTTTGTATCCGCGTAATTTTAGAATTATAATTAGAATAGGTCCGGCAATTAACCAGCGAAATCCTGCAAACAAAACAGGCGGAAAATCGTGTACACCTATCCTGATTGCAAGATAGGTTGTTCCCCAGATCAGGCAAATCGCCACCCACGCTAAATAAGCTCTAATATTTTCTTTTGGCATAACTCTATAATAAAAGTTCAAAAATATTTAAAAACATTTCAAAATCACTAATTTTAATTCTATTTCTGCGGAGAGATTTTTCGGATTTCGGTTTCAATCTTTTTATTGATTTCTATTTTTACCATATCCAGCTTTTCCAGGAGTTTTCCTATATCTACTTTATACTGCATTTCAGTTTCTATTACTGATAATCTTTTATCGAGGGAATTGTAGGCTGCAAGTATACCAATAACTAAAGTTATCAGATAGATGACAAACTTTATTATATCGATTGAGTATTTTACTTTCTCTTCCTGACTCATAATTTATCACCTTCTGCATTAAACATGATATATTATTGAATAACTATTACTTTGTCTAAAATGACCAATGACCAATGACCAATGACCAATGACCAATGACCAATGACGAATGACCAATGACCAATGACGAATGACCAATGACCAATGACCAATGACCATTCATACCGCCTCTCCGGAAACTTCCGTCCCCGGAGAAGCTTGCACTAATTAAGATTCATTCCCATAGGTAGCTGAGTATTTGACTATATTTGCGTCTGCATCTTTGGTTACTGCTCCAACTAAAAGAACTTTCTGGTTGTATCTTGCCAATTCGCTCTTTGAGAATTGATCAAGGTTTACAACTGCTTCCAATGTTTGAGCAGGATCGTAATCTGATTCTGTATAATTGAACGGCATTATTTTATAATATGCGTCGTCCTCATTAACAGGATCAAACCCTACCAGAACCATTGAAATTGAAAGGTCCTTATCAGCCGCTGTGAAGTTAGCCTGAGTATTGAGCGCAGGTAAATCAACAGTGATGGTATCGGCACCAATTAATGCAGAGGTAACGCCCAGATTGAAACCACCGGGGGTGATTACGTTTTGAGCAGTCGGTCTTTGTGCATCTGAATATTTGAAATTTTGCTGAATTAAAGCATTGTATACAGATATCCCTGCTTGTTTTGCTTTATCCCAGATTTTCTTCAAGTCATCGATTTTATCAACGACTTTTGCTAATTGTGAAGAGACCAGGAATTTTTTTCTAATCTCAACAACATTGGGTTCATTAGAAACATTGAAACTAGAAGGACGGGCTCCCAGAATAGTTTCTCCGTTTACTGTTCTTGCAGTGAGGTTCCCCAGTCTGCCGCTGAGATTACCTAACACTGAACCTTTAAGACGTGCCATGATTATTACTCCTTATATATTGTGAATGATTTATTTATTAACAAATGAACGTTCATTCTGAATACAACAATAAGGAATCGAATTTTTTATGTCACTGTAGTTTTTTTACACTTCGTCTGGAAATTCACCGGACAGGATGGATGATGCCCGATTCCCGATTCCAATACCGGATGCCGGATATCGGAAGCGGGATACCGCGTACTATACACAGATGCAGTTTTTAAAAGGGTTATTTTATCAGCTTTAAATTGTTGCGCAGCATTTCAATTTTTTCTTTCTTCATTCTCATTATTATATCTTCATTCCAGATTTCGTAATTCAATTCATTAAGTAATATGTTAACAATTTTGGCTGAGGGTAAATCAAGGATATATGATAATTCCCGGATTTTATCTGAATTCTCTAGTGATAATTCAATGTGCATATTGGTTTTAAATATTTATAAAAGATAATACAAATATAAAAAAAATTTATATAACTATACCGCAGTGCGTGAAATATTTAATAATACTTTTTCCGGTCATCATACATCTTTTCCCCTTTTAATAACCTCAAAAATCACAAGTAATCTAAAAAAACCGGGCACGGAAAGTCCTTCATTTATTTTTCAAAGAAGTTTATTTTTGAAATAAAAAAAATATATGAAAAAGAACTTTTTATCTGTACTTAAAAGGAGTGCAAGGAGAAAAAGATATGTAAACCGGGGGATAAAATGACTGATGATTACCAGGTCGTCTCCGATATTATTACTGAAAATCAATTTCATAAGCTTAAACAGAGGGGGCTGATCAACCAAACAAGACTTAGAAATATAATGATTAAGAGAGAGTTTATTTCGCTGCGGACGAAAATGGAACCCATCGATGCTATTGAGTATTTGTCAAAGAAATATTTCAGGTCGGAGTTGACAGTGCACTCGATTGTTTATAGGAAGAGAAGAAGAAGATAAAAGGTAAGAAAATGAGTTTAATTAAATTTAGAATATTTGGGGGCAAAATGCTCCTAACCTTTTTCCTTTTAGGGGGATTTTTTTTTGGAGCCGGGTGTAATGGCATTTCTGATATTTTTCAATCTGATCATTCTACTTTGTTTCGCGATTATACTGCCATTAAGAATAAAACTCCTGATACGGTTTTTGTTTTTAGTCCGGTAGATTCGATTCGTTGGATAGACTCAATAAGATATGTAATTAAAGATTCGGTTGTTATCTCTTATGATGAAAGGACTTTCCCGGAAGATACTATCGACAGGTATTTGAATTTGTTCTTTAGGACTGATAATGTAAATGATACCGCAGGATTGCATTTCAATTTTCTTGTTTTTGACGGGAATAAACTGACATATCAAAGAGATACCCTTTACAATGTTCCTGATTCCGTTGTAGGCTGGAGAATGGAGTGGTGGAGATGATTACAAAGCCTGTGTGAATATCCATTACCGTTGGCTTTTAGCCCACGGATAACTCTAAAACAAAGCCTAACACCGGACTTTTAGTCCAGTCCTTCCCCCTCTCCTTACTAAGGAGAGGGGGCCGGGGGGTGAGGTTATTTTAAGTATTTTCACACAGCCTCTTCCAGTCCGGTGCCCATTCACACCTCCCGATGCTGCCCCTCACGGACAGAAGGAGGTATTGAATTTAATAACATGAATACGTATGCTATAGCTTCATATTATACGTATAAATCAAGAATTAGAAATGAACACCAAACTAACATTAAACTTAAATAAAACATCTATTGAAAAAGCTAAAAAATATGCTAAAAAGCATAATCAAAGCTTGTCTAATACTTGTTGAAAATATTTTTAATTTAATTTCTGAAAAAGAAAATCTAGATGAAAGTGAAATTTCTCCAAATGTGATAGAACTTTCGGGAAGTTATTGTTCTAATTTTATTTTATCTTTTGATATTAAATCGGAATATGGCAAACAATTGGAAAATAAATATAGTTAAATATGAATTTTCTTTGTGGATTTCCGATATAATATTAGATTTATTGCTAACGTGAACCATTCTATATTTATGCAGCCAGATTATTTACACTCATTGACCAAAGAAAAATAAAAGCTTTTACTTCACCAGTCGACAGCTTTTACGCCTTCGGCAATTTTGAGATTCCAGTTTATGTTATTGAATATTATAATTATAGATTATATATGGAAAAGGTAAAAAGGGCACTGTGTGAATATCATTAACCAATGGATTTATCCATTGGTTTAACAGAAAATTAAGCCCCCTCCCCTCACTTTTTCTATATTTTCACACAGCCTCTTCCAGTCCGGTGCCCATTCACAGCTCTCGATGCTGCCCCTCACGGATTTTAATCCGGCCTGCGTCTTATCGCTGCAGCTAGATTATTCTAACCGGTTTTTGTTATTGATTATGAATTTACTCCAAATTAGAGGAGTTCAAAAAAGACGCGAAAACATTTTTAGAAAGAGAAACAGCACTTAAAAAATTTGATATGTTTCCGGAGGAAATTTTACAATAAAATTCATTAGGAGTTATTATGAAAAAAATATTCTTATTAATTATAATATCTTTTTTTGTTGATGTTTGTGAAAAGGGAAATTTTCTTGTATATCCCAAACATGAATATTCATTTATAGCAAAGGTTGATAATGAATATTGGCAAGGGAACTGTTATCTATATTTAACACCCGATCAAAAACAAACTTTATTTCTTGAACCGGATAATATTGATGGTTACCTATATATTGAATTAAAATTTCACGGAATAGGTGAATATCCAATCAATGCTCCAACAAATCTATTCACCCCTTCAAGAATTTCTTCCTGTTCTGCAAACTTCTATTTTTTCTTCATTCCCCCTCTTTTTTTTTCCCCACATTTATACTAAATTACAAAGGTTATAATTTTTTATGGGGAATTGTTTGAAATTAAAAGGTTTATTATGCTGTGAAATGAATTCGTTTTTTGTCTGTAATTATTTCTATACCATTTCCTTAATCTTATATAATTCATTTCCATTCCAATTATTCAAGAATTGTTTCCAATCCAATATAAAACCGGTATAAACTAAATGAATATTTTTACTTACCGAAATCATCTCATCAACGACTACAAATCCTACATTAAAAGTTTTATCTCAATCAAGAACGAGAAAATAAAATCATTTGTTGAGAATGAATTAGAATCCGGTTTACTCTGGCCTGAATCTCTCATCCAGCTAAATCCCTCATTTAAGAAGGGAAATTCTATTGATGAATTAGTTGCCGAAGGCATACTTCAAAAAGACTGTTCCAGAATTTTTAGAATTAAAGAGAAGCAAGATGATCTTGGAAAAATGTTATTATTACATAAACATCAAGAAGAAGCGATAAGAATATCCACTTTTAAGGAGAGTTACATATTAACTACAGGCACTGGTTCCGGGAAAAGTCTTACTTATATAATTCCTATTGTTAATAATATTCTTAAAAACGGTAGTGGGAAAGGTATAAAAGCGATAATAGTATATCCAATGAATGCCTTAGCCAACAGCCAGGAAGGTGAACTAAATAAATTTATCAAGTTTGGTTTTCCGGAAGGAACTAATCTAATTTCCTTTGCTAAATATACAGGTCAAGAAGATGACGAAACTCGCACTAAAATAATAGAAAACCCGCCGGATATTTTACTTACTAACTTTGTAATGCTTGAATTAATATTAACTCGCACAGATGAAAAAAAATTAAGAGAAGCTGCTAAGGGACTTCAATATTTAGTTCTTGATGAATTGCATACTTATAGGGGAAGACAAGGGTCAGATGTTGCCTTACTTGTTCGCCGGGTAAGGAATTTGCTTTCAGATGATAATTTACAATGTATTGGAACATCGGCTACTCTCTCTAGTAGCGGCACACTTGAGGAACAAAAAGAAGAAATATCCAAAGTAGCATCCTTAATATTTGGTACTTATGTAAAGACTTCTAATGTAATTTCTGAGTCTCTTGAATTTATAACAAAAATTGAAAAAGCAAATTCCGGTGATTTTATATCTGAGCTGAAGAATTCAATCATCGATTTTGAATCAAATGGTCCTAAATCTTTTAGTCAATTCATTGAACATCCTTTATCGATTTGGTTGGAATTACACTTGGGTATAGATAAAATTTCAAATGAATATCGAAGATCCGTTCCCAAAAGTATATTAGGTGATGACGGATTAGCAGCAAAGTTATCTTCTGAAGCACAACTGGAATCGGAAATATGTAAAAATGTAATTCAAAAAATACTGTTACTTGGATACTCTATTTCAAATCCAATTAGCGATTCCCCGGCATTTGCTTTTAAGCTGCATCAATTTATAAGTAAAGGTGATACGGTTTATGGAACTATTGAAGATGAAGATAAAAGCTATTTGACAATTAGCGGTCAGTATTATGCTCCTAAAAATGAAGAAAAAATACTACTGCCTTTTGCTTTTTGTAGAGAATGCGGAAAAGAATATTATACGGTTTATTTAAGTAGAAATGAATTTGAGGATCAACAATTGCATCGAACCCAGAAATTTAAGTGACCAAATTTCTTCCGATAAAAAACAAGCTGGCTTTATTTATTTTGATTCAAAAGAGCCATGGCCGGATAACGAAGAAAGAAGAAATGAACGTCTGCCGGATGATTGGCAATTAAGAAACGGTAAATTAATAGTTAAGCAGAGTAGAAAAAAATACCTTCCCAAACCATTATACATTGATTCTTCTGGCATAGTATCTTATGAAGGATTGAAATGTCATTTTTTCTCATCGCCGTTTCGTTTTTGTCCAAGTTGTGGGGTATCCTATGGCTTTAGAGAATTTTCAGATTTTGCAAAATTATCTACATTAAGTTCCGAAGGGACGAAGCACATGCAACTAACTGTTTTAACTCTATCGGCGATTCTTTCTCTTCGAGATGAAGTTTCAATTGAAAAATTTCGCAAAGAAAAATATTAAGCTTTACAGATAATAGACAAGATGCTTCTTTACAAGCAGGACATTTTAATGATTTTTACGAAATAGTTCGCTTAAGAGCGCCTTATTTAATTCTTTAAAAATTCTAATGATATAGAAATTTTCTGAAATTGCCGAATCAATTTTTTTCAAATCTTCCTAAGAATTCATTATTTATATCCTTCAAAAGATAAAGTCGGACTAATTGAAGCATAAAAGGCATCAACTATTTGAAATTATCGAATTTTATCGAGATTTAAAAAGAGGTTGGCGTTATACTTTACCAAACTTAGAGCAAGTGGCTCTCTTAGAATATTGATTATCAAAACCTTGATAAATTAGTTAGGCTTAGATGATAGATTTGAAAGTATTGAATATCTAACTCATATACCATAAAGAAAAACAAAAAAAGTTTCTAAAAATATTTTAGATTATTTTAGAACTAACTTCGCGTTAGGATTAAGTTTTTTAAAGATGTTGCAAATAATGAATCAATGATGAGAGATAAGACTTATCCAGATTCTTTGTGGTCACTTGATTATACATGAGAAATTAGATAAACCAACTGAAATGGTTATCACTATTCCTTCCCCAAGACCCAAAGGAAAGTTTATAATTTCCTTGGGACATCGTTCTTAAGTTTTGGAAAATATATTAATCGTTGTCTAGTGCATTCAGGATTGGACATAATTGAACCTAGAGAAAATTACGAAGTATTTATTCAAAGTTTATTGAATCTTTTAACAACACAAATTTTATAACTGTTGAACCAGATAGAAGAAATTCCGAAGTAACTGATTATAAGCTTCGCAGCCGATCAATTGTTATGGGTAAAGGTTCGATGAAGCAAACTATTATGATTGGATAATACAAGATTTAATTTTCAAACCGAATTAACAGATGTAAAACCAAATACCTTTTTCAAAAATCTATATAAAACAGACTTTACATAAAATCAATAAAGAGCTGATTGCAAAAGAACATACAGGCCAAATTGGTTCTGCTCATAGAGATTGAAAGAGAGAGAAGCCTTTAGAGAAGGAGAAATTTCCAACTATGTTCTGTTCCCCTACTATGGAATTGGGAATAGATATTGCCAATTTGAATATTGTTCATATGCGAAATGTGCCACCTAATGCCGCAAATTATGCACAAAGAAGTGGACGTGCTGGACGTGGGGGTCAAACTGCATTAGTTTTTACATACTGTTCAACAATGTCACCTCATGATGTAAATTATTTTAAGAACTCCACCGAAATGGTTGCGGGAACGGTTCAGCCTCCAAGAATTGATCTTATCAATGAGGATTTGGTTAAAGCTCACATTTCATTCTACTTTGGTTAACTGAATCTAATGTTTCATTGGGTAAATCTATCATTCCAAGTCTGGATGTTATTGGGTAAACCATACTATTAAGTTTATTAGATTATATTAAAAGATGCTCTTAACCACCTGACATAAAATTAAAGCTAAAGTTAAGAGCAAATAATGTTTTCGTATTCTATAAAGGACCAAATTGACACTGATTGGTATAATGAAGAATGGCTGGATAATGTATTTATAATTATATGCATAAGAGTTTTGACGAGTGTTGTAATCGATGGCGCGGACTTTATAAAGCTGCTTTAATACAAGCCGAATCCAAGATAGTATAATTAGAGATGCAACCAAAGATCGAGATGAAAGAAACATCAGGCTGAGAAAATTAAGAAAGGAAGCTGAATCTCAATTAAGCATTCTTACAGATGTTAAAAATGTCGTTCAATCTGACTTTTATAGTTATAGGTATTTTGCAAGTGAAGGATTTTTGCCTGGATTTATAATTTCCCAAGACTTCCATTATCCGCATATATACCTGCTAGTAGAATTAAGGATAAAGACGAATATTTATCTCGGCCTCGTTTCTTAGCGATCTCTGAATTTGACCTAGATCTGTAGTTATCATGAAGGTTCAAGATATATAATTCATAAAGTTATTCTTCCTATTAAGAAGATGATCAATCCGAACTTAGCGACGAAGTCAATAAAACGATGCAGCCACTGCGGATATATTCATCCTGTTTCTCAAAATAAATAATTTTGACATTTGTGAATTTGCCATATCCTCTTGATATAGTAAGTCTTAAACTACTTTTTAGGATGCAGAATGTTGTAACTAAAAGGAAGGACAGGATTAATTCCGATGAGGAAGAGAGGTTAGCGTTTTGGATATGATTTAATTTCAGGTAATTAGGTTTGCTGAAAAGATAATCAGCCTAGATATAAATCAGCAGATATTAAAAAATGGCTCATCTAAGAAATTGCAGCTCTCTCATATTGGATCTATCAGCTTCTATTTGGAGAATTAAATCTGGGTTGGAAAAGACGAAAAGATGATTACCGCCTGGATTTGTTCTTGATTTGGAAAGAGGATATTGGGCAAAAAATCAAATGAATTCTGAAGATGAAGATGACCCACTTCCGGACAAACACAAAGAGTTATTCCCTATGTAGAAGATATGAAGAATTGTCTGCTATTTAGCCCCAAATATACTAAACCAAACACAATTACTATCTTTACAATATGCACTTAAAAATGCAATACAAACTGAATTTGAGTTAGAAGATTCTGAGCTTGCAGTTGAATTATTACCGGATCGTGATAATCCAAATAGAATTTTATTTTATGAATCTGCTGAAGGAGGAGCATGGTGTATTAAGGCAAATAATAATGAATCAGGATAATATACATTCTATTGCTAAGTCTGCATTAGAAATATGTCATTTAACTGTGAAACCGGTGAAGATTTGAAACGAGCTCCATACTCTAATGAAGATTGTACTAAATCTTGCTATGATTGTTTATTAAGTTATGGAAATCAAATATTCCATAAAAAATTAGATCGGCATACTATAGTTGATTACTTAATGTTATTGAAGGATTCGGAATTAGATTATTCATCGGTTGAGAAAACTACGGATGACCACTTTGCTGAACTATTAAATAAATGCGATAGTGACTTAGAAAAAGAATGGATTAAAACCTTAAAAGATTATAAACTGCAGTTGCCAGCATTTGCACAAAAAACTATTGAGAAATGTTCTGCAAAACCCGATTTCCTTTATATAAGTAATGATCTATCGGTTGCCGTTTATATTGATGGGCCGCCGCATGATTTCCCTGATCGCCGGCTAAGAGATGAAATAGCCAGGGAATGCTTGTAAATTCTGGATATAAGGTTTTAAGATTCAATCATTCGGATAACTGGTTAGAAGTTTTAAAGAAAATATCCTTCAATTTTTGGTGAATTTTGAATGAGTTTAGCTGTAGGAAATTTAGTTCGAGCCAGGAATAGAGAATGGGTGGTGCTTCCCGGTTCAGATGAAAAGCTTGTATTACTTAAGCCGCTTGGAGGCGCTGATCAGGAAATTACAGGAATATTCTCCTGAATTGGAGAATATATCTTCAGCTTCCTTCCCTCTTCCTTCCTCTAATGATATAGGAGATTATCATTCTGCAAAGCTTTTAAGAGATGCGGTTCGTTTTGGATTTAAATCAAGCGCCGGTCCTTTTCGTTCATTTGGTCAGCTTAATGTAGAACCTCGGCCTTATCAACTTGTTCCGCTTCTTATGGCTCTTAAGCAAGATCCAATACGTATCTTGATTGCTGATGACGTTGGTATTGGTAAAACTATTGAAGCATGTTTAATTGCAAAGGAATTACTAGCTAGAGGTGAGGTACAAAGAGTAGCTGTTCTGTGCCCTCCTCATCTGGCCGAACAATGGCAATCTGAATTAAAAGATAAATTTAACATTGATGCTGAATTAGTTCTTTCCAGTACCGCTTCAAAGTTGGAAAGAAAAAGAAGGCTCGATGAATCTTTATTTGATATCTATCCTTTTCAGTAGTTTCGCTGGACTTCATTAAAACTGAAAGCAGGAGGGAAGAATTTTTAAGATCATGCCCTGAACTGGTTATTGTTGATGAAGCACATACTTGTGCTGTTGGTAATGAAGGTATTACCCAAAGACATCAACGTCACAAACTGCTTAAAGGTTTATCTCAAAACCCTCATAGACACTTAATACTCGTAACCGCTGTTCCGCATAGCGGTAATGAAGCTGCATTCCGTTCAACTTTTAGAATTATTAAATCCGGAATTCGTAAATCTTCCCTTAGATCTAACCGGTCAGCATAATGAAATTTATAGAAGAAAATTGAGCAATTCTTTGTTCAGAGAAGAAGAGGAGATATCAAAAAGTCTTTAGGTACTGAAACGATATTTCCAGATAGATTTCCAAAGGAAGTTACCTATTTATTATCTTCCTGAATATCTTGATTTTCTTAATAAAGTCATATCTTTTATTACTTCTACCCTTCCTCTTGAAGGAATAAGTGAATATAAAAGACGTTTTCGCTGGTGGTCAGCTTTAGCTTTTATGAGATGTATAGCTAGCAGCCCTGCCGCTGCTGCTGCTACATTACGTTCCCGTGCATTAACAAATGAAGCATCTAATCAAGAGGAACTCAGATCAGATAGGAAGATAAGTATACAGTGTTCTATGTTATTTCAGACCGATTGAATCGGCAGAATCTATTGATGTTATTCCGGGCTCTGAAATAAGATGAGGAAAAAGGACTGATCTCATATTCCAGAAGAAAATTATTAGAGTTGCAAGAATAGCAGATTCGCTCAAAGGAGATAATGATGAGAAACTAATCGAAATTATTTCGGAAATTTAATCGTTGCTGAAGATGGATTTCCCCCATCATTTTTTGTAGATTTATTGAAACCTCTGATTATGTCGCTTCTGAATTACACAACCTTTTTCCCAAAATTATCGAGAAATTATTTCTGTAACTGGGACACCTCCTCTTTTTCCGGCTGATCGCGAAAGTCGAAGATATTGAATAGGTAAATGAAAAAACAGAGTTTTGGTTTGCACGTATTGCTTAAGTGAAGGCATAAATTTCAAGAACATTTTAATGCAGTGGTTGATTATGATCTTTCATGGAATCCTACAAAGACATGAACATACGTGAAGGTAGAGTTGATAGATTTGGTCAGCCTAATGATCTGTTAAAATATTCTTTGTTATGGAATTGATAATAAAATAGATGGGAATAGTCGTGGATATACACTTTGAAAATACGTAGAAGATTATGAATGAATTAGGATATTCGGTATCAGTTCCCGTGGATTCGAACATAATTATTGAAGCAATTTTTGAAGGTTTGCTGTTAAGAGAACAAACCGGCAGAAATCATAGATCAATTGGAACTCATTTGAAATTATCTCAAACCAAGGAAAGAAGAATCTTCATAAAAACTGGGATAATTTAAAGGATAGAAAAACAATCCCGAACTATTTATGCTCAAAATACAATCGATGTTAAAGAAGTTTCAAAAGAGTTGGATGAAGTCAAAGAATCAATGGGAACAAAAAATGAAGTTGAAAATTTTATTTATACTTCTTTAATTTTATTAAAAGCAGCAATTACAAAAAATGGTTTTTATTCAATTAACTTATCGGAATCACCACGACAGATCAAAGAGATATTTAATAATAAGGATAAAGTAAAAGTAAAATTCGATAAACCTGTAAAGGAGAATATGGCTTTTCTGCATCAAGCCGTCCTTTTGTTCAAAACCTTGCTTCATATATTATGGAAAGATAAATTTGATCCTGATTTCCCATAGTATTGCAAGACGATCAGGGGTTATTAGGACAAGTTCTATTGATAAAAAAACTGATGTCCCTTATTTTGCGGCTAAGATTTCAATTGGAAAGAAAAATCGATAATATAGTTAATGAATTACTTGTAGAAGATTATTCAAGCTATAGCTTTCTCAGGTTTAATTAATGACCCTGCCCTGGTTAAAAAAAGAAGATTCAGAAAAACTTCTTTCTCTTTCTACAGAAGCAAATGTTCCATTCGATATTGCTACAGATGAAATAAATGAAGTTGTAGACAGTTATGAAAGGATAAAGCCTTATATCGAAGATTTTCCCTCAAAAGAGGTGTTGAATTACTGGATTCTCATATGAGAGTAAGAAAATCATCAAAGATTAAAGGGGTTAAATATTCTATAGAACCCAAACTTCCTATTGATGTTTTAGGAGTTTACATCTATTTACCGGTTGTAAAATAACGGTTCAAAGTGTAGGCAAATTTTATATTTCTGCCTACAAAAAGAACCACGAAAATTTGTATAGGAGTATGAATGTCTTATTTAGGTATTTCAGTTAAAGAAGCTGTAAGCAGGATTAATGGTTCCTTCAAACGGTTGGTTCCTTCCTGCTGTTCAACGTCCATATGTTTGGGGTAGCCGATATGAAAACGAACTTTATATATGTAAGCTTTTTGATAGTTTATTGAGGGGTTATCCTATTGGGGGACTTATTATTTGGAATACGAGGAGAAAATACCTTATCGCGAGTTTATAAAAGATTTTCATTTTGAATTTGATTCTGCAAAACTTTTAGAAGAAGGCGTTTGGTCGAGAGAAAAGATAAGTGGTTAGTATATGATGGTCAACAACGTTTACAAACTTTATTTTCATGTTTGAAATACACCTTTAATAATAAAATTCTTGTTTTTGATTTACTTTATGAAAGAAGGGACGATTCAAATCCAGATGAAACTGGATTTAGATTTGTTGATATAGGATTAGAATTGCTATGGAATGATTTAAAATTGAATGAGCTATTTTCCCGGATATCTGAACAAAATAAAAAATATGAGAGGGAAATTTTAAAAAAACCAAAGAAGGTAATCTCATTATCCGAAAAGGAAGAAGACATTGTAAGTAATAATTTATCTCAATTGTGGAAAGTTTTTGTTGAAACGGACAAAAAATCTTTATCATATTTTCCAATCTCAACATCAAAAGAAAGTGAGGTTAATGAAATTTTTGAACGGTTAAATTCCGGAGGTATGGCTTTATCACAAGCTGATTTATTGTTTTCAAAAATTAAAGCTAAATATTATGATTTTGAAGAACGTCTCCAAGCAACTTCAAAAAAAATATATAATAATACGAATAAAGGATATGTATAATGCTTACAATATTCTTCAGTTATTGCATCTAATCATAAAAGGAAATATTAGAGTAGACCCTCGAAATGTTAAGAATTCTGAAATAAAAGAATTTGATGAACAATGGAGGAGACAGAAAAACCATTATACAGTTTTTATTTTGACTACTTATGGGGACAATTGAAAATTAATAATAACTCCATTATCCCTAGAAAAAATGCCTTACTTCCTTTAATGGTTTATTTTTTTGAATTATACAATAAGGGGTTCAAGTTTAAAGATCTTTTCAACAAAAAACTTACATAATTTAATCAGTATTTAATAAAGTCCCAGCTAAACGATTGGAACTTGCAATCTTATGTTGACAAATTTAGTGGTTTTGTCAGAAACTGTGCAGAAAACAATGATACTCTCTTTGAATTTCCTTTAAAAGGAAATTGAATCGGAAGTTAAAAGAAGAGGCAATAGGATTGTGGATGTAAATGAACAGACTTTAATGGATTACCTTTGGTTTTCTTTAAAGGTCCTGCCGCAACGGATATATCAATTTGATCCTGATATGCAAGGAAGATTCAATCCTGAATTAGATCATATTTTTCCAAAGAAATTAAAAGGAAGAAATCTTCTTTATGAACAGGAGGTAGATGTCCTATGGAATATTCAGCCAACGAAAGGTGACGTCCTAAATTCACAAAAAACTAACCTCCATCCTAAAGAATTTTTTACTGACAAAGCAAAAGATAAAGCGGAAATCAAATTCATGGAAGTAAGTTTATAAATGATTATGACTTTATTTTTTGGTTAAAATGATCCTGTCTGGAATAACCATAAAAAATTTATTAAAGAGAAAAAAAATGTTGCAATTCTTGAACAAAATGTATGAAAATAATGTGGTGGTCCATATCGTAAAATTACATTTATAACCATAACTACCAAAGGGACCTTGTTTCCGATTGATTTTGTTGAGAAACTTGCCGGTGGAGATAAATCCATTGAAGGATTAACTCCCGAATCTTATCATCTTGAAGGAGAAAAAATAAATGAAGCAATCAGCAGAAGTTGGAAAAATATATTAGGTTACTGGAAAAATTTTGTTGAGGCAAAATCTAAATTAAAAGAATCTGATGGTACAACTGAAACACGGGAAAAATTACTTCTTCCGGTAAAGAATTAGGCTATGGTAGATTATTAACTTCACAGAATTTTCTATATGAAGGTAAGGAATATTCTACTTCTCATATATGGAATAAATCACCCACTCATCTCATAAGTTTCAAAGCTTCGCTTGATGAGAAATCAGATATTATAGGAGCTCGCAAAGCTTCTCCTCACTCTATGATTCAAGATTTTCTTAATAGATCAAATGATCATCTCTGGGCATTTTTATCTAATGGAATAAGTTTAAGATCTGTCAGTAATAAGAGTATTACTAAACAGGCTTATATTGAATTTGATATTGAAACTATGCTTAGCAGTGAAATCTATTCTGACTTTGTAATTCTTTGGTTACTTTGCCATGATAGAGAGTAGAATCGGAAATACCGGAAGCCTGTTGGCTTGAAAAATGGGTTCGTGCATCAAGAGAGCAAGGTATACGCGCACTTGATTCTATGAGAAAAGGTGTTGAAAATGCTATAACTGCTCTCGGTATTGGATTTATAGAAAATAAGAATAATAATGAGCTTCGGAATAAACTCAGAGATGGTAGTTTAACTACACAAGAATATTACAGGCAGTTCGCTAAGAATAGTATACAGGCTTTTATTTTTATTCACTGCAGAAGACCGGGATTTACTTTATCCTCCCAATATTGATATATCCGCTAAAGATATTTATTATAAGTATTACTCTACAAATAGGTTAAGAGAAATTGCCCAGAAATCAATAGGTTCTAATCATACTGATTTGTGGGAATTACTTTAAGTTTATTTTTCAAAAGCTTGGCAAGGATGAAGGATGTCCACAGCTTGCTTTACCTGCTTGGGGAGGGTTTCTTTGGAATCCTTCAACAACAAACGATCTAAATAACTGTGAACTATCAAACCGATCTCTTTTAACTTCAGTTCGGTCTTTAGCGTTTACAGTTCGAAGAGAATTCCCTTCAACCTGTGGATTATAAAAATCTTGGAGCTGAAGAATTGGGCAGCGTTTATGAAGCACTACTGGAACTCCTGCCTAAAGTCGATCTTGATCCTCCAGATTTAAATTAGATACTTTAGCAGGTAACGAACGTAAAACAACAGGCAGCTACTATACACCGGATAGTTTAGTACAGTCATTATTAGATACAGCCTTACAACCTGTATTGGAAGAAGCTTTAGGCAAGGACAATCCTGAGCAAGCTATTCTATCCTTAAAAATCTGTGATCCTGCTATGGGAAGCGGTCACTTCTTAATTGCAGCAGCACATCGAATTTCTAAAAAGTTTAGCCGTAATTCGAACTAGCGAAGTGAACCTTCCCCAAATGCATTGCAGCACTCTTTGAGGGATGTTATAGGTAGTTGTATATATGGGGTTGATATAAACCCCATGGCTGACGAATTGTGCAAATTCTCACTTTGGATTGAAGCTCTCGACCTGGAATGCCTCTTTCATTTATTGATCACCACATTAAATGCGGAAATAGTTTACTTGGTACTACCCAGCTCTGATTAAAGAGGGATCCCGGATGATGTCTTTAAACCTATTGAAGGTGATGATAAAGCATATTGCAGTGAATGGAAAAAAGTTAATAAAAAATTTAGAGAATCTCACCAGCAAAGTTTTTTTAATTATTTAAGCGAACCATGGGAAAAATATAATAGTGTATTAAATAATATTATCGAAATCTTGGAAAAATAAAGGATAACTCTATTGAAGATGTACATAAAAAAGAGATAAAGTATGATAGAATTATAAATTCAAACGAATATATTACTAATAAGTTCATTAGTGATTGTTGGTGTCGCAGCTTTGGTTTGGAAAAAAGTTAAAAATTTTCCTTTCCCTATAACCAAGAGGTATTTAGAAATATTGAAGAAAATCCTAAATCAATACAACCTTGGATGAAAGATGAAATAGAACAGCTAACAAACCAATATCAATTTTTCCACCTGGCAAAATGAATATCCCGATGTATTTAGAATTACTGACAAAATTACCGCAACAGATAAAATAGATTTTAATAAACAAACGGGATGGTTTGGAGGTTTTGATGTCATGCTAGGGAATCCACCATGGGAAAGAATTTGGATGAAAAAACGAGAATTTTTTTCAATAAGAAATCCAGAAATTGCACAAGAAACAAATAGTGCTTTTAGAAAGGAGATGATTAAAGATTTATCAAAATCATCACCTATGGTTTATGAAGAATTTCTAGAATTCAAAATCTTTTTCTTTACGAACGAAATATTTTTTATCTAGTAGTGGGAATTATCGTTTCACAGGTTGTGGTGATATTAACACTTACGCCCTCTTTGTTGAAAAGTTTTTAAATTTAATTAGAATAATGGTTATACAGCTATTATTACTCAGACTATCTCAATTAGTAACGGAAAAAACATATAATCGATTTATTACTCATCTATTAAAAAATAAGAGGATGAAAAGTTGTTATGCTTTTGAAAATGAAAAATTTCTATTTCCTGCTGCTCATCATTCTACAAGGTTTATCTTACTTACTTTAGGTCCCGAGTTCGATTTTATTGAGTGTGCAACTGCAATTTGGAATGTAAATTGGTTAAAAGAAAACAACCGAATTTACAAATTAACTTTTGATGACATTAAACTTCTAAATCCTGATACTAAAAGCATACCCCAATTTCGTACAAAACAAGATGGGGAAATAACAAGTAAAATTTATCATAACGATCCATTACTGCGAAGTAAAAATAGATTTCGAGGAGAAGTTTCCGTAAGTCGTGTAATGCATGATAAAGATGATGCTGCTGTGATTAGTTGGAATAGAAAGAATCTGAAACTGAGAAAAAGCTTCCAATCCTTGAGTCTAAACTTTTTGAGCAGTATAACCATCGTTATGCAACATATGACAATGTCCCATATGAAAATATTAAAAAAGGTTATCCTAGAAATATTTCCGAACAGGAGCTTTACGATCCAAAACTTGAAGTCGTACCAAGGAAATGGGTTTCTAAAGAAAACACACCAATAAGATTTCAGAATTTTAAAAGAAGATGGTTACTACATGTTAGAAAAATAACTAATAGTATTGCTATTCGTACAGTCGTAGGTTCAATTACTCCCTTCTATCCCAATAATGGTAGTGCTGGCTGGATAAGAAATGATTCATATTCTGTAAAAGACTATTTATTTCTCTTGGCTATATTGAATTCCTTTATTTACGATTACTTAGCTAGACAAAAAGTTGGTGGAATAAATTTAAATTCATATCATCTATATCAGTTACCTGTTCATGAATTTCCCTCAGAAAAAGAAAATTATTGGAGTGAATTATTATATCCAAGAGTATTTGAACTAACGTATACTTCATTTGCATTAAGTCCCCTTGCTCAAGATTATTATAACACTACCTTAACACATGGTTACTGTTAATGGAATTTTGAAAGGAGAGAGATCTTAAAAAATGAAATTGATGTAATAGTTGCTCAACTATATGGTTTAACACATCACGATCTTAAGTGGATATTAGATGCCCAATCTCCAAGCGAAAGCTTCAGAGTGTTCAAAGAAAATGAAATGAAAAAGTATGGGGAGTATCGAACTAAAAGACTAATACTTAAAATTTTCGATGAAATTGAAGCACACAAAAATAACGGCACCCTATATCAAACCAGGTTAGATCCACCACCGGCAGATCCAAGAGCAGCTCATGAATATATGGAAGAAAAAACTCCGAAAATTTATCATCTGCCAGTTGAAGAAGAAGTAATTGAAGAATTAGAACCTAACCAAATTGATTCCGTGAAAATCTGAATCGTACAACAAGATATAACCAGGCTGCTTTATTAGCATATCTTGTATTTAAAGGCAAAGATGATTCCAAACTTGGTAGAACTAAACTAGTAAAGGAGCTTTATTTTATTCAAGAACATTTACCAGAATTAATTACGAACTCGAAATTGTAAGGCAAGCCGCAGGCCCACTAGATGAAGATATTTATAAATTTGAAAATCTTGCTGTTAAACAAAAATGGATTATAAAAAAGAGAATAGGTAAACAAGAAAATTACAGTGTTGGAAGAAAAATAGATATAGCAATTCATCAAGTTCAAAAAAGGATTGGAGACAAGATGAATGAAGTCGATGAATTAATTGAATTTTTTAAAAACTATGGTACAACGGCTATTGGTCGATGGGCTACGGTTAATAAAGTATGGAAAGAATTATACCAAACTCAAATGTCTATCTCAAAAGAGCAACTTATTAACGAAGTAAAAAATTGGAAATACGAGCAGTGGGGTTTTACGCCAAACGAAATTGATAAAACCATTGAAGGAATGATTAACTGGGGTTTTATTTCTGTTTCTGATCGCTTATTTTGATATATGGTGGATTTAAAATTATTTTTAAGGTTTTTGTTTTCTACTATAAATTTTATTTATAATTAATTTCATCAAATTAAAAGGAGTTATTTTTGAGACATAATCCTTTTATAAGTGAAACCCATTTGCATCAAAATTCTGATTTCTCTGATGCACAAGGAATAATCCCCGGATTAATTTATAGATTGGTTACGGCTTCTATTCAACATCCAAATGAATTACGAATACCAAACGTAGTCAATCAGCCTGGTTGGGATGGAATAGTAGATTCCCCAATAGCTTTTGAACCTTTTATACCTAAAGGAAAAAGTGTTTGGGAGATAGGAACAGGAAATAATCCGCAACAAAAAGCAACCAAAGATCTTTTAAACAAACCAAAGAAACTGATGAAAAGTTTCGTAATGAGACTACATATATTTTTGTAACATCCAGATCAGCTTCTTTAGGAGGTTGGAACTCTACTGACCAAGAAAAATGGAAAAAAAGAAGACAAAATAGAGAATGGAAAGAAATAAGAATATTTGACGCTACTAAACTTCAACATTGGCTTTCTCGATTCCCCTCAATAGATATATGGCTTGCTCAAAAATTCGGTTTACCTACAGAAGGTTACAGTTCACCATCGTCATATTGGAAAGAGTTAGAAAATTATGGTTCTCCTCCTCCGCTAAAACCAATGGTTTTTACTGATGGAAGGCAGGATGCGCAACAAGAAATTATTAAAATCTTCAATAAACAAATTCTTGAATTACGAATTGATACTTATTTTCCAGAAGAAGCTGTTGATTTAGTAGTTGCCGTCTTAGAATCTCTACCAGAAAATGAACAATATGCATTTTCCGGACGATGTCTTATTCTTGAAAATCCAGAGACTTGGAAATCAATGTGTCAATTAGTTGATCATTATATTTTAATTGCAAAACCAATTTTGGATTTAGGCGGTTCTGGAGCCGAGTTAAGAAATACAGCGAGAACATATGGTAAAAGTGTTATTTTTTCAACTACTCCTTCTGGTGATTCACATGGAAATTCAATTAAGCTGCCTGAAATAAAGCCTTACCAATTATATAACAATTTAAAATTATGTGGATATTCAGACGAAAGAGCTAGACAAATATCAGAAAAATGTAAAGGTAAGATTACAACTTTAAAAGAATTTTATTGGATTTATCTGCTGCTCCGGAATGGGCAAGAACAGATATTGCTTCTGAACTTGCAATTGCTACATTAATTGGACAATGGAATGCTAATGAAAAGGGTGATATTGAAGCAGTAACAGGTATATTGGGAAAAGATTATGGGGAGTGGATTCGGAAAATTCGCCCAACAACTCTGATTCCGGCCCCTCCCCTAACCCAACAAAATGAAGAATGGCATTTTATTTCCAGATTTGAAGGTTGGCAAAATCTTGGGAAATTTTTATTTGATGAAGATCTAAATAGGTTTTCAACTTTAGCGATTGAAGTACTAAAGGAAAAAGATCCTAAATTTGATTTACCAAAAGATGAACAATGGATAGCTGAAACTAAAGGTAAAAAGAAAAAATACTCCGAATCTTTACTGCATGGTTTAGCTGAGACTTTTGCATTGATAGGTAATTATCCTGGAGTACTTTCATCCACTAGTGCTACTAAATCTGAAATTTTACTTGCAAGAACTATAAAAATAATATTTAAAGAATTTGACTGGAAGAATTGGGCAACATTAAACAACCATCTCCCATTAATAGCCAAATCAAATCCAGACACATATCTAGAAATTTTGCAAACAATCATCGATGGGAAACAAATTATTAAAGATCTTTTTGCACAAGAAGGAACTGGTATAACAGGGTGGAATTATATGACCGGTATTTTATGGAGCCTTGAAGCACTATCTTGGAGTGAAAAACACTTAATAAGGGTTTGCTTAATTCTTTGCGAGCTTTCATTATTAGATCCAGGTGGGAATTGGAGCAATCGACCTTATAATTCCTTATTAAATATATTTATGCCATGGATAAAACAAACTGCAGCAAGTATATATAAAAAAATTGTTGCATTAAACAGTATTAAAAAGGAATTTCCAGAATTAACATGGGAATTATTGTTAGATCTTTTACCCAAATTCGGAGGTAGAGCTGTATCACCAAATTATAAACCTTCCTGGCAGAAGTTCATACCTGAGGACTTTAATGAAAAATACTCCAATTCGGAATATTGGCAACAATTAAATTCTTATGTTTCAATATGCATAGAACTTGTAAAAGAAGATTTTAACAAATTTAATTGATTTTCTTGAGCATATAGATGAAATCCAAGAACCACATTTTTCAAATATTTTGGAATATCTGAATTCACCAGACGTTATTAATAAAAGTGAGGATGACAAATCAAAAATCTGGAACTTGTTAGAAGATAAGATTCGTAAGCACCGAAAATTTCATGATTCTAAATGGGCCTTGCCAGAAAATTATATATCAAAAATTGAATCGATAAATAATTTACTGAAACCTGAAAATCCCTTGAAAAAATATGCATATTTATTTAATGATTATGATATTGAATTATATGAAGACAAAGGAAATTTTGAAGAGCAAAGAAAAATAATTGAAGACCGCCGTACTAATGCTATTAAAGAAATATATTCTATGAATGGTATTAAATCTGTGATCGAGTTTACCCAAACCATAAAACTTCCGGTTGAAGTTGGACAAGCTCTTGGAAGGAATAAAGATATTGTCGAAGACAATTTTTTAATCCCGCAATATCTGGATAAAAAGGAAAAAGAAATATTTGATTTTATAAGGGGATATGTATTGACAAGGTTTAGACTAAATGAATTCAAATGGGTTAAACAATTTGATTTTATACATTGGGACTTAGAACAAAAATTAGAATTGCTTGGCATATTACCTTTTGTCCCAGAAACTTGGGAAATCGCAGAAAAAATTTTGGGTAATGATTATGAAAAATATTGGATAAATACAGATGCTTCGCCTTATTATTTAAAAGATGAAAATTATCATAATGCTGTTAACCTTTTATTAGGGTATAAACGTCCTCGAGCTATAATTAAGGTAATGAATTGGATGTTGCATTTAAAAGTTGCTCCTGATATTAATAAAGTATATGAGGTACTTCTTTCTAATATTCAGAAAGAAGAAAAAAGAAATGTACCAATTGATCCACATTCCATCATTCAATTAATTAGCTGGCTTCAAAGACAAGAAAATGTTAATGAAGAAATCTTATCAAGGATAGAATGGATTTATCTTCGTTGGCTAGATCGTTTTTCCGGTGCACATCCGAAAACACTTTATAGAACTTTAGCGACAGATCCAGGATTTTTTTGTGAAGTAATTAGAACGGTTTATAGATCTAGTAATGAAGATAAATCTATAGAACCTGATGAAGAAAGAAGTGCACTTGCAGAGCAAGCTTATTATTTACTTCAAGACTGGTCATTGATTCCCGGGATACAAATTGATGGATCGATTAATGAAATACAATTAATCGAATGGGTAAATAATGTTAAGAAAACGTGCTCAGAATCTGGTCATATATCAATTGCTCTTTCAACAATAGGAAAAGTTTTTGCACACTCTGAAAAAGATCCATTAGGTTTCTTCATAAATAAAACGGTTGGTAAAATTTTAGATAAAAAAGAGCATAAAGAAATGAGAGATGGTTTTACAACAGAAAGATTTAACATGCGAGGTGTATTTTATGGTTCTTCTGGCATAGAAGAAAAAGCGCTTTTTAAAAGATATGAACAATATGCGGAAGATTCTGAAAAAGAAGGATTTTCAAGATTAGCTACTTCTTTAAGAGAAATGGCTAGGATATATAAATTAGATGCAGAAAGAGAAGCAAAATCGAACCCTCTCGATTTTTTATAATTGGGAAAAAACATTCTGAGCTAATTTATATAATGGTACTATTTACAAGCCCCGTAATATATCAGAATCAAAAGAATATTTAGATAATTTTAATTATTTTTTTAATAAGTTTAGAATATGATAAATTTATTTCATTATAGTTTCGGTATGTCAATAGAATTTAAATTGATGTTGGCAGAAGTTTTACTTAAAAAAATGTGAAAATTCTTATTTTCAGAAAATTAAAACATTTAAATTATTGTAATTTCATGATGTTTTACAGAAGAAAAATATTTTTAGCTTTATTGGAATCATTCGGCGGAAGCTGGACAGCACCGATTTTGAAAAACTCCTTTTCTATTTTGCAAATTTTCAAATAAAAACCATTATGACTTTTTCCCTTACAAATTCGGCTGCTTTAGTCATTTATCTTATCAAGATAAAAGAGTTCTGATAAGTCAGGGGATGCTGGAAAATGCAGATAAGTTTTGTTTTTCACTTGTGCTCAAAGAATGATGAATACATTTAAGTAAATTAAATAAAGATGATCAAGCTTCGCTTCATAAATTTACTTCTTGTTTAAAAATATAAGAGGGTAATGAACTCATAAAAAAAACATACATTGACTATCCATATTTTGCGGTTAAAAGTGAAATTGCCGAAAAAATTCTTATCGATAAACGAAGATTAACTGCTCTAAAAAATGTTAATAACCTTTCGATGAAAAAACTCTATTTACTTTGGGCTATGAAGGCCTTACAATTGATTCATACATCAATAAATTGATTATAAATAATATTGCTCTTGTTATTGATGTCCGCAAAAATCCTCTTTCAATGAAATACGGCTTTTCAAAAACTAAAATGAAATCTTATCTTGAAAAAGCCGGCATTGAATATATTCATATCCCACAGCTTGGCATTGTCTCTGAGTTAAGAAAAAATCTTAAAACAGAAATCGACTACACAGAATTATTTGATATTTATAAAAAAGAAATTTTACCGCAAAATATTGAATTCATCAAAACTGTAATAGAACTGCTTAATAAATATAATAGAGCGGCGCTTACTTGCTTTGAATCCAACCACAATTCCTGCCATAGGCATAAAATAACTGAATGGCTGGAAAGTGATTCTTCATTTAATGAACGGATAATTCATATCTAACTAAGGGGAAAATGTATCTTCCAAATGAAATACACGATGCTAAAGTTTTAATAACGGTTAAAACATATCCGCTCCCTTCAAATAAGTACGAAGAGCTGGTATGCACAGCCGGCTTATTAGAAGATGGTAAATGGATTAGAATATATCCAATACCTTTTCGTTCTCTTCCTTTTGGTAAACGCTTTGCTAAATTTCAGTGGATTCAACTTAATTTAATTAGAAATAGCTCTAAGGATTTTCGCCCTGAAAGCTATCGTCCTATTGGCGATGCAGCTAATTCAATTAAACTATTAGAGCATTGGGATACAAAGACAAAAGGTAACTGGGATAAAAGAAAAGAAATTGTTTTAAAAGAAGTCTTTACATAACTTCACCGAATTAATTGAGGCTTCTTACAGTGATCAGCATAAATCTCTTGCTACTCTCAAACCATTGGAAATTATCGATCTTGAAATTGAAGAAGATGAAAGGGATTGGAAACAGCAATGGCAGGATTATTATGATCAGTATGATCTTTTTAATTTAGATGATACCGGTGAATCCAAATTAAGAGATAAACTTCGTAAAGTACCATATAAATATTTTATAAATTTCTAACTGAAGGTGATAAAAAACCTCGCAGAATGATGATTGAAGATTGGGAGATAGGCGCATTATATTGGAATTCTCTAAAAAGTGCCGAAGGTGATGAAGCTAAAGCAAATGAATTAGTTAAAAAAAGATACTTGAAGAATTTAAAACCAATAAAGATTTATATTTATTTGTCGGTACTACTTTGCAGTTCCACCGCCGCAAAGCTCCTAATCCATTTGTAATTATTGGAGTATTTTATCCACCAAAAAAAGAATCGTATTCATTATTTGATACTTATTAACAATATAAATTGTTAACTCAAAAATAAAAAAACAATAAATAAAGATAATTAGATTAAGTCGATGCTTTTCTTAATAGATGAGAAAGGAATCGATTTTTTTTGCCAAATTCCCACCATAAACTATTTAAATATTTCTTATATCTCTTATATGGATATAATTTTTTACCCTAAAAAAGTACTTGAAAAATGAGATTTGAAGACTATGATTTAATTATTAGAACATATTTATATAAAAGAATTGCTGTATCTCCATAAGTATATGAAATAGATAAAAAAATAGGCAAAAATGAATTTTAATTTAAATTAAAATAGGAAACTAGATAGTATAATATCTGTAAGAGAATAAATTTTATATGAAATGATAATTTCTCAACCATAAGTTTTTTCAAAAAATGAAAAATCTAAGAGATATAAAAAGAATTGCGATTGATAGAATAGGTGTATTACTGATAAGATTAAATTAATTCGTTTGGTTATATATTCTTATTCTTTTACAACTGTTGATGGATTTTTTAATTAGACTTCTACCGTTATCAGAAAAGGATAAATCATTTTACTTAAACTTTGATCATGTTTTTAACATTGCCGTAATCATGATTATGGCAATATTTGAACTAATCTCAATATTAAAGCATGAGATAAACGAATCAAAAGTAAACAAAAAATAAAAGTATTTTTTTGCTTATCCTGAATTTTATCTAATTATTTTTTAAAAACACTTATTTGTATATCCACATCATTTTCTTTACAGATAAATTCTTTGTTTACAAAATCCAAACCCGGATCAATCCTGATTTCAAAATCATCTGTAATTATTTTTCTCCTATGTTGTTTTGTTGGAACTAGCTCTATTTTACCTACCGCATATTTTTTATTCAATTCTTCTTTTAGTTCACTAAATTCAATATCGAACCTATTATTTATATTATTTTGAACATTGGAAGTATGAATAATACATTCCTTTAACTCTTTACATAAATCTAATATCCTGATTAAATTCGAATAGCCTCGTTCTTTTTTACGGATAAAGCGATCAAATATTTCCAATCGGTGGGTCTCTCTGAAATACGGTTCTAGAAATTTTGTAAACTGATACTTATTTCCCCTTCTTAGCTCGATATTCCTTTTAGATGATATTATTTTACTACAATTTGGTGGGTCAAGAAAATTATCGATATTAATTAATTCAAACCTGTTATTAAATCCTCTAGCATCAAGATTTTTAAAGTAATTAAATATTCAGTATGAATTATTTTATCTAAAGTCGATTCACCAATATTACACAATTCATTGAAACCCTTATTTTTGACAAAAATAGTATTTGAAGAAGGGTTAACAACTTCGAAATTAGTACTAAACAAATGGTTTCTAAATAATTTTGAAAATCCGGGGCTATTCTGTATGAAATTCTGAAAAAGAGATTTATTTGACTTGGTTGTTTTAATTTTCAGATAAAATAAATTTTGATAATATTTTTTATTGTCCCATAACTCCTGTCTTTGAAATAGATAATATATTTTTTTGAATACAGACCTACAGAAAACTACTTCTTGTTCAGTCATACATCAATTTTTACTCATAGTTTTGAAGAAATCTAATGTTAGTTCTGTGTCAACATCAAAAAATCCAAGCGGCCAACTCGTTGTGAATCTTCCAAGATTATCCATTTTCATTTCATTAACGGTAGTTATTCCTGTTTTATCATTTTTATCGAAATAGTAAACTGCAACTCTATCCATTAAATCCTCATGCCCGCTTTTTTTATCTGCCTTTGCAATTAGAATTTGAATTTTCCTTAAAAGATGTTCGCTATGAGTCTCTATAATAAAACTTCTATCCCTTAGAATATCATGACAGAAAAATTCCGCAGTTTTGCATTGCAGCCAAGGATGAATATGAAGTTCAGGTTGTTCTATCAGTCTAATTACAGTTCCCCAATCATCTTTGTCTCTTGAATAATAAGATTTATATAGAATAGGAAGAATTTGAATCATACCACTACTGGCATTTAGCTAAATTGCTTATTGAATTACCATCAAAACTTTTATAATATAAATCGCCTGCTAACCTTTCTTTGTCTGCTTTAATTTTAATGTATCTGGCTAACTTCATATCTTTAATAAAAAAGTTTATTAATTTTGGTAAGGAAAAGCCTGATAAATGATTCCTGGTACGTCTATATGATTTTTCATCATGAATTATTTTATGTGGAATACCTTTTAAATTATCTTTGGGATCAAATTCTTTAAGTAAACCATAATAATCTTTATTTAGAAACCTACCTTCTCTCATAAGGTAAGAACTTTTAGGTATTTCTCTCACCGCTGGTAGATCAACTACCTCCCTAAAATAATCATTAATTTTTGATGGTATTGAATAGAATGTCCTATAATAATATTTTAATGCATTCGTATAAAAATTCCATGTTTCACTATCAGAAAAATTTTGCCAGAAATCTTTGTCCTTGTTCTTATGAATCCACTTTAAAAGTCTATTATTAAAAGATTGAATGGCATTTGTTATATCCCTTTCACTTGAAGAATGATAGTTGTCTAACAAGTCAACAAAGGGAATATGTCTTTCAAAAGCAAGGGTTTCAGTTAAAAGCTGTGTTAATATTTCATTGGTTGCGGTAATTTTTTTGTCATATGTATAATCATTTTCTTCATAAGCAGAATTTGGATCAAATGAATAACTAATTCCAGAATTCAAGTCATTTATAGTAATTTTTAAACTTAGTTGTCCTCCTTTAAAAGGTATAAAAATGATCGATATCTGGGTGGTAATAGAATCATCAGCAAAATCAATTTTATCATCCTTTTTCGATTTTATATTTACATCTTCATCCCAATCAAATCCATTTAAGTTGTTTAATATTTTTTCATCGATTATTGTTTCGAGTCTATTTACATTGTTAGGATTTATATAAACATATTCATTTGAAGATTGTGAACCTTCTTTCGGCTTTGTAAAGAATTTTTTCAATTCACTATAATCTACATCAGTACTTTCTATCCGGATGTCGAATTGAATTCTATTGTGAGAATCATTATTTGTTACAAGGTCATTGTATGAAACAAGATCTGTATCTTTATCCAAAACAAAATAATTATTTTCATCTGGTCCATATTTTCGGAACACCACATAAATATTAAATAAATTATGACTTAAAAACCTAATAGCTTTTAATAAAGAACTTTTCCCTGAACCATTATTTCCAAATAATAACGTAATAGGTTTTAATTCAAGTTCCACATCGTTGAGGCATGTAAAGTTTCTAATTCGTAAAAAAAGTTTTTCTTTTGGCTTAGTCATTTTATTTTATAAAACCTAATTTTTCAGAAAAGCCATTTAATTTAGAATGAAATTAACAAAAGAAGATAAAAGTTTAAAGAGATGTTTATTAAAAATTTAACTATTAACCATGCTTGGAATATTGAGATATATAAAATTAATTTCCACAATTGTTAAGGTAATTTAAAACCAAATGCTAAAAAATCTTAAAAATATTAGTCCGCTAGCAGTCGAAATCATATCATTTCTTAATAATATAATTTTAAATAATAAAATAGAGAGAATTATTGTTTGTGGTTCCCGAGCTTTTGGAGACTTCGAGCAATATTCTGATTTAGATTTGGCGATTGATGCACCCAATATAACCAAGTATGAGTGGTTAAAATTAAAAGAGTTCGTAACTTATGAGTTAAGAACAGTAGTTAGAGTTTCGTTAGTTCATTATTCATCGAATCCGCAAAAATTAAAAGAAAGAATAATAATAACAAGAAAAATTATATATGCCAGACATCGTAAGTTGAAAGATAGTCTTAGTAACTTAAGAAAAGCTATTGACAAATTAAACTCAGCTTTACAAATCCCAAATGACAGAGAACTTGTTGAAAGAACAGTTAAACGATTTGAAGTTGTAGTTGAATTATTATGGAAAACTTTAATAAGAGCGTTAAAATATGAAGGGATACGAATTCAACCAGATTCACCAAGAGAAGCAATGAAAGAAGGATTTGCAATAGGTTGGTTACATAACGAAACTAAATGGCAAGATTTGGTAGATAAACGCAATACATCTTCACACGAATATTTCGAACCAAGAATTCATAGAAGATTATTATGATGACATAAAAGTAGTTACCCCCAGAAATCGTAAAAGTATTAGAACTTTTATAAGCAAGATACAATTAAATCAATTTTTCCCTTATTTTCCTAGGTTAAACTTCCAATCCATCAAAGAAATCCAACGTCAAGTGATATAACGGCCACTCCATGTTTAATTGTTTAATTGCTTAATTGTCTAATTGTTCAATGACTATTTATGACACTAAGACAAATGACTACAAATGACTAATGACTAATGACCAAAATTGACCAATGACTATTGACCAATGACTTCCTCAATGATCCAATGACTAATGATATTTTCCTCCACTACTCCAACATTCCAAAACTCCATTATTCCATCATTCCACTACTCCGCCACTCCATTGTCTTAGTTCATGCTGTGCCGGGTGAGCTTTTTGCCGGCTAAAGTAGCGGTGTCAAAAAAGTCTGTCGGCAGTTTTGTTTCGAAGATCCCTTTCCTGTTTATATCCAATTGTTTTATCCGGGTTTCTCCTTTGATTTTCTTGAAGTGTAAGAACGTTATAGCTTCTTTTTTAATCTCTTTTTGCGAAATCAGCAATTGTACTTTTCGAATCATTGCTTCGCTGTGCGTTTCAACTATAAGCAGTTGATCGTTGGATGTGAAAACGGATGCCAGTTTAGCCTGCTTTGCCTCATTGAGATGCAGTTCGGGCTCTGCTATTGATAAATAATAATTCCGGAATACCACCCATTCATAGAAATAAAATTTAAGTAATATAGGAAGGATGCTTAATAAGGCGCTGCCGGCATGGAGAATATTGTGGTCAATACCCTCCATGTTTACAATTCTTATTTCACCGGTTCTATTATCTTTTTTTAAATAGCAGTATTTAGCCAGCTTTAATTCTTGAAGTTCACTAAAAACATCAACCCATACCATATGCTCCGGTTCGGTAATTAGTGAAGTATATTCATTCGTTTCTTCACCGGATGCGAGGATTTCAGCTTGTTCTTTCGGCAGGAAAATATTCAAATCCTGATAGTCTTTTACTTTAGGAAGTCTGTCGTTTTTTATTAGATAATTGAGCCCGGGTATATGCCGGCTGCTTTGAATATAATCTACTGTAAAATGTGTCCGGATAATAATTGTGAAATATTTGTAGAATCTAATTAACTGAATCAGCCCGGCGGCGAGAATTTCTTTTTTTTCCTGTTCAGGAATAAGCTTCCATCCCTCTTTTTCATTCAAGTCATTTTCAATAAAGTGCATGAATTCCGGAACCAGCAATCTGGTTATATCGGAAAAGTCAGGACGGTCATATCCGAAAATATAATCGAAGCGTGCAGGTAGATTTTCAAAAAGTGAATTCAGATCATCATCATCGAATAATTTGCATTCCACTTCCCAGTAATTATAGCCGATATATAAGTATTCATATTTAGGTTTAAAGGTAAGGGATGCATAAGAATTATTATCTACAAATTCAATGGTTTTTAAGTGCTGTGCATTATCATCCGGACCGAAGGTTACCTTAAATGAAAAATCCAGTTCGGAGAATTTATCTTTCAATAGGCTTTTATGAAATTCAGGTGATTCAGATACGGCTTCAAGGATTGTTCTAATATCGGAGTCCCATAGCTCTTTTATTTTAGCCTCTATTTTTATTTGCTTTAATGGATCATAATCATCATCATCATCTTCTTCAGGCTTTGTTATTTTATTAATTTCTACGTCATAATGAGCACCGTATTCTTCAAGTGATGATCGGTAGTCAAACCGGAAAATCACAGGCTTGTTCTCTTCATGGTTAAAGACGATATCGGAATAAGTACCAAGATCCATATCCTCATCAATGTAAAAAATAGTCCTTTTTTTAATATTATCTTCTATTACGTTAGCATAAAGAAATTCAATAGCTTTACCGACAGAACTTTTCCCGCTATTATTCCCCCCAATCAGAAAGATCTTCCGACCCATATTAAACTTTACATTTTTCAAAGAAAGAAAATTTTTAATTGAAAGTATTTTCATCATGATATTGTTTAATTGTTTAATTGCTTAATTGCTAAATTGTCCAATGACCAATGACCAATGACTATTGTCCATTGACTAATGACCAATGCCCATTGACCAATGACTAATGACCATTGACCATTGACCAATTGACCAATGCCCAATGACCAATGACCAATGACCAATGACCAATGACCAATGACCAATGCCCATTGACCATTGACCAATGACCATTGACCATTGACTAATGACCATTGACCTTCTTCAGCCGGTGATCAAAATCCTGCAAATGAATTATTAATCCTTCCGATAATCGGGATGCAATCCGCGGTTCCTTCTGATTGATTTCCATTATTGATTCATTTGAGGTAATAATCATGGGCTTTTTATTCGTATAGCATTCGTCGATCAGGTAATAGAAATTCTGCCTGACAGCCTCGGAGAATTTTTCAGAACCTAAATCATCGAACAGGATGCAGTCATACCGGAGAATATTATTTATAAATGAGATTAGTGATTGCTCATTTTTAACTGAAAGCTCATGCAGCTTATGTGCCAAATTAATCGACTTCAAATAAATAGAAGATGCCCGGCGGTACTGCCAGGCTCCTTTGTTGAAATAATTTTTAATAGTCTCATATTTCCTTTTGTTTTCCTCTCCGGGTATGTTTTTAAAATATTCAAGTTCAACTATAAGTGATTTCTTCCGCTTAAACATTTGCTCATCAGACAGCTTCACCGGGAAAAAACTTTTGAGTATTGAGACGGTAAGGAGGGTCTTCCCTACACCTGAATCTCCGTACAGAACTAAAAACCCCTTCGGAGAGCGTGAATATTCAAGGCAGATCTTATATGCCTTTTCATTTCGATTATTCTTGATGAAAGAGGAGAACGAATATTCATCATACTTCTCCGGAAGTTCCAGCACTTCGGATGATAACTGAGGAAAAATCTTTAGCAGCTTCTCTCCGGTTAAAGGCTGAACCGGATAAGGATTCTCCTCCTGATTGTTTTGATTGTCGTTGTTGTTTATCGGTAGTTTCATTTTTTTTCTCCTTTTTTTCTTTTTGTGAATTATCTAAAATTGCCCTTACATAGGGAATGGTTGCCTTTCGGTATTCGGCAGACCTGTAAAATGCTTCCTCAACTTCATTGAAGGAAAATGTTTTCAAAAGCTCTTCTGCAGCTTTAGCCTCAGCAGGGGAATCTGGAACCCTGGACCAGATCGAGAATAGCTTTGATACGGAATTTTCCGGTAAATGTTTGTCAATTGAGGAAATAGGAATATCGTGGTCATCATGATGGTCATCTTTTTTCTTTTTTTTACTCTTCTTTACTTTACTTTCCTTTACTATACCGGTTTTCAACGGCTTATAGTCACCGTTAACCCCATTATCACCCTCTAAAACCGGGTTATTACTGTCAATAACTCCCGGAGGTGCATCTTCTGTGTTTACAGGGCTTCTTCTACTTTTATTTTTTACTCCGGAAATCTCTTCTGAAGAAGCGGATGGATCAGCTTTAACGGATGCATTTTTAGAATTATCATTTTCAATAAAAGAATTTCTCTGGCGGTGTCTTTTATCGACAAGGTTCTTTAACCTTTTCTTTAATCCTTCCGAATAAAGCTTACCGTTGACCAGGCTGAAAGCCCGGATTTCTGGTCTGATGCAGTCTTTAATTATTGCTGAAAATTCCTGCATGCTGACTCCAATTTTTTTTGCATAGATTGCAGAGGAGACTTCATTTAACTCAATCTCAAAATTCTTAGAGTGTGCAAGAATTTCCAGCATTTTGAAAAAAAACGCATATCCGGTCAAGCCGTATTTACTTTCCAGGTATAGAATTTTCTCATCTCCGGAAGCATCAGAATCGTGTGAAAAATATTCAGCATTCTCCTTATAGGGTCGTGGCATACTGATTATTTTTGGATTTGTATTTTGTTATTTCTATTAACGGGGAAGTCTCCTCCGCTTTGTTGTTGGGGCGTGAATTCATTTATATTATGAACCTGAACCTGCTGATTTGAATATTTTAATCCAAGTCTCAAAAGTTCAATAGCTGCATTTTTCTCATAAATATCTCTTCTAATTGCATAGAATTTAATTTCGGCGAGAAGATCCTTGGGTATTGGTATATTTAGATTTTTTTGCTTTGTGATTTGAATCATAAGTAAAGTTCCTTTGTTTAATTTAGTTATGTTAATTACTTATATTTATTTATAATAAGTACGTTAATTTTTATATTATATTTACGAAAATATATAATATTACATATTTTGTCAAATACTCAACGAAATTTTATTCCATTGCCGTTGGATTTATCTATTGCCGTTGGATTTATCTATTGCCGTTGGATTTATCTATTGCCGTTGGATTTATCCAACGGTGGGCATTTATCGGATACAAAGGATAAGACTTTAGCCCATTTACTTTTGTATACAAAACTTTCAATACTTAATTACGAGGCATAAAGACCATGGACAATAAAGAGACTAAAATCATGGTTGGAAGCAGAATAAAGGAATTTGGTAAACAAAAGTTTAAGACATCCAGGAAGCTGGCGGAAAAATTAGGCATGACGCCCCAGACACTTCAGCAGTACATAGCCGGAAGATCTTTCCCCGGAGGTGAGATAGTAAAAAATCTTGCGGAACTTGGCGCAGATATCCATTATATTTTTACGGGAGAAAATTTATACGAAAAATTAAAAGATGAGATCATTGAAGAAGTACATACCGGATCTTATGAATATCCTGTTGTTGAAAATATATCAACCGGCTCAACCGTAGAATTTTTTAAAGAGGATTCTGCTGAGCATGCAGCATTCAGTTATAATAAAAAGGGCGGGTGCATGGTGCTGAGAATGAAAGATGATATTATGAAACCATCCATTGAAGAAGGAGATCTGGTATTGTTAGATTCGGATGCAAAATTATATGATGGCTGTATAGCTGCGGCAAAGCTGAAATCAGCTAAACAGGTTATCGGGCGGTTCAGAATACTCCCCCCGGATTTTATAGACTTATCCCCTGATAATTTTTCCTACAAACCTATAACAATAAATAAAAATGAAATCGATATCATCATGCCCATTGTCAAAATTCAAAGAGATGTTTTCAAAACAAAAAAGAAGTAAAACATTCCTATCTAAACTATTGACCAATGACTAATGACAATGACCAATGACCAATGCCCAATGACCAATGACCATTGACCAATGACCAATGACCAATGACCATTGACCAATGCCCAATGCCCAATGACCAATGACCAATGCCCAATGACCAATGACCAATGACCAATGACCAATGCCCAATGCCTAATGACCAATTCTCCACTCAAGCTCATCCCTGTTCCACCCTCCCAAATTCGCGGCTGCCTCATAGCTGCTTTGCAAAAACTCAAGGAGCATCTGATCCGGCTTATCCGATTGCCGGATTTCATCATAGGGAAGGATAAATTCTCTTAGTTCTGAATCGTATATTGCTCCGCCGGGCCCCACTTTCGCTGCATTAAAACCGGGAGGCTCCGGATATGCATAGGAATAGAAGACAGGTTTCGGAATTGCTTCATTTCCCGGCCAAAAACCGCAGCTGCTCACCTCGTGAGAGTAGGCTTCCCGCACTACCCAATCAGGAAGATGAGGAATACCCCCGGGATGCTCCGGTGCTCTACGACCGGAAAAACGCGTGACTGCTAAATCGAAGCTTCCCCAAAAAAAATGTACCGGACTGCATTTACCTATAAAACGGGAACGGAATTCCTTTAATACTCTATCAGCCTGCATAAGTATTCGCCAAAACCGGTTAGCGTAATCAGCGTCATAAGATGCATGCTCTATATCCTTCTCAAATTCTATCGGATTAGCTACTTCGTTAGGAGCTGCATGAATTTCAAGATTAAGATTTAATTCTTCTAATTTTGAAAACAGCTCTCCATAGAAATCTGCAACTGAACGCGGAACCAGCTGCATCATCTTAATCTCACCTTTACTGGTCTGGATTATTAGCTTATGTTCAATGAAATCAAAATCAATCTGAAAAGTCATGGTCTTATAAGGTATTGGTGAAGTTGTGAGACCGCGTGTAGTAACATAAAGACTCGTATGCCAGGAATGGTTAACCCAGAGGTTCTGGATAAGACGTATTTTACCTACGATCTGTGTCCACATATGAAGGGTTGTTAATGTTTCCTTCCATTCTTTGTATGACAAACCAGGCCAAATCTCAATGTTATTAGTTCCTTCAGAAGAAATTGAGTTCAACATCTATTCTCCAGGTATATATTTCCCAATAAGATCTGTCAATTAATATTGGGAATATATCAGATTTGTTACAGGTTTTCAATACACTTACACAAATAATAAATTTTATAATTTAATTTAGAACCCGTGTGATTATCCATTGCCGTTGGATTTATCCAACGGATTTGATTAAGAGCCCGTGTGAATTTCCATTGCCGTTGGATTTATCCAACGGTTTGATTTAGAGCCCGTGTGAATATCCATTGCCGTTGGATTTATCCAACGGGTTTGATTAAGAGCCCGTGTGAATTCTCCATTGCCGTTGGATTTATCCAACGGGTTTGATTAAGAGCCCGTGTGAATATCCATTGCCGTTGGATTTATCCAACGGGTTTGATTAAGAGCCCGTGTGAATTATCCATTGCCGTTGGATTTATCCAACGGGTTTGATTAAGAGCCCGTGTGAATTCTCCATTGCCGTTGGATTTATCCAACGGGTTTGATTAAGAGCCCGTGTGAATATCCATTGCCGTTGGATTTATCCAACGGGTTTGATTAAGAGCCCGTGTGAATATCCATTGCCGTTGGATTTATCCAACGGGTTTGATTAAGAGCCCGTGTGAATATCCATTGCCGTTGGATTTATCCAACGGGTTTGATTAAGAGCCCGTGTGAATTATCCATTGCCGTTGGATTTATCCAACAGGTTTGATTAAGAGCCCGTGTGAATATCCATTGCCGTTGGATTTATCCAACGGGTTTGATTAAGAGCCCGTGTGAATATCCATTGCCGTTGGATTTATCCAACGGTTTGATTAAGAGCCCGTGTGAATATCCATTGCCGTTGGATTTATCCAACGGGTTTGATTAAGAGCCCGTGTGAATTATCCATTGCCGTTGGATTTATCCAACGGGTTTGATTAAGAGCCCGTGTGAATATCCATTGCCGTTGGATTTATCCAACGGGTTTGATTAAGAGCCCGTGTGAATTATCCATTGCCGTTGGATTTATCCAACGGATTTGATTTAGAGCCTTGTGTGAATATCATTAACCAACGGTTTTAACCGTTGGAATATGAAACAAAAACGAAACTTTTACTAACCGTTTTAACGGTTTTCACACACCCTCTTTATCCAACGGATAACCTGAAGGAGTCCGACTTTCTGTGACTAATTTTGTTTTTTATCCGGAATAGGTTTATAAGTATCTTAAAAATATTCTACTACTTTTTTACCAACCATTTGTCATTTTTGTCACTCACTATTTTCCCATTTTTAATCCCTATTTCACCTCCATTCAATCTCTAAGGCAACTCCAGGGTAACCCCAGGGTAACTCCAAGATAACCCCAAGATAACTCCAGGGTAACTCCAGGTAAACAGAACCTCAAGAACGACTAAAAAATTCATCCTTTTCAGTTAAACAATTCTCAAAAATTGACAAAAATGACACACAAAGATTGCCGGTTAGAGCAGATAATAATAGAGAGCGAAATTATTGAATTCTGTCTGTCTTTGACTAAGTTCATAAATATAGTTGCGTATCTAATAGAACATCGTAGATGTTCCATTATTGTAGTAAGTAAAATAGTAATTACAAAATATCCTAGACCATAGTTACCAAAATATAACTTTCATCTGTTCAATTAAGAAATTATTTTAGTCATTAGAATAATATTATTAGATACGATGGAAATAATTGACAGAAATATAGATGAATTAAAAGTAGCCGATTGGTGGGAACCTGCCGAAAAAAACAAAATTTTATGCACTCTTTGCCCTCGTTATTGTAAGATTGGTGAAGGACAGCCCGGCTTTTGCTTTATCCGCCAAAATATCGGTGGTAAACTTTATACTATCGGCTACGGCAGACCTACAGGTTTTGCTATTGATCCCGTTGAAAAAAAACCTCTAAATCATTTTTATCCGGGCACATCAATTTTAAGTTTTGGAACCGCCGGCTGTAATCTTGGCTGCAAATTCTGCCAAAATTGGTCTATTAGTAAAGCTAAATTGGACGATTCAAATTCAATGGATTCTTCTCCGCAAGACGTTGTAAATCTGGCAAAACAATATAAAGTTCCTTCAATTGCATATACTTATAATGACCCCACTATTTTTGGAGAATATGTCATTGATATCTCAAGAATTGCAAGAGATGAAGGTATAAATTCCGTAATGGTAACCGCCGGTTATATAGATAAAAATGCAAGGAAAGATGTTTATAAATATATCGATGCTGCTAATGTTGACCTAAAAGGATTTACTGAAAAATTTTATAACAAGTTGACTTTTTCTTCTTTAAAAGATGTACTGGATACCTTAGTTTGGCTAAAAAATGAAACTGATGTCTGGTTTGAAATTACAACTTTGTTAATTCCGGATGAAAATGATTCTTCTGAAGAAATTCAAAGAGAATGTGATTGGATTGTCGAAAATTTAGGTGATTCCATTCCCCTTCATTTCACCGCTTTTCACCCTGATTTTAAAATGAAAGATAAAACCAGAACACCTCATTACACTTTACAAAAATCCAGGGATATTGCAATTAAATCGGGGATAAAATTCTGCTATGTAGGCAATATCCACGATATCGAAGGTCAAAATACTTACTGCCCCAACTGCAATTCTACTTTAATCAAAAGAGACTGGCACGATGTTTTAATGAATAAAATAGAAAACGGATGCTGCTATAAGTGCGGCCACAAAATCCCCGGAGCATTTTAATAACTTCCGAAGTCTCAAAAACCTTATTTTTTTCACCTACCCCTATAATCCGTCCAAAAAACCTTATTTTTTTCACCCGCCCTATAATCCGTCCTAAAAACATCGTAGATGTTCCATTATTGTAGTAAGAGACTCGCCATTCTCAAAATCCTCGTATCTCAAAAGCCTTATTTTTTTCACCTATAATCCGTCCTAAAAACCTTATTTTTTGTTGCAACCTTAGTAACCCTGCTTACCCCTGACCAACAGAAACCTTATTACCTTATCTTTATGTATCTACCCACTCCCTGTTTATATATAAGAATGTAATAATGTTTCCACACGCCGAAATATTTTTCTATGAAATATTTTTCACTTTTAAAAATTATCCTTAATTTCATATTTTAAAAAAATTTAATAGGGAGAAATGGAATCATTAAAAAATAAAATTGTTCTCATTACCGGTGCCTCTTCAGGAATTGGAAAAGCATGTGCAATAACTTTTGCAAAAGAAGGCGCAAACCTCATATTAGCCGCAAGGCGTTTGGATAGAATTAATGATCTTTCTGCATCTTTGAAAAAAGATTATGGTTCAAAAGTTCTAACCCTCGAACTTGATGTTAGGGATTATAAAAACGTAAAAAATACTTTTGATAATCTTACCGGAGATTGGAAGCAAATAGATATTCTAATTAACAATGCAGGGCTTGCAAGAGGTTCCTCCAGACTTTATGAAGGTGAAATCGATCATTGGGAGGAAATGATTGATACAAATATTAAAGGACTTTTATATGTTACACGTATGATTCTGCCCGGTATGGTTGAAAGAGAAAAAGGTCATGTAATAAATATCGGTTCAACTGCAGGCCATGAAGTTTATCTAAACGGTAACGTTTACTGCGCTACCAAGTATGCGGTGAATGCTTTAACACAATCAATACGATTAGACGTTCTTGATAAAAATATTAAAGTATCTACTGTTGATCCCGGTATGGTAAGAACAGAATTTAGTGATGTCAGATTTTCAGGTGATAAAGAAAAGGTAGAAAAAGTCTATGATGGAATAACCCCATTATCTGCGGAAGATGTAGCCGAAGCTGTTCTATTTTCCGCAACAAGACCTTCTCATGTAAATATAAATGAAATTATTATTACTTCTGCCGCTCAAGCCTCTTCAACACAAGTCTATAGAAAAAAATAATAAGCAAAGATGACATCAACCTTTTTCTAAAAACCTCGCAGAAGTTGCAATTACTGTAGAAACCTTTTTCTAATAACCTCCCAAAGGTCAAAATTATTGTAGAAACTTTTTTCCAAAGTCCTCGTAGAGGACACAATTATTGTAGAAAACCAATTCCACCTCACTCCCCCAAAACCTCGCAGAAGTTGCAATTACTGTAGAAACTTTTTTCTAATAACCTCCCAAAGATCAAAATTATTGTAGAAACTTTTTTCCAAAGTCCTCGTAGAGGACACAATTATTGTAGAAAACTAATTCCACCTCACTCCCCCAAATCCTCGTAGAGGATTCATAACATCCTTTACCTTTTCAGTAATAAAAATGAAATTGAACTATAAATGAATTATTATCAACTGCCGGAGTCTCCGACTGGATCCTGTATTGCGGCCTTATTTCAATAAAACTATACGGATAAAATTCAAATCCTACTATCCACCTTGAAAGCTCATCATCCGTAACATCATTATTCGGATCAAACCTGTCATACCTTACCTCTGCTTCTAATCCCTTAACTATTTGATAATCCCCCTTGACCATTAAGAGCGGTTGTTGATTTATCCTTCACTTCCAGATCATTTGCAATATCATATTCTCCGATTAGTGTAAAATTTCCAATTCCAAATCCTAAAAATCCTCCGTACATATTTACCTTCGGATATGTTTTGAATATGAGAGGTCCTAATGTACCGTCAAATGTAGTATAAGATCCTCCGATAAGCAGCGGAATCTTATTTGCAATAACCGGGGTAAGCTGTAAGCTCGCTGTGTAAGAAGGATCAAACGCTAGGAATCCCGGATGCGGATTTCCGACACTCGCGGTTAAAAAAGCAAAATCAGATAAATATAATCCTGCCTCTATACCGGTTTCTGTAAAACCAGGCTGATAGATAAGTCCTTGAGTGGAATTAAATATAAATCCCAGATCACCTCCACGTGTATATGCAGTATGATCATCAACCCTAACCCCATAATTGGGTGAATAAGTGCCGACTTTTATATAGCTGTCATTCGGAAGAAAATGAGCTACCCCATAAACTTCCCAGAATTGATTAATTAAATCATATGTACCGTAAATGTCTACTTTATCATCAACTTTAACATCGGTATAAATTGATCCGCTCATCTTCTGGAAATCGGTTCTCTTAAATTCCTGTGAATATAAATATTGCGTCCTATAGTCTACACCGAATAAAATATTTTCACCTATCTGATCATCCAGCTTAATATCTTTATGTGCTGAAAACATTGGAAGTACATTTCTCTCGAAATGGAAACCTCCCTTATTTCTTAATTCGCCTCCTGTAGGATTTATATGACAATCTGCACAAGTTCCACCCATTCTTAATGCAAACCTTGGAAGGGAGTAACCCATTTCTGAAAAAGAAATAATAAATATCAGTATTAAGAAACTATTAAATATTTTCATGATGTTCCCTTTGATTAAAATTTGGTTGTACCTACTACGTTCACTTTTATTTGAATATCATTTGACACTCTTTTTCCTAATAGTAAATGTTCGACATTATAATCTGATAAATTGATATCGAAGTTTGCAAGAACTCCTAAAAGATCACCAGGCATCCTTGCTCTGGTCATTTCACTTTCGTCCAGGTATGTAATTGTGTCTTGTGTTGCTATTTGTTTTGTAACTCCATGAACTGTAAAATCTCCTGTTACAGTAGCACTTAATTTATTCGGTTCAATTTTTTGAACATCGCTTACTTTCACTATCTTAAATGTAATTAACGGGTATTTATCCGCATCAAGCCAGGAAGAGCTTCTAAGGTCACTTTCCATTTTTTTTATTCCTGTTCTCAGTGCTGCAACAGGAATTGTAAATTCTCCTTTTAAAGTATTCGCAAAATCTTTAACATCAAATGTCACTTTACCTTTGATATCGGTTGTTAATCCGTTTATTTCCTCAAAAGGAGTAGTGCTGTGGAATGTTGCCTGGTTTCTACCACTTTCATCGGCAAATGAAAATGTTTGTGTACCGCTTGCTTTTACTTCAAAGCTTTGGGCAGAAATTGTAATAAAAAGAATTAAAACTAAATATATAATTTTAAATAGTGTTTTCATTGTTTCCCTTTTTTTTAAAAATGAAAAATAAAACTCCCGAAACTAAAACTGCTATTCCCGATATGATTAATGTTAGATCTAATCCCCAAATAAATTTATTCTGCCATTCTTTGTAGGTGGTTCCGAATAACACGTCCTTTTTTTCAATTAAGACCTGTGTCTTTGTAAATATTGCCCCGCCGCTAATTAACCAGATAATAGTTGCTGCAGCAATTATTATCAAACCTATTATGATGGTTCTTTTTTGTCTTTTATTCATTTCTTATCTATTAGATATTTTGATAACATCTAAGTATAAATAAATGGTTAAAAAGTGACGTTAAATAATATTAAAAAATATATTATTGTAAAGTGTCACAACATATCTGTCATGTAACGCGAAACTCCGTTTCGCAAAAGAGGCATTAAAACAACAAGCTCGAACCAGCCAGCACAACAATTGGTTTCTATTAATCATTCATTCATTCATTCATTCATTCATTCATTCATTCATTCATTCATTCATTCATTCATTCATTCATCCATTCATTTCCTCATTCCCTTGCAAATTGAAATATTTTGTATTAAATTTACCTACTCTTTTCGCCCATTAATGGGCGATTTTTGTTTGTATGGATTTTTTTGAAAAAAATATTAGAGATATTGCCGCTGATACAGTCGAAAAAAACGGTTTTTTCCTTATCGATATGGTCTTACGTGGTAATGACAAAAATAGGGTTATTGAAATATTTATTGATGGCGAAAAGAACGTATCTGCCGAAGACTGTGCTAAAGTTAGTCGCGATATGAATTCTGTGATCGAAGAGCAAAATATTATTGAATCGAACTACAGGCTGGATGTTTCTTCACCCGGAACTGATAGGCCTTTAATCTTTTTGAAACAATATCCCAAACACATAAATCGCAAATTTGATATCTCTTATAACCAGAATAAGGAAATTAAAGAATTAACCGGGAAGCTTATTGATGTATCCGGCAATGAATTGACTTTTTTGTCAAATAATAAACAAATTTTAATTATCTTTAACGATATAATAAAAGCTATAGTAATAGCAAGTTTTTCTTAATGGAGGAAATAAAGAAATGAATTTCGATATAGTAGAATCTTTTGCCCAAATGGTAAGGGAAAAAGGGATTGATAAGGATGTGCTTGCCGGAATTATTGAAGATATTTTCGGAATGCTTGTAAGAAAAAAATTCGGCGAAGAAGCCAAATATGATGTTGTTGTTAATATGGATAAAGGAGATATTGAAATCTTTCTTGAAAGAGAAATTGTTGAAAAAGTTGAAGATCCTAATACTCAGATTAGTATTGAAGAAGTAAATTCAAAAGGTAATGATGAAGAGCTTGAGGTTGGTGAAGATTATGTCGAAAAATTAAACCTCGCTTTCTTTGGAAGAAGATTGATTGTACTGGCAAAACAAAATCTTAACCAGAAAATTAGAGAAATAGAAAAAGATATTATTTATAATGAATATCAGGAACTGCTCGGAGAAATAGTTGTAGGAGATATATATCAAATAAGAAAAAATGATATACTGGTAAATCATAATAAAAATGAACTCCTTCTTCCGAGAAATGAACAAATTCCATATGAAAAATATAAAAAAGGTGATACGGTTAGAGCTATAGTAAAAGAAGTAAGGAAAGGTACAAGTTCGCCGCAAATTATTATTTCAAGATCTGATAATATGTTTTTGAGGAGATTGTTTGAAATTGAAATTCCTGAAATTTATGATGGAATAATTGACATTAAAGCCATTGCCAGAGAACCCGGCGAAAGAGCTAAAGTAGCCGTAGAATCTCAGGATAACAGAATAGATGCTGTCGGAGCTTGCGTCGGAATGAAAGGTGTCAGGATTCATGCAATAGTTAGAGAATTAAATAATGAAAATATCGATGTTATCAATTACTCTGAAGACCCGATTATCTTTATCCAGAGATCCCTCGCTCCGGCTAAATTGAAACAAATTGAATTGGATATAGTTGATAGAAAAGCTGTGGTTACAGCTGATTCCGATCAAGTCTCTTTAATTGTTGGAAGGAATGGCGTCAATATTAGACTCGCCATGAAACTAACCGGTTATGAAATTGAAATTCTTAGGGAAGAAAAACCTTTTGAAGAATATGATGAGGATATTGAGTTAATCGACCTTAAAGAAGAACTTGGAAGTGAAATTTATGAAACTTTAATAAATAACAGGTATGATACTGCTATAGAAGTATTAACCGCAGGCCCTGAAAAATTAAAAGAAATTGAAACGCTGGATGAAGATAAAATTAATGAAATTATTGAAATAATTAAATCACAGTTTGAAGAAGAAGAATAGAATCGAATAAATTCGAATTAATAATAGGATAGGTAGTTATAATGCCAGAGACGAAATCAAAGAAATTGAGAGTCTATAAATTAGCGTCGGAATATAATCTTGCTGCTGAAAATCTTTTGGAATTTCTACAGAAGAAGGGGCATGATGTAAAGTCGCATATGTCTATGCTGACGGATGAAATGATTACGGATATCAATGCCCATTTTAAAAAAGATATTGAAAAAGCCGAAAAACATTATAAAAAAATAGCCGAGTTTAACAAAAAACACGAAGATAAAGTAAAAGAAGAAGAGGAAAAAGTTGCGGTTCAACAACCGGAACCTGAAAAAATTGAAGAATTAAGAGAAGAAGAGGCTGTGGAAGTCCCTGTTGAAGAACAGGTACAGGACCAAAAAGTTGAAGCTGTTGAGGAAGGTGCTCAGGCTGAAATAATTGAAAAAGAAATTGCCGCTCCGGTAGAACCGTCTTCAGAGAAAGCAGAAGTTGAAGAAAGTAAGGAATCAAGTGAACCGGAGTTTAAAGCACCTAGCGAAATAGAGAAAGATAAGAAAAGAGGCCTTAAAGTAGTCGGGAAAATGGATCTTGGTGAACCCAAAGACAAGGAAAAGAAAACCGTTCTCTCTGAAAATGATCAGGATAAGGATGGTAAACCTAAAAAGAAACGGAAAAAACCAAAACCTAGAAAAAAACCTGCAGATCAGACTGAAGAACAGGCTCCGGCTAAAAAAAGAAAAAGGATTAAGAGATTTGAAATAGATGAAAAAGAAGTTAAAGCTGCTATCAAAAAAACTCTTCTGAGCATCGATGATTCTGTTGCCTCCGGTAGAGCCAGCGCAAGAAAAAAGAAAAGAAGAGAGAGAGAGGCAGAAGAAGAAAGAAGACTTGAAGAAAAAAGCCATGAACTAAAAACTATTGCCGTAAATGAATTTATTGCTGTCAGCGAACTTGCTAATCTAATGGGCGTTCCTGTCAGTGATGTTATTCAAAAATTTATTGAGCTTGGTTTAATGGTATCTATTAATCAAAGACTTGATGTTGATACTATTACTCTCGTCGCAGATGAATTTGGTTTCAATGTTAAATTCCAGGAAGAATATACGGCAGAAGCCTTAGAAGATTTTGAAGATTCTCCGGAAACAATAGAATTCCGTCCGCCTATTGTAACTATTATGGGACATGTAGATCATGGCAAAACATCTTTGCTCGACTATATTAGAAGAACTAACGTTGTTGCAGGTGAATCAGGCGGAATTACTCAGCATATTGGAGCTTATAAAGTTGACGTTGGTAATGGAAAGCAGATAACTTTTCTCGATACTCCCGGCCATGAAGCTTTTACCGCTATGCGTGCCAGAGGCGCTCAGCTTACCGATATTGTAGTGCTGATTATTGCTGCTGATGATGCAGTTATGCCGCAGACAGTTGAAGCTATAAATCATGCTCAAGCTGCAAATGTGCCCATTGTTATTGCTATCAACAAAATAGATAAGCCAGGTGCTAATTCCGATAAGATTAAACAGCAGCTCGCTGATAGGAAGATTCTTGTAGAAGATTGGGGTGGTAAATATCAGTGCGTTGAAGTTTCTGCAAAAACAGGATTGAATGTTGATAATCTTCTTGAGGTTATTCTCTTGGAAGCTGAATTACTGGATTTAAAAGCTAATCCTAATAGAAATGCCCGCGGAACTGTTGTTGAGTCCGAACTAGATAAAGGCAGAGGTATTACCGGTACTATCTTAGTTCAAAAGGGAACTTTAAAGATTGGAGATCCTTTTGTAGCCGGAATTTATCAAGGTAAAGTTAGAGCTATGTTTGATGAACGCGGGAATAAGGTTGATGAAGCTCCACCCGCTACTCCTGTCCTGGTTATAGGTTTTGAAGGTGCGCCTCAAGCAGGCGATACTTTTGTTGTTGTAGAATCTGAAAGACAAGCCAGAGAAATTGGTATAAAACGTCAACAGCTTAAACGCGAACAAGATCAGAAACAAGTCCATCATATAACTCTTGAAGAAATTGGAAAACAAATTATTATAGGTGGAGTTAAGGAACTCCCTCTTATTGTTAAAGGTGATGTTGACGGATCGGTCGAAGCTCTTTCCGATTCATTAATGAAATTATCTAATGAAGAAGTCGTTGTACGGGTTATCCATAAAGGTGTTGGTGGTATTTCTGAAAGTGACGTCCTTTTAGCGGATGCATCCGATGCTATTATTATTGGTTTTCATGTTAGACCCCATCTTAATGCACGTAAACTTGCCGAAGCTCAAAATGTGGATATCAGACTCTATAATGTTATTTACGATGCAATTAACGAAGTTAAAGCTGCACTCGAAGGTTTACTCTCTCCTCTTATTTCGGAAGAAGTTACAGCCACTCTAGAAATAAGAGAAACTTTCAAAGTTCCCAAAATTGGTACTGTAGCCGGATGTTACGTTCAGGAAGGAAAGATCTCACGAAATAGTAAGGTTAGATTAGTTCGGGAGGGTATTGTAATTCATACCGGAGAGATCGCTTCCCTTAAAAGGTTTAAAGATGATGTTAGAGAAGTTGACGCAGGTTATGAATGCGGTCTTAACATTGCAAATTATAATGATATTAAAGTTGGTGATGTTATTGAAGCTTATAAAATAGTAGAAACTAAAAAGAAGTTAGCCTAAATTAGATTTGAATAGATATGTCTAGAAGAACTGAAAGAGTTGAAAAATTAATAAAAGAAGAAGTTAGCCTTATTTTTCTTCACGAACTTCAAAATAAGCTGCCAAGTCGTGCAATAGGATTTGTTACGATTACTGATGTTAAAGTAACCGCTGATTTGAAAATCGCTAAAATTTATATTTCCGTCTTTGATAGATCAAAGAGAGAAGAGGTTTTAGAAAAAATTAAATTGAAAACCGGGTTTATTAGATCTCTTCTTGCTTCAAGAATAAAAATTAAGTTTACTCCGGAATTGAAATTCTTTATTGATGATACTCTTGATTATGTTGAAAAAATTGAAGGTTTAATAAAAAAAATTCACAAAGAAGATGATAACGAATGAAACGCATGATTATTCTGACTTTGACTTCCATTTAGGCCAAACTATTCTAATAGATAAACCTTTCGGGTGGACATCTTTCCATGTCGTTCATAAAATTAGAAATGCTGTCGGAGTTAAAAAAGTTGGGCATGCGGGAACTTTAGACCCCCTGGCTACCGGTCTTTTGATCATATGTACCGGGAAAAAAACTAAAGAAATCTCCCTGTTTCAGAATTTGAATAAAACTTATACCGGCGTAATTACTCTTGGAAAAGCAACTCCTTCTATGGATCTGGAAACTGATGTGATTGTAGAAAAACCTTTAACCGGTATTACTGAAGAATTAATTCTAAAAGAAAAAGAAAAATTTGTTGGTGAAATTTCTCAAGTCCCTCCTATGTATTCTGCTCTAAAGTATAAAGGGAAGTCTTTGTATAAATTTGCAAGAAAAGGTAAAGAAGTAGAAAGAGATTCAAGAAAAGTTTTGGTTTCAAAATTTAATATAACACAAATAAATCTGCCGGATATATTTTTTGAGATTTCCTGTTCCAAAGGTACTTATATTAGAGTAATTGCAGATGATTTTGGCAAATGTTTAGGCTGCGGTGCTGTATTATCTTCTTTAAAAAGAACTCAAATCGGCAGCTATAATATTGAAAATGCTTTATCTGTAGATGAATTTAGAAATAAAATTAAATTAAAGAATGAATTTACCCGAACTTGAACTCGATCTTGAACTTGCTCAACCGCTTCATTTTCAATCAAAAAAACCATATATTAATAGGCTTATTGTCTTAGATTAAGTACTTTATGAAAATATTCCATGAGTTCTCTGAAATAGAAAGAAATGAAAATACCTTTTTGACTATCGGGTCTTTTGATGGTATTCATTTAGGTCATAAAGAAATTGTAAATAGAACTATTGAAAAAACGTCACGAAATGATGGTAGAAGTTTTTTAATTACTTTCGACCCTCATCCAAGGAGAGTTCTTTCTAAAAATTCTGATGTCAAAATTTTAACGACTTTACGTGAAAAATCATTCCTTCTGCAGTCTTTAGGAATGCAAAATCTCCTGGTAATTAAATTCACTAAAGATTTTTCTCTAATTACAGCTGAAGATTTTATTAAAAATTATGTTATTAAATATATTGGTCTTAAAGAGATAATTATTGGGCATGACCATCATTTTGGAAAAGGGCGCGGCGGTGATGAAACAACTTTACGGAGATTTGGTAAAGAATTTAACTTTGATGTTTCTAGCGTCGGAGCATTTAAATTAAATGATAAAATAATCAGTAGTTCCGAAATTCGTCAATCTTTAATTAATGGAAATGTAAAATTAACTGCTGAATTTCTGGGTAGGCATTACGGATTTAGCGGTACTGTTGTAAAAGGTGATAAAAGAGGAAGAGAACTTGGCTTTCCAACGGCTAATATACGGCTAGAGGATGAACATAAGCTTCTTCCTGCATTGGGTGTATATGCCGTAGAATTTATAGTAGATAACAACAAATTTTCCGGTCTACTAAGCGTTGGAAAAAGACCGACTTTTTATGAAGACGGTGTTGTGATTCCTGAGGTCTTTATTTATGATTTTGATAAAGATATTTACGGAAAATTCGTTACGGTAAATATTATTGAAATGATTAGAGGAGAAATTAAATATAATTCCGCTAGTGATTTAATTGAACAAATGAATAAAGATAAAGAATTAGGATTGGAAATATTAAATAAATTAGTTTGATAAAAAAATAATTAATCCCGGTCGCCGCGTATTTAAGGTGCTCTGGGGTTATATCGTATAATAAAATAAGGATAAATAAAAATGACTAAAGAAGAAAAACAGGAGTTAATTAAGAATTTTGGAAGCAATGAGAAAGATTCCGGGAAAGCAGAAGTCCAGGTAGCTCTTCTAACGAAAAGAATAAATGATCTTACGGGCCATTTCAATGTTCATAAAAAAGATCATCATTCCAGGAGAGGTTTATTGACGATGGTTGGTAAGAGGAGAAGATTATTAAATTATTTGATGAAAAAAGATATAGAAAGATACAGAACAATTATTAAAGAATTAAATATAAGAAAGTAGTAAAGGTTAATGATGAAAGTAGTAAAAGAATTAGAATTTGGCGGGAAGAAATTTTCCATAGAGTCCGGGAGATACGCCAAACAAGCTAATGGTGCTGTAATGGTTCAATATGGTGAAAGTATGGTGCTTGTTACTGCAGTGGCTGCCGAACAGGTAAAGGAAGATATGGATTACTTCCCCTTACAGGTCGAATACAGAGAAAAAACTTCGGCTGCAGGTAAATTTCCTGGTGGTTATATTAAAAGGGAAGGACGCCCCACCGAAAAGGAAATTTTAAGCGCAAGGTTAGTGGATAGACCGATTAGACCTCTTTTTCCAAAGGAATTCAATAATGAAACTCAAATTGTAGCTCTCGTTTTTTCATATGATGGTGAAAACGATACCGATGTTCTTGCTGCAGTCGGTGCATCTGCTGCTTTAACTATTTCTGATATCCCTTTTTATGGTCCGGTTGCTGAAGTTAGGGTTGGTAGAATAAATGGACAGTTTGTCGTAAATCCTACACATCAACAGATTAAAGAAGGTGATCTTGAATTAGTAGTAGCCGGTACTTCCGATTCAATTATGATGGTGGAAGGAGAATCAAATGAAATAAGCGAAGATGTGATGCTCGATGCATTAAAATTTGCACAGGGTGAAATCAAAAAGCTTGTCAATCTTCAGCTTGAATTAGCAAAAGAAATAAATAAGCAGAAAAGAGATGTTCCTGAAAAATCTATTGATCAATCTCTTAAAAATGATGTCAACCAATTAGCTAAAGATAAATTAAAAGAAATCGTGTATTCGGTTCTTTCAAAGGAAGAACGAAGTTCTAAAAACAAAGAATTGGCTGAAAATGTAAAAAATACTTTGTCTGAAAAATATCCCGATCAGGAAAAAATAATTGGAGAGATACTTCATGATCTTGAAAAAGACTTAATGAGGGAAAGAATTTTATCTGATGGTATTCGTCTCGATGGTAGAAATACTACTCAGATTCGTCCGATTTCTATAGAACTGGGGATTCTTCCGAGAACTCACGGTTCAAGTTTATTTACAAGAGGAGAAACACAAAGTTTAACAACTATTACTCTTGGAACTAAAAATGATGAACAGACCGTTGATGGATTATTAGAAGAATATAGTAAAAAATTTATGCTCCATTACAATTTTCCTCCTTTTAGTGTTGGTGAAGTTGGTAGAATGACCGGTGTTGGCAGAAGAGAAATAGGACATGGAAATCTTGCCGAAAGAGCATTAAAAATTATGTTCCCCTCTGAAGACCAGTTTCCCTATACCGTCAGAATCATTTCTGATATCCTCGAATCAAATGGTTCTTCTTCTATGGCTACGGTTTGCGCGGGATCTTTAGCATTAATGGATGCCGGGGTGCCAATTAAAAAACCTGTTGCCGGAATTGCAATGGGACTTATTAAAGAAGATGAAAAATTCGCTATTTTATCTGATATCCTTGGAAATGAAGATCATTTAGGTGATATGGATTTTAAGGTTGCAGGTACTAAAGAGGGTATCACTGCTTTTCAAATGGATATTAAAATTCAAGGAATTTCTTTTGAAATTATGCAGAGAGCTTTATTTCAGGCAAAAGAAGGAAGATATCATATTTTGAATATAATGAACGAAGCTATTACTCAACCTAGAGATTCTATTTCTCCTTTGGCTCCTAGGTTGATTACTATGCAGATAGAAACCGATCAAATTGGTGCGGTTATTGGTCCCGGTGGAAAAACAATTCAAGGGATGCAAAGACTATTTGGTGTGGAAATAAATATTGACAATGATGGTAAGATAAATATTGCTTCTCCAAATAAAGAAAATGCTACTAAATGTAAAGAATATATTAAAAAGCTGACTTCTACGCCTGAAGTCGGCGAAATTTATGACGGTGTCATAACTAAAATTATGGATTTTGGAGCTTTTGTCGAAATTCTACCTGGTAAAGAAGGTTTGCTTCATATTTCTCAGATTGATAATAAAAGAGTAAATAAAGTTACTGATTATTTTAAAGAAGGAGATAAGGTCACCGTTAAACTGCTAAAAGTAGAAAATGGAAAATTTTCTTTAAGCAGAAAAGAGCTCTTAAAAGAAGACGGTAAAGAAAAATCTTAAAAAAAATAATTAACTGAAGTTACTCTGATATAAAGATGATATCTTTAAAAAGATTAATCATGTTCAATTTATTATTAAAATGTAAGTCCGGCTAAAGCCTAACTTTTAGAAAGTAAAGATGTCATCTTTCATCAATAGGATATTGCATAACTTGAGTAATTAGAAAAAAATATCTGATATTTTATCATTAAGATTTTAATATAATCAAAAATTATGGTTCAATTAAAATTGTTAGATAGTTACATAGCTGTTTTGGAATTTATCAAGTTTAATTTACTGTTTGTTCAATTGATACCACAAGTATCACTTGGTTCCCGTTTTTATAAAAATGACGGTGAATTATTTATAAACAGAAGGCCAATTTCATTAATCCCGGATAAACCGGGATTAGCTCGAAAAGTTTGTCCCGTTTATTTCGGGATTATTTTATTATTAAAGTTTATTCTATATGCGAAAAGAGATTATCATCAATTCTTCCACTACGCAGACACGGGTTGCTATTACGGAAGATGGAAATTTAGTAGACTTTTTTGTTGATTATCCTGAAAACCGGCGCATGGTCGGTGATATTTACTTGGGGAAAGTAGCCAGGGTATTACCCGGTATTAAAGCCGCTTTTGTCGATATAGGCATGAAGCATGATGCATTCCTACATTTCTCTGACATAAGTGAATCCACTAAACAGTTTCAAGACCTTCTCGGCGATGACTCGGATGTTGAGGAAGATGATGAAGCTTCTAGTAATGAAAACCCCAATTTTAAAGAAAAACAGCAGCAGCAGCCTCAAACTAGACCTGAGATTCCTAAATTACATAAAGGACAGGATATTATTGTACAAATCACCAAAGAACCTGTTAATAATAAGGGCGTTAGAGTAAGTTCATCCGTCTCTTTGCCTGGACGGTTTTGCGTTCTGCTTCCATTTGACGGTAAAATCGGAGTCTCAAAAAAAATATATGATTATAGAGAAAGAAGACGTTTAAGGTATATTGCTCGGAGTATTCTTCCTAAAAATTATGGTCTTAATTATTAGAACTGTTGCTAAAAATCAAAATGAAGAATCATTGCAGGATGATTTAAATAACTTAAAAAAAACATGGGAGGAAATTGAAGCAACTGTAAAATCTGAAACTCCGCCCGCTCTTATTTATCAGGATTTAAGCACAACTTCAAGTGTCATTAGAGACCTTTTCACTCCTGATGTTTCTAAAGTTTTTATTGATTCCCGAAAGCTTTATAAACAAATAAAGAATTATGTACAGTTAGTTCAACCCGGACTTGCTGATAAAATAGAATCATTTAAATCCGGTCATTCGATCTTTGATTCTTTCAAAATAGAAGAACAGATTAAGACTTTAATGGGAAGAAAAGTGTCCCTTCCCAGCGGGGGTTATTTAATTATTGAACATACGGAGGCAATGGTTGTTATCGATGTCAACAGCGGGAGATATGCTAAAAATAAAGAACAGGAATTAAATTCGTTAAAAACTGATCTCGAAGCTGCAAGGGAAATTGCTAGGCAGCTTAGATTAAGGGATATAGGGGGTATCATTGTTATTGATTTCATTGATCTTGAAGAAGATAGAAATAGAAAAAAAGTCTACGATGAACTAAGGAAAGAATTTAGGAGAGATCGGGCCAAAGTTTCTGTACTTCCTATGTCTGATTTTGGTGTTATACAAATTACCAGGCAGAGGGTGCGGCAAAATATAATGCAGGCAATGAAAGAAGTCTGTCCTTATTGTATGGGAACCGGTTTATTAACTAAACATTCTCATTTAATTTATGATCTTGAAGATTGGTTGAAGAAATTTAGAAGGAGTTCGAAGGAAAGATCCTTAATTATAAAATGTCATCCTAAAGATGCTGAAAAGTTAAAAAGCGGAGAAATTAAATCTTTAACCAAATTACAGTTCAAATACCTTGTCAGGTTGAAAGTAGTTGAAGATGAATCCATGCCACTTGCTCAATTCAAATTCTTTTCAAAAAAGACACAAAAAGAATTAACAAACGAGTTTAATTAACTAAATTTAATCAGGGAGATGATATTTCTAAAATGAAAAAAACTAAATTATTCAATATCCATAAAAAATTAAATGCCAAGATTATCGAATTTGCCGGATTCCAGATGCCGGTGCAGTATTCTTCCATTATTTCAGAACACAAAGCTGTAAGAAATTCAGTTGGCGTTTTTGATGTATCCCATATGGGAGAAGTATTTATTGAGGGAGATAAATCTCTTGACTTCGTTCAGCATATTACAATAAATGATGCTTCTAAATTATCTCCTGGCAGAGTGCAGTATTCTGCTATGTGTTATCCTGACGGAGGGATTGTAGATGATTTACTTGTTTATAAAATGGACCATAAAAAATTTATGCTCGTAATAAATGCTGCCAATATTGAAAAAGATGTCGCATGGATGAATGAAAATAATATTTTCAACGTTGAAATAAATAATTTAAGTGATGAGTACTCTTTAATTGCTGTACAGGGACCTAACTCCAAAGCTGTTATTCAAAAACTATACAATTCTGATTCCGAAAAACAGGGCCTGGAGATGATGGAATATTATCATTTCACCAATTCCAAAATTGCCGGAGTAGATATGATAATCTCTCGAACCGGTTATACAGGTGAATTAGGTTATGAGCTCTATTTCAAAGGAAATGAAACAATTGCTGAAAATATATGGAATTCTATTTTCGATTCCGGTAAAGAATTCAATATTGAACCTGCAGGCTTAGCTGCAAGAGACAGCTTAAGACTCGAAATGGGCTATTGTTTGTATGGAAATGATATCGATAAAGATACAAATCCTTTAGAAGCAGGACTTGGCTGGATAACTAAATTGAAAAAAGATGAGTTTATCGGGAAAGAATCACTATTGAAAATCAAAGATGAAGGGCTTTCAAAAAAATTATCTCCCTTAATTTCAGAAGAGAAAGCTTTCCCTAGACATGGTTATGATATTACTGTTAACGGAAATAAAATCGGTAGTATAACAAGCGGGACTGTAAGCCCTGTTCTTGAAAAACCTATAGCTTTAGGGTATATAAATGCCGGATATTCATCCGAAGGATCTGAAGTGAACTTTTTAATAAGAGGTAAAGAAATTCCCGCTAAAGTTGTTAAACTTCCTTTTATAAATAAAAATTAATCGGTTATGAAGATTAATCTCCTTTTCTCCTATCTTAATTATGATGAGCTCTATTTTTCATCGAAAACTATAGTTGTTATTGATGTGCTTAGGGCTTCAAGTACAATAGTAACGGCTTTAAATAATGGAGCTAGGGAAATTATTCCCGTTGCATCTGTTGAGTTTGCTGTGAAGATTTCCGGAGGATTATTTACAGGTCAGACTATCATCGGCGGAGAAAGAAATACAAAAAAAGTGGAGGGATTTACCTTTGGAAATTCACCTTTAGAATATACTGAAGATAAAGTATCCGGAAAATCGATAATATTTTATACAACTAATGGCTCCAGAGCAGTTGTTAAGGCAAAGTTTTCTGAAAACCTTTTTGTTGCTTCTTACCTTAATTTATCTGCTGTTGCTAAACATTTAGCTGAACTAGGAAAAGACGTCGAAATATTATGTTCGGGCAGAGGAAACGCCATCTCGTTGGAAGATATCATATGCGGCGGAAAACTAATAACTGAAGTCCAAAAGCTTAAAGAAGATATTTCTATCTCCGATTCTTCAAAAGCAGGTGTTTCATTAAATAAATCTTTTGGAAAAAATATTAAGAAGATGTTAAAAGAGACTGAACACGGCCAGATTCTTCTTGAAAATGGATTTGAAGAAGATATTGAATACTGCAGTAAGCTAAATATGCTGGATGCAATTCCTGTTTTTTCAAATAATGCTTTAAGATTATTGTCTTCTGTTAGAGTTACTGTCGGTTAAATATCCGGTTTTTTGAATTCGCAAATTAAATTTTTAAAGATGGCTGCCAGAAAGAAGAAAGTTACAGTTAAAAATAAACGTCCATCAAAATCAAATGGAAACGGGTTCTTTATTGTTTCCAGGGAGAAAAAGAAAAAAATAGTAGGAATCTTTTTAACGGTTATTGCCCTGCTACTGTTTTTAAGTATCATATCATACTCACCATTTGACCATTATGAATTCTCTGATTTATTTAAAATATTTGGTTCGGATTCCGGTTCCGTATTGAGAGCACATAGTTCTTATAATTGGCTTGGGATTTTTGGCGCCAATATATCCGATATTTTTATTAATTCCACGATTGGTTATTTCTCAATTGTTTTTCCTATTATGCTTTTTATCTGGGGGATTGCTTTTATTAAAAAAATAAACTTCCATTTTTTAATCAATTCTTCCAACTTTTTAATTTTAATTGGATTGATACTATCTACAATTTTTGGAGTGCTTAGGGTTCAGGATTTAATTACTGATAGAAGATTATCCGGTGATATAGGCTATTATTTAGGAGAGATATTCAGCCGGTTACTCGGGGGTATTGGAAGTATAATCTTATTATCTGCTCTTATTATTGCTCTTTTAATTTTTGCCTTTGATATAAAGCTTGAAAGAATATTCAATTTCTTTTCCGGAATCTTTTCTTCTTCCGTTAACAAAGTAAAAGATGAATTGGAAAAAAGCAGGGAAGAAATTGAAATAGATAAATTAAAAAAGATTCAGGACTTGAGGGAGGAGAAGAAAAAGAAAAAGCTTCTTCCAAAAAAGAAAAAGGAATATGGAGAATTATCACCTGAAGAATTAATGGAAAGTGAAGCTGAAGAACAAACAAAAATTAGGATTATAAGAAAAGATGATGTTCCTCAAAAGCAGGAAGAAAATAAAATAGTATCGGATGAAGACAAAAAAGTTGACCTCGAAAAAACCGGTGAAATTCAAAAACCTTTGGATAAGGATAAAGAAATTAATCTTCCCAATCAATGGGAAGAAATTATCAATTATAAGGGACCGAGCCTTGAGCTTTTGGATCCCTTGCCTGAAGTAGATTTCAAAGTTGCCGAAGAGGAATTAAAAAGGAATGCAGAGCTTCTAAAAGAAAAATTGAAACTATTTGATATTCAGATTGAAGATATTTCGGTAACCCCCGGTCCGGTTGTAACCCTTTATGAAATTGTCCCTGCGCCCGGTGTCAAGATTAGCAGAATTGTTGGACTTGAACATGATATCGCCCTGGCTTTGGCTGCAAGAGGAATTAGAATTATTGCCCCTATTCCTGGAAAAAGTGCTATTGGTGTTGAAATACCTAACGCTGAATCTTCACTGGTTAATGCCAGGTCTGTTTTGGGTAAAATTTCCGAATCCAAAGCAGAGCTTCCCATGGCGTTTGGAAAAACAATTAATGGTGATGTTTATATTACTGACTTAGCAAAAATGCCTCACATTCTGATAGCCGGTTCTACCGGATCGGGAAAAAGTGTCGGCATAAATATGATTATTACGAGCCTCCTTTATACTAAACAGCCTTCAGAAGTAAAACTAATAATGATAGATCCTAAAGAAAATTGAACTGTCATTTTATAATAAGCTGAGGAAACATTATCTGGCAGTCTCTCCTGATCTTGACGAAGAAATAATAACAAATCCGCAAAATGCTGTTCTTCTATTAAAATCGGTTGAATATGAAATGGAAAAACGGTATGATAAGCTAGCAAAATCCGGTGTTAGAAATATTGTAGATTACAATAAAAAGGTTTCCGATCCTAAGAAAAAACCTCACGATACGGAATTTATAAAACATCATCCTATCCCTTATCTTATTGTTATCATAGATGAACTTGCAGATTTAATGATAACCGCCGGAAAAGAAGTTGAGGAACCTATTGCAAGACTTGCACAACTTGCAAGAGCTGTTGGAATTCACCTTGTGCTCGCAACTCAGAGACCTTCTGTAAATGTTATTACAGGTGTAATAAAAGCCAATTTTAGTGCAAGGGTTGCGTATCAGGTCGCTACTAAAATTGATTCTAGAACAATACTTGATATGAATGGCGCCGAACAGCTATTAGGTAAAGGTGATATGTTGTTTCTTCCAACAGGGCAGCCGAAGCCTACCAGAATTCAAAATGCTTTCATTTCTACCGATGAAGTTGAAAAATTAACTAATTATATTTATTCCCAGCCGGGATATTCCAAACCATATTTCCTCCCTTCTCTTTATGATAAAAAGAAAGAAGCTGCCGGAGGATTTTTATCAGACCTTGACCCTATGTTCGAAGATGCAGCCCGCGTTATTGTTAGACATCAGCAAGGTTCCGTTTCCCTTCTGCAAAGAAGGTTGAAACTGGGCTATTCCCGTGCAGCAAGAATTGTAGATCAGCTTGAAGAAGCAGGAATTGTCGGGCCTAATGATGGTAGCAAAGCACGTACGGTTTTGGTAGAAAATGAAGAACAGCTCGAAACTATTATTAGATCATTATAATTATTCCTTCAGAATGACTAATACCCGCTTTATTTTTAATAATTATTCTTAAATTTGAAACAAAAGAAATTGATATTTGTAAAAAGATGGTGATCTTTAACTAATTATAAGTAGGAAGACGATGAAAAAAATATTTTATTTAAGTACTTTAGTTTTAATATTTTTTACTAACATTTTAGCTCAAAATGATTCAAATTCACTGTTAGAAAAAATTCAGGATAAATATAAATCTATTTCATCATTTACCGCCGATTTTTCACAATATTTTGGAAATAACAAAAAAAATTCCGGTAAATTTTCCTTCAAAAAAGATAATAATATAAGGCTCGATACTAAATCCTCTACTATTGTATCAAACGGATCAACAAACTGGAATTATAATAAAAAACAAAAAAAAGTTATTATCAGCGATTATGATGATTCCGATGCTTCAATGTTTTCATTTGATAAAATTATATATGATTTTCCTTCAAAATCTAATGTAAATCAATCAAATGAAAATGGTAATAAAATTCTGATTTTTACACCAAAGAACGAATCGGATTTGAATTTTAATCAGGCTAAGCTGTGGATAAATAATGATAATCTTATCAAAAAAATTGAAATTAAAGAAAAAAATAATTCTTTGATGACCATTGATTTATCTAATTATTTATTGAATCAAGACTTAGCCGATTCGCAATTTTCATTTTCCCCTCCGGAAGGAACTAAAGTTATTGACCTCAGGCAGTAATAAGAAGAAGCTTCACTTAAAGGGAGTGCTGAACTTTGCACTCTCTTTAATTTTAACCATTGTTTTATTATATATCGCATTTCATGATGTTGATTTTAATAAAATCCTTGCCATTGTCTACAATGCATCTTTAATCTGGATTATTATATTTGCCGCTGTCCTGCTATTCTCCCATTTCTTAAGAGCAGTTAGATGGAAGATTATTTTGAATTCGGTAAAAGATGATACCTCAATTAAAAATCTATTCGGCGCTTTGATGGTGGGGTATGGTGTTAACTGCATTATACCACGGCTGGGTGAAATTACCCGTGCTGTATTAGTAGGCAGATGGGAAGGGCTTTCAAGTTCCTCCATGTTTGGTGCAGTTATTGTCGAAAGAGTAATCGATTTAATTTTTCTTGGCCTTTCTGTTCTAATTTCCGCTTTTATCTGGCAGGAAGATTTATACTCAAGTTTCCCATGGTTAAAGTCTACTCTATATATTTCTATGGCAGGAATTATCCTTTTTATTTTGTTCATTTATCTTGTAGTAAGGTTTAAAGAACATTTTTATGGCATAATTGTAAGAACTATGGGTAGAGTATCCGGCAAAGCTGCTGATAAAACAGCACATATATTTGAAATGCTTACTCAGGGCTTTAATAGCTTAAAAGGAGCAAAGAATTATTTTCTGACTCTTGGACTTAGCATTTTAATCATGCTTCTTTATGCGTTAAGTTCTTACTTTGGCTTTTATATTTTGTTTATGCAAAATATTAAACCTGTTAGTTTTGCTATGGCTTGGGTGCTAATGAGTATAAGTGGAATCGGAGTTGTAATTCCTACTCCGGGAGGTACCGGTTCATATCATGCCCTTGCCAAATCTGTGTTAATGTTGTTTGGATTTGGAGAAGTTATCAGCTTGTCTTACGCTTTCTTAACGCATATAATTTCATATTTTATGTTTATTATTGTAGGAACTCTTTCTTTTCTTATTTTGAACAGACGTCATGAAAGCCTGGTCAAAGTAGTCGAAACAAGTGTAGATGAATTATAACTTAGCTATTCAAGAATAAAATAATTCTATAGCTATTGGTATTAAAATAATCTGGATTTTTATATCATATGAAATATTCCCTCTTTATTCCATTTCTGTTTGTTCTATTCTCGTTTTCCTTACATGCGCAGACAGAAATTAGGGGAAGCATGGGAATAGACTTCATAAGCTCTCCATCACTAACAGATTATTTAAACCAAACTTACGCTGCTGGTCAATTGAGTTCGTTTAATTCCGCAATAATTTTTTCCGTTGAAGCAGATAGGTTTTTAAAAGAAAATTATCAGGTCGGTTTGGAAATTTCTTATTTGATAAATTCATTTAATTTTAACCAGGATTTTAATACTTATAATCTAAGTTACAATATTTTAATGCCTGCAATTCTTAATTATTATGTTATTCGGGGAACCGGATATGAATTTAAATTCGGCGGAGGAATCGGAATCCCTTTCGTTTTTGCCGATGAGAAAACAATTGGAATAGATTATTCTACAAAATATAAATCAACAGGTGTTGGAATTATTCTGAGAGTAGATGGGAATACCATTCTTAGCGGAAATATTTATGTAAATGTTGGTGCTGACCTTAAGTATCAATTTAATGGTAAGCCGAAAAATGGTAGCGATTATTTGGTTAATAGAGCTACCGGTGAAAATATAAACTTTAATTCTTTCTCAGCTGGTATACATTTAGGACTTACTTATAGATTTTAGTTGCCGTAAAGGCAAGGAGGAACTTTGAACATTTTTGATGCTGTCATTTTAGGAATTATTCAAGGCATAACTGAATTTCTGCCTATTAGCAGTACCGGTCATCTTACACTTGCTGGAAAACTTTTGAATATCGTTTCTCCGGAACATCCGGAACAATGGACTGCTTTTATTGCTGTCATTCAATTAGGCACTATGGCTGCCGTTCTGGTCTATTTTTGGAAAGATATTATTAATATTATAAATGATTTTTTAAAGGAAAATATCTCTGTAAGAAGAAGTTTTTTAGAACAAAGCCTGAATTCTAAGCTTGGCTGGTTTATCATTATTGGAACTATCCCGGTTGTTATTATCGGATTGGCTTTTAAACATGTAATTGAAGGCACTTTAACTAAAAATTTATATGTAATAGCCGGGAGTCTGATTGGTCTTGCTATTGTTCTCGCTCTAGCAGAAATGGTAGCAAAATTAAAAAAAGATATTAAGGATTTAACTGTAAAAGACGCTTTGATTATCGGCTTTGCTCAATGTTTTGCTTTAATTCCCGGTTCTTCAAGATCCGGTACAACTATAACAGGCGGTCTGTTTATCGGTATGAATAGGGAAGCCGCTGCAAGGTTTTCTTTTCTATTAAGCATTCCCTGCTGTTTTAGCCAGCGGTTTGCTCGAATTGTACCAATCCCTTGCTTTTCTTGATTCCTCAATGATATTGAATTTGATAATTTCAACTATTGTTTCCGGGATTAGCGGCTATCTAGCCATTGATTTCCTTCTTAAATATTTAAGAAAAAATACTACCTTTCTTTTTGTATACTATAGAATAGCTTTGGGAATTCTAATAATTGCTTTAATTATCATTAAATATTATTCAACCATAGGAGTAAAAATAATGAAGATGTTCCGATTTTCTTTGCTTTTTATTTTCCTTTTAATAGGATGCAAAAATTCTAATCCATCAGATAAATTAAACAATAACGAAAGCAGTAAAATGACAGATTCATCAAAAACAGATTCCACTTTAGTTGCAGTAATTAAAACTAATATGGGTAATATCGAAGTAGAACTTTTTGCTGATAAAACACCTAAAACTGTTGAAAATTTTGTAGGACTCGCAAAAAAGGGTTATTACAATAATGTAATTTTCCATAGAGTAATCGATAATTTCATGATTCAGGGGGGTGATCCTACTGGAACAGGTAGAGGAGGAGAAAGTTTATGGGGCGGTAAATTTGAAGATGAAATTGTTCCGTCTCTAACTTTCGATAAACCGGGTTATTTAGCTATGGCTAATGCCGGACCTAATACAAATGGCAGCCAGTTTTTTATTACTACAGTTCCAACACCATGGCTGAATGGTCATCATACAATTTTTGGAAAAGTTATTAACGGAATGGATGTCCTTTATAAAATCAGCAAAGTTGAAACTACAAAACCCTATGATCGACCTGTAAAAGATGTCGTAATAAATGAAGTGATGATTGAAAAACAATCTATAAAAAAATAATAATCCCGGGTTATTAACGGTACTATATCTTATCGGCATTTTAAAGTAAACAAAATGGAGTAACCTGTTCAGTTCATATTATTTATGACTTAATTTAAGCCTAAGTTGTATGAAACAAGAAGAATTTTTTTCATCAAGATGGTCTTTAATCATCGCTACAATTGGTATTGCGGTGGGGACAGGAAACATATGGAGATTTCCTAGAGTTGTAGCACAAAACGGCGGGGGCTCCTTACTTATCCCATGGGTTGTCTTTTTGCTTATTTGGTCTGTCCCTTTAATTATTGCTGAATTCGGAATAGGAAAATCAACCCGCTTAGCTCCTATCGGCGCTATTTCAATCATTGCCGGGAAGAAATTTGCCTGGATGGGTGCTTGTAGTAATTGTATGGGGTGGCTTATGGATTTTTATTTTTAAAGCTGTTAAATATGAAAAATTAAAAGGAGCAAATGGCAAAAAATAAAGCAGGTATTCCTTCGATTTTAGAAATATCAAAAAAAATAAATAAAAATAATTTACTCCCTGTTTATTATTTCTTTGGCGAAGATAGTTTCTCTCTCGATGCAGGTTTAAAAGCCGTCGAAAAAGCAGTTCAGCCGTTTATTTCTTCTGAATTTGATAAAGAGGTCTTTTATGGAGAGAATAAAACATTATCTGAAGTACTGGATTTTGCCTTAGCTTTTCCTTTTGGTTCGGAAAAGAAATTTATAGTATTCAAGGAGTTTGAAAAGGTGAAAGATAAAAAGAATTTATCATCGTATTTAAAATCTCCTCCGGATTTTACAGTTTTGGTTCTTATTCATAATGGAGCTATTTCAGGGTTTAAGAGTGAACCTTTCCCCGTTCTAATCGAAAAGAATTATATTTTTTCTGCAAAGGAATTAAAAGGTCAGTATCTTCTTAAATGGGTTATTGATTTTTGTGAATCAGCCGGTAAAAACTTGAACCAGGAAAATGCTCAACTTCTCGTTGATATTGTAGGAGACAATAGAAACTTAATTGAGTCGCAGCTGGAAAAAATATTTACTTTTCTGGGTGATAGGAAAGAAATTCGTATTGATGATATCCAGGCCCTTTCTACAGCACTTAAAGAATTCAATATCTTTGACCTTCAAAATGCGGTGGGTAGTAAAAATAAAGCGGAAGCTATAAAATTAGCTTATCATTTATTAGATCAGGGTGCAGAGCCAACATTTATTATTTATATGCTAACCAGGTATTTTACCGGGCTTTCCAGAGTTAAGGAGCTTAAGGAACAAAAACTTTCTGATTTTGCTGCTGCCGGGATAGTTGGTACTCACCCATTCTATTATAAAAATTATTTAAATGCAAGAACTATTTTTTCCGACCGGGATCTTTTTAATGCTTCCGAAGCATTGCTCAAAGCAGAATTATTAATTAAAACAACTTCTATTGATAATAAAACTGTTATTGCCCTTTTGATCTCTGAAATTTTAAATTGAAGTATTGTTAAAAAGTGCACAATATAATAGACAAATTTTCCTTATTTAATCAGAAACCTAAAATACTTTCTAATTTTTATATATCTTTAGGTATTTTATTGTCTAATTCTTGAAACAATTCATTTTATCCATAAGTATAAGCCGAAGTTGACAGATAAAAATCTGAACGATTTAACTGACGAAGAATTAATACTTGAATTTCAGCATAATAACACTATTCGTGCATTTGAAATTCTAGTGCAGAGGTATAAAAATCCCCTTATTAATTATGTCTTCCGTTTTCTGGGGGACTATGAAACTTGTGTCGATATTGTTCAGGAGACAATGATAAAAGTTTATAGATATAAAGATTCTTATTCATCAATAGCGAAATTTTCTACCTGGATTTATACTATTGCAGGTAATTTAGCAAGAACCGAATATCAAAGGAGAAAAAGAAGGAAAGTTTTTTCAATTAATGCTTATGGCGAAGAAAAAGACGAAACTTATGAAATCCCTGACGAAAGTTTTAACCCGGAAAGAATTACCGATAGTGGAATTAAAGAAAAAATAATACAGGATGCTTTGGAAAAAGTTTCTAAAGCTTATAGAGAAGTTGTAATTTTAAGAGATATTCAAGATCTATCTTATGAAGAAATTTCGGAAATTACGAGCCTCCCTGTGGGGACTGTTAAATCCAGAATTAATCGCGGGCGGGCCCAATTGCAGAAATTATTAAAGGATATTTATAATGAATAATAGGTGCAAAAATGATTGATGAAAAAGATAATGAGTTTGAAGGGGTGATTAAAACTCTTAAAGAACTTCAACAGGTTAAAACCCCGATTAATTTTGAATCCAATTTAATGAGAAGAATAAATACTGAAGATTTTCGTGAAGAAAAAACAGAAAATTGGTTATCCAGAATTTTTGTACCAAAAACGTTTATTCCGTCCGCTGTCTTAGCTGTTATTGCAGTATTGATTTTATTTGTTATTAAACCCGGTTATAATGAAATAGAAAATCCTTTTAATGTCAAACCGAAAATAAGAAAAGATATTATAACTACTACGTCCCAATTATCTGATGAGAAAAAAATTGATAAAGAGCTGCAGGAAATGACCGGTAATGATAAGATAAATAATTCTTTTAACCAAAAGATGGAAATTACTAAAAGTGAATCTCAGCAAAAAAACGGTTATAATACAAGAAAATTTCAAGTAGATAAACCAGGGACCTCTTATTACGCGACACCGCAATATGAAGTAGTTGCTGCCTCCGCCAATCCCGGTTTTTATGGGGTAAATAAAAATGGCCTCAATTTCAGACAGGTTAATTTGAACCGAAATGAAAGAATTGAATTAAATAAACTTAAAGAAAATCTTATTCATTTTATGAAAGAAAACAATTTAAAGTAGATTTAGATTAAACGGGGTCTTTTTAAGAATTTATTGCATTGGAATTAAACTAATCCTTTTTTATATTTGATCCACAAAATTTAGAAATTATATTAGGTTTTTAGACATGAAGAAAGGTATTCACCCTGATTATCGACCTGTTGTTTTTCAAGATTCATCTGCCGATTTTAGCTTTTTAACGCGTTCAACTATTAAATCCAGTGAAACAATTGCATGGGAAGACGGTAATACTTATCCCCTTATAAAGCTTGAAATATCAAGTGCATCTCATCCCTTCTTTACCGGTAAACAGAAATTGGTTGATACCGCAGGTAGAGTTGAGAAATTCAAAAGAAAATACGCCAAAAAAGAGAAATAAAAATTCTCCTATTTTACTCAGCCAGTTTTTACTGGCTTTTTTTATTTGATACTCCCCCTTTAATAAGATTGCTGTTTATTATTCTCATTTAACCAATCATTCATCCATTCATTCATTAACTCCAAGATAACTCCAAGGTAACTCCAAGGTAACTCCAAGGTAACTCCAAGATAACTCCAAGATACCCCCAGGGTAACATAACAATTAAATAACAATTAAGCAATTCAAACAATTGAACAATTATAACAATTAAACAATTTTTCATGATTTTATGTAAAACTTCCGTATTTTTGTATACTATGAGTAGAAAGAAAAAAATATCAATAGTCTCTGCAGTAATCATAATTATTCTTGTTTTATTAACAATTCCAAAGATTAATTTCTCCGAATCATCTAATATTGCTTCCAATTCAAATTTAAATTCTCCGGTTATAGTCAATGCTCATATTGTAAAACCTGAAGAATTGGGGAATAGTGTAATTACAAGTGGTACTGTGTTGGCAAATGAAGAAGTAGAATTAAAAAGTGAAGTTGATGGAAAAATAACTCAGATTGCATTTAAAGAAGGAAGCAGAGTTAAAGAAGGCGATTTATTAGTCAAAATAAATGATGCCGAACTGCAGGCTCAGCTTAAAAGAGAACAGTTCAAACAGGAACTCCTTAAAGATAAAGAATACAGACAGAAAAAGCTCCTGGAACGAGAAGCTATAAGCCAGGAAGAGTACGATGATGCTCTTAATCAATTGAATGTAAGTCGTTCAGAAGTGGACGTGATTAAAGCTCAAATTGAAAAAACAGAGATAAGAGCACCATTCGATGGAATTGTTGGATTGAAAAACGTTAGTGAAGGCAGTTTTATTAATTCTTCAACTATTATTGCAAGCCTGCAGAATATAAATCCTATAAAAATAGATTTTTCTATCCCCGAACGTTATGCAGCTTCTATAAAACTTGGAGATAAGGTCAATTTCAAAGTGATCGGGAAAGAAGAGCAAGATGTTGCAAAGGTATATGCTATTGAACCTAAAATTGATCCTGTTACACGTACTCTTAAAATTAGAGCAATCTATTCAAATTCTGCCGGTAATATTTTACCCGGAGCGTTTGCAGATGTAGAATTAGTCCTGGATAAAATTGAGAATGCTTTGATGATACCTTCTCAAGCTCTTGTACCTGAACTGAAAGGTCAAAAAGTATATCTATATAAATCAGGAAAAATTGTTTCTCAAAAAATAGAAACTGGGATAAGGACTGATGTAAAAGTCCAGGCAACCGAAGGTCTTAATCCTAACGATACTTTAATAACTTCCGGTATATTACAAGTAAAAGACGGAATCCAGGTTAAAATCGCTGAATTTAATTAATGTAATTTTATGAGCCTTTCATCTTTAAGTATTAGACGGCCTGTACTTGCGATTGTTATGTCCATAGCAATAGTTGTTTTCGGTATAATTGGCTATACTTTTTTAGGAGTTCGGGAATATCCATCTGTTGATCCGCCAATCATTACTGTCAGTACCACTTACACAGGAGCTAATGCAGATGTTATTGAATCTCAAATCACCGAACCTCTTGAAGAATCTATTAACGGGATCGCCGGTATTCGTTCTCTTACTTCAGTTAGCAGAGATGGAAGAAGCACAATTACTGTTGAATTCAATATAGATGTCGATCTTGAAGCTGCTGCTAATGACGTTAGGGACAGAGTTTCAAGATCAATAAGAAGTCTTCCTCCTGATGTGGAAAATCCTATTGTTTCTAAAGCGGATGCTGATGCTTCCCCGATTGTATTCTTAAATGTTCAATCTAATACACGTAACCTGCTCCAACTTTCTGAGTTAGCAAATAATGTATTCAAGGAAAGGCTTCAGACTATTCCGGGAGTAAGCAGCGTTCAGATCTGGGGAGAAAAAAAATATTCTATGCGTTTGTGGATGAATCCCGTTAAACTTGCAGCTTATAATTTAACCCCCCTGGATGTTGAAAGAGCCCTTAACCGTGAAAATGTTGAATTACCAACCGGCAGCATTGAAGGTAACAATACTGAATTATCAATACGAACTATTGGACGGCTTGAATCTGAAGATGAGTTTAATAGCCTCATTATTTCTGAAGCAAATGGCAATATTGTTCGATTTAAAGATATCGGATTTGCTGAATTAGGCGCTGAAAATCAGAGGACTATTCTTAAAAGAGACGGAATCCCGATGGTCGGGGTTGTATTGATTGCTCAGGCTGGCGCAAATAATATCGCTATTACCGATGAATTTTATAAAAGGGTCGAACAAATAAAAAAAGATCTCCCTTCCGATATTAAAACTGGAATCGGCTTTGATGTTACTACTTATATAAAAGATTCTATCAATGAAGTTGAACAAACTATATTTGTTGCTTTTGGTCTTGTTGTATTAATTATCTTTTTGTTTTTAAGAGATTGGAGAACTACAATAATTCCTGTAATTGCAATTCCTATTTCTTTGATTGGTGCTTTTTTTATTATGTATATTGCAGACTTCTCTATAAATGTCTTAACTCTGCTGGGAATCGTCCTTGCAATAGGAATTGTTGTTGATGATGCAATTGTAGTTCTGGAAAATATTTATACTAAAATAGAAGCTAAAATGTATCCTGCCGAAGCTGCAAAGAGAGGTTCTGCCGAAATCTTTTTCGCAGTAATATCTACTACAGTTGCACTCGCTTCGGTTTTTCTACCTGTTATTTTTTTATCCGGGATTACCGGCAGATTGTTTAGAGAATTTGGAATTGTCATTGCCGGATCTGTAATTATATCCGCCTTCGTTGCTCTTACTCTTACACCTATGTTGAGTTCAAAGATTTTGAAAAGAAGAGTAAAACATAATTGGTTTTATAATAAAACCGAACCCTTCTTTATTAAAATGAATGAAGCTTATAAAAATTCTCTTGATTATTTTCTTGAACGCCGATGGTTTGCTCTTCTATTAATGGGAGTTTCAATTCTATTAATAGCAGTTCTTTTTGAAATTATACCCTCCGAGCTGGCACCGCTGGAAGATAGAGGAAGACTTTCTTTATCATCTAGTGCGCCTGAAGGGGCCACCTTTGAATACATGGATAGGTTTATGGATAACCTGGTCGGAATAATTAAAGATTCTATTCCCGAAGAAGATGCCATTATTTCGGTTACTTCACCTGGATTTGGTGCTTCCAGTTCCATTAATTCCGGTTTTATGGCTTTAATATTATCTGATCCGGACAAGAGGGATAGATCTCAAAAACAGATTGCCGAACAGCTTACTAATGAGGTTACAAATTTACCCGCCGCAAGAACATTTGTAATTCAGCCTCAAACAATTGGAAGAGGAAGAGGAGGTTTGCCCGTTCAATATGTTATACAGGCACCTAATTTCAAAAAACTTGAAGAATATCTACCCAAATTTGTTGATGAAGCAAGGAATGATCCAACATTTTCAATGGTTGATGTAAACTTAAAATTTAATAAACCTGAATTGAAAATTCATATCGATCGGCAAAGAGCCAGAGATCTTGGTGTATCTACTATTGATATTGCGCAAACTATTCAATCAGCATTCAGCGGGCAAAGGTTTGGTTACTTTATTAAAGATGGAAAACAATATCAGGTAATAGGACAGTTATCAAGGGAAAGCCGGGATGCCCCCATTGATTTAAAATCTCTCTATGTTAAAAATAGCAGAGGCGAGCTCATTCAACTGGATAATGTTATAACTTCTTCCGAGCAAAGTACACCTCCTCAACTTTACCGCTTTAACCGTTATGTATCCGCTACTGTTTCGGCTGGTCTTGCAGGTGATAAAACCATCGGAGACGGTATTAAGGCTATGGATAAAATAGCATCAAAGGTTTTGGATGAATCTTTTTCAACTGCTCTTGATGGTCCATCAAAAGATTTCGCGGAAAGCTCTTCAAGTTTACTATTTGCTTTTTTACTTGCTCTGGGACTAATCTATTTGGTACTCGCAGCTCAGTTTGAAAGTTTTAGAGATCCGTTTATAATTCTTTTAACTGTGCCCCTGGCATTAACTGGCGCACTTTTAACACTCTGGTATTTCAATCAAACATTAAATATTTTCAGCCAGATCGGTATAATAATGCTTATTGGACTTGTAACAAAAAACGGTATCCTGATTGTAGAGTTTGCTAATCAAAGAAAAGCTGCCGGACTTAATAAACTGCAGGCAATTAAAGATGCTTCTGTCGCAAGGTTAAGACCCATTCTGATGACAAGCTTATCGACAGTTCTCGGAATTTTACCCATTGCTTTGGCTTTAGGTGCAGGCTCAGAAAGTAGGGTCTCTATGGGTATAGCGGTTATCGGTGGATTAATATTTTCAACCTTTCTGACTCTTCTGGTTATTCCCGCTATGTATACTTATTTATCGAGGAAAACCGCAACAGTATCAAATGTTACTGAAGAGGAATTGCAAGGTATTCATGAAAAAGAATTAATCGGAACTTAGACTGAGAAATTTCCTAAAAAAGGTTAACACCGCAATTTATTGCGGTGCTTATAAGAAAAACAGAAAATAAAATAACTGTTTTAACAGTTTTTCAAAGTTACTATATATAACATTAATAAGGATATTAACAACAAAATAGTTATTTCTCATTAATTTTTACTTGACATCAGTAAACATTCTATAAATAAATTATTTCTCATATTTATAAATCACCCATGAATTTTAAATACTTTTTTATCACCATTATAATTATATCATTCCCTTTTATGACCGCTTTCCCTCAGGAGAACCTTTCCTTAGAAGAAGCCGTCAAAACAGCATTACAGAATAACTATTCAATTAACATTGCAAGGAATGAAAAAGAAATTTCTAATAACAATCTTTCTTTAGGAAATGCTGGTTTCCTTCCCAGTTTGGATGCTGAAGGTTCTTATCAAAAAAGTATCAATAATACAACGCAGGAATATTTAACCGGTCAAAAAATTAATAGTTCTAACGCAAAATCAAGTAGTTTATCAGGGGATATTACTTTAAACTGGACTATCTTTAACGGCTTTGAAATGTTTGCCAGTCTTAACCAATTAAAAGAATTAAAAAAACAGGGGGAAACAAACTTTAAAATTGTTGTTGAAAATACACTTTCAAATATAATCACCACATATTTTGATATCGTTAGACAGAAACAGGTACTTGCTGTTCTTGAAAGGAGTATAAATATTTCCGAAGAAAGGGTAAGAATTGCTCAAGATAAAAAACAGTTAGGCTCAGGCTCAAAATTTGACTTACTGCAGGCGCAGGTTGATTTAAATGAAGACCGTTCTTCTTTTCTAAATGAAGAATTAACTTTATCACAGGATAAAGTTTTACTAAACAGACTTTTAGGCAGAAATGTCAATTATGGCTTTAGCATTAATGATTCAGTCATTTCTATTAATCAAAACCTTTCATTAGAAGAACTAACATCCCAAGCCGGGAATAAAAACAGTAGTCTTATTCTTGCAAAACAGAATAAAAATTTGGCTGACATAAACTTACAATTAGCTCGTACAAATTGGTATCCCGAAATCAGCTTATTTGCCGGATATGATTATTTGCATTCGGAATCTGAAGCCGGATTTGTGAAATCAAATACTAACAAAAGCGTTAATTACGGTATAAATGCATCGTTAAATATTTTTAACGGATTGAATACAAACAGGAATATTGAAAATGCTGAAGTATCAATAAAAAATTCAGAATTATCATATGAAGAAACCAAAAAAATTATTGATGCTGACCTGCAAAATGCATTTAACGCTTATAAAAGCAGTCTAACTTTAGTAAATCTTGAAACAGAAAACTTAAAGGCCGCAGAAGAAAACTCTAATATAGCTGTGGAACGCCTCCGCCTTGGTAGTATAGCACCTCTTGATTTCAGAGAAACACAAAGAAAATTAATAGATGCAAAAAGTCGGCTTGTCGGAGCACAATTCGAAGCTAAAAAAGCCGAAACACAACTCCTCCTTTTAAGCGGACAATTAATAAAATCCGAATAAAAAAAGAATTCAATCAATTTTTCTACAAACTACAAACTCAGCTTATCCTTAAACTTTATTGCCTGCCTTCTTGAAACCTCAATTTTCATTCCCCCTTTTAATTTTACAAGCAAACCTCCGTTCAGCCACGGTTCTATGTTATCAATCCATTTTAGATTTAAAATATGTTTTCTGTTTGCTCTAAAAAAACTTCTTTCATCGAGTCTTTCATCTAAATAATTTAACGTTCGCAAGATCAGCGGCTTATTATCCTCAAAATAAAGACGTACATAATTCCCCTCCGATTCAAATAACCTTACGGTTGCAAGCTTCACAAACCAGCATCTATCCCCGTCCTTTACAAATACCTGATCGTTTTCCGTTAACACCGATTGAGCATTTTCTGAAACTTTATCTTTCTTATCGGTCTCAATGATTTTTTTTATAGCTTCTTCCAATCTCTTTGGCTCGATTGGTTTTAATAAATAATCAAGAGCATTATATTCAAATGCTTTTAAAGCATATTCATCATATGCGGTAGTAAAAACAACCTTTGGAACACTATCCAGTTCTTCCAGAAGTTCAAAACCGTTTTTGCCCGGCATCTGAATATCAAGGAAAATTAAATCAGGGTTTAATTCGGAAATCTTATTTAAAGCATCTTCAACATTTACAGCCTCTCCTGCTATATCTATTTCCTTAAACGGAGCTAATAACCGCCTAAGTTCAACTCTGGCTAATCTTTCATCGTCAATAATTACCGCTTTCATTTTTTACTCCTCCTGTTTTCACCGTTTAGCTGCTTGGGATTACTATTTCAGCAAGAACTATATCTTGTGTATCATTTTTTATAGTAAATGATGCTTTTTCACCATATAGAAGGTTCAATCTATGCTTAGTATTGCTAATTCCAAAACCCTTTGATTGCTTTAACATTTCATCTTCAATGTAACCATTATTCCTTAATTTTAATATGGAGGGAAGAATCAATTATTGAAGAACAAATTGATATCTCACCTCCTCCTGTCCTTTTAGATATTCCATGTTTAATACCATTTTCTACTAACGTCTGGATCATCATTGGAGGTATCTCAATATTTAGTGTTTCCGGGGATATTTCCATCTCAAATCTCAACCGCTCTTCAAATCTTATTTTTTCTAATGAAAGATAATCAGAAACTGCTTTCATTTCATCATGCAGTGGCACCGTTTCGATTCTTTCCATCTTTAATGAATATCGTAATATATTTGATAATTTAGTCACCGCAGTTTGTGCACTTGCATGGATCCTCCTCTATTAAAGCTCTGATACTGTTTAATGCATTAAACATGAAATGCGGATTTAGCTGTGATTTTAATGTCTTTAATTCAAAATCTTTTACTGCTGCTTCCCAAATATAAGATTCTATCTCTGCTTTTTTATAATTCTCAAAATAATGGACTGAAAAATATATTAATGCCCAGAATAAAATTATACTGCTTAAATTTATTATTCCCATTACCGGTGTAGCAAATTTAAATTCCTCCTGAAATGAACCTTCTAGTATTTGATGCGATAAAAATAGAATTACAAATAATACCACAGCCTATTATTATGCAGGATAAGAGTACTCTTGGTACAATTTTATTTAATGGCAAACTCAAGCCATTTTGTTTGATTAATAAAATATCGGAAAGCATGAGTAAGTAGAACCCCGGATATACAAACTATTAACCATACAAGAACATTATTTATTGAAAATCCATCAATTGAAGAATTTACTATTATATTGGCAATGCCGAAAAGTAACCATCCTGCAATTTGACTTATCCAGTATATTTTATTTCGTTTCAAAATATTATTTTTATGTGCCAAACTATCTGTTGTAGAATTATTTCCGAAAAAATATTCAGTAATACCCTTATTAACAATATTATAAGTATTCATCATAAATATAAACGTATAGTTTCTAAAAGAAAATCATTAATTACTAATCTTTTTTTGTCATACCGTTAAAAATCCAAAGTAATGGGATTCTAAATTAATCGGAATATTTAAAAAGAGCCCTATTTTTATTAAAAGAGGCATAAATAAGGGATAAATGGGAGTATTATTGAATTAATTGCAATAATAACTGAAGTTACGCAAATATTGTCATTCTAAACGGAATTCGAATGGAGTGAAGAATTTCAAAAGTGTAATTTTATGCAATTCTAGAATAATTCTTTTCAAACTCTTTTCATTAAAATTTTCATTTTGCGTAATCTTCAGGCAATAAATAAAGCTACCTATTAAAGATTTACATGGAGAAGGTTTTTGCAATTTTTGTAATTTTACAATTCTGTAATTAAATAACTCACATTAATTTTAATAACTTCTGAGATGAAAGTGATACAACTATTTTATTCTGCAATAATTTTTATCAACTCTCAATCAACAAATTTTCTCGTCAAAATCATTTGAAAATTTATAAAATATTCGGTTCATATAATTCAATGGAATGACAGTTCAATTTGTTAAATGTACCGGAGATAGTTCCAGATGCCTGTATAAATTGCCATATATATAAAAGGAGGTATAATAAGAACCGATACTGCAAAAAAGAAATTCATCTCGTTTTCACCGGACATGAATATGCAGACGGCCTTGAAACGGTTATAAATGTGCTAAAGAAACATCATATCAAAGGTTCTTTTTTCTTCACCGGAGATTTCTATCGAAATCCAAAATTCAAATCTGAAATTGAAAAACTTAAGGAAGACGGAAACTATTTAGGAGCTCATTCAGATAAACATCTCCTATATGCATCATGGACAGATCGTGATTCAACTTTAATTACCAAAGATAAATTTATTGATGATCTGAATGCAAATTATGAGGCTATGGCTATTTTTGGCATCACTAAAAAAGATGCAAATTATTTTTTGCCCCCCTTTGAATGGTATAATTCTGATATTGCTGACTGGTGCAATCAATATGGTTTAACTCTAATTGATTTTACTCCCGGAACTTCTTCCAACCAGGATTGGACCTATCCCGGTCCAGGTATAAATTATATAAGCAGTGATACTATTTTTTCAAGAATATTATCTTATGAAAAGAATGACCCCAACGGATTAAACGGCTTTATTTTACTGACACATCCTGGTACCGATCCCCGAAGACCTGACAAATTTTACAATAAACTCGATGACTTGATCATCACCCTGCTTAAGAAAGGATATAAATTTACCCTTCTTTAACTGAAATTTTCTGTTTCAACTTACAAACTTGAAGAAAATGTTACATCTGTGTCATTATTTGTTACCATTATGGTAGAAAATCCTCAGTTTATTTATGAAATTTGTAATAAATAAATTATGCGAGGTCTAAAATGAAAAGGTCTTTATTTATCTGGTTTTGCTTTATCTGTATTGTTGCATTTGCTACTATTTCTTTTCCCCAAAATGATAGAGAAACTTCTGTATCTTCCAAAACTTCAGACATTGAAGCGAATTATTTAACAGTTTTACAATCCCAAAACGATGGATTAAATATTTGGGGTGCCTATTTCTTGAGAATATGAATACAATTGATATTATTCTAAAATAGACTTTATTATCTTGATCACAGTTATTAAATGAACTCTATTTACTTTTGCAAATTGAAAATCTTTTTTGTAAATATACATTTCATCTGGTGATTTTGATCAAACATCAAAAATCTTATCCCGTTATATAAATTTATAGTGGGAGTTTATAATCAAGTGATTATATCAAAATCTCTCCCGCTTTAAATATTTTCGGAATTAAAAAAACTTAAAAAAGCAATGATAGGTCAAACAATCTCTCATTATACCATTATAGAAAAACTCGGCGTAGGCGGGATGGGTGTAATTTTTAAAGCAATCGACCAGAAACTAGACCGGATAGTTGCACTTAAATTCTTACCTCCTTTTTATTCTGCAGATGAGGAAATTAAAAAACGCTTCATTCTGGAAGCAAAAGCAGTATCTAAACTTCAGCATAACAATATCTGTACAGTGCACGAAATAAATGAAACCGACGAAGGTCAATTGTTCATTTGTATGGATTATTATGAAGGTCAATCATTAAAAGAAAAGCTGGGAAATGGAAAACTGGAATTAAATGAGGCTCTGGATATTACAATTCAAATTTGTGAAGGATTAAAAAATGCACATGAAAAAAACATTATCCATCGAGATATAAAACCTGCTAATATTTTCATCACTACAGATGGTATTGTAAAAATATTGGATTTTGGTTTAGCCAAAATAAAAGGAGAAACTCACTTAACTAAAACAGGATCAACTGTAGGGACAACCGCCTATATGTCGCCTGAACAGGCTAAAGGAGAGATTATTGATCAAAGAACTGATATTTGGTCTCTTGGTGTCGTTTTTTATGAAATGATTTCCGCTAAGCTCCCTTTTAAAGGTGAGTACGACCAGGCAATAATTTATTCTATCTTAAATAGAACTCCGGAAAAAATTGATACCGCAAAAAAAATACAAAAATTTATTTATAGATGTCTGCAGAAAAAACCTGTAAATAGGTATCAATCAATCGATGAGATACTTGTTGAATTTAACCTCATTTCTCCTGATTCCGTAAAGAGAAATATTCTTAATAGAAAAAGAAGATCTATTTCCCTGCACAAATATTAAGAAATATTTAAAATATTTACTCTTTATTATTGTTTTAACCTCAATAACCTGGCTTTTAATAAAAAATGTTCCCTCTTCCATCAATAAAAACGAAGAAAAACAGGTGGCAGTACTACCGCTTGTAAATATTGGAAGCGATCCGGCAAATCAAGCTTTTTGTGACGGCTTGATTGAAACTCTTACCAGTCAATTAACACAAATGCCGGAGTTCAATGGCACCATCCAGGTCATCCCATCCTCAGAAATCCGTGATAGAAAAATCTCAAGTGCCAAAGATGCCTCTTTAATATTTGGTGCAGATCTGGCTGTTACTGGAAGCATTCAAAAATATTATAATAGAATTCGTTTAATATTGAATTTAGTAGATACTAAATCATTACGGCAAGTAAGCTCTTCGATTGAGAATTATAGCTTATCTAATGTTTATAATTTCCAGGATCAGGTTGTTTCACAACTTGCAAATATGCTGGAAGTAAAACTTAATCCGGAAGAAATTAAACAAATAAATGATGGTGTCACGGGTAATCCGGATGCATACGATTTATATACCAAAGGTCGAGGTTATTTGCAAAAATATTGGGAGACCCAAAACATTGATATTGCAATTCATCTTTTCCGTGAGGCTTTGAACAAAGATTCACAATATGTTTTTGCTTATGCAGGTTTAAGCCAGGCATTTATAAGGAAATATAGAAATGATAAAAATACAAAATGGATTGATAGTGCATATATATTCAGTAAACTTGCTAAAAATATAAATGAAAATGTACCTGTCGTTCGGATTACAACTGGAATTGTTTTAAATGAAAAAGGCAGCTACAATGATGCTATTTTAGAATTTAAAAAAGCTATTGAAGAGGATAAATATAATTCCGATGCTTATAATGAATTAGCTGAATCATATCTTGCTCTAAATCTTGATAAGGAGGCTGAATTTACGTACAAACAAGCTATTAAACTAAAACCTTCATATTGGGTGGGATATAATTATTTAGGGGCCTTTTATTATTCACATGGCAAATTTAATGAGGCATTGGAACAATTTATTAAAGTCAGAGAATTAACACCTGATAATACTTATGGCCTGAATAATTTAGGCGCTATGTATATGTACCTCGAAAGATGGAAGGAGGCAGAATCGACTTTTAAACAGATACTTATGATTAAACCCGATTATAATACTTACTCTAATCTTGGTGACCTTTATTTTTTCCATGATCAAAATTATAAATTTGCCGCGGAAATGTTTGAGAATGCTTTAAAGCTTGACAGCAGTAATTATATCCTATGGGGAAATTTGGCTGCTGCATATTATCAAATTCCCGGTTACATGAATAAATCAATTGAAAGTTATAAACACGCTATTGAACTTGGAGAAAAAGATTTAAAGATAAATCCTAATAATTCTACTGCCTTGTCTCTGTTAGCATCCTATTATTCTATGATAAAAAATGATGGGAAGTCTATTCAATATTTAAAAAAATCACTGGAGTTATCTCCTGATGAAGTTGATATTATGGAAAGGGATATCGAAACATATGAGACTTTAGGTATAAGGGATGAAGCGCTCAATTTAACAGAAAAAATTTTGGAAAAAGGTTTCCCCGTTTCTAAGCTTGAAAAATCGCCTGATTTAAAGAATATGTTGAAAGATAAAAGATTTCAAAAATTAAAAGAAAAGTTTAATAATTCCGGTAAATAAATTGTTCCAAAAACTAAACGGAGGTAAAATGAAGGGTAATAATGAAAACAACAACGAGCAAAATCCGGATGGGCCCCTGGTCATACCAATCCGGAATAATAAAGGGTTTGTCTTTATTAAACCTGTTAGGGTAAGTAAAGGTGATAAGATAATATGGAAAGCTATAGATGCGGATGTTGAACTTTTCTTCCCTGATCCCAATCTTTTTGGAGAAACTTTAGGCACTATTAGAAGAGGGAAGGCTAAAGAACTAACAGTACTATTAGGGGCAAGAAGTAAGAGAGGCGAAATTTTCCATTATTCTGTTTATCATCATGGTAGTAGAGATTTTGGTCAGGGCAATTCAAGCCCTGCAATAATTATTCAAAAATAATTTTATTTAAGTATTTGAGTTATCATTCAATGAGTGAATCATCAAAAAAGATACAAGAACTTGAATTTGAGATAAAACGTCTAAGAGCTTCTGTAGAAGAATTAAGGCTTCTGAATGATATTGCCGTTGCTGCAAGTAAAGAAACAGATGTTGACCGGATGCTTCATGTGATTGTAAAAAAATCGATTAAAGCTCTTGAAGCCGAACAGAGTTTAATTCTGCTTGTAACAAAAAACAGGAACGATCCATTCAAAACCATTATTCGGCAAGATGATAGAAGCAGCCTGAAACGGAGCTATCATGTTGGAGAAAATATCACCGGCTGGGTCCTCCTGAATAAAGAGCCATTAATGATAGAAAATTTATCCAATGATAAAAGATTTCAGGCTACAGAAGAAGAAAAAAGAGATATTCATTCCGTATTATGTGTCCCCATTTGGTTCGAGGGGAATATTATTGGAATAATGATGGCTATTAATAAGAAGAATGGGAAACGCTTTTCTCAAAACGATTTAACCCTTTTTTCTATAATTTCAGTGCAAGCCGGACAGCTAATAAAAAATCTGGAACTGCAGCGCGAAACTTTTCAAAAAATTAAAGAAACTGAAAAACTTCAGGAATTAGACAGAATTAAAACAAATTTCTTTACAAACATTTCTCATGAGTTTAGAACACCTCTTACCCTTATCTTGGGGCCATTAGAAAAACTAATGGCAGATAATAATAATGATTCAATCCAATCCCAATATTTTCTAATTCATAAAAGTGCAAATAATCTATTGAAATTGATTAACCAGCTTCTGGATCTTTCCTCAATCGATGCTGGTAAGATGAAGCTTAATATTGAAAAAGGGGATGCTGTCTCTTTTATAAAAGGAATGGTAGCCTCTTTCCATCCTTTAGCCGATATAAAAAATATTAAATTGGAATTTGTATCAAACCTTGAACAGTTAAACACATATTTTGATAAAGATAAATTTGAAAAAATATTAGGTAATCTTCTTTCTAATGCTATAAAGTTTAGCAGCGAAAAAGGAAAAGTGTCTCTATATCTTTCAATTGTTAACGATAAAATAGTCAATATAAATGTAGAAGATAATGGCATTGGTATCCCTTATAATCAAATTAAAAATATTTTTAACCGTTTCTTCAAAGCTGAAAATTCAGGATTAGGAGGTACAGGTATTGGATTAGCCCTTGTTAAAGAACTGGTTGAATTGCATAAAGGCACTATCAATGTCGAAAGTGAAATTAATAAGGGAACCAAATTCCGGATCAGATTACCTCTAAAGATTGATAGTTATAAAAGTTTTCAGCTTGAATCTTCACAAATAATAACTTCTAAAGAAAAAAAGGATGTAATTCCTTTAGATAAAATAGAAGAAAATGATATTGCAGATAAAAATATCTCTGATAATATTCCCCTAATTTTAATTATCGAAGATGAAAAGGATATAAGAAACTTTATTAAAGAAAATATCGGAATCGAATGCAATATTATTGAATCCTCGAATGGGAAAGATGGACTGAAGAAATCAATCGAGTACATTCCCGATTTAATTATAAGCGATATAATTATGCCAGAAATAAACGGGATTGACTTATGTGCAAACCTTAAGACCGATGAAAGAACAAGTCATATCCCTATTATCCTTTTAACCGCAAAGTCTTCTATGGAAAATAAATTGGAAGGGCTTGAAACTGGTGCCGACGATTATTTAACAAAGCCTTTTAATATTTCAGAGCTTCAGGTCCGGGTAAGCAATTTAATCGATCAGAGAAAAAAATTAAGAGAGCGTTTCAGAAAAGAGTTATTGCTTGAACCAAAAGATATTGCTGTAACTTCTGCAGATGAAAAATTTCTATACCGTATCTCAAATTTAATTGAAAAACATATTGCGGATTACAATTTTTCGGTAGATATTTTTGCGAGGGAAATGGGAATGAGCAGAATGCAGCTGCATAGGAAATTACACGCTGTTACCGGGCAGTCCGCTAGTGACTTCATAAGGAATTTCCGTTTGAAAAGAGCCGCTAAATTATTACTTGGTAATTATGGGAATATTGCAGAAGTTGCCTATGATGTTGGTTTTAATAACCCTTCTTATTTCTCCGAATGTTTTAAAAAACTGTTCGGTTCCCTACCTTCAGAATATGCTCAAAATCCTTCCTTACATAATAAATCCTAATTGCTATTAAACTATTAAACAATTAGACAATTAAACAATTTCTTTCCCCTTTACGCATAATTTGTGAACTAAAGTATTAATCAAAATAAACCTGTTCCTAATTAGTTTTTTCTTGTTACCTCAGTCCTATCTTTTGTTACCCTTATGGTAGGGAAGCTTCTGTTTATTTATGAAGTTTGTTACGAACAAATTAATAAACAAAACAAGGAGTTATAAAATGAAAAAGATATTTTTTTATTGGTTGAGCTTCGTTTTTATAATCGCAGTTGCAACTACCGTATTCGCTCAGGCGGATAAAGAAATCTCAGTCTCCGCTAAATATGAAGCTATTGAAGCTAATTATTTAACCGGTTTGAATTCCGATAACCAGGGATTAAAAGTAAGCAGCGCTTATTTCCTCGGAGACATTAAATCTCATAAAGCAGTTATCCCTTTAATGAAGATGTTTCGCACTGAAAATAATGATGGAGCTAAATTAGTAGCCGCCTGGTCTTTATTAAAGATTGGAGATTCTCGTGGTGTTTTCATTGTACAAAGAGAAGCAGAACTCGGTGATTGTGGTATTGGTATAAATTGTATGCTGCACCAATTGTATCAGGATTATTGTTTAAAAGCTCAGGGTAAAATGGAATAAGAGACATTAATTTCTATCTGTTCCCTATATTCAAATATTTACTCAAAGTTTTTACCTAAATTCTCACATCAACCTTCCTTATCTCATCGTTAAGCCCTCAATTATTGAGGGCTTTTATTATTTTGAGTTAACCAAAATGTGTTTTATATCGTTTTATTATTAAAAAAAATCTAACCTGCCTATTTAATTTCTACCTGTCTTTTTATATTTTTCTATTTTAATTGTAAAATTATCCGAAATAAATCCATGAACAAATTATTCTCAGATTTCAATCTAAACTTATTACCTCTTACCATTCGGCATTATATATTTCTTGCCTAAAAAGCATCTGACAGCCGTCTGACAGCCGTCTGACAGCCGTTAAATCCAGTTCACCACAATATCTTATCCTCCTACCCTCTATGCAAAATGCAGATTCTTGCATAACTCCCGTTATTAATAATACTTTAATAATTGACTTTAAATAAAGAAAAAACTACAATATTGGTTGTTATAAAATCTATTGGGCTATTGTTAATAACTTTTTAGTATTATTCTTGTCTAAAATTACGCGGTTTAGATTATTCTATTGCTGGGTAGTGCTTATGACTATTAAAATTATTCTATCTTTTTTATTAAGGTAATTGGAGTTATGCAAACATTGTCATTCTGAACGGAACGAATTTTTTATTATACACCTCATTCAAATTATTGCAGAATGCGAGGATTTTAGTGATTGGTAAATTGGTGCTGCACTACAAAATTATAGAAAAACTCGGTGCTGGCGGGATGGGGATTATATTTAAAGCTAAGGACCTAAAGTTAGACCGTATTGTAGCTCTTAAATTTCTTCCCGCTTCTTATTCTTTGGATGAAGATATCAAAAAAAGGTTTGTGCATGAAGCTAAGGCAGTGTCTAAACTTCAACATAATAATATTTGCACTGTTCATGAAATTAATGAAACCCAGGACGGTCAATTGTTTATCTGTATGGATTATTATGAGGGAGAAACTTTAAAGGATAAGCTTAAAAAAGGTAAGCTGGAATTAAAGGAAGCTCTCGATATTACTCTGCAGATCTGTGAAGGATTGAAAAAAGCTCATGAAAAAAATATTGTTCATAGAGATATTAAACCTGCCAATATTTTAATTACTAAAGACGGAATTGTTAAAATACTCGACTTCGGTTTAGCCAAAGTTAGAGGTCAGTCCCAGATTACAAAATATGAATCAACTATCGGAACTACAGCTTATATGTCCCCTGAACAGGCAAAGGGAGAAGATGTAGACCAGCGCTCCGATATATGGTCACTCGGTGTTGTCTTCTATGAAATGATTTCCGGAAATCTTCCTTTTAAAGGCGAATATGACCAGGCTATAATTTATTCTATTTTAAATAGAGTTCCGGAAGAACTGGAAGCACCTAAAAAAATTAAAAGTTTCATCATCAAATCTCTTCAAAAGAAAACCATTAACCGTTACCAATCAATTGATGAAATATTAGTCGAATTTAATCTGTTACCTCTTAGCTCTCTAAATAAAAGTGTAGTTTTAATTAAAGAAAAGCGTCTTACTTCAAAAATTAAAATCAATTTATTAATCTTTTCCTTCATACTGTTGCTTTCGGTTATTGCCATTTTGTTCTTTCTTTCCCGCTCAAATAGATTAACTAATAAACCCGAACAGAGATTGGTTGCAGTTCTACCCTTTGTTAATATTGGAAATGATATCGCTAGTCAGGCATTTTGCGATGGACTTGTCGAGACTCTTACGAGTCAATTAACACAATTGCCGCAGTTCAATAATTCAATACAGGTAATTCCTTCGTCTGAAATTCGGGCAAGGCATATTATTAGTGCAAAACAAGCTTCTCAAATTTTTGGCGCTGATTTGGCTGTTACTGGAAGTCTTCAAAAAAATAATAATACTATCCGTTTAATATTAAACTTAGTTGATACTAAATCATTACGGCAAATTAGCTCAACAAACGATATTTATCAGTTAGCCAATGTCTATAATTTTCAGGACGATGTCGTTAATAGGCTTTCACATATGCTTGAGGTTAAATTGAACCCTCATGAAATAGCACAGATTAATAATGGCGGGACTGACAATCTCGATGCATATATCTTTTATACGCAAGGACGCGGTTATTTACAAAATTATTGGGACCTCGTCAATATTAAAAATGCAATCCTCCTTTTCCGGGAAGCTCTCAAAAAAGATCCAAAGTATGTTCTCGCGTTTGCCGGTCTTACTGAAGCATATTTAGATAGATATAAATATGATAAAAATATAGTTTGGCTTGATAGTGCGTCAGCCTTTAATGAAAAATCAAAAATACTCAATGAAAATTTAACCCCTGTTCGTATTGCATCAGGGATGCTTTTGAATGAAAAAGGCAAATTTGAAACAGCTGTATCTGAATTTAAAAAAGTAATTGATCAAGATAAGTATAACTTCGAAGGCTATAATGGCCTGGCACTTGCATATCAATCGCTTAATCTTAACAAAAAAGCTGAGCAAACATATATACAATCAATTAAATTGAAACCGGTTTTCTGGGTAGGTTATAATAAACTGGGTATATATTATTATTCTCTTGGAAAATTTAACCTGGCGCTGGAACAGTTTAAAAAAGTAGTTGAATTGACTCCGGACAATACTTTTGGATTAAATAATCTAGGTGCTGTTTATATGTTCCTCGAAAAATGGGATAGTGCCAAATCGACCTTTAATCATGTAATTGAATTGCAGCCAGATTATTCTGCTTATTCAAATCTGGGCAGTATCTATTTTTTCCATGAGGAAAATTATAAAAATGCCGCTGAAATGTTCCGTAAAGCTCTTAAATTGGATAGCAGTGATTATTTGATGTGGGGGAATGTTGCTTCTGCTTATTGTCAAATACCTGAATATAAAAATAAATCAGTTTTTTATTTTAAACGGGCTATCAGTATGGCAAAAAATAACCTCGATGTGAATCCACGTGATGCTGCTACATTGTCAACTTTAGCATCATATTATTCTATGATAGGTGATACGGATAAATCACTTCATTTTTTGAATAAAGCTCTGAAAATAGCACCTGATGATGTGAATATAGAAGAAAGTTCTATTGTCACATATGAAACTCTTGGACAACGGGAATTGGCACTAAGGCTTTCGGAAGATATCCTAAAAAAAGGATTTCCCATTTCTAAGCTTGAAAAATCTCCTGACTTAAAAGAAATGATTAAAGATAAACGTTTTGAAGCTCTCAAAAAGATGTATTCAAAATAAATTAACTTTTTGTAACGTTGTCACATGGATAAAATCAAGTAATAAAATTAAATATGGAGGTCATATGAAAAATGGGAAAAATGTTCCTGTTAAATCTTATCAAAAAAATGGTGTGTTTATAGATAAAATCGAAGCAAGCCATGGTGATACTATTTCATGGGAGGCTGCAGATTCTAATATCTCTATTTTTGTCCCTGATGCATATGAGATTTTTAATTCAAAAAATAGGATATTTGATGTGGCTATGGGGGAGACTTTTGAACTGGAAGTAACTCATAAACCATCAGAAGGAGAAAAAAAACAATATCATTATGCAATCTATCATGAAAATACAAAAAATTTTGCTGAAGGAAACTCTAATCCTGTTATTGTTATTAAAGGCTAAAAATTTTTTGATAAATTACCTTAACATTTTTTATAGTAATAGAAAAATTCATAGATGGCAAAATCTTCATATAAAATAAATGAGCTTGAACAGGAGGTTAAGCGCCTTAAAGAAGCTGTTGAAGAGTTAAAAGTTCTAAATGAAATTGCTGTTTCAGCTAGAAAAGCAACTGATGTAGATCAAATGCTAAATATAATTGTCCAAAAGTCAATACTTGCTTTAGATGCCGAACAAGGTTCAATTCTTCTTGTTACTAAAAATCAGAATGATCCGTTTACTACATATATCCGGAGAGATGATTCAAGCAAATTGCAGCGTACTTATCATATAGGATCCAATATTACCGGTTGGGTCCTCCTTAATAAAGAACCTTTAATTATCGAAAATCTTGCAATTGATAAAAGATTTGATGCATCTGATCAGGAAAAGAAAGAAATTCACTCTGTTTTATGTGTACCTATGTGGCTTGAAGGAAAGATTATGGGAATCATGATGGTAGTGAACAAAAAAAACGGAACAAAATTTCAAGAAAATGACCTTACTTTATTATCAATAATTTCAGTCCAGGCAAGTCAATTAATCAAAAATTTACAGCTGCAGGAAGAGACTTTTAAAAAGAGAAAAGAAACTGAAAAATTACAAGAATTAGATCGAATAAAAACTGATTTTTTTACGGATATTTCTCATGAATTTAGAACACCTCTAACTCTTATTCTCGGACCTATGGAAAAATTGATGTCTCAAACGCAAATTGACAATGTTCAGGAACAATATAATTTAATATATAAAAATGCCAGAAAACTTCTATCCCTTATAAATCAGCTGCTCGATCTTTCTTCAATTGATGCGGGGAAAATGAGTCTGGAAATAGAAAATGCGGATTTGATTAATTTCATAAGGGGAATTTTAGCATCATTCCAGCTATTAGCCGAAAACAAAAATATTAAACTTGAGTTTAATTCTTCAATTGATATTCTGGAAATATTTTTTGATAAGGATAAAATGGAAAAAATTATCAGTAACCTCCTTTCAAATGCATTAAAATTTTCTAACAATGGGGGAAATATTACTATCTCCGTTTCTAAGATTGAAGAAGATGTAAATATTATTGTCTCAGACAATGGGATAGGTATTAGCCCCGAAGATATAAAAAATGTATTTAATCGTTTTTATAAAGCTGAATCATCGGCTATTCAAGAAGGCACCGGAATCGGCTTGGCTTTGGTAAAAGAATTAGTTGAACTCCATCATGGTTCAATTACAGTCAAAAGTGAATTAAATAAAGGAACAAGATTCAATATTTTCCTCCCTATAAATAAGGAATTATATAAAGATTTTATTGTAGAAAAAAAACAAAAAGTTAAATTTGAACCTAAACCCCTGAATATGCAAAAACCGGAAGAGAAAATTGTTTTTGAGAATGAGAAAACAGAAGATGTTCCTAAAATTTTAATCGTTGAAGATAATATCGATTTGCAAAGGTTTATGAAAGAAAATATTGGTACACAATATTCTGTTTTTGAATCTGCCAATGGAATGGAAGGGCTGGAAAAATCATTTGAACTTATACCGGATTTAATTATTAGCGATATTAAAATGCCTGAAATGGATGGAATAGAATTTTGTGAAAAAATTAAAAAGGATGAAAGAACCAGTCATATTCCAATTATACTTCTAACTGCCCGCTCAACTTTAGAAAATAAATTGGAAGGATTGGAAACCGGTGCAGATGATTATATGACAAAACCTTTCAAAATTAAGGAACTTCAAATCAGGGTTAGTAATTTAATTGAACAAAGAAAAAAATTAAGGCAGAGATTTAGAAAAGAATTCCTGATAGAACCAAAAGAAATAGCAATTACTTCATCTGATGAGAAGTTCTTAACAAGAATTTTAGAAATCCTTGAACATAATTATACCAATGAGAATTTCACGGCTGATGAATTTTCGAAAAAAGCTGGTTTAAGCAGAATGCAGCTGCATAGAAAGTTATCGGCTGTTACCGATCAATCTGCAAGCGAATTTATAAGAAACTTCCGGTTGAAAAGGGCAGTGAAACTACTATCCGTGAAAAAAGGGAATATTTCCGAAATTTCTTTTGAAGTAGGATTTAGCAATCCTTCTTATTTTGCCGAATGCTTCAAAAATCTATTCGGTTACTCACCTTCCGAATTCCTATCTAATCCGAATAAATCCAATTAATTATTATTAAATTATATCATATAATTATAAAAAATTATAATAATGAATTTTATTCCTTCTTATAAAAATATTAGCATCGAAGAGTTCAATCTAAGAGAAGAACTGGCAGATTCTATCCTTCATTCTTGTACAAGCTGTCCCCGCAATTGCAGGTAAACCGTACAAAAGGTGAACTGGGGATTTGTGCAAGTGGAGAATTACCAATAGTTTCTTCTTATACTCCTCATTTTGGAGAAGAACCCGTTCTTTCCGGAACTAAAGGTGCCGGAAACATTTTCTTTGGGAATTGTAATCTAAAATGCGTTTATTGCCAAAATTTTACGATTAGTCAAAAACCTAAAATTGAAAAAGAAAATGAAATTGAACTCGAACGCCTTTCTGATATAATGCTGGAATTGCAGAATAGAGAATGTCATAACATCGGTTTGGTTTCACCTACTCATTTTGCAGTCCCCATATTCAAGTCTATTAAATTGGCAGTTGAAAAAGGTCTCTATTTACCAATTATTTATAACACTAATGGCTATGATTCTGTTGAAACTTTAAAATTATTTGATGGAATAATTGATATATATTTACCCGATTTTAAATATGGTAACAATGAAGAAGGAAAGAATTATTCTAAAGTGAATGACTATTTTGATAGGACTAAGGAAGCTGTTTCCGAAATGTACAAACAGGTAGGAAGTGAACTTATTTATGAAAATGGAATAGTAGTACGCGGTTTAATTTTAAGGCACTTGATTTTACCTAATGGTCTAGCTGAAACAGAAAAAGTTTTTGAATTTATTGCAGACCTTGATCCCAGTATTCATATCTCCTTAATGGCACAATACTATCCTTCGAACATTGCAGCGAGACATATGTTAATTAGCAGAACAATTTCCCATTCAGAATATGCAAGGGCTATCGAATTACTTGATAAATTTGGATTAGAAAACGGATGGATTCAGGAACTTGAAAGTAATGACTTTTACCGCCCCAATTTTGAGAATAGAATAGATCCTTTTAATAATAAAAAACTAAAAGCAGTAAAAAATAAATCTATTTTATTACCATTATTTTACCAATGTCAAAACCAAACCAAAAGTTTTTTTACTAGAATACTAAATTGCAAGATTGTTTTCAATCTTGCAATTTTGTAATCTTATTATAATTTATCTTAATCCTCCCTATGTATAATTAAAATTATCCCAATAGCAATTATTACTACCGGCCAATAATTTAAAGTTATCTGCAGAATGGAATCTATAAAAGCCGGAAAACTAATCTCACCATTATATAATGTAACAATTGTGACGGCAATGAAAAATATAACAGATATATAAAGAACCGATTTTTCCTGTAGATTATCAAGAAATAACATAAAAAAACTAATTGAAAATATTAAAAGCAGTGCCGGTATAATAAGCCTTGAAACATCAAAAAATTCAAATTTGCTAACTATAAAAAGGAATAAACCGGATAAAAATAGAATGGAACCGATGAATAATCTTCCCCTCCGGTTATTTCCGAATGAAATATAAACAAGGCTGATACCATAAAAAATTAAACCGTATCCCCATATCTCATTATTTGCAAAATCTATTATTCCCCAAAGTTTTAGTAAAATTGAGAGAACTAGGAAAGTAAGTAAGTAAATTAAAATTGACTGGTGATGCTTATTCAATATAAATCTGTATTAATGTTCATAAATATAATAATAAAAATATTACAATATTCTTTCACCCATACTGGATGCTATTATATCAGTTGCAAATTCAGCACTTTTATTTCTGCTATCTAAAATCGGGTTGACTTCAGTCACCTCAAGCGAAGACATACATCCGCATTCTGCTATTGATTCCATTAGCAAGTGTGCCTCACGGTAACTTAACCCTCCCGGGACTGGCGTCCCTACTCCGGGTGCAAATGTTGGATCAACAACATCCAGATCAAAGCTTACATGAATATGGTTTACCTTTTTTTGAAATTGTCTTAATACTTTAGCTATTATTCTATGTATTCCCTGCCTATCAATATCCGCCATTGTATAAACAGTTATTCCTAGATCTTTAATATTTTTCTTTTCTAGTGTATCAATACTTCTTATTCCTATTAGTGCACAATTCTCCGGTTTAACTTTTGGTGAAAAATCCAGGATATTAACTAATCTATCATCTCCGATTCCTAAAGAACACGCCATCGGCATTCCGTGAATATTTCCGGATGGAGTTGTTTTATCGGTATTCATATCGGCATGCGCATCTACCCAGATTACACCTAATTCTAAGTTTCTATTTCTGCAATATGAAGAAATCCCTGCTATTGTTCCTATTGCCATTGAATGATCTCCTCCGAGACAGAGAGGAAATTGATTTTGCTCAAGTACTTTCTCAACTTTCTTCCCCAATATTTTTGTCGTCTTAAGTATTTCAGGCAAATACTTTAATTGAGGATCTGTTCCGAATGTTTTCGGGATTTGCTGTTCAATATTCTGAATAAAAATATCTCCGCTGTCAATTACCCTATATCCGAGTTTTAAAAGCTTTTTTTCAATACCGGCAATTCTTATTGCCGATGGTCCCATATCTACCCCTCGTCTCCCGGAACCAAGATCCATTGGGAATCCTATTATATTAACTATTTTATTCTTGTTTTTTATCATTTTAATTCCATAATTCCTAATTTTATAATATTTTAACATATTATATTCATGAATTGAAGCGCTAAATTAAAAAGTTTCTGAATAATTACAAATATTCTCCATTTTGTGGGGACTTACAATTAATATCCTTTAATTCTTATATTCAATTCTTAAATTTCAGTTTTTTTAATGATTACATTTACAGAAGAACCACAAATAAGTGTCGGTATTTTAACCGAAGAAAAAATCGTTTTTGAGCTTTACGGTGATTTTAAAACATCCGGATTAAAACAAACTTTTAGCGGTAGGTTTAATGCTGAAGTTATTGAAAATAGTATAGTCTGTAAAAGAGATGATGAAAAAATTGAAATATCTAATGAAATTTTATTTGAACCTCTCGATAAAGATGCTGATTCTTTTCTCATAAAAGAAGTTACTATTGGTATTGATTTTCATTGGGAAAGGAAGGAAAAACAACGATTTACCGGTTCATTAAAATTAAAACGCGATAATAATAAAATTATAGTAATAAATATCCTGCCCCTTGAAAAATATTTGATTAGTGTAATTTCTTCCGAAATGAATGCTAAAAGTTCTATTCAGCTGCTAAAATCCCATGCAATAGTTTCTCGAAGCTGGGTTCTGGCACAGCTTGAAAAATCAAGATTAGCTGTAAAACAAAATGAAATCCTTGATAAGAATTATGAATCCGGCGATGAATTGATTAAATGGTATGATCGGCAGGAACATAAACTCTTTGATGTTTGTGCAGATGATCATTGTCAGCGGTATCAAGGCATAACAAAAATATTCTCCAATACTGCTCTGTCCGCTATTGAAGAAACGAGAGGTATTGTCTTAGCTTTTAATAATAATATCTGCGATACAAGATATTCAAAATCTTGCGGCGGGGTGAGCGAATCATTTCAGAATGTATGGGAACCTAAAGTGTATGAATACCTTTCTTCGGTTATAGATTATAAATATTACCCTGAAAATTTTAACTTAAATTTCTCAAATGAAAATATTGCTAAGAAATGGATTAAAGGGAATCCTTCTGCTTATTGCAATACCAAAGACGAAAGGATCCTTTCCCAATTTCTTATGCCCTATGACCAGGAGACAAAAGATTTCTACCGTTGGAAAATTGAATATTCTCAAAAGGAATTATCCGATATTATAAAATTAAAAAGCAAAACTGACTTTGGTGAGATTATTGATTTGGTTCCTATTCAAAGAGGCGATTCTTCCAGGCTGATTAAGTTAAAAATAGTCGGAACTAAAAAAACATTAACTATTGGTAAAGAATTGGAAATTAGAAGAACTCTATCAACATCTCATCTTTATAGTTCCGCTATTATTATAGATAAATTTAATATACAAAAGAGTATCCCTCAAAAATTTATAATTTCCGGTGCCGGCTGGGGACATGGTGTTGGACTATGCCAGATTGGTGCTGCAGTTATGGCTGCTATCGGGCACCAATTTGATGAAATATTATTGCATTATTTTAAAGACGCAAAGCTGAAAAAGATTTACTAATTCATGTCAAGCACAACTGTCATTCTGAACGAAGTGAAGAATCTCAAGGTTTATGATTTGCACAATTTTGAGATATTTCACTCCATGAGTTACTAATATATTATTCTTAAATATGTTTGTGTTTCACTTACGTGAATATCTATGAAGATTCTATACTCTTGTTTATCTAAAAGCTGGGGCGGTATGGAAATGTTCACGCTTACTGCTATCAAACAGCTTCTTAAAAGAAATATTACTGTTGAACTATTATGTCTCTCTGAATCCCGCCTTCATATTGAAGCAAATAATCTAGGCTTAGTCAAGCATCCAATCAAGGTTGCGGGTTATATACATCCCTATGGGACTTTGAAAGTATCAACAATAATAAGAAAAGAAAATTTTGATCTTATTCATACTCAAGCATCAAAGGATCTCTGGCTTCTGGTTCCAGCTTTGAATTTAATAAAAAGCAATATACCGCTGATTTTAACCAAACAGGTAGGCTCATTTATAACAAAAAAGGATATACTCCATAAATTTATCTATAATAGAATTACGAATGCTCTTGCAATAAGTGAAGTTATTAAAAAAAATCTCTTGGAAACTACACCTTTAAATAAAGAAAAAATTTTACTCCTTCATAACGGAATAAATACAGATCAATTCAATCCGGAGACAAAAAAAGGAGATAAGATAAGAGAAGAATTTAATATAAAAAATAATGAATTGGTAATAGGGATGATAGCGAGGTTTAGTCCCGGTAAAGGTCATGAGGAATTTCTAACAGCTGCAAAAGAATTAAATAAAAGTTATTCCAATTTGAAGTTTTTAGTCGTTGGCGAAGCAAGCAGGGGAGAAAATGAATATGAAACAAAGATTAAAAAGACCGCTCTGAGATATAATTTGACAAATATAATTTTTAGCGGATTTAGGAGCGATACTCCGGAAATTCTTTCAGTTATGGATATTTTTGTGTTTCCTTCTCACGCTGAAGCTTTTGGGATTGCTTTGGTTGAAGCAATGTCCATGGGAAAGCCGTCTGTCTGTTCTAATTCTGATGGTATTTTGGATATTGCTGTCGATAATGAAACATCTTTACTATTTGAAAAAAAAAATACAGAAGACCTTATAATGAAAATTCAGAAACTAATTAATTCACCGGAATTAAGAACTTGCCTGGGAAATAAAGCCAGGAAAAGAGCAGTTGAAAATTTTGATATAGAAATCCTTACAACTAAAGTTATAGATATTTATAAAAATGTCCTCCAAAACAATATTAATTAAAATCATACTCAATCATATTATATTTTTTGTGATATTATTAGTTTAAATTCTATTTATATAATTTATATTTTAGGTAAGGTTTATTTTTAATTAATTAACGGGAGTTCAAAATGAAGATTTTTTATGTCATTACAATAGTTTCTTCATTGTTATTTGCTGCATGTTCTTCGTCAAAAGAAGAAATTAAACTTGGTTCCCTTGATCAGAAACCATGCAGAAATGAAAAACAACTTAATACTACAGATGAATTTAATGGTGAAACTGCAGACAATTTAGTAATCTTTCAACAGAGTAATGCTGTTTATGCCTCGATGGATATTAGAACTTACTGTAATGCTAAAGTCTCATTTGAAATTGAAAAAAATGGGGATAGAATAAAGCTTAAATTGAAAAACAATAACTCCGCAACAGATAAATGCGTTTGTTTTACTAATGTTACTACCTCAATTGAAAACCTGGAACCTGGCAGCTACACTGTCTTAATTACTAATGGAGCTGGGGATCAGCTGTTGACTCAAGGGAGTATTCAAGTTAAAGAATAATCCCTCTTTTAATTTATATAAATAACTGAATTTTCACAAAATAACTTCAATTAATAATTAATCAGATTATTTCAGGGGACCATTGTCTCCATTTTTTACGAAAGATAAAATTTTTTGAGCAATTTAATTACCACAGATCCGAAAATCCTTGATTTTTTAAAAGAAAACAATTATGCAGATGCTGCAAATACCCTTCTTACAAGTCAGAAAATAAACTGGAGGCAATTATCCGAAGGATATAAATCATTAGATGATATCAAAGTAAAAAGCATTCAGTTTGATGGCTATGTTATAAAAGTTCAATATAATCCTAAACGATTGGTATCAAGTTCTGCTAAGGTTGATACTAAGTCAATAAAAGAAAGAAGATGCTTCTTATGTAAAGAAAATCTCCCTGAAGAGCAGAAAGGTATCCTATTTGACAATGAATATATTATTCTTTGCAATCCCTTCCCGATTTTCCCCGAGCATTTCACAATTAGCTATCATCAGCATATACCTCAACGAATAAAAAATTCATTTGGTTCATTATTATCTTTGACAAAAGCTCTTTCAAAGCGTTACATCGTTTTTTATAATGGTCCCGAATGCGGAGCTTCCGCTCCTGACCATTTACATTTTCAAGCTGCGACTAAAAATTTTATGCCTATTGATAGTGAGTTTAATCTGCTTAAAAGCCGTTACGGTAGAATATTATTTGAGAATAATGATTTAATTCTTTCTTCGATAAATGATGGATTGAGGATAATAATCTCTTTCGAATCAAAGAAGAGCAGGATATTAAAAAAGGTTTTCGATAATTTCTATTCTATTTCCTCTGCGGTTTCAAAGTCTCAGATTGAACCTATGATGAATATCTTAACCAGTTACGAAGATGAATTTGGTTGGAGGATATTAGCATTTTTAAGAGAGAAGCACAGACCTTCTTTCTATTTCAGTGAAGGTGAAACAAATTTTTTATGGAGTCCAGCCGCAGTCGATTTAGGTGGTATTTGTATAATACCCCTGGAAAAGGATTTTAATAAAGCCTCAAAAGATTTAATAAGGAAAGGTTTTAACGAAATCACAGCATCTAATGAGAATATTTCTTTTATTGAAATGAAATTAAAGGAAAATGCTGTTAATCTTAAGTAAATAATATGAAATAGTAAAATTTGAATTTAAGATAATGTCTCATTTCATGACACATAAGTAATATCCAATAACTATATAAATGTTAATAATTTCCTCAATTTTCGAAGTATTTTGTGCATATTCTAAGTTTCAAAAAGTTTGGATTAATATTTGGTTAAAGTAATCTGTAAAAAATAAAATAATTTAATCCATAAAAAGAGATAAGTATGACAAAAATTACAACCGCACCTGATTTTCGAAAATATTTGAACATTAATATCCTATTCTTTTTATTTTTTTTACTACTCTCGCTGCAAATGAGTATTTTCGGGCAGGAGGATCTTTACGGTAATAAATTAGTTTCAGATAACCTTGGGAATTCATATGTTGCTGGTAATTTTAGAAATTCTACTTTAACTTTTGGAAATTTTATATTAAAAAATTATGGTGGTAGTGATATATTTTTAGCTAAATATGATTCACATGGAAAGGTAATCTGGGCAAAAAATATCGGGGGTCAAAGTGATGAAAAAATATTATTTCTTAAAGTCGATAATAATGGGAGTATTTCTATTTCCGCTTCTTCTAAAAGTAAGGAGATAAATTATGGAAACAATCAGATAAAAAATGATGACGCTGAGATAATATTTAATGATGAAGTAAACACTAACGGAAATCTGTTATCATCAAAGATTGAAAAAATTATTGTCCAGTCTTCTAATAATAATTCTTCAAAATCTAACGCTTATATGAATACTACTTCTTCCGCTGACACTACTTTATCGCTCGTACTTCCCGCTGTCGGTGATAACTGGAAAGTCGGAACGAAAGGCGTAATACAATGGAATTCTGAAAATATAATTAATGTTCTTATAGAATTATCAATTGATAATGGTACTACATGGCAGAAGATTTATAAAACCGCTCAATTCGATTTAAATCAGTACATTATGGTAGTCCCTAATACTCCATCCGATTCTTGTTTAATAAGAATCAGTAATTATGATAATCCCGCTGTTTCAGATACAAGCAGTCTGTTCTCTATTTACGGCAAGCTTTATTGGGAAATAAAAGAAAGCGGTTATAATTCTGTTTTAAGAAATATATATAATTTCGATTCCACAACATGGGCTGTCGGTTTTAATGGCCTGGTTAAATCTACAGATAAAGGAGATAGCTGGTTACCTCAATTAACAGGTTATGGATTGCTCGATATTTTCTTTTTGAATCACAATATGGGCTGGACTGTAGGATTAAATGGCTCAATATTCAGAACAACTAACGGTGGTGCTGACTGGACACAAATAGATAATGATTTTAATTTTCATTTTGAAAAAGTCTTCTTTACAGACTCTTTAAATGGCTATATGATTGGTAAAAATTATTTCCTTAAAACTATTGATGGTGGAAAATCATGGTCTAGTCAACAACCTACTGATCATATTATTCAAACAATGTTTTTTGTTAATAAAGATACAGGTGGATTGCTGGTAATGAAGGAGTTATATTAAAAACAACTGATGCTGGAGCTACTTGGGCTTACCAGCAATTAAACGGTACCAATTATGGAACTTTAACCTCATTATACTTTTTAGATGAAAATACCGGTTGGGCTTGCGGCAGCGGACTTGATATCACTGGAGGGGTTATCCTAAAAACTAATAATGGTGGCATAAACTGGAATCTGCAGCATAACGGTTTTAACAGGTTTATCTATTCCATTTATTTCAGCAATTGTAGTTCTGGCTGGGCTGTTGGTGATGAAGGTATAATGTTTAATACAACTGATGGCGGGTCTAATTGGGTATTGCAGGGCAGCGGTACTTTTTCCGATTTATATTCTGTAAATACTCAATCTTCTCAAAACGGCTGGTCCGTCGGAAATGATGGTGTTATACTGAAGTATATCAAGGATTCCGATTCTGCTGTTTTACCGGTTGAATTATCCGGCTTTGAAGTAAATCAAAAAGGAAATTCTATCGAATTAAACTGGCAGACTGCTACAGAAGTTAATAATAAAGGTTTTGAAATTGAACGAAAGTTTTCAAGTGACTGGATAACTATTGGGTTTAGAATTGGTAATGGAACAACTACATCACCGGTTAAATACATTTATAAGGATGATTTGAATAATATTTCCCATAGTGGAAATATTATTTACAGATTAAAACAAATTGACTATAATGGTACCTATAAATATTCAAAGGAAATTTCGGTTAATTTTAATTCCGTACCGGAGGAATATAGTTTATTACAGAACTATCCTAATCCTTTTAATCCTACTACTGTAATAAAATACTCTGTTAAAGAGAATACGCAAGTAGTACTTAAAGTATTTGATATTCTCGGAAGAGAAGTATCAACATTAATAAATGAAGAGAAACAACCTGGAGCATATACAGTTAATTTTGATGCAGCCGCAGCAGGGCTTTCAAGTGGAACTTATTTCTATACAATTAAAGCCGGAAATTTTGTTCAAACTAAAAAGATGCTATTGCTTAAATAAGACGCAGATTTCGCAGATTTGCTCAGATTATGATTTCTTTTTGAAGATGTCATCTTTTCAATACGTTAAGCTAAAAATAAAAGAAGCTCTTCTATTCTAAATGTGAAAAAACATTATTTAATGATTCTGCCAGAGTCGGATGTGTAAATATACCATCTTGAAGAGCCGTATATTTCAAATTCCCCATCATTGCAATCTGAATCATACTCATTATTTCACCCCCCTCAATCCCTAATATTGTACAGCCTAAAATTCTTTCAGTCTTTTTATCAATAATAATTTTCATCAGTCCTTTAGTTTTTGACACTTCGATTGCGCGTGCTACATGAGACATTGGCATCTTAGCTAAATAGTATTCAATTCCTTTTTCCTTTGCATCCTTTTCATTTAAACCTACTCTTCCTAATTGCGGGTCAATAAAAACCGTATATGGAATCATTCTACCTTTTATAGTTCTATTCTTTTTATGAAGAATATTATCCCGTACAATCCGGTAATCGTCATAAGAAATATGAGTAAAAGCCGGACCGCCTTTAACATCACCTAAAGCATAAATACCTTCAATATTTGTTTCTAATTTATCATTAACTTTTATATATCCTTTTTCATTTGTTTTAACACCTGCCGCAGGCAAATTTAATTCTTCAGTATTAGGTTTATGCCCCGCAGCAATAAGAAGATGTGAACCGGATATAGCTCTTCTCTTATTCTTTGTCTTTATCGTTAAAGAAATTTCTTTATTTTGTTTATTAACACTTACAACACCGGAATTTAAGTAAATATTTATACCCTCTTCTTCAAGTATTTTTTTTACTTCACCGGCAATATCCGGATCCTCCCTACTTAACAGCTGACTGCCATGCTGAATAATAGAAACTTCACTTCCGAATCTTTTGAACATCTGTCCAAATTCAACCCCGATATAACCCCCGCCGATTATTAAAAGATGTTTTGGGAGCTCTCTGAGCTCCATTATAGATGTTGAATCGAGGTAGGGGATTTTATCCAGGTTATCTATTTGTGGAATAGCCGGTCTTCCTCCGGTATTAATAAAAATTTTATCCGAACTAATTATCTTTATTTTGTTTTTACTTACGTTTATCTTAATAGTATTGGAATCCAGAAAAGCAGCCTCACCACGTATTAAATTTATATTTTCAGATCTTTGCAGTTTTTTTAAGGTCCCCTTTCGAAAGCTTTCTACCATTTTCTTCTTTCTTAGATATACTTCTTCCATATTCACTTTGATTTGAGAAGCATGCACACCATATACAGGTGATCTTCTAACAAAATCAGCAGTTTCTGCACTAGCTGCCATTGTTTTAGATGGTGTACATCCATAATTTATACAACTTCCTCCTACATAGTTTCTTTCTATAACAGCAACTTTCCATCCATTAGATGCCAGACTTTTAGCAAGTGGATTTCCTGCCTGTCCCGAACCAATTATGATTGCATCAAATTTTTCTGCTTTATTGTCTTTTTTATCCATGATTCTAAACGACTTTTAATGTTTTATAAATGAAGGTTGTATATCTCTAAATAGTTTTATATTACATCCCATTGCCATCCATCCTTATTTAACATTTCCTTAGCTGCATTTGGTCCCCAGGCACCCGATTTATAATTAGGAAATTTAATCCAGGGTTTTGACTCCCATTGTTCTATTACCGGATCAATTATGGACCAGGCTTTATAAATCCAATCTGCTCTCGGGAAAAGGGTTTGGTCTCCTTTCATAGCATCGAACAATAACCATTGATAAGCACTTGGCGGCTCGTCTATTCCAAATGCAGTAGCATATTCAAAGTTTAAGTCTACATGTTTTAGCTTTAATTCCGCACCCGGCTGCTTGGCGGTAAATGTATAGATAATTCCTTCATTAGGCTGTAATCTAAAGTTAAGTGAGTTATGCTTTTTTTCAATCTCTTTTTGTTCAGGGAACATTAAATGAGGTGTAGGTTTAAACCTTATTGCAATCTCGGTTAACTTTTGAGCCATTCTTTTTCCCGTCCTTAAATAAAATGGAACACCAGCCCAGCGCCAATTATCTAATCGAATTCTTAATGCAGCAAAAGTCGGTATAGTAGAATCTTTTTGAACATTCTCTTCCTCCCGATAAGCTTTTACTTTATTCCCATTAATCTGTCCTTCATCATATTGGCCTAAAATTACATCTTTTTTTAAGTCAATTTTACAGATTGATTCTAAAACCTGATTTGTTTCGGTTCTTAAGGAATGAGAATCATAATTAACAGGCGGTTCTATTGCTGTCATACATAAAAGCTGCAGCAAATGATTTTGAACCATATCCCTAACTACACCCGTTTTTTCATAAAAATTACCTCTTGTCTCAATTCCTAAAGTTTCTGCAACGGTAATTTGAACATTATCTATATAATTTCTATTCCAGATTGGTTCAAAACCCGGATTAGCGAAACGAAAAACCAGCATGTTTTGTACTGTTTCCTTACCAAGAAAGTGGTCTACTCTAAATATTTGTTCTTCCTTAAATACTTCCTGTATTTCTGCATCAAGTTCTCTAGCGGATTTCTCATTATGTCCGAATGGCTTTTCAATTATTACTCTTCGCCATCCGTTTTCAGAATTAGATAAACCGGAAGAAGAGAGTCTTTTTATAATAACACTATAAAAAGAAGGGGGGGTTGAAAGATGAAAGAGAACATTATCTTCAATATTAAATTCTTTTTGAAGTTCACTGATTTTTGATTTAAGATTTTTATAGGAAGTATCCGCTTCATCCTTAAAATCTCCGGGAATATAAAAAAGATATTTCTCAAATTTCTGCCATTTCTCCTCACTGCATCCATTCGATTTTTTTAATATCTCATGCATTTCATCCCGGAATTTTTTATCACTATAATCTCTTCTGGCAAATCCAATTATTGCAAAATTTTTCGGCATAAGTCCGGAACAGAAGAGACTATATAGAGAAGGTACAAGCTCACGGTGAGCCAGATCTCCGGATGCACCAAAGATTACTACTATACACGGACTTGGGGGTTCAGGCTTTAACATTCCTTTTTCTGAAACTCTTAAATTTTTATTTTCCATGAGCAGCTTCCTCCTTTATAGCATGTCCACCGAATTGATTTCGTAATGCTGCAATTACTTTATCGGAAAATGGTTCATCTAATCTAGATGCAAATCTTTTATAAAGAGACATTGTGATAGTCGGAACAGGAACCGCATTTTCAACAGCAAAATCTGTAGTCCATCTTGCTGTTCCTGAGTCATCAACATAAGGAGCTATTTTTTCAAGATTATTTTTTTCTTCTTTAAAAGCTTTTCCGGTTAACTCCATAAGCCAGCTTCTGACTACCGAACCATTATTCCAAAGTTTAGCAACCTGTTCAAGATTGATATTAAAATTAGATCTGAACATACATTCAAAAGCTTCTCCTATCCCCTCAAGCATAACATATTCGAGGGCATTGTGAATCATTTTAACAAAGTGTCCCGATCCATTCTTACCGACAAGTGCGTAACCGTTTTCAGGTGCAAGCGATTTGAAGATCGGTTCCATTCTTTTATAATCCTCCTCAATTCCTCCAATCATTAAGTTATATCCTATTTTCAATCCCCATATTCCTCCGCTTACACCGCAATCTATAAACCTAATGTTTTTTTGCCGGCATCTTTCGCTATTTTTAATAGAATCCTTATAATTAGAATTCCCACCGTCTACGATCAGATCGTTTTCATCAAGGGATTCTATTAACTTTAAAATAGTGGTTTCAGTCGGTTTACCGTGAGGTACCATGACCCAAATATTCCTAGGCGAAGGGATTTTTTTAATTAGATCCTCAATAGATTCAGCACCTTGAGCCCCATCAGCTACAGCTTGATTTACATTTTCCTTATTTAGATCAAAACCTACAATCTCATGACTATGGGTTATTAATCTTTTAACCATATTTCCCCCCATTTTCCCAAGTCCAATTAATCCTAACTTCATTTTAACTCCTAAAAGTAATTTATTCTTTTTATAAAAGTGGGAAAAATATTTAAGATAAAAAATAACTTACATCAAGTAAGCCCGGAACTTATATTATTTGCTGTTAAAGATTATTCCTTTTTCTACCAATAAGTTCTTCAAATTTTTTATGTCCGTCAAATGAATAGTATTAACTTTCTGTCTTTCTGCTTCTTCAATATTTTCAATTCTATCATCGATGAACAGACATTCCTGAGGATTTTTATGAAGTACGTTTAATGCTGTTTTATATATAAGAGGTTCGGGTTTCCTTGTGTGCAAGAAACCCGAACTAAAGAAAGCTGTGAAATATTTATAAAGTTTGAATTGATTTATTCGGAAAAGATTTAATTCATATGATTCATTATTTATAGTTGCTAATAGATATCTTTTATCTACTGAAAGTTCTTTAAGAATTTGAAGAGAACTTTTATAAGGTTTTGTTCTGCTTTTTATAAATTTTAAGAATTCTTCATGACTAAAATTTCTTGGCTCATAAAAAATGACTTCATCCACATATGTCTTTAGAGAGACATTACCTTTTTCGAAATCTTCAAAAATTTCATTGTGTTTTCTTTCTATATCATCCGGATTAAGTTTAAAGTATTCAACTCCTTCTTTACGATTATTTTCGTCCCATCCATTAGTTAAAATTACCCCACCAATATCGAATAATAAGGTGGTTATTTTATTCACTCTTTAATCCTGATTCTAATTTTTTTAATGACTGCTCAATGTTTTTACCGAGATGAATCCTTATTACCCGTCTGTTTTTATTGTTAAGTGATCTAAAATCACCTAAAGCTTGTGCTCTTTGTAAAGTTGAAAACCCAAAGCTGCTGCCTGGAATTGAGATGTCATCTTCAGGGTCATAGGTAAATAAAATAGTAACTCCGGCATTAGGCCCGCCTTTATGTAGCTGGCCAGTAGAATGCATATATCGTGGACCATATCCGAGAGTTGTTGCTATCTTTAATTTATCTCTTAATCTCATTCGTATAGACTGCAATATTCTTTCTCTATCGGGGGTCTGAAGGAAATAAGCAAGAATAGATAAATAATCAGGTGACTTGGCCAGATTAACAAAAGCATTTAAAAATCCTTTTATGGATTTCTTATGGCCTTCAAACATCCAATCAGCGGATTCATTACAATATACGGCAATATCATCTTCCTGAAGAATAGGTTCCCCTTCACCAAATGATCCTTTTTCTTTCCATTCATTCAGTAAATCCTTACTATTTTTTTTACTTTCTGCAACATTTGGTTCATCAAAGGGATTAACACCGATAATTCTGCCTGCAGTTGCAGTAGCTAATTCCCACCTGAAAAACTCTGCACCGAGAGCCAGTTTATTCTGCAATTCAATTCTAACTACAGGATAACCTTCTTTTTCAAGTCCTTTTATTCTTTTCTCATTCTTTTCCGTATCATCGTCTGAAGTGTACAAATAGACAAAAACTCTATCATTACTGTATACTTCAGGCTTACCCGGAACTTCTCCTTCAATAGGTATTAAACCTGTCCCTTCTTTGCCGGTACTTTCAGCGATTAATTGCTCTACCCAATATCCAAATGCACTTACCGATTCTGAGAAAACAAATGTTATTTTATCCTTCCCTTGTTTTTGATTTATTCCAAGGAAAGTTCCAAGGCTAATAGATGGATTAGCGTTTGAGGGGATAAAAGCACCGCTGCTTATCTCAATTTGACGTGCATTATCAAGGATTTTTTTGATATCAATTCCAATAAGTGCCATTGGCACTAAACCAAAATAAGAAAGAGCAGAATACCTTCCACCATAATCTTCAGGATTAGTGAAAACTTTTCTAAAGTTTTTATCTTTTGCTTCCTGTTTAAGGGGGGTTCCTGAATCCGTTATGGCAATAAATTGACTGCCGCTTTTGCCTTCAGATTTGTCATGTACAACATTATAAAAATATCTGTAAAAGCTTAAGGTCTCGGTAGTGGTTCCGGATTTACTAGCTACTATAAACAGAGTTTTTGTTATATCAACTTTTTCTTCAACATTCTTTACTGCCGCCGGATCAGTATTGTCGAGCATTATTAATTCAGGATAGCCTGCTTTGGTACCGAAGGTTTCCCTTGCAACTTCAGGACAAAGGCTGCTGCCGCCCATTCCTAAAAGTACTACATATTTGAATTTGGCTTGTTTGACATCTTTGGCAAAATTTTCAATTTCATCAGCTCTATCAATAAAGTCGTCTATATTTAACCAGCCCAACCGGTTTCTAATAGACTTTACCGCTTCTTCATCAGATTTCCATAAATAAGGATCTTTTGCAAACAATCTTCTTGTAAACTGTTTTTCATCTAACGACTTTAATGCTTCTTTAACCTGAGATTCCGATTTACCAAAGCTGATTTTTTGAAAACCTGTTTTATCACCAAGAATCTCTTTCCTTTTTTTAGCCAGGGTAATCATTAAATTATCAAAAGGATCAATAAATTTTTGTATTCCTTCATTAACTAATTGTTCTGTTATAAAGTCAATATCTATTCCGATTTTCTTAATATCATCAAATACTTTCCTTGCATCGTCTACACCTTTTTCCACCGCATCTGCTTCAATTTTACCATGATCAGCAAATGCAGATATAGTTGCTTCAGGCAATGTATTAACTGTATCTTTCCCTACTAAAGGTTCAACATATTTAATATCGTTATATAGCGGATCTTTAGTGCTTGTACTTGCCCAAAGCGGTCTTTGAACTCTAGCCCCTTTATCAGCTAGTTTCTGCCATTTTTCACCGGAGAATATTTTCTTAAAACTTTGATATGCTAATTTTGCACTTGCAATAGCAGTTTTGCCAAGGAGTAGTTCCGGTCGGGGCTCATCACCCGTACTTTTTTCAGGAATAATCAAATGACCAAGTAGCTGATCGGTTAAGATATCGATACGGCTTAGGAAAAAACTTGCAACTGAGGCAACATTATCAACAGGCTTCCCTTCCTCCAATCTTCTTTCAAGGGCTTTAATATATGCATAAGCGACAGCTTCATAGCTTGCTATTGAAAATAATAATGTAATATTTATATTTATTCCTTCATATAGCATTTGTTCAATTGCAGGAACCCCTTCTTTTGTCCCCGGAATTTTAATAAAACAATTTGGTCTATTGACTGCTTTGAACAATCTCCTAGCATCATTCATTGTGCCTTCGGTATCATGAGCTAAATAAGGAGAAACCTCCAGACTTATATATCCGTCTACTCCGTTTGAATCATCATATACCTTTCTTGAAATATCGCATGCATCCTGGACATCTTTTACTGTAAGGGCATCATAAATTTCGCCTATTGTTTTTTTCTCGCTGACTAATTTTTTTATCTGCTGATCATAGTCATTACCGCTTGAAATAGCTTTATTAAAAATTGCCGGATTTGATGTATTTCCGCGTAAACCTTCCTTCGTAACTCTCCTTTTTAGTTCCCCGCTTTTTATCATATTGCGTGTGAGATTATCTAACCAATAACTTTGTCCATAATCGATTAGCTTTAATAATGCGCTCATTTTGAAATTTCTCCTTTAATATATTCTCTAACGAGAAAATTATATTTTAATATATTTTTAAGCTTCAACTTTATTTTTGACCTTATTCAATAGTTTTTCAGATCTTTCAACAATATTATCCACAGTAAAACCATAGTGTTTATAAATCTCCTTATAAGGCGCGCTTGCACCGAATTTTGTTATTCCGATAACATCTCCTGAATCGCCTACCCATTCACACCATCCCATTGGTGAACCTGCCTCTACTGCCAATCTTGCTTTTACATCAGATGGAAGGACTTCTTCTTTATATTCTTTTGATTGTTCTCTGAAAAACTCCCAGCTTGGCATACTTACAACTCTTGCATTAATATTTTTTTCTTTAAGTTTTTCCTGCGCTTCAAGTATTAAATAAACTTCAGAACCGGTTGAAATTAAAATTATATCCGGTGTATCTGATTTTTCTTTCGAAAGAATATATGCTCCTTTAAGCACACCTTCGGCAGGAGATACTTTGCTGCGATCGAAAATAGGCAGATTCTGACGTGAAAGTACCAGCATAGTAGGGCCGTTTGTTCTTTTAATTGCAGCTTTCCATGCATAAATAGTTTCATTTGCATCTGCAGGTCGTATAATATACATATGCGGCATAGCTCTTAATGATGCCAGATGTTCTATAGGCTGATGAGTAGGGCCGTCCTCTCCTAATCCGATAGAATCATGCGTCATAACATAAATTATTGGAATCTCCATTATAGAAGCTAATCTTATTGAAGGTCTTGCATAATCGGTAAAAACAAAGAATGTAGAAGCAAACGGTCTTAATCCTCCATGTAAATATATACCATTGCTAATTCCGCACATACCATGCTCTCTAATACCATAAGTGAAATTGCGGTTTTCATAATGTCCTTTTTCAAAATAGTCAGTGTTCTTTAAGAGAGTTTTTGTAGAGGGAGATAAGTCCCCGCTTCCCCCAATTAACCATGGCAGGTGTTCCGCAATACTGTTTAATATTTTTCCTCCGGCTGATCTTGTAGCAACAGGTTTATCCGTTGCCGCGAAAGCCGGAAGATTAGCATCCCAATTTTTAGGCAATTCCAGTTTCAGCATACTTTCAAATCTTTTTGCAAGCTCAGGATTATCCTTTTTATAGCTTTTATATTTCTCATTCCATTCTTCTTCGGATTTATTCCCTTTTTCGATTGTTCTATTCATATGCTGCTGAACATCATCAGGTACATAGAATGTTTTATCTTCAGGCCAGCCGTAAAACTTCTTTGTAAGTTTAACTTCTTCTTCACCGAGAGGAGAACCATGGGACTCGGCAGTATCATGCATGTTAGGTGCACCATATGCAATATGAGATCTGATTATAATTAATGAAGGTTTATCTTTTTCTTTTTTTGCATTATCAATCGCTTCGGAAATAACTTTAATATCGTTCGCTTTTTCACCGATATTCTGAACATGCCAATTGTAACCTTCAAACCGTTTCTTTACATTATCAGAATAAGTAAGTTCTGTTTCCCCTTCAATGCTGATGTGGTTATCATCATAAAAATATATCAGTTTACCAAGCCCTAAATGTCCTGCTATTGAAGCTGCTTCATGAGACGCACCTTCCATCAAATCGCCGTCACTGCAAAATACATAAGTATAATGGTCAACGATTTTATATCCTTTTACATTAAACATTGCTGCCAGATGTCTTTCCGCGATACCCATTCCCACACCATTCATAAATCCCTGTCCCAAAGGACCTGTTGTAGTCTCAACTCCCGGAGTTCTCTCGTTCTCTGGATGTCCTGGAGTAATGCTATCCCATTGACGAAAATTTTTCAAATCTTCAAGAGAAATATTATATCCCATTAAATATAGAGTTGAATAAAGTAGCATCGATGCATGTCCGTTAGATAAAATAAATCTATCACGGTTAAACCATTTTGGATTTCTAGGATTAAATTTTAAATGTTTCTTGTATAATATATATATAGCTGGAGCAAGTGCCATTGGTGTGCCGGGATGTCCTGAATTTGCTTTCTGAACAGCATCCATTGATAAAGTTCTAATTGTATTAATGGAAAGCTCATCTAAAGAATTTTTCTTCTTTTTATCATTTCCCTTCATCAATAAAATTCCTTTCTAAAAATATCCTAAGATGGATTTTTTAATATTTTAAAATTACTTATGTAAATGTCAAAGGGTTGTAATTTATGTCAATAAATCAAAATAAAACATTTCGATTACTAATTTGATAAGCAAATTTACAAAATAATTTAGTATGATTACAGGTTGTAAGTGGAAATTATGGAATGATTTAGGGAGATTTTAAGAGATTTTTACCGATTAGAATATCTGTACATGATTTTAATATAATGCCATTATATAAAAACGAAATTTGTCTTAGTGTTAAAGCCTGATCAAATTCAGTTTGAGCAGAGATTCCGTCAGCAGCGACAATGATATTATACCACCTTAAACCAGCGGAACCGGCTGTATGGGCGACACAGATATTAGATACAGTACCTGTAATAACTAAGTTTTCTATTCTCCACAATTTTAAATAATGCTCAAGTGAAGTCCCATAAAAGCCGTCATAACGGTTTTTTTGAAAAATCATATCATTACTTTGAGGTTTTAGTTCTTCGACAATCTGCCATCCCCATGTATCTTTTTTACAATGTTCCGGCCATATTTCCCATTCTTTATCACCTTCGAAATGAGTATCCTGAGTATATATAACAGCAGATTCCGATTTTCTGAATGCATTGATTAAAAATTGAATGTTGGAGATAGTTTCCTTTGCAGCAGGTACAACAAGACTGCCTCCCTCTTTAATAAAATCATTCTGCATATCGATTATAATTAATGCTGATTTTGCAGACGGCAAGTCTATATTATCCTTATACCTTAATTCAGGTATATCAACTTTTTCCCCAGGTATGTAATTAAAACCCATAAAAAAATTCTCCCTTTATCTTACAGTTCCAAAAAATATTTTTCAGTAACAAATACTCGGAACTTTAATAGATTAAAAGATGACATCTTTAAAAAGATAAATAAGTTAAATTACTAATAAAATTAAAATTAGATAAAGCTTATCCCTAAAAATAAAGATGTCATCTTTCAATTGCCTATTAAAATGCTCAATGCATATTATTTACAATTTGAACTGTGCTTGCTTGCGGTCCTTTAGCACCATCTTCTTCAAAAAACCTTACTTCAGTACCCGGTTTAAGATTTTCAAATTCATTATGCAGCACACTATTTTTATGAAAATAAATATCTCTTCCATTGGGAGTTTTTATAAAACCATAGCCATTTTCAAAATTCAATTCAGAAACAATTGCAACGGTTTCCTGAGCCGGGTGAGATTTTATTTCTTTTCTTTGAATTTCGACCAGCTCTTGAACTTTCCTTCTTGCAGCTTCAAATGCATCTCTAATAATAGCAAAAAGTGAATCATCCATATTACCTTCACCAGGTTCTCTTTTAATAACAATTTCATGTCCGGGCGGTATTCTCAAATCGATTCTTATCCTATAAGGCGAACCATAATTTAAATTCTTTTGCGGTTTTTCTACGGCAATACGACAGCTTGTTATATAATCACATATTTTTTCAAGTTTATTTATTTTTTCTCTGATTAAATCTTCAAGTTCGTCAGTTTTATTAACATCACGATATGATATTTCTAAAGGGATCTGCATATATAACCTCAATTGTTTTTTATTAGTAACTACATAAATATACTCAATGCTTACTTACAATTTTAATTTATTCCCAATATTTTGTTTTATTATAATGATTATGCAGAGCAGTTTCATATTCTCTTACGGCAGGTTTAGCAGGATCATATTCCGGGCTGCCTTTTATTTCTTCTTTAGAAAGATTTACGTTAACTGTAGAATCCGGCCAGATTATATCTTTAATCCAGTTCAATGCCAAAATAACTTTTCTGCCTCCTGGCAGCCAGTTATGTGTATCAACAATCATATACCTGATAATCCAATTATCATCATCAAAAAGAAAATCTTCAACATGTCCGATATCTCCATCACTGGCATTGATATTATAGCTGATAACTTCACTGGTACTTCTTAAATTAGGATCACCATGTGATTCTTTTTTTTCCCTTTCAGATATTTCCTGCTGGGTTTTTGTATTAATAATTGGAAAGGGATGAATTGATCCGACAGAGGGCTGCATAATTCCCGTCCAGTAATTTGGCCAGCTATAATAAGCAGCAAGATCAATTTCATGCTGGCGCGAAACCGGTTTATCATTCTCAATTTTCGGACTGTTTTTAATCTGCTCTTTGGTTAAGTTAATAGGAAATACTTTTTTATTCCAATCAGGCTTTCCTATGGAAAAGGGGGAAATTAAAACTTTATTATCAACGAGCCAGTTACCGGTATCAGCCACTAAATATCTTACGGTCCAGGTATGATCATCAAATAAAAACTCATCTGCTTTCCCAATTTCACCGTCTATAGCTTTAATTTTAAATCCATGAATACCTTTTATACTGCGTAACATTTTATCCTCCGTTATTTTTTCTTTTGATGTTTATTACAGAAATATGAAGATCGTCCTCCGATAGTTTGCTTTTTTATTTTACCATTGCATTTTGGACAATCTTCTCCGGATTTTCTATGAGTTATAAGATAATTTCGCGGCAATTTATCGGGTTCTGATTTTACAGAAATTGCCTTCTTCAGCACAGAATTCATATTTCGATAGATTGATTTTAGATCATTGTCTTTTAATTTTTTAACATTAGTTCCGGGATGGATACCCGATTGAAAGAGAATTTCATCCGAATAAATATTACCTATTCCAGCCATAATGCTCTGGTTCATTAATGCAGATTTTATTGAACCGCTTCTTTTCTTAAAGAGTTTATAAAAATCTTTTAGATTTAAAGAATCTTCAATAGGATCAATTCCCAGTCTTTTTTTCTTGATAAACTGTGACACATCATCAATAAGATCTACTCTTCCGAGCATTCTGGTGCAATTATAAGCCAGATGATAGCTGTTATCAAAATTTATTAATACTCTTACATGACCGGGTGCATCTTCTTTCTTTTTATAATATTTCAAATATCCAGTCATCCCGAAATGCATGGTGAGCCACTTTTTACTAGATAGTTCTGCAAAGAGATTTTTCCCATACCTTTTAGTTGATTTAAATTTAGAACCTGTTAAATTCTTTTTTAAAGCAGAAGAACTTATCTTTCCTAGAATTTTAGAATTTTTAACTTCAACCGAATTTATTTTCTTATGAAGAGAGGTTGAATCCATATATTTTCTAAAAGATTCTACATCAGGCAATTCAGGCATCTTATTTCTCTTTTTTGTTAAAAATATACGGATAAGTTTTCTGAGATTTTGTGAAAAAGAGTACTATCATTAAGATATGAAAGTGCGTAATGACAAAAATATATTTTCAAATATGTTGGGGAATAATTATCAAATAAGATTGACTTTGAAATAGATCACATATAATTAAAAAAGTAGCTAATATCTTCAAAATAAAATTTGAAGGTTAATAATGGATGTGAGCAAAGCATACAATATGGTAGTCGATAAGCTAAATCAATGGCTAAATACTTTGATTGTTATGCTGCCCAATCTCGCTGTTGCAGTTTTGGTTGTAATCGGATTTTATATTCTAGCTAAATTATCAAGAAAAGTAGTAAGGAATTTATTAAATAGATTTTCAAATCATGAGGCAATAAATCATTTACTATCTAATATTACTTTTTTTATTGTTTTCGTTGTAGGATTTTTTATAGCCTTAGGTCTTCTACAACTAGATAAGGCAGTTACCTCTTTATTAGCCGGTGCCGGTATAATAGGATTGGCGTTAGGATTTGCATTTCAGGATTTAGCAGCGAATTTTATGTCGGGGATAGCAATTGCTATCAAACAGCCGTTCAAGATAAATGATCTTATAAAGTCGAACGATTTTTTTGGAGTAGTTAAAAGGATTAACTTAAGGACGACCGATATTTTAACACCACAGGGGCAGATGGTTTTGATCCCTAATAAACAAGTTTTTCAAAGTCCATTGATAAATTACAGTGAAACGGGGGGGAGAAGGATTGATTTGACAGTAGGGGTTTCATACGGAGATGACCTGGAAAAAGTAAAGAACGTTACTTTAGGAGTAATAAAAGATATTCCGCATCAATCAACAGACAGGAAAGTAGAATTATTCTATGAAAAGTTTGGAGATAGTTCAATCAATTTTGTTGTAAGGGTCTGGCTTAATGCTATTTCACAGAAAGAATATAAAGAGGCAGCGAGTGAAATTATAATGAAAATTAAAAAGGCATATGATGAAAATGATATCACGATTCCTTTCCCAATACGAACGCTGGACTTTGGAATAAAAGGAGGCGAAAAGTTATCGGAAATAATAGAAACCAAATCTATTCCTTTGGATGATTCAGAAGAAACTATAAAATGAATCCTTGGAGGTTACTTACTATTATCTCCATGCCTAAATTCTTTCCCTCCCCTAAATAATTCTATCCCACAAGGTAAGTGAATACGCTCTGATTACGCTGTGAATACGGAGTGAATATGCAGTGAAAACGCTATGAGCATTTAATTATAAACTTAAAATAATTTATTAGGTAAATGGATATAAAAAACCCGTATTATTCATACGGGTAATAATAGAATAAGGGTTAAATATTTAGTAGGATTACTTTTTCTTTCCCTGATTTGCAACTGCTTTAGCTTTCTTTTCTATTTCAGCAGCATCGCCTAAATAATAGTGTTTAACCGGTTTTAGATTGTCATCTAATTCATAAACGAGAGGGACACCAGTAGGGATGTTAAGATTAACAATTTCATCATCAGGAATATTATCGAGATATTTTACTAAAGCTCTCAAACTATTTCCATGAGCAGCGATTAGAACCTTTTTCCCTTTTTTGATTACCGGTTCTATGGTTTCTTTCCAGTAAGGAAGGAATCGATCAACAGTATCTTTTAAGCATTCGGTTAAAGGTAATTCTTTTTCAGAAAGATCCTTATATCTGGGGTCTTTACCTGGATATCTGTCATCTGATTTTTCAAGTGCAGGCGGCTGAATATCATAACTTCTTCTCCAAATATGAACCTGTTCATCACCATATTTTGCAGCTGTTTCAGCTTTATTTAATCCCTGCAGCGCACCGTAATGTCTTTCATTTAATCTCCATGATCTTTCAACCGGAATCCACATTAAATCAAGCTCATCCAGAACGAACCATAAGGTTCTTATTGCTCTTTTTAATACCGATGTATAAGCTATATCAAAAGTATATCCTTCATGTTTTAATAACTCTCCGCCTTTCTTTGCTTCCTGTTTTCCTTGATCAGAGAGCTCAACATCTGTCCAGCCGGTAAATAAATTCTCTTTGTTCCAAACACTTTCACCATGTCTTATTAAAACTATTTTTATCATTTTTTCTCCTTAGAATTAAACTGAAAATTAAGACGAATATAAAATTACTTAAAAATTTATTATTTTATTTTGTATCTATTAAATTTTATTTTATATTTTTAGGATAAACAATATATAGTTGTGAAATAAAACGGTTACAATCGTTTATTGGGGAGGGTCTGGTTTTTGCCAATGGGTAAATCTTTTGGTTAAAGATATCTAACACTTTCTTAAAAGAATATAAATTCAAGTAAATGTTTTGTATAATTTTAGTTATTTTAAAAAAAGGGCAGCATGAAGTATTTATTTTTCATAATTCTTTTATTTTCAGGGATAATCAGTTCTCAAACAAAAATAGATAATGAAATTGACACTGCATTTCAAAATGCTAAAAAGGGGATTTATTGGGCTTTATCAAATATTCCAGAAGAAAAAAAGAGACTAAATAATGATTTAATTGCAGATGATAAATTGTACTGCAAGGTAAAGCTGGAAAAGAAAGTAAATGGTGTAAAAGTTGAATCAACAGGTTACTTTAATACCAATGAAGTAACCATAATTGTTTACAAATCATATAATAGTTTAGTTGAGGAAGGATTTATTAAATCGCAAGAAACAATTAAATAATAGAGTTATTATACATTTCTGCCTTTTTTGTATTTTTACAACTTTAATTGTAATTCAGATGAGGATTAACTCATTCAGCATTTGAAATTTAGAATAGGTGAGCTACTTTCTAAAAAGGGTTAAAATATTTGAATGTATGGATAAGTATAAAATTAAAAGGATGAACTCAATGAATGAATATTTTATAGGAAAGAAACTTTATGGTGATGATTTTAACGGAGACCAAATTGAAAAATGGTTTAAAGAAGAAGCGGAAGGGTATGCTAATTTAGGGAATAAAGACAAGTCTAATTACTTATATGGATATCATGAAATGAATAAATTTCATGGTTTTAACAAATTAAAAGAAGATTATTTTGAAAAAGTTTTAGGTTTCGGATCAGCATGGGGATATGAATTTGAGCCTATTCTGGAGAAAATTGGGAGCCTTACAATTATTGACTCTTCAGATAATATGCAAAGCACTAGATTGGGAAAGTTAGTTCCCAAATATGTAAAACCAGAAATAGATGGAACTTTAAAATTTAGCAGTAATTCATTCAATTTGATTACATGTTTCGGAACATTACATCATATCCCAAATGTAACTTACGTAATTACGGAATTAATACGTGTATTAAAGTTGAATGGGTACCTCATTCTGCGCGAACCAATAACATCAATGGGAGATTGGAATTTTCCAAGGATAGGATTAACAAAAAATGAAAGGGGGATTCCTACCTCTTTTTTTGATAACCTATTTAAAATAATGCCTGTAGAAGTTGTTTCAAAAGAATATTGTTTTACAATAAGTTCTCTATTGCAAAGAACGTTAGGAAGATTTTTTAAAAAGCCTATTTATTCTTACAAGCTTTATGTTTTATTTGATAAGCAAATATCTGCTCTTTTAAAAATGAATGTGAAGTATCATGCAGAAAAGAAAAGGGATAAGATTGCACCTTCAAATATATTCTATGTAATAAAGAAAGTCAGCAGTAAATAAAGAAATAGAAATATATTTATAATTAAATTGAAGAAAGTTTTGGGAGTTCAACTTCATCGGAGAGAGTAATAGCAATGGTTCTAGCTTCCTGTTCACTTCCTAAAAGATTTTGTAAAGTAGTTTTACTTAAAACTCCATCCAGAAGGTTTTGTATTATGCTCCAAAGAGAACGGATAGAGCAGTCAATGGTATGAGTGCAGATTGTTTCGATTCCACTGTGATTTTCGCAAAATCCTGATTCAAAAAGTTTACCGCCTAAAACGGTAAGGACATCTCCAATAATAATTTCATTAGAAGGTCTGGATAGTTTATACCCTCCGGTCTGACCGCGCGAACTATCAATAAAGCCGCCTAACCTTAAAATCCTTAAAATTTTTCCGACATGTGCTTCGGATAAACCTTCAAGCTGGCTAATTTCCGGTATGGTCAGACCATTAGGTGAATTGGATTTACCAATTCTAATTAAACATCTTAAGCCGTATTCTTCTTGTGAACTGAATTTCATTTTAATTATTACTTATTTGAATCTATAAACTTGCCTATATATCAGTTTATTACTCTTTAGATGAAAACAACGGAATTTTTGACCCACAGGCTTTTGCATACATAATTTTAGCAAAATTTTCCGGACTGACCGAAGGACCTTTTTTAGAGCAATATTCATTAAAAACTGTTTTTAATTCATTAGCGATAATATCAGGACCATTTCCTTCAATATCATATCGCTGCATAAAATAAATTAATTTTCCATTCTTGAATAATCCTACACTTGGAGATGAGGGGGGATATTCAGCTACATAGTGACGAATTCTATCAACAGCATCTCTTTCCTGACCAGCGAAACCTGTATATAATTTATCCGGAATTACGTCATTCTGTAAAGCTAAGGAAACGCCAGGGCGGGCTGAACCTGCTGCACATCCACAAACAGAATTAATCATAACTAAAATTGTTTTATCATCTTTAACATTAATAGCTTTATCTACATCCTGAGATGTAAGCAGTTCTTCAAAGCCAACAGCCACCAATTCATCTCTCATTGGCTGAACTGCATCCTGATCATAAATGGGTGGTCTTGATAATATGTTAAACATTAGTACTCCTTATATTATTTATCTTTGCTGATTTTTAAGTTTAAGTTCAAGTTTAGTATAAGTTCAAGTTTAAGTTCAAGTTATAAAAATCCTAATTCCAGTTTTGCTATTTCGGACATCATGTCTTTATCCCAAGGGGGATTCCATACTAATTCAATATTTACAGAATCAACTTCGGGAATTGTTCTTATCTTATTTTCAACTTCCGGAGGTAAAGAACCGGCAACCGGACAAGCAGGTGATGTTAATGTCATTTTAACATTTACATCTGCACCACCATTTTTAGAATTACTAATCCTAATTTCGTAAATTAATCCTAATTCAAAAATATCTACAGGGATTTCGGGGTCATAACAGGATTTTAAAACCTGTATTATTTTTTCTTCAAGTTCTTGTTTATTTAATTCAGACATAAAATTTTCTTTAAATTCCAAATCTCATGTAACAAATACCAAATAAATAACAATTTTCAAAATTCAAAAATCGAAACTCAAATCATTTGATTTCTTTATTCTGTTGAAACAGTTTTATTTTCATCTTCTTTAATTGCCGCCATCATTGTATGCCAGGCCAAGCTTGCACATTTTACTCTAACCGGAAACTCGCGGACTCCTGCAAATACAGCTAATTTACCCAGTTCATCTAAATCAACATCATCATTTAGTTTTCCGGTAATTAAACTGTGAAATTTATTAAACAGTTCATCAGCTTCTTTAATTGTTTTACCTTTAATAATTGAACTCATTAATGAAGCAGAAGCTTTAGATATTGCACAGCCGGAACCTTGAAATGAAATATCTTTAATTAGGTCATCTTCAACAATTAGGTAAATATTTATTTTATCTCCGCATAAAGGATTATATCCTTCCTTAGTTTTAGTGGCATTATCAATTTTCCTAAAATTTCTAGGACTTTTATTATGGTCTAATATAACCTGCTGATAAAGCTCTCTCAATTCAGAATCAATCACTTAAAAACCTCAATAATTTTCTTTAATCCATTTGCCAGAATATCTATTTCGTCCTTTGTATTATACATTGCCAAAGAAGCCCGGGTAGTAGCAGGGATATTGAATCTATCCATTAACGGTTGTGTACAATGATGTCCGGTTCTAACAGCTACACCTTCAAAATCCAGAAAAGTTCCAATATCGTGGGGATGGATATTATCAAAAATAAAAGAAAGAACAGCACTTTTATTCTTTGATTTTCCTATCATTTTCAAGCCTTCCACATCAGCCAGAGATTGAGCGGCGTAATTCAAAACCTCAGTTTCGTATTTCGATATGATATCAATCCCGATAGAAGATACATAATCCAAGGCAGTTCCCAGGCCGATAGCGCCGGCAATATTAGAAGTACCTGCTTCAAATTTAAATGGGAGTTCATTATAAGTAGATTTTTCAAAAGTTACTTTTGAAATCATATCACCCCCACCCATAAATGGAGGCATCCGATCTAATAAATCTTCTTTTCCATATAAAACACCAATACCTGTAGGTCCATAAATTTTATGACCGGAAAACGCAAGAAAGTCACAATCTAATATCTGAACATCGACAGGGAGATGATTGACTGCCTGGGCGGCATCAATTAAAACAGGGACATTATACTTATGAGCTGTCTCAATAATTTGTTCAACCGGGTTGATAGTTCCCAAAGAATTTGAGACATAAACAACAGAGATGATTTTGGTCTTTTCAGAGATTAATTTTTCAAATTCATCAAAGATTATCTCGCCTTCATCGGTGATTGGAATAACTTTAATTAGAGCCTTTTTCTCAGCGGCGATTAACTGCCAGGGGACAATATTTGAATGATGTTCCATTGCGGAGATGATTATTTCATCGCCTTCTTTTAAATTGTTTCTACCGAAAGAATTTGCGACAAGGTTAATAGATTCTGTGGCACCTCTTGTAAAAATTATTTCTTTTTCACTGGCAGCATTTATAAAATTCATAACTTTAAGACGTGCATTTTCATAGGCATCTGTAGCAGTTCCGCTTAAATAATGTACACCTCGATGTATATTGGAATTAATAGTCGAATAGTAATTAACAAGGCTATCGATAACTACCTTAGGCTTTTGAGTAGTGGCAGCATTGTCCAGATAACATAAAGGTTTACCGTGTATTAACTGTTTAAGAATCGGGAAATCATTTCTTATGTTTTCAACATCGAAAGATACTTTTTCAAGATTAGGAGTCATTTTTTTACCTCACCCGGGATCTTCAATATATAAATTTGAGATTCTTCACTTCGTTATGTTCAGAATGACAAATTATAGTATAATCTCGCCGGATAAATTTTTCCATAAAATTAAATTAAATATTAAATCTTTTATTTAAAATTTCTTCAAGATAATTTCTTACTTCATTTATTTTAATTGATTTTATCACTTCACTTGCAAAGGCACGAATTAAAATAGTACGTGCGGCTTCATTACCAATTCCTCTAGATTTGAGATAAAACAATGCTTCAGAGTCAAGTTGTCCAATAGTTGCGCCATGCGAACACTTAACATCATCAGCAAAGATTTCAAGCTGCGGTTTGGTATTTATTAAAGCGGAATCGGATAAAATTATGTTATTATTTTCCTGGAAAGCATTTGTTTTTTGAGCATCTTTTCTTACCATTACTTTACCGTTAAATACACCTCTTGATTTATCATCGAGTATTCCTTTATAATGTTCATGACTATTGCAATGTGGTTTTGCATGATCAATTAAAGAATGGATATCAAACAACTGGGTTCCAGCGGTTAAAAACAAACCATTCAATTTACATTCACCACCTTCATCATTAAAACGGGAGTTAAAATCGTTTCGAGAAATATCACCGCCGGTTGAAATTAAGTGGGAAGTAAAATTGCTGTTCCTTTCCTGGTCAACTTCCATGCGGGCAATATGGAAAGCATTGATGCTTTCTTCTTGAAGTTTTATATGGTCAACAGAGGAATTTTCACCGGCTACAACTTCGGTAACGGTATTAGTAAAATAAGTACAATTTTCAAATGAGGTATAATGTTCTATAATACTTACCTGGGAGTTCTTACCGGCAACAAACAAATTTCTAGGCTGAATTAATAGCTTTTCTTCTTTACAATCAGTAAGAAAAAGAATATGAATAGGATGTTCAATAATTTTCCCATCCGGAATGTATATAAAAACTCCATCTTTTATAAATGCAGTGCTTAAAGCTGTGAATATATGATTCTTATAGTCGGCATATTTTCCGAAATGTTTGTTTACGATGGAAGAATGTTCACTTATAGCAGAAGCTATATTGCTAACTACAACATCTTTAGGTAAATCCTGCACGTTAGACAGTTCTTCAGAATAATGACCATTAACAAAGACCAGAAGGCTATGCTCCATCTTATCAAAGAGATATTTTTGAATTTTTTCCGGATGGAAAGGAATGATTTTTTTCTTGGGGTCAACAGGTCTAAAATTATATTTAAGGAGCGGAGCAATATTTGTGTACTTCCATTCCTCGTCCTTAAGAGTAGGGAATTTCAAATCTGAGAAAGATGAAATAGCATCTCTTCTTAAAGAATGAATAATATTTGAATCACCGTTTAAATTATTTTCAAGGTGTTCAAATTTTTGTATATACCAGTTTTTTAAGTCTAAAATTTCATTCATATTTCTATAAGATTACAAAATTACAAGATTAGATTACAAAATTAAATTACAAGATTGGGATTAACCTTGTTCAACGACTTCACCGACATGATCTTTAACCCAATCATATCCTTTATCTTCTAATTCAAGAGCAAGGTCTTTACCGCCGGATTTAATTATTTTCCCTTTATAAAGTACGTGAACAAAGTCGGGAACAATATAATTAAGCAATCTTTGATAGTGAGTAACAACAATGGTTGAATTTTCACTGTTCTTTAATTTATTTACACCATTTGCAACAATTCGTAAAGCATCGATATCGAGACCCGAATCAGTTTCATCAAGAATAGCAAGTTTTGGTTCTAAAACAGCCATCTGGAAAATTTCATTTCTCTTTTTTTCTCCGCCGGAGAAACCTTCATTTACAGAGCGGCTAATTAAAGCTTTATCTAATTCGACAAGCTGCATTCTCTTCTTTATAAGAGAGAGAAATTCCATTGCATCTAATTCTTCTTCACCGCGATATTTTCTAATTTCGTTTAATGCAGTTTTCAGAAGGTTTGTATTGCTTACTCCCGGAATTTCTACAGGATATTGAAAAGCTAAGAAAATACCTGCACGTGCTCTATCTTCAGGTTTCATTTCCAGAAGGTTTTTTCCCTGGTAAATAACTTCTCCTTCGGTAACTTGATATTCTTCTCTGCCTGCCAGTACCTGGGCTAGGGTACTTTTACCGGAGCCGTTCGGTCCCATAATTGCGTGGATTTCGCCTTTGTTGATTTTGAGATTTATTCCTTTTAAAATTTCTTTTCCTTCTATGTTTGCATGAAGATTTTTGATTTCTAGCATTTTTTATACCTTTAATATGTCACCCCTACGGGGTTTTGATTTTGTTTTGATTTATATTTTTAATAATATGTCACCCCTACCGGGGGTTATGAATTCTTTTATGTATTTGTATGCAATAATGTCACCTTTTCGGGGTTAGTTAATTATTTATTTATAATAATGTGAGCCCTTCGGGCTTGAGACATTTTAATTTTCCAGGATTTTATCCTACACTTCCTTCAAGGCTGATGCTTAATAATTTTTGAGCTTCTACGGCAAATTCCATCGGGAGTTCTTTAAATACTTCTTTACAGTATCCATTTACAATTAAACCTATTGCATCTTCTGTAGCTATACCTCTCTGGTTTAAATAAAAGATCTGATCCTCACCAATTTTTGAAGTTGTTGCTTCATGTTCTATCTGGGCTGTTGGATTATTTATTTCAAGATAAGGGAATGTATGTGCGCCGCATTTATCTCCGATAAGCAGAGAATCGCATTGAGAGAAGTTTCTGGCACCATCGGCTTTTTTTAGAATTCTAACCAGGCCTCTATAACTATTATTACTTTTACCGGCAGAAATACCTTTTGAAATAATTGTACTCTTTGTATTCTTTCCCAGATGGATCATTTTGGTTCCGGTATCAGCCTGCTGATAATTATTAGTGACAGCGACAGAATAGAATTCTCCGATTGAATTATCACCTTGTAAAATACAACCAGGGTATTTCCAGGTAATAGCAGAGCCGGTTTCAACCTGCGTCCAGGAGATTTTAGAATTAACGCCTCTGCATGCACCGCGTTTAGTTACGAAATTATAGATACCACCTTTGCCATTTTTATCTCCGGCATACCAATTTTGTACGGTAGAATATTTTATTTGTGCATTATCCAGAGCAATCAGTTCAACAACGGCAGCATGCAACTGATTTTCATCTCTCATAGGAGCAGTACAGCCTTCAAGGTAGCTGACATAAGCTCCTTCATCAGCGATAATTAAAGTCCTTTCAAATTGCCCGGTATTAGCAGCATTTATTCTAAAATAGGTTGATAATTCCATCGGGCAGCGGACTCCTTTCGGAATGTAAACGAAGGAACCATCGCTGAAAACTGCAGAATTAAGTGATGCAAAAAAATTATCTGTATGAGGGACAACACTTCCGAGATATTTCTTGACGAGATCAGTATGATTTCTAATGGCTTCCGAAATGGAGCAAAATATTATACCATGTTCTGCGAGAGTTTTTTTGAAGGTAGTAGCTACAGAAACACTGTCAAAAACTGCATCAACCGCGACTCCGGATAATCTTTTTTGTTCTTCCAGAGAAATTCCTAATTTTTCAAAAGTATTGCGTAATTCAGGATCTACTTCATCCAAACTATTTAATTGAGGTTTTTTCTTAGGAGCGGAATAATACGAGAGAGCCTGGTAATCAATCGGAGGATAATTCACATTTGACCAATGTGGTTCTTTCATTTTTATCCATTGCCGGTAGGCTTTTAATCTCCATTCAAGCATCCATTCAGGTTCATCTTTCTTTGAAGAAAGCTGGGTGATTATATCTTCGTTCAGGCCATTCGGCAGACTTTCGGATTCAATATCTGTTACAAAACCATACTTATATTCTTTATTTGCGAGTTCTTCAATGGTTCCAATTTCAGTTGTACTCATTTAATCTCCCGGATTAAACCATTATTTCTAAAAATTTATTGTTCAAATCTAAGGAATCTATACTAATTTGTCAAGATTAGACTGGGATACGTTAGAGCGCTTACTATTTTTTGGAGGGGAGGTGTGATTATAGTAGTTCATTTTATAATGTTTTCAGTAATAATAGTAGTGATTTTAAGAAGGTAGTGTGGGTTAGAGTCGTTTTCAGAACGTTTATTAGACCTAAGAAGCATTTATAAAATGAATATTTTCGTTATATTATTCATTTAAATGGAAATTTTGTTTTTTTAGAGATTAATTTAATAAAAATTGAGATAAATTATTAAATATATAATGAAGAACGAGATATATAATTATCATGATTGTATTTTTAATATATACTTAAAATCTGGTTTATAACTATTAATTGTTTTTAAGCAAATTATTAGGTTTATTTGTAAAATATATAAATTTTGATTTTTTGACAATTTGGTGAAATAGAAAAGTGGAAGAAAAAAATACTAAAGAAACTGCAATAAGAAATGAAACTCAGAGTAATGCAGGTGAAAATTTGCAAAGTGATTCGCCTGAAGGAAGCAGGAAACCATATTATAACAGGAAAAGAAGATACAGTAGTAAAAGATATAAAGGAAAAACTCCTAGAGAAAAAGGAGAAGATAAGAAAGTATCTGTAGTGATTCCCCTTTATAATGAAGAAGAATCTCTCGTACCTTTAACGCATGAAATAAGAAAGGCTTTATACGATTTAAAGTACATGTGGGAAGTAATTTTTGTAGATGACGGGAGCCGGGATAAATCATTAGAAGTTTTGAGGGATATAACTAATAAGGATAAAAGATTTAAATACATAAGTTTTCGAAAAAATTATGGTAAATCAGCGGCACTTCAGGTTGGATTTAAACATACAAATGGTGATATAATTGTTACTATGGATGCAGACCTTCAGGATGATCCTCATGAAATTCCTAACTTGATTAGTAAGCTGAATGAAGGATATGATCTTGTTTCGGGATGGAAGAAGAAGAGGATGGATCCGTTTATAAAAAGGAAATCCTCAAAGTTTTTCAATTTTATTACTCGTTTAATTTCAGGGATAAAGATTCATGATTTTAATTGCGGGTTAAAAGTTTATAAGAGAGAAGTAATTGAAAATATAAAAGTTTATGGGGAGCTTCATAGGTATGTACCGGTTTTAGCGGGTTGGGAAGGATATACAATATCAGAAATAGAAGTTAAACATCACCCGCGAAGATACGGAAAAACTAAATTTGGAATATCGCGTTTCTTTAAGGGATTTATTGACCTTATTACAGTTATTTTCACTACAAGATATATAAAACGTCCAATGCATTTATTCGGGTTTTTAGGAGCTTTATCTTTTTTAATTGGTTTATTAGTAAATGGTTATTTAACCATAGAATGGATTAGCGGGCACTATTTGAGCAACCGGCCAATGCTGTTTTTAGGAATGTTATTGATAATAGTGGGTGTTCAGTTTTTTTCAGTCGGCTTATTAGGGGAAATGATGGTAAACAATTTTATGAGCGAAAAGGAATATGAGGTTAAGGAAAGGGGATGAAAGCGGAAGTCAGAGGTCAGAAATCGGAAGTAAGAGATCGGAAGTCGGAGGTAGGGGGTCATAGATCGCACTTTATTAAATGAAAATTATAATCATATCAACTGCGTTTCCGTACCGTGGAGGTATTTCAAATTTCACAGGTTTATTATATAAAGAATTAATAAAATATCATGAGGTTAAGGTAGTAACCTTTAAGAGGCAATATCCTTCGGTACTTTTTCCGGGAAAGACTCAAGTTGAAGAAGGTGAGACTCCTGCCAGAATTCCAACCAAACAAGTTATCGATTCAATAAATCCATTTAATTGGCTTAAAGTAGGAAAAATGTTAAGAAAAGATATGCCGGATTTGGTGATTTTAACTTATTTCCTTCCATTTTTTGCTCCTTGTTTCGGAACAATTTCTAAAATAATAAAGAAAAATAAAACTACTAAAACATTGGCTATTTGCCACAATATAATTCCACATGAAAAAAAGCCGGGAGATAAAATACTCACAAAATTCTTTTTTAATGCTGTAGATTATTTTATTGTTTTATCAAAAAAAGTTCAGGATGATTTATTGAACCTGAAGGCGAATGCAAAGAATAAATTTCTACCTCATCCGGTATATTCTGTTTTTGGAGAATCCATTGATAAAGATTCGGCAAAAAAACATCTGGATATAAATGAAGAAAAAGTAATATTGTTTTTTGGATTCATAAGGGATTACAAGGGGCTCGATATCCTTTTTGAGTCAATCGCTTATTTGAGAGATAAAATAAATTTGAAGTTAATTGTTGCCGGAGAATTTTACAGTAATGAAGAAAAATATAAAAAGATAATAAAAGAACTTCAAATTGAGGAAAAGCTTTTTTTGTTTACAGAATTTATTCCTACTCATGAAGTAAAATATTATTTTTCTGCTTCCGATGCGGTAATTCTCCCATATAGAAGTGCGACGCAAAGCGGGATAGCCCAGATAGCAATGAATTTTAAGAAACCGATTATAGCAGCGAATGTTGGGGGTCTATCGGAAGTTGTAAAGGATAATAAAACGGGATTTATCGTTGAAAAGGAAAATTCCAGAGCTTTAGGAGATGCAATATTGGAATTCTATTCAAAGGGCAGAGAGAATGAATTTGTAAGAAATATTGAAGATGAATTGGATAAATATTCATGGGAAAGATTTGTTAAAGGGGCAATGGAATTAGTAAATTCATAGTCTAAAAAATTGAAAGCAATTGATAATCTTTTATTGTTAAATTGCTGTTTAAAATTATTTAATTTATAGTATAAGAATATTTAATTTCATTAGGAAACCTAATGTCTAAAACAAATAAAAGAACCAGAACGCAAAAGAAAGCAGTTAAAGAGACATTTTTTTCGAAATTTAATTTTGAAGAGTTCATACCGCAGAAATACCATATACTTGCAGTTATTCTTATAATTTTTATTTTATTTCTTATCTTCCTGAATCCACTTTATTTCGGGAACAAGACATTTCAGGCTGGTGATATAGTTACAAGCAGAGGCAATGCTCCTTATGTTGAAAATCATGGTGAAGGTTATACATTGTGGAATCCATATATTTTCTGCGGTATGCCTGCATATGCTTTGGGGACAGACTTTAAATGGTTTAATCTAGTTTATGTAGCGCTTTCTTCTATAAAGGTAATCTTTGACAAAATTTTTTCTGTCAATTATACTGTATATACAATTTACTTACTTTTGTTGGCAATAAATTCTTTTTTGTTAGTAAAATATTTAACTAAAAATACATTTATTGGTCTATTCTCCGGGATTGCTACATCCTTTACAACTGGAATTATAGTTTTTCTTTTTATTGGTCATGTTACCAAACTTGCAGCGATAGCATTTTATCCACTTATATTTTTAATACTGTTAAAATTCCATTATAAAATACGCCTTATAGACATTTTACTTTTAATAATTACTCTTCAGCTTTCCGTACAGAGTTTTCATGTTCAAATAATTTTTTATACACTTTTTGCTGTTGCCATTTATTATATATATTTCTTTATCAGAGCCTTAGTTAAAAAAGAGAAGGAAAATCAAAGTCAAATATTGAAATCTGCCGGAGTATTTATATTCTCATTAATTATTGCACTTCTAATTCAATCTGATAATATAACTCAAATATATCAATATACTCCCTATTCCACTCGTGGAACAGAAAGTATAGTTGATAAGGCTGCAGGTAAAAGTGAGCAGAATACATCAAGTTATTACAGCTACCATACAGACTGGTCATTTTCACCGGAAGAGGCTTTAACATTTATAGTACCTTCGTTTTATGGATTTGGCAGTTCAACTTATCAAGGTCCATTAACAAATAATCAGCCTTATAAAGTAAATACATATTTTGGTCAAATGCCGTTTGTTGATGTAGCAGTAGGATATATGGGGATAATTGTTTTTGTACTTGCACTTTTTGGAATTTTCACGAGATGGAAGGATCCGTTTGTTCAATTTCTAACTATCCTTTCAGGAATTGCATTGATAATTTCATTCGGTAAAAACTTTCCTGTCTTATTTGATTTACTTTTCTATAATCTTCCATATTTTAATAAATTTAGAGTTCCGTCGATGATTCTTGTTTTAGTACAGGTAAGTTTTCCGGTATTAGCAGGAATAGGATTAATGAGGATTATTTCATTAAGAAATGAAAAGGATGAAAAATTAAAAAGAGTTGTTAAAAATTTAGCAATAGGATTTTCAGCTGTATTTGTTATTTTTTTACTACTCAACGGAGCTGTCTCGGATTGGTTTGTTTCGAGAGTCAATGATTATGCTGCATCAGTTCAACAGTCCCAGCCAAGATTAGCACAGCAATTTCAGGCGCTGGCAAATTATGCAGCGGGTATGTTTACAGGAGATCTTTTATTTGCTTTCGCTTTCCTAACATTAACATTCTGGGCTGCGGTGGGATATATTAATTCCAGGATCAGCGGCGATTCTTTAATATTAGTTGTAATTGTATTAACTGTTATTGATCTCTGGAGAATCGATAGTAGGGGTGAAGATTATATAAATAACCCGGATGTAAAAAATCTATTTACCGCTCCCGATTATGTAACTTCAATCAAAAATCAAAAGGATAAAGAACCATTTAGGATATTAAATCTAAAACAGGATGGTACTTACGGATCTTTTAATAATAATGCTAACTACAATGCATATTTTCTCTTAGAAGATTTTTATGGCTATTCTGCAGTAAAACCTCGTTCTTACCAGGATATAATTGATGTTATCGGACCCGCCAATCCGACTTTATGGAGAATGTTAAACATAAAATATTTAATAACAAGTAAACCTGTAAATATGGAAGGTTTTACATTAATCAATAAAACAGATAAGAGTATAGTTTATAAAGATGAATATGCACTTCCACGGGTCTATTTTGTAGATAGTGTAAGAACAGAAACAGGAATGAATCTTTTGAATGAAATAAAGAATTCATCTTTCGATCCTAAAAATGTAGCTTTTACCGATAAAGAAATAAAAGCGGAACCAATAGATTCTACAGTATATTCAAAGATAACAGAATACAAAGATGAATTAATAAAGGTTGATGCCAATGCATCCGGTAATAATTTTTTATTTTTAGGTGATACATACTTACCTTATGGATGGAAAGCAACGATTGACGGTAAAGAAACAAAAATATATAAAGCAAATTACGGATTTATGGGAATAACAGTCCCTAAAGGGAAACATATTATAGAGTTTACCTTTGCACCGATAAGTTTTTATATAAGTAAGTATATTTCCCTCTTTCTTAGTTCGTTAATTATTATATTTTTAATCTTTAGTTTAATTAAAACAAGAAATAAATCATTTATGACTAAAAATTAGCCCTAAAATGGAATTTGAACATAAAGTAATGGATTATCTGGCAGATAGTGAATTTTCAAGCGCAATTTCAGTCAAAATTTCACATAAAGAAAAGAAAATTCCAATGAGAATTGAATTTCTTGAAAATTTAATTATTGATAAAAATATAATTCATGTAGGTTGTACAGATCATGTTCCTTTGATTGCAAATAAGATAAAAAATAATACATGGTTACATAAAAGGTTAGAAGAAAAAGCCAGAAAATGTATCGGAGTTGATATTGATAATGAAGCTGTAAAATATGTAAATAAGCTGGGTTTTCAAAATATTTATACATTAGACTTAATTAAAGACGGTGTTCCGGAAATTATCAAAAAGAATCATTGGGATTTTTTAATATTAGGGGAGATACTTGAACATATAGTTAACCCAGTAGAATTTCTATCTTTAATTAGGGAAAAATATTCTCAATACGTTGAGAGAATTATAATCACTGTTCCATATGCATTTAGATTGAAAAACTTTATTAATGCTTTAAAACATACTGAATATATAAATTCAGATCATAAATTTTGGTTTACACCTTATACTTTAGCCAAATTATTACACATTTCTAATTATAAAGTGGAGAGCTTTCAAATATGTCTCAGCTACAAAATTTCTAGAACCCATTTATTTAGCAAATTTCTACTATCAAGGTATCCTTCTTTAAGAGATAACCTAATTATGATAGCCAAACTTTAGAATGAAAATAGAAAGATTAATTTTATTTACTGCGAGCTTTCCATACGGAAAAATAGAGCAGTTTCTTGAGACAGAAATAAAGTTTTTATCAAAACACTTTAGTAAAATAAATATAATACCTTATAGTTATGGCAAGTCTAACGAAAAAAGATCGTTACCGGAAAATGTGGAAAGTACATTGCCAATTATGGGGATAAATAATGCTCAAATCCTTTTTACCGAAATTTTCAATTTAGCACCAATATTCTTCATAATAAAAGAAATTATTAAAAAGAATGCGTATAGGGACTTAAATTGTTTTATGGAATATATTCTTGTAGGAATAAGGGCAAGAAAGGTTATTTCAAGCCATCAAGTCAGAAATATATTATTAGATAATTTAAATTCTTTAATAATTTACTTTTATTGGGGGAATATTTCTACGGCTATTATTCCTTTTCTTAAAAAATATAATATACCAATAGTTGCGAGATTTCATGGGGGTGATCTATACGAACACTTACATGAAGAACATTGTGGTTTTCCTTTTCGAGAAGAAATATTGCAGGCTCTCACATATGCTATTCTGATTTCAGAGCATGGTAAGAAATATCTTCAGCAGCGATATAATAATTTAAATTGTAAATCTAAAATTATTTCGACTTGGAGTCATTGATAAAGGAATTTCCACTCAAAGTTCAGATAATATCTTGAGAATTATAAGTTGTTCAAATATAATCCGGATTAAAAGATTAGATCTGGTTATAGATGCTCTTAGCAAGATAAATTTTTTCGTTGAATGGACACATATTGGTGAAGGAGATCTTAAGGAAAAAATTATTAAAGAAGCATCGATTCTTCCAGCAAATATAAAAGCAAATTTTAAAGGGTATATGAAAAATGAAGAGTTGAGAGAATATTATTCAAGGAACCATTTAGATCTTTTCTTAAATGTAAGTGAAAGCGAAGGAGTTCCAGTTTCTATAATGGAAGCATTATCGGCAGGTATTCCTGTTTTCGCAACTAATGCAGGCGGTACTTCAGAATTAATAGATGATCGAATCGGGAAGTTGTTACCCATAGATTTGACTGCTGATAAATTATCAAAAGAGATTGAGAATTATTTTTATCAGCCGGAAATCGAAAAATTAAAACTCAGAGAAAATGCAAGAAAAAGATGGAATGAATTGGCTAATGCTGAAAAAGTTTATTCAAGTTTTGTTGAGTTTTTAACAGGGATAAATGATTATTGATACCATCCAAACTTAAAATTTCATTTTAATATAAATGTTGCGCAGATTTTTTAAAGACAGCCTAGTTTATACACTAGGCAATTTTTTAACACGTGGAATAGCAATAATTTTGCTACCTGTTTATACAAGACTTTTAAACCCTTCGGAATATGGCATAATTGACCTGATAAATATAGTTGGCAGTTTTGTTAATGTGACTATTGCTCTTGAGATTGGACAGGGATTTGGACGATATTATGCTGATACTTCAATAAAAGAAGAGAAGTTAGCTTATTCTTCTACCTCATTCTGGTTTGTCATTTTTATTTATACGATTTTTTTAATAATTGCATTAATTTTTTCTATACCATTTAATAATTTAATAATCGGCAAAGAATATAATGTGGCAATTTTTCAGATTGGATTGTTGTCCATATGGGGAAGTGGGGTTTTCACCTTTTTACGAAACCAATTAAGGTGGTATTTAAAATCAAAATATTTTGCAATAGTCAGTATAATATTCACATTAATCTCATATTCAACAACTATTCTTTTAATGGTAGTTTTTAAATTTGGAGTAATTGGTGTTTTTTGGGGTTTAATAATCGGATATTTAGTAGCAAATTATTTGAGCTGGTATTTCTCAAGGGAGAATTTCAAGTTCAAATTTGATTTGACTAAATTCAAGGAAATGGTTTCATTTTCTTTACCTTTGGTACCAGGCAGTGTGGGAACAATACTTCTTTTGTATATTGATAGGATTGCTATAAAAGATTTAATGACCTTAAATGACGTCGGAATATTTGGTATTGCTTATAGATTTGCTGCTACTATCAGTTTATTGTTAACTGGATTTCAAGGCGCATTAGTACCCCTAATTTATCAAAACTATAAAAAACCGGAGACCCCTGGTGATATCGCAAAAATATTCAACTATTTTTTATTTTCAATTTTGTCATTTATAATTTTACTTTCTTTTTTTTCTCATGAATTGCTCGTTATTTTCACCACACCGGAATATTATAAAGCAGAGGAAGTAATTCCAATAATCGCTTTTGCTACAATGTTTATTTCATTATATATATTTGCTCCGGGATTATCATTAGTAAAGAAAACAAAAATATTAACAGTAATAAACGTTTCTTCAGGAGTTTTGAATTTGATTCTAAATTATTTTCTAATACCAATTTGGGGAATTTTGGGAGCGAGTTTATCTACTTTAATCAGTGGTATTTTTATGTTTTCAGTTAATATGATTTTTAGTCAAAAATATTATAATATACCTTTTAATTGGAAAAGAATTGTTCCGGGATTCTTAATTCCCTTTATCATAGTTATTGGTGTAATGAATTTAGAGAAATTATTTATACTTCCAAGCTTATATATGATTATAATAAAATTAATTATTGCTTTGACAGTTATTTGGGTCATTATTAAGATCTTATTAAATAGAAACAGCATTTTTAGTGTTATTTCCGAAACAAAAAAAATTATTCAACAAAAAAACATATAACTTTAATCAAGAAAATTGAAAAAGAAAAAAATAATTTCAATAGTAGGCGCACGTCCACAGTTTATTAAAGCCGCTGCAGTTAGTAGAGAGATTAAAAAAATAAATAATTTAAAAGAAATTATGATTCATACAGGACAGCATTTTGATGAAAATATGTCCGACATTTTTTTTAGAGAAATGGATATCCGCAAGCCGGAATATAATTTGGGTATAAACAGTATGACCCATGGAGCAATGACAGGAGAAATGATAAAAAAAATTGAAGAAATTTTATTGAAGGAAAAGCCAGCTATTGTTTTGGTGTACGGAGATACCGATTCAACATTAGCTGGAGCTATTGCAGCTAAAAAGATACCAATAAAATTACATCATATAGAAGCAGGTTTAAGAAGTTTTAATATGAATATGCCCGAAGAAATAAATAGAATATTAACTGATAGGATTTCAGATGTTTTATTTTGCCCATCATCAGTTGCTATTAATAATTTAAAGAGGGAAGGCTTTGATAATTTTAATAGTTTACTCGTCAATTCCGGAGATGTAATGTTTGATTCAATATTATATAGCTCAAAAATTTCACATAAAAAATCAAACATTATTAAAAGATTAAATTTAAACGAATATATTCTTTGTACAATTCATCGAGCAGAAAATACAGACAGTCTTAGTCGTCTTAAAGCAATCATAACAGCTTTAAATAAAATAAATATATCAAACAAGATGGTTTTGCCTCTTCATCCTAGAACTAAAAATATAATTAAGAAAAATAATTTGAATGTCGAATTTTTAATTATTGAGCCTGTAGGATATTTAGATATGATTGAATTAATTAAACACTCTTCTCTTATAATGACTGACAGCGGAGGGCTTCAGAAAGAAGCTTTTTTCTTAAAGAAAAACTGTGTGGTTTTAAGGGATGAAACAGAATGGACTGAGTTAACGGATATGGGTTTTAATAAACTTGCGGGCGCAAATGAAAAAAAAATAATTGATACAGTTCAAACAATGCTAAATAAAGAATCAGATTTTTCGATAGATCTTTTTGGAAATGGTAATGCCTCAAAAATAATAGTTGATTTTATTAATACCAGTTTATAGATTATGAAAGTACTTCATATTGAAGATCGATTTCATCCAAACATGGGGTATCAGATTAACTATTTTGCAGAATTACATAACCCGGTAATATCTTTTTATATTATTACATCTAAATCTTTTTCCATCTGGAAGGGTATCGATAGCCGGCATATTTTAAATGAAGATAAAATATTTGAGGAAAAGTATAATGTAAAAATTTATCGCCTTGAAAGTTCGTATAATCCTGAAGGGAAAAATTGGCTTTGGTTGAAGGATTTATACTCAACAATACATAAAATAAATCCTGATATTATTTTTGTACATGGATTAGAAACATTAACTGCAATTAGGATAATTTTCAGCGATTTAAGCAAAAAATATGTTATAGTTAGTGATACACATACATTACTCAATCAATTAAATAAAAATTTAAGGGGGAAAATCTTTTTAATTTTTGTAAAATATATTTATTCCAGAAAAATTAATAATAAGGGGTTATTAATTTTCTGTACTACACATGAAAATAAATTAGTACTAAAAAATCTTTATAGAATAGATAATAAAAATATAAAAGATTCTTTAATTGGAACTAATTTAGATGATTATAAATTTGACAGTACATATAAAGAAAAGATTAGGAAAGAATTAAATATATCTGAAAAAAGTAAAATTATTTTATATATAGGAAAGATCGATAATAAAAAAAAACCTCATTTAATTTTAAATGCTGTTAAAAAAATTGAAATGGAAATAAATGAAAAGTTATACTTGATTTTTATAGGGACAAAAGATAAAAATTATTTCGATAATAATTTTAATATAAAATTTAAAAACAATATAGAAATAATTATCAAATCATATATGCCCAATAAAGAGCTCTATAAATATTATTCATTTGCCGATTTTGCAATATTTCCTAAAGAAAACACACTAAGTTCCTTAGATGCTCAAGCCTGTAAATTACCTGTTATAATGGAAAAAGATACTACAAATGAGGAGAGATTGTATAAAGGCGGGATTCTTTACGAAAAAGATAATATCGATGACTTAAGTAAGAAAATTCTATTATTGTTAAATAATAATGATTTATTAAAGAAACTTTCTATTGAAGGTTATGAGTATATAAAAAATAATTATGATTATAAAATGATAGTAAAGAAAATGGAAGATGATTTGTTTGAAAAATTTCAAAAAAGAGGAACTTGAAAAGAAGAAAGATAAAATCAAATCAGGTACTTTGAAAAATCGAATAATTTTGAAAAAATAAATATTTAATAAGGACTTTGATTAAAAAATTACTCTCTATATATAAAAACCAGTTATTTAATCCGGGTTTTATTGGAATTTTTATTAACCCCTTCTTTTTTGTCAGAAAAGGTTTACTGAATGGAATTAAAAAATATTCCAATCAATTAAAAGGGAAATTACTTGACTTCGGATGCGGTTCAAAACCATATAAAGATTTATTTAGTGTTGATAAATATATAGGAATAGATGTTAGAAGTGCAGGTCATTCGCATGAAACTGAAGAAATAGATATTTATTATGACGGTAAATCATTGCCCTTCAAAGATGAAGTTTTTGATTCTGTATTCTGCAGTGAAGTCTTTGAACATATATTCAATTTGGATGAAACTTTAATTGAATTAAAAAGAGTGATGAAAAAAGATGGGAGAGCTTTGTTTACTGTCCCATTTGTCTGGGATGAACATGAAATCCCATTTGATTTCGGCAGGTACTCAAGTTTCGGGATTAAATATGTTCTTGAAAAAAATGGATTTTTGGTAATTGATTTAGCTAAAAGTACAAAGTTCCTTGAAACTGTTTTTCAATTCTGGAATTTATATTTATTTTATAAAATATATACAAAAAACAAATATATAAATATTGTTATAAATATTTTTTTTATCGCTCCGTTTACAATTTTAGGGATAATTATTTCGGGTATTTTACCAAATAATAAAAACCTTTACAACAATAATATAATTTTAGTTAAAAAAAGTTAGTGAAAATTATTCATTTATGCAGTTCTGATATTCAAGGAGGTGCTGCGCGGGCAGCATTTTCATTAAACAAAGCATTGAACAATGCAGGGGTAAGCTCCTCAATGCTGGTGCAAAAAAAAATCAGCGAGGATAGGAATGTCTTTTCTTATGTTGATTCAATAACAAAAGAAATTCAATTTAGTAAAAGATTTCTTTTAGACTATCTTTATATCTATTTTTTAACAGAAAGAGAAAGGGGCAGATTTTCATTTCCTTATTGGGGAGTTGATATTTCAAAACATCCGGTTATAAAAGAAGCTGATATTCTACATCTGCACTGGATTAATCAAGGATATTTTTCTTTTAATACATTTCAAAGGCTTGCAAAGTTAAAGAAACCCATAGTTTGGACATTTCATGATATGTGGGGATTTACAGGCGGATGTCATTACAGTTTGGGTTGTGAAAAATATAAATCCACATGTTTAGAATGTCCCTCTTTGAAATTTAGAAAGAAAAAAGACTCATCAAATAAAATTTTCTTAGAGAAAAAGAAATTATATAAAAATCTAAGATTTAATATAGTTACATGCAGTAATTGGCTTGGCGGCATAGTTAAGAAAAGTTTTTTGTTAAAGGATTTTCCTGTAACCGTAATTCCTAACACACTTGATATTGGCTTATATAAACCCGGTGAAAAAAAAGCAGCACGCATAAAACTGAATTTACCGGTTGATAAATTGTTAATTCTATTTGGAACAATGACAGTAAAAGATAAGAGAAAAGGATTTGATTTATTAAGGCTCGGTTTATTAAAATTATATAATGACCATGTTTCACTTAGAGACAAGTTAGAGATAATAGTATTCGGATCAGCAAAACTGGATGAAGGATTAGATATCCCGTTTAAGATAAACTTCCTTGGAAGATTAAAAAATGATGAGGAAATCGCTTTAAGCTACAATAGTGCGGATGTTTTTGTCGCTCCATCAATTGAAGATAATTTACCCAATACTGTAATGGAATCATTGGCATGTGGCACGCCGGTTGTTGCTTTTAATATCGGCGGAATGCCTGACATGATATTACATAAGCAAAACGGCTATTTAGCACTACCTCAATCTATAGGTGATTTATCTGACGGTATTTATTGGCTTTTGCAGGGAATATTAGGAGGCAAAAAATTCCAATTAACAGCAAGGGATAAAGTAATAAACAATTTTACACCGGAGATTGTTTCAGAAAAATACAAACAGGTTTATAAATCTATTTTAACAACTATTTAAAGCATTGCTTATTAATTCATAATTTGATAATTTTTGTTTAACATAATCGAGGGGTAATCATTATGAAATCCGCAATATTTAAGTCTTTTCTTATCATATTCCTTTTTTCCTTTGGATGTTCAAAAGAAAACCTTGTCGGCATAAAATCCAATAATGCATCAAATGGATCCATTTCATTAAGTATAAATAAAACTACTGTGCCTTCTGATGTTCAGCAATTAATTGCAACTTTGAGCCGGCAGAATTATGATACTTTAGAGACAAGTACGTATGTAAATAATGATTCCATAAATGTACTTCAATTTGAAAATATTCCTATTGGCGATTGGCATTTAAAAGTTAATGCTCTTAATTCGGCAAGAAAGGTAATATATGCCGGAGAAACAAATGTTACAATTATTGAGGATGAAACAGTTGATGTCTTTTTAACTTTGACTTCATTAGGAAGTGGTACTGGTAATATAAATATATATATAAATTGGGGGGATAAATGGACAGATTACTATAATAATCCTGTTTTTACTCAATATGATAGTCAGGATAGTCCAATAGCCATAACGCAACCAAGGGTTATCTTTGATAACGGCATTTATAAAATGTGGTACTTGAATCTTTATAATTCTGCAAAGTCAAATATATGGTACGCTGAATCTAATAACGGTATCAATTGGCATAGTGTTCAAAATACGCCGGTTCTCATGCCAAGTGATTCCGGCAGCTGGGACGATTACTCAGTTGCACCGGGTATAGTTTTTAAAGAAGGTAACAATTTTAAAATGTATTATAATGGATATCATGATCAATATGGAAAATGGAACATTGGACTTGCTGTATCAACAGATGGAATCCACTGGGAAAAAAATAATGAAGCAATTTTAGTTGCAAGTGATGAGGAATATCAAATAGGCGTTTCTTCAGTAATAAATTTTAATCAAGTTTATTACATGTTTTATTCAGTGCGCCACTATCCTTATTATAATATTTCTCTCGCTACTTCTACCGATGGAATCCATTGGAAAAAGTACGAAAATAATCCTATACTTAGTGTAACAAAAGATTGGGAAGGTACCGGAATATATGGTCCTTCAGTAATATACGATAATGGAAAATTTGAAATGATGTATATGAATGCCGATGCTAATGCATTTGGTTTTGCAATTTCTAATGATGGTATTAATTGGACAAAGGACAATAATCCGATATTTACTATAAATGATACTTATAAAAAATGGGCAGGTAGAATTGCATATCCTGATTTTATAAATTTAAATTCTGAATTAAGATTATACTATACTGGATTCAAAAATTATTCTGACGGAACTATTGCATTTGCAAAAAAGATAAAATAAATCACATATAAGGGGTTTAATTCAATAACCAAAATGGGCAAATAGAATTGTCTATCCCAACTTTATAAACATATTTTTTATAAAATTTTATATAAAATTCATTAAAGGGAGAAAAATGAAAAAAAATAAAATTCTTTTATTACTTATTACCCTGATAATTTCAAGCTTATTTGTTGGATGTTCTAAGGAAAACTTAGTAGGGGTAAAAAATTCGAATACGAATACCGGAAGGATCTCATTAAAAATTGATAAAGCAAATGTTCCATCTGAAGTTCAACAAATAACAGCAAAATTATCCCGTTTAAATTACGATACATTAAAAACGGATATTAATACGGTGGATGATTCATTAAATGTCCTTTCTTTTGAAGCAATTCCTGCAGGAGAATGGCATTTAACGGTAACAGCAGCAAACACCGATGGGAAAATAATTTATCAGGGTGAAACAGATGTTACTATAATAGAGGATGAGACTATAGATGTTTACCTTACATTGAATCATGTAGGGAGCGGAACGGGAAGCATAAAGATATTTGTTAACTGGGAAAATCAATGGGTGGATTATTATAATAATCCGGTATTTACAATTAATGATTCTCCATTCCAGGTTTTAGGTGTGAGTCAAGCACAGATTTGCTTTGATAATGGAAAATACAAAATGTGGTATATGAATCTTTATCCTGCCGGTAGGGGTGATATAAGCTATGCTGAATCCGAAGATGGAGTAAATTGGTCTAATATTTCACAATCTCCTGTCTTAACCGCTGGTGAATATGGTTCATGGGATGATCAAACAGTTGGGATGGGTGCAATTTATAAAGAGAATGGAGTTTATAAGCTTTATTATTTGGGAATGCGAGGTCCTTACGATAAAAAACAGATTGGATTGGCTACTTCTCAGGATGGAATTAAATGGGAGAAATACCCAAATCCTGTACTAGAATCAACTGATAATGAATATCAATTAGGAATACAGGCGGTGATAAAGATAGGTAGTACTTATTATATGTATTATGGGGCATACCCTTACAATAGCACCGTATCGACTATAAATTTAGCAACATCAACGGACGGAATTCAATGGACAAGATATTCGAGTAATCCGATTATTAAGGCAAGTGATCAATGGGAGAATAACAGTATAACTTATGCAAGTGTTGTTCAAGAAGATGACGGATTATTATTGCTATATATGAATACCGCACATGATGGATTTGGGCTTGCAAGATCAACAGATGGTATACATTGGACAAAAGATCAGAATAATCCGGTATTTTCACCTGAAAAAGTTTCGAATAATTGGTGTTATAAAATCAGCTACCCTTATCTAGGAAAATATGGAAATGAATATAGAATATACTATACAGGCGTAGATTATAATAATACCTGGTCTATTGGATATGCTAAAATGAAATTATAACATATATTATCTAATAACTTATAAATTGGGGAAGAATAATCTCTTCCCCTTTTTAGTTTTTAATATTTAACCGGTATTGAGCTAACATTCTTCCTATCCTTAATTTACCTACCGGATTATTTCTGGTAAAATTTACTAATAAAAATTAGTCCGGATATTTTATAAAACATGCAATTTTATATCAATTTAATGAATCCTTATTGGTATAGTTATTGAGTTTAATATACGAGTTTTCTACTAATTCTTTAGGATTTTACTATGAAATTATTTTATTATCTTATTTTACCGGTAATTATGTTTTTGGTTGTTTCCGGCTGTAAATCGGAATCGACTACTGAACCTGAAACTGTTATTACAGGGCAGGGTGATTTGACAATAAATGGTTATGTAATAGACAATACTTCCGGTACAGCTTTAAGTAATGCCGATGTTATTATTGTTGACGGAGGAGATCAGATTAACAGGGTGACAAATGGGGAAGGAAAATTTTCTGCAACTTTGACTGTCGAAAAAAGTAAAGAAATAAGCATTTTCACCTATCTTAAAGGATATTATACCGATACCACAAATATTGATGTTATCGGAGGTAAAGATACAAGCGTATCAGTAAAACTTCAGGAAAAAACAATAGGAACTGACGTTGCCGGAGATCCTGCTTCAATTGTATTAATCTCTACGTCAGCACAAAATATAGGAGTGAAAGAAAGCGGTTCGGTTGAATCTGCAATTGTTACTTTTGAGGTACAGGATTCAAGCGGAAATGCTATAAACATTAATCATTCAGCCTTAGTAAACTTTTCTCTTGGGCAAACTCCCGGAGGTGGTGAATTTATTAATCCTACTTCAGTAAAAACTAATGCTAATGGAAGGGTTGTGGTAAGTATTACAAGTGGAACGAAAGCCGGAGTTGTGCAGTTTATAGCACAAATAAATTCCAATGGCTTAACAATTTTATCTAAGCCGGTAAATATAGCAATTCATGGCGGTCATCCGGATCAGAATCATTTCTCAGTTGCAACCGAATACCTGAATATACCGGGATGGAATATAAACGGATTTGAAAATTCAATAACTGCGATAGTTGGTGATAAATATGCCAACCCGGCAAAACCAAAAACAGCAGTCTACTTTACAACTAGCGGCGGAATAATTGAGGGTTCAGCTTTAACAAGTGATTTAGGTGAAGGAACAGTAAAACTGATATCAGGAAATCCACGTCCTATTCATCCAATTTACGGAGCTGGTTTTGCCACTATCTTAGCATCAACTGCAGATGAAAATTATAATAAAATTATAGATTCTGTTGTGGTTCTTTTTTCAGGTTATCCTATAATAACGGCTCCGGAAACTTTTCCCCATATTTCCCACGGCGGTTCAACAATAGTACAATATTCTATAATGGATGAGAACGGGAATCCAATAGCTCCTGGAAACAATGTTGTTGTTTCTATTGTCTCTGGCGATGGAGTTAAATTAGCAGGTAATGATGTAAACTTTACCACAATAGATACGCAAAGCAAAAGCGCCACAAACTTTAAATTTGAAATAGCTGATGATGATCTTGAAAAGCCTTTAGGTGCCAGGGATGTAAGAATTGATATAACTGTTTCCGGTCCAAATGGTTTTGCTACTGCCAGGGTATCAGGATCTGTAGATTAAATATTAGTATGAAATTAAATTTTTTAAGGAAGAAGTTCACGAAAGAACCGGTATTGAAAGATGACATCTTTATTTAAAAATAAAGCTTAACTGAAATTACATTTTAATAATTAAATTGAAAGTAATTTCTATCTTTTAAAAGATGTCATCTTTAAGATTTAAAAAGGATTTAATTTCCCTCTAATGTTTTATTTAAGATATTGCTCAATTCTTTGGTTATATTTTTCCTATCATATTTTTTTACTACCGAAAAATCAGTATTGAATATCCCCTTTCTTGAAACAGCATCAAAGAACTGATGTGCATCTTCATCATACTTGAACATCATTCCTGCTTTTGTTTCTTCCAGTATATGTTTTACTTCTTCGTTATCGTTACCGAAAGCAAGTATTGGTTTTCCAGTTCTTAAATATTCAAATAACTTTCCGGGTACATGTCTTTTTTCAGTAGCAATCACCATTAAATAGGAGGATTTCATTAGTTCGATAAGCATTTCATTATATGGAAGAAAACCGGTATAATCAGTATAATCAGATAAGCCTACTCTATTTATTGTCACTTTAATAGCCGGACTCACTGTTCCGAGAAATTTTATTTTTATTGTTCTACCGCCATCTATTTCTTTTTTAATATATTCCCAGAATTTTACTGGATTTTGATAATCGAAAATATTTCCGGCATGGGTAATAACTTCTTTACTGCCGGGAGTCGTTAGTTCCTCTTTAAGTGATTCAAAATCATCTTCATTATAACCCCAGTATAATATATGAGATTTATTTTCTATACCCGGATATTTTTTTATATAATCACTTTTCATGGAACCGGTAACAAAAATTATTTCCTTTGCTTTATTAATGACATTAGATTCCATATATTTATCTGTTAAGAGAGTAGGTTTACTGCGTTTGAAGTCCCTATAATAAACTATATCTACCCATGGATCTATAAAGACCGGTACATGAGGAATTTTAAATAAAGAACTTAATCTACGCCCCAGCAGATGAGCAGTATGAGGTGGTCCAATACTAATTATAATATCAACCTTATCATCTGATAAATATCTTTTACCTTCTTTAACTCCAGGGAAATACCATCCTGCTCTAGCATCAGGCACAAACAGATTCATTCTAATCCATAGAGAAAGCCGGTGATTAAAAGATTTTGATGTCTTAGACATGCTTTCTGAAGCAATCAATGGCTCATTTTTTTTTTACCGAGTAACTTTCTGTAAATATCAAAGGGTTCTAAAGTTCCTGTTTTTACTACTTTTAGGTCCGGTGAAATTTCTTTAAGCAATGTCTCATCTTTTTGGTAGAAAGTATCTTCTTTAACAGTAAGGACAGAAGGTCTCCATCCAAATTCGGGCAAATACTTAATTATCTTTAGAGGCCAATGAAGTGAAGCTTTACCTGAAGGAGGCCAGAAATATGTAATAAATAAAACTTTTTTCATTTTTAGTTGTAAATAAGAGTATTACAAGAAATACTAAATTAAGTAATAATTATTCAACAAGTAAATGATTGAATGATTGAATAATGGATTGAATGAAACAGAAACACAGAACAGAAATAACAAACACAGTTTTTGTCATTATATTATTCTATTTTTAACTAAACATTAAAAATTATAAACGGGTTTTATGTTAATAGGAATAGAAACTTCCTTACCACCTTATAAAGTAAGCCAGCAAAAAGCAGCAGAGGGATTGAAAAACAGGATGGGGGGGAAACCTTCTATTGGAAGATTAATCGAATCTGCTTCAGTTCATTCCGGTATCGAGAACAGGTATGTTATAATACCGGATGCAGAAAATGAATCCAGAGATAGATTTTATTCTAACAACGGGATTTATGTATCTCCGGGTACATCATTAAGGATGAAAGAATATGAAAAATGGTCGGTTATCTTAGCTAAAGAGGCTGTTTCGGAAGTATTTAAGAATAATAAATTTGACCCATACAGAATAAATAGATTAATAACAATTTCATGCACAGGTTTTTATGCACCGGGTCTGGATTATGAAATTATTAAGGAATTTAATATTCCTCAATGTGTAAAAAGGACTAATATAGGTTTTATGGGTTGTGCCGCCTCTTTAATAGGATTGAATTCGGTAGTTGAAGCAGAAAATTTATCAGATCAGCTAGAGATAAATACTTTATTAATTTCATTAGAACTTTGCAGCATTCATTTGCAGTCGGAACCTTCACGAGATAACATACTGGCAAATATGATCTTTGCAGACGGCTGCGCTGCAGGATTGTTTTCCAATTCAAAAGAATATAAAGGAAAACTTAACATTGTCTCTACCCATTCATATTTATTTGAAGACTCAGCAGGTTATATGGGTTGGAAAATAGGTAATTATGGTTTTGAGATGCTTTTATCTCCGGAACTGCCTAAAATAATCTTAAATAAAGCGGTTCCAAAGTTGATTGAAATATTAAATTCACAAGGGTTAACATCTAAAGAAATAAATCATTGGGCTCTACATCCGGGAGGCAGAGCAATTCTTGATGCATTACAAAATGGTTTGGAACTATCCGAAGAAAAAATGAATCCATCCAGAACTATTCTTAGAAACTTTGGTAATATGTCATCTGCATCTATTTTATTTGTTTTAAAAGAAATTGCTGCTTCAGGCAGGGTAAAGGAAGGGGATAATATCTGTGCAATTGCATTTGGTCCGGGTTTAACAATGGAAACTGTAATATTAAAAGCATAGAAATGCTATTACACAGAAGCAATAATCCGGAAATAATGGATGACTTTTCAATAAGAGATACAAGAATTGATCTGGCTTTAAAGGAATTGAGGAAGATAAATAAATATCTTGGAGGGAATAGTACAACGAAAGCGGGGATAAGGAAATTATTAAAAAAAACTTCTGACGATGATAATAAAATTCTTGATGTTGGAGCTGGAGGCTCGGATATTTTTAAGTTTATACACTTAAATAATTTGAACTTTATAGAATATAGTATAGACAAAAACCTACGAGCATGTAAATATTTAAGGCAACATTCTTCAGGAATAAATATTGTTTGTGCCGATGCTTTTAATATTCCTTTTAAAGAAAAATATTTTGACATAATTCATGCTTCCTTATTTCTTCACCATTTTAACGAAGATCAAATAAAAGATATTCTCAATTGCTTTAGACAGATGGTAAAACGGGGAATTATTATAAATGATTTAAGAAGGAATATTTTTGCTTTTTCGGCTATTAAAATTTTAACACTACTTTTATCTGGGAGTAAAATGGTACGGAACGATGCTCCGATATCAGTGAAGCGCGGGTTTATTAAAGGTGAATTGATTAAAATCCTGCACTCAATGGATATGAATAATTATGAAATTAGGCGGAAATGGGCATTCCGGTGGTTAGTAGTAATATATCTTTGAAATATGAAATATGACTATGAAATAGCGATTATAGGAGGAGGACCTGCAGGAACAAGTGCAGCTTTGCACCTTGCAAAAAAAGGATTTGATGTTTGTCTTCTGGAAAAAAAAGAATTTCCAAGAGATACTATTTGCGGTGAGTTTCTATCTAAAGAGGTGATAGATAATTTAGGTGAATTAGATATCTTCAGCGGATTTTTAAGATTAAATCCTAATGCAATTAAATCATTCCGGTTTATCAGTCATTCTAATAGAGAATTATCAACCAGCTTTGATTTTAAGGCTTATTCCTTAAAAAGATCAACTTTTGATGATTTCCTAATAAAGCAGGTCGAAAAAGAGGGGGTCAAAATCTTTCAACCTGCTGAAGCTGCAGGTATAGAAAACCTGAATGGAAGTTTTAATTTAACTTTTTATTCGTTGGGTAAAAAAATAAGTATTACAATAAAACGGGTAATTGCTGCATATGGAAAACAAAACGTATTAGATAAACTGCTGAGGAGAAATTTTATATATTCCAGATCTGGGTTCACAGGTATTAAATTCCATATTGATGAGAAATATTTTAATAATTTTAATAAAGATGAAATTCAAATTTATGGCGGAGATCAAATTTATTGCGGTATAAACGCAGTAAATGACGGTATGATTACACTTTCTTTTCTAGAGGATCGAAAGAAATATCATATTCCTGCAAAACAGCATTTATTTGGATTATTTAATAAACATATTAAATTCAATAAATTGTTCAAAACGAACCTTCAAACTGTTATAAATAATTCTACTTTATATGGAACAGGTAACATTTATTTCGGTAGAAAAGATCTTATAGAAAATGGTGTTTATATGATAGGTGATGCAGCAGGAATGATTGCACCTTTAACCGGAGATGGAATTGGTATGGCTTTTGAAACAGGTAAATTAATATCGGATATTATATTAGAAGAGAAAACAAAAAATATTGACATTAATAGCTCTAATAAGAAATATATTGAAGGTTGGAATAGACTTTTCAAGAAAAGATTGTTTATGGCAAAATTAATTCAAAATTCTATTTTCAATAATCATTTAAGAGATATTGAGTTCAATATCGTTAATGTATTTCCAGGTATGCTAAATTATTTAATAAAAAGAACAAGAACTTAAATTTATAATTGTTTATTTTTAAAGATATTAAAAAGGTAATTTTTTGTATTTATGCAGGTAAAATTGAAAAATTTAGAAAGATTTATTGTAGTAGGTGACAGAGTATTAATTAGACCCGAAGAAGATGCCACAAAGACATCGTCAGGATTATATCTGCCTGCCGGAGTATCAGAAAAAGAGAAAATCCAAAGCGGTTATATTATCAAAGTTGGACCAGGCTACCCTGTTCCCGCGCAGGTTGATGAAGAGCCATGGAAGGAATCAAAAGAGCCGGTAAAATACATTCCGTTACAGGCCAAAGAAGGGGATGTTGCAATTTTTCTCCGTAAAGAAGCTTTTGAAATTGAATTTGAAAGAGAAAAGTTTTTAATAGTTCCGCAATCAGCTGTACTTCTTCTAATAAGAAATGATGATTTTGGAATTTAAAGAGTAATTTCTTACAAGAAGAATAATATTTTATTAAGGAGATATTTTATCCGCCAGCTTTTATCTCCAATGCTTCCATAGTCGATATCAGTATCCTCAATTTGAGAATCGTTTTGTAAATTTTTGTGGAAGTTCTTAGGCTCGCTTTTTTCTGCAAAATCATCATAAGCTGCCTGAATATATAATTCCAAAGTTTCAACTCTTTCATTACCAGAAATGGGTAATCTTAAATCATTACAAGCTTCGAGCAGTTCATCTCTATTATTAAATTTATTTTCTTCCATAATTGCCTCATTATTTTTAATGAATTTTTATTCCCACCAACTCAGAATTTTGAATCTTGAAGATTTTAAATTTAATGATGTAAGAGCTAAAATAATTAAAGCTCCCATATCTTGCGAAACGGAGTTTCGCTTTACCACTTATTCCTTCCATGATACGATTGAAAATCCTCCGGTTGTAGGGAAAAATGGCGGAAACATCTGCATCAACCTTTCATCATAACGGTATCTTTTATTAAAGCCGTGCTGGATACTTAAATTACCCCAATAATCAGTTGTATATGTTCCAACAGCTCTTCGAATATTTTGAGTAATTCCACCCAGTAGATTTATGTTGCCACCGATACTCCGTGTATCGTAATTATCGGCACCAAATCCACCCTCTTGACAATAGATGGCAGCATCAATCTTTATATTTTGAGTTGCACTGTTATTAGTTATATACACATTGTTTTGAGCAACAATCCCAAGTAGATCTGTAGATGCAGAATTTGTTTTAGGATCGTGAGCATAAAGAATATCATCATCAAGATAAATATTACCATCACCAACGACGGTAAACTGTCCTCCTATAGTTCCTTTGACTCTTACATCCATACCTTGAGCATAGATAACTCCATTAGGAGCAATTTCTGATGTTCTGTAAGTTGAAGAAGGTTTGGAAATCCCCAATTTAACTTTAACGCTATCCTGAATAAATGTTATATAAACTGTATCGACGCTTGTACTGGTTGTAATAACATTTTCATAATGTCCTGAAATATACTGCCAGCTTCCATGGACTCTTTCCCAATGACTATCAATCCAATGTTGTTCAGTAGTGGTAGTGGAAGAGGTGGACTGAGTAATTTTATACCCATCATCATCGGCAGCATCTCTAAGAGGCTGGAGACCATTTGATGGCAAAGGTTCATCCACTCCATTTTGAAAGGAGCCATGGAAAACAGGTTTATCGGAATTTTCATTATCATGATAGATTAAGCTGCCCCTAATAGTTGTTCTATAACCAACTACCCCAAATACCGGATGATTATCTACCCTTAAATTATCCTGAGTGTGAAAAGGCCCAAAAACTGAATCTTTGGCTGTCCACCAGATATTATTACCTTCGTTTTCAGAATAGTAAGCAAATTGAGAAAATCGGCTTGGTGAGAGAATAACTTCCACAGTATCAACTTCACCTTCGAAGGTTGCCAGCGAGGTAATTTTTTTTATATTCTGGGCGGCATTTATAATCTGAACATTGACATTTATAATACCTCCATTCATATGGATATTAGAATAACCTGTTGTCCAATTATTATCAACAAAAACAGCATTAGAGGCTAAATTTGCTCCACTAGATGCGAGATTATGCGCGATTGTTTCTTTATAATAATCAGAGAAATTCTCTACTGTCCGGTTAGACATGCTATTAAAATTATATCCGAAGACCAGGAATATGGCACTAAAACCCATAATTAATAAAAGAGAAGCTTTACCGATCATATTAACCTCTTATCTTTTTTGCAAATTCATGGCTGCCAACCTTATTTGTCTCCAAAAAGCAGATGAATATTTGCTTTGTTCTTCTTCGGGAGAATTTCCCCCGTAACCTACAACATTTTCAACAGCTATATTAATCTCCATAGATGATATTCTGCTTAAATTTGCTATAGGAGTATGTAATGTATCACCATATACATCGAAATAAACCAGTTTAAACTGGGTAACACCTAGATTTACACCGACAGGAGTTTCATTATTTACTACTCTATATAAAAATCTGTCGCGAGGATTTGGAGTAGAAGATAACTCGGACACGGGACCGATATAATATTTCAGAACGTCGACATTACCCTGATCATTAACATCAGTAAGAAATGAAATGCTTGTATCGGTAGCCGAAACAATAACATTTGTTTTTGGAATTAAATTATAGCTCTTACAATATCCAATTCTTCGAAAATCTCTTTCCAGAATCCTAGCTGAAGTTGCCAAATTTTGCTGAAGGATTAATTCTTCACTGTTATTATACACATTTTTAACAGCTGCATCATCAATCTGCCAGAGTAGTATTAGAAGGAAACCGCCAATTATAAAAGAACCGAGAATATCCATAATAGTACTAAAACCCATTATGCACTCCTTTTAAAAATACCAATAACTAAAAATAGAAGATATTTTTACAGTATCTGTAGAAGACGGACTAGTTACTGTAACAGTTATTTTCTTATTCCAGGTCCTGTTATTAGAAACCACATCCGGATTAGCTGCATTTATATAACATACCGCACATGAGATATGAAAATTTGCAGAAGGTAGATTAGTTATATCTTTAGTGTAGCCGTTAAAATCATCAAAATCATTAAAGTCAGGATAATGCTCATTACCAGCCGGTCCCAATCCATTTGAGGAAGTAAGCAGAGAAACGTCGTGTATAGCATTTCCCTCTGTCTGAGCATCAAATGCTTTATTGCTTGCTTCTTCGATAATAGATTGCGCTAAGGAGGTAGCCAGCACACCAAATTTTGATTCCATCATTACATCATTTGTGCTAAGAAAATTATTGTTTACTCTTAAAACAATTGCGGATAATAAAATCATTGCTCCAATAGTGAGCATCATTTGACCTGAGTTCATTTATGATCCCTTTTAGTTGAAAAAGATTACAAAATTATTTCAAAAAGTTATTATTATAATAACTTCCTTATTAAATCTATTGAAGTGTTTATAGAAGGGTAGTAATTGATATTTAATTTGTTTTCACAAAAACAAATTGATGTATTTAGGAATGACAAATTAAACAACTGATGAGAAAACTCAATTGATATTATATTTACCTCAAACCGGTAAATTAAATCCATCTAATACCTCTTTTATAAACACTCGAGGTATAGTTAACAAAATAAATGCCCCATAATAAATATGCAAATTTGAAGTAGATATGAACTAAATAATATAGTTTTACTTAGCAGTTCCGGTAACTTTTACTTTGAAAGTGGTAAGAACGAAAGATTAATTTAAAATCTATTTTGAGAAAAGATTTAATTAGTTGCGTATATTTTTTTTAATCACAGATAATTATTCTTATTCCTCCAGCCATGAGACAACTTCAAATTTTCCGGTATTGGGGAAAAACGGAGGAGAAATTGTACTCAATCTATTATCATATTTATATCTTTTACTATATCCATGTACTGCTTCACTTTTGCCGTTACCATTATTACTGGCATTAAATTGGCCTACAGGCTGCCTCTCATATTGAATGATTCCTCCAATCAAGTTTATATTACCCCTGGGAGATCCGGTCGAGTAATTTTCGGCACCTATACCTCCTTCCTGGGAATATAATGATGCGTCAATGTTAATATCATGACCATTGGGGGAATTATCGGTTATTAAAATATTATTTTTCGCAACTATACCAAGAACATCAGTGGAATTTTTTAAAGGATCAGTATTATATACAATATTATCATCCAGGTAAATATCTTTATCGCAGCCGACAGTAAACTGTCCCTTAACAGTTCCCTTTAAACGGGTATTCATCCCTTCAACAAAAATCACTCCATTAGGTGCAATAACAGAAGTTTTGTAAGTTGTTGATGGTTTTGTAATTCCCATTTTAATTTGAACGCTGTCTTTTACAAAGGTAATATATACTGTATCTGAAGTAGATGTGGTGGTTGTGGTTGTTTCATAATGTCCGGGTATCCATTTCTTAGACCAGCCGCTCCCCTGATAATACCCATCAACCCAGGTCTGCTGGGTAGTTGTAGTGTTAGTTGAAGTTTGGGGAATATCTTTACCCCCTTGAATAGCAGCACTTTTTAAATCTAATATACTATTATAAGGTAATGGAAGATCAATATTCTTTTGAAAATCTCCGTCAATTACAGGATAATCGCTGTTTTTGCTGGTATAATAAATAATATCATTTTTAGCAGTAGTTACTTTGCCATGAAAGACTGGATGATTAGCTACATGCATATAATCCTGAGTATGAAATGGTCCCCAAATAGTATCTTTTGCTGTCCACCAGATAACATCACCATCCGGGTCTTTTTCTAAAACCGAGTAATACGCGAATTTTGAAAATTTACTCGGTCTCAATATTACAACAGATTTGTGTGAAGACTCTTCATAAGTTCCTGTAGAGGTAATCTTAATAAGAGAGTCTCCATAGCTATAAACATGCTGAACAGAGACATTAATTTTCCCTCCATTAAAAGATAAGTTTGAAAAGCCTGCATTCCATTTGTTATTAAGGAATACTTTATTTGCTGCCATATTGGCACCGGTTACAGCACAATCATGAGAAACGGTTTCAGCATAGTAATTAGTCATATTATCAACCGCTTGATTTGTCAGGCTTCCGAATCTTTGACCGAAAACCAGGAAAATTAAACTAAATCCTAAAATCAAATAAAGAGATGCTTTTCCTACCATATTAATTCTTCCTACCTATTTTGTAAATTTCTAGCCGCAAGTCTTATCTGTTTCCAGAAAGCCTGCGAATATTTATTATCGTAAGCATAAGAATCTTCAACAGTAATATTAATTGCGATAGTTACTATTGTTCCGGGATTTGCTACAGGTACTTTTAATACATTTCCAAAGGCATCATAGTATGTCATTTTGAATTGGGTAACACCTAAATTAGCTTCTTGAGGTACCACACCATTGAGTATCCTATATAAAAACCTATCTCTGGGATTAGGAGTCGAAGCCAATTCAGAGGTTGGTCCAAGAAGATATTTTAAAGTATCGATATTTCCATCATCATCTTCATCAGTTATAAATTTAATACTATTAGAATCGGCACTTACAATCGATTTAGAAGGATCAGGAATTTTATTCCAGTTTGCGCAATATCCAATCTTTCTGAAATCATGTTCTAAAATTGTAGCTACGGTAGTAAGGTTCTGCTGTAAAACAACTTCCTGGCCGTTATTTATTACATTCTGCGTAGCTGCATCATCAAGTCTCCAAAGTATTATTAATAATACCCCGCCAATCGCAATGGATCCTAAAATATCTATTATAGTACTAAAGCCCATTTTTTGTCTTTCCTATCTAAAATAAAAATAACTGAATACGGAAGAAAGTTTAACTGTATCTCTTGAAAATGGTGAAGAAACCGATACAGTTAGTTTTTTATTCCAGGTCTGATGATTAACCGAACCATCCGGAGAAGAGGAATTGATATAAGAAACTTTGCATTTCACCCGAAATGTAGCCGAAGGGAGATTTGTTATAGTTGAATCAAGTCCATTATAATCATCAAAATCATCACAATTTGAATAAGTTTCATTTGGATCTAAACCCAATTTATTAGATAATTGGGTTGAATCAGTTAAAGAACTGGCAATTGTAACTTCATCAAAGTTTTTCTTATTGGCCTCTTCAATAAATGAACTAGCCAGAGAAACAGCGAGAACTCCAAATTTTGTTTCTTGCACTACGGTATCGGTTGATAAAAAAGAGCTGTTTACTCTTAAAATCATTACGGATAAGAGAATAAACGCTCCAATTGAAAGTAATGTTTGTCCGGTATTCATTTTATTTCTTTTATCTTATATTTTATTAAATTCTTTTCTATTTTCCTTCAGAGTAGAGTCAATAAATCTGCCAAACTCAAAGTCAAAATGCGGATTATTAAGTTGTATAAAAGATTTAAGACTGTGAGTAAATATTACTGAGAGAAATTATTAGCATCATCTGTAACTTGACAGGCGGAAAAAATTGACGTAATTATTACCTCTAAGCGTTAAATTTAATTGAAGAAAAAGTTCTTTTAAGAAATGATTTCATTTTGAGAATAGAATCAGAATGAGGCAGAATTGATGCAAGATGGAAGATGTAAAATGGAAAATGTAAAATGGTTGATGTTATATCACCTAAAATATGAACCAATGTTTAATTTTTACCTGACTTTTTATATTTTTCATTTGTAATTAAAAAATTTTATATAATAATAAATGATTGAATAATTTATTCTTGGATAATCAAAGTAAACTTATTGCAATTTACCACCCTCTATTATCTTTTTAACTATCAAATGGCCATCTGACAGCCATCTAACAGCCGTTAAATCCAGGTTACCACCATATCTAATCCTCCTAAATTATTATCAGAAATAGTCATTTAAGTTATTCAAATACCAAAAGACCAATTTCAGTAAAATTATACAATGGTAATCTCAGAAATTTTGGTGATTTAGGACAAATTGTATGATTATAATTGTCACTAAATAATACACCATATCGACTTAACATTTATTCCTAACTAAAATACTTTCAAAAACATTCAATTAAGAGGAGGTGCTATGTTCAAAAAGTTTAGTACTATATTACTAATAATTTTATTTTCGGGATTTTCTATCGGATATGCTCAGATTCTTTTTACAGTTTCACTTAACGGGGGAAATGAAGTACCTGCTGTAACAACAGATGCAACCGGAACTGCATGGGCAGTTTTGAGCCCCGATATGACTTCCCTAACATTTCATATAACCTATGCACAGCTTGACAGTACTTTCACTGCCTCGCATTTCCATATAGGAAAAGCAGGAGTAAGCGGGGGAGTCATATTTCCTATAACAACTTTTAAAGGAAATACTGCGACCGGAACATGGGACAATCTACCTGATTCAATTGTAGCTAAATTGTTAAATGGAGATATTTATGTGAATGTTCATTCATTGGCTCACCCCGGTGGTGAAATACGTGGTCAGCTATATCCGGCTGAAGGGATAGGATTTACAGCAATGATGGATGCATCACAAGAAACTCCCTCAACTAACAGTGGAGCCACAGGAACTGCATGGGCTGTATTAAGCGATAAAGGTTCAATGGTCTCGTACAGTATAACAGTTGCCGGTTTATCCAGTGATTTTTCAGCTGCTCATTTTCACGTTGGCAATATGGGAGTATCCGGAGGTGTCGTTCATCCGATTACTTTTACAGACAGCAGTGCCGTTGGAACATGGACAGGTATGTCCGATACTTTAATAACTAAACTGCTTAGTAATGGTATGTATGTTAATGTACATACTACTAATAATCCAGGCGGTGAAATTAGAGGACAGTTAACCCATCAGGGAGAAATATCATATAAGGCAGAACTTGATGGAACTCAGGAAACTCCGGCAGTTACAACCGGGGCATCAGGAACTGCATGGGCAGTTTTGAGTTCTGATATGAAAACTCTTTCATATGATGTTACTTATGCAAATTTAGATTCAACATTTACAGCCGGTCATATACATTTAGGAGCCAAAGGTACACCGGGCGGAGTTGTTAAACCACTAACATTTATTAACAATAATGCTATGGGAGATTGGGCAAGTTTCCCCGATAGTATGGTAAAACATTTAGTTATGGAAGATTTCTATGTTAATGTGCACTCCAAAAAAAATCCGAATGGTGAAATAAGAGGTCAGTTTGAATTAAATACAGGGATCGGGTTTACTGCTCACTTAAACAGTGCTCAGGAAAATTCATCAGTTGTTTCAAATGCTGTTGGCACAGGCTGGTTTTCATTTGATGATGATTCTCTTTATTTTCAGATAACTTTTGCCGGGTTGTCATCGGCTTTTTCGGCAGCACATTTTCATATGGCAGCAGCAGGAGTTGCTGGAGGCGTTGTTAAACCACTTACATTTACTGACAGTACCCTAAATTCCGTATGGGCGGATATTAGTGATAATCTCGTTGCCGCACTCGCAAAAGGTAATCTTTATGTAAATGTACACTCGAGTAATTATCCGAATGGCGAAATTAGAGGTCAGGTTTTGTTTACAAATGTAATCAGCGGGAATGTCCCGGTGGAATTAACTTCATTTAATGCATCTTCAAATGAGAATTCCGTGGAATTAACCTGGTCTACTGCGACTGAAACAAATAATTCCGGATTTGAAATTGAAAGAAGTATTGATAATGTTAATTTTATAAGGATAGGATTTGTTAAAGGAAAGGGAACTTCATCAGAATTGCACTCATATAAATATGCAGATAATAATGTGAGTAAAACAAGCACTTTCTATTATAGGTTAAAACAAATAGATTTTGATGGTAGTTTCGAATATTCAAAAGTTATTAATATAACCGTTGGAGCTCCTGCAAAATTTGAGCTTTCTCAGAATTACCCAAATCCATTTAATCCGGCAACGATTATTTCGTTCCAATTACCGCAAAAAGCTAATGTTACTTTGAAGATATATAATATATTAGGCCAGGAAGTTTCTGTTTTATTAAACGAAACGAAAAATGCCGGTTCTTATCAAATTAATTTTGATGGGGCAAATCTTGCCAGCGGAATATATATCTATAGATTATCTACAAATACGGGAATTATTGCTTCGAAAAAAATGACATTATTGAAATGACAAATTAAACCTTCGAGATTACCATATTCTTAAAACCTTTTAATCTCGAAGGTTTTCCCTTCATATCAGAATTCTTATGCCCTCAATAAACAATCCGACAATTTTCAATTGTTAGAAAATATGGTGTATCTTTGCTATATTTATTCAGATTAACATTAATATTTTGGCTATATGGAATTAGTAGATAGATTAAAAAAAATAAAGGATAAATTCGAGCAAATAAATCAGCAGCTTTCTGATCCGCAATTTCTAAATGACCGGACGAAAATGATATCACTTAGTAAAGAAAGGAGTGAGCTGGAAGATATTGTTAAAGTTTATGATGACTATTCAAAAGTTTTGGAAAATATAAAAGAAAATGAAGAAATAATTTCTTCAGATATTGATAAAGAACTTTCTAACCTTGCTGAAGATGAGTTAAATGAACTTGAAGACAAAAAATTAAAGCTTGAAGAAGAAGTAAAGATTCTTTTACTTCCTAAAGATCCTAACGATGATAAAGATATAATTATGGAAATACGGGCAGGAACAGGGGGAGAAGAGGCCGGCCTTTTCGCCGGTGATCTTTTCAGAATGTATACTCGTTACGGAGAAGTTAAAGGCTGGAAAATTGAATTAATTGATATAAATGAAACAGGTTTAGGAGGGGTAAAGGAAGTTGTACTTTCTGTAAGCGGGAGTAATATATATGGCGAATTAAAGTTTGAGAGCGGGGTTCATCGTGTTCAAAGGGTTCCTGAAACTGAAGGAAGCGGCAGAGTTCACACCTCAGCGGCTTCGGTTGCTGTTTTACCCGAAGCAGAAGATGTTCAAGTTGATATTAATCCCAATGATCTAAAGATTGATGTTTTTAGATCAGGAGGAGCAGGCGGGCAAAATGTTAATAAAGTAGAAACTGCAATTAGAATTACTCATCTTCCAACCGGAATTGTTGTTCAATGCCAGGATGAAAGGTCGCAGCTTAAAAACCGTCAAAAGGCTATGAAAGTATTAAGAGCTCGTCTTTATGATGCAGAACTGAAAAAGCACAACGATGAAATTTCTGCAAAGAGAAAAACTATGGTCGGAAGCGGCGATAGGAGTGATAAAATAAGGACTTACAATTTCCCGCAGAATAGGGTAACCGATCATAGAATAGGACTTACTCTATATAATCTTTCCAATATTATGGATGGTGATCTTGAAGAACTAATCGAACAGCTCAAACTAGCAGATAGGACGGAAAAACTGCAAGCTAATAATGTAGAGATTGGATAAATGCTAATGGTTCAAAAGTTAGTATGGAATTAACATAAGGGGAAAGTCGAAACGAAATGATTTTATTTGGACCTAATGCTTATTATGCTAATATCATCTTCAAATTTATTTGACGTAAAATTCTGAAAATCTTTTTTAATCTTATCTATTGGTGCTTCAAGATCACTGTCATTAAGATTTCTCAAAGTATTATCAAATTCCAATGTACCGAACTGCTTACCTTCGATATTACGGGACTCCATTATCCCATCTGTAATCATAAAAATTAAATCGTTTGGCTCAAGTTGAACGGTTACATCATTGTAATTTCCATTGGAAGTAAATCCGAGAAGCAAACCTTTTGAGCTGATTTTTTTAACTTCACCGGTTGAGAATTTTTTAAGGATTAAAGGAAGGTCTCCGGCACCTGTATATTTTAATGTTCTATTTTGTTTATTTAAGATTATAATAGATAAAGTAGTGAATACTTCTGAAATTTTAGAGTCCTGATAAACAGATTTATTTACCTGCTGCATAATTTGGCTGGGTTCATAATCTGATATTTGATTGCAGGACAACCCTGATGGAACTTCTGATATATCCTGCATAAGCATAGGCAAAATACCATGCTCCCCATTTTTTCCCCATAACATCACCTAAAGCTATTGCCAGATTATTCTCATCCAATTCAAAATAGTCAATAAAATCTCCACCGGGAATTCCCTGGTATGTCTGATGCCAGTATTTAATATCAAAACCTTCAAAATTGGGAAATTTTTCAGGGACAACTTTCGCACCGAGCATATCGGCTGCAACATGTAATTCCGAAACTATTTTCTGTCTCTCCTTGCGCAGACTTTTTATTATTGCATTGATTTTAGCAGTAAGGATTTTAGGTCCGGCATTTTTAATTACATAATCATTTATCCCTAATTCGTAGCCATCAAGAATATCTTTTTCTTCTTCTTTGGCTGTCAAAAAAATAAAAGGGATAGATTTTAAATCATTATCTTCTAAGAGCATAGTTCGAAATTTATACCCATCAATTCTAGGCATCATTATATCGGAAACAATAATATCGGGCGGATTTGCTTTGGCTAATGAATAACCGTCATCGGCATTATTTGCGATTTCACATTCAAAGCCTGCTTGAACTAAATTATACTGGAACACCTTGGAGATTAATTGATCATCATCGACAAGTAATACCTTTGAGGTTTTCATTGAGAATGACTGTTCAAGGTTTTTCTTAGCACCATAAACTTTATAGATCTCTGTTCTTCTAAGTAAGGCCTGTACTTTAATCAATAAATCATTAATATCGAAAGGTTTTGTAATTAGATCGTCTCCCCCTGCTTCGAGAGCTTCGGATTTATCTTCAGTAGTGTTTTTTGCTGTTACAAATATAAATGGAAGTACACGGTGGTTCTGATCTTCTCTTACTTTTCTGCAGAAAGTAAATCCATCCATCTCATCCATTGTAACATCACAAAGAACGAGATCGATTTTCTTTTCATTTAGTAGATTAAATCCTTCTCCGGCACCTTCTGCTTCAAAAATATCGTAACCATTTTTTTTAAGATGATGTCCGATAAGTTTTCTTATAGTAAGATCGTCATCAATAATTAAGATATTTCTTTTTTCAGTACCGCTCATTAAATATTATCTTCTTAAGAAGTGATAGAATAAAGATGACGATTTATAGATAACTTTCTATCGCGTCTTCTCTGGATTTAAACGATTCAAATACTCTGTACATTCTTGTACTATTGAACATTGAATTTACTGCCGGCTGAAAACCTACCAGCCTTATATCACCTCCAGAAGCAGTGACCCTTTTTAATGAAACTACCAGTGCACCTAAAAATGTTGAATCAATAAACTCACATTCTGAAAGGTCAACAACAATTTTAAGCCATCCCTCTTCGATATCAGTGATAAGAAAGGACTTAAAATTTTCAGCCTCCTTGAGTGTTGCCCGGCTTAAATTTACTTTTTCAATTAGAACGCTGCCGTATTCTTCTCTTATGAAATCCATATATTATTCCTATGTTTTTTCAAGATTGTTTATTCAAAAGATCGATTTTCAATACTATATTTATCCATCAACCGGTAAATAGTAGCTCTTCCTAGTTGAAGTTTTTTAGCTGCCTCAACAATATTACCTTTGGTAACTTTTAATGCATGTTTAATTGATTCTTCCTTTAATTTTTCAAACGGAATTATTTCATCATCAGAAAAGAAACCACCGTTAAAATCATTATTTAATATTGGTTCGGAAGATCTTAAATGCGGCGGCAGATCAGATACATCTATTATATCCTTTTCTGTAATGATTAAACATCTTTCTATAGTATTTTCCATTTCACGAATATTACCGGGCCAATTATATTCATAAATAAGCTTTAGAGCTTTCTTTGAAAAGCCTTTAATATTCTTACTTAATTTTTTATTAAAAGTATCTAAAAAGTGATGAGCAAGGACAAGGATATCGCCCTTACGATGTCTCAACGGTGGAATATAAATAGGAAACGAATTTAATCTATAGTACAGGTCCTCTCTAAATTCTTTCTGTTCGACTGCCTGTTTAAGATCTCTGTTTGTTGCTGAAATTATCCGGACATCGGTTTTAATAACTTCAGTTCCGCCAACCCGTTCAAATTCTTTTTCCTGGATAACGCGTAAAAGTTTAGCCTGTAGAAGCATTTCTAATTCTCCTACTTCATCAAGGAAGAGAGTACCTTCTTTTGCTAATTCAAATTTTCCTAATTTTTTTTGATGAGCACCTGTAAAAGAACCTCTTTCATGCCCAAATAATTCACTTTCTAATAGTTCACGCGGAATTGATGCACAATTTATAACTACAAAAGGTTTATCTTTTCTTTTCCCATTATAATGAATAGCTCTGGCTATTAATTCTTTACCTGTGCCGCTTTCTCCGTGTATTAGAACAGTAATATCATTTGTTAATACTTTTGATACCAGCTTAAAGACGTCCTGCATTTTATTATCAGCCGAGATTAGATTATCGAAGCTGTATTCTCTTTGAACATCTACTTTTAGGTTCTCAAGTTCTCTGGTAAGATCATATTGTTTAATTGCATTTTTAATGGCAGGTTCTAATCTTTGAGTATCTATGGGTTTAGGGAAATAATCATAAGCCCCGAACCTCAATGCCTCAACTGCTACTTCAACGCTGCCTTGTGCCGATAAAATAATGACGGGTAAATTTTCATCATATTGTTTAATCCTTTTAAGAGTAGCTAGACCATCAAGACCCGGCAGCATAATATCGAGAAGAAATAAATCGGGTTTCAAATGAAGCTTTCTTAAAGCATCTTCACTATTGTCAAATACTTCAACCTCATATTTCCATTTATCTTTTACCCAATATGAGAGCAGCTTAGAAATTGCTTTTTCATCATCGACTATAAAGATTAATTTATTCACAACTTATCCCTTTAATTATTTTACTCTTTGCTTTTATACCTATTTTAAAAATTTATAGAAAAGATATTATGACATTTATTTCTTAAATTAAGTAATAATTACTCATAAGTATCCGGTAAATATTTACAGTTTTTTTATGTTTATCATTACCGGGTAATTATTTTTTATTATTTAATTATAAAATTGCTCAAGAAACTTCATTCTTATTTCATAATGAGGCAAATCCTGTGCCAAAATAAGACTTTTCCTTTTTATATTCTACTTTTGAGATTTTAAAGTCTCAATTTATTATCGAAGGAATCTAAAAATAAATTAGTCATTCTTGAATATTTTTTTATTTTATTTTGTGGAAAGTGAAGGAAAAGAAAGAAGGAATCTGATTTGAACGGAGCGAAATATCTCAAAATTGAGCAAATCATAAACCTTGAGATTCTTCACTTCGTTCAGAATGACAGTTGTGGGTACATGAATTATTAATTTGAATTATGCAGAAATAAAGATGATATCTTAAAAAGAAAAAAAGATGTAATCTTTCAAATAATGATTCTTGAGTAACTTCACTTATTAATATCTTTTGTTTGAAGGGCCTCATAATATTTCCTAATCAATTCCTCGTAATCTCTTGTATAGCCCTCTTGAACAGCACGATTTAATTCATCTGTAATTTGATTTTTGCCCTGTCCGGAAGATAAATTTAAATCACCGGGAGATTTTCTAACGAGATTCTTTCCCGTATTTGACTCCCTGTTTTTTTCAAAATCTCTTTCATTTATAGAGCGTTGTGCATCCAGGAGCTTTGATAAAATTCTTTCCTGTTTTTGAACGATATTATCATCAAGTTTTTCAGTATTCATTCCCGGAAACAACTTCCTGCATTTCTTGGGCTACATGGTCCAGATCCGCTGGAATTTTACTTGCTTCACCCGATTGTTTTGCTTCTTTATTAAGCTGTTCCAATGATTTCTTAATTAGTTCCTGCTGTTGAGCCATCCGCTGAAGCTGAGCCTGCTGCTGCATAGATAAATCACCCTGTTGTCCTTGCTTTAACATTTGAGTTAAATTATTCAAATTCATTTGCTGCTGTGACATTTTATTCAATTGCTGCATTAAAGACATCATCCCTCCCTGACCCTGGCCTCCTCCCTGCATCATTGACTCCATAGAATTCTTCATCATGGTGGCAGCTTCGTTGATTGATTGCATTGCATTATTCTGGCTTATAGCAGCTAAATTACTATTCCTATTCTGCATAGCGGCCATTGCTCTGTCCATTTCCCGCTGGGCATCCCCAAGTGATTTTCCCATTTCAGGAGATATCGCGAAAGACTTTTGAGAAAGATTCGACATCATTTGAGTAACCTTATTAAGGTTACTTTGTATTTCATTTTGCTTTTCAGCTTCTTTATCTAATAAGGAAGAAGAAATCTGATCCGACTGCTGCAATTGATTTTTTAGATCTTCCTGTTGTTTTGAAAGTGTTACAAGATTATCCATTACTTTCATCATATCGGTAAAGGTCTGCATTAGATTTTTCTGATTGATCGATTGCTGAAGCTGTTTTATCCCTTTATCTAAATTCTGCATATTTTGAGAAAGCTGTTTCTGCTGCTGTTGGGCAGACATTTTCTGATTTTGCTGGATATTTTGAGAAGCCTCCTTTGATAATTCCTGATTCTTCTGCTGCTCGAATTCCTGCTTTAGCTTTTCAAGTTCATCTTTCGGCATATCTTTCATGTTTTCCATTAATTCAGATAGTTTATCCATCTCTTTATTAATCTTATCCAGTTCTTTTGTAGATTCCTCCTGCTTTTTACTTAAATTTTCTTTTTCTTGTTTATTTGCTAAATTATTTTCATTTGTCTGCTTATTTAGCTCTTCCTGTTTATCCGATAGGTTTTCAGTCCGTTTTGCAAGTTCATCTATCTTTTGTTCAATCTGCAGCCTTTTTAATAAGTTTATAGTTCTTTCAATACTTTTTTGAAATGTATCTTCATTAAACTTTAAGTTTTTCATTGCTTCCTGAACTTGCCTTCTATCTAAAGATTGAAGCATCTTTTGCATCCTTTCAACTGCTTCTTTCATTTCTTTAGTAGAAAATTCGTCCATCAGTTTTTGAAGCTCCATATACTTTTCAAGAGTTTCTTTTGAAAGAAGATTATTACTCTGCAGGTCTTGCTGCATCTGTGCAAGCTGTTTCCTTGTTTCTTCTATTTTATCCTGAATTTTTTCAAACCTGTCGAGAGATTTTTCAATTTTTTCTTTTTCCTCCCATGTAATATCTTTTTTATTTTGCTTTAAATCCTGGTCGATTTTTTCAAGAGTATTTTTTAAATCCTCAGCTTCTTTCAAAGTTTCTTTTAGATTCTGCTGAGCTTCTGCATGAGTATTATCAGCTTTGATTAATATTTCGTCAAGTGATGGGATACGAATTGCAAATGTTGGAGATTTCGTTGATTTAGGACCATTGATTATATCATTGTCAAAAATTTCAAGGAAATATGTGACTACATCTTCAGCAGATAAATTGAGACTCGATAAATTCCATATATAATTAACATCAAGTTCTTTTTGAGTTTTGTTTATAGGAATTTCCAGAGATGAAAAATCTTTTCCCGGCTGCTGATATTTTGAAGATGACAGCCGGTAATTAATAATAAGTTTTGTAAAACCATAGTCATCAGAAATCTTAACAAAAAGAGGAAGCCGGTTATCATTAGCAAGATCAACATCCTTATTTGGGTTTATTATTTCTATTGAGGGATAAGAATCAATAATTACTTTTATGTTATATGTAATAGGGGAAGAATTTTGATTACCGTTTATATCTGTTAATATTATTTGGTAACTCTTGTCTTTTGTGATCTTAAAATTGCCTTCAGCACTTTGGTCATCAACATTTAATTTTGCCGATGTTGAATCGCTGAAAGATATTACCGCATTTTTTAATTCTTTTGTTGAAGAAATATTTACATCTACTTTGCTTCCTGCTAAAGCGGTGATATTTCCATTATCTTTTTGATCGAACTTTGGAATTCTTGAATAGGATGGAGGAATTATGGAAATATTTAAAGACTTTATTATAGGTCTATCGATTACATCAATTGAAAATATTTTGCTTTTTATATCCTCCGCTGATGCGAAATATTTAAAACTGTTTCTAACTGCTTTAATCCGGTATTGATAATTACCGGTTGAATCGGGCTTTAGAAGATTATATTCAAACCCGGTTTGTTCCGTATCTTTTACAGCCAGATAAACGTCTTTTGGTTTTTCACCATTTATATTAATAGAAATTGTTACTTCTTCTCCTTTTGTTACCTGTTGATTTCCAGGTTGAACGGAGAAAGTAAATTTTTGAGGCGGAACAAATTCCCTATTAAAATCAATTAAACGAGAAGATGCTGCCTGAAGTCCTGGAACAAAAATAAATAAAGCCAGGCAGAATATAATTACAGCGCCGAAATAGAATAAATAATCTTTTGCTTTTTTAAAATTTACTATAGACTCAAATTTTATCTGCTTTGTTTTTTCATAAATATTAAGGAAGGCTGCATTTATTAGTTTTTCAGAATACTTATATTTTGAATTGTCAACACTAACAAGCTGCATTGCATTAAGCAGATCGTCCTTTATTGAAGGGAAGTTTCTGCCTATTTTATCAGCAGTTTTATGATAATTTGTTTTTCTGAAAATATTAAAATATTTGAATAGTGGGAGTGCGAATAAATAAAGGAATGAACCAATAGAAATGACTAAGAAAATAAAGAATAAGATAGTCCGAACATTTGATGAGAAATGTCCCGCCATTTCAAAAAATACAAAAACGGTAAAAACAATAATGCTTAATAATATAGAAGTTTGAATTCCTAAAGAGGCAATAAGAATATATTCCCTTTTAGTCAGCTTCTCTAACTTATTTATAATCTCTTTATAATAGCTGGATTCACCCATATATACTAAATAAAAGTAAGTTTATAATAACTATTGTGACAACGCCCAAATAACTAAATTTGTTCCAAATTTCAATGCTTCATCTCTTTTTGCAGGCGGATCCTTATGGACATCAGGATCATCCCAACCGTCACTTGGATTAGATTCATAAGTATAGTAAACAGCGAGCCGGTTATTTACAAAAATGCCGAAACCCTGCGGAGGTTTTCCATCATGTTCATGAGTTTTCGGAACACCATTGGGAAAATTATAGAAATCATGATAAAGACCATAATTAAAAGGAAGTTCGACCAATTCTTTCTCCGGGAATACTCTTTTTATTTCCCTGCGAAATGCTTTATCCAATCCATAATCATCATCAACATAGAGAAAACCTCCAGCTTCGAGATACTTCCGCAGCCTTTCAACTTCATCTTGAGTCAAGATAATATTTCCATGACCCGTCAAAAATAAAAAGGGATAATAAAATATTTCATCTGAAGCAAGGTCAACAAACTTATATTCCGGATCAACAGAAATATTTGTATGTGATTTTACAAAATTTAATAGATTTATTTCTTCAGACTGACCATTATACCAATCACCGCCGCCATTGTATTTAACCCTGACAATTTGGAATCTGCCTTTTGTTTGAGCAAAGACAGATGAAATGGAAAACAAAATTGTTATATATAGGATTAATTTCTTCATAGTCTATTGAGTTAATATATTGATGCAATCATTCAATTTCAATTTATTTAAACCGGAATGAATTTGATTTACATTTTAATTCAAAAATACACTTTCGGTGAATATTACAATGGAATTAATTTGGAAATAGTTTTATTTTAATAGCTGACCTAAAGATGACATCTTTAATATGAACAATCATTTTTCAATTTATCAATAATATATAAGTTCAGATAAACCTCATTTGAATAAAGTAAAGATGTCATCTTTCAAATACTGATTTTTGCATGACTTGAGTTAATAATATAAATAAAAACCGGAGTTAGAAATGGCAAAAAAATATTGGCTTGTTAAGAGTGAACCAAATGTATTTTCTATAGAAGATCTGAAAAAAAGTAAGGGGCAGACTACCTGCTGGGACGGGGTGCGGAATTATCAAGCAAGAAATTTTTTAAGAGACGGAATGAAAAAGGGAGATTATGTTTTATTTTATTACAGCAGTACTGATCCTAATTCAGTAGTCGGTATTTGCGAAGTAGTAAAAGAAGGTTATGCTGATAATACTCAGTTTGATCCTGAAAACAAACATTTCTTTCCTTCTGCAGACCCGCAAAATCCAATCTGGTATATGGTTGATATAAAGTTTGTAAAAGAATTTAAAACGCCTGTTTCACTACAAGAGATAAAGAACAATCCGAAATTGATAAATATGAGATTGATTCAGAGAGGGAATAGACTTTCGGTTATGCCGGTTGAAAAAGCTGAATTTGATGAGATTGTTAACATGGGAAAGTAAAAAAATTTTGATTTATTCAGCTTTGCCATTGATTTAGATTTAGCGATTCGGAGAATCGCTCTTAGAACCTTACGAGGTTCAATGGCCAAGATAACTTTTTTCTACAATAATGGAACCTCTCCGAGGTTAAATTAGATAAAAATTAATCTTTACTTTTAAATGTTGTATTCTTTACCAGCTCCTTAGAATTATATGGTGCAGGAGCACCTCCTAAATATTTATGAAACCATTCCAGATGTGCATTATAATATAAAGGCATTGATTTTACAAAATCAGGATGATGTCCATCATTCTTAAAGATTATTAACCGGGAATCAATTCCAAGTGTTTGTAAAGTAGTGAAATATTGCAAACTCTGTGTATAGGGAACCCGGTAATCTTTTTGCCCGGTTAAAATTAAGGTAGGTGTAGCAAAGTTTTTGACATAATTTGAAGGAGAATATTTTTTAAAATCATCTGAATTCCATGGTTGTCCTTCTAAATCCCAGTTTACAAACCAAAGTTCTTCAGTTTCTCCCCACATAGACTCAAGATCAAAGATACCCATCATAGATGCCAGGCATTTAAATCTTTTTGTCTTAGCCTGAAACCAGTTCATCATATAGCCTCCGAATGACCATCCCATTGCTCCGACTCTTGAAGTGTCAACATAAGGAAGTTTTTCAAGCGCATCCGTAACCATCATTAAATCCTTGAAAACTTTTCCTCCGTAATCTCCGGAAATTTCATTCGTATATGCCTGACCTCTGCCGGTTGAGCCGTGAGGATTTGCGAATGCAACTATATAGCCGGCACCGGGATATACCTGCCAGTCACCTCTGAATGAATCCATCCACTGACCTTGAGGCCCACCATGAACATTTAATATTAAAGGATATTTCTTCCCGGGATCAAAATTATGCGGTTTAACTATAAAAACCTGTACATCTATTCCATCTGCTCCATCAACCCATATCTGCTCTGCAGGTCTGAAATCTTCCTCAGATAATAATTGCTTGTTAAAATTAGTTAATTGTTTTACCGAACCATTCTCTAAATTAAATGCATAAATTTCCATTGGATTTTCTACTGAAGTAGAAAGATAAAATAATTTATTCTGCCCGATATTTAAGCTAAATACGGATTTTTGTGGTAACTCTTCGGAAATCAATTTTGTATTTATATCTATTTTGTAAATCGGTGTGTAACCTGAATCGGGAGAAGTGAAATAAATTGTTTTTGAATCTTTACTCCAGACGAATTCACTTACCATATTATCAAATTTTTCGGTTAATATCTCACTTTGTTTTGTATTTCTATTATACAGAGCGATTCTATATCTGTCCGATTCATGTCCCGGCTGTTGCTGCATTTTGTAAGCAATATATTTCCCATCAGGCGAATAAATTGGATTTCCATCCCATGCTTTGTTATTAAATGTAATATCTTTCGGGCTGCCTCCGTTAATTGAAACTATATAGAGATCAGAATTAGTTGAATTAGTTTGAAAACTTTCCGGGTTATTTGTAAAACAAAGTTCTTTACTATCGGGTGAAAAATTATACCTGATATTCCCACCTAGTTTATACATGGGAGAAGCTAACTCACTATGAGCTATATCGATGTAAGATTTATTCCTAATATTATATATAAAGACATGTGTTTCCTTTTGACCGATATATTCGGTCCAATGTCTAAATAATAGGCTGTCAGCTATATATGCTTGAATAGGTCCGTTCTTAGCTGATTCTTCCATTGTCTTATTACAATCTTTATCTGTTCCGCACTCATGATAAATTTCTGTTGTAAATGCTATTAAATTTCCATCCGGAGATAAAACCGGTCTGATAATATTGGTGGAATAATCTGTAACCTGTTCAACTTTTTTACCGGGAACTGAAATGGAATATACCTGTGATCCCTTCAAATAATAGATCTCTTTACCATCAGGGACTCCAGAAAGGATTAGATTCATTTTCTCTGCTGCCGGTTAAATTTTCCAGGCCTGAACCATCTTGATTTATTAAATATAAATCCGAACTTGATTTACCTTTACGAAGATCATATTCGGTATTTAGAAAACAGATTTTATTTCCTTCAGGAGATAATATTGGTGAACTTAAATATTTTACCTTATATAAAGTTTCAATGGTGAAGGGCTTTTTTTGTGAATATGCAGAAGCAGAAAGAAAAAGCATAAGTATAAAATTAATAATTATAGTTCTCATGAATAGATTACCTTATAGTTACAAAAGAAATTAAAAAACAAACAATTTGAATTATTGTATAAACTTTTCTTCTTTATCTCCAGTCGTATTTTGCCTGCTATTATTGGCTTTTTCAATCATAGATTGAGGTAAGGATTTTGAAGTTCTCGCACCTAATTTTTTTATATTTTCTACACTGCTAATTAAATTTCCTCTGCCTGTATATAACTTTTTCATAGCATTCTCATAGCTGCTTTGCATTGTATTCATTCTCTTACCTAATTCAATAAGATCTGATATTAATCCTTGAAATTTATCATATAGTGCTCCGGTTTGTCTTGCTATCTCAAGAGCATTTATATTCTGATTTTCTTGTCTCCAAAGGATTTTGTATAGTTCTCAATGTAGCCAGAAGAGTGGATGGGCTTACAATTACTATATTCTTTTCAAAGGCTTCATTAAAAATTTCGCTATCATTTTGAATTGCAAGGCTGAAAGCAGGCTCAATGGGCATAAATAGTAAAACAAAATCTAGTGATGTTATGTCATAGATATTTTGATAGTTTTTCCCACTAAGTTCTCGTATATGTTTTCTTATAGAATCAACATGCTCTCTTAGAGCAAAAGCTTTTTCAGTATCATTTTCACTTGAAGTATATTTCTCATATGCTATTAAAGAAACCTTTGAATCAATTATAATACATTTATTTTCAGGTAAATAAATTATGACATCTGGCTGGAGTCTTCTTCCTTCTTCAGACATGCGGGTTTCTTGTATTGTATATTCTCTTCCTTTCACTAAGACCTGATTTTTCCAAAATACTCTCAAGAATAAACTCACCCCAATTTCCCATTGTTTTGGTTTCACCTTTTAAAGCATTTGTCAGATTGCTGGCTTCTTTGGCCATCATCTGATTTAATTCCTGAAGATTTTTTAATTGAGTTGATAATGATGCTCTCTCTTTTGAATCAGTTACATAAACATCGTTTACTTTCTTTTCAAATTCTTTTATTTTATCTCCCAATGGTTTAAGAATTTGATCAAGATTCTCCTTGTTCTGAATTGTAAACTTGCTGCTTTTGTCTTCTAAAATTTTATTTGCCAGGTTCTCAAACTCAGAAGAAAATTTTTCCTGAAGCTTTTCTAATTCGGATTTTTGTCCAGTGAGTTTTTCTTCAAGGTTTTTATTCATCGCCTTTAAGGTCGAGGTTTCGGAATTAAACCCTATTACTTTTTCTCTTTCACAATTTAATTCAACTGAAACTTTTTCAAAATTTTCTTTTAAGATATTTAATCGCTCAAGCGCTTTTTCTTTTTCAAGATTCGCCAGATTGATTTGATCTTTTAATTGATTTCCTTCGGCTAATGAAATACCTTTTGAATTTTTAATTGACAGCCAGATAGCTGCAGCACCTATTAAAAATCCGGCTATTAAATATATAATTTCCATCTATAAAGTAATTTTTTACAAAATTAAACTAGTTACTAAAGTTACCTAAAATTCGGTATTTAAAAGATGACATCTTTATTTTTAAATATAAGATTTATCTAAAATTACATTTTAACAAAAAAACTGAAAGTAATTTTTGTTTTTTAAAAGATGTCATCTTTACATCTAAGTACTAACAATATTTATTTTAATATTAAAAAGAATCAATTAAGTTCTATTTTTTTCTCCACTGCATTTAGTAAAGAATCATTCTTTATCAGTTCGAGAAGTTTTTTCAAATCTGTATATAGTAGACGATCGTTATTCAGGGGTTTTATTATCTTTCTGATTTCGTTGTAGGCTATTGAAGTTCCAATTCCGGGTTTAAGGGGTTTCAGAAATTCCAGAGCTTGTGCGGCAGTCATTAATTCAATAGCTAAAACATTTTCAAGGTTCTGCATTATTTTATAACATTTTTGTGCGGCTATAGAACCCATTGAATTATGATCTTCCTGGTTTGCCGATGTAGGAATTGAATCAACGCTTGCGGGATGAGCTAGAACTTTGTTTTCCGAAACTAAACTTGCGGCAGTATACTGAGCAATCATTAAACCTGAATTAAGGCCGCCATTTAAAGCTAAAAATCTCGGCAGTCCGCTTAATGCTCCATTTACCATTCTTTCTGTTCTTCTTTCTGAAACATTCGCAAGCTCGGATAAAGCTATACCCATAAAATCCATTGCCAGAGCCATGGATTGTCCATGAAAATTTCCACCTTCAATATGTTCTCCCGTTTCGGAAAAAATAACAGGGTTATCATTTACTGAATTTATTTCAATTTCAACTCTTGAAGCAACATAATCGATAGCATCCCTTGAAGCTCCGTGTATCTGCGGAACACATCTTATTGAGTATGCATCCTGAACTCTGGGATCATTCTTAAGATGTGATTTTCTTATCTCACTATTTCTGATTAAAGATAAAACATTTTTAGCAGTAGTCAATTGACCGGGAAAGGGACGCAGTCTATGGAGCTTTTCATAGAAAGCCTTATCGGTTGCACGCAGTGCTTCATGGGACAATGCAGCAGAAATATCCGCAAGCTTTATCAGTTTTTTAGCCCGCATAGAAATAAAAGATGCAAAGGCCGTCATCATTTGAGTTCCGTTTATTAGTGCCAGACCTTCTTTTGCTTCAAGAACTGCAGGTTTTAAATTATATTTTTTTAATCCTTTCTGAGATGCAATTATTTTGATTCCTATAGCTTTATCATCATTTATATCTTTAATTAGTTGTACATTCCCTTTTCCAATCATTGCTAAAACCAGATGAGCCAATTGAACCAGATCACCGCTTGAACCAACAGAGCCCTGGGCAGGAATGACCGGAATTATATTATTATCAATCATCGAAATTAATAAATCAAGGGTTGACAGCCTTATTCCGGAATAACCTTTTGCAAGTGCGTTCAATCTTAAAAGCATCATGATTTTAATTATTTTTGGAGGCAGGTTTTCGCCGCATCCTACGGCATGACTAAGAATTAAATTTTCCTGCAGTTTCCTTAGATTGTCCCTTGAGATATTTACATTAGCAAATTCACCAAACCCGGTGGTTACTCCGTATATTATTTCACCATTTTCAATCCATTTCTCTACAAGTTCTCTTGAGTCGTTAATCTTTTTCTTTGATTCTTTAGAAATAGTTATTAAAGGGTTGTCATAAAGGAAAGATTCAATTTTATTAATAGTTAATGAATTGCCATCGAGGATAAGTTTTTTAGATGCCATGTACCAATTTTTTAATTTTGTTAGAGTTTTCCCTATTTGTCTTGTAGGTTATATGGATTAAAGATTCATCATAATTAGTTGATATAACTTCAGCAAGAGTATGAATTTTGGCTGCCGTTTTTGAATCCGCAAGATCCAGAGAAACTTCTTCCTCAACATATGTCTCATCAATTATATGGGTCAATTTTTCCTTAAATTTAGTAATATTAATTCCTCTTTCTGCTGAAATAATTACCGAATCTTTATATTTGTTTCTCACATAACTGATTCTGCTTTTATCATTTACCACATCTATTTTATTGAATATTTTCAATACACTTTGTTTATCCGCACCAATATCTTTTAAGGTTTGTTCAACAACATTTATATGATCTTCAAAATAAGAATGAGAAAGATCAATTACATGCAGAATGATATCCGCTTCTTTAACTTCATTTAACGTACTCTTAAATGATGCTATCAGATTAGGAGGAAGTTTTCTTATAAATCCGACAGTATCACTCAAAAGCAATTTCTGATTTATTCCGATATCCAGTGAACGGGTTGTTGAATCAAGGGTTGCAAATAGTTTATCTTCTGCAAGGACACCTGATTTGGTAATTAAATTGAACAGAGTGGACTTGCCGGCATTTGTATAACCTACTAATGAAATCCTAATAAGATCCTTTCTGCCTTTGCTTTGAGTTTCTCTCTGCAATTCAATTTTATTTAGTTTTTCTTTTAGGTGTCTAATCCTTGTCCTAATTATTCTTCTATCAGTTTCAATTTGAGTTTCACCGGGACCTTTAGTACCAATGCCGCCAAATTGTTTTGAAAGATGGGTCCATGCTCTGGTTAATCTCGGTAGTAAATATTGAAGTTGTGCAAGTTCTACCTGTGTTTTTGCTTCTTTGGATTTTGCGCGGGAAGCAAATATATCTAATATAAGTCCGCTGCGATCAATAATTTTTCTATTTATCAAGTTTTCAAGGTTTCTTAACTGAACGGGAGAGAGGTCATCATCAAAGATAACCAGGTTAATATCATTCGATTCAGCAAGATTTGATATTTCTTCGGCCTTTCCTTTCCCGATATAATATGCTGAGTCTACTGAATATTTATCCTGAGTTATCTTTATTATTGTTTCAGCACCTGCCGTTAATGCTAATTCCTCAAGCTCTGTTAAATGTTCTTCAACTAATTCTTTACTAATATTTTTTGTGTTAAGAGCAACTAAAATTGCCTTTTCAACACCATTCCTATTTATATCTATCATACCCTATGAACGTATCTCCTTCTGATTTTATAAAAATAATTTATAACAAAAGCCTCATTAATTTTAATTTAAATTTACCATTTCTTTCTTTGAATTCCTTGCAATCATCATTTCTATGAGTGCCAGTATTAATGCAATAAGAAGAAAATATTTCCATAATTCAGAGCCGAAACGGGACTGCAGAACGATTTTTGCCGGATCATCTTTTTTGTCAACTTTAATATAATGACCCTTAAAATTTATTTTATGTAAGTAATCTTCAAATTCATTATTATCAATATATTTTGTTGCAGATTCAACAGGATCGACATTAACGGCAAAGTCATCAATCAGCTTTTTGCCTGAATATATATGGTAGTCGCCGGGCATATCGGTACTTATATCTGTTATAAAGTTAGGATTATTTTTTTCACTAAGGTCGATGAATTCTTGAGATTTATCCGGTTTTTCAATCATTATTTGTGGTATACTTTGATCCGAGACATTGATATTTACTCCGCTCGAAACCAGATGTTCATTTTCGGTTCTATCCTTTGAAGCAAGATAGAATACAGATTTATTTATTAAAGGAACAAAAATGCTTTTTAAAGGGAAATTGCTCCAACTGAGTACCGGAGCTGTATTCAATAGTAGAATTTTTCCTTTTCCTATCTTATATTCACTCAGAAAAGACGAACCGTCAACCAATGAAATTATATTCTTACCTTTACCCCCGGGAGATATTTTAAAGTGGAAATATATTTCCGGAGATTCTATTTTTTTCTTCTCTTTGGCAAAAATATTCTGAAATAAAGGATGGTTAAAATCAATACTTTCAAATGAAACTGAGTTTTCCTGAGAATTTAATTTCCCGGCAGTTCCTTCAGGTAACGGCAGTCCAAGTTCAGCAGCAGACTTTTGAAAATTTTCCAAAGTAGATTTTGAATCCGGAAATAAGAATAGTCCGCCTCCGTTATTTATATAAGATTTCAATTTAGGATAATTACTAAAGTCGTCAAATCCTATAATGATTAATATATTGAATTGATTCAAATCGAAGGAAGAGATTTGATTTATATTTTTTTCGGTAACTTTTAATGCCTTATTTTCTCCGGCAGTCAAAGCTAAATTGATAAATTGGGCATCTTGACTTTCTTTTGTAAATACCCCTAAAGTGATTTCATCAGGTATATAAAAGCTTGTATACCTTTTATTATCCTGCATAATATCATCATCTTCTATTTCAGCGAATGCATCGACATAACCTGTGGATTTAGCCGCAGATTCCATAGTTAATATCTTTGTCTCACCCGGTTCTAATTTTACGCTCTGCTGTGCACTTCTTTCATTGTTAATAAAAAGGGAAACAACTGCATTTTCGGCCGGTTTTGAAGAATAATTTGTTACAGTTGTACTAAAGCTGACTGGCTTATCCTTTTCAAATATCTGTGTATTTACTTTCAAATTATCGATTCCGATATTATATACCTCTTTACCCGAATAATTAAAGGTATAAAGTTTAACTTTATCATTTAATATTTCACTTAAATCCGACAGGGATGACTGATCATATAGCCTTCCTTTTTGAAAGTCGCTTAAAATGTAAATTTCTTTATTAAAATTTTGGGATTTTGAAAGTATTTTAGCTGCTCTGATAACTGCGTCGTTCAAATTGCCGCTATAATAAGATATTGCAACATTTTCAACCAGTTTTTTAAAATCAGATAGGTTTGATGTGGTTTGCAGTTCATTATTATTTATTTGTCCGGATGGGGGATTTGATAAAAGAACTAATGCCGCTTCATCTCCTTCCTGAAGCTGGTTCAGCAATTCTTTTATCGTTCCTTTTGCCTGGTTTAAATATGAGCCGTTATTATCGACTACCGACATACTAAAGGTATTATCAAGGATGAAAACAGCGGTAGTTTTTGCTGCAGAAGCTGTTCCCCCAATTGAAATTCCTTTTAAGGTCGGACGGGCAAAAGCCATAACCAGAAAAAGAATTATCATAACTCTTAAAGCTAAAAGAAGGAGCTGCTTGATTTTAATTTTCCTGATTTTATTCTTCTGAAGTTCTTTTAGAAATGCCAGTGTACTGAAATCGATCTTTTTTAATTTCCTTAGGTTTAAAAGATGGATTAATACCGGAATTGAAGCAGCGATTAAACCGAATAAAACTGCGGGATTGAGAAATATCATTAATTAAGTTAAAGTTCCTTTGTTTTTTTCTTTAAAATATCATTTTATAAAATAGAATGCTATGTTGATTTACAGTATCACTTGCCGTTGGATTCAGAGGGTGTGTGAAAATTCAAATTGTAGAGCGATTCTCCGAATCGCTAATGTGAATTTTGATTGAATTTATAATAAGTTAAACGAAACGGAGTTTCGTTCTACACTTTTCACACAGGCTTTTCAGTCCAATCCTAGATTCTAATTGAGTTTGAAAAGATTTTAGCTTTTATTTTGCTCTGCGATTAGATTCAATGCACTCCCAGCTTTAAACCATTTAATCTGTGTTTCATTCATTGTATGGTTTAACAAGGCCTCATCTTTGGAACCATCCTCATGTTTAATAATAAGCTTCAGTTGTTTATTAGGAGCTAGTTCAGTTAATCCTAATATGCTTACCTTATCATCTTCCTTAATTTTATCATAATCGGCTGGATTAGCAAAAGTAAGAGGGAGCAAACCCTGTTTCTTTAAGTTGGTTTCATGAATTCTAGCAAAGCTTCTTACGATTATTGCTCTTCCGCCAAGATGTCTCGGCTCCATTGCTGCGTGTTCGCGTGAAGAACCCTCGCCATAGTTCTCATCACCGACAACAACCCAATCGTGTCCGTGTCTTTTGTAGTCCCGTGCTGCATCCGGTACCGATTTATATTCACCTGTATAAATATTTTTTACTTTCCCGGTTTCACCCGTAAAATAATTTATTGCACCTATAAACATATTATTTGATATATTATCCAGATGACCTCTAAATCTTAACCAGGGACCTGCCATTGAAATATGATCTGTAGTACATTTCCCTTTGGCTTTTAATAGAACAGGTAAATCTTCAAGATCTTTACCGTTCCAGGGTTTAAAGGGAGTAAGTAATTGGAGACGTTCACTATCAGGGTTAACTTTAATTTCAACATTAGAACCATCTTTAGCGGGAGCTATAAACCCATTTTCGCCGGAATCAAAACCTTTTGAAGGTAGTTCTTCTCCGGTAGGAGGATCCAGCTTTACTTTTTCTCCCTTTTCATTTTCCAATTCATCCGTTAAAGGATTAAAGGATAAACTTCCTGCAATCGCCAGAGCAGTTGTTAATTCAGGGCTTGCAACGAAGGCTAATGTTTCAGGGTTGCCGTCATTTCTTTTGGCAAAATTCCTATTAAAGGAAGTTACTATTGTATTCTTTTCCCCGGTTTTAATGTCCATCCTTTTCCACATACCAATGCAAGGACCGCATGCATTAGCCAGAATTAAGCCTCCAAAATCACTTAACGTTTTTAACTGTCCATCTCTTTCTATGGTTGCTCTTACCTGTTCGGAACCTGGTGTGACTGTAAACTGGGATTTTGATTTTAATCCTTTAGCCATTGCCTGTCTTGCGATACTTGCTGATCGATCTATATCTTCATAACTTGAATTAGTACAGCTTCCTATTAATGCAACTTTTATTGTATCAGGATAATTATTTTCCTTAACTGCTTCTTTCATTTTAGAGATTGGCCAGGCTTTATCGGGAGTGAAAGGCCCGTTTAAATGAGGTTCTAGTTCACTTAAGTTTAATTCAACTACCTGGTCAAAGAATTTTTCAGGATTTTCAAGAACTTCTTTATCGGCAGAAAGTTCATCCTGTAATCCTTCAGCTAAAGCGGCAACATCAGCACGGTTTGTAATACGGAGATATGCAGACATTTTTTCATCAAAAGGAAAAACAGAAGTAGTTGCGCCGATTTCCGCACCCATATTACAAATAGTGCCTTTACCGGTGCAAGAAAGGGAAGTAGATCCTTCACCAAAATATTCAACTATTGCTCCCGTCCCGCCTTTAACCGTAAGGATTCCTGCTAATTTAAGTATAATATCTTTTGGTGAAGTCCATCCATTTAATTTACCCGTTAATTTAACACCGATTAGTTTAGGCCATTTTAATTCCCACGGCATACCTGCCATAACATCAACAGCATCGGCTCCTCCGACTCCAATTGCAATCATTCCAAGTCCTCCGGCATTCGGAGTATGAGAATCTGTACCTATCATCATTCCACCGGGAAAAGCATAGTTTTCAAGCACTACCTGGTGTATAATCCCGGCGCCTGGTTTCCAAAATCCAATTCCGTATTTTTGAGAAATGCTTTCAAGGAAGTCATATACTTCTTTATTTTCGGAGGTAGCCCTAAGAAGATCATCCTGCGCTCCAATCTGCGCCTGGATTAAATGATCACAATGTACTGTAGTAGGTACCGCAGTCTCTTTTTTATTTGCAGACATAAATTGAAGGAGTGCCATTTGTGCCGTTGCGTCCTGCATTGCTACTCTATCGGGGGCTAATTCAGCATAATCTTTTCCTCTTTCCAGTTTAGAAGAAGGATTTTCCCAAAGATGTGTATATAAAACTTTTTCAGCATATGTTAACGGTCTGTTTATGATTTTTTTAATGCCGGTTAATTTTTCCTTAAATTCAGAATATCTTTTTTTAATCATATCAATATTTGCAGCCATAATATTTCCTTGAAATTGAATTACGAATTTTTTTTACTAAAATAGTAAAAATGTTACTAAATTACCCCATACTTTTAATTGAATAAAAATCCATTGCTGTTGATCTTTAGAGGGTGTGTGAAAATACAAAAATAGTAAAAATGTCTTACATGTTAAATTTAACCTCACCCCCCGGCCCCCTCTCCTTAGTAAGGCTGAGCTTTACCCACACATAGGACAGAGGGTTAGGTATCGTCATCAGGTGGAGGTTTGGTCAAAATTATATACATTTCAGTAGCTGTTTCTAGTCGTTCTAATCCACGCCAAAGTGTCTCGGTACCAGGCATACCATCTGATTTCCTCCCGAGATGACCACCTATACTTCCAAGCATTTTTACTGCTGCTGCCATACTCGGCGGCTCTTTAGGCGCTTTTGGTGTTTTATTTGCATAACAATATAATGCTTTCCATTCTTCTTCCTTAAAAAATATTGTGCAAGGGGAGTTAGGCAGCTCTCTTCCAAGCATCGTCATATGAAAAATTCGCCAGGCTACTACCATATCTATTCCTAGACTTGCTTCTATTGTATCTGCTGTTCCTAATTGTCGATCCTCTATTCGGCATCCGCTTTTTAATGTCCTATGATATACCTCGATTCCCCATCGCCTTACATACCAGTCCACTATTTCCTTTGCTTCTGTAAAATCTTTTACCTCTGCTGTAGTTATTAGCATCCATTCTATCGGTCTGCTCTCTGCTGCTGCCTCATCTGCTTGTTCATGTAAATATACCCCCCACACCTTTATTGTTCTACTTCCCTGTAATCGCTTTGGCGGGAGTAATTCCAACTTCGAATATCGTAGCTCCACTTCTGCTACTCTTGATTTCCGATTACTTTTTCTAGGTATATGTATCTCCAGTCTACCCATTGACTGTTGGCGTTGCATATATTCCCATATATATTCCTCTTCTGCTCCACTGTCGTTTCTTGTCCTGCGATTTCTGCTTCTCTCTGCCCGTACCAACAGTTTTGGCTCTAATTCCCCTTTTACCGCTTCATCAAATAATTCATATATATCAGATTCCCTATCTCCTATACTTACTAGCTTTGTCTGCGGGCATAACCTCTGTATCTCCCTTACCCTTTGAAAACTCCTTATCCATTTTATACTCTCTTTTTGCTCTATTGATAATTCCTTTCGCTTATATCTCTTCCCTTGCTCTGACTCATCTCTTGCCCAACACTGTGCATCCAATATCCCTAATGGCGTTCCCTCTGGACTAAAGGCCATCGTATCATGAAGTATCAATCCTATACTCTCATCCTCTTTGTTATTTATTGGACCCATTCCTTCTGTCATTGGGTGCGTGCTGTAATTCAAAAATGTTGTATCCTGCACTGCCAATACTACCTTACGCTCCTTTATCCTTTCTATCGTTGATTCTCTATGCGAATCTAATATTACTTCCATTGTCACTTTTGGGTTTTGAAAAAATCTATAGGCTCCTATTGTGGCTGCTTTGCTGCCGCAAGCCTCCGGTATATTTGACTGTGAGTTCTCATAAAACGATTCTGCTATCTTATTCAACCGTCTCTTTATCCTTCTATCATATATCCTTACCCTTCCAAATTCTGCTTCCGTCCAGCTTCCCGTCTCATCTATTGACGGTATCTCTCCTATGTCTTCATCCCGGCTTCCCTCTCTACACAATTCCTCTTTCCAGTCCTTTGATAATTCATATACATATATATCCTTGGATATTCCATCTCGTCTTCCCGATGTCTGGCCTATATATCTCCAATTTGATGCCTTATATATTGTCCCCCTATAACGGCTTGGATCTACATATGTCTCTATCAATTTCGGCTCTATTTTATAGCGCTTCTCCCAATCTTCTGATATTCGACTTATTGTTCGTGATAATATATAGGAACCAAGATTTCTTACCTCTACTGTAGGGACTATTAATAATCTACCATTATTTATTACTCTTCTTATGTTTTTACTTCTTTCCCACTCGCTCCATCCTATATATTCATCTCTTGCTTTTGATTGCCAGCTAGACGAACTAAAGGATATGGCTCCTATATAACCATACTTCGGACTTTTTACTATATAACGTATCTGTGAACCGCATATTCCTCGATTACCAAGATAATGATATTTATTTACTAATGTGAACCATGCCTTGGAATCCTTACTATATCTGCTATCGATTGGCTCTATTTTTACCTCCCCTAATTCTGATAAACTGCATCTTATCTGGGCTATTTCCAGTTCATTTACCTCCAAATTACTGCTCCGGCAGCTCCTTTGTTTAAAAGAATATCTCTGCTTTATCTCTGGTAGTCTTATCTTTCCTTGACGCTCTAATTCTAATAATGCTTTCCTGCAGCTCATTTCCTGTAATTTCCCATTTGGAGAGTACCAACCTCTCCATTCACAAATCTTTCGGGACAGTTCTCTCCGAGATATTTCCGGGCTTTCGGTTATCATCTGCTGAATTCCTTCGATGATTACCTTATTATAATATTTTCCATAAATACGCACATACAAATATAATTTCTCTTGACCTCTGTGTCAAGTGTGTAATATGCTCAGCCTTAGTAAGGAGAGGGGGAGGGACTGGAAGTCAGTGTTAGCTTTTGTCTCCAATAGTATCCGTTGGATAAACGTGAACGGCAGCTATTTCCTTCTATTTGGGCTGTTCGTAATCATTTTATATGACTGTCATATTGTCAGACGATTCGATTTTTGTTAACAAATTTTAGGGGATTTTAGGGTTCTGTTCACCTGGTGGTAACTTGGAGTTACCTTGGAGTTACCTTGGAGTTACCTTGGAGTTGTAGCGGAGGTGCATAGGAGTAGAATAGGGTCTGCCAAAATGACAAAAAATGGAGATGGATAGAGGAATGTTAGAGATTATAGATTCTTCATCCATGCATTTCTCAAATCCAACTGTTCCGCATCCGGGGTATGGTTAATTTCAAATATAAATTTCCTTTCTGCATGGCCTAGTTTAATATCAACATCGACTTTCTTATCGTTTCTTATAACCACAGCCTTTACTGTATCTCCTATCTTTTTGTTCTGATACTCTCTGAACTTTTCACCTATGTTTGCAAATGTAAGCTCATCTCCGTCAAAGGAAAAGATTATATCTCCCGGAAAAATCCTATCCTTATTCAGTGAGTTGTCTGAAACTCCGCTTACGATAAAATGATTCCCTTTTACCCCTAAGCTAATTCCCATGCTTGCTTTACTGCTGTCAAGTCCTTTAGATTCATAAAAATCAATCCCTAATTTTTGATAGTATTCTTTTATTGGTAAATCTTCGGTTCCCTCAATATAATCTTTAATAAAATCCTCTATTTCCGGATATGTCATTTTAACAAGTTCATCAAAGAAATTGGTTTCACTGAATGACTGTTCCGGACCATATTTTTTTGCTAATTCATTTATAACTTCTCTGAAATCCTTTAGTTCCCTTTGATAGTTCTAATAATCTAATATCAAGCAGCCCCGATACTACCGCTCCTTTATTGTATATGTTTATATATTCGTCCGGCATATCAACAGAATGTACCCCTAATTCCGTTAGGCTTATATTTTTATTAAATCCCTGCATTATTATTATTTTTTTGCGGATTATATCCAGGTAATCTTCCAATGAGATTAGTGAATCACGGAGCTGCAGAATATTAGCAGCCCATTCTGTAGTTCCTTCATATAACCAGAGATGCTTTGACATTATAGGTTTAACAAAATTGAATTTTTCAACCAATTCACTGTGAATATTAAGAGGTGTTACAACATGAAAAAATTCGTGAGCAATAATAGATCTTGTATTTTGCAGGTTCAATTTATCTAAAGCGTTTTCAAGTAAAACATATTCGGAACTATAAGAATGTTCCCATGCACCGGCATTGAAGCTGCCAAGGTGGAATAAAAATGTATAATGATCAACAGGCAGACCATTTGTAAATTGACTTTCTGCCTGAAGGATATCTTTAATAGATGATATCAAAGTATCTGATTTAATAGCTCCCGTTTTAGAATAAGTGAATATTTTTATTGCTGCGTTACCTACTTTTATTGAATCTTCAGATAAAATGCCGGTAAGTATAGGCGAATCCACAACATAATCATAAGTAGGCGCATCATAATAGCCGTCTGAATCTAACTTTAATGCGGTTCCGGTTTGCCAATCTTCCGGGCATTCAATTTTTATTTTTACAGGATATGTTTGGAGTCCTTGAAAATATCCAAACACGCATTCACCATTAATTAAAGAATTATCCGTGTCTATATTTGAACCGCACATTTGATAGATTAGCTCACTATCATCTTTAGCATCCCATGTATCTTCAATAGTGTATTCTATTTTTTTAATCTTTTGCGGATTATTTAATTCCCATTGATTGGTAGAGATATTTTGAGTAGGAATTTCATTTCCTTCTCCATCAAAAGCTTTAAATGATTTTACAAACCTCCCGATATCCAGTGCCTGATATGTTCCGGGAGCTGTTGAAGCAAACTGATATATATTATTGTTAGTGCTAAGGCTGTCAGGAAAAAGGTCAACATGAAACAAATCATCGTTAGTATTAATTCTTACAATAAACTTTTCCTGTGAATAAATTATGGAAGTGAATAAAAATAATAAAGTTATTGAAATCGGCATGAATAAATCTTTTTTCATGAAAACCTTTGATTATTGAAGAAATAATAATGAAAATTAGATAATCATTGATAATTAAAAAGGTTTTTATGTTGAGCGGTTATTATTTACGATGAATTACACTTTAATAAAGACAGATATTTATTAAATTTTGTGTTTATGGTTAAGGATTTATTTTATAATAATAATCGATTAGATGAAGAAATTTGAAATTCCTCAAATATACAGAAGTTCTTTTATATCCAGTATTAAATATAAAAGAAATTTGACAGATCCCAGAAAGAAAGACTTCACTCCTACTGTTCTTGACTTTGGACCAATTAGGTTTTTTATTGCAAGGCATTTCGGATTCTGTTACGGTGTTGAAAATGCTATTGAAATATCATACAAAACATTAGAAGAAAATTCCGGTAAAAGGATTTTCCTATTAAGTGAAATGATTCATAATCCGGGAGTAAATAATGATTTACAAAGTAAAGGTATCCGGTTTATTATGGATACATCGGGAAACCAGATTATTGACTGGAGTGAACTAAAGGAAAATGATATTGTAATTATCCCGGCATTCGGGACTACTCTGGAAATTGAAGCTAAATTAAAAGAAATAGGGATTGATGCTCATAAGTTTAATACTACCTGTCCTTTTGTAGAGAAAGTCTGGAACCGTTCGGAACAATTGGGAAAGCAAGATTATACTATTATTATTCACGGAAAACATTCGCACGAAGAAACGAGAGCTACATTTTCCCATACCATCAAGAATTCCCCTTCGGTGATTGTCAGAAATATTAAGGAAGCCGAATTGCTGGGCTCTGTTATTTTAGGGGAGAGGAAGATAGAAGAATTTTATGAAATATTCGAAGGGAAATATTCAGATGGCTTTGATATAGAAAATGACCTTCATAGAATCGGAGTTGTAAACCAGACCACAATGCTTGCTGCAGAAACTCAGGCAATTGCGGATTATTTGAAAAAAGTGATGATCCGGAAATTCGGAATTGAGAATTTAGCGGAGCATTTTGCCGATACCAGGGATACTTTATGCTATGCAACTAATGATAATCAGGAAGCAACGTATGAGTTATTAAAACAAAAAGCAGATTTTGCGGTAGTAGTTGGGGGGTATAACAGTTCAAATACGAGCCATATAGTGGAACTCTGTGAAAACAAGCTTAAAACATTTTTTATTTCTTCAAGTGAGAATCTTATTTCAGGTAAAAAAATCAGTCATTTTGATATTCACTCAAAAAAAGAAGTGGTCACCGAAAACTACATCCCTAAAAAATACCCGGTTGAAATAATCTTAACCAGCGGTGCATCCTGTCCCGATTCTGTTATAGACAAGGTAATTCAGAAATTCCTATCTTTTTTTCAAAATACAAAATCATTTGAATCCATTCTCCAGGATATTGTCCTCTCTCCGTAGAAATTATTATTATTTGGACGTACGTAGATGTAAAGATGACATCTTTAAAAAGAAGTTATTCCAAATATTTTATTAACTCAAGTTGGCCGCTTAAATTGAAAACTGTTAAAACAGTTAAATATCAAGTTTTTGGTTTACATTAACCCCCGGGATTAATCCCGGGGTTAATAAAAAAGATGAATATTTGTAACTATTTCTAAAGCGTATCTGGAGCGTATGTGGAGCGTATTTGAAGCGTATTTGAGACGGATGAAACTTGTAAAGAGAACCGGAGAAGCTGTATTAAACATCTGTACGGATATCAAGTACTCGTGCGTAAATGATAAAATAAAATATTCCGGACAAAAATATTTTAAGTATTATGCATTCCTAAATTAGTTGTTATTATTTTGAGGAATAACTAATTTTATTAACTAATTTAAAATTGTAAAGAAATATATGAGAGCTATAATTCCCGTGGCAGGGATCGGATCAAGATTAAAACCGCATACTTTCTCCACTCCAAAAGTTCTTTTAAATGTTGGCGGCAAACCAATTATTTCACATATAATTGATAAACTTTTAGAAGAAGGGATAAATAAAGCTACTTTTGTAATCGGTCATCTTGGAGAAATGATAAAGGAATATATTCAGAACGAATATCCCCAAATGAAATCTGATTTTATTGAACAAAAGAATAAAGAAGGATTGGGACATGCAATTTATACCGCGATCCCGACTTTTGACGAAAAGGAGATATTTATAATTCTTGGTGATACTGTTTTTGATGTGGATTTGAAAAATGTATTTAAGATTAAGCAATCGTCTTTGGGTGTTAAGAAAGTTGATGACCCGAGGAGGTTTGGTGTTGCGGTAATGGAAGACGGGTTCGTTAAAAGGTTAGTGGAGAAGCCACAGGATTCAATTTCTAAGCTTGCATTGGTCGGCCTCTATTATATTGCCGATTCCGGTGCTTTAGCCAAAGGCTTAAATGAGTTAGTCTCCAAAGATATCAGAACAAAAGGCGAACTCCAGCTTACAGATGCACTTCAGATTATGATTGATAAAGGAGAAAAGTTTAAGACTTTTCCTGTTGAAGGATGGTATGACTGCGGTAAGCCTGAAACTCTGCTCTCAACAAATAAATTTTTGCTCGAACAAAAAAGTTATCAAAGAGATTTTGATAATGTTGTAATAAATGGACCGGTATTTATTGCAGATAGTGCAAGAGTTGAAAATTCAGTAATTGGACCATATACTACTCTTGATAAAGACTGTATTGTAAAAGATAGTATTGTTAAAAATTCAATAGTTGGTTCTAAAGCAGTTGTATCTAAGGCGTTGCTGGATAATTCAATAATAGGAAATAATTCAATTATTAGAGGACTCTTTAAAAGACTCAACTCGGGGGATTCATCAGAAATAGATTTTTATTAATTAAAAAAGGGTAAAATAAATATGTCATATCTTTTCACATCGGAATCAGTTTCCGAAGGGCATCCAGATAAAGTAAGTGATGCAATATCAGATGGAATTTTAGATGCAATTTACAGGCAGGATCCTGACGCAAGGGTTGCCTGTGAAACTTTTGTAACCACAGGGCTGGTATTGGTCGGCGGTGAAGTTACTACAAAAGCTTATATTGAAGTTCCTGATATAGTAAGAAAAACCGTAAAAGATATCGGTTATACAAAAGCTGATTATAAATTTGATGCAGAATCATGTTCGGTTCTAAATGCAATTCATTCGCAATCTCCCGATATTGCTATGGGGGTGGACAGAGGCGGAGCCGGAGATCAGGGTCTCATGTTCGGTTATGCTTGTGACCAAACTCCCGAATTGATGCCGATGCCGATAATGTATGCGCATAAACTGGTAAAAACTTTAGCCGATATAAGAAAAAAAGGAAATGGTCTAATGCCTTATCTGCGTCCGGATGCAAAATCTCAGGTAACAGTTGAATATGATAATGATAATAAGCCATTGAGAATAGAAGCTGTAGTAGTCTCAACTCAGCATGACCCGGATGTTAAGCAAAAAAAGATTAAAGAAGATGTTATTGAAAATGTAGTAAAAAAAGTTATTCCTGAAAAGTATATTGATAAGAAGACAAAATATTTTGTAAATCCAACAGGCAGGTTTGAAATTGGGGGACCTCATGGAGACAGCGGACTTACCGGAAGAAAAATTATAGTTGATACTTACGGTGGATGGGCTCCTCACGGAGGGGGTGCTTTTTCCGGAAAAGATCCTTCCAAGGTAGATAGGAGTGCTACTTATGCTGCCAGACATATAGCAAAAAATATAGTAGGTGCAAAATTAGCTAAAGAATGTCTCGTCCAGATTGCATATGCTATTGGAGTTGCCGAACCTGTTTCTATCTACATATATACAAAAGGTTCCGGAGCTATACCCGATAAAGAAATCTCCAGAATGGTTAGGAAAGAAGTTGATCTTACTCCCAAAGGGATAATTGAAAGACTTCAGCTTAGAAGACCAATTTATCAAAAGACAGCAGCTTACGGTCATTTTGGGAGAAAAGAAAAAGAGTTTACATGGGAAAAATTAGATTTAGTGCCTATATTTAAAAAATATATATAAAAAAAGATAGAAGATTAAATTTTTATTCAAGCAAATTATTAATAATAGAAGGAAGAGAAATGAATCAGGTAACAGAAAAAGAAGTTGTAAAACTTCCATATAAGGTAAAAGATATTTCACTGGCAGAATGGGGAAGGAAAGAGATTACATTGGCAGAAGCAGAGATGCCGGGTTTAATGGCACTGCGCGAGGAATATGGAGAAACGAAACCTTTAAAAGGTGCGAGAATTGCTGGTTGTCTTCATATGACAATTCAGACTGCAGTCTTAATTGAAACTCTGGTTCATTTAGGTGCGGAAGTTCAATGGTCTTCCTGTAATATTTTTTCTACACAGGATCACGCAGCTGCAGCTATAGCTGCTGCCGGAATACCTGTCTATGCATGGAAAGGTGAGACTTTAGAAGAATATGAGTGGTGTATTGAGCAAACTTTATTCTTTGGTAAAGATAAAAAACCGCTTCAGATGATATTAGATGACGGCGGAGATCTTACCAATACTGTGCTTGATAAATACCCAGAGCTTGTTTCGAATATAAAAGGAATATCGGAAGAGACAACTACCGGAGTTCACCGTTTATATGATAGAATGAAAAAGGGGACTCTTCCTGTACCGGCTTTTAATGTTAACGATTCAGTTACAAAGTCAAAATTTGATAATAAGTACGGATGCCGCGAATCTTTAGTTGATGCGATTAGAAGGGCAACCGATTTAATGCTTGCCGGAAAAGTTGCAGTAGTATGTGGTTACGGAGATGTGGGAAAAGGCTCAGCCGAATCTCTCGCCCATGCTGGGGTTCGTGTCATAGTAACAGAGGTTGATCCGATTTGTGCATTACAGGCAGCCATGAATGGATTCCAGGTTAAGAAACTGGAAAATGTTGTCGGTGAAGTCGATATAGTTGTTACTGCAACCGGGAATAGAGACATAGTTACGGGCGAACATTTCAAAAAAATGAAGGACAAAACAATCGTCTGCAATATCGGCCACTTTGATAATGAAATCGATATGGCGTGGCTTAATAACAATTACGGCAATACAAAAGATACCATTAAACCTCAAGTTGATATGTATAACATTGACGGAAATGATGTAATAGTGTTAGCAGAAGGAAGGCTGGTGAATCTTGGATGCGCTATGGGCCATCCTTCTTTTGTAATGTCAAATTCGTTTACAAACCAGGTCCTTGCACAAATTGAACTGTGGAAGAATCATGACAATTATGAAAATAAAGTTTATGTACTTCCAAAATATTTAGATGAAAAAGTTGCAAACTTGCATCTTAAGAAACTTGGAGTTGAACTGGAAACTTTATCTTCTGAACAGGCAGAGTATATAGGTGTTACGGTAGAAGGTCCTTTCAAACCGGATTACTATAGGTATTAGGATGGAGGAATGGAGTATTGGAATTTTGGAGTAATGCAATGCTCCATTATTCCAGTATTTCATGATATTTAATATTATAACTATTTTTGTTAAAAATATTTGAGAATTATAAATTCTATCATTTAATAATTGAATTCCAATTCAAAAAATTTTTACTCGCTTGTACCAAATTATGCTGCGCTAAGGGAGCTTGAAGAAAAGTATTATCATAAACCAACTGAAGAAGAAATAAGACAATTTTTGGATTTTTGGCAGGGAGTTTATGATGCATGGAGACAAAAAAATTCTCCTTATGAATTAAGCTATACCGATGAAAAAATAAAGGTTCGTAAATCCTTGATTGAAATATTAGGTATTAGAATTGACCATTTTTGAAGAAACATTGAGGCATAATTTTAGCCTGAGACATTTGTTCCAATTAAATTTTTTATTGCCTTATTCAAATTCTCAAACTTAAATCTGAATCCTTCATTCAATAGTTTTTGGGGAATTACTTTCATGCTTGCAGTAATGCTTTCTGTAACTTCACCAACGGCTATTTTTAATATAAATTTTGGAACTTTGAAAAGAGAAGGTCTGTTCATAACTTTTGCTAAAGTTTTTGCAAATTCATTCATAGTTACAGGATCAGGAGCGCATGCATTGACTGCCCCGCTTAAAGAATTATTATCCAAACAATAGCAATAGATATTTATTATATCATCAATATGAATCCAGGGGAACCATTGTTTGCCGTTTCCTAAAGGGCCACCAATAAAGAATTTAAATGGGAGCAGCATTTTTTTCAAAGCACCATCATTAATAGATAAAACAACTCCGGTTCTGATGCTGATTCTTCTTACTCCAAATTTTTCAACTTTAGAAGCTTCATCTTCCCATATCTTGCAGACTTTCGCTAAAAAATCACTTCCGGCATTTGAATCTTCGGTTAGAGTAAGATTACCTGAATCACCATAGTAGTTTACTCCTGAAGAGCATATAAATGAAGAAGGTTTTTCATTTAATGAACTAATTGCGTTAACTAAATTTTTAGTGCTTATTTCCCTGGTTTTAAGAATTTTTTTCTTATAATCTTCTGTCCACCTTTTACCTGAAAGATTAGCTCCTGCTAAGTGAATTACTGCATCCTTATTTTTTAAATAGTCTTTCCATTCAACAGGTTTATTATAATCCCATTTAATATATTCTTTTGCACCGGGAATTATATTTTTAGTTTTGTCAATATCCCTGGTGAATATAGAAACTTCATCTCCTCTTGAAATGAGTAATTTACATAAATTATGACCTATTAAACCGGATGCACCGGTAATTACTATTCTATTGATCATGGTATGAAAATATAACCACCATATTTCAAATTACAAATTATAAAAAACAAATAAGTTCAAGAGTGGTAATTTTAAAATATATTTTAATAGAACGCTGATTATTATGATTTTTATGATTTGTTATGATCTTTTTAATTGAACTCCTCTTTAGATCAGCCAGTTCTTTAGAATTTAAATTATCATTATCTTTACTATTTATTAGAAAAACAAATAAAGGATAAGGCATGGTTGACCTTTCCGTTAAAAGACTTAATGAATTAAAGAAAAAATTTAATGGATTAAAAATAGCAGTTATAGGTGATATGATGCTTGATTGCTATTTCTGGGGTGAAGTTAAAAGGATATCGCCGGAAGCACCGGTACCGGTAGTTGAAGTAGGGGATGAGTTTTACCGGTTTGGAGGTGCTGCAAATGTGGCTTTGAATATTCTAAAACTTGGAGGAATTCCTATTCCCATTGGTGTTATTGGATATGATAATGACGGGACTATTTTCAGATCTTTGTTAAGGGAAAATAATATTGAAGCTGATGGTTTAATTGTTGATGAAAGCAGACCGACAACTTCAAAAACAAGAGTGATTGCACATAACCAGCATGTTGTAAGGATCGATAAAGAAAGCAAGGATTATTTAAAGAAGAATATACAGACAAAATTATTTGATTACCTGAATCAACATTTAAGTTCTTTAGATGGAATAATCTTGCAGGATTATAATAAGGGAGTCTTAACACCTGCATTGATTGAAAAGATTATTTCTTCAGCTAAAGAGAGAGATTTATTAATTACCGTGGATCCGAAGTTTAATAATTTCTTTAATTATAAAAACGTTTCGGTATTCAAACCGAACCGGAAAGAAGCTGAAGATGTACTAGGAATGAAGATACGGACTGATGATGATATATTATTTGCGGGAAATAAGATAATGGATAATTTAAATGCAAAAAGTGTTTTGTTAACACTTGGTGAAGGAGGGATTGCAGTTTTTTCAAGTGATGCGTCAGATGAGAAAGAGAAGAAAGTTAAGCGTATGCCTACAAAAGCTCGAAAAGTTGCTGATGTATCCGGTGCAGGGGATACTGTTATATCTACACTTACGATGGCATTAGCCGCAAGTGCTGATATTTATGAAGCATCCTATATCGCTAATTATGCAGGAGGTATTGTTTGTGAAGAGGTTGGAATTATTCCTATAGAAATTGACAGGTTATTCAATACTATTAAACTCGAACGGACGGATAAATCTCATAGAGTATTTCCCGGAGGAGATTGAAAATGAACGGTATAAAAAATAGGGAAGAGATTATATTATTACGGCAAAAATTTAAGGAAGAGAATAAGAAGGTTGTTTTTACTAATGGGGTTTTTGATATACTTCACTCCGGTCATGTTGATTACCTCACAAAATCTAAAGCTCTAGGTGATATATTAATTGTGGGTATTAATAGCGATAAATCAGTTAAACTGATTAAAGGAAATAAAAGGCCGGTAATAAATGAGCGGGAAAGAGCATATTTAATCTCTAGCTTAAAACCGGTTAATTATGTAACATTGTTTGATGAAGATACTCCTCAGAATCTTATTAATGATCTTATTCCTGATATTTTAGTAAAAGGGGCTGATTGGCCTCTTGATAAAATTGTAGGGAAAGACATTGTTGAGAAAAATGGAGGTAAAGTCATGACAATTGAATTTATTAACCAGCAGTCTACTTCTAAAATTATCGAATTGATTCTGGAAAGATATGGAAGGGATAATTAGTCATTGGTCAATGGTCAATGGTCATTAGTCATTGGTCATTGGTCAATGGTCATTAGTCATTGGTCATTAGTCATTGGTCAATGGTCATTAGTCATTAGTCATTAGTCATTGGGTTATTGTGAGTGGATAATAGAGAGGTTAACAAAACAAAGAAGAAGCGTACTCTTCTGCAAAGGGTAGTTAATATATTTTTATATATTGGGCTTGGTATATTAATTTTACTGATTTTTGCTTTCGGGTTCAGTCAAACATCCACTTTCAGGAATTATTTGAGGGATTTTGTCGTTGATAAAGCTGATTCTGCTTTAAATGGAAATCTTCATATAGATAAAATAGAAGGGACAATTTTAACTTCACTGATTCTAAAGAATGTTGTGATAAATATGGGAAAGGATACCCTTCTTAAAGCAGAAGCAATTTCCGTTAAAACCAGCCCGTTGGAGCTTCTATTCAAAAAAATTTACGTGAGAGATTTTGAAATTCGTAATGCAATTATATCACTGAAAAAGGATAAATCAGGAGAGCTGAATATTTCAAAATTATTTCCTCCTTCATCACAAAAAGATACTTCTAAATCCACCTTTCCGTTTGATATTCAGGTGGCAAAATTATTATTAAATAATGTCAATTTCGCCGTTCAGAATTATAATAAGATAGGCAGCAAAGAAATATATGATAGTTTAAATGTAAGTGATTTACGGGTGGATAGGGTTAATCTTGAATTAAATGCTTTTGCAGATATAAATAAGAATGATTTTCAAGTAGAAATTGTTAGGTTTAATGCTTCTCCCAACATTTCTCATTTCTTTTTAGACAATCTTGAGGGAAAATTTCATATAGATGAAAAAGGAATGGAAGTAAATGATCTTAGCATAGTTACCGGAAGGTCAAAATTTACGATTAGTTCCAATGTATTAAAATTCAGCCCCTTTGATTCCACAACAAGTTTTAGTGATGCAGATATAAATTTGAATTTGAATGCAGATTCACTAAACTTTGCTGATTTAGCTGCATTCGTTCCTTCAACAAAAATACTTAAAGGGAAAGTTAATGCAAAGGTAAAGACATCCGGCAGTCTGCATAAAATGAATATAGATTTACTGGAAGTTCTTTATGATAGTACTCAATTAAAAGCTAAAGGGAGTATTAAAAATTTAGCAAACGCTGATAAAATGTATATAACTACATCTTTTTATAATTCCTACGTAAATCAATCCGATATTAATAAGCTTCTGCCTTCTCTGCAAATTCCGGTTTATCCCCAGCTTGGAATATTAAAATTTGATACTCTTTTATATTATGGCAATCCCCTTAATTTTAATACAAATGTTTTTTTGAATACCAAAAAAGGAGATTTATCACTTAAAGGAAATTTAAATCTTTTGAATCCCCTTCTCCAATATAATATCAGTTTTAGGACTATTAACTTTGATATCTCTCCTTTTGCCGGTATAAACACAAATTTAACTTCCAGGGGACGAATTAAAGGGGCAGGTACTTCTCCTCAGAATCTGGATGCAAATATATATTATAGAGCCGATGGTTCAATAATAAAAGGGAATAAGATGGATACCTTAAGGTTTAGGGTTTCTGCTAAATCAAAAAATATTAAATACCGCCTAATAGCATCTTCGGATACTATGAATACATCTTTGACAGGTAATTTTGATTTTACTAATAATGTTCCCTCTTATAAACTTGAAGGGGATATAAAAAATTTCAATGTTGCTAAATTAACATCGGATTCGAGTCTTAATACCAGTCTTAACTTCAGCATCAATGCAGAGGGAGAAAATTTTCAGTTAGATAAGATGAATCTTTATTTAAGTATGAAACTTTATAATTCGGAAATAAATAAGATTCATATTGACAGTACAAGAGCAATAGTAGATTTAAGGAGCAATGACAATGGCCAGAGAATAATAGATATTATTTCCGATCTGGCGGATATATCTTTAAGCGGGAATTTTTCAATAGATCAGGCTATAAACCTCGCTAGTGCTGAGGCTGATTTAATATCCAGCTCATTGGAGAATAAATTGAATGAACTCTTCCCTGATTCCGGTACAGTAAATCAAAACAGTAGTATTTCAGTAAACAGAAATAAATTTGCGGATGTGGATTCTTCCATTAGTATCAAATATCTGATTGATTTTAAAAATTTTGAATTAATATCATTGTTTTTGGGAAAGAATCAGCTTGAAGTTGATGGTGATATCAGCGGTGAAATAAAAAACCATAAGGATAGTATACAAATTTCATTGGATTCCAGGCTTAATTATGTAAAATATTGGGGCAGCGAGGGGGTGTATTTTCTTTCTAACTCTAACCTGGATTTCAATCTTAAAAACTCATTTAATTCAAATTCACTTAAGGATATTTATGCAGGACTCCATATTAAGACTGATAGAATTTTTGCAGGAAGTGATATAAAAAATATAAACCTTAATCTAAACCTGGCAAATAATAATGCTGATTTTGATTTAGCTGCCAATATGGAAAGTACTTCATCAAAGTTAGCAGGCAGTTTTGATCTAAACACAAAAAGTATAAACCTTTCTCTTGACACTTTATATCTGAAGTACAATCAGTTTATTCTTATTAACCCCCAAAGAATAAACGTTGCATATTCGTCGGATAGTATAAAAATTGAAAATTTTGTGATGGAAAGGGTGAAGGGTTTGGGAAAGATTGAAATAAATGGTAATCTCCTGCAGAATGGAAATCAGGATTTGAAGATCTCATTAAAGGATTTCAGAGGAAAAGACATAAGCAAAAATTTATTCGAACTTAAAGCAGGGAATACACTTCTAGGTAGTATAAATCTCAATTCTGAAATTACAGGTGATTTTTCGAATCCGGTAATGAATTTAAAATTTGAAATAGACAGTACAACCTTTAAAGGAAAGAATTTAGGAGCATTAATAGGGAATCTAAATTATAAGGATAAAAGTCTTGATGTAGATATGAGGTTTGTAGATTCTATGAATAATTATAAAAATCCTGAACTTTTAATCTCAGGAAATATACCTATTGATCTGGGATTGAAAGGAGTAACTCAAAGACTTCCGGATAATCAGCCTATTAACTTGAAATTGCAGGCAGATAATTTTAATTTGGCTGCTTTCGGTAATGTTGTCCCGGAATTGAGAGAGTTAAAAGGTAATTTAAATGCTAATCTTACACTATCAGGCAATTTTAATAATTTGGAGCCCAATGGAACTCTTACTCTAAAAAATGCTGATTTTATCTCAAGCTTTAATAACCTGGAATATTACGCGGGAGTAAAGATAAAGATTTCGCCGGGTTCACTTAGTTTAGACAGTTTAGTGATTGAAAACAGCAGAGGAACACAAAATGGGGGAAAAATGACCGGCAGCGGTAAGGCTGAAATGGAAAATCTGGATATTACATCTTCACAGTTTGTTATAAATGGAAATCTTAAAGTTCTCAGTGAAGCTTCAAAAGATGTAAGTCCAACTGTTTATGGAAATCTTGTTATTTCTACAAACGGGAATGTTGAATTTACCATGGATAAAAGCGGGATTTCTTTAACTGCTCCTATTAATGTAACTAACGCTGAGTTAACTTTTCCGCCTGCGCAAGGTGGTTATCAAAATAATCTTCAGAATTTTATTTATAAATATTCACTTGATACATTAAAGCATGAGGAGAAAAATATAGATTTTGAAAGTTTAGTAAAGCTCTCCCAGCAAAAAAATAATTCAAAAGCTGCTAGTTCTGCCAATGGATTCACATTTGACTATAATATTGATGTTCATGTTGAAAAGGAAGCAAAGATTATTTTTATTCTTTCAAAAGAATTAAATCAAAAATTAACTGCTGTCTTAGATGGAGATTTTCAATATAAAAAGGTGGGAGGGATACCTAATGCCCAGGGTGAATTAAAACTTTTAGAAGGTTCCAATCTGCAGTTTTTTAAAACCCTTACGGCAGAAGGTTCAATAAAATTTGAAAGTGAATTAAGTAATCCTTATCTTGATATTGTAGCAACCTATACCGGCTATTATACACCAGCAGCAGCAGCAGGAGACAGTACTGCTTCTTCACAGGAAGAAAAGGTTGCTGTAAAAATAAAAATCCAGGGTCCGCTAAATGAATTGAATAAAAATTTTATGCAGGAAAAAAATAATATAGCTGTTTATGTGGGACAATCTGCAATAGATAATGATGAACCTGCTCCGGACCTGGATGCATCAGATGCAATAGCCTTTATTGTTGCCGGGCAATTTTTAAATCCAGGGTATTCGGAAAGCAAAACAGCCAGCGGGTCAGCTTTCCAAAGTACTTCAACATCCCTGGCGGGCTCAATATTGGGAGGATTTCTAAGCTCTTATCTAGGGGATTATGTCAGAAGTGTTCAGCTCAGGAAAGTGAATAATCAAACCAGAGTAAGTTTAGCGGGTAATGTCAAAGACTTTAGATACACTATTGGCGGTTCACAATTGGATCTTAGTCAAGTTAACGTAATGATTGAATATCCAATTTTGAAAAGTCTTTTGGCCAGATTGGAAAGAAAAGAGGCTATAGGAGAAACCACTGTAACAACAGAAATGATGTATGAACTTGGACTTAAATATAAATTTGAATTCTAAATGAAGAAGAAAGTTATTGCATTCTTTAAAAAGAATCCCGGCAGAGGATTTAAATCGAAAGAAATTTCGCAGAGGCTGAATTTAAATCCTGATCATGAATATAATGCCCTTAAATCAGTGCTCCACAAACTATATGATGAACAGTTTATTTCGAAAAGCGGTAAAAAATATAAGCTGAATTTTATCCCCAATATAAACAAGATAACCGGAGTTTTAGAAATTAACCAGGGGGGATATGGATTTGTTACTGTTGACAATCATGATGTCGGAGATATTTTTATTGCAGCCAGAAATTTAGGAACTGCTTTCAACGGAGATACTGTTGAAGTTTCTCTATATGCAAAACAAAAGGGGAAAAACCTTGAAGGTCAGATAATAAATGTTTTGAAAAGGAATAAGGAAGAAATTATCGGAATACTAGAACATTCCCACAATTTTTATTTTGTTAAACCTGATGATCATAATATTCCGAGAGATATATATATTGACGGGGAGAATTTAAAAAATGCTAAAATCGGGGACAAAGTTATTGTCGGGAAGATTGAGTGGGAATCCTCTCTTTTAAATCCCGAAGGCGAAATAATTGAAGTAATCGGGAAAGCAGGATCGCAGGACGCGGAGGTTGCATCAATTGCAAAAGAATTCAATCTGCCCTATAAATTCCCTCAGGAAGTAATTGAAGAGACGGAAAAAGTTAATATTTCAATAAGTGCCGAAGAAATAAAAAATAGAATTGATTTCAGGGATAGAAATGTTTTCACTATTGATCCGGCTGATGCAAAAGATTTTGATGACGCTCTATCCATAGAGACACTCGAAAACGGAAATTTTTCAATAGGAATTCATATTGCAGATGTGGGACATTATGTTAAATTAAAATCGAATATAGATAAAGAAGCGTTAAAAAGAGGAAATAGTGTTTATCTGGTTGGAAAAGTCATTCCTATGCTCCCGGAAAAAATATCCAACAATATATGCTCACTTGTTCCCGATGAAGATAGATTGACTTATTCTGTAATTGCTGAATTAACAAAGCGAGGTAAACTTGTTAAATATGAAATAAAGAAATCTATCATTAACAGTAAAAGAAGATTCAATTATGATGAAGTCCAGGAGATTATAGAACATGGGAAAGGTGATTTCTATAATGATATAAGGGAATTGAATAGCCTTGCCCAGACATTGAGGAAAAAAAGAATGAGGGAAGGAAGTATAGAATTTTACACGCCTGAAATTAAATTCGAACTGGATGAAAACGGAAAACCGTCCGCTGTTTTCAAAAAGGAATTAAAGCAGAGCAATATGCTGGTTGAAGAATTTATGCTGCTTGCCAACCAGGTTTGTGCAAAACATATAGGCTTTTCTAAAAAAGGAGAGGCAAAACCATTTATTTACCGGATTCATGATATTCCGGATCAGGAAAAAATAATTGAATTTTCTAAATTTGTGAGATCACTTGGCTATTCGTTCAATCCTGATGCAATTTCAAAATCCAATCAGCTTCAAATATTGATTCAGCAGGTGAGAGGAAGTGAAGAAGAGGACTTAATAAATGAACTTGCGATAAGATCTATGGCAAAGGCGGTCTACTCTCCTGATAACATCGGACATTACGGTTTAGGATTTAAATATTATACACATTTTACATCTCCAATCAGGAGATATTCAGATCTTATCGTGCATAGACTTCTGCATCACTATGTTGATGGTGCAAATGACACTTTTTATTCATATAATATACTTAAAGATATAAGTGAACATATTTCCCAGACTGAAAGATCTGCGGTTGAGGCTGAGAGATCATCTGTTAAACTAAAACAAATCGAATATTTAAAAGATCATTTAGGTGAAGAATTTAAGGCAATTATTTCCGGCGTTACGCATTTCGGGATATTTGTTAAGATTATTGATAATCTAGCAGAAGGTTTAATTAGAGTTAGAGATTTAGAGGGAGATTTTTACGTTTACGATGAGAAAAAATATTCGTTAATTGGTAGAAATTCAAAAAAACAATTTCGTCTTGGAGATAAAGTTGAAGTAAAGCTCATCAGGGTTGACCAGGAAAAAAGTGAATTGGATTTTACAATAATCGATCATAAACAAGAATTTTTCAATAAAAGGATTGAAAAATGAAAAATTTTTTACTTAAATCTTTTTTTATTTTTATAATAACACAACCTCTGCTTTTTTGTCAATTCGGGCAGAATAAAGTTCAATATAAAGATCTTACCTGGTATTTTATTCAGACAGACCATTTTGATATTTATTTCAGTAAAAAAGGTGAAAACCTGGCTGAATTCACAGCAAAAGAAGCCGAAAAAGATTTAAAATCAATTGAGAAAAGTTTTAGTTATAATATAAATAACCGGATTGTCATTATTGTATATAATTCGACTAATGATTTCCAGGAAACAAATATTACAGATGAATATTTAAGTGAAGGTATTGAAGGCTTTACCGAACTATTTAAGAATAGAGTAGTTGTTCAATTTATGGGTTCTTATAAAGAATTTCAGCATTTAATACACCACGAACTTACACATAGCGTAATAAATGACATGTTTTTCGGAGGTTCAATACAAAATATTATCTCAAACAATATAAATATAAATATTCCTACCTGGTTTAATGAAGGTATGGCAGAATATCAATCATTAGGCTGGGATATAAATACCGATATGTTTATAAGGGATGCAATCATCTCTGAGTATTTACCTGATATTAACCAGTTAAACGGTTATTTAGCTTATAGAGGGGGAGAAGCAGTATGGCATTATATTGCAGAAAAATATGGAAAAGAAAAAATAGGTGAGATTGTAACAAAGCTAAAAGAAACCGGGAATGTTAATGAAGCTTTTAAAAGTTCACTTGGACTATCTCTCGAGGAATTTAACGAAAGATGGAAAAAAGAAATTAAGAAGACTTATTGGCCGGATATTGCCATTAGGAAAGACCCTGAAGAATTTGCAAAAAGATTGACTGATCCTAAAAAGGACGGAGGTTTTTATAATACGAGTCCTGCTATTTCTCCTCAAGGAGATAAGATTGCATTTATATCAAATAGAGATACTTACTTTGATGTATTTATTATGAATGCAATTGACGGAAAAATTATTAAAAAGCTGGTGAAAGGAAACAGAACCCCGGATTTTGAACAATTAAATGTCGTTACTCCAGGTATGTCATGGTCTCCCGATGCATCAAAAATAGCACTAACTGCCAAAAGTGATGGTTATGACGTAATATATGTCATTAACGTAGATTCTGAAGCTAAAGAAACCCTTCCAGTAAAATTGGATGGAATAAAAAGGGTAGCCTGGTCACCAGATGATAAAAATATTGCATTTGTCGGTCATACAGCCGCACAATCCGATATTTATCTTTATAATATTGATTCTAAAAAATTAGTTAATTTAACAAATGATGAATTTACCGATGACGATCCTTCCTGGTCTAATGATAGTAAAGAGATATTCTTCTCATCCGATAGAAGAAATTATCTGAATACTGCAGTATTACCCGATACTTTTAAGATATATAAATTTAAATTTAACCAAACCGACATATATTCAATTAATATATCAAATAAGGAGATTACCAGGATAACAAATATGCCTGAAAGTGATGAGAGTTCACCAATCTGCGGACCGGACGGAAAGGAAATTTTGTTTATTTCAGACTTAAACGGAATTAGTAATATATATAAGAAGCGAATTGTATTAAATAATACAGATACGGTTGTTAGTATTGCAGATATTGAACCGGTTCCGGTTACTAATTCATTAACAGGAATTTCACAGTTATCGATTTCAAAAGACGGATTGAAGCTTGTCTTTGCTACTCTTTATGAAGGTGCATATAATCTTTTCTTAATGAATAGCCCTTTCGAACCTAAAACAGATGAAAAATCCCTTAAACCCACAGAATATGTTGCCGAATTAAGAGAACAGGAAACAAAAAAACAGGAAAAGAAAGATTTAGCTGAAAGTAATTTGACTGTAGATTCTTCTAAAACCAATTCACTTGCATTTTATACCGGGAGTTATGTGGACACATCACGTACATACGGTGACTCGATTAAAATTGATTTTGGAAATTATATTTTCGGTTCGGGTACAAAAGTCAAGCCTGATACAGGCAATCCGAATGCAGGTAAATTTACTCTTGCTGATAAATTGGATTCAGAGGGGAATTATAAGGTAAACAGGTATAAAATTACTTTTTCACCCGATATTGTCTATGCAAATGCAGGATATAGTTCATTATATGGATTACTAGGCACTACGGTTTTTTCTTTTAGTGATGTACTTGGTAATCATAGGCTGATTGGCGTAACCAGTCTTCAAATTGATCTGAAAAATAGTGATTATGGATTAGCTTATTATTACCTGCCCAATAGGATCAATTATGGTATTGAAGGTTTTCACACAGCGCGCTTTGTCCTTCTCACCAGAGCCTTCGGAACAAGTCTTTACCGTTTCAGAAATTTTGGTTTTGTCGGTTCTCTTAGCTATCCTTTGAATAAGTTCTATAGGATAGAAGGAGCTCTAAGCTGGCTTAATATTTTAGAAGAAAATCTCGATGATCCGCTTGTTCCCTCCGATAAAGTATCATATATAATTCCGTCATTCAGTTTTATTCATGATAACAGCTTATGGGGTTATACTTCACCCATTGACGGTACAAGATATAGATTTGATTTTCTTGGAAATCCTGGAATTGTTCAAAAAAATCTGGATTTTTATTCTGTGCTAGGAGATTTTCGAACTTATTTCAGATTCTGGGATGATTATTCATTTGCCTTCAGATTATCCGGAGGTTATTCAGGTGGATCTGCCCCGCAAAGATTCTTTATCGGAGGCATTGAAAACTGGATAAATAGAAAATTTGCTACCGGAGATATTCCTCTGGAGTCTGCTTCTGACTTTGCTTTTTTAACGCCTGTATTACCTTTAAGAGGTTTTGATTATGCTCAGGAAATAGGAACCAAATATGGTTTATTAAATCTTGAATTAAGATTCCCCTTAATTAGATATCTCGTTACAGGACCTCTTCCAATATTATTCAGCAATATATTCGGAGTAGCTTTCGTTGATATGGGAGCAGCATGGAATAACAATCATCAACTGAGATTTTTTGAAAGAAATTCAGATGGAAATGTTATTTCAAAAGATTTATTAATGGGAACCGGATTTGGTGCAAGGATCTTTTTCCTCTATTTCTTAACCAGGTTTGATGTTGCATGGGCTTATAATGTTAGGGGCTTCTCGACGCCTAAGTTTTATTTCTCGTTAGGTTATGATTTTTAATAGCTGCAGCAATCTATCACTTGCCGTTTGATTTAGAGGCTGTGTGAAAATATATAAAAAGCATTTGGAGGGGGCTTAATTCTCCTCTTAAACCAATGGATAAATCCATTGGTTAATGATATTCACACGGGGCAATTCATTTCACACAGCCTCTTAATGATTATTAATCCCTTTTAATTTCAAGTTTTATCTCCGCTTGAAGTTGAACTAGTTTTATCTTCTGATTTTGGTGTATTTGTCTTTTCGTTTTTAGTAGATGTATTTTTAGTCTCTTTTTTAGGCGGATTCTTATAATCTGTTTGATAAAAGCCTTTTCCTTTAAAAATGGGTCCGGCACCGGCTCCAATTAATCTTATAACTTCCCCTTTACACTGCGGGCATATTTTGATCTAGTTCAGCGGTCATAGTTTGAAATAATTCGAATTGGTAACCGCATTCTTTACATTTATAATCATATGTGGGCATAATAGAAACTCCTTAAAATTAATAGGGGAAAACATAATGAAAAAAAGCATTTTTTTCTATAAATTAAATTAACCATATTTAGTATATTATTGTTCCAATATTGACAAATGTGAAACTTTGAAGAAAATACTACTTATACTCCCACTTCTGATAATAACCGGATGTTTAAATTATATTCAAGATGTTCATCTTTATCCCGATGGTTCGGGGAAAATGGCTGTCCATTACTGGATGAAGCTGCCGGATTCAGCAAGCATCAAAATCCTGGATAGAATCGGTATTTTTAACCCTGATTCAGTCAGAAAGGAATTTTCAAGTAAATATACTAAGATTGAAAACGTTGAAGTATTTTCTGATACAACAGACAGTACTACACATGCAAAAATAAATTTCTCATTTAATAATATAGATTCTTTAAATAACATAAAAGCTTTTTCCGAAGCTAATTTTTCATTAAGGGATGGTGCGGCAGGTCAGAAAATATTTTCACAGTTTATTCCCCCTATTGCCACCGGTTTTGGAATGGATGGTAGTAACTATAATGTCACATACAGATATTTCTTTTCAGGGGAAATTATTACTCATAACGCTCAAAGAAAAGAAGACGGTGCTTTAGTCTGGCATTATACACTTGCTGAAATAGGGAGAGGAAAAACTATTTCCGTAACCTTCAGACCATACAAATTAAAGGAAACCCCTTATTGGATTTACGTTGTCTCGGGTTTGGTTCTGCTTATTGTTATCGTTTTTCTTTTCAAAAAGAAGAAGGAGTAAATTAGTATTGAGTAGTGAGAAGTGAGTATTGAGAATCGGAAGATACCAGATTCCAGATGTTGTATGAAAATACAGAAAAACCGTTAAACGGTTGTTGAAAGTTTCGTTTCTGCTTCATTTTCCAACGGTTAAAACCGTTGGTTAATGATATTCACACAGGTTCTCTAGCACAGTACCAAGTAAAATTCCGGTTTTGAAATTAAATGCGTTTGTAACTATATTTACAGGCTAAAATTTAATTGGCGGGGTAGCTCAGTTGGTTAGAGCAGTGGAATCATAATCCACGTGTCGGGGGTTCGAATCCCTCCCCCGCTACCAATAAATGAATGGATGAATGATAACAGGTTAGATACCAATGACAGTTTTTCTATTCGGGATTATTTTTTAATTAGGAGATAAAGTATATGTATTTTGTTTTAATAATGATTATTTCGATTATTGCGATTCTTCTGATGGTGATAGTATTACTTCAATCGAGTAAAGGAGGCGGGTTAGCCGGAACTTTCGGAGGAGCTGGTAATATGGGCTCAATGTTTGGTTCTAGAAGAACTGCTGATTTTTTAAGTAAAGCAACCTGGTGGTTAGGGGGCATACTTGCATTTCTTGCGATTATAACCAATTTATTCTTTTTACCGGGTAGTACGACTTCGGAACAAAGACAAAGTATAATCCAGCAATCGGGTAGACAGACTGTTCCGCAGCAATCAACATTACCTCAAACTCAAGTACCTCCTGCACAGCAGCAGAATCAGGGTACACCTCCCGGAACAACTCCTGGTAAACCATAATTCATAAGCAAATTAGATTTCACCGATATTGTCCCTTCAAGGGATAGTATCGGTTCTACTACCAATATTTTATTGCCGGTATCAGGTGTTTCAATAATTTTGTAATCTATTTAATCTTGTAATCCTTTCACTATTCCCAATCAGCTAATATTTTTACAATATCATCCTGAATATTGCGGTAATAATTTTCACTTCCTTTTTTAAAATCAAAAAATATACTTAGTATGATATCATCGTGACGTTTTGTTGTAAGATAACCGGATAGGGAGCAAACTCCGTTTAATGTTCCGGTTTTACCATGAAAGTTATTTTCTGCGAAAGTTTCATTTAACCGGTGCCTTAATGTTCCATCTACTCCGGCAATGCTTAAGGAATTGTAAAAATCCTTAAAGTTTACAAGATCAAAGTACATTTTTTCTAAAAGTCCGACTATTGCTCCCGGTGTGATCTGATCAAATCTTGAGATTCCCGACCCGTCTACAACTGCGGTACCTTTTGAGTATATTCCATTATCATCAATAAAATTTAAAATAGCCTGAGTTGAATAAAAAGAGTTTCCCTGGTTGTTACTGGAAACTGCTCCTATTGTTTTAAATAGACATTCGGCTAAAAAATTATCACTATGTTTATTGATAAGACGTATTAGATCTCTAAGTAAAATTTTTGATTCTGCCAGGTTTATAGTATTGGGAGGGGTAACTCCTTTTTCTGCTGTACCATTCACTTGAATGCCATTGCTTTTAAGCTTTTCTTTTAAAATTACAGCGGCATTTAAAGGAGGATTGTTAACATAGCCAACATATCTTCTATTATAGCGTCCTCTTTTTCGATATACTATGGATCTATTTCTATCGACCACAAGGGCAGAAATGGGGGGCAGTTTTACATTGGCTTTTTCATCCTTTATCCAGTCATCCCTTGTATAGACTTCGTCAAAGTAGGAATCATCTCCGATAATATTTCCGGTAACTTTTTTTATTCCTTTTTCCCTAAGTACCATAGCCATTGTATCAATATCTTCAGATGTTAAAACGGAATTACCAAAACCTTTTATAAAAAGATCACCGTCAATTATCCCATCTTTAATATTTTTATCTGTAGTAAAAAGAACAGTTTTGAGGGGAAAGTCCCCTCCCATTATAGACAAAGCAGTCGCAGTAGTAAATAGTTTTGTATTTGATGCCGGAATCATGGAGTTTGTATAGTTTTGCTGAAATATGGTGTCTTCAGTTAATGGGTTAAAAATTAAAATTCCAGCAACTGTGCCTGAAGGGAGATTGTCTAAAAGACTCTCAATTTTACCCTTAATTACTTCCTTAGAAGTGGAAAAGGAAATCGTGGAGATAAACAATACAAATAAAAAGCTTTTTTTGATCATACGTTTCAAACTATAATTTCATGTTTAAATTCAGAGTCACCCGCATATAAAGATGACATCGTTAAGTTCAGATTATAACTTATTTTTAAATAATAAAGATATCATCTTACTAATGCGGATCTTGTGTAACTTCAATAAACTAAGTTACTACATATATATTCGAAAAAATTACAAAAAATTTTATTTTAATAAAAAATTAAGATAAGTTAACGAACATTATAAATTTTAGTTGGATAATTTTCTAAAAATTACTGCTAAATATAAAATTTATATAAATAAATAAAAGGCGAACTCTATCGTAATACAAATTTTTTTTAACAACTTCAAGTAAATATAATGGCAAAAAACAAAACTCTGCTTAAAGCTTACGAAAACCTAGATTTTATAAATGCATCGGAAGGAAGGATTATAAGAATATTATCGGAATTTCTCTATCCGCAAAGTAAGTTTAAAAAGCATAAGATTGTTGATACGATTGTATTTTTCGGGTCTGCAAGGTTAAAATCGAAAAAAGAAGCGGTAAAGGATTATAATAGATTTAAAACAATAAATCCCCGGAGCACAATAAAGTTAGCTGAAGAGCTTAGGTCTGCTCAGCATCAGGTTAACATGTCGAAATATTATGAAGATGCGGTGGAGCTTTCAAAGAGACTGACTGAATGGTCATTGAGCCTTGAAACTCATGCAAACAGATTTATAATTTGTACAGGGGGCGGACCGGGTATCATGGAAGCAGCAAATAAGGGTGCAAAGTTAGCCGGAGGATATTCTGTAGGTTTAAATATCAGTATTCCTTTCGAACAATTCATGAATAAGTATGCCACACACGATTTAAGTTTTGAATTTCATTATTTCTTTATGAGAAAATTCTGGTTTGCTTATCTTGCTAAATCATTAGTTGTTTTTCCCGGTGGGTTTGGAACAATGGATGAATTCTTTGAAATATTAACTTTAATTCAGACCGGAAAAATTAAGAAGAAGATGCTGCTGGTTGTTTATGATGAAAAGTACTGGAAGTCTATAGTAAATTTTGAAGGATTGGTACAGCATAACGTAATAAGCAGGTCCGACTTGAATTTATTTTCGTTCTGCAATTCTGTGGATGAAGCATTTGATATAATTAAAATGCATTTTGAAAAGCATTACTTAAGTGAGAAGGAAATAAAAAGAGAAGAACCTAAAGTAGATTTGAAATAAAAAAGCTGTCAATGACAGCTTTTAATTTTCCATATTTTCTGTTCGATGAGCTCTTCTAGCGGCTTTCATCTTTTCCATTCTTTTCTTGATGGAAGGCTTAACAAAGAAAGTTCTCTTTTTAAATTCTTTAAGAATCCCGGAGCGTTCATATTTTTTCTTAAATCTTTTTAGAGCTTTATCAATAGATTCATTTTCGCCAACATTGATACCGACCAAATTTTTTCACCTCACTTTATTGGTTTCTGCCAGAGGCAGTTTTAATTAAGATAAAGATTCAATTAATTTTTTATGACCATTTTTTTGAAATTCAACAGCTATGGCCTTCTGACCATTAGACATAACGTTTTTAGAAACGACTTTTCCGAAATCATCCCAATTTTCATGATAAATAGATTCACCTACAGCGAAAGATTTCTTAGGAGAGTACACCGTGCAGTCTTCGTTTTCAATTCCTTCAAGAGATGGTTTATTATCCTTTACATCTTCAGTTAGATCAATCATCATAGTCTGTTTACACTTTTTACACTTAGCCCATCTTTTATTACTTTCTTCCGAACCTGATACTTCATTTGCCAGTTCCATTTTTGTAACCGTATTACAAAAACTGCAAAAAGCTTCAATATTTTTTACTCTTGCCATGACAATACCTTCTTTACATATTATTTAGCTTATAAATATATCAAAGAAGTAACGGATAATCAAGGAAATATTACTTCTCTTTACCGGTAGGAGTTATAACTAAAACCGGTCGTTTGGCATATCTGATTACTTTTTCAGCTACGCTTCCCAGAAACGTATGGAGTATTCCGGTTCTTCCATGGGTTGCTATGACAATCAGATCAACTCCTTTATCTTCTGCATATTTGTTAATTTCGATATAATCCAAACCTTTCCTTAAAACTGTTTCTAAATTCAGGTTTTCATTTTTGGAGTTTTTCTTTACCTTTTGTGCTGCATTTTCTAATGATTTCCTGGCCTCTTCTTCAAACGATTTAATAATCTTTTCTTCTGACAGATCGAGGGATCTGATGGCCAGAATTGGGGGTGTTTTTTCCAGGACATACAGTAAGATGGACTTTTGCTCCATATTGTCCTGCGATATCGGTTGCATACGAGAGCGCAGATAGAGAAAGATTGCTGAAGTCGGTGGGAAGCAGAATATTTTTTATATTGAACATTTTTGTCACCTAGTTTGTTTGTAAAATTGATTGAGATAACCATTGAGGGTGACCACAAAGTAATTATTTTCTAAAAAAAAGGGAATGAGGAATTTTCATTATTTATTTCACCCCTTCGGGGTTTTGCATATTCCTTCTCCTTTTCATTTTCTACAATAATATCACACCTTCGGTGTTCAAAATTATGTTAATGGCAACTCCTCTAAAGGAATTTTACTTTTTGGACAGCCTCATATTAATGGAAAACCAGGGCGTTTATGATTTTTCCTTTGGATTTTTCAATATCGTAAACAAACCCGTTAATTACAACGTATTTTACTTCATTGTTCTTTCTTATAACAAGGTTAGGTTCTGTCTGCAATTCAATTTTTGAATTGTTTTTAGGTGAAGTATTAATCCATATATTGACCGGCAGTTGAGAATAAGATTTATTATAATCTTTGGAAGTCAGGATTACATCTGTATAACCTAATTTATAAAGTGAATTGAGGTCGAATTTTTCAATTTCTTCTAATGAATTGAATTTCTTATCATAAATTTTTCCGGGTTCGACCGTATATCCTGAAAAATCTAAGTCGTTGTATCCGTAAAAAGTTGATAAATCACCTATATCTTCGATAACGGATTTATAATAAAAATTTTTGGAATCATTTATATTAATTTCTTCCTGATTTATACCTATGTCAATTATGTAAGAATTTCCATCCATTTTATAATTTAGATTTCTCAGTACAGCGTTCATAATAAAATCTTTATTAAATGGAATATTTTCATAAATGGACTGCGGCTGCTTTTTATAAGTTTCATTAGCAATACTTTCGAAAGAAGCTAAAAGAGCAATGAAATTCATTTTCCTCAAAAACTGTTTCTCAGGATCATCTTTCCAGCCTCCCGACTCAATTAAAATGGTACTTGCACCCCATTTCTGAAAATTGTCTCCAAAGGCACGCGGTTCAAAATCATCCGGATATTTAGCAATATTTCCGGGAATATACTTTGACAATATTTTATAAAGTTCCCCGATTAATTTTATTGCATTTCTTCTGACAGGGTTAACGGTTTTTTCATAATTTACAGCGGGCGCAAGGAAAGATAATGCTGCAATATTTGAATCCCTTCCAACAGAATATCTCGAATTCTGATCATGAAGATTAAATCCAAAATCCGGTTTAATATTTTCAAATGTAGTTCTTAAAATTCTACCTTCAGGTGTCTGCTGCCGGAGGGCGTCTCTGTTAATATCAATATCAATTGCATTCCTTCTCTGGAAAACTTCAGCGCCGTCGGGATTGACCATCGGCATAATATAAATGGTAAGTTTTTTTAAGATGTTTTTTTTGACTTTATCCAGACTATCTTTTGCATTGAAAAAATTAAAGATATCAAAAATAGCCATTGTAGCGGTAGGTTCATCTCCATGCATTTGCGACCATAAAAAAACTTTTTTCTTACCAGTTCCAAGAGAAATTAAATAAATATCTCTTCCTTGAATTGATGAGCCAGCTTTTTTAACGGTGAAAATATCGTTAAGTTTCAAACGATTAATTAAAGGAAGGATATCTTCATGTTTAATCCTTCGTGAGGATAAGGATTTTTCCTTATAAACAGGATATTTATTATAGAGATGTTCTGCCAGGTCAAAATCTTGTGCCATTAGGTTAAAAGTAAAAAAAATAATAAGTGATAAAAGTTTATACATAATTTTATTCAAATTTAATTATAACTTATTTTATTTACTAAAGTTTGCTACTGCCGGTCTAATAATTAAGGAGCTTACTGTATGTCTACTAAAACTTTAAATATAGGTTCTAAAATACCATATTTTAAATTAAAAGGTGTCGATGAGAAAGTATACAGCCTTGATGATTTTTCAGATAAAAAAATACTTGTAGTAATTTTCAGCTGCAATCATTGTCCCTATGTTCAGGCTTATGAGGATAGAATAAAGGAGATTCAAAGAGAGTTTGATGAAAAAGAATTGGCAGTTGTTGCAATAAATTCAAATGATGATTCTCAATATCCGGATGATTCTTTTGAAAATATGAAAAAAAGAGCAAGTGAAAAGCATTTTAATTTTCCTTATCTCAGGGATGAAGATCAGGCGATAGCTAATGCATTTGACGCCTCTCACACTCCTGAAATATTCCTCTTTAACCGGGAAAGAGAATTAGTATATCATGGAAAGATTGATGATAACTGGAAAGATGAAAAAGCGGTAAAAAATAAATATCTCCATGATGCAATTACTGAATTATTGAAAGGGGAGGAAATTTCAATTCCCGAAACTTTTTCAATTGGATGCACTATAAAGTGGAAAACCTAATTTAGTAGGTTTTAAATGCAATTCTTTCTTCAAATTCTCCCTTATTTTAGGAATTAGTACATAAGCCCTAAACTTATTGACAGGAATACTCCGCCGAAATTTTTCTTTGGTTTATCAGTTAAGCTTTCAACCCCATTATTGAATAGATGGATATAATAATAACGAATATTTAAACCTATCAGGCTGGATTTATCAGTGCCGAAATTTGCTCCAAACCCTGCGTAGCTTCCGAAGGCATAATTAGCATGTGCACTGCCGAAAGCATTAAAGAATTCCTTATCATAAGGAGAAGTCAATACCAGTGTAGGACCAGCGCCTAAATTTATATAAGGTCGAAGATTATCATAAATAGCATGTTCAAATAATCTGTATTGAATACCGAAATTTAGTGGAAGAAGAAAAATCCTGTTTTTTTTGCCGAATGTATAGGAATTACCATAAATATCTACATAATCGAATTCCTGTTCATCTTTAGCTTCAGAAATGGAAAAATCTGCAAAAGCTGTAACTTCCTGTGTTAATTGATGATGATAAAAAGTACCGAGGCCGAACCCTCCTTCACTAAATAAAATATCAATGCCATAGGCATTATCCGGAAAAGTCATGGGTTCTTTTGGAGGAGCCAGTTCACCAATTTCCTGTGCATTTACATTAAAAAATGTAATTATTAAAATTGTTAATGAAAAAAGTAATGTTTTCATAAGTGTTCCACTTTTATAGTCAAATTTAATTATCTTTAGTTTATTTTCAATACTTAAATTTGCCCGTAAAAAAATTAATTATGCTTTGGTGAAGTAGAACAAAATCAATAAATGAATTTATAAAGAAAAAAGAATTTATTCAATTTATATGATTTGGGCTAAAATAATTATTACTCACATTACCCAACAATATATATTGAAAGATGACATCTTTATTCTTTAGAATTAAGATTTATCCGGACTTAGACTTTAATAAAAATTTAATATAATTTTTCTTTTAAAAGATGTCATCTTTACTTTATTAATAAGGTAGTTTAATTGCCTAAAAATCTCGAATTAAAAATTTACTGCAGTTCTTTTTCCGGATTAAAGAAAACTCTTAAGGTTATAAATGCTGAATTTTCCGGTGAATTAATTCAGAAAGATGTTTATTATAAAAATGAAAAAGGTTTATTGAAGCTTCGGATTGAAAATGGGGAACAAAGTTTAATAAAATATTTAAGAGACGAGGAGGGAAAAGACAGATGGTCTGATTTTCATGTTCTAAAATTCTCCGGCGGAAATACAGAAGAATTTTTTAATGATATTTTTGAAGTAGAGGCAGTTGTAGAAAAGAAAAGACTTTTGTATATGTACAATAATACAAGGGTCCACCTGGATGAAGTTAAAGGTCTTGGAAACTTTTTAGAACTTGAAACATTAGTATTATCTGGATTAAAGGATGCCCAAAATAGGTTTAATAAAATTATTGATTTGCTGGGCCTTGATATTAAGAAACAGATTAAAAATTCTTATAAAATTTTAATTGAAAAGAAAAAATGATTTTAACAAAATATAAGATTGATTCTATTGATTTGGAACAGATAATAGATGACAAAATAAAAACCAGGTGTTTGAATGAAATCCTGATAATCGTACCAACAAACAGAAAGAGCAGATATTTAAAAAAAGAAATAATTGCATACTCACCCGGAGGTGCAGCGGGGAAAATAAATCTGGAAACTATAGGAACTTTTGCAACGAATTTATTCTTTTGCAATTCTTCAAATGGAAGTGCTGTTCTGACTAAGTTAAGAATATTAAGTGACGCCGCATCATCTATTTTGCTTAAGCAAAGTCTTCAGGAATGCAGTCTGAAATATTTTGGAGGTAAAAAAGAAATTCCTTCCGGAACCTTACAAAGAATAAAGAATGTCATATCAGAGTATAAAAAGAACGGGATTACTCCGGTCAAATTAAAGTTAGAAGCGGTCTCATTAACAGAAACTGAAAGATTAAAAGCCGAAGATATAGCAGATGTTTATGAAAAGTATGATGCTAAATGTAAAGAACTTAAAGTAAGAGAGATCGGTGATATTTACAGTGAATTAATTCAAATAACTTCTGAGGATTTTAATAATAAATTCCGCGAGATTATACCCGGATGTAAACTTGATAATAATTAATGGTTTTGATGAATTCACACTCCCGGAAATTGATATAATTGATTATACGGCAAATGTAAAGGATTCGAAATTATTTCTTTATTTTGATTATTATAACTATAACCCTTTAATTTTTTCACATCTCGATAAATGCTATAAATATTTTACAAACAAAGGATTTATTCCTATAATAGATAGATCTCAAAGCGAATTAAGAAAATTTCAAATTGAAGCAAGGGAAAAGTTATTTAGGAAGAAACCCTCTCAATTGAATGCAAGTTTCAATCATTTAATATTTGAGATAACCGGAAAAAATAGAGAAAAAGAAGTTGAATTTATTGCAAAAGAAATAAAAGATCTGATTACTGAAAAAAGAATTGAACCCCACCATATTTGTGTAGTTTTTAATCTCATTCATAAATATTCACCAATTATAAGAGATGTATTTTCTAATTACGGATTGCCTTATAATTTAACAGATCGTTTTTCTTTAAATACTTCATCTGCTGTGATCTCTATAATTAATTACCTGGAAATCCTGGAAAACGACTTCTATTATAAAAATATTTTCCGGGCATTAAGCAGCGGGTATTTGCGCTCTTCCAATATTAGATCTATCAAACCTGCTGCAGGCTTCTGTTGATTTAAAAATTATATCAGGTTTTAAGAACTGGACGGACAGCCTAAAAAATGAGATAAATAAACCGGAAGAATTCGAACTTGAGGAGAGCTTTTCATTTAATAAAAAAGAGATATATAAAAAAGCACTGGTTGATATATTAAAGCTTGAGAGGCAGCTTGCACCATTCAGCAGAAAAATGACTTTAACGGAATTCAATAAAAATTTCAGAGATTTAATATTTACTTTAGGAATTCATAAAAAATTAATCAATAATGATGATTCAGGTTTTATTAAAGGAAATGAAAGTATTGAAAAAAATATTAAAGCGGCAACGGTATTTATTGATACTGTACATGAAATATTAAGCTTGCTGGAACTTGAATATGGTGATAAAGCAAAATTCAACCTTAAATTCTTTTTGAATAATATAAGAACCGCAGTTTCTTCAATTCGTTACAATATTAAAGAGAAATCTAATTACGGAATTCAGGTAACTACTCTCAATGAAATCAGGGGATTAAAATTTGATTACCTATTTATTGGAGGATTATGCGACGGGGATTTGCCCACCCGTTATACGCCTGAAATCTTCTTTTCCGGTTCATTCGTTAAGAATGAAATTAAACACCAGACTGAAGAGAGATATCATTTTTATCAGTCCTTGTGCTCATGGGAAAAGGGCCTGTATTTAAGCCGTCCTTTTCAGGATGACAGGCAGGAGTTTGCAGAATCAAATTTTCTTAAAGAGTTCAGAAAACTTTTTGCACTTAATACCAGGAATGAAAGTGATTTTTCAAAAGGAATTTATTCAAAAGAGGAACTGCTGAGTTATATAGGCAAAAATGTTCTTAACGAGGATTTCGATAAATCAATTAAAGCAGAAAATGTAAATGATTATTCTATTAATCTGGAAAGTATTAAAAATTCAGTCATTGTGGATCAGATAAGGTTAAATGAACCGTTTGGAGATTCTCAATATACGGGAAAAATTAATCATGAACTTTCTTCAGAAGCAAGAGAAAAGCTTTGCAGTTATAAAGACAGGGAATATTCGATATCTCAGTTAGAAACTTACGCAAAGTGTCCTTATAAATATTTTGCAGAGAGAGTGCTGAAATTAAAGCCTATTGAAGAACCTACGGAAGAAATTGAAGCCCTTGAAATGGGGAGTCTGCTTCATAATATTCTTTATGAATTTTATAAGGCAATAAGAGAAAAAGGGATAATTATTTCTAACGCTTCGGCAGATGATTTTAGGAGAGCACAGGATATTTTATTTAGGATAGCGGAAGAAAAAATAGATGCAGGTAATTTTAATTCCCCGCTTACTTTTTATGAAAAGGAGAAAATACTTGGAATAAACGGTAAGAGAGAAAATTCTTTGCTTTATTTATTCTTAAAAACAGAAAAAGAAAATAATGAAAATTTTATACCAGAATTCTTTGAAGTGGTGTTTGGAAACCTTCCGGGCAGCAGGTATTCTGGAAGGGGACATGATATTAAATTAAAGGAATTGAAGGCAGGGGACGTAAAAATTAGAGGTAAAATTGACAGAATAGATATTAATGAAAGCGAAAAGACATATGAAATTGTTGATTATAAATTAGGAGGTAAGAAACCTAAAAGGGATGAGCTGGATGAGGGAATATCGCTGCAGCTTCCGCTTTATATGTATGCTGCAAAAGAATTGATAAATGCACAGCTTAATAAGGATCTTTATCCTGATGATCCCAAAATATATTCTTTAAAATATAAAGAGGGGCAATTCGGAAAATTTTCTGTTAATATCGGTCTGAAAAGGAAGAATACTAATGACGAAAGAAGGGAAATAATAGATAACCTTATTAATGAATGCCTAAATTCAGTAGAAAAATTTGTCAAAGAAATAAGTGAAGGGAAATTTAATTTAACTACTTTAAAGGATAGGGAAAATAAGGTTTGCAGGTTCTGCAGTTTTAAACCTATCTGCAGGATACAGGAAGTGAATTAGCAGAGACCGCAGGTTTAAAACAGAAACCCAAAATACCCAATCAATTTTCTTATATTAGGCAACACCTGCATTTTAGGCACTCCTTTTAAGCGGTGTAATTTTCTTAAGAACTGAATGCAACTTTTCCCGTTGATTTCTCAAGTCAATATCATTCTGAAGATTCAGCCAAAACCGTTCGGAATTACCAAAAAAACGTGATAATCTTAAAGCGGTATCAACTGTTATCTTCCGGTGTCCATTCAGAATATCAAGAATTGTAGTGGTTGATACATTTAATTCTTTCGCTAAACGATAAGCTGAAATGCCTGAAGGTTCAAGAAATTCTTCGCGCAATATTTCTCCAACTTCCGGTGTTTTTATTCTATTAGACTCAGCCATTTTTTTCCCTTTCTTTAATGATAATCTTCAATTCCAGCATCATAAGCATTTCCGTTCTCAAATCTAAAACATATTCTCCATTGATCATTTATTCTAATTGAACATTCATCTTTTCTATTTCCTTTTAAGTGTTCGAAATGATTTGAAAATGGAACCAGCAAATCATATTCTTTTTCTGCACTATTTAATAAAATTAACTTTTTCAAAGCCCGATATTGTATCTGCCGGGGTAATTTTTTAGAATAAATTTGATTAAATATTTTTTCAGTTTCTTTGTCTTTGAATGATTTAATCATATTCAAAAATATCTATTATGACTATATATGTCAAGCATATATAGTATAAGTATTATTTTCATATTTTCGGAAACTCTAAAAATTCTTACGAAATAGCGTAGGTTCCCGGCCATTATTTTCACTTGTAAGCCCTCTTTTTTATTCGGAGGTTTAATGTCGATAAGTCATTTTTAATGAATTGAATATTTTTGAATAATATTACATTTTATTTTTAAAATAAAATCTTAAAAATGTTTCTTTTCAAAACCGTTGCTATTTTTCTTCTATCATACGTTTTCGTATTTCCTCAGAATTTTGAAAAAAAAGTAAGAGAGAATTTTTTTAAAGGAAAATGCTCTCTTAAAGGTTAATTATCCTGGTGATTCTACTATTGATATAAAATATTATTTTCTGAATCTCAATGTAACATATAATCCAAATTATTTGATGGGATCTGTAACAATAAAAGCGGCACCTTCATATAACTCTCTTAGCTCGTTCTTTTTGGATTTACAGGATCAGATGAGAGTAGATTCGATTTTAAGCAGCGGTAATAAAGTTCAATTTAATCATTCTGATGCTAAATTAAATATTACACTTAACAGAATTTATAATATAAATGAAGAGTTTGAAATTACAATATATTATCAGGGTTTGCCCGGTGCAAGCGGTTTTGGAAGCTTTGAATTTCAAACTCATGGAAATAATGAGCCGGATATCTGGACTTTGAGTGAACCTTATGGAGCTAGTGATTGGTTTCCCTGTAAAGATACTCCTGCCGATAAAGCCGATTCTTCTGATGTCTGGATTACTGTTGACAACAGCCTTTATGCCGTATCAAATGGTGATCTGGTTGGAATAATAAATAATCCCGATAATACCGCAACATATAAATGGACAAATAAATATCCTATCGCTCAATATTTAATATCTCTTGCCATTTCAAATTATACGATTTATAAAAATTATTTTAAGTATACTGAAAAAGATTCGATGCCTGTAATAAATTATATTTTTCCGGAAAATCTTGAAAGTTATAAGGAGAACCTCGATAAAGTTCCCAATATGCTGAGGATATTGTCGAATTATTTTGGTTTATATCCGTTCATTAAGGAAAAGTACGGGAATGCTGAGATGGGATGGCTTGGTGGAGGAGGTATGGAACATCAAACGGTTTCATCTATGAGTAACTTCTCTGAAACTGTTATTGTACATGAATTAGTCCACCAATGGTTTGGGGATAAAATTACCTGCAGGGACTGGCAGAATATCTGGCTTAATGAAGGTTTTGCAACATACGGAGAGATGCTATACGCTGAAGCAATAAATGGAGATTCGGCATATAAAGATTTTGTTTCTGCTGAAATGGCAAGGGCTAAAGATGCAAAAGGATCGGTTTATGTACAGGATATCAGCTCAATCTCGGAAATTTTTAACGGGGATAGATCTTATTCAAAAGGAGGGATAGTTCTGCATATGCTCAGGGGTGTTGTCGGAGACTCGGTCTTTTTCAGAATTATGAAAACCTATTCTAATGATCCTAAGGTGGCTTATGGAACTGCAGTAACAGAAGATTTTCAGAGAAATGCAGAGGCTGTTTCCGGTGAAGACCTTGATTATTTTTTTAATGAGTGGATTTTCGGATCAGGTTATCCCAAATATAGAATTGACTGGAGTTCAGCATCTAAAGGGAATGATGAGTATGATGTAACGATAAATGTTAACCAGACTGTCAATACATATCCTTCTTATTTTACTATGCCCGTTCAAATTAAAATTTCCACTTTATCCAGCGATACTCTGGTGTCATTTTTTAATAATCAACAGGACCAGCAGGTAAATTTTTTAATAAAAGGTAATCCGATTCTAATAACCCTGGACCCGGACAATTGGATATTAAAAGATGCAATAACATTTGCAGATGATAATAATGGTATTACAAATCCATATACTTTTGAATTAAAGCAAAACCATCCGAATCCAATAAGTCCTTTTAATCCAACTACTACTATTGAATACCAGGTGCCTGAACTAGCAACAGTAGAAAATATCCCGGTTAAACTGATAGTTTATGATATATTGGGGAATGAAGTCGCAGTTTTAGTGAATAAGGCACAGTCACCCGGTAAGTATTCAGTAGAGTTTAATGGAGATGGGCTGGCAAGCGGGGTATACCTTTATAGATTAAGTACAGGTTCTATTTCAATGACAAAGAAGCTCGTTTTATTGAAATAAGAAGTCGAAAATTTCTCGAACTACTTAAGTTACTATAACTTGATTTGTAACCCTCCTGTCTATGTGACTTAGGTTTATTAATAAATATAATTTTTTTAACTTTAGTTATATAAATTTTTTTAAAAAGGAATATGAAGTGACTAAATTATTAGAAGAAGTATTAAAAGAGGCAGAAAAACTGTCTCCGGAAATTCAAGATGAGATTGCAGGACAATTATTGGAGGATGTTAAAAATGAAATTCAATGGCAATTAACTTTGACGAAACCTCAAGAAAAATTGGACAATTTGGCTAAAAAAGCTTTAAAGCAATCAGAATCAGGTAAAACTAAAAAAAGCGGATTTGACGAATTGTGAAATCTGAACTTTCTGAAGACTTTATTCAGCTTTTCAATAAACTTCCAGATCGTGTAAAAAAAACAGCTCGCAAGAATTACAAGTTATGGAAAGAAAACATTTACCATCCAGGATTGGAATTCAAAAAATTAAAAACTAAAAGATTAATATATTCAATACGCGTTGGTATAGGTTGGCGTGCCTTGGGTGTTAGAAAAAATAATGATACTATTGTTTGGTTCTGGATCGGTTCGCACGAAGAATATAATGAATTGACTTCAGATTTGTAACTATAAAACAATTAGGTAATATAGAAACCATCGACTGTCATTTTGTCACACTTCCGAATATACTACAAGAAAATAAATGATTTTTTAGCCTATTCCTGGGGTTCTTTTAGCATGGAGTTATCTTGGAGTTACCTTGGAGTTACCTTGGAGGTGGAGAGGAGGAGGAACGGAGTTGCAATTTAAGTAGAAATGTGTGCAGAAAATGTGTGACAAAATGGCAGACGAAATCCCAAAACTATCTAAAATTTCAAATTAGAGTTTTAACTTACATATAAAATCCAAATACTAAAAATCAAATTTGAGACCGCTATATTACTTGTTTGAAATTTTGAACTTTGAATTTGAAATTTCTTATCCTTTGTTTGATCAAACATCTTGACAAGTAGATTAATATTTTTTAATTTTCCATTTGCCACTGCTGATAAAGCGGTGGCAATTTTTTTTGTCAAAAACAATTCGAGTATACAACCATGGCTGAAGCAAATTTTGTTTATTTAACTAAAGAACGATTAGTCGAGCTTGAAAAGGAACTTCAAGATTTAAAAATAAAGGGAAGAAAAGAGATAGCTGCTAAAATTGCAGAGGCAAGAGCTCATGGTGATCTTTCGGAGAATGCAGAATATGATGCAGCAAAAGAAGAGCAGGGATTATTTGAATTGAAAATAAGCAACCTGGAAAATGTTCTTTCGAGAGTTAGATTAATTGAACCTTCTCAATTCCCTGATGGCAAAGTTCATATTTTATCGAAGGTTAAAATAAAAAATTTAAAAACTCAGAAAATATTTGATTATATGCTAGTTTCTCCGGAAGAGGCAGATTTTCAAGCTGGAAAAATTTCAGTAACTTCTCCGGTTGGACAAGGATTGATGGGAGCAGAAGTCGGGGATAAGGTAAATGTTAAAGCACCGGCCGGTTTATTAGAATTTGAAATTCTATCGATAGAGTAATTTTAGATTTATTTCCGTTCAGAATGACAATGTTTTGTGTAATTCAGGTAGTTATTGTCTTATTTAGTTTATCATTCTTTAATTTTATTCAAGGCAGATCTAACAAGTGTCTGATGAGTCCTACATAAAGCTTGCAATTGAGATAGCCAAAAAAGGGGTTGGTTCGGTAAGTCCGAATCCATTAGTAGGCTGTGTAATTGTAAAAAACGATAGGATTATCTCGGCAGGGTATCACGAAAAATTCGGAGAGAACCACGCAGAGATAAATGCAATTGAAAAAGCAAGAGAAGTTCTGGAAGGTGCAACACTGTATACAAATTTAGAACCATGCAGCCATTTTGGAAAAACACCCCCTTGCGTTGATAAAATAATAGAGCAAAAAATCAAAAAGGTTGTAATCGGCACAAATGATATGAATCCTATGGTCAGCGGAAGCGGGATCAGAAAATTGAAATCAGCTGGAATTGATGTTAAGGTCGGGGTGATGGAAAATGAATGTATAGAATTAAACAGGTTTTTCTTTAAATATATAACCGAAAAAATCCCTTATATTACTTTAAAAGCAGCTCAAACTCTAGACGGTAAAATTGCAGATAAATCCGGAGATTCAAAATGGATCTCATCTATCGATTCAAGAAGATTTGTGCATCAGCTTAGGGCAAGTTATGATGCAGTGATGGTTGGCTATGGTACTGTTAAGAGCGATGATCCTAAACTAACGGTAAGACTGGCGGAAGGAAGAAATCCAAGGAGAATTATCCTTGATACTAATCTTGATGTGAACAGCAAATATAAACTGCTGTTGAATAATAAAGATGGAAAGTTAATTGTTCTGACTTCTAAGAAGAGTATTGAAAAAAAAGGAAAAGTGAAAAAACTTTTGTCTAATAATGCTGAGATAATTTATGTAAAAGAGGATGCTAACGGCAGATTGAATTTAAAAAGTGCATTAAAAGAATTGGCAAAAATTAATATTTCATCAATTCTTGTAGAAGGGGGAAAGGAACTTTTTACTTCATTTATTAAGAAAAATTTGTATGATGATATTATGCTTTTCATTACTCCAAAGTTAATTGGCTGCGGGATTTCTTTTCTGGGAAATATAAATAAGCAGAATATTAGAAATGCATTGAAATTAAGAGTGAGAAATACGGAGAAGATAGGGGATGACTTATTGATTGAGCTGATCAAGTAGTTTGGTGGTCATTGGTCATTTAGGGAATGGTGGAGTAGTGGAAGGATGGAATAGTGGAAGGTTGGAGTAGTGGAAGGATGGAATGTGAGTGGAAGTGATGGAATGATGGAGTAATGGAATGGTGGAGTAGTGGAAGGTTGGAGTAGTGAAATGATGGAGTGGTGGAATGATGGAGTGGTGGAATGATGGAGTGGTGGAATTTTGGAGTAGTGGGATGATGGGGTTATGGAAGGTTGGGGTAGTGGAGGTTTTTTGAAATAATTTTGAGAGGGAAATAATGTTTACTGGTTTGGTTGAAGAAGTTGGAAGTATTGTGGAAAAGATTAAAACAGGAGATGGTTTTCGATTTAAGATAGGTGCAAATAAAGTTACTGATGATATGAGTATCGGGAGCAGTATTGCAGTTAACGGATGCTGTTTGACTGTTGTTGAAAAAAATGGAAATACATTTGCAGTTGATACTATCGAAGAGACTTTAAAGAAAACGAATCTTGGTATGACAAATATAACAGACAAAGTAAATCTTGAGCGTCCTTTGAAAGCAAACGAAAGGTTGGGTGGACACTTTGTTTTAGGACATATAGATACCATTGGGATTGTTGAAGATATTGAAGAATTATCGAATAGTCATTTTGTAAAAATATCTTTCCCAGCTGAATTTGCTAAATATTTGATTTATGTTGGATCGGTTTCTATTGATGGTACAAGTATGACCGTCGCACAGCTTGGTGAAAATAATTTTTCTGTTGGAATTATTCCGCATACCTGGAAGGAAACTATTTTCTCCGAAAAGAAAGTCGGGGATTCCGTTAATCTCGAATTTGATGTTCTCGGGAAATATGTTGAAAGGATCATGGAAGGTAAACCGGCAGGTGTTTAATTGTTAAATTGCTTAATTGTTAACCCACCCCTGCACCCCTCCGAGGAGGGGAGATTTCCTTTTATTGGTATGAGTTCTAATAATATAGAGTGAGTGAAAATGTTTGTTTTCTATAATAATTTGACCTCTATGAGGTCACGTGATTTAGATATTGAGTAAAAATATTGAGCAGAAGGTTATAAAGTTTATTGATGAGAAGAATCTCATTGAAAAAAAAGACAGAATTTTAATTGCCTTAAGCGGCGGTCCCGACTCGGTTTTTTTACTGCACTTCTTAAATAAATTCAAAAAAAGATATCAAATTGAATTAGGTGCACTTCATTTAAATCATAAATTAAGAGGGAAAGAAGCTGATAAAGATGAAGAATTCTGCAGTAGGATTTGTTCCAATTTAAGAATTCGATATTTCCCTGTTAAAAAAAATGTAAAAGCTTTCGCAAAAAAAAGGAAAATTTCATCTGAGGAAGCCGGAAGAGAACTAAGATACTCGGTATTAGAGAGCACAGCATTAAAAAATAAATTTAATAAAATTGCTACAGCGCATAATTCAAACGATAATGTTGAAACTATACTTTTAAATTTAATTAAAGGATCAGGCATTAGAGGTATTTCAGGAATTCCTGTAAAAAGGAACAATATAATTCGTCCGATAATTATCATTTCAAAAGAGGATATATTGAATTATCTGAAAAAAAATAAATTAAGTTACATGATCGATAAGACCAATCTGAACAGTGATTATGAACGTAATTTTTTGCGAAATGAAATAGTTCCTTTAATCAAATCAAGATTAAACCCTTCTTTAGAAGATACTCTGTTTCATTCTTCGGAAATATTTAAGAGGTTTTCCTTATTTGTTGAGGAGAAGATTAAGCGGTTTTTAAGTGCCGTTCAATTCAATAAAAAACATAATATATTGAAGATATTTCCTGATAAACTAAAATCTCTGGATAGAGTATTCTGGGGCGATTTTTTAAAGGAAGTTGTTAAAAGAAACTTTTTGGTTCAATTGACGTTTAATGATATTGATAAATTAATTTTATTAGCAAATTCAAGGACGGGCAAAAAAATAAACCTTTCAGAAAATCTTTTTGCTTTTAAAGAAAGGAATGAAATTTTAATTTCAAAAAAATCTTTCGATGAAGAAGTATTTGTCCCCCACAAAATTGGAATAGATGAACCTGTTAAGTTAAATGGGAAAGTTTTACAAATAAAAAGTATTCAATTAGATAAAGTGAAAATAACCAATGAAAAAAATAGGGAATATATTTCTGCTGATAGATGTTCCGATGAGTTTGAAATAAGGAGATGGAAGGCTGGAGAGCGATTTTTCCCCATAGGATTAAAAGAGTTGGGTACTGATGAGCCGGGTTCTAAAAAAGTTTCCGATTTTTTAAATGAAGTAAAAATTCCTTCCATTCTTAAGAAAAAACAGTTAGTTTTGATATCCAATAATCAAATTGTTTGGATAATCGGATTAAGATTGGACGAAAGATTTAAATTAACAGAAAAAACAAGAAAAATTTACGAATTATGCTTGATATAAAAGATGATGAAATAATAATTAAGGGGGAAAAATTCGTAACTTTTTTACCCGAAGATAAAATTCAGAAAAGGATCAAGGAACTGGGCGGGCAAATATCTGCTGATTATTCGGGTAAAACACCTGTTTTGATAGGAGTATTAAATGGTGCATTTTTATTTCTTGCCGATTTGATTAGAAATATAAGTATTGATTGTGAAATAGATTTTTTCAAATTATCGAGTTATGGGGATGAAAAGATTTCATCAGGTAAAGTCACATTAATAAAAGAGCTGAATTGTGATATAACCGGGAGAGATATAATAATAGTGGAAGATATTGTGGATTCAGGCCTCTCGATGAAATTCATTGAGGAATTAATATTAAGAGAAAATCCGGCAAGCTGGAAAGTAGCTTCGCTGCTGGTTAAGCCAAATAGTCTTAGAAATAATGTAAAAATTGATTATATTGGGTTTAATATTCCCAGCAAATTCGTAGTCGGATACGGATTGGATTACGGGCAGAAATACAGAAACCTGAGATCCATTTATGTTTTAAATGAATAATGAATAATGGAGAATATAGATAATAATGAACTTTTTAATTAACAGAAAACTTTACATGGCAGAAAATAATAATAATAAAAAACCACTGCCTAAACCTCCCAAAGGGAGCAACGGCGGTCCAAATAAACCAGATGATAATTTTGATTGGTCAAAGGTAATAAGATTAGTTTTTGGATGGGGTGCGGTAATTGTTGCGGCAGTAATAGTTATGCAGCTTTTTAGGAATGATTCTTCAAATTATGTAGATATTTCATATAACCAATATCAAAGTTTATTAAATGAAAATAAAATTCAAAAAGCTAATATTACCAAATCAGATGTTAATGATTATTATTTTAAAGCAGAATTAACATCAAAAGAAAAGCTTAGTATTAATGGCAGAACACAGGATGTAGATAAAGTTTCAGTCTATCTGCCTGAACCTATTATAAAGGACCAGGAAGAGGTCTGGAAGGCAAAGAATATAAATTTTACTTTTGATAAAGAATCAAATGAATGGCTTAATGTTTTGCTTGGTTTTATCCCATGGATAATTATAATTGGAGTCTGGATCTTAATTATGCGCAGGATGCAGGGATCGGGCGGCGGAACCCGCGGAATTTTTTCTTTTGGAAAAAGTAAAGCTAAATTGATTACACAGTCGGGGCAAAAAATTACATTTAGAGATGTAGCAGGTGCAGATGAAGCAAAAATGGAATTGCATGAAATTATAGAATTTCTTAAAGAGCCGACAAAATTTCAAAAACTTGGCGGTAAAATACCGAGAGGAGTATTATTATTAGGCCCTCCGGGAACAGGAAAGACATTATTAGCGAGGGCTGTTGCAGGAGAAGCCGGAGTCCCTTTCTTTTCAATTTCAGGTGCTGATTTCGTTGAGATGTTTGTAGGTGTAGGAGCGAGCAGAGTAAGAGACTTATTTGAACAGGGAAAGAAGAATGCTCCCTGTATTATTTTTATCGATGAAATTGATGCAGTAGGAAGACACCGAGGAGCAGGACTGGGAGGTGGTCATGATGAAAGGGAGCAAACCCTTAATCAGCTTCTAGTTGAAATGGATGGATTTGAACAGAATAGCGGAGTGATAATTATTGCTGCAACTAACCGTCCTGATGTATTGGATCCTGCTTTATTACGACCGGGAAGATTTGACAGACAGGTTGTTGTAGACCGACCTGATGTAAAAGGAAGAGAAGGAATTTTGAAAGTTCATACTAGAAATATTCCACTTGATCCGAATGTAAATTTAGAAATCCTTGCTAAAGGAACGCCCGGTTTAGCCGGTGCAGATTTAGCAAATCTTGTTAATGAAGCAGCATTACTTGCCGCAAGAAAAAATAAGAAAAAAGTTGAAATGATTGATTTTGAAGAAGCAAAAGATAAAGTAATGATGGGTATGGAAAGAAAGAGTTTAATTATATCCGAAGAAGAAAAAAAGACTACTGCATATCATGAAATTGGACATGTTTTGGTAGCCCGTATGCTCCCTGATGCGGATCCGGTTCATAAAGTTACAATTATACCAAGAGGCCGGGCGCTCGGTGTTACAAGCTATTTACCCATTGATGAAAAACATACATATTCAAAAGAATATCTTGAATCCATTATTACTTATGCTCTAGGAGGACGTGCGGCAGAAAAATTGATTTTTGATCATTATACAACCGGTGCCGGTAATGATATTGAAAAAGCAACCGGTATTGCTCGAAAGATGGTATGTGAATGGGGAATGAGCGATAAGCTGGGACCATTAAGTTACGGGGCTAAAGAGGAAGAAATATTTTTAGGCAGGGAAATTCAGAAGCATAGGGATTACAGTGAAAAAACTGCAATTGAAATCGATGATGAAATTAGAAGGATCGTAAATGTATCGATGAAGAGAGCAGAACAAATTTTAAGGGACAATGTTTCTCTTCTTCATATACTTTCTAAAGAGCTGCTTGAAAGAGAGATCCTCGATGCAGAAGAAATTGATGCATTAATACGTGGTGAAGAACTTCCCCCTCTTAAAAAGAACGGAGGTATTGAAGATGAAAACAAGACCGAGATACCTGAACATGTGAAGAAACTTTTGGATAAACGTAAATTGAAAGAACCTTTCTCAAAAGATGATTCAAAGTGATAGAGGTTCTATAGATTACAGAGATGAAATATTAAGAAAGTTAATTCATCTTTGCTCATTATCAATACCTATAATATATTATTTCATATCTAAAACAAGTGCGGTAATAATCTTAAGTATTATCACACTTGTTGCTTTAGTAATAGACATTTCAAGAATTTTTTTCCCTTTCGCTGGTAAATTATTCAATTCAGTTTTTGGTTTTCTTTTAAGAGAGCATGAAATAGACATCCAGAAAAGAAACCTCAATGGAGCTACATACGTTTTTATATCTGCCCTTATTTGTGTGATTGCATTTCCCAAAATTTTATTTATAACTGCATTCAGTATTTTAATAATAAGTGATTCGGTGGCAGCATTAATCGGACGCAAATACGGGAAACATAAATTCCTATCCAAGAGCCTGGAGGGAACTTTAGCTTTTTTTATTAGTGCAATTATAGTTGTTTTATTTACCCCTAAGGTAGATGGGTTATTATTAGAATATATAATTGGATTCACTGCGGCAGCAATAGGTGCAATTGTAGAAAATATCTCTTTCGGGATTGCCGATGATAATCTCTCTATTCCGATTTCAATAGGAATATCAATGTGGTTATTATATTTAATACTCTTGCCCAATTTACAATTAATAATCAGATAAATAGCAGCAGGTTAAAATAAATGATAAAAGCTCTGACATTTGTAATATTAACTTTTTCCGTTTTATCTTTAATATCTTGCAGTCCATCAAATGAACCTGCAAAAGGACCGGAAGATGAAATTTATGTAGTTGCTGATTCTGCCGAATTTAATGAATTAAAACCCGCATTAGATTCAACCTTTGAAAAGTTAATTTATACTCCTCAGCCGGAAAATTTATTTTTACTTCAAAGGATATCTCCGAACCAGCTAGAACGATACAAACAAAGCAAAAATTTAATTATAGTTGCACCCTTGAATTCAAATTCAACTACTTCAAAGTTTATAAATGCCATAATGGATTCCACGGCAAAAGAGAAGATAAAAGAGGAAAAGAATATATATGTAAACAAATATAATCTATGGGCAAAAGATCAGCTTGTAATGATTTTGACTGCTGAAACAATGCAGGGACTACAAAATGAAATAATAAATAATAGAGATAATCTTCTTTATGCATTTCAAAAGATCTCAGATAAGAGATTATCGGCAAGCCTTTACAGCCCGTCTTATGAGCAACAGGATATTGAGGGGATGCTTTTAAAAAATTACGGCTGGATAATATATGTGCAAGCAGATTATCAGGTAGCACTGAATAGACCCGAAGATAATTTTGTATGGCTTAGGAGAGCCCCGGGAAGTGATATGGAAAGGTGGATTTTTGTTCATTGGATAGATAATGCCTCCCCCGTTTATTTGAATTCCGATTCTATACATGCTATTAGAGATAGGATGACAAAAAAATATTACAGGACTGCCGATGACAGTTCATATGTAGTTATTGCCTCTGATTATTATACTACAAATGAAATAAATTTTAACGGAAGGTATGCTATACTTACGCAAGGACTATGGGATCTTAATATAAAGGGAATGGGAGGGCCTTTTATCAATTACACTTTTTTTGATGAAAAAACAAAAAGAATTTATATGGTGGATGGTTCAGTATTTGCTCCCAAATATTATAAACGAAATCTAATACAGCAAATGGATGTCACGCTGCAATCCTTTATGACTTCAAAGGAATTAAGTAAAGATAGAAGGGAAGATTTGCTTGATGAAGCAAAGAACTATAAACCTGCCATTAGAAAATAGATTAAAGCATTGTTGTCGAATATAAATTTTAAATAGGTAAAAAGAGGGGGAGCGAAGAGTCTATTATTTATTTCACCCCTTCGGGGTTGAGGATACTGTTATTTCATATTTTCTACAATAATATCACCCCTTCGGGGTTGAGGGTACGTTATTTCATATTTTATACAATAAAATTTGTGTATTACTCTATTTTATATTATCTATAATAATATCACACCTTCGGTGTTAAAAATACTGTAGAAGGTATAGAAAAAGTAATTTCATCCTTGCCTTTTTGAGTTTAATTCTTTAATATTATTGAAACGGTTCAATTATATTAATTAAAACTTGCTTAAATTAAGAAATTGGGGTTGAGGATATAATGATATTTCTGGCGGAGGAAATATAATTCTTTTACTTCCCAATTTACAATGCTTATAATAAAGTGTTAAAAAACCTAATGAAAAAAATAACCATTGAAGATGTAGCAAAGATTTCAGGGGTATCGAAGGGGACTGTATCTGCAGTTATTAATGCAAAAAATACCGTTAAGCCGGTAACAAGAGATCACATACTTGATATAATGAAGGAACTGAACTTCCGGCCGAAGGGAGTAGCCAGGAATTTAAAGAACGGGAACCAGTATAAAAGCATCGGCATAATAATAAAAGATTTGAACTATCCTTTTTATACTTCCATTGCAACCGGAGTAAAGGAATATTCTAACGACAAAGGATATTCTGTATTTGTTACGAGTTCAGAGAATGACCATGAATGTGAGAAGAAGTTTTCCCATCTGTTTTCTACTAAAGATATTAAGGGAACTATTATAGCCCCTATAGTTGAGGGAAGTTCGGAAATAGAGCATTTATTTAAATTGAAAATGATTAATTATCCTTTTGTCTTATTAGAAGATGTAAAAGGAATTCAAGCAAATGTTGTAGCAATAAATAATTTGAAAGCGATAAAGCAGGCTGTAAAATATTTAATTGAGAGCGGGCATAAAAAAATAGTTCACTTTGCCGGGCCGCCCCAATCTTCTCATACACAGGAACGAATAGAAGGTTTCAGGCATGCTTTCAGTGAAAGTCCATTGGTTTTTAACAAAAACATGATCTATTCGGTCGGCTCCAGTTATGATGAAAGTTTCTATAAATCGTTAGAGTATTTCAAGAATAAGAACCAGGATGATTATCCAACCGCCATAGTCTGTTTTAATGATCAGCAGGCATTGGCAGTTATGAATGCCTTAAGGGAATTAAATATCCGGGTGCCCGAAGACATATCTATTATAGGAAATGATGATATCTATTATGCAAAAATATATCCTGTTCCTTTAACAACGATTAGAGCCCCGCAGATTGAGATCGGAAAGAAAGCAGCAGAAATATTAATTCGAAATATTGAATCGCATAAATTATTACCTGTTGAAAAAGTTGTATTAGAGACTGAACTAGTTATAAGGCAATCATCCAGGGTATTACATTAAATATTAAATTATATAAAAAGAAGACCATATCCATTGAAGAAAAGTTTTGATTGTAAAGAGAAGATATGAATAAAAAAGGGAAGTGAAAGGGAGTTTTATCCTTGCCTTTTTGAATTTATTTTTATAATATTGAACCGATTCAATTAATATCATACCTATTTAAGGTTGGTTTGTGAAAAAAGACTATTTTAAAGGAATTGTTTTTGCATGGTAGAGTTACAAGATTAATGCCTAGTATTAGAAAAGAAATAATTATTAATAATCAAAGGGTTTGATGGTGTTAAAGATCTTCTAAAAATAAGTAAAAATTTTCTGAGGAGGAAATTATATGAGGATTGATTTTTACCGTATTAGAAGTAAGCTTACTTCTGCACTTATTTTAATTTTATTATTAACACTGCAAGTTTCCGGTTTTGCTCAAACCGGGTCGATTAGGGGAAAGGTCTTTGATAAAGACACAAAAGATCCGTTGACAGGAGCTAATATAATAATAAAGAATTCAAGTCTTGGTGCTGCTTCGGATCTGGATGGCAAATATATAATCCGCAATATTCCTGCAGGTACTCAGAATATAACAATATCTTACATCGGATATAATTCTATTTCAATGGAAGTTACAATAACTGCCAATAGAACATTGGAACATGATTTCTATTTAACTGCACAAGCGATTCAAGGTCAAACAGTAACGATTACTGCACAGGCTCAGGGACAGATATCTGCTATCCAGCAGCAACTAACATCCGATAAAATTTCAAATATCGTTTCGGAAGCAAGAATTCAGGAACTTCCTGATTTTAACGCTGCGCAAGCTATTAGCCGTTTACCCGGTGTCTCTACACTTCAGAGTTCCGGTGAAGCAAACAAAATTGTAATTAGAGGTTTGGCTCCTAAATACAATCAAATTACCATTGGAGGAATTTCGCTTGCATCTACAGGGAGTACTCAGATTGGAATAACTTCCCAGGGTGGTACAGCAGGGCAAATAAGTAACGACAGAAGTGTAGACCTTTCCTTGATGTCTCCATATATGATTAAAACAATATCGGTATATAAAGCATTAACCCCCGATCTTAATGCTGATGCAATAGGCGGTGTTGTTAATATGGAATTGAGGGAAGCACCACCGGAATTACACGCAGACCTTCTTTGGCAATCCGGCTATACAGCAAAGAGTAAAACATACAGCAATTATAGGGCTGTAGGTTCTGCAAGTACACGATTCTTTGATGAAAAACTTGGTGTTTACGTGCTGGGAAATATAGAAAGTTATGATCGTAATGCAGATAACATGAATGCCGGCTATGAAATTACTTCAGACAAGCCTGGCACAAATGGGTATCTTCCAGTTAGGGTTACAAATGTACAACTTAACCGTCATTTTGAAACCAGGAAACGTTATGGCGGAAATCTGATTCTTGACTATCGGCTACCTTCAGGTTCCATTAAGTTTGTTAATTTGTTAAGTCGCTTGAATTCTCAATATAATGAATATAGAACACAGTACGATTATTCCGGTTTAACAAATGATCTGATTTTCACATATCGTGAGGGAGATAATAATGTTGATCTAATGCTTAATTCATTAGGCTTTACATACGATCTTGGATTTATGTCTGTTGATCTTAAAGCTGCAAATAATTATTCCAGAAATAATTTGCCTGCAGCACCTCAATCCGAGTTTCGGCAAACAAGAGGAGTCGGGAGTTCAATACCTAATACTGTACCTGAGGACTTGACTTCCCTTATTAGTTACGGAGGTACAGATAATACTTTTTTAAATACACTAACTCGTTTTAGTTCCGATTATAAGGAAATCGGACAAACCTATAAAGGAGATTTTAAATTTCCATTAAATTTAGGAAATGTTCTTTCTGGATATTTTAAGGCTGGCGGCACATACAACTATGTTTATCACCATAATTCTCAAAATACCCCGTATGCAACTATAGCCGGAACAAATGATATCCAGACAGCGATTTCAAATGGAATCCTTGCCCGACATCCAAATTTGATTTATAATAGCAGTGTTGGTCGTTTTCCTGCGACCAGTTTTACTACAATCGATGCTTCTATTTATAAAGATAGTTTTCTAAATGACAAGTTTGGCGGTTTAGTATGGGCTAATAACCCCAGTCTATTAACTGATTTAATAAATTTTTTAGCTGATAATCCTCAATTTAGTTCATATAATGCATCAGCAACTCAACCCGGCGGATGGTATGATAGTTACTTTCAGACATTACCGAATACTTACAAGTACATCGAAAAATATTATGCAGGTTACCTCATGTCCGAGCTGAATTATAGTAACCTGATGATTGTAGGAGGTGTACGTTATGAAAAGGTTCAAGGTGTCTATGATGCCTGGAATTTGTTGGATGGGCGAGATGCAAGGACTCAGCAACGTTTTTTTGTTTCCTCACAGCCTAAAAATGAATTCTGGCTGCCGATGGTTCAGGCAAGATATAAAATAACCGATTGGTTTGACGCCCGGGTTGCATATACACAGACTCTGTCCCGACCGGATTATCATCAACTTTCACCTCATTTCACCATAAGCTATACTTTAGGTGGTGTTACCGCAGGCAATCCTGATCTCAAACCTGCACAAGCTTATAATAGTGATATTATTTTTACTTTACACAGTAACGAATTGGGACTTTTCTCAATAGCCGGTTTTTATAAGGAAATAAAAAACTTTACCTATGCAACCCAATATTCGCTTTATGGAACAGCGCCTAATGGACTTTCTACTATTACTGACTTTAATATCGGAGGAGCAACTCCTGTAAAAGGAGCATCTTTGTCCACTTATATTAATACTCCATATCTTGCCTATGTAAGGGGCGTTGAGCTTGATCTTCAAACAAGATTCTGGTATTTACCTAATCCATTTAATGGTATAGTCCTCGGCATTAATTACTCTCATATTTCTTCATCAGCCACATATCCCTGGAGAAATACAAGGACAACTATTATCCCTCCTCGTTCGACAATTACACAGGTCTTTGATAGTACACGGGCAGGGCGTTTAATTGATCAGCCTAATGATATTATGAATGCCTATATCGGTTATGATTTTCAGGGGTTTTCTGCTCGTTTATCCTTCCTCTTCCAGGGTAATGCTGTTAGCAATGTTGGAAATTTTCCTGAACAGGACGGTTTTACAAGAGATTATTTCAGAATTGATGCTTCAGCCAGGCAGGTACTTCCTTGGTATGGAATCGAACTTTATCTGGATTTAAACAACCTCAATAGTGAAACTAATACATCAGCCCAACAAACGATTGACGGCTTCACTAATGAACAAAACTATGGACTAACTGCCAATCTTGGAGTTAGATATCGTTTATGATATTGAATTCTTTAATATATATTATTTTATAAATTTCATGAGGTCAAATATGAATCTTTTTAATAGGTTATTTCTTTTTACATTTCTCTTATCATCGTTTTTATTCGCTCAAAAGACTATCGTTGAAGTCCCGGATTTTTTTGATACCGGGAATGAGGGAACGCTAAATGATGCTGTTCAGGCAGTGATTGATAATGGTACTTTATCAAATACGATTTTCAAATTAAAACCTTATGGTGTATATGTTCTCAGCGGCACTATAACCACTCCTCCAGGAGGAGTTCTTGATATTGAAGCTGACCCGCCCGGAAATACACAGGAAACTGCACCGCCTATGATTTGCTGGACTGCCAGTACAGCTCCCAGTAAAACATATCTTTTTGATGTTGCAGGTGAGATTAAAATGAAAAATGTCTGGTTATTATGGGCTAGTCTTGATGGTACACGCTATGGTTCAACTATACGTGTAGGCGATTCGGCTACAGTTTCAGGCGGACGCTGTGAATTTGATAATGTTATGTTTGATTATGTAAATCAAAGTTCCAGCGGTGCCGTACAACCATACGCAACCCATTTCAAAGGGTTTTTCAACAACTGCTATTTTAGAAATTGCACAGATGTTCATTTCAGATATTACAGCAGGGCAGTTTCTGTCCCTTATGCAGCTACAGGTCTGCATGTTGACAGCCTTATGTTTGAAAATTGCACCTTTGCAAATATAGGCTATGTTTATATGCAGGAAGCAGGAGTATACGGAGATAACGTCTTCTTTAACCACTGTACATTCTATGATGTTGTTATGTATGCATTAGAATCCGGATGGTGGCATAATATGTATGTAACAAACTCACTATTTATTAATACATTTATGTATGGCCGCATTCCATCAGCACCTGGCGGAGCTAATGGAGGAACTATCGATATAGTTCCTATAGATAGCAGTTCAATAAGCACTGGTTTCGGATTTGATGTTCCATTCACCGAGGCGGATCGCCACGTACTATTTGTTAATAACAACTATTATTTGGAACCGTGGCTGATTGATTGGATGGTAAATTGCCCCTCCAGTAAAAGCAAGCATCAGCAAAGACTTGATGACGATATACCCGTGCCTCAACCGATGTTTAATGGTCTCACCATTACAATGTTTGATTCAACTAATACCGACGGAAGTAAAGCTTGGCCATTTATGAATAAAGCTAACCTGGATAGTCTTGATCCTGGTTTTATTAATCCACCAATTAATCTCGACTCATTAAAGGATTTCTTAAATCGTAAATGGAGTGATAATACAAATATACAATGGGCATGGAATTTTGCTCAATATGATACTAATGGTGGACAAAAATGGCCTCTTAAGGAAGATTTATCCTATACTAACGCGAATTTAAAGACCGCTTCAATGAGTAGTCTTCCGTTAGGAGATTTATACCATTGGTGGCCAGACGAATATACCCAGTGGGCGGCACAGGAAGGTGCTGAACATACCCGGATTAATACCTGGCTTGAAACCGGTACTGATCCAGGGGCAGTTGGTGTAAAAGAAGTAAAAGGTTCAGTTCCATTCGAATTTAAGCTTAGTCAAAATTATCCGAATCCGTTTAACCCGGAAACCAAAATAGAATATTCGGTTCCGAAGAGTGCATTTGTAACTTTGAAAGTATATAATCTTCTCGGGCAGGAAGTTGGTATATTGTTCAGCGGTAATCAAAAAGCCGGGAATTATGAAGCTACTTTTAACGGAGCAAATTTAGCCAGCGGTGTTTATATGTACAGGCTGCAATCTGATAATGTAACTATTACGAAGAAATTTGTATTGATGAAATAGTAATCCAAACCTCCGGGGATTTACAAACCCCGGAGGTTTTTCTCTAAATAAAAAGGATTAAAAAATTAATTTATAAATAATGCTTAAAATAAGAGGAGGTGGAAAATTTATAACAAAACGTTTGATTTCTATATTGTTTCATAATGCTTTAGAAAAATCTCTAAGTCTATTTTTTTAATCAAGTTAGGAGGAAATATGAAAAGAATTACATACATGATTCTTTTTAGTTTGTTCTTTTTTCTATCTGGTGCAAATTTGCTCCAGGCACAGAGTCAGGTTGTTCAATCATGGGATTTTGAATCATCTATGGGTAACTGGGCGGCTGGGACTAGTACTACAGCCAGCTTAAGTGCAAACCAGTATCATGGAGGTACTAAATCCATGTTGCTGGTGCAAACTTCAGCTTCAGTGACGGAGTTAAATCTTCAGAATGACACGTATAAACCACAGGAAGGTGATAGTTTAAATTTTTGGATCTGGGTTTCAAATAATGATACTACAGATGTAAATGGTATACAGGTCTTCTGGCAGGACGGTTCCGGCTGGACCTGGCATAGCAAATGGATTAATGGGACATCCATTACGGGTGATCAGTGGAATAGCGTTGGTGTAACTCTACCTGCTCTTGCTTCTCCTTTGCAAAGGATTGGATTGCAGATGTCCGGAAAGGGTACGTCAACAACAAAAATAGATACTCTATATGTGGATGATATTGCAGTTTTGCGTGCTGTAGATACAACACTCGTTGCTCAATGGGGTGAGGACGGTCTAGGATTTGCTTGGAAGGTACTAAATGATGCATCTACGGCACCCGGTGATGCCGGCATAGCCGGTACACAACCTATGGCGACGAACGGGTCGTCTTTGTATGGTGGTTTCGATACTCTTAAACCAACCATGGATAAAGCAGTTGTGGTCAGCGGTCAAATGGAATTTGTAGGGAGCCCCGGTGCTTCCTATACCGCACTTCGTTACGCTATAACATATTTAGACAGTGCAAAACTAAATAATCCATTAACCGACTCTGCTAGATGGACAAGTCCTAAAAAATACTACGGATACGAGTTTACACCAAGAAGCGGCGGCACAGACCAGCCGAATGGCGGCGGCGGTGTTGGTTCGGTTTGGTCAATAATAAACGGTAACTGGACTAGTACCTATAGTAATGGCGGCGGTCCTGTTGGGCCGGTGGTAAACCAGGCTCCGCGCCTTGCAGTAATAGATGCTGGAACATATAACTGGGCTGTTTCAGTTCAGCAGGTAAATGATACTACAAACGAAGTAAGATGGTATATAGAGAAAACGCATGCAGCTGGTGTACAAGCCACATACTGGTTTGGCGGTACTGTTATGGCTCGTGCGGTAACTGATAAGTTCAATGGTATCGGCTTTTGGACTAAGGATGGTGCACAGACTCAGTTTAATTTAACCGGAGTCAAAGCTGAACTCGGTGATCCGATTACAGTTCCTGAAGCGCCATGGCAAGCATACTATATCGATCAATGGGGTGAAGATGGTCTAGGATATGCATGGAAGGTATTGAATGATTCGAACACAGTTGTTGGTGATGCCGGTATAGGTGGTACACAACCAATGGCGACGAACGGTTCGTCTTTATACGGCGGTTTTGGACAGGATATTCCAATACCTACAGGTAAAGCTATTAAAGTCAGCGGTCAAATGGAATTTGTAGGCAGCCCCGGTGCTTCCTATACTGCACTTCGTTACGCTATAACATATTTAGACAGTGCAAAACTAAATAATCCATTAACCGACTCTGCTAGATGGACAAGTCCTAAAAAATACTACGGATACGAGTTTACACCAAGAAGCGGCGGCACAGACCAGCCGAATGGCGGCGGCGGTGTTGGTTCGGTCTGGTCAATTATAAACGGTAACTGGTCAAGTACCTATAGTAATGGTGGCGGTCCTGTTGGGCCGGTGGTAAACCAGGCTCCGCGCCTTGCAATAATTGATGCTGGAACATATAACTGGGCTATTTCAGTTCAGCAGGTAAATGATACTACAAACGAAGTAAGATGGTATATAGAGAAAACGCATGCAGCTGGTGTACAAAGCCACATACTGGTTTGGCGGCACTGTTATGGCTCGTGCAGTAACTAATAAATTGAATGGTATCGGCTTTTGGACCAAGGATGGTGAACAGACTCAATTTAATATTATTGGAGCTAAGATAGATATAGGTGATCCGATTACAGTTCCTGAAGCACCATGGCAAGCATACTATATCGATCAGTGGGGTGAAGATGGTCTAGGATATGCATGGAAGGTATTGAATGATTCGAACACAGTTGTTGGTGATGCCGGTATAGGTGGTACACAACCAATGGCGACGAACGGTTCGTCTTTATACGGCGGTTTTGGACAGGATATTCCAATACCTACAGGTAAAGCTATTAAAGTCAGCGGTCAAATGGAATTTGTAGGCAGCCCCGGTGCTTCCTATACTGCACTTCGTTACGCTATAACATATTTAGACAGTGCAAAACTAAATAATCCATTAACCGACTCTGCTAGATGGACAAGTCCTAAAAAATACTACGGATACGAATTTACACCAAGAAGCGGCGGCACAGACCAGCCGAATGGCGGCGGCGGTGTTGGTTCGGTTTGGTCAATTATAAACGGTAACTGGTCAAGTACCTATAGTAATGGTGGCGGTCCTGTTGGGCCGGTGGTAAACCAGGCTCCGCGCCTTGCAATAATTGATGCTGGAACATATAACTGGGCTGTTTCAGTTCAGCAGGTAAATGATACTACAAACGAAGTAAGATGGTATATAGAGAAAACGCATGCAGCCGGTGTACAAACCACATACTGGTTTGGCGGCACGGTTATGGCTCGTGCAGTAACTAATAAATTAAATGGTATTGGCTTTTGGACCAAGGATGGTGAACAGACTCAATTTAATATTATTGGAGCTAAGATAGATATAGGTGATCCGATTACTGTTCCTGATGCTCCATTCCAGGCATATTATGTAGATAAATGGGGATTCTTCGGAGGAAAAATGGGCGGATGGTCGTTTACTCCTGGAGAAGTATTCGGGAATGCTACTATTTCGGGTGATGCACCTAACACTGATTGGGCAGCTTTACGCGGTGAATTTCAAACATATACTCCAACTGCAGCTAAACCTCTTAAAATATCCGGAAAAGTAGAATTTGTTAGTGGAGGATTTGCTAAATCAGGTAGTTTCCGTTTTGGTGTGTTCAATACGGATAGTGCCAAAACTTATATCCTTGATACGACAGCCGCAACATTACCAGATTCAACTCGATGGACAGGAACAGATAATCACAGCACCGGATATTTGTTTATTCCTCAAAGCGGTTCTAATGGAGCTGTTACCTGGGGAGGAGGAACGGGTACCTGGGGAGGTATTATGGATAATGTATGGCTAAGTCCGGAAGGTTCTAATAACTATGCGCTTGGAAGTAAGACACCAGATCCATCAACAAGCGGAGCCGGAATTTACGACTTTAATGTATCGATTACTCCAATGTCTACCGGAGGACAATTAGTTAAATTCAACTTTATAAAAGAAGATGGAAAGTATGCATTGGCAGCAGAAGCAACCGATACCCACAGTCTTAGTAAATTTAACTCAATTGCTTTCGCACTAGATGCAGGAAACTCTATAACCGCAATGAATATTACTGATGTGCAAATTGATACAGGTACCATTAGCGGTGTTGATGATCTCAATGGAACCGAAGGTTTACCAACTGTATATTCCTTGAGTCAAAACTATCCAAATCCGTTTAATCCGACAACTACAATTAAATTCGGTTTACCTCAAGCCGGAGACGTTAGTTTAGTAGTTTATGATATTCTGGGAAGGAAAGTTGCAGAATTGCTGCATAGTAATTTAGCAGCAGGTTATCATACAGTTAATTTTAACGCTTCAAATTTAGCTTCAGGTGTTTATTTCTATAGAATAGAAGCTGGTAATTTTGTTAGTGTTAAGAAATTAATGCTGTTGAAATAATCTGCGTGTCAGATTTCTCTTTGAAATAAAGAGATATTTTATAAGGTAGATACAGCCCCGATTTTATCGGGGCTGTTTTATTTACGAATAGCTTAAAAAGCAGACCAAAATGAAAAAGCTATTTCTATTTTTAATATTTTCATTATCTTCATTAACTGCTCAAAAAAATCTGCAGGTACAAAATGAAGCCATTCCGCATTTAGAAAAGCGTGATAATACATTTCAGCTTATAGTTAAAGGAAAACCTTTTTTAATGCTTGCCGGGGAAACAGGGAATTCAAGTGCGTCGGATTTAAATTATATGGCGAAGATTTGGCCTAAAACAGTGGAGATGCATTTAAATACCCTTGTAGTTCCTGTTTATTGGGAACTTATAGAACCAAAAGAAGGAGAATTTGATTTTTCTCTTATAGACAGTATAATAACATCAGCCAGGCAGAATAACCTTAAACTGGTGTTCCTTTGGTTCGGTACATGGAAGAACAGCATGTCATGTTATGTACCTTTCTGGATAAAAACCGATGAAAAAAGATTTCCCAGAGCCCGTCAAAAGGATGGAAAAGCAGAAGAAATACTCACGGCTTTTAGTAATACAAATAGAGATACTGATGCACATACTTTTGCAAATCTGATGAAACACATACGTTCATTTGATGAGAAAGATCAGACAGTTGTCTTAGTCCAGGTGGAAAATGAAATTGGTATGATTCCGGATGCAAGAGATTACTGCAAAAGTGCAAATGAAGCATTTAATTCATCAGTACCTAAAGAGTTTATAAAATATTTAAATGAAAATAAAAGCAAACTGAATCCATTTTTACACGATTTATGGGAGAAAAACGGATTCAAGACAGAAGGCAGCTGGGAAGATATTTTTGGGAAAAGCTTAAGTACCGATGAAGTTTTTATGGCATGGAATTATGCGAGGTATACAAATTATGTAGCTGCTGCAGGTAAAAAAGAATATCCCCTGCCAATGTATGTAAATGCAGCATTAATTCGTCCCGGATATAAACCGGGGCAATATCCAAGCGCCGGACCATTACCGCATCTTTTTGATATATGGAAAGCTGCATCTCCTCAAATAGATTTTCTTTCCCCTGATATTTATTTCCCAGATTTTGTTGAGTGGAGTACTAAATATTATATTCCTTTAGATGGGAAAAGCAATTATTCTAATCCTTTATTCATCCCTGAAGTTGGAAATGATCAAAGTGCAGCAAATGCTTTTTACGCTTTCGGTCAACTCAACGCAATGGGCTATAGTCCATTTTCAATAGAATCCCTTAATGACCCTGAAAACAATCAGGTATCAAAAGGATATGAAATATTGGGGCAGCTTACACCTTTGATTATTGCTAAACAAGGAATGGGAACAATGGCAGGAGTTCTGCTGGATAGTGTTTATCAAACAGCTGAGATCAAATTGGGAGATTATATTTTTAATTTCCATCATGCATATAGCTGGCGATATGCACCGCATACCGAAGGAGAGAATCCTAGATATGGAGGAATGATAATAATGATATCACCGGATGAATTCTATATAGCGGGCAGAGGATTAATAGTAACATTTGAAACCAGTTCAAATGACAATTCAATTGCAGGAATTGGAAGCATGGAAGAAGGAAAATTTATTGACGGTAAATGGATTGCCGGCCGTCATATGAATGGAGATCAAAGTCATCAAGGAAGGCATATGGATTTACCTGGAAATACTTTCAGTATTCAAAAGGTAAGATTATATAAATACAAATAATATTAATGGTGTTACTGCATTTGGTCAAAAGATAGGAGTAATTGTGAAAAAAGCATTACTAATTTTTATGTTTAGTCTCGGAGTAATCTATGATGCAAGTGCTCAAAATGATTCCTTATTGAAACTTTGGTACAATAAACCTGCCGAAAAATGGGTAGAAGCACTTCCGGTAGGGAATGGCAGATTAGGTGCAATGATTTTCGGGAATCCTTCTGAGGAACAAATTCAATTGAATGAAAATACAATTTGGGCTGGAAGCCCTTATAATAATATCAATCCTAAAGCGTTAAAAGCGTTGCCGGTGATCAGAAAGTTAATTTTTGAAGGAGAGTATGAAAAAGCTCAGAACATGGCGAACGAAGACATTATATCTCAAACCGCACAGGGAATGCCTTATCAAACAGCTGGCAGTTTAATTTTACGTTTTCCTGAGAGAGAAAACTATACAGATTATTACCGAGAATTGAATTTAAATGAAGCAACAGCAACAATAAAATATAAAGCTGATGGTGTTCTGTTCAAGAGAATGATTTTTGCGTCTTTTCCCGATCAGGTAATAATTGTAAGACTTACGGCAGATATGCCCGGAAAAATAAATTTTGTTGCCTCAATGGCTAGTCCTGAAAAAGTTGTTGTTTCCATTCACAATAAAGACGAATTGGAATTAGATGGGAGAACTACTGACCATGAGGGGATTAATGGAGAATTAAAATTTTCTTCTCTTGTTAAGATTTTAAACGAGGGTGGAGAAATAACTTCAAATGATACTTCTTTATCTGTCACTGGTGCAGACACAGCGACAATTTACATTTCTATTGCGTCAAATTTTATAAATTATCATGAACTTGATTCTGATCAGATTAAGCGAGCGGAAAATTATTTATCAGAGGCATTAAAGAAAAATTATTATGAAGCATTAAAAGATCATATTACCTATTATCAACAGTATTTCAACCGTGTCAAACTTAATCTTGGGGTTACTGATTCTATTAAAAACCCAACGGACATAAGGGTAAAAGAATTTTCAAGCGGGAATGACCCGCAGCTTGTCTCTTTATATTTTCAATTCGGCAGATATCTTTTGATATCCAGTTCGGAGCCAGGAGGACAACCGGCAAACCTTCAGGGAATCTGGAATGATAAGCTTTATCCTCCATGGGATAGTAAATATACAGTGAATATTAATACTGAAATGAATTACTGGCCTTCGGAGGCAGCAAATCTTTCGGAGATGAGTGATCCGCTGGTTCAAATGATTAAAGAATTTTCGGTTACAGGAAGTGAAACTGCAAAGGAAATGTATAATGCTCATGGATGGGTGCTACATCATAATACCGATTTATGGAGAATGACTGGTGCAATTGACGGAGCTTATTGGGGAATGTGGCCGTGCGGAGGTGCATGGCTCTGTCAGCAGTTGTGGTATAAATATGTTTATAACGGAGACAGAAATTTTTTAGATTCAGTTTATCCTGTAATGAAGGGTGCTTCAGAATTTTTTAATGATTTTTTAATAGAAGAACCTGAACATAAATGGCTTGTGGTATCTCCTTCCGTTTCTCCTGAAAATTCTCCTTCAGTTCATCCGGAATATTCTATTACTGCAGGCGCTACGATTGATAATCAGCTTATATTTGATTTATTTACTGAAACTATCAATGCTACAAATATCTTAGGAAAAGACAGAGGCTTTGTCAAAATCCTAAATTCCAAACTGAAAAGACTCGCTCCAATGCAGATTGGACATTGGGGGCAGCTGCAGGAATGGCTTCATGATTGGGACAGCCCGGACGATCATAATAGACATGTATCCCATTTATACGGATTGTATCCCGCCAACCAAATTTCACCTTTTCGCACTCCAGAACTTTTTGAAGCAGCTAAGACTTCTTTAATTCACAGAGGGGATGAATCAACAGGCTGGTCGATGGGCTGGAAAGTAAATCTCTGGGCTAGGCTTCTTGACGGAAATCATGCATATAAATTAATTAAAGATCAAATAAAACCGGTTGCCGCTGATGAAAAATCAGGAGGTACATATCCAAATATGTTTGATGCTCATCCGCCTTTTCAGATTGACGGCAATTTCGGATGTACTGCAGGCATTGCCGAAATGCTTTTACAAAGCCATGACGGGTTTATTTTCATTCTTCCTTCACTTCCCGATGCGTGGGAAAACGGGAATGTAAGCGGCTTAAAGGCAAGGGGCGGGTTTATAATCAATATTGAATGGAAAAACAGTAAAGTTCTAAAGATAAAAATTAAATCTTTACTGGGGGGAAACTGCAGGGTAAGATCATATGATAAGCTTTCACCCAAAGATGAATTTAAACTTGAAGAAGCAGAAGGAGAAAACCCAAATCCCTTTTTCATAGTACCGGATATTAAGCAGCCCTTGATTTCTCCTGAAGCAAAGATCAATCCTGTCGAGTTGAAGAAAAGTTATCTATATGAGTTTCAAACTGCGGCCGGCAAAGAATATACATTGGTATTATCGGAATCTTTTAAGTAAGTCTAAAAATGCGATACTTTAATAATAAAATGAAGGCAAATAAAATAATGGAAGTTTCAGTTACAAATTCTGTTTATTCTAAAATAATTTTTTCATTAATGGTTATTATATTAAATATATCTATGGTTGCTAATTTATCCGCTCAGACGAAACCCGATCCGAATTTTTATATTTTCTTATGTTTTGGACAATCAAATATGGAGGGGCAGGGAACAATTGAAGAACAGGACAAGAGAGTAGATAACCGTTTCCAGGTTATGGAGGCGGTTGATTGTTCAAATCTGGGAAGAACCGAAGGTTCCTGGTATACTGCTGTTCCTCCTACATGCCGGTGTAATACAGGTTTAAGTCCGGTCGATTATTTTGGCAATACGATGGTCGCAAATCTTCCGGATAGTATTAGAGTAGGTGTTATCAATGTATCCGTTGCAGGCTGTAAAATTGAATTATTCGATAAAGATAGTTATCTAGATTATATTCGAACTGTAGCAGATTGGATGAAAAGCATAATCAATGAATATGGCGGAAACCCCTATGCTCGTCTTGTCGAACTGGCAAAAAAGGCTCAGCAGGATGGAATAATAAAGGGTATTCTTTTGCACCAGGGAGAATCAAATACAGGCGATAACCAATGGCCTTCAAAAGTTAAGAAAGTATATGATGATCTGTTAAATGACTTATCGCTAGATCCTAGTACAGTACCCTTGCTTGCAGGCGAAGTTGTAAATGCTGATCAGGGGGGTATTTGTGCGAGTATGAATTCAATAATTGCAAAACTACCCCAAACAATACCTAATTCATACGTTATTTCTTCGAGCAACTGCACTGCCGGTTCTGATAATTTGCATTTCAATTCGGCAGGCTACAGGGAGATTGGAAAGCGATATGCTGATAAAATGCTTTCAGTAATGGGTTACGGGGTGTCGGAAAGGGGATCTGAAAAATGGGTCGGAACATGGAGTACTGCGCTTCAACTTGTTGAAACAGGTAATAATCCACCAAATCCGGGATTAAGCAATAACACTCTAAGACAAATAGTTCATGTTTCTATTGGCGGGGATAGCTTACGTGTGCGATTTTCCAACGAATTCAGCAAAAGTCCAGTAACAATGAAATCTGTTCATATTGCAGTTTCTACAGGCAACGGAACGATTGATACGACCACCGATAAAGTTTTATATTTCAACGGAAATCCGGAGATTACGATGGAGCCTGATTCTGCAGTATTGTCTGATCCATTTCAATTTTCGTTAGAACCTTTAAGTGATGCTGCACTTACTATTTATTTTGGCGATACATCGCCGGATATAACCGGACATCCTGGATCGAGAACTACTTCATATATACTTAATGGTAATGAAGCAGGCAAAGCGAATTTTTCAGGAGCAGTTACAACAGATCACTGGTACATTATTAACATTATTGATGTAAAAGCATCGGACTCTACTTATTCTGTTGCAATCCTTGGAAATTCAATTACTGACGGACGTGGTTCCGGCACAAACAAACAAAATCGCTGGCCTGATGAACTTTCCAGACGTCTTCAGGAAAATCCCGGTACACAACATGTGTCGGTTCTAAACGAAGGAATAGGCGGGAATTGCGTACTTGGAAATTGTTTAGGCCCTTCAGCAGTAAGCCGGTTCAACCGTGATGTAATAGAACAAAGCGGAATAAAGTGGGTAATTATCCTTGAAGGAATTAATGATATTGGTTACGGAGCACCGGGCACAGGCAATAATTTAATTAATGCATTTACCCAGATGATTCAAACTGCACATGCTAAAGGTATCTTTGTTTATGGAGCCACTTTACTTCCTATGAAAGGATCATCCTACTATACAGTACAGCATGAAACCGAAAGAGAAATAGTCAATAAATGGATCAGAACAAGCAATCTTTTAGATGGTGTCATAGATATGGACAAGGCGTTGCGTAATCCGGCGGACACATTGAGTCTCCTTCCAATTTATGATTCGGGTGATCATTTACATCCAAGTGAGAGCGGACACCATATGATGGGTGAAGCTGTTGATCTGAATTTGTTTACAGGAAGTGATACTTTAATCTATAATAATGAGAGCAAAACAATTTATTTTGAACCTGAATGTGCAATTGTAGGAGCAAACTGGGATAAATTGACAGATCCTCTAGCTTCCAATAGAAAATATGTAATCGTTAAAGCGGGTGTGCAAAGCCTTGACCAAGCACCCACAGATAGTGCAAGCTATATTATTATTCCTTTTTCAATTGATAGTGCGGGAAATTATTCAGTTTTTGCGCGCTTAAATGATCAGACATACGATGATGATTCATATTGGGTAGAAATGGACAAGGGAACATTCAAAATGTATAATGGATTAATTACAAGCGGATGGGAATGGTTAAAATTGGACGATTATACATTGACTGAGGGTGACCACACCCTTACTATTGCGTACCGCGAAGATGGAGCTGAACTTGATAAAATATGCATCACGAATTCCGGGATTGCTCCTACAGGAATGGGAGAAGAAGCAGAAAACGTTTGTACACTGACAGGCATGGAAAATTCTACGAAAGCAGTTGAACAATATACATTGGGGCAAAATTATCCGAATCCGTTTAACCCGGTTACGATAATTAAATATTCTATTCCCCAGTATAGTTATGTAACTTTAAAAGTATTTGATGTATTAGGGAATGAAGTTGCTGTTTTAGTTAACGGGATGAAGCAACAAGGTAATTATAAAGTCTCATTCAGCGGAAAAGATCTGGCGAGCGGTATATATGTATATCAACTTAAAACAAATGGTTTTGCAGATACTAAAAAATTAGTATTGCTTAAATAAAGACGCAGATTTCGCAGATTTTCACAGAGCTTGAATGTTTTATAATAAATAAGAATTGAATAATAATTGTTTTTAACTATGGAGAGATAAATGAAAATTTTTTCTTTGGTTCTTTTAATTTTAAGTTATAGTATTTATGGGCAATCGGTTTCTTTTAAGACTTATATGAATCCGGTAATTCCGGGGGATCATCCGGATTGTACAGTATCAAAAATTGGTGAGGACTATTATACAACGGGTTCATCTTTTAATGTGACACCTGTTATTTATCATTCTACCGATTTAGTTCATTGGGAAGCAGTTGCACAGCCTGTTAGCGCGGCATGGACAGGCTATGGCGATTCGCCTGGCGGCGGATGCTGGGGAGGTCAAATGGTTTATCATAATGGTGAATACTGGGATTATTTTAAAAGCGGGAGTTCGATGTGCTTTGTTAAAGCCTCCAAACCCGAAGGACCCTGGAGTACCCCGGTACGTGTGAACAACCCTTCAAGCCTTCCATATGGGTTGGGTTACGATAATTCAATTTTCATTGATGATAATAATAAATGGTATATGGCAGTAAAAAACGGGCAACCTAACAATGGTATAGTGGAACTGGGTGATAATGGACAGCCAACAGGAGTTGTTTATAATCTCATCTGGCTGAATCCTTCTCCTTTATTACCGTACAGTTGGGCTGAGGGTCCAGTTATGTGGAAACATAAAGGATATTATTTCTATTCTTTTGCGAGAGACTTAGGAGGCGGACAATATGTAATGCGGAGCGATACTCTTACAGCCGATTCATCGCATTGGCATATTATGGGTAACTTTTTCAATATGAATGATCCTCAAATTAGCAGTTCACTTTTTACTACTCCGAATCATGTCTCCCCTGTAGTTCCGGCTGATGACAGCACATACTGGATCTTGCATCCACTTTATGCAAAGGGAGAATGGAAGGGACAGGGAAGGCAGGGATTATTAAATCAGGTTCACTATGATACATCCGGAAAACCCGTTGCTGACTATCCAATTAATACTTCATTTACAGCCCCCAAATTACCAAGTAATGGTATTCCATGGATGGTTCCTCATTCTGATTTTTTTGATTCGGATACATTAAACCCTGAATGGTCTTTCCTGGGTTTAACAGCCAATAATAAATGGTCTCTTAAGGATAGTCCTGGCTGGTTAAATTTATCTCCAAAGAGTCCTTCAAAAGCAAATACAATAATTAAAAATGACGGAGAACATAACTATTCTTTAATCACGAAAATTATCTTCTATCCTTCATCAACTTCAGATGAGGCAGGGTTATGGATTATGCGTGGTGATGAAACTATGAATGTTAAACTTGTAAGTTCATTATCGAGTAATGGTGAAAACGTAATTAGATTCAGTTTTGGAAGCACTCAATATGAAGCTGAAAACAGTGCAGGTGATACATTATGGCTTAAGATGATGCGGGTCAATCATAAGATAAGCGGTTACTTTAGCAAACATGGAAATGAATGGACAGAAGTAGGGGATGCAGTTGATATTTCGGAGATAGATTCTTATTCTGATTATTCAACATTTACCGGTACGAGGCAAGGATTATATGTGTATGGAGTTCAAAATTGCTTGTTTGATTTCTACATATACCGGGATGCTTTCACATCGATATTAGCCGAGTGCCCTGCTAATCAATTAGGAACAAAAAGAACGGTTCAAACAGGAGGAACAACAGTTCTTGACAATATTAATAATAATGATTGGGCATTGTATGCCGGAGTTGAATTCGGGAATAATGATTATCATAAAAGTGCCGATTCGATTAAAGTGACCGCTTCAAGTGCTGCAGATGGCGGCACTGTTGAAGTATATATAGATTCAATTGATGTAAGTACAAAAATTGCAGAGTGCAATGTATCCGGTACCGGGTCCTGGACAACCTTCAAAACATTTTCGGCAAAATTATTATACTCTGTAAAAGGTAATCATGATGTCTATTTATTATTTACCGGTTCAGTTATGAATAAATTATTTATTCTGCAATCATTTTATTTTACAGGAACTCCAACGACTACAGGTGTTAAAAATTTACAGGGAAACAGTAATCCTAAAAAATTTGAACTGGAACAGAATTATCCTAATCCGTTTAATCCTTCAACCAGTATTGGTTTTTCCCTGCCTATTTCAAATAAGGTTGAGTTGACTGTTTATAATCAGTTAGGTCAGCAGGTTGTTACAATAGCCGACGGAGAATATTCCGCCGGCATTCATCATTTGAATTTTAATTCAAATAACCTGCCTGACGGCAAGGCAGGTCTGGCAAGCGGAGTTTATTATTACAGAATTAAAGCCGGCTCATACATCCAGACAAAAAAAATGATATTCATGAAATAATATAACTAATTAGATATTTTCCAAGGAGAAACAATATGCATTATAAAAGTTTTACTTTATTTTTTATTTTAATGCTGGTTGCAAGTTCAATTACAATTGCTCAAGTTGATCCCAGGATTATAAATCTAACTCACTCCTGGAAATTTGAAGACGGAACTGCCAATGATTACATCGGTCGTGCCAATGGTACACTGGTGGGCGGAGCTTCAATAAGCGGTGGATCTCTAGTTACTTCTTCTCAAGGCCAGTGGATGGAAATGCCTGCCGACTCTATAGCATTGAATGCCTATGATGCAGATTACACTTGAAGCCTGGTATACTCCAACTAAAAATGCTAATCCCGGTTTTAGTATGCTGTCCTTTTTTGGTAATACACAAAACTCAATCGGAGTGAATTACTATTTCATGACATCAGCCAGAGAGGATGATGTGAGCCGTACCGCAATCTCATGTAACAATACTTCAACCCCCTGGTCAGCTGAAACCGGTGTGAACGGACCAGAATATGATGACGGCAAATTGCATCATATGGTGAGTACGCTTACCAGCGACTCGATCAAATTGTATATTGATGGTGCTTTAACGGGAGCCATGCAATTAGATACCAACAACAATATCAGCAGGATCAGCACAGCTTTTGCGTACCTTGCCAAGAGCGGTTATAGTGGAGATCCACAATGGATTGGCAGGATTAATGAATTTAATATATACAACAAGGCACTCGATTCCACCGAAGTCCGTTTCCTTTTTAATAAAGCTGATATTGATGCTGGGGAAAAACCTGTAACAGTGGAGGCAGAATCCGGTAAGCTGGGCAGTTCTTTTTCAATAATGCAAAGCGGCGATGTTTCCTATATTACTACAACAAGTAACTATACAGGGCTTGCTAGTCCCGGTGATACCACCCGCATTGCAACATATCAAGTGACTTTTCATGATTCAGGCTTTTACAGTTTATATGTTCGTTTACGTGTTGGTGCCGGCGGATTTGATGATGATAGCTATTTTTATGCGAGGGGATTTGGTGAAAAGAACGATACAGCAAGTGGGGATTGGGTTTTTAATAACGGACTAGCAGCAGCAGGATTTTCCGATTCCACAGACATCGTATACGAAGCGGGAACGCTTGGTACTCAAGTTTGGAAATGGGTAAACGCCACTAAAAATACATATTCCGGGGTTCCGGGAGATTCTTTTTATGTAAGTAAAGATAGCCTTACAAAAACATTTCAAATCGGCAGTCGTGAAAATGGATTAGATTTTGACAAGATAGCATTTGGGAAAACAAATTTATATTTTACAGTTGATGACCTTGATAAGGGATTGCCCGGTTCACCATCACTGCCAAAACCCGATACAGTTACAGGTACCGTTTGGAAAGGACCTGCGTTTGCAACCGGAATGTCTAAATTTATAGGTTGTTCATATGGCAGTACGGATGCCAATTTTACTAATTACTGGACTCAGCTCACACCTGAAAATGCCGGTAAATGGGGTTCCGTAGGAACTTCAACTGATACAACTCAATGGAATTGGGGCGGTCTGGATGCGGCCTATAATTATGCTAAAAATAATGATTTAATTTTTAAAGGTCATAATCTAATTTGGGGAGCACAGCAGCCTTCCTGGATTTCGGGTCTTGACTCGGCACAGCAGATTAGTTACATAGAAACATGGATGAGAATGGTTGGACAAAGATATCCGGACATGGATATGATTGATGTTGTAAATGAACCACTAAATGGGCATAATCCGCCAGATGGCGGCAACGGGCGTGCAAATTATAAGGAAGCCCTTGGTGGTAATGGTGCAACAGGCTGGGACTGGGTAATTAAGTCATTCGAACTGGCAAGGAAATATTTACCCAATACCAAACTTTTATTGAATGATTACGGTATTATAAATAGCAACTCAGCCACTACTTCTTATCTCCAAATTATTAATTTATTAAAGGATAGAGGATTAATAGACGGTATTGGTGTCCAGGGGCACCGCTTTGAGCTTGAAAGTGCAGATACAAATACCATAAAAAGTAATTTAGATAAACTTGGTGCAACAGAGCTGCCGGTATATATATCGGAATTCGACCTAGGAAATCTAAGTAACACGGGAACACCGGATGATAATCAGCAATTGCAGTTGTATCAAAAAGTATTCCCGGTATTATGGAAAAGCCCGGCGGTAAAAGGAATTACTTTCTGGGGATATATTGAGGGGAAAACATGGCAGACCACTGCTTATTTAGTTCGAGCTGATGGAACAGCTAGACCTGCACTGTTGTGGTTAGCGCAGTACGTTCAAGATAATCCAACCGGTATTAGTGAAACTGCATCCAAATTACCATCTAATTATAAGTTGTATCAGAATTTCCCGAATCCATTTAACCCAACTACAGCTATTAGGTACAATATAATTAAAACCACAAAAGTAACGTTAAGAGTGTTTGACATTTTGGGTAGAGAAGTTCAAACTTTAGTTAATATTGTGCAGGCACCTGGTCAATATACAGTTTCATTTAATGCCAAGGATCTCTCAAGCGGAGTTTATTTTTACCAGATTAATGCCGGAAGCTTTACTAAAACAAAGAAGCTTATGTTGCTCAAATAAGAAAAATTTTCAGATGCAGATTTCGCAGATTTACGCAAATTTGTTAATTTTTAGTTATTTTAGTAAAGAAAGAGTGATTGAAAAATAACAAATTAACATTTATTTGAAATATGTCTTACTTTTAGGAAAAATTATTATTATTTAATTGATATTTCAATTTGCTTTTATTATTATTGAAACGGTTCAATTTTTTAAATCCTTATGGATAATAAAATTTCTTATTTCAATTTTTTAGAAAGAAAGTTCTGTGAAATAAGGAATTTTTGATGAAGGATGAAAATTTTTTGTTAGTATGAAGAGTATTTTCTATCTTTTTTCTTTTATTGCTATAGCAACCTTTCAGTTGTTTTCTCAAACGAAAATTAAATCCATAAATGATACATTATCGCCTCCGGTTCAATTAACTTCGCAACAAGATCATCAAAGGATACTGGACTTGCTTCATATTGATTCACTTCGAAACGGTCCATCAGGAAATCCAAATGCGCCAAATGCAGCAAATTCAGATGAATCCAAAGCTAATCCATACCCTGATTTGCCTGATCCATTAATATTAAATAATGGAAAGAAGGTTACATCTGCTGAAACATGGTGGAGAAAGCGCCGGCCTGAAATAAAAGAATATTTTGACAGGGAAATTTATGGAAGAATTCCCCAACCCGTACCAAAAGTAAGATGGGAAATATTATCTATTCGAAAAGATACAGTTAAGAATATTCCTGTAATTAATAAGGAGCTATTAGGTCATGTTGACAATTCATCATATCCTTTAATATCGGTAAATATTGAGTTAACCTTAATTGTTCCTGCAGGTGTTAAAGTTCCGGTACCTGTTATGATGGAATTTGGTTTTAAATTTCCTTCAGATTTTAAGATGACGAATAAGATGAAAAAATTAATCGATTCTATGTCCAACTGGCAGCCGGAAGTATTATCAAAGGGGTGGGGGTATGCGATTTTATATCCAACAAGTTTTCAGGAAGATAATGGTGCCGGACTTACAAATGGAATTATAGGGCTGGTGAACAAGGGACAACCCCGTAAAATAGATGATTGGGGTACATTGCGAGCATGGGCCTGGGGAGCAAGCAGAGCATTAGACTATATGAAAACAGACAGCTTGGTGGATGGGGAAAAAGTCGGGATTGAAGGTCTTTCGAGATACGGGAAAGCAGCTTTAGTTACTATGGCTTACGACCAGAGGTTTTCGATTGGTTTTATTGGTTCTTCGGGTGAAGGGGGTGCGAGCCTGCTTAGACGAAATTTCGGAGAACTGGTTGAGAATGTTGCTTCTACGGGTGAATATCATTGGATGGCTGGGAATTTCTTGAAATATGCAGGACCTCTTACACCGAAAGATTTACCTGTAGATGCACATGAACTAATTGCGATGTGTGCACCGCGCCCTGTATTTATAAGCTGCGGTTCACCTGAAGTTGAAGGAAACTGGGTTGATGACAAAGGGCAATTTATGGCTGCTGTTGCAGCGGGACCGGTTTATAAACTTCTTGGTAAAAAGGATTTAGGGACAGATGTCATGCCGCCGATTGGAACTGTATTTATTGGCGGAGATATAGCATTCAGACAACATCATGGGGGGCATACCACAATTAATAACTGGCCTACATTTATAAAATTTGCGGAAAGATATTTTGATAATGCAGAACAAATTAAAAATTGAACTGGAAAATAGTTTTGTGATATCGAATTTTAATATTTATGGGAATATGTAAAAAATAAATACAGATATCCTGGGGATTCTGTGATAATAACATGAGCAAATCAACTTTAAAAAACTAAAACTTATTAGAAAAAAATGAGGTAAAAATGAATACTATATACAATCGACTAAAAGATCTTACTGCATATTGCGCAGTTTTGATATTGATTTTAGCATCCAGTAGTACGTTTGCCCAACTTGTAACAAACGGAGGTTTCGAAAGTTCAAATACAGGGGTTGCAGACAGTACTGATATTAAAGGCTGGCTTATTCAGTATGTACAAACTATAAATCCGCGGCCCGTTTTTGAAATCGTAAGTGATACTGTTGAGCAGGGTAATAGGGCGTTGAAAATTACTGTGCATGGGTTAGGATCAAACCAATGGGATATTCAGATAGTAGCTGACAGCATTCCTGCAAAGCCTGGTTCCACATATAGTTATTCTATCTGGTTAAAAGCTGAAAAACCAGGTGCTCAAGTAAATTTAACTTTGGGTAACTATTCATTTACAGAATATAAAGCCTTACGTCCAGTTAACCTTACTACCCAGTGGAAAAAATATACAATGCAATTTACAGTTAATGATAACCAGACAGTTATCCGGGGTCCAATTCATTTAAACTATGCCGGAGATACCTCGAATGCAATTTACATAGATAATCTGCAGATTGCTGATGTTAATGCTGGTAAAAGACCTATAATCGTTGAAGCTGAAGCAGGTACATCCGGAAGTAACTTCTCGGTTATGCAGGATAATAATATTACTTATGTTACAGCCGATTCAACCTATACAGGCCTTACAAGCCCGGGGGATACAAGCCGGATGATAACATACCATGTAACTTTAGAGGATTCCGGTTTTTATAATCTTTTTGCTCATATACGGGTTGGAGCAAGTACATTCAATGATGACAGCTTTTTCTACGGGAAAGGATTCGGAGCTAAAAATGATACTGCAGGAACCGATTGGGTATTTATAAACGGACTTGCAAGTGGAGGATTTTCTGATTCAACAGCGGTAGTAGATGGTCCAGGAACACTCAGTTCTGGAGTCTGGAAATGGGTTAACATTACAAAAAATAGTTATCAAGGTACTCCCGGTGATTCCTTTTATGTTAGTATAGATAGCCTTACCGGAACATTTCAAATCGGGAGCCGGGAAAATGGATTAGATATAGATAAATTCGCATTCGGAAAGACTAGTTTATATTTTACTGTTGATGCTCTTAACAAGGTACTCCCCGGTTTAGCAACATTACCTAAACCGGATACGGGTACAGTTTATCAAGGGCCGCCTTTAGCACAAGGACAAACTAAATTTATAGGTTGTGCATATGCAGGTTTCTCAGATCCTGATTTCAAAAATTACTGGACACAACTCACACCTGAAAATTCAGGAAAATATGGATCTGTAGCTATTTCATCAGATACTTCTTCATGGAATTGGAGTGGTTTGGATGCTGCATATAATTATACAATTACCAATCATTTGATTTTTAAAGAACATTGTTTAATATGGGGAGCACAACAACCTTCATGGTTATCAGGAATGGATCAAGCGCAACAAGCAAACGCAATTGAAACATGGATTAGAAAAGTAGGAGAAAGATATCCACAAATGGATTTTGTTGATGTTGTAAATGAAGCAATGCCGGGTCACAGTCAACCTTTATATAAAGATGCTTTGGTGGCGATGGTTCTACTGGATGGGATTGGGTTATATGGGCTTTTCAAAAAGCAAGACAGTATATGCCGAATTCTAAATTAATTTTAAATGATTATAATATTACAGATGGTTATTCCCTTACACCTTTTATTGCGCTTGTCGATACTTTGAAGGTAAGAGGATTAATCGATGGAATTGGAGTTCAAGGACATCGAGACCAATGGGAAAATCAAACTTTATCTACATTGAATGGAAATCTAAATAGACTTACCTCAACAAACATTCCGGTTTATATTTCCGAGATGGATATTGCACCAAATAATATTGTAAATGATTCAACGCAGCTTGCAGAATACCAACGGATATTTCCTATGCTGTGGCAAAATCCTGGAGTAAAAGGAATAACAATATGGGGTTATAAAGAAAGTCATACAGGTTATTTCCCGGCGACATATTTAGTTAGAGCAACCGGTACTGCAAGACCAGCTTTATTGTGGTTAGCTCAGTATGTAAAGGATAATCCTACCGGATACATGAAACTGCATCGATTAAACCAACTAGTTATGAATTAGATCAAAATTATCCTAACCCATTTAATCCTACTACGAATATCAGGTACAGTATAGTAAAAACTTCAACAGTAACGTTAAAAATATTTGATATTCTTGGACGAGAAGTTCAGGTCCTGGTGAATACAGTTCAGGCACCTGGTAAATATACGGTTATATTTAATGCACAGAATCTTCCAAGCGGTGTTTATTTCTACCAGATTAATGCCGAGAACTTTACAGCAACCAAGAAGCTTATGCTGCTTAAATAAGGAAAATAATGAAGAACAAGCTGCGAGGATTGATACTGATTTTATCTTTTTCTGTTCCCCTTACTGTATTCTATTTATCTTCATTTTTATTCCTGAGTTTACTTTCTGTCAGGTGAGACTGCCGAAGCTTATAAGTGATGGGATGGTTCTGCAGCGGGATACGAAAGTCAAAGTTTGGGGATGGGCTGCAAAGAATGAAAAAATTTCTCTCAATTTTCTTAATTCAGCTTATAGTACTATAGCAGATGATAAAGGGGATTGGAGTATTATTCTACCCAAAATGCAAGCAGGGGGTCCGTATGAAATGCGAATCGACGCAAGCAATTTGATAGTAATTCATGATATAATGATTGGTGATGTCTGGGTTTGTTCAGGTCAATCGAATATGGAATTACCAATGGGCCGGGTGAGCTGGAATTATCCGGAGGAAATTGAACACTCTGAGAATAAGTACATAAGGCAATTTCTTGTACCGGATAAATATAATTTTAACAATCCTCAGAAAGATTTTACATCAGGAAGCTGGCTGAGTGCGAGTCCTAAAAATACCCCTGAATTTTCGGCAGTGGCATACTTTTTCGGCAAATATCTATATGAAAAATATAAAGTTCCAGTTGGTTTAATAAATTCTGCTTTAGGGGGTTCTCCGGTCGAATCTTGGATTAGTGAAGATACTTTAAAAAAGTTTCCTATTTATTATAATGAAGCGCAGATGTATAAGGACAGCTCTTTAATTCAAAAAATTGAAGCAGCAGATAAAGCTAGAAGCGATGCCTGGTATTCTTTACTTCGAGAGGAAGATAAAGGATATAAGAATTCCCGGGAGACCTGGTTAGATACATCTCTAAATACATCGGATTGGATGACGATGAAAGTGCCCGGGTACTGGACAAATACTAAACTTGAAAATGTAAACGGAGTTGTCTGGTTTAGGAAAAAAGTTGTTATACCTTCTTCAATGACTGGTAAAGCCGGTGAATTAATATTAGGAAGAATAGTTGATGCTGATTCTACATTTATTAACGGTGTCTTTGTAGGAACGGTGAGCTATCAGTATCCACCGAGAAGATATAATATTCCTGCTGGATTATTAAGGGAAGGTGAGAATACAATTGTTGTCCGGGTTATTAGCAATATAGGCACGGGAGGATTTGTTCCTGATAAGGAGTATGACATTGTTATTCCGAAGGGAACTTCGTCGGAGAATGATTCGATTGATATTAAAGGAGAATGGAAATTCCGAATAGGTGCAGAAATGCCGCCGCTTATGGGCCAGACATTTATCAGATGGAAACCGGAGGGTTTATATAGTGCAATGATTGCACCGCTATTAAATTATAAAATTAAAGGGGTGATCTGGTACCAGGGAGAATCGAATGCAGGAAGACCATGGGATTACATGGAACTTTTTACATCAATGATTAATGATTGGAGAAGTAAATGGAATGAAGGAGACTTTCCCTTCCTATTTGTGCAGCTTCCAAATTTTATGGAGAGTGAAGAGCAACCTTCAGAAAGCACATGGGCTTTATTGCGTGAAGCACAACTTGAGACTTTATCGGTACCGAATACCGGGATGGCTGTCACTATAGATATCGGAGAATGGAATGATATACATCCCCTGGATAAAAAAGATGTAGGAAAGAGGCTTTTTCTAGCTGCTGAAAAAGCGGCTTACAATAACGACAGTATTGTATATTCGGGTCCTATTTATAAGTCAATGAAAATTGAAGGCAGCAAAGTGATATTAACCTTTGCGAATACGGGTACAGGTCTTATGTCTAAGGGGGGAGATGAACTTAAAGGTTTTGCAATAGCAGGAGCGGACAGGCATTTTGTCTGGGCAAAAGCTAAGATTGAGGGGGATAAGGTAGTTGTCTGGAATAATGAAATTTCGAATCCCACTGCAGTGCGATATGCATGGGCTGATAATCCGGCAGGAGCAAATTTGTATAATAGAGAAGGGCTTCCCGCATCACCATTTAGAACGGATAATTTTTAATTTGGTTGAAGAATTTAGATGAAATTTTATTTTCAAATTTTAACAAAAGTATAAAGGAATTTCCATGATACATGTTCTAAAACCTTCCAGAAGATTAAATAAATTTTTGGTTATTGGAGTAATGTTAATTCTCACATCATCAATACAAATTGGTGCACAAACAGATACTATTCAGACAAATGTTCCTCATCTTAAAGATGTATATAAAAATGATTTTTATATCGGCTGTCTTTTATCATATACTTACATTGGTTTTCCGACTGATCCGCAGGTTCCGGGACAATCATCTGTAACTGATCCCAATGGAGGATATTTAATTAAATATCATATGAATTCAATGAGTCCGGGCAACTGGATGAAGTCGGTCTACATTGTAGATATTAATGGAAGTGCTTCAGCTTATAATGCTGCCTCTACTCAAGATGAAAAAGATTCAATAGATGTACATCCTATTATATTATTTAACGGAAATATAACTGCGCAGTTAAATTGGGCAAAGAGACAGGGCTTTACTTTCCGGGGGCATACTTTAGTCTGGCATAACCAAACACCGGGTACAGCATTTTTCCGTTCGGGTTATACATCAACAGGTGAAAGATTGTCAAAAGATAAAATGACCCAACGATTGGAGAATTATATTAAAGAAGTTTTCAGATTAATTCACGAAGGATGGCCGGGATTATTATCGGCTTACGATATTGTTAATGAAGCTGTTAATGATGATGGTACCGACCGGACAGCAAGCGAATGGTATGAAACCTTCGGAGATAACAGTTATATCATGGATGCATTTAAATATGCCCGCAAATATTCTCTCCAATACGGAGAGAATCAGATAAAACTTTATTACAATGATTATAATACTTTTATTGCTAAGAAAGCTGATGGTATTGTAAGAGTCTGCGGACCTATTTTTCATGCCGGATATCTGGATGGGATCGGAATGCAGAATCATGATGCTTATAATTCTCCTACTGCAGCGCAATGGATAGCTTCTTATAATAAGTTCGATACCATATGCACTGAAATGGCAGTGACTGAATTGGATGTAAAACCGAGCAGCAGTAATATCACACCTTCTGTTTTAGCCTCGCAGGCAAATCAATACGGAATGCTCTTAAAGTGTTTTGTTGAAAGAAGTTACTTTTCAGGGCGCGGTAAAATAAAGAATGTTTCGAAAGACGGGTTAAATGATCAATGGGCATTTGTAGCGAATGCTTCGTTATGGGATTCGAAAGACCAGTGTAAGCCTGCATTTTATGCTGTGGCAAATGTTGGACTTAATTATGATGCATTAGATTCACTCATTTTAGTTGCGGACACTTTACAGCAGAATCAGTATACCAGTAAATCGTGGTCAAGTTTTTCTTCGGTATTGATTTCAGCAAAAAAAGCAAAGGAGCAAAACTATTCATACCAGGTATCAGCAGCAGATACTCTTGGTAATGCAAAAGCTTTACTTGATACAGCTATTAATAGATTGGTTAAAGTAAGTACAGATATAACAGATATGCAAAATACACCTAAACATTTTAAATTATCTCAAAATTATCCGAATCCGTTTAATCCAACAACTAAAATTTCGTATTCTGTTCCTAAGAATGGATATGTTTCATTAAAAGTATACAATATTTTAGGAGAAGAGGTTGCTACCTTGTACGAGGGTGTTCGTCAAGCCGGACATTATGTTGTTACTTTTAATGGTTCGGGATTTGCGAGCGGAATGTATCTATACCAATTAAAAGCTAATAATTTTATAGAAACGAAAAAATTAGTTTTACTTAAATAAGAGACAGATTTCGCAGATTGTAAATTTTAGTTTAGAAGAAAATGTGATGTGAAAATAAGTAGTTAAATTTATTCAGCTTGGGCAAGGAAACCGGAGAATAGTTTTAACCGGTTATTTCAAAAATGTGTTTTTATAAAATCCTATGCTATTCCATATAATCTTTATGGCATACTATTTTCGTTTGTCATTTTTGGCAGACATAAAAAATTTTTCGGGATGATTTCAGATGAGATTTATAAAAATTTTAGGATGGTGTTAACTTGGAAGTAACTTGGAGGTAGCTTGGAGGTACCTTGGAGGAAGGCAGGGGGAGGAAATGCAGATTAAATACATAAAAGAATTCTCATTATTTCGTCTGCCAAAATGGCAAAATGAAAACTTATATTGTTATATAATATTCATTCAGTTTTAAATTAGTTCAACCATTAAAAAATATTAAGGGATGTTTGTTATTTACTAAAATTTTGCTAAAAGTAAAAATTCATTAGAATTTCTGAAGTTAAAAAACTGAAGTTTAATAATATAGTTATAACAATAAAAGTTATATCAGAAAATATTCCATAATACCAAAATTATAGGAAAAAAAAAGAATTATTAAATTATATAAAAAGTTATTTAAACATCTTGCTTATTACAAAATACTTTTTTAGTTTGTATAGGTAAGTTCACGTGAAAGTAATTTAGTTAAGTAAATTATGTCTATATTAACACAAGCGAACCTAGCAACTTCCAAAGCTACAGTTTCAAAAGCTTTAAGGGACTATGTGAATATCTTACCTAAAATAGAGAATTCGGATATTAAATTCAGGAAAGATATAAAAATTAAAGAGGAGTTTATGTGGGATGATTCAATAGTAAGAAAAGGCAAGTTTTAATTTCCATTTTCCTTTTTTTTAAATGGAAATTGAAACGTTTCAAAGTAATTTTAAATTAATTGAACCTTTAATAAAGATGTTCTATGAATTATACATTATCTAACACTGTCTAAAATAGAAGCTATATAGGAGGTAATATATGAGGAGGAGCTATACTTTTTTTCTAATAATATTCTTATTAACCATGCCTGTTTTTATAATGTACGGGCAGGGGAGCGGCCAAATCCGGGGGGTAGTTAAGGATTCTACGACAGGTGATGTTTTATATGGTGCAAATGTTTGGCTGCAAGGTTCCAGCATGGGAGCTGCTGCTGATATAGAAGGCAAATATAGAATTACTAATGTGCCTGCAGGTTCTTATACAATGGTAATTCGATATATCGGATATAAGCAAAAAGAGTTACAAGTGGATGTTGTTGGTGGAAGAACTCTAGAGTTTAATATAAACCTGCCAAGCGAAGTTATTGAAGGAAAGCCGGTTGTTGTTACTGCACAGGCCGTCGGTCAGCGCGAAGCAATAAACCAGCAGCTAACATCTAATACCATAATAAATGTTGTCTCAGCAGAAAAAATTCGTGAATTGCCTGACGATAATGCGGCAACTGCTCTTAGCCGTTTACCCGGTGTCTCCCTTATGAACGGAGACCAGGTGGTTATCCGTGGAATCCAGGCTAAATTGAATCAGATTCTTGTAAATGGTATTGAATTACCTTCTACCGACTTGAATAACCGTGCAACAAACCTTGGTTTTTTATCATCAAATATGCTATCCGGCATTGAAGTAATAAAAGCAATTACTCCGGACATGGATGCAAATACACTTGGCGGAGTGGTTAATTTGAAATTAAGAGAGGCCCCAACCGGTCTTCATTTTGATGTGCTGGCTCAGGGAAATTACAATGCTTCAGACCGAGTGACAGATAACTATAAGTTTTGGGCGAGTGTTAGTGAGCGTTTTTTTGATGATAAATTCGGCGTTTTCCTGCAAGGAAATATGGACCGTACTGATGGCGGTAATCAAATATCTTCCATCACACCGGCATTTCTTGGGGCAGGTAATATTTCTTACGGACAGGCTACCTACATAACTACCGGAGCGACCTATCAGTACGCTGCCAATATTGTAAAAAACAGCGGCGGGAGTCTTATTTTGGATTATCGACTTCCCAACGGTAAAATAGTTTTCCAAAATACTTATGCCGGGAATGTTACAGATCAGCTTAATAATTATACCTCGATCAACTTTACTAATAATCAGGTGCTATTCACCCCAGACCGCAGCTTATATGGGAAAGACTTATGGATTAACGCACTTCAGGCAGAAAATAATTTTGGTGATATCAAAGCGGCTCTAAGCTTGTCTCATTCTGCCACAGAACAATATACTATTTTCGGATATGCGCCCGGTATTAATGGTGGCGGATGGAACCAATTTTACAATGCCAATGCTACCGCAAACTTTGGTTACGATGCTTCAGGCAAAGCAATTACTTACAGTTCCCAGTCTGCGCAACAGAGTATGACGCTTACAAAAGCACTTGGAGTCTTTGATAATCTTAACCCGACAGCCGCTACTGATGCAACGATACAAGGGTGGCCTTCGAGTCTCTGGAATCAGTTTTATCAGCATTTATATAATGCATCCCTCGATGTGTCGGCGCCGGTCAACTTCACTAAAGATATCAGTGCCACATTTAAAGCCGGCGGTAAGTACATAAGAACAACACGTCAAAATAATATTGATGAGGATTACGCCCATGGTGCCCAAGATTTGTATTTAAATCCAGAAGCAAATAAATACCTTGGGGTTAGTCCTACTAATCCGGTGAATTTTCCGATTCTCATGAATAATGACTTTAAGAGAGGGAAATATTATCTAAGTGATTTATATAATTTTAATAAGGGCGGTTATCAGTATACATTTGATCGGAGTAGATATGATACCTGGCTGCAATTGTCTGAGAAGGGCTGGCTTGTTCCCAGACAGTTCGCTGACAGCTATAAAAATGATTGGAGCGGTGCGGAACAATTTTCAGCGGGTTATGCCATGGGTACCATTAATATCGGTCCAAAGCTGACTTTGCTAGGCGGTGCTCGATTGGAAAGTTATAATATGATTTACCATGCCCAGTATACTCAAGTTATTCATACCGTTTATGGCGACGCTGCTAGTACTGAAAGCGGGGCAGTTACTGTTAGCGATTCCGCAAGTGTTTATTATACTAAAACTTATCATTCTAAAAAGGTCCCTTACAGCGCATTCAATGTAAACCGTACGGATAACAATGTGTTTCCCGATGTACAACTCCAATATAAAGTTAAAGATTGGTCAGATCTTAGATTTGCTTATACAACAGGTATTTCCCGCCCGGATTATACAGCAATTATTCCTAAAGTGGCTTTCTATGACGGCAATATTGAACTGGGAAATCCTTTGCTTAAACCTTCTACAGCACAAAACTTTGATATTGTTGGAACCTTTCACAATAATTATATAGGTCTGTTTACGATAGATGCATTCTACAAAGTAATAAAAAATCAAGTGTACAATACAAGTATATACTACGCGAATCATTCTCAATATGCCGCTTACGCCCCTGTCCCTGACTCGGCGTTTTTGTATGAGAGATTTGGGTTTACAGTACCAGCTTATCAAGCGATTGCTGTTAATTTAAACAATCCAAACCTAGGCTTTATAAGAGGCATTGAAATTGATTGGCAGACAAATTTCTGGTACTTGCCTCAACCTTTAAATTCCCTTGTATTAGATGTAAACTATACAAAATCAGGGTCAAATACGGCTTACAATATTCTTACATTAAATCCCACGCAGGTTTATGATTCGGTTAGACATCGTTTTAGCACTGTATTCAGCACAAAAGATACGACTTACGTCGGTAGATTAATTCAGCAGGCAAATGATGTAGTGAACATTGCGCTTGGTGTTGACTATAAAGGCTTCTCGGGCCGTATATCGTTTAGCATGACCGGCAATCTATTAAACAGTGTAGGCAGCAGACCTGAGGAGACTTCCTTTACCGGTAATTATTATAGATGGGATTTTGCTCTTAAACAAGATCTGCCCGTTGATGGTTTAAGCTTACAATTGAATGGAGTAAATATTTTTAATAATGGAGTAAGTACTTATCGTAATTACAGAACTAGTACGAGTGCTCCAATAACCAAGAATTTAGTTTCAATTTTATATTCCCCGACGGTATTCCAGATGAATTTGAGATATACTTTTTAATAATGTATTCCTAATATTTAAGAAAAGGTAGTGTCCTGGTTTGATAAAACTGAATACAGAAGTAAATGTTATACCGGCGAAAGCCGGCATCCATTGCGAAAGTTTTGGATTGCGGTTAAGGCTCGAAAAGTCCGCAGACTTTTCAGAGTCTGGCGACAGGAATGACCAAAGATTGAAATTAGTACACTACTTAAGGAAAGGAGGTATAGAATTCATAAGTAAAGAAATAACAGCGCATAATTAACTAAAAATTACTTAACAACCGATTTAAGGAGGTTTAATATGAAAAGTACAATTTTACTTTTCAGTATGGTTCTTTTTATTGTATCGTCGGTATTTGCTCAAGGTTATGATCCGCAATATGTCTCGAGCACAAGCGGGGATACTCTTGTAGTAAAAGATGATAATGAATTTGGCGGTACGAATACACTGTATCTTCTCATGCAATCAGACAGTCTCGCTCCCGCGAGCCGTGTATATATGCTACAGAACTTCGGACTTTACTCGTGCGCAAATAACCCGGTAACTTCCTCAGACAATAGGACCATTATTATGGGTCCAACACAAACTTCGTTGAAGATAAATAAAGGGGATACACCGCCGATCATTTCCGGTGATGCGACTGCCGCTAACGCCACCTATGGAGGTATGAACATAGGTAAAGACCTGCTTATTAAGAACGTCGATCTTGAAATTGGTAATACGGCAGGCAACGGCGGAGGATGGGCCTACTTTAATTTTAATTCTGCCGGTTTGAGACTTCAAGTAGATAACTGTATTTTAGAGCATACGTGGTGGTGCTGGGTTGGTAGTTCTCCTGCTGACTCAAGAGTATTTTTTACAAACGATTACATGGTAAATTTGGACGGTCATACCTGCCGTCGAAATGGCGGTGTTACAGATTTCAATGGCACCGGTGTTATTCACCAGGATACTCTTTTTGTTGAAAACTGTACACACGTGAATATTCAGGGCACTTTGTACAAATTTAGACCAGGGGTTGCGGTTGATAAAGTAGTTTTTAATCATAATGACTTTATTGATTGTTCAGGTTATGTTCTTATGAATAACGGTGATCAGACGAATATGAGTGAAACGAATAATATCTTTGTAAATGTCCAGTTGCAGGGTTTCTGCCCTGTCCTTACATCAGCTGATGCAGGTGAAGTTGATCCGGATGGCATCGCCATGGGTCTTGTTAATCTACGTGTTGATTCAACATTCAATGCAAACGGTAAAAACTTTTATGCTGACAAGAACTTAGCTTATTGGGATCCATCACTTTCCGATATCGTTTCAACATTAAATACTAATAAAGTAGATGGTAGTACAGAATGGGTCTCCCAGATGATTCCTATGAATTCAAGAACTGAAGCCCTATTCGCCGATAAGACAAATTACCCTCTGCTTACAAATGGTACATGGATCACTGATAAGTTACCTACATTTAAGAATACGGATGTTCTATTTACCACTCAGCTTGCATCAATAAGAGGCTATGCAATAGCAGCAGTTGACACATCCTACGGGACTCCAATGGAATCCTGGCGTCAATCGGGTAATGCGGAAGCTTCAAATTTCGTTTATGCTGATTGGCCAATACCTATCGATCTTTCATATACCGATTCTGATTTATTGACTGCCGGACTTGGCGGTTTCCCATTGGGCGACTTAAACTGGTTCCCAAGCACCTATGCAACGTGGAAGGCTCAAGAAGCAAGTGAATTACTACAAATCCACAATATTTTACATGGGATTACAGCTGTTAAAGAAATACCGGGAATCCCAGTTCAATACAACCTCAGTCAAAATTATCCGAATCCATTTAACCCAACAACAGTTATCAACTTCACGATTCCTCAAGCAGGAAATGTAACATTGAAAGTTTATAACTCATTAGGGCAGGAAGTTGCTACTTTGATTAACGGATATAAAGATGCTTCAAATTACAAGGTAGATTTCAATGCTGCAAATCTATCCAGTGGAGTTTATTTCTATACATTAAAGGTTGGTAATAACTTCACACAAACCAAGAAAATGTTGCTGCTTAAATAATTCCTTGGTATTTCTAAATACTTGTTATAATCAAAGCCCCGGTAAGTAAACTTTACCGGGGTTTTGAATGAAATGTAAGGGGTTTCAAAATAAATATTAGGTATTTTAAAGTGATTTATAATATTCGAACTGAATGGAGCTATTAGTGGAATTAAAAAAGTATCTGGTTTTTATCATATTATTTCTTGCGGCTGCTGCTTGTTCCAAAAGTACATCTAATGGAGAAGATGAGATAGTTGCCAGGATAGGTAAAAATTACGATGTAACTCTAAAAGAGCTCAAGCAATATACTGCAGATCAGCATTACGACAGGAGATTTCGTGATAAATCCGAAGCTTACAAAAAGGCATTAAATGCATTGATAATTGGTCAATTAAAAAGGTTTGATTTCTTTGACCGGAAACTAAATGAAAATCAAGATTTGATGAATAAAATAAGTCGCATTATCAATAATGAATTGATAAGTAAGTACTATGATAAAGAATTTATGGAAAAGTATGTAAATGAAAAAAAAGCAGCTGAAGCTTATAAAGAAATGGATAAAGAAGTTATATATAATGAGATAATATTACCGGTTCCTAAAAATTCAACAAAGGAGATACTTGATTCGCTAAAAGCAACATCGGTTAAATTAGAAAACGGCCTTAGTAAAAATTACGATATCGATGGACTTATACAAATCTATTCACTTAAAAATATCATTGTGCATAATCAAAAAAATTTGACATGGTCACAAGGTATGATTGACCCGGTAGCAAATGTAATTTTTAATCTAAAAAAAGGATTTACACGAGTTATAGTTTCAACGGATGGCTATCACATAGTAAAGGTGTCGGATATAAAAAAAATAAAATTGGAACCTTTTACAAAAATGAAAGATAAAATCATTTCACAACTTAAAAATGGATATTACTGGGCATATAATAATGAATACGATAAATTTAGAAATGGATCGATTGATAAAAGTTCAATAAAGTGGAATGAAACCGGATTAGAGCAAATAGTTAAATGGTCTAATGACAACAGTTTCTATGCAGGTGCTTATAAAGATACTATTCAAAATGCTATTTCGAATAGTCGTAATTTTGAAATAATGTCATATAATAATGGTATAATTGATCTAAAACAATATCTCCGGATGCTTGAAGAAGTTGTGATATTATCTCCTAATACTGTTCTTAGCCATGCCAATATTAAGGATTTTATTTTGGATGCAGTTTACGATGATAGTGTTATTAAGGCTGCACAAAAGATAGGCCTGGAAAAGGAGGTAGTTAATCCAGAGACAAAAGACCCCTTAATAAAAGACAGGCTTGTATATTTATACAATCAGGCAGTTATTGAAGCAAGCATACCTGAAACAACACCGGAAGCATTACATAAATTTTATGAAGATCATAAAGATTCGATATTCTATCAACTAAAAGTAGTGTACATTTACGCAAGGGTTTATTCGGATAGTGCCAAGGCTGCCGCAGATATAAATGAAATTAAAAAAGGAACCCCGTTCGAAAAGGTTAAAGATGCCTGGTTGATTAAAATGTTTATTCGTGAACGCGATGGTTCGCTTAAAGCTTACAGGACTGCAGGTGGAGACTACCTGGCAAAGGCGGCATTTAAATTGAGCCTAAACGAATGTGCCGGACCAATTGAATATAGTGATTCCACCAAAGGAAAACAGTTTGCTGTTATTAAATGTTTTAAGATCCAACCGGAAAAGCAACTTACTTACGATGACGTTAAAGGTAAAAGAATTGAAGAAGAGTTTAAAAATTATTATCGTGAAAAAATTTCGGATGAGGTCGATGCAAAGTTAAAGAAAAAATACAAGGTGGAAATATTTGAAAATGTTTTATCCGAAGCAATCGCATCCAAATAGAGATGAAAAATGTTAAAAGCGTAAACCTCAGTATTCTTGTAGTTTCAGCAGTTGTTATTTGCTTTGAAATAATATCCACAAGAATTTCATCAGTAATATTTGTTCAGAATTATGCTTTTATGATTTTGTCTTTGGCAATTCTGGGGCTGGGAAGCGGAGGAATTTATTCCTACTACAAAATAAAACCTGTAGAGGGCTCAACAGAGAGTCCCAAAATATTCAGCAAATTCATCATTCTTTCGGGGATTTCACTCGTACTTTTTATTACACTTGAAGTTATCTTATCAATAACTAATCCATACATCTATTTCCTTTTTCTTTTTATCCCTTTCTTTTTTGCCGGAATAGTATACTCAGAGTTTTTTAGTAATTATGCAAGTGCCGGATTTAGAATTTATGCTTCAGATCTCATTGGCGCAGCATTTGGGTCTGTCTTATCAATTTACGTTTTCAATATATTCAATGCTGCAAATGCCATTCTATTTTTAGGTCTTGTTCTATTTATTTCATCAATTAATTATTTGAATGTTGAAAAGAAAAAACAGACTTTGCTATATCTAGCTCTTATCAGTCTGGCTATTGTCTTGATGGTTTTCGGGAAGAAGGAGTTGTTAGGAAAAATTCCGATAGGTAACTTTTCTGAAAAGGACATTTATTATACTTATGATGATCCAAATATAAAACCCAATATAATCGATAGCAGGTGGAGTATTAACGGAAGGTCAGACCTTGTGGAGTATAATAATCGGAATTTTGTTAAAGATCTTTTCATCGATGGCGCGGCAGGGTCTCAAATGTACAAATTCAATGGGAACATTGCACATCATGATACACTTCTTAATTATCTTTTGCTGCACCATTCAACGACAATTCCTTTTCTATTCCTGACTGAAGAAGAAAAGAAAAATATGCTGGTCATAGGTCCTGGCGGCGGGGGAGAAATTCTTACGGGAATTCTTGAAGGAGTCCAAAAGATTACCGGTGTGGAGGTGAACCCGGATTTTGTAGATATAGTAAAAAAATATAGTGATTTTGATGGAGGTATCTATACAAATTTTCCAGATGTGAAAATTGAAGTAGCCGAAGGCCGCCATTTTATAAAAAGCACCAGACAGCGTTACAATATCATTGTCCTGGCCCTTCCTTCAACCAAACAATTGCAAAATATTGACGGGCTTGCTTCCAGTGAGAATTTTCTTCTGACAGTGGAAGCGATAAAGGATTATTTGAAAAGTTTAAATCAGAACGGACAACTGATCTTTACGCTGCATAATAGGTGGGAACTAGTCAGGCTCATGGTTACTACTTTATATGCCTTTAAGGAAAACGGGATTGATAATTCCGATGCAGTCAATCACTTCATGATTCTAGGTGGTGATTATACTCCAACAATTGTAATTAAAAAATCTGCTTATACTGTTGATGAAATAAAAGCTATAGCAAAAGCCGCAAAGTCTTTACCTGCCGATTTTCCCCGGGTAACATATCTTCCTTTTCGAGATAATCCTGTTAACAATGAAGTTGAAAATATTCTGTTACAAGATATTAAAGATGGGCGAAGGTCTCTCGAGGAAATAATAGCAAGTAATAGTTCTGATATATCTCCAGTTCGCGATGACAGCCCCTTTTTTTATAAAGTGGATAAAGGCATGCCCGGTGACTTTGTCAACCTTCTAACGGCAACATTGGTGGCTGCCTTGCTGTCGGTGATAGTGCCATTTAAGAAGATAAAATCAAAATTGAAAAAAAATAGAAAGGACAATGAAAAGGAAAAGGTTTTACTTCCTCTTCTTATTTTCATTTGTATTGGTATAGGATTTATGATTTTGGAAATATCGCTATTCCAAAAATTCATACTTTACCTTGGCTCGCCGACAATTGCTTTATCCATTTTGCTTGGCTCTCTGCTTGTCGGAATGGGAGCCGGAAGTTTCTTTGGAGGAAAAATATATTCACAGGATATTATAAAACGTTTAAAAAGCATTTTAGGTTTAATAGTAATTGCCGGAGTGCTCTTGTTTGTTATACATCCGTTAATTCTAAATGAATTACTGGCTTATGGCTTGGTTATTCGAGTAATAGCTTGTTTTGTTTTATTGTTACCGTTCGGCTTTTTACTAGGCATTCCTTTTCCAACAGGGATACAATTATTAAAACAAAAAAATCTGGTAAAATATATTCCCTGGATGTACGGAGTTAACGGAATTTTTTCCGTTCTTGGTTCAATATCGGCGGTTATCCTATCTATGATTTTTGGTTTTACCTTAAGTTTTTTTATCGGGTTAAGTATGTATTTTATAATCTTTATTTTTTTAACCTCAAGGGTGCAACCGGCTTGAAATAATGTTAAGGGATACATTGATTTTAGGATATAGAGATATCAACAAAAAAATGCAGTTAAATTATTGCTCTTTTCCTTACCCGAGTAAGTAATTGAGATAAAGATCTAAAACAAATAATTATTTGTAACATCATTATGTAATGATGTCTTTCTCTTGCCGAATCTACAACAAAGATATGGGAGTGACAATGGCAAAGCCGTATCTACCGCATGGAGAGATCAATGAAATACAATGTAAATTTTAGTCAAATTTATTTTAAATGAAAATATTAGAAATATTTTGTGTTGTTAGCAGAGGTGTTTTTGAAGATATCCAATGATGTAAAGAGGCAAATTTTATCTGATAAAGAAAAGCTGTCTATAAATCAAATTTCTAAGAAGTACAATCTTTCGCATTCTGAAGTAAAAAATATTATTCATGCTTTTGAAAGAAAGACTCCTAAATGGTTTTATGTTGTATCAGTTCTACTTCCAGTTATATTTTTAGTTCTTCTGGAAATATTTCTAAGGATCATAAATTATGGCTATAATTTTGATCAATGGGTAAATATAGGGGAAGGAAAATATATAATAAACCCGAACATTGGCAGGAAGTATTTTCCCAGTGGAGATTTTTATCCGACGAAAAGTGAAGATGAGTTTGATATACACAAAAAAGCAAACGCCTTTAGAGTATTTGTTTTAGGTGGAAGCAGTGCAGAAGGTTTTCCATATAGCCCGATGGGGTCATTTTCCCGTTATATAAAAAGAAGGTTGGAACTGATGTATCCCAATACTCCGGTCGAGGTTATTAATATCGGGATGACAGCTATAAACACATACACCTTGTTAGATTTTTTACCGGGAGTACTGGATCAAAAACCGGATTTAATTTTAATTTATGCAGGGCATAATGAATATTACGGGGCGTTGGGTGTTGGTTCGGTTGAATCATTTGGCTCATCTCGAACTTTAATCAGAGGAATGTTGTATTTGAATAACTTTAGGATAACTCAGCTAGTACGCAACTCATTACATTGGGTATCGTCATTGTTCTCATCAGGAAATAATACGCCTTCCGGTACACTGATGTCCATAATGGCAAAAAATAAATACATTCTTTTGAATTCAAAATTGTTCGATGAAGGCATTGAACAGTTTAGGTCGAACATGACCGATATTTTAAAGTTGATTAACGATAAAGGAGTGCCGGTAATATTAGGCAAGCTGGTAAGCAATTTAAAGGATCAGAAACCGTTTATTTCTGTAAATACTACTGGTTATAAAACAGCAGATCAGGTTTATGAAGATGCGGGGAATGAATTAAAAAATAATCATTTTAAAAAAGCCGATTCTCTTTTCAAACTGGCAAAGGATCTAGATGCACTTAGGTTCAGGGCACCCGAAAAAATAAATAAGATCATCGACGATTTAGGAAAAGAATTTCATGACACAGTTGTTCCGGTAGACTCAATGTTTGCCTCTGCAAGCCGTGATGGAATAGTTGGCGACAATCTAATTGTTGATCATTTGCATCCGAACGTAAAAGGTTATCAACTTATGGGGAAAGTCTTTTACGATAGTATGGAAAAAGAGGGATATCTTCCTAAAACAGAAAATTCTAATATTCCTTTTAGTGAGCAGGACAGTCTTACATGCGCTAATTTTATGTTCACAAAACTCGATTCAATTATCGGTAATGATGGAATTACTATACTGAAAGCCAATTGGCCTTACGTAAAAAAGAGTAAAGTAATGTCGGAGTTCCAAGAAAAGGATTTCGTCAATTTACTTCATCCCAAAGATTTTATCGATTCGCTTGCAATGTATAAAATAGAAAGCAAAGTATCATGGGCTGATGCACACTTAATGGGTGCTACATACTATTTGAGAAGAGATGATATAAAAGAATATTTAAACTATATGAATGTGCTGATCTATCAGTATCCCAGTCTAAGAGATCTTGATGGTGCACTTAGATATTTTTATGAAAAAAATGAATTAGATCTGGCGGATTATACTCCAAAGAGGAATGGGCTGATGGCGTTGTATATCGGAAAGTTTGATAATGCAATTAAATATTTAACCGAGGCTTATAAATCAAATCAGGGGGATCCATTAGTATTATATAATCTCTCATTGGCTCATTCAAAAAAGAAGGAATTCAAAATAGCTCTTGCTGAAATTAATGAATGTTTAGCTGTTAAACCGAATTACCCAGAAGCAAATAAATTAAAACAACAAATATTGTATCAATTAAAAAACAAATAAATTTTTTAATATAAAAGCCGATATGAATTTAAGTAAATCTACTATTCTTTTATTGCAGATAAAATCAATCAAATATTATTGAAGGTTTAAAATATCTTATATGAAAACTTTAAAAATTATATGTGCTCTTCTGTTTGTATTATCATTTAATATAAAAGCGCAGAAAATAATTAACTTATATCCGGGAGATATCCCTAACTCAAAAGAATCCGATGTAAATGAAGCCGAACATTCAGGAATGTACTCGGGAGTGACAAAACCGACGCTTGAAATTTATTTACCGGAAAAGGAAAAACCTACCGGTGCTGCAGTAGTCATTTGCCCGGGCGGTGGTTATGCAGTAGTTGTTTATCAAGCGGAAGGAATAAGAACAGCAAAAGAATTTGCCCAAAACGGTATTGCTGCTTTTGTACTAAAATACAGGCTACCAAATGATTCAACAATGATAGATAAAAAAATAGGACCATTGCAGGATGCTCAACAGGCAATTAAAATTGTAAGAGACAGTGCTTCGAAATGGGGAATCGATAAAAACAAAGTAGGAATTATGGGGTTTTCTGCAGGCGGACATTTAGCTTCAACAGAAGCCACTCATTATAGAAAAATGCTAATTGATAATAAGAATAGTACTAGTTTGCGACCTGATTTTCAGATATTGATTTACCCTGTAATCAGTATGGAGGATAGTTTAACTCATTCTGGTTCGAGAACAAATTTATTAGGAAAAATTCCATCGAAAGAAATAGTTGATGAATTTTCGAATGAATTACATGTGGATGAGAATACTCCGCCTGCCTATATTACACAAGCTGGAGATGATAAAACGGTAGATGTAGATAACAGCATAGTTTATTATGAGGCACTTAGACATCATAAAGTTGCTGCCGAATTACATTTATACCCACATGGCGGGCATGGTTTTGTATTAAGATTAAAGACAGAAGATTGGATGGCACCTATAGTCAAATGGATAAAACTTCAGTTATTTCAACAGAAATAGGCATATATAATATGAGGTGAATAAAATGAATAATATGAACCTGTTTAATAGAATCATTATATCAAAAAAAATAAGCACTTTATTAATAATCGGATTATTGATACTGTCTTTTGGTCGCGCATCCGGGCAGGAAAATAAATTGAAGTTAAATGATCATGGGTATTTTGAAACCCGCGGATTAAATGTTCTTGTTTTCAGCAACAAGTACAACGGTTATTTTTTTGATGAAAAAACAGCCGGTATAGAGATCATACATCATGGAGTAAGAACAGCTACAAACGGAGCTGTGAGGTTAAGGTCTACTCCTGAACAATGGGATTTGGTTCCGATGGTTGTAAACCGCAAGGTTGATATAATGAATAATAGTATTGAAGTGGATCTTCAATATAAAGAATACGATTTCGATTCTAAGGTGATAGTTACGGCAAAAGATGATGGAGTAGTTATCGATGTATTCCTTGATAAACCATTGCCTAAAAAATTAGAAGATCATGCAGGATTTAATCTTGAGTTTTTACCTTCGGCATATTTTGGAAAGACATATTTGATGGATGGAAGACCGGGAATATTTCCGAAATATCCCGCCGGACCTATGGAAGTTAAGCCGCTTGATGATAGAATTCCTGAATACTTTGGTCTCTCTACTTTTGATGATAGAGGAAGAAATATTTTTGTTGATCCGCTTCCGATTGCCAAGGGAAATTCATTTGTGCTTGCGCCAGAAGATTCTGTGCAGAGAATTTCTATCACTTCCGCAGCCGGAGAGATAATGCTGTACGACGGGCGCAATGTTGCACAAAACGGATGGTACGTTGCCCGCAGTATTATCCCTTCCAATAAAACAGGGAAAGTAGTTGAATGGTATTTGACTGCAAGTACAATTAATAATTGGACACGTAAGCCTGTAATCGGCTTTTCCCAGGCAGGCTATTACCCTACACAGGAAAAAGTTGCAGTAATAGAGCTTGATAAAAATGATAAACCTGCAAAGACAGCTACTTTGTATAAAGTTTTACCGGATGGAAGCTACAAGGCCGAGTTTACAGGGGAGGTAAAATTATGGGGTTCTTTTCTTCGTTACAATTATGCGAGATTTGATTTTTCATCTGTTACAAATAGCGGCATATATTTTATTGAATACAGTAATGAAAAAACCGATGCCTTCCCTATTGAAACAGATGTTTACGATAATGTATGGCACCAAACATTGGATATCTTTATGCCGGTACAGATGGATCATGTATTTGTTAAAGACGGATATAGAGTTTGGCATGGTATACCGTTCCTGGATGACGCCAGACAAATGCCGCCGAATTTACAATTAATGGACGGAAAAAGAATGGGACCGTCAACGGATACAGATTATAAACCAGGAGAACATATCCCCGGATTAAATGTAGGGGGGTGGTTCGATGCAGGTGACTATGATATAGAGGAAGTTTCACAATGCCAGGCCATATCAGCTTTGGCAGATGCATGGCAGCAATTTAAACCGGAAATAGATGAAACTTACATTAATGAAGAACATCGTTATGTGGGTATTCATGACCCGGACGGCAAACCAGATATACTTCAGCAGATGGAGCATGGAGTCCTTATGCAACTTGCAATGCAGAAGGCATTCGGACGTGCTATTCCTTCAATTGAAATGCCTTACCTATATCAATATGTACACCTTGGAGATGCATCTACAATAACCGATAACAAACTATACAATCCAAAGCTAAAACCATATGAAGTTCAGGGAGATTACAGCGGCAATCCAGACGACAGGTGGGCACTGACAACAAATGAGCCGTGGATGAATTATAGTTCGATAGCATGCTTAGCTAATGCAAGCCGAGCTTTTAAAGGATATAACGATTCTCTTTCCGCAGAATGCTTAATTTCAGCTGAGAAATCATGGGAGTGGCAGCAAAATGATACCAGCAGCGGTAGTATGAATGAATACGCAAGGTTATTTGGCGCCGGTATGTCAAATTCTGCCGCACTTCAGCTTTTTATTACTACAAAGAATAAAAAGTATTCGGATATCTTTACTCAAACAATATGGCAGGGACTTGAAAAATATCCTGAAATGAATATTGAAAACGCATTACTTGCAATTCCTTATTTAGGAAAAGAATACAAAGGTAAACTTGAACCTTACATAAAAAGACTTAAGATGGAGGATGATTCTTTGCTTTTAAAAAACCCTTATGGTGTTCCCATAGGAACAAGGCACTGGGGTGGAAATGAAGAAGTTGTAAGATGGGCGACCATGAATTATTATGCTCACAAAGCATTTCCTCAAATCATCGGGCCGGAATATACTATTCGCGGAATTAATTATCTTTTCGGATGTCATCCATATTCCAATCTTTCGTTTGTCGCAAGCGTCGGTACCCGATCAAAAGAAGTAGTATATGGAAGAACCAGGGCAGACTTTTCTTTTGTTGCCGGCGGAGTAGTACCGGGTTTGCTTATGCTGGAGCCTGATTTCCTTGAAAATCAAGATGATTGGCCCTTTTTGTGGGGTGAGAATGAATGTGTTATAAATATCGCCGGAGAATATATATTTCTTGGTAATGCGGTTAAAGATTTGGTGACTCATTTTTCTCAATAAATAAATTTTGGAATAGTGGAATTTTAGATTCCTGCTTCAATAAAATTAAAAGGTTAAATAACTATGAAACATTTAATTTTTACTTTTTTTATTCTTTGCTTTATTAGCGTATTTTCTTATTCACAAGTTTCGGTAAAACATGCCCCTTCCGGATTTGATAGTTTGCATGCCGGTATACCACATGGAAAGATTGATTCTATTTATTATTATTCAAAAACAGTCGGTGTAAAACGAAAAGCTATGATTTATACTCCCCCCGGATATTCAAAAGGGAAAAAATATCCTGTCCTATATCTTTTACATGGTATTGGCGGTGATGAGCATGAATGGCTTAACGGCGGTCATCCTGAGATTATTCTGGATAACCTTTATGCTGAAAATGAAATTGAACCGATGATTGTTGTCATGCCAAACGGCAGAGCAATGAAGGATGACAGACCGGTTGGAAATATTTTTGATAGTGTTAAAGTAGAGGCATTTGCAACTTTTGAAAAGGATTTACTTAATGATCTAATTCCATACATTGAAAAAAATTATCCCGGTATACACTGATGCCGATCATCGTGCTATTGCAGGTTTATCTATGGGCGGCGGACAATCGTTGAATTTCGGATTAGGAAATCCGGATAAATTTGCCTGGATTGGGAGTTTCTCGGCTGCCCCAAATACTAACCCGCCTGAATTGTTAGTTCCTAATACTGACGAAGCAAAAAAGAAATTAAAATTACTTTGGATTTCATGTGGTGCCGATGACGGATTAATAACATTTAGTATACGCACACATAATTATTTGCAGGCACATGATGTTCCCCATATTTTTTATATTGAACCGGGAGTACACGAATTTAAAGTCTGGAAAAATGGTTTATATATGTTTTCGCAGCTTATTTTTAAACCGGTAGACAGGACGAAATTCAATGAATATAGTCCCTTAGGAATTCCAGCTTCAACCAATGTAAGGAGAGCAAAATATCCTCAGATTTTGCCGGATAATCGCGCAATCTTTCGTATGCAAGCTCCTGAAGCACAAAGAGTCCAGATCGATTTAGGCAAAAAGTATGATATGATAAAAGATACTGCGGGATTCTGGGAAGTAACAACCGATACTTTAAGCGAGGGATTTCATTACTATTCTTTGTTGATTGATGGAGTAGCTGTGGCTGATCCGGCAAGTGAAACGTTTTATGGAATGGGACGAATGGCAAGCGGCATTGAAGTACCTCATAAAGGGGATGAATACTATGCTATTAAAAATGTTCCGCATGGAGACATAAGAATAAAACGATATTTTTCCACTGTATTTAATACATGGCGTCAACTTTATATTTATACACCTCCTGAATATGATATTAATATAAACGAAAAATATCCCGTACTATACATTTTGCATGGCGGCGGAGAAGATGAAAGAGGCTGGGCTGAACAGGGCAAAACTGATCTAATTCTTGATAATTTAATTTCAGAAAAAAAGGCACATCCAATGCTTGTTGTTATGCCGGATGGAAATACCAATACTGATTTTGCCGGTTTTGGCGAAAGGACTTTAAGAATGATTGAAGCAGAATTGAAACGAAGCATCATCCCATTTGTGGAAAAAAATTACCGTGCAGAAACAGATTCTAAAAACCGTGCGCTTGCAGGTTTATCGATGGGAGGGATACAAACTCTTTATGTAGGAATGAATAATACTAATCTTTTTTCATATCTGGGAATTTTCAGCTCCGGCTGGATTCTGCCAATGCAGAGTAAACTTGCAGATTCACAATATGACTTTATGAAAAAAAATATCGATACGATTAAAAACAACTTAAAACTTGTATGGGTTGGTATAGGAGGCAAAGAAGATATAGCATACAACAATTGTCAGGCAATGCTTTCAAAATTTGACGAGATGAATATTAAGTTTATATATGATGATTATCCGGGAGGACATGCATGGCCTGTATGGCGGCATGATTTATGCAAAATTGCGCCATTATTATTTAAATAAATAAAGTACACAATAAGGAAATTCTTACAAAAAAACAGATGGGGATAAGAACGTATAAATATACAAGCATTTCTATAATATGAAAAACATCATTATCGCATTTACAGTATTAATTTTATCGATTATAACATCAGTAAATTTGCTCGCTCAGAAAATACATAGTGATAACGGAGACGGCACATACACAAATCCGGTTATTGCTTCCGATTTCCCTGACCCGGATGTAATCCAGGTTGATTCTGAATATTACATGGTTAGTACTACCATGTTTATTTTTCCAGGGGTTACAGTTTTAAAATCCAAGGATCTTGTAAACTGGGAATATTGCAGCAACGCAGTCCCACGTTTCGATTTTAGTAAATGTTATGACCTTGAAGGTTGTAACAGGTATGGTCATGGACAATGGGCGACAAGCTTAAAGTACTCCCAAGGGAAATTCTATTTACTTTTTATTACACTTAATGAAGGTGGATTTCTCTGTTCGACAACAAAGCCTGAAGGTCCCTGGACAATAAGGCATTTACCTAAAGGATTTTATGATCCCGGATTATTCTTTGATGACGATGGAAGAATATATGTTGCACATGGATATAGTAAAATTTATATGACCGAATTGGATAAAAATTTCGCACCAAAAACAAAGGATTCACTTATTATTACGGGAGATATAAGGAGAGGTCTTGAGGGTACACATGTTTATAAAATTAATGGTTATTATTATTTGTATTGTACTTATGGCGGTCGGGATGGAATACAGGCAGCTTTTAGATCTAAGAATATTTATGGACCATATGAAGAAAAAGTGGTGATTAGAGATACTACCGAAGGGATAAATTTCGGAATTCATCAGGGAGCACTTATAAAAGCACAAACCGGTGAATGGTGGACAATGCTTTTTGTTGATAGCGGACCATTTGGACGTTTCCCTTCATTACAACCAGTTACATGGGTTTATGGCTGGCCAATGGTTGGCGTAAATGGGCAAGCTGTTGTAAAGTATAAAAAACCAAATGTAGGTAAAACTTACCCGATAAAAACATTACCAACATCTGATGAATTTGATTCCGAAATATTAGGTATGCAGTGGGGATGGAACCATAATCCGGATCCGAGAAAATGGTCTTTAACTGAAAATAGGGGGTATATAAGACTTAAAACTGCAAAAGTTGTTGATAGTTTGCAGAAAGCCCGCAATACTCTTACTCAGAGGATGTTTGCATATTATTCAGATTCTTTATCTTCTATTGCAACAACTAAGATGGATTTTGGAAATATAAAAGATGGTGATATTGCCGGTTTAGCAATATTTCAGAATCCTTATGCGTATATAGGAATAAAAAAAGTGCACGGACGGAATTATATAATAATGGTAAATAATGGTAAAACAATAGATTCTTTAGCAGTAGATAAATCAACAATATATTTACGTGCAAGTGCGATTTATGGTTCCGGCGCAGCTGATTATTTTGATAGAAAGGGAGCACGTGGTACGGGCACGGCTTCATTTTTGTATAGTTTTGATGATAAATCGTTTTTAAAGATCGGAACTGAACTAAATATGGAATTTAATCTTAGAATTTTTACCGGAAATAAATTTTGTCTTTTTAACTATGCAACGAAAACATTAGGCGGATATGTCGATTTCGACTGGTTTCGTACATCTGCGGGGATACCCGACCTAAGCAAACTATAAAAAATGAACTTAAATTAAAAAATATAACATTTTCTTTTGAATCGGAATTTTCCGAATCTATTTTATTAAATGGGAGAATATATGAGAAAAAAAGATACAGAAAATTTTTATGGTACAAACTCTTCAAGGAGAGATTTTATAAAGAAAGCCGGCACTACGATAGCCGGTTTACTTGTTGTGCCATATCTAAAACCTTCGGGAATTTTTGCATACGAGCATAAAAAAGATTCGTCCTTTTTGGCTACGGTATCAATTACCAACACAATAAATACTCCGGCAGACAGCTATATATATGATGATGTTAAGGGGGGTGTCAAACAAAAAATGCAATACTTATTTGAACAACTAGGCGGAGTTTCTGATTTGTTCAGTAAAGGTAAAAAAGTTGTGATGAAAATGAATATGACCGGCGGTTCAGGAACCATTACCGATCCGAAATTAAAGGGTCTTCCAATGTCTGAAGCTATGTGGGTTCATTTTTCGGTTGTTAAAGCGGCTGCACAACTTATTATCGATTCCGGAGTTTCACCAAGCGATATAACTATAGTAGAAAGTTTAGAAAGCGGAGATTCATTTAGTTTACCAGTTTTTGCAGGTTATCTAGAAATTCAGAACTCTTTGGGATGTAATTTAGTTAATATAAGTCAGGGTTCGTTTATCGATATCTCAACAGGCAGCAACTATTTTAATTTTCCGGCACTGACCATGAATCAGATTTTGAAGGATGCCGAGGTTTATGTCTCGATGGCAAAATTAAAGCAGCATGCCGAAGCCGGTTTTACAGGGTCGATTAAAAATCAAGTAGGATCGGTTCCAAAAGCAAATTATTTTACAGATAGTATTAAATATCGCAGGCAGGCAATTCACAGCCCTACGAATGGATCTTCAGCTTCATTTCTACCTCGCTCTATTTGTGATCTGTTCGCTGCAAGACCCGTTCACTTTGCGGTAGTTGATGGAATTAAGAATGCAAAGGGAGGTGAGGGAGTTTGGAACCCAAATTTTGTCCCGTTCCAAAGTCATGTTTTATTTGCAGGTAAAGATCCTGTTGCAACAGACAGCATTGGAGCTTATTTAATGGGCCTGGATTGCGAAGCTGAAAAACTTCAACTGCCGGGAGATAATGGTTATGGCGATACCGAATGCGATAACTATTTAGATCTTCTCCATACCAAAGGTGTTGGTACAAACCAGTTAAATGAAATTAATGTCGTTGGTGATGGGAAGAATTTAATAACTGGAGTCCGGCCAAATATGGATTCACAAAGACCTGTGAATTTCCAATTATGTTCTAATTATCCGAATCCGTTCAATCCATCCACCATGATAGTTTTCTATTTGCCGCGAAATGAATTTGTGACGTTAAAAGTTTATGATATTACAGGTCAAGAGATTGAGAGTTTAATTGAAGGTGAAGTTCCTGCAGGTGAGCACCGGCTGCAATGGACTGCTGAAGGTCTTGCTAGTGGAGTTTATTTATGCCGGATGCAAGCTAAAGGTTTTTCTCAAACAATAAAAATGCTTTATCAGAAATAAGTATTATCAAAAAGCCCTCTTCCGATAGGAGGGGGTTAGTGTTTTTTTCTTGCCGTAAAGGTGAAATTGGGGATGGGGCAATCAGTTGTGTGTCATGTTTGTTCTATTGCAAGCAAAATATTAACCATAAGTAAAATTACTATTTAATGGAATTTACTAAATGAAAAATTTCAAAACATATTTACTTATTTTAATTTCTTTTACCTTTATCTTCACTACTAATGAGTTTGGCCAAAATCCGATAGTAAGAAATCAGTATTCAGCTGATCCTTCAGCTAGAATTTTTGAAGGAAAAGTTTATCTTTATGCTTCTCATGATATTCTTGCAACGGAAAGCCGTGGACGAGTAGGCTGGTTTTGCATGGAAGACTATCATGTTTTCTCTTCCGAAAATCTTACCGATTGGAAAGACCATGGTGTTATAATTAGCCAGGATAAAGTTCCATGGGTTAAATCAAAGTCTTATGCCTTATGGGCTCCGGATTGTATTTACAGGAATGGGAAGTATTATTTTTATTTCCCCGCTCCGGCTAAAGATACAGCCTATGGAAGAGGTTTTGCAATTGGAGTTGCTATATCGGATAAACCCTACGGTCCATTTATTCCTCAGCTGCAGCCTATTAAAAATGTTCATGGTATTGATCCGAACTTATTGATTAATAAAGATGGCCAGGCTTATTTAATCTGGTCAGCAAGGAATATTTATATAGCAAAGCTGAAAGAAAACATGCTTGAACTTGACGGCACTCCTTATGAAATAGAAGGTTTACCCGCTAAAGGACTGAAAGAAGGTCCCTTTATGTTTGAAAGAAAAGATATTTATTATTTGATTTATCCTCATGTACAGGATACAACCGAGAGACTAGAATATGCTACAAGTGACAATCCTATGGGCCCTTTTAATGTAAGAGGAGTAATAATGGATGCAACCTCTGATTGCTGGACAAACCAAAGTTCGGTTGTTCATTTTAAGGATCAATGGTATCTGTTCTATCATCATAATGATTTATCTCCTCACTTTGATAAGAACAGAGCTGTAAGGATTGATAGTATGTCCTTTAATGAAGACGGTACCATAAAGAAAGTTATTCCAACGCTGCGTGGCGCGGGAATTACGGATGCATCAAAAGAGATTCAGATCGACAGATATAGTCTCAAAAGTAAAAGTGCATCAATTGCCTTCCTGGATACACTTAATAAGTTTGGAGGCTGGAAGACAATTCTAAATAGTTCAAATTCCTGGATACAATATAACAGTGTGGATTTTGGAAATAAAAAATTTAAATCGGTAAATGTAAGAGCATTATCAAAAACCGGAGGCACTATACAAATACGGTTGGATAAAATCGATGGACCTATAGCTGCTCAGGTAGAAATTCAAAAAGGAAATGTTTGGAAAATTGTAAATTCATCTTTATCTGAATATCAACCGGGAATTCATAATCTGGTCATACAACTAAAAGATAATAAGAGTGTTGAAATTGATTGGATAAATTTTAAATAAATTATCTGTCAATAAAATTCGCTTATAAAACTGATTAAACTATTAACAGAAGTTACGCAAGGATAGTATGATCTCAATGGATATTGAATATGAATATGATTGGCAGGTGCAAAATTTATGGTTTAACCTCACCCCCCGACCCCCTCTCCTTAGTAAGGAGAGGTGGAGGATTTTATGTAATTTCAATTATTTATTAAATTTTGTGGAGAATTAAATGAAAGAAAGAATTACTAAATCAATTATTGGAATAATAGTTTTCTTACTTCTAGACTCTAATCCTTTTTTCGCTCAAAATATTTTTGTTAATGCAGGCAGTAATCAAATTATAAATTGGGAGAAAATACACTCAACTCGGCTAAATGGAAGTGCATCAATAGGATTGAAAGTAGAATGGACTTGCCCGCAAAATGCGCAAGTTGTTTTTAAAGATGCAACTAATCCCGTAACGGAAGTTACTTTTCCGAGACCGGGTTATTATTTATTATACCTTTCAGATAAAGAGCACGAAAAAGATTCTGTAAAAAGTTACGTAATTATAAATGTCTTTAAATCACATTCTTATAAAGATAGGCTTGCTGATCTAGTAAATTTAATGACAGTTGATGAAAAAATTAAGCAATTAACCAATGAGTCAGATTCGATTCCACGGTTGGGTCTGAAAAATTATAATTATTGGAGTGAAGCATTGCACGGGATACTTGCAAGCGGTGCAACATCCTTCCCTCAAGCTGTTGCAATGGGATCTACGTGGGAGCCGAAGCTTATACATCAAGTAGCATCGGCTATATCGGATGAAGCACGAGCGTTACATGTTATTAGCGGTAAAGGATTAACTTACTGGAGTCCAACAATAAATATTGCACGAGATCCTCGCTGGGGACGGAATGAAGAATCATACAGTGAAGATCCTTACCTCCTTTCCCAAATGGGTGTTGCATTTGTTAAAGGGATGCAGGGTGATGATCCTTATTATTTAAAGACTGTCTCAACTCCTAAGCACTTTATTGCAAATAATGAAGAAACACGCCGCCATACCGGTTCTTCCGATGTTGATATGCGCAGCTTATATGAATATTATTTACCTGCTTTTCATCATGCTATAGTTGACGGCAAAGCTTACTCAATAATGGGGGCATATAATGAATTAAATGGAGTTCCTTGCAATGCAAATACTTTTTTAATGACCGATCTGCTAAGACGTAAATGGGGTTTTAAAGGTTATGTTGTGTCGGATTGTGGTGCTATTGCGGATATGTTGTACAATCATCATTTCTTCAAGACCGGAGCGGAAGCTGCAGCTAGAAGTATTCTTGCAGGTTGTGATTTAAATTGCGGCATATCTTACCGCCGGGACTTAAAAGAAGCCCTGGATAAAGAAATATTGGAAGAAAAAGATCTTGACACAGCTTTAACAAGAGTTCTTTCAGCACGTTTCAGATTAGGCGAATTCGATCCTCCTGAAGAAGTACCTTACAGTTCAATTACAAAAGATAAACTTGACAGTAAAGCAAATCGTAATCTAGCACTTGAAGCTGCACAAAAATCCATTGTACTTCTTAAGAACGATGGAGTATTACCTTTAAATAAGAATAAAGTAAAATCGATTGCGGTTATCGGACCGAATGCAGCCGAAACGCAACTAGGTATATATGCAGGCTTTCCTAATGTTCGGGTGAGTCCACTTGAAGGGATAGAAGAAAAAGCTACTGCTCTCGGTATTAAAGTAGAATATAAAATGGGGTGTGCCGTTAACCGTGAATCGTTAATACCGATTGAATCTAAATATTTTGCCAAAGTTAGCGGAACAGATAAAACGGGTATGATGGGCGAGTATTATGACAATATGAATTTATCCGGAAAACCGGTACTAACACGTGTCGATTCAATGGTAAATTTTAATTTCGGGACTAATTCCCCGGCACCAGGCTTACCGGAAGATCACTTCTCTATCCGTTGGAAAGGGAAAATTATACCTATCCAAACAATCCATCATATCGGAATAAGCACTGATGATGGAGGGCGTCTATATTTAAATGGAAAGTTATTAATTAATGATTGGAGGGATCATTCTGAGATTGGGCATAGTGCAGAAGTTGAATTAAAGCCCGGGAAAGAATATGATGTTGAATTTGATCAGTATGATAATGGTTTAGGTGCAGTCGCAAGATTAACCTGGGAGCTTAGTCCAAAGGATTTTAATGAAGCAAAAAAGATTGCAGCAGAAAATGATGTAGTTGTTCTTGTAGTTGGAACTTCCCCAGAAATATCGCGAGAAGAATTGGACCGTACGGAGATTGAATTACCCCGAGTTCAGCAAGACTTAATTAATGAAATTGAATCTGTTAATCCTAATATTATTGTTGTTCTTGTAAACGGCGGTCCTGTTGCTCTAGAAGGAGTTGAACAGAAAGCAAAGGGAATAGTTGAAGCGTGGTACGATGGAGAATTCGGCGGTAAAGCAATTGCAGATGTTTTATTCGGTGAAGTTAATCCGGGAGGTAAGCTTCCCGAAACGTTTTATGCCTCAACAAAAGAGCTTCCTCCAATGTCTGATTATGATCTTATTAATCATCCCCGGACGTATATGTATTTTGATAAACCTGTTTTATATCCGTTTGGATATGGACTCTCATACACTCAATTCGAATATAGTGATCTAAAATTAAATTCGGATAACATTAATCAAGATGGTGATATTGAGCTACAATTTTTAGTAAAAAATACTGGTGAACTAAAAGGAGATGAGGTAGCTCAAGTATATGTCCATGATATTGATGCAGCTATTAAAGTACCTATAAATCAATTAAAGAGGTTTGAAAGAATTACACTCGCTCCCGGAGAAAGTAAAATATTGTCATTCAAAATACCTGCAAAAGAATTTTGTTTTTATAGTACTAAAACAAATGATTTCAAGGTTGAGTCCGGACAGTGGGAAATTCAAGTCGGCAGCTCATCTAAAGATATAAGGTTGAAAAAAACAATTACAATTGAATAGTTATTGTTTTTTGACCGTTGTGCTGTGGAGCAGTGCATTTTGGGAGCTTTACCCGTAAGCAAATACTATTATAGCAGCGTGAAATAAGCGCAGTCAAACTGCTTTAAGGGTTACGTCCGACAGTACAACTGTCGGACAACCGTGGTAAAATAATAGAACAAAATGATTAATTTATAAAAGGAGAAATAATGCAAAAGTTTAATAAAAAACATTGTTGTTCAATGTCAAAACAAACGGCTTTGAATCATTTTGGAAAATTATCTACTGCTTTTATTTTTATTGCATTTTTCTTATTACTAGCTGAGAAGTCTTTTTGTCAAGAGCTCCGAGTAAATGATAAAGGGTATTTTGAAACACCCGGTGTCAATATATTTGTTTTTAGTAATGAATACAACGGGATGTTTTTTGATGAAAAAACTGCCGGAATCGAAATCATTCATCATGGTGTAAGAACCGCTACAGGCGGCGCAGTTAGACTGCAAAACACTCCTGAACAATGGGATCTTGTTCCAACAGTAGTTGATCGAAAAGTTGATAAAGAAAATAGCAGTATAAATGTAGATTTACGTTATAATAACTATGATTTTAATTCAAAGGTTAATGTTACTGCAAAAGATAAAGGTGTTTTAATCAGTGTTTATCTTGATAAACCTCTACCTCAAAAGCTTGAAGGGAATGCAGGTTTCAATCTGGAATTTTTACCTTCAGCATATTTTGGTAAAACGTATATAATTGACGGAGTGCCAGGAGTATTTCCACTGTACCCTTCAAGTGATACTAAAATGGAACCGCTATCAAAGAAGATTCCTCAGTTTGCCGATCATACGACATTTAATGACAGGGGAAAAGATAATTTTATAGTTCCTGAACCTCTTGCAACGGGTAGAAGTATTTCACTCGCTCCCGAAGATCCGGAACGCTTTGTAAAGATTGAATCTCATGATGCTCAATTAATGCTTTTTGACGGACGAAATTTAGCACAAAACGGATGGTTCGTAATACGCAGTTTACTACCAGCAAATAAAACCGGGAAAGTACTTGAGTGGTATCTTGAACCTAATGCAATTCCAAACTGGCTCAGGAAACCTAATATCGGATTTTCCCAGGTTGGTTATATTCCTAATCAGGAAAAGGTTGCAGTTATCGAATTGGATGAAAACGATCCACCTCAAAAAACAGCATCACTTTTCAAAGTTACGCCCGATGGAAAATATAATGAAAAGTTAACGGCAGATCTACAACAGTGGGGTAAATATTTACGATATAATTATGTAATGTTTGATTTTAGTTCGGTAAAAGAACCGGGGTTATATTATATAAAGTATGGGGATCAAAAAACAAATACATTCCCGATTGACTCTAACGTTTTTAATAATGTCTGGCATCCGACATTGGATATATGGTTCCCAGTGCAGATGGATCATATGGAGGTAAAAGAAGCTTATAGGGTATGGCATGGAGTTTCATATTTAGATGATGCACTTCAAGCACCCGTAAATGAAGAGCACTTTGACGGTTATAGAATGGGTCCAACTACACAAACAAAATACAAACCATTGGAGCGCATTCCGGGATTAGCTGTCGGGGGATGGTTTGATGCAGGTGATTTTGATATTCAAACAGGTTCACATAACAATGTAATTTCGAGCTTTGTTGATGCATGGGAAGAATTTGGTGTAAAACGAGATGAAACATATATTGATGAAAAAACCCGTCATGTTGATATTCACCGACCTGACGGCGAGCCTGATATTTTACAGCAAATAGAACACGGAACATTAAATTTAGTTGCACAAGTAAAGAATATCGGTTATCCGGTAAGAGGAATTGTCTCACCAAAACTTTATCTCTATAATCATCTCGGTGATGCGTCGACAATTACTGATAATCTTCCTTATAATCCTAATCTTAAACCATATGAGTCAGATGGAAAGTCCAGCGGTACAATGGATGACAGATGGGTATTCTCGGGTAGGAATCCTTTTTTGGACTATGGATCAATTGCTGCTTTAGCTTCTGCCAGCCGTGCATTAAAAGAATTTAATAAGTCACTTTCCGATGAAAGTTTAACTATGGCTTTAAAACTCTGGGATGAAGATCAAAAGATGAAAAAAGAACCGGATACTTCAAGGTTTGCAAGATTCTTCAGAGGTATTGAATTACCGGCAGCACTTGAGTTATATATTACAACAAAAGATCAGAAATATGCCGATAATTTTTCGGAAAAAATCTGGACTACGCTTGAACAAACCACCTCAAGAGGTGGTTCTAATCAAGGATTTTTTTTAGGCAGAGTTCTAACTACCGCATTGAAAGCTATACCCTATATGGATGCTGCATATAAAGCTAAATTGAAAGACTATGTTATCAAGTACAAACAATCAGTAGATGAAATCAAGAAAGAAAACCCATATGGTGTTCCAATCTCTGGCGGCGGATGGGGAGGCAGCGGCGGAGTTGTTAACTTTGCAATCACAAATTATTATGCTTACAAGGCATTTCCAGATATAATGGGCAAAGAGGACGTTTTAAGAAGTATGGATTACATTTTCGGTTGTCATCCTTATTCTAATGTATCTTTTGTAGAAGCAGTAGGAACCCATACTAAAAAAGTAGCCTATGGAAACAACAGAGCCGATTTTTCAATTATTGCCGGAGGTATTGTTCCGGGAGTAATGTTACTGAAACCGGATTTTCTTGAAAATAAAGATGACTGGCCGTTCCTTTGGGGTGAAAATGAGGTTACGATTGGGGGCAGCGCAGAATATATATTCCTTGCAAATGCTGTAAACGAAATGGTACATCAATAATTCAATGGAGAAAAAATTTCAAAATTACAATCATGCAAGCGGGACAGGAATTATAAGATTAAATATTTGCAAAACAAATCGAGGGTTGAATATTATGAAAAAGGTACTTTTTATTTTATCATTTGTTTTTTCCTTTTCGGTGTTCGCACAAACAGCAAAAATCAAAATTGATGTCAATAGAACAGTAGGAAATATTGATCCTAAAATTTATGGTGTATTTATGGAACCAATACACTTTAATGGGAGGAGATTAGGATTACCCGATACAATGGATTTCAATACGGTTTACGGAAATTTATACGATCCGAACTCACCGCTGGCGAATAAGGATGGATTCAGAAAAGACTACATTGATGCAATGAAAGAGCTTAAAATTACGAACATGCGCTGGCCGGGTGGTAATTTTGTTATGGGTTATAACTGGGAGGACGGGATCGGACCTAAAAGTCAACGTCCTAATCGTATTAACTTAGCATGGGGTGGAATTGACAATAATCATGTAGGCCTGGATGAATGGTTTGCATTAAATAAATCGATTGGGAGTGAAAATGTTTTATGTGTAAATCTTGGGCTAGGGACAATTATGGAAGCGGTTTACGAGGTTGAATATTGCAATTATCCTAAAGAAACTTACTATTCGGATCTTCGCGCAAAGAACGGGCATCCGGCACCTTATAATGTAAAATTGTGGGATCTCGGAAATGAAGTAGACGGTGCGCCATGGGAACTTGGTCATAAAGATGCAGAAGATTACGTTAAGATAGCAAGAGAAGCCGCCAAGGCAATGAGATCTGTAGACCATACAATTAAATTTATAGCCTCCGGTTCATCCTATTATGAACCTACCGGACAATGGGTAGAATGGAATAGGAAAATTCTTACAGGTCTTGGAGATATGATGGATTATATTTCCATTCACCGTTATTGGGAAAGGTCAGAAGATTACTACACATTCATGGGTCAGAGTGCAATGGATTTTGAAGAAAAGATTAAAGTAACAGCAGATGAAATTGATGCTGTAAGAACGATGAAAGATTTTAGGAACCGAATTTATATTTCAGTTGATGAATGGGGTTCTTTTGGAAGAGATTTTCAATCTGTTTTGCCAATAGCACAATGCCTTAATTCATTTATACGGCATGCCGATGTTGTTAAAATGGCAAATTTTACTATGATGACATCACTTTTAAGTTCCGATAGAGAAAAAGGTAGTTTTAAATCACCGTTATTTTATACCTTTGAATTGTTTTCAAACAACTGCCGCGGAAATTCTATTGATACATATCTCAAGTGTGATACTTTCAATACAGAAAAGTATAAAGGGATTCCTTTCCTTGATGTTACCTCGACATATTCACAAGAAACGAATACGGCATATATTAATGTAGTAAACAGAAATAAAGATAAAGCAATTACCGCTGATATAATTAATAGTACAGGTAAATTTACGGGGAATGCTGAAGCAACATTAGTAGATAGTGACTCACTTACGGCTCCCTTTTCCTTTGATAAGCAAGAGCAATACAAACCGGTAACAAAAGATATTAAAGTTGAAGGGAACAAATTTTCATATTCGTTCCCTGCACATTCATTTGTTCAGATTAAGATTAAGGTGAATGAATAACTTAATTACGCAAAGAGGGAAGAAGGTACCCGTAATGAAAAATTTAATTTCAATGATCGTTATTTTTTTATTGTCTGTCTCTGCAAAAACATACGGACAATCAAGTGACCTATCAAAAAAAACTGAACAGACTACTATTTGCAATCCAGTTAATCTTAATTACAGGTTTTGTCTTGATAAGCCATCGAGACGTGAAGCGGCGGATCCGACAATGGTCGATTTTAAAAATGAATATTACTTGTTTGCTTCGAAAACCGGTGGGTACTGGTACTCTACGGATTTAATCCATTGGGATTTAATAACAACAGAAGATCTTCCGCTGGAGGATTATGCACCTACTGCGGTTGTTTGGAATGATACAATATATTTTATGGCATCCTCGGATAAACCGGTAATTTATAAAACCGGTGATCCAAAATCAGGTAAATGGGAAATAGTAAATCCTGAATTCCCTATCGGGATGATAGATCCTTGTTTGTTTTTTGATGATAATGGCCGTTTGTATTTTTATTATGGATGTTCTAATATAAATCCTCTTTACGGTGTCGAGTTGGATCCGAAGACTTTTAATCCGATCGGTAAACCAAAAGTACTTATCAATAGCCACAAAGATAAATATGGATGGGAAAGGTCGGGCGATTACAACGATAAGCCAGAGAATCCCTGGATAGAAGGCTCCTGGATGACAAAGCATGAGGGTAAATACTACCTGCAGTATGCTGTCCCTGGTACTCAATTTAAAAGTTATTGTGATGGTGTTTATGTTTCCGATAAACCGCTTGGAGATTTTACACTTGCCCAAGACAATCCATGTTCATCCAAGCCGGAAGGATTTATTGATGGTGCAGGTCACAGCAGTACTTTTCAAGATAAATACGGTAACTACTGGCATATTTCAACAATGACAATATCTATTAAACATATGTTTGAAAGACGTCTTGGACTATTCCCGATGTTTTTTGATAAAGATGGAGAATTATATACGTATACCGGTTTTGGTGATTTCCCTTTCGTTATACCGAAGGAAAAAATATCGAGCCCGGATGAATTATCACCTCATTGGATGCTGCTTTCATACGACAAACCGGTTAAAGTTTCTTCCGAATTACCAGGGCATTCCAAAGAATATGCCGCAGATGAAAATATACGTAATTACTGGAGTGCCAAAACCGGCAATAAAGGAGAATGGATATCAATTGATTTGCAGAATGAATGCAGAATTAATGCTGTACAGATTAATTATGCTGAAAACGAAACAGATATATACGGACGAAATCCTGAGATCTACTATCAATACCTCTTAGAATATTCTTCTGATAATAAAACATGGCATTTATTAGCTGATAAGAAACAAAACAAAACAGATATTCCGCATGACTACGTAGAACTTCAGAATCCTGTAAAAGCGCGCTTTATTAAACTTACCAATTTCCATGTTCCGGGCGGCACTTTTGCAATAGCAGGTTTACGTGTTTTTGGAAACGGAGATGGGATTGTTCCATCAAAGGTTAATGATTTTAAAATTGTTCGTTCTACAAATGATAGATGTATAGTAAATCTCAAATGGAATAAGAGTCCGGATGCTGTTGGCTTTAATATTCGTTACGGAACGGGGAAAGATAAATTATATCACAATTATGAAGTATTAAGTGCCGATTCGGTTACGATAAGAAGTCTTAATAGTATATCAAAATATTATTTTACTATTGATGCCTTTAATGAAAATGGAATTAGTAAAAGTAATAAGATAATAGAAGTGGAATGAGAAATTCTAAATTAATTTACAAATAAGCCTGTGTTAAAAGAAGTACTAAAATTTTCTATAAAATTAAAATTTAGAGCAGTAACCTTTTTAGGTTCGGCTCATAAATCAAAGGAAATTAAATGTTGAAAAATATCAAATTACTATTGATTGTATTTGTGATAACTTTTTTTAACCGTGCAGTTTGCATGGAAAGTTATACATTGAAAAGCCCGGATAATAAAATCTCTGTTAACTTTTGGATTACCTCTGCAGGTTCTCCGGTTTATTCCGTTTCTTATTTGGACACAATTATCTTGAAGCAGTCAAAGCTGGGAATTCTAAGGAGTGATGAAGGATTTTCAAAAAATCTATTTCTTGATTCGGTTTCAAATATAAGTGTTGTCTCAGAAAGTTATAAGCTGCTGCATGGTAAGCGATTAAACTGCAGCTATACAGGTAACAAAGAAGTTTTTTATCTGAAGAATGCAAATTCAAAAGTAATGGAGATCATTTTCCAGGTCTCGAACGATGGTGTAGCATTCAGGTATTATTTTCCCGAGAAAACAGATACAACTCTAAAAATTTATAAAGAATTAACATCATATCATTTCGATTTTTCAACAAAAGCTTTTCTGCAACCTTGTGCCGATGCCCGTATGGGATGGAATTATTCCTCACCATCTTACGAGGAATATTATAAAATGGATATGCCTGTCGGAACAGTTTCGCCTAATCGCGCAGGGTGGGTATTACCTGCACTTTTCCATGAAGGGAAAATGCTGGATTTGTATTACAGAAACAGGTATTGATACAAACTATTGCGGATCGCGATTGAGCTGGTTATCTACCCGGCGGTGAATACACCGTACAATTTCCCGAGCCACAGGAATGCAGAGATGGCGAACCTGCATTACCTCAATCGGCTTTACCATGGTATAGTCCCTGGCGTATTATTGCAATATCGGACAATCTTGGAGGTCTTGTTGAATCGACTTTAGAAACAGATTTAGCGACCTCCGGCCAAATATGATGTCTCTTCATGGCTAAAGCCGGGTATTGCATCATGGAGCTGGGTTATTTTAAAAGACGATTCAACTATTTATGATGTTCAAAAGCGATATATAGATTTTGCGGCTTCTATGAATTGGAGATACTGTTTGATCGATGCTTATTGGGATAAACAAATCGGATATGAAAAGATTGAAAAGCTTGCAGAATATGCCAAAACCAAAAACGTAATAATTTTATTGTGGTATAACTCGGCAGGTGATTGGAATACAACCCCACTTACACCACGCGATAAAATGCTTACTAAAGAATCAAGACAGACTGAATTTCAGAAATTAAAAGATATGGGCATCGGTGGTGTTAAGGTAGATTTTTTCGGCGGAGATGGGCAGTCTATGATGAAATATTATATTGATATCTTAAAGGATGCGGCGAAATATAATCTTGCAGTAAATTTTCATGGATGCACTTTTCCACGGAGCTGGTACAGAACTTATCCCAATTTAGTAAGTATGGAAGCTGTTAGAGGAGAAGAATATGTAACTTTCGGACAATTATTCGCAGATAATCAGCCTTCACATTGTGCAATTCTTCCCTTTGCTAGAAACCTTTTCGATCCGATGGATTTTACACCTGTAAACTTCTCCGGTATACCGCACATAAAACGCAGAACCACAAACGGATTTGAAATAGCTTTATCGGTAATATTCACTTCCGGGATCCAGCATATAGCAGAAACTCCAACCGGTATGTCTGATCAAAAGGATTTTGTTCAGGAATATATGAGAACCTTACCAAATGTATGGGACGATGTAAAATTTATCGATGGATATCCCGGGAAGTATGTTGTACTTGCAAGAAAAAAAGGAAACTTGTGGTATATAGCAGGTATTAATGGAGAAAATAATCCCCGCAAAATAACTTTAAATGTTCCTTTCATCAGTAATACAACAAAAGGTTTTATTATCACCGATTCGAATGATACAAAAAACTTTATTGAGAGAGATATAGATTTTTCTATTCCCGTTGATATAACTATGCATCCTTATGGCGGATTTATTATAAAAACTTTATCAAACTGAAATGAGAAAATTTTCATGGTTGTTAGTCAGTTATTTCTGTCGAACATAATCGTTCAAAAGTTATAAATATGTGAAAGGATTTCAAAGCAATTAGTGAATTATGAAATAATTTTTAATAATAAAAGATATTGAGCTATTAACAGATCTTCTTGAAGACGCCAGGATAAAAGACTTCTGAAATGTTTTTCGACTGCGGCAGAAAGAGTGGGAAAGGGAAAATTCTATAGAAAATGTAAATCCGTTAGCTATCCGAAAGCAATTGTTCCAGATAGTTTTTCCCTGCAAAAGTTAAATTATATCCACAAGCCGGTTCGAAAAGGTTATGTCGAGCACCAATATCAGCTGTTTTCAAATGCAAGAAATTATATTGAAGATGATTTAATGTACATCAAAAGAAGATGATAAATATATATTAAAAGATAACCTAATTTGGGTAGAATTTAGCAGTATAACTGCTGTAAGAATTTTGTCCGACAGTGCAACTGTCGGACAACGAGTAAAATAGTATGAATCAAAAATATCTTAATGAACAAAAAAGCATTAGCCGGCGACGTTTTATAAAAATAGCCGGAATTTCTACTATCGGGATATCTTCATTAGGTTATATTAATTTTAATACAAAAGGTGTTTCTATTGTTACAGATCCTGTTGATCAAATATCAGGATCACTACCATCACGAAATGCTTTAAAGGAACTGGAAAAATCATTGACAGCTGGAGTCGTGAATGTATTTAAATGCGATAGTATTAATAAGGCAAGAAGCGGAGATTTCATCATAGTTGCTGCAGGTTCAGATTCTTCTATAGCTAATCAACTTCTTAAAGATAATATAAAAATCCCATCTACATCGGAAGCACTCGGCTTAGTTCCGTTAAAATCAGACGATAAACAAATTTTGTTAGTTTGCGGATATGATGTGCGGGGACTCGTATATGCCTTATTAGAACTTTCGGACAGGGTTCAATATTCGGATGAACCTATTGCCTCAATGAATATTCAAAAGCCTGTTATTGAGCAGCCTGCTAATGTCATTCGCAGCCTTAACAGACTTTTTGTAAGCGAGATTGAGGACAAGCCATGGTTTTATAACCAGGAAATGTGGAGAGAATATCTTACTATGTTGACTACACAACGTTTTAACCGCTTTAATTTGAGTTTTGGAATTGGCTACGATTTTTTACAGAATGTAACCGATGCTTATTTCCTTTTTGCCTATCCGTTTCTATTATCTGTGCCAGGATACAATGTAAAGGTGCCGCAATTACCAGATTCAGAACGTGATAAAAATCTTGAAATGCTAAAATTTATAAGTGAAGAAACCGCAGCCTGGGGGATTCAGTTTCAACTGGGAATCTGGATGCACGGATACAAATGGATCGATAGTCCAAAAGCGAATTATACAATCGAGGGATTAACACCAGAAACTCATGCTCCTTATTGCCGAGATGCAGTCCGGCAGCTTTTAAAAGCTTGTCCGGCTATAAGTGGAATAACATTCCGAATACATGGAGAGAGCGGTGTAAAAGAGGGTAATTATAATTTTTGGAAGACGGTATTTGATGGAGTAGCTACATGTGGCCGGAGAGTGGAGATAGATATGCATGCAAAGGGAATAAGCCAGGAAATTATAGATATTGCGCTTGCCACTGGAATGCCAGTTAATGTTTCTCCTAAATTCTGGGCAGAGCATCTTGGTCTGCCATATCATCAAGCCGATATCCGAGCGTTCGAAATTCCAAAACCGGATCAAAGAGTAGAAGGGTTATTGAATCTGAGTGCAGGATCCCGCAGTTTTACACGTTATGGATATGCCGACCTTCTTAAAGAAAATCGTAATTACGGTGTTTTGCACAGAATCTGGCCAGGTACTCAGCGTCTTTTGCTTTGGGGGAATCCGGAAATGAGTGCTGCATACTCGAAGGCATTTAGCTTCTGCGGCAGTCTTGGAGCTGAACTTATGGAACCACTGTCATTTAAAGGCCGCCGCGGATCCGGTATTGCAGGTGGTCGTTGTGCTTATCTGGATAAAACGTTAAAACCAAAATGGGATTGGGAAAAATATCTTTATAGTTATAGAATTTTTGGCAGACTGGCTTATAATCCTGATACCGAACCTCATATTTGGCGACGGTTTCTAGTAAGGCGATTTAGGGGAGGAGCAGAAGCAGTTGAATCAGCTCTTTCGAACGTATTTCCTATACTTCCAATTGTGCTGACAGCGCACGGGGTTTCTGCTGCAAACAATCTATATTGGCCTGAGATTTATACCAATCTATCTATAGCCGATCCGAATAATGAAAATCCTTTTTTTGATACACCTTCTCCAAAAGTATTTGGCAATGTCAGCCCTATGGATCCTCAATTGTTCATGCGGATCAATGATTTTGCGGATGAAATGTTAAGGGGTAAACGCAGCGGTAAATATACTCCAATAGAATATGCGCAATGGATAGAAGATTTAGCCGATGCGGCTGAAAAAGATCTTGCAGATGCAAAAGCCAAATTTAAGGGAATTTATAAACCTGAGTTCCGCCGTATGGAAATTGATGTGTCTATAGCAGCAGGTTTGGGACATTTCTTCGGATGTAAATTCAGAGCCGGCCTGCTGTTCGGAATCTTCAGGCAAAGCGGTGATCGAAATGCACTGGAATTATCAATAAAAACTTATCAAAAGGCAAGGAACTATTGGATTGAAGTTTCTGAAATTGCCAGGGATGTCTATAAACATGATATTACCGTAAGTGAGCTTGATGTACTGCGTGGGCATTGGCTGGACCGTCTGCCTGCAATAGATGAAGATATTGATTTTATGAAGAAGATATTAAAACAGACTCCGGCTATCAAAGCTGCTCAACCTGATAATGTGCAGGCGGCAATATCGGAAGCTCTGGGACGACCTCATCGTGATTTTGCAGTTTGTCATCATAAACAGCCGAAAAGTTTTAAAGTTGGTGAACCTATCAATTTGGAAATATCAGTTGATAAGAATATTAAATCGATGTTATTGTATTATCGTCATGTAAATCATGCTGAAAGATTTAAAACAGTTGAAATGAAACATACGGGTAAAAGTTATAAAGGAATAATACCGGCTGATTACACAAACACGCAGTATCCTATACAATATTATTTTGAGCTTAGAGACAAACCGAATAATGCATGGTTATATCCGGGCTTAAATGCAAAGCTGACACAGCAGCCATATTTTGTTGTAGATATAGCTTAATTATTAAAACAAAAAGAACAACTGCAGTTGATTATTACGAGTGATTAACCTGAATGATCTTCCCTCAGGATTATTTACAAAAAAGATTTCTGAAGTAAAGAATTCCCCGGTGACATAAAATGGAAAGTTTAGAACACCTAAAGCTTAACAACAACCTAAAAAACAAACGGAGAAAATATGAAATTATTTATTTCTGTCCTTTTGTTATTATCATTTAATTTAACCAGCAAAGCCCAAAATCTTGACGGGGACTGGAAAGGTAAAATGAGCACGCCAAACGGAGATATGGAATTAATTTTCACTTTTAAAGTAAATACTGATACTTTGAGCGGAAATGTGACTTCGGAAATGGGAACCTTGCCAATTGAAAACGGAAAAGTAAACGGAAATAAATTTTCATTTGATGTTAACGTTAATGGACAGGTAATAAGTCATACCGGTGAACTGGATAGTGATATTATTAAACTGAGCTTACCCTGGAGCGAACAGCCAATGGAATTAAGCCGGATAAATAAAGAATCCAAAATTGATGGTAAATGGATTGGAATGGTTAGCGGTCCGCAGGGGGAAATGGAATTAACATTTACCTTTAAGGTAGAGGGAGATACATTAACAGGTACGGATTCTTCCTCTATCGGTGTAATTGATTTAACTAATGGGGTTGTTAATGGAAATGATTTTTCGTTTGATGTCGATTTGAATGGGATGAAAATAAGCCATAATTGTAAATACCTTGGTAATGATACAATTGATATGGTCGCAGATGTGATGGACCAGAAAATTAATATGAAGTTAACAAGAGTAAACGTAAAAGTTTTTTCACAGGATAAGAACTTTTATATCTTCCTTTGCTTCGGGCAGTCAAATATGGAGGGATTTCCGGGAATTGAAGAGCAGGACAAGACAGATGTGGATAATCGTTTCCAGATGTTGGCAGCGGTTGATTTCCAAAAACTTGGCCGGGAAAAGGGACATTGGTATACAGCTGTTCCTCCATTGTGCCGTCCCTCCACCGGTCTTTGCCCGGCAGATTATTTTGGCAGAACAATGGTGGCCAATCTGCCCAAGAACATAAGAGTGGGGGTAGTAGTTGTTGCGGTAGCTGGATGCAAAATCGAACTATTCGACAAAGATAATTACCAAACATATGATTCAACAGCTCCAACGTGGATGAAAAATATAATTAAGCAGTACAACGGGAACCCTTACCAATATCTTGTTAACATGGCGAAGCTGGCGCAGAAAGACGGGATTATAAAAGGAATTTTACTGCATCAGGGAGAATCAAACACTGATGATAAAGATTGGCCAAACAAAGTAAAAGTCATTTATGATAATTTGATCAAAGATTTGAATCTCAATGCTGAAAAAGTACCTCTGCTTGCAGGTGAAGTTGTGAATGCCGATGAGAATGGTGCTTGTGCAAGCATGAATAAAATCATAGACGAGCTTCCGGAGACAATCCCCAATTCATATGTTATTTCATCTGCAGGCTGCCCGGCAAGACCGCCGGATCATCTGCATTTCACTGCGGAAGGTTATAGGGAGCTTGGAAAGCGATATGGTGATAAGATGCTTTCCCTATTGGGTTATAATGTTAACCAACCTGATTTACAGCAGACACCAGAAGAAAATAAATAAATTAGTCATATTCTAAATGGCAGCGGACGCCGGAGGGAGAAGCATGGGCAAAATAATTTTAGCAATAAAAATATGACTGTCAAAAAACCCTGAAAGATGCAGAAAATTAATATTTCTAATTTTTTTTAACGGTGATTTTACTATTAAATCTAATTCAGGCAGAGGAAAGCATTGATGTCCGTAAATCAAAGATCAAATTTATTTAACCTATAGAATCAAGGAAGATTATTAAGATGTTAGTTCAAACTAATTAAACAGGATTGAAAATATGAGGGAAAAATTTTTAATAATTGTCTTATTTGTATATGCTATGATGATTACCAGTAAAGCTCAATCGTATCAAAAAAATGATTCGGGTATAAAAGCAGAAATCAATTCCATCGAAGTTAAAATTCAATTTTATAATTCCTCTACGGTTAGAATACTGAAATTGCCTGTTGGAAAAACTTTTGAGAAAAAAAGTCTTTCAGTTGTTGATACTCCTCAAAAAACTGATTTTAGTATAAATCAGGAGGGTGATAATCTTTTCTTGAAAAGTAAGGGCATTCAGGTGGAACTGAATCTGATAAATGGTAAAATCTCTTTTTCAACTCCTGCAAGTAAGCCGTTATTAAATGAGAAAGCAGCAGGTGCTGCATTTACGGATTTTAACGATGCAGGTGTAAAAACCTACAGTGTAAGCCAATCTTTTGCTTTGGATAAAGATGAAGCCATTTACGGATTGGGACAACAGCAGAAAGGGAAAATGAATAAACGTAATGATACTTTACATATGATACAAGGAAATACTGATGACTATATACCTTTTTTCATCTCTGTAAAGGGTTACGGATTGTTTTGGGATAATTATTCCCCTACACTTTTCGTTGATAACACGGACAGTACATCGTTCAAATCAGATGTCGGTAATTGTATAGATTATTATTTTATGTTTGGAGGTAATGCCGATGGAGTAATTTCCGAAATGCGTAGTTTAACCGGTCAGGTACCGATGTTCCCGTTATGGACTTTTGGTTACTTTCAAAGCAAAGAACGCTATAAAGGTCAGGATGAGTTGGTTGAGGTTGTTAAAAAGTACCGGGAATTGGGAGTTCCGCTCGATGGAATAATTCAGGATTGGCAGTATTGGGGCAACAATTACTTATGGAATGCTATGGACTTCCTCAATGTGGATTTTTACAATCCACAAAAAATGGTTAATGATGTACACAAACTAAATGCACATATGTTAATATCAATCTGGAATTCCTTTGGCCCCAAAACCAAACAATATAAAGAATTGGATAAAATAGGCGCTCTTATGGATTTTCAAACTTGGCCTTTGTCAGGTTCACAAAAGTGGCCGCCAAGAATGGATTATCCTTCAGGTGTTAGAGTTTATGATCCTTTCAATCCAGAAGCCCGCGATATTTATTGGAAGTATTTAAATAAGGGAATATTTTTGCTTGGAATTGACGGATGGTGGATGGATTCATCGGAACCAGATCACTTAAATGTTAAACCTTCCGATTTTGATAACAAAACATATCTTGGTTCATTCCGCAAAGTTCGAAATGCTTTCCCTTTGATGACAGTAGGCGGTGTATACACTCACCAGCGTTCTGAAACCTCCGATAAGCGTGTTTTTATTCTTACACGTTCGGCTTTTGCAGGTCAGCAGCGTTACGGCGCAAACACCTGGTCAGGCGATGTTGTAGCATCATGGAGGGCTTTAAGAGATCAAATTTCTGCAGGATTAAACTTTTCACTCAGCAATATTCCTTATTGGAACAGCGACATCGGTGGATTTTTCCTATGGAACTTTCCACAAAAACTGGATGATGCGAATTACTGTGAGTTGTATGCCCGCTGGATACAGTTCGGTGCTTTCTGTCCAATGATGCGATCTCACGGGACAGATGCTCCCCGCGAAATTTATCAATTCGGTAAAAAAGGCGATAAGATTTATGATGCGATTGATAAATACATAAATCTGCGTTACAGGCTGCTGCCCTATATTTATTCTACTTCATGGGATGTTACTACTAATCAATCGACTATGATGCGTGCTCTTGTTATGGATTTTGCAAATGATAAAAATGCGTTGGATATCAATAATGAATATATGTTTGGTAAGTCGCTACTCGTCTGTCCAGTAACTACCCCAATGTATTCAAAGATAGTTGTCCACAATAATGATACTACCAAAGCTGGAGATTTCAGCAAGATAAAAAGTGTAAATGTTTATCTGCCTAAAGGAACAGATTGGATTGATTTTTGGACAGGTGAAATATTGAAAGGCGGACAGACTATAAACAAAAAAACACCCATTGACATTATGCCCTTATTTGTTAAAGCAGGTTCCATACTTCCTATAGGTCCTAAAGTGCAATATGCCACTGAAAAAAAATGGGATAATCTTGAAATACGAATTTATCCCGGGTCTGATGGTGAATTTACACTATATGAAGATGAAAACGATAACTATGATTATGAGAAAGGAATTTATTCTACAATAACCTTCAAATGGGATGATGCGAAAAAAACTTTAACTATCAGCGACCAGAAAGGATTTTTCCCAGGTATGCTTGCTCAATATAAGTTTAACGTTGTTAGTGTGGAAAATAACAAAGGCGTCGGAATTAATTCAGGTAAAATGTTTGATAAAGTGGTTACCTTTAAAGGTAAAAAGGTAGTAGTTAAACTTTAATGGAAATGTACAATTTAGAATTGGGTTAAAGAATTCTAAATCAGCAATATTGTGAATTATTTTGAAGTGATTTGTATAATCTATTAATTGAGAGCTTAATACATATGAAAACAAAAGCACTTTTAGCTGCGGTTTTGCTATCTATTATAGTGATGATAGGTAAAATCACTGCACAAATTCAAAAGCAAGAATTTCAACCAAACTTTACTTCATTAGAGAAAGTGAACCCTGTTCCAGAGTGGTTCAAAGATGCTAAGTTTGGTATATATTTTCACTGGGGAGTTTATACTGTTCCAGCATTTGGGAACGAATGGTATCCCCGCAACATGTATATCAAAGGTTCGCCGGAAAATAAGCATCACATAGAAACATACGGCGATCCATCAGAATGGCCATACTATTACTTCCTCACAGGTGCCAAAGATAAAAAAGGTAATTTTGTACAGTTTGCACCAAAGCTTAAATCCGAAGGTGGAAAATTCGATCCTAATGAATGGGCTCAGTTGTTTGCAGATGCCGGGGCAAGATTTGCCGGGCCTGTAGCCGAACATCACGACGGTATTTCTATGTGGGCAAGCAAGGTTAATCCATGGAATGTAAAAGATCTAGGGCCTAAGATTGATCTTGTTGAATTATTAACAGATACTTTCCGGAAAAAAAACATGAAGGTAATGCTTTCGATGCATCATGCATACAACATTACAGGATATTATGAAGCAGTACCTAAAACAGATGATCCAAAACTTCAAAAACTTTTTGGGCAGCAAGGTAAAGAAAAAAATGAAGCTTATTGGTTAGCCAAGCATAAAGAAATAATAGACAATTATAAACCCGATATCATTTATCAGGATTTCAATCTGCATATTATTTCGCAGCCGATTCTTTTACAATTTTTAGCTTACTACTATAATAAAGCAGCCGGATGGAACAAACCTGTTGTAGCCACATTTAAAGATGGTTTGAATACTAAATGTGCAGTGCTTGATTATGAACGCGGAGGTCCGCCGGATATTACCGATAATTACTGGCTTACTGATGATGCCATTAGTTCGTCTAGTTGGTGCTATACCGAAGGAATCGAATATTATTCTAAGAAACAGGTTCTTCATGCAATGATAGACAGAATAAGTAAAAATGGAAATATGGTGCTCAATATCTCTCCTAAGTCCGATGGCACAATACCTCAGGAACAAAAGGACGTTTTACTAGCCATGGGTGACTGGCTTAAAAAATATGGTGAAGCAATATATGCAACCCGTGCATGGGAAAAATACGGGGAAGGCCCTACAAAAATGGGAGCTGCGCATGGTGTAATGATGGCTCCTACCGAGGGAACAGCAAAAGATATACGATTTACCAGGTCTAAAGATAATACAACACTTTATGCAATTTTAATGGGTTGGGAAAAAGATGAAAAAGAAGTTACTCTAAAATCATTATCATCAGATAGAATCAATTTAAGTAATTTGGAAACAGTTGAACTTATAAATGACGAAGCCGGAAAATACATGCCGCTGAATTTTAATCAAGATTCAAATGGATTAATAGTCAGTCTTCCCGAAAAATCATTCGAAGAAATGGCATATGTTTTAAAATTTAATTTTGATGGAAAAATTCAACCACTTGATAATTATATCGACCTTAACTGCACTCCGCATTATTATATTGTTCCGGGTAATAACACAGGTAGTTTGGTGCTCGGTTCGGATTTAACACTTACAGGTAAAAGAAAAAACATTCCAAACCAGTGGAAGCTGGAATCACTAGGTAAAGGAATATATAAAATTCTGAACCGTAAAGATGATCAAAAAGTATTAGAGTGCAGTATTTCCGATCATGATTTTTTTATTTCAAATAATAATGAGAAAGAGAACCAATTCTGGAAAATCGAAGATGCTCATAACGGATTATACAAAATATCAAATAAGCAATTTCCAGATATGTTATTATCAGTAAAAAATAACTTTCTCGCTGAAGGGAATAAGGCTGTGTTACTCAATTCGAAAAATGGTTCTTCTTATAAATGGAAGTTGATGGAAGTCTGCGAGACGAAACAAGAATCTTTTAAACCCCATACAATTCCGTGTACAATTGAAACTGAAGATTATGATAACGGCTGCCCGGGGGATGCATATTACGATTCAGATGAAATAAATCAAGGCGGGCGATACCGCTCAAATGAAGGTGTGGATATTGATACTTGTTCAACCGGCGGCTATACATTGGGTTGGACCCGTACTGGAGAGTGGTTGAAATATACAGTAAACGTTAATAAATCTGCATCGTACCAGATTTCATTTAATGTAGCATCATCTTACAATAGCGGAAAACTGCATCTCGAATGCGATGGCTCAGACAAAACAGGGATTATTTCAATCCCGGATACCAAAGGATTTCAAAATTGGGAAGTTATAAAACACAAAATAAAACTTGATGCTGGCATGCATGTTCTGAAGCTTGTTGTTGATGGTGATCTCTTTAATCTAGATAAAATGGTTTTTGTAGAAACAAAATGAAAATGGGTGAAGATCTATGGAATACTACTGAAGTTCCGTTTTCAGGAAAGAACAAGGTGTTCAAAATCTGGTTATTTAATTGATAAATAATTATGCTGTTAAGATATGCTGGATAAGTTTTGAATAAAATATTAAAAAACTATGTAAGGTAGTTATGAATTATAAATTAATACTATTTTGGAGCTTAACTGCATTATCAACTTTTTGTTTTGCACAAATTGATGAGACTTACAAATCTTCAAATGAAATTGTAGATACTAAAGTTTTCAGTTATACAAATCCTATTACCAGAGACACATCCATAGCAATGCGAGATCATTGCATCATCAAGGTTGGCGATAAATGGTATTGCACAGGAACTTCTCTGCCTGTTTGGACTGGCCCAAATCCCGGTGTTAGGCTATTAGTTTCAGACGATCTAATCCACTGGAAACAGGATTCCTGGATTATAAATGCAAGCAAACTGCCTCCAGACTGCCCGTATAACGGACGCTTCTGGGCACCGGAAATCCATTTTATCAAGAATAAATTCTGGCTTACAATAAACAGTGGAAAGGTTACTAAGGAAGATCCAAAGGGAATGAATACACACAGCATCTGGTTGTTTTCATCTGATAAAGTTACAGGACCTTATAAACTTGTGAATGGTCCATTAACTCCTCAATATAACAATGATGCAACTTTATTCGAGGACGAAGACGGACAAACATATCTCTACTGCAGCGGTAACGGACTTTTTCAAGCAAAAATTGATTTGCCTGCTGGAAAACTTATAGGTGGTATTCAGAAATTTCTTGATAAAAAATCACCCGGTAATCCGGACTGGATGGTTGGAGGTATAGAAGCCCCTTGTGTTGTCAAGAAAGATAATACTTATTTCATGTTCTTTTCTACATGGACTCGCGGATATGAAATCGGTTTACTTAAATCAAAATCACCGCTTGGTCCCTGGCTATTGGCATCACGTGAACCAATTTTTGGTACTCGAAAAAGAGGATATCATCCGGAACTTGCAAAAGAAGGTAGATATGCAAACCTAAAATACCAGGATACTGAGGATCCGTATTGTGAAGCAGCAAGTAATTCATTATTCGAGGGGCCTGACGGTAAGTTGTGGAGTTCTTGCCATTACATAATGTACGACAATCGTCCCTATCCATATTGTCCCAATTTGCAGCCATGGGAGAAGACACCGCAATTGGGAATTGAACCTGTATATTATAAAGATGGTATGTTTTATATCAAAGGTCCTACATGGACGAAACAAAGCATTGAATATTAAAATGTTTAAAAAATTGAAATATAGAGTAAATATTAATGCAGCTTATTTCTTGCTATAAGAAATATTCGGCAATTGAAGAAGTTAAGCGTACTGCAATGATTTAAAAAATTAAATTAAGGAGGATTAAAAATGAGACTAACACTTTTATCTGTTTTACTTATTGTCTTTTCAATTGGCGGGACTTGTTTAGCACAATCAGAACAAACTTCTGCTGTGGATGACTTTAAATCTGCCTCAACCAATCAACCGGGAAAACACTTTCCCCAGGTCAATTCTGAAGGCCGGGTACGTGCCAGCATTTCAGCACCCGAGGCACATAAAGTACAGCTTGATATCAGCGCGGTAAAATACGACCTGACCAAGGATACGAATGGTGTTTGGACCGGTGACTCAAATCCTCAGGACGAAGGGTTCCACTACTACCAACTTTGGGTAGACGGAGCTGCAGTTCCTGATCCAAGCAGCCTCTATTTCTATGGTGCCATGCGTTGGGGCAGCGGTATAGAAATCCCGGCACATGATCAGGATTTTTATGTACTTAAGAATGTACCTCACGGACAGGTCCGGGAAATTCTTTTTCCTTCTAAAAGCACAAACTCTTCACGTAGAGCTTTTGTTTACACCCCGCCAGGATACGAAAAAGATTTGGATAAACGTTATCCGGTACTTTACCTGCAGCACGGTTGGGGCGAAGATGAAACCGGCTGGTCTAATCAAGGGAAAGTCAATCTAATTATGGATAACTTGATTGCTGAAGGGAAAGCCGAACCGTTTATTATTGTAATGACCTACGGTATGACAAATGAAGTAAAAATTGGTGGTCTTAGAAATTTCGATATCAAACCATTTCAAACGGTTCTGATCGATGAGCTGATCCCCTACATTGATGCAAATTTCCGCACCCTAACAGATCAACCCCATCGTGCAATGGCTGGACTTTCTATGGGCGGATTTGAAACCAAATTGATTACCACAGCTAACTTAGATAAATTTTCATACATAGGACTCTTCAGCGGCGGGTCATTCTCTCCGGAAGATGTCAATAACACACCTGGTTTCAAGGATAAGATTAAACTGGTCTTCGTTAGTTTTGGCAGCCGGGAACTCGAAAACCGCAGACCTGGAGGACCCTTTGGCGGCGATCCTAAAGAAAATACTGAAGCCATATCTAAAGAAGGCATCAATGCTCATTTTTATGTTTCACCCAAAACTGCTCATGAATGGCAAAGTTGGCGGCGCAGTCTGCATGAATTTGCACAACTATTATTTAAAGATTAAGATTATATCTTATTATTTAATTGATTTAAATCTAGTATTTAATAGTAGTATTCAACGGAGATAAAATGGTTAAGAAAATGTGGTTCATTTTATGTTTCTTTTGTTCGGTAAATATATGTGCTCAAATATTACCATATCAAAATCCTAATTTAAGTTCGGAAGAACGTGCTAAAGATTTAATATCAAGATTAACTTTAAATGAAAAAGCTGCATTAATGTGCGATGTATCCGAAGCAATCCCGCGGTTGGGTATTAAAAAATTCAATTGGTGGAGCGAAGCATTACATGGTCTGGCAAATAATGACAGTGTTACAGTTTTTCCTGAACCAATTGGTATGGCAGCTTCATTTGATGATGCCCTGGTTTATAAGATTTTTGATGCTACTTCGGATGAAACCCGGGCTAAGTATAATGAATTAATTAAAAGAGGTTCGGAGAACAGACGGTTTTTAAGTCTTTCTGTTTGGGCTCCAAACATTAATATTTTCCGAGATCCTCGTTGGGGACGGGGACAAGAAACCTACGGAGAAGATCCATACCTTACTTCCCGGATGGGTATTTCGGTTGTAAAAGGTTTGGAAGGACCTGCCGACTCTAAATATAGAAAGCTCCTTGCTTGTGCAAAACACTTTGCAGTTCACTCAGGTCCGGAATGGAGCAGGCATAACATCAACCTCAACAATATTGATCCTCGAGATTTATGGGAAACTTATTTGCCGGCATTTAAAGCTTTGGTTCAAAAAGCAGATGTTCGCGAAGTTATGTGTGCATACCAACGATTAGATGATGAACCGTGCTGCGGCAACAGCCGTTTACTTCAGAATATCCTACGAGATGACTGGGGTTTTAAATATATAGTTGTTTCGGATTGCGGTGCTATTACGGATTTTTATACCAGTCATAAGGTATCGTCTGATGCTGTGCATGCTGCTGCCAAGGGAGTCTTAGCCGGAACAGATGTTGAATGCCAATGGGATAATCCTGCTTTAAAAAATTACCTGATGCTGTGTCGAAAGGATTAATTACTGAAGAAGATATTAATAAGCATTTAATGAGAGTATTGGTTGGTCGTTTTGATCTTGGCGAAATGGATGATGATTCAATAGTGACATGGACAAAAATTCCAATGTCGGTTGTGAATAATGAAGAACACAGAAAACTTGCTTTGGATATGGCCCGCGAATCGATGACACTTCTCCAAAATAAAAACAATATACTCCCCTTAAGGAAATCAATAAAAAAGATTGCCATTGTTGGTCCGAATGCAGATGATAAACCAATGTTGTGGGGTAACTATAATGGAACTCCGAAAAGAACAATTACAATTCTCGATGGAATTAAATCAAAACTTTCGGCAGACAAAATTTTTTATGACAAAGGCTGCGACCTTGTTGAAGACAAAGTAACCGAAAGTTATTTCCCGCAATGTTCTATTGACGGAAAGAAAGGTTTCAAGGCAACTTATTGGAATACACCGGATTGGAAAGGTGATGTTGTTGCAGTGCAGCAGGTTATCAATCCAATAAAGTTAACTGCTGCCGGGCAGCATGAATTTGCGCCCGGAGTAAAGCTCGTTGGTTTTTCCGCTAAATATGAAACCGAGTTTGTACCAGTTAAAAGTGAAGAATTAGTTTTTAAGGGCGGGGCTACAGGTCATTTTGAATTATTGGTAAACGGGGAAACTTTAATAAAGTTTGATAATTGGCGAACGCTCCCTTCAAGACATCCTTTCAAAGTTGAAAGCGGTAAGAAATATAAAATAGAAATCCGATATGCACAGTTAAATAATTGGGAAGCAAACATAGAATTTAATTTCGGTAGAGAAGTAGATGTAGATTATTCAAAGCTTTTAAATAAGCTTAAAGGATATGATCTTGTAGTATTTGTAGGAGGTATTTCTTCACATCTTGAGGGTGAGGAGATGCCGGTATCGTACCCGGGATTTAAAGGCGGCGACCGTACAAATATAGATCTGCCTAAAGTTCAACTTAATTGTTTAAAGGCTTTAAAAGAAACAGGAAAAAAAGTTGTTTTCGTAAACTGTTCCGGTTCAGCAATTGCTTTAACCCGGGAAACCGAAAGCTGCGATGCTATCCTTCAAGCCTGGTACGGCGGAGAATCGGGTGGACAGGCAGTTGCCGATGTACTATTCGGTGATTATAATCCTTCGGGTAAACTGCCAATTACTTTCTACAAGAGTTCGGATCAGCTGCCTGATTTCCAGGATTATTCTATGAAAAACCGTACTTACCGTTTCATGTCAGATCCTCTGTTCCCGTTCGGTTATGGATTAAGCTATACAACATTTTCAATAGGCGATGCACAAGTAAGTAAGAGTACAATAAAAAATGATGAAAGCGTTGATCTTACGATTCCTATTTCAAATACCGGCAAACGCGACGGAACGGAAATCGTTCAAGTTTATGTGCACAAAGTGAATGATGCAGATGGACCGATTAAAACCTTAAAAGGATTTCAAAGAGTTAAGGTTGCTGCGGGTGGAACTAGCCAAGCAACAATTACATTGCCTCCTTCGGCATTTGAATTTTATGATAAAGCTGCATATAGAATGGCTGTAACCCGGGGAGAATATGAGGTAATGTATGGCAGCAGCTCCGATGTACAAGATTTAAAAACTGTTAAAATTACTATTCTATAAATGGTGATATTATGAATTATCGAATTACCTTTATTCTGCTTTTTTTGAATAGCATTACTTTTCAAAGTAACGCCCAGACCACCAAGCGAGAAACGCTTTTTGATGATGGTTGGAAATTTTTTCCTGGAGAAATAAATGGAGCAGAAAATCCTTCTTTTAACGATAAATCCTGGAAGGACATTAATTTGCCGCATGACTGGAGCATTGAAGGATTAGCCCGCCCCGAAGCAAAAGGGGAGGATGCGATAGAATTTGCTGTCGTAAAGGGAGAATGGAAATTCAAAGAAGGCGATAACATCCTTTGGAAGAGTCCTGATTTAATCAACAGTTCATGGCAGACTGTAAAACTTCCTGCAACATGGGAGGAACACTCGAACTACACACAAGATAATGTATTTGGCTGGTACCGCCGGGAGTTGAGAGTGCCTGCTGAATTAAAGGGCAAAGATATTTATATAAATGTTGGCAAAATTGACGACGCCGACGAAACATATTTTAACGGTGTGAAGGTAGGCGGTATGGGTTCTTTCCCTCCCAACTATGTTACCGCTTGGGATTTATACAGACATTATAAAGTTCCCCGCGAAATTATTCATTACGGCGGCAATAACAGTATTGCAGTTCGCGTGTTTGACGGCGTTCAGGGCGGCGGTATCTATAGTGACGGAACGAAAATTATTGAGGGTATTTTTGAATCCACTTCCCCTGCGGGAAGCGGCGGCGGATATATAAACGCAGGCACAGGCTGGTATAGAAAAGATTTTAAACTGCCTGAAGATATAAAAGACAAACATATATTCATCGAATTCGATGGTGTTTACATGAACAGTGATGTTTGGATCAACGGCATTCATCTCGGGAACCGGCCGTACGGCTATTCCAGTTTTCAATATGAACTGACTCCGCATCTCAAATTTGGCGGCGAAAAAAATGTTTTGGCAGTTAGAGTAAATGTAAATCAGCCATGCTCACGATGGTATTCCGGCGCAGGGATTTATCGGCATGTAAGATTAACTGTAACAGACCCTGTTCATATCGCGCATTGGGGAACGTATGTTACTATACCAGCTGTATCTGAAAGTGAAGCTACAGTAAGTATAGATACAAAAATCCAGAATAAATCTTCATCTACGCAGAAAGTAATGCTTGAAACCACAATATTGGATAAGTTAGGAAATAATGTCGGCGGCAAAAGCTCTATTCAAACGGTTGAAGCCGATAACGGCGGCACTTTTAAACAACTTATCAAAATTTCAAATCCAAAATTGTGGTCGCTCGAAAACCCAACCATTTACCGCGTTGTATCAAAAGTCCTGATAAATGGAAACAATGTCGATGTCAAAGAAACGCCCTTTGGAATCCGTACTTTTAAATTTACTATAGATAAAGGATTTTTCTTAAACGGCAGACATGTCAATATAAAGGGCGTGTGTCTGCACCACGATTTGGGAAGCTTAGGATCAACGGTATACAAACGGGCGATCGAGCGTGAGCTGGAAATCATGAAAAATATGGGCTGTAATGCGGTACGCACTAGTCATAATCCGCCTGATCCAGAACTGCTTGAATTATGCGATCGTATGGGATTCTTCGTCATGGATGAAGCATTCGATGAGTGGAGACAATCAAAGACCATGAACGGATATGGGCGGTTTTTTGACGAATGGAGCGGGAGAGATTTGACTGATATGATTCACCGGGACAGGAATCATCCGAGCATCATTCTGTGGAGCATCGGAAATGAAATTCCCGAACAGGGAAGTGCCGATGCATATGAAATGTCGAAACGGCTCGCGGATATTTGTCATAAAGAAGACCCGACCCGACCGGTTACCTCGGCGTGTAATATCCTGGAAGCAGCTGTAAAAAGTGGTTTTACAAAACCGCTTGATGTTATCGGAATTAATTATCAATTGCCTGCCTATCAGATCTTTCATGGAAAGGTAAAGATGATTGCATCTGAAACCGCTTCAGCCGTCAATAGCCGCGGAGAGTATAACCTGGTTCAGGATGGCGACTCTCTTAGAATAGTAAAAGAGCTGAATAACCAGTGCACTTCTTATGATATATCCGCTCCCAATTGGGGTAATACGGCTGAATCAACCCTCAGGGCAATCAAAGACGCACCCTGGGTTGGGGGTGAATTTGTCTGGACCGGGTTTGATTATATCGGTGAACCGACCCCCTTTCCATGGCCTTCTGCCAGTTCGTATTTCGGCATTGTTGATTTGTGCGGTTTTCCAAAAGACAGATATTTTCTTTACCAGAGTCAATGGACGGACAAACCTATGGTTCATATTCTTCCGCACTGGAATTGGCAAGGTTTCGAAGGTAAAGAAATTCCTGTGTGGTGTTACAGCAATTGCGAATCGGCAGAGCTGTTTTTAAATGGAAAATCCTTTGGCGAAAAGAAATTTAGTGATACACAGGATTTGCATCTCGAATGGAAAGTCGCGTATACGCCGGGAACATTAAAAGTCGTTGCAAAAAACAACGGTAAGATAGTATGCACAGACGAAGTTCAAACTACCGGAGTTCCGGCTAAAATAGTTATGACGCCCGACCGGAACGAAATCAATGCGGATGGAGAAGATCTTTCCTATGTTAAAATAGAGATTGTCGATCAGCAAGGTCGTGTCTGCCCCAATGCAGACAATCTGGTACAATTTAAAATTAAAGGCAAGGGCATAATAGCAGGAGTAGGCAACGGCAACGCTGCAAGTCATGAGTCATTCAAGGCTGATAACCGGAAGGCATTTCATGGTCTATGCCAAGCTATTATTCAATCGAAACGAGATAAAGGAGAAATCCGACTATCTGCGGAATCCGAAGGTCTTCAACCGGCAGAAGTTTTAGTTCAAGTAAAATAAAGTATCTAAAATGAAACTTATATCGTTTTTATTAATCCTACTGTTCCCCGTTATTTATCAGGGACAAGATATGAGAAGCTTTAAACAGTTGAAAAATAGAATAGATGTTACTCTATCAGAGGGAACACTTAGCATTTATCCCTTAACTGATAATTCTGTAAGGATAAAATTTTATAAAAATGTTGAAGCTGAGATACCGGAGCTTATTTTTACTTCAAATCATTCAACTCCAAAATTCAGGGTTGCTGATTCACCTTCGAAGATTGAATTAAAGGTTAAAAAAATTGTCATCGTTGTTGATAAGCAAACCGGTAATTTGTCGTTTGAAAGTAATTCAGGAGAAATATTTCTTAGTGAAAAAGCAGGTACGCGGAAATTAGTGCCCGATTCCGTTATGGGGGAACCATGTTATATGGCAGAACAAAGTTTTGACTCACCTAACGATGAATATTTTTTCGGGTTGGGTCAGTTTCAGGACGGGCATTATAATTTAAGAAACATCACCCGCCGTTTAACCCAGGTTAATTCTCAAATTTCATTGCCGTTTATTTATTCAAGCAAAGGATATGGTTTACTCTGGCATCAATACGGGCTTACAGATTTTAATCCGGCAGATAATTTTGTTACGCTTGAAAAGCGAGAGCACTCAACTGACGGTAATAACAAGGAGATTGAAGTTACAACTACATCCGGAACGCAAAAAGTATCGCAGCATCAATCGCTTTACACCGGGAAATTTGAAGTTCCTGAAAATGGTGTATATTCAATATTTCTTGATTTGGGTGACATGGATAATCGTCAATATGTTGTCATTGACGGTAAACCCTGTATTGATATAAGTAATTTTTGGCTACCGCCAACCGCATGTGCACTTGTGGATTTAAAAACCGGAGAACATCAAGTCGAAGTGGTTTGTAAATCAAGCAACACCCCCAAGCTTTCGTGGAAACTTGCAAGGAAGGAAACCACTTTCCGTTCTCCCAACGCAAAACTGCTTGATTATGTAGTGTTTTATGGACCATCGACCGACAGTGTAATTGCAACTTACAGGAAACTCTCCGGAAATGTTCCGATGCTTCCCCGTTGGGCATACGGATTTTGGCAATGCCGCGAACGCTATACATCGGGTACAAATTTGGTAGAAACTGTAAAAGAATTTCGAAAAAGAAATATCCCTATGGATGTAATTGTTCAGGACTGGCAATACTGGGGAAATAACGGCTGGGGAGTCCCGCAGTTTGATAATGTTAACTATTCAAATCCGGCAGGATTTATAAAAGAAATTCATGATATGAATGCGCATTTCAATATTTCAATTTGGTCAAACCCGGATAAGAATTCCGCTATAGGGAGAGAATACGTATTAAAAAATCTTTATGTACCAGACAGTAAGTGGCTGGATTATTTTAATCCGCTTACAAGAAAAACTTACTGGAATACATTAAATAAAAATTTGTTCTCTTATGGTGTTGATTCCTGGTGGATGGATGCTACCGAACCGGAGAATGATGCATTACATGGTCAAAAAACATATCTGGGACCCGGAGATTTTTACCGACTTACCTATCCGTTGTTTGTGAGCAGGGCAGTTTATGAAGGACAGCGCGAAACAACATCCAAGAAGCGAGTTTGTATACTAACACGATCGGCTTTTCTCGGTCAACAAAGATACGGCACTATAAACTGGTCGGGTGATATTGGCGGAACATGGGATTCCTATAGACGCCAAATTGTTGCGGGACTTAATTATTCAATTACCGGCATGCCATATTGGACTACGGATATCGGCGGATTTTTCCGTCAGGGCAAATCGCAGTACACCGATGAAAATTATCAAGAATTGCTAATACGCTGGTATCAGTGGGGGACATTTAACCCGATCTTTCGTATACATGGGTATCAATCCGAAACCGAACCATGGGATTATAGTCGACAGGTTCAAGACAATATGAAAGAGATGTTGGATTTGAGATACCGTTTACTTCCATTCATTTATTCGGAATCATGGCAGGTGACAACAAATGGTTCAACCATAATGCGTCCATTGGTGATGGACTTTACTGGTGATACTACTGCATTGAATCAGCAGTATGAATATATGTTTGGCAAAGCATTTCTTGTGTCGCCAATAACCGAACCAACCATTAATGAGTGGAATGTTTACCTGCCAAGATCAAGCTACTGGTATGATTTCTGGACCGGCAAACGTTTTGAGGGAGGCTTAACAATCAAAACCGCCGCTCCCTTGGATAAAATTCCTCTTTATATAAAAGCCGGTTCAATAATTCCAATGGGTCCGTTCCTTCAATATTCTACAGAAAAAAATAACCCGATTGAAATTAGGATTTATTCTGGCGCTGACGGCAGGTTTTTACTATATGAAGATGAAAACGATAATTACGATTATGAGAAAGGAAATTATTCTCTTATAACACTTGAATGGAATAATGATAAAAAGACCTTAACTATAAGCGATAGGAAAGGAAAGTTTCCGGGGATGGATATGGAGCGTAGTTTTAATATAGTTTTGGTTGATAAAGACAAGGGAACCGGAGTTGAAATTTCTTCAAAATTTGATAAAAATATAAAATATTCGGGAAAGAGAATAGTTGTAAATATTTAATTAAGAAATAATAGGAGTGTATCCAATTCACTTAAATAATGGAGGAGAAAAATGTACTTATTTAAAAAGCTATTGTTAGTGTTATTTGCATTTAATACGGTTTTATTAAATGCAGCAGATAATCCAAAAGAAAAATCAAACCGGATTATTGTAAATGTTGATCTTGGTAAGGATTCAATAAGTAAATTTATCTATGGTCATTTTGCAGAACATTTGGGTCATGGAATTTACGGTGGAATTTATGTCGGCGAAAATTCTACTATTCCAAATACACGTGGGATTAGAAATGATGTTGTTGCGGCACTTAAAGAAATTGGTCCTGCCGTTGTACGCTGGCCCGGCGGATGTTTTGCGGATACCTATCACTGGAAAGATGGAATAGGCCCTAAAGACCAGCGGCCTTCCATTGTTAATACGAATTGGGGAGGAGTAACCGAAGATAATAGTTTTGGTACTCATGAATTCCTGGATTTTTGCGAACAGATTGGAGCCGAACCATATTTTTGTGTAAATGTTGGAAGCGGTACAGTTCAAGAAGCTTCCGAATGGGTTGAGTATGTCAACTCAAATGCTAAAAGTCCAATGACCGAATTACGGAAAAAAAACGGAAGAGAGAAACCGTGGGATGTGAAATTCTGGGCTGTAGGTAATGAAAGCTGGGGCTGCGGCGGAAACATGACACCGGATTATTATTCAGATTTGTTTAAAAGATTTTCCACGTATATGCGCGGACGCGGATTGTATCGTGTAGCAAGCGGCGGAACAGATCCTGATTTTGACTGGACAGAAACCATATTAAAGAAAACACAAAATTTCCGGAATTTAATTCAAGGGTATTCTTTTCATTATTATACATTTTGTCATGGCTGGAATGACAAGACATCTGCGACACAATTCAACGAAAACGATTGGTTCTACACGATGAAAAATACATTGGTAATGGAAGAGCGGCTTGAAAAACATATAGCATTAATGGATGAATATGACCCACAAAATAGAATAAGTATAATGGCTGACGAATGGGGAAACTGGTTCAACGTTGAACCAGGAACAAATCCAGGTTTTTTATATCAACAAAATACTTTGAGGGATGCTGTAACAGCCGGTCTTTATCTTAATATTTTTAATAATCATGCACGGCGGGTAAAAATGGCAAACATTGCGCAAATGGTGAATGTACTGCAATCTGTGATACTCACAAAAGAAGATGAGATTGTAAAGACCCCAACCTTCTATGTATTCAAAATGTACAAGGTACATCAGAGTGCAACTGTTTTACCGATTAATATAAGTTGCGATAATTATTCATATGATAGTATGGCTTTGCCGAGTATTAGTGCATCTGCTTCACAAGATAAAGCAGGAAGAATTCATGTATCGCTAACTAATATTGATCCACATGAAGATAGAAATATTGAAATTGATTTAAGAGGTACGGATAATTTATCTAATGCAGCCGGCGAAATAATTACCGTCACAATATGAAAATGATTATAATGACTTTGGAAAACCTGAAAAAGTTAATATTCAAAAATTTTCGTCCTTTAGTATACAGAATAATATTTTAAAAGTTGATCTGCCAGCAAAATCTGTTGTTACAATTGAGTTGAAGAAATAACTTCTACCTGATTTTTGATTAGAGAAAGCTGATGATTACAAAGATTTGCTGCTTTTAGGATGAATTCAGTTAAAGTAGTTGTAATAGACCCCTATATTGAGGAAGAAAAATATATTTAGATATAAACCCGGATTAAGAAATGATAAAACAATTTATACTGATATGGGCTTGTTTCAGCATCTTTATTTTTGCACAAGATAAAACAGTGAATATTATAGTTGACATGAATAAAGAAATAGGCGAGTTAAAACCTATTTGGGCATGGTTCGGTTACGATGAACCAAATTATACTTATATGAAAAACGGCAAAAAACTTTTAGGCGAGCTTGCAGAATTGAGCAAGGTCCCGGTATATGTTCGCACCCATAATCTAATGACATCGGGAGAAGGAATTCCTGCACTGAAATGGGGCTCGACAAACATGTACACTGAAGATCAGAATGGCAGCCCTGTTTACAACTGGCATATTGTGGATAGTATCTTCGATACATATATTAATTTCAAAATGAAACCGTTTGTCGAAATCGGATTTATGCCGGAAGCACTTTCAACAAATCCAAAGCCGTATAAACATAACTGGGATCCGGCAGATAAAAATTCTATTTTATTCTCAGGCTGGGCATATCCGCCTAATAATTACAAGAAATGGTCTGAGCTGATCTATCAATGGGTTAGTCACTGTATTGAACGTTATGGAAAATCCGAAGTTGAAAGCTGGTACTGGGAATTATGGAACGAGCCGAATATTGGCTATCTGCAATCAGATAATCAACTTAAAACATACTGTAAAATGTATGACTATGCATCCGATGCAGTTAAACGAGCGCTGCCGACAGCAAAGATAGGAGGACCTCATATTGCAGGGATTGCAAATGAATTCTTAAAAGGGTTCATAATGCATTGCTTAAATGGATATAATGAAGCAACAGGTAAAAACGGAGCACAGCTTGATTTTATTGCTTTTCATGCAAAAGGTTCTCCGAAAGTAGTCAACGGTGTCGTCCAAATGGGAATACAGAATCAACTTTATACAATAAAAGAAGATCTTAAACTAATATCATCAATTCCACAAGTAAAAAAACTTCCCTTAATTATAGGCGAATCAGATCCAGAAGGATGTGCTGCATGCGGAATGAACACCCATCCTGCAAATGCCTATCGAAATGGAACTATGTACTCAAGTTATACTGCAGCATCTTTAGCGCGTATTTACGATTTAAATGATCACTACGAAACAAATATTATCGGAGCTTTAAACTGGTCTTTTGAATTTGAAAATCAGCCCTGGTTTTTCGGGTTGCGCGATCTTGCGTCAAACGGAGTTGATAAACCGGTTCTAAATGTTTTCAGAATGCTTGGAATGATGGGGGGAAAACGTTTGGCTGTAGATGGCAATCTAGCATATGATTATAAAACCATTTGTGATTCCGGTGTTCGAAGTGAAGAAACAGATATTAATGCATTAGCTGCAAAATCAAAAAACATGGTAACGGTTTTATTGTGGAATTACAATGATATAGATACGCATGGTTCCGGATCGTCTGTGAATTTGTTAGTAAAGAACATCCCTTCAAAAACTGCTGTATTATATCAATATAGAATAGACGGAGATCATAGTAATTCATATGAAGTATGGAAGAAAATGGGTTCTCCTCAAAATCCGAATTCAGAGCAAATAAAAGAACTTAAAAAATCGGGTCAGCTTGAAATACTTAATTATCCGGCCAACGTAAAAATAGAAAACAATCAACTCAAAATTGAAATGCAATTACCAAGGCAGGCAGTTTCGTTAATTAAGATTAGTTTCTAAATCTTAACGATGCCTGACTCTTTTTTATTAATTTTGCCATTAAAACAAAGCATATATTTCTCTCAAAATGTTATCTTTCAATTTTTAAAGGAGGAAAAAGGATGAGAACAAAAATAATAAACCTGCTATTACTCTTAGCTTCATTTACATTTATTTCGTTTATAAAAATACAGGATACAAATATGGTTAAAAAACTTTTTGGCACTATGCCGGATGGTGAAAAGATTTATTCATATACAATGACCAATGGTAATGGCATGAGTGCAACGATTATTAATTACGGGGCGACAGTTGTTAAACTGGAAGTACCGGATAGAAACAGCAAGGTTGATGATATTATTCTGGGATATGATAGTTTATCGAGCTACATGAACGGGAGCTCATATTTCGGAGCAATAGTAGGTCGATTTGGAAACAGGATTAATAAGGGAAGATTTTCGCTTGACGGAAAGGAATACCAGTTAGCAGTTAACAGCGGAGGCAACCATTTACACGGCGGTAATAAAGGATTTAATAAAAGAGTGTGGATGGCAAAGGAATTAAGCGATAATGAATTAGAATTAACATATATTAGTCAGGATGGTGAGGAGAATTATCCGGGCAAGTTAACAATAACGGTTACATATTCTCTGACAGAAAATAATGAATTAAAGATAGATTATAAGGCAGCAACGGATAAACCTACTATATTAAATCCCACAAACCATTGTTATTTTAACCTAACCGGCAATCCGGGGGAGAATACAATATTAGGTCATATTTTAATGATTGATGCAGATAAATATACACCGGTAGATAGTAATTTAATTCCTACAGGAGTTCTTGCAGATGTAACAGATACACCAATGGATTTTAGGAAACCGACAGCTATTGGAAAGAGGATAAATGAAGATTTTGAGCAGCTAAAATATGCGGGGGGCTATGATCATAACTGGGTTTTAAATAACTATGATGGGACAGTACAAGAGGCAGTAACATTGTATGATTCTACAAGCGGCAGATTTATGGAGGTTCTAAGCAATGAACCGGGAGTTCAATTTTACTCAGGTAATTTTTTAAACGGGAAAGACAGAGGTAAAGATGGTATTTATTATAAATATAGAACAGGATTATGCCTAGAATGCCAGCATTTTCCTGATTCCCCCAACGAGAAGAATTTTCCTTCGGTTGAATTAAGGCCAGGGGAAGAGTATACACAGACTACAATATACAAATTTTCGGTAAGATGATCTTTAAGTTAGAAAAGTCGAATTAACTCATATAATTTAAAAACTTAATAGTTCATTTAAGGAAATAATTATGTCAACATTACAAACATTGGACTGGGTAATCATTGCCGGTTATTTTGCTATCATATTAGGTTTAGCCTGGTGGGTAATAAAGCAGCGGCAGGAAACATCAACAGATTATTTCTTAGCAGGTCGTCATTTAGGCTGGTTTATAGTGGGTGCATCAATATTTGCTTCGAACATCGGGTCAGAACACCTGGTAGGTTTAGCCGGATCAGGAGCAACCGATGGAGTAGCATTGGCACATTATGAACTTCATGCATGGTGTCTTCTAGTACTTGGATGGGTAATGGTTCCATTTTATATGCGCTCAAAAGTATTTACAATGCCGGAATTTCTAGAGAGAAGGTTCTCTCCCAGCGCCCGTACCTTACTCTCAATAATTTCTTTAGTTGCATATATACTTACAAAGATTGCGGTTGGTATATTTGCAGGGGGTATAGTATTTAGTGTACTTCTTCCGGATATTGGGTTTATGGGCTTAAATAGCTTTTGGATAGGTTCAATTTTAGTTGTGGTATTAACGGGTCTATATACAGTATTAGGAGGAATGCGGGCAGTAGCATATACAGAAGCTTTGCAGACAATTATTTTAATATTAGGGTCTGTATTAGTAACAATATTTGGTTTACATGCACTAGGTGGGTGGGATGTACTAAAAACCACGGTAGGTCCGGAGATGTTAAATCTATGGAAACCAATGATACCTCACGGGATTGAAAGTACATGGGCACCCATTAAGGAAGCCGGCAAGATGGCCTGGTATTTCAATGATAATTATCCATGGCTTGGAATGCTTTTCTGTGCACCAATAATTGGTTTATGGTACTGGACAACGGACCAGTATATAGTTCAAAGAGCGATAAGTGCAAAAAATATTACAGAAGCACGCAGAGGCTCAATTGCAGCCGGATTCTTAAAACTATTACCGGTATTTATATTTATTATTCCAGGATTAATTTGTTTTGCAATAGCAAAGAACGGAGTTATTCCTGCGATACAAAGTCAATTACTTGATTCAAATGGTCATATAATTCGAGAAAATGCACAGGCAGCCTTTCCATTAATGGTAGCTTATGTTCTTCCTGTTGGGGTAAGGGGGATAGTGGTAGCCGGGCTTTTAGCTGCGCTGATGAGTTCATTAGCGGGAGTATTTAATGCATCATCCACACTATTCACAATGGACTTTTATTCGAGGCTGCGACCTAATTCTTCTCAAAAGCAGTTAGTCTGGATGGGCCGGGTAGCTACAGGAGTAATGGTTTTAATCGGTTTATTGTGGATACCAGTGATTCAGGGAGGCAAAGGTCTTTATGATTATTTACAGGGAGTTCAGGCATATCTTGCACCCCCTATCTTTGTAGTATTTTTCCTTGGTGTATTCTGGAAGCGATTAAATGCAAAAGGGTGTATGGCAGCTTTAATAGTAGGATTTCTAATGGGAATTTTCAGGCTTGCGGTAGATACTCCGGTTAAATTATTGGGGACTACATATACTAAAGGTTCTTTCTTATGGATAATAAATAATATTTTCTTCCAGTATTACAGTCTTCTAATTTTTCTTATAAGCATTGCGGTAATGGTAATTGTAAGCTATATGACGAACGTACCGAGTTATGAAAAATTAGACGGATTAACATATTCAACCACAAGCAGGGATCAAAAGAAAGAAAACAGGAGCAGCTGGTCAAGAGGTGATGTAATTGCATCAGTTATGTTAGTGTTGTTCATCCTTGCAATATATCTTTATTTTTCGTGAAATAGTATGAAAGAGTACCCACTAATGAAGAGATTTCAACCCTGATGATGTCCATTATGAGAATGTTTAGAAATATAAGAAAATAGTACCTACTTTTTAATAGAAAAAAATTACAAATAAACTAAAAGCTCTTGACTAATTTCTAATAATAAAGTAAATTTTCGCGAGAAAGTTCACGAGTAAGTTAATGCCCCATATAACGCAGCTAGATATTGCAAGAAGACTTAATGTGACACGTATTACGGTGTCAAAAGCATTAAGAAATCATCCCGACATTTCAGCTTCGATGAAGAAAAAAGTCTTGAGTACTGCTGAAAAACTTGGATATATTCCAAACCTAATTGCACAAAATCTAAACTCTAGAAAAACATTTACACTGGGTGTCGTTATCCCGGATTTGGAAAATAGTTTTTTTGCTTTTGCAACTGACAGCATTATAGATTTTGGAGCAGAAAAAAATTATAGTGTGATATTAACAGTTTCCCGGGAAAGCCAAAATTATGAAAGGGTCAATATTCAAAAATTAATCGGTATGAGAGTAGATGGATTACTAGTATGTGTTTCCCAGGAGACTAAGGATCCACAAATATTCAACCGTATTAAAAAGCTTGACATTCCTCTTGTTTTTTTCGACCGGCAGTTTGAAGGATTAAAATTTCCTAGTGTAACATTTGAAGATAAGAATGGAACAATGAGAGCATTAGATGAAATTATAGAATATGGTTATACAAAGATAGCTCACTTTTCAGGTTATTCAAATGTAAGTATAGGAAAAGAGAGATGCCTTGGCTACAAGACAGTTCTTAATAAAAGAGGGATTGAAATAAAACCCGAATGGATTATAGAAGGAGGTTTTGAAATAAAAGATGGGTATAATTCATTTATGAGATTATATAGTTCAAAAAACCTTCCCGAAATAATATTTACGGTAAATGACCGGGTTGCATTAGGTGTATATCAAGCAGCCATGGAGAAAGGATTAAGAATACCTGAAGATATGGGTGTAGCAGGATTTGGTTTTAAGGAAACAGCCCAAAGTTTTACACCGTCACTATCAATAATTAATCAGGATCCAAGAAAACTAGGGAGTGCAGCAGCTGAATTATTAATAGAGATGATAAAGGATCCTGGTATTAAAATGCCGAGGGAAATAATAATAGAAGAAGAATTCCTTTGGAACAATTCTATCTTAAAAAAATAATTTAGGTAATCTCATAATAGATGATTTGATGAATGAGGTAAAAGAATTACAAATAAATTCAAATCCAATACCAGGTAAAAGACTTTATACAGGAAGAAAAATCCCATGCTTAGGGTTTGGAACCTTTGGCTCTGATTCTGTTCCTGCGGAAATAATTGCGGAAACAGTTAAGAAAGCAATCTATTCGGGTTACAGGCATATTGATTGTGCCTCTGTATATGGTAATGAGAAGAATATTGGGGATGTTTTTAATGAAATATTTTCAAGCGGCTATATAAAACGTAAAGATTTATGGATCACGTCAAAAGTCTGGAATGATAAGCATAATGATGTTATTATGTCATGCAGACAATCCTTAAGAAATCTTCAAATAGATTATCTTGATCTTTATCTTGTTCACTGGCCTTTTCCTAATTACCATCCGCCCAATTGCGACGTTTCATCCAGAAATCCTAATGCCAAACCATACATTCATGAGAATTATATGAATACATGGCGCCAGATGGAACAGCTAGTTGGAGATGGTTTGGTTTGGAATATCGGTACATCAAATATGACCATTCCAAAATTGAAGCTTCTTTTAAGAGATGCAAAAATTCAACCTGCGTGTAATGAAATGGAGCTGCATCCTCATTTTCAGCAGCAGGAACTTTTTGATTTCTGTCTCCTAAATGATATTCAACCTATTGCTTACTGTCCTATCGGTTCACCTGGAAGACCAGCCCGCGATAGGACAGCGGAAGATACCGTTGATCTTGAAGATAAAGTGATCATTAGAATTGCACAGCGGTTAAATGTTACGCCTGCCCAGGTTGCTATTAAATGGGCAATTCAGCGAGGGCAAATCCCAATTCCGTTTTCTGTAAATCATTACATGGAGAATCTAGAAGCCGTTGTAAATGTTCAGCTAACTGAAGAAGATATGGAAGATATCTCTGAAATAGATAAAAATTGCAGATTAATAAAGGGGCAGGTATTCTTATGGAAAGAGAAGCAAAGCTGGGAAGATTTATGGGATTTGAATGGAGAAATAACTCCTGCTTAAAAAAACAATTTTTTGGTTGATAAAATGAATAAAATGCTGGGTGCAATTTTACCAGGAAATAGCACCGTTGAATTAAAAGTATTTGACATTCCTATCCCGGGACATGGTGAAGTTTTAATAAAGATGAAATCATCTACAATATGCGGTTCAGATATACGGTGCATATATCGTGAATATTTAGGTAAAGGTCCAGAAGGTTATCAGCCTGGAATGATTGCGGGTCATGAACCAAGCGGTCAAATTGTTGAAACAGGTCCAGGCTGTCGTAGATTTAAAAAAGATGATCGTGTAATTGTATATCATATTTCAGGCTGCGGCGTCTGCAACGACTGCAGAAGAGGTTATATGATTTCATGTACAAGTGAGTATAGACGGGCTTATGGCTGGCAGCGTAATGGTGGAATGGCTGAATATTTACTTACAGAAGAAAAAGATCTTGTTTATCTGCCGGATGAACTGAGTTATTCCGATGGAGCCCAGGTTGCATGTGGTTTCGGAACTGTTTATGAAGGTTTGGAAAAAATCAGCATTAGCGGAAATGATGATGTTTTAATAACCGGATTAGGTCCGTTGGGACTAGCATCTGCAATGCTTTGCAAAGCTTTAGGTGCACAAAAAATATTTGGAATTGAAGTTATAGATGAAAGATTAACAATAGCAAAAAATACAGGGTTATTTGATGAAGTAATTAAAGCCGGAGAGAGAAATGTTGAACAAATTCGAGATTTGACTTCCGGGTATGGTGTAGAGAAATCTATCGATTGTTCTGCAAATAATAGTGCACGTCTAACTTGTATTCAAGCTGCACGCAAGTGGGGCAAAATAGTGTTTCTTGGTGAAGGCGGAACATGTGAATTCCAGCCTTCAAGAGATATTATCCACGAACAAAAAACTATTTACGGTTCCTGGGTAACAAACATCTGGCGGATGGAAGAGCTAGTTGAACGGTTAGTTCGCTGGAAATTAAAACCGGAATCACTAATTACTCACCGATTTAAACTGAATGATGCCAGTAATGCTTACTCATTAATGGCAAGCGGAAAATGCGGTAAAGTAGCTGTCGTATTTGATGAAGAAATTAAATGAATATAGGAGTGAGTTAATTGTTAAAGAACATACCAAGTATTTTAACCCCAGATCTCCTTAAGATCCTAATGGAGATGGGACACGGTGATGAAATAGTTATTGCTGACGGAAATTTCCCTGCTGCTTCAAAAGCAGAAAAATTAATCCGTCTTGATGGACATAATGTACCCGAAATTTTGGAAGTAATATTGAAATTCTTTCCTCTTGATGCCTATGTTGAAAAACCTGTTGGATTAATGGCAGTTACTCCCGGAGATCCAACAAAACCGGTCATTTGGGAAGAATACAGAAAAATAATTCTGGAAAGCAGAGAACCTTTTTCAGAATTTGAATATATAGAAAGATTTGCTTTTTATGAAAGAGCCAGAAGAGCCTACGCAATAATTGCAACGAGTGAATCGGCATTATATGCAAATATTATTGTAAAAAAGGGAGTTGTGGTTTGTGAAGAAGGAACAGCATGTGGGTTTGCGGGATAGCTTTCATGTCTGCAAACATGGATTCAATGGAAGTTATCGGTTATACCGGTCAAAGTATGAAGTATGGATTGTATGCCGCGCATTTTTATTTGATAGTGCTGTCCCGGCGATGTTATTTCTCGGTGTGTTTATAATGCCGTTTTATTATCATAGCAAAATAAAATCCATTCCCGGTTATTTAAAAGCACGCTTCAATAGAGTTGACCTAAATATTTATAATCTCTTTTTTGTCTTCCTGTTCCCCGATCTGCTGGCGCCACATTGCATAATATAGTCCTTTTTGTTCAACCAATTCTTCATGTTTACCTGACTCCACAATATGACCCCGTTCCAAAACATAAATCATATCTGCGTGCATAATGGTGGAAAGGCGATGGGCAATAAGGATAGTAATAAGATCTTTTCTTGTAGAAATATCTTTTATTGTCTCACTAATTTCTTCTTCGGTAAGTGAATCCAGTGAAGAAGTAGCCTCATCAAAAACAAGTATATTCGGTCTTCTTAATAGAGCACGGGCAATTGAAAGCCTTTGCTTTTCGCCTCCGGAAACCTTTACTCCTCCTTCCCCGATAACAGTATCAAGTCCCCTGTCTGCCCTAGCTAATAAATTCCCTGCAGCTGCTTTATTTAATACTTCGAGGCATTCCTGATCGGATGCACCGGGATTAACAAAAAGCAAATTCTCTCTGATCGTTCCGGAGAATAACTGAGTGTCTTGAGTAACAAAGCCGATTTTTTCACGCAAAATGTCGAAATCTATTTCATCTCTTGAAATGCCGTTATATAAAATCTGTCCCTGCTGGGGAATATATAATCCTACGAGTAATTTAACGAGTGTGGTTTTCCCGGCTCCTGAGGGACCTACAAAGGCAATAGTTTGTCCGATCTCTAGTTTTAAACGAAATTCCGTCAATAGCTCTGTTTCTTCCTGACTGATGTTTGAAACCTACATCAACAAATTCAAGAGTTTTAACAGTAGCAATCTCAACGGGGAGAGCAGGCTTAGAATCAATAGGTATATTTAAGATTTTTTCAAAATTATTTAAAGAGACCTCTGCTTCCCTATAAATATTAATTATATCTCCTAAACTCTGAAGCGGTCCGAAAATAAAAAATGAATAAATGAAAAGAGAAAAGAATTCTCCAACAGTAATGGTTTGTATAAATATCAAATACAACATCAGAAAAAGGATGCTAGTACGAATAAAATTTACAGAGGTTCCCTGAATAAAGCCTAAAGTTCTAATATACTTGACCTTCTTCAATTCCAATTCGAGAATTTTATCCGTTGTAGAGTTCAGCCTATTGATTTCCTGGCTGCCAAGCCCAAGGCTTTTTACAAGCTCTATATTCCTCAAAGATTCAGTAGTTGTCCCTGCAAGAGCTGTAGTTTCGGCAACTATAACCTCTTGAATTTTTTTAATCTTTTTGCTTAAAATGGAGCTGATGGTACCTAAAACCGGTACGGCAGCAAAAAATACGGGAGCAATTACCCAGTAAACACTAATTGAATAAATGGTAACAAAGATGATTCCCACCAGGGAAGTAAAGAGAATATTGATAACAGCAGAAATCAATCTTTCAACGTCAGTCCGGACTTTTTGTAAAACACTTAAAGTTTGTCCGCTTCTTTGATCCTCAAAAACGGAATAGGGGAGTTCCAAAGAATGTTTAATTCCATCAGAATAAATTTTTGCACCCAGGCGCTGAGTTATTACATTCACATAATAATCCTGGAAATTTTTTGCTACCCTTGAAACGAAAGCTACTCCTACCGCAGCAGCTAATAATAAGCTTACACCTTTGAAAAATTCGGATGTGGTATATTGGGAAAATTTAGTAGCATATTTATCGATTACAATCCTGAAAATGTAGGGATCAAGGAAAGAGAATACCTGGTTTATTGCAGCGAGCACTAAGGAAAGGATTAATAATTTCCAATAATTTCTTAAATAGGAATAGAGTAATTTCATATTATATGTTCAAAATAAAAGGTGAATCGAAAAAAATTAAGTTATTATTCATCCTACAAGGATGTTTAGTTTGGGATAATATTATTCTACAATAATTTGCCCTCTTGAGGTCATGATCTAAGTTTATGACATCGAATTCATAATCTCTACGAGTTCATGAACTCTATGAAGGTCATGATCACTTTGAGGTCAGAAGAAAACACTTCGTACAAAGCGATATTGCATAACTTCAATAATTCTCAAATTCGGGAATGGGAGTAATTACCTTTTCATTTTTGGTGAAAAAGGGTTAAAAACTCCAAAAATAATTAGTATCTATAAATCTAATTTTGAGATTTCTATGGCATAATATATGAAAAAAATCCTAATGTCATTAATATTAATTTTTGCTAATTTATACCGTTAAAATTTGTTAAATAATAATCTAAATTTCATTTATTGTTAGCATGAGTTACGTGAAAAGTTAGTAAAACTGTTGAAACAGTTCCAAAAGATTCTTTTTTATTCATTTCCCAACGGTTAAAACCGTGGGTTAATAATATTCACACAGATTCTATAGGCGATAAAAAAGGAAAGAAAATTGCCAAATTCAAAAGATTTAAAGGAAAAAGTATTTTGTTATCATTGCGGCGATGAATGTAAAGATGTATGTATATCTGTTGAAGAGAAGTTTTTCTGCTGTAACGGCTGTAGAACAGTATATGAAATATTAAATCAAAATAATCTTTGCAATTACTATACAATTGAAAAATTTCCGGGAAAATCACCTAAAGAATTCTATTCTAAAGTGTATGATTATCTTGAAGATGAAAACATTATAAAGCAGCTTAATAACTATAGCGATGACAAAATCAGCATTGTAACATTTACCATATCACAGATGCACTGTTCTTCATGTATCTGGCTGCTTGAAAATCTATATAAAATGAACGATGGTGTAAGTCAATCAGAAGTTAATTTTCTAAAAAAAGAATTAACTGTACGATATTATCATAAAAAAATCAGCTTAAAGGAATTGGTCCTGCTTTTAGTCTCTATCGGTTACGGTCCTCAAATTCAGCTGGACAGCCTGGAACAGAAAAAAGACAGCTCATCTAATAAAAAATTGTACTATAAGCTTGGTATAGCCGCTTTTTGCTTTGGGAATATAATGCTCTTTAGTTTTCCAGAATATCTATCTATCAATGTAACCGATATATTCTTCCAAAAATTCTTTGGCTATTTGAATTTAATTCTGGCTCTGCCCGTATTATTCTACTCAAGTTCTGATTATTTCATCTCGGCTTACAAGAGTTTAAAAAGGAAAGTAATCAATATTGATTTCCCTATTTCTCTCGGAATCTCGGTTTTATTTCTAAGGAGTGCCATTGAAATATTAACTCATACAGGTGCTGGTTATTGTGATTCTATGACGGGGCTTGTTTTCTTTCTATTGATAGGAAGGTTATTTCAGCAGAAAACCTATCAATCATTAAATTTTGAAAGAAATTATAAATCATATTTCCCCCTTTCAGTTGCAGTTAGGAAGGATAATCGGGAAATATCAAAACCGATTTCAAGTCTAACAGTGGGGGACAGGATTGTTATTCGAAACAATGAAATTATCCCTGCCGATTCATTATTATTTGCCGGGAGCGGAAATATTGATTACAGCTTTGTCACCGGCGAATCTAAACCTGTAAACAAAGTAATGGGTGAGTTAATTTATGCTGGGGGCAGACAGCAGGGTGAAGTTTTGGAACTTGAAGTAGTTAAAGATGTTTCTCAAAGTTATTTAACACAATTATGGAATAATACTTCATTTAAGGAAAAATCAGAAAGTGATTTTACAAGGCTGTCCAACCGTATAAGCAAATATTTTACTATTTTAGTAGTACTAATTGCTGTTATATCTTCCTTAATATGGATACCAATAAATTTCGGCATTGCCTTAAATGTATTTACGGCTGTTTTAATTGTCGCTTGTCCATGTGCACTTGCTTTATCGACTCCATTCACTCTCGGAAATACCTTGCGAATTTTCGGAAAGAACAAGTTCTATTTAAAAAATACTTCCACCATTGAAGAAATGGCAAAAGTGAATGAAATTGTATTTGATAAGACAGGTACTTTAACAAAAGTAAATAGTTCGGAAATAGAGTATATAGGGAAAGAACTCAATGATTTTGAACAAGAGATTTTAAAAACATTGGTTGGGAATTCTTCCCATCCTTTAAGCAGAAAAATATATTCGTTTTTAAAGGGAAAAGAGAGATTCGATATAAATAAATTTAATGAAAAAACAGGCGAGGGGATTGAAGGTGTAATTTTAGGGAATAGAATTAGAGTCGGCTCTCTTGATTTCATATCAAATCAAAATAATATCAATCCTGCATTTGAACGTATAAAAAGTTTGGGAACAAGAGTCTATTTATCAATGAATGAAAAAGTTGTAGGTTATTTCCAATTTTCTAATGAATATAGAAAAGGGATAGAAGAACTCCTGCAAAATTTGTCTTCAAAATATTCAATTAACCTACTATCGGGAGATAATGACAGCGAGAAAGAAACTCTTGCACTCTATTTTGGAAAAGAAACCAGATTATTCTTTCAGAGTTCCCCGCAAAATAAATTGGACTTTATTAAAAATCTTCAGGCATCGGGTAAAAAGATTTTAATGGTTGGTGACGGATTAAATGATGCGGGAGCCTTATCACAGAGTAAAGTCGGTATAGCAGTAACCGATGATACTAATAACTTCACTCCAGCGAGTGATGCTATTCTAGATGCATCAAATATTAACAAGCTCTATGATTTTATTAAACTATCCAAGGCGAGCATAAGAATAATAATGATAAGTTTCGGTATCTCTTTTATTTATAATATAGCCGGATTAACTTTTGCCGTTATGGGAATGCTTTCGCCTATAGTTGCAGCAGTATTAATGCCCGTAAGTTCGATTTCTGTTGCTGTATTTGCAACACTTTCAACTAATTTACTTGCCAAAAAAAGAGGTTTGGTATCTCTGTAATAGTAGTCTTAATAGTAATAAGCCTTCTGGTTGCTTTAGGATTTTTATTCTCATTTTTATGGGCTGTCAAAAGCGGCCAGTATAAGGACACATATACTCCTTCCGTCAGGATGTTATTTGACCAGCCTCCTGATAAAAAAGAAAAGAAAGATATTATTGATACTAAAGAACTTGAAAAATGAATATAGTATATAAAGGAGCTATTCAATGGAGTTAGAAAAGTTCAGTTACGATAATAAGATAGTAAAAAGCTTTGCCATTGCTACAATATTTTGGGGAATAGTAGGAATGGTTGTTGGTCTTCTTATCGCATCTCAATTGTTTTTGCCGGCACTAAACTTTAATCTTCCGTTTACTACATTCGGACGTATTCGACCGCTGCATACTAATGCAGTAATATTTGCTTTTGTGGGGAATGCAATATTTATGGGTGTCTACTATTCCTTGCAAAGACTGTGCAAAGCGCGGATGTTCAATGATTTCTTGAGCAAATTCCATTTCTGGGGATGGCAGCTAATAATTGTAGCTGCGGCTATTTCTCTTCCGCTTGGGTTAACAACAAGTAAAGAATATGCAGAGCTGGAATGGCCTATAGATATCGCCATTGTTATTGTCTGGGTAGCTTTCGGCATCAATATGTTTGGAACTATTATTAAAAGAAGAGAAAAACATATGTATGTTGCAATATGGTTTTATATTGCTACCTGGGTAACTGTTGCTGTCCTGCATATTGTTAATTCAGTGGAACTTCCCGTCAACTTTATAAAGAGCTATCCGGTATATGCCGGTGTGCAGGACGCTTTGGTTCAATGGTGGTATGGACATAATGCCGTCGCTTTCTTTCTTACTACCCCATACCTTGGTTTAATGTATTACTATTTACCGAAAGCTGCTAACCGCCCTATTTATTCTTACAGACTGTCGATAATTCATTTCTGGGCTTTAATATTTATTTATATATGGGCAGGACCGCATCATCTTCTCTATTCTGCTTTACCCGATTGGGCGCAATCATTGGGCACTGTCTTTTCAATTATGCTTATTGCTCCATCTTGGGGAGGAATGATAAACGGACTGCTGACTCTGCGAGGTGCTTGGGACAAAGTAAGACAGGACCCTATATTAAAATTTATGGTTGTTGCTGTTACGGCTTATGGTATGGCTACATTCGAAGGTCCAATGCTGGCTCTTAAAAATGTGAATGCTATTGCTCATTTCACTGATTGGATTATTGCACATGTCCATATAGGTACTCTTGCATGGAATGGTTTTTTAACGTTCGGTATTCTTTACTGGCTCATTCCTAAATTATTTAGAACCAATTTATTTTCTAAGAAGCTTGCTAATTTGCATTTCTGGATAGGCACAATCGGGATTGTATTTTATGTTTCTGCCATGTACTGGTCGGGAATTACTCAATCTTTAATGTGGAAGCAATTTAATCCCCTCGGGCAGCTTCAATATCCGAATTTTTTGGAGACAGTCCTTCAGATTATACCCATGTATATAATTAGAGCAGCGGGAGGAGCTTTATATTTAACCGGTGTCATAATTATGACATATAATTTATATAAAACCGCAAAACAGGGCTCTTTTCAGGATAATGAAGATGCAGAGGCTCCCGCAGTAATAAAAATGAATGAGAAAGAAGGGTATTCTCACCGGTGGCTGGAGAAACGTCCGTGGCAGTTTACATTTATTGCAACCGTGGCAATTTTAATTGGAGGTTTTGTTGAATTCATTCCTACATTTTTAGTTAAATCCAATGTACCCACAATTGCAAGTGTTAAACCATATACGGCTCTCGAACTACAGGGTAGGGATATTTATATAAGAGAAGGTTGTTTAGGATGTCATTCTCAACTAATTCGTCCTTTTAGATCGGAAACAGAAAGGTTTGGGGAATATTCCAAAGCAGGTGAATATGTCTATGACCACCCATTCTTATGGGGTTCCAAAAGAATCGGTCCTGATCTTCATAGGATAGGAGGTAAATATCCCAATTTATGGCATTTTCTCCATATGCAGAATCCTTCTTCAATGTCTCCCGGCTCAATTATGCCCCATTACCAATGGCTTCTAACCGATGATCTCGATACATCAACTACTCCTAAAAAAATTGAAGTTATGAGAAGGCTCGGAGTACCATATCCGGATGGATATGAAAAAATTGCAAATCAGGATTTAAGAAAACAGGCTGAAGAAATTACAGATGATTTACAAAAAAACGGCGCTCCAGCCGAAAGTAATAAAGAGATTATCGCCTTGATTGCTTATTTGCAGAGGTTAGGGACGGATATTAAGGTTGATGCTACGGTCGTGAATAAATAGTGCAAGAATAAGAGCAAGGTTAGCTATAGAAGATGTATAAAGAAGTTTTAGAATCTATTGAAGGAATAGGGATTTATACGATCATATCAATGATTGTATTCCTCATTTTTTTTGCTGTTTTAATTATCTGGTATTTTAAGGCGGACAGGAAATATTTAAATAAAATGAGAAATTTACCGTTAGATAATGATGAGCAGCCAAATTCAAACAACACAGGTGAAATCAATGATAAAAATTAAAAAGAAGATTTTATTCTTATTTCAGATCCCGGCTTTTATTATCTTCTTCATGAACAGCAATTTGTTGGCTCAATCCCAGAATGAAGAAATAAATCCTTCTATTTATGATATCAATATTTTTATATTCATAATAATAGTAACAATTATCTTTTTCTCTTTCATTTATTTCGGTACAGACAAAGTAATAGAAAGACCAAAGAGACTTTCAAAAATATTTATCAGGGTTAAAAATTATTTCATCGGGTTAGCCCCCCTGGAAAAAGAAAAAGATATTTTAATGGAGCATGATTTTGACGGTATAAAAGAACTTGATAACAGGATACCTCCATGGTTTAATTATCTCTTCTATGGTTCAATACTATTCGGTGTTATCTATATGCTGGATTATCATGTGCTGGATACAGGGAAGCTTCCGGCACAGGAATATAGGGAAGAGATGCGGCAGGCCGCAGTTCAGAGAGCAGAACTTATTAGAGCAGGGGCTCTGGTGAATGAAAATAATGTTACTGAATTAACTGATACACCTGCTCTAAGCGATGGCAAAGATATATTTAAGGCAAATTGCGTTCCCTGCCATGGTGATAATGCACAAGGAATTATCGGACCAAATTTAACCGATCAGTATTGGATTCACGGCGGAGGAATGAAGAATGTATTTAAAACTATAAAATACGGCGTCCCTGCAAAAGGGATGTTAACCTGGGAAGGAAAGCTTAATCCAAGAGAAATGCAGGAAGTCGCAAGTTACGTTCTGTCCCTGCAGGGAACCAATCCTCCGAATGCCAAACCCCCTCAAGGAGAAATATGGCAAGAAGCAGACAGCACAAATGTTACTTCAAAATGATATTTATTGTAATTCGAATGAATATATGAATAAAATGGATTTGAGATGGAACAAATAAAAGACGAAGGATCATTTAGAGATCAATTATCGACAGTCAGTAAGGAAGGAAAACGTAACTGGATTTATCCTAAAAAACCTTTCGGAAGGTTTTATAATGCACGCAATGCTGTCAGCTTTATCTTACTTGCAATTCTTATAGCTACTCCATTTATAAAGGTTCATAATCATCCGTTTATGCTGTTCGATTTTCCAAACAGAAATTTTATCCTTTTCAGCATTCCTTTTGGTCCCCATGATTTTCATCTTTTTGTCCTTGCTATGATTACTATAATTGTTTTTGTTATTCTTTTTACTGCTGTTTTTGGGAGAGTATTCTGCGGATGGGCATGCCCGCAGACAATTTTTATGGAAATGGTATTTAGAAAAATTGAATACTGGATTGAAGGAGATGCTCTTGCACAAAGACGGTTAGATAAGTTAAACTGGACCGTAGAAAAAATCTTCAAAAAGGGACTTAAGCACGGAATATTTTTCGGCATCGCTTTTTTTATATCCAATATTTTTCTTTCATACATAATAAGCATTGATAATTTGTGGAAGATTGTAACAGATCCCCCTTCCGAACATATTGCAGGTTTAATTTCAATATTGGCATTTTCAGGAGTATTCTACTGGATATTCTCATACTTCCGTGAACAAGTTTGTACTATTGTCTGTCCTTATGGCAGATTACAGGGAGTCTTACTTGATCAGGATTCCATTGTAATTGCATACGATTATAAAAGAGGTGAACCGAGAGGTAAAATAAAAAAAAATGAAGTGCAGATAGGCCTGGGCGACTGCATTAACGATAAATTGTGTGTTGAAGTTTGCCCAACTGGTATTGATATAAGAGACGGCATCCAGCTTGAATGTGTAAATTGTACCGCATGTATTGATGCATGCGATTATATAATGGACAAGGTAAATCGTCCAAGGGGACTTATAAGATATGCATCTCTCAACGGGATTGAAAAAAATTCAAAATTTAAGTTCACTCCACGAATGATCGGGTATTCGTTTCTTTTAACAATACTTATAGGTATCCTTGGCTATTTATTAATTACAAGAACTGATTTCAATGTAAATATACTAAGAACCCCGGGTATGCTTTTCCAGGAGCAGCCGGGTGATATGATAAGCAATCTTTATGATTTAGATATAATAAATAAAACATTCCGCGATGCCCAAATCAGCGTAAAGTTAAAAAACATAAATGGCGAGATAAAAATAATCGGCAGCAATCTTTTAATGAAACCTCAGCAGAATCTTGAAGCAAAATTTTTACTGCTTGTACCCCGAAATGAATTAAAAAGTATGAATACTCCGGTTACCATCGATGTATATTCAAACGGAAAAGTCATTGAAGAAGTAAAGACATCATTTTTAGGTCCTATTTATAAAAGGAGTAAGTAATACTTGAAAAAATTTGTAAAATTTAATTGGGGCACTGGTATCTTTATATCGATTGCAAGTTTTATGATTATCACTATCATTTTAACTTTTGTTTTTATGAATCAGAGAGTTGATCTTGTGGCTAATGATTATTATGAAAAAACATTAACATACCAAAAACAAATTGATACCTATAAAAGAACCGCAGAACTTAAAGAAATGGTTTCATTTAATTATGCCGGTGATGAAATAAATCTCTCCTTCCCCGATTCGTTCCTCCGGCAGGTCGATAACGGAAAATTATACTTTTACCGCCCCTCGGATTCTAAGAAAGATTTTATTATTCCCATTCAGCTGGATAAAAACGGCAGACAGACTTTTAATACTGTCAAAATTGATAAAGGATACTGGAAAATCGAAATTCAATGGTCAATGAATAAACAGAATTATTTAATGGAAAAGTCAGTTCTAATTTATTAACAATTATAATACTAATTATGGAAATCTTTGCTGGTTTAGTAATCGGATTTTTTGGAAGCTTTCATTGTATTGGAATGTGCGGACCAATTGCATTAGCATTGCCTGTGCCCCAATCTGGCAATTTCAAATTTTTTGCGGGAAGAATAATCTATAATTTAGGAAGAGTTTTGTCTTATGCCTTAATGGGGTTCTTTTTCGGTTTTATCGGTGAAAGACTAATTATATCGGGGTTTCAACAAACACTTTCCATCTTTCTTGGTATATTCATTCTCATTATGGTTTTTATCCCTCAAAGATTTAGAAATCAATTATTAGCAGTAAATCTTATATTAAAAGTAATAACTCCGGTAAAAACCGCTATCGGAATCGTTATTCAAACAAAAAAGCTTCTTTTCCTTTTTAAGTATAGGTTTTTTAAATGGGTTCTTACCATGCGGATTTGTATATGCAGGATTGGCTGGAGCAATTTCAACAGGGAATGCTGTCAATGGAATGATGTTTATGATTTTCTTCGGGCTCGGAACAGTTCCTGTAATGTTTTCAATTTCTGTATTCAGCAAATTTATTAAACTTGACCTAAGGAAAAAATTAAGTAAACTAACTCCCGTATTCGCACTCTTTCTGGCTGTACTTTTTATTATGCGGGGAATGAATCTAGGTATTCCATACGTGAGTCCTAAAATGGGAGACAAATCCCACGTTCATCATATGATGGAGCATTAGAGAAAAAACGTGAAGGGGCATAAGTGCCCCTTTTAGTTAATTACTTTTTCTTAGATGGAAAAGCTGCGTCTTTTGCTGCTTTAGAGATTCTAAATTTTAAAACCTTTTTCGCAGGAATAACCATCGATTCACCGGTTGAAGGGTTTCTTCCTGTTCTTTTCTTCCGGTTAACTACTACAAGCTTGCCAATTCCGGGAACTGTGAATGAATTTTTCGCTTCTTTATGAGCCAGAGTTGCCAACTCATCTAAAAATTGACCCGCAACTTTTTTTGAAGTATCGGTTTTCGTTGCAAGATGGTCAACTATTTGTGATTTGGTCATTGGTTTTCCTGCCATAATTTCATCCTCTTATTTTTGATGATTAATAATTTCGTTGTGAAAATAATTATATTTTTAATCAAAAAAAATATCCTGAGCTTTATTTATCCTTTATTTTAAAAATATTCCCTATTTTTTTTGCACTTAGTACATTACTGTTGTTTATTTTGTAGCTTAAAATAGATTTATTTATTTTGTTCTAATTATTTATTCTCCATTGTTATAAATGGTACCATTCTTTATTTAATAATGCGACTATTTTTTATTTTTCTTTTATTAAGTATTTACGTCTCTTCAAATTCTAATTTGTATCCTCAAAATATTGATTCCAGTGCAATTAAAAAAAACCCGCTTTTATTAAATACCATAACCAAAGACTCCGTTACTACTGATACAACAGGTTTACTTAGCACCAAAAAGAATCTTATTAAGGCTGATACCCTCGTTCCCTTGCAGCAAAAACCGTTGTATGACCACAGCTATTTTATAAATCACGGAAAAATCTTTCACTATAATTATCGTTATACTGGTGATTTATTGAGGGAATACCCTTTCACATTTATTAAAGATGAAGGATTTATTGGTCAAGCAAATGAGACATTTATTTATGGAGCCGGTTCGGATGGTATTAGTTTCATGCAGGATGGTATCTTATACAATGACCGGTTTACAAATTCATTGGATCTAAATAATATACAATCTGATTTTATTGACTCAATAGAAGTAATCCCCTCTCCAAGAGGATTCTTATATGGTCTATCTCCTAACCCCGCTGCTGTTAATTTTATTACTAAGGATTACCTATCTGTCACTCCTTATTCCAGAATAAAGTATTACCAGGGACCTTCAGGTGAATCTTTTGTTGATGGTTTTTTCAGTGCTTTATTGATTAAAGACCTTAATATTTCTTTCGATATTACTAATAGGAATGCCGACAGCACTTACGACAATAGTGATTTCAATATATGGCAGGCAAAAACCAGGTTAAAATATTTCCTTTCTAATTCATTTAATATCATCGGAACATACGGTTATATCAAATCACTAAAAGGGATAAACGGAGGGATTAATATTGATTCTGCTGCTAGCGTTAATCCGGATTTAAATAGTATATTATATGATAATATCACTGCTCCGGTTAATTTTCCGAATAGGAAAGAGGAATTTATACAGCATTACTTTAATATAAGCCTTCTTTCCAATCTATTTAAAAAGATTAAAGGGGGGCTCGATCTTTATTATCGATTTAATCAAAATAAATTTTTCGGTATTGATACCAGCATTTCAGAAACTAAAAATAAGAATAAAATATCAGGGATAAGCTTAAGACAGGAATTTTCACAGAATATCTTTAAAATAAGTCTTCTGGGAAACTTTGAGCACATCGATTATAATACCGGTTCAATTGAAAAAAAAATATATACGGTAAGTTCAGGTAATTTGAATAACTTTTCTGCAGCCTCAATTCTTTCTTTAAATCTTTTAGACGGAAAATTAATCCCCTCAGTTTTCTACAAATATTTTAAAGGGAAAGATTTTTATCGAAAATATAATAATTTAAATGGGATTGGCACTGATGTATCCTATTTACTATACAATAATTTCAAATTTTATTTCGGCTACTCGAATTTTGAAAGTCCTTACATATCAAAAAATATAAGTAATACAGAATTTAGTATAAATTATTTAACAGGGGATAATCTGATAAGTTTTAAGATTTTTAATAGGGATATTGCATTAGGGAAAACAGAACCTGATCTATTTCTTTATAAAAATATAACCGGCTTAGGTTTGAAGGCGGATTACCATATTGAGCAGCTATTATTAGAATTTTCCGGAGAATATTACTCAAATCCCGGAAGTGATTTTAAAAACCTCATGCCGGATTTGAATTTTATGAGTGGTGTGTTTTATAATGGTATTTTATTTAATTCTAATCTGAATCTAAAAACCGGTTTTCTCTTTTATTATACCGGTGCTCAGAATCTTACCCAAATATATTCGCAGCCTGTTTTAAGCTATTACAATAATAATATTGCTTCTTCATTAAAAATTGATTTTACTTTGATAGGTGAGATTAGAAGAGTTGCTATAATATATTTTACATGGGAGAATCTACTGGATAAGAAATATTTTATTACTCCATTTTATCCAATGCCTTCAAGAGGTATAAGGTTTGGGCTAGGGTGGGAACTATTTAATTAGCTCCCTCTCTTTGCTAAGAAGTTTACTATCCCTTTTTCAAATATACATTCCCGTTAATAGTTTCAATTCTGATTTTATTCTTTCCGTCCCCGGTTTTACCCTTTCCGTAAATGATTTTTCTCGAAGTACCGTACTCATCACTCCATTTTGGAGTCGTTTCCTGTTTTATAGGAAAATCACTATAAATACTATATTCTTCATCACTATCCCTGGTATAAGCTAACGTTATCTCAATATCCATTGATAGTCCATCGGGTACAATTAATGTTATATCGCCTGATTTAGAAGAAAGATCTACATCTCTATTACCCGAGTCAGGATTTCCAACCATCTCCGCTTTAACATCTCCTCCCATTGTAGAGGCATCTATTGCTCCGTCGGTATTTCCTATTTCAATACTTCCGCCGTTTGTTCTGGCTTTTACAAATTTTTTAGCGGATCTGACAATGATAGCACCCCCCATTGTTTTTAAATTTGCTCCCTCCGGAGCTTCATCCATATTTATGTCACCTCCCATACTTGATACTGTAATTACATCTTTTTTGCCATGATAACTCTTAGAGGAAACATTTTTCATTTTTACAGGCCCGCCGTTAGTAGTACATTTTACATCTCCCTTTACATTTATTATTTCTACCGGACCTCCCATAGTATGAACTCTTCCATCAACTTCAGAATCATAAAATTTAACGGGACCTCCCATAGTCTGTAAGTCGATCTTCCCCTTTAAGTTACTTAAATTTAAAGGGCCTCCCATTGTTTGACCGCTTATATTACCATTTACGCTTTTTATCTCTACACTTCCGCCCGATGATTCTATCTTCAAATTGAAATTGGAAGGAACATTGAAATTAAAATGCAACCCTCCATCGCTTGATTTTCTATTTGTTAAATCAGAATTAACATTTATTCCATTATCCGATTTGCTAAAATCTATCGTATAATCTTCTATATTACTGCGGGATGATTCAACATCCATAGCAACAGTTTTTTTATCCCATCCTGAAATACTTATAGATCCGCCGGAATTCAGATTAATATCAAGAGTCTTACCCTCTTCTATATTGAACTCTTTGTGCAGATTTCTTTTATCATTTTGTATTTCATTTGTAGAATTATTCCTTGCTGTTTCTGTTTCATGAGAAGGCATATCGGGTGTAAATAAAAAACATGGACCAATGGAAAGAGGAAAATTGTCCATCGTCGCTCCATAAAATAAAAAAGTTACCGGCGCAAGTAGAATTATAAAATACTTTTTCATAGCCAACCCTCAAATTTTTGTTTCATATACATTTAGACTTAAAGATTAAAAAAAGGTTGGGATGGTTGGATTATTTTATTTAATCCTGTTAATTCTTATTTTAATTTTGTTTAATAATTTAGTGTAATTAACTGAGGAAAAAATGCAGACGAAGAAGTTTGATAAATCGGATATAGATGTATCCCTTCTCGGTTTCGGATGCTGGGGGATTGGGAAATCGGATTGGAAAGGTGCCGATGATCAGGAATCCAAAAGAACTCTTATCAAGGCTATGGAAAGCGGGATTAACTTTTTTGATTCTGCACTTGCATATGGTAAAGGTCATAGCGAAAAGCTTTTGGGTGAGGCTGAAAAGGAATACGGTAAGAAGGTTTTTATTGCTTCAAAAATACCTTCAAAAAAATGGGAATGGCCTGCTGCCAATAATTCAACTTTAAAAGAATCCTTCCCTAAAGATTACATCATTGAAAAAACAGAACAAAGTTTAAAGAATCTTAAAAGAGATTATATTGATTTAATGCAGTTCCACGTTTGGAATGATAAGTGGACTAACGAAGATGATTGGAAGGAAGCGGTTGAAAAATTAAAGAAAGAAGGTAAAGTACGTTTCTGGGGTATTTCTATGAATGACCATCAATCTGAAAATGGAATTGAAGCAGGTAAAACAGGTTTGATTAATTCATTCCAGGTAATTTTTAATATTTTTGAACAGAAACCTATCGATTATTTATTCCCGTTCTGTAAAAAGAAAAGCATTAGTATAATTGCAAGAGTTCCTTTCGATGAAGGAGCTTTAACAGGGAATGTTATGCATGATACTAAATTTCCTGTTGGGGATTTCCGTAATGATTATTTTAGAGGTACAAGAAAAATCGATGTCCAGGAAAGGGTTAACCATATCTGGAATGATGTAAAAGATACAGTTGATTCAAGAGCTGAAGCTGCTTTGAGATATATTATTAGCTTTGGTGCCGTGACTACAGTAATACCCGGCATGAGAAGTGAGAAGAATTTATTGGCTAACATAAAAAGTATTGAAAAAGGGCCGCTGCCTGCTCAATTACTGGATAAATTAAAAATCCATAAATGGAATAAGAACTTTTACGAATAGTAAAAGGATTGGATAAATTAGGATTTTGTGTATTACTTTCAATCCGTTGGATAAAGCGGCCGTGTGAATATCAGTAACCAACGGTTTTAACCGTTTTCCTTACTTTCCACATAGCCTCCAAATTCAATAGAATGGCAATTATGAGGAAAACTATAACCATATTCGGCAGTTCCCAGCCTAAAGAAGGACAGAAGGAATTTGAAACTGCCTATAAGCTCGGAGCCCTCTTAGCTGAAAATAATTTTAATGTTTGCACCGGAGGATTCCAGGGCATTATGAATGCAGTGTCAAAAGGAGCAGTTGAAAAGGGAGGTGAGGCTACCGGGATTACTGTTGATTTATGGAATGCGGAACCAAGCAAGTATTTAACCAGGGAGATTAAATGTACTACTCTTTTTGAAAGAATTTCAAAATTGGTTGAATTGGGTGATGGATATGTTGTCCTGCAGGGAGGAACCGGAACGCTACTGGAATTAGCTGTTGTCTGGGAAATGATGAATAAAAGAATGCTAAATGCAAAACCCGTAGCATGTTTTTCTTCTATCTGGAAAGAAATTGTTAGTGCTATGGATAAACAGCTTGAGCATGAGAACAGACCGGCAAAATTTGTCCAAACCTTTGATACTATCGAAGAGATAGTTAATTATATGAAAAGCAGCATTGCCTGATATCTATCTTCTGTAACGCGAAACTCCGTTTCGCAAAGAAAGATAGTGTTTATTAATTAAATGATGTACGATATGTATATGGAAATTTGTCTTGAAGAGAGGGAAATATTTCCTTATGTTATTTATAGATTTAAAGGAGATATTTTATGATTGCAGGAAATAAAAGATTAGATGCATTTCTAAAAGATTATGAAGGAAATCTAAAAGATAGAATTTCCTTAATTCATAGAGCTAAACTTGGAATAGATGCTAAATATGTTTTTGTAATCCTTAAATATTTCAACTTCAAAAAAGATTTTATTGCCGGAATGCTTAACCTTTCTACTAAAACTTTGGATAGATATGCGAAAGAGAACCGCAAGCTCAACCCTAATGATAGTGAACTAATTATTAAATTAATCCTCTTACACAAAAAAGGTTTGGAAATATTCGGGGAACAGTCACATTTTATTAACTGGTTAAATCAAAACTCTTTCGGGCTTGGTAATATCAAACCAATGGAAATTATTGATACGTCGGAAGGCATTGACTTGATTTTAGAAGAACTCGCAAACCTTGAATTCGGTGATATTTCTTAATATATAAAATGTTTGTTTACAGAATTTGTCTTACCAAATGGTCTCATGAATTAAAAGCATCCGGTAATCCTGCAAGATGGAATTCAAAAGGGAAGCAGGTCATATATACTGCCGAAAACAGATCACTTGCCTGTCTGGAAAATCTGGTCCATAGAAGCGGGTTCGGACAAAATAACCTCTATAAAATCCTCGTAATTAATCTTGATGATATAAAAATTGACACGGTCGATTATAAACAATTACCAAAAAATTGGAATGAATATATAAATTATTCTATAACCCGACGAATCGGAGATAAATGGATTGACAGTCTTAGTTCCTTAATATTAAAGATACCTTCCTCAATTATTACACAGGAGAACAATTATTTAATCAATCCTCTTCATGAAGATTTTAAGAGAATAAAAATAGATTCAAGGGAAGATTTTAATTTTGATAAAAGGCTGATTTTAGAATAAGAAATTCCTGATTTACTCTCTCGATATATTGCCGTTGGATTTAAGATATATTGCCGTTGGATTTCAACGATATATTGCCGTTGGATTTCAACGATATATTGCCGTTGGATTTATCCAACGGTATAGTAAAGCCAGTAAACATTAGGCTTTAGCCGCATTTGAATATTAATTGAAAAAATATTACATGGCTAAAGCCCTTAATTATATTCTACTATTTAAAATCAGTTCACTGAAGTGAACTGCAATAAACTTTTTAAATATCACTTGTCGTTGGATAATCCAACGGCAATTTGGCTTTAATGGATGAATTTGTTTACGGCTTGATAGACCATTTCCATTCCTAATTCTTTAATGCACTTGAACTTTACGTCATCTCTAAAGCATATCAAAGGACGCGGGGAGTAAATAAAACAGGGTGAACAGTCTAAACCCAGACTAACTATTTTATGCTTTGTATTCCATGGATAAATATAAGCTGGATTTGTAGGGCCGATTATTGAAACTACATTTAATTTCATTGCTGATGCTGCATGCATCAGACTTGAGTCATTTGTTACAAATACCTTGCAGTGTTTCATGATTGCTGCGCTCTGTGCTAAATTACCGGTATCAACAACATAAGAGGAAGTTCCCTGCTTGTTAGGCAGGTCTGAATTTATTCCTTCTTTAATTAAATTTTTCAAATCATTCTCATCCGGCCCCCCGAAAATCAAAATTTTAGCATTATCTTCGGCTATTAATTTTCTCCCTAATTCAATAAACTTCTCCGGCTCCCATCTGCGCTTGTATATGATTCTTTAAAGTAGCTGAACCCGGATGGAACCCTATTAAAAGGTCTCCTTCCATTATTCTCAGACTATTCAAATATGATTCTGCATATTTTTTGTCCTCTTCATTTAAAGGAAATATCAAATCCGGCTCTTCATCAAATGATGCATTCAGCAGCTTTTCAACCAACATTATATTTGTCTGAACATTATGCCGTGAATCATCTTCCACAACTCTAATATTGTTCAAAAAACCAAAATTCTGAGGATTCTTCCTTAAATATTCAACACCGGCTCTTTTCTTTGAGCCTATCAGAAAACTTATGACATTATATTCTTTCCTATTTGAGGGATAAACATTAATTGTCGCATCATATTTCTTTCTTAAACTCAAAATAAATTTGAGCGATGCAAATGCACCTTCTTTTAAAAAGTCGAAATAGATAACATTTCTAATATTCTTATTTCTCTCAAATATATCTTTAGCCCCTTTCAGCATAACTAAAGCATCAATTTCAGCACCGGGTTCGGTATCTGCCATAAGCTTTAATGCGGGGGTAAACATTAAAGAATCACCTATTCCGGATAATGCAATTATTAAAATTTTCATTTGAACAAATAGAAGCTTTATAAAAAAATAAGCGGCTTTTCACCGCTTATTAAATCTAGTTTATAATATAATCTCTGATTTATTTCTTTTGAGTTTGAACACTGTCGGCATTAGCAGGTAGACTTGCCAGTTTATTATACTTCTCAATATTTGCTTTTACATTAGGATCATTCGGATAATATGTTTGAATACGTTTCCAGATATCTGCTAATTTGCCGTATTCATGTTCCTTTTCATATAAATCCAGTAAAATTCTGTAAGGGCTGTAATATGAAGTAAGATTAGCAGGATTTTCTTCCATATCATTTAACGCATCCTTCTCCACATCCGAATATATTTTTTCTGCTTTTTCTGTTTCTCCTAGAGTGAAGTACATATTGCCGACATTAAACAATAGCTGGTAATCCATTCCAATAACATTTCTCGGCATTTTTTCCTGCATCTTATCAAGTGCATTTAACGCAAGCTTCTTTTCATTATGGTTTAAATAATAATAAGCCAGTGCTATAAAAACATTCCTGTAGCTCGAAGTCATCCGTACATGATTATCATCGAAAAATATATTAGGATTATTCAACCCGCGAAACTTAAATCCCGGTTTATAATCCTTACTGTATCCCGGATTCTCTTCCAGTTGTTTTTTTACAATATCGGGATTTATAAAAGCAAAACTTCCATTTCCTTTCTCAGGCACCAGCCGCATAGCAAGTCCTTCTGCTTTGAGGTAATCATCCAGTCCGATTTTACCATCCTGCGATACGGTTGCTGCAAAATAGATCGGCCTTTGCCATGTATTTGCTTCAACTATTTCTTTAACCATGACGTCCTGGACTCTAATCCCGCTAACATTACCAAAATTTAAGGTTGGTTTCATACTCCATGTAATATTCCCGGTTTTCATAATGCTCGAATCCCGTATCTCATATTTTTGAAAAATATCTTTTAAGGATTCATCTCCTTCCGGTTTAGGTGCTGCAATTGTTACATTCTGTGCATTCCACCTGACCGGCTGAAGCCCTTCAATTTCTGCATCAGACATCCGGATGTTTACCTTACCAACATGATAGGGGTCATCGTTTTTTAGCTGTTCTATATACCAGTGAGTATTAAGAAGACTAAGATTAGCTATTTTAACGTCCCTCCTAACACCCTCAACATCCTGCATATACCATAGTGGAAAGGTATCATTATCGCCATTTGTAAATAAAACTGCATTTGGAGCACAGCTTTGTAAAAGATTATATGAATAATCCCAGGGGACCCAATTCTTTGACCGGTCATGAGTAAAGTAATTAGTCTTTAACATATTTACCGGAACAAAAACAACTCCCAATGCCAATACACCGAATACTGCTGCATTTCGGAACGATGTATCATTCATTTTATCGAAAACAAGCATTGCCAATTCCTTCACTGCAATTGCTATCCATATGGAAAAGACAAAAAATGCCCCAACGTAAAAATAATCTCTCTCCCTTGGCTGAGGGTCCTGCTGGTTTTGATAAAATGCAGTTAGGTAACCCATTAATATAAATGTAATCATAAAAACCGACGCCATCTTCCAATCCTTGCGGAAGTGGAAATAAATCCCGATTAAGCCAAGAAGAAAAGGAATACCGTAAAGCGAATCCCTCACTTCCCCCCCAAAATGTATCCCTAAAACTTTACCAAGAGAATTACCTATTTGATTAAAAGGAGCAATATCAACTCCCGCATCCTGAACCCAGCTTTCTCTTCCCGCATAATTCCACATCCAGTACCTGGTCATCATATGATTCATCTGGTATCTCCAGAAAAAATCAAGATCACTTGAAAAGTTTGCAAAAGTTCTTTGATGCATACCGTCTGAAGAAAATCTTCTTTTGAATGTCGGGAAATCACCGTACTGTTCTCTATTTAAATAAGTAACTAATTCGGTAAAAGTATCGGGCTGATTTTCATTCATGGGGGGATTAACATTTGATCTAATAATAACCATCGAAAATGTAGTAAAGCCTACCAGAATAAAAATTAAAGACATGAATATTAAATGAAGCGTGGGCTTCTTCTCCTTCGTTGCATAGTATACGGCGTAACCGAATATTCCTAACAAGACAAAAAATAAAAATCCGCCTAAGAAATCATTATTACTTGCTATATCTGCCAGAAAACCGGGAAGTATCTTTACCACTCCCGGATATACTGCAAATAATGCTGCCCCGCCGATTATTAAAGGTAAATAGAAAGAGTTTCTATTGAATATTTTCCTCCAGAATACTCCCATAATAACTACACTTATCCCCAGTATTATCATTTTGAATTTGGTATCATAGTCCAGATACTCTTGAGAGGATGGGGGATTAGACGTTGTTTGGGATGACCACATAGCGAATGCTACAGCCAATATTATCCCGGCGTGGGCTAAAAAAATATAGCCCGTTTTTTTTGTCTCTTCTTCATTTACTACATATTTTCTGAAAAGTATTATCATAACTACCGGAACTATTGCCAGAACACTCATTAGATGCACTCCTGTGGCAATGCCGATAATATAAGCAATCATTAAAAGATATTTCTCATTATCCTTCTGATCCGCACGTTCATGCCATTGCATCATAAGCCAGGCTACAAAAGCAAACAAAAATGTACTCATTGCATAAACTTCTGCTTCCACACCGTTGAACCAGAATGTATCGCTGAATGAAAATGATAAGGCTCCAATAGCTGCGGCTGTAAAAGTACTTATCGACTCCCATATATTTCCCGGCTTCTTTCCCCTGTAATTTTCTATAAGCTTTACTGCTATTAAATAAAGAAATAGTATAGCTAAAGCACTGGACAATACAGAAATTATGTTAACTCTCAATCCTATATTTCCGGCAATAGGTAATAATGAAAATATTCTATCAAGTATAGAAATAAACGGAGCTCCCGGAGGATGCGGTACCTGCAGATAAAAACCTGCTGCTATAAATTCCCCGCAATCCCAGAAAGAGACGGACGGCTGTACTGTCGAAAAAAGAACAATTACTGATATCAGAAAAACTATACCAGCAAATATTCTGTTTAATAGCTTATAATTCATTAAAATTACCTCAGAAATAAAAAAAGAGTGAACAAAATAATTATCATATAAATATTAAACAATGTAAAATGATAATATATCCCCAAAGCCCCTGCATTAGATTTCCCCTTTTATTCTTCCTTCTTTTTAAAGAATGAATCATATTTAGACTTATCTACAGGAACATTATATTTATCATATAATTCTTTTAATTTATTTAAAGAAAGTGAATCAAAATCTTCATCGTCTTTCTGCATCTTTAATAACATCTTATATTCTTCGGCATCTTTTGGGTTAAATTTACTTTCGTATTTTTTCAAAATATCAATATATTTTTGTTGTTCACGGAATGACATAAAGCCTCCCATTGATTAACTTTTTTAGTAAAGATTTTAATCTTTTTAAAATTTTCATTGCCTAATTTAATAAAGAAAAAACCCAAAGTGTAGTCTTAAACGCTCAAAATGAAGCTTGCATTTGCCATAAATTCACAAAAAATCTAAGAATATTGTTTCTCCAAGATAACTCCAGGGTAACTCCAAGATAACTCCAAGGTAACTCCTAGATAATTCCGAGATAACTCCCCCGGGTAACACCCTCTCCTAATCCCTTTATGGATTAAATATCTATAGAAAACATACAACCCAAAGAAACCAAAGTCCCGTAAGGGACGACATATGTTTCCCATTTTAAAAACATTATACATTATACCCTTTATACTATATCCCTACCTCCCACCCCCTACCTCCCACTTCCTACCTCCTACCCCCACACCCCCCTACCCAAAGTTCAAAAAAATCCTTAAATTAAATCATCCAAAAAATTATTTTTTATTAAAACTCCCGGATATCAGTGTTAGATAATAATTACAATTATAAAGTTTCCGTAATTTTAACAGTTTATAATAGAGAACTGTTCTTACCCCGGTGCATAGAATCTTTACTAAAACAAAGCTATTCAGGCTGGGAACTAATAGCAATTGATGACGGAAGTACCGATAATTCACTCGATGTTTTGAGAGATTATGAAGAGAGATACCCGAATATTAAAGTTCTGCACCAGGAAAATCAGAAAATAGCTCAGAGCAGGAACAGAGGAATCTATCTTTCTTCCGGAAAGTATATTACTTTTCTGGACAGTGATGATGAGTATGAAGAGTCCCATTTACTAAAGAGAGTTGAATTCATGGAATTACATCCTTCGATTGAGCTGTTATTTGGAGGGGTCAAAATTATAGGGAATGAATTTGTAAGGGACAAAGATAATCCGCAAAATTTTATTCATTTTTCAAATTGTTTTATAGGAGGAACTTTTTTCGGGAAGAGGAAGGTTTTTTTGGAATTGGAAGGTTTTAGGGAGCTGGAATATAGTGAAGATTCGGATTTATTGATTAGAGCACAGAAGGTGTTTAAGGTTCAAAAAGTTGATTTCCCAACGTATATTTACCATAGGGAATTAGCTGATAGCTTGACGAATAGCTATGTGAAACGGTGATCGTTAATCGTTAATTGTTAATTGTTAGGAACAGGTAATAAGGTTAGTTTTATTAGGATTCCGGTGAGTTACTAAGGTTGGACACAAAATAAGGTTTTCCTGTTTATAAATTTTTTCATTACTAGAAACCCACCTCTTCTATAATAAATTCTTTTAGTAATTCATAACTCAGCATTTTTCTTAATCATCGTATAATTTACCTATCCGTCCTAGAACCTTATACACTGTTTTCACCTTAGTAACTCGAGACTACCATTAGCGAAAACCTTATTTTTCCGGTTAAAGCTGTGATTTGTTTTTATCTATCATAACTCGGACATAAATGTCGGGCCAATTCACTTTTCACACAGGCTCTAAATCAAATCCGTTGACTAAAAGCCAACGGCAATGTATGATTTTTGCTTATAAATTATATATATATTAAATTTTCATTCCAAAGATTTATTTAGATTATTTAATGATGTATAAAAAACACCTTTTCCTCTTTTTCTTATCTATCTCACTCTTTTCATCCTGTTCTAAACAAGAAAAATCCGATCCGGTAATTTTCAAACAGTTAGATCTAAAAATGGATAAAATAGCCCAAAATTATGTTAAGCTTGTTTTGAATGCAGGTCTTCAAGACCCCGACTTTGTGGACGCTTATTACGGGCCTGAAGAATGGAAACCCGTACAAAATAAAACTGTTAAAGGAGATTCTGCCGTAATTCAGAATCTATATGATGAAACCGGTAGACTGCTGGATAGTCTTGAAAGCTTAAAAAATGAAAAAGCAGGTGATATACAGCTATTAAGATATAAATACCTCTACAAACAGCTCCTTGCCGTTAAAACCAAACTTTTTATGATCGCTGGCGGTAAATTATCCTTTGATGAAGAAACTAAAGCGCTTTATGATGCCGAAGCTCCTCATTTTGATAATGAACATTTCCAGAAGATACTTGATCAGCTCGATAAGGTTCTTCCCGGTAAAGATAAGGATATACAAAAAAGACTGGAAGACTTTAGGAAACAATTCATAATTCCGAAAGATAAATTGTCTGCAGTTTTTAATGCAGCAATTAAAGAAGCCAGAAGAAGGACTCTCCAGCATATTGATCTTCCGAAAAATGAAAATTTTAAGGTTGAATATGTAACGAATAAACCGTGGGGAGGCTATAATTGGTATAAGGGAAACAGCTTTAGTATTATACAGGTTAATACCGACTTACCTATTTATATTGACCGTGCAATCGATATTGCATGTCATGAAGGATATCCCGGTCATCATGTTTATAATACCCTCATTGAAAATCATTTATATAAAGAATTAGGATGGGTGGAATTTTGTGTCTATGCGCTGTTTAGTCCCCAGTCTTTAATTGCCGAAGGTTCCGCAAATTACGGTATTGATGTTGCCTTTCCGGGCAGATCAAGAACGGTATTCGAAAAAAGAGTCCTTTTCCCCCTCGCAGGCTTAAACCCTTCCGATGCGGATAAATATTATGAAGTTCTGCAGCTTATGAAAAAGCTCGATTATGCTGATAACGAAGCTGCAAGAAATTATCTTGACGGTAAATGGACTAAGAAAGAGACAAAGAACTGGCTTATTAAATATGCTTTAAGGACTCCGGCTAATGCTGATAAAACGATTAGCTTTATTGAAAAATACAGGAGCTATGTAATTAACTATAATTTAGGTAAAGATATTGTAGCTGATTATGTTGAGAGACTGGGAGGTATTCCTGAAAATCCCGAATTAAGATGGAAAGTTTTCAAATATATCCTAACAACACCGCAGACAGCATCGAATTTGCAGAAAAGGTAATATATATATAGAACTCCTTGGAGTTCGATTCCTTTTCTTCACTCCGGAGGAGTGAAATATTTGTAGAATTATATTAAACCACAGAACATTGCACTCCGTTAGGAGTGACATATTCTTTATTTTTAGGAGTGCTATCCTCATACATTTTAATTTATAAATGAAATTAACCTTATCAGTTTTTATAATATCTGTTTGTATTATCTCAGCCAGGGCTCAGGTTGTATATGAACCATTGGATAATGATGTTTATTCATTTTTAGACCGGCTAAGCAGTAAGGGTATAATTGTGTTTAACGACCTTGTTAAGCCGGTATCACGAAAATATATCGCCGGTAAAATTATTGAAGCCGGAAATAAAATTCAGATGCTTAACAGCCTGGAAAAAGAAGAGCTTGAATTCTATAAAAAAGACTACTTCCTTGAAATTGAAGGATTCGATAAAAAGAATGAAGATAAGAAGTATTTAACTTTTTTTGGTAAGGATAGTCTTGATAGGTACCGCTTATTTTCCTATAGCGACAAAATATTCAAGCTAAATGTCAGCCCGATAATCGGCTATCAGATGGACTTTCCGGGAAGAAACCGCAATATCCATTCATGGATGGGTTTTTATACCGCCGGATATTTCTCTGATTATATCGGTGTAAGCCTGGATTTCAGATCGAATAATGAACATGGATCCGATCTGGATATAAAAAAAAGCTTTACACCGGAAACCGGTATTATTCCTGTAATACACAAATATGGGGAAGATATGGATTACAGTGAAGTTAAATCTATGGTGTCTTTCGATTGGAAATGGGGAAATGCGGTTTTAGCTAAAGATTTTATCACTTATGGTTACGCTAAAAGCGGAAACCTGGTCTTATCAAATAAAGCTCCCTCCTTCCCGTTTATTAAGATTATGCTAAATCCTGTCGACTGGTTTAAATTTTATTATTTCCATGCCTTCCTTTCATCAAATGTAATTGATTCTGCAAAACTTGAACAGTATAAAAGGGATATTTATATAAATAAATATTTTGCCTGGCATTCATTTGTAGTTACTCCGTTAAAAGGCCTGGATATTTCGTTGGGTGAATCGGTTGTTTACAGCGATAAGCTCGAATTTGTTTATTTAATGCCCTTTATGTTTTATTATTATGCCGATGATTTCTTAAGTAATAGACACGATAAACCCGGCGATGCTAATTCTCAAATCTTTTTCTCCGTAAGTTCAAAAAACCATCTCAAAAATACCCATCTTTATAGTACAATTTTTATTGATGAATTAACTCTCAGCGGAATTAGCGGTACTCTCTTTATTGACGGCAATAATATAATAGATTCGTTTAGTAGCAGGCGTACTCGAACACAGCTGGGATATACACTTGGTTTATCTTCTGTTGACATACCAATAGATAATTTAAGCTTTACTGCAGAATATACAAGAATTAATCCCTTTGTTTACGGGCACCACGATCCGGCACAGACTTATACTAATTCTTCTTATTTAATGGGACACTGGATAGGGCAGAATTCTGATCTTATATATCTTGAACTCAACTATAGAATTTTAAGAGGATTCCAGGCAACTGCGTGGGGAGAATATATCCGTAAAGGAAGTTCCGATTACAGCGGCCAATATATAAATCCCCAGCCCCCCTTCTTATTCGGACTTAAAGATTATTACAAATACTTCGGCCTGAACTTAAAATACGAATGGATTCATGAACTGAATTTTGAAACAAGGTTTAGAATAAACTATGAATCCCACGAACAAAGTGACGGTTCATTTCAAAAAAATCATGTAAATGAATTTTCTTTTCTTGTTTATTATGGCCTATAATAGCAAAGCGCATTACAGCCTGCATAAATATCATTAACAATGGATTTATCCATTGATGTTTGAAAAGAAAATTAAGTTCCCTCAGTGATTCTTCTCTATCTTTACACAACCACTAAAGAGCCTGTATGAAAAGTGTAGAACGAAACTCTGTTTCGTTTAACTTATTATAAATTCAATCAAAATTCGCATTGGGATTCGGAGAATCGCTTTACAATTTGAATTTTCACACAGCCCCTAAAGACCTGATGAATATCATTAAGAGGATGTCCAAACAGTAATTTTCACCTTAAAAATCAGTGAAAATCTGTTAAATCTGCGTCATCAGCGTGCTATTCCCCCTATTCGCTTTCCTTTCTTAAAATATACTATAAGTTTCGCAAACTGAGAATGATCGCTTCTTAATTACACTCCTTTTTTAATTCAAATAATAAAACACTTCATTGGCTTGCATTTTGTTTAATAATAGTGAGCAATACGATTCTTGCATAAATTCAGCATTAAAATTCAGATGAAAAAATATATAATATCCCTACTGGTAATTTTTGTCCTGACCACATTAAAAGCTCAAATTGTCCATGAACAGCTCTCCAACGATATTTATTTATACCTCGAAAGATTAAGCCAGAAAGGTATTCTAGAATTTGATGACCTGGTTAAACCTGTCTCTAGAAAATATATTTCCGGAAAGCTTATTGAAGCTCAAAATAAAGCTGATTTGCTATCCCCGCTTGAAAAAGAAGAACTTGAATTTTACAAAAAAGAATACTGGATGGAGATAGAAAATTTTACAGGAAGTGAAGATAATGCTGATACTACGGCTGACTCCGGAAAAAATATAGCTAAAAGATACAGAATGTTCTCATATAGTGACAAAATATTTAAATTCGGAGCTTCTCCAATTGCCGGCTATCAAATTTCCTATCCAGGTGCAGATAGGAATACTCATTCCTGGTTTGGAATATATGGCTTTAGCTATTTTTTAAATAGTATCGGTGTAAGCTTTGAATATAAGACAAATAATGAACAGGGGAACAGCGTTGATTCAAAAAAAGATTTTACGCCTGAAACCGGAGCTATAGTTTCAAAGCATGATTATGGAAAAAATATTGATTACAGCGATGTCAACTCCACAATTTCATATGACTGGAAATGGGGAGATGCCGAAGTAGCAAAAGATTATATTGAATATGGATATGCCAAAAGCGGTAATATCGTCCTTTCTAACAAAGCCCCTTCCTTCCCTTATTTTCGAATTCACCTGAACCCTGTTAAATGGCTTAATTTTTCCTATTTCCATGCATGGCTTTCTTCAGATGTAATAGATACCTTATTTCTGATGGTATACAGAAGGGATATATTTGTAAATAAATATTATGCATTTCATGCTCTTACTGTCACTCCGTTAAATGGTCTGGATCTTACTATAGGCGAATCAATAGTCTATAGTTATAGGATGGAGCCATTGTATTTGATGCCCTTTATGTGTTTTTATCTGGCTGATGATTGGATAAGTAACCGGCACGATAAACCGGGGGATGCAAATTCACAGATTTTCTTTTCTGTAAGTTCAAAAAATCATATTAAAAACACCCATCTATATGGTACTGTATTCATTGATGAATTAACCCTAAAAGGCATTAATGGAAGCCCTTTTGTTGATCCCTCAACTATAGGAAGTTCGCTGGATGATAAAAGGTTAAGACCGCAATTAGCCATGCACTGTTGGATTATCAGTTACTGATTTGCCTATCGATAACCTGACTTTTACTACTGAATATACAAGAATTAATCCCTACGTATACGGTCATCACGATCCCGCCCAAACCTATACCAGCTCTTCTTATTTATTGGGAGATTGGATAGGTCATAATGCCGATCTCTTCTATTTAAATTTCAACTATAGATTTATAAGAGGACTTCAAGCTGATCTATGGAGTGAATATATCCGGAAGGGAAGCTCTGATTACAGCGGACAATATAAAAAAAACCAGCCCCCCTTCCTGTTCGGTTTAAAAAACTATTACAAATATTTCGGCATTAATATTAAATATGAATTGATTCACGATTTGAATTTCGAATTAAATTACAAAGTAAGCCAAATTTCAAACGAACAAACCCCCGGAAACTTCGAAAATACAAATATAAACGAATCTGTCAATCTCCGCACACTATGGATTCTAATGACCAATGACCAATGACCAATGACCATTGACCAATGACTATTGACCAATGACTAATGACTAATTGACCATTGACCAACTTGTTTAGGAATTCCAGAAAGCTTATTTTTTCAATTACTATTTAGTAATTTGGAGTATATGATTAAATATTTTTTGTTAATTGCTGTCCTTTTAATTGCTATACCTTTAAGCTTACTGCATTCCCAGATAGACAATATGACTCAGGAGGAGCTGAAGAAAAAAGCACAGGAGATGGGCTTTTCTCTTGAAGATTATTTAAAGCTTCAGCAGATGCAGAATGTTCAAACACAATTGCCGCAGTCAACTTCAGGTTCAAACAGAGAATCAAAGGAAAAAGAAAAATCCGAAAGCCCTAAAATTGTTCCTCCCGTAAACAAACCACCGGAATCTTACTTTGTTCCGGCGTTTAAGGGAAGAACACACGCCGATAGCCTCCCTGCTTTTGGATATAATATCTTTTCAACATCGCCTACAGCCTTTGAGACTTCTCTAAATGTACCCGTTCCCGCTAATTATGTTGTCGGCCCCGGAGATGAAATAATTATAACTATGTGGGGAGAAACTCAATTGGAGAGAACTCTGACGGTAAGCAAAGAAGGAAATATTTATATCCCCGATGTCGGATTGATTAATGTTAACGGATTGAGCATTCAGGGTTTAAGGCAAAAACTTTTTAATATCTTATCCAAAACTTATTCCTCCTTGAATGCTTCGGCTAACGGTGAAGCCAGAACTAATTTGGATGTATCAACCGGAACTTTAAGAACCGTAAAAGTTTATGTATTGGGAGAAGTTAGTAAACCCGGCGGTTATACTCTCCCTTCCCTTTCAACTTCTTTTACCGCTCTCTATTATTCAGGCGGTCCTACTTTGAACGGTTCCTTAAGGAATGTTAAAATCCTGCGCAGCGGACAAACTATTTCTGTAATAGATTTATATGATTACCTGACAAAGGGAGATAAATCTACTGATGTTAGGCTTGAGGATGGTGATATTATTTTCGTTCCTCCGGTAGGTAAAAGAGTTGCTCTTGCCGGACAGGTTTTCCGCCCGGCTGTCTATGAGTTAAAGCAGGGGGATATGCTGAAAGACCTTATTGCATACGCCGGGGGATTAGACTTTAATGCTTATTTCGGCAGAGTTCATATCGAAAGAATTATTCCATTTGATCAAAGGAACGAATTTACCAATAATATATTGGATATCGACCTTAATTTTCCTACAGTAAATGATTTAAGGAACAGTAATTATGTCCTTGAGGACGGTGACGTAGTAAATATTTTAAAAATTAACACCAGGCCTGAAAACAGAGTAACAATTAAAGGAAGCGTAAGAAAACCGGGTGTTTATGAATTATCTTCCAATATTATGACCGTTCGTGATCTAATCTATAAGGCGGATAGTTTATCTCCCGATGCTTTTAGAGCAAAAGCGATCCTTACAAGAACTCTTTCTAATGAAAAGCAGAAGGTTATTAACTTTAATCTGAATAATGCACTTAATGGAGAAGCTTCGGACAATCTCGTGCTCAAGAACAGGGATGTGGTAGAAGTTTATAGTATTGAAAGGTTTTACCCTTCAAGAACAGTTGCAATTGCAGGCGCAGTAAAATATCCCGGCAGCTATAGAAGATATCAGAATATGACCCTTACCGATTTAATTATTTTAGCGGGAGGTTTAAGTGATTCCGCTACTACCAGGGATATTGAAATAACCAGGATGGATACTGTAAATCCTACAATTTATGCTGAGAAATTTCTGGTTTCCCTTCCAAAAGACTATTGGGATAATAGTATGCATAAAAGCTTCTTCCTAACCGATTATGACCGTGTTTTGATTAGAAGGGATCCTGCAAAAACTTTTAACCAGACTGTTTCTATTTCAGGCGAAGTTCAATTCCCCGGTTCCTATACTCTTTTATATGAAGGGGAAAAGGTTTATGACCTTATTAAAAGAGCAGGGAAGTTTAAGTCAACCGCATATACAGACGGAATGTATGTTTACCGGAGAAATCCTATTTTTTCAGATACCGGGCATGTTATAATTCCCGATACTATAAAAAGAAAACTACAGGATATACCTATTTACAACAGAAATTTTTTCAAGAAGGAATATTCAAACCGGATACCCATTTTATGGAAAGATATTCTGGAGGATACCTCTTCTATCTACAATATTCCCTTAGACCCCGGAGATTCACTTATTGTACCAAAAGATCCGAGTATTGTTTATGTTCTGGGAGAAGTAGGAATCCCTTCATCCGTACCGTATATGGAAGGGGGAAGCTTACAATATTATGTTGATCAGGCAGGAGGATATACAGAGAATTCCGGCAAAGGTTATGAAATTGTGGTACTTCCTAACGGGAAAAAATGGAAACCGTCTTCATGGTTTTTTATACCCAACCCTGATATAAAGTCAGGATCGACTATAATTGTTCCCACACTAATAGAATCGGAATCCAAATTCTGGCCCATTGTAAGGGATATGGCAGCAGTAGTTACATCTACCGCAATATTAATATTAACCGTAAATAATTTAACTAAATAAGCCATAAAATGCCGGATCAGACAAACATTCCTAAAAAGCCAAAGCTCTCTGCAGAGGAAGAATTTCGTAAGACAGTTACTGCAGCCAGACCCTATTTTAAAAAGCTGAAAGAGAATAAATGGAAATTTATCTGGATAAATCTGTCTATTGCTGTTCTTTCCCTTATTATTTTATTTTTCGTTGTCTCTCTCTATTATCAGAGTACTGTGACTATATTGCCCGAATACGGGAATAAGAATACAAGTCTGGGACAAATAAGCGACCTTGCTGCATTAGCCGGTGTAAAAGTTGGAGAGGGTGCTCCTACTGAAATTTACCAGGTGCTTGTTACAAGTGAATCAGTATTAGAGCCGGTTATTTATAAAAAATATTTAACTGATGAATACAAAGACTCGGTTAATTTAATCCAATATTTTGATATTAAACCGGATAACAGCCTTCCTCCTAAACTGCGGCAGAGGAAAATGTTTCTTAAAGCCTATGATAAATTATCTAAAAACCATCTTTCAACTGATCTTGATAGGATAACAAAAGTTCTTGAATATTAAAGTCACAATGCCTGAATCTGATCTGTCTGCCCTAGTGGCAAATAATATTGTCGAATCTCTAGATTATTATATAAGAACCAAAAGAAAATCTTATGCTTCAGAACAAAGATTTTATATTCAAAAAAGACTTGCACAGGTAAAAGATTCACTATCTGCTGCTGAAAATAAGCTGAAAAATTTTAGAGAGGAGAACAGGCTGGTTGCTTCTCCAGCATTGATGCTCGAACAAGGCAGGCTCCTAAGAAATGTTGATATTCTGCAGACAGTCTTTATTGAATTAAATAAGCAGTTGGAAATTGCAAAAATAGATGAAATAAAAGAAACCCCTGTCTTAAATGTTAAAGAGCTTGCTAAAGATCCGATTATTAAAGCAGGCCCTAAGAGAGGAATAATTTTTGTAATAATCATGTTTACTTCAATTCTTTTAAGTGCTTTATATTTTATGTTCCGCGAATGAAATAAAAAAATATTACGGAATTATGAAAGGGGAGTGAGATTATATATAAAGACATGTGCCAGTCACCTTAAAGGTGACTGGCACATTTAGAATATATGTCAACCAAAAAAATTCTATTAACCAATCTATTTTCCTTAAGCGGCATACAGGTAATAAATTATATTGTACCTCTTCTGGTTGTACCGTATATAGTTAGAATAATCGGACCGGAATTATACGGATCTATAAACTTTGCCCTGGCTTTTATAACATATTTTGCATTAATTATAAATTACGGCTTTGATTTAAGTGCGACCAGGGAAATCTCCATTAATAGGGATGACAAAGAGAAATTATCAGAAACATTTTCATCCGTTATTATAGTTAAATTCCTTCTTTTTTTAATTACCATATTAATCTTTTTACCCCTGGTTTTCTTTATCCCTAAATTTAATCATGATAAAGAACTATTCATTTTTACATATTTAATGCTCATAGGAAATATTTTTCTTCCGGTTTGGCTTTTCCAGGGTCTGGAAAAGCTGGCACGCCTCTCCTTTTTTAATTTCATAATCAAAATATCCTATGGAGCAGCAATTTTTTTATTTATTAGAGAAAAAAATGATTATTTATTAATTCCGCTGATCCTTTCCCTTTCACAAATGATAATTGGAATTGCCGCTTTTATTTACGTTATAAAAGTATTTAAGATAACTTTTTTATTATCCGGTATAAAAGAAATAAAAAAAGCTATTATAGAAGGATGGAACTTATTCTTATCCTCGGTTTCAATTAATTTATACACAACAAGCAATGTTGTAATTCTGGGTTTGTTTGCTTCTAATCTAAATGTAGGATATTTTACTGCATCGGGTAAAGTAATAAGTGTTATTCAGGCATTGCTGCTCGGACCCTTAAACCAGGCATTCTTTCCGCGAATAAGCAGTGTTATCAATAAATCAAGGAACGAAGGGATTATTTTACTCAAAAAATTAACTTTTATTGTAGTAATAATCATGTTTATTGCTTCTTCTTTAATATTTATCTTTTCAGATTTAATAATACAGATTATCTTCGGAAATAAATTTGCCGATGCATCAGGCTGCTTAAGGATAATGGCATTTCTTCCTTTAATAATAGGATTAAGCAATGTTTTTGGCATCCAGGGATTGATAAACCTGAAGATGGATAAACAGTTTTTACTTTTAACATTTTTAGGAGCTGTGATGAGCATAATATTAAATTTATTTTTAGTGCCTGTATATTCTGAAAATGGCACCGCGATATCATGGCTGATTACTGAAATTTTTATTACTGCATCTTTCTATATTATTTTGTTTAGAAATAAGATCAATTTATTAGATTGGAAAGGAATAAAATTCAATTTTAAATTATGAAGTTTTAATAATAGAAAAATTTAACCGCAGAGGAAACAGAGAAAACGCAGAGTACGCAGAAAAGTATTACCTCTATTTTCTTCTGCGCTTCTCAGTGAACCTGGTGGTAAATAAACTCCCATATTTATATTTCTATGTATGACTATTTGATAGTCGGTGCCGGTTATTCCGGTTCTGTATTTGCGGAAAGAATTGCGAGTCAGCTTAATAAAAAAGTTCTGATTGTTGACAAGCGAAACCATATTGCCGGTAATGCTTATGATTTTTATAACGAAGATGGAATATTGATTCATAAATATGGCCCTCATTTGTTTCATACAAATAATAAAAAAGTATTTGATTATTTATCTCAATTCACAGATTGGTATTTTTATGATACATAAAGTCAATATCATGTATAAACGGAAGCTTATATCCTTTCCCTATAAACCGGAATACATTAAATCATGCTTTATAACTTTGAATTTGAAATCAGATGAAGATACTCAGAATTATTTTAATACAGTTAGAGTAAAAATAAAATCTCCTAAAAATTCGGAAGAAATGGTTTTAAATTATGTTGGTAGGGATTTTTTTAAAAGTTTTATAAAGGATTATACATTTAAACAATGGGGAATTGAAGCGAATAAACTTGCACCTAGCGTTACGGCAAGAATTCCTGTAAGAACAAACACTGATGACCGTTATTTTACAGATTCTTACCAAGGAATACCCAAAGAGGGGTATACAAAAATGTTTGAAAAAATGCTGAATCATAAAAATATAACTGTTCTGTTAAATACCGATTATAAAGATATTATGGATTCTGTTAAGTTTGATAAGATTATATATACAGGTGCAATTGATGAATTCTTCGATTTTTCTTTTGGAAAACTGCCTTACCGTTCATTAAGATTTGAACATGAAACCATGAATGTCAATTATTCTCAAAGCATACCACATTATTAATTATTCTGATAAAGTATAATTTTACGAGAATTGTAGAATGGAAACATCTCACAGGACAAAAACATCCTAAAACAACTATTACAAAAGAATATTCATTGCAGGCGGAAAACGGAATGGATAAATATTATCCAATTCCCCGCAATGAAAATAATGAATTTTATAATAAATATAGGGCGGAAGGTGATAAATTAAAATCTGTTGTTTTTTGCGGAAGACTCGCGGATTATAAGTATTATAATATGGATCAGGTAACAGCTCGAGCCTTGAATATTTTCGAAAAGGAAATTGTTAAACATGGTTGATTTTAAAAAGTTTAAACCTGTAGAACTTAAAGATATGCCTGCTAATCCTTTAGTTTCTGTTCTCATGGTAAATTATAATTACCAGGAATTTATAGGTGAGGCAATTGAAAGCGTTTTAAATCAAACATACAGAAATTGGGAATTGATAATTATCGATGATGGATCAAATGATAATTCTGTTGATGTTATTTGTAGATATGGTAATTATGATAAAAGAATAAATCTAATTAAAAAGGAAAACGGAGGGATAGTTTCTGCTTTGAATGTTGGATATAAAAAGTGTAACGGTGATATAATTTGTTTTTTGGATTCTGACGATTATTTTGAAATTACAAAGAATGAAAAAGTAGTGAATGATTTTATAAAAAATCCAAATTGTGGTGTTCATTTTCATAGAATGATGAGAATCAATGAAAATTGCAAACCAGAAGGTAAATACCCTCTGATTTCAAAGATACCAAATGGTTGGCTTGCCCATGAAGTTCTAAGGTTGGGAGGAGGAATGGTAAATGTTTCTCCTACTAGTGGCATCTCTCTAAGGAGGGAGATCTATAAAAAAATACTACCTATAAATTTCTATATGTCTAGCAATGTTGATGCTTTTATTATAAATGTTGCCTTAATATTGTCTCCTGCAGTTTCTAATCAGGAAACATTATGTTATTATAGACTTCATAAGCAAAATATGAGTAATTTCTCTCATAAGGAAACTTCAATCCCAGTATTTATTTCTAGAAAAAAAAAGAGATTGAATTAACTACAATGATTTATAATGCAATAAATAAATGGCTTAATGAGAATGATTATAAGCAACGATTGGATGAAATAGAAAATAACTGGTTTTTTTTAGAATCAAAATATATCATAAATAGATTTAGTTATAAAAAACAGGAAATGAAATTTTGGTTGAATAAATTACTTGGGCATCCATCAACAAAATCACGTATGCATGTCTATATATTTTATAAAATTTCACCATTTTTAAATAGATCTCTATTGAAATATTTATTGGAGTTGAAGTATGGACAGGGTAAAATTAAATATTTAATAAATAAATTATTGATGAAAAAAAATTAAATGAATACTTATCAAAAAACTTTTTTTTATGGATTCATTTTTGTTTGTATAGTTAATTTTTCCCCATTAAAAATTTTAGCTTATTTTAGTCCTATTATAATAATTATTTTTACATTTATAATTACCGAAGATAAAGTTAGAATCGCAAAATTATTCATACTTATATTTACGTTTTTTGTTCTACTTTTATTATTTAGTTTGTTAATCCAACAAAATTTTATAATTCAAAACTATATATTAGCATTCCTTACTTATTCAACTATTTATCCTATTATATTCATAGATTCTAAGAAATTATCTAATATCTTTTTATTAGAAAAAATTCTACGTTTTATATTGCCATTGTTTACTGTAGAAGGCATTATGGGTATATTGCAAGCTATAAATGGTTCTTTTCATACTGGAGGGTTTGGTAAAACAAATGGGGATTTTGTGGAAGGGACTATTCATATAGGCCTACGTCCAGAACTTTCTTTTTCAAATGTTATGTTTGCTGTTAATATGATATTTGTAGGATTGTGTTTACTAATATTAATTTACATATTTAATAAAAAAGTTAAACTTAAACTTTTCATAGGATTGTTTGCTGTAATACTTGCTTCAGTTGTACATGCGATACTTTTATTCGCAGTGTCAATATTATTCTCGTACATTATAATAAAACCAAAATTTGAATTACAGAATTCCGAGAATAATATGAAACATACTGGTAAAAAATTTGTATTAACATTATTAATTTTTGGAATTTTTAATTCAGTTTATTTTATTGGAAATAATATTAGTATATTAGGTAGTATCATTAGTAATATGGCTCTTGGAAATTATCCAGGATCCATTGTAACTTATAATGTGATTAATGATATTCCCCCCAAAAAACCTTTTGCTCCAATTATAGGACTGGGAATTGGACAATTTTCAAGCAGAGCCAGTCTAATTGGAGGAGGTTTATTGGGAGGCATAAACCATCCAAAGTCTGTTCCTTTGTTGAAAAATGAAATCAATCCTATTGCTGACAATTATATTGTCTATTTAATGGAACAGACAGCGAATATTGAATGGTTTGGCTCAAGTCAACAACCGTACTATTCTTTGTTGAGTGTTTATTCTGAAACAGGGATATTAGGTATTTTATGTCTATTTTTTTTTGTTTTTAAAATTTTAATTAAGGTAAAAAATAAATCTAAAGAAAATGATTGAAAGAAATTTCTATCTTTTGTTTTTTTTACAGGAGTTCTATTTGTAGTTTCATTGGGTATTCAAGAGAATTATTATGAAATCCCTCAAGCAATTTTAATTGGAGTATTACTGCTTAAAGTGATTTATTCAGTAATCATGTATGAACCAACAACTAATGAAGAATGAAGTATTTATTTTTTATCAACATTTTACCTCCCTATAGAATTGGTTTATATAATAAGATAAGCGAGAAATTGAATGGAAGTGTAAAATTCTATTTTGATTCTTATTCCGAAAAAAATAGGGAATGGAATACTTTAAAAAGTCTTATTAAATTCCAGTATGAAATATTAAATTCTCCAAATATAGAATTAGAAACCAAGGTTTCAAATAATACCAAGTTATTTCATACAGTTTATTTTCCTTTCAAAATTTTAAAATTTGTTTTTATGAAAGACCCGATGTAGTTGTTTCACTGGAGATGGGCTTAAGAACAATTTTTTGTATAGTTTATTCGAAATTATTTAATAAAAAAGTCTATATCCTTTCTGAAGTAACAGAGCAATCAGAAAATAAAATTTCTTTTATAAAAAAAAATATCAGAAGATTCATTTGTAAAAATATTAATGGAGGTATTGCCCATGGTAAACTTTCCTTCCGATATTTGACTACACTTGGATTATCTAATGAAAAAATAACCATTTCTCCGGATGCCGTGGATAATGAATTTTTTATATCTGAATCTATAAAATATATGAAATCAAAAGTTAGAGAAGATTTACAAATTGATTATGATTGCTTTATTTTCCTTTATGTTGGTCAATTCATTCATAGAAAAGGAATTGATTTGTTGATTTCAGCGATACAAAAGTTAGCTCAAATGGAAGATCAAAAAATGATAAGAACACTTATTGTTGGAGGTGAGAAAAAAGATTTCGATAAAATTATTCATAAATATGATAAAAAATTAGTTATAATTTCTGAGTTCAAACAAAAAGAGAGTTTAGTTCCTATTTATATTGCTTCAGATTGTTTAATTTTTCCTTCGCGGGAAGATGTTTGGGGGATGGTAGTTAATGAAGCCATAGCTTGTGAATTACCAGTTGTGGTTTCAAAATATGCGGGTTGTTCTGCAGATTTAATAGAGGATGGGGTAAATGGTTTTATATTTGATCCATGCGATGAAGCCGCTTTCATAAATACTTTAAAAAAATGTTTAAATAACGAGTATAAATTAAAGTTATTTGCAGAAAGAGCAAAGGAAAAACTTAGTATATATAATCATGAAAATGCGGCAACTAAAGTTGTAGATTTTGTTACTTAGTGGATTAGTCACTAATTTAAAATGTTTTCGATTAATAACTTAGATAAATATTATGGGATTCAATTAGGCTGTTTTAATCAACCTGCTGAAGGTTGGTATAATACAGATATTACACCCCATATTTTTATTTCTAAAATTCCTACAATGCCTAACATTATGAGAAGACTTAAGCTAATTGATGAAAAAAGGTTTCAGGAGCATCGTAGAGGCATTTTTAAGAAAATTCATTATATGAACTTGTCAAAAAGAATTAATTTAAAGGATTCAACTGTAAATGCGTTTTTTGCTTCTCATGTTTTAGAACATCTTTATATATTGGAAACAAAAAAATTACTTTCAGAGATATATAGGACATTAAAAAAAGATGGTTTCGTTAGATTTGTTTTACCAGATTTGAATTATGGGATAAAATTATTTACAAATGATGAACCTACTATATTTTTAGAGTTTCTCTTTGAAAATTATACTTCTAATATAGTAAAAAATCAGCATAAATGGATGTTTACTCCTAAATATCTAATAGGACTGCTAAAAAATATAGGTTTTGATAAAATTTGGGAGATGAAATTTAAAGAATCAAACTACAGACATTTTATTCCATTAGATAATAGACCTGAAAATAGTTTTTATGTAGAAGCACAGAAATAATTGGGGTGCCAGATGAAGATTCTTATACTTGCTCAAACTCCTCCTCCTTTTCATGGTCAATCAATAATGCAACAATATTTAGTTCATGCAAAATGGAAATGGTGTGAAAAAAAATTTATACGCTTAGATTTTTCCAAATCTATTGAGGAAGTCGGAAATTTCAATCTTAAAAAAGTTATAAAACTGTTTAATATTATTTTGAAAGTATGGAGAATTAGGCTAAATGGAAGGTTAGATATTCTTTTTTATCCACCATCTGGTCCGCACAAAATACCTTTTTATAGAGATATTTTGTTACTTCTATTTATTCGATGGTGCACTAAAAAAATTATTTTTCAATTCCATGCTGGTGGATTCGATATTCTATATAATAAATTAAATTTAATTGAGAAATTTTGGGCGTTAAAAGCCTATAATAATCCTGATGCTATAATGATTCTTTCATCTGATCTTAAAAGTGAAGTTGATTGGATAAAGCCTAAAACCTCATTTATAATTCCTAATGGTGTTGAAGATCATTATTACGACTACTCTCTAAAACGCCTTAATAACAGAAATATAGTGATCCTAACAGTAGGTATGATTTCGGAATCTAAAGGGATTTTAACATCAATTGAAGCTGCAAAAATTTTGAAAAAAAATGATTATAAATTCATTTGGAACTTTATAGGGGGTTTTCAATCATTTAAGATAAAAAAGAAAATTGAGGAAAAATTATATGAATATAAATTAAATGATTATTTGAATTTCCTAGGTAGTATTTATGGAGAACAAAAATTTGACTTCTTTTCTAATGCTCACATATTTTGTTTCCCTTCTTATGAAAATGAAGCAATGCCTATAGCTTTATTAGAAGCAATGATGATGTCTCTATCAATTGTCAGTACAAATTTGCGCTGTATACCACATATTATTGATAACAATGAAAATGGGCTTCTTGTTCCTGTTAAAGATCCACAAAAATTGGCTGAAGCTATTGAAAAACTTATCAATCATGTAGAATTGAGAAATATGATGGGAATAAATGCACGCAAAAAATATTTGAAAGAGTACACAATTGAAAAGCATCTAAAAAGAATTGAAGATATTTTTAAAGAAGTGGCTTTCAATTTTTAACAACTGTTATGATACATAAATCAAAAGACATTAACATAGATCATAGTAGTTCTAATGGAGGAATGTTCAAGGAAATCTTTACTGAAAAGTTGCATATTTGTTTGAGTCTTTGAATTAGTTCGTTCATAGTATACCTAGCTAAAATTATGATGGTAGAAAAAATTATTTAGATGAGGTATATTATATTAAAAAAAGGGTTGCAATGAAATAGTAGAGTGCCGAAAAACTCCCCGCCACTTTGCGGCTTAGTTCAACAAGGAATTTCGCGGATGGCAGTACAACGGATATGGAAAAGAGCATAATCTGAAACCATATTTAGTAAAAATATTTAAGATAAGTAATGGTTCCAAATTTATTGATAAATTAGATGATGTTTGAAAGTTTTTTTAGAAAAATAACATAAGATTTTGAGGTTATTATTAAACTTTTTTAGAAAAACGTAATGAAACTCCAAAAATATTTAAGTTGACAAAAGATATTTATACTATCATTTTAAAAGAAAAAATGTGTCGAGGAGCATTAGGGTCAGTACATTAGCATGAAATAAAAATAAAACATAATAGGTTTGAGCGTTTGAAGTATAGAGCAAATTTAATTTTTATAATTAGAAAGTATTTAAAGTTTATCTTTTATTGTTTAACCTTTTTTTACTTTTTTTTAGGAATAATTTATTCATTGAATTTAGGTAATAACTTAAGATATCCAGATGAATTTGAATATTATAAACTTTCGGGAAATTTAAATTGTAAATTCCAATACACTTTAGATGGGAAATTTTTAACTGCTTATCGACCTCCTGGGTATCCATTTTTTTTAGCATCCCTGAGATTCTGTGGTTTTAATATTGCTTTTATGAAAATTGCGAATTTTACTTTTTTAATTGTAATTCTTTTTCTAGCAAATAATTTTTTATCAAAAAAGGTGGGAAAATCGAGTGGGCTGATATTTTTATTTTTAATATTGCTATATCCTGTTATATTTTACACCGCTGGAACCCTATATCCGCAGATTCTTATAGCTCATCTACTTGTTTTGATTGTAATTCTGTTATTTATCAAATGGCGACCAATTCCACAAGGAATGCTCATTGGTTTATTATCAGGAATCCTTATTTTAATATCACCTTTATTTATTTCAACTTTTTTAGTTATTCTAATTTGGAACTTTCATAAATTAAACCAAAATAGAGTCAAAGTATTAGTATCAATATTATTAGTATCAATTTGTGTTATAGGATTTTGGTCATTAAGAAATTATTTTATATTTAATAGCTTCATTTTTGTGTCAACAAATGGAGGAATAAACTTATTATTAGGAAATTCTGAATTTACTGAACCCAATTCAGGAGTAAATATTGATATAAGGAAGTATGAAACGAAAGCTAATGAACTAAATGAAGTAGAACAAGATAAATACTATAGGGATAAAGCAATAGAATATATTTTAAACAATAAAAAACACTCAATTATTTTGTATTTTCAGAAAGTTCTAAATTATTTCAATTTTAAAAATGATCTATTTGTTAAATCAGAATCTTCTAATTTAAAAATTATAATTATGTTAATAAGTTATGGTATTTTATTGCTGTTACTTTTGGGAAGGCTTATTCTAATTAAGTGGATTAAATTGTTAAATATAGAAAGGTTAATATTAATTATTTATTTCTCTAATGCATTTTTCACTGCAATATTTTTTACAAAGATTCGATTTAGAATACCTTATGATATTTTGTTGATCTTATCCTTATCAATTTTTTTATTTAATTTTTTAAAAGTTTTAAAAGATAGTTTATAAATTGTTTCAATTAAAAAACATTTAGATTATTTTTTAATAATTGTTTTTAGCAGATAACACCTGTATGTCATATTTGAAAGGAAAAGTATTTTTAAGTGTTTGAAATATTCCTTTTATCTTTTTTAACTTTAAATGGTTCAAGGGGGAAAATTCTAACTTTGATTTTTGTTTTCAGGATTTATTACCGTATGCTCAGACTACTTATGAACCTTTATATAATGATGTTTATCCTTTTCTAAGCAGGTTAGCTCAAAAGGGGATTATTCAATTAGATGATCAAATTAAACCTTTAAGCAGAAAATATATTGCTGAAAAATTAATTGAACTGGATTCATTAAAATATAAATTATCGGTTTTAGAAAAGAAGAATTAGCAATTTTATGAAAAGGATTTCTATCTTGGAAATGAATTTTAATAAGATTAGCCGAAAATAACAGCAAAAAACTCATTTCGTGGAAAAAGATGAAGGAGGAAGATTTAGATTCTTCTCATACGGTGACAATCTTTTTAAAATAAATGCAGATCCTATTTTGGGATATCAACTAGGGACAAGGGATTCCAAAGTTCTTAATCACTATTGGAGCGGATTTTCTTTTTATGGTTATTTATCGGATTATATAGGGTTCAGCTTTGACTATAGGGATAATCATGAATCGGGGAAGATCATTAGATTCAACAAAGAAATTTACTCCGGAAACAGGAATTGTGCCTACTCAAAAATTACCTAATACTCTTGATTACAGTGAAATACATACAACAATTTCTGTAGATTGGAAATGGGGAGAATTTACAGCGGGAAAAGATTTTTTAGAATGGGGATATGGTGAAAGCGGTAAATTAGTTTTATCAAATAAAGCTCCTTCTTTCCCTTTTATAAGGCTCGACATTCACCCGGTTTCATGGTTAAGATTTAATTATTTTCACGGCTGGCTGGTATCAAAAGTTTTGGATTCGAGTAATATATATAGAACTCTTATTGATAGTTTGAACAGATTATCATACAGAAACAAATATATTGCTTCTCATACAATAATAATAACTCCTTTAAAGGGACTTGATATTTCATTAGGTGAATCAATAATTTACAGCGATAAGCTGCAAATTTCTTATTTAATGCCGCTAATGTTTTTCAAACTGGCTGACCACTATCTGAGTAATTACGATAATAATATTGGTGATAATTCACAGTTTTTCGCTGGTATAAGTTCAAGGAATCATATTAAAAATACTCACTTATACGGGACTTTATTTATTGATGAAATATCAATTGATAATTTATTGAAATCTAAACAGGAGCGTAATCAGACAGGATTTACATTAGGCGGTTCGATAACTGATATACCCATAAATAATTTAACGTTCACTGTGGAATATACAAAAATATATCCTTTTGTATATAAGAATTTTATACCCACTGATACATATGAAAATGATGCTTATACGCTTGGGCATTGGATGGGGAATAACGGGGATTTAATCTATTCTTCTTTAAATTACCGGTTTATGAGAGGGCTTCAGATGAAAGTTTGGGGGCAATATATCAGAAAAGGTGAGGAAGTAGATCCTAAATACAGCTGGTCACCGGAAGGTTTACATTTACCCTACCCTGGCTTTCTATCAGGACTTAGAACGAACTATTTATATGGGGGATTGGATATTAAATATGAAATAATACATAATCTTTTTGCACAAGTTAAATTTCAGACTACTAAAATTGAATCGGAAGTTTCAAACGGAGTATTTAATACTAAAAATTTGAATGAGCTCTATTTCTATTTTTATTATGGATTATAGATCTGAATTCTGCCGCTTATTAAAGCATTTATGAAATTTTATCAGGTGACTCTTCGCAAATTAGTGGATTCCCTAATCTCTTATCGAGGATTGAAGTTTTTGGGACCTCTTTTTATTACGAATTAATTTACCCTAATGTTTGATAAATTCTTCTATATTATCAGGAGAAATAATTTTTGTTGATTTTACATTATAGGAATCTAGAAATGTTTTTGAAAATTTAGCTTTGCTTGAAGGATTTAATTTAAATTCAAATGCAAAAATATGAGATTCATTCTCTTCAATATAATCAATTTCCTGCTGCTGGGTTGTCCGCCAAAAAAAACTCTGTGCAGTACTGCCATTGTAAGATAAATATTTTATTCTTTCACTAATGCAATAATTCTCCCATAAAGCACCGGCATCATTTCTTAAACTTATATTATTAAAATTTTTTATAACAGCATTCCTTATTCCATTATCATAAAAATAAATTTTCTTACCTTTTTTAATTTCATTTCTCACATTACGGTTTAATGCAGGCAGCTTACACACAATAAAAGCCTTTTCCAATAAATCAATATATTTTTCAACTGTATTACGATCGGCACCTACTAATTGTCCCACTTCAATTGTGGATATTTCGGAACCGATTTGTAATGCAATTGCTCTTGTAATTTTTTCAAGTAAATCAGGACGGGAAACGGTTTCCAAAACAAAGAGATCTCTATACAAATAACTGCCGCTTAGTAATCCTAATAAATCTTTTTCTTCACCGGGCGAAACAGCTATTTCCGGGTATGAACCGTATATAAGCCTTTTTTCAATATTTCTTTTTTCTTGCAATAATGAAGTGTGATCCACCAGTTCACCAAATGTCAAAGGGAAAAGTATAAACTCAAATGCTCTGCCGGTTAACGGTTCCTTCGTATTCTGCGATAAAACAAATGATGAGGATCCGGTTGCTATAACCTGAACTTCTTTTATTCTGTCAACAATAATTTTTATGACAATACCTATCTCCGGTATTCGTTGGGCTTCATCTATAAAAAGTATTTTAGCTTTCCCGATAATCCCTTCCAATTTTGTTATATTGGGATGCAATAAAATTTCCCGTACATCCGAATCATCTCCATTTAGATATGCAGTTTTTCCTAGAAAGGACGGATTATCAGATTGAAGTTCAGACAAAATAGAATCAACGAGCGTCGTTTTTCCTACCTGTCGAGGTCCATAGATAATTATTGCCTTATTCTTAAATAATTTCCCCTTAATGTTTTCCTTTAATTTCCTCGTTATTAATTCATTATTATTTGATATCATTATTTTATATTATTTAAATTATAAATAAATATAATAAAATGAGATTTCATTCCCAAATTATTATAATTATTACGGATTTAACCAAATTATACGTGTAACGCGAAACTCCTTTTCCAATGTCACAAAAAAGGCATTAAATCAATGAGCTCGAACCAGACAACATGAGAAGATGTCATCTTTAGGTTTGCGTAACTTTCTCAACTAATTTTCTTTCACAAAATTTTTTAGACACTACTGATTTTTATAAAAATTCCTTAATTTCAATAGTGAAATGATTTATGAAGTCGTATGCAAATTTTAATATTATGAAATTCTCAATTCTTGGTTCTAATATCAATGATTTAAATTCCTACAGAGAAGCTTATGAGCTAATAATTAAATATCTCAACAATAATAGTAAACCCGCTTATATTACTGTCAATAATGTTCATACTGTAACGGAAGGATTAAAAGATAATCATTACAGGGAAATTATTAATAATTCTTTTTTAGCTTTACCTGACGGAAAACCTTTGTCTTTAACCGGAAAGTTAAAAGGTGTGAAAAGGGTAGAAAGATTGTTCGGACCAACTTTCTTTGAAAAGACTTTGGAATGGGGAGTAAAAGACGGTTTAAAACATTTCTTCTTCGGAAGCTCTTTTGCCACTCTCGATAAATTAAAAAGTAATATTGAGCTTAAATTTCCCGGAACTAAAGTTGCCGGTTTCCTTTCCCCTCCTTTTAAAGAATTTTTACCTGAAGAAAATGAGAGATATCTAAAGGAAATAAATAATAGCAAACCTGATATAGTCTGGGTGGCATTAGGTGCGCCAAAACAGGAAAAATGGATTTATTCGAATTTTAACTCTTTGAATAAAGGTATAATGATAGGCATTGGTGCCGGGTTTGATTATCTAGCTGGTAATCTTGTGAATGCACCCCAATGGATGAAGGATCATTCCCTCGAATGGTTATACAGGCTAAAGCAGGAACCGGAAAGACTCTGGAAACGGTATCTGTTTAGAAATATTACTTTCATTCTATTTGAAATTGCAGAGTTATTAAAATTAAAAAGATTTGAAGTATAAAATTTAAATAATATGTGTGATGCTGTAGTTAGAGGAATTGTTTTTGTTGAAATAGGATGTTATTTTGCGTTCATCATATGATATTAATTCCTGCATAAGCATTAAATGATGTTAACGTGCTGCTTCAAAGGTGCATAACCTCCATGACCTATAGCAGAGTATTTTTCAAAAAACATTGCTTTTCCTTTATTTTAGAAATATGTATTTTAATAACCATTATTGAAATATCATTATAATGATTTCAAAAAGAAAATCCTTATTGGTTTTAAGGATCATATCGGATATTGTTTTTATTTTATTAAGCATTTATTATGTAAGCATAATCAACGGCTTATCATATCCTTATTTATTAAAAAATGGCTGGCAATTAATTGTTATCTTAATATTTGTATGGTATTTCTCAGCGCGTATTACAGGGCTCTATGAAGATTCTCACCTGCGTTCTTTCGGTTCAGAACTAATTATTTTAATCAAAAATATTTTTATTCAGCTTATAGCTGCCGCTTTAATAATGTTCCTTTCGAATAAAATTATTTTTTCACGTTCTTTTATTTTACTTTATGTGAGCTTCCTTCTCCTTTTCCTTTTGCCTCAAAAATACCTGGTTAGAAAAGCTTTAATTTATTTAAGAAAAAGGGGTAGGAATTTAAGACATGTTCTGGTAATTGGAGCAGGAAAAACCGGTATGGATTTTTATGAAGCGGTAAAAAATAATGTAAAATTGGGCTACAATATTATAGGTTTTTTGGATGATGAAAAGAAAGCTTATCTGAACGGGGAATATTTGGGCTCATTAAAAGATTTAAAATCAGTTCTTCAGAATAATCCTGTAGATAATGTTATTGTTGCACTCCCTTCTACTGCCGAGAAAAAGATAAAAGAAGTAATAAAAACCTGTGAATTATATGCAAAACGGGTAAAGCTCATACCGGATTATTTTAGATTCTTTATAGGTAAAAATAATCTTTCAATCCTTGAGAGATTTCCTGTTATATCGCTTAGAGAAGAAAAACTGAATAAATTTCAATGGGTGGTTCTAAAAAGAGCTTTTGATATCCTTGTAAGCTTTATATTTATGGCAGGGTCTCATGGTGGTTATTCCCCTCAATTGCTCTATACATAAAACTTGATTCGGAAGGCCCGGTATTCTTTAAACAGGAAAGATGGGGAAAGGATAATAAGAAATTCTTCACACATAAATTCCGTACTATGCAGCACAAAAATGATGGACCTGATAAAGACGATAATTTTCAGCAGACAGTCAAAAATGATCCCCGTATTACAAGAGTTGGTAGAATTTTAAGAACCAGCTCTTTAGATGAATTGCCCCAGTTCTGGAATGTATTGAAAGGGGATATGACAATTGTTGGTCCAAGACCCCATCCCACACCCCTTAATATTGAATCACAGGATAAAGTTGAACTGTATATGTTCAGACATGTAGTGAAACCCGGCATTACCGGCTGGGCACAGGTTAACGGTTTCAGAGGAGACACAAAAAGCACCGATTCTGCCATGCAGGAAAGAATTGAACATGACCTATGGTATATAGAAAACTGGTCCTTCTGGCTCGATATGGAAATTATATTTTTAACCGCAGTTAGAACATTAAAAGGAGAACTAAAAGCCTTCTGAGGTACATTGGTCATTAGTGTCTTTGTCCATTTTCTCTTTAAAAACCCCCTCTCAACTACCACTTTTTGAATAAACTCGGGCTGAGGCATAGTCATATATGCCTAAAAAATTTTCTCTTTAAAAAAGGGGTGTTGAGAGCCCTTTTTCTCAAAATAAAACATTCCATTATATTTAAAGCCCGTCTGAATATCATCTAACATTGGACTTATCCAAAGGTTAGGTTTATCCAAAGGTTAACACCGTGGCTTTAGCCCGGTGTTCTATCATATACTATAGTCCGACGATTTTCACACAACCTCTAAAGTCTAAAGGAAAATTAAACCCCTCCCAACACTTTTTCTATATTTTCACACAGCCTCTTTATCCAACGGATAGATAGAAAATAAATCATACATTAAAAATTAGATAATTGGTTATTGGCAACTTTATAATATAAAGGAATATTGTAATTGTATAACTTTTTGATTAATATATTTATATTAAAAATAAGTTATAATGGCAGTAGCTGATAACATTACCATAAAGGAATTGATTTATAAGGTAAAATAATGAAGAAGAAAGAAAATGTATTAGAAAATATTGAAAAGGAAATAGTCAATCTTAGTCCTAATGAGCAATTAAAATTAGTAGAAAAAATTGCTTATTTATTAAGAAAAAGAGGAGTTGGTCAAACAGAAGAACTTGATTGGGAGAATTTATATGGTTCCGGGAAAGAACTTTGGAATTCTGAAGATGCTCAGGATTATGTTAATCGTTTGAGAGAAAATAGGTGATGAATCTTTCAGATGAACTTAAAGGAACTCAAAAAATTTTTATTGATACTGCCCCTATTATCTATTATATAGAAGCTCATCCACAGTGTAGAACGAAACTCTGTTTCGTTTAACTTATTATAAATTCAATCAAAATTCTTATTAGCGATTCGGAGAATCACTCTACAATTTGAATTTTCACACAGGCTCTTTATCCAACAGGATAGAGGTTGTTAAAAACATTAAAAATCATTTCTAAGAGGAGATTTTCTAAAAGTAGATATAAATGATAGCTCCATATGAAAAAAGGGGCTTAGAAAAGAAAAAATACCCGAAAACCTACGCTATTTCGTAAGCTTTTTTTAAGCTGTGATTATTTAATATCGATACTATCCCTCAAAAGGATAGTATCGATACCAATTCTTAGTGTCCTCAGTGCCTTGTATGTTTAAATTAAATCTAATAAAAACTTTATGTGCTAAATTTCCATACCTGTTAAAGATATATAAAAATCTTAGTGAAACTTAGTGTCCCTTAGTGTCTTAGTGGTAAAGCCCCCCCTCCCTAAAATACAAAGGTCATGTTTGCACCTTCTGCTCTCATAAGAAAAGGAGGTACCTTATCAATCACTATACGTTCATCCCGCAAATCTTCCGGTTTTATCCCCTTATTCTCAATTGCAAGCTCACAGAAAACTACCTTCCCGTTCTCATCAAGAATAGTGTTGAATAGATTTACCGGGTTAGGCATCCCTTTAGGAGTCCCTATCTTCTCTAACTCTCCTTTGACTAGTGCCTGGGCACCACCGGGACAAAAGAACATGTGTACGTCATAATCAAGTGCTACCCCTGATGAAGCAAAGATTAATGCAGGCATAACACTGCTTGTTTCTGCATGGTTACAAACAATAATCATTTTCTCTGCCATAATATTTTCTCCTTTAATTTATCTGTTTTATTTATTGAACTGTGGAATTTTCTTCCATCTGAATTCTATTTAATAGCTTCTGCATTACCTTCCATCTCCGGCAATGGCTTCAATGCATGTATATATAGTGCTGCTGTCCTATATAATACATGCGCAAATTTTGAAAAGGGGAGCAGTATGAATAATTCACCTATAACAACTAAGTGTACAAACAATATCCAGTATCCCCAAATATGAGGGACGGGAAGATATATTGAAATTTCCAGCAGGAAGCCTGTCATACCCGTCAGCCATAACAAAATTAAAAATATCCAGTCCGATAACGTTGAATATGCAGTGGATTCATCCTTCTTTCTCCACCGGTTTATTAAAGCATATGAAATACCATACATAAATAATAAACCTGCTATTGTACCTAAAAGCCTTACCGGATACCAGATAGGTACCCATGTACCAACAGCTTTCATTCCTAATATTTCAAGTAGATAATCCAAACCGGTCGCTGCAAATAATCCGAGAAATCCCCACAGTATGGAAGCATGAATAAACCATTTTTGTTTGTACCAAACTTCTTCTTTTGAGTATGATTCACAATCTTTTCTATATCTATTTTGCCCGAGTGCCTCATTCCTTATAGTCTGCCATAACGCCCCAAACCAGTTCAAGCGGCTATGTATACTTATATTCTCCGTTTTGGCTATGTTTCTGAACATATTAAAAAGCCCCGCCAGGAGCATAAGTATAATTATAATCCCTCCGATTATTCCGGAGTTGTGAACCATATCTGCAGGGATAAACTCAAACAACCGGAGCGTATCATCCGGCATTGGTCCATGGAAGGAATAGATAAATAATCCCAATGCAGCAGCCAGCATAAGTAATATTAAAACAGAATATGTTTTAGATGTAAATAAAACTTTTGCTAATCCTGTTCTGTCATATCCGCTTATTGCATACCTTCTTGCCGCTGCCATAAATTCACCCGGATTTGCCTGACGCGGGCACGTTGCACTGCATTCCCCGCAATAATAGCATAACCAGAGCTCCTTGCTGCTGAGTAATTCTTCTTTCATCCCTAATTGTGCATAGCGGATCATTCTTCTCGGAAAATTATCTTCTCCTGTAGATAGGGGACAGACTGCCGTACAATTACCGCAATTGAAACATGATTCAATGTTTACTGTTCCATATTTCTTTAAGTCTGGTAAAAATTCAGGGTCAATACGGTGAATCATGATTTCCGCACCTTTCTTCAGTCTGTAAAGATAAAAATCTCCTGTTTCATCCATTCCATCCTCTTCTACTAAACCATATTTCTTCATTGCAGCAATGTGCCATAAGACTTCATGAGGAGCTATATCAGCAGCTGAGGCTAATTTAGGAACAGTACTTGGTGCTTCTGTTAAAATATTTTGTAAAGCCTTTCGAATTGTCTGCTGCTCCTTTAATAGTTCCTGCGCCCTTTTTACCTTTTCCGGATACCTGCTTCTAAATCCGTTTAACATTTGTGTCCGCTTCTTCTTCTCTTCTTTATTTAATTTCATATCTCATTCTCCATTTCCGGAATATCTGCAGTAATAGCTTCTACCATTGCATCAAACTCTTCTAAACGCCACCCCTGAAGGTCAATTGCATGGTTGGGACACGCGCTCACACATACTCCGCATCCGTTACAGTTTGCTGCTGTTACCACTGCACGCCTGATTGTTCTCCCTCCCTCAGTAAAGTTCTCCATGCGGATTGTATCCTTTTGAGGGCATACTTCCATGCACTCTCCCGTACCTTTACAACGTTCCGGATCAATACTGGCAATGTAAGGTTCAAGGTCAACTTTCCCCCGGTTGAGCAATATAGATACTTTCGTTGCAGCAGCTTCACCTGCTGCACAGCTTTCCTGGATATTCATTGGTGCCTGAGCAGTCCCTGCTATTACCACCCCTGAAACAGCTGTTTCCACCGGACGCAGCTTTGGATGTACTTCAAGCAGAAACCGGTCGCTTCCAGGTGCAATCTTAAATATATCAATCAAATTATCCACTTTATTCGGCATCATTCCCACCGACAATACAACCAGGTCCACTGGTAGCTCTATCTCTTTTCCCCAGCTTAATTGATCTTTAACTCTTACTGCAAGCGGATAACCGGTTTCTTCTTCTGCTCTTAATACCTGAGGAATTTCTTCTCCGTTATATCGAAAGAAAATCACTCCGTTCATCGATGCTTTTTGATAGTAATCTTCATGCTTTCTGCCGTATGTTCGAATATCCTGGTAAAGGTCATAGATATGTATTTCCGGAAATTGTTTGATGATATTATTAACAATGCTTAAAGTGGCAGTGCAGCATACTCTCGAACAATATTCGTTTACTTTACCATCAGGCTGCGGTTTATGTACCCCTTCAATTTGACGGCTTCCTACGCAATGTATTACAGCCATACTCCTTATAGTCCGCCCGTTCCATTTAAACTCTTTTTCGGTTATGTTGTCTTCAGATAAAAGACGTTCCAGTTGCGGCAGTGTAATTACCTCTGGTAATTCTCCGTATCCAAATTCACCGTAATACGGTTCATATGGCTGAAACCCTGTAGCCATAACTACCGCACCGGCTTTTATTTCCATATCAGCAGAAGGTTCTTCCAGATCTATATTATTATTTTTATCAGCCTTCAAACAATCCCCGCATTTTGTACAATGCTCCTTATCAATAACGGGGCTTGAAGGATAACATCCTTCATAAGGCCGGTAAATTGCTCTTCGATTTGTTATACCAAAGTTAAATTCATCCCGCACTTCCACAGGGCATTCTGCAAATGCTTCCTCTGCAGCTTCAAAATCTTTACTTACCCCTCGAGATCTTTGCCGGATAATGATTTCAAAATTTCCTACATAACCTTTAGCAGATACCACTTCCGCACCTGTATATACTGAAATATTCCGCTCACTAATAACTTTTTCAATTAAATCATGCAGAATACCCCTTGCATCTTCATTAGAAGGGAACAGGTGGTTCCATTGGCTAACATGACCCCCTAGGAAATGATTCTTTTCGATTAAGGTTACTTTTAATCCCCGCTGTGCAATAGATAATGCCGATCGAAGCCCTGATATCCCTCCTCCTATTACAAGTACATGTTTCTCCGCATTAAGGTGTATTGCATCTAATGGTTTCATTAAGCGCGCTTTAGCTATACCCGCAGACATCATACGGATAGCCTTTTCTGTTGCATCATCAGGACATCCATGATGCACCCAGCTGTCCTGTTCACGCAGTCCTATATGTGTATATAAGTAGGGATTTAATCCGGCCCGTGCAACTGTATTACGGAATGTCTGCTCATGCAGAAATAATGAGCATGCGCCTACTACAACACGGTTTACTCCATTTTCCTTTATATCATCCGTTATCAGTTTTTGACCGGGATCCGAACACATAAACTGGTAATGCCTCGCTGCTGCTATATTAGGAAGCTTTGAAAGAATATTCACTACATGCTCGCATTGAACAGTATCACTTATATTACCGCCGCAATTACATACGTATACTCCGATACGAGGCTCTTCACTGTTATTATGAGAATCCAAATGATTAGTATCTTCTGTTTTTATTTCCTCAGCCATCAATTAAATTCCTCTCTTCATTCATCATGGCATACATAACATTATTTTGAAGCTGAATATATGCAGCGGCTTCAGATGCTGCCGCACTTGCTGTCATAATGCTGTCTACAATATCCATCGGCCCTGATGCTGTTCCTGCAGCAAATATTCCTTCACGTCCGGTCACCGTAGGAGATATATTACAATTCGGTATTTTTATAAATCCATCTTCATCGGTTGATACTCCGGTTATCGATTTAGGATTCCATCCCGGAAGCATTCCTACCGAAAGTACTACAATATCATGTTTTCGTTCAACCACTTTTGAGTTTTCATCAAACATCTCAACTCTTATGATTGGAGTCTGGTCTTCATCTTCAGTTATCCGTGCGACTTTCCCTTTAATAAATTCAATCCCCATCGATTTAGCACTCTGATAAAATTGCTCATACCCCTTACCGAATGCCCGGATATCCATGTAATAAATAGTTATATCAGCCATTGGCAATGTACCCGAAAACAGCATTGCCTGCTTTATTGCATACATGCAGCAGACCCTTGAACAATAGGAAACACCGAGTGTCTGGTCACGCGAACCCGCACATTGCACATAAGCAATTGAGCTCGGCTGTTTTCCATCTGATGGTCTAAGTACCCTTCCGTAAGGTCCTGTTGGTGCAAGCAGCCTCTCCATCATTAAACCGTCTATTACATTGCGAAGTTCTCCCGAACCGTATTCTTTTTTTGCATTGTATGGCGTTACTTCATAACCTGTCGCCAGAATGATGGTCTTTGTTTCAATCTCAAAAAGCATTGCCTCCTGGTTGAAATCAATCGCATCTGCCGGACATTCCTCTATGCACTTACCGCAAAAGATACAATAATCTATATCTATCATTGCCTTTTGTGGTACCGCTGTTGAAAATGGAACATATATTACTTTGTGTGCCGTACGCCCGAATTCATTATCTTTATCCGGTATATCCAGGGGACAAACCAGCTCACAGGATCTGCATCCCGTACAGTCTTCTTCACGTACATAGAGTGGTTTCTTCAAAACTTTTACTCTGAATCCATCCGGAATCTCTGATACCTCCTGCACATTGCTGTAGGTCAATAGTCTAATGTTTTCATGATGTGCAGACGCCGACATTTTGGGTGTAGTTATGCAGCTGCAGCAGTCCAATGTCGGAAATACTTTGCTCAGACCTATCATTTTTCCCCCTATGCTGGGATTCTTCTCAACTAAAGCAACACGGTATCCCTGATCTGCCAGATCAAGAGCAGACTGCATTCCGGAAATTCCTCCTCCTATAACCAGTGAATCTACCTGAAGTTTATCCTGTATCATACTTTACTCCCTGTCATTGTTCTCTGAATATTTACATTCCCGATTTCTTCAAGCAGTCTATTCATATTTTGAATCTCATTAAGAAAAGGACGCACGCAAACTGTACAAATAGCCGAAAGCCTGAGCCTCCTTGTATCAATATTACGCTCCTTCATTAAACTGTATGTCTTATTAATAATTTCTGCCGTTCTTTCCGATTCCCCTTTGTAAGGACTATCTGTACCGCTGTACATTACTATAATTCCATCAATTCCTTTATTAAATGCCTTTAAATAAAACTCCGGAGGGAACATAGCTGCTGTCCTAATTGGCAGAATATAAGTATTTGGTGAGTATTCCAGGTGAGACTGACCCGCTGCATCTGCTCCCCTGTAACCACCTGATAATGTAGCAAGTACCAATATTTTGTATCCCGGAGACTTCCCCTTTTTCATTTTACATACCCTTTATTTTACTGCAATATCAATTGCCCCGACATTTATGTCGGGGATAAGAAATAAAACAAATCAAGGCTTTAGCCAAAAACAAATGCAACTAAAGCCTTCTTAGTCAATGGAAATCTAAGCTGCGAAAGTTGGTTTTATAAGTCCTACTTTTTCCGCCTGATGAAAATACGATCATATCCGTCGGCAGTAACAATACCGAGAAATTCATGTCCCACTTTCTGACACCATGCTGGCATATCTCTTTTTGTATTCGGGTCGCCCGAACGTATCTCCAGCACTTCACCTATCTTTACTGTTCCGATACCTTTTTTAGCCTCAAGTAATGGACCCGGACATGCCATTGCACGCGCATCTGATGTCTTAGCTGGTTCTACCATTGTTAATTCTTCTGTTGTCATTATATTTCCTTTTTTTATATTAAAATTATTCTATTTGAAATAATATTTATATTTAATTTTTACTCCTCCATATCCCCAACCTTCATAGCCAGTGTAAAAAATCTATAGCCCCGACCTCCAAAGCTAGTATGAAAAATCTATTCCCCCGACCTCCATAGCTAGTGTAAAAAATCTATTGCCCCGGCCTCCAAGCTAGTGTAAAAAGTCTATTGCCCCGACCTCATAGCTAGTGAAAAATCTATTGCCCCGACCTCAAAGCTAGTGTAAAAAGTCTATAGCCCCGACCTCAAAGCTAGTGTAAAAATCTATTGCCCCGACCTCAAAGCTAGTGTAAAAAGTCTATTGCCCCGGCCTCAAAACTAGTGTAAAAAGTCTATAGCCCCGACCTTTAGGTCGGGGAAAACATGGAAAACCTCACAAGGGGCTTTAGCCCCATTTACATTAATTAATAATCCCCTATTCATCCATAGTCTTCTGAAGCACCTCTGTAAAAAAATGATTTTGTGTCCTGTTATCCCGTGCATCGAGCGGTCCAAATACCAGTATTGCCCGTGCCGGTACAGAATCCACATTCTGCCACCGGTGTGGTAAATGCGATTCAAAAAGTAAGCTGTCCCCCGGCTCTAAAAGATAATTCCTGTCTTCAATTGTATATACAATACGACCGTCCAGGCAGAAAACAAATTCATGCCCCGTATGAACAATCGGATGTGCACCGCTATTAGCCCCCGGTTTCATTATTACAACAAATGGTTCAATCGTCCTGTCTATAAGTCCTCCCCCTAAATCTTCCAGTGTACCATGTGCAAATACTGCGCTGCGCCTCTGGTCTGATTTAAAATAAGCAATACGGCTTTTAGGTGAACCATCTTCAAAAAATGCAGTTATAGGAACATCAAGAGCTGAAGCAAGCTGCTGTAAAGTTGATACACTTGGAGAAGTTTTATTATTTTGAATTAAGCTTAAAGTATTTACAGCTAACCCGCTCCTCTTAGCTAATGCCCTGATAGTCACTCCCTTTTTAACACACAATGCCCGCAATGCACTCCCCACATTTACTTCATGACTATCATTTTTACCCAAAGCAGCTTCCATAATTATTATTAATTACAACCATTATATTAGTTAATATTATCTATTGAAGCAATATAAAAACCAATATTTAATAACACTAATACATATTATTTGTATTATCACTTGGCTGCTGGAATGCGTCTGAAGTGAACTTCAATGGATGTTTGCATTATCACTTGCCGTTGGATTTATCCAACGGATTAGATTTATCCAACGGATTAGATTTATCCAACGGATTGAAAAGAATGAGAAGAAATAGGCTTTAGCCACTAAATGCAGCCAAAGCCTTGATCCTTATAAAATTCAAAAATCAGTTCACTAAAGTGAACTGCAATAGACTTATCATCAATGTGTTCTATTTAAAATAAATTTTTTTATTAATTATTTTGATTTATTTGCAGCCTATTATAAATTTGTTTTTAAGAATCACTTGCCGTTGGATTTATCCAACGGATGGATGGATAGAAAGGAAAGGAAGGAATAGGCTTTAGCCGCATTTGAGCATCTTTCTATTATTTTTAATATCTAATTAAAGAATTTTCAAAAAATATCGGGGAGATTTATGAGCTGGGTTAGGATATGGATTCATCTAGTTTTCTCAACCAAAAATAGGGAAGCAGTTCTCCCTAAAAATATAAGGGAAGCAGTTTTCAAGCACATTAAAAAAAATTCTGAAGAAAAGGGAATTTGGCTGGATTCTATAAATGGTTATTCCGAACATACTCATTGCCTTATTTCATTAAATAAAGAACTTTCAATAAGTAAAGCTGCACAGTTATTAAAAGGAGAGTCATCTTATTGGATAAATCAAAATAAAATGATTAGTGGAAATTTTAATTGGCAGGATGATTATTGGGCTGTTAGTGTTAGTGAAAGTCATTTGAAATCTGTCAGAAATTATATCTATAATCAAGAAAAACATCACAAGATTAAGTCATTTTCAGATGAGATTGAAGAGTTCATGAAAAAATATGGATGGGAGTATATTAAGGCCTAGTTTGCGTTGTCACTTGCCGTTGGATTTATCCAACGGATTGGATTTATCCAACGGATTGAAAAGATTGAGAAGAAATAGGCTTTAGCCACTAAATGCAGCCAAAGCCTTGATCCTTATAAAATTCAAAATCAGTTCACTAAAGTGAAACTGCAATAGTAGTACTAATTCACTATTTTACATATTGAATTATTTGCTTTAATTTAACAGATATAATATTTTGAGGTTTAAATGAATTTCCCATCCAACATAAAATATACGAAAGACCATGAATGGATTTCGGTACAGAAAAATATCGGTACAATTGGTATTACAGATTATGCACAAGGAGAATTAGGCGACGTAGTATTTATTGATATAAATGCCGATAAAGTTGAAGTTAAAAAAGGAGAATCCATCGGTACAATTGAGGCAGTTAAAACGGTAAGTGACATTTACGCACCAGTCAGCGGTAAAATTATTGAAATAAATAAAGAGTTAACGGATAAACCGGAAGAAGTTAATTCCGATCCGTATGGGTTAGGCTGGATGGTTAAAATAGAGCTTAATGATGAAACCGAATTGGGTGATCTTTTAAATGCAGAACAATACAGGGAATTAGTCGGCCAATAATTACTTTGAGACTCTGGTCATTACATCCTAAATATCTTGACAGTAAAGGGCTTGTTGCGCTATGGAGAGAATCACTCCTCGCAAAGCATGTTCTCGAAGGGAAAACCAAAGGATATAAAAATCATCCCCAGTTAATCAGGTTTAAGGAAACTGGTAATCCGCATGAATGCATTAATCAATATTTGGCTGTTATTTTCAGGGAATCGGTAAAAAGAGGCTACCGCTTCGATATTAATAAAATCAGATTGGATTTCAACCCTGTAAGTCTGAAGGTTACTAGGGGACAACTAATTTATGAAGCTAACCACCTTCTGCTAAAACTTAAATCCCGAGATAATAAAAAATATCTTGAATTAATGAGTATTCAGAAATTCTCTCCTCATCCACTCTTTAAAATAGTTAAAGGAGATATTGAAGACTGGGAAATCCAGAAGATAATTTGATCGATCTATTGCAGTTCACTTCAGTGAACTGATTTTGAATAGAGAATAGAATACTTTTCTCGCAGCCTCTAAATCCAACGGCAAGTGATACTTTTTTTATTTAAATTCAAAGCTTTCCAAAAAGCTTGTATCATAGTTGTTTGTTAAGAATCTTCTATCTTCCAATACCTTTAAATGGAAAGGAATAGTTGTTTTAATCCCCTCAACTGTAAATTCTTCAAGAGCTCTTTTTCCCCTTAAAATTGCATGGGTTCTATCAGTACCCCAGACAATCAGCTTTGCAATCAATGAATCATAGTAAGGGGGAATTACATATCCCTGATAGATATGTGAATCAATACGGACACCAAATCCGCCCGGATAATGTAGAGATTCAATCTGTCCCGGTGAGGGTCTGAAACCATTCTCCGGGTCTTCGGCGTTTATTCTGAATTCAATGCTGTGCCCCTGCGGTTTACCCGGAAGCGTGTCTATCTTTTCTCCTGCTGCTACTAATATCTGCTGCTTAATCAAATCCACATTATATACCGATTCGGTCACCGGGTGCTCTACCTGTATCCTTGTATTCATCTCCATGAAATAAAAATTTTTATTCTTATCTAATAAGAATTCAACTGTACCTGCACCTTCATAATTTACTGCTTTTGCACCTAGTATTGCTGTCTCCCCCATTTTATTTCTTATCTCTGAATCAATTACCGGAGACGGAGACTCTTCTATGAGCTTTTGATGCCTCCTCTGTACCGAACAATCCCTTTCACCGTAATGGTAAACATTTCCGAAAGTATCTCCCAAAACTTGAATTTCTACATGGCGGGGATTTTCAACAAACTTCTCTATATAAACATCCGGATTCCCGAATGCTGATTCGGCTTCAGTACGTGCAGTCTGGAAAGCTTTTCCGAATTCTTTCTCTTCCCATACAATTCTCATCCCTTTTCCGCCCCCTCCTGCAGAGGCTTTGATAATAACTGGATATCCAATCTCCCCTGCTGTTTTTTTCCCCTCTTCTACATCCGAAACTATACCATCACTCCCCGGAATTACCGGAACTCCGTTCTTTTTCATCGTGTCCCTTGCAAAGGATTTATCTCCCATTGCTCTTATCATATCTGGCGATGGTCCAATAAATTTAATGTTGGATTCCGAACAAATCTCTGAAAAGTTTGCATTTTCTGCTAAAAATCCGTACCCCGGATGAATTGCATCTGCTCCTGTTATCTGAGCTGCTGATATTATAATGGGGATTTTTAAATAACTGTCCCTGCTTGGCGGTGGTCCAATACAAATTGCTTCATCTGCAAAGGTTACATGAAGTGAATTTTTATCTGCCTCAGAATAAACTGCTACGGTTTTAATTCCTAATTCTTTACAGGTCCTTAAGATCCTTAATGCTATTTCGCCTCGATTGGCTATTAAAATTTTATTAAACAACTTCCTCTCAATTGTATTATTAGTATTAGTCGGTTTGAATTAAAAAGAGAGGCTGGTTATATTCTACCGGCTTTCCGTTTTCAGCTAAAATTTTAACAATTTTCCCGTCAATATCAGATTCAATTTCATTCATTAGTTTCATTGCCTCAACTATACATAAAACTGAACCTACAGAGATCGACTCTCCTATTTGAACGTAAGGATCTGCATCCGGTGCAGGTGCTCTATAAAAAGTACCTACTATCGGAGATTTCACTTCATGCAAATTTTCCTTCGATACTTCCTTAGACTTTTCTGCTTCCCTGATAGCTGCTTCATCACTATTGTTATTATTGCTTATGGACGGAGTGTTAGCTAAGATTTGAGGCTGGGTTATTATATTCCCCGTTCTTATCTTCTTTGCTATTTTTACCCTAAATCCATTCTCCTCAACCTCAAGATCAGTAATTTCGCTGGAGTCAACTACTTTGACCAGTTTCTTTATTAAATTCAAATCCATTTGACAACCCTCTTTTTAAGATTTCACTCGCTCTACATATCCCCCTACTCTTGTATCAATTCTTAATATGTCTCCTTCATTAATAAATAAAGGGACGTTAACTGATGCTCCGGTTTCTAGTTTGGCAGGCTTTGTAGCTCCGGTTGCCGTATCTCCCCTATATCCCGGTTCCGTTTCTGTTACTTTTAAATTAACAAAGATCGGAATCTCAACATTTATGATCTCTTCTCCGTTAAATAAAATATCAACCTCTTCACTCTCTTTTAAATAATTTACCCCATCTCCAAATAAATCACTAGGGATATTAATCTGCTCGTAGGTGTCGTTATCCATACATACTAAAAAATCTGCCTCCCTATAGAGATATTGATATTTTCTTCTTTCTATACGGACTATTTCGATTCCCTCACCCGCTCTGAATGTATTATCCAGAACTTTTCCTGTTTTCAAATTTTTTAATGTACTTCTTACGAAAGCTCCCCCTTTTCCCGGTTTGACATGCTGAAATTCAATTATTGAATAGAGATCATGTTTAAATTTGATGATTAACCCATTTCTAAAATCTGAAGTATCTGCCATATATCCGATGCTTTATTTAAATAATTAAGAAGAAAAAATAGATATATACGGCCTGAAAGTCAAGAAATGAAGTTTATAGAAAGCCGGAGGTTTTTGATAGTTTTAAGAAGATTTTTATCAATTTTAACCTATTTTTAGCAAAAAACCACCTATTTTGAAATATTTAACTTTTCAAATAATATTCAGTTATATTATAATCTTTGTGCCTTAGAGACTTTGTGGCAATTGCTTCGATTTTTCATCTTTTTCTAATCAACCAGTGCTAAATATTCAGTTGCTTTTCTTGTAGCTTGTGATGTAGGGTAGTCCTTTTTTAATGATTCCAGTAAATCCTTTGCTTCATCATCTTTGCCTGAATTTAAATAATTGATGCTTGCATCTAGTATATAATCCGGGTTTAGTACATTGGATTTGGAAATTCGCGAAGCTTTCCTAAATAAATCTGCCGCTTTTGCATATTCTTTTTGCCCTGCAATATATCCCTGCCTGCCCTGCCAGTGCTGTCGCCTTATACATTGCAATGCTGCCATCATAATCTTCATAATATTTCAAAGCTTCATTCGATTTACCCAGCATTTCATAAGAATTAGCAAGATATATTTTTGCAGTTTCACCGTTTTCTGTGTTTCCGAAATCTTCAACTATTTTTTTCAGTCCCGTAGTGTTTTGTGAAGGTCTACCCTCTATTGCTTCAAGATAAGAACCCTGATCATAAATATCCATTACTTTGGATAGCTGCACTTCGGCTTTAGTATTATTCTCTTTTTTATTATTGATATAATAAATGGCTGCTAAAACTACTACGACTAACACGCCCGCATAAAGCAGCACCCTTGATCTGTTTTCATCTAAATATCCGTAAGCCTTATAATAAACTTCAACTAATTTATCCTGTTTTATCTCTTTTTTAGATATTTTTTTCTTCTTAGTAAGCATATAAATCCTTTTGAAAAAATAGAATTGAAAAATAATGAAAAATAAGGAAGGTCAAAAGCCTAAAAAATTGTTTTTTGCCTTATTCTTAAAGATATAACAATAAATCAATCTTTAATTTTGTAATCTTGTAATTTTTGCAATCTTGCAATTTATCTAAATGTACGCCCAGAAGGACTCGAACCTTCAACCTTTGGAACCGGAATCCAACGTTCTATCCATTTGAACTATGGGCGCATCTAGTTTATTGACCAAATTCAAATAAACTTAAAGTAAATATAGTAAAGATTAGGATATTTTACTGAACATTTTACTGAACCATTAACCTTTCTAACTCTTTCGAAATTTGTAGAAGAATATTACAAGCACATTGAAACCAATCTATCAAAAGCTAATTTGATTGATAATTTGCGTTGTTATTGTAATACTATTGTATTACATTTAAGAAATTGATTTATAAAAAAAATATTGAAATGAGGTAATGATGAAAGATGCAATAGTAACGGCAAGAATAGATTCTGATATTAAAAAAGAGGCTGAAAATATTTTGAAAAAAATTGGGCTGAACAGCTCTATAGCTATAGGTTTATTTTATAACAATGTGATAATTAATAAGGGTTTACCATTTAACCTTAGATTAGATTCCATTGATCCGGTTAGCAATTTCGAACAAAAGGACATTGAAAAGATTTTGAAGAAACGAAGCAAAAAGGATAAAGAGATTGTTAGAAGTGAATCTTATGAAGTTGAACTATGATTAAAAAATTACTGCAAATTCACTTTGAGAGAAAAGCAGATAAATTTTTCAATAAAGGATTATCTATTTTTAACAAAAGGACATTGCAAAGATCTTGAAGAAACGAAGCAAAAAGGATAAAGAGATTGTTAGAAGTGAATCTTATGAAGTTGAACTATGATTAAAAAATTACTGCAAATTCACTTTGAGAGAAAAGCAGATAAATTTTTCAATAAAGGAAGCATTGAGAAAAAAGAAGTTTCGGATTTAATAATTAAGGGTGTTAGAAAACTAAGCGGGCAAGATGAGAATGTAGATGTTAAATATCTTAGAGGTGAATTGAAGGGATATATACGAATACGCAAGGGTGATTTAAGAATTGTTTTCAAGATAGCTGAAAATACAAAATTAATTATTGTAACGGTGTCCAATATTGATTTTAGAGGTAATGTTTACAAGTAAGAAAATCGACAAAATTAACTAAAAAAAATAATTGCATGAGAGTGGCTAATATTTTGGATTACCTTTTTTATTGGCATAATTACTTTATAGATTCTTCTGAATATCTTGTCCATCGTAATATGACAAGACACACAATGACCAATGACCAATGACCAATGACCAAATGACCAATGACCTTTTCAATTGTTAACAATGCTTATATGATTTGAAAAAATCCAAGCTTTACCATTTAAATAAACTTCTACCCTATATGCCCCTTTTCTAGTGATTTTAAATCTCCGCATTATCACTTTCAGCCGAGTCTACTTTTTTACCGTTTCTAATTAATTTTATCTCTCCCTTTTGTGGAATGGATACTTTAAATATAATATCATTATTCTTCTTTATTTCATCCCCCATTTGATAAGTAACCCCTCCCGATTCCGCAGTAAATTTGAAACCTTTCGAATCGCCATGGTAATCATTAGCTACAAAACATCTCCCTTCTCGTAAAGACTCATAAATCAATTCTTTGGCTTTTTTAACATGACTGCTGCTCTTACCTTTTTCAAGCTTTTCTTTTAATAATATATGTGTCCTGATCGATTTAAATAATACCTTATATGGGAATATTTCAACTTCTAAAAATCCTAATAAATTATATTTATGCGCATGCGCATCAATCCCACCGATTCCCACAACTTTTCGTTTTTGATTAAGCTGATCCCATACCTTTAATGTCTCTGCCGGAGGAGCCTCTATAGATTTTAAGGGATGAACAAATGCCTGATACTTATTTTGTTCGGTCAGGTTCTCCATCCATTCAGACATATGATTCCAGATTTCAATACCCGTAAAGTCTTCCGTATCCCATTCAATCCATGGATAGGGGGGATGTTCTTTCATATGGGTACGTTTTTCATGAGGATGAGCTAAAAACCCGATCCCGCCTGCTTCTTTCACTTTTCTCACATAATTTTTAGCCGACATCCTCGTCGAATATGTCTCATCAATTCCAAAAGCCAGATAATGGTTTTTATTCTCTTTGTCATTTATTTCACAGCCAACTAAAAGTAATGTATTACCATACCATCCTTCACAACCTTCTTTTAATGCCCTGAGAGTATTGTGGTCGGTTAAAATTATATAATCCAGTCCGATTTCATCTGCAAACTTTGCAATTTCCTTTACTTTTCCCGATCCATCGGAAAAGTTAGAATGCATATGTAACGCGCCTACATATTCAAACATTTACTATTTCTGCTTTAGATTTAATAATTTTTGGAAATGATAAAAATATTATATAAAATTTTAATCAGAAAATAAATAAAATAAAAGTAATAAAAACACCTTTTGTGTTTTTCTGTCCATCTAATCGTTGGATAAATCCAACGGATAATATCTAAGCCAAAGGTTAACACCGGACTTCTGAGCCTGTGTGAATATCCTTATGAATTGCCACGAGCTTTAGCTCGTGGGTAAAATTGTAAGGAAAAGAAGGGCTTTAGCCACATTTATTATGGCTAAAGCCGTGGTTTCTTTTTATTTCTTATGTCTCCCCCGACATAAATGTCGGGGCAATTCACTTTTCACACAGTCTCTTCAAGTCCGGTGACTTTTCACACAGCCTCTTAATCCAATGTCAAGTGATAAAATCCAACAGCAAATGATATAAGAGTACATTAATTACTTATAATTTATATTTTTGTATTCACATTTTCTTATTAATATTAAAATGGTAATTATTAAATCCAGTTTATTAGAGCAATATAATGAGATTATCTTCGGACTCAGTACAAAGCTTGGTGCAGAAAGACCGGAACCCTTTTATTTTAATCTTTCTGCCTCCGTCGGCGATGATGAAAGAATTGTAAAAGAAAACAGAGAATTATTTTATAAAGAACTCGGTTTAAAGCCCGAAAATATTGCGATGCAGCGGCAGGTACATGGAGATATTATCAGGTTCGTGGATAAAGGCGGATTTTACGGTGAAAGTGATGCTTTAATAACAGACAAAAAAAATATAGGTCTTGCTGTAAGCACCGCTGACTGTACACCCATATTCATCTTTGATAAGAAAAATAAAATAATTGCTGCGGTTCATTCAGGGTGGAGAGGTACTGAAAAAAAAATTCTATTAAAGGTAATCAAGAAACTAAAAGACGATTTTAATTCATCTCCCGAAAATTTAATTTGTTATATCGGACCTTCAATCTGTCAAAAAAATTATGAAGTAGGGAAAGAGGTAGCAGAAAAATTTGAAGAAAAATATCTAATTCCTAAAGGAGAAAAATATCTGCTCAATGTATCCGGTATTAATTATAACATGTTGATAGATTTTGGCATTCCGGAAGAAAATGTTCAATTGTCCTCTTATTGCACTTTTGAAATGAATTACCTTCTGCATTCCTATCGAAGAGATGGTTTACATTCCGGTAGATCTCAAGGAATTATTGCTATGATCTAATCCTTGTAACCTAACTTTAGTTAATTTGTAGATTAAGATTAAAAATGTTATAAATTTCAATTTTTTTATTATGGATTTATGTATGTTAAATATTATTAGAATAAAAAAAGCAGTTTTTTATGGATACCATGGTGTATTATCGGAAGAGCAGAGTGTCGGTGGAAAGTTTGAAGCTGATGTTGATATTTATACCGATTTTACTGATGCAGCCAAAAAGGATAGTCTGAATCAGACTGTAGATTATGAAAAAGTTTATAAATTTATGTATCAAATAGCTCTGGGACAGAAATATTACTTAATTGAAGCCTTAGCCGCTAAAATAGTTGATGAACTTTTGAATAAATTTCCCCAGATTCAAAAAATTGCCGTAAGGGTTCGAAAAAATAATCCCCCTTTAGGTGGTCTTGTTGATAGTGTCGAAGTTGAAGTTGTTAAAAGTCAAAAGTCAAAAGTCAAAGGTCAAAAGATAAAAGATAAAAAGTGAATGAATTTTATCAAAATACAGGTTACATTGGTTTAGGTTCAAATAGAGGGGATAGACTCGATTTTTTGCAAAAAGCAATTAAAGAGATTGAAAAGGATAAAAATTGTAATATAGTTTCTGTTTCTTCTGTCTATGAAACTAAACCATTCGGAAATCTGGAACAGGATAATTTTTATAATTGTGCTGCTGAGATTAAAACTTCATACTCAATCTTAGATCTTTTTCATTTATTAAAGAGTATTGAAAAAAAGCTGGGTAGAATAAAAACTGTTAAATGGGGTCCGAGAGAAATAGATCTTGATCTGCTTCTCTTTAATAATGAAATTTATTCCGGTAATGAAATTAAAGTTCCACACGAAGGTATCCCCTATAGGGATTTTGTCATCGTTCCTTTGTGTGAAATTTCGCCTGATCTTATTCACCCTGAATTAAATCTAAAAATTTGTGATATTTGTAATACGGAAAAAAATATACTTAAAAAATTAAACCAGAAAATTTTCTAAAGGGATATATTTATTGTGAGCAATTCTGATTCGGAATCCGGAAGACCGGAAATAAAATATATAGCAATTGAAGGGGTTATCGGCGCAGGGAAAACTAGTCTGGCTAAGAAAATCAAAGATAAACTAAATGCCGAATTAATTCTGGAACAGTTTGAAGTCAATCCTTTTCTCGAAAATTTCTATTCGGATAGAAAAAGGTTTGCTTTCCAGACTCAAATGTTCTTTTTAATCAATAGGTATAAGCAGCAGGAAGTATTGAGCCAGGGAAACTTATTTACCGATTATTACGTATGCGATTATACATTTGAAAAGGATAGAATTTTCGCTTATTTAAACTTGAACGGTGAAGAGTTAAAGCTTTATGAATCTATCTTCCCTCTTCTTGCCAGAAATCTCCGAAAACCAGACCTGGTTGTATACCTGCAGTCAGGCGTAGATAGATTAATGTATAATATTAAAAAAAGAAGCCGGAAAATTGAAAAAAATCTGACACGCAATTATATTGAAGAATTGAGCGAATCTTATAATCATTACTTCTTCCGGTATAATTCTACTCCTCTGCTGATTGTTAATTCAACCGAAATCGACTTTGTGAAAAGCAATAATGACTTTGATGAACTATTTAAGCAAATATTTAGAGATGATAGAGGTGTCATCGAATACTTTAAACCGGAATCAAAAAGGATTATTTAATTATGATTAGATTTATTTTATTTTTAATTCTATTCTATATTGTTTATAAAGTACTCCAGTATTTTTTAAGGTACTTTACTGCATCTACTAAAAGTAATAAGGACAGCTTTAAGTCTAATCCTCCGGCTAAAACTAAATATAAAGATGTGGAAGAAGCCGATTTCAGAGATATTAAACCGGATGATAACGATGAAAGCAATGAGAAAAAATAAGATCAATTCATGGCAAAATTAAATGCTGCTTCAAAATTTGTTAACTTTATTTTTAAAATATTATTATCAGAAAAACCTACAGATGACCGCAATCTTAATAATCCGCAGAAATTCCTTGTAATACGGCAGCATAATCAGCTCGGGGACTTGCTGGCCGGCGTTTCCTTGTTCAGAGCTATTAAAGAAACCTATCCCGGTTCTCATATTACTTTAATTGTCAGCCCCTTTAATTATCCCGGTCTCATTAAAAACAGGTTTATCAACCGGATGTTTATTTTCGATAAAAAAAAATTGTTTAATAAAGGATATTTATCCGATTTTATTAAATTAATCCGGGATGGCTATGATGTGGCAATCGTTCCCGTGGTAGTCTCTATTTCATTTACAAGTAATTTAATTGCTCGTCTTTCAAAATCACATATTAGAATTGGACCGGAATCCTTAAACGGTGAAATAAATGACAGCGCCTTCTTCTTTGACAGAAGGGTTAAGCTCGATTGGAGAAAACACCCGGACTCTAATGTTTCTGAAAGAAGCCTTGATATCGTTAGACCATTTGGCATAAATACTAATAATTATCATTCGGAAATTTCTTTTGATAATGATGATATAAAATTTGCCCAACAATTTATCCGCGAAATGAATACTAAGGAGGGAGAATTATTAATCGGTCTGCATGTCGGTGCTGGCAAACCTAATAATAGATGGTCTCTTCAAAAGTACATTTCATTGATGGATAAACTCAATACTGATTATAAGGCAAAATTTTATTTAACCGGGAGTTCATCCGATAAAGAAGAACTGGATTATATAAAACATAATTGCTCAATAGATACTTCTCTTTTTATCAATAAAGCTATTCCACAGGTAGCTGCTTTAATTTCAAAGTCAAATTTATTTATCTCTAACGATACAGGAATAATGCATGTTGCCGGCTCTACAAACACACCTCAAATTTCAATCTTTGGTCCTACCAATCCCTTTAATTGGGCCCCAATCGGTGATAACAAATATTTTATCCGGAAGTCCGAACTTATAGACGACGTCTCCGTTCAGGATGTCCTGGATATATGCAATAAAATTCTTACATAGAGCCTGTGTGAATATCATTAACCAATGGATTTATCCATTGGTTTAAGAGGAAAATTACACCCCCCTCCTAGCGCGTTTTTCTATATTTTTACCCGGCCTCAATAGGCCAACTCCTATCCTCAACAACTCTGAAACCGTTTTGAAACCGTATTAAAACCGTTTTGAATCCGTTTTGAAACCGTATTAATTCCATTACAAATAGAATTTTAGAAGTTCCCGGCTTGTAATCTTAATATTGTCTTAGCTCCAGAGGAGCGAAATATTATTAGAGACAAAACAAAGCACAAATACCCCGGGGCTGACCAAAAAGTAATTTTCTATTTAAAAATCAGTGAAAATCCGTTAAAATCTGCGTCATCTGCGTGCCATTTTTAGAAAATAATTACTTTATGGTCAGCCCCTATATTGCTTTAATTTATTATCTTTGAATTATAATATAAAAGTAATTTCTATGCCTAAATGGTTGAAAATAACTATCGGAGTGATAGTAAGTTTTATTATTATAATTGTAATCGGGGGAGCAATATTTTATCATATGCTCAAATCTTCTCTGCCTGTATATACCGGTGAAATTAAAACGCACGGAATAAAAAATGATGTAGTAATATACCGCGACAGTATGGCAATTCCTTATATTATTGCCCGGAATGAAGATGATGCAGCTTTTGCTCTTGGATATGCTCACGCTCAAGAACGGTTATTTACCATGGATTTAATTAGACGCGCCGGTGAAGGCAGGTTAAGTGAAATCTTTGGACCCAAGACTATTCCGTTTGATGAAATGTTCAAAACTGTGGGAATTAAGAAAAATGTTGATGATATTTTAAAAAAAACCAACCCACAGGTCATTAAATTTCTTCAATCATATTCGGATGGCGTAAACAAATATATAAAGGACTTTAAAGGAAAATATCCGGTTGAATTTGATATATTAAGCTATGATCCTTATAAATGGACCCCTGAGGATTGCCTGATTATCGGTAGAATGATGGCCTGGGAACTTAATATCAGCTGGTGGTCCGATATTACTTTTACCCATCTTATTCAAAAATTCGGTGAAGAGAAAGTTAAAGAAATATTACCTGATTATCCTGAAAATGCACCTGTTATCGTTCCCCCTGAAATAAAAAAGTACAGTATGATAGATAATAACTTTATTAAAACAGATAAGGCTTTTAGAGAATTCATGGGAATGTCCGGCACACACATCGGCTCTAATAATTGGGTTGTAGATGGGAAAAAATCTGTAAGCGGTAAACCCATAATTGCTAACGATACTCATCTCCACTTTAGTGCCCCTGATAAATGGTTCGCTGCCGTAATCCGTAGTGATAACTGGAATGCCGGTGGATTCACTCTTCCTGGTATCCCCGCAGTCATTATCGGTAAAAATGAAAATATTTCATGGACCGTTACCAATATAATGCTCGATGATGCCGACTTCTATATTGAAAAAATAGATTCAACAGGAAAAAATTATTTATATAACGGGGAATGGAAGAAATTAATAACTTATTATGATACAATTAAAGTAAAAGATTCAGCCGATGTTATATTAAAAATAATTTCAACCGGTCACGGTCCGGTTATTTCAAATGTTCATCCCTACAATATTCTATATCCCGAAAATAAATTTAAGAATACTGTAATCACCATGTCCTGGCTTGGTAATTACTATAGTAATGAAATGGATTCTTTTTACAAATTAAACAGAGCTAAAAATTGGCAGGAATTTAAAGAATCATTAGTTAATTATTCTGTTCCGGCACAAAATTTTGTTTATGCAGATAAAGATGGCAATATAGGGTATGTCTTCGGAGGAAGAATACCTGTAAGAGAAAATAACGGGGATTCATTTGTCTATGACGGAACTACAGATAAATATGATTGGAAAGGCTTCGTTCCAAACAATGAATTGCCCTCTTTTATAAATCCAGCTCAAGATTATATCGCTACGGCAAATAATAAAACTACAAAAGATTTCAAATATCATATTTCAAATACCTGGGAACCTCCATCAAGAATTGAAAGAATTGAACAGCTTTTAACAAGTAAAGAGAAACATTCTGTCGGTGATTATCAGAAGTATCAAATGGATTTTATCTCTCCTTATGCGAAAATAATTACTAAATCTATTCTGGATGCTTTTTATGGGCTTGAAATAACAGATAAAAACTTGCAGCTCTCCTTAGAGCTTTTTAAAAAATGGGATTATGAGTTTAACCAATATAGCCAGGTACCCTCTATCTATGCGGTTTTTTATAATCATCTCTTAAAAAATATCTATTATGATGAAATGGGACACGACCTTTTTAATGAGTTTGTTTTTATCGCAAACGTCCCCTATAACTCCGTATTAAAAGTATTAAATGATTCTACTAATACCTGGATTGACGATATAACAACTCCTGTAAAAGAAACTAAGAATGACATAATTAGAAAAAGTCTCTCTGAAGCATTGTCTGAACTGGAAAATAATTATGGAAAAGATATTAAAATGTGGCAATGGGGGAAAATGCACCAGGTTATATTCAAACACCCCTTCAGCGGTGTATCTTCACTGTTTGATAAATATATCGATATTGGACCTTTCGAAATCGGAGGGGATGGAACTACTATCTTCAATACCGAATATCCCTTCTATGAAAGTATCAAAGAATTTCCCCAGTTCAGCCATAAAAAATTCGAAAATATTTTAGGCCCCTCAATGAGATATATTTTTGACTATTCAAAACCCGATCAATTTTATATGATACTTACTACCGGCGAATCCGGAAACGTTCTAAGCAGCCATTATAAAGATATGACTAAATTATGGTTAACCGGAAAATATATAATAGTAAGAACAGATGAAGCTTCAATTACAAATAATCACGATAAATTTACATTCCTGTTTTCACCTTAGTAACATGAGCAATACAAAAATATCTATCCGTCCTAGAACCTTATTTTCTGTTTTCACCTTAGTAACCCGAGATTACCCCACTGGAGAAAACCTTATTACCTTATTACTAAGGTTGACACAAAATATCTATCCGTCCAAGAACCTTATTTCCTGTTTTCACCTTAGTAACCCGAGATTACCCCACTGGAGGAAACCTTATTACCTTATTACTAAGGTTGACACAAAATATCTATCCGTCCAAGAACCTTATTTCCTGTTTTCACCTTAGTAACCCGAGATTACCCCACTGGAGAAAACCTTATTACCTTATTACTAAGGTTGACACAAAATATCTATCCGTCCAAGAACCTTATTTCCTGTTTTCACCTTAGTAACCCGAGATTACCCCCACTGGAGAGAAACCTTATTACCTTATTACTAAGGTTGACACAAAATATCTATCCGTCCAAGAACCTTATTTTCTGTTTTCACCTTAGTAACCCGAGATTACCCCACTGGAGAAAACCTTATTACCTTATTACTAAGGTTGACACAAAATATCTATCCGTCCAAGAACCTTATTTCCTGTTTTCACCTTAGTAACCCGAGATTACCCCACTGGAGAAAACCTTATTACCTTATTACTAAGGTTGACACAAAATATCTATCCGTCCAAGAACCTTATTTCCTGTTTTCACCTTAGTAACCCGAGATTACCCCACTGGAGAAAACCTTATTACCTTATTACTAAGGTTGACACAAAATATCTATCCGTCCAAGAACCTTATTTCCTGTTTTCACCTTAGTAACCCGAGATTACCCCACTGGAGGAAACCTTATTACCTTATTACTAAGGTTGACACAAAATATCTATCCGTCCAAGAACCTTATTTCCTGTTTTCACCTTAGTAACCCGAGATTACCCCACTGGAGAAAACCTTATTACCTTATTACTAAGGTTGACACAAAATATCTATCCGTCCAAGAACCTTATTCCCTGTTTTCACCTTAGTAACCCGAGATTACCCCACTGGAGAAAACCTTATTACCTTATTACTAAGGTTGACACAAAATATCTATCCGTCCAAGAACCTTATTTCCTGTTTTCACCTTAGTAACCCGAGATTACCCCACTGGAGGAAACCTTATTACCTTATTACTAAGGTTGACACAAAATATCTATCCGTCCAAGAACCTTATTTCCTGTTTTCACCTTAGTAACTCGAGATTACCCCACTGGAGAAAACCTTATTACCTTATTACTAAGGTTGACACAAAATATCTATCCGTCCAAGAACCTTATTCCCTGTTTTCACCTTAGTAACTCCTAGGATACCCCAGATGGAACCTTATTACCTTATTTTTATGTATCAACCTTTTATAAAAGAAACTAATATCATGGTGACCTTTATAAAATAATATGTTAAATTTGCACAACGAATAATATATAATAAGAATCTGATGAAAGTAATTGAGCATATACAAAATTTAAAGCAGCCGTTTATTAGTTTCGAGCTTATTCCACCCAAAAGAGGAGGCGATATTAAAAGTCTTCTTGCCGTTCTGGATGATATAGCTAAATATAAACCTCCATTTATCGATATAACCAGCCATTCCGCTGAAGTTGTATATGATGAAACTCCAAATGGAATAAAGAAAAAAATAAAAAGAAAAAGACCCGGCACCTTAGGTATATGTGCTTTAATTCAGAATAAATACAATATTGATGCCGTGCCTCATGTGCTCACAAAAGGCTTTACAAGGGAAGAGACAGAAGATTTCCTAATCGAAATAAATTATCTTGGTATTGAAAACGTTCTTGCTGTAAGAGGGGATGATCATGGATATGATAAACCGATTCCTCTGGGTCGTAGCGTTAACCTGCTTACTAGCGAACTGGTAGAACAGATTGTTAATATGAACAATGGAAAATACCTCGAAGAAAGTCTGCTCGATGCCAAACCAACCAACTTTTGTATCGGCGTGGGCGGCTATCCTGAAAAACATTTTGAAGCTCCAAGCTTAAAAATTGATATTAAAAATGCCAAACAGAAGGTTGATGCCGGGGCGGAATATATTGTAACTCAATTGTTCTATGATAATAAATTCTATTTCGAATATGTAGATCAATGCAGAAAGGAAGGAATAAATGTTCCTATAATTCCTGGATTGAAAATTCTAACAACTAGAGCGCACCTTATAAATATTCCTAAGAATTTTTATATAAGTCTTCCCGATGAACTGGCTGATGAAGTTTATTCCGCAAAACCCGAACATGTCCTCGATATTGGAGTAGAATGGGCTGCTAAACAGGTAGAAGAATTATTAGAGAAGAATGTCCCCGGTGTCCATTTTTATATTATGCAAAACTCCCTTCCCGTAAAAAAATTAATGGAAAGATTAAAGTTGTTTAAGCAGATAGCCTAAAAAGAATAAAATGAAATGTCAAAATCAAAATTAAAATGGGGTGTTGCAGGTCTTGGTAGATTTGCCGAACAAACGTTTATTCCAACCCTCTCTTTATTAAGAAGAAGTGTTCTCAACTCTGTCTTTAGCAATGATTTTAACCGCGCAAAAAACTTATCTGAAAAATTTGGAATTAAAAACAGGTTTGATAATTATGATGAATTCCTGAATTCGGATATAAATACAGTTTATATTTCAAGCGCCAATTCTTATCATTATGAGCAGGTAATCAAAGCTGCTAATTCGGGAAAGAATATTTTATGCGAAAAACCCCTGGCTTTAAATTCCTCCCAGGCTGAAGAGATGGTCCGGGTATGTAAGGAAAATAATGTATTATTTTCAGTTGATTATCCTTACCGGTATCATCCCCAGATTATAAAAACTAAAGAATTAATCGATAATAAGCTTCTCGGCGAAGTTATTTCAATTAATCTTAATTTTAATATTGACCTTCCCCCCGGAGATAACTTCAGGCATAATAAAAATTTAAGCGGGGGAGGTGCTTTAAGAGACCTCGGTACTCATTTAATTGATCTCCTGAGATATCTCGGTGGCGAATTTAAGATTATCGGCGGTGCTGTTGATGATATAATTTATCAAAGCGGGGTAGACGACTTTGCTTCGGCATTAATTAAATTTAATCAAAGCGGATACGGCTATTTTAGCTGCTCGTTTAATGCTAAAAAAGCTTTCAACAGGATCGAAATATTAGGCCATAAAGGTGCTATCAGCCTGGATTCTTTTATAGGATCAAAACATTCCTCTAAATTGACAATTATGCTTGAAGGCGAACCGAAAAGATCTTTTCGAAAAAGAGCAAATAAACTTTACTTCTTGCTGAAATCTGTTCAAAAATCCTTCTTGAAAAATGAAGAACCGCTCGTTACCGGTTATGATGGATTTATTAATATGAAATTGATGGAGGAGTTGGAGCGTGTAGCTATGCGCAAAGAGCAAAGCGAGAAAGGTTAACACCGCAATTTAGAGCCTGTGTGAATATCATTAACCAATGGATTTATCCATTGGTTTAACAGGAAAATTATATAGATTTTTCTTTATCTTCACACAACTCTGTAACAAATTTATATCAGGAATAAAATATTAGATATTATGGGAAAAAATAACAAACCGAAGATTGCTTTGCTGCTTGGCGGCACATCGCCGGAAAAAGAAGTATCAAAATCATCTGCTGCTTCTATTTATTTAGCCTTAAAAAATCTCGGCTATGAAACTGTTTTAATAAATCCGGCTTACGGAAATAATCAACCGAAAAATGAGAATGATTTTTTTAATAAAAATGATGATAATTTAATTTCAAATAGAAATTATGTTGAAGCCGTAAATTCAAAGTTATTTGATGATATCGATCTTGCATTTATTGCACTGCACGGTAAGTACGGAGAAGACGGTACTATTCAGTCTTTATTGGAATTGAGAGGTGTTAAATATACCGGATCAAAGATATTGGCAAGTTCAATTTCAATGGATAAGGAAATGTCTAAAATTCTATTTAAACATTACAATATAAATACACCAAAGTGGTTCTCCGTACAAAAAAATAATTTTGGAGAAGATGCTGTAAAAAACACCATAAAAAAAGAGTTCGGATATCCATGCGTTATTAAACCGAATGACCAGGGCTCTACCGTTGGATTAACAATCTGCAAAAACGAGGATGAAGTAGCGGCTGCCGTAAATCTTGCGTTGCAGTTTTCTGATAAAGCAATACTTGAAGAATATATACCCGGAAGAGAATTAACAGTTGCGGTTATTGAGAATAAAGCTTTACCTATTTTAGAGATAAAGCCTAAACATGGCGTATACGATTATGAATGCAAATATACCAGCGGTATGAGTGAATATATCGTCCCTGCTGATATCCCGAAAGAAGTTGAGCAGAACCTTCAATCGCAAGCTCTGCTGGCCTTTACTTCCTTAGGATGTGAAGTTTATTCAAGAATTGATTTTAGACTGAATGAAAAATTTGAATCCCATTGTCTGGAAGTAAATACTCTTCCGGGAATGACATCAACTAGCCTGGTCCCTAAAATGGCTAAAGCCGTAGGAATCCCTTTCGACCAATTAATTGATAAAATTATAAATTTAAGTTTGAGAGACAGCAGGTAAGTTTTTCAAATGTCAAAACAGAAAAGTAAAAAATTTAAAATTTATATCTTCTTAATACTTTTTCTTGCCGCACTGGCATTCCTTTTTTTTAATGATTTCGGAATATTAAAGTATCAGAGTTTGAAAAATGAGGTAAAGTCGGTAAATGAAAAGATTTCCACCACTAAAAAAGAAAATAAAGCCCTGGAAGGTGATATAGACTCCCTTCAAAAGAAAATTCCCGCAAAAATTGAAAAGACCGCTAGAGAAAAATATCATATGATCCGAAAAGGAGAAAAAGTTATTCAGGTTAGAGAAAAATGATTGATAATTTGCAAATTCCAAAAGTACCTTTAGCAGAAAGAGTTAGACCTAAAAGTATTGAAGAATTTCAGGGACAAAAATCTCTTCTGGATAAAGGAAAACCTATCCGCTTAATGATTGAAAATGATACTTTAAGTTCTTTTATTCTTTGGGGACCTCCCGGAACCGGGAAAACAACAATTGCAAGAATCATTGCTGAAAAAACAAAATCAGAGTTTCATCAGCTAAGTGCAGTCTCATCCGGTGTAAAAGATATCCGCAATATAATCGAAATCGCAGAACAGAATAAATTAATGAATAAAAGAACAATTTTATTCATTGATGAAATTCACCGCTTTAATAAATCCCAGCAGGATGCACTTCTCCATTCGGTAGAATCAGGCTTATTAACTTTAATCGGTGCCACTACTGAAAACCCTTCTTTCGAAGTCATTCCGGCTTTAAGATCAAGAACAAGGATTTATATACTGGAAGAATTATCTAAAGGAGATCTTGAAAACATCCTTAAATCGGCAATTTCTAAAGACGAATTTTTATCCCGCTTAAATATTAATTCTATTGATATAGATTTTTTAATATATCTTTCGGGAGGTGATGCAAGGGCTTTGCTTAGTATTTTTGAAAGTGCGGTAATTCAGGAATTAAATGCAGAACCAATCAATATTTCAAAAGAAGTTCTTGAAAATATTGTACAGAAAAAAAATATAATATATGATAAAGCAGGCGAAGAGCATTATAATGTAATTTCTGCATTTATTAAAAGTGTTAGAGGAAGCGATCCCGATGCTGCTTTATACTGGCTTGCAAGAATGCTTGAGGGAGGCGAGGATCCGTTATTCATAGCAAGGAGACTGGTAATTCTTGCATCCGAAGATATCGGCAACGCTTCTCCTAACGGACTTGTTCTTGCAGAAGCCGCTTTTAGCGCTGTTGATAAAATCGGTATGCCCGAAGCAAGAATTATTCTTGCTCAATGCACTACATATCTTGCATCCGCACCCAAAAGTAATGCTTCTTATATGGGGATTGATACCGCTATATCAATTGTAAAAAACAAACCCCTTTATCCTGTCCCAATCCATTTAAGAAATGCTCCGACAAAACTTATGAAAGAAATCGGCTACGGAAAAGAATATAAATATGCTCACAACTATCCCGATCACTTCATTGAAGAAAATTATCTGCCCGATGAATTAAAAGGTTCTCAATATTATTTCCCCACGGAAATTGGCCAGGAAAAAAATCTGAAGGAAAGATTAAAATCCCTCTGGAAAAACCTGAAGAAATACTAAATTATCCCTGGTTTCAATGCCAACCCCCAACCCCCAACCTTCCCACCCCCTCCTTAAAGTAGAGCAAACATCTTCCCGGGCAGCTGTGTAACCATTCCTTTGAATTCCAGAGAGAGAAGATGAACGAGACAATCGGAAGTGGATAATTGTGTAAGCGTGGCTATTTTATCAATTTGCAATGGCTCATTATTTAATGATGCAACTATTTTTTCTTCAAAAAGATTTAATTCAATATCATTTTTAGGCACATTTTTTCCAAGTACCGGTTTTAATTTCAATTCAAGTTCTACCAGCATATCCTCAGCAGAACATACGAGTTTGGCTTCACTTTTAAGAATTAAAAGATTGGTACCTTCTGACTGCCTAACTCCTAAATTTCCCGGAACGGCAAATGTTTCTCGATTTTGCTCTAATGCGGAGTGTGCGGTATTCAGTGCTCCTCCTGTGGAACCTGTCTCAACAACAAGGCAGCCTAAACTTAAACCGGAAATAATTCTATTCCTTCTCGGGAAATTTTGTGCATCCGGCTTAGTTCCCAATCTATATTCTGAAATAACAACCCCTTTTTCGGCAATTTCATTAAATAAATTTCTATTCTCCGGCGGGTAAATTACATCTAAACCTGAACCTATAACAGCGATAGTCCTCCCGTTATTTTTTAATGCAGTCCTATGAGCAATTGAATCAATCCCTCTGGCAAGCCCGCTCGTAATCGTAATATTCTGTCTTGCCAGATCTCCCGAAAACCTTTCTGCCTGGATTTTACCGTAATGTGTGGGCATTCTTGTGCCAACTACGGCAATTGAATAATTGTCTATTTCCTTAAATTCACCTATGCAGTAAAAAAGGAGGGGAGGGTCATATATTTTTTTTAGTAACGGCGGATATTCCGTATCCCAGACAGTAATTACCCGCGCGTTCAGCTTATCTAATTTCTCAAGTTCTGAAACTACTGAATCGGCATTATTTTTCCTGCAATTATTAACTCTCTGAATTCTTTTTGCCAGATTTATGCTGATGCCGCTTGATGATACAAGCGAATTAAAATCTGCCGAGAGTATTTTTTCAATGGATTTGAACTTAGAAAGAAGGACTCGAATTTTTCCCGGCCCTATCCCCTCCACCGAAAGAAGCAGATTCAAATTAATTAATTGATCAGTAGTAAGTTTAGTCAATTAAAGATTTTGAAGTAATTAATCAGATAAAGTTAAACTTAAGTCTTATTTTTAGTTTTATTGGAATCAATTTCTCCCGTCTCAGTCTTTTCAGTATTATTTTTCGACCTAAAAAGTATTGAAGCGGGGAAAATTACCACATAGGCTATAACTAGAATAATAGGTGAAATATATAAAGCTGGAAAACTATCCCATGGATTAATACTCATAAAATAATATCCGCCGAATAACAGTACAATACCTAAAAATAAAAAGAGATAATTTTTTTTCTGCCAATAAATATTAAAAGGAGAAACAACAACCTTCTTTACAGTACGAATATTTCTTTTCTTAACCGCTTTAGCCATAATATCTCCAAATACTATAAAAGTTTAATTTTACAAAGTTACAACAGATGAAGAGCAAGTTCAAGTTAAAATTCCCCTCAAACTACAATCTTGCAATCTTGTAATCAAAAAAAAAGCCCAGTGATGGGGGTACCACTGGGCTCGACTCGTTACCATCAAAGGGCAGGGGAGAACCCTTTGAAAGAGTCAGTTAAATATAAACCCTAACCAATTATAAATCAAGAAATTATTTGCTGATTTGATAAACAATTTTTCTTATAGTGTCAAATTGCAAATATGGATACTCTTCCCTTATTGTATCAATTGCATCCCCCGCACTCACCTTATTTGAACGCAATTGTTTAAATGTCTTTCTTATTTGATAATCTCTAACTGATTTTTCATCAATCAATCCATGTGTATTCAATAGTTCATAAATATCATCGCTGATTAAATCAGATAAAGGATTATCGATTTTTGCTTTTACGGTTTTCATCTTCGCCTTCCTTTTTTATGGTTGAAAACAGATTCCTCAATATTGGTATCAAATTATTTATATATACACATTTCCTTTCAAAAAAGTTTCATTTTTTACTTTTTATGCCGGCTAAAAACAAAAAAACCGACCAGAGTGAGCTCAAATCGGAAAAATCTTTGCTACTCCGGTATAAAAAATTAAACAATTTTTATGCCTGTAGCAAATCTTCTATAAAAACATCCTCCATTTTCACTTCTAAAATAAATATTTAAGATAGATAATGTCAAGGACTAAAAATTTAAATAAATTTACTATTTAGTATTAGACAATGGGAGAAAGGGACAGGTTTGATATTATCAAAATATTGTAAAAATCCGGTGATATATTAGCTGTATTTGATTTACTGAGCATAGATTAACACGAATATTTGTAAGCCCGTTAAGTTTATGTTGGGTTAGATTTACCGGCTGTTTGACGGCTGTTAGATAAATAATTGACGTTCTCTTTAATGAAAGTTATTTTCCTATCTCAATTTTGAAAAACCAGTAATTTTTTTTACTTAAATAAGGATAAAAATCGAATTCTTAAAGAACTTTTATTTAATAGAATTTTAGGAATGAAATTTGATTATAAATTACTTATAAAATCAAGTGATTAATTAAATAATGAAAATTTAATATAATACATTAAGTTACAGAGATTTTTAAGGGGAATTTATGAAAAAATTATACTTTCTATTTATCATTTCATTTATTGCTTTTTGCCAATCAAACAACTATTCCGTACAGAAGGGATGGGAATTAATATACACATTCAAAGAAGATATTTCATCAATATGTTTTATTGATAGTAATATCGGATATGCATCCACTAGTTTCCTTTCCAGTTCACATGCTATTCTTAAGACAACTGATGGGGGATATAGTTGGGATAATTTAATAACTACTAATAACATAATAAGTAATTTATATTTTTTAAACCGCAATATTGGTTTTGCGACTGGTAGTAGCGGAACAATATATAAAACCACAAATGGCGGAAATGACTGGGATTTAATTCCAACAAATGAAACAGAAAATTTAGGAAATATATTCTTTCATGATGAATTAAATGGATGGATATGTACATTCACTAAAATTCTTAAAACAACTGACGGCGGAATTCATTGGGTAGGTTACCCCACACAGGGATCAATAGCTAATATGGATGTGGCGTTTATTAATGATTCAATAGGGTATGTTGTAGGAGTTTACTCCTATGCTTATAAATCAACTGATGGCGGAATAAGCTGGAATCAAATAAATATACCCATGGCAGTTTCGATGTTTGGTATTCAATTCATAAATAATAGTACTGGTTTGATTGTTGGCGGTATAGGAATTGAAAAAACAACCGATAGCGGATTGTCCTGGAATAACATATTTGATTCTGATGGGTCACAATTAAATTCAATTCAGACATTCGGGAGCAGATTTGCATGGGCAATAGGTTCTGATAAAATTTTATATACTTCTGATGCAGGGGAACACTGGATTTCACAATCTTTTTATCCTTATTCATATCTGACTAAGGTTAGTTGTGTGGATTCACTAAACGCATGGGCTTTAGGTGATCATAAATTATATAGAACCACTAATGGTGGATTTACAAATGTCGGAAATCAAAATAATTTATCTCCCCGGATTTACAAACTCAATCAAAATTATCCCAATCCCTTCAATCCAACAACAACAATTGAATATCAAATTCCTAAATCAGGCTTTATATCAATTACAGTTTATAACATTCTTGGAAGAGAAGTTGCAACTCTTGTCAATGAAGAAAAACCTGCTGGAACATATGAAATTCATATTTAACGGAAATAATCTTTCAAGCGGAATTTATTTCTATAAACTTCAGGCAGGAAATTATTCGTCTATTAAAAAAATGGTTTTAATCAAGTAAATTTAGACTTCCATGAAAAAATTTAGCTTCTTCTTAATAACTTCTTTTATATTACTATTTAATACATTTGCACAGAATAAAGTAGGAATAAAATCTGATATAAGCATCGAAAGTCCTTTGTACGGTGTGTACTTTGTTTCTTTAACTGATGGTTGGGCAGTAGGTAATAATGGAATTATTATCCATACAACAGATGGAGGAATAACATGGAATTTACAGGAAAGCAACACAGCACAACAAATAGAAAGTATAACCTTTATTGATAAAGTAAAGGGATTTGCTGTCGGTAGTAATGATTTAATTCTTAAAACAACAAACGGCGGAGTAACCTGGATAACCCAGAATCCTGCTATAACTGGAGGGCTCTTCGGAACAAACTTGCATTGCGTTTCTTTTTCGGATATAAATAATGGAATAATTGTCGATGCAGGAATTTTGAGAACTACAAATGGTGGTTCTGACTGGAGTCAACAAAATTCCCATAATATTGGTATAAACAGTGTATCTTTTGCTGATGAAACAGTAGGAATAATAGTCGGAAATACCGGAAAGATATTAAGGACTACAAATAACGGATATTCCTGGATTGAACAGAATAAAATAACTACAGATGATTTATACGATATTTCTTTTTATAATTCAGATAATGGAATAGCTGTTGGAAAAAACGGTTCAGTTGTTAAAACTACAAACGGAGGAGTTGATTGGCAAAAGGTTTCGAGCAGTACTTCAGTTTCATTATATGGTATATTTTTTATAGATATTAATAATGCAGTAACTGTTGGTGATAAAGGAACCATCCTTAAGACCACGGATGGGGGTACTACATGGAGGGCGGTTAATAGCAGGATAAGTAATTACTTATACGATAATTATTTATCGGATATTTATTTTGCAGATTCAACCACCGGTATTATTGTTGGAGCATATGGGGAAATACTTAAGACAACAGATAAAGGAGAAAACTGGGTACCACTAACCCATATAAAAGAAGCTCCTATCCCGGCTCAACCTCCCAATAATACTGTTGAAGCAGGAATTAAAACTACTTTTGGATGGACTAATAAGTTTTTTGAAGCTGACCGTTATGAATTACAAATTTCCACAGATTCTTCTTTTAACTCTACCTTTTATACAGATAGTACGATCTCGAACAACAATATTGAAGTAACTGGATTGTCTGAAAATACTCTTTATAATTGGAGAGTTAGAGCAAAAATAAACAACGTTTTTGGAAGTTGGTCTTAGATTTGGAAGTTTACAACAATTGGTAAAATACCATATCTATTATCACCAACAAATTATTCGATTGTAAATCCAAAGAATCTTTTATTAAAGTGGTATAAAACCGCATTTTCAATCAATTACAGGGTACAGGTTTCCACTGATTCTTTATTTAATTCTTCCGTAATTGACTCGAATAATTTAACTGATAGTGTACTTACAGTGAATCTCGCTTATAATACTAAATATTTTTGGCGTGTAGGGGCAAAAGTCGATAATGAGATATTCTGGTCAGCTTATAGATCTTTTTTAACTAAACCACCATCAAATACTTCATTCCCTCTTGCGATAGGTAATAAATGGTATTATCAGGCTGGCTCTACTAGAAATAAGTTTTATTATGGCATAGTAAAAGAAATTACCGATACATTAAACAATGGATTCAGAGAAATAACTTCGAAATCTTATTATGAGGATAGCATCTATATAAGTAAAGAATATTGGGCATACATAGATGGCAAATTTTATGTCAACAAAGTTCCGAACATAAATTACGCGTTTATTTATTTTGATGATTCTATTACTGATGGTACATTTATAGGATTTAGCTACCTGAAGTTAATTGATTATAAGCTTTTTAATATTTCTGAAACCGCACAAGAATATTATGAATTTCGTTATTCTCCTACCGCCTGGATTTCATATCTGATAATTACATTACCATCTATCGGAATTGTTGAAACAAAAGAAAAAATTATGGATGTAGGAAAATTCTATACAGATTCTACATATTTAGTAGGTATGTATAAGAATGATGAAGTGCTTGGCGATACAGTACTCAAGAATAATTATAGAACATCAAATCTGTTATTACCTGTAAATGGTGCAACCAATATTCCTAATTCAATTTTATTCATGTGGAGTAATGCCTATCAGCCAAATTTCTTTAGATTTCAAATTTCTACGGATTCAACTTTTGAAAATATAATTCACGATTATTCAGATTTAAGTGATACCCTAATTAATATCGATTCACTTAATTATAATACAAAATATTATTGGCGCATTGTAACTTTAAGTAAAGACAACAACAAGTATTTGTCGAATATTTTTTGGTTTATTACTGTAAATCCTGTTTTAATATCAAATCCGGAAATTCCATTAAATAATTCGACTGAAATATCTCTTACTCCTACCTTAAAATGGAGTATTGTGGAGCATGTAGCGTCTTATCGGGTTCAAATTTCAAATGATTCAGTTTTCAATAAAATAATTTTTGATTTTAGAGGCATGAAAGATACTTCACTTACCCTAGAGTCTCTTGATTATTTAAGTACTTACTATTGGCGAATAAAAACAGTAAGTTCTAAAGGTTATGAATATATGTCTCCAACTTGGAAATTTACTACAATCTCCGGGCCTAAAAAATTTCAATTTTACCAAAACTTCCCAAATCCTTTTAATCTGGTTACTGAAATAAAGTATGATTTAATTAAATCAGAATTCATAACATTAAAAATATACAACGTATTAGGCAAGGAGATTTCGACGCTGGTAAATGAACTTAAACCTGCCGGAAGCTATATTGTTAAATTCAATGGAAATAATCTGTCAAGCGGAATTTATTTTTATAAACTTCAGACTGAAAATTATTCTTCAATTAAGAAAATGGTTTTAATCAAATGACTTTCCTAATTGAATCTAAATAGGTATTATATAGTCTTGATAAATAATAATATGCTGAGCAGGATTTCATGTGTATAAAAAAACTCTGTATTTTTTTCTTGTTATAACTATCCTGTCTCTTCCTTCATTTTATAGTCAATCCTTAGGTGTTCAGCCCACACCAATACCTGGCAAAAATTCAGTTTTGTTTGATTCAAAAACAAATTCATATAAATTTTATCTGGATAGCTCCTTATGTTATGAATATTCTCTTCTTCCGGGAGAAACTAAAAACGGTGGTACATTTAATGTTTTAAGAGCCTATGCAGAAAATGGAACTTCATTCCTTCCAAGTAATTTCGGCGGAATTTGCGTCATCTTTGAAAATAAAATTATATACCCTTACGACAAGGATGTTTCATATTTATGCTTGAATCACATGATTCTCCAAGGAAATATAGTTATCACTTCCTGGATGATGAAATATAAAAATATTGATTCTATTCAATATAATATAAAAATTAAGATTTCAGGTAGAACCTTAATTATCAATGTTGAAATTGATAAAAAATTTTCAAATAATGTTGTCTCTTTGGGACTTGATAGATGTGAAGAGGCCCGCGAACCGGAAGCAATTGAAGTACCGTATATTCCTCTATTCTACATTTTGTACGCAAATAATATGTTTACATCTTTCTTTACTGACTGGGAATTGACAAATGCTTCTCAAATTTATCCCCTGAATGGTTCAAAATATTCAAGAAGTTCTGTTAGATATGCCCAGACTATTCTATATAATGAAAAAACTAATGGTGTGCGTAATAGATTAAATGAAACTTTGTATCTAACAACTTCTTTGAATATAGAAGATGTCTTTCCAAACATTCCAAATCCTATCTCGGAATACAGAAATGAATCTACCAATTGGATCATTTGGGACTTTCGACCAAGATTTGATCAGCTTGTAAGTCCGTCTCCTCAGAAATATATGGAAAAATTATATGCAGCAGGTGTAAAAAATATCTGGCTCCAAATCCACAACTGGCAGGCAAATCATGGCGCTGATGCTTCTTATATGTCCTATTCCGGTTATGATGACGGTCTTCCATGCGTATTGCCTGCAAACAAATATTATGGGGGTAATCAAAAACTAAATTCTGTAGTTTCAGAAGCAAGAAGCTTTGGATTTCGTGTGGGACTTCATGAAAATTATGTTGACTATTATCTCAACTCTGAAAACTGTTCAACCGGTCCAGGTTTCTCTGAATCAGATATAGCTATTCATTCCGGCAATACTAGTAATGAAAGAGTTAAAGCATATAAGAATTCTTTTCATAAAGAAGATCAGTCTTATCTACTTAAACCATCCAGAGCTAAATTTTATGCGGATTCCTGGAATAAATTAATTCAGGACGCTTTCCCTGAATTAAACGGTAGTTATCTTGATGTTCATTCTTCCGTAAATCCGGGCGATAGAATAGATTATGATTATCAAATTCCCGATGCAGGAATGTTTCATGGTACAATGCAACACTATAGAGATCTATATCCTATTTTAAGAAAAAATCATGATGGCCCCGTCCAGGGAGAAGGAGGGATGCAAATATTATATCAAGGTTATTGTGACGATTTTGAAGCTAGACTTATAACACCATCATCCTACGCCCCCGGATATAATATCCCTTTATTCGTCGATTTTGATATGTTGAAACTCCGTGACAAAGCATTTGTACATGGGGTGGGTTATTTCCCATTTTTTTATAACAAGGATGTACCAAAATTGGATCCCGCTGCTAAAGATGTCGTATTATCATATATTGCTACTGAACTTGCTTTTGGTCATGGCGGATACCTTCCAACCCCGGAGTTATCATATAATATAATTGAGCATGCTGAATTTGAGTATAAATTTGTTTTTTCTGTACAGAAAGATTTTTCTGATGCTGTACCAATAAAAATTCTTTATCAAGATGCTGAATCTTTAAAAACCGCATCTGATTATATTAGGAGTCATCCGGAAACTTATAATGATATTTCTAGTTCGGACTTTATGGGGCAAGTAACAATAGTCTATAATAATGGTGTTATCGTATGTGTTAATCGAAATCCATTCCGTGAATGGCAAGTAAATATAGGTAAGCCTAACGGCTGGTTTGACTATAATGCTAATAAATCACTTTATACTGGGTTGTGTTCAACTACAATTTTTACTCTTCCTCCAAAAAACGGATGGGTTGTGTATGATCCCTTAAAAAAACTATAGAGAATCTATTCAGGGGGGATTATACCTTAAAATTATATTGCGATATGTTGCAGAAATGTATTAAGTTTGGAGTTTAATATACATTTTACAATCCGAACATAATTGGGAAATTAGAAATAAATCATGGATGAAACACAAAAAAAAGAAATAAAAAAACCTGATTATATTTATATTCTATACAAATGGAAAAAATTTCTAATAATAAACTTAATTATTGTGGTTGGAATAGCTACTTTAGTAGCTTTTTTATTGCCTAAACAGTATAAAGCCACGGCTACTATAATGATTCCTCCTAATGAAGAAATGGGATTGGGGGGCTAACCAGTCTGTTAGGCAGTAAATCATCCATTGCTTCGGTTGGTTCAAGATTATTCGGTGTTTCTAATACTTCTGAAGATATTTTGCTCGGAATTATTACAGCAGAAATGCATTGACAGATGTAATTAATAAATTTCATTTGATGAAATACTATGGGATAGATGATAATAATATGGATAAGGCTATTAAGGCTTTTAGAGATGATATTTCAGCTGATCCTAATGAATATGGTATGATTGATTTCAGCATAATTAACAAAAATCCAAAAATTAGTGCAGAGATTGCCAATTATCTGGTTGATTTGGTGGATAGTCTAAATATCAAGTTTAATATTGAAAGAGCAAGAAATAATAGGGTTTTTATCGAAAAACGTTATGTCCAGAACGTAAGGGATTTAAAAAATGCTGAGGACTCACTTTTTAAATTTCAAAGAAAATATGGTATTGTTGCTGTACCAGAACAATTGGAAGTTACGGTTAAGCTGCCGCTGAAATTGAATCCCAATTAACTAAAAAAGAGATGGAAGCTTATTTTATGAAGCAGCAATACGGCGAAAATTCTCCACAATATAAAGACGTGTCAGATGAAATAAATCTCTTAAAAGCTAAAGTTCAAGAAATGAAAGATTCTCCAAATTTGAGCTCAACCTCCAATATTCTTTACCCGTTCAAAGAAATGCCGAAGATATCAATTCAATATTTAAGAACTTACAGAGATGTTAAAATACAGGAAGAAATATTAGAAATAGTTTTGCCTATGTTTGAACAGGCCAAAGTTGAGGAACAAAAAAGTATTCCCACCATTATGGTTATTGATAAGGCTGTACCTCCGGAATTAAAATATGGTCCTAAAAGATCCGTAATTATTCTTGGAGTTTCTTTTCTTTTTGTTTCTTTTTATACCTTTTATTTTTATCGCAGAAAAAGGACTAAATAGAGAGGAATTTTATAATCCTCTTCAGGTAAAAAGTTCAAATTTCATAAAAAAAATTGTTAACTTTTATAAAATCAAGTATTGATTCACCTGATGTTCCTTTATTAATTCCAATAGTATCAATATCCGGTATTGCCCTTGGTAAGATTTTATTCAAAAAATGGATTAATCATCTTACAATTTACTGTTTTATATGGGGCGGCTTAGTCTTTTTATATGAATTAAAATTACTTCCATATGTCAATTTAATTCCATTACCTGGTTTTATATTATCCAACATTTTTATCTTTTTTGTTTGGAATAACAACAGTAATAAGCGGAAGAAATCTCTACCCTAAAATCTTGGTCATTTCAAAAAAGTCAAATTCTGCATTCAAGATTTTCATTGATGATGGAATTACGTTAAAATATTCTATATTTTTTTTTAGTTTAGCATGTCTATTTGTTGCCATTTTGAATTGGTGGATCTTAATAAAAATGTTTGGAAGCATTACTGCCGTTTTTATTAATTCAAATTTGATTTACAAGCTTGGGAGTAAAGGTGAAATAAAGACTATCCCCTATATCTCCATTCTTGGCTTCGGCTATATTGCCGTATTTTTTTCGGGAATATATGCAGCCTATAAAGGCAGATTTTCCCTTTTAACTTTCTTTCCTTTTTTAGGAATTGTTATTCAGGAATTATCAACTGCAGGCAGAGCAGGAATATTGTTTGCATTTATGGAATTTTTGTTCTCTTTTTTCCTTTTTAGAAATCTTCTTAAAGATACTGCCTATATTAGATTTAAATTTTCAAAAAGAAATGCATTTTTTGCTTCTGCGATATTATTAATTTTTTTAATTGCCAGTACATCTTTTGTTAGAATTACGCGAGGTTCTTTCGAAAATTACGTCGGTACAAGCAGAGAGCTTAAACAACTAAAAGATAATTATATTATAACACCTTCTGTTTATTTGTACCTTAGCAGTGATGTAGGTGTTCTAAGTCAATATCTTAAATCAGATGGAGAAAATACAAAGTTCGGCCAAAATTCTTTTTTATTGTTTTATGATATGCTGGCAAAACTTGGTGCGGTTGAGAGACCAAAAGACTTTCAAAAAGGATATTATATCCCTATGTGGACAAATACAGGACTTATATACGTGAATTACATGCTGATTTTGGTGTACCGGGTGCATTGCTTGTACCTTATTTTCTTGGATGATTAATTACATGGCTTTGGTTCAAATTTTATGAGGAAAAGAGTTTAGTCGCATTTGCTTTTCTTGTTTATCTTTATCTTGTTGTAGGATTTTCTTTTTTAGTAATGATTACCAGGCTCCCCTATTACTTTGGCAGTTTAATTATGATTTTGCTATACTTGCCTTTTTTAAATAAAATGGCGGGGAACAAATATAAAAAGTCACCAAATAAATATATAGGAAAAATCTTGGAACTTTAAAATCCTCATAATTCTCATATAATGCCATATTAAAATATCATAACCCTATCAATAAAACGTTCTAGTTTATTATTTTAGAGGAATACAGCAAATAACATTTGAAAATAGAGTTTAATCATTCTTTAAATATGCAAAGAAAGTTAATTTGGAAGATCCTGATGCTTTAGAATTAAATTATAGCGGGAGTTCCATAGCTAAAAATACCATCTTCAATCTTCTGGGATATGGTATTCCCTTAATTTTTGCCTTAGTTCTTATTCCTCCATTAATAAAAGGCTTAGGAGCTGAAAGATTTGGAATTTTAAATCTTGCATGGATGGTTATTGGATATTTTAGTTTTTTTGACTTTGGTATTGGAAAAGGACTTACTAAAATTATTGCAGAAAAGATCGGAGCAAATCAAATAGAGCAAATGTCTAGAATATTCTGGACTTCGTTGTTTTTAATGTTGTCAGTTAGCATTTTTTTCGCGGTATGTATATCGTTTTTTATTCCTTCCCTTGTAAATATCTTTAAAATTTCCGATAAATTTCATCAAGAAACTATAAACACATTTTACGTCCTTGCTATATCAATTCCAATTGTATCAACTACCAGGCCTGAGAGGAGTTTTAGAAGCATATCAAAAATTTGGTATTATAAATATTATGAGAGTTTCGCTCGGAATATTTACTTTTTTAGGCCCCCTTCTTGTTTTGCTAATTACTAATAGCCTCTTCTGGATTGTTATCTTTTTAATTGTGTTAAGGATAATTATATGGATCTTATATTTATTACAATGTTTTAAAGTAAATAAAAATATAAAAAACGAGATTGTCTTTGATTTTAATTCAATCAGACCGGTTTTAAGATTCAGCATCTGGATTACATTGGCTAATATTGTAGGTCCTATTATTCTTTATTCCGATAGATTTCTTATTGGGGCACTGATTTCTGCCGCTGCAATAACATATTATGCAACTCCTTATGAAATTGTAACAAAATTACTCTTAATACCCGGTGCATTATCGGGGGTTCTATTCCCTATATTTTCAGCAAGTTTTTTTAGTAATCCTCTCCTTTCAAAAAAAATATTCCTTAGGGGAGCAAAATTTGTATTTTTACTTATATATCCCATGGTTTTCTTGATTGCAATGTTTTCTTTTGAAGGTATGAAATTGTGGCTGGGCAGTGAGTTTGCTCTTCAGAGTTATCTTGTACTGCAGCTTTTATCTGTTGGAATATTAATGAATTCTATTTCCATAATTCCTAATAATTTTTTCCAGGGAATTGGGAATCCCAAAATACCCACATTACTGAATCTTGCAGAATTACCTTTTTATATTCTATTGATGTGGTTGTTTATAGAAAAATGGGGATTAATGGAGCGGCTTTTGCCTATCTAATTGCTGCAGGTTGGATGCCTCGATGATGTATACTGTTGCATATAAAAAGTTCTCTATCAAGTTTGAATCTAAATTTAGCGGTATATCGTTTTTAATAATGATGTCCGGGTTGATTGTTCCATTTTTCCCCATAGGTCTTTACTTTAAAGTGGTTTTTACAATAATGTTTCTTTCAATTTTTTTAATTGTGACCTGGAAATATTATTTCTCTGTTGAAGAAAAGCATTCTATTTTTTCTACACTCAAAATGAAAAACTTGTGAAGTTTTTAAAAATGAAGGAAATTTACCTGCAAAAATATTTTGAAGAATTCTAAATGTTAAGAGTTGCTGGAGTGACAATCTTATATAATCCTGATGAAGAGATGATATCAAATATTCTGAGTTATCTTGATCAGCTGGAACTTTTATATATTGTAGATAACTCTGAAGAAGTTAAAACAGATGTTGTTAATAGAATCATTTCATATCCAAAAATTAAAATAATTGACAATAATGGAAATATTGGTATTGCTGCTGTGCTTAATAAATCTGCTAAAAAGGCAATTGAAGATGGTTTTGATTTTCTTTTAACCATTGATCAGGATAGTAGAATCTCTGATAACCTAGTATTAAATATGTTAAAAGAATTTGAAAAAGATGAAAAGATTGGACTTATATCACCATTTGTTAATCATGTTGAGAATCCAAGACAACCTCCAAATTTGGGACTTGAGAAAATTATGGTTGCGATGACCAGCGGTTGTATTATAAGACTATCTACTTTTGAAAAAATAGGTTACTTTTTAGAAAAATTTTTCATTGATTATGTAGATAATGAATTTTGTCTAAGACTGACTTCAAATGGATATAAAATTTTTCAACTTAATTCAGTGTCTGTTTACCATAAATTGGGGGCTGCAACTTCAAGAGTTTTTATATTTAAAAAAGTTTTTCCAACTAACCATTTCCCTTTAAGATGGTACTATAGAACAAGAAATAGACTGTATGTTTATAAAAAATATGGTAAACAATTTCCTCATTATTTATTATTTGACCTAAAGGTATTTTTTAAGGATTATATGAAAATTTTGCTCTATGAAAGAAATAAAATTGAAAAAATTAAAATGATATTTCTCGGATATCGTGATTATAAAAGAAACAAATTTGGTAAATTTAGTTATAATAGTGTTAAGTGATAGAGGAAATAAAATTCTAGAATTTAATTTATAAAAATAGGAGTTCTAAAAATGAGTGTTTTAGTTACAGGAGGTGCAGGCTTTATAGGTTCACATGTTGTAGACGAACTTGTTAAGGATGACCAAAAAGTTATTGTAATAGATGATTTAAGCGGTGGATTTGAGCAGAATGTTAATAAAAAAGCCGATTTTATAAAAGGGGATATATTTGATTATGAATTAATTAAAAATGTATTTAAAAAAAATAATATTGAATATGTATTTCATCTGGCAGCATATGCAGCTGAAGGTCTTAGTCATTTTATCAAAAGATTTAATTATAATAATAATTTGATTGGGAGCATAAACTTAATTAACCAAAGCATCATTCATAAAGTAAAATGTTTTGTATTTACTTCCTCAATTGCTGTCTACGGAAAGAATCAATTGCCTATGAGAGAAGAAATAACTCCAGCACCTGAAGATTCCTATGGAATTGCAAAATTTGCTGTTGAACAGGAATTAAAAATATCGCATGATATGTTCGGATTAAACTACATAATTTTTAGACCTCATAATGTTTATGGCGAAAGGCAAAATATAGGTGATAAGTATAGAAATGTTATCGGCATTTTTATGAACCAGATTTTGCAAGAAAAACCATTAACTATTTTCGGTAACGGTGAACAGACCAGGGCTTTTAGTTATATTGGCGATGTAGCCCCGGTAATTGCTAAGTCAATAAGAGTTGAAAAAGCATATAATGAAATATTTAATGTAGGGGCTGATACACCTTATAGTATAAAAGAATTAATAGAAAAAGTAAAAAATGCTATGGATGCCGATCCTCAACTCAGATATCTGGAACCAAGGAATGAAGTCGTACATGCATATTCTTCCCATGAAAAAGCCGATAGAATCTTTAATATTAAAGAAAAAACGCCTTTAGAAGATGGTATAAGAAAAATGGTTTCATGGGTTAAAACTCATGGTTCAAAAAAGACTAAAAATTTCGGAGAAATTGAAATAGAGGAAAAACTGCCCGCCATTTGGAAAGAGTCATAATAGAATTATATTTGATATTTTCTAGTAATATTTCTGTTATTTATTTCTGATAAAATAAATTTTTCATTTTTTACAAAAATAAATTTTTTTAAGATGGATAAAGACTTTCTAATTATTTTACTTAACTATAACAACTGGCAGGATACCTGCGAATGTATTGATTCTTTGAAAAGAAATAATGTTAAGGATAAAAGTATTCTTGTTATTGAAAATTGCTCAACGGATGAATCCTTTGTAAAATTAAATAATGCATTCCCGGGTATAAAAATTTTGAGAATGAATAATAATCTCGGATTTACCGGAGGTAATAACATTGGGATCAGATATGCTGTAGATAACAATTATAATTATGCTATTCTCCTAAATAATGATACTATCTTAGAATCACCGGACACTTTTAAAATATTAACCGGTGAAATGGATAAAAATACGGATTTTACATTGGGTACGGGAAGAATTTTTTATTATCCGCAAAAAAATTTGATATGGTATGATGGAGGAAAAATTATTCATTCTAGAGGAATGGCAATTCATTCAAACTACCGCAAAAATAGGGAAGAAATCAAGCTTAATAATGATTTAAGAGAAATTGATTTTGTAAGCGGCTGTTATATGTGTATAAGAATAAAAGATATACCTAACCTGGGTTATCTAGATGAAAAAATATTTATCTATCTGGATGATATCGAATATTCAATAAGAGCCGTTAAAAAGAATATGAAAATACTCTATGTTCCCGATGCAGTCATTTATCACAAAGCCAGAGGTGAGGATAAACGAACTCCAAGAATGGTATACTATTCAATTAGGAATAGAAGATTAGTAATTAATTTGCACTTTGGAATAATAGCGAAATTGTATTTCGAAATGGTGCTAATTATTAAAAGAAACTTGTGGTTTTTTACCAATAAAAAATATTATAGAATATTGATTCAGGCTTCGAAAGATTATGATAAAAATTATTTCGGACAGGCCCCGGATTTTATTAAATGAAAAGTCATTCCCAAATTTATGCTGTTATTCTTAATTATAATGGTTATGATGATACGGTAAGCTGCATAGAATCTTTTAAAAAAACAAACTACAACTATATCAATATCACTATTGTTGATAATGCATCAACTGACGGCAGCGGCAGACTTTTATTTAAGAAATATCCCGATCTTCATTTCATCTTTTCCCCCAAAAATAAAGGATATGCAGGCGGAATGAATCTGGGTATTGAATATGCTTTACAAATGGATGCAGATTTTGTTTTACTGGTAAACAATGATATAGTAGTTTCCGAGAATTTTTTAGACCCTATGATGGAAGATATGGCTGATAAGTCTGTTGGTATTGTTTCAGGAAAAGTATTCTATAAAGAGTATCCCGATACAATCTATTGTGCAGGGGGAAGAGTCGATTTTTTAAAATGTACGGGTGTGGCAGAATTTCAAGGTAAGAATAGTAAAAATTTTGCTAATGAAAAAAGAGAGATTACATTAGCCGAAGGGTGCTTTATGCTTGTGCGTAAAGAAGTGTTTGAAAGGGTAGGTATTTTAGAAGAAAAATTTTTTATGTATTTGGAAGACCTCGACTTTTCTTTGAGGGTAGGAAGGCATTTTAAAATTGTTTATAACAATAATTCTATTATTTATCATAAGAGCGGTGGAGGCAAAGGGTGGGATGAATATACTCCATTATACTCTTATTATTATACACGAAATCGTTTATGGTTCTTTTGTAACTATTTTATTCTTTACCGTTTATATGTAATTTTTTTTTCTGTTTTGGTGTCTATATTAAAATCGTTAAAAATGTTTCAATCTTTTATTATGAATCCAGGCAAAAGGCTTAATTTAAAAAAATCATTTATATCCCTATGGAAAGGGACAATAGATGGGATTCTACTTATTTTAAGGATTAAGAAGTCTAAAAAAACTTCATTATCAAATAAGAATTATATTTAAATAACAGATATTTTTTTATTATAACTAATTTCAATGGAACTGATTCGGAAATTAATGTTTTTCTAATTATTTACCAATCCTTTATAAAATGAACAATTCGGATGAAATAAGAGTTAGTATAATTATGCCTACTTATAACCGAGGCTCATGGATAAGAAATGCCATTGATAGTATAATTAAACAAAACTTCAAAATGTGGGAATTAATTATTATAGATAACGAATCCACAGATAATACAAAAGAAGTTGTAAGTAGTTTTAGTCATGATAAGAGAATCAGATACTTTTATGTTAAAAAATCTAATGATCTTGCAATTTCGGATTATTTAAATTTTGGAATTGAACAAGCCCGGGGGGAATATATTGCAAGATTAGATGATGATGATCAGTGGTATGATCCTGATAAGTTATTAAAACAGTTCAATTATCTTGAAAATAATAAAGAGATTATAGTAGTTGGTGGGGGAGCTATTATGGTTGATAAATCCGGGAATGAATTATATAGATTTTTAAAAGAGAAAAAAATAGTCAAATTAGAAATAATGCACTTTACGCAAATCCTTTCTGCCACAATACGGTTTTGTACCGAAAAAAAGCGGTTAAAGATATTGGCGGGTATAAGAAAGTTAGATTTGTGGAAGATTGGGAGTTATGGTTAAGGCTAGGAAAAATAGGAAAGTTTTATAATTATCAAGAATATTTCCTTTTATATACAAACGCAGGACAAAATCTATCTGTTAGTAACCAAAAACTTGCTGCAAAGACAATCCTCTCTCTAATTAAACAATACCGTTATGATTATCCTAATTATAAAAAAGCTTTTGTATTGAATTTTTTGCAATATAGTTTTGCTTTTATTCCCTTCTTTATAAGAAAAAGAGTACAAAATCTACTATTCTATATCAAAAGGAATTATTTCTGAAATTTTATATTCATACATTTCCATGCGATTAATTGAGCTTAAGCATTAGGATTTTTTAAGTATATTAAATATTTTTCTTAATTAATTTTATAAGGATATGAAGAATATTTTTACCGTAGATGTAGAAGATTGGTTCTGCGCCTATAATCTTAATATTGATATAAAAGAATGGAATAAACAGGAATTCCGGGTTGTAGAAAATACAAGAAGAATATTGCGCCTGCTGTCAAAAACATAACGTTAATGCTACATTTTTTGTGCTTGGGTGGATAGCCGAAAAAGTACCTTTTTTATTTAAAGAAATTGAAGATCATGGACATGAAATCGCAACTCATGGATATTCGCACACTCTATTAACCCGGATGACACCCGGATGAGTTTGAAAAAGATATTAACAAAGCTCTGGATATAATGAGTACAATTATAAATAAGCCGATTATAGGTTTTAGAGCACCTTCCTTTACCATTACAAATAAGACTATCTGGGCATTGCCCATATTAGAAAAATACGGAATTAAATATGATTCTTCAATATTTCCGATTGGATTTCATCCGGATTATGGTATTCCTGATTCGGAATTAGATATTCATCAGATAAATGGTTTAACCGAAGTTCCTTTAAGTGTTGCAAAAGTATTTAGGTAAAAAGGTTCCTTGCAGTGGTGGAGCTTATTTTAGGATTTTTCCATATATTCTTTTCGCAAAAATTAATCGAAATATGCAATAAACAGGGAAGACCCGTTGTATTTTATATTCATCCTTGGGAACTTGATTCGGAACAGCCAAAACAGAATCTTCCCTTTTTTAAGAGTATTAGACATTATACAAACTTAGATGAAACAGAAGATAAATTATCAAAATTATTGTCTAATTTTGAATTTCAATCAATAAAGGAGGCCTTAAATTTATGAATGGCGAGCTAGATATTCAGAAAAAATATTGGGATAAAGAAGTTCAGACTTTTGATTCAATTTATACACATGGCAAAAGCAGCATATCAAACTGGCTGGATAAAAAATTCAGATGGGATATGTATGCCAGATTCAATTACACTATTCAAAAGAGTAAACCTATTACCGGCATGACCTTTTTAGATGTTGGTTGCGGTACAGGACTGTATTCTATTGAATTTGCAAAAAATAATGCTTCAAAAGTCACCGGAATTGATATAGCTGACAATATGATTAAAGTGTGTAAAGAAAGGGCTGAAAAAGAAAATTTAATAGAAAAATGCGATTTTTATGTTGGTGATCTTTTGACTTTTAATTCAGATTCAAAGTATGATGTAGTTATCGGAATTGGCCTATTTGATTATATTAGTCAGCCATTTAATGTTATTAAAAAGATGCATGATGTTTCTAAAGACCGGGTAATTTTTAGCTTCCCCCGTTCCGCAACATGGAGAGCTTTCTTAAGAAAAATAAGACTTTCATTAAAAGGATGTCCGGTCTATTTTTATTCAAAAGGTCAGCTGGATGAATTATTAAAAAAATCCGGTTTTAAGAGATATGAGTCGGAAATCGTAGGTCGATTAATCTGCATTACTGCTTTTGTGAATGATTAATATGCAGTTGTATTGTAAAATCATAAAGGTAACATTCTATATTTTCAGTCCAAATATCATTAATTAGGTATGAATAAAAACACTGAGAAGATATTTGTTCTCCTGGTTGATTTTTTTGCAATTAATCTTGCCTGGTTTTTTTATTTTGTCTTTCGGGTACAAACAGGGTGGTTTAAACTTTTAACTATTCCTGAATTTCCAATAACTATGATTGTAATGTACTTCTACTGGATTGTTATTTTTACTTTCGTTGGAATGTACAGGACATGGTTTGCTGCTTCCCGGTTTGACGAACTTGGCAACTCTTTTTAAGGCTTCCTTTGTCGGAATATTCATCCTTTTCTTTTTAATATTTATCGATGACTATATTCATGGAATTTCCTCTTCAACCAGGATATTAATATTTGTCTACTGGGGATTATTTTTGGTGTTAGTGGGTTCGGGTAGATTGATAATAAGAAGCATACAAAGAAGTTTACTTATTAAAGGGTATGGCAGAAAGAATGCTTTAATTGTAGGATTTAATGAAAAAGCTCATGAAGTTCATGATCAGATTTTAGAGTATAGAGCTTTAGGACTAGATATCAAAGGATATATTTCAGTTAATGGAGCAAGTATTGGGCAGGAATATAAAAATGTGCAGGTTCTTGGGTTTATAGATGAAACTTCCTAATGTAATTGATGCTACAAACACAAAAGAAATCATTATTGCACTTGATAAAAGTGATAATAATATACTTATAGACTTAATTGCCAGATGCGAACCTAAAAATGTCGGGCTAAAAATAGTCCCTGACTTATATGAAATTTTAAGCGGTCAAGCAAGAACTTCTCAAATATACGGCCTTCCTCTTATTGATATAATGCCTCAATTAATGCCCGAATGGGAGAAGAAATTAAAAAGAATTATAGATGTTATAGTATCTTTCATTATTCTGATTGTTACCTTACCCGTCACAATACCGACAGCTGTAGCTATAAAAATTGAAAGTGAAGGACCTGTTTTTTTCAAACAAACTCGATGTGGAATGAATAATACAGTGTTTAAAATTGTAAAGTTCCGTTCAATGTTTAATGATGCGGAAAAATTAACCGGCCCTGTATGGTCTCAAAAAGATGATCCGCGCATAACTAAAACTGGTAAATTTATAAGAAAAGTTAGAATTGATGAAATACCTCAAATGTATAATGTCTTAAAAGGTGAAATGAGTTTGGTTGGTCCAAGACCGGAAAGACCTTTTTTTGTTGAAATGCTGGCGAAAGAAATAAAATATTATAAACGCAGATTAAAAGTAAGACCCGGAATAACCGGTTGGGCTCAGGTTAAGCACAAATATGATGAAACTGTTGATGATGTGAAAATTAAACTGAGATACGATCTCTTCTATATCGAAAATATGTCCTTAAGGATGGATTTTAAAATACTATTTAGGACTATATTCGTGGTTCTTTTTGCAAAAGGACACTATAATTAGAGCAAAAATAAAGAGTATGACGCAAGAAATTCTAGTAATAATTCCAACTTATAATGAGCTTGAGAATATTCAAAAGCTGATACCTGATGTCCTTGGAAGATATGAGAAGGCTGATATTTTAGTTGTGGATGATAATTCCCCTGATGGAACCGGAGATTATGTTGAAGAATTATCGAAAACTTCAGAAAGAGTAAAGCTTATCAGGAGAGCAAAAAAATTAGGTCTGGGTACGGCTTATGTCGAAGGTTTCAAATTTGCTTTGAAGAACGATTACTTGTTTATTCTCGAAATGGATGCCGATTACTCTCACGACCCCAGAGAGATTAAAAATTTTCTTAAGGCTGCAAGGGAATTTGATCTGGTTATTGGAAGCAGATATACTATGGGTGTTAATGTGGTACACTGGCCCATGAGAAGATTGATGTTAAGTTACTTTGCTAATTTTTATACTAGGATAATTACTGGATTACCTGTTCATGATGCAACTGGCGGATTCAAATGTTTTAAAAGAAATGTCCTTGAAGCTTTCAATTTTGATAATGTAAAATCCAACGGTTATGCTTTCCAAATTGAGATGACATTTAAAGCCTGGAAAAAAGGATTTACAATCGGTGAAATTCCAATAATCTTTATTGATAGAAGTATGGGGTCTTCAAAGATGTCACGTAAAATTGTCCGCGAAGCCATTTTTATGGTGTGGATATTAAGGGTTAGAAGCATACTCGGATTACTCTGAGAATAGCACACAGATGACCCAGAGAGAATAGCACGCAGATGACGCAGATTAGGCAAGATAATCGCAGATTTTAAATTTGAGGACAAATATAACTTAAATATAAAAGACAACAATTTCATTAATCTGTTAATCAGTGTCATCTGCATACTATTAAAGGAGAATAAATGGAGGAATATTTATTTAAAAGAACTAACTTCTACAATCATTCAAGCTTTTTACAAAGTATATAATACATTAGGTTTTGGATTTTTGGAAAAAGTTTATGAAAACGCTCTTAAAATTGAACTTGAGAATCTGGAACTTTTTGTAGAAAGACAAGAGCCAATAAGTGTTTATTATAATGATGTGCTTGTTGGAGAATATTTTGCAGATTTGATTGTAAATGGAAAGGTTATAATAGAATTAAAAGCAGCAGAATGCTTAATGAAGGAACATGAATTACAATTAATCAATTATTTAAAAGCAACCGACATTGAAGTAGGGCTTCTACTTAATTTTGGAAAGAAACCTGAAATTAGAAGAAAAATTTTTACAAATAAAAACCAAAATAACAAACAGATGACGCAGATTAGTCAGGATAACCGCAGATTTTAAAGTTTGAAAATAGCATAATTTAAATTGCAATAATAAATCTGTCTACTGTAAAAAATTTATCGGCGAAAATCTGTTCGATCAGCGTCATCTGCGTGCTATTTGAATTTAAAAGGATTTGCATGGATTTATCCATAATCATTGTTAATTATAATGTAAAAGAATTTCTTCAGAATTTAATCTATTCTATTCAAAAAGCTCTATCCAATATTAAAACTGAAATTATTATTGTAGATAATCATTCTGAAGACGGCAGCATAGAATTCATAAGGGAAAAACTACTTCCATTTGGCGGAATAAAATTAATTATTAACGAGGAAAATCTAGGCTTTAGTAAAGCAAATAATATCGGGTTAGCTGCAGCAATAGGGAGATATATTCTATTGTTAAATCCTGATGTGGTTGTAAGTGAAGATACCTTTAAGAAAATGATTGATTTTTTTGAGTCTAATCCGGATGCTGGTCTCGCAGGATGTAAAATCTTAAACCCTGACGGCACTTTGCAGCTTGCATGCAGAAGAAGTTTTCCCGGACCATGGACCGCCTTCAGCAAAGTTACCGGGCTCAGTTCTCTCTTTCCTCGAAAGCCCATTATTCGCAAGATATAATCTTACTTATTTGAATGAAAATGAAACTTATGAGGTTGATGCTGTATCTGGGTCTTTTATGATGTTGACAAGGGAAGCTTTTGAGAAAGTAGGCGGTCTGGATGAAGAATTTTTTATGTACGGAGAAGATCTTGATTTGTGCTATAGGATTCAGAAAGCCGGTTTTAAGGTCTTTTATGTTCATTCCACGCAAATAATCCATTATAAGGGGGAGAGCACTAAGAGAAGTAATCTGGATGAAACAAGGTATTTCTATAATGCTATGCATTTATTCGTAAAGAAACATTTATCCAGCTCATTTTTAATTGAATTCATTTTACGTTCTGCAATTTGGGTTAGAAATATTATTGCATTTCTTGGCAGACGAATATTTATGCTGCTTTATATCCTTTTAGATTTTATAGTTTTCGATTTGTCACTTTTTGTTGCGGCAAAGATATATATGAATTTTACAACATGGAAAGGTTTCGATGCTGAAGATTTAATTAAAGTCTATACTGTACCGGCTCTTCTGCAAATAATTGTCTCTGCATTATTAGGAATTTATAAGAAAAATAAGATATCTGTGTTGAAAAATTTCAGCGGGATTGCTGTCGGTTTTTTTATCCTTTCAGCTTTTACCTTTTTCTTCAAACAATATGCCTATAGCCGCGCTGTTGTAATTATCACTTATCTTTTGTTATTATTCAGCTTAAGTCTATGGAGAATAATTTTAAAAATATTCTTTAAAATTGAAAGCTCTGAGGAAATCTCGGCTAAAAGAACTTTAATCGTTGGTGTTAATAAACCTGCTATTCAAATAGCTGATAAAATCAATTCCAGAAATACAGATTATCATCATATAACCGGTTTAATCGGTATTTCACAGGCCGATATCGGAAAGGATATAAATGGTTTTCAGGTAGTTGGAAGTATTCACAATATTAAGAAAATAATCAAGGAAAGAAACGTAAGTGAAGTAATTTTTTCTTCCGAAGAGTTGCCTTATAATAAAATGATGTCGATTGTTGCTGAATGCCAGAACGAAGATGTTGAATTCAAGATTATTGGAAATAATTTAGATTTTTTAGTCGGAAAAACTTCCGTTTCTTTCCTCGATGATCTCTCTATTTTTGACATACAGTACAATATTTCTAACCCTATATTAAAATTTATCAAAGCTTCTTTTGATTATTCTGTGGCTCTTATAGTTTTGTTTTTTATTTATCCTTTCATATATTTCGCCACCATAGTAAGTAAAAAGAAGAGTGATTTTAAGAATTTTATCTTAAATGTTCCTCAGATTTTTTCAGGTAAAGTAAGTTTTGTTGGTCCAAGAAATCAAAATAATATAAATAACCTGTATCTCGGGAAAAAAGGTTTAACCGGTTACTGGTATATAGAAAATAGCAATGGAGGAAATACAGAAAAATTAGATATACTTTATGCTAAGAATCAAAATATGTGGCTTGATTTGGAAATACTTGGAAAAACTCTAAATAAGATGTGGAGTAAACGCATTTAGTTATGGCAAAAACAATTTTAGATTTTGAAAAGCCTATTGTTGAGTTAGAGGCCAAACTTGAGGAGATGAGAAAGTATTCAGAAAACCTTGATATAGAAAAGGAAATTAGAAGGATTGAACAAAAGGTTAAGCAGTTGAAGGAAGGTTTATATAAGGATTTAAGTAGATGGCAGCGGGTTCAGCTTGCCCGGCACCCCGACAGACCTTATACTCTCGATTATATCTATCTGATAACTAACAATTTTGTTGAACTTCACGGTGATAGGCAATTTAAAGATGATAAAGCAATTGTCGGGGGGTTTGGAGCTATTGATGAATTCAAAGTTATGATTATTGGGCATCAAAAAGGGAGAGACACAAAATCTAATATTTTTAGAAATTTTGGAATGCCCAATCCGGAAGGTTATAGAAAAGCTCTCAGATTAATGAAACTTGCCGAAAAATTTAATAAACCAATTATAACTTTAATTGATACACCTGGTGCTGCTCCCGGTATTGAAGCTGAAGAAAGAGGACAGGCGGAAGCTATTGCCAGAAATTTGTTCGAAATGAGCAGAATTAAAGTACCCATTATTGTAGTGATAATAGGAGAAGGAGCAAGCGGTGGGGCATTGGGAATAGGTGTAGGCGACAAAATATTTAATGCTTGAAAATTGCTGGTATTCTGTTATTAGCCCTGAATCATGCTCAAGTATTTTATGGAGAAGCTGGGAATATAAAGAGCAGGCTGCGGAAGCCTTAAAATTAACTGCTCCCGATCTTTTAGAACAAAAATTAATCGACCGGATTGTTTCTGAACCTATTGGCGGGGCTCACAAAGACCACAAAGAAGCTGCGTCTTTATTGAAAGCAGCTCTTAAAGAAGAATTATTCCAATTAGCTAAAATTAAACCCGATAGGCTAATAGAAACCAGACTGGAGAAATTCGGTAAAATGGGTGCTTTTATTGAATAATTTTCTTGCATAAATTTTAAATGTATTTCATAGAGACGTTTCAACCTCGCGTCTCTATTTTTTTAACTTTTTTTACTCAAGTTTTTTATTAAGTGTATTATGCTTGAATTTGAAACCAGGATTAGGGTTCGTTACGCGGATACGGATCAAATGAGGTTTGTCTATAATGGTAAATATTTAGAGTATTTTGAGGTCGGAAGAACGGAAATGCTCCGTGAATATGGCTTGCCATACCTTACTATTGAGGATAAAGGATTTCAACTTCCACTTCTTGAAGCTTTCGTTAAATTTATTGCACCGGCTTATTATGATGATATATTATTTGTTAAAGCTTTTGTAAAAGAAATGCCGGTATTTAAAATTCATATTGATTATGTTATTACAAAAAACAATGACAAAGAAAAAATTGTTGAAGGTTTTACAAAGCATGTATTTATAAATAAAAACACTAAAAAGGCAGTAAGATTGCCTGAATTCTTTATTGAAAATATTAGAAAGAGTTATTTATAGTATGGATTATGAAATTGAAAAAATCATTAAAACGGCCCTTGAAGAGGATATTGGAAAGGTTGATATAACCACCGCTGCAATTGTACAGGATGTTGTATCCGGTGAAGGTATCTTTTTGGTCAAACAGAATGGCATGTTAGCCGGATTCGAAATAATAGAAAATGTTTTAAAGCTTGTTGATAATACTTTAAGGTTTAAAAATCTTTTAAAGACGGAGATATTGTAAAAAAAGGAGATGTTGCTGCCAAAGTTACCGGAAAGGCTTCTTCTATTTTAACCTCAGAGCGCACCGCCTTAAATTTTTTTCAGAGAATGAGCGGAATTGCCACAGCAGCAAGTCAATATCAGGAAAAAATTATTCATACCAAAGCCCAAATTATTGATACAAGGAAGACGGTTCCAGGACTTAGGTTAATAGATAAATTAGCATTTAAACTCAGCGGCTGTGCTAATCACAGAATGGGTCTTTATGATATGTTTTTAATTAAAGATAATCATATAGCTGCTGCCGGTTCCATTACCAATGCCATTGAAAAATGCAAAGAATATAAAAAGAAATATAACCTGGATTCAAAAATCGAGGTCGAAACTACAAATATTGATCAGGTCCATGAAGCTTTATGTTGCGGCGTAGATATGATTATGCTCGATAATTTTAACCTGTCTGAAATGAAAAAGGCAGTTGAGATTATTAATCAAAAAACACAAATTGAAGCTTCTGGGAATATTACATTGGAAACTGTTAAAGAAATTGCAGAAACAGGTGTGGATTATATTTCAGTTGGAGCAATTACTCACAGTGTAAAAGCTCTAGATATCTCCTTAGAATTAGAAATAGAAGGTCAAAAGTCAAAAATCAAAAGTCAAAAACCTGAATGAGTTTATCAGTTTAAGCAGATATAAAGATGACATCTTTAGAAAATAAACCCGATCTGACCTCTGACCCTTGACCTCTGACTCTCTCGACCTCCGACCCCCAACCCCCTTTGACTTTTGACCTTTGACTTTTTACCTTTCATCCCATGCTTGAAAAAATAAAAGAATTATCTAAAGATACAGCCATATACGGCATTAGTACCATGGTTGGTAGGTTCTTGAATTTCCTGCTTGTACCTTTTTATACCCATGTTTTTTCGAGCAGCGACTATGGAGTAATATCAAATATTTATGCATCTATCGGCATATTGAATATCCTTTTCCTGTACGGAATGGATGCCTCATATTTGAGATATGCTGCAAAAATTGAAGTCGGAGATGAAAGAGATAATTTCTCAACTCCTTTCCTCATGGTTTTTTTTACTTCAATAATTTTCAGCCTAATAATTTTAATTTTAAGGTTTCCTATATTAATGTTCTTGAAATTCCAGGCACCTATGTTTATCTGATATTTTTAACCGCACCTATTTTATTGATTGATTCTTTAACTGCAATTCCTTTCATAAAACTTCGGATTGAAAGAAAAGCAAGGAAATTTGCTTCTTTCAAAATTATTAACATACTGGTTAATGTATTTTTAAATTTATTTTTAATATTGAAATTGAAATGGGGAATTGAAGCCGTTTTAATCAGCAATATTGCTGCTTCCTTAACTTCTTTAATACTATTGATCCCTACAATATCTGGAAAATTAAAATTTAAAATAAATAAAGAGCTAATCAAAAGATTATTGAAGTTCGGACTCCCTTATTTTCCTGCTGGGTTAGCTTCAATGCTGGTTCAAGGGATTGATAGACCCATTCTTTCTCATTTAACTGATTTAAGTACCGTTGGAATTTATAATGCTTGTTATAAGCTTGGAATATTTATGATGCTTTTTGTTAATATGTTTCAGTTTGCCTGGCAGCCTTTTTTTCTTCAAAATGCAGATGAGAAAAATGCTAAAGAATTATTTTCAAAAGTATTGACCTATTTTACTTTAATAGGTTCTATCGTTTTAATATTTTTGTCTTTATTTATAAATGATATTGTTACTGTTAAAATATTCGGCAGATCTCTTATTGCAGCTTCCTATTGGAGCGGACTTTCTATTGTACCTGTTATTTTGCTTGGCTATTTATTTAATGGTATTTATGTAGTATTTACTGCCGGGATTTATATAAAAGAAAAAAGCATCTATGTCCCCTTTATTACTGGAATAGGTGCTTTAATAAACATTGTGGTAAATTTTTCTCTTATTCCTTCAATGGGGATGATGGGAGCAGCCTTTGCTACTCTCGCAAGCTATCTTTTCATTGCTACGGGGTTTTTTATTGTTACTCAAAAATTTTATAAAATAAATTATGAATATGGAAAAATGATTAAAATATTTCTTCTAATTCTAATTATCGGAGGGATATTCTATAGCTTAATGTATAGTGGCAATTTGTTGTTTATTTATAAAGTCATTCTTCTTGCTGTTTTCTTACTTTCAATTACTTTTTTTGTTTTCGATAAAAAAGAGTTGGAATTTATTAAAAACAGAGTTATTAAAATTAAAACTAAATAAATAATTTATGTGAGGATGACCCAAAGATACTTTGTGTAACTTTGTGCCTTTGAGGCTTTGTGGCTATTATTCTAATTTTTTCCACACTAATGAAAACGACTCATATGTCTGAAATCGAAATTAAAATAAAAAGGCTTGATAAAAAATATACAGATATTCCGCTTCCGGAATATTCAACTGATGGGAGTGCCGGAATGGATATAAGAGCTGCTATTGACAACGAAATTATCTTAAAAAAAGGTAAAATTGGTTTAGTTCCTACCAATTTATCTGTAGAAATACCGAAAGGATATGAAATTCAAGTTCGCCCCAGAAGCGGGTTAGCATTAAAACATGGGATTGGAGTATTAAATTCACCCGGTACAATAGATTCTGATTATCGCGGAGAAATAAAAATAATTATGATGAATTTTAGTGATGAAGATTTTATAATTAAATCCGGAGACAGAATTGCACAATTAGTTGTGTCAAAAGTTTATCTTGCGAAATTTAGTGAGACTGATAATTTGAATGATAGTCATCGCGGTGAAGGCGGTTTTGGTCATACAGGGAAATAAAATATTTTATCTAAAATAATTTTGTGACTGCCATTTTGGCAGACGCTTATTATTATGTATTTAATATGCATTCTTCTACCGTTCCACCACCAAGCTACATCCAAGTTACCTCCAAGTAAACAGAACCCTAAAAATCCTCTTCAATCTCCCGAAATTATTCAAAAAATTTGGATACCTCTGCCAAAATGGCAGTCATGTTTTCTTTTATCTCATCACTTAAATAATTTAGAGTAATAATAGTATCAATATCAAAAAGTTTCATTGAAGTGGAAATAAAAAAATTATTTTTTGACAAATATATTCTTCATCATTAAACCAAAAATAATTTTCCTTTTCTATAAACATTAATAAAAAAATTTTGTAACTTTCATTCTAGCTTAAGAGTTATACTTTTCTCAAAAATTTTTCTTTTTATGATTATTTTTTTGAATGTACTTATTCACATTCAGTAATGATTTAATTAGGGCTTGTATTTTATGTCAGATTTTATTCACCTTCATAATCATACACATTACAGTCTTCAAGATGGTGCATGTACGGTAGATAGTTTAATTGCTGCTGCTAAAAAAAATAATATGTCCGCTGTTGCATTAACCGATCATGGGGTTATGTATGGCATTGCAGAATTTTATAAGAAAGCAAAAAAAGAAGGTATCAAACCTATAATCGGAATGGAAGCTTATATCGTTATGGATGGGAGCAGGTTTGATAGGGGAACTAATACAAATAATGGCAATTCATCAAATGGTCAATCATCTGGAAGGAAAAAAAGCAAGCATTATAATCACCTCCTTCTACTCGCTAAAAATAAAGAAGGATATCAAAATCTTTCCAAGCTTTCTACTCTAGGACATACTGAAGGATTTTATTATAAACCCCGTATCGATATTGAATTGATTAAAAAATATCATGAAGGTTTAATTTGCACATCTGCATGCATCAGCGGAATTGTATCGGCACACCTCGTAAATAATAATTATGAAAAAGCAGTCAGTGTAGCAAAAACTTTTAAAGAAATTTTTGAAGATGATTTCTACCTTGAGATTCAAGATCATGGTATGGAGAATGACAAGATAATACTTGATGGGGTTCCAAAACTTGCAAAAGAGTTAGGGATAAAGTTAGTTGCTACAAATGATACTCACTATATTGAACCTGATCATGCTATAGCACATAACATTCTATTGCTGCTTTCAGATAAAAATGGCGCTGATTATAAAGATTTAAGATATGGAACCGACCAGGTATATTTTAAGTCTTCTGAGGAAATGTTAAAGCTTTTTAAGAGTTATAAAGGTGCAACTGAAAATACATTAGAAATTGAAGAAAAATGCGATGTTAATTTAGATTTTGAAGGACACTATTATCCGCAGTTTCCAATCCCAGTAGATTCTGCTGCTCAAAATCTTGATGATTATTTTGAACTTCTTGCAAGGGAAGGTCTTAAATGCAGAATCCCTGAAATTACTCCGGAAGTCCGGGAGCGGTTTGATTTTGAAATCGATACAATAAAAAAAATGGGTTTCTCCGGCTATTTTCTAATCGTTCAGGATTTTATTAACTCTTCAAAAAAAATGAATATTCCTGTCGGGCCGGGAAGAGGTAGTGTTGCCGGTAGTTTGGTAGCTTATACTTTAGGTATAACTAATATAAATCCTTTAACTTATAATCTTTTATTTGAACGTTTTTTGAATCCTGCAAGGAAATCAATGCCCGATATTGATGTCGATTTTGCAGATGATAAAAGAGGTGAGGTTATTGAATATGTTAGAAAAAAATATGGAAATAATTGCGTTAGCCAAATAATAACATTCAACAGACTTTCTTCTAAAGCCGTTATAAGAGATGTGGCAAGGGTACTCAAAGTTCCCATTCCTACGGTTAACAAAATTACAAAATTCATACCTTCAAAATTCGGTAAAGTCTTCAGCATCGAACAGGCGTTAAATGAAGTACCGGAATTAAAATGGGTAAAAGATTCTCAAGAAGATGATATTAAAAATTTAATAAAGTACGCAAAGGTTCTTGAAGGGATGAATAGAAATGCTTCCAAACATGCTGCAGGGGTTGTAATTACTCCTGAAGATGTCAGCAACTATGTCCCCCTTGCCAATGCTGTCTCACAGACTGATATTGTCACTCAATTTAATATGAAAGAGATTGAGAATGCCGGGCTGTTGAAAATGGATTTTCTTGGTTTAAGAACTTTGACTATAATCCGTGATGCTCTTGATTTAATTAAAAAAAATCATGGAAATGAAATAAATATTGATGAAATTCCTCTCGATGATGAGAAAACTTTCCAGCTTTTTTCCAGAGGACAAACAACCGGAGTGTTCCAGTTTGAATCTGCCCCCATGAGAGAATATTTAAAGAAGTTAAAGCCGACTTCATTAAATGACCTATCAGCCATGAATGCGCTTTATAGACCCGGTCCTATGGATTTTATTGATGATTTTATCGATAGGAAATTCGGTACAAAAGAGGTTGTTTATCTGCATCAGGTTTTAGAGCCTATCTTAAAGGAAACTTACGGAATTATTGTTTATCAGGAACAGGTCATTCAAATTGCTAATAAAGTTGGTGGAATGAGCCTTGCTGAAGCCGATATTTTAAGAAGGGCAATGGGTAAAAAAGACCTTGCCGCAATGAAAGAACAAAAAACTAAGTTCATTGAAGGTGCCTTTAAGAATGGAATTTCAAAGAAAATTGCTGAAGAAATTTTTGATGCAATAGATAAATTTGCAAATTATGGTTTTAACAAAAGTCACTCAGTTGCATACAGCTATGTGGCTTATCAAACAGCTTACTTAAAAGCTCACTATACTCCTGAATTTCTGGCTGCAAACCTTAAAAATGAATTTGGAAATGCAAGTAAAGTAACCAACTTTCTGGAAGACTGCAGAAAATTAAAAATTCCGGTTCTTCCTCCTGATATCAATTCTCCCGCTGTTTATTTTGATGTTGAAGCTGGAAAAATAAGATTCGGAATGTCAGCTATAAAAAATGTTGGAATTCCTGCCGTTGAAGAAATGATTAAATCTCGACAGATCCTCGGAAGGAATTTCACTGGAATTTATGACTTTTGTTCGAATGTAGATACTAGAATTGTCAATAAAAGAGGTTTGGAAGGACTCGTACTTGCCGGTGCATTCGATTCTATTGAAAAAAATCGCGCGAAATTATTTATAAGTATTGAATCCGCACTAGATTTCGGCCATAAAGTCCAGAATTCCAATCTTTTTGCCGAAAATAGTCTGTTTGGAGGGATGGAAGAAGAAGTAAAAATACAGGAACCTGAACTTCCGGAAGTTGAACCTTGGACTCAAAAAGAACAGTTAGCTAAAGAAAGAGAAGTAATTGGGTTCTATATTTCCGAGCATCCCCTAAGAAAATATGAAATTGAATATAAATCTTTTGCAAATATTCATTTTGGCGAAGCAGAGTTGTTGGAAAGTATGGATGTAGTAAGAGGATGCGGAGTAATTACAGAATTAAAAACTAAAATTGATAAATCAGGCAGAACTATGGCTTTCTTTACTATTGATGATTTTTCCGGTTCTTGTGAAGCCCTGATGTTTTCAAAATCATATGAAGAGTACGGTAAATATGTTAAAGAAGAAGAATGTGTCTTTATTGTCGGAAAACCTGAAAGCAGCGGTGATGCAATTAAAATTCATATCGATAAAATAATTTCTCTTGATGAAGCTAGAGAAAAATTTACGGAAAGTATAAATATTAACTTTGACAAAAAAAGAAATAAAGTTGAAAGTATTGCTCAATTAAAACCTATTCTGCAAAAACATAAAGGAAATATCCCACTTTATTTACATTTGTATAATAATGGTTCAAAACCAAAGAAATTTCTTGCTAAAGAATATAGGATAAAGCTTTCCGATGATTTTATTAGTTCTGTTATTAATCTATTAGGGGATGATTCGCTATTTTTCTACAGCAAAAAATGATCATTTCCGAATGTTTTATCCGGATACGAATACGTCCCAAATCCAGGTTAATCCCAATTATCTTATGAAATCACTGCTTCTCTTCATGTAACGCGAAACTCCGTTTCGCAAATCATATTTACAAGTATCCCTATCACATAAAACATATCATTCTTATTTCAAAATGAAATTCAAGTTGCGTATCCTCTCGGGTTAATATATAAATTATGGTGTTATTTATTTAGGACCTTTAGGACAGATTACAGTAACTTTAACAATTAAGATAGTTGTATAACATGCTCCATTTTTGTATTATTTAAGTCCGAAAAAATAATATTTAAAGAGGGTATTTAGTATAAATGGATCAAAATAATAATAGAGATTACTGGGCATTAATTCTAGGGGCATCATCAGGCTTTGGTGCGGCTACAGCACAAAAATTAGCTGAGGATGGATTTAATATTATCGGAGTGCATCTTGATCGTCAAGCTACTATGCCTAATGTAAAAAAAATTATAGACTATATTCATTCTTTAGGCATGAAAAGTTTATTCTATAATGCCAATGCCGCTGATGAAAAAAAACGCGAAGAAATAATTTCTGATATTAAATCAAAAACAGACGGTAAACCAATAATAAAAGTTTTGATGCATTCTTTAGCATTTGGTTCGTTAAAACCTTTTGTATCGAATGAAAAGGAGCAGGCAATTACAAAGTCACAAATGGAAATGACTCTTGATGTTATGGCTCACTCATTAGTTTATTGGGTTCAGGAACTCGTCGATATTAACCTAATGTCTAAAAAAGGCAGGATTTTTGCAATGACCAGCTCCGGTGGACATACTGTTATTCCGAATTATGGTGCAGTATCTGCTGCTAAAGCAGCTTTAGAATCTCATGTCAGGCAGCTTTCTTCCGAACTCGGATATATGAATATTTCTGTAAATTCTATTATGGCTGGCGTTACCGATACTCCGGCTTTGAGAAAAATTCCGGGAAATGTTCCAATGGTTAATGTAGCTAAAAGAAAAAACCCTAATAACCGTTTAACTACTCCAGAGGATGTTGCTAAGGTCATTTCTCTGCTGTGTAAAGAAGGTGGTGAATGGATTTCCGGAGGTATTATACATGCTGACGGAGGTGAAGATATCGTTAATTTTGTCGGACAAGGTGATATTTCTATTAAAGTTTAATAAATTAAAAAAGGAAAAAAATGAAACCTATTACTATTACTGATGATAATTTTGAAACTGAAGTTATTAAGTCGGAAAACCCTGTTTTAATCGATTTTTGGGCCGCTTGGTGCGGACCTTGCCGTATAATTGCTCCCATAGTTGAAGAGCTTGCTTCGGAATATTCCGGAAAAGCTAAAGTCGGAAAATTGGATGTTGATGATAATCAGCAAACAGCTATTAAGTATGGTGTTAGAAGTATTCCAACTTTATTGATATTTAAAAATGGAGAACTTAAAGAAACTATTATCGGGGCTGTTCCTAAAGTTCAGATTGTTCAGAAATTAAATTCTGTGGTTTAATGCAAGTCATTTATTTAATTGTTCCGGGTCCTAAATCTACAATTTTATAAAAGGGAGAATCCATGAAAAAAATAATTATTACTGACTCGGTAGATAAAAAATGTGTGGCTATCCTCGAATCTGCCGGTCATCAGGTTACTTATAAACCTGGAATGTCTAAAGAAGAGATTAAAGATGTAATAAATGAATATAACGCGTTAATAGTCCGTAGCGCTACTAAAGTTACTTCAGATATAATCTCTTTAATGGATAAAATGGAGGTAATCGGCAGAGCCGGAACAGGTGTCGATAATATTGATGTTGATGCAGCTACTCGTAAAGGTATTATGGTAATGAATACTCCTGGCGGGAATACCGTCTCTGCTGCAGAGCATACTATGGCGCTTATGTTAACTATGTGCCGTAATACTGCACAAGCGAATCAATCATTGAGAGCAGGTAAATGGGATAGAAAAAATTTTCAAGGCACTGAACTACAAGGTAAAGTGCTTGGTATAATTGGTCTGGGAAAAATTGGAAGGGAAGTTGCCCTAAGAGCAAAAGCTTTTGAAATGAATATTTTAGGCTATGATCCGGTTCTCTCTGATGAAGTATCTGCAAAATTAGGGATAATGCCGGTAAACCTCGATGAGCTATTCGAACAATCTGATATTATATCTGTGCATGTTCCTATGTCGGATGATACTAAAAATTTAATTTCCGAAAAGTCTCTTGCTAAATGTAAAAATGGGGTTAAGATTATAAATTGTGCAAGAGGCGGAATTGTAAATGAACAGGATCTGGTTAAAGCTATAAATGATGGAAAGGTTTCAGGGGCTGCTTTAGACGTTTATTCAAAAGAACCACCTGATTTTTCAAGCGATCTAATCCAGAATCCTAAAATTGTTACTACACCTCATCTCGGCGCTTCTACTGAAGAAGCTCAGGAAAAAGTTGCTATTCAGATTGCAGAACAAATGGTGGATCTATTTAATGATAATCCTGTTAGAGGTGCCGTTAATGCCTCTGCTTTTAGTTCAACTATAAATAAGGACATTCAGCCCTATATTAAGCTTGGAGAAAATCTCGGCATTTTGCATGCACAATTAATTCAAGGTCAATTAAAGAAAATTGATATTAATTATAGCGGTCAATTGCTCCATACTTCTACAACTCTCCTTTCCACTTCGGTATTAAAAGGATTTTTGTCTAAAATGATGACCGAGGCGGTAAATTTTATAAATGCCCCCTTACTCGCCGCAGAAATGGGGATAGTCATCAATGAAACCAAATCTGGCGCGAATTCCAGTTATACTAATTTAATGACAGTAGAATTTTCATCCGATAAAGAAAAAAGATCTTTGGCTGGAACTGTTTTCGGCAATAATGAAATCAGAATTGTAAATATTGATAATTACCTTCTTGAACTTAATCCCGAAGGTAATATGATATTTTATTCCAATATTGACAGACCTGGTATTTTAGCTACAGTAAGTAAGATTCTTGCCGAAAAAAATATTAATATTGCTGGGCTATCTTTAGGCAGAAATGAGATTGGGAAAGAAGCTCTTACCGTAATAAATGTTGATAGTGTAATTGATAAGAAATCATTAGATGATATCTCTTCAATTAAAGATGTACATAAAGTTTTTGCTGTTAAAATTTAATCGATTTTGCAGTGTTTGAATAGATGAAATAATAAATACTCGCGGGAGACGGGGGTTAAAAATAGTCTTTAATAAATTTTAGTCTTGAATATAGTAATATAATTATGTTTTTTATCGTTTTAAATAAATATTAACGTGAGCTTAGACTTTGGATTATTGCTATTTGTTTTTTTTGAAAATCAAACTCTGGTAATTCAATAAAATTTTATTAAATATTTAACCGTTATTCTATTAGGTTTATAATATGAAGAAATCCTTTTTACTTTTTATAATTCTTTTTGTTACTCCGCTCCTCTTCGGACAGAATAAAACAAATTTTGGCTTTGATTTTGACTATGCACAATTTGGTTACGACTCATTATCAAACTATGTTGAAGTTTATTATTCCTTTAATCAAAATGATTTAACACTGAATACTACTGATTCTTCAAATTTCGTTGAAGGAGTTTTGAAAGTTTCAATTGAAGATACAGCTTCTGGTAAAAAATTTGTGAATAAAGAGTGGAATGTAATTAATAATATTAAGGATACATCCTCAGTCAATAAAGGCCTGGTGGGTGAATTAGGTTTCGTTCTTCCCAAAGGATCTTATAAAGTTATGGTTGAAGGAAGAGATGCTGTAAATAAAGATAATAAAAAATCGATAACGGAATATTTCAAAGTCCTTCCTTTTTGGAAAGGCGGAGCTGCTATTAGTGACCTTCAATTTGCTTCAAGGATAATCCAGGATAGTCCGAATAAGAATTCCTTATTTTATAAAAATACTTTTGAGATAATTCCGGCAACAATGAATATCTTCGGAGATAACCAGCCTGTTTTATTTTATTATCTGGAATTATATAATCTTAAAAATCTTCCTGACGGAAATATTAAGCTGGAAAGCGTTGTTTATAATAGCAGAGGAAAAGTTGTAAGTAATAAAATAAAAACTATTTCAAATACTTTGAATTCCCGTGTTGAAGTGGGTACTGTCGTTGTGAACAAATATCCCACTGATTCTTATACAATGACCGAAGCATTATTAGATAGCGCCGCCAATATTGGTATCTCATCATCGAAAAGATTTTATGTCTATAATCCTTCTATTCCTCAGCCCGATACTGTTTATAACAATAACACAGAATCTTTAAGCAGCGAATTCAATATTATGTCGGAAGATGAACTGGATAAAATTTTTCAGGAATCTAAATATATTGCCGCTACTAATGAAATAAAACAATATGAAGGTATCGAAACTCTTGAAGGCAAAAGAAAATTTCTATATAATTTTTGGAAAAACAGAGATTTAAATCCGGCTACTTCTATAAATGAAGCTTACCAGGACTATATGAACCGCGTTCAGAAGTCTAATGAACGATTTAGTAGTATGGGGAAAGAGGGATGGAAAACAGATAGAGGTAGAGTCTACTTAATATATGGTGAACCAAGTGAAATTGAAAGATTTCCAAACCAGCAAAATACAAAACCCTATGAAATTTGGCATTATAATGAGTTACAGGGAGGAGTAATCTTTGTTTTTGCTGATTTAACTGGTTTCTCTCAATATACTCTTGTTCATTCTACTATGAGAGGCGAACTACGGGATGATAATTGGATGACTAGAGTCGCAACTTATTAATTCCTCTGTATTTAGAGTAACCCCGGTTTTTAATAAAACCATGGGTCTGTTAAAATAAAACTGTATTATTTCTTCGTTCAAATAATTAACTTTATAAAATAAAATTGAATTTAATTTGAATGAAGAATGTAATTGAATATATCCTTTTTAAGGGTTTAAGTATTTTAACTGGACTATTTGGCCTCAAATTCTCAAGAAGATTCTCACTCCTTATAACAATTCTATTTTATTACTTTATTCCCATAAGAAAAAAAACCGTTATTGAAAATCTTATAAACGCATTTCCCGAATATTCAAAAGATAAAATAAAACTTATTGCTTTTGAATGCTATAGAAGCTTTTCAATTGCTTTAGTTGAAATTTTATATATGCCTTTTATGACTCAGCATGAGATAGAAAGGATAGTCTCTTGCTGTAATTCTGATTTGATAATTGAAAAATTCAATCAAAAAAACGGTGTTATTTTGCTTTCCGCTCATTATGGCAATTGGGAATATGGTGCTGCTTCAATAAGTCTTCAAATAGGTATTCCTTTAAAAGTTGTAGTTAAATCTCAAAGAAATCCCTATGTTAACCAATGGCTTAATAATGTCAGGACAAGATGGAATAATGAAGTCGTCTCTTTAGGCATTTCTATCAGACAGATTTATAAAGAATTAAAAGAAAAAAATGTCGTTGCAATGGTTGCTGATCAACGAGGACCGGCTGAGGGTATCAGAGTTAATTTTTTCGGAAGAAAAGTCTCTATTTATCCTGGCCCTGCAATACTTTCTCTAAAAACAAATGCCCCGATTATATATGGTATAAATATCAGGCAGCCGGATTTTTCATATAAGATTGTTTTGCATGAAATTGACAGAAATAATTTACCTGATAATGAAGAAGATAAAATTGTAGAGCTTAGCCAAAGGCACGCTTCATTTCTCGAAAAAACTATCAGGGATAATCCCGGTCAATGGTTGTGGATGCATAAGTTATGGAAATATTAAGTAAGAATTACTATGACTCTTGAAAATGGTAAAGTGGAAAAAATCTTAGTTATCCAAACTGCTTTTATTGGGGATGCTGTCCTTACCCTTCCTATGATTCAAGCACTTCAAAAAATGTTTCCGGGATGTGTAATCCATGTAATTTGCATTCCTTCAACGGAGGAAATCTTTTATGCCGCTCCCGGTATCCAAAAAGTTAAAATTCTGAATAAAAAAAACAAACATAAATCATTATTTTCTCTTAAATCTTTTGCAAAAGACTTAAAGAAGGAAAATTATTCAAGGATTTATTCACCACATCGTTCAGTAAGAACTGCATTACTAGTTATGTTTACTGGAATAAGAAATACCTATGGCTTTACAAATAGCAATTTTAAACATGTTTATAAAAATTTAATTGTATATAATCCTCAGCATCACGAAGTTCAAAGAAATTTGGATTTGATAGGATATAAATATTCAGGAAATGACTGGAAGATTCTTCCCCAATTGAATATTTCATTATCTGATAAAAATAAGGTTGACGAATTTATAAGTATCTTTGGCATAAAAAATGATTTTATATGTGTAGCACCTGGGAGTATTTGGAATACTAAAATTTATCCTATTGAATATTTCGAGGAGATAATAAAATATATAATAAAAAAATTTTCGTATTATGTCATATTGGTAGGCGGGAAAAAGGATGAAGCATTATGCCGGGAAATTGCATCAAAATATCTCTGAAAAAGTATACTCTGCCGCAGGTAATTTTTCCCTGGTTGAATCGGTCGAATTGTTAAAAAGAGCCTTATTATTAATAACAAACGATAGCGCCCCAGCACATTTAGCAATGTGTGCAGATATTCCTACTATTACTCTTTATTGTTCAACTGTCCCGGATTTTGGGTTCTATCCTTATAATGAAAAAAGTAGCTTTTTAAGTTACGATGATTTATTTTGTAAACCTTGCGGTATTCACGGCTATCAGAAATGTCCAATAGGTACTTTTGAATGCGGATATAATTTAAAGCCCGGTGTAATAACTGAAAAACTTAAGGAATTTGTTAATGGTGAACTACAAAAGCAGCTGAATTAATTGATATAGATAATAATTTTGAAGAATCAGTCAATCTCGCAAAGAAAATTTATTTTGAAGGGAAAGTTTTTATTTATCCCACGGATACTATTTATGGCTTTGGAGCTAACCCTTTTAATGAAGAAGCAGTAAAAAGAGTAGATAATATAAAAGGACGTGAACTCGGTAAGATGTATCTATTTTTAGTCGGCGATATTGATACTTTATTAAAATATGTTGAGATAAATTCGGAAAAACACCTGGATTTTTTGATTTCAATCTGGCCAAATCCTGTATCGGTTGTATTAAATCTAAATTCCAAATCGCGTAAAATACTTCACCAGGATACTGTGGCTTTCAGAATACCAAACCATCGTTTTTGCTTAAAACTTTTAGCCGAACTAAAAATGCCTTTGATTTCAACTAGTGTAAACCGCAGTAATCAATCGCCGATTACCGAACCAAGTCTTATTAAAGATGAATTTTTTCATGAAGTTGAAGCAATTTTGATTTCACAAAAAAAGTCCTTTTTTAAAGCCTCTACAATAATAAACCTTAGTAACTCCAAACCGGAATTAATACGTGAAGGTAAAATTAAATTTCAAGATCTGTTAAAAAGATTTGGCTGAATTTTTACTTTAATCTTATTTTTATTATATGAATTTTAATCTTTTCAAAAATATAAAAAACTATTATGTGGTAATAATTCCGGAATCTTCAGGCAGTTCCAAAACTAGACGCATCAAATCGAATCATTTAATTTATTCAATAATAATATATACGTTTTTAGTAGCCTTTTTTGGGTTCCTCATATTTACCATTTCACCAATAAATACTCTAATTTTCCCTGGAAATTCTTCGTTATCAAAAAAAGATATGAAATCTATCGACCAGTTGAATAAAAGAATGTTATTTTTATCGCGGGAACTCGAGAGTTTAAAATCAACTAATGAAAGATTGAAATATGCACTAATACTTGGCGATTCTTCCCTTGTAGACTCCCTTAGGGGTAAGAAAAGTAATACTAAAAAATCTAATAATAGTAAATATGGGGGGAATATTTTAGCTGTATTCAAAGAATTTTTTTTTGGCGATGATGCAGATATTCAGCAAAAAATATATTATTTTGACAAACCGGTTAATGGATTTATAAGTAGAGACTTTGACCCTGAAAAGGGACATATGGGAATTGATTTTGTAGTAAAATCTGGAACACCAATTTATGCCTCTGCTAATGGATATGTAATTTTTTCAGATTATACAAATAAAGACGGAAACATGTTGATTATTGGGCATACAGATAATTATATTACGATATATAAACATTGTTCTGTTTTAATGAAAAAGGTTAGAGATATTGTAATTCAAGGTGAATTGATTGGCTTAACTGGTAATACCGGTGAAATAACGACCGGCCCTCATTTGCATTTTGAAATTTGGAAAAATGGTCAGCCGATTGATCCCAAAAAGCTTTTATTAAATTATTAACGGAGGAAACATTGAAAAATAATAAAGGAGAAGAACAAGTGACAATTATCGGAACTGGCGTAGTAATCGAAGGGAAGCTTGCAAGTACTGGGGATGTTCGTATCGATGGAAATGTTAAGGGCGATATAAAGGCAGAAGGAAATGTTACTGTTGGTGAAAGCGGTGGCGTCGATGGTCAAATTCATGCTGATATTATTACCTTGGGGGGAAAGGTTACCGGCTCCGTTAATGCCAAAGATAAGCTGGTTTTAGAAGCCAAAGCATCTTTAAAAGGTGATATCATAACTAAAATCCTTGTCGTTGAAGCTGGAGCAAAATTTGACGGTAAGAGCTCTATGGGTGATAATAGAGAATTATTACCTAAACCAACTCCTAATGTTGGGCCTCCTCAAAATGTAAAATGAAAAAGGTTGATAAAGGGGAACAAAAAAATTCTATTGTGGAGTACGGTCCTTATCTTGGCCTCGGACTCCAATTGGCGATTACTGTCGTTGCAATGGTTTTTTTAGGGATTTGGCTGGATAAGAAATTTATGACTAGCCCTGTTTTGACTATTGTCTGCTCATTTCTTGGAGTCTTTGCTGGTTTATATAATTTTATTAAAACAGTCCTAAAATCCGGGAAATGAATTTATTTAGGAATTTTTTGCTTAAAATTTCTGCTCTGTTTTTCTTCCTTTTATCTTTTTTAGTGTTTCTCTATTCATTTTCTTTAATTTCCGCTTTATCTTTCTTTTCTATTATGATTGGTTTTGCTATCACTACTTTTAATTTTATTATTGGGTTAATTAGCATTAAAATAGGACTGCAAAAATCTCAGAATATATTTTTTAAGGTTATTTTAGGCGGAATGACCGCTAGATTATTGTTAATGCTTTCACTTGTATTTATTTCCTTAAATTTCTTGAATATAAATAAGAATAGTTTTATATTTTCTATCCTTTTTTTTTACATTTTATATTTGATTATTGAAATAATTTTCTTATATATGAAGAAAACTTAAGCATTTTATGATTTTTAGTAATCCTGCAGATACTCTTAAGGCAGTGGATACTCTCAGAACTTCGGGGGAGCAGGGGGGCGGGTGGATTCTTCACCATGTTATGGATTCAAATTATATAGATTTTGACCCCTTCGGAAGGTTATATCTGCCTCATCTGGAACTATTTGGAATTGATATCTCAATAACCAAAAATGTCTTTTTCATGTGGATTGTTGCTATTGCATTAATCTTATTGTTTTTCTTTATATCAAAAGGATATAAAAAATCATTAATCCCTACTGGATTAACAAATTTTTTTGAAATTATTGTCCTTTTTGTTAGGGATGAAATTGTTAAACCCACTATCGGTGAAGGTTATGAAAAATTTCTTCCCTATTTATTAACACTGTTTTTTTTCGTTTTATTCGGTAATTTGTTTGGTTTAATTCCTTATTCTGCTTCAATAACCGGTAATATTGCTGTTACTGCTGCTCTTGCCGGAATATCTTTTATTGCAACACAGTTTGGTGGAATTCAAAAACATGGATTTATTAGATATTTTAAAGGCTTAATTCCACCGGGTATGCCCATTGCTATTCTGCCGCTTATTATTGTTGTTGAATTAATCGGATTATTTACAAAACCCTTTTCATTGTGTATTCGTCTTTTTGCTAATATGATTGCAGGACATGTGGTAATTTTTTCTTTAATTGGTCTAATTTTTATCCTGAAAACTGTACTTGTCTCGCCTGTTTCAGTTGGGTTTGCTTTGTTTATATATTTACTTGAATTGCTCGTTGCACTTATTCAAGCTTATATCTTTGCGATGCTTACCGCTTTATATATAGGAATGGCGGTACATCAAGAACATTAAAATAAAAAACATTAATTATTAATTTAAATTAGGAGAAAATATGGATTTAGGTTGGTTAGCTGCCGGAATAGGTGCCGGCATAGCTGTTATCGGTGCTGGTCTTGGAATTGGAAAACTTGCTGCATCTGCTCTGGAAGCTATGGGAAGACAACCTGAAGCTGCCGGGCCGATTCGTACCAATATGATTATTGCCGCAGCTCTAATTGAAGGTATCGCTTTTTTTGCGCTCGTAATTTGTATCCTTTTAGCAGTAAAAAGTTAAATTATTTTTAAAGGAATTTTGTGATGCTTTTGAATTTTATTCCGGCTTTGGCTGCTTTGGCTGCCGAAGAAGGAGGAACAAGCCTGGTAAGTGTTAGTCCGGGACTCATTTTCTGGACAGTGGTAACCTTTGTCATTCTTCTTTTGGTATTAAAAAAAGTTGCATGGAAACCCATTCTTACTGCTTTGGATCAAAGAGAAGCAGCTATTAGGGAATCTCTTCAAAAAGCGGAAAGAGCTAAGGATGAGGCACAAAAAGTTCTGGATGAAAATCAAGCAAATTTGGCTAAAGCTGAAGAAGAATCTAAAAAAATAATTGAACAAAGTAGATCCTATGCTGAGAAATTGAAAGACCAAATCATCCAGGAAAGCAGACAGCAAGCACAAAAAATAATTTCAGATGCATCTGAAGAAATTGAGAGAAAAAAGGATTCTGCGTTTAATGAGTTAAAAAATCAAATAGCTGAAATTGCTGTAAACGCTGCCGAAAAAATATTGAAAGAAAATATTAGTAAAGAAACTAATAAGAAAATTGTAGATGATTATATCAACTCTATTACAAAAAATTAACTATGATTGATTACAAGGTCTCTTATAGATATGCCTCTTCCTTAATACAAATGGCTGAGGAAAAAAATATCCTTGAATTAATCGCCGTGGACATTGAATTGCTAAAAAATGTTTTGATTGAAAACCCAAATTTAAGAGCCATGATTGAGAATCCAATACTCAGACCTCATCTTAAATTTTCAATCTTAAAAGAAATTTTCAATTCTAAAGTCGATAAAGAAACGATGAATTTTTTGAAGTTTATTATCGAAAAAAATAGAGAAGATTTATTATTTGATATGTTTCAAAAATTTACTGAACTCTACAATGATAAAATGAATTTAATATTCGTTGAAGTAGAAACTGCTTTTGAATTTGACGATGAACAGAAAGCACATTTAAAAGATAGACTCCAAAAATATTTAAATAAAGAAGCTCTTTTTAAATATACAATAAATAAAAATATTGTTGGCGGATTTATCGCAAAAATAGGCGATACTGTTTATGATGCTTCTTTTAGTCATCAATTAGAGCTACTAAAAAAGCAATTTTTATCTGGCAGTATGTCTTTAAATTAATTTTTAGTAATTAGAAAGCCTTTTATTTAATAAATCTTAGGCTTAAAGGAATAGTAAAATGGCAGAAGTTAGACCGGAAGAAATATCAGCAATATTAAGAAGACAATTATCAGGGTTTGAAAGCGAAGCTGATATTTATGACGTAGGGACTGTACTTCAAGTTGGAGATGGTATTGCACGTGTTTATGGTTTATCTAAAGTTATGGCCAGCGAACTTGTTGAATTTCCAAACGATGTTATTGGTATGGTTCTAAATTTGGATGAGGATAGTGTTGGTTGTGTCCTTTTTGGTGAATCAACTTTAGTCAAAGAAGGAGATACTGTAAAAAGGACTAAAAGAGTTGCCTCTATGCCTGTTGGCGAACAAATGTTAGGAAGAGTTATCAGTCCGTTAGGTATACCTATTGACGGTAAAGGTGAAATTAACCATGAAAAATATCAGCCAATTGAGAGAAAAGCTTTAGGCGTAATTCAAAGACAACCCGTCAAGGAACCTCTCCAAACTGGTATTACTGCTGTTGATGCAATGATTCCTATAGGACGGGGACAACGAGAATTAATTATTGGGGATAGACAAACCGGTAAAACAGCTGTTGCTGTGGATACAATAATAAGTCAAAAATATACTCATTCCGATGAGGCTAAAAAGCTTGGGATTAAACCTGTTTACTGCATCTATGTAGCTATCGGTCAAAAAAGTTCAACTATTGCTCAGGTTGTGGCTAAATTGCAAGAACATGATGCCATGAATTATACTACCGTAGTTTCGGCTGCTGCTTCAGAACCTGCCCCGCTGCAATTTATTGCTCCTTATTCCGGTGCAACTTTGGGAGAATTCTTTAGAGACAATGGAAAACATGCTTTGGTAATTTATGACGATCTTTCTAAACAAGCTGCCGCTTACCGTGAATTATCCTTATTATTAAGAAGACCTCCCGGAAGAGAAGCATATCCCGGAGATGTCTTCTATCTTCATTCGAGATTATTGGAAAGAGCTTCAAAATTAAGTGATGATTTAGGTGGTGGAAGTTTAACCGCTCTCCCCATAATTGAAACACAACAGGGTGATGTCTCGGCGTATATACCTACTAATGTTATTTCAATTACAGATGGACAAATTTATCTTGAATCAAATCTATTTAATGCAGGTGTCCGGCCCGCTATTAATGTTGGTATATCAGTCTCACGCGTTGGCGGAAATGCTCAAATTAAAGCTATGAAAAAAGTTGCAGGTAGTCTAAAGCTGGATCTGGCTCAATATCGGGAACTTGAAGCTTTTGCAAAATTTGGTTCTGATCTGGATAAAGCTACTCAACGTACTCTTTCTAAAGGCGCCAGACTTGTTGAGCTTCTTAAACAAGGGCAATATAATCCTGTACCTGTTGAAAAACAGGTTGTAAGCATTTATCTAGGTACTAATGGCTATATGGATAATATACCGGTGCATGACATAAAACGGTTTGAAAAAGAAGCACTGGAATATTTTGAAGTCAATCACAATAATATTTTTGAAGCAATTAAAAAAGAACGACAGCTTTCTGATGATACTATTGCGGCAATTGAAAAAGCTGCAGATGAATTCTTAAAAATATTTAAAGAAAATAAATAACTGAAGTTTTCTTAAACATGTTGAAAATAAGTGCATTTTAATGGCAACATTAAGAGACATAAAGCGAAGAATAAAGGGTGTTCAAAATACCCAGCAGATTACCAAAGCTATGAAAATGGTCGCGGCTGCTAAATTGAGAAGAGCACAAGAAAAAATTATTAGTGCCAGACCTTATGCTCGTAAAATTTCGGAACTACTTAATGATCTTATAACCGAAGAAGATTTTAATAATCCCTTTATTGCTCAAAGAGAAATTAAAAATGTTGCTATTGTTATTGCTACTGCTGATAGAGGACTTTGCGGTGCATTCAATACGAATATTATTAAAGAAGCAGTTGGCTTTGCTGATAAATTACCTGCTAATGTCACTCCCGGTATTTTTTGTATTGGTAAAAAAGGATTTGATTTCTTTAATAGAAGAGATTATGAGATTATTAATAAAAGAATTGGTCTATTTTCAAAACTAGAATACTCATCTTCATTAAATATAACGGATGAATTAATTAAATTATATTTAAACTATACTTTCGATCAAATATTTATTATATATAATGAATTCAAATCAATAATTCAGCAGAAAATAGTAATTGAGCAGTTTCTTCCTATCCCGATTAAAAAAGGCAATAAAGAAGAAAAGAAAAATGAACCATACTTTATATTTGAACCGGATCAAAAATCAATATTTAACTATTTGTTACCAAAGCATTTGAATGCTCAAATGTGGCGGATTTTACTGGAATCAAATGCAGCTGAATTTGGTGCGAGAATGACAGCTATGGATAATGCAACAACTAATGCAAAAGAATTAATAAGGACTTTACAGCTCAAATATAACAAGGAAAGACAGGCTGCAATTACTAAAGAGATCCTGGAAATCGTTTCTGGGGCTAACGCACTTAAGGCGAGCTAATCCTTTTGTTTTTTCTCGATAAATTATAAATTTATTTATATGTTTGAAGAATTATCGTTAAAATTAGATTCAACCCTTAAAAAGGTTAGCGGTCAGGGAAAAATATCTGAAAAGAATATTTCTGATACGTTGAGAGAAATTAGAAGAGTTCTCCTGGATGCAGATGTTAACTATAAAGTCGCTAAAGATTTTATTGATCATGTCTCATCTCGGGCTTTAGGTAAAGATGTAATTGCTTCCATTTCTCCCGGTCAGTTAATAACCAAAATCCTTTATGATGAATTAGTAACTCTTTTAGGTGGTATTCAAACTGAAATTAAGATTAATGGATCTGGGATTACAGTCATACTGGTCGTCGGTTTACAGGGTTCTGGAAAAACTACATTTTGCGGTAAATTAGCTAAAAGACTAAAAGAAAATGGACGAAAAGTGCTCCTTGTTGCAGCTGATATCTATCGTCCTGCTGCCATTGAACAGCTAAAATTGCTTGGCGGGCAAATAAATAATTCTGTCTTTTCCTTAGAGGAAAAAGATGCCAGAAAAGTTGTAACCGAATCTCTTCAGTTTGCTAAAGAAGGAAATTTTAATACAGTGATTATTGATACTGCAGGTCGTCTTCATGTAGATGAAGCGATGATGGCTGAAGTCTCGGATATTAAAACAATTGTAAACCCTACTGAAACTTTATTTGTTGTAGATTCTATGACTGGACAGGATGCTGTCAACTCTGCTAAAGCATTTAATGAAATGGTCAATTATGATGGTATTGTTCTTACTAAATTAGATGGCGATGCTAGAGGAGGAGCTGCTTTATCAATTAGAACTGTTGTTGGTAAACCTATCAAATTTATTAGTAACGGTGAGAAATTAAAAGACCTTGAACCCTTTTTCCCCGATAGATTGGCTTCTAGAATTTTAGGTAAAGGAGATATAATTTCTCTTGTAGAGAAAGCTCAAGAAAACTTTGATGAACGTGAAGCTAAAAGATTAGAAGAAAAATTAAGGAAAAATAAATTTGATTTTGATGATTTTCTTAAGCAAATTAAAGTTATCAAGAAAATGGGTTCTCTAACTTCATTGTTAGGAATGATTCCAGGGATTAATTCCCATATAAAGAATGCCCAGGTGGATGATAATGCATTGATTAAAGTGGAAGCTATTATTAACTCAATGACATTGCAAGAGAGAACAACCCCTAAAGTTTTAAATGGGAGTCGCCGTAAAAGAATAGCTCGTGGAAGCGGCTCATCTATTCAAGATGTAAACCGTTTAATTAAGCAATTTGGAGAAATGCAAAAAATGATGGGAAAGTTGAGTAGGAAAGGTTTCAGTAACTCAGTATTAAATAATATGCCTGTAAGTAGGTAATTTTTTAGATTTAAAATGAATTAGAAAGAATAACGGAGGTTAAACAATTTGGCTGTAAAGTTAAGATTAAGAAGAATGGGCAAGAAAAAACAACCAATTTATAAAGTTGTAGCCGCAGATTCCAGATCACCTAGAGATGGAAAATTTCTTGAAGCTGTTGGATTTTATAATCCGCTTACAAATCCCCATACAATTGAATTGAAAGAAGATAGAGTATTCTATTGGTTAAAAAACGGTGCTCAGCCAACTGATACTGTTAAAAGCCTTTTAAGACAAAAAGGCTTAACATTAAAAAATGAACTTTCAAAGAAAGGATTTTCTGAAGAAAAGATTCAAGAAGAAATGAATAAATGGGAGAAGCTGAAAGAAGCATCAGGTAATAAGAGTAAGGGTAATAAGAAAAATGAAACAGAAAAATCTGATTTAAAAGCCAATGTGGAATCGGAAGTCCCAACTCAAGGTGAGAATACTAATACTGAAAATATTTCACAAGAAGAGCCAGGTAAAAATATTATTGACAATGGTACAGCAGAAGTAAAGGGCGCTGCTTCTGATGAGAATGCTTCAGATAAAGAATAAGATTACAGATTATTGTTTATTTAGGCAATTCTTCTGTACTTTTTATAAAGCTCCCGTGCTCTAAATAGGAGGCTTGTTCCCATGAAAGAATTCATTGAATTCATCGCAAAGCATTTAGTCGATCATCCCGATAATGTGGTAATTGAAGAAAAAATGCCTGAGGAAAATAAAGTTATTCTTTCATTAAAAGTTCAGGCGGATGATGTAGGGAAAGTAATTGGCAAACAGGGTAAAACTGCCCAGGCTATGCGAACCCTTCTCACTGCCATAGCTGCTAAGGACGGTAAACGCGCAATATTGGAAATCTTAGATTAATTTACCTTGTGCCGGAATATTTTCTTATTGCTGAAATCCAATCTGCTTACGGTAAAAAGGGTTTTGTCAGAATTTTTTCCTATTCTGATTTCCCTGAACGGTTTTATGATCTGCATAAAGTTTATATAGATTTCTTTGGCGATAAAAAAGAATTTTATGTAGAAAAAGTTGAAAAGAGAAAGGATTTTTTCATTATAAAATTTAAAAATTTTAATGAAGAAAACGATCTTGAAATATTAATAGGAAAAGAGATTTTTGTTGATGAAAAAGGTTTGGTTAAACTTCCTTCTCAACATTTCTTTATTCATGATATTATTGACAGTTTAGTATTTCAGAATAACATTCTGATTGGGAAAATCAAAGATGTTCTCTCTTTTCCGGCAAATGATGTTTATGTAATTGATTCTAACGGGAAAGAAATTTTAATCCCTGCTGTTAAAGAGTTCATTGAAAAATTTGAAGTTTCAGAAAAAAAGCTTATTCTTAAAAATGATGTTGACATTAAGCGGCAATGAGAATTGATGTTATTTCTGCTGTCCCGGATTTATTATTAAGCCCTTTAAATTCTAGTATAATTAAAAGAGCGCAAGATAAAAAGAAGATTGAAATTCATATCCATAACCTTAGAGATTATGCTTTTAATAAACATAAACAAATTGATGATAAACCTTTTGGCGGTGGACCTGGAATGGTCTTAAAACCGGAACCGTTCTTTCAATGTATTGAGAAACTAAAGCAAGAGAGAGAATATGAGCATATTATTTTTACTTCTCCAAAAGGAAAAATCTTTAACCAAAAGCTCGCTAATAACCTTTCTCTTTGCAAAAATATACTTTTAATTGCAGGTCATTATAAAGAAATTGATGACAGAGTAAGAATGAGTTTTGCTACAGATGAAATTTCAATCGGAAATTTTATTTTAACCGGAGGTGAATTACCTGCATTAATGATTATCGATGCCGTTGTAAGGTTAATACCTGGAGTTCTTAATGATAGTGGATCTGCTCTGAATGATTCTTTTCAGGATGGAGACATTCTTGAAGCTCCTTATTATACTAGACCGGCTGTATTTAGAGGTATGAAAGTCCCGGAGGTTCTTTTATCCGGAAATGATAAAGAAATACAAAAATGGAAAGAAGAACAATCAAAAGAACAAACTAAAAAATGGAAAAAGTATAATTCTTAAATTTTTATATGCATGATTAAATTTTGAAATGACGATTTTATAATTATTGAATAAATATTGGAGTAAAAAATGGTTAACATAAAAAATATATTACCGGATCAATTTAAATCAGATATACCAAACTTTAACCCCGGTGATCATATCAAAGTACATGTTAGGGTTATTGAAGGAGACAAGGAAAGAATACAGCCTTTTGAGGGAGATGTAATCAGCGTTAGAGGTTCAGGGTTAACTAAAACCTTTACCGTTCGAAAAATTTCAAGCGGAGTAGGCGTTGAAAGAATCTTTCCCTTTAATTCTCCTAAAATTGCTAAGCTTGAACTTTTAAAAGAAGGAAATGTAAGAAGAGCAAAACTTTATTACTTACGCAAACTTTCAGGAAAAGCAGCAAGAATTAAAACAAAAAGTTAATAGTAATATCTTATTGTTTTAAAAGAGCGTTCTTACGCTCTTTTTTTATTTTAAAATAAAAAATGAATTATCTTTTCTAAATAAGACAAGAATGAAAGCTCAAAAGAAAAAGAATAAAATTAAGAAAAGGAAAAAGAGAATTCCCGTCCCTCAAAAACCTCCTAAAGTTGAAAAGAAAAAAAAATCTTATAACCGCATCAAAGAAAAAGAGAACAGTAAAAAAATAATAAAGGAAAATGAATAACTAGTATGGTTGACGTTTCAATTATTATTTCATTTTATAACAAGATAGATTATCTTAAATTAATCTTGGCCGGATTTGAAAGACAGACTTTTAAATCTTTTGAAATAATTATCGCTGATGATGGCTCCGGTCAAAAAGTAATTAATGAAATTGAACTGCTTTCAAGGAGATTACCATATAAATTTAGTCACGTTTGGCAGGAAGATAAAGGATTTCGAAAAAATAAAATTTTAAATAAATGCATTGCGATTTCAAATAGTGATTATATAATATTTATCGATGGTGACTGCATTCCTCATTCTGAATTTGTTAAAGAACACTTTATAAATCGAAGAAAACAACTTTGTCTTACCGGAAGGCGTGTTAATCTTTCAAAAAAGTATACCGCATCTCTTAATGCTGAAAATGTCAAAGAAGGATTGATAGAAAAAGAAACAATAAAAATAATCTTTGATGGTATTTGGGGTGAATCTTTCGATGTAGAAAAAGGCTTTTATTTCAAAAAAAAATTTCTTAGAAAATATTTCAATAAGAAGAATAGAGGATTGCTCGGCTGCAATTTTTCAATTCATAAAGAGGATATTTTAAAAATTAATGGATTTGATGAAAGATATGAAGCTCCTTCAATAGGGGAGGATACAGATATCCAGTTCCGGTTGGAACTAATTGGCATCAGGATTAAATCATTAAATAATATGGCAGTCCAATATCATTTGTATCATATAATGCAGGAAAGACCGCAAAAAAATCTAGAACTTTTTAACTGGATAAAAAAAAGCGGAGAATATTTCACGCCTTATGGGATAAGTAAGAATATCTAAAAATCTCTCTAAATCCAAGAATTTTATATAAAATAAGGAAATTATAGCATAAGTGCTTAAAAAAATAAAGTTTAAGCCCTAATTTTTTAAATAATTTAATAAATTATCTTGATTTAATTATTTTGCAACTTTATATTTGAATCTAATAAAATTAAGTCCCTTATAAAATGAGGATATTTATGCTTGATGATTTAGATATTAAAATACTTAATATATTACAACAGAGAGGTCGAACTAAAAGAAATGAACTAGCCGAAGTCGTTGGTTTATCAATTCCTTCAATAAGCGACAGATTACATAAACTTGAAGAAAGAGGTGTGATAGAAGGATACTATACCAAATTAAATAAAAAAGCGTTTGGTTATGATATAATGGTTTATATTCTTGTTATGATGGAATCGTCAAAACATTATAAAGGATTAATTACACGAGTTGAAAAAATACCACAAATTGTCGAATGTCATTCTGTCTTAGGTGAAGGCTCTCATCTATTAAAAACTGTTGTAAAAAATAGTGAAGCCCTAGAAAAATTATTAGGTGATATTCAGTCATGGCCAGGTGTTATGTCAACTAAAACCACTTTTGTACTCTCTACTATAAAGGAAACAACGGTCATAGATATTTAATTATTTCACTAATTTATAAAGGAAATAGTAATGGCAAAATCAACATCCCCGTCCGCAGTTGAACAGGTATTAAAATTTGTTCAATCAAACAAGATTAAATTTATTGATTTAAAATTTATGGATTTTCCAGGTCAATGGCAGCATTTTACCGTTCCTTCTACTCAATTGGACAAAGGATCCTTTGAAGATGGCTTCGGTTTTGACGGTTCTTCAATCCGTGGATGGAAAAGTATAAATGAATCTGATATGCTTATTATTCCTGATTCAAGCACTATGTTTGTCGATCCCTTTATCGATCAGCCTACCATAAGTTTAATTTGTGATGTTTATGAACCTGCAACTAAGGAAAAATATTCCAGATGCCCCAGGAATATTGCTCAAAAAGCTGCAGCTTATTTGAACTCTACCGGTATCGCTGATACAGCCTATTTTGGTCCTGAAGCCGAGTTCTTTGTTTTTGATGATGTGAGATTTGATTCCCAGCCAAATAGTAGTTTCTACTATGTCGATTCTATCGAAGGAAAATGGAATAGCGGTAGAGAAGAAACACCTAATTTAGGTTATAAGCCAAGATATAAAGAAGGATATTTTCCGGTGCCCCCCACTGATTCTTTAATGAATTTAAGAAATGAAATGGTTTCTAATTTAATTGCTGCGGGTGTTGATGTAGAAGCTCAGCATCATGAAGTTGCTAGCGGTGGACAGTGTGAAATCGATTTAAGGTTTCAGCCTATACTCAAAGCATCGGATCAACTTTTACTTTTTAAATATATTGTTAAGAATACAGCTAAAAAAAATAATAGATCCGTCACATACATGCCTAAACCAATTTTCGGAGATAATGGCAGCGGTATGCATGTTCATACAAGTTTATGGAAAGGTGGAAAACCTTTATTCGCAGGTTCAGGTTATGCAGGGTTAAGTGAACTTGCACTTTACTTTATCGGCGGACTTTTAAAACATGCTAACTCTCTTCTTGCATTTACAAATCCAACTACCAATTCATATAAAAGATTAGTCCCTGGTTTTGAAGCTCCCGTAAACCTTGCCTATTCACAAAGAAACAGAAGTGCTTCCATAAGAATCCCGATGTATTCTGCAAGTCCAAAAGCAAAACGCGTTGAATTCAGATGTCCTGATCCATCATGCAATCCATATTTAGCCTTCTCTGCAATGCTGATGGCCGGATTAGATGGTATTATTAATAGAATTGATCCGGGTGATCCTTTGGATAAGGATATTTATGATATGAAACCGGAAGAATTAGTCAACGTTCCTTCAACTCCCGGCAGTTTAAACGAGGCTTTAAAGAATTTATCGGAAGATCATGAATTTTTATTAAAAGGTGATGTATTTACTGAGGATGTTATTGAAACATGGATAAAGTATAAAATTGATAAAGAAATCAAACCGATGTCATTACAACCCCATCCTTTTGAATTTACTATGTATTATGATGTATAGATAATTCATATTTTAGTTAAACCGATACTATCCTCCAAAGGTAGTATCGGTTCTTTTTACTCAACAAAATTAAAATAATAGAAAAATAATGTAAATTAATTCTTAATATCAATTCTGATTAAAACCATATGTTGAAGCTGAAAATTTTCTATATTTCTTAAATCAGCGTTTTGAATTAATTCCGAAATTCGTTCTAAACTTATTCTATGCTCTATTGGAGGGCCAATTTCTTCTGTTATATAAGGCCATTCTAAAATTACAATCCTTTGCTTCGCAACTCTCTTTGCCTCTTGAATTACTTTAAAATTATCATCAGCTTCATGAAGAATATGTCCTAAAAAAACTAAATCAAAGAAATGATCTGGATATGGGATTGATTCAGCAGGAGCAAGTAAAAATTCTCCCTCCGGAACATATTCTTTCACAGCTTCAATCATTTCTTGATTTATGTCAATTCCATATGTCTTTAATCCATTTAAAGCGAAAGCTTCCCCAAATAGTCCGCTTCCTGTTCCAATATCCAAAACATTTTTTAAATTGATATTATCGAGCGATATCTCAATTACCTTATTAACTTCTATTAATTCTATTCTCTCCTGAGAACGAAGCTTAGTAATTTTTTGGCTATAAATACGTTCATTCATAATAAGACTTTTCAAATGAGTTAAAATATTTAAGTTCAATTAGTAAATTGAAATTTTCATTACACAATATGGTTTCCATAAAAAATAAATTAGAGCCAGTATGGAGCAACGGCATCCATTAATCTTTGAATCAATTCACGATTATGTTTTTCTATTTCTACTCTTCTAGGTATCGATTGATAAGGATGTACAGGATCATGTAAAAGCACAGGTATCTCTTTATTGATTTTTTTTTGCCAATATATTCTCCATTCCTCAGGAAGATCTTTCGGTATTTCAATATCAAAGAGAATCAAATAAAGTAATATCCAAATTCGCGGAGTGGCTTCAATCGAATAACCTCCGCCTAAAGTAAACAATACTTTGCCGCCGCTGTATTGATCAGCTAGAGCAAGTACAAGTCTATAAATATTTTCAAAGTCTTGAGTAGTTAGCATAAGATCCGCTAACGGATCTGAAAAATGTGCATCAGCACCACTTTGAACAACAAGAACATCCGGTTTAAACCATTTTAATGCTGGATCCACAATACCCTTAATAATTTCTAGATAAGAATCACCTTCGGTAAAAGGCTCTAGCGGTACATTTAATTTTAAAGACCGCCCCATACTACTTCCTAATTCATGCAGCCACCCTGTTCCAGGGAATAGATATTCTCCTGATTCATGAAGAGATATTGTCATCACATTTTCATCAGAATAAAACATTTCTTGAACACCATCTCCATGATGAACATCAAGATCAAGATAAGCTACATGCATATTCGCTTTAACTAATACCTTAATAGCTAGTGCAAGGTCATTATATAGACAAAACCCCGAAGCCAGATTTCGGTGAGCATGATGGAATCCTCCCCCCATTTGTAAAACTTTTTTTGTTTTATTTTCGACTAGAAGTTTAGCTCCTAATACCGTTCCCCCTGTCTGCAAACGGGCTCCTTCAGCCATTCCTTTAACAATAGGATTATCTAAATTACCTAATCCATAATCTTCAGCTTCTTTTATGTTTTCTCCGCAGCTAACAGCTTCGACTATATTTATATATGATCTGTCATGAATAACTTCCAGATCATCAGGAGATACTGGCTGTGGCAGCAATGGTTCCTTCAAACAATTTTTTCGCCTTAAAAAATCAAATACCATCTCGGCTCTCACCGGATCAAAAGGATGTCCGGTCCCTAAATCATATTTCTTGTAATCAGGATGATAAATTATTTGACACATGATATTTGAATAGGCCAAATTACTTCAAAACCGGAATTGCAAATAGCTTCGGCAAGGACTCTCATTTCAATAGTTCCAACTCTTAAAACTAATCGAATTGTTTTATCTTTTTCAGGATATGTAAGAATTGAATAAATGTTTACCTTACGTTCTGCAAGTACTGAAGCTAATCTTGCAAATTCACCTGAACGATTCGATAATCTAACATCCAGCCGTCCGGATGGCTGATACACTCCGGTCAATAAAAGTAAAGCATCAAGCATGTCAGTTATTGTTACTATTCCTACTAATTCCATATCTTCTACTACAGGTAGACAACCAATACGTAGCTCTCTCATTTGCTCCGCTGCTGATTCTATTGGGTCTGAAGGATGCACAGTTTTCACTGGATGGCTCATTATATTTTGAACAGCAGCCTCCGGGTCAAAAGGGTGTGTTGCTAGTCTGCTGGTTGATAAACGCAGATCTCTATCGGTAACTATTCCTACTAACTTTTTATTTTCAACTACCGGTAGATGACGGATGCTATTTCTCTGCATTATACCGTATGCTTCACTTAATTTTGTATCTTGTGAAATTGAAGTGAGGTTAGATTTCATTATTTCTTTAATAATCATTTTTTCCCTGTCTTTTTAATTATAAAATCAATAATAAATATTTAAATTAATTTTACTCCCAAACATTTTAATAATAAAGAGATTGAAAATGATATTAAAATATTACATTCTATTTAGTATGAATAAAATTTTTAATAAGATGGTCTTTCAACACCGCCGGATTTTATTGAAATCATTATATCCGGAATCAATAAAGGTATACTGTCTTTTATTGCTTGTACATCAAGATTCCAAAGCCACGGGATTTCTTCTATCATTTGAGAAAGCCTTCCTAAAACTTGACCAATTCCGCTTTCTTTATCAAGATGAAGCTCTCTCATAATTTCCTCAAGATCCCGATCTGTTAGAGGAGTTATTCTTAAAATAGTTCTGGAGTCCTGTACTTTAACCTCAAGAAGCGGTCCAAATAAAGGGTCAGGCTTTATTTTTATCTTACATATATTAGAACTTAACGTGTTGATATCAATAGTTTGTATTCCAAAATATTTTAAAAGTTCTTCAGCATCCTTTTTATCTAATTGAATAATTTGTTGTTTAGAAGATGACTCTTTTGATAAGACCGTATGGATTAATCGACGTGCTTCATCCGCCTTCACATCTTGATACCAAATAAGTTTTCCCAAAGGTTGTTTTCGAAAATCTACATATCGAATAATTCTGCCTAAAGCATTAACAGCTAATTCAGGGAAACGAAATGTGGGAAAGTTTCTTTTGTTATTTTTATTCCTATTGTTTTCTACCGGAGAAATTGTACCTGTTGCTCCCATAAGACACAGTAGAACAGGTTTCTTTATATTTGTTTTTTCTTCTGCCTGACTAACTCCTGACCGAATTGCCCCGGCTACCGGTTCAATACTGCAGTCTCCTACACATGCAAATCCAATTAAAAGTGTATCAACTTTATCATCTAATAGTGAATCTATAACGGCTGTTTCATAACTTTCCGGAGAGGTGAAAGCACCTAAATCAACAACGCCAGGACCGTCAATTATTAAATCATTCATTTCACAAGCATCCGCAAATAATGTTGCCATTCCGGAAGAATTTGCAATAATACTAACACGATTGCCTCGCGGTAGAGGCTGATTGGATAATACTACTGCAACATCAAAAATATCTTCTAATGAGGGCGCGAGTATAATCCCTGTCTGTTGAAATAATGCCTCAACTTCTAAATTACCAACGGTTTGAGTTCCGCTTTTTGCTTCTACAGTTCTTCTTCCTGCTATACTTCTTGCTCCTTTAACACATAAAATCGGTTTTTTATAAGTCATTCTGCGGGCGATTCTGACAAAACGCCTTGGATTACCAAATGTCTCAAGATATAGAATAGCTACTTTTGTATTTTGATCTTCTTCCCAATACTGAAGTAAATCATTACCCGATACATCTGCCCTATTACCCGCTGATACAAAACTTGTAAATCCCACACCTTTTTCTCTTGCATAATCAAGTATAACCAGCCCCAAAGCAGCTGAATGAGAAAAAAATCCTGTTTGACCTGGAGACATTATTTTAGGAGCTAGACTAGCATTCAATCTTACTTCAGGATCTGTATTCATTAATCCTAAACAGCTGGGTCCTAAAAGCCTCGCCCCATGAGCCCGTACTAAATCTACAAGTTTTTTTTGTCTATTGATTCCTTCCGGACCCGCATCTGCAAAACCGGCAGAAACAACAACAAACCCTTTAACTCCTGTTTGAATTAATTCTTCAACTACATCAAAAACTTTTTCGGCAGGTACAGCTATAACAGCAAGATCAACAGATTCCGGAAGCTCTCCTGCTGAGGAATAAGCTTTAATTCCATTTACAGAAATTGCTTGAGGATTTATGGGATAGACCGTTCCATTAAAATTTGCCGCTAGTATATTTCTAAAGATCATATTTCCTATTGATGAAGAATCTCTTGAAGCACCAACTACTGCAATAGCCTTTGGTCGAAGTAATGGGACAAGCGAGTTTGCAACAGCTATTTTTTCACGTAAATCGGCTTTCTCCCATAATGCTGCTGCACCATCAACAGGTAATTCAAAATGAACAGTATCTGAACTCCAGACTCTGTGCTTTTCAAAGCCTGAACTTTTAAATACATTCATCATGGGCTGATTATCGGGAAGGACCTCTGCTTCAAGTTCAATAAAACCATTTGCTGCTGCCAGTCCTGCGAGACGTTCCAATAAAAGAGTACTAATCCCTCTTCCCTGATATTCATCTTCAATTAGGAATGCGACTTCTGCTGTGCTGCCATTTCCAGTTGCTATATAATTACCCAAACCAATAACTCTTGTATCGCTATCTTCTCCTGTAATAGCAAGAATGCATCCGGATTGTGTAAAATCACCACTGCAAAGCTCCTGAATAATTTTCTTCGGTATTTCCGATACCGATGCCATAAAACGCATTCTCAAACTCTCTTGAGATATTCGTTTCACAAATGATTCTACTAATGGTATATCACTGATAGAAGCGGGCTTAAAAAGAACCCCCTGCCCATTCTTTAATAAGACGTGCTCGTTATAATCAAGTCCTTCCGGAATAATTCGGAACATGGTTTAATAATTTCATTAATATAATAATTATATATAAAAAAAAAGGAGGTTCTAAACAAGTAAATGAACCTCCTCTTGAACAAAAAAGAGTATTATGCCATATTTTTGATCTCTTCAACAACCTGAGGATTTGCCAGAGTTGTTATGTCTCCAACATCTTGTTTGTTTGCAACAGCAGATAATATTCTCCTCATAATTTTTCCCGAACGGGTTTTGGGCATATCTGAAACTATCCATACCTTTCCAGGTTTCGCTATCGGACCAATCTCACTTGCCAATGTATCTGTTACCTTCTTTTCGATTTCCTTACTAGGTTTAATACCCGGTTTTAGAGAAATAAAAATGTGAGGAACTTTTCCCTTAATGGGATCTGCAACTGGAACAACAGCTGCTTCTCCAACTTCCTGACACATTAGCGCAGCAGATTCAAGTTCCTTTGTACCCAATCGATGACCCGCAACATTAATAACATCATCTATTCGTCCCAGTATTCTAAAGTAACCGTCCGGAGCTTCTACTGCACCATCACCCGCAAAGTAAGGCCAATCCTTCCAATTTTTACTCTCAGGATCTTTATTATACCGCTGAAAATATTGTTTTACAAATCTCTTATCATCTCCCCATATTGTCATCATTAAACCAGGCCATGGATTTTGGATACAAATGTTTCCGGCTTTTCCACTCCCTGCTGGAAGTGGTTTCCCTTCATCATCAAATATTATAGGGTGAATCCCTGGTACTCCTGGTCCCGCACTTCCGGGTTTCATTTTATGTACTCCTGGTATTGTTGAACATAAGAATCCGCCTGTCTCAGTCTGCCACCAAGTATCTACAATTACGGCTTCTTTTTTTCCTACTACATTATAATACCATCTCCATACTTCCGGTTCAATAGGTTCACCTACTGTTGTCATATGTTTGAAATGATAATTATACTTAGCTGGTTCATCGGGTCCAACCCTTCGTAAAGCTCGAATTGCTGTGGGTGAAGTATGAAATATATTTACATCCAGCTCTTCAGCAATACGCCATGGTCTCCCTGCATCTGGATAAGTTGGAACACCTTCATAAATTACAGAGGAAGCTGCTAAGGCAAGAGGACCATAAATAATGTATGAATGTCCTGTAATCCATCCTATATCTGCCATGCACCAATATACATCTTCAGGATGAATATCTTGTATGTATTTTGATGTCCCTGTTACGTAAGACATATAACCACCTGTAGAATGCTGTGCGCCTTTTGGTTTGCCTGTTGAACCGGATGTATACATAATAAACAGAGTACCTTCGGATGGCATTTTTTCAGGTTCAACCTTTGAATGATAATATTTCTTTATAACATCATTAACTATAAAATCACGGCCATCAATAAGTGGTGTTTTTGAAGAATATTTGCCGGGATGACGCTGCCAAATAAGAACTTTCTCGATTTTCTGTCCTTCCTTCAAAGCTATATCATATGAGATATCAGCTTTCTCCTTATGATCAAGCAGCTCTCCGCTTCTATAATATGAATCTGCTGTTATAAGAACTTTACTCTTTGCATCAGCAACTCTTTCTCCGCATGCCTTTCCGGAAAAACCTGAAAATACCTGAGAATGAATGACACCTATGCGGGCACACGCAAGCATCGTTATTGCAATTTCTGGTATCATAGGCATATGCAGGGTTACTGTATCACCGGCTTTTAATCCGCAAAAATCTTTTAGCAGTGCTGCAAACTCATTTACTTTTATATAAAGCTCCTGAAAGGTAATGTGCTGAATAGGATCATTTTCCAATTCCGGAACAAAATGTAATGCAGTTTTATTTTTATACTTTGGTAAATGACGATCTATGCAATTGTAACATGCGTTAAGTTTACCCCCTGCAAACCATTTATAGAAAGGCGGGTTACTTGAATCCAAAACTTTAGAATAAGGTTGATACCAATCAAGCAATTCGGAATATTCTTTAAAGCATTCAGGAAAATTCTCCATACTGAATCGCTCCAATACCTTGTCATCTTTAATGTTTGCTTGTTCTGTGAATTTTTCGTTCGGTTCAAAATAATTCTCTTCTTTCCAGTGCACAGCAATTTGAGATTCGGAAACTTCGCTATCAGGATTCTTTTTATCCATAAGATTACTCCTATTATTTAATTATACAATTTTAGGTTGACCGACAGTTAGTACTATTTTACCATATGTTTCGTTAAGAACTTGTGCTAATGCTAAATAAACTGCTGAAAAACCGCAGATAAGTCCTTCCCATCCTGCTATTCTATGTATAAATACACTTCCTGTAGCATCACCAAGCGCTAATAACCAGAATAATATAAATAAAGTGAAAAAAACTACCTGGAGTGCTTTATTGTGCTTTAATGTAGCTATCCACATGAAAAATGTAAAAAGTCCCCACATAAATAAATATGCTACCATACCACCTTCAGAGGCAGCATTAAACCAGCCCCATTTAGGCATTAGAATTAGAAATACTAATGTTTCCCAGAACAAACCATAAGACAAAAAAGCAGTTAACCCGAATGTATTCCCTTTTTTCCATTCCATCCAGCCGGCAAAAATTTGAGCCAATCCACCATAGAACAACCCCATAGCTAAAATCATACTTCCCAAACTAAAAATACCAGCATTGGCGAGATTAAGGAGTACAGTAGTCATACCAAATCCTAATAATCCAAGCGGGGCAGGATTAGCAGTGGTATCAATAATTTTTGTACTTTCTGGCATATGACCTCCTATTATGTTTATATATTGAGTTAATAAAAATGTATGGTGAAAACCATACAATATTTTTGAGCCTTTTAAAGTTTTTAAGTTATTTTTTCAAAATATTTCCTGTTTAGAGCAAATTACAAATTATTATTATAAAATGTTTAAATAATTTCAATATAAAGTTCATGAAATTCTTTTTCCAATTCTTTTTTACATTTATTATATAGCAATTCAACTCAACGAATTAAATTTTCTTCTAGGAGTCAAATAGTACAAATTTTCAAAATTTGATTTCTCTTCTTTCAGATCCTCAATTAAGGACATATCAAAAAAAGCTTTAGTTGAAAGATATTTTTCAAGAATTTCCACTCCAATTAATGGTATTTCACTTAGTGGAAAAACCTGAATTTTTTTATAATTAAACTCTTTTCTTATCTGTTCTATGTTAAAATCTTTATAATATTTATTGATAATAATATTGCTAATATCAAGATCAAACTCTCCTAGCTTTTCTCTTATGAGTTCCGATTCGGAAAAAGATAATTTATCTGGATTCATAACTAAGTTTATAATCGTTTTATTTTTATCTTCAAATATTTTTTTTATTTCTTCATATGAAACAATCTGCTGATTTAATTTATTTAAGATTTTATCTCTTTCGAATTCCATTTTACCAAATCTGACTTTAGTTATTATTTCTCTTTTTTTTATTATATCTTCACGAAGCTCAAGAAGCTTTTGTAGCCATATTAAAGAAAGTTTTGGAAGACCAAAAAATTTTAGAGTTAAAGCTGTAGGAGGCATATCAAAAATAATATAGTCTTTTTTCTTATATTCATCTTTAATTTCTGTAAAAGCCAGTAATAAAGCATATTCTTCAATTCCAGGTGAATATTTTAGAACACTGAAATACTTTTCTATATTTAACGCTGTTAAATAGGAATAAGTTCGTTTAATATTTAACTCTATTTCTCTTAAATATTTTTTTATCCAGTAATTAATTTCGATTTCCTTTATAGTTAAGTTCTCTCTCATTCTACAAGGCTTTTCCGAGAATTTCTTTTCAAAAATGTCTGATTGATTATGAGCAGGATCCATCGAAACTAATAGGACATCTTTATTACAGTTTGCGAGTTGAACAGCAGTAAGTGACGAAGATGTTGATTTGCCAACTCCACCTTTACCTAAAAAGAAAATGTTAACCGAATTTCCCATTTTTATATTACATCAAAATTTGATAAAAGATCAGATAAGGGGCTTTCCGCAGTATCGATTTTATTCAGCATCATAATAAAATGTTTTTCCATATCCGGCATTAAATCCAACGTAATCTGCATTGGCGGCGAGGGTAGTCCTACGAAAGAACTGAGAGTAATCAACCCAAATATATTTTCCATTTCAATCAATTCATATTCTAATTTATCTACCGTTGAATTTCTTGCCATTAAATCATAAAAATGCCAGGCTTTAAATAATTCCTTTTTTATTTCAGTTATAATCTTTTTCACTAAATTTTAACTATACTCCAGACAGTATGGATCTTTTATTATTAGTAATTAATTATTATCTCTAATTTACGAAGTTATTCCTGCCCGTTTAATCTGAATATTTTCTTCTCAAATTTTATCCTTTTAGTCGATGGATAATAATAATAAACAGAATATATCGCAAAGAGAATTATACCCCCAAAATAAAAACCCGGCAGGTTAAAGAATATAGCTGCAATTGTAATATATGGTGCGGCCATAACGATTGTGATTATTCTCTTTTCGAAATTAATAAATTCCTCTTTGGTTATGGATTTACGATCCTTAATTTTGGAAACAAATAAAGTTCTGTATAATATTGGTATTGCCAGGCTAAATATTGCTGCAAGTGTGAAAAGAGATATAGATATTATTCTGTTAGAACCTAAATCATTTTTAATAATTATATTTGTTATCTGTGCGATATAGATTAATAGTAATACAATCAAAAATGGTATTAATAATTTGAAGTAAGTTTGTTTGAGTTCTACGTTTATCATATTGCATTACCAAAACCGAATCCCTGATAATCTGATACCAGGGATCTGGAAGTTTTTATAATTAAACACTAAATAGTTCCTGCAGAAGTACTAGCATGTAATGGTCTTTTTTCCGTTTTTGTTATAAAGAATTTTACTACTCCCTCTCCTGCAACCCATATCATGGATAAAATGATTATTACATTTAGAATCTGAAGCAATAAATTGTTTGAGTTACCAAAATCAATTTGATTAATGATAGTTGCCCAAAGAGTCATTATAAACATAAAAACCGCAGGAATTGCACTAACTACCCATGCCCAGTTGCTTTTCTGCTTCAGATAAATAGAAATTATAATTAAAGCCAGGGCAGCTAATATTTGATTTACAGCTCCGAATAAAGGCCATAAAGACAAAGCACCTTTTCCATTTGCTCCGGTTGAAAAAATAAGAACAAATGCAGCTAAAACAACCACGGCTGTAGAAAAATATCTGTTCTTAAATGTTTTTGGAAACATTTCTGTCAACACATATCTTTGTATACGCGTTGCTGTATCTAAAGTTGTACCTGCAAATGAAGCAACAAAAACTCCCATTATAACAATTGCTATATTCTGGGGGATGCCAATGGCTCCTAATAAATTAGCAGAACCATCAACAAAAGCTCCTACTTTTGATCCTAAGCCCCCGGCTGCAGCCCATGACGAATAATGATGAGTCCATGCCTGAATTCCTATAAATGTTTCTCCTTTTTCCGTGTATCCCATTCCAATACCGGCAACAGTTGCAATTATTACTAGTGTAGCTAATGCTCCTTCAGTTAACATCCCCCCATAACCAACAAAAATGGAATCACTTTCTTTCCTAATTTGTTTTGCAGATGTGCCTGAAGAGACTAAAGAGTGGAAACCGGAAATTGCTCCGCATGCAATTGTTATAAACAGAAATGGCCATAATGATGGAGCAGCTGACGGTGAAGATTGAACTGCTGGGGCAACGATCTGAAGATGTCCTCCAATTCCAGCAAAAAGAACCCCCAAAACCATTAATGCCATCGCAATTATTAATTCATGACCATTGATATAATCACGAGGCTGTAGCAGCATCCCAACGGGGAGCACCGATGCAATAAATGCATATATTAATAATATAATTGACCAGATCCCTATATCAGAAATTCCTAAAATTGCTGGCATTCTTATCGGCAAATATGCTCCTATAATAATAGTAAGATACATGGTAATAACTGCAAGAAGAGAAAGAGTAGATAATCTACCTCCTTTTTTATAAATAGCATATCCTAAATAAACTGCAATAGGAATTTCCAACCATAGAGGTAAAACTGAACCAGGATACATTGCGAAGATGATTGCCATTATAAGTCCAAAAATTGAAACAATGATCCACAATTCTAAGAATATAATAAAAAAGAAAAAGTACTTGGTCCTGCTATTAATATATTTTGCAGTGAATTCAGAAATTGATTTCCCTTTATTACGCATCGAAATTATCAAAGAACCAAAATCATGCACTGCACCCATGATTATTGATCCGACAAATACCCAGACCAATGCAGGCACCCATCCCCAAATAACAGCGATTGCCGGTCCGACTATAGGCCCTGTTCCCGCTATTGAAGCAAAATGATGACCAAATATTACTTCCTTCTTTGTGGGAACGAAATCAACTCCATCTTCCAGTTCAACTGAAGGGACTTTGTTATTGTCGTCAATTGCAAATATTTTTTTCCCAATGAATTTCCCGTAGAGTTGATACATTATCAGGTAGCCTACAAAGGATAAGACCATTAATAATAATGCTTCCATGATATTCTCCTTATAATGTTATCCTTTAATTGTTATCATATTAAAATCGTATTAAACCTTTTGAGCTAATCTTTTACTTGCATTAAAATAGATACTAAATATTTTTAAAATTTGTATAATGTGCTCAATGCTATCTGAGTCCCGCTAACTGTCTTCTCTGTTGTTCCGTAGGTAAGTTTGCTGCTAAGAACTTCAAAACCTATTGAGTAAGGACCGGTTTCATATTTTATCATAAAGTCTAATAAGTTGTTGCTTAATCTTGCTGCATCACCAAATATTGCTTTAGCAGAATCTTTATCAACTGATTCTGTTCCGAAAAATCCAAAAACTCCCCATTCCTTTGTAAAATTATATCCGGCTTGTACCCATACTCCCGTTGAAGAAAGATCATGATTAACAGTTTGAATCTGGCTTAAATCACCGAATTGTTGCCCAATATTTTTACCGGTAAAAAAATTACCATGAAGCAGGAAACCCGAAGCATTTAGACTAGCCCCAATTTCAACAGCTGTTCCGGTTAGGTCAATTGATTTATCTACATTAACTCCGGCAAGATTTTTTTTGTCAAAATGACCAACCAGATATGCCTTAAAATCAGCTTTCTCAGATAATTTACTATCTAAATTTAATCTAACTTCCAATTGAGGTGTCCCGGCATTACCGGCATTAAGAAAGTTTACATTATCGCCAGGACCGCTCCAGGAACCTTCAAAAATTGCAGCATCTAATCCTATATGAGTTGAACCTTCAGAACTAAATTTATAATAAAAATATATTCCGGGAAAACGCCAGCCAATATCACCCGCACCCCCATATCCGAGTGGAAAAGCAATATGAGATAAGGAAACAGGAACATTTCCAAAAAGAGGAGTCCATGCCTGTCCAATTCTTATAGTTAAATTCTTATGCATAATATCTGCATAAGCAAGACGCAGTCTTGGAGTAGGCTGCTCTGCACTAAAAGCGCCGGTACCGTTAAATCCGCCAAAAGCATCAAATTCCAATGCACCCCCTAATTTCCAATCAGTTGTTAATTCAGGTCCTGTAAATGCTAGTGTTATTCTTGAATTACGAACATCGCCTCCATAAAACCAACGATTTGTAGTATATTCAGGCCCAACTGGCCATTCACTATTCTGTCCGTTTCCAAAAGAAAAACTCTGATTCTGTGTGAAAAGGGTTGTACTGATAAAACCCTTTATAGATAAACCTTCATCACCACCGGTTTTTACATTTTGTCCAAAAAGTGAACTAGATATCAAAAGAGAAAAAGAAAGCAGAATAATTTTTTTCATTGTAAGTCTCCCATATTATTAGAAAAAAGTGAGTTTTTTTCAGCACCCATATTTTTTTGATTGCCCTAAATCAATAAATGTTGCTTAAGTTCTAACAACTAATTATTAATTATCTTCCTCTTTATAAATAAAACTTAGAAAGATTAGACTGTATTGGCAAAGGGAAATAGAGTAGGAGGTATTATTTGAGATTAAGATGCATTATTGTTTAACTAAGATGCATTAGATCCCTAAATAATCTTTTAATTCTTTCAAATAATGACGGCTAATAGGAATCAAGTGCTGACTATTTGTCTTTATTTTCCCAGAAGAATTCTCTTCAAATAAAATTTCATCAATTTTATCAGGATTTATCAAATACTGCTTATGGCATCTCAGAAGCTTTGTTTTATCTTCTAGAATCTTTAAAGTTAATTCGGTAAAACATCTTTTTTCTCCGCAAAAGAAAAAGACTCCGGTTTCACTTGAATGAACATATTCTATGTTGTCAATATCTACAAGTTTTATTTTATTTGTACCAATACTTGGTATTCTTTTTAATTGCGGTATCTTAAGAGTCTGGGGGCTATTGTTTTGAATAGAGTGTTTTAACTTTTCGATTGTTTTTCTTAATCTGCTGTTTTCAACCGGTTTTAATAAATAATCTGCTGCGTCATTTTCAAAAGCTTTCAAAGCATATTCATCATAAGCTGTAACAAAAACTACTCTTGGTAATACATGTTCTTCTATCATTGATAACATTTCAAAACCGTTGATAACTGGCAATTGAATATCTAGAAAAATTACATCCGGATGCAAATTATTTATTGCTTTAATCCCCTCCAGAGCGTTAGCGCACTTTTGCAAAACATCTACTTCCCCTGTTTCATTCAGTAAATATTCCATTTCACCCCTGACATTAAATTCATCTTCAATAATTATAGCTTTTAGCTTCAAATAATTCCTCCTGAAGGTAATAAGATAGTTGCTACTGTTTTTAGATCACCATCGCAATGTATATTAACACCGAATTCTTTTCCCACTAAATTTTTAATCCTTTTATCAACAATTTGAATTCCTAATCCGTTATTGTTCTTATTTTTATCATAAGAACCTGCATTATCTTCAATATCGATCTGTATATAACCATTATTTCTAAAAATTCTTATTTCAACTTTACCGTTATCTAAAAGATTAGATATTCCATGTTTTATGGCATTCTCAACGAGAGGCTGCAATGTAAAGGTAGGAACCTTTATATTTAAAAGATTTTCATCTATCATTGTCTTTATTTGTAAATGATCCTGCATTCTGACTTTCTCTATTTCAAGGTAAGAATTAACATGATCTAATTCTTCTCTTAAAGTTGAAATGTCTTCATTTCTTTTAAGTATTTTCCTAAAGAAATTAGAAAGGTGAATTAATAAATCAATTGCTTTTTCAGGATTTCGCCTATTAATAGCTATAATTGTGTTTAAAGCGTTAAATAGAAAATGAGGATTAATTTGCGCCTGTAGCAAATTAAGTTCTGCCTTGGTTAAAAGGTTTTTTTGATATTCATATCTTGCTGACAACAACTGATTGGCTACTAATTCTGCAATCCCCTGTCCAAGGGCTTCATTAATTTTAAAGAATGATTTATTCTTTTGACCATATAATTTTATGGTACCTATAACTTCATCTTTAATTCTCATTGGGACAACCAGAACCGAGGAAAGTTTACAATCGTTAGAAATCGGGCAATGATAATATTCATCCGAACCATCAATAAATATAATTTTGTTCTTTCTTATTGCTTCCTTTGTAATATCTGAAGCAATTGGATTTCCAGGGATATGATGATCTTTTCCAATGCCCACAAATCCAAGTATATTCTGTCGATCAGTAATTGCTACCGCAGCAACACTTGTTTCTTCTAGTAAAATATTTGCTATCTTTTCGGCTGAATTTCGGTCAAGCCCCTTGCTTAATTCACCAAGAATTCTTTTTGCAATTCTTAAAGCACGCTTAGAGTAAGAAGATCCGATTTTATCATAGTTATATCTCTGATCTCTAAAAAGGCTCATAATTAAAGCTGTTCCAAGAGAGTTGGATATAATCATTGGTAAGGCAATTAATTTAACTAAGGCAACAGAATCTTCAGTAGGTCTTGAAACTGCAAGAATAATTATCATTTGCAATATTTCCGAAACTAACGTTGTTAGAAAAGCAACATCTGGATCGAATACTCTTTCATGTTTTCTTCTATTAAAGAAATATTGATGAACTAAACCGGCCAGAAGACCTTCAACAGTTGTAGATATACCACAAGAGACAGCGGTAAAGCCCCCTAAAAAATACCTATGAATTCCCGCAGTTAACCCAACTGAAAAACCTAGAGTAGGTCCTCCGATTAATCCGGCAATGGCTGCACCTATAACTCTATTATTTGCTATTGCTCCTTTAACAGGAATCCCGAGATATGTGCCTATAATAGCCATTGATGTGAAAAATATATAGAGTGTCCAGCGATCAGTATGACTAAATTCTTTAGTAAGGAGGAGTTTAAATACAGGAGTTTTACTAAAAAGATATGCGATTACCAGAAAAACAGCAATTTCTTTAAGTAAGTTTATCAGGATATCCATTATTTACCTGATACAATAATTTTACTACCCATTTTCTTGACAGGACAATTTCGTTTAAGAAACTATTTGAATTTAAAAGGCAAGTTTTTCATGAATAACCTAAAAGAAATCGAACCCTGTAAATATTTCAATTAAATTACTAAAGGAATGCTAGATAAGCAAGTTTATTCCTAAATATGCAATAATAAAATTCAATGATTTTAACTTCCAAAATTTCTTATTTCAACATTCCGGCAAATTTCCGGAGGCAGATATTCCTTAAAATATATTTTTCCCCTATCTCTTTTAAATAAAAATCATTTGAGAGTACTTGAATAGTAATTAGCTTTAACTTTTTTGTTCCAATTAGAATATAAAGTAACAAGTTTTTTTGCAATTTCTTTAGTATGGAAATCATTTTGACCAAATTCTTTTTTATATGAATAGTAACTATCTAAAAGCAAATTTTCAGCTTTCATGAATTCTTTCTTTTTCAGATAAATATCACCTAATAAACTCTTACCTTCAGCAATTCCCCAGATATCTTCCTTAAAGTTCTTCTTTAATATTTCCAGATTTTTGCCCACGATTTCAGTTGCTTTGTTAAGTGAATCTATTTTTATCAGAAGTCTAGCATAATCAAAAGAAGTATTTATTGTGTTCAAATTATCTGCACCCGCTATTTGTTTGTACATGTTAATAGATCGGTTGTAAAGAGAGTCAGCTTTTTTATAATTATTCACTTTTAAAGCTAATTCTGCTATCCCGTTATAACATCCTGCCATAAATGGGCTTTTATCTGTACCCATCGATTCTTCAGCAGTTTTCACAACTTCTTTACTCAGAATGGCAATAGAATCATTGTCTTTAAAAGCAGATTTTATAAATGCTAACGTCAAAAGATCACTTGCATATGTTAAATTTTTTTTCCCGATCGATTTTTCTTCTATTCGCATAGACTGTCTGATTTGGCTTTCTGCTTTTTTATAATTCCCTTTTTTATAATTGATAAATCCTAATTTATTTAAGCAAATAGCAACTGAGGGATGATTCGGACCATTTAATTTTTTGTGTAATAGAAGCCCCCTTTCATAATAGTTTTGCGACGAATCATACTTTTCTTCGGCATAATAAAGTAAACCCAGATTGGAAAGTGCATAAGCAACATCGGGATGGTTATCTCCAAGAAATTTTTTTCTCATGTTTAACACTTTAAGAAATAATTTTTGGGCTTCATTAAAATTTCCTTTTATCTTATATACGCTTGCAAGTCCTTGTAAACTGTATGCAACATCAGGATTCTCAGAACCGCTGAGTTTTGTATCCATTGCAAGAGATGTTTTAAACATTTCTTCTGCTTCATCATATTTCCCCCGGTCACGAAGTAATTCAGCTAGATTATAAGTTGTTGTTGATAGTTCTGGGTGAGGTTTGCTGCCGTATATTTCCTTTTGCAATCTCAAAGTTTCTTTAAACATTTTTTCTGCTTCAGCATACTTACCCTCTTCATGCAGCTCAAGTGCAAAATTATTCATCATAGTTAAAAGATCTTCATTACTACTTTCTTTATTTCTCTTAAGTACCTCTATAGCTTTTTTATAATACAATTCTGATTTACTATAATTGCCTCTTGATTTAAAAACCCACGCCAGATCACCTAAAATCCAACCATAGTCATTATCCTCCTTTGCAGAATTGATTTTATATATATCTAATGCTTTACTTAAAAGAGTATCGGCTTTAGAGTATTCGCCTTCAAAGGTGTATAATTGACCAAGGTCTCTCAGACTCTTTGCTTCTTCAATCCCATTATTGCTAAACTCCTTTCTAATTTTCAAAGCTTCTTTTAAAAGCGGTTCGGATTTGTCAAACAATCCAAGGTTTGTATAAACATCACCAATAACCTTAAGCATTGTGGCTTTAATATCAGGTTGAGTCGATAATTCCTGATTAATTTTCTGCGCGCCTCTATCAAGTAATTCTCTTGCTGTAATTGTTTCACCCCTGGCTTGATATGGATCTGAAAGTTTAAAGATATTTGTTAAAAACTTGGAAACTTCTTCTGCCTTTTTTGCTTCAATTTGAGCTTTATCCCGTTCTTCCTTGAGCTGAATAAAATAAAAAGTTGTGAGAGATGCGGCTATTAGAAAAATTGAAAGTGCGGAAATAACACCAATCTTATGACGGATTATAAATTTGTTTGTTCTATAATAGACTGTACTCTGTCTTGCTGTAACCGGCCTTCCTTCAAGATAATTTATAATGTCTTGTTGAAATTGTTCGGTAGATGAGTATCTTCTTTCCGGCTCTTTACTAAGCGCCATTAGACAAATATTATCAAGATCTCCAGATAAGGCTTTAATTAATTTATCGACATGAGTTCTATGTGCTATGCTGATCTGTTCAGCAATAGATCTATTTTTTGCTAGCAATAGTTTTATTGCAGAGCTTGGTTTTACCGGTTCGGTATAACAAATAATTTTTTCTAATTCCAGGGGAGACCGGGTCTTAATTTCAAATACTTTTTTACCGGTTATAAGCTGATACAGAATTAATCCAAGCGAATATATATCTGTAGAAGTGGAAATAGATTCTCTCTTAATCTGTTCAGGAGATGCATATTCAGGCGTCAGTACATATAAACCGGTTCTCGTTAAAGCAATTTGATCAAGCGAATCATCTTCAGCAAATACTTTTGCTATTCCGAAATCCAACAGTTTAACTGTTCCGTCTTTTTTAATAATTATATTGTTTGGTTTTAGATCTCTATGAATAACAAGATTTTGATGAGCATATTTAATTGCATTACATACATCAGAAAATAATTTTAACCGTTCATTTAGAGATAAATTATTTTTATCACAGTATTGATCTATGGGCTCACCTTCAACATATTCCATTGTAAAATACGGCAGTTTTTCTTCTGTTAAGCCTCCATCTAAAAGCCTTGCTATATTTGGATGCTGAAGCCTGGCGAGTATTTGTCTTTCAAATTGAAATCTTCTAATTATCTCAGTAGAATTCATTCCTGGCTTTATTATTTTTAAAGCGACTTTTTGCTCAAACTGTCCGTCTGCTCTTTCAGCTAGAAACACGAAGCCCATTCCACCTTCGGCAATCTGATTCATTATCCTATAATTCCCGATAATTTTTCCTTCATAATTTTTCAGGGATTGTATAGGAATCGCATCAGATGCTTGTCCTTGCAGCACTGAAGGAATGTTTGTATCCGCTTCAATTAAAGAACGAACTTCTTCCAGCAGTTCTGAATCCCCACCACACGCATCTGAAATAAACTCGGTTCTTTCCGGTTCTGTAAGCTTTAAAGCTTCTTCAAATATTATCCCTATTTTTTCCCACCGTTCATTGTTCATTAATATTTCCTTTTCAGCATATTTGAAGCTATAAAAATTAAAAGATTGCAGATTCTGGCTTGCAAGTTTAGAATCAAGAGGGTTACTATGAATAAAAAATTATAATATCTTTTTTAATTCTCTGCTAAGCCAGGCACGGGCAAGACGCCAATCCCTACGAACAGTTGGAACTGATAATCCAAGTACTTCCGCAATTTCTTCATGGGTTAACCCTACAAAAAACCAATACTCTATTATTTTGCTTTGTCTTTCATTTATCATTTGTAGCTGATTAAGTGCTTCATCAAGAGCTATAAGTTCATCGGGCTTTGATTCACGCATTACATTTTCATCAACAAACGTAATCTTCACATTTTCTCCACCTCTTTTCTGAGCCTTATGTTGATATGCATAATTAATTAATATTCTTCTCATTGCTTGTGATGCAATTGCGTAAAAGTGTGCCCTGTTCTGCCAATTTACTCTGGTTTGATCTATAAGCTTAAAATAAGCTTCATGTACTAGAGCTGTTGCATTGAGTGTATGATCCCTTCGTTCACTTCTGAGGTTTAAATATGCAAGCTGGTGGAGCTCCTTATAAACTAAAGGCATCAATGAATCAACAACCTGTTTATTGCCGTTTGTTAATTGAGCTAATAGTTGAGTTATTTGTTCATTTTCACTCAAGTCTAAAGTATCCTTATTTTTTTTTGAATGATGTTATCACTTTCTTAAAAAAATACTGCGTTTATCTGTAGAATCGGAAAAAACTAAAAAGAAATGCAAAAGAATAAATCAAAGTAGTAATTCAAAATTAATAATTCAAATATAAGAAAGGGCAATATGATGAAAAGAAAAGGGAACAGCTTCATAAAATGGAATGGGGTTATCTTCTTGTTTATAGTTCTTCTTTATTCAGGATGTACAAAAGATCCGGTTTCTCCAACAGTAACTGTAAATGATGGAGCATCTATTAATACTTATATACAGAAATTAAGTTACAATTCTGAATCGATGCTTGATTATCAAAATACCGGTGGGCAAGGTTCTTCTACAGAAGTTGTTTCATCAGACACATCAGCTTCAACTTCCAGCTCAGGAGATCTTCAGGTAACCTGTATTAGTACAACATATAATTTAAAGCAGAATTTTGAAGATATTGCAATTCTTCGACCGACTAGCGGAGTTATTTGGCCCGGTGCACTTGTAAAGGGAAATCAATCAATGATGGATGGCTTGCCCGATCCAATAACACTGCCGAGAGCTCCAGTCACTTTTAAAATTGATCTTCCTGGAATCGGCGGGAATGGCGTAAAGACGGTACAGAATCCGATTAACTCAAATATTCAAGCAGCTATTGATAGTTCTCTGGAATGGTGGAATGCTAACGCTTATCAAGAGGGTTATGTAAACTCGGCAAGCTCATCCTATAAAGTGAAAACAGCGTATTCATCAAAACAGATTGCCCTTGATGTTGGGCTTAATGCTCAATGGGCAACTGGGGATATCAGCGCTCAATTCAATTATCAAAGTAGCGAAGAAAAAACCGTAGTAATGGCAGTATATAAGCAGGCATTTTATACAATAACAATGGATTCTCCATCTTCACCCGATGCAGTTTTCAGCAAAGGCGTTACACTTGAACAGGTAAAAAACATAATGAATGATGCGACTCCACCGGCATATGTACAGAGTGTGACCTATGGACGAATAATTATGTTTCGAATGGAAACAAGTTATAAAGCTTCAAGTTATGAAATCGAAAGTGCGTTTAAATATGCGGCCGGTGTTTCTGTGGATGGTTCACTTGAAGCTGAGTATAAAAATATACTTAAAAATTCATCTATAGAAGTTATAATACTGGGAGGAAATGCTTCGGTTTCTTCCAGTGCCGTTACAGCTAAAAATGCTGATGATCTTGTTCCCATAATTGAAGGCGATAATGCTGTCTATTCCAGAAATAATCCCGGCCTCCCGATCTCCTATACAATTAGATACTTAAAAGATAATTCCTTAGCAAAGCTTGGTTACTTTACTGAATATACAGCTACCGAATGTTCTTCGGTTAAACTAACTGATAATATAGATGTCAGGCTTGATCAATTTATAGTCAGAAGAGATTGTGATGGTATTGAAGGTGCCGGTGAATTCTCTTTTGAAGTTCAGTTGCTCGATAAAAATGGAAACAAACTGAATTCTTATTCGGCAAACAATATCACCAAATCAGATGGAGAGAAACTTAGTATCGCTAAAACATTCTCTATTAAATTAAAACGTGAAATGGGAGATAAGTTCACTGTAAAATTTATTTGTACGGAGTGGGATAAAGATATTTTTGGAAAAGTTTATGCTGATAGCAGAATGGATCATAAAGCGGTATCATTTACACATAATTTTAGTACAGGTGGAAGCTGGAGCGACATTTCAGGCACAAGAACCTTGTCAACTAATCCAGGCTCCAATTGTGCAACCGACCTAACTTATGCAGTTAGTGTACATTAAAGATCCTATTTAATTAAAATCTAGTTCCTATTTATTTATTTCGAATAAATTTAAAAATAGATTCTATGTTTTTACTCTGTTATTTATGTCACAATTATCTTTGCATCACAAAACAAGTAAACAATATGTTCTATTATCAAATAAAAATTTATCCCCCTCTTGAAATCAAAAAATATTCACTTGATAATTCTTTTCGAATATATAAAATAATTTTTTTCAAAAATAAGGTTAAACATGAAAACTTTTTTTTATGGTTTTTTTATTTCTTGTTTGTTATCTGGAAATCTATTTAGTCAAACTCAAACTTCTCAGGATCCATTTTTCGGACACCATAAACTAGGCAGTTCGGATGAACTTTCACTCATTTGGCATTCCGGCGGTAATATACATCTGAAGCATCAAGCTTTCAGATATGCCGGCAGCGGAGGTGGCTATTATTTGGATTCAACTATTTCAGCTGCAGATACTAATATTGCAGTTTCCGGTCGAAATAGGATTGATGCAATTACGGGCGACTTCACTGGTAGTGGATTGGATAACCTCGTTATTGCAGAGGAAGGAGCTAATAATTCTATTAATATTATTGTACCGGATATCGATAAAAATACTTTGAACTGGACCGGGGAAAATATTTTAACTCTTTCGAATGTTTTATATCCGAATCCGATTAATTATCAAGCTATTCGATTTAGATTAATCAAAGGTTATTTTGATAACAATCAGAACCCGGAATTTGCAATCGCATATTGGGATAAAGACTCCGCAATTCAAATAACTATATTTAAAGTCGAACCATCAACTTTAATGCCTGTAGAACAAGCAACTATTGCTGATGTTCCAATGGACCCTTCATTAAATAATTCCGGTCTATATGATATTGCAGCGGGGGATTTTAACGGGAACGGCAGAGATGAGATTGTTCTTGCTACTTATTCCTCTAATTCCTCAAACAACTGGAAAATTTCCGCTAAAATTTACGATTATGTAAATAATAACGGAACTTACTCTATTGTACCCAAAGTCACTAAAAGTGATTTTTTCACTTCGAGCAATTTTTTCGATCCGTATCATGCGGTTAATGAAATTCATGTTGCCACAGGGAATTTTAAAAGCAGTACTGTAGCAAACCAATTTGTTTTTGACTTTGTGCTTTATAGGTCAGGTTCCGAAACTTACGATTATTTATTGCCTGCATCTGTTACACCGGACTTAGACACAATTAATGTTAATTATGACAATCTATACATGGTAAGATCAACTCTTGGAAGTTCTGTCATGCCCCTCAATATCAAAACTGGCGACATTACTCATAATGGCAATGATGAAATAGTGGCTTATGCATCCGGTTCTATTTATATATTTTCTGTTAATGATACTCTGCATTTAAGCGGAGGAGGCGCAAATAATGTGAATATTCCGGATCTTTCAGTTCATACGGACCTGGTTCTGGCTGATTTGAATGCCAGTCCAACTGATTCTGTTTGGACTCCGGAAATAGCCTGCATGTCCGCAACTGAATGGGAGCCCGATAATTCACCCTGGTACTCAACTTTTTCCATCCATGTTTTTGAACCTGTGGTAGATGTGAACGGAAATATTACATCGGTCCCGGAAAGAATTTCAATGACAGTAGATTCGATTGTCACAAACAATGTGGAATATTACTGGGCTTTAACTGCCGGAGACTTTGATGGTAAAAGCATAAGACTTGGTAATCCTACTTATTATCATGTTACCAATATTGTTCAGCCCTTGGTTATATTAAATGCTCCTCCAACTCATTTTGATGTTTTTAATGATACTAGCTTTGATGTTAGTAGCAGTTATAATGGTCAAACCTCTAATTTCTATTCGGATTATTTTACAACCACGCAAACAGATTTTCAAATGCAAACCGAACTTCATACTGGATGGTCTGTCGGAGGAAGCGCCTCTGGAACTTTTGTTATACCTGAATTGGAAATTCCTGTAACAGCAAAAGTAAATGCAGATTATGGGCATAACTTTTCTAAAGTTAAGTCTAGTTCCGAAAGCTTTACAATCAAACAAAGCACCAGAGCAAGTAATGACGATTATATTTATGCAATGGTTGTTGATTATGATGTTTGGGAATACCCGGTCTATGCAAACGGAATGATGGAAGGATATACTCTGGTAACTTCTCCCAAATTACAGCAAAGAGACTGGTTCCCGAGTAAAAGCCCTGAAGGAGATTCTTATATTCCGAACCACGAAGTCGGAAACATATTGTCGTACAATCAAATTACTAATCCTTCCGATAATTCGAGCCTTTCACAGGCTATAAGGTGGAGTACTTCGGATGCAGTGACTTTAGATGTTAATTCCGGTGCGGGTTATGATTGGTCGCTTGAAAAACAATCAACTAATCAAACCACTACAACTAATGAAGTAAAGTTTGATGCAGGCGCCTCACTTAGTTTTGATATTCCTATTCCGTTTATCCCTAACTTTGAAATTCACGGGAATTATTCTCATGATTCTATTTCTACTATTACAAATACAGTAACATATTCCCAGGGGCTCTCTGTGCATCTGGGACCTATAAATCCCGGTATTCCCGGCGGAGGATATTATACTGTTACTCCTTATGCCTATTGGGCTAGGGATGGTGCATTAGTACTGGATTATGCCGTTAATCCCGGTGCTGCAAGTGTAAACCAACCTGAGACATGGTGGCAGCAAAAATATGCCCACCAATCTGATCCGGCATTAATTCTTCCATGGAGGCTGGATAATGATAAGGGTTATAATTATTCCGCCGATAAACTTCAGCAAACAAAAGAAATGGTGTTTAACCCGGAAAATCCCAGGCCCGGGGATACAGTCAATATTCAAGTTAGACTTCATAATTTCAGTTTAATTCCAACTCCTCAACCCGTTGAAGCCAAATTTTATCTGGGTAATCCTGAAAATGGTGGAACCTTAATTCAAAGTTTAAATGGAATATCTACATTCTCAACCAGTGATTTTATAACTGCAAGGGGGAACAAGATAATCACTTTTGATTGGAAAATACCCGACAATACTCCCTATAATCCTAGAATATATGTTATGCTTGATCCTAATAATTCATTCCCGGAAATACATGCTAGCAATAATATCGGGTGGAAGGTTATGAATATACAAAGCGGTGTTAACGGAATAACAAATAAGACCAATATTCCCTCATCATTTGTCTTAAACCAGAACTACCCAAATCCTTTTAATCCTACTACAACAATAGAATATATTATTCCACAATCAAGATTTGTATCGTTAAAAGTATTCGATATTTTGGGCAGGGAAGTAAAAACTCTTGTAAATCGGCAGGAATTACCCGGCACATATAAAGTTCAGTTTGATGGAAGTGGAATTGCAAGTGGTGTATACTTTTATAGAATTCAGGCAGGAGAATTCCTAGCAACTAAGAAGTTTATCTTATTGAAGTGAGAACTTTCATTAATACCCTAATCTTTTTAATAGATTAGGGTATTGCCAATAAGGCTTGGCTTACATTCTTTGAACTTCCCCTGATAGTTGCTCAGTTCTGTTACTTACTCATCTAATAAAGCATTATATGAATTTATAGCTTTTTATAAAAATTCGTCCATTCCGTTAATAATTTTTACAAAAGTTTCGATAATATAATCGGAATAATAGTATTCTCAAAGGGGACAGTCCCTAAATTATTATTTATAAGAATGATAAGATTAGATATTCATTCGAGAAAAAGATTAAATTGAATAAAATAAAGGATTATATATGATTGGAAAAATAGTAGCAATAAGTTCATTCTTATTTATTCTGAACTATTCTAATTCTTTTCCTCAGGAAATTTCACAAGATTCAACAAATAATCAATTTGTAAAAGTGCTCTCCTTAAAAAACTGTATTGAAATTGCTCTGGAAAACAATCATAAAATGGATGCCGCAAAAGAAGGAGTTAATATAGCAGCTGCTCAGAAAAAACAGGCTGAATCGGGATATTGGCCGCAGTTAGCTTTAAAGGCAGTATATAGCTTAATGGATCAGGATCCAACTTTTGTACTCCCCTCATTTAAAATGAGCCTACCCGTTAATTTATCTGGTCTTACTTTGAATTTTGATATCCCTGTTCCCGAACAAGATGCTAAAGTAATGGACAAACAAAATTTACACGGCGCTTTAACTCTTACTTATCCATTATATACCGGCGGTAAAGTACAATCTATAAATAAGCAAGCTGAATATGGCATTGAGATAGCCAAACAGGAGACCAAAAAAACTGATCTGGAAATTAGGTTTGAAGTAAAAAGCTACTACTATTCTGTAGTTTTCACAAAGGTATTATATAATATCGGTGAGAATGCTTTGGAAAAACTTGAAGCAACTCTAAATCTTACTGAAAGTATGTACAAAAATGGTTCGGGGAAGGTAACCAAAATTGATTATTTAAGAAATAAAGTGATTGTTGATCAAATACGGACGTTAGTATCCGGAATTAAAGGGAAAATTGAATTATCAAAAGAAGCTTTGCGTTTTTCTCTCGGTGGCAATTTGCCGGCCGATTTCGATGTAAGTTCAGACGAAATTCCGAATATAAATTACAGTTTGAATGCAGACAGCATAGTAACAACTGCATATAACTATAATCCGGATTGGTCTAAGGTAAATTCTGCCGTAGAAGTATTTAAATCCAAGATTGATGAGGCACAAAGCGGTTTTTTACCAAGTATAGGAATATTCGGCAGTTTTGATCAGAATATAAATTCTTATCGGTATGGCTTTGTTAATAAAGATAATAAGTCTATGTGGACCGTAGGGTTAGGGATGGAAATGCCGATATTTTCCGGATTCAGAACATCAGGTGAAGTTGATGAGGCAAAAGCAAAATTAAATGAAATAACAGATCAAAAACAATTACTGCACGATGCTATAATTCTTCAGGTAAGAAATGCCTGTAATGATGTTAAAACAACTGAAGACCAGCTGAAGAAAACCTTAGAAGCAAAAAATACTGCAGAAGAAAGCAGAGAATTAAACGAAAGAGCTTTTCAGATGGATATGGTTGAAGCCAAAGATCTTGTTGAAGCCCAGTTAATGGAATCATTTGTGCAGGCACAGTACCAAAAAGCCCTTTATGATCATTCAATTGCTCAAGCTAAACTTGAAATGATTATAGGTAAGGAGATCGGGGAAAATTAGATAACCTAACATTTTGATAAAAACATGAACAAATTTTCTTCGAATAAATATAGAAATGGTTTTTCATTCATTATTACTATAATCTTAATTATTCTGCCAATATTGAGCAATGCAGAAGGTAAAAAATTTAATAATCCGGATGAAGAAAATTTTATTCTAGTATGTCCTAAAAATATATTCATCAATGTGAACCTAAATGATGCAAAAGCTGCAATCAAAGTGTGGGGTGAAGCGCTCCAAAAACAATTGAAAATGGGGGTGAGATTCAATCTTCAGTTATTTGATAATATGCAGGAAATTGTAAATTCTCCTGCCAGAGATAATTTTGGACTAATAATGCTCAATTCTATAGATTATTTAAATCTTAAGTCAAAAATGCATTTATATCCGATTCTTGCTGCAACAGATAAAGATAATATTTATATGCAATTTTTATTATTAGTAAAAGGAAATCAGTATAAAAATCTTAAAGATTTAAAAAATAAAAAGCTCGGATTACTAAAAATATCTTATTACCCTGTCGCTGATATGTGGCTGGAGGTTTTGTTAAATAAGAATAAACAGAAAAAAAAGGAAGAATTCTTCAGTTCTGTTAAGGAATATGATAGTGAATCCCAATTAGTTATGTCCGTATTTTTTGGGCAAAACGACGCATGTATTGTTCCAAAATCCGTTTTCGAGACAATGAAAGAATTAAATCCTCAGATTGGAGAACAATTAAATGTTCTGTTCGAATCACCAGGTTATTTAAGGGGATTATCATGTTTTACAGAAAATTCAAGAAAATTCAGCTATAGCGAAAGGTTTATCGAGGCTTCCTTAAATCTTGCCAGTTATAACTCAGGCACACAAATATTAACCTTACTTAAGACCGAAAATGCAGTAAGATTTAAGGCAGAATATTTAGAGAGCTCTCAAGAACTTTTGACTGATTACAATAATTTATTTAAAAAAGGTGCAGTAAAATAAAGTGAACAAATATAATAAATATTATATGGTCATTTCTCAATTGATTGTATTTATTATTTTATTAAGTGTTAACTCTTATTCTCAAAAGCTTCCCAAATATTATACAATAGGTATAATGAAAGAGTTATTTAATGATGTAAATATTAATGATGCTGGTGCCGCATGCAACATTTGGCTTAATGAAATTAGAAAATTGAATAAAAGTAACTATGACCTCGATTTAAAAATATATGAAAACTATAACGAAGTTCATGAAGATTTAATAAAAGGAAATCTCGCATTTCTTGCTCTCAATGTCGTCGATTTTATGCAATTAAAAGATAAATTCTCTCTGGATCCACAGTTCATAGCTTCTTTTAAAGGAGATACCGAATTTAGATATCTACTATTAACTTCTAAAGATAAAAACTATAAGGATATAAAAGATTTAAAGAATCTCAGAATTGGAATAACAAGTAAGTATAATAATGATATTCCCAAATTATGGTTTGATGTTTTTTGTGCTAAAAATAATATATCTGATATAAAGAGCTATTTCAAAGAAATAATTACAACCCCGAATGAATCACAACTTATCCTTAACCTCTTTTTCGGCAAAATAGATGCATGTCTGGTCCCGGAGAAAATATTTAGGATAATGGCAGAATTAAATCCTCAAATGGAAGCAAGATTAACTCCATTGGCATCTTCACCATATTATATCTTTACCATAATGTGTTTTACAAAGAATTACATAAATGAAGAAGATAGAAAAGTTTTTACAGACAATGCTCTTAAGATGCATGAATTAGTATCAGGAAAACAAATAATGATGATGATGAAAATAAATAAATTAGTTTTATTTCATGACACAGATTTAGATAGTTATAGACAATTATTAGAAGATTATAAAAAAATATCCGGGTCTAAGAAGGGGCTAAAGAAGCAAAATTTACAAACTTTTTCTAACAATAAATGAAAATAGATTCTAAAAATATTATTAAAAGTAAAGTAGGAAAAAGGCCATTTATTCTATTATTAATAATAAATTTAATTGGAACTCTTCAACTTTACAGTCAATCAGCTAAAGAAGAATCATTACCTACTTATAAAGTTATTTTCTTGAAAAATTTATTTTCAGACGTTGATATGAATGATGCAGCGGCAGCATTGAAAGTTTGGGTTAAAGAAATTGAAAAAACAATTAAACCCGAATTTAAATTAAAACCGGTTCTTGTCGATAATATAGAAAACTTAAACTCTTCTTCTTTTAAATGATGCAGCTTTAATATGTCTAAATTCTGTCGATTATTTGAATTATAAAGCTAAATTAAATCTTGAAGGAGCATTTGTCCCTTTAAAAGGTGGCCAGATATTTAATGACTATATTCTGTTGACTGAAGAAAACATTAAAAACCTTGCCGAACTTAAAGGTTCAAAAATCGGGATAGTGTCAAAGTCTAATTATTCTATCCCGAACATGTGGTTGAGTTATTTACTTAATATAAATAACCTGCCAATTCCTAATAAATATTTTAGTGAGATAAAAGAATCCGATAAAGAATCGCAGCTAATTCTTTCAGTGTTCTTTCAGCAATTAAATGCATGTATAGTAACAAAAAATTCTTTTAACCTAATGACAGAACTTAATCCGCAAGTTGGAAATAAATTGAAAATACTGGCCGTAAGTCCGGATCTAATTCAAACTGTTACTGCGTTTCCTAAAAATTTTAAAAATGAAGAGCATAGGAAATTAATTATTAATGCGGCAGAACAGCTCAACTCTTATCCGGGAGGAAAACAACTGCTGACACTAATGAATACAGATCAGGTTATTTCTTTTCGTAAAGAATATACCGATAATGTCAATACACTGATTAAAAATTATAAAGAAATTTTAACTAAGAGTAAAAATTAAATGTCTCTTTTATTCAAAATAAAAAATAGATCCGGAAAATTTATTAAAAATAAATGGACTAAAGGAATTCTGGTAAGAACAGCTCTTCTTTCGTGGATTTTAATAATTGCTACTCTCTTAATATTTATTATCGGTACTCTGCCTTACCAAAAGGAAGTATTAGTAGAACGAATGAAATCAGAGGCAAACGATATTGCAGGATCAATCGGACAGGTTACTGCAACTGCAATTATAAACAATGATTACGGGTTTACTGTAGATCATTGTATGAAAATTATAAAACAAAGTAACTCTATTCTTTATATAATAATTACACGGAAAGATGGTTTTTCCCTTGTTCATACTGCTAACGGGTGGAAACAAGAAAACTTAAAAGATGATCTGAATTTGCCGAAAACTAAAGAAGTAAGCGATGAATTTGTCTACAGCAGCTTTGTTGGTCAGGAAGTCTTTCATTTTTCTTATCCTTTTAGTTATTCCGGTATAGATTGGGGTAGAATAAATGTCGGACTATCCTTAAGTAAATATAATCAAAACATTAAGGAATTATATTATAGAACTATATGGCTTGCTCTGTTTTCAATAATTATTGGCTTATTTATAGCAATTTATTTCGCTAAAAAGCTGACAGCTCCCATACGTCAATTAGATGATGTCGCAAGAACTATTGCAAATGGTGACTTAAGCGTAAGAGTAAATATAAACAATGAAAATGAAATAGGCAGACTTGCTGGAACTTTCAACAAGATGGCGGATAATCTAAAAAGTTCACAAGATAATCTGGAAAGAAAAGTAGAAGAAAGAACCGCAGAATTAGCAAATATAAATAAAATGCTTCAAGTTGAAATTAAAGAAAGATTATTAGCAGAAAATACTCTTAAACAATATAATTCACGTTTACAGGTTTTTGATAAAATTTATAGAGCGATAATTTCCGCAAAGTCTCTTGATGAAATCATTAAGGAAACATTAATTCAGCTTCCAACCTTATTTAATTTTATTACAACTGCATCCGTATCTACTCAGGACTATAAAACAAACACTATAATTATACAGGGAGTTAGAAAAAATCAAAATGGGGTAGACAACTTCTTTAATTTTACTGTTCCAATGGAAGGTGAATTTGAAAATATTGAAAGCAACCCTATTAGAAAAGTGAAAATGATAAATGATATAAGGCAATTGGAATACAAGAACCCCATGGAAAGAGATCTTCTCCGAGACGGTTTAGTATCTTATATTTCAGTTCCTTTGTCGATGGAACAGGAAATAGTTGGAAACTTATCAATATCTTCGGAAATTCCAAATGTATTCGAAGATAATCATAAAGAAATACTCCTGTATCTTTCAAATCAATTAGCTGTGGCTATACACCAGGCACAGCTTCAAATAAAGATTAAAATACATGCTCAAAGTCTTCAAAACTCTCTCTCGGAAAAAGAGATATTACTGAAAGAGATTCATCATAGGGTAAAAAATAATCTGCAGGTTATTTCAAGTCTTCTTTACCTCAATTCCAAAAGAATAAAGGATAAAGAAGCTTTAGGTATTTTTAAAGACAGCCAGAACAGGGTAAAGTCAATTGCACTTATACACGAACGTTTATACCAGTCAAAGGATCTGGGAAGGATAAATTTCAAAGAATATGTAGAACGTTTAATGCTTGATCTTTTTCGTTCCTATGGTATTAACCAAAGCATCGTTAAATTAAAAATTAATATGGAAGATGTTCATATAAATATTGATAATGCAGTTCCGTGCGGTTTAATTATAAATGAACTTGTTTCAAATTCCCTTAAATATGCCTTCCCTGACAAAGGTATAACCGAAAAAGAAAATATTATAAATATTGAGTTTAACAAAAATTGTAATAAAGAATTACAACTTGTTGTAAGAGATAACGGAGTTGGAATAAACTCAGAAACTAATGAAAAGAAAGAAAGTTCCCTTGGTATACATCTTGTTAATACTCTCGTTGATCAATTAGAAGGAACGTTAGAAACAGAAACAAAAGAGGGAACTTCTTATAAAATTAAATTTAGAGAATCAAATTCTTAGAGAACCAATATGGAAAAGGTTTCAATCGTAATTGTTGAAGATAATAATATTGTAATGCTTGAATTAAAAGACCGGCTTGAGGAAATGGGCTACCTTGTCGTTGATACGGCTTCTTCCGGGCTTGATGCTTTAAGCAAAATCGAACTTCATCATCCCAATCTTGTTATGATGGATATACGTCTTAAAGGTGACATGGATGGTATTGACACTGCTGCAAGAATCAAAAAAGAACTGGATATTCCGGTAATTTACTTAACAGCTCATAGCGATGATGAGACCCTTCAAAGAGCAAAAATGACAGAACCTTATGGTTATATTATTAAGCCTTTTGAAGAAAGAGAGCTATTCTCAGTTGTTGAAATGGCTTTATATAAACATAAAATGGAGAAAAAACTAAAAGAAAATAAAAATTGGCTTTCTGCAACCTTAACTAGCATAGGTGATGCTTTAATCGCAACAGATTCAAATGGAATTATAAAAATAATAAACCATGTTGCTGAAGATATTACAGAATGGGATGCAAAAAATGCTTATGGTAAAGACATAAAAGATGTTTTTAAAATAAAAGATAATGAAAACCCTATACAAATTTCTCTCCGGTATTATTCTATAGTTGGAATGACTAATAAAATATTGGTGGGAAAGAATGGTAAAGAAACTCCTATTGATTTTAGTTCTGCACCTATTAAAAATGAAAAAGAATTGATTTCTGGTATCGTTTTAGTATTTAGAGATATTACTGAAAAAAATAAAGCTAAAGAACTAATTGAAAAACAACGCGTTTTCTTAAGACAAATTATTGATACAGACCCAAACTATATTACAGTTAAAGATGCACATGGCAAATATGAATTGACTAATAAAGCTACGGCTGAAGCCCTTGGAACAACTGTAGAAGATATAGTAGGGAAACATGATATTGAATTCCTAAACAATTTTGAATTAGATTTCCAGAGAAAACTTGATAGTGATGTTATTGATACTCTTGAAGAGATTTTTATCCCTGAAGATAAATTAATTGATGCTGAAGGGAAAATTCATCTCCTTCAAACTTTTAAAAGAGCAATTGATAGCCAGGATGGAAATGCGAAATTAGTTTTGTCTGTTGCTTCTGATGTTACTGAACTAAAGGAAACTGAAAAAGCCCTGAGAGAAAGCGAAGAAAGAATAAGGACTCTTCTAAAAGCTATTCCCGATATTGTTATCCGATATCAGAGAAATGGCACCATCTTAGACTATCATATCCAGGATTCTGATACTGTTTTTTCCACTAATAAAATTATTGGTGAGAAAATCTATAATGTACTTGATAAAGATCTTTCAGAAAAAATATTATTATTATCCGAAAGAAATGTAAATTCCGATCAGATACAGGTGTTTGAATATGAATCTTATATAAATAATCAAGTTAATTATAAAGAAGTGCGGATTGTTAATCTACCGGGTGAAAATCCGGATGATTTCAGAGATGAATGTATAACAATTTTGAGGGATGTGACCCAAAAGAAAATTGCAAATGCGGAAATGATAAAATATTTATCGGAAATACAGCGCAGCAAAAATGTTTTAGAACAAAAAACAATTGAACTATCCCAATTGAATAAAAAATTAAATGAATCGGAGAGAGAGTTAAAAATCTTAAATTCTAATAAAGATAAATTCTTTTCGATCATCGCCCATGATTTAAGAAGCCCGTTTACTTCACTCTTAGGATTTTCAGAATATTTAGCTTCGGATTATAACACGATGAGCGAAAATGAGCTTAAGGATATTTCTGAAAATTTATTAAAATCTGCAAAATCTACATTCAATCTTTTAGAAAATCTGCTTCAATGGGCTAGAATCAGAACAGGTAGAATTAAATTTAATCAAGAATCATTTAGTCTAAAAGCAATTATAAATCAAATGATGGAATTATATAAAAGTAATGCTGAATGCAAAAATATCACTTTGGAAATGGGATTGGATAATGATTTATATGCTTTTGCTGACTTAAATATGGTTGAGACTATTTTTAGAAACCTTATATCTAATTCAATTAAATTCACCAATCAAGGCGGTAAAATTGTAGTAATTGCAAAAGAAAAAGAAGAATATGCAGAGATACAAATTAAAGATAATGGAGTCGGTATAAACAAAAATACATTGGAAAAATTATTTCAAATCGATCAAAATATATCTACTAAGGGGACACAAAATGAAGAAGGTTCCGGCTTCGGGTTAATATTGTGTAAAGAATTTGTTGAAATGAACAGAGGAGAAATAACTGTTCAATCGAAAATAGGAGAGGGGTCAATTTTCAGTTTCACATTACCTTTAAGTAAAGTCTAATATTATAAATTTCAGTTATTATAAATAGTTATGGAAAAAATATTAATTGTTGAAGATGAGTCAATAGTTGCTCTTGAATTGGAAAGCAGATTATGTGATTTAGGCTATTCGGTTTGCGGTATAGTAGCCTCAGGAGATGAAGCCATCAAATTAACAAAGGAGCATATCCCTAATATTATTTTGATGGATATAAATATAAAAGGCCCTATCGATGGAGTCCAAACTGCTGAAAAAATTAAAGAAATGTATGACATTCCCATAATTTTCCTTACTGCATTTACAGATCCAAGTACATTAGAAAGAGCAAAAATCACTGGACCTTATGGTTATATTGTTAAACCTTTTGAAGAGAGAGAACTGCATACATCCATAGAGATTGCAATATATAAACACAACATGGAAAAGAAACTGCGGGATAGTGAGAGGCGGTTATCAATTACTCTTAAAAGCATCGGTGATGCAGTTATTGCTACAGATAATGAGGGTAAAATTAATTATATGAATTCTGCCGCAGAAGAACTGACTTCAATTAATTCCGAAAATGCGAATGGTAAGTATGTACTTGATATATTTGATATTAGTGATAAGGTAACTTATGAAACTGCTGATTTAGACATAAAAAAATTAATTAATACTGGATTTTCTGATAACTTCCCGGGCAATCTGACTATCTCCGATAAGAATGGGCAAGTTAAAATAGTAGAATCGAGTATCTCAGCAATTAAAGACGAAAAATCTAATATAGATGGTATTGTTTTAGTCTTTCATGATGTAACTGAAAAATTTAAGGCGGAAGCTGCTTTACTCGAATCTGAAAAAAAATATAGAAAAGTTGTCGAAAATGCATCGGAGGTAATATTTGCCCTGGATTCAACTTGGAAATATAGATATGTAAATGCTGCCACTGTCAGAATTTCAGAATATTCTAAAGAAGAATTGAGAAATATGGATTTTTCAACTCTGATATTACCGTCACATAGAAAGCTATGTAAATATAAATTGTTACGACAATATCTTAGCAAAGAAAAAACTTCTTATTTTGAATATCCTTTTATATCAAAAAGTGGGAATATTGTCTGGCTCGCTCAAAGTAATAATTTAATTATTGAAAATAATCAGTTAGTTGGATTTGATGTTATTGCTAGAGATATTACTGACAAAAAATTAGCTGAGCATCATTTAAACGAAAGAAATAAGTTTATTGAATTGGTTCTCCAAAATATTCAAACTGGATTAATTGTAAGTAAAATTGATACCGGAGAGATAATTTATACCAATGATAAATTAACGGAAATATTGGGTCTTGCTGAAGTGCCATTGAAAAATTTTAGTCAGTTCTTAGATTTGGGAATTTTTAATGAGCCTGATTCAAAGCAAGAGATAGAAATGAATATTTCTGAAGGTATTAAGCTTCATGACAATTCTAAATTAAGTTTCCATCACATTAAAATTTCTACTCCGGCTGGTATAGAAAAATTTATCATATGCTCAATTATACCCCTCTATGAACAAGCTATTATTATTTCATCAATAGAAGATATTACCTTTAAAAAAAGAGCTGAAGAGCAAATATTGAAACTTTCCCGGGCTGTCGAGCAAAGCCCCGCAGCTGTATTAATTACAGCTCCTGAAGGAAATATTGTTTATGCAAATCCTAAATGTATAGAAATGACAGGTTTTGCATATGGGGAATTAAAAAGGATGCGGCCCTGTGCGCTCCATTCATCTGAATTTAAACCGAATGATAATCATGAAATTACTCTAGCTGTAAAATTGGGCCAGGAATTAAAGGGAGAGTTTATGGCTTATAAGAAAACAGGTGAATCTTATTGGGAACATGTAATTGTTTCTCCCATTAAAAATAATAATAATACGATAATTAACTTTTTAATTATAAAACAGGATATTACTAATCAAAAACGATTTGAAAATGATCTAATTATTGCAAAAGAAAAAGCAGAGGAAATGAATAGATTAAAATCTGTCTTTCTTACAAATATGAGTCATGAATTAAGAACTCCTATGGTTGGAATCCTTGGTTTTGCCCAGATTCTTAAAGAAGATTTGATAAAACATGAAGATGTTGAAATGGCTGATCTATTAATTAAATCGGGGAAAAGATTGTTGAATACATTAGAATCTATCTTAGATTTTTCACAACTTGAATCAAATCAAGTTTATATCAATTCTGTTCAGATTAATGTGAGTGAAAGAATTGATAGCCTTATTCAAAATTTCAGTGATCATTTGAATGAAAAAAAATTAAAGCTAACCTGTAAGTATAATAGATCTATAAAAGTTATTGCAGATGATAGATTAATAAACCAGGTATTAAATAACATTATTGATAACGCAATTAAATTTACTCCGAAAGGTGAAATAACTATTGAGACTATTGAAGTAGTCGAAAATAGTTTATCGTGGGGAGTAATAAAAATATCTGATACCGGCATTGGTATATCAAAAGAAAAACAAAAAATTATTTTTGAAGATTTCAGACAGGCAAGCGAAGGTAGAAGAAGAAACTTTGAAGGGAATGGACTAGGCTTAACAGTTGCCAAAAAAATTGTTGAAATGATGAATGGATATATTACGCTGGATAGTGATCTCGGAAAAGGTTCAGTATTCAGTATTTATTTACCGGCTGTAATTGAAAATGTTAAAGATGCCGGGAATTTAGAAAAAAATAATGGGAAAAAACCGGGAGTCGATACCCCCTCTGTTCCAAACCTTCCGGAAATATTGTTGGTGGAAGATAATGAAATGAATAAGGAAGTTGTAATGATCTATCTTAGGAAAATTTGTAAGGTGGATTATGCAAAAGACGGTTTAACTGCTATTCAGATGACTTCCCAAAAGAAGTATTCAGCCGTTTTAATGGATATAAATTTAGGAAATGGTTTTAGCGGCGTTGATGCTATGAAAAAAATAAAGGACATAAATGGATATTATAATATCCCTTTTGTAGCTTTAACAGGTTATGCTCTGCATGGTGATAAAGAAAAATTATTAAGGGAAGGATGTTCATATTATTTATCTAAACCTTTTATGAAAAAAGACTTGATTGATTTAATAAATGAAATTATTAACATAGAAAAAAAAATTCCAGTGATTGAAAATAATTAAGTTAATTTACAGCTTCTCAATAAAAAAGATTATTCTACTCATCTCTGTGAACTATATTAGGTGAAAATGCCGGTAGGCAAACTGCAATATACTCTGCACCTTCTTCACCCGGAGTACTGTACTGAACCCATTCATTTTTATTTATAATTACTGCTTCCCCTGCCTGTACATCAACCGTTTCTTTCTCTGTTTTAACATTCAGGATACCGGAGAGCACAATGGTATATTCATCAAATTCAGGTCTTTGACCCGGTTCTATCCAGCCTGAAGGGCTTTTCATTCTTGCAATACTTATCATTTCGGTACCGGAATTTACTCTTCCGATAAATTCCTCAATCTTTTTAGGTTTATTACCAGCTGCAGTAATAATAGATGGAGAAGAAAATTTTTTAGCCATTGGAAACCTTTTATTTGGTTTTAAGATTTTTTAGCAAATGAAATCATCTTCAGAACAATCATAAATGAAATTACAGACCACAAAGTCATTAAGTAAAACTTTAAATTATAAAAAATAATACTTAATAACAGTGCAACTAATCCGATTTCGGCAATAAATAAAATTCTGGAACTCAGATAATTTTTTAATGGATATATATCTTGAATGGAATTCTCATTTTCCTTTGATATCAGTTCTCCCTTCTTTGAATATCTTATGTAAAACCCGGTCAAGATCAATATTATTAGACAAATAAAAATTATTATCTCATCCATATCTTATGCCCCTGTTCTTGATCAGCGCATACTTAAGGATATTCTATTTCGCGGGATATCGATCTTAATGATTGTAACGTCTATTACATCACCTACGTTTATAAAATCCAGAGGATTTTTTACAAATTTATCAGCAATTTGTGAAATATGTAATAGCCCATCCTGCTTAACACCGATATCTACAAAAGCTCCGAAATCTACAACATTTCTGACTGTACCTTTCAATCTCATTCCTTCTTTTAAATCTTCAATTTTTAGAACATCAGATCTTAAAATCGGAGGCGGTAATTCATCTCTAGGATCTCTCCCCGGTTTCTTTAGGTTTTCAATGATATCAGTTAATGTTGGTTCACCAATTCCAATTTCTTCTGCTAATTTCTTTATACCTTTCTGTTTTACTATTAAATTTATTAATGCCCCCGCATCTTTTACTTTTGCAAGAGGTAGATTAATCATTGACAATAATTTTTCAGCGGCAGAATAGGATTCGGGATGAATAAATGTATTATCCAGAGGATTTATCCCTCCCGGTATCTTTAAAAACCCTGCAGATTGCTCAAATGATTTTTCTCCTAGTCCGGAAACTTCTAATAAGTTTTGTCTATCATTAAATTTTCCCTTCTTTTCTCTATATTTAACTATATTTTCTGCAATTCTTTTATTCAGACCTGAAACATATGTTAGTAATGAGGCAGAAGCCGTATTAACATCAATGCCTATGAAATTGACACAGCTTTCTACTACATTATCCAGTTTTTCAGAAAGGAACTTCTGATTAACATCATGCTGATATAAACCAACCCCGATTGATTTCGGATCAATTTTCACTAATTCGGCTAGGGGGTCTAAAATTCTTCTTGCTATCGAAATATTTCCACGCTGACTCGCTTCAAGATCAGGGAATTCCTTTTTAGCTACGGCAGAAGCTGAATAAACAGATGCTCCCGCTTCATTAACGATGATGTAATGACACCCGGATGCTCCTGGAAAGTTTTTAATTATTTCACCAATTAACAGTTCTGTCTCCCTGCTTGCAGTCCCATTACCAATTGCGATTATTTCAACTGTATATTTTTGAATGAAATTTAATATTTGCCTTACTGCATCTTCTTTTTTATTCTGAGGTGGATGAGGATATATTGTTGAACCATCTAAATATTTTCCGGTTTCATCAATAACCGCTATCTTTGAACCGGAAACAAATCCTGGATCGATACCCATTATTACTTTATTTGAAATCGGCGGCTGAAGCAGAAGCTGCCTTAAATTAGCGGCAAAAATATCAATAGCATGCAAGTCGGCTTTTTCTGTCAATACATTACGAACTTCCTTTTCGATTGATGGGAAAATTAATCTATTAAAAGAATCTTCAATCACAGATTCAATAATATCCATAAAAATAGAATCACTATACTTGAGGAAAATATGTTTTATTCTCTTATGGATTTCGGCTGTATCAAATTCCAAAGTTATCTTCAAAGCATTCTCTTTTTCACCCCTGTTTAGTGCAAGAATTTGGTAAGGTTTTATTCTATTTATTTCTACACTAAACTCATAATAAATCTGATATATTTCTTTCTTTTCCTTTTCTTTTTGTTTCTCACTAATTTTTTCTGATAAAAGTTTTTCCTTTCCCTTTTCTGATTTAATTATGGATGTTTCCAATAAGTATAGTCTAACTTCTTTACGAATCTCTGCATTTTCATTTAATATTTCAGCAATAATATCTTTTGCACCCTGCAGAGCCTCTTCCTTGTTATGGACTCCCAGATCTTCATTAATAAATTCAGAAAGCTTTTCGTTAATATTTCCAGCGTAGTTCGGATTTTCTAAAATGAATAAAGCAAGAGGTTCCAATCCCTTAGCTTTTGCTATAGTTCCACGTGTCTTTCTCTTAGGTTTAAAAGGAAGATAAATGTCTTCAAGTTCCTGCAATTTTCCACAATTAGCAATTTTATATCTTAAATCATCCGTAAGCTTCCCCTGTTCATCTATGCTTTTCAATATTGTTTCCTTTCTCTGCTGGAGTATGGTCAGATAATTTAATCTATCCTCAATTGTTCGTAGTATGTCCTCATCAAGTCCACCAGTTTTTTCCTTACGGTATCTTGCTATAAAAGGAATAGTTGCATCTTCATTTAATAAATTAATCACTGCATTAACCTGACCGGTTTTTATATTTAATTCTTCTGCTATTATTTGTTCGACATTCATGCTATCTCTTTAATAAAAAATAAAATTTTAAATTATAGGAAAATTTTCGAAGATAAACAGAGTTAACAGTGTTAATGCTGTTAACTCTGTTAATATTATTAGGTTAGCTGCAGCCTGAAGTTGAACCGCAAGTCATACATTTTAAACATGTTCCGTTTCTTACCATGGTCAAACTCTGGCATTCGGAACAAATATCACCTGTATAACCTTTTTCTATAGCTTGTTTAACCTTTGTGGTTATGCTACTTTGATTAACGTTAATCTTTTTATATCCCGGGTCATAAGCTGACAAATTTTTCCCTTTTTCATTGCCAAGCTCAATTAATCTTTCGCTTACAACTTCCTCACTTACATATTCAGGCTCGATTAGTTTTTTGACAATTCCTTTCGATGCTTTTGATTGAATTTCACCCGGTTCAACATGAGCAAGATCATGCCTGCCCAAATATGTAACCGCTAATTCTCTGAATATATAATCTATAACCGAAGTAGCCATTTTTATTTTCTCATTACCGGTAACAATACCACTGGGTTCAAACCTAGTAAATACGAAAGCATCAACAAACTCTTCTAAGGGAACTCCATGCTGAAGACCAAGAGATATAGAGATAGCAAAGCAATTAAGCAAACTTCTAAAAGCAGCACCTTCACGATGCATATCTATAAATATTTCTCCTATCTGACCATTATCATATTCACCGGTTCTTATATATACGGACTGACCGTTAATTTTTGCTTTTTGTGTGTACCCTGTTCTCCTATCCGGAAGTCTCCTTCTCTTTAGCAATATAACGATGAATAATTTTTTCCGCAATCTTTACAATATCATTATTCTCTTTGTCTTCCAAAAGTGCTTCGAGTTCTTCTTCACTAATAGAATTCAATGGCTGCGAAAGCTTGGAACTATCTCTATATAGAGCATTTGCTTTAATTCCTAATCTCCAGGATTGCATATATGCATCTTTAATATCTTCAACACTTGCCTGATTCGGAAGATTTATAGTCTTTGAAATAGCACCTGAGATAAACGGCTGTGCAGCTGCCATCATTCTTATATGTGCATGAGGTCTTATGAAACGCGTTCCTTTTTTACCGCATTTATTTGCACAATCAAAGACAGGATAATTTTCGTGTTTCAGGAAAGGAGCTCCCTCAATGGTCATTGTACCGCAAACATAATCATTTGCCGATGCAATTTCCTGTTTAGAAAAACCTAATGAAGACAAAAGATTGAAGTCAAAAGAATTTACATCTTCTTCTTCAAATCCTAACTTCTTAGTTAAGAAATCCATACTCAAAGTGAATTTATTAAATGCAAAATTTAAATCGAATACTGAAGGAAGAGCTTTATCTATTTTGGATAGAGCTTCTTCGTTGAATCCTTTAGCACGAAGAGATTCATGATTAATGTAAGGACATCCATCCAGAGATCCTGAACCTTTTGCATATTTAACTATTTCAGTTATTTGATCTTTATTATATCCAAGCCTTTCAAGTGCAGGTGGTATAGATTGATTTATTATTTTAAAATAACCCCCTCCGGCTAGTTTCTTGAATTTTACCAGTGCATAATCAGGTTCAACACCGGTAGTATCACAATCCATTACCAGACCAATAGTTCCCGTAGGTGCAATTACTGTAACCTGCGCATTTCTAAATCCATAACTAGTCCCAAGTTCAAGGGCTCTATCTGCATCTTCTCTAGCAGCTTTTAAAAGGTCGGATGGGCAGAATTTTGGGTCTATCCCAACAGGATAAATAGAAAGTTTTTCATATTCCTCGTTCGGAACATTATATGCTGCTCTCCTGTGATTTCTTAGAACTTTTAGCATATGAACTTTATTCATTTCATAATTGGGAAATGAACCGATTTCTTTTGACATTTCTGCTGAAGCTGCATAAGAAGACATATGCATAATTGCTGTTAAAGCTCCGCAAATTGCAAAAGCTTCATTGGTGTCATAAGGAATCCCCTGCAGCATCAATAATGAGCCTAGATTTGCATATCCTAGACCCAGTGTTCTATAGTTATAACTTAGTTGTGCAATTTCTTTGCTTGGAAACTGTGCCATTAATACACTAATCTCCAGAACTATTGTCCATAATCTTGTTGCATGCCTGTAAGATTCTATATTAAACTCCTGTTTCTCGGAATGATAGAATTTTACAAGATTTAGAGATGCCAGATTACATGCGGTATCATCCAAAAACATATATTCACTGCAAGGATTGGAAGCTTTTATTTCTCCGTCAGCTGGACACGTATGCCATTCATTGATAGTTGTATGATATTGAATTCCCGGATCAGCACACGACCATGTAGAATAAGCTATCTGATCCCATAATTCTTCTGCTTTAATTTTCTTACAAGCTTTGGGCTCACGGTTTTCTTGTTTAGCTTTAACTTTCTCTATTCTCCAATAAAGATTCCAATCACTATCATTAATTACTGCATTCATAAATTCATTAGTGACTCTAATTGAATTGTTTGAATTTTGTCCTGAAACTGTAGCATAAGAATCTGAATTCCAATCAGTATCATATACTGGGAACTCAATCGATTTAAATCCCAATTTAGCAAGATGAATTACTCTTTCAATATAATTGTTTGGAATTTGAGCTTTCCTTGCCTCTAAAACTGCATGTTTTAGTTTAGGGTTAAGTTTTTTATTAAATCGATCATTTTCCGGATGTTCATCGTAGCATGCTTTTATAATTGCATTCAGATGATAATTACATAGTCGGGACCCCGAAACTAGAGAAGCAACTTTTTGCTCTTCAACTACTTTCCAGTTTATATATTCCTCTATATCCGGATGATCCATATCAAGAGTTACCATTTTAGCTGCTCTTCTTGTTGTACCTCCCGATTTAATTGCACCCGCAGAACGGTCACCGATTTTTAAGAAAGACATTAAACCCGAAGATTTCCCCCCACCGCTTAAAGGTTCATTTGATCCCCTAATATTTGAAAAGTTGGAACCGGTACCTGAACCATATTTAAAAAGCCTGGCTTCACGAACCCAGAGATCCATTATTCCCCCTTCATTTACCAGATCATCTTTAACTGATTGAATAAAACATGCATGCGGTTGAGGATGCGTATATGCATCAGATGAGGCTGTTAATTCACCTGTTTTATAATCCACATAATAATGTCCCTGTGATGGACCGCTGATACCATATGACCAATGCAAACCTGTATTAAACCATTGCGGACTATTTGGCGCTCCCATTTGATTGGCTAGCATATAAATTATTTCATCATAAAATGCTCTGGCATCCTCTTCGGAATTGAAATAATTTGCCTGCCATCCCCAATATGTCCAGCAGCCCGCTAATCTATGAAAAACCTGTTTCGAATCTGTTTCCGATGTATACCTATCTTTTTCAGGAAGTTGCTCTAGTTTATCTGTATCCGCTTTTGAAGGCTGTAACCAGGATGGTACCCCTTTCTCTCTACTCTTTTTTAATAATTTAGGTACTCCTGCTTTTCTAAAATATTTCTGCGCAATTATATCCGTTGCTACCTGAGACCATTTAGACGGTACATAGACATCATCCATCTTAAATACAATTGAACCATCAGGATTTTTAATCTCCGATGACCGCTTTTCAAATTCTATTGAAGATAGAGGATCTTTTCCGGCTTCGGTAAACAGCCTTTTTATTTCCATAGTCACTCCTCTTTTAACATATTTATTTATTATTATTAATTAGTCATATTTATTATTTATATAAAAGAAAATTTTTGTGGTTTCTATCCGGAACTTACGACTATTTAATATTAAGTTCTTCAAAATAAAGAATTAAAATTTTCTAATTATTACTTAACAGTAATGTATTGAAGAAACAAAATTATAACTGCTTTTTTTTTCAAACAATTAACTAGAAAGAGTTATAAATTTGTGGAAGGCAGCTTTAATTTTCTATTCTTAAGCATAATTTTCAATGACATTTTCTTTTAAGATTGGAATCCAAACTAAAAAAAAAAAACTTCAAATAAAAGAGTTATTTTTAAATAAAATTTTTTTTTAATTTTTTGTGATAATAATAAGAATATGGATAATAAATTAGAGCAGCAAAATTGTATTATTCATAATTTGAACCTTTATATAATTTATTACCAAATTTAAATTTTTAATAAAATTTTAAATGGTAAATTCACTAAATTAAAATAAATAAATTGGCTGACGAAAATATTATTGAGATAAAAAATTTATCTAAATCTTTTAAAAAGTTAAAAGCTGTTGATAATTTAAGTTTAACTGTCTTCAAAGGAGATGTCTTTGGATTCTTAGGTCCTAACGGAGCAGGTAAAAGTACAACTATTAGGATGCTTCTCTCCTTGATTGAACCGTCAAACGGTGAAATCCGGATTTTCGGTAAATCGTTAAAGGAAAAAAGAATTGAAATATTGAAAAAAATTGGGGCTATAGTCGAAAAACCTGATTTCTATTCTTATTTATCAGCTTATAAAAATTTAGAAATACTCGGCAAGTTATCCGAAACTGATGTCTCAAAAAAAAGAATTATGGAATTACTTGAACTTGTTGGACTTGATAAAAGATATAAAAGTAAAGTAAAAACTTTTTCTCACGGAATGAAACAACGACTCGGTATTGCTCAAGCTTTATTGCATGATCCGGATTTGATTATTTTAGATGAACCTACCACAGGACTGGATCCACAGGGAATGAAAGAGATAAGAGATTTAATTTTTAACCTTAGTAAAGAGGAACATAAAACTATTTTTCTTTCTTCACACATTCTTTATGAAGTTGAGCTTGTTGCCAATAGAATGATTATTATTAATAAAGGTTCTGCAAAAATCGAAGGTAAAGTTGAAGATTTATTAAATGCATCTGTATTAGATGTTACTTTTGATGTTGATAATCCCGAACAAGTTAAAAGTCTACTTCAAAATAATAAATGGATCAATAAATTATCTTCTTCTGCTGGTAATAAGATGATTTTCTCTTTGAATGAGAATGAAATTGCACCATTAAATAAATATCTCGTTGAAAATAATATTATGGTTAGCGCTGTTGTTCCAAAACGTTCACTTGAAGAATATTTTCTTCAAATTACGGATGGAGAGGGAAGGTGAGTAAGTTAATTAGGATTGAATTATATAAGATTTTTAGGAAATGGAGGACATACATTGGATTTTTAGCTATTGCAATTTTAGTCCCGGTTATTGAAATAGCTATGCTGATTGAAGGTGAAAAATCTATTTCATTTATGACTCGCAATCTGCAGCAATCTTTTATTTTTGTAGGAAACCTTTTAAATGGTTATTTAATAACATATATAATACTCGGAAGCTTATATATTCACATCCCTTTTCTAATTGCTTTGGTAGCAGGTGACCTGTTGGCAGGTGAGGCCGCTGCAGGAACGTATAGGATTTTAATAACTAGACCGGTTTCGAGATTTAAACTTGTTTCTTCTAAATTTGCCGCAGGGCTGCTGTATTCATATTCATTAATTTTATGGCTCGCCTTAATAAGTTTAGGGTTGGGAACTATCATTTTTGGAGTTGGTGAACTTATTGTTATAAAAAATTCTCAAATTATAATATTTGCAAGAAATGATGTCTTCTGGAGATTTCTTTTAGCATTTGGATTTGCCTCCTTAAGTATGTCAGTAGTCGCTGCTCTGGCTTTTCTTTTCTCTTCTCTTGTAGAAAATGCTATCGGACCAATAATTAGCACTATGGCTGTAATAATTATTTTAATCATTATATCTGCTATTGAAATAAATTTTTTTCAGTCTATCCGGCCTTATTTATTTACCACTTATATGTCTTCTTGGAGATTGTTTTTTGACGATAATATCAATTACCCTGAAGTAATTAAATCATGCTTGATTCTAATCGGACACGTATTTCTATTCTTCGGAGCCACTATAATAATTTTTAAAAGGAAGGATATTCTTTCATAAGAATAAGTTCTGTTTCCATAAAATTTCTTTTATGAACTAGACTATTTAATACATCAAAAATATTGAAGTTTCAAATGAAAAAATTTTTCTTGGTAATATTTTTTATATCGATACAATCTTTTGGTCAACAGAAAGATCCTGATATTGTTTTAAATAATTTGAAAGATAAATTCAAAGAAATACACGATTATACGGCAGATATCCGGATAAAAATTGATGTTGATTTTATTAAAGCACCTGAATCAGAAGCCAAATTATATTTTAAGCAGCCGGATAAAATTCATTTCGAATCAGAGAATTTTGCTCTGCTCCCCAAAGAAGGAATAAATTTTTCACCAATGGCATTTTTGAATGGAAATTATACTGCAATATTTGAAAAATATGATACTGTAAATGGAACTAAAGCAGCCGTAATTAAAGTAATTCCATTAAATGATAAAAGCAACGTAGTTTTAACAACTTTGTGGATAGATCAAACCAGAGATTTTATCTTAAAAACAGAATCTACAACAAAAACTAATGGCACGTTTTCTTTAGAATTAAATTATAAAGGATCACCTGATACTTACCCGCTGCCTAGTTTAATGATTTTTTCCTTTAATATTGAAAGAAATAAATTTTCTAACGCAATGCCTAATAATGAGGAGTCAGCAGGTGAAAAACTGGACGAAAAAAAATCTAGAACAGGAAAAGTATATATCTACTATTCAAATTATAAGATTAATAAAGGAATTCCCGATTCTATATTCAATGAAAAAAAACAATAATTTAAGCTTTTACTTTTCTAAAATCATCTTCTTAACTGATGTAAACTTATTCTTTACATCCAGTTTATAAATATATATCCCGCTTGCTAACCCATCTGAATTGAACCCTACTTCATGAATACCGGCAGGTAATTCATCATTAATTAATTCAGCAACTTTTTGACCGAGAATATTAAAGATATCAAGTTGTACTTTCCCTTGTTCTTTCATAAAAAACTTGATTTTAGTTGAAGGGTTAAAAGGATTGGGATAGTTTTGTTCTAATGTAAACGCGTCAGGTAAATTTACCTTACTATCATTTACATCGGTTAACATCATATCACTATGAAATTCTGACGGATTAGTTATATCTGCAAAAAGCTTACCTGTTAAAATTGTAACATTATCACCCGTGAAATTCCAGTTTACAAAGATACTTTTCAAATCAAAAGTGTTTTTTTCTCTATGAATTCTAAATGATCCTATTCGAATAGAATTATTACCAAATAAATCTGCATATGCTCTTGAAGCAAAAGTCAATTCAACTTTATTATCCTTCAAACTTGCTGAAAGTCCCAGTGTAGGTTTATTAATTAATTGCGAAGAACCATTTACAAAAGAAAAACTGTATTGATCCATGCTTATACTGTTGCAGTAAAAAGAAAATACGCATTGATAAGACGTCATTTCAAAATTATTTTGACACGTCAATATTACATCAAATTGGTAAGTGGAATTATCAATCAACTGACCATTAGTAATTAACATTTGATAATTAGATTGTGAAAAAGTGGCGCTTACAAAAATAAATTGTAAAAGAATACAGAATATAAGAAAGTATTTAGTCATGAGTATCCATAGCTTTTAAAAACTTAACAAAACGTTATTGTTCATCAACTCAAAGGTTGAATAGAGTAAACCCAATACAACAACTCCATCAAAATTGGGTGTAGAAATAGTTTAGGTTTTTAATTGCAAGGAAAGTCAAATGTTAGATTCATATTGAACTTTTCCCTTAAGCACATCCCTCGATCTTTAATATAAAACCAATTATTGTGCCATAAAACACAAATGCTTAAAAATGAGAAAAAATCAATTTTTTTATAAAAAAGGTTGGAAAATCTACATTTTTGGTACGAAAAAATTTCGCGATAATGTGATATATAACACCAGAATTATCCTATGTATTTTCTAAAAATTACCGATGTATTGTGACCACCAAATCCAAAAGCATTACTTAAAGCAACATCAATTTTTCTTTTCTGCGGTTCATTAAATGTATAATTTAAGTCGCATTCAGGATCGGCATGTTTAAAATTAATTGTAGGTGGAGCAGTATCATTAATGGTAGCTAAGATTGAAGCTATAGCTTCAACTGCTCCGGTTGCACCTAATAAATGACCTGTCATACTTTTAGTAGATGATAGATTCATTTTGTAGGCATAATCTCCGAATACTTTTTTTATGGCTTTTGTTTCCGCGATATCTCCTAATGGCGTTGCCGTTCCGTGCATATTTAATATAATCAATATCCGCAGGTCTTAAATTAGAAGTTCTTAAAGCCATTTCCATTGCTAGTATAGCACCTTTGCCTTCCGGATCAGGTGCAGTGATATGGTGTGCATCCGCTGATACCCCGATGCCTATTAGTTCCGAATAAATTTTAGCATCTCGTTTTTTTGCGGTCTCCAAATCTTCCAAAATTAAAGCACCCCCCCCTTCTCCCATTACAAATCCATCCCTTGTAGCATCAAAAGGACGGCTCGCTGTTTTTGGATCTTCATTCCTTGTTGATAATGCTTTTGAAGAATTAAAACCTGCTAAACCTATTTCAAGGATTCCGGCTTCACTACCTCCGGAAATTATTCTATCCGATAATCCGTTTTTAATCAATAAATAAGAATCAATAATATTATTATTGGCTGTTGCACAAGCGGTAACAATACAATAATTAGGTCCTCTAAATCCATATTCTATAGCGATTAGACCGCAAGCAATGTCCGGTATCATCATGGGAATAAAAAAAGGAGACACACGGTTAGGCCCTTCGGTGTAATTTATTATTGCCTGTTTATAAAATGTATTAAAACCTCCAATTCCACTTCCGAAAATCACTCCGGTCCTATCCTTTTCTTCATCGGGCATAGTATTCGGATTTAATCCTGAATCTTCAATTGCCATTTTTGCAGCAGCAAGGGCATATTGGCTGAATAAATCCAGTCTTCTTGCATTTTTTTTATCCATATATTTTGTAGGATCAAAACCTTTTAGTTCACATGCGAATTTTGTTTCAACTTTATCTGTATTAAAATGTGTAATAAAATCACTCCCGCTTTTGCACTTCATCATTGAATCCCAAAATTCTTCAACGGAAAGTCCGATTGGAGTAACGGCACCCATTCCTGTAACTACTACCCTCCGGTTATTTAATTGTGTCATAATTTCCTTTCGATCCTTTTTTAAGGTTATTATACGTTACTAGAATTATTCTATCTATGCGGAAAATAAAAATAATTTAAGTGCTAAAATAAAAAAATTAATAAAAATATGTGATAGATTTTTTGATTAAAATTTATCTTCTGATATTCTATAAGTTATCCAGTCATTTAAAGAACTTGCTCCCATTCTTTCATAAAAATCAATTGCAGTTTTATTCCAATTTAATACCACCCATTCAACCCTGGCGCAATTCCTTTTTTTTGCTAATTCAATCATAGCTTCTAATAATGCTTTACCGATTCCTTTTCCTCTATATTGAGGTCTTACATACAGATCTTCAATATAAATACCAGGTTTTCCCTTGAACGTTGAAAAATTATGAAAAAATAAAACCTGACCGGCTGGTATCCCTTCATACTCGGCAATATATACTTCAGCATATCTCTTTGAACTAAAAAGAGAGTCTTTTAACATATCTTCTGTAACTGAAACCTCATCTGATAATTCTTCAAATTCTGCCAGTTCTTTTATAAATTCTATAATTAAAGGTAAATCATTAACTTTTGATTCCCTAACTGAGATTTTTTCATTGTGTGTATTCATTGGACTTTCGCGCTTTTCTTTTTATGTATATTGATTAATGAAATAATTTTTAATTCTAATAAAGCAAATAAATAACCTATAAAAATTCCGATAACCGCTCCTCCTAAAATATCACTGGGATAATGTAATCCGAGATATATTCTTGAAATTGAAACCAAAAGAGCAGGAATAAATAATGCCCATTTAAGTTTTGGAAATAAAAGATAATAATAAGTAGCTGCTGCAAAATTATTTAAGGCATGGTTTGATGGAAAAGACCACGTTCCATTACATCCAAGTGGAGTAAGTATATTCGCCAAAGCAATACAAGGTCGGGGTCTATGAAACATTTCTTTTAATATTTTGTAGCCAAGCTGATCAGTAAAAATTATTAACAATATTACACCCAATACTGCAATTTTTCCTTTTAACCCTCCTTTAAAAAAACTAATAAAAAGGAGTATAACATAAGCAATAAACCAGTTATTTACATTTGTTATAATAGAGAAAAATCTATCTAAAATAGGGGAAGATACTGTTTGATTAAAAAAATAAAGGATTTGAATATCAATTTGATGTAAAAATTCAATCATTTTTAATTAAAAATATTTCAAAGAAAAATATAACTAAAATTGAAAGAAAATGAATAGTTATTTAAAAAAAGGATGATTTGGATGGTATAAAATTTGAGCAATAGTAAAGGAAAATTTAATAAAGAATGAACATTTAAGAAATGACAGATAAAAATCGATTAGATGCTGATAAAAAATACCTGGATGAATTTTCCTTCTCTTCCTCAAAAAATAAAAATTTTAAAAGAGAAACAGATGAATTCCTGATTACCCCTATAAAAGTAATAGCTTTATTAATTGCTGTTTCCGGTTTATTAGCTATGGTTTTTGAAGTACGTTTTCTCTCCGAATATTCCATTAATATTTACATTACCCGATTATTAGCTACTTTAATTGCTTTTTCAATTTTAACATTAATGTATTCCCGGAAAAGATTTAAGAGGATTATCTTGTTTGTCCATATACTCTTAATCGTTATTATTGCTTCGTCCGGATATATGATTTATTTAATGCCTAAGACCATGATCCTTAATTCTCAGATTGTAGGATTAATGATCTTTACCTCCGCTCTTTTTTTAAGCTGGGATATTAAAAATCAAATTATTGTAGCAATATATTATAATGTCGTTTTTGCTGGAGCAATTTTGCTTAGTGGAAATTCAATATATTTTCTTCCGAATATGTATGAATCAGTTCTGTTTATTCTTCTACTAAGCGTAATGTCTGTAGTTGGAAGTGCAATTAATTATAAACTGAGAGCGAAATTATTAGAGAAATCTCTTGCAGTTGAAAAGTCTGAGAAAAAATTTCGTTCGATTGTAGATAATGCACTTGAAGGAATTTTCCAGGCAACTGCAGAAGGAAAATTTATTACTGTGAATTCAGCCCTCGTTAAATTGTTGGGTTATGATGCTAAAGAAGAACTTATGATGCTCAATATAAAAAATGATATATATAAATATCCTGAAGAAAGAGATATTGTTGTTAAGAAGTTGAAAGAAGATGGGGAAATAATAAATTATAGATTAGTATTAAAAAGAAAAGACGGTTCCGATGTAATTGTAAAACTTAGTGATAAATTAGTAGTTGATGAAGAAAACCAGCAAATTTATTATTTAGGTAATATTCAGGATATAACAAGTCATGTTTTAGCAGAAAAAAAGAAAGTAGAAGTTGAAAGAGAACTGAGAATTGAGAAAGCCAAATCTGATAAACTAGCGCAAGAGGCTGTCCGTTCAAATGAAATTAAAAGTCAGTTTTTGGCTAATATGAGCCATGAAATTAGAACTCCTATGAATGGAATTATAGGTTATCTAACTTTGGTTGAAGAAGAGGCGTATGATGATAAAGAGGAAATGGATCAATTTGTCATAAGTGCAAAAAATTCTGCTGAATCACTTCTGGAAATTATAAATAATATCCTGGATTTATCAAAAATAGAATCCGGTAAACTTGAGCTTGAGGAAAGGAATTTTAATTTAATAAATATTATTAATGAAGCGGAATCTTTATTATCTTTTAAAATTAAAGAAAAAGGCTTAGAAATAATAAATGATATTTATATCGATCCTTCAATTGAATTGTTAGGTGATCCTACCAGAGTTAGACAAATTTATCTAAACTTATTAACCAACGCGGTTAAGTTTACTGAAAAAGGAAAAATTGTTATTCATGTGGAAGCTCAAAATAGTGAGAATGGAAAAATGAAAATCTACTCTTACGTCAAGGATTCTGGTATTGGGGTCCCTAAAGAAAAACAGAATGCTTTATTTAAACCTTTTTCTCAAGTAGATAATTCCCATACAAGAAAATTCGGAGGAACTGGGTTAGGCTTAGCAATATGCAAGGAATTTATCAATATGATGGAAGGAGACATCAGTATTGAAAGTGAAGAAGGACAGGGAAGTAAGTTTCAGTTTACTTTAAAATTCAAGGTTAAAGATGAGGTTAAAAGTTTTAATTTAGACAATGTTAAAAATGAAAATAAAGCCGTTAATATGAGCACTAATAGTAATAAAATTGCCGAAATTAGGAATGAAGTAAACAATGTAGTAAGGATTGATGAGCTAAAGGAAATACGCTCTAAACAAAAATTATTACTTGCCGAAGATAATATTATAAATCAAAAGGTTGCTATCCGCCTTTTAAATAATGCCGGATATACCGTAAATACTGTAGACAATGGTTTAAAAGCTATCGAAGCTGTATCTAATAATTCATATTCATTGGTATTGATGGATATTCAAATGCCCGAAATGGATGGCCTCACTGCTTCTTCTGAGATAAGGAAAATGAATAGCAGCAAAAGAAATATTCCTATAATTGCCATTACTGCGCATGCCTTAGCTGGAGATAGGGATAAATGTCTTTCTATTGGTATGAATGAATATATTACTAAACCAATTAACGCTAATCAATTGATAAGTGCAATTGATAAACTTCTTAATATTCAAGTAGGTACTGTTGTACAGAAGGAAGATAAAAATATGGATGAAAAGATTTTTGATTTCGAACACCTCGATAAAATTAGTATGGGAGATGTCTCTTTTCAAAAAGATATTATTTCAACTTATATTGAAGATGTCGAAAAAAGAGCTCAAAAAGTGGAGACTTTATTTTCCCAAAGAGATTTTACTAAAATAATGAAAGAAGCTCATACTATTAAAGGTGCAAGCTTTTCAATTGGGGCAAGCAGAATTGGTGAGGAAGCTCTCGCCATAGAAATTTCCAGTAAACATAATGACCTTTCTAATCTGGATTTAAGAATTAGAAATTTAAGAAAAGCTATCTCTGATACTATAGAAATTTTGAATGAATTTATTAAACAAGGGGTGACGGCTTAGTATATTATCCCAAAATTAAAGTCGGCCTATTTAATTTTTGCCTCTATTTTTATATTTTTCAGTTATAATTAAAAACTATATAGAGTAAAAATTCCATGAACAGTTCATTCTTAGATATTCAAAGTTCACTCATTGCAAAATTTACCATCCGGCATCATCTTTTAACTATCAAATGGCCATCTAATGGCCATCTAATGGCCATTAAATCCATGTATCACCATATATAATCCTACACTCAAAAGTACCTCCATTGTCATGAAAATTCTATTATAAAACTAAATAATAAATTTATTTCTCCGATAATAAACTATAGAAATTAATTATATGTTTAATCTAAATAAAAGGGACTAATATGGAATTGTTTAAGTGGTCTGATAAATACAGTGTTAATAATTTTTTACTAGATTCCCAGCATAAAAAATTAGTCGGAATAATAAACGAACTGCATACAGCGATGAAAGTTGCTGGGGGAAAAGAAATAATGCAGACTATTTTCGATGAGCTTATCTGGTATACAAAAGAACATTTTAAAACCGAAGAACAAATTATGCAGAAATTTAATTACCCTGCATTTAAAGAACATAAACTCGAACACGACAAATTAACAGAAAAAGCTTTACAGCTGCAAAAAGAGTTTAAAGAGGGGAAATCATTGATTACTATAAATACAATGAATTTTTTAAAAAATTGGTTAATCAATCATATCGAAGGTACAGATAAGAAGTATAAAGATAAGATTTCTTCACAAAAATCAGTTTTAATTTAGATGCATATAAATTAAATTTATTTTACTGAGGGTGATGCTCAAATTGATAACATTACTTTTAATCACCCTCATTGCCAAATTGCAAATTTTAATTTCCTAAATAAATTAGCTAGATATTTATCTTATTATTCCTGTATAACTTCATAAATTACAAACTCACTTTGTTTTATTCCTTCACTTCCCAATATCCCCATTTGTGACTAAACAAAAATCACTTTATATACGATAATATTAGTAAATATAAGCACTTATAGAAAGTTAATATATTATTAAATGTCGTGCGAAAACTAAATGAATAATAATTTTAACTGGAATTAAATTATGGAAACTATAAAAAATATGGGTATACGGCTAAAATTCGGAATATTTATGGGAATAATTTTTTTCACAATAAGTTTATTCCTTTTTATTTACTACCCGGCAAAACAGAAAGAGCAAAAACTGAATTCTCTCAAAGAAAATGCTAAAACTGTCTCTCAAATAATTGCACATAATTTCTCTGATAATATTAACAATAACTCTAATACAACTATAAAAAGGCTGGATTTATTTTATAAAATGAATAATATTGATTTTATTGTTGTATTGAAGGAAGATGGAAATGAATATTCAGCTTTTAATCAACAAAATTATGATAAATATTATTCGAAGGTAGCAGATATTATTAAAAATCAAACTGAATCATATAATGATAATAATCTAATTATTGAAATTACTCCGGTCTTTGAATCAAGTAAGGAGATTGGAAAGGTTGTAGTCGGAATGAAAAAATCCGAAGTAGATTCCATAGGATATTCAAGCCGTACAACAGCAATATTTATAGGTCTTCTTATATTTGTCTTCGGATTAGGTGCATTGAGTTTTTTCTTTTCAAGAACAATATTTAAACCCATTGAAAAAGTGTTAAAAATGGCTCAAGAAATCCGGAAAGGACATCTGAAAGCTCGGACTAATGTAATTGCAAATGATGAAATTGGTATTATGGCTGCAACTCTGGATCAATTTGTTTCTCAAGTCGATACCAGCATAATTGGCTCCATGAAAAGAATTGCCGAAGGTGATATTTCCTTTTATTCTAAAATGTATGATGATGAAGATGAAATTGCTCCCGTAATAAACAAAATGACGTCGACTGTTAAAGAAATGATTGAGGAATCAAAACTTTTAGTAGATGCGGCTACGAACGGAAAGCTAAATGTTAGAGGAAATGCAGAAAAATTTAAAGGAGGATATAAAGAACTAATTGACGGTTTAAATAAAACTTTTATCGCTCTTGTCAAACCGATAAATGAATCAAGTAAGGTTCTGGAAATCTTGGCACAAGGAAATCTTACTGCAAGAATGAAGGGAGATTATCAAGGCGATTATTCTATTATCAAATATAATATTAATAGCCTGGCTGATTCATTTAACAATGCAGTTTCAGATTTCTCATCAGCAGTTAAATCTACAGCCGCCGCTTCTAATGAAATATCCTCAAGCATTGAAGAAATGGCTGCAGGTACCGAAGAACAGTCAACTCAAACCGCTGACATTGCAGAAGCTGTTGGGGAAATGGCAAGCTCAATAATTGAAACAACAAGGATTGCTGGAACTGCTTCGAATAATGCGAAAAAAGCTGGAGAAATTGCCGAAGAGGGAGGGAGGATTGTGGAAGAAACTGTGGATGGAATGAAAAGAATTGCTGAAGTGGTCTCAAAAGCTGCTGAAACTGTAAAACATTTGGGAAAGAGCAGTGATCAGATTGGGGAAATTACTCAAGTCATTGATGATATTGCAGATCAAACAAATCTTCTAGCTTTGAATGCCGCAATTGAGGCTGCTAGAGCCGGAGAAATGGGAAGAGGTTTTGCGGTTGTTGCTGATGAAGTAAGAAAACTTGCTGAACGAACCACTAAGGCAACAAAAGAAATTGCTGCTATGATTAAACAAATTCAGAAAAATACTAAAGATGCTGTGGAATCAATAGAAGAAGGAACTTCAGAAGTTGAAAAAGGAAGAGAACTTGCAAATAAAGCAGGTGATTCATTACGCGAAATAATTAATGCATCAAGTAAAGTAGTTGACGATGTAAATCTAGTCGCTAAAGCAAGTGAGGAGCAATCCGCAGCTTCTGAAGAAATCAGTAAAAATATTGAAGCAATTAGTAATGTTACTAACGAAAGTTCTGCCGGTATACAGCAAGTTGCCAGATCAGCAGATGATTTAAATAGTCTAACAGATAATTTAAAAAACCTGATAAATAAATTTGTTATTAATGTTGAAGAGTATAATTACGGAGTTTACGAAGAAGAAGGTAAACATTTTTCAGTTAAACAAAATGGCAAATTATTGAAATCCTAAAAATTTAATAAACGGGACGTCTATTTATCAATATAATTACTACATCTAAATTCTTATAAGTTTAAAGTGATAATCATTACTATTACCTATTATTTATTTACTGCCCGTCTTTTCTTAAGTAATTAGAGAATATATACAACCTATCATAATTCTAATTTTTATAGTGCAGTATTATTAATATCTTGAATTTATTTTATGTTCGGTAAATATTACTTGTAATTAATATTTTCTCATTTCGATAACTCCTTATTTTTAATCAATTTATAATTATTTCTAATCGGCATTTTATTTGTAATTACCCAACTCAAGGTGATTATAAGGGAAAAAGGGAAAAATGCTAAAAGTTACAATTTTGTGTATTATTACATTAATTTGTTTTAATACAGGCTTTTCTAATTCTAATTACTTCGCTGAAGTAACGAATATAGAAAAAATAAACAGTAATACAATTGAGTTTGATATTTATATTAAGGGTCAGACAGCTCCACTTGAGTTAAGTTCTTATCAATGTGTTTTTACATTTAATAAAGATATCTCAACCAGTCAAAATTTATCATTCACGTACATACCTGGTTCATCCCAACTTAAAAATATCGAGCCTGAGGTCGGGATAGGAATAAACAATTCAGATGGAGTTGCTAAATTAACGTTTGCCTCTATGCCCGGCAATGAATTAATAACTTCAACAAGTACTAAAATTGGAAGATTTAATCTTACAACTGATGGTTCATTTAACGATCTTCCGCTAAACCTTAAATGGTGTTTCGATGGTAAGATAAATACAATTTTAACCGGTGTAAACTTTGAAGATATCACAGATTCAACAAATCATGCAGATGGTAATATTGATCAGCTTAAAGTATTTAATGTTGTCGCTTCATCAACTTCGGATACAACTACAGATGCTTTAAAAACTATTGATGGAAAAGGAAGTAATGATGGAGACCCCGCTTCAAGATGGGCTACTCAACCTATGCCTGCATATTTAATATTTGACCTTGGAGCTGCAAAACATATTTCCAAAACAAAATTTTCTTTTTACTACTGGGATCAGAATAGAGTATATAAATATTCTATATTAACATCAAAAGATTTATATAACTGGGATGAAGTTATTTCTAATGATTCTTCTTCTTCAGTAGAATGGACATCAAATAATATAAATATAGATGCCCGGTATGTTAAATTAATATTTTTAAGCAGTAATCAGAATGATTGGGCAAATCTATGGGAAGCACAGATTTACGGAAATCCCGATACGACAGAGATTGCACCTCCTGCTGAAAAAGCAAATCCTTTAGTTAATATCCCGATTAGAATTGGGGATGGAATTGGTGATTCTGATACATTATTTGTGGGAATCGATTCAGCAGCTTGTAATGGCCTCGATGCTTGTCTTGGTGAAGAACAATTTCAAGTACCTGCGGCAGGGACGTTTTCGGCATGGTTAAATATGCCTAATTCTCAAATAGCTACAAGGAAGGATTACAGATACGGCTTACAGTGTGAAAATTATGAATATGAATATCAAATTCAATATCAAAAAGGCTCTGCAAATAAAATAAATTTACATTGGAGTGTTCCTTCTGCTGTAAAATTAAGAGTCCAGGATATTATTACCGGTGAAATTATCGACACTATTTTTAACTCAGGTGAAGATAGCCTTATTATAAATGATCCTAATGATGTTTATAAATTAAATTTAACTGTAACGTATCTCTCCAAAGTTTTACCGGTGGAATTAACATCATTTAACGGCAATGTAGTAAATAACTCTGTTGAACTGAAATGGAAAACCGCTACTGAAATAAATAATAAAGGATTTGAAATTGAAAGAAAAATTCCGGCACAAGACCAATGGCAAAGAATAGGTTTTGTTAGTGGTAATGGTACTTCAACAAACCCTGCTCAATATAAATTCACAGATGATTTGAAATCTTTAATGATTTCAGGAAATATCAGCTATAGATTAAAACAGGTTAATTATAACGGTTCGTCTGCTTATTCAGATGAGATAAATGTTAAAGTTGATCTAACTCCTAAAAGTTTTGTCCTGTATCAGAATTATCCTAATCCTTTTAATCCATCCACAAATATTCAATATGCTTTACCATTTGAAAGTAATGTGAACATTACTATCTATAATTCCTTGGGAGAAAGAATTAAAGAGTTTGCGCAAGGAGTTAAAGATGCAGGAAATCATGATATTATCTGGTATGCAAATAATCAAGCTTCTGGAGTATATTTTTATACTATAACTGCTAAAAGTACTGATGGTAAAAATAGTTTTAATAAGACTCAAAAAATGATGCTCCTTAAATAATTATTTATGAAAGATGACATCTTTATGTAAGATGTCATCTTTCCTGATATTATCCTAATCAATATTTCATTCCTAATTTTTCCTAACTTTTAATTTTTTCTTTACCTTTGCATTTGAAAGACATGATTAATTTCAATTTTGAATGTTTTTGTTGAGTATGGCAAAAATTAAAAAACAATATAGTTTTACAAATAACCGGCAAATCTGGAGGTTAATTCCTGCCGATAATAATAAATTAATTATAGAAGAAAGAAATAAAGATAATAAAGAAGTTTTTTTCAATTGTCTCGAAATTTTAAATGGTAAAATTCTGTTTAGGAATTTTCAGCTCGAAGACAAATTCTGGGTCGGTATTGAAACTGTCTACAAGGACATAATTTTTTTCCATAATTTTTTGAATCCGGAAATGCCTATACATACCGGGATTACCGCTTTCAATATAAATTCAAAAGAAATAATATGGAAGGTAGAAGAATATAATTTCCTCTTTATTAAAAATGATAAGGTTTATGCTTATAAGAATAAGTTTGATGGAAGAGAATTTCTTGTATATGATTTTATATCAGGTGAAATTGTAGAAAATTTAGGGAACAATTCCACTATTGTAAATAATCTCAGAAAAGAAGGAATAGATAAAAATGATTATGAAGACTACCTATTTCCGCAAACTATTGAATCTTCCCCGATCTATTCATTTACTGAAATTATAAATGAACTAAGAATGGATAAAATTATTAAAGGAGATATCAATTACATAGAAGTAAATGGTTTGATATTTATGAATTTTCATGAATTCATTTCTGAAGAAAAATTAATGAATATTTTCAGAATAGTTGAAATTGCCTCAAAAAAAGTTATTTTAGAAGAAATTATTGATAGAGAAACCAAACTTTTAATTCCTGAATCATTTTTTATAATAGGAAATTTAGTGTTTCTTATCAAAGAAAAAGTTAAATTGATTGTGTATTCATTTTAATATTTTTGAATCTGAATTTCAGATAAAATGGATCTTAGCGAACAAGATAAGGTAATATTGTTAACTGCAGCAAGGGGGGCAATTAAAGCTGTTTTCAATGAAGATTTTCCTCCGTCTATAGACTATTCCCGATATCCGAATTTAAGACCCAACTGCGGAGCTTTTGTAACTTTAAGAATTAACAATTCTTTAAGAGGATGTATCGGTTATATTCTCGGGAGAATCCCCCTTTTTGAAACTGTTTGTGAAGCAGCCAAACAATCAGCATTTAGCGATCCAAGGTTTCTTCCCCTTGCTTCCGAAGAATTAGACCTGGTCGATATAGAAATTTCGGTTTTAACAATTCCTGCTCTAATCAATAGTTATGATGATATTAAATTAGGTATTCATGGCCTTTTACTTGAAGAGGGTGCGAATAAATCTGTTCTCTTACCCCAAGTAGCTTCTGAAAATAATTATAATTTAGAACAATTCTTATCTATTTTATGTGAAAAAGCAGGGCTATATTCTCAACTCTGGAAATTAAAAATGCTTAGCATAAAAGCTTTTGAAGCTCAGATTTTTTCTGAACAAGAAATAATTAGAAAAGAAAATGAGTAATATCAGAAAACCTGCAGTCGCTGGATATTTTTATCCTTCGAATCCTAATAAACTTTCCGATGAAATTGAAACATTGTTATCTATCTCTAAACCTGAAATAAATTTGGAAAATGTTACCGGTATTGTTTCTCCGCATGCAGGTTATCTCTATTCGGGAAGGACTGCTGCATATGCTTATAATCTTTTAAAAAATAAAGATATCAATAAGGTAATTATAATTTCACCTAGTCATAGAGAATATTTTCCGGGAATTTGCATCTTTGAGGGAGATGGATATGAAACACCGCTCGGAGTAATTGAAATAGATTCTGTATTGACAGATAAATTATCGGAAACAAGTAGGATCATTTATAAGGGAATTGAAGGGCATAAGGATGAGCATGCAGTTGAAGTCCAGATCCCTTTTTTACAAAAAACTCTGAATCAATTCAAAATAGTTCCTATTGTAATGGGTGACCAGGGAAGAATGTTTATTGATGAACTTGCCGTAAAAATTTCTGAATTCTGCGATGCTAAAACATTAATGGTTGCTAGTTCTGACTTATCCCATTATTATCCCCGGCAGGAAGCTGATGAATTGGATTCCATAGCAGAAAATAATATTAATGAGTTTAATTTTGAAAAACTTCAAACAGACCTGGAATTGAAAAATTGTGAAGCCTGCGGAGGAGGACCTATAGTCGTTATGATGAAAGCAGCTTCTTTGATGAATAAGAAAAATGCCATCGTTCTGAAACGAAGTAATTCGGGTGACGTATCAGGTGACTTTAACGGTGTTGTCGGATATCTTTCTGCAGCTGTTTATTAATATATGATCTCCAACAAATCGAATATTGCTATTGTCGGTGCTGGAAAAATTGCTTATTCACTTACAAATGCTCTTATAAAAAATAATTATAAAATAAAAATAATAATAAGCAGTAACCCTGTTTCTGCCGCTTACTTATCTAAAAAATTTTCAATAAATAATTATTCCGATGATTTAACCGAACTAAAATCAAAAGTTAACATCATCTTTCTTTCAGTACCCGATAATCAAATTAAAACTATCGCTCATAAATTATCCCGCCTAAATATTAAACTTCATAATTCATTATTTATCCACCTTTCCGGTGCAGAAGATTCTTCAGTATTAAACCCTTTGAAAAAAAAAGGAGCCCTAACAGCTTCCTTTCATATTATGCAGACTTTCCCTTCAAAAAGAATTGTTAATATTGAAAATTGTTATGCTGCTATTGAAACACGCAATAAGTTTGCAGAAAAGTTCCTCTTTAAATTAGCAGCTGATTTAAAATTAAAACCATTCATGCTAAAATCAGAAGATAAGCCCGCATATCATCTTGCTGGTGTGTTCTCTTCAAATTTTTTAGCCGGAAATATCTACAATACCGAAAAAATCTTCCATATAAATAAAAGTCAAATGGATTATAATAACTTTGATTTATTGTTTCCGATTATTAAATCTACCTTGAAGAATATTAATAGACTTGGAAGCGCAAAAGCTTTATCAGGACCTGTAGAAAGAGGAGACTTAATAACCATCAAGAAACATGTTTCTGTCTTAAAGAAGCTAAATGATTCAGATGAAATGAATGAAATTTTTATAAGCTATATCATTCAGTCATTAAATTTACTGAATTTAATAAAGTCAAGAAATAATGGTTTGTGTAAAGAGCATATAGAACTGAAGAAATTTTTATTAGATGAACTAAAGAAATTATAAGAAAAGTTTAACTAATAGATTTGAAGATATAAATCGAAACATAATATGTAATTATAGCAAAAATTGCCGATAATGGAATAGTTAAAATCCATGCCCATAAAATATTTCTTGCAACCCCCCACCTCACAGCAGAAAATCTTTTTGTTGTTCCTACACCGATAATTGATCCGGTTATTGTATGAGTGGTACTAACTGGTATTCCAAATATTGTTGCGAAAATAATGGTCAATCCGGCAGAAGTTTCTGCACTAAAGCCGCCGAATGGAGTCAATTTTGTGATTCGCATTCCTAGGGTTCTGATTACTTTCCATCCTCCTATTAATGTACCCAATGCTATTACTGTATAACTCATTAAAATAACCCAGAATGGTACATGAAATGAACCACCAATAAGGCCATTTGTAAAAAGAACAATTGTGATAATTCCAATAGTTTTTTGAGCGTCATTAGAACCATGACTAATGCTAAAGAGTGCCGCAGATATTAATTGAAATTTACGGAAATACATGTCCACCTTATATGGTGATCGATTTCTTACAATCCATAATGTCGCTGTCGAAAATAGAAGTGCAAATACAAATCCTAAAATAGGAGCTAAGAAAATAAAAATGACAACTTTTGTATATCCCGAAACAATAATCGCGCTAAATCCTGCTTTTGCAAATCCTGCACCTCCATATCCTCCGATTATGGAATGAGAAACACTGATTGGGAGTCCAAAATGAGTCGCAGTAGCACTTAGAATAATTGCACCAATTAAACCAGAAAATATTACAAAATTATCAACTATGCTGACATCTACTATACCTTTTCCTATAGTTGTTGCCACTGAAACTCCAAATATGAAAGCTGCTATGAAATTAAAAAGAGCTGCCCAAACCACAGCTTGAATAGGTGTTAGCACACGGGTAGAAACAACGGTAGCAATCGAATTTGCAGCGTCATTCATCCCATTGTAAAAATCGAATATTAATGCAAGTGAAATAATCAGAATAGCAAAATGCATAAGTTTAGGCGTTTTTTATGAAGATAGACATTATAACATTTGCTGTAGATTGGCACCGGTCAGCTATATTTTCCAGAAGATCTAATATCTCCTTCTTTTTAATTAAAGTGATAGGGTCTTTCTCAAATTCAAATAATTCTTTCATTGCTATCTGGTAAACTCTATCCGCTTCCGATTCTAATGTCTTAACAGCTTTCATTTCATTTATACTTTTTATCTTTAAATCCTGGATAGCTTTACCTAATTCTTTAATTTGCTCTAAAACAATTGCAGCTAATTTATCTGCATATTCAATTTTTTTTGTGATATTAAAGGTTTCAACCCTCATTGTTGCTCCAAGCAGCATATCACTTATATCGCCAAGTCTTTTAATTAAAGCAAAAATATCTTCACGGTCAAAAGGAGTAATGAAAGTTTTATTTAATCTTTTAACAACTTTCGAAGAGATTTCATCACAACGGTTTTCAAGCGGTTTGAACTTAATAATTAGATCTTTATCTATCTGATCAGATGTAAATATCTTGTGTGTATATGATGCCATTTCTGTAATATGTGCTATCATCTCCTTAAAATTCTCAAAATATTTTTCTTCTTTCGGCAATAATTTTTGGAACATATAATTTCCTGAATTTCAAAAACGAAATTTTTGTTTATTAATTAAATTCAATTTTATAATTTTATGTAATTAAAATTCTACTTACATAAATTATCTCCCTTAAAAACTAAATATAAGATTATTTGTATAATTTAAGAAACCGATTATAAGATTTTTAATTTTTAGTAATATAAATACAGAAGTGAAAAATTTCGCAGAATTATACCAAAAACTAGATCGGACAACCAAAACAAATGAAAAAATAAATTCATTGGTTGAATATTTTGAGATTTCTGAGCCTGAAGATTCTATCTGGGCTGTAAATTTCTTAATAGGTAGGAAACCAAAACAGTTAATTCCTACTAGAAAATTGAAGGAATGGTCTGCTGAATTAGCAAATATTCCGGATTGGTTATTTGATGAATCTTACAATTCAGTTGGAGATCTGGCTGAAACTATAACTTTACTACTCCCTTTAGCTGACGGTTCTAATAATAAGCCGTTGCACAAATGGATTGAAGAGGTTCTCCTTCCTCTTAAAAATGAAAGGGAAGAAATACAAAAAGCAAAGATGATTTCTTCATGGAATGTAATGAATAATAATGAGAGATTTGTCTGGAATAAATTAATTACAGGCGGCTTTAGAGTAGGCGTATCTGAAAAAATTGTTGTTAAAGCCTTATCTATATATAGCGGAATCGATGAATCGGTTATTTCTCACAGGTTAATGGGGTACTGGAAACCTACGGCTTCCTTCTTTAAGAAAATAATTTCGCACGATTCAAAAGATACTGATATAAGTAAACCTTACCCCTTCTACCTTGCTTATCAGCTTGATGATAAGGTTGAAAATCTCGGAAATATAAACAAATGGCAGGCAGAATGGAAATGGGATGGAATTAGAGCACAAATGATTAAAAGAGATGGAAGAATTTTTATATGGTCACGCGGTGAAGAAATGGTGAATGAAAAATTTCCTGAACTTACAAATCTTGAATTTTTAGTACCGGACGGTACTGTAATAGACGGAGAAATCATTTCATGGAGTAATGGGAGACCTTTGCCCTTCGGTGAACTTCAAAAAAGAATTGGCAGAAAAAATATAACTAAAAAAATATTAACTGATATTCCTGTTGTAATTATTGCATATGATTTACTCGAAATGAACAGTGAAGATATAAGAGATATACCATTAAAAAATCGAAATGAAAATCTGGATGATCTGGTTAAGCATGTTTCCGATAAAAGACTCTTAATATCACCCAAAATTGAGTTTAATTCATGGGATGAATTAAAACAAAAAAGAAACGAATCAAGAGATAGAGCTGTTGAGGGATTGATGCTTAAAAGAATTGATTCTGCATATAAAACAGGTAGAAAACGGGGAGATTGGTGGAAATGGAAAATCGATCCTTTTACTATAGATGCAGTCTTGATTTATGCTCAGCCCGGTCATGGCAGAAGGGCAAATCTATATACCGATTATACTTTCGGTATCTGGAATCAAAATGAACTGGTTTCTTTTGCAAAAGCTTATTCCGGTTTATCTGATGAAGAAATTCGTCTTGTTGATTCCTTTGTTAGAAGAAATACTATTGAAAAATTCGGCCCTGTTTGTACTGTAAAACCGGAACTTGTTTTTGAGCTCGCTTTCGAAGGAATTCAAAAATCATCCCGCCATAAATCCGGTGTCGCTGTAAGATTCCCTAGAATAAATCGATGGAGACATGATAAAACATTTAAAGAAGCTGATAATCTTGATACAATTAAAGCTCTAATAAAATGAATCACCTGCCATTGGATTTAGAGCCCGTGTAATTATCCATTGCCGTTGGATTTATCCAACGGGTTTGATTTAGAGCCTGTGTGAATATCATTAACCAACGGTTTTAACCGTTGGAATATGAAACAAAAACGAAACTTTTACTAACCGTTTTAACGGTTTTCACACAGCCTCTTTATCCAACGGATATTGTTCCTCAGCAAAATCACAACCTCTTTAATATTTTGAATACTGAGGGTGTGATATTATTATAGAAAACATATAACAGCAGCAATATTCTAGGGGCTGACCAAAAAGTAATTTTCTATTTAAAAATCAGTGAAAATCCGTTAAAATCTGCGTCATCTGCGTGCCATTTTTAGAAAATAATTACTTTATGGTCAGCCCCGAAATATATTTTCACACAGCCTCTTTATCCAACAGATTGATAAAATAGGAAAAACTAACCCTCTTTCATTTTGCAAATCATATTTTTCATTATCAATTCAGCACTATTCGTTTCTATAAATATTTATATATTAACACTTTTATTTTTAACTTTTCAACGGCTATAGTAGTTGATATCTATTCTGGTTAATTTTTTATGAAAAATAGATCTGCTTTATCTCTAATCTTTTTAACAGTTTTTATTGATCTCTTAGGATTTGGAATTCTAATCCCTATACTGCCGACTTTTGCAATCGTAAAACTCCATGTAGACGAAACTGCAGTAGGTATCGCTATTGCTGTCTACTCCCTCGTTCAATTTATATTTAATCCTCTATTAGGAAAATTCTCTGATAAAAATGGAAGAAAACCCGTAATAGTAATTTGTTTAATACTGAATGCGTTAGGTTATATAATTTTTGCTTTCTCAAATACCTATCTCCTTTTAATTATCTCAAGGATTGTGGGAGGTATTGGCGGAAGCAGCATTGGGGTTGCTCAAGCTTATATCGCCGATGTTACCACCAAAGAGAATCGTTCAAAAGGTATGGGACTAATTGGAGCTGCATTTGGATTAGGTTTTGTCTTCGGACCTCTGTTTGGTGGATTACTTTCAAAATTTGGATATATGGTAACAGGTTTTGCTAGTGCCGGTTTTTCAATTATGGCCTTCATATTTACTCTTTTTTTACTCCCGGAATCTCATCTTAAAAGAGATATAAGTAAAAAAATTAGCAAAAAAATTCTCGACATCCGTGCTATGAAAATTGTATTTAAAAAAGGTGATATAGCTATACTGATAATCTTGTTTTTTATACTCACTTTTTCAAATGCGAATATATACGGCACATTTGCTTTACTTGGATACAAAGTTTATAATTTTACCGATCTGCAGAATGGATATATGTTTGGAATTGTCGGGTTAGTGGGTGCACTTGTTCAGGGTGGATTAATACGGGTAATTTCAAATTCAATATCCGATGTTAAATTGGTTACTATAGGCTCAATCTTAATGATGATTGGCCTCGCTATGCTACCCTACGGAGGCAATTTCTTAGGACTAACAATAATTACAATAATTTTATCTTTAGGAATCGGTGTTTTACAGCCAATTCTATTAAGCCTCGTTTCAAAAGTTACCTCGGATGAAGAGCAGGGAATTACTCTGGGAATAAATCAGTCTTTATCAGCTTTCGCAAGAGTGTTAGGACCGTTATGGGGAGGTTTTGCATTTGAATTTCTAGGATATCCTTATCCTTTTCTGACAGGCGCAGCTTTTACATTAATAATAGTTATCGTAAGTATAACTTACTTGCCTAAAAAACTTAATATTCATGAAGAAATCAATGATTATGAAATGGATACCCGGAAAAGTAAAACAGATTTTCATTAAAAAAAGAGATTGATTGCACCCCTATACCCTTATACCCCTTTACCCCCACACCCCCACTACTTTTTTGACTCACTTTCTTTTATTATTTTTATGTATAATTGTCATAGTCTAATTATTACTTTTACAGAGAGAAAATGTTCAATATAGGAAAAATAAATATAGAAAAAGCGATACTTCTTGCACCCATGGAAGATGTAACTGATGTTTCATTCAGACTAATCTGCAGGGAACTCGGTGCTGATGTTGTATATACCGAATTTGTTAATTCGGAAGGTCTGATTAGAGCTTCCGAAAAAACCCATAAAAAACTAGAAATAGTAGAAGAAGAACGACCCGTTGGAATTCAGATATATGGCAGCAATATTGAATCTATGGTTGGTGGAGCAAAAATTGCTGAAGCTGAAAATCCTGATTTGATCGATATAAATGCAGGCTGCTGGGTAAAAAATGTTGTCGGAAATGGTGCTGGCTCTGCTCTGTTAAAAGACCCTCCTTATATGCAGAAATTAGTTAAAGAGATTGTTAATTCTGTTTCTCTCCCTGTTTCTGTTAAAACTCGCCTGGGATGGGATGATAATAGTATTCAAATTTTAGAAGTTGCAAAAAGACTTGAAGATGTGGGAGTCCAGGCTCTTACAGTTCATTGCCGCACTAGAAAAATGGGACATAAGGGGGAAGCTTACTGGGAGTGGATTCCAAGGATTAAAGAAGTTGTAAATATACCTGTAATATTAAACGGCAACGTTTTATCAGCCTATGACGTAAAAAGAGCTTTTGAAGAAACCGGAGCTGATGGTGTAATGATTGCAAGAGGCGCAATCGGTAATCCATGGATATTTAAAGAAGCCAAAGAACTACTTACAACCGGGTCTATTTCTACTACAATAAATGAAGAAACCAAAATTAATATATGCCTTCAGCATTTAAAATTAGCAATGAAAATTAAAGGCGAGAGAAGAGCAGTAATCGAACATAGAAAATTTTATTCCGGGTATTTAAAAGCTCTTCCAAATGTCTCCAGCATCAGACATTCTTTAATGCAGGAAATTGAATATAATTATGTAGAAAAAATCTTACTTAATTATTTAGATCAATTGCTAAATTATAAAATGGCAATTTGATATAAAATTATTCCTGTTCAACTAAACTTAAAAGTGTCTTTATATTCATTACATCCTCAAGCTGTTCCTTCCCTTTAGGTGTCTCAAGAATTTTAGGTACACTTTCCAGTCTTCTATCATTCATGATATTCCTAAAACCTTCATTACCGATGAATCCTTTACCAATATGTTCATGCCTGTCCACTCTGCTTCCCAATTCCTTTTTACTATCATTCATATGGAAACATTTTAATCTATCCAGACCAACTATATTATCAAATTCCTCCATTGTTTTATTGTAAGTCTCAGGTGTTCTTATATCATATCCTGCTGCGAAAATATGTGCTGTATCAATGCAGACAGACATTCTTTCTTTTTGTTCAATTAAATCTATTATTTTCCTTATATGTTCAAACTTGTACCCAACTGCAGATCCCTGTCCGGCAGTAACTTCCAGCATACTGCTAACCTTAAAATTTTTGGTTTTATCATGAACTGTATTTAACGATTCAGCTATCAATTTTATTCCCTCTTCTTCACCTGCACCCCCATGAGCACCCGGATGGAAATTTAAATACGGGATTCCAAGCTGTTCACATCTAATCAGTTCATCACGAAATGCTTCTCTCGACTTTTCCAGAAGTTCTTCACTTAACGAACATAAATTTATTAAATAGGAGTCATGTACAACTGTAGATTTAATTCCAGAAGAAGATAATTTCAATTTAAATTCATTTATGATTGCTTCAGTAAAAGGTTTTGTCTTCCACCTATTATTATTTTTGCTGAAAATCTGTATGGCAGTGAAGTTTAATTTTTCTGCAAGCTCAACTGCATTCGGTACTCCCCCTGATATTGATGTATGGGCTCCAAGTAAATGATCCAATTTATAACTCACAATTATTTATTATAATGGTACAAAAATAAGTTATACAAAATTATATAATAAATTCCATATCTATCCAAAATAATTTTTATTTTTCATTTAGAGGGGACTTATTTATATCTATCCGGATAAAATCATTATATGGTTATCTAAAACTTTCTTAAATCCCTTTAGGGATTAAATATCTATAGAAATTTACAAACCAAAGAAACCAAAGTCCTGGTAGGGACGTGTATGATTCTTATGTTTGACAATATTTGAATAATATTGAAAATCTATTGAATCCTAAATTTATTTTTGATTTATTAATCATTTTGGGCAGCTATGATTTATTCAACTCTCCTATTATACCTTAAAGCAATTTCCCTTAGCCTATGAGGGAAATCAGTTTGAATTCCTCCAATTCCCAATTTTACAAGGCAATTTAATTCTTTCTCCTTATTTACAGTACCCCCAATTAAATAAAATATTTTCGAATCGGAATTTTTCTGATTGTGTTTATATCTTAATTTTACATCGAACCGGATAATTCTTCTGTAAGTAGTCCAATTCGCAATCGTAACCTTCCTTGGTCTGAAAGCAATTGCAAATTGATTTGAATGCTTGATTGCTGTTTTAACCCCGCTGTATTTCCATGGTTTAAGGATTAATCCAAAGTTCGGCTCTTCATCTAAGCTGTAATGAAAATCCGGGAAATTCTCCTTCATAGTCTTCAATACTTCTGGGTGGAATGTTTCTATGACCGGTTTGAAACTGATATTATATTTTGCCAATAAGCTGCAAATATTCTCCAAAATTATTATTGCAAGAGGTGCCTCTTCAGGCGGAGTTTTAATATCAAAAAAAACATATTTTAATTCTCTTTTATGCTTTGCGACCATTCTAAGAATTGCATCCAGTGTTGGTTTCTCTGCTCCTGCAGGACTGCTTTCACCGTTTCGTTTTTTGTAATCATAATTTTCCATGAACTCCCGAAGGGTTAGTTCACTAATTGTTTTCTTAAAGGATTTGTTAAAGCTGGAGGATGAGGTTTATATGCAACCCATGGCTCAAACCCTGACTCACGCAGAATCGCTTTTGGTGAGTTTGGATTCCAATCATGCCATATCACTACTTCCTTATCTTTTGTCAAACATAAATCCAGCTCTAAAGAATTTGCACCATCTTTTATTGCAGTTTCATATGATTGTATCGTATTCTCTATTTCTTTCGTCGGTGAACCCCTATGGCCTGTGATTAAAAAAAGTTGATCCTTTTCTATAAATTTTTTATTTATTGGACGGCAAGTGCTGAAATATTCTGTGATCCATTTCCGTACAAGGCTAAGTTGTTCTATCATATTGATTATAATTTATTTAATTGAACTATACAAACATTGTTATTCTGAACGGAACAAAGCTAGGTCTTAATATGAATAAATCCGTTAAAAAAACAAAAGACAAAGGTTACAGGAAGACTAGCAAAAAGGAAGATTTTTTCACAAAGGTTTATAAAATTGTTGCAAAGATTCCCTATGGTAAAGTTGCTACATATGGAGATATTGCTGAGGCATGCGGAATAAGATCTTCCGCCAGAACTGTTGGCTGGGCATTAAACGGAGCAAAGGATTACGGACTTCCTTGCCATAGAGTTGTAAACCGGTTCGGTGCATTAACCGGAAGAATGCACTTCGGCAGCCCTGATTTAATGAAAGATCTTTTATTATCTGAAGGTGTGGAGCTTGACGAAAATGATTGCGTCATCCTCGAAAAATATTTATGGAAGCCGCGTCTCACTAACGTAAAATCATCAAAACAAAAATAATTTTACTTTATTGCCAATCTGTATATCTATTAACCTTTATAGAGGATACTCCAGTATTAAACGATAAATAAATTTTCTTTGAAGCACTATCAAAATTTGTCGTTCTAAAAAGCCCTGAGGATATTTTATTAAATCCGTTAAAATGTCTGTTTGATAAAACTGTTTCCGATTCTATCTCACATCCTGAAGTTTCCGGAACTAAAACTTCGATTGACGAAACACCTGCATTTAAATGCAATTTAATATTATCGTTTTTATTACCCAGTTTTACTTTTAATTTAGCTGCTCCCATTCCGATATCTACTTTTTCAACTTTGTAAGGGGATAAATCTAAATTAATACCGGCGGCACCCATATTAAAATCTAAATTCCAGATCGGAGCCGTATTTAATTTCATTTCTACATCATTTATTAGCTTCCCATGCTCAAAAGGAAAATGTTTCTCTCTCATAGAAAAACTGATATTAGCATTATCACCGTAACTGTCCATGTCAATTAAATAATTGTTTTTATGACCCGCTGTATGTGCAGAAAATAATCCGTCCGAAATTCCGTTTATTTCAAAATGCCCTGCGCCAGATTCAAAATGAAGGTTAGACTCTTTTATGTTTAAATTAAATGGTTCAAAATAATTTGTTGTATCAACATTACTGTCGCTGTCTACTGTAATTCCCGTAAAAGATCTTCCGTTATTATAGTGAATTACATCGAATAAAAAGTTAAAAGATGAGAAGATTGTCAATGCGATTATTATAGCAAGCACGCCGATAATAAATCCTTTTACAATCTTGTTCTCTTTTAAAAATAATGATAACCCCCATAAAATAAGTACAAGCGGCCACAGCTTTGCAAGTGTTTCCCATTCAAAATATATATAAGTAAAATTATTTAATAGTATTAATCCGCCTAATGCAATAAAAAATATTCCCCAAAAGATATGGCTGGTTTTCATATTTAATTTCTTTTTGAATTAATTAATAGTCCAATTCCCACTGCTACTAGAATAAGTGGAAAATAATCGGAAAAGTGAATTCGAGGTACGAAATTATCGGCTAAAAATATTACACCTAGTATAACCAGAATAATCCCCGCAATCGTTGATCTTTTATGTCTCCGTTCATCCAATGATTTTAGATAATCTGATCCGGAATATGTTTGTGAAGTCCCTGAGCTTGAATCCTCTTTCTTTTCTTCACCAGGTCCCATATTGAAAGTCCATGGCTCTTCCGGGACAACTATCCAGAGAATAATATAAGCTAAAATTCCTGTTCCCCCCAGAAAGAGTGAAACAACAAATATTATTCTGACTAAGGTCGGATCTATATCGAAATATTCGCCTAATCCCCCTGCAACTCCACCAATCATTTTTTCTTTTCTGGAACGATATAATTTCTTATTCATTTTGGTATTCTACTTTTTATCTGTAAATCCACATATCAATTTTAATAAAAAAATTGGGAATCTTACAGTAAAATATTATTGCCGGTAATAAAGTTTGAATTACGGAATCTCCAACTTATAAATGGAATTATTCAAGGGTTTCTAGTTAATTACTGAAGTTACGCAAATATTGTCATTCTGAACGGAACGAAGTGGAGTGCCTGTCCCGCTTTTTGCGGGTAAGAATCTCATTGTTTAAATTTTGCTTTATTTTAATATGTTTCTATTAACTTTTATTATAATATTCTTACTTGCGTAAATACACTTAATTACTATTTAACAAGTAGATGAATACGCTGTGAATACGCAATAAATACGGTATGAATACGCTATGAAAACGCTTTATATACAATGTATATACTCTATTAAATCAAATATCTTTGCGAAAGAATGTCCAAAAACTTAAAAAAGCTTTTAATATCGATTAGTTTCACCATGCTTTATAAATCTGTTATAATTCTGTGAATTATTTTTATTTAATATTAAATGATTTGTGATTTGCTCATATTATCTTGCATTGTAAGAACTTATTTAGTTTTATATTTTTGTATAAAAAATAAACACCTAGACTGAAAATCATGAAAATTGCACTTTGTCAAATAAATACTATAATTGGCGATCTGGAATTCAATAAAAATAAAATTCTTGAAGGCTATAATAAAGGACTTAATGATGGCGTTGATCTGGTAATTTTTCCGGAACTCGCACTTGTCGGGTACCCTCCTCTAGATCTGGTCGAGAAAAAAGAATTCAGAGAAGCAGTTGCTGCAGCCGCTAAAGAAATTGCAGAAAATACCTCAGGAACCGGATTAATTTTTGGTACTATTACTGAAGATGATGATTTAATCGGAACTAACTTACACAATTCGGCAGTTTTATGCTATGATGGTAAAATCCGGTTCGTTCAGCATAAATCTCTCATACCTAATTATGATGTCTTCGATGAAATGAGATATTTTGATCCGGCTAAAGATATTTTTGTACATGAGTTCAAAGGAGAAAAACTGGGAATATCTATCTGTGAAGATATCTGGAATGATGCCGATTATTGGTACAAAAGAAGATATAGTATAGACCCTGTCAAGAAAATAATCGAAAAAGGCGCAACTTTATTAATTAACATTTCTGCAAGTCCCTATTCCTATGGAAAAAGAGAGCAAAGAAATGAGATGCTTTCGGTTCTTTCTAGAAACGAAAACATTCCTTTAGTTTATGTCTGCACAGTAGGTGCTCAAACCGAATTAATATTTGACGGTGCAAGCATGTGTTTCAATAGTCAAGGTGAACTGGTCTTACTGGGAAAAATCTATGACGAAGATTATTTAATTTTTGAAACTGATAAAATGTATAAGCCTCTAAAAAAATCGGAAGGAAGCTTTGAGGAAGAAGTATTGTCTGCTCTTATATTCGGCGTCAAGGAATATTGTCATAAGCTGGGATTCAAAAAGGTAATTCTCGGTTTGAGCGGAGGAATTGATTCTGCTCTTATTGCATATATAGCTGTACAAGCTGTCGGAAAGGAAAATGTTCATGTTCTCCTTATGCCTTCTCAATATTCAACCGAAGGCAGCATTACAGATGCCGGGAAACTTATTCATAAACTAGGCATCTCATATGACACGATTTCAATACAGCCTGTATTCGATAAAGCTCTTGAAGTGCTCGAACCGGCTTTCAAAAATATGCCGCAAAATATCACCGAAGAAAATATTCAGGCAAGAATTAGAAGTATATATCTGATGTCTCTTACAAATAAGTTTGGTTACCTTTTACTAACTACAGGAAATAAATCCGAAATGGCTGTCGGATATTGTACACTCTATGGAGATATGAGCGGCGGACTCGCGGTAATTGCCGATGTATATAAAACAGATGTTTATAAAATAGTTAATTATATAAATAGAAACGAAGAAATAATCCCTCAAGAAATAATTGATAAAGTACCTTCTGCAGAATTAAAACATGAACAAAAAGATGAAGATTCCCTTCCCCCATACCATTTACTTGATAGAATATTAAAAATGTACCTTGAAGATAATATGGAAGTGAAAGAAATATCGGAAATTATTGGCGATGATAATGTTGTGAGGGATATATTAAGATTAGTTGATTTAAATGAATTTAAAAGAAAACAGGCAGCACCTGCCTTAAGAGTTTCAAAAAAAGCTTTTGGATTTGGCAGAAGATATCCCATAGTTCAAGGCTGGAGAAAAAATATGCCCCGGCCAGCCATTAAGATTTAAAAACTATGTGAATAACATATATTGCCGTTGGATTGAATATCATTAACCAATGGATTTATTTTCACTTGCCGTTTGATTAAGAGGGTGTGTGAAAAGTGTAGAACGAAACTCAGTTTCGTTTAACTTATTATAAATTCAATCAAAATTGGCATTAGCGATTCGGAGAATCGCTCTACAATTTGAATTTTCACCACAGCTTATTTTAGAGCCTGTGTGAATATCATTAACCAACGGTTTTAACCGTTGGAAAATGAAACAAAAACGAAACTTTTGTCAACCGTTTTAACGGTTTCCCTGACTTTTCACACAGTCTCTTTAGTCCGGTGAGAGGTCTAAGCAAACGATTCAAAGCTTTATCTGCCCGGAGTAAATCGTTTATGATTCAATTAATAATGCAAAATTTTATCATTAAATAAATAATTTTTATGAAAACTAAATTATTAACAATATTATTTTTGGTTTTAATATTTACCGGCATAAACTATCCTCAATTCGGAATTAAAAATAATCTGGTAAAAATTAAATCGTTTCAATCATTTGATAAGGTTTATCCCGGAGGAGAGCTTAAGTTAGCCGTAAAAACAAAAATAGACAGCTCATGGCATATTAATTCAAATAAACCATACGATGATTTTCTTATCCCAACAAAATTAACTATTGACAATAAAGACTTTATCGTTGAAAAAACTTTATATCCTAAAGCACATGATCTAAAGCTCGGTTTTTCAGAAAACCCATTATCCGTATGGCAGGATAATATCTTAATTTCATGCCTGATCAAAACCAAAAAAGATCTAATGCCGGGTCAATACCTATTAATAATTACATTGCAGTATCAAGCATGTAATAATGCAACCTGTTTACCTCCAACTTCAGTAAAAGACACAGTTCAAATTCAAGTTGCAGATAATAAAACAGCAATTAGTGAGATAAACCAGAATATATTTAAAGATGTCGATTTAAGTTATTCTGCTTTAGCCGTAAATAAAGAAAATAACAACAGTTCAATCTCATCCACATTACAAAGCTCCGGTTTATTACTCGGGCTAATATTTGTTTTTCTTGGTGGACTTGCTTTAAATCTGACGCCATGTGTATATCCCCTAATTCCTATTACAATCGGCTACTTCGGAGGACAAAGTGAAGGCAGTACCAAAAAACTGTTTCTGATGGGATTAATGTTCCTGATTGGCATGTCAATCACATATTCTGTAATTGGTGTAGTTACATCATTAACTGGTGCTGTGTTCGGCTCACTTCTTCAAAATACCTTTATAATAATTTTTATTGCTTTAATTTTTGTTCTGCTTTCATTAAGCATGTTCGGTGTATATGAATTTAAACTGCCGAATTCATTGGTTGCTAAAGCCGGCGGAGCTAAAGGTGGATTGTACGGTGCTTTCTTTATGGGATTAACTATGGGGATAGTTGCTGCTCCATGTATTGGGCCTTTTGTTCTTGGATTAGTCACCTATGTCGCTGCCAAAGGAGACCCTCTCTATGGTTTCTTGATGTTTTTCGTACTATCTCTTGGGTTAGGTCTCCCTTATTTATTCCTTGCTATATTTTCCGGTAAGATTAAAAAACTCCCCAGAGCAGGCGAATGGATGGATGGTGTAAAACATATCTTCGGCTTTATATTATTAGGAATGGCAATTTATTTCCTTGTACCTGTTTTACCTAAATCGTTTTCCGGATACATACTCCCTGTTTATATGATTTTAGCTGCTTTATATCTCTTGTTTATTGACAAGCTTGCTAATAGTATTAAAATTTTCAAAATTTTTAAGATAGCCTTCTCCATTATATTAATTTTTGTAGCTGTTTATACTTTAATACCTTCTGAAAAGAAATCTATTGATTGGCAGCATTATTCTAACAATATCGAATTAACTAAGGCAGATAAACCTGTCATAATTGATTTTTATGCTGATTGGTGCATTCCATGCAAAGAGCTTGAAGCATCTACTTTTTCAAGTCCTGATGTTATAGATGCATCCAAAAAATATTTAGCATTTAAAGCAGATATGACCAAATCATTATCTCCGGAAGTAGATTCTTTAAGGAATAAATTTAATATTGTTGGAGTTCCTACAGTTTTAATCCTTAACAAAAAAGGGGATGAAGTTAAAAGAATAACAGGGTACGTCGATGCTAAAGAATTCTATCACATTATCAATACTGTAGATTAATGAGCCTATGTGGTATCATTAAATTGAAGCAAAGGAAACCTTCAACAACCGTTTTAATATTTTTTCTGAATTTTCACAAATTCTCTAATTAACATTAAGCTCTTTGTGTGATATTAATGGCTTTAGAAAAGTTCCTGATTGTAGATTCTCATTATAAAACATATATTTCTAATGCACTTCGTGAGGAATACTAGCAACTCCCGTGTTAATCACTCGTATGATTTAACTTGAACTAAAATTTGGAAAATTTTCATTTAGTCGAAATTTCTTATGGAGTTGAAATGAATAATGTTAGTATTGCTAAATCTTTAATGAAAATTTATGAAAGACATCCGCAGTTTTCCGAAGATAAAGTTGGAGAACTTAGCGAGATCTTTAACCATGAATCCTTTCTTAATGCCTCCAAAAGTATGCAATTGGAGATGATGCTTAAATCTTCTGAAAGTAAATACAAAAGTGAAATTCAATATCCATGGGATCATTACTTCGGGTTTAGTCTCAAACCATTACTTGAAGGTAAAACCGCACTGGATTATGGCTGCTTTACAGGTGGGAGGAGTATTGCCTGGTATGAACAGTATAGTTTGAACAAAATCTTAGGAATCGATATAAATGAAATTTATATCAAAGCATCTAATCATTTTGGAGCCTTACGTGAAGCTGATTTTGATTTCAGACTGTATTCTGGCGAAAGAATACCTTTTGAGGATGAATCTATAGATGCAATTTTAGTTTTTGAAGTATTTGAACATGTTCAGGATGTTAAAAAAACTTTAAATGAATGCTATAGGGTTCTGAAAAAAGAGGGTAAATTATTCTTAGCATTTCCAGGTTATTTTCACCCTTTGGGACACCATTTGAGCTTAGTTACAATGACTCCGTGTATCCATTGGTTCTTCAATGGAGAAACGTTGCTCAAGGCATATTCTGAAATACTTCTAGAACGAGGCGATTCGGCTTATTGGTATAAACGCTCATCCCCAAATTTGGAACCATGGGAAAAATGTAATACTATAAATGGTACCACATTCTCTAAATTCAAAAAGATTATTGAGAAAAGTAGCTGGAAGGTGTATAAAGAAATTCATAAACCTTTGGGAGCTGCCGGAAGAAATATATCCCAAAAACCCCTTGGTAAAATAGGGGCAAAAGCTTTTCTCCCTCTAACCTATATCCCCGGAATACAGGAGTTATTTCTTCACAGAGTCTCATTTATACTGCAAAAATGAAAACCCTAGAATCATTTTGCATTCTATCACTCGGGGGCTAACCAAAAAGTAATGTTATTATTCTGAGACCTTTAAAAAGGCTTTGCCTTTAATAATTAAATTAGTGACATACTCTGTTTTGTCATTCTGAACGGAACGAAGTGGAGTGCCTGTCCCGCTTTGGGTCGCTTTGCGGGGAAGAATCTCCCGCTCCATTACTTGTACTATAAAGATGTCACTAGCATCTCTAGCGACCTGTCCCTTTGGGAAGAATCTCAAAATTCGATTAAAAATTGAGATTCTTCACCTTCACTTAGTTGATAGAATAGTCAATAAGATGCAAGGAGAGTTTAGAAAGCTTGGAATATACATAGTTAGATATGCGGATGACTTTGTGCTGATGGGAAGAAAAATAAACGGGAAAGTGATAGCAAGGATAGAAGATATATTCAGGCGAATGGAATTAGAACTAAGTAAAGAGAAAACCCGCTTAAAGCAGGCAAGAATTTCGGTATGACAGAAGCTTGTACAATCAGGGACAGAAATACTGGAATGTAATACCGAGTAAGAAGGCAGAGAAGAAACTTAGAGAGCAGATAAGAGAATATCTTCGGGGAAGAAGACATCTTCCAATTCCCGAAGTAGTACATGGATTAAATGTAAGAATAAGAGGCTGGTTGAACTACTATAAAGTACCGGAGACCAGTCATATCAAAAGGACTACATTTAAGCTGCAACATTTTCTGGGATATAGACTTAAGAAGTATTTCGAAAGGAAAAGTCAACGAGGTTGTAAGCGTTATAGCTGGGACGCTTATGGAAAACTTGTTAAGCATTATGGCTTAATAAATGTAACGACGTATGCGTATGACTAATAAACCTGTGAATGCTTTATGCGAATTATATAGGAAAGCCGTATGAAGGAAAACTTCATGTACGGTTTGATGAGGGGGAATGATAGCAATGAGATGATATGCACCTATTTAGGCACGAAACAGAAATGTGGTAACAGAGCTATAGTGAAATCTAAGTCATTTATATCATTCTCTACTCTACCCCTCTTTGGAAATTATGAAAATCACTTTTAATGCTGCTAATTTAGCCTGCGGCGAATATATATATTATAAAAGCAGGTGATTTTTATCAGTCGAAGAAGCTGGTTTTATTTAAATAAAATTATTTTTTAAGATTTAAGGAAATTCACTTGACAATATTAAACTGTTTTTCTAAATTTTTATTTGATTATATGTGTTCATTTAAAGAAAATTCTTTCCTTGAACTTTTTTCAAATAACTCTGTTCGAGAATATAAGTTCTTAATTTCTTTCTTATTTTATAATAATTGCTGACGATTATTGATTTAGTTCTGAAGAGAATCCGATCTACGATGAAAAGAGTAAAAGACAATCAAACAATAAGTCGTCATGATTACTGAACTTTTTCATAATGTTACATTGTTTAATGAAATTGTTACAAATCTGGTAGAATAGTTATTACTAATTGAAGATTTTAGCAAAGAAAAAATAAAGTTTATTTAATGTAATAATGTATCTTGTGAGTTATTGAGAATGGAGTTCGATATCCCGAATTTAAAATCTCATTCCTTAAGTTTGTTAATTTAAGATTTTTTACCCGAGAATTCTTGAATTTCCGAATCATTTTCTGAGCTTAAATAATGAAACTTTTTGAAAATATATGTTTATTAAAAAATTCATTTTGAACTCTATGGTGAATTATTGAGTTCAATTGTGAAATGTTCTCTTTAATTATTTAAAAGATTTTGCTGCTATTATGCAGCAGGCAGATATATTCCATTTCAAAATTCGAAATGTGACTCATCGAGGCGAAGCCATGTATAGGCTTCCTTAAATTTAGAAAGAAGTATCATTTTTCCAATGATCATAAAATTAGTCATTGCCAAACAATCCAGCCTTTCTTTTTTAGAACAATTTGAATTTAATAGCTTCCCCGTATTTTTAGGCAGGGATAATAATAACCAGGTAACGCTGGAAGACCCTTTAAAAGTTATTTCAAGAAAACATGCTAAGATCACAGATACTGGAGGTATCTTGCAGCTGATTGATCTTGAATCAGCTAATTTTACTTATTTGAAATGGGGATAAGATTTTACCCAATGAAGAGAATTCACTTAAATCTAATGACAAGATAAGAATTGGTGATTATGAGATGACAGTGGAACTTATAAATGAAATTGGATTAAATACTGGCGATGATCAAAAAACCATGATCTTCACAAGTCCTTTTACTGAAGAAATTGCAGCTATTACTGAAAATCTTCGAATAATATCTTCAAAATTTGTTTTAGAAGAATCACAAACTAAAGGAAAAATGCTTCGACTTTCAGTACTGCAAAATTTAATAGGTTTGGAAAAAAGTGAATCAACTAAAATTATAGCTGGGTGTTTTTCGGAAAATTTTTTAGATAATGAAATCTATAAAATCAATAATAGAGAAGATAAAAGCATTTTGAAAATTCCCGATGGAAAATTTGCCGAAGTTAAAGAGTCGGGAATAATTTCAAGTCAAAATAAAAATTATAATGTTAAACCGTACTCTCAGGAATACTCATTTAATATACATTTCTCAAATACAATTGATATTTTGCTTGATATTTTTACAAAATTAATAGAAGGCTTTTTACAGTTTCGTCAGGAGTTTTTTGGTGTAACAAAATATTATATACTTCCAACCGGTTCATTAGAGGAGATTAAAGGATTTCTTTTTAATCCGAGTATTTCATCCGATGAAGAGGAGAAAAGGTTGGGATTATTAAAAGATGAAGCACAAAAATTGTTAGGTCATCAAATAGGTTTGCTTGAAGGTTATAACCTTTCCATAACGGAAGGTAGTAAAATGCTTCTCCAAAGTTTAGATCCTAATTATATTGAAAAAGAATTACAGAAGAAAAAAGAGTTTAATAAAACTTTCTCTTTTTCTAAAAAAGCAAAAATACTAGATTCAATTAAAAAACATTATTTTAAATATATTTCTGATCTATATTATATCGAAAAAAAATTCTTCAGACCTTCTTTTATGAAGGGATATCAGAAGAGGATGTGACATAAAAATCCTGTTTGGCGAAGCTTTAGTGATCCCAGATGGAAAATGTAAGATGAAAGTGATGAATTCCAAGATTTTTTTCAATGTTGTAACTTTTCAATTTTATAATTTGTAATTTAATTTTATGAAAATATTTCTAATAATCTTTATATACTGTTTGTCTTTCGCTTTATTGGGATGCGGCGGAGGGATTCAAACAGTTAAAGTTAATTTAGATTGTGATAATGATTGTAATGGCAATAATGCTATTGTTGTTAGAATCTATCAATTAAAAAATTCAGATAAATTTAGTCATGCAAGTTTTGAATCAATTTTAAGAAATCCCGATGCAACTTTAGCGGATGATATTATTCCCGATTCTAAATTTGAGATTACATTAGTCCCAGGTCAAACTTTTCAATTAAAAGACTATGCTTTAAAACAGGGAGCAAAATATATTGGTGTAGTTGGAGATTTCCACTCACCTGCTCAGGACGGCTGGCTCCAGATAATCCCAGTGAATTCCGATATAGATGCTGTTAAAATATTAAATTCACAAAAATTATTTAACAATTGAAAAGCTCGATTAGTACTACTTACTAAATTTTCCTTTAAGCAAAAATAAAATCATAGAATAAATCTTTAATGAAATTACAGAAGATTGTCTGGTTCGAGGGGATGAAATTAGATCCCCATCATTTTCAGCAGAGCGATAGATATAACCAATATTACATAAATTCAAGAATAAATCTTTTAAATTCTAATTATTGGGGATTATCAGAAATTCAAATAGATATAGCCGCACTTTCAGGCGGGTCTTTTAACCTGGTAAAATGTATAGGTGTATTATCCGATGGACTCTTATTCAATATGCCTTCAAATGATCCGTTACCCAAAAGCAGATCTTTTGATGAATCATTCTCTGCAACTGCTGAAAAACTTGATGTATATTTAGCAATTCCTATTGAGAATATCTCTGGGAATAACTGTCAGATAAATGACTCTATAAATTCAAATAACACTAGGTATATTCTTCAAAATATGGAAATGCTCGATTACAATAATGGAACAAATATGCGCTCTATTGGAATCGTTAAACCGAATTTTCAATTTAAATTCGGAGATGAATCGCTAGAGGATTATAGTTACATAAAAATAGGACAAATTAACAGGAGTGCCGATGGGAAATATACAATGGATAAAAATTATATTGTCCCTTCAGTTTCTATTTTAGCTTCTGAAGCATTAATGAATTATACTCGCGATATACTCGGAGCGTTGATTTCGAAAAGTAAAGAATTGCGTAACCTTGCAAGCATACATAAACCTGAATTAAATCTTACTCAAATTGAAATTCTTCTAATACTTCAGACTATTAATACTTATATTCCTTTGCTTAATTATTATTATTCATCAAAGAATATTCATCCTGAAAATCTTTATATTTTATTTTTAAATCTTGCGGGTCAACTTTCAACATATTCCAATTTAGGAATTAAAACAGGAGAATTTCCTGCTTATGAACATAAACATCTAACAGAAATTTTTAGAACCGTAGTTGACGAAATAAACTCAGTATTAAAAGTTCAAAAAACTGTAGAAAGAAGAGACTTAATAATTCCATTAAGAAAGCAGGCTGATACTTTATTTATTGGACAATTATCACCGGCTCAAATTCCAGCGCAGTTTTTTATATCTATCATAACAGAAATACCTGAGAAAAAAATTATTACCGAGTTACCAAAGAATATAAGAATATCAGCATATGAAGAAATATTTGCTGTACAACAGGCAGGTATTCAAGGTGTATCAATTGAATATATTGCCCGGCCGCCGGTTGGTGTGCAGGTAAAAGAAAAAGCACATTATTTTAAGATTAACAAAGAAGGAAGATTCTGGGATAAAATTGTAAAGAAGAATAATATTGCTTTCTTTATTGCTTCCGAATTCAAATCCCTGGAAATGGAATTAGTCCTTTTAATGCCCGGTGATTAATTACAATTCTTCAAATCGCTTATTCCTGTCCTTGCTCTTTCTCTTAATTCACTTTCAAGATAATATCAAAAACCCAAATTTCAAAAGGTAAAAAATTGGCAGCTAATCAACTCATTGAAAAAAGTAAAACTCTAACCGATCTTTCTTCTGAATGTATAATTCTTATTCTTCAGTTAAGAGCTACTAATGAATATGGTGATCCAATTGCTTTGAGAACTAGCATCTCCGAAATGCTGGAAAGATTTGAACGTGAAGCAAGATTTATAGGAATTGATAATGAAAAAATTACTTTATCAAAATTTGCCTTGGTAGCCTTTCTAGATGAAACCATTATTAGCTCTTCATGGAGTCAAAAAGATTCATGGTTATCTGAACCGCTTCAATTAAAGCTCTTTAATTCTTTTAATGCCGGTGAAGAATTTTTTGACCGGTTAAGTAAATTAAGGCAAAAGACTTCAAGTAATAAGGACGTACTGGAAATATTCTTTTTATGCCTAACCCTTGGCTTCAAAGGTAAATTTCATCTTCAATCTCCTGAAAACTTACGCAGAATTATTGATGAATTAAATATAGAACTGCACCCGGATACAGTTGGAACATTCGAGGGGCTTTCACCAAATGGTAAAACCCGTGATTATTTAGTTCAGGTAATTAAAAGTAAGTTCCCTTTCTGGATATATCCTGTAATCGCTGTAGTAATTGTTATTATTTTCTATGTCTTTGCATCAATTTCAGTTTCCGATAAAGCATCGGAAATTGTGGAAACAATAAAAAGCATTATATAATTTAGCTGCATTATTAAGATGAATAAAATCTTTAAAACGTTAAAAAGTCCTATTTTTATTGCTATACTAATTTTATCTGTTCTAGTGATAATAACGTTTGTTCTGGGTTCTTTTTTACATTTACCGAAACTCTACCTTTACGCTATTGCCGTTTTCATTCTCCTTGTTATTGTAATAGTCATGCTGTACCTGCGTATGAAAGAGGTCCAAAAGGCTGCAAAGATAGAACAACAGATAAGTTCTCAAGCCGATGACCAGATGCAGTTTTTAAGTCCTGAAAAGCGAGCTGAAATTGAGCAGTTTAAGAAACAGCTTGAAGCAGCTATTAATTCTTTGAAAAATTCTAAACTGGGAAAGGGAAAATCTGGAAAAGCTGCTCTGTATGCTCTTCCATGGTATATGTTTATAGGTCCTTCTGCTGCCGGAAAAACAACTGCTATTCAAAATTCCGGACTCGATTTTCCTTTTGGCAAAGATAGCTTTAGAGGAGTCGGTGGTACACGAAATTGTGATTGGTTCTTTTCCACTAAAGCTATTTTTCTAGATACTGCAGGTAGATATATTACTCAGACTGAAGATAAACCTGAATGGGTTGCATTCTTAAATACTTTAAAGAAGAACCGAAAACGGAAACCTATTAATGGAGTTATTGTTGCTATTAACATTGATGAAATAGTTAATTCGGATAAAAATAAATTATTTGAACATGCAAGAAACGTTCGTCAGAAAATGGATGAATTAATTGAAAATCTTGAAATTAACTTTCCTGTTTATATTGTCTTTACAAAATGTGATTTGATTCAGGGATTTATAGAATATTTCGGGGATTTTAGTGAAACTGAACGCTCGCAAATCTGGGGTGCTACTTTAATACCTCAGCAATGGTCTGCCGCCCCAAAAGATCTTTTCGATGAAGAATTTAAACGGTTGTCTGATAAATTATTCGAAATAAGAGCATCAAGGTTAAGCGGTCCTTTAAAAGAGAACAAAGAAGAAAAGTCTTTTTATTTCCTTATCAATTCAAATCTTTGCAATCAAAATTAGATTATCTAATAAGTGAAATTTTCCAGCCTAACCCTTATCAAGATAATCCTATTTTTAGAGGATTTTATTTTACGAGCGGAACTCAGGAAGGAATACCCCTTGATATAGCAATTAGAGAAATTGCCAAACAATTTAATTTACCTGAATATACAGATACCGAATCTTCACCGGTTTATGAAACTAAAAATTACTTTATTAAAGATTTTTTGAACGAAGTTGTAATTGGAGATCATGATTTTTCTGTTGGACAAACAGCAACCTTTGTTAAAAAAGACAGACTCTTAAGAATGACTTCTATTTCCCTTGCTGCTTTAATCTTTGTCCTATTTTCATTATTGACTTTCTTGGGATATCAAGGGAGCAGATCTACTCTTAATAATATTGCAGGCACAGCAAATTTATTTAATTCAATTAACTGGAATGGGGATTTATTAAATACTTTTAGAAAATCAGATAGCCTTCGTTCATTAATTATTAAAATTAAAAATGGTGATGCCGATGAATCCTTTATACATTTCGGATTGGATAGAAGTAATGAAACTTATATTCCATTAAAACAATTATATGTAAATAAAACTAAGGATTTCTTTGTTCAAAATATTTATAATGATATTATTAAAAATTTAAATAACTATGCTAATGGTCAGGAATATTCGGGAGGCGATGTTTATAATTATCTAAAAACGTATTTACTTCTAGGTGATCAACGAAAAAGATTAGATACTACTCAATTTAGGTTTTTACGCAATGAATTTTCAGGTATACTGGAATCACGATATTTAAATGTTAATCCACCGGTTTCATCGAAAGAAAAAGATTCTCTTCTCCATTACTTTAACAATTATTCTTTTTTTATCATTAATCAATTAAATGATAATAATATTTATCTATTAAATAATGATAACCTTTTGATTAATCTTGTTAGAAACAGAATACAGTACAAACCGGATGCTGAGACTATTTATACCCGTATGAAACAAAATAGTATACAGCAATTTCCTAATGATATTTCTCTAGATCAAGCTATCGGGGGTAGGTTTTCATTTATGATGAATGCAGGTTTGAAAGTTCCAATGATATTTACACAGGATGGCTGGAAAACTTATATCAAAAATAATATTGATGCGGAAAGCCAAAATCCTGGAAAAGACGATTGGGTTCTAGGAAAAACAAATATCAGCACTGCTGGTTACAGTAGATTTAATAGTGAAAATATGAGGAAAGATTTATTGAATTTATATGTTACCGATTTTGAGAACACATGGCTTCAATTTCTTCAAAGTATAAAGTACAGCAATTTTGAAACTGTTCCTATGGCTTCCAATAATTTAAAATTGTTAAGCGATCCGGTTAATTCTCCATTAATTTTAATATTAAAATATTATTCAGATCAACTGCAGGTTGTATCAGAGATTCAATCTCTGGATTCTGCACGTCAAAAACAGCTTAATTCTATATCTCCTGTCAGCTTAAATATTGGTACTCTTTCTGAAGTAAATAAATATAGGAATTTTATAAACGGTTCAAAGGACAGTAATCCTAATAGTGATATAAATGCTATTATAGCACAATATGCTGTAATAAGTAGTGTACTTGAATCAATAAAGGGGGGACAGGACTTAATTAAAGATTATGCAGTTAAAGTATTAAACCATAGTGCCGTTGAACTTCCAACTGCCGTACAAACTGTTAGAGGTGTCATATATAATGCTCCGGCTTTTGAAAATTTATTTATCACTCCTATTAGACTTGCATGGCAAGCCATTCTTGGAGATGCTGGCAAGTATTTAAATTTGGAATGGAATGCCAAAGTATCTGATATATATAATAGCACTTTAGAACATTTTTTCCCTTTCAAAAATGGTACGGGTGATGCTCCTATGCAGGATTTTAAGGATTTCTTTAAACCCGGTGATGGAATTATATGGTCATTTTTCAATTCAGAATTAAGTCCTTTCATAAATAAAGAAATATGGAGTGTTAATAAGTGGGAAAATCAGGGGATAAGTTTTTCGAATGAATTTATTTCTTCCCTAAAAAAAGCCGATCAAATATCAAAAACACTTTTCAATAATGGTGAAATGAGTATTTCTTTCAAAATGAAACCTATGCTTCCTGAATCCAAACCTGTTTTAGGTGATAAACCCATAGTTGAACAGGTCTATTTAAATTTGGATGGCGTAGAAAATTATTATAAAATGGGTGCTCCCTTTTGGACTGATTATACATGGCCTGGTACTAAAGGAACTCCTGGAACAAGATTGTATATTTCTATATATGGTTTAGGTACATCGGATATAAAGGTTTATGATGGAGATTGGGCATTATTTAAATTGTTTAATGATGCAACAATTTCGAAAGGCAGCAGTTCACAATATATTTTTAATTGGTTATTTAAAAAGCAAAGCGAATATAATATTATTGTACCTTATTTAGTTGATATAGGTAGCTCAAAAAATCCTTTTACATCAAATTTTTTTAGTTCATTTAATCTCCCAAATAAAATTTACTGATTTTAAGTGAGTGATATTGAAAAAATTAAACCAGGATATTTTGGTAAGCTTCCTAATTTTCCCGATTTCATGAAATTTAATGCTGCCGGAGACGAACTTCTAACCTTTGATAAATGGATTCAGGAAGGGATATTAAATTCAAAATTAAAATTTAAAAATGAATGGGAAGTAATTTATAAAAATTCCCCTTCCTATAATTTCTTATTTAATAATCAAGAAACCAAAAATCATTTAGCAGGAAGCTTATTCCCGAGTAAAGATAAAACTAATAGATACTATCCTTTCTTAACAATGTTGAAAATAAATAAATCTCATATTACAGATGAAAAAATGTTTTTTGCACCAATATTTTTAAAATCTCTATCCGAGAAAATTTTAATGATATATAATTTTGCTCTTAAATGTATCAGTGCGGAGGAATTAAATAATTTGGTTGCGAATTTAGAATGGAACCTGGACGATTATAATATATGTACTCATGAATATGAAGAATACTTAAATAACACAAAACTTCAGGATTTTTGGGAAAGAATATTGGATAAAACAGATGGGGATCAGAAATTCACAATAATTAATAATTTATTTTTATTTTCTTCATATCAAAATACCGGGAACCAGAATTTAAATTCTACAATTTCTTTTGCACTTAAATTCCCTTTATCTATCGAAAATATATATTTTGATGCAGCTTTTTGGATTAATTTATTTTTTAATATAATATTTCAAAACTGTAAAGAATTAAAGGATTCCTTAATTCCTAAAATTACAGCACTTTTTTGGCCGCATCCTAACCCGGAAAATTTCAATTCACTATTTATAATATTCGGAAGGCTTTCTCCGGAAATTTTTTTGGAATTAATTAGTTCTGATTATAAGAGCAGTAACTCAATTGATGTTAAAAATAGCCATGATAGTGAAATGTTAAATCATCTTCCTGCTGATTTTAAAATTCTTATAGAAAATAAATATTTATCACTTTATGATTTTTTACATTCGATTTAATTGATGTAATAAAATTATTCACCCTAATTAAATTTAATTCAACAATAATTATTTAAAAATATGCCTGATGTAATAGAGCTACCTGTATCCGAGTTTGTTTCCGAACTATTAGAACCAATTTCCAATGATGCTCCATATGGTAAAGATGCAGCAAATGAAGAGGAATATTTCAAATTAAATGGGGAATTTGCTAAAAACTCTCCCGACTATAAAAACTGGATAGAACTGTCAGATCTCATATTAAAAGAGAAGAGTAAAGATCTAAAAGTTGCTGTTTGGCTCTGTTTTGCTTTGTATAGAACTGAAAATATTAAAGGTCTGAAAGAAGGTTTAGAATTAATTTATCATTTCCTAAAAAAGTTTGAAAATAATTTATTTCCTTCAAATCCATTACATAAAAGTAAAGCAATTCAATTCCTTAATACTTCAAGAGTTACAAAACTTCTTGAAAGAGAGGAAATTACAAAACAAAATGCTGAAGATGCTATTGTGAAAGAATTTCTTAAATGATTAATTAAGGAAAATGAAAGATTACTGCCGGATAATATTCCTTCCTTAAATATATTTACCGAAGTGATAAATTCTCTTGCAGAGGCTGCTCAGAAAGCTCTGAATCCGCCTGTTCAGCCGGTGAAAAATATAATTCCCCTAAAACCTATTCCGGATGAATAAAACCAAAAGTTGATACCCTAAAGAACAATCGAACCCGCTGTATCAAAACAATCATCGGAAGATGAAGCAAGTATACAGTTAAGAAGAATACTAAATAATTTTCTTGAAATAGTACAAGATGGTCAAACCAAAGAAAAAATTCCGGAATCTTTTTTTGTCTTTGGAATTGCAAGGCAAATGCAATGGAGTCACTTGACTCTTCCGGCAGCTGAAGAAAAAATAACTAATATTGAACCCCAAATGAAATTATCAAAGAAAGCTATTAAAGACTGGTTCAATGAAAATAAATTTGATGTGATTATCCCGATAATTGAATTTGAATTTATTAAAGATAATAGTGAATTCCGTTACTGGCTTGATGCACAGAGATATCTTGTAAATGCACTTGAAAGAAAAGGCGGTAATTATATTGTAGCCGCCAATGATATTAAATTTCATCTGCCCGGCTTATAAAAAGACTTCCCGAACTCTTGACATTTAAATTCAGCGGCGGAGAAATTCCTTTTGCTGATAAAGAAACCATTAAGTGGATAAATGATGATATTAAAACTATTACATCCGGGAATAAATCGATGAATCAGATTCATCAATTCTTCCACCCATTATTGATCCAACATACGATCATATAAAAAGAATATGAAAGGCCATTAAAGAACTTCCAAAACGCTTTGAAGATAATTTTAACGAAATGCAGGAAAAACTCGGAACTAATGCGAAAGGAAAATTTCTAAGAAGATTGAATATTGCAAATTTCTGCTATGAAGCAAAGCAATATAACGTAGCAAAAGTAAATCTTGAAGAATTAAAGATAATGATCGATGATCTTAATCTATGCAACTGGGAACCGGCACTAAGTACTGCTGTCTGGCAGTCACTTTATTTAACAAATGTTCAGCTCCTTTTTACAGAAAATGAAAATAGAAAAATTTATTGAAAAAGAACAGGAAGAACTATTTTATAAAATAGCAAAATTCAATGGAATTTTAGCAATTAATTTAGAACAACAAAAACATAAAAGGAGGAAGTAATATGGCAAGACCAGTTGCACCCAAAATAGCACAACGTGTAAAAGTCGCCATTCTCCCGAGCAGTGATGCAAAGGAAAGTGTAGAACTTGATTACCGTATGCTTATTCCCGGTAACTTTAGTAAAAGTGAACCGGGAAGCCAGCCATATTAAAAACCGGAGATTAAGAGTCATCGGGAATAAAGGTGATTATAAGAGAGTTCTGAAGGATATAAATCCGAAACTGAAGTTAACTGTTCCTAACAAACTTTCTGATGATCCCGATGCAAAAATGGAAGTTAATCTTGATTTTCAGGATATAAAGGATTTTCATCCTGATGAAATTGTTAAAAAAGTTGAACCTCTGCAAAAGCTGCTTGAAGCCAGAGAAAGGCTGAAAGAGCTCAAGCTTGCGGTATTAAAGATGCCAATCTTAAGAAAGCGCTTGAAGGTGTACTTAAAGACGGCGGGGCAAGTATTGATGACCTGATGGCTAAACTCGGCACTCCAGGAAAAATAATGAATAATTTTAAAAATTTTTTAGAAATTAAATAATTAACGGAGGTTTATTAAAATGGCAAAAGAAAAATCAGAAGCAACAGAACAAGCCAGGCCACAGAACTAAGTTCTGTTGATAAGTTAATCTCCATGCTGGATGAAACGAAAAAATCAGCAGTTGCTGAATTTATCGGCAAAGTCGGTAAAGAATCCCAGGTCTTTAAAATTACCGGAGCTCTTGTCGATTCATATATTGCTGATCTCGATACAGTTCTCAGCGCCCAGATGGATGAAATTCTGCACCACCAGGATTTCCAGGAACTGGAATCAACGTGGCGCGGACTTTTATTTCTAGTGCAGAATACCGAATTCAGCAAACCAGTCAAATTTGAATTGCTTGATGCATCTAAAGAAGAACTTTATGATGATTTAAATGATGCATCTCTGGGAGAAGGTTATGAAAAAGATTCCGGTTTATGGCATCATGTATATTGGGGTGCCTATGATAAAGTCGGTGGACATTCCTATACTGCAATAGTTGCTGATTTTCAGTTTGACAATTCACCTCAGGATATTTCCCTGCTGCAGCATTTTTCCGTTCTTTCCGAATCTGCTCAGCTTCCATTTATTGGGAATGCAATCACAAGTTCTTTGGTGAAAAAAGTATGACTGATGTAATGAACAACCGCTTTCTTCCCTCACAGCTGAAAGAAGGCGCTGCTTATGCATCATGGCGGGCTTTCAGAGATGACGACCGTTCGAAATATATCGGACTACCCTTCCGAGATTCCTTGGAAGATTTCCTTACAGCGCAGAAGCCGAACCCACCAAAAATTTCAACTATTCTGAAAATGTATATGAGAGGCGGAAAAGATAACAGTCTCTGGTGCAGCACTTCATTTGCTCTTGCTTCAAATATGGTAAAAAGCTTTGAGAAATGGGGCTGGAGTGTGAAGATTGTCGGGGTTGAATCCGGCGGGAAAGTAGAAAATTTGCCTGTCCCTACTATGAAGAGCATGGACAAACAAAACTAAAAGTTCCGCTTGAAGCTTCTGTCGGACAGGCAAAAGATTCTGAACTTTGTGATCTTGGATTTATTCCTCTTGCTCACTGGGACAGAACAGATTACGCCTGTTTCTTTGAAACTCCATCGGCAAACAGGGTTAAACAGATAAAAAATGATCCTGTAGCAACTGCAAATTATTCAGTCGGAGCAAGGCTTCAGTACACAATGCTTGTTACAAGAATAGCTCATTATCTTAAATACCGTCAGCTGGTATTTGTCGGTAAAAATGCCGGTGCCGGTGAAATTAAAAAAGATATGTCGAACTGGCTTGATACTTTTGTTGTTGATATGCCCAATCCTGCCGAGAAAATAGTTGCAGAAAAACCTTTACGTTCCTATAAGCTTGATGTTACCGAGCTGAAGGAAAGACCCGGGTTTTTCCAGATAAGTGCTGAATTCAGACCTCATGTTGCTATTACAGGAATGGATGTTAATCTTAAATTGATCGCATATCATTCGGGTGAAGAAGCATAATATTTTAAGGAAAATTTATCGAGTTCAAATAATAGGTAAAACCTGGGAGAATATTGGTGAACTATTGGCTTCAACATTCATTTATTCGAAATGCATAAACACAAAGATATTCTATCTGTTCTTTCTATCCTATAAATACATTTTGTTCTAATTCCTAATTAACTTATTTATTAATAATTATATGGAGGTATAAGATGGCTGTAAAAGGTGAAGTAATATTTAAAGATGATGAGGGGAATGATCTTGAAGGTCCAAGGCCAACAAATTCCTGCACTGTTCTGGAATTTTCCCAGACAGTCAAATTGCCAACTGATTACAAACCGGTCAGGTAACCGGAAGCAGATATGTATGAACCATTTATAATTGTGAAAGAAATAGATAAGCTGACGCCTTTCATGTTTCAGTATTGTGCCGAAGGTAAAGCATTCAAATCGGTTGTCATTGCGCTTTATGAAATTGCTGAGGCTACCGGAAAAGAAACGGTTTATTTCAAATATACTCTGACTAATGCACGGGTAATTGAGGTTGAAAATCTGATGCCTTCTTCGGCTGAAGCTTTAAAATTAAATGTTGCCCATCTTGAACGGGTTCAATTGGTGGCGGAAAGTATTGAATGGGAACATGTAAAAGGCAGTACGGAGTTTTCCAGGATCAGGATTCTTCTCATTCAAGATGCCAGCTTAATGATTATTATAGGTGGATAGTATATTAATTATTTCATTAGGTAACTATCCACCTTATATTCCCTTTAATTCAAATAAATCTGTGGTTTTAATCATGATTTCTGTTAATGAATGAAAAATCTAAGTCTTTATAATATTCTTCTAGGACAATTTGTTTCGGAAGTTGTTAATCCTGATGAAATAGGATCACAGCAATTTGAAAATTTAACCGAAGATCAGAAGTTAAGTCTGAGCATAATAGAAAATCTTCGGATGATCCTTACTACCAGACGGGGTTCAATTTTACATCTTCCTGATTTCGGCATTTCTGATATTCTGCAGATATATCTTGCATCGGATAATCCTGTTGAATCATTAAAACAGGAAATTAAAGATGTAATATTAAAATATGAACCAAGAATAAGTGAAGTGCAAATACAAAATTCCGAATTTGATCAGAAAACGTTAAGGGCTTCACTAAAAATTATTATTAAAGTAAAGGACAGTTCAAATAAAGAAATCTTACTTACAGAATTCTCAACAACAGGATGGACTAAAGTTGTATTCGATAAGGATTCAAAGTGAGCACAGATAAATATTTTGAAAGAGAATATAATTTCCTTCAGACTTCCGGTGAAGAATTCAGTAAAAAACATCCAACCCTCGGATCCAGGCTTCATCTAAGTGAAAGGGAAAGAAAAGATCCTTTTGTAGAAAGATTAATTGAAGGATTTGCTTTTCTTGCAGGACGAATTCATGAAAGGCTTGATGATGAATTTCCTGAGATAGCCGGCGGAATTCTCGAAATTCTCTTTCCTCAGTTGTTAAAACCATTTCCTTCATGTGCAATTCTGCAGGCAAATATTAAATCAGGGGCTTTAACAGAACCTGTTATTATTAAAAGAGGAAGTGAAATTCAAACACCTGCAGGAAAATATAAGGTTAAATATAAAGTACAGTCAGGTTCCGGCGAAGGTGCCAGGTTAACAGAAAAAGATGAACCGGCAGAATTTATTTTCAGAACTACTCAGGATATTATTGTAAGACCTATAAAATTAAGCGATGTTGTTATTGAAACAACTCCTCAGGGAAAATCATCCCTTATTCTGAAAATTCAGCTTGATAGGAATGTTGATTTTAATTCTTTAAATATGGATAATTTCAGAATTTATTTACAAGGGTCTTCTTCTGTAAAGTATAATCTTCATCTATTTTTAACTAGAAATGTCTCGGCAGTTCATGTAAGAGAATTAGTTGATAATAAAACCCCTTTTCAAAAAATTGAGAATTTTAACATCGTTGTTCCGGAACTTTCAACCGATATTGAATATAATGGAGATGATTATTCGATTCTGCCATATTCAAAACAATCTTTTACAGGCTATAGATTGCTTCATGAATACTTTGCCTTTCCTGAAAAATTCTTTTTCATAGATATAATGGGATTAGGAAAATTTAAAGCAGAAGGGAAGTCCTCGTTGTTTGAAATCAAAATTGATTTCAACAAAAAAATGATCCGTGAAGAACAGCCGGATAAAAGTAATATTCTCCTTAATTGCGCTCCTATTGTAAATTTATTTTCCCGTTCAACCGAGGAAGTATCTGTAACTCAAAGATTACCTGAATATTATATTGTTCCGGATTTATATAGAAAAAAAAGCAGGGAGATTTATTCTGTTGATAAAGTCAGTGGAATAAGCGAAAACAGGTTTGAACAATATAAATATATTCCAATTACTGCACATGATATCCTTGATACAAATAATCCGGAATATAATTTTAAAAGATTTTTTTCAATTTTCAGACGGACACTTCAGAATGATATGTCGGAAGCATTTATTAGATTATTCGGACCAAGTATGGAAGAAGAAATATTTCCTAAAGAAACATTGAGTTTGGAAGCAACTCTCTCAAATGGATTCCTTCCTGCTGCTTACCTGGAAGTTGGCACAATAAAAGAACCGCTTGACTTTCCACCCGGTATAGAAGCTTATAATATAACTGTTCCTGATGATGTGCTGGAATGCCGGGAAAGACAAAATTATTTATGGTCTTTAATTGCACATTTATCGATTAGCTTTTCAACTTTGGCAGATACGGATACTTTTAAAAGTATTCTAAATTTATATAACTGGTCAAAAACTTATAATAATCCGAATAAGAAACGAATCGATAGTATCAAAAAAGTTCATAAACCGAAACTGGTCAATAAGGTAATCAGTCAATCCGGCGGCAGCGGATTGGTAAGAGGTATCGAATTTCATATTGAAGTTGACCCTAAAGAATTTGAATCAGGTGAGGGGGAAATAAATTTATTGGGAATGGTTTTAAATTCATTTCTTTCACAGTATGTAACTATTAACTCATATGCTTTTTTAAAAATTACGGAAATAGGAACAAACACTAATTACACATGGCAACCGGCGATCGGAGAAATACTCCCCGTATAGTTGATGACCTTCTAAGGAACGGACCTTCATATCACGTCTGGCAGGCTGTTTGGTTAAGCGAAAATATAACGAAGAAAAGTAATCCCAATAGGAAAGATTATATTTTCGGTCAGGCTGGAATAAAATTTCGCCCGCATCAAAATTATGAATATCCGCCGCGTGATATAAAAAGCGTTTCCTTTGATAACGGTGAAATAACTTTTATACTTACTTTTTTAGGTTTGTATGGAATTAATTCACCTGTACCTAGATGCTATCATGAACAAATACCCTTCCAGGAAAGAATTTTAGGAATAGAAAATATTCCGCTTAAAAATTTTCTGGATATATTTAACAATCGGTTTTATTGGCTGTATTACCAATCATGGAAAAAATATAGATTTTATCTGCACCTTAACAGCAATCCGGAAAATAAAGTTGCTGAGAGAATTAATTCTTTTACCGGCAGAGGAATATTTTCAAAACAAACACAAGAACAAGAGAATGAATTAATATCCAATTATAGTTTATTAAAATTTGCCGGGATTTTATGCCAAAGAGTTAGAAATAAAGAAGGATTAAAAATTCTCCTATATCATTTATTTCCGAATTTTACATTTAAAATAAAAGAGAATGCTTCTCACTGGGTCGAACTTGTCAATGCTCCTCCTTTGGGAAGTAAAGAGTTTAAATTGGGAAGAAACAGTTTTATCGGGAAATCGACTATAGATTATATGAATAGGATCTGTATTGAGATAGGTCCAATCTCATTTGAAGATTATTTGAATTTTCTTCCCGGAACACTAAATGAAAAACGTTTAAATGAATTGCTGAAGCTTTATCTTAATGACGGATTGGAATATGATATTAAATTCAAAATTAAATCAGATACTATTATATATATATCATGGAATGATAAAAGATTGAAACTTGGTTCATCATTCTGGCTGGGAAAACCGAAACAGGAAGCCATTAATGTATATTTAAATAATGAAGAATTTACTGCATTGAGCGTTGCCTAGTTCTTCTGCCGGTAAAAATTATTTAATGTATATAAACAAACTTATACAGATAACTCTCATTAAACAAGGATTTCATTAACCTTAAGGAGATTTGGAAATGCAAAGTAAAGATTTAAAATCTCTTCTTTTAAAGCTGAATAATTATATCGTTCGTAATCTTGATACTGCAACCGGATTAGGAATAAAGAGGGGGCATTATGAAATTACTTTTCACCATCTTTTAAATTCATTGCTTGAAGATGGGACATGGTGATATTCCATTAATATTGAAACATTACGCGATTGATATTGGCGATGTTCATTCGATATGCACTAAAAATTTAGATGAAATGGAAAAAGGAAATTCCGGGAAACCGAAACTCTCTCCTTTATTAACAGAACTTCTTGAACAAGCCTGGATTACCAGTTCAGTCCATCATCACGAAACTAAAATAAGAACCGGTGCCTTATTTGAAGTGTTTATTGCTTCCGAACAGGTTATTACCAGCGGGATGATGAATATTCTTTCTCCAGTTAAACAGGAAGATTTAAGAGCAAACTTTTATAATATTGTTAAAGGTTCTGCAGAAGACGCTTCGGTTTCATCCGAAATGATTTCTCAGGAAGAGGCACGTGAAATTCCGCCCGAAGGTACTGTGCTTGATTTATATACTACTAATCTTACTTTACAAGCTAAAGAAGGGAAAGATAGATCCGATATTGGGTCGTGATGAAGAAATTATACAGGTAATTGAAGTCTTGTGCAGAAGAAAAAAATCGAATCCTATTCTATTAGGTGAACCGGGTGTCGGAAAAACAGCTTTAGTTGAAGGATTGGCTATTAAAATTGCCGCTGAAGAAGTTCCGGATATTTTAAAGAATAATCAAATTTATTCGCTGGATATGGGCTCACTTCAAGCCGGGACAAAAATGAGAGGCGAATTTGAAAAAAGATTAAAAGCAGTTATAAATGAAATTACAAAGTCTCCGGTTCCTGCCATACTTTTTATTGATGAAGCACATACATTAATTGGTGCCGGTGCATCGGCAGGGGGAGGTGATGCTGCAAACCTATTAAAACCTGCCCTGGCAAGGGGCTCATTTAGAGCTATTGCTGCTACAACTTATCTTGAATATAACAAATATTTTGCGAAAGATGCTGCTCTGGAAAGACGGTTCCAGCCGATACATGTAGGTGAACCGGATGATGAAAAAGCCATTTTAATGCTGCGGGGAATTAAAACAAAATATGAAACTTATCATGGAATTCATATTACAGACGAAGCTCTGGAAGCTGCGGTAAAATTATCAAGAAGATATATTGCCGGAAGACAACTGCCGGATAAAGCTGTTGATCTGCTTGATACTGCTGCAACCCGTGTGAAAATGTCTCTTACAAGTAAACCTCCTAAACTGGAATTAATGATTAGTGATCTTAAATCAGTAGAGATGGCAATAAATACACAGCAAAAAGATTCAGATATGGATTTAATTATTGATATAGATGTGCTGACTGGATTGAAAGATAAAAAATCAAAACTGGAAGCCGACATTAAACTACATGAAGAGAAATGGACTAAAGAAAGTGAACTTATCAGAAAGTTAATGGATTTAAGAATGAAGAAATTTTCGATTGCCGGAAATGGGAACGGTAAAGAGTGAAAATCCGCAGTTGCTTGAAGAAATTTCAAAAGTTAAAGAAGAATTGATTTCTTTGCAGGATAAAAGTCCTCAGGTTTTTGCCGAAGTTACGTCTAATACAGTTGCAGAAGTTATTGAAGCCTGGACAGGAATTAAAGTCGGCAATATGACCCGCGATGAAATGACAACTTTTCTGCAGCTTGAAGATGAACTTAGAAAAAGAGTTGTTGGGCAGGATCATGCAATTAAACAAATTGCAGATGTTATCCGTGGTGCAAAAGTCGGAATTAAAAAAGAAGATGGACCCAGCGGAGTTTTTCTTTTAATTGGACCAAGCGGTGTTGGTAAAACCGAACTTGCACGTGCTGTTGCTGAAGTACTTTTCGGTGATGAACGTTTTATGGTTACATTAAATATGACTGAATACCAGAATGAGTATAATACATCAAGATTAATTGGAGCTGATCCCGGTTTGGTAGGTTATGGAGAAGGAGGAGCATTAAGTGAACCTGTTCGTAGAAGACCATATTGTGTGGTCCTTTTAGATGAAATTGAAAAAGCAAATACATCAGTTATCGATCTTTTTATGCAGATTTTTGATAGAGGAATGCTGCAGGATGCCGATAGAAGAAATATAGATTTTACGAATACAACTATTTTTATGACTTCAAATCTTGCCTCTGAAGTTTTATTTGAAAAATATAATAATGGTATGACCGATCCGGATGCATTGCTTGAAGAGCTTCGTCCTTATATGAACCAATATTTTCGTCCTGAATTTCTTGGAAGATTAAAACCGATAGTATTCCTTCCGCTCAGTAAAGAATCTATGAAACCGATAGTTGAAATGAAGCTGGGGAAAATTCAAAAAAGATTATTAAATAATCAAAATCTCACAGTAGAATTTAATAAAGCTGTGATAGATGATATTGTAGAATCCTGTACACGTGCTGAAACAGGTGCAAGAAATATTGATGCAATAGTTGATAGAAAATTGGCTCCTGAAATTTCTACTCAGCTTTTAGGTTTTATGGCTGAGGGAAAAAATCCCGAAAAATTAACTGTTACCAAAGCAAAGGACGGTTCGTTTAAATATAAGTTTAATTAATAGCGGAAGTTACGCAAACATTGTCATTCTGAACGGAACGAAGTGGAGTGAAGAATCTCCTAATTTAAATTTTTATACCTTTTTAGTAAAATTTTCTTCATTCTTATTATAAAAAAATATTCATATTGCATAACTTCAGTTATTAATTGTTAATTGTTAATTATTCATTGATAATTATAAAGGTTTATAATGCCTGACCAAAAATTTAACCAGCCATATTATAATATCAAATTTGCGGATCTGGATGATGATGTAGCGGGAGTTATTTCATTTGAAGCTGAAGAAGAAATATCCGGTTTATTTGAATATAGAATTATTCTTGCCTCAAAGGATCCTAAAATTGATTCAACAAAAATCCTAAATAAGACTGCTACTTTTACACTTATCCGTCCGGATCAAAGTACCCGCGAAGTTCATGGAATTATCTCAAGATTCGAACAATTCGGACAATCGAGAGACCACGTTTTTTACCAGGTCTTTTTGGTACCAAGACTGTGGCTATTGAATTTAGTCTTTCAAAATCAAGTATATCAGCATGTGGATATCAAAGATGTGATTAAAGATGTTTTGGGAGACTCTGAATTAAGCGGCGGTGATTATAAAGCTGATCTTAAAGGCAGTTATCCTAAAAGCGAATATATCGTTCAATACCGTGAAACAAATTTGAATTTTTTAGATCGCAGGCTCGAACATTATGGAATCTTTTATTACTTTGATCATAACGGTGATAAAGATGTTGTTTGTTTTGTTGATGACAACAGCAGCCTGCCTGATATAAATACATCAGAGAAACTAATTTATAATGAAAATCTGGATCCATCCGGTATTAAAGAATCATTGTTTGAAATTGCATGTTTTGAAAAAGTTGTAACCGGAACAGTTCAGCTTAAAGATTATAATTACCTTTTTCCCGATAAAAAGTTAATGGCTCAAAGCAAGATTAAATCAGATCATCCGGGCATTTATTATGATTATGGTGACAACTTTCTGAATGAAAAGGAAGCCGATTTCCTTGCCAAAATTAGAAACCAGGAGATACTCTGCCAGAGTAAAATTTTTAAAGGCAGAACCGACAGCAGGCTATTTACTGCAGGTCATAGATTTAAATTAGACAAGCATTACCGGGATGATTGGAACGGCGAATATATTATTACAAAAATATTTTTGTCAGGCAATCAAACCGGACAATATGTAATTCCGCAGAAACTGCAGGTTTCAAAAAATCTTTTTGAATGTAATTTTGAAGCTATCCCTTTCGATATTGATTACCGTCCTTTTAGAAAAACTCCTATTCCAAAAATAACGGGAATAATGAGTGCGAAATTAGAATCAGGTGCCGGTGATGAATATGCGTTTATTGATGATCATGGGAGATATAAAGCTAAAATGCTGTTTGATATCAGCGATAAAAATAACGGAGAAGCTACATTACCAATTAGGCTGACTCAATCATATTCTGGTGCCGGATACGGTATCCATTTCCCTAATCATGAAGGAACTGAATTGCTCTGGTCATGTGTTGACGGCAATGTTGACCGTCCTATTGGATTGGGAACAATACCCAATCCTTCAAATGCTTCTCCATCAACAAGTGGGAATAAATCGCAGAGTGTTATCCGCACCGCAGGACAGAATGAGTTAACCTTTGATGATAAAACAGGAAGTGAAAATATTTATTTACATGGAACCAAAGACTGGACAATTGATATTACCAATGATAAGAATCAAAAAATTGGACATGATGAAACAGCTTCTGTAGGAAATAACAGAAGCAGGGAAGTTGGAAACAATGAATCAATAAAAATTGGAAATAATTTAACTATAAATGTAGGTAAAGATGAAAGTTTAACTATAGGCAGCAATAATACTCGCAAAGTAGGAAGTAACGAAGCAATTTCAGTTAGCGGAAATCGAGATAAAAAAGTTGATGGCAATCAATCGGAAACTATAGGCGCTGATAAAACTATTAAGGTTAGCGGGAATCATACTGAAACAATTTCTGCTAATATGACACAAAATATAAGCTCAACTAAATCTGAAAAAATTGATGGAGCAAAAACAGTTGAAGTAGGTAAGGACAGCAGTGAAAAAATTGGTGGCTCTAAATCGGTGGATGCCGGGAAGAATATTTCAGAAAATGCAGGAGATAATTTTTCAGAAAGTGCAGGCAAAGATTTTACCATGGATGCCGGTAAAAAAATGAACGTGTCTGCAGGAGATGATTTCGGAATAAGCGGCAGTAAAAAAGGTGTTATTGATATTGCAGATGAGTTAAGTATTACATGCGGAAAAGCTTCAATTACTTTGAAGAAAAACGGGGACATAGTAATAGACGGGAAAAAATTAAATATTAAAGGATCAGGGGATGTTGTAGTTAAAGGACAAAAAATTTTACAGAATTAAAATGAATAAAAAATTAAATAAGAACGCAGATCAAACTATTGCTGTTGAGGAGATTCTTCCTTCAGATAATAAAGTAGTAAAAAATTTAATGCAAAAGCTTAATGATGAGCCAGATATCAGTAAGATAAATGGTGTTGCAATAGGAAAATTAATTTCACTGGATATTAACGGAAAAGCTTTTGTAGATTATAATTTAAACCCTCAAAAAGAACCTCTTGAGGCTGTTTCAACTATATCATTATATAAGGAAGATATAAGCAAAGAAGTGGCATTGATCTTTCAAGATGGCAGTCCTTATAATCCTTTAATAATCGGGTTCTTAATTCAGAATAAAGATAATAGAATTTTAGTAAAGGATGATTCTATTAGGGAAGATAAGGAAGAACCTATCGAAATATTAGTAGATAAAAAAAGAATTACATTTAATGCAGAAAAAGAAATTACATTTAAATGCGGTAAAGCCAGCATAACATTAACCAGTGCAGGAAAAATCCTGATAAGGGGAAAATATCTTCTCAGCCGTTCATCGGGAGTTAACAGAATTAAGGGCGGATCGGTTCAGATAAACTAACCATACAATTCCAGATAATATGAATTTAATTAATGCAACAAAAATGCAGGCTGGCTATACTATGGGAATGGAACCCAGTGGGAGAGAACTGCTTGTAGTCGTAGTTAAGGGGACATTTACTATTCCACCTAAGGGTGAAGAAGCAGCTCTTTCTGAAGAACAATTGCCATTAATTGCTGCTGATGAGTTTTCCGGTGAACCCGGATTATCTGCACCGATTTACGAATCCGACTATGCACCAAGAAAACATAAATGTGATGTATTGTTAAACGGCAGCGCTTATTCGCCAAACGGTAGATCGGTAAAAGAAGTTGTAGTAAGTCTTCAGGTTGGGTCAATGTCAAAATCATTTAAAGTTGTCGGCAACAGGGTTTGGAGAAATAAGGTAGTTGCAATGTCTCCGGGAGATCCGGAACCTTTTGTAAAAATGCCTTTTTCATATGATAATGCATTCGGCGGTACAGATAAAACAAATCCTGAACCCGAGAAGCAAAAAGCATATTTAATAAATCCTGCGGGAAAGGATTCTTTCAGTGATGCAGAGTTTTAATGACATTTCAGGTAAACCTGCACCAAATATAGAGGAAATAAATAATCCGGTTACAAGTCCTTATGGTAAATACAAGCCGATGTCTTTTGGTTCCGTTGGAAGAGGCTGGGAGCCGCGATATAAACTTGCAGGAACTTATGATCAAAATTGGATAGATAATGTATTCCCTTCTTACCCTCTGATTTTCAGGAATCTTATTATCAGGCTGCTCCATCCGATCAGCAGATTAATTATCTTCAAGGTGGTGAAAATGTAATATTAAAAAATTTAACGCCTCAGGGCATCACAACATATAAAATCCCTAAAATAGAAATGCCGGTCGTATTCTTTTATAAGAATTTTGAAGAAAAGGAAACTGAAGCCGTAATTGATACTATTATTATTGAACCTGATGAAAACCGCTTTATGCTTATCTGGAGGTCAACAATTTCCCTTAAAAGAAATATGTTTGAAATAGTGCAAATTGTCACCGGTAAAATGCCTAAAGGCTGGTATTTAGCAAGAAGATTAGGAAAAACCTATTATCCCTTCCTTAAAAGAATTAGTTGAAGCCAATAACGAATAATTAATTGATTTTTAATTGCAGCCTTTATATATTGTTTCTTCAGGAATGATAACCGGAGTGGGATTAAATGCCCCTGCAAGCTGTGCTGCAATAAGATGCGGCATAAATAATTTTGAAGAGACAAGATTTATGGATAAAGGCGGAGAATGGATTATAGGTTCGATGGTTCCGCTGGAACAACCGTGGCGGGAAAGACAAAATTGCTTCAATTTGCTGTTTCGGTAATTCAGGAATGCCTTGCCGAAGTAAAACAAATTTCAACCGAAAGCATTGCTATGTTATTATGTGTTGCTGAAAAGGAGCGTCCCGGAAGGCTGCAAGATTTAGATGATGAATTCCTGGGGGAAATACAACAAGCTCTTGGATTAAAATTTCATAAGGAGTCAAAAGTATTCAGCATGGGTAGAGTAAGCGGAGTTTATGCTATTAACCCTGCCAGGCAATTGCTAACATATTCCGATATTAAATATTGTTTAATAGTTGGAGTTGATAGTCTACTTGTAGGACCTACATTGCTTCACTTGAAGAAAATGATTTTTTATTAACAAGCACAAACTCAGATGGTTTTATTCCCGGTGAAGCTGGGGCAGCTGTTTTGATTGGTCTATATGACCTAATAAGAAGGGATTAAGATTTTAGCCACGGGTTTTGGCAATGAAAAAGCACATATTACTTCTGAGGAACCATTGAGAGCAGATGGTTTGGTTCAGGCAATAAATGAAGCATTAAAAAACTGCGGTCTGCAACTTCACGATATTGATTTTAGAATTACTGATACCAATGGGAAACAATATTACTTTAAAGAAGCAGCTCTTGCTCTATACTAGAATATTAAGAAAACGAAAAGAAGAATTTGATATCTGGCATCCTGTGGATTGTGTTGGGGAAGTTGGTTCGGCAATTTCACCGATTATTTTTTCTATTTTAAAGATGGCTTCACAGAAAAACTATCTTACTGGAAAAAGAATTTTATGTCATTTAGGGAATGATAATGGAGAAAGATCAGCAATCATTATTTAAGAAATCCTGTGAAATAATGGCTAATGAAGTTTATGCTAATGGACGGGAAATGTCTTGTCAGGCTGCTAATGGAAAATGCTATCTGTGCATTTCCTGATGTCTGTTTTACACCTCCTCAAACTCCTGCAACGCCTCCAGGTGTTCCTATACCTTATCCAAATACAGGAATGGCAAGCGATACAACCGAGGTAGTAAAAATGTAAAGATTTCGGATAAAGAAGTTTTACTTAAAAAAAAATCCTATTTTAAAAAATACCGGAGATGAAGCCGGAAGTGCACCTAAAAAAGGACTTATAACTAGCACCAATACCGGCAAAGTCTATTTTAATGCATGGTCGATGGATGTTAAGTTCGAAGGAGAAAATGTTGTAAGACATTTGGATTTGACTACACATAATCATGCATCATCACCAGGGAATTCTCCTATGGCACACCAAGATCCAGTACTCTGGTTGCTAGAAGAAGGTTAAAGTTAAAGAAAAATGCAAAAAAATTCGCCTCGGCAAAATATATAATAAATGCCATAAAGGGTGGGAAAGATTCGCAAATATGATCCTGTTTCGGATTCAAAAAGCGGCTTTTCAAAAAGCATGGTGGGTACCTCCTGGAAAAAGTTCTTTATACCCCTGGTGGACATATATTAGAACTAGAAGAGACCTTCAACGTGGCTGAAAAATGATATACTCACAAAATTCAAAGAGGAGTGTAATAAATCTACAGTAGTAAAAAATTTACCATTCAATAGTAAATTGACGCCGCAGCTAATCAAGAAGTTATAGTTCCTCCAGGTATATCGCGCATACCACTTTCTTAAGGAGACAATGATGAGTTCAATTTTTGATGCAATCTCAGATGAAATATCGAATTAATAATCAAGCTACGAATTATGAGGATTAATCAAAAGCTACTTGAGGATGATCCAAAACTTCAATACTTGCAAAGCGTGCTTTAAGGACAACATGACACCTTTATTATGGGCATGTCAATTGAATTATTCTGAAATAGTTCAAATATTATTGAAGTTTGGAGCTAATCCAAATGAATCTATTGATGATGGAGAAACACCTTTGCATATTCCAGCATTTGAGGGTTGTGAAAGATGCTCACAACTACTTATTGATAGTGAGGAGCCGTGATATTGAAGCAATTACTGATGAAGGAAAAAACTCTCTCCTGAATGCAAGGTACTCAAGGAGGATTTGCCAAAATTATTAACCAACTTTAAAATGTAACTTAGGGTGCAATTCCTCAAAAAAAAGATAATGAAGGACGAACAGCTTTGCATTGGGGAGTTGTTGGGAACCACGAAGATATTGAGGTCTTTCACCTTCTCCTTTCTGGAGGCAGTTGGGTAAGATCCAAATATTAGAAACTCTAATGGAGATACTGCTATTGATTATGCTCGAACTCTAAAGAAAACTTCAATAGAACACGAATTGTTACATATATAATTATTGCTAAATATATTAAATGTTTGCGAAAGGATCATAGTTACTTTAACCTATGTTCTATTGTAGAAAGATTAAATGCAGTCTATGGATATAATGAATGAACAATTTATAAAGCCAATTATCTATCAGCACGCTGAAGAATCCTCCTCTCTCTGGCTTCTTCGTGATAAAGCTATTAAAGCTCCTCATTATTCCTTAAAGGATTTAACAAAACTGGATGGGCGGGTTGAAGCACACATTGATGGGCTGCGTGTTGCAGGCGATGAAGGCTGGGAAATCTGTAAAGAAGAACTTTCATGGGAAGAACCAGGAGAAATCTTCACAGCTTCACTTCTGGCTTTTGAAAACGGCAATGAGGAAAGAATTAACGAAGTATTGGAAATTGGAACTCAAAGCTGGGAGCTTGCAAGGGGAATAGTTTCTGCTCTCGGCTGGCTTCCTTTCCCATTTCAAAAAAATATATAGATAAATTTTTATTTGATCCTTTACCTATACTTCGTCAAGTTGGAATTGCAGCAAGCGCAATTCATAGGCAAAATCCGTATGGCGAAACATTAATTAATTCTCTTAAAGATGAAGATATATCTCTAAAAACACGTGCATTAAAAGCTGTTGGGGAATTAGGAAGAATGGATTTGATTAATAATCTGAAAATGAATTTTAATAATAATGATCCAATTGTTTCCTTATCAGCAGCTAAATCCGCTGCTTTTTAGGAGATAAAAATGCTCCATTTTTAATTAAGCCTAGATTTTCTGAAGCCAATCCTAAAATTCAGGAAGATTTAATAAAAACCGGATTCAGAAAAATGAGCTTATATGAATCAAAGAAGTGGTTTGACGAATTGAAAATTAGTAAAGATCAATTGCGGCTGGCAGTTATATCAGCTGGTGCCGCTGGCGACCCTGTGAATATCCCATGGTTAATTGAAATGATGAAAGTAGATGAGTTAGCGCGAGTTTCCGGAGAAGCATTTACAATGCTTACAGGAATATACCTTGCTTATGATGATCTTGAAAAAGATAAGCCGGAAGGATTTGAAGCCGGTCCTACAGAAAATCCTGAAGATGAAAATGTTGAAATGGATATGGATGAAGATCTCCCTGGCCCGAATCCCGAATTAATTTCAAAAAGATGGGACAGCATCAAATCACAATACAAAAACGGGACAAGGTATCTATTGGGAAAACCTATTACAAAGGAATGGATGCAGCAGGTTTTAAGAACCGGCAGACAAAGACAAAGAGCAGCCGCTGCTTTAGAACTTACAACATTTACTCCAGGACAACCTTTATTTGAAGTGAGAGCACCGGGATTTGTTCAGAGAAAAATTCTAAATGTTTGAAAGAAAATAATTTTATTTGAGGGTTGTTACATTACTTATGTTTAATGTTACAATTTAGGTGGATAAATCTTTCTCCTTTGAATAATTTAAAGTTGAAATATTTAATAAATTTAATAATAAATCAAAGGAGAAAATAAAATGAATTTCAAATTGAATTCAGGTATGAACTTAGCCATCATTTCAGCGGAGCTAAAGATAACATTACCAAACTTTAAAATTGAATTACCAAAAAATCCTATTACAAGATTTGAGTACATCCAAGTAAGGAAAAGTGCTCTCATTGGTGTATCGATACGAATCTTTGAAAAAAAAGAAATTATTAAATTAATAGGAGTGCGTTCCGTCTCCGATGGCAAGAATAATATTTTCAGGTTTATTGCCTTTGCTTTTCCTATTCCCGTCTCAAAAAAAAAGTAAAACTGGATATAAAAAATATATTAGTAAATAAATTCAAGATAAATGAAATAAAATAACGAGAATGTTGACCATAATTTGATAGCTTCCCAACTTTTTCAAGATTATTCACCTTAATTTTTATATTCTCTTGAATATTTTATTATTTAATTATCTTTATTTGAGATCGGTAAAATAAGGATAATCATATAACTAGATTTATTTGTTACGTTGAGTTTATGATTTTGAATTTTGGTACTAAAAGATTATTGATTATTCTTCTTTTTCTCTTTCATTTTTCTTCGAAAAGAATGAAAATTTGTATGCTCAAGACCACCAATAAATTTAAATCCTAAAACCCTTGACTTTGGAAGTGTATATGTTGGAAATAATCCAGTTGACACAATATATATACAAAATAATACCAGCAGTCAGGTGGTGGTTTACTTTGATATAAGTGATGTAGATAGTGGTTATTTTCATTTAATTTCAAGACCATCTTATGTTACTGACTCTATTGCAGCATTTAGCGAATTGAGCGTAGCAATTATGTTCTCTCCAGATCAAGCCCGGCAATATATATCTTATTTTTATCTTAATGTGCCGAAGTATAATTATTCATCATCAGCACAACTATTGGGTACTGGAATAACAACTCCTATTCTTTCGATAAGTCCATCAAACATATCAGTTAATAATAATTCCGGTAATGTATTGTTTACAGTCACCACCAATATAAACTGGAGCGTAAGTGATAATGTAAGTTGGCTTACAGAGAGTCCTGGGAAGGGAACAGGTGATGGAAAGATCTCAGTTTCATATGAGCAGAATTTAACAACAAAACAAAGAGTAGGGACAATGACGGTGTCCGGAAGCGGTATTACAAGAACGGCAACTGTAACGCAGGCACCAGCACCATTTGAATTAACTGTTAATGTGTCGGATTCTTTGGTAGATAATAATAATGGGGAGATATCTCTTGCTATAACCTCTAATACAGACTGGAGCATAAGTGATAATGTTACTTGGTTGACAGAGAGTTCTATAAATGGAACTGGTGATGGAAAAATTGTCGTATCATATGAACAAAACTTAACGACAAAAGAGAGAATAGGAACAATAACGGTAACCGGCGGTGGTATAACAAGAACAGTAAATATAACCCAGGCAGCATCTCCTCCTTTTCTTACAGTAAGTCCATCAGACACATCAGTTAATAATAATTCCGGTAACGTAGTGTTAAGAGTCAACTCAAATAGAGGCTGGAGCGCAAGTGATACATCATCATGGCTGTCAGAGAATCCATCAAATGGAACAGGTCCCTGGAAAAATAACAGTAAAAGTAGAGCAGAATTTAACAATAAGTCAAAGAAAAGGAACAGTAACAGTAACCGGTGGGAATATAACAAGAATAATTACGATAACACAATCAGCCGGTCAGCCTTTTCTTATAGTAAGTCCATCAGACACATCAGTTAATAATAATTCCGGTAACGTAGTGTTAAGAGTCAACTCAAATAGAGGCTGGCGTGCAAGTGATACATCATCATGGCTGTCAGAGAATCCTTCAGATGGAACAGGTCCGGAACAATAACAGTAAAAGTAGATCAGAATTTAACAATAAGTCAAAGAAAGGAACGGTAACAGTAATCGGCGGGAATATAACAAGAATAATTACGATAACACAATCAGCCGGTCAGCCTTTTCTTACAGTAAGTCCATCAGACACATCAGTTAATAATAATTCCGGTAACGTAGTGTTAAGAGTCAACTCAAATAGAGGCTGGCGTGCAAGTGATACATCATCATGGCTGTCAGAGAATCCATCAAATGGAACAGGTCCTGGAAAAATAACAGTAAAAGTAGAGCAGAATTTAACAATAAGTCAAAGAAAAGGAACAGTAACAGTAACCGGTGGGAATATAACAAGAATAATTACGATAACACAATCAGCCGGTCAGCCCTTTCTTACAGTAAGTCCATCAGACACATCAGTTAATAATAATTCCGGTAACGTAGTGTTAAGAGTCAACTCAAATAGAGGCTGGCGTGCAAGTGATACATCATCATGGCTGTCAGAGAATCCATCAAATGGAACAGGTCCTGGAAAAATAACAGTAAAAGTAGAGCAGAATTTAACAATAAGTCAAAGAAAAGGAACGGTAACAGTAACCGGCGGGAATATAACAAGAATAATTACGATAACACAATCAGTCGGTCAGCCCTTTCTTATAGTAAGTCCATCAGACACATCAGTCAATAATAATTCCGGTAACGTAATGCTAAAAGTTAATTCCAACATAGGCTGGAGTACAAGTGATACATCATCATGGCTGTCAGAGAATCCATCAAATGGAACAGGTTTCTGGAACATTAACAGTAAAAGTAGAGCAGAATTCAACAACAAAAACAAGATCTGGAACAGTAACAGTAACCAGCGGGAATATAACAGAATAATTACGATAACACAATCAGTCGGTCAGCCCTTTCTTATAGTAAGTCCATCAGACACATCGGTCAGTAATAATTCCGGTAATGTAGTGCTTACAATCAACTCCAATATAAATTGGAGTGCAAGTAATACATCATCTTGGCTGACAGAGAATCCTGCAAGTGGAACAGGTAATGGAACAATAACGGTAAACATAGATCAAAATTTAACCTCCAGCCAAAGAAAAGGGGTAGTAACAATTACAGGGGGAAGTATAACTAGGACGGTGAATATAACTCAATCGGCTGCACCGGTCTCACTTAATGTAGAACCAACGGTGCAATCAATTTCTTATAAATCCGGTAGTATATCTTTTAATATAACTTCCAATACAATCTGGAATGTAGGCAATAATAATAACTTGGTGACAGTAGATCCGGATAGCGGTAGCAATAATAAAACATTGAGAGTCTTCTATAATGAAAATATTACTACAGATCAAAGAATCGGGATTATAAATATTTCTAGCAGTGAGATAATAAGAACTATAAAGATTACCCAATCCATTAAACCTTCAATAACCGTAACTGCGCCAAATATAACAAATTCAGGAGAAAATATATTACTAAATATTAGTCCGCCGCAAAATTTTAACTCCATTATTAAAGAATTGTATTATAGAAAAGGAGGAGAAATATCTTATAATAAATTAGATATTCTAGATACTACAGGTTCATTTAATGATGCGTTTATCCCAGCTGATTCCAGTACAGAAAGAGGTATTCAGTATTATATTAAATTTTCAGACGGAAACGATTCAGTAACTTATCCCGCGAATGATCCGATAAATTACCCCGCATCAATACAGGTTAGTATTAAAAATATAGCTTATGGCGATAATTTAATTTCTTCATCCTATAGTATGATAACAATTCCTTTAAATATTTCTGACCCGCAGTTAAGTTCTGTTCTGGAAGATGACTATAATTCTTATGATATTTATAAATGGAGAGTTTTTCGATGGGATCCGGGTAGTAATACTTATCTGGAATATAAAAATATAAAATCAAATTTTCAGCCTGGAATCGGTTTTTGGCTAATAACTAAAGATGGTAAGAATTTTAATATAAATAATGCAAATTCCGTCCAGATTGATTCTGCATTTACAATCATACTTCAGCATGGACTTAATCAAATTGGTAATCCATATGCTTTCAAGATAGCCTGGAATGATATAGTAAATTCTAATTTAGTTGAGGCTCCAATTGGTTATAATCCCAATACTAAAGATTATGATGATGGTTTAATAACTAATATACTAAATCCTTGGCAAGGATATTTTGTTCGTAATAATTCACCGGATCCAATTACATTAAAAATTCCTCCGGTTGAGGCTCCGCCAAATTTAAAAAGAATGTTTTTAAGAAAATTGGTAATGACGGTTTTGTTATTCAAATAAAATCGAAAATTGAAATGACAGATATCCGGGATTATCAAAATTATGTGGGAATGAGCAGTAATGCTTCGGATGGTTATGATAAGCTTGATATTCTTACACCGCCTCCGATTACAAACGATTTAAATTTAAATATATTATCGGACGGGAAAGAATATGCACAAAATATTGTCTCTTTATCTTCTCAGGGTGCCTTCTGGGATTTGAAAATAAATACTCTATCAGAGGATAAAACAGTCGAGTTGACATTTGAAAGTAAGATCTCACCACCGGTTAATTTTAAAATATGGCTTTTAGACAAAGACATTAAGTCAGCAATTCCTATTATAAATAATAAAGCTTCTATAAAAATATCCGGGAAAAAAGAAAAATTTCTGCGGTTAATAGTTGGCCTTGAAGAATTTGCTAAAACTGTTTCGGATGGAATAGCATTATTGCCATCGGAATATATTCTTTTCCAGAATTTTCCTAATCCGTTTAATCCTAAAACAACCATCTACTATTCACTTAAGAGGAATAGTTTAGTCACTATTAACATATTTGATATTCTTGGAAGAAAAATAAAAACATTATTGGATGATATACCTCAAGATGCGGGTTTACTATATAGATTGGGATGGTACAAATAATTTTAATTTTCCAGCGGCAAGTGGTGTATATATTTATCAGATCAGGGCAAATAATTTTTTCGACATTAAAAAAATGGTTTTATTAAGATAGATATTCAAGTACTTTTTCGATGGAACTGATTATTAAATGAAACTATTGAAGAAAAATTAATACGACTAATCAAATTCATTAATTAGCAAGGTGTACTTCCTAATGAATTCATTTTTAATATCTTTTTCTGTTAAAATAAAGTGCCCTTTTCTTTAAGCAAATATATCTTTACTTAGTGATAGGCTCGAATTATAAAATTATTTATAAAAATAACTTAAAAAATAAAATGAAAAGAAAAATATTTGTTTCACTTAGTTTAACTCTGATTTTCTTAATCGGAGTTGTAATATTCGTTGTCAAAGATAATTCAAGTTTTTTTTCAACGAATTGTGTCCTCGAAAATCCAAAGCGGAATAGAGAAATAATAGCAATGCAGAGGATAATTCCGGTTAAAGATAAAAAAAATAATTCATTACTAAATAAAAATGGCAGAAATAAAGTTGATATTGATTCCCTTAAAAAATCATCTTGGTTTAATATAATAAGCGAAAAAATAAAAGCTGAAGAATATAACCTGGCTTTTGATAAAAAAGAAAAGAATTTTTCCTCTCCAAATCGCAAACAGAATTTGATGTTTACTTACTTTAAGAATGGTTTCTCTGTTAAGCCGCTTTTAATAAAGACTCCCTTATTTGATCCAAATGATAAAAATATAGATGATAAAAATAAAAAATATAAGTATACCAATAACTGGAATATAGGGATATTTCTGACAGATTATGGAAGAGAAAACTTGACCATCCCTTTTATTGGATCGAAATTCTATAAAAATAAAAATATGGGAACAGTCAGTGACGGGAATATGAAGATTGAATATAATAATACTCCAAAAGGTATGAGGCAGGATTTCATCCTGAATAGAAAAACAGGAGGGGAAGGAAATTTACTGCTTTCTTTTAAAATAAAAACAAAATTGCAATTTAGTGTGGATGGGAATAATATAAAATTCTACAATAGCAGGAATAAAACTGAAATGAGTTATAGTGATTTGAAAATATATGACAAAATAGGTAGAAATATCGAAGGACAATTTGTTAAACTAAATGACAACACAATACAAATTTGTGTAATTGATAATAATGCTGAATATCCTTTAAGAATAGATCCTTTATCAAGTACACCAGATTGGACACATACAGGCCAGACCGATAGTGAAATTTTTGGTTTTTCTATTGCATCAGCAGGAGATGTAAATAAAGATGGTTACGGCGATGTAATTATTAGTGCCGACAACCATTCATCTAGTAAAGGTAGCGGAGGCAAAGTTTATGTCTATTATGGAAGCCCTTCCGGATTGCCTACCGATCGATCATGGACTAAAGGCAGTGAAAATAATAATTTTGATCAATTTGGTTGGAGTGTATCCACTGCTGGTGATGTAAATGGAGACGGGTATAGTGATATTGTTGTTAGTGCTGTTAATTATGAGTCGGCAAAGGGAAAGGTTTATGTTTTTTATGGACATTCTAATGGTTTATCTTCAAATGCTGATTGGACTCAAACACGAAAAACAATCAGGATGAGTATGGTTTTTCGCTTTCAACAGCTGGTGATGTCAACGGTGATGGATTTAGTGATATAGTTGTAGGTGCTCATTATCATTCATCTTCTAGAGGCAAGATTTATGTATATTATGGCAGTAAGTCAGGTTTGTCTCCTTCGGCATCCTGGACACATGGAGGTGAAAATCAAAATGATTATTTTGGTAATGCAGTCTCAACTATTGGCGATGTTAAAAATACGGGATATAGTGGGATTATTGTTAGTGCAATAGGATATAATGATAGCACTGGAAAAGTTTATGTATATTACGGCGATAATTCAGTTTGCCTCCTTCGGCATCTTGGACTCAGACCGGTGAAAATGCTCATGATAAGTTTGGTCTTGGTGTTGCTTCGGCAGGTGATGTTAATAATGATGGAAATAAAGATGTAATTGTAAGTGCTCCGGCATATTCATCCAACAGAGGGAGAATATATGTTTATTATGGGAATTCATCCGGTTTATCCGGTCCTTCATGGACTTTAAAAGGCGATAATTCAGATGATTTTTTTGGTTCGTCAATTGCATCTGCCGGCGACGTTAACCGGGATGGCTTTGATGATATCATTGTGGGTGCTATTGGGGTTAATAATACCGGTAAAGCTTATATTTATTACGGTGGTTCATTAGGTTTATTGTTTACACCAGCTTGGAACGCTGATGGGGAAAATCCTTCGAGTTATCGGAAGTGTTGTGGTTTCAATTGGTGATATAAACGGAGATGGTTGTGGTGATATAATCGTAAGAGCTGAATTCATTGTAAAGGTAAGGTATATGTTTATTATGGTGTGCCTTCTACTGCAACCGTGAAAACAAATTCGGCAACCAATATAACCCAGACTGCAGCAACCTTAAATGGAGTTGTAAATCCAAATGGGACTAGTGCAACAGTAGAATTCGAGTATGGAACATCAAATAGTTACGGGAATACAGTTTCAGCATCCCAAAGTCCGGTTAACGGAAGCAGCAATGTAAATGTAAGTGCTAATATAAGTGGTTTAACTCCAAACACATTATATCATTTCAGGGTAAAAGCAGCAAACAGTTCTGGGACAGTATATGGCGCAGATTCAACATTTAAGACACTGCCTAATAAACCGGCAGTAACTACCTCTTCAGCATCAAGTATTACACAGACTGCAGCAACATTGAATGGTACAGTAAACCCTAATGGAGTAAATACAACTGTACAATTCGATTATGGAACATCAGATAGCTATGGAAGTACTGCGGTGGCAATACAAAGTCCGGTAAACGGGAGCAATAATGTAAATGTAAGTGCAAACATAAGCGGTTTAACTCCAAATACATTATACCATTTCAGGGTGGAAGCTGCAAACAGTGCAGGAACAGTTTATAGTGCTGATTCAACCTTTACTACTCCACCAATAAATGTTAATCAAGCAGTTGCAACGACTTCTTCAGCATTAAGTATTACACAGACTACTGCAACACTAAATGGAGTGGTGAACCCAAATGGATCGAATGCAACGGTAGAATTTGAATACGGTACATCAAATGGTTACGGGAATACAGTTTCAGCATCCCAAAGTCCGGTAAACGGTAGCAGTAGTGTAAATGTAAGTGCAGACATAAGTGGTTTATCCCCAAATACATTATATCATTTCAGAGTAAAAGCTGCAAACAGTTCTGGGACAGTATATGGCGCAGATTCAACATTTATGACTTTACCTGATAAACCAACTGTAACAACTGCCTCTGCTTCAAATATATCGCAGACTGCAGCAACATTGAATGGAATTGTAAATCCAGGCGGTGCAATTACAACCGTACAATTCAATTATGGAACATCAGAAAGTTATGGAAGTGCAGCGATAGCTATACAAAGTCCGATAAATGGGAGCAGTAATGTAAATGTACGTGCTAATATAAGCGGTTTAACTCCAAATACATTATACCATTTCGGGGTGGAAGCTGCCAACAGTGCAGATAGAGTTTATATGCTGATTCAACCTTTACCACTCCACCAATAAATGTTAATCAAGCAGTTGCAACGACTTCTTCAGCATTAAGTATTACACAGACTACTGCAACACTAAATGGAGTGGTGAACCCAAATGGATCGAATGCAACGGTAGAATTTGAATACGGTACATCAAATGGTTACGGGAATACAGTTTCAGCATCCCAAAGTCCGGTAAACGGTAGCAGTAGTGTAAATGTAAGTGCAGACATAAGTGGTTTATCCCAAAATACATTATATCATTTCAGAGTAAAAGCTGCAAACAGTTCTGGGACAGTATATGGCGCAGATTCAACATTTATGACTTTCCCTGATAAACCAATTGTAACTATTTCCTCTGCTTCAAATATTTAACAGCTGCAGCCACATTGAATGGAATGGTGAATCCAAACGGAGCGATTACAACTGTACAGTTTGATTATGGAACATCAGAAATTATGGGAGCGTAGCTACGGCTATACAAAGTCCGGTAAACGGTAGCATTAATATAAATGTGAGTGCAAATATAAGCGGTTTAACTCCAAATACATTATACCATTTCCAGGTGGAAGCTGCAAACAGTGCAGGAACAGTTTATAGTGCTGATTCAACCTTTACTACTCCACCAATAAATCTTAATCAAGCAGTTGCAACGACTTCTTCAGCATCAAGTATTACACAGACTACTGCAACACTAAATGGAGTGGTGAACCCAAATGGATCGAATGCAACGGTAGAATTTGAATATGGTACATCAAATGGTTACGGGAATACAGTTTCAGCATCCCAAAGTCCGGTAAACGGTAGCAGTAGTGTAAATGTAAGTGCAGACATAAGTGGTTTATCCCCAAATACATTATATCATTTCAGAATAAAAGCTGCAAACAGTTCGGGGACAGCATATGGAGCTGATTCAACTTTTAAAACAAAGTTTGGTCAGACAATTGCTGTAACGGGTTCAGCTTCTGACTTTACCGCAAATAGTGCTACACTCAACGGAATAGTAAATCCGGTGGACTTAGTACGTCAGTCCAATTTGAATATGGAACCTCAAATATTTATGGGAATAATGTAACGGCGGCTCAAAGCCATGTCAGCGGCAGTAATGAGGTAAATGTAAGTGCTGTAATAAATGGATTATCCGTAAACACAATATATCATTATAGAATAGACGCAATAAACATCAATGGTACCATCAATGGAGAAGAATCAACCTTTACTATTATCATTCCTTCTAACGGAAGTCCACTGGTTGCGACCACCGGTGCTGCTTCAAATGAAACACAAACCGGAGCTATTTTAAATGGTGTAGTAAACCCTGGCGATTTAAGTACTGCTGTTCAATTTGATTATGGTACTACAACCAATTATGGTAGTTCAATTGTTGCAACACAAAGTCCTGTCAATGGAAATATAAATGTTAATGTCAGCGCAGATTTAACCGGTTTATTTGAAAATACAACTTATCATTATAGGGTTAAAGCAACTAACAGTAAAGGTACAATTCAAGGCTCTGATATTGTATTTAGAACAACCTATACATATCCGGCTACCATACCCTTAACTCAAATTTATTCTTTTTCCGATTACACTAAGAATTCAAGCTATAAGTTAATTGGGCTCCCTGGTAATTTGAACGGCCCTTTAATTTCAATATTAGGAGATACTTCGGGGCAGCATTGGGATGCATATTACGATAATGGAGTTATAAGTACAAAATCAAGCGATTATTTAATTCATTTTAACAATTCTTCTGTATTTAATTTTAAACCTGGCAATGGTTTCTGGATCATTGGTGATAAATCTTTAAATATTTCGCAAAACGCTACAGCCGTTTCATTAAAATCCGGCTACTATGAAATACAATTACATAATGGATGGAATATTATCTCCAACCCATTTGTTAAGAGTGTAGTTTGGGATAGCGTTAGAGGATTAAACTCTTTAAGTAATGATACACTTTGGGGGTGGAGTGCGGGCTGGCATTCATCTTCTATATTTCTGCCTTTTCAAGCTTATTATTTTTATAACTTGAAAAATTTATCTTCACTTAAAATTCCTTATGATCCGGATGGTTCATTATCCAAAAAATTAAATAAAGTAACTTCCACAATGATAGCTACTCAAGGATCTTCTCTAATTCTTTCGCTTAATCATGGTTCTACGGAAAAATCCTATGTCATTGTTTCAATCGATTCCGCATCAAATAATGATTATGATTTGAAAGATGTATTAACTCCTCCGGGAGATTTTGAAGATATAGGAATGAATCTATTTAATAATAATCTTTCAATAAGTTATAAAAATTTGATGAAAGAGAGCCGCCCCATGAGTGGAAATGGGCAAGCTTTTGATTTAAATATTAAAAATTCATTTAAAGAAAAGCTTATCCTCAAAATAGACGGAGTTGATAGATTTAAAGGAACTAATGTGTATCTGGTAGATAAATATGATCAGAAAATTTTTAACATTAAACAAAATAACAATATTTCTTTACCTGCAGTTAAAATTTCAAACTATCAGATATTAATAGGAAATAATGATTTTATAAAAGCTAAAGAAAAAGAAATTACACCTTTGCAGTTTATGTTATTCCAAAATTACCCGAATCCTTTTAATCCCGTAACGAATATAAGATTCTCCTTGCCGGAAGCTTCAAATGTTACTATAAAAATATATAATATACTTGGGCAGGAGATAAGAACTCTGCTTGAGGATCAACTATATGGAACAGGTAATTATGAGGTAGAATTTGATGGCAGGAATTTAGCCAGCGGGATATACATTGTCAGAATGGGAGCATCTAACTATATTAAAGAAAAAAAGATGATTTTACTTAAATAATATAAATATATAATTATATAAAATAATTATGGAAGAAACTAAACGGTGTCCATATTGTTATGAGCTTATAAATATTAATGCTATTAAATGTAAACATTGTAGCAGTCTTCTTACATCTGGAGTCCCGGAAGGTGAAATTAATTCAACTGAACAGGTGACTTTAGTGCTCAAAAACAAATATGAGATTCTTGAAAGAAATTGGCCGTGGAGGAATGGCAACGGTTTACAAAGCTGTACAAAAAAATTAAACCGGTTAGTGGCACTTAAAGTTATTCACAGTAATCTGATCCACTATAAAGAATTCCTTGAAAGGTTTAATCGGGAAGCACAGCTATCTGCTTCATTAAATCATCACAATATAGTTACAATACATGATGTGGGTTTTGAAGGGGGAATTAATCTACATATCAATGGAATATCTCGATGGTTCTGATTTGCATTGAATAATTCAAAACCGCGGGAGATTACAAATAGATTATGCAATTAACATCGGTGCACAAATAGCCGAGGCATTAGATTATGCACATGAAAAAGGTATCATTCACAGAGATATTAAAAGCAGTAATATTATTGTAACGAAAGATGGAAAACCTGTTCTTACAGATTTTGGGATTGCTCATGCTGCCTCTACGTCTAAATTAACCCAAAGCGGAATGGTAATTGGAACTCCGGACTATATGAGTCCTGAGCAAGCCCTTGGAAAAGATGTTGATTCACAAAGTGACTTATACAGTTTGGGCATCTGTTCTTTATGAAAGCCTTACAGGCAGATTACCCTTCAGAGGCGATACACCTGTATCAACTATTTATAAGATTGTTCATGAAAATCCTGATCCGATTCATAATAAAATCCTTGATGCTCCTAGATGGATTGAAAGCATAATCAAGAAAGCTCTAGCTAAAAACAAAAAATCAAGGTTTAAAACCGGAAAGGAATTTAGCAAAGTGCTAAAAACTAGACAGGAACAAATTGAAGAATTGAATATCAACTCACATGATGAAACAATTAAAATTTCAAAAAATGATATTGAAAATTTAAAACATAAATACCACCCATGGAGATATAGGAAAAGGTTAATCTTTACTGCTTCTATACTTTGCCTCTCCTTTGCGGGATATTTTTTATTCCTCAATTCTCCCTTTAAAAATCAAAGTAGTAATTCATTAAGCGCTTTAGAAAATAACAGACTAGAAATATTGTTAAAAGAGGGAGATGAGTTATTTAATCTTAAAAAAATATTAAATCCCCTTGATAAGAATGCAGTAGAAAAATATAATGAAGCTCTAAAAGTAGATTCGAATAATAAATATGCATTAAGTCAGTTAAAATTAATTGAAAGAAATATAGCAGACAGTTTAGAATTTCTAATCAAAAAAAATAAAATTAATGAAGCCGATAATTTACTTGAACTTACACAAAAAAATTTTCCTTCTAACTCATTATTTATATTATCATTTTCGAAAGAAATTAAAATAAAACAGCTTGAAAGAAAAGCAGTTGAAATGGCAGATAAAAACCCTGCTTCTGCCTTTAATATTACTAAAGAAATTACAGAGCTTAATCCAAATAATTCTTTTGCGCTTTCCTTACAAAATCGGATTAGAATTAATTTATTAAATCTTGCTGAACAAGAGTTCAATAAGAAAAATTATACAGATGCATTAAATGATTATAAACAGGTAAGGAATCTATATGGAAGAACTAGCGAATTAGATGGAAGGATCGAAGAAACAGTTTCAAAAATAAATGAAACAAACAAAATTAAATTACCGGATTTTAAACATCTTACATTAAAGGATGCATTGAGTGAAATTTCCGCCTTTGGTTTAGTTAAAGGCAGTGTTATAGAAAATATGTCTTCTCCCTTGAACAGAGGAAAAGTAATAAACCAGATCCCCTTAGCTGGCTCAATTTTGAAAAAAGGAGATAAAGTTAATTTAATTATAGGTAAATAAAAATGAAAAATGGAATACAAAAATTTGTAAACATAATTTGCCTTTTTGCATTTATAGGCAGCAATATTTCTTTTGCGCAGGAATATAAGGTAAATTATAAAACACTGCCCTCTACTCTTTTTCCGGGGAGTAAGCCAAATATTTGTATATTGGAAAATATCAATTCCAACGATCAGCTTTATAATCAATTAATAAAGTATAATGATGTATTTATAAGATATGAGATATATTCAACTGAATTCTTGAATGCTAATAAAAATATATTGGGGAATGAATTAGATCCCGAGAATGCTGACTTTCTGAATACACTATCTAAAAATTTCGGAATAGATTATTTGTTAAATTGGGCAAGTAAAGGGGATTCTTCTGGTGCTTATCTGTTAACTATCTATTCAACAAAAAATTACACCAAATTGTTTGAAAGGGAGATATATAGGACAGTCAATTCAAATCCGGCGCTTGATGTTGAAAAATTACTGGTTGACAATATTGAACCTATTTATGCCGGGATAAAAGGGCAGCTGGATGTTGAAACTTCACCGACAGAAGTAAATGTTAAGCTTTATAAAGATGGCAATTTAATTAGACAATGGAAAGGTCAGGGGGAGGTGAAAGTTGAACCAGGTAAATATAAATTGATTACTGAGGCTCAAGGTTATAAAAAAGATGAGAGAGATATTGAAATCACTGGGAACCAATCATCTGCAATAAATGTTGTTTTGGAACAAGAGTTATATATCCCTAATATTTATCCATTAGATAATTATATTGCAAAAATAAAAGCAAAAAATGACGGTAAGAATTTAGAAATTAATTATGATTTACTTGGTGATAAAGATATTGAATATAATGTTATAGTTTCATATGTAGATAAAACAACTAACAAAACTTTTGACCTAAAGATGTTGTCTGGCGATTTTAAAGAGGTTAAATCAGGGAACAATAAATTTATCACTTGGGATTATAAAGATGAATTGGGAACTAGTAAATTAAACAACTGCGAAATAAAATTATCTACTGAAAAAATTAGTGGCGGATTGAAATGGTATTATTATGTAGGTGGGGCAGTAGTTGGAGGTGTTGTGGCTGTACTGTTATTACAGAAATCAACTCCCCCCCCACCCCCCATTATTACTTCCCCATCAAAATATCCTTCTCCACCTGATAGGCCAAACTAACAGGATTATAAAAAGCCTTCTGGAACAGAATTCAAAATTTTGAAAGAGCAATTCCTAAACCGCTAAAATATCTACCTTTATTAGTATTTATTTCTGAATTTTTATAATGTGCTGTAAAGGATATTCTAATCTCTTGCTGATAATATTGCTCCCGATTATGAACCAACCTGTAAAAGAAATTTCGTAAAAATTTATTCGTGCTCCTGTCGTTGATACGAAAAAATAATGTAATATCATAAATAATTTATTATTTTATTAGATGAACGATACAAAAATATCCGATGTGTTTAATCCGGATGCAAAAGTACTGAAAGGTTAAAATTGTAAAAGGGAATACTTCAAAAAAAGAGTATTACTTTTGATAATTCATTTACAATCGGAAGGTCCTCGGATAATTCTATTCAAATTAATGAAGGTATTGTTAGCCGGTGCATATTGAAGTTTGCTTTGAAAATAATAAATGGAGAATTATTGATAAGCAGAGCAGTAACGGCACATTTCTAAACGGAGATAAAATTGAATAAAATTGAAATTAAAAATTCCACTTCAATTCAGCTTGGTAAAGAATGGATCTATTATTCTATTTTCACTTTTGAAAATTCGAATGGATTCTCGCTAAGCCGACATAAACAATTCACCTGAAGCAGGTACTGTTACAAGCTATATTCAACATTATTTCGATGAATCAAAAGGTGAACATGAAATGGGGGAGCATACCAGGATGATGAGAGAGGCTTTTAAAATTGTAAAGAAAAAACAAACTTCAAAATATAAAAAATTAATTATCATTATCGGTATAATTGCTATGGCAGCAGCTGCATATTCAGTTTATCAAAATATCAAAGAAAGCAAACAGAAATTATTAGCCGAAAATATTTTTTATGATATGAAATCTTTAGAGCTTGAAATTTCAACTTTGAAAGATAAACTGGCTAATAGTACTGATATTTGCAACTCGCGATGCACTTACAAAAATTTGATGAAAAACATAAACAGCTTGAGAATAATTATGATAAGTTTGTTGATGAATTAGGTGTTTATAATATGAGTGAAGAAGATAAATTAATTATTCAAACTGCTAGAATTTTTGGAGAATGTGAATTAAATGTTCCTAAAGATTTTATTGAGGAAGTAAAAAGCTATATAAAAAAATGGCAGCCAGCAATAGATTAATTGAATGCAATTCAAAGAGCAGATCAGAATGATTATACTCAGGTAATTGTTGATGATTTTGTTAAGGCAGCATATGGCACCTCAGTTCTATTATCTTGCTTTGCAGGAAAGTGATTTCAGAGATGAAATAGTAGGGCCTGAAACAAGATACGGTTTTGCTAAAGGTATCTGGCAGTTTATACCTCAGACAGCAATTAAATATGGACTATCCATTGGTCCCTTAGTTGAGTGTTAAAGCTTTTGATCCACGGGATGAAAGATTTAATTTTATAAAGGCAACTGCTGCTGCAGCTAAATATATTAGTGATATTTATAATACCGATGCACAGGCGTCCGGACTTCTTGTCATTGCTTCTTATAATTGGGGAGAAAACAATATAATTGATTTGATAAGGAAAATGCCTGAAAATCCACGTGATAGAAATTTTTGGAACCTGCTTGAAAAATTTAAAGAAAATACCTGAACTGAAACTTATAATTATGTCTTTTACATCTTTTCTGCCGCAGTAATCGGAGAAAATCCCCAATTGTTCGGCTTTAACTTTGATAATCCGTTAAAAGCTTCTCTGCAAAATCTTAATAACTAGTTAATAGTTAAATTTATGCAAACATTTTCTGAATGCCTGCCAGCCGGAATTTTAGTGTATGCTGGGAACGAAGTGAGTACTTGTCCGTTTTCTGCGGAAGATCTCAGGCTTTTAAAGTGAATCTGCTGGTTTAAATGTTTGAAAATTGAAACATTTATTTTTTGGAATTTATTTGAAATTTGTTTTTTGTCATTTGATATTTCTTAATATTTATGTCTGAAAAAGAAAAGTTAACTTTTTCGTATTACGGAAATTCTGATATTGGCTTAATTAGAATTGAAAATCAGGACAGTTTCGGTAAATTTCCCCAAAATGATTATAACCTCTATTCTAATAAAGGACAGCTGTTTATTGTAGCTGATGGAATGGGTGGGCATGTCGGGGGTAAAGAAGCAAGCAGCATTGCTGTTGATACAATACATGATGTTTATTTCTCCGGTTCCTCAGATATATTATCTTCTCTGAAAGATGCAATTGAAAAAGCAAATAGTAATATTTATAGAAAGTCCGAAAATTCGGAACAATTAAGGGGTATGGGAACTACCTGTACTGTATTAGTAATAAAAGAAGATAAAGGCTTAATTGCTCATGTTGGAGATTCCAGGATTTACATGATTGAAAACAATTCGGCAGGTAAAATTGAACAGTTAACCGAAGACCATACCAAAGTACATGAAATGGTTAAAGAAGGTATTTTAACTGAGAAAGAAGCAGAAGTTTATCCTTCCAAATCGGTATTGATGCGTGCACTAGGAGTTGAAAAGAAAGTTAATGTCGATTTTAAACATATTTCAATTAAAAAAGGTCAAAGCTTTATTTTATGTTCAGACGGTCTTGCGGGTGTTGCAAAAGATGAAATTTTACAAATTGTTGGCTGGAAATTCCCCCGAAGAATCATGTAATACGTTAATAAAAATGGCGAATGAAAGAGGAGGAAAAGATAATGTAACAGTGATGGTTATAAAAATAGGCTCTAATAATTCTCACTTCTTTCAATGATACTGCACTTATCTCCCGCAAAAGAAAAAATTATATATTGCCTGTTTTAGCAGTTTTATTTTTTTTACTTAATTATAGCAATTGGGATACAATATAGTGATTATATAACCGGATTATTTCAAAAGACAAAAAGTGAAGAGATTGTAAAGGATAAACCTATAGTGCAGCCGGATGATAAAAGAATAAATGAGAAAAAAACAGATTCATTTAATGAACTGCAGTCGCAAGCCGATAAATTATATGAAGATGGAAAAATGGAGGATGCACTGGTTATCTATAATAAAATCTTAGACAGTGAACCTATGCATCTGGGAGCATTGCAAGGTATTAATAATATTGCATCTGATTTTATAAGTAAAGGTGAAAAATCAAGAAATGAAAGCAGATTTGACGAAGCAGTGAAATTTTATAAAAAAGCTTTGGATATTCAGCCTTCTAATGATAAATTAAAAAAATTAATTTTAGAGTGTGAAGAAAAGATACACAAGTAATAAAGAAGTGAACTAACGAAATACAGCAATGATCATTTTTCTATATAAATTTTTATAAAACCATTCACTAAAAACTCGAGTAATAGAATCTTTTAAAATGGATACAATGCTCGGACAGATAATAGATAATTATAAGATTATCGAAGTAGTAGGAAGGGGAGGAATGGGTGTCGTTTATAAAGCCACCGATTTGAACCTTGAGAAAACTGTTGCTTTGAAAATGATCGATCCGTTTTATGCAAGGGATGAAAATTTCTTAAGGCGTTTTAGGACTGAAGCAATAGCCTTAGCCAAATTGGAAAACAAAAATATTGTTGGCGTATATGCTTTAAGAGAAACCGATAACGGTCTATTTATGGTTATGGAATATGTTCAGGCTAAAACTGTTTCTGATTGGTTAAAAGAAAAGGGAGCTTTTCAAATCGATGAAGCTCTTAAAATTATCAGGCAATTATTAAATGCTATTAACCATGCTCATCAAGTTGGCGTAATACATCGCGATATTAAACCTAATAATATTTTATTATGTGAAGATGGGACTGTAAAAGTAATGGATTTTGGCCTGGCAAAGCTCATACAGGAACACGGTGAGCAAAGCACTGTCACTCAAACTGCAGGTACTTTGTTTTATATGTCTCCCGAACAGATTAAAGGTTCAAAAATTGATAACCGGAGCGATATATATTCAATTGGTATGACTATATATGAAATGTTGACCGGAAGAATTCCCTTCGAAAGAGGTTCCGGTGATTTTAATATTCAAAAGCAGATTATTGAAGGGAAAATAGTTCCACCGGATAACTATAATTCAGACTTACCTAAACCTCTTGTGAAATTTATAATGAAAGCAATAGATAAAAATCCTGAAAAACGATTCCGGAATATCACCGAAATGCTTTCGGATCTATATCAATTTGAAACCTATGAAAAAACCGGTGAAGAAAAGACAAAAATAATTTCGGACAACATACCAATTGCTAAAGGTTTTGGAAGGAATAAGAAAAAGATCATTCTTGCTTCTGCCTCATTATTCATAATTTTAATTTCTTCTCTTTATATATTTTTAATGAAACCCTTTAATAGCGAAAAAGACAACCCTAATAATAATATTAAAGTTTCCGAAACTATTCCACCTGTTAATAATAATCATAGTAATAATAATAATATTAAAATAGCCAGCCTTTCTATAGATTCAAGTCCGGTTGGAGCAAATGTTTTAATCGATAATAAAATGGTCGGCAAAACTCCTTTTTTTAAAGATTCATTGACAATTAGAAATTATTCAATTGCGTTAAAAAAACCAGGTTATAAAGATTGGTATGAAGCTGAATTCCATATAACATTTGGTGACAACAGCATATTAGCCAATTTAATACCTGCAGAAGCTGTTATTAAGACTAATTCCATATTGGTTTTAAATTCTTTGCCTTCCGGAGATATTTTTATAGACAAAAATAAAATTGCTTCTAATACGAATGAAATTATACGAAGCAGTGTCTCCGCCGGTCAGCACAAGATAAAGTTTGCAAATTCTGAATTTGGTTCAAGCGAATTAACCGTAAATTTAAGTGATGAAGAGACTAAATCTATAACCTGTTATTTCCGGCACCAAATTAATATTCAATCTCTAAATGTTAAGGGAGATGCTTTTTGGGGGACAATTTATATAAACGGTGTTAATACCGGAAAGACTACTCCGGGTGATACTCTTCTTGGACCCGGAACTTATAGAATCACAGTAAAAAAAACGGGATATAACACAGTTGAAGGAGATGCTGTCTTAAATATTTCTCCGACTTTTGAATTGAAAACCCAGTTGCTAGTATTTCATTTAAAATAATGAGATCTGGTCCTTACTAGTACTTACTCTTGCTCGTGTTCTTAATCCTAAACTAATATGCCAGAATCAAAAATCTTATTTTCTCGATTTTACAGGAGGATATAATGTTTTCTTATAAAAGATTCTTCATTGCCCGGTGTCATCATATATTACTAATTATTTTTATCTCTTTAATATTTATCCCTGCCGTCAAATCTCAGAATGACCCTAAATCCAGATTGAGTGAAGCTGAGGAATATTACAAATCCGCGCAGTTTGATAAAGCTGTTGATGTACTGCAGCAACTATCCGTAGACAGCACTGATGCAGAAGTCCAAAAGGATGCACTCCGTTTTTTGGGTAGAGCTTATACTGCTAAAGGTTTATATGATAAAGCCAAAGATGCTATTTTGAAGTTATTAAAGCTGGAACCCCCTATGGTTGTATTTAACCCGGATTATGAACCTCCCGTTTTTATGAAACTTTATTATGAATCGCGAAAAGAATTTTCAGGCACATATAAAGTTGAAAAACCAGATCCCGGAATGAAGACCATGGCAATTATTGATTTTAAAAATCGTTCGGTTAGTCATAAAGTACAATACGATCCGATGGAACAGGGATTTGCCGATTTAATGATTAACAGGCTGAATAATTCTACAAATTTAAAAGTGATTGAAAGAGAAAGGATCCAATGGATTTTGAATGAAATAAAGCTTCAAGACCAATACGATATGGAAGGAGCAGTTAGAATGGGTAAGCAGCTTGGTGTTCAGACTGTTCTGCTGGGCAGTTTTATAATTGTTGGTGATCAAATTTGGCTTGGTGCAAGACTGGTAAAGGTTGAATCAAGTGAAATATTATTAACTGACGAAGTAAAAGGGGACCTGGATGATTTCTTTGATTTAATCGATAAACTAGGTAAGAAAATTGCGGATAATATCAATGTTACATTAAAGAAAGAAACCTCCGAAGAAGTATCTCAGGCTCCGTCCCTGGATGCAATTATGGCTTATTCAGTTGGTTTAAGCTACCTGGAAACTAATGATTATAAAAATGCTTATGATAAATTTGAAGAAGCCTTGAAAATAGATCCTAATTATGAAAAAGCTAAAATTAAAGCTCAATCAATCGCTCCTTTAGTTAATTAATATTCTCTTATCCTTACTCGTAATCGTAATCGTGCTCGTACTCGTAATCATTCTCTTATTCTTAATTCATTCTCAAGAGTTAATTTCGGAAGCTTACGCAAATTAAATTATAAATTATCTAATGAAAACAAAAACATTTATTCGTGTTATCCTATCTATTTTATCCATTTTCCCGCTTATTCTTTTTTATTCATGCTCATCCGGTTCAGTTATGGATGATCCTGAACTCTACCAGGGGCAGGTTGATAATTGGGTAAGAAGAGCTGATGAAAACCCTTACGATGCCGATGCACTAAAACACCTAAGTATCTTTTATATCCAAACACATCAGAATGAACTGGCACAGAAGTATATAAATAAAGCTATCAAACTAACCCCTGATGATCCTGAAGTAATATTTTATAAAGGTTTGAATCTTGAATTTTTTAATAAGCAGGAAGATGCTCTCGAATATTATAAAAAATATACCGGTATTCTTAAAGATTCACCATACAGAGAATTAATGGAAGGAAGATATTTATGGATAAAAAGGCAGCAGGCATATTCCGATATAGATTCATTAATAAAAAGAGAAAAGGATCTGCCTGATAAAAATATTTCCGATAGTACTATGGCTGTTTTTCCTCTAATATATCAGGGCATTAATAAAGATTATGTCCCGTTAAGCAGGGGTTTTAGTGAGATGGTGAGTATAGATCTGGCGAAAGTAAAAGCTCTAACTATCCTGGAAAGAATAAGAATTCAAGCTATATTGGATGAACTTAAATTTGGACAATCCTCTATGGTTAATCAATCCACTGCACCAAGGATGGGCAAATTACTAGGCGCAGGAACCATCGTTTCCGGTGATTATGATGTTACCAACAATGGTGATTTCAAAATTGATTTAGGGTCATGGGACGTTAAAAACAGCACAAGGAAATCTTGGGTTAATAAATCCGGCGATCTTAAAGACTTTTTTACTCTGCAGAAAGAAATCGTATTTGCCTTTTTGGAAAGAAATGGAATTGAATTGACAAGAGAAGAAAAAGAAGCAATTGCATATATTCCTACTCAAAATCTTCAATCATTTTTAGCTTTTTCTAAAGGACTTATGCAGGAGGATGCAGGCAATTTTAATAACGCATCTGCTTTCTTTAAACAGGCTGCTGAATTAGATCCTAATTTCAAAGCAGCAAGTGCTAAACAGCAATCTTCAGGGAGCATTGGAAAAAGCAGCGGCAGTAAAGAGCAATTAACATCAACTCTGAAAGAAGAATATCCTGCTATCCAGGGTGAAGAAATAAATCTTGTTCAGAATAGGCAGAATGTAATCGATAATAGTGTCCTATCTAATTTTACTGATGATTCATTTACCCGTACACCGGCTCAGGATAAAAAGGATTTAAATCCTCCTTTACCCAATCCGCCGCAGCCTCCTCCGTTACAATAGCTGAATATTCAGTGTTGTTTTGCTGAAACAATTTTAAGCAAAGTATTAAGGAAAAAGAAATGAAATTTACTGTATTTATCTTTTTTATCTTCTTCATTGGGTTTAATGCTCAAAATTTTTCTCAGGATTATTATTCCGGTACTAATCAATATTCCGTAAATATTTTGCCTTTCCTGGAAAGCTGGAGTATACAAGGGAGTACCAGTTTCTCTGAGTTCACTAATATTATCTCATTTGCTTATTTCCCTTCACATAACACAACTATTTCATTTAACACCAAATATGCATCGGTGGGAGGTGATTTAAATAATTTAAATGGTCTTTCAGACTCTCAAATTTCACTAAAGCAGCATATTACAAAATATAACTTGATTATAAATGCCGGTATAAATTTACCAAGCGGTAAAACTAAACTTTCTGCAAATCAATTTGAAACTGAAAGATTTATTAGCCAGGATTTATTTGGAATGCATACTCCAAATTTCGGTCAGGGTACAAATGTAATCTTAGGACTTTCCTGGATACATCAGTTATCTGATAATTATGTCGCAGGTTTAGGAGCTTCTTATCAAATTAAAACGGAATACCAGCCCTTGGGGGATTTTTCGGAAAAATACAAACCTGCAAATGAAATTTCCTTTACAGGCGGGCTGGATATTAGATTAAGTAATACCCAAACATTAACCGGTGATATAATGGGTGTATTTTACGGCAATGATAAAATAAATGGTAATGATGTTTTTTCCAGCGGCAGCCGTACAGTTTTTGATGCTGTTTATAAACAATATTTCGGTTTTAATGGCTTTTCAGCTATGCTGCTTTATAGCATCGTTTCAGAAAAATATTTTGAAGATAATATCTTTTCTAATAATATAACTTCCGCTGTCGAAAGTTTAAAACTTAATCCCAACAAATTTTATATTGGCGCAAATTTTAAACAAAGAATTTCTTCTGAATATTCATTTAACTACGGAATATTTACAAGCATTTATGAAAAGACAGCTTCTTTCTTTTCAGATTATATTGTCTATGGTATCAGCGTAAATCCTAATATTCAAATTTCACCGAAATTAAACATACCTGTTATATTGAAATATACGAGGGGTAGTGCCTCAAATAAACCTGACATTAGCAGTTTTACTTTCGGTACAGGGGTTAACTTAATCTTTTAACCTATTTCTTCCTCCAAAAGTTGTTCAATAACTCACATTACACAAGAATAGATATTTGAAAGATGACATCTTTAATTATTAAAATTAAAGTTTTACTTAAACTTACTTTCTAATAAAAATTGAAGATAATTTTCATTAAAAGATGTCATCTTTAATTCAGTTTAACCCCCGCTAAACAAATTCTAAAGTAAATAAAAATATTTTGAGAAAATTTAATGAAACTTAATATTACAGTTATTGCTTTTCTCCTGTTTAACATTTCAAGTTCTATATTCGCACAGGCTCCTAATTTTGACTGGGCCGTCAAGGCTGGAGGGGATTCTGCCAGCAGTTATTGTTATAACAATGCTGTTGATAAATCCGGTAATATAATAGTTACGGGAGTATATTATGGAACGATAACTATCGGTAATTATGTATTAAGTTCTTTTGGCTCCGGTGATATTTTTATAGCCAAATACGATCCTAACGGGAATGTAATTTGGGCTAAGCATGCAGGCAGTCAGGATTATGATTACGGTAATTCTGTAGCGGTTGATGCCTCCTGGGAATATTTTTGTTACCGGAGCATATGGGGATTCGGCAAATTTTGATTCTAATATATTAAGAAGTGTTGGTTTCCAGGATATATTTTTAGCAAAATATTCTGCCAACGGTCAGCTTCTCTGGGTTAAACATGGAGGAGGAGAATATGATGATTATGGTTATGGTGTTACTAGCAGATAAAGATGGAAATAGTATAATAACAGGGCAATTCCAATATACAGGAATTTTCGACAGTCAGTATCTCATAGGTCCGGGAAGTTACAATATTTATGTAGTAAAATATGATCCTCTCGGAAATATTTTATGGGCTCATAGTGCAGGTGGTGACAACTACTATAATATTGGTGAAGGTGTAGCAGCTAATAGTAAAGGGGATATTTTTGTAACCGGCTCTATTGGTGATTCTGTTAAATTTGATAATATTTCAATGTTTTCGTATGGATATTCTGATGCAATCCTTGCAAAATATGATGTAAACGGAAATATCTTATGGGTTAAACAAGCTGGAGGATCAGGAGATTATGATGCAGCTTATGATATTGCAATAGATAAAAATGATAATGTTTATACAACCGGAGATTTCAATGGAATTGCGTTCTTTGGAGATATACAAATATCAAGTATTAGCAGTGGTTCGGATATTTTTATAGCAAAATATGATATAAACGGAATCCCTCTCTGGGTTAAACAAGAAAGTCCGTCGAGTTATTATAATTATGCCGGAAATATCTGTACTGATCCTGCTGGAAATGTCTCAGTTATTGGAATCACCTCCCCCCCCGAATTCAAACCTGGTCCTGAATCTCATTTGAGCAGAAATTCTCCTAAATTTAAGGAATCTATAAGTAAAGATTTAAGAGCTAATAAACCTTCTCAAATATCGACCATAAACCAATATCTTTATGCGTATAAATATAATAAAGACGGCAGGAAGATGTGGACTAAATCGGTATACAGTGCCTCTACCGGTGGAATTGATCATGCTCCAAATGGTGACTTAATACTGTCAGGGTATTTTTATGATCAAGCAGTCTTTGATAATATTCCATTAACAGGTATTGGATATCCAGATATTTTTATTGCAAAAATACCTGCTCCACATTTTTCGGGTCCTGCTGCAGTACCTTTTGGCTATAAAAGTACCGCTGATACAACTCATTATATAGCTATAGGAGATACAGCATCAAAATACATAGGAATTAAAAATACCAGCAAAGCAGATCTGCATATTTTTAGCATCTCGTTAATAACACCTAATAATGATTTTGTTTTAGATCCTAATACTAAAATTGATTCTATTTTTGCAAATCAAGAGTCTTTTTTACATGTATATTATACGGCAAAACTTCTATCCAGTAAAGCTTATTTACAAATTGTAAGTGATGCTTCAACAAGTCCTGATACTATCAAGCTTTTAGGCTATGGTGCTCCCATTCCATTAGGATACTCCACTGATACTCTTAAATTTGGGAATGTTGACGTAAAAGATACTTTGGTGAAGACTTTAAGAATTTCAAATAATGGTAATTTTACCGTGAAGCTGCAAGGTCAAAATTTAACTAATCAGTCTGATTTTATTTCCGGTATATTTGATGGAACAGTACCTGATTCAATTAAACCTAAAACTTTTAATGATTATAAAGTAAAATTTAATCCGCAAACAACAGGAATTAAATCTGGCCGATTAATTCTCACTAGTAATTCTTCAAAATTTTTAGATACTATATATTTAGCAGGTACCGGTATTAACCGTACCCTTTCCTTTACCAGTAAGCAATTAATTTATGGGAATGTGGATATAGGGGATACCCTTAAAAAATCAGTAACAATTACAAATACCGGGTCTGTAGATATTATATTTTCCAATAAAAGCATAACTGCTCAAACCGATTATACTTTATCCGAAAAATCCGTTCCTGATACAATTAAAGCCGGAAAATCCAAAAGCTATAATATACAATTCAAACCCTCCACTGCCGGAATCAGGACAGGAAAACTAATACTATTCAGCAATTCAAAGACTAGTCCGGATACTATTAATCTAACCGGTACAGGCATCATCAGATCACTCTCTTTTTCTTCTAAGAATATAAATTTTAGAAACGTTGACGTCGGAGGTTTCCTGGATCTCTCAGTTACAATAGTAAATAGTGGTACCGTAGATATAATATTTTCAAACACAAATCTGACTAACCCGGAAGATTTTACATTGGTTACTCCAACGGTAAATGATACCATACATTCACATTTATCAAAGGACTATACTATAAGATTTAATCCAAAATCTACTGGAATAAAAACAGGAAAATTAATATTTATAAGCAATTCTAAAACCAGCCCTGATACTGTTAATTTATCAGGCATCGGAATTCAACGAGCTCTCACTATATCTACTAGGGAATTAAATTATGGTAATGTGGATGTTGGAGATTCTCTTAAAAAATCGATAACAATTACAAACAGTGGAACAGGAGCAATATTTTTTTCAAGCAAGCTTTTAACTAATCAAACTGATTACAATTTACCCTTAGCATCCGTTATGGATACTATACAGGTCGGGAAATCTAAAGACTATAATATTAAGTTCAACCCGCAAACCTCCGGAAATAAATCAGGGCTTTTGATATTATTCAGTAATTCCCTAACCAGCCCGGATACTATAAATTTAATCGGTACAGGGATTATCAGAGCTTTAACCTTTTCATCAAAGGATATAAAATATGGGAATGTCGATGTTAATGGTTTTCTTGAGAAATCTGTAACAATTACAAATAGTGGTACTGTTGGTATAATGTTCTCGAATAAAAATCTAACTAATCGGATTGATTTTTCCTTGATCAATCCATCTGAAACCGATACAATTCAATCATTAAAATCAAAAGACTATATTATTAAATTTAATCCGCAGTCTCCCGGAATAAAAACTGGAAGCATGATATTTACAAGTAATTCTAAATCCAGTCCTGATACTGTTAATTTATCCGGTACCGGAATTCAGCGGGCTCTTACCATTTCAACAAGGGAAATAAATTATGGAAGCGTTGATCTCGGAGATTCTCTTAAAAAATCAGTTACAATTACTAATAGCGGCACCGTTGATATAATATTTTCAAATAAAATTTTAAATAATCAAACTGATTTTCATGTATTTGAAACATCTGCTCCTGATACCATCCAGTCCGGAAAATCTAAAAATTATAATATCAAGTTTAATCCAGGAGCTCCGGGAAAGAAAGCTGGGAGTTTAATTTTAATCAGCAATTCCCTTACTAGTCCCGATACTATAAATTTAATTGGTACCGGTATTGTAAGATCACTTACTTTTTCTGTCAGACAAATCAATTTCGGAAATGTTGATGTGGACGGTTTTCTTGAAAAACCAGTTACGATTACAAATAATGGAACTGTTGATATAATATTTTCTAATAGGATTTTAACTGATTATACTGATTTTACTTTTGTCGATTCAACTATAACCGATACAATTCAATCACTAAAATCAAAAAACTACCTTATAAAATTTAATCCGAACTCTTCAGGAATAAAAACTTCAAAATTAATATTTATAAGTAATTCTAAAACCAGTCCGGATACTATTAACTTATCCGGCACTGCAATTCAAAGAGCTTTAACTTTTTCTACCAGAGAGATAAATTACGGTAATGTTGATGTTGGAGGCACACTTGCTAAATCTGTCACTATTACTAATAATGGTACTGTTGATATAATATTTTCAAATATAAATTTTACTGACAATTCTGATTTCAATTTGTCTGGAATATCTACACCCGATACTATCCGTACAGGGAAATCCCAATCCTACAATTTTAATTTTAATCCTCAATCTTCCGGTAATAAAACGGGGGAAATAATATTTACAAGTAATTCACAAAGCAGTCCGGATACTGTTAGTTTGATAGGAATAGGAATTACTAAAACTCTTTCATTTTCAAGTAAGCAAATTATTTTTAAAACCGTTGATGTAGGAGGGTGGTTAGCAAAATCAATAACAATTACAAATAGCGGAAACATTGATATAATATTTTCAGGTAAAGTCCTAACTAATCAAACTGATTTTACTTTCATAGATTCATCTAAAACCGATACCATTCATTCATCTAAATCAGCTGCCTACTATCTAAAATTTAATCCGCAGTCTTCTGGAACTAAAACAGGTAAATTAATACTTACAAGTAATTCTAAAACCAGTCCTGATACTGTTAATTTATCCGGTACCGCAGTTCAAAGATCTCTCACCTTTTCTACAAGAGTAATTGATTTCGGTAATATAGATGCTGGTAGTCAATCGGAAAAGTCTATTACAATTACAAATAATGGCACTGTAGATATAGTGTTTGCAAATAAAAATCTGACCAATCAATCAGATTTTATTTTATCGGAAGTTTCCTTACCTGATACTATTCATTCTGGAAAATCCAAAGATTATAATATTAAATTTACACCACAGTCCGCGGGGAATAAAGAAGGAAAATTAATATTTACGAGCAACTCTGAAAGCAGCCCTGATACTGTTGATTTAACCGGTACTGGAGTTATTATTAATCTAACTTACTCAACTAAAAATCTAAATTTCGGAAATGTTGATGTCGGGGGTTCATTAGAAAAAACTGTAACAATCACGAACGGAGGTACAATAGATATAATTTTCTCCAGAATATTGTTGACTGACCAAATTAATTTTGCTTTAACTGATGTCTCAATACCGGATACAATTCACCCTGCTCATTCGAAAGATTACAATGTTGTTTTTAGCCCTCAGAATGCGGAAATCAAAGTAGCTGGCTTAATCTTGAGCAGCAGTGCAAAGAGCCTTCCGGATACAATTCTTTTATCAGGGATAGGAATTTTTAGAACAGTAACTTTTTCTACAAGAGAATTAAATTTCGGTAATATAGATGTCGGCAAGTCTATTGAAAAATCTATTACAATTACAAATAAGGGCTCAATCGATATTATTTTCTCAAATAAAGCTTCTGCGAACCAAATCGATTTTGCTTTACTCAATTCTTTAGTCCCTGATACTATACATTCTGAGGGCTCTAAAAGATATACTGTTAGATTTAATCCTAAATCACCCGGAAATAAAAACGGAAGAATTATATTTAACAGCAATTCGGAAAGGGGAGCCGATACTTTAATTTTAACAGGTTTCGGTTCGGCTGCACTGGTTAACCTGTCTGCAAATCAAATTGATTTCGGAACTATTGGTATTAATGATGATTCTATATCAACTCTAACGTTATCTAATTACGGAACGGGAAATTTAGTAATTAATAGTTATCTAATTACAGGTTCCAATGCCGGTGATTTTTCTTTAGGTAACCATACCGTCCCCGATACTTTAATATCAGGTTTTTCGAGAAACTTAGCTATAAATTTTTCTCCTCAGAGTTCAGGAAATAAAAGCGCATTGCTCATCATCTCAAGCAATTCGACAGCCGGTTCCGATACAGTCATACTTTCCGGTAAAGGTGCCTCTATCATATCTGTTGAAATATCTGCTGATAATAATGTGGGACAAAATACTAATTTAACAGTGAGTCCTCCCCCCGGATTTAATTTTACTACTAATAAATTATTTTATAGAAGAGCTGGTGAAAGGACTTACCAGCAGAGTGATTTAAGCGGCTCCGGTAATTCTTTTATAGCAAGTATCCCGGCTTCCTTTTCAACTATAAGGGGGATACAATATTATATTATGTTTTCGGAAGAAGGATACACTGTAACATATCCTCTTAATGACCCTGCTAATAATCCTGCTTATATTGGTGTCAAAGTGCCTCAGTATACTTATCCTTCAGCAATATTAAAATCTGTTTATAGGATGGTATCAATTCCTCTGAACGTATCAAACCCGCTGGTTGATTCTGTATTTGGAAATACTTTCGGTACCTATGACAATACTAAATGGAGAGTTCTTAGATGGAATCCCGAAGCTAATTCATATACCGAATATCCTAATTTAAATGGGAATTTAGTACCCGGGAATGCATTCTGGTTTATTGAAAATGATTCAAAAAGTTTCAATATTAAAAACGCATCAACTGTTTCATCTTCAGGTTCATATACAATTAAGCTGCAGCCTGGCTGGAATCAGGTAGGTAATCCATACGCATTCCCGGTCGATTGGGATAGTGTTATTAACACCGGTGATGTTCAGCTCCCCGTTCATTGGAACCCTAGTATAGCAGACTATGAAATTAATCAGAAGATACTTCAGCCATGGGACGGTTATTGGGTCTTCAATCCTATAGATACCGGTTTTTCATCTTTAACTTTCCGGCCGATTGAAAGCAGCGGTATCCCAAAGGATAAAAGCACTCAATTAAAATTTAAAGACGATGAATTCATAATTCAATTAAAAACTAATATTGATAAAACAAATATTATTGATCAGCAGAATTTTGTAGGTATGCTGGAAAATGCAAAAGATGGAACCGATAAGTTCGATGTCCTTGCTCCCCCTCCTATTTCAAGCAGTTTGAACTTCAATATAGTTACCGGTGATACCGGGTATGCCCAAAATATAGTTGCTTCTTCCAAAGATGGTGCTTTTTGGGATATTAAATTAACTTCAAACCTTAAAGAAAAGAACTTGAATATTGAACTTTTTAAGGAATCATCTATACCTTCGGATTTTCAAATTTGGTTTTTAGATAAGGATAGGCTTTTATCCATTCCAATCATTGAAAATAAATTCAGCATTCCTATTCCTGAAAAGGGTAGTGGAAATTACAGGCTGATTGTAGGTAACGAAGAGTTCGCAAAACTGCATTCGGAAAATATTCCATTAGTCCCCCTCGAATATTCTTTATCTCAAAATTATCCCAACCCTTTTAATCCTTCAACAAATATTAATTACCAATTAAAAGAGTTAAGTACTGTATCGCTGGAAATATTCAATATCCTTGGACAAAAAGTAGTAGCACTGATTGATAACCAGCTCCAGAATCCCGGTCAATATAGAGTAACCTGGAATGGTACAAATCTCTCAGGTAATAAAGTCGCAACAGGTGTATATATCTACAGAATTACAGCGAATAATTTTGTAAGCAGCAAAAAAATGCTCCTCCTGAAATAAAAACCGTTAAGAGTTGTCCCAAAATAATATTATTATTCGAAGACCTCTAAAAATCCAATAACCCTTAAAAATACATTGGGAAGCTCTTCATATTTTACCTTAGCAAGCGGCGGATACATCATTAAAATCAATCCGGCTGCAATTGGAATATTTGTTGTTCCCGATTGAAACGAATTCCAGAAGTTAACTATTCCCGGGAATAAATAGCCTGACATGACTCCGGCTATCATTGAAAGGAAAATCCATAAGGTTAAATATCTATCCAGGAATTTTAGCTTCTTTAACTGAATATTCATTTTTAAACCTCAATACGGTTTAATTCCTCTACCCATTTTTCTAAAGTACTTTTTATTTCATCCCTTATTATCCGGGTCTTTGCTAATTTTTCTTCATGGCTGCCTTCAATAACAGACGGATCTTTAAAGCTCCAGTGTAAGGTTTTCCTGGTATTTGGAAATATAGGGCATCGTTCCGCATTCGCTTCATCACATACTGTTATAACATATTCAAATCTTTTACCCTGCTTAAAAAATTCAAAAGCTGATTTTGTTTTATTTTTTGATAAATCAAACCCTATTTCATTCATTGCTTCAACAACTATAGGGTTTAATACTCCCGGCTCCAGGCCAGCGCTTTCTGCTAAAAATTTTCCATCCCCCATACCATTTAAAAAAGCTTCAGCCATCTGGCTCCTTGCACTATTATGTACACATACAAAAAGAACTTTTATTTTTTCCATAACGCCTCTCTGATTAAAAAATTAGATTAAACAAAAAGCCTACTATTATTATTCCTGTAGCGACTATTCCGGCAAAGGTCAGTATTAAGGGTATCTTCAAAACTTTTCGAAGAATAATAGCTTCCGGTAATGATAAACCTATTACACTCATCATGAATGCCAGAACTGTTCCGATTGATGCGCCTTTTTCAAACAAAGCCTGCACAATAGGAATAATTCCGGCTGCATTTGAATACATAGGAACGCCAAGTAGTACTGCTAAAGGAACAGACCACCATACTTTTGCACCCATTATTCCAGCCATAAAATTTTCAGGTACAAACCCGTGAATACCTGCACCAACTGCAATACCCAGTAAAATAAAAAACCATACCTTTCCGACAATTTCTTTAACCTGTTGTATACCCGATTCTATCCTTTCATTAAATCTCATCCTGATTTCTCCGGTCTCAACTACAGCCTGCTGCAGATTGTAGACCCAGCCTTCAACAAACTTTTCAAGCTTTAGCTTTCCGATTATATAACCTGAAGTGATTGCTACAGCAAGACCGGTTATTATATAAATTGTTGCCGTCTGCCATCCGAATAAACCAAATAACAGTACTACCGCCACCTCATTTATCATTGGTGCTGCTATTAGGAAAGAGAAAGTAACACCTAAAGGAACTCCCGCCTGCACAAATCCAATAAATAGCGGTATGGCAGAACAGCTGCAGAATGGTGTAACAATTCCTAAAAAACCTGCGCTTACATTCCCTGCAATAAGCGATTTACCCCCAAGTACTTTTCTTGTCTTTTCCGGTGAGAAATATGTGCGGATAATTCCTACTGCAAATACTATCAGTACAAGAAGAAGCAGAACTTTAAAGGCTTCAAAAATAAAGAAATAGATTGCACCTGTTAACGGATTGATCTGATTCAGGCCTAAAGTTCTATAAACCAATAAATCTGTTAAATTTTCCAGATTTAAATAGAGTACTATCCAGACCGGAAGCAGCATCAGCGGAAAGAATGATTTATAATATGAAGTTAGCTTCTGAATGCCTGCCGGTTTCTCTCTGACACTGCTAAGCATTTAGATTTTCCTGTATCCAGTGTATTAAAATAGATTTGGTAGGAATTTGACCTGTCGATACTATCTTTCCGTTTATCTCTAATCCCGGTGTTCTCATAATTCCTCGCTTTGCAATTAATTCAAAGTCTACTACCTTTTCTATCGAGAAATCGAGTCCGAGTTCTTCTACGGCTTCATGGCTCAATTGAGCTAGCTTAACACAATTTGAACAACCGGGTCCATACACTTTTATTGAGTTCATTTTTACTCCCTTGTTTCGTTGTTTACCGAGATATTGATTAAAAAATTTATAATCCGCAGATTATATTTCTATCTAAGCTCCCAATCTTTTTCTTATCATTAATTATTATTCTATCATCATTTATCCAGAAATCAAGCGATGAAAGAATTGATGAAATTCTAAGGTCATTTGGTCTTGGGTTAATCAGGTAGTTGACCCATTTACCTTCTTTTTCTTCCAGAATAAACCCAGTTTCCTTCAATATTTTAAGATGCTGGGATACAGTAGAATTTGCCAGCCCCAGCAATTCCTTAATTTCGCAGACACAAAGAGTTCTGGCCTGAAGTGCTTTCAATATTCTTAACCTATTAATATCCGAAAGTGCCTTAAATAATTTTGTCTTATCTTCTATTTCCATAATATTTCATTTCGTTTACTAACGAAATATAAGTATAAAAATTAAATATTCAAAATATCACTTGCCGTTGGATTTTAGCTGACGATTAGGTTTATCCAAAGATTAACACCGTGATTAGCCCGGTGTTTCTATTGAAACAAAAGCTAACACCGGACTCCCAGAGCCTGTGTGAATATCATTAACCAACGGTTTTAACCGTTGGAAAATGAAACAAAAACATAACTTTTGTCAACCGTTTTAACGGTTTCCCTGACTTTTCACACAACCTCTTCCAGCTAAAAAATGATTTTTATAAAAAATTAAAACCTATTCAAAGTAAAATGTCAATAGATATATACCTTATATACCATAATATCACCTTAACTCTGAAACCGTTTTGAAACCGTTTTAAATCCGTTTTGAAACCGTATCAAAACCGTATCCAAACCTCATAGCTAGACGATCTAAACCCACGAATAAGTCAAATAAATATCTTCAATTTCCCCTACAAATAAGAGCAGCATTTTTTATTATTTTCTTTTTGTATGTTTGTACCTTATTACTATCAAATAGAAGAAATTTTATTAACAATTTAATTTAATCTGTCTCTTAATTCCCTCTTAGATGAAAAACCGGATATCTGCTTCACTTAAAAAATTTAATCAAAATACTTTCTCATCCCTTAGAATCCGCAATTTCCGATTATATTTTATCGGTCAGAGTATTTCACTTTCAGGTACATGGATGCAGACAATCGGACAAGCCTGGCTGGTACTGAAACTTACAAATTCCGGTACGGCATTGGGATTGGTAACTGCGCTTCAGTTTCTGCCGGTGTTGATATTCGGAGCTATGGGGGGAGTTATTGCAGACAGAATGTCGAAGCGTAAAATATTATACTTCACCCAATCAATTTCAGCAGCATTAGCTTTAATTCTTGGGGTTCTTGTTGCTGCTGATGTAGTAAAATTGTGGATGTTATATATTCTTGCATCCTCACTCGGGTTAGTTAATGCAATTGATAATCCTTCTAGGAGAACATTTGTTATTGAGATGGTAGGAAATAAAGAATTGGGTAATGCAGTAACTCTCTTTTCAACAGCATTTAATTTAAGCCGTATAATTGGACCTGCAATTGCCGGTGCTGTAATAGCCGGTCTCGGACTTGCACCCTGCTTTTTCATAAATTCCTTATCATTCATTGCTGTTCTTATATGTCTTTTTATGATGCGAAGCGGGGAGCTTCATCCGGTTGAACCGGTAAAACGTGCAAAGGGCCAGTTGAGGGAAGGATTAAAATATGTTAGAAATATGCCTCTTTTAAGAAACCTGCTGGTGATGGTTACTATAGTGGGGACATTAACCTTCGAGTTCCAGGTAAACCTTCCGCTTTTGGCAAAATATACTTTTAAAACTAATGCTGACGGCTATGCTTTGTTAAATTCCGCTATGGGGATTGGAGCTGTTTTCGGCGGTCTATTAACAGCAGGAAGAAAGAGATTAACGCCCGGAAATTTAATTTACACTTCATTCTTTTTTGGAATAACCATAATATTGACTGCATTAACTCCTTCGATTAATGCTGCGATTTTAATGATGGTTGTGGTAGGAATTTTTTTAATACAGTTTACCTCATACGGGGAGACAATGCTTCAACTTGAAAGCGCTCCTAACATGAGGAGCAGGGTAATGTCGTTATGGTCTATTGCATTCTTAGGCTCAACTCCAATTGGAGGATTAATCATTGGCTGGATTGGAGAGTATGCTTCTCCCAGATGGGGGCTGACAGTAAGCGGTCTTGCAGCTTTAGCAGCCGGAGCCTACGGATTATTAAAAATTAAAAATATTAAATTAAAAAGTATCGAGCCTGAACTAACAGAGCCTATCCCTGTTGAAGACAATAAAGGAGTATAAATAAATATAGTGAACAGTGAAATTGTGGAATTATTATAAATGAAACCATTTAGAGGGTGACCAAAAAGTACGTTGTGTAACTTTGTGTCTTAGAGTCTTTGTGGCTATCACCCTCGAAATAATCAATACAATTATATAAATTAAAGTTATGAAAATAAAAGCAATAATCACCGGTGCAACCGGAATGGTAGGGGAAGGAGTCATGCATGAGTGCCTGCTCCATCCCCAAGTGGAATCTGTGCTTGTAATTAACAGGAAAACAGGTGATACAACTCATCCAAAACTTAAGGAAATTATTCACAGCAACTTTTTTGATTTCTCTTCTATTGAAGAGCAATTAAAAGGCTATAATGCATGTTTCTTTTGCTTAGGAACAACATCTATCGGAAAAAAAGAAGCAGAATATACCAAAATTACTTTTGATATTGCAAAAGCTTTAGCTGATACTCTTTATAAACTTAACCCCGAAACAACATTCTGCTATATCTCCGGTGCCGGAACGGATAGTACCGAAAAAGGGAAGAGTATGTGGGCGCGGGTTAAAGGAAGAACAGAAAATTATATTCTAAACCTGGGATTCCGGCGTGCCTATGCTTTTCGTCCCGGAATAATAATACCTACAAAAGGACTTAAGAACACATTAAGCTTTTATAAATATTTATCTTTTCTTATTCCGGTTATAAAATTATTATTCCCGAAACATATATGTACATTAAAAAAAATTGGTTTAGCAATGATAAATTCAGTTAATAAAGAATATGAGAAAAGTATTCTGGAAGTTGAGGATATTAAAATCTTAGCCGGTAAATAAACCATGTCTCTTTACGAGTATAGAGAAAAAGGATATTTTGCACAGGTAACCGGCAAAATGGAAGAGATGTGTAAACAGGAACTCATTGAACTAGGTGCAGCAGAAACTCAAACTGCTTACAAAGGAGTTTTTTTCAATGCAGATATCCCAACACTTTATAAAATAAATTACACATCCCGGCTTATTTCAAGAGTGCTTGCACCATTGGTAAGCTTCAACTGCCGTAATACCGATGCCATAATTAATAAAGCAAAGAAGATTCACTGGGAAAATTTTTTATCTCTTGAAAAAACATTTGCAATAAGCGGTTCCGTTTCTTACAGCAGTATAAGCAATTCATTATATGCTTCTCAATGTCTGAAGGATGGAATAGCAGATTATTTCAGAAAAAAATATGGAAAGCGTCCCAACGTTGAAGTTGTAAATCCTGATGTACGCTTCAATCTTCATATTGAAAAAGATAAAGCAGTAATAAGCCTTGATACTTCGGGTGAATCACTCCATAAAAGGGGATACAGGCTTCTGGCTGGTGAAGCTCCAATGCAGGAAACTCTTGCAGCTGCTATTATACGTCATAGTAAATGGGATGGGGAAAACCCTTTATGGGATCCAATGTGCGGTTCCGGAACAATTCTTTGCGAAGCATTAATGCACTACTGCAGAATACCGGCACAGAAACTTCGAAAAAAATTCGGCTTTTTTAATCTCCCTGAATTTGATAAAACAGCATTGGAATAAAATAAAAGAAGAAAACGACAATAAAATCCGTCCGCTGCCTAAAAATATTATCTTTGGAAGTGATAAATCAGAAGAGGCAATCAAGGTAGCAAAAGAAAATCTTTCTCATCTCCCTTATTCCGATTCCGTTGATATCTCATGCAAGCCGTTTCAGAATATTGAAAAATTTGAAAACGGGACAATAATAACAAATCCTCCTTACGGTATTAGAATCGGTGAGTTTAAAGAAGCGCAGGAGTTATATAAAGAATTCGGTGACTTCCTTAAAACAAATTGTACAGGCTCTTCAGCATTCATCTACACAGGCAATCCGGAATTGCGTAAATCTATCGGACTTAAAACAACCAGAAGAATTTATCTTGACAACGGCAAGCTCGAAGGAATCCTTTTGCAGATAGACAGTTACAAAGGCAGCAAGAAAAAACATCGGGAAGGTTAATAAGGAGCAGCATATACTTAAAGACTTTAAATTTTATTATATTTATTTAAATATAATTATTTTATATAGGGTATTTGTATGAGTGTTAAAGAGATAATACAACAGATAGATAAATTAGATCTTTCTGAAAAGCTGATCCTGGTTGAGGATATCTGGGATTCAATTGCTCGAAATAATTCGATTTTACCACTTTATGACTGGCAAAAAAAGGAACTGGATAAAAGGTATAAGGAATATAAAAGCGGAAAGCAAACGGTGCACGAATGGAATGAAGTTCATGAAGAACTGAGGAAAAAATATAAGTGAAGTTGCGCTATACTTCGAGGGCAAAAAATGACTTGGAATTAGCTTTTGAATGGTACGAAATGCAAAGAAGAGGGCTTGGTTTTGAATTTTTGGATTGTATTGAAATAGCTATAAAAGAGATTCTTACATTTCCTGAAATGAACCAGGTATGCTATTCTAATTTCCGAAGAAATGTAATTAGGAGGTTTCCTTTCTCTGTGTTTTATACAATCGAAGAGAAAGAGATAATAATCCACTCTGTTTTTGATAATAGACAAAATCCAGAGAAAAGACCTGGAATTTAATGACTCTCTGCGAAATTAGGAGTTAATTAAATTTCCTCTTTCTTCCTCTCTAGCTCTTCCCACCTCTCATAAAGCTTCTTTACTTTTTCTTTTGCTTCTTCGAGCTGTGAATTAAGCTCATTGGTTTGCTCTGCATATTTCAAATAAAAATCAGGAGCGGTAAATATCTTTTCTATTCTTTCAACTTCCGCCTCTGCATCAATGATTTTCTCTTCAATCAGTTCAAGTTCAAGGGCATCTTTATAGCTTAGCTTTTTTGCTTTTGTCTTTATTCGTGAATCTTCTTTCTTTTCTTTCGGCTTTGTTTCTTCGGTTTGCTGTATGCGCTTCTTCCTTTTTTCAATGTAATAATCATAATCACCCTCACTGTAATAAATTTCTTTGTTTCCTTCCAATGCAAGTATTCCCGTGCAAACTCTGTTCATGAAATACCTGTCATGACTGACAACCATTACACATCCCTCAAAGGATATCAACGCTTCTTCAAGTATTCTTAACGTAGGCAGATCGAGATCGTTTGTCGGTTCATCCAGCATAAGAAAATTTCCTCCTTTGCATAATATCTTTGCAAGAGTAAGTCTGCTTTTTTCACCTCCGGATAGTTTACCTACTTTAGTATTTATCCTTTCATCAGCAAAAAGAAAACGCCTTAAATAAGTCCATACACTCAGCTGATACCTGCCGAATTTAATAACCTCATTCCCTTCACCGATTGTTTTTATAACCGTATCCTCATCATTTAGGAGCAGCCTCGCCTGGTCTACATAATTGAATCCTGTAGTTTCGCCAGCTTCAATTTTGCCAATGGTAGGAGCAATTTCTCCCAATATAATTTTTAGAAGGGTTGTTTTCCCAACGCCATTCTGACCAACTACACCTATTTTCTTTCCAGCCTCAAAATTAAAAGTAAATCCTTCAAAGAGGGTTTTGTTTCCAAGCTTAATTCCTACATTTTTAATTTCAACAACTTTTTTCCCCAAGCGTTCGGAAGGCGGAATAATCAAATCAACATCAAGCTCAACTTCATTGCTTGTCTGGTTGGATAGTTCATGAAAATTATCCAGTCTGCTTTTAGCTTTTGTTCTTCTTGCTCTTGGGCCTCTTCTAACCCATTCAAGTTCACGTTTTAGAAAAAGCTGACGTTTCCGTTCCTCAACTTCTTTAATTGCCTGTCTTTCTGTTTTATTAATGAGGTAATCGGTATAATTTCCTTCGTGAGAGAAGAAAGTGCCTGAAGATAATTCTACAATCCTGTTTGCAATTCTATCGAGGAAATAACGATCATGGGTAACAAAGATACATGTTCCTTTATAATCTGCAAGAAAATCCTCAAGCCATTCAATAGAATTTGTATCTAGATGATTTGTAGGTTCGTCAAGAATTAATAAATCCGGTTTAGAAATTAATGCCCGGCAAAGAGCAACCCTTCTTTTCTCTCCGCCGGATAAGCTTGAAATATCTCTCTCGATATCCGGTGCATTTAAAGACTGAACAAGGATATTTATTCTCTTTTCAAGATTCCATGAGTCCATTCTCAATATTGTTTCTTCGAGAATATGTTTTTTAGGTGAGTCAAAAGGAGTTTGCTCATATTCTTTAATTAAATCCAGTTCATTTACCGCACCTGATGCAATATTATCATATACGTTTTTAGACTCATCGAGGGTGAATTCCTGCGATAGAAAGCCTGTTACAAGATTTTTCTTTTTAGCAACTTCTCCGGAGTCAGAAGGCATTAACCCTGAGATGATTTTTAGAAATGTAGACTTCCCCGCACCGTTCCTTCCCACTAATCCGATACGATCCCCCTCATGGATACTTAACGATGCTTTATCGAGTACAACTTGTTCACCGAAATGAACTTCAAGTTCAAGAGCAGTTAAAATAACCGGTGCAACATTCTCAGGCATACTATAAACAATCCGTAAATATTTGAAGAGCAAATATACATTTGCAAATGTTAAAATTTCAGTGCTTAATAAATGCTGAAGTATATGTCTTACATTAACCCCGGGATTAATCCGGGGTTTTAATTATGTTCGGGTTAGACATTTCATTGGAAATTTTTGATATTTAATATTCAATTTAAGAATTTAAAAAATATTATTTATTAGACGTATTGGATAAAGAATGCTTATAACTAATTTTAATCCTTTCCCGGCAATTACAACAGACAGACTTATATTAAGAAAAGTAAGCTCAGATGATGTGAATGAAATATTCTTTCTCCGGTCGGATGAAAGGGTGATGAAATATATAGATAAAACTCCTGCAAAATCTCTTGATGATGCCATGCAGCACATAAATTTAATACTCGATCTTGAGAAGAATAATGAGGCTGTTGAATGGGCAATTACGATAAAAGAAAATGCTGTATTAATCGGAACAATTTGTTTCTGGAATATTCAAAAGGAACATTATAGGGGAGAGATCGGGTATGCTCTTCATCCCGATTTTCAGGGGAAAGGAATAATGCAGGAGGCAATGTCTAAAGTTCTTGATTATGGATTTAATGTTATAAAGTTCCATTCTGTTGAAGCCAATGTTAATCCGGGAAATGCGGCATCAATAAAACTTCTGGAAAGAAACAAATTTATAAAAGAAGCATATTTTAGGGAAAATTATTTTTATGACGGGAAGTTTTTAGATTCTGCAATTTATTCTCTATTGGCTGCTGATTTTCGTTCAAAATAACAAGTTATAGATAAGATTAATATCAATTCGTTTCAATTCGTGTCTTGGTATATTGTTTTGAGTTTTCTCTTTTGGTGCTTATTTGTCTTTTGTCATTTGTTCATTTGGAATTTTACCTAAAGGTACTTAGTGTTGCTTGGTGTCCTTAGTGACTTAGTGGTAAAACCCTCCGGGCAGATATAGATTTAAGGAAAAAATAAATATTTGAGTTCTGGTGTAAATAGCTTATCTTTACATGCGAGATTTTTAAAAGTATGCCTTCACTGTAATTACCTTTCTGATTGCAATTTTTAATAAATCCTAATTTTCACAAACAACTACTTTAAAGCTTTTTTCTAGAGAGATAAAGAAGTTTTAAGCGGGTAAATATATATAGAAAGAAATATGTCATTCGATAAACTAAATTTAATTAAGCCTATACAAACGGCTCTTGAAAATGAAGGATACACAATACCTACACCTATTCAACAGCAGGCTATCCCTGTAATCCTGGAGAGAAAAGATCTTCTTGGTTCAGCACAAACAGGTACTGGTAAAACTGCTGCATTTGCTATTCCTATTTTACAAATACTCAGTGAAGAAAGGGAACCGGGCAGACCGAAAAGAAGAGATATAAAAGCTTTAATTATTGCGCCTACCAGGGAACTGGCTGTGCAGGTTAGCGAAAGCTTTAGTGTATACGGAAAAAATACCGGGTTAAAAAACACTGTTGTATATGGAGGAGTTTCTCAATATAGCCAGACAGCTAAGTTAAGAAAAGGGGTGGATATTCTTGTTGCTACTCCGGGAAGGCTGCTTGATCTTGTAGAGCAGAATTATATTAATCTTTCTCATATAAAGATGCTTGTCCTGGATGAAGCAGACAGAATGCTGGATATGGGTTTTATTAATGATGTAAAAAAGATTATTGCAAAACTGCCCGAAAAAAGACAGACCCTCTTTTTCTCTGCAACTATGCCCCGCGAGGTTGTAAAGCTTTCAGGTTCAATATTAACTAACCCTGTAAGGATTGAAATCGCTCCCCAAACAAAAACAATTGAAGCAATCAAACAGGCAGTTTATTTCGTATCAAAACCTGATAAAAAGAAGCTGTTGAAGCATATTCTGAAAAGTGAAAATGTTTCATCCGCACTTGTATTTACAAGGACTAAACATAGCGCAGATAAAGTAACGAAGTTTCTTAATGATGCTAAAATTCATGCAGATGCAATCCATGGAAACAAGTCGCAAAATGCAAGACAGAAAGCTTTAAATAATTTTAAAATGAACCGGACTAGAGTTCTTGTTGCGACAGACATTGCATCAAGAGGATTGGATATTGATAAATTATCTCACGTTTTTAATTTTGATCTCCCTGATCTTTCTGAAACTTATATTCACAGGATTGGCCGTACAGGAAGAGCCGGACTCGGCGGAACAGCGCTTTCTTTCTGTGATGATGAAGAGAGGTATTACCTGGATGAAATAAATCACCTTATAAAAATTCCAATTCCGGTTATAAACGATCATCCATTCAAATTAAGTGAAACGGATGATATCAGTCTGCAAATTCCCATGAAAAAGTTTATGCCTTCAAAAAAGCATTCTTCTTTCAAATTTCGGGGAAATTCAAGAAAAAACAGAAAAAGGAATTCCACAAAAGATTTAAATATAAAGGTTAGATAAATGGATGGTACAAAGCGACAGAATATAAAGACAGGTGATCTGGTAAAAATAGTGTTGAAAGAAAATCAGCGGACAGGCAGACTTACAGAAGGGTATGTAAAGGAAATCCTAACCAATTTTCCGCAGCACCAATATGGAATAAAAGTCAGGCTTGAAACAGGGGAAGTTGGACGTGTTAAAGAAATCTTCAAAGAATTATTATAAACTGCCTTCCTTCAATTTAGACAGTATTCGACCTTAAAATTGAATAAAAAATTCCTATCTTTGAGTCACTTTTTTAATATTAAAATAAGTTAATTATTATTAAAAATGGAAACTCAGAATAATTATAAAAACTTGTTCGAAATAGATGATGAAATTATTTATCTGAATTGTTCCAGCATGTCTCCTCTTCTTAAATCGGTTAAACAAGCTGGTATTCTGGGGTTAGAAAAAAGAACCAAACCTTGGAATTTGACGGATAGAGATTGGTTTGATGAAGCAGAAGTTTTAAGGAGCCTGGCTTCTAAAATTTTTCAGACATCTGAAAATAATATTGCAATTGTTCCTTCAGCAAGTTACGCTCTGGCAACTGCAGCAAAAAATTTATCAGTTAAAGCCGGGAAATCAATTGTCTTAATTGAAGATCAATTTCCTTCTAATTATTATGTCTGGGAAAACCTCTCTCAACAATTTGGATTAAAAATCATTACAGTCAAAAAGCAGAATGATAAGCTTTTAACAGATTCTATTCTGGAGGATATAAATTCAGATACAGGGATTGTTGCTATTCCAAATTGTCATTGGATTGACGGATTATTGATAGATCTTGAAAAAATAAGCGAGGCAGTTAAAGAAGTAAATGCATTTTTGGTTCTGGATTTAAGCCAATCTTTAGGAGCTTTACCAATAAATATTGATAAGATTAAACCGGACTTTGCAGTTGCAGTAGGATACAAATGGATGCTTGGACCTTATAGTTTAGGTTATTTGTATGTTTCACCTAAATGGCATAATGAAGGTGAACCTCTGGAATATAACTGGAGTACAAGAATGGGGAGTGATAATTTTGCTTCAATTAAAAACTATACATCTGAATATCGCGAGGGTGCAAGGAAATTTGATATGGGTGAATTTTCACAGTTTAACTCGATGCCGATGGCTGTAGCAGCTATGGAACAGATCCTTGAATGGGGAGTTGAAAATATTCAGTCGAATATTAAAATTCTTACCAATATTATTAGAGAGAATATTGTTAAAAACAAAACATTTCAGCCTCCCATAACTCCCGGTGCAGGTCATATTGTTTCTCTACCCATTAGTGATAGAAATATTCAGTCTTTAAAAGAAAAAATGAATAAAGAAAGAATAATGGTAAGTTTTCGGGGTCCTTCTATCAGGATATCTCCTCATTTGTATAATGATATTTCTAATATAAATAGTTTAATTATTGTTACAGTAAAATGTATAGAGATATAAGGGTATAAGGGAATAAAATGAAAATTAAGTCTGAATCATGGGCTAAT
>CAWKCY010000004.1:0-127795 GCA_963848195.1 uncultured Ignavibacteriales bacterium | reverse complement strand
GGTGAGGTTAAATCCATATTCAACAACCATATTCAGCATATTTAAAAAATATTCATCTTGTGCAGCTTCAGCAATAAAGTAAAAAAATTACATAAAGATTTCTAAAATATTCCAATCAATTATTTAAAAGAAGGTAAAATTTTTGTCTTTATCCCGTATCCCTCATTTCCTTGAATCTTTTTCCTTTTATCTTTTATCTTGACCTGTATCTTTTTCCTTTTATCCTTTATCTTTTTAAAGTTTGCTTTTGACTTTTTTCCATAACCCGCTTCCTAAAAAGTTATTTGCATTTGCAAGTATCGTCTTAACCAATCTTAAAATATCCGTATCACCTGCCCAGTTTCTTGATACAATCTTAGGATCAGTATTATTTATAATATCATTTAATACATATGCGGCTAATGCAATATCATCAAGAAATCCTATAGGCCCGACAAAAGCTTCGGGCAGCAGATCAATAGGCGAAATAAAATATGCAATGGCAACGCCAAGTTTTACTTTTTTTGACTTCGGTATATCTTTTTCCATAGCAAGTTTGGTTAAAAGATGAAATAAATCGGGCGCTAATAGAATATATTCTCTCCACTCATTATCTTTCCCAATATTAGTCTCAATCCATTTATTTATTTTTAATCGTATCTTCTTATAAAAATCCTCTTCTTTAGAATTCATTTTTATACCTTTATCATAGTTCTTATTGATTCAAAATCGAAGTGACAAACTAATAAATTATTTATAATTTTATTTTAAATAAATTCATTTTTATTTCACATAAACCAGCACCATTTATAAAAAGGGAAAATATAAGTAATGTTTTACGAAAGAGACTATTTCATTCATTACTATGATTCTGATCTTAATAAAAAAGCTACGATTTCAAGCCTTCTAAGATTTTTTGAGGATATTGCTATCTTACATAGTGAACATGTAAAGCTCGGAATCGATTACTATTCCCGGCATAATGTCGGCTGGGTACTCTATAAATGGGATATTAAAATAAATAGGTACCCGGATTTCATGGAAACAATCAAGGTCAGAACAAAAGCATCCTATTTAAAAGGATTTCAAGCTTATAGGTATTTCGATATCCTGGATTCCGGAGACGCTCAAATTGTAGAAGCAAATTCTATGTGGCTCTTTGTCAATCCTCTTACCAGAAGACCAATGAAAATAACCGGAGATATCTTTGATGGTTATAATGTAAATAAAAATAACATGACCGAACTTGAATTCGGTGAGATAGATAATATAGAGACTATTGATGCTGAAAGACAATTTGATATTAGATACCTCGATATTGATACAAACAACCATGTAAATAATATTAAATATGTTGAATGGGCTCTAGAGCTGGTTCCTATAAATATTATGCAGAATCATTTTATGAATCATATTAAAGTAAATTATAAAAAAGAAACCGGTTACGGTAAAAATATAACCTCAGCTATCGGGATTCGGAAGGAAGAGGGGAGAGTAAAATGCATTCACAAAATATCTGCTGAAGAATCTCTATTATGCTTATTAGAAACCAACTGGACTGAGCAGTGAGGTTCACCTTAAAGGTGAGCCTCACTTTCAATATCATATCTCTTTTAACTTTAAAATTCCCTCTTTACTGTATCTCTCTAAAATAAACTTTTTAATTTTATGGAGCGGGAAATTTTCTTTATCTATAAAATAATCAAGCCCGATCCCATCAAATAACGCTCCTAATATCCTCGCTTCAATAGAAGGGTTTTTTAAGCCGGCTTGTTTTAGAGTCTGTTCAAATTTCTTTAGAATTTTCGTATTGAATTCATTCGTAACTTTTTTCCCCTGTTCAATTATTTCCGGCTGCAGTACGAAAGAAATATATAAACGCCAAAATTCTTCATTCCCCTCAATATACTGAAATGAAAATTCTATTAGCTCTCTCAACTTTTCATAAGGATCCAATTTAGAGTCCAGTATATCTTCAAACTCCTTACCTATATCGATCATTTGCTCAAATAAAGCTTCCATCAACTGCTGTTTGCTTTCAAAATAATTATAAGCCAATCCTTTGGAAATCCCCGCTGCTTTTGCGATATCGTTTATCGAAGTGCCGTGATATCCTTTTGTAGCAAAAAGCTTCAACGCATTTTCAAGGATAGCTTTCCTTGTCTTTTCCCTCATTTCCTGAAATTGTTCTTTGGATCTCGGCATATAAATTTTTATTGATTAAATGTTCAGTCATAATTTATTTTTTTAAGTGGATTAATTCAAGCAAAGTTGAAATTAACATTTATATTGTTATATTACTTTAATGTTATACAAAGATCGTCTGCCAAAATGGCAGACTTTCCATATGCCCTTCTTTATCCCCTAATACACTCCTATTCCACCTCCGCTCCACCTCCGCTATAACTCCAAGGTAACTCCAAGCTAACTCCGGTCTGAATTAACCCCAAAAAGACCTGAAAAGATGTATATTTTCACCCAAATTTTTATATAAAATTGACAAAATTGTCACACACAAATCTGCCTGATAATTGAAAAAATATTTGTAAATAAAAAATCAAATTCATCCTAAGAAATCCACTCTCTTAATGTCCGTTTGTGACTAAATATAAAACAGGGTTGCTTCCGAAAAGAAAATGTGGTAATTAGGCGCTGTAAATAACCGGACTTTTAATGGTGTTCTGATTGATACGATCTGATGCTATTATTAATGACCCCGGAAATTAATTTTGAGTTATAAAAAAATATCCTTATTTTTTGACTGAACGTTTAGTCATTCTTAAACGAGATTGAGTTATATATGAAAAAGTATTTCATTTTATTTCTGATTTTATTGCCATGCGCAATTTCTTTTGGTCAATCTGCTGAAGAAATTATAAAAAAAGCTGAAGATGCTGTAAAAGGTGAGGAAACTGCACACGGTACTTTTAAAATGACCATCCATACATCCGATTATACAAGGCAGCTCGTTATGGAATCATGGTGGCAGGGAAATAAAAATTCCATGATTCGAACCAAAGCACCTAAAAAGGAGGAAGGAAATAAAACATTAAAGATCGGAAACGAAATGTGGCAGTACCTTGCAAATACCGAAACCACAATAAAAATCCCTCCTTCAATGATGCTCCAGTCATGGAATGGTTCAAATTTTACTAATGATGATCTGGTCAGAGAATCGAACCTGGAAAAAGATTATACTCAAAAGATAATCGGGGAAGAAAAAATTGACGGAAATGATACCTGGAAAATACAACTAACTCCCAAACCCGATGCACCTGTTGTCTGGGGTAAGCTTTACTATTGGGTCCGCAAAGAAGATTATCTCCCGGCTTTAGTTCAATATTTTGATGAAAGGGGAAATATGGTAAGATACCTTGTCTATTCGGATGTTAAAAACTTTAACGGAAGAAAGCTCCCATCTAAGTGGACAATGTATGATAATAACAAAAAAGATGATTGGACTCAAATTGAAATTATGGATATGGATTTTAATACTAAAATCTCTCCAAGAAGATTCTCGTTCCAGGAATTAGAAAGAGGTTGAACGAAAGATGACATCTTTATTTCGTAAAATGAGTTTATTCTTATTTCACATTTTTATAAAAAATGAAGCTGGTTTATTTTTTTAAAGATGTCATCTTTATATATACAAAATTTAGTGAGTAAATATTTATGCTGCTGAAACTGGCATGGCGAAATATATGGAGAAATAAAAGACGTACTCTCATTACTCTTGCTGCAGTTAGCTTTGCTACTCTTCTGGCTATAGGTATGAGGGGAATTCAACTTGGGACATATGCCTTAAATTACCGAACAATTATAGAACAGTTTACCAGTTATGTTCAGATACAGGCTAAAGGTTTCCAGGAAAATCCATCGTTAAATAAAAGCTTTAGATATACAACTCAATTGAAAGAAAAATTGGATAGTATAGCTGAAGTTCCGGCTTATACACCAAGAATATATGCGGATGGTCTAATCAGTTATAAAGATGCGTCTCTTGGTTCGGCTATCTTTGGAATAGAGCCTCAGGGTGAGGAAAAAGTCACAACGATACTGGATAAAGTTAAGGAAGGGAAATTCCTGCAATCAGATTCCAGTCAGAATATAGTTATCGGAATTACATTACTAGAAAATTTAAAGGCAAAAATTGGTGATACTGTAGTAGTACTTGCTCAGGGTTATGACGGCAGTCTTGGTAATCTAAAGTTTAAAATTGCCGGTGCAATTAGAATGGGTTCTAAAGAATTTGATGCAATGGCTGTTTTCATGGGACTAAAAACTGCTCAATCTCTGCTTGGAATGTATAATAGAGTAAATGTGATTGCTATAAATTCAAAAAGCCTATCAGATGCACCGGATGTTCAATCAGCCGTAAGTAAAAAAATAACTGATCCTGATTTAAGAGTCTTATTATGGAGACAGGTGGTACCCGAACTTACACAATTGGTTGAATTTGATAATGTAAGCGGAATTTTCTTTCTCGGAATACTAATAGTTATTGTTGCTTTTGGAATATTAAATACAATCCTAATGTCTATAACTGAGAGATTTCGCGAATTCGGTGTTGAATTAGCAATTGGAATGCCGCAGTTAAATTTGGTAAGACTTGTTTATCTCGAAACAGCATTAATAACTTTTTTTGGTTTGGTTCTGGGTAACATAATTGGCTATGGAATTAATTACTATATAGTTCTTCACCCGATAATATTCGGCGGTGAGATTACTAAAGTATATGAAGAATATGGTTTCTTGCCAAGATTAGAATCTACTCTCGATTTTTTAATCTTCTTGCATGTTTCCTTTGCAGTAATAATAATTTCATTTTTATCAAGTATATATCCTGCTTATAAAGTCTATAAGCTGGAACCGTTAAAAGGAATAAGATATACATAAATGTTCAAGAGTAAGTTCTCATTAGAATATGTGTGAATATCATTAACCAACAGTTTTAACTGTTGGTTAATGAAACTAAAATGAAACTTTCATCAACCGTTTCAACGGTTTTTCTGTTTTTCACATAGCCTCTAAAAGTTAAGCCGGATAATCCGGAACATCAACAATAGAAAGTTGAGTAAATATTTATGTTATTTAAGTTAGCCTGGCGAAATATCTGGAGAAATAAACGAAAGTCCTTAATTGTTTTGGGCTCGGTAGTAGTCGGTATGATTGCAATTATTTTTTATGATGGACTGGATCATGGAATGCTGCGGCAAATGCTGAATAATCAAATTAGCAGCAGTGTTTCACATATTCAGATTCATAAAAAAGGTTTTAATGATAATAAAATTATAAAAAATTTCCTCCCCGGTGCTCAGCATGTCGAAGATATTGTAAAAAATGAAAAAGATATTAAAGCTTACAGTAAAAGAGTAATTACATTTGGACTTATTAAGCAGTGCAACAAATTCTTCCGGAGTATATATCTATGGTGTTTATCCCGATATGGAATCCAAAGTATCAAATATTAAAAGTTCAATCATTGAAGGAAATTTTTTAAACGGAGGTAAAAGAGATATTGTAATCGGTAAACAGCTTGCAGATAAATTAGGCGTGGGTTTAGGAGATAAAGTTGTTGTTATGTCTAATACTCCAAACGGAAGTATTGGCTCCGACCTTTTCAGAGTTTCCGGAATTTTTCAAACTGTAAGCACTGATTTTGACAAAACCACCATTTATATTCCAATAAAAACAGCTCAGGAAATGCTTAATATCGACAGCCATATCTATGAATATGCTATAATTCTAAATGATTATCATAATGTTGATAAAGTAAAATCAGCTCTGGAATCAAGTCTTAACAGTGATTACGAAGTTCTATCATATAAAGATCTCCTGCCGATGCTTATATATCAAATGGAACTTTATGATCAAACCATGTGGATTTTCTATATGATTGTGGGTTTAGCTTTAATATTCGGTATTGTAAACACTATGCTCATGTCGGTATTTGAACGGATAAATGAAATTGGAGTTTTAATGGCCATCGGAATGAAAAACAATAGAATATTTTTAATGTTTGTCTTTGAAGCTTTTATGATTGGAGTGATCGGGACTATACTTGGACTGGCAATAGGATTACTAATTCATTGGCCGCTTTCAATTAGCGGGATAAACTTCAGCATTTTTTCAGATGCTTTAAAATCATTTGGAATCGGAGCTGTCATTTACCCGGTACTTTCCGTCTCGAATACAATCATTTTAACAATTATAATTCCGTTTATTGCAGTGATAGGTGCATTGTACCCTGCCTATCGAGCAATAAAACTGGAACCGATTAAAGCGATTTACTATGTATAAATAGGACATATATGGAAATTATTAAGGTAAGTAATTTAGAAAAAATTTATCAGGATAATGGAGTACCTGTTCATGCTGTTCGGGGTGTCAGCCTTGATATATTAAAAGGTGAATTTCTGGTAATAGCCGGACCTTCCGGTTCAGGAAAGACCACCCTCTTAAATATGATAGGTGCTCTTGACAAACCGACTAAAGGAAATATCTTCTTTGAAGGTGAGGATATTACTTTGAAAAGTAAAAGTGAATTATCAAGTATGAGATTGCATAAACTCGGATTTATTTTCCAGGCTTATAATTTAATCCCTGTTTTAACGGCTCTTGAAAATATTGAATTTAGTATGATGCTCCTTGGAATCCCGGAAAAAGAAAGAGAAGAAAAGGCTTTAAATCTAATGGATGAACTGGGCATAAAAGATCTTGCTAATAAACGCCCCAATGAAATGAGCGGAGGACAACAGCAAAGAGTAGCAGTTGCAAGAGCTATCGTAAACAATCCTGCTATCGTCCTTGCTGACGAACCTACGGCAAATCTAGATTCAAAAACTGCCGGACATTTGTTAGATTTAATGCAGAAAATGAATGAAGATAAAAATATTACTTTTATCTTCTCCTCCCATGACAAACAGGTAATGAATCGCGCAAAAAGATTATTAATATTGAAAGACGGAATGATTGAAAGTTAAAAAAATTACAAGATTACAAAATTTGCAATTTTGCAATTTCCCAATCTTCCTAATATTATTTTTAATTCTCACTTCAAATCTAATTTTCCCGCAAGTTAATTTCTCCGGATATGTTGTTGAACTCCCGGTTTATATGATAATGAAAAAATACCCGGTATTTATTCCTTTCCCGGTTAATAACCAGTTCTTAAATCTTAATAGAATCCGTTTAAAACCGGAGGTGGATCTATGGGAGAATGCAAGGATTAATGTGGAATATGAAATTGATGCATTATATTCGGAGAAGAATCTTCTGTTTGATCTATCCTCTGTTAGTACAAACAGGCAAATATTTAATCTAAAATGGGAACCTGTAAGCAGCGGCAATTATAAAATAACTGATTATTTTGACCGTTTATATTTCAGACAGGATTTTAGCTGGGGCAATATAACTTTAGGCAGACAGAGAATATCATGGGGAAGCGGAAGAATATGGAATCCTACCGATCTTTTTAATCCCGTAAACCCTGCTAATTTCGCTAAAATCGAAAAAGACGGGGCAGATGCTGCAGCATTAACATATTTTTTCGGAAATTTTACAGATCTTGAAATGGTGTATAATCCACAGAAGAAAATTGAAAACAGCAATGCGGGTTTCCGGTTCAGAACAAATATAAATAAATATGATCTGGCTATTGTAGGCGGATATTTTGATAAAAGGATTACAGCTGGATGGGATTTCGCCGGAAGTATCTTTAATGCCGGGGTTCGCGGTGAAGGTATTGTTTCTATGAATAAAGAAGATATAACCGACAATTATACCAGATTTATTTTGGGAACCGATTATCAAATAACTCCGCAGCTTTATGCTTTAATTGAATATCAATATAACGGAGAAGGAGTAGCAGATAAATCGAATTATGAACTTTTAAGATTGGTGAATGGAGAGATATTAAATCTGAGTAAAAATTATCTGGCGCTCTCAGCTAATTATACAATTTCATTCATTACATCTGCTTCATTACTTATAAACCAAAACCTGAATGACGGGAGCGGGTTTGCAGCACTAAGCGGATTATATTCAGTTTCTTCAGATTTTTCTCTTACACTTGGTGCACAATTCACTTACGGAAAAGACTTCTCCGAATATTGGTATTATCCTCATTCGGTTTATCTGCAGGCAGAATACTATTTTTAATCAATACCATTTAAATTTCTTCAACCCGATAGAAAAGAAGACTAACCCCATAATAAACATAATAAGAACCGGCAGAACAATTTCGCCAAATCCTGCTCCTTCAATAAAGATACTTCTTATACCGTCTGCAAGCATTGTAAGAGGCAGAATTTTAATGAAGGGTAAAGACCAATCCGGAAAATTATGATAGCTGAAAAATATTCCCGATAATACAATCATTGGAGTTACAATTGCATTTATTAAACCGTTTCCCACTTCTGTATTTGCAGTATGGGATGATGTATAAATTGCAATACCGGCAAATGCAATATTACCTGCAATAAAAATTAATAATAATGCCGCTAAATTCCCCTGAATAGTAATACCAAACACTATATAGGAAAATAGGAAAAGTAAAAAGGCTTCTATAAAATTCATAATAGCTCTTACAGTCATCAAAGAAATCAAAAAATAAGATTTTTTCATCGGCGTAGCCACCATCCTTCTTAATAATTTTTTTGATCTCTTTTCTATTATACCATAGCTGATCCCCCACATAGATGACATCATCATCCCCATGGATATTAATCCGGGAACTAAGAAGTCAATATACCGTGTCCCTTTGATTGTTAATGGTTCAATGTTTTCATTTTCAGTTTTAAGAATATTCTTTTTATTAATTATTTCCGAAACTTTAAGATATGTAATCTGGGCATCCTGATTTGAAGGATCCAGATGATATTCCAGCTTTCCATTATTCTCTGTTATTACTACAAGAACTTTCTGTCTTTTCAAAAGAACCAATGCATCTTCCCAGTTGGTTTTTTGAAAGATATAAGTGGTATTTCCTAAATCCTTATCTTTAACTGTTAGTTTAAACTTTTGGGGTTGATCTGCAATTTGTTTTGTATTATTGTGAAGAAAAGAGTCTATCCTTTCATTTTGTATCTGCGTCCCGTTTTCAATAATAGCTATATCCCTGGTGATCTGACTTTTTTGAGTAAAAGCTATTCCTAATCCAAGAGCCATAAGCAGGGGGAAAATAATACCCCAGAATAGCACAGCGGGTTCTCGCATTATTTCTTTTGCATGTGTTGAAAGAAGAGCAGGAAGCTGCTTCTGTTTAATTGTTTTAGTCATTTAAATGTCTTCCTGTTAACGATATAAATATATCATCAAGAGTTATTTTTCTGCTTTCAAAACTTTTAAGCTGAAGGTTATTCTCTTTAAGAAAATTTAGAAACTTAGGTAATTCGGTTTCCAGATCATTAATAGTGATAGTAATTTTTTCATTACTATTATCCCACCTTACTTTAAATGAAGATTTTGTAAGAATATCCGGCAGTTCATGAATTCCTTCCAATGAAAATTCAATATTTTTTTCACTATTGTTTTCTTCCATGAGTTGAGCTTTTGTTCCTTCCTTTAAGATTTTACCTTCATCCATAATAATAATGTAGTCGCAGAGCTGTTCAGCTTCTTCCATATAATGAGTTGTCAGGATCAATGAAGTATGAGCTTTAACTTTTAGCTCATTTAGAATAGCCCATATTTCCCTCCGTGCGTTAGGATCTAAGCCGGTAGTTGGTTCGTCTAAAAGAAGTATCCTGGGATTATTTAACAGTGCAATACCAAGAGCAAGTTTCTGTCGCTGTCCACCGGATAAATTTACAGTATAAGATTTTCTTTTTTCTTTCAGGTTAATTATTTCAATGATTGTATTAATGCGTTCTTTAGGGAGACCATAGAAACTGGCAAAAAGTTTTAATGTTTCTTCAACTGTTAATTTGTCGATAAATCTTGTTTCCTGCAGGGAAAGTCCGATAGCATTATGAAGTTCATCCTCATTTCCTTTCCATTTTTTTCCCAGAACAAAAATCTCTCCCTTATCAGGTTTTTGAATCCCTTCAATCATTTCAACGAGAGTTGTTTTACCTGCACCATTAGGCCCTAATATAGCAGTAAATTGTCCCTTGTGAATCTGCAGACTAATCCCTTTTACGGCATCAACTGTTTTAAATGATTTATAGACTTTATTTACTTCAATAACACATTCATTATTTTCCAATTCAGGTACCGGCATTGATTTAATAAGTTAATAACTAAGAAATTCAAAAAAGAATGTTAAAACATAATATTTACCGGCTTAATAAAAAAGGAAACAATCATTTGGAATGGAATTTACGGTATGTATATAAAAATTTATATAAGGAAGTTTATCTCTAATAATAAATAATTAATAATTAAATTTATCATACCTAAAAAATCGCTGATTTTATCGTGATTTTATGGAATAACATGCAAACCAGTGCAGTGGTTTTGAAATTTTGTATTGTTATTTGAAATTTATTTGATTTTTGGAATTTGCCTATTGGAATTTACCATCAGGTTATCCGGTATTTCTAACGCCTGCTGCAATACCGTTAACTGTAATTCTAAGCAAGGAAACCAGCTTATCTTTTTTTGATTTGGGAAAATTCTTCTCCCTATATTGCCTAATAAACTTAACCTGAATAAAACTAATGGGATCAATATATGGATTCCTCAACAGCAGGGAACTCTGCAAGGATTTATTATGATCGAGAAGATCATTCTCACCGGTGATCTTTAAGATGGTATTTATTGAGAGCTCATATTCTTTATTTATCATTTCAAAAATTTCTGAAGCGGCTTTTTTATTTTTACATAATGAAACATATTCTCTGCCGATAATCATATCGGTTTTCAATAGGACCATTTCGATATTATTTACAAGCATCTTAAAGAATTCCCATTCATCATACATCTTTTTTATATTATCCCATGTTGTAATTTTTTCTTCAATACATTTATTTATTGAATATCCGAACCCGTACCAGCCTGAAATAGTCTGCCTGTTTTGAGTCCAGGAAAAAACCCATGGAATTGCCCTTAAAGCTTTGAAATCTTTGTTCTTGTGGCGTGATGAAGGACGTGAACCTATTTCAATCTGTTCAATAATATCAATTGGAGTTGCTGTTCTAAAATATTCGGTAAAATTTTTATAATTCGTTAAATAACGGTAGCTTTCAAGAGCATATGACGAAATTGATTCGAATATTTCATTATACTGGTCGAATTTATCATTTCCCTTTTTATATTTTGATTCTGCAGAAGCAATTAGTACGGCTGAAGTTATAAACTCGAGACTTTGATTAGCTATTTCAGGGATTAGATATTTAGAGGATATCATTTCGCCCTGTTCTGTTAGTTTAATTTTCCCTTCTATAGTACCGGCAGGCTGAGCAAGTATTGACTGACTAACCGGACCGCCTCCCCTTGATATACTCCCTCCGCGCCCATGGAAAAGTATTAGTTCAATTCTTTCTTTATCACATAATTCCTTTAAATTTTTTTGAGCTTTATATAGTTCAAAATTTGATGTAACAATCCCGCCGTCCTTATTACTATCGGAGTAGCCTATCATTATTTTTTGTACCTTATTTCGAATTTTAAGATGAGCTGCATATGCTTTATTTTTAAAAAGTGCCTGCATGACTTGCTGTGATTTCCTTAAGTCTTCAATAGTTTCAAAAAGCGGGAGAATATCCAGGTTTGATTTTATTATTTTTCCTTGCCGAACAATAACAACACCTGCTTCTTTAGCCAATAATAAAGCAGAAAGGATATCGCTTACGGTAGAACAATTGCTTATTATATAATCATTGCAGGCATCCGGAGAAATACGTTTTTTCCCCCAATCTATCAGTTCTATCTCATCAATAACCTGCTGAGTATTCTGTTTTAGATCGCTGAATGCATTTTTCAATGGTCTGGAATTTAATATCTCCCTTGTTAATATTTCAACCTTTTCATCTTCACTTAATGATTCAAAATCTAAATTAACTTCGGAATAATTCAGAATATCATTTATTGCAGAACGAAGCATTGGAGAATTTTGCCTAATGTCGGTTGTAACTAAATGGAAGCCGAAAGTCTTTATTTTATAGATAAATGGCATGATTTTATAATCAGCAATTATTTCTCCCTTATTTTTTATTAAGCTATTATATACTAACTGGAAATCTTTTAACAACTCACCGGCATTTTTATACCCATTTTCTTTAGCTTTAATTGTATTCTCAAGTTTTTCGGCTATTAATAATAGTTTAGTACGGTATATTTCGGAAGGATCCCTCATTATACCGTCATTAATCTCAGAACCTAAAAGTTTCTTATCCTTTTCAATAGAATTAAACAGTTTTTTATCAGTACCGATTATATTTACAGAAGAACTAAGTGAAGTATATAATGCAGGAAGATCTTTTAAATAGAGATTTATTATCTGGTTTTTATTATTTAATAACGTTTCCCTGGTTAGATCTACAGTAACATAAGGGTGCCCGTCCCTATCTCCACCCATCCATGATCCGAAATTGAGAACATTTGGTGCCGGTTTTTCAAAGTTGTACTCGTTTTTAAGCTTTATATTAAAAGTTAAGTAAAATTGGGGTATTAATTCATAAATGACATCCTTGAAGAAGAATAAACCTCTTTGTATTTCATCTTTTACAGTCACTTTATGGAAACGAATTTCATTTGACTGCCATAAAAGGGTAATTTCTGTCTGAAGTTGAGTTTTTATTTCATCTTCTTCTTCGGGAGTATTTTTTATTAATTCTCTTTTAAGCAGCAGCTGACTAATCTTCAAAATTTTCCTTAAAATTGTCTGCCTGGTTGCTTCTGTAGGGTGAGCTGTAAATACAGGGATTATCTTAATATTATTTAGAATTTTTTCAATTTCATCCTTAGTTATTTCCGCTTTAGAATCTTTTTTAAGATAATGAAGAGCTTCTTCTATAGAATTTTCAGGAGGTGCGCTATTTTGAGTTATTGTTTCCCTATATCTCCTGATTCTGTGAACCTCATCTGCCGCATTTACCAGAATAAAATAAGTAGAAAATGCACGAACTACTTTATATGCATCTTCAATTGAAAGTGAATCAATTAAAGCAATAATTTCTTTCCGGATTTTTTCATCATATTCAGTACGAAGAGCCTTTGTTAAGGCTCTGAGTCTTTCTTCGGTTTCATAAAGACTTTCTCCTTCCTGTTCTTTTAAAATATTCCCCAATATAAATCCCAGTTCTCTAATATCCCTTTTTAAAGGTGCATCTTTTTCTGATGCTTCCAATTTATTTAATGAAATTTTATTCATTTAATTTTACTTGGATAATTAATTAGTGAAGTTGCACAATAAACAGTATTTGAAAGATGACATCTTTATTTTTAAAAAACAAGGTTTATCTGAATTACATTTTAGTGAAAAATTGAAAATGATTTTTCTTTTGAAAGATGTCATCTTTACATTTTCGTAACTTGAGTTAATTAGCAGCACTTTTATATGATTATTATATGTTATTTTTAAAGTATAAATTTAATATTAATTTACAAAGTATTATATGTTGCAGATTAAAATTAAAAATCAGCCTGATGATACTACATGCGGACCGACTAGTCTGCATGCAGTGTACAAATATTACGGGGATAAGATCAGCTTAAAAAAAGTTATCTCGGAGGTAACTTATTTTGATGAAGGGGGAACTCACGCAGTCCTTTTGGGATGTCATGCCCTCGAACGTGGATATAAAGCAAAAATATATACTTATAATTTGAAAATATTTGATCCTACCTGGTTTAAGGGGAATGAGGATTTGATATTGAAATTAAAGGAACAGCTGAATTATAAAAAAAGCCGCAAGCTGCATCTATCCTCTGCAGCATATATAGAATTTTTAAAAGCCGGAGGACAAATACTTTATGAAGAATTAAGTCCATTACTTTTGAAGAGATATTTTGATAAAAAGATTCCTATATTAACGGGTCTAAGTGCTACGTATTTATATCAGAGTAAACGAGAATATACATTAACAAATAAAAAATCAGTATATAATGATGTTAAAGGATATCCTACAGGACATTTTGTAGTATTATGCGGTTACGATGAAGAGAAAAGGCATGTTGTTATTGCCGACCCTTATGTTAACCATCCCTTTAATAGCAATTACTATTCTGTCAAAGTAACCAGGTTAATTAATTCCATCCTATTAGGGATTGTAACCTATGATTCCAAGTTATTAATTATTGAGCCTAAGAAGAAAAGATGAGAAAAATTGTAGTAACGAATAATCCTGCCGACCTTGATTTTTACATAGAAGAAGTTGAAGTTGTAGCAGCAAAATCTTATTTACTGGAGAATGAATACGCAGAAATAGAATCTGCAAGAGTATTTAACCTATGCAAATCCTATAGATATCAAAGTACAGGATATTATGTATCGCTTCTGGCTGAAGCCAGAGGACATAGGGCATTTCCAAATACTTCCACGATTCAGGATTTAAAATCAAAGTCTTTAGTAAGGATTATTTCAGATGATCTTGAAGAATTAATTCAGAAGAGCCTTTCCAAAATTCAATCAGGTGAATTTACTTTAAGCATTTATTTCGGAAGAAATATGGCTAAGCAATATGAAAAATTGAGTTCACAATTATACAGTTTATTTCAGGCTCCTCTTCTACGTGCAAAATTCACATATGATGAGAGATGGATCTTGCAGAATATATCTCCAATCTCATTTGTTGACATACCGGAAAATCACAAGCCGTATGTAACGGATTTCGCTAAATCATATTTCTCGAAAAAAAGATACTTTTCAACAAAGATACCAAGAGCAAATTATGATCTGTCGATACTTTTTAATGAGGAAGATAAATTACCTCCGTCAGATAGTAAAGCAATAGACAAATTTATTGAAGCGGGGGAATCTATTGGTATTAGAACAGAAGTTATTGAGAAAGATGATTTCAACCGAATCCCGGAATTTGATGCGTTGTTTATTAGAGAGACAACATCAGTAACGAACCATACTTACAGATTTTCAAGGAGAGCTTTTGCCGAAGGCCTCGTAGTAATAGACGATCCGTGGTCTATTCTGCAATGTTCAAATAAAGTTTATCTAGCAGAATTATTAGGAAAAGCAAAGATCCCGACTCCAAAAACAGTTATAGTACATAAGGATAATATTAAATCAGTAGAAAAGGAAATAGGGCTTCCATGTGTATTAAAACAGCCGGATAGCTCTTTTTCTCAGGGAGTAACCAAGGTAAGCGATAGAGCAATACTAAAAACAGAACTTGAAAGATTGTTGGATTCTTCTGATTTAATAATTGCGCAGGAATTTACTCCAACCGATTTTGACTGGCGGATAGGAGTGCTTGATAAAATACCATTATATGCTTGCAAGTATTTTATGGCAAAAAATCACTGGCAAATTTATGATTGGAATGAAACCGGAGATTCGAGCTATGGTAATTTTGAAACCCTCTCAATAAAGAAAGTCCCTCCCAAAGTAGTTGAAACTGCGTTAAAAGCAGCTAATCAGATCGGCGACGGATTTTATGGAGTTGATTTGAAACAAAAAGGAGATAAAGTATTTATTATAGAAATAAATGATAACCCCAGTATCGACTATGGTATCGAAGATTTAGAACTAAAGGATAAGCTTTATTTAACCGTCATGAATTCATTTAAAAACAGAATAGATAAAATTCGTAAGGTTAAGAGTCTGCGATTATGATTTCTTCCATTCATTTATTTGAGGGCTATGGGGTTGAACTGGAATACATGATTGTTGATAAAAACTCTCTTTCTATAAAGCCAATCTCCGATAAAATAATTTTTGATGTTCTTGGAGAATATCTTTCGGATGTCGAATTTGAAGAGACAGCCTGGTCTAATGAATTGGTTTTACATGTTATTGAAATCAAAACCAACGGACCCAGAAAAGATTTAAATAAACTTGATGAAGTTTTTTATAAAAATGTACAGGATATAAATAGAATATTATTGAATTATAACTGTATACTTTTACCAACGGGGATGCATCCTTTTATGAATCCAATGAAGGAAACTATATTATGGCCGCACGAATATAATGCTACTTATGAAACATACAACCGGATTTTTGATTGCAAGGGGCATGGATGGTCTAATTTACAGAGTGTACATTTAAATCTTCCCTTTGCAAATGATGAAGAATTTGAAAAGCTTCACGCAGCAATACGGCTCCTTTTACCAATTATCCCTGCAATAAGCGCAAGTACACCTTTTATAGATGGGGAAGTCTCAGGATATTTAGATACCAGGCTTGAGGTTTATAGAAAAAATCAATCGAAAATTCCATCAATCGCAGGAAAGGTTATTCCCGAAAGGGTTTTTAATAAAGCGGACTACGAAAATAAAATATTAAATAAAATTTATGAGGATTTATCAACTTTTGACAAAAAAGGAGTTCTTCATCATGAATGGGTAAATTCAAGGGGAGCCATCGCACGATTTGTGAGAAATACTATTGAAATCAGAATCATCGATATTCAGGAATGTCCTTCGGCAGATATTGCGATTGTTTATTCGATTGTAAATACACTGAAATTATTAATAAGTGAAAAATGGATTAAGCTGGATAAACAAATTGAATGGGATGAAGAAAGATTATCTGATATATTCCTTAGCATAATAAAAGACGGAGAAAATGCAGTAATTGAAGATGAAGAATATTTAAGAGATTTCGGGTATTTTGAGAATAAAAAATGTTCTGCAGGGGAATTATGGAAATATTTGATTAAAGAAATTAAAAGAAGCATAAACACAAGTGATGAACCATGGCTTAAAAACATGGATATAATATTAGGACAGGGCAGCTTATCATCAAGAATAATAAAATCATTAAATAACGATTATTCTCATACCAATATTAAAAAAATTTATACCCATCTTTCGGAGTGTCTTACAAATAATAAGATGTTTACTTCATGAAGGTTCTTATTACATGTGAACATGGTGGAAATAAGATTCCCAAAGATTATTTACAATTATTTAAATCCGGTAGAGAGATTTTAGAAACTCACAGGGGATATGATTTAGGGGCATTAGAACTGGCAAAAGCACATATCAAAAAAAGCAGGCGGTTACTTCTATTACTCTGAAATAAGCAGACTGCTGGTAGAGTTGAACCGCTCGATTTATAATCCGGCATTATTTTCGGAATTCTCAAAAGATTTGCCTTCAAATGAAAAAAATAAGATATTAAAAAAATATTACTTCCCATATAGAAATAAAATTGAAGATTTAATTAGAGATCTGATATTCAAAGAAGATAAAGTCCTTCATTTGTCAGTACATACATTTACGCCTGTATTTAGAAATAAAGAAAGAAATGCGGATATAGGAATTTTATATGACCCCAAAAGGAAAAAAGAGAAAGGTTTCGCATTTATATTTAAGGAGGAATTATTATCCGTTGATAAAGATTTAAGAATAAGGTTTAATTATCCTTATCTAGGAATATCAGACGGATTTACTTCTTATTTAAGGAAAAAGTTTAATCAGAAAAATTATGTTGGGATAGAATTGGAAGTGAATCAGAAGTTTCTATCAGACAAAATTAAATGGGAAGAAGTAAAGAAGACAATCACAAATAGTTATTTTATTTAAAAGTGAGGTTCACCTCCAAGGTGAGCCTCACTTTTGAATTTTTTATCCATCATTTTTTAATGAACCTTTTCTTATATTCGATTATTAAATTTAACTTTTTATTAAAGGAGACAGTATGCACCGGTTATCGATAATTATAGTAGTTTTGTTGGGAATAAGTTTTACAGCATGTGAAAAGAAAGAAGAACCAGCTAAAGAGAGTACAAACCAATCTTCTATGCCTGCCGAAAATGCTCATAAAGTGGTAGTTGAAGATAATGTTAATGCGTCAAATTATACTTATTTAAAAGTGAAAGAAAATGATTCTGAATACTGGATTGCAGTCCCCCAGATGGAAGTCAAAAAAGGAGAAACATTATATTTTGGTAAAAGTATGGAAATGAAAAATTTCCACAGTGATGCATTAAATAAAGATTTTGAATCAATACTTTTTGTAGATCACGTATCCCAGACACCTACAACTGCTAGCCCGGTACCAAATCATCCGAAATTAAATACTGAAAAAGAAAATGTTTCTGTTAAACCTCTTAGTGACGGCAAAACAGTTGCGCAAATTTATGAAGATAAAGATGATCTTGTAGGTAAAACAGTTAGGATAAGAGGGAAGGTCACAAAGTTTAACCCGAATATAATGGGACGCAATTGGGTGCATATTCAAGATGGAACCGGTTCTTCAAACGATTATGATTTGATGGTAACAAGTAAAGATATTGTTAGAGTTGGTGATGTTGTTGTAGTTGAAGGCAAAGTTGCAGTAAATAAAGATTTTGGTGCAGGTTATTCCTATCCGGTAATGATTGAAGATGCAAATGTACAGGCTGAGAAATCGATGTGAGATTTAGTATTGAGTATTGAGATTTGAGTACAGAGACCGATGCAGGATATCGGATAAATTTAGATTGAGTATTAGACGTGTCTTATATTCCGGTTTAGTCGAATTGTATAGATTTTGAAATTTAGAATTTGGAGCTTATTTGGTAATTTGTCTTTTGTTGTTTGGAATTTTTATCGCTTAGGGCTTGCATCGCTGATAGGTAATAAGTCAATTCTGCAGTACCATCCATAGTAGGCTCGTTGGTTGAATAGTCTCCGTAGTCATCGTGATAAACAGCAATACTTGATTGGAATTCCGAATATTCATCACCGTTTACAATTTTTAAACCCTGTAGATACTTAAAGATTGTATTGTAAATAGGACCATCAACCAAACCTCCGTTTATCTGTCTATGAGTTAATAAATATATTGAAGAATGAGGATCGGAAGGATAGTCACCATTTTGAGGTAATCCTATTATCATACTGGTACCCCAGATATTACAGCCGAAAAGCCAGTCGCGCAAAGCTGCTTCCATTTCCAGGTAAGTTGAATCGTTTGTTATTTCATTATAAAGCCTGCATTGTGTAATGCCGCAGTCACAAAATTATTTGAACACCATACGAAAGGAATTCCAATCAGAAAAGGATTATTTTTCCCTCGATTATAGATTCTATCCAGTCCTTTTTTCATATAGCCAGTAAAAATTTTCGATATACTTTGATTATTTTCCTTCGCAAGGAGGTAATGACCGAGATTAAGAAATGGATACCATTGGTAATGTCTGGCAGTATCAGCTCCCATCCATGGAGTAACGGGTTCAAGCTTCCCCCAGTCAACAGCCTCCTTAAGATAAGTTTTATCATCTGTAATTTTAGAAAGCTGCGCAGCGGCTAGTTCCATATCATCAACGTAATTATCTTCCTCATAAAAATATGGAGAAACACATGAGGCAGTTTGGGTAACTCCAAGATCTGTTTTCCCGAATTTATAAGCATCAACAGCTTTTTGGCTGATGGTTTTACAGAATTCAGGGTAATACTTTTGCAATAGCAGAGAGCCGAGTGCAAATGCTGAAGCAAATTTCCCGGCAGCTGAGGAAACCCCTGTAGTTCTATTTTTATAGTTACAAATTCCCTGTGGTTTTCCGGTTACAAAATAGACCGGTCTTTGTAGATCAGGACCGCCATAATTAACGGAGTCTTTATCCGGTAACCTGAACCCTGCATGATCTCTATCATCGGCAATCTGGTTGTATAATTCACCATATTTAGGATTCAGTTTTACAAGCCAATCCAATCCCCATTTAGCTTCATCGAGAATATCCGGAATACCATTTGAACCTGGATCACCATTTTTATCGAATTTGTCTACAAAGGAATCCGGATTTTTCATATATGCAAAAAGCATCTGGTAGGTCGCGGTTGCTGAAGTAGTTACATACTGCAGGTAATCGGTAGCATCATGCCAGCCGCCGGTAGCATTTATATGCTGCATTTCCCTTGCTTCATTATCAACGATAAAGCCGTCATGAGTATGACATGAATCTTTTAAAAAAGGATTATAGCCGCACTGCTGCTCTCTCATATAATTTAATAGGAAATCGGCAGTACCATTATATACATCATTAGAAATCCGGAATGAAGGGGATTTTACATCACCATGATTTTATATAATATTCACCTATCTTCTTTAAATTCGGAGAAGTTTAATCTAAAGGTTGAATTAAAGGATGCATAGTTTCCATATGAGGAAATTTTATCCCCTTTCCAAATTATTTATTATCCGATGAACTGTAAATTTCAAAGTTTGATGGATTCAAATTCTCTTTACTTACAAGTACAGCAACTTTAATTGAATTTGGAGTATAACCCAGTTGATTTATTCGAATCCAGCTTTGCTGGGGGAATGAAAAACCGGTTAAGAGAATTAATAATAGAAAGATTTTTATTGATTTCATTTTATTTATTGAAGTTTTGCATGATGAATAAATATGTATATGAATGAAGAAAAATATGAAAAAAGCTCAAATTAAACATGGAGATTATTACAAAGGACAGGTCGCTTCAACTGCAATTGATAACATCATTAATTCCAATGTTTGAAATTGAAGGAGTGAGAGATTCTTCATTCACTCCGTTCCGTTCAGAATGACAAATTAAGGTTGTCGCTAATATAAGTATTAAAACAGCAGTTTTTTAAGGTCAATCTTTGTAGAAAATTATAAATATGGGGATTCTCATAGTAAACAGGAATTATCATTCTCAGTATAAGAGGAATATTGAATGATCAGGATAACCATATATAGAGAATATCCCCATAAAAATTATTTGTAGCTGACACCTATAGAAATAAAATGAATATTACCAAAAATACCAAAAGGTTCAAAGGCATAATCGACCCTAACAGGGATGCCTGAGATTTCCTGATTAATACCGATACCTGCCGAGAATCCCCGTTCATCGTAGTGCATTTCATAACCGGCACGTACAATAAACATTTCCATAAATCTATATTCGGCTCCAAATTTTATTTTTTCACCGAAATCACGCGGATGTCTTGATTCAAAGCTCAAAATTAGTCTTGAAGTTTTTTCATCTTGACTAAAAAATTGAATTGGTTCAACGGTTACCCCAAAGCTGACTGCAAATGGGAGGGGAAATTCATCGGTTTCATATTTCAGCTCTTTTGATACATTCTGCAATGAAGCCCCGAAAGTAATTCCATTGTATAAAAAATCATAATAAGCTCCTACGTCAAATGCTACGGTACCCTGAGCATATTTTTTCAATTCTCCAGTTGAGTCATTATAAATAACAGATCCTAGGTTTTGGTGGACATATTTCACATGGATTCCATATGAAAATCTGTTGGTTACCTTTTGTGAGAAAGCAGTACCGATTGATATTGCGGTAGGAGTAAAATTTCCTGTTTCAATATAGCCTTGTGAATTATCAGCTCTTTCAGTACCCACAAAAGTTCCATAATCCATTGAGAGCAGACTAAGACCAAGTACTCCAAAATCACCCAAATGAATTGCGGCAGCTACAGCACTATAATTTATATCAGCAATCCCATTTGTATAATTATAGCTCACGTCAATATTTGGTTCTATTAAACCGATTAGTGCGGGATTCCAGAAAATACCATTTGAAGTGAGTGTAGTAGCTACGCCGACTCCGCCTCTTCCCATAACTTCTGCAGAGACAGGGTTTTCCAAAAACCTAAAGCCAACCTGGGCTTTTTTAGTTATCTGGGCTTTTGATAAATTTAATAATCCGCATAAAAAGAATATGAATATTACAGTAAATACTCTTAGCAGGAATATATTTAGCGGTTTCCCTAAAAATTTTTTTAATATTAATATCTTCATAAAATTTTTACCGTACGATTATGAATTTTACAAATTGATTGTCAAGTGATTTGCCATCAATAGATTGTGCATCGCTAACTGCCAGAATATAAATTCCGCTTGTTACATATTGATTTTCATCTGTCCTTTGATCCCATTCTTCATCGGCAGTACCAAAATGCTGAATGGTTGTAATAAGGTCCCCTGTTTCAGTAAAGATCTTTAATGTACATTTAATAGGAAGATTAAAGAAAGAAATTTTATCGGGAGAACCTTTTAAACCTCTTGCAACCGTAGCAGGATTAGGAACTACTACTACTTTCCCGGTTTCATTTAATCCGGGCTGAAAAGGAACTGCAGGAATCTGGGAACGGTTTATAAAACGAGAACTTTCCAATTTTTGACCCGGAAATAGACCGTCGGTATTTTGAGAACCATTATCTACTGCAGTAACGGCATAATAATAATCCAGCCCTCGAATTACGTTTTTATCGACAAAAGAAGTAGTATTTTTATCGTTTGTTTCATATACTAATTTCCATCTTTCGCCACTGTTCTGATCAAGAGGATCGTTAACCAATAAAGCACCTTCTTTTCTATAAACTCTCCAAGCATAAAAATCATCTGTACCAGTAACGGCATCATTAAAATAAGATGCATCAGGATATGACCATTTAACTGTAATTATATTAGGACCGGAATTTACAATTATATCAGGAGGGGGAGGCGGAGCAGGAATAGAACCTCCATTATTAAATCTTGTTCCAGGCCCAATTGGCTCTATCCATAGTCTGCCATAAAGAATCTTTGCCGTTTGTAAGAACTATAGAGTCTTTCTCTGCATCTGTAATCTCCTGATTCATCCAGAGTTTTCCGATAGAATCTGCTGCATTCCAATTAAGTCCGTTAACCCCAACAGCATAGACAAATGTTATTGAATCAAACCTTCCCTGCGTAGAATTTTTGGTCAATTCATAAGGCCCTGAAGTAATAAATCTCATGGGGCCCTTCTGAGGTTTAGTATCTAATTTTGATGTAATTACATCCAACGGGAATCTTCCGCGATTATCATCACCACGATAAGTTTGTTTTAATCCGGCATCCCTTCTTCCCCATAGATCCAGAGTAATAGATGCATGGGGCATAGCATAAGGCTGGTTTGGATCATCAATTTTCTGATTATAAGCTTTATCGGCATATAATAAAGAATAACCTGGAACCTGTGTAGAATAAAGATGTCCTGTTTTTCTATCGGGGTCGCCGGTATCATCTTTCGAACCATTCGGATAACTTTGAGTCTGGGGGTTTGCTGAATCCCAATAATAAGCAACATAAAGAGAATCCCTGGTTCCATTAGTTACTAATTGAGATTTTCTTTTAAACCAGGAATCGAGATCGTCTTCACCTTCATAGGCATAATTATTTGTAACATACCTTTCCCCGGCTTTCGTAGGACCGAAGCTGAAGGAAATAGGCCACCAGAATCTTATTGTCTGATCAGGCAGAGTATCGCGCGGAGAAGCGGAATTTCTAGGAAGTTTTATTTCACCGGTAAATTTATGAGTAGCTTTCCAGATAAAGTAATTTGAATTATTAGGATTGCTGAAAGCATATATTTCAACATGACTTCTAATACCAAACTGCGGCAGCACATCTTCAAAGACTATTTTTTCATCGGCTTTAAGATTAGGATCAACATACCATCTGTATGGTGCATCCAGCTGAATATCGTCAACCGAAATATGTGGTGGTCTATATCTTCTAACTTCATAAGCCCAATCAGTCGTTCCAAAGTTGGTTAGAGCATCTCCCCTGGTTATCATTGCCGCTTTTTTACCAAATTCATCGAGGATACCGTTATCATCAAGACTAATAGGATTAAGGATCTGGTATAACATATTTGATTGCCATTGATCCTGAAGCCAATAGAAAAGCTCGGTATTCTGGCGATCTTCTCCGGTTAAATTCCAGCTAAACTGAGACTGTAAGCCTCCATCTCCCATAAGTTTATTCATACTGAGGCTGAAGCTTCCGACATTAATGTTCATAGGTGGAGGATTTTCAACACGTTCTTGAGATAATATATTATTGAAAGTAATTAAAATCAAAGCTGCAAATAAAGAGATTAAAATTTTTTTATTCATTTTTTTACCTTGTCTCAAAAAATTCATTCTTACCTAAAATTATCAATCGGTAGTTATTTAGAAATTAAGCCGCATACCGATTATATATCTTCGTGGATTTAAGAATATCGGGGCAGTCCATGAACCGATTTTAATATGATTATCATCTGATTTATATTGCCCCCATTTATCATTTCCCCCCTTATCCGGGGTTCTCAAAGAGCTTTTATATTCATCGTATTGAGTTTGTGTCATATTAGCAGGGATTAACCATTTATTATTAGTTAAATTCTCGATAGTAACAACAAAGTCTATACTTCCCCATGGAGTTGAGAAAGATTTAGAACCCCGAAAATCAATGTTCCAGTAATCAACAATGTCGGCATAAATTTTATTAGGATTATCGGCAGGTGTTAACAGGAAGCTGCCTCCATCTATCCATTCAAAAAAGAAATTGGTATATATATCCTGTAATAATTTTACTCCTAATAGTTCCGGACCAAAATCAGAAGGAGTATGAAGATTTAGAGTAACATTAGCACGTGGAGTAGGATCGATTGTAATCATATTGGGGTTTCTAAGCTCACCATTCCGGGCTAATAATCTATCTTCATAAACCACATCCAAACCACTTTGCCCGGAGCTTTGAACCATATAATCATACATAGCGTTAAAGGTAACAAACTTGCCAAAGGGTCTTTCCAGTCTCAGCTCAACTCCTCTTATATCTCTATAAGCATCAGGGAAATATTTAGTAACAAGGTTATCGCCGTAATAGTTTTTATATGTTCTTGGAAGCGGTTCATTTGAAATATCTTTATAATATGCAGTAATATTGACGATAAAGTCGTTAAGTATCATTTGTTCATATCCAAATTCGTAAGATATGGTTTTTGCCATGGAGAGTTCCGGTGTTGGAACAGCAACACCTCCTTGAACAACGGTTAAGTCGTACATAAAATCAACAGGAGGCCTCTGATAAAAATGACCGTAATTAAAATATAATTTACTGCTTTCAGTTATAGGAAATGATACACCCAGTCTTGGAGATAAATAAGCCTGAACTTTATTATCTTCTCTCGGCCATCCAGGGGGATCCTGCAGCAAAGACCTGAAGTCTGCCCATCTTTCCCACGAACCTGAGGCACCGGGAAGATTTTGATAAATATCATTTAATAAAGCAGCATAATCAGGGTCTTCCGGAAATCCTACCTGGAATCCGTCTTTTAGAGGATTTAAATAATCCAATCTTAAACCGGCGTTTAGAATCATCCCTTCAAACTCAAGTTTATCCTGAGCATATAATCCAACCATAAGAGTTTTGGATTTAAGATACTGCCATGTATCGGGTGTATAAGAGAGCTGTGATTGAAACCATGTACCGGTATAAATAAAGAAGTCTTCAAATTTTGCATCGAAGCCTGCTTCAAATTGATGGTGCCTGCCAATCTGGGATGTGAAATCACCTTTTAAACTGAAAACCCAGGAGTAAGATGAATCAATTCTTTGTGGACCGCCGGATAAACGGAACATATCGAGAACATCAGTCTGGTAGTTTGTTGAAGCATTTGGAGAACCATAATCCGGAACTAAAAATCTGTAGGTTCTCTTAGCAGCCTGGCTATAATAATAAACATAATTACTTGCGATACTTGTATCCATAGCAAAAGGGGAGAGATTTTGATCAGTATACCCCATCTGGTAATCTAAAGTATAAAAAGATTTATCGGATAGAGTATGTGTTAATTTAGCACCACCAATAAAGTATCTTTGGGTATAAAATTGAAGTCTGCTTTTATTAAACATTTGAAAGATATTATCGCTTCCTAACAGACTTCCCTGCTGTTTTACGGAACTTTGCGTACTATTTAAGAAAGAGAAACTGGAAGCCTGGTTGGTTAATGCGCCTCCGAAGCTGGTTGCTCTGCCTCCGCTGTTGGTATTGGTCTCAGCATATAATCCATTGACCGATAGTCTCATATTGCTTTGCAGAAGGGTTGTTAATTTTAGCTGCCCATTCCAATCCACATAATTATCTCTAGGCCCGGTTGGAAAAGCTAATTGTGAATTTTCATATTTCCCACCGATCAAGAAGGTAGATTTTTCTGCAAAGTCACCCCAGATAGGGATATCGGCACCGGGTACCGGACCGGTAATTGTTCCTTCAACGAAATAATCGGGTTTATTTGCAAAGTTATACATTGGATGCTGTTTTAGCCATAAATCTCTTCTTTGAGTTGAATCCAAAGCTGCAGGACCGGTTGTTTTATTAGTCCATCCTTTGAAGTTTCTAAAGCTGGTAGGAACCTGCTGATCGGCAGACAGCAGAGTATCGCTCGGCTGATATCCATGCATGGCATAATCACCGGCAAATAATCTATATAACCATGAATCGGTACTCCATGGATTAGTTCCAAAAAATCTGTTTTGACCGGCGGGAGTGACATCAAGTCTAAAAGATGCGGTATATCTTTCACGAGAGCCTTCTTTAGTTACCACATTCAGTAAACCGGATCTAATATCCCCGTATTTTGCTTCAAAACCGCCAGTTAACACCTGCATTTCCTTAATTGAGGTGCTATTTAATGCTAGGTAAGAATTCCCGGTTCTAGGATCCCTTAATGAAATTCCATCCAGTCTAACGTCAGTTTCTCTAATAGCGCCTCCTCGAACACTGAGACCATTTCCTTCAGAACCGCTTACAAGCTGGACTCCTTTAACGGTTCCGATAAATTCATCAACTCTTGTAACAGGCATCTGTTCGAGCCGGGAGCTTTCGATAATTTCCTGAGTTGCCGAGACATCCTTTTTAACAAGTTCTTTTTTTGCAACCACAACTACCTGACTTACTTCTATCGCTGTCTGGGATAATTCAAAATCAAGTGTAATAGTCCTATCCAACTCTACCTTAACACCTTTTTGAATGATTGCAGTATAACCAACAGCACTGGCTTTAATGGAATAGAGTCCCGGCTGAACATTCAAAATGAAATAGTATCCATCATTATCGGTAGCTGCACCCATGGGGATATCGGTAGATACTTCTTTGCCATTAGGGAGAGTAGTAGAAACAATAACAACATTTACAAAAGGGATCGGCTCGCCGGAAGATGCATCTGTAATTCTGCCGGTAATTTTTCCATTTGCAGCTAAAAGACTATGCGATGGTAATAAGCTTAAAATTATGAGAAGGAGGCATAAAAAATGTATTTTCAAAAAGTAAATATGTTTCATATTCTACCCTATAATATACCAGAAAATTATTAGTTAAATCTAAGTGTTCTGCCGAATATTAACGATAGCCGATCGTTTAATTAACTTTTCAACTAAAAAATTATTCAATAAAGTATTATCGTTCAAGTATAAATATTTTTAAAAATTTTTCTTGCTTTTAAAAAATTTATTTTGTATAGTCACAGCTTTATAATTAACTTACCCGTATTAAAAATCTTTAATTAAATACTAGATAGGAGTCCTCATTTGGCACTCATCGCAGTTGATCTAATGAGTACAAATGTAACTTTTGCTGCATTAGGCAAGACAGGAAAAATTCTTCAAAGGGAAAGTATAAAGTTAAACGGGACCGGGGGAAAAGAATTAAGCATACTAATTCAGAAGCAGATCAAAAAGCTTCTTTCAACATTTGAAAATAGACCCCTTCAAATAAAATCTGTGGGAATAGCAGTTCCGGGTATTTATTATTCAAAAACAGGCCGTGTCTGGGCTCCGAATATAAAGGATTGGGAAAACTATCCGCTTAAACAGGATATGAGCCAGTTGATGGAACAGAATATAAGAGTTAAAATAGCCGGGAAAAGAACATGCGATATACTAGGAGAGAAGTGGCTTGGTGCAGCAAAGAAGTCAAGGAATGCAATATATCTTTCAATAGGGAGCGGAATAGGTGCAGGAGTATTAATAGATGGAAAAATCCTTCATGGGTTTAATGACGGAGTTGCTGCAGTAGGATGGCTGGCAATGGATAAGTATTTTAAAGAGGAATATAAGCAATACGGGTTTTTTGAATATAAAGCTTCGGGTAAAGGTATTTTGCTGTCAATAAAAGAAGAACTGGAAAGGAATAAAAAATATAATAGTTCACTGAGGAGAAAAGATTCCGGAGAATTAACTATCCCGGATGTTTTTGCAGCCTATAATAAAAAAGATAAGATAGCTGTAAAAATTTTAAAGGAGTGCACCAAGTACTGGGGAATAACATCAGCAAATCTTATAAGCTTATTCAATCCGGAAATAATAATTTTTGGGGGGTCATTATTCGGACCAGCATTTAAGTTTATAGATGAAATTAAAGCGGAAGCCGAACGGTGGGCGCAGCCTATATTTATGAAAGATGTTAGATTCACCAAATCCCTTTTAGGGGCTGATGCCGGACTTTATGGAGCCGGTCATTTAGTAATGAAAAAGTTTTAGTTTAGCTCCTTAAAAATTCCAATATGAAAGTCAACTATTATTTTTTAAAAAAAATATTCTTGACATTTCTATTGCTGCACTTCTAAATTTCTACCGGATTATTTTAGATATTAAGATGTAAGTTGACATCTTTAGGAAGAATAATTATATCAATTTTTTATTAGAGAGTAAGATTAGTTAAAATCTTAATTTAAATAAGTAAAGATGTCATCTTTAATATTTAGTATAGCGTTAATATGAAAATTCACAAATTATCTTCTGAGATAACGAGCAGGGTTGACTCTATTGATATATTCAGAGGTCTGACAATATTCGTAATGATATTTGTGAATGATCTGGCTTCGGTAAGGGGAATGCCTCAATGGCTGGAACATATGCCTGAAAATGTAAGCGGGATGACTTTTGTTGATGTAGTCTTTCCTGCTTTTCTTTTTATAGTAGGAATGGCAATTCCTTTTGCAGTAAATAAAAGGCTGGAAAAAGGAGATAGCTATTTAACTTTATGGAAACATATTTTAATCCGGACTGCAGGATTACTGGTACTCGGTATTTTAATGGTAAATATATCAGGTCTTAACGAACAGGCAACAGGTATGAATAGGCATATCTGGATGTTCCTTGTTTTTATGGGTGCAATATTAACGTGGAATATTTATCCTGATACTAAAGGAAAAAAGAAGATAATATTTATAATATTGAGGTCTCTGGGGATAGCTCTTTTGATATTCCTGGCTGTAATTTACAGAAGCGGGACAGAAAATAATCTCTCATGGCTTCATACAAAATGGTGGGGTATTCTTGGTCTTATTGGCTGGGCTTATTTATTTACATGCATTGCTTATTTCTTAATCAAAGGAAAGTTTTGGGGAATGATCGGAAGCTTAATCTTCTTTTACTTGATTTATATTATTGATTCTGCGGGGGGATTTAATTTTGCAAAACCCTTTTTGCTTGTCGGAGAACATATCGGAGTTCATACTGCTATTGCCATTTCAGGGTTAATTATTTCGATGTTATTTTTTGAAGCCGCTCCTGCAAAATCATGCCAAGGCAAAGGATAATTTGGATTATTATTTATTCTGCTGTCTTATTTATTGCAGGTTTAATACTTAGCGCCTATTTACGGTATTTCCAAGATTTATGCTACTCCTGCATGGGGCTTATATAGTTCCGCTTATTGTGGCTGGATATTTGCTTTTTTTTATTGGCTTATAGATTTGAAGAAGAAGAATAAATGGTTCGAATTTCTGGAGCCTGCAGGAAGAAATCCCTTGCTTGCTTACCTGCTCCCTGATATTTATTATTCTATTGCCGCAATATCCGGTTTTACATTTATAAATAGAAATTTCGGTTCGGGAATCCCAGGATTTATCCGGTCGATTGTTTTCGCATTCATTATGATTGAACTGACAGCATTATTAAATAAAATGAAAATAAGATTACATCTTTAAACTATTAGGAATTTTTTATGCCGGTTATAGGATTAGACTTAGGAGGAACAAAATTAGCGGGTGCAATATTCAGCAATGAAGGAGAAATATTACATAAAGAGAATCTTCAATTAGAAAAACGTCAGGGGAAGGATGTTGGTGAATTAATTAAATCCATGCTTCAAGGCTTACTAACTAAAAATGATGATGTTAAAGCAATAGGAATATGCGTTCCTGGAATTAGTTATTTAAAGTCAGGGAGGGTTTGGGCTCCGAATATTCCCGGATGGGAAGACTATCCACTTATGGATGAAATTAAATCCGTAATTAATGATGATAAAATAAAAATAAATATTGATAGTGACCGTTCTTGTTACATCCTGGGAGAGGTCTGGCAGGGTGCTGCCAAAGGGTGTAAAGATGCAGTATTTTTAGCAGTTGGAACAGGCATAGGTGCAGGAATATTAATTGACGGAAAAGCTGTACGGGGTTCAAATGATATAGCCGGAGCAATAGGATGGCTGGCTCTGGATAAGCCCTATTATGATAAGTACAAATCTTGCGGCTGCTTTGAATACCATGCATCGGGTGAAGGATTAGTAAGAGTAGCTAAAGAATATCTAAAAAATGATAAAAGTTACAACGGCAAATTAATAGAAAAGAATACTGAGGAGTTGAATACACGGGATATCTTCGATGGTTATAAAGAAAAGGACTCCATTTCAGAAAAAGTAATAAAACAGGCAGTTGAGTTTTGGGGAATGGCAGCGGCAAATCTTGTAAGTTTATTTAACCCGGAAAAAATTATTTTTGGCGGAGGTGTATTCGGGCCTGCTTTGAGTTTATTAGATGAAATTAAGGATGAAGCAAAAAAATGGGCGCAGCCGATTAGTATTAACCAGGTAAAGCTAGAAGGTTCCAAACTGGGCGGGGATGCCGGATTATTCGGAGCGGGATATCTTAGCACTTCAAACAATAACTGAAAATTAAAACAGGAATAGGGATGTATAATAAAAAACTAGTATTTAGTGCAGCCTGTCTAGGTATGCTTCTCTTTGGAATTGTACTTATTTCACTTGGTTCAATTCTACCTTCCGTTACAGCTAAGTTTGGACTCGATGAAATTTCAGTTGGAACACTTGCATCGATATTACCATTCGGAATACTTGCAGGTTCTCTAGTTTTCGGGCCTATTGTTGATAGATACGGGTATAAAATCTTATTAATTATTTGTTCTCTACTGGTCCTAGCCGGGTTAGAGGGGATTGCATATGCAGAAACATTATTTGTTCTGCAGATATCGATGCTTCTAATAGGTTTTGGCGGTGGTGTTATCAATGGCGGGACAAATGCATTAGTTGCTGATATCAGTACAGAAGGAAAGGGAGCAAGCTTAAGCTACCTTGGAGTATTCTTTGGAATCGGAGCTTTAGGGATGCCGGCGATACTGGGTTTATTATCCAAATCCTTTTCTCAGTCGAGTATCATCTCGGGAATCGGATTCTTCGTTTTTATACCTGTTATTTTTTTCATTATAGTGAAGTTCCCCATCCCGAAACAATCTCAGGGATTCCCGATAAAAGAAGGATTGAATTTAATTAAAGAACCGGTTCTGCTTTTATTCGGATTTGTACTTTTCTTTGAAAGCGGTATGGAAGGGATCGTAAATAACTGGACAACAACATATTTGATTAAAGATTTAAAGGTTAATTCCGAAAATGCATTATTTGCACTTTCATATTTTGTTATGGGTATTACGGTTACAAGATTACTACTAGGAGGAATCTTAAGAAAGCTGGAATCATATGTTGTGATGTTCATTTGCCTTGGGATGGCTTTTATTGGAACAATGATTTTGATATATACATCATCCTATGGAGTGGCTGTTTTGGGATTGATATTCTTAGGAATTGGTTTGTCAGCCGGTTTTCCGCTTACGCTTGGATATGTTGGTGAAATTTATTCAAAATTATCGGGAACTGCTTTCAGTATCGTATTAGTTATATCTTTGATTGGAAATATGCTCGTCAATTATCTGGTTGGCCTGGTTGCTCATACCTACGGCATAAAGCAGTTCACTACTTTGTTAATAATATGTATTGTCTTTATGTCGATTCTTCTTTCAATTGTAATAATTAGAGTTAAACGAACAGTAAATAATAATATATAATTAAAAAAGGGAGTTAATAATGCTAGCGAAACAATGGCTGAATAACGCACGGAATGTGATGGATAAAATTGAAGAGACACAGCTTGAAAATATAAGTAAAGCAGCCGAAATAATGGCAGATGCAATAGAATCGGGGCATTGGGTACATACATTCGGGTGCGGACATGCAACTTTACCAATTGAAGAGATGTATCCGCGAATCGGAGGCTTTGTCGGATTTCATCCTATGATTGAACTGCCTTTAACTTTTTTTACAAATATTGTGGGAGGAATGAATGTCCATGAGTTTGTATTTCTTGAGAGAGTTGAAGGATACGGTATCGAAATAATGAAAGGCTATAATTTCAATACTAAAGATGTAATGTGGCTTTTTTCTCATTCGGGAATAAATAATGTTAATATTGATGTTGCGCTTGAAGCAAAGCGAAAAGGAATGAAGGTAATAGTATTTGGTTCTGCTGAGGCAGCCAAAGGTAAAAAGACAAGACATTCATCCGGAAAAACTATCTTCGATATTGCAGATATTGTTGTTGATTCATGTGCACCAATAGAAGATGCTTCGGTGCCGTTAAAAAATCATAAAGATAAAATAGGACCTGTATCAACTATTGCATTTGTAACTGCAGTCTGGATGACAGTAACTACAGTAGCGGAAATTTTAGCCGAACGGGGTGTTAAATTATATATTCATCCTTCTCATAATGCGGGTGATACTACGGCAAGGGAGAGATTGGTTGAAGCGCTGGATGAGTATAAGAAGAGAATCTCGGGTGTGTAGAATGGTTAATCGTTAATTGTTAATTGTTAATGCGGGGATGCTAATTGTGAGATAGGAATTAGTTATAGAAAGTTTTACATGACGGGACAATGTGATAGGTTTCGAGGAGCAACATCTGAGGTTTAGGATTAACTAGAGTTTTCAAAATTTAAAGGGTAACCACAATTAATTAGTGGTTACCTGATTTTTGAAATAATAGGGCTTGGGAATTGATGCAGTACCTTTTATAAGTTGGTGCCGGGCCGTCATCAAAAACGTGGCCTAAATGACCTCCGCATTTACTGCATAGGACTTCAGTTCTTTCCATTCCCAGGCTATAGTCTTCATTTAGAACAACACTGCCGGGTGAATATGGTTTCCAAAAGCTTGGCCATCCGGTACCTGAATCAAACTTTGAATCTGAGCTGAAAAGGATTTGTCCGCAGCCTGCACATTTATAAACTCCTTCCTCATGATTGTCGTAATATTTTCCTGTAAACGGGAGTTCTGTTCCTTTATCTCGAAGGATATAATATTGCGAGGAAGTTAATGTTTTTTTCCATTCTGCGTCTGATTTTTTTATTGGAAAATTAGTACTGTCCTCATCAATTATTTTGGTGCCATCGGTGGAGTATGTATTTGATCTAATATTTCCGCATGATACTGCGCCAATTAAAGAGTATGAAAATAACAGGGTTAGCAAAATTATGTGCGGTTTCATATAAACAACCTTATCTTTCTCAATTTTATAAAAATATTTATAAAAAAATAAGAAAAGCAATATAGAATTTTATCCCGGAATTCTTCTTTAATTATTGAAAAATTGTCACGAAAAGCGCATGGTTATTCGAGAAAACCTCCAAGGTTTAGGAAAACCATGGAGGTTAGGGAGGTCTATGTGTTTTACAATATATGTTTTTAATAGATATTGACTATTTGAATGCAATAATATTATTTATCGTTCAAAATAAAAAACTTTTTAGCAGCAATTATTTAATCAATCAACAATTATTCAAAAAAAGGACATGATTGTAAAAACACTTTTTTGCTGCTTTCTATTTTTAATCCAAATCTTTCCACAATTTTCTTTATTAAAAAAGCCGTATTTATCCGTTGAAATGGGTGAGGAATTAAAAATAAGAACTGTACAAATAATAGTACCCTCAATTTCAATAATAGAAACACACAAGTTATCTGCACTTCCCAACAGTTTAACAAAGTTAAACAGTGGGAATTCAGAAAGCGACACAACTTCTACTTATGGTGAACCATTGCCCAAATGGTATTCGATGGTAACCAATTTACCCTCAGATTGGCTATCATATTATAAACAGGAATTTACTACGGAAAATATTCCAAAGTATCTAGGGATAGCTGTCTTAACTGCCGGTTTAATTATGACCGATGAAAAATCATGGCGGGAATCCGAAAGGTTTTATAATAGAACGCCTTTTAACAAAAGCTTCAGTGATTTTTTTACTGAAGTAGGAGACGGCAGAACACAATTCGGGCTTGCCATTGCTTTTGGTGCATATGGATTTATTGCAAGTGATAATAGGGCAATAAGGACTGCAAGTCAGACTGTTGAGGCTGTTCTTATCTGCAGGGGCAGTCGTTCAGGTAATAAAGCACTTAACAGGGAGAGAAAGTCCTTTTGTTGAAACAAAGACAGGAGGAGCATGGAGATTCTTCCCGAATCAGATTGATTATCATAAACATGTCCCGGCTTATGATGCATTCCCTTCAGGGCATATTGCTACTTCAATGGCTGCTTTTATCGTTATTTCAGAAAATTATCCGGAAATAAAATGGCTTGAACCTGCAAGTTTTGTTCTGGCAGGTTTTATAGGTTTTGGAATGGCTAATAAAGGCATTCACTGGTATAGTGATTATCCTTTAGGTATAACACTTGGTTATTTATTTGGAAAAATAGCTGCCCACCCTTCATATTTAGTAAAAACAAATGATAAAAATGAAAAACAGTCCTTAAGCTTTTTACCTTATTTCATGAACGGAAGCAAGGGATTAACGTTCAGCTATCAATTTTAATTTTCTGAATAGTTTGGGATAAAGTCCCTATTAGAATATGATAAGTAATAAATTATATATTTTAATTGTACTAATTTCAATTACAAATTTATATTCACAACCTGAAAAGGAGAATATCTTTGTAAAAACGGACAGCACAATTTTAATGCTGGGTCTTAAAGCTGACATTCCACAAATAGATAAAACCGAATGGTATACTATTTTTTCTCATTTACCATCCGATTACTACAATTTTATAAATGAAACCGTATCCACCAAAGAATACAACTTCTCTTGTAGGTCTGACATTTATTACATCTTCTTTATTAAACCTTGATCAAAGAACATGGAGGCAGACACGGCTAAATTATAACAGGCATTATACATTCCGCAGCATTGACAATTTCGCAGTTTCAATGGGTGATGGGAAATATCATTTTCTGTTAGCTGGCTTATTTTCTGCTTACGGTATAATATTCAAAGATGAAAGGGCCCTGAAAACAGCATTTAATATTTCGGAGGCTGTTTTAGCCTCCGGAATTTGTATCCAGGTATTAAAAAGAATATCGGGAAGAGAAACGCCCATAATGGCTACGAGATCTGAAGGCAAATGGCGCATCTTTCCGAATTTAAAAGAATATCAAAAAAATCAGCCTAAGTTTTTTTCTTTTCCATCGGGACATATTGCTACGGCTAGTGCTACTTTAACAGTTATAGCAAATAATTATCCTGAAATTAAATGGATTAAGCCTGTCGGATATTCGCTGCTGGGATTAATCGGAGTAGGATTGGTAGGTAAAGGGATGCACTGGTATAGTGATTTACCCTTTGGAATGTTTTTAGGATATTCTTTTGGAAATATTGTCTCTCCGGTTAAATCCAGTGATAATGACTACGATGAAATTAATAATATGGATAGATTTTGTATCCTACCTAATTTTAGCAAAAATAATATGGGGCTTTCAATGGTATATTCCATAAAGTGAATTTCTTCTCTACCTTCCGGGAATTAATTGGAATTATATACCTCATGATTTATTTTTCATATGTAGAAAAAATAATTGAGGTAATAATGAAGTATAATAAATTGGGACGAACCGGCTGGGAGATTTCAGAAATAAGTTTCGGCAGTTGGGCAATAGGGGGGGCATGGGGCAGTACGGATGATAGTGAATCACTGGCAGCTTTGCATAAAGCATTAGAACTTGGAGTAAATTTTTTTGATACGGCAGATGTTTATGGTGACGGACGCAGTGAAAAGTTATTAGCAAAATTAGGCAGGGAGAGTAGTGAAAATTTTTTCATTGCAACAAAAGCAGGCAGAAGATTAGATCCGCATACAGCAGAGGGTTATAACCGTGAAAATTTAACTTCATTTGTGGAGAGAAGTTTAAAAAACCTGGAAACAGAGGCAATTGATTTACTTCAGCTTCATTGTCCCCCGACGGAAGTGTTCTATATGCCGGAAGTTTTTGATATTCTTGATGATTTGGTAAACGCAGGAAAAATTCAATATTACGGAGTAAGTGTCCAAAAAGTTGAAGAGGCATTAAAAGCTCTTGAATATCCCAATGTTCAAAGTGTGCAAATTATATTTAATATGTTCAGGCATCGTCCTTCTGAACTATTTTTTGAACAGGCAAAAAAACACAAGGTAGGAATATTAGCGCGCGTTCCTTTGTCGTCGGGAATGCTGACAGGTAAATTAAATAGTAATTCTAAATTCGCTCCGGATGATCATAGAAATTTTAACAGGAATGGCGAGTCTTTTGATAGAGGAGAAACATTTTCAGGTATAGAATATAATACCGGGCTTAAAGCAGTTGAAGAATTAAAGACTATTTGTCCTGAAGGAATGAGCCTCACACAATTTGCCTTGAAGTGGATTTTAATGTTTGATGCAGTAACCTGTGCAATTCCCGGTGCTAAACACGCAGATCAGGTTGAAGAAAATATAAATTCAACGGATATGCCTTCTCTTTCCAATGATACAATGGAAGAAGTGAGGAGTATTTATGAGAAGCATATACGGAAAAGTGTACATCAATATTGGTAGAACAGTTAGTATTGAGTATTGAGATTTGAGTATTGAGTACAAGAAGATAACAGATGCAGGATACCGGACAGATAAGATACAGGTAAAAAGATACAAGTAAAAAGATGCAAAGATATCTGATGCCAGTTTCGAAGCCTACCTACAACCACCACAACCAACCAGCAACCACCTACAACCAACCACCTTCCCCGAAGGTTAATAATTTCCTATCTGGATTGAGGTGTAACCGTATTTATTTCTTATCGAATTAACTGCTTCGATAAGTCGTTTTCTTGCGGCTTCAGTTCTGTCGAATAAATTTTCCTGGTAGGATGATAAAGTGAAGCCGGTAAGTTTTATTCCGATTAATCTTAATGAAACTCTCCTTGTATATGATTTTTTAAATAAATCCAATGCAGTTTCGAAGATTATTTTATCGTCATTAGTATGTTTTATGGTTCTGGAGCGTGTATAAGTTTTAAAATCGGAATGCCTTATCTTAATGGTTACAGTTGATGCGTGAAAATTGTTATCCCGTAAAGTCTGGCAGACCTTACCGGCAATTTCAAAGAGGATATTTTCGAGGAGGTTTTTACTGTTCACATCATTTCCGAAGGTAGTTTCTTTAGATATACTTTTTTGTTCGTGGTCAAGAGTTAAGTATTCGGTTCCCATGCCGTTTGCTTTCTTCCATAAGTCAATTCCGAACTTACCGAAAGCAGCGGCAAAGAAATCCTGGGGAAGATTAGCAATTTCGCCTACATTATAAATACCTCTGTTGTTGAGATATTGTAATGTTTTTTTCCCAACACCGGGGATTCTTTCAACCGGCAGAACCGAGAGGAAGTTCTTTTCATCTCCCGGTTCCACAAAGGTAACTCCCTTCGGCTTTTTAAAATCGGAAGCAATTTTAGCAATAGTTTTGTTTGTCCCGATTCCTATAGAGCAAGGGAGGGATAATTTCTTATCTATTTCATTCTGGATAGAAAGAGCGAAGTTATAAAAGGGACCGTATAAAGATTGACAGCCGGTAAAATCCATATAAAACTCATCGATAGATGCTTGTTGAATTACTGGAGCGTATTTCTCCAGAATATTTTTCACAGTCTTTGAATAATTTACATATTCATCATAATGACCATGCAGGTAAATTCCGTTAGGGCAAAGCTTAAAAGCGGTTCTTATAGGCATAGCGGAATGAAGTCCGAATGCCCGTGCTTCATAAGAGCATGCTGCTACTACACCTCTTCCATGAGGGTCACCTCCTACAATTACCGGTTTACCGGCAAGTGCCGGGTTAAAAATCCTTTCCACGGAGACAAAAAATGCATCGAGGTCTAAGTGAAAGATTATTCTCATTATGTATACAAATAGACTTATGATGAAAATTTATTATTCTCTAATAATATAGTGAACATACGTACACTATATTATAGTTAAATTGGGAAAAAATCAAGGTGAGGTTTATATCTGTTTTATAAATAAAGTTAATTTTTTACGTATATTAATTTTATTAAGAAGTTATTTTTTAATTAAGGATGGAATAAATACAAATATGAATATATCAGTTGAAATACCCGGCCTAAAAGAGGATGAAGTAAAACTTCTTTTAGCTATAAAGCTATTTGAAGAGGAACTTGTATCACTAGGAAAGGCATCTGAAATATCGGGATATTCCGAGAAGACATTTGCAGAAATACTTTTACGAAAAGGCATATCTCCTTTTAAATATTCTGATCTTGATTTAAAAAAAGAAATAGAGAATGCCTAATAAAGTTATTGTTGATACATCGGTACTTATAGCTTTAGATAAACTAAACCTTTTACCCTTACTTTGTAAAGTATATTCGGAAATATGGATTACAGAAGCTGTAAAAAAGGAATTTGGCGCCATTATATTACCCTGCATCAGAATTAAGAAATCTCAAAGTAACCTCATCAATTTATTAATCAAAGACCTAAATTTAGGTCTAGGTGAAGCAGAGGTAATCTCATTAGCAATGATAATGAAATGAAAGTATTGATTGATGAAAAGAAAGCACGTAAAATAGCTGAAGATTTTAACTTGGATATATCAGGTACAATTGGATTTCTATTGAAAGCATATCAAGAAGGGTTAGTCAAAAATGCTTATGAAAAAGTACAAAAGCTTAAGGATTTAGGGTTTTATATTTCGCAACAATTGCTAGATGAAATTAAAAAAATAATTAATGATGAATGACAAGGTTCTAGTAAGGTATAAAGTGAGGCTCACCTTGGAGGTGAATCTCACTTTTAATTAAAAATGTACATTTCTTTCGTAGGCAATTAAAAGCAGGCGGTTATATCTTTCAAAGCTTATCTCTTTTGCGCCGAACATCTTCAGATGGGGGGTCATATACTGGACATCAAGCAGGGTAAAGCCTCTTTCGTTCAAATGCTCAATTAATTTAATTAAGGCAATTTTTGAGGCTTGAGAAACTCTGCTGAACATTGATTCACCGAAGAAAGCACCTTTAAAAGTAATGCCATAAAGTCCTCCGATCAATTCATTATCTTTCCATATTTCAACAGTATGTACATGTCTTCGTGATTTTAGTCTTAGATATGCTTCTATTAAATCATTGGATATCCAGGTCTTTTCTCTTTCAGCGCATGCATTTACGACCGAAAGGAAGTCATAGTCGTACCTGACTTCAAAATCAATTTTCTCCATAGTTTTTCTAAGAGAGCGGGGGAAATTATAGCTGTTAAGGGGTATGATAGTTCTGATTTCGGGAAGATACCAGTTTATTTCACCGGTTACTATCATCAGCCATAGGGAAAGCGCCTCTGGCATAGAGCCTAATCATATTTCCAGGCTCTAAAAACAATTCCTGGTTATATTCCCGGTTTTTATTCATTGGCTGAATACAGATATAAAAATAAGGAATGGTTACTCATCAATTTTAACTTCGAGCTTTATAATATCGAAACCTTTTTTAGTTTCAATAGAGGCAAAAATAACTCCTATTAAAACAGAGATCATTCCGCATAAAAATAAGAATGTTACAAAAATATTCAAATCAGGAACTTCGAAAAAATAAAGCAATCCGATAAAAAGTGATGTTATAACAAATAATGCAACAGCAATAGTGTAATAAAGGACAGCATTTTTAACAAGAGAAACTCTGGTAACCAGCTCATTTATTTGTTTTGAAATGCTTTCGAGTCGTATAGTTTCTTCATAATTAAAATCTCTTTCACCGGCTTTCGAAAAAAATTTTCTTCTTTCTTCATTTAACAGTCTTATTCTATTTACGACCAGAGAATACTTATTATTCATTCCAAGCAATAGAAGTCCGCAGGCAGATATCATTAAGCCGGGTGCCAGCATTAATTGGATTATTTGTATTATAGAAATTTGTTCTTTCATCAGGATGGAAAAGGATAATTTTTTAATGGAGTTAATTTGCTAATATTATTGGAAAAATGCTAAAACCGGAGGGAATATAAATTACCCGTAAACGACTAAAAATATCGTATTGCTACCTCTACACATCAGCTTATCTCCCGTTTACGGGTAAATTTTTTCTTCTATTTTCATCAATAATGTATATAAATAAACTGCAAAAAACTGTGATATAAATTCAAAACGGGTCACTTTTTTATGATGCTGTGCTTAAGGCAGTATTTATTTTATTCGATGTTAAAAGCCTGTTCTTTTAATAAAATTAATAATGGTATTATCCTTTGAAGATAATAATTCTGAGGGAGTTCCTTTAAAGTAGATAATTCCTTCGTGCAGCATCGCAACTTTATTAGCAACATTCTTGACGCTGTACATGTCATGAGTTACTACAATAGAAGTTACATTTAATTTTTCGCTTAAATCTTTAATTAAATGATCGATTGAATCGGACATAATCGGATCCAAACCTGTAGTTGGTTCATCATACAAGATATAAGCAGGATTAGTGACCAGTGCTCTTGCAAGACCGACTCTTTTTTTCATACCTCCCGAGAGTTCGGAAGGCTTAAGTTTTTGTACTCCAGGTAAATCTACAAGCTCTAACTTTTCAGCTACTGTTTTATCGATTTCATTTTTTGTAAAACCGTTGGTTGATTCAATCAGGGGCAATGCAACATTTTCTTCAACAGTCATTGAATCAAATAATGCGGAGCCCTGGAACAGAAAACCGAATTTTTTTCTTAACTCATACAATTCAACGATGCTTAGTTCAGATATGTTCTGTTTTTCAACTTCAACGTAACCGGAATCAGGGAAAAGGAGACCGACAATATGTTTTATTAAAACACTTTTCCCCTCACCGCTTCTTCCGATAATTACTGTAGTCTCGCCAGTTTCAATTTCGAGATTAACGCCGTTAAGCACATGTTTATTTCCAAAACTTTTATGCAGATTTACTATTTTAATCATTCTTTTTAAGAAATTTGTTATTCTTAACAAATACTAATATATATATTATTGAAAACTGTTAAAACAGTTAAATATCATGCTTTTGGTTTACCTTAACCCCGGGATTAATCCCGGGGTTAATACAAAAAAAGGTCAACTTGAGTAACTTCATTAAACAAATTTATATATGATTAACAAATATATGGAACCTAAATGGATTGAATGGGCGAGAAGCCTCCAGGCTATAGCACAAAACGGATTAAATTACTCTGAAAATGGATTTGACAGGGATAGATATATCAAAATAAGAGATATAGCCGCAGAAATTATAACATGCCATACCGATTTAGATTTTGAAATTGTAAAGAATATTTTTAGTAAAGAGGAAGGGCATGCTACTCCAAAAGTAGATGTGAGAGGAGCAGTTTTCAAAGGGGATAAGATATTATTGGTAAAAGAAATATCTGATGGAGGATGGACATTACCCGGTGGATGGGCAGACCCGAATGAAACTCCTTCTGAATCGGTAGAAAGGGAGGTATTAGAGGAGTCGGGATTTATTGTTAAGGCTAAGAAAATAATTGCTGTGTATGACAGAGCTAAGCAAGGGCATGTACCACCCTTTCCATATCATGTGTATAAAATATTCTTTGAATGTGAATTGGTGGGAGGTGAGAAAAGCTTAAGTATTGAAACTGATGGTGTTGAGTTCTTTACACGGGATGAAATTCCGGATTTATCTTTAGCAAGGACAACGAGAAAGCAAATAAAAAGAATTTTTGAGCATTATGAAAATCCGGAGATACCTACTGATTTTGACTAGTGCTTGGTAGTTAATAGAACGCAGATGACCCAGATTTGACTGATTTTCGCAGATTATCTCAAGTTATTGAAAATGACAATTGAAAGAGGAACAGATCTGTTCTTGGCATTTAATATGATTAGAAATGAAAGTCCTTTTTATTCATGAATTGAATAATTAATGTTATTCTAGATGCCCAAATTATTTAATAATAAATGAAAAGATACCGAATTTTTATATGAACATAATTGGTATGCCGATAAAATTATATGATAAAGAAAAAAACATTAGTACTTTTGTTATTTATAATAATTTTAGGGGGGTGCAATCCAGCTGAGCCTCCTGTTAGCTCATCAATTGGGCTTTCTGTTGAACTTGTTTCAAGTACAGAAGCATGGTTGAAAGTTAATGCTGAAGGTGAAAGTGGAGATATAATAATCACCAGTAATGAAAAAGAAATCAAAAGTTTTACTGCACCTAAAAACGATACAGTTGTTTATATTGATTCACTTCTACCAAATAAAAATTACACTTTGCAAGCTTTAGTTGCACAAAATGGAAAAATTATAGGTAAAAGTGAAAAGGTTACATCAGCTACTCTTGATACAACAAGCCATAATTTTACCTGGAATACTTTTACCTTCGGGGATGGAGGAAGCAGTGTTATTAATGATGTTGCAATTGTAAATGATACTCTAGCTTATGCAGGGGGAGAGATTTATATCAATGACTCAACAGGGCAACCAGATCAAAAACCATATAATTTTGCTAAATGGAATGGGGAGAAATGGAATTTTTTACGAATACAATTTTACACAGTTCATGGTGATTCACACCATACACCATATCCAACTAGTTCAATTATTGCCTTCAATACATCAAATACATGGGTTGCAATGAATGGGGATCAGATTGCTCAATGGAACGGGGATAAACAAACTGCAATAATGATTACACCTATCTCTTTTTCAATTACAAAACTTTGGGGCAAAGATACTAATTCGATATATGCTGTAGGTGACGGTGGTGTAATTGAATATTTTCAAAACAATAGCTGGCAAAAAATAGAAAGCGGAACAAATACAATTATTACCGATATCTGGGGGATTGTAAACAATAATAATGAAGTTACAGCATATTGTCCGGTATCCTCTTTCTTTACTCCCGGAGATAAAAAAATATTAAGAATAAAAAATAATAAAGTGGATTCTGTCTCATGGAGTGTTCAAAGGCTTCTGTATTCGGTATGGACAAATAATGAACAATTTCTATATGTATGCGGAAGCGGAACTTATGAAAATAAAAAAGGATATTGGGAAGAGATTAAGCTGCCGCTTGTGAGTATGAATTCAATAAGGGGGAATGATTTAAATGACATTTTCGTAGCAGGTGATTTTGGATTAGTTGCACATTTCAATGGATCAACCTGGAAAGTTTATAATGATGTATTTGCTGCTGATTATTATTCTATTAGTCTGAAAGGAAATTTAATAATGTTAGCAGGGCAGCAAAATGGCAAAGGGGTAATAACTATAGGGAGAAGGAATTAAACATATTTATCAACAAGGGAGAACAACACTTTTATGCATTACACAATTAATAAAAAGAGTGTTATCATTATTTTTTTCTTAATAATCTTTTTTACCTTTTGTTCAAGTGCCCTGGCATTTAAGATTTCAGATGGAATTGACAGCACTACAAATGAGAGTTTTTGGGGGTTCCAGGTTGGTTATTTTCCTAATTACACAAATAGTTTTAATTCAGATGGAATTTCTTTCTTGTTATTAACTGAATCTGTTTCCATAAAAGGAATAAACCATGGATATTATTTTACTTTATATAATCAATTAAATAACAAACAATTAAATTCTAATAATCCAACTGGTAGTTTCTCTGTTGGCGGTTATTTGAACTACCCATTATATATCAACAATAGCTCATGGATAATAAGAGCTGGAATCGGACTTGGATATCCGACGGTTAGTTTAAACTTCTTGAATATGTTCATGATAGAATATATAACTCCCATTAATAAAAATATGTCACTTACCTTTTCAATTTTACAAGAGATTGTTCGATTTAATTTTATTCTACCAATTCAGATTAATTTAGGGATTCGTTTTTAAGCTGCGATTTAAGGAGGCTATTTTGAAAATATGGAGAATTCTATTAGTGAATAGTTTTCAAATAGAGGTCGATATTTTGAGTAAAGAGAAAATAAGTGAAATTCGTTTCTAAGGGTTGTATTTTATAAAAGCAAGGGTATATGGTGGGATTATAGGAAAAGGCAGCTTAGAAAGGAAAAAACAGGGGCAAACCTACGCTATTTCGTCAGGTATTTGAGAGATGCGGTAATGAATTACCTTAACTTTCCTATAAAAATTTCTGCAGACCAACCGACAAATGATCTCTTATAATTTAAATTAGAAAAAAAAGAACCTCCGATTGCAATGTATTTATTAAATTCTATTCTAAAATTGGCTTCTAATGGAATAGAAATATTTGAGATTTTAACAGCTTCATAATAGACATAATCTAATTGTTTTCCTCTCATAATTCCATTGATATAACCTAAACCGGCAGTAAAATTTGCAACCATTACTTTTTGGCGGAATGACAAACCATATAATATCCCAAACTCTTTTATTCTTTTAGGAGGATTATTGAAAGTGAGCAATATGAACCATATAAAAATCTTCATATTGATACCCCTTTTATTATTTGATTGATCTCTCAATCCGGCGGATTAGCCGGCAAAGGTTTTCCAGATTTAACTATATCAACGGCTTGAGCAAATCTTTTTTGAAAAGTTGATTCGGTTAATGTAGTTGCTGCGTTAGTAGCCATACGTCTTTTGGTTACTATAGTAACTTTAGTATTGTTTGCATCAACTGGTTCAACCCAGGCTCCCATTACTGCTCCCATTGAAACAAAGTTAGCACCGGAGCTTGTGAGCATGTAGTTCTGGTCTTTATGCTCTTCGATTGCATCGGTACCTTCCCACCTAAATACAGTTTTTGCAATTTCCCATGCTTGATCGGAATCTACCGGATATACCTGTACGGTACCTTCATCTTTTGAATTCAGCACATCATTCATAGATGCACATCCGGTTAGCAAAAATGCGAATATAGATAAGGAAATCAGAATGATTTGTAACTTCATATACCCTCCAATATATTGGTTTTAAATTAGTAAAAAAAAATTAATAATTGAAGTTATTCCAAATCTTTCAAATGGAGCAGAGGAAGTGGATAGTTAAAAACATTAAGGTTATCAGCAAAACAAATCAGTATCTGTATCATTTTGAGTCTGCCAAAATGGCGGATGATTCGATTTGTGTTAATAAATTTTGGCAGGTTTTTAGTGAATTTTAGGGTTATGTTCACTAGGAGGTAACTAGGAGGTAGCTTGGAGGAAGGATGGAGGTGAAAATGCATATTAAATACTAAAGGGAAAATTACTTAATGGAGTGACATTTTTGTCAAAATCTCAATATGAGAAACTGAAGAAAATAGGATTATAAGGTGTTTGAATCTCATTAAGAGGATAGTTCAAAGAGTATTTTTTTGTTGTTCTTAAAAATTGTAAATTCGATATAAAGATTCTTAAAAATTATTATTTCACCCCTGTCGGGGTTAAAATATTATTGCTTTTCTATTATCTATAATAATATCACACCTTCGGTGTTCAAAAATTGATATCACCTTTGGTATAAATAACAATATCATCCTTACTAAAAATAATAATATCACGTCTTCGATGTTCACTCGAAAATGTGGAATTGAAAGCCACTCAATTTACACCTTATATTTGCAGAAATTTGAAATGAGGATATGAAAAAAAATAACGTATACATTGAGACTTATGGCTGCCAGATGAATTTAGCTGATACCGAGATTGTATCCGGGATTTTGCAGAATTCTGGTTATGGAATTACTAAAAATGCCGAAAGTGCAGATGTAATCTTACTCAATACTTGTAGTATCAGGGAGAATGCCGAGCAAAGGATTTACGGAAGGCTGGGAAATTTTAAGAATATAAAAGAATCTAAGCCGAACCTGGTTGTAGGGATACTCGGGTGTATGGCTGAACGATTAAGAGCAGATCTCATAGAAAAAAAGAAGATTGTTGATGTAGTAGTGGGACCTGATGAATATCGAAGGCTTCCAGAATTAATAGATATAGCTTTTAATGGGGAAAAGGGTATCGGGGTGAAGCTATCGCGTACCGAAACTTATGATGATATAATTCCTTTCCGGGAAGACGGACTACAGGCGTGGATATCTGTTATGAGAGGATGTGATAAGTTTTGTACTTTCTGTGTAGTTCCTTTTACAAGAGGTAGGGAAAGAAGTAGAGCTTTAAGCTCTATTGTTGATGAGATAAGACAATTATCTGAAAGAGGATTCAAAGAAGTTACTTTATTAGGACAAAATGTAAATTCTTATATTGATAATGGAAGTGATTTTGCAGATTTACTTTCCGCCTGCGCTGTTGTTGATAGAGCTATACGGATTAGATTTTCCACTTCACATCCGCAGGATCTTTCGGATAAACTATTGTATACAATTGCCGAACATCCTAATTTATGCAATTATATCCATTTACCGGTGCAATCAGGCTCCAACAGAATTCTTGATTTAATGAACAGAACATATACAATTGAGCATTATCTGAATTTGATTGAGAAGGCAAAGAAAATAATTCCGGGAGTAAGCTTTTCCACAGATATAATTGCGGGATTTCCAACAGAAACTTATGAAGACCATGTTATGACTCTGGATATTATGAGGGAAGTCAAATATGACGGGGCTTATATGTTTAAGTACTCGCCCCGTGAAGGGACAAAATCTTATAAGATGGGAGATGATGTGCCGGATGAAGTAAAAACCAAACGTCTCCAGGAAATAATAGATGTTCAGCAAAAGATATCTTATGAATTGAACCAGGACTTGATCAATAAAGAGGAAATAATATTAATTGAGGGCTTAAGTAAAAAGTCAGATCAGTTCTTATCAGGCAGGACAGATACAAATAAAGTTGTAATTATTCCCTTTAATGAAAATATTAAAGTTGGAGATTATATAAGAGTTAAAATAAATCGCGCTACGTCAGCGACGTTATTTGGGGAACAATTACAAGATTACAAAATTGCAGGAGAAAGATTAGATTGTGAGATTCAAAACAATATAGCAATTTAATATCTTGCAATATAAAACGGTTGAAACCGTTTTGGGAGTGGGGGGTATATCATTTGAATCCAATGGATAAATCCATTGGTTAATGACATAATTAATATCTTGCAATAAAATTGATTATAATGAGTTAAATGAAAACAGTTATAATTTTATTTATCCTTTTTCTTTCCCAGTTTATTTATTCTCAGGATGTAGATATAATTCCTTATTTAAAGCAGATAGAAGACGGGAACAAAAAAGTTGTTGAGGCTGAGCTTCCTTCTTTAATTGCAAAAAATCCGGATAGTCCTTCAATAATGTTTTTGGAAGGTGTTTTAACTAATGATGGTAATAAAGCAATTGTAACTTATTCAAAAATATTGATAAATATCCTAAAAGCAGGTATGCGGATGCGGCGCTTTATAGAGTTTTTTCTTTCAATTACGCAAACGGCGATTATGATAAAGCTAAAAAAAATCTGGATAAGCTGAAAAGTGATTACCCGATTTCACCTTATTTAAAAATTGCAGACAGAGCTATTCCCTCAACTGAGCAGATTACAAAGAAGGAGACAAAAAGTTCGAGTAAATTAACCGAAGAGGATCAACCTAAATATAAATTCACCATCCAGGCTGGTGCATTTACGCAGTCATCAAATGCAGCATCTTTAAAAAAGAATTTTGAAGATAATGGCTTCTTTTCAGAGACTAAGGATAAGATAGTTGCCGGCACTACATTTAAAGTTGTATATGTGGGCAAATTTGAAAGCAGGGAAGAGGCGGAAAATTTCCTTCACGTAATAAATAAAGAATTCAAATTAGACGGAAGAATAGTTGATCTTCCATGAGTAAACCGGAAATTATATTTATTGGTACAGGTTCCGGAAAGGCTTCATTAAAAAGGTATTTTTCTTCGTTTATAGTTTCTTATCAAAATTACAACCTGCTTATTGATGCGGGGGACGGGATATCAAGGGGTCTCCTTTCGCAGAATATTAAATTCTCTGATATTAATGGAATTCTTTTGACACATCTTCATCCGGACCATTATTCAGGGCTGGCATCATTAATCGTTCAGATGAAATTAGTCAGAAGAAATAATCCTCTTCATATATTTATTAATAAACATTTGAAAAGAGTTATTGAAGATTATTTATACTATTCCTATTTATTTAAGCAGAAGATGGGGTTTGAAATTATTATTGAAACTTTTAATCATGATGAGGTTTTCAGTATAATCGATAATCTAAGTTTTACAGCAAGGCAGAACTCTCATTTAAATAAATACAAAGAATACGCTGATGAAAGAGAATTGAACTTTATATCGAGCAGTATTTTAATACGGATAAACGATAAGAAGGTTTTTTATAGTGGAGATATCGGAGGCAAGGAAGATTTATATCTTTTTAGAGATCAAACATTAGATATAATGATAAGTGAAATTACCCATATTGATTTCGATGATTTATTGGAAGCATATAAAATATTGAATCCCCATAAATTGTACCTTACCCACATAAGTGATGAAGATGAAAAATTGTTATTCGATATTACAAAAATGAATGAGAACATTATCCCGGCAACAGATGGATGTAAGATAGTATTTAGTATTTAGTATTGAGTATTGAGATATAATATTGCTGGATTGTCTGCTGATAAACCGACGGATTTAATTATGCGGCTAACCAGGAAGTACCTTTTCTGCCCATTCTGAAGGAATCTTAGAGTGCTAAAAATCTCAATCTTTAATCGAAGTTTGAGATTCTTCGCTATCGCTCAGAATGACAACTGTTACTTTGTAGTCAGCCTCCAGTGGATAATCACACCGATTCTAAAGCCAACGGTGATATTTCTTTCTTTAATTAAGGGATAAAATATGATATATTTAGAAGAGAAAAATAACTTATAAAAATGACAATAGACCAGTTTAAAAAAGAATACGGAATAATAGGAGATTCAAAAGAAATAAATGATCTTGCTGATATAACCATGCAGGTTGCAAAATCGGATATATCGATACTTATTTATGGTGAGAGTGGAGTTGGTAAGGAGATATTTGCAAGGGCTGTTCACGGATATAGTAACAGGTCCGATAAGCAAATGGTTACTGTAAACTGCGGTGCAATCCCGGAAGGGATTCTCGAGAGTGAATTATTCGGGCATAAAAGAGGTTCCTTTACAGGTGCTGTAGAGAGCAGGAAGGGTTATTTTGAAATTGCAGATGGAAGCACGCTTTTTCTAGATGAAATTGCAGAAATGCCCTTAACTACTCAAGTTAAATTATTGAGGGTGCTGGAAACTAAGGAATTTATGCGTATTGGAGCTGAAACTGTAACAAAAGTTGATGTAAGGATTATTGCAGCGACTAATAAAAATTTGCAGGATGAAGTTGATTCAAGAAAATTCAGAAGGGATCTTTATTTCCGGCTTAAAGCTGTAACATTAAGTATACCTCCATTGAGAACCCGAAAAGGAGATATAGAAGAGTTAGTTAACTTTTTCGCCCTGCAGTATGCAGAAGCAAATCATATAAAAGTTCCCGAAATTACGGATGATGCATTGAATTTACTTAAAGAATATTCGTGGCCGGGAAATATAAGAGAGTTAAAGAATACCATTGAAACCGCCATGGCATTAAATAAATACGACCGATTGGATGCTACTTCTTTTTCCACACTTCTAACTGACGATAGGAAAAATACATCCTTACGTAATCTTCCGGTTTATTTAAAGAAATCTCCGGAAGAAGTAGATAGGGAATTATTATATAGAGCATTATTTGAAATAAAAAAAGATATTTTAGAGCTAAAAGACCTGATATATCATAATCAAAATGAGGTTTTTACACAAGGGAATAATAATCATACTGAAGATGTCATACCTCTTGAAGAAGTTGAAAAGGAAGCAATAAAGAATGCCCTGGCTTATACAAGAGGGAATAAAAAGGAAGCCGCCAAAAAGTTGAAGATAGGTGAAAGGACTTTTTACAGGAAGCTTAAAGATTATGATCTTTAATTTTTTACTAAATAACTGAAGTTACGCAAAATGAAAATTTTTATGAAAAGAGTGAAAAGAATTATTCCAGAATTGCATAAAATTAAACTTTTGAGATTCTTCACTCCACTTCGTTCCGTTCAGAATGACAACTTTGCGTAACTTCAGTAAATAATTCTTTTCATTAAATGTTGAAATTCAATTCAAAAATAAGGGAATCCAGCTCCCTCATAATTATATGCTTGTTTATCATACTAAGCCTCATTAATTTTACCGGTTGTTTTTCTTATTCTTTTACCGGTGCTTCTGTTCCGGCACATTTGAAGTCAATAGCAATTCCAATTGCTGAGGATCGAAGTGGTTCGGGTGAACCGGGATTAAGGGAAATGTTGACTAATTCGCTGATTCAAAAATTTACTGATGATAATACGCTCCAGGTCACAGAAAAAAATAAAGCAAATGCTATATTGAACTGTTCAATAATCTCGTTAAGTGACGCTCCGACAATTATCACCGGTGGTGAGAAAGTTGAAACACGAAGAATTACAATTTCGGTTCAAGCAAATTATAGAGATCTTGTTAAAAGAAAGACAATCTTTGAAAATAATTTTTCCAACTACGGCGATTATCCTTCCGGGGGAAGTTTAAATGATATTAACCTGGCAATCTCAGCAGCAATAGATAAAATAAGTGAAGACATTCTGTTAGCCGTAGTTTCCGGCTGGTAAATAAATTAATAATTTGAGGGCTTAAAAATAAAATGGACGATATAGTTTTAATTGGGTATTTCATTTCTTTATTTGTTCTTTTCATATTTGGAAGTCATGGCTTTATAATGCTTTATTATCATAAAAAATACAAGGCTGTAAAAAATATTCCAATAGAAAATATGGAAATTAATTCGATGGTTACTATTCAGCTTCCTTTATATAATGAGTTATATGTAGTTGAGAGATTGATTAATGCGATTTGTGCTATAGATTATCCTAAGGATTTGATGGAAATCCAGGTATTGGATGATTCAACGGATGAAACAGTAAATTTAGCTGCCAGAATAGTTGAGGAGAAACAAAAAGAAGGGTTTAGTATTTTTCATGTAAGGAGAAATTCAAGGAAAGGATTTAAGGCAGGAGCATTAAAAGAAGGTATGAAAACCGCCAAGGGTGATTATATTGCAATTTTTGATGCTGATTTTATTCCCAATAAAAATTTTCTTAAAAAAACACTTTCTTTTTTTAATGATGATAATGTTGGTATGGTGCAGACAAGATGGGAACACTTGAATGGAGATTATTCTTTATTAACAAAAGCTCAGGCATTGGCTCTGGACGGACATTTTGTTATTGAACAATCCGTAAGAAATAAAGCCGGATTCTTTATCAATTTTAATGGAACAGGCGGAGTATGGAAGAGAAAATGCATTGAAGATGCAGGAAACTGGCATGATGATACTTTAACCGAAGACCTTGATCTAAGCTACCGTGCGCAGCTTAACGGATGGAAATTTATTTTCTTAAAAGATTTTACATCGCCGGCCGAACTGCCATCCGAAATAAATGCATTAAAAAACCAGCAATTCAGGTGGACAAAAGGAGCTATTGAAACTGCTAAAAAAATACTTCCCATGCTATGGAAGTCAAATGTTCCATTCAGGGTAAAGCTGCAATCGACTTTTCATTTAACTAATAATATAGTTTTTCCATTTATACTTCTTGCAGCAATTTTGAATGTACCATTAATATTTATAAAGAACAGCGGTTCTCATGAAGCATATTTCGCAATCCTTTCGTTATTTGTTTTGGCTTTTGTAAGTTCATTTTTATTTTATTTATATTCACAAAAAGATGTAAGAAGAGACTGGCGTAAAAAGATCGTTCTTTTCCCTTTATTCATGGCCGGCAGTATGGGATTTGCAGTTAACAATTCAAGAGCAGTAATGGAAGGTTTATTAAATAGAAAAAGTGAATTTGTACGAACGCCAAAATTTAGGGTAGAGACCAATGGAGATTCGTGGGCTGGCAACCGGTATTTAAATAAAAAGCTGGGCTTTTCAGTTATAGTTGAATTAATTATGGCTTTATACTGTTTAATTGGAATTATTTCCTCGGTATATTTTGCTGAGATTGCAGCGCTTCCGTTTCAAATATTATTTTTCACCGGATTTGCATTTGTTTCACTAACTTCCATAAAACATGCATTCGGAAAACATTAATGGCAGAAACTAAAGAAAATTACAGGCAGATGCCAGAGTCTGATAAAATAGAATTAATTTATTCATATAATAAAATAACCCCGCTTTTTATCAGGAAAGCAGATTATGAGATGGAAAAAAATAATCTGGATGGCGCTATTGAAATTCTAACAAAAGGAATTAAAGCTCACCCTAACTATGCCGCGTCATATATATTGCTCGGAAAGGTTTATGCGTTGAGGGGTGATTATACAATTGCAATAGAAAATATAAAAAAGGGGAGTGATCTAATACATTCGGAAAAAACTTTTGATTTTTATCTTAATGAAATGGATAATATTAAGAATAAAATATCATTAAAATTTTCAAGTTTTAATGATATTGAAGAGAGAGAAACTGAAGAAGAAAAGGATAAAAACGAAAAATTCAATATAAAATATTTACCTAAAGATGATAAATTAGAGGAACTTGTTAAAGAAATTTCACCGGAAACCGAAACTCATATAAAAGTAGAGAGAGCCGGGAAAGAGAAAGTATTAGGTAAAAACATTATCGTATCGGAGACATTAGCTAAAATTTATATTTCACAGGGAGAATATAAAGAAGCTATGGAAATTTATAACCTGCTTAAAGAAAAACACCCCGATAAAGCTGATTATTATGTACAGAAGATTGAGGAGTTAAAGAGTAAATTTACCTAAATCACAAGCTTTTTAAACTTAGTAATTCGCATAACCGACAAAGCTAATCCTAATACTTTATACGTTATATATAAAGCAGGATCGGCAATGTGTACATACATAAAAATAAGGTAATAAGGTTTTTGTCATTCAGGGGAATTTGTTTACTAAGGTGAGAACAAAAAATAAGGTTTTTTATGACAGATCTCTACCTTGCTAGATAAAATTCTTTTAAGCTTTTTAAACTTAGTAATTCGCATAACCTACAAAGCTTACATACAATATAAGGTAATAAGGTTCCTGTTATTCAGGGAGTTTATGTTTACTAAGGTAAGAACAAAAAATAAGGTTTTTTATGACAGATCTCTAACGTGCTAGATAAAAATTCTTTTCGAGTACGTTTAGACCTTTCGATGTTTACCGATCTATTTCTATATTTAACTTTCATCAAAAATAACTAAATTTTCCGGTATGAAATCTTTGGTTAATAAAAAACTTAAAAGGAGCTTTTACACACGGGATGTGTTAACAGTTGCTAAAGAATTATTAGGCAAAATATTAGTAAAAAATGAAGATGGGGAAGTTCTTGCAGGGAAGATAGTTGAGGTAGAAGCATATAACGGGGAAATAGATGAAGCCGCACATACATTTATAGGTAAGACACTGAGAAATGAGATTATGTTTGGTGAAGGCGGATTCTTTTATGTTTATTTCACATACGGCAATCATTACTGCTGCAACGTGGTTACCGGGATTAAGGGGAAAGGAACAGCAGTACTTATCAGAGCTGTTGAGCCCATGGAAGGAATTGAAGTGATGATTAAAAACCGTTTTGGAAGAGAGCTAAAAAATGAAAAGGAAATATTTAATTTAACCAGCGGGCCCGGAAAGGTCTGCAAGGCTTTTTCAATCACAAAAAAAGAATATGGAATTGATCTTACAGGAAATAAAATCTATTTACTGGATAATAAAAAAATAGAAGAAGAGGCAATAGGAATTTCTGAAAGAATCGGGATAAAAAAATCAATTCATTTGCCATGGCGGTTTTTCATAAAAAACAACAGGTATATTTCAAGAAAATGATTGAACCTAAAAATCTTTTAATAGTGCGAACAGATAGAATTGGTGATGTTGTCTTATCCCTTCCCCTGGCTGAAATTGTTAAAAGGCATTATTCTAAATGCAGAATTACATTTCTTGTAAGAAATTATACAAAAGATATAGTAGAAAACCATCCTTTCATTGATGATATAATTATACTGAAAGAAGAAAATGGAAAGATACCGATTTTTAGTAATGTTGAATTCGTAAAAAATTATAGTTTTGATTCAAGTATAATTGTATATCCTACTTTTCAGACTTCATTAATAATTTTTCTCAGCGGAATTAAAATTAGAGTAGGTACAGGATACCGGTGGTATTCATTTCTATTTAATAATAAAATTTATGAGCATAGAAAATACGCTGAAAAGCATGAATTGGAATATAATATTAACCTTTTAAGAGCATTTGGAATAGAGGAGAAAATTGATCCGGATATCATAAAATTTAATCTTACTGTAAATGAGAAAAGTAATGATAAAATAGAGAATCTCTTAAAAAAGAACGGAATCAGTAAAGATAAACCTATCATAATTATTCATCCGGGCAGCGGAGGTAGTGCGGTTGATTACCCTTTGAAAAAATTCAAGGAACTTGTTGAGAGGCTTCTGCAAAAGAACAATTTCCAAATATTAATAACCGGCAGTAAAACCGAAGAGGTAATATGTAAAGAGCTCGAAATTGACAGTGAAATTAAAAACTTTGCAGGTGTGTTGAATCTTTCTGAATTAATTGCATTAATAAATAAAGCTGATATATTTATTGCCAATTCAACAGGTCCTCTACATATTGCTGCAGCTCTAGATAAATATACAATTGGTTTTTATCCGAATTTGCAGGCATGTTCGGCTAAAAGATGGGGACCTTATACAAATAAAAGAATAATATTTCATCCCGATAACGATTGTTCAGACTGCAGCAGGGAACAGTGTATAAAATTAGAATGTATGAATAGTATTAAAGTGACCGATGTTATTGTAGAAATAGATAAAATATACAATTTTTTCTGAGAGAATGGAGCAGATAATGTTTAAGAAGCTAATGTTTTGTTACTTATTTTTGTTCATCCCGATATCAGCTGCGGATAAAGGAGAAAAAAGCGATGATTTTCGAACAGTACGGAATGATGCATTTAGGGTTGGTGAGAAATTAACATTTGATATAAAATATGGTTTTGTAACAGCGGGAGTAGCTATAATGCAGATTCCTGATATAAAAAGGATATCGGGACGGGAAGTCTATCATGTTAGTTTTCAAGTGAATTCAGTGCCGAGTTTCGATTGGATATTTAAGGTACGGGATAAATATGAAACATACATTGATACTCAGGGGCTTTTTCCATGGCGTTTTGAGCAGCATGTAAGAGAAGGGGGCTACAGCCGGGATTTTTCTGCATTCTTTGATCAGAGAAGAGGGAAAGCAAAGACAACCGAAGGAGAATATAATATACCGCAGTATGTAAATGATATACTATCAGCCTTTTATTATGCAAGAACTCTTGATTATTCAAATATGAAAATAAATGATAGAATTCATCTTCAGAACTTTTACAAAGATAAAGTTTATGATTTAGATGTAAGATATCTGGGGAAAGAAAGAGTAGAAGTAGCTGCAGGCACTTTTGAGTGCATAATTGTTGAGCCCCTGGTTCAAGAAGGTGGTTTGTTTAAAAGCGAGGGGAACATACTAGTATGGCTTACCGATGATAATTTAAAGGTTCCAGTTAAAGTAAAGACCAAAGTAGTAATCGGGTCAATTAATGCTGATTTAACAAATTATGAGGGGCTGGCGGGGAGTTTGACTTCGAAAAGGTAGGTACTGAGATAGTATTGAGTATTGAGTATTGAGTAGTATGAGTCGGAGACCGGAAGCCGGAAGTCGGAGGACAGAAGCCGGAAGTCAGAAGTCAGAGAGCAGAAGTCAGAGGTCGGAAGTCAGAAACCTACTATTCCATTTCCTTTATTTGAGGTTAAAATTGTTTTAAGTAATTTGGAAATAATAAATTAACTATTAATTTCTTGTATGGACGAATTCAATAAAGATCCGGAAAATAAGGATAATAATAATGAAGGGGAAAATTCTGAAAATGAAGAAAATTCTGAAGAGGGGAAGAAAATTAATCCCATTATTCCTCCGATTGCGGCAGCTTTTATTGGACTTGTAGGGGGTTTTTTTTTATACCAGGTTGTTGGCGGAGTAATTACTCTGCTAATATTTGGTATGAATATGAAGGATGCACCAGTTAATGACGTCAGGTTAATGACAACTGGGGGACAAATACTTTTTATTCTTCTACCAGCGCTGATTTTTTCAAAGTGGTTCTATGAAGATGTTTCTACTATACTTAGGATAAAAATACCTCATTGGAAAGAGTTAGGATTATTTATAGTTGGTATTATTATATTAACACCTCTGCTTCAGAATTTCTTATATATTCAAAATTATGTACTGGAATATCTTGCAAAAATATCACCATTTATTGAGCATATTAAGTCTTTATTTGACAAACTAGATAAACTTGTAGAAAGTACTTACGGGAATCTTCTTTCAGCAAACAATATTCTTGAAGGAATATTTGTGGTTATAGTTGTATCTGTGGTTCCTGCATTATGTGAAGAAACAATGTTTAGAGGTTTTATTCAAAAGAGTTTTGAATTTAAGTTAAAACCATTTTGGGCGGCGTTGATTACGGCAGTATTCTTTGGTTTATACCATTTTAATCCCTATGGATTAATTCCTCTTATAGGGTTAGGATTATATTTTGGATTTGCTGCGTATACAAGTAATTCTATAATTATTCCGATGACGCTTCATTTTTTAAATAATTTTGCTGCAATTATTTTATATTTTGTGTTTGGAAATGATGAATTAATAAATACGACAGTTGAAAACAATGCTGATTTAAAGTCCACAATATTAGTATTTATTGTACTATTGATTGCATTCGCGGGAGTAATTGTTTATATAAAAAGATACTATTCACAAACTAAAACTATATAGGAGGAAAAATGCCAGTATGTCCGAATTGCGACTATGAATATGTAGAAGGAGTAACTTTCTGTCCTGATTGCGGAATCCCTCTTGTAGATGAAAATTTGATAACTAAACCAGAAGACTGGACGGAAGAAAACTGGGAAGTAGTCTATACATCAGGGATGGAATATGAGGTTGAGATGATAAAAGATAATTTAGAGAGTGCAGGGATAACATCCACTATTTTATCGCAAAAAGACAGGAATTTTCCGGCTCCGGGAGATTTCTCTGTTGTTAAGCTTCTTGTGCATAAAGAAGATGTGGCAGATGCTTTAAATTTTATACAAAAAATTAAAAGTGAAAAAACAGAAGAGAGTGATAATGAGCAGGATGAAAGTTAAATGGCTTTAAGCAACCATACTTTAAGAATTATTGTAGCTATTATAACTATACCCGTTATTATATCAGCAGCGTATTTCGGCAGTGTCTATTTCCTGCTCTTTGTTTTGGCTATTACGATAGTTTCATATTATGAATTTTGCACTATAGTTAAAAACAAGGAAATTTCTGCAAATATAACTTTGGGAATAGCGGGTATTATTATCTTTCTCATCAATTTCTACTATACATTTATTGATATTTATTCATTTTTGCTCCTTTTTATAATAATACTTTTTATAGTGGAATTATTCAGAAACCGCGGTTCTGTTGTATTAAATGCGGGAGCTACGTTATTAGGTGTATTTTATCTGGGATTATTAGGAAGCTCAATAGTTGGTATCAGGGAGTTTTATCCAAACATCGGGACATTATACGAAAGAGGTGGATATTTAATGATTTCGATTTTTGCTTCTATATGGATATGTGATTCTGCTGCATTTTGGGGAGGAAGTAAATTAGGTAAACACAAATTATTCCCCAGAGTAAGTCCTAATAAAAGCTGGGAAGGATCAATTTTTGGATTTTTCTTTTCTATTATCGTGTTAATTTTAGCTAAGTTTTTAATTCTCGGGTTTTTATCGTTAACAAATGCAATAATTATCGGAATAATTATTGGAATTTTCGGTCAGTTGGGTGATTTAATAGAGTCATTGATAAAAAGAGATACGGGAGTAAAAGATTCATCGGGTTTGATTCCAGGACATGGTGGTATGTTTGATCGTTTTGATTCCCTGTTTTACACTTCTCCTGTAATACTATTGTATTTGACATATTTTGGGAGGTAAAATACCCGATAATTATAATTATTTACAATTTTAATTAATTACAGAAGTTAAACAGATATAAAGATGATATCTTTAAGAAAAATCCCGATTACCGAATTTATGTAAAAAGTTAACCTCACCCCCCATCCCCCTCTCCTTAGTAAGGAGAGGGGGGGGAGGTTACACAGGTGAGTTATATATAATATTTATTTATGGTAATAAGAAGATAGGTTTAATGAGGAATAAAAAAGAAAAGATAAGTGTTATTACTTTAGGCTGTTCGAAAAATAGTGTAGATTCGGAAAGACTTCTTAACCAATTAAAGGTTAATAATTTTGATTTGATTAAAGATCCGGAAAAAGCAGAAACAGTAATAATAAATACCTGCGGCTTCATTGAAGCAGCTAAACAAGAATCAATAAATACCATTATTAATGCAATTGGTTTAAAAAATGATGGGGTAATAAAAAAGGTCATTGTTGCAGGCTGTCTCTCTGAAAGGTATAAGGAAGACCTGGAAAAAGAAATGCCTGAAGTGGATGCCTATTTTGGAACTGAAAAATATGAAGGAATCTTAAAGAGGCTTGGGGGAGAATTAAAATATAATCTTCTTGGTGAAAGGTTACTGCCGGTACCTTCATATACTGCATATTTAAAAGTTTCCGAGGGGTGTGACCATCCATGCTCTTTTTGTGCAATTCCTTTGATGAGGGGAAAACATAAATCAAAAAGTAAAGAGGAATTAATTAAAGAATCGGAATTTCTAGCAAAGAATAATACGAAAGAACTTGTGATTATCGGGCAGGATACTACAGACTATGGTATTGACTTATACGGTCAAAGAATTTTGGGTAACTTATTGAATGAAATTAGTGAAATAGAAAAAATTAAATGGATTCGATTAATGTATGCTTATCCATCAAGATTTCCGGAGAATTTAATTAATGAGATAGCGACTAATCCTAAAATTTGCAAGTATGTAGATATTCCCCTGCAGCATATTTCAGATAATGTACTAAAATCGATGAGACGAGGAATTACAGCTCAAAGGACAAAAGATTTATTATATAAGCTGAGAGAAAGAATTCCGGATATTATTTTAAGAACTACCTTTATAACAGGATATCCTAATGAGACGGAAAGAGAATTTGATGAACTCTGTGAGTTTGTCAAAGAGATTAAATTTGACCGCATGGGAGTGTTCACTTACTCATTGGAAGAAAATACTTCAAGTTATATATTGGGAGATCCTGTCCCGGAAGAGATAAAAGAAGAAAGAAAAGATATATTAATGGAAATACAGAAAGAGATTTCCCATGAAAAAAACAGAGATTTATTGGGAAAAAGAATTACTGTTCTTTTAGAAAGCAAAGAAAATGATTATTATGTAGGGCGTTCTTACATGGATGCACCCGAAGTTGACGGAGAAATATTAATTAAGCAAGATAATAAAGAAATGAAACTAGGAGAATTTTACACTGCGGAAATTATTGATTACAATGAATATGACCTTCACGGTAAATTTATCAGATAACCGGAGGCTCTTAAAATGAAAAAATTATATATAATCTTATTTTTAATTTTTAGCTGCAGTTTATTTGCTCAAAATGAATTTGCAGGAAATACACGGACTGAACCTGAAAGATTCAATTATGAGTATCTGGATTTTAAATCCGATGAAGCTAATAAAACACGGGTTGATGTTTTTATACAGATTCCCTATACAGAGGTTCAATTTGTTAAATCGGAAGGTACGTTTGTAGCAAATTATACAATTACTGTTTCCATCTTTGATAAAGATAAGGAAAAATTGATTGCCGAAAAGATATGGAATGAAAAAGTAGAAACAGAAGATTTTAATCAAACAACCTCAAAACAAAACTTTAATTTAAGTCTCCGTTCATTTGATCTGCAGCCCGGTGAATATATATTCCGTTCTGCTTATGAAGATAAAGATTCCAGGAAGACTTATTCAAAAGAAGAGGAAGTGAAAGTCAGGGATATATCGGAAAATATGGCAATAAGTGATATTATGCTTGTTGAGAAAAAAACTGTAGAGGGAGGCGAGAATAAAATTCTGCCGAATATAAAGAAAATATTATCTACGCGTAAAGGAGGTATTTCGATTTTTTATGAAATATACTCCGATACAAATTCAGTATTCCAGATTGAGTATGACGTAAATGAAAAAGATAACACAATAATTTCAGATAAAACATTAAAGGAATTGAAAAAGGGAAGGAATCAAATTTTTTATACTATATCCGATTCAACCTTGAGCATGGGAAACTATGATATTGCAATAATATTAAAGGATAACGATAATAATAAATTATCGTCTGCAGAGCAGCCTTTTATTTCAAGGTGGGTAGGCTTTCCTTCAACAGCTAAAGACGTTACGGAAGCAATAGAACAGTTAGTTTATATTGCATCTCCTGAAGAAATGAACTATATAAGTGACGGTAAGACAAAAGACGAAAAAATAGATAGGTTCAAAGAATTCTGGAAGAAGAAAGACCCGGTCCCTTCAACAGATGAGAATGAAATATTCAATGAATATTATAGAAGAGTAGCATTTGCAGATGAGAACTTTTCGCATTATGTAAAAGGATGGAAGACAGACAGAGGTATGGTGTATATTATTTTAGGAGGACCCAGCAACGTTGACCGTCATCCTTTTGAATACGATTCCAAACCTTATGAAGTATGGGATTATTATCAGCTTAATAAAAGTTTTGTTTTTATTGATGAAACCGGGTTTGGGGATTATAGGTTAGTAACACCTTTAACAGGTGATCTGTACCGGTACAGGTATTAAAAATTCTTAAAATACTTTTTTAGATGATTCTTACTGTCACACTGCATCCCCTTCTGGAAAGAAGATATATATTTCCTAAGGCTGCTTATGGAAAGGGGAATAGAAACGGAAAATCGAAATTAGCAGCAGGTGGAAAGGGGATAAATGTCAGCAGACAGTTGAACATGTTTAATATTGAAAACCTTGCATTTACATTTCTCGGCGGTATAAACGGCAAAATTTTTAGAGAAATATTAGTTAAAGAGAAAATAAATTTTACTGCTATTAAGACTGTCAGTGAAACGAGAGATGCAGCAATCATAATAGATGAATCAAAAAAATCAATAAGTACTTTTTTTGCTGCCGATACAATTATTGAAGAAAAAGAAGCAGAAGAATTTAAATTAAAACTTGAAAAGATAATTCAAAATTCTGAGATTGTAGTTTTTTCCGGAAGCTCACCATGTTTTACTACGGACAATATATTTCCTTTTGGTATTGAGACTGCTAATAAATATGATAAGATATCAATTTGCGATACTTATGGAAATCATCTCAAAAAATGTATAGAAGCCGGGCCAACTATACTCCATAATAATATTCCGGAAGTAGAAGATTCTCTAAATATATTACTTAAAAGCGAAAAAGAAATTCTGGATTACTTAGAATATCTATATGATAGAGGGATTAAACAATCATATATTACAAACGGCTCGAAAACAACTTATTCTTCAAATTTCGGATTTAAATACAAGACAGAAAATCCGATTATAAGCCTTATTGATTCAACAGGGAGCGGCGACTCTTTTACTGCCGGTATAGCCTGCGGTATTCATAATAACTTACCTTTTGAAGAGACATTGGCAATTGCATCTTCTTTAGGTGCAGCTAATGCTGAAAAATTTGAAACATGCAAGGTTTCGCCGGATGATGTAGAGATTTTTAAACCAGGTATAAAGATTTCGACTATAGGGGAAAAAATAAAGAAAATGCATGCTTCGAGGAATTAAAATAATTTTTTCAGTGGTCTTTGTTTTTTCGACAGTGCTATACTCACAGCAGATAAATTCAATAGAAATTGAGGGAAATAAAGTATTTGATAAAGATCAAATTGAAGGGTGGAGCGGTATCGGCAGGGGGGAAAAGTTATATCATGGTTTAGTAGATTCTGTGAAGTCAAGAATTGCATTTAATCTTGCACAGCGGGGATATGTATATGCATCTTTTTCCGGTACAAATTTGAAATTTTCTCCCGATTCTCAGAAAGTGGATGTTCTAATAAATATAAGAGAAGGGGAACCGTCGTTTATAAATAAAATTTACCTGGTTTATCCGGATTCTGTAAAATCAAATGATATAAATGAACAATTTGAATTTATGGAAGGGCAGATATTTGACAAAGACTTACTGGAAGAAGCTGTACGAAATTCACTTACCTATTTAGAGAATAACGGATATCCTTTTGCAAAAATAATTCTAACTTCGATAATTTTTTTTAAAGACTCGTCGGACAATTCATATTTAACTGATATTCATATAAAGATAGACCAGGGGAGTAAAGATAGAATAGATAAAATCGAAATAGCGGGGAATCAAAATACGAAGGACTATGTAATTAAAAGAGCACTCAGAATAGAAACGGGTGAAACTTATTCTCAAATAAAAATTGATGAGCTACCTGCAAAACTAAATAGGCTGAGTTTCTTTGAACCGGTAAATAAACCGGAATTTTATTTAAACTCTAAAAATGAGGGGGTTCTTTTAATAACTGTTAAAGAGAAGCAGACAAATAACTTTGACGGAATAATCGGTTATATACCATCTACCACTCCGAGTCAAACCGGTTATTTGACAGGTCTCGTAAATGTAAGTATGAGAAATCTTTTTGGAACAGGTAGAGCGGCAGCGATCAGATGGCAGCGGTTCGACCGTTATTCACAGGAACTTGAACTGAAGTATTTGGAACCATGGATTTTTAATTATCCTTTTAATATAACCGGAAGTTTCTTTCAGAGGAAGCAGGATACGACCTATGTTCAAAGAAAACTGGAAGGGGGCATAGAATTCCTAGCTACAGAAGATATCTCGGCATCATTTTTTATTTCTTCAGAATCAGTTATTCCGTCCCAATTAGAGAATTCTTTTTTTACAGTTTATAATTCTAATGCTGTAACAACCGGTATTAATCTTCAAGTAGATACAAGGGATGATCCTTACGCACCAACCGGCGGAATATTATTTACAAATCTGTATTCTTTCAGCAAGAAGAAAATATACGGGCCGGAAGAATATTTTACACCGGAATTACAGACAAGAGTAAATTTTCAAAGGATAGAAGTGGGAATAAGTGCTTACCATGAATTGTTTAGAAAACAGGTAATTGCTCTGGGACTGCACGGGAAAGAGTTAAACGGTCCTTCATTTGAAATTAGTGATTTATACAGACTTGGCGGTACCAACACCTTGCGGGGTTACAGGGAAGATCAGTTTCTAGGTTCAAGAATATTCTGGTCTAACCTGGAATACCGGCTACTGCTGACTAAAAGGACTTTCGCCTTTTTATTTTTTGATACCGGATATTTTTATAGAAAAGCAGAACCTGAAAGGGATATTCTAAAAACAGAAGGATTTAAGGTTGGTTATGGTCTGGGATTAAATATTGAGACCGGACTGGGAATACTCGGTGTTAGTTTTGCTCTTGCACAGGGTGATTCATTTTCCGATGGGAAAATTCATTTCGGAATAGTTAATGAATTTTAAATTGGTTTAATTGTTTAATTGTTAAATTGCTTAATTGTTTAATTGTTTTAATTGCTAATTTGCTAAATTGTTTTGTAGCAATTAAACAATAAAACAATTTTTATTTTGTGTATGCTTAGAAAAATTTTATACTTTATTAAAATCTCCCGTCCTTTTAATATAATCATTATATTTTTAACTGTTTTAGTTGCAGGTTTTTTATGTTCTGAAAATAATATAATAATTTTTAATACTTTTCTGGCGGGTATTTCGGCTTCACTCATAGGTGCTGCCGGTTATGTTATTAATGATTATTTTGATATAAAGATAGATAAAATAAACCGTCCTGAAAGACCGCTAGCTTCAGGTGAGATAAGTGTTAAATCTGCAATCATTTTTTATTCCATCATATCAATTATTGGATTATCTCTTTCTATATTAATAAGTTATATTGCTTTTTTTATTGCATTATTAACTGCAATTCTTTTATTTATTTACTCATTAAAGATTAAAACTGTACTGCTACTGGGGAATCTTTCGGTAGCGGCACTCACCGGTTTAACTTTTATATACGGAGGTATATCGGTGAATAATATCTCAGCTGCACTGATACCTGCAGTATTTGCTTTGTTAATAAATTTTGTAAGAGAAATTATCAAAGATATGGAAGATGTTAACGGTGATATTCAGAACGGTATTGAGACGTTCCCTTATAAGTTCGGATTTTCTGTTGCTAAGAATTTTATTGTAATGATAACTGTTATATTAATATTATTTACGTGTTTTCCATATATTTTTAAACTTTATAAAATAGAATATTTTATTATAGTCATGAGCATAGTAAATCCGGCTTTAGTTTACGTTCTGGTTTCAATATTTAAAAATGATTCATCAGGAAACTTGAATAAGTTAAGTTTTATTTTAAAATTGGATATGATTTTTGGATTAAGTGCGATATATCTTGGTAAATGAAAAATTTCGATAATTCCTTTCTAAAAAGAAGAATAAAATATATAGCGGGCGCTGATGAAGTAGGGAGAGGTCCTTTGGCAGGTCCTGTTGTTGCTGCATCGGTGATATTTTTACCGGATGTTTACATCGAAGGGGTTAATGATTCCAAACAATTAACCGAAGATGAAAGGGAAGAGTTAGCGCCATTGATAATAGAGAGAGCTCTTGCATGCTCTGTAGCTGCAGTTTCACATTTCCGGATTGATAAGATAAATATACTGCAGGCATCACTGTTAGCAATGTCAATTTCGGTAAGCAGGTTAAAAACAAAACCGCATTTAATACTAGTTGATGGTAATAAAACATTTAACTCCAGCATTCCTGCAATCCCAATCATAAAAGGAGATTCACAATCATTTGCAATAGCAGCAGCATCAATTCTGGCAAAGGTGTCCAGGGACAGGATTATGAAGAGGATGTGTCCGAGATTTCCCCAATATTTATGGTCAAAAAATAAAGGTTATGCAACACATGAGCATATTGAAGCTATAAAAGCATTTGGGCCTTCTGTATTTCACAGGAGAACCTTCCTGCATAGGATTTTAAATGACGAGCCTGAATTCGAATTTGAAATGGAAGAACCAAAGGATTAGGTAACGCAAATGTCATTTGAAACAAAAGAATTCGGAGATGAAGGGGAAGATATAGCTGTTGAGCTGCTTATTTCCAAGGGTTATGAAATAGTTGAAAGAAATTATAGATACCGAAAGGGAGAAATTGATATAATTGCAATTGATACCGAAACGAAATATCTTGTTTTTGTTGAAGTAAAATCTAGAAGAAACCTTGAATTCGGAGAACCCGAATATGCAGTAACAACAAATAAAATGAGGCAGGTGAAAAAGATTGCAGAAGCTTATCTTTATGAAAAAGAAATTGGTGAAATTGACTGCAGGTTTGATGTCGTTACAATATTATTTAAATCGGAAGCAGATTCCATAATTAACCATTATGAAAATGCATTTATGTGAATTATGAAATTCATTAACGGTTATATAAGGTTTATCGATAATTTAAATACAAAACTGGGGGTTATAAGTTCGTGGCTGACATTAGTTTTAGTTTTAATTACCTGCTATGATGTATTTACGCGGTATATTTTAAATGAAAGTATGGCTGCACTACAGGAGCTAGAATGGCATATATTTGCGGTAATATTTTTAATGTCGGGAGCTTATACATTAATTAAAGATGATCACGTACGAGTCGATGTTTTCTATTCGAGGTTTTCGGATAAAAAGAAAGCATGGATAAATTTATTAGGGGCAATATTTTTTCTAATTCCTTTCTGCATTTTAGTAATTTATACATCCAAAGATTTTGTAATCAATTCTTTCCGGTTTAATGAAATGTCGCCGGATGCAGGGGGATTACCAGCCCGTTATATAATTAAGACTTTTATACCCTTTTCATTTATTTTTTTGCTTCTTCAAGGGATTTCAGTGGCATTCAGGTCTTATTTGGAAATAAAAAATCAAGGCGGGTTAGCAGAAACTAAATGACAGAAATTTTACCAATAATTTTTTTTCTTACCGTATTACTTTTTCTTCTATTGGGATTTCCGGTCTCTTTTACGCTTGGGGGTGTTTCATTAATTTTCGGTCTCTTAACATTCGGTTTAAATTTCTTCAATCTTCTTCCTTTAAGAATATGGGGAATAATGAGCAATTATGTCCTTATAGCTGTCCCATTATTTATATTCATGGGAGTAATGCTTGAAAAATCCGGATTAGCTGAAGAATTATTAGAAACAATGGCTTTGCTTTTCGGAAAACTTAAAGGAGGATTAGCAATTTCAGTTTTGATAGTTGGAGCAATGATGGGAGCTTCAACAGGGATAGTAGGTGCTACGGTAGTAACAATGGGAGTACTCAGTTTACCAGTAATGTTAAAAAGAGGATATCATCCAAGAGCAGCATCGGGAATTATAATGGCATCGGGGACATTGGGACAAATAATTCCGCCAAGTATAGTACTTGTTTTATTAGGGAGTGTACTTAATATATCAGTTGGTGCTCTTTTTGTGGGAGCTGTAATTCCTGGATTTTTACTTGTTTTCCTTTACTTTGTCTGGATCGTTATTCTGACATTTATAAGGCCTAAATCTGTTCCCGCTATGCCTGAGGAGGAATTAAATAAATTTAGGGGTACCACTAAAATAAAGAAGATCATAAATGCTTTTTTACTTCCATTTACCCTGGTTTTAGCAGTTTTGGGTTCAATATTTGCGGGAATTGCATCACCGACTGAAGCGGCAGCTGTAGGTGCTTTGGGAGCAACTATTCTGGCATTAGTGAGAAAAAAGCTTTCGATAGCAACTTTAAAAGAAGTTATGATGCGTACTACGACTCTGACGAGTATGGTATTTTTTATACTGGTAGGAGCAGCCTGTTTCGGACTGGTATTTAGAGGTTTGCACGGCGACACTTACCTTTCAAATTTAATTCTTTCATCTAACCTGGAGCCGCATCATTTTTTGGCGATAGTCATGGTAGTTATTTTTATATGCGGGTTTTTTATTGATTTTATTGAGATTACTTTCATTATTGTGCCGATTGTCGCACCAATATTTATTCATATGAATATAAATCTTTTGTGGATAGGGATTTTAATTGCAGTGAATCTTCAAACTTCTTTTTTAACGCCTCCTTTTGGTTTTTCGATATTTTATTTAAAAGGAGTTGCTCCAAGCGGAGTTACCACATCCCATCTTTACAGGGGAATAATCCCATACGTTATTTTACAATTGTTAGCTTTACTCGCCATAATTTTTTGGCCTGATATTGCATTATGGCTGCCAAAGGTATTAGGAGTTTAAATTATAATGCTTTCAAAAAAAGATATAATTAAATTACTTGAAGAAATTGCAGGAATGCTTGAATATAAGGGGGAAAATAAATTCAAGGTTCAGGCATATCGTGCAGGGGCTGCTTCATTAAAAAAAGTTGACGGTGATTTTGATGAGATTGTAAGAAGAAAAGAACTGAATAAAATAAAAGGGATTGGACCGGGACTGCAGAAAGTAATTTATGAATTTTATGATACAAATGAATCTTCTCTTTATAAAGATTTAAGGAACGAAATTCCGGATGGATTGGAAGAACTGCTCAAAATAAAAGGTTTGAATCCTTCTAAAATCAAACTTATCTATTCCGAACTAGGGATTAAAAATTTAGAAGAGTTGAAAAATGCTGCAGAAAATAATTTGCTAATAAATCTTAAGGGATTCGGAGAAAGCCTACAGAAAAAAGTATTATCCGGGATTAAAGATTATAAAAAGTATAGTCATTATATACTTCTAAGTAATGCATTACGGACATCGGGTGAATTTTTACAAAAACTTAAAAGTTTCAAATCAATAAAAGAAGCAGATAAATCAGGAGAATTAAGAAGGGGAAGTGAGATAGTTTCTCAAATGGATTTTGTGGTTTTAACTACAAATAAAACTCTCTTTTTAACTGAATTAAAGAATAATTTTAATTATAAAAAACTAAAAGATAAAATTGAAATTAGTGAGTATTCCGATGTACCTATCTTTGTTTTTCTTACTGAGAATGAAGGAGAGTTTAGCAGGCTGCTTTTCTTAACAACAGGTTCGGATGATTTTGTTAATTCATTTAATTCAAAAAAAATAAATGGGGATTCTGAAGAGGAAATATTTTCAAGCCTAAATATCTCTTTTATTATTCCTGAAATGAGAGAAAAAGAATATTTTGAGGTAAAGAAAAAATCATTGCTCAGGAATTCTAATTTATCTATTGAAGATTTTAAGGGATTACTTCATTTTCATACAAATTATTCTGATGGGAAAAACCGGCTTGAAGAAATGGCAGGTGCGGCAGAAGAGTTGAATTTTAAATATGCGGCTGTAAATGATCATAGCAAATCCGCATATTATGCGAACGGGATGGATGAAAAAAGAGTGCTTCAGCAATTGAAAGAGGTGCGGAAAATAAATTCAGAGCTAAAAATAGAATTATTTGCAGGTATCGAAGTTGATATAATGGGAAATGGTGATCCGGACTATAACAATGAAGTACTATCCGGATTTGACTTTGTAATTGCTTCGGTACATTCAAGGTTCAACCTGGAAGAAAGAGAAATGACCAAAAGGATTATTAAAGCAGTTGAAAATCCTTTTGTTGATGTTCTGGCACATCCGTCAGGAAGACAATTACTTTCACGTCAGCCATACAAATTTGATGTAAAAAAAGTCATTGATGCATGTTTTGATAATAAAGTAGCAATTGAAATTAATTCAAGCCCTAGAAGACTTGATCTGGAATGGCGTCAGGTTTATTATGCCAGAGAGAAAGGGTGCTTGCTTTCTATAAATCCGGATGCTCATACAATCTCAGAAATTTCTTATCTTGTATATGGGATTTTAATGGGAAGAAAAGCCGGACTTCAGCCGGAAGAAGTAATAAACTGTTTAACCTTAAATAAATTTAAGAAGTTTCTTAATAGAAAGGTTAAAAGGAATTTTAAATGATACAATATTCTGAAAAAAATAATACCGGGCTAATTATGTTGAACAGGCCGGAAAAAAGGAATGCTCTTCACCCGCAAATGGTTCAAATGTTAAAAGATAAACTTGATGCAGTTGAGAATGATAATAATATAAAAATTCTTGTTATTAGCGGAGAAGGGAGCAGCTTTTGCGCAGGTGCTGACCTAGCGTATTTGAATGAATTAAAGAATTATTCTACTATAGAAAATGAAAGGGATTCTGAAAATCTAGCTGAATTGTATTTAAGTATTTATAATTTTCCTAAACCGGTTATAGCTGCTGTCAATGGCCCTGCTATAGCCGGTGGCTGCGGTCTGGCTTCTGTGTGCGATTTTATTATTGCCGATATTAATAATGCAAAGTTTGGCTATTCGGAAGTTAAGATTGGTTTTATTCCGGCAATTGTTTCGATATTTTTGATAAAAAAGATTGGTGAGGGGAAAGCAAGGCAGCTGCTTTTATCGGGTGAAATAATAAATGCACAAAAAGCATATGAAATTGGGTTTGCCGACTATTTAACAGAGAATCTTATGGAAGAATCTTTTATGCTTGCAGAAAAACTTGGTAAAAATTCATTAACGAGTCTAAAAATGACAAAAGAGATGATTTCCTCAATTTCGAATTTGACTGTAGAAGAAGCAGTAAATTATTCAATCAATTTAAATACTATTAGCCGTTCTACTAAAGATTTCAAGGAGGGGCTAAATAATTTCTTAAACAAAAAATAAGGGAAAAAATGGAAGATATAGACTTACAAAATTATATAAGAAGCGTGGCTAATTTTCCTAAAAAAGGGATTATTTTTAAGGATATCACAACATTACTGCAAGATCCTATTTCGCTAAAAGCTACACTTAGGCTTTTATTTGAATTTACTAAGAATAAAAGTATTACTAAAGTAGTTGGAATTGAAGCGCGAGGATTTATTTTTGGTGCGATGCTTGCGGAAAGATTAGATGTAGGTTTTGTACCTGTAAGAAAACCGGGAAAGCTTCCGGCTGAAACTGTAAGAGAAAGATATGCGCTTGAATATGGTGAGGATGCCATTGAAATTCATAAGGATGCTATTAACCCAGGTGATAAAGTCTTAATACACGACGACCTTTTGGCGACCGGCGGAACTGCAAAAGCTGCTGCTAATCTTATTAGAAAATTACAGGGTGAAGTAGTGCAGCTATCTTTTATTATAGAGTTATCTTTTCTTAAGGGAAGAGAGCAGCTAAAAGAATATGATGTAAGAGCTTTGATTGACTATAAAAGTGAATAGGATAAAAGGGGGAAGTTGTTTGTTAAAATAGGATGCGGAGAAATGGAAGGAATTTGAGAAATTAATCTATTATTATTGCCGGTCACGGAATATTTTTTACCGGTATAGCTGCGGGTTCATTTAAATGAAATATTGAACTCTTTGTCCTTTCGGTGCTGGTCTGCTATTTTTTATTTTTATTACCTTTCAATTAATTCTAATCTAGCGAAGTGCGGTTTACCGTGGTTTAATATATTCTACAAATATTTCACTCCTCCATAAAGTAATTATTTTCTAAAAATGGCACGCAGATGACGCAGATTTTAACGGATTTTCACTGATTTTTAAATAGAAAATTACTTTTTGGACAGCCCCGAAGTCATTCTAAGAATATAACACACTTAGGGAGGTGCGATGTAACCATGGTTTAAAAATGATTCACTCCCCGAAGTAAAGTCATATTTTGGGAGTTATAACGGTTTTAATACGGTTTTAATACGGTTTTGAAACGGTTTCAAAACGGTTTCAGAATATTGTCAGTACTTATTTGGAATTGAATTAAGAGGAGACATAGAATGTAGTTCTCCTCTTTTGATATAAAATTTTTCTTAAAAATACTTGACAAGTGTACATTCGTTCACTATATTAGTAGTGAACAATTGAGCACTACAATGAAAAATCAATTAACGGATAGGCAGCGAGAAATTCTATCATTCATTTCACAGTTTCTTGAAGCTAGCGGGTACCCGCCGACTTTGAGAGAAATTGGGAAGAAATTTGGAATATCTTCAACATTTGGAGTTAAAAGGCATCTAGATGCATTAGTTAAGAAGGGTTATCTAAACGTTGAAAGCAATGCCAGCAGGGGAATAAGTTTTGTCCATAATATTAATTCAAGCAGAAATAATGAATATAGCCGGATAGATGAATTATTTAGGAAGATACCAGTTATAGGAAGGGTAGCTGCAGGTTCTCCAATTCTAGCTATCGAAAATATTGAAGGAAGTGTCATAATAGATAATTCATTTATGAAAAAATCTGATGAGTGTTTTGCACTTAAGGTTAAAGGTGATAGCATGATTAATGCGGGTATATTTGAAGGTGATCTAGTAATTGTTTCGCCAAATAAAGAAACGGTTAACGGAGATACGGTGGTTGCCCGTCTTGATGATGAAGTAACTGTAAAAACATTGGAGAAGAAACGCAATAAGATCCGGCTAATACCCGAGAATGAAAATTATAAACCAATCGAGATTGATGATAAAAAAGAGTTTTCAATTGTCGGTAAGGTAGTCGGCGTCATCAGATGGTTTAATTAATTGAGGTACAAAAAATGAAATCAGAAATTTTTCGACACGCAATTCATAATAGAAACAGCATTAAGTTTCTTTATATGCTTAATGAAGTGACTATTGATCCTTATTTTATTTCACAGAATAATTCAGGAAAAAAGTTTATATATGGTAAAACCTATAATTCAAGTGAAATAAAGAGATTCGATTTCGACAAGATAGTAAATATAAAGGTTCTAAGGGAAAATAAATTTTCCCCTATTATTCCAATTATTGCACAGATGAATTAAATAGATGAGGTATTTAATGATGAATACTATAAAAAGAAGAAATATTGATTTGCTGATAGAAGAATTCTGGAAGCACGGCTATTTAACTGTCAGCCGTAAATTCGGAACATACTTGCCTGAACCTTCAAAAGTCGGCACATTTGAAGTAGATATCGTTGCCCGGCAAAGGAAAAATTATGCGATAGGAATAACTTTAAATTATTCAGATCTAAATGATCCTACTTTAATTGATAAATTAAATTATCTTGCTTCCCGGCAGACCAAGTATTCAAATAAGAGGGTTGCATTATTTATCGGTGTTCCAAAGGATTTATTTAAAAATACGAAAGCATTAATCGATACATTAAACCCTGAAGTTAAAAATAATATAAAATTATTTGAAATTGTGGATAGATCAATAATTCAATCAAACAGGGCAAAAAGAAAAGAAAAAGTACTTTTTTCATAATCCTAATGTGAGGCTCACCTTAAAGGTGAACCTCACCTTAACCCATCTAATCCCACCTTGTTTTTACCTTTTATTATGAAATTACTCTTTGCTATTTTTACATTATTATATTTATAGAATATTGTCAATATCTTGACATTAAATTTACATAAGGGTAATTTTACATGTTTTATCAATTTCGGGATAGAATTTGGGTAAAGTAGAAACAGCATCCGATGAAAAGCTTCAAAGTGAGATCCAAAAATCGGGGGAAATTCCTATACATATTGCAATAATAATGGACGGGAACGGCAGGTGGGCAAGGAAAAGGGGTCTTCCGAGAGCGGCGGGACATAAAAGAGGTGTTGATACAGTCAAAGATATGGTGAAAGCCTGTGCTCAAATTGGTGTTAAGTATTTAACGTTATATACATTTTCAACTGAAAATTGGAACCGGCCGAAGGATGAGGTATCCACACTCATGCAGCTGCTGGTAAGGACACTTAGAAAAGAAGTAAATGAATTGAATGAAAATGATGTAAAATTAACTACAATTGGAAATATGGAAGCGCTTCCGATTGAGGTTCAGAATGAATTACGTGATTCTATACAAAAAACGAGAAATAATAAAAAAATGACTTTGAATTTGGCACTCAGCTACAGCGGAAGATGGGAGCTTCTGAAAGCCATAAAGGATATATCCCTGCAAGTTGCAGATGGTAATTTAAAAGCTGATGATATAAGTGAAGAATGTGTATCCAGTTATTTAGATACCAAAAATATTCCTGATCCGGACTTACTAATTAGAACAAGCGGGGAATTCCGTGTAAGTAATTTCTTATTATGGCAGATAGCTTACACAGAATTTTTTATTTCTGATGTTTACTGGCCGGAATTTAAAAGAAAAGATTTATACCAGGCTATTAAGAATTTTCAGGGAAGGGAGCGAAGGTTCGGCAAAGTCAGTGAACAAATCCAAAAAAATAAAAAAGGTTTAAAGAATGTTTCAGGCCTCTCTAAAGAGACAATATAAATTTCTAATTCTCCTAATACCATTTATCTTTTGTTCTGTAGTTTCCGCACAGGTTAATCCGGTTACATACAAAATATTGGGTATTTCTGTAGAAGGGAATAAAACTGCAGATGCAAATACAATTATCAATAACAGCAGTTTCAAGGTAGGTGATGAAATTCAGATACCGGGTGATCAGACTCTGAATGCTATTAAAAACTTAAGGAATCTAAATATTTTTTCCGATGTCCAGATATTAGAAGATAAAAAAGTAGGGGACGGTATCTTTATAACTATCAAGGTTATCGAATATCCCCGAATAGAAAAGACGGTAATTGAAGGGAATGATGAATTAAGTACCAGTGATATAGAAGAAAAAATTCATTTTGGGAGGGGACAAATCTTAACACCTGAAGAAGTGAATAACCTGAAGCAGAGAATTTTAAAGATGTATGCTGATGATGGTTATTTAAATGCTGAAGTTACGCCGAAATATTATACTTTTTTCACTGCCGATACTTCCGAAGACAACATAACAGTAACGTGGCGGAATGAAAAGGATTTATCGGATGAATATAAATTGGACTATGACAGGGAAGAAGTTTCACAATATAATTTAATTCCGAGAATTAGAGATAGAATACTTCTTAAAATAGAAATTCAGGAAAATCAACGTGTAACCGTAAGGCATATTGAATTTGAAGGAAACAAAGCTTTCGAAGGGGATGATCTAAAGGGAGCGATGGATGAAATATCCGAAGCCAAATGGTGGAAATTCTGGAATAGTGCGAAATTTGATAAAGAAAAATTTGAAAAGGATAAGAAATCTATCCGTGATTTTTATTTAAAAAACGGATATAGAGATGCTGAGATCATGTCCGATTCGTTAATATATTCAAACGATAAAAAAGATCTGACAATTCTAATTAAAGTTTATGAAGGACCTCAATATAAAGTTAGAAATATTGTTTGGGAAGGGAATACTATTTATCCGGATGCCGTTCTTTCCGAAAGATTAGGATTTAACAAAGGTGATATCTTTAATTATGAAAAATTTGAAAGAAATCTGAGAGGTAATGAAAACCAGACAGATGTAACCTCATTATATCTTGATAACGGTTATTTAACTTTCAATTTAGATGAATCGGAAAATAAAATCGGCAATGATTCCTTAGATATTGATATTAAAATAGAAGAAAAGAATCAATTCAAGATTGGCAGAGTAGACATACTTGGTAATGATAAAACCAAGGATAAAGTTATTCGAAGAGAACTTTACAGCGTACCGGGAGATTATTTTAATAGGGCACTCTTAATAAGGAGCATCCAGCAGTTAGCAAACCTAAAATATTTTAATGTTGAAAAGCTTTACGGGCAAGATGCCGTAAATTATAAGCTGTTTAACGACAGTACCGTAAATGTTTCATTTAGTGTAGAAGAGAAATCGAGTGATTATTTAAATGCTTCTGTCGGCTACAGCGGTTCATTCGGGTTCAGCGGAGCTGTTGGAGTAACGCTGAGTAATTTTGCCATAGACAAGCCGTTTTCTCTCGGTGGCGGGCAGATATTAAGTTTTAACTGGCAATTTGGAGTGGGAAGTCTTTATAGAACTTTTACATTAGGATTTACCGAACCCTGGTTGTTTAATACTCCTACTTTATTAGGATTTGAAGTATTTGACACAAGGGAACAATATAATTTTGATTTGCGCCAATCAGGCGGAACAATAAGGCTTGGAAGAAGGTTAAAATGGCCTGATGATTTTTTTAATGTGCAGGGATATTTCAGATACCAATATAATAATGTATTAAATGGGTTAGGTTATTATCCTGAGGGTATAAGTCATCAGTATACATTAGGAGCTACAATTTCAAGAAAAGATATAGATAACCCTATATTTCCGTCTAAGGGTTCAAGTTTGGTAATTTCCGGAGAATTATCGGGAGGACCTTTCCTTCCAGGAGATGTTGACTATTATAAACTAGGTTTTACATCGGAATGGTATAAAAGGTTATTTAATTCCAATCGAATTGCACTCTATACGATAGCTAATTTAGGATATCTACAGGAGTTAAATGAAGCTACGAAAACAAAAATCAACCCATACGATAAGTTTTTTATGGGAGGGAACGGTCTAATAATTGCGACCGAACCATTAAGAGGATATGAAGACCAGAGTATTGGTCCAAGGAACAGTGCAGGGAATGTATTAGGAGGACGGGTAATGGAAAGATATACAATGGAATTGAGATTTGCAGTAACCCTTGAGCCGATGCCGCTTTATGTATTAGCTTTTGCCGAAGCGGGAAATGTATTTGAAAGCTTTGATAAAACTGATATTTTTAATCTTAGAAGATCTGCTGGTTTTGGAGCAAGAATTTTAATCAATCCAATTGGTCTTATCGGATTTGATCTTGGCTATGGTTTTGATCGTAAAGCAGTAGACGGACAGAATCCATCATGGCTTTTCCATTTCCAATTTGGAAAAGGATTTTAATTAATTTCATTTTTTTAAATAAAGAAGAGGTAGAAATAGTGAAGAAAAATCTTTTATTCCTTTCAATCCTGCTTTTAAGCTGCGGGTTTGTATTTGGACAGGAAGCACCCCAAAAAATCGGTTATGTTGATTCACAGGTAATTTTAACCCAATTGCCTGAGGCTATTAAGGCGCAGGGGCAGCTTGATGCGTTAACTAATAAATGGACAACACAGCTTGACAGTATGAACAAAGATTTACAGCAGTCTTATGAGAATTATCAGAAGCAGGCTAATACAATGACCGAAACTAAGAAAACAGCTGCTCAGCAGGATCTTGTTGAAAAACAACAGTCTATGGAAAACTTTAGAAAAGATAAATTTGCACAGCAAACCGGTGAAATTTATAAAAAAAATGAAGAGATTTTTGCTCCGGTAAAGAAGAAGATCTTTAATGCGATTGAAGAAATAGCAAAAAAAGAAGGGATGAAATTTGTTTTTGATAAGGCCGGGGACGTTGTCCTTTTGTATGCAGATCCCTCATTCGATCTTACATACCAGATTCTTGATATGCTGAAAAGAGGAGTTGTAAAATAATTCTAAAGGAACTGAATGTTTTCTATAAAAGAGTGAAGATAATTATATTAAGTATTAGATTCTTCACTTCGTTCAGAATGACAATGTTTACCTAATTTCAGTTGTTAATTATTTTTTTGAACTTTCGGATAAATCGCAGCATGGATTATATTCTGTGTTGCGATTTTGTTAAAAAGGTTTTTAACTTAAACTTCAATCTAAATAAGTTTTCCCTTTAAAAAATTTTAGCTTTTTGGAAATTAGTATGAAGAAAATTATAATTATTCTTTTTGCTGGTTTTTTCATTTTTACCGCTGATTCCTTTGCACAATTAAAGGTAGGTTATGTAGATTCAAACACTATTATGGATAATCTACCCGATGCTCAGGATGCAAAACAAAAATTAGATGGTTTAATACAGGGCTGGCAGAAAGAGCTTAATGATATGCAGAGCCAATGGCAGACAAAATATGATGATTATCAGAAAAGGAAACTGATAATGACCGATCAGACGCGTTCGGATATGGAAGCCGAGCTGGTAAAGCTCGAGCAGCAGATAACCGATTATAGAGAAAAAAAATTCGGAACAAATGGTGAACTGTTTCAGAAACAGGATGAACTGATGAAGCCTGTACAAAATAAAGTTTTTAACGCCATACATGATGTTGCACAGGAAGATGATCTTGATTTTGTCTTTGATAAGAGCGGTGATGTAATGCTTCTATATGCTAAAGAGCAGTACGATATTACACCAAGAGTTATGAATAAACTAAATTTAAAGTAACTTAATGAATTTAACGATTGAAGAAATTGCAGGTTTTGTTGAAGGTAAAATTACGGGGAATGAAAAAGAAGAGATAAAAAATGTTGCAAGAATTGAAGAAGCTGTGGATGGTGATCTGACATTTTTATATAATCCTTCGTACGAAAAATATTTTCATTCGACAAAAGCCTCTGCCATAATTGTTAAACCTGATTTCAAAAAAACAAGAAACGATATAATTTATATCGAAGTTCCGGAACCGGACAAAGTTTTTGCCAGAATTATAACTAAATTTTTTACCCAGCCGTTGAAGCTTGAGGGTATAGATGAATCTGCATATATAGATCCATCTGTTAAACCAGGCATTAATACAGCGATTGGAAAAAATGTTGTTATCTCTTCAGGATGTAAAATTGGAGATAACGTTAAAATCTTTCATAATACAGTTATTTTGGAAAATGTGGATATAGGGAGCGGGTCTATAATTTATCAGAATGTTAGTATAAGAGAGAATTGTAAGTTAGGTGAGAGGGTAATTATTCATGCGAACTCAGTAATTGGTTCAGATGGATTTGGTTATTACAATGATGAAAAGGGAGCATTTATCAAGATCCCGCAGATTGGAAATGTAGTTTTAGAAGATGATGTTGAAATAGGTTCAAATGTTTCAATTGACCGTGCCGCATTAGGGTCGACTATATTAAAACGTGGCGTTAAAATAGATAACCTTGTCCAGATTGCTCATAATGTGAGTATTGGTGAAGATTCGGCAGTAGCATCTCAAACAGGTATATCGGGGAGTACTAAGATAGGAAAGCATGTTCTGCTTGCAGGGCAGGTTGGACTTGCAGGGCATATTGAAATTGCCGATAATGTAATTCTTTACGCAAAATCCGGTATCTCAACTAGTATAAAGCAGGCCGGTTCTTATTTTGGTTATCCGGCAAAAGATGTAAAAACCGCGTTAAAATTAGAGGCTCATTTTAGGAGACTTCCTCAATATGCGGATAGAATAAAAGAGCTTGAAGAGCAGATAAAAGGTTTAAAGGAATTAATAGAAAAGAATAAATAAGGCTAAGCAGAGCTTGTTAATTTATTTGTGAAGCAATAATTTCAATAATTATTTATTTCACCCCTTCAGGGTTGAAATATTACCACTTTTTATTACCTATAATAATATCACATCTTTGGTTGTTTAAGAAAACGAAGTGGAGTGACTGTCCCGCTTTCGCGCATAAATGTCAGCCTAAAGAATATAGCACTCCTAACGGAGTGCGATGTACCGTGGTTTAATATAATTCTAATAATATTTCACTCCTTTGGAGTTAAGAAAAAGGATTGAAAATCCTGATAGGAGTTAAATAATTATAGAATTAATACACTCTTAACTTCTCAAGCGTTTCATTTTAATTGAATTTCACAGCTCAACTTACTATTTTAAGCCCGTCTTTATGCTGAAGTTGCCGCATAACGAGCAAGATTACGATTACGATTACGAGCAAGATTACGAGTACGAGTAAGATTGTGGATAAAATAGGTTAGGGATTTATGAATAGATGTAGTAAGTAAAATCTGCAATAAATAGAGTGAATTTTAATAACACATTTAGGAAGGACAAATGTTAGAATTACAAAGGACTATATTAAACCCGGTCTCAATTTCCGGGGTGGGTTTGCACACCGGAGAAAAATGTACAATGACATTTAAACCGGCACAGGAGAATTACGGGATAAGGTTTATAAGAGTTGATCTGGGAGGCAGGCCGGAGATACCTGCAAATGCGGATAATGTAATTGATATGTCAAGAGGAACAACTCTTGGGATAGGGGAGGCAAAAGTTCATACAGTTGAACATGTTCTGGCAGCAGTTGTAGGTCTGCAGATTGATAATATAATTATTGAATTAAACGGGGTTGAACCTCCTGTTGGAGACGGAAGTGCTATTCCTTATGTTGAAATTTTGAAAGAAGCGGGATTTGTTCAGCAGACGGCTCCCAAAGATTATTTAATAATTGATGAAACTGTAATATACCATGAAGAGGATAGGCAGGTTGATATAGTTGCTCTTCCTCTAGACGGTTACCGAGTAACTGTAATGGTTGACTATCAAAACCCGGCATTGGGAAGCCAGCATACCGGATTATTTGATCTGGAAAAGGAGTTTGTAACTGAATTTGCTCCTTCCAGAACATTCTGTTTTTTAAGTGAAGTTGAATCATTAGCAAATAACGGATTAATTAAAGGGGGGGACATTGATAATGCAGTTGTTATTGTCGATAGAGAAGCTTCGGATGATGAACTGGAGCAGATTAGAAAAAAAATCGGAGTTAAAGAAAAAATAACCTTGGGAGATAATGGAATATTAAACAATAAGGAATTAAGGTTTAAAAATGAACCGGTCAGGCATAAGCTGCTGGATTTAATTGGAGATCTGGCTTTAATTGGAGCACCGATAAAAGCACAGATATTAGCTGCACGGCCGGGACACAAATCAAATGTTGAATTTGCAAAACAGGTAAGGAAGTTATACCAGCAGAAAAAGCTCGTCAAGAAGTTTCAGTTTGTTAAAAAAGAAGGCGTAGTTCTCGATGTGAATGCAATTCAAAGGATTTTACCGCATAGGTATCCATTCTTAATGGTCGATAAAATTATTCAGTTGGAGCTTGAGAAAAAGGTTGTTGGAGTAAAATCAGTTAGTATAAATGAACCTTTTTTCGTTGGTCATTTTCCAGGTCAGCCGATTATGCCGGGTGTATTGATAATTGAAGCCATGGCACAAACAAGCGGAATTTTAATTTTGAATTCACTCCCTAATTTTGAAGAGAAATTAGTTTATTTTATGCAGATGAATAATGTTAAGTTTAGAAAACCTGTTGTTCCGGGTGATCAGCTCTTTCTTGAAGTGGAACTGGTGACTAAAAGAAGTAAAGTCTTTATGATGAAAGGGAAAGCATTTGTTAATGATATACTTGTTGCTGAAGCTGATTTTATGGCAGGGGTAGTGGATCGTGACAAAAGTTTAAATTAATAAAAATAAATGAGCAAAATACATCCGACAGCTATAGTAAACAGTAAAGCAATACTGGGAGATAATATTGAAATTGATCCTTATGTAATAATTGAAGGGGATGTAGAAATCGGGGATGATTGTTATATCGGACCCTATTCGATTATATATGATGGTGCCAGAATAAAAAATCGTGTAAAGATCTCTCAATCTGTTTCAATTGCCAATTTACCTCAAGACCTTACCTATCAAGGTGAAAAGACGAATTTTATTATCGGTGATGATTCTATAATCCGAGAATTTGTTACATTGCACAAGGGGACCAAATCAACCGGATTTTCGTGTGTAGGTAAAAACTGTTATCTAATGGCATATTCACATGTTGCCCATGATTGTATAGTGGGGGATAATTGCATTTTAACTAATGGTGTACAGGTTGGCGGACATGTTGTGATTGAAGATTATGTAATTATAGGAGGATTGACTCCCGTTCATCAATTTTGTAAAGTCGGCAGGCATTCAATTACTGGAGGCGGATTTAGAATAACACAGGATGTTCCTCCATATATACTTGCTGCAAGTGAACCATTGAAATATTCCGGACTGAATTCAATAGGATTAAGAAGGAGGGGATTTACCAATGATGATATTGCTCTTCTAAAAAAAGCATACGGTTTTATTTATAACAAATCGTATAATGTATCTCAGGCAAAAGAGAAAATAATTAATGAAATTGGTACAGACAATATTCATATAAAAAATGTTTTAAATTTCTTAAATGAAAGCAAAAGGGGTATTATAGGGAAATGAAATGGATTATTTTGAGTTCCGGATTAAATTCCGGGAATTTTAATATGGAAACAGATCTTTTTTTAGCAAAGGACTGTGAACCAGATGAGGCAATTTTTCGTTTATACAGGTGGGAGCCTTACTGTATTTCATTAGGAGCCAATCAGAAGGAAAGTATAATTGATTATGGGTTAACGAGAAAAGACGGAATTGATGTAGTCAAACGTCCTACGGGAGGGCGGGCGATTCTACATGCTGAAGAGCTCACTTATTCGGTAATATATCCTTTAAGTCCTGACATATCAGCTAAGGAATTGTATGCAGATATAAATTCAGCTTTAAAGAGGGGACTGGAAAAATTTAATAAAAAACTGAGTAAGATTGAATTAGAAAAAGATCAACCTGATTTTCAAGAGATTTATAAAGAAAACCAGGGTGAAATTTGTTTTGCAGCTTCTGCAAAGAGTGAGCTGAAATATAACGGGAAAAAATTAGCGGGAAGTGCACAGCGTAAATTTAATAATTCAATCCTGCAGCACGGCTCTATTTTATGCGGCGGATTTCATTCCTCAATAATTAATTATCTCAAAATACCTGAAGCAGAAAAACAAATAATTAAAGCGGAATTAGAGGAAAAGACTATAGATTTATTTTCGATTTTAAATAAAGATATTAATTACGAAAATTTATCTGAATCATTAACGGCTGGTTTTCAAGAATCTTTTAATATTATTGAAGCACAGTTTGTGTAAATGGGTAATGGGTAATGGTTAATCGTTAATGGTTAATCGTTAATGGTAAGTTTGTATCGATTATGAAGAAGGAATATTTCCAATTAATATAAAAAACCAATGAGTACTGAAAAGCAAATTAAAAAGGTAACCACTAAAACCTTATTTATCTTAAAGCGTAAAGGAATTAAAATATCGGCTTTAACCGCATATGATTTTATAACGGCAAAATTATTAGATGAAGCGGGGATTGATATTATTTTAGTTGGCGATTCTTTAAGCAACGTTTTTCAGGGGAATGAAACTACACTTCCGGTTACGATGGATCAAATGATCTATCATATTAAAGCTGTTACAAAGGGAGTTGAGCGTTCAATGGTTGTGGGTGATTTGCCATTCATGTCTTACCAGTTAAGTATAGATGAAGGATTTAGAAATGCCGGAAGGATTATGAAAGAGACATCAGCCGGAGCTGTAAAGCTTGAAGGTGGAGAAAGAGTAGCAGAAATGGTTAAGAAAATTACTGATGCCGGAATTCCGGTAATGGGGCATCTTGGATTAACACCTCAGAGTATTCATAAATTCGGCAGTTACAGGGAAAGGGGAAGGAATAAAGAGGAAGCAGATGAGCTGCTTCTGGATGCAAAAATACTTGAGGAAGCGGGTGCTTTTGCAATTGTTCTGGAAAAGATTCCGGCCGGACTTGCCAAGCAAATTACAGAATCGATTAGTATTCCTACTATAGGTATAGGAGCCGGAGTTTTTTGCGATGGTCAGATTCTTGTTACTCCTGATATGCTTGGGCTTAATGTTGATTTTCATCCGCGATTTGTACGGCACTATTCCAAACAGGCGGAAGAAGTTTTGAAGGCAGTTAAAAGTTATATTGATGATGTTAAAGCAAAAAGTTTCCCTTCCGAAGAAGAGAGTTATTAGGAAAACCGGTAGATTCCTCTTAATGGGGGTATGGTTTGGTTGAGGGTAATGACTTGCACCGGGCTGAAGCCCGGTGTTAACCTTTGTTTCAGATAATATCCGATAAAGAGGCTGTGTGAAAATATATAAAAAGCATTGGGAGGGGGCTTAATTTTCCTCTTAAACCAATGGATAAATCCATTGGTTAATGATATTCACACAGGCTCTAAATCCAACGGCAAGTGAAATTTTGGAATTATTTTTGACTGTATACTGATAAGGTTAATTCTTTTTTTTGTTAAGCTTTTTTTATGATTATTTGTATGATGAATTGAATATGTTTAAGAGAATATTACCGGTACTATTTTTAACGCTTCTTTATAATTCTTTAATTTTTTCTCAGGATAATTCAAAGCTTTATATTGAGAATGCTAATGTTACAGATATAAAAGAATTCGGGGATGAACTCTGGGTAGCTTCGTACGGTGACGGTATTTTCAAATACTCCATAAAAGAGAATAAATGGACAAATTTCTCTACAAAAAGTAATAATCTTGAGAATGATTTTTTTTATACAATAGAAGTAAACAAAAATTATGTTTGGGCAGGCTCCAGCGAAGGTTTATTCATTTATGATAAAAAAAGAGATAATTGGAGAAGGAGAAGGTTTGCGCAGGGAGGACAATGGGGTAACTGGATTCGTTCTTTATTATTTGATAGTTCACAAAATATTCTCTGGATTGGAAGGTTTATTGATTTAACAAAACTGGACGTATCAAAAAACCGATATACTGATTATGATATTTCAATTGATAAGAATCCGAAATCAAATAATATTAAATCAATTGCACTAGATGGAGACAGCTTAATATGGTTCGGCACGGAATCGGGTGTACATATTTTTCAGAAGGATAAGGATCCGTCGGATAAAAGTGCCTGGCGGTATATAAATAATAAAATAGATAATGGATTTAACGGGGAGGGTGAATCTGTTTCAATTTCTAATATTCTAATAGAAGGAAAATATGTCTGGTTTGCCACAGATGAATTTATAACCCGTAAAGAACCGGAATTTAATATAGGGGGAATTTACAGATATGATAGAAAATTAAGGTGGGACAGGATATCGAAGAATAATGGACTTTCAGCCAATGGAATATACTGCTTAGAGCGAACCGGAAATCAAATTTGGGCGAGTCTTTATTCTTTTGACAGGGATGAAAAAACCGAATACGGGAAAGGACTTGTGATGATTGACAGGTTTAACGGTAAAGTAACGCCGGTTGATCTTAATAAGACCAATATTGAAACTGCAAAAATTTCATGCCTTTATTTTGATGGTTCCGATTTATGGGTAGGTACCGATAAAGGACTTAGTAAAATATCCATTTCTAATCCATTAGCCAAATGGACGGGGGGAAAGTCAAATATTAAAAAGAATGTAAAAGAAACTTCCGTAAATTGACTTTTAATTGCCACAAAGTCTCTAAGACACAAAGATGCACAAAGTACTTTTTAATCACCCACGCTTATTGACATTGGTCACTATTCGTTTGTTGTGTTGACAGGTTTTAAGGGTTATTGTTTTAATGTGTCTTTTGCGAAACGGAGTTTCGCGTTACATTTGACTATAAAACATAGTATGTCTATATTTTGGCTTGTTTTTGCTCTTTTTTTGAGAGATTTGAGATGTTCATTAAAATATCAAATTTAAGAGATGGTGAATACTTTTATACATTTAATGAATCGGTTAAAGAAATTGAATTAGAACTTCCTTTTTACGATAAATTTACAGCATCAGTAAAACTATCCAAAATCCATAATCAAGTAATTATCGATGCGGAATTATCGGCAAATGTAAATTTTGAATGTGACAGATGCGCATCTTTATTTAAAAAGGAAGTAAAAGCTAATTATAAAATGGTTTATTTATTTAGTAATAATGGAGAAGAAGCGGATTCATTAAATATAACGTATTTAAATCCGGATGCAGATAAAATAATTCTCAATAAAGATTTTAGGGATTACCTGATACTTTCAATCCCGATGAAGAAACTATGTAAAGATGATTGTAAAGGAATATGTATAAAGTGCGGAAAAGATCTAAATGAAGGAGATTGTAATTGCGGGAAAGAAGAAGTAGATACAAGGTGGATGCCTTTAATAGAATTAAAAAATAAATTGAATATTAACTAAGTAATAGGAATACAATGCCAAATCCGAAACGCAGATGGTCAAAAAGCAGACGAGATAAACGAAGGACACATTATAAAGCCACAGTTCCATCATTAGGTACATGTTCAAATTGCGGTGAGATGAAATTAACCCATCGTGCATGCCCTGCCTGCGGTTACTATAATGAACGTTCGATGTTTTTACCTAAAAGCTAACATTTACAAATCATTTTAATGAACAGTTCTGTTCCTGAAAATTATAAATGCAGAATAATTGTAGATGCAATGGGGGGTGATTTCGCCCCTCAAAATACTGTTGTGGGGGCCATCCAGGCGTTTAATGATAGTAAAGATTTCGATCTTTTTTTAGTAGGGAAAGAAAAGGAAATACTGGAAGTCATATCAACTAACAACCTTTCTTTTGAAAAAAAAAATATAATTAATGCCGATGAAATAATTGAAATGGGAGAGTCTCCGACAACAGCTTTAAAAAGGAAGACGAATTCATCAATTGTAATTGGTGCAAAGCTGGTTAAAGAAAAAAAAGCAGATGCTTTTGTCAGTGCCGGGAATACAGGTGCCATGATGGCAGCTTCAACTTTAATAATGGGAAGAATTCCGGGTGTAGGTAGGCCGACAATAGGCTCTATCTTTCCAAATGAATCAGGAGTGTGTACAGTATTTGATGTTGGAGCCAGTGTTGATTCAAAACCGATTCATCTTCTTGAATATGCAATCATGGGAACAATATATACGAGAGAAATATATGGAATCGAAAACCCAAAGGTGGGGATATTAAGTGTTGGCGAAGAAGAATCTAAAGGGAATGATATCTCAATTGCTGCTTCAGCTTTAATTAAAAAGACAAATTTGAATTTTGTAGGTAATGTAGAAGGTAGAGATATATTAAAGGGAACAGTACATGTAATAGTCTGTGATGGTTTTGTTGGAAATATATTATTGAAGTTTGGAGAAGGTGTCTTAAATTATTTAAAATTTAAGCTGAAAGATTATGCAGAGACAAATATTTTTAATAAGTTGAAAGTCGGTTTGGTAAAAAGTACATTAAAAGAAATATTAAAAGAGTTCGATTACCAGGAATATGGTGGTGTACCATTGCTGGGAGTTAATGGAATTAGTATTATCGGTCATGGTTCCAGCACCCCGAAGGCTATTAAAAATATGGTTTTGAGGGCAAATGAGATGTATTCTAAAAAACTGATTGAGAAAATATCAAATTCAATAAATAAATATTCTAATTTATCGTAAAACGGAAATATCATGTCCACAAATAACAAGAAAAAATTTAGTGCAGTTATCACCGGTTTAGGAATGTATGTTCCGGACAAAATACTAGATAATGCTTATTTTGAAAAAATAGTTGATACGAACGATGAATGGATAAGAACCAGAACGGGGATAAAAGAAAGAAGGATGCTTGAGAATGGTGCAACCAGTGATCTTGCTACACGAGCTGCACAGGATTTATTAACTACGCATAATATATCACCGGATGAAATAGATGTAATTATTGTGGCAACTATATCACCGGATATGTTTTTTCCTGCAACTGCTTGTTTAGTTCAAAATAATATTGGTGCAAATAATGCGTGGGGTTTCGATCTTTCTGCAGCCTGTTCAGGTTTTCTGTTTGCTTTCCAGACAGGAGCCAGTTTAGTGGAATCAGGGACATATAAAAAAGTATTGGTAATTGGCGCAGATAAGATGAGTTCAATTACGGATTATACGGATAGAAACAATTGTATATTATTCGGAGATGCAGGAGCTGCAGTTTTATTAGAACCTTCGGAAGATCTAAATTACGGTCTACAGGATTCATTATTAAAAATTGATGGTTCAGGTAAGGAAGCTTTATATTTAAAAGGAGGGGGAAGTTTAAATCCGCCTACACATGAAACAGTAGATAAGGGATATCATTTCCTATTCCAGGATGGCAAAGCAGTATTTAAAGTAGCTGTTAAAGGTATGGCAGATATCTCTTACGAAATAATGAAAAAAAATAATTTAGGGAGTGAAGATATTGCTTACCTGGTTCCTCATCAGGCAAATATGCGGATAATAACTGCAACTGCCGAAAGAATGGGATTGAGTATGGATAAAGTTATGATCAATATTGACAGATATGGTAATACAACAGCAGCAACAATCCCATCATGTCTTGTAGAATATTATAGAAGCGGAAAACTTAAGAAAGGGGATAAGATTATACTAGCCGCATTTGGAGCCGGTTTTACATGGGGTTCTTCATATCTCGTTTGGGGGATGTAAATAGGAAATTATAAGATTACAAAATTGCAAGATTACAAGATTGATTGCAAGATTTTTAGGATTCTGGTTATGCCAATTTTAGGATTTATAAAATATATTAACTAATGACGAAAAAAGCTTTTTTATTTCCGGGACAGGGATCTCAGTATGTTGGAATGGCAAAAGATCTGTTTGAACAGTCTGTTGAAGCCAAAGAAATGATAAAAACTGCAGATGATGCTCTTGGAGTTCATCTTTCATACATTATGTTTAATGGTCCGGAAGATGAATTAAAACAAACTGAATATACGCAGCCGGCTATTTTTTTACATAGTGTTGTTCTTGCAAGTATTATCAGAACCCTTCATCCTGATGCTGCTGCCGGACATTCTCTTGGTGAGTATTCTGCACTTGTAACTGCAGGTTCAATTCAATTTTATGATGCAGTTAAACTAGTTAGGCTCAGAGGTCAGGCTATGCAGAAGGCAGGTATGGAAAATCCCGGAACTATGGCAGCTATAATCGGTCTTGTGCCTTCTATTGTTATTGAATGCTGCAAGGAAGCTTCTTCGGATGGAGTTGTGCAGCCAGCCAATTTTAATTCTCCCGGACAAATAGTTATATCAGGTTCGATTGAAGGGGTTAAAAAAGCAATGGAGATTTGCAAGTTGAAGGGAGCAAGATTAGTAAAGGAGCTAGTAGTAAGCGGAGCTTTTCATTCTCCTCTTATGAAGCCTGCACAGGTAATTTTAAAAGATGCTCTGGAAAGTACACCATTATATGATGCAAGACTGCCGGTTTACGCTAATGTTACAGCACTGCCGGTTATTGAAAAAGAAAAGATTCAGAATCTTCTTTATGAACAGCTGGATTCTCCGGTTAGATGGGAAGAAACTATAAGTAATATGATAAATGACGGTATTGATGAATTTTATGAGATTGGACCCGGAAAAGTGCTTCAAGGTCTGGTTAAAAGAATAAATCCGGATGTAAAATGTTTTGGGATAGATAAATTTTCAGATATGGAGAAATATATTTGATGGATAAAAGCGGCTGGAAAGTTATTAAAGGATTAAAGATAGACCCTCAAATTTTTATTTATAAATTCAAATGCAAATGTTCCGGTGAATGCTGCAATTACGGTGTATATACCGATTTGAAAGAATATGAGCATATATTTTCCATTAAAGAAGAATTATCCCAAAGTTTTGATGAAACCCAAATCAAAAAATTTTGAGGAATGGTTTGAACCGGCTGAAGAAGATGAAGATTTTGAATCGGGTATAGCTGTCGGAACTCAGGTTATTAATAAAAAATGCACTTTCCTGGATAAGAACGGATTGTGTTCTCTTCAAAAATATGCCAACTCAAGAGGAGAATATAAATGGAAGTATAAACCTTTATATTGTATCCTTTTTCCCTTTACAGTTTATGAAGGTTCTTTAACTATTGATGATGAACATATTGACAGGTTAAAGACGTGCAACAAGGAAATGTTTCCGGAAACCAATATCTTTGAAGCGTGCAGGGAAGAATTGCTTTATTTTTTCGGTGAAGAAGATTTTGCTGAATTAGAAAAATATAGAGAAGAATTTCTTAATGAAATAAAATTAGGAGAGACAATAAATGCCAAAGAATAAAAAAGCCATTGTTACGGGCGGATCGAGGGGGATTGGACGGGCAATTGTAAAAGAATTAGCATCTAAAATTTGCAGTGATATTCTTTTTTCAGATATTGCCTTTGTTAATGATGATATTGACGGATGTGCGGAAGAAATAAAAAAAGAAATTGGTCTTGATGATGTAAACATTTACGGATTTAAAGCCGATGCTACATCTTTAGAGCAGGCACAGGCTACAATTAATGCTGCAATAGAAAAATTAGGAGGAGTTGATATTCTCGTTAATAACGCAGGTATTACGCGCGATAACCTATTATTAAGAATGAGTGAAAAAGATTTTGATGATGTAATATCTACTAATCTTAAAAGTGTATTTAATTATACAAAAGCTGTAATTAAACCCATGATTCAGCAGAAGCATGGAAAGATAGTAAATATTGCTTCGGTAGTTGGTCTAATTGGCAATGCAGGACAGGCTAATTATTCTGCATCCAAAGCAGGAGTAATTGGATTTACAAAATCGATGGCGAGAGAGCTTGCCTCAAGAAATATAAATGTAAATGCTGTAGCACCAGGATTTATAGAGACTCATATGACAGCTAAACTTGATGATAAGCAAAAGGAACAACTCTTGAGCACGGTTCCAATGCATAGAATGGGAAAGCCGGAAGATGTTGCAAGGGTGATTAATTTCCTATGCAGTCCCGAATCCGATTATATAACAGGTCAGGTAATAGCTATTGACGGTGGTATGACGATGTAAATCATTAAGGTACTGCAATTCATTTTTAATTAGAAAATATTTCGTACATTTAACAACATAAAAAACAAAAATAGGAGAAGTAATATGGATATTGAATCCAAAGTAAAGGAAATCATCATTGATAAATTAGGTGTGGAAGAATCGCAAATAACACCGGAAGCATCTTTTACAAATGATCTGGGAGCTGATTCATTAGATATAGTAGAACTTGTAATGGGTTTTGAGAGTGCCTTCCAGGTATCAATTCCAGATGAAGATGCTGAAAAAATCGGTACAGTTGGTGATGCTGTAAAGTATTTGAAAGAAAAAGTAAGCTAATTAGAAAAGTCGGGAATTTTCCCGATCCCGTCTCGCTTACCAGTAAGATGAGACGGGCTTAATTCTTTGCAAATATAAATGAAAATAGTAAAGAAAATCCTAAGCCTATGGTTATATAGAATATGAATAAAAGACGAGTTGTAGTAACCGGTTTAGGTGCTGTTACTCCTATCGGAATAGGTGTTGATGAATACTGGAAAAACCTAATAGAAGGGAAAAACGGGGTTGGACTGATAACAAGGTTTGATACTACCAACTTTGATACAAAATTTGCTGCTGAAGTAAAAAATTTTAATCCTGAGGAATATATTGATAAAAAGACAATCCGAAGGTTAGACCCATTTACTCAATATGCTATAGCAACAGCTGAAATGGCTATAAAGGATTCCGAATTGAATCCAGATAAGATAGACAAAGAAAAGTTTGGAGTTATATACGGGAGTGGTATAGGGGGTATGTCTACTTTAGAAAAGCAGCACTGGATATATTTTTCGGAGAAAAGCCCTCAAAAATTAAGTCCCTTTTTTGTTGTAATGATGATATCCGACATGGCGGCAGGTCAAATTTCAATAAAATATGGACTTAAAGGTCCAAATTATGCAACGACATCAGCTTGTGCGACATCTTCTCATGCAATATCGGATGCATTTATTCTTATCCAAAGAGGGAGTGCAGATGCAATGATATGCGGAGGTTCAGAAGCAGCAATTACAGAAATGTCAATAGGTGGTTTTAATGCGATGAAAGCATTATCCACATGGAATGATAGATACCTTGAAGCATCACGCCCATTTGATAAAGATAGAAATGGTTTTGTAATGGGAGAAGGTGCAGGAACAATAATACTTGAGGAATATGAACATGCATCAAACAGGGGTGCAAAAATTTACGCGGAAATTGCGGGAATCGGATTAACCGGAGATGCATATCATATAACGGCGCCAGCGCCTGGAGGTGAAGGGGCAGTCAGGGCAATGAGAGAGTCAATCAGAGATGCGGGCTTATCTCCCCCTGATGTTGATTATATAAATGCACACGGAACATCAACCCAGTATAACGATTTGAATGAAACAAAGGCAATAAAAACGGTTTTTGGAGAACATGCTTATAAACTGGTAGTAACCTCAACGAAATCAATGACAGGGCATTTGCTCGGAGCGGCAGGGGGTATAGAAGCTATAGCTACTGTATTAAGTATAAAAAACAATTTGATTCCCCCTACCATAAATCTTGATAATCCTGATCCGGAATGTGATCTTAATTATAGTGCTAAAAAAATGACTCAAAAAGATGTTAATGTAGCGATAAGTAATACATTCGGATTTGGAGGACACAATGCCACGATTTTATTTAAAAAATTTGAACCTTAAAGATATCTGAAACGGAATAGTTTTGAGTCCCTTATTAACGTGGATATTTAGAAAGTTAAAACAAAAACAGGAAGAGAAGAGTTCACAATATATATCTTCCGTTTTTACCGGCGAAAAGTTCAAAAAGCTTGAAAACCTTATTGGAACCTCAATTAATAATTCTTCCTTTTTTATCCAGGCCTTGACGCACAGATCATATCTAGAACAAAATGAAGAATATGATATTTCAAATGAAAGGTTGGAATTTTTGGGAGACAGTGTATTAAGTTTAATAGTAGCCGAATATCTATTTGATGCATTCCCGGAAAAAGATGAAGGCTTTTTAACAAAAGTACGAGCAAAAATAGTGAACAGGCTTGCACTTGCAGAAGCTGCTGAAAAAATAAACCTTGTAGATTTTATATTGGTTAGTAAAAATATATCCAGCACATTTGTAAACGGTTCTAAAACCATATTGGCAGATGCGTTAGAAGCTTTAATTGGTGCAATTTATCTTGACAGCGGGTTGGATGCTGCAAAAACCTTCATACAACGGATTTTAATTCAGCCTAATTTAAAGGAAGGATTATACCTAATAGATGAAAATTATAAAAGTCAGCTTCTGGAGCTTGCTCAAGCCAATAAAATGGAGAGTCCCACTTATATGGTAACAAAAGAAGAGGGGCCTCAGCATAATAGGATTTTTACGGTAAAAGTTTTAATTGGAGATAAAGAATACGGATATGGGAAGGGGAAGAATAAAAAAAGTGCAGAGCAAAAAGCAGCTCAAGCAGCTTTAGAAAAGTTAAATAAGCCAGGGTTAAATTGAGTTTTCTTCGAATCGGACTAAAGTCATGAGTTAGTGGTAGATCTAAAATAATCTAAAGTCCGGGAATAAATTAGGATATTCGAAATCACTGGACTAGAAGTCCAGTGTTAATCTTTTGGAGCAAGATTAGAAATTTCGGGGCAATTTTACTTCTAATATTAAAGTATATTTTTATTCATGTTTTATTGGCTGGAAAGTATTACTATTTTTAATGATTAAACTTTAAATATTTTGGAAGAAATTTATATGAAAATTCTTGATCACCCTGATAAGTTTGTTGACAGGCATATCGGACCTAATAGTATGGAAATTCAGGAAATGCTCGATGCTATAGGAGTGGATTCAGTAGAAACACTGATAAATGAAACTATACCGGAGCAAATAAAATTAACAAAAGATTTGAATCTTGCTGAACCAGTATCGGAATACAGATTTATTGAAAAATTGAAAGAAATAGCTGCAAAGAATAAGGTTTATAAATCATATATTGGTATGGGTTATCATCCTACGATAGTCCCTGCAGTAATTCAGAGAAATATACTGGAAAATCCGGGGTGGTATACACAATATACACCTTACCAGGCTGAAATTTCCCAGGGGAGACTGGAAGCACTGATGAACTTTCAAACTGCGATAATAGATTTAACAGGTCTGCCAATTGCTAATGCATCATTATTAGATGAAGGGACTTCTGCAGCGGAAGCGATGAGCATGTTCCATTCATTAAGAAAAAACAGTAATTCTAATCTATTTTTTGTTTCCGAAGAATGTTTTCCGCAGACGATAGATATTTTAAAGACACGAGCAAATCCGATAGGAATTCAACTGGTTATAGGTGATCATAGAAAGATTGAATTAACAGAAGAGTACTTTGGATTATTGGTTCAATACCCTGCGGAAAAAGGAGAAATTTATGATTATAGAGAATTGTTTAAGTCTGCAAAAGAGAATAATATTTATACTGTAGTAGCCGCAGATTTATTAAGCCTGGCAATATTAACTTCTCCTGGAGAATTTGGCGCTGATGCAGTTGTAGGAAATTCACAGAGATTCGGAGTTCCAATGGGATACGGCGGACCTCATGCAGGTTTTTTTGCTACGAAGGATGAATATAAGAGGCAAATTCCAGGAAGGATAATCGGTGCTTCAATTGATTCCCATGGGAATACGGCTTTTAGAATGGCTCTTCAGACAAGGGAGCAGCATATCAGAAGGGAAAAAGCAACAAGCAACATCTGCACGGCACAGGTATTATTAGCGATAATGGCAGGAATGTATGCAGTTTATCATGGTCCTTCGGGAATAAAGGCTATCGCAGAAAGGGTAAATAAATTAACCAGAATTCTTGATAAAGGATTAAGAGAATTAGGATTTAATCAGGTAAATAAAAATTATTTTGATACTCTTAAAATTGAATTTAACGCTGACTCAGAAACACAAATCGAAGAGATAAAACAAAAGGCTTTAGAAAATAAAATAAACTTCAGATATATTAATAATCATGCAATCGGGATTTCTTTGAATGAAGCGACAGATCTAAATGATCTGGAAGAGATTCTTTCTATCTTTGCTGATTCTATTGGTAAAACAATTGATGTAGAAAATTTAGCAAATAATAGTATTGAAGTAAATTTTCCTAATTTCTTTAATCGTCAAAGTAAATATCTGCAGCATCCGGTTTTTAATACTTTTCACTCTGAAACTGAAATGCTTCGATATCTGAAAAGCCTGGAAAACAAAGACCTTTCTTTGACGCATTCAATGATTCCACTGGGGTCATGTACAATGAAATTAAACGGAACAACTGAAATGCTGGGGATAACCTGGCCGGAATTCAGTAATCTGCATCCATTTATTCCACAGGATCAAGCGGAAGGATACAGACAAATTTTTGAGGAACTTGAAAAGGATCTTGCTGAAATTACAGGATTTGCATCTGTTTCACTTCAGCCGAATTCAGGTGCTCAGGGAGAATTTACAGGATTAATGGTAATTCGTGAATATCATAAAAGCAGGGGGGATGAAAACAGGAATGTAGTTGTGATACCGTCATCTGCTCACGGAACAAATCCTGCAAGTGCAGTTATGGCAGGAATGAAAGTGGTTGTAGTTAAAAGCACTCCTTTAGGAAATGTAGATATAATAGATTTGCAAGCAAAGGTAGAGGAAAACAAAGAAAATCTTGCTGCCTTAATGATAACCTATCCCTCAACACATGGTGTTTTTGAGGATAAAATAATGGAAATCTGTAAAATAATACATGAAAACGGGGGATTGGTTTATATGGACGGTGCCAATTTAAATGCGCAGGTAGGATTGACGACTCCTGCAATTGTCGGAGCAGATGTGTGTCATTTAAATTTACATAAAACTTTCTGTATTCCACATGGAGGAGGGGGACCGGGTATGGGACCAATAGCAGTAGCTCCTCATCTAGTTTCTTTTCTACCGGAACATCCTGTTGTTAGATTGAATCATGAAAAGGGGATAACTGCTGTTTCAGCCGCACCATGGGGGAGCGCTGATATTCTGATTATATCTTATGCATATATAAAATTAATGGGGGCTCAGGGATTAAAGCATGCTTCAATTGTTTCAATTCTAAATGCAAACTATATAAAAGCTAAACTGGAAAACATTTATAAAGTATTATATACAGGGAGTAAAGGGAGAGTTGCTCATGAGCTGATTTTTGATTTAAGAGAGTTTAAGGCATCGGCAAATATTGAAGCGGAAGATATTGCAAAGAGGTTAATGGATTATGGATTTCATGCCCCGACAGTTTCTTTCCCTGTTGCCGGTACTATTATGATTGAACCGACAGAAAGTGAATCTAAAACGGAGATGGATCGTTTTATTGATGCTTTAACTTAGCATTAGAGAAGAAATTAGGGAAATTGAAAACAGAACGGCAGATATAAAAGATAATGTTTTAAAAAATGCTCCTCACACTTCATTAACTGTAATATCAGATGAATGGTCTCATACATATTCAAGGAAAAAAGCCGCATTTCCAGTAGATTGGGTTCAAAAGAATAAATTTTGGCCTAGTGTTGGAAGAATCAATAATGCTTACGGGGATAGAAATTTAGTATGTTCATGTAATCCGATTTCTGATTATATTGAAGAACCGGTATCCTGAATATCCAAAATTAATTGATGCAGAAACTTTATTTTATTTTAATTTTTTTTATTTGTTTAATCTCTCAAATATTTCCTGCAAAATTAGATTCATTAGTTTATAAAGGTAAATATTTTGCTGTAATAGATTCAATTGAAATCAGGGGAAACAAAATTACAGAGAATGATATTATTCTGAGGGAGTTAACATTTGAAAAAGGTGATACCGTCAGTAATTATACGGTAGAATATGACAGGGAAAGAATTTTTAGTCTTGGCATTTTCACGCGTGTAGATCTTTATATAAAAAAAGACGGGGGAATAAATATCCTAATAATTGATGTTGATGAAAGCTGGTATATTTATCCTATACCTTTTGTTGAATTAAAAGACAGGGACTGGAAGAAATTCTCGTATGGATTAGATGTAGTGGTTCAAAATTTCAGAGGGAGAAATGAACTTCTGCAGGCAAGGGGTTCTTTGGGTTTTGATCCTTCGGTATTACTAAGTTATTATAAACCTGAAATTATAAAGGGTTCGGATATATTTTTCAATTCGGTTGTTTCATACAGTAATACAAGGAATAAAAGCAAAATAGCCGAATATCTTTATGGGGGACAGTTTGATCAAAGAATATTTCATAGTTTAATAACAATAGGAAAAAGATTTGGAAGTTATCACCGTTTTGGTGTTGATTTTGGTTATGATTACATAGCATCTCCTGAGTTCATCAAAGGTATATCAGCTTCAAATGAAAGGATTGACCGGATGCCCATAGCGGGTGCTGCTTATTCTTATGATTCGAGAGATTTAGCCCAATTTCCCAAGAAAGGAATTTTTGCTTCTGCCGGTATTCAATTTAAGGGATTAGGGTTAAACGGCATAAAATATCAGATTGCTGATTTAGATTTTAGAGAATACCGACATGTTTTTGATGATCTTTATTTTAAGTGGAGATTCGCCTCGAGAATTTCTTTTGGAAACCTGGTGCCTTATTATGATTTCTCATTTTTAGGTTATCAGCAAAGAATAAGGGGGCATTTTAATGATGTGCAGGAGGGAAATAATCTTTATTTAGGTTCGGTTGAATTTTACTATCCATTGATAAAAGATATAAATATTAATCTCGACTTTGTACCCTTGCTGCCTAATTCACTATTATCATATAGGATTGCTCTTTATTCTCAAATTTTTGGAGATGCAGGAGTTACCAAACTTAGACATCAAAAATTGGATTTAAACGATTTTCAATCAGGCTATGGTTTAGGGTTGACCCTATTAATACTTCCATACAACATTGTGAGGTTTGAATTTGCCATGGATGAACTTGGAAGGAATGAATTTATTTTTGATCTTGGTTTATCTTTCTGATTTCCTTTTCTCAACAATCGCTAAAAACCCTCTCTCAACTACCCTTTTTTCATTATAACTTAAATTAGGCATATGTAAGTATGGCTCGGCATGAGTTTATATCAAAAAAGAGGTGTTGAGAGGGTGTTTTTGAGGAAAAAATGGAAAATAGGGACCGTTCCTTATTATATTTATCAGGTGTGCGGTTTGCAGTCATAGGGGAATTATTTAATTTCTACATTATTTTTTTAGGTTATTTAAGAATCTTCTACTTTGGCAAAATACTTATCAAATATTGAACTCTATTATACAATTCCGGAAAATATATCTGAAAATAGAATTATTATTGATGGGGAAGAATTTACTCATATAACAAAAGTAATGAGGCATTCTAAAGATGAAGAGTTATATGTTACTAATGGTGAAGGTAAGATTTATTCAGGAAGGATAAAAGATATAAATAAAAAAAACATAGAGTTAATTGCAGAAGACATAATAACTTATGAAAATAAATATAAAAATATTTTTTTCTGTTTACCTAAATTGAAAAACAATGACAGGTTTGAATTTGCTCTTGAAAAAAGCGTGGAGTTGGGGATAACAAATTTTTTTATATTTGAGGCTGAAAGGGCTATATCCAAAAGCAGCAGAGTTGAAAGATGGAATAAGATTCTCATTTCAGCGATGAAACAATCATTAAATAGTTTTCTTCCTAGAATAGATTTAGTAAGTTATGAAGATATTTTTAATCAAACCGGAATAAAAGTCGGATTAGAACAGACTTCTCAAAAGAAAATCAGAGAGATTGAATTAGAATTAAATAATAAATACTATTTTGTTTTTGGTCCGGAAGGAGGATTATCGGAAAAGGAATTAAATTATTTTGAAAAGGAAAGTATTTATAAAATAGCTGAGAATAGGTTAAGAAGTGAAACAGCAATTATTACAACGGCATCGATAATAATTGGTTCTTTGGGGTGAAAATAATATAGCACTCCTAACGGAGTGCGGATATCTGTGTTTTATTCTGTTTTCTAATAATATTTCACTCCTCCGGAGTTAAGAAAAAGTCGGAATAAATAATACAGCATTCATAAAGGAGTGCGATGTTCTGTGAATTAATATAAATCTACAAATATTTCACTCCTACGGAGTGCGGATATCTGTTTTTTATTCTTGTTTCTAATAATATTTCACTCCTCTGGAGTTAAGAAAAGTATTGATAAATTGTTGAGAAAATTTTGAAAGCAGTTTTATATATTATAATTAGTTTTTCATTTCTCTTTAGTGCATGCAGCGGTACTGCTCGTTATGCAACGAAAGCTTCCGAAGAGAATTCTTCTAAAGATTATAAAAAAGAGACAGCTGAGCTTTTAGAAGAAGAAAATATAGACCTTAATAATATACATCCTCTTTCAACAGAAACCGGGATTGCTTCATATTACTCTGAAAAGTATAACGGACGGCAGACAGCTAGCGGGGAAACTTATGATATGTATGGATTTTCGGCAGCTCATCCGTCTTACCCTATGGGTACTATAGTAAGAGTAACAAATCTTACAAACAATCTCTCACTAATTCTAAAGATAAATGACAGGATGCCCGATTTTAAGGGCAGGGTTATAGATCTTTCATTGGGTGCAGCCCGAAAAATAGAAATGATTCAGAATGGAACTGCAAGGGTAAAAATTGAAGTAATAAAATGGGGGAATTGAATGATGGAGTAATGGAGGATTGGAATGGTGGAGGAATGGAGTGATGGAGGAATGGAGTGATGGAGGAATGGAGGATGGAATGATGGAATGATGGAGGATTGGAATGATGGAGAGATGGAGGGGGTGGAATAATGGAGGATGGGAGTAATGGAATATTGGAGTAGTGGAGGAATGGAATATTGGAGTAGTGAATGGAATAAATATAATGCAGAAATATAAGAATTTTTAAGATCGGTTAATGAATTTTATAAAAAATCATATAAAAAGTACTCTTTCTCTTGCATATCCTGTAATGATTGGGCAGTTAGGCTTTATGATGATGGGGGTTATGGATAGTGTTATGGTGGGTAGGATAGGTGCCGTACCATTGGCAGCAGCATCACTGGGGAACAGTTTGACATTATTGATTTTTATCGTTGGATTAGGTACTTCTTTTGCAGTTACGCCATTAGTTGCTATTGCAGTAGGGGCAAAAAAATATAATGAATGCGGTGTATATTTCCGTCAATCACTGATTGTTAATTTATCTTTTTCAATAATATTAGTTATTGTGACTTTTTTATGTGCAAATCTAATTGTCTATTTTAACCAGCCTTCCGCAGTGGTTGTCCAGGCGACATCATATACAAAAATATTAGGACTATCTGTTATACCGACCTTATTCTATCATACTTACAAACAGTTCATTGAAGGATTATCGATTATGCGTCCGGCAATGGTAATCACTTTAGCAGCAAATATAATTAATTTTATAGGTAATTGGATATTTATATACGGGAATCTAGGATTTCATGCATACGGATTAGATGGTGCAGGATGGGCAACATTTTTTTCAAGAGTTTTTATGGCACTGGTATTAATGATTTATGTAATGAGGATAGATTATTTCAAGAAATTCGATGTTAGTTTTCATTTTAAGAATATTAATTTACCGGTTATAAGAAAAATTTTATCAATCGGTCTTCCCAGCGGATTCCAATATTTTTTTGAAGTAGGAGCTTTTTCATTTGCTGTAGTAATGGTTGGCTGGCTTGGAACTAAACCGTTGGCGGCACATCAAATTGCTATTAATTTGGCTTCTATTTCTTTTATGATGGTTTTAGGGATTTCTGCTGCAGGGGGAATACGGGTTGGAAATGCAGTTGGTGAAAAGAATATTCATGAAACAAGAAAAGCCGGTTTTACTGCTTTGCTTTTGGGAGCGGGAATTATGGCGACTTCAGGAATTACCTTCATTATTTTAAGAAACTTTTTACCTTCACTTTATATTGAAGATAAAGGTGTTATTTCTATTGCCTCTTCACTATTAATTATAGCGGCATTATTTCAAATTTCGGATGGAATTCAAGGTGTGGGGATAGGAATTTTACGGGGACTTATGGATGTTAAAGTTCCTACATTGATTACCTTCACAGCATACTGGATCATAGGATTGCCGGTAGCCTATTTTTTCGGATTTATTTTACATTTTGGTGTCCAGGGTATCTGGATAGGATTATTAACCGGATTAACGGCTTCTGCTGTAATGTTAACCTTAAGATTTAACAGAAGAAGCAAATTTGAGATAGGGATTTAAATGATTGAAAAATTGCAAGATTACAAGAAAATTACAAGATGAAAATTACAAGATTACAAGATTCTCCATTTTGTTAGTAATTTAATTGGAATAAATATATCCTCAGAAAATTATTTGTTTGTAATTAAAACGCCTAAAAAATCCATTCTATCAATTTTTCGATAATATCTCAATAATTAATTTCAGTTTAATAGAAATTATCTTGCTTATATTATAATAATAATTTAAGTTATAGATATTCAACAAATAGTTAGGGGTACTTTTCATTAAAAGTTAAAATATCTCATTCATAAGATTAATAACTCATATTATACAAATTATAACCTTGAGATTCTTTTTGCAAGCGGGAAGGCCGCTTCGTTCAGAATAACAACAGGCGTAATATGAGATTAATAAGTACTTTTTAAGAAAGGGTACCGGTAAAATAATTTTCTTTAAAAGAGGAGGCGAAAAATGAAAAAATTTTTACTGTTACTAGTCCTGATTACGAATTTATCATTTGCTTATAATTATTTAACCGTTCAGGATCCAAGAGGTTTTAGGGGCAGCGGAAACGGAACCATAGAAGAAGCCGTTGTTAATTTAAAACCATTGGGAGTATATACACAGGTAGACTTATATTTAACTTTTTCTGCAAGGGGATTATGGTTTAATAATTCAGACACTCTTGAAGTTCAATACTATTTTAGTTTACCCGAAAATGCTATTGTGTATGATTCATGGTTATGGCTGGACCAGGATACAATTAAAGCTAAAATAATGGATCAGTGGACTGCATCATCAATATACGAGAGTATAGTAAAGCGAAGAAGGGATCCCTCCATTCTCTTTAAAAGGAGTGCAACAGATTATGAACTAAGGATATTTCCAATGGTTGGTGATAAGACTAGAAAAGTCAAGATATCTTATTTAGTACCGACTCAATGGAATTCATCCTTTGTCACAACACCTCTGTCTACCAGTCTATTCACAGTATCGTTAAATGCATTAAATAAAATTGAGTTAAACGTAAATTTATGGGACAAATGGAAAAATCCTCAGATTATTGAATATTCCAATATTAAATTTCAAAATGTACAGGATTCCGTACATGGGGATTTTTATAAGGCGGAAATTCCCAAAGAAGATATCCAAAATAATCTTAATTTTGGAGTAAGTTCTCCGCTTAAAGATGGTATTTTCGTTGGAAGGTATGGAAATGAAACTAATGGAGTCTACCAGATGGTTTTCCTTCCTGCCACGGTGTTAAATATTTCGGAACCAAAAAAAACTGCTATTTTAATTGACTATGATCCTTCAATGAGTTCGGTTACAAAGAAGGAATTATTATCTAATCTAAAATCTACATTAGTATCCAATTTTACATCCAAAGATTCCTTTAATTTAATTTTTTCAAAAATTAATATTTAATAGGATCAGTAATAGATGGGTAAAGGCAGACTCTGTGTCAATTGATAGTATATTTAATAATTTGGAAGAAAATCAAATTTCGGATTATACAAATTTAGCTTCTCTTCTGGCTGATGGTGTAGATTTTGTGAAAAGTAACGGGAATGACGGGAATATATTATTGGTTGCAAATTCTGATGAGGTAGGTGATTATCAGCCAGCAAATCAATTAATTAATGATTTATTAAATTTAATGGAAACAACCATACCGGTAAGTATTGTAAACTTTCAAGATAGAAACTACAGTTATCACTGGTTTAATATGCATACTTACTATGGAAATGAATACTTTTATGAAAACATAACGAGGATAACTTCCGGCAGTTATTTTTCTCTTTTATTCTCTAATGTTACTTTTTCAAGTCTGTTATCGGAAGCATTTCAATCTCTCAGCGGATTTATAAGTTCTTTTGATCTTCATACAAAACTTGAAAACGGATTTTGTTATGGGCGTTATAATATTGGTTTAAATACAAATTCAATTTATTTAAATAAACCTATTTTACAAATAGGGAAATATCAGGGAGATTTTCCTTTCATTGTTGAGGCATCCGGTGTATATAAGTCAAAACCATTTTCAGAGAAATTTACATTAGAAGATTCTTTATTGTTTGATTCAGATAGTTTAAATGAAAAAATGTGGGCAGGAAATTATATACAATTTTTAGAAAATGAAACACAATCAAATGATGTAGTAAATGAAATAGTTTATAGCAGTATTTCCGAAAGAGTTTTGTCAATGTATTCAGCATTAATTTGCCTGGAGCCGAATGCGGAAAATCAGGTATGTTATGATTGTTTGGATAATGGAGGTATAATAGGTGCTGTTAAGGACTCAACAAAAAATAAAAATGACAGTCTTTCTTTGAGTGCTTTTCCCAATCCTTTTAACAGCCAGGTAAACCTTAGAGTTAAATTACCGGATAATTATAATCCTAAGAATATAACATTCAAATTATATAATATTCTAGGTCAATTAATAAGAACATTTGAACCGGGCATTGTTCCGGGACAAAAAGAAATTAAGATAGTTTGGGATGGAAAAAATAATAGTGGGAATACAGTATCCTCCGGAAACTATTTTTTTGTAATTACAACACCTGACAAAGTACATTCTATGAAGCTTGTTTTACTTAAATAAGGAGGCAGATTTCGCAGATTTCATTGATTATATATAGTCGATAAATTCTTTACCGATACTATCTCTCTGGAGGGGATAGTATCGGTTCTTTCTCAAAACACATCTCTTTTTTCAATATTTCAATGAGTTTTTAGTTGCTATTTAAATTTGAATTAATTAGCTTGAGCTTAATATTTCCATAAGAGTATGAAATATATAGTAATTGTCTTAATTTTTGTTATTCCGATAATAACAAAAGCGCAAGATTATATACCAAAGAAATCAGTATTCATTACAGGCGGAATGGGTATAGTTTCATCTTCATCTCAGGAAGAAATTAGGACAAAATATTTTCCTAACGTATTATTCCTTACAGGTATCGGGATTCCAGTTACTAACCATTTATATTTTTATAATAGGATATCTTATACATCAAAATCAGATTTTGCAGCTTATGCACAAGTTGAACCGGTAAATGAACTTATTGAGGCAACTGCTTCATTTAGTCAATTAATTTATAATTCGGGCTTTAGATACGGTATTTTCTTAAAGGAGGACTGGACATTAGCTTTTTCTCTTGGTTTTACATATTCGCTAGTTAATCACCAGGCAGTATTAAACGGAGAAGAACTTCAGAAACTAGATAATCAGAGTTTATATGGATTTTTCGGAGGTGCAGATATAGAGCATAGATTATCAGATTCAAACCTATCGTTATTCGGAGAGGTACAATACAACCATATTCGAAGCGATAATATATATTATAGAGATAAGTTCAGCGGAACCAATTTGACAGCAGGGATTCGTTATTATTTGCAAAAATAAATAATAATAGAAGTGAGCGATTGCTATTTTAATTTCTATTTCTTTGATCTAAAATGTTTCTTTTGTTATATTAAGAACCTTCTTCTATTTCATTAAGATATTAGAGTTTTTTTCATAAAATATTACAGGTATAATGTCGTTTTTTAGTTTATTTAAATTAAAGAGGTCTAAAGTTTATATAACTAACGGTCAAAAAATCTATATTTCAAATAGCCAAAAAAGTTTTGCTTCAAGAAGAATCTTAATTGTTTTAACTATATTTAGTGTGATTTTCGGCAGTTACAGTATTTTCTCAATCCTTGGCTCACCTGATTTTAATATACAATCATTACGTTCCGAGAACAAATCTTTAAAAAAAGAATTAAAAGCTATGATGTCTAATTACAAGGAATTATCGGTTAAAATAGATAGTCTAGCTAAAACAAATAATGATCTCAGACTGGCTGCAAATTTACATCCGATATCCGAAGACGAGTTAAAAGTAGGTGTAGGGGGCGGGTATTTTGATAATTCTATTGATTTTTTATCAAATGATGCAGAGGATGAACTAAGAAAAGCCTCTTCATACATTGATGAAATTTCAAGAAAGATTGATTTTGAAAAGCAGCAATTTTTGGAAATTTCCAATCAATTAAAGGAAAATAGGAAATTAAGTTTATGTATTCCTGCAATCCAGCCTTGTGAGGGAGTTATTTCGGACGGATTTGGATTAAGAATGCATCCAATTCTCCATATAAGGCGAATGCATGAAGGATTGGACTTTATAGCGGATGTAGGTACGTCAGTATATGCAACCGGAAACGGTAAGGTATTGTTTGTAGGTCGTAAAGGGGGATATGGGCTAGCTGTTGAACTTGATCATGGTTACGGATATCACACAATTTATGCTCATTTATCTAAAGTATTAGTCAAAGAGGGGCAAAAAATTACAAGAGGGAGTATAATAGCAAAATCTGGTGATTCAGGCTTATCGACCGGACCGCACCTTCATTATGAAGTAGAGCATAATGGAATAAAGGAAAATCCGGCAGAGTTCTTTTTTGATAATACTGATTTATTTGCTTTGACATCAAAAAAGTAAGTGTTTTAGGACACAGAGCGAGTAATAATTTTAACATTTATAGAAGAAAGAGTATAGGGGCAAAAAATTTCTCTTTTTTTTTAATCTTCCTGTGATTATGTTTGTTGCTGTTTAAATTTTTAATTATTGGTGGGAACAAATCTAACCCTAATAACGTCTATTATTATAATATTTAATTAATTAATGTATCAAAATAGGAGATAATAATTGAAAATAACCAAGCAATTCACCAACAGAGAAAGTAAGTCCTTAGACCAGTATTTGCAGGAGATTGGAAAAGTTGATCTTTTAACACCTAATCAGGAAATAGAATTAGCAATACGTATAAAAAAGGGTGATAAACTAGCGTTGGAATCATTAACCAAAGCAAATCTCCGTTTCGTAGTAAGTGTTGCCAAGCAATTTCAGAATCAAGGTTTATCTTTAGGTGATTTAATTAATGAAGGCAATCTTGGGTTGATTAAAGCGGCACAGAAGTTTGATGAGACGCGCGGCTTTAAGTTTATTTCATATGCAGTATGGTGGATAAGACAGTCTATAATGCAGGCGATTGCCGATCAATCGAGAATGGTTAGACTGCCATTAAACAGAGTTGGTTCATTGAGTAAGATTGGTAAAGCATACCGTGATCTGGAGCAAGAATATGAAAGGACTCCTACTACAACTGAACTAGCAGCGATTCTCGATATGAGTGCTGATGATGTTGCTTATGCATTGCAGATTTCAGGAAGACATGTTTCAATGGATGCTCCTTTTTCAGGTGATGATGATAAGAACAGCTTAATAGATGTACTGCCTAATGATCAGCAGCCTTCTCCTGATGGAAATTTAATGACGGAATCTCTCAAGAATGAAGTTGCGAACATACTTTCCGGTTTAACCGAAAAAGAGGCTGAAGTTATCAGGCTTTATTTCGGTATAGGAGGTGAACGTTCTGCTACTTTAGAAGAAATTGGAGAGAGATTTAATCTTACCCGTGAAAGAGTAAGACAAATAAAAGAAAAAGCAATTAGAAACTTAAGACATTCTCCTCAAAGCAAAAGATTAAAGGCTTATTTAGGATAATGCAATCGTTAATCGTTAATCGTTAATCGGTTAATAGTTAATAGTTAAAAGAAAAAGCCGCTCATGTTTGAGCGGCTTTTTTTATGTCCGAATAAATGGAAAGATGACATTTTAAGTTATTTATTTTCATTTATGTCTTAGGACAAATCGGCAATATCTATATGCTTCTTTGCGAAACGGAGTTTCGCGTTACGTGGTGCTTTTTTGTGAAACGGAGATTCTGGATAGGTGATGCTTCTTTGCGAAACGGAGTTTCGCGGTACATGAGAAGCAGCTCCGGGGAGTAATTAAAAGAGGTTGGAGATAATTTCATAGGCTCCAATATAAGTACCGATCATACTGCCCAATCCTGTTAGGATGAAAACAAGAAGTACTTTTAATAGTTTGTTTTTCCACCATCTGCTTAATTTTCTTATATCATCAGCAACTGTTTGGAATTCTTTTACAAGGGGGGGCTGATAGTAAGCCTGTACAAAAGCGGCGACGTAGCCTGCACCTATAAGAGGGCTAAGGCTTGTAATGGGAGCAGCAAAAAATGAGACAATTATAGTAAGAGGGTGTGCAACTGCAAAGATAGCTCCGATAGAACAGGGAATACCATTAGCTAAAATCCAGTATACGATATTATCCTGAGCAGCAGTTATGCCTTTATTGTATCCGATCAAAATAATAGATGCAATAATAATAGCGGGGATACTCCAGCCGATTATTTTAACAGCTGCTGAAGAGGGGGGGATAATTTCGAATTCCTTTAGATCTATATCTCTTTTATTCTCCAGTTCATCACAGATACCTTTTACATGTCCGGCTCCTACAACTGCGACAATCTTATTTCCCGGAGCTTCTCTTATTTTTTTACTTAGGTATATATCCCGCTCATCGATTAAAACTTTTTTCAAAACGGGGAGAGATTTACCTAATTCCTGCATCATTTCCGAAAGAGCATCTTTTTCTTTAAGTTCATTGAGTTTATCCTCAGTCAATTCTATTTTATCAAATATACCTGCAAAGCCAGAGCCTAACAATTTAAATTTCTGCCAGAATGTCATTGAATTCCAGGCTCTTCGAAGGGTAATTCTGATTTCCCTATCGCAAAGAGCTATCTTCAAGCCAAGATTTTTTGCAGTATTAATAGCATTCAGCATTTCTGTACCGGGCATAACTCCCAGTTTTTCACCCAATTTTTTTTGATAAGAGGCGAGGATTATATTTATGAAAAGAGTAGTAAGCTGCTTTTCTTTTATAACTTGCTTTATGTCGAGAGATTCCCATTTATTTTTTTCAGAAATGGATTTATACCTTTGTGAATCAAGTTCAATACAGACACAATCAGGGATTTCTTTCTCTATAACTTCTTTGACTAGATCTGATGATTGTTTTGAAATGTGAGCTGTTCCAATTACAATAAATTCTCTTTCATTATCTCTTATAATAGAAACGTCCGGAGGATAATTTCGAATATTTTGGGTCATAAACATTTTTGTTATTTAATAAAATATCAAGTAAATATAAGGATTTTAGAATTAAAGATAAGATTGCAAAATTACAAAATTTCAAGATTACAAGATTATGGGGTGAGAGCTTATTGATTGTGCCACCGGGCTAAAGCCACGGTGTTAATCTTTTGATAAACAAACTGGCAAGTACGATTACGATTAAGGTGGAATAGAATTTGTTTCAATTTTATCAGTTTCATTTATATATGTCTTTAAGATATTTGTTATTTTATTTATATATAAAGTTGAAATTTTAATAATAAAGCTGCTAAGATTTAATAATGGATTGGTAAAAGTATGAAATCTAAATATTATTTTTTTCTACTTGGATTTATAACGGCGTCATGTATTTTAATAATTTCGAGTTTTTTATTTTTGACCGATAAAAGTGTATCAGGAAAGTCGGAAGATTTCCCGCAGGGTTATAGAATTATTTCTCCGGAAATACCTGATGATTTATCTTTTGCGGGTGAAAAGGTTCCGGTTGAAAATTTTGAAGTATATGAAAGAATTGACAGGGAATTTTTAGTTAATACATACTGGCATTCGGCGACAATTCTCTCTATTAAGAGAAAAAACAGGTGGTTTCCGGTTATTGAACCTATATTGAAAGAAAATAATATACCTGATGATTTCAAATATGTAGCGGTAATTGAAAGTGGATTAGAAAATGTAGTTTCTCCGGTTGGTGCTACAGGTTTTTGGCAATTAACTGAAGATGCTGCAAAAAAGTATGGGCTTGAAGTAAATTCGCAGGTTGATGAAAGGTATAATGTTGAAAAGTCAACTGAAGCAGCTTGTAAATATATTTTGGATGCATATAATGAATTTAAAAGCTGGACTATGGCAGCCGCTGCATATAATTTCGGTACGAACGGACTTGAAAGGCAGATAGCAAGACAGAAATCAATTAACTATTATAATTTGATTTTCGGAAGTGAAACTTCCAGATATATTGCAAGGATTATTGCTGTGAAAGAGATACTAAATGATCCTAAGAGATATGGATTTGATCTGAGACCACAAGACCTTTATCAGCCGCTTTTAACTACATCGATGAAAATTGATTACTCTATTCCTAATCTGGCAGATTTCGCTATTAAGAAGGGACTCAATTACAAGATATTAAAGATATATAATCCCTGGTTAAGAGATACGACTTTAGCAAGTCAAGGGGATAAGGTGTACATTTTGAAAATGCCGGAAAAGGGGAGCATTAAGATGATTGAGTAGAGACCGCGAAGAGCAAAGGTAGGAAACGCAAAGGGCAGAGGGTATGGGGCAGGGAGAGTTGATTATTTGAGGTGAAGAGAATAATTCGGGATGGCAGTTCTTACTTATAATTCATTTAAGAAGAGTATATTGAAGTATTAAATATTATAAAATATTCCTCATATAATATTAGGGCAGCATTATGAAATATTGTTTTAAACTTCTTCTTCTTTCTATTTTCTTTTTGTGTTTTAATTTATCATTTGCTCAAGAATCAGAATTAAATGATCTACAAAAGAGGTTTGATTCCTATTTAAATAAAAATGATCTGGATACATGGATGAAAAGGTTATCTGCGTATCCGCATCATCTGGGGTCAAGTTATGATAAAAGCAATGCTTTGTATATTGATTCATTGTTTAAATCGTTTGGATTCAATTCGGAGATAGAAGAATTCAAGGTTTTATTTCCGACACCGAAAACAAGATTGCTTGAAATGACAGTACCTCAAAAATATAAAGCTAAGCTTTTTGAACCGTCATTAAAGGAAGACAGAACATCTGACCAAGTAAATGAGCAGTTACCTACATATAATGCCTATTCGATAGATGGTGATGTTACCGGTGAATTAGTATATGTAAATTATGGAATTCCGAAAGATTATGAAGTTCTTGCAGAACACGGTATAGATGTAAAAGGAAAAATAGTTATTGCCCGATATGGAGCAGCCTGGCGTGGAATAAAACCGAAAGTTGCAGCAGAACATGGAGCAATAGGGTGCATCATTTATTCGGATCCGAAGGGGGATGGTTATTACCAGGGGGATGTTTATCCCAAAGGTGCATTTAGAAGCGAGGATGGAGTCCAGCGGGGTTCTGTAATTGATTTTCCACAGTACAGCGGAGACCCTTTAACTCCGTTTGTGGGTGCTACAAGCGATGCAAAAAGACTGAAATTGGAGGATGCAAAGGTAATAACCAAAATTCCTGTCCTTCCGATTTCTTATGGAGATGCTGTACATTTTCTTAGTTCACTTGAAGGTTCGGTTGCACCTGAAGAATGGAGAGGTGCTTTACCTATTACTTATCATTTGGGACCGGGTAAAACAAGAGTACATTTAAAAGTAGAATTCAACTGGGATATGGTTCCTTTATATGATGTAATAGCAAAAATTCCGGGAACTGAATATCCAGAAGAATGGGTAATTAGAGGAAATCATTATGATGCCTGGGTAAACGGCGCAGCAGATCCGATAAGCGGGCAGGTCGCAATGTTAGAAGAGGCAAAGGGTTTGGGCGATTTATTAAAAACAGGCTGGAAACCTAAGCGTACAATTATTTATTGTGCATGGGACGGAGAAGAAGAGGGTTTATTTGGTTCTACGGAATGGGTTGAAAAACATGCAGATGAATTGAAACAACATGGAGTGATATATATTAACTCGGATGGCAACGGGAGAGGATTTTTATATGCCGGAGGTCTCATACACTGGAACATTTTGTTAATCAAATTGCAGGGGGAATTAACGATCCGGAAGAGAATATAAGTATTGAAAAAAGATGGCGAGCCAGATTGTTAGTGGATGGTAATGATGAGGAAAAAAAGGATGCCAAAAGCGGGAAAGATTTGAAAATATATCCTCTCGGTTCAGGCTCTGATTATAGTCCATTTCTTCAGCATGCTGGTATTGCATCATTAAATATCGGCTATGGGGGAGAAAATGATGGAGGAGAATACCATTCTATTTATGACTCTTATGATCATTATATCAGATTTGGTGATCCGGGTTTTAAATACGGTATTGTTTTATCCCAAACAGGCGGACATTCAATAATAAATTTTGCCGATTCGGAAATTCTGCCGTTTGAATTTGAAAATTTTTACGAAACAATTAAAGAATATTTTGATGAGATATCGAAATTAACAGATAAAATGAGGGAGGAAACAAGGGAGATGAACAAGAGGCTTGAGGACAGTGATTATGTTTATGCATCTGATCCGTCTACTATATATATACCGCCGAAGAAAAAAGAGCCGGTACCATATATAAATTTTGCTCCTCTTCAAAATTCTATTTCGAGGTTGGAAAACAGTACGTCATCTTATGATTCTGCAATTAAGAATTTGGGGAAGGATAATAAAAAGCTACCGGCAGAAGACCTTAAGAAATTAAATGAAATATTATATTTGAGTGAACGGTTTCTTACAAATAAAGAAGGGCTACCAAATCGTCCCTGGTATATTCATGAAATCTATGCGCCGGGATTTTATACGGGATATGGAGTGAAAACAATTCCGGGAGTAAGGGAAGCAATAGAACAGAGGGACTGGAAGCAGGCAGATGAACAGATTAAAGTTGTTTCGGGAATAATTGATGGATTTAGCGATAATCTGGATAAAGCTGTAAGAATATTGAATGAATGAAAGAGCGGCTTTTCTTATGGGGAGGGTGACTTAATAATTATTATGTCGGGGCTGACTAAAAAGTACCTTTTCTGTTAAAACAACCTCACCCCCCGGCCCCCTCTCCTTAGTAAGGAGAGGGGGAGGGTGTTAACCTTTGTCAATGAAAAAAGGTTAATAATGTTTAAAGTTCTGTTGATACCTAATGGTTGAAGCTGATGTGGTCGAAACCTTTATCTTTAATAGCGTATGTAATAATGTTTTCAAGATTGCCTTCTACTCTTACTAAGGAAAGTTTGTCGTCCTGGATATTGATTACATACATTTTGTTTATGTTTTCATCCTGGTATTTTACATAAACTCCGGTAATTTCTCCATTTTCAATATGCCTGACTATATAGTGCCAATCCTCTTTTTCCAGCTTAGTGTCGATATCGTGAAAAAAGGAATAGTCATAATGTTGTTCGGACCAGCCGCTTTTTTTATAAATGCCTATTTGAACTTCGGATATATTATTTAGGATTACCTCTGCATCTTCATTATCATCATTTAGCTTTACAATGACTTTCGCAAGCGATAGGCCCATAGGTCCAACGGAAAATTCGATATCTTTTTGAAACCTATCATCGGTAGAGTTCATAACCAATGATTTTACTTCCCGGAAATCACTATCGACTCCAAAGCATCCCATAAAGGTTGATGAAGAGAGAAGGATTAAAACAGGGAGTAATAAATACCTTGGTTTCATATTAGTCTCCTTTCTTGTGCAAATGATCAAGAGAAGGAATGTCAAATTTTGCTCCCAATCTCCCTATACTTTCGAGATTTATTTTACCGACGATATTAACAAAAGAGGCCTCACCATCTTTTTGATAGGTAGTAACTACGAGACCTAAAATGTTATTATCGGAAACTGAAGATTTAATAAATACATTAGTATATTCATCTCCGGACTTAACATGAACAATTCTATCCCAGTTTTTAGAAACCAATCTCTTATTTATATCTTCCATTTTTTGAGTTAATTCATTTCTATCTGAATTCGAACTCTTGAATGAATTCACTTTTACAAGCTTTAGTCCGCTTAAAAGATCGTATAAGGCAGTGTCGCTATTTTTAGTAGCACTAGCAACCATTTTTAAGAGATTGCTTTCCACGAGGACTTCGGTTACATCGTTATCGTTCTGAAACTTTGACAGGTCACCGAAATCTACATAACCGGGATCATTGGAATAATCGTATTTCTCCTGTGCATACAGGCTGATAGCAAAGAACAAGAGTAGAACAGGTAATATTTTTAATAAATTTTTCATTTTATCCTCCGTTAAAAAGATTATTAATTGTTGATATGCCTTCATGAACCGGCTTTGCCACCTGTTCTTTAAGAACATCATTTTCAATTGTATCAGCAGTTCTGTTGAAAACTCTATTGACAAGAACAAGTGATTGTTTAACCTGTTTTTCGGCTAACTGAATTTGTGATTTTGAATAAGAATTCTCATTAGTATTATGAATTAAAAGGAAGAAGATCATGCCTGAGATAAAAATCAGGACAATTATGGCAGTTAATACCGGTTTAAAAAATAAGGGGTAAAAAAAGCTAAAAGGAGTTTGTGAAGATACTTCCTTATCAAACCCGGAGCTAATTTTTACTTTTTCAAGAATTTCGTTAGGACATTCATCCTGCTGGAGTTTATTAAGTGCATTCGATATCCTTTTGTATTCATTAAGCAATCTTTTAACATCACTATTTTTAAAAGCCAAAAGATAAATTTTGATTTTCTCTAAAAAGCCGGCATCTCCATAGGCTACGGAAATTATCCTATGCAATAAATTTTCATTAATTTCCATCTGGTACTTCATCTTTAAATAGTTTTAACTCATTTTGTAGTTTAATTCTTGCTCTCATTAAATAAACTTTTACAGTGTTTAAGGGTATATCCAGTACTTTACTAATTTCTTTGTATTTCATTCCTTGCAGCTGATACATAATAAATATACTTTTCAAATTAACCGGTAAATTTTCTATAGCTTCTTTTAATCTTTGATTCAGACTTTCGCTGGAAACCATTAATTCCGGATTATTTAAATCGTTAAGGTTCATGTATGTTTCCTCGAAATCATTATCAATATCAATATATCTGTTTAATGAAACGTTTCGTTTTCTCAAATAATCAATGCAGAGGTTATGAGTCATTTTCATAATATAAGAACCGGCGGCATTCATATTAAAATTGTCCAGATTCTTCCAAAGCTTTATAAGAACTTCCTGAGTTACATCATCAGCATCCATGCGATTTCTAAGCATATAACCGGAATAATTATATATTTTATTCTTGAACTGTTTAACAAGAAGCTTATATTTAATATTGCTCAGCATCTTTTGATATAAAGACGAAATGAATTTGGAAATTGTTACAAACTTTGGAGAAGTTGTTATAAAATAATTATTTCCCCAAAATTCGCTTCAGTATAAGTCATAATTTTCAAAGTTAGGATGAAAATTACTTAAGCGGAAAGAATAAAAAACGAATGGTAGGAAGATTTAATATTAAGAGAGCTAGCTCAAATTGAATCATTTATTAATAAACCTCACCCCCCGGCCCCCTCTCTTAGAAAGAGAGGGGGAGGGTTCTACTATTTTATCTAATTTGAACCGGTTAATGAAATCGGATATAAATTTGAAATGTAATTTAGGTGCATATTCGCCGCCGTTATTTTCCATGGCATAGAAGGAGGCATTTACGGCTCCAAGGGGTTTAATTGCTATACCAAGAGTTTTTCCGTCAATTAATCTTTGCATAACAGGCTGAGAAATAGTAATCAGGTTTTTACTGCCGCGTTCTTTAGAGACGTCTATATCAATAATCATTTGTGAATTTATTACTTCATCCGGAGAGAATTTTCCACATAATGAATTATATGTAACTTTATTTTGCTCCCAAGCAGGATCTCCGGCAAGAATTTCAGTAATTCTGACCATTCCAAAGTCTTTCAGGAAATCAGTTGAGCGTTCCAGTGAATAAGTTGTTAAGTCCAATAAACCTGAGCCATCTACTTTCATTCCTTTGAATTTGGTTAAATCCCATCTCATAATTGCATATTGAGAGCCGCTTGCAGTTAGTAGAAAAGTCTGGCCGCTTGCATCAACAACAGACCATTGATTGAAGTTCATATCGGGGAAGTTAAGATCGATTACAGCATCTTCAATTACAGGTATATGGTGTGTGAAAGTTTCAGCACCTTTAATTGGAGGGTGGTAAGGAACCTGAACGCCTTTATCTGGTGCAGCGGAATCAATATTTAGAATATCTACTTTAAAATAATCAATATCTGTGTGATATTTTTTTAATCCCCAATCTATCATTGCAAGCTGTCCGTAAACAGTATCACCGGGGACAGCATCAAAGTTGTGAGTTGTATAGCTGATGGTGTACCAATTTACTGTATCGGGGATATCAAATTCCATGAGATTACTATGGAAATCAGTTGTTCTTTGGGTATTAAGGCTGAGATTGACTCTTTTGGGAGCACTGCTTACTCGGATTCTTGATTCAATGCGGAACTCATATTTCGGATTTTTTAATAAGCTTAAGTCCATCTTTTTTGAGACATCTCTTACGATAATGGCCCACCAGATACCAAGTTTATCATGAGCTGCATCTACGCTCATGACTGCATAACCATTATCGGAAGCTGTAAAATCCATTGCAGCAGTTCCATCACCGGTAAGGAAACCCCAGCCGTCTAAGCCGTTAGGGTCAAGTTTAATTTTATTGGCTTCAAAATTATCTATAAACTGTGGGCGGATATTTGTAATTAAAGAAATAGTAAAAAGAATAATGAGAAGAGGAGTAAATTTTTTATTCATTATAGTTTCCCGCTTAAAGCTTAATAATGAAAAATAATTTATTTACTGAAGGTAAGCAAATAACTGGTTCATTTTGCTGCAATTCGAATAATTTTGGATGGAGGATTAGATATGGTGGTGACATGGGTTTAACGGCTGTCAGACGGCTGTCAGATAGTTAGAGAGATAGTACCGAATGGAATAAGTTTAGTTTGAATATCTGAGAATAAATTGTTCATGGATTTATTATCTTATAATAATTTTCAAATTAAGATTAAAAATATAAAAAGTCAGTGAAAGATTAAACAGGATTTATTAAGAATTTTGATCATTTTCATTTGTTTCGGGGCTGACCATAAAGTAATTAGTTTCTAAAAATGGAACGTAGATTATAATGGATTTTCACTGTCCCGACAAAGTACAAAGTCGGGATGAAAATTATTTTTTGGTCCCGGTAGTGTTGAAGGGATATTTCTTTCTACAATAATTAAACTTCTACGAAGTTTTACCTCATGATGGGTTTTGGATATTACATATAATTTGTATTATCTATAATAATATCAGAATACTGTTAGTGTGGTTAGCTGAAAAATTGTATAGCAAGTATATCGACTGAAAATATTTCTTTTAGAACAATTGTTTTTGAGTTAAATTTGTGATTGAAAGAAAGGATATAAATTAAGGGTAAACTTAAGGAAGAAGCAATATTGCACTCCTATGGAGTGCGGATAGCTGTGGTTTATTCTGTATTCTAATAATATTTCGCTCCTCTGGAGCTAAGAACACGTTTGGGGTGATGGGTTTTGGTATGATTGGGAGTATGGTTAGGATTAGGAGTACGAGTACGAGCACGAGTACGATTACGAGTATGAGTACGATTACGAGTATGATTACGATTACGAGTATGATTACGAGTGGAGTAAATAATATTAAGAGGGAAGTTAAATGAGGAATTTTTTTTCTTTTCTGTTTCTTTTTCTATTTATCAATTCCGGATTGTACAGTCAAAATAAAAAAGTTTATTGGGGGAATATTGATAGTGAAATTGATTTGGGATTATCACCTTATATAAGCAGAGTGGTATCTGAGGCTAATAGTGCAGGTGCAGAAGCTATCATTTTTAAGATTAATACTTTTGGTGGAAGATTAGATGCTGCTACGGAGATTAAAGATGCAATTCTTTCGAGTAAAGCTTTAACGATTGCTTTTGTTAATAATAGGGCAATATCAGCAGGAGCTTTGATTGCATTATCGTGCAATAAAATCGCAATGGCACCGGGGAGTTCAATAGGTGCAGCGACGGTTGTTAATCAATCAGGAGAAAAACAGAGTGAGAAATACCAGTCGTATATGAGAGGGGAGATGCGTTCGACCGCGGAAAAAAACGGCAGAAGAGCTGATATTGCACAAGGAATGGTTGATGAAAGAGTTGTAATTAAAGGGTTGGTTGACAGTACGCAATTGGTGACATTGACTGATGAAGAAGCAAGGAAATATGGAATTGCAGATACGATAGTTGCAAATAAAGAAGAATTATTGAAGGCGTTTAATCTTGAGAATGCACAAATCATCACAGTTAATAAAAATTGGGCTGAAGAGGTGGTGAAATTTCTCAATAATCCTATAGTATCGGGAATATTAATACTAATCGGATTTTTTGGTGTAATTGCAGAAATTAAAACTCCAGGATGGGGGCTGCCCGGAACAGCAGGTGTAATTGCTCTATTATTATTTTTCGGATCGTCATATATTCTAAACCTTGCGTCTGCTTTAGATATAATATTGTTTGTAGCCGGTATTGTTTTGCTGGCTTTAGAAATATTTGTTATTCCCGGATTTGGAGTTACCGGCATAAGCGGGATAATTTTAATTTTTGTTTCTCTGTTTTTAGCACTAACACCGAACGGTCCGTTCTTTAATTATGAGAATATTTCGATTGCAATAATTCAATTAACGGGAGCTATTGTAGGGGCGTTAATTTTAATTTTCTTACTGGCCAAATTTCTTCCCAAGACAAACGCATTTAACAGGTTAATTTTAGCCAATGAAGAGAAGGCTGATCAAGGATTTGTTTCTTATCCATCGGAAAAGGAATTATTAGGAGCAGAGGGTATTGCATTAACTACTCTCAGGCCGGCGGGAACAGCTGAATTTAATGGGAAAAGGGTGGATGTTGTTGCAGATTGGGAGTATGTGGAAAGGGGGAAGAGGATTAAAGTGCTTAGGGTTGAAGGGATTAAAGTGGTGGTTAAGGAAGTTAAGGAATAAAAGGTTGAATTGTTAAATTGCTTAATTGCTTAATTGTCTAAATTGTTTTATTGTTAATTAAAAAATTCATTGTACATATTTAAACCTTGAGATTCTTCACTCCACTTCGTTACGTTCAGAATGACAATGCTTGTGTCACTTCAATAATATAACTTTATTGTTTTTAAGCTTAATTCGATTCAGCAATTAAAGGAGTTCAACTACGTTTGTTGTAGTTGTTTCTTCTTCTCGGTTACCTTTTTGTTTACCCTTGGGGGTCTGCATTTCCATGGAGAAGGAGAGATTAATTTTTGTTGAGGTTTTGGATTTTTGAATTAAGCCTTGAGATAGATTAAAGTAAATTTTTCCTTCGGCATGGGTAACAGGTTTGTTAAAATTGTATACAACTCCGCCTTTTGAAACTGTATTATTTCCGGAAATCTTTGTAATTAATCCAGCTTCAATAACTGCAAGTTTTTCATCATTAGATTTTTCAAGATTCTTTAGTTTATAGGTAGTTGTATTTTGACTCTGGAATACGATAAGAGGTGCAGGCGGCTGTGAAAATGACCATGTAGAATCAACTGCTACTGATTTTTTAGGTAGCTGCCGGAAAATCTGGATAACGAGAGGTTTCAATACCCCTTCAGTTATTTCCATTTTTAATTGATCTCTTTGGGTACCATTAACCGAATCTGCAGCGCCTTTTATATTTAAATATTTGTTTACAATATTTTCAACTCTAAAGATATCTGAGATCTCTCCATATTTAGAAACTCGAAGACTGAATTCATTATTTACTAAAGCATCATATTCGGCAAATCTTTGTTTGACTATAGAGTCAGGAGTAACACCGGACTCGTAAGAAATGGAGTTAAAGCCAGGCAGCTGCTGAATATCGAGTTTTATTGAAGAGATATTACAATTGATTTCAAGAATACTATCTTTATCAACATCTTTAAGCTGGAGGCCGGCTAAATAAATTGCGGATTGCTGTACAGTTTGATTGAGAGTGGTATCCTGAGCAACAATCTTCTGATGATCTGAGGAAATGGTTGTTATACGATAGTTATAAGTCTTATTTTTTAGCAGGCTATAATTCAGATTATAGCTTGTATTTGATTCATGAAGGGGAGTTGTTTTGATATCGGTGGTATCAAAAGCATATTTATCTTTTTGTTCCTGGAACGAGGTTTCTTTATTTTTTTCGCCGCAGCCGAAGAGGATGGCTGCAAGGATAATTGTTATGATAGTGTATTTCATTAAGTTCTTTCTTTTTACAATCCGAAGTTTTCTAATAATTCTTTTCTTGTGAAGAAATGAGAAATTTCAATTGCTGCATTTTCGTTTGAATCGGAGCCGTGGACGATATTTTCCTGCTTGTTATCTGCGTATAATTTTCTGATTGTTCCTTCTTCAGCGGCTTGCGGATCAGTAGCTCCGATTAGTTTTCTAAAATCATTTACAGCATTTTCTTTTTCAAGAGCGATTGGAACGCAGGGTCCGGAGGTCATGTATTGGATTAAATCATTATAAAATGGGCGTTCTTTATGAATTTCGTAAAAACCGCCGGCTGAATCATTTGTTAGATGCACCATTTTCATAGCTTTAATTTTAAAGCCGGCTTCTGTTATTTTAGTAATTATTTGTCCGATTAAGTTTTTTCTGACCGCATCAGGTTTTAGTATTGCTAGAGTTTTGTTGTTCAAGTTTTCTCCATAGTTAATTTTAATAGCACGCAGATGACACAGATCTAGCTGATTATCACTGATTTTTATAGATAGTTATAATTTTCATGCTTGATTTTATTACCGTTGTAAGTTACTTCTTTTTTGATGAAGCAGATTTAGATGCTGCACTTTTGCTTGTTTTATTTGATTTGGCTTTTGAAACTTCTGAAAGTTTGTCAAGAGCTTTTTTCATAGTTGAACCTATTTCTGCGGGGCTTTCGACAACTTTAATACCGGCTTTTTTCATTGCATTCATTTTTTCTGCAGCAGTTCCTTTGCCGCCTGAAATAATTGCTCCTGCGTGTCCCATTCTTCTTCCGGGAGGTGCTGTTCTTCCGGCAATAAAGCCCACTACCGGTTTTGAGACATTTTTCTTTATATAATCGGCAGCTTCTTCTTCGGCAGTTCCTCCTATTTCACCTATCATAACAATTCCTTCAGTATCAGGATCCTCGTTGAATAGTTTTATAATATCGAGGAATCTGGAGCCAATAATAGGGTCTCCGCCGATTCCAACGCAGGTTGATTGTCCAAGTTTTTCATCGGTTAATTGTTTTACTGCTTCATAAGTTAAGGTGCCGCTTCGGGAAACTACTCCAACGTTGCCGGCTTTATGGATGAATCCGGGCATAATTCCTACTTTGGCTTTTCCAGGGGATATAACGCCGGGACAGTTTGGTCCGATTAAAACGACATCTTTATTCTTTATTGAGTTGTACACTTTAATCATATCTCCGGCGGGGATACCTTCGGTAATGCAGACAATTACCTTGATACCGGAGGAGGCTGCTTCCAGAATTGCATCGGCAGCAAAAGCGGGGGGGACAAAGATAACGGAAGTATTTGCTTTATGTTCTTTTACTGCTTCAGCAACAGTATTATAAATTGGAACACCGTTAAAATCGGTGCCGCCTTTGCCGGGGGTTACACCGGCGACAACTTTAGTTCCGTAATCCATAATCTGCTGGGTGTGGAATGAGCCTTCGGTGCCGGTGATGCCCTGTACAACTAAGCGGGTTTTTTTGTTTACTAAGATACTCATGGGTAAGATTCCTAATAATGATATTCTGAAATTTTAATTTACAAAGATAGGGATTTTAGGGGAAAAAAATGCAAAGGGCTCAAAGTGAAAACTCAAATTGATTATAATTCTATAATGCAATTTGATTAAGTCATTCGTAATTCCCTTCACTAAAGCTTCGCATATAGACATTCGATAGTCATTAATAGTCAATAAATGGTAATATGCGGGATTAAATGATTTAGGAATTACTATAACTGAATTTCTAAAGGTTGAATGATTAGTATTTTCGGTACAATAGATTTGAAAACGAGCCCAAAACGAATAAAACGGTTACAAATGGAGTTATAATGGAATTGTGGAGATACTAGAGTTTTCTTATAGTTAAAATTTCCTTAGTCGGAAAAATTTTAGAATACATTTTGCGGGTGTATTTTTATACTTTGCAAACTTTGTTTCTGCTTTCATACCATTTATTCTGTTTCCAGAGGTTGTTGTCTTAAATCAAGAATATCAAAGTTGGATAACTTTTCTCGTTATTGTTTCATATAACTTAGGTCAAATAAGCATTTTGGAAATCCTATAATCGACATCTGCTTTATATACTCCGCTTAACTTCCCGCTACAATATCATCCCTTTTCATTTTATTCTTCTGCCATACTTTATAATCACTTGCTGTCAGTATTATTATCGAATCTTTTAAAATGATAACCATGGGATTTATGAGTGAAAATCAGTTCCGCAGGTAGTGAAGAATGCCGGAAAAACTTATTAAGGGTTCTTTATATATGAGGTTATATATTGAAGAAGCGTATTAACAAAATTCAAAGTATTTTATAATACGTTACGATTTAGAAATTAACTAAAAATACTTTGTTGATCTTGCTTTCTTATCGTCACTTATTATTGCTTATTTAATTGCAAATATTATTTTAGCAGTGTTATTACTTGAATAGGCCTATAATTTCATTAAATTGGATATAAAGTCACCGATAGTTAACTTGCAGGGATAGCTTCGATAGAGAATATGGAAAAATCATATTTTAGCGATTTTTTATGATTAAAGTTAATACCTGGTTTTTATAAATGATAGGAATTTTTCTCATAATATAACAAAAAAATTATTCTTTAAAAACTATTATTTTAACATCTTTAACTATTTTAGAAATAGGCATATAAATTGATAAGAATAAACCAATTATAAATATTAATTTAACTAACTATTATGATTAAATTTTTTATAAATTCCCGCCGAAAATTTATAAATTAAATACGATTTTATAAATTATAATTTGCCAATTTATTCTTTAATTAGATTAAAATAAAATCAGATTACTCATCTAAAATTTATGCAATTTCAGTAAAACAATATTTAAAAATGTTAGTGAAGGTTCGAAGTAATTGTTTCAATTGAGGAATTATAAAAAGTGGAGTCAGTTTAAGGATGAAAATTATGTAAATTTTGCGGAATTAAAATTATTAGTAATTTAATAATGTTATAATAAAAATTCTAACAATTATTGGGACCCGACCCCAATTTATAAAATGTGAACCTATTTCAGGAAACTAAGAAGAAATTTTATCGAAATTTTAGTACATACGGAACAACATTATGATGATTAACTTGTCAGATATATTCTTTAATAATTAAATATACCGGAACCTGATTACAATTTGAATGTAGGCTCTGCAAGTCATGCTGTACAAACTGCAAATATAATGTTAAAACTAGAAAGTATAGTTCTTAAATCTAAACCAGACCTGATTATCATTTATGGAGATACAAATAGTACTTTAACAGGAGCATTGGTTGCAAGCAAATTAAACATTCCAATTGCTCATATTGAAGCTGAATTAAGAAGCCTTAATAAAAAAATGCCTAGATGAATTGAATCGAATTACTGCTTTTTTTTTTTTTTTTTTTTTTTTTTTTTTTTTTTTTTTTTTTTTTTTTTTTTTTTTTTTTTTTTTTTTTTTTTTTTTTTTTTTTTTTTTTTTTTTTTTTTTTTTTTTTTTTTTTTTTTTTTTTTTTTTTTTTTTTTTTTTTTTTTTTTTTTTTTTTTTTTTTTTTTTTTTTTTTTTTTTTTTTTTTTTTTTTTTTTTTTTTTTTTTTTTTTTTTTTTTTTTAAAAAAAAAAAAAAAAAAAAAAAAAAAAAAAAAAAAAAAAAAAAAAAAAAAAAAAAAAAAAAAAAAAAAAAAAAAAAAAAAAAAAAAAAATTATGGTGCAACAAGAACCAAGAAAGATAATAAATGAAAATAACTTCTTAAGATACCTCAAAATCATTATTTTGAAGTTGAGCCGGTAAATGCAAATGCAGAGTTTATCATTGCAAAAAAAAGGCATATATATAATAATCACTGATAGCGGTAGTATACAAAAATAATCTTATCTCGATTCGATGATGTATTACATTAAGGGCATGAAACCTAAAAACCCCCCAAAAAAAAAAAAAAAAAAAAACAGACATAAATAAGTTTAAGGAGGCGCAAGATAAATTTTAAATGAAAAGGAAGATTATTATTCTAATGATTTATATGGCAATAGAAAAGCATCTGAAAAATTAGTAAAATATTCTAAGTGAAGGCTTATGAAGAAAAAATTATGTCATATATTTTGGGGTGCATATCCTATAGATTCTCGTATAAGAAAGTATACAAATGCATTTTTTTTTAGAAGATTTTTTTTTTTTTTTTTTTTTTTTTTTTTTTTTTTTTTTTTTTTTTTTTTTTTTTTTTTTTTTTTTTTTTTTTTTTTTTTTTTTTTTTTTTTTTTTTTTTTTTTTTTTTTTTTTTTTTTTTTTTTTTTTTTCCCCCCCCCCCCCCCCCCCCCCCCCCCCCCCCCCCCCCCCCCCTAGAGTTTTATAATGCAGGCATAGAAACCCTCAAACTTAACTATTCATCTTTATGACCAAGACTTATTCTTTTTCAGGAAAAACTTTCTTTTTTAGTTGTCAACCTGCGAAGTTATAACTTTTATAACAAAAATTTTTAAAAAAAATTTTTTTTTTTTTTTTTTTTTTTTTTTTTTTTTAAAAAAAAAAAAAAAAAAAAAAAAAAAAAAAAAAAAAAAAAATTTTTTTTTTTTTTTAAAAAAAAATTAGATTATCATATTCTGGCTGTTTTTTTTTGGAAATGTTCTCCAAAAGAATATGTTTTGAGAAGATATATACTCTTATATTAGGCTGAGGTTATATAAGGTATAAAGGAAGCAAGGTCTTTTATACTTTTTTTTTTTTTTTTTTTTTTTTTTTTTTTTTTTTTTTTTTTTTTTTTTTTTTTTTTTTTTTTTTTTTTTTTTTTTTTTTTTTTTTTTTTTTTTTTTTTTTTTTTTTTTTTTTTTTTTTTTTTTTTTTTTTTTTTTTTTTTTTTTTTTTTTTTTTTTTTTTTTTTTTTTTTTTTTTTTTTTTTTTTTTTTTTTTTTTTTTTTTTTTTTTTTTTTTTTTTTTTAAAAAAAAAAAAAAAATTTTTTTTTTTTTTTTTTTTTTTTTTTTTTTTTTTTTTTTTTTTTTTTTTTTTTTTTTTTTTTTTTTTTTTTTTTTTTTTTAAAAAAAAAAAAAAAAAAAAAAAAAAAAAAAAAAAAAAAAAAAAAAAAAAAAAAAAAAAAAAAAAAAAAAAAAAAAAAAAAAAAAAAAAAAAAAAAAAAAAAAAAAAAAAAAAAAAAAAAAAAAAAAAAAAAAAAAAAAAAAAAAAAAAAAATTTCTTGGCCCCCTTGATGAAGAAAAAATTCTTTTTTTAAGATTATTACTTAAATTTATAACGCATATTTTCATATTTATTAAAAATAACTTTTAATTATTAAAATTAATCGCAAAAGGAGAACAATTGTTAAAAAAAATTATTTTAATAATCTTTTATTTTCACATATATAATTCATTCTCAAGATATTTTATATATTAAGTCCAAGTATTCACATCCAGATATTCAATTCAAAATAAATTTAGTTTCGAAATTCTATGGACTATCTGTAGATACGGTTAAAATCGTAAGTGAAAAAAATCAGGGGAAATTAAGTAATATTCTTAAAATAATAAACCAAAGATTATAATTTTAACTGAAGATGCACTGACTTATGGAATTTCTGATATTATCTTTAAAGTTAACTGCCCGGTTTTAATTGCTGATATAGATCCCCAAAACAACGGCCCAGCGTTAAAAATAGTATCCAATAATACAGTTACCGGATGCAGTAAAATAACGGAAAGTAAAATAAAAGACAATTAAAAATTAGTGATCAAAAGAACATAGTAGAGCAACTCGCAAATTTAGGAGATCCCATTTGAACTAAATAATCTTTTTTTCTTAAATATTGAAAGAATGGACAATTATTTATCTTTAATAGATTACATTGATCAAATGAATAACAAACATTCATTATTCGGTAAATTGAAGAATAGAGAAATTTATTTTCTAATTACTATGAATGTGGAAAAAAACGAAGAAAAAATATTACGAAGAAATAATTTTTTTGAAATTGCTCCTTTAATTATTTTTTTAAAGTATTTTTTAAAAGAATACGTTTGGCATTGTACAAGTTATTATGCAAATCTTACTATTGACGATCCCTGGTTAATTGAACCTTATGGCTATTTGGATTATGAAGCTTTATTAAAAGAAATGAAAAAACATAACTTTCATACTACAATAGCTTTTATTCCCTGGAATTATGATAGAAATAAAAAAGACGTAATTTCTTTATTTAAAAAAATAATCCTGATAGATTTTCTATATGTATTCACGGGAACAATCATGATCATAATGAATTTGGCTCTTATAATAACAAACCTTTAAATGAGCAAGAAAAGGATATCAAACAGCCTTAGCTAAAATGAAAGAATTCAAGAAATTAACCGGTATTCCTTTTGATTCAGTAATGATTTTTCCTCATCAAATAGCCCTGAAAAAACGCTTGGTTTGTTAAAAAAATATAATTTTTTAGCTACTGTCAATGCCTCCAATATTCCTATTGGTTTAGCTATACCTACCGATCCTTTGTTTGAACTTCGAAATGCAACACTTCAATATGAAGGTTTTCCAAGTCTTAGTAGGACAGAAACTAAATAAATGTTTCATTTTATGATAGCTGTTGATCTCTATTTGGGGCTACCCATCCTTTTTGGTACCATCATGAATATTTTAGTGAAGGTATTAACTCATTTAATGAAACTGCTGATTAATTATTAACAATCTCAGCCAAATATAAAGTGGGAAAATTTAGGTGCTATAGTAAGACATTATTTTATTGAGAGGTTAAGAAATGATGGAGACTATGATATCTATACTTTTTCCAATAATATAGTCCTCAAAAATAATAAGGATAATGATGTAAAATTTCATATAAAAAAATATGAAACCTCTTTCCTTAAAATAGACAAGGTTTTAGTCAATAATAGACAATATCTTTATGGCAAAATTTCAAACGATACTCTTTCAATAATTATAGAAATACCAAAGAATGAAATGCGTAATATTGTAATTATATATAAAAATAATAATATAAATAATTTAGTAAGCGTTTCAAAAGAACAATTTTAGAGTAAATCTTTTAAGAAAAATTTCCGATTTTAGAGACCTCTACTTTTCAAAGAATAAACTAGGGCTGGCTTTTACTTTACATTATTATGATACCAACCTTTTTAATATGGGCTTAAAGGCTTATTTTTAATAGCTATAGCGGGATTATCCGGAATTTTTGGGATGGGGTTATTTTTAAAAATTGTTTACAAATCTAATTTGACAAATAATTCGACGACCGGAAAAACAGGTTTATTTTTACTCACCAATTCTATAGCAATCATAAGATCCGGTCTTTGCTTTATCTGATTTTCGAGATAGGTTTTGCCTTTATTTATACATTCATTTTAATTTCTTTTCGTATTAGTAATATATTATTTTCAACACTAATTGCTCTATTAATAAGTTTGATTCATGGAGCAATAACCATGATTGTTCTTAAATTTATAAAATTTAAATTTCCCATTACAGCAAACTTTATTGGACATTTAGCATATGGATTGATAATCGGTTTAATAATTGGCTGGATAATTCTTTGATTTTGAGCTCATAAGGAAATAAGTTCCCAATGATGTAAACTTTAAATTTATCATTATTACTTATTCTCGCTTAAAAACACCCAGCCAGTAGTAGCTATCTTTTTTATAAATTTTCTCTAAGGAGGAAAAAAAGACTGCGATAGGAAAAAATTCACTAAGCGCTTTTTAGAAAAATAACAATAGAAAGGAATATGGGTGATGTCCTTTCTTCTCAATAAGATTAAATCCGTTTGATTTAAAAAGATTCAACGTTTCAGCAGACTGACATTCCATTAATATTAGTATTATCACTAGAAAAATTTGATTTATAGCACTCATAATTTTTTTTATCCTGATATACGGAAAAATACCTACTAGATATTCAGCCCTATCTTTGATTATTGACATCAATTTATCCTAAATCAGGTAAGAAGATATAAAGAATTTACTAAATAGCCAAGTATCATTTGATTTCTATTTCTTCCAAATAATAAAGATTTTCCTAGTTGAATATCTAAATGATTTGGGAAAACAGCAATTATTCAGAAATTCTTTTGCTAGTTGAATACTTTTCACTTGAAATGTCGATTAAAGTGAAATTGGCAAGGACATTTCTTTCTTAATAACCAATAACTAATAATTCCTGAACCACATGGGAGCATCTATTATGTCACCATTTAAAATATTTAACTATTTTAGCGCAGTGTAAATTTCAAACGACCAAATTTTCCCTGGATAATAACTATAGATATATTACTCTTTTTAGATTTTTTAAAAACATAGTTACTATTAAAGAGTTCTTGACGATGCTTGGATCAATTGTTAGTTATCAAATAAAACTGCCAATTCATTAATTAGGATAAATTAATTTCTTCTGGTACATTTGTGTTAAATATTTTTGAATAAATCTCAAAAGAAGCAGACCAACTATAGCAGATTTTCTATATGTTTGTAATGTTAGCAATGATCTCTTTCCAACTATATGAACTGGCAATATCTAAATTTATTTTCTTAATTAACTTTTCGTCTTTATTTAATGAAAATAGCCGATATTGTATTCATTAATTAGATAATTTTGGTTCCCCCGGCACGTTAGTTATTAAAGGTATCTCATGAGAAAGAGCGAGGTACAAAGTATTAGGAGCGGCATAGTTAAAATACTTCCTGCCTTCATTTATAAAATACAAAACATAATCTAAGTTCTTAAAATACTCGTCGAATATTTTCTACCCATCCCAGGAAATGAATTCTATTATTTTTTTTTGCAATTTCTTCAACATATGGGTAATCATTCCCGCTTCCGGCCATAGCCAGATGAGCGTTCGGAATTTCTAAAACAGAATCAATTATATAGTCTAAACGTCTCACTTTTTTATTTAGAGTTCCAAAATACCCAAAGATGAAGACTATCATTATTTATTCCCAGTTTACTTCTTAAGTTGATTATCTTCTCCTGTATATTCATTAAACCAATTTCCTAAAATCAAAATTTCCTTGCTGAAATATTTTTGATAGAAATCTCTTCTAACTTGATTCACCACGATAAAGTAATCCGTATATTTCAAAAAAAATTCTTTCAGATAGAAAAATAATATTTCTAATAAAGGAATTATACTTTTCCCATTCCATTATATGATATATTTCGTGAGCATCATAAATTAAAGGGATTTTAAATTTAAACTTTAAGAATACCCCTACCGGCAGCATTAGAAAATCATGTACGTATATATAGTCAAATTTTGGATCTCTCGTATTTTATTTTTTTCAACAGAAGAGAATAAAACTTTAATAGTTGTTTAATTTGTACCGCACCTAATTGCGGTTTTGTTTTTACTTTGATCCTTCTAATATTAAATAATTCACCGTCAACTGATTCGGGTAAAATACGCCTCTTTATCCCAGCAAAATAAAAAAACAGATAAACCCACTGCTGTTAAAGAATCCACTTCTTTTTTGACGCGTATGTCAGGTTTGAATGCATTATCCAAAACCATTAAATATCTTTTTCATTTATCCTCTAATTTATCCTATACAAGTTGGCAGTGCAGTTAATCAAAAAACATTTAAAACCGTTACTATTTTAATCTTTAAAATTACTTCGGGGTTTCCATGGAATTATCGTTCAAATTTGCATTGATCCTTTGCTTCAATATTAATTTAACAAATTCATTTGCTCTAACAGCTTTAACAATTTTTTGTTTACCAAGAGCAAAAATATAGTCTTTCAATAATTTTAAATCACCTTTATTCGTGTCCAAGGAGTCCCATTGTCCTCCATACTTAGAAAAGCCTATGTCTATATCATGATCAACCGAGATGATATATCGCTGT
>CAWKCY010000003.1:0-65415 GCA_963848195.1 uncultured Ignavibacteriales bacterium | reverse complement strand
ATAAAGGAAAACTATTCCCTTGCCAAGTACATAATCTCTAAAAGCTGCATTTATAATAAAATCATCATATCCATCTGCATTTACATCCCCAATACCGGAAATACCGCCGAAGTTAACTACCTGTTTCATAGAGCTATGAGGCTTGAATGTTACATCTTTAATTAAATCTAACCCGGATGAACCTAAATAGAGAGTTACAGTATTGCTAACATAACTGGCAGCCATAAAATCATCATAGCCATCACCGTTTACATCGCCAATTCCTTTTACATCAGTTATTCTTTTATCATAAGATTCACCGGTTATTGTGCCTACGAGGTAGAGGCTGTCCTGCGCTTTGGCTTGGTATATGATTCCAATTAATAAAATTATTGTTATGGAAATCCTCCAAAGGAGTCCTTTCGAACGTGCATTTGGTAAAGGTATTCTTTGTTTCATATGAATATCTCCTTATACAAACTTTTATTTCACCTGAAAAAAACCATTTTAATTCTTTTTAAACAAACTCCTTTAACATTTAATTGATAAAAATGCTTTCCAAATAATTCGAGTTGTAAACTGTGAATTTGAAAATATTAAAAAATCGAAAATTAAAAAAATGTCATAGTCATCAATAATAAAGAACTGCCTTAAAATAAGGCTGCACACTTTATTGAAATATATTTTTGTGCAATGGATATTACACGAAAATTAAATTAATAAGCCTTGAGTTTATTTTATCCTGTTAATATTGCACATCGAGCATAAAAGAATAGACAGGAGAACCGGGCAGTATGAAGGGCATAATTAATTTTTTAATAGGACTGCAGATGTTTAGTAATATGAGAAATTCAATTCTAAGGGATGATTTCAGAATAGTAGGGATAAATGGTGGCTCGATATAAAAAAGGTGGCTTAGAAATGAAAAAATAGGCCGGAAACCTACGCTATTTCGTAAGGAATTTTAGAGTCGGGTAAATGGAATCAGGTTAAATTGACTGAAAGTTTATAAAGGGTTTAAAAGGATCAGATTTATTTTAAGAAATGATTTTTTTAATTTATTTTTTTATTGTCCAAAAGAAAAATACAGAAGATACAAGAACCTCTGCCTCTATATAACAATACTTCTATAGTAATCTTACTTCACTAGCATGATCTTCTTGGTCTGATGATATTTACCTGCGGTAATTGAGTATAAATATATACCACTTGTTAGATTACTTCCATCGAATTGAACCGAGTATTTACCTGCTGCTTTTTGTTCATTAACTAATTCTGCCACTTCTTTTCCTAGAATATCATAGACTTTTATAACTACCTTTTCATCCGGAGGTAAAGAATAGCTTATCATAGTAGTTGGATTGAATGGATTGGGATAACTCTCAGTATTGAATCCCCAATCACTTTTATCCGTAATTGGATTTTTTTTAGCAGCTTCCTCAGCCTCTACACCTAAAATCTGCAATTCATTTTTAGCTAATAACGCCAAATTGTTTTCCGGATATTTCTTTAGTATGGAAGAATAACTTTCTATAGCTTTGTCCGGCTGGTTTAAATCATAAGCTTCTATCAATCCTTTTGTATATAATACGCCAGATACATAATCAGCATCCTCTTTATAATTTTTTATTAAATTATCTGCTGTTTCTATTGCCCTAGTGAAATCTTTTGTCAACCTTTAGTATTCTAACATTAATCTTTCTGCCTGAGGTTTTAATGCTGCATACTCACTTTTTTCTATAATACCTGAAAGAAAGTTCTTCATTTCAGTAAAGTCATTTTTTCCGCGCAGGTCATCAATCCTACGGTAGCTTTTTGCTACAGCTACAAGAGCAGTTTTTGATAAAGAAGATCCGGGGTTCTTTTCAATATATTCTCTGAAATCCTTAATAACTTTACCGTAATCAATACAAAATGCTTCTTTATCAAAAGAAGTTTTTTCCTTAAATGCATTTGCTAATTTTTTATTCAGGGAAAAATAAGCTGAATTTATTTTTTCAAATTCAGAAACATCAATATTATCATTATCTATACTACCTTCTACTATTTGATTGAAAGCAGCTTTTGAAAACGAGCAGTCTTTATCTCCCACATGATAAATATTAGAGCCGGAGGTAGAAGGATTTCGGCCATTAAAAGAACAATTGTTAGCATGTATTGCAGCGAAATTATAATTGTTAAATCTAAAGCAGTACCGCAAAATTAAGAATCGTTAATCGTTACATGTTATATTTAATCCAGTAACTGGATTTTATTTAATGATTTTGTATTTGGGTCATAAGACCAATAGGAACCATCATTTTTCATAAATAATAATTCATAAACAGGGCTTGCAAATATCATCTTAATGTTATCAAGCCCAATTATTTTGATTGGTTGATTCTGATATATTTCAACATTATTGGATGTTTCAAGAAATCCCCAAAAAAATACGGTGCCATCATTTTTCAAGGCAAGGCAATGCATTGAATTAGCAGATATAGAAATAATATTTTGTAATTCAACAATTGGAGATGGTTCACTAAAATTAATAATAGTATCTAAATTCATAATATTTGGATTACCTCTTCCCCATGCCCATACCGTACTATCTTCTCTTAAAATTAAAGTATATCTTTGAAAAATATTTTGTATGTATTTTACTTTAGATATGAGCATATTACCAATTCCCCCATTTTCAGTTGCAATCCATTCTTTACCTGGGAAGGCACATATATAACCATTTTGATTTAATATTAAATCTTGTGAAATATATTTTATATTTTCAATATCATGTATTAATTTTGCTTGCGAATATTTAGAAGGTGAGTTGTGATCTAATGCCACTTGCCAAATAGTCCCATCCTCTTTAAGTATATTGATATTTGAACCTCTAATTTCCATATGTTTTACACCAACTAGATTAGAAATTATTGTTGGTTTAACAATAATTGTATCGTATCCGCTTGGCTCTTCCCAAATTAATCTGTCTCCCCAAAACCAAATATTTCCATCAATATCTGCAGCTGCAGCAGCTCCTTCACATAAATCAATTGAAACCACATTTTTCAAATTTGGTATTTGTTTTGGTATCATACTGGATTCTAAAGAACCATTACCTAGTTGTCCAGTAAAATTGTTTCCCCAAGTCCAAACGCTTCCGTCAGGTTTTAGTATGGCAAATGCTAAATCTGAATCCAATTGTCCCAGAAAATTATTAGGTAATGAGTTCACTGGCTCGGTTGAATGTTCGCAAGATAATTGGTAAAAAAATAATATAATTATTATAGTTTTTTTAATTAAATCTGAAAATTTCATCTCTATATATTTTTAAAATCAAATAAATAAAAAGCACTTAGGTATTTTCAATAGTTCAATAAGAGAAATAGCTTTTCTTTAGGTGTTTCTTAAAAATTATATGAAGCTTAAAAGTGCTTCTTATAATTTCCCGTGATATATTAAATTTAAAGTTGTCTGTGCTTCCGATACTAAAAAGAAAACATCGTTTTCGAAAAGTGATGCCCCATAGATTTGGGTCCTTTGAGTAACATTAAAATAAAAAAGATATTCAATATCAGTTCCATTATAATGAGCCAATCCATCGGTCATTAATAGAAAAATATCTTTTGAATTCCTTCCCCAGATACGTTGATAAAATTTAGGATTATCAACTGTTATAATAGTTTGAAATTGGTTATTATTTCGAATGGCGATTTTATTTCCCATTATAAAATAAACTTCTCTCCCAATAAAGCTGAGATCTGCTTGTAAACCTTGTACCCATATATTGCTATAAAGTTTATGGTAATTTCCTTGATCATATACCCAAATTGTAGTGCTGTCTGTATAATTATGACCACCTATTGTGAGAATATAAACTTTGTTATCCACAGGATTTCTGAATATGCGTGATACTAATCCGTATAAACTATCCGTATTCAAAATTTCCCATTTATTGTTGACATAATGAGCAATAACACTATTATTAAGATATCCATTTTTCTCAGGATAAGCTCCGGTTGCAAAAAGGTTATATGTCAAATCAAAAATAGATTCACCCCACATGTTACTGAAAACAATATCGCTGTGGCCATCCTTTTCTAATGAAGCTATTTCACTCCAATTATTCCCATCATATTTATATATTTTTCCTCGCTGCCCCCCAATATAAATATTCTTACTGTTGAAACCATAGATTGAAGAAGGCGCCCATAAACGAAAAATTCCATCGGTTGTCCATTTCGTTCCATCAAAATGATAGATAGATTCATATGGATTTGAAGATGTTATTGCCCATAAGTCAGTTGGCGAACTTCCCCAAAGTCGACTAATTATGTCAAATGAACTTATTGTATCAATTGTCCAGACATAATCTCTTCTGCCAGATTGATCTTCAGGCGGAGTCACTGGATTGTTATTACAACTAAGCACAAATAATAATAATAATGAAATCAAAATTATATATCGCATATCAGCAAACACCCTTTTTCTGTCGAATGAAAAATTGCAGATTCTTCTTTTGCACAATGAAAAATCTTTGCAGATCTCACTTTGCATTCTATTATTTGTTGAAATTGCTAAAGAAAAGCTCCCCATTAATCAGGTAATTGTCTCATCCCTTTTATCTTGTAAGAATTACAAGGCATAAATAAATTGCCAGGAGGTTTCTTAGCATTATTTACGTTCACTACAATCTTACAAAAAAAATGCTTCGGCGTCAATAGTTAACAATAATAAATAAAAAATATTTTTTCATTTTAAACTCCGTATTGATTAAACATTTTATTTTTTATGAGTATGAACGTACAAATTGATTTTATCAGAATTTTCCTCCTTAATATTGATAAATTTTTCTAATTTTTAAAAACAGAATAGCCCATGTTTTATGTGGCGGTTTTTCGTTAATAAAAATATATTAGGTTGCCGACCTAAGGCTATTCTTTCGGGTGCACGACAAATTGTCCCTAAGCCGCCTTTTTTGAAAAATCATTATTTAAATAATAGGAGCAAACAATGGGGCAAAAACGTTTTCTTTATTTGATCTTCGTGATAGTAATTGTTTTTTCATCTAGTGAATTCTGCCAAGAAAAATTTTCATATGGAATTAAAGGTGGGGTGGGGTATTGGGAGATAACCTCACTACGTGGGGTTGCCGAGAATTCTTTTACACTAGGTTTTATAGCAGGAATTTTTTTCGAAAATCAATTACCAAAGAATTTTTCGTTAATTGGTGAATTAATTTATCAAAATAGCATTACCGAAATTAAAGGTTCACTTTTCAACGAATTAAATGTTTATCAGAGATTTATAACTCGCTATATCCGTGTTTCGATATTATTAAAATACCAAACTAATTGGTTAAGGGATTTGTATTTCTTTTTAGGTCCAAGTTTTGCGTATTTGATAAATGCACAATACAAAAATTATACAGATTATCAATCCAGTAGTTTAGAAACTGTTACTGAAAAGGTAGGGAGATATAATGTATCAGTTGAGGCAGGAATAGGGGAAAAAATAAGATTATTCGATTCATCTTTGTTATTTGAACTACGTGGACAACTAAGTTTAACAAAAATCCACCCAAAAGATTTTGATCAAGATTCTCCTGTTGAATGGAGGAATTTAGGTATAATCTTTTTAGTTGGATATATGCTCTAAAGAATATACTCTATCATCAATCACAAAACAAAGGGGTTATTATGTTTCAAAAAATTTGCTTTCTTTTTTTAATATTCTCTCTTTTTTTACTTGCCCAAACAGTTGATCCATAATTGCAAAATCAATGGAATCTGTCGAAAATTTCTGCGCCTTAAGCAGTTGTTGCAACTATGTCTTTAACTCCATCATCGTTAACGTCAATTACAGCAATACTGCCCCCTACAAACATACTATCAAAAAAATTGTATACTATTAACTGCAATTGTATCCACAGGGTTTCCTCCAAAATAAATATATCCTCTTTCTTCATTACAGTCATAAAGCATGATGCCGGGTTTGTATACACTGTTGGTTAGTATATACATAACGGCTTGAAATGCTTTATGGTTTGAAAACTTCAAGTTCGATATTTTTTAATATCTTATAATGTTTAATATTTGATGTTAATAATTTCAATCCATTCGATATTGCTGTTGCCCCTATTAATGCATCAGCAAGAACTATCGAATGACTTAAAAAATGTTGTTCTACAAAAAACATTGCTTTAGTTGAAATATCTTCATTTATATATAATATTTTCGCATTCCAATTTCTCATGGTTTTCCTTAATAGAGTTAGTTCTCCTTTATTTTGCATTCCATGAACTAATTCCATATAACTTACAACCGATATAAAGAATCCATACTGATCTTCTATTGCATTATATGCTTTGGGATTTCCTCTCATATACCATATCAATATATCAGAATCAATCATTAACATGAATTCTTCCTTTCCTTATGTTACGGATATACTCGTCAACATTTTCCATGTCTTTTCGATTTTTCCAGATACCAAATAATTCATTTTTTGAGCCTTTGTCTTTTTTTGATTCTTTTAGAGGGACAATTTTCGCATAAGGTTTACCTCTAAATGTAATGACTACTTCTTCTCCTCTATGTACTGAATCAAGTATCTCTTTTGTATGGAATCTTAATTCTTTTGCAGATGATTGCATCTTTCCTATCCTTTCGTAGTTTATACTCTTAAATATAAACTTTGAAATTATAAAAATCAATTATCCTTTTAGCACCTCATTTAAGCCGCAGCCCAAAATAAACACTAACATTATTATTAATACCAAAGAGATATGGACAACATGTTAATTTCTGACCATTATCGGCTATAATCAGCTGTAGATAAATTAAAACGGTTGATAAAAGTTTCGTTTTTGTTTCATTTTCCAACGGTTAAAACCGTTAGTTAATGATATTCACACAGTCTTTAGGCAGGTTAAATAATTAGGTATGAGAAGGCTCCTTGTTTTGCAAAGCGGAAGAGTTGTGTTCTGCTTATGTAACAATGTAATAAAAATAATCTTTTTTTCTTATTGACTTTAAATTTACTCCTTTATAGTTTCACTCCCATAATATTGCTGTCATTTTCCCGGACAATTTCAATTCTTTAATATTTAAAAACAATTATATATCGGAGGGTTCATGCGTAAAAATATTTTGGGCATTTCTTTCTGTATCCTTTTCGTTGCTATAGTTTTTTCTCAAATAAACTGTACAAAACAGCAGGAAGAGAAATCTATGAGTAAGGAAATGAGAGTGGAAAGGGGGAAATATTTAGTTAACCTTGGCGGCTGCAATGATTGTCATTCACCGAAGGTAATGACTGCGAGAGGACCAGTTCCCGATACTACAAAACTATTATCAGGTTCCCCGGGAGCAGTAACAGCTATGGAATTTAATCCAAATTTTGTTGCGCAGGGTCAATGGGTAGTAAGCAGGGGTGATCTAACAGCATGGGTTGGTCCATGGGGAGTTTCTTATACAGCTAACTTAACACCTGATAAAGAAACCGGTTTAGGCAATTGGACTGAAGACAGATTTATAAAAGCCCTTCGTTCCGGCAAACATTTGGGTGAAGGTCGCCCAATTTTACCGCCCATGCCATGGGAAGCTATCGGACAAATAAAGGATGATGACCTAAAAGATATTTTTGCTTACCTGCAGTCAGTAAAGCCTATTAATAATAAAGTAACAGATCCCCAGACTCCCGATGAATTTGCTAAATTTACAATGATGAAAAAGAAATAATCGGTAACCGATACTATCCCTTTAAGGGAGTATAGGAATTTAGAGCTTGTGTGAAAAGTCAGAAAAACCGTTAAAACGGTTATCAAAAATTTTGTTTTTTGCTTCATTTTCCAACGGTTAAAACCGTTGGTTAATAATATTCACACAAGCTCTTTTTATACTCAACCCCTTTTATTAAAATAATCCCTTGTCTCCGCGGCTACAATTCCTCCAAGCCCTAAGAGCCCTATGAGATTTGGTACAGCCATTAACCCATTCATAATATCAGCGAAAGTCCATACTAAGTCCAATTTTGCAATGGCACCAAGGAAAACAGCTATTACAAATAATAATCTATATGGTTTAATTGATTTAGGTCCCAATAAAAATTCCAGGGATTTTTCACCATAATAACTCCATCCTAAAATAGTTGAGTAGGCAAATAAAATTATACCTATACTGACAACTATTCCCCCCCACTCTCCGGGAAGAGCAGTTGTAAAGGCCATAGAAGTTAAAGGAACTCCAGTTTGACCGGTGGGAAGGACATTACTTACGAGAATTGCGAAGCCAGTAAATGAGCAGACGACAATTGTATCTATGAAAGTTTGTGTCATTGATACAAGGGCTTGAGTAACTGGATGTTTGGTTTGAGCAGCGGCGGCGGCTATTGGTGCACTTCCTAATCCGGATTCATTAGAGAATACACCGCGTGCTACTCCCATTCTTATAGTCATCATGACAGTGGCACCAGCAAAACCACCTTGTGCGGCGGTAGGAGTAAATGCTTCTGAAATTACAAGTGCTATTACTTTAGGAACAAATTCAATATGAATAATAACCACTATGAGTGCAGCCAGCATATAGAATACAACCATTACAGGTACAAGTACCTGCGTTACATTTCCAATATTTTTTATTCCGCCCAAAATTACTAAGCCAGTAAGAATTGCTAAAATTATTCCGGTAACTTCAACAGGAATATTAAAAGAATGCTGAACTGCATCAGCAACTGAGTTTGACTGCACCATATTGCCGATTCCAAATGCTGCTATAGATGCAAAGATGGCAAATATAATTCCAAGCCATTTAAGTTTTAATCCCTTCGTAATATAATACATCGGCCCGCCGCTCATGGTACCATATTCATCCTTTTCCCTGAATTTTACAGCAAGTACTGCTTCGGCATATTTTGTAGCCATACCAAACAAACCGGTAATCCACATCCAGAATAAAGCTCCCGGACCGCCGGTAGCTAATGCTGTTGCTACTCCGGCAATGTTTCCTGTCCCAACAGTTGCAGCCAAAGCTGTCATTAAAGCTTGAAAATGTGAAATATCTCCGGGATTATCACCGTCATCTTTTCTTTTAATCAATGCCAGCCAGAGAGAATGGTAAAGCTTCCGAAATTGTAATCCCTTAAGTAAAAAGGTAAGATATATACCGGTTCCAACGAGTAAAACGAGAAGCGGAACCCCCCAGATAAAAGAACTTATGTTATTTAAAATACTCTGTAATTGGTCCTGCATGATTTATAAGTTCCGTATTAGCTTTTTAAATAATAGAAAGACTGAATGGTTGAATGATTGGATGATTGAATGGGTTCTAAATAAGTTTATGTCATTCATCCATTCAATTCATTCATCCACTCAGTTATTCTAAACTCAGTTGGTTTGATACAATCCTATTGTATTACCGTCGATATCTTTAATCAAAGCATAAAAGCCCATAGCAGGGATTGTTGTTCTGCCTCTAAAAATCTCTCCGCCTAATTGTGCAGCTTTTTCAGTGTATTTATTTATGTCGTCAACTCTGACATGAAAAATAGTTGCTTCACCCTGAAAAACTTTGTCTACTTTTCTAATGCCTATAGTAAAACTCTTATGTGTATTATAAAGCAGATAGCCGTTTCCAAACGGTTTAAAAGTCCAGTCGAACAACTTGTTAAAAAAGTCCCCGGATTTTTCAATATTAGTAGAAGGAATTTCGATGTGTGCAATAAAATCTGATGCCATTTGTATACCCTAAATAATTAAAGATGAAATATTTTTGTTCAGTGCAATTTATTTAGTCAAGACTGTAAAAACAAATTTATAATGATTCTAATTGTTTAAATGCTTAATTGTTTAATTGTTTAATTACTAATTATTCATTCGCTGCTAATTAGATGAAATGAGGGGATTCCAGTGAAAACCCACCCCTGCACCCCTCCGAGGAGGGGATTTATCCTTAGGAGAGTCAGCTCAGCCTTCACTAAAGTTCCAGGTGTTCAGAATGATAACGCACGGGTAATTTCAGTAAATAAAATTCATACGGCTTTTGTTTCGCCTTTTAACATCTGCCAGACGGTTAAAAGTATTATCTGAATATCGAGCCAGATAGACCAATTTTCGATATACCAGAGATCATATTCAATCCTTTTCATTATGCGTCTCTTATTCTCTTCTTCATCGATCACATCTCCACGGTAACCATGTACCTGTGCCCAGCCGGTTAAACCGGGCTTTACCCAGTTTCTTATTTTTATTTCATCAACAACTTGTTTATAGATCTCGTTGTAAGGAAGAGGGTGAGGTCTTGGTCCAACTACAGACATTTCTCCTTTTAGTATATTGATGAATTGTGGGAGTTCATCTATATTGGATTTTCTCAGAAACCTTCCTATTCTTGTTACTCTGGGATCCCCTTCATATGTGGGATGAAAAATATTTTCATTTTCCGATTTAATATGCATTGTTCTGAACTTATAACATTTAAATATTTGATTTTTAACTCCAATACGATCCTGAATAAATAACATTGAACCGCTTCCGAAAATCTTATTCATTAAGAAGATAAGAGGGAAAAGCCAGGATAATATTAGCAAAAAAACGAGTATTGAAATTATTAGATCAAATATTCTTTTAATAAACTGCCAGTGAGCTTCTGCCAGAGGTTCATTTCTCACAGTAATTATAGGAAAATCTCCGATCATGTTTATCTGGAATTTTTTTGAAGTAATACTGAAATAATCTGGAATTATATGGGCTCTGACTGCATGTTTACTGCATATATTTACTATTTTATCCAGCTGGATAGATTCGTTAAAAGGTAAAGCAATTACAACGACTTCAACGTTTCTTTCAGTAACGATTTGATCCATATCCTCGATTGTTCCTAATATATTTTCACCAATACTATAATCATCTACAAACCCGATAGTATTATATCCGAAATCATTATGCTCTTGAAGCATCTGCTGAAAATTTCTGCCTGTGTCTCCTGCGCCTACAATTAAAACATTTCTTAAATTTTTTTCCCTTCCCCTTATTTTTTTAAGTAAATATCTTATTATCTGAACTCTGGCACTTATAAATACTATGAGAAAAGCGGCATAAAAAATTATAAAATTACGAGTAAATAGAAGCTCTTTTGCAAAGAAGACAAACAGTACAGTAGTGAGCACCTGTATAACAACATTTTTTAATATCGCGGTAAATTGATAGATAAAATACCGGGTTGAGTAATCTTCATAAAAATTTATAACATTCGAAACAAAGTACCATAGAAAATTCAGCACAGCCAAAAGAACAAACATATGCGGCTTATGGATGAGAATCTGAAATGACTGGGCAAGAATTGCAGAAACAATAAAAGATAAATTTAAGATAATTAAATCTAAGAATAATCTTAAATAGTATATTGATTTCCGGTTAGTGAGCATAGTATGGGCAATTATTTATAACTATTGAGACAAAAAGAGAAAGAGCTGCATTTATTATCTACAAAATCCTTTATTTGTTGCTCAAAAATTTTCCGGTCAAATTTTTTTGCGGAATTACTAATTTTAACAGGATCGAATTTCCTTTTACTTAATTCAAATCTTTCAACAGCATGAATTATTGAATCGGCTGTTTGTTCATTATAAAAAATACCGGTTTCTTCATTAATGACTGATTCCGAGGCTCCCCCTTTATTAAAGGCTATAACAGGGGTTCCGCATGAAAGGGCTTCAACGATCATTATTCCAAAGTCTTCTTCGGCTGCAAATACAAATGCTTTTGCTTTCTGCATATACTCTACCAGTTCCTGACCTGACTTAAATCCGAGAAATTCAATGTTACTTCCTGATTTAGACCTTATTTTTTCCTCTTCAGGTCCGTCACCGATGATTAAAAGCTTTTTATCCGGCATCCGGGAAAAAGCCTCAGCTATTAAATCAATTCTTTTATAGGGGACAAAACGTGAAGCAGCTAAATAATAATCTTCTTTGTTTGATTCACATTTAAACTTTCCGGTATCTACGGGAGGGTAAATAACTTTTGATTCTCTTCGATATATTTTTTGTATCCTTTTTGCGATATAATTGGAATTAGCTATATAATAATCTGGTCTAACTGCAGTCGCTGAATCCCATATCCTTATATAATGCAGAATTGATTTTGCGATAGTACCTTTAATACCTGAAGTTAAATTTGCTTCTTTCAGGTATTGATGGGTTAAATCCCATGCATACCTGATAGGAGTATGGCAATAACAGATATGAAGCTGGTTTGAGCTTGTTAAAACACCTTTAGCTACTGCATGGGAACTTGATATTATTAAATCATATTCCGAAAGATCAAACTGTTCTATGGCATACGGGAAAAGGGGGAGGAACTTTCTATGATTTTTTTTTATAGATGAAAACTTCTGAAGAAAAGATGTCTTTGGAATTTTATTTTTAACAACTATTTTCTGATCGCCTTCGTTTAACAAATTAAATAGTACAAATACATCTGCATCTTTCCAGATATTTGTAAGAGATTCAACAACTCTTTCAGAGCCGGCATAACTTACAAACCAATCATGTATAATTGCGGTCTTTTTATTAAACAACTTTTAATTATAATTGATTTTTTATTTAATAATGAACGTTAAAATAATATATATAAAGTAAATATGTAATATAGTATTTTTATTTCGTCCCTAACGGGACTCTATTTATCCCGGAAGGATTTCTTTCTATAGATATTATGTCCCTAACGGGACAAGCTAGAAATTTTCTAAAAGATTATAAAAGAAATTTAAGTGATGCTATAATTGAAGAGGGACGAAATTAAATACTAGAACAATAAATTCTTAAATAAATTAGATCAAAGAATTTAAGGTTTTATTTATATTATTTGAAAAAATTTCGTTTGAAAAGCGTTTTATATTTTCCTCACCTTTTTTGATTAATTCATCTCTTAAGTTATTATCAGAAAGTATTCTCAGCATTTTTTCTGCTATGTCATTAATATTGTGCGGATCAATAAATAATGCAGCATTTCCGCAAGCTTCGGGCAAGGATGCGGCATTTGAAGAAATTACGGGGCACCTGCATGCCATGGCTTCAACCGGAGGAATACCAAATCCTTCATAAAAAGAAGGGAAAACCAGGGCTCTTGCGTTTTTATATAAAAGGACGAGCTCTTCTTTATTTATATAGCCGGTAAAGATTGTATTATCCTTTAATAAACTGTTTCTATCCAGAAGCCCAAAAGATTCTTTATCTGCAGTTATAAGTTTTTTGTACTCACCAACTACTATCAGTTTTATTCCACTCCTTTTTTGAAGAATAATCTGCAGTGCAGATAAAAGATTATATAGGTTCTTGTGAGGTTTTATATTACTGACGAACAAAAAATATTCATCCGGTAAGTTGTATTTATTCTTAACAGAATTAAAATCATCTCCATGGCTCGAAAATTCTTTAAAATCAAAACCAAAATATACTACGCTTACCTTAGATTCATCTATGCTTTCATACTTCAATATTTCTGATTTAGAAAACCGGGAACTGGTTATTATTTTATCGGATATATGTACAGCAGAATAAATCATCAATTTGGAATATAATCTTTGAAATAATGTTAATTTGTCATTAAATGCCAGATGGTAAACATCATGAACAATTACAAGCCTCTTTTCTGCTCTGACAGGTAAAATAGGTATATTATAATGAGGCGATAAAAATATACCACATCGGGGGATTTTAAATGGCATTATTAATTGTTCTGAAAAAGAATAGATGGGGCTGTCAAAATTAATGATTTGAACTTTATCGGCCCACGGGAAACTTTTTATCTCTTTTTCCTTACCAAGAAGAATCAACTCGTAATTTTTTAGTAAATTTGGAATCATATTTTGTAAATATGTTCCAATGCCGGAATTGTAAATCATCCGGGCATCAATGACAATTTTAATCATGATATATTTTGTAACTTCCCTTATAAAGTTAAAACAACATTAAATCATAACCGATGTTGATTTCTATAGTTACCCCTACATTTAATTCTGAGAAAACAATTGAAAAAAACGTCAATTCCATCATAAATCAAACTTATGAAAATTTTGAACATATTATAGTCGATAATCTTAGTAAAGATAATACCGTTGGAATCATAAATAAAATTTATAAAGAAATAAATTCTTTGGATAAATTGCACATTATCAGCGAGTCTGATTCCGGAATTTCGGAAGCTTTTAACAAGGGAATAAAAGCTGCAAAAGGAGATATTATTGGAATTCTGAACAGCGATGATGCATACTTTAATGATAATATTTTTGAAAGGGTTGCCGATGCTTTTAAGGAAAATGATATTTTATTTGTACATGGTGACATATATTTTAATGATCAGTTTTACGGGTCAAATATAAGAAGACCCCTTCTCTGCCCTATAACTACAGCTATGCCGTATAATCATCCTTCCATGTTTATTAAAAAAGAAGTTTATGAGAAATATGGATTTTATGATGAAATTTATAAATATGCCATGGATTATGCACTTATTATCCGTTACGAGAAACTAATTCCGAATTTTAGAGATAAAGGAAAATATTTAAAAGGAGAACCTATTGCTGTCATGCATTCAGGCGGAGCTTCATGGAATAATGAAATAAAGTCAATTGAAGAATATAGGAAAGCTTTGAAGGAATATAGTTTCTGGGACTTTAGGGCTAAAGAAGGATATTTTATAAGGATATTTCGAACCTGGCTGAAGAAGGTGTTCAGCGATTTGCATTTAAACTTTTTGGTTAAATTGTGGCGAAGGAATAAATGGAAAAATTAAATTTCATTGTTTTAATGGTTAAATAATTGCAAAAGATATTATCAAGTATTATCAATTTTTTTAATCTTGAAAATTCATCAAGATCGTTAAAGGCTAAAAAGAATATATTTTTTATGTTTGTTTTTAACGTCTTTAATTTCATCTTTAATCTTCTATTAGTCAGGCTCACCTTAGATTATCTTGGAAAAACAGAATACGGGATATGGTTAACTCTGTCTTCAATTTTAACCTGGTTTAATTACCTGGATTTTGGTCTGGGAAACGGTTTAAGAAATAAATTAGCTGAAGCCTTAGCAAAGAATGATCTTCGTTCAGCAAAAATTTATGTAAGCACTACATATGCGGTTTTTTCATCTCTTATTTTATTACTGGTTATAATTTTTCTTTTTGTTTTTAGATTTATCGATTGGCTCGAAATATTTAAGGCTCCGGTTTATTTAAAAAATGAGCTGAATTCGTTAATTCTTATTTCAATTGTATTTTTCTTAATCCAATTCGTTTTACGGCTTTTAACTTTTATTATCAATGCAGATCAAAAGACAGCATTGAACGGATTTTTCAGTTTTAGTATAAATTTATTGACAGTTCTTCTTATTTATCTACTCTTAAAAATAACTTCACCTTCAATTTTACTTTTAGGCGCCGGGTCGACATTGATTCCGGTATTAGTATTTGTGATTGCTTCATTTTTTATTTTTAATAAAAAGTATAAGGCCATTGCCCCTTCATTCAAAGCAATTAAATTTTATAATCTTAAAGATCTTTTAGGATTGGGCACACAGTTCTTCATAATTCAAATAGCCGCTTTAATTATTTTTGCAACCGATAATTTGATAATTACTCAATTATTTGGGCCTGCAGATGTTACCATATATAATATAGCATATAAATATTTCAATTATATACCGATTATCTTTTTTGTTATACTCACTCCAATGTGGTCTGCATATACCGAAGCTTATGTAATGAATGATTTTGACTGGATTAAAAATGCAATGAATAAAATTCAGAAAGTCTGGATACTGCTAAGCCTAATAGTCATTATAATGATATTCGCTGCAAATTGGTTTTATAGTATCTGGTTAAACTCAAAAATTCAAGTTCCCTTGCTTTTAACCATTCTTATGGGTTTTTTTGCAATTGTATCTAACTGGAATAATATTTTTGCGTATTTCATAAATGGAGTTGGCAAAATCAGATTACAGCTTTACAATTCCATTTTTGTGGCGATAATTAATATTCCGTTATCAATTTACTTTGCCAAAAATTTGGAGATGGGGATATCAGGAGTTATAGCAGCAACTTGTATATGTGTAGGAATTGGGGCAGTATGGGCACCTATTCAGTATTCAAAAATAATAAACAAAAAAGCAACCGGTATCTGGGCAAAATAATTAAGATGACATGTAAAATTTGCGGACATAATGCTGAAGTTTTGTTCAAAGTAAAAGTACTTAATAAATATGATGCCCTTTATTTCAGGTGCGCTAACTGCGAATATATATTTTCCGAAGAACCATTTTGGCTGAAAGAAGCATATCAAAGAGCAATTAATATCTCCGATACAGGAATTCTTGACCGGAATATATATTTCAGAAAGCTGGTAACAATATTAATATATTTTTTTTATGATAAACATGCTGAATTTCTGGATTATGCAGGTGGTTATGGAATATTCACAAGATTGATGAGGGATACGGGGTTTAATTTTTATTGGTCTGATCCGTATTGCGAAAATATTCTAGCTAATGGTTTTGAATATAATTCTGCAAAACAAAAACAAATAGAACTCCTAACTGCATTTGAAGTATTCGAACATTTGAACAAACCTATTGAACAGATAGAAGAAATGTTAAAAATCTCAAGAAATATCGCTTTCTCTACAGAATTAATTCCTGATAATATACCACAACCCGGTGATTGGTGGTATTTTGCCTTCGAGCACGGACAACATATATCTTTTTATTCACAAAAAACCTTACAGATTTTGGCAGATAAGTTTAATCTTAACTTTTTTAATTATGAACACCTTCACCTTTTTACAGATAAAAAATTGAATCGTACTTTATTCTATATAATAATAAAACTTAATAAATTTGGTCTATTCGGAATGCTTAGAAAAATTTTGAAATCCAGGACAATGGAAGATCACTTTGAATTAAAAAAAAGACAAAATGAATAAACTTAATAAAACTAAGGGTAAGTCCTGCATTGAACCAATTATTAAAAATTTCCTCATAGGGGTAAGATATTTATTTTGACTTTTGATTTTTTACTTTTGACTTAACATGATGATTATTAAAATTAAAAACATGTTTAACTTTTTATTGTTTTTAATCATTCATCCTTTAATAAAGATGAATAAAAATAAATTAGTACCCGCAACTGTGCTTATAATCAGACTTGATGCGATTGGAGATTATGTTCTCTTCAGAAATTTTTTAAATATATTTAAGAATAGCACAAAATATAAAGATTATAAGATTACACTTTGTGGTAATATAGTCTGGAAAGAATTAGCAGAAAACCTGGACAATGATATTATTGAAAACTTTATCTGGATTGACAGAAAAGAATTTTACGGCAATATGTTTTATAAATATAAAATATTAAAAGAAATACATAATTATGGATTTGAAGCTGCTATTGAGACCACATATTCCAGAGAGGTTCTCTTTGGAGATGAAATAATAAAGGTAACAGGAGCAAAAGAAAGAATAGGCAATAAAGGTTCACTCGATAAACATGCAAAATGGAAAAGGAATCTTTTTTCCGATAAGTGGTACACAAGGCTGATTACTTCCAGCTCAGATAATTTATTTGAATTTCTTCGCAATAAAGAATTTTTTCAGAGTCTGCTTGGAGAAAAAGTTGAGATTAAAAAACCTTCAATAGATACATCAAAAATTACTTTTGATAAACTGAAAACTAAAAATTATGTAGTACTCTTTCCCGGCGGAAGCACAAAAGAAAGAAGATGGGATATAAATAATTTTTTAGAAATCGCAAGATATATCTTAAAGAATACTACATTTGATATCGTAATCGACGGGTCAAAAAAAGAAATTTTTCTTTCTCAATATATCTGGGATAATTTGAAATCAGAAAGGGTTATTATTACAACCGGTTCAACTTCTCTGTTGGATATGGCTAAGCTGATGGCAAATTCAAAATTATTGATTTCAAATGAAACCAGCGCGGTGCATTTTGCTGCTGCGGTCAATACTAAATTTATTTGTATTTCAAATGGCGCATACTATAACCGGTTTCACCCTTATCCAAAAGAAATATTCGAATGTGCATACTATGTTTACCCGGAAGAAATAATGGAAGATAGGAATTTTGATGCGGATAAATATAGATTTAGTTCAAAGTTAGATATTAATACAATAAAGCCTGAAAAGGTGATAGATTTAATAAATAAATTGATAAATGTTTAAAATATCTTCCATAATTATTGCAAAGAATGAAGAGCTTAACATTAGACGCTGTATTGAAAGCCAGTTAAGCTGCATTGATGAAATAATAATCTTGATTGATGAGCAATCCATCGACAAAACATTAGATATAGTAAAATCATTTCAAACAGTTAGATATGAAATTGTAAAATGGATGGGATACGCAAAAACAAAACAATATGCTGTTTCTTTATCTTCAAATGACTGGATTTTATGGATTGATGCCGATGAAGAATTGACGCCCGGACTATCCGATGAAATAATTAAGTTTAAAAATAATTTACCATCATATCCGGCTTATTCCATACCCCGAAAAGCTTTTTTTCTGGGCAGGTGGATTAAACACAGCGGATGGTATCCCGGAAGGGTTACACGGTTATTCAATAAAAATGAAGTTAAATTCAGTGAGAGTGATGTTCACGAACATCTTGTTTTTAAAGGTGAAACGGGTAAGCTTCAAAATGATATCAATCACTATACTGATCCCGATATACATCACTATTTTGTAAAATATAACAGATATACCAGCTTAGCAGCTGAAGAGCTTTTCAATAAAGGAAAATCTTTTTTAATTTCAGATATAGTTCTTAGACCTCTTTTTATTTTTATCAAAATGTATATTATAAAAAGAGGATTCCTTGATGGAGTCCAGGGATTTATACTGGCTGTCTTTTCTTCGGCATATGTTTTTACAAAATATTGTAAACTATGGGAATTTAAAAAAAATAGTTAGCAGGAATGAAGTTTGTTTGATGGTCATTCGGTGGTTATTCGATAGTCATTCAGTGGTCATTCGGTTGTCATTTGATGGTCATTCGATTGTCATTTGATGGTCATTCGGTTGTCATTTGATGGTTCCCGCTTCGCCTAATAGGCTTCGCGGGACAGGCATTTGATGATTTCTATGAGGTGGGATGAAATATAATATGATTAATTGGTGCAAAATTTTATGGGTTTTTAACCTCACCCCCAGCCCCCTCTCCTTAGTAAGGAGAGGGGGAAGTTTTGCGTAACTTCAGTGAATAGTAATTTTATTTTATTATTGTGAGCACAATATGACAATAGGAATTGTGGCAAATATTTCGAAGCCTAAGGTATATGAAGTTATTTCTACTTTAGTAAAAACTTTAAAGGAAAACGGCTTTGATTATTTACTGATGGATATTATAGCTGATAATAAAGATTTAATTAAAGAGAAAATACCTAAAAGTAAATTCATTGAAAGCGAAAAGCTTTGTAAAAAAAGTGATATGCTTATCTCTATTGGGGGTGACGGAACCATGCTTGCCACTGCATACCAGGCTCAGTTTCATAATAAACCTGTTTTGGGTGTTAATCTCGGTAAATTGGGCTTCCTTGCAGAAGTAAATATAAACCAGATGGATATCTTTATTAAGGAAATTAAAGAAGGTAATTATGATATTGAAGAACGGATGGTAATTACCGGAGAATGTGTCGGACATAAAATTGAGAAGCTTTATGCTATAAATGATATTGTTATCGATAAAGGGGGCTGGCCAAAGATGATCCAAATGGAGATCCATATCGGGGATACATATGTTACAACATTTTCTGCCGATGGCTTAATTGCAGCAACACCTACAGGTTCAACCGGATATTCCATTTCAACCGGGGGACCGATAGTAAGCCCAAAAACCGATGTAATAACTTTGAGTCCTATATCTCCTCACAGCTTAACTATGCGGCCTTTGGTTTTACAGGGAGATGAAACGATTACAATTAGAATCACATCACTTCATAAAGAGGTACTGGTTAATTGTGATGGGCAAAGAGTATTTACATTTCCACCGCCGCTCGAAATAAAGATAAACAAAAGTCCGCGCCCGTTTAAGCTTGTTCATACTTCTTTAACAAGCTATTTTGAAACTTTAAGAAATAAGCTCTTGTGGGGAATTGATTTAAGGAATAATTCTTTTTAATATTTCTTTAGGGAATCATATATAGTCCCTAGCGGGACTTTTTTTCAAGGGGAAATAAATATTCTATAGATATTTAATCCCTAAAGGGATTTTGAAATAATTTAAATAACAATTAAAGATTTATCCAAATAGAAATAAATATAATTGTTATAGATTTTTTAACAGAAAATGAAAAACTATCATGATAAAAACCTTCTTTGCGGTAATATTTATTCTTATAGCTGTTGACACATCTATGAGTGCAGATATTGAAAGCAGAATTTCCATTCCGGAACTTGCTTTCAAGCATACATTAAAGACCGGAGAATACTTCAACCAATTCTATAGAAAATATAAAATGACTGAGAAATTCGATAGTACAACTGCAGATTCTAACGGACAACAGATTGAAAATATAAATAAGATTATAAAAGATAAAGATTCGGGATTACCAATGCTCATCGGTTATTGTACAAGAGAAGCCTTCAAAGATACAAGTTTCTATTGGTGGTGGATGTCTGAGTACGATCTATACAATATAGATTCTACGAAAATAAATGAAGTTAAAGAAGGTTTAAAAGATGTTAAAATAAAAATAGTAATGGGAACATGGTGCAGCGACAGCAGAAGAGAAGTGCCGAGATTTTTTAAGGTTCTTGATGCTGCAGGTTATCCTTCGGATAAGGTAGAGATAATTTGTGTTGATGAGGATAAAAAAGCCGAAGATAATGAATTAGATGATTTGAAAATAGACCTGGTTCCGACATTTATTTTTTCTAAAGATGGACATGAATTAGGTAGGATTGTAGAGGCACCGGAAGATACGCTTGAAAAAGATATGATGAAGATTTTAGCAGCACATAGTTAATATTTGTTTTTATTGCATTATTGTTTAATTGTTTAATTGCTAAATTGTTGTTGAGAACAAGAGCAAGTTTAGGTGAAAAGTTCTATGGATTTTTTGTTAATTTGGCAAACCAGCCGCCTCCAGGAGCCATTTCTATCTTTACTTTTTCTTTATTATTAATTGAAGAATTTATTATTTTATAATCGCTGCCGTATTTGTCTGCATTTATACCATCTTTACAAATGACTGCATTGTATGTACCATTATCCAGGAACGGAAAATTTAATTCGAAAGTTCGGGGAGTCCAATTAGTCATTGCTGCTATGTACCAATCTTCTCCGAGTTTTCTAGCTATTAATATATATTCGGAAATTTTAGCATCGATAACTTTTGTATCATCCCAGGTTGTAGGAATACCGGCTAATAAATCTGTAAATTCCGGTTCGCGTAAATAATCGGAGGGATTACCACCCAAGTATTGAAGCGGACTCATATAAATTACATATTGGGCTAATGTATGAGTCCGTGTTCCCTGGCTCATCGGGCGGCCAAATATAGCTCTGAAATTATCTTTTTGTGCGTTCACCATACAACCGCCTTCATAATCCATAGGACCGGCAATATTTCGTATGAACGCTATATTGAGATCATGTTCTGGTGTAACCCTGCTGCTCCACATATTATACTCATGCCCGAGAACTGATTCACGTGTTAGCAAATTCGGGTATTTTCTCCTTATTCCTGTGGGCTTATAAGCCCCGTGGAAATTTACGAATAATTTTCTCTTTGCTGCCTCTCTTAAAACTTCTTCGTAAAAATTTACCATTTCCTTGTCATCACGATCCATGAAATCGACTAATATTCCTTTTACTCCCCATTTCTGAAATTGATCAAGTGCCGGTTTCATTTCATTCTTCATGGAAAGGGCAAGGCACCAGAGAATTATACCAACATTTTTTTGTTTTGCATAATCGAGAATTTCCTTCATATCCAGTTCAGGTACAACCTTTAACAAATCACAGTTAACCGACCATCCCGCATCAAGCATCACGTAATCAAGCTTAAATTTCGAAGCAAAGTCAATATAATACTTGTAAGTATCCGTATTAACACCTGTTTTAAAATCAACTCCATAAAGATTTCTGCTTATGATCCATTCTTCAGTACTCTTGCCAGGCTTTACCCATCTAAAATCTGTTGTATCATTCTTTTCCGAAAGCTTATAGACGACATCATTATTTAAAAGATCTTCATCCTTCTCTGCAAATATTAAAATGCGCCATGGAAATTCCCGTCTTCCGTTCGTTTTAGCAATATAATCTTCTCTTTTTGTTACCAGCAGCTGCTTAAACTCTCCACCGAATATTTTTTCTTCTTTAGGATAGTCAGGGAATTCAGCAGACAAAGAAGTTGAGTTATTTTTATTTCTTGAAAGATACATACCTGCATAATCATAAAGATCAGCTTCGGTAATTGCTATTTTCAATTTGTTGGGAATTTCAACAACTACCGGAAGGAAAGCCATAGAATCCGGACTTAATTCACTCAGCTTTAAATGAGAATAATTTTCTTCATAACTTGTATGAAAACAATCAACTTCATTTCTGCAGTGTATAATAGGGACATAGATATTATAATCACCGGCAAAATTAAAATTTGAATATTCGTTTTTAATAGTAATTTTTTTATCAAAGGTTGTAAAAAATCTATAGGCAAAGGCATTATTAAATACTCTGAATATTATACCTAAGTTATTTTCAAATAATAATTTTAATTGGTTGTAATTATTTCTTATTTCTGCTTTCTGTTCTTTTATTAATGGAAATATTTTTTCATCAACACTATTTTTCTCTTTACTTTTTAAAGCCGGATTTATACACATGTCTTTATCATCAACGATTAAATCTATTTTTGAAGGGGAGACAATTTCCGTATCGTTATAATTAATTGAGTATGATAAAGAATCTTTTAGTGATATTGTTACTTCTATTTTTTTATTGGGAGATTGAATTTTAAGATTTTGAGAATAGACTTCAGAACCTAAAAAGAAAAGGAGACAGTAAATGAATAAATAGATTGATTTCATGATTGCTTAGATATTTAGAATCATAATACCGAAAATTTAAGCGTAAGTAATTTAACTGCAATATAAGAATTTAACAATTATAAATTATTAAATGGCTATGACTGTTTAAGGGAAATTTCTTCTCTGAATAGTTTTTTGGTTAAGTTGTCATTTAACTCTAAAGAAATTTAAGTATTCAGTAAATTCAAATTCGCGATTTCTTTTCCAACCTGTCTTTTCTTCTAAAATTTTTAATCTCTCAAAATCAGATATAATTGAATTTGCAGTGGGTAAAGATACATTTAATTCGTCCTTAACATCTTGAACAGAAACAACAGGTCTCTTATATAAATATTTTATTAAATGTCTGGCGCTGGGTAATTTCTTACCTAAACCAGACAGTATTCTGTCCTCAATATTTTCTTTTAATTTTAATATAGCTTTAAATGTATTCATACCTTTTTCACTGGTTTCAATAATGCCGACCAGAAAGAATTTTATCCATTGTAATAGATCATTTTTAACTCTTACGTTATTTAAATTATCATAGTAAAGCTGACGATATTTTTCAAAATAATCTGATAAATAAAGAGAAGGCTTCGAAAGCAAACCTGTACTGACAAGATAAAGTGTTATTAATAACCTGCCAATTCTTCCATTGCCATCTAAAAAGGGATGTATGGTCTCAAATTGATAATGTGCTATTGCCGCTCTTATTAAAACCGGGACTTCTATTTTATCATTATGCAAGAAGTTTTCAAGGTCACTCATTAATTCATTCACTTGAGTATGAACCGGTGGAATATATATGGCATCCTTTAATGATGCACCTCCAATCCAGTTTTGACTTACCCTGAATTCTCCCGGGTTCTTATATTCGCCTCTAACCCCTCTCATTAAGATTCGATGTGCATTTTTTAATAGTCTTGTGGATACCGGCAATGTCTTTAAGCTAATTATAGAATCATTCATAGCCTCAATATAATTCTGAACTTCCTGCCAATCATCCTTTTTTTCCGGAGAAATATCTGAACCTTTTTTTACAGCATCTTCTATTTGAGTTTGAGTCCCTTCTATTTTGCTTGATTGAGTTGCTTCCTTAGCAACATGCATTACAATAAATATATCGATATCTGGGACTAATTGTGAAAAAGTATCTAAAGAACCAAGTTTTCTATTGGCGTCTGATAGTAAAGTACTTATTTTCCCATTATTCCATGTCCATTCTATATTTATCCTTGCCGGTGAAAAACTTTTGTATTCATACTGTTGAATATAATTTCCGCTGGAAAAATCTTCTATTTTCATTTTTTTCTTAATTTTGGCTTAATTATAATTATTTATAATTAAAATATAGCCATATAATCTTAATTATAACAAATTTTAATTAAATTTAGAGGGATTTATTTAATTATAAAATATCATACTTAAATTTCATAATGAAACTAATTATTAACTGAAGTTACGCAAAAATGTTATTTGTCAAATTCAAAAGATAATTGATGAATTTGCTGTAACTCTTCGTAAGCTACTTTAATAGCTTTTTCATAAATCCTTGCTTTTATTGCAAAGTGATTTAATTTTGTTTTCATACTCATAGATTCTAATTTGTAAAAAGCAAATATAGAGGCAAAGATATGGTTACTCTGAGTCCGAACCATTCTTGCCGGAGATTTACATAACGATGCATTCTTTTTTAAGGATTTATGATATACTTCTATCTTCCATCGTTTTTGATAGAGTTCTGTAATTTGATTATATGTTAATGTCTTATCACTTGTAACTAAATATAAAACACTTTGAATTTTGAAATGGATACATTAGAGGTTAATTTAAGTAAAAAGTTTATTTATTTGAAAAAATTGATTCTGAGGGATGTTTGGGAAAAGTAGGGATAAATGGTGGCTTGAGATAAAAAAGAGGGCTTAAAGAGGAAAAAAAGGCTTAAAACCTACGCTATTTCGTGGGGATTTATAGAGCCGAGTTAATGGAATTAGGTACAAATTGACTGAAGGTTTATTAAAGAATTTATTACAGGTAATTATTTTGCTGGTTTATAAATTGTTAAAAAATGATAAATTTGATGTTAAATAATCAAAAAATATGCATTTACTTCTACATAGGGTGATATTTACAAAGTATCCTTCCAAAATCATTTCATTCATATGTTTTTTGCTGATTACATTTTTATCGAATAATTCATTAGCTCAGGTCGATAGGATAAATTATGTACACATCTTAAGTGAAAATGGTCTTTCTCAAAATACCGTACATTCAATACTTCAGGATAGGGAAGGTTTTATCTGGTTTGCTACAGAAGATGGTTTAAATAAATATGACGGATATAATTTTAAGGTTTATAAAAACAATCCGCTGGATAAGAATTCTATCCCGGATAATTTTATATGGACAATTTTTGAAGACAGCAACGGTACTCTCTGGGTTGGTACAAATAATAAAGGTCTCTGTAAATTTGAACGGGGTAAGGAAAAATTTATTACATATAATAATATTCCGGAAGATACTAATTCTCTTATTCATGGTAATGTAAGAGCAATTTATGAAGATAATAGTGGAATTTTGTGGATAGGAACAGAAGGGGGACTTGATAAATTTGATAGAAAGAAAAATTCCTTCAAACATTATAGAAATAATCCAAAGAACCCTAATAGTTTAAGCAACAATGTTGTTTTATCAATATTCGAAGATAATGAAAAGAATTTATGGATAGGAGGCAACGGGGGTTTAGGAAGACTGGATAGAAATACCGGTAACTTTATAAATTATACCTTTGCCGGACAGTCAGGAATCTCTATTCCTCAAGATTCTAATTCTAATAATAATTCGATAAATAATGTTGTTCTTTCAATTTGTCAGGATAGGTTAGGATTTTTATGGGTGGGTACCTTAAATGGTCTGGTAAAATTCGATAAAATAGATAAAAATTATAACCGGTACATGATGAAGACTTCCGGTTTATACAATTCAAATGTAAATAGAATCAACTCATTATTGGATGACAGCTCCGGAATTTTATGGGTAGGAACAGGGAGCGGTTTATTTCAAGTTAATGATGCGAATAGCCAGAATGGGGAGGATAATCCTGATATTTCAAAACCTTTGCTTGAACAAAATGGTATTTTAGCCGGAAATAATATTCTTTCATTATTTGAAGATAAATCAGGTCTTATCTGGATTGGAACCGCGGAGGATGGTATAGTTAAATATGACAGGGAGAGAATAAAATTTAAATACTATACTCATGATCCATTTAACCTTTTAAGTTTAAGCTATGGAACTATCCGTTCTGTCTACCAGGAAGACAACGGGACACTCTGGATTGGAACTCTGGGGGGAGGATTAAATAAACTAGAGCCAAACAGTAACAAATTTTACCATTATAAAAATGAACCTGGCGATAAATTCAGTCTTAGTGATAATTCGGTATCTGCTATATTTAAAGATAGTTATGGTTACTTATGGATTGGAACATGGAGAGGCGGAATGGATAGATCAATCTTACCCTTAAATAATTACTCTTCAGGTAAATTGCAATTCAAAAATTACATAAATGAATCTGATAATCCGCATAGTCTAAGTAATAATATTGTTCAATCTATCTATGAAGATTCAGAAAGAAGGCTCTGGATTGGTACAGGTGTAGGTTTAAATCTTTACAACAGGGAAAAGGATAATTTTATTTGCTTCACTCATAATGCGAATAATCCCAATAGTATAAGTGAAGATCAGGTTCAGTCATGCATATTACAGGATAGGAACGGAAATCTCTGGATTGGTACATGGGATGGTTTAAATAAAGTTACTTCTTCAGAACTAAAAAATGCTTTAACTGATCCTGCAGATATAAAATTTATAAAATATAAGTATAACCAGCAGAGTTATAATTTGAGCGACAACCGGATAATTTCAGCTTGTGAAGATAAAAACGGTGATTTATGGTTTGGCACCTACGGGGGAGGTTTAAATAAACTTCCCGCTGATCAGCAAAATTTAGATGTTCCGCATTTTTCAAATTATACTACTAAAGATGGTCTCTCCAGCAATGTAATTTATGCAATTAAAGCAGACAACAACGGAAATATCTGGATGAGTACTGATAATGGTTTATCTGTATTCAATTATAAATCAGGAAATTTTAGAAATTATGATGTAGATGACGGATTGCAGGGGAATCAATTTTTTTGGGGGGCAAGCTTTAAAGGGAAAAATGATGAGTTATTTTTCGGCGGGACAAAGGGGTTAAATGCTTTTTATCCCAATGAGTTAAAAAGAAATAATCATGTACCCCCTATTGTAATTACTGACTTTCAGATTTTTAATAAACCGGTTGAAATTGACCCTGATAATTCACCTTTAAAAAAATCTATAACCGAGACTAAGGAGATAAAACTCTCATACAGTCAAAATGTTTTTTCATTTGAATTCGCTTCGCTGGATTATACTTCTCCGAACAAGAACAGATATGCTTATATGATGGAGGGGTTTGATCATGATTGGATTTATTCGGGAAACAGGCGTTATGTGACATATACGAATCTGGATCCGGGAGAGTATATTTTTAGGATTAAAGGCTCAAATAACGACGGGTTATGGAATAATAAGGGAACTGCATTAACTATAGAAATTTTACCTCCTTTATGGAGAACATGGTGGTTTATTACATTAGCTTCAATTATTGTTATCGGCATAATAGGTTTAATTATTTATTATAGGATCAAACATCTGATTGAGATTGGTCGTTTCAGAACCAAACTTGCTGCTGATCTCCATGATAATATAGGTTCAAGTCTCACGGAAATTTCAATACTTAGTGAAGTTATTTCTAAAAAAATAAGATCAGAGGATAAAGATGTGACAAAAAGTCTGAGAACAATTAGTTCTAGTGCTCGCAGCTTAGTTGATAATATGAGTGATATTGTCTGGTTGGTAAATCCTAAGAGGGATTCTTTGTATGATTTAATTCTAAGGCTAAGGGATACATATTCGGAACTTTCTTCCTACACAAATATTTCGTTCCGGTCAGAGAACATTATAAGTTTACAAAAAGTATCATTATCCATGGAACGCCGCCAGCATCTTTATCTTATTTTTAAGGAGGCCATAAACAATTGTATTACCCACAGCGGCTGCACTGAAATTACACTCGATGCCCTGGTAAAAGGAAGGAAATTGGAAATGACCTTAAAAGATAACGGAAAAGGTTTTTGCCAGGAAAAAATAAATCACGGTAATGGTCTTGATAATATAAAGAACAGGGCTAAGATAATAGGAGGAATTATAAAGATTGAATCAAAAATCGATGAAGGTACAATAGTTCAATTCGAAGGAAATATTTTGTAAATTTAAATAATAAAAAGTATTTAAAATTCTTGATGAGGCGAGGAAGAGCAGGTGCAAGAGTATAAGCATGTGCATGAGTAAGATTACAAGTACGAGTAAATATTTTGAAAATTAAATAATGAATAATTAATTACTGAAGTTACGCAAGATTTATATGTAAGGTGAATAAAATTCATAATATGATTCAAAATTTTAGGGAATGAGATTCTTCACTCCACTTCGTTTCGCTCAGAATGACAATGTTTGCGTAACTACAGTTAATTATATGTAAATCTAAAGGGTTCAAAAGGCGAGATTAATGTTAAAAGTAGTTGTTGTTGAAGATAATAATGCGATTAGGGACGGATTAAAAATATTAATTGACGGGACTGAAGGATATTTGTGCATCGGTGCATTTGTAGAATGCGAAAGTATGTTGAAGAATATTAAAAAGCTGGAACCTGATGTATTATTAATGGATCTCGGACTTCCGGGAATGGGAGGTATAGAAGGAATTAAAAAAGTTAAAATGATTTTACCCGATTTAACTATTTTAGTGTTGACCATTTACGAAGAAAACGACAGAATATTTGATGCATTATGTGCTGGAGCCAGCGGTTATTTAATAAAGAAAACACCGCCTTCTAAACTTCTTGAAGCTATTAAAGAAGCCTATGAAGGAGGGGCTCCTATGAGTTCACAAATTGCGAGGAAAGTTATCGAATTTTTTCAAAATAAAAAGACTACTTCACCTCATAAAAACGATTATGTTTTAACTCCAAGGGAAAAAGAAATTTTAAGCGGCTTAGTTGAAGGGCATAATTTTAAAGCAATTGCCGATTCTTTATTTATCAGCATCGAAACAGTTCGTTTTCACTTCAGAAATATATATAGAAAACTTCACGTTCATTCCCAATCAGAAGCCGTAGCGAAAGCTATCAAAGAAGGACTGATATAATAAATAAAGCTGTTAATGGTCGATTATAACAATAATACAGCATCTGATAAGAAATTAATCAGAGAAAATATACTCATAATAGATTTTGGTTCTCAATATACACAGCTTATTGCAAGACGTGTAAGAGAAGCAAATGTTTATTCCGAAATTTTCCCGCATACAATTTCACTCGCAAAGGTTAATGAAATTAAGCCTGCCGGAATAATTCTATCCGGCGGACCGATGAGTGTTTACGATGCAGACTCACCAAAACTGGATTCATCTATTTTAAAATTAGGTATTCCTATTTTAGGTATTTGTTATGGACTTCAAATTATCTGTAAAGAATTTAACGGAAATGTTGAACCAGCTTCCAGCCGGGAATACGGAAAAGCCTCACTACAGACTTTAGATGATTCGATATTGCTAAAAGAAGTTAAAAAAGAATCGATTGTTTGGATGAGTCACGGTGATTATTTAACTAAAATCCCTGATGATTTTGAGATTATTGGAAAATCCGACCACTCTCCTATTTGCGCAATTTCAAACACTAAAAAAGATATATACGGAGTTCAGTTTCATCCGGAAGTAAATCATACTGAGGAAGGAAGAAAAATATTAAATAATTTCTTATTTAAAATATGTAAATGCAAAGGTGATTGGACATCAAAGAATTTTATTGAAGAAAGCATTGAAAAAATAAGGGAGACTGTCAAAGGGGAAAATGTAATTTGTGCTTTAAGCGGAGGAGTTGATTCAACTGTCGCCGCTGTTTTAGTTGAAAAATCAATTGGTGATAAACTTCTCTGCATTCACATTGATACCGGCTTGATGAGAAAAAATGAGAGTCATTTAATTCAAAAAATGTTTGCAGAAAACCTTCATTTGAATTTTATTAATATTGATTCTTCAGACAAATTTTTAAATAATTTAAGGGAGGTTTCGGAGCCGGAAAAGAAAAGAAAAATAATTGGTAATACGTTTATTGAAGTCTTCGAAGAAGAAGCAAAGAAACATAAAAATGCGGGATTTTTAGTACAGGGTACGTTATATCCGGATGTTATTGAATCTGTCTCTGTTAAAGGAGCATCTGCTACAATAAAAACACATCACAATGTCGGTGGTTTGCCGGAAAAAATGAATTTGAAATTAATCGAGCCTTTCAGAGAATTATTTAAGGATGAAGTTCGAAATGTAGGAAGAGAATTAAAAATTCCGGAAGAATTCATCGAGAGACATCCTTTTCCCGGTCCTGGTTTAGGCGTCAGAATTTTAGGTGATGTCACTAAACCAAAGCTTGACATTTTGAGAGAAGCTGACGATATTTTTATAAAAGAAATAGAAAATGCCGGAATTTATAACAAAATCTGGCAGGCTTTTTCCGTACTGCTGCCAATTCGCTCTGTAGGAGTTATGGGAGATTCAAGAACATATGAAAATGTATTGGCATTGCGGGCCGTCACTTCCATAGATGGAATGACTGCAGATTGGTTTAAATTTGATAATGATTTTTTAGAATTGGTTTCAAACAAAATTATTAACAGGGTACATGGCATCAACCGGGTTGTTTATGATATTAGTTCGAAACCACCTTCGACAATTGAATGGGAATAATAAATGAGTGAAAATTATCAGCTTGAGCATAAGATGAAGACTGCAGGAGATTTTGAAGCGCAGGGAAAATATTTGCATGCTATTCAAATGTATAATAATATTATTAATGAATTTCCTGATTTTATAGACGTTTACTTTTATCTGGCAGAGCTTTATGAAAAAATGGGGAACCCTGAACCGGCTTTTAATCTTTTGTATGCTCTCCTTGATAATGATCCTCAAAATAATGAAGTAAGGCTTTTTTTAGGCCAGTTTTTATTAAGAAATTCGAAATGGAATGAGGCAATTGAAGTATTAAGTCTGATTTTGCCGGAAGAGAATCATATCGTTTGCTTCTTTTTGGGATATTCTCATTTTGTTCTAAAAGAATTTGAGTTAGCAAAAATAAATTTTCTCAATTATATTTCTTTTAATGAACAGACAGAACTGCTTCATGAGGCAAATCTGTATCTTGCAAAAGTCGAGATAGAACTGGGAAATTTCGAGAATGCGCTGAAATATGCAAAAAAAACGGATATAATATATTCAAACTTCTGGGAATTAAATTTGATTTACGGAATTATTTATTATAATCTCGGCATGTATGCTCATGGAATTGTACCAATTGAAAAAGCAATCAGACTGAATCCCAAAGAAGCTGTTTCATATGAATGGGGAGGTAAAATTTATCTGAAAATCGGAGATTACCTTAAGGCTGAGAAGTTGTTTCTAAAATATATTGAGCATATGGATAATGTTTCTTCAGATATTTATGCAAAGCTTGGGGAAGCATGTCTAAAAGCAAGTAAAGCTAAAGATGCTTTAACTTATTTTGATGTAGCCTTAAAACTGGACCCGGAAAATATATTTGCACGGGAGGGTAAGAAGAATGCCTCACATATTTTAAATAACAATAAAGCTTCCGATGGATAAAAGATTTCCTTTATTAATTATTCTATTTTTAGTCATATCAAATGTTTATCTTGTATTTGCTCAAAACAATGAAAACATAGATAATAAATTCAATCAGGGAATTCATTTATTCAATGCTGCGGATTACAATGGTGCATTAAAAATCTTTAATGAAATAATAAATACTCCTAATTTTAATACTCAAAAATCTATTGCACTATTATTCAAGGGTAAGTGCATGTTAAGGCTTAATAATTTTAGTGAGGCAGATTCAACTTTATTAAAATTTTTAGACTTATACCCGGAAAGTAATTATGCTGATGAAGCACGGCTTACATTATCAAAGGTTTACTACGAAGAAAAGGACTATTTAAATACATTTAAGGAACTTATAAATTTAATAACAACAAGTAATTCTGAATTTTATTTAAAATATGCTAAAGCGACCGGTGAAAAGATTGCAGGGAATTACTTGATATCATCCGAGATTAAAAAAATCTCGAATTCTTTAACCTCTGATAAGGCAAAACCATATTTGCTGCTTACATTAGCAAAAGCCAATATCTCCGAAGGTGATTTATCATCTGCCGGAAAAAATTTGGAAGAATTAATTCAACAATACCCAAATTCCGTTGAACAAGGAGAAGCTTCTCAGCTAAAACAAAAAATTGATTACGGCGGTTTCACTGTAGAACGGGAAAACACAATATCTTCCCCTCTAATAGGAGTTATGCTTCCTTTAAACGGGACTAAGGTACCTCAAAGCGGATCTTCCGCTGCTTCGGAAATTTTAGAAGGTATTAAATATGCTGTTTCCGAATATAATTCACTTCATGAGTCGAAGAAAATCGGAATTGTTATTAAAAACACTGCTATGGATAAAAGTAAAATAGACAGTATAAAGATAGAATTCCAAAATGTACCTTCATTAAGAGGAATTATCGGACCCATTTTCAGCGATGAAGTCAGAACAGCAATTGACGATTTTAAGGACACCGATATACCAATTATTTCACCTACTGCAACAGATACAGGGTTAACTTCAAAAAATGATAATTTTTTCCAGGCGAATCCTCCGTTCTCACTAAGAGGTAAAGTAATGGCAGATTATATTTATAACGTGGTAAATAAAAGGAGAATCGGCGTACTAAATTCAGTTGATGGTTATTCCCCACTCCTTGCCCTTACATTTATTAATGAATTCCAGAGACTCGGCGGAGAAATTTTGATAAGTGCTGCGTACAAAAGTAACTCTTTTGCTTTAAACGATCCTATTTCCCGTATCGCTGCTTTTCAGGATACTCTTCAAGGCTTATATATTCCTCTGGCAGATAAAATAGATGTTCCGGTAATATTTTCACAATTAGTTCAACAGGATACGGCAAAAATTCAGATTTTTGGTAACCAGGATTGGTTTTATGCAAAAGGATATGAATCTGCTCCGGTATTAAGTGATCAATTAACTTTTACATCCGATTATTTTATTGATTACAGTGACAGCAGTTTTATCCGGTTCAGCAGAAACTTTTTTGATAAAACCGGAATAGATCCAAATAGGAATGTATTATACGGTTATGATACGGCAGAATATCTTTTAACCGTGATAGAAAACAGTCCCGGCAGTAGGGATGCCGTAAAAAGAAAAATGGAATCAGGAATTTCAGTTACAGGTTTTCATAACAATATTTCATTTAATCAGGATCATATCAATGAATATTTGAATATCGTAAGATATAAAGATGGTAAATTTCAGTTACTAGAGAAATTTAAAGCTTCAAATTAATCCGGAGGTGCTAAAATTTTAACGATAAAGGATTTACCCTTAGATGACCGTCCGAGGGAAAAGCTAATTTTAAGGGGTGTTCAAAATTTAACCGATGCGGAACTTATTGCTATCCTCCTTAGAACAGGAACAAAAGGGAAATCAGTAATATCAGTTGCACAGGAACTGTTAGCAAATAATAAAAATCTTGCTGTACTTGCGTCTCTTTCTCTAACGGCTTTAATCAAAACCAATGGAATAGGGAAAGACAAGGCTGCGACTCTTCTCGCGGCATTTGAAATAAACCGTAGAATAGAATCACAATCAAAATGGTTCTCGGAAAAGAAAATCACTTCTCCCAAAGATGTAGCTGATATTTTTATACCTTTATTGAGAGATGAGGTTAAAGAAAAATTCATACTTGTCTGCTTGAATTCAGCTAACAAAATAATCAGATATGAAATTATTTCAATCGGGAACCTAAATTCTAGTGTGGTTCACCCGAGAGAAATATTTAAAGCAGGAATTGAGAATAATTCCGCAAGTCTGATTTTAATTCACAATCATCCAAGCGGGAATCCTGAGCCAAGTAATGAAGATATCTCAATTACGAGAAAAATTGTTGAGGCAGGTAAAATTCTTGATATACCGGTATTTGATCATTTAATAATAGCAGGTAATTCTTTTACGAGTTTTGTGGATAAAAGAATAATTTAGTGCGTGTTATCTAAAGCAAACTAAAAATACATAATAATTACTAAACTTGAATATATTGTTTGAATTTGTTATATATAAGGTCACTTATTAGTGACCTTATTGTCATAACTTCTTTTTAAAAAAATATTTAGAAATATAATCCATATGGAAAGAGTGGTATTATTCTATTATATTTAATAACACAAATCAATCATTAAGTGGAGGTTCTAGTATGAATATATCAAAATATGTTAGAAGCACAATCGCTATTGGTGCATTTGCAATAACTGCATTTATAATGAGCGGTTGCGGCGGGGTAAGCGATACAGAGATGGCTCAGCTAAATGATCTACGAAGCGAAGTCAAATCTCTGCAGACTGAAGCAGATTCCTTGAAAGAAGAGAGATCAAACCTGGAGAAAGATATTGCAGCTAAAAATGCAAAACTTCAGGACTGTGCAAAAGATAAAGAAGAAACAAAAGCGAATTTAGATAAATTACCTAAATAGCTTATAAAGAATTTTAATAATAGAAATTGGAGGAAATTTTATGAAGTTATCTAAATATTTAATTGTTATTCTCTCTCTCCTTCTTGTTTTTGCTGTTAATCTGTTTGCTCAGGAAGAAGAAATGACCTCAGACGAATGGCAAGCCGAAATGGCACGTCTTCAAGCTGAAAAAGCTAGTCTTCAAAAAGAAGATTCTACATTAAAATCCGATATTAACAATCTTAAATCTACCAATATTAAAAGCTACGAAGATTGCATGAACGAACTCTATTCAATGGTTGGTGCAACTAAAGCAGACGTAGATAATTTTAGAAAAGCTGTAGCAGAATTAAATGGTAAAATTCAGAGAAAAGAAGGGCCGAAAGCAGACAGACAAAAAGACCTGGACGCACTTAAAATGAATAAAATCAGCGCTCTTCCCGAATTCTTTGATCAGGTACATAGCCAGATGCAAAATGAATTGGATGCATGGGTAGAAGCCCCTACATCAATCAACTATGAAGTAGTTAGAGGTGATTGCCTCTGGAATATTGCTAAAAAACCTAATGTCTATGCAAATGGATTTGCTTGGCCGAATATCTATAAAGCTAATCGGGATAAAATAAAAAATCCAGATTTGATTTATCCAAAACAGCAGTTTACTATTCCTCAGTTAACTGAAGAAGAAAAAGCTAAATATGATAAATTAAGAACAAGCTATAAACCTGCGCCTGTTCAATAATTATTTGTTTTAATGTTCAGTTTTAAGTAGATTAAAAAAAACCCTTGTTCCGTAGTTACGGAATGAGGGTTTTTTCATTTAAATTGGAGAAATATGACGGCTATTGAAAAACGTATGTCACTTGAAAATGTAGATATGATGAGTTTGCTTGGTATGAATGATAATAATATTAAACTGGTTGAAGACAGGTTTAATACTTCTATAACTGTCAGAGGGCAGAATGTAATCCTCAAAGGTGTCCTGGAAGAAATAGATACAGTTGAAAAAGTTATTAAAGAAATGGTTTACGTTCTTAATACGAACGGCACCCTAAGATCATCAGATGTGGAAACTATTTTAGATTTAGCAATTCAGGGAAAAGAAATAATTAATGACAAAGATTATGATGCAATTGTTTTATATACAAAAAATGATGTAATTAAAGCAAGGACTCCCGGACAGAATAGATATCTTGAAACTGCCAAAAAAAATGACATCTGTTTTGCTATAGGCCCTGCAGGTACCGGTAAAACATACCTTGCTGTGGCTCTAGCCGTATCGGCATTGAACAAAGGTGTGGTTAATAAAATTGTATTAGCCCGCCCTGCAGTTGAAGCCGGAGAAAGTCTCGGGTTTTTACCAGGTGATTTCAGAGAAAAAATAGATCCTTATCTGCGTCCTTTATATGATTCCCTTGATGATATGATACCTTCTGACAAATTGAAAGGTTATATTGAAAAGAGAATAATTGAAATTGTTCCTCTTGCCTATATGAGGGGGAGAACTTTGAACAATTCTTTCGTTATTCTGGATGAAGCTCAAAATGCTACGGATTTGCAGATGAAAATGTTCTTAACAAGGCTGGGGGCAAACTCAAAGGCTATAATAACAGGAGATATAACCCAGATTGACCTTCCCACTAAAAATGTAAGCGGATTGGTGCAGGCAAAAGAGATACTTCAAAGTATTAACGGAGTCGGCTTTGTATTTTTCGATAAAACAGATGTAGTAAGGCACAGGCTTGTAAAAGATATAATTGATGCCTATGAAAAATTTAGAAATTCACCTTTATAAATTTTTACAAAACTTTCTTGCTTTCATTCCAATAACCGTCCATTTCCTCAAGGTTTGATTCATTAATTTTCTTGCCATTCTCTTTTAATCTTTTCTCGATGTAATTAAACCTTTTAATGAATTTGCTGTTAGTTTTTCTTAAAGCATTTTCAGGATTTATTTTTAAAAATCTTGAATAATTCACTAAAGCAAAAAATACATCCCCAATTTCATTTTCCAGCTCTTCATTTACTTCATTTTTGACTTTTGGCTTTTGACTTTTGACCTCCTCCTGCATCTCCTCAATTTCTTCAATTACTTTATTCCAGATATCTTCTTTGTTATCCCAGTCGAAACCAACCTTTGAAGCTTTCTCCTGTAATCGAGAGGCTCTCTGTAGTGCGGGCATAATTTCAGGCACTCCGTCAAGAAGTGATTCTCTCCCCTCTTTTAATTTAATTGATTCCCAGTTTCTTTTTACATGATCGGCATTATCTACTACAACATCTCCGAAAACATGCGGATGACGTCTTATTAACTTTTCTTTTATTGCATCGATAACTTCTTCTAGATTAAAATTATTTTCCTCTTCCGCTATAACAGTATGAAAAATTACATGAAGGAGAAGATCACCTAATTCTTTTTTAAGTTCTTCATAATCTTTATTATCGATTGACTCAACAACTTCATACGCTTCTTCAATTGTTGCAGCTTTAATTGAATCATTTGTCTGTTCTCTATCCCATGGACACTCTACTCTCAACTTTCTAATAATATCAACTAATTCTATAAACTTACTTTCAATCATCTTTTTTATCCTTTATTTTTAAATAGCCTAACAGAAATAATACCTTTTAAGAAAAAGCAAAGATAATCAAAACAATTTTTGCAAGAAAGGAGATAAAATGATAGAGGAAAAAATTAAAGAACTGGGATTTAATCTACCGGGAGCTCCTAAACCGGTTGCAGCCTATATACCGGCTCTAGAAGTTAATAATATGGTCTTCACCGCCGGACAAATCCCTTCAATTGCAGGAGAATTATTGTTTAAAGGGAAAATAGGTAAGGAAGTAACTTTGATGGAAGGGCAGCGGGCTGCTGAAACGTGCATATTAAATTGTCTTGCAGCAATAAAAGGAGTTACAGGGAATCTTGATAAAATTGAAAGGATTATTAAACTTACGGTATTTGTAAATAGTTCTGAAGATTTTACAGATCAGCCTAAGGTAGCGAACGGAGCTTCGGAATTATTAATCAAAATTTTCGGTGAAAAAGGAAAGCATGTTAGAAGTGCAGTTGGAGTAAATGAACTTCCTTTAAATGCAGCAGTTGAAGTTGAGATGATATGCCAAATTAAATCTTAATTTTTTGCAGGATATATTTTTGAACACGGAAGTTGTGATATTATTGTAGATAATCTATAATAACAATAATGCTCTAAATAAATATATTAACTCAAGTTACGCAAAAATCAGTATATGAAAGATGACATCTTTACTTTTTTCAAAATAAAGATAATCTAAACTTAGATTTTAATAAATATTTAAAATGATTTTACATTTTAAAGATGTCATCTTTAGGTCTGCGCAACTTCACATATTAAGATTCTTCAAGAACCATTCAATGCATCTTTAAGGTTTTTTACTAGCTGCAAAGCAGATTCTTTGTTTTGGTGCATCAATGATTTTATAACAGCGCTGCCTACTATTACTCCTTCGCAATATGCAGTTAAATTTTTAACATCTTCAGGGCTTGAAATTCCAAAACCGATTAACATTTTATTCTTTTTCATTAAAGAATAAGTTTTTTTTAGGGGATTCATAATTTCATCACTGTTATTAATATGTTTTCCGGTCGTACCTGTCATACTTACATAATATACAAAGCCTTCACTTCGTTCATCTATTTTTTTAATTCTGTCTTCGGTTGTAGTTGGAGTAGTCAAAAGAATTTTTTCCAGACCATCAAATGCCCCGTCAAAAAAATTATCATATTCATCGAGAGGGATATCAGGAACTATAATGCCGTTTACTCCGGCATATTTTGCTTCTTCAGCAAATCTTTGGATTCCATAAGCAAGTATAGGATTTGCATATCCCATTAAAATTATGGGTTTGTCCGATAACTTTCTAATATTTTTGACATAATCAATAGTCGTTTTTATATTGATTCCATTCTCAAGTGCCTTTTGGGAAGAGTACTGAATTGTAGGACCGTCAGCTAAAGGATCGCTAAACGGGAAACCTATTTCAAGCATGTCTGCACCGGAATTTAGAACATCAACTGCTAAATCAGAAAAGCTGTCTTTGTCGGGAAATCCGCTTGTTAAAAAAATTGAGAGGACCTTCTCTCCTTCTTTATTTTTATTTGAAATATATTCCGATATTTTATCCATTGGAATTATTCCCCTAAATGTTTTATAATGGTATTTAAGTCCTTATCGCCTCTCCCGCTCAGGTTTACTATAACTATTTCATCTTTTTCTGTACCCGGCATTAAATAATTCAAGTAGGCAAATGCATGTGCTGATTCAAGTGCAGGAATAATCCCTTCTTTTCTCGATAAGAACTTTGTTGCTTCAATTGCTTCATCATCTGTAATTGAATGATATTCAGCCAGTACCTGGTCTTTTAAGAAGCTGTGTTCAGGACCAACACCGGGATAATCAAGACCTGCAGATATAGAGTGTACTTCTGATATTTGCCCTTCTTCATCCTGAAGCAGATAAGTCCTCATCCCCTGGAATATTCCTTCTCTCCCTAAAGTTAAAGTTGCGCAGTGTTTATTTGTATCAATTCCGAAACCAGCAGCTTCAACACCTATTAACTTTACATTATCATTAATAAACGGATAAAAGATTCCTATGGAATTACTTCCGCCTCCAACGCAAGCTACTATATATTCCGGCAGCTTTCCTTCTGCAGATAAAATCTGCTCCTTTGCTTCTTTACCAATAACAGATTGAAAATCTCTTACGAGCATGGGATACGGATGAGGGCCTACTACAGAACCAATTATATAATGAGTATTCTTAACATTTGTAACCCAATCGCGTATTGCCTCATTAGTTGCATCTTTTAATGTTCTGCTTCCTGATTTGACCGGAATAACCTGAGCACCCAGAAGCTTCATCCTAAATACATTGGGGCTTTGTCTTTCCATATCAACTTCACCCATATAGACAATGCATTCCAATCCGAATTTTGCACATACCGTAGCGGTGGCTACTCCATGCTGCCCTGCTCCTGTTTCAGCAATGATCCTCTTTTTACCGAGTTTTTTGGCGAGCAAGATTTGACCCAAAGTATTATTAATTTTATGAGCACCGGTATGGCATAAATCCTCCCGCTTAAGATAAATTTTCGCTTTGCCGAAAAATTCAGTCAGATTAGATGCAAATGTTAATGGGGTTGGCCTTCCGTTATAATCACTCTGCAACTTATTTAATTCGCTAATAAACGAAGGGTCATTTTTTAATTGTCTGTAAGTTTCTTCGAGTTCCTTTAAAGGAGTTATCAGTGTTTCGGGTACGTATTTTCCTCCATACTTACCGAATCTTCCGTTTACATCAGGCTGACTATATTCAAGTAAGTTCTGCATATAGATTTACTTTCTTATTTACTACTGGAGCAAGCTGTTCTATTTTCTCGAGAAGCTGCTTAAAAGTATTTGGCTTTAGTGACTGGAATCCATCGGATAATGCTTCTTCAGGGTGAGGATGCACTTCAATCATTAAACCATCAGCACCACATGCAATTGCAGCCATTCCCATAGGAATAACCTTATCCCACATACCTATACCATGCGAAGGATCAACAATTATGGGTAAATGAGAATGTTTCTTAATAACAGGAATTGCATTTAAATCCAGAGTATTTCTTGTTTGAGTTTCGAATGTCCTGATTCCTCTTTCACATAGGATTACATTATAATTTCCCCTGGATAGAATATATTCGGCACTCATTAATAAATCTTCAATAGTTGCAGCCAATCCTCTTTTTAATAATACTACATTTGACAATTCACCTACTTCTTCCAATAGAGAGAAGTTCTGCATATTACGCGCGCCTATTTGTATTATATCTGCAACAGCAGCCACCTGCCGGAGAGTATTTGTGTCTTTTGCCTCCGTTACTATCATCATTCCTAATTCTTTTTTTACTTCAGCTAGGTATTCCAGCCCTTCCTCTTTTAATCCCTGGAAAGCATAGGGACTGGTTCTCGGCTTATAGGCACCTGCCCTTAAAAACTTAATCCCCATTTCTTTTAATTGACCGGCAACATCAAATATCTGATCCCTGCTTTCAATAGAGCATGGACCGGCAATTATTGTTAACTCTTCCCCTCCAATTAATTTTCCACCAAGATTTATTACAGTATCTTCCGATTTCACTTCCCTGCTTACCAGCTTATAGGGTTTGGATACCCTATATACTTCTTCGACGGAGTTCATAATTAAAAATTCCTCTTCGGTTAATGCAGTTGTTTGACCTGTTACACCGATAGCGAGCTTTTCCGAACCCCATATTTCGTGATGCTTGCATCCCCTGGAAAGGATTTTATTTATTACCTGCTCAATGTCTTCTTTGGGAGCATTGAGTTTCATCATTATTACCATTTCTATCTCCTTAGATAATTTATTTTATTAAAAAATTCATATACTTTTTCTTTATTCTTCTTTCCCGGTTCAGATTCGAGAGAAGATGAAAGATCTACAGCAGCAGGTTTTATATTATTTATTATTTCTTCAATATTGTTTATAGATATTCCGCCCGCTAATATTATTTTATTCTTTAATTCACCGGGAATCAATCTCCAGTCAAATGGTTTTCCTGTTCCTCCGTATTCGGAAGCAGAAAAAGCATCAAATAAAAATGCTGTATTACTATATTCACTTAATCTTGAGAAATCAAAGTCATTATTAATTCTGAAACTTTTAATTTTAGGATAATTAATTTTATTAATATGTCCGGGCTCTTCTTCACCATGAAGCTGAACTGCATTTAAGCATACATCCGAGGCGATTTTATTAATAAAATCAGGAGTGTCATTTACAAAAACTCCGACTTTCATTGTAAATGGGGAAAGACTGCAAGCTATTTCTTTTGCTAATTGCGGTTCAATATACCTTTTACTTTTTTTATAAAAAATAAAGCCTACTGCATCAGCTCCGCATTCTTCAGAAATGAGTGCATCTTCCAAATTTGTTATCCCGCAGACTTTAATTTTTACCATTGTTAATTTCCACTGTTAAGCACCATTCCTTTAATTCCTTAAGTTTATCTTCCATATTTTTAGAAGCCATTAAATGTTCACCTACTAATATTGCATCAATATTAGCTCTGGATAGGAATTCAATATCATCTTTTTTGCTAATTCCGCTCTCACTAACTAAAATAGTTTCCGGAGGTATAAGAGATGATAAATTTAATGTGGTATTAAGATCTACCGAAAAATCGTCTAAATTCCTATTATTAACTCCAAGAACAGGAGTTATGTTGAAATCGATTTTATCAAGCTGGTTCCTGGAATGAATTTCCAAAAGGACTTCTAACCCGATCTCGTTTGCCGCATGAGTTAATTCTTTTATTTGAGCTTTTGATAAAATCTCGGAGATTAATAGAATAATATCAGCACCTGCTCCCCTGGATTGAAAAACCTGGTATTCATCAATAATAAAATCTTTTCTTAAGAGAGGGATTTCTTTTATTAATGCAACTTCTTTTAAATATTCAATGCTTCCCTTAAAAAAATTTTCATCGGTTAAAATTGAAACAGCATCGGCATCGTATTTAAAATATATTTCGGCAATTTTGAGATGGTTAAAATCTTTACGGATAATTCCTTTTGACGGACTTGCCTTTTTTATTTCGGCAATAATAGAGATATTTTGATTTTGGGAAACTTTTTCAGAAAACGATAGTGATTCCAATTCAAAATATTCCATTTCTTTAAAGGAATTTAGGGAATATTTCTGTTTTAGTTTTTTCACCTCTTCTTTTTTAACTTCAACTATTTGATCGAGTATATTCAAAATATTCCTTTTATAAATTGCAAAAGCTATTTAAACTAAAAAACCCTTCCCGGTGAGCGAGAAGGGTTTGTTTTTAATTTCTATTTATTCTTTTTCACCGGGATGTACTATTTCTTATAGTAAACCAATACCAAAAGCTAAAATAATATGTCCCGGTAAAATTTTTCATAATTAGAACTACTAATATAGAACTCTTTTGTTATTTGTCAAGAACTAAAATTATTCTAAGTTGCATAATGGTTCATAAATATTTATTTTTGAACCATAGAAAGATGGAATACTAAAATGAAATCAATAACGATACATCAAATAGATGAGGATATAGATAAAAAACTTAATGAATTAGCCCGAGAGAAAAGGATGAGTCTTAATAAAACTATTAAGTTTCTTCTAAGAAAAGCACTCAATTTAGAAAGTAATTCAAAAGAAAACCGTAAGAAAGAACTAATTGAATTTTTGGGTGTATGGAGCAAAGATGATTTAAATTCTTTTAATAAGGCTGTATCGGAATTCGAAAAAATATCTGAAGAAGATTGGAAATGAAAAGAATTTTACTTGATACGAATGCTATAAGCGCATTATTTGCGGGAGACAAAAAAGTTTTTACTTATTTAACGGAATCAGAAAATATATTAATATCTATATTTGTTTTAGGTGAGCTTTACGCAGGATTTAAAGGAGGAAAAAAAGAAAATCTGAATCGTGAATTACTGCAAAATTTTCTAATTAAAAATGATGTTAAAATTTTGGATGCAACTAAAGAAACTGCTGAAAGTTTTGCTGTAATAAAAAATAAACTGAGAACTTTAGGAAAACCTATTCCCATAAATGATGTATGGATTGCTGCACATGCCATTGAATATAATGCAATAATCATTTCTTATGATAAACATTTTAACTCTATTGAAGGGTTGAATATTTGGAATTATTAATCCAATATATCTTAGCCAGGTTCATATTTTTTACAAATCTCTAAAACATTGCTTCCATTTCAGCAATTGCAGTAGACTTTTTATTGATTACTAAACCTTTTTAACTCATTCAGCTTTGCAATAGCAGCGCCGCTTAATATTGAATCTTCAGCCGCTTTCTGACATTCAGTTAGACTACCGGAAAAATCTGCGCAGTATAATGCCATTGCAGAATTTGCCGTAATCGTATGAAATGCTCCGTTCCTATTTTTATTTTCCAATACATCTAAAATAATTTGAGCATTTACTTCGGCTGTGTCTCCTTTTATATCATGATCTGATATTTTTGGATAGCTGAATGAATCATTTGAAATAGTATATGTTCTGATCTCTTCCGAATTATTATATTCATGGATTTCGGTTATATCTCCCAGGTAAATTTCATCATATCGATCATCGCAGCAAATAAAACAGGCTTTTTCAAAATCAAGATACTTAGCAGCTTCCGACATTGTTCTGGCTGCTTTCCTGTTAAAAGTTCCGATTAGCTGTTTTTTAACTCCTGCCGGATTTGTTAAAGGACCAAGCATATTAAAGACCGTTTTCATTGCAAGTTCTTTTCTTACAGGTGCAGCATATTTCATTGCGGGATGATAAAGAGGCGCAAATAAAAATGTAATACCTATTTCTTTTAGTGCTCTTTCCGACTCATCTCTGCTTAAATTAATATTTACGCCAAGGTGCTGCAGAACATCTGCACTGCCGCTTTTACTGGAAATAGATCGATTGCCATGCTTGGCAACTTTAATTCCGGCACCGGCAGCTGTAAATGCAACTGCAGTAGAAATATTAAAGCTGCCTGAATTATCTCCACCGGTTCCGCATACGTCTATAGCATTTTCATCGTCGCATTCAATTTTAATACAGTTGTTTCTCATTGCTTTGGCAAATCCTGCAACTTCCGAAGGTGTTTCCCCTTTTGCTTTTAGTGCAACTAAAAAACCGGCTAGCTGTGAATTATTAACCGTACCGGTCATTACATCATTCATAACAATAAATGCTTCATCGAAAGAAAGGTCTTCCTTTTCGATTACTTTTTCCAGGTATTCTTTCATCATTATCCTCCAAAACTATTGAGACAACCAGTTATTTATAATATTTTTTCCTTCCTTAGTTAGAATTGATTCGGGATGGAATTGAATCCCTTCAACAGGAAAATCCTTATGACGTATTCCCATAATGACACCATCATCAGTTTCAGCCGAAATTTCAAGACATGATGGGAGAGACTCCCTATCAACTACTAAAGAATGATATCTCGTAGCTTCAAAACGCTGCGGGATTTTATTAAATAAAGTCCTGTTATCATGGTTTATAAACGAAGTCTTACCATGCATGAGCTGCACAGCTTTAACAACCTTCCCCCCGTAAATAACTCCCATTGCCTGGTGTCCTAAGCATACACCTAATATCGGTGTTGTTTTCCCGAATTCTTTATATGCAATTAAAGATGCTTTTGAATCCTCAGGTACCCCTGGTCCTGGTGAAACTAAAATTTTATCCGGTTTTAATTCATCAATCTGTTCTGCATCTATTTCATCATTTCGTTTAATGGTAACTTTAATGGAATGATTCCCTAAGAGCTGAACAAGATTGTAGGTAAAAGAGTCATAATTATCAATTACTAGAATTTTCATCAATAACCTCCGCATATTTTAATGCATTTATCATTGCTGCCGATTTATTTTTAACTTCTTTTGCTTCAAGTTTTGGGATGCTATCGGCTACTATCCCCGCTCCAGCCTGCCAGTATATAGTATCTCCCTTTGCAAATAATGTTCTGATTGCTATACACATATCCAGATTTCCCGAGAAATCGAAATACCCTACCGAACCTGCATAAACATTTCTTTCTTCTTTTTCATAATCATTTATTAATTGGATAGCCCTGATCTTTGGTGCACCTGACACAGTTCCTGCAGGAAAGCATGACATAAATGCATCTATCGAATCCTTATCTTTTGAAAGCGTCCCTTCGACTTTGGAAACTATATGCATTACATGTGAGTATTTTTGAATTTTCATACTTTCACTTACTTCAACTGTCCCATACTCACAAACTCTTCCAAGATCATTTCTTCCCAGATCGACAAGCATAGTATGTTCGGCCAGTTCTTTTGGATCATTCATTAAATCTATCTCAAGAGCTTTTTCTTCTTCATTATTTTTGCCCCGTCTCCTCGTACCGGCAATTGGAAGTACCTGTGCCCTTCTATTTTTAACTTTTAACAAATCTTCCGGAGATGTTCCGATTATCTTAAAATTATTTTTGAATTCGAGATAATACATATAGGGAGAAGGATTTATTATCCTTAATGCGCGGTAAACATTCAGTAGGTCGCCTTTATATTTTGAAGAAAATCTTTTGGAAAGTACAATCTGGAAGATATCTCCCTCAACAATATTTTTCTTGCTGCATTCAACCTGTTCACAAAACTCAGATGAATCAAAATCCCCCGATATATGGTTTTCTAAGGAAAAGTCAGAAATATATTCTACCGGTTTTTTTAATTCATCTTTAAGTTCTTTTAATTTTTCTCTTGCCCCGGAATAAGCTTTTTCAAGGTTTGTATTTTCATCAATTTTTACGTTTGAAATTAAAATTATTTGATGTTTGTAATGGTCAAAAGCAAGAATTGTTTTATAAATACCCAGAGTTGAATCGGGATTATTAAAACTTTCAGTTGTAAATTGAATAGTCTTCTCCACAAGAGAAATATTTTCAAATCCAAGATAGCCTACAATTCCTCCTGTAAAATCAGGCAGTTCTTCAATTCTTGGCTGTTTATATTTCTTTAATTCTTCGCGAATATATTCGAATATTGAGACATTAATCTTTCTTACTGAACCATTGGTAAATTCTGTAACTTCCATCCCTTTATTTGAAAAAAACTTCTCAGGTTCTCTCCCAATGAAGGAATACCTTGCCATATTAGCGGAACGCTCAACCGATTCAAGCAGAAAATTCTGCTGTTCATTCTTACGAATTTTTAGGTATGCAAGTACCGGTGTCAGTAAATCAGCAGTGATTATCTCATAAACCGGAATAAGATTGTAATCTCTTGATAATTCTTTGAATTCTTCGAAGTTCATATAGTATTTAATTTTTTTAGTTTAATATTAGTGACAAGTATAAAAATAATCTTGTAATCTTGTAATTTTTTTGTAATCTTGTAATTTCCATAAAAAAACCCTTCCCAGTGTTTCTGAGAAGGGTTTAATTATAAAATTATATTATTATTTATCTCATATCACCGGGACATGCTATTATACAAATTGCTCCACCACCACCATGAGTGATTAGAATTCAGATAATATGTCCCGCTAATACTTTTCATAATTTGAATAGCAAATATACACTTCTTTTCGGTTTTGTCAAGACTAAAGTAAAAAAATGATAAAACGAGAGCTAATGGTGGGGATAGTTAGAGGAATAAAGAAAGTATAAGATATAGCTGTTCCAACATAAAATTAGTAAAGTGGATAGAAAATTAAGTAGAGTTAGAGCGTATGTGAAGCGTAAGTGGAATAGATTTGATAAGGTAATAATTTAAAGACATTTGCTCTTCTAACCGCAGAGCGGTGAAATATTATTAGCAAAATAGGTAATACCAGATGTTACGGAACACCGTAGGTGTGAAATATTTCTTTTGACCTGGCAGCTACAATTAAATATTAAACAATAGTCCAAGTCTTATAAATAATGAATTAAAAATATTTATTTCTTTTTCTGAAATAATTGAACCATCGTAAAAATCAGAGGTAATTAGATTGGCTTTCTTGCTGAAAGTTTTTGTTACTTCCATAATAAAGTTTATGGGACTTTTTGCCGAAAATTTTATACCCCCCGTAATTTCAACTGAGAAATTATTATTAGAATTTTCCACATGCTGAATATTACCATTGATAATACTTATCATCCCACCAGGCTTCATACTATTTGAATAATAATATACTCCTGCTCCAAGATAAGGTTCAATTTCCCAATTTGGATAATAGTTTAGAGAAGCCTCGATACCGAAAACATTGTTGTTATATCCCGGCAAAAAGGCATCGTTTAATTCCGATACATACAATCTTATCGCCGGAGTAATTGTCAATGGAATATGTTCAAAAGAATACTCTGCTGAAAATGAGGGTCCAAACTGATAACTGTAATATTTATTCCCTTCTAAAAAATTACCGCTTACACCAATTTTAATAGTTTGGGTAATTATGCAGCTACTTAATAAGAAAACTAGAATTAAGACTAACTTTTTCATGTTTATTCCAGTAGTTTATTTGATCAATCTCCTTTTCTAGAATATAAATGAATATTGAAATCCAATTTTAATTAGTCCATTATCTATTTCATTAAAACCTTGATATTGCGAAAAAAAATCACTTTGATAATAAGCAAATACTTTTTCATTAGGAAAACAATACATAAGATCCAGATTAAAATGTTTGGATACATTATAACCTAGACCTAAACAAAAGAAAGTGAATGAACCGCCAGTTGAACCTGAATTATGTGAACTGCCTATCGCATTAAAGTAATCTATTCCTAGTGAACCATAAAAATTAGAGCTAAATAAATTGTACTGCAGAAATATTCCTACATCAAAACCTTCAAAATCTTCATAAATCACCATTATTCCATACCTAATGTCTATTTTATAGTGTTCTAAAAACCTAACTCCGGTGGTTAAATGTATATTGATAGGAAGAATTCCGAATTCTATTGAGTTTCCCGCGCGATACTTAACTAGCATTAGATCCAATTCATCTCTTATTCCCAACTCAAAGTTTACTGCAGGTTTAGAACTATGATCTTGACTCTCCTGAGAAATGATTGATGAAGAAAAAAGAATCAGAAATAGAGAAATAGAAAGATTTTCACCATTTTCCCTTCTTTTTATTACTTTATTGATTAAAATGATAAGTATATTTATAACCAATATTCCCTCCTATAACCCCGCCGGCAATAATACCTAAGGGAAGGCTTATAAGTCCAACCGCCATAAAGTTATAATCATGCGGGTACGGGGGATTTCCTTCATGCACTTCAGCCGGAATAACTTGACTTGCTGTTAGTATAACTCCTGCTAGAAATCCGCATAATATGCCTGTAACGATTCCCTGAAAATGGTTTTTATAACTTATCGCCTTTATTAAACTCAACGGGATCTTCTCATTTCGTGCAAGGTTTTCTTTTATTTTGCACTTTAATGAATTGGGTTGAAACATTAAATTTTCAGCTTCGATTTCTCTTCCGTTTTTTAACGACAAATGAGCTGAACGATTATCTGATGTTTTATAATCAATAGAATTTATTTCAGATAAGGGAATTACTTCATTTCCACTTTTGACTATATCATATTTAAATAATAAAGAATCCGATTGAATCCTCGCACCTGAATCTGTAATTAAAGAAGAATCAATGGTTAATTTAATATTTAACTTTTTATTACCTGAATGATCATTAAAATAATTATAATACTCTTTCTTAGAGTTAAACTCTTTAATAGTATAATTTGAAGTGCATGCTGTAAAAAATAGAGAAAAGAGAGTAATTATTAATACTCCGATTTTAGAATCATTCCCCATAATATTTCATCCCTTTTTTATGACTAAAACAATTATAAGATATAAGTTTTTTAAAAACAAGAGTTATGTTTAATTTTTAATAATAGCTAATAAAAATTTAGTAGAGTCCAAAATAATTTCGTGAAAGATTATTATTTATTCAAATATGGCTAAAGCCTTATGTTTTTTTGATCTCTTTCTATCTTTTGGATAAAGAGGCTGTGTGAAAATTCAAATTGTAGAGCGATTCTCCGAATCGTGAATGCGAATTTTGATTGAATTTTTAATAAATTAAAGGATACAGAGTTTCGTTCTACACTTTTCACACAGCCTCCAAATCCAACGGCAATAGATATAACCGTCCTGACCTTATTAATATTTCTTACCTTGAAACTCAAAACAGTTTATCTTTATATTTAATTATTAAAAATTAGGGAATTGTTCAATTCTATGACCAGAGAAATGTTTCGTTCAAAAATTCACCGTGCTACTGTAACAATGGCAGAATTGTATTATGAAGGCAGTATAACAATAGATAAAGATTTATTAGAAACAGCAGATATTTTACCACATGAAAAAGTACAGGTAGTAAATGTAAATAACGGCAGCCGTCTGGATACCTATACTATGGAAGGACCTTCCGGCAGCGGAATGATCTGTTTAAATGGTCCTGCTGCACGTCTTGGGGCAGTAGGAGATGAAGTTATTATAATTGCTTATTCTCAGATGTCCGATGAAGAAGCTCATAATCATAAACCTAAAATAATTTTAGTGAATAAAGAGAATAAAGTCTCCAAAATATTGTGATTTTTAAGCTTTTGGATTTTAAGTTTCATTGATTTTTAGTTAAGTTTTAATTAATATGGATGTAAATAAAAAGGCAGGGATATGAAAAAGTTAGCGATTTTATTTTTCCTTATTATAAGTCTTTCAGCAGCAAATGCGCAATATAAAGATTCAGGTTTCCATGAGACTGATATTAAAAATGCAATGATTGATAATTCTCCTTCATCTTTCTTCGGGTTCTTGAAATCCAGTAACTTCGAGATGCATCAGTCATATGATTTTTCTTATTCTTCCGGCGGCGGACAGGGATTAGCTCTTGGTGTATTAACAAACAGCATGCTTTATAAATTTTCCAACAACTTAAACGGTCAGCTTGATATAAGCCTGGTTCATTCTCCTTATAGTTCGCTTGGAAGGGATTTTCAAAATAGCATCAATGGAATTTATATAAGTAAAGCTGCAATAAATTATCAGCCATGGAAAAATATGCTGATTTCAGTTCAATATAGAAATCTTCCTTATTCATATTACAATCCTTTTAATCCTTATAATTCCTATGGCTTCGGATATAGTCCGTTTGATAATAATGATAACAGCTCTATTTTCATCAGATAAAAACAAAGGTGTCATTAAAGGAAAGGTTAGATTTTAGCGGCAATTATGAGTGTGAATAAGTGAAGGTAAGAACCCGTCTACAAAGACCATCAATAAAACCAAATATTAAATCTTCAACATCAAACTTTTTTTATAATATAATTATAGCTTTACTAGCTATTGTAATTATTTTTCTGGGTTACTCTGTATATTTAAAAATCAAAAATAAAGAAGAAGCAGATAAAGAACTGGCAAAAAAAAAGGCAGCAGCTCCTATAATTCAGCTTGAAGTTTTGAATGGGTGCGGCAGTTCAGGTGCTGCTGAAAAGTTTACTGATTTTCTTAGGAAAAATAATTTTGATGTAGTACAAACTGGAAATTACATCTCATTTGATGTAAATAAATCGATGGTAATCGATAGAACCGGGAATAAGGAAAATGCTATTAAAGTTGCAGATGCTCTGGGAATTGATCATAATAACATTATTCAGCAAATAAATAATGATTATATATTGGACGTTTCATTAATTATCGGAAAAGATTTTAAACAACTTAAACCAATCAATCAATAATTAAAAAGGATTTAATTTGGATTCTAAACAATTAGCCGATAACATCACCGATTTCATTTTTAATAAGAAAGGTTTTGATGTTAAAATTTTAGATCTTAGAAAACTTACTGCAATGGCTGATTATTTTGTAATTTGCAGTGCCGATTCTGATACCCAGGTCAAAGCTATTGCAGATGAAATTGACAAAACCCTTAGAGATGAAGGAATAAAAACCTGGCATAAAGAAGGCTATAAAGGTCTAAACTGGGTTTTGCTCGATTATGTTGATGTTGTTGTTCATATATTTAAAAAGGATATACGAACATACTATAACCTGGAAAGACTTTGGGGAGATGCTCCGGTAGAGGATGTGAAAGACCCGGCTTTGGTAGCAATTGAAAAAAAGAATCTTAAAACATCAAAATCTCTTAAATAATTAACATAACTAACCCAGGCCACAATTTGAAAGATGACATCTTTAGTTTCTAATATAACACTTTATCCTTTTTAAAGATGTCATCTTTAGGCATGTACAATTATAACCGGAAATTATATTGAAAGAATATTTACAACATATATTTGAAAAAGCATCTGAGAATCTTCCCTACTTAAAGGATATCGCCATTATATTCGATATTCCGAAAATTGAATCTCACGGCGATTTCTCCACGAATGCTGCGATGCTGTTAACAAAACAATTGAGAAAAAATCCACGGCAGATAGCTCAAGAGATTTTATCAAACCTGGATTTAGATTCCAATATTATTTCAAAAACTGAAATAGCTGGGCCAGGATTTATAAATTTCTTTTTCACTCCGGATTTCATAGCAAATATAATAAGTGATATTCTGAAAGAGGGGGATAATTACGGGAAGTCAGCCAGGTATTTGAGTAAGAAAGCAAATGTGGAATTTGTATCTGCGAATCCTACAGGTCCTTTAACTGTCGGACACGGTAGAAATGCGGTTGTGGGGGATACTGTTGCTAATCTACTTGAATGGATTGGATATAATGTTGACAGGGAATACTATTTTAATAATGCAGGGAGACAGATGCGTGTTCTCGGGGATTCCGTCAAACTAAGGTATTTAGAAATCTGCGGAGAAGTTATAGATTTCCCTAAGGATTATTACCAGGGTGAATATATAAAAGAGATAGCAAAGAAGTTATATGTAATTCATGGGGATAAACTTAAGGATGAATCTCCGGAAGGAATTTTTAAGGAAGCCGCCGAAAAGGAAATTTTTAATGAAATAAAAAATACTTTACAGAGACTTAGTATTAGCCATAAGATATTTTTTAATGAAAATTCTTTATATGAAGATGGAAAGATAGAGTCTTTGCTGGAAACTTATAGAAATAAAAATTTATCTTATGAAAAAGAAGGTGCGGTCTGGTTAAAGCTTAGTGAAATTGAAAATGGTTCCGTTTCATCGCAGGATAGACAGGATAAAGTAATAGTAAAATCTACGGGTGAACCAACTTACAGGCTTCCGGATATCGCGTATCACTCTACAAAGTTTGATAGAGGCTATGATTTAATAGTCGATTTATTTGGTTCTGATCATATAGCAACTTTTCCCGATGTTTTAGCAGGACTGAAAGCGCTTGGATATAATCCTGAAAAGGTGAAAGTATTAATTCACCAGTTTGTAACGATTATGGAGAATGGTGAAACTGTTAAGATGTCGACACGAAAAGCTAATTATATTACACTTGATCAGTTGATAGATGATGTTGGAAGTGATGTCGTACGGTATTTTTTTAATATGAGAAACATAACGACACACATGAATTTTGATTTAACGCTGGCAAAAAAGCAGTCTGATGAAAATCCGGTATTTTATTTACAATATGCACATGCTAGAATATGTTCTATATTGAAAATGACGGAAAAGGAGAGTTTATCTTCTTCGGTTGAAAAATTGAATTTATTAACTACAGAGGAAGAGCAGAAGTTGTTAAAAAAACTCCATGAGTTTAAGGAAGAAATTTTATACAGCGCGAAAAATTTTGAAACAAACCGGGTATGCAGTTATCTCGAGGAGTTAGCCGCAGCTTTTCACCGGTTTTATACATTTCACAGAGTCCTTGGTTCGGAAAAAGAATTAGCCGAATCCCGTATAGCACTTGTAAAAGGAGTTAAAATAGTGATTAAAAACGGGTTAACTATATTAGGTGTGAATGCTCCGGAAAGAATGTAATAGTGGGATTTTAACCTAACTAAATTATCGGAGAATGAAATGTCAAAGAATAAAAAGAGGGATAAAAAGGAGAAGACAGATCTTAAGAATTCCGAAGAAGTTAAAATTGAGAAGGAAAAATTAAATAAAAAGTTTTATGAAAAGGAACTAGTCCGGATGCAGCTTGAACTAGTTAAGCTGCAGGAGTGGATTAAAGAAAAAAAGCTAAAAGTTGTTATTATTTTTGAAGGACGTGATGCTGCGGGAAAAGGAGGGGTGATTAAGAGGATAACTCAAAGTCTGAATCCAAGAATCTGCAGAGTAGTTGCATTGGGAACGCCAACCGAACGGGAAAAAACGCAATGGTATTTTCAAAGATATGTGCCCCATTTACCTGCAGCCGGCGAAATGGTTCTCTTTGATAGAAGCTGGTACAATAGAGCCGGAGTTGAAAAGGTTATGGATTTTTGTTCTATGGAAGAGTATAAAGAATTTTTAAGATCCTGCCCTGAGTTTGAAAGAATGCTGGTACGCTCAGGAATACAATTAATCAAATACTATTTCTCAGTTAGTGATGAAGAACAGGAGAAAAGATTCCAGACTAGAATTCAAGACAGATCAAAAAGGTGGAAATTAAGTCCTATGGATTTGCAATCACGTTCAAAGTGGGTAGAGTATTCAAAGGCGAAAGACGAAATGTTTAACTATACGGATATTAAACAAGCTCCCTGGTATGTTGTTAATGCTGATGATAAAAAAAAGGCAAGACTAAACTGCATTTCTCATCTATTAAGTTTGATTGAATATGAAGATTTAACACCGGAACAAATTAAACTCCCACCAAGGCAAAAGAATGAAGATTACATAAGACCCCCTATTTCTGATCAGACATTTGTTCCTGAGAAGTATTAAATTATTCGAACAGCTTTAGCATAACGAGTATGTTTTAGACCAATCCCTTATTTTATTATTATTATTCTATAAAAATTTAGGTGCAAAATTTAGGTGCCTTTTTCTCGGACTTTTTTCAATTCTTTTTTTAGTTGGGATGTTGTATACTTTTCACCTTTTTCTGAATCTGATAATCCGAGGTTATAAGGCTTTTTTTATCTTAGTAATCTATTTGCCAGTATCTCTTGCATATTCCTTCTTCCATCCAATATGCAATGTACATATACTATGTTGTCTATTATTTCGTATATAATTCGATAAGGTTTGAAATGTATCTCCCGATATCTCCTTATTCCCGTATTTCTCAACTCTGGTGGAATATGTCCACGAGTTGGAAGATTTTTAAGTTTTAGATATGTTGCTTCCAGATTAGTTAATAATCTTTTAGCATTTTCTATTGAATCACTTTCAGCAACATAATTATAAATATCTATTATATCTGACTTAGCTAAAGGGTCTATTAATAACTTGTAATTCATTATTTTTTATTTATACCCAATTCTTTCCTTATTTCCGAAAATGTTTCTTTAATTCCTTTAGCTTGTCCTTTCTCTATATTGCCACTACTCATTGACAATATTTTCAATAAAGCAAGGGTTTCTTGTGTTTCTTCATATGCCTTTATATCTTGAACTACTACTTTAGCTTCTCCATTTTGAGTAATAACATAAGTTTTTCTATTTTTATTCACATCATCCACTAATTGTGCGGCATTCGCTTTTAAATAACTTATTGATTTTACTGATTCACTTAATTTCATATTAACCTTTCAATTATCGAACTAAATATAGTCTTTAAAGAGTTCATATTCAAATAAATATTTGTTCTCTCCTTTAGCCATATAACCGTAATTAAGCTTAAGGGCTAACGCGGCGCGTTTTATCCGCCGCCCAAAATAACAATACCAATTAGAATTGATCTTCCGATGATCTGAAAATTGATTGTAAGGTCCGGGCAGTTTGAAAAAGTTTGCCGAAACCGAGCAATTCTGCCTAAGACATTTGAAATGCCGAGAGCGATGTCGCGGTCGGGTACAAACGCATGGTTATCTTGCTTTTATTTCATTGAAGATAATTTATTTATTCGTAATGGGTCCACATTCTTATTACTTTTACGACTTTTCTGTCTTCCAACACTTGGTAAACTAATCTATGCTGAATATTTATTCTACGTGATATTGCACCCGACAAATCCCCTAATAATTTTTCATATGCGGGAGGGTTTTGGTATGGATTTTTTTCAATTATTTTTAATAATTCTTCTGCTTTCCCTTTCAGCCCAGAAGATTTGATTTTCTTTGCGTCTCTCTGAGCTTGTTTCGTATATACTATCCGCCATTTTACCATATGAGCTTATCGGAACATTTATCAACTGGCGTTTTCATACCCTTTATTATTGACTCTCTCATTTTAGGAATTGACAATAAATAAAGTGTTTCTTCTACTGCTCTCCAATCATCTTCCGATAATAAAACAGCATTATTCCTCTTCCCGGAAATATAAATGGGTTCACTATCTTTTGCAGTTTCATCTATAAGTTTATATAAATTGCTTCTTGCTTTTGTTGCCGTAATTGTTCTCATCTTTTATTCCTTTCTTGATACAAACGTACGCATAAGTGTACGCTTTGTCAAGTGCCTTCCTTGAGCAAGCGTCGTGGTAGGGATGCCTGTGGTTAAGCTATCGGAGATTATTAGGAACTATAGGGATATCTATCTGGCTAAATATTCTCACTCAATGCTTCCTTCACATAAGAAAGCTCTCTTCGATATCTCTTCTTGCCGGACTCCCATTATGGGTGGACAAGTATACAAATGTAATTCTTGCAGCCATTATCATTACAGCTTCCATTCTTGCGGCAATAGAAGCTGTAATAATAAACCAATTCTGTTTTATAAATTGTCAAAACAATAATGCAGATGAGTGGTTAGCCAATAATAATAACCTGCTGCTTTCGGTTAATTACTTCATGGTTATATTTACTTTACCTGAAGAGTTAAGGTCTGTTGCCAGAAGCAATCAAATAATATTTTACAATCTCCTGGCATAGCCATCCCTTTGGGATATTCAACTGCTCGGCAAAAACCAATGACTCGTTCTCCTCTAATCCTAAACACATTGGTGCTAAGCCCGGATATCTCGGAGTGCTGCACACCTGGTCCAGTTCCGAAGGAATGGATTACCAAAAACTATCCCTCCAACCGCATATCCATTATCTAATTACCGGTGGAGGTATTTCAATTATGGATAAAAAGTGGATTAGCTCTCATTCTAATAAATTCCTTTTTCCTGTGAAAGCTCTATCCATTGTCTTTAAGGCTAAATTCAGGGATGAATTAAGAAGGTCAAACCCACTGTTATTTAATCAAATATCTCCTTCAATATGGGCTAAGAATTGGGTTGTTAACTCAATCCCGGGTGGTAATGGATGCCATGCTATGAAATATCTGGCACAGATCAACTACCTTCAAAATCTCTAAAAAGCCGAATGTGTAAAATGCTGTCAACTTAAATTGCATTGTTAGCTGCTCTTTAGTATTACTGTTTTTAACTCCAAATATTTTTCTAAAGGAAAGAAATCTTTATCATTATGAAGTAATTGAAGATCGTTCTCGATACAAAATGTACCAATTATTACATCTATGGTTTTACGAATTGTAATCCCCTTTTTTCTCAGTTGTCTATAATTATTCGAACTTTTTATCGCTATTTCTTCTCCACAAATATTGAAACATGGGAAATAGCTAAGTATGTTTTTAGCAGTTTCATAATCTTTATCATTTTTGAATCCTTGTAAGACTTCAACTAATATATAATCACCTATAACTACTATTTCTTTTCCTAATATTTCATCAAGTTTTTCAACTTGCCAGTTTTCAGTTCCGTTAAAATAATCTATCAATACTGAAGAATCGACAAGTATCATTTGTCTTGTCTCATTTCATCTAAATTACCTTCCCATTTCAATTTCCCTCTTAATTTCCTTAGCTTACTTTGATTTTTTACTTTTACCAATAATCTTAAGCCTTCTTCAACAACTTCTTTCTTTGTTTTTAAGCCGGAGGTTTTAAGAGCTACTGACATAAGTTTATCATCAATTACAATATTAGTTCTCATTTCTATCTCCAATTTACGTGTGTACCATTGTGACTAATATACACATATTTAATTAATAATTCACTATATTACTTTTAGCAGCGTCGTGGTAGAAATGCCTGTTACCAGGCATCCCCCACACAGATCCCGGCGTGCAGTTTTTCCGCACCGGGCTCCTCAATGATACTCGCTTCCGTATTCAGCGGTTCGCTCCAAATAATTCAAACTGGCCGTTTCTTTTCTCTGTTATTCTGGGTTCCAGTAATGGATATTGCTTTAACATTTTCCTATATCCTTCCCATGTATAGCTTCTTCTTTGACTCCTTTTATTCAGCCATTTCTTTAATAATGACTCTACCTTCATATAAAACTGGCGTAGTCTTTCACTGTTTCCAATCATTCCATAGTACTCATAGTATCCTCGCAGCTTCTTATTTAGTTTGGTTATCAGCTCTTTCACTCTCAGCTTTATATTCTCCTTAAACCACTCCTTGAAATTTCCGATTGATTTTCTGAATTTATTTCGGGATGTTCTACGCTTAATTAGGGGCTTTCCTGACTTCTCCTTGCCCCAACTGAATTCAAATCCAAGAAAATCAAACCTTGAATTCTCTGCTATCCTAAATTTACTGAAACTAACTATTCGGGTCTTTTCCTTTGATTCTTCTAACCCGAACTTCGCTAACCTTTCCGGAAGTTCCCGATAAAACATATCCGCATCCCTCTGGAATTGGAACAAACATACAAAGTCATCTGCATATCTGCACAGATATACTCTACCTTCGCTTTTCAGTTTTATCCTCTTCTCAAACCACAAATCAAGCACATAATGTAGATATATGTTTGCCAGTATGGGCGATACTACTCCACCTTGAGGTGTTCCCGTTGCCGGATGGATTACCATCTTATCTGTTTCCATTATTCCGGCTTTCAGCCATTTTGTTATTAACCTAATGAATGCTTTGTCTCTGATTCTTTCTTCAAGCATTCTTTTCATCCATTCATGGTTAATATTGTCAAAGAAGCCTTTTATATCAACCTCTACCACATAGCCAAACCATCCATATTGCAGTTGATACCGGAGTTCTCTTAGTGCCAGCCTGGCTCCTCTGCCCCCTCTATAGCCAAAACTATCGGGCAGAAAGTCTTGCTCGTATATGCTCTCCAGTATCCTTGCTACTGCTACTTGCAATAGTTTGTCTTCTGTAGTAGGTATCCCCAAAGGGCGTAGTTTTCCGTTTGGTTTGGGAATATACTTCCTCCTGACCAGTTTTGCACGGTATCCTCTTCTCTTCAGTCTTGCTACGAGTTCTTTGACATTTCCCGCAAGATTCGTTTCGTATTCTTTGGCACTAACACGGTCTACACCGTAGCTAGCACTTTTGTTCATATACTTCCACGAATCCTGTAGATTTCTCTCATTGAGCATCCCGTAAAGATTCTGAAACCGGCACTTCTTTTCACGTTCCGCTTTCTTTGCTATTTCTCGCAGTGAGGTTTGCATTACTTCTCCGATCCTACAGTCCGGATAATGTTTCCTTTGCAAGTTACATATCATTGTTAACTCCTTCCCCATGTAAACGGCTTTCCCGTTCTCCGAGTACTATGAGTTAATCCGACTCCCTGTATGTCTTCAGCTTATCTTCTTTTGGTTGACTTCGCCTACCATCTCTTTCAATGGAACTTACAGGGTCTCTCAAGTTCTTGTATGCTTCTCTTTATGCATGCTACACCTTCTAACCACGGTAGACCTTTAACAATCTCGCCTTATCGATTGTTTAAGTGTTGGCTTCTGAGTCGTTAATCCCATTGCCGTCTACATTGTACGCATTCTCGAGGCTAAATTGGTTTCAGGAAGTACGGTCTTCCCTACAGCCTACATAATTCCCTGTGTACGCTTCTCCGAAGGAGTCCTATGGACAAGTATTTCGTTCACTCCTTTGAGTTCCTACATACCCGCAACACTCGGTAGAGGTGACTTGGCTAAGTCTTTCCTCTTAAGGACTTTCACCTTAACAGAAGCATCAAGCTTCGCTTGACGCACTAACGAACCGCAATTAAGTTGCAGCCCTGAACTAAAATATTAATTTAATTCTATAAATTTTATAACCTGAAAAAACTTTTTCAGCTTTGACTAACTTGAACAAGATACTTTATGCGGATCACCTACTTTAAAAACATCTAAAAAGCCAAATGCGTAAAATGCTGTCAACTTAAATTGCATTTGTTAGGTGCTATTTTTAAATATTCTTCGCCATAGTTTTAAAATAAATTCTATTAACTCCAACCGATAAATAATAATAAATCCATAGTGCTCCAATTACTGCATACCAATATTGACCCCCGAATATAAATATTAATGTAAGTAACAATGTAACTGCTGAAACAAATATTAACCAAGGATTTAGTTTTAATGTAATTGCTGAAGATATTGGCGATTGTTTATATTTTTTTATAAATAATAAATGAAGTGAAGACCAAATTAATAAAGCAATAAATTCTATGGGAACACCCATAAGTGGTATACCAAGAGAATCTGCCCATCTTGGAAATTCATTTCTAGACATTCCTATAAAAAGGTCAAACACATAGCTTGCTATAGTTAGAAATGGAAGAGTAATAGCAAGTGCAACTACTAAATATTTTTCCTTTGGAGATAAAAGTGAACCTTTTTTAGATTTTAAAATTATTAATGAAATAATAGAAATTAAACTTAAGGTAATTCCAGTATCTTCAAGTCTATATTTAGGAGTTAGCATTTCTTCACGAAGCTGAAAATATTCATTACTCTGACCCGGTCCCATTTTCATATATTTTGCAAAGAACTCTTGATTATTAGTATAGGGTTCCAATAAAAATGAATATCCTAAAATTATAATTCCAATCATTCCGATTATGATTGATAATTTCATTTGTGCCTAATGATTTTAATTACTTAATATGCCTCAATTTCTATAACACCTAACGGCTTTGCGGCTAAGGCGCAGCCCAGAGCAACAATGCCAGTTTAATTAGTAAATTTTATAATTACCGATATCCTTCATAGCACAACTACGTTGAACAAGAAACTAAACACGGAATGACAGACCTAAAAACCCTAAAATTGCCAAGAGCGAAATCGCTGTCGCCTTGAGTACCACAAAAAGGCACTTGCCTTTTCTCATCAAACTAATGACCTTTCATAACAGTATATTCAGCATTGTGTGGCAATATATAAATTCCGCTTTTGCGGAACAAAAATTAATTAACAAAAACTAATAAGCAGTTTGGCAGTCTCGCGAATTGGTGCACGTTTCCCGCAAAACGGGAGACAATGCCCGCCCTTGAGCATTGCTCTGAAGGATTGTCGCTCATCTATTGGTGTTAATACTCTATTATCCTGAACAGTCAGGATAAATTGAAAACCCGCTTAGCAGCCTACTTTTTATTTCTGTTATCCTTCAGGCTTGTTAGTATATAATTATAATTTACTAAAGGACAATGTTATGCTGGAAGCAAAGCCAAACACATCAGGTCAATCCAAAGCATCCATTTCTGAAGATAATTCATTCTCCAAAATAAATCCTCATGCAGCAGGAATTGATATCGGTTCTGAAAAAATATACATAGGCATTGAAGGGATAGAAGTTAGGAGCTTTTCAACATTTACAGATGATTACCTTAAATCAATCAGCTATCTGAAAGAAAAAAACATTACTACGATAGCCATGGAAGCTACCGGCGTTTATTGGTTTGCTTATTATAAACTTCTGGAAGCTTCCGGTTTCGATGTATATCTTGTTAACGGTAATGATACAAAGAACCTTCCCGGCAGAAAAAGCGACGTTGAAGATTGCCAGTGGATTCAGCAGCTTCACTCATTTGGACTTCTCCGGCGTTGTTTCATTCCCGAAGATATTATAAGGCAACTCCGCACATACACACGACTTCGTGATGATCATATCTCTATGGCTTCTCAGCATATACAACACATACAAAAAGCTTTTGATCTTATGAATATTAAACTTCATAATGTAATCAGTCAAATTCATGGTGTAAGTGGTCTACGAATTGTCAATGCAATTATTCAAGGCAATCATGATCCGGTAAAACTTGCTGAGCTTTGTGAGAAAAGCATCCTTAAGAAGAAAAGAGACTCTGTTATTGCTTCACTTAAAGGGACTTATAAACAGGAGCATATTTTTTCTTTGAAGCAAGCTCTCCAGGCTTACGAGTTTTATCAGAATCAAATCCGGGAATGTGATAATCAAATGGAACTACTACTTTTTACAATTAATATGGATACAGATACTCCTGAGAATATCACTAAAGCTAAACCTGCACGCCATAATAATCCTAATATAGAAAACCTTCACAAAAATTTGATGATAATTACCGGTGGTAAAGACCCGGCACAGATTACCGGTTTATCCGATAAATCCTTGTTAGAACTAATTGCCGAAACAGGTACGAATCTTCAAGATACATGGAAAACTGAAAAACATTTTACAAGTTGGTTGTGCCTTTCTCCTGGTAAAAATCAATCTGGTAAAAGGAACAAAAAAAGTAAGAAAAAAGGACATACCAGAGCCGGACAAATATTCCGGAATGCTGCTTATTCTATTGTTAACAGTAAGTACTCCGCTCTTGCTGGTTTCTATCATAGGATTAAATCAAAAAAAGGCGCCAAGATCGCTATTAAAGCCCTTGCACGGAAAATTGCTGTCCTTTATTACAACATCATGACAAAAGGAATAGAATATGTTGAACAAGGACTAATCAACTATCAGGAAAAATTTAAAGAACAACAGTTAAAAAGATTACAAAAGCAAGCTAAACAGCTTGGCTTACAATTAGTAGCAGCTTAGTTTCTTTTTCCAAACTGGGTTTTCTACATTCATTGTAGAGTGGTCATTAGCAGCCGCGGGTTATACGCATTTTACAACTTTATGCCAATACAAAATCGAAAGTGTTATTTTTCATTTTTATAAAATCTTTAAAAGCACTATCTCTCAATAAATCGGAAATATCGGATTATATGAACCTTCTAAGATTATTGATAAGTCATTACTGATTTTATAATCGACCCCTATAATAATTGTAGCTCCATAACTCCATTTGCTAACTCTATCAGCCCAAAAACTTTCTATTGAAACGGTAGTGAAATCAATCATTCCATTTTTTTTCTTAATAAGAAAGTCTAATCCTTGGACCAATTGATATATAAGGAGTTATTATTGGATTATTCATATTTAACTGTTGCAGTAAATATAAATGAAAGATAATCAAGGTATGTTTTTGCTAAAATCTCCTTAACAATTTCTCCATCTTCATTTATTTCAAGCCAATTTTCATTAAATCCTTTTTGATAATAACCTAAGTATGGTTTAATGGACAATATTTCTGAAAGTGAAAACTCTTTGGAAATACTTAAGAATACTCCATCTTTTGATTCAAAGGTTTCCAATTTTTCATTATTTATAGAAGAAGTAACATCTGATGAAACATAACCAGCTTTAAAACTTACATTTTGAAATATCTGTGCTCTAACATTTGAAGAAATTATTGTAATCAGTAATAGCAGTACTATATTTTTTATCATAGTAATCTTCCTTTTACTTTAGCGGTATAACGGCCAAGGTTAAGCCGCTGCCCATAACAAGAATGCAACAATGAAAAACCTAAGCCGAATACTTTTTATAAATTATTTTATTTGAACTACTTTGAACAAGATACTTTAAGCGGAGCAACTAAACTTTAAAATCTAGTAAAATGCCGAATGCGTAAGAAGCTGTCAGCTTGAACCGATTGTTGAACTAAGCCGCAAGCGGCGGGGAGTTTTTCGGCATTCTACCTATTTCATTGCATCCCGCTTTTACATAGTATACCCCATCTAAATAATTTTTTCACCATCAATAACTTAGCGAGGTATACTATGAACGATCTAATACAAAGACTTAACGAAAATATGCAACTTTTCGGTCTTTCTCAACGCACCCAAGAAACTTATTCTTATCGTGTTGTAAAATTTATTGAGTATTTTAACAAACCTCTTGATTCCATTTCTGGCGAAGATATTCGTCAATATTTCCTCTTCCTTAAGAATAACAAGAACTACTCACGTGCTGCTATGACTATTGCTCTTTGTGCAATTAAATTCTTCTATGAAAAAACACTCAACAAAGAATTTAATGTTTTTAACATCATCCGCCCCAAACGTGTTTTCAAACTTCCAGTTATCCTCAGCAGGGAAGAAGTAAGAAAAATTCTTATGAATATCCGTGTACTCAGACACCGCGCCTGCTTAACCCTTATCTATTCCTGCGGTCTCAGGTTAAATGAAGGCGTAGGTCTGAAAGTTAACCAGGTTGACAGTAAAAGAATGCTAATCCATATTCAGAAAGCTAAAGGTAACCATGACCGGTATGTACCTCTACCGGAAGCTACTCTTAAATTACTTAGACTTCATTATAAAACTCACAGAAACCCTCTGCTTGTTTTCCCGGCCCCCGGAAGAGGACAGAACAATGAGTCCACTTCGATTAAACCTCTTCCTGACAGCAGTATACCAAACTGTATTTAAGAAATCTCTTAAACAGACCGGCATCAACAAGGACGCTTCTGTACATACTCTCCGGCATTCCTATGCCACTCATTTACTTGAAGACGGTACCGATATTAGAATTATTCAAGATTTTCTCGGGCATTCCTCTATTAGAACTACTATGATCTATACCCAACTAACACCTTTGATTAAATCTAATACCTATCAAAAAATAAACAGCTTAATGAAAGACCTCTTTTAGCTCTGCTGCTGTGATTAAGCTATCGGAGATTATTAGGGACTATAGGGATATCTATCTGGCTAAATATTCTAACTCAATGCTTCCTTCACATAAGAAAGCTCTGTTCGATATCTCTTCTTGCCGGACTCCCATTATGGGAGGACAAGTATACAAATGTAATTCTTGCAGCCATTATCATTATAGCTTCCATTCTTGCGGCAATAGAAGCTGTAATAATTGTCAGAACAATAATGCCAATGATTGGTTAACCAAAAACAATAATCTGCTGCTTCCGGTTAATTACTTTATGATTACTTTTACTTTACCTGATGAGTTACGACCTTTTGCAAGAAGCAATCAAATACTTTTTTATAATCTTCTATTCAACTGCTCGGCAAGAACTCTTGACTCTTTCTCATCAAATCCAAAACACATTGGTGCTAAACCCGGATATCTCGGAGTACTGCATACCTGGTCCAGAAAGCTATCCTTTCATCCGCATATCCATTATCTAATTACCGGTGGTGGCCTATCAGTTAACAGTCAATGGGTTAGCTCAAATAATAAATTCTTATTCCCTGTTAAAGCTCTATCCATTGTCTTTAAGGCTAAATTCCGGGATGAATTAAGAAAATTAAATCCACTATTATTTAATCAAATATCTTCCTCGACATGGGCTAAGAATTGGGTTGTTAACTCAATCCCGGTTGGTAATGGATGCCATGCTATGAAATATCTGGCTCAGTATGTCTTCCGGGTTGCCATTTCTAATAACAGAATTATTAAACACCAGGGAGGCTTTGTTACATTCAAATACAAAGACTCCAACACTAAGGTTCACAAATTTATGAAACTTACTACTGAAGAATTTATCAGGCGCTTTCTTCAGCATGTCCTCCCTAAAGGATTTGTTAAAGTTAGATACTTCGGGTCTGTTCGCCATAAAAAACCGGAATCTTCTTTGCATTGTCAGGCAACTATTCGATTCTACTACTATAATCAATACAAAACCTAATGATAAAACCGCTGCAACAAAAAAGTCCTTGATAATTTTATGTCCCGTATGCGGGAATCAAATGAATTTAGTCCTTACACTACAGCGTCTTAATTATTACGATAAGTCTCCGCCTTTAAATAATTTTTCCTTTTTTACAAACGATGAACACTTAGCTATAAATTAAAATCTTAATAGTTCTCAATAAATTATTTCTAAATATGGGAAATTATCTCAATACTAATGAATTTATAATCACGCTTAAGCTGGTTATCGAAAAAGAATCAAATTTTATCCCTTCAATATCCCTCTTTCGGACATATTTGGGTTTATTACTTCAATATAAATTTTATTGAAATTACAGGTAGTTGAGTAAGTCGCT
>CAWKCY010000002.1:0-164683 GCA_963848195.1 uncultured Ignavibacteriales bacterium | reverse complement strand
TACGGCTTAGTCCAACAAAGGATTATGCCTCGGCTAGCTTCGGCATGAATCCCTTATAACGTTAGCTGGCATTTACTATTTCTTAATAATGCTTTTGCTCTTTTAAAATCTTTTGACTTATAAAAATGATATTGTGATTTTAAAGCAAAACTGTTTTAGTTATAATTTTTTATGATTTTGGTTTTAACGTATAAACTGCTTTTAATGATTCATTAGATTCTGAACTACCAAGTTTATATCCTTGCATATCTACAACTGGATTTGTTTTTAATTCGCTGTTAACTTTAAATGTATCAATAATAGTATGTTTTTCATCTGGAATTAGTTTCTGCATTTTATATAAATCTAACATCCATTCTTGTGAATCCATTTTTATATGATAACCGCCCCAATTGCATTCTTCTCCTTTCACATAATAAACGAATTCAACTTTATATCGAATCTCATTTGAATTGGTTGTTTCAACTTTGCTGTAAAATCCATCTTCAATAAACAATCTTTGACTCTCTTTTGGTTCTGTGGAAGAATTACAAGAGGATAATAAAACTACACTTGCTGTAATGCTTACAAAAAATAGAGTAACTAATATATTTCTTTTCATAATTGCCTCTTATATTTTTTGTTATAACTTTATTGCCATATAACGTTAAGTATTTAACGTTAAGTATTTAACGTATTTATTGAGTTGTTTTGATACCTTTCCTTTTATGTCTATATCTAGACATTAATGTCTATATATACACACCTTTTTTCCAAATGTCTACATATAGACATATTTAAATGTCTATATGTATACATTTTCCATTCTTCGAAGTGGAATCATTTAATTTCTTTTCCTGAAATATTTAAGTTACTATTCTATCTTCAAAACCTAATGCTAATATATCTTTATATGGTAACTCCCACAATTTTAATTCCCTATTCCACTTTCCACCTGCATTTTTTATCAAGCTGCCTATTTTTACCTCGCCATATTTAACTTTTACATGCAGAATCTTATTTAATGGTATTCTATAACAATTCCTATTCCAATCCTTTTCGTCTACAATTATTTCAACAGTGGTTAATTTTTTCTTCTTCTCCTCATCAATCCTATATCTAATACATATAAGCTTTTTACCATATTTTCTCTCCCAGCTCTTTGTCCCGTTTTGACTCGGATATAATGTCCTTTTAACTCTTAAAAATTTATTTTTCATTAAGAATTTCAATCTTATTTTTTACACAACTAAACCACTACAATTTATCTGCTGGACTCTTAACTCCCATTCCTCCTTTTCTCATAACATGAGTATAAATCATTGTGGTATTTAAATCTTCATGGCCTAGTAATTCCTGAACTGTCCTTATATCATACCCATCTTCTAACAGATGTGTAGCAAAAGAGTGCCGGAAAGTATGGCAACTGCCTTGTTTCTTTATCCCCGCATTTTTAATTGCAGCTTTCACTACACGTTGAAGTACGCTTTCATCTATATGATGTCTTCGTTTCAATCCCGTCCTTTTATCTACCGATATTTGTGAAGATGGAAATACATACTGCCAGCCTAATTCTTTATTTGCATTTCGATATTTCTTTTCCAATGCATATGGTAAATAGACCTCTCCAAAACCTTTTTTGATATCTTCATTATGTAATTTTTCAACTTTTATTAAATGACGCGTCAATTTATCTTTTATAATTTCCGGTAAAATTGTAACTCTATCTTTGTTGCCTTTTCCATTCCTTATATTTATTTGGTTATATTCAAAATCTATATCCTTAACTCGTAGCCTGACACATTCCATTAAACGTAATCCTGAACCATATAATAAATTCGCCATTATCCGGTTTACTCCTGTCAATTTATCCATTACAGCTTTCACTTCATTTTTAGTAAATACAACTGGTAATCTCTTCCCCTTTTTTGCCCAAATTAATTCTAATTTTTCTAATTCTTTATTTAATACTTGCTTATATTATTAATAAGAATTTTTTTTCTCCAACCCACCACCAACCACCTACATCCAACAATCCAAAGAACACAGCTTCGCCATTTAAGTCACATCTGCTTTTGGGTAATTTTTATTCGTTGAGAGTTCTCCCTTGCCCACTTTATTTTATAGACAATTCAATTTATATTGAAAAAATCTAATTTTCAATACAATTCTTTACAAATAAAAATTCCCAAAAGTACAATAAATATATGTCCCTGCCACCCTAAATCAATCTATTGCAGCCATACCGCATCGTTCATTCCGTATCCGCTTTTTTATATCTTTATACTTTTATCTTCTTTCTTTCCTTTTATCTCTGTTCTTGTTTCTTGTATCTTATTTTACATTGTTAATAATAATTCTATATTAAATAGACATTCATTCTTATTGCAAAATAATGCATCAATTATTATTTGTCACTGTAGTTTTTTCGCAGAGTCTAAATAAATTGAATCACGAAAGAAGATATGGGGACTATAGACTGGGTTTATGAAAATTGTAAAGCAAGTCAAGAAAAGCTAATCTGCAATTGCTGCTGAAGCAGCATAAATTCTTTTTGCTCCGGAATCTAGTAATACTCTTCCGCATTCGGATATTGTAGCACCTGTAGTCACGGGTGTATTACAATAGTAACAAACAAATTTTTATTAAAATTCGAAGCAGTCTTAATTCTAATTCTTGTAAAATTATAGATTATTGTTTCTCTTTATGAAGACAAATAGAAAACAACTATAAAATTTTTTAATATGTAATCATACCTATGTTTTTGAGTTAGTGTTTTAGTTTCTTTTTTCAGAGGACGCAGTGGAAGCTTATCTATCTTCAATGTTCATATATAAAGATTTCTCTTGAAAAAAGATTTATAAAATATTATAATTATTTTTAAATAATAATTTACTTCGCAATTACAAAAAGGGAAATAACAATGCAATCCCTCACATATTCTCAAGCACAAACACTTATTGCAAATAATCAATTAACTCCAGCCGAATTATATAAGATAACAGACAAAAATGTAATATTAACTGCAATTAGTACAAACCAATTTTCTACAAATGGAATTTACTTGTATTCTCATGGTGCAAAAGCATGGGGTGCAATCCAATTAACAGGAGGAACAGGAGGGAGCGTTAATACAATTAAAGTAAATGGTATAAATGTTATGGCTGGTTCAGTATCATATCACTCAAATTCATATTCGCCTACGAGAAATGGAAATATTAATAGCCGGACATCTTTTAGTTACAATATTTCTTTATATACTACAGCTAATGACGTAGCTGCAAACATTAATAATTATCAATCGAATTACAAAGCATATGCTGTAAGAGATTGGATAGCCATTCAAGCTGTTGCATCAGGCACAACCCCAAATAATTATCCAATCACGGGCACAGCAACAAACATTCAGTTAGGGAATGCAATTGATATGAGTGGAGGAACTGCATATCCCTCAAATCCCCTTACTTATGAATGCGATTATGATTTTGCAAATGATAAACTTTATAGATTATTTGATCCAATTTACAATAATGAAATCACTGAGGATAATAATTTCCAAACTGCAAATGGAAATTCTATATTAGATTTTAACTGGAATCAAGCAAATGTTTATAATAATCGTTTCTATGATTCAGTTATAAAACCAACCTTTTTAGATTCATCGAGTAAATTTTATGGTAATAAAGCAAAAGATAGTATTATTGGCGCAAATATGCTGCGGGGTACCAGTCTTGTCTATGAGCAAACATTAGAAACTGCTGAATTTCAGCAAAATGAATTCGAATCAGGATCTATATGTATGGGGAATGAATTGATTGGAGGTTTTGGATATGATCACGCATTAGGTTATGGAGTAGAAAGTACTGTATTCAATTATAATTACCTAACTAACGGTAAAGTAACTGCAAACAAACTTATCGGCGGTGTATGGTTTAAATATAATTCATTTTCTTCAAATGGATTCTTTGCATCAAATGAATTGACATATTTCTCTGAATTTTCCGGCAATTCATCTTCAGCAAGTAGATTTTACAATAATAAAGTCGAAGGCTGGTTCTCTTTCTTAGGAAATAATTTTACTTCTCATCTCTTATATGATGTTTATTTCCAGGATAGCGGATATATTGTCAGTAATACTTTCAACTATGGTATAATAGACGATGGTATAATGGCAAATGTCGCTATTTATGGTAATACCTTAAATTATAACATTTGGGTAATGGGATATGTTAATGGAATAGTTGTAGCAAACTTGAGTTTTGGTGGAAATTCGAATGAAAAGTTTATATTTGAACCATCGGGCGGTTCTAGGAAAAGAACATACAGTTTTGAAATACAGTTTGATGGAACTACAGGTCACGGTGCACAGGGAGATATAATTAATTTAATTCCTTTACGTGCTAACGAAATGGTTTATGGTGGAATATTAAGCAATTTTGGTTTGACTAATAGTTATGATTATAATACTCAAATCAAAATAGGAATAACCGGGAATGATGCTTGTATACTTTCGCCGATTTATTTACGCGATTTTATCCCTAGTGAAATAAAAACATTAACTCCAATACCGGTAAAGGCAACTTCAGATCCTACAGGCATAATTTTAACAATTATGGGAGGAAGAATCGGAGTTCCTGCTCCCCCACAGGGGCAAGGATATTTACAAATAGCATTGGACATCTATGGTTAATAATTAAAGAAAGGATAGAGGAATGAAAAATTTATCCTTATCTATAGTTTTTGTATTAACTTGTAATACTTTTTTCATCATTTGAAATAAAGGCACAATGGACACAAGTTGCCAGAGCTAATGGTTTTCCTGTTTGGTCGCTTGTTTCTGTGGATTCAAATGTTTTCGCTGGTATTAATGTTATAACAATCAAGGTCATGGGGCATGTATAGATCAACAGATGATGGCGAAACATGGTCTGCCGTAGACAGCGGTCTTGTAAAAAATGACCAGGATACAATAAGCATTTTACACTTAGCAGCAATGGGTAATATAATCATTGCAGGCTCTGCCACTGACGGAATATTCATTTCAACAAACAACGGGGACAACTGGATACAAAGTAATAACGGAATTGCAGACAGTATGAATCAAGTTATCAAGATTTCAGCTATCGGCACTCACGATTCAATGATATATGCCGGAGTAGATAATTGGAAAGGGGCATTTGTTTCAACTGATACAGGTAAAACCTGGAAAGCGATTAATAACGGAATCCAGTCTTTCAATGGTGCACCAACTTCATCATATTTATAATTTTATCTTTTACGATCAATATACATATGCACTTTCAAGTTCTGGTCTCTATTACTCAACAAATGGCGGTAAAAATTGGATGCTCGATTCTACACTAAAGGGAAGGGAAAGTTTTGCATCTATAGGAGATGTTTTTTTCTGGGGTGTTGACACCAATATAATACGCTTAAATTATGATAGAACATCATGGAAACTTATCAGTGCTCCACGTTACTCAAAAAATAATGAAATTAATCTGAAGGCTTTAGCATCATACAATAATATCATTATAGCTGGTGGTTTTTATGGTGTCTACTTTTCAAATGACAGCGGATCAACCTGGAATTCTCTCAATGAAGGTTGGTATATACTCGATGCTGCAGTTTATTCCTTTACAGTTAATGATAATTATATATTCGCTGGTATACTTGGATTTGGAGTATGGCGTATACCAATTTCACAATTAGTAACTTCAATTGAAAACACAGAAGAAATTTTACCATTTAGTTATTTTTTATTTCAGAATTATCCTAATCCGTTTAATCCAAGTACTAGAATAGAATATTCTGTTCCTAAAGAATGTTTTATAACAATAAAAGTATATGATGTAATGGGAAGAGAAGTTGCAGCTTTAGTGGGGAAAAAAGAACAATCAGGAAGACACTCAGTTAAGTTCAATGCAACTAATCTAAGCAGCGGTATATATTTTTATCAAATAAAGTAATGGACCTATCAAATAAAAAGGATAATTTTATTTCAACTAAAAAGATGGTTTTGTTAAAATAGCAGGGTAACCTTCGAGGTTTGCATACCGATATCAACTAGTAACCTCGAAGGTTTTCGTCATGTGCACTTTAATAAATATTAATTATTTTGTGAAAAGGATAACTAATAATGCAATCTCTCACATATTCTCAAGTACAAATATTAGTAAGCAATAATCAATTAACTCCGGGAGAATTGTATTACATAACAGACAAGAATGTAATATTAACTGCAATCAGTAATAACCAGTTTTCTGCAAAAGGAATTTACTTATATTCTCATGGTGCAAAAGCATGGGGTGCAATTCAACTAACAGGTGGTACTGGAGGGAGTGTTAATACAATTACAGTTAATGGAACAAATATTATGTCAGGTATTCGTACATATATTGCTAGTACTTATACTGATAGAATGACTAGAAATGATAATATACATGGTCGAAATACTTCGTTCAGTTATAATGACTCATTATTAAAAACTGCAGCAGGTGTTGCCGCTAATATAAATTCAGCACAATCCAACTATGTTGCTTATGCTGTTAGAGATTGGATAGTGATTCAATCCGCGGCATCAGGTACAACACCAAATGGTTATACAATTAGCGGCACCGGGTCAAACATTATATTGGGAAATGCAATCTCTATGAACGGAGGAACTGCAAACCCCACAAATCCTATTTCTTATGAATGCAATTATGATTTTACAAATGATATTCTCTATAGATTATTTGATCCTATTTATAATAATGAAATTGCCAGGACAGTAATTTTCAAGCTACAAATAACGGTAACTCTATATTAGATTTTAACTGGAATCAAGCTAATGTTTATAACAACCGTTTTTATAATTCCATTATATACCCAAACTTTCTAGATTCAACGAGTAAATTCTACAGCAATGAAGCAACTGACAGTATTATCGGTGCAAATATGCTGCAGGATGCAAGTCTTGTTTATGAACAGAGACTAAAAACAGCAGAGTTTCAGCAGAATAGATTCAAATCAGGATCTATATGTATGGGGAATGAATTAACAGGGGGATTTGGATATGATGGCGGTACTGGACTTTTTAATGTAGAAAGTGCAATATTAAATTTTAATCTTTTTGACAATGCCAAAGTTACTTCAAACAAAATGTACGGCGGGGCATGGTTTAAATATAATGAATTTTCAAGCAATGGATTTTTTACATCAAATAAGATGACATGGTTTTCCGAGTTTTCCTGCAACACAGATGTATTCCAAATAACTTTAACGGATTTATTCTTTCTTTTAATTTAATCATTATTTCATTTTAATCCGCAATTGCAACCGAAGCAGCATAAATTTTAGCGGCTCCCGATTGCAGTAAAACCCTGCCGCATTCTGTAATTGTAGCACCTGTAGTTATAACATCATCAACAAGCAAAACATTTTTCCCCTCGATTCTTTTTTGATTTTTTATTCTAAAAGCATCTTTAATGTTCTCCTGCCTTTCTATTAAATTCATTTTTGTTTGAGACCTGGTAAATTTTTCCCTTTTAATAATTCCTTTAGCAACGGGGAGATCAATTTCCCTGCTCAATCCTTTCGCGATATAGAATGATTGATTATAACCCCTTTCTGCCTTCTTCAATTGATGCAAAGGGACTGGCAAAATTAAATCGATCTTCCAGTTCTGAATTTCCTTGTTAATATTTTCCTCCAATTGCCGCCCGAGAAAAATTCCTATTAAAAATCTTCCCCTATATTTTAACGAGTGAATTATATTTTGAAGCTCTTTATCTCTCTCAAAAATATATATAGCAGTAAATCCTGAAATTATCTTCTTCTTTTCAAACTTTTTTCTAAACTCAAACTGAAGTCTGCGCTCATCAAGTTTTTTTATTCTGTTTAAACAGGAAAAGCATATAAATTTTTCGGAAGGAGCTAACTTAATTTTACAAGAAGGACAAAAACGTGGCAGAAAAAAATCGAGTATTTCTGTTCTCATTTCCCCCGCAGCAGCAATTTTGTTCATTTCACTCCCTGGTAAGTGCGGCTCTCTTGAACAGCAATAGAGCAATTCAACAATTTAGCAGTTTAACAATTTAACTAATCATTAAAGCATCCCGGATCTTTTCCTGATAAACCACTCCAAACCAAATAGCAATATAGCTATAATCATTAGCCATTCATTCGACCAGAGCCTGATCTCGCTTACATTTGTTTTCTCTTTGGATGCCTTTTTATTTATATTTTTTAACAAAGTAAATAACTGATCATAGTTTGATGAATTAAAGAACTTTCCCCCCGTTTCATTTGCTAGTGTATTTAAGAATTCATAATTCATTTGAGGGTTTATCATTTCAATATCTACCTCACCAATATTAAATTTCCCGGCATCTTTTCCAATACTTTTTTCATCCAGTAATGCTTCTCCCGAATATGTGTAATTTCCCGGCTTATTTATTTGCAGAGTTCCTTCGTATAATCCGTTACCTGCAGCATTTAAGGTTAAATCATAGGTATCTTTTTCACCATTAATTTTTACTTTAACTTCAGCATCCGAAACAGGATTAAAAGTCTCATCATAAACCTGACCGGTAAAATCAATATCTTCACCCGATGAATAGAGCTTTTTTGAAGTTTTAATGGTCACCTGCTTTTGCTTTTCAGAAGTATTCAGCCATTTAACACTATTCAATAAAAAATTATCAAACAGGTTCAGGTTCTCATCTGCTGTTTGAAGCTTCCACTTCCAGATATCTTTAGCAAGTACGGCAATCGACCTTTTGCTTCCCAACCTCCTTGTTACAATTAAAGGTAAATTAATAGGCACATTATTGATTCTAACAGTTGAAATAACTTCATCTTCAGGTTTTGATTTATAAACTCCATTAGGCTGGAATATAGGAGGTAAATTATTCCATGCTTCTATATTATTCTGTGCATTATTTTGTATTAAAGGATTATTGGATTCATCTGCAGTTATATTAGGCTGCACTTCGCTAAATCCGGAAGAGGATCCTGAAGAAGCTTTATTATAAACAAAAGGGAGAACTTTTTGAAGCTGGTCTAGTTTTGAAAAATCGGTATTTCCCGATAATGTAATAAAGAAAGGTTTATTTTTATTACTAACAGCTTCGGAAATTCTATTCAAAAATTCGTTTGAGGTTTCTGCGGTTGGAAATCCTATCAGGAATAGTATTTGTGAGCTGTCAATTAATGCTTCTCTATTATTTTTCTCCAGGTAATTATTTTGACCAATTTGAGTTATAGAGTTTACTGAAAGATTTTTATCTTCCATAAGAGTATTTTTAATGAAAGATAGATCAGGAGAAGGAGCGCCGCTGATTAGAAGGACTTTAATTTTATTACTCAGTACATTTATATAAAATACCTTTTTATTATTAGCTTCGGTAAATTCACCCTTTAAATTCGAAATATTTATTGCCAGTTTTTTTTCTCCGCCGCTCTTAGGAGTATAAACAAAATTAATATTCTGAACCCCATCTTCACTTAACTTTATATTTTTCTGTTCAACAAGCTGATCATTTTCATAAAAGGAAACAACAGTATTTTGATCTCCGAAACCATTATTTAAGATAGTACCTTCTATTTTTGTCGGCGTTTGAGCATAGATATACTCATTGTATAAAATATTTTTTAACTCAATATCCTTGTGTTTTGTGGTATCTCCCACACCAATAGTAAAAACCGGAATATTTAACTTTTCTGCCGTATATAAAGGATTGGTTCCATCGGTAATTACACCGTCACTTATAACGACAACTGAAGAGATGTTACTCTTATCTTCTTTTATTTCCCTAAATATTTCTGAAAAATTTGTACTTCCTTCCGAAAAATTTATTTTGAAAAGACTATCGTTGCTTACTTTATTTACCTGGTTTCCAAACGAATATAGATTCGAACCGGACAATAGATTGTTTCCTCCGGCATCTTTTAAAAAGCTTCCGTTGTCTCTTCCCTGTGTGTCCCGTCTTTAATTTGAATTGATCTTGAATTATCAACGAAAAAGAGATTTACCGGCTCAAGAATAACTTTTTTAGCTAATGTGACTATCGGTTCGAAGATAGCAAATAAAAGTATGATAAGAGCAAATGTCCTGAGAGAAACAAGTAAAATTTTCTTTGATTTGTTTACTACAGGAACAGTATATCTATAAACATAGACAGCATAAGCACCAAGTAGAATCAAAGCTGCTATAAAGAATATTGGATTAAAAGATAGGGTAAGGCTAATCTTTTCAAAATTAAACATTAAAAGTTTAAAGCTCCCTTCAGTACTGTTACCGCCTCTCCCGATATATATAATTCTTTATTATTCCGGTTATATCTGACCTGCACTCTCCCCTGCCTGTTCAGAACATCTCCCTGCTCAAATTTCAGATTAATCTCATTACCCGTATCCTTAATAAAATTTAATTTTTTTAATACAAGAAGAAAAGGACCATTGGCTGAACCTGTTACAGGGTCTTCATCTATCCCATAATAGGGAGCAAAAAAGCGGCTGTGGGCAAAGCTTTCTTTATCAACTGTCTCTAAAGTATAGACGACTACAGCTGTAAACTCATTTTTTGCTTTTGTAATATCTTTTAATGCCTTAAAATCGGGCTGGAGATTGTGGAGAGATGATAAATCTTTGATATAAATATATAAATAACCGTTTTCAAGAATTATGAAGGGGATATTTTTATCCAGAGAGCTGTTTTCAATATTTAAAGCCTGAGTTATTTCTTCTTTATCACCTTCAAATTCTTTAAGTGAATAGATAGGTATCTGCATAAAATAATATCCCTCCTCAGCTTTGCAATTTAGAATGCCGGAATAGCGTGTTTTCATTTTCACGGAGGCATTATTTTTCAGTAAATTTTTTTCTTTTAAAAAATGAAGTGAGGCAATGGTAGCGTGCCCGCAAAGCTCTACTTCGGTTGCAGGAGTAAACCATCTTAAATTATAATCCGCTTTATCAGATTCAACCGAAGAGCGGTCAGGCTTTGAAAGAAAAGCGGTTTCAGCTACATTCATTTCTTTGGCAATTTCCTGCATTTCCTGATCGGTTAAATTATCTCCGAAAGTAACCCCTGCGGAATTTCCTTTAAAGGGTTTGCTAGTAAAAGCATCTATTTGATAAATCTCAATCTCTTTTCCCATTTAATAGCCTCTCTATCTTCCATTTTTTCATTCTTTCGAATGTATCGTAATCTGTTAAATCAAAGTGAATTGGTGTAATAGAAATATAATTTTTTTTAATAGCTGCCTGGTCGGTTTCGATTTCGGTATCGACTTCAAGCAGATTTCCGGTTAGCCAGTAATAACTCCTTCCGTATGGATCGGTACGTTTTTCATAAATATCATCCCATTTCGATTTCCCCTGCCTGGTTAGGTGCACACCTGCAATCTGATCTTCGGATACATCGGGAACATTTACGTTCAGCAAAGTACCTACCGGTAAATCTTTATCAACGATTTCCAAAGCGAGTTTTTTTGCAACCTTTGCTGCTAAGGAAAATTCTGTTGCTGCATGATTTGTAACGGATATAGCAATTGACGGAATATCCATAATTGCAGCTTCCCTGGCAGCCGAAACTGTACCTGAATATATTATATTTATTGCAGTGTTAGAGCCGTGATTTATTCCTGATATTACAAGATCAGGGGGCTCTTTCATTATGTTCCTCACTCCCATTTTCACACAATCAGCCGGTGTACCTTCCACAGCATAGCCGAAGAATTTTCCATTCTTACTATATTCTATTACCCGCAAAGGTGTCTGCATAGTTATTCCATGCCCCACAGCACTTTGTTCTTTACGTGGTGCAACTACGGTAACCTCTGAAATTTCTTTTAGGATTTCTGCTAAAGCCCAAATTCCTGGAGAATCTATCCCATCATCATTGCAGACTAATATTTTCAAGTTCTTCCTTATTTAATATTGAAAGTTATACGAACATAAAGATGACATCTTTTCTAAGAGAAATTATTTCTCATTTTTTAAATAAATGTAAATTTCAAACTAAGTCTTTATCTTCCAATAAAGATGTCATCTTTCAATATAGATTTTTGTCTAACTTCAATCACTAATATAATGTAAAGGGGTTTTAGTCTCAATTGATTGTTAAATACCGGAATGAAAGTTCCAACACCGAAGGTGTGATATTATTATAGATATTATAAAAAAGTAGTAGTCCAAAACCCCGATAGGGGTGAAATAAATAATTATTAGAGAACTGAGTTTAAACTCCCCCCTCGCTTTATAGGTTATAAGGAGAGGGGGTTAGGGGGTAAGGTTATCACCTCAATTAAAACGCATAGCTTGTCGAGATATAAGCAAATGTTCTTCCGCCTCCGATATTTCCTAATCCCTGCCGTAAAACATCATGGTTAATTGTACCGTCAAGAGAAAAATCACCAAATTTTAATCCTAATCCCAATGTTGCCATTCCAGGGGTATATTGGGTAACTGTATTTTCTCTTACTAATGTAGGACCAAGTCCGGTTTGTGTTGTATTATTATTAGTACTTGCCGTATAACCTAAACGGGCAGTAAGCCAATCCAGTAATGTCCATTCAGCACCTAAATTCCAGACCGGGAAAGTAAATGATGAATTTTGAAGTTCGGGTTGTATTGTTGGAATTGAAGGTATTGTCCAGGAATTGCTATTCATCCCAACTCCCCCAACTAAAAGGAAATCCCCTATAGTATATTCAACACCAAAACCAGCACTGATTGAAGTCAACGAATTAAGATCGCCTGACTGCCCGTTTGCTTCCTGGCTGCCGGAAGCAGTAATAAAATTAAGAACAGGAACAAATCTTAATTTTTCAGAATATCGCCAGAATAATCTTGCATTAATATCAATAATGGTTTGGGAAGCAGTTATTTTTGTTGCGGGAGCCGGTGGTTCGGCACTAGCACCTGGAAATATAAAACTGATCCCTCCGTCGAGCATTAAGTTCCTTGTAAAGTTGGCAATAATGCCCCCATTTATTCCAAACTGACTTGCACTTATATCGGTTTCCCCGGTATTCGGAGTTTTTGTATTATTTTTAGATGCAGCTAGAGCTATTCCAAGACCGAAGATTAAATCCTTAAATTGCAGAGAAGAAAAAATTTCTACATTATTATTTAAGGGAACTGTACCCGGAACCGCCTGAATAACACTAAAACCGGGTCCGTATCCGGATAAAGGATCAAGCTTACCGATAGAAAAAGTATTGAAATCATTCCTTGTGAGCATTATCCCTATTGTTAAATTACTTTTTAGACTAAAATTTACACCGGCGAATTGACCTGAACTGGCATTACCGAAATCAGGACCTGCATTCGAACCTATATCCCCCCATAAAAAATCGTAATAATAATGACCCCATGCAGGATTTACTTTGATCGCTTCAGGATCAATTACATAAGGATTGTTTCCCAGACTAACTATACGGGCATACCCGCCGGTTCTTTTTATTTCCTGTGAATGAATATTATAAGAGACAAATAAAATAGACAAGAGAATGAAGAATACTTTTTTATTCATAAAGCCTCCTTATACCAAAGATTTCTTTTTGTTATAATTGAAAATTACCTAAAACCTTTGTATTAAACCAATAAGAATACGGTTGTCAGTTAATTTTTTTTGAAAAGTCCCTTCATAATTAAAGTTAAGGTATAGTTTGTTTAACATCCTGAAATAAAGATCCGCAGAGAATATATTCTGGGTTAATTTTTCGGTATTATATGAGAAGCTATAGTCGACCCTTTCATATCCGATTGATAAATCGGAATTCAAAAAACTTATATCTTTTGAAACTCTTATTTCAGCGGTTGTTCCATTAACATAACTTGTAATTAATTTAGTAAAAGAGAACGATGGCGCAAGCTCCAGAAATGGAATCTGAGAATAAGATATGTATGCATTATAGTTCCGGGAGGGCTTTACATCCCCTTGTGAAAACCTATAACCTGTATTAAGATTAATAAACATTTTATTAATCGGATGTAAGCTTATTCCACCTCTTATTCCCTGTCGTACCGCATTATCAATTAAAGTCTGGATATAAGTCTTAAAAGTCTCATAATATATTACGTTTTTTCTTGCATCATATGAGAGGATAAAGGAAATTATTTTAACCGGTGAATACCTTGCCGATAAATACATACCCGTTAATGAGAAATCATTTTTACTTTTTCCGTTTTCTATTTTATAGAGATCAATTTCTGAGGATAAAAAGAGACTGAGATTATTAATAACATTATTACTATGCTGAAAATAGAGAAATCTCCTATCGATTTTGAAAGCATTAGTCTGCTGCATAAGCGCAAAAGAATTTTCCATAACACCTGAAGAAGCAGTATCTATTCGGCTTATATAACCTCCAAATTCAAAAAGCTTGATATTAAATCCCATGTTTGCGAAATCTGGTCTTGAACCTGCAACAAATCCAAATGAGTAGTTTGTTCCTGCCGGGCTGAATTCAAATTGCGCTCCGTCAATGGAGCTAATATTAGTAATTTTTGAATTGAGGTGTCGACCGACCCAGATATTAGTATTTTTATTGAATCGATAATTAAGGGCAAAATCATAGACTCTTAAATTTCCTGCAAAATTATTTTTTATATCCTGCCACTCATTTGTTCTATAAGAAAAGGACATATAATTTGAAAATGACAATTTTGAACCGGAAATATTATTTGCATAAAGAGAAAAGTTGTATCTCCACCTTTGGTAATTCCCGGCTGTTATATAATTGCTCGCCCCTGTATAAGACTGAATTGAAAACCTTCCGCTTACCGGCGGATTGGACACTCTATAATTTCTTCTAATTTCATTTGAAGAATATGTTTTGCTCTCAGTATTCTTTTTAGGCAAACTCAAATTATCATTTTCTGCGGAATCCTTTTTTATCTCACTATTTGAATTTTCACTTTTTACAAAAGCAACTAGTATATCATTTAATGAAAAATCCTGCTTTACAATCCTTTCACCTGCTACAGATACAGATGAAATATATTTTACTAAAACAGCAGGAACAACTTTTTTATTTATTTCCGTATACAGAGTATCATTCTGTAATATTCCATTAGTATTATCAAATTTTACATAAATATTTTGTGAAGATATATATGTTATGTGTCCTCTTTTTTCTATAAGGTTTTGAGCATAGGTTAAATTATAAACCAATGATATAAAAAATAAGAGTATGAAATATTTATTTACCCGGCATATCATATCTTATTTAATCTCCTCCTCTGCCTTTGGGATGACAGCTATAACATGCATCACTGGAATAAACATAATTTCTTACCTCTGTATGATGACGATCCGTATCAGTTTTATTATGTTCATGACAGTTTATGCACTCAAATATCATATAATTATTTGAATTTGTGTGACAATCTGCGCATGTATTCCACCTTCCATTATGACTTCCGGAATAAATGGGGAAAAACTGCCCGTCATGATCAAACGTTGCATCATTCCAGTTATTGGTATTATGGCATTGTCCGCAAGATACAGGGAATCCGGCGGCACTATGATTAGGGTTGCTGGTGTTATCATAATTTGTTTTATGACAGCTATAACAATCCGTTGGAGTATTGGTATAACCATTTGTATGACATGATTGACATGTTGCTGCCGCATGTTTTCCCAGCAGCTGGAATCCTGTCGTTGAATGATCAAATACTGCATCACCCCATGATGTAGTATTATGGCATGTCTGGCATTCGGTTGAAAATCCCGCCTGCTGATGGTTAGGATCTGTTGTATTGTTATAATCATTTTGATGGCATGAAACACATGCTGTTGGAGTTCCTGTGAATCCATTTGTATGGCATGATGAGCATTGTACAGTTGTATGTGCTCCGGTCAACGGGAAACTTGTTGTCTGATGATTAAAGTTAGAGGGTATCCACGCTGAAGTCGTATGACACATCTCGCAGGTTACCGGATATTTTTGGGACTGATGGTTAGGTGCATTATTATAATCAGCTTGATGACAGCTTACACAATTAACATTTAATCCCGAAGTTGTACCTTTATGGCAGGCAGAACACTCCAAAACTGCATGCTGACCTGTTAAATCAAACCCTGTACTTATATGTTTAAAATCAGAAGGCTTCCAGGCGTCAGGGTTATGACATGTTTCGCATTCAGTTGATATTCCGGCTGCTGTATGACTCGGAACTGCACTATTATAACTGTTTGCATGACAGGCATAACATTGCATCGGGGTATTTGTGTATCCCGTTGTATGGCACGATTGACAGCTCACTGTAGCATGCTTCCCTAAAAGCTGAAATCCTGTTGTTGAGTGATCAAAAGATGCATCACCCCATGATTTTGTCCCGTGGCATGTTTGGCACTCGGTTGAAAATCCAGCCTGCTGATGATTTGGATCAGTAGTATTATTATAGTCATTTTGATGGCAGGAAATACATGCTGAAGGAGTCCCTGTAAATCCATTTGTATGGCATGAGGAGCATTGTACCGTTGTATGCGCTCCCGTCAATGGGAAATTAGTTGTCTGATGATTAAAGTTTGAAGGTATCCATGCAGAAGTTGTATGACACATTTCGCAGGTTACCGGATACTTTTGCGCCTGATGGTTAGGTGCATTATTATAATCAGCCTGATGACAGCTCACACAATTAACGTTTAATCCTGAAGTTGTACCTTTATGGCAGGTAGAGCATTCCAAAACTGCATGTTGTCCCGTTAGTTCAAATCCCGAAGTAATATGTTTAAAATCAGATGGATTCCATGTATTGATATTATGACAGGTCCTGCATTCAGTTGAAATTCCGGCAGCGGAATGATTTGGAACAGCATTAGTATAATTGCCTGTATGACATGAAATGCAGTCAGGTGATAATCCATTGTATGTATTCCTCGAATGGCAGGAAAAGCAGTTATCAATTTTATGTCCCCCGGTCAATGGGAAAAAATCGTGATTTACTTTTATTGTAGACCAGGTTATACTTGAAATATTATGGCATTCCTGGCATTCTGTCGAAAAACCTGCAGACAGATGATTTGGAGATGCGGTATTATTAAAATCCGCCCGGTGGCAGTCAATACACAAAACTCCAACCGGATTAAAATTTAGATTTGAATATCCGCTATGGCACTGGGCGCAATCTGCAGCCTGATGAGCACCAATTAACGGGAACCGGCTCATTCTATGTATCTCATTAATATGGGGTATAACCCATGAATTTGTATTATGACATCTTTCGCAATCGAAACCAACACTATTCTGATGTATATCTTTATGACAGGAGAAACAATCTTTTTTAACTTCTGAAAAAACTAAACTTGAGTGGCACGATTTACAATCAACTGATTTATGCTGCCCGGTTAATTTAAATCCTGTAGTATCGTGATTAAACAATATTCTTGAAGAAATGACCTTCCAGCTTGCAGCATCATGACAATTTGAACAATCAATATCAAAATTCTTTCCATGCGGGGACTGTGATAATCCTATACTATTGAAAGCTGTAAAAAAGAAAAGAATTAATATTATGAATGACAGGCTGCGCATTTATAGTCTTCCAGTTTATATTTTATAAAAATATTTCCGTTTTCTTCATTTTTTTTATGGCATTTTGAACAGTCCAGGTTTTTATGTGCACCTGTTAGTGAAAAATTAGTTTTATCATGATCAAATTTGGAAGGAGACCAATTATCAAAATTATGACAGCGCCCGCAATCTGAAATTCCATTTACTTCAAACTGGCCGAAATGAATATCTTTATGGCAAGTTTTGCAATCTGATTTTAATGAGACGAAACGGAAAACCTTTTCCCCGCTCCCTTCTGTTTTATAATGGCACTCTGAACATAGAGTTATTTTATGTCTTCCTTCAAGTATAAATTTTGTGGAGCTGTGATCAAAAGATATTCTTTTCCAGTTTTCAGTTGAATGACAAACCAAACAATTATCTCCGGGCATAAATTTTTCAGTAATTTCATTCCTATGAACATTTTTATGACAATCGATACATCTATTTCCAATATTGCTGAAATGCCAATCTTTTTCTTTATGATGGCAGCTTTGACAGGATACAGCCAGATGCCCACCGGTTAATTTAAAAGATGTACTGTCATGTTTTTCAATTGTAAATGTGGAAGGTTGAAATCCAAATACAGTATGACAGCCCGAACAATCTGTCATAATACCATTTTTAATGAAGTCTCCATTGTGATAATCCGAATGGCAATCGAAACATCTTTGATATTTTATTTTTACAATTAATCCTTCTTTGTGGCATTTACTGCAGGTTACTGTAATGTGTTTACCTGCAAGCGCAAAATTAGTTTTATTATGATCAAATTCTTTTCTGTCTATATCTTTAAAAGATTCAGTGGAATGGCAGCTTTTACAGTCTTTCCCGAATTTTCCTTTATGGATATCTTCATGGCATGATTCGCAGCTTTCGAATAATACTCCTTTAAAAACCTGGAAATCCTTACCGTTTCTCTCTTCTTTTATATGACATTTACTGCATTCGACTTTTTCATGAGCCCCTGTTAATCGAAAGGCTGTTAAAGAATGATTAAAGTTAGAAGCGGGTTTAAAGCTAAATGTGTTATGGCATGAACTACATTCATTTCCAAGTGTATTTTGATGATAGTCTTCATGACATGTAAAACAATTTTCTGTTAGACCAAGATAAGTATTCTTTACTCTTTTAATATTTTGATTTGATATGAACTTCGGCTGATGACACTCATCGCAAGCAATTTTAGCATGCTTACCGCTTAATATATATCCCGTTTTATCATGATTAAAGTTTTTAGGATCGAAATTAATTATTCTAAAATCCCGTCCATTGTGTTCACTGTGGCATTTGAAGCAGTCTTTCTCCCTTACATCAATACTTGAATGGTAACCTTTCCCTTTTTCTATTAAATCTTTTATTTCAGTATGGCAATCAAGGCATTTAGAATTAACTACTTTCTCACCTAGAACATGGCATTTAGTGCAATTGCTCATACCTTCCAGCTTCGCATGGGCTGTTGTTAAATCACCGGGAGAAATTTGACCGGATACCTGAAAAATAAATCCGGCAAATACAATTAAGATAGTTTCAAAAAAAACTTTAACCAATAATCGATTTATTAAGGACAAATACTATAAGCTCCTATTTAAAGAATATTTTGAACTTAGTATTGTTACTAACCCACGTATTTAGTTTTTATGAGATAAAACTGCTTCGCCAAATTTTTTGGTAATTTTTACACCTATATCCTCAAGAAACATCGTAGGAAGAACTCCGCCTGCAAAAATATAAACGAGGTCATTATCAATTTCATGTAATTCTTCATTTCCATTAATTGATATTAAAACGGATTTGTCTCTTATTTCTGTAACATTAGAATTAAAAATTACTTTTATTTCAGATTGAGATACAGCTTTGTTTATCCTCTCAAGGTTTTTCGGTTTAAGGCGGGAAAAAGAATTGCTGCGGTAAGAGATTGTAACTTCGTTCTTCTCTTCCATTAATAATAAAGCTGATTCCACTGCTGAATCCCCTCCCCCGACAACAAGTACTTTACTATTTTTAATCAGTTCAGGTTCTATTAACCGGTAGAAAACTTTTTCTTTCTGTTCTCCCGTTACCCCTAATTTTCGAGGTGAACCTCTCCTTCCGATAGAAAGCAATACAAAATTTGATTTGTAAGTCCCTTTGTTTGTTTTAACTTCGAAAACATTGTTTTTCTTTTTTATAGAATCTACTTTTTCCTGTTCATTAATTACAATTTTGTTTTGGCTTAAAACTTTTCCCCATATTCTTAATAATTCGGATTTTGATGTTTCCGATAATTTAATTTTACCAAATAAAGGAAGATCCATTGGAGAGGTCATTACAATTTTAGCACGCGGGAAATTAAATACTGTACCGCCAAGGTTATCCTGTTCAATAGTCAAATAATTCAAATTAAATTTTTTAGCTGCCAGTGAAGCTGAAATACCTGCTGGTCCGGCTCCAACAATTATTAAATCATATGCACCATCCGGAGAATGGTTAATTTTTTTAGAGATATTTACGACGGCTTGTTTCCCTTGCTCAACAGCATTTTTAATTAATCCCATTCCTCCAAGTTCCCCTGCAATGTAAAGACCTGGAATATTTGTCTCAAAATTCGGAGAAACGTGAGGTAATTCAACTCCTCTTTTTTCTGTTCCAATATTCAAACTGATAGCCTGAACCGGACAAGCATGAAAACAGGCTCCATGCCCTATACATCTGGAAGCATTGATAACTTTAGCATGTCCGTCTACCAGTCCGATAATATCCCTTTCCGGGCATGCTGAAACACAGGCACCGCTGCCAATGCACGTCTCCGCATCTATTACCGGATGAAGTGAAACCGGTTCGTGAAATCCAAGTTCCTTTGCTTTTTCTATTTTTTCATAGGTAGATAATGTTCCGCTTCTTTTATTCTTAAGGTAAAATAAAAGAATAACTGCTGCCATTAAAAAAACTATGAGGTAGCTTACTGTATTTTCCAGTATTACTTCCATGAGGTATGAATATTCTTTTTATTAGGAAACTGAATTACATTAACACAATTTTTATGCTAATGCTTATCCTCGCTTTTTTAACGCAGTATCAATATAAATGAAATGCGGATTCCCTTTAATTGTTAATCATTTGATGATGATCCCGAAAATTTTACGTAAAAAATATACAATAAATATTTATTCTTTCAAATTATTTAAAGATTGCTGAGCTGCTTTAGCTGCTTCGGAATTCGGATATTTCTCTATTAGTGAATTCCATACTTCCCTTGCTTTTTCGTTGTCTCCCTTTGTAGCTGCAATAGCGCCGAGATTGTAAAGAGCTAATACATTGTTTTTATCATAGGATAATATTTGGTTTGTTAACTCATCGGACTTATCATAATCCTGTTTATTATAATATATAAACGCAAGTGAAAAAAGGATATCGGTTCTTTTGGGATTTACTTTCAATATTTTTTGATAATATTTTACAGCTTCATCCGGTTTATGAGCCTCGGTAAGAAAATCAGCATATTCTTTCATCTTCAGAGTATCACCAGGATTATTTTCAACTGATTTCTTCAATTCTTCCATTTTGCGGATTATGTCTGCAGAAACATTGCTCCTATTTGGCGATCCGCCATTTTTTAACCCTTTGTGGACATCATCGTTCGGCATCTCCTGGTTTGATACATCCGCCGATGAATTGCTCTTATTTTTTTGTGTAAATACCAATAATAAAACAACTAGGATAACAACTAAACCTAAATACGCATATAACGGTTTAAACTTCATCTCAATCTCCTAAAATATCCATTTATATCCAAAAGCTATTGTAATTCCAACATGTATAAACATAATAATAAACATAGTAATCGCAAAAGGTAAATGAACAATGTGCCAATATTTAAAGAATTTCTGCATAGTACGAAGCATTCCGATTCTCTTTGAAATAATTAATTTCGATTTTGAAGTTTTTATAATCTCTGAATATTGTTTACGGCTTAGTGAGGACTTCTTTAGTTCGTTTTTAAGCTCTTTTAAAAGAACTCTTATCCTGAGATAATCTTTAACTAAAAAAAGAAAGCTGTCGGTTAATTTAATCCGTTTATATTTTTCGGAAGATGAGAATTCTTTAAATCTCATCAATAGCTTTTCACTAACCTTCAGATCATTTCTTAAGTGTACTGTTAGATTTTCGTTCATCTGGTTTAATTCTTTTAGACTTATTTCCTGTCCCTGAATAGTATGCGGAATCTGAACATATAAAAACCTTCCGACTACCCCGCTTAAAACAACAGCAACCATACTCCAAAAACTTACTGCAACAATTCCTCCGAACTTAAATGCCGTATGGTATAAAACCAGAACCGGCCCCAAACTGCATAAAAAAATATGAAACTCAAGCCAATTTTTTAAATATCCGAATTTGAAAAAGATTCTGATTCTTTTTCTAACCATATAAACAGCCACACCGATTATCATCATAAAAGAACCTAAGATTCCCACCCCGTGCCCGATAAAGCCGCTGGGTTTTAATACAGCATGCTGTGCAAGAAAAACTCTTTCCCCCACCGAACTTGAATAATATTGGTAGCCGTTAACACCAAGCATAATTGTGACAAGAACACCTATGATAAAAAAAGACCAGATATATATTGCGTGAATCTTCTTATTCATTAAATGACATGTGATTTAGATATTTAGAGTCTTGTAAAATTAAAAAAAGCGGCAAAATGCCGCCCTCTTTAATTTTCAACTATTTCATATAGAGTAGTATATTTTGTAGAATTATCTTTAGTGAGATCATTCAGTTTATTAATTAGTATATTCGTTCTTTCATTCTGATCATCTTCAAATTGTTCATACGCTTCGGGAGAAGAAAAAGTATAAACTTCCTGAAAATGATTCTGCTTCCCTTTAACTTCATAAACAGAATAGCTCTCCAAACCTTCAGCTTTTAAAAGATTCTTTAATTCCCTTACCACCCCCAGATATTCATCTCTTTTAGCTTGACTTACTTCATATTGAATATTAAAAATAACTTTAGGCATTTGTTCTCCAATGTTTAAGAAAAAGTGTTTAATAAAAAATTTCCGGTATATATTATTTTAGCCGGTCCGGTAAGTGATAAATTCTCAATATGGTTATTTTTCAAATTGAAATCTACTATTAATTCATCGCCTCCTCTTGTTAATAACAGAACAGGAGGTTTTACATTTTCGAATAAGGATGCAGCAACGGCTGAAGCTGCTGAACCGGTCCCGCATGCCAGTGTTTCATCTTCTACACCTCGCTCATAAGTGCGGATTTTAATTGTACTATTATTTATTTTAATAAAATTAACATTTGTTCCAGCCGGAGAGAAATTACTGTGATACCTAATTTCTTTTCCAATATCAAAAACCGGAATTTCATTGATATCTGTGTAAAAATTATCTTCATTCGACGCTTCTTTAAGTATATCACCAATTTTAATGATTACATGAGGCGATCCGGTATCGACAAAATGATAATTTATATTCTGTCCTGCTGCATCCACTTTCAAATTACTTTTGATATTCTCAGGTTCATTTAAGTTAAATTTAACTTTTTCAGCTTCAAGCATTTCACCCGAATATATATTATCATTTGCTACAAAAGATGCTTTTCCGTTCCTTAATCTATTGCTAAACTGTGCATATTTAATTGCACACCTTGCACCATTTCCGCATAAAGTTTTTGATGTGCCGTCTGCATTATAATAATCCATCCTGAAATCATAATCCGGAAGATCAGCAATATTAATAATACCATCAGCACCAATTCCATTTCTTCTATCGCATAGCTTTGATATAAATTCCGGAGTTAATGATATACCGGGATACTCTCTTTCATCGATTACAATGAAATCATTTCCTGCACCGCTCATCTTTGTAAAATAAATCTTTTCCATTTGTCTATGCAATTTAGTTTAATATAGAGACCTTTTCAATAAAAATACTGTGATTTTCATTGAAATAATGAAAAAATAATCTAGAAGGATGAATATTATTAAAAGGTCTTCAGGGAGGAGCGTTTAATTATTTAATTCTTTAATTGCTTTATGGCTTTACTGTTATCAATGACTCATTAAAAATTTTTGACAATAATCTATTATTTTTTATATTCGGAAGGAAAATGAAAATTTATATTAAATCATATTGCTCCTTTTCTTCTGATTATAATTTCACTAAGCTTCAAATAGAAGATATAATCTATTCCTATCTAATGGCCATCTAATGGCCATCTAACAGCCGTTAACTCCACTATAACTCCGTCATAACTCTGCTCAAAATATTAAACTGAATACCTGAGCGTAAAGTAGTTTATCTTCAGCAATGCCCTATACCTTATACCATATACCCTAAATTGTTGATTTTCTATACAGTTACAAGCTTGATTTTGACTGTAGAATTATTTAACAATCTCTAAAATAAGAGAATGAAGCTTCAATCATTTCTTAGTTGTGGTAATCGGGTAGTATAAATATATAATAATTTAGGGAAATTATAGGGAATATTACGGACTGTTAAGATGGCATATATATTGACTTCGAATGATATTATTAAAATATCAATTAATAAAAAAGAGTTTACCATGATAAGGGGAACCGTAGTAATAGAAAGGGATATTTGCAAAGGATGTGAATTATGCATCACTGCGTGTCCTCAAAATAGTCTCGGCTTATCCTCACAGATCAATATTAAAGGCTACCGGTTTGCAGAATTAATCCAGGACAATTGTACCGGGTGTATTAATTGTGCATTGGTATGCCCTGATGTAGCAATAACTGTGTACAGGCAGCCTAAATCTGTTTTGAAGAAAGCTGTATAATTTTCTCCTAAAAAAGCGGGATATAAACATGGAAAAAGTTTTAAATAAAAACGAAGACATTCGTTTAATGAAAGGGAATGAAGCTCTTGCAGAAGCTGCAATAAGAGCTGGAATTCATGCCTACTTTGGTTATCCAATTACTCCACAGTCTGAAGTACTCGAGTATTTTACATTAGAGATGCCCAAAAGAAAAGGGATTGTGGTTCAGGCTGAAAGTGAAGTGGCATCAATCAATATGATCTATGGTGCTGCCGGTGCCGGTGCAAGAGTGATGACATCTTCTTCTTCTCCTGGCATAAGTTTAATGCAGGAAGGTATATCATATATTGCCTCTGCTCAGCTTCCCTGTTTAATTGTTAATGTTAATCGTGGAGGTCCGGGACTCGGTACTATTCAGCCTTCGCAGGGGGATTACTGGCAGTCAGTTAAAGGTGGAGGACACGGCGATTATCATTTAATTGTATTAGCACCTGCTTCCGTACAGGAAATGGCAGATTTTGTTTTCGATGCTTTCAGACTCGCTGAAAAATACCGCAACCCTGCAATGATTTTAGCCGATGGAGCTTTAGGTCAAATGATGGAAAAAGTTGCTTTACCACCCGAAGGTTCACTCCCATACAGCCAAAGTCCATGGGCAACAATAGGTAAAACAAAAGACAGAGAAAGAAATATTATCACTTCTTTGTTCATTGAACCTGAAAAAATGGAACAGATCAACATTCAATTACAGGAGAAATATAAAAAAATTCAGGATGAAGTCAGATATGAAGAAATTCAAACTTCCGATGCTGAGGTTCTTCTGGTTGCTTACGGTCTTTCATCAAGAATATGCCAGAAAGCTGTAGACCAGGCTAGAGAAAAAGGTTTAAGGGTAGGTTTACTAAGACCTATTACTCTCTACCCCTTCCCTAAAAAGATAATTTCGGAATTAGCATTAAAAGTAGAATTTATGCTTACTATAGAAATGAATGCCGGTCAAATGGTTGAAGACGTTGCCTTAGCTGCTAACGGCAGATGCCCGGTTCATTATAAAGGTAGAATGGGAGGAATGATTCCTTCTCCGGAAGAGGTAGTTGAAGAAATTGAAATCCTTCTTGAAAAACATTTAAGTGAAGTTTAATACTTCAGACCTATTAAAAAGGTAATATTTATGGAAAGTGAATTAAAATTAGAAGATCTTGAAGTAGTTTATAAAAAACCTTCAGCTTTAACAGATACTGCTTTTCATTATTGTCCCGGATGCGGACATAGTGTTGTCCATAGATTATTGATGGAAGTAGTTGAAGAAATGGGAATACAGGAAAAGACTGTTGGGGTTGCTCCGGTCGGCTGCTCGGTATTTGCATATAACTATATGGACATTGATATGCAGCAAGCTGCTCATGGAAGGGCAAGTGCTGTTGCTACGGGTATTAAAAGAGTTCTGCCTGATAAGTATGTATTTTCTTACCAGGGTGACGGAGATCTTGCCGCTATTGGAACAGCAGAAACAATTCATACTGTTAATCGCGGAGAGAATATTTTAATTATTTTTATAAATAATGCTATCTATGGAATGACCGGCGGGCAGATGGCGCCAACTACTTTATTAGGCCAGGTAACTTCAACTTCTCCTTATGGCAGGGACGCTACCACAATTGGTTATCCGTTAAAAATTACTGATTTAATTGCTAATCTGCCGGGTGCTTATTATGTAACAAGGCAGGCAGTTCATACTGCAAACTCGGTAAGGAAATTAAAAAAAGCAATTATTAAAGGGTTTGAGAATCAAGATTTGAAAAAAGGAACTTCATTTATTGAAGTAGTTTCCAACTGCCCATCTGGATGGAAAATGACCCCGTTTGAAGCTAACAAGTGGCTTGTGGAGAATATGTTTCCTCTTTATCCGCTGGGTGATATTAAAGTCCCTAAATAAATAAAAAAAGATTTAAAAAATCTAAGGTTTTTAGTATGGAACATGAAATAATTTTTGCAGGATTTGGAGGACAGGGAGTTCTTTCGATGGGTCAGATCATTGCTTACTCAGCAATGATCGAAAATAAAGAAGTAAGCTGGATGCCTTCGTATGGCCCTGAAATGAGAGGAGGAACTGCAAATTGTATTACAATTGTTTCTTCCCATAGAATTAGTTCTCCTATTATTTCGAAATTTGATTCGGCAATTATTCTTAACCAGCCTTCTATGGAAAAATTTGAATATAGTGTAAAAGAAGGGGGACTTTTATTGTATGAAGAATCAACAATAATTAATCCGCCAACACGTCCGGACATTGAAATAATTGGGATTCCTTCTAATGCCGAAGCGCAAAAATTAGGGAAGAAGCAGGTCGCTAATATGATAATGGTAGGAGCATTTTTAGAAAAACGCCCTATAGTGAAGATTGAAAACATTATACAGGCTTTTAAAGAAAGTTCTTCCCGATAGGCATCATCATTTAATACCATTAAATGAACAAGCTCTGGAAATTGGGAAAAAATTAATTACAGAATCTATTCAAGTATAAATAAATAAAATAAATAACCTTGCAGTTGAGGTAAATATGAACGAAGACGAAATTAAGTGTATGCATACATGCAGAAATTCATGTGCAATGTTAAGCGACGCATTAAGAAAAGAAGCAGCAATGGTACGTTTTTACGAAGGGGTAGTTTCCGAATGCAACCTGCCTGAAGTATCCTCTTTTATTTCCGAATTAATTGAGGAAAAGAGGAAAGCAATTCTGCTTATAATCCATAAGCTAAATGAATTGCACGCTCATTCGCAGGCTTTAGATGGAATAGAATCGAGCTTCGATAATTCTTCTCCCTGGTAGAAGCTTTCCATTCCATTTAGTAAAGGGGTTCTATTCAACTTATTCCTTAAATATTATTTTAATATTCCCGTAGAAATTTAAACATTCCGGGATTATCGTATCCAAAAGATGTCATCTTTAGGCAAGCTAAACATTATCGTAGATGTTTCATTATTGTAGCAAAAATATCTAACCTCTATTAACGAGGGGCTGACCAAAAAGTAATTTTCTATTTAAAAATCAGTGAAAATCCGTTAAAATCTGCGTCATCTGCGTGCCATTTTTAGAAAATAATTACTTTATGGTCAGCCCCTCCACAATCCCTTGTGATAACTTTAGAATCTATAAAAACTTTAATTTGTTAAATACTATCCATGCAAAAAAATTATAACACAGAACAATATGAACAATTTGACAATTAAGCAATTTATCCAACTTATTGATTTGTTTCGTTGAAAAAATTCGTCAATTCATATCCTCTACTAGATAAATAATTTTGATTTTTTTTAATGAAATCTTTAATAACCTCTATAGGTATAATTTTAGTAATTCCGTAATTATACAATTTTATCTGGTTAATATATTCGCTTCCACTATATGGTATTAATTCATTATAATTTTTTAAAGTTTTAGGAGGAGATAATATAGAGACCGTTTCTTCAGGCATCCATTGAATTATTCCAACCAATTCAAAATTAGGAATCCCATCCCTGATAGCAAGTACAATTCCGCCGCTGAATCCTCTATTAACATCAGCATCAATTAAAAAACTTCCATCTTTGTTCAATAAAGGATTGCTTACAATCCCCTTAGATATCATCTTGTAATTTAATGGAAAACCAAAAATGTAAACGAAGCTCCCCCATTCTAATTCTTTAGCTGAGCCGTTTGGATAATTAAAAACAGATAATTTAATTGAAAATGGGGGGGGATACTGGTTTCCCAGTATAGCAACATCAGCCGAATTATCAATAACCACAATGTTAACCTGGCTCCCGTCAGGAAAACCTGCAATATAATTCTTTTGGCTCTCCTTAATGGAAACACTCTCAACGTAATCAGTAAATATTCCATTAGCATCAGAGAAATATGTAATAATAGTATCCGGAAAATTGACTACGTGAGCAGCAGTTAATAAAGCTACGTAGCCCCCTTTATTTGATAATATTGTAGCTGTACCTGAACTGGTTTTTTCATATAAAATCTTTTGTCTTAGGTTCTTTTCTATTATATCTGTGTTTATATCTGATCTTTTAACATTACTACTCTCTTTTAACTGAAAGGAATTATAAAATGCAATACAGTTCACTCTCTGAATGGTATTGCTTATCTCTTCAAGCTGTTTTGAGGCGCCTTTATAAGGGAATTCAGAATCATATTTTCCGTCATTCAGTGTAGGAAATATATTCTTGTATGATGTTGAGCAGCTAAGATAAAATAAGGGGAGCAGCAAGATTATGAACTTGAAAAATTTCATTCCAATCTTCCTTTAAAATATACAGCAATTTACTTTCTTAAAATATAAAGTTTATTCCGATAAGGCTATACTATTTTCCTCAATTATAACTTTTTTATTATTTATAATAACCCAAAATACTGAAGCATTGCCTTCATTATCTGCTCCCTATTTTCTCCTCCTAATATAGTCTCAAAAGGAAATCCAAACGTTATAACCCCATAATTTTTTTTGAAAGCAACCGCAGCACTAAATCTATTTTCAGAATAACGGAATATGGTTTCACTTTCATCTGTAGGAGTAATTGCATCGGGAGCTTCAACTGCATAAACAGAATCATTTAGCTCAACATTAAATGCGAATTCGTCTCCCGGTAAAAACCGGCTGCTTGAAGATTGAAACTTCCCTGTTTTTGAAGCATGATCCGTATCCCAGTTAAACTTCAAATAAGTATTTGCAAAATTTATTTTAACCGGATCTTTACTGTAAAATAAATCACTCCCGACATAAGCACCTGATATAAATAAATTTCCTCCTGATAAACAATAATCTTTAATTTTTTGGATTAACTTATCTGGAAATGTTTGATATCTCAATCCTTTGGCAGAATCAAGGTATACTCTTTCCCTATGAGTCGATTTTTCCTCTCCAAGAATAAGATCTATAAATTTATATTTCTTCAAATCAATCATTCCATCTGATGCGGCAGCCCTGCTAGATGAAATAAAAGAAAATCCATTTGCTTTTAAAGATTTGCCGTGAATATAAGGGAAGTCAAAGCTGTTTCCGGCAATAATCTGAGTTTCATAATTACCATTGCTTGCACCATATCCCGGAGCATCATTGGAAATAAATTTCGAAGAACTGTCAAAATTGTATTGCGTTCCGGTAAAGCTGACATCTTGTTTATATGGGACTCCTGCGTCAATAAAATTCAGAAAACCTGAAAAGCCTGACGAATCAACCGATGCAGGTGCAGCAACTCTGTCAAAACCATTGATAATTAATACAGGTGGTTTACGGTTTTGCATTTTACATACGGAAAGAATCTCAGATGGAAAACTTTCCCCGCCATCATTCAATGCGGTTACTTTAAAGCTGTATATTTTCCCCGTATCAACGGCAAGTTTTATTTCCGGCGTCAACACTATCTGCCCGTTATCAAAGCCACTATCATTTATTCTAGTATAAACAATATATTTATTAACCGTTGCAGTGTTTTCTAATTGATCATATTCCGGTCTCCATCGCAATAAAACTGTATCGTTACTCAAACTCGAGGTAAAATGGCTGACCGGCAAAGGCTGAACCACATAATTATAATTATATTGGACAGATAGGAACTTCAAAACCCCCTTATATATTGCTCTCGATACATCAAACTGGAAACCAGGATCAAGGGCAAACTTCATATCAAGAAAATTTTGATGTGATAAAAGTTCCAATAATACGGAAGGAACATTCGGCCGTGCTGCTTCACTATATTTAGAGTTAAACAGCATTCTTCTATTCCAGGTTGTATCATATTTCTGCCTGATATCATCAACAACCTGTGTCTGAATTATATCTGCAAGATCTCTGTTCGCCATCCGGGATACCCCATCCGGAAAATTTTTAGAAGTATTGAAATCTTCAATACTGTAAATTGCCATAGTTCCGTAAGTAGTATCATTGTTTGTTACTCCGGCATTAGTATGAAAGGCTAAAGAAAGATCAACCGGAATTCCCAAACCCTTAACATTCCTATTCTTATTTGGCCCGAATGGTATTCCATAAAGATAATTTACATATTCACCCCTGCTCTGATAATCATCATTATAATCATTTTGATTATCATTAAGATCATAAACAGATTCTGCCGGCATCCCGCTATATTGAAGCCAGTATCTTGCTCCCTCTGTGAACTTAGGTCTTCCACTAGTACTTCCCTCTCTTGATATAACTCCCATCCCTCCTCCAAATCTAACCGCATCAGCTGTAACAATTAACTTCTTGAAATCACTGCTCTCATTAGTCAGCACTATTTTTCCGCTTTCGGGATGATATCCTTTCAAAAACTTGAATTCACCTAAATATTCCCACGTCTTTCCGCCGATTTGCTGATTTATCAGGAAATTAGTTATTCCTCCCATATGATATACCGTATAATGAGCATCAGTAATACCGATAGGTGATGAAACATAAGAGATATAAACCGAATAATATCCTGTTTCAGGTATAACGGGGATCCAATCAACTTCTGCCGAAATAACTGAATCTGCTTGAACCATTCTGTAACTGCCCTGTTCAAACGGATTTAATCCGTTAGGATATGGAGGATTTCCGTACCCAAAACCCTTCCCTAATCCATCCTTCCATAAATGGTTTTTATCATTTGATTGTTCAATAAAAGAATCAGTTGTATGGTAATCGTTGTCCACAACAATTTCATTCTTTTGAATATCCCTTTCCCTTGGCATAAAGACATTTGCCCCGGCATTTTCAAGCATAGGAGTTAAATACTTAGTAACAAAGGAAAAGGGTAATAAATCCTCAACGGTTTGAAATAATCTTGCTCTCTGCCATTTCCATCTACCTTCTTTATTTTCATAATACCATCCGTGGCTTGGCCATAATGCTATATTTCTATTTAATAACCCTTTAACCGGATAATATTTTTTGCTGATATTTCTGATAATCTCATCGGGTAACTTTTTTTTGCGCGGAATTCTGTTATAATCATACTTAGTATAACCGGAACGATAATAATTGGGAATTAATTCTTCGATATCATAACCAGCAGTTTTTATATGGAAAGTATAATTTTTAAATCTATCCCCTAAATAAGCTTTAAAGAATGAATAAAGACTTTTCACATCCTCTTCTCTAATAGGATTATATGAATATTCCTTCTTTAGCTTTACAGTCACTACTTTATTTATATCATTAGTTGTAATTGCATCCAGGAGAGATATAAATGAAAAAGTAGGTGAAATGTTCTTCCCTTTTATTTCTTTTTTTATAGATTCGACCTTCTCGGAATCGATTTTAATTAAAGAGTCTATCTTTACTAATGTATCGATTTTGGTTTCCGGCGCTGTTTTTTCTTTCACTATTTCCTTTGAAGTACATCCATAGAAATAGTATATTGAATAAAACAAAATCAAACTAAGGAAGAAAACATTTTTCATATTTTAGCAGAAAATAAATAATAATTAATGATCAATTATAATGAAAAAAACATTTGATTTTTAGGTATTAAATTTTTAATCTTAGTTCAGAGATTAACCTTTAGTAAAAGTTATAAAAATATCATATTGAGAAGTTGAATTTCTTTATAAATAATTTTACATTGAGATTAATTATGCTGCTTAATCGTCAAGAATGAGGAGAAGTTGTGAAAATTACCAAACAATTTACGAACAGAGAGAGTAAGTCTTTAGATCAGTATCTCCAGGAAATCGGGAAAGTCGATTTGATTACACCTGAGCAGGAGATAGAATTAGCAATAAGGATTAAAAGAGGAGACCACCGTGCACTTGAAGTCCTTACTAAAGCAAATTTAAGGTTTGTTGTAAGCGTAGCAAAACAATTCCAGAACCAGGGGCTGTCTTTAGGTGATTTAATAAATGAAGGTAATCTTGGTCTTATAAAAGCAGCAAAGAGGTTTGATGAGACTCGTGGATTCAAGTTTATTTCTTACGCAGTGTGGTGGATACGCCAATCAATTATGCAGGCAATTGCCGAACAGTCAAGAATAGTAAGGCTTCCTTTAAATAGAGTCGGTGCTTTAAATAAAGTGAGAAAAGCCTATAATCATTTAGAACAGGAATATGATAGAACTCCCAATCTTGCAGAACTGGCAAATGAATTGGAAATGGATGCAGATGAAATTGCTTATACATTACAAATGGCAGGCCGTCATGTATCCATGGATGCGCCATTTTCTCAGGGGGAAGATAAAAAAAACAGCCTGCTTGATGTCATAGCTAATACAATACAACCGGACCCTGATAATAATTTGATGCGGGAATCCTTAAAAAATGAAATAGATACTGTCCTTTCAACTCTCAGTGAAAGAGAAGCAAAAGTAATTAAATTATATTTCGGCATCAATTCCGAGAATTCCGCTACGCTAGAAGAAATTGGGGAAATGTTTAATCTGACAAGGGAGAGGGTCAGACAAATTAAAGAAAAAGCATTAAGAAGATTAAGACATTCCTCCAGAAGCCAAAATTTGAAGGTTTATTTGGGTTAAATTCTTTTCCGCCTTAATTTTATTCAAAAACAGCTTTTACTATGCTCCATATCAATGGTATAACAATAGATGTTGTAACTTATATTGTTATCACTTATATTTGTGCTGTTATTAATTCAAATAAAATAAAGGAGCTTGGTAATGGACGCAAATAGGAATATAGCTGAAGAGGTAATTAAATCTCAATCATGGATAATTGATGAAGTACATTCAAAAATCCGGTTTTTAGCGCGGCATATGGTAATTTCTGAAGTTGAAGGTCAATTTAATAAATTTGATTTCAAACTGAGAAATGAGGGAGATGATTTAACCACAAGTGATATTGAACTGATTATAGATACTCAAAGTATTGACACAAGGAATAAAGACAGAGATAATCATTTAAGGTCTGCCGACTTCTTTGATGCTGAAAATTACCCGAAAATTAAGTTTGAAAGCAATTCGATAAAAAAAATTAACAATGAGAACTATAAGTTGACGGGAAATTTAACTATTAAAGATATAACCAAACCTATTGAGTTAGATGTTACGTATGGCGGACAAATTAAGGATCCTTGGGGAAATACCAGAGCCGGTTTTAATGTGAAAGGAACTTTAAACAGATTTGATTACGGTTTAAAATGGAATAATCTTCTGGAAACCGGCGGCGCTATGGTTGGAAAGAATATAAATATAGTTTGTGATATTGAAGTAATAAAGCAAGAAGAAGAATAAATTTAATAAAAAGAGGGTGACAAAAATATTTGTAAAGTCACCCTTATCTCTCCAATCGGACAAAATCATTTTATGGTTATTTAAGACTTTCATCTTTCCAAATACTAATTCTTGCGTAACTTAAGTTATTTGTTTATGTTAAATGGAAATATTAACTTATACTGATTACATTTCCATTAGTACAAATAAGAATTTCAAGGCTCACTATTTTCCGCTATTTATAGAATAAGATGTGAATTTTTTGTCTATTATCGATTGAAATAATAAAGAATATGAAGCTGGAAGAAGAAATAGTACAAAGAGAATTTCAGAGTGAATATCACAAAGCATTGGTAAATATTGTTTTTACATATAACTGGATGATGGAAAAGCAGATAAAACAATTAAAACCGTATGACATAACCATTCAGCAATATAATATTTTAAGGATCCTAAGAGGCCAGCACCCCAACCCTGCAACCGTCAAGTTGATTAAGAAACGGATGCTTGACAAAATGTCTGATGTTTCGAGATTGGTTGAAAAATTAAGGTTAAAACAATTAGTGAACAGGCATACTTGTGAAAGTGACAGGAGAAATGTGGATGTTTATATAACTGAAAAAGGACTTAAATTACTTTCCGAACTTGATCCTAAAGAAAAAGAGATGGAAAAGTTCATGGCAAACCTTAATGAAGTTGAAATCAAACTTTTAAATACTTATCTGGATAAGCTGAGGGGATAATCTAACCCTATTTTAATAAACCCCATCTATTGCAGTTCACTTTAGTGAACTGTTTTTTGAATTTATGAATAGAATCAAGGCTTCAGCCACATACAATTTCCTTTTTATTTCAAATCTGATTCAATAGCGAATCTATTGCAGTTCACTTTAGTGAACTGATTTTTGACTTTATGAATAGAATTGGGGCTTTAGCCCCTATCTTTTTCTATCCGTTTGGATAAACCTATCCGTTGGATAAAGAACCTGTTTGAAAAGCGTAGAACGAAACTCTGTTTCGTTTAACTTATTATAAATTCAATCAAAATTCGCATTAGCGATTCGGAGAATCACCCTACAATTTATATTTTCACACAGCCTTTAACCCCTAAAATATTTATTTCGTCTTAAACAGACTGATTTATATAGTGTAAATATTATATGGTTTTTATAAATTTGTGGTTTAAATAAAATTTATCGTCTGAAGTCTATAAAGGAAAAACATGAAAAACGACTCTCTCCGCAGGATAATTGGAGCATTAGTCTTTTTAACATCATTGATTGTTTTGCTATTAACAGTTCAATGTTCAGTATCCTTCTGGGATCCGGGAGAAATATCCGCAGCATCTTATTCTTTAATGGTTCCTCATCCCCCCGGAGGACCCTTCTGGCTTTTAATCGGAAGGATTTTTTCAATAATTCCTTTTGCAAATGATATAGGGTTCAGAATTAATTTAGTTTCGGTATTTTCTGCTGCATTCACTGTTTTGCTGCTCTATTTAATAGTGATAAGAATAATTGAACATTATAAAAAAGAAAAATACGCTGATTTTTCCGATAAGCTTATAACTTATTTATCAGCAGCTATAGGTGCATTAACTTTATCCTTTTGTGATACATTCTGGTTTAATGCAACGGAATCAAATTATTTTTCATTAAGTACATTATTATTTGCACTGGTCGTTTGGCTGATGATGTTATGGCTAGAAAAATCCGGGACACCCGGGAACGAAAAGTACATAGTCTTAATGGCTTATATAATTGGCATTGCTGCAGGCGTACATCTTATGAGTGTTCTCGCGATTTTAACATTCATTGGTGTAGTGGTAATGAAGAGGTATGTTATCGATGATGAAATGTATAAGAAGTCAGGATATATTTTTCTTTTTCATTTAGGGATTATAGCACTTATCTCAATTATTTTATGGGCTTCACAGACTAGCTCACAACCCCCCTCGCCTACTCAATATCAAGCTTTTGATTCGAAATTTAAATGGATAATGATTGGAATAACTGCAGTATACATAGCAATTTTTAGAAAGCAGGTATTTAATAAAAATTCGTTTTATTTCCCTATAGCAGTTGGAGGTGTGGTATTAGCTATAGCATATCCCGGGTGTCGTTAAGTTATTTCCTACACTTCTTTTATGGATTGGCGGACCTGAATTAACTACCAATTTATTAATTTTTCTAGTTATACTGGCTGGTCTGCTTTATCTTGTACATTGGACCATGAAAAATAAAAAATCTGTGCTCAATCTGGCAGCTCTATGTTTCATGTTTACTTTAATAGGATTTACCACGTATTCAATGATAATTATTAGATCCAATGAAAATACTCCTATGGATGAAAATTCACCAAATAATTTTAAGGATCTTGTCTATTATTTAAACCGTGAACAATATGGAGATTTTCCAATTTTTAAGAGAAGATTTTCAGATGATCCTATGCACCGGCAGACATATACAGATTATTCCAGCGATCTTGATTTCTTTTGGAATTATCAGGTGAGCCATATGTTTACGCGATATCTGCTCTGGAATTATGCCGGAAGAGAATCAACAGTTCAGGATGCAGGAGTTAAATGGAATGAATTTTGGGGAATTCCTTTCATTATTGGTTTGCTGGGGATCTATTTCCATTTCAAGAAGGACTGGAAACTTGCATCTTGGTTCTTAATATTATTTCTATTTATGGGATATCTTACAGCATTCTATCAAAATCAACAGCAGCCCCAGCCAAGGGAAAGAGACTATTTTTATGCGGGGGCCTATTTTGTTTTTGCTATATGGATTGCCATCGGTACTAAGGAATTAATTGAATTAATTACCGGAAAGATTAAAGATATTAAATACCAAAAATTAGCCGGGTATTCTATTGCTGCATTGTTAATTGTGCTGATACCAATCCATATGCTTCGGGCAAATTATTTCACTCATGACCGTTCTAAAAATTGGCTGCCATGGGATTTATCATATAATCTGCTTCAAAGCTGCAAACCAAACTCAATTATTTTTACAGGCGGAGATAACGATACATTTCCACTCTGGTATTTGCAATATGTTGAAGGAGTACGAAGGGATGTAAGGGTAGTATGTTTAAGCCTGGCAAATACAAATTGGTACTTAAAACAACTAAAAGATACTGAACCATACGGAGCTGAAAAAGTAAAATTCCAGATGAGCGATGCGGAATTGGAGAATATAGAACCCCAGCAATGGGATCCTCATGTTATTTCAGTACCCATTTCAAAGGAAGATATTCAAAAATATGATGTAACCGATTCCTCTGTCATAAAAACCGGAAAAATTTCTTTCAGAGTGCCTAATACCATCCAGTTTGGAAATGTAAAAGGGCTGCGTGTCCAGGACCTGGCTGTGCTTGATATTATAAGATCAAACAGCTGGGACAGACCAATATATTTTGCTTCTACCTGTTCCAGAGATTCCTATATAGGATTGGATGATTATTTAAAGCTTGATGGTTTAACTTATAGAGTGGTACCGCAAAAGAGCCCCGAAAGGAGCGACTATATTGATGTACCATTGCTGCAAAAAGAATTTCTAACCCCTGATAGCAGCATAACTATTTCTAAAGGGTATAGTCCGCAATTCTTATTCAGAGGATTAAATAATAAAAATATATTCTTTACCGATATGGAGGATGGTCTTATACAAAATTATAGAAATGTTTTCGTACGTCTGGCTTCATATTATCAATCAGATCTTCAGAATAATAAAATGGCATTAAAGACGCTTGATGTAATGGAAACAAAAATTCCTCGTGAAGATATAAGCATGGATTATAGATTATTATACAATGTAGGAATTATATATTACAATGCAGGTGATTTCGATAAATTCAAAAAAATAGCCTCTGAAGTTGAGCCGACAGCTATAGCAAACCTGAAAACGAGCGTTAACCAGATAAATTCTCCTTATAATTCCTTTAGTATGCTGACGGATATCTACATAAAACTAAAAGAATATGGTAAAGCAGTAGATATCTTGAATCAATTGAAGAGTTATTACCCCAATGATCAGGGTATTGAGCAGGAAATAGAAAGAATAAAGCAGATGGGTAAATGATCAATAAACGATAGTTGTGCAAATATAAAAGATGACATCTTTATTTTTAGAAATAAGATTTATCTGAATTACATCTTAATTAAAATTGAAAGCGATTTTTGTTTTCTAAAGATGTCATCTTTACATCTATTTTACTCGACTTAATTATTTCTTTAGGACACTATGCATTATCTGGAAAATATATTTAATGTAGAGAATAAAGTTGCAGTTATAACCGGCGGCAGCGGTATAATCGGAAGCGAAATTGCCAAAGGTTTGGTTAATTCGGGAGCAAAAGTAGTACTGCTCGCCCGTAATGAAGATACCCTCCAGGAAAAAGTTGAAAGTTTGACTAAAGAGAATAGCGAAGTCATTGGTTTAAAATGCAATGTCCTCGATGAAGATAATATTAAAAATGTGAATGATGAAATTCTCGACAAATTTTCACAAATAGATATTTTGATAAATGCTGCTGGGGGAAATATTGCGGGAGCGACAATTGGAGTTGATCAGAGTGTATTTGATATTGAGATTAAACAATTTGAAAAAGTAACGGATTTAAACTTAAAAGGGACTGTCATGCCGACGTTAGTATTCGGAAAATCAATGGCAAAGCAGAAGAAAGGTTCAATTATAAACATCTCTTCAATGGCTGCATATAGGGCTATAACCCGTGTTGTCGGCTATTCTGCAGCAAAAGCTGCAATTGATAATTTTACACGATGGATGGCTGTAGAGATGGCTTTAAAATTCGGCAACGGAATCAGAGTTAATGCAATTGCTCCGGGATTTCTTCTAACTACTCAAAACAAACACCTTTTAACCAATGAAGATGGTTCTTTAACCGAAAGAGCCAAGACGATAATTAGTATTACGCCATTTAAAAGATTTGGTCTTCCTGATGAGATTATCGGAACCGCACTGTGGCTCGCAAGCGATGCTTCCAAATTTGTAACCGGTACAATAATTCCCGTAGACGGCGGATTCAGTGCATTCAGCGGAGTCTAGTTTATTGCATATTTCTTCAATTAATAATAAACCTTTATTGTCTTAACAGAATTCTTATTTGTTTTTATTCGAACAACTTTCCCATCAAAAGAGATTGGCTTTCCATCATCTTCCACAAAATTAGATTCAACGACTTTCTTTGGTACTTTAGGTAATGTTAGAACTGCTTCCGTTTCACTTCCTTTTGAGTCATACCATTGATAAATCCACGCATCTGAATCTTCAGCCTTTTTAACAGTTGTTAATACAAGGTTATCATCTTTTAATTTTATAAAAGAATCGCTGTCTGGCAAAACGCCGGGATGAATTCCATTTGAAACAGGAATCAGAGGTTCATTATATTCCCAGCCTCTTTGTACTACTCCAGCTTCCTGCCAGCTTCCGGTATGAGGATAAAGAGCATAATCAATTTTATGTTTACCCATATCCTGTGTCGGATCGGGCCATTTAGGAGATCTTAATAAAGACAATCTCATAACATTATCTTTAATATCATACCCATATTTGGAATTATTAAGCAGGCTTACACCATAATTTCCCAAAGTCATATCAGCCCATTTTTCAGCGGGAACCTCAAATCGTGCTTTTTGCCAGTTAGTAATCCTTTGTGTTGATCTTTGAATACTTCCATATGGAATCTCATAAGCTGCTACTGTATCACTGAATGAAAGCGGGAAAGCAACTTTCAGCATGGTATGTTCTTCCCACCAGTCAACATCTGTTTGAAAATCAATTCTATCAAGACCATTATATAGGATTATATCCTGTGTAAAAAACGAAGACGGGAAATTGGGAGTCGGGTAATCTTTCACAACACCAGGTTTCAGATAATCCCGGTATAATCTGACAATTATCCTCACAGGTCCGTTCTCTAATACTTCAGCTTTTGTAAAATGAGAAGGATATTCTACACCGGTAAGTCCGATATTCCAGGCATCATATTGTTTTGGTTTATCTTCAAGAAGCTGAAGCTTATTTCCTTCACTTCTAAACAATTCTTTTCCGTTTCTTTTATCCAGAATATTTTTAACCCAGCCGGTGGATGTATCTATAGTAACTTTGAAGAATTGATTTTCTAACTTATCAACCGCAGCAATTAAATCACGAGTTTGTAAAGCTGATTTTCCTTTTTTTAATATGTAAGTTTTATAACCTAGAGAAGGAATTCCGGAGGCGATAAATAAAACCTGATTTGTATAATAATCTTTTTTTACTATTTGAGAAGGGACTTCAGTACCGTTGATATCATAAACTGAGTAGTCATTTTTATCACCTTCCGGTAAATTAAATTTAACTATATCTGTTCTAATCCATGAAAGCGGATTAAATATTTCAATTGGCTGTCCATCTTTTATTTCAGAGGTATTAATATTTTTACTTATGACATTGAGGGCATTACTCAAAGTAAAATTACCAATCTTTTCAGCTTCCTGATATTTTTCAGAAGCATCAATATAATTTTCTCTAATACCTGAACCGGGTAAAATATCGTGAAATTGATTGAACATTACTTTTTCCCATGCATCCTTTAGATCGGACTGTGGATATTTATTGCCGTACATGGAAGATATTAAAGAAAATTTCTCTGATTCGGAAAGAAGGTTTTCTAATTCCCTATTATATTTTTTTGTTTTGTCATGAGAAGTATAAGTACCGCGATGATATTCAAGATAAAGTTCATCGTTCCAAACAGGAAGATTTGAAAGATCCTGACTTTTAATCCAGTTGATATAATCCGAGGCAGTTCCATATTGAATATTAGGATAAATAAAAACGTTTTTGAGATGTTCAATTCTATTAATCATATCGATTGTAGGTCCGCCTCCGTGATCACCTACTCCGAAAAGAATCATAAATTTTCTGAATCCGGTATTAGCTTCAAATTGTCGCAGCCAATCAACCAATCCATAAGCTTGAGTAATAGTATTTACATAATCGAATGGGAAATAAGAAAGGATTCTTGAACCATCGGGAGATTCCCACCAAAAGACCCTATAAGGAAAAACATTTGTATCATTCCATCCAATTTTTTGAGTAATAAAGGCATCGATTCCGGCATTTTGATAAAACATAGGCATGTTCCAGTTATATCCGAAAGAATCAGGATTCCAGCCAATTTTTACATCAACACCAAGACTATCTTTAAAATATCTTTTTGCATAAAGCAGCTGCCTGTCCCACGACACACCGCTAGGAAGATTACAATCAGGCTCAATCCACATACCACCAACTGCTTCCCATCTTCCGTCTTTTATCCTTGCTTTTATTTCGTTATAAACGTCCGGATATAAATCCTGCATCCATTTATAATATTGAGCCGCACTTTGAGTATAAGTAAACTTTGGTTTCTCATTCATTATATGGAGTACGGAAGAAAAGGTATTTCTGCAAATAAGTTTTGTTTCCAGATCACGCCATAACCATGCAGCATCAATATGGGCATTTGAATCGAAAAAGAGAGTGAACTTTTTCGAGTAATCAGCTACAGGCTTAAGAGCCTTTTCTACAGATTCAGCAGATTGCCGATATCTTAAAATATCTCCATTTCCAAGTGCATCAGTATTAATTTTTAATACCTCCTGCTGCAGTAATTTGTTTAATTTTATCTTTTCATTTTTATCTACAGTAGACTTATCAGTCCCAGGATCAAAAGTAACTGTTGCATTAGTCTGGTAAGTATCAAAGCTTAACAGTTTCTGTCCGGTTTTTAGACTCAATGCTAAATCCTGAATTTCTTCTCTAAGAGGAGTTACAATACCCATATCGAGCTCAGCTCTTAAAAGCCTTAATGGACCGCCGGTATTAATTGCTTTTATTACAACAAGAAATTTTTCTTTAGGTTTAGCATCTTCAGTTAAAACAAATTCACCATCCCACGGAAAATAGCCCTTGCTTTCCCCGTTTATCCATAGATAGCCATAATCATCAACAGAAAGGAGTAATTTTATTTTGCCTTTTACGGGATGACCCAACATTTGTTCAGGAAGAACAATCTCTTTTCTGAGCCAGCACGAATCATCAGTAACACTTTGATTGATGCTGAGTGTTTCCCACTTAGAATCATCAAAATTTATTGAAACCGGATCTCCTTCAATTATAGTTCCTTTTGAAAGATTAGGGCTCTTTTTCCAGTCATCATAAGAAAATGTACTTAAGAAAGTTAATTTTTTAGAAATTATATCAACATTTGATTTCATATTATTCTGTTGAGAATATAAAAAAAATGGTATGAGCAATAGAAAAGAGAAATATCTAACCGCTTTCATTTTTTACCCGGTTTATTTATTAAAATTACTTTTGTCTTAATTGATCAAGAAGAACAGCGAGAAGAATAACCACACCAACAACTATTTGTTGCACATAAGAACCTACGTTCATCAAGTTCAATCCGTTTCTTAAAACAGCAATCAGCATAGCTCCTATAAAAGTCCCGATTATAGTTCCTCTTCCGCCAAATAAACTGGTACCTCCAACAACAACTGCGGCAATTACATCAAGTTCATACATTAAACCTGCATTCGGCTGACCGGAATTAACACGGGAAGCAAGTAAAATACCGCTGACCGCAGAGAGAACTCCCGAAATTATATATACCGTAATAAGAACAAAATTAGTATTTATTCCTGCCAGTCTTGCAGCTTCAAGGTTCCCACCTACTGCGTAAACATATCGTCCGAATTTTGTTTTGGTTAATACAATATGAGAGATAACAAACACGATTATCATAATTATAGTAGGGAAAGGTATTCCTAAGATTCTACCTTCACCTAAATAACTAAATATATCCGGTAGTTCCCAAACGGGTCTGCCCTGAGTATAAACAAAAGCAGCACCCCGCCAGATTGTCATTAAAGCAAGTGTAACTATAAAGGGTGTGATGTTAAATTTGGTAACAAAAATTCCGGCAACCCAGCCAGATAAGACACCAAAAATAAGCCCGCCAAGCATTGCGATAGGAAATACTAGATAAAGAGGGAGATCAATTTTCAAGAGACTTGCAGTTAAGACACCCGAAAAAGCTACCAGAGAACCAACTGATAAATCAATACCTGCTGTTAATATTACAAATGTCATTCCGGCAGCTATTATTGCGGTTATTGATGCCTGGAGAGTTATATTAAGTAAATTTCCAGCTGAAAAGAAGTATGGAGAAGACTGTGAAAAAATAATTACTTCAATAACAAACACAATAGTCAAGCTAAAGTCTGTCATTTTTTGCATGTATTTACTGTCTTTAACCCGTGTAAACATATTTTTAATCCGGATTTTTTTACAATTTATAATACTGACTTATTAGGTGTATTTTTCTCAGATGTAAAGATGACAATTTTAGACAGAAAACAATTGCAGTTTTTCATTAAATATAAATCGAGATATAAACTTAATTTCTAACGATTAAGATGTAATGTTTCAAATACTGCTTTTTGTGTTACTATAAAATTACTTATCTAGTTTTTGTTGCAAGATCTAATATCTTTTCCTGTGTAAATTCTTTTTTATCAAGGGTTCCGGTAATCCTCCCTTCACACATAACCACCATCCTATCCGATATCCCGATCAGCTCAGGAAGTTCCGAAGAAATTACAATAATTCCGATTCCTCTTTCAATAAGACTAATAATTAAATTATAAATCTCGTATTTTACTCCTACATCAATACCGGCAGTAGGTTCGTCAAAAATTATTAGTTTAGAATTTGTGTGAAGCCATCTAGCAAGTACAACTTTTTGCCTGTTGCCTCCGCTTAAATTTTCCACCTTTGTTTCCTGTGAAGGTGCTTTTATTTTCAACTGATTGAAATAGTTTCCGACAATATCTTTCTCTTTAGCTTTATCAATAAAAAGCCCTCTCATTAAAGGAGAAAGATTAGAAATAGAAATATTTTCTCTTATATTTCTATCCATAAAAAGACCGTAGAGATTCCTGTCTTCAGTCAATAAGGCAATTCCGGCATTAATGGCTTCTTTGGGGGATTTAAAATTCTGTTTAATACCTTCTAAAAATATTTCTCCCGTTTCAGTTTTATCGGCACCAAAAATTACTCTTGCTAATTCACTTCTACCTGCACCGACTAATCCGGCAATACCCAGAACTTCCCCTTTATACAATGTTAAGTTTATATCCTGAAGCTTGCCTGACCGGATGTTCTTCAATTTCAAAATTTCATCACTAGGTTTATAAGTGTGCTGCGGGAATTCTCCGGCTAATTCACGTCCCACCATAAGCTGAATTAATTCCTTAATATTTGTATCCTTAACGTTTATGGAGGCAATTTTCTTTCCATCTCTTAATACAGTCGCCCTATCACCAATTTCAAACACTTCTTCGAGTCTGTGAGATATATAAATTATTCCTACCCCTTGTGATTTCAGTTTTTGAATAACCTTAAAGAGGTTCTTAATTTCCGAAGCAGTAAGAGAAGCAGTCGGTTCATCCATTGCAAGAATTTTGATTTTACGATTTAATGCTTTTGCAATTTCCACCATTTGTCTTTGTGCAACACTAAGTCTAAAAACCGGAAGATTTAAAGGGACATTTTCGCCAAGTTCATCAAATGCTTTCTCCGCCAGTTCAATCATCTTCTTTTTATCTAAAAATGCAAAAGAATTTTTTATGATTTCACTGCCGAGAAAAATATTATCAGCAGCGGTTAATTCAGGAATAAGTTTAAAATCCTGATATATTATTCCTATCCCCAAATGCTGTGCCTCAGAAGGTGAATTGTATTCTACTTCTTTATTTTCAATTAAAATATCACCGGAATTTTTCTTAAGAGCACCGGAAAGAATTTTCATTAACGTCGATTTACCCGCCCCATTTTCTCCTAATAAACAATGAATTTCACCACTATTTAAGTCAAATGAAACATTATCCAGTGCTAATACACCTGGATATTGTTTTGAAATACTCCTCATTTCAAGTAGTGAGCTCATTTTCTTGAACCTTTTAATCGGAAGAAGGATGAGATTTCAGAAAATCCTGATCAACAATTCCAACATCAACAGGGACAAGTCCCGGGACCTGTTTTCCTTCAAAATAGTTTTTTATCTCTTTTATTGTAGTTATACCTATTTTGACAGGATATTGCACAACATCTGCTTTTAGTGCAGAACCTTCAATAATTGCCTTTCTGGCAGGCGGAGTAGCGTCATATCCTACAATAGATATATCTTTTCCATTAAATTGTTTAACTGCATCAAGTGCCCCCAAAGCGGAATCATCATTTATCCCGAAAATTCCAGCTAGATTAGGATGTGCTTGCAGTACATCTGTGGCAGCCTGCAGAGAGCGATCTCTTACACCCATTCCATTAACATCGGATACAATAGTTAAGTTAGGAAATTTAGCTATAGCTTCTTTAAATCCCTTTACGCGATCCAGCACAGAAGTAATTGCAGGCTGATCAATAATTGCAAGTTCTCCCTTTTCCATTCAACAACTTAGCAAGATATTCTCCGGCTAATCTTCCTCCTGCAACATTATCCGAAGCAATATGAGAAACAACTTTACCACCCTCGGCAGCAATATCCGCAGTAAAAACCGGTATATTAGCTCTATTTGCCTCCTGGATTGCAGGCCCTATCCCTTTTGAATCTACAGGGCAGACAATAATTGCATCTACATTTCTTGATATAAAATCTTCAACCTGGGATATCTGCTTGCCAAGATCAAAGTCAGCAGAAGTTATTATTAACTGATACCCGTTAGAATCTGCCTGAGAGTTTAGACCATCTTCAAGATCTCTATAAAAAATATGGGCTCTTGCTAATAGTGTGACACCAATCTTCTTTGAAGTTTTTTCTTCTTTCTTATTGCAAGAAATTAAGCTTAAGGCAATTAATAATAATAAACCAATTTTAAGGGCCTGACTTTTCATATTTCACCTGTTAAATAAAAAAGTGGAAAGAAAATTGTTTAATTGCTTAATTGTTACATTGTTAATTGCATGGCAATATAGCAATAAATAGAGCATTACAATTTGGCTTTGCTAGTTTAATAATAAAAAAAGAGTATTTAATTACTCTAGTTACGCAAAAATCAATATTTGAAAGATGACATCTTTACTTTTTTCAAAATAAGGCTAGTCTGAACTTATATTTTAATAAAATATTTAAAATGATTTTACATTTTAAAGATGTCATCTTTAGATCTGAGTAACTTCAATTAATTTTTAGCATCTTTAATAATTTTTTTTGATAACTCTGCCCGTCTTTAGTTTCAGCAGTTATCATACAGAAATAAACTCCTGATGCCAAAGCTTGGGGTTTCCAAAATATTTTATAATCTCCGGGAGACTTAACACCTTCATTGAATCCGGCAACTTTCTGTCCAATAATATTCGTAATTAATATATTAACCCGGCTTTCTTTTGACACGGAATAACTGATTGTTGTAGATGGATTAAAAGGATTAGGGTAATTCTGGGATAATAGAAAAATATCCGGAGATTTTAATTCGGAATTATTGTTTCTGACTGATACTAAGTTTTGAGACGGCAATGTATAAGATGCAAATTCTTTACCTGTTTCATCTACCAAAGCAAGTTTGACGGAATCATTTCCATAGACAGATACCATACCGAACGAATTATTAAAATTTTGAGTAGTTATTCCCTGTCCACCTTTATTCCAGATGTGAATACCGACCGCTTCAAAAAAAGCAACTTCTTTTGAATTAGGGATATCCAGACCTCCTGCCATTATCTCAGGTAAACCGGCATTTAAACCATCATCTATAGCTGCATTATGTGAATCACCGCTTAAAATTATAACATTCTTAATATTATTGATATTTATAAAATGAAGAACCGTATCGATATCGGAGGGGAAACCCACCCATTTATCACATAATTCAAGGGCTGCATAAAAACCTGTTATTCCTTCAGGAAAGTTTCCAAATGGTATATTTAATGGAATATCTTGCATAACAATTCCCAGATCTATCCCTTTGCTCTGAGATATGTTAAATGGAACTGAACTCATGATAAATTTCCATTCGGCAGATGAATTCTTAAGGCTATTTAGAAACCAATCCAGTTGACTTTCACCGTTACCAGGAGAACTATCCCTTCCCAATAAAGAATGGGATTTTGGTGGATTGAATTCCCAAAGACCGGTCATAGTATCCTTTATAAATGCTTCTAAATTGGGACTTCTTTGAGAACGTAAATCTAATGCAAAAACTTCAGTATTTCCGTAAGTAAACTTATGATATATGCCTCTAGATTCGTTTGGCAAATCATATCCGGGCATATTTTCTTTATAGCCTTTAATGCTGTTTGTGCGTGCATTCGGGGGATTAGGGATCTCTTCTAAGAAAAAATCTGATCCGAATTGATTTGGTCTATATGGAAGAAAAAAACTAGATGTTGCAGCCGAACTATTATCATTCATAAAATCATGGTCATCATAAACATAATCAACCGGAGCAATCTTAAATAAAGAATCCATCGGGTAAGAAATTCCGAATCTATTTAGATAAGTTTGCTGGACAGTTGAATAATTTTCAGAAAAGAAATTATTATCCATTGGAACATTATCTGTTGAATCAGGATAGCCCCAATCACCTAATTGCAAGAAGAAATCGGGATGATGTTTTACTATTTCTTTATAGACATTCCCTAAAGCCGGTCCTGATCCTGATTGCTGACAAGAACCAAAAGCAAATTGAAACTTACCGGTTTCGCCCGGTTCCGGAAAAGTTATAAAGGATCTTTCTGCATTATCGACCATCTGATTATTCACAAAAGCACGATAAACATATTTAGTTTTAGGTTGTAACCCTGAAACATTTACAATTCCCGAAAAATCTGATTCTTTAGTTGTAGTAACCGGAATGCCTAAAATTGAAGTATTAAATAAAGCGTTAGTAGAAAGTTCAATATTTATTTCTGCCGGCTCCGATAATCTAACCCAGAATCTTGCAGAATTAGAAGTCACACCACCTACAACAATACTATTTGTTATTGCCTGGCTAAATAATTTTCCTGAAATGATTAAAAATATATTTAGGAAAAGGATTAAAAACTTTAACAATCTCATAGATATTAAAAGAAATAGAAAATAACCATCAAAATAGTTGAATAACAGAAGTTACGCAAGAATCTGTATTGAAAAGATGACATCTTTATTTTTTAATATAAAGTTTAATTGAACTTACATTTTAATATAGAATTTGAAAATAATTTTTGTTTTTTAAAGATGTCATCTTTACATCTGCATAGCTTGAGTGAATAACGATTGTTATACAAGAATCTATATTTGAAAGATGACAAGGTTACTTTTTATTATCGGTGGGTATCATTAACCAAAAAGTGAGGTTTACCTCCAAGGTGAGCCACACTTTTAAGCTATACAATTTTCCCAATTTATTATAGAAAATCTTATTTATTCAGGGCTTTCGATACCAAATCCAATAATTCAGATTTTTCAAACGGCTTAATTAAAAAATAATTACATCCAGCCGAAAGAGCATTGTCTTTATAGTATTTTCCAAAAGCAGTAACGGCAATTATCGGAATATTTTTAAATTCTTCCTTATCTCGAAGGTATCTAGTTAAAACTAACCCATCCATATCGCCCCTAAGATTAATATCCATGAGTATAAGATCATAAGAATTATTATTTATAAGGTCAATAGCGATTTCACCATCATTGGCAACATCAATTTTTCCAATATTTCTCAAATAATGTTCAAATAAAACAATAGCAGGTTTGTCGTCTTCCACGACTAAAATATTCGGCAGCAAATCCGGCTCCCCTTTTTAATAATTGAAAAAAGTACTTTTGCAATTTAATACAAAACCTACAAATATTTCAATAATTCAGATTATTTTTGTTAATTTTTTTGAAAATTATAAAAAATTATTCTTAAGTATTTTAAATATTTAGAACAATTTAACAACATACTCATGATCATTAGCACAAAAATTCAATGTTTTCAGAAATCCAGTCACTAAAACTCATTTAATTGTTACTATTAATTGATAAAAATTTTATGACATGGATACTTATAATCTTCAAAATATAAAAGAAGCTTTTTCACGTCAATCATTGATTTATGATGATTATGAAATAGAACACCCAATATTGAGATTTATGAGGCAGGAGGTCAGACTTCATGTAATGAATTTTTTAAGAGAAGGAGATAAAATTTTGGAATTAAATTCAGGAACCGGTACCGATGCTGTTTTCTTTGCCGGGAATGGGTTTAAGGTCCATGCAACAGACATATCAGAAGGAATGATTTTACAATTAAAAAATAAAGCTACAAAGCATCAATTAACTGATTACATCTCAATTCAGCAATGTTCATTTTTTGAACTTGATAAGCTAAACAAGGGTACTTTTGACTATATCTTTTCAAACTTCGGAGGATTAAACTGTTCTCCTGATTTAACGGAAATAACTAAACATTTTCCAAATCTATTAAACAAGAATGGAAGAGTGACCTTAGTTTTAATGCCTCCGTATTGTCCATGGGAATTAGCTTTGGTTTTTCGCCTTCATTTTAGAACAGCATTTCGAAGATTAAAAAAGAATGGGACGAAATCTCATATTGAAGGAAAACATTTTAATACTTTTTACTACACTCCAGGTCAAGTATTAAAGGCATTGGGAAAAAACTTCAGAAAAATAAAGCTGCAGGGCCTGGCATCATTTACACCTCCCCCTTATATGAGAAATTTCCCACGAAAGCATCATGTACTTTTCAGAAGCCTGAATCAATTTGACAGATACTTTTCGGGTTACTTTCCCTTTAACAGAATGGCTGATCATTTTATACTATCGGCTCAATATGATGACTGAACAAAAACTATATATCAAAAAAGGTGTCTATTATTTGTCTGAATATATGAAAAACGAATTTGAAAGTTTATACCTAAAAACGAGGAAAAAAGAGAATAGAATTTATGATGATAAAGTTGTAAAAAATCTGCCTGCAATAAACAAAAATCATCCTTTGTTTAGGGAATGGAGAATAAGAGAAAAATCCATCCTTAGGCTTGAGGAATATATAAAAAATAAAGAAAAACCATTAAATATTATGGAATTAGGATGCGGTAACGGCTGGCTGACTCATAATATAGCGATGATTCAGGACTGTTATGTGATTGGAGTTGATGTAAATAAATCTGAACTGGAACAGGCAGCGAGAGTATTTTGTTATCAGAATAATCATAAATTTTTCTATGCCGATATATTTGCAGATTATTTCGAACTGGGAGATTTTGATATAGTTATTCTCGCCAGTTCAATCCAGTATTTTAGAAATATACATCATCTATTTGAACGATTACTATATTTAACAAAACACAATGGTGAAATACATGTTATAGATTCACCTTTTTATAATTCTTCTGAAATGTCAAAAGCACAAAAAAGAACGTATAATTATTATAATAAAATTGGTTTCCCTCAAATGTCAGACTTTTACTTTCATCATTCATATGAGGAACTAGAAAAATATAAACCTCATTTTAAGTATATTCCGGGAAAACAAAATATTTTTTCGAGGTTCCTTACAAAAAATAGTTCTCCGTTTCCATGGATTGTAATTAAAAATAATTAACAGATGTTACAAGAAAATCAGTATTAAAGATGACATCTTTATTTTCTAAAAAAATAAGTTTACTTGTGTTTACATTTTAACAAAAATTGAAAATAATTTTTCTTTTAAAGATGACATCTTTGCATCTCCTTAACGAAATTTAATCGGGCTGGCTGGAATATATATGAAATTGTCAGATAGTATAGTTTTCTTAGTTCCCGGATTTCCGAAGGATGAAGAAGATACAACTTGTATTCCTGCACTGCAGTTATATGCAAAGCATTTTAATTCAGTTAATCCTCTTTTAAATATTATTGTAATCAGCTTCCAGTATCCTTTCGTTAAAAAAGTTTACCAATGGAATAATATAAAAGTTTTTTCTGCCGGCGGAAAAGGAAGAGGGAGTTTCCACAGATTAATTACATGGATTTATGTCATAAAGTACTTTATAAAAATCAGGAAGAAAGAAAGAGTAAAGGGTATACATTCATTTTGGCTTATGGAATGCTCATTTATAGGACAATTTCTTTCAAAGATTTTTAAAATACCGCATGTGGCTTCTTTAATGGGGCAGGATGCAAAGAGAACAAATAAATATCTGAAGTATTTGAATTTTTCCAATTTGACCATTACTTCAGGTTCATATTTTACATCCAGAATTTTTAATGAAACTATCAAATCGAAAATCAATTTAATCATTCCTTTTGGGATTGAAAATACAAGCAGTATAAAGATAACCGATTGTGATCGTGATATCGACTTGATTGGTGTTGGTTCTTTTATTCCTTTGAAGAACTACATTTTGTTCATCAAAATAATCCAAAATTTGAAAAAAGATTTCCCTTTTATTAAGACGGTATTAATTGGAGATGGGGAACAAAAATCTGAGTTTGAAAGAATAATCAACAGGGAGGAGCTCTCAAAAAATATTTTATTAACGGGAAAGATACCTCGAGAAGAAGTATTTACCTATATGGGAAGATCTAAAATATTTCTTCACACATCACTATATGAGTCTCAGGGATTAGTTTTTCTTGAAGCTTTATATTGCGGCCTTTATGTAGTTTCATTCGATGTAGGGTTCTTACCAGACTCTAAAAAGGTTTTTGCATGTAAAAATCAATCAGGATATGCTGAATGCAATAAGAACTCTGCTTTACAAAAAGAACGATTATAATCAGGAAATTCATGTTACCGTTGAAGATACTGCCCAAAAATTCAATGAAATATATTCAAAAATTGGTATTGCATAATTAAATAAGTGAACATGGTAAAAGGAAACAAAATAATTTTCTTTAATCCGAGAAGCGGAAGGTATAATCACAGGGTACCAATCTCCATTCTTCAAATAGCCGCATCAATACAGGATAAATACGAATATGTAATAGTGGACGGTAATTTAGAAACAGATCCATGGAATAAGATTAAAAATTATATTTTAACAGGAGAATATAAGTACTTTGCCGCTACAGTAATGCCCGGTCCACAGATTAAACAGGCTATCCCAATAACGAAGAAAATTAAATTTGAATATCCACAGATAACAATAATATGGGGTGGATATTTTGCTTCAAACCAATACATATCCTCTATTAATTCAGGATATATTGATTACATTGTTAGCGGTCCAGGTGACAATTCTTTTCCGGAATTAATCGATGCTCTTGAGCTGGATAAACCGTTAGAAGGTATAGAAAATTTAATTTACCGGAAAGAAAACAAAATTATAAAGAACAGAAAAGGAGACATACCGGATCAAAATTTATTGAAGCACCTGCCATATGATGCCTTAGATAAATTTTACCCTATAAAAAATTATATTGGCAAGACATTTATGGGAAGTAAGACTTTTGCATATCATTCAAGTATGGGATGCCCGTTTACATGCTCCTTTTGCGGAATTGTACCTATTTTTAACGCCCGATGGAAAGCAAAATCGGCTGATGTTATTTATAATGATATCATAACTTTAAAAAATAAATATGGAATAAATGGAATAGAATTCTTTGATAATAATTTTTTTGTATCGGAAAAACGCGTGATTGAATTTTCCCGCTTAATGCTGCATGAAAATATAAACTGGTGGGGTGAGAGCAGAATAGATACAATGGATAAATATGACGACGAAACCTTTGAATTAATGCGGGATGCAGGGTGTAAAATGATCTTCTTTGGTGCAGAAAGCGGCAATGATGAAATGCTTGCAGCAATGAATAAAGGAGGTACACAGACAGGTAACCAAATTAAAAAGTTTGCATTAAGGATAAAAAAATTTGAAATAATTCCGGAATATTCGTTCATACTCGGTTTTCCGGCTGAAACTGCAGCAAAAGTCGAAAAACAAATAAATGATGATCTTAGATTTATTAAGGAGATAAAAGATATAAATCCTTCAACCGAAGTTATAATATATATTTTTAGTCCGGTACCAACTGAAGAATCGGTTTTATTAAATAAATCAAAAGAACTTGGGTTTAAGTATCCGCAGACATTGGAAGATTGGCTAAGCCCCTCATGGGAGAACTTTGATACACACCGGAATCCTTTGACTCCCTGGCTTACGAAAAAGATGGTAGATAAAATCCATAATTTTGAAACAGTTCTTAATGGTTATTCACCTACAATCTCTGATTATAAACTCAGCAATATGCAGCGAAGAATCATGAAATGGGTTTCCGCATTAAGATATAACAAAAATTTATTTTCGTTCCCATATGAGATAAAGATCCTTCAAAAATATTGGTTAAAATATCGACAACCCGAATTTGAGGGATTTTACATGGAATAAAAGTGAAGTTTACCTTAAAGCTGTTTTTTGGCTAAAGCCGTGTTTTTTTTTCTTATGTCTCTTTTAACACAGCCTCTCTATTTATTTTAGAGATAGAATCTCTCACCCCTATATTGAATTTTTTTTGCTCTCCTAATTTTTCTGCTTAATTTTGCAATTATTTTTAATAATTAAAGTATCAGATTTTAAATCATTCCAATATGAAAAACGGGACTTTTAATAAAGAGATAGATAAGATTACTGATTTAGGTAAAAAAGCAGCTTTGCCTATTCTTTTTGCCATAAGCTTTTCTCATTTACTTAACGATGCTATGCAATCCCTTATTCCTGCAATTTATCCTTTATTGAAGGATTCATTTAAACTGGATTTTGTTCATATAGGATATATTACTTTAACATTTCAACTAACTGCGTCAATATTTCAACCTGTTATAGGACACTATACAGATAAAAAACCGAAACCATATTCTCTGGCAGCCGGAATGGGATTTACACTAATAGGATTAATTCTTCTATCTTTTTCGCAAAGTTACGAGACGGTATTAATTGCAGTAGGACTTATTGGAGTCGGCTCTTCTGTCTTTCATCCTGAAGCTGCACGGGTTGCTTATTTAGTATCAGAAGAAAATCGTGGAACTGCGCAATCGATTTTTCAGATTGGAGGAAGAGCAGGAGCATCTATTGGTCCTCTGTTAGCTGCAATAGTAATTACAGGATCGGGAATATCCAATATTATCTGGTTTTCGATATTAGCGTTGGTTGCAATGGTAGTTCTTACAAAGGTAGGAGGTTGGTACAAAAAAACTGTTTCTCATATAAAATTAGAACTTCCGTCAAAGAAAACAGAAATCCATACTGCTGTTTCAAGGCGAAAGGTATTTTTTTCAATATTCATATTATTAGTATTAATATTTTCAAAATATTTTTATATTGCAAGCATATCAAGCTACCTGACTTTTTATTTAATATCGAAATTTAATGTTTCTGTACAGAACTCTCAGCTTTATTTATTTATATTTTCTGTTGCAATTGTAATAGGTACAATGATTGGAGGTCCTTTGAGCGATAGATTCGGAAGGAAATACATAATATGGTTTTCAATTCTTGGTTCCGCCCCTTTTACTTTATTACTTCCACATTCTAATTTATTCTGGACGACAATACTATTAATATGTATTGGAGTAATACTAGCTTCTGCATTTCCGGCAATTTTGGTATATGCTCAGGAATTATTACCGGCTAAAGTAGGAATGATATCAGGTTTGTTTTACGGCTTTGCTTTTGGAATGGGAGGGTATTGGTTCAGCTGTCTTAGGTGAACTTGCGGATCAGACCAGTATATTTTTTGTTTATCAGATTTGTGCATTTTTACCCTTGCTCGGTTTATTTACGGGTTTACTGCCCAATATTAACGGCAGAAAACTGAAAAAAGTTTAATAAATTTTGTAGATTTTAATTGTTCTTACTTTGCGGCAATTAAAAGCTTAAAAATAGTGTAATAGCCACAAAGTCTCTAAGGCACAAAGTTACACAAAGTACTTTTTCTAACGAATACTTTTTAATAAAACCTAACTTCAGTACAAAAGATGTAGTAATGAAAAGTATAGAGAATTTCTTAAAAAATATATTACTCCGGATACTACTACTTACTTCGAAATTCAGTAGGAATAAAAAACCCGCTCTCCCTGTTAAATTCAATAGGATATTATTTATAAGACTAAATAGGATTGGGGATGCGCTGGTAACTACACCTGTTCTGCACTTAATAAAGAAAAAGTTAAATCCTAAAATCCATATACTGGCAGATAAAAAGAACTATTTTGTCTATAATAATAATCCTGATGTAGATGAAATAATTATTTTCAAAAAAGGAATTAAAGGAATAAATGAAATCTTAAATTTTATAAAAAAAGAAAATATTGATACCATAGTTGATTTACATTATGATATTTCGACTACAGTCAGCTATATAATTGCCTTGAGTAAAGCCATGAATAAATTCGGAATAGAGAAAGAGAATAAAATCATTTATACAAAGACGGTTCCACAGTTAGATTCTAAAAGTACGCATATAGTAACCAGGCTGCTTGAGCTAGCTAAATTATTTAATATAAAAGCTGATAATTCAAAGAATTGGATAGGATATTACCCTGATTATATTTCATTGAGAAAAGCAGATGATTTTTTGAAAAAGACCTTTACAAGCAAAAATTTTCTGATAGGAATAAATATTTCAGCCGGAAGTGAAGCACGCTTTTGGGGAGTAGAGAAATTTAAATCTTTAATTGATTTTTTATTAACTTATAAAGCACAAGCCGGGATAAATTTAAATATCCTGATTATAACGGCTCCAAAAGATTTACATTATGCTGAAAATATCATACATGATAAAACGAATCAAGCCGCTATATTCTCCTCTGAAAATTTTGATGAGTTCGCTGCTATAATATCAAATTTAAGTATTATTTTTACACCGGATACTGCTGCAGTTCATATTGCAGCTGCATTCCATATCCCGGTATTTGGTATTTATGTTCATGATACAGATGATATGATCTGGTCACCTTATGGGGTTGACTTTGAGTATGTATCAACCCGAAATTCTAATCTGAAAAATATTGATTTTGAAGAAGTTAAAAATAAGCTTAAACCGTTTCTGGATAAACGGTTAATGGAGATTTCTGCAGGATGATTAAACCAGTTCCTTCATGTAAAAGATTTACCGGGTATAAGCCTTGCTATCCCGATCACAACTGCTGGCTGGATGGATGTAAGGATAATATTCCAATAGGTAAAAAAATCCTTATAATTAATCTTGATGCCATGGGTGATGTATTGATGACTACTGCACAGCTTCCCGCATTAAAAAGGAAGTTTCCCGAATCAACTATTTACTGGTTAACTTTGAAAATATCAGCTCCCTTACTTTTATACAACCAATATATTGACCGGATATATTCTTATGATGCCGAATCATTGGCTATTCTGAACGAAATTGAATTTGATTATGTGATGAATGTTGACAAATCTCAAAATGCTTGTGCTTTAACGAATTCTATTAAGGCAAAAGAAAAACTTGGTTTCGGATTAAACCAAGACGGCAAGATTATTCCCTTAAATGAGGGAGCATTTTACAATTATAATCTCGGAATGGATGATCATCTTAAATTTAGAGTAAATCAAAGGACCGGTCAGGATTATCTTGCTGATACATTCGAACTGGAATACAGGAGGGATGAATATACTTTCAATTTTTCCGAAGAAGAAAACGAATTTATCAATAATTATAAAGAAGAAATGGGGATAATGAATGATGATTTAGTTATTGGATTTAATACAGGATGTTCAAATCTTTATCCTAATAAAAAAATGACTATAGAACAGCATGTTTATTTAATTGATAAATTATTACAAACTGGAGAATATAAAATTCTTCTTCTGGGTGGGCCGGAAGACACTGAAAGAAACAGAGAGATTTATTCACATTTTGAAGGGAAGATAGTAAATACTCCAACGAATATGGGTTTAAGACGTGGGGCCTGCTTTGAGAATATACCGGATTTAATTATTACTGGAGATTCTTTCGGTATGCATCTTGGAATAGCGTTAAAAAAATACATTATTGTATGGTTTGGATTAAGCTGCTGGACAGAAATTGATCTATATGATCGCGGAGTTAAGCTTTTTCAGGAAAATCTTTTCTGTTCTCCCTGCTGGAAAAAGGTATGCCCATACAATCTTGAATGTATTAAAATGATTGACTTAAATAAAATAATAGATGAAGTTGGATTCTATTTTAAAAATCGAAAGGTAAATGTTTCTAAACAGTAAAATTAACCCTTTCTCATTTGCCAGAAGAATCGGGAGACCATTAATTCTTGATGGTGCAATGGGGAGTCTGCTTCAGCAGAAGGCGGAAAGAAAGGATGATAATCTATGGATGTCTAAAGTATGTATAGAGCATCCTGAAGTTATTCTTGAGATTCATAGAGAATATATAGAAGCCGGAGCTGATATAATTACAACTAATACTTTTAGGACTAATCCTGCTGCAGCAAGAAATTCGGGTTTTTCTTCTGAAGAGCTTGTAAAGAAGAATGTTGAAATTGCCAAAGATGCTGTTATTGATTACCCGGTATTTATTGCCGGTTCCAATGCTCCAGCCGAAGACTGCTATCAGAAAAATAGAACGTTGTCGATAGAGGAGCTGGAATACAATCACCACAAACATATTGATTTATTACTGGATAATGGTGTAGATTTTATTCTTAACGAAACCCACAGTCACTTTGATGAAATCAAAATAATTTGCGAATACTGCAGTAAAAATGACATACCATTTGTTTTAAGTTTATTTTCTATTAACGGGAATAGTTTATTAGATGGTTTTAAATTAACAGATGCGGTTAATTTTATAATAGACTTCAAACCTTTGGCAATCAGTTTTAACTGTATCAATTCAGATGTTTTTTTTACAATTTTGAATGATGTGGAGTTTAATTATAATTGGGGAGTTTATATGAATTTAGGTTCCGGGGATTATACAGATGATATTATAATAAATTCAGTATCTCCGCGACATTATCAAAAAATCCTAAAATCAGTTTTTGTTAAAAGCCCCTCTTTCATTGGAGCATGCTGCGGTTCAAATCCTTCGCATATAAGTGAATTAAGAGATCTATTTAATGAATGAACACTGATAATGGATATAATTACACTCAAGTCCTTTGCAAAAATTAATTTCGGATTAAATATATTATCTAAGCGTCCCGATGGTTATCATAATATTGAAACAATATTTTATCCAATTCAGTTACATGATGAATTAATAATACAAAAATCAAATTCATCTTTGTTTGAGAGTAATATTGAGATACTAAACTCAAATGCCGATAATTTAATTATAAAAGCAAAACAAAAGCTTGAAGAATATGTAAATAAAACTTTTTCAGTTAAAATTATCCTTAAAAAATATATTCCGTTAGGTGCAGGTTTAGGTGGTGGAAGTTCTAACGCAGCATCAACTTTAATTGCATTAAATAAGTTATATAATTTAGGTTTATCCGGAAAAAACCTATTTAATATTGCAGTTCAATTAGGTTCCGATGTACCCTTCTTTTTAAATTCTGTGCCAAGTTTCGCACAAGGAAAAGGGGAAATACTTAAAAAAATAAATTTTGAAATTCCTTATCCTATCCTGGTTATAAATCCAGGCATTCATGTTTCAACTCCCTGGGCTTATTCAAAAGTTATACCTGAAAAGCCTAAACTAAGCTTAAATTCTATAATAGATAATGGAATCAATAATTTTTCAGAATTAAAAGATAAGGTTAATAATGATTTTGAAGAAATTGTGTTTGAAAAATATCCGGAAATTAAAGAATTGAAACAAAGTTTATATGACTTGGGAGCTGAATTTGCGCTTATGACCGGTAGCGGATCAACTTTATTCGGAGTTTTTCCTAATTTAGATGAAGCTAAGAAGGCGGCAGACATTTTAGCTGCTAATTACTTTACTTTTATTCATTTTGAAAAATGAGATATAAAAATTAAGTAATTATGGAAACTGCTTCTTAAATCCAGATATCAGATATAATCTTAGGGTAGTTAATAAAAAAGCCGTCGTTTGACGGCTTTTTTTGTGACTCCAAGGGGATTCGAACCCCTATTACCGCCGTGAAAGGGCGAGGTCCTAACCATTAGACGATGGAGCCAGTGAGCAATTAACAATTTATAATTATTCCGGGTGAGTGAAGGGAATTGAACCCTTGACCCCCAGGGCCACAACCTGGTGCTCTAACCAACTGAGCTACACTCACCATGGAAAATCAAAAGTCAAAGGTCAAAAGCCAAAACATTTTGACTTTTTACTTTTGATTTTTTTAATTTCTATTCTGTACGCCCAGGTGGATTCGAACCACCGACCTACAGCTTAGAAGGCTGTTGCTCTATCCAATTGAGCTATGGGCGCTTTAATTAAAATTACAAAGAACAAATGACAAATATCAAATAATATTCAAATGTAAAACTTCAAATTTCAAACGACCGATCAAGATGCTCTCAAAAATTTAAGAGAATCTTCCCGAAGGGAACAAAACCTCTAAGTCGGGGCGGCAGGATTCGAACCTGCGACCTCCTGCTCCCAAAGCAGGCGCGATGAACCGGGCTACGCTACGCCCCGAAAATTTTTATTAGAGCTTACAAAAATAAAGTAACCATTAAACATAATCAAATCTGTCATGGGTAAAAATTTCTAGTTAAAAATTAACTTATAAATCCCTTGTTATTTTTATATGCATCTTTAGGTATTTAGAGCGTATCTGAAGCGTATGTGGAGCGTATGTGAAGCGTATGTGAAAAGTATTTGTATTAAAGATGCCCATAGTTAATATAGGATGGTCTATACCTGCTAATTTTAATTAAACTTTTAAATATTGACTCACTTCCTTAAATTGAAGAATTAAAATAAATTTATTATTAAATGTCATTTCCCTTATTTATTTCGAAAAAGTATACCCTTTCAAAAAAGGATTCCAAATTTATAACACTCATTTCAGGAATTTCGATTGCAGGGATTGCACTTGGAGTAGCAACGTTAATTATTGCTTTAAGTATTCTTTCGGGGTTTGAGAAGACTTTAGTTGATAAAATCATGGACTTTGATTCTCAAATAAAAATTACGTCTTATGCAGCGATTCTGCCGGATTACCATGTAATTCTGCCGATTTTAAGAAAAGAACTGACACCTTCAGGAGCAGAAGTAAATCCTTTTGCATCAAAACTAGCGATTATCAGCAGCGGGAAAATAAAAGAAGGTGTGAGCATAAAGGGGATCAGACCGGAAAATGATGTTTTGAATGTTAAAAAGGATATAATAGCCGGAAGTTTTATATTAGATGAATCTTCAATTATAATAGGTAAAAAATTAGCTGATAAGTTACATGTTAAGGTTGGAGACAGAGTAACGATTTTTGCATTATCAAAAGATGAGATTCCATCACCCGAAAATCCGCCTAATATTGAACAATTTTATATTAAAGGTATTTTTGAAAGCGGAATGGCGGAATACGATGACCTCTATGCTTATATTTCTCTTAAATCAGCACAAAATCTGTTTAATATAGGGGATAATATTACCGGATACGATATTAAATTAAGAAATATTTCAAAGATTGACAGTGTAACCGACTTACTTTCCAGCCAGTTAAAATATCCTCATGCCGTAAAGTCTATTTATCAAATGCACAGGAATATTTTTACATGGATTGAATTGCAGAAGAAGCCTATTCCAATAATATTAGGATTTATAATTCTTGTTGCGGTATTTAATATTATAGGGACTTTATTAATGATCGTCCTGGAAAAGACTAATGCAATCGGGACGTTAAAATCCTTAGGGGCTACAGGTAAACAAATTACTTCTATTTTTCTTTACCAGGGAATTTTTTTAGCAATAATCGGTATAGGAATCGGGAATTTACTGGCATATTTTTTAATGGATATTCAGTTAACATACAATATAATTTCACTCCCCTCTTCGGTATATTTTATGTCTACAGTACCTATTTCATTATCAATAAAAACGTTTTTAGAAGTAAGCGGGATAACTTTTATTTTATGCATTATTGCATCCGTTATACCTAGTTTTATTGCATCAAAAATTAACCCTGTTTCAGCTTTAAGATTTAATTAATGAAATACGAAACATTTATAGCAAAACGATATTTAATTTCCAAGCATAAAATTAATTTTATTACGATAATATCGATTATTTCAGTTTTAGGAATTGCTATAGGAGTTGCTTCTTTAATAGTAGTTCTATCAGTTTTTAACGGATTCGGAAGTTTGGTAACTTCATTTTTAATTAATTTCGACCCGCATATAAGAATTGAAATTATTTCCGAGGATTCAAAAAAGATTGAGGATAATGTTGAAAATGAATTAAATGATATTAAAGAAGTAAAATCTTATTCAAGATATGTTAACGGGAAGGTTCTGGCTTATCAATCGCATATAACTCAAATAGTAAACTTAAAAGGGATTGAAGAAAAGAATGATAAGAGTATATACAATATTAAATCAAGTGTTGAACTGGGTAAATTTGATTTATCGGTGAGAGATGGAATTCCGGGTATAGTACTTGGACTCCCTTTAGCGGATCATATGCAATCAATTGTAGGAGATACTATAACTCTAATTTCTCCTGCTGGTATCGAAAGATATATTACACAGATGTCAATGCCTAAGACGCAAAAATTTGTAATAAGGGGGATTTATGTTTCAAATAACAATGAATATGATGCTTCATATATATTTACGAATTTGGCAACTGCTCAAAACCTTTTAGGGTATAACAAAAATATACAGGGTTTCGATGTTTTGCTTAATGACATAAATGAATCAGAAACAATAAAAGAGAAATTGGAATCTAAGCTTGATAAAAATACTTACAGTATAAATACCTGGTATGATTTCCATAAGGATCTTTATTCGGTAATGCAGATTGAAAGATGGACCGCATATATAATTCTTTCATTGATTATTGCTGTTGCAACTTTTAATATACTAGGTTCTTTGTCTATGTCGGTTATTGAGAAACAAAGAGATATTGGAATTTTGCGTTCAATGGGAGTAAGGGAAAAATCAATTCTGAAAATATTTATGTATGAAGGATTATTGATTGGATTGGCGGGTACAATAGGAGGAGTTATACTCGGTTATTTTATTTGCTGGCTGCAGTTACATTTTAATATTTATCCTCTGGATCCGACTCAATATAAAATTGACTCTTTACCTCTGCAGATTAAGATTTCCGATTTCTTTTTTATTACAGGCGCCTCAATGCTCTTAACTTTTCTAGCATCGTTAATTCCTGCTAAAAGAGCGGCAAAAATTAATCCTTTAGAGGCAATTAAATGGGAATAAAAAGATTTAGGATTATGCTTAAAAAACTTTTGAATTTTGACTTTTTACTTTTGACTTTTTAAATATGAATCAAATAATTCTATCAGCGGAAGATTTAATAAAAACTTATCAGACTACAAAAAAGAGTAAGCTTGAAGTTTTAAAATCTATCTCATTAGAGATTGAAGAGAATAAAATTTCTGTAATTATAGGAGCTTCTGGTGCCGGGAAGAGTACTTTACTTCATTTATTGAGCGGATTGGATAGACCGGACAGCGGTAAAGTTTTTTTTGACAGTCAAAATATTTTTGATTTTTCAGATGAAAAGTTAGCAAAGTTCAGGAATAAAAATATAGGGTTTGTTTTCCAGTTCCACCATCTTCTTCCGGAATTTACTGCTCTTGAGAATGTAGCAATACCACAAATGATAATGGGGCTTTCGCTGAATAAGTCTCTTAAGAAAGCTGAAGAACTTATTGATACGGTTGGCTTAAAAGAAAGAATGAACCATAAGCCGGCGGAACTTTCAGGGGGGGAACAGCAAAGGGTAGCTGTAGCAAGAGCTTTGGCAAATGATCCTTCAATAATTTTTGCAGATGAGCCGACAGGAAATCTTGATTCTGCAAATAGTGAAGCTATTCATAAAATTATTGTTGATTTAAGGGATGAATATAAAAAAACTTTTGTAATTGTTAGTCATAATAGCAGTCTGGTAAAGCTGGCGGATAAAGTTTTTGAGATGAAGGATGGAAAAATTTAAGATAAATGATTAACTTTATAAAATAATCATATGAATTATTGAAGTTACAACAAGATGAATTTTTTGTAAAATAATGAAAAATATATTAAAATGGTGCAGAATTTAGACAATGAGAATCTTCCCCGCAAAAGCGGGGCAGGCACTCCACTTCGTTCCGTTCAGATGACAAAGTTTGAGTAATTTTCAGTTTTACATAATTGATTTTAATTTATAGGTAGCGAGATGGCTTTAACAAATTCGAAGATAAGAAGAGAAAAGAGAAAATATTCTTATGAAGATTATATGAAAATTCCCGATGACGGGAAGCGGTATGAAATCTTAAATGGAGAATTAATAATGAGCCCTTCACCAACTACACTTCATCAAAGGGTTGTGGGAAAACTTTTTACTGAATTGAAGATTTTTGTTGAGAAAAATAATTTAGGTGAAGTATTTATTTCGCCTTATGATGTTATTTTGAATGATAATGATATTGTTCAGCCGGATATTATCTTTATGAGTAATGAAAACGTAAATATAATTACTGATGAGAATATAAAAGGCTCACCTGATTTACTCGTAGAAATTCTTTCTCCATCAACAGGGTATTATGATTTAGTTGAAAAGAAAGATATTTATGAAAAATCCGGTATTAAGGAATACTGGATAGTTGATCCTCAAAAAAAATGGATTGAAGTTTATTCCTTGAAACAGCATAAATATTATTTATTTAATAGAATCGAGAAAAAGGGGAAAATAAAATCTATGGTGTTGAATAGTCTGGACTTAGATATTCATAAAATTTTTGAGGCTTTAGTGAAAAGTTAAATTATTCCTAAATTTTGTTTGCTAGTCCAGCCGATTTTGCCGTCCTGTAAACGAATCTTATACCAGGGGCCGATATTATCTTCTAGTTTTACCTTTAGTCCTTCGTGAATAACAAAAGCGTCATTGCTGTCTTTATCGGGAGAAACTTTGGCAATTACAGTAGGTTCGATTATTATTCCGTTTTTAATATTCACTTCCCTATTTAATTTAACGATTAGTAGAGTAGCAACAATTAGAAAGATAACTGCAGATATTATCCCTGAAAAGAAAGCATACCTTTGAAGCTGAGGTTTTTTAACAAAGAAATAAACTCCAAAAAGAATCAATATTAAAATGTAGAATATAAAAGCCGCATATGTCCAGCCTGTTAAATTAAACATGGCTAATATACTTTCCCACCATTGAAAGATAAAAAACTTTGGTAATGATTCTATTTGATCGACAGTCTTTGTGTTTGCTAAAGCTAGATTATGCTGAATATCGTCATCTCCGGGAGAGAGTTTGAGAGCTCTTTCATAATTCAAAATTGAATATCCAATTTTACCGAGTCTGTAATATGTATTCCCGAGATTATAATATAGATCAGTTCCGGTGTATCCCTGGTTTACTAATTCCTGATAAATTTTCGCAGCCTCCGTGAAATTATTATTTTGATATAAACTATTAGCTTTCTGCATCATACTTTTTGCATCCTGTGCAAAATTAGTTTTATAATTTCCTATTAAAAGTAAAATTATAAAGAGTACAATGCTTGTTTTCTTATACATATTAAACCAGCGACTTACGTGTTGTTGTAATTGATTTTTCAATCTCGATTATAATATTGGAAGATTTATTATATATTTCATTCATAGCAGCGAGTCCGTCTTTTTGGGGTGCGAACCTAATATATTCGCATTTCTCTGCAGTCTGTTTTAGATTATCAATTACAGAATCATTAATATTATTCAATTTTAATCTTGAGACAGCTTTTTCCATAGAAAATTCGGATTTAGGGATATCGAGTTTATCTTCAAGATACCCATATAAAGCAAGGGAGATTTCCGAATAGAAGGCAGCCTGATTTTTTTCTTCCAGAAGATTTTTAGCTACTTTAAGGCGGTTTTTGGCGATTTTTTGAGCTTTTTGATATTTCAATAACTGAGCATTACTTAGTAATTTATCATTTTTTTTCTTAAAGGTTACCAGACCGGCAAAAAATAGGAGGGGTAATCCGGCAGCCACCCAGAAGCCTACTTTATATATAAGAATCCCTCCTTGCTTATAAATATCTGTAGAAGTTTTTATATATCTAATATCATCGCCAAGCAGCTTTATATCCTCTTTGGCAGTGCTTGCATAATTAGAATTATCACTGGCTCTTTGGACATTTATTTCATATGGTTTTGTTTCCAGGGTTACATAAGAGTTTTTACTCAAATCGAAATAGGAAAATTTAATTGAAGGAATTTCTTTTTTACCGGATATTCTTGGAATAACAAGGTACTCAATTTTTTTAGTACCTGAAATTTTTCCGTTTCTATTTACCTGTTCGGATACTTTTGGTTCATAATTATCAAAGCCTGTAGGGAGTTTTATTTCAGGTGCGTCAATTAGTTTAATATTTCCCGTTCCACTAATATTTATTTTTAATGAAACTGGTTCGTTTGCCTGCACGGTAGTTTTATCAATACTGGAATTTAAGGTAAAATCGCCGACTGCACCTTTAAAGGAATCAGGGACATTTTTATCGGGCAAGGGCTCCACTTTAACTTTCAGCGTATTAGATTTTGCATCATAGTTAACTGTTTTCCCCATATCAAAGAAAGGATCATTAAAAAAATCATCGAAAATATTTCCGCTGCTTCTTCTATTGCCTTTTATCTGAACGGGAACATTTAGTTCAAACGGGGTAACGGATAAATCTCCTGTTTGTGAAGGGAATAGCGATACTTTCTTTAAAACACCGACCCTATATTGTTTTCCGTTAACGACTTCTGTGCTGAAAGTAATATTATTCGAAGTTTCAAGTTCTTCGGCCCAGAACCCGTTATACTGAGGAAGTTTATTTACCGACATCTGTGAAGCAATATTCAGTCTTGTATAAAGCTTATATGTAACAGTAACAGGCTCTCCGATATAAACCTTCTGCTTATCTGCAATTGCTTTTACAAATAGGTTATCACCTATATCTTTTTGAGTAATAACCGGCTGCTGTGATGAACTTCCGTTATTATCCGGTCTTGTAGACCCTGCAACTACTTCGATTGATATTGGAGTCGTTTTATATGTTTTACCGTTAAAATCTATCGAGGCACTTTCAATGTCAAATTTTCCCGTTCCTTTAGCTTGCAGATAATATGAAAAAGTTCTTGAGGCAGAGACCGTACTGTTAATAATTTCCATATTAGTGGATTGATTTGGACCGGAAAGAACAAGAAAATGCTGAAAAGCTGGAGGTTTATAATTTTTAATATTATTTATGTCTGTCCCGGAGAAGGTAAAAGATACCTGGAATCTGTCATTTATCCCGACTTTATTATTATCTACAGAGGCAGTAAATGTCTGGGAAAGAATTATTTTCCCAAATAAAAGAAATAGCAATAATATTTTAATATTTGATATTTTTTGCATAAAGTATTACAATTCAAATTCCATGGTTCAAACGGATAAGCTTAACTTTTTACCAGTCCTTATCAGTTTTAACAACAGTTCCGCTTTTTTTACGAAGCTTTTTTTGTAAGTCAGTTTCGTTATTTTTTAGAGCATCTAAAATTCTATTAGCTTCTTCTTTAGAAATTTTATTCTTTTCAGGCTGCTTCAAATTATCCTGTTTTGCAGTTTCATTATTCGGTTTATTCTGTTGGTTTTTATTCTGATCCTCATTCTTCTGCTTATCCTGATTTTTATCTTTGTTCTGGTTCTTATCCTGGTTTTTATCTTTATTCTGGTCCTTGTTATTTTTATTATTCTTATCGTTCTTATTCTGCTGCTTGTTATTCTGTTGATTTTTCAACATTGATAAAGCATAAGAGAGATTATATTTAGTTTCTTCGTCATTAGGATTAAGCTTTAATGAATTTTTATAAGCGCCGATACTTTCCTTTATCTTCTTATCTTTTAATAAAGAATTTCCAATATTGTGAAAAACTTTTGCTTTTTGAGTGGAGCTTTCGGTTTCACTTAATGCAGATTGATAAGATTTAATAGCATCGTCATACCTTCCTTGTTTATAATATGCATCGCCTAGATTGAAGTTCGTTTCAAAAGTCTTAGGATCTTTTAATGCTCCCTTTTTAAAATTTACTTCTGAATCGGCAAACTTTCCCTCTTTGTAAAGATCTACTCCTTTATTATTTAAATTACGAACACTCTGTGCGTTTAAATAATAATTACAGCTTAAAAATATAATAGCCAATCCAAGTAAATTTGATAAAATTTTCATATAAACCTTATACTTATTTTTCCAGACCTAGTTTCCTATTCAGCTTGCTAAATAAAGGAGATTTAGATTCACTGATAAAAAATTCCATAACAAGAAGAATCAAACCGGGTATTAAAAAATAATAAAATCGATCTTCGTAATCAGTAACCTTTTTTACACCAAACTCGGTCTTTTCAAGTTTCGATAAATCATTATAAATATCATTCAGCTGGTCTTCATAATTTGAACCGTGAAAATATTGTCCTTTACCAGCAGATGCGATCTCCTGCAGAATTGATGCATCCAACTTAGTTAATACTACATTCCCGTCTCTATCTTTTTTGAAACCTATCTGCTGCCCGTTGTTATCATAAAGGGGGATGGGAACGCCGTCGGGTGAACCTAACCCGATAGTATAAATTTTTATATCCTTAGCTACGGCATCTTTCACGGCTTGAGTAACATCACCTTCATGATCTTCACCATCTGTAATAACTACAATTGCTTTTTGAGTGCTGGTTTTATAATCAAAAGATTTAACAGCAAGATTGATGGCAGAAGCAATGGCTGTTCCGGGCTGCGGAACCGAGTTAACATCGACGGCATTCAGGAATAAATTTGCAGCCGAATAATCTGAAGTAAGGGGGAATTGAACATAAGCCTGACCGGCAAAAATTATTAGCCCGATCCTATCACCTTGTAATTTTTGAATTAGGTTGGAAATTTGAAATTTTGCTCTATCAAGCCTGTTTGGTTTAATATCCTCAGCTTTCATACTTAAGGAGACATCAAGACAAATATAGACATCAATTCCGGTTTGTTTTACTTCTTCCATCCTTGTACCAACCTGAGGATTAGCAGCTGCAACAACTAGAAGAATAAAAACCAGAATTATGATTCCATACTTTAGGGAGGTTTTTAACCAGCTATAGTTGGGCAAAAGCAATTTTTGCAGGTCTTTCTGTGCGAACTTTTCGAGTAATTTTTTCCTATTCCTCGATAAGTACCAGAACAGCACTATAAATAAAGGAACTGCATAAAGAGCATATAAATATTCAGGATGCGCGAATCGAAACATTTTTAATTAACAATGAATAATTAACAATTTACAATTAACTACAATCAACAAACCACAAACTAAGTACTTTTATGGTAATTTTCTAAAAACTGATTTTGATAATCCAACCTCTAAGACCAATAAGAACAAACCGGCACCGAGCCAGCCGTAGAATAATTCTTTTGCATTGCGGTATGAAGTTATTTCAACCTTGGACTTTTCTAATTTATCTATTTTATCATAGATGTCTGCTAAAGTTTTGTTATTCGTTGCTCTGAAATACTCTCCACCGGTAATCTTAGAAATCTGTTGTAAGACAGACTCATCTATTTCCACAGGAATCATTTGATATCTTGTTCCAAAAGGAGTCTGCACCGGATACGGAGCTTCTCCTTTAGTACCTACTCCGATTGTATAAACTCTTATACCAAAGGTTTTAGCAATTTGTGCCGCAAAGACGGGATCGACTTCCCCGCTGTTGTTAACACCGTCAGTCAGGAGAATAATTACCTTGCTTTTTGCTTTACTATTTTTGAGTCTGTTTACACCATTAGCAATTGCATTCCCGATGGCAGTTCCATCTTCAATCATCCCGCTTTTTACCTGGCTGAGCAGGTTTCGAAGAACGGGATAATCTACTGTTAAAGGGCATTGAGTAAAACTATCTCTTGCAAAAATAACCAGTCCAATTCTGTCTGAAGTTCTGCCTTTAATAAAATTATCTATAACATCTTTAGCAGCTTCAATCCGGTTAGGCTTTAAATCTTCAGCGAGCATACTGCCTGAGATATCAAGAACCATAGCAATATCAATTCCTTCGGTATAGATATTTTCTCCGGAGGAAAAATTCTGAGGTCTTGCCAATGCAATAATTAACAATGCAATAGCAAGAACCCTTAGAATAACCGGGAAATGCCTGAATCGTTCACGCCAGCTAAAAGCTATATTCTGAAAAATACTTAGTGATGAATAGGTTATAGAAGGTTGTTTTTTTCTTCCCTTCATCCAGTACCAGACGAGCATCAAAGGAATAATTATAAGAAAATATAGCACCCAAGGATAGGCAAAAGAAATACCTTTAAGCATTGGTAACCTCTGTGCTTATTTCTTTTTCAGGTGCCGGTTTGGTTTTTTCCACAATTTCGATAGCCTGTTTCATCATCTCTTCATTAATTGAAGCCATAGGTTTGAATTTTGCAAATTTTACAAGATCAGCGTTACTTAAAAAATTATAAGTTGTTTCTGTTATAATTCCGGCTCTTCTAACTTGTTTCAAATACTGCATCACTTCCGAAGTAGTTAATTCAAGAGCTGGGAGATAAAATTGATCCTGGAAATATCTTCTGATTATTTCAGTAATTCTCGAATGATATTCTTTAATCGAACCTTTTTGCCAGAGCTGCTCTTGTTCCAGGGCTCTCAATTCATAAATAGCTATTACGTGGGGCGGTTTTTCTATTACTTTCCGGATTCTCGTTGTATCGGCCATCTTCTTCTTTTTATACCGTCTATAAAAGTAGAAAGCTATACCAAGGATAATTAGTCCGATCAAAACCCAGAGCAGGATTTCTTTCCAATCGAGCGGAATTTTAATTGGTGCTTTAACATCTTTAATTTGTCCTCCCGGCTGAATTTGTAAAGTATGAACCGTAAAGTGGACTTCATTGGTAAATGCGGTTTGTAATTCCTCATTTCCCTTTACCTTATAAAGCACAGGAATAGGCGGAATAGTTACATTTCCGGAGTCGTATTTAGAAATTATATATCTAAAGGTGGATATTAAATTCCCTTCATGATTTTCGATTTCAGGGGATTCTTGTTTTATCAATTCAATTTTTGAAGTGCTGTCTGATATTACAGGGCTGGATATGCTTACATCTTTATTGTGCTCAACCTGAATGATTAAATTTATATAATCACCAACCTGGTAATCGGAGGAATCGGTAAAAGCTTTTACTGAAATGCCCTGTGCATAAGCTAGACAGCTTAGGATGAAGAAAAGAGCTAGGAGTTTTTTTACCATCTGCTTTCCCTGAGTCTGAAAAACCGTACAAGGGGCTTGATGTAATTCTCGCCGGTGTGTACTTCAATATTATCAATTCTGCTAGATGTAAAAAGAGATTTTAGTTTTTCCATATTATTCCAGCCAAAAGAAGCCAGGTTTTTTTGAAAGGTTTTACTGCTAGTATCTACCCAACGTTCCCTTCCAGTTTCGGCATCAATAAATTTAATTAAACCCATTCTGGGAATTTCTTTTTCTCGTTGATCATCTAATACTATTCCGATTAGGTCATGCTTTTTACCTACTATTCTTAAGATTTTTTCATAGCCTGAGTCCATAAAATCGGAAACAAGAAAAACGATGCTTTTCTTCTTTATAGCATTGTTCATATACTCAAGAGCACCTTTTATATTAGTTGTTTTTCCGGCTGGTTCAAACGATAAAACTTCTCTAATTATCCTTAAAACGTGTACCCTTCCCTTTCTTGGGGGAACAAACTTTTCTATTTTATCTGTAAAAAGGAGCAATCCTACCTTATCATTATTTTTCATTGCAGAAAAAGCAAGAATTGCACTTAATTCTGCAGCTACCTGTTGTTTTGTTTTTTCCAGAGTACCGAAGATAAGAGAGCCGCTTAAATCGACGAGGAGCATAACGGTCAATTCCCGTTCTTCTTCAAAAATTTTGATAAAAGGATGTCCGAAGCGAGCAGTAACATTCCAGTCGATATTTCTTATATCATCGCCGAATTGATATTCCCTAACTTCGGAAAATTCCATTCCTCTTCCCTTAAAAACGGAATGATATTCACCGGAGAAAACCTGGTTTACAAGACCTTTGGTTTTTATTTCAATCTGTCGAACTTGTTTTAATAGTTCCTTAGTGAGCATAATCCTAAAATATTAATTAAGGTACTTCCACTTTGTTCAAAATCTCCTGAATAACGTATTCTGTAGTAATTTCTTCTGCTTCGGCTTCATAAGTAACAGCAATACGGTGTCTTAAAACATCGAGGCAGATTGCTCTTACATCTTCGGGAATCACATAACCTCTTCTTTTTATAAAAGCCATTGCTTTTGCTCCTAAGGCTAAGTTAATAGAAGCTCTTGGAGAGGCACCGTAGTTAATTAAATCGGAAAGCTTAGAAAGGTTATATTCTTTGGGATTCCTAGTTGCGAAGACTATATCAAGAATATATTTTTCTATTTTTTCGTCAACGTAAACATCTTGAATCAAATTTCTTGCTTTTAAAATTTCTTCGGGAGTAATTACTTTCTGTACCTGTAATTGATCAAGATTAACATTCTGTCTCATGATCTTTAATTCCTCATCCCTTGAAGGGTAAGTAATCTTCACTTTGAGCATAAACCTATCGACTTGAGCTTCCGGCAGAGGGTAAGTACCTTCCTGTTCAATCGGATTTTGAGTTGCAAGCACAAGGAAAGGTTCCTCCAGATGGAAGGTGGTTTCTCCTATAGTTACCTGGCGTTCCTGCATTGCTTCCAGAAGTGCACTTTGAACTTTGGCGGGAGCTCTGTTAATTTCATCAGCGAGAATGAAGTTTGAAAAGATGGGACCTTTTCGAATAAAGAAGTTACCATCTTTTTGATTATAAATCATTGTACCCACTAAATCTGCAGGAAGAAGATCAGGTGTGAATTGGATTCTTTGATATTTTGCAGTCATTGTGGATGCAAGAGTTTTTATTGCAAGAGTTTTGGCTAATCCGGGAACACCTTCAAGTAAAATATGGCCGTTAGCTAAAAGTCCTACGAGCAGCCTTTCCACCATTGCTTTTTGACCTACTATTACTTTGCTTATTTCATTTTGAAGCCGGTCAATAAAAACACTTTCCTGTTTAATTTTTTCATTTAATGCAGTAATCTCCAATGTTGAACCTCTTATTTAATTGTTATCAATAAATAATCTAAAAGAAAGTAATCAGATTAGACGGTTGTAAACTTAAAAATGTTGCATTTATTTATCAAGATAAGTTAATTTACAATCACTCCGCCGCCGAGACATAAATCATTTTGATAAAAGACAGCAAACTGACCGGGTGCTATTCCTTTATCTTTTTTATCTAGCTGTACTTTTAAAAGATTTTCTTTTTCAAATTCTATATGACAATCATAGTAAAATTTGCCATGTCTTATTTTAGTTTTAATATCTTTTTTATCGGGTTTTGATTCCAGAATCCAATTTAGATTTGTTACAAAAAAAGTATCTCTTTCTCTTTTTATTTTGTTTTCTTTAGATACAAATACCAAATTATTTTTGATATCTTTTTCAACGACATACCAGGGGCCTCCTGATAACCCTAGTCCGGATCTTTGGCCAATTGTATAGTAATAATATCCGTCATGTTCTCCCAATTTTTTATTTGTATCCGAGTCGATTATGTCGCCTTTAATTTCACCCAAATGGTGTTTAATAAAATCATTAAATTTAATTTGACCTAAGAAGCATATGCCCTGGCTGTCTTTTCTATTTTTATTCGGGAGGTCAAACTGCTCTGCCAGATCCCTCACTTGAGATTTATTAAATTCCCCCAGTGGAAACAGAGCTCTGGATAATTGCGTCTGTTTTAGATATGATAAAAAATAGGTTTGATCTTTTACAGGGTCGGGGGCAATTTTTAAGGCATATTTTCCGTTTAGTTTTTCAACTTTAGCATAATGACCGCTGGCAACTTTCTGAAAAGAATTATCGATTTTATCATAAAACTGACCGAATTTTATAAGGCTGTTGCAGAAAATATCGGGATTTGGGGTACGGCCTTCTTTTATTTCGGAAATAGTGTAGGAAACGACTGAATCCCAGTATTCTGTTTGTAAGGGCAGAATTTCCAGCGGAATATTCTCTTTTTCACAGACTTTCCGGACATAGTTCAAATCTTCTTCCCATGGGCATTCACCAAGAAACGAGAATTCATCCTGGAGCCATATTTTAAGATAGAATGCGGTAAGATTATGGCCGGCATTTTTTAATAGTTTTAAGGCAACCGAGCTGTCGACCCCGCCTGATAATAAGATTGCAATTTTCATTAAAAACGAATAATTATTTAAACTTTTTAAAATAAGGAAATAATAGGTAAAGTTTTGGTCATTTTTTTGTAAAGATATAATAACTTCTTATTCTATCTATGATTCTTTTTGGGAAATGAGTACGAGCACGAGTATGAGTAAGATTACGAGTATGAGTAAGATTACGAGTAAGAGTAGGATTACAAGCATGATTACGATTACTAGCATGATTACGATCAAATACTATTAAGGATATGATTAAAAAAGGAGTGATTATGATTAAAATTAATAAAATACGTCACTGTATTTATGAATAGGTGTACTAAGTTTATAATTATTATGAGATTCTGATGGAACCCCTAAGAATAATAAAGTTTTCTTTACCGATAATTATTATCTTTTTGGTAATTTGTGTAATTGCGCTTTTTTTTAGAGATATAAAAGTGATAAGAGAAAACAATGAGAAAAATGAGAAAATAGACAGTACTAATTTCCCGGTGCAAATAAACGGGACTGATGTTCAAACGGAAATAAAAAATGTAAATTTTAGGATAGATACGGACATTATAATGAAAATAAAAAGGCTTCAGGGGGAATTAATTGCAGTCAAAAAAAATGGTTATCCGGTATTTGATGAGGGGAATTCTTTTAAGCTTAGAAAATGCAATTATTTCATTAGATATGAAAAGTCTAAGCAATTTATTAAACCGTTACGTCTTTGGGTTTAAAGGATTTTCTTTAAAAGATATCAAAGTAAGTACTGAAGGAGATAAATTGAAGCAAGAAGGGAAAATGAAGGGTATCCCTTTTACTATTTTATCGGAGGTTAGCGTAACTCCTGAAGGAAAGATTAGGCTTCATCCGGTAAAAACGGATGTTTTGGGTATCAATGTAAGCGGACTGATGAAATTTTTTAAGTTAGAATTGGAGGATCTTTTAAGGGTGGACAAAAACAGGGGTGCGGAAATAGTTGACAATGACTTTTATCATGATCCTTCCAAAATGCTGCCGCCTCCCAGAATAGAAGGTCACCTTGAAAAGCTTCAGGTGGGAAAGGGAGAGGTAATTCAAACTTTTATGACAAAGAATGCATCTCCTCTTAACCCGGATTCGAGTGCTTCAAATTATATGTATTACAAGGGAGGAAAGTTAGGATTCGGAAAATTAACTATGTATAAAGCAGATATGGAGATAATAGATATGGATCAGGAGGATCCGTTTGATTTTTATTTGAATAGCTTGGATTTACCTTGGAGTTATCTTGGAGTTACCTTGGAGTTGTCTTGGAGTTAGGAGGGAGCTATAACGGTTCCATCAATTGATGTATTGTTCCAAAATTCCGTAACAAAAAATAAATATATCTTAATTTCAAAATTAAAATTTTAAATATGTTAATCAAAGGTTGTACTTATTTCGGGGAATTTTGCAGGCCGGCAGGGCAGGTAGTTTTATCTGGAGTTTGGGAATTGTAGTTGGGGAATTGCTTTTTAAAAGTTGTCGAAGGTTTTATTTCTTTTTACAATATACTAAATGGGCTAAAGCCCCTATTCTATGTAACTATTCATAAATCAGTTTACTAAAGTGAACTGCAATGGATTTTACAGTTGAATCAGACTTTTAGAAAAACTACAGTGACAAAATAATATTGATGCTTTAATTTAGCCTCTATTCTATTTATTATCATCCTTAAATCAGTTTGCTAAAGTGAACTGCAATAGATATTACAGACTATGCGAAAAAACTACAGTGACAAAAAATTATTGATGCTTTATTTTGCAGTAAGAATTAACGTTCATTTATTATAAAATTATAATTCACAATATATAAGGAGTTCTATCATGGCTAAATTAGAGGGTTCAGCTTTCGGCAATTTAAGCGGGAGAGTAGGAGATCTCTCGGCAAGAATAAAGAACGGTGAGACTATTATAAGTGCTCGTCCTAAAGAGTTCAATGTTTCACAAAGTCCCGGTGCAGTTAAAGGAAGAAACAGATTTTCTGTATGTTCCCGGATTGCAAAGACTGTCAGCGATATTGATGACTTAAATAAAATCTGGGATAAAATAAGAGCGGCAGGTCTTTCTGTTTACAATACAGTGATTCAAAGGAATTATCAATTTGCAGATCCGCAAAAACCGACTGCAGAGAATATAATTACTCCCGGCGGCTTTGATCTTGCGGTAGATTCTATGGCTGTTTCTGAAGAGAGGATTACTGTTAATCTGGCACCGCTCAAGGGTAAAACGGACTTCAATGATTATGAAAAAGAACTTATCATTTTTATGATTCTAACTGGATTTGACCCTGTTGATGAGAATGACAATTATTATATAGTAATGCCGTTTATTTATACGGAAGCCGATTTTGATCCGGATGAAAAACTGGAGGCAGTTGTAAATTTTGACTGGTTTACCAGGAATAAACTGGCAGGATACAATGGGAAAGTATTATTAGTCTGTACAGCTACCAAAGATAATGAAGGAAATGTGGTTAGGTACTCGGCTACCTATGGCAGTGAAGTTGGAGGTCAGAAGTCGGAGATCTGAGGTCAGATGGTCATTAGTCGGCACACAGAAGTCAGAGGTCTGGGATCAGAAGTCAGTGGACAGATGGATCCAGAAGTTAGAAGTTGGTGGTCAATTGGATATTTATATCCGTCTATTTCTATTTTACTTTTGGGAATTTTTATTTTATTAAAAGAATTGTATTGAAAATTAGATTTTTTCGATATAAATTAAATTGTTCATAAAATAAAATGGGGCACGGGAGAACTTTCTATGGACCCTTAATTTTATTACCCCAAACGTTGATGTGGCTCAATTGGCGAAGCTGTGTCCAATAGTTTGTTGGTTGTATGTGGTTGGGGGTTGGTGGTGGGAAAAATTCTTGTTAATAGTAAAAAATAAAGTTTATTTTTAATAAAGCTCAAAACTATTTCGGGGAAGAAATAAAAAAAAACAAATAAAGACAGTCTTACAGGCTACATACCTAAAAAGCCAAAATTAATAGAACAGATAAAAACAGTGATGAGAGTTAGTCATTATAGTAAGAGAACGGAGGAAACTTATATTAATTGGATAAGGGATTTTATTTTATTTCATGAAAAAAAACATCCTTTATTACTTGGGGCGAATGAAATTAGTAAATATATCAGTTATTTAGCCGTAAAAAGAAATGTTTCGAGTTCAACTCAAAACCAGGCTTTATGTGCTATAATATTTTTATATAAGCATGTATTAAACAAAGAATTAGAAAAATTAGAATTAATTTGGGCAAAAAAAGGGAAGAGATTACCAGTTGTATTTACCAAAACTGAAGTGAAAGCTGTAATGACTAAATTGACGGGAGTAAACTGGATAATGGCGAATTTATTATATGGTTCAGGATTGCGTTTAATGGAATGTATCAGGCTACGAGTTAAGGATATAGATTTTGAATATAACCAAGTAAATATAAGGAATGGAAAAGGTAGTAAAGATCGAGTTACAATTTTACCGGAAATTATAAAAGATAAATTGAACCGTCATTTAATAAAAGTTGAAAATCTACATAATGAAGATATCAAAAAAGGCTTGGGAGGAGTCTATTTACCATATGCATTGGAAGAGAAATATCCAAATGCAAATAAAGAATTAGGTTGGCAATATGTATTTCCATCTTCACAAATATCGGTAGATAAAAGGACAGGATTGAAACGAAGACATCATATAGATGAAAGTGTACTTCAAAGAGTAGTGAAAGTTGCGATAAAAAATTCAGGAATAAAAAAGCAAGGCAGTTGTCATACTTTCCGTCATTCATTTGCAACCCATCTTTTAGAAGATGGTTATGATATAAGAACAGTTCAGGAATTACTTGGCCATGAAGATTTAAATACCACAATGATTTATACTCATGTTATGAGAAAAGGAGGAATGGGAGTAAAGAGTCCAGCAGATAAATTGTAGTGGTTTAGTTGTGTAAGAAATAAGATTGAAATTTTTCAATGAGAAATAAATTTATGAAAGTTAAAAGGACATTGTACCCGAGTCAAAACGGGACAAAGAGCTGGGAGAGAAAATACGGTAAAAAGCTTATATGTATTAGATATAGGATTGATGAGGAGAAGAAGAAAAAATTAACCACTGTTGAAATAATTGTAGACGAAAAGGATTGGAATAGGAATTGTGATAGAATACAATTAAATAAGATTCTGCATGTAAAAGTTAATTACGGCGAAGTAAAAATAGGCAGTTTGATAAAAAATGCAGGTGGAAAGTGGAATAGGGAATTAAAATTGTGGGAGTTACCATATAAAGATATATTAGCATTAGGTTTTGAAGATAGAATAGTAACTTAAATATTTTAGGAAAAGAAATTAAATGAGGTCACTTCGAAAATTGAAAAATGTATATATATAGACATTTAAATATGTCTATATATAGACATTTGGGAAAAAGATGTGTATATGTAGACATTAATGTCTAAATATAGACATTAATAAAAGGATAGTAAAACAACTCAATAAATATGTTAGGCACTTTAGTAATAGAAAATAATATAAAAAAAATTATGAATTTAAAATTAAGGCATACATTACTTTTTTTAAATTTATTAAGCACGATTCTAATTATTTCAGGATGCGAAAATAATATTGTTGCTCCTATGCAATCTTATAATACTCTTGACACAGCTAAAGTTTATACTCACTATCTCTGGCCATCAAAAAAGGGTAATTGGTGGAATTATAATTATTACACTTTCTCTTTTGGTAATAATGATACTAATTGGATATATAAAAATTTTAATTCATTTGATTTTAATTTTGATACCGTAAATATAACAAATATTTATAAGCGCGAAGTTATTGAAACTACAAATATTATATTTAATGATACTTTGTATCCTTGTCATATCATTGCCTCATATATAAATGATCAAAATACTAATTTCAATAAAATTTTCTGGATTGGCAAAGATGGTGTTTATAGTATGGGAGCGTTTAATGAAAATGGCGATACATTATTGAATAAAGATATTTATATACCTGCAAAATTTAATTTAAACGAACCCTGGGATTCGCGTCCTGTATTTCTAGGTCCTTCGGGATTTAGCTCAATTAAGCCACTAGATACAAGATTAATATCTGTTAATGATACTGTAAAAACCAAGGCGGGAGCCTTTAGTTGTTTTGTAATAAGAATCAGAATAAGGGAAGCAGAAGATTATCCTGGTTATGATGACTTTTATTATTATTATGCACCTAATATAGGTTTAATTGCTGATGTAAGAATTTTTATAGTACCTAAAGCTTATTGGTTTTTAGATTATATAGATGTATTAAGAGATTATAGTCTAAACAATTAATAATAACAAAGAGTGCCTAACAATGCAATTTAAGTTGACAGCATTTTACGCATTTGGCTTTTTAGATGTTTTTAAAGTAGGTGATCCGCATAAAGTATCTTGTTCAAGTTAGTCAAAGCTGAAAAAGTTTTTTCAGGTTATAAAATTTATAGAATTAAATTAATATTTTAGTTCAGGGCTGCAACTTAATTGCGGTTCGTTATACCTATTGGGAAAATGAAAGGAATAAAATACATTTTTAATATTATTGTTTATTTATTAAATAATCGTAACTCGGAGAATAAAAATGAATTTAGATAAATTACTTGTTTCAGATAATCTTAATAATTCAATTATTGAAATTGATAATTATGTAGAAGAATTGTGCGAATATGGAGAAAGATTGGAAAAGCTAACGGAAGCTCAAAAAACTTTCTACTACAATCAGTGCCTGGAAAGAGAAGTTAACAATGGCGGTTTTAATCAGTATTTTTATAATTCCAGTGGCGATTATTCTCACGAGACAATTGAAGCTTTAAAAGCTATAGGTGCAAACAGAACATCTTCAATTCTTCAAAAAGCCATAAGCCAATTCCCTAATAAGCTGGCGCCTAAAGATAGAGATGAAAGAATTGCCTTACTTCAACAAATAGAAAACTTTGCAAATGAAAAGTGGGATGAGTTAGACAAAGAGTTTTATAAGTATGAAGATAACCTCAATGAATTAAATATTGAATTTATCAAAAGAAATAAAAACGATTTCCAGTTTAATAAAATAGGTATAACCATGCGTTTCTACCCGACCGCGTTTTCGCGTTCGGCATTTCAAAAGTATTCGGCAGAACTGCTACGTTTTGGCAAACTTGTTCAAAGTTACCGGGCCTTGCACTCACTTTTCAGATTATTGGAAGTTTAATTCTAATTGGCGTTGCTGTTTTGGGCGGCGGGTAAAACGCGCCGCGTTAGGTAGCTATGATAAGATATAAGTATTTTCTAACAATATTACTTTTATTCTTTAGTTGGAAAATTAATTCAGTCTATGAAAAAGTTCAAGATGAACAATATTCAAAAAATGTTATTGATTTTTTCGATGACGCTGAAAAAATCTTCTCCTTTTATAATGATTCACTTGGTTGGAAAAAAGATTTTACTTTTGAAGAAATAAAAGATTTTGCAACTGAATATTATAACGTGATTTGCGAGTATCCAACCGAATATTATTTTTATTTTGAAAAATTGCATAAAGGATGGGAAGAAGAAATCATCAATAACAATTATAAAATAGTTCACAAAAAACCTGCCGTAAAACTTAGAATAATTAGAGAAAAAATAACTGAATATTATTCTTCTGCTTTTGCTGATTTATTATTGGTTCCATATTTGTTCAGAATAAAGGTCAAAAGGTTTGATGAATCAAATTATTACTCTAAAGATTTAAAAATCAATTTAAGACAATCAGATATGGTTGTTGAAATTGAGGATGTAATAAAAGGAGAAAAATATTTTAATAGAGGTGATAGTTTAACAGTAAGTTTTTTCGGTCATTGGTTTCATGGAGCAAAAGAAGAACAATATTTCAAAGTTGATAGTAGTTACTTTTTACCTGTTAGTCTATTTCGTATAGAAGAAAAAGATAATTACCAGTATAAAATACATATGCTGCCAGATAATAATTTTGCTATTTATCCAATTATAGATGAGATAGTATATACTCCAAAAGATTATTTTGGAATTGGAGAAGAAAGCCCATGGAAACTATTTAAAGATTTTATTAAAAAAAAATATGTTATACAATAAGCAACCTAACGAAATAAGGTTTGAAGCGAAGCTTGCCGAGTTTCAAACCGTTGTTGAACAAGCCCGGGCATAGCAGTATGCAGGTCATATTCAGAAAACTATTTGGGTTTTCAATGGAGGATTAGGTTTGTCAAACTTTGTTTTAGAACAGAAAAGAAAAGTTAAAAAGACAATAAAGAACAAATTAAAAGTCAAACAGTAAAGTATTTATCGAAATAATACCAGTCATTTCATTTTCAGGCTAGGGATTACCACAGACAGAAAAAATCTATCCATTAAAAGTGCTGTATAAGTGGATAAATATATTATAAGGGGGAGATTTATCATTGTATATTAATTTTGGAAGACTTCCTATAATCCGCATTGGCTTATTACAATGAGGACAAATAATTATTCTATGAGTTGTTGATTTAACTTCTGCAGTTTTAACATCTGCGGGTTTGGTTTCAGGGTTCTTTGGATAATTATAATTATTTTGAGGTAATCTTTCTTTAACTTCAGCAAGAAGTTTTCTATTGGTATTAGAGAACAACCCGAAGTAACGCACTTTAACAAAACCTTTAGGCAGCACATGCTGAATATAACGCCGGATAAATTCTTCCGGAATAAGTTTCATTGTTTTCTTAAACTGAGTTTTACTGTCTTTGTAGCTGAATGTAACAAAATCATTATCCATGTTTATTATCCTGTTATTACTTATAGCGGGACGAAAAACATATTCGGAAAGATACTGCACAGCTTTCTGTCCGGTTCCCACAGCTTTACAGTGCACGACCCATTTTTGATTCCAGACTTTATTTGGAATGGAATTATATAATTCAGGAGCCTTGTTTTTAATCCGCTTCTGCATTTGAGCACGAAAGAGTTTACTTAATGCACAAACAGGCACAAGAAATTTCTCACTGCTTTGCAGCCAGAGATTACCATCATCCCAAAGGCCACCACTGGGAACAATAAAGTGCAGATGTGGATGGTAGTTAAGAGTTCTTGTCCAGGTATGCAGAACGGCCATCATAGCAATTCTGCCTCCGACATATTTTGAGTCCCAAGCTAAAGTTTGCAGCGAAGCTGAAGCAGCCTTAAAAAGTATATTGTAAAATAGAAGCTGGTTAGCTCTTGTAAGCTGTCTTAAAATATCGGGCATGGTGAAGGTAATTAAAAAGTGAGTAAGGGGAAGAAGAAGCTGAGAAGTTTTACTAAACCATTCTTTAGCTTTATCACACTGGCATTTATTGCAGTTTCTGTCACCGCATGAATGATAGCTATAACGGTACTGTTTGCAGTTATCACAATAATAAGCCTGACCGCCAAGTTTTTCAGTCCGGCATTGAAGAATATTACGGATTGCTGCTTTATGATTATAGGGCATTGAAGCTGAATACTTTTCCAAATAAGACAGTCCGTATGTCTGAAGGATATCAGATAAAGCAATCATACTAAGCCATCCATCAGAGAGTTTATTTTATTATAAACTCCATCTTTGATAAGAGGAGTAAGATGAGTGTAGATCATAGTAGTTTCAATGTTGTTATGTCCTAAGTATTCCTGAATGATTCTAATATCAACACCGTCTTCCAAAAGATGAGTAGCATAAGAATGTCTGAGAGTATGAACATGAGCGTCTTTATTGATGCCGGTTTCAAGCAAAGATTTCCGGAAGACAGTTTGTATAGAACTATCCGGCAGAGGTTTTGTAGAACTAGATTCTTGACTTTCTCCTCTACCCGGAGCAGGAAAGACAAGTAAAGGATTCCGGTGAGTTTTATAATGAGCACGGAGAATTTCTAAAGCTGCTTTAGGAAGCGGAACATAACGGTCGTTTAATCCCTTAGCTTGCTGAATATGAATAACCATGCGTTTACTGTCTACCTGGTTTACTTTAAGGGATACACCTTCCTTTAATCTAAGTCCGCAAGAGTAAATAAGGCTAAGACAAGCACGGTGGCGGAGTGTACGGATGTTTTTTAATATCAGTTGTACTTCTTCTCTGGTAAGAACAACGGGAAGCTTATTAACTTTTGGAGAACGAACGATGCCGAATATCTTAAATGGTTTCTTTAAGGATTTTTCAAAGAAGAACTTAATACCGCAGATAGCAATGGTGGAAGTATTACGAGCATATTTATCTTTCAGGAATAGGAAATACTCTCTAAGCTGATCATCAGAGATGAGGTCTGGTGACTTATGAAAATATTGTGCAAGTTTACTTACGGCATAAATGTAAGTTTCCTGAGTACGTTCAGATAAGCCGAAGAGTTTCATATCTTCGAGCATTTTTTTACGAAGTTGTGTCATGTCTTCCTCCTTATAATTTGAGAAAATTGATTTATCTAAAAATTACTGGAAAGACATGACCAACTTTTATTTGCAGGATGCTTTTTTATGGTAGATAATTAGTAAGGCTGCCGCTAGCGGCTTAGTTCAACATTAGGTTTAAGCTGACTGCTTCTTACGCACTCGGCATTTTACAGATTTTAGAGTTTTGTGCTCCGATTAAAGTATCTTGTCTAAAGTATTTTTAAATAAAAAAGTTTGTTAAAAATCATCGGCTTGGGTTTTTAAATGTTGCATTGTAGTTATGGGCAGCAGCTTAACCTTAGCCGTTAGGGCTAAATAAAAAATATACAAAGATTATTTTAAATTTAATTAAATGGAGAAAAACTATGACAAGAACAATTGGTATTTTGTTATGGTTGTCAATAGCTGGAATTCTGTTATTTATTCAATCATGTAATTCACCTACCTCTGTTGTAACTTATAATTATGATATGTTTCCTCTAAATAACGGGCGTCAGTATAATTATAAATATATTCAAACATTTAAAAATAATAACATTAAATGGATAGACTCAGGTAGTGTGGAATATATAATTAAAGATTCAGTAAATTTCTCATCAACTCTCAGATTATGGATTATCAATGAGAATGTTAATTTGCTGCATCAATATTATTATTTAACTGATCAGATTGGAGGGATGAGATTAGATAGCTCTTATCTGATTAACTACAATACTATTGATACACTTAAAGAAATTCTTGTTGACTCACATATACTTAGCTATAATTCATTTATCTGGCATTTCCCATTAGACATGAAACCATTTTACCTGAACCTTTCGCCCGATATTCTTCAGTATCTATATTTTGAATGTGATATGATTATTAATATAAATCTGTCCAGAATTAGAGTCGAGCATTATTCTGAATATAGGAAACAACAATATTTATTTGAAATGGAAATCGGACTGAAAAGTATATCCTATTATAATTCCATTAGTTCAGATGTGGGATATTCATCCAGAGTAACTAGAGTAACACTTTTTTAGTTTTTAATTCATAAAATTGCTATATAATAATTTAAGTATTTATATAAAAATAAAGGATTAATTTTGCATATAGAAATTTGCCCTAACAATGCAATTTAAGTTGACAGCATTTTACGCATTCGGCTTTTTAGAGATTTTTGAAGTAGATGATCCGCTTAAAGTATCTTGTTCAAAGTAGTCAAATTAATTAATAGTCTTGCAAACTGTGCTTGTCGTAAACGGAAATTTAAGCACAGTTTGCTTAATCTTTGGCAGAAGTAATAAATAAAAGTTTCTAGTTCTGGGCTGCAACTTAATTGCGGTTCGTTATATTGCTTAAAAATAATAACTAAGGATTAATTTTATGAAAAATGTTATCACGTCCCTTATAACGTTATTATTACTAGCTAATATGATGAACCAATCGTTTGGACAATGGATTCATACTAACGGGCCCTATGGAGGTAATATACATTGTATCGCAATTGATGGCGATGAATTATTTGCAGGTTCATTTGGTACTGGTGTTTATTTATCACCTAATAATGGAGAAAATTGGACATCGAGAAGTAACGGTCTGGCAAATCTTTATATCAATAGTTTAGCTATAAATGACTCAATCATTTTTGCCGGTACTTGGGAAGGCGCTTATCTTTCAACCAATAAAGGTAATGAGTGGGAACCTATGGATACAGTTTTGGATTACATCGTCTCATCAGTTGCAATTAGTGACTCAACTATTTTTGCGGGGACATGGTTCAATGGACTTTTCATTTCGTCAAATTGCGGAAAAAGCTGGACGAAAGCCAGCAATGGTATGCCGGATGCTTCTATTATCTCTTCTATTGTCGTTATAGAAAATAAAATCTATGTTGGATTATACGAAGGCATTTTTCAATCATCTGATCAAGGTAAAAGTTGGAATAACATTGGTCTACTTGATAAAGGCATTCGTACAGATGATTACAGATGGTACAAATCTTTTCGTTGGAACTGATACCGGTGTCTATCAATATTCTGAAGGTGATGGAAATTGGATAGTATTAGGTTTAGTCTCAAATCAAATTTTGGCTCTTGCCGTAAGTAATAACAAACTATATGCAGGAGGTGTCCGGGCTCAAGGAATATTTGTTTCTACTGATAACGGGAATAACTGGAAAAGTATAAGTACCGGATTAACAGATAAAAATGTTTTGGCACTTGTGGTTAAGGATGATAATATTTTTGCCGGAACTGAATACGGTGGTATTTTTCTTTCGACCAACAATGGTTCAAATTGGGTACCTTTTAATAATGGACTTATTTACGCAGATATTCAAGTTCTTTATGCGGATAATAATCCAAATAACAGAGGTAATCTTTATGCAGGAATTTATGGGGATGGAATTTCTGTAACCAGCGATGGCGGTGATACCTGGACATATATCAATGATGGTTTAAGAAATTCTGATGTTAATTCAATTGGTTGTTTTTATGATAACGATGTGGATACAATTATTTTGGCCGGCTATTTGGATGGTCATATTTATCGTTCAAAGGATAACGGTATATCATGGGTGGAATCAGATTCAGGTATACAAAAATATTGGAACATCAGTGCAATGGTTGTTTGTGGAAAAGATCTTTACACAGGCACCTCAAGAGGCATTTATCGTTCAACAAACAACGGAGAATTTTGGTCTGTTGCCAGCAATGGATTAGGGAACATAGGCGCAGATGTTTCCTCCATGGCTGTAAAGGATACAAAGATTTTTGCAGGGTTATATGGAGATGGCGTTTTTGTTACTTCCGATAATGGTAATAACTGGACCGAAATAAATAACGGTTTGTCAGACTTATTGATCCAATCCATAGCATTAGCCGGCAAAAATTTATATGCTGGTACTCGAAGTAGTGGTGTATTCATTTCTTCAGATGACGGATGAACTGGCAACAGGTTAATAGTGGTATTACTGATTTGAATATTAAAGCTCTTATTGTAGTTGATACAATAATATTTGCCGGATGTTCTAATAGTATTTTTTATTCTACAAACCACGGGGTTAACTGGATTTCAATCGATGAGTGTTCAAATAAAGGAATAATTAGTTCTCTTGCCATATCCGGTTCTAATCTGTTTGTTGGAACAAACAAAGGTGTATGGAAACGCTCCATTTCTGAAATAATTACATCAATCGATGAAAAATTGAAGCAGTTACCTTCTCGTTTTTCTCTTGAACAAAATTATCCAAATCCATTCAATCCAAGTACAACAATAAAATTCTCACTTCCTAAAGCATCTTATGTTACACTAAATATTTTCAACAGTCTAGGTCAAGAGGTAGCAAAGCTAGTGTCGCAGTATATTAGTGCAGGGACTTACACAACATTATGGAAAGCAGTTGGTATTCCAAGTGGTGTTTATTTTTACAGAATAACAGCCGGAGAATTTTTAGAAACAAAGAAACTCTTATTAATTAAATAAGATTGCATATAACCATGCGTTTCTACCCGACCGCGATTTCGCGTTCGGCATTTCAAAGGTCTTCGGTAAAACTGCTCCGTTTCGGCAAACTTGTTCAAAGTGTCCGGACTTAGCGATCACTTTTCAGATTATCGGCAGTTCAATTCTAATTGGCGTTGCTACTTTGGGCGGCGGGTAAAACGCGCCACGTTAGGTGCCATACAAATATTATATAAATTTAATGTCAAGGGGTCCTTTAATGAAATATCATTCATCATTTTTTCCATTATTTGTAATTTTCAAGCCTTTAGTTTTTTAAAATCACAAAACTTAGATGATCAGAGAGCTGATTCGATTAAAGCTAACGATTATAACATTATCCTTTTTTTGGGTTATCAATTCTTTGAACCTGAATTACATGATCTTTATGGTTTTTACCCTGTTATCGGTGGCTCAATCAACCTACATAAAAGTAAACTTGTTCATATACCTTTAGAGCTTCTTCTTTATTATACAAATTGGGATCATGAACATGTTGTTGTCCCTAAAATTTCTTCTGGAATTAAATTTATTCCGGGAACTCGTAATTTCAATATCTTTTTTCAAGGAGGCATAGGTATAGCCCCTACCATCATGTTTCCTTTTGACATACATGTTGGTATGGGTGGAATTTTTCATCATATCCAAATTGAATTCAGAGAAAATTTTTACTTGGAATTTGGGGAGGGGTTAAAACAATGGCCCATGCTTACCATAATTCTAGAAATTCAATTATAAATTAAAGGCTAAAACCAAGGCAATACATAATTGAATGAATCATGAAACACGAGTTTCATGTTATTGTATAAGTAAAAAAAATAGAAACAATATTTATAAAAGAAATAATTATAAAATAGCACCTAACAAAGCAATTTTAAGTTGACAGCATTTTGCGCATTCGGCTTTTTAGAGATTTTGAAGGTAGATGATCCGCAAAAAGTATCTTGTTCAACGTAGTCAAATTAATTAATAGTCTTGCAAACTGTGCTTATCGTAAATGGAAAATTAAGCACAGTTTGCTAAATCTTTGGCAGAGGTAATAAATAAAAGTTTTTTGTTATGGGCTGCAACTTAATTGCGGTTCGTTAGGCTACAAAGTAAAATATTCTAAACAATAAAGAGTGAATAATGAAAATATTTTCTTTTACAACAATATTATTATTTGCTATAATATTATTTGGTTGTAAATCATCTATACTTGATGACCCTTCCATAGGGATAATAGGGATAAGGTATTCAGTACCAGAAATATCAATGGTAAAATTAACAATTGAAAATAGTTATAACACAATAATATTAACTCCAGTTGATAAGGAACAGAATGCCGGAACTTATGAAGTTAATTTTGACGCTTCTAACTTTTCTGAAGGTGTCTATTTTTATACAATTGAATTAAAAGGTGTAAATAGCGCGTTTTATTCAAAAACCACAAAAAACTTGTTATTAGTGAAGTAATGGCAAAAATATTTTTATTCTCAATAATCTTTTTACTTAGTAGTTCAATAATCTTCTCACAAAATAAAATTAGTCTAAATGTTGGTTATGGTTATTATTTAAGTAATTCTGAAAATTCAACAATAATAATGGGAGATAAAAAATTCCAATCTTTTTTATTGTATGATTTAAGTTTCCAAAAAGAAAATTTATTTGGTCTAAACTTAATGTTTGAATATAGTTATCAAGAAATCACCAAAGATAATATTATAGAATTTATAAGAGCCGGTGGTGGCCCAGACCCACCACCACCACCGTATTGGGGAAATATAAAACTCGTTAATCATAACTTTGATATAGATTATATAGCTAAAATTAATAATTACCTTTCTTATGGAATTGGTCCATCTTTTATAATTGTAAATAGAATATTAAATGTAGATACGGTGCTTTATGATAAATTAGCGTCTTCCGGTTTGGGCGTAAATGGGTTTGCAGCATTTTCTATTCCAATAATTGGAAGCAAAAATTATTTTTTCTTTACCTCCAAATTAAAATTTAGATATACTCATTCAATATGGTTTGATAAAGGCATAAGGGATTTAGATGATTACCATCAAGAATACTTTACGGTACAAATTTTAGCTGGTGTAGGATATGCTTTCTAATATATCAAATGTAGCCTAACCCGCGGCTGCTAATGACATCCTTGTGGAAAGTGCATTTTTAGACTAAAATCGAATAGTTTAAAAATTGCTTAGTTTGACAACATACATATTTGGATGTCAATGTTTTAATGAGAAAAGGCAAGTTGCCTTTTGGGGGTATTCAAGACGACAGCGATTTCGCTCTCGGCAATTTTAGGTTTTTAAGTTTGTCGTTCCGTGCTTAGTTTCTTGTTCAACGTTGTTCAGTTATGAAAGATTTTTTTAATTGTAAAATTTATTTAACTAAAGCGGCATTGCTGTTCTGGGCTGCGCCTTAGCCGCAAAGCCGTAGGGTGCAAATAAGGGATAATAATATGAAATTAATAAATAAAGTAGTTCTGGTTTTTATAATTACTTTTATTAGTACTCATGCTCAAAATAAATATTCAATTTTTGAAATTGGTGGAAATATTTTATTCTCGTATTCAAATACAAATTCACCATTTGGTCCAGATGACTCTGGTTTTTATAAAGAACTTCAGTTTCAAATTGAACCTGAAATTGGATATTATGTGACCTCAAATATTGAGATTCTTTTGGATTTAAATTATACATTCGACTATGTTAAAAATAATGTATTCACATCATATCCGAATAATTCATATACTAAGTGGATTTATAAAACATATAATCATCGACTTGGAATATTTGGTGGTATCTCCTACAACTATCATATTAACAATACTCTATTACTATTTATTGGGACAAAGATAGGTGTGTCTGCAACAAGATATATTCTTAGCAATAATGAGCCTAATTTCAATATTCTTGAAATGGATTCTGGTTGGAAATATGCGGAGATAACCTTCCCTGCATTTTTTTGCGGTACGAAAATATTTTTAAAATCCTAGTTGGGCTCTTGTTTTAAAGATTCAATATCTAAAAACAAATCATTATAAAGGATATTATGATGACAATAATGATTTGATTGATTTTGGAATTGGATTTTTAACATTACTATAGCTATTAACAAATAGAAAAATATATCATTACTTTGTGTAATAAAAATGCACCTAACGTTATAAGGGATTCATGCCGAAGCTTGCCGAGGCATAATGGGGAAAACAAATAGATAAACATAGAAATTATGATTTGATTTCTTCATATTATAATTTATTGGCAAAGAAAAGTGATGACGAATATGTTGATGATAAAACCTGGAATGATTTAGATATCGATTCAGTTTTTGCTAAAATTGATAGAAATATATCTGGTATTAGTCAACAATATTTATATTATCTTTTACATAAATATGAAAGCGATGAAAAAATTCTTGAAAAGAGATATAAATTAGTTTCCCACCTTAAAAAGAATAAAGAATTAAGAGAAAGTATTCAGATAAATCTTTTTAGATTATCCGGTACAGAATCTTACTTTACATCGTATTTAGTTTTAAGTAAAGATCTTCCTAATACAAAGTTTTATCCGCTTTTTTATTTATGCTCACTTCTTTCAATAATTTCTCTTCTTTTTATTTCTATAAATGGTATTTCTTTTTGTTTCATTAGCCATTTTATTAACCAATCTTATTCTTAATAAAATATTTTCAAAAAAGATTTATGAATATTTTACCGGCTTTTCCAGTCTTAATTCTTTAATAATATCAGCTATCTCATTAAGTAAAATAAAAACTAATATTGTAATCGATGAGGTTGAATTCCTAAAAGAAAAAAGGTACTTATTAAAATCACTTAAAAAGAAACTAGGTTTTTTTGTTATTGACAAATTATCATTGAATGAACTTGCACTTGCTGTAATAGAATACCTAAATATGTTTTTATTGTTTGATATAATTGCATATTATCGTTCGGTTAATACTCTGATAAAAAAACAAGATGATATACGCTCTGTTTTTGAAAATGTAGCCAGTCTCGATACTTCGATATCTATCGCTTCTTATTTAGAAGAAATTCCATTTTATACAACCCCGACCTTTACTAATGTGATGAGATAAATTTCCGGGATTTATATCATCCTTTGGTTCAGAATGCTGTATCGAATACTGTAGAAAATATAAAAGATTCTGTTTTGATTACTGGGTCAAATATGTCTGGCAAAAAACTTTTATTAAAACAGTAGGAATAAATATTATTCTTTCACAGTCAGTGTATTTTGGTTTAGCTAATGAAATAGTCACTCCAAAACTTATTGTTTAATCATCAATCCGTAGAAATGAAGAATTGGAAGAAGGAAAAAGTTATTTCTTTGTTGAAATAGAATCGCTAAATAATTTTATAAAATTGTCGGAAGGAAAGAAGAATTATTTTGTTTCTTGTTGATGAAATATTGAGAGGAACAAACAAAATTGAGAGACTTGCTTCTTCTACTGCTGTTTTGAAATATCTTGATATAAATAATAAAGTATTTGTTACTACACACGACGTTGAATTACAAGATTTACTAGAACATAATTTTAAGATGTTTCATTTTAGTGAGCAAGTGGAAAACGGTAAAATCTTTTTTAATTATAAAATTAAAGAAGGACCTTGTTCATCTGGTAATGCCATTAAATTATTAGGGATAATGAAATATCCGGAAGCAATTATTTCTGAAGCAAACAATATCGTTAAAGATTTATTATCAAATGTTTCTCAAATAAGTAAAGTAAAAACATAACGTTATAAGGGATTCATGCCGAAGCCTGCCGAGGCATAATCCTGTGTTGGACTAAGCCGCAAGCGACTTACTCTACTACCTGTAATTTCAATAAAATGTTTATAGAAGTACTAAACCCGGATATGTCCTAAGAAAGGATATAGAAGCGATCATATTTGATTTATTTTCAATAACCAGCTTAAGCGTAATTATAAATTCATTAGTATTGAGAAGTTTTTGCATACTTGAAAATAATTATTTGAGAACTAATGGTATTCAAATAATCTTATCCTCAATTTGTTAATATTTGCAAACGTTAACGAATATGTTAACTTTGTAATATGAAAATAGTTATATTTTACAAAAACGAAAGAGGTGATTCTCCAGTTGAAGAGTTTTTGGAAAGTTTAACTGATAAGCAAGCTAAGAAAGTAGCTTGGGTTTTAAGAATAATTAGAGACTTAGATTTAATTCCAAAAGAATATTTTAAAAAATTGGTTTCAACTGATTTATGGGAAATAAGAGTTCAAGTTGGAAGAGATACTATTAGAATACTTGGATTTTTTGATGGTAATAATTTTATTGTTTTAACAAATGGATTTCATAAGAAAACTCAAAAGACACCAAAAAAAGAAATTGAGACTGCGGAAAAAAGGATGAAAGAATATATAAATAGGAGTAAAAGAAATGGATGATTTAGAAATATATATAGAAAAAAGAAAATTAAAGAGTAAAAAGTTTGCAAAAGATTTTGAAACCGGATACGATAACTTCAAAATAGGTATTGCTTTAAGAAAAGCGAGAGAAGAAGCTGGAATAACCCAGGAAGAACTTGCCCGCAAATTAAAAACAAAAAAATCAGCAATATCAAGAATTGAAAACCATTCAGAAGACATCAGAATATCAACATTAAAAAATTACCTTGAAGCAATTGGAAAGAAACTCCAATTAAATATTAGATAATAAACTTTTCACAAACATGTGCCCTAAAGGGATTCATGCCGAAGCCTGCCGAGGCAATAACAGTGGATTGACTTTCTTAATTCATCCCGGAATTTGGCCTTAAAGACAATGGATAGAGCTTTAACTGGGAATAAGAATTTATTATTTGAGCTAACCCATTGACTGTTAACCGATAGGCCACCACCGGTAATTAGATAATGGATATGCGGATGGAAGGATAGTTTTTGGTAATCCATTCCTTCGGAACTAGACCAGGTATGCAGCACGCCGAGATATCCGGGGTTTAGCACCAATGTGTTTTGGATTTGATGAGAAGGAGTCAATGGTTTTTGCCGAGCAGTTGAATATCCCAAAGGGATGGCTATGCCAGAATATTGTAAAAAAGTTTTTGATTGCTTCTTGCAAAACGCTTTAACTCTTTAGGTAAAGTAAAGGTAACCATGAAGTAACTAACCGGAAGCAGCAGATTATTGTTTTTGGCTAACCAATCATTGGCATTATTGTTCTGACAATTATTACAGCTTCTATTGCCGCAAGAATGGAAGCTGTAATGATAATAGCTGCAAGAATTACATTTGTATACTTGTCCTCCTATAATGGGAGTCCGGCAAGAAGAGATATCGAAGAGTGCTTTCTTATGTGAAAGAAGCATTGAGTTAGAATATTTAGCCAGATAGATATCTCTATAGTCCCTAATAATCTCCGATAGCTTAACCACAGCAGCAGAGCTAGAAGAGGTCGTTCATTAAGCTGTTTATCTTTTGATAGGTATTAGATTTAATCAAAGGTGTTAGTTGGGTATAGATCATAGTAGTTCTAATAGAGGAATGCCCGAGAAAGTCTTGAATGATTCTAATATCGGTACCGTCTTCAAGTAAATGAGTAGCGTAAGAATGCCTGAGAGTATGTACAGAAGCGTCCTTGTTGATGCCGGTCTGTTTAAGAGATTTCTTAAATACGGTCTTGGCATAGCCATCCCTATGGGAGTATACTGCTGTCAGGAAGAGGTTTAATAGAAGTAGACTCATTGTTCTGTCCTCTTCCGGGGGCGGGGAAAACAAGCAGAGGGTTTCTGTGAGTTTTATAATGAAGTCTGAGTAATTTAAGAGTTGCTTCAGGTAGAGGTACATACCGGTCATGGTTACCTTTAGCTTTCTGGACATGAATTAACATTCTGTTACTGTCAACCTGGTTAACTCTCAGGCCTACGCCTTCATTTAATCTAAGACCACAAGAGTAGATGAGAGTTAAACAAGCCCGATGCCTGAGTACACGGATATTCATAAGAATTTTTCTTACTTCTTCCCTGCTAAGAACAACCGGTAGTTTAAAGATACGTTTGGGACGGATGATATTAAAAACATTGAACTTTTCATTAAGGGTTTTTTCATAAAAGAATTTAATGGCACATAATGCAATAGTCATAGCAGCACGTGAGTAGTTCTTGGTATTCTTAAGGAAGAGGAAATATTGGCGAATATCTTCTCCGGAAATGGAATCAAGAGGTTTATTAAAATACTCAATAAATTTTACTACACGGTAAGAATAAGTTTCTGGAGTGCGTTGAGAAAGACCGAAAAGTTGCATATTTTCGTTAAGTCTTTGAATTAGTTCGTTCATAGTATACCTCGCTAAATTATTGATGGTAGAAAAAATTATTTAGTTGGGGTATACTATGTAAAAGCGGGATGCAATGAAATAGGTAGAATGCCGAAAACCTCCCCGCCGCTTGCGGCTTAGTTCAACAAGTTGCTCAAGCCGACCGCTTCTTACGCATTCGGCATTTTATAAATTTTAATGTAAGGTACTCCGCTTCGGCTAACTTGTTCAACTTGATTCAATAGTTAAAAGTTTTTCTAAACATAAAATTTAATTAACAAATTTGGCATTGTTGTTTTGGGCGGCGGCTTAGCAACAACGCCTACTTGCTAAAAATTACTTAAATCCATTATGAAAAATTTCAAAATATTATTAATAATAATAGTTATTTGTTCGATTTCATCATGTTATATAAAAGAAGATGGAGTTGAAGGTTACCCCTCTGTTAATTCTGTTTATAGCCTTTGCATTAGCAATATTGACGGTTCATATTTTCAAGAATCAAAAGTAAATTATATTTCAAAATATTTATTTATTATTCAGAATGATGAGAGGATTTTATCATTGAATAATGATAGACTTCAGATGATTGATTTATCAAATATGAATATTATTCAGGATGTTAAATTGAATTTTTATAGTATTATTCATGCTGAAATATCTCCGAACAAGAAATATCTTGTTGTAAGTGCTACAACTGATGTTAATATGGATCTATATTTAATAGATCTTACAAATTATGAAATTTCAAATCTTACTCACACACCAAACCAAATAGAAAATTATCCTTCTTTTTCACATGATAGTTCAGAAGTGGTATATACTACATCTCCTACAGAATCAGGGAATGGTGATCAAACAATATCCATTTACGATATAAAAAGTAAACAAAGTAAGGTGATTCTTAAAAGACCTGATCGCAAAGATATGTGGACACCTTTTTTTAATTACCCTAAATTTGATGACTCTGATTCAAATATATATTTCATAAATAATAATGTTAATATGGGAATACTTGATACATTATGTATATACTCAATAAAAGATTCTAGTAATATATCTTTGTATGGAAATCTATCATATTTTGGTCCTTTGAAAATTTCAAGTAATTCTGAAAGAGTAGCGGCAATAACAAATGATTATCCAAATCATTTAATTTCAATAAATTTAAAAGATTTACAAGCAAGTTATATTGATGAATTACCGCAAAATGATTTCGAATATTCTTTTTCTAAGGGCGGTACTAAACTTGCTTATGTAGTTATGAAGCAAAAAAATAAATTTGAAAATCAAACAGTTAATGAATTCTTTGATTACGAATTATGGGTATCAAATAGTGATGGTACTGATAAAAAATTATTATCAAATGGGATTGAGCCAATATTCTCGGATGATGGTTCAAAAGTTGTATTTTATAAAATAACGTATCAAATTTATTAATGTTAAGTAAGCATATAACGTTATAAGGGATTCATGCCGAAGCTTGCCGAGGCATGGCATAGCCATATATGATAATCCTGTGTTGGACTAAGCCGTAAGCGACTTACTCTACTAACCTGTAATTTCAATAAATTTTATATAGAAGAAATAAACCAAAATATGTCCGAAAGAGGGATATTGAAGGGATGAAATTTGATTTTTTTTCGATAACCAGCTTAAGCGTAATTATAAATTCATTTATATTGAGATAATTTTCCATATTTAGAAATAATTTATTGAGAACTATTAAGATTTTTATTTATAGCTAAGTGTTCATCATTTATAAAAAAGGAAAATTTATTTAAAGGCGGAGACTTATCGTAATAATTAAGACGCTGTAGTGTAAGTACTAAATTCATTTGATTCCCGCATACCGGACATAAAATTATCAAGGATTTTTTTTTGCAGCGGTTTTATCATTAGGTTTTGTATTAATTATAGTAGTAGAATCGAATAGTTGCCTGACAATGCTAAGAAGATTCCGGTTTTTTATGGCGAACAACCCGAAGTATTTAACTTTAACAAATCCTTTAGGGAGGACATGCTGTAGAAAGCGCCTGATAAATTCTTCAGTAGTAAGTCTCATAAATTTGTAAACCTTAGTCATAGCAGCACGTGAGTAGTTCTTGTTATTCTTACGGAAGAGGAAATATATTGACGAATATCTTCTCCGTAAATGGAATCAAGTTAAGCATGGTTTGCTTATTCTTCGGCAGAAGTAATAAAAATAAGTTTCTTGTTCTGGGCTGCAACTTAATTGCGGTTCGTTATGTTGCATATAAACATATAAAATATTATTTGCATATTATTTAAAAAGTAATTACATTGTACCTACATAAATAGAAGAGGATTGAAATGAAAACAAAGGTGATTAAAATAGGAAACTCGAAAGGTGTTAGGATCCCAAGACATATGCTTGAACAAAGTGGGTTAAAAAGTGAAGTTGAAATAGAAGTAAAAGATAAAACCATTATATTAAAACCTACATCAAAAATAAGAGAAGATTGGGAGAATGCTTTCCAAAAAATGTCAGAAAATAATGATGACATTCTGTTATATCAGGAATATTTAGAAAATTCAACATCTTGGGATAATGAAGAATGGGAATGGTAAGTGGAATATCAAAGATTTGAAGTTTATTTAATAAATTTAGATCCTACAATAGGAAGTGAAATTAAAAAGACACGACCATGTGTAATCATTTCTCCAAATGAAATGAATAATCATATATCTACTGTAATAATAGCACCATTAACATCAAGGCTTCGTAACTATCCTACAAGAGTTCCATGTAAAGTTGAAGGAAAACAAGGACAAATAGTTTTAGATCAGATAAGAACCGTAGATAAATCAAGATTAATTAAAAAAATTACAACACTTAATAAACCAATTCAAAACAAGATAATATCAAAACTAATAGAGATGTTTTCAGAATAAGGGGCAACATAATACAATTTAAGTTGACAGCATTTTACGCATTCGGCATTTTAGAGTTTTTTAAGTAGATGATCCACTTAAAGAATCTTGTTCAACGTAGTCAAATTAATTAATAGTCTTGAAACTGTGGTTGTCGTAAATGGAAATCCGCCTACATTTAAATTTCGGCGGACAGGTTTAAGCACAGGTTGCTTAATCTTCGGCAGAAGTAATAAAAGTAAGTTTCTTGTTATGGGCTGCAACTTAATTGCGGTTCGTTAGGCTGTATAAATTTTATTGATATTTTAAAATAAAATGAATATTTAGGCTATCATCAGAACGAATTGATATAAAGTGCTAAAAAAATAATTATGTAATTACAATTAGAATAGTAAATTTAATATGTTAGATTATTTAATCTTATAGGTAAATAGTATTATGTTAAATAGTGTATTGGCAAAATTTTATGAAAGAGACATTCATAAGTTGATTGCCGAAGTCAACTTATTTTCGCATGAAGAAGATCTTTGGAGAACCAAAGGAGCGGTTAAAAACTCAAGCGGTAATCTTGTATTACATATCATTGGAGGGCTAAATCACCTTATCGGTACAACACTTGCACAAACCGAATACATCCGTGATCGTGATCAGGAATTTATTAGAAAAAGTGTAGAAAAAAAAGAACTCATAGCTCAATTGGAAAAACTTATTCCAATGATCAAAGAAACGTTGAACGCTCTCACTCCAGAGCAACTTGAGGTTGAATACCCCATATTTTTCGATGAACCCAAAGCTTCTATCGGTTATGTGTTAGTTCAATTGTTGGTTCATTTAAATTATCATCTCGGACAAATAAATTATCTCAGGAGGATTTTGGAATGAACACCAATTATTCCTAAAGCTCTTTTCAGAACCATTATAACTAAGTGAAATCTTAAAGTCTATGTAAGAAACATTTTAGAAAATAAGATAAAGCCATTTCAACGGGGTAAAAGTAATTAATAGTCTTGGAAAACATGCGTGTGAAAAAACAAGTTACGAATGTTTTGCATAACTTCGGCATTAGTAATAAATGTAAGGTACTTGTTCTGGGCTGCGACTTAAATGCAGTGTTATATCGTAATAAAAGATATAAATAAATATGGATAAGAATATTCTATTTTTTCTATTTTTGATAACACCTTATTTAACATTCTCACAAATAAATATATCCAGAATTAGTTTAAATTATGGCTATGTAAGGAATTATCAGTCAGACTTTGAAAGTGATAATCTATTTAACCTGTCACCCGAAATAAAATTGGGAGGTAAATTTCTCAAAGATTATTTTGAATGGGATTTTGATATATCATACTGGCAAGATGGAATAAGTAAGCCATTTTCGATAGTTGATGCAGCGACTTATTCATATTCAAGTACAAATCTAGGATTTAGATTAAACTCTTTCCCAGAAAGAATTCCAATACCAATTCATTTTATGTCAGGCATTACTTCAAGATTTGTAAGAGAGAAATATATAGGTGGAAACGATTTATATGGAAATTACAGGAAGACAAATTCATTTATATTATATACAATTGATTTTGGAACAGGCATTGATATTAGAATTATAAGTAGAATTAGAGTCAGGCTAGATGGACTATTATTCATGCCAATAAATAAAAGGGAAAATATCAATCAAAAAGGATGGGGGAGTTCATTAAAATTAGGTTTAGATTATTTTTTATAAAAAAATCGGTATAACGTAGCAATTTTAGTTGACAGCATTTTACGCATTCGATTTTTTAGAGTTTTTTTGCGGTAGATGATCAGCTTTGTTCAACGTGGATTATTCGGTGCTTGTATCTTAGCCCATTATGTGCAGGGTCTACTTGCTTCCATACAAGAGAAAAAAGATTGACCTGTTAATAAGAGTTCGTTATATTGATTTGAAAACAAATTACAGAAAAGTAAATTATTTACAATTCTTTTATTATTTTTAACTTAAAAGAATTAAGAAATGTTATGAAAAAGTTATCTTCAAGAGAAATATTCGAAGTCCTCCGAAGAAATCGAGAGTTGCTTAAAAAATATCGTGTTAGAAAAATTGGATTATTTGGATCTTATATTCGTGACGAGGCGACTTCAAAAAGTGATATCGATTTACTTGTAGATTTTGAAGAAAAGACATTTGATAACTATATGGAATTAGCATTTGAATTAGAAAAAATATTCAATAGAAAAGTGGATCTTTTAACTGAAAAGGGGATTAGCCCGTATATACTTCCTTATATAAATAATGAAGTTAAGTGGTATGAAGCATAACGAAGTATACTTAAGACATATCCTGGATGAAATTGTATTTTTGTTAAAAACGACAGAAAATCTTAATTTTAATTCATTTCTTGAAAATGAGATGTATACGAGAGCGTTTTCAAGAAGTTTTGAAATAATAGGAGAAGCTGTTAAAAATCTGACTCTAGAATTTCGTAAGGAACATAAAGAAATAGAATGGAAGAAGATTGCCGGAATGAGAGATAAAATAATACATCAATATTTTAATGTCGATTATGAAATACTCTGGGATGCAATTAAAAATAACCTGCCTGAAATAAAGGATAAAATCCGAGCCATATTAAGTTAGCCACATTAAATAATAGCAATATAAAATGCATCTGTACCCGACCGTGCAAACGTGCCCTGGGATTAAATCTTCTGGCTTTTTACTTTTTTAAAATCTTTTTTGAATTGAGAAGAATAAATTAATCTCAATTAATATAAATCTATTGAAATTTATGAGACAAATAATCCTGAAGTTATAATTGCTGAATTTAAACTAAAAGGAGAAATAATTTAAACCGAAAATACTATGGGGGCCGGGGTTTTTGTAAAGAAGGGGTAAAGGTCGGCTTGCGTTATTTTCGATAGCTTAGAAACGAAAAATTGGTCGAAAACCTACGCTATTTCGTAATGAATTTCAGGGTTGAGAGATGATAGGATAGTACAGTTGATTGAATTATTTAAAACATCCAAGGTTTCAGAAAACCTTGGAGGTTGAGTTATCGATTTATTTTGATTTTTTTAGGGTGTTTCTTAAAGAGGTAATATTATTTATAACATCTTCATAAACAGACTTTCTTACTTTACTCAATATGATTGTTCCGAGCATTTGTGAATTTTTTATTTTATTAAAATAGCCGATGTAAATTTGATTTTTCCCATCGTAAACTCTCAAAATACCTCTGATTTTTCCTTCGAAGATTCCTCCTTTTAATTTATCAACATCTTCAAGATTGATTATGCTCTCCCTGTTGGAGAATAAAAAATCACTGCATATCAGCTTATCATTGTCAAAAATAATCTTATAAGGAACAATTTTATACAACATTATATACTGTCTGTTTAAAAAATATATTAAAAATGCAGAGATAAGTAAAGGAATAACCAGAAGAAGATCTTTATCGACATAAACGATAGAAGGAATAAGATACAGCAGCAATAAAAGTGTTAACGGGATATTGCCGAATCTGAGGACAATTTTATAAAATAAAGGATATGTAAAAACTTGCATAATTAATTTTTACAGCAGGTTACTGGCTAATTCAGCTAATTCAGATCTTTCACCTTTTTCTAAATTAATATGTGCATACAGTTTCTGTCCCTTAAAATGATCTATCAAATATGACATACCGTTAGATTGAGAATCAAGATAAGGATGATCAATCTGATAAATATCTCCTGTAAATACAATCTTTGAGCCTTCCCCCACCCTTGTAATAATAGTTTTTATTTCATGAGGAGTTAAATTCTGTGCTTCATCAACGATGAAAAATATTCTTTGCAGACTCCTCCCCCTGATATAAGATAATGGTTCTATTACAAGTTTTTCTTCTTTTACCATATTTGTAATCATCTGATATTGTTTATCGGTTTCCGAAAACTGATCCTGTATAACCCTTAAATTATCCCACAAAGGCTGCATATAAGGTTCAATTTTGCTTTGTACATCTCCGGGAAGAAAGCCAATATCTTTGTTGCTGAGGGGAACAATGGGTCGAGCAATAAATATTTGACGGTAGCTTTTTCTAATATTCAACGCACTTGCAAGAGCTAGAAGTGTTTTACCGGTACCAGCTTTTCCGGTGAGGCTTACCAGGGGAATCTCAATATTAGTTAAAGCATCGACTGCAAAAGTCTGTTCGGCGTTCCGGGGTTTTATTCCATATGTAATATTTTTATCAATTTTCTTAAACATTTCTTTGTTTTGATCTAAATAAGCAAGGACAGAGCGGTTAGGATTCCTAAAAATATAGAACTTATTGGGTAAAACTTCACCCTTTAATTTTTTCAAAATTTCTTCTGCGGGTACTTCAAAAGGGGTTTGAAAAAACTTAATGATAATGTCATCATCGAAATTTTCGACTATTTCCTTGCCGCTGTACAGCTCTTCAACACTGCCGATCCTATCAGTAGTATAATCCTCAGAAAGAATTCCAAGAGCTTTTGCTTTCATTCTCAGATTAACATCTTTGGTAACAAGAATAACGGACTTATCTTTACTTTTTTTATTCCAGTCAAGAGCAATAGATAAGATTCTGTGGTCAGGGGTATCTTCTTTAAAAATCTCCTTAATCTCGTTACTTAATCCTCTGGAGATTGCTATTCCAACTTTTCCTTTTCCTTTACCCATTGAGACGCCGCCGTTAAATATTGCTGTTCCGGTAAGAGAATCCAGGGTACGTGCAAATTCGCGTGCATTTAGATTGATTACCTGACTCCCTCTTTTAAAATGGTCTAGCTCTTCAATGACAGGCAGTGGGATAATAACATCATTCTCCTGGAAGTTATTTATAGAACTGGCGTCGTGAAGAATTACGTTTGTATCGAGGATAAAAATCTTGGGACTTTTGGATAATTTTTGACTTTTCATTTTGATTAATTATAAAATTTGGGAGAAAATTTTAATTGGAGGTAAATACCGGCAAAAGATAATTTAATTATTCGAAAAGGCATTAAAAAGAATATTTTTATAGAGACTATATATATTATTTCAGTATAAAATAAAAGTCATTTTATTCATTTTTTGTAAATATTTTTGGCCACCAAGTCTCAAGGGCACCAAGTAGACACAAAGTACTTTTGGTCAACCTTAAAAAGGATTTAAATTGAAAGGCAATGGATAAAGTGATCGGTTTAATACCAATAATTTTTTTAATGGTTAAACGTTGTTTTAAAAATCAGTTTGTCATATATTAGAAAATTAAAATTTGGAAAGTAGTTGATCGGTTTAGAAAAATTTTTCAAGAAAATAATGTCGGGGTTTTTAACAGACTATAATTTATAGCCACTCAATGAGTGGCTATTTTTTTGAAATTCAGAATAAAGGTATAACAAATGTCAGATGAGAAAAAAACTGCAAAATTAATTTTAGAGGATGGGACAGAATACGCTGGCTATTTATTCGGCTATGCAGGAAGTACAAATGGTGAGGTGGTTTTTAATACAGGTATGGTTGGGTATCCGGAGACGATGACAGATCCATCTTATAGGGGACAGATTTTAGTTTTTACTTATCCTTTGATAGGCAATTATGGAGTCCCGGATTACGAAAAAGAAGACGGAATTTACAAATATTTTGAATCGAATGAAATTCATTGCAGGGCATTGATTATTTCTGATTATTCATTTGAATATTCGCACTGGAACGGGAAGAAATCTTTATCAGCGTGGATGCAGGAGCAAAAAATCCCGGGTATATACGGAATTGATACGAGAATGCTGACCAGAAGGTTGAGAGAAAAAGGGACAATGTTAGGGAAAATTGTAGTAGATAAAAATGATGTGATGGAATTTCAGGATATAAATAAGCTCGACCTTGTCGGTGAAGTTAGTGTTAAAGACCCAATTGAATATAGCCGTAACGGGAAGAAAATTATTTTAGTGGATTGCGGGACTAAAAATAATATTATTAAAGCGTTTCTTGGAAGAAATATTTCAGTTTTAAGGGTGCCTTATGATTTTGATTTTTCAAAGATAGCGGTGGACGGCATTGTAATTTCAAATGGACCGGGAGATCCGAAAATGTGCAGGTCTACTATTGAAAATACAAAAAAGGCAATGGAGAAACATATACCAATTCTTGGAATTTGTTTAGGGTGTCAGATTTTAGCGTTAGCGGCGGGAGCTGATACTTATAAATTAAAATACGGACATAGAAGCCATAATCAACCGGCAAATGAAACAGGGACGAAAAGATGTTATATAACTTCTCAAAACCATGGATATGCGATAGACAGCGATACCCTTCCGGAGGACTGGCGGGAATGGTTTACAAATGATAATGACGGAACAAATGAGGGTTTAATTCACATAGCCAAGCCATTTTTTGGTGCGCAATTTCATCCTGAAGCTTCACCGGGCCCGGATGACAGCGAATTTATTTTTGATATGTTTGTGAGGTCAGTAAATGATTAAAAAAGGAAAAGCAAAAAAAGTTTTAATTCTAGGTTCCGGTGCTTTGCAGATTGGCCAGGCAGGTGAATTTGATTATTCCGGCAGCCAGGCAATTAAAGCACTTAAGGAAGATGGGATCACTTCTATTCTGGTTAATCCCAATATTGCTACAATTCAAACCTCAGAAAATTTTGCCGATAAAGTATATTTTTTACCTATCAAGGCAGAATTTGTTGAAAAGATTATTGAAAAAGAACAGCCTGATAGTATACTTCTTCAATTCGGCGGACAAACGGCATTAAATGTAGGGGTTGAACTTTATGAAAAAGGTATACTCCATAAAAATAATATTAAAGTGCTTGGAACTCCAGTTGAGGCAATCCAGGATACAGAAGACAGGCTGCGGTTTGCTAATAAAGTAACGGAGATTGGATTAAAAGTTGCAGCGAGCCGGACAGCAGAGAGCATTGAAGAGGCAGTTGAAGCGGCTGAAATAATAGGTTACCCGGTTATGGTTAGAATTGCATATGCACTTGGCGGATTAGGATCGGGGATCGTTAATAATAAGGCCGAGCTATTAGATAAAGCCCGTAAGGCTTTTTCATTTACAAATCAAATTTTAATTGAAGAATCGCTGCGCGGCTGGAAAGAAGTTGAATATGAGATTATCAGAGACAGATACAACAATTGCATAACCATCTGTTCAATGGAAAATGTAGACCCGATGGGAATACACACCGGGGATAGTGTAGTTATAGCACCAGTACAGACACTATCGGCAAAAGAGAACTTTAAACTGCGTTCAGTTGGAATCAAATTAATACGCCACCTCGGAGTTATTGGAGAATGTAATATTCAGTATGCTCTTGACCCCAATTCGGATGACTACAGAATTATAGAAGTCAATGCAAGATTAAGCAGAAGCTCCGCACTAGCATCAAAAGCTACTGGATATCCGCTTGCATTTATTGCTACCAAACTGGCGCTCGGATATGCGCTGAATGAAGTAGAAAACATTATTACTAAAGAAACCTCTGCTTGTTTTGAACCGGCATTAGACTATGTAGCACTTAAATTTCCCAGATGGGATTTGCAAAAATTCCAGCAGGTAAGTACACAGCTTGGCACGGAGATGAAATCGGTGGGTGAAGTTATGTCTCTCGGAAGGTCTTTCGAAGAAGTACTTCAGAAGGCAATAAGAATGCTAGACGTTGGAATGGCAGGCTTTTCAGGAAACGAGCTTTCCTTTCAGGATCTTGAGAAAGAATTATCCGAACCCACAGATAAAAGGATTTTTGCTATAGCACAGGCATTGAAATGCGGTTTTTCAATAGATAAAATTTATCAATTGTCCAAAATTACCAAATGGTTTCTTTATAAGATGAAAAATATTATAGAAACCGAAAAGAAGCTTGCGGATAGAATGCTTTTTGATGTTTCGAAAGATCTGATGAAAGAGGCGAAAATGAACGGATTTTCAGATTTTCAAATAAGCCGTTTAACAAATTCTACAGAACTTGGTGTAAGAGAATATCGAAAAGAACTAGGAATAACACCGGTTGTAAAGCAAATTGATACGTTAGCAGCAGAATATCCTGCACAAACCAATTACCTTTACTTAACTTATCATGGTAATGAAGATGATATACCGTTAGGAGAAGCGAACCAGATTGTTGTATTGGGAGGTGGGCCTTATAGAATCGGATCATCTGTTGAATTTGACTGGTGCTGTGTTAATGCCGTAATGGCATTAAATAAAATTGATAAAAAGACCATAATGATAAATTGTAATCCGGAAACGGTAAGCACGGACTATGATATATGCGACAAACTGTATTTTGAACAATTGACATTTGAACGCGTTCTGGATATTTATGATAAAGAAAACCCGGAAGGAATAATAATTTCAATGGGGGGGCAGGTACCCAACAATTTAGCGATGAAGCTCCATAATTCCGGGTTGAAAATATTAGGTACCTCTCCAATACAGATAGATAATGCTGAAAACAGACATAAATTTTCGCAGATTTTAGATAAAATAAATGTTGATCAGCCTGAATGGAAGGAGTTGAGAAGTCTTGATGAAGCGAAAGAATTTGCAAATAAAGTTCAATATCCTGTTTTGATTCGTCCCAGTTATGTACTTAGCGGTGCAGCAATGAGCATTGTTCTAACCGAAGATGAACTTGAAATGTATCTTCAGAAAGCAACGGATATTAACAGGGAACACCCTGTAGTAATGAGCAAATTTATAACCGATGCGAGGGAAATTGAAGTAGATGCGGTGGCAAATGAAGGAAATTTGTTTTGTTATGCAATAGCAGAACATGTAGAAAATGCCGGAGTACATTCGGGTGATGCAACGATTGTACTACCCCCCCAGCGCACGTACCTTGAAACCATGCGCAGGGTTAAAATGATTACAAAACAGATAGCAAAAGAACTTGAGATTACAGGTCCATTTAATATTCAATTTATTGCTAAGGACAATGATGTTAAGGTTATAGAATGTAATCTCAGAGCATCGAGAAGTTTCCCTTTTGTTTCGAAAACTTTGAAAATAAATTTTATTGAAATAGCAACAAAATTGATGCTTGGAGAAAAGGTACCCAAAATTGACAAATCTTCGTTCGATCTTGATTATGTAGGAGTAAAAGCTTCCCAATTTTCATTTACCAGATTAAGAGGATCCGACCCCGTAACTGGCGTTGAAATGTCCTCCACGGGAGAAGTTGCATGTCTTGGTGATGATTTTAACGAGGCATTTCTAAAAAGCCTGCTTTCCACGGGGCATAAAGTTCCTAAGAAAGGTGTTTTGCTCTCTACCGGTACATTAAAACAAAAAGCAGAAATTCTTGATGAAATAAATATCCTAAATGGTATGGGATTAAAATTTTACGGTACCAAAGGTACTGCGGATTTTTATAAGGATAACGGTATCGAAGTAGAGGAGCTCCACCGTCCTTTTGATAACATAGAGCCAAGTATTTTAACTTTTCTCAATGACGGAAAAATTGACCTGGTTATTAATATTCCTAAAACAACAGAAAAAGTAGAATTGGATAGTGATTATATTGTCAGGCGTAAAGCTATAGATTTGAATATACCGGTACTGACCAATACACAGTTTGCCAAACGGTTTATCAAGTCATTACAAAGATATTCAATTTCGGATCTTGAAATAAAAAGTTGGGATGAATATAATTGAAATTGTCGTTTGATGAGTTAAAAAAATTATTAAAGCATAAATTAATTAAATATAGCTTCTCTGAAACTGATGCAGAGTTATTATCTGAAATTTTTACGGATAATACATTTGCAGGTGTAGAATCGCATGGTATAAACAGGTTCGCCGGGTTTATTCAATGTGTTGAAAATGGTTCTGTAACAACCAATGTTCATCCCTCATTAATTAATTCATTCGGTGCATTTGAACAGTGGGATGGTAATTATGGTGCCGGACCACTAAATGCTTTACGCATGACCGATAGGGGGATTGAATTGGCAAGAGAGAATGGAATCGGTGGCATTGCATTAAAAAATTCAAATCATTGGATGAGAGCCGGTTACTTCGGATGGCATGCTGCCGATAGAGGTTTTATTTTGATATGCTGGACAAATACAATTCCAAATCTTCCGCCATGGGGAGCAAAAGAAGCCAAAACGGGAAATAATCCTTTAGTTATAGCAATACCAAGAAAAAATGGAAATATTGTGCTTGATACGGCTATGTCCCAATTCTCTTATGGTAAAATGTTAAACATGGAAAGACAGGGGAGAAAATTACCTTTTCCAGGTGGTTTTGACAGTGAAGGAAGTTTAACCGATGTTCCGGGCGATATTATAAAGTCTCAAAGACCTTTACCTATTGGTTATTGGAAAGGTGCAGGCTTATCTTTTGTACTTGATATAATTGCGGCTTTACTGTCAGGGGGACGAGCTACAAAAGATCTTTCTCTTACAGAAGATGAAAAAGGGCCTTCGCAAATATATATCACTATTAACCCCTGCATTTTTTCTGATGAAGGAGATAATAATAATCTAATAAATGAAATATTGTCATATTTTAAATCTGCAGAGGCAATAGATGAGACAACGGATATTTATTATCCAGGTGAGCGGGTTTTGATCAATAAAAAGAGAAATATAAAAGAGGGAGTTGAAATAGATGAGAAGATTTTTATGAAGGTAAATGAATTATAGGATATTTATTCCTCAATTCCCTCTTCTAATTCAATTCTTTTTTTGCCAAGTATAAAGGCGAGAGGATTTGGAGTCTTCTTAAATATACTTTCTAATTTTTCTTTTGGAGTCTTTAATAATCTCCGGTTAATCAGGTTTAAAATATCTGAAGTTATGAAACGAGTTGTTGTTATAATGAATCGCGAAGAAGGATAAAGATCTTTATCTGATTCTATAAAAACATACTTACAGTAATTTTCGGTTATTAAAGAAATACGAGTGAGGAGTGCGGCATTTACATAACCATCTGCTAAAGAACTGAGTATTTTATTAGCAAAGGGTATACTTTTCATACCTTCGGTACTCAATTTTGAAAATATTTCATCAGCAGCATATTCAACTCCTTCCGAACCACCGATTGCAATTGAATAATAAACCTTTTTTGCAATAATTAATAAGTCTCTATTTGTTACTCTTCCCTGATAAAGGATGAAAATTTCTTTAATCAGGTTTACACTTGAAGATAAAATTAATATAGCATCAATAAAACCGTTTTGTGAAATACTTGTACTGTAAAATAGTTTTGAGACATATTTTTTTCTTATTCTATTGCTTTCTTTTTCAAGAAAAGATATAATCTTTTTATGACTTTCTTCATCATTAGTAATTAGACTAAAATCAAAATTAGAGATTGATAAAAACTTATTCTTCCTAAAATTATTGATTCTTTTTTCTATAAGTGCAGGAACATCATTCCTATTTTTTACCGGAGCATAATTTTGAGGTATTTTAAATATCTGGTAAATAGGAATAAATGCAAAGTAAATCAAAAAAGTGGTAAGAATAAGGACAACTGCATAAGCAAAATAAGGATGGATAGATCTTGAAAGGTTATATAGTTCAATAAATTCTTTTACGATTAGATAAAGAAGGAATAATGAAAAGAAGAAGAGGATTTTCTTAAAGATTTTCATATTGTAAATTATAAAAAATAATTATAAGCTTCAGCCATAATTGGTATCCTTTGTGCGACTAAAGCGTCTTTATTTTTTATTTACTACTCCCCCGGCTGAAACAAAGGCAATAGGATTTTTAGACATTTAATTCTATTATTTCTGCTGATATTTTTTCTCCTCTAATCTTCAGTTTTGCTACCGAAATAGGCAGATTAAATCTCCGTTTTCCAGCGCTGCCAGGATTTAAGAATAAAATTCCGTTTTCCTCTTTTATCAGAGGTTTATGTGAATGCCCGCTGATTATTATATCAAATTTCTTTTCCTCATTATTATATTCCATATCCTTAATATTATGAATAACAAAAATTTTCTTATTCCCGATTTGAAAACTCTGAGTCTCGGGGAACTTTTCAGTCCATATTTCTTTATCGACATTTCCTTTTATAGCTATTACTTGAGCTATATTTGATAATATGCTTATTATTTCAACACTCCCAATATCTCCGGCATGGATTATTAGATCACTACCTTTTAAATTTTTTACAGCCTCAGGACGAAGAAGACCGTGAGTATCCGAAATAACACCAACTAAGTAACTTTTTAAGTCCAATTTTCCATTTCTCTTAAAAAAGAAAGAAAATAATTTAATTCTTGATAGTGAAAATATCGATTTGTTAAATATTACAAAAGAAATGAATTATGCATACTTATAAATGGCAGTAAATTTGATATTTATAAATATAAAATTTTGGGATCGTAAATGGAACAAACAGAGAATTTTGAAATACCATTATATCCAATCAGCAGTGCAGCAAAGATTTTAGGTGTTTCCGTACATACCCTTAGAATGTATGAAAAAGAAGGATTGATTTTACCTTTCAAAAAAGAATCGAGTCATCGTCTTTATTCTGAGTCGGATATACAAAGATTACAATGTATAAGAAGAGCGATCAATGTTAGTAAAATAAGTATTAACGGTATTAAGGCAATTTATTCATTAATTCCTTGCTGGGAAATTAATTCTTGTTCGCCAAATGACCGGAAAAATTGTGCAGCTTTTACATCTCACTCCCAACCATGCTGGTCGTTCAAACACTTGAACAATATTTGTTATAATAAGGAATGCCGGAACTGCAGTGTATACAAGGATTTTACTGAATGTGGAAAAATTAAGGAATTAATAACCAGCAAAGCAAAGTAGGAGCGGGAAAATTATACAGTTATAATTTCTACTTTATTAAACGATAAAACCTATAATATATGGGAAAGATTTTGGGGAAGTTTACATTATTAATACTGGCAGAATTAATATTTATACAAAATTTATTTGGCGAAAGCCCTTCCCAAATGAATAAGCAAGAAAATCAAAGCTGCTTAAAATGCCATTCAATGTCCACTCTGGGATATAAAGATCCGATGAGCGGTATATTGAAAAACCTTTCGGTAATTCCGGAAAATTTTTACAATTCAAATCACAAAAACATTGAATGTATTGAATGTCATTCTCCCGATTTTAAATCCTTTCCCCATCCGGCAAGTCTAAAAATTGAAAATCTCTACTGTTTAAATTGCCATCAGGATAATCCAAAACTTTTTAAATACAGTTTTAAGACTATAGAAAAGGATTTTAAACAGAGTGTCCATTATATAAAATTCGGAAATAAATTTACTTGCTTTAACTGTCATGATCCGCATAGCTTTAAAATAAATGCACGAATTAATACAGAGATTAAAAAGACAGTTTTATATGATAATCATATATGCCTTGAATGTCATGACAATAAAATAAGAACTGCAAGTCTTACAGACGAAGTAGTTCCTAATTTGAATACAGCACATGACTGGCTTCCCCATAAAGATTTACACTGGAAATCTGTACGATGCATTGACTGCCATACACAGCTAAGTCCTGCTGGTGTATCTCATAACATTTTACCTAAAGAAAGAGCTTTAAAAGATTGTATCGGATGCCATTCAACTAATTCAATCCTGGTGCAGTCCCTTTACAGGTTTCAAACAAAAGAAGAGAGAAATAAAGAAGGGTTTATAAATGCCGTAATTCTAAATAATTCATATGTCATAGGAGCTACAAGAAATTATTATTTGAACCTTCTCAGCTTCATTATATTCGGTTTGATGATAATTGCATTGACACTGCACGGTTTTTTAAGGTGGAGTTCAAAAAAAAGGAATGACAATGAGAAATAACCGGGAATTATTTTATCCAGTATGGCTTCGAATATGGCATTGGCTTAATGCAATTTTATTCTTCAGCTTAATTTTCTCCGGAATAAATTTACAGTATGTAAATACAAAATCGCCCATTATTAATTTTCAGAATGCAGTATTAATCCACAATATTTCCGGAATAACTTTGACGATTAATTATCTTTTCTTTTTCATAATGAATATTACCTCCGGGAATTACAAACAATATGTACCGAAACTTAAGGGGATTTTTCAGAGATTATTAATTCAAACAAAGTTTTATGTAGGCGGAATCTTTAAAAATGAATCTCACCCGTTTGAAACAACCAAAGAACAAAGATTTAATCCTTTACAGCAGATTACCTATTTGAAGATAATGTATATTATTTTCCCCTTACTGGTATTATCCGGCTGGGTATTACTATTCCCTGAATTCATTCTTGATGAAATATGGGGAATATCAGGTTTAACACTTACAGCTATTTTTCATACTTCAATAGGTTTTATACTTTCAGTTTTTATGATTGGCCACATTTATCTGGCAACAACAGGAACGACAATTTTCAGCAATTTTAAAGCAATGATAACCGGATGGCATGCCTGCACGCCGTTAAGGCATGAACATCAGCCGGACAAACAAAATCAAAAAGAGGTTAGTAATGAAAGCAAGACTGCTTCAGCTTATGAAAACTAAAACAGCCAAGATAAATGCCGTAATAATAGGCATATTTATTCTAATTTTTATTTCCTATGAATTTTTATACCACCCGTTCTTTGAATGGTATACAGGGGTAAAAAACGGAGACTTAATTTTTGACTCAAGCAAGGAAATAACCGGCGAGAGGTTTGAAAAGTTAGCCAAAGAATTAACTTATAAAGAAAGATTGAAAAGAGCAGAAGAACAGACAAAAGATGAAACAAACGAATTCAGCAGAAAAGTAAAAATCGAAATGCTGATGAATACCCCTTCTTTTCTTGCAAAGACAAATTTTTCTCATATAAAGTATTTTAGAGATGCAGGAATTTTACAATATGAAGGACCTGAAACATGTTTGAAATGCCATGAAGAAATGACAGTTCATAAATCCGACGGCTCAAACGAAACTGTTAATACAATGGAAGATGTATTAGAATCGGTTCATTTCAAATTTCAAAGAATGGCTGCCGGTTTTTCAACATACGGCTATAATGGTAAAAAAGTTAATGAAACTGGCAGACCTATTCCGGTTGGAAAAATAGACAGAGCGTGCGGTATACCTGGTAGTTTTTCGTGGACAGGATGGGCTGCATTGATAGCTTCGAAACCTGATAGTCTTAACGGAGCAGTTGTTTATAGAAGTGAAGGCTGCGGGGCATGTCACATTGGAGGTAATTACCAGCCAGCAACAGAAGATATGATGCCTATCGGGGAAGTACCCTCTTCAGCCAAAGATGGTATCGACTGCCTAATTTGCCATTCTCAAACATATGATATGAATTATAAATATGTAATTAAAGATAATGTTGGATATCGCTGGAACCAGGACAGAACGATGCAGGCAGCAATGACAGTAACAAAGCCTTCTAATGAGAATTGTCTAAACTGTCATCAGCATAATATGGGGGGTGACACATATGCTAATAATGTTTCAGCAAAAAGTCTGGGATATAAAAACAAAAGAGTCATTCATGAAGGAAGCAAAAGAGGAAATCCTTTCAGTCCAGAAGATGATGTTCATTATGCGGCAGGAATTCAATGTATTGATTGTCATATTCCCGAAGGGCATAAAATACCGAGAGGTAATAAAGGAACAGATTTAGTTGCCAATGATTTACCCGGAAAAGCTGTAGCCTGTGAAAATTGTCATACATCTGCCCCGCATACTAAAAATGAACTTACGAGGGTAATATTAAACGGGCATGTAGCCAGGGTAGCATGCGAGACTTGCCATATTAAAGACCTCCAGAATGAAAATGTTGTGTTAAGAGATTGGGTGAATCCAACATGGGATTCCAAAGAAGGTATTTATACGCCGACCGATGTTTTACGTTCAGGTAAATCAGGAGTTGGGTTCACATATTTATGGTTTAACGGTAACGGAACTTTTCTGGCAAATGCTCTTGGAAATAACCCAAATAAAAATGACAATTATAATCCATTAATGGATCAGATTACCAGGATCTCAAATCCGGAAGCATTAAAAGAGGTAAAGGAAAATCTGAAAAAATATTTTAAAATGAGTGATAGTGAAATTGATAATTATTTAATTGCTGTGAAAAATACTTTATCACAACTTCCTCAAGATATGATAGAAAAGAGAAGAGAAGTAATTTCTCAAAACTTGCTGCCGCTTGAAAATATGGGTGAAAGCAAGATTTATCCTTTTAAATTATTTAACGCACAAATGTATGAAGATATGTCAAATCGCGGACCTTTCGGAGCAATGATACTTCCCTTTGATTATCCGACATATTATGAAACCGGGAAACCAAAAGAAGCAGTAATTAAAGCAATTGAAAACCCGATAGTTAAAAGAATGTACGAGCTTCCGTTCAAAGAATATATGATGGATGATTTTATGCACTACTTCGGGGTGGATAATTGGTCAACTACTTATCCTTTAAATGATAAAGGCAAATTAAGAAATGTAGAGCCTAAGTGGATGAGACAATTTGGAACATTAATGGTTAATCATGGAATACAAAAAGAAGGATTAAGTTGTCAAAGCTGCCATTCTGAAAATGGTATTTTGGATTTTGAGAAGCTTGGATATTCACCTGAACGGGTTAAGGATTTGCAGCATCTTCCAGAATTAAAATATTTTAAGAAAGAGAATATTAAAATTTCAGGAAATAATAGAAAGAAAGATTTAGCTTCAAAGAAGTAAGTTGATTTTCAAACTTGTAAAGATGACATCTTTAACAAAGAATATTATATTCGTTTTTTTATTAAAATGTAAGCTTGGATAAAGCATATATTTAAAGAGTAAAGATGTCATCTTTTAAGCCCTGGTAATTTAATTTTCGTCCAAATCTTTATCAAATCACAATCCCTTACATTTAGACAACAAGTCAATCACTGTTAATATTTATAAAAAATTATTACTTTCGTGATAAATTATTAACTTTTAAATAATATGTTTCAGTCATAAATCTAAAAGGAAACTAATGGCAAAAGATAAAATCTGCTGGGGTATTTTGAGTACAGCTAATATCGGTGTAGGGAAAGTAATTCCCGGAATGCAGAAAGGAGAATATTGTGAGATCTCTGCAATATCCTCCAGGGATTTTCAGAAAGCAAAAGAAGCAGCGAATAAACTAAATATTCAAAAGGCATATGGTTCCTATGAAGAACTACTAAATGATCCTGAAATAGATGCAGTTTATAATCCGCTTCCAAATGATATGCACGTTCCGTGGACAATTAAGGCACTTCAAGCAGGCAAACATGTTCTTTGCGAAAAACCAATTGGGATGAATGCAGAAGAAGCAGGTTTACTATTAAATACGACTCAAAAATATCCGGACATAAAAGTAATGGAAGCTTTTATGTATCGTTTTCATCCTCAATGGGTAAAAACGAAATCCATGGTAAAAGAAGGTAAAATTGGTGAAATAAAAAATATCCAATCTTTTTTTTCATATTTTAATATTAATCCTAACAATATACGCAATAAAGTAGGAAATGGCGGCGGAGCTTTAATGGATATCGGCTGCTACTGTATTTCGTTTCCAAGATTTATACTTGATAGAGAGCCTGTTCGTGTAATAAGTACCATTGATTTAGACCCTGAGATGAAAACTGATCGATTGACTTCAGGTATCCTTGATTTTAGTTTTGGTGTGACCGCAGGATTTACCTGTTCAACACAGTTAATGCCATATCAACGTGTGAATATTATCGGAACTTCGGGAAGGATTGAAGTTGAAATTCCTGTCAATACTCCACCTAACGAAAAAGCCAAAATCTTGCTGTTTACTAAAGAAAAAAATGAAGAGATCGTATTTGACCCTGTAGATCAATATACTATTCAGGGAGATGCTTTCTCCAAAGCCATTTTAGAAAATACCGAAGTTCCAACACCTTTATATGATGCCGTAAATAATATGAAAGTAATTGATGCTATAATAAAAAGTTCTGAAACAAATGATTGGGTTAAATGTTAAATTAATTGTTTAATTGTTTAATTGCTAGTAACATTTTTTACTTATATAGCTAGGAAAAACAAATTTATTATGAAAATACTACTTATATTTTTAATAACCGCAGCTTTTATTTTAATAGGCTGTCAAAATAAAACAGATATGACGAAGGGAGATACAAAGACAATGGCAGAAAAATCTGAGCATCCGGATAATCCTTATTATTCCAGAACAGATACAACTACATTAGACCTTCCCGATTCAGTTTGGAAAAAAGTATTACCTGATAGTATATATCAAATTGCACGAAATAAGGGAACAGAGAGGGCTTTTACGGGTAAATATTGGAACTCCACCGGTATAGGCACTTATTATTGTGCTGCGTGTGGAAATGCATTATTCCGCTCCGATTCATGGTTTGCAAGTTCCTGCGGATGGCCTAGTTTCTTTGAAACATTAAGACCTAAAAGTGTAATTTATAAAACGGATACATCTTTTGGAATGAACAGAACTGAGGTTTTATGCGGAAGGTGCGGTGCACATCTCGGACATGTATTTGATGACGGACCTCCTCCAACGAGGAAAAGATATTGCATGAATTCAATAGTGCTTGATTTTGAACCTGATAGTACAAGTTCACAAAAGTAGATTTTTAAGAGATGACATCATCTAAATTCCTAAAGGCTTTATACTCGATTAAATGAAAGTTCTGTATTTAACTTGAAACAGATTTATGAATTCTGCCTGTCAAAATAAAGGCTTAAGTTACCGGTCCCTTTTATTTTTTTAAGGTCATCAATAATAAATTTACTGTCGGAACTTTTTCTTATCCTTAAATAAAAAGTGTATTCAGTAGAATTATCAGGCAATGAGCGAATATTAATAATTTCGTAATTTCTGCAATAATTGCTTATTATGTTAGAAAATTCTTCATCTCTGAGGTTGCCATTTGAATAAGAAAACTGTAGAATATATTGGTTGGAATTAAAATACCTAAAGTTTGTTTTTGAAAATAATATTAAAATTAATCCTATAATTATAGTTCCAGCAATTGCAATCTTGTAATATCCTACACCGGAAGCCATTCCAATGGTCAAACCCAGAAAAATATATACAATATCTACGGTATCTTTGATTGCTGTTCTGAAACGGATAATTGATAGGGCTCCTACAAGACCAAAAGCCCTTGCAAGATTATTTCCAATTACCATAATTACCAAAGACGTTATTACAGATAAAAAAACGATTGAATGAACGAAACTTTCGGAGTAACCCGGTCCTTTATACGTGTATCGATAAATCAAAGACACAGCAAAGCTGCAAATTAAACTGATTATAATGTTGCTAATTATACCGTCCAATGAAGGGGTAAAAATGTTTATGGATTGAAAATTTTCGAGCATGTACTTCTCAATTATAAAGAATAAATCATTAAATGGTCTTCTAGATATCGTTCCGTGGATAAAGCATATTTAGATAGAGATTCTTTGTTTAAGTTGTATTTATAAATGATTCCTGATACCCATGATGGGAGGACTTTATGGTATTTAATTTCCAGAACAAAACTTGAAGTATATAGAGTTTTCATATTTTTGTTTTCAAAGAGATCATTAAATGAATGTGTCAAAAAGCTTCTAATATTCATATCGAAGGTTACTCTCAAACCGGAACCGAATTTACACTCAAATGCTTCTCTTTCATAAATGATGTTTATTACTGGTTTTAATTTATCTCTCTTAAAATAGTATAAGAAATTCCCTGCGGATTTCAGACGTTTTCCATATTCAATGCTATGATTTTCTATTTTAGATATATTTGAAAAATCCAAAAAATTGTTTAATTCATTATAGCAAATAGGAGCTCTGTCTTTGGAAACAAAGGAATCATTCTTCCTTTTAATTTCGGCAAAAATCTTACTGTTTGGATTTAATTCATTGTATCCTCTTACTCTGAATTTATTTCTAATCTTAACACCTGCTAATTTTTCGTAATATGATGTTAATCCAGGTGAATCCAGATAGATACTTCTAACAGTATACTCCTTTGCAGGCCTCAATTCCGAATAGAAGTCATGATTGAGATGAACTATCATATCATTTCTTAAATCATCCTTCCACGTACAGGGAACTAAATATTTGTTTTCGTTTCTAACCACTTTAAGTTGTTAAGAGTCTTTGAATATATTCATAAAAGGTAATTTTTTTTATTTGCAAATAGCTCTCTTTGATCATACCAGGTAATAGTTTCCCATCATTATTTACAACATTAATTAATATGAAGATTACCTGCTGGTTATTTAAAAATTCCACTTTATGTGAAATTGAGAGAATAACACCTGAATATTCTTTTTCAAAATCACTTATATTTATTTTTATACTTTGACCTTTTTTTATAAATTCAAGATCTTCAATTTTGACAGGCATATTAAGGACTATCTCCTGATCATTAATTATATCTATTAATGTATCGGCAGAAAGGATATTTATCATGGAGCCGGATATAGGGGAAATTATAGTTAAACCATTTTTTCTATTTTTAAGAAAACCGAGGTTCCTTTTAATTGAATTAATTTGCGATTCAATTAAATTTATTTCTTCACCTTTTACTCCTGTCGAAACATTCTCAACTTCAGCTTTATAAATCTGTTTTTCCAGTTGCAGCAAATCAATAATCCATTTTTGAGCATCATATTCCTGTCTGGAGCTAAAATCTTTTTCATATAAAGCACTTATTCTTTGGTATAATACATTTTGTTCCTTAATCTTTTCCTCAGTGTACTTCAATTTATTTTCAGCTTCCCTAATCATAGATTCTTTTTGTCCGGTACTTTGAGCTTTCAGATTAGCGATAGCTACATCAAGTTCTCCTTCAACAGTGATTAATTTATCTTCAACTTCACTAGAGATTATTGATGCAATTGTATCTCCCCTGTTAATAAAATCTTTATGATTAAGTTCATTAGATATTTTTAATGAAACAAATTCACCTCTTTCAAACTGATTTAGAGAATATTGAATTGTATGTCCTTTTTCATAGTCGACAGTACATGAAATTATTTCACCATTATTTCCCCTGATTAAAGTCCATTCTTCTTTTGGATAAACATGGCAAAATGTTTTTATAGTAAGGCTGGGGGAGATAAATACAATTAAGATTAGAATCAAAACTATAATTGTTATGAAATAAAACGGGACCCAATATTTTTTTTTACCAGAATATATCATTTTTTACTAAAATTTAACATTTTCTTAACTTTGGGACACTTTTTGAATGAATTATTGTTATTTGTTTCATTTTTACCCTTTTTTCTAAAAAGGAACGCAATAATTATACCTTAAAATAAGGATTAATAAGAAACAAGAAGGATTTTACCCCTACCACCCTAATAATTCAGCTCAAGATAGAATTTTATATAGTCAATAATCAAGCTTATAAAGAGAATATGTTTGCCCTCTGATTATCAAATTATAACTATTTCTTTTTTTCTCGATTCGCGATTTATCTCCTGAAATCAATTGGAATTCTTTAACACTTAAATTTAATGAAAAACTTGCAGTAGTTTCCTGAAAAGCCGGATTAAAAACTGCTAAAATAACATTTTCACCATTTGCTCTTGCAAATATGAAAGGATAAGTGTTTTCCTTTGCATACACAGGAACAAATTCTGCATAAGCAGCTAAAGCAGGTTCATTCTTTTTCATTTGAATTAGTTTACGTACATGTTTAAGCAATGAATTAGGATCATTTTCCTCCCTTTCAACATTTGGTACATCGGCAGTTGAATCAACAGGTAAATAAAGTTTATTTGATTCTGCAGTTGAGAAACCGCAGTTTTTGTCTGAATTCCATTGCATAGGTGAACGTGCCCCTGCACGCGGCTTATATGCTCCTTCAACATACGGCATATTATACAATTGGCGCATTCCTATTTCATTACCGTAATATATAAATGGTATTCCCGGCATTGCCATTGAGAATGCAAAAATCATTTCAAGCTCTTTATTTGTCCGTTTTATATTCAATCTTGATAAATCGTGGTTTCCCAGGGGAAGCATGATGTAACCTTTTCCTTTAGTTTTATTATATTGATCCAAATACGTTCTGAGGAAATTACCGATATCACCCTTACCTTCCTTATCGAAAAAACTATGACCTTCCGAATAACCATTTAGAATTCGCCAGCTTTCTTTTTGTAAAAGGTCATTATAACCGGCAAACCAATGAAAAAAATCTGCATGGAATCCACCGCCGTCTAAAGCAGCTTCAGGATATGACCACTCAGATACCATAAATGCATCTGGATACTCCTTATTAAAAATCCCCCTTATCTCATTCCAGAATTTCTTTGTCCCTTCGTCCCTTGTATTAAAGAATTGATCATTTCCTGTAATATTAGCATTTTTAACAAGGGCGCCTGCCATATCAGCTCTAAAACCATCTGCTCCCATATCCATCCAGAATCGCAGAACTTTTTTCAATTCGTTTTGCAGCGCTAAAATATCCGGATGATTTATAGGCAGCATCCAATCTATTTCCGGTTTAGCAAACCCAAAATTGAGGGCAGGTTCATTCCAGTAAAAGTTACGCATAAACTGACCATTACGCGTACTATATCCTTTTATAAAAGAATCTTTATATTCCTCTGGCGGATTCAGCCAAGTGTTATTAGTCCAGATATACCAATTGGAATATTTGTTCTTTTCCTGCTTAGCAGATTCCTGGAACCATGGATTATCAATACTTGTATAGCTAACGACATAATCGAATATTATTTTAAGCCCTCTTTTTTCAGCTTCTGAAAACATTCTTTTTGCATCGTCATTTGTACCATATCTAGGAGCTACTTTGTAATAATCGGAAATATCATATCCTCCATCGTGAAAAGGGGATTCAAAAAATGGGTTAATCCAGATGCCGTCAACTCCTAAACTTTTCACATAACCAAGTTTTTCAATGATTCCGTTAATGTCTCCTATACCGTCACTATCTGAATCATAAAAAGTTTGCGGATAGATTTGATAAAATACGGCATTATTAAGCCAATCAGGACAATTAGGTATTTTATATTTACCGGTAATAACAGCAGAATCAATTGCAATAGACTGTTGCGCTCTTATATTTACAATTGCTATTAAAAATAAGGTAATAGATAATAGAATATTTAATTTCTGTTTCATATCGAAAACCAATAATTTAATTTGATAAGAAAAATATTATCAGGATAGATATTTGTTAATTTATATAATGCACTGTAAACAGAATAATTTGCCGGGTTAATATAATTTGTTCTTTCCTGGGCCCAAACAATAAAAATTTGAGAACCGGGTAGGTATTCCCATCTCAGTACAAGATTAGATCTAAATTGAAAGAAATTGAAATCGGGATTTGAAAATGTATAATCAACTTGATGGTTATTATTTTCAGAAACTTGATAAGTGTTTCCATTAAGAATAGGATTAAATAAAGAAAATCTATCTTTATATTCTGAGCTTTTTGGATCTTTTACTACTTTAAATTCGCTGTACTTGCCTGCCGAAGCAAATGGACTGCCATAATATTGAATAGAAAGTTCAGGGGTCAAGTTATAATCAATTCTAAAAGTAAAATTAAGTGTGTGCTGCTCAATTATTCCAAGCAGATATCTTGTACCGGTATTTATTGTTTTAGTATCAATATATTGAAGGTCATTTGTATTTGACGAATAATCTATACTCAATGATAATTTCAAGATATCTGCCGGCATTACAGAAATTCCTGGTGTAACTGAAAAACTTTGTGCACTATTGTTTCCAGATAACGACAGATAGGTATTTAGGTCAAAGAATATTTTTTCCGAAGGATCAGTCTTTATATATATATTATTTGACCAATTCTTAGGAATAAACATTGCGCTTCCCCCCCGTAGAATGTGCATGTCCAATGCCTGAGTTGTATAATTTAGTAAGTTAGAAATGGACCATTTATTAAGAAATTCAAGATATATATTCACTCCTGCACCAGAGGATAAATGATTCATACCAAAATTCCAGTTGTTAATTTGGCTTAGACCAATTGAATAAGTCCGAAAAATAGAAACCGGCTGATTAACAAAATAAGAGACTGCATTTTTCTGCTGAATAATATCAGCTATCTGCATATATCCCAGATCGTTTAATTCGAGTCCGGGCGAGCGCCAATTTACTTCAGTTGAATACCTCAAAAGGCCAACACTTACTTTTCCTATCTTGATTATTCCTCCATAGCCTGAAAGACGGGTTCTGCTACTGTCGAATTTGAGATAATCTGCATCCGGTCTTTGATAATAACGTGCAGATGAACCTTGAAGAATATTAATTGCTTCAGAACTGCCATTAATAAAACTTCCAATAAAACTTGCATCAACAAAATATTCTTTTTCATTCCAATGATGCAGAAAATTAATACCGCCTGTGTATGCATTCCTATTCAAGTACTCAAGATGTGAATCTTTAATAAACCGGTTTGTAGAAGTAAAAATTCCTCCTAAAACAGAATTACCTTTATTAAAATCCTGTTCTGCACGGACAACAATATAATTAGTTAATGGTTCGACATTAATTTTTTTATTCATTCCAAACGAATTTATTGCGGCTTTTTCATTTGATGTAAGGCTTTGTAATATTCCTATTGCAAACCCATTTGCTGTTTTCCCGCTTAATTTAACAGCGCTTAAAATTGCAGTCTTATCCGGTAAATCTGCATATTCTCCATCTTGCAGATCAGGTGAGTAATTAGGAGATTGTCCAATCCGTCGTGTATAAAAAATATTGGCATCATTAAAATCAAAATCAAAAATATTTTTCCCCTCAAGAAAGAAAGGACGTTTTTCTTCATAAAAAGTTTCAAATGCAGTAAGATTCATTACGGAAGGATCAGATTCTACCTGACCGAAATCCGGATTGACAGATATATCGGCGGTAAAATTACTTGAAAGTCCTACTTTTGCGTCAATACCAAAATTCCCAAGCCATGATTCCCCAGTTTCCTTAAACGGATTCCCAGTTTCAGGTCTGAAGGTATTAAGTTTTCCCAATGAATAAGGCATAACTTCAATACGTCTGGATTTAGGTAACTCTTTAATTCCATGCAATTCGCCAAATTGAAATAATATACCCGGTCCTGTAGAAGATTGTGGTTCCCAATCACTTTCCTCCTGTAATCGATCAATCCAACGCCAGCAATGCATACCCCAAACCTGTTCATTTTCACTGCTGTATCGAAGCTGACTAAAAGGTATTTCGAATTCTGCAGTCCATGCGGAATCTTCTATGTTATTTTTAGCATACCATACTGCATTCCAGTTTACATCCCATCCGTTATTGGTTAGCAAAAGATCTATCTTCTGTCCGGCAGCAGTTATATCAAATTCAAAGCCAGTTCTTTGATCGTGATAACTATCGAAAGTAATTCCCACAATATCTCCCAAAAATTCATCACGCCTTCCTGCTTTTTTGATTATTTTTTCAGGTTCGTAATCGAATGCTCTTATGGCAACATAAATATTGTCATCATCATATAAAACTTTTAGTTCGGTTGGTTGGGACGGTTTTGCACCTTCCTTTGGAATCCACTGTGTAAAGTTTCCAGCCCAAATACCTGTTTCCCAGCAAGCATCATCTAATTTACCATCAATGACAGGTTTGTCAGCTCTTAAAATCGTAGTTGTATAAATTCTTTTAGGTTTAATTGAAACATTTTTTGCTGTATCCTCAATACTACCAAAAGCAAAAGTATACATATTGCAGTATATAAATATAAAAATACAAAACATTAAAGGAGTTTTAAGAATCATATTTATCCCCAATGATTTACCCTATTTTTACCCTCTCGTCTATGGAAATCTGAATTAATATTCCAAATAAAATACAAAATAGATTAATACCTGCAATTTAAATAAATCTTTATTTAAGCAGACATTTTCTTTGTCAGAATAAAATTTTCCGACTGCAATCTATAAAAATAAACTCCACTTGTTAGCTCCCTTTGCTTGAAGGAAGATTTGATGCATTTAATATAATTTCATGGAAAACACGGTTTTGTTTTTCATTTTTTATAAAAGTTGTTACTTCACGACCAAGGGTATCATAAATCTTCAATGTAATAAATTCTTCATCTCTTAAAAGAATAGGAAATTTCTAAATTCTATTGTTTCTCAAATATAACAATTTTTCTTTAACCTTTTTACTTACATACTTATATTTATATTTTAGAATAAAAAATTTTGTTATGATAGTTAAACATACAGAGGAATTCGATTTAGCGTATCGTTTTGTTACCGAAACAAATCAAAATATTTTTTTAACCGGAAAAGCGGGTACCGGAAAAACAACATTTCTTAAATACCTCAGAGAAAATTCTCTTAAAAAAAATATCGTTACCGCACCAACAGGTGTAGCGGCCATAAATGCTCGAGGTGTTACATTGCATTCTTTTTTTCAGCTGCCTTTTGGTATTATTCTGCCTGAGCAAAATCTTTTAGAGAGAAGCATTCTGACCGTAAAAAATCATCCGTTTCTATCAAAAATCCGTTATAATAAGGAAAAACTAAACTTACTGCAGAGTTTAGAATTATTAATAATTGATGAAGCAAGCATGGTTGCTTCTTATACAGTGGATGCGATTGATACTATTTTACGGTACATAAGAAGAAATTTTCATCAACCTTTCGGAGGAGTACAACTTTTATTTATTGGAGATCTTTACCAGCTTCCGCCTGTGGTAAAAAAAGATGAATGGGAAATTTTGCAGAATTATTATTCTTCAATTTTTTTCTTTGATAGTTTTGTTTTACGTAATAATAATCCTGTTATCATTGAACTTAAAGAAATTTTTAGACAGCAGGATAATAAATTTATTGATATTCTCAATGGCATTCGCAATAATAATATAACTGAAGAAAACTTCAAATTATTGAATTCACGGATTAATAAAGAGTTTACACCTCTTGATAATGAGGGCTATATTACTCTCACTACACATAATTTTCAATCTGCAGAAATTAATAATAGAAAGTTAAACAATCTTTCTGAACATTTATATACTTTTTATGCAGACATAAAAGATGATTTTCCGGAACACATATTTCCTGCTGAAAAAGAACTCAGGTTAAAAAAAGGTGCACAGGTAATGTTCCTAAAGAATGATACAGAAGGCAAGCAATACTTTAACGGAAAAATAGGTATTATCATAAAACTTGATGAAAATTCAATAAAAGTAAAATGTAAAGGTGATCCGGATGTAATTGAGGTAAAGAAAAGTGAATGGCAAAATGTTAACTATAAGCTAAATCCTGATACCAGGGAAATCACAGAAGAAGTTTTAGGAACTTTTATTCAATATCCATTGAGGCTTGCCTGGGCAATAACTATTCATAAGAGCCAGGGTCTTACCTTTGATAAAATTGTTATCGATGCTGCTAGAGCATTTGCAACAGGTCAAGTATATGTAGCACTAAGCCGATGTACTACCCTGGAAGGTCTTGTTCTTAAAACCCCTGTTTATAGAAATTTCCTTGGCGCACATAGGGATTTTAAGGAATGGCTCATTCAGAATTGGAATGCAAATTTATCTCAACTATTTACAGAATCAAGACAGAATTTTATTATTGAAGAATTGCAAAATATTTTTACCTTTGAAAACTATTATTATGCGCTTAAAGCATTAAGGGAATTTCTTCTGGAAAATCAAATTATGTCTCCCAAAGAATCTAGCGAAACCAAGCCTGAATCGTACAACTGGATAAAAGGACTGATTGAAAAACAAAATGAGCTCCGGGATGTATCTGAAAAATTTAAGAAGATGATTTCCAGACTTAGTAAAGAAAAATTATTTATTGAGGAAAATGACATTCTTCAGAAAAGGATTAGAGACGGCGCCATTTACTTTTCTAATGAAATTTGTAAATGGCACAATATGTTTATTGATCATCCTTTGTCTATTAGTACAAAGAAATTATCTGACAAAGTAGATGCTATGCTGGATGAAATAAATTTAATTGTAGAAGAAACTCAGCATAAAATTGATTATTTCAAAAATGGATTTTTGCTCGATGATTTTATGAAGAAAGGGAAATTTTTTAATGGAAACATTAAAAAAATAAAAAGCTCCTATTCAAAACGCAAAGTTTCTTCTTTATTATTAAAAAATATTAAGCACCCCGAATTATATAAAATGCTACTTAATATGCGCAGCCGTATTTCAGAAACTAAGCACCTTCACTTTTCCGAGATATTCAGCAACAATGCAATTAGAAATGTATGCGAAAATTTGCCGAGTGTTAAGCATGAAGTAATAAATATTACCGGTTTTGGGAATGGAAAAGGAAACAGGTACGGGAGTGAAATAGCTTCCATTGTAAGAGAATATTGCAGCGTGAAAAATATTAATTCATCTGACTATAAACCAGAATTTAATAAAACAACGGATATGAATGAGGTCTCATCTACCATATTTGAGACTATTCATCTTTTAAATGAGGGTAATAAGATTGAAGAGATTGCAAACAAACGAAATCTTGAAGCCGGTACAATCGAAAGTCATCTTATGAAAGCTATAAGCCGGGATTTGATTAAAATCGATGAAGTAATGTCGATTAGTGATGCAAAAAAAATTGCTGAATATTTTCCTATGGATTTAAGTGAAGTCCGGTTAGCTTCTATTAAAGAAAAAGCGCCTCCCGAAATTTCTTATGGACAGTTAAAAATGGTTTTTGCATGGCTGCAAAAAGGGAATAACTAATGCAAATAAAAGGATAACAACTTTTACAATAATTTGGGAAAAATGATCTATTTTCCAATAAAAAAAAACCCCAATCAAAGATTGGGGTTTATAAATTAAATTTGGCAGCGACCTACTCTACCACACACCTGCGCATGCAGTACCATCGGCGTTCTGGGGCTTAACTACTCTGTTCGAAATGGGAAGAGGTGTAACACCCAGGCTATAACCACCAAAATTTAAACTCTAGCTGAAACAAAATCAGCATTCTACTAATTCAAAAAATAAATGAAAGACTGAAAGAGCTGAGTCAATAGAGCAGCAATTTTCTGTAAACAAAAATTTATGGTTAAGCCTCACGACTTATTAGTACTGCTTGGCTGAATGTGTTACCACACTTATACCTGCAGCCTATCAACCTCGTAATCTCCGAGGAGTCTTTAGTTACTAACGTAAGGGATACCTAATCTTGAAGCGTGCTTCGCGCTTAGATGCTTTCAGCGCTTATCACAACCGTACATAGCTACCCAACGATGCCGCTGGCGCGACAATTGGTACACTAGAGGTACGTTCACTTCGGTCCTCTCGTACTAGAAGCGACCCTTCTCAAGTATCCTGCGCCCGCATAGGATAGGGACCGAACTGTCTCACGACGTTCTGAACCCAGCTCACGTACCGCTTTAATTGGCGAACAGCCAAACCCTTGGGACCTTCTTCAGCCCCAGGATGCGATGAGCCGACATCGAGGTGCCAAACCTTACCGTCGATATGAACTCTTGGGTAAGATCAGCCTGTTATCCCCGGCGTACCTTTTATCCTTTGAGCGACGGCTCTTCCACTCGAAGCCGTCGGATCACTAAGTCCTGCTTTCGCACCTGCTCGACTTGTAAGTCTCGCAGTCAAGCTCCCTTTTGCCTTTACACTCGCCGCATGATTACCAACCATGCTGAGGGAACCTTTGAGAGCCTCCGTTACAATTTGGGAGGCGACCGCCCCAGTCAAACTACCCGCCTAACACTGTTCCTAGCCCTGCTTCAAGGGCCGAGGTTAGAATCCAAATAAAACAAGGGTGGTATTTCACCGTTGGCTCCACCGAAGCTAGCGCCCCGGCTTCAAAGCCTCCCACCTATCCTACACATGCTTTACCCGAACCCAATGTTAGGGTGCAGTAAAGGTGCACGGGGTCTTTCCGTCCATATGCGGGTAACCGGCGTCTTCACCGGTACCACAATTTCACCGAGCCCGTGGTTGAGACAGTGCCCAAATCGTTACACCATTCGTGCAGGTCGGAACTTACCCGACAAGGAATTTCGCTACCTTAGGACCGTTATAGTTACGGCCGCCGTTTACTGGGGCTTCGATTCAAAGCTTCCCCCGCCTAAGCGGGATGACCTCTCCTCTTAACCTTCCAGCACCGGGCAGGTGTCAGTCCCTATACATCGTCTTGATTGACTTCGCAGAGACATGTGTTTTTGTTAAACAGTCGCTTGGGCCTTTTCACTGCGGCCTCTTTCTGCTCATACCGCGAGGGCATTCACATACTTGAGGCACCCCTTTTCCCGAAGTTACGGGGTTAATTTGCCGAGTTCCTTAACCACGGCTCACTCGAGCACCTTAGAATACTCATCCCGTCTACCTGTGTCGGTTTGCGGTACGAACTGATAAATTTTTCCCATACGAAGATTTTCTCGGCAGTCTGATTACGGTCAGTTTGTGAGCTAGGCTCTCCCGTTCGCTTCTCGGCCTTAAGAAAATGCGGATTTGCCAGCATCTTCAGCCTACAAGCTTAGACCACCTAATCCAACAGGTGGCTGACCTTCACTTCTGCGTCCCTCCTTATGGTCAAACAAAATTCACCAGGTACAGGAATATTAACCTGTTTTCCATCGCCTACGCCTTTCGGCCTCAGCTTAGGGATCGACTAACCCTGAGATGACTAACATTGCTCAGGAAACCTTAGACTTTCGGTGTCCCGGTTTTTCACCGAGATTATCGTTACTTATGCCAACATTTGCTTTTCTATGTGTTCCACCATACCTCGCAGTACAGCTTCGATACGCATAGAATGTTCCTCTACCACCCCAATATAATCAGGGTCCACGACTTCGGTAAGTAGTTTAAGTCCCGTACATTGTCGACGCCCGATCGCTTGACTAGTGAGCTATTACGCACTCTTTAAATGAATGGCTGCTTCTAAGCCAACATCCTAGTTGTCTAAGCAATTGAACATCCTTTCTCTGTTAACTACTATTTAGGGACCTTAGTCGGTGGTCTGGGTTGTTTCCCTTTTGGCAATGAAGCTTATCCCCCACTGCCTGACTCCCGAGAAACATGTATACGGAATTCGGAGTTTGTCTGGGTTTGGTACCGTTGTGACAGCCCTAGCCCAATCAGTGCTCTACCTCCGTTACACTATTACTCGAGGCTAGCCCTAAAGCTATTTCGAGGAATACGAGCTATTTCCGAGTTTGGTTGGCCTTTCACCCCTACCCTCACCTCATCCAAGCGGTTTTCAACCCACATTAGTTCGGACCTCCATGAGGTTTTACCCTCACTTCATCCTGGACAAGGGTAGCTCACCCGGTTTCGCGTCTACCGCATGTTACTTAAACGCCCGATTAGGACTCGCTTTCGCTATGGCTGCATCTCTTAGAGATTTAACCTTGCAACATACGAGTAACTCGTTGGCTCATTATCCAGAAGGCACGCTGTCATCCTTATCCCGATAAATCGAGATCAAGACTCCAACCGTTTGTAAGCATACGGTTTCAGGTACTATTTCACCCTCCTATTAGGAGTGCTTTTCACCTTTCCCTCACGGTACTGATTCACTATCGGTTACGAGAGAGTATTTAGCCTTAGGAGATGGTTCTCCCGGATTCCCACAAAATTCCACTTACTCCGTGGTACTTGGAAAAGTATTCCAAAGAGACTTATCATTTTTGCTTACAGGACTATCACCTTCTATGGTTGAACTTTCCAGAATATTCAGCTAATAATAAGTTTTTTTACTCTTCGGCCTATCAGTAATTCGGCCAGAACACTTTCCACGACCCCGCTAACACAACGGTTACTTCCTTTAACATGTTAGACGGTTTAGGCTGTTTCCCGTTCGCTCGCCACTACTGAGGAAATCACTATTGTTTTCTATTCCACCAGCTACTTAGATGTTTCAGTTCACTGGGTTGTCTTCATACATCCTATGAATTCAGATGTAGATGCCTAAACATTACTCTAGGCGGGTTGCCCCATTCGGAGACCCCCGGGTCTTAGGTTATTTCCACCTATCCGAGGATTATCGCAGGTAGTCGCGTCCTTCATCAACTTCTCGTACCAAGGCATCCACCGTATGCCCTTAGTAACTTAACCAAAATTTTTATTCACAGATAATTTGGTGCTACTCATAAAAAAAGAAAAGACTTTTCTATTTTTGACTCAGTAAAATTTACCCGAAATTATTCGGGAATTTTTTTTACTCTTCCAATCTTTCAAAGAACAAAATTTTATCCAGTTTTACCGGATATTGTGGAGCTAATCGGGCTCGAACCGATAACCTCCGCCTTGCAAGGGCGGCGCTCTCCCAATTGAGCTATAGCCCCAAAAACTTAATCATAGTTTTTGGGTTATATAATATTGTCAAACACACCCATTTTTAAGTGGGCCTGAGTAGAATTGAACTACTGACCTCACGCTTATCAGGCGTGCGCTCTAACCATCTGAGCTACAGGCCCATTTCCAAAGACCTACAAGTACTATTTACTTGGCCTGAGCTTCATAAAAGAAAGAACAATATAAAAGAGTGAGACATCAATCAGTCGAATTAAAGGTTTGATTACTCTAGAAAGGAGGTGATCCAGCCGCACCTTCCGGTACGGCTACCTTGTTACGACTTAGCCCCAGTCACCGGTTTTACCTTAGACAGCTCCCTCCTCGATAAATCGAGGTTAGGACACTGGCTTTGGGTACCCCCGGCTTCCATGGCTTGACGGGCGGTGTGTACAAGGCCCGGGAACGTATTCACCGCGGCGTGCTGATCCGCGATTACTAGCAATTCCAACTTCATGGAGTCGAGTTGCAGACTCCAATCCGAACTGGGGATGCCTTTAAGGGATTGGCTCCACCTTGCGGTTTAGCAACCCGTTGTAGCATCCATTGTAGCACGTGTGTAGCCCTAGGCGTAAGGGCCATGCGGACTTGACGTCATCCCCACCTTCCTCACTACTTGCGTAGGCAGTCCTATTAGAGTGCTCAGCTTTACCTGATGGCAACTAATAGCAGGGGTTGCGCTCGTTGCGGGACTTAACCCAACACCTCACGGCACGAGCTGACGACAGCCATGCAGCACCTGTACAAGTGCCCCGAAGGGAAGGCTGCTTTCACAACCGGTCACTTGCATTTCAAGCCTAGGTAAGGTTCTTCGCGTTGCATCGAATTAAACCACATGCTCCACTGCTTGTGCGGGCCCCCGTCAATTCCTTTGAGTTTCAACCTTGCGATCGTACTCCCCAGGTGGAATACTTAATGCGTTAGCTGCGGCACTGAACCTTGCGATCCAACACCTAGTATTCATCGTTTACAGCGTGGACTACCAGGGTATCTAATCCTGTTTGCTACCCACGCTTTCGCGCCTGAGCGTCAGTAACGGACCAAGAAGCCGCCTTCGCAACTGGTGTTCTTCCAGATATCTACGTATTTCACCACTACACCTGGAATTCCGCTTCTCTCTTCCGTACTCAAGATCTGCAGTATCAAAGGCAGTTTCCCGGTTAAGCCGGGAGATTTCACCTCTGACTTGCAAACCCGCCTGCGCGCCCTTTACACCCAGTAAATCCGGACAACGCTTGCCCCCTACGTATTACCGCGGCTGCTGGCACGTAGTTAGCCGGGGCTTTCTCTGAGGGTACCGTCAAATCCCGATTTTATCGGGACTATTCGTCCCCTCTAACAGGAGTTTACAACCTTACGGCTTTCATCCTCCACGCGGCGTTGCTGGGTCACCCTTGCGGGCATTGCCCAATATTCCTCACTGCTGCCTCCCGTAGGAGTCTGGACCGTGTCTCAGTTCCAGTGTGGCTGATCATCCTCTCAGACCAGCTACTGATCGTTGCCTTGGTAGGCTTTTACCCTACCAACTAGCTAATCAGACGCAAGCTCATCTATAGGCGTTTCATGAACTTTAACAACATCACCATGCGGTGCCGCTGCATCATCCGGTATTAGTCCCGCTTTCGCGGGATTATTCCAGACCTAAAGGTAGATTGCTTACGTGTTACTCACCCGTGCGCCACTTTACTAAAGATATTGCTACCTTATTCTCGTAGACTTGCATGTGTTAAGCACGCCGCCAGCGTTCGTCCTGAGCCAGGATCAAACTCTCCGTAGTAGAAAGTTTAAATTTTGTGTAATCTTGGCGTATAGACGCTTGATTGAAACCATTTAACTGACTGGTTAAATGCACTCACTCTTTCAAAGAACAATTCTTAAATCCCTTATTAAAAGGGCTTCAAATTTACTTTCTCTTTTATATAATGTCAAGAGATTAAATTATAAATTCTCTTTTTTATTTTTCAACAAACAATATATAAAGAACTAATTCAAATTCAGCCTTCTAATATACTATTATCTGAAGTAAAATGTCAAATCATTAAAACTAATTAATTTGTATATCTCAGTGTTGAGGTATAAAAGTATTGAGGTAAGGGTTAAAATCATTATCATTCATGATAGACCTTATATCTATATGCCTATACCATTCTCTGCCACAATCATTTACTTCTAATTGTAAAAAATAAAAATACTGCAATTGCAGCCGTTCCTATGGCTACCAAAGGTTCAAATAAACTGGAGAAAAATGGTTCGGCAGGAACTTCCCCCTGTGTAAACGGATATGAAATATTCTCTAATGTTTTGACATTATCAACTTTTACTGTATCCATATAATTATAATTAAATTCTTTATAAGTGAAAGAAGTTCCTCCAACCGAATAATTACCCGAAATTTCAATCTTTCTTGGTAATAAATAACTGCCGAACAATCCATCCCTGAATATATCTCCGTAATTAACAACAGCTTTATCTAAAACATAATTTACCCTAACCTTATTATTTACTGAGTCCTCAGAATTCACTTTATACCCGTTTTTATCGAAAATTGATAACAAGTGATTTCTAAATAAGGTATATGATTCCCCTAAATTTAAACTTAGATATAAATTCTTATTTGTTGCGGGAAGGTTATTTATAATATTTTTGCCTGAAGAATCTATCAGGGTATAGAATACTTCAAGATTATCCCGCGATTGTCCATTTATATTAACTGCAAATTGAAAAAAGATTAAAAAAAATTCTATAAAATATATTTTATTCTCTAAAATATAATTCTTAAGCATAAATTCCGCGTATCTTGAGAGTTTTTGCAACTTTATCGATTGCAAGAATATACGCTCCTATTCTTAAAGAAACATTATATTGAGCCGCAGCTTTATATACATTAACAAAAGCAGTGTGCATCATTCTTCCCAATCTTCTATTCACTCTATCCAAAGTCCAGAAATATCCCATCCTATCCTGCACCCATTCAAAATATGATACTGTAACACCTCCTGCATTTGCAAGTATGTCAGGAATTACAAGTATCCCATTATCCTGAAGAATAGGATCAGCTTTTGCGGTAGTTGGTCCATTAGCTCCTTCGGCAATAATTTTGCATTTGAGTTTTGCAGCATTGTCTTTTGTTATTTGATCTTCTTTTGCAGCAGGGATTAAAACATCACACTCTAATTCCAGCAATTCTTCATTTGTAATAACTTCTGCATCAGGATATTTTATAAGTGATTTATTTTTTTCGACAAAATCAATTACTTCGGGAATAATAAAACCCTTTGGATTATAAATAGCCCCATTAATATCACTTAGTCCGATAATCTTAATACCATGTTCAAACATAAGAGAAGCGGCAACAGACCCGACATTCCCGAACCCCTGAATAACAGCAGTAGATGAAGCAGGCTTTAATCCTAATTTCTGTAAAGCCCCCATCGATACAATCATAACGCCTCTACCGGTTGCCTCTCTTCTTCCCAAAGAACCTCCCAGAATACTAGGCTTGCCGGTTACTACAGCATTTACCGTTTTTTTCTGATGCATACTGTAAGTATCCATAATCCAGGCCATAGTTTGTTCATTGGTATTCATATCGGGAGCAGGAATATCTTTATCGGGACCAAAAACATCAAGCAGATTTGAAGTGAATCTTCTGGTTAATCTTTCAAGTTCATGGATGCTTAGTAATGAAGGGTCGCATTTAATACCCCCTTTAGCTCCTCCGAAAGGAATATTTACAATAGCACATTTCCATGTCATCCAAGCAGCCAGGGCTTTCATTTCATCAATATTAACATCCGGGGCATACCTAATACCTCCTTTTGATGGTCCCAAAATATCATTGTGAATTACTCTGTAGCCTTCAAAAACTTCCAGATTTCCGTTATCCATTATTATTGGAACTGAAGTAATTATTTGTTTGACTGGAACTTTTAAATAATTGTATATTCCCTGATCCAACCCCAGAACAGAAGCTGCATGATCGAAACGCTGCATCATAGATTCAAACGGATTTTCTTTATCTCTTATAGGTGCCGGTTCTATATATATTGATGATGACATAAATAATTTTCCTTATTATTTTATTTTTAAATTATTTCTGATAATTTATATTATTCAAGACTGCTTTTGGCAGAAAAGAAAATTTTACTAGTAAACTTAATGAAATTTTATTTCTACAGGCAATTTTTTTTTGATTTTATGAAAAATTTGTAATATTTAAAAATAACACTTACCGGTGCTTAATTTATATTGTTAAATTGCTTTATTGCTTATTTGTTATATTGCATGAACTAAAGTTTTAATTCGAATTTTACCTCTTTCCCAGCCATAACAATGCATCGATAACTAGCCGGTTCTGGATCTTATTATCGAAAGTATGTGATAATTCTTTATTCGTATTATGTTCGTAATCAATATCATTATGTCCCATATTTATATATATCATGCGGTAATTTTTATTAGTCCAAACTACAGGATAATAGCCGCTATGCCAAATTTCGTATGGCTTAGGGCCCGTACCAAGGGGAAAACTTGCTGAATCAATAGAAACTAATATATTTATATCCGGATTTTTTCTTAAATCATTTTGCCATCTATACCATTCATTTGGAGCAGATTTGAATGTTGGGGGCAAACGTTTTGTTGCCGGATGGTTTGTATCTTCAATACGCAATATGGCTGAGGTAGGTCTCCATGTATTACTTTTATACTGCCCGGAGCCTAGAAAGCTGTTATGATACCAATCCCAATTTTGAGGATAGTCTGAAGGTGTGAGAGCAAATGCAGCAAAATGAAAACCCATCCATGCACCTCCGTTTTCCATATATTTTTGAAATGCATTCCTCTGTTTATCCGAATCCGGTCTGGTGTCTAGAAAGAGTATTACCTGATAATTTGAAAGAAATTCAGTATTTAAATTATTCCAATCATTTGTAGAATCATAGCTAAAATTATATTGTTCGGCAATCTGTGGAAACCATCTGTTTGCCTCATGTACAAAGCTTATATGAGCGGCATCGTTTTTAGCAGAATAAAAGGCAATAACATTAAAATGCTTATCCAGCTTTTGAGCAAAATTTGTTGTGAATAGGCAAAGTAATAATATATAAATCATTAAAATAATTTTTAATAGGGAAATGTTTTCATTAATCCGCGGCTTATTCATGTTTCGAATTTCGAATTTTATCCTTTGGTGCTTATTTGTCTTTTGTCTTTTGGAATTTTACCGGGGTTATGAAATAATCGAAACTATCCCTTAAAGAAATAACACCGTATTGCTAAATTGTTATTTCATTACTCTATCCATTTCCTGCAATCTCTTAATTCTTTCTTCAATAGGCGGATGCGTAGAAAATAACTTCATTATATTTTTACCAGTTAAGGGATTTACAATAAACATGTGTGCCGTTGCAGGCGTAGCATTATTTACTGATTTCATTTCATTAGCTTTAGATAATTTTTGTAAAGCAGAGGCTAAAGAGAGAGGACTTTTAGAAATTTCCGCTCCGCTTTGGTCAGCCATATATTCCCTCGATCTTGAAACCGCTAGCTGAAGAAGAACAGCAGCAATTGGAGCAAGGATAATTAAGAATAATGAAGATATCCCGTTATCGTCATCAGAACCGCCTCCTCTTCCCCCGAACATCAAAGCCCAACCTGCTATTTGAGCAATATAAGTAATTGTTCCTACTAATGTAGCAGCGATTGTCCCTATCAAAATATCACGATGCTTTACATGTGAAAGTTCATGTGAAAGAACTCCTCTCAGCTCATTAGTATCGAGTATCCTTAATATTCCTGTAGTTGTCGCAACTGCAGCGTTTTCTGGACTTCTTCCAGTAGCAAAGGCATTTGGTGTAGCATCTTCAATTACATAAACTTTCGGCATCGGTAAATTAGCTTCTCGAGCTAACTCTTCCACTAATATATATAATTTAGGTGCTGTATCCTTAGTTACTTCCTTTGCTCTATACATTGAAAGGATAAGTTTATCGGAGAACCAATAAGAGCCAAAATTCATCAATAATGAAAAAACAAAAGCAATTGTCATACCTGTTGAACCGCCGATAAGGTAACCGACAAGCAGAAACAGGATCATCATAACAGTCATCAAAAAGACTGTTTTTAAAGTGTTCATTTTTTTAACTCACTAAAATTCTACAGCATTTATACACTGCTATCTTCTTTTGGGTTTCTTCTTCTAAATAATAAAACAGCAATCACAATGATCAGTACACCGATCAATATATAAAGCCAATTAAATTTACTTGGATGAATTTCATCATTCCATTTAGAAATTCGATTTTCAATAGAATCTTTTTGATTCTCTTTAATCATATTATTTTCAGCCAGGTAAGGGAACCAGGTTTTCTTAACTTTCGAGAACCAAACAGAATCGACAAAATATTTATATTCCTGCTCTGCTTCTTCCTTACCTTTTGCTTTCACGTTCTTAATCTGATCATCAATATAAGAATCCATTGTAAGCATAAACTGGTTACCTGACCTAAATTTAGGAAGGTTAATGTTGTATTTTGAATAATCCTCTCTAATAGTATTCCAGGGCTCTTCATTTATCGCGCTTCGCCATCCAACAAAAGCAGAATCTACTTCCTTTATGCTGTTAACATTCTGCCCTTTTTCAGAATAAATATCTATAATTTTTGGGCCTGCATTCCTCCACATTTTGGCAAAATCTTCTTCCTGCTTTTTTATCTGGTTAATATCATCAGGGTTTAATTTTGTTAATTCTAAGAATCTGATATTATCCTGGATTGATTTCCGGATGTTTGATATTAAATTAATTTTCTTTGATTCCGATAAGACATTTTGTTTCTGTTCTGAGGTTAAATTTTCTACCCTTGAAGAAGCAGGAATTAAGCTGTCTATCATTGTCATCACTAGCTCATCCCTTTTTTTAAGAGAAGCTTTAAGTTCTGCAAGACTTCTCTCCAGTTGAGCAATTTTTTGCTTGTCTTTTTTGCTTGCTTCTTCTAATTGTGAAACCTGGTTAATCAAATCATTGTTTCTTTGATTTAATTGATCGAACTGATCTTTTAATTCTACAACTTGCGTTTGAAGAACATTGATTTGAGTAAAATCCCCTTTCCTCAATGATAACTGATTATTTAATCTATCAATTGTGCTGTTGAAATTTTCCGGGTAAAGACTTTTATCCAGCAAATCTTTATCCTGGTTAAAATCTTCTTTTAATTTTTCAATTGCGGACGAGATCTGGTCCAGCTGTACTAAAGAATCCGCATCTCTAATAGCATTTTCAAGCTGCTGTGCTTTGTCTTTAAAATTCTGAACAATCTGGTAATCTTGCTGCGCAAATCCGTAATTAAGCCAGAACAATGATATTAAAAATAAACTTTTAATAAAAAAATATTTTTTCATTTTCGTTCTTCCTCTTTAATTCCTTCATTAGTCAAGTTGATTTTTTTATTATTGTAGTCGAATTCTATGTAAGGAGATCTTTGGTTAAAAGCGGGATTTTCGATACCGGTTGAGTCAGAAATTACAATTTTATTATTTAATTTTAACGCTCCGTCATCTGCATTAAATACATATACATTCTTAAAACTGCCGGCGGTGATAAAATAATAACCTTTAGTATCCCTAATTATCCTTAATTCTTTGTTTTGGTAACCAAGAGAATCCCCCGTTTCTTGGAAGAAAAGATCCTTTGTATTAAATGAAAAGGAAAATCTTGGTTCCTGAACAAAACCATTATTATCAACTTTCAAAACGGATTCAACAGGCCATGCAAAATCAGCAGGCTGCAGCATTAAAGTTGAACATGCGGATAATAAAAAGAGGGGAAGGAGCATAATATATTTTGTATAATTCATTGTTACTCCTATTATTATTAAATAAAAATATATTTCTAAATTCTTAAGATTAAGGACTTAAGGTCTATCGTAAAATTACTTTAATTTAATATCATAATAAAATGTAAAAATCACAATTGCTTAAATTATAAAGACTTATCCAAAGCTTTTTCCCCTTGCCTTTATTTTATAATATCTGTAAATAACGGAAGCAAAATCAAGGGTTTTTGAATGAAGAATAAGTTATTGTTTTTTCTTTTCTCTTTGTTTTTCACTAATGTTTCTTTTAGTCAAAACGTTTATGAATTTTTAGAATTGGATAATAGTGCAAGGGCCGGAGCTTTAGCCGGGAGTTTTGTATCTAATAATGATGATCCGAATGTTATTTTTTATAACCCCGCCGGGTTATCTTTATTAAATGAAAGCCCTATCTCTTTTTCTTATGTAAAGCATCTTCTGGATATTAATCTTACCAGCCTTGCTTATTCAACTGAAATTGAAGGTATTGGTAGAATAGGAGCTGCAATAAAGTACATAAATTATGGAGATTTTAAAGAAACAACTGAAGATGGAGAAATAATAGGAAATTTTGGTGCTGGTGATGTTGCCTTTATTATTGGTTATTCTAATTCCCTCGATAAAAATTTCTTCTACGGAATAAACGGAAAAGTAATTTATTCCAGTATCGCCGGATATTCTTCAACTGGATTAGCAGCGGATCTGGGCTTACATTATGCTTTTCCGGAAGATGAATTTGATATTGGTTTCGCTATTCTCAATGCCGGTTCTCAAATATCTGCTTATGAAACTACAAAAGAATCTTTACCACTCGACATTGTAATTGGAGCTTCAAAACGGTTGGCTCATCTTCCTTTACGTTTATCTTTAGATTTCCACAAGCTAAATGAGAAAAGAGACGATTTCGGCTCCAAGTTTAGAGCATTCACAGTCGGTGCCGAATTTACACTGAGTAAAGCTTTAAGACTTCGATTAGGTTATGATAACGAAAAGAGAAAAGATTTAAAGATCGGAACCACTTCAGGAGTAGCCGGATTAAATATAGGTGTAGGCCTGGTAATTTCAAGATATGATTTTGATTATGGATTCTCATCCATGGGCCTAATCGGTGGCCTCCATAGAATATCTATCTCAACAGCATTATAATTGGGTTTTCCTAACCTAAAAACTGTTATTGGATGTTATTTGTTTTTTTGATGATTACTCTTTGTAAGGATTGTCAATATACTGCTTGGCAAGTGTATGAGACTTTCCATACTCCTTCATGTCAAGTAAATCTTTATAATATCCAACTGCCTTATCTCGGTTACCCTCCATATCGTTAAGCATTCCAAGATATAAATATGCATTTATTAAAAATCCCGATTCTTCATTCCCTTTTTCAATTTGTTTTGAAAGTTCCGCACATTCGTTAAAGAAATACTTTGAAGAGTCCAATTGTTTTAAATTCTTATACTGAAGACCTATATAATAATCCGCTTCTCTTTTAGCACTAAGTATATTGTAACCTGGATAATTCATTTCTCCTTTCTTCAAAACATCCTGAAAGATATTAAAAGCAGAAGCGTAATCCCCTTTTCTAACTGATATTCTTCCCTCCCATCTTTCAAAAGTAGGATTATCCGGGAAATCAGCAGTTAATTCCTTTGCATATTCATCAGCAGCGAAAGGATTGTTTTCATAATTATAGTAGAGCGTCATTAAAAAATATCGGGCTTCATATTTTGTATATCTCCCATTTTGAGCGGTATTTTTTAATTCTTTAATCCCTCTTTGTTTATCACCTGAAGGAAAAAATATCATCAGAGGCTTTAAAAATGAATTCTGTTCAGGTATAACTGCAGCATAATAATCATAAATACCAAATCCAAGCTGTACGTCAACATTTTTGGGATCAAGAGAAGCAGCTTTTTCGACAATAGGGAGAGCTTCCCTCCCATCATCCGCAGCTTTTAACCAGCTTTCTCTAAAAGCTCTTAACCTCCCTCTAAAACCTATAGCGCCTCCCTTAAAGAAAAGTGCATCAACATTATCCGGGTCTTTCTTCAGAATCCGGTCGCAATGATAAATTACATCTTCCAGCTTTTGAAAGAAGATATCATCGTAACTCTCGTTATCAGGATCTAAAAGAATTTTCCACCAGTCAATCATTGCCAGAAAAAATCTTCCGGCAGGATGATCAGGGTAATCTGCAATTAATGATCTGAAAGTTTCTTCTGCTTTTTGAAATTTAATATTGTAAATCTGATGTATTCCGGCAACTACAGCAGAATCAAAGTTAGGAGTATTTGCAAAAACAGAATTAACTTCAAGTATAATTAGTAAAATGAATAACTTCTTCAATAATATGGCTTCTCCACGTGATAGCCACCTCCTAAGTGTCTGTCACATAATTTTACAAAAAAGCGAAGAAAAGATATTATCTTCTCTCCGCTTTATACATATCATGAAAATAAAAGTTGCAGGAATTATCTTTTTAATATTCTTAAACCTGTTATTGGCTGAACTTTGTAGTAAAATCTGACGTTGAAATAAGCCGGATTCCCGGTCTGTTCATAATCTTTAACCCAGATTTTTATATAATTGCCTTCCTGAGTTTTAAGTAAATAAACGCCATCCTTACTAACCAGAGCTTCTGTTCTAAAAAGACTATCAGGCTTGCTAATCAAAGTTTCATCAAAAGTTTCCTGTCCAAATCCTATTAAAACCATTCTTGTATATTTGTAAATTTCAACTACACCATCAAGAAAGTCCGGAGATTTGAAAAATAGTTCTCCTGTATTTTCTTCTCTTAAATGCAGGTCTATTTTTTTAGAATTAGCTTGATTAAATGAATATTGTGTACCTTCTCCTGTACTCACATCCCAGCCGTAACCGCTTTGAGAATTCCCGCTTGAAGTATAGGAATCAATTGAACCATTAATATTATAATAAATACCGGCATAAACCGGTGTTGCTATTGAGTCGCTTTTAGTGCCGCTGGTTAATTCAGCTATTATAAAAGTCTTGTATCTTTTCATAGGCTGAATGTCATTAACCGTATATGATTTTACAGATTTATCAAGGGCTTTTTCTTCAAGATTTAATTTAACCTTATTTGAGGAATTTAATTCTACTGTAATTATTCTGTAGCCACGAAAATCTGTATTATTCTCATCCGGTGATGCACCCCATGATACAACCGCAAATGAGTTTGGTGCAGCAGATGAATCAAGTGGTGTCGCTCTAAGTACAACCTTAATATTTTGAGGTGCAGCTACTTTCTCTACTGCTATCGGCCCGGTAGTCTGCTTACCGCAATCACCGGCTGTTAATGATAAAATCAAAAAAGAAAAAATTAATAAAGAAATTAATGCTTTGAACTTATTCATTTGTTATCTCCGTCTTTTATTATTCCCTTAAAAACGATTTATAAAGTAATTTAATCTACGTGCAGCTTTTCCAAAAGGTATTCTAATGAACTGCTGCTTTCAATTCTCACCTGTTCCATAGAATCTCTCTCCCTAACAGTTACAGTCTGATCTTCCAGTGTCTGGGTATCAATTGTAATGCAGAAAGGAGTTCCGGCTTCATCCTGTCTCCTGTATCTTCTTCCTATAGCCCCTTTTTCATCATAAAAAACTTTCAAACTCTTCCTTAAATCTTTTTCTATTTTACGGGATATTTCCTGCATACCGTCTTTATTTACCAGGGGAAGTATCGCTGCTTTTATTGGTGCAAGACGCGGATGGAATTTTAATATTGATCGTGTTTCTCCTCTTACTTCTTCCTCCTCATACGAATCAACTAAAAATGCCATGAATGATCTGCTCGCTCCTGCAGATGTTTCTATTATAAATGGTATATATTTTTCATTCTTAGAGTCATCAAAATATTTTAATGATTTCCCCGAAAATTGTTCGTGCCTGGTTAGATCATAATCAGTTCGATTGTGTATTCCTTCAATCTCTCCCCATCCGAAAGGAAACTGATACTCGATATCCGTAGCTTCCTTTGCATAGTGAGCAAGTTTGTTAGGCGGATGATCATGATATCTTAATTTGTTTTCTGTCATTCCGAGAGATTTAAACCATTCCATCCTCTCATGCTTCCAGTATTCATACCACTTTTTATCATCAGCCGGATTTATAAAAAACTGCATCTCCATCTGTTCGAATTCTCTTGTCCTGAATAAAAAGTTTTTAGTGTTAATTTCATTTCTAAAAGCCTTCCCAACCTGAGCAATACCAAAAGGTATCTTCTGTCTTGAAGACTGCTGAACATTTAAGAAATTCACATAAATTCCCTGCGCGGTTTCCGGCCGTAAATAAACAACTGAACTTGAATCTTCTACAGGACCAACGAAGGTCTTAAACATCAGGTTAAACTGCCTCGCTGCTGTAAAAGTATTCTTATTGCCGCATTGAGGGCAATTAATTTCCGCAAGAAGCAGCGGGCTTAAATCAGGGTCTTCTAATAAATTTTCAAAAAGGCTTTCTTTCTTTGCAGGAATATCAAATGCTTCAAACTTATGGGATAAATGAGCATTATTTAAAATACCGTCCTTCAATGCTTCAATAGCTTTTTCTTTTTTCTTTTCATTCAGCATTTCAGCAAGAACATCAATGCGGAAACGTGATTTGCACTGCTTGCAGTCAACCATAGGATCGGTAAAATTCTCAACATGCCCTGAAGCTTCCCATACTTTCGGATGCATTAAAATCGAAGCATCAAGACCTTCAACATCATCCCTGTAGGTCATGAATTTCCACCATTCTTCCTTTATATTTTTCAGAAGCTCAACACCGAGCGGGCCGTAATCCCAGCACCCGTTCAATCCTCCGTAAATCTCACTCGATTGAAATACAAACCCTCTTCTTTTTGCAAGAGAAATAATTTTTTCAACATTTGTCTGTTCTTTATTTTGCTTACTAATAACATCCTCCGGAATCATTTTTAAATTAGTTTCAAATATAGTACTTAAAGTCAAAGGTCAAAAGTTAAAAATCAAAACAGAAATTGATCGAAATCAATTTTGACTTTTGACTTTTGAATTTAACTCTCCGCTTCAAATTCAGTCTTCAACTCCCGCGCATTCCATCCGTTCTCCTTAAGCCATCTTACGAAAACAGAAGTATATCCGTGTGTAACAAAAATATTTTCCGCACCCGTTTCTCTTATTGCAGAGATTAATCCATTCCAATCTGCATGATCAGAAAGGACAAAACCTCTATCCATTGATCTGCGCCTTCTTGCTCCTCTCACCTGCATCCAGCCTGAGGCAAATGCGCGGGAAACATTATCAAATTTTTTCATCCAGATAGGATTATCGCCCGAAGGAGGAGCTATTATAATTGATTCTTTCGGAATATCTTTATCTTTAATATTCCCAAGGTATGTAGTTTCAGGTAAATTTATCCCCGATAGCCTGTAACATTTATTAATATTTTCAACCGCACCATGAGTTAAGATCGGACCTATTGAAGGATCAAGACCTGAAATTAACCTTTGTGCTTTACCTAGAGAATATCCGAAAAGCATGCTCATTTTACCTGAATTAATATTCTGCCGCCACCAAATATTTATATCATCGAATATCTCCTTTTGGGGAGACCATTTATAAATCGGCAAACCAAATGTTGATTCGGTAATAAATGTATTGCAGGGGACCGGTTCAAACTTTTCGCAAGTAAAATCTTCTTCTGTTTTATAATCACCTGAAACAACCACAACTTCTTTATCATATTCCAATCGAATTTGAGCTGAACCTAATACATGTCCGGCAGGATGAAATGATACTTTAATTCCATTTAAATTAATGATTTCATCATATCTTACCGTTTGTAAACTAATATTTTCTCCTAACCTGCATTTTAAAAGATTCTCACTTTTGTCAACAGCAAGATAGCTTTTCGAACCTAATCTTGCATGATCCGAATGTGCATGTGTAATTAAAGCTTTATCAACAGGTCTCCATGGGTCTATATAAAAACCACCCTTACTGCAATAAAGCCCTTTATCATTCAGTTCTAAAAGTCTATTATTATTCAATGTATATTATTTATGTTAATTACTTAAGTTACGCAACGTTGTCATTCTGAACGAAACGAAGTGGAGTGAAGAATCTCATACCTAAGATTTTGAACAATTTGATATAGATATATCTTTCAAGTACAGGTTCTTGCGTTTCTTTATTTATAAAGTAACCTTTTTTAAAATTTAAAGTCTAATATATTATAAAAAACAGAGGTGTATAATGCGAAAAAGAATTCCATTCTTATTTTTTATCTTAATTTTATTCCTTACCTTTATAAAATCAACATTTGCTGGGGATTTAAAAGTAATTAAAGAAAGAACATTTCAAATATCACCGGGAAAAGATTTAAAGGTTGAAGCTTCAAGCGGGGACGTATCGGTCTCTTCATGGGATAAAAATGAAGTTTATATTAAAATTTTAGGCAATGAAAAAGCCGAAGATAAAATGAAATTCGAATTCTATAATGATGAGAATAAAGTTGAAGTAGTTGCAAAAGGAGACCATTCGTTAATGGGATGGTTTTCAGGCGGTATAAGGCTGAGATTTGAAATAAAAGTCCCAATTAAGTTTAATGAGAAGATTCATACTAGCGGTGGGGATGTATATACAAATAATGTATCGGGAAATTTGAATATTTCAACTTCAGGCGGTGATATTAAATTTAATAATGTAGATGGTATGTTTGACGTTTCTACATCCGGAGGAGATATTACAGGAATGAACTTCCAGGGAGATTTGGATGCCTCCACTTCGGGAGGAGATATAAATTTAGCCGGCAGCGATTCCAAAATAAAGGCATCAACTTCAGGAGGAGATATTTATCTTGACTACAAAGGATCGAATAAAGGAATTGATATAAGTACTTCAGGAGGAGATATACAGCTAAAACTTCCGGCTGATTTTAATGCTGCCGCAAAAATGAGGACATCTGGAGGTGAAATTAGCTGTGAACTAACTGCAAATAATGCAAAAAAGATATCATCATCTAAGTTTGAAGCCGATCTGAATAGTGGGGGTAACCCTCTATATGTTGAAACCTCCGGCGGTGATATTAACGTTTTGAAAAGATAATTAAACGTACTGATTCATACTAAAGGTTAATACCATACTTTCGAGCCGTGTGAATATCATTAAAGAGGCTCACCTTCGAGGTGAACCTCACTTTACTTGCAGTCAGCCTCCTGCATCCCTGTGATTGCTATAATCCAAAATTCTTGAAGTAAACCGCCAAACCTTTAATGTTAGTTTCAAAATCGGAATCAGTAAAAATATTTGTATCGTAGTACTGCAATGCTAAATGATTGTTTATAAAATTTACCACACTGTTATCTAAAGACGCATTTAATAATTTAAATATTCCTTCAGATGAAATTCCAAATCCATTTGTTTTGGGATTGTCATATCCATTCCCGTAATATCTGCCGGAAGTAATTACAACTGTTTCAAATAATTTGAAGATATGACCACGGTGTACAACCACATTCTCACTGCCTTTTAATTCAATTAAGTTCTTTCCAAAATTTATATCTCCCCAGATATTCTGATATTCACTGATATTATCTTGGTTTCGTCTAATTAGAATATCTTCTGCTTCAGCGGTAAATGAATAATCCAGTGTATTTAACTTGTATTTATTTGTAAATAAATCCAGACCAAAATCAAAAGTATATCCAAATCTCGCTGTTCTGGGTATCGGATCTGCTTGAGCAGCATCAATATATGAAATCTTCTTCCCGATATTTAAAACTGAATAACCGAGTGAGAAATCAAACTTAGGTTTTATGTACGAATTGGGGTCTAAATTATACTCAATATCATTAAAAAATAATTTTGACATTGGTGCAATAACCAAGGCTCCAAAATCGAATGCAGTCCCGCTTGCTTCGATAAGTGTATTTTCCTCCCAACTTAGACCAAGATGAGACTTAAAGGGCTTTATTGAAAAACCTAAATTAAATATTAAATAATATTCATAACTTGTTCCGATGCTAAAGCAGTCAAACTCATCATAACTCTCAGAGGTACTATTTTGACTTACAAATTCACCAAACGTTAATCTATTATGAATATACCCAAACCCGATAGATAATGGAATACTATTTTCATTTTTTTTGAAGTTATATCCCGCTGTTAAACCCAAAGTCTGGAACGATAACCCGGAAGCAAAATTTTCAAACCATCTGGTTTTTTGAGGTTGAGTTAGAAAAGAAAAGTTGTTTTCGCGCGAATAACACCCGAGCTGTGCGGGATTATAATAAAATCCGGAAGGATCACTCATTGGAATTGAAACCCCTATCTGTCCGGCTCCAAATAAAAGAGGTGACTGCTGCAGCTCTAAAAAGGGTACCGCTGCTTCTCCCTGAGCAAAAGAAAACTTATATATTAGTGAAAGAATAAGGAATAATTGATACTTCTTCATTACGAACCCCTTTCCCATTATTATTGTTTAATGATAGACCGTGAAATAATGGTATATTAAATCGAATGTAGCCTCTCCATAAATGTATTACTATAATAACATTTTTTTGGGTATTTCAAAATACCAAAAAGGATGCGATAATATTATGCATAATGATTATGAAATTGATACCTGAATCAAAATGCCAAAGAATCATATGTTCCTTTTTTCCAAATTGTTTATTTAAAATATTCTTCAAAGAATTATAGAATACTATTTATACAATTTTTTGATTCTTTCTCTATCTTCGTTTTCCTTATCACCTTTGTAATAAATTTCTATAAATTCAATTTTATCAACGTTTTTAAAAAATGAATAAATGATTCTTATTCCTGATTGAACTCCTTTTCCTTTAAGTGCTTTACAGGCAAATTTCTTTACTTTATAGACTTTAGGTTCATCAATATCTAAATCGCTTATTTGTTCAACTGCGCTATTATCTATTCCAAGTTTATGAAATAGTTTTAGCTGAATGTCAATGAAGGTTCGTAAATCTTCATCGAGTGTTCGAAAACGTTTCAATAATTTTTTCTTCTCCTTTTCAAAATTAGAGAGAAAAATTATTTCTTTAAATATATGAGGCATTTATTGTTATTCCTGCTGATTAGAATAATTCCTAACTGAATATGGTGGTGTACGGTAGAAAACTGATTCGTAAGGAATTATTTTTCCCTCATCAGTCGTAAGCCAGGGAACATCATAATGCGAGTAGTCGCTAATCTGAGCTGCATTCATATCCGATAATTTATTTAATACTTCATCAATCAATTCAATTTCTCTTCCGCTAATTATAGAAAGATCGGGTTCACGCAACGGAAGATATTTTGTTTGAGGATGAGTAAAATATTTGTTTTTGACACGAATTAATTCTTTATCATTCTCCATTTTCCCGACAATCTTAACAAATTCTTTAGGAGTAGGGCCAAAATGGTTTTTAATATAAGTGGCACCAATTAATTGTTCTTCATATCTCTCGTAATAATCGAAATCAATATAAAAGAGCAACTTATAAAGAACTGTTTCGCCAATATTCGGCTTTGCACCCACTTTGGTTAGAACATATAGAAGCACCTCTTTGAATTTTTTTAGGTTTTTTTGAGGAACCGAAATACGCAAAGATTCTTCATGATGAGATATTGGTTCTTCGGTGCTAAGGATAACATCATCTTTCACTTTAGGATTTATCAGTTCATTAAGGGAAATATTGAAAAACTCAGATAATCTTAATATATCTTCCGGAGTTAGATTTCGTTCTCCTTTTTCGATTTGAGTAATGGTCGGACGAGAAATACCTAAGTAATTGGAGAGTTCCTGCTGACTTATTTTTTTATATGCGCGAAGATGATTTATCCTTTGACCAATTATTTTATTGATATTAGACATTCCATTACCTTATTTTGGTTAAAAACTTAAAGCCTTGCAGTACAAAAATAATACATGTTAGGATTTCTATCAAGTATTGATAGGAAATGCTGACAATTCTACATTATTAAGAGTATTTTATTCATCATTCATTTTATTATATTCTTCCCAGATAATTCCATATGCGGCACCACCGGAAGTACATCCCCGCCATAATTAAAGTTACCGAAGATATTTATTCCAACAACATCTGAAGGTGAAAAAAGAATTTGGTTTTCTATATTAATTCCTATTGTATATCTAATCTTTCCTCCTTTCTTTTTTGCCGAATACAAAAGAAGGACCATAAAATACTTCACTTAGAATAAATGACCAGTCTGCTTTTTCACCGTACGCAAAAGTTGTAGAAACTATATAATCTCGAGATTTGAAAAATGAAAATTCTTGATTACCATTTAAAGATATTTGCCATATCCTTTAATGCCTTTTTTGAAACAGAGTTTCGCGTTACATGATGATTCAATTGCGACTAAATTTGGATTTGAGTTAACTTTTTTGATTTAATTTTTATTATCGATGCTCCAGATACCAGCACCATAAGCCGCAATAAAAAGGAATATAAAGCTGTATAAAACTGCAAGTTCACCTTTATTTTGAACCGGTAATAATCCCATCGGCTGATGCGCCTTAAAATATGCTACAGCCATTTCACCACTGGCAATAAAAGCCGCCCACCTGGTCTTCCAACCCAGAGCAATCATTAAACCTGCCGCAGTTTCAATTATACAGGCAAGCAGCAATAGAATATTACTAGCCGGTATAATTCCTGAAGAAATGAGTCCTATTTTTTGAATACCATGGCTGAAAAACAATAGTCCGACAACGATTCTCATCAACGCATATAGCTGTTCTTTATATTTTTTAAGAAAAATCATTTGATCCTTATTTTGTAAAAACAGTATTATAAGTCTATGAACTATTTAGATTTCTAGTTGTGATAAATCTTTTCTAGGTAATATTTGTTTGAAATTTCTTATGGAAAGGATACTAACTTTTTTAGCCTCAATACGATAAATTATTCTATATTCTCCTTCAAATACTTCTCTAATTTCATCTCTATTTGATTCGGGTACTTTTCTCCCTCTTTCCGGATTATTTGATAATGTATCTACTTTCTTAATAATTCTGGTAACCATTTTTTGTGCCGCGGAACTATTATCTTGAGCTATAAACTCGTAGACTTTATCCAATCGATCACCCGCCAATGGTGACCAGATTATTTTCATATTCAAGCTTTCTTAGAATATTTCTTCTTTATTTCCTGGTGTGAAATTCCTAATCCCTGTTCTATTTGCGCTTCTGCTAATTTTATATCTTCCAGGACTTCTATTTTATCAACCATTGACTGGTATTCTGATACATCTAATAATATAGCAGAACTTTTACCATTTTGAGTAATAATTAATGGTCGCTTGGTTTTTTTTACTTTATCGAAATAAAATGCCACCTTTGATCTAAATTCAGATAATGGTTGAATATCTTGATCTAATTGTATCTTGTGCATATTTACTCCAAGTTTTTAATTGTACAAATAAACGTACAATATTTTGAACAATATATCAATACCATTTATATTCAATTGTCTTTTTCCTTTAATACTTCTAACCGATAAAGCCCAAATGCGAAAAAGCACCTAATTGAGTTTGATAGAACAAGACACAAAATGTAGCAATGCTTATTAAGAATGCAGAAATGCTAACTATTATTTCTGATTTTCCTGAAAATTTTTTCATAAAATCTGACGCTTTTTAATTCCCTTTCAAATAGTTACAATATTTGCATTAGTCGTGATAAAAATGTATAACCAATCTTTTCGAATAAGACATGCTTTGGATTTTTTTATTGCCATACTTCTTTTAATGCAGAACGAAATAATTCGTTTAGCTTCTCTGTATCTGATTTAGTTTTTGAAAAATTAAACTCCTTCTTTTTCAATCTTTCTACTTCATTTTCGATAAACTTACTAATTTCCGGTATTCTTTCTCCCCAGTGAAGCTCCGCTCCTTTTTTCTTTTCTTCTATCAATTTATATATAGTCTTCTTCAATTTTTCCTCTTTTACAAGTGTGTTTACTAATTTTTCGAATTCAGTTGGTACTAGACCTAAATTATTTTCAATCCAGTTACAAGCTAAAACCGGACGTAATACATAGAAGTATTTTTTAATCCATACATTTTCATTTCTTAAATAATCTCTCAAATTTCCTTCTGCCATATTTGTATAATGATGCATACATGATATTGGAGAATAATATATTGGTAAAAGCGATTTTAGTTTGTCATAAACAGAATATTGCTTCATATATACAATGGGTGACTGTATCCATTCAAATAATGGTGGATTTGATTTTCGGAATAACTTTAGTGCTTTCTTCAAATCCCAACCACTTAAATCTATATCATCGGTTACTTCCTTTTCTATTACGTCTCTTCCTTCGTCAATAGAAAGGTAAAATTCAGGTCTTCTGATATAAATAAATCTTACATCAAAATCGCTATCATTTGATGGAAATCCCCAGGCTCTGCTTCCGGATTCACACGCATATAATATTTTTATCTGTTCATCAGATTGGACTTCTACTAATCTGTTAATTATTTCTTCATTTATATTTTCTTCTATCATTCTCATTATATACTTTCTTCTTGCTTATCAGCATTCACCTTGCGTAACTTAAGTAATTTAAGTAAGTTGAATTTCCGCATAACGTCAGTTAATTAATCAGAAAATAAACTTATACTAATTTATCCTAAGGATTTCATCAATAGATTGGGTGGTTTTATATATCCCATTTTCAAAGGTATACAAATAAATATAATGATCCTTGCCGACCAGAGCAGTATTATCATATGACGTTGTAAAATTTAGTCCTTCGATAGAATACCAATTGTCGCTTAATCCTGAGTAAAGTAAAACTTTGGTTGTTTTATCTTCTCTATCAGAAAAACTTACTATAAGATTATCCTTTGAATCAAATCCTAAGCTCTCAACAGATCCATGGTGATAGGTAAGGAATAAAGATTTCCAATTATCTTTGCTGCTTTCAGAAATAAATATATTCTTATTAGTACTAATTATTAATTCGTTCCTTTTATTTATTATCAGATTATAAACAACTAAAGAATCAGATATTAGAATTTTTGACCATGACTCCCCTTCGTCTTTTGAACAATAAATTGATGTTGTGGAAGCTGAAAACCCTGAACTTATTACTGCATATATATCATTTTCTGAATTCAAAGCGAATGACCATACGGAAGGTGAATCCTCTAAGTCAGGTATTCTTTTCCAGGTAGCGCATTTATTCTTTGATATAAACATTCCTCCAGAAGATTCGTCATGTACAAAACCTCCGGCTAGTATTTCCCCGCTTGGCAGCGATAAATAATGATTTATAGAACTATATTTAGGTTGCTCAATTGATTGCTGCCATGTCATTCCATTATCCGTTGAATAAACAGTCGTTGTTATGAAAGTGCCGGTTAAGCTTAAGATAATTGTACTATCGTAAGGTGAAAGATAAATTACATTAGGAGTACCTGATGAATAAATTTGCTCCCATGTTATACCATTATCGAAAGAGCGAACTAAACCTCCTTGTATTCCTGCATAAAATACGCCTTCAGTACTAACAGACATTGCCCAGACTGGATTGCCGGGAGAACTGGGTAATAATGACCATGCATCTGAAACAATAAACGGTTTTTTGTCTTCAGCTTCAATTGGAGTAGTACTCTTTTTACATACTATGGAAGAGAATATAAGCAATGTAAATAGAATAATTCTTAATAGGGTTTTTGTTTTTAATTTGCAGGCAAGTTCTTCCTGGGTTAATCCAGCTTCTTCTCTCGCTTTTCTTAAGGCAACACCTATTTTGAAGTTTTCATACCCGGCTTCAAAATCTTTTGCAAACTTTTTACTCTTTGATTTCCTTTTTTCCATATATATTTCTAGATCATCCATTACTTTTATTTTTTTCAGTTAACTTATTCCTATGAACATCCCCTAAAAACGAACCCCAAGACCTAAACCGCCCCATGGTAATATCCGTCCTAAAGTAAACATATCAAATGCTGCACTAAAGAAAAATCCTCCGTCTTTAGGACTGTACCGGTAACCAATTGCAAAAGTTGGTACAAATCTTATTGTTGATTCATAAGAAACCCATGATGAAAGATCCGAATACGAGATTATAGTGCCTCCACCAATTTCAAAATAATTATTATCATTAATCCGAATAAAATAGTTTAACATGGCTATGGGAAAAAAACCAAAATCGAAATGTGAGCCGGAATTCGATACTGAACTGCTAAAATAATATCCCAGACCTATTCTATAATTTAAATCTCTGGAGATTTCATGTTCATAATTAAGTGAAGAAAATAAACCATTTCCTAAAAGTTCAATGTAGATTATATTTTTTTTACTCCCGGTTTCTTGAGCAGATACTACAGTTGAAACAATTAAAAATATTATTAAAAATTTCATACTGTCCCCTCCCTTATTTATTTGAGAAATTTTTATTACTTCTTGAATCTCAGCTTATTTATTCCGCGGTTATTTAAAAAATTAATTTGATCAATGCAAACATGTTTCACCTCATTATATCTGAATCTATTGGGATATATCCTAGTGTTCTGCTTATAGATAAAATTTGTCCTTTATGATGAAATTCGTGTGTTATTACATGTGTGAACATTCGGAATGAATTAGATTCGCTTTTTACAGTATGTACTATTCATACTTTTCCCATTCTTCCCAGGTAATTTCCCTTCCGGGGAAAGCTATATTGGTAAATGGCCATTTATTTATTACCCAGGATTTAATATTCTTATATAAATATTCATCTAATTTTAATTCACTTTCTCTAACCCATAAATAAACTTCGCAATCATATTTCGCTTTTCTGCCCGGTTTAATATAAACACATCCAATACATCTTTTACCGGATAAGTCTAAAACCGTGTAGGCAAATGCCTTTCTTTCTTTAAATTCATTTTCATGCCTTTTGAGGTCCGTTACATTTTCCTCTAATGTCATTTCATCTCCCGGCCATTGTGTTGAATTTCCAAATACGGTTCTCAATCTTTCTTTGCTGGTCATTACTGCTTCATAATCTATCTCTCCAACTTTTGGAGTTAGAACCTCTAATCTATATTTCTCAGTTTTATACTCTAATGGTATTGTAAAATCTTTTGGTACAAATTCTTTTTTCATGTTGCTAAGTAGATTCAATAATTGCTTCAGAAATATGTTGAAGTCTTGCTTTATCCCCTAATTTACTTTTCATATATCAATATTTTATCTTTGTCTATGAATTGTTGAATATATTTTGATATTCCCCTACTAGAAAGTAAATCTTATTTTTTATGAATTAGTTCTTCAAGTTCAAATTTCATTTTTACAAATTCTAAACCTACAGGTTCAGAATAGTCCAGTTCTACTAAAATATCAATATCACTTTCTTTATTTGATTCATCCCTGGATCCCGAGCTCAATAAAATCGCTGCCGAAGATTAATTCTCGCAAACTGCAAAATACTTAATTTGTAAGTATTTTAAATCATCCAGACAAAATTTATTGAAATAATCTGGTTAATAATTTTCGCTTATCTTCAGAGTTTAGTTTTTCTATATCATACTTTTCATCGACACCTGAAGCTAAACCAATAACACCTCCCAAAGTTCCTCCTATCAATACTCCAAAAACAGTAGAAAATCCACTTCCATTTTCAGAAAAAAAACCATCGGAACCTTTAGAACTTGCACCTCCATATATGCCGCCAATTAATGCTCCAAATAAAAATCCAAAACCGAAATTAGACTCCCTTCTCTTTAATATAAATTTAATTGAATCTTGATTTAGAATATACAACTGATTCATAGATTTTACATAAAGGGAGTCCGACTCATATTTATCGACTATTACATTTATATATGGTTGATTTGAAGTTGAATAAATCTCCCAAAGCTGGGGCTGGGCAAACATTTTAATTTGTAAAAATATTAACATTACAAGAATGAATAAATAAATTTTTAATTTCATATTTCATAACCTCCAATGAAATATCCTAAATAATTCTCTGCCATAGTATATTTTCTGATCTAATCATCTTTTTAGTCCAGCAAAGGAAATTGTGGCTAAAGCTCTGTTGTATATCACCCTCTTTGTTACAAATTATTTTATTTCAAACGGATTTGAATATGTTGTTTCAGCAACACTCTTTGTTAATGGATAATATTTGAGTAAAAAACGATATGTTCCTATTGAATCAACAATTTCAGATTTTTCAGATTGCAAAGCATAATTAAATATATCATCCTGTTTTATTGTATCTAATGAATTTAGACATCTGGAATTCATATATTGAAACATAAAATTATCAGACCAAACACTATCTTGTTTTATTTGATAAAACATTTCAAGAAAAGTTCGACATCTCAGGGTCACCTGGATTTCAGAATTTGATTTGTTATTTACTGAGATACTAATATTGTCCGATTTTGAATAAGATGTTTTATCGGTTGCCAAATAGACTTTATTTAATGAATTATCTGTTTCAGTAGGATTTTGACAACTATTAAAAATTAGAATCAAAACCGTAAATAAGAATATTATTCTCATAATATTGCCCCTTTATTAACTAGTAATAACAAGTATTTTCATTTTTTATTATAACCTTTTGTACACTTGTACACATAACTGATTTGCGGCTAAGCCCCGGCCCAAAACAATGTGTCTTTTTTTCTTAACATTCAGTAAAAATAATAACCCACTTTTATAAAAGGGAAAAAAAGTAAATTCCCTGTGGAACCAATTGGTCTTACCCCGGCTATTTCCCAGGACATGTTGGTTGAACGTATTCTAATTCCGAAATTTAATAAACCATAAAAATCTTTATGTATTAATGAATTAGCATTTTCATATTCTATTAATAGTGCTGTTTTCTCTGAAGGGTCTATTTTGAACCCTAACATATAAATCCAATCCGCGTCACTTTCATCGCTATATTTCACATATGCTAAACTAAAATGAAAACTTTTATTTGGTTTACCTATACTTACTACATCACCTATTGCATAACTTGAGGACTTGGGAGTATATGCCCCGTATATAGCTGATTCCACAGATTCATATGTTATTATATGTTGTTTTATTCCTAGTGTAAAAATTTCATAAACTTGAGTTGTCATAGGAAATAAACTAAACACACTTAGATGTGTTGTCGGGGAAACAGCATAAGAATAATTTAATAGGAATACTTCATAATCGGAGAAATAAGAATTAGTTACAGGCATAGTATAGGCAGTAGGCATAAGCAATAATTCGTTATCTCCCGGCAAATATTTCTGGGGATAAATAAATATTGGTAATATAATGAACAGAGTTAAATGAAATAAGTTAGTTTTCACTTGCATTCTCCCGCTTTTTTTTCTTGCTAGTAATCGTACCCGAAAAGATTATTTATCTACCACGTAAAATATCTGTGGCTAAAAATATATTTTTACGTTCAGAATAACAATGTTTGTGTAAGTTCAGCTATTATATTATTTATCTTACTTTGCCGGTTCATAGTAAAGAATTACTGCACCGCAATGAAATGTTTTTGTTTTTAAGAGTTTAAGGTTAATTCTATCTGTGATGTTTTTAAATAAGGGTAAGCCCCTTCCTAAAACAACTGGATGAATACAAAGCTGGTATTCATCAATTAAGTGAATCTGCGTTAAGGCAGCTATTAAACCCGGGCTGCCGACTAAAATGTCTTTGCCCGGTTGTTTCTTGAGTTCTAAAACTTCTTCTTCAATACCCCGCTTTGCCATCAGTTTTTTTCATAAGTTATATATTTTTGAGTATCTCTTCTTTTTTTAAGAGTTGATGACCTTCGAAGACAGTTAGTATTTCTATTGAAACTGCCTTTCGGGAGTATACTATCCTATAACCTTTGTATAATATTTCTCTAATTTTGTCTAAAGCAAGTTCAGGAACTATTCTACCCTTTTCGGGATTATCAGGAATTGTTTCTGCAATAGATATTAATTTATTAGAAAATTCTATGGCAATTTGTGGATCATCTCTTGAAATAAATTCTTCAATTTCTTGAATTCTGGTGGACGCTTCTTTTGTCCAATACAGTTTAATCAACTTCTGTTTTCTCTTGCTTTTTTTAATTCCTTTTTTAATTGGGACGTTGTATATCTTTCACCTTTTTCTGAATCTGCTAATCCGCGAGATATTGAATCAATAAATAATTTTGTTTGACGTAATTCATCAAATTCCGATGGCGATATTAGAACACCTGCAGGCTTTCCATTTTGAGTGATAATTAATGAGCTTTTATTTTCTTGAATCTCTTTAAGGTACTTAGCTAAGCTTGATTTAAATTGGCCGACAGGAATGATATCACTTGATACAACTATATTTCTCATCTTATTTTACCCTTTATTAGTCATAATTATGGCTTTAATTTAACCCTTTATTATGTCTTATTCAAATAATCTTACCGTTGGCATAATGATATTATACTCCTCGAGATCATGATCTTGTAAAGGTCAAGTTATTGCCTGCCTCGCGGCATTGTTCTTTGGTTATCTGAAACATCTCTTATTAATTCAGAAGCATGAGTCTTTAAATAACTAATTGGCTTTATTGCTTCGCTAAATTTCATTATATCATCCTCAATTTTAATACGACCAGAATATATTCCTTTATTTAGTCGTAATCAATAAATGTAATTTCGATAAAGGATACTACTATTTACCACGTCGTGGACAACAGACCACCTACTACAAACAAAGACCTACAACCCACAGACAAAAGCCAACCACCATCTCCGGACACAGCTCCGCCATTTGAGACACAGTTGAGCGTTTGAAATATCTAATTTTTTTGTAGAAAGGCTCTCCCTTTCCCCACTTATTTTTATGTTAAATTCAATTTATCTCTTAAAACCGAATAATGCAATAGAAATTTCCGGATATATTAAAGTTGGAAATTTTGCCTGGTTATTAATTTACTTACCAAAATAACTAGCTGCAGAATAAATTACCCCTTTACGGTAGAAACCTTCGCCTCCCCGCCCGACAAAATATATCTTGTCATTAAGAACAAGTATACCTTTCAAATAAAAATCCTCTTGACCCGGAAATATATGTTCAAACAAATTCCAGTTTTTACCATTAAAATGGGCTAAAGCGCCTCCATCAATTCCTAAAAATATATTATTACTTCCATTACCTCGTATTCTAAGAAATAGTGAATTTGGTTTTACAAGGTCTAAAATTTGCCAGCGAATACCATTATATCGATAGAAGACATCATCTCCTGCTATCCAAATTGATTTATCAGATAACATCCAAACCGATTCATAAGCACCAAAGAATCCAGGTTGAGTAACTTCTTCAATATTCCAGTCTGTTCCATTATATTTTAATGATATACCGTATGCATGGGTTTGGGAATATCCGACAACATAAATATTCCTGGAATCGATTCCATAAATATCTCTTAATAGGTAGGAAGTTCCACTGTTTTGCTTAATCCATTCTGTACCATTGTAAAATAAAATTGTACCATTTGTACCAACAGCCCAAACATGATTATTGTCAACTAGCCAAATACCCAATAATTGAACTCCGGGATAATTTGGGGAAACATTTATCCAATCAGTTCCATTCCAATATGCAGCAAATGCCCATAATGAATCCTCCCGGGTAAATGGATTTGTTGCAAAACCATAACCTACAATCCAAATATTATTCTTTCCCGTTCCATATATTGCTGTAATACTACCAGCTTGTATTTCTTTTGAAGGTTCAGAGAAGGCTTTGGGATATAAAAATTGCCACTTAACACCATTATAATGAGCGATTTTAGAGGTAGGATTGTCACTAGTAAAAGTTCCGACGGCCCATAAATCATCATTACTACTTCCCCAAATACCATCAATTGTACTCTGGATACCGCCTAAAGTATCTACCGACCAACTATAGTTATTAGTAGTAGTATCAATTGTGGCAGGCTGTAATTTTTTCACTCTTATTTAAAATGTTACCATTCTTATATTGTACTGCTTGAAAGGTATAATTTCGGTTAGGCAGCAGTGAATCAATATAAATTAAAGTATCCTGGCTAAAAAAGCTGTCTAATTGAATCACCGGCGTATCATTATTAGTTATAATTATATCGCTGCCAGAAATTTTTGAAGAAAATTTTAGCCATACTTCTGTACAGCTTACGTCTTCAATAGATAGAGAAATATTTTGATTATCTATTTGAGTTTCTGTTGGGTTACATTGCAAAAAGATTAAACAAATAAATAGGCTTAACAGTAATAACAGATTGTTTTTAATCATAAAAAAATATTATCATTCTTTGATATCGATATTTGCACATGCATGTCAGGTATAACAATTGTATAAATAAATCAATTGCAAAATTATATTAATTGGTATAATTTAGAAACGAACATAATAATCGATGGGGAGAATAAAACTATTCCATTAAATTTCAATCCAAATGGACAAAATTAAAACGCATGAAATTCTCTTCCGTAGAATACAACTATATCTGAATATGCTCTAAAGCGCGAATAAAGGCAAGCAGCAATAAAAAATGCAACATTTCTAAGTGAAAAATGAAGAAATTAATCTTGTTCTTAGCAATTATCATATTAAACATAAACTGTAATGATAGTTCTGTTGATATTAAAGAAAACCAACAGCCGGTAATACTATCTTTAACTGTTTTTCCGGATACAATAAGCCTCTCCGATTCTGCTATTGTTACCTGTAATGCAATGGACCCGGATGGCGATACCTTAGTTTACGATTGGATTTCAGATGCTAGATTAAAGATAAACGGGGCTGTACCTGAAGATGATATTAGGTTATATAATACCTTTGAAAATTCGCATATATTTTACGCTAGAAATATTAATAATAGACCGCTGATAGATACAGCCTGGGTTCAATGCTTTGCCAGAGACCGGAAAGGAAAATCTGATGCAAAACTTATTCTATTTATAGTAAAAAGAGATTCTTTATAAGAGGTTAATAAAAATTAATTACATGAAACGTCTGCTACCATTAATTTGGCTTTACATAGTTCTTCTTTTTTTTGATTTAAGCTGCAGCAATCCAACATCTCCGCCGGCCTCTTCAGAAAAACCTAAAGCGGTAAAACTAAAGCTTCTTAATGTAAGCTGTACAGAAGCGTTTATAAATATTATTGCAAATGATACAATTTTACCATTGAGTATTACTCTTAATAAACTTGCTATTTCGGGAGATAAGAATCCTGTATTTAATTTTACACTTACGAAAGCTGATACAAATGTTGTAGATACAACTCTACAACCAGGTAAAACCTACATTTACCAAACAGCAGAGGAAATAAAAGAAGAATCAGAAACCAGTGATACTTTACAGGTGAAAACACTTGACACCACAAGCCACAATTTTAGCTGGCAGACATTTACATTTGGAGACCCGGATATAGGAAGCAGCAGTTTAAATGATGCAGTTGTTATTTCTGATGAAAATATCTGGTGTGTAGGTGATATTTATGTTAAAGACACTAGTAAAAATGGTTTCAAAATTTATAATGCCATACATTGGGATGGGAACAGTTGGGAATTAAAAGATATTTTTTACTATGGAAACTGCAGCGCTCTTGAATTTCCGCCATTGAAAACAATTTTTGTTTTTCCGGATAATAAAATTGTTGTGACAAATGGAGGAAGTATCGGTTGGTTAAACGGCGATTCTGTTAACTTAGATTGTGGTGTAAATCCTTTATTAACCGGGGCAATAAACAAAATTTGGGGAGCGGATAGTAAAAACTTCTTTGTAGCAGGTAACGATGGTAATATAGTTTACTATCATAACGGTCAATGGAAAAAAATAATAAGCGGAACAAACTTGACAATACATGATATTTGGGGTATTACTGAGATAAATGAACCTAAGATTTTAGCAATAGCTTCAGAGATATTCGAAGTTAAAGGCGAAAAAGTCCTGTCAATAAATTCATCAGGGGTGAAGGAATTGGAAAATAATGGACTTTCATGGAGTATGGCTACAATATGGTTTTGTAATGAATATAAAGAATATTCTGGCGGAGGTGGAATATTTGTAAAAAGATATAATGAAAATAACTGGAAAGAAATTCGTTATACTCATTATTATACTTACTCAATTAGAGGTAATGGTCCGAATGATATAATAACATGCGGTGGTAATGGTTACTTAAGTCATTTTAATGGAAAAACATGGAAAGATTATACCGGTAATCAGCTGGAATTAATTTCAGGGAATTACTATTCGGTTAGTATAAAAGGGAATTCAGTTGCTGCAGTGGGAGCTTTAGCAGAGGGTAAAGCAATAGCCATTATAGGTAAACGCTAAAAAGATACTCACTATTAAAATATGAGCTAGAATTAAATTATATTGAAAAAATAGTAACTAACTATATCTTTATGTGCTTACTTTTCTATTATATTATAATTATAAAATCACTTGAATTGAATCATTAACGTGTCTACTTTTACAATCTTTTCCAAAGGATCCTTTCGGATGGAGGTCATTTCGTACATGTTTGTTCTTGTTCCCCTTAGAGCTAATACGTCTATTTTTATAATCTTTAACCGCAGAAAAAGGATTTTAATTGTTACTTTATGTTATTTGTCTAATTTGTTGCTTCAATAAAAATGATTAGTTAATTTCCTATTAAGAAATTAATGGAGAACGATAATGGAGTCTGTTGATAATTTAGCGTTACATTATGTTATTTGTCTAATTTGTTGCTTCAATAAAAATGATTAGTTAATTTCCTATTAAGAAATTAATGGAGAACGATAATGGAGTCTGTTGATAATTTAGCCAGGCAAGCGATTGAACTTAAGCCTGTGGAACGTATAAAATTAGTTGAAGCTATTTTATACAGTCTTGATAAACCTGACCCGGACATCGAAAAAAGCTGGATTGCTGAAGCAGAAGCGAGATATGAAGCTTATAAAAAAGGTGAACTTCAGGCAACCGATTGGAATGAAATAAAAAAGAGATATAATTCTTGAAAATTCGCTTTATATCTCCGGCAAATATAGAATTAGATGAAGCAATTAATTATTATGATCATCAATTGCCGGGATTGGGATTTAGACTCTTTCAGGAAATTTCAGCAGCTATCGAACGAATTGAGTTAATGCCGGAAGGATGGACAAAAATAGGTGAGCATACTCATCGCTGTATATTAAAGGGTTTTCCTTATGCCTTATTATATGTAACTGAAAAAGAAGAAATTCTTATTACTGCTGTAGCCAATCTTCATAGAAATCCTGAACACTACAAAGACAGATTAAAATAAAAATTTTCCTCTTATGATATTGAATAGTAGGATGATTGTTATTGAAAATAACAATCAGTTGAAAGCTACTCTTATACAAGAAACAACTAACTCGATAATTCATTTCGATTTAAGAGTCTGCGGAAATAACACAGGAAAGCCAGGTAAGAGAGAGAGCTTGTTGAAAAACAAATGGGGTTAAAGGTTATCCTTGCAATAGGGGGAGTTATTATATTTCTTCTTCTTTTGTCTAATATGCTTGACGGTTTCTTAAGAAGTTCCCTGGAAGAAGAGCAATCTAATGCAATAGCCGTAAATTCTGAAACCATGAAGCTGAACTCGCTTAAAAAAGAAAATCAATACTTACAGGCTAATTACAGGCTTCTGAAAAAGCTAAAAAGTCACGGCAAGAAATATTCTTCCCTGCTTTATGATATTTCACAATTTATAGATAATGCGAGCTGCCTTACAGGTCTCAATATAAAGGAGAATGAAGATAAATCTATAAATATTGAAATAACCGGATTAGCATATGACCAGCAGGATATTGCAGGAATAATGAAGAGTATGGAAGATGATAAAGAATATAAGGATATAAACCTGCTTTACACTTCGGTAGTTAAACCGGAAGAGCTCCAGGTAAAAGGCGGTTTCACACAAAATAAAAGCTTAGTACAATTTAATCTCTCGGCGAAGTATTATGCTGATTAAAAGTAAGAAGTGGAAAAATATAATAATACTTAGTTTATTCTTATTTGTGGTAGTTACATTATCCGATATAATACCGGATTATTCAAATCTTGTATCTACAGGATATGATCTTTTTATTCAGAAAAGGAAGATTGAAGAGAGTGAGAATAACAGGCTGGCAATCCGTGAATTAGAGATAAAGAATAAAAATCTGAAATTAGAAATAAACCAGGTAGTATCGAATTATGAAGAGAATAAAAATCTATCTTCGGTTTTGAGTTTTCTTGATGAGGCGGCTAAGGAAAGCAAAGTAAAGTTTACTTCAATCAGACCAAAGAAGCTCGAGAAAAAAGATAATTTGTGGATGCAGCCGGTTGAGGTGAATATATCTTCCAATTATGAAAATATTTATAATTTCACCAGGTACCTTGAGAGTTCTTCGAAGGTGGCAGTGCTGAAGGAGTTAAGCTTTAAGCCGGAGGAGATGTTAAAGCCTAAGCTGGAGATGAAAGCAGAGATAGAGTTTTATTTGAATTTGTAGACGCAGATTTCACAGATTACGCATATATAATGAATTTGGATAGAATTTGGAAATGGTTAACTATATACTATGAAGCTGAAAAAGAAAATAAATATACCATTAATAATTGTAGTAATTGTCATTTACGGACTGGTTGCATTAAAGGCAATTGATTACTTTAAGTCTAATGGTGATGATTCTAATGAGAATTCAGTTACTAATGAAGATGTATCTATGGCTTCTAATTCAAATCATAGTAAGCAAGGATTGGATGATTCATTTAAATTTAAGGACCTATTGAATGATCCCTTTACTTTTACTAAAATGAAGAAAACGAATGATACAGCAAAAGTTCATAAAAAAATTGTAAGTAAGCCCCCGGTTTTTGTTCCTTCTTTGCAGTTTAAGATTGAAGGGGTTATTATTAATAATGATAGAAAAATGATTACTCTTGTTGATCTTTCAAATAATAAGACTGTTTTTTTGAGGGAAGGGGAAAGTTATAGTTCAATAAAAATTAAAAGTATAAGCAAAGATAATGTTGAAGTAGTTGAGAATAGAGTTACGCGCAATATTGAAGTGAAAGATAAATAATTTTATTATTCAAAAAATCCCCGATACCCTTAAGCACATAGCCCTGAAGATCAAAAAAAAATAAAAAGCTGCTTAAATCAATTTATTCAGACGGTAAAGCTAATTCTAACTTCTCACGAATTTTGAAAATTTTTTTATATTATTTAGAAATAACATTAGGCGAGATAATCTCACTTATTTAATCTGATAATCTCAAAATGTATATACTAGTCAACACAAAAGAGATTTCGATTATTGAAAGAATAGGTGCTGCTCAATTAATTTACTGTATAGCACTTATCCTCTTATTATATTCAAGCTGCATAAAATTTTAAATGACAATTTATCTCTTTGTTCTTTCTTCTGTAAATTGCCTAAATTTTTCAATTAAAAAACTCAATTTGTATGGATCACCGGTTCCAATGAACTGAGAATTTTCAACTTTAATTCCGTACCAATCTTCCTCACTATTTTCAGTCAGAATATAGTCAATATTTTCGTTTTCTAGTGAAGTATTTTTCAAATCAATTTTAATTTCCCAACCTGGGTTATCCAAAGTTTCAATTGTAATACCATAGGAATGCTCCCAATCGCCATTACAATTATTAGCATACCATTTTTCAATCCAAGGAAATAAATCTTTATTCATGTTTTCACCAAATTGTTTATTACTTTTGTATTACCTTTTTAACTCTATCTAGATCTTCTTGAGTTGTAGGACGAGGTACTTTTTAGTTTTTATATGTGTCTCACCTTTAGGATTCGTATGTTCCTCAGTATCATGTGTATGAGGTGTTTCAATTATTTGGCCAGTTTTTTTATCGGTATTTCCACGTCCTGTCAAGTCAACCCTCACTCCATTGGGTAGTGTAACTGATTTTTTCCCAATTTCTTTTGAAATTTGTCATGCTTGTTCTTTAACGTTCTCTTCATTACTCTTCGAACCTTCATTATCAATAGAACCTTCAGTTCAAGACTTCGTATTCTCAGAGTTAAACAAATTAATAATAGATTTAGCAACAGCAATCCCAAGTATAATTGCAGCACCTTTAATTTTGGGATCAGAAGGAAGATTTTCTACACTTGGGTTCTCAAGATAGTTCTTTGTTACTACATATATAGCGGTTACTGCCACAGCAGTTGCAAGAACTGCTACTCCTGCGATTTCTGTTACTCCAGTAGGATCATTTCCATCCGGATCAATATTTCTAATAGGATTATCTAATGTGTAATTATATGGACTCCATCCTGGATACTTATCAGCCAGTGGATCTACCTGCAGCCATCTGCCAATAAAGCTATCGTAGTAGCGAGCACCGAAGTAATCCCAGCCGGTTTCGGCTCCATTACTAGCTATATCTCATTCTTTTCCTGTAAATCATCGATTAAATATAAAAGGATAAGCACTTCCCTGTTAGCTCTACAGAACTTATCCTAAGATTTATATTTAACAATTTAATTGTTTACATTAAATAACACATATACTATAAATGTTTCAATACTAACCAATTTGAATCAAGCGTTTCTATCAATTTATAATTATTTTTTATAATCTGAAAATATTCATTAATATCAAAATTTATATTATTGATACTAATACTGTCTGAAAGTTTAAAGGAAAGAGCATAATAACTAAAATCATAACCACCAAATTCTCTATATTCTAGCCGTTTAGTTTCTGGATTATAGTTATCAGTAATTACTGCTTCAATGTTATATTTTCTCATAATATCAAATTGTAATCTTGCCTCTGGAAACTTCTTAAAAAATAATTCAGTTCTTCCATCTAACTCTTTGTCATCGCCTCTATATAGTACTGATGGTTGCCAAGAGGTTGAATCAGTTCTTAAATTATTATAGAAAAATTGATCTTCTCCGGCTCTCCGTACAATATGATATCCAATGAATTTTGTAAAAATACTGTCTTTTTTTAAACCATAATAAATACTTGTTGCATTAAAATCTTTTCCCTTTAATTTCTTAGGGCTTTCACATGAAGATATGAATATAATAATAACCATTAAAATTAAGCACTTTTTCATTTTCTTATAGCTCCATTTCTTATTGCTCGTTGATCTGTAGGATCATCAGCTCTATTATGGAAAAACTTTTCAAACATTTGAGCTGCCAATTGAGCCATTTCAGGGGTATATTCTAAATTGCCCATGGTTTTTCCCCAATAATAATTTCCTAAGTCAAAATTATTATATCCAAAACCATTAATAACAGTTACTTTACTTTTTATTGATTTATCAAAGTTGGTTATTTGATGCACATAATCCATCATACCATTTTGTTGACTTTGATTAAAAACATAACCAGGTAAAGACCCAAACAGACTATTTAAGCCTACGAAAAACTGTCCAATTTGGTTATCACCAATGTTGATGCCTGAAAATTAAAACCATCTACATTCTCTGTCCAATTATCAGTTGTTGAAGATTCAATTGATTTAGCATCAGATTGATCATTAAAAGCAAATTTGGAGGTGAATTTGTATCTAGTATCAGCAGAATGCACTGAGCTTCTTCCCGGCATTACTGTGCCGTAGGGATAATAATCATCGTAGCTGTCAACACTGCCATCTGATTTCACCACCATCTTTATAGTACCCAAATGGTCTTTCAGGTAGTAGTATCTTCCAGTAACATAATTATAATTTACTCTAACCTGCCCAATATTGTCCAATCCCCAGATATTGTATGTTAAATCTGAGCTGTATGGGAGTAAACAAACAGCTTAAGTTTTTCCATCTATGCTCATTGAAATAAAATCTATCTGTACTGCCGTTAACAGTTTTTCTTGTTCTATTTCCGTTCATATTCCCGCTATAAGCGGGATAAACTTCAGTATAGAACTGGCTTTTTCCGTTAGTTTTGTAAATACGCACAGGTAAGTTATCAGAATCATAAATAATAAAGGCAATATCTCTATGAGAATCTGAAACAACATTGCCGTTACTATCATAAGTATAGGAGGCATTACTAAGCCCGGTAACTGATTCAAGCTTATTGATATTTGCTTTATAATGATAAATCATATTATTATAGTAATATCCGCTTGAATCATTCCTATTCAGTATTTTAATATTGCCTGATGAATCATAACTGAACGATCCATAGTATGCATAATATGAATTTTTCCAGGTTGAGCCGGTAAAATATCCGAAATCGCTGGCCTTAAGCCGGTTTGCGTTATCGTAAACAAAACTAAATCCCACAAGGCTTGTTGTTCCAGAAATACCAGTGAAATTTACATTGTACATATTGTACATTTGCCAGCTAATATTACCGGAGAATTGTGCTGCTGCATTCTGAGCACCACCTATGTTATCACTATTATTATTGTAGCCGATTACTTCACCATATTTATCAACAGGGATTCCGTTTGCCCCACCATCGTGGGATCTTGAACAGAATATAAGTTTTGATGATTTATCATTTGCAGCCAATCTCTTGTATTATAAACATAATCAACTCCCTGTGCATTAGCAATTTGCCTTGGAGTTGTTAATAATCTCTAATATTCAAGCATAATTAATTTTTTGATAGGATTGCAGATGTTGAGAAATATCAGAAAAGTTAGCTAACTTATGAAG
>CAWKCY010000001.1:0-426925 GCA_963848195.1 uncultured Ignavibacteriales bacterium | reverse complement strand
ATACCGGCTAAAGAAAAAATCGTCTCTTAGAATCGATTCTTTCATTCGGTTCTTTGGATTTAAGTTCCACCTTCGATTAGGACAGCTGCACAGTTTGCGACTTAATTAATTAGAACGACTCCGTTGAACAATAAACTTTAAACGGATTTCCTGCAAAAGGCCGAGTGCATAAAATGCATAACGGCTTAAAATACATTTTATACGGTTTTTAACTTTTACTATGGAGACATTATTTGTTTTAATACTTTATCCAGTCTGTCACCTTTGAAGATTATAAGATAATTCAAGGAAGCATCATATTTGGGAAGTTCGGTATCTAATAATTTATTATTTCTAAAAAACAGCATTGCAGTTAAAAAATTCTTATAAGGTTTTGAAAAAAAGATGATTGCATTAATACTATCTTCTGAGGAAAGAGAAGTTATATCATCATCATTATATGGTTCATAAAATATTTTTTTCTCAAATTTAATTAGTGAATCAGAGATAGAATTTTTATAGTCGAAGTGATTATCATTCAGATCAAAACTCAGCTTATTCTTAATAGCTGTAGAACTAAATTCAGCTAAATCTGGCGGTATTATCTTTGATGAAACTGCTATTTTTAAGGGGGAATAATTATTTGCGAAATCGGTTTGATGAATAATAAATTTTATTGCAGTACTATCATTTTGAATATAATTTAATGCTGTACTATAATAGTTAAAAGTTTCAGAACTATTAGACAAATTTGTAGAACAAGAAATAAGCATTAAAGGAAATAATAGCAATGTATTTAAATATTTTTTCATAGTATCTACCTTGGGATAGTGATTTGAGTACTACCATTTTATTTAATCACAATTACTATTTAGGTAAAATAGTTTATTCAATTTTTATTAATAAACTTAATTTATTTACGTCTTTTAAATCTTTTGTGTCTGATGAATACTCAATTTTCAAATTGTTTATGTCAACCCTAATAAAATCATAAATCTTTTGTACGTACAAAGGATAATAGTCCTTTTTGATTATTTCATACCTATTTTCTGCAAGTATTTTCAAAATTTGTGAATCCCAAAAGTTGAAAACATTTTCCTCTTTTTCGTCAGATACTACGATCTTAACTATAGCAAAATTGATTAAATTACATTTTTTATCTATTATTAAAACTATTGAAGCTGTACCTTTCATATCACTTGTAAAGAAATTAGAAGATAAATTCAATGTCCTATACCAATAACTTTATAAGGAGGAACTTCACCGTGTATATTTTGGTTATTCTGACTATATAACACAACTGAAACTGAGAAAAAAAACAATAAGAATAATTTTAATTTCATTTTAATACCTTAATAATGGGTAAAAATTATTAATTAGCGTTTTGAAATTTTGGTAATATCTAGTTTTGTCATATAGTCCATAAGGATTTCCTTGTGCAAAATTTTGGGCAGCTTGGTTGAATGTTTTGCGATTAAAATCGCCAAGAAGAAATTGATTCATCACATTTTCATAAGCTTTACCAGCAGGATTGTCGAGGGCCATCATATTCCCCAGTTAGGGCCAAAAGGTTTCCCCACCCCAAAACTATATTTAGCGTTTTGAAATTTAAGTAAAAATAAAATAAAATTTCTATAATTCCAAAACCAAGAAATTTTATACCGTAATATTCTCTTAGAGTAATTTTATGTTCTGCTCTAACTTATTATATTCCTTTGCAATTATTAATGCCCAAAGACCAATATCAATATTTTTTACTTTAATAAAAACAGTCCAGCATATATTAGCTTATAGATTCCTTCCGATCGTTTAGAAGAATAAGGCATCCAAACAGCAGAAGAATCATTTGGTGCATTAAATTTATTTATATCAATTCTTAATTTATTATTAACAAATTCATAATGTGAATATAAAGTATCACTATGGTAAGAATTATTGTTTGGAATATATAATATATATTTAGTTGTTAATACTATTTTATCAAAATATACTTTGGAACTTTCCTTATCGAATGGTAATAGGGATAACCACGAATATGGTTCAGTTCTAAAACCAAAGGCTCTGTTTAGAAAGAAAATATTTTTATAAATTCCAGTAGAGTCTTTATTAATTTTATATTCTATTATATTCCTCTCATCATATCCTTCAATGTAAGTGTCATATGTAATTTTCCAAAATCCTTCTAAATTTTTACTATTCCTATTACTTATTTTAATATAATTTTCATTTCCATATTCATAGGTTAAAAAGAGAATAATATTTTTTACAATATTTAGGAAAATAAAAATTAATAATATTATCAATACTACTTTTATTATCTTTTTCATTGCCAAACACCCCAAAATTTCCATCCAATATTTTTATGATAGCCACCGTGAGGCAGTCCATAAGGAGCTCTATTATAACCAGTTTTATTTTGGTAAAATCTATCAACTTGATAAGCATCATTTCCTCCTGCAGGATGACCATGTCCTACTAATTCGTGCATTAGAACTACAGAACGAGGAGAATTTGTATTGTTGCCATTCTGAGAAATATAAATATCTGCCCCTCCACCACCCGGTAAATCAATTGTTTGCCCGCCACCAGTTTGATATAAAGTATATACAGACCAAATAGATGTTTTATCAGAAGCATCCATATATTCTAAATTAAAATTAATATCTTTATTATTTATATCTTCATATGCACCTTGTATAAATTTATCTTGTGTCCAATCGAATGAACCTCCATCAATTGTGTTTATTTCATAATATTCAGTAGTCCAGCTAAAACAAAGAAAAGAATGCTCTTCAGTTACTTTATCATATGATACGGGTGCATCTGGATATAAATTCTTTACATCTTCCACAAAATTTTTTGCTTCATCTTCCGTTTTTACTTTCACGGTTTTACCTTCAGGATCCACATAAATAACTGGGTTATTTAAGGTATAATTGTAAGGACTCCACCCAGGGTATTTATCCGCCATCGGGTCTACAGATAACCATCTTGCAGGTTGTTCTTTCCCTAAATCTTTATTATTAATATTTACAGTCAATTCTAATACTGAATTTTGTTCAGCTAAATAAGGAACAAATTTAGGATACGGATTTTCATATGATTGTTTTTCTTGGGACAATAAAATTGAACTTGTGAATAATATTAAAACGATTATATAAATAAAACGTCTCATTTTTCCTCCTGTTTGGTTTTTTCTAATTCCGATTTAACTGTTTTTAAATATTGTTTTCTTTCTTCTCTACTTTCAGGTTCCCAGCCTAAAGATTTTGCCCGTTCAATATATTTATCTGCTTCTCTTTTATAGTATTTTTTTTCTTTAATACTAAGTTCTTTTTCCTGTGATTTTTTATAACCAATTTCTGAATATAATGCACCTTTGTTAACCAATCCTAAGCTTGAATTTGGCGAAAGTTTTAATACCAAGTCCGTATATTTCATTGCCTTTTCAAAATTGCCTTTTCTTCTTTCTTTAGCGATTAACACTCCGATTAGCTCCGCAATAAATTCTTTTTTTGTCAAATCTCTTAAATACGTTTTTTTATCAATAGCTTTTTGACTAATTCTCATTTTGTCAATGTACCATTGATTCCTTGCAGGATTTCCACCGTTTGTTGTTTCAACATTCCATACATCTCCGGTTTGCCTATCTTTTAATCTACAGAATAAATGTAAAGGAGCTTTTACTCCAACAAATTGAACATCTGGGTCTACTCTTTCCATTAAAGCAAGAAATAATGTAGGCATACTTACGCAGTTACCTTTTCTTGAATCAATATAATTACTCAAAATTTGATGGTCTAAAACCTTTCCTAAAGGATCGTCCAAATCATAAGAGAATGGTTTAAAGTTATTCCAATTGCCGGATTCATAAAGGAACATTTTTACTGCAAGAAACTTATCCATATCTTTTTCTCTGTCAGCAAGCATTCTTTTTATTTCTTGGGACATTGATTCAACTTTAGTTAAATACTTTTGAACATCTATAGAATTATTATATTCCTTTGCAATAATTAATGCCCAGAGACCAATATCAATATTTTCTTCTTTTTCATTTACAATATCAAATATAGATTGGTTATGATATTTCCCCTGGAAATTATATTGTGCAAATATTAATTGCGATAAAATAATAAATACAAAAATTACAGTAACTTTTTTCATAAAACATCAATTTATTTTGAAATTAATATTAACCTTTTTATTAAAAAAAGAAATACGTACTTATACGTATTTTTAACCTTATTTTTTACGTACTTATACGTATATCCAAATGTTTTTAACAAATTTTTTAACTTTCCATAAAATATTTTCTTACTCTTAGTCCCAACATAATTAATTTCAAAAGCAAAGAAACCAGGATTTTTGCATAAAGTCTGTAGCCAAATCAAGAAACATTTCGTATTAATTTATAAAACAAATAGAGGAAACCTTGGGAAAGAATTATATAAAAATAGCTTTTAGGAATTTATTAAAATATAAAGCCTATTCACTGATAAATATTTTGGGATTAGCAGTAGGAATAGCTGCATGAATAATGATCCTATTATATATAATGTTGAATTGAGTTATGACAAATATAATTTTAAAGCCGAACAAATTTATAGGATTAGAGGGAGGGCTCTGCTGCAGGGAAGAGAATTTAATTTGGCTGTCCCCCCTGCCCCTGCAGGTGCTACCTTTGTTAAAGGTTTTCCGGAAGTAATTCAATATATAAGATTTTTACCTTTAGATAATATGTAAGTGTTTCACGCTTTAAAAGCTGCACAAGCAAACCCGGTTGAATTGTGTGGTTATAATCAAATATATCTAAAATAATAGAAAGTACATAGAGACTGCGTGCAGTTTATCTGCACCGGATTCTTCAAAATGGGTGATTTTTAGCTATGAAGCTAAAGAATAGTTGTTGAATTTTGCAATAAATAATTCTTGATTCTGCTTTTTTGAAATCGAAACTATTTCTTCCAGTTTTGATGCGATTTCATCAGAAATCCATTCTTCCCCACATTGCATGCAAACTTTGGCTGGTACATCTCTTACTACAACCACCCCAATACTATAATCAACTGTGAAACTTGTTGTTGATTCAATCTTTTTCCCACCACAGATTGGACAAATGTCATCTTTCATTTCTTTTTCCTTGTCTTATAATCGCTTTCAAATATTTCTAAATTTGCTTCATATGATGTTATAATATAGACTTTATTTTGGTTTTCATCAATGCCGCTAAAGCATGTAACGGCCATGTAATTGCTCATAGTTTCATCGACACAGCTTCAAAATAACATACGAAATAGCGTAGGTTTCGAGACATTTTTTTCGTTCTGAAGGCTTTTTATTCGTTAAGCTGATATTTATACCGGCTAAAGAAAAAATCATCTCTTAGAATTGATTTTCAGTTTTATTGCATTGATTTTTTTACATAACGGCTTGAGGCGCAGGTTATACCCGTTTATTCTATAAAGTATTTTACCAATAATATGAATTACGAATACAAGATCGCTAACTTGATCTGTATTTCACTGAATCAAGTTAACTTGAACTAAGCGAAATCCGGGAATATGTTGCCAGTTGTGATAATCGCAGATCATATATAATATAGCTTCAATTAAAGTAACTTTTTTGAATATTTCTATGGATAAACATTTGGGGGTTGACCTCCACCTAAGATTATAGTTTCTAATCTTTTATCACTGTATTTTTTTGGCGGAATAGTCATTTCAATTTTATAGGATTTAGACTTATCGACAGATAATCTTCCAGAAACACCTAGTTCTAGAATATCGGCTTCCAAAAAGAAATTACCTCTAAAACCATATCTTTTATAATTGATTTCCTTTTCAGCTAATAAGTTATTCTTCCCTTTTTCATAAACTTTTAATTCAAATCCATCTAATGACTGTAGAATTGAATCTTCAATTCCATCAGCTTTATAAGGTTTGAATTTCACATCAGGGAAAAAAAGACTAAGTCCATATTTATCGGTTGATACAATAGGTGAAAAATCTACAAGAATATGTACCGATGTATCTGTTTGTATGATTTGAGACAATTCTTGATAATTTCTCATACGCCACTTATTACTACTACAAGAATTCAAAAGAAAGACTATAAGAAATAAAAAAAAATATTCTTTACATTTTAATTTCATTATAATTTACCTTAAATTATTTAAAAATATCAATAAACCAACCTGGTACCTGTCTATTAGGTATATAGAATGTTCCTGTGGCATTTAAAATGCTATAAGTGTATGAATTACTATTTGCGGTATTCTTTTTAAATTCTGGGAAAGGAGCATATTGAATTTTCGAACCATTTCCATAAACTTCCTGTGCATTCAATAAACTTGACTGAAATTGTGCATCAGTCATCCCCCCGGGAGTAGGAATTGTTTCTCGATTCTCAGGGTCAATATCTCTTAATAGTGTTGCTTGTTTGGGTATTAAATTACCCCATGCATCTGAATTTGGTTTGCCGCTTATTAAATCAATAAGAACTCTCATTTTGTCAATGTACCATTGATTCCTTGCGGGGTTTCCTCCGTTTGTTGTTTCAACATTCCACACATCTCCGGTTTGTCTATCTTTCAATCTACAAAAAAGATGTAAAGGAGCTTTTACTCCAACAAATTGAACATCTGAGTCTACTCTTTCCATTAAAGCAAGAAACAATGTAGGCATACTGACGCAGTTACCTTTTCTTGAATCAATATAATTACTTAAAATTTGATGGTCTAAAACCTTTCCTAAAGGATCCTCCAAATCATAAGAAAAAGGTTTAAAGTTATTCCAATTGCCCGATTCATAAAGGAACATTTTTACTGCAAGAAACTTATCCATATCTTTTTCTCTGTCAGCAAGCATTCTTTTTATTTCTTGGGACATTGATTCAACTTTAGTTAAATACTTTTGAACATCTATAGAATTATTATATTCCTTTGCAATAATTAATGCCCAGAGACCAATATCAATATTTTCTTCTTTTTCATTTACAATATCAAATATAGATTGGTTATGATATTTCCCCTGGAAATTATATTGTGCAAATATTAATTGAGATAAAATAATAAATACAAAAATTACAGTAACTTTTTTCATAAAACATCAATTTATTTTGAAATTAATATTAACCTTTTTATTAAAAAAAGAAATACGTACTTATACGTATTTTTCACCTTATTTTTTACGTACTTATACGTATATCCAAATGTTTTTAACAAATTTTGTAACTTTCCATAAAATATTTTCTTACTCTTAGTCCCAACATAATTAATTTCAAAAGCAAAGAAACCAGGATTTTTGCATAAAGTCTGTAGCCAAATCAAGAAACATTTCGTATTAATTTATAAAACAAATAGAGGAAACCTTGGGAAAGAATTATATAAAAATAGCTTTTAGGAATTTATTAAAATATAAAGCCTATTCACTGATAAATATTTTGGGATTAGCAGTAGGAATAGCTGCATGAATAATGATCCTATTATATATAATGTTGAATTGAGTTATGACAAATAATCATACGAAATAGCGTAGGTTTCCGGGCATTTTTTTCGTTCTGAAGGCTTTTTATCCATTAATCCAATATTTATACCGGCTATGGAAAAAATCGTCTCTTAGAATTGATTTTCAGCTTTATTGGATAAGAATTTAAAAGAGAGTTTGTAACCAAATCAAGAAACATTTCGTCTTAAATGTATAAAATAAACAGAGGAAATCTTGGTAAAGAATTATTTAAAGATAGCTTTAAGGAATTTATTAAAATATAAAGCCTATTCATTAATAAATATATTAGGATTGGCAGTGGGAATAGCTGCTTGTATTATGATCCTATTGTATGTAACAGATGAATTGAGTTACGACAAATATAATTTGAAAGCCGAACAAATTTATAGGATTAGAGGGAGAGCTCTGCTGCAGGGAAGAGAATTTAATATGGCAGTCTCCCCTGCCCCGGCCGGTGCAACATTTGTTAAAGATTTTCCGGAAGTAATCCAATATGCAAGATTTCTACCATCAGCTAATATGCTGATAAGATATAAAGAGAATGTTTTTAGCGAGAACCGGTTTTTCTGGGCTGACTCAACTATATTTGATGTTTTTACAATCCCTTTTGTTAAAGGAAATCCGGAAACAGCACTTAATCAACCGCATACCATTGTACTTACCGAATCACTGGCAAATAAATATTTCGGTAATGAAAACCCGATGAATAAAATTATGAACTTTGAGGACGGCACTCCCTATACCGTAACCGGAGTAATGAAAGACTGCCCTTCTAATTCTCATTTTCATTACGATATATTTGCTTCAATGGCAAGTATTAATGCAGGTAAAAGTAATGAGTGGGTTAACAATAATTTTTATACATATATTGTTCTTAAAAAAGGAGCTTCCGCTTCTTCTCTTCAGGCAAAAATTCCGGCGCTGATTAAAAAATATGCAGGACCGCAATTCTACCAGGCATTGGGAATTACATTTGAAGATTGGGAAAAGAAAGGCAACGCGTATGAATTCTTTCTGCAGCCTTTAACCGCAATACATCTTCATTCGCATTTAAACAATGAAGTAGAGGCAAACAGCGACATTAGATATGTATATATATTCTCAATTACTGCAATTTTTATACTGCTGATTGCATGCATCAATTTTATGAATCTTGCTACAGCTCGTTCTGCAACACGTTCAAAAGAGGTCGGGGTGCGGAAAGTATTAGGTTCAAATAAAATTCAGCTAGTTAAGCAATTCTTGATAGAATCGTTTTTATTAACATTTATTTCTATTATAATTGCCATATTTCTTGTTGAAGCATTTCTTCCCTCATTCAATAATCTTGCAGGGAAACATTTGCACACTCATTACTTTAATAATTTAATCGCAATACCAGCATTGTTTTTTACTGTTTTACTGGTAGGATTGATTTCAGGTAGCTACCCTGCTTTTTTCCTTTCATCATTCAAACCTTCAAAAGTATTAAAAGGGAAAGCAGCGGGAAAAAAAGGAAGCTGGTTACGAAGCGGGCTTGTTGTATTTCAATTTTCGATATCGATTATTTTATTTATCGGGACATTTATTATTTACAACCAGATGAGGTTTATTCAAGAAACCAATTTAGGATTCAACAAGGAAAATGTGCTTGTACTGCAGAGAGCGTGGGCTCTGGAAAGCCATACAACGGCTTTTAAAGATGAATTAATAAAGAATTCAAATATAATAAGCGCCTCAAATACAAATGATCTTCCGGGACGAACATCAAGTGAATCAGTGTTTAAACTTGAGAACGCACCCGCATCCCAAAATTATTTAATGTGCTTTATTTCAACAGATGATGATTTTGCCAGGACAATGGGAATAGAACTTGTAAAAGGAAGGTATTTTTCAAAAAATAATATATCCGACAGTTCTGCTGTAGTTATAAACGAAAGTGCCGCCAAAACTTTTAATCTGAAGGAGCCGATAGGTAAGAGAATTATTTTTGCCGGGGACAATAGAATAGGTACTATCATTGGAGTTGTAAAAGATTTCCACATTAATTCTTTACATCAAAAGATAGAACCTCTGGTGATAAGTTTAAGAAGAGGACTTACTGCCTATCTTCCAATAAGGATTTCTTCTAATAATATTCCTGCAACAATTTCTCTTATTAAGGATGAATGGAAAAAGTTTGTACCTAACAAACCATTCGAATACTTTTTCCTTGATGAGGATTTAAACAGACTTTATCAATCTGAACAAAAAACGGGAGAAATACTTACATCATTTTCCATATTAGCAATTTTTATAGCCTGTTTAGGATTATTCGGTCTTGCAACATTTACAGCCGAGAGAAGGACAAAAGAAATTGGTATTAGAAAGGCTTTAGGAGCATCGACACCGGGTATTATCATTCTTCTTTCCAAGGAATTTGCAAAATGGGTTTTAATATCAAATATAATTGCATGGCCTATTGCATATTTCTTTATGAATAAATGGCTTCAAGACTTTGCATATAGAATAAATATGGATTTTACAATCTTTATCCTTGCTGGTTCAGCCGCTCTAATTATTGCTATACTTACAATTAGTATTCAGGCAATCAAGGCTGCAATAGCCAGCCCGATAGTCTCGCTGCGCTACGAATAAGATACAAGATAAAAGGAAAAAGATAACGGATTTAGGATGCCAGATTCCAGATGCGGATATTACAGGATATCTGGAGCGTATATGAAACGTAGATGATAAGGAAGATAAATAGGTGTTGGATACATGATATGAGATGCCGGATTTGTAGGATCCTAAATTCAGATGCAAGATTCAGATACATATTTATCCTCTGCCATCTTTTATCTTTAACAAAGTTCTTAATGCTTCCTTAGTGCCCTTAGTGTCTTGTATGTTTAAATTAAATCTAATAAAAACTTTATGTGCTAAATTTCCATACCTGTTAAAGATATATAAAAATCTTAGTGAAACTTAGTGTCCCTCAGTGTCTTAGTGGTAAAATTCCTCGTGGTTTTCTGACCTACCGTTCGATATCGTCCACTTCTGTTCGCATCCGAACACTAATAATATTTATAAGGTCGAATTTAGAATTCATTTAAATGTTTTAATTAGGCATAATCTTTGAGATTTTGTTAATAAATCATTCCACTTATAGAAGATTAGAACCATTTGAATATTTATCTCGAGGAGGGTATACATTTATATTTATATTGGAGTCTAATTATAAACTTGAGTAAATGAAATAAAAAATTTCCCGAATTTTTTATAACTCATCATAATTTATTCTGCAAATTGAGGTAGTATGCTGAGACATAATCTTTTAATCATATTTAGAAACTTTAAAAAATCTAAAAGTACATTCTTTATTAATCTTATTGGGTTATCAACAGGACTGGCATGTGCATTACTAATTTACCTATGGGTGAATGATGAACTGCACATTAATAAATGGAGTAAAAATGATAGTCAGCTATACCAGGTTATGACAAACCAGCAGCAAAGTGCTGGTATTGCAACGGGTGAATCAACACCTGATCTTTTAGCAGAAACTATGGCATCGGAACTACCTGAAGTTAAATACGCTGCAGCAGTCACTCCTTCTTCGTGGTTCGGGAATTTTACATTATCATCCGGAAATAAAAATATAAAAGCGATAGGACAATTTTCAGGTAAAGATTTCTTTAATGTATTCTCTTATTCTCTACTTCAGGGAAATTCAAATGAGATTTTATCAAACGATAATTCGATTGTTATATCCGAAGAATTAGCGAAAAAGATGTTTGGAACAACTAATAATGCAGTCGGCAAACCGGTACAATGGCAGCTTATCGGTCATAAAATGAATGCTGTAGTTTCAGGTATATTCAAAGGAATTCCAGCTAATTCAAACGAACAATTTGATTTTGTTTTATCTTATGATCAATGGATTGAACTTTCTAAGTTAGTCGGCAGAACAATTAACTGGGGTAATTATGCTCCTTATACATATATTGTTTTGAAGAAAGGTACTGATGTTAAAAAATTAAATGATAAAATAGCCGACTTCATAAAAGTCAGAAACAAATATACTAATGCCAAACTTTTTGTAAGACCTTATTCAGACGGCTATTTATATAACAAATATGAAAATGGAGTTCAATCGGGAGGCAGGATAGAATATGTTAAATTATTTTCATTAATTGCAATCTTCATACTTATCATTGCATGTATAAACTTCATGAACCTGTCAACTGCGAGAGCATCTATAAGGATGAAGGAAGTGGGGATAAAAAAGACAATAGGCGCATCACGAAGGTCAATTACACTCCAGTATTTAGGAGAGTCACTAATGCTGTCGTTTATATCTTTAATAATTTCAGTGGTAATTGTTGAGCTTATTCTTCCGCAATTCAATGCAATTACAGGGAAACATTTAGTTTTTTTCTTTAACACAAATATTTCTCTTTTCTTTTTAAGTATTGTCATTTTTACAGGGATCATTTCCGGCAGTTATCCTGCATTATATCTTTCAAGATTCAGCCCGGTATCTATATTAAAAGGAAAAATTAATAGTTCTTCAAAGGGTGAATTGTGGATGCGAAAAGGGTTAGTCGTTTTTCAATTCTCTCTATCGATTATTCTGATAGCTGCAGTTTTGGTTATTTACAAACAAATGGAATATATACAGAAGAAGAATCTTGGCTATTCTAAAGACAATATTATTTATTTTGATCTGGAAGGTAAAGTTCCGGAACACCAGGATGTATTTTTTTCAGAGATAAAAAAAATAGGCGGAATTATCAATGCCTCTAGCATTAGCCAGAATATTATTGGGATAAACAGCACTACAGATGACCTAAACTGGGAGGGGAAAAAGCCGGATGAAATAGTGACTTTCATTACTATAAATGTAAATTATGGCATGATTAAAACTTTAGGGATACAAATGAAAGAAGGGCGATACTTTTCAAGAAATTTTGGTTCGGATAGTTTAGCAATAATATTTAACCGGGCAGCCATCGATGTTATGGGAATAAAAGACCCTATTGGAAAAACAGTTAAACTTTGGGGGATAGAAAGACATATCATCGGTATTACAAAAGACTTCAACTTTGAATCTCTTCATGAGCAGGTCAAACCGCTGTTTTTTACTTTGCAGCCTAATAAAACATTAATTGCAATGGCAAGAATAAAAGCGGGAATGGAAAGAGAAACGATTGAAAAACTCAGCAATTTTTATCAATCATTCAATCCCGGATTTTCCTTCGATTATAAATTTTTAGATAGGGATTACCAGGCATTATATATTTCAGAAGAAAGAGTATCTATTTTATCCAGGTATTTTGCAGGAATGGCAATAATTATTTCATGTCTTGGCTTATTTGGTTTATCATCATTCACTGCAGAGAGAAAACGTAAAGAAATTGGAATCCGTAAAGTTCTTGGCTCAAGCAGTGCAGGAATAATTTACCTTTTATCGAGTGATTTCACAAAACTTGTTTTTGCATCTATTACAATTGCATTACCCATCAGTTATTTAATCATTAAAAACTGGCTGGACAGCTTTGCTTATAGAATAAATCTGGGGCCCTGGTATTTTATCGCAGCAGCAGCCGCAGCATTACTAATTACCTGGTTAACTGTTGGAATACAAGCTGTAAAAGCAGCTGCAGCAAATCCTGTAAAATCGTTAAGATATGAATAAGATTAATAATCGAGTAAATAACTTTAATTACTAACTTATTAAACATATTTGCCCCATGAAAAGAATAATACCTTTTTTAATAGTTGTATTCTCTTTCTTTGGCTCTGCAAATTTTGCTAAATCAGGATTAGAAAGAGTATCAATGTTCAGGGGAAATTCCGAATTAACAGGTATATATAATTCAAAAGCAGTAAACAATTTAGAGCAGGTTAAGTTTATATTTAAAACAATGGGTGCAATCCGGAGTTCTCCTGTTATTTCCGGAGGTATACTATATATAGGAAGTAATGACGAAAATTTTTATGCGATCGATGGTAAATCCGGTAAAGAGGTGTGGAAGTTCAAAACTAAAAACGCAGTCTTTTCTTCAATTTGTATAACCGGCAATGCTTTATATTTTGCGGATATAGCAGAGCGCATGGATTTTAGCGCAACGCATGAATATCAACAAATATTAAGAAGGTTAACATGTTTAAAAATTATTTGAAGATAACAATAAGAAATCTTACAAAGAATAAGCTTTTTTCTATTGTAAATATTTTAGGGCTTACAATAGGAATAACCTGCTTTATTTTAATCGGTTTATTCGTTTTCAATGAACTAACCTACGATTCATATAACAATAAAGAGGACAGAATATTCAGATTAAATTCTTATTACAAAGTCGGCGATAATAGATTTAACCTTGCCAACTCTCCAATGCCTCTTGCAAATGCCTTAGCTTCAGAGTATCCGGAAATTGAGAAAATAGCAAGATTATTACCGGCAAACAACATATACTTAAAAAAAGAAAATAATTATATTAAAGAAGAGAAATTCTTTTATGCCGATTCATCTTTATTTGATATTTTCACAATAGACTTCATCAGTGGAAATCCTAAAACAGCTTTAACACAGCCTAACAATGTAGTAATTACAACAAATACCGCACAAAAATACTTTTCTTCCAAAAATCCTATTGGCAAAAGGATTATTCTTTCAAACGGGAAGGAATTTTTAATTACCGGTGTAGTTAAACCGCTTCCTGAGAATTCACATTTCGAATTTGATTTTATTGCTTCTCTTAACTCTCTTCCGGAAAGCGGCAAAATAAACTGGTTTGGTCAGTTTGTTCATACTTACGTATTAACAAAAAAAGGTGTTACTGCAGAAGAATTAAATAAAAAAATATATTCCGTTGCAGAAAAATATTTAGGGCCTATAATTAAATCTGCTTTCGGAGTAAGCTATAAAGAATTTCTAAACAACGGCAACAATTTTTCTTTTGCTTTTGTTCCGTTGAAAGATATACACCTTTATTCAAAAATGTTTAATGAACTTAAAGAAGCAGGCGATATTAATACAATATATTTTTTTTCGACAATAGCAATTTTTATACTGATAATTGCAAGTATAAATTTTATAAATCTTTCTACTGCAAGATCAAAAAAACGAGCCAACGAAATAGGAGTCAGAAAAGTACTTGGCTCTAATAAAACGCAGCTGCTCAAGCAATTTTTATCTGAATCAATTTTACTATGCTTTATTGCAGTAATAATTTCTTTAATGCTTGTCGAATTACTGCTCCCCTATTTCAATAATTTAACTGACAAAGAGCTGTCTCTTAATTTATTCGAAAATGCATTTTTAATTCCAGGTTTAATACTTTTTACCCTGGTATTGGGAATATCAGCAGGTTTATATCCTTCCCTGCTGCTTGCCTCTTTTAAACCGGTACAGATTTTAAAATCAAATGCAGCCGTATATAATAAAAAAGGCGGTTTGAGGAAGTCACTTGTTGTATTTCAATTCGCAACATCCGTGGTGCTTTTTACAGGAACGTTCGTTATTTATAACCAGATGCAATATATTAAAAATAAAAATCTTGGGTTTAATAAAGACCAGGTACTGATAATAAAGAATATAAATGATTTAGGCAGTAAACAGTTTACCTTTGCTAATGCGATTAAAGAAAATATAAATGTGCTGGATGCATCGCTTTCATTTGGATTACCAGATTATGATCTTACCGCAAATATCTTTAAAAAGAAAGGTGAGAATAATCCTTACACACTGGTTACTATCCCGGTCGATTATAATTTTTTGAACACATACAAATTAAAGATAAAAGAGGGAAGATATTTTTCGAAAAATATCTCTACAGATACATTATCAATTATTTTAAATGAAGCCGCCGTTAAAAAACTTAACTTTAAGAATCCGCTAAACTCCGAACTGTTAACTTCATTAGGAAATAATAATAATGTCTCCCCATTAAAAGTTATAGGCATCGTAAAGGATTTTCATTTACAAACACTTAAAGATGAAATCCGTCCGGCTGCATTATTTCATTGGACACACCCGAAGCAGATTTTTTATCTATAAAAATATTTTCCAAAGATATTCAAAAAACAATTAAATATTTATCGAACAAATGGAAGGAATTCGGACAGATAAAGCCAATGGAATATTCATTCTTTGATGATAACTTTAATGAGTTATACAAATCTGAAATTCAGTCTGAAAAGGCATTTACAAAAGTTGCTATACTTGCAACAATTATTGCATGTCTCGGTTTATTCGGCTTAACTGCATTTACCGCTGGACAAAAATAAAGAAATGGGCCCAGAAAGTACTGGAGCTACAGTTACAAACATTGTTTTCATGCTTCAACAGGAATTTTTGATACTTATTGACGCGGCAAATATTATTGAGGCCTGAACTAGTTTCTTATGATCAGTGGCTTGAAGATACTGTTTACAAAACAGAAATGGGTATTGGTATATTTTTAATTTCCGGTTTAGAAATTATAGTAAGTGCATTAATTACAGTCTCATTCCAGGCGATATATGCTGCAATTTCAAACCCGGTAAATTCAATAAGATATGACTAAGAAGATAATAGACCACTATGAAAATTTTTGTCATTTACTTCATTATCTTATAACATAATTGTTTTTGGACAAAATGAAGGGATTATTAAAAACGGATAAGCTAATATTCATTATAGAACTTTTGGAAAAGGTCTTCCTATATTAATTATAAACGGAGGACCCGGCATGAACAGCGATGGTTTTGCCGGATTAGCTGCTCAACTGGGTAAAGATTATGAAACAATAATTTATGATCAACGAGGTACCGGCAAGTCTACGGTTGAAAATCCGGACAGTACAAATATCACCATGAAATTGATGGTTGAAGATATAGAGACTCTCAGGAAGCATTTAAATATAGACAGCTGGATAATACTGGGACATTCATTTGGCGGTATGTTAGCTTCATATTATGCCACATTTTACCCGGAACATATTAAGGGAATGATATTATCATCATCAGGTGGCATAGACCTGGGATTACTCAATAATGTAGGAAACAATATAAATTCGAAGCTGACAAAAAAAGAATTAGATGAAGTAAAATATTGGGGAGAAAAAATTGATAACGGGGATACAAGTCACTATGCAAAATTACAAAGAGGCAAAGCTCTTGCCAATGCTTATGTGTACAACAAAAAAAATATACCGGCAATAGCAGAAAGACTTACTCAATCAAAACCATTGATTACCGATCTTGTATGGGAAGACCTGCAAAGAATAAAATTTGACTGCTCGGAAAAATTGTCATCATTCGATAAACCGGTCTTAATAATTCAAGGAAAGCAGGATATAGTCCCGGAAAGTATAGCAAAAAAAGAACACCAGGTCCTGAAAAATTCAAAACTCGTATTACTTGATAAATGTGTTCACTACGGCTGGCTGGACAGGCCTGATGAATATTTTAATAATATTAATAAATTTATCCAAAAAAACTTTTAGAGAGTCTAAGATATAAATGTATACAATATTAAGGTCGTAAATGCTTAAGAATTATATAAAAATAGCTCTCAGAAATATCACTCGCTCAAAAGTTTTTTCATTTATAAATATTTCCGGTTTAGCAATTGGACTAACATGTTTCATGCTTATTGCAGTATATGTTTATAATGAATTGAATTATGATAGATACCCTGCAGAATCAGGAAATATATACCGTGTAATATTATCCGTTACAGGCAATGGCAACGTAGTAGCCTATCCTGATGTAGATGCGGCTGTCGGCGAGGGAATTAAAAATGCTTTTCCTGAAGTAAAAGCATTCACTAGGATTTTACCGGGGAGTGATTTCATCAAATATGATACAAAACAGTTTAAAGAAGAGCACATTGCTTATGCAGATTCAAATTTTTTGCGAATGTTCTCAATTCCTCTGTTGAATGGGAATGAAGCCGAAGCTCTTGTATCACCAAACAGTATAGTTATCTCAAAAGCGTTTGAAAGAAAATATTTCGGTGATGAAGAGGCTATAGGCAAGATTATAACAGTCGGGGCTAACAGTGCTGCTTATAAAGTAACCGGAGTATTTGATAAAGTACCGGAGGACTCTCACTTTCATTTCGATGCATTTTTAAGTCTTTCAACGTTCAAAATTACACATCCTACGTGGAGCAATCTCGGATTTTTTACATACTTACTGCTCAATAAAAATGCAGATCCTAAAAAATTAACAGCAAAATTCCCGCAGTTAGTCGCCAAATATGTTGTTCCGGAAGTTCAACATGATATGGGAGTGAGTTTGGAGGAAGCACAAAATTCTATAAATACATTTGTTTTTTCATTGCAGCCTCTTACCGATATTCATTTATATTCTGATACAGGATATGAACTCGAAACAAACGGCGATATTAAATATGTCTATATTTTTTCTGCCCTGGCTATATTCATATTACTGCTGGCCTGTATAAACTTCACAAATCTATCTACAGCAAGTGCAATAAAGAGAGCCAGGGAAATCGGTATAAGAAAAGTTATGGGCTCAATTAAAAAACAACTAATACTCCAATTCTTAACTGAATCAGTTCTATTGTCCTTCTTTGCAACATTTTGCGCACTTGCCTTAGTATCTTTATTACTCCCCTTCTTCAATCAACTTACAAATCACAGCATAGATTTTAGTTTTTTTACAAGGTACCAATCTATAACATGTATAATTTTATTAAGCCTGTCTGTTGGAATATTAGCCGGAGTTTACCCTGCATTTTTTCTATCAGCCTTTAATACTATTAAAATACTGAAAGGATCGCGCTCTTTGCAAGGTCCTCATAAAAATACTCTACGCAATGGCTTATTAATATTTCAGTTTTTTGTTTCTACTGCTTTAATTATTGCAACAATTATTGTTTTTCAACAATTCCATTTTATGCAGAATAAAAAACTAGGCTATGATAAAGAGCAGGTAGTTTACCTCCCCGATACAAGGTTATTGGGTAAAAACCAGGAGACTTTTAAACAGGCAGTATTACAGGATAATCATGTGATTTCAGCAAGCATTTCTAGATCTGTTCCTGCAGGTGAGATTATGGACGGAACGGAAATTTATCCAAAGAATGGTTCCTCAAACGGAATAGAAATCCATGCAAATATATATCATATAGACTATGATTACATAAATACGCTTGGCATTCATATTCTACACGGCAGAAATTTTTCAAAAAATTTCCCTTCCGATGATTCTGCTGTGATTATAAATGAAGCTGCTGTTCGCAAATTAGGATGGGGTGAAAATGATGCAATAGGTAATATTATTGTTCGATCAGGACAACGTCAATTTAAAGTTGTAGGAGTGGCCGCTGATTTTAATTATACATCGGTGAAGCAGGAGGTAGCGCCATTGATGATGCTTCTAGGAAATAATTACGGCGGATTAATAATAAAAATTAAAACAAACGATGTGAATGGTTTTCTATCCAATTTGAAAAGAGAGTGGAATGATTTCAATCCGGCCGGACCGCTTAATTATGATTTTCTAGATAGTAAATTTTCCGCTTTATATAAAAAAGAACAGCATACACAGCAGATTTTTTACTCTTTTACATTGATAGCTATAATAATTGCAAGTCTTGGTCTGTTCGGCCTTTCTGCTTTCGTTATAGAGCAGAGAACGAAAGAAATAGGTATTAGAAAAGTGCTTGGCGCAAAAGTTATCCAGATTACATATCTTCTTTCAAAAGAGTTTCTTAAATGGATTTTAACCGGCAGTATTATAGCCTGGTTAGCCGCATTTTATCTAATGAATGAATGGCTGAGCAATTATGCATACAGGATAAATATAAATCCCTGGATCTTTCTTTTATCAACATTAATTACTGCTGTTATTGTAATCCTAACAATAGGTTTTCATACAATAAAGGCTGCAACAGCTAATCCCATTAAATCTTTAAGATACGAATAAAAAGGAATAATATGATTAGAAATTATTTTAAAATTGCAGCAAGGACTTTATTAAGGAACAGAAACTTTGCATTTATAAACATTATTGGACTTGCTGTAGGAATATCCGCTTGTCTTCTTATTTATCTTGTAGTAAGGTTTGAATTAAGTTTCGATGATTTTCATGCAAACAATGATAGAATATATAGAGTGGTTTCAGAAATGAAAACACCGGAAGGGATTAATTATACAGGCGGCGTTCCATTTCCAGTCGCTGATGCCTTAAGAATGGAATATCCCGCCTTAAAAAAGGTTTCTGAAATCTATCATTCAGATGATGTACAAATGACTGTATTAAATACCTCAAATCAGAATGGGAAGAAATTCAAAGAAGAGAACGGAGTATTTTTCGTTGAGCCCGAATTCTTTGATATTTTCAATTTCCCCTGGCTTATAGGCAATGAAACAGTACTATCTGATCCTTCAAATGCAGTAATAACCCGGGAAACTGCGGAAAAATATTTCGGAGACTGGAAATCAGCAATTGGGAAATCAATAAAATATAATAATCAGGATGTTTACAAGGTAGCAGGAATTATTAAGAACATACCTGCGAACAGTGATTTCCCATTAAAAGTAATATTGTCATTCCAGTCATTTAAGAACAGAAACAAGGAAAACTTTAAAGACTGGGTAAGCGTGTTCGGAAGCAACTATTGTTTTTTGTTGGCTCCCGAAAATTTTTCTCCTGCTAAATTTAATTCTTTTCTAAAGGATTTTGTAAAAAAGCATAAACCACCCGAATATGTCAAGGATAATCTAGCAGTTCAGCCTTTGAAAGAAATGCATTTTGATTCCCGTTTCGGAAATTACAACCATACAACATTCAGTAAAGAATTAATTACGGCAATTTCTTTAATAGCATTATTTTTACTGATAATTGCGTGTGTTAATTTTATTAACCTTGCCACGGCACAGGCAGTTAACCGTTCCAGAGAGGTAGGTGTTCGAAAAGTTTTAGGCAGCACCCGAAGGCAGTTATCTTTCCAATTCTTTATTGAAATATTTATGATAACAGCCGGAGCCGTTTTAATTTCTATCGGAATAGTCGAATTAGCATTACCTTTTCTGAATGAGCTTCTCCAATTGAAATTGAGTATAAATTTCTTAAGGAATCCTGATATAATACTCTTTTTAGTTATAATAATATTTTTAGTAACAGTGTTATCAGGATTTTACCCATCTGTTATATTATCAGGCTTTAATCCGGTAACTGCATTTAAGAGCAAGTCTACTCTAAAAACAAAAGGCGGGATTGGATTGCGGAGAGGGCTTGTTATATTCCAGTTTATGGTAGCGCAAATATTAATTATCTGTATGCTTATAGTAGTAAGCCAGATGAATTTTTTCAAAAATGCCTCATACGGATTTAATAAAGACCAGGTAGTTCTTGTTCCAATTCCAAACGATAGTTTAAGTTTGATAAAAGCCGGAACATTAAAAAATAAGCTGCTGCAGCAAGCAGGTATTGACAAAGTTAGTTTGAGCACTTTCACACCATCGGATGATTCACACTGGAGTAGTGATTTCAAATTCAATAATTCTTCAAAAACTACTGATTTTAATGCAGACTTGAAGTGGGCAGATAATGACTATTTCAATTTTTATAAACTTAAATTTATATCCGGCAGACCTTATGTAAAATCAGATACAATCCGGGAATTTGTAGTTAATGAAATATTATTAAAAAAATTAGGAATTAAGAACCCGGAAAATGCTATCGGTAAAAAAATAAGTTTATGGAAAGGCGAACATGTTGGTTCTATAGTAGGGGTAATAAAAGATTTTAATACCAGCCCTTTAAGAAAGACTATAAATCCGGTTTTGATGAGTTCATGGAGAGATGTATACGGCTTAATAAATATTAAAATACACTCTCAAAACGTGAAGAGCATATTAAGCACAATAGAGACACTTTGGAATAAAGCATATCCCGATTATGTGTATGAATATCAATTTCTTGATCAGAAGCTGGATAATTTTTATAAACATGAAGACCAGCTTTCCCAGCTTTATAAAATTTTTGCATGCCTGGCAATTTTTATTTCATGCCTTGGATTATACGGATTGATTTCATTTATGATAGTTCAAAGGACAAAGGAAATGGGCATAAGAAAAGTACTTGGAGCTTCAGCTGCGAATATAATCTATTTATTTTCGAGAGAATTTACAATGCTTATCGGGGCAGCATTCTTAATAGCCGCTCCGGCAGCATATTATTTAATGAATGGATGGCTTAATAACTTCGCTTTCAGAATTCATCCGGGAGCGGGCTTATTTATAATGACTATTGCCGGTTCAATACTAATTGCCTGGTTCACCGTAGGGTTTAAAGCAATCAAAGCGGCTGTTGCAAACCCGGTAAAAGCATTAAGGTATGAATAGCGCAAAGCGCATGGCGCAGAGTGCATAACGTGACAGAGAGTAAAGGACAAAGATTGTAGATAAAGAGTATAGAGTACAATTTTTAAATTTTAAAGAAAGGACCTAGAATGAAAGATGTAGTAATTCCATTACCTGATTTTTTAGATAAACAATTTGCAGAAATTGAAGTTAAAATCAACGGTAAAAAGAGACAATTCAATTTCAGAGTTGAGTCTTTCAGATGGGAACCGGAAAATGATGTCTGGCTGGTTGAGGATAAAATAAAAATGCTGCAGGAAGAATTAAAGAATTACAATGAAATATGGGAATTAATTCAAATATTCAAACCAAAGGAAGGTTCAAAATTTATTCAGGTTTTGTTCAGGCAAAAGTATATCATATAGTGTTATGATGTAAATCGTAAGTTAATAACAATTGACCGCCGGTGAATAATTTACTTATCAAGTTTAATATCAGAGAGTATTATGTTCAAGAATTATATCAAAGTAGCTTTTAGAAATCTAAGGAAGAATAAAGGTTATTCTTTTATAAATATAAGCGGACTTGCAGTAGGTATCGCTTGCTGTATTGCAATTCTCCTTTATGTAAAAAATGAGCTTAGTTATGATAAATTTAACAAAAATGCAGATCAAATTTATCGTGTTCATTTGACAGGTATGGTAAATAATAATGAATTGAATATGTCATTAAGCCCTGCCCCACTTGGTGCCGCTATTAAACATGATTTACCGGAGGTTAAGACATATACACGGATTAGAAATTTCGGATTTCCGGTTTTAAGATATAAAGACAAAGCATTTAGTGAAGAGAGGTTTTATGATGTTGATTCAACTTTCTTTGATGTATTTACCGTTAAATTTCTTGAAGGTAGTCCTAAAACTGCCCTTACCCAGCCCAGTACTGTAGTTATAACTGAATCAATGGCAAGAAAATACTTTGGTAATGAAGAAGCAATGGGTAAAATTCTGAATGCCGACCATAGAAGAGATTGGATTGTAACAGGTGTAATTAAAGATTTTCCAAAAAACTCTCATTTTCATTTTGATTTCCTTGGTTCGCTCTCAACTTATGAAGATAGTAGAAATCCTTATTGGTTAAGTAATAACTATTATACTTATTTACTTTTGCGAAAGGGAACTGACCCGGATGAATTTCAAAAAAAGATGGCTAAGGATCTTCTTCAATATATCGGGCCCCAGATTGAAAAGGTAACAGGGGTATCACTTGATCAATTGAAGAAAAAAGGTAACAGCTATAACTATGTCTTACAGCCTTTAACTTCAATCCACCTTAATTCACACTTAGATTATGAACTTGAAGCAAATAGTGATATAAGCTACGTTTACATTTTTTCAATCATTGCTGCCGCTATCCTTCTTATTGCATGTATAAATTTTATAAATCTGGCAACTGCAAAGTCTGAGAAGAGAGCAAAAGAGGTTGGAATTAGGAAAACACTTGGCTCCAATAAAATTCAGCTTATGAGGCAATTTATTTCGGAAGCCGTTTTAATGAGTGTAATAGCAATGTTTCTGGCAGTAATTCTTGTCGAAATTTTCCTCCCTTTTTTCAACGATATTTCAGGTAAGGAAATGAGCCTTAGTGTATTTGAAAATTTCTACAATGTATTATTATTGCTCTGTTTTGCAGGATTAATCGGTATAATTGCAGGAAGCTATCCGGCCTTCTATTTATCATCATTTCAACCGGTAAAAGTATTGAAAAGCGAAAGCAAGGGAAGCAGAAAATCCTTACTTAGAAGCGGCTTGGTAATATTCCAATTTGCTGTCACAATAATTTTATTTATAGGAACATTCATTATTTATAACCAGCTCAAATATATCCAGACAAAAAATCTTGGCTTTAATAAAGAACAAATTATAATTATTAACAAGACGGATGATATTGGAAATAAAATAGAATCTTTTAAGAAAGAATTATTGAATAACCCTCAGGTTATTAGTACCAGCAATTCAAATGCTATCCCGGGAGATCAAAAAGGAGATAGTGCATATCGATTAGAAGGTACACCAAATGATCGTATTCAAGACTTAAGGCAAATGTGGTGTGATTACGGTTTTATAAATACTTATAAAATAAAGATAGAAAAAGGAAGATTTTTTTCGAAAGAACACCCTTCGGATACTACAGCGATTGTAATAAATGAAGCAGCAGTAAAATTATTCGGTTTGAACGAGCCGCTGGGAAAAAATTTAATTGCTCCTGATCCGGATGGCGACCGAAAGTATCAAATTATAGGTGTAGCAAAAGATTTTAACTACGAATCTTTACATCAGCCTATCCGCCCGTTATTAATTCACTTATTCAACAGCCGCGGTTTTGGTCAATTTGTTTCTGTAAGAATAAAACCATCCGGTTTTCAAAATACAATAGATAATTTAAATAATATATGGAAGAAATTTGCAGGTAGTGAAGCTTTTGATTATAACTTTTTAGATGAGAATTTGAATCATTTATATATAGCCGAACAAAGAACTAGTAAAATAGCTACAACATTTTCATTACTCGCAATTTTAATTGCTTGTTTAGGTCTGCTTGGTTTAGCTGCTTTTATTACCGAGCAGAGGACTAAGGAAATCGGTATTAGAAAAGTCTTAGGTGCTTCTATTCCCTCTCTTCTTTTTATGCTGTGTAAAGAATTTTTGAAATGGGTATCTGATAGCTAATATTATAGCCTGGCCTGCCGCTTACTATATTATGAATAATTGGTTAAAAAATTTTGCATATAAAATAAATATAAACATATCGGTTTTTCTTCTATCCTGCGTTTTAGCAATAGTAATTGCATTGTTAACTGTTAGTTCTTATGCAATAAAAGCAGCAATAGCTAACCCGATCAAAAGTCTGAGATATGAATAATATGTATGATTAAAAACTATCTAAAAATTATCTACAGAAGCTTTATAAAATATAAAGCATATTCATTTATAAATATTGTCGGATTGGCAGCCGGTATATCATGTTTTTTTCTGATATTACTGTTTATTAAAAATGAATTAAGTTATGATTCATTCCAAAAAAATAAAAATTTAATCTATAGATTTGCAGAGGATCTAAAAATAAGAGGCGATATTGTTAGGTTTTCAACCGCTTCTGCACCTGAGGGGAATGCCTTAAAGAATGATTTTCCTGAAATAGAAAATGTAGTAAGATTTTTCGAACCCTCTATTTTAGGAGTACCAATCATAACATTTAACAGATAAACATTTTTCCGAACCTGATTTTCTATACACAGATCCTGACGTTTTCAAAGTTTTTACATTTACTTTTCTGCAAGGAAACCCCAATACTGCTCTCAATAATATTAATTCGATTGTTTTAACAAAATCCTCAGCAATTAAATATTTCGGAAATGAAGATCCGGTAAATAAAATTTTATTCCTTGATGATACTCTCGGGTTAAAAGTAACCGCAGTCATTGATGATTTACCTGAAAATACACACTTAAAATTTTCAATGCTTGCATCAATGTCAACCATCGGTGCTTTAATACCCGGTATATTAGAAACAACATGGAACAGTAATTTATTTCATACTTATCTAAAACTAAAAAAAGGAGCATCAATAAAGTCTATCAATGAACGACTTCCTGAATTCAAGAAGAAATATATTGGAGATAAATATTTTCAGCGTGACTATGAGCTTGAACCTTTAACTGATATCCACCTTTATTCTAATAGATATGCATCGTTAAAACCTAATGGAAGCATTGAATATATTTATATTTTTTCAAGTATAGCTTTATTTATTTTGGTAATCGCATGTATAAATTTCATGAATTTATCCACTGCAAGATCATCAATAAGATCCAAAGAGATAGGAATGAGACAGGTCTTTGGAGCCGACAGAAAAAAACTAATTTATCAATTCCTTAGTGAGTCCCTGATTACTTCATTTATCTCTTTTCTGCTCAGTATATTTTTAATTGAAACAGCACTCCCCTTTTTTAATTCCGCAACTGGAAAGGATATACAATTTAGCATAGACGGAAACTTAAGTTTATATTTAATTCTATTACTCATAGCAATAATTTCAGGATTTGCTGCAGGGCTTTATCCGGCATTTTACCTTTCATCCCTAACTCCATACAATAATCTAAAGAAAAAGAACAGTGATAAAAGTATCTGGATTAGAAAAGGATTAGTAATTTTTCAGTTTGCAATTTCCATAGGATTAACAATATGCACAATCGTGGTTTTTTCACAGCTCAATTATTTCAAGAATAAAAACCTTGGCTTTAATAAAGATCACATATTGTTTTTCCCAATTGGAAATATAGAAGCAAATTCTAAGATCGAAACTTTAGAAAACAGTCTTAGAGAAAATCCGGAGATTTCTAATATATCGGTTTCATTCGGGGTCCCGGGAAAAGGTATGGTAGGGGTTGATTATTGGTTAGAAGGAACCAAACTGCAAGAAGTCAACAATGTAATAACGCTTTTTGTTGATAAAAATTTCATCCCCACATATAAAATAAAATTAAAAGAAGGGAGGGGTTTTTCAGAGAAGATCAAATCCGATAAAAAGGAAGGATTCATAATCAATGAAACAGCAGCAAAGAAATTCGGATGGGAGAACCCTATCGGAAAAAGAATCGATTATATTCAGCAGGGTCAAAATGGATATGAAACTCTGAAGAAAGGAAGAGTAATCGGGGTTATTGAAGATTTTAATTTTTCTTCTTTGTCCTTGCCTATTCAGCCTTTGATTCTGCAAGAGTGGGAAGACTGGTCAGCGCTTAATATGGTCTCGGTTAAAATCAATTCCCGAAATCTACCGAATACAATTTCCTATATTGAAAATAAATTCAAAGATTACAACCCTTCGCGTCCATTCGAATATAGTTTTATTGATGAAAACTTCAATTCACTATATCAATCCGAAGAGAAATTAAGCTCAATGTTTTCTTTCTTTTCTATACTTGCGATTATCATAGCATATCTAGGTCTTTTGGGATTGTCTTCCTTTTCAATTGAAAGAAGGGTAAAAGAAATCGGGATTAGAAAAGTACTTGGCGCTTCAATCTCAAGCATTACATTTATGCTTATAAAGGAATTTACAAAATTGGTTTTAATGGCAAATCTTCTTGCATGGCCGGCTGCATATTTTGTTATGAACAACTGGTTAAAGGATTTCGCTTACAGAATAAATATAAATTTATGGATTTTAATATCATCCGGTATATTTGCTCTGCTGATTGCATTAATAACCGTTGGTTTTCATGCAGTCAAAGCTGCAGTCGCAAACCCAGTTGAGAGTTTACGTTATGAATAACTTAAACTTGAAATCGGTTACCCAATAAGAGGATTTATGTTTAAAAATTATATTAAAATCGCTATAAGAAATATTTTCCGCCAGAGAATTTATTCTTTAATTAATATTGTAGGATTAGCAATCGGTATCAGCTGCTGCATCTTAATATTACTCTTCGTACGCTATGAACTTAGTTATGACAAGTTTAATAAAAAAGCAGATAGAATTTACAGGGTAACAAGAGAGTGGTTTAACGAGGATGGTACATCAAGCCTGCATCTGGCAAGGGTGGCACCTCCAATCGGTCCCTTACTCAAGAATGATTTTCCGAATATAATTGAGGAAGAAGCCCGATTTTTACAGGACTATAATACTTATCTGGATATTAAAAATAACCCGGTTATTGAGGAAAATTTCTATTGGGCAGAACCATCCGCTTTCAAGATTTTTACTATCCCCTTTATAAAAGGTGACCCGAATACTGCTTTAAATGAACCAAACAGCCTGGTAATTACAGAATCTGCTGCAAAAAAATATTTTGGTAATGATGACCCGATGGGTAAAACAATAAAATATGAGCATGATAGGGATTTGAAAATAACCGGTGTTATAAAAGATGTACCTGAAAATTCTCATTTCAAATATGACTTTCTTGCATCCTTTATAACACTATATGATACTGCAATAATCGGCAGAAAAACTCTCGAACATAACTGGGGGAGCAATAATTATTTGACCTACATTTTACTGCCGGATGGTTTTCCTGTAAAAGAACTTGAAAATAAAATCCCCGGTTTTATTGATAAACATATAATGCAGATAATTAAAGAAAATAATGAAACTCCACCGCCGAAAGCACCTCATTTTTTCACTATGCTTCACTTGCAAAAATTAACAAAGCATTCATCTGTATTCGCATCTTACGACTGAAATCGAAGAAAACGGAGATATAAAAAATATTTACATCTTTTCAGCAATAGCTATATTTGTTTTGCTTATAGCCTGTATAAATTTCATGAATCTTGCTACTGCGAGATCTTCAAAAAGAGCAAGAGAAATAGGCATCAGGAAGGTGCTTGGTGCATACAGGCAGCAGCTAATGAAACAGTTTATCGGGGAATCGATGTTTACTGTTTTTATTGCTTTATTATTTTCAATTTTAATTGTAGAAATAATTTTAAAGCCTTTCAGTTCATTTGCAGATAGAAATCTTAGTTTTAATTTTTTGTCAGACCCTTTCTTATTAATAGGAATAATTCTTTTAACTTTGCTGGTTGGATTTATATCAGGTTCATATCCGGCATTAATGCTTTCATCTTTTAAGCCTGCTTACGTATTAAAAGGGGATAAATTCTCTTCACGTAAATCAATGTTCAGGACTGTACTTGTTGTTTTGCAATTTACTATTTCCGTTGTATTAATAATTGCAATGGGAGTTGTATTTCAACAGATGCAGTTCGTAAAGAATAAAGATTTGGGTTATAATAAAGATCATCTTTTAATACTGCCATCCAGCGAAAAAATAAAAAATAATCTTCAGTCTTTTAAAAGTCAGCTTATGCAGAATTCCAGCATAAAGATGGTAACGAGTTCAAGGTTAGTTCCATCCGATATGCTATTAAATAGCTGGGGCGCAAAAATTCGTGAAGGAAGTAAAAGAGCAGATGTTAATTTTCGTCTCGCCGTAGATGAAGTTGATTATGATTTTTTTAAAACTTATCAGATTCCTTTTTCATCCGGCAGGGATTTTTCAAGAGATTATTCAACTGACGACAGTGCTGCATTTATTTTAAATGAATCGGCAGTCCACCAGCTTGGCTGGACTGCTCAGAGTGCAATTGGGAAAGAAATTATTTACGGCGGTAGAAATGGAAGAGTTATTGGAGTAGTACATAATTTTAACTTTGAATCCCTTCATAATGAAATAGTCCCGATAATATTTTTAATAACTAAAACCGGGAACAACCAGGTAACAGTAAGAATAAGCGGAAAAAATATTCCGGCTGCCTTAGAATTTTTAAAAAGGAAATGGTCTGAATACAGATCAGGCTACCCTTTTGATTATTCATTTCTTAATGATCAACTAATCGATTTATATAATAAAGATCAAAAGATCGGCGATGTTTTCGGAATTTTTGCAGTGATAGCTATAATAATTGCATGTTTAGGATTATTCGGATTAGCTTCCTATACAGCCGAAGTGCGAAGAAAGGAAATAGGAATAAGGAAAGTACTGGGAGCAAAAGTTTCTGGGATAGTCACATTATTATCCAAAGAATTTCTATTACTTATATTAATTTCCAATCTAATTGCATGGCCCTTGTCATATTATTTTATGAATAAATGGCTGAATGAATTTGCATATAAAACCGGCATTAGTCTCTGGGTATTCATTACGGCAGGTATTTTAGTATTAATTATAACGCTGTTAACAATCAGTTTTCAATCGATAAAAGCTGCTGCTGCAAACCCTATAAAATCTTTAAGGTACGAATAGTTCGAATAGCGCATGACATTAAGTAACTATAAATAGGATTGTTTTCTACAACAATTTGATCTCTACCAGATAAGTGTAAAAACTTCGTAGAAGTTTAATTATTGTAGAAATAAAACATCCCGGGCAAATTAGACGTCCTTGTAGTTTTCAATCGATAAAAGCAGTTGCTGCAAACCCTATAAAATCTTTAAGGTACGAATGGGTCGAATAGCGCATGATGTTAAGTAACTATAAATAGGATTATCTTCTGCAACAATTTGATCTCTACAAGATATGTGTAAAAACTTCGTAGAAGTTTAATTATTGTAGAAATAAAACATCCCGGGCAAATTAGACGTCCTTGTAGAGGACGAATTATAATAACTAAAATGTTTGAGATAACTATAAGTAATTTGTTTTAATTTATACAAAAACACTAATAATATTATGTTAAAAAATTATATTAAAATAGCCGTAAGAAATGTTAGGAAAAATAAGATTTATTCCCTTATTAATATTTTGGGGTTAACAATTGGTATCGCCGGTTTTCTACTAATATATCTTTTCATTAATAATGAATTAAGCTACGACAATTTCCATAAAGACAAGGACAAAATTTTCAGAGTTATACGTACCTCGGTGTTAGACGGTGCTAAAAGAAAAATAGGTTATACAAGCGCTCCTTTTGCCGATGCACTAATAAATGATTTTCCCGAAGAAATTAAATCCGTGGTTAGGGTATATTCCGGAAACGGATTAGTTACTTATAAAGACAAATCATTTAATGAAGAAAAGTTTTATGTCGCAGACAGTAACTTTTTCAGCTTCTTTTCATTCCCGCTCGGTGCAGGAAACCCCTCAACTGTATTAAGCCAACCTAACAGCCTGGTTATTTCAGAAAAAGTTGCTCATAAATATTTCGGTGATGAAAATCCAATAGGTAAAATTCTGGTTGTCGACAAAACTAATCATCTTAAAATTACAGGTATCTCTAAAGAGTATCCGGGCAATTCTCATCTAGACTTTGATTTTGTTGCTTCAATTTCGATTTTCAAAAACTTACCCTTTTTTAAGGAATGGTGGGATAATGGACTTTTAACTTACGTAAAGCTCCCATCGGCAGATTTCAGGAATGATCTGGAATCTAAATTTCCCCAATTTATGGACAAATATCTCGGTTCTTCTTTTAGAAAGACAGGATTAAAAACCGGGCTGGCACTGGAACCTTTAAAAGATATTTATTTTGATAATGATATCAACTACGACCCGGCAAAACATGGAGATAAAACAATTCTTTATGTATTTACAATAATTTCCTTTTTTATTCTACTCATTGCCTGCATCAATTTTATGAATTTATCTACAGCGCATGCTTCAAAAAGAGCCAAAGAAGTCGGGCTAAGAAAAGCAGTAGGGGCACACAGGAAAAATTTAATAATTCAATTTTTAGCCGAAGCATTTATTTTAACCATTATTTCAGCACTTTTAGCTTTAGCAATAGTTGAGTTAAGTATCCCGTACTTTGAGAATTTTTTAGGCAAGAACCTGTTCACTTCGTTTAGTCCGGCAATCATTTTTAGTTTATTGGGAATAATCGTAATCGTAGCGTTAATTGCCGGAAGTTACCCGGCATTTGTACTTTCCGGTTTTACACCAGTAAAAGTTTTAAAATATCAGCAGATTAAATCTTCTAAATCGATTTTTCGGCAAATACTCGTTGTTGCACAATTCAGCATCTCAGTAGTTTTAATAATCGGCACCTTAACGGCATTAAACCAGGTTAATTATATTGAAAATAAAGACTTGGGATTTAATAAAGAACAGGATGTAATAGTTAGGATTGATAATCAAGATATTTATAAGAACAGAGAGGCATTTAAAAATGAATTATTAACTAAACCGGAAATCAAGAATGTTTCCTTCATGTCAGGTGAACCTGGAGGATTTTTTGATACTTTTTCTTATAAAATAAAGGGTAAAAATACTGTTTCATTAAGAATGAACGGAGTTTTTACCGATTATGACTATATTAAAAATCTCGGACTTCAAATTATTGAAGGGAGGGATTTCTCAAGGAATTTTTCTACAGATAGAACTGAAGCGGTAATCTTAAATGAAAAAGCAGTAAAATTTTTAGGCTGGAGCAATGAGCAAGCAATAGGAAAAGAAATTATAAATAATTTCCGGGATTCAACTTACCGTAAAGTCATTGGTATAGTTAAAGATTTTCATTTTAAATCTTTGAAGGATGATATCTCACCTCTTGTTATTGCAATTTCAAATGATAATAGAGCAGTTTCAATAAGATTAAATACTGCGATTGTTTCAGGAGCCGTAAGTATAATAAAAGCTGCATACGGGAAGGCGGCACCGCAGTACCCGTTTGAATATAAATTTCTAGATGAAAGCTTTGATAGTCTATATAAAACTTACGAAAAACAAATTCAGATATTCACAATATTTGCGTTTCTGGCAATTTTCATTGCATGTCTCGGTCTATTTGGTTTAGCCTCATACACCTCGGAACTTAGAACAAAAGAGATTGGAATCCGTAAAGTTTTAGGTGCATCATTAACAGGAATTTTAACTCTTCTTTCAAAAGAATATTTAAAACTTATTTTCTTTTCAAATATAATAGCCTGGCCGGTTGCATACATTTTAATGAATAGATGGCTTCAGGATTTCGCTTATAAAATTAGATTGAATTTTGAAACATTTATTTTATCGGGATTTATAATATTATTTATAGCAATAGCAACAATCTCTGTACAAATAATAAAGACTGCAAAAGCTAATCCAATCAAATCTTTAAAATACGAATAGAGGATTAAAATGATTAAGAATTTTTTATTAGTTGCATATAGAAATTTAACCCGGAACAAGTCGTTTACAATTATAAATATTGCAGGTCTTGCAGCAGCAATGGCTTGTGTGATTTTAATATTTAAATGGGTTAATAATGAACAAAGTTATGATACTTTCTTCAAAAACATTGATACGATTTACAGAGTTAACTGGAGTTATAAATGGAACGGAAATGAAGGAGTGGGCCCTACTACTCCCCCGCCGCTTGCAGATAAGCTGACCGATGAAATCCCGGAAGTAGAAGCTTCAACAAGGATTTATTCCAGCCCTGTAATGGTTGTTCGTTATAAAGACAAATTTTTTAATGAAGAACATATTCTAGGAGTTGATTCTAATTTTTTCAGCATTTTTAACTTTAAGCTAATAGCCGGGGGTCTGAAAAGTTCCCTTTCATTACCCAATAGTGTTATTCTGACTGAATCCGAAGCAGAAAAATACTTCGGAAAAGAATTTCCAATAGGAAAATTTATTACTATCGGCGAAAAAAAATATGAATTTAAGAAAGAATATAATAATGTTTTTCGGGTATCCGGTATAGTTGAAGACCCGCCTGAAAATTCGCATATAAAATTTAACATGCTAACCTCAATTAGTTCATATCCTAGTATTTCATACTTCAACTGGAGCTGGATTTGGATGAATATTGTGACTTATGCAAAATTAAAAGATAATGCTAATACTGCCTTGGTTGAATCAAAGGTCAGAAAAATTGTTGAGAAATATGCTCCTGCTGCATTTAAGAGAGTTGGATTTTCATATAAAGATTTAATCAGCAGCGGAGGAAGATGGGATTTCCTTTTTCAGCCTTTAAGAGATATTTACCTGGGATCGACTCAAATCGGTAATCCTTTAGGCCCAATCGGCAACCGCTCCTATGTTTATGCTTTTTCATTAATAGGGATATTTATACTTTTACTTGCATGCATCAATTTCATGAATCTCTCTACTGCAAGGTCTGAAAAACGCTCAAAAGAAGTTGGTATCCGCAAATCGTTAGGGTCATCTCGAAAAACACTCTTTTTACAATTTATTAGTGAATCTGTTATATATAGCCTGCTCGCACTACCGGTTGCAATAATTGCTGCTGAAATATTACTGGGACCATTTAATAATCTGGCAGAGAAGTCTATAAAATTTAATCTCTTAAATCCAATCTGGCAAATTCCGGCTTTAATCATATTCTCAATTTTTATAGGTGTAATAGCAGGGATTTATCCGGGAATATTTTTATCCTCACTTCAGCCTTTACAAATTATAAAATCAGGTATTCGCTCCAGTTTTCGAAAGAGACATTTCAGAAGCATCCTTACCGTTTTTCAATTTGCTATAAGTACAGGATTAATTGTATGTACATTGCTCGTTCAAAAACAACTGCTCTTTATTAAAAACTCTAACCTTGGATTTAATAAGGAAAATATTCTAATAATATCTAATGTAAATAATCCTTTAGGAAACCGGTCGGAGGCTTTTAAAGAGAAAATAAAATCATTCCCGCAGGTCATTGATGCTTCTGTTTCAACAGGCGTGCCGCCTGACTTTGGATTTGGAGATTACTATAAGGTACCGGGAAAAGGAGATGAACAATTCATGCTCGTTTCATATATGACCGATGAAGATTTTATGAACACTTTAGGTATACAAATAGACCGGGGAAGAGGATTTCAAAAAGAACATGCTGATGCTCGAAGTGTAATTCTGAATGAAACCGCAGTTAAACAGTTCGGAATACAAAACCCCGTTGGAAAGACGATCAATTACCCGAGCAGGGGGAATTATACTATTATCGGAGTTATTAAAGATTTTAATTTCATGGATCTGCATTCACCTATCTTACCTTTTGCATTATTTGACCGGACTTCAGAATCATATCAAATTCCCGACTCATATGTAATAGTCCGGCTGAAAGGAACAGATTTGGCTGGGAGTATAGACATGCTGAAAAATACCTGGAGCTTGTTCACCGAAAATACCCCTTTTGAATACAGCTTCCTTGATAGGAATATAGAGCAGCAATATACTTCAGAACAGCATTTGGGAAAAATATTCATGATATTCTCCCTATTTGCTATTTTTATCGCATCACTTGGACTATTAGGATTGACAGCCTATATAACTGAACAGCGTACAAAAGAAATAGGTATCAGAAAAGTATTGGGAGCCTCAATACCGGAGATCCTTTTACTTTTATCTAAGGAATTCACTAAATGGGTAATTATAGGAAACATTATCGCCTGGCCTATTGCATATTTTATAATAACAAAATGGCTCCAGAATTTTGCATATAAAACAAATATAGGTATATGGATTTTCCTAATTTCCGGAATAATAGCTTTCCTGATAGCACTAATAACCATAAGCACTCAAACTATAAAAGCTGCCTCTTCAAACCCGGTTAAAAGTCTTAGATATGAATAAAAGAAATTCCTCGGAAGTAAACAGGTGAAACCATGTTAAAAAATTATATAAAAGTCGCTTTTAGAAATCTTAGGAGACAAAAGCTTTATTCAAGCATCAATATCTTTGGTCTGACTATAGGACTAACAGCGGCAATTTTAATTATTCTATTCATCAGCGATGAGATTAATTTTGATAAGTTTAACCATAATTATAACAGAATCGCAAGGCTTTTAACAACTTCCCATTCAAAAGATAAAAGTGTTCGAATCTTTTCTTTTACACCGGGTATGCTGGGACAACGGCTAAAGGAGGAATATCCCGAAGTTGAAAACTATACTACCATTATTGATGGAGAGAAATTCGGCAGGTTTACAGTGGAGCACGGAGAGAATAAATATTATGAATCTGAATATCTTATTACTGAACCAAGTTTCTTAAAAATATTTGATTTCATTGTTGTAAGAGGGAATAAAGAAAAACTATTGACCGAACCTAATGAAATGGTTTTAACCATGTCAACCGCAAAAAAATTATTCGGTGATGAGAATCCAATCGGTCAGACAATTAAAACCGACAGACAATGGGGTAATTTCAAAGTAACAGGAATACTTGAAGATCCTCCTAAAAATTCACACCTGCAATTCACCATGCTCATTTCAATGGAATCATTAAATAAATTTATAGGTTTTAAGAAGGCTCTGAACAATTTAGATAACAGCATTGTGAGAACCTATTTACTTTTCAAAACAGGATACAACCCTAATAAATTTTATAAGAATTTAATAGAGTTTCAAAATTTAAATAAAGCCAAAGAATTTGGCGTTTCCGATATAATTTCACTGCAGCTTTTGAAAGATATTCATTTTAATTCACAAAATATAGAGTTTGATTTAAATGCTGATGCTAGAAGTAAGATCTCAATATACATACTGGCAATTATCGGGATGCTTATAATTTTAGTTGCCATTATAAACTATACAAATCTAGCTGCAGCCAGATCGATGAACCGGATGAAAGAAATCGGAATTAGAAAAGTTATAGGTGCGGATAGAAAACAATTGATGCATCAATTCTTGATAGAAGCTATATTTATTACGGCAATTGCGCTTACATTATCTATTTTCCTTGTGGAACTTATACTCCCATCGTTTAATAGCTTTACAGACAAATCACTTTCAATTTTAAGTAATACAAATACTTTAAATATTGCGGTTATAGTTATACTTTCATTTGCTATCGGCATATTGTCGGGAATTTTACCGTCTTACCTAATAACCAGATTCAAGACTGTATTAATACTGAAAGGAAAAGGTGAACCTAAGAACGGATTTTCTATTGCCAGAAAAGGATTAGTGGTTATACAATTTGCATTATCAACAGCTATGATATTCTGTACAGTTACAATTTATAAACAGATGCAATTTATACAAAATAAAGAGCTGGGTTTTAACAATAATAATATGCTCGTTATCGATATAAATAGTTCAGGTACAAGAAATAATTTTAAAACACTTAAAACTGAATTTTCAAAGAACCCCAATGTAAAGAGTATATCTGTTTCTTCGCGTATACCTGGTGATTGGAAAGACCTCTCTGAAGTAAAAGCTCATAATTTTGGAACAGATCAGTTAAATGATCATCAGATGTTCTATATCGGTGCAGATTATGATTTTATAAGTACATTTAGTATTAGTCTCCTCGATGGGAGAAACTTTCATAACAGCTATTCAGAAGATTCTTCAAATGTTATTATCAATATAGAGGCGGCATCTGTTCTCGGTTTAAATGAGCCAATTGGCAAGAGTATAGTATTATCAGACGGAAATAGTAGCGGAGTTTATAAAATTATTGGTGTAGTAAAAAACTTTAACTTTCAGTCTTTACATGAAAAAATATCTCCGATGATAATAGGCTTCTGGAATAATCCTTTTATATCTATTGATTACTTTACTGTGAAAATAAACGGATTGAATATTCCGGAAACAATTAAATATTTTGCATCGGTTCAATCAAATTTCGATAATGTAACTCCATTTGAATATAATTTTCTTAATGAACGGATGAGGGATTTCTATAAACAGGATGAGCGTGAAGCAGCAATAATAGATTCCGCTTCAGCACTAGCATTATTAATTGCATGTTTAGGTTTATTCGGGTTAACAGCATTTTCTGCAGAAAAGAGAATAAAAGAGATAGGTGTCAGAAAAGTACTTGGAGCTTCAACAGCAGGGATTGTTATATTATTCACGAAAGATTTTCTCAAGCTAGTCATAATAGCCGGCCTTATTTCGTTTCCGGTAGCTTATTATATTATGCACAAATGGCTTAATGAGTTTGCTTATAGAATAAATATTGATTATTCAATATTCCTTTTTTCAGGGATAATTGCTGTTGCAATAGCTTTTGTTACTATTAGCTTTCAGGCTGTAAAAGCCGCAATTGTAAATCCTATTGAATCACTAAGATATGAATAATATAAAGTGAGGTTCACCTATTCTTTGCCCTCGGCTTCAGAGTTAGTGTTGAAAAGTAAATTGCCCCAACATTATGGATTTATAATCCGGGGCTTATTCATTGCCCTCGGCTTCAGCCGGGGGAATAGAAAATAAAAAAAGATGGCTTTAGCCTCGCAAGGATACGCAGATGTTGTGTAAACCAATAATAAAATTTTGATGTTAAATAAATTGAAAGCACCTAGTATTTTTCGATTTTTGTCTAAAAATAGCCTCTCAACTACCGGTTTTTAGATCAAACTCAGGGTGAGGCATAATTAGATATGGCTTATTAATTTTCTTGTATTTTGTCAATTTCATTTTGGAATTTCCATAATGGATCACTTCACAGCTTTTCGTTTTTAAGGCATGATATTTTAATAAGCAGGGGTAAGTATAGGCTCAACGGAGATTGAGTGGTTCAGAAGTAAAAAAATGGCTGAAAACCTACGCTATTTCGTAAGGTTTTTTAGTGCTGCGCTCATGAATTTAAGTACAACGATAGTGCAAAATTATATTTCATTTGTAACCAAATTAGATATATTATTGTCAAAATAAGGGTGGCTAAATATGAAATTATTTTGAATAAAAGAGGGTTCTTCGTATAGAACGACATAATTTTCTTCTTTTGGGGTTAGTTTGCAATCTTATACGCTATACTATTTTCAAAATTATGGGGTTTAAAATGCTTAAAGCAAAAAAATCATATCAAATAGAAAGTAAGAAATATCTATTACACAAATTTTTATTTCTGATCCTTTTCATAATTGCTATAAATACAACGTCAACTGCACAAATTACTTTTTACAAGCCGGATACAGTGATATCATGTTCGCATTTCAGTATCGATCTTACCGCAGGAAATACTGGCATTAGTTTCGGCAATTCAGAGAATATTAACGGTTTAAGGTTTAATATTATTGACTGCGGTATTAAAAATATAAATGGAATAAACATAACTTTTTGGAAACCTGAAATTAGCCCCGGTTCTCAAATTAACGGAATTTCTATCGGAGCAGCACCCTTTGCAGATGAATTAAATGGTATTTCAATTGGCATAGCGGCAGTTTTAGCAGGCAGAAGTATGAACGGAATTAATATGGGAGTTTTAGCCAATGTTTCACAAGGGAGTATTAGCGGTATAAATTTAAGCGGTCTGGCATCTGTCGGTAATGGCGATATTTCGGGAATAAATTTAGGAGGTCTGGCGCTGGTTTCACAAAAAGATATTTCAGGAGTCAATTTCGGCGGTCTGGCTCTCGTTTCTCAAGGAGAAATAAAAGGAATAAATATCGGAGGATTAACAGCAGTTGCAAACAAAGACATGATGGGTATTAATTACGGTTCTTTGGCTCTAGTTTCTCAAAAAGGCATTTATGGAATAAACCTGGGGGGACTTGCAACAGTCGGTAAAGAGAATATTTACGGAATAAATTTCGGAGGACTGGCACTTGTATCGGAAATGGAAATTAATGGAATAAACATAGGTGGGCTTGCTGCGGTTGGTAAGGAAGGATTAACCGGGATAAATATCGGTGGATTAGCAGTTGTATCAGATCAGGGAGAGATTACGGGAATTAATATTACAGCAGGAAAATTACAGTCAGAATCTTCTATAACAGGAATAAATATTACTGGTTATAAGATAGAAACTAAAAATTTAACAGGAATCAATATTACCGGAGCCTGGATAGAGACAAAAAATTTAACAGGTATATCTGTATCACCTTTCCATGATATCTCCGGTTTGCAGCAGGGATTTACTATCGGCATTCTAAACATTGCCGAATCTCTGAAAGGAATTCAGATAGGATTGTTAAACATTGTGAAGAATAATCCTATCCCTTTTCGAATTTTGCCTTTCATAAATTTTAATTATTAGTTAAGAAAGATATTGTATCACTTGCGTTGATTTAGAGCCTGCATATATCATTAACCAATGGATTTATCCATTGGTTTAAGAGAAAAATTAAGCCCCTCTCAGCAAGTTTTTTCTATATTTTCACACAAACTCTTTAATCCTGTAGCTTCTACTTCCCTTTCAAAGCTGAACTTTACCCATATAGCATTGAATAAACCTTGAAAATTCCACGAATGAAAATCTACTTTATAAAAACGAATTTTTTAGTTGAAGTATAAGAATTAACCTTCAGGGTATAAAAATAGATTCCGCTAGCCAGACCACCGGCATTAAATTTCAAATGATACTGTCCTGAACGTTTATCTTCATTGACCAATGTCTTAACAAGATTTCCCAATATATCATAAACTTTAATGGTAACCTTTCCCTCTTCAGGTATTTGATAGTCTATTTCGGTGCCGGGATTAAAAGGGTTGGGATAATTCTGACTTAGGGAAAAGGTTAAAGGCAGCGGCACGCCGGTTTCTGAATCAGCTATAACATTATTATAAGTATCTCTTGCATTATTTATATTTGTTCTCAAATCATCCAGATTACTCCCTGCAGTTATAGCAAACGCAACATTAATAGATTTTCCGGAAGGAATAAAAAAAGGACCTCCTGAAGTAACTGCAGATATATCGGCAGGACCTGCTGTAGTTTTCCCTACCCCGCTGGACAATGCCTGCCATTTTTCATCCTTAGAAAATCCGTCGTAAATTTGAAAATTATCATCCCCTCCATTTGCAATAGCCCAGAACCCATAATTTGTGGAAGATATTAAGGCAGTTCCAATATAAGTATCAGGATTACCGCCGGCGTGATAGGCATATCCCAAATTAACTATATTATCATAAAAAACATAATCACTATCTCCGGAACCTTCAAGAAGGTCCCAATCAAGAAATAATCCGGTATAAAAATTATTTATATCGGAATTAGTCGTATTTAGCAAATTATAGTTAATGATAATAGAATTTTTATTTTTATCGTCATTAAAAGAATAGGAGTGCATATTAACAGTAACCCCCACCCTGCCTGTTCCTGAACCATCGTCATTGAAAACAGTATTTCCTTCCTGAGCAGCTTTCTCACCAGGCTGTTTAAGCTTAAACTGTGAAATAATTTGAAAAGAATTATTTTCCTGATTACCTGATTCATCCCTTGCTTCATCAGACAAATTAACGGCAGAAGTTCCAAACATTAAAGAACCTTCAAAAAGGAGATTAGGTCCACTCATAAAACTAAAACCCTGACCCTGGACATCATTAGGATAATCATTAAAACCAAGATTCCCTCTGCTTGTGAGGGTTAATGAAATATTATTACCCTGCTGGGTTTCAAATGTAGAATTAGCAAAAAATGCATCGGCCTGATAATCAGTATAGCTATTGGAATTATATTCAAGAATAACTGCTATAGTATCATCATATGGGATATTATCTGCAATTTTTAAAATAAAGGGATTAGAATAATTATCAACGGAATCCAGAGTCCCAATAGAAGAAATATTAAAATTTCCATTTACAACTGATGCATAACCACTTAAACTCTGCAGAGATACGGAAACATTTCCGGCAGAACTAAGATAATTTCTAAATTTAACACGGACTTCTACATTCTCACCCGGTTGAAAAATCCCGTCACCATTCCCGCCGGTAGTTTGATCTGAGAATTGAATATCGTAGGCTCTCAATGAAACGGAATTTGAATTGTTTAAGGTTTTAAAGGCATTAACTCTACCATATCCAAGGAGATTAATATAGCCTGGATTTAATAAATCAATATTATCACAATTAACTCTAATTTGTTCAGCTACCTGGAGGGGTGTATAATTGGGAAAACGGGAGAAAACCAACGCTGCGAGACCGGAGACCAGTGGAGTTGAAAATGAAGTACCTGAACCATAAGTATAGGTATTAGGCTGCCATGTAGAATAGATACTCTGTCCGGGAGCAGAAACATCGACGTGAAATCCGAAGCTTGAAAAAGAAGCTTTTTTATCACCTAATGAAGTAGCTGCAACAGAAAGAACTCCATTATATGAAGCCGGATAAAAGTCTTCCAAAAAATTATCATTTCCGGCTGCTGCCACGACTAGAGCTCCTTTAGAAAGAGCATAATCAATTACATCCTGTTCCATATTAGAAAATCCTCCCCCTCCCCAGCTGCAATTTATAACTTTTGCACCATGGTCGGCAGCATATAAAATTCCTTCAAACCCGTAAAGAATATATGGAAGTCCGCTTATAGGATCTTTAAAATCATCCCTGGTAGTTTTTACAGCCATTAAATGAGACCTAAAACCAATTGAAGAAATACCAATCCCATTATCAGTAACGGCAGATGCCACACCAGCCACAAATGTTCCATGATAAGGATTATCTTCGATGGGATTATTATCGGGTGTACCATTCAGGCCGCCAAAATCATATCCGATACCAGCCCACATATTTGCCCGAATATCAGGATGGATCCAGTCAATTCCGGTATCGATAATCCCAATTATTACCGAGGTATCACCTTGAGAAATATCCCATGCTTGTTTAGCTTTTATTTGATATAGATTCCACTGATTAGTTGAATCATTTTGAGGATCATTAGGAACGAAATCAATTTTTCTAATATATTTTGGTTCTGCCCATTCTATATCGGGAAGTTTTTTCATTTTGGCAGCAGCAACGAGAGGGTCGATATCCCTTGAATAATTAACTGTCATTATCCTATTTATACCGAATTTAGAATTACCGGCATTCATTGAAGAAAAAGTCTTTGTTATTGCTTTAACATTATAATCCTTAAGCAAATAATTCAATTTGGTTTCAATATTCGATATTTTATTAAGCCCCTGGCGGTCAACACTTCTATATTTAATAATAACCGTATGAGCCAGATAGATAAGATTTCCATTATGAACAACTTGAGGAGCATCTGAGCCAAAAGCTGAAGAAAAATAAAATGATATAATTATAATAAAACAGTAAAGGTAGGATTTCATATGTAGTATTTAAATTTATTAATTGTTATAAATAAGATAAATAAAAGGAATAATATATTAAATCCAAAACATCACCTGGAAATAATACTTCTAAACCCAATACCTTTATACTTTATACCTAAAAGATGATATCTTCCGAATACAAAACTTGCTTAACTTGAAATATTAGTAATTTTATTTAAGAATAGATGACAAATAAAAATGTCACCTTTCAATAACTGATTCTTGCGTAACTTCTGTTATTCCTTTATTTTTTAATAGTACTATTTTTTATAAAAATATTTTTTTAATAAAAAGGGAATTAAAATGGGTGAAGAAAATAAAAGCAAAACTTATAAACACCATTCAGGTGATTGTGGAATAATCTGGCTAATAGGATGGTTATTTTCTATCGGATTTTTAAAATTGGCGTTCTGGAAAGCGGTATTAGCTTTGATATTATGGCCTTATTATATCGGTGATATATTAAGTCAGTTTATAAAAAAATAATGAAACGCCCGTAAAGATAAATTCAGGTAATCTTCTGTAATTTTATGTTTTCGAGCAGATTTTGTAAATTTATTCTAGATCTTTGACATTTTATCGTATTGTGTATAGCATATCTGCTTAAACGCATCCCCCGACATAACTCCAGGGTAACTCCAAGGTAACTCCAAGGTAACTCCAAGGTAACTCCAAGGTAAATCCAAGATAATCCCGACGTAACTCTAAAGTATTTCCTTGATTTATAAATGACCTATGGGAATATCATTAAAGGAACTCTAAAATGTAATACAGAAAAAGAGGATTTAGACTCGTAAAAAATTTGCTTTGGATCTCCATGGGACAATAGGGTAATACTGATGGTAATATGTCAGTGCAATATTATCATATACCCGATACCTTTATACCCTATTTAGACAGAAATGCGTTTCATTAAGTTATTATAGTAATTAAAAAAATTAATTAGGTTATCATTAGTATTATACATATGTTTATTATCCCGGATTAAGCCGGCTTTTATCAATATATTTTTTGAGGTTATAGTTTGAGTACTAAATTGTTTGTAGGTTCCCTTCCTTGGTCGATAGATGATCAAATTTTACAAGAAACTTTCGAAAAGCATGGAGAAGTTGTTTCAGCTAAAGTTATTAAAGATCGTGAAACTGGGAGATCAAGAGGATTTGGATTTGTTGAAATGTCAAATTCCAATGAAGCTCAAAATGCTATCAAAGCATTGCATGAATCTGATTTGAAGGGTAGAAATATAATAGTTAATGAAGCTAGAGCACGTAATTAAATTATAAATTAATTCTCTTTTATTTTTGTTAACATAAAAGGCATCCTTTCGATGCCTTTTATTTTCTATTCCATTATATTATAATTACCTTAGGTAGTGCTAAAGCCTTTGAACGGTTATAGTTCAAGTCTTTTTTTGTATAAAATCCTTCCTTTTATATCCTTAAAATATTTATTTTTACTTATCAAAATTAAGCGGGAATCCCATGAATTTGAAAATAACCGGCAGAATACTCTTACAATTATTTATTTTTTTATTATTTGTTAACTTCAATTATTATGCTTCCGGCGAAGAAAGCCATAAGGTTCAAAATTCAAGTGTTATTGATGCAGATGATCCGGATATTCAGTATGTGGGGCGATTTGATTTTTCAAATCCAAAAGAGGTAGAATTTGATTGGGCTGGTGTATACATTATAGCGAAATTTGAAGGAACAAGCTGCTCGGTAAGATTAGAAGACCATAAAAATCAATATGCTGTCATTATCGATAATCATTCTCCCGAATTATTAAAAACAAATAATTCAAGAATATATAAAGTGGCATCAGGCTTAAATGATTTAATACCACATACAATTATAATACAGAAAAGGACTGAGCCGCTTGTTGGGAAAGGAATATTTTCGGGATTTATCTTAGATAAGGGGAAAAAATTATTAACTCCGGATAAGAGGCCGGACCGGCGCATAGAATTTATCGGAAATTCCATGACATCAGGCTACGGAGTAGAAGGAAAAAACCATGAATGTCATTTCAGCATTGAAACGGAAAATGCTTGCATGTCATACGCATCAATATCCGCGAGAGCGTTAAACTCTGATTATTCATTAATTTCGTATTCAGGAAGAGGTGTAGTTCGTAATTACGGTGATAAAAATAAAACTTCTTTCAATCCGATGCCGAAATTATATGATAGAATATGTTTTAGTGATTCCATAAACAAATGGAACTTTGAAGAATGGATCCCCCAGGCTGTAGTTATCAATCTTGGAACAAATGATTTTTCAACCCAGCCTTATCCGGATAAAAATATTTTTCAAAAAGCCTACAACCATCTAATAAACAGGGTACGTTCACTATACCCGCATGTTACTATTTTCTGCTTATGCGGACCAATGATTGGAGAACCCTGTTTAGCATATATCAAAGAAGTAGTTGAGAAACAGCAAATTACAGGAAAAGACCGGAAAGATGTGTTTTTTATAGAGATCAACAGGAGTATAATGAATGAATCAGACTGGGGGTGCGATTGGCATCCGAATATTTATGGTGCAAATAAGATTGCGAATGTTATTACTCCGGTTATAAAACTGATAATGAACTGGTAGGGATTCGGTGGTCATTTGATCGGTATTCAATAGTCATTCAATTGTCATTATATCATGCCGAAAATATTCGTGAAATTGCAGCTTCATTTCAAGAAAGCCGCATTTTATTAACTGCTTTTGAACTTAAAATTTTCAGCATGCTGGGTAGACACCTTATGAGTTCTGAAGAAGTAGTCGGAAAATATAAATTCGCGATAAAAGAGCAGTAAACAGATTAATGAATGCTCTGTGCGGAATGGGACTTTTACGAAAAGTTAAAGAGAAATTCTACAATACAGAATCAGCCTCTAAATATCTTGTAGAAGGGAAACCGGATTTTATGGGAAATTTATATCATACTAATCATCTCTGGAATACCTGGAGCTATTTAACAGATTCGGTAAAAAAAGGAAGCTCATTTAAAGGAGATCAAAATAAAAAAGAAAAAGATGAGTGGGTTGAATCATTCATAGCAGCAATGCATTATCGTGGAGTAAAACAAGCTAAGCTTCTTTCAATGATGATAGATTTTTCGAATGCGAAAAAGATACTTGATATTGGAGGAGGGTCAGCAGCTTTTTCAATGGAAATGGTAAAAAGGAATAATTCTATAAAAGCAGTGGTTTTGGATTTACCTCATGTAATTCCTTTAACAAAAAAGTATATAAAGCAGGAAGGATTGGAAGATAATTTTGAATTCATAGAGGGAAATTATCTGACCTCAGATTTCGGAAAGGAGTACGATCTAATTCTTTTATCTGCAATTGTCCACATTAATAGTTATGATGAAAATAAAATGATAATAAAAAAATGTTCGGATGCTCTGAATGATGGAGGGAAAGTGATAATTAATGATTTCGTAATGAGTGAGGATAGGAGCGAGCCTTATCATGGTGCAATATTTTCACTTAATATGCTGGTAGGAACAGACAGCGGAGATACATATACAGAAGATGAAATGAGAGAATGGTTAACATCGGCCGGCTTTTCTAAAATTGAAAGAAAGAAAACGAGTTTTGCTTCCGATTTAATCATAGGAACAAAGTAGGACTACATTTTAAAGATGACATCTTTACTGTCTAAAAATAGAGCTTTTATAATGAATTTACATCTTACATAATAAATAGAAATGATGTTTCTCTATAAAGATGTCATCTTTATACCCCTTAAATATTTCAGAGGGACAATTCTAATCTTAAAGCTGAAATAAACGCATATTTATTAGAGTAACAATCGGCAGGGTGAATAACATATTGAAAATCAGGTTGAATTTGCAACCTGTCGGTGAGATACAATAAATAAGTCATTTCAATAATAGTTTCAAACTTATATAAGTTGATATTTTCCAGATGCATTAAAGATATATAATTGCCGCTGTTTTGAGCCATAGATATTCCGATTCCAAATTGATCCATATCCCTGGAGGGTATTAAACCCGTATAGCTCATGCCTGCTCCTAAATATCCATCTACTTTATTTACAGATTCATCCGATATTCCTACCCTTAAATAAGCAGCGAGACCATTATTAGAATTCAGCGGTTCACTCCATATAAATTTTTCAGCAGAAAAATATAGGCCATAATTTCCTATTTTATAAACAGGATTACCGGAAACAAAGGAAGGGAGTAGTCTTTCAAATTTTGAAGTGTAAAACCAGCCTCCTATGAAATATTTTTCATAGTCTTCTCCAAAATTTTCCACATTGCTGATAAAGCCGGTTTCAGCGGTTAATAACAAACCGTCATTTTTTTTAATAATAATGTGGTTTCCCCTATGATTATTAGGGTCGCCGGGAATACCATCAAAAACTGCTGTTTGAAAATAAAAGCCGGTTTGATCTAAATATTTTATTCTAAAAGCCAGGGATGTTGTTGGAAAGATTGAAGGTCCGTTCTTCCCTGTAAGTGCAAACTCAGTCCCTATTGCATGGGAAGGATTTAAGAAAATTAATGAGGTTAATCGGAAATCAAATTCGGAATTAAGATCATACAATCCAAATTTAAAAGATAAAAGATTATCTAATATTTTGTGTTCGATCCATAATTCATAGATTTTCCAGGTGTTAAATGCAGCAATATTATCTATACCCTGTTCCGCGCCGACTTTATTGTTAAAATTATTTCCAATATTTCCTATTGCACTAATCCACAAATCGGTTTCTTTCCAATTAAACATTTTATCAAGATCAATATTAAGATTCGGGTTGAGAAGGCCAATATAAGAAGAACCTGTTTTTATCCCGCCTGAAAGGTTTTGCAGGAAATCATTAATAAAATATATAGAAAACTGAATACCATAGTCTTCCATGTTACGCCCGCGATCATTATCATCAGAACCATCTTCCATTATGGATTGATTAAATTTTATAAAGTTATTTTCACGGGAGGAAGATTGAGCTTTATTTATTTCCTGAAACATAATTATCAAGAAGAAATAAATAAGAAGTACTGTATTACTCATTTTCAATTATCTCTTTCATTTCCCGGTATTACAATTAACTCGATGATTCATGTTTATTTAGGAAGTTTAGTTTGAACTTCTAGTGAAATGATTTATTATAGCTTCTATACTGCGCAATAGTATAAGAGCCTAAAACTATTATTACTGCCGCAAACTGTGATAAAATTCCTTGTAAATTCGGAAAGACCGCAAACCACATCCCCATCCAGGAGGGCAAAGATAAGTTAATAGGAGTAGTGGGTATCCAATTAGCCTGCTGCATTTCCTGCACACTTTCACCAACCATTACCAGAAGAACAATACCAAGCATGACACCCGTAAGAATAAGCATTTTCTTATAAGGGAGATGTTCATGGGCAATGAAAGTAAGAACTGCAACAATAGCAGTTAGAAATATACCGATTATCAGCCCGATTAAGACTATATCATTACCGTCTTTAAGTCTTAATTGCTGGAGGAACAATACAATTTCAAATCCCTCCCTATAAATTGCAGTAAAGCCGAGGAGAATAAATCCCTGGAATAAACGGTATGTACTTTTATCTTTAGATTTAATCAGGCGTCTTCCCCTATTAGTATGATGCGTGATCCATCCGGTCCAATAAACCTTGTGAAAAAACCAATTCATAACCAGCAGTAAAACAATAATAGCAAGCAAGCCGGTTGCTGCCTGAATATCGAGCTCGGGCAAATCAATATCGGAAAGAATTGCCACTACAATAAACCAGGTTGCGATTGAGGCAGCAATACCTAACCCGCTGCCAACGGCGATCCCTTTATCATAATTCTTCTGCTGTTTTCTTTTAACAGTAGCTGTAATTGCGGAAAGAACTAAAATGGCTTCCAGTCCTTCCCTAAAAACCAGCAGACTGCAGCTAAGAATGGCTGCAAGACTACTTAAATTTTTTGCTTCAGGGTCCGGGACACCGGAAAAGACCAGAGCCTGCCAGATAATTACTCCAACTATTAAAAGCGAACCTATAATTATTAAAACTGTTTTGCTTTTCATTAAATCCAAATTTTCTTGTTAAACTGGTATCCTGTGAATAATATAATAATTTTTGTCCTTAATAGGGTGTTAAACAATTAACACAAATTTGCAGCCTATTTCAAAGTTGAAATATTTAATTATTAATTGAAGTTACGCAAATATTGTCATTCTGAACGGAACGAAGTGGAGTGAAGAATCTCATTCTCTAAATTTTGCCACCTTTAGTTCCGTTATTAAGACTAAATCTTAATAATAAAACTATTGTATTTCTATTCTTTGCGCAATAGCAGTGTTGGGTAAATTATTTTGCAAGAATTAGGTATTCACATACCTAATTTTGGTATGGCTGAATTATGCCGGAATCGATGGCATATAATATTAACTCTATGGGGGATTTAAGCTGAAGTTTTTTCATTATATTCTTTCGATGAGTATAAACGGTATGAATGCTGATAAATAATTTTTCGGCAATTTCCTGATTTGAATACTTTTCAGTAATTAATTTAATTATTTCAATTTCTCTTTCAGTTAAATTGTCCTTAATTTCTTTATTATTATCATTTTCAAAGTTCTTCTCCAGGATAACATCGAGTATTTTATTGCAAAAAAACTTTTCTCCTTTTGAAATAGCCTCGATTGCTTTCAATATTTCTTCACCATTACATTCAGCTGTTAAATAACCGGTTACTCCTAATTTAATAGCATTCAAAATTTTAATATTCTCATTACCATCAGAGATTATAAGCAATTTAGTATCCTGAGAAAGGAGCTTTATTTTAGATAAATCAGAAATATTTATCATATTTTCATAATTATAACCTAATATTAATACGTCCGGTTTCAATTCCTGAACCTTAGCCCAGAATTCCGAACCATTTCTAATTTCACCGGTTATTTTATTGGAATTATTCCCAATAACGCTTTTTAAGCCCTGTCTTGCTAAGTATATGTCATCTGCAATAACTATTTCAGCCATGATTATTTTAATTTTATTAAGATTAAATATAAATAATGAGTTCTATTACTTCAAGTTATATAATTGGAGTTGGTTCTGGGATGTTGGCTGTAGTTTGGGTTGTTGTTGATAGTATTAAAAATTAAATTTGGAAGGGCTACTTATCTTTTTTTACAAAATTGAAATAATAATTAAGTAATTCGAATGAATATTTCATCTATAAGGATGCTGGCTGCAATAATGTTTACAGATATGGTCGGCTACACAGCATTAATGCAGGAGGATGAAAATAAAGCCAAATTTTTGAGGGACCGGCATAGAAATGTGCTGGAAGAAATAATTACCAAACATCAAGGTAAGATATTACAATATTATGGGGATGGTACATTAATAATATTTGGCAGTGCTATAGAATCTGTATTATGTGCGGTTGAAATACAGCAGGAACTTCAGAAAGAACCGGTTGTACAGTTAAGAATTGGCATACATTCAGGTGATATAGTTTATGATGATGAAGGAGTTTACGGGGACGGAGTAAATATAGCATCCCGGATTGAGAATCTTTCTATTTCAGGTGCTGTTTTAATCTCAGATAAATTATATGATGAGATTAAGAACCATCCTTCTTTATCAGCAGAAACTTTAGGTCATTATAAGTTAAAAAATGTAAAAAGTCCAATTGAAATTTTTGCATTAACAAATAGCGGACTTAAAGTTCCTTCACAGCTTCAATTAAAGATAAAATCCGGTTATGACGAGAAAAACAGTATCGCAGTGCTCCCTTTTATTAACATGAGTACAGATCCTGAAAATGAATATTTCAGCGATGGAATAACCGAAGAAATATTGAACGCACTAACAAGAGTTGAAGGATTAAAAGTTACATCGAGGACTTCATCTTTTGCCTTTAAAGGAAAGAACGAGGATATAAGGGAAATTGGAACAAAATTGAACGTAAATTCAGTTCTGGAAGGTAGTGTAAGGAAGGCCGGCAACAGGGTTAGAATAACAGCTCAGTTGATCAACACTTCGGATGGATATCATATCTGGTCTGAAGTATTTAATCGAAACCTGGAAGATATTTTTGAAGTTCAGGATGAAATTTCAAGAAAAATCGCAAATAAGCTGCGTGAAAGACTTGCAGATAAGTCAGCAAGTGAATCATTAGTAAGAACTCCTACAGCCAACCTTGAAGCATATAACGAATATTTAAAGGGGATGTTTTATTTTTATAAATGGACACCGGAAGATGTTGCAAAATCAATAAAATATTTTAATGAATCATTAAAAAAAGATTCAAATTGTGCTCTCCCCTATTCAGGATTATCAAATGCCTACCTGGTATTAGCTGCTACCGGTAGTATGAAATCAAAAACGGCATATGAATATGCAAAGCAATATGCATTAAAAGCACTTGATATGGATAGGGAATTGACAGAATCTCATATTGCTCTTGCTTTGGTAAAAATGTTTTATGATTGGGACTGGAAGGGTTCATTAAGATCATTTAAAACCGCAATGGAACTAAATCCGGGTGCGGCATACGTTCACTATACATATTCATTATTTCTAAGAGCTGTAGGGAATATAGATGAATGTATTGAAGAAATCGTTAAGGCACATAACCTGGACCCACTATCTTTAGTCATAAATAACACTCTCGGTGAAAATTTAATATTTGCCGAAAGGTTTGAAGATGCAAAGAAACAATTTCAAAAGACCTTGGAACTTGATCCGAATTTCAGGAGTGCAATCTGGAATTTAGGTTTTGTTTATTTATTTGAAGGAGATTATAAAAAAGGACTTGAAATATTTGTAAAGGCAAAAGAGAAATGCGGTGATGATTTAAAAGGATTTAAAGGACAGGCACCAATTGGTTTTGCATACGCTTTACTGGGAAATAAGGAAGCTGCGGAAGAATGTTTAATTAAGATAAAAGAAAGAGAAGAATCGGATCCGAATATTTCCGTAAACTTTGATTATGCTTTAGTTTATAAAGGATTAGGAGACTACGATAAAGTTTTTTATTACCTTGAAAGAGCAATGGAAGAAAGGAATGGAGGTATTCTTTTCATTGGAAAACATCCGGGTTGGAAAGATTTAAGAACCGATAAACGTTTTGAAGCTATTATGAAAAAGATCGGGCTCAGTAAATAAAATCATTTTTTAATTAACAATTTAGTTAAATGAAATTTTATATTTTTATTCAAATCATTTTAATCCTTCTATTCAGTTCCGGCTTTTTAATACCCCAATCGAATCTAAAAGATTATAATTTGAAAGAAGGGAAACAGATTAAACTGCCGGGTTATTTAAGGGAAATATCCGGATTGGCTATTTCGGAAGAGGGAAATATTTTTACTCATGACGATGAAAGAGGGATCGTATATCAAATTGATTATACTAAAGGAGATGATTAAAAAGAAATTTGCAATCGGAAAACCAATACCTAACAGAGACTTCGAAGGAATTGCAATTGTAAATGATAAATTCTATCTGATAGCTCAGCTCGGGAGATATTTATGAATTCAATGAGGCAAAGGATAAAAAAAGCTCTAAATATAAAATATACAGGACGGGATTGACAGTGAGTTATAATATCGAAGGATTGTGTTATGACCCGAATACTAATTCCCTATTAGCTGCATGTAAAGGATATCCGGGTAAAAGGTATAATGGCTATAGAGCTATTTATTCATTCAATCTGAAAGAGAAAAAATTAGAAGCCAAACCACGATTTCTTTTATCACTTGAAATTCTCGATAAGAAATACGGTATGAAAAATTTCTCTCCTTCGGCAATAGAGCGAAATCCCGAAACAGGTACATTTTTTATTTTAAGCTCTCATGTTAAAGCTTTAATCGAAGTAACGCCGGAAGGTAAAATTATAGCTGGAGTATTATTATCCAGCAATAGATCATAAACAACCTGAAGGTATTACTTTTACTAAGGATATGAAGATGTTAATAAGCGATGAAGGAAGAGGAGGACATGGAACTGTTACGATTTATAAGTTAAAGAATTGAAAAAGTTTTATTTTTGTTTTTGATAGAACTATCAACAGATTTTTTTATACTAAATAGATTAACTTCCTTTTCTTTTCCTTTTAATTTAATATTACCGATTTCTTCAATGAATATATTCCTTTTGAACTCGTCAGAAATTTTAGAAAGAAGAGTACCTGAAATTATTAAATCCCGTTTCTGCTGACCAGCTTCAGTTCTAATTCTTGCAGTTGTATTTACAGTATCTCCATGGAAGACAATTTCTTTTTTTAAGTCACCGACTTCAGTAACAACTGCCTCTCCCCAATGAGCTCCTGCTTTGAAATCTGGAACAACTCCGTATTTTTCGATATAATAATCCCCCCTCATTTTTATTTTGTTTTTTATATTAAAAAAACAAATGATGGAATATTCGAAAAGGATTTTTTTATTTATTTTCCAGGTTAGAACCACCTCATCTCCGATATATTGGTACACTTCCCCTTTTGTTTCAATAACCGGATCTGTAATATCATAGAAAAAGTCCTGCAATAAGCTGCTGTATTCATATGCTCCCAGAGTTTCACCAAGAGTAGTTGAGGATTTTATATCTAGGAACATGAATACTCTTTGTTCAAGTTTTGGTCTCCTGTATTTTCCCAGCATAACATTTACAAGTACATTTTTACCGAGCATTCTATTTATCTGCCATAGGAAATTTAAGGTCAAGCTGATTACAACGGCAAATAAAAAAATAGCGATAAAATCTCCGGTTATAAACTTTCTGAAATATGCACCGTTTATAGTTGTAATTATTCCGGTATTATTATCTATACTTTCATGGACAACAACAACAAAGATTGTAGAAAAGGATATTAGAAGAATATAAAATAAAGTTCTCGTAAGAAGCTCAATCGAAAAGTTAAGACGCTTAAACTTTGGATGAAAAACAAATATTTCGACTGTGGAACTAATGGAGGTTATTAAGAATCCTATCAGCGCACCTTTATAAACCCTGTAAAGAACAAACCCAAATGTAAAATTAGCATAAAGAACACCTATAATAATTCCTGATAAGCTAATTAATAAAATAGTCTTAAGCTTGGATCTAACAGTGGGAGTTAAATCGAACGGTAATATTTTTTTTGAATTCTTCAATTAGAATAATTAAAAACGAAGTTAGTCAGAGCCAGTGCAATATCATTAACCAACAGTTTTAACTGTTGGATTAATGAAGTAATAACAAAACTTTTGTGAACCGTTTTAACGGTTTTTTCTGTTCTTTCATATCTTCACTACATCCATGTAATTCACCTAAAAAGGGAAACCGCTTGTAAAATAAATACCTGAATCTTCATTTGATTTAGCATAATTTACAGAAAAAAGAAATGCGGGATTTATAATAGAGAACCATATTCCACCGCCGTAGGAGTTATGCCATATTCTTGAATCCGAATCTGAAACAAAAACCTTCCCTATATCATCCAAAGCAGTAATACCCAGATAGATTGGTACCTGGAAAAAGAACTTGAATAAGTATATTCTAATTTCGGCACTTCCCATAAAACATGCATCTCCTGCAAACCTATTCTTTGAAAAACCTCTTAATAAATTATTTCCCCCTAAGAATGCGGCTTCAAAGAAAGGATATCTGCCGAAATTCTTTTCACCGTAAACTCTGAGTGCAATAGCCGATAACGGAAGAGATGAAGTGGATAAATAATAGCGGGCGTCTCCGGTTATTTTTGAGAAACTATTTTGTTCTTTTTTTACTGAAGGGAAAAAAGTCCCGGCTGTATTAACAAAAAAACCTTTGCCTGGAATAACCCAATTATCCCTCCCATCTATTTTGAATCCGATATTTATTCCGGTAAGTAGAAAATTTTTAGAGCCGTACGGAAGAGCCTGGGTTATTAAGGAATTATTTTCCTTTTCAGTTGAATTATATTTAGCGGAAAGGCCGAGAGTAAAATCTAGAGTACTATTCAAAAGAAATTCCATCTGCGGATCAAATAGAAATTCTTTCTGATTGACCTTATAGAAGTTATTTCTTTTAAGACCCTTATCTAACTTTGTTTCATTACCATATCCATAGAAATTAAGAACTTCGATTCCGGAAGCAAAAGCATGGAGAGTAATTTTAGGACCATTAATTAGTGAATAAAATTCACCAAGATAGTTAACCTTAAATCTCTGTGGCTTAAATGCAAAACCGGCTTTTAGTTCCATCCTATAAACATAGGGAGAAGTTCTGAAACCGAATTCATATAAAATTGGGCCCCCTCCAAGGAATAATCCTTCATCAGGGTTAGCTGCAATCCATGGTACAAAACGCCAATCATGTCCCCAATCCTGAACAACCGGTTCATATTTTGCCGTATCATTAGCATATTTAGGATTACTTTCCTTATTTAGCACAGTACTTGCCCCTTCAATAAACCGGGTTTTATTTCCTCCATCATAAAAATAAGTCTTTTTCTCAGCCTGCGGTATAAAGGGGACAAAGCCCAACGAGTAGCCTTCAACTTCAGAACTGTCAATGAGTTCATCACTATCACCGTCACCTGCTACAATAACTGGAATACTTGAATTAACTTTTCCTTTAACAATTGCATAATCATCTCCATCGAGCAGCATAACTCTAATTTCTTTTGTATACTCATCATCAAATACTCTATGGAACAGGACCGATTTTTTCTTTTCGCCTGTTTTTTTATCTCTTTTGCTAATGGTTACTTCAACATGATGATCATCAAGCCGGTCTATTTCTGCATATTCATCTTTATCGGTACCGCGTATATCAACATACTTTGAAATATTCTTGTAATAAGCCTCAGAAGCATTCTGAAGATTATCACGTCTATCCTTTAAAGCTGATATTATCTTTTCTCCGGCTTTTTGATATATTACTTCAGGTAAATGCTTTACAGCATTAACAATAACGGAATCTGTCAAATGTTTCACTACATAATTAGTAACAGAATCCCATTGTGGTTTATCAATAGAGACAAGGAACTTTCTATCTAGATATCTTCCTGACCAGGTAAGTGATTCAATTTTAGGATATGCGCATGAGAAGCTGTTCATTTGAGTAATAGATTCGGTAGCAATCCATGGGAATAGACCATCGAAGCGTGAAAAAGCCTGGTCGCGATCCCTTGGTATAGGATACCAAACTTTTTTTCCATTCTCTTCAAAACGAGCCCACCTCCATTGGTCAACATGTCTGTCCCAGTCACCTACAAAAATATCAATTAATCTAGCTTTTAAGAATTCTGTAGCTTTCACATGTTCATCATTGTCATCTTCAAGTTTTTTAAAAAGTTTGTAGGTACTTATTACCTTTTCCGCACCGGCAAAACTCTCATCTTCATCATCATCTGCTTCAGGTTGAATTTCAATCATCCCTATAATCCCGCCAAATTCTTCTCTGAACTTTCCAAGTTTCGCATCATCAGGCATTATGCAAAGTTCGGGAACGGCCTGTAGAACTCCCACAGCATTAAGAATCGGGGCAACAACAAGTGGAGCAAAAGGATTTGCAGAACTTATCTGATCCTGAAAAACATCAGCTGCAAGAGATTCCTGTAATTCAGGGGGTAAAGTTTTAGAAGGATCTTTATCAAGAGACCTGAATTTATATTCTTTTCCATCATTACCCATAAGCCGTAGAGATTTTGTCTGAAGTCCCCCTCCCTTTTTTAAAGGTTTTAAGCCACCGGCAAATTTATTTAAATCCAGAACTTTAATCCTTAAAGGAGTTGACCATAAATCTCTCCAGTGCGCACCAAAGAAAATCTTGTGAAGCCATCCGGCTTTATAGTTAGAATCAGGTACAACTACCTTATAATCTTCATGATGCAGGACTGAATCATTATGGATTTGAGGATATAGTGAAGGAGAAATAAAAAGTAAGGACAAATAAATAATTTTTTTCATGGTTAAATTAAATCCACAGAAAGTTCCAAATTCAACATCGTATAACTACAGAAGGCTGTGAATATCATTAACCAACAGTTTTAACTGTTGGAAAATGAAGTAAAAACGAAACCTTTATCAACTGTTTTAATTTATCTGCCAAAAGTAGATTTATCTAACTGTTGGTAGATGGTTTTTCTACATTTTCACTAATTATCTACAATTATAAATGAATTAACCTTTTAAAATGTCATCTTTATATCTACAAAACTTAATTCTAAAATATTTTCTTAAAAAATTTTTAGAACTAAATGCAAATATACATAAGGCAGGAAATAATAGTTCAATTTAATTATTCTATTAACGGACTTAAATTTGTTCCGCCTGGATATAGGAATACGGCAATTGCAAAAGCAAGTATAGAGATTATTAATCCATACATAAAAATATTGTAACAAATTCTGAGGTAGCGGTATTTTTGCCCTAAAACCTGACCCAGATAATAAAAATCTTTAATCATACTTCCATAAAGAAAGTCTTTATCCCCCATCATTTCAGTCATTCCCCATTCAAAATCTTTTAGATTCATATTAAAAAAATTTCCGAAGAAAAGAAGATTAACTCTTTTTTCTTTAATATCTTCATGGGTAAAAGTACCGGAAGTAATCTTAGGGCGTGTAACCATTACAGCGAAAATAAGTGTTACGAGACTAACCAAAGCTAAAATTGCAGTCGGAATAATTAATTGGGGATTTGTATCTAATTTTCTTGCCATAACGGCAACAAGGGCTGTTAGAATAAGAGTGTTAATACTTATCATGATATTAGCTTTATTATCTGCAAGACCGCTGAATTCGACATGCGTACGGATAGTGTTACGGAACATGGTTTCGATACCGCGTTCAGCCTGTTTACTTTTAAGCTGTTTTTGTTTTTCGATATTGCCGGCTAAAATATTATTGCTATTTTCAAGTTCCATTTTTTCTTTAATTAATTTCTTTTGAAGTTTTGCCAGATTTGTAAGTCTTTGTTCTTCAAAAATTTCTTGAGCATATTCAGTATTAAATTTATGATTTGTTAAAAACTCAATATTTGAGTTTAACCATTCAATATCGGTAAACTTTTTATCCAATACAATCTCCCACTCCTGCCTAAGCAGCTTTGCTCTGTTCTGAAATCCCTTTTGACCAATATGGGATAAATCTGCATCGCAAATTATTTTTTCGAGTAAATTAACCGGGTTCTGGGGAACCCTAGTCGCTTTTATTAATTGAACAACTTTTTCAATCTTTTCAACGGGAAACTGTTCCTTACTAATATAATTTTTAAATATTTCAATACTTTTTTCCTCATGACCAATATAAACACTTACCATGCCGGTATCATGAAACCAAGCGGCAAGTAAAAGAATATCCATATCTTCTTTTGACAAACCGCTGTGCTCACCAATATCTTTTGCTGATTCAACTACATTCATCGTATGATCAATGTTATGATATACACAGCCCTCAGGTAAATTATTCTGTAATAAATTTGTAACAAATCCGGATGCTTTAGCCAGGTGACTCATCTGTATTTACCCTAAATTATTGTTGGATTGAAGTTACATATTTTCGGGAAAAAAAGAAATTATTTAGCAGGTTGAAGGCATCACTTGCCGGATTTCCAGAGGATGTGTGATTATCCATTGCCGTTGGCTTTTAGCCAACGGATATTATCTGAAACAAAGATTAACACCGGACTTCCAGAGCCTGTGTGAATATACATTGAACTCTAAAAACAAAGCCTAACATCGTGACTTCCGGTCCGGTGATTACTCTTACTCCTCATATACTATCCATCTCATACTTTTATCCAATGCCTCCGAGATTATTGTATTTTATTCTAGTATTACATAATTTCAAAATCGGCTTCATATATTTTCAATAATTAAAATATCCATTTCTTCCTTTCGATTAGTTTTCGCAATTAAAATTTCAGGGTTTGTTTATATGAAAATCAAAACAAGATTCCGGGATAGAATTCAGAAGGTAGTGATTATTACCTTATGCTGGACATTATTTTCATCTTTTTCATTTATTGGTGAATATTTTTTTGTATATGATCTGATTGCATTAAAAAAGTTATCCGGCACTTATGAATTCTGGCTTGATTTTATAGGCACAGTAATTTTAGGTCTTTTTGGCGGGTTAGCCGGAGGATATCTTTTGGTCTTTAGAATGGGTTCAAAGTATCGAACAAGATCCTTCGCTTTCGGAATTATCAATTCGGGTTTACTTTTTATTGCTGCATATTTGAGTCTTGCAGTAGTAGGACTCTTTACCATGGATTTCATTTATTTCATTTTTCAGATTGGATTTTCATTCGGCTTTATTGAGGTCTGGAGAAAATGTGCTATTTAACCTTACAACCCCTTCATTTTTTGTCACATTAGGTTTTTGGGCTTTATTGGTTTCCGGTACACAATTTATGCTTCAGGTAAGTGATAAATTTGGTCCGGGTATATTATGGAAATTCATTACAGGGAAATATTACCACCCGAAAGAAGAAGAGAGAATCTTTATGTTTCTGGATCTTAAATCTTCAACCACAATAGCTGAAAAAATAGGGCACCAAAGATTTTTCGAGTTTTTGAAAGAAATTTTTAACGATATCACTGAGCCGATAATAAACAGTCAGGGAGAAATTTACCAGTATGTAGGTGATGAAGTTGTTGTTACCTGGCTTGTAGAAAAAGGACTTGTAAATAATAATTGCCTGTCGTGTTTCTTCGAGATACAAAAAGTTTTTGTAGAGAAAAAGAAATATTATTTGGAAAAGTATGGCATACTGCCATCATTTAAAGCCGGAATGCATATTGGCGAAGCTACGGTTGGGGAAATAGGTGTAATTAAAAAAGATATAGTATTTTCAGGAGATGTATTAAATACGACATCAAGAATACAGGGAGAATGCAATAACCATAATGTAAATATTATTCTTTCCTCTGCCTTACTTGAAAGAATGCCGCTGAACGGGGAATATCTTAAAATACCACTCGGAGAGATTCAATTGAAAGGGAAAATAGAAAAGGTTGAACTTATGACAATGAGAGTTGGTGGTCGGTTGTAGGTGGTTGGTGGTGGGGAAAGTTGGAGGTGGGTTGTTGGTTGTTGGTGGTGGGAACAAATATATTCCTTTCTCATAATTCAAAATTATACCATACAGGGTTTTACTAAATTTGAGGTAAAACATAATCTAAATAGATAATAAATATTATCTTAAATAAAAAAAATAGGGATTATGATTCTTAGTTTATTTTCTGTAGCCGGGTTAGTTGTATTGGTTGCATTCGGAATTTCATTGATAATTTATGCTTTTTCCAAAAAAGAAAAACGGGTATCATATAATAGTCCTAAATGGAATAATTTCAGGTTCGGCTACATAACCTATGCTTTAATTTTCCTCTCATTCGATATGGAAATGATATTTATGTATCCATGGGCAGTTGTATTTGCAGATATAGGAATGAAAGCTTTCCTGGATATGTTTGTTTTTATAGGCATCCTTACTTCCGGAATTTTATATTCTTGGGGAATGGGAGGTCTGGATTGGGAATAATTCAAGGTGCAATTGTCACATTATTAACTTTTTTTTCGGGCACTTTAATTACAATGATAATAGAGCCCCGATTAAATTTCATAAAGAATGAACCTGGAGCTTCAGTAAAATTTCAAGATGGTTTATCTATACCTAATCACAAGGACAGCTGGCTTTACAATTCCGCTCCAATTACTGGATTAGCAGGGCTTCTTCTTTCAGCAGTAATTATACCTATTAATAAAGATCTCGTAGGAGCAGATCTGGGAATCGGAATATTCTATTTTATTGTTGTTGTTGATTATGTTGTTCTAGCAATAGCATTAGGGGGCTGGGGGGGCAATATTCCGGAAAGCATCGAATCATGTTATAGAATAATAGCTCAACTGGTTTCATATGTTGTACCGCTAGGACTTGCAATTATAGGTCCGATTATGATGGCTAAATCAATGTCGACACAAAAAATTATTGCTTCGCAGGAGAATCTATGGTTTATAGTGTCACAGCCGTTAGGTTTTTTATTGTATATAGTAACCGGATTAATGCAGGTATACAGGGCGCCTTTCTTAGAACCATTTGCATCTGATATCCGGGGCGGGATTCTTTCTATATATGCCGGATGGCAGGGGATCATTTTGAAAATTACACTTTCCGGGATTCTTTTCGTTGTATCGGCTATGGGAGCCATTCTATTTCTGGGGGGATGGAATGGACCCTTATTACCCGGTTTTTTATGGATGATAATTAAGACTCTGGGAATCTTGATTTTTATGAAATGGGTAGGACAGAAAATAAAATTATTCAGCACAGCAAAAATGCTTGAACTTTCCTGGAAAATTTTAATACCCGTAGGATTACTAAATGTATTAATAGTAGGCGCATTAATTTTATTAGGAGTAAAAGGAAAATGAGTATTTCTCCCCCTGTAATAATATTTACTTTCAGTCTATTTGCTTTTATATCGGTAGCAGGTGCCTTAGGGATGACAACTACTATGAGCATGTTTAGGAGCGGTATTTTTTTAATGGCTTCCTTTATAGGAGTAGCCGGATTGTTTATACTGCTCATGGCAGACCTATTAGGTATGCTTCAAATAATGATGTATATCGGTGGTATGCTTGTCATGATACTCTTCATGGTTTTATTCTCTCATGATCCCGGTGGAAATATGATGGCTAAAATGAAAATGCCGTTCATAGAGAAATTCTTTTCACTTGGTCTGCTCCCTAAAGAAAGTGTTAAGCCGTCAAAGAATATGGAGCATAATAACCACCATGAAAAAGGTAAAAATGATAGCGGCAAAGAAAAAGAAAGTAAAGATAATGGTATGAACCAGGGGAATCATGGTGGAGGAGGAATGGAAATGGATATGTCAATGTTTACTCCAATTAAAAAATATGCAGCCTGGACGGGCATTGCAATATTCGTGATACTGACTGTATTATTGATCTTATTCCCGGATTGGAAGATTCAGAACAGTATACCTGACCAGGATTCTTCAAGGAGAATCGGTGAATTGTTGATGGGCAAATATATGATGGCATTTGAGGGAGCGGGATTAATGATATTACTTGGAATTTTCGGAGCCATATATCTAGCCCGTCCTGGAAAGCACCCTGATTCAAAAGAGCGCGGAACTGCTTCAGCAGTTAATGAGGACCCTCCCCCTGCTTCAGAAGAATTATTTGAACCCTTCTATAAAATCAACTTAGATGAATTATATCAAAAAGCGAGAGAGGAAAAATGATACTTCCTCTGAATGCATATTTAATAGTTTCGGCAGCATTATTTTCTATCGGAGTGTATGCTATACTTGCACAGAGAACAGCCGTTATGGTGTTAATGGGAATTGAGCTAATATTAAACGCGATTGGATTAAACATTGTTGCTTTCTGGCGGTATGTGCAGCCTTTAGATTATTCCGCACAAATATTTACGATTATCATTATTACAATCGGTGCTGTTGAAATGGCAATAGGACTTAGTATTATGATGCTTCTATACCGAAATAGAAAATCGGTGCAGGTAGATAAATATGAAGAATTAAAAGGATGACAATGCTTCTACTTATACCCATTTTACCATTAACGGCCGCATTCATTTTATCCCTTCCATTTAGTTTTATAAAGGAAAAGGCCGGATTATTTTCGGCTGTTTCTGTCTTTTGCTCTTTGATTCTTATACTCATTTTAATAAATACGAAAGATAAAATCGAATTAACCTGGTTTACATCTTCAAGTTATAGTTTGACTCTTTCATTAATAATAAACGGTCTTGAATGGTATTTCTCATTAATAATTGCAGTTATAGGACTTGTTGTAATCATATATTCGATGAAATCTATTGAAACAAGAAAAGAATATTATTTCAGGGTTATTTCTTTTTTTACCGGCTGCATGTTTCTATTAGTTCTTTCAGATTCTTTTATTTTAACATTTATATCATGGGAATTTGTCGGCTTATCCTCTTTTTTATTAATCGGATTTCATTATAAAGAGACTGATGCAAAGGAAGCTTCACGAAAAGCATTCTTAATGACAAGGATTGGAGACTTCGGGTTTTTATTAGCTTTATTAATAATACTAATAAATACCGGTACAACCGATATCTCATCATTTTTAAATGTAGTGAAAAGTCCCTTTGGTAATACACCTTTTGATTTCAAGTTACTCTCAATATTGTTTTTAGCAGCGGCTCTGGGAAAGAGTGCACAGCTTCCCTTCAGCAGCTGGCTTCCCGATGCTATGGCAGGACCGTCTCCTGTATCCGCTTTGATCCATTCAGCTACAATGGTGGCGGCGGGTGTATTTCTTCTTCTAAAACTATTCCCGCTATTTGAAGCATCGCCGCTGACATTAAGTATTATTTTATGGATTGGAATGATTACGGCATTAACCGCGGCATTAGCTGCAACGGCAAGATATAATATAAAACGAATACTTGCGTGGTCAACTATTTCACAGCTCGGCGAGATGTATTTTATACTTGGATTAGGTGGAACTTTGGCAGCATCTTTTCATCTTGCAGCCCATGCAGTATTCAAGGCAGGATTGTTTTTAGCTGCAGGAATTATTAGTCATTCAGCCGGTACAAAAGATATACGGAATATGGGAAACCTGAAAAAATACCAGCCATATACTCTTATAATATTCATCTTATGCGGACTCGCTTTATCCGGGTTTCCCCCCTTTGCAGGATTTTGGAGTGAAGATGAAATCCTTTCTGCAGCTTCAAAGTACAATAGTCTCTATAGCGCTTTTATGATATTGCTAATATTTCTTGCGGGGATTTATATATCACGTGCCGGTTTTGCCATCTTTGGAAACTGGAAAGGGAATAAAAATCCTAGAGTAAAAGAAGGGGAGAAAATTCTCATTTATTCTACAGGTCTTCTTGCTATTCTTGCATTAGTCTGCGGAGTAATATTAAAACTAAACATTGAGGATATTCTTCATTTTAGTTCTTTAGGAAAAATCAACTGGGGATGGAGGACCGCAGCAATTGCAGCAAGCGGCGGAGGTCTATTATTTGGAATGTGGAAAACTAAAAAATACGGCCCGGTTCCTGCACTAGGAAATTTCTTCTCATACTTTGAAAAAATAGTCGATGTATTTGTCATAGTCCCGGTAAAACTTATTCAGAATCTATCTTTTGTAATTAATAAAATTGAAAATCTTTTTGATGAGGGAGCAAATGATATAAGTTTATTTATTTTATCTGCAGCTAAAGTGGGAAATAAATCAGAAATAATTCTTGATAAAGCTGTTCTGTATATCAAATCAAAGGTGGTAAAATCTGCATATAGAACAGATTACCTTGAATTGCAGGGCTTCTCGCAAAAGCTCAATGAATTTGCTTATTCTTTCAGCAGGGCAGGAAGTCAATTAAGGAAATTGGAGACAGGTAAAATATTTTTATATACGATATTTCTTTTTTCCTGGATAATTGTCACCGCATTGGCAGTAGGTATTTTCTTTATGTTTTAGAGAAACAGTTCCAAGAATTTATTAACCCCGGGATTAATCCCGGGGTTAATTAGAACCAAAAGCCTGATATTTAACTGTTTTAACAGTTTTCACTTTGAGTTTATTAAATAATTCAAATTAAAAATAAATGTTAACCTTAAATATTTTCTTTCCGTTATTGACGGGAATAATAATCCTTTTTATCCCTAATAAAAAAAATTCGGCAATACGTTTTTCAGCCTTAATAGGGAGTATAATAACTTTAATCATATCTCTTATATTGTTACGAGGATATAATATTTCCGAAGGGGGTTTGCAATGGGAAACCAGTGCAGCATGGATCCCTTCAATAAATGCAGGCTACAAAATAGGAGTAGACGGCTTATCCCTTCCAATAATATTGTTAACCGATATTCTAATGGTTTGTGTAATGCTCTACGTTCTAAAAGAAGAAGAAAGGACAAAAGAACACGCGTTTCTTTTTCTTTTAATGCAAACCGGTCTGCTTGGTTTATTTTCATCTCAAGACTTACTTCTCTTTTATCTATTCTTTGAAGTCGGCTTAGTACCTATGTATTTTATAATTGGTATCTGGGGAAGCGAGAGAAGAAGATATGCTGCCATGAAATTTTTTCTCTATACAAGAGCCGGAAGCCTCGCAATGCTGTTATCCTTTTTGGCACTTTACCTTTCTGTTGAACCTCATACATTTTCGCTTCAGGAAATAATTAAAGCAAATCCTTTTGCGGGTTCGGTTCAAACAGGAGGATTAGTGATGGCGGGAATGTTAATTGGTTTTGGAGTAAAACTGCCGACATTCCCTATTCATAACTGGCTCCCCGATGCACATGTTGAGGCTCCTACCGAAGGAAGTGTTATTCTTGCCGGCATTCAATTAAAGATGGGTGCTTACGGAATAATAAGAGTTTTAATTCCAACTGTACCCGGGGCTGTTTCCGATTATTATATATATCTAATCCTTTTAGGGATTATTTCTATGATATATTCAGCACTGGCCGCACTTGCTCAAAACGACTTGAAAAGATTAATTGCATATACTTCGATAAATCATATGGGATATGTAATGACTGCTGCGGGAATATGGGGAATGGCAAATGATACGGGTATAAAGCAGCTTGCCCTTAATGGAGCAGTCTACCAGATAATCAGTCATGGTTTACTTACAGGGGGAATGTTTTTTATGGCAGGAATACTGCAGCATAAGACCGGAACGAGGGATATGAATAAGTTCGGAGGATTGCTAGGTACTGTACCAATATTCAGTACTCTCCTGGGTCTTCTTTCATTTGCTTCATTCGGACTCCCGGGATTCTCAGGATTCATTGCCGAATTCCAGGTCATCGGTTCGGCAGTTACTTTAAGCTTCTGGACAGCAATCGGGATAATAGCGGGCTTAATTTTAATGACAGCCCTTTACTTGAAAATAGTGGTGAGTATGATTCTTGGCAAGCCGCCGGATTCAATGCCTGCATTTACTGATTTAAAGGGAAAGAATCTTTTTATAATTAGCTTATTAATTGGCTTATCTCTTTTACTGGGGATATTTCCCGGATTTCTTACCGGGTTAATTGAAAGCGGCACAAAATTTCTTCTAACTATTTCTTGATCAGATGAAACTCTGGGCTATTATACCGGAATTGATAATTGCAGGATCGGCTCTTTTTTTTATTCCTATATCAGGATGGATAAAGGAGAAGAACCGAAAAATACCATCATACCTTACCTTATTTTCTCTACTTATTTCACTATGGTTTTGTTATCGCATGTTATTTTGGCAGCCGTTTGATATTTTCAACGGGACGTATGCAATTGATAATTTCGGAACAATATTCAAAATCCTAATCATTTTAAGTTCCATTGTATCTTTACTGCTTATCATTTTTTATTTCGGGAAAAATTCACAGGCACCTCATGCACCTATTGCCCTTCTTTTCACTACACTTGGAGCAATCGGCGTTGCTTCAAGCCTGGATCTGGGTTTAATTATTTTATTTCTGCAAATAATGAGTTTGGGGCTTTACATACTTACCGGTATTATAAGAAAAGATAAAAGAGGTAATGAAGCTGCATTAAAATATTTCATATTTGCCGCAACAGCACTGGCAATTATGGCATTCGGGCTGACTTATTTATATGGTTTAACGGGAAGTCTTGATCTAAGGGTAATAGGAGAAGTCTTAAAGGGAGATAATAGTGCGTGGATAATAATTGCATTGTGCTTAATTATTTTGGGATACGGTTTTGAAATAACCATGGTTCCATTCCATTTCTGGGCTCCTGATGTTTATGAAGGTTCCACCGCACCAATTGCAGGGTTTATATCAACAGTACCTAAAATTGCTGGGTTTGCAGGACTGCTAAGAATACTTATAAGCTCATATCAAAATAATCTATTTGATTGGAGTTTAATCATATCAATATTGTCGGCAATTACAATGACATTTGGAAACCTTGCAGCTTTAAGACAAACTAAGCTAAAGCGGCTTCTTGCATACTCAAGCATTGCACAATCAGGCTATATTTTAATGGCAGCAGGTGCAGCAGACAGTATAGAGAGCGCACTGCCTTCAATTGGTTTTTATTTAACCGCTTATATATTTATGAATATGGGTGTATTTAGTATAATTACTTTAATTGAGAGAAATTTTGGAACGGATGATATAATTATTTTCAGAGGATTAAATAAGCTGGCTCCTTTTGCCACGATAACTATGGCGATTTCACTCCTTTCGTTGGCAGGAATACCTCCGCTTGCAGGTTTTGCTGGGAAGGTATTTATTTTTAAATCAGTTCTCGATAGAGGATATACCTGGCTTTTAATTATTGGAATGATAAATATGGTGATAGGGCTATATTATTATGTCTCCATTATTTCCGAAATGTTTTTGAAATCTCCATTGTTGACCATAAAACCAAAAGGGAATCTCTTTTATCTCCTGGCAGCAATTATTTGTTTTGCCGGAAGTATTTTATTTGGAATTTTTCCTTCCCTGGGATTAAGCAATCTGCTTAATAATATTAATATAGGATTATTTTGAAGACTTCAACGTCCGGATATAATTAATCAGTTGCCATCTCTGTTCTTCAGTAAGAGCATCTTTATAAGCAGCCATAACACCTTTGCCATTACTAATTTTCCAGAATAAAGCGCCATCGCTTTGTTTCTGAACTTTTTTTGAAGTTAAGTTGGCAGGTTTAGTATCCAGCATATCTGCCGTAGGACCATCACCTTTTCCGGTCATGCCGTGGCACTCAGAACAATTTTGTACATATGTACCCTGCCCCTTTTGTGTAGCCTCAGCTTTTCCTTTTAATGGATTTTTCATTTTATTTGCTGATTTTGGTGCTATCCAGACTGCAGATGTATCATTTTTCAAATAAGAAAGATGATGTAAAGGAATTGAAGATTTAGCGTATAAAATTAAAACAGTAAAAAATATAAATAATATAAATGTAAAAATTATATTTAATTTTTTATTCATTCTGAAAATCCTTTATTATGATTATAATAATGAGTCAGTCTAAGTAAAATTAAAAAGTGAGTAGAAGTATAAAAATGGTCACAAAATTTTAGTCATGGGATTCTTCACTCCACTATGTTCCGTTCAGAATGACAATGCTAAGATTGTACTAAGTATTGAACTTAATTTTTATAATTAATGAGTAAGACAAATACATTCTTTTTATTAATTTTAATTTTATTAAAAGATTCTAACTAATTCAATGGTACCTTAATTTATTTTGGTTAGAATGTTGAGCTTCACTGGTTTCTTCATGCTCTTCCGAATATGAATTATATTTTTCGGCAGAAGTTTCATGGAGCTTTTTAACTGCAGCAACCATAGCCCAGATCTTATCATCAGAATGAGTCTTTCCCCATGCAGGCATCCCGGTCATTTTAATTCCATTTTTAGTAATCCAAAATAATTCTTCGGGACTCATTTCCTGCCCTGATTCACCTAAATCAGGAGCTGGCGGATTCAATCCTTTAGCCAGTTCGGTTTCCTTTTTCCCGGGAGCGCCGTGGCAGCTCTCACACATTTCTTTATAATGCGCAAAACCTTCTTGAATTTTCGCTGGGTTATTAAGATCTGGTACTTTTATACCTTTGGAATAATGCTCAACAGAATTATCCATAGTGGTGTTTAATATCCATTTTGATATTCCGTGTTCAGGTTTTGCGGCACTGACATTATATAAACCGGAATAAATAAAGATTATCCCTAAAACGGATAATATTATAATTGTAAAAATTATTGTTAAAAAGATTTTCATGATTTATAAATGTTTTTTTAATGAATAACAAATATGCCGTATAGTACTTAATTTTGAAGTTAACCAAGATGATAGGGCAAAGATAATAAAAGTTATAAAAGGATAATAGAGATTGGGAATTTGAAATTAGGATACGTGATTTAGTTCTGAAGAACTAAGCATCTAAATCTCTCCCCAACCCTCCCCCTTACTCTGAACTTTACCTACACATGGGACAGGGAAATCCACTTTCCCCTTGCAAGGGAAAGGCTTATTTATTTACAATAGTGACTATGCATTTGTCATGTTGTCTGGCTCAAGCTCATTGTTTTTAATGCCTTTTTTGCGAAACAGAGTTTGGCGGTACATGAAGAGTGGATAGAAGATTATAGGAAGTAATACAATTTTAATACGGTTTTAATACGGTTTTAATACGGTTTCAATACGGTTTCAATCGATTTCACGGTTTCAGAGTGGTATTAATGTTGATTTTCTAAAGGTTCAACCTTTAAGTGAGAATCTCAAATTGAGTATTGAAATAACCCTCCCTTATATCATTATAAACTTTTATTAAGTAAAGGAAAGCAGAACTTTCGAATACTTTTTACTTTACATAAGAATAAAAAATTATTTAATTTACACTTCATTAGAAAAATTGGAGATTAAAAATGAAACCTGAAAAGTATGTTGAAAGGTTCCATCAGAAAAATTTAAGGGGGAATAAAAGTGGTTTTCCAATAGCAACAATTGCTTATTATGGACCTGATGATACGACAGCAACAAAGGTTGCAGTTGGTATTGTAGATGAAAATGAAGAGGTTATTGATTTAAAAGATGGTTTAAAAAAGATATTGATGTCCGTGTAGATATGGTCATTAATAGGGAGATTATTGAATATATAAAGAAGCATAAAGCGCAGCGGTCAGTTATTTCAGGGAGGATAATAGGATGCCCTCATGAAGAAGGTGTAGATTATCCCGAAGATTCATATTGTCCCAAATGCCCTTACTGGATGACAGTTGATCGATGGACGGGAGAACCGTTTACTGATGAGAGTATGAACTAAAGTGCAGCAAGGAGCCTAAGAAGTTCATTGAAAATTCCCATTGGGGAGCAAGGACTTCCGGATCAACAAAGTTCATAATTGAATATAAATCGAGGAGATTATTTTCAAGCGGGGTTCCTGTGATAACCAGAGAGTGTTTTTTAGGTATTGATTTTACTGCATAAGAAGTTTTTGTATACACGCTTTATCATTTCCTTTTTAGTATATCTAGTATTTCCTTCTGAGGCTTTAATTTTTTCCTCGTCATATTTCTTTCTAAGCATGATTAATGCGGCTGCAGAATGAGGGCAGCAATCCAGATGTGAAATACAATTACATTGGAATAAGATCCTTGATGCTGTCTGCGATATAGTAACACTAAAATCATCAAAACGATCTTCGACTGTAAAATTAAATTTATCGTTAGATTCACTGACCAGAGTACACATTTCGTTTTCGATTAATCTTAAACCGCGTTGATAAACTGTATCCGATTTTATATAGTTGTCTTTGATTTGTGATATATCCGGTAATGAAAAATTAAATTTCATAAATAATGCCCTATAATTTGGATAATTAAAAAAAATGTTTCTAAAGATTAAAATTATATTTTAAGAATAAACTAAACAAATTTCAGGGAAGCTTTTTGTAGGAAAGAATATTAATTTTTATTGATTAATGTCGAATTGAAATGAGTAATTGCTGAATTGTTTAATTGTTTATTGCTTTATTGTTATATTGTGATGTTGTGATTAAATATAGGGAAGAAAAAATAAATAAATCATTAGGAAAGAGCTACCGATACTATCTCTTAAAGGGATAGTATCGGTTTATTTTGAAAATTGATCAATCAACGGTTGAGATGTTAAAGGGGACTTTCAATTTTTCCCATCTTAGATATGCGGTACAGGAAGTGCTCGCCAGGTTATCGAACCCATAAGAGAGCCATTCCTGGAAGGGAGCCTCGACAGGGGTAACATTTATTCTCAGAGCATCATCATTTTTATCATATTCATAACTTCCCCATAGCTTAGAATTTTTATTGAAAATAACTACCCAATCAGTTTCAGAAGGAATAAAGTGGATGCTGTATTTACCGGCGGGTAATTTATTGCCGTTGATCATAACGTCTTTACTAATTTCAATAGTAGTAGATTCGTTAGCACCTCCCCGCCACGGGAAAGGTTTGTTGTGAGATTCAGTATCGCCGGGAGCTAATCCGTAAGGTACAAGGTCACCCCAGATCTTTCTTCCTTTTACTCCAGGTCTGCTGTAAGATATGTTTATATCGGTATCTACTCCGATTCGCTGAAATACTCCGGCTTTAAGGCTTGCACGGGGTTTGTTCTGCTGCTGCTGGGCAGAAGTGGTAACCGTAAAGGATAGAAAGCAAACAGAAAATAAAGCGGCTAATGTGAATAAAAATTTGCGCTGTTTCATGATCCTCCTAATTAAATGAAAAATATTGTGAGTTTAGACAAAAATAATAATAAAAATCTTTAAATATAGAGGTGATGGAGAAGACCTTAAATAGGAATGACTTGATCATGGGAAGGGTTTAATTGCTTAATTGTTGAATTGCTTTATTGTTTTATTGTTTATTCTATTTTTTCTTTTTTAAGATTTTTATTGAAACTTTAATTTTTTAAATATAAGTTGAACTGTTCTTAAAAAAAAGTGGGCGAATTATTGGATCTTTTCTAAAAAACAATCACCTAAAATATTCTTTATCTCAAACAGGTGTGAGTTATGAGGCGAAGCTGTGTTAGGGTTAGTAGTAAGTAGTGAGATTAGAGTATTGAGACCCCGGATTTTTAGCTTTTAATCAGGAGAAATTATGAATAAATATTTATTTAATACATTCGCTATTTTATTATTGTTGATTCCACCAATAACGGCGCAGGAATTATCTTCCCTAAAAGAATACTTCGGTAATGGACTTACTATTAATTCAGGTATTAATTTTTTGGCTGTAAAAGATGAATTTATTTCTAAAGAAAGGTATACCGGTCACTCACCTTCGTTTTTATTAGACTGGACAAGAATATCTGACAGTTCCGGTTTTCATCTATCATTTGGAGTGATTAGTTCGGCAAAAATTAATAACTATAATATATCTGCTGATATTACGGAAGCTTCATTAAATCTATCATATGTTTACCCGATCGGAGATATTAAAATATTTAATCTCAACTCAAGATTATTCCTGGGTCCTGCACCGGAGTTATTTTTCCATTTTAGGACCCAGGATATTGCGAGAGGTGCAATAATAGATGCATATTCAGCGGCTTTTCTTTTTTCAGCCGGAGCAAGACTGGATGTTATAATGCCGGTTAATAATAAATGGCTGGTTGAAGGAAATATATACTCAAGTCTTTTGTCATTAGGAGGAAAGTTTATAGATCCGAGAGATAATAACACTTCAATGATGAAAATACTTACCGCATTTACTGGAGTTAGTTCGTATTTAAATTTAGCTGTTAGATATCATCTGATAAAAAATATTTCCTTGAAGGCGGGATATAAATTTAGTTTTATTAGGTTAAGCGCATGGGATTATTTTATTCTTGCTAAGGATGATTTTAATTTATCATTAACTTATTCGTTATAATTATGAATCGTTATTATATCATTTTAGTTTTTTTCCTTATTATTATATCCGGGTGTAGTGATTTACTCGTAAATGAGCCAGGCTCCAATTTAAACCTGGATGACTTCAAGTCAGCCTGGCAGATTACAAATAAGTATTATCCTTTTTTTAATTTAAAAAAGATTAATTGGGACAGTCTATATAAGAAATATCAACCGCATGCAGAAGTAGCAAAGGGAGATGAGATATACGATGTACTATATCACATGTTTCGAGATCTTAAAGACGGTCATATTGAAATTCTTACCAGAGGAGGATTCCCTGTTATTACTTATGATTGGCCTAGGGATAATGATAGAAAAGCTTTCAGCTCGATTATTGTGAATAAATACTTTAACAGTCCTTTTAAACTAGCCGGTGAAGATAATTTTGATTACGGAATAACTGGAAGTAATATAGGTTACGTTTATATTTCTACTTTTTCCTCAGGAGATAATACCTGGTATAAAGACTTTGATAAGATTATGGAATATTTCCGGAATGCAAAAGGAATTATTGTTGATGTTCGAAATAACGGGGGAGGCAGTTCGAATTCTACAGATTATATAATTGCTAGATTAATTGAAAAACCTGTAAAAGAAACCTGGTATCGTTATTCAGGAACTTATAGTTATATAATCAATCCTGTCAATCCTGCCGGATTTAATAAGCCTGTCGCAGTACTTATTAACGGTGCCAGTTTCAGTGCAGCAGAATCATTTCCGGAACTATTAAGACAATCACCCAATGTAACATTAATAGGAGATACAACCGGAGGTGGAGGAGGTACTAATGAATATTATACATTACCAAGCGGAAAGAGATTACGAATCGCAAATGGTTATTTTACAAGATTAGACGGTACAATGATAGAATGGAATGGAGTACTGCCTGATATTTTAATAACACAAACAGAAGCAGATATTGTCAATGGCCATGATAAACAATTGGAGTATGCAATAACTTATTTAAATAAGTAAAGCCACAGCTAACGTTATAAGGGATTCATGCCGAGGTCAACCAATATTTGATTTTTTTTCAATAACCAGCTTTAGATAAATTTTAAATTCATTAGTAATAAGAAGTTATTGCATACTTTTAAATAATTAATAGTCTAAACCCTATTAAATTTGAGAACTATTAATATTTAATTTAAAGTTTTATGCTTTTTATTTATCTATTTGATATTTGATGATATTAAAGCAAATGCTGTTTTAGATTGTGGTGATTTTACATTTAGTAGATTTTATCCAGAAATAGTTTTCGAAATAAAATCAAAAGTAAAAAATATTGTAATTTCTGATATTAGTTTTTGTAATTACGATGATTTTAATAAGACAATTGAAATATTGAAATGGTGGATAAAAGAATATAATTCTAACCATCAAATTAAATCAATAATATTTGAGAATGCACCAGCAAAATGTATTAAAAATATTGAAAGAGATAAAAATCGTGGTATTAGTAGAAGGGTTGAAATGGTTAATAAATTTTCGAAAGATTTCAACCCACAAAAATTTAAAATAAATAATTCTGATTCTATTCGAGATATTTAGTTGAATGAATTCCATTATGAATACTATAATAATTCGTTTCAACCTAACGTTATAAGGGATTCATGCAGAAGCCAACCTATACTAAAAGTTATGGTAGGTAAACTTGCCTAGGCCAACCTTCACAATAAATTGTTCCGTTTGGTAAAATAATCCTTTGCTGGACTAAGCCTACGCTAAAGCTTTGGTGAAAGGGGGATATAGAAGAGATTATATTTGATTCTTTTTTCAACAACCGGCTTAAGGGTAATTATAAATTCATTAGTAATGATAAATTTTTGCGTACTTGAGAATAATTAATAGTCTAAAGCCTATTAAATTTGAGGACTATTAAGATTTCCATATCACAAATAAAAATGATCAGAAGATAAAATTAAGGATTTGATTTTTTAGTCTTTTTGCTTTTTTAATTTTACTTGTGTCGATTAGGCACACAAATAAAATCTTATATGAAGTATTTCGATAGAAAACAAAAATATATCATTTCGAAAAGTTAAATTGTTTACATGTAGACATTTAAATATGTCTATATATAAACATTCTGGGAAAAAAAGATGTATATACGTGTACAATAATGTCTAAATGTAAACATGAAAAGATATTAAAACAACTCAATAAATATGGGCAGTAATTTTTATTGAACATAGAAAACTAAGAAAAAGTCAATAATATTTATTAATTTTAAATATGAAGTCGAAAGAAAAAATCGGTTTAGAACTTGAAATTGATGAGCTTACAAATTCAATAAGAAATGTAATAACTGGAGACAACTTTGAAACAACTATCTCAAGAATTACTCAACCTGATGTGAAATTATTATCCAAAACAAAATGGTTATTTGATTGGAAACAAGAACTGAGCTTTCCTGAAAGAGATGTTTATAAACTTACAATTATAAACAATCAAAAAATCATTCAAGGTTTAATAAGTTTAGAAGTAAAAATTGACCATGTATATATACATCTAGTTGAAAGTGCTCCATTTAATAAAGGAAAAGATAAGATATATATAGGGGTCCCTGGAAATTTAGTTGCATTTGCTTGCAAACTTTCATTTCAGCGTGGGCATGAGGGTAATGTAGCTTTCATCTCTAAATCAAAATTGATAAACCATTATATTGAAAGCTTAGGTGCACAGCATATTGGCGGCAGATTAATGATAATTGATACACTAGCTGCAAAAAAATTAATGAACAAATATTATTCGAATATAATTTTATGAAACAGAAAAAAAATATAGAGTTAGATGTTGATTTTATTGGTGAGCAGAAACCTTTAACAAAAGAAGAAGAGAGAAAACTTTCAGAATATTTTAAACAGAGAAAACGGGAGAAAGTAAGATTGCGCTTAAAGAGAAAAGTAAAAGCGTAAAATACTCCATCGACAGAAAGAAACTCTCACAAATATAATCAGCACATACCGTTATAAGGAATTCATGGCGAAGTCAACCTATGCTAAAAGTTACGGTAGGTAAACTTGCCGAGGCCACTGGTGATATGTGGGAATAAGTTTATTTTGAATTCGGTACTAAATATAAGGGCAATATAAGGTGGCTCGAGGCAACAGCTATTTCGTTCTTGGCAATAGAAAGATTTTTAGGGTTGTTCCGTGTATAGTTTATTTTTTAACTTGATTACGTTAGGAAGATTTCTTTAATTATAAAAATTATTTATAAATTCGGCTTTGTTGTTCTGGGCTGCGCCTAGCAACAACCCCGTTAGGTGCAAAAAATAAAGGGAGAATAGAATTGAAGTTTAAATCTTTTTTAGTATTATATTAATTCTTGTAATTACATCAACTGAAAGTTTTGGTTTAGAAAAGTCTACCTATGGAATAAAAGGTGGAGTAGGTCTCTGGAAAGCCTCATTTGAAAAAGGATATAATTATTCATACCCTCTTGGTTTCACTGTAGGGATTTATTTTGAAAATAAAATTTCAAATAATTTATTTTTGGTTAATGAATTATATTTTCAAAATAGTATAACAAGTCTTATAAAAAATTCAGCATTGAGTTATGCTTTACTACAAAAACTTACTACTCGATATCTTAACTTTCCAATTTTATTAAAGTATCAGACAAAATGGTTAAGTGATACATATTTTTATTTAGGCCCAAGCTTAGCTTTGTTACTTGATGCTAAATATTAAAGTAAAATTCAATTTGGCGAAACTAGAAATTTTACAAATGAAGTCCCTCGATTTAATGTAGCAGTTGAGGCGGGCTTTGGTGAAGAGATAAAACTGTATAATACATCTCTAAAATTGGAATTACGGGCACAGTTAAGTTTAACAAATATTCATCCTCATGATTTTGATAGTTGGTCAGTTGGGGATTGGAGGAATTTAGGTCTAATCTTCTTGGTTGGTTTTAATCTATAGAATGGATTCTAAAAATTTATATAAGAAATAAGTTTTTGGGTCGTTAGTGTTATAAGCACAGTTTATTTTATTACAATGTGTATTTGAATATTGATAGAAATAATAAAATCGCCATCAATTTAAGGGAATGCATATGGAAATAACGGATAGCAATTCTCTATTCTGCTCATACTGTAATAATACTGTAAAAGAGGATGATGATTTTTGTCCTGAATGCGGTACGCTGCTTATTGATGAAGTATATTGTGAAAATCATAATAATATTTTAGCAAAAGGTGTTTGTATAATATGTTCAATTCCGTATTGTAAAAAATGCGGTGCAATGATAAATGATCATTTTCTATGTAATCTTCACAGTTCATATGAAATATATGAAGGAATGGGAAGAATATATGGAACTCTTGATGATGTAACTGCACAATATGCAAAGAGTTGTCTTGAAAAAGATGGATTTCATCCGATCATTTTTTGCCGTGATCAGGTTAAAGGAGGTCCAAGATTTGTTAATAGTCTTTTTTCAGCTAAGGGTGATTACATGGGAAATATAGTTAATGAGATAAAAGTTATGGTACCATGTCAAGAAGTTTTGGATGCTGAGGAAGTATTAAAATCAGTTAAGATAATTGAATAATTATAAGAGAAATAGTTCGATTTGAATCAAACGAGGAAAAAATGTGTATATGTACCATTAATATCTAAATGTTTTGGATTAACAAATTTATTTTTTATTTAATAATATTTATTAACTTAAAAAGTCATTGGTCATACCTTCATTAGTCATTGGATTAGTAGTAGTATTAGGAAATGGCCGAAATTGAATTTAAGAGGTTTTTTTTTAAAAGGAGGGGTAAAGGGTGGCCTTGTCTATTTTCGATGGCTTAGAAACGAAAAAATAGCCGAAAACCTACGCTATTTCGTATTAATTTTAAGGGCTGGGGCTGGAAAAAAAGGACAATTTTGATTAGATGAATACAACCCATAAATTATAAATAGAAAAAAATACAGAAGTTATATGTTTAAAAAATAATAGGAGTTTGAAGTGTATAAATTTAATATACAATTATTTCTCTTGCTTTTTCTATCTTCTATTTCTTTTAGTCAAAGTATAAATCAAAATTATAAAATTCTTTTTTCAAGTGAATGCAGTATGCCTGATGCAATGGATTTATTATATAATACATATTCAATTATAGCTGGAGACAGTAATGTTTATGATTTGAAAATTGAAAAATACAATTTTAATTTCGGAAAAATTACATTACTTCTTGATAATGAACCAAGTTCAGCACAAATATATGAGCTGTATAAGAATAAGAATTTAGTATCATTTGAATTAAGAAATAATAAAGTAATCAACGAAAGATATAATGATTTTATAGAAAAGTATAAAAGTAAAAGAAATATTAATATGCAGCAATTACCAAATTATGAATTAATATTGAAATATAAATTTGAATCACATCTTCAATCTGAAAATAGGGATTTGTATAAAATTTTCGGAACAATGGGTTCGTTCGAAAAGGATGCAAATGAACTTGAAATATCATTACCGGATAAAAAGTCAAATAAATTTATTGAAATGTTAAAGGAAAATGTTAAGGTTGTTTATCTGCAAAAACAGTAAAATGGCTATTTGGTTTTATTAGAGGGCTGGATAATTCATAGAAATGAGATTAGTAATGCTTTTCATCAGTTCATTTGCGATATTGGAACTTTCAAGCCTCATTATGCTTTCTTCCGCATTGCTGAAACTTAAAAGGTTTATGCTTCCATACCAAACTGTTCTTTCATCTATTATTGCAAATTTTTGGTGTATATTCGATTTGAATAATAATTTAACGCCTTCATCTTTTAAGATCTCTATGGTTCGCAATGCCTTTAATCTATTATCTTCTTTATAATCTTCGTAAGGCCTTGTAATCACAATTATCTTAATTTTCTTATTTATTGCTTTAGAAAAATGTTGGTGCATTTGTTCAACCCGTCTTCTTGATACAAAGGGGCTGACAATAAAAATTTCTTCTTCTGCATTTAAAATGTCATTGTTATAAACCGGTAAAAAACTATCCTTATCATAAATAAAATTAGAAGATTCAGATGGGATTGCATTGCTTTTTGTTTTATATCCTAACGAAGCGTAACCATTAAGACGCTTATTATACATTTTCTCCAACATTCTCACATGGATATCAACATAATCAAATACTTGAACTTCTTTTTTACTGCTATATAATCTATGGAGCCTTCCGACATATTGCTGTAAAGTACCTTTCCATGAGATAGGCATCGCTAAGAATAAGGTATCGAGTCGGGGTTCATCAAAACCTTCTCCAATATATTTACCGGTAGCAACTATCACTAAAGGCTTATCCAAAGGTGTACATGTTATTTTGTTTAATGTTTCTCTAATATTTTTTGTACTGATTTTACCTGTTAAAGCTATTACCTCCGGGATTTTTTCACATAACTTTTTTACGAGCAATTCAACATGAATTGTTCTTTCTGTTAATATCAGAGAATTTCTACCGTTTTCATAATTTTTTAAAATATCACTAACAATAAGCTGATTCCTCTTTTCGCTTAATATTAATTCTGAAAAAATTTCTTGAATAGGAAATTTCTTAGTACCAGAAGAAAAAGGATCGGCTTTATCAATAAAAACCTTAAAACCGGTAAATCTCGGAATGACGAAATGTTCAAAAGGTCTTTTATCGGCTTGTGCTTTTGCATCAACTTTAAATCTTACGGGCCCACATTGCATAAAAATAATAGGATGATGTCCATCTAACCTTGCAGGAGTTGCAGTTAATCCATAGATGTATTTTGCATTAATATTCTTCATAACTTGTTCAAAACTAAAAGCAGGGATGTGGTGACATTCGTCAACAATAACCATTCCATAGTTTCTGGTGCATTCCAATACTTCATTATTTCTATTTAAAGATTGGACTATAGCAACATCAATAATACCTGATAAATTTTCCTTACCTCCCCCGATATGCCCTATCAATACTCGTTTTTTTTGCATATTTATTTTTTCTTTAAACTCAGGCAATTCCTCTTTAATATTTAAAAATTCAGATAACTTCATTATCCACTGTGAAAGCAACTGTTTTCTATGGACAATTATAAGGGTATTTGTTTTCTTTTCAGCTATTATTTTAGCTGCAATAACCGTTTTACCGAAAGCGGTAGCAGCAGCAAGTACTCCATTATCAAATTTCAATATTTCATTTACAGCAGATTGCTGCTCTTCTCTTAATTCCCCACTAAATTCGACATTAATATTCCTACCATAATTTGTTTTATCTACTAGTTCTATATCGACATTAAACCTATTTAATAAAATTTTGATATCTTCTTCACATCCTCTAGGCAAGCAAAGATATCCATCTGTTTCATCAGAGCAAGATATAATTCTTGGTTTATTATAGGTAGGCATACGCATTGCCTGAGCTTTATAAAACTCTGGATTCTTAAATGCTGCTAACCGTTTTAAAACATTTAATGCTTTATGAGATACCCCTTCTTTTAGAATAAATATAAGATTGGCTTTTATTAATTTTATTTTTCCAGGGAAGTCATCTGCAGTTAATCCAGGAGAAGGGAATCTTTCCCAAGGCTTCGGGTTTTCTTCATCATCTTTTCTTAATATTCCCAATTCATTTCCATTTAATCCGGTAGAAAATTTTGAAATTAATAATTCAATTTTGTCTTCCGCTAATTTGTTGATTGAATATAGATACTCCCATTGATCCGGGAAAGGTTCAAATGAGTCATCAACGAAGAGAGTATTACCTTTTTCTCTGGCTTGTTTCTGTAATGGAAGAGCAATTAAATTCCCGAAACCTCCTCCGGGCATCGTATCCTGGTTTGGGAAAAATCTATCATAAGATTTGAATTCGATTTCATGTCTTCTATTCATTGAATAAGTTAGTAAAGATGAGCCAAACTTTCGGGCTAATGCAGATGGTATCATTTTTTCAAAGAAAAACCAGGCATGGCCACCATTACCTGAGCGGGAACGTTCAACAGCAAGAGATATATTGTGCTCATTACAGACGTCTCTTAGTGCAGTGATATCTTTTTTCCAGCCTTCATCATCAAAGTCGATTGCTAAAAAGAAGCAATTGTCATTAATTAACATTGGATAAATTCCCGCAACAATATTTCCTTTTAGATGTGCTTCAATTACTTTTTCATTTAAAGGTTCAAAGGCCTTATTAGTGCATTCAAAACATTTTATCTTTGGTTTATTACAAACACCCGGTTTCCACTCATTATAGCAGTCGGGGGAATATCCGGATTTTCCGTTCTTATTTTGCCATCTTTTCGCATAAACGTCTTCTCTTCCTTTAAAGAGGGACATAAAAAGTTCTATTTTCTCTCCAGGATTACTATACATATTTACTAAAGTTTCGACAGGTTTTGAGAATGATGAGATTGGTGACTTTAAACTAGTTTTTTCATTAACATTAGAGATAAAAGATGGAGATTCAAATTCTTCTAAGTTATTATTCAGAGGATAACTAAGAGTATCAAGCTGATCTTTTAACTTCTTGTTTTCTGCTTTTAGTTTGTCATTTTCAATAAGTAAAGCTTGATATTTCCTTAAAAGTAATAAATCTTTTATTTGATCATTATTCATTTTATTTCTTAATTGAAACTTGGATAAAGATAAAAATAAAGGAGAAAAAAGGAAATGAATTTTTTTTCGATAGGATTAAGTCTTTTTAAGCTAAGGGTGATTACATGGGAAATATAGTTAATGAGATAAAAGTTATGGTAATATAAGATTTGCTTGCAAAAAGAGAACCATTCTATATATATGCTGCAAGATTATATACTCTTGTAGATCTGAGAAAAATAAAAGTTTTTATTACACCATTAGTATTGCAAATCTGCACTACATATTAAAGAAACAAAAATCGAATGATTTTGTTTTACAAAGCTTAAGATTTACACAAATCGATTTTTATGAAAAGTTGCTATTAAGGAACAATTGTCTTAAATTTAAGGACAAATGGCTTGAGTTTAATTATGAATTTATCAAAACAGCTTAATAGAAAAACAGAACTATTCGTAAGGCATCTTAAACAAAACGGAAAATCTATCTTAAAAGGAAAAATAAGTTATTCCGATTTTTTAGCCGACAAAATGCTTATTGTTATGGCTATAAGAAAAGGGATACCGTTTGATTTGTTCGAGACAATAATGCGGTATTCACCGTTTTCGTTAAACGATTGGGCTGAACTCCTATCTGTGTCTAAAAAATCACTGCAAAGGTACGAACAATCAAAAAAAAGCTTCAAGTCTCTTCAATCAGAAAAAATAATTGAGATGGCGGAAGTTACGAATTTAGGACTGGAAGTTTTTGACGATATGGATAAATTTAAGTTATGGCTGGAAACCCCCAACTTTGCATTGGGAAATATGAAACCCTTTGATCTCCTTAGGGATTCTTATGGAAAAGAAATGGTTATAGGTGAATTAACAAGAGTTGAACATGGTATCTTTTCATAGGATTAAACCTTTTAAGTGCAATGGAAGTTTTCCGTCTTATACGTAAGAAGTTTTCAGACTCTTTATCCGGCAAAGGCGCATCAATTAAAGGGGCGAGATGGAATTCACCGGGAACAGAAATCATTTATACAGCTTCAAACCGCTCTTTGGCAATGGCGGAAATAGCAGTTCATTTTACTATCGCCACTCTGCCAATGGATTATATGATGCAGACTGTATTTATTCCTGATAATTTATCTAATGATGATAATTCAGGAAAAAGAACTGCCTATTGATTGGAACCAATTCCCCCATCCGGCTTCTACAAAAAAGTTTGGTGATGATTTTATTAGAGAGAATAAATATTCAATTTTAAAAGTACCTTCCGCAGTTACACAAGGAGATTTTAATATTCTGGTAAATCCATTCCATAAAGAATTTAAACAGATAAAGATTATTTTATTACAACCTTTTCCTTTCGATAAAAGGATTTTCAAATAAAGGTTGTAGTTAAATATCTATTCATGCTTTATTTGTAATAGTGAGTTATTAACAATTATGTTTTTTTTCCAACATTTTCCTTGTATACTTAACTTCTTCAGCAAGTAACTTTTTCCTCCGAAAAAATGGCTGAATACCTACGCTATTTAGTATCAATTTATAGGGTTGGTGTTGGAGAAATTAGTACAATTTGAACTTTATGAATACTACTATTAAATTCGAAATAAGATAAAAGGAAAAAATTCATCCTTCCTTCCCAATTAGCGTAAATGGGCTAAAGCCCCTTTTAGCTTTGAGTGCTTTAATAACCCCCGACCTGAAGGTCGGGGCAATTTAGGACATGAAGGTCGGGGCAATTCATGACACACTCATTAAACATTTGGAGAAATCACTAATAAGAAATCACTCTTTTACTTTATAGCCGGTTTTTAGAAGTAATTCTTTTGCTTTTTTTAGAGAGACTTCTTTTAAAGTCATTCCGCAAAGAGGGCATGTTCCGGGTTTATCGGAAATTACATTGTAATCCATCATGTCCTGGTAGACTTTACCGTCTTTATTTTTATCTATAGATTTTAAATCGATTACGCCTTCTCTAATAGTTGAATCATTTTTAATCTTTGCCGTATCCATTGTCATACCGGAATCATTTTTCATCTTCATCTTATCCATGTGTTTATGATTCTTCTGCATTGTTGAATCTCTCTTTACAGTTCCCGCAAATGAGACTGAGGCGGAAATGAAAAGTAAAAGTATAACTGCGGCCAAGGATTTGATTAAGCTGGTATTCATTTTATATCTCCTTTTTATTATTAAATCGTATTATATAAATTTAAATTATTTATCATTTTGAGCGAAGTTAAAGCAATATTGCACTCCTTCGGAGTGCGGGTATCTTTGGTTTATTCTGTTTCTAATAATATATCGCTCCTCTGGAGCGAAGACAATATTACGATTATCCAAAAGAACTTTCTAATTAAAAAATTAAAATGTTTTAAGAGATATTATTCCAACTTTAAAAATTATTATTATAATAAATAAAATATAGTAATATTGCACTCCTTCGGAGTGCGGGTATCTTTGGTTATTCTGTTTCTAATAATATATCGCTCCTCTGGAGCGAAGACAATATTAAGATAGTCCATAAGGAAACTCTATTAAAAATAATTTATACTTTATCAAGTTTATGCTGTGACTATTTCATTTTTAGATTCAAATAAATGTTTTTTCATTTCTCTTTTTTTAATAATATAAAAAATTGCAGGGTAGACAGTCAATTCCATTATTAGGCTGGTTAAGATACCTCCAGCCATAGGGGCAGCAATTCTTTTCATTACATCACTTCCGATTCCAATTCCTATTAGAATCGGTGCTAAACCAAATAACATTGTAAGTACAGTCATAAGTTTTGGTCTTACTCGTTTAACAGCTCCGTCAAATATTGAATTCTTTAAATCAGACATACTGTTCATCAGCCCATCCTTCTTATATTTTTCATATGCCAGATCGAGATAGAGAAGCATAACTACTCCTGTTTCGGCATCCACTCCGAGGAGTGCAATAATACCAACCCATACAGCAACACTTAAATGGAATCCGGCAATATACAGATACCATATTGCCCCTACCATTGAGAACGGCAATGCAAGGAGTACAATACCGGTTTTTATAACTGATTTTGTATTCATATAAAGAAGGATTATTACTATAAGAATAGTAACCGGTATAACCAGGGCTAAATGTTTGCTTGCTCTTTCCAGGTATTCATACTGACCGCTCCATTTAATAGAATAACCGGGAGGGAGTTGAATTTCTGTACCTATAATTTTTTTTGCATTGTTAACGTAGGTCCCAACATCCATATCATTATTAAGATCGATGTAAACCCAGGTATTAGGCTGTGCATTTTCAGATTTTATCATTGGAGGACCTTTAACTACTTGAATATCACCTAATTCTTCGAGAGGAACTGAACCGCCGTTCGGCAAGGAAACGAGCACCCGTTTTATCGACTCAATATTTTCCCTATAATCTCTTGCATAACGTAGATTTACGGGATATCTTTCAAGACCTTCAACAGTTTTAGTAATGTTCATACCCCCGACTGCTGACATAAAAACATCCTGAACATCACCAACGGTTAATCCAAATCTGGCTATTGCATCTCTATTGATCCTGAAGTCAACAAAATTCCCGCCTACAGATCTTTCCGAATAAGCTGATCTTGTACCTGGAATGGTCTTGGCAATTTTTTCAATTTTCTGACCGATATTTTGAAGAATATTTAAATCCGGACCTGCTATTTTAATCCCCACAGGCGTTTTAATACCTGTAGAAAGCATATCAACTCTCGTTTTAATCGGCATAGTCCAGGCATTTGTTAAACCGGGAAATTGAATAGCCTGGTTCATTTCATCAACCAGCTTTTCGGGAGTAATTCCAGGGCGCCACTCATCTCTCGGCTTAAGCTGAATTGTAGTTTCAAGCATAGTTAAAGGAGCGGGGTCAGTAGGAGTATCGGCTCTCCCCGCTTTTCCGAAAACCGATTTTACTTCGGGAAAAGATTTAATAATTTTATCTGTCTGCTGAAGTATCTCCCTTGCTTTGGTTATAGAAACACCCGGCAGAGTTGTAGGCATATAAAGCAGATCACCTTCATATAAAGGAGGCATAAATTCAGAGCCTAACTTTGAAAATGGAATATATGTAAGCAGTATAACTAATGCAGCAGCACCAATCACCCACCACCTTTTTTCCATTACAAAATCCACAACAGGATGGTAAATTTTAGCAAGAAACTTGGTAATTGGATTCTCCTCTTCTTTCCTCATTTTGCCGCGAACAAAATATCCCAAAAGTATGGGGACAATTGTTACGGTTAAAATTGCAGCGGCTGCCATTGAATATGTTTTTGTAAAAGCTAATGGTTTGAAAAGCCTTCCTTCCTGCTGCTCTAAAGTAAATACAGGGAGAAAAGAGACAGTAATTACAAGAAGTGAATAAAAGATAGAAGGTCCGACTTCTTTAGCAGAATCAAGGATAATCTGCCAATGAGGTTTTTGTTGAATAAGAGGTAATTCCTGATTCTGTGCCATATGTGTCTGTGCGTTTTCCACAAGAATTATTGAGGCGTCCACCATAGCTCCGATTGCAATAGCAATTCCTCCTAATGACATTATATTAGCATTTATTCCTTGCATTTTCATAATTAAAAAAGCAGCTAAAACAGCAGTTGGAAGAGTAAAAATTGCTACAAGCGAACTGCGGAAATGAAGAAGAAATGCAATTATAATCAGGGCAACTACAATAGTTTCTTCTGTCAGTTTATCTTTTAAATTATCAATGGCTTTATCAATTAATCCTGATCTATCATAAGCGGTTTCGATCTTAACATCGGGCGGCAGAGACTTTTGGAGTTCCTTCAATCTTTCTTTAACTCTGTTAATCACAGCCAATGCATTTTCACCATACCGCATAATAATTATGCCTCCTACGGTCTCCCCTTCCCCATTCCAATCAGCCAGCCCTCTTCTTAATTCAGGCCCGAGATTTATATCGGCAATATCATCAAGGAAAATAGGCGATCCGGTGTTTGATGAAACACCTATTGATATTTTTTTAAGGTCATCGATACTTTTAATATAACCAAGACCTCTCACCATAAATTCCATTTCCCCCATTTCGAGCAGCCTGCCTCCGACATCACTATTGCTCCTCTGGATAGCCATTTTAACTTTCTGCAGAGGAATTCCGTAATATGCTAATTTGGTAGGATCAACATTAACCTGATATTGTTTGACATATCCTCCTATGCTGGCGACTTCTGCAACTCCCGGAATAGAGGACAGTTCATATTTCAGGAAATAATCCTGCATAGAACGCAATTCCTGGAGATTGTGTTTATCAGACTGCAATACATATTGATAGACCCAACCTAATCCCGTTGCATCAGGTCCCAATTGCGGGCTAACACCTTCAGGGAGCTGATTCCTTAATCCATTCAAATATTCAAGGACTCGGCTTCTTGCCCAGTAAAGATCCGTACCATCTTCAAAAATGACATATACCATTGAATAACCGAAAAAAGAATATCCTCTTACATCTTTTGCAAAAGGAACGGAGAGCATTTTAGTAGTAATAGGATAAGTGACCTGGTCTTCAACAATTCGGGGCCCTTGTCCTGAATAATCTGTATAAATTATTACCTGTACATCACTCAAATCCGGTATTGCATCAACTTTAGTATTGTACAAAGCCCATATACCGCCAAGTATTAAGGCTGCAGTAAAAAGGATTACTAAAAATTTATTATTTATCGACCATTCAATTAATTTAGGTATCAAACCTTCTTTATTACTATTTCCAGGTACCATTAGAAACTCCTATCGGAAAAGGATTCCTTTTTTACCTTAAATCCATGCTTAATTAAATTTTCTGAGGCTTCTTTAAGAGATACTTCTTTTAATTTCATACCGCAAACAGGGCAAGTACCCGGTTTATCGGAAATAACATTCCAATCCATCATATCCTGGTAAACCTTACCATCTTTATTTACATCAATGCCAGCTAAATCAATCTTGCCTGTTCTTATAATAGATTCTGCATCTTTGTCGTGATTGATATTTTCGTCATCTCCTATTTTCATCCCGGACATATCACTACCTTTGGATTCATTATTTTCAAATGATGATTGTTCCGGAAGTTCTTCTTTTTGTTTAACCGGAATAGAGGACTGCAGCTGGCTAATAGCAGATTTAATATTACTTTCAGAATCAATGAGAAACTGGGCTGAAGTAACAATTTCATTCCCTTCTTCCAGACCTTTCAGCACCTGATAATAACCATTTGAATATCCTCCAAGTGTAACCTGCTGAGGCTTGAACTTTCCATTACCAAGAGCAATAATTACTAAATCCTTTTCACCGCTTCGAATAACAGAATTTTCAGGAACCACAGTAGTCTTTCCCAGATTTGTTCCATAGATTTCAACATTGGCGAACATTTCAGGCATCATTTTTCCGTTGGCATTATTTATATCTATTCTAATCTTTGCAGTTCTTGATTTAGGATCAATAGTAGGATAAATAAATGAAACCCTACCGTTAAATTCTTTACCGGGAAAATAACTAAACCGAACTTTAGCTTTAGAGCCTAATTCAATTTTAGATAATTCATATTCATATACATCTGCAGTCAGCCATAAGGTAGAAAGGTTAGAGATTTCCATTAAAGGCTGCCCCGCCATAATTTTTTGTCCTTCAAGTATATTTTTGGAGATAACTGTACCTGAATTTTGAGCATAGAGAGTTACATAAGTATTTATTTCTTTAGTATTCTCAATTCTTCTTATTTCACTTTCCGGTACTTCATAAAGCTGGAGCTTTCTCTCGGCATTTTTTACAAGGTCATTCCCGCTTTCAGCAACGGAGGTGATGTCGGTTTTACTGACTGAACTTTGATATGAAATTGCTGTAAGTAATTCCTGTTCGGCAGACATCAATTCAGGGGAATAAATGTCCATTAGTTTTTGACCTTTACGAACATTCTGCCCGGTATAGTTAACATATAGTTTCTGTATATAACCATTAATCCTTGTTGTAACTATATAATCCTGAGTCTCATTAGTCTTAAGAACTCCGTTTGTAATTACAGTAGAAGAAAGTTCTTTTACCTCAACAGGAACGGTTTTAACATTCATATTTTGAACGACGGCCGGATCAATATCTACTAGCCCACTTGAATTATTCCCATCCTCATATACAGGCACATAATCCATTCCCATTTCATCTTTCTGCGGATGATCTGAAATAACCGAAGGGTCCATAGGATTCCTATAATAAAGGACTTTCTTTTCTTTATTATTTGCATTGGAAGCATCCTTGACAGGAACAAGCTTCATTCCGCATATAGGACAATTTCCGGGTTCGTGCATAATGATAAATGGATGCATCCCGCAGGTATAAAGCTGCTCTTTTTCAGCAGTATTCTGGGACTCTGCTGTAGATTTATTATATATAAAAAAAGTTAAACTTAAAATAACTGCTAGTGCAGCGATACTAGCAATGATAATTATTTTCTTTTTCACGTTAATTACTCCTAAATTTTTATTACTTCAAAACCTTAGATCCCGGTTAAAAACTTTAGCTCTTCCAGTTCTTTTAAATAATCTGTTTTCAACCTGAATAAATTAGTATCTATCTGATACAATTTACTTTGTGCATCAATTACATTTATGAAATCTATTTCTCCAACCTGATAACTTGATAAACTTGAAGTATATGCATGCTGAGCCTGGGGCAGTTCAGCGTCTTCAATTAGCTTAATTCTTTCCTGCAAAGACTTTAATTTTGAAATTGAAGTTCCGAAGCTGCTGTTAAGCATTTGAATGGAAAGGCTATATTGCTGATCATACATATCCTGCATTGCTTCAGTCTCTTCAACTTTTGATGAAACTTTTCCGCCGTAATTCAATGGCAGAGAAATACCAACCATAAATGAAGCAAAATCTGCAAGTGGAGTATTAGTCATTGCAATCCTATCTCTCTGAGAATATTGAACAGAAAGATTGAAATTCGGCAGGTAATCATATTTTGCCAGCTTTTCCTGAAGCTCTGCTTTTTTCTTAGCTAATTCAATACCTGCAAGATATGGTCTGTTTTGAACTGCTAAAGAATCAAGCTCTTTCTGAGAAAACATTCGATACTGAATTGAAGGAAGACTATCTGTTAGAATAGATACATCTTGAGGTCTCAATAATTGAGCATTTAAAACAGCAGTAATTGAACTCTCTTTATTTTTTAATTCAACTATTTTATCATTTAAATTTGTTATCTCTAACTCAACTTTGAACAAATTCTGCTGGCTTGCCTTTGCTACCGAATAATTGGTCCTGACAACTTTTGCTATTTCGCTTAGAAGTTTCAAATTTTCATTTGCTACATCAATTGCTTTGCGTGTATATATCAGTTCAAAATAATTCTGTGATACTTCTTTTACTATTTCATTCTTCGCATCATTTATTTCCTGCAAAACAATTTGTGCGTCCTTTTCAGAAACACCGGCAAGGGAACCAAGCTTTCCAGGGAAAGGTATGGCCTGGCTTAAACCAATTATTTTCCCGGTCATGGGTTCCTGAGTCAAGGAAAAAGTATTAGTTGGTAAATTTGCTAATCCTAATGTCAACATAGGATCAGGCAGATTTGAATTAGCATTTATACTGCTTTCCGCAGCCGCATATTTTGACTGGAACATTTTAAGCTTAGGGCTTACATTCAATGCCTGGTTTATCAATGAATCAAGTGTGCTTTGACCGGCAATAATGTTTATAGGAATAAAGATCAATAAAATAAATTGATATAATTTTTTAATTCTACTCATGGATATTTTCCTTAAAAGATATATTTTCTTTTTTGAGAAATAATAAACGAACGGACAAGATTTTTTGATATAAAAAAATCTTATTAACTGAAGAGTAGACTTAAGTCTAGATTAGGAGAATTGAGATGCTGAGATAGATATGGTTATTGGATAGTGGTGGCGGAGATGTATCATTAAAATAATGAACTGGATCAATAAATGAACTATTATTTTCTTCCAGGTTAGGATTTATTACAGCAACTATATTATGATTTAAACTGTTTATTTGGATATCAGGCTGCAAGTAGTTATCAGAAATAGCTTTATCAATTATTTCTGTTTTGCAGCAGTCTGCTTTAACAAATTCAGAAGTTGAAGAATTTGAATGGGATTCATTTTGACACTCAGAATTCATTCCACATGATACTGATAGAGGGGTATCCATCATCATGCAAAAATTAATTGTTATTGGCAGTCCGATAGTTGAAACGGAAAATAATAAAATTAATGATATGACAGATATTTTCTTTTTCATTTTTTTTCTAAAGCTCAAAATAGATGCCAACTTCCTAATTTGCAAGGAATAAAGTAATAATTCTGTATTTTCTTAGAAATGAGAAAATAATTAAAGACAATTCTATTATTCCACTTATCTTATTAAATAGAAATCTAAAATAAAGTTAAAAAAACATCTAATGTTATATTTTATAATGAAAAATTTATAAGGTATTAATATTTGAACAGTCAGCGTTATATTATTTTGGTTCCATTGCTCTTATAACCATTATTCCGGTATCTTTATTAAATTTCATCAAATAATCGGCAAGGGGGACATCTGTGATTTGAACTTTATAACCCACATTAGGGGCATGCATAAAATGAATCCTTCCATCATCATTTCTTACTGCAACACCCACATGATTTATATCCAATCCCTTTACATTGGAAGTAATCGCAATTAAATCACCGTTATTAATCTTCTGTTCTATAAGGGAAACTTTTTCTTTAGGGATATAATAATATACTCTTTTGTTTATTGTTTCTTCCTGTGTTCGAATCACCGGAATAAATGCCGGATTTGCCTTTAACTGGACATATAATTCGGGATGAGTAGTCATCCAATCAAGATTAAAAGTTAAAGAATCACCTCCAAAATCTTTTGACATATTCTTAACTATACCCTTTTTTTCATTATTGTAGATCCAGTCCGCAAAATAATGAAGCCTTGAAGGATATTGATTGATTTCACCATCCCTGTATCTGATTTTTGTTAATTCATTTTCATAATCTTTAAATGTTGTTTTATTCTCCTTAATACAGCGTGCAAATACCAGAGAATTCTCAAGGAAAGTAGTACAATCAAGTCCTGTTAAATCAATTACCAGACTTTCTGTATCTCCTTTTTCTAAAGTGTGAGCTGCATAATCTATTCCGATAAAACTCTTGCCCATTGCAGCAATAACATCTCCAATTGGTTTATCTGCCAGATCTTTTTCAACAGCCATATGAAACTTAGACTTACAAACCTGAACATCTTTATCCGAATAAATTTGAGCGTATAACAAGAATGGAATTATTAAAATAAATAAAATAACCTTAAGCATTATTTTTAACCTCTAAGTAATTGATTTTTGACTTTTAACTTTTGACTTTTGATTTTATATAATATCCTCACTGGAAGCCACTTCAGAGGTATATTCCTCAACCTGTCTTGCATTAGCAAGGTTTTCGAACCGGGCATATTCTTTAATAAATGCTAATTTTACTTCGCCGATGGGTCCGTTTCTTTGTTTTCCCACAATAATTTCTGCTACACCTTCGAGAGAATTCCCGTTTTCATCTTTCATCATTCCATAATATTCGGGTCTATTTAAGAAAATGACAACATCTGCATCCTGCTCAATAGAACCAGATTCTCTTAAATCGGAAAGCTGCGGTCTTTTATCCGTTCTGGTTTCAACTGCCCGGTTTAGTTGAGCTAAAGCCAGGACAGGTATGTTTAATTCTTTAGCCAAAGATTTTAAAGACCTGGATATATGAGAAATTTCTCTTTCCCTACTTTCCACTTTTGCAGGTCCCTGCATTAATTGAAGGTAATCAATAATTACCATACCAATATTTTTTTCGACTTTTAGTCTTCTTGCTTTGGCTCTAATTTCAAGGATTGTCTGTGCAGGTGTATCATCAACAAAAATAGGAGATTCTATAAGCTTGTGAGCATTCTTGCTCAATTTAACACCTTCTGAAGAAGGCAATTTTCCTGTTCTAACGAGGTGAGCATTTAATCTGCCTTCAGCACAGAGCATTCGAATAACAAGCTGCATAGTAGACATTTCAAGGCTAAAAATACCGACAGGTATTTTGTGCTCAATAGCGGCATTCCGGGCTAGTGTTAATGCAAAGGCAGTATTATGCACAACGGTACAATCTTCAAGTAAGAATAAATGATTACCATCTATCTCAAAGCCGTAATAATCATCAATCTTGTCCTGCTCTACAGAAATACCGGTTACTTGCCAGTCTCTATAATCTGTCCATTTTTTACACTGTTTTCGTTTAATTTGAGTAGGTATTTCATCAATATTACCATTAAAACGAACGCGCCAAACAGTAGCCTCATATCCTATTGAAGATATAGTGGCTTTTTTACTCTTGAAAGATGTACGGTAACCTAACGTATCACAAAGAAATTTAATCTGCTTTGCAAACTTTCTACTTTTACTGGTTATTTCAACGGTTCCACCATAATCAGAATTAATAAAACCATCACTATCAATCAATCCAGCTAACAACTTCAATCGAATGTTTCTGTTATTAAGTAAATAGATTTTAGGGATATGCTTGTTGTTTAAAATCCCAAGTTTCCGCAATTTAGCTTGCATTGATGCATTACGTGCTTTTTGAGAACGACCTCCTGTAATTGTATAAGCCGGGCATTTATCTTTTTCTTGAGAAACAGTAACAAATTGTCCATTCCTTTCAGCATATTCGCTTAGATATTCAATAATTTCTTTATCTTGAGTATAAATTCTCGAGCCATCAGATTTTCCATCTCCTAGCCAGAGGCCAAGCAGATAGGGATCTAAAGGAACATCCTGATAATTAAAATCAACTGATTTCTTGTAACCTTTATAACTCGTTTTCCATTTTGTACTTTTTTTCAAATATTCTCTAACTTCAATATTAATTACATCCCCTTTTAAATGAGAGCCTTCATTTCGACTTCGTTTTAAAGATAGAATATGACTTTCATTTACTCTATAATCCAATCCACGCAGCTGACGTACCCAATACATCATTTCTTTTCCATGAGCTAATGATAAAACCTTTCGAGGAGTAGAATCATCGCCCATCAGTAAATCTCCAACATTAACCTCCTCAACCGGTTTTATTGAACCATCATACATCATTATGGGTGTGCTTTTGCCGAAGCATTTTCCCATGGAGGGTCTTGCAGCAATAATTACCAGATCGGATTTTTGAAAACCGCCGAGCATTTCATCAAGTTCATAAAATCCTGTAGGGACAGAAAATTTCAGATTAGATTTTGAATGAATAGCCTCGATATATTCCAGAGCATCCCGGACAGCTCTATCCATACCAAGAAAAGATTTTTTAAGGTGAGATTCTGTTATCTCAAATATTTTCCTCTCAGCCTCATCTAAAATATCGAAAGCATCTTCATTCCCTTCATAAGCAGCTTTTGCAATTTCATGAGAGCTTGTAATTAATCCTCTTAAAATTTCTTTCTCTAAAATTATTTTTGCATGGTATTCAATATTTGCAGCAGAAGAAATATTTTGAGAGAGTTTGCTCAGATATACTGCACCACCAACTTCTTCCAGTTCTTCCCTTTTCTTTAACTCCTCGTATAAAGTAACAGTATCGATTGGTTCTCCCGATTCAAAAAGGGAGATCATTGCTTCAAAAATCTTTTTATGCGCCTTTAGATAAAAGCTTTCAGAAGATAATAGCTCAATTGCTTTAGGTACAGCTTCTTTTTCTATCATCATAGCTCCGAGAACCGAAGCTTCGATTTCAGGAGCTGAAGGAGGTTTTATATCCGCAGGAATTATATTAGTTGTATTATTTCCGTTTTTAGTTGTTTTTGCCATTATTAAAAGTGTTTGACTTGAAGTTTCTATAATAAAAATCCTCAAGTTAAATTACAACTACAAATTATAAATAGAAAATTAATTTTACAGAACTCGTGACATTTCTTTATATTTTAATTAAAAGAAAAGGAAAATTCTTTATTAATTATCAAAAAGTAAATCTTTGAATTATAATAAAAGACTATAATTTGTCATTATTTTTCATCAAATAAGAAGTTAATTATGTCCTGGTTTATAGGTTATACAGGTAAAAGCAATCCAATTATTGATAATTACATTTCATCTATAGACTTATGTGAAATAAATAAAATAAACACAGAGAATCTGAATTTAATTTATGGTGGAAAACAAGAAAATATAACATACAGTTTTAATTCAGATTCAACCGGAAAGATAATTTGCGGAATACCTGTTTATCCTCAGGAAAGCGAACCATGGTTTACAAAACAATATAATTCGGATAAATGGTTAGATATTGAACGGATAAATTTAAAGAATATTAACGGGCATTTTGCAGGAATTACGTGGAATCGGGAAGTAATTACTTTTTTTAATGATCAACTCGGATTAAGGGATATTTATATTCAACAGATCGACTCAAATTTTCTTTTTTCTTCAAGAATGGATTGGACGGCAAGATTTAATAGAAAAAATTCAGTTGACATTGAAGAATTCTCTACAAGTTGGATACTACCTCATCAAATATCGTGGGGATGCCCGATAAAAAATATAATTAGATTAGGTCCCGGCGGGATAATAAAAATATCATCAGATGAACTTGAGAAAAATAATTTTTCATGGATGCCGGATTTTCAAATATCCAGTTCGTCATCCGGATTTACTGAAGTACTCAATAATTTCTTAAATATGCTTTCCAGTGAAAGCATAAAAGTTAACTTAGGACTTTCGGGAGGTATTGATTCGAGAGTACTGCTCCAACTTATTTATAATAATAATATTACAAATTTTGGTACCCATACATTCGGCAGTAGATATACTGCCGATGGGGAAATAGCACAAAGGGTTATAAATGATTATAAGATTGAGCATAACTATTTTACTGTTTCATTTCCCGAAACTGATTTGCTGATAAACAATCTTTATAAAAACGTTTCTCAGCTTGGATTAAGTTCATCTATTTTTGAAACTTTGAACTATAGATTTTATAAAGAATTAAATGATCTTAAATTTTCAATAATAGACGGAGCTTATGGAGAAATTTTCAGAAGGGCTTATTTAAATAAGTTCCTGATTCTTGGTAAAGATGCCCTATTAAAAAAGGATGTTAAAACAATATTTAGACTTTTAAGAAGAGACAAATCTGATATTTTTAATGATGAATTAGCCATACAAATGGAAAGCTATGGAATGGAACATATTTCAAATATACTTGAAAGTTTACCTAGCCCTGAATTAATTGGTAAAGAAAACTGGCTGGATACCTTTTTTATAAAAACTAAAGTCGCCAATATTAGCGGACCAAGCCAAACACTTTTGGATAATATATGTCAGGCATTTATGCCTTTTATTCAACCTTCTGTTCTAAATCGCGGATTTAGCCTTGATATTTCTGAAAAGAGAAACGGAAAATTATTCTGGGAAATAATTATTGATGGTGAAAAGTTTAATAAATATCCTTTAGTTAAAGATCAGATTATTTATCCTTTCAACAAGAATTTGTTATTTACAAGAATCTATCAAAAAATTAAGAGGAAAGCCGGTTTAGTTAAAAATGATAACGTTAAACTAGATTTGCTATTTAGATTAAAAAGCTTTGTTTTAGATAAAATAGAATCTCAAGATGTGAAGAATTTTGATTTATATAACTATGATAAGGTTTCAAAACTAGTACTGAATTTTTATAACGGGAATAGTTCACTAGCCGATAATTTAATCTGGTGGATAACCTTTGAAATATGGAGAGAAAGTTATAATATAAAATAGAAGAGTTATACAGCCGGCTGTTCATGTGTTAAACAGTGAATAGCTCCCAGACCCCAAATTAAATCTACAGCATTAATACCTATTACAGGACGATCTGTAATTAATTCAGATAAAATTCCTAAGGCGATTCTGTCATTTGGGTCATTAAAAGTTGGAACCAATACTGCGTAATTTGAAAAATAAAAATTTGCATAGCTTGCAGGTAAGCGCTGACCTTTAAAAATAACAGGTGAAGGCATGGGAAGATCAACAATCTCCAATTTAGAGCCACTTTCAATTTTAATATCCGTTATGACGTTCTTTATTTTCTTTTAATTTTGTATAATTTTCATCATGGGGATTTTTTTCCTGAGCCAGTACAACAGTGTTATGATTTACAAATCTGCATAAATCATCAACATGACCATGAGTATCATCTCCCGATATTCCATTTCCCAGCCAAATAATCGTGAAAATTCCCAAATACTTTTTAAAGACTACTTCATAGTCTTCTTTTGTAAAGCCCGGATTTCTTACCTGAACTTTAGTATCCAGCAGGCATTCTTCGGTAGTAATTAAAGTACCTCTGCCGTTGGTATCAATTGAACCGCCTTCCAGAACAACATGATTATTATTATAGCACGGGAATTATATTGTCCAGCTTAAACTTTTTAGAAATAAATTTTGGAAGCTTTTCATCCTTTTTGTAATTGGAATATTTTGCCCATCCGTTGAATTTAAAGTTTACTTCTGCAATTTCATTTTCATTATTCTTTATAAAAATGGGACCTGAATCTCTTGTCCAGCCCCGATTTGTTTCTAAGATAAAAAATTCAATATTTTTTAAATCTATATTTGCGGAGCTTAATACTTTTTCGGCTTTTAATTTATGCTGAACGGATTCTACAATAATTCGAACCTTTTCACCACGGGAAATATATTTTACCATTTCCGCATAGACCCATTGAATGGGAGCAAATTTTCCAGGCCAGTCTTTTTTATTATGCGGCCACCCTATCCACGTAGCTTCGTGTGGTTCCCATTCGGCAGGAAATCTCATGCTAAGAACCTCTTATCAATCCCGATATAAGAATCAATCCTACGGTCTCTCAGGAATGGCCAGTTTCGGCGAATATATTCAATTCTTTCAATGTCAACATCAGCAATTAAAATTTCTTCTTTATTGTGGGAGGCTTGCGCAATAATTACTCCCTGCGGGTCTGATATAAAAGATGAGCCCCAGAATTCGATACCGGCTGAATCAGCGGTTAGTTTTTCCAATCCAATTCTGTTACATGCAGCTACATAAACTCCATTAGCAATTGCATGTCCTCTTTGAATGGTCTGCCATGAATCGAATTGTGCTTTCCCTTCCTTTTTCTTTTCATGCGGATGCCATCCAATTGCAGTTGGATAAAATAAGATACTTGCCCCTTGTAAAGCGGTCAATCTTGCGCTTTCGGGGTACCATTGATCCCAGCATATAAGGGTTCCGATATTTCCATAATGGGTAATGAAAGATTTATAGCCAAGATCTCCGGGTGCAAAATAAAACTTTTCATAATAAGCCGGATCGTCGGGTATATGCATCTTTCTGTAAATCCCGCTTACTTTACCATCTGTATTTATTAATGCTACACTATTATGATAAATTCCGGGAGCTCTTTTTTCAAAAATAGAAGCAACCACAACTATTTTATTTTTTTTAGCAATTTTACCAATTTCTTCAGTTGAAGGACCTGGAATAGTTTCCGCCAAATCGAAATTTTTTATATCCTCTTTTTGACAAAAATACTGAGAGCGGAAGAGTTCCGGTAAGCAGATTACTTGAGCACCTTGTTTGGCAGCTTTATTTATCCAATCGATTGCTTTTCTCAAATTGTCATCAGGATTCTTAGTTAATCCAATTTGAATTAATCCAACTGTAAACTTTTGTGGGTTTTTATTTTTCATATAACTTTAATAACAGACTTAATTGCCACTCCAAAGATAAAAGAAACACGTAAAAAGAAAAAAATAAGGAGTACATTTGATTTTTGTCTTTTGACTTTATTTATTGTACCCGTATGTTGAAACTAAGACACCTTTGGAACTATATTCTTTCCTGGTTTGAAGCACACCATTCTTATAATATTCTTCCTTCTTCAGTTCTTTATTCTCATAATATACCCTTAACCAGCCATTAAGAACATCATTATTATAATCTGCTATCTGTTCAACAGCACCATTCTTAAAATAGGTAGTTACTTTTCCCAATAATGAACCATCAGTATAATTACCTTTAGTTTTAACAAGACCGTTTTCATAATAATTTGTTGATTCACCGTTTTTTATATTATTCTTATAATTATAAGCAGATTCCAAATTACCATTCCTATAATATTTTAGATAAATACCATTCATTACATTATTTTCATAATATATTTCCGACTCCAGCTCTCCGGTATCATAATAATTTTTATTCACACCTTTTTTCAATCCATTTAGATATGGCATCTGTGATTTTTGAATTCCATCTTCATAATAAGTATAAGATTTACCATTAAGAGTATCATTACTATAGTTCCATTCTTCCTTTAAATACCCGCTTTCATAATAAATTCGATAGGCTCCTTCTTTCATATTATTTTTATAAAAGATTTCTTCTTTCATGGAGCCATTGTCATAATAGTTTCGAACAGTTTTTTCCAGGGACTCCTGTTTACCAGTATAATCAAATTTTACCCGGTTTGTTAATTCATTATTAATATAATCATCTTTTACTCTTAAATTTCCAGCTTCGTCATAGATAGTAACCTCCCCTTGAATCTTATCATTTACAAAATAAGCATTAAGCGCTACTATGCCATTCGGATTATAAACTTTAGTAATCCCATTCAGAAGGCCGTTTGAAAAGTTTTTTTCTACTTCAACCTTTCCGGATTTAAAATAGGTTTTTGAGAGCCCCTGGAGTATCCCGTTACTATAATTCCACTCCCCTTGCAGCTCACCGCTTTTATAATAAGTTTTTGTAATTCCTTCAAGTTTTCCATTGCTATAGTTCTGTTCTGCCCATAGTTCACCTGTTTCATAATACCATTTGGAGATACCTTCCTTTTCACCGTTATGATAATTCCATTCAATACTTAGAATACCATCATCAAAATACCATGTAGAAATTCCCTCCTCTTTTCCATCTTTATATTTCCACTCTTTCCATAGATGACCATCCTGATAATATTCAAGGTAAGTTCCATCGAGTTTATCGTTTACATAATCGCCTTGTGTCTTTAATGTACCGTCTGGATAGTATGTTTTTTTTATTTCTACATTTGATTGAGCCTTAACTGCAATTACAAGCGAAAAAAGAACTGCTATGAAATAATAAATTTTCTTCCAAAAGAAATTCTTTGAACTATAATTTTGAGAAATTTCCATACATTAATAGTAATAATCGTTTAAAAATTGAACAAAAAATTATAACAATTTTAACAAAGTAAAAATAAAGAAATGAGTGCATATAAAAGTCATGGAATTGGATTCAGGTTAGAAGAGTAATTATTTACTAAAATTATGTAAGCTGCAGAAATAATGGAATGCTGGAGTTCGCAACAGCGTTTAAGACATTTTGTTAAATATTCTACTTCTTTCTTTTTCGTTTAATACTCCCACAAACGGACTTGAGGAGCGCAATCGTACCGAATCTTCAGAATCACTAATAAGTATTGATAGAATTTCTTCTTTTGTATACGTATTAAGAATATGCTCCCATTCTAAGTATGCATACGGAAGTCTACCTCTCATTTTTTTCCACCTTATTAAATTGTTTTTAGGAACTTTCCACAGCTTAGGATTGTTGCTCAATTTCTTTGCAATTAATTTATGATATGCTTTTGACCGTTTATCTGAGCGCTCTTGTAAATTCATTTTGGGGAATTTTTTTTTATTAAGTTTTCAATTCTCTTTTTCTGTTTTTCATCAATTGGCGTTTTATTAAGTCTTTTTATTAAAATCTCATCGGATAACAAATTCAGATTTACAGCCGCTTTAAAAAACGCTATATCTTTTTTTCGTCCTGCATATAATTTGGAAATAATTAAGTCATGAACCTCCAAACATAAACCGGTTATACCGTTTGTATTCTCATTACATATTTCCACTAATCGTTTTTCCCAACCTTTAGGCAATTTCGAAGTATTAGGACTAACACCTTGTGCATAATAGCCGAAAGTTTTATGAAACAAAGACAATTCACCAATTGAACCTTCAACCAATATTGTTTTTTCCTCTGATTCCGGAATTATGATATCTGCTTCAATAGATTGAAGTATAATTGCATTGCTTAATTTAAAATTATTCTCATTATCGGCAAGATTCAAATTATCTTCCGGAAGATTTGGGAACTGTGCCAAAATAGATTGACTGCCAAATATTATTATTTCCTGAGATCCGGTAATAGCACCAGCTGCTCTAATTATATGTTCTAAGTCACTCCTTTTCATTGGTGAAATCTACTTTAATTTTTTACATTAATTCAAGCAACAAATAATTTTAGTGATCTTAACTTAATTTGTGTTAGCAGTCTTTATATAGCAGGCAAATACTTATAATCAAGAATTTACTAATTATTTAATATTAAAACCAATTTCTTTAATTACTTTTTCGGCCTTATCGGCATCTTTTTGTGATTGAAAAGATATTCTGAATGTCCCCCCTGTACCTTCTCTTATTTTCAACAATTCCATATCTTTTATATTTAAGGCATTTTGGTAAAGAGCAGTCGTTAGTCTGCTTAATACTCCAGGTTCATCTTTAACATAGACAAAAAGATCATATAACGGGTTCATAAATCCTTTAGTATTTTTGGGTATTTCATCCCTCTTTACCCTTGCTTTATCGAATAAAACTTTCAATGAATTTATTTCTTCATCTTTTAGTAAATCTTCAAGTATATTTAAATCATTCTTCATTAATTCCAGAGCTGAAATTATTTCATCTTTGTTCATTTTTAATATAGATTCCCAAATAACAAAGCTTCCTGAAGCAATGCGGGTCATATCTCTAAAACCGCCAGCGGCAAAATCAAGATAATTTACTCCATTGCCATTCTTGGGAATTATATTTACGAGGCTTACGGCAATCAGCTGGGGCAAATGACTTACCTGTGCTATAATTTTATCGTGAAGGAATGGATCCAGAAACCTTATTCTGGCGCCCAGCAGCTTAATTAAATCAGTGAGATAATTTATTTTATCATTATTCTTTCCGCTTTCGGAAATGATATAAACGGAATTTTCAAAAAGTAGCTGATCGGAATTCTCAAAGCCACCCGATTCTTTTCCTGTCATTGGATGCCCACCAATATATGTACCTTTGCTCTTTAATGAAGTCCATTCTTTTTCAAAAATTCCTTTAACCCCGCATACATCTGTAATGATCGTATTCTCCTTAATGACCGGAGCCAACTGTATTAATGTTTGCAGAGAAAGGTCTGTGGGAAGGCAAAGAAAAATTACATCAGAATTTTCCGCTTCTTGAATGTTATTTAACCTGTTATCAATTACTTTTTGTTCTATGGCAAGATCAAGAACTGGGGGTTTGTCATAAGCACTGATTATAAAATCTTTTCCTGAATTTTTAAGAGCTTTTGCAATTGATCCCCCGATTAGACCCAGACCAATGATGGAAATATTCTTCATTAAGTTTGATATTTATTAAATGACATAAATTTTATTACAGTGTAGGATGAAGTGCATTTTAAGTTCAAGTTCAAGAAGTTTAAAGTTTTATCCGTTTAAGACTTGAACTTTAGCTTAAACTTCCTACATAGTTCTCCCGATAACCTGAGCAATTAATTTTACTTGTGTCATTAACTCTTCAAATTGTTCAGGCAGCAGAGCTTGCGGACCATCGGACAGAGCATTTTCAGGGTCATGGTGCACTTCAACCATTAGACCATCGGCACCGGCAGCTACTGCAGCCCTTGCCATTGGGAGGACTTTATCCCTTAATCCTGTTGCATGAGACGGATCGGCAATTACAGGCAGATGGCTTTTCTTGTGTACAACCGGAATGGCTGAGAGATCAAAAGTGTTTCTGGTATAAGTCTCAAATGTTCTGATTCCCCTTTCACACAGCATCAAATCTCTATTCCCGTTTGATAAGATGTATTCAGCCGACATTAACCAATCCTCAACGGTAGCTGCAAGTCCTCTTTTTAACATTGCCGGTTTAGCTGTTTTTCCTATTTCATTCAGAAGAGGAAAATTCTGCATATTTCTTGCTCCAATCTGAAAAATATCGGTATATTCTGAAATGAGAGGAATTTGAGCATTTTCCATCACTTCGGTAATTACAAGCAAGTTATATTTATCGGCTGCTTTTCTCAATAATTTTAATCCTTCTTCACCCATGCCCTGGAAAGAGTATGGAGAGGTTCTGGGTTTGAAAGCTCCTCCTCTCAAAATTTTAGCTCCGGCTTTAGAAACAATTTCAGCTAGTTTAAATATTTGTTCCTCGCTTTCAACTGAACATGGGCCAGCCATCATAACTACTTCATTTCCGCCTATTGTAACATCCCTTATGGTAATTATTGTATCTTCTTTTTTAAATGTTCTGCTCGCCAATTTGAAAGGTTCTGTAATTCTGTAGACTTCAGCCACTCCCTCTAATATTTTGACTTTTCTAATATCAAAATCGGGTTTAACGCCGATTGCACCCAATACTATCTGCTGAACGCCGGTTGATTTATGTACAGCAAATCCGAAATCTTCCAGGTGCTTAACAACATTTTCATATTGTTTATCGGTTACATTTTTATCAAGAACTATAACCACATTTTCTCCGAATTAATTGTATAATAGCCATAAAGTCTCTTAGGCACAAAGTTACACAAAGTACTTTTTGGTCACACTCATTGATTAATTGTAAATATGAATTAATTAATGAAATCTTTTTTCTCCAGCCTTTACCGCCACATCAATATGATCTTCTTTAGTCGGAATAGCGCATGAATACTTAGAACTATAAGAACAATAAGGGCTATAAGCAAGATTAAAATCTATAGTATAAACGAAATTTGTATCGGGATTATATTCAAAGTCAAGATATCTTCCAACACCATATGTTTCATCTCCGGTAGTTAAATCTGTAAACCATATACTGTAATATACCTCTCCAGTTTTTGCTTATACCTTTATAAACATTTACTTTTTTCTCACCTTCGTTTGCTGAAGGAATGGCTTTCCCAAAATTAATTTTGACATAGCCAATCTTTACTGCTTTTCTTTCCTCTCCTTTTGTTCCAAAAACTTTAACAGTATCCTTATTTTTATATTCATAAAGCTTGCTTTTAAAAACATAAGCAGGATTTACGGGATAATATTTTAAGTTCCCATAATGAGCGTTAGGATCATGATTAAATGGAGAATCGGGATCGTTTTTCATATAATCATCTTTTTCTTTTCTCTGCTTTTCAATTTCAGAAATATATTTCTTCTGTTCCGGAGTATAAGATTTACCGCAAGAGAAAATCAGGAGAGAAAATGTAATAAGTAACAAAAATCTTATTTTCTTCATACTGTTTTAACGATTAACAAATAACAATTAACGATTAACATTTCTCGTTTGACGTTTCACCTTTCACTTTCTTCTTCAATTCATGAAGCTTATTTAACGCCTCAATCGGTGTCAGATTATTGATTTCAATCTCGTCTATTTCACCCCGTAATTTATCATCTTTAAACTCAAACATACTAATCTGATTATCTTCTTCTTTCTTTAATCTTTTAAGTTTCTCTTTCTTTTCCTCATATGGAGTTAATTCCTTACTCTCGAGATTCTGAAGAATTTCTTTAGCTCTATTTGTTACAAATCTTGGCAGGCCGGCCATTTGGGCAACCTGAATTCCATAACTATGATCAGCTCTTCCTAAATTTACTTTGTGTAAAAATATCACTTTATCGTCATATTCCCTTACTTCAACTTTATAATTTTTTATTCTCGGGAAAATTTCTGCCATTTCATTTAATTCATGATAATGAGTTGCAAACAAAGTTTTTGCAGAAACTTCCGAATTTTCATGAAGGAACTCCGTAATAGCCCATGCTATGGATATTCCATCAAAAGTACTGGTTCCTCTTCCAATTTCATCGAGTAAAATCAAACTGTTTTTTGTTGCATTGTTTAAAATATTGGCTGCCTCCTGCATTTCGACTAAAAATGTACTCTCTCCGGCAGAAATATTATCGCTTGCTCCTACACGTGTAAAGATTCTATCCACTAGACCTACTTTAGCCGATTTGGCCGGGACAAAGGAACCAATCTGGGCCAGCAGAACAATTAAACCCATTTGGCGCAGATAGACAGATTTTCCAGCCATATTCGGACCAGTTAATATTATTATTTGATCTTTTTCATTATCTAATCTGCAAGAATTAGGAGTATATTTTTCTCCCGGAGGAAGAATTCTTTCAACTACCGGATGCCTTCCATCTATAATTTCTATCTCCAGTTCTTCATTCAGTTCAGGTTTAATGTAATTATATTCATAAGCACATGCAGCAAAAGAAATAAAACAATCAAGCATTGCAATTAATCTTGCATTCTGCTGAATGCCTTCTGCTTCCGCTGCCACTATTAATCTGATCTCATTAAATAATTGAGATTCCAGATCATAGATCTTTTCTTCAGCATTTAAGATTTTATCTTCATAAGTTTTTAATTCAGGAGTGATGAATCTTTCCGAATTGACTAATGTCTGTTTTCGGATATAAGTATCCGGTACTTTATCTTTATGAGCGTTGCTTATTTCGATATAATAACCAAAAACCTTATTAAAATTCACTTTTAGAGAAGATATTTTTGTAATATCTCTCTCTGTTTTCTGTAAATTTGCTATCCAGTCTTTACCGTGCAGGGAAATATCTCTTAATTCATCCAGTTCAGGGCTGAATCCATTTTTGATTATGCCTCCATCAACAATACTTAATGAAGGGGAATCTACTATCGCTGTTTGGATTTTATCAACCAATTTATCAAGTGGGTTTAAATTATCTTTGAGCTGGACTAATGTTTTTACCGAGACAGAATTTAAGAGATTTTTAATGAAAGGAATTTTCTTTAAAGATGTTTTAATACTTATAATTTCACGTGGATTAGCTCTACCGGTACATACCTTTGAAATAAGCCTTTCAAGGTCTCCAACTTCCTTTAATTCAGATAATAAACTATTTCTTAAGCTTTTATTCTTTAACAGCTCTTCGACACTTTCCTGTCTTTTTAATATAAGATCGAGCTTCTTTAAAGGAGAGGAGATCCATTTTTTTAATAATCTTCCTCCCATTGCCGTTTCTGTTTTATCCAGAATAGAAATTAAAGAACCTTCTCTTCCCCCATCATGCATTGAAGATGTTATTTCAAGATTTCTTTTTGTTGAATAATCCAGGGCCATATACTCTGAGGGATTATAAGCAGAGACTTTATTTAAATGAGATAAGTTAGCCTTTTGTGTTTCCTGTAAATAATTTAGTATTACTCCGGAAGCTATTATTCCGGGAATAAAATTTTCAATACCAAATCCTTTTAAAGTGACTGTTTTAAACTGCATTATCAGCAGTTCTTTTGCATATTCAAAATTAAATATCCAATCATCAACTTTGGTTACCCGGATAGAGGGATTAATTTTATGAATTATTTTATCGAGGTAATCCCGATCTTTTTTCTGCACAAGGACTTCAGAAGGAGAAATGAGCTCAATTTGCTGCTGGATTAACCGAGCTAATATTTCATAAGTATAAAATTCGCCGGTGGAAATATCTGAAAATGCGATACCGGCAATATTTTCTGTATCTGCAGAAGAAGATTTGATGCAAATAGCCATTAAATAGTTATTTTTTTTATGATCCAGCAGCTTATCGGAAAAGGCAACCCCAGGAGTTACAACCTCAATAACATCTCTTTTTACTATTCCCTTTGCAAACTTTGGATTTTCAATCTGTTCGCAGACTGCAACTCTATATCCTGCACGGACTAATTTAGGAAGATAAGTATCAATTGCATGATGAGGAAAACCGGCAAGCGGAACTTCACCGGCGGCACCATTTGCTCTTTTTGTTAAAGTAATTCCTAATACTTTTGCGGCGATTCTTGCATCTTCTTCAAAAGTTTCAAAGAAATCACCCATTCTGAATAAAAGGATCGTATCGGGATGAGCTTCTTTAATCTTATTATATTGAAGCATTAAGGGAGTTTGATTCATAACTGTAAATTAAGATAAACTTAAAAATACCTCAATGATAAAATAATAGCAATTATTTATGATCTTTAAGAATAGGAAATTTTGGAAATAATCATTCTCACTGGATACAGAGCGTATGTGGAGCGTATGTGAAGCGTATGTGAAGCGTATCTGAGTAGTATTTGATGCTTTAATGAATAGCAGGAAAACCATAAATTTATTTTCTACTGAATGTTATTATTTTACTTTTCTTTTATAACTTTTTCTATTAGATTTAAGTGAATAAGTAAATAAATTCTTCATACTTAAAAACCAAATAACAAAGGGGGGAATATGTTCCCAAGAATTCTTATTACAATCTTTTTTTTAGCTGCAATTTTATTTCCGGCACATGCTCAATTCGACATTTTAAAAAAGGCAAAGGAGAAAGTTGAGGAGAAAACAAAAGAGGCAATCGATAATGCAACTGATACGAATAATGAAGAAAAAGAAACTGATCAGAATGATGATAGTAATGTTGAAGCAAACAATGAAAATAGTTCCGGTTCTGCAAAGTCCGATGAATTAAAATCATATTCCAAATATGATTTTATTCCTGGTGAACAAATTCTGTATTTTGAAGATTTTTCTCAGGACAATACAGGTGATTTTCCAGCTTTATGGAATACAAACGGTTCAGCAGAGGTAGTGACTACTAATCTCTTTCCCGGTAATTGGGTTCAATTTTCCATGCGTAATGCAATGTGGACTGATGAACTTTTAACACTCCCCGAAAATTACACCATTGAATTTGATGTAATACCTGTTAAAGGTGAAGAAGGCAATATGGCCGGATATAGTTTTAGGTTAATACAGAGCATAAATGAAAAAACTTTTGATTATGGATCCGTGCCCGGAAAAGCAGGCTTCATGTTTTATGTTGAATATTACGGCAGACCAGGTTATCGCACTTATATTAATGGTGATGAAGGAGAAGGACTTGGATTAGATGGCACAAAAGATAATAATACATTATATCAAAAGGAGAATCAAAAATATCATATTTCCATCTGGGTTCAGAAATCACGGGTTCGCCTTTATCAAAATCAAAACAAATTGTTTGATTTACCCAAAGCCTTTCCGGTTAAAGATGTTAAAATGGACCGGATCAGATTTGAAGATGGGGCTGCTCTCATATCAAATATAAGGATTGCTGCAGGAGCACCGGATACCCGCAGCAAGTTGATGACTGAAGGAAAACTAGTTACACACGGAATCCTTTTTGATGTCAATTCTGATAAAATAAAGCCTGAATCGTATGGTACATTAAAAGATATTGCAAAAGTCTTAAAAGACAATGCGGATGTAAAAGTTAAAATTATAGGGCACACCGATAGTGACGGCGATGATAATAGCAATCTTGATTTATCAAAAAGAAGAGCTGTTTCTGTTAAAAATTCACTGACAGTCGAATTTGGCATTGAAGATGCAAGAATGGAAACAGATGGAAAAGGAGAAATAGAACCGGTATCCGATAATAATACAGCTCAAGGTAAAGCAAATAATAGAAGAGTTGAATTTATTAAGATGTAATTTTAACTTATATTTTATGAAAATATAATTTTCCTGAACGGTGAAAAGTCAATTTCGAATGAAATTTTTGATGAAATTGACTTTTCCCAGTCGAAGACTCCTTCAGAATGACAATTAACTTGAATTAATTACTGAAGTTACGCAATTGCATGTTTTTTATAATAAGAGTGAAGAGAATTATATTAAAATGGCGCAAAATCTAAGATATGAGATTCTTCACTTCACTTCGTTCCGTTCAGAATGACAATGTTTGCGTAACTTCAGTTAATTAGTTTTTCTCCGCTTACAATAAATTAACATTTTCAATATATTACATCCCCGAATTTTTTAGTTATAACCTTTATTTGCGGTGATTTTTTGAAAGAAGAATATCATAAATGGCATACTCTTTATTTGAGCAGAGAATTCAATATGCTGGTTTTCGGTCATAGTGGACTCCCGGTTGTTTTATTCCCAACAGCTCAAGATAAATATTATATTTATAAAGATAATGGGCTTATTAATTCAGTTTCAAATTTAATCGAGGAAGGCAGAATAAAAGTTTATTGTCCGGATGGAATTGATAGCGACAGCTGGTTCAATTACTCAATTCATCCTTCTGATCGTGTTAAAACCTATATAGGATATGAAAATGTTATACTTCATGATGTAATAGAATATGCTATGTATGAAACAGAAAGAGAAAAAGTAATCCTTGGAGGATGCGGGTTTGGAGGTTATCATGCAGTTAACTTTGCATTTAAACATCCTGATAAAGTTGATGCGATAATAAGTTTGGGGGGGTTTTTTGATATCAAAAGATTTATTTGGGGATATTATGACGACAACTGTTATTTTAATAATCCTCCTGATTATATGCCCAATCTTGAAGATCCATGGTATTTAGGTAAAATTGGAGCAATGAAAATTATTCTTGGTACCGGTGAATGGGATCCGAATCTAGATGAAAATAAAAGATTGTCAGCCACATTACACCAGAAAGATATCGGTTTTCTACTCGATATTAAACAAAGTTCCGGCGGTGACTGGGGATGGTGGCGAGAATCTTTTCCCGAATATGTTAATAGAGTTATAAATACTTGAACTTGTTCTAGCACTTGAACTTTTCTCCAATCTGTTAACTTTCCCACCAAATTTTCTTCCAGGATTTGTTATATTATCTATTGTAAACTAGAATTAGTATATATTGAGGATAAATAATGGTTTCTAAATATCAAAATATTAAATATCATTTTCATGTTTCTAAGGCAACTCGAAATAAGTATAATTTCGATAAATCACTCTTCTCTCTTAATGGCGACTTAATTATTGCCGATTTTCACCAGGCCCGGCTATTATCTGAAAAGATAAATACTAAAAGAAAATCCGAAGGGAACTTAAATAATCTAGTTGTACCAGGTAATTTAAATGCGTTAGGTCTTCTTCATGAAATTTTTCACTACCTGATTAGAATTTACGAAGAAAGAGAAAATCCCGGTGTCCTGGATAGAAGTATAAAATATCTTCTATTACATCTGGAAGAGAAGGAGATTAACAAGGTTTTATTGGAGTATCTTAACGAATTTCCTCCTCTCGAAGTTTTTAAGGGGAAAATAACTCCGGAAGAATACTTAACTATTAATACCGGAGGGAAGCCTAACAGAGAAATTATTCTCGAAGAATTAATTATTCTTCAGCTTGAAAACAGTAATCCTGCAACAACAAGTCTAGAAGAGTTATACTCGGATAAAACGCTTACAAAAAAATCGAAGTATATTGAAACTCTTGGAATAACAGAACAATTTTTTATAACTGAAAAACCGTTTGGACCAGAGAATCTTCCTCTATTTCAATTCTTACGTAAGCCAATAGTTGCAAGTCCTTATAATATTGAAGGACAATTAGATTATATTTTAGAAAAATGGGGTATTTACATTTATGATAAGTTTAAAGATAGAATCTTAAAAAGCAAAGATTTGATAAATGAAGATCTTAAATTATTTCTGCAGTTTGGAGGCGGAAAAGGTACGCCGCCCGTTCCGGTTTATAAATATGATGCAGAATATCTGCAAATGATAAGAAATAAATTGTTAATGGGTGAGGAGCTCAGTGAAAACGAAAAAAGATTTTACTATTCTGAAGCTGAAAAGTTTACTGCAGATACAGATTGGATGCCAAGTGTTGTTATGATAGCCAAAAATTCATTTGTCTGGCTTGATCAACTCTCAAAAAAATATCAAAGAAGTATAACAAGACTAGATCAGGTACCTGATGAAGAACTTGATAATTTGGCTAAATGGAATTTTACGGCATTATGGCTGATAGGAATCTGGGAGAGAAGCAGTGCCTCAAAAAAAATAAAACATTATACCGGGAATCCTGATGCAGTCGCTTCGGCTTATTCATTGTTTGATTATGTAATTGCACATGACCTTGGCGGCGAGGAAGCATTTCAAAATTTGAAAGACAGGGCCTGGCAAAGAGGAATTAGAATGGCCAGTGATATGGTTCCCAACCATACTGGAATATATTCTAAATGGGTGACTGAAAAGCCAAATTATTTTATACAAACGAGTTATCCTCCATATCCGGGTTATACATTTTACGGACCTAACTTATCCGATGATCAGAGAGTAGAAGTCAGGATAGAAGACAAATATTACTCAAGAGAAGATGCAGCGGTGGTTTTTCAAAGGAGGGACTCATATACCGGAGACACGAGATATATTTATCATGGAAATGATGGAACTCATATGCCCTGGAATGATACTGCCCAGCTTAACCTTCTGGACCCGGAAGTCAGAGAATCCCTTATTCAAACAATAATGCATGTGGCACGGAAAACCCCTATCATTCGTTTTGATGCGGCAATGACGCTTGCTAAAAAGCATTACCAGAGATTATGGTTTCCTCAGCCGGGAACCGGAGGAGCAATTCCATCACGTTCCGATTATTCAATGACCCGCTCTGCATTTGATGAAGTAATGCCGGTTGAATTCTGGAGGGAAGTCGTTGATAGAATCAATAATGAAATGCCGAATACACTACTTCTTGCCGAAGCTTTCTGGCTGATGGAAGGTTATTTTGTAAGAACTTTAGGTATGCACCGTGTTTATAATAGTGCTTTTATGCATATGCTTATGAAAGAAGAAAACAACAAGTACCGGGAGTTAATTAGAAATACAATTGAGTTTAATCCGGAGATATTAAAACGCTATGTAAACTTTATGAGCAATCCGGATGAAGAAACTGCAGTTAACCAGTTCGGTAAAGGAGACAAATATTTCGGTATTGCTATGCTTATGGTTACATTGCCGGGTTTACCAATGTTTGCTCATGGGCAAATTGAAGGGTTTTCTGAAAAGTACGGCATGGAATATAAACGGGCTTATTATGATGAGTTCATTGATGATAACCTGGTTACCAGGCATGAATATGAGATTTTCCCTTTGATGAAGAAAAGATATTTATTCAGCCAGGTTAAAAATTTCGAATTGTATGATTTCATTGACAATTTTGGAAATATAAATGAAAATGTTTTTGCTTTTTCAAACAAATTAAATGGAGAAAGAGCTCTTGTTGTATATAATAATTCTTATCACGAATGCAGCGGCACTATAAATTATTCCGTAAACAAAATGAATAACGGTAATCTAAATAATAAAAAACTTGCAGATGCTTTGGAACTGAAGGATGACCATAAATTCTTTTATTCATTTAAAGACTATAAAACCAATCTCGAATATCTGTACAGCGGAAAAGATATTAACGATTTTGGAACTTATTTCTCACTTCAAGGCTACGAGTACAGAGTTCTACTGGATTTCAAAGAGTTTTATGACTCTAATGGAGATTATGAACGATTAAAAAGACTGATTGGGAATAGCGGGGTTTATTCAATTGAACAATCCTTTATTGAGCTAAATCTATCTCCGGTTCATAATTCCTTTAAAGAATTAAATAACCCGTCCGTTATCCAAGAATTCAATGAATTCTGCTTCTCCGCTCCCTCTCAATTTAATTCCGATACAAATGATATGCCTGAAAAAATAAATAATGAATTGAATAATTTTTTAAAGCATGTTGAGAACTTTAAACACCAGCCATTTGATAAAGAGCATATACTTAAAAATATCAAAGAAGATATGAATGTCTGTCAAAATATTTCTTTTCTTATTGAAAATGAGTTAAAGAAAAAAAGTAGCAGCAAGTGGTTTAAAGATGCCGTTTCGCGGACAACCATATTTAATGGAAATAAAAGAAAAGAAAACAGTGAAATATTTTTTCTGATAACTGTTTTAAATAATACAATTACAGATGTTAAAAACGGAATAGTAACATTTAATGAATTACGGTTAAATAAACCTATCGATGAAGTTTTACTTGCACTGCATCATAGTCATGAAAAGATATATGAGCAGTCAGCTTTAGTTAAATTCTTTTCTTCGGACGGAAATAATTTTATTAATAATAACAATTCAGGCAATAATAGAAAAACAGACAAGGGAATTTCCGCTGAAGAGCAATTAATTTCAGATCTTTTTCACGGAGAATCTGCTGTTTATTTAAATGTAAATGAATTTGAAGGTGTAAGTTACTATAACAAAGAAAGAATGGAGCAATTATTAGACTGGATATTCACACTTAAGAGTATAGATTATTTGAAGAATGGTATTAAGAAGAAAAGAAAATCTGATAAAGCTGAATTAAATAATGAAAATACATCAGCCATTATAACTGACTTCAAGAAAGAACTTAAGAAAACTTTTGAATTTTTTGAAAAACTAAGAAAAGCTTCGGAAAAGTCAGCATATAAAGTTGATGAATTTATAAAAATAATTAACAATCAAAGAAAAGAAACTCCAGTAAAGAAAAATAATAAAGTTGTAAAATCCGGCAGCCGGTCTACTGCTAAGAGTAAAACAAGTGACCATAAAATACTTTAAAATATTTTTTTTACTTTTAATCTTTCTATTATGTGGTAAAAAAACTTTTGCACAATATGAAATTGTAAAAGCTTTTCCCAATATATCATTTTCAAATGCTGTAGACTTTCAAATAGCTGGGGACGGTACAAACAGAATATTTATTGTTGAACAGTCAGGTATAATTAAAGTTTTTCAAAATGATTCTAACGTTTCTTCTGTAAAAGTATTCCTGGATATAAGTAATAAAGTTACCAGCGGCGGTGAAATGGGATTGCTGGGATTAGCTTTTAATCCTGATTATTCACAAAACGGTTTCTTTTATGTTGACTATACCTCTACAATTCCTAATAGACACACAATTGTTGCAAGGTATCAAGTCTCTAATTCCAATCCGGATTCAGCCAATATAAGCAGTGAATTAATTTTACTTACTCAGGCTCAGCCTTTCGCAAATCACAATGGAGGAAAGGTAGTTTTTGGTCCTGACGGATACTTATATATATCATTTGGAGACGGGGGTTCCGGCGGAGACCCATTAAATAACGGACAAAACCTTACTACTTTTTTAGGTAAAATCCTCAGAATTGATGTTAATTCAGAAAACAATAATTTGAATTATTCAATTCCCTCTTCAAATCCATTTGCAGGAAATTCATCCGGTTATAAAGAAGAGATCTATGCATATGGTTTGCGAAACCCCTGGCGTTTTAGTTTTGATAAAATGACCGGGAAATTATGGTGTGCCGATGTAGGCCAGGACCTTTGGGAAGAAATAGATACAATTCAAAACGGGAAAAATTACGGCTGGAACATTATGGAAGGAAAACATTGCTACAATTCCTCTAATTGTGATACAGCAAGACTAACCTTACCTATATGGGAATATGATCATAGCTCCGGTAACTGTTCCATTACCGGCGGATATGTATACCGTGGAAATTCTGTTCCTCAGCTGACTGGAGAATATATTTATGCGGATTATTGTACTTCTAATATCTGGGCTCTGGATGCTGCCGGAAGTTCACCCAAAAATGAATTTTTATTGAAAGCTCCGGGACAAATAACTGCATTTGGAGTTGATCAAAATAATGAGCTTTATTTTTGCGATTTTGATGGAAACATCTATAAATTTAAATCAGTCTCAACGGGAATAAAAAGCTTAGATAATATCCCTAATAATTTTGAATTATTTCAAAATTACCCAAATCCTTTTAATCCTTCCACGAAGATCAAATTTGTCCTTTCTGAAAAAAGCAAAATTAAAATAGAGATTATCGATGTTCTCGGAAATATAATAAAGGTCTTAGAAAATGAAATCAAGCCAAAAGGTACGTATGAAGTGGAATGGAACGCTGAAAATAATAGTTCCGGTGTTTATTATGCAAAACTTTATGTGAATTCTATTTCGGGTAAGGAATATAGCAGGACTATTAAGATGGTTTTGTTAAAATAAGATACAGATATCGCAGATTGTGCGAAACGGAGTTTCGCGCTACACTTAAATCCCTCTAATCCATCCTCCATCTACCTGGATTGTGTTGCCTGTAATATAGCTCGCTTGTGTAGAAGCTAAAAATGTTGTAGCCGATGCTATCTCTTCGGGTCTGGCGAGTCTGTTCATGGGTATATCTTTTGACATATTAACTAAAATCTCTTCATGTGAAATACCCTTCTTTTTTGCTTCATTTACGGCTAATTCATATAAACGGTTAGTTAGAGTATATCCCGGTGCAATATTATTTACAGTCACACTAAACTTTGCAACATCATTGCTAAGAGTTTTCGCGAAACCAATAATAGCATTACGTATAGTATTTGAAAGCATTAAATTTTCTATGGGTTGTAATGCAGCAACAGAAGTAATATTAATAATTCTTCCCCATTCTTTGGCTATCATATCAGGGGTTACAAGATTACAAAATCTAACTACACTCAATAGAATCTGTTCATAAGCGGCCTGCCAATTTTCTTCATTTAGATCTTTTAAGCTGCCTGCAGAAGGACCTCCGCAGTTGTTGATAAGAATATCTATGGTGCCTAATTGTTTGTTTGTTGAAGCAACTGTATTCTCTATGTCCTGCAGCTTATTTAAATCACAAACGCTCCAGCAGGGTTCAATTCCAAATAATCTTTTAATATCCGAGACACAACCTAAAAGATCCTCTTTTGTTCTTGAACAAATTGAGATTTCACATCCTTCTGCGGCGAGAGATATTGCTATTGCTTTCCCAATTCCTTTGCTGGCAGCAGTCACGAGAGCAACTTTTCCTTTTAATCCTAAATCCATATAAATACTTAGTTTAAATTATAAAAAGGCTTAATTAATTAACTTATGTTAGGGCAACTATAAATATTCTTATAATTGAGCAAATAAAATATCATAAAATAGTTTAAAATTTTCAAGCTTTGGAGATATCTTCACTCCACTCCGTTCTGTCAGAATGACAATGTTTGCGTGCATTTATTAAATATATATTCATTATTAAAATATAACTATTATTTTGAAATACCGCGCTTACTGTTCTTAATAAAATTAACTAAATCTTTTAATTCTTCAGTTTGTGGAAGTTCATTTCCGATTTTTTCTACTGCCTGGGAAACATTTAACTTACAGTTAAAAAGTATATTAAAAGCTTTCTTTAGGAATTCAATAGAATCAGGAGAGAAATTGCGTCTTTTTAATCCGGTAGTGTTTAGGCCGGAGTATTTTAAAGGGTCTCCGGAAAACAATGAAAAGGGAATCACATCTTTAACAACCATGGAATGAGCTCCAATCATAGAGTGTTTCCCGATCTTTACAAATTGATGAATGCCAACTAAACCGCCGCAGATTACATAATCCTCAACAGTTACATGACCGCCTAATGCAACCGAATTTGCTAAGATGCAATAATCACCTAAAAAACAATCATGGGCAACATGAGAATAAGCCATAAGCAAACAATTATTGCCTATACCTGTTTTAAATGGTTCCATGGTTGCCCGGCTTATTGTTACACATTCCCTGATTGTGTTTTTATTTCCTATAACAACTTCTGAAGGCTGTCCTTTGAATTTTAAATCCTGAGGGATACCGGAGATTACTGCGCCGGGAAATATTATATTATCTTCTCCTAATCTCGCACCATTATATATTGTAACATGATTGAGAAGTTTAGTCCCTTTTCCAATCTTTACATCTCCCTCTACAAAGCAAAAAGGTCCAATTTCCACATCTTCCGAAATTTCTGCACCCGGATCTATAACTGAAGTTTGATGAATTGAAGGCATTTATAAAATAAAAAATTAGTAAAAATATTATACTAAATATCTCAATATAATAAAACCGGTCCAGCCACAGTTTAAGATATTCCGTCTATTCTAAGATAATAATTTTATGAAAGTAGATTTGTTTAAGCAATATTTTTTTCAACAATATTTTTTACTATTTCACCGGTATCCATGGCAATAACAAGCTCTTCATTTGTTGGTATTCGAAGGACTATTGTTTTTGATGAATCGGTTGAAATCTTAATATCATTATTTTTATTCCGCTCATCATCCAGCTCGATGCCAAAAAATTCCATTCCGGTTAATACTTCTTTTCTTACTTCGGGAGAATTTTCACCGATTCCGCCCGTAAAAACAAATACATCTAATCCTCCCATTGCTGCCGTATAAGCTCCTAAATATTTCTTTATCCTATAGCAGAAGACCTCAAAAGCATACTTAGCTCTCTTATTATTGTCCTTAATTGCTGTAAGGATCTCTCTCATATCACTACTTTCACCACTTATACCAATTAATCCTCCATGTTTATTCAGCAGAGTCGATGCTTCGTTTAAGGCTAATCCTTCTTTTCCCATAATATATAAAATCAGTGAAGGATCAATATCTCCGCTTCTAGTTCCCATAAGTAAGCCTTCAAGGGGTGTAAAACCCATTGATGTATCAACAGATCTTCCTTTATTTACAGCAGCCATACTGCAGCCGTTACCTAGATGAGCGGTGATTACTTTAAGCTCATTTATATTTTTATTTAATATTTCTGCAGCCTTATTTGAAACATATAAATGTGAAGTTCCGTGGAAACCATATCTTCGTATTTTATATTTTTTATAAAGTTCGTAGGGTATTCCATATAAGTAAGCTTTCGGAGGCATTTTAACATGGAAAGCGGTATCAAAAACGGCGCACTGAGGTTTACCGGGCATAATATTCTCTACAGCTTGAATCCCTTTTATGTTTGAAGGATTATGTAATGGAGCCAGTTCTATATTTTCCTGTAGTACACGAATTACTTCCTGAGTAATTAATACAGACTCGGAGAATGTTTCACCTCCATGTACAACTCTATGCCCAACCGCATCGATATCATCCTTATCATCAATTACTCCATGATTTTTACTAAGCATCACACCAATAACATATTGAATGGCACTTGTATGGTCAAGGATTTCACCGGCAATCCTGATTTTATCACCATCGTACCTTGAATGTGTTAACACAGCTCCGCTCATCCCGATTCTATCGACAACACCTTTAGCAAGAGCGGTTTTTGTTTCAGTATCTATAAATTGATACTTAATTGAAGAACTCCCGGAATTTAAAACCAAAACTTTCATAACTTTTCCCCTTGTGATATAATTTTCCCAGATTCATCATATTTATAAAAGCCCTCATGAGTCTTTTTACCAAGTTTTTTCTCTCTGACGAGTTTACGTAGAATAGGACATGCGCGGTAACGCGGCTCTCCTAAAGTTTTCCAGAGAGTTTCCATCCATGCCAAAACTTCATCAAGCCCCATCATATCTGCCATTTCTAAAGGGCCATTCGGGAAATTATAACCCAGTTTCATAGCTGTATCAATATCTTTAGCTGTGGCTACTCCTTCGAGAAGTATATACATAGCTTCATTGAGCAATGGAACTATAGCGCGTGTTGTAACAAATCCCGGATACTCATATACCTCAACAGCAGTTTTGCCTATTCTTGCTGCAAAAATCTTTATCTTTTCTACAGTTTCATTTGAGGTATATAAACATTTAACTAATTCTACAAGAGGAACTTTCGGCACGGGATTTAGAAAATGCATACCGATTATTTTATCACTCCTATGAGTTGTCTCAGCTATTTTTGTTAAACTTAATGTTGACGTATTAGAAACCAAAATAGTTTCTTTTCGTGCCAGCTTATCTATAGTCTTAAAGATTTCTTTTTTTAATTCGAAATCCTCATCCACAGCTTCAATAATTAAATCACATTCTTTAACTTTTTCCATAGACAATTCCCAGCTAATTCGTCCGAAAATTGCTCTCTTTTCAGATTGCGTTAATGCCCATCTTTTTATTTCATTATCAATAGAATCGGATAGTGATTCTTTGGCATTGTTCAAATTTGATTTGTTTTTTTCAATTATAGTGACTTCAATACCTGAAGAGGAGATTGTTTGAGCTATCCCCTGCCCCATTACACCGGCGCCAATTATTGCTACTGAATTAATACCTTCATCATTAAAATTATTTTTCCCAAGAAGATCTTCAAGCTTTAAATTTTCTTCAATCATTTTATTCCTTATAATTTTCTTTCCGTATTTATTTGTTTAGCTAAATCTTTTAATTTATTAATATCGTCTCCCTTTAGTTCTAATTGAAGATTAACCTGAGAGTTCAGTCTCTCTACTTCGGTCTTTTGCAAAATTTTTCCAAGTGAATAATCTCCGCCCGCTAAAAGATCCATCGCCAAGGCACCTTTTATTGCAGTTGATAATAGATAGGCATTCTTTGAATCTTTACAATTCCAATTTGATTCAATATCCACACCATCATCAAATTGTGCGGCTAATGTTACACCGTTTATTGACTTTAATATACTGGCAACCGGAAATTTTTCATTAACTCCAAGGAGTTTCCGGATATAATTTATTGCAAATGGGCCGTCATCAATGGCAATCCAATACTGATTCTTATTTTTTATGTTCTTAATAATATTAATAAACGATTTATTATTAATTAAAGAATTCTGTCCCTTCTGAAGAACTGTTTTTATATAATTAAAATTGTTTGCTGATAGTACTGTGGAATCATTTATAAAATAGAATTCAAGGGATGGCTTTCCCTTTAATTTATACACAGGCTTATCTGCAATAAATTCTTTTTCAAAACTTCCGGATTGTTCAATCTGTTCTTGTATTTTATTCTGTTTTTTATCCAGAATAATAACAGCAGTATTGTATTCTTTTCCATTTGAGGCTAAAAAAACTTGAGAGATGCCTTTATTTATCCCTGCACCCGTTACATTTTCAAATTTACTGAACCACCTGTCATTTAGGCTGCTTCCTAAAATTGAAGACTTAAAATAGGGTTCCCAGAAATCCGTTCTGCGGAGTTCATTCAGATTTAGATACATTATAAACAGGGATTCTTCGGGAAGGTAATTGAAAGCTTGTTTTTGAGCCTTTGTCAATGGCGATATAGTTTCATTTTTTTTACATCCTGAAATTAAAATCAGAATCGAAACAACACTAATAAATATTACTCTCTTCAAATTAAAAGTCTTTCCTCTTAAAAATTTCAACGCTTAGTATCATGATAAATATTAAGAATAAAAATGTAGTAATTATCGGCTGTACTTCAATATTAGTGCCGGAAGCTAAATTATAAATATTCTTTCCCAGAAGTTCCGAAATCTTGGGCAAAATATAATAAAATGCATCTAAAACAGTATTCAATATTTTATTTTCCAAGAATGGAATCATTCTATCTTTAGAAGCGAGTAAAAGAGGGCTTAATATTAAATAAATTAAATAAGCTGTCATCATTCCAAACATCGAGCTTTTTGTAATAACTCCTAATAGAACAATTATTGAATTGAGTGCTGCATAAGCAAATGTAATTAGCAGAATTGACCATAATACGGCAAAGTTCCAATAAGCAAATTTTATAGAAACAATAATCCAGACACCAATAATTAAAAAGGCTATATTTAATAAAACGACTAAAATTCCGCCAAAGTATTTCCCCCAAAGAAGCTGCGCACGAGAAATTGGTTTAGATAAAAGTAAATCTATATTCCCCTTCTCAAGCATCACGGGTATAAAACTGGCGCTGGAAAATATAGAAAGCAACAGGCAAAGATTAGCCAGGGGGTTTATAATTATCATTTCAAATGTTGTGACCATATCACTTCCAATCATCCGGTTTCCGGAGACATGCATACTAGATAATGGTATATTTGCAAATGCTGATATAAGTGCTAATGCTATAATTACTACTGCAGATATACCTATGAAAAAGAGGAACACTTTTCTAGCCAAAGCTTCTCTTAAAGTAGACATGGTTATAACTATAATATTTTTCAACTATTCCCCTCTTTCTCCGATTTTTCAATAAGTGAAATAAACATTTCTTCTAATGTGCTTTTAAGGGGAACAATCTCTTTAATTAAGATTCCCTTATTCCGCATTAGATCGATAAACCGGTTGAGTTCTTTGATATCGGCTACCTTAACTGAATAAGAATTCAATTTCACATATGAAAAAATGCCCTCTTTTTGCAATCCTGATAAAACTTCAGGGGAAAGCTCATTTTCAATATTTATTGTAAACTCCTCTTTCTTTTCCGTAAATTCCTTTACAGTACCTTCGCGAAGCAGTTTTCCTTTGTTGAGGATACCGACTCTATCGGTGATTAACTCCACTTCCGAGAGTAAATGACTATTTAAAAAAATAGTTTTTGATTGTGATTTTAAATTTAGAAGGACATCTCTTATCTCTTTTCTTCCGATGGGATCGACACCATCGGTGGGCTCATCCAGGAAGATCAGATCAGGATCATTTATCAGGGCCTGTGCTAATCCTAATCTCTGCATCATTCCTTTTGAATAAGCTCTTACCTTAGTCTTTTTCCATTTGGATAATTTAACCAATTCAAGTAATTCATCAATTTTCTTTTCAAAAATATTTCCATCTAATCCGTTAAGTTTTCCGAAAAATTTAAGAACATTCCCGCCGGTTAAATAAGAAGGATATTTATGATTTTCAGGAAGGTATCCAACCCGGCTTTTTATTTTATAGTTTGAAATATCTTCATTCAAAATATTAGCTTGCCCTGAAGTAGGAAATGTAATACCCAGCAGAATTTTAATAAGGGTTGTTTTGCCTGCCCCATTTGGTCCTAAAAGTCCGAAAATACTTCCTCTTTCAACAGATAGACTCAATTCCGTAAGTGCCTGTACATTTTTTTTACCGAACGAAGAAGTATATATTTTTGTTAAGCTGTTTGTTTCAATTGAATTCATAATCTACAAAATATTTAATCAGTAAATTTAACTAAAATAGAGGTAAGATTAAATTTTTTTAAAGGCCAGGGGTTCATCCCGATCCCTAAATAAAGAGAAACAACCTAAACTTACATTTTAATAAAAAATTAAAGAGAATTTTTCTTTTAAGAGATGTCATCTTTACATATTCCTAGCAGGGCATAATAAAATATGTCACATTTAGAGGATTATAGTTTATGGTTTTTTTATATTAGAGCATTATAAAGTTTTTTACTTTTTACTTTTGACTTATTAATGCTTCCTATTCAAGCACTTGAAAAATATTTCGGGCATAAGAATTTTCGTTTTGGACAAAAAGAAATAATTGATGCAATTCTACAGGGAGATAATGTTTTAGCTGTTCTGCCTACAGGTGCGGGGAAATCCATATGTTATCAAATTCCCTCTCTTATATCGGAACACTTTTCAATTGTAATTTCTCCTTTAATTGCTTTAATGAAAGATCAGGTTGATTCTTTAAACTCTTCTGCGGGAAGCGGGGAAACTTTAGCTGCATTTATAAACAGCACCATGAACTTCTATGAAACCGAAGATGTCCTTCAAAATATTTCATATGGTAAAATTAAGCTGCTTTATGTTGCTCCTGAAAGACTTGAGAATATTACTTTTGCTGAAAGGATAAAAAAATTAAATCCTTCTTTTCTGTTTGTGGATGAAGCTCACTGTATCAGTGAATGGGGACATAATTTTAGACCGAGCTATAGGAAGATTTTAGATTTTATAAAGTTCATCGGGATTAAAAATATTGCAGCTTTTACCGCAACAGCTACACCTGAAGTAATAAAAGATATTACTATCCAGCTAAACTTATCGTCTCCAAATGTTTTTATAAAAGGTTTTGAACGTGATAACCTGCATTTAAACCTTATTATTACGAAGAAGAAAAAAGATAAATGCCTTGAACTGATTTCAAGATTTAAAACTCCAGCAATTATTTATACTTCATCCAGAAAGAATGCTGAGGAAGTTTCTGAATTTCTGACTTTTAAGAGGATCAGCTGTAGTTATTATCACGCGGGATTAGCTCACGAGGAAAGGAAGAAGATACAGGAAGATTTTTTAAATGATAATATTCCGATTATAGCAGCAACAAATGCTTTCGGAATGGGTATTGATAAAAAAGATATCCGATTGGTTATTCATTATAATATTCCCGGTTCCATTGAAAACTATTATCAGGAAATCGGAAGAGCAGGAAGAGACGGCAAGGAATCGTTTATTTATCTCCTTTATGATGACTCCGATATAAATATCCATAATTACTTTTTATCTAATTCTCATCCCGATAAAAGAATTATACATTCTGTATATAATGCTATCTGTGATTATAATAAAATTGCTGAGGGAATTCAGCCTAGCTCTGAAATAATTTTAAATCCCGAGTATATATCCGCATACTCGAAAAGAAACATAAATAAAGGTCTTCTCCATTCTACATTGAAGATACTGGAAAATAGCGGCTATTTAAGAATGGCTTCCGAATTTGATATTAAAAGCACTTTTCAGTTTATAGTCGACAAAAATAAGCTAAAGGAATTTGTTAAAAATAGTTCAAATAAAAACCTTAAAGAAGTTATATTACTACTTCTGAGAATATACGGCAGCAGCATTTTTACAGGTGAAATCCAGCTGTATTTATCCGGTTTAGCTTCACAAGCTGGAATGCAGGAATTTGATATTGACGAAGCATTAACAATACTGGATAACCTGGGATTTGGAAAATATTCAAAGCCAGTTTCAAAAAATAGTGTATTTCTAATTTCACCACGTACTAATGTGGATAGATTAATTATTGATTACAAAAAAATAAATGAAAGCTATTTAAACCAGCAAAAAAAAATAGACTCAATGATTGATTATGTTTTTACAAGGGATTGCAGATTTAAATATATACTCAATTATTTTGGTGAAGATGTTGATAATTATTCATGCGGTAAATGCGATAATTGTTTAAGTGAGGAAAATTATTCTTCAGAATCTATAGAATATATAAAGGAGATAATGCTCAGAACCCTCCATAAAGCCGGTCCTGTTTCCGAGTCAATTTTAGTTGGCATTTTGAAAGGATCAGTCAACCCGGACAAATATAATAACCTGGATACTTATGGAATATGTTCGAATTTTCAAAAGAATGATTTGAAAACTGTTCTGCATGTAATCCTTTCCCAAAATTTCATTAAAAGGAAATTTTCTGATAGTAAGAAGTTTGAACTTGATGAAGCCGGATTGGATTATTTAAAGAAAATAAAAATAATAGAGATAAATGAAACTACTATTGCGGATTATGAAAATGATATTGAACTTTTCAACTCTCTAAAAGAAATTAGAAAGAGTGCCTCCAAAAAATTTATGCAGACCGGCTATTTAATTTGTCCGGACGAAGTTCTCAGAGAAATAATAAATAAAAAGCCTGCTGATGAAAATGAACTTTTAGCCATTAAAGGATTTAACCAAAGAATGTTCAATAAACTAGGTAAAGAATTCCTTGAGGTAATAGAAGATTTCAATAAGGATTCTTCAGTTAAAAATGAACCGCTATCTAAAAAGGAAAACAAGGAAGTTCCCACGAATATAAAAGAAACATATCTTCTTTTAAAAAAGGGATATCCCCTCAACAGCATTGCTTCTCTTAGAAATTTATCCGAAGCAGTTATATCTATGCAGATAGAAACGATAATTGAATATGAGCCGCAAATTAATATAAATAACCTTATCAGTGAAGAAAATATTTCTAAGATAAATGCTGAAATTGAAAAAGGATTCTCAGATCTGAAAGACTTAAAAAAACGATTGCCGCAAGAAATATCTTATCCCTTAATTAGAATTGCTGTTGCAAAACATAAGTTTACTTCTTTCGGGCAGAGTTTGAATTACTCCTCAGAGTATCAATATAGGCGGTAGTCTTGTTAAAGAAGCTCTCCCATCGTTTTACATCTTCATTATAATAATTTACAGTGTATTCATATTGGCGGGAAGTTATTCCATGTCTTTTAAAAACTGACTGCTTAACAGAATCAAAATTGGCTTCATTTATTTGCAGCGTGTCCTGTGCAATTACAAGATCAGTATAAACTTTTACGAATTTATCTTCATTAATTACTTTATCATTAGAACAACTTAAAAGAATAAATAGTAAACTAAAAACGGATGGATATATATAAATCTGTAGTCTCATGATTGGAAAGTCAAAAGTAAAAAGTAAAAATTCAAAAACATTTTGACTTTTGATTTTTGAATTTTGACCTTTTAAGATTATTTCATTTTCTTACTTGCTTCAAACAGTATTTTCTTCTCTTTCTCAGTAAGATTCTGATATCCTGATTGGCTAATTTTATCAAGGATTTTATCAATTTCCTCCTGGCTTATATAATCTTCATCTTTATCTTTATCTTTTATTTCATAATATTGAGCTTCTTCAACATTCTTTTCTTTTCTTTTGAACGGATTTTTTACGTTCTTAAAAGGATTGGAAATATTTACACCAGAACTATACTGTGAGCTTGAACGAAAAATATTTTTAAAGGAAGCACTTCTATCCCACAGCATATATATTAAACCAGTTAAGGCACCTCCTACATGTGCAAGATGAGCAACATTTCCGCCGCTGTTTACTGCAAAAATCTCAATTAGAACCAAAACAATAATAAAATATTTAACTTTAATGGGAATTAAGAAATAAAGAAAAATAAGTCTATTGGGGAACATTACACCGAACACGACCATAACTCCCATTATAGCTCCGGAGGCTCCAATTGTTGGGCCGGAAAGTCCTCCTACAAGAACAGGGCTTAAAAGAATCTGAAAAAGGCCTCCTACAACTCCTGCAATTAAATAAAAAATAAGGAATTTCTGGGACCCCCATAGATTTTCTATTTCTATACCAAACATCCAGAGGATAAACATATTCATCAAAATATGAAAGAATCCGCCGTGCATAAACTGGTATGTTATAAGCTGCCATACTTCAAAATAACCGCTTCCGAGCGGCCACAAAGCAAACCAGCGGTCTATTATACCGTCAGCGGGAATACCTCCAATATTCAGATTTTGCATTAAAAGCTGCAAAACAAAAACTGCAGAATTGATTATTATTAAATTTTTAATAACCGGAGGGAAATAACTGAAGCCGCCGAATCCGCTCGGCCTGTAATAATTACTCACAATAAACCTTTTTTATAAGTTGAACTCTTTTCCTAATAACTAACTTTATATAATTAAACTATTTTAATCAATGTAAATCTAAAAATCAATGCTCATAATCGTTGAGAGCGACAACACCTGGTAATTCCTTACCTTCTAAAAATTCCAGAGATGCACCTCCCCCTGTAGAGACATGAGAAACATTATTTTCCAGTCCGGCTTTACTTATTGCTGCGGCAGAATCTCCCCCTCCCACAATTGTAATTGCTCCGTCTTTTGTAGCTTTAGCAAGGGCTTCGGCTATTTCCATTGTTCCCATTGAAAAATTCTCCATTTCAAAAACTCCCATAGGACCGTTCCAAACGATTGTTTTTGATAACAAAATTTCATTTTCAAATGCTTTTATTGTTTTAGGACCAATATCCATTCCCATTTTATCAGCCGGAATTTTATCTGCATCCACAATTTCACAGGGAGAATCGTTTCTAAATTCGTTGGCTGCGGCAATATCAATTGGCAAATAGAATTTTACATTAGAACTTTTTAATTTTTCCAATAATTCTTTCGCAATTTCAAGTTTTTCTTCTTCCAGTAAAGATTTTCCGATCTCTTTTCCTTCTGCTTTAAAAAAAGTAAAAGCCATTCCGCCGCCGATTAATAAAATATCTACTTTATCAAGTAAATTATTAATAACATCAATTTTACCTGAAATCTTAGCACCTCCTAAAATAGCGCAATACGGCCTTTTAGGATTGGAAATAGCTTCTCCTAGATAGTCCAATTCTTTCTGCATCAAATATCCTGAAGCAGAGGTTTTGATAAATTTTGTGACTCCTTCAGTAGAGGAATGAGCGCGGTGAGCACTTCCAAATGCATCATTAATATAAACATCACCGAGTTCAGCTAATTGTTTTGAAAAAGATTCATCATTTTTTGTTTCTTCCGGATGAAACCGTACATTTTCAAGAAGAAGGACATCACCAGGTTTCATTTCGCCAACCATTTTCTTCACTTCTTCACCAACACAGTCAGGTGCAAGTTTAACATCTTTACCTAACAATTCAGATAATCTTTTTGCAACCGGAGCTAAACTATATTTTGGATCAGGGCCCCCTTTTGGTCTTCCTAGATGACTCATCAAAACCGCTTTGCCTCCTTCAGATATAATCTTTTTTATAGTAGGCAAAGAGGATGTAATCCTACGATCATCAGTAATTGTTTTATTTTCATCCAAAGGGACATTAAAATCAACTCTCACCAATACTTTTTTATCTTTTAGCACTACATTATCTATAGAAAGTTTTTTCATTGCAGCAGCCTTTCATTGATTAAAAACCGGATTTTTAAATATTAAGTTTAAAGTTGAAATAATAATAAAATTTATCTGGAAGAGATGGAGATAATGGAAGCACAGGATATTATCCTGTGCTGTTCCATATAACACCCGGAAAATTTATTATGCAATTTTTAATACTAAATCAACTACCCTGCAAGAATAACCCCATTCATTATCATACCATCCGACAACTTTAACGAGATTTCCATTAGACATTGTTGACAAAGCATCAAAAATACAAGAATGAGAATTTCCAATAATATCAGCAGAAACAATAGGATCTTCGGTATATTCCATAATCCCTTTCATGCTGCTTTCAGCAGCACTCTTCATAGCAGCATTAACATCTTCAATCGAAGCATCTTTTTTAAGAATTGCGACAAAATCAGTTATCGAACCGTCAGGAGTAGGGACTCTTAATGAGAATCCATCAAGTTTCCCTTTTAATTCGCTGATTATTTTTCCGATTGTCTTAGCCGCACCTGTTGTTGTAGGAATTATAGAAACAGCGGCAGATCTTGCTCTTCTTAAGTCGCTATGAGGAAGATCAAGTAATCTTTGGTCATTAGTATAAGAGTGTACGGTAGTCATAAAACCTTTATCAATACCAAAATTATCATGAAGTACTTTAACCATAGGGGCCAAACAATTTGTAGTACATGATGCATTGGAGAGAACTTTTTCATTTCCTGTTAATACTTCATCGTTTACTCCTAAAACAACCGTTGCATCTACATCACCTTTTGAAGGAACCGTTAGAACAACTTTTTTTGCTCCTGCATCAATATGCTTCATACAGGCTTCTTTGCTTCTGAAAATACCTGTTGATTCAATAACAACATCAGCTCCCAGATCTTTCCATTTTAAATTTGAAGGATCTTTTTCAGCTGTAATTTTGATCCTATCGCCATTAACTATTAAATCATTTCCGTCAACTTTAACATCACCTTTAAATTGTCCATGAACCGAATCATATTTTAATAGATGTCCTAAAGTTTTAGCATCGGTTAAATCATTTATTCCGACAAAATCAATACCGCCAAGCTGCAGGCTTCTGCGAAATACCAATCTTCCAATTCTTCCGAATCCATTTATGCCAACTTTAATTGCCATTTTTCGCTCTCCTTTTAGAAAATATTTTTAATTAGACTTACTAAACTAATTAACAAACGATATAATTTCAATTCAATTAGATTTCTATTTTTACCAATTTGCTTATGAGAAATAACAAAGAGTATCAATTTTCAATGGGATAAGATATTACTTTATTTCCTTTCCTTTTTCGAAATTTTTATAATCCTTTATAGCACCGGTTGTGTCATATTTAATCCACTTGCCTTCTCTTAGTCCGTTAACGAATATTCCCTCTTCTTTTTTCTTACCGGTTTCAAAATAAAATATCCATTTCCCACTAGGCTGGTCATTAGTAAAATTTCCCATAGATTCAATTTGACCGTTTGGATAAAAATACTTCCATTCACCTTCATTTTTATCTTTTAATATATTTCCGATCATTATTGTTTGTCCGTTTAGTTCTGATATTTTGAACTCACCATCCTTCAAACCTTGCTTAACAAAATATTCAAATATTTTGTTTTTAACCGTATCTTTAATTATTCCGGTATAAGCGGTATCACTTTTTTGTTTATAGATTAATCCGTTCCTTTTTTCAATTAAATTATTTTTGCCGGATGCTTTTTTATTTTGGCAGGCTGGAAAAAATAAAAAAGAAAGGAGAATAATTATTCTCACAATGCTTGAATTAAATTCATTGATTTCAAAGTTACTTAGGAATTTCTTCATTAACGTTTTTTGAATCTAATTCCTTGGATGAGATTGAATCCATAATTTAATATAGTCAGCAATTGCAGTTGTGGGTGCACCGGGAGTAAATAATTCTCCTACACCTTGAGTTTTAAGTGTTTTAATATCTTCTGCGGGAATTATTCCCCCACCGGTCAAAAGAATATCATTTAAGCCTTTTTCTTTCATTAAATTAAGTATTTTGGGAAATATAGTCATATGTGCCCCGGATAAAATACTGATTCCGATAACATCAACATCTTCCTGCAAGGCAGCTTCAACTATCATTTCCGGAGTTTGACGCAAACCGGTATAAATAACTTCCATCCCGGCATCTCTTAAGGCTGCAGCTATAACTTTTGCACCTCTGTCATGACCGTCCAGTCCTGCTTTTGCAATTAATACTCTTATTTTCTGATCCATTAAATTTATCCTTCTGTTTTTATTGCATCACGAATAATATCGGCATATTCTTTCATTTTCCCGAAAGAATAAAGTTTAAAATTTGGTTTAAAATTGAAGTCTTTTTCAAATCGGGGAATAATATGGAAATGGAAATGATAAACCGTCTGTCCGGCAGCAGCCCCGTTATTAACAATGATATTAAACCCGTCAGCGTTTAATACTTCTTTTATATACCTTGATAGTTGCTGTGTAATCTCAATCAATTCATCAAGCTCATTTACCGGAACTGAAAGAAAATTCTCATAATGATTTTTAGGGATAACCAGGGCATGACCGAAATTAACAGGTCTTATATCCAAAAAAGAAATAATTTTATCATTCTCAAAAAGTATCTCAGCCTCTACTTTTTTACTAACAATATCACAAAAAATACAATTCATATTATAAAAAATAACCTTTAATAATTACATAGGCAAAAGCTGCAATATTATAATATGATATTTATCTATTTACATAATTAGCATAATAGAATCTTGCCCGATCCAAATCTTCAGGAGTATCAACTGCAAGGTTCTCATATTCAGTCACGACTATTTTAATCTTAAAACCATGTTCAAGCATCCTCAGCTGTTCAAGTTTTTCTATCTTCTCCAAATCGGTTTGTTCAAGTTGTGTAAATCTGAATAATGCTTCACGTCTAAATACATATAAACCTACATGTTTATAAATGTCGGCATTTATAATCCTTTCAAGGTTGGATTTCGCATCTCTTACAAAAGGAATAGGTGAACGTGAAAAATAAAGTGCAAAATTCTTATAATCGAATACTACTTTAACAACTGAAGGGGACTTTAGTTCTTGTACAGTTTCAATTTTCTTTGCCAGTGTAGATACATTCACGGAAAGGTCAAATAAAAGTGGTTCGATAGCCTGATCAATCATTCCTCCTTTTATAAAAGGTTCATCACCTTGAATGTTAACAATTATCTTTGCATCAGGCAAAGTTTTTGCAGCATAAGCTATCCGGTCAGATCCTGTTTGTATATTTCTCGGTGTCATTATTGCTTTACCACCGAAACCGTTTATAACCTGAGCAATCTTTTGATCATCAACAGCAACAACAACTTCATTTAAGAGTTTGGATTTCAAACAATTCTCATAAGTATGCTGAATCATCGGTTTCCCTCCAATATCTGCAAGGGGCTTCCCCATTAATCGTGTTGAGGCAAAACGTGCGGGAATAATTCCAACTATCATACTTTTTCTAATTCGTAATTAATCCATCCAAAAGTATTTGTAATTCAAGAAACCTCCAGGATTTTGGAAAACCTTGGAGGTTTGTCATCCTCCTCTCAATCAAATGACTATTAGGCTGCTTTAACTGATCAATCTCTATTGCTCAATTACCTTTGGCACTTTGAAAAAGACCTCATTTTTTTCCGGTGCATTCCTTAACGCATCTTCCCTGTTTACAGAAGGTTTTACTTCATCTTCTCTAAAAATATTGCTGTTTTCTACCGGATGGGATAGTGGTTCAACGTTTTCCGTATCCAGTTCATTTAGTTTTTCAACATATGACAAAATTTCATTCAACTGGTGAGTAAAATTGTCCAGTTCCTTTTCATTAAATTTTAATCTCGCTAAATCAGCGATATGTTCCACATCTTTTATAGTTACACCCATTTTGCTAACCTATTTTAAATTACTAATTACAATATCCCTTACTTTCCCCATAAGTTCAAGTTCATCCCTCCTATTTACTACATTTTCCGTAGTAATCGGTTTATCAAAATGCACATAAATAGTACCTCTTTTTATTTTAAATTTCCCTTTAGGTAGAATCTTTGATGCACCGCTGACAGAAACAGGAACAATGGGAAAGCCGACTTTAGAGGCTAAGTAGAATGCTCCCCTTTTAAAGGTTTGTACTTCTCCGGTCTTACTTCTTGTGCCTTCTGCAAAAACCAGGGGTGAAAGCCCCTTTTCAATCATTCTTTTTTTTGCCTTTTCAATACTTTTTAATGCATTTTCGGTATTTGTTCTATCGATCATTACATAAGGGCCGGTTCTCAACTGCCATCCGAAAAAGGGGATTTTACTTAATTCTTTTTTAAAAACAATACTTATTGGAATAGGTATCGAATATTGAAGTGACGGTATATCATACTGGCTGCTATGATTTGAAACAAAAACATATATCTTCTTATGATCAAAATTTTCTAATCCGCTTATTGACAGCTTAATACCGGATATTAAAAAGATTCCTTTTGAAAAAACTTTGGATAATTTATAGTAAAGGAAAAAGCTTCTATCCAATGAAAATAAAAGAGCAAATATTGAACAAATAGTTGCGTGTATAATAATAAAAAAAATTTTTATATATGATAACAAGTTAAAGCCTGACTAATGTATCAAGGTTAGAAAATTACTTTGACTCTACAGCTTCTTCAACTATATTATTTTTTCCCACAAATTCTTCTAAAGCATTAATCCTTTTTTTTATTGACGGGTGACTATAAAAGAACCATTCTACAAAAGGATGTGGGTCTTTATCACCTAAATTCTGTTCTGTCAATTTTTCTAAAGTCGATTTGAAAGCTGCAGGTTTTCTCGTTGATGATGCAGCATATTCATCTGCCTCATATTCATATTTTCTCGATAAAATATTTGTTAAAGGAGTTTGAACCAAACCGATTAACATTATCCACAGTGAAAGAATAGGAAGTGCTGCGACTATAGTTATTTTATCAAAACCGAACCAATAAATTGAAATTTTGTAAAAGTAAGATATTAAAAACAATGTAATAAAACTTGCGGCTGTTCCAATAATTATGTTTTTAATTATGTGCTTCTTCTTATAATGCCCCAGTTCATGAGCAATAACGGTTTCTATTTCATCTTTTGTATAATTCTCAAGAAGTGTATCACCGAGTAATATTCTTTTTGATTTTCCGATTCCCGTAAAAGCTGCGTTTGCTTTTTTGGTATTTTTGCTCATATTAAATTTATAAACATTTTCCACTTTAATTCCTGCATCTTTTGCTAAACGGTTAATTCTGCTCTTTAAATCTTCATCATCAATCGGAGTTACTTTATAAAATAAAGGCAATATTATTATCGGGACTACTCTTGCTAAAATTACCGATATCAGAAAAAGAACTATGGCGAACGGAAGCCACCACAGGTTCCCGAATTTATTTAATGTATAATAAAAAATTAATAGCATAGGAATTCCTATTACAGAAGATACTGCAACCCCCTTCGCACCTTCCCATATCCATTTTATAAATGATTGATTCGACAAATTAAACTTATGTTCGAGGTAAAAGCCTGTATAAAAGTTTAAGGGAGAAAAAATTATTGCACCGGCAACTCCGGTTACAATTGTAAATAAAAGAAAAAGTAAATATGAATTGGAGGTAAAACTGTTTATATAATTTTGTAAACCCAGGCTTAATCCGGTCATTACGAAAAGAAGAATTAGAATAAAGCTTAGTATACCTTCACCTATGCTAAAACCTAATTTTATATTATTATATTTTTTAGAATCCATATGTATTATCCTATAGTTACAACTGTTATTTTATTTGCGGTTGGATTTAGAGCCTGTGTGAAAAGTCAGGAAAACCGTTAAAACGGTTGACAAAAGTTTCGTTTTTGTTTCATTTTCCAACGGTTAAAACCGTTGGTTAATGATATTCACACAGGCTCTTTATCCAACGGATATTATCCTTAGTTTTTTCTTAAATATTCAAATAGTAGCCTCACTCCGAAACCCGTCATATATTTTTTTGTATAATTATTATAATTATGTGCCATTGATGGGCCGGCGATATCAAGATGAGCCCATGGAATTTTTTTATCTACAAAGTTTTCGAGGAATTTTGCTGCACTTATCGCTCCTCCCCATCTTCCTCCCAGGTTTTTTACATCGGCTACATCACTTTTATTCAGTTCATTATAATCATCCCACATTGGGAGAGGCCATATAAGATCATGCGTCATTAAGCCGCAATCAAAAAGTTGTTTTGATAACTTTTCATCTTTGGTAAATAAACCGGCAGCAAATTCTCCGAGAGCAATAACACAGGAACCTGTTAATGTAGCCAGGTCAATAATTACATCAGGTTTTTCTTTAGAAGCATAATCAAGAGCATCGGATAGGATTACCCTCCCTTCGGCATCAGTATCAATTATCTCTATACTTTTCCCGGAAGCAGTCATGATAATGTCACCCGGTCTTATAGATTTTCCTGATACCATATTTTCTGCAGATGGAATTATACCTATAATATCAACGTTTAAATTCGCTTTTGCAGCTGCCAAAATCGTTCCGGCAACTACTGCAGCACCAGACATATCGGCTTTCATTTCACCCATATTATTTGCCGGTTTTATTGATATGCCTCCGGAATCAAAAGTAACCCCTTTCCCCACTAAAGCAATCTTTCTTTTTCTTTTTTTATTCTTATTCTGTGGGCTATATTCTAGAACGATAAAACGCGGGGAGTTTTCACTTCCCATCCCTATAGCAGTTAAACCGCCCATATTTCTTTTCTTTATTTCTTTTTCATTGAAAACGGTAACTTTTATCCCCTCAATAGTTAGAGTGGATGAAATGCGGCGTGCCAGTTCATTTGGAGTAATTGTTATCGCAGGTTCATTCTGCAGGTCTTTAGCGAAATTAACCCCTTCCATTATATTTAGAGCTTCATTCATTGCCAGTTTTAACTTCTTTTCATTATCCGAATAAAAATATACAGACAGATCTTTATTCTTCTTATCTCCGGTTTTATATTTATCAAAGGAATAATTGCCTAATATAATCCCTTCAATAAAAGTCTGATAAAAATATTCTTCCCTTTCAAAAAATTTTTGGAATGCCTGGTATTTTGGTATAAAAATATGAACGTTTTTTACTTCTTCTTTTTCCAGCTGCGGTAGAAATCCGGCGAGATGATTCCTGAAATAATCAACGGAGAAATTATCGTCAACTTTTATTTTACTGATATAAACTTCATCCGGTTTTCCATCATGTTTTGGGACTCTTATTTCCGTCCCGTTTTTGCTTAAGAATGTCTTCTTCTGAAGCTCAGATAAATGGAAATTAAATACTCTTTCAATATTCTCAAGGCTTTCATCCAGTTTTTTTTCATCAATTAAATATCTCAAGCAAACAGATAGATTTTTATATGAAATTTTTTTGTTTCCGGATTTCAAATTCAAATTAAACATTATATTCCTTTATTTTTATTTAGATAATATTCAGCTCTTTCAAGGATTATGGTTAAAAATTCGGCTAGATTTTTATCAAATATTCTCAATCCAGAAGCATTGATATGTCCGCCGCCTCCGAATTCCTGAGCTAGTTTATTAACGGGAATATTGCCTTTGGAACGGAAACTCACCTTAAATCCTTCATTTAATTCAATAAACATTAAACCAATTTTTACCTTCTCCACTGATAAAGAAAAATTAACAAAACCGTCTGTATCATGTTCTTCCGCACCGGTTGAAACAAACATATCCCTTGTTAAAATCATATATCCTATTTCTTTATCCATACCGTAAAGTTTCAATGAATCTAAAGCTTTCCCTAATAATTTTATTTTTCCGAATTTACTTTGATCATAAATTTTATCGAAAACATCACCCGGGTCAACACCATATCCTAAAAGTTCGGCAGCAATATTATGAATTTGGGGAGTTGTTCGTTCAAAACGGAATGAACCAGTATCTGTCATTATCGCCGCATAAATAGGAAGTGCAGTACTATAACTTAGATTAACGATTTTGGTCTTTTTAATTAAGTCATATAATATCTGTCCCGTAGCAGAATAAGACATATCGATAAAATAATGATCAACAAATTCTTCAGGTTCCTGGTGATGATCGATGCATATCTTTATTTTTTTTGAGTCAACAAAATTATTCCTCATCTTGACTATTCTATCTGCCCTATTATAATCAACTGCAACCAGCACATCTGCTAAATCAAATAATTCTTGATGCCGAATTTCATCATACTTTTGAATTCTATTATCAACATCCAAAAACTTTCAGATTGTAAGGCATTGAACTATAATTTATTATATATGTTTCTTTCCCTAATTCTTTAAGGATATTATAAAGTGCAATTTCTGAACCAATAGCATCGGCATCAGGATTTACATGCGTAGTTATTAGAAATGAATTATTATTTAAAAGGATTTCTTTGAGATGTTGAAAATCTATCATGCTCTATATTTATTAAAATCTCATAAATTTTTGAATAAGCTCTGCTTCTGCATTAAGCAAAAAATATTTAAATATTAAAGATATGAAAAATTTTCTAAGTTAAGAATATTTTATTGATTGTATCTCAGCGGCAATTGATAAGGCAATCTCTTCAGCCGTTGTTCCTCCAATTTTTAATCCTATTGGTGTATGAAGGTTTGAAAGGTTTATGTTATTACCTAAATCTTCTTTTAATTTATGAATCATAGATGAGGCTTTTGATTTTGATGCAATAACACCTAGATATTTGAAGTTTAATTTTCTTTCATAAATTATTTTGAGAATTTCATAGTCATATTTGTGACTATGTGTAACTATTACTGCAAATGAATTTTCAGGGGGGTTAAATTCATAAACAAAATCCTGATATTCTTTATTTATGCATTCTGCAGCAGCGGGGTTTTTTTCCATTGAGGCAAATTCTTTTCTGTTATCTACTAAAATTGTATGGTAGCCTAACGGCATTAAATAATAAAGTAAGGCATGCCCAACATGTCCTCCGCCGAATATATATATTGTTGTCAGAGATTTACTTGTTTCATAATAAATAGTAGCTTGCCCGCTGCATTTCATAGGAATGGTTACTATGTCATTATTTTCTAATGATTCATTATCCGACAGCAAATATTCTTTAGTTCCGCTTTCTCCCGATGTTAGTCTTTTAACCCCTTCTTTTAAAACTTCAACCTCGATAGCCCCGCCTCCAACTGTTCCAAAAGTTGATGCATCTTTTTTTATCAGCATCTTAAATCCGGTTTTACCGGGAACGGAACCGCTGACATTAACTACAGTTGCTAAAACAAACGGCTGATTGTTTTTTTCTAATTCAAGTATTTCTTCGTAGATATTCATATGCTATTCATTTATTAAGTTAATATAATCTTCAGGTGTGTCAATATCATCCAGAACTTCCTTATAATCACAATTCCATATCTTTTTATTAATTTTTAACTTATTATTCAAATCTTTCAATGTTGAATTTTCGTCAGCATAAATAATATGGTCAAATAAAGATTTATTTAACAATATAGGATGCCCGTTCTTTTCACTAAAAGCAGGCTGAATCCAATCAAATTTATCACTAATTTGCGAATAAAATTCTAAATAAAAATTTTGAGGAAGATGGGGTTGATCCACAAAATGGTATAGAATCCAGTCGCATTCCTTTGCTTTTTCCAGACCTTTTTGAAGTGAGGTGAACATCCCCTTATTAAAATTAGGGTTGGAAACAAATACAATCTTTTTATTTATTTCCGATTCTTGAAAATTTTCCTTAACTACATTGATTAACTCATACTCTTTAAATCCGGTTACAATAAAGATCTTATCACTTATTATATTAATTTTTTTTATAATTGATAGTATAATCGCTTCATTTTTGTAAAACAATAAAGGTTTAAAATCCCCCATTCTAGAAGATAACCCTGCAGCTATAAGAAGTGAATTCATCATAAATTTATTTTTATACAAAACCTCCGAGGTTTTTAGAAACCCCGGAGGTTAGACTTAACAAATTATTCCGTCAATTTATGTATTATATTCCGGGTTATATTTCTCACTAGCGGTATTTTATATTCATTCTGCTCCAGGGGATCTGCTCCTACTAAAATTTGAGAAACAGCTTTATTGATTGAATCATCATTCAATGGCAGACCGTTAAGTATATTGTTTATATTTTTATCTAACCAGGGAATCGGGGCAATTCCTCCAAAAGCAATTCTTCCTTTCCTTAATGAATTACCATTTTTGGTTAAAACCGCTGCAACACTAACTACAGCAAAATCCCACGCTTCCCTTTCCATGAATTTATAGTATCCGCTTTTTGTATTACCGGGTAGTTCAGGAACAATAATTTCGGTAAGTATCTCTCCCGGTTCAAGAATATTTTCCTTTAGGTGATTGACTTCAGGTAAAATAAAGAAATCGCTGATAGATATAGTCCTTGTCTTTTTTCCTGAAAATATATTTACCGAAGCGTCAAGAGATAATAAAGCTACAGCCATATCGGATGGATGGACTATATAGCATGGCCCTCCTCCGGTAATGCAGTGATACTTATTCTCACCGTCAACTGCATAGCAAATACTTCCCCCTTTTCTGATACAGTCAAAATCCTTCCTAAAATACCAGCAGCGTGGTCTTTGATTTAAATTACCCCCTATTGTACCGACATTCCTTAATTGCGGAGAAGCAATTTTATCTGCAGCTTCGGAAAGGACAGTATATTTTTCTTTGATTACCGGATTCTCTGCAATATCGGTAATTGTAACCAATCCTCCGATTTTTAATCCTTTGCCTTCTTCATAACTTATCCCGGTTAAATTAGGAATATTTTTTAGATTTACTACCTGTTCCGGTGAAATTATATCTTCTTTTAACAAGCTTAATGCATCGGTACCACCGCTGTATGGAATTGCTTTACCTTCTGATTTCCGCAGCAGACTGCTTGCTTCCTCTAAAGTTTTCGGCTGTAAATAATCAAAATCAATCATAATAATTCCCTTATTTTATTCTTATGGGATATGTTGTTCTATATAAAATCTTAACTTTTTAAATATAGAGCTTTCAAGATCTTATCCGGTGTAATAGGTAAAGATTTAATCCGCACACCGAGTGCATTATAAACTGCATTAGCAATAGCTCCGGCTGTGGGGATAATTGATGGTTCTCCAATTCCTTTAACTCCGGTATTACTCAATAATTTATCATCTTCACTTACAATATAAATTTCAATTTTAGGAGCATCTGCAATTGTAGGCATTCTATAGTTATGTAAATCTGTAGTTAATACCTTTCCCGTATTTCTATCAATCACTCTATTTTCCATTAATGCATAACCTAAACCCTGCATAATTCCCCCGTGAAATTGGTTCTCAAGAGTTTTTTTATTTAGAACTCTTCCAATATCATGAGCTGCCACTACTTTTAAGACTCTCACTTTTCCGGTATCCGAATCAACTTCGACCTCTGCAAATTGAGCTCCAAATGTGTTAGTTGTATATCCCTTCGGATTTTCTTCCCTGGCACCCTCAGTTACTAGAGTCCTTTCATGTAATTTATTAATAATTTCAGGAATAGTAATTTCCTTACTTTTATCATTACCGTTTAATACTTTACCATTAGTGTAAATAAGCTGTTCCTGCGGTACTTCCCAGATTGCAGCAGCAGCAGATAATAGTTTTTCTTTCATTTTTTCGGCAGCATCTCTTACAGCAGGAGATACTGAAGATGCTGTAGTACTGCCTCCGCTGCTTCCGCAATACGGTGCTATACCGGTATCACCCAGAGTAACTGTAAATTTCTCTACAGGAATTTCTAAAATTTCAGCAGCAACCATTGCAATAAATGTATAAGTACCCGTTCCGAGATCCTGAGTCCCGGAAATTACTCTGGCAGAACCATCTCTATTCAATTTTAGGATTGCTCCAGCCGGGGGTCCACCGCCTCCCCACCATATCTGTGAAGCCATACCTATACCTCTTTTAATAGCTCCTTTATCAGAACCTGCGGGTTTCCTGTTTTTATACCAGTCAACTGCTTCGGCACCCTTTAAATAAGCTTCTTTTAAAAGCTTTGAAGTATAAGGCACATTAAACACCTGGTCATTTTCGGCAATATTTTTTAATCTAAGATCAAGAGGATCCATTCCAATTTTTTCTGCCAATTCATCAATCAGAGAATCCAGGGCAAAGACTCCCTGGACATGTCCAGGAGCTCTGAAAGCTCTAGCTCTCCCTGCATTTATAAAAACATTATACTCTTCAGATTTAACGTTTGGGCATTTATACATTGTTCTTAAAGGCCAGCTTGTACCGGCGCCATCCGGATATGCTCCAACCGACCCATATGAATAAGTACTTAAAGCAGTTAATGTTCCATCTTTTTTGATTCCGCCTTTTAATTTTTGAAATGAATCGGGTCTGTTACCTACAGCCAAATTCATTTCTTTTCTGTCAAGGGTGATTTTAACCGGTCTGCCAAGCTTTTTTGAAAGTAATGAAGCTATTATGGTATACTTACCCGCTTCTAACTTACTACCGAAACCCCCTCCCATATATTTTTTAATTACTCTAACATCATTTTCATCCATATTTAAACATTTTGCAACAGTATCTCTGACTTCAAAAATACCTTGAGTAGAATCATAAACGGTTAATTTGCCATTGGACCAGTCTGCCACGCTGCAATGAACTTCGGTAGGGTTATGTACTACAACTTGAGTAGTAAAAGTATCTTCAACAACTGCATCTGCTTCGCTGAAACCTTTTTCTACATCACCTCTTTCATATTTTGCCGGCTCGCCCTGTATATTTCCTGAATCATATACTTTTGGTGCACCGGCTTTCATTGCCTCTCCAGGTTCTATAACAAAAGGAAGCTCTTCATAATCAATTTTTATTAATTTAAGAGCTTTTATTGCTGTATCTTCACTATCCGCGGCAGCACAAGCTACTTCATCTCCTTCATAACGAACATGGGAATCAAATAAAGATGTTGTTCCATGAAACCAATCTATTTTAGGTGCATTCTTGTTTGTTAGAATATAATACACTCCATCAAGCTCTTCGGCTTTCTTTGTATCTATATTTTTTATTTTTGCATTTGCAAATGGTGACCGAAGAATTTTTGCATGTAGCATTCGGGGTAAAACTATATCAAAAGTATAACCATCTGCTCCGCTGACCTTATCATATCCGTCAATTCTAGGAATCTCTTTACCTATATATTTAAGCTTATCATTCGGCGGCATAGATTCATATTTTTCAACCGGAACCTCTGCAATTGTCTCAATTACATTATTTTCAAAGTAGATTTTTGATTTGACTATTTTACGGGGCATAATTCCCTCACTGTTTCATTAATTATTTTGATTTGGCTGCTGTCAGAACAGAATCAATTATATTGGGATAAGCAGAACATCTGCAGATATTCCCATACATCCCTTTAACCACATCCTCCCTTGAAGGGTTAGGATTTTTCTTTAATAATGCAAATGCAGCCATGATTTGTCCCGGAGTACAAAAACCGCATTGCAGCCCGTCTTTTTCAATAAAAGCTTTCTGAACATGGTTTAACTCACCGTCTGTAAGGAGTCCTTCTATTGTAGTAACTTCTTTTCCTTCAACATCTAAAGCAAGCATCTGGCAGGAATATACTGCTTTTCCATCAAGAACAACGGTACAGCCGCCGCACTCACCCTGGTTGCATACAATTTTAGTTCCCGTCAACTGGAAATCTTCCCTTAATAATTTAGCAAGTGTAGTCGAAGGTTTAACAGAAGTATTTACTTTTTTCCCATTTAATAAAAAGGATAGGTCATACTTCCCCTCTTTAAAATCCTTTGCTTTTTTCGATATTTTTTTAGTAATGCTTTCAACCTGAGGTGAAATCAAATATGCGCCTGCTACAGTTGAACCCATTCCCTTTAGAAATTTTCTTCTAGTAAATGAATTTTGTTTTCCAGCAGTTAAATTAGAATCCCTGTCTTTTTTCATATGGTCCCCATTGAATAAAAGATTTTATTTGGTCATTTAAGATAAATAACAACACTTTAATTTGCAATAAGTTAAGTGTATAAAGTTTCGTTTTTGTTCTATTTTCCAACGGTTAAAACCGTTGGTTAATGATATTCACACAGGCTCTATTAGAGGTGTGCGAATAATGGTGATACAGTTTCAAAACGGTTTTGATACGGTTTTAATACGGTTTTAATACGGTTTCAAAACGGTTTCAGAGAGTAGATAAGATTGATTTAGTATGGACATAACACCTTTAGGTATAATTAAGGGATTTGATTCGCGGCACTAACAAAAATCATTTGGCATTTACATCTCTTTTTGTACTTTTTGTTTACAATTTTTTTATAATGATGTTAAACATTCTTCTATAAATGTTTTATAAAAAGCTTCCCCTTTTAATTCTTCTTTTCCATTCAATAATCTATTCACAGAATAAACAGCCTTTAGGACGTGATTCTGTTTATACCCTTGAACCTGTTGTCGTTTCAGCTCGTTCCGAGAATTCAATTATGAATATTCCATATACAATTGACAAAATTGACAGCACCAAAATAGCCGCTGAAATCAGCGGAATGTCACTTAATGAAATCCTCAGCCAGGTACCCGGTTTAATTGTTAGTAACCGGAATAATCCTTCCATGGGAGACAAAATAACAATGAGGGGGATAGGCAGCAGGGCATCATTTGGAGTGAGAGGAATAAAGATTTTATACGATGGGATTCCCTTAACTTTTGCAGATGGTCAATCGGAATTAAATAACCTGGATTTTTCATCTATTGGAAATATTGAAGTATTGCATGGCCCAGCTTCTTCCCTTTATGGAAATGCCGCAGGCGGTGTTATAAATATAAGTTCTCAAAACCCTTCGAAAAAAATTTTTAGTTTCAATCCAACCTTTACTGCAGGTTCTTATGGATACACGAATTATAACATTAAAACCTCGGGAACAGTGAATAGATTTTCATACCTTCTCAGCTTGAATAAAATGAATTCAAGTGGTTTCAGAGAACATTCTTCCGCTAGTTCAGTGTCATTAAATTCAATTTTATCTTATGAAATTTCAGAGAAAATAAGTATTAAAGCTTTAATAAATTATTTCGATTCCCCTTATTTACTCAGTCCAAGTTCAATAAATAAAGAGGACGCTGAAAATTCATCAGCATATGTCAGGCCTTATATTATAAGTCAAGGTGCCGGAGAAAAGGCATCTGAAGGTAATTATGGGCTGACCTTAAACCTTAAATTTGATGATAATTTGACAAATAGAACAACTATTTATTTTATTAAGCGTTCTCTCTTAAACCCGATACCGGGTACAATAATCAATTTAAATAGAAAAGCCGGTGGGTTTAGATCTGTCTTAGATAAAAAATTTCCCGGTATATTCTCTAATGTAGATTTGAATTTTGCTGGAGGATTCGATTTTGAATTTCAGAGTGACCTTAGAAAGGAATTCGAAAATAACGGATTACCTGATGTTAATATCAAAGCCGAAAATATTTTTGATAATCTACAATATGGAAATTCCCTGTTAAACCAGAAAGAATTTGTTACGGGTGCAGCCCCGTTCATTTCTGCAAATTTAATATTTAACAAAAAAATAGAATTGCGGGGAGGATTGCGCTCTGATAATTATCTTTTTAAGGTAGATGATTATCTATTATCGGACGGAAATAATTCCGGCAAAAGAAAAATGAATAATATCAGTCCTATGATTGGTTTAATATACCTTCCTATTCCCTATATAAAATTTTATGCAAACTATGTTACTTCATTTCAAACGCCGACTACAAATGAATTAAGCAACTCTCCGGAAGGAGGCGGAGGATTTAATCCAGCTCTTGAGCCTGAAAAAATTACCAGTTATGAACTCGGCTCATGGGGAATTCTTCCTCAATGCAGCCTTAATTTTGAAGCTGCATTTTTTGTTATGAAATTTAATAATATGCTGATATCATATCAGTCTCAAGAATCCGGAAATGAAGAGATATTTTATAAGAATGCAGGTAAAGCAGAGAATGTCGGCGGGGAAATTGAACTTTCATGGAGTCCGTTGAATACTATATCATTTACTGCATCCTATACTAAAATGCATTTTATTTTTAATGATTATCTGATTGGCTTATATAATTCTGGCCTGTATGAATACAGACAATTAAAAGGAAATTATATTCCAGGTATTCCCCAAAATTATTTTTCTGCCAGAATGATGTATACCACGCCATTTGATTTGAAATTCAATCTTAAAGCAGAATGGTATGATAAATATTTTACAAATGATTTTAATGGTCCTCAGCCCGGAACGATTATACCAGTGGAAAATTATATAAATAATGGTTATTTAAGGATAGATTTGATATTAGGGTATAATTTAATTTTTGATTCTTCGGAATTGAATTTTCATATCGGCATTTACAATATTTTCGATAAAAGATATAATGCCTCTATTGTTCCGAATGCGGCAGGCGACAGGTTTTTTGAACCCTCACCTGGAAGGAATTTTTATTTTAAGGCGGAGATAAAATTTTGAAAAGATGAGATTCTTCCCGCAAGCGGGATAGGTCTCTCCACTTCGTTTCGTTCAGAATGACAATGTTTGCGTAACTTAAGTTACAATTTAATATTAAACCTTAACAAGGAAACTCGTATTTCTAAAAAGTAAAGATGTCATTTGGGAGGTACTAATAAAATAAAATAACTCATCCCCATATTTCAAGGGATGAGTTTTTTTAGTACAAATTATTTATTTGGTATCTGGATTCCCTTGAAGAAGCTGTTCCCCTTATATTCTAATTTCAAAAGGACAGCAGAACCTTCTTTGTTTTTAATAATATCTTTAAGATCACTTACATTATTAACCGTTTTTTTATCGGCTTGAACAATTACCGCACCTTTAAATAACTGCTGGTCTTCAGCTTCGCTTAAAGGCTTTACATCGGTAATAACTACTCCATGATCAACTTTCAAATCTGATTTTTCCGCAGAAGTAAGATTTCTTGCAGTTAAACCAAGATTATCAAAAGTAGCTGAAGAAGTTTCGGATTTAGATTCGTTTTCCTCATTATCCTTATTAGAAGCAGGTTCGGCTTTTGCTTCATCTTCTCTAGGCTTTAATGTTACTTTGCGATCAATAGTTTTACCATCCCTGTATATTGTTAAAGTAACAGTGGATCCAGCTGATTTGCTGGCAATGAAACTCTGAAGTTCATTTGCTTGATTCACTTCCTTACCATCTATTTTTAGAATTACATCACCTTGTTTTACATCGGCATTTGCAGCAGCTCCATTAGGTAAAACGCCCTGTATAATAACACCATTTGGTTTATCAAGTCCCAAAGATTTAGCAGTAGTATAATCAAGATCACCTATACTAACTCCTATATAACCTCTGCTTATTTTTCCATGAGCAATTAAATCTTTTGAAACAGATTTTGCAAGATTTATCGGGATAGCAAATCCGTACCCGATATAAGTCCCTGATCCTCCAGCAGCAATAGCTGAGTTGATACCTATTACCGAACCTGATAAATCAACTAATGCTCCTCCGCTGTTGCCAGGATTTATAGCAGCATCGGTTTGAATAAAATCTTCTACACCATATTTATTAGTAATTAAGCCTAACCTCCCTCTTCCCATTGCACTCACAATTCCTGCCGTTACCGTAGATGCTAAGGAGAGCGGATTTCCTATAGCCATAACCCATTGCCCGACCTTAAGGCTATCAGAATTTCCTAGATATGCAGTTGGCAAATCGCTTGCATCGATTTTTACAACAGCCAGATCAGTTAACGGATCGGTTCCTACTACTTTTGCATCAAATACTCTTTTATCATATAAACCAACTTTCAGGGTAGTTGCATTTTCAACTACGTGATTATTTGTCAGTATATATCCATCCGGAGAAATGATTATGCCGCTACCGGAGCCTCTTTCTTCTTTAGGCATATCCTTAAACGGGAAAAAGAAAAAATCCTGATGAGGATTTTCTTTATTTTCTGATACTACATTTATTTGAACAATGGCAGGAGTAACTTTCTTTGCAACTTCAATAAATGCTTTGCTGAAAGAAGTTGCATCGGCATCCAGATTAACGGGGGGGGCTGCGGCTCCTAAATTGATATCAGCCAGACTTGGCCTGACTAATCCGAATCCGGAAACAAGTAAGGCGCCGAATATTATACCAACCACAATTAAGGCAAGTGCGCCGAATAATCCTTTATTTTTCATTTTATATCCTCCAATAATTAAAAATTTATTTTCTTCTGCAATAATGCATTTGTAAAAATTTTAATCTATACCTCGTTAAATAATTGAAAAGATTTGATTCCGTTGAAATCTGCCACATGATGTTTCAAATATAAGTGCATAAACTCAATTGCTTTATCAAAAATAGCCTCGTTCTCATTAAATATCTTTTTATTGTGTTTTAGACACCACAAATAATTAAAAAGTTCCGAAGAAATAGGGAATGATTCTATATAATCCTTCCTGCAATCGCCGCACAAAATACCTAATTCGAAATTATACGACAAATCCATGCTATTTAAGTTTGATTTGCCGCAAGAAACACACTGTTGAATTTGAACTTCGTATCCCATTTCTGTTAGGAAAAACATAAAAAATCTGCCGAATATAATTTTGGGATTTTCTTCTGAATTTTCGAGTAGATAAAAAATTCTGTTTAGACCTTTAAATAGTCTATCATTTGCTTCATGTTCGGGTATTAGTTTTTTTATGAGCTCAAGGACAGCGAAAGAGTATTTTAATTTATTAAGATCTTCTTTTATTTTGGAATAATGAGAAATGATATCAGCACTTGATAATATCTGCACTTCCCTGCTGTCTTTATTATATAAAATGACCTGTAAATGATTTAAAGGATCAACTGCAAAACTAATTCTGGATTTTGGACTTCTCCCCCCTTTGATTATGGCAGAAAGTTTTCCGTGACTTTTGGTAAATAGTGTAACTATGCTGCTTGTATCTCCATAATTCAGCTTGTTTAAAACTATTGCCTCTGTTTTAATTATCTCGCCCATGGCTCATATAAAGGATTAGCAATTATTTCAAACTGAAATATGCAATAAATATTATTAAAATAAATTGTTTTTAATTACCTTAAAATAAAGAGGTTATACAATGAAATTATAAGGGAAAAAATAGACCTGATCTTCTGTGATAATCCCAGTGATTAAATGTGAAGGGGTAACATCAAATGCATAGGTAACTGCGTTATACTCATCCGGTGCTATAGTCTGCTCTCTGAATTTTGTTATTTCAGCACTTTTTCTTTCTTCAATTTTTATATCATTTCCGGAAGGGATATTTTTATCAATAGTTGTCGTAGGGGCCGCCACATAAAATGGAATATCATGATGGTTACAGAGAACTGCTAAACTGTAAGTACCAATCTTATTAGCCGTATCACCATTAATAGCTATCCGGTCTGCACCCACAATTACAAGATCAACTTTACTCTGCTGCATTAGAAATGCAGCACTGGAATCTGATAGAACTGCAAAAGGTATCCCGTTCTTTTCAAGTTCAAATGCAGTTAACCTTAAGCCCTGCAGCAGCGGACGTGTTTCATCCGCATAAACAAAGTTAACCAGATTCTTTTCACTAGCTCTTTTAATTACGTTAAAAGCAGTGCCGTCTCCCCCGGTGGCAAGTTTCCCGGTATTACAGTGAGTTAATATGTTTGACTTATTCTTTCTAAAAATCGCTAGACCGTTTTCACCTATTAATCGGCATTTTTCTATATCATCCTCATGAATTCTTTCAGCTTCAGTTTTTAAAATTTGATATATATTTTCGGAATCATTATTTGAAAGAAATATCTCTTTAACTCTATCCAAGGCCCAGAATAAATTAACGGCAGTGGGCCGGGTTTTGGACAATCTGTTATAAGCAGTATTAAATAATTTCTCTGCAGAATTTTTGTCGGCATTTTTAACTGAAAGTGCTAATGCGTATGCAGCAGCAACTCCAATCAAAGGTGCGCCCCTGATCTCTAATCTTTCAATAGCTTCCGCTATTCTTTCGTAATTAGCGGTTTCAACATATTCTTCAATTAGTGGGAGTTTAGTCTGATCTAGAAAGATAATTTTATCATTCTCAAACTTTAAAGAAAAATAATTATTCTTTTTCATCGAATTGTGAAATTTTTAGAAATTCTCTATATCTGTCCTGTACACGCAGATACTCTAAGTCTTCCAGCCCTTTTGTACTGAATTTTTCCACGCAGAATGAAGCCATTGCACTGCCGTAAACAACCGCACATTTCATATTTTCGGGGCTTAAGTCCTGCGTTTTGTGAAGATATCCTGTAAAGCCGCCGGCAAATGAATCACCAGCGCCAGTGGGATCATATATCATTTCGAGCGGATATGCCGGAGCTGAAAAGATAATATCTTCGGCAAAAAGCAAAGCTCCATGCTCACCTTTTTTAATAATTAGAATTTCCGGACCCATATCCCTGATCAATCGGGATGACTTTATCAAGTTCGGTTCATTTGTAAGTAAGCGGGCTTCAGAGTCATTAATTATTAAAACATTTACTCTTTTCAGCACTTTAAGAAGTTCTTCTTTTTTCCCTTCTATCCAGTAATTCATAGTGTCACATACAATAAATCTGGGGTCTTCCATTTGATCCAATACTTTCAGTTGTAATCCGGGATCAATATTACCCAGACATACGAATTTTGCCTTGCGGTATTTATCGGGAATAACCGGATCAAATTTTTCCAGAGCATTTAATTCTGTAAAAAGAGTATCTCTAACATTAAGATCATAATGATATTTACCGGACCAGCGGAAGGTTTTTTCTCCTTTCAGAATCTGCAATCCCTCTAAATCCACATTATGCTGTGCCAGCAGATCAATATACATTTTGGGAAAATCTTCTCCCACAACTCCAGATATATATACAGGTCCGCTAAAATAACTTGCAGACAATGAAATATATGTCGCTGACCCCCCTAAAGCATTCTCTATTTTATCAAACGGAGTAAAAACATCATCTAACCCTAAAGTCCCTACTACTAATAAACCCAAGCTTACTCTCCTAAATTTTGAAGAATTTAAAACTAAAAATAAGAAAATTGAACCTTAAAGAATAGTGGGAAATTATAAAATTAAAAAATTGCAAAATTACAAGATTAGATTGCAGGCTTCGATCTATCTATTCATCTGCTTTATTCTAATTTCCACCAAGTCTAAAAAGTTAATTTCTTTTTTAATATAGTTTACTATAATATCAACGGATTTCCTTTGACCTGTCCACGCAAGGATTTCTTTAGCATTTTTTGCATTTAGCCATTGATAATCACAATGTTCATCACTAATTATTACATCCTGATTTTCTTTAACTTGAGCGGCAAATACAGGGAGCATCATGATATTATCATTTTCATGTGAATAAAAAGAATTTACATTTGGCACAACCCAGAGTCGTTCCGGGATAAGGCCTGTTTCTTCCTTTATTTCACGTAATGCAGTTTCATATGCTTTCTCCCCTTTTTTAATTTTTCCGTTTACCATCTGCCATAAATTGGGATATATTACCTTGTCCGACCTTTTTAAGAGCAAAAATTCCAGATCAATTCCAATCTCCCTAAATATATGTGCTTCGACCATATTAGCTAATATTTCCATGATAAGCTTCAGTAAATATCTTGAGATCCTTATGTGGCTAAAGCCACCTTTATTTTTATTCACTACTCCCCCGGCTGAAGCCGAGGGCTATAGATAGAGTCCTACAAGGAAAAGTTAATATACAAAATTATAAATATTTATTACTAATCATAAGCTTCAGTAAATATTGAGATCCTTATGTGGCTAAAGCCACCTTTATTTTTATTCACTACTCCCCCGGCTGAAGCCGAGGGCTATAGATAGAGTTCTATAAAGAAATGATCATATATAAAATTAAAAATAAGCCCTCACCTCAGCACGCGCTGTATGAACAATTGGACTTCCGCTTAAGGCTCTCCCGTCATAGCTCAATGTTGACTGCAAATAAGAAGAAATCCTATAATCAAAATTTATTCTTAAAAAATAATTTTTCCCAATTTGATTCCCTTCTGTTATCTCAAAAGGAATTACATTTTCCGTAGTATTTGCTGTTAATTCGTCCCTTTCTATTTCAATATTTAATCTTCCTTGAGCTGTAAATGATAAATTAAACCTTAAAGCTTGCGAATTTATATCTATTATGGTCGGATTTTTTGGATAATCATCTTCACTCCTGCCGGCTTTAATTCTAAATCCCACCTCAATATTTCTCTCCGGCCGGTAGGAAAAATCTGTAGTAACATTGTTATTTGTTATTAATCTTTGCCTGTTGGAAGTTATAGGTGCATTAACATTATCTGTCTCATTAACAATATCTGTCTGATTACTCATCTCCTCAACCATTCTAAAGTTTATTCTAAGGCTCCTTTCCCTGTTAAAATCCCTTTCAACTCCTCCATTATATTGATTAAGGCTTTTCATTTGCGAATACCTAAACCTCATAGAAAAATCCGGGTCATTTTCAAATAAAAAAGCATCCTGCTGAATATAATTAGTTCCGGAAATAGTAGTGTTTTCGTTCTGGAATGATGATAAATGTAAAAGATAAATCTTGCTGTATTTTGGTTCGGTGCTATTCTCTTCTATCCTCCATAATGTCTCGGTTGACAAAGGGGATAAAATCTTACCTGCAGTTGAAGATTTATCAAACATCTTTGAAAATTCAAATCTCCATTTTGTACTGGTTTTTAAATTTATAACCGGATAAAGTTTATCAGTGGGGACAGTAACTTCGATATAATCTCCATCATAAATAGTTGGTTCGAATTCATTTTCATCGGGAACCCCGTTATTATTCAAGTCGCCTAAATACTTGAAATTACCCATCCCTTGCTGAACCTTAACAAATACTTTTTCAAGTTTTGCTGATTTTTGAGTTGATACTTCATAATAAAAATTCCCTTTTGCCGGTTCCCACAAATTTAATTTCGTTTGTGACCGTATAAGAATGGTTTCGTTATTCAAAAGTCCCTGTTCCTTAAACGTCTCCTTATATTTTTTTATTCTATAAGTAAAATCTAAGGTAGAACTTATCTGCTTAATACCATTGTATTTTAATTCATATATCTGGGCTATTGATTTCGATTCATCAAACATAATTCCATTAACGAGGTAAATAATCTTCCCTCAATGAATATTTTGCCGAAATATTTAATCCTTTTAAATCAGCCAGCTCTAAAAAAGGAGCTATTTCATAATACTTCAGACTACTTTCCAGAAGTGAATCTTTTTCATCAGATTTATCCGTTTTATTTTCAGCTAAAAATTCAATACCCGGCTTTAATTTCCACCATTGATAAAATCCGCTTCCTGATTGACGTAACCAATAGCTGCGTAAGGATAAATTTTTTGTTTTCACATAATCCAGGTTATAATTTACCTGGAAATCTTTATTATCGGAAAACTGTAAAGTATTATTAAATCTATCCGAACTAAAATCATTCCCCTCCCTTAAAAATCCTGCCATTGAATTAATATTCAATAATTCAATAGGAATTAGATTTAAGTTTATCTCTCTTAATTCCTGGTCTACATTCTCCTCAACAGATGACACATTGTAATATCTGTTAAATTCAACTTCATTTATTCTATCCAGGGATGTAAATTTATTTTGAACAAATCTGTCTTTATAAGATATTCCGGCTTTTCCCAGATTTATATTCCCAAGCTTTATTTTCCGGGGGTCTACCTTAAAGAATATATTTCGTGCGTAACCATAGTTATCCCCGTCATCAATAGTTGAAAATCTATTCTTATCCCAAAGACTTCCTGCATATTCAAGACTTAATGTAATATCTTCAGCGGGCTTTAAATCAACAACCATATTTGCTGTTTGTTTCAGTTCAGGCAGGGGAATAAATACTACCGGCAGGTAGCTCCCGTTTCCCTTTCCTATAAAGAGGAAATTCCCTAATGATTCCCTTGTGTAATCTCCTGCTCCATCTCCCACAAAACTGAAAGACACGTTAAATAATGCATCCGGGGCACCCGGACTATATCTGTAATATGAAAATGGTTCGTTATTTATTAAGGTATCGACTTTAATATAAAGTCCCTTGATTTTACCTAAGGAATCAGGAGTGGCTAAAGTTACTCCTGATTTAGCAGCCTTATTCCTGTTATCACCGGCTGATGCGAGTATTTTTTTATCATCTTCCGATAAGGTTATATCGATAGGAGCATCCTGATTATCTCCTTCCCGCATATATTGAAACTGCACTCCCAAAACATCATTAAAAAGCTTTGAATCTACTCCGGTACCAAAAAAATTCCTTGAATAATTTCTATCAGAATATTCAAAATCTACAGAAATTCTGCTGTATGATGTAATAAGTCTTTTAGGAGTAAATGTTATCTGAGCATTAGAATAGTCAATTGTGTAATCATTAGCCTCACCTCTTTTCATTTCTATTCCGTCTATATATACTTTTTCTGTTCCCGCCAGTACAATTATATCTCTTTGGTTATTAACTCCAGTTAATATATACGGTCCTTGTACACCGTCTATTCCATTAAAGTTGTTCGTAGTAAATTTACCTCTTGAACTCGCAACTGCTATATATCCATTATTATCTTTAATATGGAATTCCCCCAGCAAGCCCTGTAACTTTCTATCTATAAAACCAAATTCGCCCTGCTTCTTCTGAAGTTGATAATCTCCAAAAGTTCCTGAAGCGAGCGGATGTTTAATCTGAATAAAAACTTTATCCAATTCATCGAGTCTTTCAGTATTACCTTCGGGCTGAATCGGAGTATTTTCATCGGTCAAAGCAGCTACAACCTCAATGTTATCGGACAGTCTTCCTGATAGCTGCAATCTTAACCCGCTGTTTAATGAAAAATCTCTGTTTGTTCCTACTGTAAATCCCCTGACTAAAGTCCCGCTCTTCTGTATACCGCTCCCGAAAATAGATTCAACTGAAATCCCCTCTTCTTCAGCTTTCGAGACTCTCACAGTATCTCCCGATTCTTTATTGTATTTTACAACAAGGCTTCTATTCTTATAATTTTTTTTTAATCCCAGATTGTATGCCTGGTAAGTAACAAAAATAGTATCGAAAATTGAATATTCTAATGAATCGGAAAGGCTGAAGGAATTTGTTTTATACGAAAATTTATAATCTTTGACGCCCAGGATTTTATTCCGCAGCCTGATTATTTCCGAATTTGGTACAACAGCAATGCGTGATAATGAATAGATATTATCAAAGTTTACCGGTATTGTATCTGTTACTACACTTGAATAAAATTTAATTTGCGCCAGCGAGATTGATTGCACCAGGATGGTTAGAATAATAATTAATAATTTTGACTTTAATTTCAAAAAATGAAGCTGGTTTTGTGATTTTGAAATCTAAAATTAAGAACTGCCTTTATCAAGTCTATATTGTTTCGATGATTAATACTATCTTATATCACTTGCCGTTGGATTTAGAGACTGTGTGAAAGGTCAGAAAAACCGTTAAAACGGTTATTAAAAGTTTTGCTTTTGTCCATTTTCCAATGGTTAAAACCGTTGGTTAATGATATTCACACAGGCTCTTTTATCCTGAATTTATGCGTCAGATAATACCGCTGAATTATTTAAGATGACTATCTTAATAATTATTTACAGATAATTTTTATTCAGTTAATTAATATATGAAAATCTTAACTATTATAAATAAAAACTCAGGTATGAATAATATTTCAGGGAACGAATTTACTCCCGGTAATATTGAAAGTACTTTCAAAAGCCTAAATATTGAAAATGAAATTATTCAAATAAAGGGGGATGATATCGCAAGAGTCATAAAATCCAAATTAAACAGTGGTATAGATGCATTGATAGCAGCAGGCGGCGACGGCACTGTCAGTACAGCAGCAAGCTGTCTTATAGAAAGTAATAGCCATTTACCCCTTGCAGTTCTGCCTGCCGGAACTTTAAATCATTTTGCTAAAGATCTGAAATTGCCGCTTAATTTGAAAGAATCAGCAGAGGTCATTTCAAAAGGAAAGATTAGTAAAATTGATGCTGGTGAAGTTAACGGGAAAATCTTCATAAATAATTCTTCCATCGGTTTTTATCCTAAAGTAGTAAAAAAGAGAATTCAAAGTCAAAAACTAGGAGTGAGCAAATGGACTGCAATGGGAAATGCAATCCTTAATGCATTTAACAAACTTCCTCTACTTGAGGTAATTGTAGAAACGGACAAAGAAAAAATCAATTGTAAAACTCCTTTTGTCTTTATCGGAAATAATGAATATAACTTTGATATATTAAAATTAGGCACGAGAGATATGCTTGATCAGGGATTCCTTAGTCTTTATTATCCCAACAACAGTGGTAAATATTCAATGTTTAGATTTGCTTTTCTTGCTTTAATCAATAAACTCCACCAGCCTAAAGATTTTTCAATCGTTTTTACAAAGCAAGCAAGTTTGAATATAAATAAATCCAGAATTGAAGCAGCACTAGATGGTGAACTTTTCACTTTCACTCCGCCTTTGAATTATAAGATTATCCCGAAATGTTTAAATGTTCTTGTCCCATAGAATTTATTGCTTATGAGAAAGATAGCCCATATTTCAGATTTGCATTTTGATACGGAAAAAGAAATAATTGCAGCCGGATTAATTGAAGATATAAAGAATATCTCTCCGGATCTTATAATTGTTAGCGGAGATTTAACCCAAAGAGCCAGGAATAAACAATTTATAAATGCGAGGAATTATCTTAAAAAGCTCCCCTCCCCACAGCTGGTTATTCCCGGAAATCATGATATCCCGTTATTTGATATATTTAACAGGTTTATTTTTCCGCTTAAAAGGTATAAAAAGTATATAAGCGGGGATCTTCAACCCTTATTTGTTGATGAGGAAATCGCTGTTCTTGGAGTTAATACTGCGAGGTCTTTGACCTGGCAGAATGGAAGGATATCTCCTGAACAAATAGAAGGCATTGAAAAAGCACTCTGTCCTATTGATAATAGTAAATTTAAAGTCATAGTAACACATCATCCTTTTATTCCCCCGCCCGGAGAACCGGGCATTAGCCTTGTAGGAAGATCAATTAAAGCTTTGAAAATAATTGATAAATGTTATGTAGATCTTCTTCTCGCAGGGCATCTTCATCACGGGTACAGCGGAGATGTACGCCCGTATTATCCTTCACAGAAAAGATCTGTCATTTCTGCTCAGGCAGGTACAGCAATTTCAAGGAGGTTAAGAAGAGAACCCAACGCCTATAATGTTATAACGATCCTTAATGATAATATACATATCGAAATAAGAGTATGGAACGGAAAGAAATTTAACGAATCAATTTTCACTTCTTATATCCTAAAAAATAGCGAATGGATTATAGAAGAATAATCTAAGACCGGATTAAAATTATTGAAAATGTCGTACCTTCTCCCTTTTTACTTTTAACTTTAAGTTCGGCACTATTAAGTTCAACATATTTTTTTGTTAAAGCCAAACCTAATCCTGTACCTTCAAATTTTCTTGTATAACCATCATCCTCTTGAGAAAATGGTTCAAATAATCTTTGAATATAGCTTTCCGAAATACCAATCCCGGTATCCGTAAAATTAACTTCAACCTTACCGTCATTTTTAATGGATTTAATTTCCACAAAACCATGTTCGGTAAATTTTATAGCATTATCGATCAAGTTCTGAAAAGCCTGTGTTAATGTATATTCGTCTCCGAGTATTTCGGGCAATTTAGAATCTACTTTGAACCTTAGCTCTAGATTTTTTTTCCTAGCAATCGGAGTAAACTCATTAACAAGATTTTGTAGAATAGGATTTAAATCCAGTGATTTAATTTTCATATCCTGCTTTCCAGCCTGCAGGAGTGACATATTAAGAATTAGATCAATGGTTCGCAGAAGCCGTTTACCGCTGTGATTTATCGCCTCAAATGCGCCTTCGAATTCATCACCCTTCATCTTTTCCTGCAGCTCTTCCCTTATCATATAGTTGTAGCTTAGAATTATATTCAAAGGGCTTCTGATTTCATGCGACACCTGTGCAAGAAAATTAGATTTTAATCTATCCGACTCCTCCGCTTTCTCCTTAGCAATTATAAGCTCTTCTTCCGCTAATTTAATTTCGTGGATATCGCTTACAGTTCCCGAAGTACCCAAAATATTTTTATGCTCATCATAGGACATTCTTGCGTTTACCTCAACCCACCTGTGTTCATTGCTTTTTGTGTTAAATCTGGTTATAAATCTTATGAAAGGCTTCTTCTGGTATATTATGTTTACAAACTGATCTACGCAATATTTTCTGTCATCTATATGAATATAATCTAGAAGATTTTTTCCTAATGATTCTTTGTTTGAGTAGCCTGTAATTTCTGTCCAGAAGGGGTTAATAAAAGATATTCTCCCTTCGGCGTCTGTTTGAAATATTACCTCTCTTACCTGCTCAACAACAGATCTATACTTTTTTTCACTTTTTTCCAGGATTTTTCGTGCTTCTTTATTCTCTGTAATGTCACTTATAGCCCCGATTGTCCCTACAATTTCGCCGGAACTGTTTTTATACGGTGTACCTGTAATGCTTACCCAGAATTTACTCTTATCTTTTCTTAGTATTTCTATTTCATACTGATCCGATATATCCGAATATCTGAGCTTGGTTTTTTCCAGAACCTTTGCCCAATCTTTGGGATCAAAAAAAAGATTATAAGCTACGTTTCCGATTATTTCTTCCGGTGAGTATCCTGTCAACTCATAAACCCTTTTATTTGCAAATACTACGCGATCATATATATCCGTTATTATCACAGCTTCGGTTAGACATTCAACTAAATTTTTATAAAGTTCTTCGTTCTCTTTTAATGTTTCTTCTGTTTTTTTCATAAATTAAGAATAATTAATAATATAGGTAAGATAACTATTGCAGTCTTTTAATTCTACTAATCAAAAAGGATCGGAAAAAAATATATCTATATTTCTACAGTTTATCCAAAGGTTTTGCGAGCGGCATCGTAAAGGTTATATTTGTACCCTCATTTATTTTACTGGTTACTTCAATTTTCCCATCGTTTTTTTCAACAAATTCTTTCGTAAGTAATAATCCAAGCCCCGTCCCCATCTCATTATCAGTTCCGGGCGTTATTTTCTTTACATTCAATTCGAATACTTTATCCAGAGATTCCTTATCCATTCCGATTCCCTTATCCTCAATACTTATATGTGCATATCCGTTTTCTTTATTAACAGAAACTTCTATATATCCATTTTTATGAGAATATTTTATTGCATTCGTTAATAAATTAAGAAATATGGAATTGATCATATTATTATCTGCATAAATTGAAACCTCTTTATTTACATAGTTTATAACTTTAATTGATTTTCTATCTGCCATTGTCTTTAATACACTGGCGTTGTCTTCAACAATACTATGCAAATTCAAATTTCTCGGCACAAAATCTATATCTTTAATTTGAATACGTGAAAACTGAATAAGATTATTTAACAAACTGTATACCTGCCTGCTCGACAGATATAAAGATGAAATAAAAAGCTGGAAATCTTCCGGGCTTAATTCTTTATATTCATTTTTAAGTATTTCCGAAAAACCAATAACAGCATCCAGGGGGTCTCTAAGATAAAATGAAATGATAGAATAAAACTGGTCCTTCTTTTCATTTAAATCCTCCAGTTCACCGGCAAGTAAACGGTGCTTCCTTTCGCTTTCAATTAGTTTTGCTTCCATCCTGCTTTTATATATTGCCATTTCTATAGTGGAAATCAAAACTTTTTCATCGAATGGTTTTAATAAATAACCATAAGGTTCGGTTACCTTCGCATTTTTTAATGTTTCTGTATCTGCATAAGCTGTTAAATAAATTAGCGGGATATTAGTTTTCTCTTTAATTCTTCCCGCCGCAACTACACCGGTTATAGCTCCATTAAGCATTATATCCATAATTATAAGATCCGGTTTTTCTTCAAGGGCTATTTTTACCGCCTTTTCTCCGGAAGTAACTATATCCAATACTTCATAGCTCATGGTTAAAAGTAGTCGTTTAAGATCAAATGCGACAATACTTTCATCTTCAACAATTAAAATTTTGGCTTTTCCGTCATCCATGTTATCTCCGAGTTATTTGAGAGCTCAATTTCTAATATCAGGGGGAAACCTTTCCCCGCTGCAGACATTATCAATTAAAAACCATTGGAAGGCAGCGCGGCAATCGGGAATGAGAAAATAAACGAAGTCCCTTCATTCAATTTGCTTTTTACTTTTATGTGACCTTTATTTTTTTCAACAAATTCTTTAACTAATAATAAACCTAACCCCGACCCATATTCCCTTTCGGTTCCGGGTGCCGAATGCATATGTTCTTTGAAAACTTTATTTAAATCACTCTTGCTTATCCCTACACCCGTATCCTCTATACTTATTTCAATTTGCTGGGGCTCATTAAAAAAAGGAAGTATCTTTGTAAAAATTCTTATTTCACCTCTTTTCTTTGTGAACTTAATACTATTGGAAATTAAATTTTGTAATATTGAGTTTAACATATCCTCATCTACAAGTATTTCTGCATCCTGATCAATATCGGTAAGTAAGTTCAGCTGTTTTTTTATGATATTACCTTTGAGCATTTTAAGATTTTTTTGTATGGCTTTTTTTATGCTAATGTTTACAGGATTAAATTCAAAATTGCCCATCTGGAAGCGTGAAAACTGCAGGAGGTTTGTAGTCATTGCATATAAGCTTTTTGAGGCTTCATTGATTACATTTAAATACTCCTTAATTTCCTCCTGGGTCAGTGAATCATATTCATTCGTTAATATATCGGAGAAACCTAGAAGAGAATTAAAAGGACTTCTTAAATCGTGAGATATTAAAGAGAATAGTTTATCCTTTGATGTATTTATTTCTTTTAACTCTTTTATCATCCGGTCTCTTTCTTCTTCAACCTTTTTACGCTCAATAGCTCTGGAAATAGGATGCGATATTAGTTCAAGTATTTCTTTTTCTTTTTCAGTATAAGTCTCTTCATTTTCATAATCTTGAACTACAAGCGCTCCTATAGTGTTATCTAAAATTTTTAACGGAACACCTAACCATATCGCCGAAGGTGAACCAATCAATTCAACCTTTCCTTCTTTAACCAGGCTTTCGTCCGCTTTTCTATTTATTAAAGCTGATTTACCCGTTACCAAAATATATTCAGTGAGACCTTTTCCGAATTCTTTTGGTGGTGCTTCAGAATCAAGCTGATCAATAAAATAAGGAAATGTCAAAGTATTTGTTTCTTTATTAAGAATAGAAATATAAAAATTATCCGCAGGCATTAATTTTTTAACTGAATTATGAATAAATTTATAGAATTCCTGCAAGTTAGCTTCTGTATTCGATTCCTCCAGTATTTCTAAAATTATATGACGAACCTTTTCCTGTTTAATTCTCTGTGTTGAATCCTGACCTGAACAGAGAGTATACAGCTTATTCCCTTTTTCATCCTTCTCTTCCTTACAATGCCAGTTAATTATCCGTTTCTCACCAGATTTAGTTAAAAAAGAAGTCTCAAAATCTGTGTTATTCCGTTTTATATTAAATACATCTTCATCTTCGTTAAGAATAAATTGTGCAATTCCCTTTCCGATCATCTCTTCTTTTGAATAGCCTAATAATTCTAAGCCGGTTTTATTGACAAAGATAATTTTATTGTCACGATCAATTATTTGAAAAATAATCTCTGACAGGTCCATTATTGAATCAAGACTATTAATTTCATTGAACAGGCTGGATATTAACTCATTCAATTCGGTAATTTCTTTCAAAACACCAATGCTGAAATTGTTTTTATTTTCTCCTTTTTTATTTAAGAATGAAATATCTTCGATCCACTTAAGTTCTTTATTTTTTGTCTCAATTAAATAATTTAATATTTTCTCTTCGACAATGTCATTTCCCGATTCAATTTTGTCACCTGAATTTGCATTTTTGACTACTTTTTTGATAAGTGACGAAAAGCCCTTCTCATTTATTTCATCTTTTGTAAATCCCGTCAATTCAACAATTGAATCACTAAAATAATCATATTTCTTTATCCCGAAATTATATTTATACAGGATATTCTTTTCATTCGAAAAAAGCTCATGTAAATGAGCATTTGTGCTGAAATTGGAATTTAATATAATTCTGCTAATTTTATTTTTTACTATCATTTATCGACAATTTTTTAATATCTAATTTAATAAAAACTTCTAAATCTCTTATAAAATATGATAAATCTTCTAAATTGTGCATCCGGATATAAATATACACTTAACTATCTTCGGGAAGATTTTAGAATATAGAATAAGATAAGATATGATCAATTTTTAACATTCTAAGTTATAAAATAAAATAACAAAATTCATTCAAAAACTAAAAAATTAAGACATCCTGAATTTTACTTCCAAAATAAGCCATTATACAATAAATTACATTGAAATAATGCGTAAAACCTCCTGATAATTCATTTGAAAACTTGACAAGAAATCAGGCAGTGCTTAAGTTTAGTATTCTTTTAAAAGAATTCCGCGATAGCTCAATGGTGGAGCATTCGGCTGTTAACCGAAGGGTTGCAGGTTCGAGTCCTGCTCGCGGAGCCAAAGACGTCAGATGTGCGAACGGTAGGTTTACTGTTCGCATTTTTTATTTCCGACCATTTTTTCTCTAAGCAACCATCACCGCCTTACCTTACGGAATAAGTTTTGAAGTTCATCCCTTTCTAAAGTAGAACCGGTTTTGGTATCCCTATATATTTTATAAATATCCCAATTTTTCCCTTTGCAAAAAGCTTTCAGTTGATCTTCTTGCGCATCTAAAGAACTATAATCTGCTGCACCCTGCATATAGGTAGATAACCTGCAGTATATCGCAACCTTCTTTTTTCATCATCTTTTTTATTTTTCATTTCAAATCCTTTTAAAAGCGTAACTACAAAATTAATCAAATCCATTTCCAGGTGGAAGGATTTTTAGCAAATAAATTTTCCCAAATCGGGTATAAGAATCACAGCTTAAGCTGTCAGCACAAGTTTTACCATCCAGTAACTCAAAATTTTCTCCGATTTCTTGGTATCAGAAGAATATAGACCTACCAATCAATCAATAATTCGGAGGAAAAAATATGTCATGGGAAGAACTATATCCTATTGTTTGCGATCAAGCCTATTATGCTGTTCTAAGATATGATCCCCGCCGTAAAGATAAAATACGGAGCTTTCTGCCAGTCCTACGAAAAATATCTGCATGATGTTGCTGCAGGTAAAGAAATCAAAAAACAAAATTATAAATGCTTCGTTACTCAGCGTGCAAAAGAAGTTGACACTCGATCTTTCTGCAAGAAAGGTTATGGCGGAAATCCAGCATTGACGTTTTGTCGTTCTATAGAAGGAGACCAGATGTTGATACAGAGATAATTGAATTTGATGAATGGATGACATTAAAGCAAAGAAATAAAGAAGAAGTTGAAGAAGCTATAGCATTTCAAATCGATTATAACAGTTGGCAGGCAAAACTTTCGCGCATTGAGAAAAAAGTTCTGAACTTCTTAATCCAGGGTTTTGATGCAAGAACTATCGCTGATAAGGTACACTGTTCTTATACCAGAATTAAAAATATTGTAACAGATTTGAAGAAAGCATTTGTAAGATATTTTTGTTCTGAGGAACTAGTAAGTACTTAGCAGCCTTTGCTGCTAAGTTTTTTATATCTAAAATTTCGCCTTAATAAGTTTTTCATAAATATATAAAAAAAATTTTAGAATTCGATTTTCATCTGAAAAACGATTTTGCTTACCTGATTTTAAAACGTAAAAATACGGGAGGAAGATCTGGTAAGACGGGAGGCGGGTTTATGGAACCTAAATCCTAAAGATTCATTTTAAAAGTATTTTTAACTTTTTTAAGAATTTTATTGGAACTTAATTTTTTTCAGTATAAGTTGGTATGGTTATGAAAAGTTGTATGGGGAAAATGGGGCATTTTCTCTTCATCCAGGCCATTCTATTTATCCTCATCGGGATTTTATAAGTAAAAATTAGATTAAGATTTGCATCATATTTTATATTTATGGGAGTGATGGGGCGAAGCTATATCTAGATAAGGTGCAAAGCTAAAAACTGCATGCAGGGATCTGTGTGGGGGATGCCTGGTAACAGGCCTTTATACCACGACTACGTCATAAAAAATTGGAGGTTACTCGATGAAAAGAATTATCTTTCTTTTAGTTTTTATTACTTCATTATCAATTTTACCTCAAACCAATAATATTGATTATTACCCGATACAGATTGGTTATGAATGGAAATATAAAGCACCCCATAAGGATTGGGAAGAAAAATATATTGTGAGTGCTTTTGACAATACTTACGAGGCTTATCTTGTCAAACAAATAATAAAGTTAGGAGACCTTTCCCCGGTTACAAATGAGAAACTCTTTGAAAAAAGAAATGGCAAAATTCTATTATTAGGAACTCGTGGTGGATTATTAAATACTGATTGGGAACTTTCCTCAGAGATAGTTCTTGATTCCGAACTAAAAATTGGACAAAGCTGGACAAATAAAAAAGATGAAGGTGAGATTGAAGATTATAAGGTTGTTGAATTTAAAGATGTAACAGTACCTGCTGGTGAATTCAAGAATGTTTTAGTATTGCAAAAAATTGTATCTGGCATTAGCTCAAAATCAGAAAAGAAAGAGGTATTTATGGAAAACAAATTATACTATGCGCCGAATGTTGGATTAATCAAAACCGAAGTTTTAAATAGAGATAAAAATATTTATACAATATTTACTGAACTTGTGGATTACAAACAATGAAAAATGAAACAACAATTGAATGCCCAAAACATTTATTAAAAGCAAAAACTTCTACTATTTTTTCTATTCATAAAAAAGGTTCAGAATATTTCGCTTTCCTAAATAATCTTGATGGAGGGAGGAACATATTAATTGATGAAAAAATTTTTAATGAAATAAAGAACCATTGGGATAACGAACAGTCAATTAATTTAGTTGCAAGTAGTGGTACAATCAGAAATAAGGATAATGTTATCCTACCAATAAATATTACTATTGAGATAGATTATGATGAGTAAAATGCCAACTAACTAGAAGCATTTTAAGCGTATATGCACTCGGCATTTTTAGGTTTTTAAGCCTATTGTTTCTATTAGAGTTTCTTGTTCAATGTACTAACGTTATAAGGTCTTCATGCCGAGCTTGCCGAGCATAATCCTTTGTTGGTTCGGCATTGTAGTTTTGGGCTGCGCCCTAGCCACAAAGCGTTAGGCACATAAGCAAAATATTAACTACCCTTTAAAATACAATCAGCATAATAAGTTAAAATAAATGGAACCAAAAAATGAAAAACAAAACCAAATAAAAGGAAAACTTGAATGCGATGTTTGTAAAAGAGAATTTATTTTTAGTAACTATATTTGTGACGAATGTAAAAGAGATTTAAACAAAAAAAGTTCAATCAATTATAAGCAAGAAATCGACGTTAGAATAAATTCCTTTGGTTATCCAATCTTAATTTTATTATTTATTGGTATTTCATATATAATAATGACAGACTTTGGGTGGGGAATTTCTTTATTTACTTTTATACTTGAGACTGTTATTCTTGAACTTTCATACCGTTTGTCGCAAAAATGATATAAGAGAATCAGATTTGTCAACATTTTGATATTATTATATTTTGGTGGGAGTAAAATAATATGTGGGTAATAATCCTTTCAATCATTGTTTTATATTCTATTTTACACTTCTTCGGTAAACCAAATTTTTGGAAACTCACAAGGAAGGATCCTTTTGAAGCATATAATTTCTTTTTAGAAAATGATTGTTGTTTTATATCTCATTTAAGGATTAAAAATTATTAAAAAACGAGTACACTATTCATTCGAGATGCTTCTAAATGAGGATTAACTTTAAACAGATAATAATATTTTTATTATTCGTGATTTTTTCCATAAACTTTTTTGAAGCAATTTTTGGCGAAGAGGATCATTTTTATATATTCACATTAATTATTTACCTCTTATTTTTATATACCTCTTTCCGTTTATTTTGGCTATTTGCTACTCCTTTAAATAATAAAGTATTCTTTAGAAACTGACATACAAAAAGTTATTCCTAAGAGAATTTGTCCTTTATGTAAAAATAATTTTGCTTCTTCAAGTGCTTTAAAAGTTGGATATCGAAAAAGGCATTGGGCTTTCGATTATAGAATTATTTATATAAGTTTTTCAACATCCTGTTCTGAATTATTCACACATATTTACATTTGTAATGAATGTGAAAATCAATATAAAAAAGTTAGTAATTCGAAGTTTTTATTTATTTTTGCTAGAAATCCCAGCAAGAAGTTATTAAAACAAAAATATGGATATAGATTAGGGATACAATTTCCTTTTGAATCATGGAATATTACTGCTCAATCTGATAATAATTCTGCATTTGATGAAACATCATTTAACCAATTTAAAGAAACTTCATATGATAAGAACGAAACTCAAAATAGTTATGCTAATAATATTGAGAACTATCAAGAGATAGATGATTCGCTTTTATCAGAATCTGAAAGAGATAAAATTTATGCCAGTCTTTTTGGATTAAAAGGCAAAATCACAAAATCAGATTTAAACGAATTTATAAAGAATTAATGGATTATACCACCCTGATAAAGTAAGTCATCTTGGAAAAGAATTTCAAATTTTTGCTGAGAAAAAGACAAAGGACATAAATAAAGCTTATTCTTATTTTAAAAAAAAGTACAATCTGTAATTACCTAACCAAGCATTTTTTAGCCATCAAACATTCCCGCACATGGCTTTTAGAGATTTTTAAAGTAGATGATCCGCTTAAAGTATCTTGTTCGACTTAGTCGAACAAATTAATTATCCTGCAAACTGTGCTTGTGAAAAAAAGTTAAGCACAGTTTGCTTTATCTTTGGCAGAAGTAATAAATAAAAGTTTCTAGTTCTGGGTTGGGGCTTAATATGTGCTATATAATAATAGATTAACAAAGGAGAATATCTTGTGATAAATAAAACAGAAATAGAAATTTTTAATGTTGCAAGATGAAAACAGTGAGCTGACTATGAATGACCATAAAACTTTAATATTATTTGGGACAAGAAAAGGTATGACAACTGAAACAGTTTCAGTAATTGCTGGCATACTTAAAGATAGATTTTCCCATATCGTAGATATTTCTGATACAAAACAAATTAGACATTTTAAAAAAATAATTCATGAATATGACAATATAATAATTGGTTCTTCAATTGTATCTGGTCGATGGAAAAGCAGAATATTATCATTTGCAAAGCGGAATATATTTGCAAATAAAAGGGTTGCAATATTTGTAACTGCTGGAGGAACATTAAATAAAGTCAACAAGTATGGAATAACGAAAGAGGCAGCAGTAAACGAGGCAATTGAAAAATATATTGAGAAGTATAATAAAAAGTTCAAATTTACACCTATAAGTAAGGGAGCCTTTGGTGGTAAAGTGATTAAGGGAGTAGAGAAATATAATAGCTGGAATAGAGATGAGTATTATTAATTGGGCAATAGATTTAGGTGAAAAAATAAAAATATTTACAAAAAGCACATAACCCGCCAATCAAGCGGACGCCCCCGCCAGAGGCGGGCAAGCTGTTTTCGCATTTGGCATTTTAGATATTTAAATGTTAGTCGTTCCGTTTCGGCATTCTTGTTCAAGGTAGTTGTGCTATGAAAGTTTTTTGTAATTATAAAATTTATATAACAAATTCGGCATTGTAGTTTAGGGCTGCACCTTAGCCTAACGCCATTAGGTGTATTAACAATATTTACAATTATGCATGATATAAAATTAAATAAAGGTTTACTTCTATTAGCTTTAATATTAGTTTTGGCTTCATTGCTACTAGGTGTAACTTTAGGTCGATAAACAAAAATACATCTTTAGATATTGAACATTATGTAAGCTACAAATGGATGTTGTTACTTTGTTGATAATTATTTTAGTCCTATTATATTACTAGGTATATATAAAACTTTTTTCAAAATTTGATTCAAAAAGCGAAAATTTCGGATCAACTCCATCTAATCAAATTAGGGAACAGTTAAAAAATTAACTCAGAAAAAAAAAGAATATTTCAAAAAAATATTTAAATATGATGAACGTATTTTAAAATTCTCAAGAACTGATGACGTTGTCAACGGACTTTGCTCGATTCGAATTCTTGAAAATGTTTCTCTAAAGGAGTCTATCCTTCCGACTTATTCTTATAAAATTGTGGAAATTTATTGGAACCATTTAAAAGAAAATCCCAAAATATTAAAACTGTAATTCATAAACTTGTAATATAAGGAACTAAGATGAAGGGAAATAATTTAATAATAATTTATACTACTTTATGGTTTCTTTTATATGTTTTTAAATTATTGGCAAGAATTGCAGCCGCCGAAAATAGACGTATAATGATTCCATTATTTATTTCAAATAAATTTTTTAACAAGGTTTTACCAAATCTGTTACCATTTGGAAATATTATTTTGGGCTTTATCATTTTTAAATGGTATTTAACTATTTTATATGCTGTTATCGGTATATTTTTATTTTTCTTTATCGATTATTGGATAACGCAATTGTACTTAAAAAAAAGATATGGAGGATACTCGACCTGATGCTAATGGATTTTATTATAATGACTATAAAATAAAGCTCAATTATAAAATTACTTTAATAGGTTATTTAATATTAATAATATATTTATTAATTGCTTTACCAAAATAATTAAATACACCTAACGTTATAGGGGATATGCCGAGCTTGCCCTAGGCATAATCCTTTGTTGGACTAAGCGGCAAAAAAAGGCATGCCGGTATCTGTAGAGAAATGTTTGGTAAAGGCATTCCCAGTATTACTATGCTTAATCAGAAATGAATACTTTTATATCAAATCTGGCGAAATTTAATCGCAAAGAAAGATTTTACCTATTGGGTTACGCTTTGGGGAATAAGGATTTTATTTTGTCGGATGAATTTAGTAACTTCAATTCAAGAATGTCTACATCAATTAAAAGTAGATATTCCAATAAATGCTTTTGTGGCTATGGATTATCATCTCGATTGGATATTTGCAAGTATATTCTTGACAACAATTGAAAAGAATTCTATGACAAACTTATTTGATAAAATTTAATAAAAGTTACTCAAGAAGATATTGATTTAATAATTGCATTCAAGATGAGCAAAATAGTGAGATGACACATTTAATTATGTGTGAATGTAAGGCGAAGACTGGTTGGAATAATAAACAATTGATTTCTAAAGCTATAAGACTTCGAAATATATTTGGAGATAATGGTAAAAAATATCATAATGTTGTTATTCCTTATTTCCTCATTCCAAGGCAATCTAAGCACCTAATATAAATGCTATCCCAGAGTTTATGAAGGTTAATGGCAATATACCTTGGATGAAATTATGAGTTCCTAATGGTTTACAAAAAGTTAGAGATGTGATTCTTTAGGAAAAGATTGTATTACTGGTGATTATTGGAAAATAGATAAAACATAAATGAGCAAAATCGCATATAACATATTTGAAGCCATATAGCACTCGGCATTTTTGAGATTTTTGAGTAGGCCATCCCAGCCAAAGGCTGGCTGGCAGCATAAAGTATCTTGTTCAACTGAAGTGCTCTAATTAGTTTCTTGAAAACTGTGCTCGTGAAAAAAAATTAAGTACTGTTTTCTTAAATCTTCGGCGTTAGTAAATAAAATAAGTTTCTTGTTATGGGCTGCAGCTTAATTGCTGGCCGTTAAGGTTGCAGTTAGACTATACAATATGGAAAATTGTAAGTTAATTACATTGTTCGGACTTCCATACTAAACTGGATGACAACTTCATCATTTTGCTTATTGGGATATTTTAAGATTAACGGTCAACTTTTATTAGTTTTAATGAAATGATAAAATCTTTTGTTCATCCATTTATTTATTTCTTGTTATTGTTGCTCTAAACTTTGTTATTACTGATGGCGTCTTTCAAATAACAAAGTTTTCCCCCATGGTGAAGGTAGAAATACGTTTCTTGGGAAAAAACTAATTTCCAAATGGTGAAATATTAATATCTCATATAATTTGGATATTTATTGTAATCTTTTTATACTTTAATGGGAACGTTAATAGGTGGTTTACTTGGGCTTTGTTATTGGGTATTGTTCCAATGCTTTTTCTAATCGTGATGGTTTATGGTTGAATGAATTTGAAAATAGTAACTTCGCATACATGCAATAAGAATTTTTGTTTTTCTTCCTATTCTTTCTTTTGCTTCTGGTAATATCAGAGCGAATCGATTTTTAGAAATATCCATTATCAATATGCAGCAGCGGATACAATTTTGCATTCAACGAATAGTTTAATCAAAAAACTTCCTCTAAGTTTATTGGAAGTACGGAACAATATAATATTTTCACCAATCTTATAATTCAAGATTTACTTTGTAAGAAATGATAATGAAGTCATGCAACTTAAACAAAAGTAAAACATGCAACCTAAAAGAAATTTAAATTTACAGCATTTTATGCATTCCGCTTTTTAGAGATTTTGAAGTAGATAATCCGATAAAATGTCTTGTTCTACTATAGTCAAATAAAGTATTATGTTGCAAACTGCGCTTAGCGTAAACGGAAAGTTAAGCGGAGTTTGCTTAATCTTTAGCAGTAGTAGTAAAAGTAAGTTTCTTGTTCTGGGCGGCGGCTTAAATGTGGACTATACTACTAATATTGAGGTAAATGTAATTAAGCTTAGGGTTAAAAAAACGAAATCCCTTTGAAAAGTCAAATTTTCAAATGATTGTTTATACTCAAAGAAAAATTAAATATAAAACAAAAAAGCAATTATTTAAGTAATAAACATTTGAAAATAAATGATCTAAAGTTAGAGAATAACTGTAATGTTCCTTTTCGATCTGCCCATTAGGTTTATTTTCGCACTGATCGTATTCACGTTTAGCGGATACATTGGCTGGGTTGGAATAATTTTGCTTTTACTAAGAATTGTCGGAGGTATTTATTGGCCGTGGTGGTTAGCCGCGTTACCACTCGAATACGGTGTGATCTATTGTGTGTACATCACAATAGAAAGCGCACTTCATCGCGAAAGTTTTAAAGGACGTCGGAAGATACGGATGTTTTACGCAAGCCCCGTTATTTACTCAACATAAGCAATTGAAAATCAAGGAACCATTGCGAAGGCCCGGAACGCATCGGAGAGATGATCGATGCCTGGTCGGAGGATCCGAATCGTAGATCTTTCGGACACGCTCCTTTAAATGCTGCGCTCGAACCTTACTTTCTGCTTCAGCTAGCATGTTTGCAAACAAACAAGTAATGCTGATGATTATCATCAAGAAGTGGAGAGACTGGGTTGAAATTTCCGGCCGAAGATACGACAGAGTTCTTCCGTATGGAGATCGATCATGGATGAATCCAATCAAATGCTACAGCAAAACGCTACCGTTCCAATGTCTCGCTTCTGGATGTCTGCCAAGGCATCCTTTAATGCACACCTGGATTTGTGTGGGGGAATAGATTTGGAAGAGGGATTCCTAGGACGATGACAATGAAAATTTAGGTGTAAATGAAAGATGAAAATCAATTTGAATACTCTTGTTCCGAATGTACTAACATAGTAAAGGCCACAGAGTAATTTTGCACAAATTGTGGTGCTGACTTAAGTGAACAAGTTTATGAAAAGGAAGCTGAAAATATTTTATACCTAATCAAGCTGAATTGAAAGGAGTTGGCGGAAAAGCACTAACAATTTTCGGCATAGCAACTTATATTCTTTCAGTTTTTGCTTATGCTGAAGACATTGAAGGAAATTTTGTGGCGCCGAGCATTTATTTTTGTGTCTGCAATAGCAACTATTGTGTTTACAATAATGGCGACAATCCGAATTGGGACAATCAGAAAAATTATTGCAATATTATTTTTGTGCTTCTGCTATAACCCTTCTGTAGTAAAATATCCTCTGTCAGCTAACGACAAAAATTTTTACTGTTTATTTCTGTTGTAATAATTCTTTGGTCGTTGTGTGTGAAACCGGCTAAAACTTATTAAAAATTTTCAAAAAAAATCCCAAAATGTTCCTGATGAAGAATTTTCTTCAGTTTGATAAGGAGATTTAAGAAAAGGAAACAACGAAGCAGCCTTACAAAAAATTGTCGCAGTCCAAGAATGTTACAAAAAAAATTTAAATATGTAATTGGCAATCCATGCAAAAGATATTATATTCCAGCAATTGGCAAACAAATTCGGTGGATATTGTAAATCACGTTTTCCGAGTTTTTGAGTTTGATAATACGGAATGATGTTAAATGGATAATGCAGTAATATACAAAAAAAAGTATATTTTACGATAATGGATACTTAATTCAATATTACTCTATTTTGAGAGGATCGGTGTAGATGTCCACGATGCATCATGATGATTTCCTACTTGCAGCAAGTGTATTTGATGAGCCCAGATCGATAAATCTGGTTGAAAGCGACGCATCGATAGGAACTTATTCCCCAAAATTTTAGGTCCAAAAGGATTATCTGGTAACCATTACGTTTTAAGATGTGACCGTGTCAAACGGAACTCTTGATTATTATTATTCAGTGAATAACTATGCACATATGGGACCACCTGAACCAAGAGAATTATTTGGACAATTTGTATATGATGGCGAAATTAAAAGTTAAAATATATTCAGAACCTAAAATATAAACTGATACTCTGGAAAAACTTTAAGGAGTATTGCTTTCTCAGAGATTAACCACCAGAATAATGCAAATTTAATACACCTATACAAAGCATTTTAAGCCGTTATGTAAAAAGTCAATATGTATGGTAAAATTATTTTATTGTTTTTTTATTTACTAAAAAATAAAACCTGCCCCTTATAATTAAAGAACTTTATAAATAACAAGCCGGTGCGGAAAAACTGCACGCCGGGATCTGTGTGGGATGTCTGGTAACAGGCATTCCTAGCACGACTATTATTTTATATTTGAATTTGCTTCTTTAACAACAAGGTAAGTGATTATGGAAGAAAATACTAAAGAATATTTAATATCTTTGAAAATACAATCTTTGTAAATACAAAATATTGTTCATTATTAAGATTGAAAAAACAGCTCTAATTACTTTGGTTCACTTTAATCCAATAATATGTAACTATTATAAACAAAAATTTAGTAATTATTTGAAAAATCTTGCACTTCTTACGGTGTGAACCTCAATCAAAATTGGGAAAACAAGCAATGGAAGACAAGAATTCAATTATGGCAAAGGGTGTAGAGGAAGTCATTGGAGAAGAGAAATGAAAAGCATTATGTGATAAAATTAGTTTCATTTATCCAGTGTATAATTACAGAAAGTGATATTGAAAAAATGTTATCGCAAGCATATAAAGCTTATGAGTTTTTAATTGATACTATAAATTGGTGAAAAAGATATTAATATTATCTTAACTATAAATAGAGAAAAAAGATACGGGAACAAATGTACTCTAGAATTACCTGAAGTAAATCATCATACTAAATATTACTTTCTAAAATCAACCATCAAGGAAACCGAAATACCCTCGGTAAAACTATTTACTCTTAATTACTACAATTTCGTTTTCATACAAGTAATAAACAAGTGTAGAGATCAATCCTTGATGGCTTTTCTTTCACAGTTCCAACAACATTTAGTGGTTCAAATTATACGTGACTATGGTTTGTAGTACGTGAAAAAAGTAGAATTAAAAACGAAGAGAGTTATGTGCTCAATGGTTTTCCAAGTTTAATAAACTACAATGTTCATTTATTGGCAAAATTATTAAATTTTACAAAAGAAAAGAAACTGCCATTATTAAAAATCCTCTAAGCATGGATATATTACAATTAGGTACACCACAATTTTCATATGAGCAACCTTTTTTTAAATGACGTCTCGGTTTCAAATAAAATCATCAGAATGCAAAACATTCAATTTATTTGTATAGGTTTCAGTTTTTCTATGATAAACATTTTTCCAATCTATTAATGGCTTTGAAAGTAATCCAAGTTTTAGTCTTTGCATTGTTACGAAAGATATTACAGCTAATATTTTATCGAAGATTTTAAAAACAAAACCAAAGAGAAATAAAAATTATGTATTATTATAGATGAACCATTTGATGATTTCTAAGAGAATTATCCATCTCCTTAGGGCATTGAGGAGAACAAAGTTTCCAGCAATTAAATAAAAAGTTAATTGGATATTCGGCTAAATACAAGTTTCTTTTAATCACAAATTACTTTATCGGATATATTTCCAAGTTTCACCAAATACGTGAAAAATCGACTTCCCATCATCAGGTTCAAAGAATTCATCTTTTCCGTGTAGCAATTTAATGGTGGTTTGGTAGGTGATTTTCTTCAAGCTGTAGAGGGGGGAAATCACCGATTTCTTGGAAAAATTCATCCAGGATCTCTTCCTGAGCTCTGAAACATTAAATTAAATTAAAAAGCTTTCCAAAGAGAGGATTTTCATCCTACTTAAAATGAGAAGATTATTGCTATTTGAATAATTATTTTGAACCATTTAAAATCTTCAAAGGTGTGTGTATTGTTTCCCAAACATAGGTGCAAAAGTATATGTTTGGAGCCACAATTTTATTCAACAGTATTTAAAAAAATTTGGAATAAAAGATTATGGTAATCTCATTTACCAGTTTTTAAACTCGAAAAAATCACCTCAAATAGGCAGACTATTGTGACAGTCTCGCAAGCAGTCATCTATTTTGCTTGACATTGCGTGTTGTCGGACTACGGGGGGAGGAAAAAGCTGGACTGTTTTCAGAAAGCTTATAGAAGAAACGGGTACCTAGCAATGTGGAAAGCCATTTGATTAGAATGCAACTGGGCAAGATTACTCTTCTCATAATCAGTCTTATGTTGAAAAAACTATTGTTGAGAAAATTCTTTTTTCCATTATCTTGAAAACTAACTTTTAATTATTTGTCTTTCTTCTAAAACCAGCTGGTAAAATTAAGCACCAAAACTAATGGAACACAGTCAATTATTAAAAATGGCGAGGATTTCATTAGCTCAAAGTGAAATTACATTACAAGAATAATATATAAACGATGGCTTCCTACAAAAAGCCGGAAAAACAAAAAGGAGTAGGATAAGCTTTTTATTATAAAAATATTAATCATATTTGAAGATGGATTTCTAACTTTTGATATATCGAAATCTCAACACGACAGATTTCCAAGTTGAACGTATTTGGGATACGATGATAATGTTATAACAATAAATATGGTGCTTTGTGGCGGAAGCTGATTTTGTCAGAATCGTATAAATATCATCTCACAATTAACCTATAGAAATACTGCTCTATTGAGATATTCTCAATTTGCAATTATGTTGATCTTCCTTCTTTTGAGCTTCAAAATGTTATTTACTTTGTCTCTATGAATTATAAAAAAGAATTACGCATTGGTTTTAATTGTGTAAGTTATGACTTTCAGCTAAAGAAATTCTAGCAATTCTATTGCAAATTTCTTTCTGCAAGATACAAGAATGCATTTAAGAAAAAGCCTGTTGTATTTTTTGTAGGTTACAAGCTTATCAGTATTGAATAAAACAATTCAAGACGAATATTTTGCAGCGAATCCACTAGATTCTTTTATTAAATTGCAAAGGAGTGTAGAAAATATGGATTGTTTCTATGTTTAGCTACACATATGCCAAGTGATATTCCAATCGGGACTTTGAGCCAAATGGGAACCTTTATCGTTCATCGATTGAAATAAATTATTTAACAAGGAAGCAATCAGCAACGCTTGTTCATCTGCGAACAAAAATATTTTATCATTTTTATGTGCTAGGTGAAGGTGAAGCAATATTGACTGGTATATTTTCCAATGCCACTTTCTATCGAAATTATTAAGCCCAAAATTGAACTAGATCTCGAACACCATTATTCAGTAATTTACCAAGCATAAATTCAAGACATTGAAATGGGACGAAACATAACAAGGCATTTAGAAAGCATTGCACACACTCGGTTTTTTTTGCAAATTTAATGGTTATACTCCGGTTAAATAACTTATTCCAGGTAAGTGCTCTATTATTTGGTTGCAAACCGTGCTTACAAGGAAAATTAAACATTTTTGCTTAATCTTCGGCAATAGTAATAAAGTGGCTGTCTAGTTGTGCGCTGCGGCTTAAATGCGGGCTACTCGCTAAGCAATAATTATCAAGGATTTAATAAAATGCAATACGAAAATGTTGAATATACTTTATTGAAATAACAATCGAAATAATAAAACAATATAATAGTAATTGTTATATCGCTCCACCTAAATATGAAAAATATGATGTTACATTATTACTTAATTGTTTAATTGGACTATTGATATTTCCATTCGAGAATAAACGAAGAAATGTTTCTAAGCTATCTGAAATAAAATTTTTCGAAGGTGATCGGAGGATCTTAATTCGCTTGATGAATCTTGGGGATTAAATGGTTTTGAAATTGAAATTATTTGCGACTTTAAGCATAGCAAGATCCAAGATATTAAAACTACCTCACTTAAAATCCTTATATATCGCTTACGAAATAGTGTGGCGCATTCAAGATGGGAACAGTCAGAAAATAATAAAGATGATAGTATATTTTATGATGGATATACTAAAGAAATTAAACAAGGTTTAGGAGTTTTATATCAGACTGATGAGAGAGACCCGAATAAAAGTAAAATAAATGCTTTGATTTTTACAGATTTAAATGCCGATAATAATGATGATATCAGATTTAGAGCAAAAATTTCCATATCAAGTCTTAATTTATTTTTTATAAAATTTGCTTCTGAAATTATAAAGACAAGATATAAAAGAATTAGAGGCAACTAACAATAAATTTTAAAGCCAACAGCAATCCCACACTCAGCATTTTAGAGATTTTTAAACAGAGTTTGATCCGCTTAATCTTCCGCATTAGTAATATAAATAAGTTCTTTGTTATGGGCCGCGAGTTAAGCACAAGGCCGTAGTTGTTAATAAAAGAAGGGAAAATATTTTGAATTTAGGGTTTGAAAATGAAATTATAAAAATTATTACTCGAAAAATATAATTTCGAAAAAACATTTGAAGATATAGTTAACAAATTTGAAAATAAATTTTCAAGTCTTGATTTATTAAAATTAAGTTTTGATATAGAAAAATATTTTAACACTGGATGCGGTTTAGCATTAGCAAGAATAAAATTGTTAAAGGATATGGAAGATTAAAGAAGAATGGTTACGTGAATACCGAACTAAAGATGGTAAACCAAAATACGATTTTAAAGGATTGTATATATTCTTAAACAAAAATATTCCCTTCTATGTTGGAATTTCTAAAGGTGTTATTAGTAGAATAATGCAACATATAAAGGGACATAGTCATAATAACTCAACTCTAGCTTACAATATTGGTTTGATTAATTACGAATTAAAGAATAGCGAGAAATATAAAGGCAGCAGAGATAAGTTAAACTTTAAAGAAGAAGTTGAACCTATTAAAAATTTCTTATTAAAACAGAAAATTGCTTGGATACATATTGAAAATGATGAGGAACTATATTTGTTTGAAATTTATTGTGCAATGAAATTTGGCACAATCTTAAACAAATTTGAAACTCATTAACTTAATTAAAAAAAATCTGACGTATAAGGATTTCATGCCGAAGCCTGCCGAGGCAGAATCCGTTTATTAGGGACTAAGGCACAAATCTACAAGGATTAAATATTATGAACAAGAAAATAAAATTGCTGGCAGCAGCACTGGACATTGAAGTAAACGAGTTACTAGCTTTGGACAATCCTAAAGAAGAAACTATAAAGAAAAAATGGCTTTTATTGTTGCATGCAACCCCTCTTTTAGGGATTTTTGTCCCCTTTTGCAATGTGCTACTCCCTCTTTTTATCTGGATCCACAAAAGAGAGGATAATCGAATTTATGATAAACAAGGTATCAAGGTCATAAATTTTCAAATTACAGCATTACTGCTTGCCATTTTATCATTTGTAAGTTTACTGACCATCGAGAAATGGGGGTTCATATTATTTATAGCTACTGTGCCTATTTGTATAGGTATTGTGATTTTCAATATTGTCTATGTACTTAAAAAAGAAAAATGCTATTATCCGTTATCAATACCTTTTTTAAAACTCAAGGGATTAGGCTCTATAAAAATTATTGCTTTGCTTTTGTCGATGTTCGTTTTGACCAATTGTGCGACCAAAACTCAAAATGAAATAAAACGTGTAGACGGTAGTACGGTTTCTAAGGATTCAATAACACAGAAAATAGACCAATTAGCAAACGATGCCCACATTACAAGGGCTGGCGGTTGCAATTTTCAATAATAAACGAGCCGTATATCAACATATAGTCGGGTATAAAGATTTTTTCAAAAAGCAGGTCTTGACCGATTCCACCAACATTTCTGGAGCCTTCGCTCAAGTAAAGCTATTTTTAGTATAATCGTTATGAAGTTAGTGGAGGATCATGTGATCGATTTGGATACACCTTTGGAATCGTACCTACCAAAGAAAATATATGAATACAAACCTTTGACGCGATGGCATGATAATTATTCCGACTTAAAAACAGACAGTCTGTACCACAAAATCACCGCCCGAATGTGTTTAGATCATACTACCGGGTTTCAAAACTGGAGGTCTCAAGAAGATAAATTGCACGTTCATGGTATTCCAGGTGAAAAATATGCTTACAGTGGTGAAGGTTTTGTTTATTTACAGGTTGTCCTGGAAAAAATAACTGGTAAAGGGCTCGAACAACTTGCTCAGGAAATTGTTGTTCAAACCTTTAGGGATGAAAAACTCCGCGTACGAATGGAAGCCACGTTTTGAAAAAGATTATGCAATCAGCTATGCAAAAGATGGTGGTGTTTATAGTAAAGATAAGGATAATGAACCCAGGGCTGCCAGCACTTTGGAAACCACCTTTGCCGACTATACTACATTTTTAACCGCTGTATTGAATAAGGAAATCATTAGCGAAAGTTCATATCATGATATTTTTAGTCCACAGACTAAAATACGTTTATTATCACAGGTAGTTGAGGATGATAAAACAAAAAATGATGAATACAAGAATGTTAAACTAGCTTACGGTCTTGGCTGGGGCTATCTGGAAACACCATATGGCAATGGTTTTTTTAAGGAAGGGCGTGGTACCGGGTTTTATCACTATTCCATCCTGTTCCCTGAATCAGGCAAAGGAGTCTTGGTTATGAGCAATTCGGAAAATACGGGAATTATCTTTCCAGAGCTATTGAAATATACAGTTGGAGACAAACATTTGCCTTGGGACTGGTTTGAAGAAATACCATATAAATAATTTTATACCTACTTCAGCAAAATCAATACATTTGGTCATAACATTGTAAAAGATAACGGCTATTTTTCTTTGCTGTAGCTTTAATTGCGGCGAGTGAACCTTTACGCGCTTTTATTTTGTGAAGGAAAGAAGTTAAAGAAAGGTGTCTGCTTTGAGCAATGGCTTGCGCAGCCGGCCGAAGATTTAACCCGCAGCAGGCGGCTTGTTGCAACGCCTAGGTAGCATAGAAAAACTATATATATGCTCACTTTAGAATTGTTAAAAGAACTTGATAATCTAAATTTATCTGATGAACCTTATTCGCAAGCGGAAAGTATAGTTGACGAATTATGTGAATATTATAATTTAACTGTTCCATTGTCTTATAGAACAGTTATTATAAGAGCAAGATGTAATGAGGGAGATGAACATTTTAGCTCTAAATATGATTTGACATATCCCCAAAATTGAAATGTAAAAAATGTAGCAGAGCCGCTTTATCCAACAAACAAATGTTTTACGCTTGCACTTTCGAAAAAGGAGATATTCCAAGGTCTTTAGTTGCTGCTGCAGTCGAGGCAAATTTTTCTATTGGAAAGCATTGTAGAATAACATTTGGATATTGGCGAGTAAAAAAAGAAATAGAGTTAATTGTAGTACTTCCTGATAAAAGTCTATCAAATTTAAGCCCAGCTGCAACAATTTTGAAAGATAAATTTTTTAATACTATAAAAAGCATCGAACCCGCTAAATTGAGGGATAGTACAATTGCAATCGCAAACTACTTCTCAAATAATTTTTCAGAAAAAATTATCGATGGTTATGAATATAAGTATACCCTCTCCGCTACTTTTTCTAATTATTTAATCAAAAAAGGATTTGGAGGTATTTTATATCCAAGTGTTCATTTTAATGGTGAAGTACTTAATATTGCATTAAGTCCAGAAATAGCTGATACATGTTTAGAATTTGAAGGAGTCAGAGAATACAAATTCTCTAATAAAACATTTTATCCAGAATTCTATGCTGATTTTTGTCAAGTCAAACTCAATTTCAATTATTTCCAACTCCTAATTTAGAAGGTAAATAAGTTTATAATTTCAGATTTGCTTTATTTAAATAAAAAGGAATTAATTGTATAACTACCTAACGTTATAAGTGATTCACGCCGAAGCGAGCCGAGGCATAACAAATTTGTTGTATATTTGGTTTGCTTAATCTTTGGCAGTAGTAAGTAAAATAAATTCTTATTTTGGGCTGCGGCTTAAATGTGGTCCGCTCAAAAGGTAAAATTATAATATGGAATGGAATATAATAGTCTAAATTTATTCAGCAATTGTTGCTACTATTGCGGTGGTTTGGAATATTATTGAGGCGAAGAAAAAAATAACAGGAAGCTTTTATATAAAATTTGGTTTCAGGATTGAAAAATCTGATGAACATGGTGTTTATTATTTTGAAAAGTTAAAAATTAGAGTTGTCAATTCAAAAGATATTACAAGAAAGATTAGGATTAATAGTATTCAATATATCAAAAGGAGATTTTTATTTGTATGGATTCGGAAATTAAAACCAAAAATGTTTACGCAATATGAAACCATGAAAACCTTTTCAAATGAGCTAAAAATTTCAGAAGAATATGTTTTTAATTTTGATAGAGAATCACTCAAATGGTTAAGACCGGATAATATCGAAAGAATGAGGATTGTAATTGCAGACAACACAGGGAAAAAATACTATTCAAAATATATAAAATTACCTGAAAGGTACGAGCTTGAAATGATGCATTTTTCAGATAATACAATGTTGTCAGAAATATAGAGTATAAGAAAACATACTAAGCCGACAGCGCTCATATTATCGGCATTTTAGAGATTTTTTAGTGTAGTTTGCTTAATCTTTGGTAGTAATAATAGATATAAATTTATGGTTCTGGACTTAAATGCAGGTTAATTATTACATTATTTTAAGGAGAAAATATGACAGAATCAAATCACGATGCCAGTAAAGGGTAATAATATGGCTAAAAAATTATTTATAATTAAAATACTCCTTGGCGTTATCATATTACTGAATACAAATATATTTCCACAAACTCAGCTAAATGGCTTCTGGGATTTAAAGTGGGGTGATTCATTAAATAAAGTTAAATCTTTCATGAAAAATAAGGCTAAATTTTCAAGGGAAATGAAACTAACAGATTATCATTATTTAGAATATACAGCAGGTATGTTTGTGAACTTGGAAGTAGAAATTTGGTCTTTTAAGTTTTCAGATAATAAGCTATATGAAGCTTCAGTTGGTTATAAGATACCAAGCATGCTGGTATACAATAAGCTGGTTGAGGATATATCAAATAAATATGGTAATCCTATCGAACAAGAAAAATATGTTTCTGAATGGTTAATTCAATATACGTCAAAAGGAAAACAAAAATTTAGTAGGGTACAGTGCAATGCTGGAAATGGAACTGGTTTTGAAGAGGGTATTAAAATGATTTGGCTTAATTATTCTGATGAAGAAATGAGTTTAAAAGAGAGTAATAAAATTAAGAAAAGGAGAAAAGAAGAATTATAACTTTACTTCAATCCACTCCGTTCGCATTTCAGCAACCAGAATTTTTGAGATAAAATTAAACTAATTCTCTTGCTCTGGGCTGCAGAAAATGTATGGTCGTTATGCCTTAAAATATTATGAAATTATTCCCAACATTAAATCAGTTAAAAAAGTGGTCGATCCCAAATAAATGGTCATTTATTGCCTCTTTAATTACTGTTATAACATTTATAGCTTCATTAAATATTAATTAATTTTAACGATAATACTCCTTTTCATAAGACTATAACAAATAGTAAAATAGATTCAACAGAAAATAGTCTTGAAACTAATCATAAATTAGATTCACTTGAGATTAAAAGCAATTTAAAATTAGTAAGCATCAGCTTTTTAGATTCCACAAAAATGAAAAATACTATTTTGGATTTTAAAATAAGGAATGTTGGAAATAAAGTAGCATTCATACATAAGGCAATATTTAATGTTAAAAAAATATGGCAATTAAAGCCCTTTTCTGAACCATTAGGGCCTGTAAAGGTTTCATATAATTACGATATCAGATTATACTTGGACCGCTACCCATATACATTTGAAAAAAGTATTTCACAAGAAGTAAATGCGAATAATGTTGATAGATTTACATTTACTTTAGGGAATGATACTTTGTCTTATCAATTACAATATCGAGATTTGATTTTCGAGATGAAAATAGTTCTTGTGTATAATGAAGATAACCGAAAAATTGAAACTACAAATTTGTTGTTTTCTCCAGGTACGGGTCTATCGATTCTTCATACTTTTTGAGTAAATATGTTTTACCAAATGGGATATCATCTTCATCTAAATATGCGAAAGTAATATTATCAAACAATGAAAAAGTATTTTCTGATATTTCATATATTAAAGCTAAAAGAAATAGTAGAGTAAATGAATTAATTAATTACTATAAAAAATATTTAATAAATAATTAAAAAAAGACTTTAAAAAGTTATCCAACCCGCCAGCATTTACGCACCCAGCATTTTTGAGATAAAATTAAACTGCAAATTAATTGCGGGTCGTTCAGTGTTATAAAATTATAATGATTTTAAAATATTTGATATTCGATGGCAGCATAAATATCTTCACTGTGATATTTGCATGAATTTATAGATTATAACCATTACAGGAGAATAAAATGGAAGTGAAAATAGAAAATGGGAAACTTATTATTAGCATTGTATTACAAGAACCGACACCCAGTGCGTCATGAAAAACTTTGGTAGTGGCCACTATGCATGGAAACGTGGTTACAGAATGTATAATCGATGGCAAGCCTGTTGTAGTTGGTCTAAATGCCTATATAAAAAAATAAAATGCCCTAACGTTATAAGGGATTGATGCCGAAGCATAATCCTTTGCTAGACTAAGCGGCAAAAATAAAACTGCACACCGGGATCTGTTTTGGTAACAGGCATTCCTGCCATAACAACGTAAATAAATGATAAGTGAATCTGAAATAAGAAAATTCTTGGATTTTAACTTCGGAATCTCAAAAGATTTCAAGGGGAAAAAGTGTGGTATTGAACTAGAACTTGCAACTGATTTTCACCATAAAATTATTTTAACCGGATATACTTTGTATTATATATTTTATCCAAGACCAAATGATATATTTGAAAATTTATCAAAAAGAGCTGTAACCTACAAATTTCCCTTCAGCCTACTCATTATTAAGAGTAATTTTTGAAGCTTATGTCAATGCTTATTTTATATTATTTGGTACTGAATCGAATGGTGAAAAAAAATATAGAATTTTGAGGTGGGATATACACTATTTAAAAGAAAGATTGAAATTAGCAGAAATAATTAAAAGCTCACACGCTCGAGTAGATGAGATGAAGAAGGAATTAGAAGAATTAATAAAACAAACTTAAGACCAATAGTTTTTTTATGAAAATTAATGAACAAATGAAAAAAGATATATTAAATTCAAATAATTGGTCTAAGAAAAATATAAATGAAAAAGTAAAATGCACAGAAATTAACTCAACTATTTCTGATTATTTATATAAATATACTTCTAATTTTATACATTCCGATCCTATATCATTAGCACAATTACATGCAGTTTCAACACAGGAAGAAATTGATATTTTATTAAATATTCCTAAAAAATTTGTACTAATGTTTTCTGCACTTGCTTTAGATATTTTAATGAGACTATCTGATGATATCAAAAGTTCTGTTAACAAAAACAAAGAAATGCTAGATACGGTAATTTTATATAAATCATTAAGTAATTTAAAATTTGAAGAAATATCAATATAAAATAATAGTATAACAAAGCATTACTAACGACAACAATTTAAAAAGTGAGATTTTCAATAAATAAACGTACAGGGCAGAAAAAGCTAACATTTTGACAGAACAAATTTAAATGTCATTTCCTAGGTGAATGAAGGTATTGCTTTTATATGTTCCTACCAACAGCCCGAATCAAGTTTGGGGTAAACTCAAGTACGTACTCGGCATACCTACTTTCCACAGGACAGGTTTTAACACAGTTTGTTTAATCTTTATAAGTTTTTTGTTCTGGGCTGCGGCTTAATTGCAGATTGTTATACACTAAACAGAAGATAAAAATAATGCAAATGCAAATTAAATGGTTTAAATCATTGTTTAATTCACAAATGGATTATTTAGAGGAATATTTTGAAATTACAGAAAAAACATTAGTTCAAAACTTAAAAGAATTTAATGAAGATATTGATAAAAAAGTAAAAGATTTATCTGAAGACGAGAAAGAGGAATTATATGAATTTTATAGTGATGATTATTGGAAGTATTCAGAAATAATTCCAAACGTTAATCGTTCATCTATTTTTCTTCTTTTTTATACTTTTTTTGAACATAAATTATTTTCTCTCGCCGATTTATTATCTTTACACAAGCAGAGTAAATTATCTCAAAAAGATATTTCTGGTAAAGGCATTGAAAGAACAAAAATTTATTTTGATAAAGTATTGGAAATTCAATTTCCTAGTAATTCTAAAGAGTGGAATAGATTAAAAAGTTATGGTAAAATTAGAAATTTAATTGCGCATAATGGAGGTATTGTTGAGAAGAATTCAAATGAATATAAATCATTAGTAGCTTTTTCTAAATCAGTTAAAAATTTTGATATTAATGTGCAAGGAGAAATAGAATTAAACCAAAAAATTATAATCGATTTTTTTAAAGATGTTAAAGAATTATTTAATAAAATATATAAAAATATTTAGGGCAGTGTATAACTAAACAATTTAAGTTGACAGCATTTTACGCATTGCGCTTTTTAGAGAATTTTAAGGAAGTAGATCCGCATAAAGCATCTTGTTTCAACAGAGTCAAATTAATTAATTATGTTGCAAACTGTGTCTGACAAATTTTATTTAACAAACACAAAGTAAATGGAACTTTATTTAGAAGCTTTAAAACATTTTATCGGACATGGTGATCCGGGATTATCTAAATATTTCTTTTTTGGCATTGAAGAGAACGGAGAGATATCAAACGATGATTTGAATAGAATAGATCACTATATAAAAAAGTATAAAGAAAAATTATCAAATTATTTTTTTGTTGATTGTAAAGATTTATATACTTCATTTCCTCAATTTGAATCTTCGGACTTTGAAAAATCAAGAAAGTTGGACATATATAACGTTTATTATAATGTCTATAGAAATTTAGAAAAAAATTCTAGTTTGGATAAAGATAATTTTTTAAAATTATTGGGAACCTCTGATATAAATGTATTTATAGGTAATATTAACTTCATTCCTAAGAAAAGTTCAAGATTTGAAACATTAGAGTTTAGTGCTAATAAATTTCGTAATAATTTAATATTAGACTTTATAAAAGAATATATTTTTAATAAACCTGTAATAATGATCTTTTTCGGTAAAAGAGAGAATTCAAAATTTCTGCCGAATGATTGGAAAGATAAAGAGCCTATTAAAACAAATAATAAATCCGGAAGACAAATTTTCTTTCAACAAAATAAAACTAACCCTAATATTTTTTGGACAAATCATCCTAACAAAAGCTATGGTTGGTTACCAAAAGAATATCAAAATGAACTGGCTAATATCATTAGAACAAGGTTAGAGATTTTGATGATATAAAAAATGCTAGGTAGTGAATATTGAATATTCAGAAGTTTCTTTCTGTTTTAATAATTGAAAAGTTGGAGAGTCCAAAAAAAACAATCGAAGCACAGTTTGCTTAATATTTGGCAGAAGTAATAAAAATAAATTTCTTGTTTTGGGCTGCGGGCTCAATCGCTGGGTCGTTAGGCACTTACATTCCTAATATGAGTGAACTGATATGAAAAAAAATTATTATATAATGTTGTTTATTGTTTCACTTTTCATTGGTTGTTCAGGTAGCGAAACTGATTATTCATCTGAAGTGCAATTAAGTATCCAAGGGAACACGGAAACTCTACGAAAAGTAATCCAAGTTGAATTGAATGTAAATGAATGGAATAAAACTCTAAATGGAATTGATTTTGGGACGACAGATTTGCCAAATTATAGTCGATCATATCATACTGCCAAATCCGGTACTCTTAAGGTAAAATTCACACTAATAGATTCTGCTGGAGTACATTCAAATTCAGGCATAATTTCTCTTGCTGTTAAACCTGATTTGCGATGGTCGATTGATTTTGTATTATCAAATCACAATCCGTTTTATGGTTGTTTTGGTTGTATAGGTTATTCGAGCTTTAGAATAGATCATGAATTTCAAAAAACAAATGATGATTCTTTGTTCGTTATATGGAGTGGAAATTCCATAAAGAATCCGGTAATTTATTAATCAAGGTAACCGCTAATTCAGATATTGTTTATGCTAAAGAAACTGAGTCAAAGATTAGTCGGATCCCCTACAATTAATTTAAGACAACGGCTTCTTATGCTTGGATTTTTTATGATATTTAAGTTTGGTTCTCCGCTTAAAGATTCTTGTTCAAAATTAGTTCTATAAATATTTATTTAATAACAATAAAATTAAATGGAAATAGAATTATTAATAGAATTCTGCAAAGCAGTCAAAGGATCCGACGTATAAAAAGATTAGAAATTGTTCCTGAAGGTTTTGAAAATTGGAAAGTGAGTTCCGGTGCATTAAGCTTTGCAGAAATAACAAAGCATTTAATTGATTGCGATGATTGGTTATTAGAAAAAATAAAAAATCCGGATATCAAATCAATTGAAACCGAAACTGCAATTATGGAATATTGTGATAGAAAAGAATTTATAAGTTTAATAAATAATCTAAAACAAATCCTTGAAAGAAAAATAGAATTTATCAATACATTTGATGAAGATAAACTGAAAATAAAAATGTTTGATGATAGATTTAATTCTGAAGTAAGTATTTCTTGGATAATTCTGAGAGGAAATATTGATCATGAAATTCATCATCGTGGTCAAATAGCCACTTATTTAAGAGTTTTAAAAGTTAAAAAAGAAATAATTTAAAAAACAACATAAGAAAATAATCCAACCCGCTAGCATTTCAGCACCCGGCATTTTTGAGATAAAATTAGACTAATTATATTGTTATAGTCTACGGCTTAATAGTAATGCCATTATGCCGTATAGAGAGAGGGAGAGGAGATAACTAATGAATAAAGAGAACAGTATAACTTTAAATTGGATAAATGTCGGAATTATTTGCGGACTTGTTGTCAGTGTTATTTATCCATTACTTCAATTTATTTCAAATCTGTTTTTAGCTGTAATTTTGGTCGTGTTAATGGGGCTATTACTTAGCTTATCTTCAGTGGGGCTGTATTATTTTTTTACATTGTATAAAAAAACCATCACCACCCAAATTGCATTATTTTCAAATATAATTGCCGGTGCTTTTTTAATACAAATGTTTTTAGTTCAACTCGCAATTAAATCATCAAAACCAGACTTAATAAATAATTCAAGTGAATGGATATGGAATTCAATAAATCATATTCATTATGGTTTAGATGTTGTTTGGGATGTTTTCATATTTTTAGGAACATTATTGTTTGCAATAAATGCTTATCATCATCCAAAATTAGGAAGAATATTTTCTATAACCGGGATTGTAATCTCTATTTTAATGATTATAAGTAATATTTATACGTTCCCTATATCACCGGCATCGGCGGGATTAATAGACATTGGTCCTTTTATTGGGTTATGGTATTTAGCCGTAACAATAAAAATAATCTTTTCATATAATTGGATAAAAAAATCTATAGAGAAAAACAATATAGCAAAGCAATCCTGCCCCCAGCATTTTTGAGATAAAATTAAACTAATTCTCTGGACTGCGGCTTAATCGCACGGCAGTAATAACAAGATATAAACTTAGGAAAGAAAGTACATTATGAAAGGTCCAAAATTCTTAAGATTTTGTATTCCTTTGGTAGAAATTCTAAAGGCCAACGGAGGTTCCGCAACTGCATCAGAAGCTACAGATCTGGTATTAGAGAAAATGCAGATTTCCGAAAAAGAACAACAAGAGGTTTTAAAGAATGGCACTTCAAGAGTAAGGAATCAAGTTGCTTGGGCTCGAAATTATCTTGTGCTAGATGGTATTTTAGATTCTTCTCAAAGAGGAGTCTGGAGTTTAACAAAAAAGGGATATGATATTGAATTAAATAGTGAAATAGTAGCAAAAATATTTCACGAAGTTCAAAGCAGGTATACTAAAATCAAAAAGGCTTTACCGGTTTTAGAATCGCTTAACAATATGGTGTCATCCGTTAAAGATAGGAATATTTTTTCGGGTTCGTTTCAGATTGATAATTATCCCAATCCCTTTAACAATTCCACTATTATTAATTATGAAATTCCGGATAATGGTTATGTCTCACTTTAACTTTATAATATACTGGATGAGAGAATTGTAAATTTATTTTCCGGGTATAGACAAGCCGGAAAATTTAAGATTTATTTTAACGGAAGTAATATTGCCAGCGGAATATATTATATCGTTTTAAAATCATCAAATCATATAGTCAGCCATAAAATATTACTTTTAAAATAGTAATAGTATAATATTGCATATTAAGCTTTGTATGCATTCATCATCCGGTTTCCAACAATAACGTGATATTTTAATTTGTGTTAATAAATCAACTTATTTATTTTCCATAAAATAATTAATTTACTACCGGAACGTAATTTAGGATCATTTAATGTTTCTCTTAAAGAGAAATTTTATTCTTATAATTCTCGGTTTTCTATCCTTTTTCTGTCTTGATACTTTTGGCCAACATAATGCGGACAGTCTTCAGCATATTATCGGTCAAATTAATATAGATAGTCTTATTCACTCACTTCCTTCAAAAACAGGACTTAAAAGGTACGAGACACTTTCCCAGATAGCCACGCATTTTCTTCTTACCGATGGCGAAAAAGCAGTAAATTACGCCCAAGAAGCACTAAAAATAGCAATTGAATTTAAGGATGAAAGTAAGATAGCTTTATCCCGTATTGACATAGGAATGGGTGAATACCAAAGGAACAATTACCAGGCAGCATTAAAGGAATTGGAAACGGCAGAAGAAATAGAAACAAGATTGAATAACGAAAATTTAATTACAAAAATTAAAAATGAAAAAGCCGTTGTATATACAGCAATGAAACGTTATGATATTGCTTTAGAGCTTCTAAATCAAATTATGGCCCTCAATTATGAAAAAGGTCTTAAGGCATCTTATGCTTTTACCTTATTTAACATAAGTAATATTCTTCTTGAAAAAAAAGATTATGATAAAGCCCTGGAGGGATATTTAAAAGTCCTTGAAATAAACAAAAACGATAAATCTCCCAATAAAGAATTAACTGCCGCTATTTACAGCAATATTGGTGAGATTTATTATGATAAGGAACAATACGAACTTGCCTATAAATACAGGAAAAACCTCCCTCGACTTGTATAAGGAGATAAATTTCAAGAATCAAATAGCAAATTCAGAGATGGATATAGGATTAATTTTGATGAAACTTAAAGACTATTCACTTTCCACCCAGTATTTAAGTTTAGCTCTCAAACAAAGTAAATCTGTAAATTTTTCAGAAGGGATAAGGACTGCTCTTGAATATTTTACAATACTTTATATAGAAACTAACCGCTATTCGGCAGCTCTGAAAACCTGCAATGAACTAGAAAGTTTAAGTGTTTCCGTCAAGGACTCTTCGGATCTTGTGAAATGCTATAAAATGTATGCGGATATTAATTTCAAAACAGGTAATTATAAACCTTCAGCAGAATATTTCCAAAAATATATTGAATTGAATGAAATAATAGATTCAAGGGAAAACAAGCAGAAATTTCTTGAGCTTGAAGCAAGTTATTTGACTGAAGAAAAGGATTTTGAAAATAAAGTTTTAAAAAAGGAGAATGAACTTCAAAAAGAAAAGCTTAGCAGCAAAAACAAGTTACTTTTGGTTATTTCGGCGGGAGTAATAATCGCATTAGCATTGTTAATTATGCTTATAATTCAAAGAAAAAAAATAAAGATTCAGAACCGAAAGCTTGAAAAAGCTATTGTCTCTATGGACAAATTTTTCTCTATCATTTCGCACGACTTAAGAAGTCCCTTTCTCGGATTCGAGGGGCTGACTAAAATGATGGCTGAAGATATTGATAGTTTTACTAAAGATGAATTATCAGCCCTAAGTAAAGCCATGAACAAAAATGTTAATAACCTGATGAGGATGATTTCGAATTTATTGGATTGGGCACGAATGAAACAAGGAGAATTCAACTATATTCCAAAGGAAATAGGGTTACATGAAAAAGTTTCTGAGAATCTTGCACTTATAAATAAATTAATTGAGCAGAAAGGAATTGAATTTGTTGTGGAAATTCCAAGGGAGTTGTTTGTTTACGCAGACGAGGAAATGCTTAATTCGATTTTACGTAACCTGCTAACCAATGCGGTAAAGTTCACTTCTAAAAACGGAAAAGTGATTGTAAATGCTAAAGGAGCAGATAATAATTTTGTTGAAATAGCTGTGACAGATAATGGAATTGGGATGGCCGATGATCTTAGAAGAAAGCTTTTCCGGATAGAGGAAAAAGTCGGACGAAAAGGCACTGAAGGAGAAGAGAGTACAGGTATGGGACTATTGGTTTGCAAGGAGTTCGTTGAAAAAAATGGCGGTAAAATTTGGGTAGAAAGTAAAGAAGGAACCGGGAGCACATTTTATTTTACAGTATCAAAAGCATGATGAATTAAAGGGTTGCTGCCGGTGCAGAAAAACTGCACGCTGGGATCTGTGTGGGGATGCCTGGTGACATTCATTCCTACCACGACTATGCTTTATAGTAATCAGCAATTCAAAGAAACTTATTAATAACAATTCGTTGGAAGGACATTTTATTTTGATATTCAAATTTATAATAGTAATTATATTAAAGGTATCATATATTAGAACAATAACTTGAAGTTAAGAAGGATAAATAGCATTGGATGAAAATAAAGTAGTTGATAATACTAAAACGATTAATCGATTAAAAATTGATAAAAAAAAGTTGAAGGAATATGTGTTCCAGGGAATAATGATTTTCTTGGCCGTGATGCTAGGATTTATTTCTGATAACATCCGCGAAAATATTAGCGAATACAATCAAGCAAAAGAATTTGCAGCTTCAATGATTCTTGATCTAAAAGCAGACACAACGGAATTACGAGATTACATAAAATATATGACCTACGCTGCAAACAATATAGATACTCTGATGAATATACTATCAAAAAAAGATCCCAAAGATGTTACATCGGGAAAACTATATTGGTATGGGCTTTGGGGTGGTGCACAATTCCCTTTTATTCCTAACGATGCAACTTTTCAACAAATGAAGAGCAGTGGTTCGCTTAGATATTTTACAAATAGTTCTCTTTCTAAAGAGGTTGCTAAGTATGATCAGCTATGCCGCACTACTATGATTTATGAAGAAATAGATAAAAACGTATACATAGAAGTGCGAAAAGCCAGGGCAAGGATTTTTGAATTTAAATATAATAATGAAGCCAATATGGTTTACCAAGAAAACAAGAAATCATTCAGCAGACAAAGGATAAGTGCATTTATAAAATCAAATCCACCATTGTTGACTGAAAATAAAGTTATATTTAATCAATATTTGGAATTAGTACGTACAAGATACATACATAGGAAATTATCTAATGCAGATTCATTATTAAATCACGCCTCAGCGTTAATAGGAAAATTAAAAAAAATATACCAAATAAATTAGGTCCGCATAAGCGGAATTTCGAGCACTATTGAACATAATTAAAGACTCACTGCTTGGAAATAGAAGATAAGAAATTACAGCTTCTATTTAAAAAGCGCATATAACCAAGCATTTCAAGCCGTTATGTAAAAAGTCAATATCTCTGGTAAAATTATTTTATTTTTTTTAATTCCTAAAAAATAAAACCTGCCTCTTATATTAATGAACTTTATAATTAACAATACCGATGCGGAAAAACTGCACGCTGGATCTGTTTGGGATACCTGGTAACGAACATTCCTACCACGACTAAACCAAAATATGAATATAAAAGAAATATTAACTAGATACTTTGCTTCATCAGAAATGGATGTTTTTTTCGAAGTGGATAATATTTTCTTTGATGAAAATCATACACAAAGACAAACACTACTGGAGTTTATGAAAAGTGTCCCCGAAGATGAAATTAATAATATTTTAGAAAATAAGAGGTATAGTGTTTTATGTGCTAGGAATTGCAATATGAGTATGGAAGAGAATGCATCTTTAATTTACTGCAAATTATTATTCCCAAAGGAAGTTGGAAAATTAAGATTAGAAACGCTACTCAATGAAGATTTAAATCCACCTCCACCTTACAATGATGAAGCGCTCTCTTCTTTTACTCGTGACTCTCATAATTTAATTTCTTTTAATGAATTAAAGTTCAAGGGAAAAAACGGACAACTTAAAAACAAAATATTCAAAATATTATTGAGCCTTCCACAATCTAATTCGATGTATTGGGTAATGACATCATTAATGAAAGTATCAATGAAAACAGATATTAAAATTAGATTGGACCCATTTTTAATATTCGATAAAAATGATTATCGTCAAATGTTTTATAAAATGTTGGTTTATGGAAAACCACCAGACTTAAGAAATTTGAATACACTTAATGAAACAAAACATATTAGATGGATGCCTGATAATGTCGATACAAGTGATATCTCTTTTACTGATGTTGTTTGGCCTCCAAGAGAGAGTGAAGTTCATTTTATTTCTGAAGAAATTCCGAAAACAAGCACTGCTTGGTTCAGAGGAAGTAGATACTTCCATGCAATTTATAATTGTTCTAATCAGAAAATTATTCATTTAGATGGAGCAATAAGAATATATTCGGTTGAAGAAATTGAAGCCAGAAATAATTGTCACGTAAAAGATATTGGTAAAATTGGGAAAAGAATAAAAATCTTTCAGATTAATAGTGAGTTAGAACTTGAAGATTGGAGTGATATTGCTTCTTCATTTTATGTTTGGAATGAAGATGTTCAAAAGTATTTTAGTAATTAGTAACTAAATTGGTTTATAACCAAGCATTTTAAGCCGTTATATATAAAGCTAATATGTATGTGTGTTAAAAATATTTTGAAGTAATAAAGTGGCAGTCCTGTCCTGGTCTGCTTAAATGCGGTCTATGGTTTATAGAAAAAATGAATAATACAAATTCTAAAATTGGAAGTTGTATTGCGGTAAAAAGACTATAATAACAAAAGACATATTCCACCAAAAAATTTATTTGAACAACCTAGACCAAATAATTTAATAACTGTTTGTGGAATGAAATGAAAGATTGGATAAAAGTTATTAGACTATGAAAAGGATAAAGCTTATATTTATATAAAACCATTTATCCCGATGGTACTATAAAATTAAAGCCAAGATTAGAATCATTTTAACTTTAAGTCAAAAGGAAGAGATTGTTCACATCAGAAGAAAGCTTACTAGATAACCCATTAAGAAATGTTAAAAATTCAATTTGGGGCAAGAAAATATTTATAACTAAAACAGTATTCATCATCTCAATATTTTTACTCTCTAGCTGCAGCAATAAAAAACAAATTGATTATACCAAAATAAAAAAGTCAATGACATATGATGAAGTAAAAGATATTGCCAGTGAACCCTTGGAAATAACCCGTGGGGCAAATATGCTTGAGCCAAAGTTAGTTGATTATGAACATAATATGGATAAGCTCGAAAAAATCCAGCTCGATTCCATACAATATATAAAAGAATTCGATCGCTGGATAATTCCGAAAGCAATAAAAAATATAGGAACATTAATTTATGTTACCTGGATCTATCCTGGAACTCAGTCAGACACTGCTTATATAGTAGAAAAAAATTTCAAAACTGTTTACGATACTACGTATTTAAAGATTCTACAATATTTTGTGGATGGTTATGAAGTAACAAAAAAAAGATATGAGGAATTAAGTAATAAAGAAACATATGAAAAATATAAAAAGAGTTCTGATTACTGGCTCTTTCCGCCTAAAGAAAAAGGATTGAAAATAAAATATAATAATAAAACAGTAATCAAACACCACGATGAAAGAGAAGCCAATTCATTTATTTATTTCAGCATATTAAAAAAACGCTGCATTGTTTTTGATGCTGCAAGTGGAAGAGTAGCCTATAATGATTTTTATCCATTTCAGGTAACCCAGATAAATAATTAAAGCCCTGTCAAATTTTTAATCGCTTCTTTTTTCGTCTCAACTTCCATATTAACCTTTTTTACAATGCCTGCCTGTTTTTCACTACAATAGCCAACTAAAATTAGTGTTACTATTATTTGCAGAGCTATTTGAATTAGGATAGATTATTGACTCCTAATTCTCCCTCCCCATCCTCCTAATCTTCTCTTCCATCTCCTTTTTCAGCAATCCAAGTTCTATAAATATTCTTTATGTAAATCTGGCTGACAATGTCAAGATGAAATGATGTACTTGTTTATGTTAAGTGGATTAATATTTCTTAACTAATAAATAAAGTTATTTGTTCTAAAGTTCACTCTTAGTGATGATAGTTCAGATATTATTATCAATTACGTGTGATGCGTGTACTAAGCGATCTCTATTTGATCCGGAAGATTTGCAATTCTTTTGAAGTTTAGCAAAGTAAAATATGGCTTTTTTAGAATCACCCAGAAGCTCCGCAGATTTTCCGGCTCCAAAAAGAGAATTAAACCGGTTAGGACATTTTTGAAGTGATAATTCGTATTGAATAAGTGCTTCTTTAGGTCTGTTCATTTCTAATAGCAGATCACCAAGCATTTCTTTAGCCGGAAGTAATTGACCAGGTGTTACTGGACTTTTTTCTGTCGAATCTTCAAGATTCGCAGCAAGTGTCATTGTCTCTAAGGACTTTCCCATATCATTCGATGCAAACAATTGCCATGCTTTTACAATAGTCTTCTGGATTTCGATTTGATTTATCCAATATTTATTAGCCTCCGATTTTTTGAAAGTATTTTGTAACTCTTCTAATTTCTCAAATGATTGGAGAGCTATTTCAGGTTGAATGCTTCTGCCGGCACCGATACCTTTTGCAAAATAAATTAGTGCTTCATCTTGTGGAAATTTTTTCCAAGGGAATTTTGATTTATTTAACGAAAGATTTGCTGCTTCAGACCATTTTTGATATTCAAGCAAAATGCGGCCAGGAATGGCAGCTATTGCATAAGCTGTAATTGGTGAAGTTTCAAAAGTTCCACTTAGTGTATCTATCAAAATTTTAATATTTCTTGCTTTATCATATTCTGACTGCTGGAGGTAAGCATACTCAAGATAATCGAGAGCATGAAAATACTGCGCAGAAATCTGCCCGCGAACCGGGATCTTTTTAGCAACTACTGCAGATCTCAAGTTTAAGTCGATTGATTCCTGCCAATAACCGAGACGAGTAAATATGTGAGTCGGCATATGCAATGCATGAGGTATCTCCGGAGCTATTTTAGAATAGTTTCTTGCCAATCGAAGAGCGTTCTGAGCTAACGGTGGAAAATCATAAGCATGTATGGCATAATGAAAGGCGCCCGGATGATCAGGAATTATTTTAAGTATTTCTTCACAAATGGCTCCTGCTTCGCGCTGAATTTTATAGGATTTATCATTAGGTGAGGCAATAGCTAACATTGATAATACAGAAAACAATCTTGCTTCTATATCATCGGGCAGTTCCTTGCTTGCTAACTGCCAGCCATCATTAAATAAAATTAACCGTTCATGTTCGGTTTTGTTCAATCCATCTTTAAAATAAGCTGCTATAGCCCCCCCATAATATTTTTCCTTATTTGTTTTTACAAGATTCAATGCAGTCTGCGAGAGGATATATCCTTCTTTCAACATATCATTATCCGGAACGTCCGGCCAGAGTGGATGCTCTAAAGTCATTGCCTTTCCCCAGTATCCCCAGAAACAACCCGGATCTAATTTAATAACTTCACTGAATGTATATTCTGCATCTTCATATGTCATGTGATGAATAAGTGCAATCCCGAATCTTATTAAAGTATCTAGTTTAGGACTACATCCTCCTGAAAACCGCACTGTTCCGCATAATATATCCGGAGTTAAGTAGTCTCTTTGTGTAGTTGATATTTTATGTTCCGAACAAGAATTCAAAATCAAAAAGCAAATGAAAACTGTTAAAAAAATTGGGGAACTAAATTGCGGTTTCATATGGATCGAATAATTTTAATTCTGTTCATAGTAGGTATGTTTATAGGAATTAAAAGAATAAATATTAGCGTTGATCCAATTAAGATCTATTTACTTATACCGAGAAAGAAAGAACTGTAAACAGTGAAAATTTTTAATATGAGAACGTGATACACTGGATAAAATTAGATAATAAAATAAATTGAAGCAAATAGAATTTATTTTAAGTTCTCTAAATCACTAGTTAAATTTAAAATCAATCGAATTCCTCTTCTTAATGATATATTATGTAATTGCTTTGACTATTAATCATCATCGACGCACACCCCTCATAATGATTATTTACATTTAAATATCCACGCCTTTATTATGCAAATCTTTTTGAATGAAGTATTGTTTTAGTAAATGAAGGGTAATAATATTAGTGGCCTAATGTCCTAAACATAGAGTTCTAAGTTGCACAATATAAGCGGAATGAAGGCGTGCGAAGAAGGAGCCGCCGGAATGAAGCGATTATGAATTGACAAGGTAATGTGCGGAGTTCACATCAGGTCAAATTATAGGACATAGATAGAATGTCAAATGTCAGTAAAGATGGTCTTCATGTACTATAATTTCCCTTATGTAAATCTGGCTGACAATATCAAGATGAACTGATGTTCTGTTTATTTAAAGTGGGTTTTGAATTTATCTTAAGGAAAAATTCTCACCTACTGCATAGGCAAAAAGTATAAATAAACCACAAAAACTTATTCCAGCTATGATAAGATTTGCAAGTTTAGGTGTTAAAGTAATATCCGTATGAATTGAGCTATTTTCTTTCCAGAATTTTAAATGCAGCATAACAAATAAATTGATAATGATTGACAAAAATAATCCAAATAGAAAAATAATTGGAGAAATTATATTAAACCAAAAAAGAACTTCTTTTGAAGAATAAAAAACTAAAAGAGGATTGAAAAGATAAGGGACATTAAAAGAATATTTTAATAGAGCAGCTGTTATAAAGTAAACAGCAGGAAATATTAAAATAATGCTTATTAATGCTGCAGCCGATGGTTTAAGCCATTCCGCTGAGAATTTAAATCCAAAAATATAAATAGAATATTTTTCCAAGGATTCTTTAAGAAAAGAAGTAAAAACAGAAACCTCAACTTCAAATGCTGATGCCAGAGCAAGGAGAGATTCATGAGAGCAACGACCATCAAGTTCTATCCTTTGGATGGTTCTGATGCTTAAAGAAGAAACTTCAGAAAGTTGAGCTTGAGACCAAGCCCTTTCCATTCTTAAAGCTTTTATTTTTTCTGCCAGCAGTAAAGATTTCATAATTCCTCTGGAATAATTTTTAAGCAAATATAGGATTAAAAACGTTTCTCCGAAACTGCTTTTTTATGACTGAGTACCGACACTTTTATGACACTTAAATTAAAATGCTCATTATGTGTTTCAAAACGATTCACAATTTATTCCAATTCTTTAATCGTATCCAATTGCGGCTTATCTATAGAATTATATAATGCTTGCCTTCTAGCTGTTTCATAATCGTTTCTGGCTCTAGTAATTGTCCGTTCAATTCCTAAAAAGTTTTCATTGCCTTTAACGTCTTTGCCTTGAAATAATTTTACGATGAGCTTCCATGCTTTGCTGTCGTTGTCGCCTAATTTTTTCTTGAAATATTTCATTTAATTTCCTCTTTAATTATATAATTAAGAGTAAACTATTTTGAACTTGCGGGCAAGCCCATATAGGTTTTTCAAAAATTCATAAAAAAAATTTTAGATATCGGTTTTCATCCTAAAATTAAATTGCCGCTATATCTGATTTAAAGAAATTATCTCCTAATGCTATTGGCATCTGGTACATAGGGTGGCTTTATGGAACCTAAATCCTTAAGATTTATTTAAAACTTTTTTATTTCAAGTCTCTCTATAGGTTACATTTTAAAGCGGGAATTCTTTCATTAAATCACTCTTGCTTCCGTTTGCATTCAATTACTATTGAATAAAGCAAAAAGGTAACACACCGTTCAGCGTGTTACCTTCAGCTAGAATAATTATCATTTAATTATTCAAAAAATATTCACTTGAAACAAGAAACATTATACGGAGTAACTACTTTAATTTTACCACACATATTAACTTTTTACATAACGGCTTAAAATGTGCTGAAGTTAAAGAAAGATTACCTCAAAATAATTATAATTATCAAAATAACCCTCAAACCAAAGTTTGACAAACCTAATCCTGTATTGAAAACCCAAATAGTTTTCTGAATATGACCTGCATACTGACTATGCCCGGGCTTGTCCAACAACGGTTTGAAACTCGGCAAGCTTCGCTTCAAACCTTATTTAGTTATATTGCGTTTACTACGTTCGTAATAATTTTCTTTGCAACTTTAATTTTTTTCATACAACATTAACTCCCTTAAACAATAGCCAAAAACCAAGAGCAATTTCATCTATAGCGATAGGGCCATAACAAGCAGGTATAATTATTTTCTCCACGGCAGGGAAAATAATGATAGCAAACTGACTCATCAGCAATAACAAAGAAGCAAATATACCCCAGGCAGCCAATGCCTTTGGTATATATCGTGACTTGAATAGTAGGTAGTTAAATATTGTCGATCCCAAACCTAAAAATATTGCGACAACAACAAAGGTCAGAGCATAGGTATCATGTAATATCGACAGTGCTTGTATTTGTTCCGGATCGAATATTTTCAGGTGGTTAGCATCGCTCAGGAACTGCATAGCAACATAAGAATTGATAATAGCAACGCAGGCAATCGTTGTCTCTACCAGTCTGAAGAAAACTGCAAGCAAAGCAAGATTTCTGCTTACAGGTTTGAGTAATACATAAAGAGCCCAGATAAGTACCACATCAATAGCAAAGGTGATTATATTATTGGCAATCCCGATACGGTATAGTAGTTCATTTGCCGTAATGTTACCGGTTGTTTTTGCAGCATCTCCGCTTACAATAAGAGATGAGGGGAAGCGTACATAAAATTCAGCGAAGAGCCCAGTAGCCATCGCAATCAGATATAACAGTCCTGCTAGTCTTGCTGCTTTATGTTGGGATGCAATAGTGGATTGATTTTCCATTTGCTTAGTTATATATAATTATTTTGAAAAAATACAAAACCTTTGTGTTTTAATGTAGTCCTCATTTTGTTTTTCTAATAATATACGTTCTGACATTTTCAATGACCGAAAACATAAGTATTACTGCTTAGCAATATAACGTATTGATTAAACGTCAATAACTTTTGTGAACGTTTCAACTTATATATATTTCCTATTATTAGCAATTAGATTTTCAGTTATTTCCTAGGTAGGTAGAGTTTTGTATATTCCAACCCCTTATTCTGCAAGTGTAGAAGGGCATCTTACCCTATATAAGTACCAAATCTGTATTTGAAATGGGGCAAGTTGTGGAGAAACATGCATGCCAGGTAGGGAGTAGTGAACCTAAAATCTAAAGAATTTTTAAGTAATTTTTAAATTTTTTTATTGAAAATATTGTTAATTCAATATAACTTGGATTGGTCATTAAAAATAGAAGGCAAATATCGGACCTTTTATAAAATTCAAACACTAAAAAATATTCTATATCATCAAAGCGGTTTAAGTTATGGTGCGAAGCTGTGCCAGTATAATTTTAGAAGGATATTTATTCTGATTAAAAATAATGAATCTCTTTATCCAGCTGCATAAAGGCTTGTGTGGCATAATTTCTTAGGGTAAAGACTTCCCGAAATAGGTTTATTTTATTGCTTTCAATATGATTAAACACCTTAAGATTTGGACTACACGCAGTAAATATATAATATTGATCTTAATTTATTATTATTGCGGTAAATAATGATTTGTGACCAATAAAATTGAAATAATAAAAGAAAGCCATTTGTTATAAGCAATAATACCTCGAAAATGAAAATGATCAGAATATTCTACACAATTCTCCTTGCATTAGCAATAAATAGAGTTGAGGCCAAAGTTGTCCGGGTTGTAGTTGAGGAGCACGAAGTAATAGCAAATGGACATGTTTTTGGTAGTGCGGGGCAATATGAAAAAATCCGCGGAGTCATATATTATGAGGTTGACCCGGAACATCAGGCAAATGGTGCGATAGTCGATCTGGAATTTGCCCCTAGAAATGCCAAAGGTATGGTCGAATTTTCCGGTAACTTCATGCTGATCAAGCCTGTAGATATGAACAAGGCAAATGGCCGGTTGCTTTATGAGGTTAATAACCGGGGCAGCATCTTTACATTCCCAAGCCTCAATGGCGGCGGGCCAAGTAATAACCCTGAAACCCTGGAGCAATTTGGCGATGGCTTCTTTATGCAGCAGGGATATACCTTTCTTTTTAGCGGCTGGAACTGGGATGTAACTGAAGGCGGCGATCGGTTCCAGTTCGAGGTCCCCTATGCTAAGAACGGAGCACAAACCATCCGGCAGAAAATAGCCGCAGAAATAGTTAATAGTGAGCACATGGAAACCCTAGAAGCTATACCGCTGGCCCAAGGAAACAGCCGTTGCTATCCCTCTGCCAATTATCCCAATAATGACAAGGATGTGCTTACCGTAAGAGACAACCCTGAAGGACATAGGATTACCATTCCAAATGATCAGTGGAGCTACTCCTCAGTAAGAGACGGGGAAGTTTTTCCCGATGCTCGCAGCTTATTTATAAAAGGCGGCATTCACCCGGGAAAAATTTATGAGTTGATCTATGAGGTAGAGAACCCAAAAGTTGTAGGCTTAGGTTTTGCAGCAGTAAGGGACGTATTGTCCTTTTTCAAATTTGAATACAAGGATGCATCCGGTTTTTACAATCCATTGGTTTTAGAAAAAGAGCCGGGGAAAGAATTCGTTATTAAATACACTTATGTCTATGGTTATTCTCAGTCCGCCCGATTTATTACGCAAATGATCATGCAGGGCTTCTACGTAGATGAAAAGGAAAGAATGGTGTTCGACGGTGCGCGTATGCATGTAGGCGGCGGCGGGAAAGGCGGCTTCAACTCCCGCTTTGCTCAGACCACCTGCTATCCTCTTCACCTGGAAGGCAATTACATGCCGGCTGACTATCCGCCATTTAACTTTCTAGCTGAGGATGATCCCGCATCAGGAGGGAACAATGATGTGTTGGCGGCAGCTAAAAAACTAGGCAAGATGCCTAAGATCATTATCACCAACAACGCAACCGAATATTGGGACCGTTCTTGCTCATTGATTCATACGACCATTGATGGAAGCAAGGACGCCAGCATTCATAAAAATGTGAGAATTTTTTTGATCAATGGAGCTCCCCATGCACCGGCGAGGAGTAGACACGTTAAAGTTGCAGAGCATGCAACAAGTACCATCAATGCTGACTTTGTAGTAAGATCAACCTTGATCATGCTGGATGAGTGGGTATCAAAAGACATAAAACCGGCAGACAGCAAATATCCCAGATTAGACCGTGGTGAATTGATCACCGCTGTTGAACATAAGCAACAAATGCCCGTCATTCCCGGAATGCGGCATCCAGGCACTTAACCTCCAGCCCCCCATATGCGATTATGGTGCTGATTTTTGGAGCAAAGGAATCATGACGAACGTACCCCCAATTATTACGGGGCATTATCCTACATTCGTGCCGGCAACCGATAAAGACGGCAATGGATTGGGAGGTATTAGGCTGCCGATATTACTGTTCCTCTTGGTTCTTACCAGGGATTTAATCCTAGAAAACATGAGGCGAATGCACCAGATTACCTGGTGGGTCATACTGGTTCTTTCTGGCCGTTTGCCGCCACTAAAGAAGAGCGAGAAAAAAATGGTGACCCACGGCTTAGTCTCGAAGAGCGATATGGAGGAAAGAGAACTACGTAGAACACGTGATCATAGAAGTTAATAAACTACTCACGGATCGGCTACTTACCCAGGAAGATGCTGATAAGATTATTGCAGAAGCAAAAGTGATACGTTGGCCACCGCTGATGCTAGAAGCCAGTCCCTTTTGGGAACAGCAAAAAAAGAAAAAAGAATGATAATAGTAAAATATTAAATACAAAAATCAGAGATAGCTAATAATATTTAATAGATTATAAATTTAAATGGAAATTGAATTATTAACGGAATTTTGCAGAAGTGTTCGAGCTTCTACAATAAAGAGATTAGAGTTAGTTCCTGAGGGTTATGAAAATTGGAAAGCAAGTTCTGGAGCATTAAGTTTTGCAGAAACAGCAAAGCATATAATTGATTTGGATTATTGGTTATTTGAAAAAATAAAAAATCCAAATACTAAATCAATTGAAACTGAAACAGCAATTATAAAAAATTGTAATAGGGAAGAATACAAAGAATTAATAATTAACCTAAAAGAAATACTTGAGAAAAAGATAGATTTATTTAAAACATTAGATGAAGCAAAACTCAAAGTAAAAATATATGATGACGCGTATAATTCAGAAGTAAGTTTAGCTTGGCTAATATTGCGAAGGAATAAAGATCATGAAATTCATCATCGAGGTCAAATAGCAACTTATTTAAGAGTATTAAAAGATAAAAATATAATAATTTAATGGTCAGCCTAACGTTATAAGGGATTCATGCCAAAGCGAGCCGAGGCATTCTGGCCTTCTGTTTAGCAGTAACGCCGTTATACAGCTAAAATAATATTATGACAAAAACACTAAACATAGTTTCTGGAAAAGGTTTTAAATACACAGATGAAGAAAACCTTCTGGCTTTATTTTCCATAATGGTATATTTTAATAATGATTAAATGACGGAGAAAATCATTGAGATGAAAACAAAAAAAATAATTCTAATCATCTGTTTACTTATTATTTTCCTTTTATCAAATTTCAGTTTGGCACAAGAAATAACAGAATATAATTTAACAAATGTTAAAAATGTAATAGTTATGGTTTTAACAAGTAACATACAAAATATTAATGATACTATATTGGATACTGAATCAATAAAAACAAAAATTGAATTAAAATTAAGGATGGCAGGTATAAAGGTAAGTGAAAATGATGGATATAATTTATCAAACATTCCTTTATTAGTGTTGGAAATATTTTTTATTAAAAATAATTATATAAAGAATATTGATGTTTACTCTTTCTCATTACATTTAGAATTATTTGAGTATTTGAATTTGCCAAGAGCTAAAATTAGTAACTATTTGTGCTCAACTTGGCAAAGAAGTTTTTATGGAGTTTGCGATAGAAAAGATTATTACAATCAGGCAAGTAATGGCATAGAATCTTTATTAAATGCATATATGAATGAATATCTTAGAGATAATCAGAAATAGTAGAAATATTATTAAAAAAAATTATATTATAGATAAGCAAAAAAAACGGGCTCAAGGCCCGCTTCTGTTTTCAGTTTATTTTTATTTATTCACTGATATGTTTATGATTTTAGTTTCACCATTATTGAATCTGAAAATATATTTAATGGAAATATTCGTTACTTTTTTAGCTATAATCAAAATGTTGAACTGCCTTAGAAACTGATTTTAGATTGTTCAAATTCAACTTTCTTTCTTTAACTTTATCAGTTAAATTCTCTTTCTGTATAAATTCATCAAAGTTATTTCTTACAAGTTTATTCTCAATTGTTTTATAGGGATGTTTTACCGACTAACGCCACCCCTTTTTTAATCTATTTCCGATGCGTCCCGTTGCGTAGGCTGCTTCTTTTTATCAGAAGTAGTATTGTTTAGATGTCTTTACACTTTTTTTGTCTTCCACGTGCTTTTTAATGTAATACCTTTCAAATATCTACTTCATATGTGAAATATTCTTATGCAATTAGATATATCAAAGAATATGAGTCTCAATGAATGTGTTTTTAATTTGAGGGTACATATTTTAATTATTAGAGAATTTACATCATTAGTCATAGTCATATTTAAATCATTACATAAGAATTCTAAATTAAATTTTGTAATCGGGGTGTATTGTTGCGTAAGCTGTTAACCTACAAACCCTAGCTTATTGCAAAAGTTAAAAATATACCCACCAAAATGCCCTTTTTAGCATAAATACACAATTTTCAAAAATTCATAAAAAAAATTTTAGATATCGGTTTTCATCCTAAAATTAAATTGCCGCTATATCTGATTTAAAAGAAATTATCTCCTAATGCGATTGGCATCTGATACATAGGGTGGGATGTATGGAACCGAAATTCTTAAGATTTAATTTGAAAGTAATTTTAAGAGAGAACAAATATAGGCAAGGAGGGCATATCACTGCTGCTTTACTCCAGAAGGGCACTCCTTGGAGGACCAGTCAAATCACTAATAAGTATTATGATCAGTTCAACGACAGCAATGTATTGTCGTGGTTTGTTAGTCAGAAATTCGTCAATTTTCTTACAAAAATAAACAAAGAGGACTTGACGTTTATTGGTGAACTAATGGCATCTGAAAAAGTAAAAGCAGTCATCGGCAAGCAATATAAGCTAAGTGAAGTGCCTGAGGCTATTCGCTTTATTGAAGAAGGTCACACTAAAGGGAAAGTAGTAATTATTATAGAACATAAAAATAAAACCTAACCTGGCATTTTAAGCCGCCAGCGTATACGCATTCGACATTTTAGAGATTTTCAAAGTAGATGATCCGATTAAAGTGTCTTGTTCAACTAAAGAGTGGTTTAATTAGTTTCTTGCAAACAATGTTTGTGAAAACAATTTAAGCATGGATTGCTTAATATTCGGCATAAGTAATGAATATAAATATCTGGTTATGGGCTGCGTCTTAATTTCATGGCTATTAAACGAATTAATTAAATTATGTTAATGAAACAAACATTAATTCAAAAACATTCTACTATTTTAATTAAAGGATTAATTGAAAAAGTAATTTCACTAAAACAACTTAATCATAAAGTAACCAAAGGTCGGCTTCGAGAGGTATTTGTTTCAGATATTCTTAAATCGTTTTTAAGGGGTGGATTTTTGAAAAGGAGGGGTAAATATAGGCTCGATGTAAATTAAGTGGCTTGGAAGCGAAAAAACTACCGAAAACCTACGCTATTTCGTAAGGGAATTTTGGGGTTGAGGAGGGAAAAAGTAGAACAAATGGGGGAACTGGTATTATCACCCTATACCTAATATGGAGTTTATTTACTTCTGCCTAAATTAAATATATATATATATCAAAGAGTTTCTTTCATATTTGAAAATTTTCTTGACATTAGCTTTGCAATTAAGAAGACTATCAAAATGATAAACCAGGATAATAATGGAATTACGACGAATGGAAAAGCGAGATGAGAAGAAGGGAGATTGATGTTAGAACCACAGAACCAATAGCTCCTATTGTTAAAATGAAGGGAGTTAAAGTTTGTAACAATTTAAGGAAATCGTACTTATTGGATCGGTTATCTGGTTCCATACTAAAAAAATTGTTCGCTTTCTTACATACTTCTTATTCAGTAATCATATGTAATGCTACAACAGAAAGAATACTGACAGACAAAATAGTTAATAAACTAATGAGTAGCATTGCAAAGTGTGCTCGAACAGCAACAAGTACTCTTAATGCAGTTTGACGTAGTTCGGTGTCATTTTGCCAGATTTTAAACAATGAAATGCTACCAATTGCTAAAGCCGAAAAAGGCATTGCAATAAGAAAGATATAGAGACCAAGAACAGTATGCTGGCTGAACCAATTAACTAAATATCCTGTCTGCATAATTGGCTGAACTTCTTGCAGAAAAAGAGCAATCATAAAAATAGTAGCCGGTACAATAAATAATAACTCTGTTGTAACAATTAAGCGTTTATTCATTTTCATAGATACCTCATGCTATAGATATATTATATTTCTATTTAATTATGTTTAAACTTAAAATAAATAAAAATATAAATGGAAAAAACACAAATTAGATACTATTGATCTGAAGTAAAAATATAAGAAGAACCACCTAACTTTATAAGGGATTCATGCCGAAGCGTGCCGAGGCATAATCCTTTGTTGGACTAAGGCACAAATCTGCAAGGATTAAATACTATGAACAAGAAAATATTCCAAGACTTTGTTAGTGCAATCAACGAGCATAACATTGATAAGATCTGCTCGCTTATGACTGCCGACCACAAGTTCATTGATTCCCAGGGTAATGAAGCTATAGGAAAAGAAAAAATGCAGGCAGGTTGGATTGGATACTTTCAATTATTTCCAGATTATAAAATTGAAATTACGGATATATTTCTTGTTGGAGACATGGTTGCAGCGTTTGGTTTTGCAAGTGCTACATTCCAAGGACAGAGTGATAGCAAGGGAAACTATTGGAATTTACCTGCTTCATGGAAGGCGGTCATAAAGAATGGTAGGATTTATTTGTGGCAAGTTTATGCTGATTCGAAAATTCCTTTTGACATTATAAGTAAAAACAAAAAGCAATAATAGCTTAAACCCATTGTTCAACACCGGCCGCTGCTGCTACCCAGTTATTAGTTGTAAATGTAGCAAGTTTCTTGGTATAGGCTGCGGTTAAATGCGGGCCGTTAGCTGCTATTACTAAAAATTTATAGGTATACAAATGGAAATAGAAAATTAGAAAACCTACTAGATGAATTTTTGGAAAGATGGAATGATTCAGAATAAATCTCCGAATTTGAATATATATGAATATATGGACCAATTTTACGTCAGATATGGGAATAATAATAATGAGACTGAAGTAGTGCGTAAAGAAAAAAGACTTAAAAGAAGAAAAGCGGTCAAATCTCGTAATATTAACTTTCAATTTAGAAGAACATCCCCTCGATCGCCGGCACTTCCTCCTTCACCCGCAAGCAATTTTTTTGATGTATATTTTTTCTGAACTAAATATTCGGCACAAGCTATAAAGTCTTTCCAGGTGTTAGGTTTATTCAATTTTTGACCTGCAAGATGCCATTCTTTTCTTAGTTTAAGAAGTAGTATGTAATAAAATTATTTGTAAATGAGATATATTTTATTCAATATTTATATTAGAATTGGGCTTAATTAGATCGGAATTATCTTTTCTAATTAGTCACTACATTAGAAGCAGTTAACTATAATAAGGTTGGAGAGAAAGTGATCATAAGGAATAAATATAAAACCTGGAAGATGGTTATATTCTTTGGCATTGGATATTCCTTAGTAGGTATTGCGTTTCCAAATCCATCAAGCCAAAGCCAAGCACAACAAATTTGGCGTCTCGCTGCTTGGATCACAAGTGTCATTATATTTGGAATTCAGATTTGGTATGAACATTTTCGTTTGCATAATCTACCTCGTACAATCGCAATACACGTAGCCATCTCTGCTGCACTTGGAGCTTTCGGTCTTGCAGTTGCCGCTAATATACATTCGTTGAATTCAATAACAGCTAATCGAGCCTTACTAATTGTATCATTGATTCTTTGGCCAATATTAATTGGAGTGCCAGCATTTGTGGTTGCCATTATCATTGCTTTGATACTTGCGAGGATAAAACCAACGGTTAAAAATGAAAATACTTGAAATGGAAGTTAAATATGGAAAATATTAATTGGAAAAATTATTTTATTGAATTGATAGTTGTTTTCATCGGCATTACTGCGGCATTCATATTAAATAATTGGCGAGAAGATTATAAATCCGATGAACTTGAAAGTAAATATTTAAATAGCATTAAAAATGATGTCATTCAAGATTCAATGAGTGTTAATGAAATTCTAAAATTTAATGAAGGAAAAGAAGTTAAATTTAAAAAATATATTGCAAGTACCATTAAAGGTATTTCTTCAATAGATTCTGCAATTATATTATTTCAAGATATTCTCACAATTCCCAAATTTTATCCCCAATCAAATACTTATGTATCTATAAAATACAGTGGTAATCTTAACCTAATTTCATCATATAATTTGAGAGAAGAAATTACCAATTACTATGAATCTTTTACAAGCATTCAGTCACAACAAGAAATGACAGTAGAATTTATTAATGACTATGCTACAAAATTTATTTTTAAGAATATAAATATTTTGAATTGGCAATTTATTAATAAAAATAACGTAGATTTTAACGAAGTTAATAATATAGTTGTAGGATATTACGCGTTGTTAGAACAAAATATAAAATTAGAAAAAGAAATTGTGGTAAGAAGTAAAGAATTATTAAAAAAGTTAAGTATTTAAAAACTTGCACAGAATTCTTTTAACAATGGATTACATATATGGAGAAATGTAATTAAAACATATTATGAATTGGTCAGTTTAAATCTGCAACTCAACAAACATCAAGAAATGTATGAACTTTATGGTTATACATCAATTTATTTAGCAGAAGGTAATCAAGAGTTATTTTATTGTCCAATTTACAAAAGCTTATTCTGTTTTTTTTGGAACATTAACTTGCTGAAATCCTTTAATGCCAAACTGCCAAAACAGAAATGATAACTCATCTGAGAACGCTTTTAATCTTTGGTCAACAGTTGATCCGAAACCATGCCCGGCATCATAATCTATACGCAGGAGAATTGGTTTATGACTCGAAGTAGCGGCTTGCAAACGAGCAGTCATTTTTGCTGAACTCCAGGGTTCAACTCTAGGATCATTTATTCCGGTAGTTAGCATTACTGCAGGATATTTAACACCATCTTTGACATGATGATAAGCACTCATTTCATACAAGCCTTTAAATCCGTTTTTATCTTTTACTGTGCCGAACTCTGCAATATTCGGGACACCGTTTGTTGTAGTTTCTGCACGTAGAGCATCAAGATCTCCAACATTTATTATTGCCGCAGAGAACAGATCAGGCCTTTCCGTAATTGACCTTCCAATCAAAATTCCGCCGGCACTTCCTCCTTCACCCGCAAGCAATTTTTTTGATGTATATTTTTTCTGAACTAAATATTCGGCACAAGCTATAAAATCTTTCCAGGTGTTAGGTTTATTCAATTTTTGACCTGCAAGATGCCATTCTTTTCCATATTCACCTCCGCCCCGAACATGGGCAATAGCTAAAACTCCTCCTTTTTCAAGCCAGGCTAAATAAACAGGATTGAAATAGACTGTTTCGGAAATGCCATATGAACCATATCCTATGATTAAAGCTGGATTATTTCCATCCATTCTAATATCACTTTTATAAATTATAGATAATGGCACCATAACCCCATCATAGCTTTTTACTTTCACTTCATGCGACTCAAATCCCGGCACATCATCAAATTTCCCTTTAGGCATTAGTTCCGTATTGGTAATTTTTTTTGAAACTGGTTCATAATTGTAGATCGCTCCCCCTTTAGTCCATTTTATTGTATAGATTAAAATTCCATTAATATTTTGGGAAGCAGATTCAATATATCCGGCTGCATCATCGGGAATTTTAAGGTTTTCTATTTTGTTATCCGTGTAATCAATCCTTTGAATACGATTAAACCCGCCATCCATAATTTCAATATACAATGCATCTTTTGCTGCGGCTAAACTGGAGACAACCACATTACTCTGCGGTACAATTACAGAAGCATTTTGAAAATTCGGGTTGGATAATGAAGTCATCACTACTTTAAATCGTGCAGCATTTTTTGAAGTTAACAAGTAAATATTATTTTTAAAAACCGAGTAGTCTGTAACCTCGTCACTTGAATCACAGATTTTAATCCAATTTATTCCATTTTTTCCAATCCCGTCAATTGAAGCGGAATATAAATCAATATCATTTGCGTCTCCGTGTTTAATTTTACCAATAATAAAATTTGATTCTTTAAAGATGTTTACACTGGGAAAATCTACATCAAGCATTTTAACATTTTTAGAATATCCTTTAGCTAGTACAACTACATCTTTTTCAGGATCCTCACCTAATTTATGGTAGTAAGCTCTGGTATTCTTATATATCTCAGTTGCAGGTGCATTTGAAGGTAATTTTTGTCTGCGTGAATATAAAAATCCGCTGCCATCAGGAAGCCAGACAGGAATATTATAAGCAGTTTCAATCCGGTCTATTTTTTCGGGAAGATCTTTGCCAGTTTTAATATTCTTTATAAAGACTGTCGTTTCCTCCGAACCTCCTTTTGCAAGACCATAAACCAAATATTTTTCATCTGGTGAAGGTGCGTAAAATTCAAGAGAAAAATGCTGTTTATCTTTACTTTTTATTTTCTCTGGATCAAATAATAATTTTTCTTCACCATTAATATCCCGGAAAAATAGCTTTGGTAAATTATCGTTCGGTGTAATCTTTTCGTAATACATTGATCCATTTTCATTTCTATTTATATCAAAGATACGGATCGGTTTACTTTTGTATAATTCTTTAATTCTTTGGAATAAAGCATCTCTTCCTTGAATTTTCGATAGAATATTTTTGGTATATTCTGCCTGTTCTTTCATCCATTCCTTTACTTTCGGATCATCGAGATTTTCCATATATCTATATGGATCAGAAACTTTTTCTCCCCAATATTCATCAATGTGTTCTTTTACAGGTGCGACAGGTTGTTTGGATTGTGCTGATATTGTAATAAAACTTAGAACAAAGACTAACAGAGCAGTTCTTATATTCATTTTATATCCTCCCTAAAAAATTTTAACGGTGCATTTTCTTTTATTTCAATTTAAATCACTTCCGCTCTTTTGAATTTCAATAAAATTTTATAATTAAGTATGGTTTTTCCAATCATATATTTACGATTCTATAAGATAATCTGAAAACAAGTGCCTGAAAATCGAATTAGAATTTTAGGTATGAACAACGAAATATTATGAAAATTTTTTCTTTTTTTCAATTGTTAAATACGAGATTATACTAAGAATTATTTCTTTCCAAGAATCGTATTTCCAGCTGCAGGTACCGATTTTATTGCAAGGATATTCTTTGAGAAAGTTGTTCAAATTTTATTATCAATTACATGTGATGCATGTACTAAGCGATCTCTATTTGATCCAGAAGATTTGCAATTCTTTTGAAGTTTAACAAAGTAAAATATAGCTTTTTTAGAATCACCCAGAAGTTCCGCAGATTTTCCGGCCCCAAAAAGAGAATTAAACCGGTTGGGACATTTTTGAAGTGATAATTCGTATTGAATAAGAGCTTCTTTAGGTCTGTTCATTTCTAATAGCAGATCACCAAGCATTTCTCTAGCGGGAAGTAATTGACCAGGTGTTACCGGACTTTTTTCTGTTGCATCTTCAAATTTTGTTGCAAGCTTCATAGTCTCTAAAGATTTATCCTTATTATTATCTGCAAAAAATTGCCATGCTTTCACAATAGTTTTCTGTATTTCGATTTGATTGATCCAATATTTATTAGCTTCCGATTTTTCAAAGGAATTTTGCAACTTTTCTAATTTTTTAAATGACTGCAGAGCAATATCCGGTTTTCCGCTTCTACCTGCACCGATACCTTTTGCAAAATAAAACAGTGATTCGTCTTGTGGAAATTTTTTCCAAGGAAAATTTGAGTGATTATCATTTGAAATTTTTGCTGCTTCAGACCAGTTTTGATTTTCAAGTAGGATTCTGCCAGGAATGGCAGCTATTGCGTAGGCTGTAATAGGTGAGGGTTCATAAGTTCCGCTAAGTGTATCTATCAATGTTGCAATGTTTCTGGCTTTATCATATTCTGATTGCTGAAGGTAAGCATACTCAAGGTAATCGAGAGCATGAAAGTACTGTGCTGAAACCTGCCCATGAACAGGGATCCTTTTAGCAATTACTGCAGATCTCAGATTTAAGTCTATTGATTCCTGCCAATAGCCGAGACGAGTAAAAATATGAGTCGGCATATGTAATGCATGCGGTATTTCCGGAGCTATTTTAGAATAATTCCGTGCTAATCTGAGAGCATTTTCAGCTAACGGTGGAAAATCGTATGCATGTATGGCATAATGAAACGCGCCAGGGTGATCAGGAATTATTTTAAGTATTTCTTCACAAATCGCTCCTGCTTGGCGCTGAATCTTATAGGATTTATCATTAGGTGAAGCAATAGCTAACATTGATAAGACAGAAAACAATCTTGCTTCTATATCATCTGGCAGCTCTTTGCTTGCAAGCTGCCAGCCATCGTTAAATGCAATTAACCGCTCATGTTCGGTTTTGTTCAATCCATCTTTAAAATAAGCTGCTATAGCCCCCCCATAATATTTTTCCTTTTTTGTTTTTGCAAGATTCAATGCAGTCTGGGAAAGAATATATCCTTCCTTCAACATATCATTATCCGGAATGTCCGGCCAGAGTGGGTGCTCTAAAGTCATTGCCTTGCCCCAATATCCCCAGAAACAACCCGGATCTAATTTAATAACTTCACTGAATGTATATTCTGCATCTTCATATGTCATGTGATGAATAAGTGCAATTCCGAATCTTATTAAAGTATCCAGTTTAGGACTACATCCTCCTGAAAACCGCACTGTTCCGCATAATATATCAGGAGTTAAGTAGTCTCTTTGTGTAGCAGATATTTTATGATCCGAACATGAAAGAAATAAAAAGCATGAGATAAAAATTGTAACATATGATAGGAAAATAAAAAGCGATTTTATTACAAATCGATTAATTCTATTTGAGTTCATGTATTATCTCTTGATATATTTGAATTACTAAAACTTTGATAGATTTTATTTTTTTGCACAAGAATTATTACGTACAGATTACCGGATAGAAAACAACTAATATGAATGGAATTTTATACTGCAGTCAGGAACAATCAATATAAAATAGTCCAAGCTTTGCTAAACGGGTGTACGACAAATTGTCCAGAGGAGCAATCATAAAGTCCTTAATTTACTCTTTTTCTCAACTCATCATGCAAAAAATACGGCTTAGGGACAATTTGTCGTACACCCTTGCTAAACGCTCATTTTATTAAAATCATTTTCTTTGTTGCTTTAAATATTCCATTTTTTGAATTCGCTTCAATTGTATAAAAATATACACCACTGCTTAAGCTTGAACCATCGAATTTTACTTCGTGTATTCCCGCAGGCTGCTCACCAATAAATAAATCTTTTACTTTTCTGCCGGTAATATCATAAATTGTTAGTTTAACCTGACTTTCTGAAGCCAATGAGTACTTAATTAAAGTATTCGGATTATAAGGATTCGGGTAATTCTGGAATAAATTAAATGTTAATGGTTTACTTTCATCAGTTTTTACGGAAGTAAGGTTGACCGAGTTTTCCGGGAAAAATATATTATCGAGCCAAATTCCCGGAGACTGATTGACAGTTGACACTAAACTTTGATATGTCCATTTCAAAACATGTTTTCCAGCCTTTAAATTATATGAATAAAAGTTCCAATCATTATAGGCGTATATACCAGATAATGTTGTATCTATATAAAATGATAAATAATTAAAAAAGCTTGAGAGAGCTTTAACCGCAAATTCAAATGAAGTATCAGAAGGCAAATCTAAAGATATTTCTAGAGTTGAGGATTGATTTGCTCGAATATTTCCCGGCTGAATTGAGTAATTACCAGTTTGAGCTTCTGCATTTGTTATTGTCCATGGAGCATCTCCATATGTCTTCCATGGAAACAAATCAATTAGATTACTATGTTCAAATGTTTCAGTAAATTTATCAGGGACAATTATATGTGAAGTTTGAGATGGTTTAAATTCTCTTTTTGCACCTGAGGAATCAGTAACTGTTAAATCAAGGTTTAGCGAATAAAGACCTCCCTGCAAAGGAGTAACTGTAGCCTTAGAGCCGTTAACATTAAGCTGTCCTGCAGCAGAGCCGGGCGATTTTAATTCCCATTTAATATTTGTAGAAAACTCACCTACTGATGGTGAGGAGACGGCTGCTGTAAATTCGGTGTTGTCATTAATATTTGAGGTTGCATATTTTGGTTCTATATCAGCAGCAAACAATTGATCCGGAATATACTGTGAGGATGAAATAGTATCATTTAAGTTATAGTTCATCTTTGGAAAATCAAAAAACTGGTTTGGGTTAATTCCAATATTCAATAATAGTGAGTCTGAAGTTGAATCAAATAATGGCTCGGTATTATCGGTTATCCTCCATATTGCTTCCTGCGAAGAATAATCATCAAATATATTGCAGAAATAGCCAACTGAATCAATATACCGGACTAATTTTAATAATGTCGGTGCAGCGTTTATTCCATTCCATTTTTCCAAAGAGGGCGCTACTGCAAAAACCCGTCCGGTATCAGGAATTTCTTTAAAATGATCAATACAAGCTGCATATATTCCATTCAATGTTTTTGTTTCTCCCGGCTTAAGGAATAAATCACCTGAATGATTAACTACGAGATTCTGCTGATAATTATTTTTATCCACAAGCATATCTCCAGGTTTAATATTAATAATCAATCCGGCTTTTTCAGCAAGTGAATCAATATCTAATTGTGTCGGAGGTGCTTGACTATCACCCATTACACCCTTTCCAGTAGGCCATCCAGTCCGTTTGTTTTTAGCTAACCAGCTTTTATCTTGGCTTAAACTATGATCTGGATATTTCGAGTGGTAGAGATTTAAATAATCATTTGCAGAATATGTTGTAGTTTTGTCTTGCTCATTTAGCCAGCTACCATCCGGCTGCTTTTGGTACGAAGAATATTGATCATCTAAACCCATCAGGTGCCCTGCTTCATGCCCGTATGTACCTGGCCCACCCTGATCGGCGGGGTACCAAGTGCCACTAGCAACTCCATCATTTGGTTTTCCAAGTCCATCAGTATAACTGATAGCTTTTTGTCCGCTTCCACAGGCTAACTTTATTTCATCAAAACCAGGTGTACCCGGAGGTGATGAAGCACCAGGATGTGATAAGTGTGGAATATCTACTATTATTTTCTGACCACTGCTGGTGGCAAGTCCGTTCCATTTATTATAAATATCCTTCACAATTTTATTTTCATTCGCAGAGTTATCACATGGACCATAAAATTCAAGATTTAGTTTTATGTGAATTTTTTTATCTGCGGGTGTTAAATTATTTGGGTATTTTCCTGTTATTGAAACATCATCACCATAAAAATCACCTTTACTACTTAAAGCGGCTGTACCGTTTCCAACGGCGTCATATAGGGATTCTTCATAACCTATTTCAACGCCTGCGTGAGGTATTTGTACTACATCCTTTACTGAATTAGTCGTATTATATTTGGCAAGCAATTTATTTAACTTCGCCTCTGAAATTTCTTTCTTGTCAATTGAAAAAGAAGAACCAAATGGTGAATTACAAGGATCCTGGGGTATTATGTTAATTTTCTCCGGCGGTGTATAATCTATGTTGTAATCTGAAGGAACATTTGAATTTATTGATGATATAATGTTTTGTATCTGCTGCTGCGAAATGTTTTTTACTGTTACTTGTTTCGTTACACCATCTGCTGTAATAGTAAATATTGCATAGGAACCCCCCACAACTGTATCGTTTTCATAATTTGAATTTAGGTTAAAGAAATTTTCATTTTGAACAGACTGCCATATTTGCTGGACTTGTTCCGTGGTTATAGTAAAGTTTGTGTCTAGTAAGACTTCTTGTGAATTCCCTCCTTTAGATCTATAAAAATTTCCCTGACCGTTAGCTTCAATTGTAATTGTTTCTGATATCTCCCATAGTTCCATTCCTCCGGTAGATACTTCAAGCTTAAAGTCTGATGGAGGGGTTTGTGCATAAATGGAAAATGATATTAAAAAAAATAGTATTAAATATTTCATAAACTATCCTCATATTAAATCAAAGATCGGAGTATAAATAAAACTAGTACATTTTAGGAATTGAGGTAAATGTACAGAATCGTCAATTAAAATAATTAGTTATAAAATTAATTTTTTTTAACATATTAAGTTTATGTGAGAGAAATCATATTTAGTAAATATTGAATTGTATGCGAGTTATATATTAATCTTTGGCACATATAAAAAATATGATTTAACCATTGAATCTATTGGATGATATAAAAATACCTTCTTTCACATTCAATAAAAAAATTACAATAAAGTAGTTGATGAAGTAAACCGGGTAGCCAGTACAAGTGAAGAGCAATCGACAACCGCGGAGCAAATTCGCAGTAGCATAGAAATAAAAATTAATTATTTTTCTTATTCCTATTAAATTGATTTAATCGAAATGACCAAAAAACTTTATTGTAATTGCATAAGCAAAAATGAAAATGTTAACGCACTTTCAAATGCTACTTCTTTACCGGTCACACCTGCAGAGTGCCCACCTTCTGTGTATTCATAAAAATAGACAGGATCTCCGAATGATTCCATTTTAGCTGCCAACTTTCTGGCATGCCCGGGGTGCACACGGTCATCTCTGGTTGAAGTAGTAAATAATATAGGCGGATACTTTTTGTCTTTAAAAACATTTTGATATGGAGAGTATTTTTTTATATATGCCCAATCTTCAGGCTTATCTGGATTTCCATATTCACCCATCCAGCTTGCACCAGCTAAAAGCTTATTGTAACGTTTCATATCGAGCAAAGGTGACTGACAAACAACTGCATTATAAAGGTCAGGTTTTTCTATGAGCATTACTCCCACAAGTAATCCGCCATTGCTGCCGCCCATTACTCCCAGATGTTTTGGTGAAGTAACTTTTCTTTTAATCAGGTCTTCAGATACTGCAATCATATCTTCATAAGCTTTATGACGGTTTTCTTTGATTGCACTTAAATGCCACTTAGGTCCAAACTCGCCTCCACCGCGAATATTTGCCAGTACATAAACTCCGCCGCGGCTGAGCCAGTCAGTTCCAACTGTTGCCGAGTAATAAGGTGTTTCGGATATTTCAAAGCCTCCGTATGCGTACTGAAGAGTCGGGTTATTACCGTCATACTTAATATCTATATTGTAAACAATAAAATAGGGAATTTTGGTTTTATCCTGCGAAACAGCTTCATATTGTTTTACTTCAAATTTATTTGCATCAAAAAATTCAGGAAGATTTTTTACTTTTTTAATAGTACTATCTTCTTCGTATAGATAAAGCGTCGTTGGGTTCAGAAAGTTTGTGTATGTAAAGAAAAATTTGTCGGAAAAATCATCAGTTGAACTAATGTCAATTGTTCCATAATCAGGTGCATTTATTTTCTCTTCCGACCATTTATTATTTTTCAATTCATATTTAAATAGCTCTCCACGAACATTGATTAATTTATCTACAAGTAAAAAGTTTTTAGTGTTATTGATAGACACAATACTTTCGCGAGCCATGGGTTTGTAAATTAACAAAAAGTCTCTATCTCCTTTTACAAACCTGTCATAATCTATACTTATTAGTGAGCCCTGATTGTAAAGTTTTCCCCCTATCTTCCAATCGGATTTTAGTTCAAGAAGTATCTGGTTTTTAAATATTCCATCAAATCGTGCATCTTCAGGGTAATTGAGTTTCACAAGTGAATCATTAATTATTGTATAAGTTTCGTAGGTATAAATAGTTTTTGCTCTAGTTACAAATTGATAGGATCTTTCAGGTGTATTTATCTCATATCCCCCAACGCTTACATCGCCGGGTTTACCTTCAAAGATTGTCTTCGCTTCGGTTAACGGAGTACCCCGTGTCCATTTCTTTAAAATTCTCGGATAACCTGAACTCGTCATCGAACCCTTACCGAAATCAGTACCAATAAAAACAGTATTTCTATCAATCCACCCTACTGACTGTTTTGCTTCAGGCAATTGAAATCCATCATTTACAAATTCTTTGGTTCTAAGATCGAATTCTTTAACGACAGTTGCGTCAGAACCGCCACGCGATAAAGATAGTAAACACAAATTAAAATCGGGATAAAGTCGGTCAACACCTTCGTACACCCATGAAACGCTGTCAGCTTTTGAAAGTGAATCGATATCAAGAACCGTTTCCCATTTGGGTGATTCATTCAAATAATCATCAAAGCTTGTTCTTCTCCATAAACCACGCTGGTTTATGCTGTCCTTCCAGAAATTATAAATATACTTCCCCACAATCGATGGATCGGCAATCTTTTCTTTTGAATTATAAATTTTCAAATTACTTTCATATATATTCTGAAACTGTGGGAATTTCTCCAAAGCATCAACTGCAATAGTATCCTGGGTTTTTACCCATTTCATAGATTTAGGACTATCTATTTGTTCCAACCATAAAAATGGATCCGGTTTTTCCTGAGCTAATACTAAAATAGGTGCGAGTGTTATGCTCAATAAAAAATATTTAAATAATTTCATCCAGAACTCCGATAATAAATTAATATGAATTTTTAGCTGGCTGTACTCGCCGCCGAATTAATCACACTCAACGGTTGCCGCTATAAAATCGTAGCGGAATTTCGCGAACCGCGTTCTGCCCCCCTGTTTTATAACCAACGAGGTACATGATTACAATAATTTTCATATTCTTCTTTATAGTCCTTCTTTAATACATCTTCCTCTAAAGGTATTACAATCCAGTTGACATAAACCAATATGAAAGGTAAGACAAAAATAGGCCAAGATTGAGTTAGAAATCCTGCTTCCCCTAAATAAGCAAGAATAAGGCTAACATACATTGGGTTACGAGTAAGTCGGTATGGCCCATGCGTGACAAGCTTTTTAGAACTCTCTCCAGGAGTGGTTGTTGTATGTGCTTTACGAAAAATAATCAAGCTCCATGATGCAAAAACTGTCCCTAATGCAAACAAAACAATACCAATTATCTTAATGAAAAATAATGCTTCCTGAGAAAGGATGTTAAATGGGAAAATAAGCTGAAGAACAAGACCGATTAAATATGTCAAAACAAAAACCCAAGGCACAGGGACATGCAATAAAATTTTCAAGGGATTTGAAATCTTTTTTTGTTGATTCAATATCATGTTTATTTCAATTTAAATGAATTACTAACTCATATTAGGCAAATTCCAGATTTTGTCATATTGAACGAAGTGAAATATCTCGAAATTAGTAATAGTTGCCAACCTAATTTTCTATCTCAAAGGTCAAGTATAAGTGTAGTGCGGGATTATTAGCACTTCACTTTTAGTTTGTCTATATATTTGTTAATGGTCAATTCGTCAAAATTTAGCACTTTTGACCGCATTAGACTTATACAATGTTGGCAACTGGCTTTATTTGTTTCAGTTTTCAAATTCGTGAAATTCGCTTACAGTTAAGAAGTATCCGTCAGGGTCACGAAAAGAAAATTCCTTTTTCATTGGTCTTGGGTTTAAATGAATATCTTCTTCTATTTCACAACCTTCATTTATAGCCCTTTGGTATATTGCGTATATATTCTTTGTCCTGAAGTAAAGCATTAACCCATTCCCGGGGGTAATACTTGGGTCCGTCATTATTGGATGATTGTCCATTTCCCATTGATGAAGGCATAGAACGATTTCATTTGTTTCAGACTTTAGGACTGCAAAACCGTGTGCTTCTGGAGATGAATTTTTGAATCCAAATATTTTTTCATACCATTTTGCACTGCCATCTACATCATTAACAGCAATTATAGGGTCAATTTTTGTCATTTTGCAGAATTTTTTATTTCAGTTTGTTTTTCACCTTGTTGCCAACGTATGTGTAAATGCAATTGTTCTTATCTATCCAATTGGTTCCCATAAAACCTACGAAAAGCTCTCAAACTATTTTGTGATAGGGTTGACTATAAAAGGCGGCCTCTTTTCATAAGGAATTAGTAATGAAAAGAAGTCACCTTTATGTTTTCATTATAGAGTCTATTTCATTAATACAAGCTTTTTGGTAGAAACAAAATTTCCAGCTTTTAACTGATAGAAATAAACACCACTTGCAAAATTACCTGCATTAAAAGTAATATTGTAAGTTCCTGCAGGTTTTTCTTCATTAACTAAATTTGCAACTTCTCTTCCGAGAACATCATAAACTTTCAATGAAACTATTCCTGCTGTTGGAATTTTATAATTAATCGTTGTGGATGGATTAAATGGATTAGGATAATTCTGATGCAGAGAAAATTCAGCCGGAACTTCTTGTGGATCTTCAACCGATACTATTGAACCAAGCTTTACAATTCGTAAATCGTCAAAGTAGTATGTTATGGGTAATTTATCTTCGTTATTGCTCAAGCTAAACCAATTGGCAGATCTGCCTCCAACAACTCCCTCAGGTGTTGAAAAATCAAAAGAGTATTCCTGCCATTTAGTTGTTAAATTTACTTCCATGCCCTGCCATACATTGAAGGAAGAATCTTCTACATCAAAGTTTGCAATAACATTATCCTTATCTGCTTTAGCCCAAACAAAATATCTATATTGGGAATTTTCATCAACGGGAAATGGTTCATTAACAGCTTGAACATCCCATGGATTTGAGCCCAAATCTGTTACTGTGATTTTTAATGCATGGTTACCTTCTTTAACGGTATCATCAACTATATTAAATATTCCAGAAGCAGGTGCACTTTGACCTAAATACCAGCCAGCAATATCCCCGCTTGTTACTCCGACAGGTGTTTCCTCAAATCCTTGGTTAGTGTTAACCGGCTCCCCATGCGCTACAACATCAATAGTAAAAATACCGACATCGATTATATTATTATCTATATCAGTAACAGAAAAATTGTAGTCTATGTGATCACCCAGAGAAAAGGGGCCAATCTGATTTCCATAAATACCATCTCCTACAGCCCAATCATTATGCTGTGCATCATCGAATAGCTGAAGGGAATTTTCCGGACCGCCGTTAAGGGAGAAAGTAATGTGAACATCTTTTATACCTGTTTCGTCTTTTATATCTCCAAGAATAGTTTCGACCTTACCGGGTTCGAAATAATACTGATATACGGAATTGTATAATACTGCTGGAGGTGAATTATTGTCATCTGTAGTTCCAATAGTGCCATACCAGATATGAGGAACATTATAAAACTTTTGCCATCGAGCGGAAGAGAAAGCAACAAATGGTTTATTATTCAGGAGGCACAGATTAGAAACATAACCGTCCCACCCAGCATATTTTGTAAATTGAACCGGGCTGCTCCATGTACTTCCATTATCACTGCTGAATAAATAATTAACATCAGAAATATAATCATTCCAATTCCGGTATAATAAACAAAGAGAATCTTTGCTTATTCTAATCACGCGGGTATTATCACCATTATCAGAACTGTCATAAATAACAGATTCAGAAGTCCATGAATCTCCTCCATCTGTACTTATCTGCTTTACAATTCCGTAATTAGTTCCTAAATTTTTGGAATATACGGCTAAAAGTTCATTTCCCTCACCGGATACAATACTCCCCATATTTTGATAACCAGGCGAATCCGAGAAAATTTTTTCCGGTTCCCAAGTAATTCCGTCATCTGAACTTTTCCGAAAAACTAATACGGAATTGTCACTATCAATATCCTGGCTGTAAGCAAGATAAAGAGTATCATTTGACGATTTTGAAATTGAGGGATACCAGCAGGGAAATAAAGAACCAATGGTAATAACCGAACTCCAGGAATCACCATTGTCATCAGAGTAGACCATTTTATTTGTGGAAGTTGAATCATAATTTGTCCAAAAAGCTATAATTCGTCCGCTATTAGTTTGTATACCGGTTAAATAATAAATTGAATTAAAATGAGAGTGAGTTATATCTTTTTTATTTATCCATGTTTCACCACCATCCGTACTTGTTGTACAAAAAAGAGAGTCATCATTAAAATCACGGTCATCATATGAAGCATAGAGAATCATTAAATTTCCATTTGATAATGCTACAGGTGTTGTTTCATAATAAGAAAATGTTTGGAATCTGATAAGGTAATTCCTTAAACTGTGATAAATCTGAAGTATTTAATGAATTACTTGTGTATGAATTTTTTAACATAAGTCTTTGAAATCACTGCAATTTATTTTGAACCTTAGAACTATGTACTACCTGTCTATTTCTTTTTACTTGCTTGTGCTGGGGAAAAATAGAACATTGGCAAATAATAAAAAAAATTGTGATGGGTAAAAGCATCTTCTTCATATATATTCTCCTTAAAATTGATTGTTAATAAAATTTATATGGGAGTTCTCAAAATAATTTCAACTTCCTGAATTAACATAAGATTAACGAATGACTGAAAGTAAGAGTAAAAAGATTCAGCTGTCAGGTTAGAAATTCCCTTATCCCTTCGAACGATATTCTGTGAGCTTTTAACTTTTTCAGGACCGGAAGGATTAGGGTTGTCTTTTTCACAGCCGGTTAAAATAATTGTGGCTGTGATAATTAATAATAGGGTTTTCATTAATGCCTCCAATCTTCATTCTTAATTCACTGAAACAAAGATCAAAAATAAAAGGAGGCATTTCTACTAATTTTATAACATTTTATTTTGAAATTGTAACATTTTAAGAGAATCTATGCATCTATTCTACATCCGGATCAAAATTCTCTATCATCCATACATCGGAGTTAAATTGTACACCTGCATAAACAATTTTTTTCCCATCAGGAGTTATATCAGGCGGATCAATACCAGCCAGTGATGTGTTATCAGATTTAAAACTATTTTAAATTTTCCTGTAGTAGCTGATATTTTGAAAATATACCAGTAATCTTTATATGAAAAAAAACCATAAATCAATTGCTCATCATTTGACCAAACCAAGGGAATAAAATAATATTTTGTCAATCTCATTTGAGTTGAATCTTTAGGGGAAATAATCCAAAGACCTGAAGGTTTTCTATACCAGTATACAGCAACTTTTTTACCATTATGATTGGCACAAGCATAATGTATACTTGCACTATCATTCTGAGTCAGAAATTTTTTCACCCCAGAATTCTTATTAATCATACAAAAATTTATATCCCCTGGTATAGGATACATAATTACCGAATCTGATAGCCAGGTAATATAAGGGAATACACTTGATTCCGTTTTGCTAAATCGAGTTGGAGTAGCACCATTAATAGAAATTGTCCATACATTATTATCTGATATAAAAGCTAATTCTTTTCCATTCGGGTTCCAACTCACATATGAACACTCAGATTTCAAATTAGTAAGCTGTTCTAATTTACCCCCTTCGAATGATAATAAACATACTTGACCTTCATGAATGAAAGCAATTCTATTACCATCTGGCGATATCTTAGGAAATTTATAAATTGATGTTCCATTTGTTAATTTTTTTGTTTCGAAGATTTTGTTTCTAACATTATAGACAACATTAAAGATATTTGAAAACTTCAAATACCTTATATATACTATTTTCTTATTATCTGAGGAAAGAGAAAATCCGTGTGTTTGAAGGCCAGTTTGCAATACTATTGGTTCACCTTCAGAGATTCCTTCGGAAGATATTTTAATTTTTTCCAGATCAAATGTATTTTTATTTGAACGAAGAAAAAAGATAAAATTTGCTTCTGAAGACCAGCGACAACAATATATTGCTTCTTTATAATCAAAAATCTTTTCTTGATTTGTGCCATCAACTTTTATTGTCCACAAAGAAGTTACATTTTTATAATCATCTATTGTAAAAAAAAGCAGCATATTGTTAAAAGACCAATCGAAACCGATTAAATAAGTAAAATTGCCTTTTATTTTTACACTATCAATAATGTTTCCTGTTTCTCTATTAATAAAATTAATTATTTTTGAGCTTTGGTCGTAAATAGTAGCTATTGTAGACCCATCCGGAGACCAGCAACTAATTGCCGAATAAGGTATTTTCTGAATTTTACTGCCCAACATTGAAACTATAAAGCCATTCTGGCTCCACATTGAATCCTTAAAAACAACAGCATTAAATAAAATTTCTGATCTTGAAGGTGACCATCTTAGAGAATTAATTTCACGTATATCATTAAATATTTCTGTAGATTCGCCTGTAGAAAGGTCTTTTACATAAAGGCTTATCTCATTTTTTTCTTTAAGCAGGTAAGATACAAATTTTCCGTCCGGTGAAATGGCTGGATATAAATCTTCAAATTGACCTAAATAAACATCTCCTTCAAACGTAATCTGGTTATATTCCGGTTGTTTTATTTTAGGTGACAAATAATTTATAAATTTAAATATCAGTACAATGAATATTAGAGAGATAATAATAGCTGTGAATATTTTTTTATTTTTCTTCTTTCCTCTAGCTAAATTTTCTTTAGATAATAAGAGATTATCTTTACTTTCTCTTCTTAAATCAGTCAACAAATCATCGATATGCTGATATCTTGTTTCAGGGTCTTTATCTAATACTTTATCTATTATTCTTTGGAAACCTTCACCTATACCGGATTTATATCTTGCTATTGGTTCAGGCTGATCATTTATTATTGCATAAAAAAGTGATGCCTCATGTTCTCCTTTGAACGGATATCTTCCTGTGATCATTTCATAAAGCATTACTCCTACCGACCATATATCTGTCCTCTGATCTACTTTTTCATTCCTGATCTGTTCAGGAGACATATACTTTACTGTACCTAAAGTTGAACCATCTTTTGTTAGCTGTGTCTTACCTTTAACCTTAGCCAATCCAAAGTCCAGTATCTTTACACGTCCTCTTTCATCTATAATTATGTTTTCAGGTTTTATATCCCTATGGATTATTCCTTTACTATGCGCTTCATTTAGCCCTTCACATATTTGAACCGAGATATTAATTATTCTTTCAATCGTCAGCTCATCACTATTTATTAACTCCCTCAGATTCTTTCCCTTTAATATATTCCATTGCAATGAATGATTTTCTGCTCCCTTGGGGTTCTCATGAGTCCCAACATCATATATTGTTACTATGTTTGGATGGCTTAATGAACCGGCAGCTTGAGCTTCTCTATTAAATCTGGAATTTATATCGGGATCATTAGTAACATCGGGAGGTAAAAATTTTAGAACAGCTTTACGATTTATGTTTACATCTTCGGCAAGATAGAGTACTCCCATTCCGCCTTCACCAAGTTTATTAATAATTTTATAATGAGATATTAGTTTACCAATCATAAAGTATCCATTAAATTTCGAAGTTAACAAATGGATTTACAGGAAGGTTTATTTGTTGATGTTATTATACCAATAATTTTTGATTGTACAAATAGGGAATTTATAAAAATATGAGGGATTTAAATAAAAGTGAGGCTTTTACTCTCTATAGATATAATATCTTTTATTCCAAACAATCGATAATGAACCCTAATATAGATTTTCAAGTCGGTATGGCTCAAAAAGTTGGAATAGAATCGAACAGTATTGACGCTGTAGTTTTAGGAATTACGCTCAATTTTGTACCTCAACCTGAAACAGTAATTGCTGAAATGTTAAGAGTAGCCAAACCAGGCGGTAAAGAATTTAATCTTAAAAAAGTTTCAGCTATACCAGTTGAAGAAAGAATAATATTTAAAAACTTTGAAGATTATTGGCTGCCATTTCTTGGGAAAGTAGGTCTAGCACCGAGTTACATAATGAGTTTGAAGGAAAAAAGATCGACAGAAGCTTGAAAATAGACTTCGAGAATTATTACCAATTGAGCAGGATGGTTCGATATCTCTGATGGCAAAGGCCTGGGCAATAAAGGGTTTAGCCTAACAGAACAATTTAAGCGTTAGATAAAAAGTCAATATGTGCGGTAAATTATTTTATTGTCTTTTAATTCCTCGGATCGGCACCTTCAACCAGCGTAAAATCATTGTTAAGAACTAGAGGGATGACTGCCATATTATGATGTTTTTGATCTGTGAGCAAAACGTAGTTTTTTATAATTTCATAATCGTCGTTAGGAGTAGGTGCAAACCTTGAACCGTTTTCTCTTTCTGCTTACCTCCACACCAACACCGGGATGAATTGCTGCAATCTCTGCACCCGGTTTTGCTTCTACTTCATCAAGTATTACTGTAATTGCTTCATCTTCCTGGAAGATTAGAAGGTGGAGAAACGAATTTAATTAAATCAAACAAGTCAACGCAAGATGTTTTAAATAATAATAACTTTTGTCTTCTCCCTTTTATAAATAAATCAATCCTCCTAATGGTGCTGTAACAATGATACGTTAATAGCATGCAAAAATAATTACTTTTGGCTGTTGTTCATTTTTGGGGGAGGCTCTTCTTTTTTCTGAAATTTTAAGCATTCCTTACCTGATGTGATGTAAACTTCTATAGACGGCATCTGCTTTGTCTTCATACCGAAACTTTTACATCCATAAGGGTATTTGGGATCCCATGTAATGTAAAAATATTTGCATGTTCTACAGTTAATAGTCATGGAGAAAATTTATTTTTTTAAATACAAATATGACATTTTAAGTCTTATATTCTGAACCTATTTAATTAGTGGAGTTACGCAAAATGAAAATTTTTATGAAAAGAGCAAAAAGAATTATTCCAGAACTGCATAAAATTAAACTTTTGAGATCCTTCACTCCACTCCGTTCAGAATGACAATGTTTGCTTAACTACAGTTAGTAACTAATAATCAAAATTAAATTTAACTGCTTAAAAAATAATATCTTCAGAATCAAAAATTCAAATCACAAATTTAATGCTCTTTGTGCATAGATTTTATCTTTTCATTGTAATTCGTATTGATAATTTCCTATATTAACAAAAGGAAATAAGTAAATAATAAAGAAACTTATATTTTACTATAATGGAGTTAATCTGCTACATCAAATGGATTAATCCACATTTCATACTTTTGATGTATTGTTTTATTTACATAATAATAATATAGTTCCTATGTCAAGATATAGATACAAATTGTTTGAAGATATAGACCCTATGAATTTTTTAATGTAGAAAGCTTCTTGAGACTGTTTTAAAATACTATGATAAGGTAAATATATACGATGAGTGTGGAGATTGCCCACTTTAAAGCGGGCTTTTTTCTAATTGCATTTATAATAAATGATAAGTATATATTGAAGTAATATTTGAAATACAAAATATAATAACTAAACTTAATTTTTTTATAAATCTGAGTGATTATCTAAATGAATATGAAGCTAAAAAACAATGCAGATGTTAAAAGTCTTATCTATATAATTATTACCACCATCATGTTAGTTATCCAATGGCTTTGGATTGGGGTTAACCCTTTCATCTATACGTGGTATTTATTTATGTCAGTTGCCGTATCAGTAATGACACATAATCACAACCATCTTCCGATGTGGCAATCTAAAAAACTGAATATACTTACGGGTTGGTGGCTGACTGTGTTTTATGGATTTCCAATATTTGCATGGATTCCTACACACAATAAAAATCATCATCGCTTTAATAATCGCGAAGGCGATGATTCTATAACATACAGAATAAGTGAAAAGAATAACTTTCTTACCCTCATTTCATATCCGACTATAAGCGGATATTATCAGCAAAAGGCAATTTTCATCTATTTGAAAGAGATGAAAGCAAAGAACAAAGAAAAATATTGGGTGAGTATTTCACAATACGCTGTACTTATTTTATGGTTAGCTGCAGCTTTATTAATTGATTGGCATAAAGCATTACTTTTTGTTGTTATACCCCAGCAGGTATCTCTTTTCAGTGTTTTAATTTTCAATTACGTACAGCACGTTCATGCCAATGAAGAATCCGAGTGGAATCATTCCAGAAATTTTACAGGTTTTCTAAATTTTCTTCTTTTTAATAATGGCTATCATACAATTCACCATCATAAAGCCGGATTACATTGGAGTAAAGTTCCGGAAGCTCACAAAGAAATTGAACATAATATAGATCCTCTTCTTCTTGAAAGGAGCTTTTGGTGGTATATAATAAAGAGTTACTTTCTCTCTATTTTCATTCCCAAATTCAGAACTAACTCAATGAGACTGGATAGATTGAGAGAAGAAGAGAGAACATTCATGAATGCGAAAACAGGAGCAAACGAATCCCCGGCAGCGTCTTCATAAAATAAAATAAAAAACAACATTGCCTGCTTTTTTCAATGCTTCTATTATAGTTATCATTGCTTGTATAGATTTTGTTAATAAGCAGGGAGTGTAAAATAAAAATTAGAGCCGTAATTTTTTTTGCTTTCAACACTGATTTTGCCCCCATGTTTTTCAATTAATTCTTTACAAAGCACCAAACCTAAGCCTGAACCTTTTTCTTTTCCGGTTCCTTCTGTAGAATAGCTTATTTCTGTTCTAAATAACTTGTCCAAATTATCTCCCTCAATTCCTACCCCGCTGTCCTTAACATTAATAGTAACCCAATCTCCTTCTGATTTTGATGAAATTAAAATTAAACCACCGGGATTCGTAAATTTTATTGCATTTGAAACAAGATTTCTAAAAATAGTATCTGTCATTTTAATATCAGCGTTTAAGCACATACCGGCCTCTACCTTTATAATTAAGGTAATTTGTTTATTTTTTAAATTTTGAGAATATAATGATTCAATTCCCCTCAATATATGAAGTAGTTCAATTTTTTCAGGATTAAAAGGAATTCTCCCGGTTTGGATTCTTGACCATTCAAGAAGGTTTTCCATAAGGGCGTATACCATTTTTGATGCACCAGCAGCTTCTGTTATAATATGAAATTTTTCTTTTTCATCGAGAAAATCATAAGAATCTTCAAGAACTTCAAGAATCTGCATTAATCCCCCCAGGGGGCTCCTTAAATCATGTGATATAATTGAAAAAAACTTATCCTTTGCAGCGTTAATTTCTGTTAAGTCGGAGTTCACCTTTTTTATCTTTTCCTCAAACTCTTTTTGAGCATTAATATTTAATGCATGAACCAATAAACCCCATAAAAATACTATCATTACCTAATCGAGGAGTTCCCTTAATCATCATCCACTCATATTTACCCTCACTGCTTTTTAGCCTAAATTCGAATGTAAAAGGATTTCTAGTCCTAATGGCATTACTATATTTATTTAACAAATTCTCCACATCATCAGCGTGAACATCTTTCAGCCAATTCATGCCTAATTGTTCCCCTATCCCTTTACCTGAATATTCAAGCCAGATTTTATTAACAAAACTGAATAATCCGCTTACATCCGCAATCCAGATCATTACAGGAGCAGTGTTTGCAATATTCTCAAACCTTGCTTCACTATCTTTACTTATTTCTTCTTTTACTTTTTGTAAGGTAAAATCGATAATAGATAAAAAGTAGAATCTTTTTTGTAAATGTTGTAATAGATGGCATTGAATCATTATTAAAGAAGGGAAATAACTATCAATAGCCTTTTTAATCTTAATTTCCTCTATTTGGGGTGGTAAACCTTCAGAAGCTTTATTTAAAATCTTCTGAAATTTCTTTATATCCTTCTCAAAAATATAATCTGAGAATTTTTGATTTAGAAGCTCCCTTTTCTTCTTACCAATTAAAGATTGTCCCAAACCATTTATATCAACTATTTTTTCTTCCTGGTTTAAAACGAGAAATCCGGAAGGAAAATGCTCCAAATCAAAAAACTCAGATTTATATATTTCCGGATTTTCTTCAGATGAGCTAAAGAATTCATCCCCATCTTCTTTCATAAATTAAATAATCCTCTTAAAAAGGAGTTTTTATAAAATTTTATTCAATCTATAGCTAAATTATAAAAATTATTCTTTCATATTCAAAGAAAACAGATAAAAAATTATTCCAAAATCAAACACTTCTGCATTTATTAGTTATTCAAGCTTATTCAACGATTACATTTGTTGCAAAACTGATTAAAAATAGAATATTTGAACAAAATGCATCATTATAAAACATAGTACAAGAATAAAACAGTAATTCTTACAAAATCGCTAAGAATTATTTACTGTTAATATCATCTAAAATAAATCATCAAGTAATAATTACTAAATATGATATGGTATCAGCCTTGAATTATAAAATACATAATTTCAAAAAATGTTATAAAAAATATAAGGAGAAAGAGATGTTAAAATATTTATCAATGCTGATGGTTTTAGCCTTATTTGTAGTTGGCTGTACTGATGAATCAAATATGGTTTCACCTGTTAATAATTCAATAAATACTGATGAGCAAGTCAGCAATCCGAATTGGATTACACTGCCTTCTTCAAATGATTTAGCTCTCAAAAAAGATATTTCCGTTGGTAAAACTATTTACGGTGATCAGGAATCTTTATTAGAGATTAATACCGGCTATGCAGGCGGTCCTTTCGGATGGATTTCTATTACTGCTAATGCAAGGTTTCAGCGGTATGCTTTTACCGGTTCAAGATATGTTTCTATGTCTGTTAATGATGAGTTTGGCACTGCTTCCTTTTCACCTTCCGGTACATGGGCGAAACCTGTAATTTATAATTTAACCATTATGGGTGTTGATCTAAGCAAAGTTGATCCTTCTAAAGTTAGCTTCGTTTATATGGCTCCTGACGGTAAATATTATAAAGCAAAATATCAGAGTATTTATGTTGAAAAACAGTCAGGCAAATTACAAATAATCAATGCCGAGCTGCCTCATTTTTCACGATGGGGATTTATTAACTAATTATTTATAAGAAAAATAAAATGTTAACTCCGAATTGTACATTTGATATTGAATTAGACAAACTGCTGAAAGATTATCTAGGTGATAATAATTATAGCGACTTTAATGTCAACTTAATCCATCCTGAAAGCGGAGTTAATGGAATAGATGAAAAGATTAATAATTTCTACAGAGATCAACTGAAAATAAAAGCTGATAATTTTAATGAAAGAATCAAAATAGATAGAACAATAACATTTTCAGAAAAAAAATTAGAGAATAATAAGTTCTGTAGATTTTTGTTAGAACTTGGAAAGGTATGTATTTCCGGCGGCAAATTAAATTTAGCCGCCGAAATCTTTAAAAAAGCTAAAATAAAAAGTTCCTCTTTAACTATTTACAAAGCAGAATCCTTAATTGGATTAGCAAATGTATATATCAATAGAGGAAGCTGGTCAAGAAGCCTGTCTGCAATTGCAGAAGCACAATCGATCTTCACCCAGATCAACGATAATCATGGAATGGCAAAATGTGAGAATTTATTAGGATCTATTTCCGGAGAGCTTGGTGATATAGAAAATGCTAAAAAACATTTTGAGACTAGCCTGAACTTAATGAATCCACAAAAGAATTCTGAAATAGCGGCCAACGTAGAAGCTAATTTGGGGATAATAAATAGTATCCAGGGGAATTTAGATGATGCACTTTTCCGCTTAAATAATGCTTTGAAAATATTTAAAGAACTTTCTGATTTTAAGAATATTGCAAATGTTACTCTCAATTTAGGGATGGTATATTTTGAAAAAGAAAATTATTCTTCTGCAATCTCTGCTTTTGATGAAGGAATCGAAATTGCAAAAAAATATAGATTTCTTTCAACTTTATGTATGTTTTATCTTGCAAAATCCAGAGCCTTAATTCCATTGAAAGCTTTTCATTATGCCGCTGAGTTTGCTGAAAAAGCACTTGAAATAAGTCATTCTACCGATAATAAAGTTACTATTGCCGATATCTATAAGGTTAAAGGAACTATTGAGAGAGAATTGAAAAACTTTAATATTTCTGAGAATTATTTGCTTAACAGCCTTAGGATAAATACAACTTTAAAAAATGAATTGAATATAGCTGAAACATGCATTGAATTGGGTATGCTTTATGATGATTTAAAAAATTTTGAATCGAAAAGTTTTTATTTAAAAAGCGCACTAGATTACTATAAAAAAATAAAAGATTCTATGAAAGTTAAAAAGATTGAGGAAACCTTAAGTTTTAATATGGGAATGTAAATTCTAAATAAAAAAATGGATAATAATCTCTCACATATTGAAAATGATATAAGAAACCTGATCAGCAATTATTTACCCGAAAATGACACTGAAAATTTTATTAAAGTTCTTAAACATGATATTTCTTTCACAGGGAATGTAAATGATTCACTTTCGGAATTGGAATTAGAGCATGTAAGTTATAATCTGCCGGAAGGGATTAACTATCGCTTAATAATAGATAAAATAATCGTAGATTGTGAAAAACTGCTAGAGGAAGAAAAATATTATAGATTAATACTGGATCTTTCGCAGCTGCTGCTTTTTGTCGGAGAAAATGCATATTCTCTTGAAATAGCTGAATATCAATTAAGCAAAATCAACTCTCAAAATTACCCGGCAATATTTGCTGAAACAAATTTAATGATTTCAAAAATTTATTGGTCCCAGGCATATTGGGAGGACAGCAGCTATTACCTCTCGGAAGCTATAAATATTTTCAAATCAATTGGCGATGAATCGGGCATCGCAAAATGCGAAAACATGCTCGGTACGCTTTATGGCGAAAAGGGTGAATTCGAAAAAGCACAAGAACATTTTGAAAATGCCTTGACATATCTAAATGGTGAAAATAATCTATCATCGCATGCCATGATTTTAACTAACCTGGGAATTATCAATGCAATTCAGGGAAATTATGAAAAAGCTATCTGGAACTGCAAAAAATCTGTTGAAAAGTTTGAACTATTAAATGATACCCGACGTTTATCACGGGTATATCATAATATAGGAATGTTATACACCCGACTGGAAAAATTTGATGCTGCTCTTGATGAATTTAATAAATGTATAACAATTTCTCTGGCAAACGATTATCTTTCAAATTGCGCGGTTGCATATATTGGAAAAGCATTCATTTATACAAGCTTAAAAAACTATTCCTTAGCTGATGCATATACCGATAAAGCAATGGAAATTGCATATAAAATCAATGATACGCTTTCTATCGCTGATATATATAAAATTAAAGGAATGATTCAAAACAATTTGAATAATTTTCAGCTTTCTGAAGAACTCTTTGAAAACAGCATCAGACTCAATAAAGATATGGAAAATAAATCTAATGAAGCTGAAACTTCGGTAGAGATGAGTAAACTCATGGGAAAGAAGGATAGGGATCAACCAATAGAATAAATCTTCTCATTACCGGTACAAATCAAGTGCAGTTTAGCACATATCTATGAAAATTTTTCACACTCATAGTTGAAATCTTACCCATTCTTTTAAATAAAAGTTATTTATATTCTCAAATTTCAATGCTGTGCTTTATGGCACAATATTTGGCTAAATAGTTAGACTTTTCTCGCATAAAATAAATTAAGTTATTTTTTATACCCATTCATAGTACTGGCTTTTTTCTATTCAACCTATGAGTTGATGAAATAAATCTTTAGAAAGGTTGTTAATAGCTATGGACATTCATGATTAAATATACTCTTTTTTTCTGCCTTCTTTTACAATTTATTTTTGTAAATCTCTCCTTTCCCCAATCTAATTATCAAATGCATATTACAAATGGACAATTAATTGATAATTCAACTTATCAATTTGATGTCGTATTAAATGTCCCGAATAATTTTGAAATAACCTCTTATCAATGTGTTCTTTCTTTTTACTGCAATAGTGTAAATAAGGATAATTATAATTTTTCTTATATAAATGGATCATCGCAATTGATAAATATGCCTACTCTTGGTCTTTCTGCTAGCTTGAAGAATAATAAAGTTGAGCTGACATTTGCCTCAAAAGCATTGACAGACATATCTGTGAGTAACTCACTTAGAGCAGGTACTTTCAGAGTACGTAGGGAAAAAAACAATTTCGATATTAAAAGTGTCTTTATAAACTGGAATTTTTCTGGAGATAACGTAACTATCCTAACAGGGAAACATTTTGAGGATATTACAAATCCCGATGATTTTTCTAGCGATATGATGTTAACTGATGTAAATGATACTAAAACCCAAATTCCCGATGATTTTCAATTAGAACAAAATTATCCCAATCCATTTAACCCTTCTACTAAAATTGATTTTTTTCTAAAAGAAAGTGGAAAAGTAAAACTTGATGTTTTCAATATCCTTGGAGAAAAAGTAATTGGATTGATTGATGAAGAATTACCGGCTGGTTCTCATGATGTAATATTTAATGCGAATAATTTAGCAAGCGGTGTATATTTTTATAAATTGAATGTTGAAGATAATTTTAATTCAGTTAAAAAAATGATTTTGAAAAAATGATTAATACTGAACTTGTATTACAATGTATCTTCTTCTTATAATAATTTCGATTTCAATTCTTTTTAACTTTAAAGATGGAGTAGGCTCTAAAAACAACTTGTTTACAGAAGCTGAAATTGATACAACCTTAAATATCAAAGTCATTCAAGATGGGAATTTAAGTATATTTAAGGTCGACAAGTATTCTACAACAATTATAAAAATTCCACACATCTCATCATACCTATATACCCAGCGGCCTGTAAAATCACTTGAACAGATTGCTAATGACAGTGACTATTCTTTAATTGTCAACGGATCTTTTTTTGACATATTATATGATGATTCCACCGCACATACCGGGATTCACTATAAACATGCGGGATATCTTAAAATTAATAATGAAATTTATGAAGACATAAAAAAAGATGATAGACAGCTTTCCCGTTTTTTTGCATATAACTCTAAGAAAAATATTGTCCATTTTTTTAGTCTAAATGAGCTTGATGAAACCAGGGATTATGATCTTGTTATTCAAACAGGACCGCAGATAATAAAAGCTAACCAGGTAGATACATCCGGTATTAATTTATCAATTAATGGAAACCGTAAGGCAAGGCGTACAACATTTGCAACTGTTAACGGAAATGAATTTTATGTTATTATAACTTTGGACAATGTCACCCTTGCAGAATTAGGTAAAATGCTGATTTCAACAGGGATCTTCAAAAAGGAATTAAATGTTATAGACTTTGACGGCGGCCCATCAACCAGAATATATATTAGAAATCACCCTGACTTATCATGGTCTTCCGATGTTCCATGGCCTCTTTTAATATGCGTTAGGTAAGATTTTTTGAATGTATTGATAAGCAAAACCTCCGGGGTTTTAAAAACCCCGGAGGTTGAAAAATTTACTTGATTAAGGATTCTTTCAACCTTCTTGCTACCGAAATAAAAAATCCGAATACCATTATCAGAACCCCTCCCCAAACGAAGTTGATAAATGGCTTGACACTTGCCTCTACTGTTAATACTTCTTTTTGAGGTACTGAGGTTTTCTTCGTATCGAGTTTAGTCAATACGAAATCTGCTTTTTGAGTAGAAGGATCTATCTTCTTTAATTCAATTTTAATATCTGCCTCTTCAAGAGTAACCGGTATATATGAAAATCCGTTTTCATCCCGCTTAATGGTGGGTTCAGCGCTATAGGTTTTACCATTCTTGGAAATGGTTAGATCTGTCCCCATCTGAAAATTCCCGCCGTTCATCATAACGCTCATATCAGGTTTCACAAAATCTTTATATACAATTTCAGAACCGTTGAAGCTAATTTTATCCCCTATATTTAAAGAGGCATTTTGTCCGGCATCTTCACTATTTTTATCCTCATACCCCAAAGGTGAAATATAAATGTCTTTTGTAAAAGGAGATAGAATAGTCGCCTGCCATAAGGTTAGAATTGCCGGCTCTCTCATTAAACCGTTGCTGTAATCGCTAATGTACATTACGGGGGAAATTTCATAACTTTTATTTCCCTTCTTCATATCTATACTGAATGCATATTTCTGATTATTCTCGATTGGGTGGTATCCTGTAAAAGTCAATTGATATCCGAAAGCTTCTTGAGGCACATTTTTAATCAGATCAATATTAATTTCTTTGCTGTATGCTGCAGAACCAATTACTCCCAATAGGAATACAGCTATCCCGATATGAGCTATATAAGCTCCTATCATTTTCATGTTCCCTTTAATTATTTGAAAAGCAATTTCCACATTAACAAAGAGAGCAAAGGCAGCAGAAAATGAAAGGATAATCATCATTATGTCGCTTATACCGCCGAATAAAACTATTAAGGCAGTTACTACAATGGCTGCTGAAACAGAAAATAATGATTTCTTTACAATATCTTCTCCCTTTGTATGATTCCATTTTAGGAGAAGACTTAAACCATTCAGCAAGCCTATTATTATAGCAATAGGAACATGCATCTGGTTATAAAAGAATTTATCAACCGAACTTCCGAAAATAGGGGAAGAAGTTCCTACTAAAACAACAAGAGCTGATGAACATAGAACTATCGCAGCAGTAAATAAAGCCAGGTCTCTTGAAAGCATACCTTCATCTCTTGAAATTTCTATATTTAAAGATTTCCACCTATAAAGTAATGTTCCAAATCCAAGCAAAAAGAAAGTTCCGATAAATATAAGCAGAAAGAGATATACAAGCATTCCGGGATCAACAAAGGAATGTACTGATGCATCTCCTAAGACTCCGCTTCTTGTAAGAAATGTTGAATATAATACCAGTATATAAACCATTATACAAAGGATTAAATTTGTCTTTGCATACTTTCCTATCCCACCCTTTGATTGAGTTTTTCTTTGAACAAGAAGTGTATGAATAGCTGCAACTCCGACAAGCCAGGGAATTAAGCTCGAATTTTCTACCGGGTCCCAGGCCCAATAACCGCCCCATCCGAGCATTTCATATGCCCAGTAACCTCCGAGCATTATTCCTAATCCCAGAATTCCGGCTCCGGCTAAAACCCATGGGAATGATTGTCTTACCCAATCCCTGTAATCATTTTTTAACATTGCCGCCATTGCAAATGTAAAGGGTACTGTAGCCATAGAAAATCCTGAAAATAAAATAGGCGGATGGATCTGCATCCAGAAATTCAATAGCTGCGGGTTCAAACCTTTACCGTCAATGATAAATTGACTCATATGAATCCCACCTGAAGCAAGAGTAGTATAAAGAGCCTGGCCTATTTTTACAAAATTCTGCCCGGATGAACCGTCACTAAATATAAAACTCTGAAGCCACGGCTGACTCAAAAATGCTGCATTTACATGTTTGGTGGCAATAAAAAAAGGTTCGGACCAGATATAGGCAAATGGATTTTTAAATAATGGCGATACCATTATTAAAAGAAATGTTGTGTGGAGTGTAAAAATAGGCATTACCCTTTTTTCCAGGTCACCTCTTTTAGAAGTATACGACTGCAGAACAATTCCCACAATTGAACTTAAAAGAAGCCATAGCATAAAGCTTCCTTCCTGACCTCCCCAAAACGAGGCTATTAAAAATCCAAACGGCAGGCTGTTAGCACTGTATTCATATACATATTTGAAACTGTAATCATGATTAATAATGGCGTACCACAACAATGCAGACGCTACAATAACCATCATTGCCATCGCATGATATGCTATTCTTCCGTAGTTTATTGTGTTCTGATATCCCCTGTAGCTAAGAAAATACATGACCATTGCTATTGCACTGCATGCAAGTGCGATCGTTAGTACTATACTTCCAACCATGACCTATCCTATATATTTAATACATAAATTCGTTCTTATCATAACCTTTACCTATAATGTCTTGTTAAAGATTACAATTAAGAAATTGATTACAGGGAAGAAGATTTGATCTGAGAATTCTGATATTTACTCGGACATTTTGTTAAAATCTCTTTTGCATGAAAATAACCGTCTTCATAACGACCGGTTACTACTACACTTTGGGCAGACTCAAAATTATTTGGAATTGTTCCGTCAAATACAACCTTCATCTCATTTCCATGCTGATCTATAAGAAAAAAGCTGAAAGTCCTTTTCTGTTTATCAATATCATAATTCTTTGCTTTATCCCAGCTTCCGGTTGCTTTTACGGTTTTATCAACACTCATTACAGTTTGAAAATTATCTTCATATTTTATATTGCTCTGTGTTAATAAATACCCCATCAATCCAAGAAACACCACTATAATTACACCGCCGAATAGATACTTATTTTTCATGTTTATTTTCCTCTATTTCTTTTTCCATATGTTTAAGTCTTTTGTCCAAATTGAAGAGATACAAAAAAACCCCAGCCCATACTATAAGTACAATAACCATTACAATGTAGATCGCGTTTTTCTGTAAAAAACTATAAAGTTCCGTCAAATTACCCTCTGGTTAATTTTCTGTTAAGTTTATCTTTATAAATTAAAGATTTATATCCAATATTCCACATCCAGAAGAACAAAATTGTGAATCCAATCAAAGAAAGAAAAAAGATTAATAACATGTTTCCGTTCATTTTAAAATCAACAATTGGCCCTGAATTTGTATCATTAGCTGATCCCGGATGCAGACCGCTCATTATTCTCGGCATGATAAAAATAAAGAATGGAACAGTTATAAAAGCGATAATATTGTAGACTGCTGAAAGTGAAGCTCTTTTTTCTTCTGATTCAATCGATGAGCGGAGCGCAAACCATGCACCATAAATCAAAAGAAGAGCAAAAATACTTGTCTGTCTCGGATCCCAGCTCCAGAATGATCCCCATGCGAATTTTGCCCAGATTGCTCCTGTTATGGTTGCCAATACACAAAATATTATTCCTAATTGAGCTGCTGCATATGATTTTGCATCATCATCTAGATTTTTCTTCCTTAGGTATTTTATACTGAAGATTGTTGACATTAAGAATGCGATTACTGTTATCCATGCTGTTGGTACATGAAAGAATATTATTTTTGCATTCTGCTCCAATCCTGGAATCAGAGGAAATTCGTACCATGTATGTGGATTCTCAACAATGGGAAAAGCTATTCCAGCCACTGAAACAAACGCAATCAATATGAACAGAAATATTTTCCAGGCCATCTTATTTCTTCTATTTTTAATTAAATAATGCGGATTATGACAAATGCCTTATCGATGCATAAATATTGTGTTGATTTATTATACAAGATTCAAATGTTATGCCATCTAATTAAATAACAAATTCTTCTAAAGAACACATTTTAATCTACTTTTTAAATAAATTAAATTAAAGGAATAAATATTAATCTTTCCATATGAAATCGAATAACATATAAGATGCAGAAATCATTATAATATCGTAACATGCAATAATTAAAAGTTCAACTTTTGAGGAATCGAAAGTGGTTCCTTCTATGGAAAATAACGTTAATCTAACAGAAGTTATAATTAATGGGAGTAAGATAGGAAATGAAAGGACAGGATACAATGTCCCTTTGGAGCCTGCTTTGGCTATAATAGCAGCAATGATAGTTGAGGAGACTGCAATTCCAATATTTCCGAGGAAAAAGGTAAGTATAAAAAGTAACAGGTTCCTGATAACAAATTCTTCGAAAAGTGCAGAATATAATAATGTGATTGTTATATTCATCATAAATACTAAAATCAAATTGAAAAGAAGTTTGCCTGTAAAAATTGTTGAAGGAGCCGCTATCAACTGAAGAGTCAAAGAGGTTCCCCTCTCCTCTTCGGATACAAATGCTCTTGCCAGACCCGACATAGCAGTAAAAAATATTACTACCCAGAATAGACCTGCAGTCAATGGCGCAGTTATTCTTTCATTTCCTATTGAAAAAAGAATAACACTTAATGCAACTAAAATGAACATTGCAAGAGAATTAATAGCATATCGTGTTCGAATCTCCGAATGAAAATCTTTTTGAAAAAGTGAGTATGATTTAAATTTCATCTATAATTCCTAGTCTTCTCCGTGCTCTCTGTGTCTTCTCTGTTAACTCTGTGGTAAAATATCAATCCTTAAAATCCTCGAGTCTTAATTTTTCCTTACAAAACTGTAAATCTGATTTTTCATTTGAAGCTACAATAATAATATTCTGCTCACCTTCGTTTTCAATAATCCGGTAAACCGACTCCTTCCCTTCATCATCAAGATTTGAAGTTGGTTCATCAAGCAGAATAATTTTTGGTGAATGCATTAAAGCAAAAATAAATTTCATCCTTTGCTTCATCCCTGACGAATATGTCTTTACCAAATCATTTTTACGGTTAAATAAAAGGAACTGATTGAGAAGATGTTCAATTTTTTCCTTATTAAATGGAACATCCCTAATATTTGAAAAATACTTTAGGTTTTCCCATGCAGAAAATTCATCGTAAAGTACAAGGTAAGGAGAGACAAAACCGATGTAATTATGCAGCTCTTCGGATATTATTTCTTTATCGCCGTTTTTATAGATTATTTTTCCAGTCGTTGGAGAATTTATTCCTGCAATTATTTTTATCAATGTAGACTTGCCGGAACCGTTTGCTCCGGTAATTCCGAAAATTGTATTAGCCGATAATGAAAAATTTATATTATCAAAAATTAATCTTCTGCCGAAAGTCTTTTTTAAATCTTTAATCTGAATTGAAAAACTGCTCATGAAATCTTATTTTTTATCATTTGTTAAATATAACTATTTTGCCGGAAGTTGTATTGCTGCCAGTTTTTGTAGAGTAAATGTATACTCCCGAAGGGAGTTTTTCTCCGTTTGAATCTCTTCCGTTCCAGCTGAATATATAAGTCCCTCTTTTCCCGAGAAATACATAATCCTCCCTGGAATAAACAAGCCGCATTGATGTTGAATAAATATTAAGATTTCCCTTTTGACTGCTACTGGCGGTTGTTGGAATTTCTATATGATTGTTCCGGCTGTAAAAAAAAGGATTTGGATATGCATAATTGATTGCGAATGCTGATGGTACCGGATTAGTTGTGTCCTGATTAATAATTACATCATTCAAAATAACCGTTTCCGACCATAGGGAAGAGTTTTTCGAATTAAAATCTACAAAATAATCTTTATCTGCAGAAGTAGGGCTGTAATCTATGGATAATTGAAATGTGAAATGTCCGTTCATACTATCTACGCCGTTTCGATAATCTGAATTAGAAATGATTACATCAAGTGTGTCGTAATTATCATTATTTATCTTATTAATGAACCTCATATAATTTTCGGAAAGAGGAGAAGCCGAGCCGTTCAATATATTTTCCGGAATACTTTCAAATTTATTAAATAGATTTAAAACCGGATAATCTGCAGCTTCTGCAAAATATTTACCGTTAACTGCTCTATAACCGGTGAAATAGAGCCATGTCCCGAAAATATTAAATTCCTTTCTGTAGGTTGAACCATATTGAAGTATGCTGTTATTAATAGCATCCAGTGCTCTCATTTGGGGCATGAGCTCCCATTCCTTTTTTAATATATTATATCCGAATCTGTTCCGTAAAAAGATATTCCAGATTGCAAGTGCATATTCCTGTTCTCCTCCCCCGCAGCTCGAACATGCAAATGAATTCTGAGTATTATTAAAATAAGCCGGTAAGTAATTGTAGTAATCATTAATACTGTTGTAAACAAAATCCTCCATTGCAGTGGAAGACAACTCATAAAAAAATCCATCGCTATCATATCTGTAAAAATACCTTCCTATTTGTACAGCGTGAAAAAATTCATGAGCTAAAGTAACCCGTGCACCATCAATTCCTTTTGTAGCAAAATTCTGGTAATTGTTATGTATGACAATAAAAGAAGAATATGTCCCGTTTCCGGTTGAATTTTCCGGCTGAGTATATCCATAACTTCCTGATGTTGAATTGGATATATATATATCATAAGGTGAATTATTAGCATTCGGGAAAAGATATCCTAAATATTTTATTTCAAAATTATAAACCGAGTCTAGAGTCTCCGAAATTTGATCCAGGCAGTCATTTAAAGATAATCCGCTATATGAAGGCTTATTTATCCCCGCCGGATCGTAATGTATTTTGAAATATCCGTCTGGAGTTATTATACTATCCTGCATCACCGGTCTTTGTAGAATTTTTTTTATATCCGATTGCTGCTGCAATGTAAACTGATTAAAATTAATTGCAATTGTACTGACTAATCCGAATCCGCATTTTTCATAATTGGTTTCTCCCTGAACTGATTGAATAGAGTTTTTATTAAATCTTGATGAATTAAGATATATCAGTTCATTATAAAGTGAATCAAGTTCCTGTTTCTTTAAGTTTTGCGGCAAAATACAGTCAGCAGTTAAGCTCAATAATATAAAAATATAAATTAATCTCATTGACTTATTTTATTAATTGAAATCTGGCTTTCATTTTTTCTTGTATATACAATATGAAAATTCTTTACATTCATATTCTTAATAAAATAATGATTTAATTCATCAACTATTGCAGCTTTTGTTGATATTATTTCCTTCCCATCTTTAAGAAAATCCAACCGGTAAACAGCACTGCTGTCCGGGTAATAAATAAATAACTTTTTTAAACCGTTAATTCTCATTTCACCTAAAAAAAGCTGATCCTTGTATGTAACATTTAACATTCCTGATAAGGTATCTTTTCTAATGATTGAAGAGGTCTTATCATGTGTAATTACAGCAAAACTATCATCCCTGGAAGTTAGGAAACTGATTAATATATCTTTATCATTATTCAATAAATCACCTGTAAAAGCGACTATTTTAAAATATGACTGCAAAGATAAGGAAAATTTTTCTTCCTGTGGGCTTTGGGGCTTACTAAAATCCTTTGTAAAAAGGAGTAATTCATTACCGGCTTTTTGCCAGAAACTAACCTTTTTTCCCAGGCCTAAAGTTATATTTGAGGCCAAATCTCTTAGCTTAGTTTCATAATATTCATTTGAATAATTATTCTCTGAATATTTAAAAATATCTATCCCCAATTTATCGTTATTTCTATATGCTGTAAAGATGTTTACCTTTCCCTGCTCATCTTTAGCAGCTTTAAGGTCCATTATTCCGCCGTGCGAATAGATCGATTTCCGGATAATTTTATCGTTATTAAAATCTACTACAAGTGATTCAATTAATTTTTTGTCATATGAATAACAATAAAAGCCTTTAACATTGGGTGAGATATTAAAGGCAGTTAAAAGTGAATGTTCTTGAAATAATGGGAATGAATAGTATCCCTTTGGGATTCCACCGCTGTTTCTAATAACAGCAATAAGTGAATTAGAAAATTGGTCTAAAAAACAGAAATCTATAATACCATCGTCGTCTTTATCAAAAAATGTTATTGCAGAGGGTTCGGATGCAAGGGTTATCTGGACATCTTCGGAAAATGAGGATATCCGGGTTATCGTAAAAAGTTCCCCTTTAATTGTAATTCCAGCAATTCCATTAATAAATTTACTGTAAAAGGGTATTATGTCTTTAATATCATTCTTTCTTAGATATATAATTTCCGGGTAAAATTGTTCATCACCTTTGGCGAATAATATCGATAAAATATTTTTATCATAATTGATATATGCAATATCGATTTTGCCGTCTTTATTAAAATCACCTGTTATAATTTTGTCAGGGTGATACAGTGGATTTAGAGTTATAGTATTTTCAAAAGAACTCCTGAAATCACCATAGAAGATCACTATAGAATTATTTTTTACAAAAATTAAATCTTCATAATCATCGGAGTTAATATCAAAGGAATGAATAGCGTTAATTTTCCCATCAATCGGGATTGACCGGATTTTATTAAATGTTCCGTTTCCATAATTATAAAAAAAATCAAGGGAATTAGTAATAAGATTAAATCCGGCAATGTCAGGTATATTATCATTATTTAAATCAACAAAAATTGCAGCAGTATATATTGTTTTCTCTTCAACTTTCTTTTCTATTAATTTTTTTTCCGATTGATATAGTACTGAAAAGCCCGTCGAAAGCACTCCCTGATATCAATATTTCCTTTCTGCCGTCTCCATTAATATCAGCAACAGATATGTTTTCAGGATATGATGTGAATTCAATAGAGGAAAGGATAGAAAATCTTCTATTTTGTGAAATTTGAAATATACCGGCACTCCTGTCTCTCCTTGACACAAAAGCATAGACTTCAGTTTCTTTTTCCTTATTAAAAATTTTTTGAATGCTGGAAAACTGGTAAGGAACTTTTATGCTGTCCTGCCTTGAAAAATCACCGTTTTCATCACCGGTTAAAATATTTATTTTCTTTTTTAACGGAGAGTATAACAGAATATCGGAATAAGAATCATTGTTGTAATTAAAGGAAAGGATTGAAGTATAATTTGAATTTGCCCCGAATTCTTTGTACTTGCAAAATCCGTTTATCGGAATCTGCATACTTCCAGACAGATTCTGTGGAAAAACAAAATAAGAGTTGAATAATAATGCTGTGAGTAAAAAAATAGAAGATACTTTCCCAGCAGGCTTTGAACTAACTTTTAATAGTAATCCTATCCCGAAGTCTATTTTCCCTCCTTTGAAGTGCTTCTTCATATCTCCTTTTTTCGTCCTCTGTTTCAGGGATTGCTTCAATTGCTTTTGTAGGTTTACCATCTTCATCAACGCTTACGAAAGTTAAATAAGCGGTATTGGTATGGATCTTTGTACCCTTTTTAAATGATTCAGCATAAACTTTTACACCAACTTCCATTGAGGTATTAAATACACGGTTTATGGATGCACTTAAAGTAACTGCATCTCCTAACCTAACAGGATGATGAAAATCTATCTTGTCAACTGATGCGGTTACACAAATCCTATGGTTATGCTTTGAAGCGCACAATGCAGCGCATATATCGATCCAGTGCATAAGCTGACCGCCTAATAATTTGCCAAGCTGGTTAGTGTGATTCGGCAAAACTAACTCGGTCATAATTATTATCGATTCACTTATTTTTTTTCCTGAGGTCATTGATTTGAAGCAGAGAGTTTATTTTCAATAGAAGTTTTTAATTTCCTGATTTCATCTGCATTTGAATCATTTGGATATTTATCTAAAAATTTTGACATCTCGCTTAAAGCTTCATCATTTCTTTTCCTGTCTAAAAGAATTTTGATTTTATCATACATTGCCAAAGGAGCATATTTAGTATCATGGTAAGTGTCGATTACATCCGTATAATAAATTAGAGATGCGCTGTAATCATCCATTTTTTCATAAATCCCGGCGCTGTTGTATTCTTTCAGCGCTAATTTATCATTCATTTCAGATATTTTTTTCTCGGCTTCGGTTACTTTTGGATTTGTCGGAAAAAAGTCAATAAATGCCTGGAATTCCTCAATGGCCTTTTTTGTATATTTTTGGTCAAGAGTGTAATTAGGCGAAAGTTCATAATAACATTCAGCAAGCATGAATTGAGCATCTGCTAAATATGTACTTGCCGGCATATTCTTTACCAATTTACTAAACTCATAAGCCCCCATGATATATTCCCCTCTTTTAAACCTGGTCATAGCCAGGTAATATTGAGCATCATCAATAATGGAATTACCCGGATATTGCAGTATTAAAGATTGAAATTCATTTAATGCATCAAGATAATCTTCATCATTATATAAACTTTTCGCATAATTAAGACGTTCATCGGGTGTCATGTTAACAGTATTAACGGAAGATGAGCAGCCGAAAAAATAAATAGAAACAATAATAAGAAATAATATTTTCTTCATAAATCCGGAAATAATTTGTTTAAATAGAATACAATAATAATTAAATTCAAAAAGTCATCAAAGCCAATAATTTATTACTCTCAAGGATTACTCGCGTTCTCGGTTCCTATTTTAGAATATTAGAGGTTTTTATATTATACATAGAAAATGAACACCGTTAGGTGATCTTTCTCCCTCTTCGATTTAATTCCCAATTTTTCGGAATATTTTGTAACACCGTTAGGTGTGGTATATTATTAGCAAAATATAAAAGCTAAAAATCCCAACATATAGGACTCCTGGAGCTTACGCTTTAAATAAATAATTTAATTTTCCCCCATATTTCATCTATCGGCATCTTAGGCTTTTTGCAAATAAAAATATCAACATTTTCATAAGGCATTCCATATTTACTTTTATGCTTTGCAGCTAACTTAACGTCCTCAAAAAATTCACTATTATCCTTATAATTTGATCCTATAACAATTAACACCTTCCCCTTAAAATTTTTAGGATAACCCCAGAGCCAGTAATTATTATGTGAAGAAATAGCCTCTGGTAAATTATATTTTTTCCTATAAAAATTAACCGCTCCAGCTTCACCATAATTTTGACCGAATATTAAGGCTTCTTTTTTCTCTTCAGGCGATAATGAATTATATACTTCCGCAACTTTTTTTACCATATCCTCCCAGCCGAATCTGTCTGCATAAAATTGAGGAAGCAGTCCTAATTCCGATCTTTCCCCGCTCTCCGGTTTAAGTCCCAATTTTTCAGAATATTTTATGAAAGTTTGAACATTTAATATCGGAATTGAAAAAGGTGCTGCTATAAACGCGGGAGGAATGACAAGGACAACTAATATCCATCTGACAAAGTTCCGCAGATATTTCTCAATTAAATAATCCGCTCCGACAACTCCAGCAGCTAATAGGACAGGATATAATACTCCCATATAGTAAGGTTTCCCATTATTAAACACAAAAACTAAAAACACCGAAATGAAAATCCATCCTATTATATTATAAACTCTTCCTTCTTTGTTAAAAAAGAAAAAATAAAGCCCGGTAAAAAAGAACAAAAAATAACCGGGATTTAGTTCCATTAGGGCATTCAATGCAAATTCCATGATGCCCATAGATTTATTTTTGTATGCAGATGCATTATGCATGAATTCCAGAGTTGGAAAATTATTTGCTATTTGCCATATAATATTTGGAAGGAAAATAATAATCACTATTCCGGCAGCAATCCAGATCTCTTTCGTTTTTAAATAGCTTCTATATTTAGTTAGAATCAAACCTATTACAAGACCAAATCCTAAAAACAGGAATGTTAACTTATTTTGAAGCCCTATTCCGATGATAAATCCAATCACAATCCAAAGCTTAGGATTATTTGTATTAATCATGCGGATAAGGAAATAAAACATTAATGTAGAAAGAAGAATATCAAATGAATTCATTGAGAAATAACCGCTGGTCCCTAAAATTACACCCGAAAAAATTACCAGGAATGCCGTAAATATTTGAGCGAATTTACTTCCATGCAGTTCTCCTGACAATTAATCCCGACATAAAAACTATAAGCGAACCTGCTAAATACGAAAATATTCTTATCCCCAAAATTGAATTACCGAACAATGTTCTGGATAATGCTAAAATCACTGCAGATAAAGGCTGCAGATCAACATAGCCCCAGGCTAAATGTTTGGATGTTTCAATGTAGTAATATTCATCCCTGAAAAGTCCGTAATTTCCCGCGAAAATCAATAATAGGAGCAATTTTAAAAGGGATAAATAAATTAGAATTGCATTGGTTGAGGTTAATTTATTTATTGAATTGTTGGGCTTCATTTAGTTTCTTTGATTAAATGATAAATGGAAAACAATCTTAAATAATTATCGGCTTTGAGACTTCAAAAATATTATTCATGGATTAAATCCATGATTATCGGTAATTCTCAATAAATTGAAAATACTTTCTTATCCAATGGTTTTTATCCCATTAAAACTTCAGCTATGTTCTTACTTCCGGCATCTTGTATAGGAATAATATTTCCCGAAATTTCTTTTCCGTTTAAGATTATTTTTTTAATCCCTTTAGAAACATGTTCTGGATTTGAAATCTTAATTCTATAATCAGCTCCTCTGAATTTCCGATTTATTATAAATCCGTCCCATTCATTTGGAATACATGGATCTATTTTTAATCCGTAATATCCGGGCTGAATTCCCAATATATATTGCGTTACTGCATAATAATTCCACGCTGCCGTTCCCGTCAGCCATGAATTTTTAGCCTCACCCGGCTTAAATGCATCCTTCCCTGCAATCATTTGAGAATAAACATAGGGTTCGGTTTTATGTAAATCACTTAAGTCCTCTAGGTATGAAGGAGCAATTTTACTGTAGTATTCAAATGCCCTGCTGCCGTTTCCTGCCAGTGTTTCACCAATTATAATCCATGGATTGTTGTGACAGAAAATGCCTGCGTTTTCCTTATAACCTGCCGGATATGTTGAAATCTCTCCCATGTTTAAATAGTATTTGGTGAATGCAGGGTTATTTAATACTATGCCGTATTCACAGTCAAGGTATTTTTTAACTGAATCTAATGCCAGTTGAGCTTTTCCATCATCTAAACCGACACCTGCCATTATGCAGAATCCTTGAGATTCTATAAATAACTTTCCTTCTTCATTCTCTTTGCTTCCTATCTTTTCACCAAAATAATCGTAAGCACGGAGGAACCATTCGCCGTCCCAGCCATATTTTTTAATAGCTGTTATCATTTCTTTTACATATTTTTCTGCTTCTTCGGCATCTGTTTGCTTATCCAGTTCTCTGCAAAGGTCTGCAAATTCTTTTCCATATGCAACGAACATTCCAGCAATCATTAATGATTCAGCAGCTCCCCCTTGCTTGTTTTCGGTTGTTTGGAAAGATTCATCCGGATTAGTTGAGAAACAATTTAAATTTAAACAATCATTCCAGTCTGCTCTGCCAATTAGAGGAAGTTTATGAGGACCTAAATTGTTTATAACATGATAGAATGAACGCTTTAAATGTTCAAATAGTGATGCTGCTTTTGATTCGTCATTATCAAATGGGACCTGCTCTTCAAGAATTGACCAATCTCCTGTCTCTTTTATATAAGCTGAAGTGGAGAGGATGAGCCACATCGGGTCATCATTAAAATTGCCTCCTATCGCATAATTCCCTTTTTTTGTAAGGGGCTGATATTGATGATAAGCTCCTCCGTCTTCAAATTGAGTCGCAGCAATATCCAGAATCCTTTCTCTTGCTTTTCCCGGTATTTGATGAACGAATCCTATTAAATCCTGGTTCGAATCTCTAAAGCCCATTCCGCGCCCGATACCGGACTCAAAGTATGAAGCACTCCTTGACATATTAAACGTGACCATACACTGATATTGGTTCCATATATTTACCATTCTGTCTAATCTTTTATCATGACTTTCTATATTATAAACAGAAAGAAGATTATCCCAATGTCTTTTCAACTCATCAAATGCTTCGCTTACTTTTTCTGAAGTGGAGTATTTTTCAATTAAATCTTCAGCTTTTTCCTTGTTTATAATGCCTTTCGATTCCCATTTCTTGTCCACTTCATTTTCCACATAACCGAGAATAAAAACAAGTTCTTTCGATTCTCCCGGTTTCAAATTAATTTCAATATAATGAGATGCGATAGGTGACCATCCGTGTGCAATAGAATTTTTTGGTTCTCCTTCAAACACCACATCCGGTTTATCAAACCCGTTATATGAACCAATAAATGAATCTCTATCGGTATCAAATCCATCTATTCTGGAATTAACTGAATAAAATGAATAATGGTTTCTTCTTTCCTTATATTCGGTTTTATGATAGATTACCGAATCCTTGACTTCAACTTCACCTGTGGAGAAATTACGCTGAAAGTTTGTTTGATCATCCAGAGCATTCCATAAACAGAATTCAACAAATGAAAAAAGCTTTAGTGATTTTTCCTTATCACTCTTATTTATAAGTTTTAATTTTTGAATCTCGCAATTTGTTTTAACCGGTACAAAAAAAAGTATTTCAGCCTCAATCGAATTTCTCTTTCCTTTTACAATAGTATAACCTAAACCATGCCTGCATGAATAATCTTCTAATCCGGCTTTCACAGGTTTCCACCCGGGTGACCATATATCTCCGTTATCATTTATATAAAAATATTTTCCCCCGTCATCAATGGGAACATTGTTATACCTGTACCGCGTTATTCTCCTTAAAAGAGCATCTTTGTAAAAACTATAACCGCCTGCTGTATTTGAGATTATAGAAAAAAATTCATCACTCCCCAGATAATTTATCCATGGGTATGGCGTTTGTACTTCAGTAATGATATATTCTTTTTGGCCATCATCAAAAAAACCGTATTTCATTCTGGTTCCTTTTAAGATTATAGATGATTAAAGAGTTTTTGAAACTTTTATCTTGCGGTGATACAAAAATAATGATTCTTGTATAGAATCTGAAATATTAATATATAGATAATTCCCTTAAGGCCTCATCAAATACTTCTTTTTTTACAAAAAATTGATAAAGGTTATCATGAAATGTTACTCTTTTCTGAGTGACTGTAAAACTTCTGACATATTTGGCAATCAGGTTGTTTGAATAGAAATTATAAATGGAAACCTCATTTGAATCCGCAAAAATTCCGTACTTCTCCCCCATATACTTTCTACCTGGCAATAATTCAGAGAATATTTTACTTTTATAATTTCGTGTTTTCTTAGTGGGAGATATTAACACTGTATCATAAATACGGAACATATAGTATGATGAATCTTCGGAAATTATAAAAGAATTTTCCTGCCTGGCGAATTCTTTAAACCTATTAAAATTGCTCTCTGTTATTATAATTTTATTACTGTCTGAATAATGATTTAAATAATTCATCCATTTATTTTCAGGGGGCAGGTCATTCATATTTATTTTAAGATTATTAACCCTTTCCTCACTTCCGGAATATTTTTTATAAAGAAAAAGATATTTTTCAATCCCGAGTTCATTTATTAGATATTTATTATAAAGACCGGCGACTGGATAGCTCATTGTTGCATCAATCTTGTAAAAGTCCTGTTTACTTAATAAAGCACTGAAGTTAAGAAAACCGCTTTCTTCTAAAAAAGATCCCATATCTAAAATAACACATGGCTCTTTTCCTCCCCTTCCTCCGAATGCAACTGCAAATCCTTCCTGAAAAAATGGAGTTGTATAAAGCGGAATTGTTTTTAATTTATAATTTATTAGTAAATGAAGAATTTCATGGTAGTGACAGCTGTAAGTAGTAATTATATAATCATAAGGTATTAGATATAAACCACGGGCATCATATCCGGTAAGCAGTTTAATTTCCTTATCGTCTTTGCACAAATAGTAGTTTATCTTATTTTTCCTAAACTTTGCCAGGTCTTTATCATTGTATTTCAGAATTCCTGAAATACTCTCAATAAAATTGTCTAATCTTTTAATTGAATAATTATTAAACAACAGAGGATCACTTATATAAAAATTAAAATATTTAGATTCTATTTTCTTCCAGTTTCTCCCGTAATAATATGGCCTCGAAATTAAAAATGAATCTTTGAAAATATATTCTCTTGTTAGACTTTTTGAGGGAATTGAAAGGATTAGTTTTGAATAATTTCCCTCTAAGTTTTCAATTTTATATGTAAAATTCAAATTATTATTAGAAATATCTGCTCTGAGAGATGAATCAACATCATTGGAAATAAGAAATTTATCATCAATACCCGTATAGTTTATACCTAACCGCTTTGTCAGAGCAAGTTCCTCAGGTAAAACAAATTTTTGAAGGCTGCTACGGTTATTCAGCAACGCAGAAATGAAGTTTTTTGCGGTTGAATCAGGCAGTTTTCCGCCTGATAAAGCAAGATTATTAATAATTGTGATAAATATAATTCCTGCAATGTTAGTAATATTCATAGTTAATTATTCTTAATTATTAAAATTATTTTAAGGTAAAGAGGTACTCATTCAATCCCCTAAATTTTATAAGTAAAATATGATAAATAAGGTTTATATGCAATCTTAGTAAAATAGAGCTGTTTACACCTATTTTTACGCATTTAGAAGTAATTCATTATACAAAATTGCAAAATAACAAAACTGAATTTATAACCTTTACATCATTTTTACTTGATAATTTGTATAAAAATTATTTTTTGAAAGAAAAATTCATGAATATATTTTTAATTATTTTCAAATACACTAAATTAATATGTTAATAAAAATTCGTAGTGTGGATTTAATTTAAATAAGAGAGGGATAATGAAGTTTACCTATATTAAAGAATCCAAAGTAGGTATGAAAAGAACAAATAATGAAGATTCTATAGGTATTTTTAATGTGGACGGAGGTTTGCTTGCAGTTGTTTGTGATGGATTGGGGGGTAATAATGCCGGGGAAATAGCTTCAGGCTTATGCGTTGAGGTTATACATAAATACTTTATCGAATCAAGTGAATCTGATTATTTAAAAAGGATAAAAGATTCTATTGAAGATGCAAATAAAAAGATTAAAGAAGAATCTTCAAAAGAAAACCAGCTCGATGGAATGGCTACTACCGCAGAGATCTTATTTATCAAAGATAAAACTGCTTACTGGGGACATGTCGGCGATTCAAGAATATATAATTTGAAAAACGGTAAACTGAAACAGCTTACAAAAGATCACTCTTTAATACAGAAACTAATTGACGACGGATATTTAACTCTAAACCAGGCAGAAACCCACCCCAATAAAAACATTATAATGCGCGCTTTGGGAGATTCCGAATCTGTAGAAGTAGATTTAAGTAAAACTAAACTCATTCCTTCAGATACACATAAATTCTTTTTATGTACCGACGGAGTTTCGAATGTTATAAACCATGAAGAACTTGAAAAACTCCTTCGCGGCGAAGAACCGGAATCTATCTCAAAAAACATTACTAAACTAATTGAAAAAAGAGGAGCCCCCGATAACTTCTCTTATGTACTTTTAGAATCCAAAAGATAAATAAAAACCTATTCTTCTCCAGCCGCTTCCTAATTTGTCATCTGGAATTTTAACCTTCTCTGTTATCTAAAGGGTAAATGCTCCGGTTATCGTGTTTGAAATTTTGAATTTATTCATTGTAATTTATTTGTCTTTTGTTTTTTGTAATTTGGAATTTAATCCCCTGCCAGTTACCTCTGTGGTAAAAGTTCCTTCAGCTTCCTAGGTATTACCAGTCACCTCAAATCTTTCTGGACTTTTTTAATTTGATATAGCAGAATTAATTGAAAGGAAAAACCATGGAAAATAAAGATGTTCTTAAACATATAAAAAAATTAGCCGATGAAGAATCTCGTCTCTATGCAAAAGAAAATCTGAATGACGAAGAATTGAAAGAACTGCATGAGATGAAAATAGAGCTAGATCAATGCTGGGATTTTTTACGTCAAAGAAATGCACTCCGCAGTGCAGGAAAAGATCCGGATAAAGCAAAAGTCCGCCCTCCTAATATTGTTGAGAATTATAAACAATAAAAATTGCCAAATTCCTTGGTGAAAAAGTTAATAAAGGGATAATCCGCGAGAAACAGTATATATAATTTCTATGTCGGTCGCTTTATAAAAAATTGTATTTTCTATGAATAAAAATAAGCGGGTAAACAATAATTTTGAATTGTTTACTTTGATATCTACTATCCTCGCTTCCAGCATGGTATTTATTGATTTCACCGCGCTGAATGTTGCCCTTCCTGCTATTCAGAATGATCTGGATATTAACGGAAAATCCCTCCTCTGGATTATTAATGCCTATTCAATTTTCCTTTCTTCACTTTTGCTTGTCGGAGGTTCCTTAGGAGATATTTACGGTAGAAAAAAAATATTTATAATCGGAATAATTTTGTTCAGTATTTCTTCATTTCTTTGCGGTATTTCAAGCGGTAAATTAATGCTTATTATTTCCCGGGCATCTCAGGGTATAGGAGGCGCTTTGATGGTACCGGAAAGTTTAGCAATAATTTCGGCTGTTATTCCCTCAGAAAGAAGAGGTAAAGCTTTCGGAACATGGTCTACTTTCAGCGCTTTAACAACGATTATTGGGCCTGTTTTAGGCGGCTGGCTTGCAGGTATTGGACTTTGGAGAGCTATATTCTTTATAAATGTTCCGCTGGCAGTATTTACTATATTTATTTTAATTCTAAAAGTACCTGAAAGTCATGATGATTCTGCAAAACATCTGGATTTAACCGGTGCTTTATTCGCAACTTTGGGGCTAGGAGGGATAACTTACGGCTTTTTGGAAGCTTCTGAGAGCGGTTTTAGTAATTTAAGAATTGAAGCAGCTTTAATTATCGGTGTCATATCTATTATAATTTTTATTTTCGTTGAAAAAAGAAGCAAGCAGCCAATGATGCCTCTTAATTTATTTAAATCAAAAACTTTCAGCGGTGTAAATACTCTAACCTTATTCATGTATGCGGCCTTAAATGCTGCATTGTTTTTCTTTCCCTTAAACCTAATTCAGGTTCAGGGTTATCCCGAAGAAACTGCAGGGCTCGCTATTCTTCCTTTTGCTATTTTAATTTCCGGGATTTCTCGGTTCTCGGGAAAATTTTCTGATAAGTTTGGTGCAAGAAAACCTTTGATCATAGGACCGTTATTTGCTGGATTAGGACTCTTTCTTCTAATTTTTCCCGGAATCACCAATGGACCTTCGGAATACTGGACTACATACTTTCCCGGAATTGCTTTACTCGGTATAGGAATGGGGATTGTTGTTGCTCCTCTCACTGCTGCAGTCATGGCCTCGGTTAGCGAAAAGCATTCGGGAATTGCATCCGGAATAAATAATACAGTTGCTCGCGCTGCAGGTCTGTTCGCCATAGCAGTTCTTGGGACTTTCATGATAATTACTTTTAAAAATAATCTTGAAGTTAAAGTTGATAATCTAAAAATTCCGGCAGATAAAAAGGCTGAATTACTTAAGAATTCAAATAAACTTGCAGAAACTAAACCCCCTGCTGGTTTGACCCAAAAAGAATCATCTGTTGTGGCATTGAGTGTTAAAGAATCATTTGTGGACTCCTTTAATTTAGTCATTATTGTTTCCGTAGTTCTTTCATGGTTAAGTTCATTGATTGCACTAATCACCGTTGAAAAAGGAATTTTAAAAAATTAAAGAATACCGCTATTTATATATTTTTATTCTAAAAGGAGAAATTTATGTCTATACGCCCTATTAAAAAAATATTAAAAGCTCAGCCTACAATTGAAGGAGCCGGTGTTAATCTCCGCCGTGCTATCGGCTTCGGTGATCCTTCGGAAGTTGACCCATTTCTGCTTCTGGATGACTTCCGTAACGAACGCCCTGAAGATTATCTCGCCGGATTTCCCTGGCATCCACATAGGGGAATTGAAACAATTACTTATGTTCTTGCCGGGAGTGTCGAGCATGGTGATAGTATAGGGAATAAGGGCGTGATCTCTTCAGGGGATGTTCAGTGGATGACCGCAGGAAGCGGGATCATTCATCAGGAAATGCCTAAAGGTGATCAGGTAGGTAGAATGCATGGTTTCCAGCTTTGGGCTAATCTGCCGGCAGCATTAAAAATGACAAAACCACGTTATCAGGAAATTAAATCGGCTGATATGCCTGAAGTAACTGATGATGATGGTACGCATGTTAGGATTGTCTGCGGAAATTTCTGGGGAAAGAAAGGTCCCGTTGACGGCATTGCTGCTGATCCTATATACATCGATGTTTCCGTTCCTGCTGGTAAAAGAAAATCACTATCTATTGACACAAGAAATAATGCATTTGCATATGTTTTCGCAGGCTCCGGGAAATTCAGCAATGCTTCAGGCCCGCTTGCTGTACCTACGGAAAGTGTTGGCTGGCTGGATACTAATCCACCGGTAGATGCCGACAATAGATCCCTAATCCTATTTGATAGCGGCGATGAAGTTACCGTACAGGCAGGAGATGAGGGAATCCGCTTCCTTCTTATTTCCGGTAGACCATTAAAAGAACCTGTAGCCTGGTACGGCCCGATTGTAATGAATACTCAAGCGGAATTAAGAAAAGCCTTTGAAGAACTTCATGATGGAACTTTTTTGAAGAATAAACCAGATAATTAATAAAAACATCGTAGATGTTTAATTATTGCGGAGAAAAATCCAGTACGTTAAGATCCTCGCAGCTTCAGAATGGAACATTTTTGAAAAATAAACCGGGTAATTAATAAAAACATCATAGATGTTTAATTATTATAGTAGAGAAAAACCCACTATCTTAAGATCCTCATAGAGGATCTATAAAACAAGTCGGATAAAAATAATCAAAGAATATTTAGACTTATTATAATCTTACCAAATTATTCTGTCTGATATTTTCATCCAAATTCTAATTCATAATCTGTGAAAATCTACGTCTCATTTCACCAATATCATCTTTTTATTTGCAAAAAAGGCACCTGCCTTTAAGCTGTAGAAATATACACCGCTCGAAATATTGGAGGCATTAAAATTAAAATTGTACCTCCCTGCATTTTGTTCTTTATTTATAAGTGTTGCTACTTCACTCCCTAAAATATCATACACTTTTAATAAAACATGTGCATGTTTGGGTAGATTATAACTAATAGTCGTAACCGGGTTAAATGGATTCGGATAATTTTGTAATAAAGCAAATTCTTCGGGTAGATTTTTATTCTCATCTACTCCAACTATAGTGGCTCCCGGAATCCTGCTCTCCTTGTTAAAAAAAGGAAGCTAGAATTTACCCTCCCCTTTACCAAAGGGGAGGGCCGGGGTGGGGTTCTTTATTGTCTAAATACTTAATACTTAAACCGCTCGCCTTCCGGATACTAAATTAACTATTAAAATAATTATGGCTATAACTAACAATACATGTATGAATCCCCCTAACGTATAAGATGTTACTAAACCTAATAGCCAAAGAACCAATAGAATTACGAAAATTGTCCAGAGCATGTTGTCCTCCAAAGGTTATCTAATTCATATTTATTAACTATAGTGTTAACTTCGTTTAAAACGAATTCTTATATAACACTAGTCTATATTAATTATGTTTTATTATTAATGCTGTTATCTAATCACGGGTTTATAAAAAATATGTTTTAAGGCACATAAAAAAACTTAGAGAGGGCTTATAATGAATCAAGAGAATTAAACGACGTTTTTTCTTCATTAAATATTTAATTTTAAGAAAGATTGTATTTTATATGAAAATTACAGGAATAATATTGGTTATACTTGGTATTATTGGATTAATAATATCAGGTATAAATTATGCGAATCAAACTGACAAGTTTAGTTTATTAGGAATTAATATAACTATCAGCCAGGGGAGCATTGTACCTATCATTATTACAGGAATTGTTTTGATTTTAGGCATAATATTGATTATCCCTAAAAGCAGGTAAACTTTTCATCCTTTAGTCCATATAATTTTTCTAGATAAAGTAATTTATTATGACATCCAAATTTAATATCCCATTTTACGTTAAAGTCTCACAAATCCTAATAGCATTGGTCGCCTTTCTTTTTATTCTCTATATAGGACAGGAAATAATTCTTCCATTTCTGTTTGCAGTAATCGTTGCTGTTCTCTTAAACCCGATTGTAAATTATTTATGCGAAAGAAAAATTAACAGGGTTATAGCTATAATTATTGCTATTCTCACAGCGGCTTTTATCTTATTTGCAATAGCATATTTTTTATCTTCACAAATTGCCGCTTTCGGAAATGAATTCCCAAAATTTAAAAATAAATTCTCGGAACTTTTCAACCAGTTAACCGACTGGGTCTCACAAACTTTCAATGTGAGTAAACCGAAAATTATAGACTGGGTAGAAAAAACTAAAAATAAAGGTTTAAGCAGCGGTAAATCTTTAGTCGGACCTGTAGTAAGCACTATAAGCGGATTATTATTTTTACTAATAGTCCTGCCGGTATATATATTTTTAATTCTGCTTTATAAACCGTTATTCCTGGAATTTATTAAAAAACTTTTCCCTAAAGAAAAGCACAAATTTGTCGCTGATGTAGTATATAAATCGAAGGACCTGGTTCAAAGCTATTTATTGGGACTTATGATTGAAACTGCAATTATCGCAGTACTTAATTCGGTTTCTTTGCTTGCACTTGGAGTTGAATCAGCTATTTTGATTGGTGTTGCCGGGGCTTTATTAAATCTTATCCCTTATATAGGAGGTGTTATAGCTATAGGACTCGCTATGATTATGGCAATTACCAGCCAGCCCCCCATCTACGCCCTTTGGGTATTTATAATATATAATGTAATACAATTTTTTGATAATCACCTTATAGTTCCGAAAATAGTCGCTTCAAAAGTGAATATTAATGCTCTCATCTCAATCATAGTTGTATTAATTGGAGGAGCTCTATGGGGAATTCCAGGCATGTTTTTATCTATACCCCTTACTGCGATTGTAAAAATAATATTTGACCGGATTGAACCCCTGGAACCTATCGGTTTTCTATTAGGAAATAATATTCCCCCACCCGATAAAAAAATCGTTCCCTAAACTAATTGCGAATAATTTATAAACTAAAGTAATTTTACTAAGTAGATTTCTAGTTATTTTTTTAAAGCTCTCTCCTTCGCTTTAGCAACCGAATGGCTCATCCTAATTTTTGATGATTTCTTAGTCTGGTCGGCTAAAACTGAATAATATTTATGAATAACATCCAGTTGCTCTTCGGTAAGGCTTTCTATATCAATTAAAGAATTGCTCGCTCCTTTTGTAGCTGCTATTAATTCATTTAATTTTATCTGAATAGCTTCTGAATCCTTATTCTGTGATCTCTGAATTAAAAAAACCATCAAAAACGTAATAATTGTTGTGCCGGTATTAATTACTAACTGCCATGTATCGGAAAAATGAAATATAGGACCTGAAATAACCCAAATAAAAATAACAAAAAAAGCAATTCCGAATGCCGAACTGCTCCCCGCAAAATGAGTAACGTGAGAGGCTAGCTTGTCAAATATCTTATTAATTTTATCTGCCATATTCTATTTTATTTTTCTCCCGCTCTTTATTATTTTAATCCATGAAAACTCTTAAATAAAGTATATATAATTTGTGCTAAATATCTTAATTGTAAGATAAGTTAAACTTCGTGTGATACTCGTTACCCTCAGACAATATAAATGATAAATATAACCCTAAATAAATACGTCAAACATTCTTATAAAAAAGTCGAAGGATGGATTTCTCCGCTTGCTCTAAAAGCAATCTTAAAGCTCGGGGAAATTCAAGAAACGAATAATATCATCGGCTCCGTATGCGAAATAGGAGTCCATCACGGTAAAGCATTTATTCTCCTTCACCTGCTTACAAAATCTGATGAAATGAGTGCAGCAATTGATCTGTTCGAAATGCAATCCGGTAATATTGACAATTCCGGCAAAGGTGATAAAGAGAAGTTAATTAAGAATTTAAAAAATAATTCATGTGACTTTGAAAGAATTAGAATTATTACTGAAAATTCCATGGATATCTCTCCTGATTTTTTACTAACTCAAACCAAAAGTAAAATAAGACTATTTTCAGTAGACGGTGGTCATACTGCCGAAGTAGTGTTTAATGATCTAAAGCTTGCCGAGAAGACTCTTTGCGAGGGCGGAGTAATTATCCTTGATGATTTTTTTGTAAATAGCTGGCCTGGAGTTTCTGAGGGCACATGTAAATATCTCTTGAGTGGTGATACTAAGTTAATCCCCTTTTCTACCTTCGACGGGAAGATTCTTTTTACCAACAACAAAGATATTGCTGATTTATATGTAAAAGGTTTATCCGGAATGAATCCTGAATTCCTAACTAAAGAATCAGCATTTTTTAACAGCAAGGTAATTGTTCTTTCCAGATCAAGAAACAATGCAATCGATTTTCTTAGAAGAACAAAAATGTGGCAATTAATAAAAAACAATAAGACAGGAGCACTAATTAGAAAAATTTTAAGCCGCTAATGTAATATGCAGTGATTACCTTTATATATATTTTTCCTCTTAAGAACCAAAACTCGTAAAAAGATTTCTAAATACTTATATTATCTCCTAATGTTTTGAATATTTATATAATAATCAAATTCCTTCCCCAATATATGATCTGACAGCCATCTGACAGCCGTTAAATCCAATATAAACCTAATCATAATCCGTTAATAAGTGACTATTTTGACTTTTGATTTTTGACCTTTGACTTTTATTCAGAAGGACTCTGTACATTCTCCGGTAAAGTGTGTTCACTGGCAGTACCACCAAGAAATATGAGTGCTCCATTTAATGAGCCAAAGTCATAATTTTCTACTTTAAATAAAGCTCCTTGCGGCTCATCTCCTGATTGACATGGATTTTGCTTAGGGTCACTCGAACCGTTAAATTTTGATGTTCTGTTATAGTTACCGTTCCCATCTTTATTAGCCTGTGGAGGAGTAACTCCAAATATGGAAAGAGGTACACTGCTGCATCTATCCTGAGTTTGACCATAATATTCGCTGAAATTATTGATTGAGTTGCCTTCAATCATATTCATTTCACTCTTTACCTTTATTTCACCAAGAAAATACTCTTTCGGTGAATCTGAAACCGGGTTTTCAACTATCCATGCTCCCCACCAGACACCATCAGCTTCCGATTTTGTGCGGGCTAATCGCAATTGGTAAAATATATCCGACTTAATTTCAAAAGAAGACCTGCAGCTCCACCCGCTCCCCTCACCTCCAAACTCCAGACAGCTGTCTCCAGTCGCCTCAGTTGCATTCCACAAAGAAAAAAGTGCTTGTGCCTTCCCATCCTTATCGGTATTAAAACCTAAGTAGCCTCCGTGAGCAGGATCTGCAGTCCACTTCCAGGTTATAACCCATTGGCTTGAAGGAGCCGGTAAAGCAATCCAGATCTTTTGCTCGACATTCTCTATATCATTGGCACCTTTTCCAAAATCCCAGAAAGTATATGCATTAGCATTTTGCTGCTGTTGTGCAAAACCGGTTTTGAAATTACATGATAATGTAGCAAGTATGGTAAGTATAAATATTCTGCTGAATTCCGAAATTATCTTTTTCATTTCTCCAACTTTTCATTTAATTTAAATGAGGTTACACACATATTGCCATTCTGAACGCCTGCCATAAGACATGTCTATCAAAACTTTTAGGAAAGATGGAAATTTTATTGTGATATAGTTTGCCTTATAGCAAAATTAGGAGTTGAGTTCGACAGTTAATATATGTTTATTTTTAATACAGTACAAGAGGATGTTTGCACCATATAGAAGATTTGGCAGAATGGTAGAATATTTATTTTATGTGCTCTTCATAACATTCTTATTAATTTTATAGCTTTTCAGTTTATCCTCATTTGCTTTTATTATTTCTTCTGCTAATTTACTTATTAGAAGTTTGATAATTTAATCTTGTCAAATTTCAGATTCTAAAATTCATTAGTTTGAATTTTTGGAATTGTGATTGGATGGAATAGTACTTGGCCTCAAAACTAACGAACACCATCCAATCTTTTTATAAATGCCTTTTCGGTTCCCAAACCAAACCTTTTCCCACCCTCTCCGATTTGAAGGAGAGGGATGGTAAGGTTTCAAGTATTTACATTTCTCCTAAACTTTTTTGCGTTCCTTGTGCCCCTTCATTACTTAATTCTTAAAATCTAGATTTGATGGTACCGAGTTTGACTGATTCTCTATTATATCAGTTGTAGAAACAGTTTTATCCACAATTTCAAATTTTAGATTACTAACCCAAACTTCTCCTTTACCGGCTAATAGTATACCTATATTAATTAAATTGCTATTGGAAGGAACATCCAATACAACATTATATTTTTTCCAATCTGTTGTTCCAGTTATCGGGCGATTACTCATATTATCAAATCCTAGAGGTTTAGTCGGATTATCCTTCCCATCTATCCTCATCCAGAGACCCGCAGATTGAATTACATTTTTCGATTTTATGTCGCCTGATAGTCTAACTCTTTTATTCAAATATTTTTCCGCTGAAAAATTTTGCATCAGAGTACCAAAACCTTTAATATTTTCTTTAATAGATTTTATATTAAGAGCATTTTCTCCGTTTTCGCCGGCATTCTTTATAGTCGTTATTTCATAGCTCTCCGGGCTGGAACCCGCTTTGAACCACCCGTTAGGTATTCCATCCTCAATTATTTTGAACCCGGCAAATGAAAGGAACAGAAAAGTAATTAGGTATGCAATAATAGTTTTATTCAGCTTCATTATTTACTCCTTAAATTAATCGTAATAATAATTATTATACAAAATTGAATTTATAACGTTATTAAATTCCTCCTGATTATAGTCTTTACCAACATTCCATAGCTCTGTGGAAAAAGATTTTTTCTTTTTTGAAGCTATAGCTTTATCTATAACTTTATTAAATTCTTTAATATTATTTTCAATCGAAGGCTGCCTTTCTTTAATATTAGCAGTAGAGGTTGTTTTAATTTGATTCGAATATAGTATAGAGAAAAACAGGTAAACCAAAATAACTACTAAAGCAATTGAAGCGGAAATTGCAAATGCTGCCTTGTTAAAATTCCATTTGATTTTTTTTCTTTTCAAAAAAGTATAGTTTATGCCTGTCTTCTTCCCAGGTAACTTTTCATAAAATTGAACTATATTATTTTTAATATTGTTATAATCATGCAATGTTTGATTACATTTTTTACACTTAGACAAATGAGACAACAACTCTTCCTTTTTATTTAAAGGTAATTCATCTTCAACATAAAGGCTTATCTCATATTCATAATGTTTCATCTATTTTCCTTAAAATCTTTCAGATACTTTCTAAGAATTTTTTTAACCCTGTATAATTTAACAGCAATATTTTCAATAGATAACTTTGTTATTTCCGATATTTCCGCATATGAATATCCCTCATATTCCTTTAAGTAAAGTAATTCACTGCTTTCTGCCGAAACCTTTTTTAATGCATCTCTGACTGAAATATCAACATCATATGATTCCAAATAATTTTTTTCAAAAGAATAATCTTCAATTCTATTACTCTTAAATGTTTTGCTTCGCAATCTGCTGTAACATAAATTCCGGGCTATTACGAATAACCATGTTTTATAAGAACATTGCCCCTTAAATGACTTCATGTTTTCAATGTGCCTAATAAATACTTCCTGAACAATATCCCTTGCTTCTTCATAATTTTTTAATATGCTGAATGAATATCTCCAAATATCTTTTGAGTATTCTTCGTAAAGTTCTTCTAATGAAATATTTTCTATTTCTTTTTCCAAATAAATTATTTTTAATATCTACCAAATAGACGCATTAGAACGAAGAAAATTACAATGACTGATAAAAAACTTCACTTTTATATCAGCTATTTATTTATCCTCCTGATTGGCGATAATAATATAATCAGTCAATTTGAATATATTAAATCATATTTATAATTAATTGAATTTATAAAAATGAATGTTTTTTGTCATTATAAATCACATTTACTTTATTAAGTACTAAGCTGACTTCTCAAGGAATTGTTTGTAAATATTAAAATATTTATGTTTCTATCTGCGATGGAGTTCGCTTAACATTCTTGCTTTGCAGAATTGATGACTCCTACTTTTAATATCTTCATCCTTCAGAATATATTCAGTTTTAAGGCGGGAGTACTCTCTTCTCCCTCTTTTGAAAGGCTAACCAATGAAAGCTCTGATAATTTCAGATATACATGCAAATTTCCCTGCTCTTCAGGCTGTTTTAGACAATGCAGGCACTTTTGATAAGCTCATTTTTCTTGGTGATGTCGTTGATTATGGACCCCACCCTAAAGAATGCCTGGAATTCATTAGGGAAAATGCTGATTATTATGTCAGAGGTAACCACGATCATGCTTTAGGCTTTGATGTTGACTGCAATTCCATGGGAGATTTCAGATCTTATTCCATTGCAACCCGTGAATGGCACAAAAAGTTACTCGATAAGAATGATATTAAATTTCTGAAGAAGATGCCGGTTATTGATAAAGCTCATTTTGATGGCAACACCTTTCTTCTTGCACATGCATCCCCACAAGGAGATATATCAAAATATTTAGATGAAGATGAAATTATTAATGAATTAGATACATCGGATGGTAATATTGTAGAATATATTCTGGTCGGGCATACCCACATCCAGTATAAAAAAAAATCTGATTACAGCCTGATTGTAAATCCTGGCAGTGTAGGTCTTTCAAGAGATGGAGGTGAAGCATGTTATGCAGTTTATGAAAATGGGAATATTCTCAATTATAGAATAAAATATAATGTCAATAAGACCATTGAAGATTTGATGAAAGCTCCTGTGGAATCTGACGTTAAAAATGGATTAAAAAAAGTACTTTGGAACAGGTATGAATAAAAATACATTCGTTATAAAAAAATCTATTATTTAGAGACGGCATTTTCATGATTTAAACATTAAACTTTAATATCTTTTAAAGTTTCTTTTAGATAAAAGAGTCTGTTTTATCATAAAATATTAGAGAGGCTTATGGAACAATCAAAAAAAATTTTATTACCCGAAAAAGATATTCCGGAAAAATGGTATAACATCCAGGCAGATATGCCCAATAAAATGCTTCCCCCTCTTCATCCAGGGACTAAGCAGCCGGTTGGCCCCCAAGATTTAGCATCGATATTTCCTATGGAATTAATAAAACAGGAAGTTTCAACCGAGAGATGGATTGAAATTCCCGAAGAAGTTAGGAATGTATATAAGTTGTGGCGGCCTTCACCATTAATAAGAGCAAGCAGGCTGGAAAAATATCTAGATACACCTGCAAAAATATATTACAAATATGAAGGTGTTAGCCCTGCGGGCTCCCATAAGCCTAATACCGCAGTAGCTCAAGCTTACTATAACAAGATGGAAGGAGTCAAAAAATTAACTACCGAAACAGGAGCTGGTCAATGGGGTAGTGCTCTAAGTTTTGCCTGTCAGCTTTTCGGCATCGAACTGGAAGTTTTTATGGTTAAAATAAGCTTCGATCAAAAACCTTACAGAAAATCAATGATGAACGTTTGGGGAGCAAATGTATTTTCAAGTCCAACTGATAAAACAGAATCTGGAAGAAAAATTCTTTCTCAAAATCCTAACTCACCGGGGAGCCTTGGGATTGCTATATCAGAGGCAATTGAAAGAGCAGCATCTAGGGAAGATACAAAGTATTCCCTGGGTAGTGTGCTTAATCATGTATTAATGCATCAAACCGTTATTGGCCTTGAAGCAATTAAACAAATGGAACTCGCTGACGATTTCCCTGATATTGTAATCGGCTGCTTTGGAGGAGGCTCCAACTTTTCAGGAATAGCCTTTCCATTCCTTGGGCTAAATTTCCGGGAGGGTAAAAAAGTACGATGTATTACTGTTGAACCTGCATCCTGTCCGAAACTTACAAAAGGTGAATTCAGATATGATTTTGGCGATACTGTCGGTTTAACTCCGCTCATACCAATGTATACCTTAGGACATACCTTTGTGCCGGAGCCTATTCATGCAGGCGGTTTACGTTATCATGGAGCAGGCGCTTTGGTCAGCCAGTTACTAAAAGATAAATTAATTGAAGCAATTGCACTCAAACAGCTTGAATGCTTTGATGCTGGAGTAAAGTTTGCACGAACTGAAGGAATCATTCCCGCTCCGGAATCCACTCATGCTATAGCTGCAGTTTTTAAGGAAGCTTTAAAAGCAAAAGAAGAAGGGATATCCAAAACAATCCTTTTTAATTTAAGCGGTCATGGTTATTTTGATATGTCTGCTTATGATGATTATTTCAAAGGCAAATTAGTAGATCACGAGCTTACCGATGAAGAACTTCACGCTGGATTAAAAGAGTTAGATACGCCTCTAATTCCGTGATTATTAGTTTCAATTGAATTAGAAGGTGACCATATAGATATTTTCTGTCTTTCTGAAGTTCTCAACTGATAGAACATTTTTTGTTATCACTCAGAATAATAGTATGACTTTTTGGTCACTTTCTTTTAAATTCACACCACTCATGCAATTTAATTTTTAACTGCTTCACTTATTTCTTAACAAGCACTACCTGTGATCTGTCTGCTTTAACAACATCTCCAAAAAATTTCCTGTACTCATCATAATTTTCAGCCAGTATCTCATATTTTTTTATTTCCATGGATCTTACATACATGATATTACCATCGCTGCCCTGAACAACTTTTGAATAAAATTCTCCAAAAAATGAAGATAAATTCGTTTCATTGGGAACAGCTTCTATTTTATATTCCTGTGGAATTTTATAAATAACTGTATCAATGTCATGATAAGGATAGGAAAATCTGATAGGCGAAAGTCTTTTTGACACTTCACCGGGTACATATGTATTTCTTTCCATTACATTTGGATTAAAAAATATCCTGCTTCCCGAAATTGTTGCATATCTTGGTAAACTAAGATTTAATTTTAAATCCACAGCATCGGAAGAATCGTTGCAAATACCAAATGAATAATTCTTAATACTTACATCTGGAACTTCAAAGGATTTTAATATCCATTTCTCCTGATCTTTCGGGACCTCCTCTTTCATAATCGAACGTGCATAAATTTGCTGATCACCTTTCCATTTTATTATTCCATTTACAGATGCACTCGTAGATGATAGGGTCACTTCTATTTTCTTTTGCATTAAATTCTGGTTTGAACTGCTTTTAGGTGTCTGAACTATTATACCGCTATCAGGTGTCAGCATTAATGCTCCCCGATTCTCATTACTTGAACCGATATTACCCGCTACAATGTTCTGATTTGTACATTCCAGCCAGATTGTATCTTGCTGAAGAGGTACACACACAATTACATGATTAAACTGGTTGCTCGGAAATTCCTCAATCAATGGAAGCCTGTGGTCCCCATTATTTATTAAAACAGGGTAAGCAGTGACTCCTGCTGCTTTAAGCAATGAAACCATATAATTGGAAAGAGCCTTACAATCTCCATAACCGTGATCATGTACATACATTGCATCAAAAGGCTGCCATGCACCAACCCCTAATTGCACACTGACATACCTTGTCTGAGACTGTAAATATTTATAAAGCTTAAATACTTTTTCCCTATCGCTATCTGAAGGAGAGTATACAGCTTTAATTTCTTTGAGTGCCGATTCAGATAATTCAGTTTTATCCTTATACAAATTATAGACCCATAGACCGAAATCTTTCCATGTTTTCATACTCCCCTGATACCCTTCAATTTCAAAATTTGAAGGAGCAATTTTCACTGCAGTTGCCACATCGTATATCGATTCCCCAACTGCATCATAAGAAGGTTTTATTAGATTTTCTGCCTGCCATGTATAAAGCTTGCCTTCCTCTGAAATTTGCGGCTTTATTGTTGTACTATTACACCAGTACCGAAGCTTAAAATTATCCGGAACCAGTACTTCGAACCTGCTTAGCTCAACTGGATCAGTAGATTCGCGGGAAAACCATGATGGCCAGTTGATATACCCGTCAAAACTTTTTTGATAGGTATATTCTATTGTATAAGGAAATTTATCGTAAAAAAGCTCTGCGGCTTTGACTCTATCGTCCTCATATAATGAATAGCTGCTGAAGGCACTGTAATCTTTCAGATCTTCATCACCAAGGTCTCTTATTTCCTTCCCGTTCGCATCCAATATTCTCCCGTCAAGTTCATCTATATCTATAAATTTATCATAAAACAAATTCAAGATTCCGTACTCTTGTCCCTCTTTATTTTATTAGGTGGAAATATAACCCGGTATTCGCTCCATAGAACAGGCTCATCATACTGGAATGTCCAATCGGGTACCATATATAGACTCTTTGCCACAATTTTATACTTTATTTCTACTACACTTCCTGCTTTTAAATTAGGTAGTGTAAATCGGTATCTTGTATTATTTTCGTCAACCTCCTCCTTAAATATATCATCGTCGTCCAGGTCACTTTCCACAACTTTTCCGTTTTCATCCAAATTATATGTGACGCCCTCTATATCGTAAATTCTTTCAGTTCCATCCTTAGTATAAATTTCAACAGAATGCGTGCCCCAGCTGAATCCGTTGCTATTCAGAATTTTAACTCTCATAATTTTACTGTACTCAACATTAAATTCATCATTTATATGAGTCACTCCATAATTACAAAGTATCAATGCTGTTGCATTCGTATCTTGAGGATATGATTTCATTTCAAGATCAACCCGTGGTATTTCTCCCCATTTAATTGGAGGATCTTGAGAAAATGTAAATTTCGGCAATAAAAACAGAAATATAATTAGAAAACGGATCTTAAATATATTATACATAACTATCCCAATAATTAATTTAGTTGATTAGCTTTTTATTCGGGTAAGAATTCCCCTGTTTTTTTAATATAATATTACAATTGTTTTTTACTAAATATCCTTAAAAAAATCGCAAAAGTTTTTCTAGTCAAAACAAATATAATGCCATTAGGAAGCTACTTTATATTAAATATAATACTATAAAAAAGCTACTTTATAATATATATTTGTCCAAAAAATTTGTAAAAATTACATCTTTTAAGTCCTTAAATAAGAAGCTCCATTAATATCAATAATACTGCCGGTCATATATTCAAAACCATCGCAAGCAAAAGCTGCTATAATTCTCGCTATTTCATTTGGAGAAGCAACCCGTTTCAAAGGACTCTCATTTCTAATTTGAATACCTTTCTCACTATTTAATATCCCGGTTACCATATCAGTTGCAACATAACCCGGAGCAACTGCTCCAACAATTATATTATATTTTGCGAGAGCACGAGCTAACGACTGGCTCAAGGAATTTAAACCCGCTTTACTGGCTCCATAAGCCGGATAATCTGGTTCACCCCTAAATGCTCCTCTTGATGAAATATTTATAATTTTCCCTCCCCCCTTTTTGATCATTTGCCTCGATACAAAATAACAAAGATTTGCAGCTCCTATTAAATTTACGGCAATTGTGTCATGCCAGCATACTTGCCAGTCATTATAAGAAACCTCATCAATTTTATGTTCGACATAAATACCGGCATTATTAATTAAGACATCTATTCTATCATACTTCTTTTCCAATTCATTAAAAAATATTTCAACCTTTTCAGCAAAGGAAACATCTAATTGATATAGGCTATGCTGATTCCCGTTATTCTGTAATGTCTTCAAAGTATCCTCTGCCTGCTGAATATTCGTTTTATAAGTTATTATTACATTTGCGTTCAAATCCGCAAACAAATTAGCGCATGCTTTTCCAATTCCCCTTGAACCGCCTGTAATTAATACATTCTTATTTGAAAAGTCTATTAAAGGTCTTTTATTTTCTTCCATTATTACCTCGTCTACTTTAGTAAATGATTAAATTAAAAGTACTAAATTCTTGCTTTCCATTTACATATCTTTCCAAGTTAAAAACAAATAAACTTTTACTCAGTACCAAAACTCTCAATACTCTATATCTCACTACTCACTACTAACTACTAACTACTAACTACTAACTACTAACTACTCACTATTTAGCTGGTAAAATTGTTTACTTTATCCTATTTTTGATAATAAAAAAGGTTGTTTTATTACCGGAGGTTTGATGAAAAAAGTCAATTTTATTTTTCTCTTTTTGTTATCAGCATTATTTATCAATTTATCCCTTAATTTTCCTGAAGACAAGGGAAGCAGTGAAATAAACAAGGAAAATATGGACACTACTGTAAATCCGGCAGATGATTTTTTTGATTATGCCAATGGAAGTTGGATTAAAAATAATCCCATTCCTGCCGAATATCCAACTTGGGGCTCTTTTATAATGCTTATAGAAAATAATTATAAAAAACTCGATAAAATACTTAATCAAGCTGAAAATAATTCAACATCGCCTAAAGGAAGTAATGACCAGCTTGTTGGAGATTTTTATAATTCAGGCATGGATTCTGTAAAAATTGATGAGTATGGTTATAAGCCGGTTCAATCTGAATTGGATAAAATTGACAAAATAAAAGACCTAAATGATTTTTATTCGGTATTAAGCCGAATTCATCTTGGCTTTTCAAATCCCCTATTTGCATTTTCTTCATCTCCTGATGCAAAAAACAGCAAGATGATGATAGCTGAATTATACCAGGACGGTCTTGGAATGCCTGACCGGGATTATTATCTAAAGGATGATCCGAACACAAAATCAATTAAAGCTGCATATGAAGAATATATTAAAAAGGTATTCTCGTTGATTGGAGATGATTCAACTGAATCCGGGATTGATGCAGATAAAATAATGAATATTGAAACTGAGCTTGCTAATGCTTCCATGACAAGGGTTGAACGCAGAGATCCTCAAAAAACTTATCATAAAATGACTCTTAAACAATTATCTGAAATAACACCTGATTTTGATTGGGAAAAGTATTTTCAAGACATTGGTGTTACTGATCCTGGAGATATTAATGTTGCACAGCCTGATTTTTTTAAGGAAGTAAACAAAATAGTCAAGACAACTTCTTTAAATGACTTGAAAATTTATCTGAAGTGGAATGTACTCCGTTTTGCTGCACCTTATCTCAGTTCCTCCTTTGAAAATGCAAACTTTGATTTTTATAGTAAAGCAATAAATGGAATTGAAGCCATGCAGCCCAGATGGAAAAGAGTATTAAGAGTTGTAGATAGAAATATTGGAATGTCACTCGGACAACTCTTTGTAAAAGAATATTTCCCTCCTGAAGCTAAAGATAAAGCACTTGATCTTGTACACAATCTTATATCAGTTTTAAGAGATAGAATTAAAAATCTTGACTGGATGAGTGAAGAGACAAAAGAAAAAGCTTTAACAAAACTCGCCGCTATTACAATCAAGATTGGTTATCCCGATAAATGGAAGAGTTACAATGGTCTGGATATTACCAGGGATTCCTATTTTACAAATGTTTTGAATTCAACAATATTTAATTCTAAAAAAGAATTAGCAAAAATCGGTAAGCCTGTCGATCGCACAGAATGGCATATGACACCTCCTACAGTAAATGCTTATTATAATCCGCTTGTAAATGAAATTGTCTTTCCGGCAGGAATACTTCAACCCCCTTTTTTTGACGCGAACGCTGATGACGCTGTAAACTATGGTGCTATTGGAACTGTAATCGGACATGAGATGACTCATGGTTTTGATGATCAGGGAAGACAGTTTGATGCAGATGGAAATCTAAAAGACTGGTGGTCAAAATCAGATGGTGAAAAGTTTAATAAAAGAGCTGAAAAAATAGTTGAGCAATTTAATAGTTATACACCGGTAGATACATTGCATATTAATGGGAAACTAACTGAAGGCGAAAATATTGCCGATCTTGGAGGAATAAATATTTCTTTTGAAGCATTTACTCATACTGATCAATATAAAAACGATAAAAAAATTGACGGATTTACTCCTCCGCAAAGATTTTTTCTCTCTTATGCAAATGTCTGGAGAAGTAATTCAAGGCCGCAGTATTTAACAATGCTGATAAAAACTAATCCTCATTCACCCGGTAAATATAGAGTTAATGGCCCTCTTAGTAACTTTCCTCCATTCTGGAAAGCTTTTAATGTTAAGGAAGGGGATAAGATGAGAAGCCCTGATGACAAAATTGTAAAGATCTGGTAGAATATATTATTCATTCTGTGGAACCTTCGTTTATAATGAAGGTTCCTTTAATTTTCATACTTCTCTTTCATTCATCTCAACAATATCATCTTTTTTGACTGAACAAAATTGCCTGCTTCCAATTGATAAAGATAAATTCCGCTTGGTAATGCATCAGCATTAAATGTTATCATATGTTTTCCGGAAGATAAATATTTATTCAAGAGAGTCTCTGTTTCATTGCCAAGAATATCAAATACCGTCACTTTAACATTTTGACTCACCGGCAAATCAAAAGTTATAATTGTTGAAGGATTAAAAGGATTCGGATAATTTGTATAAAGCTTAAAAGATTCCTTCTTCAAAACCCCATGATCATTAAATCCTGTTATTGCTGCCAATCGAATCCTATATAAACTTTTACCCGCAGTAATATAGAGAGTCTGCCTGTCATTATCTCCCCAGTTGCAATTAGAAGGCGTTTCAGGTACAGCAATTTTATCCAGGTATTCACCGTTTGGTGAAATTATCCACACTCCTGTTGGCCCGGTGCAATAAACATTCCCTGCTGAATCAACCTTCATTCCGTCTGCATAACCGGAAGCCGGTATTTGAAAAAATAATTTTTTATTAGTTATTGTCGAGTCATCTACAACATCCCAGACATATATTCTGCATTTTGGCGATTCGTTAACATATAATTTCTTTTCATCAGGTGAAAAACAGATACCATTCGGTTTATCAAAAGTACTATCCAGCATTTTGACCGAACCTGAAGTGCTGATTCTATAAACACCTTTAAATGCTAATTCTTTATTATATGGATACGGTATATTAAAATCCGGATCTGTAAAAAATATTGAACCGTCAGATTTAACTACAAGGTCATTAGGAGAATTAAATTTTTTACCCCGGAATAAGGAAGCAAGAGGGCTAATTGACCCATCTAATTCCTGTCGTGCAATACGTCGAAGTCTCATTTGAGTTAGAACTAATCTCCCCTGTCTGTCAAAAGTCAATCCGTTTGAACTATCGGATGGTTGTAAATATGTTTTAATAGAACTATCAACGGGAGACCATTGGTAAATAAGGTTAGCTTTGATATCACTAAACAATAAACCAACATTATCTTTCCAAACAGGCCCTTCCGGTTGTAAAAATCCAGTCGCTATCTTTTCTAATTTAACTCCCGGAGGAATAGGCGATTGTGCAAATAAAAATGTCGAAATTACCGGAATCATTAATAAGTATTTTTTTATCATAAATTCTCCATTAATATATATAACCGTTTCTTTATGCGAACTCTATCTATTGCCCTCGGCTTCAGCCGAGGGAGTAGTGAATAAAAAATTAAGATGGCTTTAGCCACATTCTAATGACTCTCTTCACCTCTACTTTTAAGTCGCCATAAATAAAATTTGAACACCATAGGTGTGATATTATTATAGATAATTCAAATACCAGATATTCCCAAACCCCGAAGAGGTGAGACAAATTCTTTCTCTGTATACTAATAATTAAAAGCCTTAGATTCTTTATCAATACTATCACTTCAGTGGAATAGTATGAATTATTGAAAAATTATCTTTTATGTTTTTAATTAAATAACCTGTATCCATCAATGGCTTTTATTATTTCCTCTGCAATCTTTTTATCTGTTTCCACCGATGGATGTCCGCTGGCAACATAACCTCCGGCAAAGTAGTCAAATTGCGTGTAAAAAACTTCATTATGACCATCCGCTTTTTCTTCGTCCACAACCTGCTTTACATTATCCCGGATCCATTCAACATGAGCAGCTACTGCAATAATAGGAACACCTGGATATACTTTTCTGATTTTGCCTAAGAAATTATGATATCCTTTTCTAAATATCACAGAATTATTTGCTGGTACTTCACCATTTACCTTAAGACCTGAAAAATCATTTAATCCGAGACAAATAACTACCAGATTTGGAATCCATTTATTGAAATCCCATTTAGGCTCTTCCCTTTCCATCAATGTACGGTCAAAATAATTCGGCATAGAAATATCAAATTTTCCCTGCCAATCGCAAACTATACCGATACCTGAACGGCATGTTGTATGATATTGGGCATTAAAATGACGTGCAATAAGTGGTGCAAATCCTTTATCAATATTCGTCACAGGAAATTTTGCTTCCCATTCCATTTCTGTCTGAGTAGCTTCATTCCCTTCAGCAGCGGTAAACGAATCTCCTATAAATTCTATTTTCCTTTCCGGCATAGGCAGCGGCGGTAAAAGCTTAGCACTATCGTCCAATAATAATCCGCCAAATGAATAAACTCCAAATGAAATATTTCGCTGGCTGAATCGAAAAGAATGATGGGTATTTGTTAAATTATCCAAAAGGATATAATCAGTTTCCCTTTCTTTATCACCATGAAATATCTTTATTAATTTTCCGTCAATATAAACATTATAATAATTAACATTATCATCCATTCTCACCCCTATAGTTGTTCCTGTAAATTCTGCATAAATATAAATTCCCGGCCATGAATGCTTCAGATGAAGTGAATCGGACATATCCCATCTGCCGGAATATCCTATATACAGGTTATCTGCCGGAAAAAATGAGGTTGGAAAAATCATACCATTAAATCCCCATAATTGTACTATGATAAATAAAAAATATTTAAATAGTTCTCTCATAATTCGCTCCTTAACAGATTAATATCGGACTTCAAGAGCCTATATAAATATTTGGACACCTCACACTTTCATCCAATCTAAAAATCATATTCTGTGCAAATCTGCGAAATCTGCGTCTTATTTTATTCCAAGCTCCTTACTCATCCTATAATAATTTGATGGTGCCAGCCCTAATTTATCGGCAGCACTGGAATCAGAACTAGATATACTTCTAACATACTGAAAATATTTTTTCCTGAATATCCTTTCCATTTCTTTAAGTGGTAAAACCTGCCCTTGATAAAGATCTTCAAAATTTGTCTCTTCTTTAATTATTATATGATTTCTTAAGATCATCGGATCGCTGATATCTTTTGCCTTTATAGTGCCGTTACAATTTAATATTAATCTCTGAACCACATTTCTTAATTCCCTGACATTACCCGGCCATTTATAATTTAATAAGATTTCCTCGGCTTTTTCATCTACCTGTGGAATTTCAACTCCCATATCCTGGCTAAAATACTGCAGAAAATGTTTGAACAGCAAAATAATATCATCACCTCTTTGACGCAGAGGAACAATATCAAGAGGAACCACATTTAACCTGTAATATAAATCTTCCCGGAACCTGTTATTGTTTACTTCATTTGCCAGGTTTTTATTTGTCGCAGCTATAATTCTCACATTCACAGAAAATTTTTCAGTTCTCCCTATCTTTTCAATCTCCCCTTCCTGAATTACTCGCAGTAATTTAACCTGCGCCGGTAAGGGAAGCTCCCCAACTTCATCCAGGAATAAAGTACCGTTATTAGCTACCTCAAATAATCCTGCTTTATTTGCATTTGCACCTGTAAATGCTCCCTTCTCATATCCAAATAGCTCACTTTCAATTAAATCGGCGGGTATACTACCGCAATTAATTGGAACAAAATTTTCATATTTCCTTTTACTCATTAAATGAATATTCCATGCAACTAATTCTTTACCTGTTCCCGATGGGCCGTTTACCAGAATATTAACATCGGTTTTTGCATAACGTTCTATACTGTCTTTTAACTGGCATATTGGTTTGGACTCTCCGATGATTTTTTTCATTTCCAATATATTGACGATGTTTTGCTTTAATTTTTTATCTGATCTTAAATTATGTATCTCAAGTTTCTTCCTTTCATATGCATTAAAAATACTTAGTATAAAATCGGTGGGCTGATAAATATATTCTTCAATATTGCCAGGATACTTAGTGCCGTACCAAAATGCCCCTGATTTTATCAGGCTGTTTGCAAAATTGTAATCAGTAATATTTATCGTCATTTTTGTTATAACAATAATCTGAATAATCGGATTATGCTCCTTAATTTTAATTATTAGTTCTTCCCCCTTTAATCCTCCGGAAATTTGATAATCTAAAATTACAACATCATATTTCTCTGGATTCTGTGAAATAAGTTCAAGAGCTGCCCTTCCGTTTGAAACTGTATCAAGAACCTTGATTCTCGTTTCATAATAATTAATTGTATTTTTTATCCGCCTTACATCGAAATCTTCATCTTCAATTAAAAGAATATTAATATTGTTATTTGTCATTCAATTCTCTCTGTTATTTTTTAACTTATTTTTATCCCTGCATAAATGGGGTAAATTAATTCTTAATTTTTATAGTAAACTTGCAGCCCCCTTCATCTAAATTTTCTGCGCTCAATTCCCAGCCGCAGCGGCCTACGGCCATTTGATATGCAATGTAACAGCCGTATCCTGAATTGATATCTCTGTTAATTTTTGTTGATTCGTTCTCCATGAATATCTTTTTGATACCTTTTTCACCCACTTTCAAAAGTTCTTCATTTATTCCAACTCCGTTATCTGAAATTATGATAACCGAACTGTTTTTTTCTTTATTATATTTTGTTAAGATTTTTATCTTAACAGATCTTTTATTCCCGTGATCTATGCTGTTTTGTATTAGCGGCTCCAGTATTTCCCATACTACGAATTCATTAACATGCACTATCGGAAGACAACTATCAAGGTCAAGTTCAAATTCAAACATGTCATTTTTACTTGAAATCCTAAGGAATACATGTTTTAGAATAAACTCAATAATTCTATTGATATTTGTCTTAAACATCGGATTTACAATTGTATTTACTTCCTGATCATACCATTTCATATCATATATTATCCTGGAAATAAAATTGGAATATGTTATTACCCGCTTCTTAATATCATCTAGGTTTTCAGGATTCATCTGCCTTACGTCTTCTTTAATAAATCCCATAATTTTCTCTGCTTTATGATGCGTATGATATATTCGCTTTGTAAAAACAGACTCCTTTTCATATCTTATTTCGTTCTTTAATAATTCCTTATGCTCTTCAAATAACTTCTCCTGGGCTTCATTTCTTTCTTTTACTGCCTGCGATGAAACCAAAAATATCGCAATTAGTCCAATGAAAATTAAAGATGAATATATTACTGAAAACTTATCAAAATTTGCCCCTATCTCTTCTGTTAAAAATGTGAAATCAGGAGTTATTTTCATATACATTACACCAAGGTATTCGCCGTCCGGTACAAAAGGTACAAGTATATTATATGTCTTTTGATTCTGAAGTGTACTGTAAATTACTTCCGAAGCTTTCATTTTATCTTTTACCGTTAAAAACAAGTTTACAGCATTATGATGAGGGTTGGGATTAAGATCATAAGGTTCTAGATCACCATTTAAATACGATTCCAGCTTTTGACCACTGTCTATAACATATACTCTCCTGTCTCTTATTAAGATTAGACAAATGTCATTCACTGCTTTTTGAATTAATTGCTGTTTGAATATTACATTAAAAGAATAAATTGTTTTGGTATCTTCCATCTGAGATAAAGATTTGTTCAAAAATAAATTTTCAAATAATAATTCCATTGATGTTGATGTTATTAGTGCTAAACGTTCTGCAGAATATTGTTTGTACCAGTCCTGAGTCTCAGTTAAGAAATCATTTAATGACGATTTTTGAACAAATACCATAACGATCTGCAGCAGAATTAATACAGTAAAAAAGATAGTTATATGCTTTATTTCAAAACGGTATTTGGAGATCTTATTCGAAAATTTCTTCTTTTCCATAATTTCGTAAAGAGATTTTTTTAATCACTGTACCATTAGCTTATCTAGCTGGATAGCCTTTGTACATTTTATTAATGCTTCTTTTACAGAAATCTTTTTTTTCAATGCTTCATTAAAATAATATGACATAATTTTAGAAAATTTAGTATACTCAATATGAGCCGGACGGTGAACACCCGTTTTCATTTGTTCCTTATATATAAGCACTTCGGGATATTTTTTAATGTACGAAGAATCTTCATAAAATTTTTTTATAATTGGATAGTAAGCACTTTCTTTATAAAATATTTCCTGTGATTTATCACTCAATAAAAATTTAACAAAATCAATAACATCCTTTTTTTTATCTGAAAACTTTGAGACCATCAAATCCCAGCCGCCAAATACTGATGCAGGTTTTCCTTCTTTAAAATAAGGTACCGGGGCTTTAAATAAATTACTTTGTTTCTTTTTATCGTATGGCTCTTCGTTAAAATCTTTATCATAAGTCGGCCACCCCCTAAGAAATATACCATCATTTTTTATAAAATACTCGAAACTTAAAAAATCTGTTAGATCAGAAACTATAGGGGGAGATACCTTATATTTATTAATTAAATCAACAAATAAGTTTAAAGCTTTCTCTGCTTCTGGAGTTTCAAAATTAAAACCTTCTTCTTCAAAATAGTTCGGATTTAAACTCAACAGTTGTTCATCATAACAACATACAAATCCTTCAAAATCAGCTCCGGGAAAAGTAAAAAAAGGTTCCTTTATACCTGCATCTTTACTTAGAATAATAAAATCTTTCCAGGTTATATAATTATTGATTTTATTAATAATTGCTTTTCCGTTTTTTAACTTTTCAAGTAGATCTTTACGATAGTACATTACACCTTGTACAAGATCTAAAGGGACTGCTACTAATTCTCCATCGTGATAGCAGGAACCAAGTGCTTTATCCAATATTTTATTTCTCTCTTCTTCCGTAAAATATTTATCTAAAGGTTCACACCATTTTGCAAACCTTTCTACCCAGATAACATCAACAGCAAATAAATCTATACCATCTCCATGCCCCCTTAAAGAACGCGCAACAACTTCTTTCCTTTCATTAGTACTGAAGTCGGCATTAGGAAAATCAACGGCAATAACCTTTACCTTCCCGGCATTAAGCTTATTATATTCATCTATCAAGATTTTATGAGCTGCTGTTATTCTATCTGCAAAATAAATTTCTTTTACTTTTTTTTCGGGATAACTATAATCAAAGAAAAAAATTGCGAGATAAGTAATAGTTACAAATAGAAGAAATATAAAGCCCCATTTTTGTTTAAATTTAATATTCATGTCCCTGAAATTTAATTATAATTTTTTCAAATAAAAGAAAATAATTTGATATTAAAATGCATTTTATCTATTCAATAACATTATTTTTTATCAAAAATTTGGAATCACTTCTAATAGGATAAGAATTTAATATTCGATATTGCTTTCCATCTTCTATTGAAATGGCTGCAGCATTTTTATTTGAAGGTGCTGGATCTCCTATGTAATTATTTATCGATATGTTTTCAAAATGAGAGAATTCAATTCCATTAGTGAAATACGATTCTTCTACATTTCCCCATTTTATTTCAAAGTCATTTATTTTAACATCTTTAACATATTCCGCATAAAATGCCGGGATATCATGTTTGAACATACTATACTTCTGATCAATGGCAGGCCGCAAATCAAAATTCCCACCGCAAACCGGATTTAGCGGACTTTCATCAAGCTTAAATTCTATATCTTTAAATGAAATATTATCTATTATGCTTTCCCTGGTTCCAAATAATAAAATACCTGACTCCCCTTCGGCTATAATATTACTAAATTTTATGTTCTTAATTTCTCCTAACCCAACACTATCCTGTCCCTTTATCGCTGATATATGAATTGGCTCTCCATTTCCCCACCAGTCCCCTGTATGAAGATGAGTTTTTATAATTATATTAGAAAAATTTAAATCTTCAATTGACCCTTTATCTCTAACACATAAATTAATTCCCCTGTTGGAATTTGAAATTACAATATTGCTAAAAGTATAATTACGCATATTATTTTGATCCCAGCCTCCAATACGTATTGCACTTGAACGTGATACCAAATAACAATTGGTAACTGTAATATTTTCGGAATCATGTATAATATTTTTATATCCCGGCAAATCAAAATGATGGGAGTAACCTGTAACGGCAATTGCATCATCACCGGTTCGGATATCACAATCTGATATAAGGACATTACTACTTGATGTCATATCTATTCCATCATTATTTGGAATCATAAGATTGTTCCATAATTTAATTCCGCTGACAATGACTCCATCGCAATCGGCAAAATGCAGAGTCCAAAATGGTGAATTTGAAATAAGTACCCCGCTTACCGTAACATTTTTGCAGTTAGAAAAAATAATCATCTGGAAAGGTCTGTCAAGTGGGACTAAAGGACCATCTCCTAGCCCATGTTTCACTTCACGGAAGTGATTCCCTTGACGTGTATATTGTGTGCTTACAGAATCAAATATCTTGGAATGATTTTGATCTACAAAAACATCACCGCTTCCATCAATATTTCCATGTCCGGTAATAAAAACATTGCTGGAATTTTCAGTATAGATTAACCCGACCCTGATTTTATTTAAATAATAATCGGATACTTTTTCGCTCCCTTTAAGAACAGCTCCGCTTTCTAAATGAAGATTAATATCACTGAAAAGTTGTATTGTGCCTGAGATGAAAGTTCCGGCTGGAATTAAAACTACGCCGCCCCCGGCATCCCGGCATTTGTTAATAGCTTTTTGAATAGCTAATGTATTTAAAGTTTTTCCATCTCCCACTGCCCCAAAATCTTTAATGTTATAAGTTTCACTCCTTATTGAAGTAACTGAAACAACAATAATTAAAATAAATAATAATAATTTTCCCATAATATTTACTCATTTAAACCTTTATAAAGGACTCAAACTTGGTCTCGGAACTGAAGAATTTAAATCATGGAAATAAAGTTGCACAACTTTTATCTGCTTCCTCATAACTCTCTTTATTCATCCCACTTATCTGTTTTAAAAGTAGATGCCGGCAGACCTTCCTTATTAAATAAAGTAGCCTCCGCTGTATTGCTCCAGGTATATCTTACAGCCTTAGGACTGTTTATTTTCTTATTTGAAACGATCAGATTATTCCCCTCTATTTTGACAACAGCATCCGTAAAATTGCTGTCTGCTCCCGCTATTTCAAAATTATTTTTACCATTGATTTCTTTTAAAACCAATCCCCCGTCAGCATGGTCAAATGATAGAACAATTTTATCCCCTTCAATTCTCATTGATTTATAAAGAGGTCCTGAATAAGTAATATTTTTATTATAGTTTTTAGCTAGCGCCCATAATGCCAGCCTCTTACCAACATCCTGCTTATCTGCTGGATGAATATTGTTAACATTTCCAATATCAAGCGTTACTGCCATTCCTGTATTTGGCACCGATAGAGTCAGAAACTGAGCTTCTCTAACTACATATGATTTTGAATTTTCACCGTATGCATACGGAGCTATCTGAACATAATAAAAAGGAATGTTTCCTTCTCCGAAATCTCCCCTCCAGTTTTTAATCATTAAAGGAAATAACGTTTTATAATTATTATAATCTTCTGGTAAATCAGAATTAGATTCACCTTGATACCAGAGTACTCCTTTTATCGAATATGGAACTACAGGTGCTATCATTCCGTTATAAAGCATTGTAGGAGTATTCGGACCAACAACTATACTAGTTTTAGGGCGAGAATAAAACTCTTCACCTTTAACTTTATATAAGTAAAATATATTATTGGCATATTCTGCTACGGGAAGATATTTCCAGTTTCCTTCCAAAGAAATACTATTTGTACTATCCGATTTCGGATGAATCTGCATCTTAACTCCATTACCCCATAATCCCCCGCCCCCTCCGTTATCAAGAACCCTTACGGCAATAGTTAAGGTTGAGTCGGTTACTAAATCTTGTGGTATATTGTAAAGTCTCGGTGTCTGCCAATAACCTGGCTCTTCAATACTTCCTATAAGAGTACCATTCACATAACTTCTGTCCATATCATCAATAGGTCCTAAGTTTAATACAAGATCTTTTTTTATCCAATCTTTCGGAATCCCTATTTTCTTTCTAAACCATACAACTCCATCAAAATCCCCTACTTCAGTTGTTTCCCAAAGTCTTGGAAGTTCCATAGTCTTCCATGTGCTGTCATCAAAATCAACTTTAGAACAAATGTTATCTTCAAATTCCAGGTTTTTCCACATTTCTTCAGGTTTCTTTTTGCTGACATCAATAGTAGGATGTTGATTTATCCAGTTATGCAGCTTTTCAACTTCGGGTCCTGATGAATCAATTTTTTTGATTATTGATTTGTATTCATCTAACTGGCTTAGATATTTGCCGCTAATCCATGATTGTATTTTTGTTCCTCCCCAGCTTGAAAAAATCAAACCGATAGGGATTTTCAGTTCTTTATATAATCTCCTTCCAAAAAAATATGCAGCTGCACTAAATTTTGCCGCTGTTTCAGGACTGCATTCACTCCATGTTCCGCTGCAGTCAAATTCAGGCTTATTTGAAACTGCTCGTGCAACAGTAAAAAATCTTATTTCAGGATATTTCGCTTCTTTTATTTCTTCAACGGAATTTTGAATTAAATTCTGAGGGGGCCATCCCTCAAGGGGCATTTCCATATTCGATTGCCCGGAACATAACCATACTTCACCAAGCATAACATTTTTATATTCAATGCTGGAATCGCCAATTTGAACATTAATTACATAGGGTCCGCCTGCTTTTTCTGTTTTCAATTTTATTATCCATGTACTATCATCCTTAACCTTTGTATCTGTTTTTTCTCCCCAGCTTGAGCTAATTAAAACTGTTTCACCGGGATTCCCTTTACCCCAGAAAGAAACATTTGTATTTTGCTGAAGGACCATATTATCTGAAAAAATAGCCGGTATTTCCATCGATGTTTTCTTTCCGGTTTCTGCTTTAATTATTAAAGTTAAAACTATAAGTAAAATGAAAAGCTTCATATGTACCCTCTTTTAACAAAGATTTATAAATTTTGTAAAATCTCTTCACTACGGAAGAGCGAATATTTGTAGAAACAAAATTAATCAACGTTATCTTCATTCCGTATGAGTGATATATTGCTTAATCTATTATTTTTTATAGAAATTAGATTTTACATTAAACAATTTAACAATAAACCTAAAATAATATCAGCCTATATACTATTCCTTGCCTCCAATTGTAACAATGTCAGGATCCGGTTTTTTAATCGTAGAATAAATAATCTCAACTCTGCTTAACTGTGCCTCTCCGTCAAATTTTATTTTCAAATACTTACTATTTAATGGGAATTCAGCACAAGTATAAACCGCCGGAATAAAAAATTTATAAAAGTTATTTAACGGAGGAAAAGTCTCCATTTTAGTATTTAATATCGTAAAACTTGAATCATTCAGTGAGTCGGAAGTATATATATCTAATCCGCATTGATTACCCGATATCATATTTGAAGGAGGCATTAAGAAAAGTTCAACTTTTATAGAATCCATCTCTTTAGGCATTTCATACACAATATATGAACCATCCCTCCCCTTTAACCTGCTGTAGTCTTCTTTTGCTCTGTACGAATCCTGGTATGAAAGAAAAACCAGACTGTCTGATTTAGTAATAATTTTTGATGAATCCTTCATATCATCAATAAACTTCTTATATGTAACATCAATAGGTCCCATTTCATTGGAAGGAACAGACGAACCGGAATTATTTTTCGCTATTATCCTGTAATAATAACTTTTACCTAATTCTGCAGTTGAATCATAAAATAAAGGACGAAAGACAATATTCCCGTCACTTACATTTTCCGCAATAGTTTTCCATTCATCTGAACCCTTTTCTCTCCTTTCAATAGCATATGAAGATGCCCCCGTTGAACCCTGCCATGTTATATCATAAACATCATCAATATTGAGTAGATTTGGAGGAGCTGGAATAGGCAGTGGCGGCTCTTGTTCACCATTAATTTTATAGGCGCTTTCCCTCATAAAATTCATAATTTCTTTTTCATGATACCTTTCACCTGACTTAAAGCCTGGAAATCGATAAGCACTCACTCCGAAATTTTCTCCATGCTGGTAAAATCCGCCGTCTCGTGAATGGAACCTTAAACTCCAGATCATTATTCCCGATAAATCATTATTAATTGTCGTATCAATTATAGCTTTAACATCATTTAGAGTTGAATATCCGAATTCGCCTACAAAATATGGTTTCTTCCCTTGTGTCAATTTTTTTATTTCAGGAATCCCGGCTTCCGCTCTTGATAGCGGTCCGTAAAAATGCGTCGTTAATATATCAAAGCTAGTATCCTGCACTGCCTGTTCATCAAGTTTGTAAAGTCCGACTATTACTAAATGATTCCTATCGATACTTTTAATATAATCTGCAATTTCTTTGTGCCAAGATTGAGGAGCATTCAGTTCATTTCCTGTTTCCCAGCCTAATATAGATTTATCATCTTTGTATAACACTCCCGTATAACTGTTTTTTCTATTTACAACAAAATCAATAGTCTTTTTAAAATCGGATATTAACTGCGGATCTGTCCAAAAGTCATCCGGTTTTTTACCTCTAAATGCAGCATACTCTGCTTTCCCTCCCCACCATAACCAATTATCCACAAATGGAATTATTAATCTAACCCCTTCTTCATTTGCAATCTGAAGTACTTTGTCCAATGCCCGAAATGCCTTTTCATTGAACTGACCCGGACCTTCGATATAACGAATAATCTTTTTTGATTCTCCGGGTCTGCGCACTGATAAAACATACATCCTTGTTACTTTGCCTCCAAGCTCTTTAATTGTCTTAAGTGCATCCCTTATTTCATATTCTGTTGGAAGCCGCCATGGACTTGATGCTTCAAAAGGGAAGTAATCCTCAATATAAAGAAGATTAGGAATATTAAAGGAAACAAATTTTAGTTCTTTATCTCCTTCCATTAGTTTGTCCTGCCTTGCAGTTACAAAAGTTTCAAATTGACTTGTTGAACCGCAATGAATTAGTAATAAACTGAATATCGAAGACAATACTATTATTGATTTTTTCACTCTTATCCGGTTGGTTTTTGTTGAAATAGTTATTTTGATAAAAAAAATATTATACCGTAATTTAAAATGCCGCACAATCAGTACAGCATTTCTAAGGAGGCGTGAGATGAACAAATTATAGCTTTAAGCTTTTCATAACTTTAAGATTCCTCGAAATCATTTCATTCCTTTGTTTTACACATTCAGCGCTTCTTAACTTATCTGAAGGAGTATTCATAACATAATCAAGTAGCAAATCAATATTCGAAACAGCAACATGCATCCTTGTATCAGACGAACCATAATAAATTAAAATTTTACCGCTGCTTCTCTTCACCCATCCATTGCTAAAGACTACATTGGATACATCACCAACCCTCTCCTTCCCTTTTGGTGCAAGAAAATATCCGCCTGGTGCTGCTATAACTTTATCAGGTTCTTTTAAATCAGTTAAAAACATATATAGTACATATCGTAATCCTGCGGCTGTATTTCTTACTCCATGAGCCATTTGCAGCCATCCCTTTTCCGTTTTTATGGGTGCAGGTCCTAATCCATTTTTTACTTCTTTAATAGTATGGTAAACTCTATCATCTATAATACTCTCATCATCAATTTCTGCTTTCTCAATACTATCCGACAGTCCCCATCCAATTCCCCCTCCTGTCCCTGCACTAATAAATCCATCCTGCGGGCGTGTATAAAATGCATACTTTCCATCTACAAATTCTGGATGAAGAACCACATTTCTCTGCTGGGGAGATTTCGTTATTAAATCAGGCAGTCTCTCCCACTTTTTAAGATCTTTTGTTCTCGCAATCCCTGCTTGAGCAACAGCGGCTGACGTATCACTTTCGGGAGCACTAGGATCCTTTCTTTCTGTACAGAATATTCCATAAATCCATCCGTCTTCGTGCTGTACAATTCTTGCATCATAAACATTAGTATCCGGTCTCTCTGTTTCCGGCATAATTATAGGATAATACCAAAATCTAAAATTATCTATACCGTTGGTAGATTCTGCAACAGCAAGAAATGATTTCCTATCATTTCCCTCAACTCTGACAACTAATAGTATTTTACCATTCAACTCAATTGCGCCGGAATTAAATACCCCGTTTATTCCAAGTCTTTCAATTAAATTCGGATTTTTTTTAGAGTTAAGATCATACCTCCAGAAAATTGGTGTATGTGCAGCAGTTAAAATGGGATATCTATATCGCCTAACAATCCTATTCTTTTCTTTTAATTTTTCATTTTTTCTGGTAACTAATTTTTCATATTCATTGAAAAGTTCTTTAACTTTTTCATTGAATTTCTTTTCCGTCATTTCTTTTCCTCTTTGAGTTCAAATATGCCATTCTCTACTGCAATTAGAGGTTTACTATTTTTTTCTCCGTAATTTTCTTCAAGCTTATCCCACCATTTGAACTTCAAAAAGATTGAAGTAATAATTAAAATTACAATCCCTATTACCATATAATCAAATTTCTTTATTACCATATAGATTGGTATAATCATCAAGCTGAGCTGCCATATTATACCAACTGAAACATTAGCAGCATCCTTCTTAAAATTTTTATTTTTAATAAATTCCGGATGTTCTTTAATAACTTTATCATGAATTGGTTTCCAGAATCCCCATGGTCTTACAGTCATATAGAAATTTTTTAAAACTTCTTCATCATCAGGTTTTGTTAAATAAGTCCCCGCAATACAGCCAATTAGAGATATTACAAGAATAACTGGGAATGACTCAAGTGAGTTTAATCCTGGAAATAATGTTGGAACAATAAATAATGATCCCAGGCCGGAAACCATTCCCCAGAAATAACCGTATCCGTTGAACCTCCACCAGTACCACTTTAGAAAATTAGCCGCTGTATAACCTCCGTAAAGTGAATTAACAATCCATAAAGTCACTTGGTCAACAGATTTTGTCATAAATCCAAATACACAGCCTACCGCTATTACTCCAAATGATACAAGATAGCTCATTCTTACGTATGCTCTTTCACTTGCATTCGGTTTAATATATCTTTTATATATATCATTAACTAAATACGCAGGAGCAGCATTCACAGTTGCAGCATATGTTGACATAAAAGCAGCTACCAAACCGGCAATTAAAACTCCTTTGAGTCCGTCGGGTACAAAATCTCTTATAGCAATTGGGAGTATACTCTCGAAATCAAAATTTGCACCCATCGATCTTATTTGTGGGACATAAAATGCTAATGCTAATACTGTTAATCCCGCAATCATCATATATCTCGGGAAAAATAATGCAACATTTACCATTCCACTCATCTTAGAAGCTTCAACTGGATTTTTTGTTGCTAAAACACGCTGCATATCATAGTTCGGCGCAGGACCTGCCATGCTCACCAGAAACCCTTTAAATAATATTACCATGAAAAAGAATCCGAAAATAGAATATTCATCACTTGATATCCTTGCATTAAGATCAGGCAGTACATGAGACCAATCCATATTTAATTTCCAATGAAACAATATCTGATCCCAGCCTGATGGTAATACAGCCTGTAAAGCTTCGGGACTTACTTTGTACATGGCTATAATTCCTATTGCAATTGAAGCTATAGTCATTATTGTAAACTGTATAATTTCAGTTAGAACGACACTATACATCCCGCCCTTAATCACATATATTGCCGTCAGTGCCATAATTATTAAAGCATATGTATCTGCTGAAAAATCCCAGGGTAGAAATGTCTTAAAAAATAATCCCGACCCCTTAAAACCATACGCCAAAAATCCTATTACTCCTACTATAGCAAAAACTACGATTATTATATGGGATAGAAAAGCTCCCCTTCCTTCTCCGAACCTTGTTCTTAACCATTCAGCCCCCGTCATAACATTTGATCTTCTCAACCATGCAGATATAAATACCATCAAAAATATCTGGTTAAATATTGGCCAGGCCCATGGAATAAAAATGCTTTTAACCCCATATATAAATAGAAGCATAACCAGCCAGATAGTTCCTGTAATATCAAACATTCCGGATGCATTGGATATTCCCAAAATCCACCAGGGAATTTTATTTCCACCCAAAAAATAATTATTTAAATCTTTGGAAGCCTTTTTTGTAAGTAATACCCCTAGTAAGATAACAACTAGTAAATATCCGGCTATAATTGATATGTCTAGTATACTTAAACTCATGCGTATTCTTTATATTGTTAAGAATAGTTAAAAGACATAAATAATGCCAGCAAAAAAACGTTTAAATTATTAAAGTCTTAAATGTTCAAATTTTTCATTTTATCAATATAATAATTATTTATGAATTTAATAATTAGTTAAAATTCGAAATTTAAGGAGATATTTATATTGAAATTATTCCGGATTAAATGAAAATCCTATTGAATTCTAAATTTATTTTTGTTTTTTTAATTATATTGGTCTTATGGTTTTGTTGCTAGAAAGTGATTATTCCAATAATTTTTTGGGATGATTTTTGAAATATCTTTCAAGCACTTATTTTTTTAACTTACTAACTGATGTTACACATGATTAAAGATGACATCTTTTAAAATAAAAATTATCTTCGATTTTTATTAATCAGTAAGTTCAGATAAATCTTTAATTTTAAAAGTAAATATGTCATCTTTAATACTTGTACCTGCGTACCTCAGTTATTAAAAATACTATATTATTCTTTTGGTTTCTACTATGAAAATTTTTCTTATCGTTTTATTTCCATTATTATTATTTTTAAGTATAAATATCTTTTCTCAGGAAGTTTCATTTACAGTATCTTCCAATGATTCTCTTAAATCCATTAGCCCATATATATATGGAACCAATCAATTATTGGGTGGTGGTGAAAACTGGTCATCTCATAGACTAGGCGGCAATAGATTAACCGGTTATAATTGGGAAAATAATGCTTCTAATGCAGGTAAAGATTATTACCATTATAGTGATAATTATCTTGTGCAGGCTGAAGGAATTCCGGATGACAGCTCAAATGTACCTGGAATTGTAACAACAACTTTTCATAATCAATCTCTCCAATTGGGAGCTTATTCTTTAATCACTCTTCAAATGGCTGGTTATGTTTCTAAGGATAAAAATGGTGCTGTCACCGAAGCCGAAACAGCTCCCTCTCCTCGCTGGGATAAAGTTAAATTTCAGAAAGGGAGTCCGTTCAATTTAAAACCTGATATTTCAGATACTAATGTATATATGGATGAGTACATTAATTTCCTGGTGAACAGATATGGCAAAGCTGATTCACCAACCGGAATTAAAGGATATGCCATGGACAATGAACCTACCCTATGGTCTGAAAATCATCCAAGGATTCATCCCGTTAAAATAACGTGTAATGAAATAATTGCTCGCACAATTTCTCTTGCCGGTGCAGTAAAAGATGTCGATCACTACGCTGAAATATTCGGTCCTGCATTGTATGGTTTTAATGCATATACTACATTCCAAAATGCAGTTGACTGGAATACAGTTAGGTCCGGAAAAGGTTATTCATGGTTTATTGATTATTATCTTGATAAAATGAAAGAAGCTGAAAATACTTCGGGAAAAAGATTGCTTGATGTCCTTGATGTTCATTGGTATCCTGAAGCAATGGGTGATAATAGAATAACTGACAACAATGCTAATACAAATGCAGATAAATTAGCACGGGTACAGGCTCCAAGAACCTTATGGGATAAAAATTATAAAGAAAAAAGCTGGATTACTCAATCCGGGACAAAACTGCTCCCTCTTATCCCCTCCTTAATAAATTCTATAAATAAGTACTATCCGGGCACAAAATTGGGTTTTACTGAGTTCTCTTATGGTGGTGAAAATGATATTACTGGTGCAATTGCTGTCGATGATGTTCTAGGTATATTTGGCAAATACGGTATTTATTTTGGTTCATTCTGGAAAGTGAATAATTCCTCAAATTATGTTTCTGCAGCCTATAAAATGTACAGAAATTACGATGGAAATAATTCAACCTTCGGAAATTATCTATATCCCTTCTCAAACAAGTGATAGTATAAATTGTTCAATTTATAGTTCAATTAATAAGGAAGAAAATGAGATTCACTTAATAATTATTAATAAAAATTTTAATGATAATATAACCGGTAATTTTAAAGTATCTTCACCAAAAGACATTCTCAGCGGGAGGGTCTGGAAACTTGATAAAAATAGTACTGTAATTAAGGAAATTTCCCCGGTTGACAGCATAAGCAATAATTCATTTTCATATATATTACCTGCCGAATCTATTTGTCATTTTGTCTTAAAAACTTCAAATATTGCAGGAGTTTCTCATAAAAAAAGAGTACCGGAAAAATTTTATGTCAATGCCTACCCTAATCCCTTTAATCCGGAATGTAAAATTGAATATAATATACCTGATAATTCAGTTTCAAGGATTGATATAATATCTGTAAACGGTGAATTAATTAAAAGTTATGCCCAGCTCACTCACCATGGTATAATTTTCTGGGATGGAACAAATCAAAATAATCAAAAAGTAGCATCCGGATTCTATTGTGCAATACTAAGAAATGGTTATCAATTAACATCCCGGAAATTAATTTTATTGAAGTAGAGAAACCTTGATTAACTATTATTAGGTATTTTTCATTTTAAGACTGTAAAAAAACTTTTGCCTTTAATTATTTTGGTAGGTACCAGAGTTACAAAAGAATATTCATTATAACATCTCAAAATTGTCATTCTGAACCCGCAAGGGTGAAGAATCTCTTACCCAATATTTGCGCCATCTAAAAGTTTACATGTGTCCATTAGCAGTTACCTTCTTAACATTCACCTTTTCTCCTGCTTTTCCTTAAAGTTTCATACGTTCCATATAGACTCCACATACGCTTCACATACGCTCTACATACGCTCATAAATAGTGTAATAAGTACATAAAATTTTAAAAACAGGTGCCTAAAACGTTGTATGGTAAAAATAGAATCAGTTTCTTTAACTTTTATTATGAGCAGATATGAATAAAACAAACATTTTTTTATGTTAGAATTTTAATATTAGAGCATCTTTTATATCTTTGTTAAAGTATTTATATTTTATTGGATTTTCTAAACTAAAATGAAAATATACAATCACCTGTTAAATATAATAACCGGTAAAGGAGCAGCATATCTAATTCTGCTGGATCCTGATATATTATCGCTGGATAAATTATCATCCTTTATTCAAAAATGTGAGAAATCAGGTGTCGATGGTTTTCTAGTCGGCGGCAGTTTACTATTAGCTGGAAATTTTATTGAATTCATTGAAAATGTTAAAAGTATTAGTTCTCTTCCGATTATTATCTTTCCTGGTTCTGAAAATCAAATATGTTCTGAAGCAGATGCAATTTTGTTTCTCTCCGTAATTAGCGGTAGAAACCCGGAACACTTAATTGGAAAACAAGTAATTGCAGCACCAATCATTAAAAAATCGGGAATTGAGCCCATTTCAACCGGGTATATTTTAGTTGAATCAGGAAGCCTGACAACCGCACAATATATGAATGGAAGTCCTCCCATTCCTCGTGAAAAACCTGCAATTGCGGCTGCTACTGCTCTAGCAGCTGAGTATCTGGGAATGAAATTCATTTATTTGGAAGCCGGCTCGGGAGCAGAAAACTCCGTACCCGATGCTATGGTCAAAGCCGTATCTGAATATTGTTCTATCCCCTTAATTGTTGGAGGAGGAATAAGGAATCCAAAAGATGCTAGAAATAAAGTTATGAATGGAGCGAAAATTATTGTTACAGGAAATCATTTTGAAAATGAAAGTAACTGGGAGATGTTAAAATATTTCGCAGATGCCGTTCATTATAAAATTGCCCTTGAAGTATAATTTACGGTTATATTTTGGATAAGATAAAATTTATTAATAATTCCCTTACTGAAAGCGCTGAGACAAAATTAAAAATTCAGCAGCAGTGTCTGGATGATTTACTTTCTGCAGTTGATCTTTTGGTTAGTGCATTTCGAAATGGAAATAAATTACTTCTTTGCGGTAATGGAGGAAGCGCTGCTGATTGCCAGCATATAGCAGCTGAATTTGTAATTAGACTAAGTCATGAAATCGATAGACCAGCCATTCCTGCAATAGCATTAACTACCGATACTTCAAATCTAACTGCAGGTGGAAATGATATAGGCTTTGAGAATGTATTTGCCAGAAATGTTCAAGGTCTAGGACAGAATGGCGATGTCCTCCTTGCAATTTCAACTAGCGGCAACTCTCCCAATATTCTAAAAGCAATTGAAGCCGCAAAACAAAAGGAAATGAAAATAATTGGCTTTACGGGTGGCTCAGGTGGAAAACTTAAATCACTTGTTGATGTACATCTTATCATTCCGTCAAATAATGTTCAAAGAATTCAGGAAGGACATATCACAGTAGCTCATATAATCTGTGAACTTGTAGAAAATGAACTTTACGGGATCTAAAAAAATCAAAAGCCAATTAACGATTCATGATTATCGTGTGATCCTATTTCGCCCAATTAATGTTATCCCCAACCTTTATATTAAATTTATCTGAAAAGCCTGCATCTACCTCTAGTACATATTTTGCCGGACCTGTTGATCTATAAGTCTGATCTGATAATGTCTTCGTATCCTTATGAATTGTAATTATTTTTTTATCTGTACTTACAAAGATCATATCCAGGGATATATAAGTATTTCTCATCCAGAAAGATTGAACTGATTCTTGTGGAAAAATAAAAAGCATACCCTGGTTTTCTCCCATTGATTTTCTAAACATTAATCCAAGCTGCCGGTCAAAATCAGTATTGGCAATTTGAATATCTATTTTAGCTTTTGTATTTCCTAATGAATCGGAAAAAGTTAAAGTCCCGTCTTTTTTAAACATAAATTCATTATCACTTTTTTTACCCGGAAAGAAATTATTTATAATCATAAAAAGAGCAAAAGCAGTGATTAGTAAAATAACTGCGAGCTTAAAAATTCCGCTATAATTTCGTATGATTTTTTTTTTAACTGTTGTTTTCTTTTTGATATTTCCGTTCGGCATTCAATTTCTCTATTTTCATGTTATAAGGTTAAAAAAAAGCTGATGAATCATTTTGATAAAGGATTAGAGCTATATAACTCTTCTATTCTTCTTCCTCCCATAAATCTTTTTGAATAATAATCGAGTTCCATAGATGAAACTGTAACACCTTGTTTGGAACTAGCATGTGCAAAAAGATCATCTCCCAAATAAATTCCTACATGCCCTGGTTTAATACTCCTGCGAGTATCAAAAAAAACCAGATCACCGAATCTTAATTCATCTACATCTTCAACGGGAATACCCTCAGCATACTGATCTTGAGCTGTTCTTAATAGTGGTATGGAAGCACAATCCTTGTAGACTGTTTGCGTAAATGCAGAACAATCTATTCCGTTTTTCGAATTACCTCCAAATTTATAAGGTGTGTTTAAGTATTTGATAATTTCCATCAGCATCTTTTCTCTAACAGTCGACAATTCACTTGATCTATTATTGTTTATTAAAGATGATATATCAACATTATTTTTCTCTACCGGGAGCTCTTCATCGTCTGAATAGACTATGGATTTAAATGAACTGTCAGTGCTGGTTTTCTTACTATCTTCTTCGGAAGTATACCTAACAGCAGTAGACTTTCCCTCTTTTGGTTCCGGTTTTTCATTATAGCGAACAGAATTAGAAGAAGCTGAACAGCCGGAATAGATAACCATTCCGGCTGTTATAAAAATGAGAAGTATTATATAATTTTCTTTCAAACAAAATCCGTTTTATCAGATTAGACAGTATTAGAAGCACATGATTTTATCCTAAATATGCACGCAGACTTTTGCTTCTGGACGCGTGCCTTAATCTTCGGATAGCTTTTTCCTTTATCTGTCTAACCCTTTCCCGGGTAAGGTTAAACCTTTCCCCTATTTCTTCAAGAGTCAGAGAATGCTCTTTATTTAATCCGAAATAAAGCTTTATTACTTCAGCTTCTCTTTCAGATAGACTCGCAAGAGCCCTTTCTATTTCGGCTTTTAATGATTCTGTCATTAATGTGAAATCCGGAGTAGGCTGCGTATCATTCTGAATAATATCAAGTAAACTATTTTCTTCACCCTGCGTAAATGGAGCATCCATCGATACATGACGCCCTGAGATTTTTAAAGCATCAGATATTTCACCTATATCCATATCCAGTTCTGTAGCCAGTTCGGAAGCATTTGGTTCTCTTTCAAATTCCTGCTCAAGGTTACTATAAGCTTTTCCTATTTTATTAAGAGTACCTACCCGGTTTAAAGGAAGTCTTACTATCCTGGCTTGTTCTGCAAGCGCTTGAAGAATAGACTGTCTAATCCACCAGACTGCATAAGATATAAATTTGAATCCTCTTGTTTCATCGAATCTTTTAGCAGCTTTAATTAGTCCTAAATTTCCCTCATTAATTAAATCCCCAAGTGAAAGACCCTGGTTCTGATACTGCTTAGCTACACTTACAACAAACCTTAAATTTGCTTTGGTCAATAATTCCAAAGCAGATTGCTCCCCCTTTTTAATCCTTATTGCTAATCCAATTTCTTGTTCAGCAGTAAGCAGATCTACTTTACCAATTTCTTGAAGATATTTATCGAGAGATTGACTTTCGCGGTTTGTAAAATGTTTGACAATTTTCAAGCTAACCTCGCTTTTAATTGAAGTTGATTAAACTATGCCAATTATCTCAAATTATACTGCAGGTTAATTAATATTCGAATGTTTTCTTAAACGTTTATTTATATTAAAATTTTATTTTATTACTACTTTGTTTTAGTTAGCTGTATATTTCTCAAACTTGTATGATTTTATTTATATCATTTGAAAGTTTTTAATCTTAAGATTTAAGATATATTATTTTTCCCATTTAGTAAAGTACACAAAAGTGAGCTGTAAGATGCACAGCACATAAAAAGGATTCAAATATTCTATTTGTTTAAAAAACTTATTCCTTTTAACGAATTTTGTACATTGAAAAAATCCGCTGCTGTCTTTCCAACATCTGAAAACGTCTTCCTAATACCTAAATTATAATTTTCTTTATTCTTTCTGTAAAAAAGCAATGGTACATATTCTCTGCTATGATCGGTGCTTGGAGTAGTTGGATCATTACCATGATCAGCCGTAATGATGACTACATCGGATTCATCTAACTTCGGTAAAAAAATATCTAAGAATTTATCAAATTCCATTAAAGCTTCCGCAAATCCTTGCGGATCGTTGCGGTGACCAAAATAAACATCAAAATCAACTAAATTTGTAAAAATAAATGAATTATTCACTTTTTTAGTGTATTCCAGGAGTTTTTTCATCCCTTCCTTATTGGATTTTGTATGTTCAGCAATTTTTATACCTCTGTTATTAAAAAGATCAGAAACCTTTCCTATTGCAACCGTTATAACTTTTTCCCTATAAAGAATGTCTAAAATTGTATCAGATGGCGGATCAAGTGAGTAATCTTTTCTATTTGTTGTTCTTATATAGTTGCCGCTATGTCCTAAAAAGGGACGGGCTATAACCCTGCCTACATTTAGAGGTGAAGTTAAAACTTTTTCACGGGTTATTTCACATATTTCATATTGACGCTTAAGAGGGATTACTTCTTCATGCGCTGCTATTTGAAAAACAGAATCGGCTGAAGTATAAATAATGGGATATGCTGTTTTAACATGTTCATCACCAAGTTCTTGAATAATTTCAGTCCCGGATGCAGCTTTATTACCTAAAACACCTTTACATCCGGTCAATTCCAAAAATTTATTTATTATTTCTTGTGAAAAACCATTCGGAAAATAGGAAAACTCAACATCTACATATAAACCCCCTATCTCCCAGTGACCTGTAGTCGAATCTTTTCCTTTTGATACTTCTTTCATCTTTCCATAAGAAGCAATCGGTTTATCTGTTTTTTTTATCCCTTTAATCTCTTTTATGTTTCCTATACCTAATTTTTCAAGGTTTGGTAAATTCAAACCATTAACTGCTTCTGCAATATTACACAGTGTATCACTACTTTCATCTCCATAATCTATAGCATCCGGTAATTCACCAATCCCCACACCATCAAGGATTATTAAAAAGAAATTATTCATATCACATTAAAAATGAGATTAAGATAGGTTAATTTATATTACGGACTGTATTTCCACCCCTCTCAAGAGCCTTTTGAAGAGCAAGATCTGCATTGTGCACAATCTCATCATAGTTTAGTTTGCCTGTTGCCGAAGCAACCCCCACAGATATTGTATAAGTAGTTTGCTTTGAAACTACTGCAATAGGTTTTCTTGCAATTTTCACACGAAGTTTTTCAGCCCATATAAATACATCTTTAGTATTTGAATTAAAAAAATATACTGCGAATAGTTTTTCATCCAATCTTCCGAATAAGTTCAAAGGTGTCATTTCCTTAATAATCATCTCTGAAACTGATGTTAAAACCATTGCAAAAGGGTTTCCGTCAAATAAAGATTCCTGTTCAAGGAAATCATCAATTCTGATTAATGCAAGAGCCCCCGGTGCCTTTAGCTGCTCTGATTTTACGAGATCGGTTATCATTCTTTCTTTAAAGGTTTCCGAACTAAGCGCTTTTGTTTCTATATCCACGCTTAAAAAGCTTTTAAGTAGTTTTTGTGTGGAATATGAATAGATAATAAAAGCTAAAAGTGATACTGCATTCTTTAAAAACAGAATATCTGCATTTGTATAGGCATTCTTTTTTAAACTTTCAAAACACAAAACACCATAGTTTTGAGCGTTATAAATTAAAGGAATAGCTAAAAATGACCCGTCGAAACTTACATCTTCTACCTTAGCAAATCTTATATAGGTTCCTGTTGATGTATCATCAATTTTTATTGGAACTCCGGTTACAATAGATTTTCCAACTAATGTTCCGTTTAATTCAATTTCCAGATTATGACCAATGTACTTTAAGGAAGTATTATTAATTATTTTTATAGTTTTGAATATTTGTTCAAGCGGTTGATAATATACAAAAGCAAAAGCATCCCAGTTTATTAAATAACTAACTGTATTTTGGATTGCTATAATTATATCTTCTTCATTTTCAAATCGCTTTTCAGGGTTAATTAAATTAGTTAACCCTTTTAATCTTTCCTGCGATAAGGATTCGAAATGCTTTTCTTCGAATATACCAATTATCATTGTAATAACACGGACAAATCTTCCCAAAGCATATATTGTTTCAATACCAAATGCATCACCTAACTTGGAATCTACTGCAATTATTGCAATTAATTGTTTATCATAAAAAAGTGGAACCCCTACAAAGCTGCGAATGCCCTGGACAGAATTATAATATCTTATTACATCTGTTTCGGCAATTGTAGAAATATCACTTAAAAGTTCTGGTTCGCCTTTTTGTACAATTTTGCTTAAAATATCATCTTCTATATCAAATTTTCTATTCGAAACATCAGAGGAATTTGATACATATTTTTCAATTGTAAGTTTTTCTTTTTGTTTATTATACCAGAAAAAAATAGCAGTATTCGCTACATATGCCTCTTTAATAACTGTTAACATCTTTTCAAGGACAAATGAAAATTGACCTCCGTAGCCCAATTCTGCAGGCAGTGATTCGTTCGCTATCTCTTCGAACTTTTCTTTTAAATTAGAAGGTTTTAATGTTGTCTTTGCATAACTTCTTTCTGGAGTATAGTTTTCTGCAGTTATAATTTCAATATCTTTATTCTTTGATATAATTTCAAATGATTCATCGATGTTCTCTACATGTTGTATATTCTCTTCATCGGTAATTTCTTCCAATGGAATTTCGTCAGAATAGGATGAACTGAATCTAAGGGTATCTCTTAAAAAAATAATAAATGCTACATAGATTACTATTAAAGCTATGATCACCACCCGTGCAATCAGATCATCAGTTAAGAAAAGAAAAACTGCTAGCAGAGGAACGACTAAAAAAATAAGAATTCTTTTTTTTTGTCTTCGATCCATATAGATAATAGGTTGAAGGTTATTAATAAACAAAAATAAATATAAAACTACTATAATGTAAAGCAAGCGTAATTCTATTCATAAATTAATTCGGTAAGTTTTTGAATTAAGTCCTTCTTTCCATACTTTTTGATTGAGGAATATACAAATAGGTTTTCTTTTGACACTAGTTCAGGAAAAAATTCAACTATTCTTTTTTGAGAAAATGCCAAATCAGATTGTTTTAATTTATCAATTTTATTAAGAATTATTAAATATGGGATTTTCTTAAATTTTAATAATTCATTCAACCTTAAATCAAGATCTGTGGGACTATGTCTGCTATCGATAAAATGGAAAGCCGAAATTATATTAATGGAGGTTTTAATATATTTCGTTAAAAGGTTCCCCCATGAAGCCCTCTCTGCTAAACTTGTTTTTGCATAACCAAAACCGGGTAAATCAACAATAAAAAACTTATTATCTATTTTATAATAATTTATTGATCGGGTTTTACCTGGTGATGAGCTTGTTTTTGCTAAATTTTTCCTATTAAAGATTGAATTTATAAATGAGGATTTCCCTACATTAGATCTACCGCATAAAATAATGACCGGAAGATTGTCTTTTGGGATCTGTGAAAGCTGATAAACTGATTCTACAAATTCTTGTTTTTCAAACATAAATAAATATATAAATGATTTAAAACAAAAAAGACGCCTCGCATTGAAGCGTCTTTTAATAAAATATTCATTCCTATTTATTTTTTATTTTTTTCTTCAGACGGTATCTCTTCAACTACTTTGGCTTCTTCAACTTCTTCTTCTTTTTCAGCTTTTACTTTACGTTTTTTTTCTCGCTTTTCTTTCTTCTCTTCTGCTTTCTTATTAATTACATCATTGTAATCGACTAACTCAAGAATTGACATACTTGCGGCGTCACCCATACGGTTTCCGAGTTTTATTACTCTTGTATATCCGCCCGGTCTGTCCCCAATTTTAGGTACTATTTCACTGAATAGTTCTTTCACTACTTCTTTATCATGAATTACTCTCATGACTTGCCGTTTGGAATGCAAATCATCTTTTTTTGCTTTGGTAATTAAAGGTTCAATAAAGCTTCTTGCTTCTTTTGCCTTAGCTGTAGTAGTTCTAATTCTTTTATGCTTCAAGAGTGAAGTAGCAAGAGCTCCCATCAATGCTTTTCGATGACTTGATGTTCTATTTAATTTTCTTCCTTTTACTCTATGTCTCATTGAAAATCCTTATTACAATTTTTATAACACCGGTTTTTATTCCTGCCGAACTAAGGTGCTTCTACCTCATCCTTTAAATATTTATCTACATCCATTCCGAACTCGAGACCGAGATTTTCAACTATCTCCATAAGTTCGGCTAAAGACTTTCTTCCAAAATTCCGAAATCTTAACATTTCAGATTCATCTTTCCTGACAAGATCAGCAAGGTTTTTAATATTTGCAGCTTTTAAACAATTGTGAGATCTAACACTTAATTCAAGATCATCAACATTCGTAAGTAGAATTCTTTTAATCCGTTCCTTTTCACTATCTTTTTGACTTACAGCTTGTTCCTCTTCCTGTTCAATATCAAAATTGATAAATAGTTGTATATGATCTCTTAAAATTTTTGCTGCTTGAGTAAGTGCATCTTCCGGTGTTAATGAACCATCGGTTAATATCTCTAGAGTTAATTTTTCATAGTCGTTTTTATCTCCTATTCGAACATTTTCAACATCATACTTTACATTTTTTATAGGAGTAAAAATAGAATCTATTGGTATAACACCTATTGTATAATCTTCAGAAACATTTTCTGAAGATGGAACATAGCCTTTTCCTTTACCTACTCTAACTTCGACATCAAATTTGGCAGATTTATTTAATGAAGCAATGTGGAGCTCAGGATTTAATATCTCAATTTCAGAGCTTGATTTTTGAATGTCTGCCGCAGTAAATTCACCTTCACCATTGAATGAAATATCTATTTTATTCGGCTTTTTGGCGAGCAATTTCATTCTAACTTGCTTAAGGTTTAGAATGATCTCTGAAACATCCTCAACTGCTCCTTCAATTGTCGTAAATTCATGGAGAACACCGCTAAATTTAACTGAAGTAATAGCTGCACCGGTTAAAGAAGACAATAATACTCTCCTTAATGAATTGCCAAGCGTAACACCATAACCTCTTTCCAGTGGCTGTAAAAAAAACTTGCCGAAGGAATTAGTATAACTTGTCTCATCCAAAACTACTGCTTCTGGCATCTTTAAATATGGAACACTCATTATTAATCCTCTAAATTATTATCTTAAAAAAATTATTTATTTGGAATAAAGCTCAACAACCAATTGCTCATTAGCATTTAGAGGAACGTCAACTCTTTCGGGAACCTGTAAAAACGTTCCTGAGAGCGAGGCTTTATCGATTGATAACCAGGAATACGTACTATCTTTAACTCTCCTAAGCGAACTATGGATTGCATCCAGTTTCTTACTCTTTTCTTTTATTTTAATAATATCACCCGGACTAAGAATATAAGAGGGTATATCTACTAAACGATCATTTACAATCACATGTCTATGACGAATCAATTGTCTTGCTTGTTTACGTGAAGAAGCAAATCCTATTCTAAACACTACATTATCTAATCTGCTTTCAAGTATCTTAACCAAGTTTTCACCTGTAATACCTTTTGCTTTATTTGCTTTTTCAAAGTAATTTCTGAATTGAGTTTCTAATAAGCCATACAATCTTTTTATCTTTTGTTTTTCTCTAAGCTGAAGCCCGTATTCAGAAACTTTTGTTCTTCTTGAAAGGCCATGCTGTCCGGGGGGATAATTTCTTATCTCAACCGGGCATTTTTCAGTATAGCATTTCTGACCTTTAAGAAAAAGTTTTTGTCTTTCTCTTCTACACAATTTACATACTGAATCAGTATATCTTGCCATTTACTTTATTCTCCGATATAAATTAAACTCTTCTTCTCTTTGGAGGCCTGCATCCGTTATGAGGAATTGGAGTAACATCTTTTATAGTATTAACTAATAAACCAGCAGTATTTAAAGCTCTGATAGCTGCTTCCCTGCCGGAACCCGGACCTTTTACGAATACATCAACTCTGCGCAATCCTAAATCATATGCTTCTTTTGCTGCAGCTTCAGCAGAAACTTGGGCGGCAAAAGGTGTATTTTTCCTCGAGCCTTTAAAACCATTTTTTCCTGCTGATGACCATGCAATTGTATTTCCGTAAATATCCGTTATAGTTACAAGCACATTGTTAAATGTTGCTTTAATATGAGCAACTCCATTTGCATCAACATGTGTCTTCTTTTTCGCTTTTTTTGCAACTTTAGCCAAATCTTATACCTCCAAATTGTCAATTATTTTTTAGTAGGAGTTTTTTTCTTACCTGCAACGGTTTTCCGCTTACCTTTTCTGGTTCTTGAATTGGTTCTGGTTCTCTGACCTCTAGCAGGTAAACTCTTCCTGTGTCTTAATCCACGATATGAACCTATATCCATTAATCTTTTAATATTTTGTTGTACCTCACTTCTAAGAGCACCTTCAACTTTATAATCAGATGTCATTACTGCTCTTATTTGCGCCACCTCTTCATCAGTTAAATCAGATACCTTTTTCTCCGGATTAACTTTTGATTTCTCCAGAATTTCAGAAGAAACAGTCTTGCCAACTCCAAATATATATTGCAGACCATACAAAACTTTTTTACTTTTAGGTAAATCTACTCCTGCTATACGAGCCAATTGAATTCTCCTTACTTTTAAATATTAACCTTGACGTTGTTTATGTTTTTTATTTTTACAAATAACTCTAACAACCCCTTTTCTTTTTATTATTTTACAATTGTCACATATTTTTTTTACCGATGCCCGAACTTTCATTTTAAACTCCGTTATTTATATCTATAGGTAATTCTACCTTTTGTTAAATCATATGGAGATAATTCAATAGAAACTTTATCACCTACTAATATCTTAATAAAATGCATTCTCATCTTTCCTGAAATATGTGCTAAAATTTCGTGTCCATTATCCAGTTTTACTTTAAAATGAGCATTTGGTAAAGTTTCAGTTACAACTCCATCAACTTTTATTGGTCCTTGTTTTGCCATCAACACACTGTTAGAATTTCCGGTTTACCATTCGAAATTAAAATGGTATGCTCAAAATGAGCTGAGGGTAGTCCATCAATTGCAAGAACTGTCCAACCGTCCGAATTAGTTCTAACTTCATATCTACCCATATTTACCATTGGTTCTATTGCGATGGTCATTCCTTTTTTTAATTTAGCTCCTGTACCTTTTTTACCGAAATTTGGTACTGATGGATCTTCATGCAGATATTTGCCGACTCCATGGCCGCATAAATCTCTTACAATAGAAAATCCGTTTTCTTCAACATATTTTTGAACAGCAGCTGAAATATCATGCACATGATTGTTTAATTTAGCTTCTTCTATCCCAATATATAATGACTTTTCAGTTACTTCCATTAACCTTTTTTTCTCTGCTGATATTTCGCCCACTGCAACCGATAATGCAGCATCACCAAAATAACCGTTCTTAAGAACTCCAGCATCTAGAGATATTATTTCACCCTCTTTCAAAATACGGTCGGAAGAAGGTATTCCATGTACAATTTCTTCATCAATAGATGCACAAATTGATCCCGGAAAATCAAATGAACCAGCCTGTGAATATCCTTTAAAAGCGGCTATCGAATTATTACTTAAAATGTAATCTTCAGCTATTTTATCAAGCTCTAAAGTACTAATTCCAGGCTTTACATTTGCTTTTAATAATTGAAGAGTTTCAGCAACTATTCTACAACTCTCTCTAATTAAATCAATTTCTTTTTTCGATTTTATATATATCACAAATTTAACTTCTTCGACTTCTAATTTTTCCGGTTTTCATAAAACCGTCATAATGTCGCATTAACAGATGCGACTCAACTTGCTGCAATGTATCTAAGGCAACACCAACAATAATTAATAAACTCGTTCCTCCAAAGAACTGAGCAAATTGTCCGGAAACACCCCATGCAGAAACAAAAGCCGGTAAGATTGCTACTATTGCCAAAAAGAAAGAACCCGGTAAAGTTATTTTTGTCAAAATATTATCAATAAATTCTGAAGTCTGCTTTCCAGGTCTTATACCCGGAATAAATCCTCCTTGTTTCTTCATTGTATCCGCAACATCCTTTGGATTAAAAGCTATTGCAGTATAAAAATATGTGAAGAATATTATCATTAATGCATATACAAATGAATACACCGGCGAAGTATATTGAAAATAACCGGCTAATCCTTGTAAAAATTCGTTGTTTGGGAAAAAAGACAATACAGTATTAGGAATAAACATAATTGATTGTGCAAATATTATAGGCATAACACCGGCTGTATTTACACGTAATGGGATATATTGAGTAACACCACCATATACTTTTCTTCCGACAACTCTCTTGGCATATTGAACAGGGATTCTCCTTGTACCCTGGGTTACAAGAACAACACCTGCAATTATTAAAATCATAAACGTTATTATAACAATTTCAATCACGAAATTTCTTGTTCCTGATGTAATTAATCTATATTCATCCAGAATGGCAAAAGGAAACCGGTCTATAATCCCTATAAAAATAATTAATGAAATACCATTTCCAATTCCTTTGTCAGTAATTTGTTCTCCAAGCCACATCATAAATACAGTTCCCGAAGTAAGAATTATTACTGTTGATAATGTCCATCCAAATCCTTGAACGGCAGCAGGAACAATAGATAGTCCCTGTACATTTGTATTTATCAACTTAACTGTAACACCCCACGCCTGCAGCGCTGATATTAACACCGTTCCATAACGAGTTAACTGGGTTATTTTCTTCCTTCCTTCTTCACCTTCCTGCTGCAGCTTTTGGAAATATGGTACAACTGCTCCCATTAATTGAAGTATAATAGAAGCTGATATATAAGGCATTATACCTAATGCAAAAATTGCAGCATTTCTGAAAGCACCTCCGACGAATAAATCGTATAATCCGAATAAATTATCAGAGGTGGCATTCTTCATACTCTCGGCAACAAGTGCTGAATCAACACCCGGAAGAGTTATATGAGCACCAATTCGAACTATTGTTAGCAACGCCAAAGTATAAATAATTCTTTGACGAAGTTCATGAATTTTAAAAATATTTCTAAATGTATCTGTAAATTTAGCCATAAATTGTCAGGATTAAACTTTTCTTATTGATCCGCCGGCTGCTTCTATTTTCTCCTTAGCTGATTGACTAAATGCATTTACTTCAACATTTATTTTAGATTTAATTTCCCCTTTGCCCAGTACTTTAATTAATTCTTTACTGCTGGAAACCAAACCATGCTGCATTAACAATCCTGCGTTTATCACAGCATCCTTTTCTTTTTCAGCTAATTTTTCAAGCGCTTCGACGTTAACAATTTGATAGTATGTTTTAAAAATGTGTGTAAAACCAAATTTTGGAATTCTTCTTTGCAGCGGCATTTGCCCGCCTTCAAACCATTTTCTTTTTTTTGCACCTGAACGGGATAATTGACCGTTCATTCCTTTTGTTGCTGTTCCGCCATGTCCAGATCCTTCTCCTCGCCCAATCCTTTTTCTTTGTTTCCTGGAACCCTTTGCATATTTTAAATTACTTAGTACATCCATTATGAGACCTTGATTATAAACTATTATTTAATAAACTATTTTTCTTCAGATTTTACTTCTTCAGTTTTTTCTTCTACTAATTTTTCTTCTTTCAGTTTAGCAGTTCTTTTTTTTGCTTTTGGCTTTTCTTCCTTGAGTTCTTCAACAATAACAAGATGTGAAACTTTATTTATCATTCCTCTTATTTGCGGCGTATCATTGTGTATTCTTTCCCAATTAGGTCTGCCAAGACCTAGAGCTTCAATTGTCAATTTTTGTCTTTTAGGTCTATCAATTATACTTTTTACCTGCTTTATTTTAATTTTACTCATTACTTTCTCCAGCTGTTTGGACAGTAAAAAGCTCACTCATTGCCATACCCCTTTTAATAGACATTTTTCTTGCATCAATAATACTTAATAATCCATTTAAAGTAGCCTTAACCTGATTATGAGGGTTACTTGAACCTAACGATTTTGTGAGAATATCCTGAACACCGGCTGCTTCCAGAACTGCCCGGACACCGCCGCCAGCTATGAGTCCAGTACCGGGTGAAGCTGGTTTTAACAAAACTCTTCCGGCACCATACTTACCAATAATTTGATGAGCGATAGTTCCCTTTGTTACCGAAACCTTAACAAGTGTTTTCTTAGCATCATCAATTCCTTTGGAAATCGCATCTGAAACTTCATTGGCTTTTCCCAACCCAATTCCAACTACTCCATTTCCGTTACCTACAACTACGATAGCATTAAAACTAAACCTTCGCCCCCCCTTAACTACTTTTGCAACACGGTTTATATGTACAACTTTTTCTTTTAATCCTTCGGATTCATTAGACTTTACTGTTTTCAATTAACTCTCCAAAATTCCTTATTTTTTTACAAATACTTAAACACTTAAAACTATAAAATTAATTGGATTTAGCTGCCGGAAGAGGATTCGAACCTCTACAGACGCCTCCAAAGGGCGTAGTCCTACCATTAGACGATCCGGCAGTTCCGGTTTCAAAAATTCCAACATCAAAATTTCAATCCCCCTTCACGGGCACCTTCGGCAATTGCCTGGACTCTTCCATGGTATCTGTAACCATTTCTATCAAACACTACTGAAGAAATATTCTGTTCCAGAGCTCTTTTGGCAACAAACTTACCAACTGCTTTGCTTTTAGAAATTTTACTTTTTGCCGATTTTAAGTCTTCCTCAAGATCTTTGGATAATGTAGAAGCAGAAGTAATAGTCTTTCCGTTTATATCATCAACAAGTTGTACATATATATTATTTAGACTTCTATAGACTGTCAAACGCGGTCTTTCCGGAACACCAAAAAGTTTCTTTCTAATCTTTATTTTAGATCTGGTTCTTTTATTTTTCTTTTTAATCATTTGAAAATAAATCTCCGTTAAAAATTATTTACCTGCTGTTTTACCCGCTTTTCTTTGAATCTGTTCGTCAGAATATTTTATACCTTTTCCTTTATAGGGTTCCGGCTTTCTTATTGATCTGATTTTAGATGCAACTAAACCTACCAGCTGTTTATCTATCCCGGTTACTATAATTTGAGTAGGTGTGGGTGTCTCCAAACTAATTCCCTCAGGCGGCATAAAATATATAGGATGCGAATATCCAATATTGAATAAAAGGTTTTTCCCTTTTAATTCAGCTCTATATCCAACTCCGACAATATCTAATGTTTTTTTATACTGTTGAGTTACACCTATTATCATATTTTGAATTAAAGCCCTGGTTAAGCCATGTAAAGCTTTATTCTCTTTTGAGTCATCTGGTCTTTTAACCAGCACTTCTCCGTCTTTTATTTCAATTCCGATTTTAGGATGAAAACTGGAAGTAAGTTCACCTTTCGGTCCTTTTACTTTTATCTCATTACCGTTTTTTAAAACGGTAATTTCTTTATTTATTTCTATAGGTTTTTTACCAATTCTAGACACTTTAAAACTCCATCAATTAAATCAAACCAGTTAGGTCATTGATTTATTTAAAATTACCAGATATAACAAACAACTTCTCCGCCCATTGATTGCTGGCGGGCTTCTTTATCTGTTAATAAGCCTTTTGAAGTTGATATTACAGCAATACCTAATCCATTTAGAACTCGTGGTAAGTCTTTTGCATTTTTATACAATCTTAAACCAGGAGTGCTAACTCTTTTAAACCGCCAATAGCCGGTTCACCATCAGTATATCTTAAGATTATACTGATCAAATTTTGTTTATTATCTTCAAATATTTTATAATCCCGAATAAAATTCTGCTTCTTTAAAATCTCAGTAAGATTAACTTTCATTTTTGAAGCAGGTATATCTACTCGAACTTTTTTAGCATTCGAAGCATTTCTAATTCTCGTTAAATAATCTGAAATCGGATCTGTAACCGGCATATTTTCTCCTTTTACCAGCTTGATTTTTTTAATCCGGGAATTTCACCTTTTAAGGCCATTTCCCTTAATACTAAACGTGACACACCAAATTTTCTATAATATGATCTTGCTCTTCCGGTCATCATACATCTATTATTCAATCTTACGGGAGAAGAATTTTTCGGAAGTTTTTGTAAACCTTCATAATCGCCTTTTTCTTTCAGTTCTTTCCTTAGTTTGGCGTATTTTTTTACAAGCCTTTCTCTCTTTTCTTCTCTGGCTATCAAACATTTTCTGGCCATTAAAATTCCTTTTTATTAAGCTGTTTTTATTTCTTTTTTTCTAAATGGGAATCCAAATGATTGCAGCAATTCAAATGCCTCATTATCGTTTGGAGCAGTTGTTACAAAGGTAACATCCATTCCTAAAATTTTGGTAATCCTATCTACATTTATTTCGGGAAAAATAATCTGTTCCCGTATTCCCATTGTATAATTACCTCTTCCGTCAAAAGATTTATCCGATAAACCTCTAAAATCTCTTACCCTTGGAAGGGCAACATTAACCAATCTATCCAAAAATTCATACATTCTCTCGCGGCGTAATGTAACCATCGCTCCAATATTCACACCTTCTCTTAATTTAAAATTAGAGATAGCTTTTTTAGCTTTTCTAATACTAGCTTTTTGTCCGGTTATTGTTTCAAGCTCTTTTACTGCTTCTTCTAATAGTTTTTGATCTGCTACCGCAGCACCAACACCCATGTTTACAACAATTTTATCAAGCTTTGGCACTTGCATAATACTCTTATAACTAAATTTCTTCATTAAATTGGGTACTATTTCTTTTTTATAAATATCAGCAAGTCTTGCTTTTATCTTTATCTCTTTTGCAGTTTCAACTTTTTTAGATTCTTTCTTAGAACCTTTTGTACCTTTAGCTTCTTTAACCGGCTTGTCCGATTTCTCGGCGGTTTCTTTTTTTGATTTCTTCTCTGCCATATTAAAACTTTTAACTAATTAAACTTATTAAACCATTTCTCCAGAGGCTTTACTAACCCTGGTTCTTTTTTTCTTTCCGGATTTTTCATCTAATATAATTTGAGATCCAATTCTTGTCGGTTCATTAGTTTTAGGATCCAACAACATTATATTAGAAGCATTAATAGGAGATTCTTTTTCAAGTATTCCTCCTTGCGGGTTTGTTTGACTAGGCTTAGTATGTCTTTTTCTAATATTAATACCTTCAACAATAACCCTGTTTTTCTTCGGATTTACTTTCAATACCTTACCGGTTTTTCCTCTATCATTACCGGCAATAACCATTACATTATCATTTTTTCTTATTTTCATTTAATTCCAATTTTTATAAAACTTCTGGGGCTAAAGATACTATTTTCATAAATTGTTTTTCTCTTAATTCTCTTGCGACTGGCCCAAAGATACGAGTTCCTCGCGGTTCGTTCTGAGCATTTAAAAGAACTGCAGCATTTTCATCAAATCTTATATAAGATCCATCTTTTCTCCTTACCTCTTTTCGAGTTCTAACAATAACCGCTCTGGAAACTTCACCCTTTTTAATAGAACCATTTGGAATAGCAGATTTAACCGATACAACAATTAGATCTCCCAAACTGGCATATTTCCGTCCGCTGCCGCCAAGTACTCTGATACACCTTACTTTCTTAGCTCCGGAATTATCAGCAACTACTAAGTTCGTTTCTTCTTGAATCATTTTATTAAAACTCCTTAATTCTACTTGGCTTTTTCAACTATTTCTACCAACCGCCATCTTTTCTTAAGACTTAAAGGACGGGTTTCCATAATTCTAACTTTATCTCCGATTTGACATTCACGTTTTTCATCATGAGCCATAAGTTTTGTAGTCTTCTTAAAATATTTTTTATAAATCGGATGCGGAACCCTTCTTTCAATAGCTACGGAAATTGTTTTTTCCATTTTATTACTAACTACTACACCTATTCTGGTTTTTCTAAGCGGACGTTGTGCCATCTTTAAGCTTTGTCTCCTTCTTTATTTTCTACTACAACTGGTTTTATCTCAGCCAATTCTCTTTCCCGAAGAATAGTTTTCATTCTGGCCATTTCCTTCTTAGTTATTTTTAACTTTGCTGTATTGGTCAGTTGTTTAAGCTGATGTGCAAATCGCAAATCAACGAGGTTCCTTTCCTCTTCATCAATCAGCTTTTTTAATTCTTCAGTTTTATTTTCTCTTATTTCATGAATTTTCATTAGACTACCTTAAAGATTATTCAAAATCAGGTCTTGAAACCACTTTACATTTTATCGGGAGCTTATAAGAACAGGACATTAAGGCTTCATGTGCAAGATCCTTTGATACACCTGAAACTTCAAACATTACTCTTCCCGGTTTCACTACCGCCACCCAAAATTCAGGAGCACCTTTACCTTTTCCCATCCTTGTCTCCAGAGGTTTTTTCGAAACAGGTTTATCAGGAAATATTCTAATCCAAACTTTTCCGTCTCTTTTCATCTTTCTTGAAAGAGAAACACGGCATGCCTCAATCTGTCTGCTCGTAATCCAATGCGGTTCCAGAGCTTTTAATCCAAAATCACCAAAAGCAACACTACTTCCGCGCTTTGCTTTACCAGCCATCCTTCCGCGCTGTGATTTCCTATATTTTACTCTTTTGGGCATTAACATAATAAAAACTCCTTGAACACTTCTTATTGAAATAAAACAAGATTAACAATCCAATTTGTAACAATCTTGTAATTTTGAAATCATATAATCATGTAATTCTTATTCAGTAACTCTTTTCCCTAATATTTCACCACGGCATATCCAAACTTTTATTCCTATTGAACCGTAAATTGTCTCGGCCCGGCCTGAAGCATAATCAATATCTGCTCTTAATGTATGCAGAGGAATTCTGCCGTCTTTATATTGTTCGGTCCTTGCCATTTCTGCGCCTCCGAGTCTTCCTGCACACATAATCCTGATACCTTCAGCTCCCATTCTCATTGCTGCTGTAATAGCCATTTTCATTGCTCTTCTAAAAGAGATTCTGCCTTGCAGCTGAACTGCAATGTTTTCTGCAACCAGGTAAGCGTCTAGTTCAGGTCTCTTAATTTCCGAAATTTGAATTTTAACATCTTTATCGGTAAATCTTTTTAACTCTTCTTCTAGCTGTGTAATTTCTTTGCCGCTTTTACCAATAACAACTCCCGGTCTTGAAGTATGGATTGTTAATATTATATTTTTTGAAGTTCTATCAATTACAATCCTTGAAATACCCGCCTTTTTTAATCTGTTTCTAATATAAGTTCTAAGCTTTTGATCTTCTTTTAATTTTGGTGCATAGCTTTTATTTTCATACCAATTAGAGTCCCAACCTCTAATAATCCCTACTCTTAATCCAACCGGGTGTGCTTTTTGTCCCAAAAAAATCCTCCTAATTATTCTTTAGTTGCAACCACAACTGTTAAATGACAAGACCTTTTTCTAATTTTGTAAGCCCTTCCCATTGGAGCGGGCGAAATTCTCTTTAAAGTCGGACCTTGATTTACAAAGGCTTCTTTAATAAATAAATCAGCAGTATCGACTCGAGTTGACTCATCTTGATTCATTAAATTAGCAACGGCAGATCTTACTACCTTCTCCGCATCTTTCGAAGCATGCTTAGGTGAAAAGTGTAGTACCTCTATTGCTTTTTCAACAGACATACCTCTGATTAAATCAATTAACAAACGCATCTTCCTTGGTGAAGAACCTATATATCTATGTATTGCTCTTGCTTCCATTTTAACTAAAATTCCTTTTCTATTTAACCTTGGATGCCTTTTCAGCTTTAGTTCCCGGATGTCCTCGGAATATTCTTGTAGGAGCAAATTCACCTAATTTATGCCCAACCATGTTTTCCGTAATATATACAGGTATCATTTTATTGCCATTATGAACAGCGATTGTATGTCCGACAAAATCCGGAGTAATTGTAGATGACCTTGACCAGGTTTTAATAATTTTTTTCTGATTAGTTTGATTTAGCTGGTCTATTTTCATAGCAAGATTTATATCTACAAAAGGACCTTTTTTAACCGATCTTGGCATAATATCTTTCTATTTATTTCGTCTTTTTATAATAAATTTATTAGATTCTTTTTTATGCTTTCTGGTTTTCAAACCTTTAGCTTTTTGCCCCCAAGGTGATACAGGATGTCCTCCTCCAGATGTTTTTCCTTCACCGCCTCCCATAGGATGATCAACAGGATTCATAGCAACGCCTCTGACATGCGGCCTCTTACCCAGCCATCTGTTTCTTCCAGCTTTTCCGAGACTAATATTTTCCTGATCCGAATTTCCCACAACTCCATAAGTAGCCATACAGTTCAATTTAACCAAACGAACTTCTCCAGACGGCATTTTAAGCTGAGCAAATTCACCTTCTTTAGCCATTAACTGCAATGAAGAACCAGCACTCCTTCCGAGTTGACCTCCCTTTCCAGGTTTTAATTCAACATTATGTACAAAACTTCCTAGAGGCATTTCTCTCAATGGAAGTGCATTGCCAATAATAATATCACTGCCGGAGCCGGAGTTAATTGTATCTCCAACCTTCAAACCTTCAGGAGCGATTATATATCTTTTTTCTCCATCATGATAATGGAGCAGGGCAATCCTTGAGGACCGGTTCGGATCATATTCAATTGAAAAAACTTTTGCCGGAACACCATGTTTATTTCTTTTAAAATCAATGATCCTATATCTTCTTTTATGTCCACCACCGATAAATCGAGATGTAACTCTTCCTAAATTATTTCTCCCTCCCGATTTCTTTAATGCCACTGTCAAAGATTTTTCCGGAGTGTCTCTAGTTATTTCTTCAAAAGTAGAATTTGATCTAAATCTAGTACCTGGAGTTACCGGTTTTAATTTTTTTATACCCATTTAAATTCCTGCCTACACTAAACTTGTTCTATTAATTCTATTGTTTCACCCTCTTTAAGAGTGACAATTGCTTTTTTATATTTAGGAGTCCTTCCAACAAATCTACCGCTTTTTCTAAACTGAGTTTTAGTCTTACCATGGTGCTTAATAGTTTTAATTTCCAAAACATGAACATTGAATTTTTTCTCTATAGCTTTGGCAATCTCAATTTTATTTGATTTTGGGTTTACCAAAAATCCATATTGTCCATGTTCAGCTGTAAGGTTTGTCATCTTTTCGGTTATCAGGGGCCTAATTAGTACTTCATGCATATCAGCTTACTACCTTCTCTTTTTTAGCAAAAAAATTTTGAACTATATCTAAAGCACTTTTTTGCATTAGTAAAATCTGATTATTTAATATATCATAAGTGGAAGCTTTATTTGCTTCTAATATCTTAATTTTTTCAATATTACGTCCGGATTTATACACAGATTCCTGAGTTCCATTTGTAAGCAGCAGAACTTTTTTACCGCTTATTTTTAATGCTTCAAGTATGCTGGCAAACTCTTTTGTTTTTGGCTGCTCAAAATTAAAATCTTCAACAATATATAATTGTTCGTCCTTAACTTTATAACTTAATGCTGATTTCCGAGCTAAATTTTTCACTTTCTTTGATAAATTTTGACGATAATTTCTGGGACGAGGACCAAAAATTGTTCCCCCTCCAACCCATAAAGGAGATCTTGTGGTACCCGCACGCGCCCCACCTCTTCCTTTTTGTTTCCAGGGTTTCTTACCGCCTCCACGAACTTCCGAACGCTCTTTTGCTTTATGTGTACCTTGCCTCTGATTTGCTAAATATGCTTTTACGGCAAGATAAATTGCATGATCATTGGGTTCAATCCCAAATATATCATCATCAAGCTCAACTTTTTCAGTTGAAGAAGTACCATCTGTTTTATATAATTCAAGCTTCATAATCTTATTTCTTTAACAATTCTACAATTGAATTTATAGACCCTGGAACAGCTCCTTTAACAAATATTAAATTCTCGCCAGGTAAAATTTTTTCTACAGTGAGATTAGAAACAGTAACGTTTTCATAACCTTTACGTCCCGCCATTCTTTGTCCTTTAAAAACTCTGGAAGGATAAGAGCTAGCTCCAATAGAACCAGGTGCCCTTAATCTATCGCTTTGACCGTGAGTAGTTCCGCCAACTCCGCCAAAACCATGTCTTTTCATTACGCCTTGAAATCCTTTTCCTTTACTTTTCCCTCTTACCTTTATCTTTTCTCCTTCTTTAAATAGTTCTACCCTAACTTCATCACCAATTTTAAATTCCTCAACCGAAGAGAAATTAAACTCCTTCAAATGTGCAACCGGAGTAAGATTATTCTTTTTAAATTGACCGATCACAGGCTTAGAAATATTCTTTTCTTTTTTTTCTTCAAATCCAAGTTGAAGAGCATTATAGCCATCTTTACCAGATGTTCTTATTGAAACAATTTTACAGGGACCGGCTTTTATTATTGTAACAGGTATTAAATCACCTGTTGCATTAAAAACATTTGACATCCCAATTTTTCTTCCGATTATTCCAGACATCTTAAAATCCTTTAAAGCTTGATCTCAATATCAACACCCGCCGGTATATCCAATTTGCTAAGAGAATCGACGGTTTTATTATTTGAATTATGTATATCAATTATTCTTTTATGTGCCCTGGTTTCAAACTGTTCTCTAGATTTTTTATCTACATGAGGAGATCTCAAAACTGTATAAACCGTTCTCCTTGTAGGTAAAGGAATCGGACCAGATACAACTGCTCCCGTACTTCTTACAGTTTTAATAATTTTCTCAGTCGATTTGTCAATCAATATATGATCATATGACTTCAATTTAATTCTTATCTTTTGACCTGGCACCTAAGTACTCCTTAATAAAATTAGAAAGAAAAAGGGAGTTTTAAGACTCCCTTTTCGGTTAAGATCTCTTTATCATTCAATAATTTTAGTAACTACTCCAGCACCTACAGTTCTACCACCTTCTCGGATAGCGAAACGTAAACCTTCTTCCATTGCGATTTCAGAAATTAAATCGATTGAAAGCATTACTCTATCTCCAGGCATAACCATTTCAGTACCTTCGGGTAAGTGCGCAACACCTGTAACATCTGTAGTTCTGAAATAAAACTGTGGTCTATATCCATTAAAGAAAGGTGTATGACGACCACCTTCATCTTTGGAAAGGATATACACGTTACCTTCGAATTTCTTGTGAGGTGTAATGGAACCGGTTTTCGCTAGCACCATTCCTCTCTCAATTTCTTTTTTGTCAACTCCTCTTAAAAGGATTCCTGCATTATCACCAGCAATTGCCGAATCAAGTTCCTTTCTAAACATTTCAATCCCGGTAACAACAGTTTTTTTATGAACACCAAGTCCGATCAATTCAACTTCTTCAGATAACTTTACCTGACCTCTTTCGACTCTTCCTGTTGCAACTGTACCGCGTCCGGTAATTGAAAATACATCTTCAACCGGCATTAAGAACGGTTTATTTGTATCTCTTTCAGGTAAAGGGATATATTCATCGACAGCTTTCATTAATTCCCAGATACATTTTAATCTTGGATCATCAACAGTAGTTTCTGAATTCGATGCAGCTTCTAATGCCTGCAATGCCGATCCCTGAATAATCGGGATTTCATCCCCTGGGAATTCATATTCATTTAAAAGATCCCTCAACTCCACTTCAACTAATTCAAGTAATTCCGGATCATCAACCATATCAACTTTATTCATAAATACAACTATTCTGGGAACACCAACCTGGCGAGCAAGGAGAATATGCTCTCTGGTTTGAGGCATTGGTCCATCGGTTGCGGCTACAACCAAGATAGCACCATCCATTTGAGCAGCACCGGTAATCATATTCTTAACATAATCAGCATGACCGGGACAATCAACATGAGCATAGTGCCTTGCTTCAGTAGAATATTCTACGTGGGCAGTTGCAATGGTAATACCTCTTTCTCTTTCTTCAGGTGCATTATCAATGCTATCGAATGTTCTTATTTGCGATAAGCCTTTTTTAGCGAGAGCCATAGTGATGGCAGCAGTTAATGTAGTTTTACCATGGTCTACATGACCGATTGTGCCTACGTTAACATGAGGCTTATTCCTATTAAATTTTTCTTTTGCCATCTATTTCTCCTTTTTTATAATTCTATTAATTTTTATGCGTTTGTTAATGATTTTTTACCTAACGATTTCTCAGCTATTTCATCTGCCAAAGATTTTGGAACTTCTGAATAATGTGAAAACTGCATTGTATAAATCGCACGCCCTTGTGTCATAGATCTTAATATTGTTGCATAACCAAACATTTCAGACAAAGGAACTGTCGCCGTTATCACTTGGGCATCTTTTCTAGCAGAAAAACCCTCAATCTTTCCTCTCCGGGAATTTAAATCTCCCATAACATCGCCTAAATATTCTTCAGGAGTTACTACTTCAACATCCATTACAGGCTCTAAAAGAACGGGTTTTGCCTTCCTAGCTCCTTCTTTAAAAGCAAGTGATCCGGCTACTTTAAAAGATATTTCATCTGAATCTACATCGTGATAAGAACCATCATAAATTTTCGCTTTAATATCAACAACAGGAAAACCGGCAATTACTCCATTTCTCATAGCTTCTTGTATACCAGCTGATACTGCGGGAATATACTCTCTTGGGACCGAACCACCGACAATTCCATTGGTAAATTCATACCCTTTACCAGGTTCATTAGGACTTAATTCAATCCACACATGTCCATACTTACCGCGCCCGCCCGATTGTTTAATAAATTTACCTTCGGCATTAACAGTTTGGGTTATAGATTCTCTGTATGCTACTTGAGGTTTACCAACATTTGCTTCAACTTTAAACTCTCTTTTCATCCTATCGACAAGTATCTCAAGATGCAATTCACCCATACCACTGATTAAAGTTTGTCCGGTTTCCTCATCAACCTTAATTTGAAAAGTAGGATCTTCATCTGCCAGTTTAACCAGGGATTCGGATAATTTATCCTGATCAGCTTTTGTTTTTGGTTCAATAGCAATTTGTATAACCGGCTCAGGGAAAACAATTTTTTCAAGCAAAACAGGATCTTCTTCCGAACATAAAGTATCGCCTGTTTTAGTATGCTTCAGTCCTACAGCAGCAGCTATATCGCCAGCTCTTACCTCTTCGATCTCTTCTCTATGATTAGCATGCATTTGAAGAAGTCTGCTTATTCTTTCTTTCTTTTCACTTACTGCATTATAAATATAGGAACCCGCTTTCAATGTTCCGGAATAAACTCTAAAAAAGGTTAGTTTTCCTACATATGGATCATTCATTATTTTAAAAGCTAAAGCAGTAAATTTTTCTTTTTCATCTACCTTTCTTTTGATACTGTCATTAATACCAACATGATGAGCTTCAATTTCTTTAAAATCAAGAGGTGACGGTAAGAAATCAATAACAGAATCGAGTAATTTTTGTATACCTTTATTTTTGAAAGCCGAACCGCATAAAACAGGAATTATTTTCAACTCAATAGTCGCTCTTCTTAATACATCTTTAACTTCAGATTCACTTATGTCTTTTCCATCCAGATATTTTTCAAGCAATGTATCATCAACGTCGGAAACCGCTTCGAGCATCTCAGTTCTATATTTATTTGCTAACTCAATTAGATCATGGGGTATTTCAAGTTCATCAAAAGTAGCTCCGAAAGTTTCTTCATGGTACATTCGTGCTTTAAAAGAAATTAAATCAATTACGCCTGAAAATATATCCCCTTCACCAATTGGAAGATTTATCGGGATAGCATTTGCGCTTAATCTATCTTTCATCATTTGTAAAACATTATAAAAATCTGCACCCGTTCTATCCATTTTATTTACAAATGCAATTCTCGGAACTTTATATTTATCTGCTTGTCTCCAAACAGTTTCCGATTGTGGTTCAACTCCGCCGACAGCACAAAATAATGCGACTGCTCCATCTAATACTCTTAATGATCTTTCAACTTCAACAGTAAAATCTACATGTCCAGGTGTATCAATAATATTAATTTGGTGATTATTCCAAAAACAAGTAGTTGCAGCACTTGTAATGGTAATACCTCTTTCTTTTTCCTGTTCCATCCAATCCATAGTAGCAGCACCGTCATGTACTTCACCTAAACGATGTAATTTACCTGTATAAAAAAGAATTCTTTCTGTAGTTGTCGTTTTACCGGCATCGATATGTGCCATAATACCGATATTTCGTACTTTTTCTATAGTTTCCCTAACTGCCATTTTTATTCAATCTACTTTCTATTTCTTCAAAACAAAATAAAATATATTACCACCTAAAATGAGCGAATGCTTTATTCGCTTCAGCCATTTTATGAGTATCTTCTTTTTTCTTAACGGCAGAACCCTCTCCGTTAGAAGCTGAAATTAATTCCGAAGCTAATTTTAAAGACATCGATTTATCGTTACGATCTCGGGCATATCTCTTAATCCATCTTAAAGCAAGTGCAAGCCTTCTTTCAGGTCTTACTTCAGTAGGTACCTGATAAGTTGCGCCGCCGACTCTTCGGCTTCTAACTTCAATAATAGGCTGAACATTACCCAATGCCTTTTTGAATATCTCCAATCCCGGTTTTTGAGTTCTATTTTCAATAAGATCAAAAGCTTCATAAACGACATGGCGTGCTTTTGATTTTTTACCATCGTACATTATACAATTGATAAACTTAGAAACCATAACGTCATTAAATTTGGGATCAGGTTTCAGATATTTTTTTTCTGCTCTTTTCTTTCTCATAAATTATTTAACTTTTGGTTTTTTAGCTCCATATTTAGATCTTCCTTGCTTGCGATCTTCTACACCGCTGGTATCCAAAGTACCTCTTACAATATGATACCTAACTCCGGGCAGATCTTTTATTCTTCCGCCCCTAATTAAAACGATAGAGTGTTCCTGTAAATTGTGCCCTTCACCTGGAATATATGCAGTAACTTCCATACTATTAGTTAATCTTACCCTTGCTACTTTTCTTAAAGCTGAATTCGGCTTTTTAGGAGTTGTAGTATACACTCTGGTACAAACACCTCTCTTCTGGGGACAAGCATCAAGCGCAGGGGCTTTTTTCTTTGCTAAAATCTGTGTTCTTCCTTTTCTAACCAACTGATTTATTGTGGGCACAAAATCTCCTTAGATCATAAATTCAAAAAAATTTCAGACTTTAAATATAGGATTAAGTATAAAATTTGTCAAGAAAACTAAATATTATTTTAACTCTTCCCGCTTTTCCAATATATATAAGAGTTAAAAAAAGCATAGCATACTGCATGTTAGCGGTAACAAAAATCATAATCGATGTATTATATTAAAAATAATTCCAAAAAATTATAGAATATCTATTATTTTTAATATAAAAAATCCGGTTTTCTACAAAAAACCGGATTTATAAATATAATTAATTTATTGTGCCTGAACTTCTTCCTTCGGTTCTACTTCAGCAGGAACTTCTTCAGCCTTCAAAATAATATTTCTATATTTCTTCAATCCTGTTCCGGCTGGAATTAAATGACCCATTACGACATTTTCTTTTAACCCAAGCAGGTAATCAACCTTTGCTTCAGTTGCAGCATTTGCCAGAACTTTAGTAGTTTCCTGGAATGATGCTGCAGAGATAAAGCTTTCAGTAGAAAGAGCAGCTTGAGTAATACCTAAAAGTATATGTTCGAATGTGGCTGCAAAAGCATCCCTGGTAATAAGCTGCTTTTTGTCTTTCCTTGATAGATCCGAATTAATCTCTCTAACTTTGTTCTTCAGAATAAGCTGACCATCTTTATATCGTGAGTCACCCTTATCATCAATATATACCATTGAAGAAGTTTTTTCGTTTTCCTCAATAAATTCATTCCTGCCAACGATATCTTCTTCAAGAAATCTGGTATCACCGGGAGAGACAATTTTAATTTTCTGAAGCATTTGCCGGACAATTACTTCTATGTGTTTATCATTAATTTTAACACCCTGTAATCTATAAACGTCTTGAATTTCATTTACAAGATATTCCTGTACGGCACTTGTTCCTTTAATTTTCAGAATATCATGAGGATTAATAGGTCCATCTGTTATTTTTTCACCCGCGGGAATTTCATCATTTTCCTGAACGAGAACATGTTTTCCTAAAGGAACATTATATTTCTTCTCATCAGAACCATCCGGAGCCGATACTAATATTTCTCTTGAACCTTTCTTCCTTGCACCAAATCTAACCGTACCTTCAATTTCAGAAACTATAGCTGGTTCCTGAGGGCTTCTGGCTTCAAAAAGTTCCGTTACCCTAGGTAATCCGCCGGTAATATCACGACTTTTTGTTGCTTGCTTGGAAATTTTTGCAAGGATAGTTCCGGGAACAATTGTTTCTCCTTCTTCTACTGAAAGATATGCTCTCGTCGGAATATTAAAAGATTTCTTCGTTCCATCATCAGCTTCAATTGAAATACTTGGAGTTAAGGTTTTATCCTTCGATTCAATAACAACTTTCTGAACGTGACCTGTTTGTTCATCAGTTACCTGCTGAAGTGTCGCAGTATCAATTAAATCAACAAATTTTACACGACCGGCTATATCAGATAGAATTACGGAATTATAAGGATCATGATTATATAATGGTTGACGTTTTTTAACTTTCTGACCATCGTTAACAACTAATTCGGCACCATAAGGTACATCGTACTTCTTCATTTGACGGTTATTATCATCATAAATTCCGATAGATCCCCTTCTTCCAGTAACAACTTTAACAGTCCCAAGAAAATCAGATTTTTCGACATATCTTATTCTTTCAAATTTTATGATACCTTCAGTAGTAGCTTCAACCTGAGACTGGCTAGCAATCCTTGAAGAAGTACCGCCAAGATGGAAAGTTCTTAAAGTCAACTGTGTACCGGGTTCGCCGATTGACTGTGCTGCAATAATTCCTACAGATTCGCCGATTTCAACAAGCTTGCCGTTTGTAAGATTTCTGCCGTAACATTTTGCACAAACTCCTCTTTTCGATTCACAAGTCAGAACTGTTCTAATATAGACTGAATCTATGCTCGAATCTTCAATCTTATCTGCGATTTCTTCAGTGATCATTTCACCAGCTGAAATAATTAATTCATCTGTTCTCAGATCATAAACATCTTCTTGAGCAACACGGCCAGTGATTCGTTCGCCCAAAGGTTCTCTTTCCTGTTCAACATCTTTAAGAGCAGTTATTTCGATTCCCAGAATAGTTCCGCAGTCAATCTCAGAAATTATAACATCTTGAGCTACGTCAACTAATCTTCTGGTTAAATAGCCTGCGTCTGCAGTTTTAAGTGCAGTATCTGCAAGTCCTTTTCTTGCACCATGTGTAGAAATGAAATACTCTAATACGGAAAGGCCTTCTTTGAAATTAGCAACTATCGGATTTTCAATAATTTCACCGGCTTGACCTGATAAAGTTTTTTGAGGTTTCATCATCAGTCCTCTCATGCCGGCGAGCTGTCTAACCTGCTCCTGAGATCCTCTAGCACCTGAATCAACCATCATATGTAATGAATTAAATCCCTGATTATGTCCCCGAATTTTATCCATTAAAGCACGTGCAACATCATTAGTTGTATGAGTCCAAACATCAATAATTTTATTATATCTTTCGGCATCTGTGATTACACCTTGTTCATGTTCATTAAGTATCGATTCTACTTTTTTATCAGCCTTAGAAATTAAATTCTCTTTTTCTTCAGGAATAATCATATCACCATAGCTCACCGATAAACCTCCTGCTGTGGAATATCTAAAGCCTATATCTTTTAAGTCATCTAAGAATTTCGCTGTGACTTTATTACCCATCTTTAAAAACATCTGACCAATAAAACCACCAAAAGTTTTCTTAATGAGAAGCTGATTAAAAAAGCCCATTTCCTTTGGAACAATCTGATTGAATATAACACGCCCGACTGTAGTTTCAATCATTTCACCATTCACCTTCACCTTAATCTTTGCATGCAAACCAACTACTCTGGAATTATAGGCTATAAGAACTTCATCACTTGAGCCAAATTGCATACCTTCCCCTTTTTCTCCTTCCCTCAGTTTTGTTAGATAATAGCATCCTAAAACAATATCCTGAGTCGGGACAACAATTGGACTTCCATTTTGAGGTGAAAGAATATTATGGCTGCTCAGCATTAACAATGCTGCTTCAAGCTGTGCTTCATACGAAAGGGGAACATGAACAGCCATCTGGTCGCCGTCAAAGTCAGCATTAAAAGCTGTACAAACCATAGGATGAAGCTGGATAGCGCGACCATCTATTAATATTGGCTGAAAAGCTTGAATCCCAAGACGATGAAGCGTTGGAGCACGGTTTAATAGAATCGGATGACCCTCGATAATTTTAGCAAGAATATCCCATATTATAGGATCTTTTCTGTCAACAACTTTTCTAGCACTTTTAACAGTTTTGTTATGTCCTCTATCAATAAGTTTTCTGATAATAAAGGGTTTAAATAATTCAACAGCCATATCTTTAGGCAAACCGCATTGATGCAGCTTTAATTCAGGGCCAACTACAATAACAGAACGGCCGGAATAATCAACTCTTTTACCAAGTAAATTCTGACGGAACCGCCCTTGTTTTCCCTTAAGCATATCACTTAAAGATTTTAAAGGCCTATTATTATCACTCCTGACCGCACTGCCACGTCTTGAATTATCAAATAATGCATCAACAGATTCCTGAAGCATTCTTTTTTCATTACGAAGAATAACTTCAGGAGCTTTAATATCGATTAGCCTTTTAAGACGATTATTTCTAATAATAACTCTTCTATACAGATCATTAAGATCACTTGTAGCAAACCTTCCTCCTTCAAGAGGGACTAAAGGCCTTAATTCAGGTGGAATAACAGGGATATAATTTAATACCATCCACTCAGGTTTATTGGGAATTTTGTTTTCTTCTTCTTTAAACGCTTCAAGTACTCTTAATCTTTTAAGCAACTCGGCTTTTTTCTGCTGGGATGTTTCCTCTTTTAATTGACTTCTCAAATCTTTAGAAAGCTTTTCAACATCCGTATGTTTAAGTATATCCTTTACAGCATCACCACCGATTTTAGCAACAAATTTATTGGGATCATCTTCGTCTAGTTTTTCATTTCCTTCAGGTATTGAATTTATTACTTCAAAATACTGGTCTTCTGAGATCAAATCTAACCGATGCAAACCTGTAGGTCCGGGATTAAGAACAACATAAGATTCATAATAAATAATTTTTTCAAGTTCTTTCAGGCTAAGTCCTATTATATTCCCGATTTTCGAAGGTTGAGCTCTAAAGAACCATATATGAGCTACCGGAACGGCAAGACCAATATGCCCCATTCGTTCACGGCGTACACTTTTTTGAGTTACCTCAACTCCGCACCTATCGCAAATAATACCTTTATATCTTATTCTTTTATATTTTCCACAAAAACATTCCCAGTCACGTGTTGGACCGAATATCTTTTCACAGAACAGTCCGTCTTTTTCGGGACGGAAAGATCTATAGTTAATTGTTTCAGGTTTAGTAACTTCTCCATAAGATCTGGACAAAATATCATCTGGGCTAGCAAGACCAATGGTTATACTGGTAATGTCACGCATTGCATTTTCTTGAACTCTGTAAGGCATAATTTTTATCTCCTAATTTCTAAGTGAAATAATACTGCCCATTAAAAGGCAGACATGTCCAAAATGATTAATTAATTTTAATATCAAGACCCAATCCTTGAAGTTCTTTAATTAACACATTGAACGATTCAGGAATATTAGGTTCCTGTAAGTTTTCACCCTTAACAATTGCTTCATAAACTTTGGCTCTACCGGCTACATCGTCACTTTTAACCGTAAGAATTTCTTGAAGAATATGTGAAGCACCATAACCTTCAAGGGCCCAAACTTCCATTTCACCGAATCTTTGTCCGCCGAATTGAGCTTTACCGCCAAGGGGCTGTTGCGTAATTAGTGAATATGGCCCAATGGACCTTGCATGTATTTTATCATCAACAAGATGGCTTAGTTTAAGCATATAAATATAACCGCATGTAACTTTCTGATGGAACTTTTCGCCGGATCGTCCATCATAAAGTTCAGTTTTACTTCCTCTTTCCAATCCGGCTTTCTCGAGCCAATTATCAACATCTTCCATTTTTGCTCCGTCAAAAATAGGAGTAGCAAATTTAACACCTAATTTTTTACCTGCCCAGCCAAGTGCTGTCTCATAGAGCTGACCGAGATTCATTCTGGAAGGTACTCCAAGCGGATTTAAGACTATATCAACAGGTGTACCATCTACCAGGTGAGGCATATCTTCCATAGGAACTATTTTTGCGACTACGCCTTTGTTGCCGTGCCTTCCTGCCATTTTATCTCCAACGGAAAGTTTACGTTTTTTAGCAACGTACACTTTAGCCAGTTTAACAATTCCCGGAGGGAGTTCATCGCCGCTAGTAATTTTTATTTTCTCTCTCTTATAGTCTTCTTCGAGATCAGAGAGTGTATCAAAATAATTTTTATATAATGTAGTTATATGATTATTTAATTTTTTTGATTCAAACCAATCAAGTGTATAATCCAGTTTAGTTACATCATCCATTGAAGAGAAGGTTGAATCTTTAATATTAGTATTATTCCTTAAAACAATACTTCCGTCAAGATCCCGTATTCCGGTTGTAGATTGACCCTCTGCTAATTTTGACAACTTTTCAACAAGCTTATCATAATTCTCACTTAATGATTGTTTATGATGGTTTTCAAGATCATCCAGTATTCTTTTTTCAACTTTTTTCGAATCGGTATCTCTTCTTTTTCTGCTGAACAACCTTGTTTTTATTACAGTACCTTTTAATCCGGGAGGTGCTTTTAAAGATGCATCTTTAACATCACCCGCTTTATCACCAAAAATAGCCCGTAATAATTTTTCTTCGGGAGTTGGATCGGTTTCACCTTTTGGTGTTATCTTACCTATAAGAATATCACCTTCTTTTACTTCGGCACCTTCTCTAACGATTCCATTTTCATCAAGGTTCTTTACGGCTTCTTCACTAACATTAGGAATTTCTCTAGTGAGTTCTTCTTCACCTCTTTTAGTTTCTCGAACTTGAAGTTCAAATTCTTCAATATGAATGGAGGTATAGATATCTTCGCTAACCACTCTTTCGCTTATAACAATTGCATCTTCGAAGTTATATCCTCTCCAGGGCATAAATGCAACTAATACATTTCTTCCAAGCGCGAGCTCACCTCCATCTGTTGAAGTACCGTCAGCAAGTACATCTCCTTTGGAAACTTTTTGACCATCTTTTACAATCGGGCGTTGATTAACACATGTTTCCTGGTTGGTCCCGTTAAACTTGGTCAGTTTATAAGTAACTCTTTTAACGTCGTCAAATGAAGTTAAAGCATCAATACTGTTTGGATTGATATCATACTTAACAATAATATGATTTGCATCCACACTTTCTACAGTGCCATTATCTTCGGCTACAATGATAGCTCTTGAATCAGTAGCTAATTTCTTTTCCATACCTGTTCCAACGAGAGGAGCTTCAGGTCTTAACAAAGGTACGGCCTGTCTTTGCATGTTTGAACCCATTAATGCTCTATTGGCATCATCATGTTCAAGGAACGGGATTAATGCAGCAGCCGCACTTACTAATTGAGCAGGAGCAACATCCATATACTGAACATTTTCCGGAAGGGCAATTGGAAACTCACCTTTATATCTCGATTTAACTCTTTCATTAACAAACTTAGATTGTTCTGTTAATGGGGCGTTTGCCTGAGCAATTGTAAAATGATCTTCCTGTTCAGCCGTTAAATAGTCAATATTCTCCTGAACTTTACCTTTCTCCACCTTTCTATATGGAGTTTCTAAAAATCCATACCTGTTCACCCTTGCAAATATTGTAAGTGATGAAATAAGTCCGATATTTGGGCCTTCAGGTGTTTCAATCGGGCATAAGCGACCGTAATGGGTATAGTGCACATCACGCACCTCAAATCCGGCTCTTTCTCTTGTTAAACCACCAGGTCCCAAAGCAGACATTCTTCTTTTATGAGTCATTTCAGCTAATGGGTTAGTTTGATCCATGAACTGGGATAACTGATTAGTACCGAAGAAAGCATTAATTACACTGCTTAATGTTCTTGCATTAACCAAATCCTGCGGAGTAAAGCTCTCCGTATCGCGCATGTTCATCCTTTCCTTTATAGTTCTAGCCATGCGTGCCATACCAATATTAAACTGCTGACCTAATTGCTCACCGACAGTTCTAATTCTTCTGTTTCCTAGATGATCAATATCATCAACAGGTTCATTCCCTGCTCTAAGTTTAATGATATATTTCATAATAGAAATTATATCTTCGATAGTCAGAATAGTAGTTGTTTCAGGGATATTCAATTTAAGTTTATCATTCATTCTATGGCGGCCGACGTCACCAAGATCATAACGCTTATCATTAAAGAACAGCTTATCAATTAATCCCTGAGCAGTATCAATATCCGGAGCTTCACCTGAACGAAGTTGGCGATAAATTGCATATAGAGCTTCTTCCCTTGTATGCGATGAATCTTTTCTTAAAGTATTTACTATTAGGTCTTGATCCGGTGAAGTATTTGAGCTAATAAATTTTAATGTTGTTACTTCAGCTTCTTTTAACCGCTCTATATCATCTTCAACCATTACACTATCTTTTGTGAGGAAGATTTCGCCAGTAGACATATCGAAGACATCGCTGGCAATTGTTCTGCCAACATATTCTTCAATTTTTACTTTATTTATTTGGACTTCTTCAACAAGATTGAATAAGTTTAATATTTCTTCATCGGATTCATAACCTAAAGCACGCAATAAAGTTGTAGAGGGAAATTTTTTCCTCCTATCTATATATACATACATCACATAATTAATATCTGTTGCAAATTCAACCCATGAACCTCTTAAAGGGATTATCCTCGCAGAATAAATTGGAGTACCGTTAGGATGTACAGTTTGAGAAAATGCAACACCTGGAGATCTGTGCAATTGAGAAACAACAACTCTTTCTGCACCATTGATTATGAATGTTCCTTTTACAGTCATAAAAGGAAGATTTCCCAAATAAACTTCCTGCTCAACACTATTAACAAATTCCTGTGTTTCCGGATCTTTAGTTGATAAACGAAGTTTACCTTTCAAAGGAGCGGAAAAAGTTAGACCTCTTTCGAGGCATTCATCAACAGAATACCTTGGTTTCTCAATATTATATTCAATAAAATCGAGTCTGTAGTTTTCCTTATTATCAAAAATAGGGAAATTAGAAGTGAATACATTCTGCAGACCTTTATTATCCCTCCTGCCCGGTAAAATTTTTAATTGGGCAAAATCTTCAAAGGAATCCGTCTGGATACTTAAAAGATCGGGTGGAGCTATAATCGAGGAAATCTTACCGAAAGAAATTCTACCATTACTATTATTCAATTTAAACCTCCAATTATTATTCATTTACTTAATCAATCTCAACTATTCAACCATTTACTCATTCATCTATTCATATTAAAAAGCGATAGGGCAGTTTTCACCGCCTATCACTTTTTATAAAAAGCACATTATTTTCAAAGTTTTTATTTATATTAATTATTTTAATTCTACTGTAGCGCCGGCTTCTTCAAATTCTTTTTTGAGTTTTTCTGCTTCATCTTTAGAGACAGCTTCTTTAACAGTTTTGGGTGCAGAATCAACTAAGTCTTTAGCTTCTTTTAAACCAAGGCCGGTATGAGCTCTAACAACTTTAATAACGTTAATTTTCTTATCGCCAATACTTTGTAAAATTACATCAAATTCTGTTTTTTCTTCAACTTGAGCAGCAGCTCCTCCGGCTTGAGTACCACCACCAGCAATAATAACAGGGGCAGCGGCAGTTACACCAAATTCATCTTCTAATGCTTTTTTCAAATCTGATGCTTCCATTAAGGAGAGGCCTTTTATTTTCTCAACAATTTCAGCTATTTTTTCTGACATTGATATTACTCCTAATAAATTAATTTACAAAAAAAATTATCAATTTTATGCGGCTTCTTTCTTTGAGATCTCATCAATAACACTAACCAGATCTCTCATAACAGCGTTTATAGTACCAACTATACCGGAAGCTGGTGAATTCAAGCTAGCCAATATGCCTGCAATTATTTCTTTTTTAGAAGGAAGAGATGCTAATTCATTTAATTTACTTCCATCATAATATTGATTTTCAATATAACAGGCTTTTAGTACTAATTTTTGTTTATCATCAAAATATTTTTTAATGATTTTTGCCGGAGCAACAGGGCTATTTTCAGAAGCAAAAACATAACCAGTCATTCCGAATAGGTGATCTGCTAATTTTTCATATTTGCCGGATTCATCAAGAGCTCTCTTAAACAAAGTATTTTTGAATACTTTGTATTTTACTCCTTCATTACGGAATTGGTTTCGTATTCCATTAATATCTTCAACCGGAATTCCACTATAATCCGCAAGATAAACTGCAGACGATTGATCGATCATTTCTTTTATTACTGAAATGATCCCAGGTTTTTCATTCTTTATCATTTTTCTCCCATACCAAATAATACATTATTGGTGCTGGCCTTTCCCGTTTTTCATCGGGATTTGAAGCATTTATTTTTTTTGAGTGCGTAAACTTATTTATTGATTAATGAACAGCAGGAAGTTCGTCTTTAGAAATTCTTAATCCGGGACCCATCGTTGACGAAAGGAAAATACTCTTTACATACTGTCCTTTAGCCGAAGATGGTTTCATTTTAATAATTGTATTTAAAAAAGCTTTAGCATTTTCTTCTAATTTTTCAGCCTCAAAATTAAGCTTTCCTAATGGTGTATGAACGATACCTGCCTTTTCTACTCTAAATTCTATTTTACCTGCTTTCACTTCTTTAACAGCTTGTGCAACATCCTGAGTAACAGTACCGCTTTTAGGATTGGGCATAAGACCTTTAGGGCCTAAAATTTTACCTAATTTTCCTAATTCCGACATTGTATCGGGTGAAGCAACAATAACATCTATATCAGTCCACCCGCCTTTAATCTTTTCAATATATTCTTCAAAACCGGCATAATCAGCACCGGCATCCATGGCTTCTTGCGCTTTTGTTTTTGTAATGACCAAAACTCTAACCTTTTTACCGGTTCCATGAGGTAATGAAACAGTTCCTCTTATCATCTGATCTGCATGTCTCGGATCAACACCAAGTTTAATTGAACAATCGAGGGTTTCGACAAATTTAACTTTGGAATTATCTTTTAACGCTTTAACCGCATCAATTATTGAATATTCTTTTGTTCTATCTGTATTTTTCAAAACTTCTTTATATCTTTTAGATTTTTTCATTGATTCACCATTAAAAATCGTATAATAAAAAATTAATCTTCAACTGAAATTCCCATACTACGAGCTGTACCAGCGACCATACTCATAGCATGATCAACATCGAAGGCATTAAGATCGGGCATTTTTAATTCGGCAATTTCTTTTACCTGATCTTTTGTAACTTTACCGATTTTATTTCGATTTGATTCGGGAGATCCTTTATCAACCTTTGCAGCTCTCTTCAACAAAATAGCTGCAGGAGGAGTTTTAGTTATAAAAGTAAAAGATTTATCGGCAAAAACTGTAATTACAACCGGTATAATTAATCCTTCTTTTTCCGAAGTTTTAGCATTAAACTGTTTACAAAATTCCATAATGTTAACGCCTTTTTGTCCAAGTGCCGGACCAACAGGCGGAGAGGGATTTGCTTTGCCTGCAGGAATTTGTAATTTAATATATCCTGTTATTTTTTTAGCCATATAGTTACTACCTTATAAAATTATTTTTCTAACTCAGCTTGAACAAAATCGATTTCAACAGGAGTTTTTCTTCCAAAAATTGAAACCATCACTTTAATTTTCATTTTTTCTTCATTTACTTCCTGTACTGTACCGGTAAAATTATTGAAAGGCCCGTCTATAATTTTAACAAGATCACCAGATCTGAAAATAGTTTCCATTCTTTCGCCGCTTTCATCCTGAGTAATACGTCCCACTATTCTTTTGACTTCTTCAGGCTGCAAAGGATTTGGATTATTTTTAGTACCAAGGAACCCCATAACTGATTGAGTATTCAAAATGAATTCTTTAACCTGGTTATCTAAATCAGCATGAATTAAAATATATCCCGGAAAAAAGTTTTTTGTTTTACTTTTCTTTTTTCCATCCTTAACTTCAAAGACTTTTTCCATAGGCACTAAAATCTCTTCAATTTTAACCCGCAATGGTTCGTTGTCTTCGAGTTCAGATTCAAGTAAAGTTTTTACTTTATTTTCATGTCCGGAGAAAGTTCTAACTACATACCATTTTTTATCTAAATCCTGCACTAAAAAATTCCTCTAAAAATTTGATTAATTGCCATGTCGATTACATATGTGAAAGCAGCAATAATTAAACATACAACAATAACGACAGTAGTTGACTCTTTCAATTCATCTTTTGTAGGCCATGTGACTTTTTTCATTTCCTTCATTACGTCATCAAAAAAGCCAATAATTTTATCTTTCATGAATTTCTCTTTAATAACTTAGTAATTACTGCACGTCAGGAGGGACTCGAACCCCCAACCTGCGGTTTTGGAGACCGCTGCTCTAGCCAATTGAGCTACTGACGTAACAATCTCTATTTTGTTTCCTTATGAATAGTATGTTTTTTATCCCAACGGCAGTATTTTTTAAATTCAACTCTGCCGGGATGGTTACGTTTATTTTTTGTAGTAGTGTAATTTCTTCTCTTACACTCCGTACATTCTAGTGTTATTATATCTCTCATAATTTAAACTAATTTATATTTTTTTATTTAATCTTTAGGTTGATTGCAAAATTGCAAGATTGTTTTTAAAATTTTTTAACCTTATAATTTCAACCAATCTTTTTGAGCTGGCGACCGGGATTGAACCGGTGACCTCATCCTTACCAAGGATGCGCTCTACCATCTGAGCTACGTCAGCAGTTCTACTTAATCCCTTCAACTGATTCTAAAAACCTTTTCGTGTTTTTTAAGGATTTCAGATACATTTCTCGCTGAACGGCTTCGCTTCATGTTTCATACTCATCAAAATGTATAAGAACCCTCTTCAATATGTACGTTTTATAACTCACTTGAGCGGGAGACGGGACTCGAACCCGCGACCAACAGCTTGGAAGGCTGTGACTCTAGCCAACTGAGTTACTCCCGCATTTAGGAAACTTTTTTAGTCTAGCAATATTTTTTAAGAACTTTTTCCTTCTTCTCTAAATTGCACTCCTAGGGAGTGCAGAAGATTTGGTTAATTCTGATTCTATAAATATGTCGCTCCTCTGGAGCGAAGGCAAAACGCTTAATCAAGTTGCGTTGCTTACCGATTCCGGATGGGATGTTGCGTAAGATTAAGAATTCTTAAAATCATCAATAAAAAAAGAACAAAAAAATAAGGGAATGAAGATTACAACTAAATATTTATTCCCTTTAAGTATCCATCATAAATAGAAAGCGTGGGCGGCGAGGGATTCGAACCCCCAAAGGCGTCAGCCAACGGATTTACAGTCCGCCCCGGCTCTCCAACTCCGGCGTCCGCCCGAATTAAAAAATACAGACAACAAATATATTTTGATTCTTGCAAAAATGCAAACTATTAAGATATGGATAAATAAAAGGAATGCTGAAAAAAGCTTCATAAAATTACAAAAAAGGATTAAAAGTTACAAATCCACTTGATTTTCGAAAAATTACAAATTCAAAATCCCCGGCAATGTTATATTATACCGGGGACATTGAATTTTTTTGTTCGATGCCGTATACCACTTTAAAAGCAGCATTTTTTAGTTTTGACAAAATTCCCACTTTTAATTCTATAAAAATAAATCCCGTTCACCAGTTTATTTGCATTAAAATTGACCTGATAAAATCCAGGGGTTTTGTTTTCATTAACAAGTGCTGCTACCTCCCTGCCTAACAAATCATATACCTTTAGAGAAACAAAGCCGGAATGTGAGACATGGAATCCGATGATGATATTTCACTTAATGGAATATTATATATCAAAGCCCAAAAGTTTGCAGATTTTGAAGAGATTTTTCTGTCATTTTTTATAACATTTTTAATTTGAGAATCGGTGAAAATTTTTTGCATCCATGTTACAGCTTCTTTATCGCCATATTCAAGAATACGACTTATGGTATATTCCGGATAATCAAAAGGATTGAAGAGGATAAAATTTTTCGGTATTTGTTCCATGGCATCCAAAACTTAAATTCAAAACGAACAAAATATAAATAACAAATAAACAAAAATCTCTAAACTTCAAAGTTTAACAGGTTTCTATCTAATAAAGAGTTAAAAATGGTATTTGATTGCGAGTTTCCGGAGTTATTGATGTTTTAAGAACTTATTTAGTTAGAAAATGGTAATTACTTTGGATTGAAGGAGTAGAGAAGGTGGTAACATGGAGTTGACGGCTGTTTGATGGCCATTAGATAATTGAAAAGATAATGCCGGAGAGTAACTTGAGATATTTTTATTTTGAATATGTAAGAATAAATTGTTCATACATTTATTGTGCTGTTTAAGTAATTAAATGTAATTTAAAGATATAAAAAGATTTGTAAAAATTAAATAGCAGTTTGGAATTTGATGGACAGGGAGCAAGTTGGGGGGGGGCGGACTGAAGTCCGGTAGGGGTAAAATTGGGGATTGCGATGCTCACCGGACTGTGATTATCCGTTGGATAAAGAGGCTGTGTGAAAATGTCTAAACAACCTCACCCCCCAGCCCCCTCTCCTTAGCAAGGAGAGGGGGAAGGACTGGACTGGAAGTCCAGTGTTAACCTTTGTTTCAGAATTATGTGGTAACACAGGCTCTGGAAAGATGGGTATTAACCTTAGCTAATCTAGTGTTTCCACAATTCCCTATCCAGGCTTCTATATTGAATAGCTTCACTTATATGCTGGGGTAAAATATTTTCGGATTCGTCCAGGTCTGCTATTGTTCTGCTTACTTTTAAGATTCTATCGTATGCTCTTGCGGATAATCCGAGCTTTGTCATTGCCATTTTCAGTAAATCCGAACCTGCAGAATCGAGTTTGCAGAACTGTCTTACCTCCTTTGAGCCCATATCCCGATTATTATAAATATGCTTTGTTTTTTCAAATCTTTTATACTGAATATTTCTTGCATTTATAACCCTTTTCCTGATTTCGGAAGAGGGTTCACTTTTTGTGTTTGCGGAAAGCTCTTTATATTTTACTGCTGGGACTTCAATATGAATATCGATTCTATCCAGAAGGGGGCCGGATATTTTTGCCATATATCTTTGAATCTGGGGAGGGGCGCATGTGCACTCCTTATTTGGATCTGTATAAAATCCGCAGGGACAGGGATTCATTGCTGATGCAAGCATAAAATTTGCCGGGAACTCTAAAGAGAGCTTCGATCTGCTGACTGTTACCTTTGCATCTTCCAAAGGCTGTCTTAAAACCTCTAGAACATTCTTCTTAAATTCCGGCAGTTCATCTAAAAATAAAACCCCATGGTGCGCATAAGAAACTTCACCCGGTCTTGGGAAAGAACCCCCTCCCACAAGTGCTGCATCCGAAATAGTATGATGCGGACTTCTATACGGTCTTTCTGTTATAAGTGCTTGTTCTTTCGGAAGAATCCCAGATATTGAATGTATCTTTGTTGTTTCTAAGGCTTCTTCAAAAGTCATTGGAGGAAGAATAGTCGGAATTCTTTTTGCAAGCATAGTTTTACCGCTTCCGGGTGGTCCTATCATTAAAATGTTATGAGAACCCGCTGCTGCAACTTCAAGTGCCCGTTTTACATTCTCCTGCCCCTTAACATCGGAAAAATCATCATGATAAATATTTACATGCGAAAATATCTCGTCAATATTTGTATATATTTTTTCCTTTTGAATTTCACCGTTTAAAAAATTTATTACTTCCGAAAGGTTTTCCATTCCGTAAATATCAATCCCTTCAACTATGGAAGCTTCTTTAGACGAATCTAACGGCAGAATAATTCTTTTTATTCCCTTCTTTCTAGCTTCAACAGAAATTGGTAGAGCACCTTTTACCGGACGAAGCTGCCCATCTAATGAAAGTTCTCCAAGAAAAATTGTATCTTTTAGAGATTGCTCTTCAACGTTTCCGTTAGCAGCTAATAGGCCGACAGCAATTGGAAGATCAAAAGAGCTACCTTCTTTTTTTATATCGGCCGGTGCAAGGTTTATGGTTATTCTTTTTACCCGGTAATCAAATCCGCTGTTTTTAATTGCTGCAATGACTCTCTCCCGGCTTTCTTTGATAGCATTATCGGGCAAACCGACAATGGTAAATGAAGGCATATTTTTTTCTACATTGGTTTCAACTTCAATTAAATATGCATCAATTCCGTATGTGGCACTGGTAAGAATTTTGGAAAGCATTATAATTCCCGGTTTCCTAATTTTTTAGATGAACCCCCTGAAAATGAAGGGCGATATTTTATTTACAAATTACTAAAAAATGAAATAAAAATGCAAGATTATATTATGATTTCTAAACTTATTTTATCTAATGCATTTTCCATTTGATTCATTATTTGATTCATTTGATTCATTAACCTGATTATCTGAATCTGCTATGATTTTAAAAGAACAATCAGATAATAGTGAGATTTCACGCAACAAATGTACTTTAAGAAAGTTTTATACGAAATAAAGTAACTAATTTTTAGAATATAGTCTAAATAACAAATAAATGGTATCGGAAATAACTTTAATGTTGAACAGACAGGTTATGTACCATGGATAGGTACATGGCAGGTTACAGGACTAACGGGACCAAACTGGTTTTTTGATGAAGGATATATAAAAAATATTCTTATACTTGGCGGCTTTTATTCGAATTTTAAGCATGTTGAAGATTATACCGATCGTTCCGCCGTTCTTGATTTTAATATGAATTTTAGGACTAATTGGGGTTATGAATTAACTTTGATTCTGGGGAAAAACAAGGATCAGAGTATAAAATATAATTCTAGTGAGTTTGATTATAGCTTTTGGTTTAACACCAGTTCAAAATGGGATTTTTATTTTTCGGGTGGATATTCGAGGACATATAATTTTAATCAAGATTACGTTGCTCCATATTCATGGTTTGGAGCCCAAACTGATTGGAATGCAGCCGACATTTTAACACTTGGTTTTTCATACAATATGTGGGCTGAATGGGCTCCTTCAGGAAGTCTTGTCGACATAATATATGATGCGCGTCCTTATATCTCTTTGACACCGGTTAATGATCTTAATGTGAGGTTCTATGTTGATAATCTTTATAGTTCTTCCACGCAGCATCTGGAACAATTAATCGGCGGTCTGCTTTTTTCGTACAACTTCAGTCCGAAGAGCTGGATTTATTTAGCATATAATGAAGTGGATAATAGAAATGATCAATATGATATGATGGGGAATCTGCTTCCTCAAAAAATGCATGTAGCTGCAAGAGCGGGAGTATTTAAAGTGAAGTATCTATATTATTTTTAGATTAAGATAATTGATGAGAATTCTTGATGGGTGTTGGAAATAAAAATTTAATATTTTAATTATAGATTATATAAAAATTATAATCCGGTTGATAAATATTTCTATCGAGTATTACAGTGATTTCCTGAGGATATGTGAAATAATGTATATTAGTTTCTAATTTCATTCGTTTTAGAATATCGTATCCGAGACCAAAATTAAGGTAGAATCCATTTTCATGTGAACTTTGTACATCAGAAATTATAAAGGATCTCCCGCCGCTTAAATGTAAATCGAATTTATTTTGATTTTGAGCAGGGAGTTGTTTACATAAAATTGTTATTAGGAGAAAAATAAATATTTTTTTATTATCATGATTCAGACTGTTCATAAAATCATTTTTTCTCTATCAGAATTATAAACGGATTACTACCTGTTCTTAAATTAAAAATTATTTTGCTGTCAGCGGTGCTTTTGATGCGGTTAAAATATTTATTGTTTACGGATATAGTAAAATATGTTTGTGGTTTAAGTCTGTTGATCTGATAAACAATTTTATTTGAATTTTCATCGGTTGAAGATTGAATCCAGGAATATTCACCAGGATTCCACTTAGTTATTTCAATTGATAAATTATTAGATGACTGAACTTTTAGTGAGTAGGTATCATCTTTTCTATTAAAGTAAAGCAGATCATCCTTTGACGAGTAAAAGCCGAAGTCTTTTTTTGAAGCTATTGTGAATTGGTTATTTGAAATGTAATAATTATTTGTAGAGAGACCTATTTTTAATTTGTCATTCCTATAATTATAAATTAACTCTGTTCCGGATAATTTTTCGGGAAGGTGCGGATTTAAATATAATCTGTTATAAAGAGGATTAATACCGTATATTGCTTTGTATAATCCAACAATAGCAAGGCTGTTTCCGGCAAGAATATCATCACCTAAACCTTTTTGATTATCTCTTCCATATCTTTGGAATGCCAGACCATCCTTTTCATAGCGGTCTAAAACATTATCTACATACTTTAATGCAAGGTCAGGGTTGTAATTTGCATAGGCTTCAACTCCAATGCTTCCCCATGATAAAAATATATCTCCATTTTCATAATCCGGAAAAGGGAATTGCCAGTCATTGCCTTCTCCAACCGCATATGGAAAAAGGCAAATCGGCCAGAAGAAAAGATTTTCATGATTGGTTTGCTCTTCAATTTTATCCAGGATAGCATTGCTTCTCGCAGTATCATCACAAATACCATAAACAATTGCCATAAGATTTACAGGAACTACAAGATTGTCTCCGTGAATAGAACCATCTTTGTCGCGCCAGTGTACGTACCATTTATTATTTGAGTCCCAGAAACCACCTTCATGTGTAGATTTGTTAAAACTTTTTTTAAGATGTGCCGCAAAGGCAGAATAATATTCTTCTTTAACAGTATCTTTCAGCTGCTTTTCTACATCCGACCACAAAGTCAGGGCATAATATAATTTGGCATTGACAAATGCATTTTCATAAGAAGCCCAGATAATGTCAATCCAATCGCTTCCTTTTTTCTCCGAATGTGAATCTGTCATCATTTCAACCAGGTGATTACCATTGGAATCTCTTTTTAATATGAAGTCCAAAGCCTTTTCACAAGCTGCCTTGAAATTTGAAGTCCAGTTTAAATCTCCGCAAATATTGAAAAGTTCAGATACATTAGAAACGAAATCAGGATTGGAATCCATTAAGTATCCCCATTGAGCTTCATAAAAGCCTTCTTTATTGACCGTTCCCGGCATAGCATCTTCATTAAGATAGGCCCAGCGGGCTAATATTCTTCCGTCAGGCTGAATTGCATTATCGCGATAATATTCTAGACACTGTTTGTACCCTTCAATATAACTTTCATCATTAATTCCGATTGCAAAATCCGCAATATACTGTTCATGCAGACAAATAGGACCGTAAGGAGTATGCCAGCTATTTCCTCCAAAAAAATTTTTATCTATAACACCGATCCTCGCAACCGTATTTAATAAATTAGTAACGGCTTTACTGTTTAATCCTTCGAATATCCCCCTGTTGTAATCCTTATTATAATCTATATAAGATAAAGTTATAGTTTGGACATATTTACCTTTTGAAACTTTGAATGGAGACCAGACATCTGTTTTACCTCTTATAAACCTGCTTCTTTTTTCAGATTCATAACGGCAGGTTAAATCACTATCCGAAACAGAAATGTTGTAAATCAGCTTATCGACATTAGAGCGGCTGTACTTCATTGCTGTTTGTTTTCCATTAACTGATACGACAACTTTAAGAGCATTTCCCGTTTCACTATTCCAGAAAACAGATGAATTGGAATGAACTCCATAGGTACACAGCTGCTGGTTAAAGAGATAAAACCAGGCTATACCGCCATATCCTAGAAACGCACCGTTCCAGGTATTTATATTATCAAAGTTGAAGGAGGGAAATCCTGCATCTTCTATAATAAATGATTTGGAGAAATTTCTTTCAATATCAAATTTGATATCGCTTTCGGTAATTGAAAATTTCCAATTTTCATTTATAGTCTCTTCATTGCTTCCATATTTTATATTATTTACAGTTACAATGTTTTCGCCGACTTTAATTTCCGGAAGAGATGTAAGTTTAAGTGTAGAGTAAGTATTAATTGAAGTTTTAAATTCTGAGAATATTCCCCCCGGTCCGGAAATAACAGTCTGTCCATTGATATTTAATTCCGAGATATTGCATTTTTCGTTATAATCCAGGGTGATCATAATTTCTTTGTTGCCAAAGACTATCTTTTTATCCATTACATTGTTTTTTATAACAATGCCTCCGGCATTACAAATCATACTTGTAAAAATGAATATTAGCGTTAACTTAGTTTTCCAATGTTTTAATTTCATTTTTTATTCTAATAGCTGATGAGTTTATTTAACTTAAAAAATTTTAATGTCAATTTTAATTCCCTTTTGAATAATTCCTACATGGGGATCATACCAAGGTAGCTTCAGCAGCAGACAGTTCTCTATATACGCCGTCAAATCGTTAACCTAGATTACTTTAAGAAGATATTGAATATTTTATTATTAGGCAGTTCTTATTTTTAATATATTTAACAAATGCTTCTGATTACTTAGATAAATATCAATTCCTAATCCAAGACCTAATCCTATTAATATTCCATTCCTTGCTATTGAATAAATGAAATTTAATGACGGGAACTCAGCCCTTGTAAATATCAGAAATAAAACAATTATAAATATTGTATTTAACAAACCATAAAATAGTGCTAATGCTAAACTTCTTATATAATATTTTATCTTTGGATTTCTTTTTATGAACTGATAATAAATTTTGATTGATAAGAATAATCCACCTAAGTAAAAAATATCTCTTGTTATCATTATTATTGATAGATGTCTTCCGGTAAAAATTATTAGATGAAGAATTAGCAATAATATCATTCCATAGATTTGGTCTCTTATGTTTCTATATTCTAAAAGGCTGAAAAATAATGCTCCAATAAACCCAGCAATAAGAAATTGAATATTTGGACTGGAATAAATAAAAATAGACGTCTTAAAAAAAATGAATCCGATTATTAAACTTCCCAACATACCGAAGAAAGTTAATAATATAATTTGAAGTGTTCTTTTCGAATTCATATTACTACCCTTTTGTTTTGTTATAGAACAGTAATTTCAAATTTATCTTAAACCTATTTTTTACATAAACTTTTATTTGTTTAAAAAATTAATTATTGTTTTACAAAGCGTTGATGATAAAGGTAAATCCGGATTGGAATAACTGTTCCTTCTAACTTACATCCATTAACAACTATAGATACTTCTTCGCATTTTGCGGTATCTATAAAAGTTAAAAATATTAAGCAAGCTGTCAAAATATTTTTCATGATTTTCTCCCTGATTATAGGATAAAACCTTGGCCGAGAGTAAAGCAGAATATAATAAATAGAATGGTTACAATAAAATTAAATATGTTAAGGTTTGATTTAATATTGTAAGCCTCAATTCTTAATTTATCTTTAGCTCCAATGAAGATTATAGGTATTGAAGCTATCATTTCAAGGAGTCCCTCACGAGCAGCCATTATTCTATCCGGCGTAAAAAATAGCCCAGCTATAACTGCCGCTAATGCCGCTGCTATATATGAACCGTAAATAAATTGTTTTAATGGAAATTCCGAATAGGTTAATCTGATCTCATTATATTGTCTATAATTTACCCTGATAGTAAAATAGTATGCAGCCATGCCAGTAAATATTAAAATTATTTTTCCTAACCCTCTCAAGTCCAATTGTTTAATCAGATAAGTCCAATCACCTGACCCGCTGAAACTCGATTCTATTATTGTACCTGAAAACCAATAAAAACTGTACAGCATTGTAAGAAATAATAGAAGTCCGGGAAGTATAGAAAGATTTTTCTTCTTTCTTAGGAAATAAAATATCAATAATCCAAAAAACAAATTGGATATGGGCCCTCCCAGATCTGTTATTATACTTCCGGGTTGACTTCTAAAATAAACGGAGGTCAATAATTTGATTTTTTGTCCGATTATTAAGCATGTGCCCCCATGTCCGATTACTTCATGTATTACATCTGCTGCCATATACGCAGCAACGCCAATTAAAGAATAGGGAATTATTTCTTTGATTTTCTCAATCATTTTGCTCTAAAGGCATTCCCCCTATTTTATTATTGTTCCCTGGTGAAATATCATTAAATACTTTTCATTTTTTTTCATCCATATTGAACTCCTCAATGAATGCACTTTTTCTTCATTTTCCTCTTTCACTGCTTTGTACGTAACTAGAAAATAATCTTCGCCTAATTCTTTTATCTTAAAATTCGAAAGTGATAATTTTAATCTGGGTTCTTCTTGCAGTGATTTTATTATCTCTTTCTTTGCAAATATCTCTCCTGAACTGCCAAACTCAATAAAATCCTCCGCAAAAATTTCGGAAAGGTCTGAAACTGATTTTCTTATGCCCGGAGTTAAAAGCAACTCTTCTAAATTTTTTATTTCCTTCTCAATGGATTTAATATTTTTCATACTTATCCCAGTTTTCTTTGACTCCAATTTAAAGTTTTTCAACGAATTATTAAAAATTCATGTTTGATAATTCGTGGAATTCGTATCAATTCGTGGCTTGCTAATTCGTTTCTTATATAATTCGTTAAATTCGTGCTAATTCGTAGCTTTTACTTGGTAAGCACCATCTTTTTGGTCTGGGAGAAATCCGGAGTCTCTATCTTGTATAGATATACCCCCGATGGCAGGTCTGTAGCATCAAAAGTAAATTTATGAACCCCCTTATTTAAAGGACCATCGTGAAGTCTGGCAACCTCTTTTCCTTCCAGATTGTAAACGATTACTTTAACTTCACTCTCTTGAAGCAGCTCAAACACTATACTAGTTTTAGGATTAAAAGGATTTGGATAATTCTGTTCAACGACAAACGGTTCAAACAACCCCTGTCCGACTTTCACCTGGGAAGAGTAAACAACAGAACCGTCTTTATCGACTTGCTTTACTCTATAGTAAATAACCTCCGATGATTCGTCATTTTGATCTAAATAAGAATAATTTTTCTCATTTAAATTATCTGCATCGATTCTAAATAAAGGAGTATAGCCTCCGTTTTTTGAAGATTTTTCCAGGACATAAAAATCTGCCTGCTTATAATCCCCGCCGTTCCACTCGAGTTCATAAGAATTGGAAAGCATCTTGATATTTAATTCCGGCGCTTTTGCGAATATCGGAGCGTCCGAATTCACTAACTGTATCCCTGAAGTATTTAAATCTATTTTATTCTTCAGGTTCGATAATGCATCCAGATCATCTACTTTAAATCTTGCTAATACTGTCGAACTATCTGCAGAAAAATTCTGGAAGTTACAGTTTGAGAAAGAATAATCTATTGTGTTATTCAAATCAATTACTCTTAAAAGGTCAATCTGGAATGATTCTTCTTCTTCAAAGTTATAAAACTCAAAGCCGAGATCTTTTGCTTCTACAGAATTATTTAATTTATATTTCCCAATAAGCTGACCGTCGCTGTAAAATGAAACAGTACTGTTTTTAAACGAAAATAATATCGAAATATGATACCAACATTTTAAGGATAGAAATGAGGGCTCGGAATAGATCTGTGAACCTGATTTGGAATCAGCCGATAAAATCTGAAAAGAATTTGTAGATAAGGTATATTGAAATTCCGGAATTAACTTATCCCTTATTTTTAGTACTTGTTCCTCCGGATTATCCAATTTAATCCAGAACTCGGTTAATAAATTATCGGATTTAATATCATTAAAAGAAAAATCCATGTATGCATTTCTTGAAAAGAATAATGCTTTTCCAGCTACTCTCTGAACATTATAAAACTTAACCGGCACCATTAAGTATTCCGATTCTTTTATAGGTCTGCTTTTTATTTTGGAATTGATATAACCTAAAACTTTCCCTTTACCCTTAAATACTCCGAAAAATTTAACAAAACTCCTCGTAGCATTTTCACCCTGGAATCTAAACAAGAACTGGAAAAAAGATCCCGGTGTTAAAGCCGAATCGGAAAGATTTATAATACATTTATATGCGGGACCTGTATATCTTTCAAGCTGTGCTGATTTATAATCTAATGCGGATTTCCAAAGAAGGGTATTTAGTTCAACATCAAGTAAAGAGAGTTTTTCATCGGGTAAAATATATAATTCAAGTGTATCTGCTTTGGCGAACCTGTTGGTAGTCACTAAAGATATATCAAAAGTTGAATTTACAGGTATATAAGAGGGGCAGCTAATTCTATAGCTGTCCTCTTCGTTTTGTGCAAAAACAGATAAAACGAAAATAAATAAAAATAAAATAGTAAAAGTTTTTTGCATAGCACCCCGATAACTGGAACAAAACCAGATATTATTACTATTTATAACTTCTTAAAAAATTAATCCTATCTTGAAGCTGGTGAACAGGAACTAATAATTTGTCTTTGCCATAAATAGCATCTTCCCTTTTTGAAAACGCTAGCTCATAATCTTTACTCATAACGATTGCTTCTTCGGGACAAACTTCTTCACAGAATCCGCAAAAGATGCATCGAATCATATTAATTTCAAATTTTTCAGGATAACGTTCTTTTTCACTTTCTGTTTCACCAGCCTGTACCTCAATTGCTAACGAAGGACAAACACGGCTGCAAAGCCCGCAAGCTACACATCTCTCAACACCATTTTCTTCCTGCACTAAAACAGGCCTTCCTCTGTATGATGCCGGTGGAATAAATTTCTCTTCCGGATATTTAAGTGTAAATTTCGGCTTAAACATATTTTTTAACGTTAGCGATAAACCTTTAACAATTTCCGGTATATATATCTTCTCTAAAAAAGTTAAATCTTTTTCTCTTTTCTTAACTGCCATTAAAGTCCTATATCAATTTTCAATTTCAAAATTTGTATAACTGAAGTTAATCAATAAGATTCTAAACACCACTTCACTCAGCTGTTAGTGACAATTTATAAGTTTTAGATGGTTCAAGTAATGAAGTGTGAGATTCTTCACTCCACTTCGTTACGTTCAGAATGACAACGTTACACCTTTTTAAAGGTTACAGAATGATAATATTTACACAACGCCGAGTTATAGTTTAAAAATCATTATTAAAAGCGCTACCCAGATAATATTAACCAATGATAACGGGAACATAACTTTCCAGCCAAGGCTCATCAGCTGATCATATCTGAATCTAGGGAGACTCCATCTAATCCATAAGAAAAAGAACAAAATAGCTCCCATCTTCACACAGAAAGTAGCTATTTGTATTATAACAGTCAACCATTCGGGTAAGCCAAGGGAATTAATATTTATAAAAGGTAAATTATACCCGCCAAGGTAAAGAGTTATAATTAAAGCACTTGCAATGATCATGTTTGCATATTCAGCAAGAAAAAATCCTGCAAATTTCATACTGCTGTATTCGGTATGAAAGCCTCCAACTAATTCCGGTTCTGCTTCAGGAAGATCAAAAGGCAAACGGTTTGTTTCCGCAAATGAAGATACAACAAACGTAATAAATCCTATTGGCTGTATCCACGCATTCCAGAGCAATGCACCTTGTGAACTTACTATTGCCAGAGGCCTAAGCGATTCAGATAAAAGTAGAACTCCTCCGACTGAAAATCCCATAGAAATTTCATAAGAAATCATCTGCGCTGAAGACCGGATACCTCCCAATAATGAATATTTACTGCCCGACGACCATCCGGCAAATGTTATTGCATATACACCAAGTGACGTTAGGGCTAAAACATAAAGTATTCCGATATTTATATCTGCAACTACCAGCGGGATAGATAATCCGAATAAATTTACACTTGGTCCAACCGGGATAACAGCATATGTTGTAAATGCTACAAATAAAGCAAGCATTGGGGCTAATGCATGTATTCTCTGGTTTGCATTTGTAGGTACAATATCTTCTTTTAATAATAATTTAAAAACATCGGCAAAGGGCTGCAATATTCCTTCCCACCCAACACGGTTAGGTCCAAGACGGTTTTGCGCCCATGCACTTACCCGTCTTTCAAAATAAACTAAATAAGAAACGGTCAGCAGCATTAGTGAAAGAATTAATACAATCTTTACTAATGTAATTCCAATTAATTCCAAAATAGTCATTTATATAAAGCCTATACTTTTTCTGAAATTTCAATTTTTACTTTTGTACCTAACTCTCCAATATCATCATAATCAATACCTCTGAAAGCTTCGTTAGATTTAGCTAATTCTTCAAATACATCTTCAACAATATTATATTTCATTTTATATCCCATTGAATTGGAAATAGCGGAAATAATTCTCCAGGCTGATTTCGCATCCCGCTTATTCCCCTGCGCCCATTTATCGAATTTAGTCCCGAATTTGTCCAGCCTGCTTTGGGACATACCATCCATTGCTCTGTCAAGGTCTACTGTTGCTACGGCAGGTTTCAATCTTTGTATCATTCCCTGGAAATTTACCATTGTACCATTCTTCTCTGCATAGGTTGCAGAAGGAAAAACTATATTCGCCAAAGAGGTTGTTTTATCAAAGTTAGTCGAACATACAATCAAGATTTCGAGTTTTGCCAGTACATTTTCCAGTCCGGGATTTGACGAAACAATATCATCATCAATTAAAAATAGAATTTTTATTTTTCCTTCATTGATAGCCTTAATAATTCCATTCAAATCCGCCGCCGGTTTAATTCCAGTAAGTTCAGCTCCAAGGGAATTAGGAGTAACATCATTCTGTCTCAATATATCGTCTCCGAATTCGGGATTAATGTGCTGCATAAATAAGATATTCTTAATACCAGCCAATTTTGCTAATTTTGCCAGAACGAAATTATCTTCATTAGTAGCATAAGCGGAACCAATAAAAGCAATTTCATTTTTTTCATAAGATTTTAATTCAATTGCCGCAACACTCAATGCTTCATTCCATGATTCCTTATTCAGTTTTCCTTCTCTTCTTAAATACGGTCCGTCCACTCTATCATCGGCATTAATAAATTTAAATGTATTTATTCTTCCATGATCGCACATCCAGTAGCTGTTAACTTCTTCATTATACCTTGGGGTAAGTCTTAACACCTCATTATTTCTTACCCAAATTTCAGAATTACAGCCGCGCGAACATCCGGTACATATTGATTTAGTTGCAGACATGTCCCACACTCTTGCACGGAACCGGAAATCTCTATTTGTAAGAGCACCTACAGGACAAATATCAGTAGTATTTAATGAATAAGGATTATCCATCTGCTCACCGGGATAAGTTACAATTGTAACTCTATCCCCTCTTTTTACAAAAGTGAGCTCTGGATCCTTAGCTATTTCATCACAAAAACGGATACAGCGTGAACAGGAAATGCATCTTTCAGCATCAAACATTACAAAAGGACCCAGGGGTACTCTTTTATCCTTGTGATTTTTTACTTCAGTAAACCTGCTTTCCCCGACACTGTGTTCATATGCATAATCCTGAAGCTTGCATTCTCCGGCTTCATCGCAAATAGGACAATCAAGCGGATGGTTAATTAATAAAAATTCCATTACTGCATTTCTGGCTGAAAGCGCTTTTTCAGAGGCAGAGTGAACTATCATCCCTTCCGCAGCCAGTGTCGAACAAGCTATTACAAGTTTCGGTATCTTTTCAACCTCGACTAAACAAACCCTGCAGTTCCCTGAAATAGATAAACTCGGATGCCAGCAAAAATGAGGAATATCTACTCCGTATTTTCTTGCAGCCTGAATAATTGTCTGACCTGGTTCAAATTCTATTTCTTTACCATCGAGAACAAACTTCGACATTATAAAACCTTTTTTATTTTCAATAAACGAAAGACGATAAACGGATAGATGTCTCTTTATCTTCCGTCTCTACGTCTAAACTTTAATTTATCACCGAATCAACCGACTGATATTCAAAATTAAAAGCTTCCGCTACACCTTGATATGTAATCTTACCGTCTATAACATTTAATCCCAGCCTTATTTCGGGATTAGTTTTAATTGCTTTTTCAAAACCTTTATTTGCTATTTCGACTGCATAGGGTAATGTAGCATTCGTTAAAGCAAGAGTAGATGTATTGGGCACAGCTCCGGGCATATTTGCTACACAATAATGAACAACTCCGTCAACGACATAAGTAGGATTTTCATGTGTTGTGGGGTGACATGTTTCAATACATCCTCCCTGATCAACAGATACATCAACGATAACCGAACCTTGTTTCATCAGTTTCAGCATATCTTTAGTAACCAGTTTCGGAGCCTTTGCTCCCGGAATTAAAACTGCACCAATTACCAGGTCAGCCTTTGGCAAATTTTCTCTGATATAATATTCATTAGACATCATCGTAGTTACATTCTTCGGCATTACATCATCAAGATATCTCAGCCTGTAAAGATTACTGTCTAAAATCATAACTCTTGCACCAAACCCTGCGGCGATTTTTGCAGCGTTGGTACCTACAATACCTCCGCCTAAAACCATAACTTCAGCTGGTCCCGTTCCCGGAACCCCGCCTAATAAAATACCTCTGCCTCCCATGACTTTTTCAAGGTATTTAGCACCTTCTTGAGGCGCCATTCTTCCTGCAACTTCACTCATTGGAATTAAAAGCGGTAAAGATTTATCTATTTTCTGAACGGTTTCATATGCAATAGCAACACATTTGTTTTTCATCATCCCTTCGGTAAGCTCTTTATTTGCGGCAAAATGAAAATATGTAAATACTATCTGCCCTTCTCGAATCATATCATATTCATGATCGATCGGTTCTTTTACTTTCATAATCATTTCTGCATTTGCAAATATTTCATCCGGAGAAGAAGCTATTTCTGCTCCCACAGCTTTATAGTCATTATCCGAAAACCCGCTCCCGGCACCGGCACTTGATTCGACTACAACCTTATGTCCGTTCTGAATTAAAGTGGATGCACCAACCGGTAAAAGTGCGACTCTATTTTCGTTCGTTTTTATTTCTTTTGGAACCCCAATTAACATTTTATGCCTCGTTATTTTGCTACGCTGCCCATTTTAACAGTGTATTTTTTGATTTGATTATTACTTTTATAAATGAATCTTCTTGTAGAAGCTCATTCGATATTTCAAGAATATCTTCAGTGGTAACTGAATCTATTTCTTTTAAAATTTCATCAAGATTTTTAATTCTATTATAATATAGTTCAGATTGAGCCATTCGTATCATCCGGTTGGAAGTACTCTCAAGGCTCAATATTAAACTCCCTTTTATAGATTCTTTGGCTTTCTTCAATTCTCTTTCGGAAATTTTTGATTCTCTTAGTTTTTTAAACTCCCTAATCACGATCGACAAAGCTCTGTCGATCATTTTTTCGTTAGTGGACAAATAAACGCCAAAAGATGATACATCATAAAAAGAATTTAGAAATGAATTAATCTGATAGGCTATTCCGTTTCTTTCACGTACTGTCTGGAATAACCTTGAGCTGCTCCCTTCTCCAAGTACTTGAGTTAACAGTGCCGCCTTAGTTCTCCTATCATCTTTATAACCATAAGTAGACTTCCCAATAATTGCATGAACCTGCTGAATTTCTTTATCGATGAATTCGATTTTTGCAGGTAATACAATGAGAGGATAATGTTTTCTTTTTATCGCAGCTCTTCCAAGATTTACATTGAAATATTTATCGGATAATTTTATTAACTTATTATGATCTACTGCTCCGGAGGCAGAAATTATTAAACGGTTAAATCCGTATTTCTCTTTAACAAAATTGAAAAGATCGAACTGTGAGAATTTTTTAATATTTTTTTCTGTTCCGATTATGGGGAAACTTAAGGCATTACCGGCAAAAACAATTTCTTCAAATTTATCGAATATCAATTCTTCGGGATTATCCTCGATATCATAGAGTTCATCAATTACTACACTCGATTCTTTTCTTATTTCCGCCGGTTTAAATGCCGGCTTCTGGATCATATCGGAGATAACATCAAAAGTTTTTTCTAAATGTTCCGCAAGTCCTCTTCCGTAATAACATGTATGCTCTTTTGAAGTAAAGGCATTTAAATAACCGCCAGCAGCTTCAATCTCAACAGCTATTTTTCTGGCAGATCTTTTTTGCGTTCCCTTGAAGAGCATATGCTCTATAAAATGTGTAATTCCGTTATTTTGAAAACTTTCATCGCGTGAACCTACATTGAACCAAAATCCTAATGAAAATGATTTTATTCCCGGTATTGATTCTGACAAAATCTTAATGCCATTTGGAAGAACTGTCTTATTAAAATCGTTCAAAATACTTGATTTTTTTCCGTAATTGATAAAAAATTCGACATCAAATATAGAGAAACAGGTATATGTAGTCAAGGAAATGAACAGGGGAGTTCATCTTCAAGGAGAGCTTCTTTTATTCTTATATTACCCCGGGCCATTTCTGTCAATTACCGGGATCTGAGGATGGTAAAAGCTTGACATACAGGTAATCCATCGATACTTGCAAACTCAAAGGATATTAGGAAATAATACGGTTTTGAAACGGTTTCAAAACGATTTCAAAACGGTTTCAGAGTTGATTTACTGCGGTAGAATCTTAGGGTTATAAAGCCGGGACGGAACCATATATCCCCAAAGATAGGGGTATATCAAAGAGAGCAGCAGTTAAATTGTTTATAGAATTAAGATTAGAGTTCTTAATCAGAAGAAATAAAAGTTTAAGGTTATTGGAAGCCTCTTAGGTATGTGAACGCCGAGTGGTACGGACGGCGGGTGAAATAAACAATCAATCAATAAAATTTAACCTTTATATACACCTCAGTATCCCTCCCCTTATCATCCAAACATGTAATTTTAGTCTTCTCTTTATGCGGTTTAAAAAAAAGATTTTTCCCCGGCAATGATTTTTTATAATATTTATCATCCAGATACCAGTAAATTTGTTTAATACCTGATCCACACGCAGCCTGAAGGAGAATCTCCTGTTTTGAATTTTCTTCAACAAAATATTCATAATTCTCTGAAGGTGAAGTTATTATTGGTCCTTTACCACCAAATTTGATCTGGCAATCAGGGTTATGGGGAGGTATTATTTTGAATGCCTGATTATTTTGCATGTACCATAGCTTTAATTGAGGGTCATAAAACGGGTAAAACTCTTTCTTGTACCCGCTACCCGGCAAACATCCGGGACAATACTCAACTGTTTCCGATAAGTTAACATAAACTTCTTTGTAAAGATCACAATATTTATTGAGTGAACAATTTGAAATATAATAGTCCTTGATTGTAGAAGAACAATTTTTTACCGGCAGTAAACCTGTTTCCGCACATACTTCTCTTACTAATACTGTTCCAGGTTTTTTAAACCAGCTTTTATCCGGACCTGTATCAATCGAATTAAATAGATCAAATAATAAAGGAATTGCCATTTCACTTCCTGATAAATAAGGAGATCCTTTCCCGCTGAAATTTCCTATCCACACCCCGATTGTATAGCGAGGATTAAAACCTACTCCCCACGCATCTCTTTTTCCATACGAAGTTCCTGTCTTCCACGCTATTTTTGGTAGTCTGCTCAAATCAAGCAAATCATTTGGAAAATCAGGACGGTAATTGTTCGAAAGGATATCTGCAATTAAATATGCCGAACCTTCGGATAATAAATTTACCCCCTCCCCCTTTCCTTCTTTGTATAAATAATTTAACGGGTATAATTTTCCCCCGTTTGCGAAACATGAATAAAATCTTGTTAATTCCTCTAATGTAAGACCGCAGCCACCTAAAATTGTTGAAAGACCAAGTATACTCTTTTGTGATTCAATTTCTTTAAATCCTCCTTTGATTAAAAAATTTATAAAATCGTGAAAGCCTGTTTCCTGAAGTAGTCTGACTGCAGGTACATTTAATGAGTTCATCAAAGCAAACTCTGCTGTCACATCACCTCTAAACTTCAAATCATAATTCTCAGGATTATAACCGCCAAAATCCGTAGGAATGTCAAGAAGCTTCATTTTAGGTGTCAGTATACCTTTATTAAAAGCATACGCATAAAGCGCCGGTTTTAAAGTTGATCCGGGAGAACGGATTGAGGTTACTCCGTTTACCTGACCGGAAGAATTGTAGTCATCATAATCTGCAGAACCGCAGTAACCAATGACAGACGAACTCTTATTATCGATTATTAAAACTGCACCGTTAGTAACCCCCTTTGTCTTGGTTCTGTTAATATAATTGTATAATAAAACTTCTGCTTTTTGCTGGATAGCAGGATCAAGTGTAGTTTTGATTTCTGTATCTCTTACTATGGAATTGATATATTCACAAAAATGGGGGGCGGAAAGTTTTCTCTCGTAACGATTGGAAATCAAAGATTCATTAAGGGCATCATTTAAACTTAAAGACGGGAATATCTTTCCTTTCTTTAATCTTCGAATCCAAAAGTTCCTTTTCTTGAGAGTATTTTTAACATTATGATCTATTCTTAAATCATTTGGATCATTTGGAATGACCATTAATGTTATGGCTTGAGCCAGACTTAATTTTGAAGGGGATCTGTTGAAATAAAAATAAGATGCTGCTTTTATTCCTTCAACATTTCCTCCGAATGGAAGAAGGCTTATATACATTTCCAGTATCTCTTTCTTACTGTAATGAATTTCAAGCTGAACTGCTCTCACCATTTCAATAAATTTATTAGAATATGTCCTTTGTTTTGGATTTAATAATCTTACAACCTGCATGGTAATTGTCGATGCGCCAGATACTCTTTCTCCAGTTGTTATATTCGAAAAGAATGCACGTACAACAGCAACAGGATTAACTCCGGGATGCCAATAAAACCATTTATCTTCTTTGTTGATAATAGCTTTTATAAGTTCCGGAGAAACCTCTTGCGGTTTAGTCTCCATTCTCCACTTGTCATCTTTAGTAAGGTATACAGTCAGCAAAGAACCGTCTTTAGCAGTTATTTCCTTTGAAAATGATACATTAACTTTAGGTGGAAATAAAATATCCAATAAAAATAGTAAAACAAAAATACTAAGTAGAGTTAATAAATATTTCTTAATATGCTTCTTCATGATTTTACAAATCACGTCAGTCATTTGACGTTGAATTTAGAGGTTTGTGAAAATACAGAAAAACCGTTAGGAGGGGTCTTAATTTTCCTGTCAAACCAATGGATAAATCCATTGGTTAATGATATTCACACAGTCTCTTTATAATCCCGTTCCGGTAATCTTATAATCTTATTCTAATATCCATTTTTCTTTTTGTTCCTGCGCCTCTTCAATAGTTTTGAATTTAAATACACCATGAGGAAATCTTTTTGTAAATAACTTTCCAAAAGTTTCATAAAATCCTGAGAGCATTTTATAATAATTCTCATCAGGATTTTTTACAAGAAGCGCTTCATTCGCCTCCCTTAACGATTTATACTTATTTACCGGCATCCTTTTTTAATTTCCTTAAATAATAAATGTCATCCTTAGCAATCTTGCTAATCTTGCAATTTTGTAATCTTCTCAAACCTTGCTGTAAAATGCCTCAGCATCGGGGCCTGATATGTAATTTTATAACCTCTTAAATTATTCCGTTTTTCAAATACTTCAAGTATGATTTCTAAAACATAATCAATGTGACTCTGAGTATAAACCCTTCTGGGAATAGCCAATCTTACAAGCTCCATCGGCGGAGGGATTAAATTTCCTTGATTATCATATTTGCCAAACATTACAGACCCAATCTCAACTCCTCTAATACCGCCTTCAATATATAATTCACAAACAATTGATTGTCCGGGAAATTGTTCAGGTGGAATGTCCGGCAAGAATCTTTTAGCATCAATATAAATAGCATGTCCGCCGGGAGGTTCAATAATTGGAACACCGGCATCGACTAATTTATCTCCTAAGTATTCAACGCTTCTGATTCTATACTGAAGATAATGTTCATCCAGAACTTCCTCCAGTCCCTGAGCAACTGCCTCAAGATCTCTTCCTGCTAATCCCCCATAAGTCGGAAAACCTTCCGTAACAATTAAAAGATTTCTGCATTTCATAGCAAGATCATCATCATTTAATGCGAGGAATCCGCCAATATTGGCAAGTCCGTCTTTCTTAGCACTCATGGTTGCCCCGTCGGCATAAGAAAACATTTCCTGCGCTATTTCAAGAACAGATTTATCAGCATAACCAGCCTCTCTTTTTTTTATAAAATAAGCATTTTCGGCAAATCTGCATGCATCAAGGAATAACGGGATATTATAATTTTTACATAGCTCTTTTACTTCCCTAATATTTTGCATTGATACCGGCTGTCCTCCGCCTGAATTATTTGTTACAGTAATCATGACTAAGGGAATATTTTCAGCCCCTTTTTCTTTAATAAATTTTTCAAGTTTCTCTATATCCAGGTTCCCCTTAAAATCTGCTCTTATTTCGGGATGTTTTCCTACTTCTGTGAGAAAATCATTGGCTTCGGCACCGGTAAATTCAATATTAGCTCTTGTTGTATCAAAATGAGTATTGTTTGGAAAGTATTTTCCGTTACCGCCGACAATAAAGAAAAGAATTTTCTCTGACGCTCTTCCCTGGTGTGTAGGGATAATATGTTTCATTCCAGTTATTTTTTTCACAACCGATTCAAACCGGTAAAAACTTTTTGAACCTGCATACGATTCATCCCCTTCCATGATGCCTGCCCACTGTTTTGAACTCATTGCAGATGTCCCGCTATCGGTTAATAAATCAATTAATACATCTTCTGCATGTATTAAAAAAGGATTGTATCCAGCTTCACTTAGGATCTTCTTTCTCTCATCTCTGTTAGTGAATCTTATAGGTTCAACTGATTTTATTTTGAATGGTTCTATTATTGTCTTCATATTCTTTTAACTTTTATTTTGGATACATATGTATTTTGCATATATTTTTATTGCCTTTGAAAAAAACTATGAATAATTTACTTCTGTTCAAAATATTATTTGGAGGGTAAATGGATAATTTTACAAATGATTTAAACTCACCAAATTCCTCGCCAGATTCCGGGGAAATAGAATTAAGTCATTCGGATAAAATTGCAGGGGTTTTTTCAGAACCGGCTAAAACTTTTGAAACTACTTCAAAATTTCCACTTCGAACTGTTGATTGGATTTTACCGATAATCTTACTGCTTATACTTTCGATTATTTCTCAGTTCATCTTATTTAATAATCCCGAGATAAGCTATCAAATGCAGCAGAAACAGAGAGAAGCTGTACAAAAAATGGTAGATGAAGGTAAGATAACTCAGGAACAGGCAGATAAACAATCACAGTTTATGTCCGGCTCAGTTATGGTTATAATCCGTTCAGTTTCGACTCTAATATTTGGTTTTATATTTTTCCTCATAATTACAGGTATATATTTCCTTTTTTGCAAATTTGCGTTAAAAGGAGATGGGAACTATGTGTCTGCGCTGGTTGCAAACGGACTGACTGCATATATCGCTATGATTCAAATTATACTAGCAACAGTTGCAAGTATAATCTTAGGAAAAATGGTTTCAGATGTTAGTGTTACATCTTTAATAGGAATGGATAAATCATCTATCGGAGGATGGCTCCTCTCTTTTATTGATGTAATAACAATATGGAGCTTTGCTGTTCTAAGTATTGGCCTGGCAAAGATGTTCAAATCCAGATCAGCCGGTAAATATTTTGCTTTAGTATTCGGATTATGGATTTTATGGAAAATATTAGTCTTCAGCCTAAGTAATACTATACCTTTTTTAAAGAACTTTTAGCCTGGATAATAATTTTTACTGAGCAATTCATTTAGTAAGCTAATTGGATATATAATTTTACAGGCTGCAGTTAGCAGAATTTGAACATTGAAGATGTGTTAAAACCCAATCCCCTTGCTTTACAAAGAAGAGCAGGCAAGGGGATTGATGCAATAATGTGTATTGAGATATAAGCATTCGCTTCTCATTCATTACTGAATACTACATTAGCTTGTGATTAATGATTACTACAATGAAATAAAAATAATTTTCTCTTGACAATAGACCACCCAATTAATAATATTAGATAGCAAACATATCTCTTCTATTATACGGATGACTGCATCCAAACACTGTTCTTACGAATTATTTTTCTTGTCAATAATTCCTTATATAATTTTTAAGGCTACCGGCGGCTTAGGTTAAGCATTGATATATATGTATTTATTTATCCACTTTAATAAAAAGGAGTTATAATGAAAACAAATCAACCTGTATTCGGTGCTTTTAACCAGGGAATAATACCAACGATTGCATGTTTCAATAAAGCTACTGTTGATATGGGAGTAGACTTACAGGAATTAATTTCTGCAATGCAGACATATGTGGATTATTACGTAGCTCCTGTATGGGGTACTCCTGCAAAATTGGTAAAGTCTAAAGGTTTTATTAAAAATGCCTGGGCAATAGTTTTTTTAGATGATGCCGATCAGCCGGGTGCTCTTGCTTACCACGATCTTACACCATCCGGGTTGCCGCTTTCCAAAGTATTTGTTAAAACAACTCTGCAAAACCATGATCTTGTTAGTGTATCGGCATCACATGAACTAGTTGAAATGCTAGTTGATCCTGCTATTAATTTGATGACAACAGGTCCCGATCCCAAAACAATTTACGCGTATGAAAGTGCCGATCCTGTTGAAGCCTTGACTTTTGATATTAATAGAATTCCTATGAGTGATTTTGTCTATCCTGCCTATTTTGAAATTTTTCATAAAGCAGGTTCTGTAAAATTCGATGAGATGCACAAAGTCAGAAAGCCTTTCGAAATTCTGTCGGGCGGATATCAAATTATTTTTAAAAATGGTAAATGGAGCCAGGTCTTCGGATCAATAGAAAAAAAGAAAAGCTTCGCAAAAGAAGACCGCCGAGGCCATAGAAGTGAGACCCGTAAGACGGGAATATTAAAGCATACTTCTGAAGAAGTACTTACTAAAGTATCTATGTAATCGCCGGACTTAAGTTTAACACTTTACTTTTGAGCCTGTAAATATCATGTAAATCTTAATATCACTTTTTGGTGGTATTAAGACTGATATTGATCTTTGTTTAAGTTGATATCCGTTGGATAAAGAGGTTGTGTGAAAATATAGAAAAAGCTTTGGGAGGGGCTTAATTCTCCCCTTTAACCAGGAGATAAATCCATTGGTTAAGGATATTCACACAGGCTCTAAATCCAACGGCAAGTATGGGGAAACAAAACAATAGTATTAACTCATTGTGATGATTGCAATTGCTTAAGTTTCCTGTCAAACATCATATTATCAGGTGAAAGTTCAATAGCTTTTTGAATATTTTGTATAGCTTTGGCTTTATCACCGCTTGCTTCATAAGATTCACCTAATGCAAAATATGCCGTTCCTGAATTCGGATACATCTCTATATTAAGATTACTTATTTTTAATGCTGCATCATAATTTTTATCGTCGATCAACATATGAGTTAATTCAGCGAGAGAATTATCTTTGAAATTATATGAAAATCCACCGTAATATTGCTTATAAAGGTCATGATATGTATTTATTGCTTCATCAACCCCTTTCTTATTTATCACCCCCATAAGATCCTGTGCCAGTGTTTTCGGCTGTTTTACTCCGTGATGGCACGTTACACATTTTACTTCAATTATATTTTCTCCAAAATCTTTAAGCTGTGCAATATAATCATCATTAATATTATTGGTCATTTTCAGCATAACCCTCGCTATTCTTTTATTATCCTTATCGTCTGAAGCAAAATCATACGTGCTTATTGGCTTTCCTTCCTCACCTACATGACAAAAATTGCACCTGACTCCCAGACCCTCCGTAAAATTTCTCATCACACCAATTAAATCATCTTTTGAAATGGTTTTGGGTAAAACAGTCAAATTGGTGAAATGGTCAGGGATCTGAGCATAGAGAAGTACCGGAATAACAAAGGACATCGTAAATTTGATTAGAGCTTTTTTAAACATTAGAGTACCTCCAATAAATTTTTAAAAGAAAATTACTTCCCCAAAACACCTTTGAGAAACGGAATAGACAAAGCAGAAATTTTTTGTTAATCTAAAAATTGAAAATAGAAATAATTTAGTAATCAAAATAGTAAAAAAATGACTTTTAATTAATATAAATATCGTAATATCTAATATCAGTATGATTTAGAAAAATTTATATTAATTTATTTCAAGGTTTTGGAAGTTTCTTCTTGACTTAATATATACTGCTTAGTAAGTTAAACTAAATAAATAAATTAAATACATTTATTAGTTCTTTTTTCTTTTCTTAAGTTAGAGTTTTTAGTATTAAAAGATTTTAAGGTTCCTGATTAGTACTTTTTAAATCAAAACTTTAATTATATATCCTATCCGTTTTTTTAGCTCATTACATATTTCAAAAATTATTTCATACTGGTTTGAGTAATCCCTGAGGCTTGCAGCTTTTAAAATTGTTTTCTTTTTATTTTTATGAATAAAGAAAGGATCAAAACATGCCTTCAAAAATTTATACTTATGAAACTTTAGCCCAATGCTCAAAAGAAGAACTGGAAAACATTTTGCTAACCGGTACTCCTCCTAATCTGGAATTACTTAACGGACATATTTATTGCGGCTGGAACCATGAATGGATTGGTAATCTTTCAGGGAAAAAATTTAAAAAAGGTTTCATGAAAAAAGACGGCAAAAATATGGGTTATAATGAAATTGTAATTCAGGACGGCAAAGAATATCGCGGTGAGTGGAAACAGGAATTGAATAGTGACGGGAAACCAACACAGCTGGGATATTTTCGCACTTCTTATGTAAAAGATGAACCGCCTACAAAGCTTTACGAGCCTTATATTCATCTTGCTCATTTTAATTACGATATCCCTAATATGCACAAATGGTACTTAAGCTTTTTCAAAGTTATAAGAGATTTTGTTGTTCTTCCAAATGAAGGTGATCATTCATTACTGTTATGCAAAGCTTATTTACGAGTATTCCCCTGGCTTAATATTTTTTATTGTTATTTCCAGCTAGGGCATAAGGAAGAAATAAAATATCTGCCATGGTAAAATTTCTATTTTATAAAGTTTAATAATTTTTTGTATTAAGTTTTAAGAGGAGTTAATATGCTTACAAAGAAAGAAATAACTCTTAGAATATTCTTAAAAATTCTGCTTGTTATAAATTCTTTAAGTTTTATTTATTTTATAATAAGTTTTTTTGCAGCTAAATCCTTAAACACGGCATTCCTTATAAATATCACTATACTAATTTTTATAAATTTTTTATTGTGCTGGCTAGCAGTTTCAGATTTAAGAAGATTTATATTGTTAATAAAAATAATTGTATGGGAATCAGTATTAGATGTAATTATTTTAGCTTGTATACTAATATGGGGTAATACGAGTAAAGTTATTTCAATGTGGATATTTACCGTTTCCCTTAATTCTCTGATTATTTCTTCTATTATTTTTTATTTCCTCACTACTATTTTAGTTTCTTATTTCCTTTATGCAGCCGAATGTGCCCGGTATAATTTAAAATACTTTTTACCTCATCAATTTAAGACTTTAAGAGCACTTGCCGAAGTAGTTATCTATGGTGACAAGGAAGCAATATCAGGTGAAGAAGTAGCACAAAATGTAGATACTTATTTCAAATCTTTTGAAGCAAAAACGAAATGGACAATGGCTCTAGTAGTATCGGGTTTATATTTTTATCCTTTATTATCTTTAAAGCCTCCCTTGCCATATATCTCTCCGGAAGATAGACTTGCCTTCCTGAAAAAAAGATTTTACAGTGATATAGAGGCCAGACTAATGCCTGAATTCTGGCGTGAAATTGCACAGGGTATGATAAGAATTGCAAAACAGCTTTGTTATATAGGTTACTATAATGATAAGAGAACATTTGCTTCCGTCGGGTATGTTCCTTTTTCTGAAAGAAAAGATTCTAAGGACAAATTAAATAAATTTCCTTATAAAAAAGAACCGGAATTATTTGTAAAAAATGAGAATGACATTCGACAGCAGACTATTGAAGGAGATGTTGTTATAATTGGATCGGGTGCTGCAGCATCCATTCTGGCAAAAGGGCTTGTTGAAAATGGCAGAAAAGTTTTAATGATAGAGAGAGGAAACCATGAAAAGCCAGAGACATTTAATGAAAATGAAATGGAGATGGTTTCCAGATTATTTAAAGACGGTGCAATTCAGGCAGCACGAGATTTTAGATTTACTGTTTTCCAGGGAAGCTGTGTCGGAGGTTCAACGGTTGTTAATAATGCAGTATGTTTCAAAATACCGGAAGATGTGCTTGACAAATGGATTGATCCGGCTGGCCTTAATACAGGCTTAGATAAAGCTCGAGTATTACAATCTGTGAACAAGGTATGGGACACAATACATACCAATCGTATGGAAGAAGCTTCAGTAATATTAAATCCCGGAGGTTATTTATTTAAAGAAGGTTGTAAAAAGCTTGGTTATGATATTACACCAAATGTAACAAATTCAGTAAATGCAAATATATCAGGATGCGTTGGATGCGGCTATTGCAACATCGGATGCCACTATAATAAAAAACTTTCAATGCTTACAACTATTCTGCCAGAAATTCAACAAAAGTTTGGGAAAGAAAGTCTTGAAATAATTGCAGGCTGTGAAGCAGTTAAACTGCAGAAAAGCGGGAATAAAATTTCTTATGTTGAGTGTGAATTTAACAGCGGGAAAAAAATTAAAATCAAGGGAAGAACGTTTGTTGTTTCCGGAGGAGCTATATCTTCAAGTATTTTGCTTCTTAACTCGAATCTCGGATTAAAAAATGCCGGGAAATATTTATCATTTAATGTTGGTTCTCAAATTACGGCCGCATTTCCTACAAAAATAGATTCATATAATGGTCTTCAAATTTCCCATTACATGAAAATTTTACCTGATACAGGATTCATTATGGAATCGTGGTTCAATCCACCGATGTTTCAATCAACTGCAATGCCCGGGTGGTTTGAAGATCACTATAATAATATGAGACGTTACGACAAACTTGCGTGTGTTGGAGTTTTAGCAGGTTCGGAATCCAATGCAACGGTGAAGGTTGCAGGTTTAACTCATAGGGAAATTGATTACACTCCAACGCCTAAGGATTTTCAAACTGTACTTGCCGGATTGGAACTTGCCGGGGAAATTATGCTGGAAGCAGGAGCCGAATCAGTAATGCCCAACACATTTAAGTATTATGAATTCAAGAATAAAGATGAACTGAAAAAACTTCATAATTATATAAAAGATCCAAGTGAAATCACTTTAGGAACAGGCCATCCACAGGGTGGAAACATTATTGCAAATAGTCACGAAAAAGGTGTTGTGAATTCGGAATTTAAAGCATTCGGTTATGATAATTTATTTGTATGCGATGCAAGTGTTTTTCCAACAAGCCTAGGAGTAAATCCTCAATTGACTGTTATGGGACTCGCAGATTATGCAGTTCAATTTGTTAAGGAAAATTAACTGCCATAAAAAACAGTATGGTTTCTTCGTATTTATAAACGAATAAGAATTAAAATGAATGAGAGAAATAGCTACACGGAATTATTAGTTAATTGTGAAGAGAACGGACTGGCACCTAAATATAGTGTAGATAAAGATACGTACAAGGAACAAAAAAGCTCTTTCTTCAAACAATCTCTTCCGATTAGAACCAAACCGGTTAAATATGAATTAAACGGTGAAGAAATTTTTGTAGTAAGCGATTTACATATTGCCTCCGGGAGAAATTACACAGGTGTTTATCAGGGAACTGAAAATTTCTTCGCAGATGATTCATTTTACAGATTTCTTAAATATGCAAATGAAATTAAAAAAACCGATAATGCATTGCTGGTCATCAACGGTGATATTTTTGATTTTCTCAGGATTACTAATTATCCCGGAGAAGTAAAAGAAATCCCTTTTTCAAAAAGGTTTAAACAAGCTTTGAAGTTAAATTTTGTGTCTAAAAAGAAAAAACGTTTCCACCGGGATGCTGAAAAAGAATATGAAGAATGGCACTATGAACTAAAGAAAGTCGGGATAAAAAAAACTATAACAGAATTAAAGCAAAGCATTTCAAAAAAAGAAATGGAATATGGACTTCAAACAGATCCATTCAAAACGATATATAAACTGATTAAGATAAAAACTGGACATCCGGCTTTTATTTCGGCCTTAAGCGATTGGATGAAGCAGGGGAACAAATTGTTGATTCTTAAAGGGAATCATGATCTTGAACTTTACTTTCCCGATGTTAGGAATTATATCAGGTTAATGATTGCTGAAGCAATCTATGATATACAAAGCAATCAAAATATAGCAGAAATCCTGAAAAATATTGTTCTTCCCGGTATAACATTCATAGATGATTCTGTTGAAATTGATAACGATTTATATATAGAACATGGTCACAGATACGATAAATTTTGTATGGTTCTTGATAATGCTATTCTTAAAGATGATCCTTCCGAATTAAATCTTCCTTTTGGGTCTTTTTTTAATCGTTACCTTTTAAATAGGATTGAACTGTTTTATCCCTTTTTAGATAATGTGAGACCTTCAATAAACGTTCTTTCAATATTATTAAGAGAAAATTTTGCTTTAGGCTTAAAAATAATGTTCCAGTATATTCCGGCCTTCTTTAAGATATTATCAAAGAAATTGCGATATGGCTGGTTTATGTTTAATAGGGTTTTTTGGTTTGTTCTAGCAGTTTTACTCCCGTTTATTATTGTTTATTTTTTTTATCCTGAAATCGTTAAAATCATAAAAGATCAGCTCACCGCGATTCAAAATCCTTCGGATGCAGTAGCTTTTATTCTAAACCAAATAAAAAATATTGGTCCATTTATAGTATCCTATCTTCTGGCAAGATTAGTGGCATGGTTTCAATTGAGCGAACCCTCAAGTCTTAATGAATTTGCCAAGCTGAGGTTTGAAGGATCCAATTATAGATTTATGACTATGGGTCATACGCATAATCCGGGAGAATATATATTCGAAATCGATAATGTTTACAGAAGATTTTATAATACCGGTACATGGATTCCAGTAATCGAATCTTCCACAGCAGAAATCCGTGAAGATAAGACCTATACTTTTTTACACTTTGTAAGAGATGAAGCCGGTAAGCTACAGCCTTCAAATGAGGGGCTGCTTCAACGATGGAATGATGATGCCGGGAGACCTGAATTACAGGTTCTTATTGAAAGAAAATAACTGCTATCTAAGGAGGCGGAATGAAAAAGTTCTGGATAATCATAATAGTTATAGTTGTAGTATGTGGAATTTTATTTGTACTTACTTATTCGATTCCTCAAATAAAAGAAGTTGCCGGTGAATTAGCCGGGAATAAAGTTCCTTTCTGGTTAATAGGTCTGCTCGCCCCAATTCTGTACTTATTCAGAAATATAGGTAAAGGATTAACGAATATTTTACCAGTGAGCGGAGAAGAGGATAATATAAAAAAGGAGAATGAAAGAATCAGTAAGGAACTTGAAAGGATCAATGCCGAAGTTGAAAGGCTCGATATCTGGAGAAAACGTGAAATCGATATTCAAATGAAAGAAATTGATAGACTCAAGACTTCTATCCAGATGTTGACCGAAGCTTCCAAAGCTCTAGATTCAAATATCGAAAAAATTAAAGAAACTGACCCATCAAGTTTCACGGAAGGGAAAAGTGCAAAAGATATATTTGACGGCTTAAGCCGTTATTTAGGAACTCAATAAGCAAGGAGAGTATATGAAACTTTATTTGATCTGGATTATTATAATAATTGCTTTTCTTTCATCCCTGAAAACTTACGCTCAAAAAAGTTTCCAAAAGGATTGCAATGAAAATGAAATGATACTCCTTAAAAATGGGGAAACATTCAATAACAATTGCGATTCAACCTTTGTGTTAAAAAAAATTACTGCTGCTAGATTGTTAGGGGTTGTAATGAAACAGGATTCATTAACTTCCTCATTAGAAAAGCAAAACGGAATTCTTAAAAATATTATAGATAAGCAGAACAATATTTCTGAAAGATATCAAAAGATTTTAGCAGTTCAGGATTCATCTTATAATTCCTTAAAAGGACTGCAGGGTGGTACTTCTGATCTTGTAAAAAGATCTGTTGACAATACCGAGCAAGCTTTAACATATGCAAAAAAGCTTAAGCTTACTTCCTATTTAACCAGCGGGGTTATTGGTTTTACAGCCGGTGGATTGATTGATAATAAATCTAAACCTTTTGGATTTGGCGGTGCTTTTTTAGGTCTGGCTCTGGGTGTAGGTCTCAACTACTTATTTCAGGAAATTTTATAAGGTGAAAAAATGAAAAAAAGAATATTTTATTTTTTTATAACAATTATTTCCTTTGTCAGTTCTCCTATATTAGCTCAGGATAATACTGCAAATATTTACAAAGCAAATCTATTTGTTTTAATTATTGCCGGCGCACTTTTATTAATTTGGATTGTGATGGTTATTGTTTATCTGGCCTGGGCAATTCACAGATATAATAGTAATTACGGGTTAAGTAATCACGAATGGAAAGTTCTTTATCCGCATTTATATGCCGATGATGATGAAAGAGAAAAATATGTGAGCTTAAAAAATCAAATAATAGCAGAAAAGCAAAGTAAGGTTGGAAATGACGAGTTAGTTACTGCTCCTTTTGAAGAACCTGAAGAGAACCCTTATAAATTTGATTCATTCGGTTTGCCTCCAAATACCATCAGGGGAATTATTGCTCTTACTGCATTATTCCTTTTTGTACTTATGGAAGGCATAAATTACTTCAGTACTATACCTGTTGAGGATAATTTTAAGGAATTAATACTGGCCTTACAAATGGTTATAGCATTCTACTTCGGTTCGAGGGCAATTGAAGTTTTTAAAGCAAGAAGTGAAAAACAGGATAAGAATGAAGGTAGCACTCAAAAAGAGGAAATTCCTAAACAATCTGCAGCAGCTATTACTCCGGAAAAGAAAACTGAAGTTACAGAGATCGTTGAAGAGAAAGTTACTCCGCTTCCTGTTAATGAAACACCACCGCTTCCCGAGGAGAAAACAACTGAAAGGGTTATTAGTGCTATTGAAAATACAAAGAATGCCCAGGTCCCTTCGGAAACGATTAATAAATTCAAAAAAGATGATAAATCTATTCAGAATAGGCCACTGCCTGAAAGGATTTTAGCTCTGACGGGTTCTTTTGAAACCAGTGAAGGTTTCCCAAAATGCTTTACCGGTCTAAGTAATAATTTTGACGGGCAGGGTATAAGCTTTGGAGTTCTTCAATGGAATTTCGGACAGGGTTCGCTTCAGCCTTTACTCCAAAAAATGAATGATAACCATACTGATATTTGTAAAAATATCTTTGGTTCCCTTTATTATGATTTTGATAAAATGCTTAAACTGACAAAACCAGAACAAGCAGCATGGGCTAAAAATATTCAATATTCACAGGTTAAAAATGGAAAAGTGCATTGGTATATAGACCCTAAGTGGATACAGTCTTTTATCAATTTAGGATTGACCGATGAAATGATATCAGTCCAAACTGATGCTGCAAGCTTAATTTATCAAAAAGCTATAAAACTATCCGAGGATTATGAATTGACTACGGAGCGTGGCGTCGCACTTATGTTTGATATAACTACCCAGAACGGCAGTGTCGACAGGAAGGATTCGGGAAAAAGGATCAGAGATGATTATCTTAAAATAGCTCCCGGTTTAAGTGATGATGAAATTCAAATAGAAAAAATGACAATAATCTCTAACAGGAGAGCAGAAGTTTCAAATCCTACTTATGTTGAGGATGTACGTTCAAGAAAATTAACTATTGCAAAAGGTGAAGGAAAGGTTCATTCAAAACAATATAATCTTAAGGATGAATTTAATATTACACTTTCACCTTTTAAAACTTGACTTTTTCTTAATTAAAGAAAATATTTTCAAAAATAAGGTTGAGCGATTTTGCTAATCGCTCAACACATTATCATGTTCATTTTATATAAAGAAAAGCTATTTCAACAATAAAAGCTTCTTTGTTGCTATATAATTGTTTGTCTTTAATTGATAAAAATAAATTCCGCTTGAAAGATTCGATCCGTTAAATTTAACTTCATAACTACCCGCAGTCTTTATTTCATTTACTAAAGTTTCCACTTCATTACCCAAAATATCATATACCTTTAGTGAAACAAAACTACTGTTAGGGATTTGATATTTGATTGCCGTAGAAGGATTAAACGGATTGGGATAATTCTGCAATAAAGAATATTTCTTTGGGGTACTTAAATAATCATTCTTTACAGCTGTGATAGTTTTTAGATTCAAACTGGCAGTTGAATCGCCGGAATGAACTACAATGCTGTCATTAATATATCCTTGAGGAATGTAACCGGGATATAAAATATAGTTCTTAATTTTATCACTAATCATAAACTCAAAATAACCACTGTCATTTGAGGTTGTTCTTATAAATCCAGTATCGGTACATGAAGCAAAAATATCCATTGAACCGGGACCTTTTCCATTAAAGGTTAATCTTCCCTTTATTGTAGAATTAATCTTAAACAAGTAAATATTATGGGTTAAATTATCACCCATTTTTATGGAAGGAAGATTATAATTAAATTGCATATAGCTGCTATCAATCCATGAACCTATATTGAGATTGGTCATTGGCAAATCCTTCGATGATAATCCGATATAATATTTCCCTTCATTATCGGAATTTGCATTACTCTCAAAATTTCCGTTATTGTTGTTTATATATATATTTGCATGTACTACAGGATTGCCATCTTCATCTTTTACTACTCCGCTGATTGATGCAGAAGCATTCGTTATGCTAAAGTCATTATTTGCATACTGACTGGCAATACCAGGATCAATGGTAAACCGGATATCTTGAGGAGAAATAGTTGATGACTTAAAAATAAAAGCATTGCTTATGGTCAGCTTCCAGGGATTCCCTGAAGTATCAGAATCCATACTAATCGTAAAGTCACCATTAGCATCAGTCAAGGCACTCCAAAATGTACCTCCTTGAGAAGTAGATTGAAGTTCCAGCATAATATTTTCCTTACTAAAATCTGCCGGTATATTAACATGTCCTGAAATTGTATATGCAACCGCTTCGAGAGGAGTTATAGTTCCCGGAATGGAAATAATTGATCCGTTGTTTACAAAAGATAGTATGTAATGCCCAGGTGCCAAACCAACTTTTTGCTGGAAAGAAACGTGACCATTTACTAAACCATCTATATCAGGCGGCCCATTTTGTCCTTTGGAATCACCATCAATTTGACTAAAGTAAGTCCAATCAACATCGTTAGAATCCAGAATTTTATTATTATTGGCGTCTATCCAGAAGTTAAGGAATGTTGTATCTCCGGGATTTGGAACATCATAGCTCCAGCTTATTACATCTCCCGAAGCTATTGTAAAATCAGCTGAAACCCCTGTTACCTGCAGATTAGTTATCTGACCAAATGTATTTAAGGCAAATACAAAAAATAATGAAAGAAAAAGTACCAATAACTTTTTCATTAATACTCCCTTCAGTATATTATTAAAAATATTTTATCAATTAAACATGAGCTTGGCTTCAAAATAAGTGCCATGAAAATAGAACAATAATGCCGTTAAATCATTGTTTTTATAATAATTTACGTATAAATAACTGGATTGTAATAAATGAGTTGCTGATAATAATCAGTAAAAAATACAGATAGGCTCAGTGGAATTTTTAATTAATAAATTAAGAAGTTAGCTTCACCTTAAAGGTGAACCTTACTTTTCGCCCCAAGACAAGATTTATTATTCCTTTTTGCTCTTAATTTAATTACATATTTTCTCATTTCACTTCTGAACTGTTTATTTGAAAAATAATCTTCTACAAATTCTTTATAGCATTTACCTGTAGGAAAATATTTATCTCTTAATTCTAAGTCTATTAAGGTTCCATTTCTTTTACCGATCCATTCCAAATAATTAGAATATTCCCAATCCTCAATATTCTTTACAAGTTTATCATCAATTGGATTTCTATGAATATAACGGCACAATCCAAGGAGATATTTTTCATCTTCAACTTCTAAAACTTTAAAGTTTCCTTGGAATAAAGTTCCCGATCTCTTATACATTTTATTAATTGCTTTAGTGTATGTATTAAACAAATACCCAATCGAAATATTTAATTCTGATTCAGAATCCTGTCTTAATAAAAAATGATAATGATTCGGCATAAGACAATAAGAAATTACAGAAAAGGAATAATTAACAGAATATTTTTTAAGATTTCTTAAAAGATAGATATAATTATCTTCTTCAAAGAATATTTTATTTTTATTTGCACCACGGTTATATATATGATAATACCCTTCTTTTCTAAAAAGGATTTTTCTTTTTGCCATAAATAACACCCTTCTATATTTAATTAAAAGAAAAAGTGAGGCTCACCTTCAAGGTGAACCTCACTTTTTAACATATCACATCACGCTTTGCGGGTCCATATCAAAATATAGTCTTACATCTCTGAATCGTGACTTTCTATTAAATTCAATGAAAGAATCTATAACTGCTTTTCTTAAAATCTTTCCTCCAGGATCAGTCTCTTTTGAGCTTTTAATAATTAAATGAAATCTATAAAAACTTTTTAACCTTGCAATTATTGCTGCGGAGGGATTTGATATTTTTAATAATTTATTATATGCAAATATTTCTTTGTAAAAGTCTGTAAGAGCATCTTTGGCTTTTCCCTGATCAAGATCTTTTGTTTCCACAAGACAAATATGAGTAAATGGAGGATAGCCGGTTTTCTCCCTTACCTCTATTTCCTTTTGATAAAAACCCGAATAATCATTTTGCAGAACCCGTTGCAAAGTGAAGTTATGTTCATTCTGGGTCTGGATGACCACTTCTCCTTCCACCTTACTTCTCCCTGCTCTTCCTGCAACCTGTGTTAATAGCTGAAATGTTCTTTCATCGGCACGGAAATCAGGAAGCCATAACGTCGTTTCCGCTGAAATTACTCCCACTAACGTTAATCGGGGGAAGTCCAGACCTTTCGATACCATCTGTGTTCCTACAAGTATGTCAATATCCCCTTTTCCGAATTCATTAAGGATTTTACTTAAAGAAGCTTTCTTTGAAATTGAATCCGAATCAATTCTTCTTACTCTGGTGTTTGGGAAATAATATTCAATTTCATCTTCTACCCTTTCTGTGCCGGTTCCGAAATATTTTAGTTTCAAAGAACCGCAATTTGAACAAACTTTAGGTACTTCTTTTATAAATCCGCAGTAATGACATTGTAAAATATTTTTATTTATATGATAAACAAGAGGTACGGAACAATTTATACATGTTTCAATATTACTGCAGTCTTCACAATAGACCTGAGTTGAAAAGCCTCTCCTGTTTTGCAGAATTATTGTCCCCTCCTTTTTCTTTAGTCTATCCTCTATTTTATCAAGCAGCTTTTTTGAAAAAATATTCTCCATTCTTTTATTCTTTTTTTCAATCGAAATATTAACAAGCTCTATCTTTGGAAGCTTAGCATTATCTATCCTTTCGGTAAGGTTCAATAATTTGTATTTCCCGTTCAGTGCATTGTACATACTTTCAATAGAAGGAGTTGCCGAACCAAGAACTACCGGCACCTTATTCAAGCTGCCTAAAACTATAGCCGAATCTCTTGCATTATATTTTGGTATCATGTCAAACTGTTTAAAGCTTGCATCATGTTCCTCATCCACCACTATTAATCCTAAATTTTTAAGAGGTGAAAACAATGCAGACCTTGCACCAATTACTACCTTACATTTTCCTTTAAGAATCCTTCGCCATGAATCATATCTTTCCCCGAGTGACATGCGGCTGTGGATTACACTTACAAGTTCCCCGAAGTTATTTCTTAATCTTGATGTAATTTGCGGAGTTAATGATATTTCAGGTACAAGAATTAATGCAGTTTTATTTATACTTAAAGATTTTTTTATCAATTCGATGTAAACTTGCGTTTTCCCGCTTCCGGTAACTCCATATAAGAGGAAAGTTTTGAATTCTCCGTTTAATATTTCCGGAGAAATTTCATCTATGACTTTTTTTTGTTGTTCAGTTAAATCAAATTCCATCAGTCTTTCTGTATAATCTTCAGAATATTTTCTGTCTATCTCCTTTTCAAAAATTTTTAGAAAACCTTTCTGCTTAAGTGAATCAACAGAAGCTTTGGAAGCCTTAGTTTTACTTAGCAGCTTGGATAATGGAATTGATTTATCTTTTTGTGAAATTAGTTCAAGAAGAATACCTACCTGTTTGGGTGAACGATGTTCTATTTCCGGTATTGATTCATATACTTCAATTGCAGGTTTCGTAAGTCTAACATAATTTATTTTTTTAGGCTTTACCTTTGCATCGGAAATATCATTTAAAATTGTAAGTGTTTCTTTGTTCTCTAATGTTTTTATTATTGAATAAATATTTTTCTTTCCGGCAAGTTTCTGGAGGTAGGATAAATTTATCTCTTCTCGTTCAGATAAAATTTGTAAGATTTTCCCTTTTACTGTATTCTTATTTTTTTCTTCTTTTAATAATCTAATAATTGCATTTTGATCTATGATAATTTTTCTTTTGCTTTCGATTTCAGTACCATATGGAACTCCTAACCTTAATGCTTCTCCAAGGGAACATAAATAATAATCGGAAACCCATTGATAGAACTTAAAATCTAAGGCGGAAAAGATTGGTTTATCATCAAGTATATCTGAAATAGGTTTCAGCTTTTCATTTACATCTGTACTTACAAGAACTTTTATAATATATCCGGTTAAAATCCTCTTACCGAATGGAGCAACTGCCCTAACTCCAGGTGTCGCAAATTCCTTAAATTCTTTGGGAATTATGTATGTGAATGGTTTTCGAAAAGGGAGAGGAAAAACTATTTCAGCAAACATATATAGTTTTGTTTCTTCAATTTGCTATTTGGTCGATAGTCAAAATTGTTTATTCATTTATAAGATTCATAAAAAGGCGCCAGCTTTCTATATGGATTATTATCGAAAGAAAAACTAAACATCTCAAACTTTAAGGGGTTGATTTTGCTATCCCACAATATTCTTTTATAATCTTTAGACTTAATAATTTCCCCGTTTGTTGAAACAACACTGTCCTCAAGTCCCAGAGTCAGAAAATAAAATCCCCCTTCGTAAGCTATTCCCTCAATACCCTTAACATTATCAAATTTATAAACAGCATTCCCCATCAAAGTGTCATTCTGCATATATAAATCCCTTTTTACAATATCTTTGCGGCTCTTCTTCATCGATGTTATAAAATCATCACTTTTCAGCATATAATTAAAAAGATTATTTTTATCTTCTTCAAAGTCCTGGTCTGTTTTGGCATCGGAACGAATATCCGTAACTAAGATAGTTGTTGTTCCGCTATTATCCGGATTTAATTTTATTTCATACGAAACTTTATGAAAAATTATACAGCCCCCTGCAGAAAATATTAATAATAATACTGCAAATGAAAATATTGTTTTTCTGAGGCTTAAAATTTTATTTTTCAATTTGACTCCTTTTTAAATAACAGCATTTTCCAGTAAAGTTATTGTTTGATCAACTGAATTAAATTCCGCTTTAATTCCAACCGGTAAAGTTAATTTATTTTTTATATGTCCGAAAGACATTCCGTAAACAACCGGAACATTTAATTCATATAAACGGCTAAACAAAACTTCCTTTAACGAAAAAGAATTTTTATCATCTTTCTTTGGTTCGCAGCCGCTGAAGTTTCCTAAAATAACACCGGAGGCTTTCTCAAATTTGCCCGCTTCTATCATCTGTGTTAACATCCGGTCAATTCTATATGGTTCCTCATCTACTTCCTCAAGAAAAATTAATTTCCCCGAAGTATCAACATCATAAGGTGTGCCTATTAGTGATACTGCAAGAGATAAATTACCTCCGATTAATTCACCCGAAGCTTTCCCGCTTCTTATAGTATAGATCTCCGAATTATTGTTTCCTTCATCAGCCAGATTATACATAGTATAAGTTTGATATGGATAAATCAAAACATTTTTCATATTACAGATGCTGTAATCATTGAATGTAGAAATACCGACCGGTCCATGAAAACAAACCAATCCGGTTTTAGTATAAATTGCATAAAGCAAAGCAGTTATGTCGCTATAACCTAATAAAACTTTCGGATTCATTTTAATCAGCTCATAATCGATAAAGGGAAGAATCCTTGTACATCCGTATCCACCTCTAGCAGCAACTATCCCGTCAATATCTTTGCGGGTAAACATTTCATGGATATCCGAAGTTCTCTGTTCATCAGTTCCCGCTAAATATCCATCCCTTGCAAGTATGTTTTCTGTATAAGCAGTTTTAAATCCCAATGACTCAACATTATTTATTGATTCTTTAAGTTCATCTTCAGTTATAAAGCTGCCCGGAGCAATTAACCCTATCGTGTCCCCTATATTCAATCTTTTAGGTTTTATTATATCTAATGTTTCGATTGTGTTAGAAAGAATGCTTTCGATTGGAAAAACACCTGCAGTAATAGATGCTAATGATAATCCTTTTAAAAAATTTCTTCTATGCATAAAATAATCTTAATGCTAAACAGGCAATGCGGAATTTTTGTTAATTGCTAAATTGCTTAATTGTTTAATTGATATTGTTTTAAATTTCTGCTAAAGTACAGTATCTTCATCATATATTAGATGTTCGAAAGTTTCTCTACTCCTAATAACCTTAAAATTATTACCATCAACTAAAACCTCCGGAGGTCTTCTTCTTCCGTTATAATTTGATGACATAACCATTCCATACGCTCCTGCAGACATTATAGCCAGATATTCATCTCTTTTACTTTCGTAATTTCTCTCTCTTTAGCAAAATAATCTCCCGATTCACAGATAGGTCCGACAATATCGGCAATTATATCCTCTCTATTGCTCAATTAATTCCACAGGCTGGATATGGTGGTAAGCTTTATATATGCTCGGGCGTAATAAATCATTCATTGCAGCATCAACGATAATAAATTTCTTCAAATTATTACTTTTTGTATATATAACCTCCGCTGCCAGGATCCCTCCATTTGCAACTAAAAACCTTCCAGGTTCAAAGAAAATATCGCAATTTAATTTCTTCAATATGGGGACTACTTTATCCGCTATTTCTGTTACTGAAAATGTCCTCTCATTTAAATATTTGACTCCTATACCCCCTCCTACATCAAAATGCTCTAATTCAATACCTTCTGATTTTACTTTAAAATATAATTCCGATAACTTTTCGATTGCTTCAACGAATGGCTCCATTTTAGTTATCTGGGAACCAAGATGCATATCTATACCGGTAAACTTAATATTTTTTAAGTTTTTACTCTTCCTTAAATAATTCATAGGCTCTTTCAGAATTTATCCCGAATTTGTTTTCTGCTAATGCTGTTGAAATATATGGATGTGTTTGAGCATCTACTTCCGGATTAACTCTAATTGCTATCTGCGCCTTAATATTTAATTTGGAAGCTATTTCATTAATCAAATATATTTCCTCATCAGATTCTGCTTTTATCATTAACAAATTATTTTTTAATGCAAGTTCTATTTCATGAGCAGTTTTACCGACACCCGATAAAATAATTCTTTTCCGGTTTTGCTCCTGCTTTTAATGCCCTGAGAAGTTCCCCTTCCGAATTAACATCAACTCCGCCTCCTGAATCATTAAATTCTTTATTACACTTATATTAAAATTCGATTTGGATGCATAGAATATCTGTATGAGGAATCTCTTTAAATGCTCCGGTAAATTCTTTGTATCTGTCGGTAAAAAATTTCTTACTATAGATATAAACCGGAGTATCGCATTCTTCAGCAATCTTTTTTACAGGAACTTCCTCACAAAATAGTTGACTGTTTTTATAAGTGAAATAATCCGAATTAAAATATTGCATAAGTCTAAAATAAATGTTTAATTAAACTTTAAAGATAGTAAAATTCAATTTTAATTATTGATAACAATTAAATAATACAAATGGAATAATTTTAATGAGATATTGCAATGGGTACATGCATAAACATAGAGAACTAATATTTCACCCATACGGGGTTTTTGTATTCTAACTTCCATTATTTTTTCTAATAAGATTTCACACCTAAAGGTGTTCATTTTGTATTTTTGTACCGAATGGTGCGCTGGATTAAGCTTGGAGTTATCTTGGAGTTATTACTAGAATATGTGAGTGATGGTGAAAGTAGCGTCAAGGGGTCTATTTTTCTATATAGTTGTTAAAAATTAACAAACTTAATCTACTTCCTGGAGAGCTTACTTAGATTATTTAGACTAAAAAAATCCATTTGAATTCCCTTCCTTTTTGGGTAAATTTGTAGTTATTTTTTAAAAAAACAATAAATTTTATGAGATATCCGTTTGCTGAAATAGAGAATAAATGGCAAAAATTCTGGGAAGAGAAGAGAGTCTATGAGACTGATTTATCCAAAACTGATAATAAGCTCTATTGCCTGGTAATGTTTATTTATCCTTCAGGTTCCAAGCTTCACATTGGTCATTGGTATAACTACGGCCCTACTGACTCATGGGCCCGATACAAAAGACTAAAAGGTTTTAACGTTTTTGAACCAATCGGCTACGATGCATTTGGTCTTCCTGCTGAAAATTATGCTATTAAGACCGGAATCCATCCTCATGACAGTACTTTAAAAAATATTGAAGATATACGCATGCAGCTAAAGAAGATGGGCTGCATGTATGATTGGAATGCCGAATTATTAACTTGTGACCCTCAATATTATAAATGGAATCAATGGCTCTTTTTACAGCTTTATAAAAAGGGACTTGCCTACAGGAAAAAAGCTCCGGTTAACTGGTGTCCTAATGATCAGACTGTTCTTGCAAATGAACAGGTTTTATCCGATGGAACTTGTGAAAGATGCGGTGCTGTAGTTATTCAGAAAAATCTTACTCAATGGTTCTTTAAGATAACCGATTATGCCGAAGAGCTTTTAGAGGATCTAAATGAAATTAACTGGCCCGGGAAAACAAAGTTGATGCAGAGAAACTGGATTGGGAAAAGTGAAGGAGCGGAAGTTAAATTTAACTTAGCTCCCGCAAGCGGGAAAGGCCCCACAGGCGGACGCAATGAAGTAATTAACATTTTTACTACCCGGCCTGATACATTATTCGGTGCAACATATATGGTTCTGGCTCCAGAACATGAATTAGTAGATTTAATAACTACAGATGAATTTAAAGCGCAAGTTGAAGAATACAAAGATTCAATAAAATCTTTATCCGAAATTGACCGTACTTCAACAGTAAAAGAAAAAACGGGAGTATTTACCGGCGCTTATGCAATTAATCCCGTTAATAATAAGAAAATTCCAATTTGGATAGCCGATTACGTTTTGATGACCTACGGAACAGGCGCAATTATGGCAGTTCCAGGACAGGATGAAAGAGACTGGGAGTTTGCTGAAAAATTTAACCTGCCAATAATTAGAACCGTAAAAACTCCCGATGATTTTGAAGGGAAGGCATACACAGGAGATGGACCCGCAATGAACAGCCTCTTTCTTGATGGTCTTTATGTTGATGACGCAAAGAAAAAAATTATTGATTGGCTTGAAGAAAAAGAAATCGGAACAAGGAAAATAAATTTCAGACTGAGAGATTGGCTGATTTCCAGACAGCGCTACTGGGGTACCCCTATACCAATTATTTATTGTCCAAAATGCGGTGAAGTTCCTATTGATGAAAAAGACCTCCCGGTTAAGCTTCCTTATGAAGTGGAATTTAATCCTTCCGGGGAATCTCCTTTAGCTTCTAATAAAGATTTTATTAATGTTAAATGTCCTAAATGTAATGAAGATGCTAAAAGAGATGCCGATACTATGGATACTTTTGTGGACTCATCATGGTATTATTTCAGATATTTAAATCCTTCGTTGGATTCTAAAATATTTGATACCGATAAAACAGACAAATGGGTTCCGGTCAATCAATATGTAGGCGGAGCGGAACATGCTGTTATGCATCTTCTTTATGCAAGATTTATCCATAAATTTTTAAGAGATATTGGCTATACAGACTCGGATGAACCTTTTACAAATCTGCTTCATCAGGGTACAATAACCAATCAAGGTTCTAAGATGTCTAAATCGAAGGGTAATGTAGTGAACCCTGATTTTTTTACTCAAGATCTCGGTTCGGATGTTTTCAGACTTTATTTAATGTTTATGGGTCCTTATGAATTAGGAGGCGATTGGAGTGATAAAGGTATTGCGGGTACTGAAAGGTTTGTCCTTAGAGCTTATGAACTTTTCAAGGATCATATTGACATTTTCGTAGATACCAAAGCCGGAGATAAGTATGATATGGATAAACTTTCTGAAGAAGAAAAAATTGTTTATAAAAAAGTAAACCAGACTATAAATAAATATGGCGAGGAAATAAGTAATTTCCGTTTCAATACCGCGATAGCTTCTTTGATGGAATTATTAAATGAATTTAAAAACCTTGATAAATGCTCAAAAGAAATTCAGGCTTATTCTCTTGAAAGATTCGCTCTGCTTCTTGGACCCGTTGCTCCCCATCTGGCTGAAGAATGCTGGCAGATCTTAGGGAAAGAAAAATCCATATTCGAAAACCCTCTCTGGTTTGAGGCGGATAGAGATGCTCTGATTGAGGAAAATGTTAATATTGCTGTTCAGGTTAATGGTAAATTAAGGACTGCTGTAGAAATGCCTTTAAATAGTGAACAGAATGAAGTGAAAAGTGTAATTATGAAAGATGAAAAAGTTACTAAACATCTGGATGGGAAGAAGATAATAAAAGAAATTTTTGTGAAAAATAAAATCTATAATATTGTTGCTAAATAAGAGATTTAATGGAACGCGGATCTTTATGATTTATTATGATGATATTGGATCATAATAATCAGCGTTCTGTTAAAATTATTTTAACCTGGAGAAATATATGCTCGATTTAAAATTTATTCGTGAGAATCCTGAGTTAGTAAAGCAAGGGATTAAAAACAAAAATGAAAAAGACAGAGTAGATGAAATCTTAAAACTGGATGAAGATAGAAGGAATCTGATACTTCAAGCTGATGAGCTTAAACATAAACGTAATCAGGTTTCTTCTCAAATACCTCAAATGAAGAAAGCCAGAAAGGATGTTTCATCTGTTCTGGCAGAAATGAAAAATGTTTCGGATCAAATAACTGCTCTGGATTCACAGTTAAAAAACGTTGAGAGTGATTTAAATGATATTGTAATGTTCATCCCTAATATGCCTCATCCCTCGGTGCCAATAGGGAAATCATCTGAAGAAAATATCGAAGTTAGGCAATGGCTCCCGGATGGTTTTACGTTTAAGCAGAATGAAAAAGTTCTGGATCACATTGAGTTAGGAAAAAAATTAAAAATTTTAGACTTTGAAAAAGGAGCAAAGATTTCCGGCTCGGGATTTCCTCTATACATGGGGAAAGGAGCAACACTGGAAAGAGCTTTATTAAACTTTATGATTGATTTTCATTTGCAGAATCATGGTTATAGTGAAGTATTTCCTCCTTTTTTAGTTAATCGTGATTCAATGAAAGGAACCGGACAGCTTCCCAAAATGGAAGATGATATGTATTTTATAAATAAGGATGACCTCTTCCCTATTCCTACAGCAGAGGTTCCGATTACAAATATATATAGAGGTGATATTTTAAATGAAACGGATTTACCGGTTAAATTTGTCGGCTACTCTGCATGCTTTAGACGGGAAGCGGGTTCTTACGGAAAAGAATCAAAAGGATTTTTAAGAGTTCACCAGTTTAACAAAGTTGAAATGGTGAAATTTGTTAAACCTGAAAATTCATATGATGAATTGGAAAAGTTAGTAAATGATGCCGAAGATATATTAAAAGAATTAAAAATTCCTTATAGGATATTGATGCTTTGTACCGGAGATTTAAGCTTTGCAGCGGCAAAATGTTATGATATTGAAACCTGGTCTCCGGCAGAAAATAAGTGGCTGGAAGCATCCTCATGCAGCAACTTTGAGAATTTCCAGGCGCGCCGTGCAAATATCAGATTCAGAAATGAAACGACTAAAAAACCTGAATTTGTTCATACATTAAATGGTTCAGGTCTGGCGACAAGCCGGTTAATGGTTTCTCTACTTGAAAATTACCAGACGCCGGAAGGAAAAATTATTGTTCCTAAAGTACTGCAGAAGTATACCGGGTTTGAAATTATTGAAGGAATTTAATAATGGACAAAAGAGAACAATTAATAAAAGACTATTCATATCTGCTCTGGTATATTAAAGAAGATTCAAAACAAAATATTAACGACGAATTTTTAGTTGAAACAATGTTGAATAACGGAGATTGGAAAGGAATAGAAAGATTAATAAATTTATTTGGTATAAAAAAAGTTTCTGACATTTTCTTTAAACAGATTTCTAAAAGAAGAAATAACTATAGAAAACAAACTAAACATTTTTTTACTCTCTATTTTAATAAGCATGTTTCATAAATAAAATAAAATTATCTTACAAATATTGCATTACAATAATTATGAAAAATCTTTTCACATTAAAAAAATATTTTGCAAGATATAAAAAGAAGCTCTTTTGGGGCTTTGTTTTTATAATTTTTTCAAATGCAGGGACTGTTTATGTTCCGCTCTTAATGAAAGATGCAATTAACGATTTACAGCATAATGTTACAACGGGAATGCTTCTTAATTATGGCTTATTAATAGTCGGGGCTTCACTTATTGCCGGCATTTTTAGATTTCTAATCAGGCAGACTATTATTGTTGTATCCCGTGAAATTGAATTTGATCTTCGTTATGACTTTTGGAATCATATTCAGAGACTCCCGTTAAGATATTTCCAGAATAACTCTACCGGCAATATAATGGCACATGCAACAAATGATATAAATGCCGTGAGGATGTTTCTTGGACCGGCAGTAATGTATTCTGTAGATACATCAATAAGACTTGCGATAGTTATTTCTATTATGTTTTCATTAAATACCAGTCTAACGGTTTATTCTCTTCTTCCGCTGCCATTACTTTCATATTTAGTTTATAGAGTAGGTAAAATTATTCATGCAAAATTCACTCTCATTCAGGAAAAGTTCGCCGATTTGACGACTAAAGCTCAGGAAAACTTTTCAGGAATACGTGTTATTAAATCTTATGTAAGAGAAGAGAACGAAATAACAAGCTTTAAAAAATTAAGCCGGGAATACCTAAGCCGTAATATGGATATGATTAAGATTCAGGCTTTCTTTCAGCCCATATTATTTCTTATTACGGGTTTTTCAATAATAATAGTTATTTATTTAGGCGGTATTCAGGTGATAAATAATCAAACAAATCTGGGAGATATTGCCGCATTTATTATTTATCTTGGAATTCTAATCTGGCCAATGATTGCTTTCGGCTGGGTAATAAATATTATTCAGCAGGGTGAAGCGAGTATGAAGCGACTTAATAAAATCTTTCATGAACCTTTTGAAATCTATGAAGATGAAAATACTGATTATTCTATAGACAGTATAAAAGGAGATATTGAATTTAAAAATGTATCTTTCCAGTATAATGAAAATCTTCCTTATATACTAAAAGATATAAATCTTAAAATACCAAAGGGCTCTACCTATGCTGTAATGGGATATACAGGCGCAGGGAAAACCTCTTTTATAAATTTAATCCCCCGTCTTTATGATTCTACAAACGGTGAGATATTAATAGACGGAAAAAATGTTAAAAATATTCCTTTAAATATCCTGAGAACTAATGTAGGTCTAGTCCAGCAGGAGTCATTTCTTTTTTCCGATACTATAACAAATAATATCTCATACGGATTAAGAGAAATAAGTAAGGAAAGAGTTGTTGAAGTTTCAAAAATTGCACACTTTAATAAAGATGTAGAATCTTTTCCAAAAGAATATGAAACAATGATGGGTGAACGCGGCATTACTTTATCGGGAGGACAGAAACAACGGGCAAGCCTAGCCAGAGCTTTAGCCATTGATCCCAAAGTTCTAATTCTAGACGATTCTTTTTCGGCTGTGGACACTCATACTGAAGAGGAAATTCTTCAGAGTTTAAAACAATTCATGCAAAGTAGAACAAGCATAATCATAAGCCACAGAGTTTCGACTGTAAAAGATGCCGATAAAATTATTGTACTTTCAGATGGTAAAATTGCGGAACAGGGAACTCATGAAGAATTAGTTAATTTAGGCGGTATTTATGCCGATATCCATTATAAGCAGCTTCTTGAAAAAGAACTGGAAGAATTAAATTAAATAAACTGTTAAAACAGTTAAATATCAGCTTTTGGTTTTACATTAACCTCGGGATTAATCCCGGGGTTAACAAAAAAAGATGAATATTTGTAGCAGTTTAATAGATAAACAATATTCTTGAGCAATGAAAACAATAGCATTCTTTGAAGTTACTCCGAAAGAGAAGAAATATCTTAAGAAAAAATTCAAAAAGGATTTTGAAATCCTTTATTATAAAGAAGAATTAAATCAAGAGACATCCGGGTTAATAAAGAATGTAGATGTAGTTTCACCTTTTATTTATTCAAATATAAATTCTGAAGTTTTGTCAAAAGGAAATAAGCTTAAACTGATTGCAACCAGGAGTACGGGATTTAACCATATTGATATAAAAACGGCGGAAAAGAAAAATATTTCCGTTTCAAATGTTCCTTATTATGGCGAAAATACTGTGGCTGAACATACATTTGCTTTAATACTTGCTCTTTCACGAAATCTGCACAAAGCTTATGTCAGGACAATCAAAAATGATTTTACTTTGCAGGGACTGCAGGGTTTTGATTTGAAAGGAAAAACGCTTGGAGTAATAGGTGCCGGAAGCATAGGCGTACATGTTATAAAAATTGCAAAAGGGTTTGGCATGAAGGTAATTGCAAGTGATGCTAAGCCAAACCACATTCTTGAAGAATTATTAGATTTTAATTATGTATCATTAGATGATTTACTGAAGAATTCGGATATTATTACTTTACATTGTCCGTATAATACACATACTCATCATTTGATAAATATGGACAACATTGATAAAATTAAAAAAGGTACGTTATTTATAAATACTGCAAGAAACGGGATTATAGAAGCGCAGGCATTATATTATGCTGTGGATAAAGGAATATTTTCCGGTGCCGGGCTTGATGTTTTTGAAGGTGAAGAGCTCTTAAAAGAAGAAAATCAAATGCTGACTAAAAATGTTTCGGTTGAACACCTTGAAGCAATTTTAAAAAGGAATATTTTATTAAGAAATGAAAATGTAATTATAACTCCGCATATGGCTTTTGATTCCGCTGAAGCAGTTGAAAGAATTTTAGATACTACTGTGGAAAATATTATTTCCTTTTTTGGAGATAAAAGTTATCATAAAATTGTATGAAAAAATAGGAATGTTGGAGGATGGAATATTGGAGGATGGAATGTTGGAGTGATGGAATGTTGGAGTGATGGAATGTTGGAATATTGGAGTGATGGAATGTTGGAGTGATGGAATGTTGGAATGTTGGAGTGATGGAATGTTGGAGTGATGGAATATTGGAGTGATGGAATATTGGAGTGATGGAGTGTTGGAATGTTGGAGTGATGGAATGTTGGAGTGATGGAATGTTGGAATGTTGGAATGTTGGAGGATGGAATATTGGAGTGATGGAATATTGGAATGGATGATTGATTGAATGAAACGAAAATAAGTGACCTTTGAATTGCTATGGATTGATCATGAAATAACAATCGAATAGATTAATCGAATAAAACATAAGGAAACATGGCGCAAGATTATAAAGCAGAAGAAGAAATATTAGGAAAAGCCTACGATTCACGCTTAATGAAGAGGCTGCTGGGTTACATTAAACCATACAAGAAATATGTAATTTTTGCAATTTTATTAAATATTGTTGTTGCAGCACTTGGTCCCTTACGCCCTTATTTAACTAAAATTGCAATTGATAATTATATTGCTAATAAAGATATTCACGGCTTACTGATTATTAGTATTCTTTTGATGGGATCGCTTCTGCTGCAGGCTATAATTCAGTACCTGCTAACTTATTATACCCAGTATTTAGGGCAGAAAACTATTTATGATTTAAGGACCCAGATATTTCAGCATACCCAGAAATTAGCCTTAAAATTTTTTGATAAAACTCCTATAGGAAGAATTGTAACAAGAACAACGAATGATGTAGAAGCATTAAGCGAACTTTTTTCTTCAGGGATCGTAATGGTCTTTAGTGATGTCTTTATTATTGTATGGATTTTAGTTTTTATGTTTTTCATGGATATAAAGTTATCACTTGTTACTCTCTCCGTTTTACCTGTCCTTATTTATGGTACTTTTCTATTTAGAAAGAAAGTCCGGGAATCATATAGAGATGTGCGATTACATCTCGCACGTTTAAACTCTTATATGCAGGAACATGTAACGGGCATGAATGTAATTCAAATCTTTAATAAAGAAAAAGATGAATTAAAGAGATTTTCAGATATAAATAGTGATTACAGAGAATCAAATATAAAATCGATATTCTATTATGCTATTTTCTACCCGAGTGTTGAGTTATTGAGTTCAATTGCTTTAGGTTTAATTATCTGGTACGGCGGTGGGGAAATCATTCGCGGCAGTTTAACTATAGGTGTTCTCTTCGCCTTCATTCAATTTACTGAAATGTTTTTTAGACCTATACGGGATCTTTCTGAAAAATATAATATTATGCAGACTGCTATGGCTTCATCTGAGAGAATATTTAAATTACTCGATAATCAGACATTCGTAAAGAATCCTGAACAGCCTGTAGAATTGAACAGGGTAAAAGGGGAAATTGAATTTAAAAATGTCTGCTTTGCTTACAATAATGATGATTATGTACTCAAAAATATTTCTTTTAAAATTAACCCAGGCGAAACGGTTGCAATTGTAGGAGCGACAGGCGCCGGTAAAACCAGCATAATAAATATCTTAACCCGGTTTTATGATATAAACAAAGGTAATATCCTGGTCGATGGTATTGATATTAGTACAATAGATAAAAAAGAATTAAGAAAGTATATCTCTATTGTCTTGCAGGACGTATTCTTGTTTTCGGGTACTGTTAGATCTAACATAAGTATGAACAATGATCAAATTACTTTAAGTAAAATTGTTGAATCAGCAAAAATTGTCGGTGCTGATAAATTTATTGAATCTCTTCCTAACAAATATGAAGAGGTTGTTAAAGAAAGAGGTGCAACTCTAAGCGTTGGTCAAAAACAATTGATTTCATTCGCAAGAGCGCTTGCTTACGATCCCCAGATTCTGGTACTTGATGAGGCTACCTCGAGTGTAGATACCGAAACTGAAATATTAATTCAAAAAGCTATAGAGAAACTTTTAATCGGGAGAACTGCTATAGTAATTGCACACAGACTATCCACAATTCAAAGTGCCGATAAGATAATTGTAATGCACAAAGGTGAAATCAGGGAAACCGGTAATCACCAGGAGCTTTTAGCTAAACGCGGGATATATTATAAATTATATCAACTGCAATATAAAGATCAGGAAATTACTAAAGCAGTTTGAACAATAGGAAATATGGAGTATTGGAGTATTGGAGTAATGCATGAAGGATAAGACTTAGTCATTCAATGGTCATTCGGTTGTCATTCAATGGTCATTCAGTTTCATTTGATGGTCATTCGATTGTCATTTGATGGTCATTCGGTTGTCATTTGATGGTCATTCGGTTGTTATTTAGTGAAGGAGTAATAAATGGCTGAAAAAAAATTCATGACACTGGCAAGACATATTATTGAGACGGAGAAGCTTCATCCTGGAGCTACAGGTGAACTTTCGAAGCTTCTTTCTGATTTTTCACTTGCGGCAAAAGTTATTTCTCTCGAAGTAAATAAAGCCGGACTCGTTGATATTCTGGGATTTACAGGGCATAGTAATGTTTATGGAGAAGAAGTAAAAAAACTTGATATGTTTGCACATAATACTCTTTTGAGAGCTGTTGAGCATAGCGGACAGCTTTGTGTAATGGCTTCAGAAGAAACGGAAGATATTATCCAGATTCCAAATGAATTAAAAATTGGTAAGTATGTTCTTCTTTTTGATCCTTTAGATGGTTCATCAAATATTGATGCAAATGTTAGTGTAGGGACTATTTTCTCAATTTTTAGGAGAATTTCGCCTGGCGGTACCCAGGGTAATTTAGAAGACTGTCTGCAGCAGGGATTAAGGCAAGTAGCTGCCGGTTATGTACTTTATGGTTCAAGCACTATACTAGTATATACAGCCGGACATGGAGTTCACGGCTTCACACTTGATCCTTCATTTGGTGAGTTTCTTTTATCCCATGAAAATATCAAAATTCCACAAAAGTCCCGAATCTACAGCATAAATGGAGGAAACTATAAATATTGGCATCCGGGATTAAAAAAATATATAAAATACCTTCAAGAGGAAGATGATGAAACCGGGCGTCCCTATTCATTAAGATATATTGGGTCTATGGCAGGTGATATACATCGTAATTTGTTATATGGGGGAATATTTATGTATCCTGCTGATTCAAAGCATAAACATGGGAAGCTTAGATTAATGATAGAAGGTAATCCAATGGCTTTTATTGTTGAAGCAGCAGGGGGAAGAGCAACTGACGGTAAAAAGAGGATTTTAGAAATACAGCCTAAAGATCTTCATGAAAGGACACCGCTTTTTATCGGCAGTGATGAAGATGTAAAAATGGTTGAAGAGTTTATGTCGAAAGAAGAAGTTACAAATGAAATTTATATGAATAGCAATAAATAAATCTTTGTTAGTTACTTTTTAACTTCTCAATTTCGGAATTGATTTTTCGGGTAAGTTCATCTTTGGAGATCCCCTCGATTTTTATTTTTGTACTTTGAATCAAAGTAGCAGGATCGTCCCCTTCCCCTTTCAAATATTTATAAAGAGAAAACCCTAATCTGTTTCTATCATTCATAATAGGTATAAATTCATCAAATTGCTCGACGAGATTGTATACCTTTTTTTCTAACGAATCATCAGGGAAGTTTTTTGTTTTTGGTGGAGGTAGTGTGCCCATAAAGTTATCTAAAATTTAGTTATTTATTTTTGTTACAAATATAAAGGAATGAGAGTAAAGTCAAAAGTAAAAAGTCAAAATTCAAAAAATTAAAATACTTTCGGTTTTGACTTTTGATTTTTGACTTTGAATTTTAAGGATGTAAAATATATTTCAAATCATTAAATTAAACCTCTAAAATTTAATATATTATCATTGAATCTAAGCAAGCTTAAAAAATTATTAATAATTCGATTGAGTTCTTTAGGTGATGTTCTTTTATCGACTCCTTTAATAAGAACAATAAAAGAAAAATACCCTCAAATAGAAGTTGATTACTTAGTGAAGGAAAGGTATAAGGATATCCTTATTCAAAATCCCTATTTGAATAATTTATATACATATTCCGGAGATAAATCCGGGATTGTTGAGTTAATAGATATTCTTAAAAATCAAAATTATGAACTTATAATAGACTTGCAGAATAATTTAATAACAAAAAAAATTAAATCATTTCTGAAAACATCAGAGATTAAGTTCAATAAAAATAATTTAGATAAATTATTATTAGTCCGCTTAAAAATTAATAGATTAAAAGATGCACCTCCAATTCCGGTTAGATATGCATCAGTTTTGGAAGAATTCCAGCTTGATGATAATGGATTGGATTTATTTAGCGATAAAACTTCTTCAGAATTATTTAAAGAGAAACATAAGTATATTGGTTTTTGTCCCGGTTCAAGGCATTTCACTAAAATGTGGCCAAAGGAATATTACATCCATTTAGGAAATCTTTTAACAAAAGAGAATTACGATATTGTTCTGTTCGGAGGGAAGGATGACAAAAAAACATGTAGAGAGATATCTTCGAAAATTTCAGGCTCAATTGATTTAAGCAATAATGATGATATCCTCCAGACTGCCGCAGATATGAAAAGATGTGATGCAATTATCTGTAACGATTCAGGTTTAATGCACGCATCATGTGCTCTAAAAATACCGGTTTTAACTTTCTTTGGTTCTACAGTTAAAGAATTTGGCTTCACACCATATAAAAATAGAAATATAATATTGGAAAATAATTCATTATCTTGCAGACCATGTACACATATAGGTAAATCTTATTGTCCCAGAGGGCACTTCAGATGTATGCTTGATATTAATCCTGAAAATGCATTTAATAAATTAAATCTTTTGCTTCAACTATAATGAAAAGTTTTTGGTTTATCTTTTACAATTTAATCGTTATCCCGCTTTTATATATTGGCTCGCGTGTCGCAGGATTATTTAATGAAAAAATGAGGAAGGGAATTATCGGACGTAAAAGGATTTTTGAAAATCTGATTCTTGATGCTCTATCTATAAATAAATCAAAAAAATTACTCTGGTTCCATTCTTCTTCTCTTGGAGAATTTGAACAGGCTAAACCGATAATTGAGGAACTTAAGAAAAATCAGAACCTTAATATTTTAATAACCTTCTTCTCTCCATCGGGTTATGAAAATTCTAGAAGATATCCCTATGCAGATCTTGTGGCATACATACCCTTTGATACAAGTTCCAATGCAGAAAGATTTATTAAATTATTGCGCCCGGATCTCGCAATTATGATGAGATATGATATATGGCCCAACCATATATGGGCAATGAAGAGAGCCGGAATTACTTCTTACCTGGTTGATGCAACTATGAAAAGTAATTCATTAAGAAAAATTCCCATGATTAAGGGTTTCCACAGAATACTTTTCAAAGATATTACCCGCATTTTAACAGTTTCGGAGAAGGATGCTGAAGAGTTTAAGGACTTTGGGATTAATGGCGATAAAATTAAAGCCATAGGAGATACTAGATTTGATAGAGTTTATCAGCGTAGTTTATCCGCACGTTCCAAGAATTTAATTAAAGATGATGTACTTAAGAATAGAAAAGTTTTTGTAGCAGGCAGCACCTGGGAATTGGATGAAGAAGTTATTCTCCCCGCGTTCATAAAACTTGCTAAATATGATAAAGATGTAATTCTAATTATTGCACCTCATGAGCCTACACTAGTTCATCTTGAAAAGATTGAGAATGATTTTGCAAAAGAGATTAAAACTATAAGATTTTCATTCTTAAACACCTATAGAAATGAACGGGTAATAATAGTTGATTCAATTGGAATTCTCCTTACTTTATATACATATGCGCATGCTGCGTTTATCGGCGGTGGATTCAAACAAAATATTCATAATATACTTGAAGCTGCTGTCTACGGTATACCTGTTTTATTTGGCCCTAAGATAGAAAAATCTGCCGAAGCGCAGGAACTAATGAATAGAGGCGGGGGAATTATGATTAAAAATAAAAAAGAAGCCTATAGACAACTCAGAACTTTATTTAGTAACGAATTACTTAGAAAAGAAAAAGGGGAAATTTCATATAAATTTGTGCATGAAAATCTGGGTGCTACTCAAAGGATGCTTGAAGAAATATACAAAATCATTTAAAAATTAAATTTTACAATTCTCCAGAAGCCATTGCAATGCCAGAAATCTGAAACCATAAATTCGAAATTCTTACAGATATCTTTCTTTCAAAATTTTCATGTGATGCATTTCATGGCCGGCGATTATATAAAGGAGTGCAAGAACTGTAACCTCTTTATCATTAGCAACCCCTCTTTGATAATACATATCATCATTAAAATTTTTAAATAGGCTTATCGTAGATTTTCTAACTGTGCGGTATTCTTCAAGAAGATTTGTAATTGTCCTATCCTTAAAATTTGACTCTTTTACATAATCATCCTGCTCAAATCCCGGCAGGGATTGTTTTTCTTTCCTTGAAATGCAGAGTGCTCTATATCCCATGATTCTTTCGCTATCTATTATATGGCCTAAAACTTCTTTTATGGTCCATTTCCCTTGCGAATAAGTATAATTTGCTTTATCATTTGAAAGTGACTGCAGAAGACTTTGTATCTCCTGGAATTGATCTTCTAAATTCCTGATTGGCTCATTCCCCTGAACATCTTTTATATACTCTTCAAAATATGAAGTATATTCATTTTTTTCAGGCCGGCGCATACTATTACCTTTTAAAATTATTTTTGCTTAATTAACATGAAAAATTCTTTTGGAATTTGCAAATTATTAAATCATTAAAAAATAAAGAATTCCCATTTCGATACAAGATTAACACATTTATACTAATAGTCTTTAAATATCTATCAGAATTCTGATACAATATCAAATATTTGATAGTTTGATAGTGATAGGAACTGAGTTTTTTAATGATAAATAAAGGATAAAAATGGTATAAAAAATGTTTCAATTTTTATTTATATTATTTTTGTTATTTTTCTAAATATAAATAATAGAGGGGTTAGGGTGGAAAAAATATTATATTTTAGAATTCTACTTTTAACAACAGTCTTCATTTACAATATATATGCCCAATCCATTACTAAAACGCGTCGTGAAGTTTCTATAAGAGATTTATCAAGACCAAAAAAATTATATTTAGAAATAATTAATTACCAGAGTTACGCAAATGTAAAGATGACATCTTAAAAGAAAAAACATTTTCAATTTTTTATTAAATATAAATTCTAGTAAGATTTTATTTTTAAATAGTAAAGATGTCATCTTTCAATGCTGATTCTTACGTAGCTTGAGTTAGATAAATTAGAATAGTAAATAAAAACTGCGGGGATTTATTATGAAATCGTTTTTTACATTTTTAAGTATTTTCCTATTTGGATTATTATCCTTAACCAATGTTAATGCCCAAAGCTCTAATTTTAATTTAGATGCTTATAAGCAATTCCTTCAATCACATCAAAATATTTCTGCTGAGGGACTACAGCAAATGCATGATGCAGGAAAGTTTGAATCAGGCATTCACCAGGATTATAATTCAGCAGTTTATTTTGACAGTATCGATGCAAAATATAATCTAACTGAATTTGAAAAATCATTACTTCAACAAAATGGTTTTGTCATAAGTGAAAGATTAAAAACGAATTCATTCGGCGGAGCTTTCCTTGATATATTCCAGAAAGATTTACCTGTTTTTATTTCTACCGATGCAATTCTTTATGCACTGCATATATCTTATGACAGGATATTAAAAGATGTTGAGCTAAGCATTCTTATTGATTCTGTAAAAGGCATGCTTACCAGGATGCATTCCGCCATTCCGGAGTTAGCTTCGAATTATTCAAGTAAACGGGATATGACTCAAATGCTGAGGGATGTAGATTTTTATCTTACCATTGGAATAGATTTAATAAATGCCCAGCAAATGAATCCATATTATCCGGAAAATACAGAAAAGAGTTAACAATGTGTTATCTGAAATTAATGAAGCAGAGCGGAATAGGTTCGGATACATTATTTTCCTCAATCCCGGTAATTTATGACTGGAGCCAGTTTAAACCCAGAGGTCATTATATCGATGAGTTCCATCCGCAGCTTGCAGATTATTTCAAGGCAATGATGTGGCTTGGGAGAACCGAAATTTATTTATTAATGCCGAGAGCACAGACTATTGACGATTCTGTTAAAATATTCAAATCGCTGCAAAGACAATCCATTGATGCAATGTTAATCCATGAAGCATTTAACAAATCCAATGTAAAGATCCACATATAATTTAATTGAGAGTATACTAAGGTTTTTCGTTGGTGATCAGGATAATGTGACAATACAAAATCTTTCAGATCTTAAAAATGCCGTTAATTTAAATAGTGCTTCGGATCTTCTCGATAGTTTAAAGCTGATTAACATTCCAGGATTCATTAAAAAATCAGCCTTATGCCTATCAGTCAATTTTATCTCAGGTATTATTCCATGATCCATTAAGTCCTGACAGCATTATCCCGGCTTCAGCTTTCCTTTTGTTCGGTCAAAGATTCATTATTGATTCTTATATTTTTTCAAATGTAGTTTATGATAGAACTAAATCATGCAGACTGCTTCCTAATTCTTTGGATGTTTATTTGCTTTGGGTAATGATGCAGCAGCACAGTTGCTCAATAGATGAAATTTCACAATATAAGTATGGTGGAAATCTCGCTGCATTAAGATATCTAGTAGATTCATATGGATCTGATTTCTGGGATAAGAGTTATTATAATATGTGGCTTAATTCCATCCGATCACTAAATCCATCCGCTGAAAGAAATGACTTTACCTCCGTTTATGAGGACTGCAGGATTCTGGCAGGAAAAATTAAACACGCAGCTTGCATCCTGGGCAGAACTGAGACACGACAATCTTCTTTATGCAAAGCAGTCTTATACTGGAGGGACAACATGCTCTTTTCCTTACAGTTATGTAGAACCATTCCCGGAATTCTTTGAAAATTTAAAGACTCTCGCGAAAATTGCTAAAAATGAAATTTCAAAGTTTAATCTTAACACAGGTATGATGAGTTTGGTTAATAATTATTTCGATAATTTAGAGATGATTGCCGATACTCTCGGAGCTATTTCGCAAAAAGAATTAGATGGTATTGCTTTTAGCAAACAGGAAGGTGATTTTTTAAAAAGGATGATATATAATACTATCGGAATGAGCGGCTCAGTTCCTTATGAAGGCTGGTATGCGAGACTTTTTTATGATGATGATTATTATTCTTCAAAAGGATTTTTAACAAATGATATGGTAGTTGCAGATGTCCATACCGTACCGACTGACTGCTTTGGCGGTTTACTAGGATGGGTAAAGCATGTAGGTACCGGTCCGGTAAACCTTGGTGTATTTACGGCACCCCTTCCTGGTAATCAGCTAACTGCTTTTATAGGACCGGTATTGAGTTATTACGAATATACTTCAACTAATTTCTTACGGCTCACAGATCAAGAATGGGAGGATTCAGCTTTAACTTCAGCACTCCGTCCTTCCTGGGTTAACAATTATCTAGCTGATATTAATGGTGAAAGCAGAGGTTCGGGTGCAAGCTTGCTTACGGGAATAAAGAATGACGGATATCAGGAAAATATACCGGGGAGTTATTTACTTGTAAAAGCTTTCCCTAATCCCTTTAATCCCTCAACAACGTTAATTGTAAACATTCCTCAAAGTTTATCCGGTGATTTTGTACAGCTTTCTATTTATGATATTCAGGGAAGGGTTGTAAAAACGATACTGAATAGAAAACTTATCCTGCCGGGAATTATCTTTATAGGTGGGATGGAAAAAATGACAACGGGATGTAATGTTTCAAGCGGAGTTTATATTGCAAATCTTCATGTTGATGATCAGATGAGTTCGGTAAAGGTTCTTCTACTTAAATAATTTCTAAGCCGATGCTATCCTTCAAAGAGATAGCATTGGTAATATAAAAATTGAGGGTATCATGAAACAAAGAAATTTATTTTTCATGATTTTTATTCTTGCCTTTTCATTTTTTTATTCAGGCAAAGCTCAATGGATTAGCAGAAACATCGATACTAAGGAAAATCTTACGGATGTAATAATGCTGGATTCAACAAAGGCTATTGTAATCGGGAATAGAAATGGAATATTTAGAACTACCGATTCCGGTTTAACATGGATAAATGAAACGATAATGCTAAGTGCAGTTTACCATTGGAATGCTATTTCATTTTCCGATTCACTAAACGGAACTATTGCAGGCGATAATGCTATCTGGAAAACGGCAGACGGAGGAATAAAATGGAATTATTGCATTGTACCTTCATCAAATAAAAATATCTCGATTTTGCAAATAAATCCAGGAAATATTTATGTTGGTGATGATTCCGGTTTTGTATATCATTCCATTGATAGTGGTAAAACTTGGAGTTCTGAAAAGATAACTGAATTACCAGTCCGTTCAATTTATCCTTTCAAGGCAAACCCTGAAATCTTCGGTCAATTTGAAAATCTGATTTTTGCATTAACTCCAAATTCATTGTTTGTAAAGGAATTGAATGATACCAGTTCATGGAAAGATTGGGGAAACCTGGGATATTTTAGCGGTCTGGGTTCCGGGGCTTTTAAAGGGGCATTTTCAGAAGATGGAACAGAATTCATTGTTGGTGTAGAAGGAGATTTATTTTCACAATCAGCAATAATTCGATTAAGACCTCCCGATTCTCATTGGTATTTTGTCGGTCCTTCTCACGAAATAGGAGAATTACGGGGATTATCCATACCTTCATCAAATATAATTTATACATGCGGCTATAATGGAAAAATATTAAAATCGGCTAATGAAGGTAATGATTGGTTTACTCAAAAAACATCTGTATCCCGTTCATTAAATTCAATTTATTTTTTTGATGATAAAAGAGGATTTGCAGTTGGTGATTCGGGTACAATTCTTTACACGCAAAACGGAGGCGGGGGATCTAATGAAGAATACGGACAGCTTATACCGTATGGTTTACAAGACAAAATAATTACATCTCTATCCGGAGAAGAGCCGGATTACAATAATTCCTATTACTTGAATTTCAATTATATTTTTGCGGGAACTGAAGGGAATGGGATATTTAAAAAATCAATAGCTGCCGGAAGTGATGGTTCTTCAGATTGGACTCCGTTAGGATTTAATGGAAAATCTATTAGTGCTTTAACACTACAGCACTGGGGGGTCGGACCAATCGATGGTTTCAGATTGTTTGCTGCTGTAACACAGGATAGCAGCCAAAATGATTCAGCATTAATATTCAGCAGAGAAGTAAATCTAACAACAGATACTAACTGGATTAGATCGGACAACGGCATTAGTGATAGTGTAAAAAGGATTAATTCATTAGATAGTTATTATTATACAGGGCATACTCCTCCTCAGCCGGTTATTGCAGGAACAAATTCCGGTATTTACGTTAGGAGATTAAGTCTTTGGTCTCAATCGGAAATAGAAGATGAAAAGTCACAGCCGGTAATAGCTTCTATTGATGTTGCACCGCATTGGCTGGGAGAACTTTCCTGGGCTGCAGGGTACATTGGTACTTTTCCGAATATAATTCCGGCTGCACTACGCTCAACAGACCAGGGAATTACATGGAAATTATTTACATTAGCTAATTTTGAAGCTTCTGCAGCATCCATAGCAATAAATAAAAGAAATCCCGATTCGGTATATGTAAGCTGTAATAATAATATATATCTTACTCCGGATGGCGGGAATAGCTGGGAAACGGTATTCTCTTCAAGAGGAATTTTTATAAATACATTAGCTGTTGACCCGCTTCATCCGGAAAATGTTTTTGCAGGAGGTTTATTTTTTGACGATAGTCATCAAAGTCCAAATCATGGTGTTTTTCTGCATAGTACAAACGGAGGCACTGATTGGAACGAACCTGATGCTGATGTTGATAGAACACTTGATGAAGTTACATCTATGATAGTTATGAGAAAATCAAATGATGATAAAAGTTATGTTTTTGTGGGTACCGATGGAACCGGAGTTTGGGAATATAAATATTCTACTATTACGGGTATTGGCGGTATTAAAGATTTACCTGAAAGATTTATTCTTTTCCAAAATTATCCTAATCCATTTAATCCAGAGACAACTATAAAATACGAGTTGCCAAAAGAAGCCAATGTACAATTAACTATTTATAATATTCTTGGTCAGAAAGCAGCAGAACTAGTAAATTCTTTCCAAAAAGCCGGGAGATATGAGGTAAACTGGAATGCGAAAGATTTTGCAAGTGGAGTTTATATATATCAATTGAGAGCAGAGAATTTTTCTCAATCAAGAAAATTAATTTTAATGAAGTAAGGAAAATACAAGATGAAACAAATTTTAATTTGTTTAGCAATTCTGACTTCTTTTATCTCTGCACAGCAAAAATATTATTCTTTCTCAGAGTTAAAAGGAATGGAAGACAACCAGGGGAATACGCAGCTTTTTTATCGATTATATGACTATGAGAAAAGAAATGCACCATTGGATGACTATGAGGAAAACAGTATTTATCATATGGATGTTAATTCAAATTCGGATTCGCTTTTATTATTTGACGGAGGAACTTTATTTAATAATTTTAAAGCTATAACAGATTATGAATTCTGGAATAAGAATCCGGCAAAGTATATATATAATGCTACTTTTGTAACAGTAGACCCATCAGGCTATATTTTTAGATATGATTCTTCTCAATATTTACTTTATGTATTTGGCGGACATGACGGTAATCTGAAAATATCAAATCAAAATGACAGCTTAATTTATTCCTCAATTAATGGGATTTTATTTCAAAGTGTTGATGGAGGCTGGACATGGGATACAGTCTCAACCACACCAATTAATCTTCTGGCAATTTCACCTAAGAATGATCAGACAATTTTTGGGAGCACTTTTTCGGGTGAACTAAGTAAATCTGTTGATGGGGGTAAAACTTTTTCAGTAGTAGACACATCAAAATCAAACTTTGTTTCCGATAATAAAATTTTATTTGATAAGGATACAAATTACGTTTACAGAGTATCTAATGATAAAAACTCATATATTCTTACGGTTTCGAATAATAGAGGTAATGCTTTTAGCTGGACAAGAAGATTTAGCAGTACAAGCAAATTGTTTATCAGTGTAGATTATTCACAACCCGGTGCAATTTACCTTGCAGGCGGGAAGTACATTTATGTCTCTAATAACTTTGGCGAGAGTTTCAGTTTATATAAGACATTAAATAGAAATATAATAGGTATCTATAAAAAACCGAATTCCAATTTATTATATGCAGCGACAAAATATGATTTATATGAGGTAACTCCGGATACTATCAAGACACTAAAACACCTTCCAATAAATCCCGGATTGTTTGAGTGGTATCCTCTAACAATTGGAAATAAATGGATTTATGATCGGACTGTCTGCTATTTTGATAACCCGCCGGTTCCATGTAATTATTATAATGATGTTGTTGAAGTTACTAAAGACACTATTTTGTTGAATGGATTTAAATATTTTAAAGTCCATTCAAGCTCAGGGGATACCTTTGAACGATATGATTATGAAGATGGAACAGTTAGAAGATTTATAGAAGATTCATCATTTAATAATAATGAATTTATAATTGAAGATCTTACCGCTGAACCGGGAGACACATCATTTACCAATCGATTTAACAATTATAATAGTATGATACCCAAAATCTTTATTGAGGAAGACTCCGAATATCTTTTTAATAATATTTATCCTGGAAAGAAATACCTGGTTCAAGATCTGGGATGGGAGAGATATTCATTAGTAAAAGGATTTGGAATTGACAGCATAAGTTCCAGTTTTGATTTTGGCTCAAGTGTAAGTCATCTTAAAGGGTGTATTATTAATGGAATAGTGTACGGAGATACCACAGTTGTAGGTGTAGAAGATAAAGGGAATACTCTTCCAGCAGAATTTTCATTATCCCAAAATTACCCCAATCCATTTAACCCAACTACCAATTTCGAATTTCAGATTGCCAATCACGGATTTGTAAGTCTTAAGATTTTCGATTTATTAGGCAGAGAAATAATAACATTAGTTAATGAAGAAAAACCTGACAGGTGTTTATAAAATAAGATGGAATGCAGGGAACCTGTCCAGCGGTGTATACTTCTATCAATTAAAAACGGGTAGTTTTAATGAAGTAAAAAAGCTTTTATTGTTGAAATAAGTATAGTATTCAGCCATGTTATTAATTTAATAACTCAAGTTGACCACTTAAATTGAAAACTGTCTACCTTCAGTAGATAAATAAAAACAGTTAAATATCAAGTTTTTGGCTTCATTAACCCCCGGGATTAATCCTGGGGTTAATAAAAAAAGATGAATATTTGTAACCATTTCATTCTTATTTATTGATGGCATTTTTATTCCCAGATTTTTACTTCAAACAATCCTTCGGAGTTTGCAGCGGCTCTGAACATTCCTTCTGTATTGAAGGGGGTTGTATAATTTCCATCTTTATCGACAGCTATTAAACCACCGTCACCGGGTTTAAGGCGTTTATGTATCATCTCCTCTGCAGCTTCTTTTAGTGAATAGTTTTTATATTCCATTAAAGCGGAGACATTAAAAGCAATGGTATTTTTTATAAATAATTCACCGGTACCAGTACATGAGACAGCACAGGTTTTATTATTTGCATAAGTCCCTGCATTTATTAAAGGAGAATCCCCTACTCTTCCGGGCATTTTATCTGTCATGCCTCCAGTTGAAGTTGCAGCTGCTAAATTACCGTGTTCGTCCAATGCAACACAGCCTACAGTTCCATGTGCATCTTCAGTTTCTTTTTTATATTTCTGCCATTGTTCATATCTAATTTTAGTATCAAAATAACTGTTAGGTACAGTTTCTAAGTTAAATTTTTTGGCTAATTTATCTGCACCTTCACCTGCAAATAAAATATGTGGAGTTTTTTCCATAACAGCTCTTGCAAGCATAATTGGATTTTTAACATACTTAACTACTGTAACTGCTCCTGAAGAAAGGTCTCTACCATCCATTATTGAAGCATCCAGCTCATGTGTTCCCTCCGACGTATAGACAGCTCCTTTACCGGCATTAAATTTTTCATTGTTCTCGAAATATTTAATTACAGTTTCAACTGCATCAAGGCTGTTTCCGCCTTTTTCAAGAATATCTTTACCTATCAGCAAAGCTTTTTTTAATGATTCAATATAACCTTGCTTGATAGAATCGGGCAACGATTTACTTATTGTTCCCGCACCACCGTGAAGTACTATTACATACCTATGATTCTGTTTTGAATTAGCTTTATTCGAAGGAATCAGCTGAATAGAGAGTAATAACAGAGTACTGCAAAGAAATATTAAAAATTGTTTCATTATTAACCTGATGAATTATTATTGCTAAAATATTTTTTGAGTCTATTAATAAATTCCAATTGAGCTGAGTTGATCTTTTTCTTTGCATTCTCGAGGTTAAAAAATTCTCCTCTATCTACTTCGGGAAAGCTTTGTCTTTTACCTGAACGTGGGGGCCATTCCATTTCAAAGGTATTACATTCAAGTTCAAAAGGTGAATCATCATTTGCTTCAAAAGCCCAGGCATATACTTTCTTACCCCCCTTCTGAATTATAAAATCCAGGGGTATAAATTTACCTTCCGGATTTAACCCGGTTTCTTCTTTGAATTCCCTTTTAGCTGCGTCCAGAAGCTCTTCATCTTTTTCAATCAATCCTTTTGGAATTCCCCAGTATCCTTCATCTTTTTTTGAGAAAAAGGGTCCTCCGGGATGAACTAAAAATACTTTTATTTCTCCTTCTTTTAAGGTAAACATCATTAAACCAGCACTAACTAATTCTGCCATTTTCAACCATACAAATTATGTAAGAAAAGCCATCGAAAGATGACATCTTTACTTTATAAAATTTAAAGTTTTACATGAACTTACATTTTAATAAAAGATTGGAGATAATTATCTTTTAAAAGATGTCATCTTTATAACTGTGTCAATTCAAGTTAATTTTTCATTTTGAATATAATCTTAATCCGACGAGACCGGCAATTATCAGGAAGATAAAAAATATTCTGATAAAATCTTTTGACTCACTAAATAAAAGGATTCCCAGTAAAGCAGTTCCTACAGCTCCAATTCCGGTCCATACAGCATAGGCAGAACCCACGGGTAGAGTTTTTAGAGAATAAGCGAGCAATCCCATACTGATTAAAGCAAAAATTACAGTTAAAATAGAGGGAAATAATTTTGAAAAGCCCTGGGAATATTTCATACAGATTGCCCATGCAGTTTCAAAAACTCCTGCAATAAAAAGGATGTACCATGCTGTTTTATCTAACATTATATATCCTTTTGAAATTTATATAGTTCCATAATATAATTCCGTATTATATTCAAATTTTACTTTTCCATCCGTTTTATTCTTATTGAAAATATTTTCTAATTGAGCCATCATTGGTAAATATTTAGGATGTCCGGGCATAGGTGCATATGATGATGATAGTAATCTTCCTTTAAGTCCCTCAAAATCAAAATCTTGAAAATTCTGAAATATTTTCAATTCATAATTATCAAAAAACTGTTTTAATATTTTTTCATTTACATTTTTATGATCGACTAACTGATAATCAACCGAATGATTTTTTAAGAGTTCTTCATAATCACGGAGGAATCCGGATGAACCGGTTTTTCTATTATTCCATACTAATATAACGTATCCGTTTTTATTTAATATTCTTTTAAATTCTTTTTTTGATTTTTCAACATTGAACCAATGGAAAGCCTGTCCCGCAGCTATTAAATCGACTTTATCATCATCGATACTTGTATTTTCCGAGCTGCCGTTAATGCTAATAAAGTTAGAATAATTCTTTAATTGGTTCTCTCCAGCTTTTCTCATTTCTTCATTGGGTTCAACTCCTAAAACTATATTTCCATTTTCAAGGAAAAGCTTTGATAATATTCCGGTTCCGGAGCCGATATCGGCTATCATCCAGCCGGAACGAAAATTGATTTTCTCAGTTAAAAAATCAATTATTTCTTTTGGATAACCGGGGCGGTATTTAATATAGTTTTCTACCCGGTTGGAAAATCTTTCTTTTGAATCAGGCGGTGAATTCATATATTTTTATTGTAGATTTATCAATTATTTCTTTATTAGTTATCATTAATTTAATGACTAATATAAATATAATTATTAACTAAAAAATTGAATTGTATCTAAAAAAGCGAATGATATATGAACCCCAAACAAATTAAAATTGTTGATAAAACAAAACTTTTCATAAGATGGGATGATGATTCCGAATCTATAATAAGTTTAAGATATTTGAGGAATGAATGTCCCTGTGCAAATTGCAAGGGAGAAACGATTTTATTTAAGACATACAGGCCTGAAAAGAAATCAGAGGAATCACCGGGAATGTATAAGATAAAGAATATTGAAACAGTCGGGGGATATGCAATACAGATTAGCTGGGGGGATGGTCATAATACGGGTATTTATACATGGGATTATCTTAAAAAATTATTTACCAGTGAAAACAGTGGAAGTAAACAGGATTATACCAATCTTATTTAACAGGCTTTAGACTGATATGATTTCAAAAAATGAACTGAAATATTACTCGAGCCTTCTTAAAAAAAAATTCCGTGAAATAGAAAATAAATTTATTGCTGAGGGTGAAAAAATAGTCGAGGAAGGATTAAAAAGTACATTTATATGTGAGAAAGTTTTTTTAACTAAAGAATTTTATGATAATAAATTAAGTTATCTTGATAATCCGGGCATTAATAAGAATATTTTAGAAATACTTGGAGCTCAGGAGTTTACAAAGATTAGTGATACAATCAATTCTCAGGGGATAGCTGCAGTTTTTCAAATTCCAAGAAATGAGATTAATCCGGATAAAATAAATTCAAGTATAATTGTGTGTATGGATAATATTTCCGATCCCGGTAATGCTGGTACAATATTAAGGAATTGTGATTGGTTTGGAGTTAATGAAATAATTTTAACAAAAGGAAGTGTTGAAGTTTATAATCCGAAGACAATTAGAGCGAGTATGGGATCGATATTCCATTTGAAAATATATAGAGAAATGGAACCTTCTTTTCTATCAAAACTTAAAGAAAATGGTTATAAGATATTGGTTACAGATATAAAGGGAGAAAATATAAATAGATTTGTTTTCCCAGGGAAAGCTGTTATTATTTTTTCTAATGAATCTTTAGGACCTTCGGGGGAAGTGATGGAAATTTCGGATGATTTGATAACAATACCAGGTTATGGAATGGCGGAATCTCTTAATGTTGCGAGTGCATCGGCGGTGATATTGAATAGGGTAAGGAAGTAGGAACGGGTTTACTTAAATATAATGACAAGTAATATATACTTACTTTGGTTATATTATTTGAGGGATTATGAGTAAGAGTATAAGTAAGAGTACGCGAACGATTTCATGTGGCTAAAGCCCTCTTTGTTTTTATACACTACTCCCCCGGCTGAAGCCGAGGGCAATAGATAGGTATTAGCTTTGAGTAAAAAACTAATTGATATCGGAAAAGGGGGGCTTACCGGCATTTACCCATGCGGTATACAGAAGAGATGCCAGATCCTCTTCAGCGGTTTTGAATTGCATTTTTGTCACATAACCTGTTCTAAACCAGAAGATTCTGTAATAGTCATCAGATTCAGTTGAGTTGCTTTCTTCATGAGCTAATTTATCTCCCTCAAGAAGTACCCCATTTACGGTATTTGCGTTTGAAATATATTTAAATATCATTTTAAGGGGGTTTTCTATATAATTAACATTTGAGGAATCTATAATTTGTTCAAGAGTATCAATATGTTTATCAACCATAGTCACTTCATACCTAAAGTGTACACCTTTTTGACCGGTGAGCTGACCATTATAATTTTCAGTTGTATGCATTGGCTGGTGTCCGTCTGCAACATAATGTCCGAGATCGGCAGCTAAAATTAAAATTTTATCCCTGTTTTTTTCTTTGAGTGCTTCTGTTAGCTTATTTAATGTTTCGAGAGTAGACCAAGGAAGAGTACCTTTCGAAGTTACGATGCTGTCTCCGTATTTTGAAATTAATTCTTCTTTATTTTCAATCATATTACCATTTAGAAATTCTTTATAGTAATCGATATCTATATAATGACGCGGGGCTTCGGTTTTATCTGTTTTTCTTCTTATATCTGCATCCGAAGCATGCTGAGCTAAATAATCTTTCCATACCTTAAAAGAATTCATTTCTGCAGGAAGAATTTCGACTGCATTTGTATTAATAACTGCATGCCCTTTTTCTCCCCACGAATAAATGAATCCTACCGGCAAAAGAAAGGCAATAAGAAAGAATTTAAGCTTTAAATGAAATTTCATATTATTTTTTTCCTGTAATTTGAACAATAATTTTTCTATTTCTTGAACGGTTATCAAAATCTATTAAGATTATTTGCTGCCATGTCCCCAGCAATAGCTTAGTGTCTTTGAAAGGAATTGTAAGTGAAGCACCTTGTAAAGCAGCTCTAATGTGAGCATACCCGTTACCATCATGCCACGTATTATCATGATGGTAATTTATACTTGACGGGATTATCTTCTCAAAGAAGATTGGATAATCTTTTAATAATCCAGGTTCATACTCAATTGTTGAAATCCCCGCCGTTGAGCCTCCTACAAAAATGAGAGCGCTTCCCTCTATAAATCCTGCAGTATTTATTTGTGACTGCACATGATCTGTTATATCTATAACTTCGGTACTCCCTTTTGTATTAATATTAAAAGAATGAGTCTCTATTTCCATATTTACAATATAAAATGAATCGAAAATTACTTAATGAAGTTTCAAGTATCAAGGGGAATGAAAATATGCGGGTAAAAATTATAGTCTCTACATTTATATCTAAAAAATCACAGTAAACATATAAAAGAGAAAATTTTCAAATTACAAAAAACAAAAAAAAAACAAATAACAAATAAATTTCAATTTCAAAGTTCAAACTTTCAAACAGAGTATAAAGAGATACTGCAAAAATTAAATGATATACATTGTTTATGATTGATATTGGAGTAATTTATGCTATTAAGGTAAGATCAGTATTGACAACTCTAGGAAACATAGGAATAAATACGGTTTCAAAACGGTTTTAATACGGTTTCAAAACGGTTTCATATTAGTTTTATAGTTGATTTGGTACTGAAAAGTCCTTTGATGTGTGGGAAAAGAGGGTACTTCAATAAGAACTAAGCAATATATTGGACTATTAAATCAATGGACCGGTAGAGACCTAGTGAAAACATAGAAAAACGTTAAAAGGGAACAAAAAAGTTTCTATTTTGCCTCATTTTAGTAATATTAATCCAACGGTAATCGAAAAATATCTCTGAAAATGGATTTCAAACTATCTGCCGCTTTTATTATTTTAGCATCTTGGTAAAAATTATTTAAGGGAGTTTTATGAAAACCAAAGATTATATTGAAATTGAAGAAAAATATGGCGCTCATAATTATCATCCGCTGGATGTTGTTATTCAGAAAGCTGAAGGAGTCTGGGTTTACGATGTTGAAGGGAAAAAATATTTAGATTGTCTTGCAGCTTATTCAGCAGTTAATCAGGGGCATTGTCATCCAAGAATAATAAATGCATTAAAGGAACAGGCAGGAAAGGTTACTTTAACTTCAAGAGCATTTAGAAATGATCAGCTCCCTTTACTATATAAAGAATTGTCTGAACTTACAGGATATGAAATGATACTCCCCATGAACTCCGGAGCCGAAGCTGTGGAAACTGCTTTAAAGGCAGTAAGAAAATGGGGATATAAAACTAAAGGTGTGGATGAGAATAAAGCTGAAATTATTACATGCGCTAATAATTTTGCCGGCAGAACAATCACAATTGTTAGTTTTTCAACGGAAGAACAATATAAAGATGGATTCGGGCCATATACACCGGGATTTAAGACTATACCTTACGGTAATGCGGATGCTTTAGAAAAAGCTATTACAAAAAATACCGTAGCCTTTCTTGTTGAACCAATCCAGGGTGAAGGGGGAGTTGTAGTTCCTCCGGAAGGTTATTTGAAAAAGGCATATGAAATCTGCAAAAAAAATAATATTGTATTGGTTGCAGATGAAATACAGACAGGATTGGGAAGAACGGGTAAACTCTTTGCTTTTGAATATGAACAAATAAAGCCTGATGTAGTAATAATCGGTAAAGCATTATCGGGAGGATGTTATCCTGTTTCTGCAGTTTTATCGGATAAATCAATATTAGGCGTTTTTAATCCCGGAGACCATGGTTCAACGTTCGGAGGGAATCCGTTAGGAGCAGCAATTGCAAGAGAAAGTATAAAAGTCATAGTTGAAGAAAAACTAGTAGAACGGTCATTTGAATTAGGAAATTATTTCAGAAGTAAATTAAAAGAAATCCCTTCGGGTCATATTAAAGAGGTTAGGGGTAAGGGGCTTTTTATCGGCGTAGAACTAAAACCTGAAGCAAAAGGTGCCAGAAGGTTTTGTGAAGCATTAAAAGAATTAGGAATACTCTGTAAAGAGACACACGAAAATGTTATTCGATTTGCACCTCCGTTAGTTATTAAAAAAGAAGAAATTGATTGGGCGATTGAAAGGATAAGACAAGTTTTCTAAATCTTAGAAAGAATCTATAAGAATGGATGGATGACAGAATAGAATAAATGGATGGATGAATGATTATAAAGAGCAATCTTAAGGTTGGGCTTATTATGAAACTTAGACTATTTGTAATGGAACTTTGTTTTCAAATAAGATGAATATCTCCGGCTCACAATAAACGGTTCATGGAATCCTTTTATAAGAATTGAAAAAGAATTATTGAACCATTTCTCAACTTTATCAACGTGGTTTAAGTTAATTATAGTAGATCTGTGTATTCTTATAAAAATATTTTCCGGAAGAATCTCTTCCCATTTTTTTAACAGCCGTCTTACCAATATTTTTTCATTATTGTTAAAAACATATGTATATTCATTATAAGCGGTAATGCATGAGATGTTTTTTATCTTTACTAATTTAGGTTCGCCGTTTACATCCAGAATAACATGTCCGTCTTCATCAACTTTATCAGTTTCTTTTTTATCTTCCTTTGAAATATTATTTTTTAGATTATTATTGTTTTTTGCTGCTTCTTCTATTAGTTCTCTTTTTTTAAGCCTAGCTTTGACAGTATTTACGAGTTCATCTATCCTAAAAGGTTTAGTTAAATAATCATCTGCCCCTAACTCCATTCCTTGCCTGACATTCTGTTTCCCTGCAAGGGCAGATAAAAAGATGAAAGGAATCAGAGTTGTGCAGTTATCTTCAGCTAATTGCGATTTTACAGAATACCCGTCAATTCCGGGCATCATAATATCGCAAATTATTAAATCAGGCAGAATTTCCTTTGCCAATTGTATCCCCGATTTTCCTTCGAAAGCATAAAAGACTTTAAATCCCTCGTTTTCCAGTATATCAATAATTAATTGCTGAATCGCCTGGTCATCTTCTATAACAAGAATCTTTTTCATAAAGAGATCATAAAAATTATGTCAGATGTATAATTAAACTGCTCATTAGAGATAAAGCAGACATTATGCATGAACGGGTATGTAAAAGATGACATCTTTATTTTTAAATATAAGGTTTACCTGAAATTATATTTTAATAACAAATTGAAAGTACTTTTACATTTTTAAAGATGTCATCTTAACATCTGCTTACTCAAAATACGATAATTAATATCTTTCAATTTCTTCGTTAACAAAAGAGAAATTATTTGCATCATAATTTTCATTTTTATTGCTAAATTTAAATTGATTTATAAGTGATTCAAGCTTTTGATTTATTGAATTCAACGAATCAGCCGAACGTGATATTTGCTCAATTCCAGCAGCACTTTGCTGGGTAACATTACTGATGTCGACTATATTTTTACTTATTACTTCTGCAGATATTGATTGCTGTTCACTAGCGGAGGCTACTTGTGCAGCAATATCGTTTACTTTTTCAGCCTCTTTTATAATATCATTTAACACAATACCTGCTTTATCTGCAAGCACTTTTCCGGTTTCAACTTCTTCTGTTCCTTTTTTCATCGAATCTACTGCATTAGAAGTATCGGTCTGGATTTGATTTATCATTACTGCAATTTCCTTAGTAGCTTTAGATGTTCTTTCAGCTAATTTTCTCACCTCATCAGCAACAACTGAGAATCCTCTTCCCTGTTCACCAGCTCTAGCAGCTTCAATAGCCGCATTTAGAGCGAGTAAATTAGTTTGATCGGCAATTTCATTTATCACTTCAACTATTTGTCCAATTTCATTACTGCTCTTTCCTAGAGCTTCGACAGTTTTAGCTGATTGTTTAACGATTTCCGAAATTCGCAGCATACCGGTAATTGTTCCTTCAACGACTTTTCCACCTTCCTTAGCCTTACCTCCGGCTTTTTTAGCAGTTTCAGAGGCTAAACTAGCATTCTTCGTATTTTCAAGAATAGTCCGGGTCATTTCTTCAATAGAGGCAGCAACTTCTGAGGTTTTTACAGTTTGTTCTTTAGAACCTGCGGCCATTTCTTCAGAACTGGATGAAATTTCAGCACTAGTTGATGCAGCAGTTAAAATTGCATCCTTAACCTGGGAAATAGTTTTATTTAAAGCTTCTCCAACAGTGTTGATATTCTTCTTAATTAGTTGATGATCGCCTTTATAATCTCCTTCAACCCTAATTGTTAAGTTTCCTTTTGCTAGTTCCTTTAGAACTTCTGCGGATTCCTTTACCGGAGCTAAAGCAGCATCTTGAATTGAATTAACTCCTTCGATTAATTTCTTCCAGCTGCCATAATATTTGTTGGAATCAGCTCTGAAATTCAAATTACCTTCATTGTTTTCAAAGATTAATTTATTTGCATCATTAAGAATTTTCTCAATTATATCTATCTCTTTATTAAAAGCAATAGCTAAGGCATCTTTATCGGAAGAGGGATTAACTTTTTCAATTTTACCTGCAGCAATTTGTTCGGCAGCTACCACTTTTTCTTTCTGTGCATCCTTCAACTTCTTAAATAGTTCTGTAAGTTCTCCTATTTCATCTTTACCATCAGTTTCAATATTAACATCATAATTACCCAATGAAAATTCTTCAACAATTTCTTTTAGATTATTGATTGGTTTTGTTATTGCAGGAGCTATAAAAAAAGCACTTAAGAAAAATACAATTGTACCTGCAATTGCTCCACCTAAAGTATAATATATAGCTGAATCAACGCTGCTGTTGAAAGTTGAATTTAAATCATCGGAAGTATTTTTAAGATTCCCGGTAACAACATCAAATCTTTTCTTTAATTTCTCACCTACCTCTTCACCGGAAGAAGTAGCTATATCGGAAGCCATATCATAACTCTGGGTAACGGATGCACTTAATATTGCGTCTATTACAAAACTTTTATAATCACCCCAGATTTTTGAAACCTCTGTGATTTCTTTCTTGATTTTTGAATTAAAATTTGATGTCATTAAATAGTTTAGAGAATGATCAATATCGGTTTTTAGATTATTTAACTTTTCGTTATTATCCTTGAATTTAGCAGCAAAAGCCGGCATTGAAAACTGCATCATTAAAGATTGTATACTTTGAAAATTTGTATATGTCTCATCTATTACCTGCTGAGGCTTTACATATTCGGAGAATAAATTATCTTTAACATTTGACATTTGATTCAATTGATAATAATTAATTACAACAAGTATTGCGGAGATAGCAGCAAGCAGTAGGAAGCCAAACTGTATTTTACGAACAAATTTTATATCTTTAATCAATTTCATTTTAATTCCTGATTTATTTTTTTTATTTATATCTTAACATGCTTAATAAAGTCAAAACTTCAACATAGAAGCTTAAATTAAATAAATTGAGTTTTTGATAACTCCGATTTATTACAATAATCTAAAAAAGTTGAAATAATTACGGTTTTTGAAATTTCTCGAATAAATCACCACATATTTTAGGATGTTAATTTAAAAGTAATCGGCAAAGATAACTTTACTTTAATTGCTGTCCCATTATCTTTTCCAGGAGTAAATTTTGTATTCTTAACAGCATCAATTGCTGCTTCATCGCATCCGGCACCAATTCCCTTTAATACTTTAACATCATCTACATCTCCATTTTCATTTATATAGATAAGAAGATATACTTTCCCCTGAATCCCAACTTGCTGTGCAACCTTAGGATATTGAATTTTACTATAGACACCTTCAATGCCGCCTTTTGGTTCAGGCATTACCTCGGCAAAAGGTTTATACAGATCATCCTTACCAGTTGCAAAACTATTGCTGAACGGGATTATTAATAATAAAAGAATAAAAATTTGAAATAAATTTTTCATAATGACCTTTCCTCAAATTAAATATCACTTTTATTATCGAATAAAGTTCATTTTTTTTTAGTTTTTATAATAATCTGTATCAATTTGAATCTCTCATAGAAGAGGTTTTTATAAGCTCTTGTAAAAAAGAGACTTACAAATGGAAAGTCCCTTTACAAAAACATATCCGTTGCACTTTTATCGAAGATAGATATAAATTTTTATTAAAATTTTTAATAGAAAATCTCATTTTCTTAATAAATCAAATTTGATCTTCAAAGTTTTTATCAAATTTTTTTATATGTAAGGATTTGTGATTATTTTTACGGATTTTATTCATACTTAAATAACAGAAGTTATTCAAGAATCGATAATTGAAAGATGAAATAAAGTATCCTAATAAAAATTCGGGATGTTGAGAATTTCGTTCAAATTCTAACTCAAATATAAAAGATTAAACAAAAATGAAGATTTTAATCGTTGAAGATGAAGTAATAATTGCTAAAGATATTGAACATACATTAAAAAGAGACGGATATGATGTTACCGGCCATGCCACTTCAGGTGAAAAAGCTATTGAATTAATAAAAGAGACTAGTCCGGATTTAATTTTAATGGATATAAAATTAAAAGGAGAAATGGATGGAATAGAAACAACTGAAATCATAAAGAACCAATTTGATCTGCCAGTTATTTATCTTACTTCTTATAAAGATGAACAAACACTTTTAAGAGCAAAAGTAACGGAACCATACGGCTATATTATTAAACCGTTTGATAGAAAAGAATTAAAAATATTTATTGATATTGCATATTATAAACACCAAACGAAAGAAAAACTAAAGGAAAGCAGAGAATGGTTTTCGACAACACTCAAAAGTATCGGGGAAGCGGTAATAGCAACCGATTCAAATGGTTTTATTCAATTTATGAACCCAATCGCAGAAAAGTTGATGGGCTGGTCAGAAACTGAAGCGCACTCCAAATCTATCAATGAAATATTATTAATTTTTGATGATAATAATGAAAATATTTTTAATAAACTTTATTTCAATATAAACAAAGGTAAAAATTTTAAAGAAAAACAGCTGAATTTATTTCTATTGACAAAAAAAGGGAAAACTGTTCCAATTGATTTTAGCGGCTCTCCAATTGTAAACGGGAAGAATAAAAAATTAGGGACTGTGTTTACATTCAGGGACATTTCTGAAAGGAGAAGAGCTTCCGACAAAGTTAAAGAGAGTGAAGAGCGGTTTAGACAGTTAGCTGAGAATATCCGTGATGTATTTTATGTGACTAATTTAGATTTTAATGAAATATTTTATATTAGTCCGGCGTTTGAAGAAATTTGGGGCAGATCTTTAGATGAACTTTATTCTTCAAAAGAGATCTGGAGAAATGCAATTTTTCCCGAAGACAGGGATTTTGTATTTGATAAAATAAAAACCCTAAAAAAAAGTAAAGGATTTGAAATTGAGTACCGCATAATCAGACCGGACAGAAAAATAAAATGGATTCGCGACAGGGTTTTTCCAATTAAAGATAAAAATGGTACTCCATTCAGATATACCGGGATAGTAGAGGATATAACAGATCAAAAAATTGCCGAAGAAGAATTAAGAAAATTATTATATGCAGTTCAGCAGAACCCGGCATTAATTATAATTACCGACCCAACAGGTAATATTGAATATGTAAATCCTAAATTTACTTTTATTACCGGATATTCTTTAGATGAAGTAAAAGGACAAAACCCAAGGATATTAAAGTCAGGCTATACTGATCCAGAAGAATATAAAATCCTCTGGAAAACGATAACGGCGGGAGGAGAATGGAGGGGAGATTTTTACAACAAGAAGAAGAATGGTGAATTTTATTGGGAGTCCGCATTGATTGCACCAATAAAAAATAGAAATGATGAAATTACCCATTTTGTTGCTGTTAAAGAGGATATTACAGATAGAAAGAAACAGGAAGAACAATTGATTCTGGCAAAAGAAGCGGCGGAAAAATCAGATAGATTAAAGTCGGAATTTTTGGCACAAATGTCCCATGAAATTAGAACCCCTTTAAACAATATATTAACTTATGCCTCGCTATTGAAAGATGAAATAGAAGATAAATTATCACCTGAACTTGAACCCGCATTTAGGGTAATTAACAGGAGCGCCAGGCGTCTTATAAGAACAATTGATCTGATATTAAATTTATCTAAAATTCAGACAGGTAATTTTGACGCAAATTTTGAATTAATAGACCTTGATGACGATGTAATCTATGAATTAATTTTGGAATTTTATACAAGAGCGAATGAGAAGAATATAAAATTAAATTATAAAAGTACCGCAGAAAATAAAAAGATTTTAGGTGACAGTTATTCAATAAGTCAAATTTTTGTCAACCTTATTGATAACGCAATTAAATATACTAACAGCGGCGAAATAAATGTAATTCTTTATAATAATTCAGAAAATGAAGTTTGCGTTGATATATCGGACTCAGGCATTGGAATTTCAGAAAAATTCTTACCACTTTTATTTAATCCCTTTACACAGGAAGATAACAGCGACAAAAATAATTACGAAGGTACGGGGTTGGGATTAGCTTTAGTAAAAAAATATGCAGAGTTGAATAATGCTAAAATTTTGGTAAAAAGCAAAAAAAGCGGGGGGACAGTTTTTACAGTTAAGTTTAAAAAATTTCAAGATTACAAGATTACACAATTACAAAATTAGTAGGATTACAAGATTATTTACACACCTCCAAATCGCTAATGCGAATTTTGATTGAATTTAACGAAACGGAGTTTCGTTCTACACTTTTTATTGTATATTTTTGGTAACTTCGATACCAAGCTGTTCCATGCGGTACCGGAGTTTGGATCTTGAAAGGCCCAATATTTTTGCAGCTTTTACCTGATTGCCGTTTGTAATATTTAATGTTTTAAGAATTAAAATCTTTAACACAAGATCAATTTTTACGCCTTTGGGAGGAATTTTAAGGACAAAATTTTCATCAGTTTCCTTTTCATTTTTATTCGATACCAAACTGCTTAAATGATGTTCCTTTACTTCATTTTCTTCAATTAATAATACTACCCTTTCCATTACATTCCGTAATTCCCTAATATTACCTTTCCATCTATATGCCTCCAGGATAGCTAAAGCATCGCTACTTATTCCATTTACTTCTTTATCGAATTTTTTAGAAAATTCTCTTAAGAAAGAATAACTTAAAATTGGAATATCTTCCAATCTTTCTCTTAAAGGGGGAACAACAACTTTGGCAACATTCAACCTATAATAAAGATCTTCCCTAAAATTACCTTTTTGAACTTCTTCTTCGAGATTTTTATTAGTAGCAGCCAGGACTCGAACATTAACTTTAACTTCTTTTTCTCCGCCAATCCGGTAAAATCGTTTTTCCTGTAAGACTCTTAAAAGCTTAACCTGCAAATCCATTGAGAGTTCAGCAATTTCATCGAGTAAAATAGTACCCCCTTCAGCTAACTCAAATTTTCCTAACTTTGTTTTTTGAGCTGCTCCGGTGAATGCTCCTTTTTCATGCCCAAACAATTCACTTTCGGCCAGTTCTTTTGGAATTGCAGCACAATTAATTTCAATAAAAGGAGAATCTTTCCGGCTACTGTTTTGATGAATATATTTTGCAAGCCCTTCTTTTCCGGTTCCGCTTTCGCCTTCAATTAAAATAGTGGTATCTGAACTCATAGCCAGCTTTTCTACAGAGTTAAGGATTCTTTGAATTTTTTTACTTTTCCCAAAAAACTCTCTAGTAAGTTCGGTACCCTGCATTAAAATATGGAGTTTATCTACTTCAGAACTTAATGCGATTTTGTCACTGGCTTTACTGAGGACTAACTGGAGTTGATCAAGATCTATCGGTTTCAGAAGAAAATCAAAGGCTCCGGATTTGATTGCGGTAACAGCCATTTTTACATCCGAATAACCGGTTATCATAATTACAGGAATATGGGGATAAGCTTTAGAAAACGTCTTTAAAAGATCTAAGCCATTATGGGTAGTCAAATAAATATCGAGAAGGATGATATCCGGGTCATGTTCTTTAATCTTATCAAAGACTTCATCCCCGTTCATGCATATTTCGACATCGTATCTGAATTTCACCAAAATTTTTTTAAGTGAAAGGCAAACCAGGTTATCATCATCAATAAGCAGAATTTTGAAGTTCATATTTCTCCGAATGCTGGCTGAATTTTATAAAAAATTTAGTTCCCTTTCCCAATTCGGTTTCAAAATCAACGCAGGCATTTATTTCAGATAAAATTTCTTTACAAATACTTAACCCTAATCCCGTACCATCTTTTTTTTGAGTAAAAAAATCGTTGAAAATTTTATCTTTATCTTCATCCCTGATGCCGGGACCATAATCTTCTACTTCCCAGATTATATTGCTGTTTCTTTCAAAAGTTCTAATTACAACCGGCTGTTTTTCCGGACTAGCTTCGATTGCATTAATTATCAGATTTAGAAAGACCTGCAAAAGCTTGTTTTTATTGAAATATATTTGTCGAATATTATCATCCATTTCCTTAATTACATCACATTTAATTTTACCGGCGTAACCGTTTACCAGTTCTAGTGCTTCATTGGTGATATCATTTAATGAACAAAAATGAAATTGTTCTTTAGGTTTTCTGGAAAAATTAAGGATATTATCGACTAAATACTGAATTCTGTCTATTGCTTCGATACAGGAATTTACCGAATCTTTCACATCATTTGAAAGATTCTCAGCCATATTTAGATAATCAAGATTTAATTTAAGGGCAAATAGAGGATTGCGTATTTCGTGAACAAAACTGGCATTTAATTTACCTAGCAGCTGTAGTTTATTGCTTTGAGAGTTGTCTTCGTACATCAACAAAAATCAAATAAGTTCGATTCATCTTTAGAATTTAATGCTGCAAAGTACGAATTTAAAAATAATTAAACAAGTAAGATTGTATCTTTTTATTCCTTAAAAGGAGGTTTTTCTATATTTATATTACCCTTTCAATTCCTTAAATATTTCCTGAGCAACTTTTTTAGTTACTTTATCGGAATTATAAAAATTATTGTCCAGTCTTTCTTTTATTACGGCTAATTTTTTTGATTGAAGATTATCCTTACTCATTGCCTTTGCTTCTTCAGAAATTTCCAGCTTATCTTCAACTTTTGACTCTTTAGAGGAATCTTTCCCTTTTTTATTCTCAACTTCTCTATTGTTATAAGAGTAGTTATTATTTGAGACAGATTTTATATTCATTTTTCACCTATTATAATTAACAAGTTTTCTGGAATTTTGTAAATTTCTTATATGCAAAGCTACTTCTGCTAATTCATTTCTTTTTTGCTCAATTATATAATCGAACTTTTCCCGGATTTGTTTAGTGACTTGATTTAATTCAGGTTCAATTTTTTTCACTTCTTCGGTATTTTCCGTCATTAAATCATTTTTTAAGGTAAGAACTTCCGAAATTTCCTCTTTAATTGATCCTATTTTCTCAAAAAAATGATTTTCATCCTGCAATTTATCAATTTTTGATACCAATTCCACCAACAGAAATTTTATCCTGTAATATTTTCTTTTGAAATCATCCATAATTTTTACTTGTTATATAATTATAATCCATATATCATATTTTGCATAGCTATCATATCCGCAAGCTGAGCCTGCAGCTTTTCATATTGTGTCCGTAAGCTATCCGCACTTTTATTTATCCTATCTTGAGAAGAGGTTATTTTATCACTTAATGTTCTTACGTTACTGTCATAAGAGTTTTGCTTTAAGGATAAATAACCGGACACACCTAAATAAGGATTTATTTTATCATACAGAGTATTTGCTACACCATTCGTTGAATTAAATAAAGCCGATACCTGATCGGCTTTTTCATTAACCTGCTGTTCAAATTTAGCTGTATCCGAAATAGATAAACCATTAGCAGCATCGAATGATATACCGATTTGAGATAAACTATTTAGACTTCCTGAAGGAAGACCTGAGATATTCGTATATGCAACACTTCTCAAAGTACTTAAAAGTGAAGAAGCATTTGAATCATATGCTAATGCTCCACCCGCAGATGAAGAAGATCCGCCTGATGAATTTGACTTTAAATAGGAATAGATATCATTGAACTTGGTGATAAAATTCTGCACATTCGATTCAATTGTCTTGACATCATTTGATACAGTAATACTCACATCTGCATCGGAAGAATCCATAGCAGATTTTAGATTGAAAGTTACTCCTGTTACAAGATCATTAATTATATTCGAATTTCTGGAAATAGTAAGCCCATTAAAAGTAATTTGTGAATTCAAACCGGAATTGTTTGAAATGTCAGAATATAAATAACCAGCAGTATCCGGATCCTGTGTTTGATCAAATGAAGGTCTGCTTGAACCCAAATTCAATCCAATTGAAGATAAAGCCGTAGAAGTACCAGAGTCACTTAAATTCTTAATTCTGTAATCTACTCCGGTTAGTTTTGAAGTTAGTGAAAACTGAGAAGTTCCGCTAGCTGGACTAAAAGCAGAAGCACTCACCACCCCCGAAGCGCCTTTTTCTTTTACAGCACCTATATGTAAATCACTTACAACATCGAAACTGCCTGTATTCGTTATCGAAATATAGTTTTTCGAATCTGTGACCGTTAATTTTAAAGATACGTCTCCGGGGTTTGGTGAATCAGACACCTTTTCAGCCGAGACACCAGTTACAGATGAATTTACTTTAGAAACAATCTCATTGATTAAGTCGTCGTATGTTCCACCGCCGTCTACGGAGATGCTGGTTTCTGTACCATTTAGATCTATAGTAAATGTAGTTGGATCCGCCAGTATACATATCAGAAGCATTTTTGGTATTTGATTGCACAACTGCTTTATCAGAGTTTATGGCATCCCTTATTTTTTCCATTACACTCTGATTAGTCTCGGTACCGGAGAATGTAACATCTACATTGCTGGTAAAGTCAGGAATTGCTTCCGTCTCCAGTATTTAATAGTAAATGTATGAGTTCCGGTTATACCGCTAGCAGTTGAAGAAGCAAGATCCTGTGAAACCAGCACATCATTCTTAGCCAACTGGTTAACTCTTATACTATATGAACCAATAGAAGATGAATTATCAACAGTTGTTGCCAAAAAGGTACTATTGGAAGAGACTGCAGTTTTATTATTAAATAATGAAGTGCTGTCAGTTGTTTTAAAATTTGAAAGCAGGGTCTGCAATGAATTAAGTTTTGAGCTAAAAGTAGAGTAAGCAGACGACAAGCTTTGATATTTGCTCTTTCTGGTACTAATAGGTGTTACCAACCTACTAGTCTGGTCGTTAATAAAGGAATTAACCAATAAATTAATATTTGAAGTAGTTAGAACAGTATCGATGCTGCTGGTTGACATTTTAAGCCTCTATTTATTAAAAGCTATAATCCATGATTCTTTGAGTTCAGTGAGTATTTTATAGACGATAGTATAATTTTTATTTCTCATTTCATTTTGACAGTACTGATAGAGCTTTAATAACCCTGTAGAAATTTCGCTAACATCTTTTCCATTGAAACTTAAGGCATTTATAAGAACTTGCAGGGCCTCATTTGTCTTTGCCAGATTTTCTTTTTTACAATTAACTATGGCAAAATCATATATTTTTATTAGAAGCTGTTGAGGAGTTGCTTGTGTTATTTCATTTACCAAATATTGATTCAACCTGTTCCGGTTTTTGTTAGCTGTAGTTGTTGAATTGTACATTTAATAAAATCCTAAATTGTTAATCGTTATCTAAAAGTATCCCGGGGATTTATTCCCCGGGATTGTGAACATTATCTATATTATCTGAAAAGAGATAAAAGATTTTGAGGAGCAGAATTCAATTGTGACAACATTGAAGTTGCAACTTGCTGCTGAATCTGACCTCTTGTCGAATTCAATTGTTCTTGAGCTACGTTTGCATCAAATAATCTTGATACGGAAGCTGAAGAATTAGCTATAGCTGCTGTTAAAAAGTCACTCTTTATACTCAATCTTTGTTCATAATTACCAATGCTGGCTAATGATCCATCAATTGTATTTTCAAAAGTAGCTAAGTAAGAAGATAAACTACCAAGAGCTGCTGCAGTTGTTCCAACCATACCAGCCTGAGATAAAGCATCTCTTACAGCATCACCTACTGAAGCAGAGATTGTAAAGCCATCAACTGCAATACTTGCTGTTCCACTTAAAGAACCAGAACCGTTGGTCATATAATTTACATCCAATTTATCTGTAGAAGACGCACCAGTCTGATATGAGAATGTTGTACCATTTGTTGCTGCAGAGGAAGAAACAAGCAATTGGGTATCATTAAATTTGGTTGTTGAGAAAATATTTGCAATTTCTGTTGCAAGAGCTTTAATATCACCCGAAACTTTGGAATTATCGCTTGCAGGATTTGTAGAATCAGCGATTTTTGCTTTAATGGATGTGATCAAATCCTTAACACTACTTAACTGTGATTCAGCGGTGGAAAGCATATCCTGAGCTGATCCAACATTGTTCTGAGCAGACTGCATCAACTTAACTTTTTGATCAAGTGATTTTCCTACAGCATAACCGGATGTATCATCAGCAACAGAATTAATTCTTTTGCCGGTTGCCAATCTTAATTGAGCTTTTGATGTTTGAGCATTAACTGTTGCTAATGCGTTATATGCACGAAGTGCATCGATATTTGAGTTAATTGAGAAACCCATAATAAACCTCCATGTTTATTTTTTGTTTTTGTTTACCGGACTTCCTTGTCCGGCGTCTGTTATTTTATTAAGAACTTTTAATTCTTAAGGTTATTATCGGAAGTGGTTTTTATTTGTTTAGTCCTTTAATCGATAAATTATTATAATTTCAAATGTTTGTTTTTTCAAATTATTTATGGCTTTTTTATAGAAAAATTCTTAAATAAGTTTTAGTTTAAGTATTCTTTATAATGCTCGCAGATTTTGAGTATTTGTATGATAGGCAAGTTTTCCGAATATACCCATTAAGTTATTGATAATCTCTGTGGTAACTTTTAGCAATTTAAGGGAGTTTAAAATATTTCTATGATTAAAAAATCCTGAATGGTTTCGCTTTATCTAACAATTTATAAATTTAACTGATATTAAAATTACAATCATCCGGTTATTGATATGATATAAAAATTAGCTTATGCCGCTAAAAATACAGTTTCCTGAGTATATTTAAGATATGTTTTCAAATCTTCTGGCGTACCCAGCCCGTGCATATTTTCTTTATCTATTTCATGTATCAATATCATTTTACTGTCTGCAATAAATTCATTAAATACAGGGCACACGTAAAATTCATTATTTATCCTAATATTTTTCTCTATCATTTGTTTAGTATATTTAACAAAATCACTTCCATGTTTATAATAGTAAACACCTACAGTAGCTTGATTGCTTATAACTACTTTTTCCGCTACTTCTACAACCTTTCCGTTTGAATCGCATTTTGCATAACTCCATTTGGGATTATCATCTTTAAAAGTTAATATCCCTCCGTCTGCATTTTCATTTCTCATTCGTTCTATAAATTTCATAATATCTATATTCAGATATTGATCACTATTAGCAATTATTAATTCATTATTGTTATTAATAAGGCTTTCGGTTTTCAGCACAGTACAAGCTGCTCCTTCTGTCAAACCGTCAACTTCCACTAAAACTGATTCAGACGCAAGCGTCTGCAATAAAGAATCCATAGAATACTTTTCGATATGTTTTTTTTGGGCAACGATTATTCTTTTCCCGATATTATTGAAATTTTCCAACACTAACTGAATCATTGGTTTACCGCAAACATCTATTAAAGGCTTTGGATGCTGCATTCCTACCTCAGAAAAACGCTTTCCCTGACCTGCCGAAGGAATTACAACATTAATTTGATTACTCTCATTTATCGTTTTCAGAACACGATAATAGTTTACATCATCCGGATTGTTAACGGAACAAAGTATTCCTCCGGAGTCCATCGCCGCCTTTTTACCCACATCACTGTCTTCTACAATAACACATTCGCCTTGTGAAAGTTTAAGCATTTCGAAGGCTTTAAAATATATTTCCGGATCGGGTTTTGGATGTTTCACATCCTCGTTGCTTAAATAAAAATCAACAAAAGGCAGCATGCCGCTTTTTCCAAGCATTAATTCAACAGAATTTCTTACCGCATTAGAACAGATCACAATCTTGTATTTTCTTTTCAATAATTTCATCATTTCAATTTTTTCAAGATCTGGATGGCAGAACTTTTCTATTATTTCTACTGTGGTTTCTTGTTTTGTTATATTTATCTTATCGTATAGGTCTGTATTTAATCCTTTTCTCTCGGTTAATATTCCCAATTTCTTTTTAGTAGGAATCCCTTTATAAATTGTTAAATGCTCCTGCCATGATATAGGATCTATATCCGAATGCTGTAAAGCAACATTAAGTGCATTAAAGTGCCATTTATCTGCATCAATTATTTTACCATATAGAACAAAAATTACTGCTTTAATCGATTTTTATCTCATAAAACTTTATTTAATTCTATAGGGAAATCTGTACAAATCCCATTGACTCCCCAATTCATTACTTTTTCCCATCTCTTTTTTAATGTATCCAAAGGCAAATCTTTATGTAATTCAGGAGATACATAAAATAATGTTTTACCTTTATCTTTCAGTTTTTTTACAATATTTTGGTCAACCCAGTTTTCATTAAATTCATCTAACCAAATATCTTTTATACCGGTATCTTTAATATATTCATTTAGAAAATTTTCTCTTTCGCTTAAACGAAATGCTATATTAAACTTTTTCTTAATTAAAGAACGCATTAAAAACCTGCATTCTTTTATATCCTTTGCAATTAGCTCAAAATCAAATAAGAAAAAGTTTTTTTTATTATTATACTCCTCAAGCATCCATAAAATCGAAGGTACTGTATATATACTTTTGATATTCAATGCGTGATAACCGGACTTTATTTTAGAAAGTAAAGCGGCTGGTTCATATTTTTTATTAAACGTTTGCTTATATCATTTGAAAGTATCATGTTCTGTCGTTTCATATCAAAATTAATATCAAATTCCAGGTCAAAACCATATATCAATGCGTTAATCAGTGCATTGACGGAATTTTCATTCTCAATTTTTTTACCGTCCAAATTACCCCTATGAGCAAATATTTTCACTTAAATTTACCTTAAAATTTTTTGCATATATTATTTCAATTACCATTCCACAAGCCCTGTACCTTTCCAGCTGCCGAATGAGGTAATATCCAGTTTTGACTTCTTTATACTTTCCCAGAAAGGAATCATCTGCCATATTTTTATGTTATTAATAATTATTAATGTACCTTTCTTTAATGATTGTGATTCAAAATGCTTAAGTAATTTATTTTCGAGGCTACCGTTGCTTATATTTAGAACAATTAAATCTGATTTAGAAATAATTGGAGATATTTTATCTAACTGTTCACTTAATGAGAGATCAAAAACAATTTGGAATACATTTTTTGGTTCAAAATCTTGAGGAGATAAATAAGTTCCCTCATTATTTTCCCAGCATTTATTATCGAATGTTATTAAGGATGAAGAGGGCAAAAGATTATGTGCCAAACATAGTGTTGATAAACCATTACCGGTAGCAAATTCAATTGTTAATGCTGGATTCATTACTTTTACCAAAAAAAATAAAAACCGGTATAAATGCCCCGAACCGGATTGAAGGGCTGTAATAATTCTGCTGTCATTTGTTAGCCTGCAAATATTCTCTTCAATAAGTGAAGTGCTGATAATATTTATAAATTTTCTTATTAAATTTTTATTATCTTGCATAAAAGTAGGATATATAGCTGAAAATCGATAGTCGGTTTTACAAAATAAAGGAAAAGATTGATTCATGAAATATTGTTCATATAATTCAAGCCATTCCGAATGAGTATAATGAACTATATCAGTATGATCTTTATCGTATTTTAATGATTCTTATTCCTAATTGTTCCGGTTCGAGTAGAACAAAATTATTAACAATTGTTAATTCTGTCATATCGATTGCTTCTTCAGATATATCCTCTGCATAGTCCAGCTTTATATTGCCGAATTTTCTAAGGCAGCTAACCCAGATATATTGTTCCGGAGAATAATGGTGAACATCCTGATATTTATCTGTAACTTGAAGTCTTAATGGGACATCCCATATTTTTTTAACATCTTCTTTCAGGCCGAAATGGAACCAATCGCTTGGATTATAAGGGATAGAATTCTTTCTAGGATTCTGAGATACAATTGTACAATTTAGGACACGTTTCTGAAAAATTCTCCAGCTATTATTCCTTAGTTCAAAAGAATCAAAATATTTAAGAAAATCTGGGCTCTCTAAAACCGTATCGCTTCTCAATTTTAATACGTACTTTTTTGAAGCACACTGAATCCCATTTCTTGTTGAAACTATTTGACGGTTAATATTTTTAAGTAATGAATTTGTTTTTAAATAAATCGGACCAGGATCTTCATTTTCTATTAAGATATCGAAAGATAAGCCATTAATATCACAGCCTTTCCATGTGGATAAGATTATTTCAGCATCCGGAAGACTTTTTCTCACACTACGTAACGCCTGTAAAGTATATCTTTTATTAAAATTATCTATTGAAGAACCAAACACAAGTCCCTGGATTATTACCGATATTTCGTTTGAATCAATTTCCATCTTATTTAACTTTTCAAATATTTTTTACATTAAAAGCCGGATCAATATTCATTTCAGGCTGTTGAGGTATCTCATTATTGTTAGCTTTAATAATGTATTGGAAAAATTTTGATTCCTTCTTCAAGGTATTGACATTTATAGAGCTTTACCGTAAAAAGCTTTTCAATTTCTCCGGTATTTCAACTACATTTATTATTTTTCCGAGTATTAAATATTTTATATCCGGTTTTTTCAAACATATTAAATAGAGATTTACGCGTAAAAAATCTTAAATGTGTGTTATCCATTATACCGAATTCCCGGTATTCCCATTCTCCTTCCATTAAATTTTTAACAACGGACCAATGTCTTACATTAGGTACACTGGCAACTATTTCGCCGTTAACCGATAGTTTTTATTTTATTTCGTAAAACACTATATGGATCGGCTAAATGCTCTAAGATGTCTGCGAAAATAATTGTATCAAAATACTTATCGGGTAATTGTACAATTGCATCTTCGATTGGACCGCTGATAACATTATCCAATTGTTCTGCGCTATGGATGCAATATCATTTACATATTCTACGCCCCAAACTTCCGCATTTAATTTATTTTTTAACGCTGCTCCAAGTCTTCCTTTTCCGCAGCCTACATCCAAAATCCTTTTCGAATTAGGATTAATTAATTGCTGAACATCTTCCCTCTCATTTTCGTAATATGTTATATCCTGCTTGGGAGCAATTTTTCTTTCCATTCCCATTTCCATTATTATTTTTCAATATTTTTTTAGTTTCATTTATTATACCAGAATTATTTTGAACCGGTATTATATAATCAGGGTCAATGCTAATAATTTATTAAATACATTTAATGATTCTTCCGGTTTATTTTCATTATACAAAAACATTCCATATTTGGAAAGGGCTTCTTCATATTCCGGGAATTCTTCTAGAACCAGGTTATAGACCTGAACTGATTTTTCCTTTTCATTTTGTTGTGTATATATATCCGCCTGATTCAGCAATAAATTTGCCCAATTGCTAATTAAAATATTTTTCCTAGCAGGCAGATTTTTTATGGTTTCATTCCATTTATTTAAGAACAGTACTCTGTTTCTATTTAATATTTCCCTTGATGTTTCTTCCTTATTAAGATATTTTATTGTTTTTAATGCACGGATAGATCCGCTCCATTCATGATTATAACCTGATGCGGGAACAATATATGATTTTAATCCTGCCAGTTTAATTTGCAATCCCATATCCCATTCTTCGAAATAACAGGGAGTATACTGATTTTCGAATTTTAATTTGCCCTTATTAAATAATTCGGTCTTCACAGCAAACAAAAATCCTGATACAGCATCGACTTCAACGGGACTACTGAAAGAATTTTTGTCAAAGTAAGCTATATCCTTAGTTTTATAAAAGTTAAAGAAAGAACCTTGAGGACCGACTATGGCTGCATCAGGAAGTTTCAATAAATTTTCCTCAAGTATTTCTATTGTTTCTTTATTTATATTGATATCGGAATTTAAGATAAAGGTGACGGGGGTTTGAGAAATATTTAAACCGATATTCCAAGCAATAGAAACCCCGACATTCTTTTTCATTGCAGCATAATAATCAATTCTGGGATGATTTTTTAATTTATCAGCCATCTCAACCGAATTAAAAATAACAATCACATCACCTGATATATCATTAAAATCATCCAATAGTTTTGTTATATTATAAGGGCTTGCAGGAGACATATCCAGTACAGGGATTACAAAACTTCTTTTGCTGCTGTTATTTTGTTTTATATTTAAATCTTTCATCACATTTATTTGAGCTTTCCCAAGTGACATATCCCTCCATTCTTCTGCTGCCGGTGTATTGTTTCTTTCTTCGAGGCTCACTTTAAGCAATTCATCCACTCGATGCTCATAGGTATGTGCATTAAGAATAATCTGCTGTCCATGATTCGCAATTTTTTCTCTTTCATTTTCATGGGTTAAAAAATATTTTACCTTATCAGCAATATTATCATCAGAATAAATTCCTAAATCTTCATTATCTTTGAACATCTCTTCCTGCCCGCTGTTTTTTGCTATATCGGTCAGCAGAAAAGAACCGGTTGACATTGCCTCAAAAAGCCGCATATTGAGATCATTACGAATAGCATTATTGAATACAATTTTTGAAGCTGAAAAGAATTCAGCCATTTCATCACACCAGCATCTGCTATAACTTACTTTTGCGGCAGAATTTATTTTATTTAATAAATTAACTCTTCTTTGATGTAATCCGTTATTAACAGCACCTACAAAGCCAACATCGTATATTTTATTTACATTATTTTTCGAATGTATTTCAGGATCAGCTCCTAAAGGAAGCCAAAAAACATTCTCAATGCCAGCTTTTTTAAATTCAGGAATGTATTCTCTTTGTGCAATAAAAGTATAATCAAAATTTTTCGCCCATTCCAGATGACTATTTAGGCTTAAATGTGAATCAATCAAATAACAGCATGCAGGAAAACCATTTCCCTTAATGTTTACAGGCAAAAATCCTGAAACGGATTCAATCCATAAAAATAAATCCGGGAAAGAATTAGAGGGAGTATTTTTTAGTAATTGTTGAACATCTAATATTCCGAAACCAGTTGATATATTATGACCTTTAATAGGCAATTTCATATTTTCTAACTGCATTGTTTTATTAAATATTCAGGAAACTTCGGACCAATTGTTAGTACATTGTACTTTCTCTTCAGGGCTCTTTCAAAATAAACTGCAGTTGTTATAGGAAATGATACATATGATAACCAAATTAAAGGTTCTTTATTTTTTCTCATTGTTTTACAATTCCTTTTCCTTTTTAAAAGTTTTGGATCATTAGGAATTAGATTTTATTTACAATCTCCAATAATGTTTCTGCAGATTTTTGCCAGGTATAAGTCTTCATATCTTCACCTGCCTTTTGTCCAATTTTTTAATTTCATCTCTTTTGTAGTAGGCAAATTCAAGCTTTGCCACTATTTCATCTATATCCGGTTCTTCCCAATCGGCAATTAATTGTTTATTATCGTATACAATTTAAATTCATGCATATATTTAAGCGATAAGGAATTACTTTCAGTAAGAATATCTTTATGTCCGCTGTTAAAAGAAGCAATAACAGGCTTGCCGCATGCCATATATTCCATAAGTACAAGGTTGGTTCCTCCTTCACACCTATTTGGGAATAAACCTATATCGGAATTTAAATACAGTTCCCTTAATTTATTATTAGGTGTAATAGGCAATGTAAATACTTTGTTGCCATCAATTTTATTTATCTGACATAAGTTTACCATAAAATTTTTCCACGTTTCACCTTTATGTTCGTATTTTATGTGCCTGGAAACTTCCATTGACTGCATTGTTTGAGGCCACATATTATACCATGCATTAATAAGGATTATATCAGAAAATTTTTGCTGTAATATTTGAATGGCCTTTAAAACAAGATCCTGACCTTTACGTAGTTCGAATTTTCCACCAGAGAAAATAATAAACAGATCATTCTTTTTTTCTTTTTCTACAGGATAAAAAAGTTCGGAATCTATCCCCTGGATCAATACTCCTGTATTTTTAATTCCCTTTTCTTTTAATTTTGTTTCATTCCATGAAGATCCCCCTAAAATAATATCGTAGTTGACAGCATTTTTTACTGCCTCTTCATTCAATTCAAATTCAAAAAATGTATAACCAATATTTTTTGTCCCCTAACCGGATGTAACCCGCCGAAATCACTATTATTTAGAGCATGAAATATTGTGCCATTTGTTTTACCCTTTTTAATTATTTCTTCATGCTCATCAATATTTATTATTTTAATCTTATGTGACAGTTCCTTCTTTAAATATTTACTACATATACCCCAGCCATAATTTTCACCCGAAGATAAACCTAAATAAAAGTGTTTGCTTTGATCCGGATAACCAGATTCGCTCTTTATTATCTCCTTTCTTTTCTTAGCAACAAAATCAATTAAATCGTTTTTTAATGTTGTGAATACAGATTTCCAGTCTTGAAAAGCAGGCCGCCGATATAATTTTATAGTTGGATACCATAAAGAATCGCTTCTATCAAGTAACCATCTCCAATCCGGTAAAAACGGAAGAAGCAGCCATGTCTCCTTACCTAATGCACCTGCAAGATGTGCTACAGAAGTATCTACTGCAATAACAAGATCCAGATTTTCAATTATTGCTGCTGTGTCCGAAAAAGTATTTATATGGCCGTCTAAATCGGTTAATAAAAGCTGATAGTCCTTTGCCTGAATTACAGGGATGCCTTTTTGCAAACTATAAAAATGTGTCTTTTCAATAGATAATAACGACATAAATTGATTAAGGCTCACTGAACGATTCCTATCATTAGTGTGAGCAAGGGCTTCCCGCCCAAACCAGTCCTATCTTTATTTTGTCTTTATCATTTAACATTCCGACCATTTATCTTTCAAGTTTTTATTAGCTTTCAGATAAGGAACTTGCGCCGGTATATTATTCATATTAGTTTTAAAGTAAAAAGGTAAGCTTAACAATGGAACTTCGTAATCATATTCTATTTTGGGTTTTTCAACGAGGTTTCTCTCAATAATTTCATCAACACTGTTAAAATCATTTAATAGTCCATGAAGTTCTTTACTACATTCCAATATTATGTAGCAGCCTTTTTCTTTAAGCATCGGCAGGTATCTTATAAATTGTAAAGCATCCCCTATTCCCTGTTCAGCGAAGACTAAAACCTTTTTCCCTTTGAGATCATATTCCGGTTTAAAAGGTTTATTAAATTTTCTTTTACCGAAATCTTTTCTCCCCTGTCTCCATTCATATTCTTTCCAGCCTTCCTCGAATTGTCCCGTAATTAAAAGAAGCTTCAGCTTTATTGTAATGTGCGAGTATACTATCTGGATTTATATCGATTGCAATATTAAAATATTTAAGAGCTTCATTAATTCTTTTCTTTCTGAAGTTTACAAATCCTAAGTTTCCGTAAACTACCGATTTCCATGCTTCATTTTTCTCATTTATTGAAATTTGTAAAGCTTTATTGAAATAATTTAAGGCACCTTCAAAATCATCGCTGATTATTTTTAAGGCTCCTAAATTAATAATAGAATTGAAATATAGAGGTTTATACTTAAGAGCAGTATTATAAAATTTTTCAGCCTCATCATACTTTTTTAAGGAGGTATACAGTAATCCAAGGTTATTATAAGCATCCTATATATTCAGGGTTCAGTTCAGTGGCTTTTTTATATTGCTTCAATGCAAGATCATTGTTATCTAAATTTTGAAAACAAACACCTGAGCTATAGTATGCTTCAGCATTGCTGTTATCTAAATCAATTATTTTTTGAAAGCATTCAGATGCTTTTTCATAATTATTAAGATTAGAATGAATTTTACCAAGTGAATTTAAGAGATGTATATTATTAGGAGTTTTATTTAGAAGCTCAATGATTATTTCTTTTGCACCGGCAAATTCCCCTTTTTAAATAATTCAAATGCCTTCTTGTATTCTTCTGATTTATTCTTATCAATGGTAAGATTAGAGAGGTTGCTCATTGCATTTAAATCATTTGGCTTAAGTTTAACTGCCATTCTAAATGCTTTCTCCGCTTCTTCATATTTCCCCAGAATATTATAAATTACTGCAATGTTATTATAAGCTTCCGATAAAAACGGATTAAGTTCAATCACCTTTTGATAATAATTTAAGGCTTCATTATTATTATTTTGATTTTGTAAACATAAAGCTATATTATAATGCGCTTCGATATGATCCTTTTTAATGTTTATAACTTCTTTAAATAAGGAATTCAGCGGAATCATATTCCCCCATCTTTGATTTTACAACAGCAAGAAAATACAATATATTGGGATTATTTTTATTCTCTTCTGTCAGGTTTAATAAAATATCCAGAGCGGATATGTAATCCTCCTTTTCAAAATATTTAACTGCTTGCTCGTAATTGTTCATCATAACGTTTCTTTACTTTATAGGATTGTTTTCAAATCAAGTATTAAAAAATAAAATTAATGTTTTTTATATAAAAATTTACTAACCAACTCCTTGAATGCTTCAAATAAAATCTGCGTCATCAGTATAAAATTAAAATATTGTATTAAGCTTTTCTTTTAATATTTCAAACTTCGAATTAAATTCGGGAATATTCCTGAATTCTTTTTCAGCTAATATTAACAGAGAAGGAATTTTTTCAAGTTGATTGTCCTCCAGATAAATCGAAATCAAATAAAATACTGAAGCAGGATCTTTTTCCTTTAATTCCAATGATTCTTCAAACAATTTTATAGCTTTGTCATGCAGATTATTTTCAAGATATAATAAACCCATTGTTTTTAGGAATTTAGAATTTTCCTTAAAGGAATTGTAAATTTCTATTAGTATTTCAAGAACCAATCTCTTTTCTTTATATTTTTCAAATAAGACCAGGAACATATCAAGATTATCATTAGAAATTATTTGTGATAAACTTTCCAGTTCTAAGATTATTTCATTTTCAATTAGATTTTTTACTATTTGCCATAATCTTGAATTTTCTTTCTGTAATTCTTCTAAGAAATATTCTATTTCAATTTCGTTTGAGGATAGTATGGAATAATAAATTCCTTTAGATATTATTTTTTCATTTTTTATACCCACTGTTAAAGTTGATTTACTTTTAGCCGTAAGAACTTTTTTATTTTCCCTTAACGCCTTTTTACAAAATTCAAGTGAATCACTAATTTTATTTTTTCTGAAAAATATTTCGGAGGCTAATAAATTTAATAAGCTATTAGAAGGGTCATTATTTAAACCCGTTCCTAGAAATTCTACTGCTTTATTGAGATTATGTTTTCTATATTCATAATCGGAAAGATTTAAATAAACAAAAGCTTTATGCTCATTATTTAATTCACTTCTATCTAATGAAAGTTTATAGTATTGATTAGCTTTTTCATAATTCTCCAGAATTGAGTATGTATTTGCAAGCTGGTATGTGTTATAAGAAGATTTATTTCTTTCGTATTCAACTTTTAATATTTCTAAATTTCTATTTGCTTTTTTCTTAAGCTCATCAGTTGAAACATTATAACCTGTATGAATTATTTCTATATCAGTATCTAATATCTTATAACCATTTTCAATAAGTGAATTATCTATTTGCTCATGTATTTTGCCTGTAAATTTTATATTAGAGCTATTATGAAATAAACGTGTATACCTCATAAACTTTGGTTTGCCATTTATCTCATCAATATTATTTACAATGCATCTGCAGCCTAATAAATCATTGCTTGCAATTACATTTCTAAGTTGATAGAATGATTTGGGAGATAATCTTTCATCAGCATCTAAATATAAAATCCAATCGCCTGTTGATTTGCTTAATGCATAATTTCTGGCAGCCGAAAAATCATTTACCCAATTGTAATTAAATATCAAAGCACCAAATTCTTCGGCTATATTAATAGTATTATCCGATGAACCCGTATCAATCAGGATAATTTCATCGACAACATTTTTAATTGATTGAAGACAATCAGGCAAATATTTTTCTTCATTCTTAACAATCATGCTAAGAGTAATTTTAGGCAACTGAATGTCTCCTTTTTAGCTTTTCATTATTTTATTAAAGTAATACATTGTGATTATATGGCAGTTCCAAAATTTTATTTAACTTTTCGAGTCCGGCAACAGCAAACGAATTTTCAGAATTATTTTTTACGGAATACTCATACATTGTTTTGGCTTCTTTATCTTTTCCTTCAAGATAGAATAATTCCCCCAGACCAGCACAAGCCTGTGAAGAGTCAGGGTTTATATTCAAAGCTGTTTCAAAACAATTCCTCGCTTTGACTTTATCATCTAATCCAAGATAATTAAAACCTTTCATGTTTTCGTAAGCCGAAATTAATTCTTTATTGTTCTGCGAATAGAATAGTTTTTCAGATTTATTAAGTGTGCTTACGGCTTCTTCGAAATGTTTAAAATTGAATAGTTCATAGGAAGCTGTCAAAATATCATTTAGAACCGATTGGAATTTTTGCTTATCCGATGTATTATTTTTTTTATCGCTCATTCTCCCTTCTTCAGTTGTTAATCCAGATTTAACAAAATACCAACTTCTTAATGGATTTTCTTCAGTTGTATAAAGTTTAATTTCTTTATTATTAATGAAATTATCTACGGCAGATTTTACACTAAAACTGCCTTCAATAAATTCACCATCAATATAATCATGGCCGGCAATAATACCTCCTTTTTTCAATTTAGGATACCATGCATTAAGATCTTTGGTGCATCCTTCATAAGAATGATCGGCATCTAAATAAATCCAGTCAAAAAATTCATCCGGGAATTGTTTTGAAGCTGCTACAGAATCTTTTCTTATTATAATTATGCTGTGGTCATCAGCAAATTTTTGAACTACAGATAAATAAAGCTGTTTGTGTATTTCATCGGATACATTAGCAATATCTTTATAATTTGGATCATACTCCCATCTATCAATTAGGTACAACTCCTCCCCTTTCCAAGTATTTCGCAGAATATTGGAATATTCGCCTGCTTGAACACCTATTTCAGCACCTTTTCCAAATAATTCTAATTGATTAAATAATTTTCCAAAATCATCCCTATAGTATATTTTTAATTTATCTTCTGAATGTGGAGTTTGAAATAGTGATTTATGACCCGTATTAAGATTTAAGAGTTTATTTATTTTTTCTAACCCACTCACTGCGAATAAGTTATTTGAGTTCTTCTCTATTGCCTTTTCAAACATGTATTTGGCTTTATCATCAAGCTGACTTAAGAATAAAACTTCACCTAAGCCTGCGTAGGCTTGAGAAGAATCAGGATTTATTTCTAATGCTTTCTGAAAACAAACTCTTGCATTATTTATGTCATTTAATCCTAAGTAATTAAAACCTTTGAAATTATAGAACGATGCGGCAAATTCGGGATCTTTTGGTTTTGTTAGATGTCCATTAAACATATTTTCAGCTTTTATTAATTTGTTTAATGATTCTTCAAACTTTTTTTCATTAAACATTTCATAGGCTTCATTTATCAATTTATTCTCTTCCGGTTCTTTATTTTCATATAAAGATTCGGGAATATTTATTTCCTCATTTAATTTAACGGGAGTATTTATTTCTTCGTTTGGACGAAACAAAGAGTTATCATTTGCTTGAAGATTAAGAATTTTATTGACCTTAACTAACCCATCTTTAGCAGCTTTATTTTCGGAATTATTCCTTACACCCCACTCGTACATTGTTTTCGCACCTTCATAATTTTTACCGGCGAAAAGTACATCACCTAATCCGGTGCAGGCATGTGAAGAGCTGCTATCTTCAGTTAGGGCATTTTCAAAATATTTTTGAGCAGCATCCAGGCTGTCATTTAATAAAGATACATTACCTGCGAGGTTTAATAGATTAGCCAAATCCGGATCTTGTTCATCATGATCAAAATTATTATATATTTCTACCGAATTATTTAGATACTCAAGGGCAATATTATATTCCTTTTCCTCGATTAAAGAAATTGCTCTTTGTAAATTCTCTTTGAACTCATTTTTGTTTAATGTAAACATGACTTTTCTTCCTTTTATTTGTTTTCCTTTTAACCAAATTTCTTCAGGGGTTCCGCCCCATTTATTTATAAATATTTTTTGATTTATCTCTAACCTTGTCTTATATTTTTCCATACCTTCGGCGGTAAAACTTTTTGAACCGTAATGATGAATAAAAACATCCTTAGCTATTACTGTTTTGTAACCTGCAAGCTGCGCTCTCAAACAGAAATCATCATCTTCAAAGTTTCCGGGTGAGAAGCGTTCGTCCAATCCGCCGATTTTATCGATAACTTCTCTCTTTATTAAAGTGCATATAAAAGCTATGCGCGGGAATTGAAAAATTTGTCCCGAATTCTTCTCTTTAATATTTGCTGCATACTCGTGCATTTTTTCAATATTTGAATACTTTGCATCTTTATCTATTTGCACGCCGCTTACTGAGTTACTAATTGGACCAACAAGACCTATCGTCGGATCACTCTCAGCTACTTCAATCATCCTATCGAGCCAGCCCTTAGTCAAGACTATGTCATTGTTTGCAATCAATAAATATTTTCCATTGGCTTCTTTTATTGCCTGGTTTATTCCTTTTGGGAAACCGATGTTATTTTGATTAAAGATTACCCTTATATGTCTGTTAGATTTATTAATTCCTTTAAGATATTCTACAGTTTCCGGGTCGCTGTTATTGTCTATTATTATTAGTTCAAATGGAACAGCGGTTAATTCGATAACAGATTGAATAAATTCTTTTGTGTACCCAAGCTGATTATATGAAAGAGCAATAATTGAGACTTCAATATTCTTGTTTTGAAAATCATTTCTCCAAATTGAATTGAACTCTTCAATAATCTCATTTTTATTAGGGATATTTTTAATCTCATCTTGGTACTTATTATAAATTATTTCCCTTGCATCATCAAAGTCTTTCCCCCTTGAGGAAGTTAAAGTCGAACCATCATCGTACCAGTTAACCTGAACAGTAATTTCCTTTATATGCTTAAAATCAGTAACAGAAGAAAGCCGCAGCCAAAAATCCCAATCTTCAAGTACTGGTAAAGATTCATCGAACATACCTGCCTTTTCAATTAATGATTTTTCAAAAACAAAACAGTTGACTGGGGCAATATTTCCAATCAATAATTTATTCCGATTGTAGTCGATAGAGTAAGGAACTGATTTGTTTACAAGTTTGAAATTTCCATTTTCTTTTTTGTATGATGCTCTTACGGCATCAGTGTAAATTACCCTATTATGATTATTTAGATTTTCTAAAGCAATTTTTAGATGGTCGGGATAAAAAATATCATCATCATCAAGGAGAGCAATATATTTCCCTTTAGCTTCTTTAATACCGGTATTTCTTGATGCTGCAAGGCCTTTGTTAGTTTTATGTTCTAAATATTTAATCCGGCTATCATTAAAATTTTTTATAATATCTTTTACATCATCACCGGCATCATTAACAATAATAATTTCGAAGTTATTACAAGAACTGCCTAAAACACTCTCAATTGATTTCTTTAATTTATCTTTCCTATTAAAAGTCGGAATTATGACCGAGAAATCAATTTCTTCCTTTTCAGTCATTTGAAGAAATCTTTCAGCAGCCTCAACATCTTTGGAGGAATAAACTGAATTATTGTTTAGAATTATCTGAGCAAACTTTTTCTTCTCACCTTTTAAGGCTTCTTGAAATACACCGGTATCATGTCTCCTGTAAAAGAATAAAGGTTCAGGAATTAATTTTCCAAAATATCCTTTTGCTCCTAAAGCAATCCAAAAATCCCAATCTTCAAGTCCTTTAACATTGGTTCTATAACCTCCAACTTCATCCCATGCTTTTTTCCGGAATAAAGAACAAACAGAAAGGATATTCTGTCTTTTAAGAGTTTCAAAATCATATTCAGATGTTTTTACAATTTGTTCGGCACCATCAAAATCCTGACGGAATGTATATAGCAACTCCGATATTAGGAAGGTTTTGAAGCACTTCTACACATTTTTCAAGCATAGTTGGTAGCTATTTTATCATCAGCATCAAGGCAAAGAATATATTCACCTTTAGCTTCTTTAATCCCATTATTTCTTGAAATAGCAGGTTGCCCGGAATTTGGCTGATTAATTAATTTTATACGGATCTCATTATGGTACTTAATCACTAAATCTTCAGCCACTTCTTTTGAATTGTCCTTGCTTCCATCATTTACAATAATTATTTCAAAATCTTTAAAGGTTTGGTTTATTACACTTTCAACGGCTTTAGCTAAGAATTTTTCGTAATTATAGCATGGAATAATTACAGATACTATTGGATTCTTTCTAAAATTATTCTTATTTGAATTTCTTGAAATTATCTTAGTTAAATAAGGATTGGAAAGTATTCCTTTTTTTACATAGTAATTCTGCAGTAACTTTATGCCTGGTAATAAGTCGATCGCATTTTTTTGAAGATCTACTTTATCACCTTTATTCTCAATTTCTTGGACTCCTGCATATAATTTTTTGATTTTAGGCTCTGCATCTTCCATGGTCTTTAACAATTCTGAATATGAACTTCTGTTGAGATATTCAAGAGGGTAAGCACCAGGCTGAATATAACTGAGAGTTGCAGCACCATAACCACGTACCAGGTGAGTTTTGCAGAAAGTTTCTAAAGTTATTTGATGATCATGCCATGCTATACAAGAATCTTCGTAAAGTACTCGATAGCCTTCTTGCTCAAGTCTATATCCAAACTCAATATCTTCAGCAGCTGGACCGTTAAAGGTTTCATTAAATAAGCCGGCAGACACTGCCGCTTTTTTTAATATCGATATATTACAGGTATAAAAATGTTCATAGTTATATAATAATCCCGAAGTCATTTTAGGATAGTTAAATAAACTATCAGTTGTATTTACAAAATAACTCAAAAGAGATTGAGTGTATTCAGGTAACAACTTAAATGCCCCGAGAACTGATATTTTCTCACCGGTATGTTTGGTTTGGATATCATTGTGGATTTTCATAGCATCAAAATTAAGAATTGAATCGTCATTCAATATCAGTAGATACTTTCCTGTTGATTTACGAATCCCCAAATTTCTAGCTGCTGCCGGCCCTTTGTTTTCCTGCTTTAAATAAATAAGCTGGTATGGTACTTTAATCTTCTTAATAAGTTCACAGGTGTTATCAGAGGAGCCGTCATCACAAACAATTACTTCAAACAAATCGGGAGCAAAATTTTGATTACTTAATGCATTAAGGCATTTTTCCAAGACAGCAGCTCTATTATATGTTGGAATTATAATTGAAAAAATTTTCTCGACTTTATCACTAATCGAATTTATACTATTCGAATATTCTTCTTGAATTAACCTGGTTTGTTTTCGTAAATCTTCGGACATATTCAAATTGCTTATAGGCTCTTGTCCTTCCATTAAAGAAATAAATAGCGGCAAGGATTTATTCCACCTAAAAGATTGCTCCCAATGCTTTTTCCCTAAAAATGCGAGCTCATTTTGAATTTCCTTATTATTAATTATAAACTCTATTGCTTTGGGAAATTCTTCTACTGGAGCTATAAGGCCTCCAGCTTCATCTTTAACAGCATTGCAGGAAGGAGCAGCTATCCATGGAGTACCAAAGCTCATTGCCTGCAAAATTACCAATGGTCCGGCACTCTCTGCCTTAGAAGGTACTAAAAGTATATCTGCGTCACGGATTGCAGCAGCAGCTATATTTCTTTCCAATGCACCTAATATTCTAACTCTCTTATCCCGTTCTACCAGTTTAATTACTTTATCATAATATGACTTTTCTCTATCAATCTTCTTACCGATTAGTACTATTTGCCATTCACCGTTATTATGAGATAAAACTTCTAATAAGAAATCGTGATTTTTAACCGGCCAAAAATTAGCAACCATGACCAGTAAGGGGATTGATCTATCTAACCCATATTCATTTCGAAAATCAATATGTGCGGCATCTTTTTCAATGGAATGTGGAATGAATATATTCGGAATATTTACTTTATTTGAGAAAGCTTTGTCATAACCACTCTCAGAAACTGTAACTATTCTGTCGGCTGATTTTAATATATTATTTATTTTTTCACCAAAACCGTTGTCAGCCCATTCTATTAAATTATTTGCACTAATGCTTGGCAACATTATTATTTGCGGTCTATTTACCGGTAATTCAATTATAACATTACCTATCCAATTATCCGGCTGTGACAGGGCTATTACACTTTTATAACTTCCGTTAAGAATTAATTCTCTGCATTTTTTAAATTCATCTTTTAATTCTGTGTTTAAATTGCTTTCCAAAATATTAAATTCATGAATTATCATACCTGAATGTTTATAATCATATCTATCATCAAGGTGTCGACATGCTACTTCAATTAAATATCCTTCTTTTTGTAACTGAATGCCCAATTCTTCAATAAATACTTCGACCCCTCCTATAGAAGGCCAAAAATAATCGCAAAGAAGTAAAATCTTACCTCTATTTTGATGTTCAACGCAATTATCTTTAATCGGGACCTCGTAAGATTTCCAATTTGTTTTAGGTCTGGTTCCCCAATCCTTGGGCCAATTATCATTCCTGGCTTTCTCTGACTCTTTCCAATTCAAATCTATATTTGAAAGCGAAACACTATTTTCATTTTCATAATATATTCCGAGTATCTCATTCAGATGAGCAAAGTTTACACCTTTTGTTGATAACCTTAACCAAAATTCATAATCACCAGCAGATTGATATTCTGCATCAAAATAACCAAATTTATCGTGAAGGCTTTTGCGCCACATAGGCTGAGGCCCCAGATAGCAAATGTCAAATAAATGACGAATATTATATTCAGGCCATTTAAATATTCCTTTTACTCTTTTTGTTCCCCAGTTTTCATTCTCAAATTTTGTTACATAACTATCAGCGTATACTACATTTATATTTTTATTTTGATTTTTGTCTAAAAAGTCTGCCATCTTCTCAAAAGCAAAAGGTGAATGCCTATCATCTGTATTTGCATTTGTTAAATATATTCCGGAAGCCTGTTTCACTCCTCTATTCCATGCGCTATATATAGTTTCTCGGTCTGTCTTAAGATATTTTATATTTTTATAGAGGGATTGATATTCTCTTATTATCCGATTCTTCATTCTGCTGCGAACCTGAGTTCAAATAATAATTTCAGCTCCCTCCTGAATATAGTGTTTGATTTGTTAAATCATCTAAACACCCTCTTATAAATTTTTCAGAGTTATAGGTTGAGACGATTGCTGA